>CBDDKV010000002.1:0-5725000 GCA_965230395.1 Bacteroidales bacterium
TTTATCAAGAACTTTCTCGGCTTTTTCCTTTTTATTTTCTGCAATTAATGCATTGGCCAGTCTGGTAAACCTCATTCTCATACGAATAACATTTAAGGTCCTTAAGTGGAAATGATCCAGGTAGACATCTTCCTCATTCATTCTTCCATATCTGAACTCTTCCATATATTTTTTATAGAGAATATCAGTATCAATGCGGCCCCTTTCGTAGCGGTTAGTTGTTTTTATAGGTACCAGTCTGTAAGCGAAACCTTCAAGCTGAAGATAATTGTCCAGCCCCAGCAAACCACTATGGCCTGTTGAAACAAAGTAAATCGGGCGTTCCCAATTATTGTTCGTAATAATGTCGAAAGCTATTAAGTCGCTTTTAGTTAAGCGCCCGCCACTGAATTTTCCGTCCAGTTTATCAACAATTAAATGGGCATTTTCTGGTTTTACAATACCATTGGCAATTACGGCACTTGAGTCAACAGGAATTGTAAAAGAACGTGTTGGTATATAGTCGAACTTTTTACCGGTTTGTGTGGAAACTTTTGTAGAAGGATTGTCGCTGGCAGCAAACTCCAGTATCTCTTTTGCCGGGAAAGGGCGTTTATATCTTTCCTGAATGAAAACAACATCTCTTGTTCCATCAATATACTGGTCGTGTTTAAGCGTGATAGGAAGGGGTTCCGATTCGTAAGCTTTTAACTTCATCTGATCGGCATACCAGTCCATATTTAAAAGCATCAGGTTAACAATTCTTACATCTGTGCGGATTCCTTCTACTTCCTGGGCGTACCAGAGCGGGAAGGTATCATTATCACCGTTTGTGAACAAAATAGCATTGGGGGCACACGACATTAGGTAATTATAGGCAATGTCCCGTGCTGTATATCTTCCGGAACGATCGTGATCGTCCCAGTTTTCCTTAGCCATAATTCCCGGAACAAGGAATAAACAAACTACGGTAACACCAGCACTGGAAGGAACGTTTTTAAGGGCTTTTCCGGCCAGGTCGATAATGGCCAGGACCCCGAGCCCAATCCATATTGCGTATGCGTAGAATGAGCCTGCGTAGGCATAATCGCGTTCACGCGGCTGATATGGATATTGGTTCAGATAAATTACAATAGCGATACCGGTTAGTGCAAAAAGCATGGCCACAATCCAGGCATCCTTTTTATGCTTTCTGAAGTGATATATCAGCCCGATTAAGCCAAGAATAAATGGTAATCCGTAGTATCGATTTCGTGCCTTATGGTTTGAAATATCTTCGGGCATATTTTCACCATTTCCTAACCTTGCATTGTCAAACGGTTGAATACCGCTAATCCAGTTTCCGTTAACAATTCCCCCATGTCCCTGAACATCATTTTGCCTTCCGACAAAGTTCCACCAGAAATACCTCAAATACATCCAGTTTAACTGATATCTTCGTGCAAAGCGGAAGTTTTGTGACATACTGGGTTTATCTTTGGGGTTTCCCCTGTCATAAACAACTTTCCCTTCACGGTCGGTTGCCGCCTTGCCCGTCTGGTCCATCCGGGGCCTGTAAATATCTCTTTCAGGTATTCTTCCCCAACTTAGGTAAGCATTAATGTGCTGGTTGTCCCCGCTCCACATTCTTGGTAACAACCCGGTAAATTTGGGGTCGTATTCATATTCAGTTTTAATATGGGTTACAACATATTTTCCACCTTTCTGGGTGTAGTATTTCTTTCCATCTTTAAAACTTTCAACCTGTGCGTTAAAATAATGTCCATGCATTAACGGACGATCACCATATTGTTCCCGGTTAATATATGACTGTAACTTAAAAACAGTTTCCGGACTGTTCTCATCCATAGGTGGGTTTGCCAAAGAACGGATAACAATCATGGAATATGAAGAGTATCCGATAACAATTACGGTTACTATGGTTATCGCTGTATTTAGCAGCACTTTTCCTTTTTTATGGGTATAGAAAATACCGAATGCCAAACCAGCAATAAGCAGTACGGCATAAAAAATCACCCCACTTTTATAAGGAAGTCCGAAACCATTCACAAACATCAGCTCAAACTTGGAAGCTAACCAGATTATTCCGGGAATAATGACATACATTACGCCCCCTAATATTATGGCCCCAACAATTAAGGCTCCGATTACCCCATTTCTTGTTGGCTTGTATTTTGCAAAATAATATACCAGAACAATGGCAGGAATTGCTAACAGGTTCAATAAGTGAACACCAATTGAAAGCCCCATAAGGTAAGCAATAAGAATAAGCCAGCGGTTTGCATATTTTTCATTGGCAATATTTTCCCATTTTAGGATAGCCCAAAAAACGATGGCTGTAAAAAACGATGAACTGGCATATACCTCGGCTTCAACGGCTGAGAACCAAAAAGTATCCGAAAAAGTGTAAGCAAGAGCTCCAACAAGGCCGCTACCAAGAACAGCTATCAGTTGATATGGTTTCAAATCTTCTTTTCCTGTTATTTTCAGGGCAAGATGGGTAATAGTCCAGAAAAGGAAAAGAATGGTGAACGCACTTGCCAGGGCCGACATGGCATTTACCATAAACGCAACATTTTCGACATTGCTTCCGGCAAAAATTGTGAATACTCTGGCCATTATCATGAAAAGCGGTGCTCCGGGAGGGTGTCCTACCTGAAGTTTATATGCACTTGCAATAAATTCCCCGCAATCCCATAAACTAACTGTTGGTTCTGCAGTAAGTAAATATGTTGCTGCGGCAATTAAAAAGACTGCCCAGCCTAACACACGATTATAAATACGAAAAGTGTTCATCGGTATTTTTTAAGGTTTTTCTAATCAGGCAGCTAATATAATGAATAATCTTACAAACAAAAGAATGCTTAATGTTAAGGAATTTAAAATTGCACTTTTTATGCTTTTCTAATATCAATATTGTTTTTGTGGTTTTTTTTAAGGTGGTTTATGGGGGTATTAAAACTTATATTTGTCTTACGAGAAAAGAAATTAGTTTTTAGTGAATTGGCTCCCGGAAGTAAGGTTATTAAGGTCGGGAATTATGGACTAAAAACTGAAAATTAGAAATCAGGTTGAAAAATATTGAAGACAAACTTTTATTCCGAAAAATACAGAAAGGCAATAAAAAGGCATTTGATGCCCTGTTCCGGAAGTATTACACACAGTTGGTGAGATTTGCAATTGCTTATGTACACGACGGGACTATTGCTGAGGAAATGGTGCAGGATGTATTTATAAGAATATGGGAAAATGCACCATGTACGGATATTGAAACTTCCGTTCAGGCCTATCTGCATACGTCTGTCAGAAACCAGGCTTTGAATTACCTGAAGCACACGGAGGTAAAAAAAAGACATGAGCAGGAACAGGTTAAACAGGCAGAGGTGCTTGACGAGTTTCCCGGTTCGGTTAATATGGGTTTCTTTCAAGAAGTTCTTGCAAAAGCAATTGGAAACCTGCCGGATAAGTGCCGGGAGATATTTGAAATGGCAAAGTTCCAGGGGCTTAGTTATGATGAAATTGCAGAATATTTGCAGGTGTCTGGTAAAACTGTTGAAAACCAAATGGGAATTGCGCTGAAAAAGCTTCGCGAAAACATGTTGCCTTATTCAGACAGGATTTTTGATAAATATTAATTATAAGCAGGAAAATGTCAACAGAACAAGATATACCCTTTGATCGAATTGCAAAGTCACTTTCAGGCGAATGCAGTGAATATGAGAAAAATGAACTGGAAAAGTGGAAGAAAGATCACCAGAAAAACATGGAAGAATTTAATAAAATAAAGCAAAACTGGGATAATTCGACTCCAAAGCATTATGAACCGGATGTTGAAAAGGCCCTTAGAAATATTTCAGATAAACTGCCGGGGCAAAAGAAACCGGCGCGTTCGGTATCGTATTTTGCAACAAGAATTGCAGCCGTATTTATCTTGGCATTAGGGGTAACCTTTGTTTTGAGAAACACCGGAACTTCTAAAATGGAACTTGCTTCTACATTACCGGGGTCAAAACCTGTCGATATTAAACTGGCAGATGGAAGCACTATTTCTTTAAATGCAGGTTCTTCGGTTAAGTATCCAAAGAAATTTGATAAAAAAGAACGGAAGATATTATTTGAAGGGGAAGCATATTTTAAAATTGCAAAGGATAAAAAAAGGCCGTTTATAATTAAGACGAAAAATTCAGTTACAAAAGTATTGGGAACAGAATTTAACCTTACAACTACAAGTGCCGATTCAATAATCAGGATAACGGTTACGGAAGGTTTGGTCTCATTTAAAAAAGAAAATGAAAGCAAGGATAACAAAGAAGTTTTTGTAAAGGCCGGAGAGGTTGGAGAGTTGGATACGGAAAAAGGAATAATTACCAGCAGGGTTAATAACGATTTAAACTATTTGGCCTGGAAGAACGGTGTGTTAACGTTTAAGGATAAACCTTTTGGGGAGGCATTAAAAAGTATTTCTGAATTTTATAACACGGATATTCACATAGAAACGGGAGAACTCAGTTCGGTATTATTCAACGGGACTTTCGATAGTTTATCGTTTCGGGAAGTGCTTTCTTCAATAGAACTGATTATGGATGTTGATATCGAAACAGAGGGAGAGGCTTATATTATCCGCGAAAAATTGTAGTTTGGCAAATAAAAATACTGTTGTTGAGGCAAAAATACTTACTAATAATCGGAATATTATTCTTATGGTCTGAAAACAACCTTGGTCAGGAATCTGTGTTAAACGATACATTTTCGATTCAGGTTAATGAAGGAGAGTTAACCGATGCCCTTCAGGTTATTTCTGATAAAACAGGGGTGAGGTTTGCATACAGAAACAAAATACTTCTGGATAAAAAAGTTGTTTCCGAGTGCTTTTCTTCCACTTTTTTGAGAAGTATTCTTGAAAAGGTTATTGTGAAAAACAACTTATGTTACACCTGGCAGGGAAACCAGGTAATAATCCATACAGCATGTTTGCCTAAATATTATACAGTAACCGGGACCATACTTGAAGATAGTACGTTTTTGCCATTGCCTTATGTATCTGTATCATTACCGGATAAGCCTGCAGGTGTAATTGCTGACGCGAATGGCCGATTTGAATTAGATTTGATTTATTCTTCGCAATCTGTGGACACGTTAATCTTTTCTTCATTGGGTTTTAAACGGGATACGATAATTGTTCAGTCAAAAGAATCGGAGATTACAGTTATAATGGCACCTAAGACGTACAAAGTGCCCGAGGTTACCATCAGGCCAATTATATACGAGAAGAAAAAAGTTGGAAATACGAAGGACAGGCAGTCTGGATCTTTATATCTGGATACGCATGGACAGCAGGCAGCGCTGTTTATTGAAAACACAGAAAAAAGAAAAGGAATTGTAGAGAGTGTTGAATATTACCTCTCAAAAAAGGGAAATATACAGGCCCCTTTGCGGGTCAGAATTTATGATGCAGATTCAACCGGGAAACCAGGAAACGACTTAATTGAAGACGCTGTTGTTGTTAAACCTGACATTGTGGGAGGCTGGTTTACGGTTGATATTTCTGTTTTATCTGTAGAAATTCCAGAAAACGGGATGTTTATATCGGTTGAAGGCATTTATCCTGACGAGTTTGAAAGTTATTTCGGGAGTGAGGACTTTATTGATCTTGCCCATCAGGATAAAACAAATGAGGTGCCAACGCTTATGTACGGACAAAGAATAGGTTATAACCGGAAATGCCGGCAAGAAACCTGGCATTACTCCATGAATAAAGTTTGGTTTCAATTAGAGAAGCAATCTTTTGGGGTAATGATTTCGGCAACTGTCAAATATGAGAAAGACAATGAAAACGAGAAAGACAATAAAAATGGAAAATAGAAATATATGGCTGACCATAATAAGTTTGCTGATTTCCATATCGGTTCACTCGCAATGCAATCAGCGTCTGGTCGATATCGCGGCAGAACAGGCCGGGAGCAACGCAATTTATATTCGCGATTTTAAAGTCAAGCTTTCAAAGGGCAGCATGGACAACCCAAACCCAACGGGCAAATTTCCTATCTATTTAAATAAAGGGGTTAAGTATAGATTTACAGTGGCAAATGCCGGTGAATTCGAAGGGAAAGCATATATTGAATTAATGCGACGGAGTCAGTTATACGCAGACAACTTTTCTGAACAAGCTGACGAATATATCAACACATTTGATTTTGAGTGTCCCCGTTCGGCAACTTACCAGTTACTGTTAAATTTCGGAATGGGAAGAGAGGGTTGTGCTGCCATTGTAATGTCTATGGTCTATCAGGATTCAATGGCATATATCGAACCCGGGGTAGAACTAAAAAGTGACTCGCTGCAAACACTTTATTTATGGACAAAAAACAAACTACAAATTGCCTCAACACAGGGTAGGGGAGCTAATTTAGAAGTTCAGGTGTCGCAGGGGAAGGTCTCAAGAAAAGGCGTGTATTACGAGGTAACACCCGATAAAACTGGAACGTTGACAGTAAAAGTCGATGTTTTTGATAAAGAAAAATTGCTGGAATCCGATTCTGTTGTTTATATGGTTGAGTATCCGCCATTGCCCAGAATTATTTTACCCGGTTCCAAAACTATTGGAGTGTCAGGAAGTGAACTGGTAGCATATAAGCCGGTGGAACTTGAATATACATTTGAGGTAGAAGAATCTCCGTATCAGTTAAAAAGCTTTTATATCTCGAAAGATATAGCCGGATTATACAAGGAGCTATCAGTAGGCGACAGGCTTTCGAGAGGGCAGATAAACCTTATTAAAAGTCTTGGTACCGACGGACAGTTTTATATACACGATGCTATTTTTATTGATCCTGAGGGAAAAGAGCACCGTTCCGGGGTAATTGAGATGTTGGTGACCGATTAACAGGTTTTATTCAGCAAATGTTTATAGATGAAGTTTTAGGTCATTTAAAATTTGTTCTGTCAATTTAACCTAAAATTAATCATCTATGAATGAATTATTTCTATTTTGCTGTAAAAACAAACTACTAAAATGAAACTACTTACACTATCACTATTATCTTTAATGATGACATTTCGTCTTTGTGCCCAGGAAACAAAAGAATTAACTTTCTATCGGGGAACAACTTTTATGGTTGAGAAAGGGGAAGTATACTTTTTTAAGTTTAAAGCCGAGAAAGGGAAAGAATATACAATTTCATACATCGATTCGGATGACTCGGAAAACACACTGGCAGATATAGAACCAACCATCCTGAAGGCCGATAAAAAAACAAAACTAATCGGAGAAGAAGTTGATTTAAACGCACTGGGTAATTCATTTCAGAAAGGGCAGAAAATAAAAGCCGGAGAAAGCATGGAAGTGTATATTAAAATTGAAGGAAAAAGTGCTGGTTCCAGTATGGTTACGGTTACGCCAATGATGTAATCAAATTATTTTCATTCCTATAAGTAACTATTTCTTTATTCTGTAAGTTTTTAATTGTCTTTAACGAAGAATACAGCATGTTACTTTGAAAAAGCTGCAATTCTGAGGCAACAAAGGGCTATAAAAAATAATAAAGTTGAATCCACAGTGGGCTTTACTCTTTAAAGAACAACAACAGACTGTTTTTAATGTAATTCAATTAAATCCATATTATGAAAAATTTACTTTTCCTGTCACTATTATTTACAGCGTTGAGTTTGCAGGCTCAGCAAGTGAAAGGGGATTATTTCGTCTCGGTAAATGGTGACGATAATAACCCCGGAACCTATGAAAAGCCTTGGGGCACATGGCAGAAAGCTTTTAGCGAAGCCAAACCGGGCGATACTGTATATTTTAGGGGCGGCACCTGGTATCCGACGGAAGTTACTCCGGGAGCAAATACACCTGTAATGCATTCTCCGGTTCAGGAATTTATCAGAGGGCACAACGGAGAAGAAAATAATAGGATCTGTTTTTTTAATTATCCGGGAGAAGTCCCCATTCTCGATTGCTCGAAGTTAGATACTGTGGGCAGACGTTTTAACGGGGGGGTTACTTTAATATCAAGTAGCTACCTGCATTTAAAGGGCTTAACCATAACCAATGTATATCAGCCACATAGTCGTGAATTAGCAAGCGGAATAGGGGCTTCGGAATGTAGCAACCTGATTTTCGAAAATTTGACCGTGAAAAACATCGGTGGAAGAGGGATGTCATATTGGGGCGTTGCGGGCCATCCGGAAGTGCCGGAAATAAAAAGCGATACAACAAAATATATTAATTGCGACGTGTATAACTGTATTGATTCGTTAAGCGAGGTACCGGGAAATGGTTCAGACGGATGGAAACTGGATAATGAATCGAAAGGGTATTTGTTCTTCTATGGCTGTCGGGCATGGAATTGTGGTGATGATGGATTTGATATAAGCGGCCCGGGAGTTACGATATTTGACAATTGCTGGTCTTTTAATCACCAAATGCCAGGCGCAATAGATGGAAATGGATTTAAGTTTGGGGCAAATCGTGGAAATGGGGCAAAGATAGATAATAATGGAGAGGTTATATTAGGAACTCCGGTTCAGGGGGTAAGAAAAATTGTTCGGAATTGTATCTCTGTAAATAACATTGGTGTTGGGTATTACGATCTGGGTTATGAACCCTATTACCCCAATAATTCAAGGGTATATAACAACATAAGTTATAAAAATGGAATCGGTATTCAAATTATATTGAATGAGAAATATTCAGGACAAAATCCAGGTGTCTACAGAAACAATATTATCTACCAGCCTACTCAAAATGATGCCGGAGGGAGGCCTTATTACCTGGTTGTAGGAGACATTTATATTGAAAGCAACAATAATTGGGATTACGCCGATGATACTGAAATTGGAAGTTTGATGTGGTGGAAGCCAACTGATTCGGTAAAAGTGACCAATGACGACTTTGTATCGCTGGATTATAGTCAACTGTCAAAACCAAGAAAAGCAGACGGCTCACTTCCTGATATAACTTTTATGAAACCTGTTCCCGGTTCCGACCTGATTGATGCAGGAACAGATGTAGGCCTGCCTTACTACGGTAAAAACCCGGATATTGGTTATGCAGAGTATAATCCAAATATATCTGCAATTAAAAACAAGGCCAGCGGTAAATTCAGCGTGTCATGTTATCCGAACCCTACAAGCGATATAGTAAATATTGTTTGCAGTGCAGATGTAAAAGGGAAGGTGAATATTGTAGTAATTGATGTGACCGGAAATGAGATTTTAACAGAAAATGTATACCCGGATTTGAACTCAAATAAAAGGGAAGCTTATGAACATACTATTGATTTGACATCATTTGTAAGTGGTGTTTATTGCGTTGTATTGAATGGGGATGAGTTTTTTAGATCAATAAAAGTAGTTAAGCGTTAAACATTGTTGACGGTAATGCGCCCAAAGGGGGCGCATCTAAAATAAAGTTTATAAGCTGGTACTTTGTCTGCTTTTGACAAGATAGTTCATGATGATGTTTAACCTGATAGAGGTTGGGGCAAAAAAAGGACCAAAATAGGCTTTATCAGATAACCGGCTATAAATAGTTAATGTAAGGCATGCCATTTGCAATTAATTCCCGAAATTATATCTTTGTTTTCGTCCACATATACACTTTAGTGCAATGCCAATAATAACATCTTTTGTAAAGTGGTTGAATATTAAACGAATGTCACAAATTGACTTAATTCGTAAATACCCGTTGAATATTCAGCAGGATTGTTTTAGTTACCTTATTGATGCTGCAATGGATACTCAATGGGGGCATACACATCACTTTAATGAAATTAAAAGTTTTAAGGATTTTCAGCATTCGGTTCCATTACAACATTATGAAGATATAAAACCTTATGTTGACAGGACCCGTCACGGAGAGGCTAACCTTCTGTGGCCTGGGGAGACAAAATGGTTTGCAAAATCATCAGGTACAACAAGTGATAAAAGTAAGTTTATTCCTGTAAGTAAAGATGCATTGGAAAAATGCCATTTTCGTGGGGGGAAAGACGTATTAGCTATATACACAACAAATAATCCTGATTCAAAAATTTTTAAAGGAAAAGGGCTGACACTGGGAGGGAGCCATAAAATAGACAACTTTAGCAATCAGTCGTACTATGGAGATCTATCAGCCATTCTTATTGAAAACCTTCCTTTCTGGACGGAATTTATCCGGACTCCCAGCCATCAGATAGCGTTGTTGGACAAATGGGAAGAAAAGCTGGATAAAATTGCAAGGGAAACTGTAAATGAAAATGTCACCAGTATTGCGGGGGTACCCTCGTGGAACCTTGTTATGCTAAAATATATCCTGGAGTATACCGGAAAACCTAACATTCTTGAGGTCTGGCCCAATTTGGAGCTTTTCATGCATGGTGGGGTGAGCTTTAAGCCCTACCGGCAGCAATTTGAAAAATTGATCCCCAGCCAGAACATGCATTATCTCGAGGCATACAATGCATCCGAAGGTTTTTTTGCCATTCAGGATGATCCAAACGATGAAGGAATGCTTCTGATGCTTGATTATGGCATTTTTTATGAATTTATACCAATGAAAGAATTTGGTAACCCTGATCCCACTGTTTTAACCATCGATCAGGTAGAAAAAGACGTAAACTATGCTATCGTCATTTCAACCAACTCAGGTTTGTGGAGGTACATAATAGGGGATACCATTAAGTTTACCTCGTTATACCCGCACCGGATAATTATATCCGGAAGAACAAAACATTTTATTAATGTATTTGGGGAAGAAGTAATAATTGATAATGCAGAAAAGGCGCTTCAGGAAGCCTCCCTAAAAACAAATGCAGAAGTTAGTGACTATACGGCAGCCCCGGTATTTATGGGCGATAACCAGAAGGGGGGACATGAATGGGTAATAGAGTTTGAAACCCCGCCGTCCAATAACGAAGAATTTGTTTATTATCTTGATACAGCTTTACAAGAGGCCAACTCGGATTATGAGGCCAAGCGATATAAAAATATAACGCTTGCCCCACCTAAGCTAAATGTAGTTCCTAAAGGCACTTTTTACAGTTGGCTGGAGAAAAAAGGAAAGCTCGGGGGACAAAACAAAGTTCCGCGGTTATCGAATAGCCGAAAATATGTTGAAGAATTATTAAAAATATCAGCAAACAAAAGCTAAGAAAAAGACTTTCTATTAAAGTTTTATTATATACTTTGTGCTGTAAATAATTGCAAAATAACTAAACCTAATATTATGCATATAGCTGTTGCGGGAAACATTGGCTCTGGGAAAACAACTTTAACCGGGCTTCTGGCAAAACAATTCGGGTGGAAGCCACATTATGAAGACGTAGATGACAATCCTTATCTCGATGATTTTTACAACGATATGCAGCGTTGGTCCTTCAATCTGCAGGTATTCTTTTTAAATACTCGTTTTAACCATATCCTGGAAATAAAAAAGGCCGGGGAGACTGTAATTCAGGACAGGACGATTTATGAAGACGCATATATTTTTGCCCCGAACCTTCATTCATTAGGATTAATGTCAACCCGCGATTTTGAAAATTATTTTACAATTTTCAGCCTTATATCATCATTAATTGAACCACCTGATTTAATTATATACTTGCGGGCAACTGTTCCTACACTGGTCCGTCAAATTGAGCAACGCGGGAGAAAATATGAAGATAATATACGGATCGACTATCTTAAAAAATTAAATGAGCGTTACGATTCCTGGGCCGAAGCCTACAATTTGGGCAAAATGATGATCATCGATGTCGATAACCTGAATTTTATCGACAAAGCAGAAGATTTAAGTGTTATTATTGATAAAGTTAATGCAGATTTGCACGGCTTATTTTAGCCGGCAATTTCCTGCACTTTCTCAATAATTTGGGGCCAGTCTGCGTCACTTATCCGGGCGCCGTACTGAGCAATAACCTTTCCTGCCAGCAATGCACCAATTTCTCCACATTTGTTTAATGGCAGGTTAAGTTCTAATCCGTAAATAAAGCCCGCAGCATAAGAATCGCCTGCCCCGGTAGTATCTATGGCTTTTGTTTCAATTATACCAACTTCAAAAGTCTCATTGTTTCTTTTCACAAGAGACCCCTCCTTACCAATTTTTACCACAGCAATATCACATTGCTCAGCAAACACCGATAAAGCCTCGCGGGGTTCTTTTCCGGTATACGCTTTCGCCTCTTCTTCATTCGCAAAAACTATATCTACATATTCCGGAACTATTTTTTTTAGAAAATCCAGGTTGTCTTCAACAACATTGTAACTGGCCATATCAAGAGAAACAAGCATGTTTTTTTTCTTGGCAAGAATAAGAGCCCGTTCAATCAATTGCCGGTTATAGACTAAATAACCTTCGATGTGAAAAATGTCGTAGCCGTCAAAGTATTCTTCCCGAAGTTCTTCGGCAGACATTTCAACTGCTGCACCCAAGAATGTAGCAAACGTTCTTTCACTATCAGGACTGATAAAAGTATACGCTCTGCCGCTACTGGCATTTCCTTTTAGCATTTGGGCTTCAATACCGGCATTTTTTAAATCATCTTTAAAGAAATTTCCAATCTCATCATTATTTATTTTACCAATGTATCCACATGAAGCTCCCAGCCGGGCAATCCCATGTATTGTGTTTGCGGCAGAACCGCCAGATACTTTTGGTACATCTTTTCCTTCAATTAATTTAGTTATTTCTTCAGCTGCGTTATCTTCGATAAGGGTCATACTTCCCTTTGGAAGGTTTAATTCATTGATTAAGTTGTCGTTATCCATTTGGATAAGTAGGTCTACTAAAGCATTTCCAAGTCCAAGAACTCGTTTCATATATGTGGATTTTTAGTGTTGAATTGCGAAGTAACAAAAAAAAGTTTAAAATTTTAGCAAAACCATTTGCATAATTGAATCCAATCGCATACTTTTGCAATCGCATTTTTCCTCAGACATAGCATCAGAGGGTAGATGCCAAACCAGTTCCGAAATGTCGGAACGATAATATATAAACTCCTCAGTAGCTCAGTTGGTTAGAGCGGCGGACTGTTAATCCGTAGGTCGAAGGTTCAAGTCCTTCCTGGGGAGCCTTTAAAAGCCAGACTTATGTCTGGCTTTTTTTGTTATCTCCAATATCATGTACTACGTTTATATCTTATATTCAGGAGTTTCAGACAAATATTATGTAGGTCATACGGATGATGTAGTGCGCCGTCTGAAAGAACATAATGAACTATCAGAAACCAGTTACACTTCTAAACATCGTCCCTGGACGTTAAAGGCATATTTTCAAATAAGTGAAGATCGGGGGTTGGCCATGCGTGTTGAAAGGTTTATCAAGAAGCAGAAAAGCCGGAAGTTTATAGAGAAGGTATTGGATAACAATGACATAGGTTTTATACTGGATCGTTTAGGCCCGGTTGGTTAGAGCGGTCCCGAGGCATTCGGGATTAATCCGTAGGCCGGATGCCGAAGCCTCGGCATGGGGAGCCTTTAAAAGCCAGACTTATGTCTGGCTTTTTTTGTTATCTCCAATACCATGTACTACGTTTATATCTTATACTCAGGAGTTTCAGACAAATATTATGTAGGCCATACGGATGATGTAGTGCGCCGTCTGAAAGAACATAATGAACTATCAGAAAGCAGTTACACTTCCAAGCACCGTCCCTGGACATTAAAGGCATATTTTCAAATAAGTGAAGATCGGGGGTTGGCCATGCGTGTTGAAAGGTTTATCAAGAAGCAGAAAAGCCGGAAGTTTATAGAGAAGATATTGGATAACAATGACATAGGTTTTATACTGGATCGTTTAGGCCCGGTTGGTTAGAGCGGTCCCGAGGCATTCGGGATTAATCCGTAGGCCGGATGCCGAAGCCCCGGCATGGGGAGCCTTTAAAAGCCAGGCACATACTTGGCTTTTTTTGTTATCTCCAATACCATGTACTACGTTTATATCTTATATTCAGGATTTTCAGACAAATATTATGTAGGCCATACGGATGATGTAGTGCGCCGTCTGAAAGAACATAATGAACTATCAGAGAGCAGTTACACTTCCAAGCACCGTCCCTGGATCTTAAAGGCATATTTTCAAATAAGTGAAGATCGGGGGTTGGCCATGCGTGTTGAAAGGTTTATCAAGAAGCAGAAAAGCCGGAAGTTTATAGAGAAGGTATTGGATAACAATGACATAGGTTTTATACTGGATCGTTTAGGCCCCGTTGGTTAGAGCGGTCCCGAGGCATTCGGGATTAATCCGTAGGTCGAATGCCGAAGCCTCGGCATGGGGAGCCTTTAAAAGCCAGACTTATGTCTGGCTTTTTTTGTTATCTCCAATACCATGTACTACGTTTATATCTTATATTCAGGAGTTTCAGACAAATATTATGTAGGCCATACGGATGATGTAGTGCGCCGTCTGAAAGAACATAATGAACTATCAGAAAGCAGTTACACTTCCAAGCACCGTCCCTGGACATTAAAGGCATATTTTCAAATAAGTGAAGATCGGGGGTTGGCCATGCGTGTTGAAAGGTTTATCAAGAAGCAGAAAAGCCGGAAGTTTATAGAGAAGATGTTGGATAACAATGATATAAGTTTCATACTGGATCGTTTAGGCCCCGTTGGTTAGAGCGGTCCCGAGGCATTCGGGATGGGGAGCCTTTAAAAGTCAGGTTTTCAACTTTTTTCCATAAAACCAAGTTAAATAAATCCAGTAGCAAAATTTATTATCTCATTCTGTATTTGGCATAATATGATAGTACTTTTTATAATTGAATACTTATTTTTGATATCAATGTATTGCTTTCTAAATTCAAATTCTATCAGATTACCTCTCACAAACTATTGTCAAAAAAATCACTAAAAATGAAAAAAAGGAATGTCAAACACTGGAACAAACGCAGGTATAGGAGAATAAGCCTGTACGTTTTATTGATACCCATAATAGGCTCTATAATGGGACTAACTTCTTACTTTAACAATTCGGTTAAATCTCCGGCAGAAACTATAGAGGTTCAGGTTAAGGAGATTTCCCATGAAACTGCAGATGTTGCCTTAATTAGAAGTGCAAAACAGAATGCTGCAGATATAACAGAGGAAGAGGTCCGGAGTATGGTCAGGGAAGCTGTTAAATTAGCAGGGGGGCTCGAAAGTATTGTGAAAGACGGGGATTTTGTTGTTCTTAAGCCTAACCTTATTGCAGCGAAACATTTTGCCGGAGGAAGATTTGACATGATGCGGGAAGGCGATGATTACACCGGAGGAAAAATGCTGAAGAAAACGGCTAATGGAATATCTACTGATTACCGTATTACGAAAGTTGTAGCAGAAATGGTTCGAGAGTTAAATCCAAGTGGTAAGATTTATATCATGGAATCGTCAGGATGGGGATCTACAGAGAAAAATATGCAGCTTCTTGGATATACGAAGGAGAATTTTCCAGTGGTGGATAAAATCATTTCTATGGATAAGGTTGGCGGAGAATATTCTTCGGTTGATTCTGATGACCTTGTTGCTCTGGATTTGGGCAATAAAAAACTTTATAAAGACGGCAGGAAGCATAAAAAATATACAAAGGGCCTTTTTTATATGAGTAAGGTATATCACTCTGCAGATGTAGTAATTGATTTACCAGTACTAAAGAGTCACCTGAATGCTGGTTTTACAGGAGCGGTTAAAAATGTGGCCATTGGTACAGCCCCTGTTACTGTCTACGGTAATGAGGGCACATTGGACAGGTTCCTCATTAGTCATTCATGGGGACCATTGAATAAATTTATACACGATTTTTATCTGACAAAGCCTGTAGATTTTGTCATAACCGACGGTCTTCAGGGGACAGAGAACGGTCCTATGGCTTTTGCATCGGAATCGCTTGAAGAAGCTCAAAAAAACATGAGGCTAATCTTAGCTGGTAAAGATGCCCTGGCTGTTGATGTTATCCATGCCTATACCGTTGGAATTGATCCTCAGCGTGTTGATTATCTCACACTATTGGCCAACGACAAAGTAGGAATTATAGATCCGGCAAAAATTAATGTGGTTGGAAATGCAAGAGTAGATGAGGTTAAAAAACCATTCGGGCTTCCGGGTGCCCCATATTCGATATTCTACCCTGGACCAAAGAAAAAGAAATACAAAGATTTTGAGGCTCCTGAAGTCAATGTACAAAATGCTAAACTTAACAATAATACATTGACAGCAGATTTAACTTCTAATGAGCCTGTGATAAAACTTGACATGTACATCGATGGTAAATTTGCCAAAACTGTTTCGAAAAGCGGAACAAGTATTAAGTTGAATTTTTCAGATAATCACTTAAGTGCAGACTCAAAAATTGAGGTTTTGGCGTATGACAGATTTTTAAACTGCTCAAAAACAAATGTTGCAGTAAATTAAAATGCTAGAAAGACTAATTCCTGTATTTGAGAAGTCGGGAGACTTATTGCTGGAATTACTTCCCTATATTTTATTTGGGGTATTACTTGCAGAGATACTTAAATATACTCCCTGGACAAACCTTGTCAGGGAGTATATTAGCAGAACTCTTGTTTTGTCCGTAATCCTTTCTTCTTTACTTGGTATTATTTCTCCTTTATGTACATACGGGACCATTCCGATAATAATTAATCTCCATAAGGGTGGGGTACCCTTAGCCCCTTTGCTTACATTTTTGTCTGCTTCCTCCTTGATGAACCCTCAGCTCTTTGTAATTACCTGGGGTGGATTGGGGGCAGAAATAGCAACAATACGTATCATTAGTGTGTTGGTTTTTACGCTGACACTGGGCTTTGTTATAGCTTTCCTTGACAAAAAATATTTAAAAAATTCAGGGCAGGTCGTTAATAAGAAATTTACAAGAACGACAAGTACAGAAAAGAATATTAAGTCTTTTAAGTTCAAAGATTTTGCAAAGAGCTTTTATCATAATCTTGAGTTTGTGGGCTTTTACATTGTAACCGGAATTGTAATAAGTATGTTGCTGGAAACTTTTGTCCCATTAGAATCAATTCTTAACAGAACGAATCGGGTAGAGTGGGTAAATGTTATCGCAGCCTCGCTACTTGGAATCCCTTTATATGCATGCGGTGGGGGAACCATTCCCCTTGTTGACACATTAATTGAAAGTGGAATGAGCATGGGGGCAGCAATGGCTTTTCTTATCGTTGGTCCCGGCACAAGAATAACCCCTCTGTTGGCTTTGGGGAGCTTCTTATCAAGGAAAATGCTGTTCTTTTATGTTGTTTCTTTGCTCTTTTTTGCCATAGTTTCGGGTATATTTATAAACGTTTTGTTTGGTACAGGATAGAAAATGAAAAAGAAATAATTTGTTCTGAATATCTGTTTTTTCTTGATATGATAATTTGTTAGTTTAGGAATTTGTAAATTGGTCAGGATAATAGCGCAATAAATTGTTGCTGTAAGATCGGTGCTATTTATATTTACCGATGAACCGGAGAGAAAATTTTAGATGATTACTTTCTAACTAAATTTATCATATAATCCTAACTAAAAATGAAAACACAATTTCACGTATTAAAGGCAGCAGGGGTATTTGCTGTATTAACGTTGCTATCCTTTATTTTTATCCCCTTATCCGCTCAGAATGAAACTTTTAAAAATGGGCCTAGTCTGATAGATACAGATGGCAATGTGGTCCACGCACACGGGGTGGGAATTATTAAAGTTGATGATACCTATTACATGATTGGAGAGGACAGAAGAAACATTTACAGTTTTAAAGGCGTTAACATGTATTCATCTAAAGACCTTGTAAACTGGAAGTTTGAAAATACTATTATTTCCCCCGAGACCCATGCTGATCTCGCAAGTAAAAGAAGGTTTATTGAACGCCCAAAAATCATTTACAGCCCCGAGATAGATGAATATGTTGTATGGGTCCACTGGGAAAGCCCTAACTATGGGGCTGCACAGGCTGCCGTATTTAGATCTCCAACTATAAATGGTGATTATTCATTTGTTATAAATGCGCGGCCTAACGGAAAAATGGCCCGCGACTGTAACTTATTTGTCGATGATGACGGAACGGCGTATTTTATTGCTGCCGGAGATGAAAATGTAACCTTATATTTGCACGAACTAACCTCCGACTATTTAGATGTTACCGGAAATAAAACAAAACTTTTTCCCAATAAAAGGAGAGAGGCCCCGGTTATTTTCAAGGACAATGGAATTTATTACATGCTAAGTTCCGGTTTAACAGGTTGGCACCCCAACCAGGGAGCTTATGCCACTGCCACCAGTGTTAAAGGCCCGTGGTCACCTTTAAAGAAACTTGGAAACGGTAATACATGGAATACGCAACCGGCAAATATAGTCCCCGTTATGGGAACAAAGGATACAACCTGGATTTATATTGGGGACAGGTGGCAGGATCCTAATCTGGTCGTTTCTAAAAATATATTTTTACCCTTAGAAATTGATAATGGAAAGGTAAAGCTTAACTATGTTCACGAATGGTCGGTAGATATGAATACCGGGGAGTGGAAACCTGACGATAAAAACAATTATATACCAAGGGACAAATGGAAAATTATTTTTGTTAGCAGCGAGGAAACGAAGGCTGAATCAAGGTTGGCCAAAAATGTCCTTGACGGGGATTTAGAAACATTCTGGCACTCAAATTACAGCGATGGTGTGAAACACCCGCATGAGCTCATTATTGATATGGGCGAAAAACATAATGTGAGCGGGTTTTCATATGTGCCGCGGCAAGACGGAAATACAAGCGGAATTTTGGAAACATTTCACCTGTATTTAAGCAATGACACCAATAAATGGGGCGCCCCTGTGGCAGGTGGCTGGATTGCCCAACAGGCCGATGTTGGATTCGCCCCTGCAGAAGCAAGGTTCGTTAAGCTTGTTTCCCGTTCATCCTATAAGAAAAGTCCCCATATTACTATTGCAGAATTCAACCTTTTTACAAATAGTCCGTGCAATAGCAAGGTTGAGTTAAATTATGAGATAAACGGAGAAACCCAACTGGAAACCCCAACTGCGGATACACTTAAGGTTTCTTTAATGAACGGACAAGACCTGAAACTTAAAGTAGGGGATGACTATAAGTATGGTTCTACCATTTGGACCGGACCTGAAGATTTTTATAATGCAACCGCAGAGTTTGATTTCAGGGCAAGAACTGTTTCCATAAAGTCATTCGCAGCCAAAAATGCTGGACGCTACATGGTTACTTACTTAGACGAAAAGCAATGTTCCAGTACCGGATTTGTTGATGTAACAAGCAGTGGGTGTGCCCCTTCAGATTTAACCTCTCAATATTCTGTTAACGGGGGCAAATGGAAAACCGGCAAGACCATAAATGCTCATATAGGAGATAAAGTAGAGCTTGCCCCTCAACCGGAAAACGGGATCTGGAACTGGTCGGGCTGTAATACAATAAGTGATGCCCGCAAGCAAAACCTGGCCCCGGAAGACTCTTGTAAAGCCATCGCAACGTTTACCAATAATTGCGGAGAAAAAAGCAGTATTGAAATAGAGATTAATGTAAACACTGGTAGTGGTTTGGGAGGATATTACAATATTAAGAACCGCAAAAGTGAAAAATGCCTGCGGCCATTAAATGGTTCCGAAGAGGATGGGGCCTTTGTCGTTCAATATACCTGTGAAAATTCACCGGCCGAGCTTTGGAAACTTGTTGAGACAGAATTAGGCCTGTACAATATTGTTCATGTTTCAAGTGGTAAGTTTGCCGATATAGATGGAGCCTCTACAGAAAAGGGAGCAAAAAATACTATCTGGCCGGATAATGAAGGAGATAACCAAAAATGGAGATTTATTGAGCAGAATGGTTATTACCACATAAAAAACCTTAAAAGTGGACTTTTACTTGATATTTCTGGCGGCTCAGAAGCTAATAATGCCAAAAGTATTCAGTGGAAAGATAACGGTGGGCATAACCAGGACTGGATTTTAGTTAGTGCTTCAGGGCCATCTGGAACAGGTTTTGCTATGGTATCTGAAAATGATGTAGTTCTTTTCCCAAATCCGATAGTGAATACCATTAATTTCAGCATACCACAGACGTTTGGTTCAGAAACAGCGATTCAGGTTTTAAGCAGTGATGGACGGATTATGAAATATATGTTAGGCAGGGGAGGGGAAGTTGTTCAAATTGAACTGGAAAACCTGGAATCAGGGATTTATTTCCTGAAAATATCTGATGAGGAGAAAAGTTTAGTAAAGAAGTTTTTGAAGATGTGATGCTATAAATTCAGGAAGGTTTTATAAAGATGGGCTGTCCAAGTAATTGAACAGCCTGTTTTTATCTCCCGTACGCTAAAACGGTTCCTTGCCATTCGTTTTATATCTGGTAGTGCGATCACAAAATAACATATCATATTTCACACTTCTTTTTCCTTTCTGTAGCGTTTAAATTCTTAAGCGCAGCTATGGCTATGCTTTGCAAATCGTGTCTTGTAGAAATAAAAAAGTGAGATAAAATATACAACACGATATTTATAACTTAATGCACCAGTGTAATACCTTACCAAGCGTTAGCATTTATGGCGTTATGTGTAGTCTTAATACCTTTTGGGTTATCAATCGTTGTGCAATAAATATTTAATGAATATATTGCATAAAAGGAAAACGTTTCAGTCAATGAAGAAAATTATTGTCCTCTCAGTATTTGTCATAATTAATTGCAGTTCTCTACTATCTCAATCGTATTCCAGTAACGGGTATTATGTCGACAGTTTAAAGGTAGACAGTATAACTATGGGATATGGTTTGTTAGAACCAATAAATAAAGAACCTAATAAAAAGTACCCGCTAATACTTGCCCTTCACGGTATGGAGTGGACATCTATATATAATTCTGTATTTGATATTGTTGAACCAAACGATCTTCTTGAATTTTACATTGCTACTAATCTGGCCAAACAATCTTTTCGCGAGAAATACCCGGCCTATGTTTTGGTCCCTCGGCATGTTGTTGATGAGCAAATACATCACGGAGAAGAAAGGGTGTGGTATAGACAGGGAAATTTAGTGGTGTTAGATTCGATAATTTCATACCTATATGCAAACGAAAATATTGATACAAACAGACTTTATGTTACAGGACATTCGGTGGGTGGCGACGGAAGTTTTAATATGCCGTTTAAACTGAGGCACAAAGTCGCCGCTATTGCCCCAATGGCGGCTGCTACAGTTTCGCAGGACACAATAATGAAAAACCTTGAAAAAGGTTTATATAACCGCACACCCATTTGGTGCTTTGATCATTATCGCGACGATTATAATCCTATCGATAGAAGGGAATTCTTTACCAAACTTGATTCACTGGGGCAAAGTACCGTTTATACCCATGCTTTTGGCGATGAGGGATTTTTTCTGGGGAAGCCTGAAATACAGGAAAAAATAAATAATAGGCATAGATATTTTTATACGGAGTATCATAAAAACCCAAAATTATTACCTCATTATATAATGCAATTTGCATCGGCAGATACCCTTTTTTATAATTGGCTTTTTCAGAAGTACCTTATAGACGAAGAGGCCATTAGTATCACTGATAAAGATTGTGAAGGCCATGACGTATGCTGGTTGTCGAAAAATAGGCAAGATAGTGTAGAAGTATGGTTTCGCGAGGACAAGGATTGGCAACTGATTGTTAAAGGGGTGTTTGCTGAGAATCAGGTTTTACTTAATAATTACACTGGCAACTCGAAACAGCTAACAGGAACGGTAAGAGTGGCTTGCATAAATAAAGAAGGGTTTATGTACGGTTTTGATGAAAAAAAAGTATCAGGTTTGTATACAGGGAACAATAAAATACCCAACAAACCGAATTTTACGGCATACCCAAACCCGTTTAATAATTTTATTCGCGTTAATGCCTCAGAAAACATAAAGTATAGCTTATACAATGTGAATGGCATTTTGTTGCGCCAAGGTTACGGAAACAAGATTGACACGGAAGGCCTACTTCGTGGAATGTATTTTTTGCATATAGATAAGGACAATAAAAACTTTATGATAAAACTGGTTAAGTAAAAAACGATTAAATCTAGCGTAATTCTTTATCCGGCTGGTTTCTTTGAGGTGAGCGATGTAAAAACAGGATTAATGATTTGAAAAGGACTGCCCAAGTAATTGAGCAGCCCGGTAACCAAAAGTAGATATTTAAATTGCCTAATTTTTAATTATTTTTTGGCTTAATGTTTTACCACCTGGAAGGTGAACAATTATAAAGTATGTACCTGCTTTTAACACATCGATATTAATCCGTCCGTAGAGGTCGTTTCTGCCATTTAACCAGTCGGTAGTGCTAATCAGGTTCTGTCCTGCGATGTCATACAGGCCAATTCCGGCTTCTCCGGTTTCATCACTTAGAATGTTGAAGTTAACAACAGTGCTGGCCGGGTTTGGATAAACCTCAAGTTTTGATTCCTTTATTTCAAGGTTAACTTCTTCAATCAATCTACTTTCCGTTAAATTGATTTCAGGAGAGTGTTTTAATGCATGAGCCCTTGAATTATCTTCCAGGCAATTGCAGTATTCCCTCATCAGGGAGACAAAATCGTCATCGGAGCTGTAGATATTATACCGATCGCCCAGCTTGTATGTTGAATTGTCTTTAAAAGAATAATTTTTGAATCTGCTGTCGGCTACACTCCTGGCATTAAAACCATTACCCATAGCAAACTCGCTAATACCGGTGTAAAACTGACTGGTATTCCCCATTGTCCTTCTTAAATCGCGCCCTTTTAGGTTGGATAAAGTTAAAGACCACACATGGTAGGAGATTCTTATCCAATCCTGAAGGTGAGCTTCAATATTAGCATTACTTTTATCCGATAAGCTATTTATATTTTCACGAATCTGGTTCCAGTCAACCAGGTAAGTAATATCAATATTGCCTGGCAGAGGGTTGGCTTCGTTTCTGCCGAAAACGGTTGTATAAGAATCTCCTGTGCTAACATTTACTACCCGGGCATTATCCGCGCTGTTTATTGTTTCTACTTTAATTGCCACAGTTATCAAATCGCCGGTTTTACCTGCTGCTCTGTTATTAAAAGCAAAATAGGGCTTCTCTTTAATTTTAAGATGAGCATTGAAATAGTTTCCATCCTTAGCTATACCCACAGCAAATTTAGGCTGGTTTAGAAGGCTAAAGTTACCCATGGGCATATTATACAATGGGGCTCCACCACGCGAACCATTATTATAGAATTCCGGAGCTTTGTCAGAGTTTAACCCTCCGGGAGTAGCGATATATTCTTCTTCTGGCATGATAGACGTCTCTATGGTAAGCTTGCCTTTTAGGGCCATTTCTCCAAATACCAGACTGGGGCGGGGAACAGGTACATCCAGCTTTATCTCCTGATCGGAGTGCTTTACCTTATCTTTAATGTTATCGTAATACATTTTTTTAGCATAAGCCAGGTCTAGTTTCGCTCTTCCCATTTTGATTTTATTATCACCCATATTGGTTTTTATGATTCCCTGCCCTACTTTAATTCCTCCAACGGTTATATCCTTTGCCATATCTCCAAAAAATGGTATTCCACCTGTCATTGTAGCTGTACCCTCAGCAATAACTGCCAATCCTTCTGCGATTTGCATTCTTCCGGCAGCAATCTCTCCGTGACCAATTGTATTTGTTGCCTCCCACTCGATGCGGGCTTTCTCTTTTTCCCAGGCAGCGATATCCTTTCCTATTAATGTCCCACCAATACTTTCTTCAAAATCCATTAAATCAAAATTCTCGTATTGATTGAAGGTAATATCGCCAAGTGTATTGTCAAGGTCACCGAAACTATTGTCCATTACCCCAACAAGGAAGTTTTCATTGTCAGTTCGCCAACTATCGTATTCCTCTGTTCCAGCGGGTAAACTGCCCCCTTCGTAACGTCCGACCATAGAAACTTCACCGTCTGTTATTTTATTTAGTTTTACCTCGATGCTTGATTCAAAGAAGGCAATACAAGGGTCGTATTCCATGGTAAAATCGGTAAAATACCATTTTCTTCCGGCTGTACTGTAAAAGGGCATGCCCTTACTGTAGCAAGATGGTTTTACAGCATCCAGGGACTTAAACTGCTGTAGGCTTCCCCACAATTTAGGCGTATAGGCTGGGTCGTTTGAATGGTTTCCGGGTCGTCCCCTGTCGATACCCAGGCTTACTGTAAGCTGATTGGCTTCTCCATGATTGTTGGCAAAAAGAAATACCCGCAATATGGATGCAATTTTATTGTAGAAAATGACATAAGGTACATCCGGGGCTACTCCTCTTTCTTTTCCGTTGGCCTGATACCCCAGATTGGCTTTTATAAGCTCCCAACCTTCTTCTACAGCAAAATCTTCTGCTCCAAGATATTCTCCGGATGGGCTGAAGTGTGCAGCAATACTTGAAAAGGTCTGGTTATTCTCGTAAAACGGACTATAAACTAATTCGTCAACGGTACCATTATCACCATAGTACCGGATATTCCATTGCGATTCCTGCCAATCGAATGTGTTAATAAGTTTATTGCCAATATTGTAGGGGAAGTATGAATTGGTAGAAATAAACCCGTCCCCATTATCGTGGCCAAAGTCATCTGGGGAGTTAAAGGTGTTATTCTCTGGAGAATATGATAATCTAACCGTTCCTTTTTTCATGCGCACAAGCATACGTCCGCTTTTTGTTATGGACTGGTTTAAGAACACTTCTGTCGGAACAATTTTATCTAACGCATAGGTTTTGCTCCCCTGGGTGGCCACAAAAGTGTATTGGTCTTTAAAACCAAAGCTGATGGGTGAATTAAAATTAAAATCGGTGTTGATTTCCCGCTCAATTTCTTCCGAGCTATAAGGTAGGGGCTGGTTACCTGATAAATAAAATAGAGATATTACCCCGTTTTCGGCTTTTAATCCAATTTTTGGTTGTGCCTGAACATATACGTTGCTCTTTAAATGGTGGTATTGGTAATCGACAAAACCAACCGAACCATTTGCAGAAGAATTTTCAAAGGTTACCTTATAGTCGCTTTCTCCAAAGCCTCCGATAAAAAACTTCGATGAAACGAAATTTCTGGGAGTACTGGTTGATGACTGGCTAATCTTAACATAGCTGTCTTTTTTCTGAATTGAACCGTTGCTGTTGCTTCCTGCTTTTTCAAACGCGATGGGACGATAATCTTCAAACTCGCTGTTTTGAACTTTGCGTAAAATAAACTTGGATTTATTACTTGTTTCAAGCACGTTGCAGTGGCATTTATTGTTCCCATAACTGCTCTCCAGTTCTTCGGTGATAATATGCCCAATGGCAACAATCCCGTTAATGGAATCGTCAGCAGTTTTTTCTGCCCCCGAGGAATACATCCTAAAAAGTAAATTGTTCTCCGGCTTAGTTTTTCCCGGTTGAACGGTTTTCAGTTTTCCTTTACCGTTCGATTGAATTTCTACTATTTTATGACTGTACCTTCCATTGTATATCTGAAATTTACCTGTCCAGACGTTTTCTGTAATCCAGAAATAAAAACGTCCGTCTGACCTGTTCAGTGTGTATCTTTTCAGTTCCCCACTGCTTTCTCGTAAATATTTGTTGCTGGTACCATCATCCACCTGTATCATGTAAAGCCCTTTTACAACCGTACCCAGGGGTAAATCAGAAATCGAAAGTGTTTCAATTTTTTGTCCAAATGCCTCTGTAAAAAAGCACAAGAGACCTATGGTAAGATAAACAGCGATCTTACTTTTTAAATATTTTGTATTTTTCATTTTGTTTGCTTTATAAAAGATAGTTATTGAGCGATTTGCGTTTTCAGTTCTGCATTTTCCCGCTTTAAAGCTTCTATTTCTTTCTTCATCTCAATTAAATGCAGGTAAATGGTTTCAATGTTCTCAACCGATTTAATAGTAACCTCACTGATGTCCATACCATACTCTACCACTTCTTTTTCGGAGGGCATGTTGGGCAGGTGTTTATTTTCGTTTACAAAAGATTCCAGCTCCATTAATGGCATAAGCGTATATTCTTTATCAAAAACATAATCGGGGAAGCTGGCTGTAGAACTAACAAAATTCTCTGCTTTCACCGTACCCTCAACATCAAGCCTGTAATCCGGATTTGTTGTTCCAATACCCACGTTTCCGTCTTTTGAAAGGCTTAGGTGGTTGCTGTTATTGTAAAGAAAGGATAAAGAACGGTTATCCTGGTTACCGGCAACGTTCATCTCCCATTTGTCTGCCCCATTGTTCGATTTTAAAAGGATACGGGGCTTCGCATCAGTATTAGAGCTAATCTCCAGGCCTGGATTATATTCACCAACAATTCGGGCCAAAGCATTATCGTTGCTTTTCGCTCCGGTATTAATTTCAAATAGCGTGGAAGGATCAACTGTGCCAATACCCACAGAATGTTGAACAAATAAATTTCCGTCTCCGTAATTTTCCCCATTCGGATTATATCCGACTAAAACCGAGTTCTTGGAAGACAATACATGTGTTGCAGTGGGTGCTGCAAACCTTACTCCCCAGTCTTCCATTATTCTTGTTTTGGGTAACCCGTCGGAATGATTACTGCTTTTTGAAAAATATAAGCCATCTTTTAGCGTAATACTCTCACTGGACTGAAAATGGCCATTTATCTTCACGAAATTATTATTGAATTCCCCGTATATTAGAGACTTATCAGGACCGTTACTTATAATCAGCTTATTGGATCCTGCCTGGTTATATCCCGCATAACGACCAATAAATACATTACCCTCTGCATTGGCAGAAGCAAAAGAGCCTGCTCCTCTACCTATGTAGGTGTTATTCTTTCCTTCCTTATTATTACGACCGGCATTTTGTCCAATAAAAGTATTTGAAATGCCCGTTGTTGTATTAAGCCCGGAGAAAGCTCCAAAAAAACTATTATACCCGATATTATCAGGATTTTGAATAGAATAACCGGCATTTTTCCCAAAGAAGGAGTTACTACTTCCTTTTTTCTTGGTACCAGAACCGTAATTTGTACAATTCGTTTGTCCAAATCCGTAATGGGTCAGGCATGTAAAAATTAATAATGCAATTACAGCACTTATTTTTTTCATTTTCTAATCTTTTTGTGATTGGTTTTTATACAGGGATGTTCTTAATTAGCATTATTTTTTGTTGCCTTTCTTAACGCTGCATTTTCCCGCTCTAAAAGTTCAACCTTATTATTGTAGTAGTCCAGCTTTTTGGTGAGCTCAATTAAATGCAGGTAAATGGTTTCGATGTTCTCAACTGATTTAATGGTAACCTCGCTAATGTCCATTCCATTTTCTACAACTTCTTTTTCGGAAGGCATGTTGGGCAGGTGTTTGTGTTCGTCAACAAATGATTCCAGGTCGGTTAAAGGCATTATATGGTAGCCTTCCTCAAAAACATAATCGGGGAAGCTTGCCTCCGCACTGATAAACTGACTTGCTTTTACCGTTCCGTTAACTTCCAGCTTGTAAGCAGGGGTAGTTGTTCCTATTCCAACGTATCCATTTTTTGAAATGCTTAGGTGGTTGTTCCCATTGTATTTAAAGACTAATGCACGGTTTTCACGGTTGCCGGCAACATTCATTTCCCATTGGTCAGCCCCATCGTTTGTTGTTAGTAATAAACGCGGGCTTTGGTCTGATGTAGAAGCTATTTCCAGTCCCGGATTTTTTTCTCCGGTTATTCTGGCTAAAGCATTTTGATTTCCACGGTTGCCCATGTTCACCTCAAACATTGTTGAAGGGGTTGTGGTGCCAATACCTACTTTGTTTTCAACAAATAAACTTCCGTTACCATAGTTGGTACCATCGGGTTCATACCCTATTAATACGGAGTTTTTTGAAGAAAATACCCATTTAGAAACAGGAGCATCAAAGCGAATACCCCATTTTTGTTTCATTCTGGCCTGGGGTAACCCGTCGCTATGGTTTTCGCTGTTAAAATAAAGACCGTTAGTTATATTTAACTTACCGTTTATTTGTAAAAAATTTTTGTCGAACTTGCCATAGATCAATGGATTGTTTGGATTATTTCCTATTACAAGCTGATTGGAACCATGCTGTTCATAACCAGCCTTATATCCGATAAAAACATTCCCACTACCTTCCGTTAATTCGTATCCGGCATTTACGCCTAAATACGTATTATTCGATCCTGTTTTGTTTTCAAATCCAGCTCTTTCTCCCATGAATACATTGTTTTTGCCAGAAGTGGTTTTTCTTCCTGCATTTGATCCAAAAAAGCAATTCTTTTCTGAGTTATTGTTTAAATCGCGGCCGGCATAATAACCGAATGAACAGTTATATTCTCCTTTATTCACCGTTTTTTCCCCGTATTTTGTATTTCCGGTTTGTGCGTTGGTTAAGACCGGAAGGCATGAGAATGCCACCAAAGAAATGATACTATTTAATTTTTTCATCTGTTTAAAGTTTTTAAGGCCAGACTATGGAATCGGGATACGTTTTAATCATTTCCTGTAGGTATCCTGACATCCATTCCGACAAGGCCTGTCTTATTTTATTTTTATGTTTAAAATGTGTTTTTGGGAAATTACTTAATGGATTAGCTGGTCTTTTAAAGCTGCATTTTCTCTCTCAAGGGCAATAACTTTTTTACCATAAGCATCAACTTTTTTGCTTAGCTCAATTAAATGCAGATAGATGTTTTCTATGTTTTCAACTGATTTAATGGCTACATTGTTAATGTTCATGCCATTTTCGACGACTTCCTTTTCCGAAGGCATATTGGGTAAGTGCTTATGTTCCTTAACAAACACATCCAATTTTGCCAAAGGCATTACTTCATAGCTTTGGTCAAAAACATAATCGGGGAAATTCGATGCAGAACCAACGAAATTGTCGGCCATCATGGAGCCCGCAACTTCAAGTTGGTGACCGGCACCTGCAACACCAATTCCTACATTCCCATTACTGGATACGACCAGGTTTTCACTATTATTATAAAAGAAGCCCAACGAATGTCCTGTCATTGTAGTCATGTTCCATGCGTCCTGCCCGTTATCGGAAGATAACGTTACGGATGTATTGTGGTTTTTTCCTGAAGAATAGAGTTCAAAGCCCGGGTTAAACTCACCTTTAATTTTTAGCAAAGCTTTATTATTGCTTTCGGTACCTGTATTCATTTCAAACAAGCTTGATGGTGAAATGGTACCAACACCCAGAGAATTTTGAACAAACAAGTTTCCCTTACCGTAGTTTACCCCATTGGGCTGGTAACCCACCAAAATTGAGTTTTTAGACGAAAAAACCCATTTTGAAACAGGTGACATATAACGTATTCCGAGTTTGTTTACCATTCTGGGCTGTGGCAACCCGTCATTATAGTTTTCACTGTTGAAATAAAGTCCACCGGTAATTTTTAACTTACCGTTTACCTGTAAAAAGTGGTTGTTGAACTCCCCATAAATGAGTCTTTTGTTTTCGTTATTCCCAATAACAAGCTGACTAGAACCGGCCTTTTCATACCCGGCTTTATAACCCAAATATACGTTTCCGTCATTCCACGAATTGGCATAGGATGCTACGTCAGAGCCAAAATACGTATTCCGGCTTCCTCCAAAATTCTGACTCCCGGCCCAATATCCGGCCATCGTGTTATCGGTGCCTTTTCTGGTATTTTGTCCGGCTGCCTGTCCGAAATAGCTATTACGTCTTGACTCGCTTTTAAAAAAATAACCGGTTTCATACCCAAATGTGGAATTAAATTCCCCGGTTTTTGAGGCATTTTCCCCATATGCCGTGCAACCTTTCTGCCCATACGTATTGCTAGTTAAACATAAATACAGTAGCATTGCTGCTACATAGTTGAAGTGTTTCATTTTAGATAAAATTTAAATATTAATATTGAGTTTAGTGTTATTCTTTGTTTAGATCGTTCATCTATATTATTGTAAGTCCTTCATAAACTGCTTTTTGCTATAAATGGTCTGCCTGAAAAGTGCATACTTCTTCTATCACCAAATGGTGGAGAATAAAGGGTTTATACTAAGCGTTATGGAAATATATCTGCACGGACAGCTCTCTTTGCTGCCCCGTTAGGGAGAAGCCCTTTTTAAAATTTTTGAAGAATATATTGAAACTCGTGGTTCAACATATCGGAAGTCTACTATAAAACATAGTTTAGGTACGTGGGGTTAGCTTATGAGATATTAAGGCATAGTTTTTATCAAGGCCGGATCTTCACTAGTAAATTTATCTATTGAAGATCCGGAGATAATTTATCTGTTGGGGTGTCCAAAAAGTTTTATCTGTTGTCATTTTGAGCGCAGTACTATTAAAGAATGGCAGTAAGTATAATACGGCTTTGCTCAATGTGATAAAAAATCAAACTTTATACTTTTTGGACACTTTCATTTGTTATTTTTTATAAAATTTCAACACAATTTCCTGGTCTGAAGTTGAAATTTTCATGAGGTACAATCCACTTTCAAAACCTGAAACATCAATTTTATGAGTGGGACCATTAGATTGGATTTCCAGGAGTTTACTTCCTCTTAAGTCAAATACCATTATGTTTTTAGCCTCCTGGGCCAAAGAAGGTGATAAGTATAATTGACCGGCAGTCGGGCTTGGGAACACGAAATTCTGTAGCTCTTTAGTTTCGGCTAATGAGAGGGTGCCATCTGCAACTGTTAACACAACGGTGTTACTATGTGTTGATGTTCCGGCTTCATTAAAAGCTGCTACCCTGTATATGTATGTAACATCTTTTGTAACATTATCATCGGTAAATGTAGTAACGTCAGGTCCCGTTTCTCCAATCTTTTCAAAATCAGGTTCTCCGTCAGTTTTTCTTTCGATGATAAACCCTTCCTCAATTGTACTATTATCTGTCCACGATATCGATGCAGAAACTGCACTACTGGTTCCGGTAAGGCTTAAAGGTGCATCCGGAGCTTTTATTCCAGCTTCGACAACCACCTTTGCAGTATTGCTGTAACCCGACATACCGCCACCATTAAATGCAGCCACCCGGTAAATATAGGTTGTGCCTTCTTCTACATTGTTATCGATAAATGTGGTCTCATCAAATACCGTTTCACCAATTTTCTTAAAAGTTGCAGCACCTTCTTTTTTTCTCTCAATAATAAAACCATTCTCAAGTGTACCGGTATGAGTCCATGACAACGGGACCTTAAGGTTTTCTGCTGAATTTCCGGTTAAATCAACAGGAACGCCCGGAATGGCGGCTTCAACCTCTTTGATGGTAAAGTTAGCCTGGTTCACGTTAAAGAAAATATTATCTGCAGCTTTAACCATTATCCGGGCCTTCGTAGTTTTAATATTCGGTAACTGAATATTTTCTGAACCATCGTTGTCCGTATTCGCCAGTATTACATAATCGAATTTTTTTCCTCCGTCTACTGAGAAAAGGATATTTACTTTTTTACAGTTTACAGGGGCTTTATCGGTATTGGCTACATCCCATTCAACTTTGTAGGTTGAAAACCCGTTGTAAGAAGCATCAGGAAATTTAGAAGTAACAACAAAAGGGCCTGCATTTTTCGTTGATGAAAAGGTCACAAGGCTGTTGGATATTCCCCCCTTTTGGTCTCTTACATTGATTACAAAGTTTAGTGGCCTTGATGTAAAGGGCAACACTTCTTTGTTCGATGAACCTCCCGATACCACCTGAGTGAGCTGTGGAAAATATCTTTCGCTACCGGAAGAAGGCATAAAGTTCCGGAACAAAGGGCCATCTCCCCTAAAACCCACCTTTTCTTTGGTTCCTATCAGGTTTTCGGCGCCAGTTGCCTTATCGTATTGCTGCCAATTGTACACCAGTGCATCGTTGTCCTCATCTTTCGCTTCGGCATCTAATACAAAAGGGGTTTCTATAGGTATAGTAAAACCACCCTCTCTAACCGTTACCTTAGGAGGAATATTTGTATTTTCTACGACCGTGTAACACCTATTACCTGCTCCGTGCGTTACATAGTTTGTGATTTCCTCAACGGATCTTGCATGGAAATAATCAACCCTTTTGCCTGCAGTACTGCTAAAACCACACAAACCAGCATAAGACATAATGGTAATCCCGCTCCCTATTTCGTAGGCTCCACTTAAGGTAAGGCCATTGTTACAGTGGTATGCCTCATTGGAAGAAAAACTATGAAATGCCCCGAACTGGTGCCCCAATTCATGTGCAAATATATCAACGGCAAACCTGTCAATAGTAACTGTCTTAGGGTAACAAGACATTGTACCCGCTTTTAATTTATCTCTACATACTTGTGCCATGGCAGACATTCCCCCACCCCAGCCATAAGCAATTACATGGCCAACGTCGTATTTATCAGCCCCAAAAATATTCTCGTTGTTTAAGTGTTCAATGGCAGCAATCCGGTCGTTTCCTTCTCCGGATAACCTGTTGGTTTCGGAGGCAAAAGGGCCCTTGTCTGTAAAAATCATTTCGGTGCCGGTTACCAACTCAAAAGTAATGGCCAATTGCGTTTCGTAAAGTGCCGTAGTACGGTTTAACAGGGTCACTATCTTTCCCAATGTTTTATTCTTGTCTTTTTTGCCCACCGCTTCGGTAAAGTTGGACTTAACCAAAATGGCTATCCGGTATTTTTTAAAACTGTCTCCCATGGTCCCGGGGGTGAAATCAGCAGTAGTATTTTTAAAACGTTGAGCTTGCTCGTGATGTTCTTCAATATCGGAACCATTGGAGTGAGGGTTGAATTGTTCTTGATTCGGGTTTTCGTAATCGTTGCTAAAGTAACTCAGGTGTTGTTTGTTGCCGGATGTAACCGGATCTAAATAAATCGTTCCTTCATTGGAAAAAACAATAGCGTTAAATCCGTCCGGGCTTACATCTATGCGAATCAGCTCCCCTTTGTCAGAGTACCCCTTGAAAGTCTGTATCTCGGGATTTTTCGCCTGAACCTCTTTTGATAACAGGTTGCCCGGGCGGATGTTAAAGAACATTGCCCCCCCGTCAGGGTGCGGTATGGAGATGGTGGCTGCCCCATCCTGTTTTACCTTGCGTATAATGGCATCAAGCACATTATAATTAAGATCTTTCCTGTTGGCTTTTAGCCCATCCCATTGACGGGTAACCGGTTTGGAATCAGTGTCGGGATTTGTCCACAGCTGTGACTTTTGTGCACATATCAGTTGTGGTATAATCAATATTGAGAGCAATACAATTTTCATTTTCGTCTTCATTTTCGTCTTCAGTTTTAATGATATATTGTTCAATCTTTTAATGTTCAGGTTATTGTTTATAGAACTTTGTTACTATTTTGCTGGTCCGGGTAGAAATTTTTATCACGTATAAGCCATTGTCGAAGCCGGAAACATCAACCTGCTCAACAGGCGTGGTAACAGGAATGTCCAGAAGCTTTCTGCCTCTTAAATCGTATATGGTAATATGTTTGGACAATTGCGCCAAAGAAGCCGATAAGAAAAGTTTGTCCTGAGCAGGGTTCGGGTATATGGCATTGTTTATGGCATCGTTTAAGCCGATATGGTTTGTTGCCGCACCGAAAGATATGGTATTGGTATATGCCGAAACCCCGGTTGCATTATAGGAAGCAACCCTGTAGGAATACGATGTGTACGGATTAACGCTATTATCGTTGTAGGCACTTACGTCCATAACAGTCCTGGCAATTTCTTTATATTCATTATCGTCCCCGGTTTTTCTTTCTATAATAAAGCCATCTTCCAGGGAGCTGTTATCGGTCCAGGAAAGTTCAATATGAGAATCATTGACCCGTTTACCCGACAAATCAGTGGAGGATTTGGGGATATCCACCTCAGAACGCGAAACGGTAAAGTCTGTGCTGTTCACATTAAAGAAGATATTATCAACGGCCTTTACCATAATGCGTCCTTTGGTTGTTGCTATATTCGGTAGTTTAACCGGTTCTGAACCATCGTTGGCGGTGTTTTCCAATAATACGAAATCAAAGTTTTCTCCTCCGTCGGAAGAGAAAAGTATGTTTACTTTAGTACAGTTTACAGGGGCCTTGTCGGTATTGGCCACATCCCATTCAACAAGCAGGTTACTGAATCCATTGTATTGAGGTTCTTTAAAATTAGAGGTAACTATAAAAGGCCCTGCATCTTCCGTTGATGAAAATGTCACAAGGCTGTTGGACATTCCACCTTTGTTATCCCTGGCAGTTACAACAAAATTTAAGGCCCTCGTTTTGTACGGTAGAATCTCAAATCGAGGTGTTTCACCGGCCACTACTTTTTCCAGACGGGGAAAGTAACGTTCTTTGTTTCCGCTAGGGGGAAAAGTTCTAAACAACGGGCCATCTCCCGTAAAAAAGTTATTGATATACCGTTCTTGAGATCTTAGAATAAAATCGATTATAGCCTGAGGGGCTCCGGCATCAATCAGAGCATTTATAGAGTCTGTGTCGACATATTCAGGTCCGGCAATAAATTCCTCAGATGTAGAATACCCTGTACCACCACTTGAATATGGAGTTCCGGGTACACTTTCTGACTGTGTGGCCAGATCATATTCCTCCCAGGTGTAGGTTAGTTCGTCACCATCTTTATCTCCGGATTCGGCTTCAAGCACAAATGGTGTTTTTACGGGAATAACAAAACCACCCTGCGGCGCACTAACCTGCGGAGGGGTGTTGCCTGTATTCACTTCGGTTCCGCAAGAACCAACCACATCGGTAAGGTATCCCAATATACGGTAATGCGATCTGCAATGAAAATAATCATCTGCATTAAAAGCTACAGCATTGTAACCACAGAGGTTGTTGTATGACATGATGGTAGATCCTCCTCCGATATCAAAGGCATCGGATGATTGGAAACCTCCAGCACAATCATGAGCGAATGTATGCCTTGCGCCGAATTGATGACCTATTTCATGGGCTACTATTGTTATATCAAACGTATATCCCTCAGGTACCATCATATTGGATACTCCCTGGGCTTTGTACTTTCTGCACACCCTTTCGAGAGTTGCTAATCCACCACCGCCATCACCAGAAAATAAGTGTCCAACATCGTAGTTGTCAAAACCAATAATCTGGTCGGTTACTTCCTGGTTCTTAAGATACCAACCACCGCCCTTATCACTGGGATAAGGATCAGAGGATGGAGATGCAAAAATCAGTTTATCATTGTCAGCAACAAGTTCAAACGTAATTGCCATATCTTTCTCAAATACACCAGTTATTCTGTTTAATGAAGTCACTATGGCACTTAAGGCCTTTTCTACGGTTCCTCCGTGGTGCCTCACATAATCGTTTTGCGCGGCAATAGCAATGCGGTATTTTTTTAAATGAGCACCTACACTCCATTGTCTAAAACCATTATGCGATTTTAAAAGGGAGGTATTATCGTGTGTTGTATGGTCCAGTTCTATATGTTCTTCAATAAACCCATTTTTTAAGTGTTCTTTCTCATGCTCTCTTCCAAAATAACTAACATAATGATTGTCATGTCCGTTACTTTCCGGTTCAACACAAAATGTACCCTCCTTTGCTAATACAATAGCATGAAAGCCTTTGTAACCAACATCAACACGGATAACTTCTCCTTTGGAGTTTACTCCTTTAAATGTTTTTATTTCGGGAAATTTAGCCTGTAGTTCAGGGGCCATGATACAGGTAGGTTGTATTGTACAAGAAATTAAACGGCCATCAGGATGGGGCAATGTAATATCCGCAGCTCCTTTTTGACTTGCCTCATCAATAATTTTTTTCAGAAGAAGCGGGTTGAGCCGCTTTTTGCTGACATTTATTTGGGACCATTTACCGGTAGCAACCTTTGAGCGGGAGTCTAAATTTTCCCATAACGGTGACTTTTGTGCAAATATCAGTTGATGCACAACCAATAATGCGATTAATAACACTTTTGTTTTCATAACTAAATAGTTTTATGGTATTAAATTTCATGTATTGAGATAATTCCGATTTTACTGCTTGAGAGTGAGATTTTAAGGACATAGAACCCGTTATTTAAATCACACACATTGATTTTATGAATTAGTCCGTTGGGTTTGATATCTCTTAGTTCTTTCCACATTCCGGAGCACATTAATAGTTTTCTTTTACCAATTTACTTCCAGTGGAATATAGCTTTACTGGTGTTTTGAGCATACGTAATGCACGGATTAGGACAATTCTATGCAGGCATAGAACACATTTGGTAAATTTTTTGCTCAATCTTACTTTTTCGAAAGTCTGCACATGAACGCAGACTTTCTTGTTTTGCTTGTTGACGGTGAAGGTTTTCCATTTACTTTGCTCATATGAACAATTTATTGATTGTAGGTTTAAATGAACAATTCGGTTCTTACTCATGTTTATGCAATCAACGCCGTCAAGTAGATCATTCGTTTTAATGGGATTAATAAATACTTTTTTTAAGCACATTGTTTTTGTAGTCATTTGTTGGTTTTGAGTTTGAAAAAAGCAATAATGAAAACATTAAAAGTCTTACCCACTTAGGAAGGTCAACCGGGAAGTCCGACTTTTAAAGGTTGGACGCGTAATGTGCTTATATAAAGCGTATTGCAATAAAAAGGAGGAGATGGTTTTTTTCTAAAAAAACACTTCTTTTCTAAACTCTGAGGGGGTTTTTCCTGTATGTTTTTTGAAAAAAGAATTGAAAGTAGATTTTGAATTAAACCCTGCTTCAAATGCAATGGAGGTTAAACTCCAGTTTTTGTATTTTTTTGTCCCAAATAACCGTATTACCTCATTCGTCCGGTACTCATTAATCAGGGTATAAAAGTTCTTTTTTAATCTTCCGTTTAACACTTGCGTAATATAATGTTGCGGTAAATTGAGTTGGATAGAAATATCGCTAACCGAAATTTCAGGATTAAGCCAGGGCTTTTCTTTTTCCATTAATAAAAGAAGTGACTTCTCAATCTTTTTCGCATCGGTCTCTTTAAGGCCTGATTTTTGATATGAACTGTTTGTTTGGTTTTGCTGTATGGGGAATTCCAGTAGTTTCGTTTGTTTGTACCCATAAAAGGATAATGTATAGAGGAAAATGGTAAAAAGAACGGGTAATATGAGGCGAAAGTTGATGTATAAGGGAACCATGTTGTCAACTATTCCCAATATTATGGTTAGCCCAAAATAAATGTAAAATACATATACCAGTTTTCTTATGCCATCTATACTGACTTTTTTAGTGTGAAATGAGAAATATTCGTCGCGTTCTTTATCAAAGTTATTGGTTATTTTAATGGTATGGTACCCATAGAAAATGAATGTTAACAAGATAGACACACCCAAAATAAAGGGGAAAGCTTTTAAGGTATGGATAAAGTCGGATGTGTCAGAAAAAGCAGGATATGCTATAATCAAAATGGGGATTGATATAAGAAAAACTACAAAGACAATAAAATGCTTAAGGTCATGTATTTGGAATTTTTTGTTTCCCAGTGTCAGGTATTTAATATAGAGGTAAAGAAACGAAGGGAAAGCCATCATGTTAATGGCGTTAAATACCCAACTGTCCATTATTGAGCCAGGGTAATACGAGCGCATTAGAGCAATTAAACAAAACATCAATAAAAACAACAACCATACCGATAGAATTTTATCTATGATATTAAATGGCCGTTTAGTAAGTACAATAATAGCTGTGTATATGGATTGGGCGATATTAATGTGCAGTAAAGCTTCTATCATTGTTTTTAGTTTACTTCTAGTTTATTATTACCAGCGCACTAATTCTTGTTTGCAACGGATCCGGATTTTAAGAAATACTATTCTTTTAAACACGATACCGTTAGTTTACCATTCTAACACCGTTGGTCAACTGTTGTTCTGAAGTTAGCCATAAATTTACAGTACTTTTTTTCTGTTAATAAATTAAATATCCACTTTTTTGTTGAAATGCTTTATGAACACATTCTTTTAATTTTTATTTTCTGTTTCTTTTTCATCATATTCAGAAATAATTCCGCCTGTTAACCTTAGTAATTCTGTAAAAGATTGTACAAGTTCATAGTCTGCTTGTAATAACTCCCGTGAGGCATTCAGGTACACAATTTGAATATCGCGGTAGTTAAACGAGTTTATTGCTCCCGATTTAAATTTTTCTTCTGCTATCTGAAGGTTTAAGCCGGAACTTTCCACGTTTAGTTTTGAAATCTGTTTTAGCTGGCGCCTTAAGCTGTATTCTTCGTATGTCTTAAGAAGTTGATTGTGCATACTCCGGCGTATTTCTTCTGTTTCAAGCTGTCCAATCTCTTCGCTTATTTTTGAAGCCTGAATGGCACTGCGGATATTCCCTCCATCAGAGAGTGTCCAACTGAGCATTAATCCTCCATATAAATTGTAGCTATCTCCCCATGTACCATTTTCCATTTCGTAATATATTCCTGTATTGTTAAGGTTACTGCCCAAATTCAGGCTAAGCATAGGGTATAGTTGCGATCTGTTTATTTTGGTGTTTTTCTTTAAGATCTCCTGGTAAATATATTGGTTTTGCAAGGTTTTATTACTGCTTTCCATTTTGGCAATTAAATCGGCCAATTGAAAATCTTTTACTTCTTCTTTTTCAATGTTATATTCAGAAGACAGGAAATAGTCCTTCTCTGTTGGTCCGGCAAGAATAAGGTTAAGGTTACGAACAGCGTTTCTGAGGTTAATCCTCTGTCTGATGACATTGGCAGAGTCGGTCAGGAAATTGGTTTTGGCCTGCAGCACATCAAATGTGACAGCGTTTCCATATTCTTTTCGGGCCAAAATATAGTTATATCGGTCCTGAGAGAGCTTGAGAACCTGTTCCGTAACGTTTAAAGTTTCTTCGTTTAATTTAGCCAGGTGGTAAGCAAGAATAATACTTTGAATGGTATTTTCTACTACAATTGCAGCATTTCCTTCGCTTTGCTGCAGCAGATCGTCCAGTTTAGCTTTTGTTGTTCTGATTCGAAGGCCGTTAAACAGGATCCAGTTTAAATCAACAGAAGGTTGTAAAATAATGGTTTGTTGTGTTTTGGCATCGGAGACCGGGTTTTGCACTAAGTTTGAATGGTTGCCCCTGGCTGTTGCATTCAGACTTATAGTAGGGTAGGCCCCGGCAGATCCCCAGCCACTGTTATATTCTGCTATTCTAACTTGTTTTTGTGAGACCTGAATTTGAAAATTATTTTTCAGGCCTGTTAAAATGGCTTGTTCCAGAGTTAGTGTATCCTGAGTATACCCCATTATGAACCCTGGAATTGCGAGTGTGAAAATTAAAATATATCGTGTCATTATTAATCAAGTTTTTCCTGTTCGCGTTTCATATAGATTAAAGTTTTGGCAACCTGTTCTCGTTCGGGCCTTACCCCGTGCCATATTCTGTATTTCAATACCCGTAAGTCGCTCATAAACATTATCATGGCCGGGAAGAAAATAAGAATGAAGATGGTTCCGATAAATACCCCATAAGCAAGGGCAACGGCCATTGGACGAAGGAATTGTGCCTGAAAACTTTTTTCAAGAATAATGGGATACAGGCCTACAGTAGTGGTCAATGTAGTAAGAATAATAGGCCTGAACCTTGAGGTCCCCGCTTCAAAAATAGCGTCCTTTACTTTTTTACCTTCACGTAAACTAAGGTTATATTTTGAAAGAAATACGACTGCATCGTTTATAATTACACCGGTTAAGGCAACCATTCCCCATAAGCTGAGCATTGATACAGGTATATCCTGAATACCATGCCCCCACATTGCTCCAATCCATGCAATAGGGATCATCAATAGAATTATTCCTGCTTCGAGTACCGACTTAAAGTGTATCATAATGATAATTGCGATTACAAGCATGGCTATGGCAAAATAGATAAGAAGTTCCCCCAAGGATTCTGAACTGGCACGGGATTGCCCCTGAAATACAACATCAATTCCGGGATAGAGTTGTTTCATCTCAGAGAGAATATTTTCTTCAATACTTTCCTGTATGGGAGGTTGCGGGGCATAAGGATCTGTCAGATCAGATTCAATACGTATTTCACGGGACATATTGAAGCGTTTTATATTAACAGGGCCCCGCTCAATCTTGTAATCGGCAAGTTCACTAAGCGGATATTCTCCCAAACGGGTTTTTATTTTCATATTTTCCATTTGCCCGAGGGTTAACCTGTCTGTCTTGGGGTAACGCACCCAAACCCTTAGTTCATCTTTACCTTCCTGAAGCCTTTGTGCCTGTCCCCCAAAGAAGCCCTGGCGTATTTGCTGACTAATAGAAGCCTGGTTTAACCCTAGAAAGTATGCTTTGGGTTTTAATTTGAGCAATACCTCGCGTTTACCCGCAGCGTTGGTCTGAATTACCCCTGTCAGTTCTTCCATGGCCTGCATTTTTTCCAAGACAAAAGCTTCTGCCAGTTCCAGTTCATGCATGTCTTTTCCGAGAAGGCTGATAGAAATGGGTTTACCAAAACGGTTTCCTCCGCCAACTTTAAACTTCTCTGCTTCGGGAACAGGACCAATCTTTTCCCTGATTTTTTGGGCAACGTCCAGGCTGGAAAGCCCGGTTTTGTCCATATCACGTAACATAATAAACATTTGTCCTGCATGCGCCCCGTTTTCAACTCCGCCGAATGCACTTCCAAGAACAGCAAAGGAATACTGAATGAAGTCTACGGTGTCATTATGTTTCGCCAATATTTCTTTTTGCTGTTCCATAAGTTCATCATTGGCTTCCCAAATAATATCTTCAAACTTTTCAAGGTACTCCTTGGTTTGTTTTTCTCCGGAACCGGGTGTAAATGCTATGTCCACCGTAAACATATCGAAAGGAATAACAGGGAAGGGGGTGGCCTGTATAAGTCCGCCCCTGAATAATCCGACGGTAATAATTACTAATGCGAGGGGGATAAAAACAACATATACCCTCCATTTTATTACCCATTTCAGTAATTTTCCGTAAACACGGTCACGAACAAAGACAATTCTTTTATCAAGCCATTTACGGATAGAGCGGCTCCGTTCTTTTGCTTCATTGGCACGTAGAATATAGTTATGCCCTAAGTGACTGGGCAGAACAAGAAAGGCTTCAACAAGCGAAAAACCAAGGCTGACAATTACAACAAAGGCCATCTCATTTAGAAAGTCAAACCCACCTTCTTTTATATAAAGTACAGGCACAAAAGCCACCATGGTTGTTGTAACCGATGTAAGCACTGCCGGCAATACTTCCAGCGATCCGTCAATAGCGGCTTGCTGCGGAGATTTTCCTTTTTCAAAGTGGGCATATATATTTTCGGCAATTACAATTCCGTCATCAACCAGGATACCAACAACCAGGATCATGCCGAAAAGCGTAATCATGTTTATGGTTATGCCATACATTGACCCTACAATAAACATTCCCAGGAAGGAGGCCGGAATACCAAATGCAACCCAGAATGATAACCGCCCACTTAAAAACAGGCCTAATACAATAACCACTAAAACAAGTCCGATTATGCCGTTTTTGTAAAGCATGGCCAGCCTGGCTTTTAGCATACCAAAGAAACTGAACGTTATATGGAGCTTAAGTTTATCATGTTCAGCGTTAAATCCTTTCGCATAATTATCAATATAGTCTGATATCTCTTTCAGATCTTCGTCAGCCAGTTTCTCAATTGAAATTCGGATTCCGGTTTTGCCATTTATTTTTATTCCGCTGGATACATCGGCAAATTTTGTTTTTATCTCTCCGATATCCCGAATACGTATATACGAACCTTCTGTGTTTGCCCGAACAATAATGTCGCCTATTGTGTTTGGTGAAACACTGCGGTTCCGGCTTCTGATTACAATCTCTTCGTCTTCAGATTTTATTTGTCCTGCAGAAATGTCGATGTTGTTTTGTGCAATTGCCCTCTGCACGTCGTCAAATGTAAGTTGATAGCGCAAAAGGTCTTCTTCGCTAATTTCAACAGATATTTCCAGATCCGGATATCCCTCGACAGTTATTTGGGACATTATTCCCGATGCCCGGAAATCTTCTTCTATTTCCATGGCATACTTCTTCATTGTCAGTAAATCTACGCCGTCCCCGGAAAGGCCTAATCGGACAGCGGGGGTGGTATTTCGTTGTTTGAACACTACAGGCCTCTCTGCCCCCGAAGGCATAGAACTAATTCCATCTACTGCATTTTTCACATCCTGAACGATAACATCTATATTGTATTCGCCGGTAGTGGTAATACGTACATTCGAGATATTCTCTGATGTAGTTGAATTTATTTCTTTTATTCCGACCAGCCCACGAACGGCTTCTTCTATTCTGGCAGTAATCCCTTCCTCCATTTCCTTAGGGGAAGCCCCGGGGTAATACACGTTAACACTTATATCGCGGCTTCTTGTTTCCGGGAAGAATGATTTCTTCATTGTGAGTATTCCGATGAGCCCACCCATAACCAAAACAAAAATGATCATGTTGGAATAGAAAGGATACTGTATAAATTTTGTAACTAGTTGTCTCATAATAATGACAGATTAATTTTCCAACAGAAGGTTTACTTAACCGCTTTTTTAGCCTTTACAGTATCACGTTTTACGCTATGCACATTGGAGAGCTGTGTTTGAACAGCCATATTTTCGCTGGCGTTGGCCAGGGGTTGGGTAACCAGTTCCGCTCCCTCTTCCAGTCCATTCAATATTACCGTTGTTTCATTTGTTTTTAGAATACTGACTTCTTTTTTTACCAGATAGCCATTGTTTACCAAATAGACCATGTTACTGTTAAAGATAGCGTTTCGGGGTATCTCTATTGCATTTTTTATGGCCATTCCGAGAAATTCAACACGCAGGTACTGTCCGGCAAAAAGCTTTTCTGTGCCAGGCAGAACGCTTATGTATATGTTGATAGACTGGTTGGCTGGATCAACATATCCGGCCTGCCTTTTAACGGTTCCCGAGCCAATCTTTTTTCCATTGTCAGATTTCAGGATTGCTTTTTGTCCTGTTTTGATCCAACCCGCATCTTCAACCTTTAAAGGGACTTCTATTTCCAGCTCACCTGTTTTAATTATTTTGGCGATCCGGCTGCCCGGGTTTGCAACTGAACCTGTTTCAAGCATTACTTCCTGCACTGAACCCGAGAAGGGAGCCTTAAGGGTATACCTTTTTAGTCTTTCTTCATCTGATTTTATTGAATAATAATCGCGCAGAATATTTTTACTGGCAAGAAATATTTTCTCCTGGTTTGAGCTTATTTCCGGTAAAGGGGGCAGCGCAGCCGAAATTTCTATTGATTCGAAAAAGGTGTTCCACTTTTCAAAACTGTTTGCATAGTCAATTTTCAGGTCGGGCAAAATATTGGCCAGCGAATTTAGAAATGAGCTTTTACGTGACTTAATGGCGTAAACGGCATCGGTATTGTATATTTTCGCCAGGCTTTGTCCCTGAAGGAAGCGCGTGCCCCTTTTAAGGGCTACATCTCCTTTTAATAGTTTCCCCTGAACTTCTGATATTACATCAACAGAGTTCTGACTTAATACTCTTCCTGTTCCTGATACCGATGTGTTGATATCTGAATATGTAACCCGTGTTGATTCAACTTTTCGGATAATCGGGCTTTGTTTCGGGGGAGTGACATTCTTTTTCATTTTCGACAGTCCCCCTGCAATTACAGCGGAGGCTAAAAGGGTAACAACTACTCCGGAAATAACGACTATGCGTTGTCGTGTTGTCATACGTATTCGGGTTTAAAAGGGTTTTTATTATATGATATTAGAACAAATGTAGTTTTTCAGTGACTTTGTTGAAAAATTAATCGGTAGATAAAGAAAAATCATCGGTAAAAAAGGTCTTTAATGAACGGTTCAAAATGGATAAGAAATAACCCGGATGATATTACAATGTCAATCGTTAATATCTGGTCAAATTCAAAAACAGGGTTTTTTATAAAGCTGTAAAAGAAAATGCGCAGGATGAATTGTGTAAGAAAGAAAACAAAAAGAGATATTCCATGTGGGTTCAGTTGTCGTGCCGTGCTTAAATCAAAACGCATAATTGCGGAAAAACTACGGGACAACCCTGTGCTTACAGAATTTTTTCCTGTTAACAATTTATAGGCTGAAGGAATAGGGTGGTTTTCTTTCCTGTGACTAAAAATTCCGGAGTAAATAAATACCCCTGTAATGATTACAGCAATTATCAGGTTAATTCTTTTGTAAGCAAAAGATGAGGTTTCCATTAATATACTTTTGAAAAAGATTATGATATGAAATATGAGACCTGAGAGAATGGGTGCTTTTTCAAAAGTTTAATATCTCAGGTCTCAGTATCTAAGCTGCTATAGACAGCCAATTACTGAGTAATCCGTGAAAGAATATCGCTGTTAATTACTAGTTGTGTCTGAAAGTTCTTCCACAAAGCCCCTTAAAGCTCTTCCTGCAGCGCGTCCTATTTTTCTTGCAGCCTCCTCATCTGTTAATGAATCGATAGAAATTTCAATGTTGTCTTCCAGTCTTTCAAATTCATTTTCCAGTTCGTCTTCCAGTTCAATTAAGACATCTTCTAAATCACCTCCCAGCTCTTTTTCAAACTCCTCTTCAACGATTTTTTCAAACTCCTCTTCAAAGATTTTTTCAAACTCACCGGCATGTTCGTCAATTTCTTCAAATCGCTTTTCCAGTTTTTCTTCCAGTCTTTCCCAGGGAATTTTTTTTGGCCCCATAAAAGATTTGGAAAGCTGAATAGCCGATAAACTACTACTGATAGTGGAGAGAATCAATGCGGCCATGAGCAAAGAGGTAGATGCTTCCACCTTTTTTGCCTGGGTATAGCCAATAGCACTTAATGTCACGCCCAAAATTCCCAGAACAAGTCCAGCCATAAATGTGCAACGCATGAGCGATAATGGCAACGCCAATATGCCGAGGACTAATCCGGCAATTCCTAATCCTGTACCAACATTAGGTTTTTGTGGGACTTTTTTCATGCAATAAATCTATAAATCAGTTCAAAGTTACTAAAAATCGTAAAGCAGAGCATGAAAGAAGCTGACATTATTTCAGGAATAAAATGTTTGAGGAGATAAATTGTAATTTAAGGTTGGTTGGCAACAGCGTAACACAAATTGCTTTCACGGTTCAAAAATGAAAACCCGTTATTTATATCAGGAATTCGGCGGAAGCCTGGGTGGTGTAGGTTTCACATTGTTATCTTGACACGAATTATTTCAACGGCACACTCTCAATAAAGCAGAAGCATTCAAATAATCTCATAACCTTAAAATAAGGGTTCCAATCCTAAAAAAAGCAAATTTTTCTTGACAATTATATTTTTAAATTTTATTTTTGAACAAACGTTCAATCAAAAATAAAAAAACAAAAGGGTTAAATGTCACCAAGAACAGAGGAACAATTTGAACAAATAAGAGAAGAGCGCAAAAAACAAATAATGGATGTCGCTTTGGAGATTATTGCCGAGGAAGGGTTTTCAAAAGTTTCTATTGCAAAAATTTCGGAGAAGGCCGGGATTTCGAAAGGACTTATGTACAATTATTTTAAAAGCAAGGAGGAGCTCATAATTGGAATTATGTATGCCGGAATTGATGAAGTTGCAGGTTTTTTCGACCCAAAAGAAGGTGAAATTTTAACCAAGGAAGAAATACATTTTTTCATTGATAATATTTTCAAGGTCTTTGGTGGAAATATTCGTTTTTGGCGGATGTATTTCATGGTAATGATGCAACCAGAAGTATATAAAATTATAGAACCGCTTATCATGGAAAGACTTGGGACCTTTATGGCGATGATCTTGAATTATTTTAAACAAGGTAATTACCAAGATCCGGAAAGTGAAATGCGTGTTTTTGCTGCTTTGCTTGATGGAATAGGGTTGCACTATGTACTGGATCCTGAAAATTATCCGCTTGAAGGGGTTAAAAAAATTCTTCACAATATGTACAGGTAGAAAATGCCGAATATAATTTAACTAATATCTAAAAACGAAAGCCATGCAGAGAAAAATTTCAGATTTTAAAAGGATTTCTTTGTTCTTGTTCCTCTTCATTTCAGTAAAAGCCGTTAGCCAGAATGCCACGGAAATAATAAAACGTGCCGATGACAGGATGCGGGGGGAGAAATCCGGATATAGTATTATGTCAATGAAAATTATACGCCCGGCCTGGGAAAGGACCATTACTTTTAAAAGTTGGTCTAAAGGGACGGAGTATTCTCTGGTCTACATTTCTGCACCTGCGAAAGAAAAGGGACAAACCTTTTTAAAACGGGACAGGGAAATGTGGAACTGGAACCCGCAGATAAGCCGAATGATAAAGCTTCCTACTTCAATGCTTTCGCAGGGCTGGATGGGATCTGACTTTACGAACGACGACCTGCTTAATCAACGCTCTATTGTAGTTGATTATACACACCAGATCCTTGGAGAGGAAAGTGTTTCCGGAGAGGAGTGTTATAAAATTGAATTACTTCCTAAACCGGAGGCCCCGGTGGTTTGGGGAAAGATAATCATGTGGGTTTCTAAAAAGCATGAAATAAGCCTGAAGCTTGCGTATTATGACGAAGATGAATACCTGGTTAAAACAGAAACTGGAAAAGAGCTGAAAGAAATGGGAGGGCGCTATATACCTTCTATATTCGAGTTAATACCTGCAGATGAAGATGGCCATAAAACAATTGTTACAACCCACGAAATTAAATTCAATATCCCTGTTGAAGATGCTTTCTTTTCTCAGCAGAATATGAAGAGGGTAAGGTAAGTTAGAGCAGAATAATGGCTTGGTATTATTGAACCGCTACATCAAACATTTAACTAAAATATATTCGCGTGAAAGAGTATTTAAAAATAGCATGGAGAAACCTTTGGCGAAACAGAAGGCGGACAGCAATTACTTCTGCCTCCATTCTTTTTGCGGTTTTCTTTGCTTTAATTATGCGTTCTTTCCAGTTGGGGCTTTACAACCATATGATTAAGAATGCAGTTGAATCCTATTCCGGGTTTATTCAAATCCAGCATAAAGATTATCAGGACGAACCGTCTTTGGAAAATACTTTTCCTTATAACAAAGAATTACTTAATAAACTGGAAACCATTGAGGAAGCTAAAGCTATTGTTCCCCGTGTAGAAACCTTTGCCCTTGCTTCGTCTGGACCCAAGACAAAAGCAGCAATGGTTGTAGGTATAGTTCCTGACAAGGAAAAGGGGGTTTCCGATCCTTCAAAAAAACTGGTTAAGTATTACTTCTCCGAAAAGGTTATCGATAACCTTAAATTGAACACCAGTTTACCAGATGAGGTTAAGGAGAAGCTGGACGAAATAAAAGAAAAATCGTACGCAGTTGGCAAGAATATTCTTTCCGATTTACAATTGAAAGAAAAAGGATCGGAAGAAATACTGGCCACCCTAAAAACAGCAGGGAAATACCCTGGAACATCTTTAGGAAAGCGGGATAGCGGGGTGTTAGTTTCAAGCCGGCTGGCAAAATACCTTAAGCTTACCGTTGGAGATACCCTGGTATTACTTGGACAGGGGTACCGGGGAGCTACTGCTGCAGATTTATTCCCTATCCGCGGAATTGTAAAATTTCCTAATCCCGATTTGGATAATAAACTCGTGTACATGACACTGGAACGGGCTCAGTATTTTACGGATCTGGGCGAAAATGTTACTTCAATCGCAATTAATCTCTATGATAATAAAGACAAGAACATGCTTAAAACCCAGCACAGGCTGAATGAACTTTTAGCGGAGGGGCTTACAGGGGCAAAAAACTGGAAAGAGTTTAACAAGGTGTTGGTACAACAGATTGAAGGCGATAATCAGGGAGGAAAATTCATGCTTGGGCTTTTGTATTTCATCATATTTTTTGGGATAATAGGAACGGTGCTTATGATGATACATGAAAGAACAAGGGAATTCGGGGTTTTGGTTGCTATTGGGATGCAGAAAACCCGGTTGGCGGTAGTTATGCTTATAGAAATGGTTTTTATAGGATTGCTTGGAGTGCTAAGCGGAATAGTTCTCAGCCTTCCGTTTTTGTACAGTTTAAACAAATACCCAATCCGGCTCCGCGGCGAAATGGCCCATATGATGGAAAGCTACGGAATAGAACCGGTACTGCCCCTTCTTTGGCTCGATTCTTATGTCATCTGGCAGGGAACGGTGGTTGCGTTAATGGTTGTATTGTCCTGCATAATACCATTGCGGAAGGTCCTTCGGTTACAACCTGTAAAAGCTCTAAAAGGATAATATAAAACTTTAAACAGAGAAAAATGGTTTTATCATTAGGTTGGAAAAATGTATGGCGAAATAGGATACGAAGTCTGGTCGTTATTGTCGCCGTGATGCTTGGAATATTCGGTGGGGTTATGGCTATAGGGTTAATGCAGGGATGGATTACCCAAAGAATTCATTCGAGTATAAACAATGAACTGTCTCATGTTCAGGTTCATCACCCTGATTTTATTAACAACGAAGAACTCAGGTTTACAGTAAGGAATTACCAAAAAGTTGTAAAAACACTGGATACTATACCCGAAATCAGGGCTTATGCAGGGCGAATCAAATTTTTTGCCATGGCACAAAGCGACTGGGGGGCAGGCGGGCTTATTTTGAAAGGTATTGATCCGGAGAGAGAAAAACATGTTACCGAAATTCATAAACATATAATAGAGGGCGGTTATTTTGAAGGAGAACACCGGTTGCCCTCCATTATTATTGGAGAAAAGGCTGCAGAGAATTTTAAATTAAAAAACTGGCAGATAACACCAGAGAAAACCGATACGATGAACCCGGAGGAATTTCCTTTGGAATTGGTTCAAAAGTTGCGTGGACTTGAACCCCGGAGGTATCGCTCAGAAAAGGACTTCATGCTGGCTTTGTCGGATACCCTGAACGAACAGGAAATGGACAAATATGGAGATAAACTTACCGATTATTTTTCGTTTTTCAGATTGAGGGCACGTATTCGAATGACAATAGTTGATACAGCCGGAAATATGGAAACTCCGGTCTTTAGGGTAAGAGGAATATACGAGACAAACAATAGTGTTTTTGATGGGGTGACGGCATTTGTTGAAAGGGATGTCCTTACCCGATATACGGGTTTGTCCATGGATGCTGTTCATGAAATAGCCATTATTTCAAATGATGACGAAGCCGGGCATAAACTTGGGTTAAAGCTGGAGGGGTACTTCCCGGAAAACAATGTAATGTCCTGGAAAAAGCTCTCGCCTGAATTGGCCATGTTTGCCGATTTTGGTAAAATTTTTAATTACATCTATGTCGGTATAATCTTGTTGGCCCTGGCTTTTGGCATCATAAATACCATGTTAATGTCGGTTCTTGAGAGGGTTAAAGAACTGGGTATGTTAATGGCAATAGGAATGAACAAAAAGAAGGTATTCAGGATGATAATGCTTGAGTCGGTATTTTTATCATTAACAGGGGCAGTTGCCGGAATGATAATTAGCGGTGTTATTGTGAAAATTCTCGGAAAAGTGGGCGTAAATTTTTCGCAATGGGCAGAAGGCTTTGAAGCAATAGGTTATGCTTCCATAGTTTACCCGATTGTTGCCTGGGATAACTTTGTAACCATTACTTTTCTTGTCATTTTTACCGGAATTATTTCTTCAATCTGGCCGGCCAGAAAAGCACTGAGGTTAAACCCTTGCGAAGCACTAAGAACAGATTGATCAATTTATAGATCGGGAGAAATAAAAATACAGATTGATTTTTTATAAAAAAATAGCCATGAAAGTAATAGAGTTAAAAAACATAGAAAAAACATACAACGATTCTGAAGTCAAAGTCCATGCCGTTAGGGGAATTAACCTTGAATTCGAAGAAGGTGAATTTGCGGCTATTGTAGGGCCTTCCGGTTCAGGAAAAACAACACTGCTCAATATGCTGGGCGGATTGGATCATCCTACGGCAGGGGACATTATCATAGGGGGTACCCATGTTCATGATTTAAAAGGCTCAAAGTTAATTGATTTCAGGTTGCATAACATTGGGTTTGTGTTCCAGTCATATAACCTGGTCCCCGTATTGACTGCAAAGGAAAATGTGGAGTTCATAATGCAGATGCAGGGCGTGCCGGCAAAAGACCGTTATAAAAGAACAAAAGAACTGTTAACCCAGGTCGGGTTGGGCGACAGGCTCAACAGCAGGCCAAATAAACTTTCCGGGGGGCAACAACAGAGGGTTGCGGTTGCACGGGCACTGGCATCAAAACCGAAGTTTGTACTTGCAGACGAACCTACGGCCAACCTTGATTCCAAATCGACAGAAAACCTTTTGGATATTATGGAGAAGCTAAATAAGGAAGAAAATATTACATTCATTTTCTCCACCCACGATCAGCGCGTGGTAAAGAAAGCCCGCAGAGTAATAACAATAGAAGACGGAAAAGTTCTCAGTGATGAAAAGAAGTAAATGAGGTGTCGGTTAAAATTTAGGGACCGGATATGCAACTTTTAACCCGGGCTAATTGTCATTAGAACAATAACCATAGTTAAAAGGAAGAAATCGCACAACAAAACCTTAACAAAGATGAACGCAGAAAAATTTTGGTACGGCTGGTTAAAAGTTGCGGCTGTCACATGCACCGTTTGGGGATTATTTGTATCGTTATTTAATCAAACAAGCATATTAAATTTTATGCACCGGTTTATAAATGATGCTTTTTATACAAGCGGCACGGTAAAAGAACATTCCGGCTCGCTGCAGGAGTGGGTGCTAAGTTCCGTTGGTTCCGTTATGGCAGCCTGGGGCATTATTATGCTCTTTCTTATTCGTTACCCTCTGCAAAAAAAAGAGAAGTGGTCGTGGAACGCTATTATGTACTCTCTTATAGTATGGTACATAATAGACACTTTTTATTCTTTCTATCATGGAGCAGGCTTTAGTGTTGTTGTAAACACAATTCTCATGCTTCAGTTTGTGGCACCTCTGCTGGTGATAAAAAACACAATGGTCAAAGTATTGAAATGAAAAAAAACGTTGGTTATTTTATATGCTTGTTTTTATGTAGTTCTCTGCTTTTTAGTCAAAATGGCGAGCAAAAATTTCAGTATAACGGGTACTTATCAGGTATGCCGCAAATAATGGTAAGCGAATCAGATGCGTTGGACCTTTCTGTTCTGCCTCCTGCAATTAAAAAGGTGTCGCAGACATTTTATCAGGGTGTTGTGCATAACCGGTTTAACTTGTATTGGTACCCAAGCGGGAAAATAACGACTTCTGTCCAGTTTAGAAATCAATTATTATATGGGGATTTTACCAAACAGGGGGAATACGAAGACGGGTTCCAAAAAGAGGGGTACCTTCTCCCGCTGACGTTTAATCAGACATTTGATGAAAGTGGGCTTATCCAGCTCACAGCGGATCGTTTATGGTTTAAATACTCCGTCGATAAGTTCGATTTCACCATAGGGAGACAACGGATTAACTGGGGGCAGACATTTGCCTGGAACCCCAATGATATTTTCAACACATATAATTTTTTTGATTTTGATTACGTTGAGCGTCCCGGAGCAGACGCTGTCAGGTTGCAGTATTATCCAGGCTATACATCTACCATTGATGTGGCCGTCAAGCTTGATGGCAACGATAATTTGACCTCTGCAGCACTGTTCAGGCTGAACAAATGGGGAATTGATTTTCAATTTATTGGGGGGTATTTTGGAAAAATTGGTACAGATGAGAAAGGGTCAGATTTCATCGGAGGTTTTGGTTTGACCACAGATTTTAAAGGGCTTAGCTTAAGAACGGAATCTACTTACATCGCTCCTTTAGAAAATTCGTTTAACAGGAAAGAACTGCTTCTTTCAAGTACCGGAGTAGATTACACCTTTAAAAATAATTTATTTGTCGGTGCAGAGTACCTTTATTCAAGTGCTGTTTCTCAAACCTCAACAGCAGGCTTTTGGAAAATAAACAGTGCTCCCGTAACGATAAGAAATCTTGCTTATACCAAACACAGTTTTTTTGCCCAGACAAGTTATCCTTTAACACCATTAATTACTGCGGCCTTATCCGCTATGTATTTTCACGGGACTGATTTAAAAGGTTATTATCTGGGACCGAGCATTGATTATTCATTGGGAGACAACCTGGAACTGGCCCTTTTTTATCAGTATTTCTATTTTCAACTGGATTTGACCGTAGAAATAACAAATCAGGCGCATCTTGGGTTTTTAAGGTTAAAATGGAGTTTTTAGTAAATATTGATTGAAGCGGGAATGAATTTACATAGAGACCGCTTAGAATTTGTTCTTTAAGGCGTTCTAACATTCCATTTATTAAAATTCAAACGGTTTTTAAATCCAAAAGCAAAAATTCCTTATTTAAAATAAGAATAAATAACAAGCATGCTTTATTTATAACATTCAGGACAATAGCGAACTAAATAAGAAAAGCCGGGATATTCGATTCTGGTATCCTAAGCCGGGTTTATTCAATTAATGCATGACCTTCAAACGTATCTGGCAAAAATTTTTATATTTGTTTACCGCGATGATGAATATTAAAAAATAATTGAGGAATTGAAGAATCAATTAACAATAAATACCTTTTAATTATGGATAATATTTCTTTGCTAATTCCCATATTAGCAGCAATCGGGTCTGTCTTGGCCCTCCTCTTTGCCTACTTGTTTTTCAAGAACATGATGACGAATTCCGAAGGTACGGACCGTATGAAGGAAATTGCACAGCATGTTCGCGACGGAGCAATGGCATATCTTTCCCGACAATATAAAGTGGTAGGGATTGTTTTTGTAGTATTAGTGTTTTTTTTAACTGTTCTTGCCTTTTTAGGTGTTCAGAACCCTTTTGTACCAGTAGCCTTTCTAACGGGAGGTTTTTTTAGCGGGCTTTGCGGCTTTCTTGGAATGAAAACGGCTACGTTTGCTTCGGCACGTACTGCCCATGGAGCTTCTCAATCATTAAACAAAGGGCTTCAAATTGCATTTCGTAGTGGTGCAGTTATGGGCTTGGTGGTTGTTGGCTTTGGCCTGCTGGATGTTGCTTTGTGGTTTTTGTTTCTGGATAATGTTGTTTTTACGGAAGCCCATATGCTTAACGGCTGGGGACCTTTTGTACATGCAGGGACTACTGATACACAAAAATATATTGAAATAACAACAACCATGCTTACATTTGGAATGGGAGCATCTACCCAGGCATTGTTTGCGCGTGTAGGCGGAGGTATTTATACGAAAGCCGCCGACGTTGGGGCTGACCTTGTTGGAAAAGTTGAGGCGGGTATACCCGAAGATGATCCCCGTAATCCGGCAACTATCGCAGATAATGTAGGTGATAACGTAGGAGATGTGGCCGGTATGGGTGCAGATTTATATGAATCCTACGCAGGCTCAATATTAGCAACTGCTGCGCTTGGTGCTGCACTTATTGGTGTAAAGGACATATCACAGGTACAGGCAGTAACAGCCCCCATGCTGGTGGCTGCAATAGGTATCATACTCTCAATAGTGGGCATCTTCATGGTTCGGACAAAAGAATCAGCTACCCAAAAAACATTATTACGGGCACTTTTCATTGGAACGTTTGGAAGTTCAATCCTTGTTTTAGTTGCCGTTGCAGGGCTTGCTGCCCTTGGCTGGATTACCTGGGGTGTTTTTGGCTCTGTCGTGGCCGGACTGCTTGCAGGTGTCATTATCGGACAAGGAACGGAATACTATACATCTGACGAATATAAACCAACACAGGGAATAGCCGGACAGGCGCAACAAGGGCCGGCCACCACAATAATTGATGGGATTGCAGTAGGTATGTACTCAACCTGGATTCCGGTTGTAACGATTGTGGCCGGTATTATAGCCGCTTATGGCTTTGCCGGGGGATTTAGCGATTTTGCACAGGGTGTTTACGGAATAGGTTTTGCCGCTGTAGGTATGCTTTCTACATTAGGTATTACTTTAGCTACTGACGCATTTGGCCCTATAGCGGATAACGCGGGAGGAAACGCTGAAATGTCAGAACTACCGCCGGAAGTTCGCCAGAGAACAGATGCATTGGATATGCTTGGAAATACCACAGCAGCTACCGGAAAAGGTTTTGCCATCGGTTCGGCCGCACTAACTGCCATGGCACTGCTTGCTGCATATATGGAAGAAGTAAGGTTGTGGCTCGGAAAAATCCCGGAGAAGGGTGAAGCATTCCTTGCCAGCACCGGATTAACAGATCTTTCAGAAGCAACCGTAGAAAATTTTGTAAATTACTATAATTTGACGATATTTAACCCCATGTTACTTGGAGGGCTGTTTATTGGGGCAATGATGGCATTCGTATTTTGTGCGATGACGATGAAAGCTGTTGGAAGAGCAGCTGGGGCCATGGTTGATGAAGTCCGTAGACAATTTAAAGAAATTCCCGGTATCATGGATGGAACGAGCACACCCGAATATGCAAAATGTGTTGCAATATCTACGAAAGGGGCACAACGTGAAATGTTGGTACCTTCTCTTTTAGCCATTGCAGTACCTGTTCTTGTTGGAATTGTTCTTGGAGTTGCCGGTGTTATTGGCTTGCTTGCTGGTGGATTGGTGACCGGATTTACCCTTGCAGGAATGTTGAACAATGCCGGAGGTGCCTGGGACAACGCGAAGAAGTACATTGAAAAAGGAAATTACGGAGGGAAAGGCAGTGATACACATGCCGCCGGAGTAATTGGAGATACCGTTGGTGATCCATTTAAAGATACTTCAGGGCCTTCGCTTAACATACTTATTAAACTTATGACAATGGTCTCGGTTGTGATGGCCGGACTTACTATCGGGTTTAGTATTTTTTAAATAAGGATTTATTTCACACGCTTTTATAACTAACTACTCAAAAGCCGATCAGGACGCTGATCGGCTTTTATTTTTTATACGGCATTGAACAGCATTGTGCTTCTTATTCTTTTGCATCCTTGTTCTTCAAATGAGGACAGGGGAGGGGTATTACAAAGAATTTATTAAACAAGACAAACTGTAGGTTAACCTATTCCTGAACCTTATTATTTGTAATAATTGTTATGTTTTGTCTGTTTACATATATTGAAATTTGTCCATCTGTTTTGTTTTGCACGGATTGCAAATCTGCGCCAGCTGGATACACGTCAGCCTTCTTGTCCGCGTTTGCAACGCGGATATTTTCATATTGAACTTAAATCATTCATGTCTTTTAGCCGTTTGTTCGCTGCATTTTATAAATGTTGGTTGTCAATTTTTTTTATTGCATCCTCGTTACAAACGAGGACGAGTGGGGGCAGCAAGCTTAACCAAATAGCTGCACTGTAAACACAAAAAGCCTGGCGTAACAACCTGGCTTCTTATTATTTCAAGCTAAACTTAATTCTTGTCTTGTGATGTGGGTTACAAACCCACATCAGCGGGGGAATAAATGCCTGCTTTGTGCTTCTTATTCCTCTACATCCTCGTTACAAACGAGGACGAGTGGGGGGTTAAAAACCTTGATAAACTGGCTAATTTTTACGGTGTTACCATTGACGAGATTGTACATCTTGAAGGCGATATTCCAAAGGAAATAACCATTGAGGATAAAGGCTTAATTGAACAAGTAAAATTAATCCAAGAGCTTGACGAAAAAGACCGTTCTACTGTCTTTAATATAATTGACACAATGCTAACCAAACGTAAATTTAAAGACTTCTTTAATAAAAATATCGCAGCATTATAAAAGTAAAAGCTTGGCAAAGAAAATATCCGCCAAGCTTTCATTATTTCATTATAGTTGTTTTAGATGCTTATTAAAACAAACTTAAACTATTAATGCTAATTAATTCACCGCAACAACTATTCATATGTCCAGTTTCTCCAAGCTTATATTTACCCATCACTAGTACTTTTTTACCTGTAGGTTTATCATTTATAGTCTCGGGAACGCTTTCTCCATGAATATTTGCAAGATGCATTAAGTTAATGCATATTCCTGTTTGTCCTAGTACATCTTTTTTTTCTGGATAAATACCTTCTATTTCATAGCCTGCAAATAAATAACCTTCAACAATCACAGTTTTACCATCATACTTTTCCGGTTGACTACAAATTTCTGGGATTGATGTAAAACAGACATCCCCAGTTGCGCCAAAATAGATACTGGTCATGTTATTTTTTTTTGCTACAGAGACTATTAATACAGCAACTAAAACAACTAATACAGCTATATAATATTTCTTCATCTAATGTTTATAATATGATTTTGAACAATAGTTTAATTAAAATCTCCAGCACAATTATTTCGGCCATGAAACATCAGGAGGATAAAAATAAATTGGATTTACAGGAGCGTTCTTCGGCTTAATGTGCATATAGCTCTTTGGTAGAGGGTTTTCTTTAAAGTAAGTAGGATTATATCTCCTAAATCTAGATAAATTAACCTGTCCTCCGTATCTAACGCGCATTGTACTTTCCCCATTCATAGCTCTTAAGTAATTTTCAAACCTCATAGCAAACCTCTCAGCTTTTAGTTTTTGCGTGTTAGGTGCAGCATTTGTGGAAGTTAAGAGGTCTCCTTGTCGGGTATCATACCATGAATAGTCTGGTGCAAACTGATTTGCCCATGCATGGGCAATTTCATGTCCAAGTGTAATAAAAGTCTCACTAGACCTAACACCATCAACAAGTCTATCTAAGTCTTGATATCTAATAGCACTTGTTGTAAGTGTACCCTGAAAATAGCCCGGTCTCCTATCAGAAAAGCCTTGATCAAAAGTTATAGAAGTGGCCTTATCAGAGCCCACTAAATCGTCTACCATTCGATTCCCATATCCAGTCTCCTCAATCTTACTAAGATCACTAACTGTTTGTTTAATGGCATCGTTTTTATCTACTTCTTTATATTCATCTCCTTTAACAGTATTACCATCTTCATCTTTTTCCGTCCAATAGGCTTTCCCATTTTCATACCAAAATGCCACACCATTATCATCATGCATTAAGATATAGTCTCCATTATAATCTATGAAATTAATAGGATTATTGGCTGTATATTGATAAGGATTTAATGACACGTACTTTTCTGCATAATTGTCAACCGTATGAAACCGCCCTAAAGCTGCATCATACATTCTGGCGCCATAATCATACCAGCCGGTTTCTTCCTGTAGCTCTTTTCCGTTGTAGAGGTATTTTTGGTTGGCATGGTTGGGGTAACCTTCTATTTCGTGCCTCATCCCAAACGGGTAGTAATCTGTTACCTGCAATATCTCATCTTCGTCTATAAAGCCATCGCTGTTGGCATCGGAATAGGCCACGCGGGTATTGCCCAAATGGTCTTTCAGGTGGTACTCGTAGCTGTATGTCCCTCCGTTTACCAAAGTACGCCCTTCGCTGTTTAAAATATATAGTTCCCCGTTTTCATAAACAAACTTACCATTATATCTCGACTCATATTACTACAACTAAGTTATAATCTTTAATGTAACGATAAAACCCGGTATTCCGAGCCTCGGAACCAGGCACTTTATTATTTTACCGGCATTGCAACCGCAGCCCATAGGCAAGCTCATGACCCCGGGCATTCGGGGGAATAAATGCCTGCATTTTCTCTTTTATTGTTTATACATCCTCGTTACAAACGAGGACGAGTGAGGGGGGGTACATTACAGTAATATAGGAAGGTATGAAAGAGGCGATGCAAAACCATCTGCCGAAGTGCTTAACAGGATTGCACAGGCTTTAGACACTTCACCGGATTACCTGATTAACGGAACACTTCAGGATAAAGCAGAAAGCAGTATCAGTGATGCCGAGCTTCTAAATCAATTCAGGAAGGTAGAGAACTTACCGGAAGATAAAAAACGCTTGGTTAAAGAGTTCCTGGACGCTTTCCTTTTTAAGAACCAGATTAAACAACAACTTACCTTATAAAAATAAAGAAGCCCGGCAAGTCCGGGCTTCTTTATTTTTAAATTTTATAGCGCTTATGCTGCCCATGCAGGGATAACCGCTTTTTCTTTCCATTTTCTCTTTTTCTTTTCAAAAACGATATAAACTCCACCTCCAACACCTGGCCCTGAGTTAAAACCATAATATACTAATGCTTGGTTTTTTTCTTCATTAAAACCAATATTAGAAAACTCCAAGATTGAATAAACCCAATATGGATACTTTAATATAAGTTCTTTGTGTTTTGGTAGAGAGTCCCTTTTAAGTACTATAAATTCAAAATTAGGGATATTAATTTTCTCAAATTGCACCTTCTCTTGAGCTTTATTAATGAAGTCTAAAAACGTTTGCCTATCAAGTTTTTTGTACTTTGCGTTAAACCTTTTATAATCATCAATATTGAGTGTGTCCATATAAACAGGTTTCTCCAATACTGTAAGTGTAGTTTTCAAAGTATAATCAATGTTGGGTGGCCGTAACTTAAGTACATAGTCATCAATAACCTTTTTATAGATAGCATTCTCAACTTGACTATTGGCTGTTATATTAAAGCTTAAGACTAATATTGTTAGAATAATACTTTTCATGTTTTTTTAGTTTTCCCAAGGTTGAATAATATATTTTTGCGTTGGAGCATCCCCTTTTTGTAGTTGCCTTAAAGATTTTCTGCTCCATGGGAAATAATTTTGCCCGGCACTTTTTACGGGATAAGAAGTATATGAAGACCTTCGGCCATAATCACTACCCATTTGTCTTCTGATTCTGTTTGGTAGTCTCTCTTGTCGCCCTGGCATTGTATACGGATCCTGTCCTGGTACAAATGGGGGGTCTTGTCCAGCACCTCCGTAAGCAGTATGCCCAACTTCATGGAAAAAAGTCAATGCATAACCGTTTGTTGTGCTATTCATATCACTGGATGTGTTGTTCATGGCATCCAGTGTTTGTTGTGGGTTAAATAGGATTAAATTAGGGTCTGCACCATCCATGTCTGTTTTTGTTAGTCCGGAGGTTCCTCCTACTGATATCGTAACATCAGAGTCAATTATTTTTGTTAATGATTTTCTTGCTGCTCTACTGCCAATTTTTTTCCCATTTTCATCCCTCGCTACTATTGCCTTACCTTTATCATTTGTTGCATATGTAACATTACCATTCTCATCTGTAGTTAATGTTAATCCAGTTTTTGCTTGTAAATCCGAATTAAGCGCATCATTAGCATCAGAATCGTAATCTCTCAACTGTGCTACATTCAAAGAATCTCCATTTACATCTATAAACAATATTGGATTATTCCCTGCATATTGATACGGTGTCCAATCCAAGTACTTCTCAGCAAACCTGTCTTGCGTATGGAACCTCCCCAGCGCCGGGTCGTACATCCGTGCTCCATAATCATACCAGCCCGTTTCTTCCTGTAGCTCTTTTCCATTGTAGAGGTATTTTTGGTTGGCATGGTTGGGGTACCCTTCTATTTCATGCCTCATCCCAAACGGGTAGTAATCTGTTACCTGCAATATCTCATCTTCGTCTATAAAGCCATTGTTGTTGGCATCGGAATAGGCCACGCGGGTATTGCCCAAATGGTCTTTCAGGTGGTACTCGTAGCTGTATGTCCCTCCGTTTACCAAAGTCCGCCCTTCGCTGTTTAAAATATATAGTTCCCCGTTTTCATAAACAAAGTTACCATTATATTTCGGCTCATATTACTACAACTAAGTTATAATCTTTAATGTAACGATAAAGCCCGGTATTCCGAAGCTTCGGAACCAGGCACTTTATTATTTTACCGGCATTGCAACCGCAGCCCATAGGGCAACTTCATGACCCCGGGCATTCGGGGGAATAAATGCCTGCATTTTCTCTTTTATTGTTTATACATCCTCGTTACAAACGAGGACGGGGGGGGACATTATAGACGCTTTCATAAAACGCAGCAAGCTTAACCAAATAGCTGCACTGTAAACACAAAAAGCCAGGCTATTACGCCAGGCTTCTTATTATTTCAAGCTAAACTTAATTCTTGTCTTGTGATGCGGGTTACAAACCCACATCAGCGGGGTTTTCTTATAATTCTTTAAATCAACAGTTATATTCTTGTAACAGTTAGGCTAATTAGCTAGCACCTTTCTTTGTGTATTTGCAAGTGTTATTTGTTTTAGGATTTGTCATTTTCATTGTTTTAAGATATTGATAGTTCAAAATCAAAGTATCCTTACCTTGATTACCATAATCAAATATCATTGTATCTCCATTGAAAATTAAACCCCTCGTATCAATAAAATCACCTCTAATTTTTTCACCATCAACATGCTCCCATATATTATGCCTTAGTGTTCTTTTTTTCATTAAAAACGCTCTATCAACATAATAATAAATTAGTAGGATGATAATGATGCTCCCTAAAGTAAAATATTTCTTTTTCATGTATTTAACGTTTTCAAAATGATTGATATGAATTCCGTAAAAACTTACCATTTTGATACTCCCCCAACTCCCGCAAGTTTGTAATTTGTAGTTTTTAAATCAACTCCACTCCCACTAAGCGTAGTACACCTGCAACCAGACATGCATTTATTTTATGCACCTATGTAAAGTTTCTAAAACTACACTTGCATGTTTTTTTAAACACACAAAATCATTACAGATTATAAAGGAGTGTAGCCTTGAAAATTACACTCTGTCTTTTTTATTTTGTGTTTTGCGAATTTATTTGAACATTCTTAGTTGGGGTAGACTCTATGCTTTTTATCTCTCTGCATTCTCAGTGTAAAGCTTAAAATGAAGCACTTATGCATTGTAAATGTCAGGTAAGCTATGAGGTTTACAGCCCATCAGGATTTAGTTTTTCTTCAACACATAAATCACCGAGCTTGTTTTTTTTGCATTAAACAATGATTTTAAATTGGATATGTAACCTGTAATGCCCCCTGTTAAAAAAGGAACTGGTTTAGATGCGTATTTTGTACTTACCATAGCGTTGTAGTATGCATCAAAAGGTAACCTCTTTATCAATTTCAACTGAAAACCAAATTTCTCAATGTATTTTTGAAAAGTTTCAGGCTCAAAATGCCATAAATGACGGGGGACATCATATGCAGCCCAGTATTGCTTGAATTTTTTGGCATCATGTGAGTTACAGTTCGGAAGCGCAATCAGTAAAACGCCGTTTTCTTTTAATGCTTTATTTATCCAGTTCAGGTACCGTAAAGGATCGTGTAAATGTTCAAGCACATGCCATAAAGTAATAACGTCAAATTCTTCCTTTTTGTCCATGTTTAAGAGCTGATTCGGATCATGTACAGAAATATTAAAATTGTTTTTCGCAAACTTTCTGGCTTCTTCATCCAGCTCCATTCCGCTGGCTTCGTATCCATTTTGACTCATGAAATAAGGGAAATACCCCGTGCCGCAACCAATATCCAATAGTTTTTTCCCTTCTGTAAGCTTCCCGATAAGCTTAGCTTTTCTTTTTAGCATGATATTTCGAACAGTATGGTACAGCCTGTTTACAATTCCTTTTTGTGTATCGGAATGTGAAATATATTCTTCGGAATGATAATAGGGCCCTATTTTATCAGCGTCCGGTACTCCTTGCGTGAATTTAAAGCCACAGTTATTGCATTGAACAATTTCAAATTTCTCCTGGGAAACAAAATGGTCGGTGCATGACAGAAAAGGAAATATTTCCTTCGAATTGCAAACAATACAGCTTTCTCTTTTTATCATTGTATTAATAGTTCTCTGTTCTGTACGAATGTATAAATAATTTGTATGTGTTAATCTTCACGATAAAAATATCCCCCGGACGAACTTAAAATTTTGTTTTAGAGATTCTAGATACCACCTGGGCCAAAAGTTTTTTTACTTCCCTTTTTATTTGATGGTAATCTGTGATTTCGCTTGAAGAGTATATATATCCCAGTAGGAGCGTACCTTCTAAATTTTCAATACTGCAATAGAAAGTGCTTTTGTTCAGGCGGAATGACTCCCTCATTCTTCTCTTTAAAAGATTACGTTTTACAGCGCGGCGGTAAGTTTTTTTAGGTACAGAAAATAGTACCTGAACCGGCGAAGGAGCCGGTACTTCACTGACCAGGTAAACTAACCTGATATGCTCGCTGCGAAGCCACCGTCCTGCAGAAAAAAGACTATCAATTTCTTTCTTTCGCTTCAACCGTTCATCAATGGTAAATGAATTGTCCGTTTTCATAAGTTGCGAAAATAACCAGAAAAATAGTAAACAAAAGAACGAATTTGTGAATAATGAATACCCGGGCTTATAAAATGTTTTGTTAAAGGGAATATAAAAACCAACTAAAGTCGGCTTTTCAAGTCGAAAACCTGTGTTTATGGACAGACTCTTCGCGTGGGGGTTGTTATTTCATACGATAAAAGCAAATTTAATTTCAGGAAGTATTTTTGTCATTTCACGAACAATATTTACAAAAGGTTAATTTAATCATTATAAAACATTAATTTTGCGTTAAGAAAAAGTTAAATAAATCTTTTTTCTGTTTTTTTATTTCTGAATAAAGGCTGATTATTAACACTTTATGATTGAATTTCCATTATTCAGACTTTTTGATTTTATCATGGTATTGAAACCAGATTTTTATAAAAGCTAAATTGTTGAGGGATGAGATTTAATACTTTCTATTCTAAGTCAATACAGTTGTTAAAGATTTATGTTGTATTAGTGCTTCTTTTTTTTGTTATCAGGTTAGTGGCAATATTTAATTTTAATAATACGGAAGTACATTACGAAGATATCCTAGCATTTTTTTGGACCGGCTTTAGGTTTGACACCGTCGTAATTACTTATTTGTTTGCCTTTTTGTTGGTTTTTATGTTTCCTGTTTTCCTGGTTCGTATAAAAAGGTATAACGAGGTTTTAACAAAGGGGGCCAGGGTTTATACGTTTATAATAATATACACCATATTGGTTATTAGTACAATAGATTATTATTACTATAAATTTTTTCATACTCATTTTGATAATATGGTTTTTGGTATTGTTCAGGATGATACCAAGGCTGTTCTGGTTTCAGTATGGAAGGATTATCCTATAATAAAAATAGTCATTGGGTTTATTTTAGGCTTCTTTCTGATACGAAGAATTGTCAAACAGATGTTTACAAAAACATACAAATTTCCGTCTAACAGTTATATCGCAAAGTTTGCCTATGTTCTGGTATTTCTCAGTGTTTTTTTTCTGGGCATGAGAGGCTCACTAGGTACCTTCCCTATTGGAAAGGACAATATGGTGGTATGTAGCAATACCCTTATCAACGATTTCACCCCAAACAGTATATTTTATCTTAAGGAAACCATAGCCGACCGTATTCGTTTTCAGATTAGTACAGAAATAGATCCGATTCTGGAAAAATATAAATACCCGGATCCGGAACAGGCTTTAGCGGAATATTTAAGTCTGGACGATGAAGCCAGCCTGTCATATAATGACCTGGAATCGCGTACTCCGAAAAATGATTTTCTGAATGATAATAAACCCAACGTAGTGGTTATTTTAATGGAAAGCTTTGGGAACCATTACCTTGATTTGCATTCAAAAGAACTTAACCTGCTGGGGGAACTGGAACATCAACTTCCGTATTGCCATCTTTACCGGAACTTTTTGCCAGGTAGCAATGGAACCATACCTTCACTGGAAGCATTGGTTGTTAATTCTCCGTCATGCCCATTGTCGCAATCCAAATATAAAGATGTGCCATTAAAGTCATCTTGTGCATATCCTTTTAAAAAAGCAGGCTACAATACAACATATATTACAGGCGGTGACCTTACCTGGAGAAATACCGGAGTATATATGCGTAATCAATATTTTGATAATGTGGAAGGCCGGGTAGATATTTTGAAAAAAGTAGAAGGGGCATCAGATTGTACATGGGGCGTATATGATGAATATCTTTTTGAAAGAATGTTGTCAAGGCTGGAAAAAGCTAACAGGGAGGATGAGCCGGAATTTATTTTTGGCCTTACAACAACAAACCATACTCCGTTTGAAAGGCCTAAACATTACAATTCTTTGCCTGTAAATATTAATGATAGTATAAAGAAACAACTAAAAACAACCGAGAAGATTGCAGTTGAGAATTTTACAAATTATCAGTATTCCAGCCATTTTCTTGGCAGGTTCATAAAAGCGGTCAGAGAATCAGACTTTGGAGATAATACAATAATTGTTGCAACCGGGGATCATAATTGCCGGCAGCTTTTTGAGTACTGTGATGAACATCTTTATTACAGGTACAGTGTACCTCTTGTACTCTATATTCCTGAAAAATACAAAGAAAATTATCTGGTAGATACAAAAAGGTGCGGTTCGCACAAAGATATATTTCCCACGATATATAACCTCAGTTTATCCCAGCAGACGTATTTAAATTCGGGAAACAATATGCTGGATACCGATACTACAATATACTATTATGGTGTGAACGATTATTCCTTAGGGATGGATAAGAATGGCTTGTACCTTTTGAATTCGAACTTAAGTTACGAATGGGGTGCAGATAGCAGAATTTTACATGCCACGTCTAATACGGATAAATTCAAAAAACTCGGAGGAGCTTCCCGATCCTATAGTTTTGCTATGGATTATTATGTAAGAAACCTGCTAAAGATTAGCAGTTACGTTCAAATTAACTCTCCATAATATAAAAAAAGAAAGGGCTACTTTTAAGTAACCCTTTTGATGTAAACCTAATATTTAATTGAAAGTTCCCTCTTACCCCCAGTGCGATATCTGTTTGATTTTACGTTAGATACCCGAATAAAGTTATGAGGGTAAACACTCATTTTTCACGTCTCTTAATACGTAAAAGGTTTTAGGGTTTTCCTCGGTATTGTTTAAAATTTAACCGCATTGTTGACTCCATGGAGGGCTAAAAGCCATCCATGTCAAAACAAAATGAAACACCCTCATGCTCCGGGGTTATCGTTAGAGTAATGACATGAACCGGAACGTAGAAGAGCTCGACAAAGTTAATGTGTGTTTAATTGTGGGAAGCAATGCAGAAACCAATGCCGGTAAACGGCAGAGCTTACTGAAGGTAACCTCCAATTTACAAATACTCAAATCTGGGGAATAAAGATTCTTCAAATCGATAAAAACTCCGAGAACCGAACCGATTTGGAGTTCAGCGCAGCTAATTTTCCGGTTTAAAAACGGAGTTCATACAAAATTCCTAAAAAAACTGATTCCGCAGTGTCAGATGATTCACAACGTCAAGATCTTCTCATAAAACCCTTTTGCAATAATTGCAAGTAAACAGTCTATACTACGCATAAACAACATGTAGAAATTCATGTGAAAATAATTGACTTTGCATGTTTTTTGCCTTAAATTTAATTCGCAATAGTTTCCTTACAGCATGAAAGTTAGTTGAAGAGCAGAGACTATAGGTTCCAGATACTTATCATAAGTATATAAAATACTGGTTATTCTGGTTTATAAACAATATGTCCCTTAAAAACCGGGAGGTTCTGTAATCAGTATGTACATGGATTATTTCCATAAATGAAAAGACATTTCGTTTATTTCTTTCTGGCATGGCTTTGGTAAACCCATTTATGAATCAAAACCAATTAAACATGAAAAAACATTGTATCCCGTTGATCTTATTTAACTTATTGGTTTTCCCCAATAGTGTGTTCGCTCAACATGTTCTCTCAAGTGCATATCTGAAATGTAACTCAAGCTACTCCAATGAGAAATTAGAATTCACAGAAGGGACTGATGGCAATTTTTTCAACAGCAAGGTTTCAATAATTATTCCTGTAGATGACGATAAGAAGATGGAATCAATTCGAAACGAATTAAAAAATTATGGTGTTATCTGGATCCGCTATCACAGGAAAGACAAAACAATTATGGCGAAAAATAAGTTTTGGTCAACAGGCTCCGAATTTATTGTTAGCTATCCCAAATTACCTCCCGGTAATTGGGACATTGAAATTATAAACCTGAGTTCCGGCCTACGCACTAAAACATTTAAGATTCGTTCTCAATAAAAACACTGTTTCTACTAACCTATGTTAAAATGGAAAAAACAATATCGGAAGTATTAGATATTCCAAAGCCGAATAAGAATAAATCGCTATTACCTTTAAATACTCATAATGAAATTGTAAAAATATTAGATAATATTGAGATCATCTTTAATTATCTGGCTGAATCAGTAACGCTGAATAGTAAAGAAATAATAGATACGCTGATTGAGCTCAAATATAAATACAAACATAAAAACTGGTTTGAAAAAGATGAAAAAGAGTTTTGGAAGATCATTTCCAAGATTAATGAAAAAATATTTCCAACGACTGTAAACAGTATCATCTTCTGTTCTCGTGGGAGTACCGAAAATGAGAAAGGGAAACCAAGTTATCCTAAAAAAGTTGTTCTAAAGTATACCATCTCTTCATTAATTGCATTTGCTTTTCTATTATTCATACAGATTTATGTGATTAAAGGAGGAGGGTTAATTGAAGAATCAAATTCACTGCAAGAGCAATATAATGAACTGGAAAATGAGTTAACAGAAATGAGAAACCTTGGGTTATCTCTTCAAAATGATATTTTATTCATGGATAAAATCATTATTCTATCCGAAAAAAAAGCTGATATAAAAGAGCAAATAGAGGAAAACGCTCAAATGCTGAAGAATTGGAAGTCGATTATGAGTATTATTACCTTACAGTATGATGGCGTAAATAACAATATTCATGACGATATTACAACGAACCAAAGCTCTTCACATCAAAACTCTTCGCATACATATCAGGTATTAAAATCATACCACTTACCAATACTTTATGGGTTATTAGGGGCAATTGTCTATATTCTGAGAACTTTATCATTTTCTCTAAAAAACCTGAGTTTTAAAAGACGAGACTTAATTAATTTACGTCTACACTTGGTTTTAGGCAGTTTTGCCGGTCTTTTGATCGGACTGTTTGTTGTTAGCGATAATTCAGAAACCAGTCCATCTTTAAGTAATCTGTCCCTTGTTGGATTAGCTTTTATTGCCGGGTACAGCAGTGAATTCTTGTTCGCTTTTATTGAACGTCAAATACTACAAAAAAAATCTGAAAATAAGGGGTAAAGGGAAATAATGAAGAAAGAACCGGGTAGCCCTTATCTCCCGGACTCTGCCCAGCTTTCTCTGTCAAGGCTGCGGTACTGAATGGCCTCGGCAACATGCGTAGTCTGAATATGTTCTTCCCCTTCCATATCGGCAATTGTCCTTGCAACACGTAAAATCCGGTCGTATGCGCGGGCAGACAACCCCAGCCTTTCCATCGCATTTTTTAACAGGTCGTTCGATTCCCCATCCAAAACACAATGCTTTCGCAGTAAAGCCGAACTCATCTGTGCATTACAATGAACAGTTTTAATCTCAGCAAAACGCTCTTCCTGAACTTTTCTGGCTAAAGTAACCCTGTTGCGAACCGTCTCACTGTCTTCCGTCGGGATATCTTCAGATAATTTGCTAAACGGAACAGGAACAACTTCAATATGAATATCAATCCTGTCAAGCAAAGGTCCTGAAATTTTGTTCAGGTATTTTTGTACGACACCCGGACTACAGACACATTCTTTCTCCGGGTGATTGTAGTATCCGCACGGACAAGGGTTCATCGAGGCCACCATCATAAAACTGGCCGGGTAATCTACCGTGTATTTAGATCTTGAAATAGTAATGTGCCTGTCTTCCAAAGGTTGCCTAAGCACCTCTAAAACTGACCGTTTAAATTCAGGAAGCTCATCCAGAAAAAGTACCCCGTTATGAGCAAGGGAAATTTCTCCTGGTTGCGGAAAAGTACCGCCACCGACTAAAGCTATATCACTAATTGTGTGATGGGGGGCCCTAAATTGACGGCGTGTGATCAGGGAAGAGTTATTATCCAGCGTACCTGCTACAGAGTGTATTTTTGTAGTTTCCAGCGACTCGTGCAATGTCAGTGGGGGGATAATACTCGCCAAACGCTTCGCCAGCATCGTTTTTCCTGCTCCGGGAGGGCCAATCATGATTATGTTATGGCCACCTGCTGCAGCAACTTCAAGCGAACGCTTAACATTTTCCTGTCCTTTTACATCGGCAAAGTCAACAGCATAGTCATTCAGGTTGGCGAAAAACTCATTTCGTGTGTCAACAACCGTAGCATCAAGAGTTTCCCCGGTATTTAAAAACCGGATAACTTCGTTCATATGTTCAACCCCGTAAACCTCAAGTTCGTTTACTACAGCAGCCTCCCGTGCATTTTCTTTAGGCAGGATAAAACCCTTATATCCCATTTTCCGTGCTTCAATAGCAATGGGCAAAACACCTTTAATAGGATTTATACTTCCATCAAGTGAGAGTTCACCCATAATCAGGTAATCCTTTAACTGTTCAGCCTCCATCTGTCCACTTGATGCTAAAATACCTATCGCCAAAGGCAGATCATATGCCGAGCCCTCTTTACGCACATCGGCGGGGGCCATATTGATGATAATCTTTTTGCCGGGCCATTTGTAACCGTTGGTCTTTAAGGCGGATTCTATCCGGTGCTGACTTTCTTTAACAGCATTGTCGGGCAAACCAACCAGAAAAAAACTTGAACCCTGTGAGGTATTCACTTCAATAGTAATAATCTCTGCGTCTATTCCAAAAACAGCACTTCCAAATGTCTTTACAAGCATGTAACTTAATCCTTTAGGTATAATTATTTCTGATAACCCGGTAATAATAAGGATTATTTCATATACTTCAAAATCAGTTTATCATCTATCTCCGGCTTTTCTTCTTTTGCTTCCGGTAATTTTTCTGAATGTCCTGTTCTAACCAGTAGCACCTGCCCTGCAACATGCCTTTCCCTTTTCCGGGACCTGCCGGTTTTTCTTCCTTAATTTTACAACCCAGATTTATGTTCAACCCAAACCTCAGGTTAACATTGCGCGTAGCCATAGGCCATATTAAACCGGGGACATTGTCCGACATAATATAAAACTGTACCGGGTTTCTGCCTAATACCAATCCCAGTCCAACATTAGTAAGCGTATAGTACTGAATTGTGTAAGAAGCTGTTAACCATATATTTCTTATGGGCTCATAATGTAAACTACCCGTCAGGGACGGTATAACTTTCGAGGGGTGAAAAATGGCTTCCCCATGCACCCCTGCTTTTAAAGCATCACTTATCTTGTACGTTCCGCCTGCAAGTATTCTTGGTGGTAAAAAAGTAGTGTACTTATCCGGGCTTACTTCTACATTCATTGAATCAAGAAAAGATTCCCGCAATTCATCTCCATAATTATCCGTGTTAATGGTATCGCCTAAAGGACCTTCATAAATAAAATCTCCGGAACCTTTAATTGTATTAAGATGAGAACGCCACCGGATAAATCCCAAATCCAACACAGAGGCTGACAATTCAATCTTGTCATTATAAGGATAAACAATGCCAAAATCAGCAGCAAAGCCCGGATTTTTGCGGTTCAGGATAAGCTGCATTGCACTTACACTTTCGTCATATTCAGCCCCTTCTATAAGGTTCCCGGTTGTGTCAAAAATAACAGGCATAGACGTTTTGACTTCCAGGTCGCCCTGAAAACGTAGATTAAAAGTCGTCTCATCTGTAAAAAGATCTACATCCATAGACCGAGTGGAAATGTTGAGTTTACCAAATAACAATTTCGCCCTGACACCGTAGTAAAGCCCGTCTCCCTGATGCTTTGAGAAAGAAAGGGCGTATTCACGGTAATGATTAAAGTTCATCTTCGTTCCTTTTAGTCCCGCAGACTGCCCCTCAAACTGACTGTTTCCTCTCCATGCCAATAAAATTGCCTTTTTAGGGTAAAAAACGGAAAGATTGTTCTTCTCTGTTATTGTAAACATGAACGAGTAATCTTCTTTTCTGTAACCCAACGCAAAAAGCTGGGTATGTATTTCTGTACCAATATAATTCCGCCAATGTAACCTGTTAACAGCCCCGTCAATATCAGCTTCATAAGTCCCATTGCCAACAGATTTAAAAAGCTGTTTATAGGAGAAACTGCTATTTCCATAATTAAAATGCGTTGAAGATAATACCGGGACACCAATATACCATTTACAGCTAATAGGCACTGCCGGATTAAGAAGGTTACTTTCAGGTATGTAATGCATAAAAAACATGGAGTGGTTCTGTTGTGCCTGAGATTTATAGGGTATTAGCCCTAAGCAGAACAACAGAATTAATAAGGTAATTTTATAGAATCTCATTGCTGAAAATAATTATGCCTTTATAAATTTGAGTAATAACCTTACTAAACACGTTAACATCATTTTATTCATAAAGATGACCAAGCCCGTTTTTAAATAAATCTTTGTATTTATCATACTTAAAATAGTATCCTGTTTTTATACATTAAAGAGTTTCTGGTAAAATACCGGTTTAATCCTGTCAGATATTTGCCTCATCTAATGGAACCTCTAACTCAACCCTTAAGCCCATTTGCAACCAGAAGGTTTGCTCGGAGAAATACCTTATTTTTTTGCCCGATAGTTTTTCAAGGTGTAATTCAGCATCAACGCGAATACGCCTTACAAGCTTTAACATGTTAATTTCTTCCTCCGAAAAATTGATGTCCTGTTTAAATTGTTCTGCAGCCTGGGTAACCTGTCCACTGTCATCTGTGGTAGCTGCATCGAGCACAAACCATCCATTATTAAATAACGAATCCACTTCAATATTGTCTTCATTCAGAAAATAGACCTGAATCCAGAGTTCGGCAGGAACACCATTGTGAACATTAATCCGGAACATAAGGTTTTTGATATAGTCCATTTCCTCCGTAACAGAACTAAAGTCATAGTCATGAAATGTTGAATATTCAAATACCAAAGGGCTGTAATAACTAACCTGGTTGTAAAGGAATGTAAGAACTGAATCGGGAATGTTTAAGGTATCAATAATTTCTACCAGGTCACTATCATATTCTTCAACCAGCTCCTCAAGCACAATCTCTGTTTTACCAACAGGAACCGAATACTCCGGATTGATAAGCGTATTTTCCTGAATATTTGTCAGGTTTTCGTCAACACACGAACTTAAAACAATGGAGAAGATTGAAAGTATTATTGCTGCCTGCTTCATTATCCTGATTTTTAATATGTCAAATTACAGTATTTCTGTTCAAATTTAATTTAAGTTTGGCTAACATTACATTTAATTTTACATACCCATTTTAAAAGTCCACGAATGTTGGCCTGAATATATTAATGAAAGATCTTTATTTTTTAATAACGAAATTCTAAGCTTAAATGATGTATCGGAATGACAAAATTCGCAATAAATTATTTGAAATCGTTTTTGAAGCAGATACTTCCACCGGTAAAATATTTAATATTTCCTTGCTGATAACAATATGCCTGAGCGTGTTAGTGGTAATAATGGAAAGCGTTCCTTCATTCAGTTCCAATTATGCCGGCCTCCTGATTGTTCTCGAATGGATATTCACCATAATATTTTGTGTTGAATACTTTTTGCGGATTACAGTTACCCGAAAGCCATTAAAATATATGTTCAGTTTTTTTGGGATTATTGATCTGCTTGCTATTCTACCTGCATTCCTTGTCATCTTTTTTTCAGGGGCCCACAGTTTGTTAATTATCCGGGCTTTCAGGTTATTAAGGGTGTTCAGGATTTTGAAACTCACCCGATATTCAATTGCCGGACAAACACTTGCAAGGGCCCTAATAGCGAGCAGGGCAAAAATTGGTGTTTTCCTGTTCTTTGTAGTCACTATCGTAACTTTTCTCGGGACAGTAATGTACCTCGTAGAAGGAGAAGAAAACGGGTTTACAAGTATTCCAAAATCAATTTACTATACTATTGTAACACTAACAACTGTTGGTTTTGGAGATATCACGCCTCAAACTACATTAGGGCAATTCCTGTCAGGTGTGGTTATGATTTTAGGATATGCCATTATTGCAGTGCCAACCGGAATAATTAGCGTTGAGATCGCAAAATCATCTGTAAATACCCAGGTTTGCCCGGCATGCCTGAGAACCGGGCATGATGACGACGCCACTTACTGTAAGTACTGTGGAGCTGAGATAAATCCGGATTAAGGAACTTAATTCTTTAAAGCCAAACAGGAATATGGCACGGTTTTTTCTGCATTCATAAGTATATCTGTTAGGGTATTAGATATTGATTAACTTTGTAATTTAAAACAGAATGCCATGCGAATTTCATTTTTTAGGACCGGACGCCCAAAGCAGTTCAATTATATTCCAAGATATTACGATGAGCAGAAGGAGGAAGCAGAAGAACGTAAAAAAAGAATTGAACAGGAATTAGGGACAAACGATACCGGAGCATATAGAAACACCCTGCAAAGAGGGGCTATGTCAAGAAGGTTTTCTGAAAGAAAAAAAGCAAACCGGACTTCAACACTCCGTTTATTAATAATTATCACTATTCTGATTTTACTGACATTATATCTACTTTCAGGCAATATTTCATTCAAATTCTAAAAAATCAGCAGATAATTAATGGCAGACATTATCCAGTTATTACCCGATTCGGTTGCTAACCAGATTGCAGCAGGAGAGGTTATCCAACGACCAGCTTCAGTAATTAAAGAATTAGTAGAAAACGCTGTAGACGCAGGAGCGGATTCAATTAAAATAATCGTTAAAGATGCCGGGAAAACTCTTATCCAGGTAAGTGACAACGGTGTAGGTATGTCGGAAACAGATGCCAGGCTGGCATTTGAAAGACATGCCACTTCAAAAATAAAATCGGCAAACGATTTGTTTGCTATCCGTACCAAAGGGTTTAGAGGAGAGGCCCTTGCTTCAATTGCTTCCATTGCCCATGTTACGCTGAAAACAAGGCAACCGGACAATGAAATAGGTACGCAGTTAGTATTGTCGGGGTCGGAGGTGGAAAGCCAGGAACCGGTAAGTTGCCCTATTGGCAGTAATTTTATGATTAAAAATTTGTTCTTTAATGTTCCTGCCCGACGAAAGTTTTTAAAAAGCAATACCACTGAATTTAAACATATACTTACCGAACTTCAGCGCATCGCATTAACACACCCGGATGTAGAATTTACCCTTGTTCATAACGACCAGGTTATTTCCCAGTTTCCCCAAACCAATTTACGCCAGCGGATTATCCACGTCATGGGAAAACATATGAACCAAAACCTGAACAGCCTTGAAACAAACACGACTTTGATAAATATCTCCGGATTTATTGGAAAGCCTGAAAATGCAAGAAAAACCTCGGGGGAGCAATATTTTTTTATTAATCAAAGGTATATGCGGCACCCTTACTTTCACCGGGCCATAATGAAAGCTTTTGAGAATATTCTGCCTGGCGATTATTATCCGTCATACTTCATTTATTTTGAGGCAGACCCCCAAACAATCGATGTTAATATTCACCCTACAAAAACAGAGATTAAGTTTGAAAGCGAGCAGGCCATATTCCAGATAATTAATGCTGCAGTAAAAGAGGCACTGGGAAAATCAAATACAGTTCCGTCTATCGACTTTGATACACACGGTGTTGTTGATATTCCTGTTATGACAAAGGATACTCAGATAAATGCTCCCACAATTGAAATAGATCACAATTTTAACCCTTTTGAAACAGGTTCCAAAAAACCTTCGCCTGCCGGAACTTCTGGTGGAAGAAGCAAAGGTTTTGAGAAAACACAGCCTGTTCCGGAAGACTGGGAAAAACTGTACAGTGGGCCTAATATTCAGGTGCTGAACAGCAGTATGGAAACAAACCAGCAATTAAGCTTTAACAGTGAGAATACAGGTAATGAAGAAACAACCAAACCATCCAGTGATTATCTCCAGTTAAAAGGGAAGTATATTCTTACTTCAGTAAAGTCCGGGCTTATGGTGATTGATCAGCGAAGGGCACATGTCAGGATTTTATTTGAAAAATATGTGCGTAACATGGCCATGAACAAATCGGCCTCGCAGCGCTCCCTGTATCCCGACAGTCTGGATCTTTCAAATGAAGACTATCTTATGGTCCGGGAAATACTGGAAGATTTAAACAGTATCGGGTTTGACATTAGTGACCTGGGAAGCAACACTATTGTTGTAAATGGAGTTCCGGACACATCAGAAAAAATTGCACCCCAAAGACTTGTTGAACAGATGATAGAAGAGTATAAGCAAACCGAAAGCAGTGTACATGGAAACCTTAAGGAAAGATTAGCTGTTTCTCTTGCAAGAGCATCTGCAATAAACTACGGGAAGCTTCTTTCTTCGCAGGAAATGCAGCATTTGGTGGATGAACTGTTTGCCTGCGAAAACCCCAACTATACTCCAACTGGCAAAAAAACACTAAGTTTGGTAAGCCTTGGAGAGTTGGAAAAATATTTTAATTAGTAAAGAAAAATTTGATTAAAAATGGATTATAATAACAGACGAGGAGGGAATTTTTTATCAGCACTACCACCTGTTGTCAGGGTACTTCTAATAATGAATGTTGTTTTATTTGTCCTGGACATTCTTGCAAGGGGGGTTTTAAAAGAATACATGGCCCTCTACACCACAAACACAGGGATATTTGAACCATACCAGGTTGTTACACACATGTTTATGCATGGTGGGTTCTGGCACCTTTTTATGAATATGTTCGGGTTATATATGTTTGGAAGGGTTTTGGAAAACTCAATAAACAGCAAACGGTTTTTTATTTTATATTTTCTTTCCGGACTTGGCGCTGCCGGTTTGCAATTTCTGGTTTATTACCTGCAGGGAACCCCCGGGGCAATGATTGGAGCTTCAGGAGCTATTTTTGGTGTTGTAGCTGCCTTTGCTGTTTTATATCCTAATGTTGAGTTAATGATTATACCAATTCCTGTACCGGTAAAAGCAAAATACCTTATTCCCGGGTTTATGGGATTATCTATTATTATGGGATTATCAAATGTCAGAGGTGATGTTATAGCGCATTTTGCCCATCTTGGAGGAGCAATAATTGGCTTTGCCCTGATTATGTTCTGGAGGAAAAACCGGTTTAGGCAATTTTAATTCCAATTAAAAAATTAGAGAAAATAATTTGTGTTTCCTTAAATTTGTGTTGTAATGAATACATTTTCCGGCGGCATGTCAAATAATATTCTTGGCGAAATACGGGAATCTTTCCGTAAAGGCAGTGCATTAACAAGGTTAATTTATATCAACCTGGGAGTATTTGTCCTTGTAAAAGTTGCATTCCTAATCTATTTTCTGGTAGTTCCCTCACAAAATGCATTGTTTAGTGCTTCAAAAGCTCAGGCATTTAAGCAGGAGTACCTCCAATACCTTATGGTTTCTTCAAAACTTGATGTCCTGATTTATCGTCCCTGGACGATAATTACTTATATGTTCCTCCACTTCGACTTTCTGCATATATTATTTAATATGCTTATGTTGTTTTGGTTTGGAAGTATTTTTCTTAGATATTTAAACGAGAAGCAGCTATATTCTACTTATTTTTCCGGAGGGCTTTTTGGAGCAGCCTTATATCTAATTACCTATAATATTTTCCCTGGTTTGTCTACAGGAATTATGCTTGGTGCTTCGGCATCTGTCACAGCAATTGTAATTGGTATTTCATTCTATAATCCGAATTATGTTATCCGGTTATTTTTTATCGGAGAAGTCAAGTTAAAATATATTGCTATAGCTTATATCGTTCTGGATGTTTTACAAATTGCAGGAGATAACCCCGGAGGTCATATTGCCCATTTGGGAGGAGCTCTTTATGGCTACTTATTTGCCACACAATTAAAAAAAGGTAAGGATATAGGAAGGGGCATGAGTAATTTTATGGATGCTTTTTTTGCTGCTTTTAAAAGAAAGCCCAAAATGAAGGTTACGTATAAGAACCAGGCCCGGAATATGACAGATCAAGATTATAACAAAGAGAAAGCAGCTACACAAAAAGAAGTTGATGCAATACTGGATAAAATTGCAAAATCAGGATATAACAGTCTTACTAAACAGGAAAAAGAAACGCTGTTTAAGATGAGCAACAAAGGATAAGATGTAATTTTGAAGAAACTTACCAAGAAAATATTAATCCTATTCAACCTGGCCGCTGCACTTGCTCTTTGTGGTGCTTACCTTTCAAATATAATTGACCCGGCCTTTATTTGGCAATTTGCCTTTTTCGGACTTGCCTACCCTGTTCTCCTGATAACCAACATTGGCTTTTTTATTTTTTGGTGGTGGAGAAAAAGGAAAATCGCCCTGCTAAGCTTGTTTTGCATTTTAATAGGCTTTGGAAACCTGGGACGTTATATGCAGTTACGCTTTTCTAACAATAAAGATGCTTCCCAAAATGCATTAAAAATTATATCTTATAACGTTAGGTTGTTTAATCATTTTGAATGGGAAGAAGGAATTTCTGTCAGGGACAGTATTATCGAATATCTGAAAGATGAATCACCCGATATCATCTGCTTTCAGGAATTCCTTGTAAGAAAAGACCGAAAACTGCAAAGCAAAGAACATATCGTTCAGGAATTATCCTCTACTCCTTATCATCATATTAATTACTCCAGGGAATTGACCCAGGGGTCCTCTCAGTTTGGACAAGCAACCTTTAGTAAATATCCGATTGTAAACAAAGGGGTAATTCTATTCGAAAACTCTCCAAATTCTTGTATATATTCCGATATTGATTTTGGCAGTGACACGCTAAGAATTTATAACCTGCACTTACAATCTACCCGGTTAAAAAAATATGATGAATACTTAATAGACAGTTTGTTTCATTTTAACTCAAGCCGCCTGAATGATTACAAAGCTTTATCTTCACGGTTAAAAAAAGCTTTTATCAAAAGATCCGAACAGGTGAAAATTATTAAAGGCCACATGAACGAATCTCCTTTTCCAATTATTTTGTGTGGAGATTTCAACGATACACCTGTCTCATATACCTACCATCAACTTTTAGGAAAGAAAAAAGACAGCTTCAGGGAATCTGGTTCCGGAATTAGCAAAACATACAGAGGAAAGCTTCCGTCTTACAGAATTGATTACATTTTTTTCTCAGCTTGTTTCCGCTCTACAGATTACAGGGTCGACAATAAAAAGCTGTCTGACCACTATCCGGTTGTTTGCACTCTAAAATCCATTGATACTAATGTAAATTAATTTTACCTCTCTCTTCCCGAAATTCTTTATTTGAGTGGACTTTCCGCCCCTTCTTCGTAACAACAGTTCATATACTCGACATATTTAAGGTGTATCGCCTCTACGATTTGTAATGGAGTAGCCTGATAAAGATAATTGAAACTAAAGTTGCACCAGCCCATAAAATGAGTCAGCGCATAGTCTGAAAAACCCGTTATTTCAGCAACAAGTTCTCTGTTGTACTTCTTGTCCACTGCGGGTTGTTTTAATTGCTGTTGTTGAAGGTAAAGAACTTTCCACTTTGAAATTTCTCTTTTACTGTATTTACTGTAGAGTGAAGACATCGGAGAACTTATTGAAAAGCCAGGCCCTTCATCGGAATTGGCGGACATTATTTTTTGGTATGGGTTATATTTTGGTAACTCATCCGCAAATGAAAGCTTTTCTTTGTCCAATTCAACATCCAGAAAAGCCTTTTTAAATCTGGTGTAATCCAAGGGGACTTTAACACTGACCTCTTCAATCTCATAAACCATTGGTTTCAATTCTATTATTGAATCCAAAGGCGAACTTACAATATGAACCTTCCCATAATAACCTATTGCCGTAACAGCCAGCGTATCTCCATATTTTACTTTTGTGACGAAATGGCCTGACATATCAGATATCAATCCAAACTTTCTGCTTTCATTGTAAATATGGGCAAATGCAACCGGCTCCCCGGAAGTTTCAACCTGAATTTTTCCACGTAAAATAAATGAAGAAGCTCTGTCCTGTCCACTAATACTGAAAGAAAAAATCGAACCTAACAGAAATATGTATAAACGATAATTCACAAAAGTCTTCTCTGTTTTTCGAAGCTCAATATATATCAATAAGTTGTGAAAATATGTTAACGGATTTCTAAAACATGTTAATGTTTTTCTTTACCCAAATTGCCCTTTTCAGGGGGCCGTTCAGTTTTTATTGTAACAACACTTTAAATATTTCTGAAATTTCAATACAATAACTTTAACAATTTCTGATGAGAAATGCTTTTACTTTTATAATGGTTTTCTGGTATTTATAACCCAGCTTTAGAAATTCATACCAAGAGATAGAAAAGCTCCCTTCTCAACAACTTTTCCATCTATGCCTCCCATTTCTACATCCGATAAGCCATTCTTAATAAAAAATCCTATTTGGATATTTTTTACCTGCACTCCAAATCCGTAATTAATCCCCCAGCTTTCCTCTTTATAATCGTCATTAAATTCTATACCTGTACCATCAATATTTCCTGAGAAGTTATATTTGTAATACACCCCAAGAATTCCATAAACTCTCCCCACCTCAGTGTCCGGGGTCCCAAATACTATGTTTGCAGGAACAATTACCGCCTGCGTTCGGATATTTCCAAGAGCATGCTGACTCCCCTCATAAGCATATAGGACTTCGGGCTGAAGGCTAATCAATTTGCTCATCCTTAATTGGGTGTAAAATCCGACCTGCGATGAGAAAACAGGCTTTGCTGTAAAGAAGTCGTCTATATAATTATGACTGGTTGTTCCGATATTCGCCCTGATACCAAACTTAATTCTTCTCTCCCCGTCACCTTCTGACGAATTAACTGTTGCAATAAGTTTTTCTTCGTTAGCCAGGTTTTGGGTCAAATCAGCAGAGAACTTTACTACTTTGGCCATACCTTCGTAATCCAGCAGATGGCTGTCATCTTCCGGTTTGTGGTATGGGGACTTCGTTCCTGTAAAAACATGTACTGCCGGAATACCGTTTATTCCAAAAATGTATGTGTCGGTGTTTTTAATAATTTCCGGATTAATTTTGGTGATCTTAATATCATTGTCCTGCAGGGTTTCATCCACTATTCTTTTCGCATTTTCCAATAATTCCATGCCATGAAGCTCCACGCCCTTATTGGCCTCATACATTCCAATCATATCAAAACTAAACATGAACTTCACTTCAGAAGACGAAAGTACGCTATCCTGTATTATCTTTTTAGAACCTATAAGTCCGCTTTCTTCTGCATCAAACGCTATGAAAAGAATACTCCGTTTCAATTCTTTTCCTGAATTTAAAATTCGGGCCATTTCAATTATTCCCGCTGTACCGGAAGCGTTATCATCTGCCCCGTTAAATATTATTTTCTCTCCATTTTTGTTTTTCCAACCCAGATGGTCATAATGCGCCCCCAATACAATATATTCATGCTTTAGTTCCGGATCATTCCCTTCAATAATTCCAATAATGTTTTTCCCTTCAACCCTGACAAGGCCAACCCTGAAACTAAACGGATATAAGTAAGACCCTTTGAATGGCTTTATTCCTGTCTTCTTAAACTCACTAACGATATAATCCCTTGTCTGTTCCATTGTCCCTGTGCCAAGTCCACGGCCTTCAAGAGAGTCGGACGCAAGAATAGTCACATGATTGTGTAGCCTGTTGAGCAATTCATTTTCCTGCCCGTGAATGCTATAAAAAAAGAACTGGAAAATACATATAGAAAATAAAATGGCGGTTTTCTGCATATTCTGATTCATTATAACCTGGTTGTAAAGTTTACAAATAATTCGTTTAGCTTAGAGATTTCAAAAACATACTTTGAATTAGTCCCCGGTAAAGATATTATTTATGCAGAATAAAAAAAAGGTGTTGCAATATATCCTTAATAATAAGAACATCCATGGATACTTTAAAACAATTCGCATTAACTGACTTCTGATATTCAGATAACAGACAGGTATAAAAAAATCAGATCCTAAGGAAAGCATTTATTATTTTTAACAAAAAGCCAGTTTATTGTAGTTAAACCGGACCATTTTAACGTATTACATATAAAGCTAACTTTTTAATAGAATAAAATCTCAAATAATGTAGCCTAACTTTCAAATTATATTTAAGCAAAAAAGAAAAACAATTGTTTCGGGTGAAGAAAAACTAAACAGCTTTCTACACCCGGAAACAATTGATTTGACCCTAATATTTTTGAACTTTGATATCCACTACAATTTTATTGTCACTTACAGTCTTTACTTTAATAGCCCCAGTTTTCTTTTTGCCATTTTCAAATAAAACAACATCGCCTACTTGCAAAGCCTGTTTTACTATATCGCTAGTTATTTTAAGTGTTTTAAGCGGTGTTTCATCTTTTACATCTTCAAAAGATTTAAGCGTTCCGTCTACATCTTTCTTTATTTTTGTTGCTTTTGCTGAAGGAACAATATAATCTTCTTCCGTATCATTAGGACTTGCATAGTAACCTTTACCAGCCCCTCCTTTACATACGTACACTAAGTCAATTAAAGCTCCGTTATCCGGATTCAGTTCATCATCCTTATACATGCGACCATCGGACGTTGAAAAATAGTTTCCTATCACATTTGTAAAAGCTGTCGAACCAAACTCAATATCACTATATTCATTTATTCCGTTCTTTCCCGTAATTTCAAGAGTCTTTTTCATAATCGATCTTTTGTCTCCGTTAAAGGCAAATAATTGTATGGTAAATTCACCCGTTTTATCAACTTTAATGATAGGCGACTCACCAACAGATGATGTCATAGACCCTCCTTCTGAAAATAACCACCTGTAACTTGAAGCATTTACAGATTTATTTGTTAATGTTAAAACCGCATTCGGAGATTCACCTTCTAAAGTATACTCAAATGCAGACTCTGGTTCAGGTGTGACTCCATTATCATCTGAACACGATACAATTAAAGCCGCAGCCCCTAAAAAAAATAATAACTTCTTCATTTTACTCAATTTCTAATACTTTTCAACTTAAAAAAATTACAAGTGCATTAGCACGCCCAAAATCTTCGGTTTTACGAAAAAGCCGAATTAATAAGCATAAAGTCTGCGAAACTGGTTAAGAATACTTCCCTTCAGGAATACCCGTCCCGTTTAAACTAATATGTCAGAGGTAACAAACAAATAAAGCATCTCAACTTTTCCTATATCGGCTATAATTTCCTAGTTGTTGCAGCTTAATTGTTTTTTAAAAAATTTCTCAATAATCCTAATTTATAGGATAAAATCTATATTGTCAGTAGGAATACTAAATCCTTAATCTGATTCATTCTTCAATTTGCTTCCTGCTCATTAAAAACCGCTGGATTAAAGGTTGTTTTTACTTTTATTATTTCAATTAATGATAATACGCATCCTTTTGAATTATGTTGCATTTTAGCTAAAAAAAATCAACACAACGAACCGAACAGATAGTAATAGGCATGCAATTAATGTTTTACATTTAAATCTTACACCTCTTGGTTTTCCAAATCACAACCACGTATGAATTCGCTAAGTTTCGAATCTGCAAATTAGTCTTGTATCCCTTTAAAATAAAGTCTTAGAACTTATTGTCTCTTGGATCATATTTGTTGTATATTTAAGCTGCGTCCAACTTCAAACCTATCATTATGAAAATTGAATTCAGAAAAAATGAAGAACTAAAGAATGTTCAAATTACTTACAATGAGCAAACTTTACTTCTCGACACTTTACTTCAAACACCAAAACTGAAAGAAAAATTTACTGTTGAAACCCTCACTATAAAAGGTAATCAAGTTTCAATCATATGGTATCACCCTTCATTTGGAAAAATTGAACAATTAATGGATTATTCGTCTGTTAATGATGATTGCCTTGGAAATTACTCGTTGAGAGCCATATCAAACCATGATTGTAGCGCAATAATTAGTCAGACTTATGCCTTTGTGCCACAAAAAGAACCATACTTTATGATACCAGGCACCTTCTATGGAACGAATAACTCTAAAAATTCAAAAAGTAAACAGGTTCAATTAAACTATCGGGGAGATATAAATTATCCGAAAACTCCTGTATTATACACAAGGGCAGACCGCTCTACCCACAATGCAGTAATTAGCATTTTTAACGATATGGTACTGGGTATCCGAATTAATGAATCGACAGACATAGATGAGGATTATTACTATAACGGACTTGGAATTGATACTTTAAACTTTGATCCATTTGACCGAATTGCTGTGACTATTGGATTCCAGCACTTTCCGGTCCATTACTATGGTAAACTGGGTACAGATTCTCACACCGACCAACCAGAGCGAAGTTACATACCCTTTAAAAAAGAAGTAGCTGTTAATACATTTGGACACATTTATTGCGGAGTCGCGAAAAACCGGTTTGCTTATGAAAAGGTTATTACAGCCTTTTACAATACAATTCATCAGCCTCCTGAAAATGATGTGAGCAGAAATAAAGCAATTGAAGATTTAACACATGCTTTACTCCATGATGCATTTTCGTATAAGTACAATTACTTTCCTACAGTTTTATCCGGAGGGTATGCTGATACGGGTATTGCCGGAGATTCTGGCTGGACAGGGGGAATGCAGGTTGTCTATCCCCTGGTACGGGCTTCGAAATTCGTAAGAAAAACCCAAAATTTCACCATCGAATACATCAATAATTTTATCGCTAATGCGGTAAACCCAAAAACCGGGTTTTTCTATGAAAACAAGGATAAAGATACCTGGAACGTTTCGGGATGGTGGAAAGACGATCTGATACTGTATAATAGAAAGCTGGAAAAGTTAAAGTCTGCCCATTCTGCCTATGTAAATGGACAGGCTTGCTGTTATTTATTAAAATCGTATCAGTTTGCAAAAACAGAAGGCTGGAAGGTAAAAGGTCTTGAATCCTGGCTGGCAACTTGTAAAGAAATTGTAGATAATGTAATAGAACAACAAAGGTATGACGGAGCATTAGGGGTTTACTTTGACCCAGAAAATGGAGAGGCCGTTTATTACAATAGTTTTCAGGGCGTTTGGTTTTTAGCTGCTATTGCGGAACTCGCTAAAATAACAAGAGACAGCACATATTTTGAAATATTTAATAATGCTAACAGGTTTTACTACAAATTTTTGGAAAATGTTGAGTTATGGGGCACTCCAATTGATACACGGGACGCTGTTGACGAGGAAGGTAACCTGGCATATGTAACCGCTCTTAAAACCATGCATGAAATTAATGATAACGAAGAAACACTTGAACAACTTATGCATGCTCTTCATTATGAATTTTCCTGGAAGTTTGCTTACAACACAAAATTTAAGAACGAACCATTAAAATCACTTAATTGGTCATCCTGTGGAGGCAGTATTACCTCCAGTCATAACATACACATCCACCAAATGGGAAATTTGATAGCCGAAGAAATTTATTATGCTTATAAACAAACCAATGACGATTACATCTTAGACCGGTTAAAAGACACATTAAACTGGGGACTTGGGACGTATAACAGGGAGGACGGTTATTTTGGATATGGGAAAAAAGGCTGGGCTACAGAACAGTTTTTTCATTCCGACGGAAAACAGGACGACCCTGCCCGAATTGTTGATGGAGGAATATGGTATGACTACCTTTCCTGGGCAGCAGCTTGTGTTCTGCTATCCTTAGTGTCAGATATACAGAATGATGTGTATGTTTCGTAGTCCATGTTTTTATAATTTCAATTGCTTTTTGTGTTTTTATCACTACATTATAAAAAATTTACAACTATGAAAACGATATTGTTCTTAACCCTACTTTCATTTTCGTTCTCTTTTGTTCCCCAGAAGTCATTTGCACAGAAAGAACCTATTGAGATTGGTTTTATTCTGGCCAACCTTTTTATGGAACGCTGGCAGAAAGAAAAAGAGTATTTTGAGTCTCAGGTAAATGATTTAGGAGGAAACGTAACCTTTATTGATTGTTATGATTTACCCGAAAACCAGATTAAAGCTGCGGAAAAACTAATAAAGCAAGGGGTGGATGCCATTGTAGTTATTCCGGTTGATGCTGTTGGGGCAGCTCCTGTTATAGAGCTTGCAAAAAAAGCCCAAATTCCAGTAATGGCCTACGACAGGCTAATTCTTAATGCCCCGCTTGATTATTACATTACTTTTAACAGCGTCTCAGTGGGTGAATTAATGGCTAAAGCAGTAATAAATAAAATTTCTGAAGGTAATATTATCTTTCTGGGAGGTTCTTCGGATGACTATAATTCAAAGCTAATCCGCCAAGGGGTTTTTAATGTGTTAAATCCTGTAAAAGAGAAGTACAATATTTATTCAACCCAGGTTTCATCATGGAATGAATTAGATGCTTATCTAAAAGTTCAGGATTACATGTCCAGTAACGAGTCAGAGCCAGATGCCATAATATGTGCGGCTGATATTCTTACACGAGGTGTTATCGAAGCTCTTATTGAAAATGATCTCCTGGGAAATGTTATTCTAACCGGTCAGGATGCCGAACTCGACATTTGCAAACATGTGGCCAAAGGAGATGTTGAACTCACCATATATAAACCCGGTAAGCTGATAGCGGAAAAAGCCGCCAATGAATTATGGAAAATATTGACTGAAAAAAACTATGTCAAACCAAAAGCAATGCCTTTCGAGGAAAATATGGTACATACAATATTACTGGAACCAACTCCTATTACGAAAAACACACTTGAAGAAACTGTTATCAAGGATAATTACTTTACTTACGAACAAGTATTCGGCGAATAGTCTGGTTACATTGGTTTAATTTGTCCTCATTTGGAGGGGTTTTGTATTTCGAAATTCGATACACCCTCCTCTAACTCTTCCTTTCGGAACCAAAAAATCCAACAGGTAGGGCAGATATTGATATTATTGCATTGCAAACTACTTTCTTGTTTATATTTCCTATTTAAATTACTTTTGGAAGCTTTAATTGTATATAAAAACAAATTTCAGATAAAATGGCCAGTGAAGATATTTTTAAGAAGATAATAGCCCATTGCAAAGAGTATGGATTTATTTTTCAGTCAAGTGAAATCTATGATGGATTGAGTGCTGTTTACGATTATGGACAAAATGGTGCTGAACTAAAAAATAATATTAAAAAATATTGGTGGGATGCAATGACCAAGCTTAATGAAAATATTGTTGGTATTGATGCTGCCATTTTCATGCACCCAAGGACCTGGGAGGCTTCAGGTCACGTTGGAGCTTTTAACGATCCGTTAATTGATAATAAAGATTCGAAAAAACGCTATCGCGCTGATGTGTTAATTGAAGAACACCTGGAAAAGATTGAGGGCAAAATTCAGAAAGAAGTAGATAAAGCTGCAAAGCGTTTTGGCGATGCTTTTGACGAACAGCAATTCAGGGAAACAAACCAAAGGGTACTGGCCAACCAACAAAAATACAATGAAATACATGGGAGGTTTGTAAAAGCGCTTGAGGACAACAACCTTGAAGAACTTAAGCAGGTTATTTTAGATGCAGGAATCAATTGTCCAATTTCAGGTTCTAAAAACTGGACAGATGTCAGGCAATTCAACCTTATGTTTAGCACACAACTTGGTTCAGTAAGCGACGAAGCCAGTACAATATACCTACGCCCCGAAACAGCCCAGGGAATCTTTGTAAACTACCTGAACGTCCAAAAAACCGGAAGAATGAAAATTCCTTTCGGCATTGCTCAGATTGGAAAAGCATTCAGAAACGAAATAGTTGCCCGCCAATTCATATTCCGCATGCGAGAGTTCGAACAAATGGAAATGCAGTTCTTCGTTCGCCCCGGATCCGAGATGAAATGGTATGAACACTGGAAAGAAATACGGATAAAATGGCACAAGGCACTTGGTATGGGAGAAAAGAATTATCGCTTCCATGATCATGACAAGCTGGCACACTACGCAAACGCAGCTGCCGATATAGAATTTAACTTCCCAATGGGGTTCCGCGAATTGGAAGGGATTCACTCACGGACTGACTTTGACCTTGGAAATCACGAAAAATTCTCTGGTAAAAACATAAAGTATTTCGATTCTGAAACTCAGGAAAACTATGTTCCTTACGTTGTTGAAACTTCAATTGGATTAGACAGAATGTTTCTTTCTATTGTTTCCAATGCCTATACCGAAGAAACGGTTGAGAGCACGGGCGAACAAAGGGTAGTAATGAAACTTCCCCCGGCACTTGCCCCTGTTAAACTGGCGGTATTGCCTTTAACTAAAAAAGATGGCTTGCCCGAGAAAGCGAGGCAAATAATGGATCAACTGAAATTAGATTTTAACTGCCAGTACGAGGAAAAAGATTCAATTGGAAAGCGCTACCGAAGACAGGATGCAATCGGAACACCGTTCTGCATAACAATAGATCACCAGACACTTCAGGACGACACTGTGACCATTCGCTATCGCGATACGATGGAACAAGAAAGAGTCGCAACTGATAAGCTGGAAGGTATTATGGAAGAGAAAGTCAGCATGAAAAAACTATTGAAGCAGCTCATATAAATGGTATGTGAATGAGTGAAAAGCCGACAGAAAAAAAAAAGGTTCTGATTATTACTTACTATTGGCCACCCAGCGGAGGAGCTGGTGTTCAAAGATGGTTAAAATTTGTCAAGTATCTTCCGTTGTTTAATATTGACCCTATTGTTCTTACGGTTAACAGTAAACATGCTTCTTATCCGGTCTTAGACAAAAGTCTGGAAACCGAAGCAAAAGGGATAGAAGTCCATTACACTAAAACATTGGAACCTTTTAAAATATTCCAGAAAATTTCCGGTGCCGAAAAGATTCCTCATGGTGGTAATGAAGTAGATGTGAAAAATAATCTGATAAAGAAATTTTCCCATTTTATTCGCGGAAACTTTTTTATACCCGACCCGCGCCGAGGCTGGAATTTTTTTGCCTTAAAAAAAGCTGGAGAACTTATACGTAAGCATGAAATAAAAACTGTCATTACCACAAGTCCACCTCATTCGACTCAATTAATTGGTCTCCGGCTAAAAAAGAAATACGGCATTAAATGGGTATCTGATTTACGTGATCCGTGGACCAAAATATACTATTACAATACATTCCACAGAACATTGTTAGCTAAGAAATTAGAAAGAAAACTTGAAAAATCTGTTCTAAAGTCTGCTGATAAAATTATCGTAGTAAGCGAGTTTCTGCAAAAAGAATATAACGAACTGGTTGATATTGACATCAATCTCAAGACTCACATAATTCCAAATGGTTATGATGATGAGGATTTTGTGAATAAGAAAGAAAGCTTTCCGGAAACGTTCACAATTACTTATACCGGTTCAATTGCAAAAAACTATGATTTATCTGGTATCTATAATGCCCTGCATATACTTAAAAAAAAGGAACATAATTTTATTTTAAGATTTATAGGCCATATCAACCCGGAACAAACTGACATTATATCGCAATATGGATTATCTGAGAATACAGAAATAATCGGCTATGTCAATCACCAAAAATCGATTGATTATTTGATGTGCAGTTCATTGCTTTTATTAATTATTCCGCAGACTGAAGGTAATAAAGGGATATTAACTGGAAAGCTATTTGAATATCTTGCATCAAAGAAACCAATTTTGTGTATCGGTCCTGTTGATGGAAATGCAGCAAAAGTTATAAAAGAAACAGGTTCGGGACATGTATTTGACTATAGTAATAAAGAAGGGGTAAAAGAACAGTTGTTAAGTTACTATCGGTCTTTTACTCAAAAAAGTCTCTCATTTGAATCAAAAGACATAAACAAATATAGTAGAAATTACCTGACCCATAAACTCGCTCGGGTTATAAATAAGTAGCCATCATGAAAGTTTTAACTATTGTAGGGGCCCGTCCCCAATTTATTAAGGCTGCATCTGTTAGCAGGGCACTAAAGAAAAAATCCATCAAAGAGGTTATTGTTCATACCGGACAGCATTTGACAGAATTGTTGGAGTAGAAGAAATTTCCCCAATCTTACCCCTTTATGGAGAAGGACATGCAACTGAAAAAATTGTATTAATAATTAAATTTACTGCTTCCTTTGAATTAAACTTCTTGCTTCATATGCAATTGCTCCTACCATTAATAAGATGAAAAGCAGGGACGAAGCAAGCGATATATTCTGTCCTACAATATAAGACCGGGACTCGAAGCGAAATTCAATTTCATGGTTTCCCGTAGGTATAACCATAGCCCTTAATACATAGTCTGCCCTAAAATACTCTACAGGTTTACCATCAATGAATACATTCCAGCCTTTCGGGTAATAAATTTCTGAGAAAACAGCCAATTGTTCGGAGCTTGTATTCGATTTGTATTTTAAATAATTGGGCTTATATTCCACTAATTGAATGGAAGCCGTACTATCAGGATAGAACTTTTTCCCGTTAACAAAAGCAGAATATCTTTTGTCTATTACAGCGTTATCTGCAGTATTTATTTTACCAAGGGTTTCTATTTCTTCATCTGCATTATCAACTATTTGATAATTTTTCACAAACCAGGCATTTCCCAAAGCATGAGGGTTTTTTATTGCCGGGGCCTGTGGATTATATATCAGATACTTCATATTTAACATATTCAAAGTATACGTATTCATGAAGGCATTATCTGCAGCTCCAATCCCTTTGCTCTGTAAAACGCTGCCCATCAGTTGCATATCCTTAGAAATGCGGTGGTCAATTAATTCCTGATACCTTCTCAATTTGGCTCCGTGATACCCTCCTATAGATTTATGATAATAAGATGTTGTCGCATCATTGAAAGGACTTACGGCAAGGTTTAGCACCCTGTAATTTGGATCTTTATCCTTAAGAATAGACTTATCTGCAACTGTTTCGGAAATCGGGTTTTCATACTTCCGTTTTGGAACAAAATTATCTTCATTTAAGTATCTCCTTGCTACTCCCCACATATCAATAAGGATAATAAATCCTATTGACAGCAGAAAATAATTAAGTTTTAGTTTTTTATTAATATACAGTAAGATTGTCCCAGAAGCCATAAGAATGAAAACTAAAGAGCGTATAGAATCCTTACGCAAAAGCATAGCCCTGTCTGATTGAAGGGCATCTACAAACTGTGTAGCTCCCTGAGCCAGGTAATGCTCATCTTGTGTCGACTGAAAATCAAAAAGACCTTTACCGAAAAGAAGAAATATTAGTAATAATCCTCCAACTGTTCCCAGCGCAATTTTGACTTTTTTTATAACCTCTTTTTTATTGATATCTCCTTTTAAAATTCTGTCCAAAGCTAATATCGCCAATAATGGTATGGTAAATTCTGCAATTACAAGCGCACTGGATACAGCCCTAAACTTATTATACATTGGGAGATGATTAAACAAAAAATGCGTTATACCCGGAATGTTTTTACCCCATGCAAAAATTAATGAAACAAATGTAGCGGCAATAAGCCAACACCGATATCTATTGTCAACGAATAAAACCCCTAAAACAAATAAGAAGACAATAATTGCCCCAACATAAACCGGTCCGGATGTGCCTGGTTGTTTTCCAAAATATGTTGGCATTTGTTTTATTGTCTTTTTTGCCTGACCACGTCCCTGGGCTTTTACAAGAAATTCGTAGGTTTCAGACGATTCAGGAAGTTCACTGATTGAAGCCCCCCCTTTAAAATTTGGTACTAGCAAGGTAAATGATTCACCGACCCCATAACTCCATTGAGTTGCGTAATCTATATCAAGACCAGATGTTTTCGTATTATCAGTATATGTCAGTTCCGAGGGCCCCCGTATCGAAAATTTTCCATATTCGTATGTTGACCATAAAGAAGCAAAATTGCTGCCTAAAGCTAAAATCACTGCAACAGAAAGTATTGCAACTCCTTTAAAATATTCCTTTAGTTTATGTCTGACAATAGCTATTATGAACTCCGAAATACCAAAAATTGCAACAATAATTAGCGTATAATAAGTCATTTGTAAGTGATTCACCAGAATTTGAAGCCCCAGGGCAATTCCTGTCATAAGAGCCCCCCAGATATATTTACCCTTAAAAGCCAGGTACATGCCTCCAATTATAGGGGGCAAATAACCAAGTGCAAGTGATTTTGTTGCATGCCCGACTTCAATAATAATGAGGAAGTAGGAAGAAAATGCATATGCAATTGCCCCAATTATGCTTAGCCACTGGTTCACTCCAAATGCTAAAAGAGAAAGATAAAATCCCATTAAATAGAGAAATAAGAAACATACAGGTCTCCAGTTATTTAAAACCAAAGCTCTATGTAACTTTGTCAAAACATTTTTTGTATATCGCACTGATATAAGAAAGCCTGGCATACCACTAAACATACTGTTCGTCCAGATAGCTTCTTCCCCAGTTGTATTGCGGTAATCAATAAGCTCTTGTGCCCCCCCCTTAAATTGTACGATGTCCTGCTGTTTAATATTCTTACCTTCCAGAGCAGGATACATATAAACAACTGATAATACTAAAAAACTGCAAACTGCAATAATCAGAGAGAACGTTTTAGTTTTTAGGGAATTCATTTTCTTATTTTTACGGAAATTCAATGCAAGCAAATATACAATAATTACTTATTTTCCTATGTTTGATTTCCATCTTTTAGGCGATTTCCATTTTTCATAAAATCCAATAAATGCAAGAATTTCTTTAGGTTGAAATAGTTTCATCAGGTATAATAGAAATGGAAATGAGAAAAAGATAAATATTCTCATCAGATATGGCCAAAAGTTCTTCCCTTCTGGTATAAGTTTCTGTGCATAGAATAAAGCTACCCCACAAATCGCAATTATGGCAATCCGCTTAAGTTCATAAGGTATATTATAATAACTTTGCGAATAATAATATGTAATAACAAAATATAATATTTGAACTGTCAGAGTAGAGATTGCAGCCCCTATAATCCCCAAATATGGAATTAAAACAATATTTAGCAACAAATTAATTGCTGACAACACAATTACAATAATTGATATGACGCCTGTCTTTTTCTTTATATTTAATCCTGTTAAACTCATATCTTTTAGCATACCAAAAAAGGTTGAAAAAGCTAGAATGGGCACTACTAATATTGAATCCCAGTAGCTTTGGTCTTTTGCAAAGACAAAAACTACAATATCAGCGAATAATGAAATCCCTAAAATTGCCCATACGACAACCAGACTGTAATATGTTGTGAATTTAGCATAAAAGTCTCGATTGCCCGGCTCGCCTATTATCTTATAAAAAATGGGCAAAACGGCCAGGTTAATAGGAATTATAAGTAAAAAACGTATGACATTGGCAAGTTTGAACCCAAGAGAATAAGTTCCTACCGCATCTAAACCTGTAAGATACCTAAGTGCATAACGGTCAGTTATAGTGAGAATAATACCTGTAATGGCTGACAATAAAAGTGGCAAGCAAAATTTGAGCATTGCTCCTAAAATTTGCTTTTCAAACTTGAATTCAATATTCTTTAATAAATAAGGGGATAACACAACTAAATAAGCAATATTTCCTGCAAATGATGAAATATAAATACTAATAATTCCCTTATTTAGAAACAGTATTAGGAAAATATTTAGTACAACATTAATAAGCAGTTTTAACAGATAACTAAGGGTATATTTAAAAGCCTTACCTTCGAGTCTCATTAAAGTGGCTGGTATTATACCTATGGACTCAAGGGCAGCAGATGCTATGGTAATAATTAACAACATTTTGTATGTTTCACTTCCCAAAACTAACTTTGCCAACGGTTCACTTAGTATTGCAAATAAGCCCGTTAATACAAATGCCGTATTTATAACTACTATTAAAACTGTATACAGTAATGACTTTTGTTTTTCAGCATATTTCTTATCCCAGTACCAACGAAAGAATGCATTAAAAAGATTTAAACCAAATATTGCAACCAAAATCTGAGTAGAAACTTCAAGTAACCCCAGAACACCATATTCTTCTACTGAAAACTCTGAAGTATAAATGGGTAATAAGAGTAATCCGGTAAGTTTTGTAGCAAAATTACCCAAACTGTAAATAACCGAGTTTTTTGCAGTAACCTTAAGTTTATCTAACATTTAAATTGCATAATAATGATGATAGTGCATAAAACATCCACGCCTGTGACCAACGAATATAAGTAATCTTTGATTTTACGGGAAGGAATAAAAGTTTACTTTTGAAGATTCCGTGGATAAATTCTCCTTTTTCATTTTGAAGGTTTCTCAATGTCCAGTCCAAGACTTTTAAAGAAATTTCCTTCCCCTCTGAAAATTCAGCATGTAATAACGATGTTGTTATAATACTTTCTGAACAGGAGTGAATATCTATTCTATATTTTTTTTCAGGTTTAAATTTAGGTATTTCCTTATTTAGGAAGAAGTTATTTATATAGAAACTATATCCTTTTTTAAGTGCTTGATAAATGGTGCCCTCATTCGTGAGTTTCCAAATTGAAAAGAGCATACGGAGCACATAACCAGTATGGTAATTATCTATTAAATTTTGTGGTTTTTCGGGGGGACCGTTATAATCGAAAGAGCCATCTTCCCTCTGATTTGCCAGTGTGTAATTTATTGCTTTCTGTGCTGTTTGAATGTACATTTCATTTCCAGTTTCTCTGCCGACTTTTAATAATACCTCCGCAATAAAAAGGTTAAGGTTGTGAACATGGTTTTGAAATAACGGAGTATAAGCAAAGCAAAGCTGGTTATTGTTAATTTCATGTCTTGGCAGGCTAAGCAAAAATTCGCACACCTGCTCACATTTCTCAAGATAGTATTTTTTCTTTGTCAACCGGTACTGCTGCCAGAGAGCTTCACCTACTGTAGTAGTAACAATTCCATTAGGTGTATTAGCAGGAATAAATTCTGTTGACTGCCAATTAAAAGGGTAGCCCCAACCTAAACCCTTATTGTCCAGAGCATTTCGTTTTAGTAACAATTCAATTAAATCTGCACTTTTTTCAAGGTAACTATTGTCATCTTTAATGAGATAGAGGTTTTGGTAACCCATGGCAATAAGTCCTAAAGCCTTATTGTTGATTTTTGGTTTAATATTTAATAATTTTCTCGAAGCTTTTGGAAACAGAATGAATATTTCATAAACAATTTCCCTAAAAATGGCCATGATTTTCGATTGTGTCCCTTTCTTTGCTATACGTAACACAAATGGGTGAGCCTTTACATCATAAGGATCAAAACCTCTAAAATTATTGTTTTCAAACCAGGCTTCGAGGGAATTTAGGCTTTTGAATATCTTTTTCTCCATATCCTTTTCAAAGAATCTCCATTACTATACTAAATGGCTATTATTTCAACTTTGCCACAAAGAAGAGCCCCTTCTGAAAGTATTCGGGTAATCTTTTTAACAAAAATCTCTGTTTAAGTTTCAGATATAATTTTAAAAGCTTAGAGATATTTTGAAACTCTTCTTCTTCTGATTCGTCATAGTAGAAATCATATTTCTCTTCTTTATACCCGGTTCTTTCCAATAATTGTTTGAGCGTAAAATAACTGAACCAACATGTATGTTCTTTATTTAACCATTCCGCTTCGATAATACCCCTCTTAAGAAGTCTTATTCTTTGGCGCGACCACGGATTTGGAGTGGTTAAAATCAATATAGTCTGTTCATTCATATATCTTTTAATACCTTGAAGCATTAGTCCGGGATTTTCTAAATGCTCAATTAATTCTCCACAAACAATAACCTCAAACTTGTTTTCGTACTCAATTTCATTCAGCTTTGTAACATCAGCATAATAGCATTCATAATCGAACTGTTTTTTGATTTTTCTAACATCTTTTTCCAAATAGTCAAAGCCAACCAGTTTTTTCGCCATTTTACCTATTTTACCATGAAGCCACTTGTCTTCCTTTATTAGAGTCTCATATAAATGGCTATGCTGGATAAATCCCAGATGCAACACTGTTTTTCCTTCACAAAGCCTTATTATTTCAGATTTCCGGTATTTTTTTCCCATATTATTCTTTTTCGAGCAATAACTGTCTTGTTTTATCTGTAAGATCGAATATATCCCTGTTTTTAAATAGAGTTACTCCCTCGGGCCTTAAGCAAACATTAGAAGCAACAACCTTTGTATTAAAAAATAATGACTCTCTTATACTAATGGCATCTCCATCGGTAATGGTTGGCCTAATAAATAATTTAGCATGTTTTATTAATGGCCATAATTCTAGGGCCTGTTTTATAATAAGAAAGCTATTCCCAATTTCATATTCCGTTATCCTTTCTTCACACATTCTAAGATGTTCAGTATTTTCAGAAGCATCAGGAAGGGCAAAGATAAAGCCTATGTTAGGAAAGGTTTTCTTTAGCCTATATACCAAATCGACACACAGATCCAGGCCATATAAATCAACACCGTCAATTAGGGACAACTTGTAGGCATTAGCAACAATCAACGGATCTTTATTCTGCATATATGCTCTTGTTTTATCATCATATGTATGGATAATTTTTGCTTCATCCAGAAGTTTTGGAGGAAGAAAAGCATTGAGAATAATTTTTTTTGATTGAGATTTTACTCCATATTTTTCATAATTGCTAAAGACTTCATCACTTACTCCAATTAATAAATCCAACGAATTAAAGAACTTTAAATAATACCTTTTGTCTTCTTCGGTTGTTTTTATGAACAGACGTGGATTATGATCTGTAAAAAATAGTTTAACTGATCTAAATTTCTTTGCAAAAAGAACTGTGTTAATAATATTCCTTCGATTTGTATGCAAATGAACAACTGTAAACCGGCCGAAAAAAATTTTTAGGAAAAGTAAAAAGAGTTTAATATAACTAAATATGTAGGATTTAGAAGTATCGAACACTTTCACATTATGGCCATTTTCCAATAGGATATTCCGGGCTCGGTAAATATGCGTTGATACACCTCCGATAGGAGGGGGATATGTACCAACAAGTAAGATTCTTTTACTACTGGAGTATATATTTAAAAATTGGTTCAATTCGAAACAGCTATAGTTATTCGACTATTATCTAAATTGTCCTTAAAAAAATTTGGACGCACACCATTTTTTATTGCATGAAACAAAAAATCTAATTCTAACCTGTGCCCCTTGTCGGAATATGTTTTTTTAATTTCATTTATTTTTAGTCCAAAGCCTTTAAGAGATTTATAATCATCCATAATTATCGACTTTTGGTCAAAATGGATTTCCATAAATTCTTTAGAAAGTTTGGAATTACCACAAGAAAAGTAATCAATACTTGCTACCGAGCCATCTGTAAACTTCAGTAGAATTGTTTTATTGTCTTGAGATGAGAAAAAATCTGTACTGGGTGTTAATTCTGAAAATGTTACTTCTTTTACCGGATGTTCTATCAGATATTGCATTAAATCTATGATATGACAGGCTTCACCTATTATGCGCCCTCCTTCAGAAAAAACCCAGTGATCAGATTGAAGATAGCCTGCATTCATTCTATATCGAATGAATAGTGGGTTTATCCGCTTGTCAACAGCTTTTTTTATTTCTGCGCTAATTTCACTATACCTTCTGTTATAACCTACCATTAATAATGGAGGATTTTCATTTTCCTTATAAAATGTTTCAATTTCGTTTAATTCCGATTCTTCAACCGCCAATGGTTTTTCCACGAAAACGTGTTTCCCGGCATTTAGGGCTTGTAAAACTAGTCCTCCATGACTTGCATGGCGGGTACTAATAAAAACCAAATCAACTTTTGGGTCACTAAGTATTTCATTATAATTTGTAGTAGAATATTCAGCCTCATTTTGTTCTGCAATAACCTTAGCATCATAACCCTTATGACTCATTACTGCATATATTTTGAATTTATCTTTTAACGCATTAAGATTTGGCAGGTGAACATTTTTAAAAAAACTCCCAACACCAACAACAGCCACATTAAGTGTATCCTTATTACTCTTAATTAAATTGCGTTTTGTATTAACTGAGTCAACAGAACTGTTATCAACAGAGTTCTTATCCATAGGATACTCTATCAGCACAATCAAGGGTTTATTATTATTATCAGAAAGAGAATTAAAGGCTTTTTCTGATTCCTCAACAGAAAACACACTGTCTACAATTGATTTTACATCTACCAGTTTTCGGGAAATTAACGATAGAAACTCGGCAATATTTCTTTTTTCGGTCCACCGAACAAAAGCATAAGGATAGTCATTGCCTTTTTCTTCATAGTTTTTATCATATCTGCCAGGTCCGTATGACGTTGAGATAAGAAAATCAATCTCATCAGTATAAATATCCTTCCGGTCTATTTCTATAGGAGCTGTACCAACCAATACTACTTTGCCTTTTTTCCTGCACATTTTAAATGAGTCAGCCAATGGTTTTTTTGAACCAACAGCTGCTGTAAATAAAACAGCATCTGCCCCCATACCATCACTCCACTGTCTTACCATTAAAACCGAATCTTCTTCTGAGGGATTTATTACAATATCCGCCCCCAGTTTTTTTGCCTTTTCTAATCTTCTCTTATCAATGTCAATTGCAGCAACTTTAATACCTGCTGCCTTGAGTATTTGTACTGTGAATAAACCTATAATACCGCATCCGATAACAACCCCATATTCACCTATTGTTAATGATGCACGACGTACCCCATGTAAAGCAATGGCTCCAATTGTAGCAGAAGAAGCCTCGTCCATATTCACATCTTCCGGGATCTTGACCACCAAATTTTTAGGCACCAGAACATATTCAGCATGTATTGCATACCCTCCTCCTGCAGCAGACACCCTGTCTCCTGGTTTAATATGATTAATGTCTTTGCCGGTTTCAATTACGACTCCACTAATGGAATAACCTGATGGCTTACCTGCATTATTTAGATCTTTAATTTGCTTTAAAGTATTCTTTACTCCTATTTGCTTTAACATTTGCAAAGCCTGCTCAACTTTTTCAGGTTTTTCAAGGGCTCTTTTTATCAGTCCCTTTTGAGTATTTTTAACACCAGCTACTTCGGTTCCTGCTGAAATACAGCTATATGCAACTTTTATCAGTATAAAACCTTGCTCCACCTTTGGAGATGCTACCTCTTCGTTTATTACTGAACCTTTTTTTACAACTATCTGTCTCATTACTGATAAATTGTTTTAAGTTTTTCTTCCTCTGATTCCCAGTTATACTTCTTACGTATTAGTTCTTTAAAGTTAATTGCTTTAAATTGGGGAATATTTTTTACTAACCAATTGAGTTGTTCTGCGAGATCTGTTGTGTCATTCCAACGATATACTGCCCCTGCCTTAGTTTCGTTAATAATTCGTTCAATTGGGGCACAATCAGATGCCAAAACCGGCTTTTCTGCATATATATATTGAAATAGTTTATGGGGAATTGTGTTGTCAGTATGATCATTCTTTACATGAGGTATTAAGGCTATTGTTGCATCCATAAGTTCTTCCAATACTCTTTGATAAGGAACCTGCCCAAAAAAGGTTATATAGTTTGAAACATTCAGATCTTCTGCTAGTTTTTTTAACGAATTAATATAATTACCCATGCCAAATATCCGGACTTCAACATTAGGTATTCTCTTAATGATTTCCGGCAATGCCATCACAATATATTGCAGACCCCGATGCTCATTGATACCCCCGGCGTAATAAAGAACATAATTATTATACGTTTTATTCGTCTGAACTAAATCTTCAAAATCTGATAATTCAGGATAATTTGCGACAACTTCAATTTTTTCTTCCAGAACACCTAAGTTTATCAATCTGGTCTTAGCTTCCTCAATAACCACAATTATGTTATCTGCTTTTTTGCAATAATCAATTTCGTATTTACTCCATTGCTTATTTGATGATAGAATTCTTCCCAGTAGCGAATTGGTATGCTTTGAGAAGCTAATCAAAGCCGGCCAATTCTCATGAAGATCCAAAGTAAAACGAATATTGTATTTTTGTTTAAGTTCATATCCAATTTTAGCAAGCGGTAAATCATGAATATGGATTGCATCAGGTTTTTCTTCCTGAATAATTTTGTCCAAAAACTTACGCCAGAAATAAAAATAAAACGGAAATTTTAAAGCTCCTACGCTACTTTTGTAATAAAAACTAGATATGCTTTTCTTATGCACCTTGCACCCATTCCAATCATACACAGAATCAGCCATTTTTAGAGAATAGCACGCAAGTACGACCTCATGCTTCCTTTTAATGAGGCTATTAATTTCGTTTTCAACTCTCAAATCAGGGGGGAAATCCCCCTCTAAAGCCATTAGTATCTTCATAAAAATTTGAAACTTTTATGCGAGATGCAACTATGACGCATTTCGCATTTTCAAAAGAAACTAAAAAAAGTATTATTTTAATAAATATTTAATAATTCTTTCGCATGCCCTACCATCACCATAAGGATTATGTGCTTTTGACATAGAAAGATATAGTTCTTCGTTATTAAGAAGTTCAGTAACTGATTCAACTATAAGTTTTTTATTCGTACCCACCAACTTTACCGTTCCTGCTTCAATGGCCTCTGGCCTTTCTGTAGTGTCGCGCATTACCAGAACCGGTTTTCCCAGTCCAGGAGCTTCTTCCTGTATTCCTCCACTATCGGTAAGAATCAAATATGATTTGCCCATTAAATAGACAAAAGGTAAATATTCCAGAGGATCGATCAAGAATATATTACCCACTCCACCAAGCAATTCATAAACAGGTTTTTGTACATTAGGGTTTAAGTGTACAGGATAAATGATTGATACATCCGGATTTTTCTTTGCAATTGTTAAAAGAGAATTACAAATATTTAAAAACCCTTCGCCAAAATTTTCTCTTCTATGTCCTGTTACCAGTACAATTTTTGAAGAATCCAAATTAAAATCTTTTCCTAGTTTCTCTTCTAATCCAGAGTTTATTTGTAAAGAAAGTTTTTCTTCCTTTTCAATCATATCAATAACCAGGTATAATGCATCAATCACTGTATTTCCGGTTACAATTATCTTGTCCTCAGAAACATTTTCCTTTACCAGGTTTTGTTTGGCTTTCTCTGTTGGAGCAAAGTTATACTCTGTAATTCTGCTGGTAACTTGTCTGTTCAATTCCTCGGGCCATGGGGAATATATATTGTGGGTCCTAAGGCCTGCTTCTATGTGAGCAACCGGTATTTGCTTGTAAAATGCGGCCAAGGCAGCAATACTTGAAGTAGTGGTATCACCATGTACAAAAACTATATCTGCCTGAAAACTATTCAGCACATCTCTGATTCCGGTAATAACCTTGCTTGTTACATCATATAAATCCTGACCTGATTTCATTATATTCAGATCGAAATCAGGCTCAATTTCAAATAAATTCAATACCTGATCCAGCATTTCTCTGTGTTGCCCGGTAACACAAACTTTAGTTTCAAAGTACTTTTTATTGGCTTTAAAAGCCTTTACCAGCGGTGCCATCTTAATAGCTTCAGGCCGGGTGCCAAATACAATAAGTATTTTCTTCATAAACCAGTTATTTGTCGAATACTGAATTCAGTTTTATTATTACTTTTTGAAAACTCCGCAAAAATCCAGAATAATTTTATCTGAATCAGGGGTTAGGGTTTTAAATTCCTTATGTGCAACCAAGAAGGCAACGATATCAGCCTTTTCATATGCTTCTTTATAATTGGTGAGCTTAAAAACACCGTGTTCATCAACATTTGGTTCAACAAAATATAGTGTCGAGTTATTATCTGATTGTAACACTTTCTGAGCAATATACTTTGCGGGGGATTCTCTTAAATCGTCAATGTCGGGCTTAAAAGCAAGTCCCATACATGCAATAACGGGTCTTCTCCCGTTTTTAAGTTCAAAATTTTTTCTGCTATTTTCAATTTTTTCTGCACACCAGAATGATTTGTAATTGTTTACTTCTCTGGCTCCCCCAATAATTTTTGACTCCAGTGGATAGTCAGAAACTATAAACCATGGATCCACAGCAATACAGTGCCCCCCAACACCACTACCAGGTTGAAGAATATTTACACGAGGGTGCTTGTTTGCCAGTTCAATTAGTTCCCAAACATTTATATCGGCTTTATCACATATAAGTGATAACTCATTGGCAAAGGCAATTTGTACATCTCTTGAAGCATTTTCGGTAAGTTTGCACATTTCTGCAGTACGGGCATTTGTACCATGTAAGTCTGAATTAACAAACAGGCTATAAAATTCTATTGCTCTTTTAGTAGCCTCATCTCCTATTCCTCCAATAACCCTATCGTTGTTTTCAAGTTCATACATAATATTCCCTGGTAAAACCCTTTCGGGGCAATAAGCAAAATATATCTTATCTTTCAGGTCTGGTTTTTCACTTAATACCAGTTCAAGCATTTTCTCAGTAGTTCCAACAGGGCTTGTTGATTCTATAATTACTAAATCATTTCCCTTCAAGAAAGGTGTTATTGCCCTGGTAGCTGATTCAACAAATGAAATATCGGGTTCATGATTTCCTTTAAAAGGTGTAGGAACAACAATTATATAAACATCCGACTCTTTCGGCTCGACTGAGGCAATCAATAACCTTTTGTTTACTGCAGATTTGACATATTTATCCAGTTCCGGCTCAATAATGTGGATTTCTCCCTTGTTAATGGTTTCTACAACTCTTGGGTTGATGTCAACTCCATGCACTAAAACTCCTTTATTAGCTATTAATGCCGCTGTTGGTAATCCTATATAACCTAAACCTATAATCGTAACCTGATTTATCTCCTTACTCATACCTATTGTTTTGTTCAAAAAAATATGTTTTAAAAGATTAACTAAAGTTCATTTCAAAGTTATTGAAAAATAAAGAAGACAATAATAAGTTAGAAATCAATTATTAATTATCACCCTCTTAAATTTCACGCCGACCAAAAGTACAATAAAAAGAGATTTATCCGAATTTGAAACTTGGAAATACTATGATCTTTCCGATTAAAGATTGGGGTATGATTAGCCTGGTGTCAATTAATATTTTTCCGAATAAAAAGTGAAATCAGATAACTTTTTCTCTGATATTTATCATAAAATAATCTCTAGGAAATTACAGGTAATTTAACCTGAGAGTTAGCAATACCGATCCCATCCCAAATGGATAAGAATCCAAGTTATGAGAACTTCTTTGTTTTTTCATGAACGCTTTGGTAACCCACGTGAAATAATTGGAGTTAAGCATGTTTCTCTATTGTCAGTAACAAACGACCTTTTTCTAATCAGCCTATATTGTTAATATCAACTTGATAAGATATAACCTCTTTATCTGTTTTCAACCGATATTCCTCTTAGTTTTGCAATTCAACCAGAGGGACTAAATAGTTATATGAAGCTTTGTATAGCAGAAAAGCCAAGCGTAGCAAAAGAGATTGCCCAGATTATTGGGGCCAGGGCCAGAAAAGATGGTTTTTATGAAGGAAATGGTTATTTCGTCAGTTGGACATTTGGTCATTTGTGCACCTTAAAAACTCCTGATGACTATACAAAAAACTGGAAATGGTGGAACCTGAATACTTTACCGATGATCCCCCCCCGGTTTGGAATTAAGCTTATTGAAAACGACGGGATTAAAAAACAATTCAATACGATTAGTAAACTTGTTGAGCAATGCGAAGAAGTAATAAACTGTGGTGATGCAGGAATTGAAGGTGAACTGATACAACGATGGGTACTTCTAAAAGCAAAAAGTAACAAACCTCTAAAGCGCTTGTGGATTTCATCATTAACAGAAGAAGCTATTTTAGAGGGTTTTCAGAACTTAAAAGACGGCCATAATTACGATAAACTTTATGCTGCTGGAAATGCCAGGGCTATTGGAGACTGGCTATTAGGTATGAATGCTACACGGTTATATACGCTTAAATATGCCAATGGGAAATCGGTCTTATCTATTGGCCGGGTCCAGACACCAACTCTTGCCTTAATTGTGAACCGATTTAAAGAAATCGAAAACTTTGTTCCGGAACCATACTGGGAACTAAAAACAAAATACCGGGATGTAACCTTTTCCTCTACCAAAGGCAGGTTTCAGGTGAAGGAAGAAGCACTGAAGGTTCTTGAAGAGATAAAAAAACACGAATTCACCATTATTTCCTCTACAAAAAAGAAAGGAAAAGAGCACCCACCTAAACTGTTCGATCTCACATCCCTGCAGGTAGAGTGCAACAGGAAGTTCGACATGTCGGCAGAAGATACTTTAAAACAAGTACAAACCTTATACGAAAGAAAGCTGGTTTCCTATCCGCGTGTCGATACCTCTTTCCTTCCAACCGATATGTACCCTAAAATAGAAAAGACTTTAAAAGGCCTTAAACCTTATGCAAACTTTACGGAAAAAATCCTTGGCACAAAAATCAGAAAAAGTAAAAAGGTATTCGACGATTCTAAGATAACAGACCACCATGCCATTGTACCAACCGGTATAGAGCCGAACAATTTAACCCTTGAACAAAAAAAAGTATACGATACCATTACCCGCCGGTTCATTGCAGCATTCTTTCCTGACTGCATTGTTTCAAACACCACTGTATTAGGCGAATCTGGAAGCTATGAGTTTAAAGCAACCGGAAAAATTATTCTGGAACCCGGATGGAGGGAACTTTATCCTCAAAAAGGAACAAATGACGGGGCAAAAAACGGGGAACAGGTTATGCCGGAATTTGAAAAAAACGAGAAAGGCCCTCATGAGCCGGATCTCCAGGAAAAAGAAACCTCCCCCCCGAAAGCATATACAGAAGCTACCCTGTTGAGAGCCATGGAAACAGCCGGAAAAAATGTTGATGATGAAGAGCTAAGGGAAGCAATGAAAGAAAACGGTATTGGAAGGCCCTCTACACGGGCAAATATTATTGAAACGTTATTTAAACGAAACTATATTGTCCGTTCCAGGAAAAATCTCATTCCTACTACAACAGGAATTGAACTAATTGAAACAATCAACAATGAACTGCTTAAATCTGTTGAATTAACAGGAATATGGGAGCGAAAGCTCCGATTAATTGAAAAAGGCGAATATGAAGCTAAACTTTTCATGAATGAAATGAAGTCAATGGTTTCTGAAATTGTTCTTGACGTGAAAAAGGAAAATCAGAAATCAATCACCATTATTGAAAAAGAAGAAAAGCCCAAACCGTTAAAGAAAAAAAACACTTCTAAAGCAACAGACATTTCTGGCCTAGAATGCCCAAAATGTAAACAAGGAAAACTATTAAAAGGCTCAACAGCTTTTGGATGTTCTGCTTATAAAGATGGCTGTACATTCAAAGTCCCTTTTGAAAACTATGGTAAAAAACTAACAGAAAAACAACTTCTAGCACTTATACTAAAAGGAAAAACAAGCCTGCTCAAAGGTTTTTTAATTGATAAAGAAAAAAAATCAGGCCGATTAAGCCTGAATCAAAACCAAGAGGTTGTTTTTATTGCTGAAGATAAAAGTAGTAGTGGTCAAAATGAGACATCTCAGGAGCTTGTCTGTCCAAAATGCAAACAAGGACATCTGTTAAGGGGGAAATCTGCTTACGGGTGTTCGAGATACAAAGAAGGTTGCAAATTTCTTATCCCTTTTTCTGAACTACTGAAAAAAACAAATTCAGACGTGCTTACCCCTAGCAATCTAAAAGAGTTTGTCAAGTAGCAGAAAAAGAGTCTTTTTTAACAAACCTGGATCCCATCATTATAATGAATTAGTAACTTAACGGGTTTCATTGTCAAATCCACAGGAAATTATGTTTCTTGCGGATTTTGGATCACACTAATTCCATACAATCACCAAATCTTAAAATATGACAGAACATTTGCAAATACTACAAAAGAAGCTACCGTCTGATATTGACCCGGATTTCATTTATAAGATAGCAGAGAACAGTAGTCTTATTGAAATGAATAAAGATGATATCCTGATTAATCAGGGGACAAAAGATCAAAATGCTTATTTTATCTCAAAGGGCAGTTTTTTAAGAAGTATATTGACAACGGAGGGTGAATTAAAAACAGTTATGTTTCATACTGAAGATTTTCAGGAAATTATAATCTGTTCTGATAGCTTTTATTTTAATACGACTACCGAGTATAGTATTATAGCTAATGAGAAATCAGTAGTAAGGAAGATTAACCATAATTTTATAGAAAGTGAACTGCACAAGAACACCCCTTTTCTTAGGTTTTACTCATATAATACTGATATAACTTTCAGCCTTATTGAACTTCTGCGTAACAAACAAGTCTCCCTAAGTTCTGAACAGTACTTAAGCTGGCTGTTCAAAAACTACAGTTTTATTTTTAAAAGGTTTGCAGCGAAAGATATTGCTAGTTTTATGGGTATTACTCCAGTCTGGTTAAGTAAACTGAAGAAAAAAATTACTTCTTAAATTAATTTATTTCGTATCGCTCTGTCCTCACATAATTTTGTCTGTATAAAAATTCTAAAGCGCTTTTTAGATACTAACATCTGTATTAAATAAACTAATTATTACAAAAATGGATAAATCAGACAAAATAAGTAAATCACTTATCGTAACAGGAGTAGTACTGGTTATAGCCAACGCTTCTGTTAACTTGATAAAAGGGGCTGCGGGGATAGCTCTTATGGGCCCGATAAGTACAATTATTATTACACTTTTTTCTTTTAATCACGGAGTTATACGCTATGGAACAAAGAAAATGCTTTTTTTTGTGGCAATGATTTCTATTGTAAGCTGGGGATATGAAACATTAAGTATTCTTACCGGCTTTCCATTTGGACATTACCACTATTCGGACGTACTAGGACCAAAAATCTGGCTGGTCCCGGTTGTCATTATGCCTGCATATTTTGCTGTTGGTTATCTTTCCTGGGTAATAGGGTTGCTTTTATTGGGAAAAAAAGACGGTAACATAAATGGCAACGAGGTATTTGTAATTCCTGTTATTGCAGCCTTCATAATGGTTTTTTGGGATGTATCTATGGATCCTATTAACTCAACCGTCACAAAAATGTGGATTTGGCACGATGGCGGTGGCTATTTTGGGGTTCCTTTTGTCAACTACATGGGATGGTACCTTTGTGTTTTTACATTCTACCTGATTTTTGCAATGAACCTTCGCAATAACGAAACACCTATTCTCAACCATTCCTGGAGTAACAGGGCTTTCTGGATACTTCCTGTATTGATGTATGCTTCTCACATTCCGGAGTATGCTGGCGGGGCTTTATTTAAAGAAAGTGTAAAAGTTGTATCTGAAGAAGGTCACGTTTGGTGGACCGGGGACATTTACACAACAGCAACTTTAATATCGATATTTACTATGTTTTTTATTTCTATTATTTCGTTGGTTTCTTTCAGTCGCGAAAATAAAGCGTGATATCCTAATCGTATAAAGCAGAAGTAAAACAACAAGATTTTATTACGCAAAGGCCCGCCTGGAATGCTTTGAGGACCTTTGCGTAATGTCTTTTGGAGCTTAAAGCGCTTTTTTTCCATCACAAATATTTTTTTATTCCTCTATCTGAACCCTGATTCCATCAGAGTGGGTTGTAAATTCCGGAGCATACATACATTGCATGGTAGTTATCCCGTTTGAGAAGTAGCCTGAATGCACCGCCCGAAGCGAATATTCAAAAACATACGTGCCTTTTCGCATAAAGCCGATAAAGAAGTTTTGAGAGGCATCTTTTACGCTCTCATAATATCCAAGACCGTCCTGGTATTTATACTGTGAAATGGTACTTGTTGGTTCAAAACCAGATGCCCGCATATCTTTCAGGTGCACATATTCAAAGTCTCTGTCTGCCCTGATTTCTACCCTTACAACAACTTCGTCACCTACTTTTATTGGGCTCTCGGAATAAATTTCCTGAAGTACAGGACCACTTTCGGTATGTTTTTTAACAAATAGTTTTTTGTTGATTTTCAGGTTGGTTTCAGCAGTCGTTATTTTGTCTAGCTGTTCAAAGTATTGCCAATAGGCAGCCCCCCATGCAATTCCTTCATTAGGGTTTTTTACTTTGATTTCTCCAAACTCTGGTTTTATTTCATCTTGTTTAAAAACAGTTTTTACATAACCGGTTCCGGCTTCTTCTTTAAAACCTGTCAGGGTTTCCAAAGGTTTATTACCTAAACTTACAGACAGCAATTTCGTTTGGGAAAGCAGGTCAACCCCTCTGAGCAGAAGGGCATAACAGGCGGATACTGTGGCTTTTGTTGTTTTCCAGTCGTTCGTTTGCTTATTCCTGAGCAGCCAGATTTTCATTTCTTCAACAGCAGCAATATCGTTGGTGATTTCTGTAAATGCTTCTATGAGCAACGATTGTGTTTCAATGGGGGCCTGGTGCCAAAAATAACCATACTGGTTATTGGTCCAGTACATTCCAAGTTCTTCAGAACGCGTTGCCCTGTTAGATAGTGATGCTATTGTCTTTTTAGCCAGTTTATCATTGCCTGAGCGATGAAAAGCAAGAGCAATCATTCCTTGTTCATATTCATTTTTAGCAAGCCAATAGGTTTCGGCCTGCGAAAAGAAATATTCATAAGGAGTTTTCAAGTCTTTATTAACCGGGATATCTTTAAAGAAACTTCTGCAATACAAATAATGAGTATGAGTAGAAGACAAGTGGTTGTCTGTCATTTTTACCAAACCTTTTTTGCTTCGTTTCAGAAGTTCGTTGTAGTCTTCAATTATTCTTGCATCAAGGTAGTTCATGGCCCTTTGAAGGATTTGGTTTACTTCGTGTTCAAGCTCCGGGGGAACAGCTTTTAGGTGACGAAGCTGGGCAAGCCCTGTTGTAATATGTTGCGTTATGTACCTGTTATCGGGCATTCCGTCAAACCATGCAAACCCTCCATTGGGTGTTTGCTTGTTTTTTAGTTTGCTAAAGGCTGATTGTAGGTTATTTCGCATGTTGTTCAGGTCAAAGAGCAAGGCTACGCGCTTTTTGCGTTCGGTTTCGTCTTTTGCGTTTAGTAACCACGGGGTTTCCTGGATGAGCAATTCTTTTAGCTCCTGGTTTTTCTCCAGGTTTGAAACCAATGCATCGGAATCTAATGCGGCCCATGTTTTGAATATTTCTTCTATCCGGGGATTGCTTTTAACAATGGTTGAAGACAGGGCGTTTGCAAAGAACCGGGAAAATACCTGCTCTGAGCATTCGTATGGGAATTCCATAAGGTAAGGCATAGCCTGAACGGCGTACCATGCAGGGTTTGAAGTAAATTCAAGGGTATAGGCTTCGTTTCGTAATGTTGGTGATTTTTGGCCGGCCATTTTGTCGAAACGAAATGTTTCTTCCTTTCCTCCGCGGACCATAAATGGAAGGCTTTCTGTTACAAGTTTGCTGTTTACCAGTACGGGCAATACAGATTCCTCCCCGTCAGTGTATTTCCCCGCCTTTGCTATTACTTTATATTGTACCACCTGTATGCCAGATGGTATAACCAGTTTCCAACGGATGCCCCTGCTTTGTCCTTTTTCAATTTTAAAAGGGATCGTTTCTTTGTCTTTCAGCATTTTTGAGGTAAACAGCTCACCTGTGAACGGATCGATGAGTTGAATGGTGGCTTCCCCGGAGATTTCACTTTCACTAAGGTTATTTACTTTGGCCGGAAACTCAATGGTATCGCTTTCTCTTAGGAACCTAGGGGCATTAACCATTATGGAAACATCTTTTTGAGTGATGAGGGTGTTACTGACTGATCCTGTTTTAAAACCTTTCGTGTGGGCAAATCCAAGCATGTTCCATTTTGTTAATGCATCTGGAATGATAAAATCAATTATCACCTCTCCGTTTTCATCCGTTTTTAAATCGGGATAGAAGAAGGCCGTTTCGTTGAAATTTTTTCGTATTGGTATTTCTTCCGGTTCATCCCTTTTATCTACCTCCACATTTGCTTCCATAGATTCTTCTGCGGCATCTGCTACGGCCTCTCCTTTTCTCATAGCCATCATCGAAGGGGCCATTTCAGCACTTTTCATTCTACTTTCACCAAATCCAACAGGAGCATCAAACTCTTCTATGTCAGGGAAAACATATATGGTCAGATTATTTGAAAGGATCTGCACTTTCCTAATTTCAAATCCTTCCACAAAGACTTTCAACCATGCCCCTTCCGGGATATCTTCCAGTATGAACTTTCCATTTACATCACTTTTTGCACTGAGCTTTGTTCCGGGAAAGGTGACCTGTCCGGCTATTGGCGAGTCAGTTTCAGCATCAAGAATAATTCCGGACAATTTCCCGTTACCTCCTACAGGCTTTCGTTTTTCGGTGAATAATTCATTATTTACGGAAAACATTTCATCATAAGAAACCTTTTTTTCCGTGTTGCCAATTTCTTTTTCCTTCTTCTTTTTTAACCTGTTTACCTTTATTCTTTGCGTTATAATGTGTTCGTTATTCCCGAAATACGGATTGTAATTCCCATAATAACTATACGTGAACCTTAAGTACTCATATTTTTTGTCCCAGTTTAACAGATTGGTGTTAATGCGGGCCAGCTGTCTTGCGTATATCAGCCTTGGAACAAACTCTTCGTCCCATTTTAAATGGCCGTGCTCCCTTGTGCTTAAGAAATCAGTCTGCCAGTTTAAAGGAGCGAATGCATCCAATGAAGCATCATACAAATTAGCAAGCATTTCAGCTGGTTCTTTTTCACCAGCTTTGTTTTTTATGGTTAATTTCCATTGTTCATTTTCTCCGGGCATTAGTTTGTCCCTGAAAGAAGAGAAGGCAATATCCAGCATTTTGTTGGTATATGGGACTTTTATTTCCTGCAAGGAAACAAATGCCTGGCTTTCTGCTACCTGAGTAAACTGTGCGGCAAATCCCCCCCTGTAATTCTCTTCAATCGGGATTTTGATTTTCTGTGGCTTCTTAGAGGGCTGTAAAACATCTGACTTAATTATTTTTTCTCCGAGCAGAATTTCATATTTAACTGGAGTTTCTGGTGTTAATGAATAAATTAAGAACTCTGCAAATTCCCCCGGCTCACCAGATGTTTTTACCGGGATTATCCAGTCTTTTACAAGAACAGGGACCTGTGGCTTGTCTTGCAGCACCTGGAATACTTTTATGTACTCAGAGGTATTGTTGCCTTCATCTTTTGCCGAAAGGCTAAGTTTATAGTATCCTTGTTTTAAATCGCTTAATTCTTTTTGTAGCGTTGGTTTTTCTTTCTCAGCCTTGAATTTTGCGTTAAAAACAGTCTTTTCGTGTTTCCACGTTTCGGGGTTGGTTTCATTACGGTATACCCGGTTAGGAAACTCTTCCCTGAATTGGTTTTCATTTAATACGAATACATCTGGTTCTTCCCAGGGCCTGTCGAACAATAATTTTTCAGGTGGTCCCAGTTTTATGATGGAGGCTTCAACATCAGACTCAACCTCATCTCCATTCAGGTTTCTGGTTTCAATATTTATTTCCGGGGCATTCCTGGTAAAAATTATTTCGGGGATATCTGAGTTTATGATAAGAGAAGAGCTGCTTATTCTTAAAATATGTTTTCCGCTTCGGGTCTCACCATTTGCATCCGTAATGTCGGTATAGATGGTGTAAACATGAATCAGCTCTTTATTTTTAATGTCCTTGTCGTCTGTGAAATAGCTGATGGTAAAGTTTCCGTCCTTATCAGTATTTGTTTTACCAACGGCTACCTGTTTCTTCTGGCTGTTAAACCAGCTCCACCACCAACGCGATTGCGTTTCCCTTTCAACTCTGTAGCTTACCCGGCTGTTATCAACAGGGTACCCTGCATAGGCTCTGGCATTTCCCGTAACCTGAACGGAGTCATTATATCCGTATGATTTTTCCAGCGGGGTAAATGTGACTTCAAAGGTGGGGCGTTTATACTCTTCAACCAGAATGTTTATGCCGCCATCTAAGCAATCTATTGAATAGCTGCCGTTAAGTAAACCTGTTGGTATGGTAAAGGAGCCATTAAATGTCCCGTATTCGTTGGTCTTTACTTTTAATGAAGATAGCTCCTGCATGTTGGGATCGTATAATGTAACTTCCTCTGCATCGTTGGGTACTATTTCACAATTGTCCTTTGCACATTTAAGCCTTAGCCCTTTAAAGTAAACGGTTTGTCCCGGGCGATAAATAGCCCTGTCGGTAAACAGAACGGTGTTTATGTCCTGATAGTAATCGTCATAATATTCCGGAATATGCCTGGGCGGTGCATAAAGGGAATCACCATCTTTTGAAACAATAATAGAAACCCGTGTATTATCATATGCACGTTCTACAATTCCCTCTTTGTTTGATCGTACTTTTCCCAGAGAGCGATGTTCGGTATGGCGCAGGTCGTAATTATAATGTTGTTCAAAGAATTCAAAAGTAGCTTTCTCTACAGGTATTCCAGATGCCCTGTGGTTTATGGAAAATATCTGTTTGTCTTTTACCCCGGGGCGGTTCATTATGAACCAGTCCGTTACATTGAAGGCGACGCTGTTTGTATTGGAATTCTTATTCAGCTTATTTTCGTCTGAAGCAAGGAGCACATAAAAACCTTTTTCCAGCGATGAAACCGGAATTTCAACACGGTGCATGCGATAATCTTTTTTCTCTGGTAATTCCAGTTCCCACTCCCTGATTGCTTTTCGTTTTAAATAATCTTCAATTTCCGATTGTTCATATGTTCCCCGTTGTTTTATGAAGTTCAAATCCACTTTAAACAAGTAAAAGTATACGGTATTGAAATTCTTGTATTTAAGGTTTACAAGAAAGGGTTTTAGAGGGGTTACCTGCCTTTCTGCTTTAAGTTCTAACTGATGTTCGCTTATTTTTTTTCTAAGGTTTTCGCAGTACTCATTTCCCCTGGTTCCAGGATAATTCTCAATTACATCATTACAGACAATTATCGCCTGATTTAAATAATTAACGGGACCGTCATCATCAAGGGAATAGAGAAACGAAGCCAGATGATAGCCTACCTCGGCTTTTGTTTCGGGTTGGGAGGCAAATTTTGATAGGCGGGAAAGCGATTGTTGGTATAAAGTGTCTTTCGACTGATGAGTGCTTTCGGTGTGCATGTATTTTAAACGCAGGAGTTCGATATCAATAAGGGCATTTTCCTGTTGCCCATTCATATGAAAACGGACCAGATCCTGGAATAATTTAACTGCTTTATATTTCACAGACAGGGAGTCGGTAGTTTCTACTTTGTACTCAATGAATTCTTTGGGCGAACCAAAGTAGACTTTATCGGAAATTGAAAACTCGTCGACCGGGGAAATGACAGAAACTTCGCTGTTTTTATAGATATCCAACGCCCGGTGAGCGAGTAAATCAAGCAGGGTAGGCCTTAAGTGGCGCAGTTCATCATCACCACCTAAAATATCATTGTATGTATCGACTGTAAATTTTCCAAGCTTGTGCTGATTTTCAATTGATTGGTCGAATTCGGAGATTACTTCTTTTACAATTCGTTTTAAATCCCATACTTCAATGTCGGTGTTTTTTTCATCATACAACGGGGTCCTGTTTTGGACTCGCCAGCGGTTTTGCTGGTAATATTGCCAGTAAAGGTTTCCAAGTACGGAATGGGCTATCTGGTTTACAGGAAACTCCAGTGTTTCAATATCGGTTTTTAATTGTTCAATTACCTTTAAAAGTGCATTTTCTTCAAAGAAACATTTGTTTATCATTCGGTCGTTTATTGCCCTGAGCAGAATAACATGGTTGTTTTCTTTCTTTGCCTTTTCGAATATTAAGTCATAAACGGGTTCGGCATTGCGGGGTAAGCCTTCCAGTATTAATGCGTCGGCTTTTTCAAACTGGCGTTCAAACCAATCTGTATTTTTTTGAGCGTTTGAATTTGGGGACATAAGGCAGCAGATAATTAGTGCGAGAATTGGATGTAGGGTGTAATATTTCATTGTGACGAGTTTTACAGGTGAATATACAATAACGTTTTGACAATATAATAATTGGGAAGCCCTAAAAAATTATAATACGTATAGCAAAATAATTTATAGAGGCCTTAAAAAAATTTGTCTTAACATGCACCAAGGTAGGTTATTTCTTTGATTTATAAGGGGTTTTTGACTGCTTCAGGGCGCATAAGAAAATGCCATTAACATAGAAATTGCAATTGCATGAAAGTTCAACAAGTCCCTTTTGGGTAGAATTTAATAACCCAAAAGGGACTTTTGACTATTTGGGAAGTACTAATTTATCTCTGTAATAAATTCTTCTTTTGTTTTTCTAACTTTTGCCAAAGGCTCCAGCCAGTCGTTACCCTTCTCTCTGTATCCAAGAGGTAATAGTACAACGCTTTTTAATCCTTTTTCTTTTAAATTCAAAATTTCATCTACCGCGTCAGGCTCAAAACCTTCCATAGGCGTGGCATCAACCTCTTCGAATGCAGCAGCAGTAATGGCACTGGAAAAACCTATGTAGGCCTGCTTTGCTGTATGTACGAAATTTTCTTCCGGCGTTCTTTTGGGGTAGGTGTCCAATAGCATTTTTCGGTAGTTTTCCCACCCTTCGTTTTTAAACCCTCTTATTTCGTTGGTATAATCAAATACTTTATTAATTCGGTCTTCAGTATAATTATCCCAGGCAGCAAAAATTAAAAGGTGTGAGCAATCGGTTATTTGCCCCTGGTTCCATGCAACGGGTTTAATTTTCTCCTTAATCTCCTGGTTTGTGACCACTAATATTTCATATGGTTGCAGACCGCTAGAGGTTGGGGTAAGCCTGGCTGCCTCCAGTATTCTGTCCACTTTTTCCTGGGAAACTTGTTCTCCGTTCATTTTTTTAGTGGCATATCTCCAATTTAGTCGTTCTAATAAATCCATGTTAACTTTGTAATTTTTATATTGTTCTACAAAGCATAACCAAGAATTTAATAGATAGTTTAAGAAATTTGGGGTTTTATCGCGAAATGACGACAAATTAGACAGCAAGCCGTAGTAGTACGATCACAAAATAATATTTCATGTTTCACACTTTTTCCCTTTTTTGTAGGGTTTAAATTCTTAAACGTAGCATATAGCTATGCTTTGCAAATTTCGCCTTACAAAAAGAAAAAATAAAGGCAGAATAGTTAAAATGCTATTTTATGAACACACTACTAGAAATAAATAGGACAATGGGTCTTCTGTTTACTTCCAAGTTTAAAGCCCAGCATTAATTCTGATGAACCGTGCCCCGAAATGTCAAGCTGGTTTCCTCCGTAGTCGTATGAGTATGTTAGTTCAAGGTACGGAAGGATACACATTCCGGCAAAGAAGGAGAAAGTCTGACTGTTTCTGTAGGCAATGCCAGCCCAGAACCGGCTCATGGCCATAGCTTTTAAACTTAAGTCAAAGCTTAAGGGAGACATATCCAGGTACTTTACAATTACAGAAGGGACAAAGGAGATATATTCTGATGGCCTTAACCGTAAAGCAAAGGTCCCGAAATAGTTGTAATTGTTTGTTGGTTTGAATTCATCACTGGTGTTTAGAAAATGGGATTCCTCCTTAAAAAGCTGACAGGCTGATAACCCTAAATAGAAGTGGTTACCGTAGATCAAAATACCAGTAGTAAGATCATAGTTATGTTTGTTCAAAGCACCGGAGTTATTGAAAATAATATCATCCGGATCCCCCATGTCAATATCAGAGGTTTCCAATCTGTCCAGAATATATCCGGCAGAAAATCCAACCGATGCAAATAATCCCCTAAAAAGCCTTTGGTGGTATGCATACGTAAACTCGCCCGAATATCTTCTGAAAGAACCTATATTGTCGGCAGACAGCATTATGCCCAGACCATGATGGCTCCATATACTTTCAAGGGAATACACATTATTCATCCTCTCGTTACTGATCTCATATTTATTTTTGAGTTTCTTGGGCATGGGCCTTTTGTTCTTGTTTCGTTTTGGATAAATGGGAACATGCCCGGTTAAATAATAAGTTTCCGGAGCCCCTTTTATCTGGCTCCATTGAGTCCGGTAGCCCAGTTTAAAATCAGCGTAGCCCTCAATGCCAGCAATAGAAGGGTTTATTAGATAATTGTTTAAAAGGTATTGCGTATATTGTGGCTTGTGCTGCGATTTTGCAGTGTTAGGTACAAGAACAAGTAGCAGTACAGCAATAGTTAGTTTTGTGATAAGGGATTTCATCTGTTTGTAGTTATTTATTTTATGGTCTGGTGTATTCTGCATGATATAAAATTTTCATTGCTGCGTGTTTCAATAATTATTTTAATCATGCGTGTTTCATTTCTTTATGTTTCTTATTTTATAAGATCCACGTAACCAACAATGGCTTTAACTCCTTCGATATTCATCTCAATAACATAATAATATGTATCAACAGGAAGGATTTTTCCTTCATGAATGCCCAGCCAGGGGTTTGATGCGTAATTTTTGGTCTGGTATACCATATTGCCCCATCTTGTATAAACACTTACGAGTGCATTGGGGTAGTTTTCTATTTCTCTTATTAACCAATTTTCATTTTTGCCATCACCATTTGGTGTAAATGCGTTTGTAGGTGTTATGGGGGGAGCCTCTTCAACAACTACTATGGTATCCGTTAAACAACCCTGGCCGTCGGTTACTACTACATAGTATTCTCCGGAGGGAATGTTTTCCACAGAAAGGGCATCTGAAATATCTAACGATGGCCAACTTGCACGATAAGGGGATTCTCCTTCTGAAATCATTAGGTATACAGCTCCGTTATTTTTTCCATATGAAGCATCTTCTGCAGTGTAGTCGATTAAAACAGTATTTTCCGGACTGTCGATGTAAGTACTGTCAGACAATTGGCATCTGTTTGAATCGGTGACTGTTACTAAATAATATCCCCGGGCGAGGCTGTCGATACCTTGTGTTGTTTCGCCATTTCTTCCCCATACAAAGTCGTAAGGTTGAGTACCGCCTTCAGGGACAGCGGTTGACTTTCCATCTTCCACATCACAGGAAGCATCAACATTTTCGAAGTCTAGTGAAAGTAACTCTCCCGGACCGTTTACAAAAACAGTGGAATCTTCCTGACAACCTGTTGTGTCTGTTACACTAAGGGTATAATTTCCTTCTGAAACACTATCTATTTTGGCTGTAGTATCCGATGTGTTCCAAAGGAGCGAATATCCGGGAACACCACCTGAAACGGCGGCTGTTATTGAACCATCGTTTAAGCTGCAAACGGGATCTGACTTATCGAATACGATTTCGATAGGAGGGGGTGGGGCCTTTAATGAAACAGAAACCGTATCGGAACAACCAATTCTGTCTACGACTTTTATTAAATAGTTTCCTGAACTCAGGTTTTCAAATATAGTATCTGAAGAACTTATTGAACCTAATGTAACGGTATAGGGACTTTGTGCATTTACAGTAGCAATTGTAATTTTACCGGTATTTTCAACACACCGTGGGTCAATGGTATCTGCAATGTTCACATCTACTTCTGGTTGCGTTACTTCAACTCTTAGCGTATCCCAGCATCCATCAATTTTGTTTTCTGTGACCTCAACGAAATATATTCCTGCGGGGACATTGCTGAGCGTATGACTGTTATTTGTCGGATTAGCTGCCTGATCCCATTTATAACTGAACGTTATCCCCGGCGTTCCGGAAGCATGTACAATGGCCTTTCCTGTTGGAGTTGAGCATTCCGATGGAACAGAATCGGAAGTAAGTACCATGGGGTTGTTGTCATCTATTTCAATGGTGGTGTCTATCATACATGTTTTATTATCTGTAATCCTTAAAGTGTACTCTCCATTTGTCAGCCCTCCAATAGAGTCGGTTGTTTTACCATTACTCCATAAGTAGGAATAGGGTTTTGCCCCATTAATTACAGTAACTTTTACTGAACCGTTTGCATCTTGTGGACAGGTATTGTTTACGGGCACAATATTATCAACGGTTAAGAATGTACCGGGAGTGCTAAGGGTAATAGATGTGTCTTTTTTACAACCTACATCATCAGTCACTTCTAACTCATACAGTCCTGCTGAAAGATCGGTAATCGTTCTGGTTGTCTCAAAATTACTCCAGGAATAGTAATAGATCGGCATACCTCCTGAAACTCTTGCTTCTATTGAACCGTCGTTTGGCTTACACTTTACATTCGAGGTGTCGAAGGTAATTTTAATAGGGGCATTGGGTTTATACAAAAAGACTTCAATGGAGTCATAGCAGCCATCATCATCTTCGATCTTTACCTTGTACCTTCCGGAATTTAGGTTTGTAAACTCTGTATTGTTAGTAGGCGGCAATGTACCGAAGGTTATACTAAAAGGAGGTGTTCCTCCATGCGGCAATATTTCTACCCTCCCTGTGCCCTGTTTACAGTAAGGATGGTCGATATCTTCGTGAACATGAAATACAGGTTCTGTGACTTCAATTTCCATGGTATCCCAGCAACCATCCGGAATATCTTCTTTAACATTAACGGTATAGAACCCGGCCGGGACATCATAAAGTGTGTCGTTGTTATTGTTTGGGTTACCTATCATACCCCAGTCATATAGCAAAGGTGCGGTTGAGCCTGTAACTTCAACAATAGCTTTACCTGTAGCTTTATCACATCGGGTCTCCTCTGCAGTGCCCTTCAGTTCAAATGTCTTTTGTGAGACAATTTCAATGGTGCTGTCTTTTGAACAGCCATTGCCATTATCATCTGTTACTGTATAAGTATATTCTCCACTTCTTAATAGCGAAATGGACGGAGTCGTTGAGTCATTGCTCCATGAATAAACATAGGTGCCAATACCACCGGAAGGCGTAAGGGATATGGAACCATTCGTATCTTGCGGGCAGGCATTATCTGTTTTTAAAGCTTTTACATTAAAATTTCTTGTGGTTATGAAAAGGGTATCTGCATCATGATGGCACCCATTACTGTCGTAAGCAAAAACTGATATCGCCGTATCTTTATCAACCGTTAGAAAATAGTTTTCTCCATAGGTATTGCTCTGTGGCCAATAAAAATAACCGACATTTATTCCAGATGCCTTTATCAGGAAGGGAGCGCCCTGACAAATTATAGTATCTGCAAAAGGGTCCAAAACAGGGGTGGGTGCGGTATCTTTTAAGACGGTCATGATTGTAGTGTCGCAGCCGGTTACAGAAGTTACCTTCACACTTATCGTATCTCCGGGCTGTGGATTATTATAGACAGCGCTGGTTCCGGTTTTTCCATTGGACCATAAATAATCAGAGAACCCTTCTGTTACGGTGGCTGTTATAGGCGGAGAATTTGGTGGGCAAAAACCTTCGATTCGTATACCGACTTGTTTACACGATGCTTCTATATAAGCGTACCCGGCATGTCCTCCCCTGGAGCAATCGGTTGTGCTAAATTCAATTGTAATTTTCTTTCCGATATAATTGGATAAGTCGGCACCGGCAATTGTCCACTCTTTTACCCAGAACTTTTGTCCTGTAGTATTACATTCCTTAAATCCTTTATTTTTAGCCGTTGGGCCTGCAATTACGTTAAACTCCCCACATGGAACAAGGTCACCTTTTTCATCATACACCTTAACGTTAAAACGTGGTTGCTCATATTCGTGATGGCCCGGATCTTCAAGCACAATGGCATATTTATACAGAAAAAATGCCTTGTCTTTTTCTACCGTAAATTCTTTGCGGACCGATTCTGCTCTGGCGCCTGTTTCGATATTCCCCAACCTTAATGAGTAATACCCACTGGGGTCAACTGTTGGTAGATCAATACCACATTGTTCGGCAACCGGGTCCATTGTTCCGAATTCCATAATAGTATGTCGCCCTGTGACAGCCCCCGGATTATTTATTGTTACATTTCCGGCACCATCAATATTACCTGTATAGGCTTTCCATCCGGTTAAATCACCTGTTTCAAAGTCTTCATTGTCACATTGGGAGAATAAGGGGAGATTAGAAAAAATGAGAATTGCAGTAATTGCAAAAATAATTTTCTGCATGTGAAGGTGTAGTTTTTGGTTTTAAACTGTAAAAATTAAACAATAATCTATGCATACGTGTTTTTCGTCAAAATGTTAGGGTGTTCTTTCAATTAACCGAAACCATTTTTCGGAAATTTCTTTTTTATTATTGTTACCGTAAGTTTCGTCCCTTTAGGGACTTGATATGTTTTAAAATTGTCGCTAACCTTTTGGTATTGGTTGTATATAAACCTATATTTTTTTAGTTATCATTAGGTTGTAAAAAGGGAGAACTTTTCATTAAATCAGGGTATAATTTTGATGGATTTATTTTCAATCATGCTATGTAACTCATTGAGTAACGTTTGTTCCTGAGGGTCGATATGCCCGTCTTCGTTAGCAATTGCCATAATGCCATCATATTCTTCACGGGTAATCAAAAGATCTTCAATTACCTTCTCAATCATTTCTTTAAGCCTGCCTGCACTTTCACTTACACTCATAATATGTCTTTGTTATTTTTCGATATAAAAATAATTTCCTTCCTATTATTATTCAATTTATTTTTTACAAATTTCGGCAACAATTGTCATTTCCGCTGTTTTTTTTGACGTGCATGATGGGAGATAAATTTCCTTTCTTCCTTCTTTCCTGTGTTTTTGAATAATATTTTAATGAGATCAGCCCTTCCTGTTTTGTTTAACCTGCTTTCAATCTTCTTCCTGAATTCACCTTTATACCAGAAGAAGAACATCCTTTGGTTCAATTTTTCTTCTTTGGTTTTTGCTGTGTATACTTTTTCTAATGAGTAGGGGTGATATCCGGAATAGTAAATAACCGTTGCAACGGTCATTGGAGTGGGTGTAAAATCCTGTACTTGTTCCAGCCTGAAATCCTGGTTTTTTGTTTCTACTGCCAGCGAAGCCATATCTACTTCTTCACTTCCCGGGTGGCTTGAAATAAAATACGGGATAATCTGTTGTTTCAAGCCGGCCTGCCTGTTATAGTGGTCAAACTTTTTTTTAAATTTTTTGAAAAGCTCAAAAGATGGTTTTCGCATTAAGTTTAGCACTTGCTGGGTAGTATGTTCCGGGGCTACTTTTAACCGGCCTGAAACATGTTTCTGGATTAAATTTTTTGTATACTGTTCATGACTTTCTTTTTCCTTCTCAGGAGCACTTTCATTCAATAGCATATCGTAACGTATCCCACTTCCGACAAACGATTTCTTTATTCCAGGCATTTTATCTACCGACTCATAGATATCAAGCATGGGGGTATGGTCGGTATCTAAATTTGAGCAAACGGTTGGAAATATACATGACGGCCTTCTGCAACGTTCGCATTGTCCCAGGTTTTTGCCTTTCATTTTATACATGTTCGCACTGGGGCCGCCCAGGTCTGAAATATAGCCTTTAAAATCAGGCATTTTCGTAATATCTTCTACTTCTTTTAATATTGATTTTTTTGAACGTGAAGCAATAAATTTCCCCTGGTGTGCCGATATTGTACAAAAACTACACCCCCCGAAGCACCCACGGTGCATATTTACCGAGAACTTAATCATTTCGAAGGCGGGTATAGGCTCTTTTTTCATATATCTGGGGTGGGGTAACCGCGTGTAAGGCAAATCGAATGAGGCATCCAGCTCATTTTCATTCATTGGGGGATAGGGAGGGTTAATAACAATTTTTTTATCCGAAACTTCCTGAATAATTCTTTTGGCCTGCCATTTATTCGATTCTTCTTCAATGACTTTAAAATTTGCGGCATACTTTTTTTTGTTTACGAGGCAATCGTTGTGCGAATGTATTTCTGTGTCTTTCCACAGTTTATTCTTCGGTAAATTGGAACCGGTATTTTGGAGAAATGCCGTTTGCGGGACAGTTTTCAACGATTCAAATGGGACCCCTCTGCTAAGCAGCCGGAGAATTTCTTTCAGGGGTTGTTCCCCCATTCCGTATACCAATAAATCGGCACCTGATTCATAAAGGATCCCCGGCTTTAATTTGTCTTGCCAGTAATCGTAGTGGGTAACCCTTCTTAAAGATGCTTCGATACCGCCAATTATTACCGGAACTTCAGGAAAAAGATTTTTCAGGATTTGCGTGTAGCCTGTTACGGCATAATCTGGTCGAAAACCTGCTTTTCCCCCGGGAGTGTAAGCGTCATCCGATCGTAACCTTTTGTTTGCGGTATAATGGTTTACCATAGAGTCCATACACCCTGAGGTTACACCAAAAAATAAACGAGGGGTACCAAGTTTCTTAAAATCTCGTAGGTCATCCTTCCAGTTGGGCTGGGGTACTATTGCAACTTTGAGGTCTTCAGCTTCTATTATCCTTCCTATTACAGCAGCTCCAAACGAAGGGTGATCAACATACGCATCGCCTGAAAACAATATAACATCCAGTTCTTCCCATCCCCGGCTTCTAACTTCTTTTAAAGAGGTTGGAAGCCAATCACTTACCTGATATCTCTGCACAATCTTTCTTTTTTACAAAAATAGCCTAATATTTAGCTTTATCGTTAAACAACGCTTGGTTTAAATAGTTAATATCAGATTTGAATATGAATTACTTTTAAAAAGCCTATTTTAGTACCAGCTTTTATAGTTGATATGCTATGGGCTTTAAACCAAAAAACCACAAAACTTTATCAAAAATGAAAAAACTGACTAAATCTTTATTGATGATTGCTTTTATAAGCATTGGATACCAGGGGTTTTCCCAATCTGTAGGAATAAAAGGCGGACTTAACTTAAGTAACATGTTATGGAAAGATAAGTACCATACCTATAGTGAAGAAAGTGAAATAAAGCCCGGATTTCATATTGGTGTAGTGGCCGAATTTCCCCTCTCGTATTACACAAAGTTCGAGCCTGGGTTGATGTACTCAACGAAAGGTACTAAAGAAGAAGAAATATTCGTTGGTTACACTTTAGAGTCGTCCATTCAACTGAATTATCTGGATATTCCGCTTAATTTTAAGGTAGGACAGGACTTTCGTGGGACGAAAGTATTTGCGCTTGCAGGACCATATATTGGCATGGGGCTTTCCGGAAAAATGGAGATTAAGAACAAAACAACGAAACGCGAATATTCCGAAGATGTAGAATGGGATGCTGAGGAAACAGAAGGCAATTTCAGGCGTCTGGACTTTGGTTTTGGATTAGGTGGCGGATTTGAGCTTAGAGACTTTGGCTTGCAGTTTTATTACGCACTGGGCTTGGCAAATATTTCTTCTTACACAGAGAATGAAACGAGAAGGGCCAACCGAAACTTCCAAATGTCTGCATTTTATTTTTTCAGGAGGTAGAAGTTTGTCATGGGAACTGACCTTAATTATTTTTATTTTGTTACAAAAACAGGTGATACATGATAGAATTTTAGTTTTTCGAGCAAAAATGTGTTATATCACTTTTAATTTAGTTAATTAATAATACATTTGTGCGCAATTCATGACGGATAGATTTAAGTTTTTGAAAAAACAGATTATTTTTAATTGGAGATTAGTAAAGAGAAAATAAAAAGTTAGTTTAAATAAATGAATCAATAAAGTTAAATTATGAAAGGTTTAGCCGGAACAGCTTTGGTTGTTATTTTGTTCACATTTTGCGGTTCTATTTGTGCTCTATCACTTGGTGTTAGGGGAGGGCTTAGCTTTGCCAAAATTCTTAAAAAAGTGATGATGAAACCCTTAGTGAGTATTATCGTTTTAAACCCGGAATACAAGTCGGGATAGTGATGGATTATTTCATTAAATATTAAGTTGAAGATGGAAGTAAAGGGAACTCGGGTTTATGTTTTAGCGGGGAAGTCATATTTAGGAATAAATTTATCAGACGAAGCTAAAGACACAATTAATGAAGATAATATTAAACATGTCAGATAATGGGAACGCGGTTAACAACAGGGTATGAAGATTTCGCTTTTGCCTATTCTTTTAATCAAAACATTCAACAGGGGCATTTTATTCTTAATCAGAACGAATTATAACTTTTTAGTAATTTATTTTTCTTGTAAAAATTTTAATGTTTATGGAGCATCATTCTGGGTAGTTTTTTATTAATAACGACTTAACGAAAGTACTTTTTATTTACAGCTAATAAATTGAAAGGATACTATAGTATCCTGATTTATGGTAGACTTAATAGCAAATTCAGTTTTGACTCAAATCAGTTAAATTATTAATCTATTAGGAGGTTCCGGAAAATCCATGAAAGAGTACGGGGTGTTTACCGAAAAACCTAAGAGTAGGAAAACAAATGAAAAAAAATATCATGAAAAAGATTACCAAACTTGTATTATTCTTTGCATTAATTGCAATCGCTTGTCCGTCTTTTGCTCAATCTATTGGGATTAAAGCAGGTCTTAATATGGCTAATATGTTAGTAAAAGATGATGATGAAACGTATAGTGATGATTACGAAATGAAACCTGGCCTGCACCTTGGAGTGGTAGCAGAATTGCCCTTAAGCGATCCTATTGCCCTTGAGGCAGGACTATTGTTTTCTATGAAGGGATTTAAAATGGAAGAGAACGGAGTAGAAGCAGAAACAAACTTAAATTATCTTGATATCCCGGTAAATTTAAAGGCAGGGTTTGATGTAGGTAATGCTAAACTAATTGCTTTGGCAGGTCCCTATTTTGGCATCGGCCTCTCAGGAAAAACTAAAATTGAAGGTGGAGGTGAAGAAATAGAAGAGGATATAGAGTGGGGAAATGATGAGGTTGAAGACGATTTAAAAAGACTTGATTTCGGTTTAGGGCTTGGTGCTGGTGTAGAATTCGGAGCTATAGGAGTTTCCGCAGTATATAACCTTGGCCTGAGCAATATCTCTCCTTTTACTGAAGGTGGATATAAAGTATCTAACAGGGCAATTCAGGTATCTGTGTCTTATTTCTTCGGGAAATAATAGAATTCTTAACGAGTCAAAACCGCTGATATATTTTTTGAGCCTCCGTTTAATACGGAGGCTTGTTTATCTTCTGATATTTCTTTAATTGCTCTTTGTAGGGTATTGTCAATTTTTTCAATAATCGGATAAAACCCTTCGTTATCAAGAATATTGCGAACGATATACGCATTTAACTGGGTCTCGATTATCATTTTCGAAGCTTTAATTTCTGATTTATTTTCCGGCACCCCGTTTTTAGCGGCAAATTTCGAGAATTGCCTTAATACTTTATTTGTTCTTAGATAACGAACCATCTCGTCTAAAGATTTGAACGATGAAAGGTTGTTTCTGTGCTCATCGGAGTACTCTAATGCGAACCGGTAGATAAGCCCCCTGTTTCTTATTTTCATTAGGTAGTCGGTAACATCAGAGGTGTCTACGGGGACAAAAATGTCGGGCATTATCCCTCCCCCTCCATATACAAACCTTCCTCCCGGAGTTGTATATCTTAACGAATCATCAAAGATTGAACTATCAAGTTTATATAATTCTCCGTTAAAATACCTGTCGGACAGCTCATGATAATATTCATCACTTCCATTACTATAAGGCTTTTGGATACATCTTCCGGTGGGGGTATAATACCTGGCTATTGTCAATCTGATTGCAGAACCGTCTGACATCATATTTTGTTCCTGTACCAGCCCTTTTCCAAAAGAACGCCGTCCAATTACCAGTCCTCTGTCATTATCCTGAATTGCACCTGCCAGGATTTCACTTGCCGAGGCCGACGTTTCATCAATTAACACAACAATATCAACCCCTGTGCACAAACCACCTTTTGATGCCCTGAACTCTTCCCGTTGTCTCGAATTTCCTTCGGTATAAACAATAAGCTGGTCTTTGTCTAAAAACTGATCGGTAACACGCACGGCCGTTGACAATAATCCGCCTCCGTTACCTCTAAGATCCAGAATTAGTTTTTGCATGCCCCTTCCCAGAAGTTTAGCAGCAGCAGAAGTAAATTCTTCGAAAGTAGTGCGGGCAAACTTGTTTATTCTAATGTAGCCGGTTTCCGGATTGATCATATATGAAACATCAACACTATAGAGCGGTATTTGATCCCGGGTTATGTCGAAGAATAATATATCCTCAACTGATTTTCTCTGGACACCGACATTTACCAATGTTCCCCTGGGGCCTTTTAGTTTTTTTACAATTGAGTCACTTGGTATTTTTACACCGGCAACAGAGTCCCCGTCAACAAGAATAAACCTGTCCCCGGGAAGTATTCCGACTTTTTCAGAAGGTCCGTTAGCAATAGCCTTAATGACTATCAGGGTATCATTCAACATATTGAACTGTACACCAATTCCACTGAAGTTACCTTCTAAAGGTTCATTCATTTGCTGAAAATCGCTTGCCGGAATATAATTAGAATGTGGGTCAAGTTCTTCGAGAATTTTAGGGATAGTATTTTCAACGATTTCTTTTCTGTCAACAGAATCGACATACTCTCTGGATATATAACTTATTATATTGGATATTTTATCTGTTCGCGGATAAATTACGTATTGACTTTCCGCTTTGTCATCTCTATAGAACCGGCCAATTAACATCCCGCCCATAAGACAAACTGCAATTATTAAAGGTAAACTGACCTTTAATATATTTTTTCTTTCCATACTAACTCTCTATTTCCTTATATTCTACTTCAATTCCTGCCCGCTCAAGTAATCTCACTCCTTCATCGGTATGGTAAGTATCGCAAAACACTACCCTTCTTATTCCTGACTGAATAATGAGTTTAGCACATTCCATGCATGGAGACGTTGTGATGTAAAGGGTTGCACCGTCGCTGCTGTTATTACTTTTAGCTACTTTGGTTATTGCATTCGCTTCAGCATGCAATACATAAGGTTTGGTCTTCCCGGTTTCATCTTCACAAACATTTTCAAATCCTTCCGGCGTTCCATTGTAACCATCAGAGATAATCATCCTGTCCTTAACAATAAGTGCCCCCACCTGCCTTCTTTTACAATATGAATTCTTTGCCCAGGTCCTTGCCATCTCAAGATAACGCATATCGAACTCTGATTGCCTTTTTCCGTAAGGCCGTAATGTATCGTATTTATTCACAAATAAATCTTTAAATATTTCGTTAAAAGGATCCCATCACAATGGGATCGTTATTAATTTGTCAAATATAGCATTATTTTAGGTGTAAGAACCAATTAAAAAGGTGTTTAAAGTTATCTTGTTTACTGCAATTTGTTATTAATAAAGGTTCATAAAGTTAATTGTTCTTTATGCTATTTGTAAAGTGAATATGAATTCTCGCGAGCAGGGGAGTTCAGGAATAAATATATTTTAATTATTGGTTAACAATCATTTAAGGTGCCATCTGTAGTTTTGATAAAAACTAAAACGATGGAACGAAACAACACAGTAAATGAACTGATTCATGTAGACGAGTTAGTAAACGATTTTGAATTTGCCGAGCGATTATATACTGCGGGGCTTTCGGCAGAAATGAGCAATTATTATTGTGATCGGAACCTTATCTGGCAGGACATGATATAAATTTTGGTATGTCTTCTCTCTTTTTCAAATATATAAAACAAGCCGCCTTGTTTACAAGGCGGCTTGTTTTTATTATTTAGTATTTGTTTTTCTAGTTATTATCCGTTCTTTGGTAACATTTTACCCAGTCAACTTCCATTGAACCCGGAACTGATGCATCATCTGTGTACACACCGGCACTTAATGCAATATACATTTCTTCCTGTGGAATGTTGCTTTGAGTTGAAGCGATATCAACTCCGTTAATTCTCCAAGTCATTCTGTTTGGAAACCATTCCAGGCTGAAAATGTAGAAGTCGGAAGAAAGTTTACTTCTTTTAAGCTGTTTTAAAACGGAAGCGCCTTTATCGGTTGTTATTCCCATTACGCAAGTATTGTAAGCTTTAAGGATATCAACATGTGGCACCATTTGGTCTCCAACCATCCAAAATGCATTTAGTAAATCGGCGGTATTTGTTACTCTTATTTTAGCCTCAAACAGACCGTATTTTTGCCGAAAACTTTTCCCGGTATTAATTAGTCCGGACGAATAATCAAAAGATTGAGGAAGAAATCCGTATTCCGGATTCCACATTTTGCCATCAACTTTTTCTTTGCGGGTGACAATTTTCAATATGCCACCATTGAGCTCAAGGTTATTACCGTCGGTAATATAGTGTTTTTCATCTACCAGGGAATAACTATCCTGCAATAATTCTTCTCCCCAGTAATATTTTGTGAGCCACTTTTCCCTGTCAAGTTTACCGTTATTAAACTCTTCTCTGAATGTAGGTTGCCAGGTATTAAACCAGGCAAATTTTTTGTGGCCTTTGGTTTTAAAATACCATTTAAACTTCGAAGACTTCTGAAGCTTCTCAAATTCGTCCTGTCTCCTAAAGGCTTCCGACTCCTGCCACCTTTTTTTAGGAGATAGCGAAAGGTATTGTTTTCTGTCTAAAAAGTCCTGGGTTTTGACATAGTCATTTAGCTCCTCGAACTTTTTAACCTTATCCGATTGAATTACTGCATTATAATTCTGGAATTGCTTCGATGTGATAAACTTTTGGTAAGCCTTAATTTGACTATCACTTTTTAGCTGGTTGTATTCCTGAAGTTTCTGGTAATTGTCAGAGCCTTGAAAGTCTTTGCTTTTTGATGCTCTTTGAAACTCGGGAGAGTTTACCAATTTATGTAGTTCATCGAATTTGGCAATAGAGTTGGAGCCTTTTAACTGTTCGTAGGCTGCAAATGCCTCAGACGACAAAGTTTTTTGATAAAGCTTTAGGCTTTTATCTTTTTTGAGGCGTTTAAACTCGGTTTCTTTTCTGCACTCCTCAGAATCCTTATATTTTAAAGCAATCAACTCCCTTTTTACGGAGCCAAATTCGTCAGATTTCAGAAATTGTTCTAGTCCATGGTAGCTCGAGAACTCTTCAGAGTTTTCAAATTCAATCAGCGCATTATACTCTTCTTCAAGTTTGTTACGCTGTTTTTCGTAGTTGCTGGTTTTAGGGTAAAGCCCAAGTAAAGTTTTTAATCCGGCCATCTAATATTAATTATTTAACCTTTAGAAAATAACTCTAAATTCATCTTAAGATTGTGTTATTGGAAGAAGTTTTCAATAAAAAAAGTAAATTTCAACTTCATAATACACATAACTATAAGATTTTTAAGTCTTAAAGAAAACTAAAATCTCTCAATAATACGAGTTTATTTAGTTAAATGTACAAAATTTATTTGCCTTAAAATAATTATTCTTCATATTCAGGCATTTAACACTAGCTTTCTACGTAACACGGCACATAGTGTTACTTTTAATAGGGAAAATATTAATTTTTGTTTTCCTCTGAGGGATCAATTCACAGAAGGTTTGGCATTTATCGGCAATTGGTTTTTAACCGATGTTTTCTTTTGGTATATGATTATTCTGATACGGTGCCTTTTGAATTCCTGTAATGGAATAAATGCCGTTTTCAGATTTTCCAGTTCCTTGTCTGAAAGGTTATAAACATTGGAATAAAATACGTAGTCTGATTCCGGGGAAAAACTCTGGAAACTTTCTTTTCCCCCTTTTAAATCAACATAATCTGTTGGTGCCAGATTGGGAAAGAAAGAAGCTGTTGAAGATATGTCAATGTTATTGTGTTTCATATAATCAATTGCTTTTTCGCGTAGTTTAAAATAGGGCATGTGGGCCAAAGAAGAGTCCCAGCCCTGAGATATTCCCTCTGGATAAATCCATAAATTTCCTGTGATAAGGGACGATAAAAGAATGAAATACCAGGTTCTTTTCCATTTCCGGCTTATAATATTTTGCAGTAAGACGAATGCCAGTAAGATAAATACCAGGTATGATGCTATATAGTACCGGTGCCCCATTGGATTGACAGCCAGCACACTAACAAGAGCAATTATGATGACGGACAGGCTGCCTAATAATACAAGGGTTTTTGTCTGTTGTTTTCGTAAATACTTTTTGTTGTAAAAGAACACTCCCAGAATAAAGAGGAATATTGTAATCCGGCCAAAGTCAAAAAACCGGTTGATAAGGACAAGCAGGTTTCGGAGAAAAGTTTTTATATCGACAAATTGCCAAAGCTCAGACCAGGCAGAGTCAGGATGGGTCTGTAGCCAGCCAATGAAGACAAGCCTCCATGTTACATATGCAATAGCGGGTATTGCCCCGAAGAAATAAATCAGGAGCCGTTTTCGGCTAAAGAAGTTTTTTACCCCTATTCTGTTCACAAAAATTTCATTGAAAAATTCGAATAAAAATATTCCCGCGCAGATCATCATTCCCCGGAATGTCACGATACCCAGCATGGCCAGACCCAGAATCTGGTGAGCATTTTTTTTATATAAAATGCCGTTTACAGCAAGGAAGAAGAAAAATAACTGAATTATTTGTGGATTGACCAATACAAAATGAGAACATAAGGTTGGATCGGCCAGGATTAGAAGTAATGCTGCATATTGCAACAGCTTTTCTTTTATAAAGTACTGGATAAACCTGTTAATTTGCCAAAGGAAGCCAAAAATGAAAGGGGTTAATACTAAGTGGCTCACCCATAGGTGGCGCCCCATAAGTTTCCACCCTAAGGCATTTATGAAAGCGAGAAAGGGCGGGTGTCCGGGATCAAATTCAACAGGCATTCTAAGAGAAAATAAGCCAGTGTTGTACAAATATGTCCCCATTTTTCCGGCAAAAAGAACATTATCCCAAAACATTCCTACGTTCAGAGAAAACAAATAAATAAGGGATGTTATGAAAAAGAAAACAACGGATTTTTTCAGATACCCGTTTTTCAGCGTGTTTTTTGTTATGGATGCGTTCAAATCTAAAGCCACTGAAAATTATTCTATTATCCTTTTAAAGCATTTGCCCCACCCACTATTTCCAGAATTTCATTGGTTATTGTGGTCTGGCGTGCTTTGTTATACTCCAGTTGTAAATCTTTAATTAGCTCAGTAGCATTATCCGTTGCCTTATGCATTGCAGTCATTCTTGCTCCCTGTTCCGAGGCATTGGATTCAAGAATAGCTTTGTAAAGCTTAATTTTTAACGATTTTGGTATTAATTCCTCGACGATTTCGTGTTTACCTGGTTCCAGAATATAATCATAATGCGCAGCGTAGGGTTCTTCCTGTATTTCAGGAAACGGGAGGTATTGTTCGACTGTAACTTCCTGGCTTGCTGCGTTTTTAAATTGATTAAAGTATATCTTTATTAAATCGTATTCCTGAGAAAGAAATTTTTCAATCAGTTCCGATGCCAGCTTTTTAATACTGTCATATTTTATGTCATCCAGAAGCTCATGTCTGGTATCCGTAATTTTCACCCCTTTAGCCCTCAGTAATTCAACTCCTTTTTTCCCAATGGCCAGAATATCAACTTTTCCCTTTGAATGCAATTCTCTGTATTCTCCATTCAAATCTGAAATAACCCGTTTAGTTATGCTGGAATTAAAAGCTCCGCAAAGGCCTTTATTTGACGTAAGGACAATTAATAATGAATTGTTTAGCTCCCTTTTTTCCCGATAAAGGTTTATTTCTTCACTAACAATATTTTTTGCAAGGTCAAACAATATGTGTTGAAGCTTATTAGCAAAAGGCCTCATTTGAATAATGGCGTCCTGGGATTTACGCAGCTTTGCCGCAGCAACCATTTTCATGGCACTTGTAATTTGTCGTGTTGTTTTAACCGTTGCTAAACGAGTTCTTATTTCTTTCAGGTTTGCCATATTCTTATGCGTCTTCTGATTTAACCGTCTGGATACTTAAGTTTATGTTAAAATGATACGGTCCAATATAATTTTAATTATACCTTTCTGATATATCTTTTGCTACAGCGGTAAGTGTTTTCTCAATATCTTCATTTATGATCCCCTTTTTTATATCTTCCAGTAAATCTTTGTGCTTTAGCTCAATGAAATCGAGAAACTCTTTTTCAAATTCTTTGATTCTTTCAACCGGTACATTTTCCAATAGTCCCCGGGTCCCACAAAAAATTATGGCGACTTGTTTTTCGACAGTCGAGGGTGAATATTGGCCTTGCTTTAATATTTCAACATTTTTGGAACCTTTATCCAGAATGCCCATGGTGGCTGCATCGAGGTCAGAACCAAATTTAGAGAAAGCTTCCAGTTCCCTGTATTGTGCCTGGTCAAGTTTTAGGGTCCCTGCAATTTTCCTCATAGATTTAATCTGGGCACTACCTCCTACACGGGATACCGATATACCAACGTTAATAGCAGGGCGGATACCGGCATTAAACAGGTTCGATTCAAGAAATATCTGACCATCCGTAATTGATATAACATTAGTAGGAATATATGCAGAAACGTCTCCTGCCTGAGTTTCAATTATTGGAAGGGCGGTTAAAGAGCCACCTCCTTTAACAAGTGGTTTTAAAACAACGGGCAGGTCGTTCATGTTTGATGCAATTTCGTCATTATTTATAACTTTTGCAGCTCGTTCCAGCAGGCGGGAATGAAGATAAAATACATCTCCGGGGTAGGCCTCGCGTCCTGGTGGGCGGCGAAGTAACAGGGATACTTCCCGGTATGATACAGCCTGTTTGGATAAATCATCGTAAATAATTAGGGCCGCCCGTCCGGTATCTCTGAAGAACTCCCCTATCGTACATCCGGCAAAAGGGGCGTAAAATTGCAGCGCAGCAGGGTCAGATGCATTTGCGGTAACAATAACGGTATAGTTCATTGCCCCGTTTGCTTCTAAAGCGCGCGCTATATTTGCAACAGTAGAGCCTTTTTGTCCAATTGCAACATAGATACAATAAACAGGTTCCCCTTTGTCATAAAATTCTTTCTGGTTAATAATGGTATCAATGGCAATGGCTGTTTTCCCGGTTTGCCGGTCACCAATAATAAGCTCCCTTTGTCCCCTTCCGATAGGGATCATTGAATCGATAGCCTTTATTCCTGTTTGTAAAGGCTCATTTACCGGCTGGCGATAAATTACTCCGGGGGCTTTTCTTTCAAAGGGTAATTCATATGTGGAGCCTCCAATCGGGCCCTTGCCGTCAATGGGTTCCCCAAGAGTGTTAATAACGCGTCCCAGCAGCCCCTCTCCAACTTTTATAGAAGCAATGGTATCCGTCCTTTTTACGGAGTCCCCTTCCTTAATAGATTCGGAAGAGCCCAGTAAAACGGCACCAACATTGTCTTCTTCAAGGTTAAGTACAATGCCTTTAACGCCGGAATCAAATTCAATCATTTCATTGGCCCGTACATTTCTCAGGCCATGAATCCGGGCAATTCCGTCACCAATTTGTAATACAGTTCCAACTTCCTGTAGTTCTGCATCCGTACTAATCCCTTTTAGTTGTTGTTTAAGTAGTTTCGATACTTCCGAAGGTTTTATCGTGGACATATCTAAATATAATTTATTACGAATTAATCAAATCAGTTTTTATTTTTTTCAGTTTAGACGCTATACTGGCATCTATTTGCCTGTCTTCAATTCTTAGTTTAAAACCACCAATCAGGCTTTCGTCGGTTTTTTCTGTCAGGTCAACATCAATTTTAAACTTCTTCCTGATATAATCGCGAACTTCTTTGCGATATTCTTCCCCTATTTGGTAGGCAGTGGTGATAGTTGCTTCCTTAATCCCCCTTGTCTCTTTATATAATTGAAGGTACTGAAGGCAAACTTTACCCAGGTACTGCTCACGTTTGTTTTTAACTAACAGTTTAAGGAAATTCAGCACGATGCTGTCAACCTTATCAGAAAAAATAGAGATGAGCAGTTTTTCTTTTACCGATTCTTTAACAACAGGGCTTGCTAGAAATTCTGCAAACTCTTCTGATTCATGAATTGTAAGTAGAATGGAATCAATATCCTCTTTTATTGGTTCGGTTTTATCTTCTTCTTCACTAGCCAGAAAAAGAGCTTTGGCATATCGCTTTGTAATAATTCCTTCATTCATGGATATGACGAATTAATTCATTTTTATACTTTGCAGATACTTATCAATTATTTCTTTTTGCTCGCTTTCAGTCCCCAATTTTTCCTGAAGTATTTTTTCTGCAACAACTACAGATAGTGTTGCTATTTGTTCTTTTATTTCTTTTATCGCGGCAGCCTTTTCACTTTTTATAACTTCTGAAGCATTCTGTATGATTTTTTCTGCTTCAGTTGAAGCTTTTGATTTTGCTTCGTTTATTATTTCATCTTTTAGTTTTCGGGCTTCTTTAAGAATCTGTTCTCTTTCCTGCTTGGCTTCATTAATAATGATTTCGTTATTTGCCTGCAACGATTCCATATCTTTTTTCGCCTTTTCTGCGGAAAGAAGAGCGTCATCAATTGAACTTTCCCTTTCTTTTAGAGCATTTAGTATTGGTTTCCAGGCGAATTTTTTAAGCAAGAAGAATACTATGCTGAATGCGAATAACATCCAGACGATCGTCCCGGTATGTGGTAATAGAAGATCCATTTTGTTTTTTATGTTTTAAATTTAAAAGAGGAAGTATGACCAACCGTCATACCTCCGGTTTTCTTTAAAGTGCTGCAAGTAAACAAACAATTACAGCAAATAAGGCAACCCCTTCAATTAGGGCAGCAGCTACGATCATATTAGAGCGGATATCGCCTGCCGCCTCTGGCTGACGGGCGATAGCTTCCATGGCATTTCCGCCAATTTTACCGATACCAATTCCTGCTCCGATTGCAGCAAGTCCCGCACCTAAGGCTGCTATTCCACCGCCAATAGGGCCTAAATCCGCCGCAACTTCGGCTGCCTGTTGAATTAAACCTAGTAACATAATAATGAAGTTTAATTATTAATGATGCTCCTCTACTGCCATTCCAAAATAAATAGCAGAAAGGAAAGTAAATACATACGCCTGAATGAATGCCACCAGTAGCTCCAGAAAACTCATGAATATTATAAATGCTACAGAAACTACTGACACACCATATCCTAATACCTGGTTCATCTCACCAAAAAGAAAAATAAGCGATAAAAATCCCATTGCAATAATATGTCCTGCTGTTATATTGGCAAAAAGCCGGACCATTAGTACAAAAGGTTTTGTGAAAACTCCAATTGTTTCTACAATGGGCATAATTGGAAGGGGAGGAATTTTTAGCCAAACGGGTACTCCGGGAGTATTAAAAATATGCTTCCAGTATGATTTATTTCCATTTATAGTTGTTATTATAAAGGTGAAAAACGCTAACACCATTGTAACTGCAATATTACCGGTAACATTTGCCCCACCAGGAATAATAGGTATTAGTCCCATTAAATTATTAATAAGGATAAAGAAAAATACGGTGAGCAAGTAGGGCATGAATTTTTCGTACTTTTTGCCAATGGATGGCTTTGCAATATCATCCCTAATAAACAGAATAATTGGTTCAATAAAAGACTGCAGTCCTTTGGGAGATTTTCCTTCCCTTTGCTTATAGGCTTTTGCCACTGAAGTAAAAATCAGTAGCAGGAAGATTATACTAATAAACAATGCAACAATGTTTTTGGTCATTGATATATCCAGAGGCAAAGCTTTCGTTCCATCATTCAGGTTTTCTACAATTTTTCCTTTAACATCTTTATATTCAATTTTGCCCTCTGAGTTTACCTTTTCTATGGTTTCCCCTTCGTGGGCTATGTGAAACCCTTTGTAAGAAGAATGCCCGTGATGGAATTTGGATGAAAAGAATATATTGAACCCTTTTTCTTTGCTGTACAGTATGACCGGTAAAGGAACTGAAATCTGTTTTTTCCCAATGTCAAGAATGTGCCAGTCATAAGCATCACCTATGTGGTCGAACATAAATGCTGCAGGATCAAATTCCTTGTGCTCTTTATGCGACTCCGTTTCATGTCCTTCGTTTTTATGCTCTGTCTGATGAGTTTGCTGATGTTTGTCGTTTTCTGGTTCAGTAGCACCCAAAAAACCTACAGTAAAGATTATTACCAATATTGAAGTAATAAATCTAGTTATTTTTCCCTCGATCATTTTTCAGTATCGATTGTCAATTTATAATAAAGTTAAAAAAAACTAACAGAAAATCACTTCTTACCTGAATGATTTCTTCAATTTATATCGAACTAAAATTAATGTGTACGCACTAATAAATGAAAACGCAAGGTAAATAGATTTATTTACTAGAAAAAATATTTAGGTTGCAAATTCTTTACTTTATTAGTCGGCGGTTTACTTTGAATTCAGTCGCTTTTATTCGTGTATGAATCAACTTGGTAATTGTCGGTCTATGCTTAGATTAAAGGCTCTCCGGAGAATTTGATTTTAATAACTTTTCAAGGCTGTTTTGCAATATCAGGATTTTCGCAGTCATTTTTTTCGTTCATCATGAATAAAACCAATCAAATTTCTGTGTGCTTAACCAGAGCTTTTTTCTAAGATTTTGGGACGGTAAAGCCTTAGGGAGGAGACACCCGGTACTTCTAAAGATTTTATTTTACCTTATCCTCGTTTAGGAGTGATTTGTATTTCGGGAGTGCTTTAGAACACTGCTTACTAATATGATTGAGTTTACCAGGTATACAATAAAGATAAAAGAGACAAAAATTAATCTAACAGGGGTATCTTTTTCAATAAGGAAGAAAATCAGGGACATTAAGAGGTAGGAGAAAAATTTTATTCCAAATAGGGAAGAGATTGAGGTGCTAATATTTCTTTTGGAAGACTTACTTGTTGATGAAATGTATCCCAGAATATTTATGATAAGGGCGAAGATGGGCACTGCAAAAAAATATGCAGCATGAGAAATTTCAAAATAAAGGTTAAATAAGAATGCCATGCCGATTAACACAATGCAGCTAACGGACGATTTCAGGATAAAACCTTTCTTGTAGTTTTTTTCCATAGGATTATTTACGGGGAAGGCCTTTGATAACAGTGTATATTGAAACGATAACTCCGGCCAGTGATAAGAAAGCTGTTAAAAGTGGTTTTGTATTAAACACTTCGTCCAGTTTTATTCCTCCAAAGACACCCGCCGAAATGATAATTACCATTTCAAATGCCAGACCGGAGTATCTTATGAATGAGTTATTATTTTTTAATTGGCTCTGTCGGCGTTGTTCTTGTTGTTGTTTGGACATTATCGGACATTGAGCAGTTTCCTGTAAACTTAGCACCTGTTTCAATAGCCAGTCTTTTGGCCAATATGTCACCCTCAATTATTGCAGTGCTTTTTAGGGTCAGGAGTTCACTAACATGAATTTTCCCCTCAATTTTCCCTTCAATATCGGCATTTTTACACTTTACTTCTCCTTTGATTAAGCCAGTGTTCCCAACAATTAATTTACCTTTCGTTGATAAATTTCCAACAAGATCCCCTTCAAAACGAATGTCCCCGTTAGAATCAATATCTCCTTTAATACCTGTTCCGGCTACTATTCTGTTTACCTTATTAGGCTCAGTTTCTTGCACGTTCTTTGCCATAGCAATATTTCAATAATTCAAAGTTAATTATAATAGTAAAGATAGAAAATTAAGTTAATTGAGCACTTTCAAAAACAATGGAAAAAAAACGGGGGAATTCAATATTTATTTTATTGTGGGTCGTAAGCCCACTTTAAATATATACTTCCATAAGTAAATCCGGCACCAAAAGCAGTAAGAATCAGGTTGTCTCCTTTTTTTAGCTTTTTCTCGAAATCCCAGAAACAAAGTGGAATTGTGGCAGCGGTAGTGTTTCCATACCTTTCAATATTCACCAGGACCTGTTCACTGTTTATGCCCATTCTTCTTCCAACGGCTTCAATAATTCTTTTGTTTGCCTGATGAGGAATCAGGAAGTTAAGTTCTTCCGGACGAATATTGTTTCTTTCCATAATTTCCACAGACAAGTCGGACATTTTTGACACAGCAGCCTTAAATACTGCTTGTCCTTCCTGATATACGAAGTGCTCCATGTTATCTACGGAATCATGGGAGGAAGGCCTTAAAGAACCACCAGCTTTCATGTGCAGGTTTTGAACCCCGTCCCCATCATAACCGATTATTCTGTCTATCACCCCTAAATTTTCTGTTGTTGGTTCCAAAAGAACAGCTCCCGCCCCGTCTCCAAAAAGGGGACATGTTGTTCTGTCTGAATAATTTGTAATTGCCGACATCATGTCTGCCCCAACCAGAATAATTTTTTTGTAGACCCCGGATTCAATCATTCTGGAAGCGATCTCCAGGCCGTATACAAACCCTGAACAGGCTGCGCTTATATCATACGTAAAAGCATTTTTCAGCCCAAGTTTATGGCCAACTATGTTAGCGGTAGCCGGAAAGTTCATGTCAGCCGTAATGGTAGGAACAATTAATTGATCAATTTCTTCCGGCGCAGTATTTGTTTTTTCTAATAGTTCAGTAATTGCCCTAACAGCTAGATCAGATGTAGCTTTCCCTTTTTCTTTGAGAATGCGTCTCTCTTTTATGCCAATTCGTTGCATTATCCATTCGTCCGACGTATCAACTATTTGGCTTAGTTCAAAGTTATCTAAAACGTAATCCGGAACATATCCTCCGATACCAGTTATAGCTGCTCTGATCTTACTCATTATTCGAAAGCTTGTTTTATTTTTTGCGTTAATCCGGCCTCAACAACACTTGTGGTATGCAGAATCATATTTTTTATGGCTTTCTTATCGGAAATGCCATGAGCGATTATTGCAGGTGCATTTATGCCTAAAACCGGAGTCCCACCGTAATTAGTGAAGTCAAATCGATCAAAAAAGGGATCTTTGACCTGTTTTTTTCTGATAAGTTTGTGAAAACCTTCGGCACTTTTCAGTATTGTATTTCCGACAAATCCGTCACACACAATTACATCTACGTCATTACTAAAAAGGTCGGTTCCTTCAACATTTCCAATAAAGTTGAAGTCTTTGGTGCCTTTCATTGCCTGGTAAGTGGCCTTTGTAAGCAGGTTGCCCTTTTCTTCCTCTGCTCCAATATTGAACAGTGCAACCCTTGGTTTTTCTATCTGGTATACAAGTTCAGCGTACAGGGAGCCAAGAATGCCATATTGGTAAAGCACATCGGGTTTGCTATCAGGATTAATCCCAGCATCAAGGACCAGGGTAGGCTTGTCCGAATCTTTCGGAATCGGGGCAGCAATACACGGCCTTATTACACCAGGGACAGATTTAACGATATGCATAGCCCCAACAAGCATAGCTCCTGTGTTTCCAGCGCTTCCAAAACCGTCAATTTTTCCTGCTCCAAGATGCTTAAACCCCAGCACGATACTTGCATCAGGTTTTTCTTTGAAAGATTTGGCCGGGTATTCATCCATACCAATATAATTGGTGGTATGAACAATATCAAAAGCAGAAGGATCAAAATCGGCTTTACGGCAAAAATCGTAAATCAGATCCTGATCCCCGAACAGTACTAGCCTGGCTTTATCTTTTAGTTCTTCATAAGCCAGTATAGAACCTTGTACAGTAGCTTCTGGGGCAAAATCGCCTCCAAAAATATCTACACCTATTCTCATACCTTAGTAGACAAACTAAAGTGCAGTTTCTTTCTCTATTGCCAGTTTCCCTTTGTAATGACCGCATTCAGAACATACACGGTGGAACTGAATAGTAGCGCCACAATTTTGGCAGGTGGCCATTGTTGGGGCCGTTGCCTTGTAATGCGTTCTTCTTTTGTCTCTCCTTTGTTTTGAAATTTTTCTCTTAGGATGTGCCATTTTTATTCTTTTTTATTTCCGTCGTTCAATAAATCTTTTAGTTTTGACCATCTGGGGTCAATAGTATCTCCATCATTTTCGTTTGTTCCTGAAGAGTGGGCATTCAGTATAGACACCATATTATCATTGCATGTCATTTCTCCGTTTTCATCTTCCGGATGAAACTTTTGAATTGGAATACTTAGTCCAATACAATCAAGGAAATATTGCTCCAGATCAAGAAAATCTTCATTCGGATGCAGAAACATTACATCCTCATCGGGCTCTTCTTTTTCTTCTTTAAATTTAACAACAAGTTGACCGGAATAATCTAACGGAAATGTAAATTTATCCAAACACCTGTCGCAAGTGAGTTCAATTCCCCCTTTTAGTAAAACATCCAGAACCATAAAATTGGCCTTTTTATCCAGAACTACTGTTGCTTTTAACTGACCGAATTCTATGTTTAATGCCTCATTTGCTTCAAAGAACGCCTCACCAATTTGAAAGTCAAAGTCATGGGTTCCCTCTTTTAAACCTATGTGCGGGATAATATACTGATTTACAACTTTCAACTTCCTTTCAGTTTTAGTCGTGCAAAAGTAGAAATATTTATCAAAATAAAAAAGGAAAATTTTCTTTTAAAAAGAATTGCTTTAATGATGCCCTGTAAGAAAGGTTTTAGGGGGTGTTTAAAAAGTGGCTTTCTATTGATTCTATTAAAGTGTCAATGAAAAAATCATCCTTAACAACATATTTTTGGGCGCCGAACTTCATAAATTCAGCAATTGTATCTTCACTTTTTTCTCTGCTTAATATAATTACCGGAATATCTTTTCCTTTTTCTCTGATTTTTTTTAATGTGTCTAGTCCGGATAACGAATTGTCTTCATGGGTCCCCATATAGTAATCCAGCACAATAAGTTGGGGGTCCAGTCCTATGTTTTTTATGCATTCCTCTCCTGAAACATAGGACTTAACATCGAAGCCATCCCGGCATTTAAATGTGTATTCCATGAGGTTTAACATCATCTTATCGTCATCAACAAAGAATATCAGTCTTTTCATTTTCAGGCTGTAAGATTAAATTGAAAAAGTACGGTATCTATTTAAATATCTAAGCTTTAATAAGTAAAAATCTGCTAAATAGTTTTGTAACCGCACACAAAAATTAAAAATTGTATTGAAAAATAAAAGTTCTTCTGACACTTTGTGACCGAAACGGGCCACAGAACCTTGAACGACAATATATTTTGGACAAACCAAAGTGTTTAACCTACTTTCCTTCGTATTGAAAGGTACAATTTTTTATGTGAAAATAAATACATAACTTTAATTTAATTATTGCTGGATATGGAACAAAGGGGGGAATAATTACTGCAAAGTGTTTTTTGATTTATTAATGGTTTTTGTGAGCTTAAAACGAAATTCGGGGGAGTAGTTTCACAGCAGGAAATCTTTTTCCGGAATGGGATGGATGCATGGAAGTTGAGATGCCGGATAAAAATAGAGACGAAAGATTTTACCATAAAAAAATTCATTTTTTCTAATTAATGATACTTTTGTATTCAAATTAAAAATAATAATAGCATGTCTGAGATTACCGGAGTAATAACGCAGGTAATTGGTCCTGTTGTCGATATAAGTTTTGAGGAAAGCGGTTCAGAATTACCTAAAATTCATGACGCATTGGAAATAAACCGCGGCAGTGATACGAAGTTAATCGTTGAATGTCAGCAACACATTGGGGAACACACTATTCGTTCTATTGCAATGGATTCTACCGATGGGCTGCAGCGCGGAATGAAAGCTACCAGTACCGGAAGTGCCATAAAAGTTCCTGTAGGGGAGCAAATCAGAGGGAGACTTTTGAATGTAACCGGTGACGGAATAGATGGTTTGGAAGAAATTGATAAAACTGGAGGTTACAGTATCCATGCCAAGCCACCGAAATTTGAAGACCTGTCAACAGAAACGGAAGTTTTATTTACGGGGATAAAAGTAATTGATTTGCTTGAACCCTATTCGAAGGGGGGGAAAATCGGACTGTTTGGAGGTGCCGGTGTTGGAAAGACGGTTATTATAATGGAGCTTATTAATAATATCGCAAAAAGATATTCAGGGCTTTCTGTTTTTGCCGGTGTTGGTGAGCGTACACGTGAAGGAAACGATTTGCTCCGGGAAATGATTGAATCCGGAGTTATAAAATATGGTAAAGAGTTTGAGGAATCTATGGAGTCCGGTAGTTGGGATTTGTCCAAAGTAGACAAGCAATTATTAAAGGAATCTCAGGCTACACTGGTGTTTGGGCAGATGAACGAACCTCCCGGGGCCCGTGCCAATGTTGCATTAACAGGTTTATCTGTGGCAGAGTCTTTCCGCGACTCCGACGAGAAAGGTGGAAAAGGAAGAGATATCCTGTTCTTTGTTGACAATATTTTCCGTTTTACACAGGCTGGTTCAGAAGTGTCTGCATTGTTAGGACGTATGCCTTCAGCTGTAGGGTATCAGCCTACACTTGCAACAGAGATGGGGCTGATGCAGGAAAGGATTACTTCAACAACCGGGGGATCAATTACATCGGTCCAGGCAATTTATGTCCCTGCTGATGACCTTACCGACCCTGCCCCGGCAACCACATTTTCCCACCTTGATGCCCAAACCGTATTGAGCAGGAAAATTGCTTCTCTCGGAATCTATCCGGCAGTTGATCCACTTGATTCAACATCAAGAATCCTTACTCCGGAAATCGTAGGAAAAGACCATTATGAAACGGCCCAAAACGTAAAAGAAATCCTTCAGCGATATAACGAACTTCAGGACATTATTGCTATCCTTGGTATGGACGAGCTTTCTGAACAGGATAAACTGGTTGTTCACAGGGCACGCCGTGTACAGCGCTTCTTATCGCAGCCTTTCCATGTAGCCGAGCAATTTACGGGTATGCCCGGAGTGCTTGTGTCAATAGAAGATGCGATTAAAGGTTTCAATATGATTTTGAACGGGGAGGTTGATAAATATCCGGAAGCGGCATTTCACCTTGTTGGGACTATAGAAGATGCGATAGAAAAAGGGGAGAAACTTTTAGCCAGTACTAAATAATTCCGGCAATCGGAAAAAAATACAGTTCAGGAAATATGAAACTTGAAATATTAACCCCGGAAAACCGACTTTTTAAAGGCGAAGTGCAGTCAGTAACTGTGCCCGGGAAAAAGGGTCAGTTTATGGTTCTTCGGAACCATGCCCCTATTATTTCGACCCTTAGCAGGGGGAAAGTTGATTTTGTAACAGGGGATTTTAAAGAAGAATCCATTGTTGTCTCCGGAGGGGTTATTGAGGTCAAGAACAATGAGGTTATTATTTTGGCTGAAGTATAGACTGTGTTATAATTGCTTATGAGAACCCTTCTGTTTATTTCACTTTTTGCGTATACCACCGGGACACTATCTTCTTATTCCCAGGAGAAAGTTACCTTTTGGGCAGAGGATAGTTTGAAAGTAACAGCCAATCTATATCTTGCAGAAGTAAAAAATCCTTTTATCATATTATTTCACCAGGCGGGATCGAGCAGGGGCGAGTATAAAACCATTGCACCCAGGCTAATGAACCTGGGATATAATTGTCTGGCGGTTGATTTACGTTCCGGCAGTAAAATGAATTATGTCCAGAACGAAACAGCACTGCGTGCAAAGAAGCAAAACAGGTCAGCCCGGCTTATTGATGCCAAAAAAGACATTGAGGCAGCCATTACATATGTAAAGAAGTACAACAAAAAACCTGTAATACTTTTCGGCAGTTCTTATTCTGCATCCCTTGCCCTGGTAGTTGGCGGCAAATCAAAGGATATTAAGGCCGTTGTTGCATTCAGTCCGGGGGAGTATTTCCAGCCCGACATGGAGGTGAAAGCCCGTATTGAGCGTTTTGAGAAACCTTTATTTGTAAGTACTACTGCAATGGAATACAGTTATGCAAAAAAAATGCTTGAGAAAATACCTTCGTCGGTTAAAACATTATATAAACCTTCTAAAGGACAAGGGGTCCACGGCGCAAGGGCGCTATGGGAAGATAGTGAAGGGAATAAAGAGTGCTGGTTTCAGCTTACCTACTTTTTTAGTACATTAGAAGAAATCTAATTATTTTATACATTTACCCCAGATAATAATTGCCTGTGTAGTTTGTGATAATTACACGGGTTTTGCATGATTTAAAATTACAGGAATGAAAATTGAGGTATCGAACGGAGAAATAATTGATAAGTTAACGATTATTGAGATTAAGTTAGAAAGAATAACTGACGAGGAAAAACTTGTAAACCTTAGAAAAGAATTTGAAGTTTTAAGTGAAGCTGCCAATCAAATTATTTCACATGAAGATGAGCTTTATAAGGCACTTTATGATATTAACTGTAAATTATGGGATATTGAAGATAAAATACGCGATTTGGAGAAAAACAAAGACTTTGGTCCCAAGTTTATTGAAACAGCCCGTTCAGTTTACTTTACGAATGATGAGCGTTCTGTAGTAAAAAAGAAGATTAACCTCCAAACTGGTTCGAATTTAATAGAAGAAAAGTCTTACGAAAAGTATTAGTAAGCTGTGCATATATTGGTAATCAGAATGTCTGCCATGGGCGATGTAGCGCTCACCCTGCCTGCTGTCCGGGGATTATTGGATGAAAACCCCGAACTAAAAATCACGGTACTTACGCGGGGTTTTTTCTCTCCGTTCTTTGCAAATATCAACAGACTTTCTGTTTATACACCAGATTTGTATGGTGCGCATAAAGGTTTTAGTGGATTATACAAACTTTATAAAGAACTAAAGCAAAAGCATAAATTTGATTTGGTTGTTGATCTGCACGCTGTTATCCGCTCAAGGGTTATTTCTTCTCTTTTCCGGCTATCAGGGGTAAAAACGTATTCGATAAAAAAAGACCGGGCAGTAAAGAAGTCTTTTTTGGGTTCAGATAAAGAACCGGATTTACCGAATACAATTGACAGATATGTTTCTGTTTTTAAAATGGCGGGATTATCCTGTACTCCAAAAATACCTCCCGTCTTTAAGGCAGGAGATATAGAAAACCTACGGATAGAAGAGTTTCTGGAGAAGAAAAATAGTAAAGGCAAACTTTTGGTCGGGCTGGCACCATTTGCCAGGCATACGCTGAAAATCTGGCCTCTTGAAAAAGTCGAGGGGTTGCTTACGAAACTTCAGGGCCACCCGGAGATTTCTGTCATTCTTTTTGGTGGGGGAAAAGAAGAAACTGAAAGGCTTAAAGTATTATCAGCTAAATATAATAATTGCATTATTCCCAATCTTAAATTCTCAGAGGAACTTGCACTGATGCAAAAATTGTCCTTAATGGTCTCCATGGATTCATCAAATATGCATTTGGCCGCTCTTTCCGGAATCCCTGTGGTGTCGGTATGGGGTGGGACGCATCCCGGAATTGGATTTAATGCATGGAACCAGCCTCGTGAAAATTCAATTCAGATCCCGAAAACGGAACTTGGTTGCCGGCCATGCACAATTTATGGTAAAGGCGAATGTAAACGGGGCGATTTCGCCTGTATGAACCGAATAACAAGTGATACTGTATATCAAAGAGTGTTAGAGATTCTTTCATTATAACTTTTCACTTTATTAAACTACCCTTTCAGGGTGATGGCTTATATTTGAGGTTTCCCCACACAAAGTGTGGGGTTGAATTAAGTCAGGCTTTCAGCCTGTTCTTTTCTTGATAATTAAACGCCTGTTTTCAAAACAGACAAAAGTGGTAAAATAAATTTCAGCTAATACAACTTCAAGGCTGTCATCTTGATTGTGGCGAAGCGGAAAGGTGGATCTGTTTGTAGACTGCCGGAATAAAATCATGGGGCATATTTAAGGGCGATTATCTTTGGTGAGTTTGCCGAGTTCCCGGTGCCCGTTTCTTCATCCCGGTTCCCGGAATTCTGGATGACATGATGTGTAGATGATGGTGCCCTGTTACTTCTGTGGATTTATGATTCGGAGCATATAACCAACACTTTTATTTTGGGATTTATAATTCCATTTTATGGCTTTCGGGAGATGTACCTGAAAGGGGGAGAAGGTTTGGTCATTAGGTGGACAGTTCTATTATCTCCCATGTATACCTATCAATGTCTTTTAACTTAGATTCAAATCTATCTTTATGAATTGCCATGCAAAATAAATGTGTAGGTCTGGAAAAACCAACATAACTCATTTTCATTGCTTGTTTAATATAAACACCACTACTGTTTATATCAGTACTTTCAAACATATTTTTTAAATACTCAGATTCATACTTACCCTGAAAGAATGTTTCTAGGTAAAGTGTTGCAGTATGTGTTTGTCCTTTTACTGAATGAACTGTACCAATCTCAATTCTAACATTGTCTTTCTCGTATAAATTTGAACTCTCTATAACTTCTATTTGTTCATTATTTATTTCTGATTCACCATCAACAAATGATTGTGAAACAGTCACCGCTTTGCCCCATAATGCTAAAAAGGTGGGGATATAATTTCTCATAGAAAGGCAAGCTTCATTAATTCTCTCATTAATACAAAGCATTGACCAATTATAGATATGTAATTTTAATGCCTCATATGCTTCAAAATGAGTATTCTTTAACTCATTCAGTAATTTACGTTTCGTATAATCTTTTTTATCTGTATCAGTTATGTTCTCTATGCGTAATACTTTTAGCAAAGCATTAAGAATTTGTTTTCTTACAGCTTCTAAAGTTTCTTTTTCCCTATCATAAAACAAGAGGTAATCTTCTAAGACTTTATAGTCTATTTTAGACTTTGTTGAAGAAACTAAAAAGTTATTCCAATAATCAGCTAATCCAAACTTGTCTGCATCTTCATGTTCTTTTCTCCAAGCAATAGCCTTAAATTTATGCTTAGGTGGAGAAGGGATTTTACCTTCTCCCTGTAATCGCAGTATTATTTCCGCAAACTCAGGAATGATATGCTCTCTATTATTATTATCAAACACAATAATATGAGGCTTTATATCAATCTCTGAACCATCTTCATACCTGTTTCTTCCTTCAATGCTGAATTTTGTAATACCTAAAAACTCAATTATTGGAGCAAGTTTATTATTTATTCGATGGCTACCATTTAACTGCAATGTTTTTTCTCTATGGCTCCAAATTTCATCACTATATGCCGAATTTCCGTTATATATAGCTTGATTTATATCTCCAATACGCTGAAAAATAGATGATGAAGACGCATTGTCATAAAATATTCGTTCTAGTAAATTATGCTGATGGATATCCATATCTTGCATTTCATCAACAAAAACAAATTTGAACCTTTTCTGCAATAATTTATGATAATGACAAACTGTTGCTAGTTGAAATTCAGCGAGAGTATATGCATCATCAAAATGTAAATACCCTTTCTTTAAAAGATTTACCTTAAAGCTTTGTAATCCTTTATATGAAATAGATGTTTTACTTTTTAGTTTAAAATTATTAGGATCACCATTTATATATGATTTCAAGCTTCCATCAATACATAATCTTATAGATTTAAGGAATCCCAAACCATCTAGTTGCCTATCCAAGTATCCTTTTAGCTTATAATTATTTGTGTTAGAATAAAACTTCTCAACTTGCTCGTCATATATTTCATTATCAATCCTGTAAGGCTTGGACTTGAACTTATTTACATAATAAGGAGTAGCAAGAAAAGTATCAACAAAACTTTGAATTGTACCAACAAAATTTGGATATCTAAAAAGATTTGGAGCATATTTGCCAATTCTTGAATATATTTCATCTACTGCTGCATTTGTATGCGAAATAACTAAGACACCGCAACCGTCAGCAATCGGCATTTGTTTTTCTAGAATCAAAAGTTTTGCAAGAAGAGCTGTCGTTTTTCCACTTCCTGGCACAGCCTGCAAATCAAGAGTTGTAAGGTCTTTTATAAAAGTTTTCCTTTCTTCATCAAAGGAAAGTCCTTCTTTTAACAGAATTTCTTCTGCATATGCTATATCTGCGTCAATTATATCAAACATTACAAACGTATTTTATAGCATCAATTAGATACTTAATTCCAGTATCATTCTCATCTATTGTCAATTCAGGTGTGTTTTCTAAAACTTGAGCTAATTCATAAGCAATTTCTGTTTTCTTTAATCCTTTATTTATAAGCTTTTTCGCTAATTCTTGCTCGTAGTTATTCTCATCAATTTGTGGGTGTACCTTTTTAAACACCTCATTGAATTTTGCTCCAAGAGAAGTAGATTTAAAAAGTGAATATTCAAGTGTCCAATTAGGCGCTATAAAAGCATCAACTTTTTGCGCTTTAAACTCCAATTCTGTTACTGTTATTTTTGCTAATGTTTCTGTATTATACTCGTTAAAATCCCTTTTTTCATAAGTATAAACAGTTTTATTGTTAGCATCTTTCACCACATTACCATTTGCATCAAGTTCTGGTACCTTTATATATTCTCTAATATCAACATCGGTCACTACTGAAACAGGTATTTGCAATATTTCATCGTCTTTCTCTCTGAGAAATATTTTTGAATATCGAAGGAAAGCTGTGTTGCCAATATTTACAATAGAAACTCCAGAGTCTGTTATGTTTTTTGAAATTATATTCTGTGATTTTAATTTCTTAGCTAAGGCTGGAATCAAAATTTCTTCTGCCCATCCTTCAACCATTATCACCCCCTTTGCAAAAAATAAATTTGCTTTAGTAACATCAAGAAACCTTTCCAAAAAAATATAATCATCTGCATCCAATTTAGTGTATGAAGAGCCTAAGGGGAAAGCTGAATCAGCATTGCATAATATTAAGTTTTCTAAATTTACCTTAGACCCTAAATTTGGACTATGTGTTGTAAGTATCAGTTGAATATTTTCCTCATTTTGCAATGACTCAATTATTTTCATTTGAGCTTGAGGATGTAAATGGGCTTCTAATTCCTCTATCAAACCAAGTCTTATTCCATTCCAATTTTTCTTTTGTAAATGGAGTAGCTCTGATGCCATAAAAAGACGATTTAAAGTACCTAGACCAGGATTAATTTCCTCCTTCAAGGATAATTCAAGTTTTTCTAAAATATTTTTAAGAGTACTACCAACTACTCCAAAATTAGATTCTTTAGTATCATTATAAAAAGCTTTAATAAATCTATCTATTTCATTTTTAAGTTCTTTTCCCTTTAAATTAGTTGTGGTTAAATCTAGATCGTCCTTATCTTTACCTTCGAAGTATTTCTCAACAGATAAGTTGAAATTTTTGAAAAGTTCGACTAATAAATGTGATTCCTCTTGTCCTTTAAATGCTTCATGCCCTTGGAGTATTTGAGTTAGCCTAGAATTTTTTCTTGGTATTAACTCAGATTGTGCATCCCTCAGAGGCTTTAAATATGTCGTTTTTAAATACTCTCTGGCTTCTGCTGTAAGCTGATAGCCCGACTCATCAACACCAGCTCTAACTTCTGCTGGGAAAATATAGTAATCTTCTAAATTTCTTGAAACATCATGAATTAACCTTAAATAGGCCAACTGTTTTTTTTCGGTAACGCCATCATTATCTATTTCTACTTCTTCCCAACCTAACCATTCTGTAAAATTTTTCGCCTCATTATCTAATAAGTCTTTGAATGTTAATTCAATTCTAAGGCGAACGGTTTCTTTAAAGAAATCTTCATGAGTTGTTTTTAACCAATCATAACTGTGTGTTTTTAATACAAGTTTAATCGCATCTATAATGGTACTTTTCCCTGAATCGTTTTCTCCAATAAGGACATTTATTCCATTGGTAAAGTTTAAATCTAGATTTGGTATGGACAAGTCAAAGTCTGAATCTGAACCAAACTTTCTGAAATTCCATAATTTAATATTAAATAGATACATAGTAATTCTTTATTAGGTTTTATCCCATCTAATTAGCATTTCATGTTGTGAGACTATCTTAGAATAGAACCATTTTGTTCATAATATACTTGTAAACATATTGTCATTTATTACTTTAAATATGGGTCTTTAAGATTATAACTTGATAATAAGCTACTCAAATAACTTTCTTCCTATAAATCTAACAATCCTATTTTCAATTCCCAAATATCCCCCAAATTTTTTATCCCCTGTACGTCTCTCCAACACTTACTTTCCGGCAATACTCCTGTCCGAATTATGTGAAATTTATCAAAATCTTTTAGGGGGGTAAATTTTTAAGGTTGTCAAACAGGTAAGTCATAACAATTCTAAAATCCGGTTAAGTATGAAAAGATTTATTCCAATAATCACGTTCCTGTTTATAACGCTTTCAGTAAACTGTCAGAATGTAAAGGTTACAGGAACACTATTTTATGAAACCGGTTCTCCTCTTCCGGGTGCAAATGTTATTATTAAAGGGGACAACGTTGGGACAATCTCAGATTTAGACGGTTACTACGAACTCAATGCTCCGGTTGGGGCTACGCTTGTTATTAACTGCATTGGGTATAAGCCTATAGAAATGGTTGTTGATGAATCCGGGAAGGCGGCAGCAAAAAATAAAAGGAAGAAACCATTAATAGTTAGCCCACAACCAACAACTCAGGTTATTTATTCCGATTATTCATCATTCAGTTTGGACAACTCCGGGGTTTCTCTTGATCACGACCCTGAAAATGGCGTGGCTATTATGTCTTCGGAAAACACGTTTAAAATCAGGAACCACCATGGAAAAAATGTTTTGCAGCATGTGAATTTAAATTCTTTAAAACTGGTGAGGCAGGAACAATCCCACGATGTGTCAAAATGGATATATACCGTTGAGCAACCCAGGTATTATTATAAACCCAGGGTTTATTTTTCTACCCGGACATCGGTTGAAAAGGTTTCCCGTTTACCTGAATTTCAGCATTTATATGCACAGGGGCGCCCGGTGGCAGGTGAGGCAACATGGCAGGGACCTGAAACCGGGGAGCTTTTTGCCTGGGGGCCTAAAGTTGAGAACCTTGAGTATGATGGCAGTCGCTATGCTTTTGATAAAAACGGCAGGCTTGCAGCAAAAGGGACGGGTAACGGACAGGCAGCCCAAAGCTATCATCCGAAGGGATTTTTCAGGACAGGCTTTACAACAAAAAACGCTTTGCGCATAAAACACAAAATAAAGGGGGTGACCTATCATATCGATTTAAAAAACAATCACCAGGGCGGGGTAATCCCAATGTCCGAATTCAACAGGAACACATTTTCAGGTGGGATAAATTACAAGAAGAACAAGCTTTTCATCGGCTCCACTGCAAGTTATTCAAAAGCGAAAGGAAGTTACATGGGGGATTCGCCCATAGCATATCATTTAATGCGTGCTGTTTTTCTTACCCCGCCAACTTTTGATAATTCCAATGGCATAAAGACAGCGCCCCATAAACACGAAGAAAGCTATCGGTTGCCATCCGGAGCACAAAGAAGTTATGCGCCCAACCAGGTAGATAATCCATACCATATTCTTAACCAATCTGTTGATGACCTGGATGCAACCCGCACAATGGCCAGCTTACGGGTTAGTCATGAAATAACCAAACACTTTACTTTGTCCGGGATTTTGTCACACAATTACCAGGAAAATGAGAAAGAGTTTGGGGTAATGGCCGGGTCAAACATTTTTCCGACAGGTGTTTTGTCTGCTGAAACAGTAAAAGAAGACAATACCACATTTAATTTCAATGTTAATTACCGTGGAGAAGACATTTACCTTTTACACTACGATATTACAACAAACTACTCAGGCAGTCTGGAAAACAGTTCCGTTAAAAGAGATGAATTTCAACTTTATGGTAACACCGAGTTACCCAATACCTATGCGCTGAGCAGAAACCGTACGACGCATAACTGGGTTACACGTGTCAACCTGGAAATTGATAATCGGGTTTTGTTATCAGCCAGCGGTTTCCTTAATTGTTTTTCCGATTATAAATCATACAAAACCCTTCCGGGCGGGGCTGTATCCGGAGGAGTTTTGCTGCATAATTTGATGGGGTTAAGGTATCCGGTTAATTTCCTTAAACTTTATGGGTCTTATGGGAATGCATATAAACCGATTTCCCTTGTAAACAGTGTCACGCAGTACAGTACCTTAAACCTGACGGAAAAAGATTTGCCCCGTTATTTCTTTGAAAAGAAAATGCGATATACTGCGGATATTCAGCCGGAAGAAACAAGAACATTCAATGTTGGCCTTAGTACCGGATTTTTCGATAACAGGTTAGTAACAGATTTCTCATGGTACAATAAGAATACATTGCAGGCCGTTTTCCCGGTTTTTTCAGAAGGTTATTTCAGTCCTGAAAACCTTGGAGAAATAAGGACCCGTGGCGTTGATTTGAAACTCAGTCAACAAGGGGGGATAGGGAGGCTAGGAATAAGTACGGACATTACTTTTTCAAAATATAAAACGAAAGTTACGAAATTATATGACGGAGCAGAGTCTGTGCCCCTGGGCGGGTTTAATTTTGTTCAGTCAGTTGCAACCGAGGGACAACCTTTGGGGGTAATTACCGGGTCGAAATATTTGAGAAATAGAGAAGGAAAGCAGGTTATAGGTCCCGACGGGTTTCCTTTGGTTGATCCGCAGGCGGGAATCATTGGGGATCCGACACCCAGGTGGCTGCTTGGCTTAGAAAACAGGCTTGCATTCAATCGGTTTAATATCTCCTGGTTGTGGGAATACAGGCACAAAGGCGATGTGTGGAACGGTACCCGGAATACACTTAGCTATTACGGACTTTCAAAAGAAACAGGGGACCAGCGAAATATTGAGGGATTTGTTTACGAGGGTGTTGATGCGAACGATTCCAGAAATGCAGTCGCAGTAGATTTCGCGAATCCGGAGAATGGGCTGGAAGGCAACCAGTGGTACCGTTACGGAGCAACCGGTGTGGCAGAAGATGCTATGGAGGACGGGACCTGCCTTCGTTTAAAAGAATTGAAAATAACCTGGTTACTTCCCGGTCATCTGACAGGTCCGTTTAAAAAGCTAAAAGTCGGGATATTCGCAAACAACCTCCTGATGATTACCAAATACAGCGGAGTTGACCCGGAAAGCTCTCTAATGGGGCAATCGGCCGGTTACGGGCTTGACTACTTCAATTTACCGTCGACGAAATCTTATGGGGTAATGGTGAAGGTAGAATTCTAGGTTTGCAATCGATAAAAGAACTCGTGGCACTTGTCAGCAATCATTGAAAAAACAAACAGTGAATGCCATAGTCAAGAGCAAGCATTTTATTTAATAAAGCATAAAGTATTAAAACACTATATCATGAAAACAATACATAAACATTATTTAGTCCCGATACTGGTCGTTATTATTTTAACAGGACTGACCTCGTACACATTTTTTCAACCGGGCAATACTTTGGGCGAGCGATTAAAGCAGGCGCTGGACAAATATAACTCCACACTTCCCGGGGAAAAAATCTATCTGCACCTTGACAAGCCTTTTTATAAGCCCGGAGATGATATCTGGTTCAAGGCGTATCTGTTGGAGAGCCGGACGCATTATCCATCTGCGATTAGCGATGTGGCATATGTTGAACTGATAAACCCGAAAGGAAATGTAGAAAAGAAGCTTACCCTTCCTGTTAACCGGGGAATTACCACAGGGGATTTTCAGATAAGCGAATCGATGCCCGGGGGAATTTATAAGGTTCGGGCATACACCAACTGGATGAAAAACGAAGGGGGCACACATGTTTTTGAGAGAGAAGTACAAGTACAAAAAGTGGTTTTTCCACGCCTGCTGTTAAAACTGGAGTTTGAAAGGGAAGCTTATGGTTCTGGCGATAATGTTGCAGCCTCGTTAAATTTAAGGACACTTGAAGATGCCCCGCTAGGGAATTATGGTTTTAGTGCGGAAATATTGATTGGAGGGGCAAAAGTTAAAGAACTTACAGGCAAAACCAATTCTGCTGGGGATGCAACAATCGCCTTTACGCTTCCTGAAAAGCTTAAAACCAACGATGGGTTGGTTAACGTCCTTATTTATTATGAAGGGAACAGGGAGTCAATTTCCCGTTCCATACCAATTGTGCTAAACCATATTGATTTGCAGTTCTTCCCGGAAGGGGGAGATTTAGTCCAGTCAGCAAAAACCAGGGTAGCATTTAAAGCATTGGATGAATTTGGGGAACCTGCCGATGTAGAGGGAATAATTTACAGCGAAAATAACAGGGAAATAGTTCGTTTCTCCAGTTATCACGATGGAATGGGAACGTTTAACCTACTTCCTGGTAAAGGGACTTATTATGCGAAAATAACCCGGCCGGAAGGAATTGAAAAGCAATATCCACTGCCAGGGGTTGCAAAAAATGGTTATGTGTTAAACCTGGAATCGAAAGATGCCGAAAGTATAAAGCTGCGCCTTGTTTCACCCCGTAACGAAAACGTTCTGATAGTAGGGCAGGTGAGGGGAAACATGATGTTCAAAAAAACGACACGCGCAAACCGCGAAGGGGTTATCGTTGATGTTCAAACCAAATCCTTCGCGAATGGAATCATGCAGCTCACGTTATTTGACAAATACGATATCCCGCGTTGCGAGCGGATGGTATACCTGCCTTCAGAAAATAATCTGGATATTAAGCTCAGTACCGATAAAAAAGAATACCAGCCCCGCGAAAAAGTAGAACTTACCGTTCAGACTTTAGATTCAGACAGCATACCTGTTCCTGCAAATGTTTCACTGGCAGTGGTTAACGACAAGGTGGTGAGTTTTGCCAACGATAAGCAGGATAATATTCTTTCCTGGTTTTTAATGAGTAGTGAGCTGAAAGGGGAAATTCACGAGCCGTCATTTTATTATGATACCAGCGAGGCAAAGGCGGATTCTGCCATTGATTTAATTATGCTGACGCACGGATGGAGACGGTTCAAATGGGAAGAGCTTTTAAAACAGGAATTTAAGGTTAATTTTTATCCTGAAAAAGCCACAAATGTTACCGGTCGGATTGTAAATTCTAAAACAAACCAAGCTGTTATGGCAAATGTAACGCTACTGGAAATAGATAACAACCAGAGGGCGGCACAGCTGACAACAAAGGACGACGGAAGCTTTGTTTTTCAGAATGTTAACCCTTTCGCAATGCTTAAGATTTTAGCCAAAGCCCCGGGAATAAGAAGTGAGAACCTGAGAATTCTGATTGACAATAATCCAGCACCTTCCTTAGGTGCCATTCAACCCGATAACACTCAGCCTTTTCTTCCTGTTCTTATCAAAGAACAGCCACAGGAGTTAGAAAAGGGGGTTGAACGGAAATTTAAACAGGAGCAAAACATCAATGCAATACTAGAGCCCGATATGAACGAACTGGAAGAAGTTGTGGTTTTGGGATATGGCATACAAAGGAAAAAGGATTTAACAGGTGCTGTAACTGTAGTAAATGCAAAGGATATTGGAGGGCTTCAGGATGTGGAACAGGCGCTTGGAGGAAGGGCAGCCGGGGTTCAGGTAATAAACCATGCCCCCGGAATTGGTGAAGCCGCGAATGTTCGCATCCGTGGTGTGGGGGCCATAGATTCTAACGAACCACTCTATGTTGTAGATGGCGTTCCGGTAAATAACCTTCCTGACTCTAAATTATCTCCCATTGGCTATCTTTCACCGGAAGAAATTGAATCCATACAGATTTTGAAAGATGCAGCAGCTACAGGGCTTTATGGTAACAAGGCATCAAACGGGGTAATTGTTATTACAACCAAAAACAATAAAAACCATAATGGTTTTTCAAAAACGAGGAAGTCCCCTAAATTCCGTTACCAGGTGGCAGATGTTCCTGTAAAAAGCTTTTCAAGGGTACGGGAGTTTTATTCCCCTGAATATTCAACCAAAGAGAAGGTAGAAGAGCGAAACGATTTCCGGACTACTGTATACTGGAACCCGGAAGTTAAAACAGATAAGAACGGTAAGGCTACGGTAAGTTTTTACAACAACGATGAAATTTCAACGTTCCGGGTTACTTCGGAAGGCATTGGACCAAATGGTATGATAGGAAGAAGTGAGCATACATACTTCACGCAATTGCCATTTACCATCGATGCAAAAATACCTCCTTACCTGTGTTTTGGTGATACCATAAAAATTCAGGCCGTTTTTAAAAACAATACCCCTGAAAAGATTACAGGTCATCTAAAGGTCGATTTACCTGAAAATATAAGGCCGTTAGAAAAATTTCCTGATGAAATGACCATACCCGGCAAATCGGCAATAACAGTGCCGGTGACCGGGTTTGTAAAAAACATCAGGGGCAAGGGTAAGCTGAGAATAGCTTTTAAATCACGCGGGCTTAAGGATGCTGTTGTAAACGAAGTTGATGTGCAGCCTAAAGGGTTTCCGGTTGAAGCTTCGGTATCGGGAAATGAAACGGATAAGACTTACACGTTTAACATTTCTGACCCACTTGAAGGATCTGTTAAAGCAAAATTCTCGGCTTTCCCCGATGTATCATCAAATTTAATGGCAGGAATTGAGTCTATTTTACGGGAGCCTTACGGTTGTTTCGAGCAAACTTCGTCAAGTACGTATCCGAACGTTATGGTATTGCAATACCTGAAGGAAACAGGTACTAACGATCCGAAGATTTACAAACGGGCAAGCGGGCTTATTGATAAAGGTTACAAACGCTTAATTTCTTTTGAGACTACGGAAAAAGGTTATGAGTGGTTTGGATATTCTCCTGCTCATGAATCGCTCACGGCTTATGGCCTGATGGAATTCACGGATATGAGCGAGGTGTATGACAAGGTAGACAAAAAGATGATTGAAAGGACCATTACTTACCTGATGAAACGTCGTGACGGCTCGGGGAATTTTAAACAAAATTCGAAAGCACTGGATAGTTTCGGGCGTGCAAGCCAGAAGGTTACAAATGCCTATATTGTTTATGCTTTAACCGAGGCCGGGGTTATGGATATTCAGAAAGAATTTAACCGTGCTTATGAGGAAGCGGTGTCATCAAAAGATGCATACCGGGCCAGCCTGATGGCAGGAGCATGCTTTAACCTGAAGAAAAACGAAAAGGGGGAAAAACTTCTGGATATTGTAAGGGCTGCGTTGAAGAAGGGGGATTTTGAGGCCCTGAATATCGAACATTCCATTACGCGTTCTTATGGAAAATCCCTACAGGTTGAAACCGCTTCGGTTTACCTGCTGGCACTTTTGAAGTCGCCCAATAAAAAGATCCGTGAATTGGCAGAGGTTGCCGGTTACATCATGAATTCGCGATGCAACGGGGGCTTTGGTTCTACACAGGCAACAGTGCTGGCATTAAAGTCGCTGACAGAATTTGCAAAATACTCAAAACACACAGAATCAAGCGGGACCATTAAGGTCTACGTAAATAACCTTTTGGCAGCGGAGAAATCATATGAACCCGGACATAAGGGGGAAATTGTTCTGGGTAAACTCGAAAATTATCTTGTGGCGGGTGAAAATATAGTACGCGTTCTTTACGATGAAACAGAGGATGCCCTTCCTTACACGCTTGATTTCTCATGGACCAGTTTAACGCCAAATTCTTCAGGTAAATGCGTGGTTGATTTGTCAACTAAGATTGCTTCCGGGAAGGTGAAAATTGGCGAGACAGTTAGGCTTACTGCTCAGCTTAAGAATAAAACCAGCATAGGACAACCTATGACAATGGCCATAATCGGCATCCCTTCCGGGTTAGGCCTTCAGCCCTGGCAGTTAAAGGAACTACAGGAGAAGAAGGTTTTTGATTACTACGAAGTAAGACAGAACTACCTTGTTGCCTATTATCGCCAGATGAAACCCAATGAGCAAAGGATCATTAAGCTGGATTTAAAAGCGGAAGTCCCCGGATCTTACCTTGCCCCTGCAAGCAGTGCTTACCTGTATTATACCAATGAGTTTAAAGACTGGGAAGCAGGAAGTGCAGTAGAAATTAATAAGTAAGCCTTGCTTTATGTTGTGACGAATGGATAGGTGAAATTTGATGAGACGCCGTGCTGAAAAGTGCGGCGTTTATTTTTCATAAATCCTGTCTTATTTTATTTGTAGAGGTTTTTTTAAAACAGGGATTACAAATCCCTGGCTCTTTCTTCCAGATTACAAATCCTGAAGGGCGGGGAACTGTTGGGTTCTTTGTTAAGTCTTCTATAATGCTATTCAAACAAAGGCTTTTTTGCCTTTCGCTTTTTCTTCACGTTACCTAGTGGTAATAATTTACAGTCTTTAAACTTATATAACCTCCAAAAAAGAGAGTTTAGTAAGTGATCATCATCAACATAAAACATTCCTTTCTCACAACATGTAAAATCATAGAAATTATCATAAATAATTATGGTATCTCCCAATATAAAATTATATAGATAAGCATTTGTTTTTTTTTCTTTAAAGTAGTCTACTTCATAAATTTCGCTCAGTGCATTAATTGTTGGTTTAGAATAATTATCTTTCTTAAAATTGAAATTGTTAAATACTTTATATGTATAATCCTGTAACCCTTTGGATGTTATCTGATAAAAGAGAATTTGGTGAGGTTCGGGTTCAGCAGACTCAAAAGGGTAATTTGTGCTTACGCCAACAATATAGTTATTATCACACTTAAACAACTTGACCTGTAACTGAGCCGAAGTACTTAAAAACTTAAATAAAAGTTCTGTTGTATCTATTCCACAACTATACCATTCATCATTTGCGGCTTCATAAAATTCAAAGTTATAATCCCTAAGTAATGATTGACCTCCGTTAAAATCTTTGCAATACGAATCTTTAATGATCGTTGTGTCAAAAACACTCCAAGCTACTTTTATTTGTTTATTTGTGAAATCCAGATCAGTATAAACACTATCTGGAATTGCAGTACAGATATTCCTAAGCAATGAATAATTGTCTTGAGCAAAAAGGTTGTTAAATTCACAAATGCCTAGTAGGATAAAAAGACTAATTTTTTTCATAAAGCACGATATAGTTTATAAAACCAGCTTTGCTATCATTGATCATCTCCCATTCCAAAAGAAAAGATTCTCCTCTGGTCTCATTTTCTTCTAAGTTTTGAGCAGCTTCGGCAGTGAAGTCTCTTTTTGTCTAATCTGATACTTTAGTGTTATGATCACCCTTTAGATATCTACTTTTGTATTTTTCCTATAGGCGTTAAAGAACTATCTATTTTATAGTACCGCCAAAAAAAGACATCTTCCGGAAAGTAATTGGTGTCCAGTATCTCCAAATATTCATCTTTTGATATGAAATCATATAAATCATCAAGAAAAATGATAGTGTCAGAGGAAGTAAAGGTGAGAATCAAGTTTTGGTAACCGTAATGTATTTCTGCTTCTGTTCTATTGTATTTTTCAATTGTATCTATAAATCTTTCGGGATAATTGTCTGTTGAGAAATTGAATGTTTTAAACAACTCGTCATTCAAGTATCTGAATTCATTTTTTTGATAAAGGTAAAATAAAGTTAATGATTGTTCTTGAGAAACGAAGGTCTCAATATTGTTGCTGATTCCAATAATAATTTTATCTTTAAACTTAAAGAGTTTCAATTGAAATTGAGAGTCTTCCCTCCAAACTTTAAACAAACTATTATTGGTATCAATAGCATAAAGCTCGTAACGTTCTTCATTTCCCCTTTTATAGGTGTAATCATAATTATATCCCAACATTATTTTACCTGAGAATTTTTGCTCAACTATATTCAGTTGTTCTTTTTCATATAGTTCCCATATTCTTTGAAATGTAAATTGTTGTTGGTTGATGTTTTTGTAAACAGTATCCGGCAGAGTTAATGTAATATGTTTTAATAAGTTATAGTTGCTCTGAGAAAATAACTCAAAAGCAAAGAACAAGAGTAATAGTATCCAGTTAATTTTTTTCATAGAAAACAATATAATTAAATAAGTTTTTACCATTTTTTGATTTACTCTCATTTATCATTTCCCATTTAAGCAATATGGATTTACCTCTGGATTCATCTGCTTCTAGGTTTTGAGCAGCTTCGGCAGTGAAGTCTCGTTTAGTATAATCTGTTTCACTTGCATTATCATGAACTTTATTTTTATAGCCTGCGGTATTCCTTGATGAACTGCCTTTACCCTTTCCTGCAAATAGATCCCCCGAAGTGCCATACCTGTAATCACTTGCATGGCCACCATAAGGGTCATCTACTATTAATCCGTCTGAAGAAATGGACTGAACATAAATAATATGGCTACCAGAAGTTCCTTTATGATTTATGCTTAAAACAACCGCCCCTCCACCATCTAAGGTAGTTTTTATTTTATCTCGTTGCTCCATAGACACTTGTTTTGTTCCTAAGTTTTTTCTGGTGGTTTTATAAGTACCCGGGGTTGTTTTTTCCTCTGAAGGCGAATTTATTTTTTCCGGAATTTTGTCGTTATAAGTATTTGCAAATATACTATATCTGGAGTCTAGGTTTGAAGTTGTCAAATAAAGGTAAAAATCGATTAGGTCTTCCATTTGAGCAATTTCTTTAAAAACTTTAGATATATCACTTTCTTTTCCCACTAGATCGCCCCCTGAAGAGCCACTTTTACTTGAACCAGCTCTAAGTTTTTTATAGTCACTGCTACCGGCATCTGATGTGATTTTTTTTAAATATTTTTCAGATTTACTTTTCCATAGATTATCTAAATCAGGTTTTTCAACTCCTTCTGAAAGTTTTGCATCAATAGCAGCAATTACATCCGCCCGACTGTTCCCTAATCGTTCAAGGTTCATTGCCATAGTAGTTACATTACAAGTTGATTCAGGTATAGTCAAATTATCACTCTGAGTTCTATACTGAGGAACTTTTAACCGCGTATTCCAGTCTATATTGCTATGCCTTGAACCTCCAATAATTCGGTTTTCAGTTGTTTCACTTGTTGTTTCCTGATTGGTGGAGGTTGAAGTGTTTGGTGTATTTGTTCCTGTAACCTTGTTGTTAGTGTTAGCTGCTGTATTTGAAGGGACGGTGTCCGGAACTTGTTCTGAAGGTTGGGGATTTGTTGGTATTGAGTCTTGTGCAGGAGTTGCTGTAGTTGGTGTTTCTGTTGTTTTGCTTTCCGCCGGTTTCTTTTCTGTAATTTCGATAAAGCTCCTGAGAACAGAAATTAGTTCATGTGGTACGCTGGTATTCTTAGCTGTGTTTTCCGATTCACTGAATGAAGGGTTTTTATTCAATGTTTTTGTATCTGGATATACCGGGGGATCTTTGGCTATGTTTTCACTTATGCATTCTGCTTGATATAAAATTCCCTGAATGAATTTGATTTGGTCATTTCCGGTTTTCTCCGTAGCTTCTTTGTAACGGTCTTCCAGCCATTTTATGTATTCCGCTAATTTCTCCGACCTTGTTACTTTAGCCCCTTTATATAAATTATACTTATAATCTTTTATCCAACCAGTAGGAGTTTCGGCTCCTTCCTTTTGTACCTGATGGTATTCCAGACATTTATTAAGGATCTGGTATTTTTTACCAGCTTCAAGTTTTGTTTTTCCGGCATCAGCACCAGGAGTTGAAAAAATGGTGGAGTCATTATAAAAAGCAGTGTGTAATTCAGAATCACTGAAAGTTTCTATAGGTTCAACATTGGTTTTACTTGTCCACCAAACCTGTGAGGCATCATCAGCTTTTTGTATTTTGTAGCGTTTATTATCGTATGTTTCTAATAATATTACTTTAGTTCCAATGGGAATAAGTGGTTTTCCTTCCGGATATGCATTATGAGGTTCTTCGTTAACTCTTATATTGGCATCTTTTTTAACAATTAGATACTCTGTTGTTCCACCAGAGCTTTCAGTTGTAGATTCTTCAGTCTCATTTTGTGTTTCCAGCTCACTGTTTTGAGCATTTTCTGTGTTTGGGGAAGTTGTTTTCTTGTCCTCATCTTTTTGAATACCACTTCCGTTTCCGGTTATGTTTACACTTTTCCCCTCAGCAGCACGTTTACCCATCTCGTCTGCTTCGTTTTCCAACGCAGGGTTATCATTAATTGTTAATCCTTTTCCCTGTTTTATTGGTCTTACACGGCCTTCCCGTTGTTGTACAACATGGGTAAGTTCATGTCCGATAAGTTCCTGTCCTTTTTGAGTATTTGGGCTGTATTGTCCGGGGGCAAAATGAACGTCTTTACCTTGCGTGTAGGCCAATGCGCCCATGTCTTTTGCCCCCTCATCGTTTGTGTGGATGCTTACATCGGAAAAACTTGTTCCGAATGAATTTTCCATTTTGGACTGTACATTTTCCGGCATTGGTGTTGACGGGCTTTTTGCAGGATCTGTCTCAGAAGGTTTCTTTTGAATGTTTTTTTCTTGTTCTATCTCTTTCTGCTGCACAGGATGCATGCCAACCCCCTTGCTGATTGCTTCTTTTTGATCGTTGAGCATTTCAATTGGATTGAGGCCTCCCATACCACTTTCTTCCTCCTTTTTTTGCGCTGCCGGATTGCTGCCGGGTGAAAACAAAGGGGTAAGTACAATATCTTGAGAGCCTGTTTCGGGATGCTGCCGTTTCCCGGTTATATAATCAGGCTCCATCTTTGCCTGCAATTCATCCTCTGTCTCGTCCTCTTTTTTCTGAGCGGTTTGTAAATGGTTTCCGAAGAAAAGATTATAGCGTTCTTCATTGCTCAGTTTGGACTTATTGTTGTCGTTTTCAGCATTGCGTTTACCAGTATTCCTGTCTGGTTGTTTTTCGGATTGAAACATAGCTAGTGGTTTGAAATGAATAAAGCAAAACTTTAAAACGCAAATTAATAAGTTTTTGTAATAAACGTTGTGGTGGCAATATAAAATAGCTTAAGTAGGCACTTTTTTATATCCGTCCGGAATTTTTGGGTGCATGTGTATAGAGGACAACTGTTTTTGTCTGTGTTATAGTTCTCTCAGACTTTTTGGGACACATACCATAAATATGTTTTATTCTTTGGACTGAATGGATAAAGATGGGGAGAGTAGCAGCAGTAGTAACAAATTTTGGGTAATAAGCTCGATGAATATTTAATAGTCTTTCTTTTTGACTTTTCCAAGGGGCCTAAACTGCCCTTTTTTTAACCGATAAGCACGCCAAAACATCTCTCCATCAAAGTGAAGTTGGTCAAGAAAAACTTCATTTGGCCTTTCACTTAACGAAAGGTCATAGAGATTCATCGTATCTTTCCCGGATATGGAGATTTTAATCTAAATCCAGTAGCTCATATTCTTTATAAATAGCCACTTCTTCTTTCATCATTCTATTCTTGAATGTGACAAAGAATTTTGTAACATCACGGATAAACTCTGCCTTATTTATATTCTTATTAACATCGTACTTTTTATAGAAGTCTTGTATAAACAGGGTTATTTTATCCATCTCGGCACCAAATGTTTCCAGGCTTCTTTGTAAAGCCAGACTCGATTTGGCCCTTTCATTTAAAGGGGGATATAGTTGTTTGTCTTCTTTTGATAAATGATTTAACAGGGTTGTTTTAGATTTCATTAATAATTCCATACCTCTGGTGGTGGTGGCACCCATTTCTTTTAATTCATTAAGTATACCGGCTATTTCTTTATGTTCCTGTACCAGCTCATTAATTAGTTTACTCATTGATCAGATTTTATGTAATAATATCAAAAATTGTCAACGAAGATAGTATTATTGTCAGATGTAGAAGTATTTTAAGTATAGAGCCGTATTTTTTCTCCTGCTTATCTTTTATTGAGGAAAAACTCACAGTTTATTTTACCACATCTAAACAATTAACCTCAATTGCTTTATCGATGTTTTACTTTCTTCCGTAAAGGTTCACCAATTCATTGAGTTGCTTTTCAACCTTAGGTTTCAGGTAACTTTGCTTCAGTCGCCATTGCCAGTTTCCGGTGGCGGTTGCCGGAATGTTCATTCTGGAAGAACTATTCAGGCCCAGGATATCCTGAATGGGAATAATGGCCAGTTTGGCAACAGATGAATAGGCCAAGCGCAGTAATTCAGTGTGACTGTTCCATGAAAATACATTTTTGTTTAAGTAGCGTTTTATGTTGTAACGGGCTTTCTTTCCAGCATCATGCTTAAACCATCCGCGCGATGAATTATTGTCGTGTGTGCCTGTGTAAACAATAGAATTATAGGGGTGGTTGTGGTTGATATGTGTTGAAGTCCCTAAATCGCCCCCAAAGGCAAAATGCAGGACCATCATTCCTGGCATGTTGTATTTATCGCGCAAGTCGTAAACAGGTTGGTCAATTTGTCCCAGGTCTTCGGCAACAAATGGCATAGAAGGGAACTCTTTTTTTAGTTCATCAAACAGGCTGAAAGCCGGACCTTTTTTCCATTTCCCATTCCTTGCAGTGGTTTCACCAAATGGAACTTCCCAATACGCAGAGAACCCCCTGAAATGATCCAGCCTTAGCAAATCGTAAAGCTCCAGGTTTTTCTTTACACGTTCTTTCCACCAGGCAAACCCCTCTTTTTTCATTTCATCCCACCTAAAAATTGGCAAGCCCCATAACTGGCCGTCATTACTAAACCTGTCCGGTGGTACACCAGCAACAGTCTTCATTAGCTTGCTGTTTTTCTTTAAGTTAAATAGTTCGGGGTGCGACCATACATCTGAACTATTGTAGCCAACGTAAATAGGCATATCGCCAAATATTTTGATGTCCTGACTGTTGCAATAGTCCTTAAGCTCATTCCATTGACGTGAGAAGAGGAATTGAGCGAATTTTTCTCGTTCAATATTATCGGAGTTATTTTTTTCAAACTCGTTCAGGGCTTTTTTATCACGGTCGCGAAATTTATCGGGCCATTCATTCCATACACTCAGTTGAAACTTTTGCCGGAGTACTGCGAAAAGTGCATAATCGTGCAACCAGTATTTTTCATTTTTACAGAATAGCTTGAATTCTTTTTCAAGTGAAATGAAATCTCCGTTTTTTAAATTTTTATAGGCTGTATGAATAATCTTATTTTTGAATTTTTCGGCAGCTTCAAAGTTAACTTTATCGACATTTTGTAATTCGGAATTAAGAAAAGAGCGGTCTATTAATTTTTGCTCAACCAGGCGTTCGGGACTAATAAGTAATGTATTGCCGGAAAAGGCCGATATTGCACTGTAGGGCGAATACGCACTGCCATTTTCAACCTGATTAAGAGGAAGGATTTGCCAGTAATGTTGATTGCACCTTTTTAAAAAGTCGGCAAATTTATATGCTTCCGGACCAAGATCCCCAATGTCATATTTCCCGGGCAGAGAGGTAATATGCATCAGAATGCCCGCTTTACGTTCCATGTTTTTCATTTCGGAATGGTTTATAGAGAGACCATAGATATTTATATATTCTAACTGTAAGTTATAATTAAGTCTGTTTAATATCAATACATTTCTTTAGTGAAATATAAATAATTCCGTCTGTGTTTTGATTATCCGGTTTCAATTAAAAGTGGGTATATCCGGGAGGGAGAGTGGCTATTTTAAAGAATAAACTTTTTCACCAAAATAGTCAAACAGAAATATTCTGTCGAAATCAGAATGGAATTCCATTTTACTTAAAAGATTATCCAAATTAAAACTGACCGAATATTTCAAGCAATTAGTGGTCAGTAACAGGTAGAAGCTGTTGCATGCTTTCTGCCGGTATATTTTTAGTTTAGCGCCTTTTTTGCTTATGGACAGTTCTATGTTATCAATTAATTCTTTTTGTTTAATTTTTTCATAGCAAAAACTCCAGACGGGCTCGGTATCATCTGTATGTTGCAAAATAATTGCAGAATCAATCCCATTAGGGAGTTCGGAATGATTGATTATATGTTTAAAAGAACTCTCCGTGTTAAACTGCTTTATTCTGGTCAGTGTTATGTCCGAAAGTACGTTTGTGTAATAAGCCCTTTTGGGCTTTAGCTTTTCAAAGTCCGGCGAAAACCTTAGATGTAAAGATACATTGGAGTTGTTATTGTTTAACACAATACTCCTGACTTGATCAAAAACAAGGCTTTTTAAATCTTTTGTATTGCTTCTAAATCCGGAGGTTGGCAGAATCAGTTTTGTTAATTCAACACCTATCGATTCTTTTGTTTTGGGTTTAATAATAAAATCCGGCGATTCCCCTCTTATTATTTTCCCCGAAGGAAATTCATTACAGGCTTGCATGCAATGGTTTAAAAATTGCCTTTCTTCTTGTTTTTTCCTGAAATCCGGCGACGTATTCATATCATCAATATTACAAACGGAATATGGTTTTCGCAAAAAGTGAGATCCTGGCGTATTTCAGGGAGGAAACAGGTTAGTTCCCCATTTGGTATTGTTAATTAAAAAAGGAATGGTTTAAAAGGGTATTGTCTCTGCTGTATTCAATCGGGGGGGAGAAGAGGGGGCAGTCCGGTTTATGAAAGCTTGATAATTGGAAGGGACAACGATTAATAGCAAATAAAGAAAATCACAATTAGCCAGTTTAGGTTTATTTACAGCAACAGGCTAATTGTGATCGGTAAAAACGCAGGGCTATTCCTGACTGGAGGTTCCCCATGGGTACCTATACCGGGAAACACAATACGAACCTTCTTTTTCTTTTGTCAGGTCGATTTCAAATACCAGGGAAGCCATGTTCTCATCATATGGTTCAATAAACTTCATTTGATATTTTTTCCTCTCAACCCCTTTCACTTCAATGTCCAAATCAAAAAGACAATTGCACCTGCATTCACTTTCTGACTCAAATTCCCTGATAATAATGGTGTCGGCAGTTAAACTGACCGTGCAATATAAATCTCCGGGACAACAATTAAAGCCGGCATTTATATGTTTGATATTTAATTTTTGGCCCAGGCCATCAAAATAATATTCAACGCAGGACAGGGTGTCTGCTGTAAGTGCTTCTTCGGTGCCTGTTTTAAAGTTAGTTTTACACGTTGAATGGCTAATTAGTTTTCCCTCAAAAGTATTAGGGTTGTTACTATCACCTTCGCAACTGATGAAGTAAAATCCCAACGAGAAAAGAACGAGCACAATGTGAGTTTTAGTTTTCATATTTACAATAATTAAAGTTTATTAAAAGGAATTACATTTATACTAGAACTAGTAGTGCGATCACAAAATAACATATTATATTTCACAATTCTTTTTCCTTTCTGTAGTGTTTAAATTCTTAAACGTAGCTATGGCTATGCTTTGCAAATTTTGCCTCATAAGAAGAAAAAATAAAGGCAAAATAGTTAAAACGCGATTTTATGAACACACTACTAGATGTTATGATAAGCAAAGACTTACAGGGGATAGAGCATATGAACTAATTCCCGGGGGGAGTATAATTCACTCTCCATGGATATTTTTTACGGGTTACACAATACTCGCCTTCCTCGGTTTTAGTTAAGTCTATTTCAAATAGCAACTCTGCCACGTCTTCAGCATATGGTTCGATAAACTTCATTAGATATTTTTTCTTTTCAACTCCGGTTACTTCAATATCCAAATCATTCATACAGACGCAATCACAACTGGACGAGGACTCGAACTCCTGAATGATTATTGTATCCGTATTTAATTTCACGTCGCAGGAAAAATCTCCGGGGCAGCAATTAAATCCGGCATTAATATGCTTAATATTTAATTGTTGATTCGAAGCATCAAATGAATATTCGATACAGGAAAGGGTATCGGGTGTCGAGGTAGATTTTAAATCTCGTTTACAAGTAGTGCTGTTAACCACTTTTCCCTCAAGTTTATCTGATTTTGAGGTGCTTTCATTATTTTCGCAACTTGTAAAATAAAGTCCAAACGCAATGAACAAGTACATGAAATGGGTTTTGGTTGTCATAATATATCTTTTTTATAGGTAGAGGCTTTAGTAAGGCTATTGGTTGCTTTGGCAGCAGGCTTTTTTCACATAAGGTCAAGGTAATATAGAAAACGATAAATCGGATACATGGGAAAGAAAAAATTTGTATTATAGGGGTAATTATCTAACACGGACAGACCATAACATCCTATTATGAGAAAAGCCTTGCGTGCAGACAAAAACATGGTTGTTGATATTGTAGCAGAATCGTTTGATACAAATCCAAGTGTCAATTCAGTTATTAGAAATGACAAAAAAAGAGAATAAAGGATCAGGCAACTTGCAGAGTATGCTTTTAAGACTGCATTCTGTTGAAACTATATTTAACCGTATTTGTTTAACATATTCTAATCTTACTTTAATAGTACTGAAATGAAGGTCACCGTATGTCGGAAAGAGCACTTTAATGCCGCACATCGTTTGCATAACCCCAAGTGGGACAAAACTAAAAACGAAGAAGTATTTGGGCTTTGTAACAATCCAAGTTTTCATGGGCATAATTACGATCTTATTGTGAAAGTAACCGGCTCTATTGACCCTGAAACCGGTTATGTTATAGATATGAAAGAATTAAAAACCATAATTCACAATAGGGTAATAAGCCGGTTCGATCATAGAAATCTTAATGTTGATGTTGAAGAATTTAGGGAGCTTAATCCAACAGCTGAAAACATTGTTGTCGTGATTTGGAATAATATTAGAAAAGAACTGAGAGGGAATCTGGATTTATCTGTAACTTTGTATGAAACAGAGCGTAATTTTGTCGAGTATAGTGGGGAGTAAATTTTTTGATATCATAAAGCAGGGACTTTCATGGATGCTGATTCTACCGGTAAAGTTTTATCAATATTCCATAAGCCCTTTAATACCTCGTAGTTGCAGGCATGAGCCAACATGTTCTCAATACACGATTGAAGCCATAAAAACGCATGGTCCATTTAAAGGCTTGTATTTAGGCATACACCGGATACTTCGTTGCCAGCCATGGGGTACCAGCGGCTACGATCCGGTTCCGCCGAAAGGGGAGTGGAGGAAAAAGCAGCCCAAAGAATAGCCCGGGTATCTATTTTCTTAAAATCTCAAAAGTACCGCCTACCCCTAATTTTATAATAGAAGATGGTTGTTTTGGTGTGGTATCAGCCTGCCTGTATTCCACAATATAGTCAACCCCGTCTTTGACTTCTTCGTTTATTTCATCAAAAAAAGCCGGGGAAGGTTCTCCACTTATATTGGCAGATGTCGAAACTATAGGTTTTTTAAACCGGGTAATAAGCTTGTCGCAAAACTCTTCAGCCACAATCCTAATTCCTATGCTACCATCTTCAGCCACTAGGTTTTGGGCAAGGTTTTTTGCCCCCGGATAGATTAAGGTCATGGGTTTATCATTAACATCAATTAATTCCCATGCAATCTCCGGAACTTCATCAACGTATTGGGTTAACCTGTTGGGATTGTTTAGCAGTACAAGCATCGATTTTGAGTCTTCCCTCTGCTTAAGTTTATAAATTTTAGCTACAGCTTCAGGATTTGTTGCATCGCACCCAATGCCCCAGATCGTATCTGTTGGGTAAAGGATAAGCCCACCGTTGTGGAGAACTTCAAGGGCGTTGGCAATATCGTTATTCATTTAATAAATCGGAATAAAGGTTATTTAACTGGAATGCCAGTTTCTCGTGAGAGAAATTTTCGGCGTGTAAAAGTCCGTCCGAAATCATTTTTTTCCGTAGCAGACTATCAGATAAAATTACATTAATTTTTTCAGCAATTTGTTCATGATCCTCGGGGCGTACATATTCAGATGAAGGACCGCCGGCTTCAGGAAAACAGCTGCCTGTTGAAGTAATAACAGGGACTTTTGAAAATAAGGCTTCAAGTATTGGAATACCAAAGCCTTCAAAAACCGAAGGGTAAATAAATATTTTTGCCATCTGGTAAATTACAGGCAGATTATCATTTGTTACCCCTTCCAGGAAGTGAATATTTTTAATATGGTTTTGCCGGATAAATGCTGAAACTTCTTCAAAATAAGGTGTTTGTCTTCCAACAACAACCAATGGGGCATTTATTTTTCCATGGTGAATTGCTTTAACAACAGATAGCAGGTTTTTTCGTTTTTCAATCGTTCCCACGTATAGGAGATATTCGTCAGGAAGATCATATGTTTTCCTTACATTTTCTTTATCTTCTTCAGAATAATCTTTTTGATACCGCAAATCACAGCTTTGATAAACAACTTCTATTTTGTTGCTGTTTACATTAAAAAAACGGATAATATCCTGCCTGGTTTGCTCGCTGATAGCAATAATTTTATTGGCATGTTCACAGGCAAACCGGAATTTTTTTTCATAAATCTTTCTATCTATTGGTTTGTATAGTTCAGGATACCTGAGAAAGATTAAATCGTGTATGGTTACAACCGATTTTACTTTTGATTTGGAAATATTTTGAGGGACTTCCCCACTAAGGCCATGATAGATTTCAACACCGTTTTTATCAAAATCTCCGGCCATGGCAATACTTCTCCAGTACGACGAAAGTTTTTTATGGATAAAATTTTGAGGGGTTACAGGCTGGACGGAATTATTTAATGGGATGAAAGAGATACTGTTTTTCGTTTTAGGGGTAAACAGGAGGTATTCATTTTCGCTGCAATAATTTGCTAATGATTTGATTATAAACCTACTGTAATTGCCCAGTCCACTACGGTTATAAAAAGCTCTTTTTGCATCAAAACCAATTCGCATATTCTTTAAGGGATGTAAGATTTGAACGGTGAGAAAAAGTATTTTTTATCTCACCGCCCAAACCCCGGGTAACTCTATACGGCAACGTCAAAGTCGCGCAGGGCATTATTTAATGATGTTTTTTTATCTGTAGATTCTTTACGTTTCCCAATGATTAAAGCTGCAGGTATATTATACTCTCCGGCAGGGAATTTTTTTGTTACCGAGCCGGGAATTACAACAGAACGGGCAGGAACAAAACCTCGATATTCTTTAGGTTCGTCTCCCGATACATCAATTACTCTGGTAGAGTTCGTAATAACCACATTGGCACCTAAAACGGCTTCGCTTTCAATATGGGCACCTTCAACGACAATACAGCGCGAACCAATAAAGCAATTATCTTCAATAATAACCGGGGCAGCCTGCACCGGTTCAAGAACACCGCCTATACCTACACCCCCGCTAAGGTGCACATTCTTACCAATTTGAGCGCAGGAGCCAACCGTTGCCCAGGTATCAACCATTGTACCGCTATCAACATACGCTCCAATGTTTACGTATGAAGGCATCATGATAACACCCTTGGCAAGATATGAACCATATCGTGCTATGGCGTGAGGTACCACCCTTACACCTAGTTTGTCATAACCTGTTTTCAGTGCAATCTTATCATGAAATTCAAATGGTTTTGCCTCAATAACTTCCATTTTTTGAATTGGAAAATACAGAATAACTGCCTTTTTAACCCATTGGTTAACCTCCCAGCCATTTGCAGTAGGTTGTGCCGTTCTTAATTTACCTTTATCTAAAAGCTCAATAACTTCTCTTATTTCATCCTGAGTTTTAGTTTCTTTTAATAGTTCCCTGTTTTCCCAGGCTTCTTCAATTAGCTTGATTTTCTCTGTATACATATACATTAAAATTTAATGACCGTGCAAAAATACATTTTATGTGTCAGACGATAAAACCAAATAAAACGGTATTAAAACTTTATTGTTTAATGCATTACGTAATTTTAACAATAAATACTCTGATAGTCAGAGGATAACATCCCGGGATAATTTTTTTTACCATTTTGTGCTGAATTTTTAAAGCTTTTAATTGCAATAAGTTAATAATCAAGCTGCAACTATTTTACTTCAATAAAATAGTTTTACCTTTGGGCGTTTTTCTTAAAATCAATATTGAACTATTTTTATCGAAATTTTTAAATTATGCGATTTTTGAGTGTTCTGTTATCACTGTTCTCATTGTTAATTCTAAATGGGCAGGAGTTACCATTAGGGTATATTTCCCATTTTTCAAGTTCTTTTAACGAAAAGAAAATTCATAAGGACATTTCACTGCCGAAGGGTGCAAGTTATGAATTGAAAGATGGGCATTTGCAGTTAAAAGAAAACAAAGCAGCCTTGTGGAGCCATATACCTTCTTCAGCTTTTATTATTGATAACAATGTTTTTGGTGATTTCATAGCAGAAATAAAAATACGATGTCAGGAACCGTTGGGAGAAGATTCATTAAGGGGCATATTTGTTATAACCGGCTTAAAGGACTCTTCAAATTACTACTATGTTCAAATAAATTGCAGTGGGGCATACTTCAACCGTGTTTACAATGGGACAAAAGAGTTGGTCAGGTTTGATTCTTCATTGGTAATACAGCAGAATCAATGGTTAACCTTAAATATAGAGAGGAATATTCTGAAGAGAAATTTATCAATTGAATGTAAAGGCGTTAAGTCAGTCTTCAAAGACCCTTATCTGGTCATGGGGTATTTAGGTTTTGGAATTCAGGGGTATTCTCTCAAAGTAAACGAAATTGATGTTTGGGCCCCGACCTCAATATCAAGACCGGTAAGACTTTTTTAAAATGTTTATAAATTTCAGATAGTTTTATTGACTGCCATTCAAAAGATTATAGTTTTGTTCGCAAAGTTTGTTCTGGTTTATGAGAGTTTCTATAATAGTTGTGTTTGTAATTTCATGCGTGTCGTATGTTTTTCTTAGTAGTAAAGAAAGTAAAAGTGTTAATGCGGCAAATACTTTTAATGATTCTGTAGCAGTTACCCCCTGGTATGTAAATGTGGTAAGGGATGAAGGCATTTCATCTTCGGCCTTATTTCACTCTTACGAAGGTTTTTTAAGGTTAAAGAAAGAAAATAAACTTATAAATGATTCAATAATAAGTTTGATCGATTTCAGCAGGCCATCTTACGAAGAAAGGTTTTTTATCATTGATGTAAAAAATGGGAAATTGGTCAGGAAATCGTTAGTGGCCCATGGAAAGAATTCAGGAATGATATATGCAGAAAGCTTTTCCAACAGGCCCTATTCCAATAAAAGCAGCCTTGGATTATATATAACATCCGAAACTTATATTGGAAAACACGGATATTCTTTAAGAATTAATGGAATGGATAACACGTTGAACAGCAATGCCAGAAAAAGGGCTGTTGTAATTCATGCTGCCAATTATGTTAGTCAGGAGTATATTGAAAATAATGGAAGGATCGGACGTAGTTTTGGATGTCCGGCATTACCAACGGCAATTGCAACAGATGTTATCAATTTAATTAAAGGGGGGAGCTGTCTTTATATTTACCACCCTCAGATTGACTCTACATTGCAACTTCAACAGGAAATAATTCATTAATTTCTTTCTGGTCTTTTTTATATATGTCTGCATAAAAGCGGAGCACTTTATTCGTGTCTCCCATGCTGGTTATGTACTGAATATGAATAGGGACCGTACAGTCAAAGTGAAAGACCCTTCTTTTTCTGCTTTTTATTTCTGCTTTAATATCCTTAGGCCTGTTTTCTGGTTCAAAGAGTTTAGCTGAAAGATAATCTGCAAGCTGTTCAGGGTTTTGCAGCCTTATGCACCCGTGAGAGTAAGCCCGGTATTTCTTTTTGAATAATCGTTTTCCGGGTGTATCGTGCATATAAACACTATGTTTGTTGGGAAATAAAAATTTAACTTGGCCTAATGCATTTCCTCTGCTGTTGGTTTGCCTTATCCAGTAATTTCCTCCAAGCGGGTCATTTGTACTCCAGTCAATCGTATTTAAATCAACGCTATTTTCATGTTTGTCAATGATAAAGTAACCATTTCTGACAAGAAAAGAAGAGTCCCTGCGGATTTTGCCTAACATTTCATTTCTCGTAATGCTTTTGGGGACAGTCCAGTATGGATTGGCAACCATTCTTTCTATCTGGCTGCTAAGCGTAGGCGTTGGGGTTTTTCGTGAACCAACAATAACATTGTACTGTTCTTTAATTTTGAGGTTCTCAATAATATGTAGTTTAAATTCCGGGATATTGACCAATAAATAATCATAGTGCTCAATGTCTATTTTACGCACTCTGTCAAAGTTTAGGCACAATTGATAGAATTTATACTGTAGGGCTTTATTAAGTTCTATCAGTGTTTTATAGTTGACTGCTCCATTGGAAGTTAACTTGTGTTCTTTTTGGAAAAGCTTTACGGAATTTTCCCTTGTTAATGTGCTATCGAAGAAAAATTGCTCTATAGTTCCGGCATAGAATAAAGCTTTTGAAAGTAGCGTGTCACCTATTATAGAGTCACCCAGATATTTCAGGTTCTGTTTTACTTCCAGAAATTCCGGGACTGCATTTTTTAAATTTTCATATACAGTTAATTTTGACTCGATATTCGTTAGTGCATACCTAAGGCTTTTATTTTCGAAGGATGAATTTAAAAATTGAGGGAAAAATCTTATAAAATCAGACTTTTCATTCATGTTAACTTCTGAAATAAAGCCATTTTTAAGGTACAGTATAAATAAAATAAAGGATCGGGAAGCCTCAATTTCGAGCTTAATTCGTTTCGTTATGTCCCAATTATCTCCAGTCTTCTCTTGCATTTTGGTCTGTACTTCTTTCAGGCCGTATAAGTTGAAATAATCTTCCGGGAAACCATAAAAAGCAGCACTATCAAGAATATTTATTAATTCATTGAATACAGCTGTTGTTGAAAAATTTATGGTCCATACCGGCAAATAATCTCTTTCCTTGTAAAAATTCGAAACTAAATAATTTACGACAAAAGGAACTTCGACAGTAGAATCTGCTTCAGAAAGTTGAAGAAATGAATCAGTTTGAACTTTAATAAGTTCCTGACTTTCTTTTACATATAAATCAATGAAACCATTCTTTGCGTGAGTCCGGGTATTTTCATGCCCGGCCAGCAAAATCATTCCGCTAAACAGTATTAAATACTGTCCGGCAGTAACAATATACTTTTTAACTTTTTTCTGTTTCGTATCCTTAGGTAGTTCGGAATAGTGATTCGTTTTCGTCATTTAAGAAAGATTTTCCTCTCTCTCTTTTACGAAATAAACTACCTGTTTGATTCCAGATTTAGATGAATTAATAATAGCTTTTGATGAACGTCAGGATTATTTCATCCAGTAAACCAAAACAACTCAACCTTTTGATTGTAAGGTGTTTAGTGACTTTCGTCCATCTAAGTGAAAGAAACTGATTGTTTTAGAAGGCTTTATTGAGATCACTCAATCTTTTCCAAATTTCTGCTAACTCATTTGGATTTACTTCTTCAATAATAATTCTGTTTCTTTTTTCAGTCTTAAGATTGTGCTTTTGTTTAAACTTCACGGCTTTTTATGTTTTAAAATATGGTACAAAATAAAAGTGTTTCTGTTGAATTGTCAACTTTTTTTGATAAAAAGTATATTCTTCAGTGTGTATATTAAATTTCATCGGTTTGGATGAGTATTGTATCCAGCGCCCGCTTCCATCCCATGTCCACACAGCCCAATATTAAAGACCATTTGCTAACGGCAAAGGTTGCGTATCATTCAGAATATTTTTATTTAAAACGGGTTTTTCCCATTCATCGTATATTCTGTTCAGCTCTCCATTTTCGATTTTTGTCCAATCATATATCATGCCAGACATCCACATTCATAATAATATCTTCAGGATTTCTAATTTCATTATCTGACACCAAATGGGATTACGGAACAAAGCAAGCGCAGCAATATTTGAAAGAACCTTTTGCCATCTGAATTCCGGCAAGTTCCCTGCAATATTCAGGGATGTATCACCTGTAACCTGGTATTTTTTAGTATTCCCTTACCGGCAAAATATAAGGGGCAATACGTATTTTATAAGCATTTTAAAAAAACAGCTTAGGCTTGTATACGGTCCCTAATTCTGAATTGTTACAACTATAGGTTGTTAAAATAGCTGAAATACAGTGAGGTATAGTAAAATGGCGGGTATATCTGCACATATTAGAAGCTAATTTGTAAGCCTAAAGCGAATACAAGTTTATTAAAATGTTGATTTTCGATTTTCTCTGTAGCATTTCCAGAAAGATTGAAATAATAGTTTTTAACTTCTAAATCGTAGGTTAGATACTTTATTTCAAATAGAAATGCTTTATTGATATCAAGATAAAACCGTCCTCCCAGGTAAGGTTGAAGGTATATTTTATTGCCTGGAATTGTAAAAGGGGCGCCGATTCCGGTATATAAAGAATAAGCCCTTCTTTCCGGATTCGTTAGCCAAAATGTAAGATGGGGCATAAAATATCCGAAATTATAAGTTGAATCAAAATAGTTTTTTTGCAGAATGGAGTCAGGTAGAGGTTGGGCGTCCGGGGAAGTATTTAGTTTTGATTCTATATTTGAAATAAGCATTGCACTTTCAAAGCCAATGCCTATTCTGCTAAAGTTTCCTATTTTAGGGGTATAGGTATAATCAATTCCAAATAACCAGAGGTTGAAAACCGGTGGAACAAATTTTAGGGACAGGTTATGTTTTGGGAACTTGACAAGAAAACGGTCATATTCTAGTTTTAAAGGTAGAACTGTTCCGTCATATCCTGAAACGCTAAGGCTTTTGTTATATTGAAGAAAACCGTTTTTGCGCACGGTTACTTTGACACTGTCTTCAGGCGTATCGAATATGATAGGTTGTTTGAACATTCCCCTGTACAGACAGTTCCAATAATCTTCGTTATCGAGGTAACAACCCAGTGTTTTTAACCTGAATGTATCAGCCAGATGAATTATGTCTACGTCAATATTTTCAGCTGCAAGGGAACCGATATAAACCCTTCCGCGAATTACAATTTTATGTCGGGGAGACAGTTCAACAGCGATGTGGTTTTTATTCCCGGACAGATTGACCAATGTATCAAAAGGGTGATAATTTTTATCCGTACTTCTGATATGCACTTTTGGGGGAAGCTCTTCCTTGAGTTGAATAAAAAACTTTCCGGTGGCATCACATTTTAACGGATAAAATACATCTCCACTAACAGAGTATTCCAACCCGGCATCGGAAACCGGTTCAGCAAAAACGGAATATGAATATCCGGTTAAAATATCCTGGCCATGCTCATTTATCAGGCTTTCGAGAAAAAGATCCATCTGGTCAATGTCCGGGACCTGATATATTTCTCCCGGATCAAGGCTTTGTTGATCAAATCCTGTATTTGTTTGACAAAAGAGATTTGTCGTAAAAACAAAGGTTGCCAGTATTAAGCCGTTACGGATTATCATATTTACTGCCTGTTATATTATATAAATATATTGAAAAAGATTATAATTATAAAATTCTGCATTTAATTAATAAGGCGCTAAAAATTTATTATTTTTAGCAGTCTACAAATGGAAGTCTCAGATATAAAATTGGTATTTTGATAAATAAGAAGCTAAATAAGATAATTTTACTTCAGGCACTTTCGTCATTGTTTATTCAATTTTCATTAGTTGTTTTCTTAATAGTAAAAAAACACTATTTATTTTCTGCACTGGCGCTGGTCGTAATTATTATTGGAATTGTTTCAATTTACAGGTTTAAATTGCAGAAAAACAAGATTCTGAATAATTTCTATTTAAGAATATTTTCATTGATTGCATCGTTAAAACTTGAGTCTAAGCAGGAAGCGCTATCACTGCAAAAGAAGATTGATTCTTTGGACGATATAGAACTGGCATTTATGCAACTGGAGAAAGCTATTGAGTCGAAGACAACTGAGTTTAAGAACAAAACAAATGAACTGAAGTATAAGCAGGTCGAAATATTAAAGCAGAACAAAGAATTAATTGCTGCATATGATGCGTTAAAAGAAAGTAGGGAACGTTATGAGAAACTGGTGACTAATCTTGAAGAGGAATACTTTTTCTATGGGCTCGATTTAAAAGGGAGCGTACTTTATGCAAGCCCCTCTGTAAGGAAAATACTTGGTTTTACAGTATCGGAGTTTAAAAAAGAGTTTCCGGGAATCATTACTTTAAATCCGGTAAATGTTCAGGCCGGGCATGCTATGGCCGAGTCTTTAAAAGGGAAAGAACAACCAAGGTTTTTACTCGAGATTAATGATTTGAATAAAGCCCCCCGTATGCTTGAGGTACTGGAGGTGCCCATTTTTAATTCAGATAACAACTTTGTCTCAGTGGAATGTCTGGCCCATGATATTACAGAGAGGTATTATGCAGAAGAGCTTATACGTGAGCAGGAAGAGAAATACCGTCAGGTTTTTAATAGTGCATCTGATTTTATTTTTCTTTACCATTTAAAAGAAGATGGTTCTCCGGGGAACTTCATTGAGGCAAATGAATATACTTTAAATGTTTTAGGTTTTACCCAGGAAGAGCTCGGCAAATTAACCCCGGACGATCTGGTATCAAAAGCCCGTTTTTCAGGAGGGGAGGAGCGCAAAAGCAATATGAAGTTTGAGCGTATCTGGGAGGCTAAAAATGGTAGTATCATACATGTTGAAATAAGTGAGCACCTTATTAAAGTAAACAACAGACAGGCCTGTATGGCCGTTGCCCGGGATATTACAGAGACGAAGAAGGCAATGGAGGAAATCCAGTTTATGAATGAAGAGCTGATTAATCAGAAGGAAAACCTGGAGGCACTTTTGGACAATCTTACTCAAACTCAGGAGCAGCTTGTACAGTCCGAAAAGATGGCTGCACTTGGACAATTAATAGCAGGAGTTGCTCATGAAGTTAACACACCTTTGGGAGCAATCAAAGCATCAGTTGGCAACCTTAGCGATTCGCTTGATTCGGCTTTAACCCAACTGCCTTATTTATTTAAAAGTCAGTCGGAAGATAACCTAAAACTTTTTTTAAGTACTTTTGAAAGGGGGCGGAAGAAGAAGGCTGAGTTGTCGTCAAGGGAAAAAAGGGAGATGAAAAGGGCTATCCGCAGGGATTTGAAGGCGAGAGGAATTGCATCGGCAGATAAACTGGCAGATATTTTAGGATACCTTGAAATATTTGATAATTATGAAGATATTGTTGAATTTCTGTACAAAGAGGATGCTTTCTCGGTTCTAAAAAACGTAAGGGACTTTATTTCGCTACTTAAAAATACGAATACAATTTCCATTGCCTCAGAGAAAGCTTCAAAGGTTGTTTTTGCCCTAAAAAAATACGCTCACCGCGATACGCTGGGAGAAAAAGTGCCCACTGATATAATTGATGGTATTGAGACCGTATTGACATTATATGACAACCAGCTTAAGCAGGGAATAGTTGTAGAAAAAAAATATGATACCCTACCGTTGGTGATGTGTTATCAGGACGAGATAAATCAGGTCTGGACGAATTTGATCCAAAATGCGCTTCAGGCTATGGGACAGGGGGGACGGCTCACATTAGGGGCACATTCCGAAGAGAAATTTATTTATATTTCAATTTCGGATACCGGCGAAGGCATTGAACCAAACATAATTGACAAGATTTTTGACCCTTTTTTTACAACAAAGAAACAAGGGGAAGGCAGTGGGCTGGGGTTGGATATTGTGAAAAAAATAATTGATAAACATGGTGGAAACATTAATGTAAATAGTGAACTTGGGGAAGGAACAACTTTCGTAGTTAAGATACCGCTAATATAGAATGGAGAGAAAAGCTATTATATGTATTGATGATGAAAGAATAATACTTAACAGTTTAGTCGAACAGCTTGAAAAGCATTTCGGAACTGATTATATTTATGAGCCGGCAGAAAGTGCTGAAGAAGCGTTTGAAATTATAGAAGATTTGGAAGATGAGGATATTGAGGTTGAAGTAATTGTATGTGACTGGTTGATGCCCGGTATGAAAGGGGATGACTTCTTATTGCGCATCGATTTAAAATATCCGAAAGTGGTGAAAGTATTATTAACAGGACAGGCAGATGAGGCTCTTGTATACAATTTAAAACAGGAAGCCGAGAAATTTGATATTGTCCATAAACCTTGGGAAAAAGACGAACTGATTAACGTGATAAAATCGAGAATGGGTATATGAGTCAAAAAGTTATTATATGTGTAGACGATGAGATAATTGTTCTTGATGCCCTGAAAGAGCAGCTACAGCAGGAATTCGGTGATGAGTTGATTATAGAGATAGCGGAAAGTGGAGAAGAGGCTCTTGAAGTTTATTATGAACTTTTGGAAGATGGGCTTGATATTCCGGTGATCATTGCAGATTTTATTATGCCTGGCATGAAAGGTGACGATCTTCTGGAAAAAATGCACAGATTATCTCCAATATCAAAAAAAATAATGCTTACCGGGCAAGCCAGCCTTGATGGAGTAAGTAATGCTGTAAACAGGGCAGATTTATACAGGTTTATTTCCAAGCCCTGGGACAAAGAAGATTTATTTTTAACGATAAAAGAAGCTATCCGGAGCTATAATCAAAGTATAACCATTCAAAAGCAAAATCAGGAATTAAGGGTCCTTAATGCCGGACTGGAAGAAAAAGTTAACCAACGAACAAAAGAATTACAGGAGTTAAATGCAACAAAAGACAAGTTTTTCTCAATTATAGCCCATGATTTAAAAAACCCGTTCAACACGCTGCTCGGGTTTTCTGAGTTATTAATGGAGAACTTCGAACTTTATACAGAAAAGCAGGTTCTGGATTATATCCGAATAATGTTTGAAACTTCACAGAACAGCTATGCATTGCTTGAAAACCTGTTAAACTGGTCAAGAAGCCAGACTGGCAGCCTAAAAATGGATCCGCAGAATGTATTAATTGCCAGAACAGTATCTGATGTACTTGGCTTGCTGGAAAATCAGGCAACGAAAAAGAATATATTTCTTGAAAGTGGCGTGGATCTTAGTTATCAGGTGTATGCAGACGTAAATATGATTCAGACTGTGCTTCGTAACCTGGTTTCTAATGCGATTAAGTTTACCAAGGAGGGAGGTAGTGTATCTGTTATAGCAGATGAAGATGAAGATGGTATGCTGAAACTTTGTGTTGAAGATACAGGTATAGGAATAAAGCCTGAAAGCGTTGATAAACTATTCAAAATAGATAAAAATACATCGACAAAAGGTACGGCAAATGAGACAGGAACAGGCATTGGGCTGATTCTTTGTAAAGAATTTGTAGAGAAGAACAAAGGAAAGATTTGGGTGGAAAGTGAAGTTGGAAAAGGGAGCTGCTTTTTCTTTACAGTCCCTCTTATAAATGCAGATAACTGATACTCTGATGACATCGGGTACTGATATATTTATTCAGTCTCAACTACAGGAAGCATTAGCTGATTATCATTATTTAATAAATAAAGGATATCCGGAAAAGGGGGCATTGAAAATGGTTGGTGACAGGTACCGCTTGTCAGGCAGTTTCAGGACCATCTTGTATCGGGGCGTGGCGTCGCATGCCAGGGTAAACAGACTTTTAAAAAGGATTACAAATAATATTGATGGCCACGAACTGGCAATAGACGGGTACAATGTCGTATTTACTTTGATGAATTATAAGTTAGGCCGACATGTGTTTATCAGTCTGGATGGAATTTGTCGGGATGCAGGCTCTCTTTTTGGTAAAGTCCGTAATCAGGATTTATTCAAAGAAACACTCGAGCAAACAATACAATATTTATCCATTCGAAAACTCTTGTTTGTGCAATTTTTTTTTGATGCTCCTGTTTCTTTTAGCCGGGAGCATGCAAATTATACAGAAAATTTGTTACACGATTTCAGTATCCCGGGTTGCGTAAAGGTTGTTAAGAATGCAGATCTGGAATTGGTGAATGCAAACAGCCAAATTGTATGTACTTCCGACTCCGAAATCCTAGAAAATACGAAACAGCCGATATGTGATTTGCCTTATCAGCTTATAACGTATTATTATGCCCCCAGATTGCTGGACCTAACGTCTTTACTGGAGTAGGAAAGGTAGGCTTGCACTAAGTGATTGCATTAATCCCAATTGCGCATAATGTTAGCACCATCACCTTCAAATTGTTTAAGGTCCATGGTCTGTCCGTCAAAAACACCATATGTAAAAGAATAAATCCAGTCCCCCAGGTTAATAATCCTTGATTCTCCGGAGAGTTCCAAATTATAAGGGATATGCCGGTGCCCAAAAACAAAGTAATCGTAATAGTGTTCTTTAAGTTTTTCGGTGGCAAATAGGATTTGTAACTCCTTGTCCCTTCCTGCAAAATTCTCTGCCACTATCCCTTTTGAGTACCTGCTATTTTTCGACCAGGTTTTGCCAATCCACATAGAGAAGTTCGGGTGTAACCTGGCAAACAGCCATTGAAGTACAGGATTAGTAAATGTCCATTTAAGAAGCTTATAGCCATTATCTCCCGGTCCAAGTCCGTCTCCATGGCCAATCAGGAATTTCTTGCCATTAATTTCCCGTTCTATGGGTTTTGTTAAAATTTTAATATTTAGTTCTTCTTCAAAATATCCATAAGCCCAGATATCATGATTACCAGTGAAAAAGTGTATTTTGACCCCAGAATCGGCTAATTCAGAAAGTTTTCCCAGAAACCTAACAAACCCTTTCGGGACAACATGTTTGTGCTCATGCCAGAAGTCAAAAATATCTCCAACCATAAAAATTTCGGCCGCATCATGTTTTATAGAGTCGAGCCAGCGAACAACTTTTTTTTCCCGTTCGCGGCTTTTCTCAATCGGATAAAGCCCTAAGTGCACATCAGAGAAGAAGTAGTATTTTTTGTTCAATTTCCTTGTATTTTTTAGTGTGCTTTAATTAAGTTTTATTGATAACGACTTGCTTAATTGTTCAGCAGATAAGTTTTTATCTATTATCTCGTTGGTTTTCAAATTGAGGAGATAGTTTGTAGGGAGCGAATTAATATTGTAAGCGCCTTTTGTCCGTGAAAACGGGAAGCTGGTATCCGCTACATTAATAAATGAGTGAATATCTTCAAAATTGAGAATTCGGTTCCATGTATCTAAAGACCTTCCGATATAAACATTGTAAATCTGAAAATCTTTAGATGCATATTTATCATATACAGCCTTTAAACCTTGGAAGTAGGTGGGGTTGACAGAAGTCTGCCGGCCCCAGAAGTTAAGGAAAACATATTTGTTTTTAAGGCTGTTTAGAAGAACAGAGTCTCCATTCTGGTCCGGTAATTTTAGTTCGGGCAATCCCTGGGATATATCATCAATAGATGCAACAAGTTTGCTGACCTGATATGAATCGTACATTTGCTTAAAATTCCGTTTAAGCGCTAAAACATGCCGGTGTTTCGGATATGAAGAAGAAAGAGAATCTGTTACAAGTTTGAAAAACTGTAAGTCTTTATTCGTACTAAAAACAAACTCTCCGGGAGAAGTTTCCTGGTAGAGTGCTGCAAGGCTTATCATTGAGTTTAAATTGTCCAGGACAAACTGCATGGAAAATTTATGGTAATCATCAATAATAGCACTATATCGGCTTTCAATTTCATTTTTTAGTTCCGGGTTATCTGTGTTTTTGTATTGCGTGTTCAACGTTTCAAGTCCTTTTCTCACAGCATATAGACTGTCGTACAATAAGTTGAGCTTTTTAGAGTCTTCCGAGTTTTTAATCTCTAATTTATTCTCACTTCCAGAAATATAAACCCGGTCTTCAGGGTGAAGTAGTAAAAATATATTCCTGTTATTATTTAACCGTATCGTATAAAATGTTGGTTGATCTAAGTCAAAGGAATACGATAATTTACCCTGAGAGGATAATTCAAGGGAATCCAGAAATTTCACCCCGGCGACCCGCTGTTCTTCAACGAAACCGGACTGATTTTTAAAATCTGGTATATGGATAATTACTTTTGCTTTTTCTTTACTGTTACAGGAAAATAAAGTCAGCAAAACAAAAAGTAGTGTAGTAAAAAGTGGTTTTTTCAAAAAACGTTGTTCTTTCGCCATTCTTTTAAAGTGTTATTAAGTTCTTGCGGATTAATGTTTTTTTGGTCGATAATATGATCCTGGTTAAGTAGAATAATATCAGGTATTTTTCTGACCCCGAATTGGGTAACATATTCTGAATCCCAGTATTTAAAATCGCATGCTATGGGGAACAATATTTCGTTCTCTTCAATGAAGGAACGAAGTCTTTCTTCAGATTTGTCAAAAGAAATACCTATGACCTTTAATCCTTTGTATCTGTTTTTTTTATAAATGTCATTTATTGCAATAAGTTCGTTTACAGATTCTTTATTCCACAGGGCAAAGAAAAAATAAACTACAGGGTTACTATCAAAATCAGATAATTTTAGGGCACTGCCATTAATAGAAGTAACTTCCAGTTCCGGGGCTTTTTTACCGGGTTCAATTAATTTTTCCGAGTAGTTTTTGTATTTTATTTGGTCTTTAATTGTAATAAGGTCAATATTCAGAGCTTTAACTGCCGGGGTGGTTGGGTAATTGGCCGTTAAGCAGGAATCTACAAAGTTAAATGTTTTAAAATCTTCTATTTTATCAAAAAGGGGCTGGTTTGTTCTTCCAAAATTCTGATATAAAGCAAAAATACAGGCCAGCGATCCCGGATTCTCAGCAATGAAGTTTTCTGTATACGATTTGTGTTTCCGGAGCAGTTCTGAATATCTCTTGTCCAGTTTTTCCTTATTTGCCAAAAAAGTTGAGGGCTTATTCTTACTGTTCTCATATTCCAGGCTAATTTCAGTAATCTCGTCCAGAACACGTTTTTGTTTGGTAATTAACTCCTGCACAAGCCTGGAGTCAGTCGAACCTTGAACATAATAAGCCGTTTCATCCAGTGTATTGTCAATTTCAATATTAACCATGTCCTTGGGCTTTAATACCAGATAGATGCTTTGAGGTCCGGCTTTCAATAAATATAAAGACGGCTCATTGGCTTCAAAATCAAGCGAGAACCGCCCCGATTCATCAACTATCGTTGAATCTTTTGCAACAATATTTTTAACATGCATATTCCCGAGCCATATCCTGGCGTCAACAGGAGTTTTTAATTTTCCTTCAATGCGTACCGAATTATGGTTTTTACAATTCCATAATAATGAAGAAAACAACAGGACAAACATTTTAAAAGATAGTTTCATACTCATATGCTGAAATTACAAATCTATAATACATTTTTCAATCAAAAAATTAAACTTTATCTTATGTCATATATTGTAGAGAAGAACTGTGGTATCCATAAAATGCGTAAAACAGAATGTGCTAAGGCTTAATTATGAGGAAGGTAAGGGTTGCGAAAAATAGAACTGCATTAAGTTATGGATTAATAATAAAAAAGACAAATAAGCTACAAATTAAAACACCATAAACCTTAAATAAACAAAACAATAAGTATTATTAGATTCAATTAACAAAAATTTAATAAGCATAATGCTAAAAAATCTACGATGTTTATGTATTTTGTTTGAATAAAATTAGCACAGATTTTTATTTATATATCCGGGAAATATTGATAACTTGGATCTACTGAAAACAAGCCCAAATGAGTTATATTGAGTTTGACAAGGAAGAGTTAATAAATTTGGAGTATTCACTCTTACGAGAAACATTAAGGACGAACAAGGCGGGTTCTTATGCCAGTTCGACACTTGTAGGATGTAATACCCGAAAATATCATGGGCTGCTTGTGTGTCCGATGGAGCATCTGGACGGAGATAAGCATGTATTATTATCCTCCCTTGACTTATCCATTCTTTACGGAGACAACGAGTTTAACCTGGGGATTCATAAGTATCAGGAAGATTTATACATTCCCAGAGGGCACAAGTACGTTGAAGATTTTCAGGCAGATGTTTTCCCCAATATATATTACCGTGTAGGAGGAGTGAAAATTTTACGCGAAAGTGTATTGGTTGAAAAGGAACAGCAGATACTCATTAGCTATACCATTTTAGAAGCAGAAAAACCCCTGAAATTAAAATTCACGCCTTTTTTAGCCTTCAGGAATATACACGAACTAAGTAAAGCGAATTTGCATGTTAACTCAAAAGTAAAGTACATAAAAAACGGGATAAAAGTCCGGTTATATGATGGGTATGCATGGTTGCACATGCAATTTTCGCGAAAGGCCGAATTTATTCAGGTACCCGATTGGTATTATAACGTAGAGTACAGTGAAGAACAAAGGCGGGGATATGAATATAAAGAAGATTTGTTTGTGCCCGGTTATTTTGAGATTAAAGCCAGTATTGGAGATTCAATTATTTTCTCTGCGAGCACTGAACAAACCATGCCATCCAATTATAAGCGAAAATTACAAAACGAGATTAATAAAAATTTGCCAAGGGACAGTTTTAAAAGCTGCCTGGAAAATAGTGCGGAACAGTTTATTCTAAAAAATGGAAAACGGACAGAAATAATTGCCGGCTATCACTGGTTTAAATGTCTGGCACGAGAAGCACTTATTGCTTTACCGGGTTTAACACTTACCCGGAATGACCAGAAAAACTTTATTGCTGTTTTTGATACCATTGTTTCAAAGATTAAAAACGGACTTGTTCCGGATATAATTTCTGATGAAGAACCAACATTTATTTCGGCTGAAAACGGATTATGGTTATTCTGGACGCTTCAGCAGTTTACAGATGAGTTCGGAAAGAAAAAAGAGATATGGAGAGGATATAAAAAAGTACTTAAAAGTATTTTAACGATATATAAAAAAGGTACAGCAAATGGCGTGTATGTTTTGTTAAATGGTTTGATGTATTCGGGCGACAAAGGAAAATCACTGACCTGGATGAATGCCATTGTAAACGAAAAGCCCGTAACACCACGGACCGGTTGCGCGGTAGAAGTTAACGCTTTGTGGTACAATGCTGTATGTTATGCCCTGGAATTGGCAAAAGAAGCCGGGGATTCCGGCTTTATAAAAACATGGGGAGGAGTACCGGAACAATTTGAGGGTATTTTTCTGGATAGTTTCTGGAGCGAAGATAAAGGATATTTAGCCGATGTAGTGAACGGACCGGTTAAAGACTGGACAATAAGGCCTAACCAGCTTATTGCTGCCAGCATGAAATATAGTCCCCTTACCAGGGAAATAAAGAACCACGTACTGGAGAATGTTAAAAAGTTTTTGCTTACTCCCAGAGGGTTACGTACCCTGGCACCGCGTCACCCGGATTATAAAGGACTTTATTCCGGCACGCAGGAAGAGAGGGATACTGCATGGCACCAGGGAACAGTAAGTCCTTGGTTGCTTGAATTTTATTGCGATTTGTATCTGAGAATACACCATAAAGCAGGGTTAGAACATGTGAAAAAAATTGTAGATGATTTTTCACCAGAGATGAATAACCATGGTGTAGGTACTATATCTGAGTTGTACGACGGAGATCCACCTCATTTACCAAGAGGGTCTATCTCTCAGGCATGGAATGTTGCCGCATTACTTAGAATAATTGATAAAATAGAAAAAGCAGATATGGACTAAAAAATATTTACCAGAAAAATCAACAAATTCTATGAAAGTGTTAATGTTTGGATGGGAATTCCCTCCACATATTTCCGGCGGACTAGGGACAGCCTGTTATGGTTTAACCAAGGGATTGCAAGCAGTCGGAGATGTGGAAATTTTGTTTGTTATTCCAAAAGCCTATGGAGATGAAGAGCAATCCATGACGCAGCTTATCGGGGCCAATGAAATTTCTCTCGGTTCCGAAACAAAAGATTATAAGACATTCCTGAAGAAGATTAGCTTTATAGAAATTGAATCAAACATTATTCCTTATGCAGGACCTGAAGAATATGAAAAAGTTGTAAATTCATTCAAGGAAGAAAAAAAACAATTTGTTCAGACCCATTTGGGTGGAAAACTGAATTTTTCAGGTGGATACGGCTCAGATTTGTTTCAGGAAATATCCAATTATGCCGTAATAGCAGGTAAAATTGCCAGGATCTTTGACTTTGATGTAATTCATGCCCACGACTGGTTAACATTTCCGGCAGGAGTAGCGGCCAAGGAAGTATCAGGAAAGCCTTTGGCCGTGCATGTTCATGCTACCGATTTTGATAGAAGTGCAGGCAATGTAAACCAGGGGGTTTACGATTTGGAAAGAAAGGGGATGCATAGAGCAGATAAGGTGATTACGGTGAGCAATTTTACCAGAAATATAGTTGTGGAAAAATACGGAGTAGATCCGGAAAAGATTGAGACTGTACATAACGCAGTTGAGGCGGGATGGGAAAAAGATAACCTTAAGGACCGACGGGGAATTAAAGATAAGGTCGTAACTTTTTTAGGAAGAGTGACAATCCAGAAAGGACCGGAATACTTTATTGAGGCAGCACATAAAGTGCTGCAAAAAATGAACAATGTAAGGTTTGTAATGGCAGGAAGCGGAGAGTTGCTCTACAGGATGATACATAGAGTGGCGGAACTGAAAATCGGGGACAAATTTCATTTTACCGGTTTTTTGAAGGGGAACGAGGTTCAGGAAATGTATGGAATGAGTGATTTATATATTATGCCCTCCGTATCGGAACCTTTTGGCATTTCACCCCTTGAAGCGATGCAGTCCGGAGTGCCCGTCATTATTTCCCGACAGTCGGGAGTATCGGAAGTACTAAAAAATGCGATTAAAATTGATTTCTGGGATGTGGATGCAATGGCCGACGCCATATACGGAATTCTAAACTATGAAGGGCTTGAGGATCACATTAAACACTATGGGCAGGAAGAGGTCAGAAACTTAAAATGGGAGATCCCTGCTGCAAGAGTAAAAGAAATATACAAATCACTAATGGTTGAAAAGGGCAAAAATACGCACGATATAAAATTAAAAGACAAACAAACACATCACAAATGAGCAATATATGCCTATATTTCCAGGTTCACCAGCCTATGCGGTTAAAAAGGTACAGGTTTTTTGATATTGGGAACGACCAATATTATTACGACGACTTTTTGAATGAATCTGTATTAAACAGAATTGCTACAAAATGCTATTTACCTGCCAATAAGTTACTTTTAAAACTTATAAAGGAGTATGGTACCCGGCTTAAAGTCAGTTTTTCAATTACAGGGCTTGCCCTGGAACAGTTTCATTTGTATGAACCCGAGGTACTAAAAAGTTTTCAGGAGCTTTCGGACACAGGCTGTGTTGAATTTTTGGCTGAAACATATTCTCATTCCCTGGTAGCATTAAAAGATGACGACGAATTTAAAAAACAGGTAGAGTTACACTCAAAACTGATAAAAAAATACTTTAACCAAAAGCCAAAGGTTTTCAGGGGAACAGAATTAATATATTCCGATGATATAGGTAGCAAGATATACGAAATGGGCTATTCGACAGTAATTACCGAAGCAGCCAGGCACATAATGGGATGGAAGAGCTCAGATTATTTATACTGTAATGCCGCAAAGCCAAAACAAAAAGTGCTTTTAAGAAATTTTAAATTAAGTGACGATATTGCTTTTCGATTTAATAATAAAGCGTGGGCAGAGTATCCGTTAACAGCAAAAAAATACACGGACTGGATAAGAAAGGCGCTGGAACATGGTGAAACAATAAACCTATTTATGGATTATGAAACTTTCGGGGAACACCAGCCGGAAGAGTCAGGCATCTTTGAATTTCTGGGGGAGGTTGTACATGAAGTGTTCAAGAGTACAAAATTCACCTTTGCTTTTCCTTCAGAGGTTGCAAAAAAACTACAACCCGTTTCGGCAGTTAGTGTTACTCATCCGATATCGTGGGCAGATGAAGAACGGGATCTTACGGCCTGGCTAGGAAACGACATGCAGGAAAATGCCTTTAACAAGTTGTACAGGTTGACAGATAAAGTAAAGAAATGTACCGATTCAAAGTTGCTTGCAGACTGGAGGTACCTGCAGGCAAGTGACCACTTTTATTATATGTGTACAAAGGTATTTAGCGATGGAGAAGTGCACAGCTATTTTAATCCTTACGATTCGCCATACGATGCCTACATAAATTATATGAATATTCTCTCAGACTTTATTATAAGGTTAAACGCTGCGGTTCCTGAAAATGAAACAGAACATGAACTAGCGACTTTGGCTGCCATCATTTATGAAAAAAATATACAAATTGAAAAATATGAAGAAGAAATTAAAAAACTGAAGAAAAAACTAGGAACGAAATCCAAGAGTATAGTTAAAAAAACTGTAGGAAACGCTAATACCTTAAAAACTTCAGCTTCATAGTTGATGACTAATGCATCCAATAAAAAAATAAAATAGAGATTATAAACGTATATCTCTAAAAGTTGAATTGAAAAAAATTGCTCATGTCTACAACATCATTAAAGCCAGACTATCTTTTTGAAGTCAGCTGGGAAATATGTAATAAGGTTGGCGGTATTCATACTGTCGTAGCAACCAAATCTGTTTCCATAAAAAATGAAATTGGGGAGAATTATATAGTAATAGGTCCCGATTTGTTAAGAGAAGAGGGGGGGAACCCCGAGTTTGAACCAGACGAAGATTTATTTAAACCATGGCGGGAACAAGCGATTAAAGAAGGGTTAAGATTAAAAGTCGGGTATTGGAAGATACCTGCCCGGCCTATTGCAATTTTGCTTGATTTTAGCGATTTCTTTAGTCATAAAGATTATATCTTCAGTAAACTATGGGAAGATTTTAAGTTAGATTCCCTTTCGGGACAGTGGGATTACATTGAACCGGCTCTTTTTGGATATGCGTCCGGAAAGTTAATAGAGAGTTTTGTAAGGTTCAATTTATCAAATGACTCGAAAGCAGTTGCACATTTTCATGAATGGATGACCGGTTCCGGTATTCTTTACCTGAAAGCGCACTTGCCGCAAATTGCAACCACGTTTACCACCCATGCTACCGTAATGGGAAGATCCCTGGCAGGAAATAACCGCCCTCTTTACGGACAGATGGAATCGTATAATCCCGAAGAAGTGGCCAGGGAGTTGAATATAAAAGCAAAACAATCGTTGGAACAATTGGCCGCACGTCAGGCCGATGCTTTTACAACCGTTAGTGATATTACTTCCCGGGAGTGCCATCATTTCTTAGGTAAACCGGTGGATGTTGTAACCCCTAATGGATTTGAAAACACAATTGTCCCTAAAGATTCAGAATTTCAAACCAAGCGGGAAGAGGCTCGGGTAAAATTGTTAAGAACTGCTTCTGCACTGTTTAACGAGGATTTACCTAAAAATACATTCATTGTATCAACCAGTGGCAGGTACGAATATAAAAATAAAGGGCTCGACTTATTCTTGGAGTCACTTAGACAACTGAATGAATCAGGTGAACTAGATCGCCCTTTACTGGCATATTTCCTTGTTCCGGCCAATCACTACGGGGCAAGAAAAGAATTACAGGCAGCCCTGGATACCAATGTGCCTTGTGAATGTGGGCTTAAGTATATAACGCACTATCTTCACGATTCAGAATGGGATCCGATTTTAAAAGGGCTAAAGGATAAAAACCTGTTAAATACGCCAAATAGTAAAGTAAAGGTTGTTTTTGTCCCATCATACCTAAACGGTAACGACGGCATATTTAATTTACCCTATTACGATTTGTTAATTGGGTGCGACCAAACCGTTTTTGCCTCTTATTATGAACCATGGGGCTATACTCCGCTGGAAAGTCTCGCATTCCATGTACCGACGGTTACAACAACACTTGCCGGATTTGGGTTATGGGTAAAAAGTGAAGGAAAAGACTCTTCTGATGGTGTAGCTGTAATTGAACGGACAGACTATAACGATCAGGAAGTAGCAGAAGCTATAAAAAATGAAATAATTAAAAATTATAAACTTGATCCGAAAGCAACCGATGAGGTCAGGGGGAAAGCGTTTAAAACCTCTCAGACTGCATTATGGAAATCTTTGGTGTCTAATTACATGCAAACCTACTCCATTGCTTTGGATGGTGCAGCTAAACGTCCTGAACAACATATAAGAATGGAAGAAAAACCGGTCGAAAGAGTTTATTCCGAAATAAGGCCTTTATCAAATGAGCCTCAATGGAAAAGAATAATTGTTAAAACCACCTTACCTGTAGAACTTAGTAAGTTACACGAAATTGTTGAGAATATATGGTGGACCTGGGATGATGAAGCTCAGGAATTACTAAGGGCAATTGACCCGGTACAGTGGAGAAAGTGTGACTTCAACCCTTACGTACTGTTCGAACAGGTATCGTATACCAGGTTTGTTGAGTTAAGTAAGGATAAAAAATATGTTTCCAGCCTGAATAACGTATATAAAAGGTTACAGGAGTACCTTAAAGGAAAGAAGGAGCTTACCGCGCCCAACATTGCATACTTTAGTATGGAGTTTGGCTTTCATGATTGCCTGAAGCTTTATTCCGGAGGCCTTGGAATATTGGCGGGTGATTATTTGAAAGAAGCCAGCGATGCCAAAGTAAATATTGTTGGTGTTGGATTGCTTTACAGGTACGGATACTTTACCCAGGTAATAACCAACAGGGGGGAACAACAGGCTTCTTATGATTATCAGCATTTCTCGAAATTGCCCATTCACCCGGTAAGAAACAGTCTGGGTGATTTTATGAAAATTCAGGTTATACTTCCCGGAAGGCCTTTGCATGCCAGAATCTGGTATATAGAAGTGGGGCGGATTAGGCTTTACTTGCTGGATGCAGACATTGATGAAAATAAACCGGAAGACAGGTTTGTTTCGCATCAGCTTTACGGAGGGGACAATGAAAACAGGCTAAAGCAGGAGCTCTTATTGGGCATCGGGGGAATAAGGGCACTTACTATGCTTGGAATTAAACCGGATTTATATCATAGTAATGAAGGGCACAGTGCGTTTATTGGACTTGAACGTATGCACAGGCTAATGAAAGATCAGCAAATAGCTTTTTCTGAAGCAAAAGAAATTGTAAGGAGTACAACCTTGTTTACCACACATACACCTGTACCTGCTGGTCACGACCACTTTGATGAAGATATGCTGCGTAAATATCTGGGACATTATCCCGACAGGTTAAGAATCAGTTGGGAGGAGTTCATGGCATTAGGCCGCGCAAATCCGAATAACTGGTCCGAGAAGTTTAACATGAGTTACCTTGCTGCCCATTTGGCACAGGAAGTGAATGGCGTAAGTATGCTGCATGGCGAAGTTACCAAGGATATGTTTGCTGAACTCTGGCCGGGTTATTTACCGGAAGAACTTCATGTAAGCTTTGTTACAAACGGCGTTCACTGGTCAACCTGGACAGCTCCGCAATGGAAAGAGGTTTATAATGAATTATTTGAAGGTAATTTCGTCGATAACCAGTTGAATAAAAGTAAGTGGGAGAAGATTCATAAAGTGGATGATAAGCGCGTATGGGAAATTAAACAAAAACTACGTACAAGGTTGATCGAGAACATTAAGGAACGTTTCAAAGAAAACCTTATTCAGCGTCATGATGATCCGAAGGCAATCGTTGCAGTAAATAATACAATTAGTGATAAAGCGCTAACCATTGTTTTTGCACGCAGATTTGCCACATATAAGCGGGCACACTTATTATTCCGTAATCTTGACAGGCTCGCCAAATTATTAAATGATCCGGAAAGGCCAATTCAGTTTATTTTTGCAGGTAAAGCTCACCCGAGAGATAAGGCAGGGCAGGATCTAATTAAAATGGTAGTTGATATTTCAAACCGACCGGAGTTTCTTGGAAAGATCTTGTTCTTGCAGAACTACAGTATTGAATTGGCAAAATATCTCGTGTCAGGGGCAGATATTTGGCTGAATACCCCAACAAGGCCGCTGGAAGCATCGGGTACTAGTGGTGAGAAAGCTGTGATGAACGGAACATTGCACTTCAGTGTTCTTGACGGATGGTGGGTTGAAGGCTATGAGCCAAATGCCGGTTGGGCCCTTGCTGCAGAAAGGACTTATGATAACCAGGAATTTCAGGATGATCTGGATGCAGAAAATATTTATAGCATATTTGAGAACGAAATTCTGCCGGCATTTTATGAACGTGATAAGGCTGGTGTGCCTAAAGAATGGGTTAAATTCATTAAGAATACTATTGCCGGGGTTTCTCCTAAGTTTACAACAAGAAGGATGATTACCGATTATATTGATAAGTTTTACAGTAAACAATATAAGAGAAGTTCTGAATTACTGGCGAATGAATATCAGAAAATTAAGGATATCAGCCACTGGAAAAAACAAATTGAGCATTCCTGGTATAACATGGAGGTCCTTGATGTTAAATTACTGGAAAGAAATACAGAGACGATTGAGACCGGTTTAACGTACAAAGGGCATGTTGTCTTGAGGCTTAACTCCATCCCTGCTGAAAATGTAGGGGTAGAACTGGTTATTTCAGAGAACTATAGGGACTTGATTGGCCGGCAGGAGTTCAAGTTTGCCCATAATGGTTCGAAAGGGGAGGCGACATTTGAAATTGATGCTGAAATTGATAAACCAGGAACCTTCCAGTATGGAATCAGGGTGTTTCCAAAGCATACATTGTTACCGCACCGTCAGGATTTTGGAATGCTACTTTGGATTTAATAACAACCTTTTATTATAAAATAACTTGTTGAAGGGGGTACACATCCCCCTTCAATTTATAGACAGACGGTTAACCCGGAAAATTTCATGAATCTTTCGGGTTAAGTGTTAGAATCTAGTGTCATGTCAATCTTTGTTGAATGGATGGTATTCTTTAGCTGGATCACCTCGGAATGAAGTTATTGCAAATCTTTCGGAACAAAAGAGAAGCAACCGATGCCATTTTAATGACAGAGCTCACCGAAGGTAATCCGGACACGTCATTTTACTGTTGACATAACACTGGTTTGTTACCCCATTATTATTTAAAGGACAATCCTAATGTTAAATTCCAGGATGGAATATTACCTGACATGAAAGTCACAATAAAAAACAATGGGCAAATTAATAATTGAGTGATTTTCATTATAGGCAAATTATACTATCTGGTCGAATTTAGGTTCATTTCAATAAATGGTAAAGTCCCCTATATTGTTTTGTGATTTCGATAGGGTAGCGTTAAGTTTTTTCAAGAATGTATTCCGAATCTAAAAACAAGTTGTCCGGCTTAGTTCCTCTTCAATGGAGGATATGACATCTTTATGGACTGGAGAAGTTCTGGAGCTTATTTATAGGGGGAAATAAAAATATATACAACCAATAAGTTAATTGTTTTTTCATCTTGCTTACTTGAATAACAGAAGGTTTATTTGTAAATTAGGTTAACTACGAACCGGCCGTTTAGGAATAATGCCAGGGTATATTTTATTTAATGCTTTTTAATCAATAGAATTAGATTTAAACGATTGGAAATCAAGAAGCTTTAGGGTAATGGATCATTATGCCGGATATTAGCAAACAAATATGCAAAAGTTTCCAAAACATAGTAATTCTGTTTAGATATGGCATTTCTCAGCCAGTTGAACAGAAGAAATTAAAATGAAAATAAAATGGTAAAACAGTCTATTGATTGGGTTCCTTCAATCCCGGCTAATCTTGCGAATACTGGAAGAGTTGAACTTGATGTACAATCACATGCTGGCCGGATACATATCTCTGGAATAAATGCAGATTATTTTTATTGGTTTTTTGAAAGTCGTACAGCAAAAACTAGTTCTGATTCAACACAAATTCCAATTGTAATATGGTTAAACGGGGGACCGGGTGCATCTTCCCTGGTCGGTCTATTTCTTGAAAACGGACCGTTTAGATTTCAGGAGAAAAATGTTGTAATAAATCCGTTTAGCTGGAATGAGAAAGTGCATCTAATGTATTGGGATCAACCTGTAGGGACTGGATATACAACAGGGGAGCGATACGCAAAAGACGAGGAAGAAGTGGGTGATTTTTTTTATAAGGCGCTGATAGGTTTTTTTGATAAACATAAAGAGTATATTGGCAGCCCGATTTACTTAGCTGGTGAAGGCTATGCCGGAAAATACATTTCGTTTATTTCATCTCAAATACAAAAGAAAGGGCTGCTAAACCTTAAAGGTATAGCTATTGGTGATGGATGGGTCAAGCCTAAGGTGCAGATTGAAAGGCAAATAACCTATGGTTATGAAATGGGGTTTCTGGATACCAACCAGTTTCATGAACTGGAAGACAGGTACGTAGCGTTTTGCGAGAAGCTTGAAGAACTGGAAAGTTTACCCTCTGTGAGTGTTAATCAATGGAAAAGGGTTGTTGAATATGGAAACTCAATTACTGTTGATATATTAAAATGCAGTGGAAATACCGATACATATGATGTAAGAAGATGGTCTGAAATATCGCTCGACACACTTACACGCTACCTTAATATGCCTTCGGTTAAGGAGTCTCTTCATGTTCCTTACAGCATAAAGTGGAAATGTTCAGATGATTCCGGACCTGTATACGAAAACCTGATTTCCGATAATATGATCGATGTTCCCAATACTTTATTTACTGAATTACTAAAGAAGTATAAAATTTTATTCTATTCAGGAAACTTTGATATGTCCACTGCTTATACAGGAACAGAAATAATGCTGAAGCACTTGAATTATGAAAAAGTATGGCTCAACCAGCAAAGAAAAGTATGGGGATACAAAAATGGGCTTACAAAAGGTTACTATAAATCATATAAGAACCTTACTCAGGTCATAATTCCGGGTAGCGGGCATATGGTTCTTACAGATAAACCTGAAGTAAGCAGGGAAATGTTGTATAATTGGATATTCAGTGAAAAGTTTCCATGCTATTATCCAATGGCAAAAAAAGAAATGGAAGAAGTACTATCAAATATCTGACGCTAGAAAACGATGGGAGTGGATAAGAAAATAGCAGTGAAGAAAAGCTAAATGACTTTCCTTTTACCGGAATTCCTCTGGAGAAATATAACAGGTTTAATTTTCTGGTTATTTTAGTATGAATTATCATTCAATATAAAAAGAAAGAGGGCCATCCGGCCCTCTTTGCTTAAGTTTCATGTCAAAATATAAAATTCAACGACATAAATATTTGAACCAATTATCAATTCCCTATTACTATTTTAAATGTCTGAACTTTTCCTCTGTTTAACAGATGCAATACGTATATTCCATCGCTGAAACCTTCTGTTTTAATAACATATTCTGAATTAAACCCTTCCTGGGAATAAATTAAACCTCCATTCAGGCTTAATAGTCTGATACTTGAATAATCTACATTATTAACTTTAATATGTAATTTGCCATGGGTAACAGGATTTGGGAAAACGAGTAGCGGATTAGTAAGTCGATTATTTGACAGCAAGGATTTCTTAGTTCCACCCAATACCTCAATGGTATTACTTTTAGGGGAAAAATTGCCGGCAGCGTCAACAGCTTTAACATAGAAGCTGTATGTTTTACCCTTCGTTAATCCGCTAACATGATATGAGGCGGTCGTGGATGTTCCTATCAATGAACCGGACATAAATATTTGATACTGACTTACAGCAACATTATCAGTAGAAGCGTCCCAGTAAAGATCGCATTCCGTAATATTTATGTCATCAGCAATCAGGTTAGAAGGAGCTGTTGGTGCTTCTGAATCTTCTCCTCCCGTAGCATTAAACCAATCAATGATACCCCTGTATTTGTGCGCTTCCTCAATGGGCTGATCACATGAAGTCAGTGTTCCAAAGCAAGTTCCTCCCGCAGTGGGACAAGGGGATGTAGAGGAATACAATACCATTGTAGATGCAACCGGTGAGTTGCTGAACCATTTGTCAAGGTAGTTCTGATAAAAATCGTACATTCTCGGATGTGAATTAACAGCTTCTATCTGTTCTTCGTTTAAACCACCGCCAACACCACCAATACTCCAGGTAACAAAATGTTGGCCGCCCTCGTAAGCCAGTAGCTTCTTATTATAGGTTTTGGCCAAATCCATAATATGTGTTATCGGGTAATCTATTTCGTCAGAAACTAATGAACCGTTCATTAAATTTGTGGTATAAATATCCAGCGTATCGAAGATAGCATCCATATCTGGCCACTTTTCGGTAATAAGACCTGATTCACCAACATAAGGGGCTACGGCAAAGGCATCGATTAAATCGAGTTTGCCCATCCATTGAGCAGCGTCTATCATGTAAGGCATAGCTGGATAGTATCCAAACTGGCAACCCAGTACACCGATTATACGATTGTTCTCAGCACCAAAAGTGTTGTCAAATAAATCAATAATCTGCACGGTCCGGGCGGCAAATTTATGGGATATGTGAATATCCCCATCATCGCCATGATAACCATCCAGGCCAACATCAGCAGGATCTACGTTTATATGGTATTCCGTCCAGTAATTCCAGGTGGATTCGTTGGAATATTCCACAAATACCTTCAAGTTTTTCTTTAAGCGGTTTTTAATCAAGGAGGCAAGCTGGACTACAAAATTGTCATTGGCCTTTACCGGAACACAAATCCATAAATCGGAGTTTGAAGCGTTACATATATCAATCATGTGCTCATAAGCCGTTCCGTGGTTAATTACACCATCTTCATCGCCTCCGTATGAATAATCATCAATTTTTGGTCGATCCTCCCAGTTTACAATATCCGAAGCCGGAACCATGGCCCACCAGACCATACGGAGTACATCAATAGGGGCTTTGAATAGATCCAGGTAGCAATCGTTAAACTGGTGTGGCGAGGAGTCATCGTAACCTGGAAGGTACATTCTCATGTTTCTTAGGTGGTTACTGCTGTTGGTCGTGGTAATTTCGAGCGATACAATTGCACTTGGGTTGTCGATGTCTATCTCTTCGCCTTCGTCAGGGCAAACCCCGGCATAGTCGTACACTTTGCCATCTACAGAAATAGTAAAGGTACCATCACCGTCCCACCTGACCTTATAGGAGCCAAGGGGCAAGTTGTCCCCATCGTTATAAACCTCAGAGTTGGCAGGTAACCCGGTTAACGGATATCCGGCTGGATCATAGCTGTTGGCCCCTTTAAAAGGATCGGCAATTTTAAATAAATTGTTAAACGGTATGGAGCTGGTCCACTTTTGAAGTTCGCCCCATTCAAGGTTCATACCAGCCCTGGGCCATGCGTCTGTTAAAGGAGGCTGTGATGTAGTTGTAACATCAACAGCATTGCTTTCAGAAGAAACATTGCCGGCAGCATCTTTGGCTACAACATGGAAAGTGTACGATGTTGTCCCGGTTAAGCCACTGACAGAAAAAGAAGTTGAGGCTGATGTCCCTATTAATGAATCCTGGACAAAAACCAGATATTGGCTTATCCCGACATTATCGCTTGAAGCGTCCCATTGAAGCAGGCAACCGGTACTGGACACATTGCTGGCAACCAGGTTAGAAGGGGGCGTAGGGGCTTCAGTATCTTCCTGGCTGTTTCCATTAAACCAATCAATGATGCCCCTGTATTTGTGTGCATCCTCAATAGGCTGATCGCATGAGGTAAGTGTCCCAAAACAGGAACCGCCACTTGGACATGAGGATGTAGATGTGTAAAATACCATTGTAGAAGTAACAGGCGAGTTACTAAACCACCCATCAAGATATCGTTGATAAAAGTTATACATTCTTGGATGTACATTGATAGCCCTTACCTGTTCGGGTGTTAACCCGCCACCTACGCCACCGATACTCCAGGAAACAAAATGTTGCCCTGCTTCGTAAGCTACCAGTTTTTTGTCGTATTTGTTTGCGAGATCAATAAAGTCCGTCATTGGATCGCCTTTATCATTGGCCAGGCCGGGGCTTACATCACCGGCCATCAGGTCAGCTGCAAAACTTTCCAGGGTATCGAAAATGGCGTCCATATCTGGCCATCTGCCTGTTATCAGATCATGTTCGCCAACATAAGGGGCAATGGCAAAGGCGTCGAACAGCTCCATTTTACCCATCCATTCTATCGCATCAACCATGTCTCTTAATGGGGCAATGTAGGAGAACTGTCCCCCCAGGATACCGATTAACCGGTTGCTTTCCGTTTTAAAGACATTGTCAAATATTTCCAGGATCTGTGCGGAGCGGGCACCATATTTATGGGACACATAAATGTCCCCGTCGTCCCCATTGTAACCGGTTAGCCCTACGTCTGACGGATCAACATCGTTATGATACTCAAACCAGTAATTCCATGTAGACTCATTGGAATATTCAACAAACACCTTCAAATTTTCATTCAAGCGGGTTTTAATTAATTTGGCAAGTTCGTTTACATAGTTGTCGTTTGCCATAACAGGGACACATATCCATAAATCTGAGTTGGATACATTACATAAGTCAATCATATGCTCATAGGCGGTACCATGGTTGATTACGCCTTCTTCGTCTCCCCCATATGAGAAATCGTCAAGTTTTGGACGGTCGTCCCAGTTTATGATGTCTGAACCTGGAACCATAGTCCACCACATAGGGCGTAGTACATCAATAGGCGATTCAAACAAACCTAAATAGCAATCGTTAAACTGGTGTGGCGAAGAATCATCATAGCCAGGAAGGTACATTCTCATGTTCCTTAAATGGTTACGGCTGTTGGTTGAGGTAATTTCCAGTGAAACAATTTCGGACGGGTCGTTAATCGTGATTTCTTCACCTTCGGAAGGACAGATATCGTCGTATTGATATGTTTTAGCTCCAATCCGAATGTTAAAAGTTCCATCACCGTCCCACCTGACCTTATAGGTGCCAATGGGCAGGTTTTCACCAACATAAACCTGAGTGCTTGCAGGAAGGCCGGTTAACGGATACCCTGAGGGGTCGTAACTCGTTGCCCCGCTAAAAGGATCCGCAACTTTAAATAAATTGTTAAATGGTATGGATCTTGTCCACTTCATGAGTTCCTGCCATTCCAGGTTCATACCTGCCCTGGGCCATGCGTCTGTTAAAGGAGGCTGTGATGTAGTTGTAACATCAACAGCATTGCTTTCAGAAGAAACATTGCCGGCAGCATCTTTGGCTATAACATGGAAAGTGTACGATGTTGTCCCGGTTAAGCCACTGACAGAAAAAGAAGTTGAAGTTGATGTCCCTATTAATGAATCCTGGACAAAAACCAGATATTGGCTTATCCCGACATTATCGCTTGAAGCGTCCCATTGAAGCAGGCAACCGGTACTGGACACATTGCTGGCAACCAGGTTAGAAGGGGGCGTTGGGGCTTCAGTATCTTCCTGGCTGTTTCCATTAAACCAATCAATGATGCCCCTGTATTTGTGTGCATCCTCAATAGGCTGATCGCATGAGGTAAGTGTCCCAAAACAGGAACCGCCACTTGGACATGAGGATGTAGATGTGTAAAATACCATTGTAGAAGTAACAGGCGAGTTACTAAACCACCCATCAAGATATCGTTGATAAAAGTTATACATTCTTGGATGTACATTGATAGCCCTTACCTGTTCGGGTGTTAACCCGCCACCTACGCCACCGATACTCCAGGAAACAAAATGTTGCCCTGCTTCGTAAGCTACCAGTTTTTTGTCGTATTTGTTTGCGAGATCAATAAAGTCCGTCATTGGATCGCCTTTATCATCGGCCAGGCCAGGGCTTACATCTCCGGCCATCAGGTCAGCTGCAAAACTTTCCAGGGTATCGAAAATGGCGTCCATATCTGGCCATCTGCCTGTTATCAGATCATGTTCGCCAACATAAGGGGCAATGGCAAAGGCGTCGAACAGCTCCATTTTACCCATCCATTCTATCGCATCAACCATGTCTCTTAATGGGGCAATGTAGGAGAACTGTCCCCCCAGGATACCGATTAACCGGTTGCTTTCCGTTTTAAAGACATTGTCAAATATTTCCAGGATCTGTGCGGAGCGGGCACCATATTTATGGGACACATAAATGTCCCCGTCGTCCCCATTGTAACCGGATAGCCCTACGTCTGACGGATCAACATCGTTATGATACTCAAACCAGTAATTCCATGTAGACTCATTGGAATACTCAACAAAAACATTAAGGTCATCATTTAACCTGTTTTTTATTAATGTGGCCAATTGGGCAACAAAATTATCGTCAGCTTTTACAGGTACACATATCCATAAATCCGATTGGGTTAAATTGGCAATATCGATCATGTGCTCATAGGCAGTACCATTGTTTGTGTTATCATCGTCTCCTCCATAACTGTAGTCATCAATTTGAGGTCTGTCAGACCAATTTATGATTCCGGAACTTGGAATTCTTGCCCACCACATCGGGCGAATAACATCAATAGGTGATTTAAAAAGACTTAAGTAACAATCATTAAATTGATGAGGTGAAGAATCATCGTAACCCGGAAGATAAAATCTCATGTTCCTTAAGTGGTTGTTGCTTTTGGCGGATATTATTTCCAGCTCAACACGGACACTTTTGTTGCTGATATTAATGTTTACGCCATTAGCAGGGCATTGGCCCTTTTGTGGGTGTTCGGTATTTCCGACCAAAAGGTTGAACGCTCCATCTCCATCCCATCGTAATTTATACGTGCCTAAAGGTAAATTGTCCCCAATATAAACAACGGAAGTGGAGGGGAACCCTGAAAGCGGGTAACCTTGTGGGTCATAAGAGGTAGCTCCTTTAAAAGGATCGGCTATTTTAAACAGGTTATTAAACGGAATCGATTCGGTCCAGTTCATGAGTTCCTGCCACTCCAGGTTCATACCCGCTTTGGGCCACTCATTATGCGGAGGCTGGGAGTGCCCTTTGTTCAGGAAAACGAAGAAAAAGCATAGTAGAACGATGCTTTTTCTAATTATGATCAGTTTTCTTGTTTGCTCAATAAAATTCATGATGTTTTTTGGTTTTTTTAATCGCATTTAATTATTTATTTAATAATAATGGCATACGCTATTCTCAACCTTACTTTTCAGACAGGACTTAAGCAGCTGGTCAGTTTTATCCGGTATATACCAGACTCAATGCGGCTTTTAGTTTGGCCTCTGTATTTGTAAAGAGAAGAGAGCAGGAAGAGAGAGGGTTTGTACTTAAGTACAATGTACCTTTACTATATCAACTTGAGGTTTCAAAAATTGACAGTCAACCTAACCACCAGAAAATATGGTGGTAGTTTCAGTGTGTTGCTCAACATGAAATGGCTGACTGTAACCTAAAGGACGAATAGTGATACAATGGATGGAAAATTAGGGGTGTGGGCCCTGGTTAATTGCTTTGTTAGTAGTTTTATTAATCGTTTCATAAATAAAATTGATTGAAGAATTATGATTACGACATTAAAACGAGCATGATTGAAAATACCCTACCAATTAATTTAGAAGAAAACTAAGAAAAATCCGTTACAGCATTTTTTATCGGCTGATGATGTGGACTACCATTCGAATTGGAGAAATAAGTTTGGGGTAAAACCCAGCATCTTTCTGGTAAATGTATCCAGTTTTACAGTATTCCCGCTTTCATTGTTTATTACTTCTCTCACAGAATAATCAATGTCCATAATATTTGTCCGATCATAGAGGTTATATACAGAGAAACCAATTTTCCCCATAACATCATTTTTGTAAAATTTATAATTAACAGCAAAATCTAATCTATGATATGAGGGAAGGCGTTCATTGTATAAATTTTCATATTCGGGGACATGTTCTGTTCCATTGTCTGCGCTAAGAACAGATGTGATACCAATGGGTTTCGTGTACGGTTTTCCTGAGCTAAAATGCCAGCTTAACGAAATGTCCCAATGCTTTAGTTTAAGCATGTGGGTATAATTAAATTTATGACGTTCATCCTGTTCGGTTGGAAAGAACATCCCATTATTCAGGGAATCGTATTTCTGCTCTGATAGTGCAAATGAATACGAGAGCCAGGTGCTGTAACGGCCCCATCTGTTCTTAATCAAAATATCAACTCCCCTGTTTTTAGACAAACCATCTTGTATGTATGGATTTTCAAAATTATCCTCAAGATCCAGTTTATTGGTTGATAAATTCCTAATGTATTTATCGTAGTATTCTATTTCGGTGTAAAATTGTTTATTCTTGTAATTTATTCCTAAAGACCATTGTATTGCTGACAGAGGTTCAAAGTAGTCATCAACCATAACCCAATCGTTTTCCCTTACTCCAAGTTCATGATAAATCGATGGGATTTCAAAAATATATTGTTGATACAGGCCGGCAGAAAATTTATACGTAAATTTTGAACGGGAGGGGTTCCAGGAAGTGATTATGCGCGGCTGCCACGATTTGTCCATATAATTAAAACTTTTCCCCTTACTTTCCGGTGAATTCTTAAAGCGGTCATGCCGCAAGCTAAGGTTAACATTGATTGTTTCAATAAACTGGCAGTCATAAATAAAATAAAAAGACATGGTTCTTCCATAGGATTTATCGTTCCATGTTTCTGTACCATCGTCATGAGACTTGCTTAAATAGCTGAAGCGTAGTATATTATTTGTTATTTCTGCACCCAATCTTAGGTTATGGTCTGAATTGACACTGTAGGACTGTTCCAATTTTGCTGTATAATCTTCAAAGCGGTTCTTAAACTCATAATACCCATGGGATGGATTCAATGTATCAATGTATTGTTCCGAATAGAAATAATCGTTAGCAAATTTACTTTGGACGGCTGTAAAATGAGTTTCTGACTTTCTGTTCCAAAGTCTTCTATACTGGAAACTCGCTCCGGTATTGTTGATTTTTAGTTTATCTGTCTGTTTGGAAGAACTATCTCTTTTGAATTTGTAGTTAAAATTGTCATTTCCTGTATAAGCGCTTATTGAAATATAATTTTTTGTATTTATCTGCCATGCCCATTTCAAATTGGCATCGGCATAATGAAAATCGGGGTAAATATAAATGTATTCGTTGCTTTCGTTAAAATCATCCAGGTCTGATATAATACGCCCCTTCTGGAAAACATTCTTGTAGAGGTTTTGATACGTATTGCTGTTAAAGATATCTGTATAGGATCTTCGTCCGGCTATTAGCAATGAAGATTTCTTTTTCATCATTGGCGTTTCAATAAACACGTGAGAATTAATAAAATTGAAACCAACCCCGCCACTAAATTTATCCGGATTTTTTGGTTTGCCTTTCATGTCAATTACTCCTGATACACGGTCTCCGTATTCTGCGTCAAAATTTCCCCGGTAAATGTCAACCTGACTAATAACGTAAGGGTTTATGAATGAATACAAACCAAAAAAGTGGCCTGTATGATAAATGGGTATTTCGTCCCACAGTATCAGCGTTTGATCGGGATAGCCGCCCCGGATATTTAAATTTGCGCCTGACTTGTCGGATGCAGAAATTCCCGGAATTAATTGCAGCGATCTCAATATATCGGGTTCGCCCCAGCCGGGCAAAGTCGGTATTTTTTCAGGAATAAAAGAAATTTTGTTCGTTGAGGATCCTAAATTAAGCATGTCAACGGTAAATTCTTTTACTACAACTTCTTTTACCAGATTATTGCCGGGTTTTAGGGCTATGTTGATACAGGAGTCGGTTGGGAACTTACTTATTGGGACAGAATAGCTTGTATAGCCGATATGGCTGACGCAAATTTCCTGATTAAGCCTAAAATGTTCGGTATAGCTAAAAAAACCATTTTCATCAGCCATAGTGCCCTTAGGAAGATCTTTTATCGTTATCGTGGCAAAAGGCAAAATTTCCTGACTTTTTGCGTCAATAACCTTGCCTTTTATGGTGAGCAGATGTGATTTTTCGGGATTTTCCTTTAGCACTACATATTTCTCTCCAACAAATTCAAAATCAACGGGTATGGAAAACAAAAGTAACTTGATAGCAGTTTGAAGGTTTTGTTCTTTAAAAGATGAGGTGATCTGGTATTTTTCTATTGCGGATACATCATATGCAAAAACAAGGTCATATTCATTTTCCAGATCTTTCAGGACTTCAATAAGGGCTTTGTTTTGACAATGATAGCTTAATGGTTGCTGATTTTGCGCAAATAGCGGACTATAACAAAATGTTGATAACCAAAAGAGAAGAAAAAAGACTTGTAATCTACAAATCATCAATTTTTATTTTTGATTGGCCAGTAAACGTATATTTTAGTCCCATAGAACTGCATATTATCTGTAAAGCCTGTTCCAGGTTATTGTGGGGCATGGGGCCACTATACCGTTTCTCTTTATTTCCGGCAAAGTCCACTTTTACATCATATTGTCTCATTAGTTCATTTAGGACTTGAACAATGGAGGTTCCCCGGAACATCGTTTCTCCATTTATCCAACTGCTTGAATGATTAGATTCCGGATACTTTTTTATAAGCTTTTCTTCTGAGAGCATCACGAATTCTCCTTTCGTGATTATTTTACTGTTGGCCCCGGGCACTTCGACCTTTACTTTCCCCTCTGCACAGCTTACCTCAAAGCTTTCATCGCGAGATAAAATATTAAACTTGGTACCTAAAACAGAGACTTTGCCCTGTGCTGTTCTTACCAGGAATTCTTTTCCCGGGCTTACATCAAAATATGCTTCGCCCTTGAGTTCGATTACCCTTTCTTCCTCCCATCTTTTTTTGGAGAACTTGATCTGTGTTACCGCATTTAAATGAACTACAGAACTGTCCGGCAGGTTTAGTGATATTTTTTCTCCAACTCCCGTTTTCGTGCTATTCGATAAACCCAGGAAGTAAAATGCACCAATTGCAAGCACCAAAGATGCAGCCGTAGCCATTACATATTTGATATACCGCCGCCTGCTTTGAGTTTTTTTAATGGCCTCCTTTTTATGCAGGATTTGCTTCATGGCCTGTTCCCTGTTAAAAGACGGGACAGCCATATTCTCCACAGCGTTTATAATTTCTTCATATTTAGAAAAATCAGGATGCTTTTTAAGGGCATCCAGCTCTTCGGCACTAAGTTCGTTACTAAGCCAACGGGCCAGTATCGTATCGTCATTGAATATATTATTTATCATCAGCCATCTCCCTATTAGTTGTATAACGAATAAATAAACATATACCCTCCTAAATGTTATCGGTTATTTTTTTTAGTTCAACCAACGCCTTGTGCATTCTTTTCTCGACGGCCTTTTTTGAAATACTTAAACTTTCAGCAATATCGCTGTAGGTTAGTTTGTCGATTCGGTTCATTAAGAACACCTCCCTGCTTTTCTCCGGTAAATTTGAAATGGCTTTTTCCAGAGCGCTGTGAAATTCATCTTTTACGTAATTGTATTCGGGGGTTTCATAGTCAACGGATTTAAGATCCCGTTTTTCAAATTGAAGGACTACCTTCTGGTGTTTGAAGTGATCCTTTAATAAATTGTTTGCAACGGTAAACAAAAAGCTTTTCGCTTTGTCAGAAGATACTTTAACGCATTCTTTCCAAAGTCTTAAAAACGCTTCCTGGGTTATGTCTTCAGCCATTGATAAGTCCCCGCTTTTATAGTAAATAAAATTACGTAAAGACTCGCTTATCTTATTGAAAATAGCCTTGTAAGTTGGTTCTGCGCAAACATTGTTGGGCATGTGGGTAATTCGAGTTAATAGCTTGTTTTTGACTTCAATAATATAAATCTTTTTAATAAAGTAAAAACAAATGGCAATAGTTTTATCAAACCAAGGCAAATAACTTGTTATATAACAGAGGATTATTTTGTTTGGAATATTCTTTAAAGACTTTTAAGGAAGAAGGGCTTGTGTAGGGGGAATAATTTATAGGTATAGGTCTAACAAACCTTTGGGGCAGGAAACGTAGACTTCCCGTTTAGGCTCATCAATTTTTACAAAAAATTCTTCCTGGAATGGGATTAGAATTTCTTTTTTTTCTTTTAGTATCCGAAGAACCGGGTTTTGGTCAAAATCCAGCAAGGTGTCGAGAACGCCGATATCTCCAAAGTTTTGGTCTATAACGCGATATCCATATAAAAGCCGGGGATCGGCAGTGGTGTTTTTTTGAGAGGAAAGAACAGCTTTGTCAATAAAAACCGTTGAATCGGAATATTTTCTGGCTGTGGTCTCGGAATCAATATCTTCCAGTTTAATTAAAAGAGCGTCATTATTTCGTTCAGTGAACTCTTCAATAAAAAATGGAACTGGTAATCCATCTATAATAATGTATACCAATTCCATTTCTTCAATATCATCAAAACTGAGATTGTTGAGCTTCAGAATAAGATGCCCTTTAATACCATGAGGTTTTGCTAGTCCTCCAATTTCGACACAATCTTCAAGATTGATCATAGGGCATAAGAATTTATTCTCCTTTAGGCTCTTCAGGTGCAGTTTCTTCAGCTTTTGCTTCTCCTTCAGCAGGAGTTTCAGCGCTGGCTTCTGCTTCTTCCCCTTCAGCAGGGGCAGGAGCATTTGCTGCCTCTTCTTCAGCTTTCTTTTTAGCCAGTTCAGCCGCACGATCAGCATTTACTTTTGCTTCACGCTCCAGGGTTTCTTTAGCTGCATCTTCTCTCTCTTTGGTAACTTTGTCAACAATTCCCTGGATTTTAGCTTGTTTGTCTTTCAGCCATGCTTCGAAACGATTTTCAGCTTCTTCTTCGGAAAATGCCCCTTTTCTGGCACCGTCCAAAAGGTGTTTTTTCATTAATACACCTTCTCTTGATAGCAATGACCTACAGGTGTCGGTAGGTTGAGCGCCCTTCTGCAACCAATCTAATGCTTTCTCGAAGTTAAGATCAATTGTAGCAGGATTTGTGTTAGGGTTGTACAAACCCAGTTTCTCGATAAAACGACCATCACGTGGCGCCCTGCTATCTGCTACCACGATGTGGTAGATAGGCCGTGCTTTACGACCGTGTCTTGTTAATCTAATTTTTGCGGGCATAAAATACCTAATTTTAAATAATTAATATCCCATAATTTTGGGCTGCAAATATACTAATCTATTTTTAATAAAAAGCTGACATCCAGATTTATTTTATTTATTTGATGCCGTTGTAGGTGTCACATATCCTATAATCTTATTTTCGAACGAAGAACCTACGATTTCTGCAAAGTTTATTTTTCTTTTAAGACTACTATGCAGCCATCATTTTTTCTGATTGTTTTGAAAAAATTTATGTAATCGGCATACTCCGCTGCCGGAAATATACCGCTATTTATTTCAAGTTCCCTGATGTAAACCAGTTCATTGTTATTCTTTGTTATTTCCGCTTTGTACTTGCCGTATTTGTTGTTAATTTCTTCCATTTCGGGTATTACTTCAATGGAATAATTTTGGGGTAACTTGTAACGTATGGTATCCATATAACGCCCTTCAGTTTTTTTGTAAACATCAAATTTTCTTCCAATAACTTCTTTAGGAACATATGTCCAGTTACTTGCAATATTCACAGGAAGAAAAAGTCTTGAACCACTTTTTGAAGCGTAGTTGTTTAATTCCAGGCGAACTTCTTCTGTAAGTCTGGGAGCCTTATTCTTTGTTGACTGAACGGTGAAACCTGTTATTTTAAAATTCGGGATATTCAAATCCTTGTAAAGTATTTTAAGCTGCTCTTCTTTATCCTGGATTGACAAATTGTGTTTATTGTCATATTTTAACCCGGAATAGTTAGAAGTAAGAGTGGCCGAGCACGTACCGTTCCCGTTAACTTCAACCAATGCATTTCTGCTTATCAGGTTTTGTTCCTTTGTATAATTGGGGGTTTTGGTCAGAACCCCTCCATTTTCGGTTATGAGCAAAACGGGCCTGTTGTCTGTGAAATCACCCAGAAACCCGCAAGGCATTGTCTGGCTGGTACATTCAAGCCAGACAGTGTCATTTTTCAAAGGAACACAGAGGATGATATGATTAAACGGGTCATGAACAAAATCCGGATCAAAATAATAATTGTGCGAACCTGCATTAACCAGGGTATAGTAAGACTTTATGCCAGCATATTTTAGAATGGACATCATGTAATTGGACAAAGCTTTGCAATCGCCATAACCTGTTTCTGCAACCGTAGTGGCAGAAAGGGGCTGTAAGCCACCAATGCCAACCTGAATGCTAATGTAACGGGTATGTGACTGCATAAACTCATACAACTTTTTCACTTTTTCGTTTTCGTCAGTGCATGAATTTGCAATATTTTTTATTTCATTAATTTTTTCAGGAGGTAATTCACCCTTGTTTTCGTTTAATTCTGAAATAAATTTCCCCAAACTGTTCCAACTGTTAAAACTTCCTTCGTAATTACCATATCTAAAATCTTCAAGGACTAGATTGACATAGGGTGCGTACTGTAATTTTGAAGGGCGGAAAGCTTCATATTTTATAGCTTTAAAATTTTCCAGTGTCCATTCCACCGTATTCGCTTCTGTTGCTTGTCTGACGATTGGCTCAGAATTTTTTTCTTTGAACTTAAGGTTAAACCCTTTCGGGTTGGAAACTATAAAAGAGCTTTTCACGATAGAAATATTGTCATCTAATACGGGGTACCAATTATCAAGGATGTATGTGTTATACCGTTCATATACCAAAGTATATTCTACCGTATATGGGTAATCTTTGCATACAGGGTTTGCAATAAGCATTCTGGAGTCTGTATAGGTAGTGCCCCAGGGATCGTATGAAATATCTTCAAAGTCGTTTCTTTTCCATTTGTCTATTTCCTTGCCCAGCGCGTTAAATACTTTCAGTTTTATATCAATAATTTTCTTGTCCTTATCGTATGTGATTGCTTCCCAGCCAAGTTTACGTCCTTTTTCACAGAGTACAGTTATTGCCCGCTTTTTTTTGATCCGGGTATGTGTCAGGGATGCAATTTCCAATATTGTCCGGTCTTCCCGTATAACTGCGTTCGCATTCTCTTTCAGAGAGTCCGGAATCATGAATGCCGGGTATTTAAGATCTTCAGCATGTCCTGAAAGTAACAGGAACATAGAGCACATGGCAGCAAATAAACCTTTCATTTTAAAACTTACTAATTAACTTTTTTAATTACAACCTGCTCAGCTTCTTTAGTTACAATCATTTCGAAGAACCTTTTGAGTCCCTGGTAATCAGTTCCGGGAAATAAAGTTTGGTTTATTGCAAACTGATTGGTTAATTGTATGGTATTTCCTAAAGTGCGTATGTTAAAAACATATTTACCGTGGTTTTCCGGTAGAGCAATTACCAATGGTTCAGGGATCTCATCGAAAGTATACCCTTCAGGTAGCTTAATGGAAATCATATATTGTTCCTTAAACGGATAGTTGAAGTCGATGGGGTAAACCCTTTCCTGTCTTTTAAAAACATTTTCAACCATCTTGTCAACGACTTTTGGGTTAAGAAAAATCATATCGCCTGCTTTATTTATACCATCTTCAATTTTTATGGATGATTTTACCACAATTGGTTTATGAAGGCTGTCCAGATTTTCAATTTTAAGGTCACTTATATCAACTCCGTCCATTTTTTCTTCGAACTCAATTACGAAATCCTCTTCTGATTCTTCTTTTTTGTACATTTTTCTAACCTGGAGCGCGCCATAATCACTTGCTTTATAAGAAAGTGTTCCGGTTAAGTTAAAGTTTTCATCAAAAGTAAGGTTAATCATTGCCAGTTCATTTCTTTGAACTTTGCTATATAAATCAACCCATTCTCCTTCAGTTTTGTTTATTAGCCGGCCTTTCCCGTTCAGGCTTTGTGGGGGGAGGAGGTTATAAGGACAATTACGGTCGATGGCATCCATTAAGAGATAGCTGTTGTTCAGTTTTACTGCGGCGATAACATGATTAAATTGTGTTAGACTTACTAAGCCGGGCCTTACCTTCCCGTGTTTTCTGGTACTGACTAGAACAGGGTATGCTTCCAGTCCGGTCCGTCTGCAAAGGGCTACAAGGTTTAAATTAATATCGGCCGAATTTCCTTTGGTTTCGTTATAGGCGTGTCTGATAGAGCGTTCTGCCCGTGTTCTGTACCTTCCGTCCCAGGCTATTTTATTTTTAATATATTCATAAGAAAGAGCGGCTTTTTGTAAAGCGTCATCGGTTTTGGCCATAATTGTTTCCGAAACACCTTTAAGGTGCCCGTTACTTTTAAGGGTTACTCCAAAATCTTCGTCTCTTAATAGCAATTCATTAATATCCCGCCACGTATTCGTATAGTTCTTATTGGTAGTCCATGGGTAACGTGTAGATTGAAGTTCAAATCTTATGGCGGATAAATAATCTTTTGGTGTGGTAATGTAAGGTTCATCTTTAAAGGCTGGTACATTTGATGCTGTGAACGTTTTGTAGGTTACCTCGGCATCTAATTCAACGGTAGAGCTACTCGTTCTTCCTCCGTTCATTCCCGGAGTAATTTTTGCACTTTGAATAAAAGAAAACTTCTCGTTTTTTTTCTCTTCCTGTAAATCTACATTTATGTAACCCTCTATCCAGTTTTTATAGTGGTACCATTCAATAATACCTGCTTCGTACCGGGAAAAAACCGTGGGGATATCATCTTGGAAATACCAGGGTTGAAGGTTAAAAAGAAAGGGGCTCTGCATGGTATATTTTAGTTCGATAATTGAGCCTTCTTTAATGTCGGGCATGACAACTTTGACTATGTCATGGTTTTTATCTAATTCATCATTGAAAATATTGTCGTTTGTTAGTTTGGACTTTTCAAGTTTACCGTTATTGAGGTTATAAACATGTCCTTTAATGGATAATATCTTTTCCTCTTCACCTGAAGATAATTTATAAAGGCGGAATGAAAAATTCCCTTTATAAAAGGCTTCTTTATTGAATATTTTTATCCTGACATGGCGTTCAAAGCTCACGTTTACATCCTCTTCAGTAATAAAAAACCGTGTATAACCGATGTCTCCTAGTACAACGGCACTGGCATTACTGTCAAACGGGCATAATTTCATGTTTACTTCTTCGTCAGAAATCTTCCCATATTTCATATAAGGTTGTCCGGAAAACGCTTTGATTGTTGGAATTGTTATGAACAGAGTTAGAATAAAGTATTTTAATAGATTCATTGCATATATATTTTGGGGGTTAATAGCATTAACGTTTTTCGGTGCGAAAAATAAAAAAATATTAAGTGATATGCAATTTTAAGAGAGGCATTACACATTAAAAATGAAAATAAATTCAGAGTTTGCAACCTAACCTGCGTAGTGGCTATAAGAAAACGCTGCTAACTGCGTTACGCTTGCCAGGAAAATAGTCATTTACAACCCGTAACCACCGTTTTTCCTGACTGTACAAGCCTTGTTCCCGGTGTTTTTTACTACACCACACAAAAAATAGCGTTTTCCTGGTGGCACAACGTATACTTTCAAAGGCTAACATTTGCATACTTTATTTCATAAAAGTTCTGGTATCCTATTTGCAAATACAAACTGTGTTTTGGCATTTAACATGGCATTAACGTATAAACAGTGTCGTTACAAGTAAGGTTTTACGTACTTTTACGACAAATTGACAGAATAATGCTTAGTTAATACGTTCGGCATAAAAAATGCATATATATAGATATGTTATAATATTTATAAACTTCAAACGTATAACTTCTGAAAAGGAAAAAATAGTAACAGAGAATAGAAAATAAATAAAAGAATAAAGTCATGAGAAAATTATTTTTTGCCATTAGTATTGCAACATTTAGTATTGTAGCCTGTGGCAGCAGCGACGGGAAAAAAAGTAATAAAAACACGGATGTGGTTAAGGTTGAAGAAGTAGCTCTGAATGAACAAAGTGGGAAGCCTATTCAAATGAACAAACAAATGTTCATTGATGAAATTATGGACTATGAGACGAATACAAAAGAGTGGGTTTACAAGTCGGATATGCCAGGATTAATAGACTTTTATGCCGACTGGTGCCGGCCTTGTAAGATGACATCTCCGATATTGGACGATTTAGCTAAGGAATATGAGGGAAAGATAAAAATATACAAAGTAAATGTCGATAAAGAAAAGGAGCTTGCTGCTGTTTTTGGAGTACAAAGTATCCCAACGTTCCTTTTTATGCCAAAAGAAGGGAAACCTACTATCTCAGCGGGAATTGCACAGACTCCCGAGCAAACCAAACAAATGTTTAAAAAACAGATAGAAGATCTGTTGCTTAAACAAAAAGAATAATATTGACTTCAGCGTCGGAGTATTAATAACGCTTCTTTTCGTTTAGAGGCCATCCAAAAAGCAAACAAAACTTTTTGTAGCAGGGAACGAGGCATTCCTTTGAAAGGGTGATTGCCAGGATTTTGAGGTTTTCGTGTTGCTCGTAGTGATGTAAAAAGAACTTTTTGGATGGTCTCTTTTATTATTTTTTTAGGAGTAGGCTACGTGATAATCAAGTAGAGAAGGAAATGTCTCAGGGTCATGGCCCGGAATAATTTTGGCATTAAGCAGTTCACTTATCGCTTTTAGGTTTTTAATGGAGTAATGTGCTGAAATATGGTTCCATGCGGCACCAGGGGGGGTCTCTTCTATAAGATTGGTTCTTGAGTATGCAGCATCGCCGGTAAGAACATAGAAACCGCTTTCAGGTAATTCAACAACCAGAGATTGAAATCCGCAAGTATGCCCTGGAGAACGCACTACCGTTAATCCGGGAATTATTTCTTCGCTACCATTTAAAAACTCCCATTTCAGATGAGGGGCATCAATAGGTGTTCCATGAGAACTCAATGGCATGATTGGGTGGGGGTATTTTCCGAAGGTGTAATCGTCCCTTTGGATATATATTGTAGCATTTTCAAACAGATCGATGTTACCAGAGTGGTCCGGATGGATGTGCGACAATATAACTTTACTGATATCAGAAGGAGTAATCCCTATTTTTTCGAGTTGCTGTTTTGGCAGGTTTTCTTCTGTAATTTCAGGCTCACTCCCCGAACTTTCAAGTAACGGAAACATACTTTTGTTCCACCCTGTGTCGTACATTACCCATCCTTCTGTAGTTTGAAATACAAAATAGGGTGTAGGGATACGAATAGTCTCGTTTCCTTCTGGGGTATGCATTTTGTTATATAAAATAAAGGACTTGGCGTATAAAAAATTACCACCATCCAGTACATACATTTTTTGAACTTTTGTTGTTGCTTTCATCGTTCACTTTTTTTTGTTATAGTAATCTTGAATAAAGTTAGAGAATTAATGTTTGAACCGTAAGTTCCATCTTCGCAAGATGACTGTTTTCTTGTGTTTAGTGATAGATAAACACGCTTAAATGCAGGGCTCAATCGAAAAAAACGATTATTCCGGTACTTTTTAACAATAACAAGGATAAACCTACTTTTCAATTCTTATTAACATCGTCAAAAAAACACGTCCCAAAGTTGTATTTTTACCTTCGATGTTGATTGATAAATGAGCAGGTACATGTTTTTAATTTTTGATACAGAAACTACAGGTTTACCGAAGGATTTTAAAGCTCCGCTTACCGATTTTGACAACTGGCCTCGAATGGTCCAGATTGCATGGCAGGTCCATGATGAAAAGGGCGGGCTTACAGAGGTAAAAAACTATATTGTAAAACCGGAAGGGTATGAGATACCGTTTCAGGCAGAAAAAGTGCATGGTATTTCTACCGAGAGGGCGCACAGAGATGGTAAGGATTTATCCTGGGTGCTTGAAGAGTTTAATAAATCGTTAGAAAAATGCAGGTATGTTATCGGGCACAATGTTGAATTTGATGTAAATATTGTTGGTTGTGAGTTGCTCCGGAAAGCGTTAACTTCCCCTTTGCAGGATCTGGAAGCAGTAGATACCAAGGATGAGAGTACAGATTACTGCGCAATACCCGGAGGGAGAGGGGGGAAATTTAAATGGCCGAACCTGGCGGAATTGCACCGGAAACTATTTAGCGAAGGATTTGATGAAGCACATAATGCTTCTGCAGATGTTGTGGCAACAGCAAGGTGTTTTCTTGAACTGGTCAGGTTAGGGGTGATTTCATCACAACGTTTAAATCAGGGTGCTGATTTTTATCCGAACTTTAAGGAAGCTAATCCGGACATAATACAGCCGGTTGAAATAGAAATTGAATCGAATTTTGAAGATTCTCTGGTTACACAGGAAATCTCAGTTGAAGATGAACTTTCCAAAATAGAGAAACAGGCGGTTGAAGTAGTTGGGGAAAAAAAGTATATACACCTTCATGTCCATTCCCAATATTCTATTCTGGATGGGGCGGCTCCGATATCTGCACTTGTTTCCAAAGCAAAAAACGACGGGATGGAAGCCCTAGCCCTTACCGATCACGGAAATATGTTTGGGATAAAGGAGTTCCACGATGCCTGTAAAGGGGCTGGTATTAAACCCATTCTTGGGGTGGAAGCCTACCTGGTAGACGATTTGACAAAGAAAGATAAAACCAACTATCATATTATTCTTTTGGCGAAGAACGAAACAGGTTATAAAAATCTTCTAAAACTTATTTCAATTGCAAACATAAAGGGGATGTACTATAAGCCCCGCATTGATAAGGCAGCCCTTGAAAAGCACAGTGAGGGACTTATTGTTTCATCGGCCTGTCTGGGGGGAGAAGTAAACAGGACCCTTATGAACGAAGGTGTTGAGGCGGCAGAGCAGAAGGTCCTATGGTATAAAAATATATTCAAGGATGATTTTTATCTTGAGCTGCAACGCCACCCGACAAACGACCAGAGGCTGAAGGGGGAGATATTCGAGAATCAGACTTACGTAAATGCTGAATTAATAAAACTGAGCAAAAAGCATGGGATAAAATATATCGCATCCAATGATGTCCATTTTATGAACGAAGAAGATGCTGCTGCTCACGATCTGCTAATCTGCCTTAATACCGGGAAAGATGTAGACGACCCCTCCCGAATGAGATATACACAACAAGAATGGTTTAAAACCACCGAAGAGATGTATACGCTCTGGGCCGACTGTCCGGAAGCCCTTCAGAACACAATGGAAATTGCAGATAAAGTAGAAGACTTTGAACTGGACAGTAATCCTATTATGCCTGAGTTCCCTATTCCGGAGGAATTCGGTACAATGGAAACATATAGGGAAAAGTTTACTGAAGAAGCGCTAAAAGAAGAGTTTGAACGTTTTGATCAGTTGGGCGGCTATGAACCCGTACTAAGAATTAAACTCGAATCGGATTACCTTCAGCACTTAACATATATTGGTTCGGAAAAGCGATACGGAAAAGATGGTTTTACAGGCTCGACCAAAGACAGGGTTGATTTTGAGCTGAACACCATTAAGCAAATGGGTTTTCCCGGCTACTTCCTAATTGTTCAGGATTTTATTGCAGCCGCAAGAGAAATGGGGGTGCTTGTAGGTCCAGGAAGGGGTTCGGCAGCCGGGGCTGTTGTTGCATATGCATTGTGGATAACCAATATAGATCCGATTGCATATAACCTGCTGTTTGAGCGATTCCTTAACCCGGACAGGATATCGATGCCCGATATTGATATCGACTTTGATGATGATGGGCGGCAATTGGTACTTGATTGGGTTACAGAAAAATATGGGCAGGATAAGGTAGCCCATATATGTACTTTTGGAACAATGGCTGCCAAAATGGCCATGAAAGATGTTGCCAGGGTTCTAAAACTGCCTTTGGACGAGGCCAACAGGCTTACCAAAGAATTTCCTGAAAATGGTAAACTGGCAAGGGCTTATCAGGTAATTACTGACCTGGAAAAAGAAAATGGCAGTCTTGATAAAGCAAAAGACCTTATTCGGCAGGCCAGGACCAAGGCCGGAAAAGAGGAAAACGGTAAAGAAGTAACAAAAAGAGATGTTCAGTTATTTATTGCAGACGAAATAGAAAAAGCCAGGGCAACAAATAATGTAACAGAGCTGGACACTCTTAACTATGCCTGTACACTGGAAGGTTCTGTAAGGCAAACCGGTGTTCATGCCTGCGGTATCCTTATTGGGAAAAATCCGCTGGATGAGCATATTCCATTAATGCCGACCAAAGAAGAAGAACTGTTTACCACTCAGTACGATGGCAGGTATGTGGAAGCCATTGGTTTGTTGAAAATGGATTTCCTGGGGCTTAAAACACTTTCCATTATAAAGGAAGCCCTTGCAAACATTAAACTCTCAAAGGGACTGGATATTGATATTGAAGCAATATCTTTTGAAGACCAAAACACTTTTGAGCTTTTTAGCAGGGGAGAAACCACGGCTATTTTCCAGTTTGAATCCCCTGGCATGAAGAAACACCTTAAATCACTTCAGCCCAACAGGTTCGAGGATTTGGTCGCCATGAACGCTTTGTACCGTCCGGGTCCAATGGAATACATTCCTGATTTTATTGAGAGAAAGCATGGACGGAAGAGAGTTGAGTATGATCACCCGTTGATGGAACAATACCTTGAGGAATCATATGGTATCACTGTGTTTCAGGAGCAGGTCATGTTATTGTCACGAACACTGGGGAAATTTACACGTGGACAATCGGATACGCTTCGAAAAGCAATGGGTAAAAAGAAGCTTAAGCTTATGGAAGAGCTTAAAGTTTTGTTTGTTGAGGGATGTTTAGAGAACGAGGAATTTATTGAGGGCTGTAAAAAAGGAAAGAAAGAGCCGAAGGGATTAATAGAGAAAATCTGGAAAGACTGGGCTGCATTTGCAAGTTATGCATTCAACAAATCGCACTCGGTATGTTATGCATATGTTGCTTATCAAACGGGGTACCTTAAAGCACACTTTCCGGCTGAATATATGGCGGCTACCCTGAGCCGTAACCTTTCAAATATTACGGAGGTTACCAAGCTGATGGAGGAATGTCGCAGAATGGGGGCGAGTGTCCTGGTTCCCGATGTTAACGAATCTTTTGCCCGTTTTGTGGTAAACCAGGACGGGGACATTCGTTTTGGAATGGCTGCCATTAAAGGGGTTGGCGAAGCTGCTGTTGAACATATAATTGCAGAGCGCGAGAAGAATGGGCACTATAAAGATGTTTATGACTTTGTTGAGCGGGTAAACCTATCGACAGTGAATAAGAAGAACATTGAAAATATGGTTATGGCCGGGTGTTTTGACAGCTTCTCCGAAATTAAGCGGTATCAGTTCTTTGGTAAAGATAATGAAGGGTTAACATTTATTGATCAACTTGTAAGGTACGGGAACCTGGTAAAAAATCAATCAAACTCAAATACCCTTTTTGGGAACGACAGTAGTTACCAGGAAGCTCAAAAAAAACCGGATATTCTTCCCGGGGACGAATGGCCTCCGCTGGAGCGTTTAAACAGAGAAAAAGAATTAATCGGGGTTTACCTGTCGTCTCACCCCCTGGATGACTTCAAGCTTGAAATAGATAATTTTGCCAAATATTCACTTTCAGATTTACAGGATCTGCCTGCGTTAGAGAACAAACAGGTGAGTGTAGCCGGCTTGGTAACAGAAGTGAAAAACCTTATGACAAAAACCGGGCGGCCATTCGGAGCAGTAACGATAGAAGATTATACAGACTCTCACAGGTTCATGCTTTTCGGGAAAGATTACGAAGATTTTCGAAATTATTTGTTCGATGGGTATTCGTTACTGGTGAAAGGAACAGTACAGGAAAATCCATGGAAAAAAGATGTAAGGGAACTTGAGTTTAAAATTCGTTCAATAACACTGCTTGCCAATGTGAGGGAGGAACTGGTAAAAAATATTTCGTTAAAGATGGATGCTTCTGAAGTAACGGAAGACGTGGTAGAAAAGATACATGAGCAGGCCCTGAAGTCAAAAGGAAAAGCGCATCTGAGCTTTCAGATTTCCGATCAGTCGGAAGGTATGAGTATTGAGATGTTTTCACGGAACACAATGGTGAACGTATCGAATGAATTTCTTGAATTTCTTGAGAAAAACAGTATTCGGTATGCTGTGAGTTAAGGTAGTTCCATAAAAATTCATTTTCGGGTTTTCAAAAAACCGGGAAATGTGTATACTGAACAGCGTTAATAATATGATAATTGCCTTAGGCTTTTTAACTTTATTGAGTTCAATGTGTTATTTTTGTTGAATAGGATAAAAACTAAAAATTTAATAATATGGCTTTAGAAATAACTGATGCAAACTTCGAAGAGGTTGTCTTAAAGGCAGATAAACCTGTAATTGTTGACTTTTGGGCTGAGTGGTGTGGCCCTTGCCGCATGGTTGGACCCATTATTAATGAAATTGGTGACGAATATGCTGACAAAGCAGTCGTTGGAAAGGTTGATGTTGATTCCAATCCGGAAGTTGCTGCAAAGTATGGCATTCGCAATATTCCAACTGTACTTTATTTTAAAGGCGGAGAAGTACAAGACAAACAAGTAGGGGCCAGTCCTAAAAGTACGTTTGTAAAAAAACTGGATGGTTTACTATAAAGATTTTTTAAAATATTGTAACGGACTGCCAAAATCAGCCGTTGCAATATTCTAATTTCCACTAAAGCATTCCCGTCTTAACAATTCATTTATTTCCTGGAGATTAATCAATGATTATCAGAGCTTTCCGAGAGAATCAAACATTTGCCTTACTGTTTAGTTTTTTAATTTCTGTGCTGCTTTGGGTGATGGTAGGATATGTTAAACCTTATGAGCCTGATTATCAGACATTGTTCAATTCTTCATTGTTTTTCCTTTTTCCGGGGTTAAAAGAAATTAACAGTTTTCGGCTGGTTTGCTCAGCCATAAATATTCTGTTTGTTTTTATTGCTGGTATCTATTTATCACGCATAGCTTTTAAGTTTCAGTTACTCTCCCGCAGAACACTGTTGCCACTGGTCATTTTTCTGATTATAACCTTGCCTTATTTTGTTGTTTATAGTGGACTGTCGTATGCATTATTGTCAATTACGCTTATTTTAAGAATGTTAGACATTTTGTTTATGTCATTGGGAAAGCAGAAAGTGTCTTATGGTTACTTTGATGCGGCTCTTTTAATTTCGTTTTGCAGTATTTTTAATTTTTATACCGCCTTACTGGTGGTATTTCTGATTTTTGTCCTGATCCAGTTTAAAGGGTTGCAATGGAGGGAGTTATTGTTTATTATCATTGGGATGCTCGTGCCTTATATCATCTTCATTGCCATGTTGTATATTATAAATATGGATATCAACGCCTTTTTTATTAGCTACAAAAAGATGTTTTCGATGCGGGTTGTTTTTGACAATAATTTGTCATTATTTATCCTAGGGGCCTACACCTTATTTTTGTTAATTATAGGGACCATTAAAATGATGAACAGCCTGGTAAAGATGAAGATTTTGACAAGGAAATACTCCATTGTTTTTTTTGGTTTGTTTTTAACTTCAATGTTAATTGCCGTTTTTTATCCAGTTGCAGATCGTGATATTATCTTCTATGTGGCTCTCCCCCTGAGTTATCTTTTTGGTTACTATTTTGCGAATTGCAGGGTAACACTTGTAAATCAGGTCATGTTTCTGCTGCTTATCGGGGGAAACATTCTTTTTGCCATATATGGTTAGAAATACAAAAACCACCTGATTGAGATGTGCCCAAAGAGGTGGCTTTTGCAGAAATATTAAATTTTCATCACTATTCATCCGATATGTCCATATCGTCGAAATCTCCCAGACATGCTTCAAACAGCTTTTCTAGTTCATCATCGCTGGCTACAGTTTGTTTCGTTCCTTCCGGCAGTATTACTTCAATTGGGAATTGAAGTGTCGGAAAATCCTCAATATTGTCATCGCCTTCCCAATTATCCATTTTCTCAAATAACTCATCATCATTATTGGCAACCGAACTTGTTCCGTTGGGATTGACTACTGTAACCGGATAAACAAAACGGAAGCATAGGGTGTCGATATATTCGATGTCGTCCATGTCATCATAATCGTCATAGCCCATATCGTCGTCATCCATGTCATCATCCCAGTTGCCAAAATCATCATCGTACCAGTCTTCCAGATCTTCCTCATCAAAACAATTCATGTAAAGTTCAAAAAGATCTTCATCACTATTTATTGTAGATTCAGTTCCATCACCATTAATAATAGTCACCGGGAAAGTGAATGTTGGATAATTCTCGTTGTCCGGATTTGCTTCAAACCATTTGTCCATGGCGTTCATTTCCTCTTCTTCACTGTTTACGACAAGGGTAGTTTTATCTTCAAAAACAATTTCTAACGGATACTTAAGTTCAAAGCAGTCACTGGATGCAGAATCATTTTCAACTGCACTTTTCAAGGCGAGATAACTTTTATTTTCTTTTTGTTCAAGGTCATCAATAGAGTCGTTCTCACATGAACCAAGAAATGTTAATACAACAGAAAAAATTGCTACGAATAAAAATGCTCTTTGTTTTTTAATTGTTCTCATGGTATAAAATTTTAATTAATATGTTCAGGTCTTGGTTTTCAGTTTTCGTTATGACCTGTTTCACAATTTCAAAACAATGACATCAGGTATTGAAATTTCCCCTATCAGAAATCAGCACTTTTTTGCTTTTTTTTAGGGGCTGATTTATAAGTGTCAAAAATACAGGTAAATAATGGGTGTTGTTTAAAAGGAAATTGAATAAAATAACGAGGGTATCAAAGAAATTGAATGTATGGGTGTATAAGAAATTACACCTTGTTCATTACGGGTAATTTTATAATAAGCAATGTTTTTTTGATTATAGACATTGTAACAGCCGAGTTTTATCCTGTGTTCTGCTTTTGTGGTTTTTATCCGGTATGAGAGGCTGACATCTAACCGGTGATATGAAGTTGCCCTTTGGCCGTTTTTTCTTTCTGCAATATCAGGCATATGTTTTATAAAGGGAGAACTTGCGTCGAGGTATTCAAGATAAACCTTTGGGGAAGGGGTGTTATATGCCCAGTTTAAACTAAACTGAATTCTTGTGCTAATTTTCTGATATAAGAATATTTTTAATTGGTGGCGTTTATCAAAAAGAAAGGGGTACCTGTTCCCTGAATTGAATTCCGGGAACTGTCTTTTTGTATCGGAGTATGAATAAGAAATAATCCCTCCGTTTTTATGACCTGAATATTTCGAAAGAAATTCAAAGCCATAAACATAACCAGCTCCTCTAATGGCATTGCTTATGGTGTTGCCTTCCTGTAAACCGGGGTCAGAAAGAAAATTGCTCTCCAGGTTTTCCTCATACAAATTTTGCATCACTTTGTAATAATATTCTGCTACAAAGAAAATATAACCTCTTTGGTGTGCAATTCTAGTAAGCTTGCATCCTTCCTCTTATTTAAGCAGGTATAAATTTATAACAGTAGTGAATTTTATGTCGTTATATGAAAACCGGCTGAAAAATATTGGAGCTTACTCGTAATCTTTTGTGACAGCACAAATCATTACAAAATCTTTATCTGCCGAAGTATTTCTGTACTGATGTTTTTCGTGTGGTAATACCAGGGCAAAATCTCCGGCTTTAAGTGGTTTAAGTTCTCCTTTTTCGTTCACCAGGGCACCCTCTCCTTCAATCACATAATTCATATGCTCGAAACCGTGCTGATGATAGGGGGTGTGTCCTTCTGGTTCAAGGGTGAATACACGGAAGGAATAATTGGGGGCTCCATCGCTGCTTGAAAGGGGCATTTGTTTCCAGGCTTTATCAGCACCTTCCATGTCTACTTTATCTTTTTTTACTTCGTTTAAGGCTGTAATCTTCATTTTAAGGGAATTAATGTTTCAAAAGTAAACTTATGAAAGAATAAGATAAGCTACAAGAACATTCTGTGTTATTGGTTGTGCCTTGGAATAAACAATTTATACGTTAAAGCAATATTCTTCGGGAACGTTTTCGCTATTCTTCATACTAAAAATATACTAAATACGTTAACTAAATATAGTTTTGCAGCCATATGCGCTTGCTTCAACAGGTCATAAAAACGTAGCTGCATTATGGGGATTGGTTCTAAAAATATGCGGCTACGTTTAAATTACATTCCTCACGCAAGTTCTATCATTAAAAGGTCAACAGAATTCCGGATAAAAACGGATGTTAGTTTTCGGTGCAATGGTGTTTATCGCTGCCGGGAAAAAGGAAGTGTGGATCTGGAAAACCATGTTGTTTAAGGCTGCTAATACCGCCACAAATTGCTTTACCTTTCAAAGAACAGAAAGAGCTCAATTATCCGAAGCCGATACAGGAAACAAGGTAAATGAAGATATCTGCTGCAATATCTCAAAAGCCAGAAAAGCAAAATCCCAAACAAATAAAGCGTTAAGTCTATAGTAGTAGCAGGGGTTAATTCATAATTTAAGGTCTATATGAGTGACGGCACCGGTGGCATTCCGGGTTGGGGTTGTTTTTATTTCTTTTTGACGGGACGAAGCCTGTAATTTTGGAATAATCGGGAGCCGTTACAAACCCAAAACGTTATTTCACAAACCTATCCCGTTATTTCACAAATTCCCTATTGACAGCGAATCTTCCTTTTTTTATGTTTGTTTCTGTAACAGGCAGAAATTAAATAGGACAAGAATGATTATTGCAATACAGTTGACTAAAAACAATGAGTTTAACAAGTATTAATAAGAGGAAATTATATCTTGGTGTACAAGATGACAATTTACAAAGGTGCCATCCCAAAAACCGGAAATGTTTTGAAGATCAATAGTTGTTCGTCGAAAAGATACCTTGAAGAGCGTTTGGAGGGACTGCAAGATGTTTGATAAATATTTGCAGCCGTTAATGGCGATACGAGCGGAAGCAGGGAATAAGTATTTGTCAGGGTAAGGCTTTTTAGGTTCAATACAATTAAAAAAGTATAAAAAACAATGAATAATTATTTCAAATCTAAATTTTAAAATGCAACACAAATCGTATTATTTAACAGCAATTTTGTTAGGACTAGGTCTAACAGGACTGCTGGCGCAGGAAGCAATTTCATCAAGTGGTGGAAACTTTACCGGAGATGGTGGCACAGTGTGCTATACTATTGGACAGGTGGCATACACTATAAACTCAGGGGCTTCGGGAAGTGTTTTACAGGGGGTTCAGCAACCTTATGAGATTTCTGAGTATACCGGGTTACCCGAATTTCCACATCATGGCCTTGAATTATCGGTGTTTCCGAACCCGGCAACCGATCATCTTATTCTGGAAGTAAAATCAGAAGTATTACACGGTTTACAATCAATTCGTTATCGGCTGTTCGATGGTTATGGAAGAAAACTGAAAGAAGAAAAAATAACCGGCTTCCAAACCAGCATTGACATGGAAAACCTGGCCCCCGGACTATATTTTTTAAGGTTATATGCAGAATCGGGGCAACAGGAAGTAAAAACATTTAAAATTATTAAAAATTAAAAGGTACTGTGCTAAAAAGAACACGGCAGTACTAACTCCGGTTTAAGCAGTCCTTCAGCATTGTTTAACCTGATATTACCGGCAGCATATGGAAATGAAAGACATGCCGAAATGGAATCTTATACTCTGAACTGCAGGAATGTAACATTCAGAGAAAGATGTAAATAATTGATATGCGGGATCCGGGTCATTTAAAAGAATCTTTAATTCTGCAAAAACAAATAACAATGAAAAAACTATTTACAATTACAGCAATTTTAGTTTGTGCGATTAGTGTGTTTGCCCAGTCACCTCAAAAACTGAGCTACCAGGCGATTGTCCGTGACAACGACAACAAGTTGGTCAGAGGGCATTCCGTAGGAATGAAAGTTAGCATTCTTCAGGGCTCTGCCAAAGGAAACCTTGTATATGCAGAAACACAGAATCCATTGGCAAATGCTAATGGGTTAATCAGTATTAAGATAGGTGGAGGAAAATCAACAGAAGGAAGTTTTGCAGACATCAACTGGTCAAACGGGCCATATTTTATTAAAACCGAGACCGACCCGGAGGGAGGTAAGAATTATAGCATAAGCGGAACGAGCCAGTTGTTAAGCGTACCTTATGCTTTGCATGCGGAATCGGCAGAAAATTATTCGGAACAGGATCCAAAATTCAGCCAATCGGTAGCTGGTACCATTCAATCTTCCGATATTGAAAAATGGAATTCTACCGACGATGAATTGCAGAAAATAAGTATAAATAATGATGTGATTCAATTAAACAGGGGTGGTGGTTCCGTAAAAATTCCGAACACATGGAAATCAAACGGGAAGAATATCAGCAACCCGAATTCCGGCAATGTAGGAATTGGGGTCTCCAATCCGGTAGCAAAACTGGAAGTGAACGGGGAACTCATCCGTACTATTGCCTATGCCACCGGGAATGATGTGTATAGAAAGAAAGGTTTGGTTGGTTCACGTGTGTTAAAGTTTACAAAGCGGAAAAATGATACAAAAGTAAGGGTAATGTATACTGATAATTTAAACTCTGAGAAACAAAGACCTTGTAGTTGGGAAATAAGGGTAAACGACACAGTTGTATCTAACAATAAGCCAATTATTTATAGCTATTATTCAAATGATGCTATTCACAGGTCAACCAACCTGTTGGGCTATATTGAAGGTTTACCTGCCGGCGCACACGAAATACAGGTTTGGGTTGGTTGTGCTGAAGGTTATTCTGATTGCTATTGTGAGACCGGATGGAAAGAGTCGACCTGGGTAATTGAGGCAGAAGAGGTGAATTAGTTAGCAATCAGAGTTTGTAGTAAACAACTAAAAGAATTTAACATCCAACAAAAACAAATAACAATGAAAAAACTATTTACAATTACAGCAATTTTAGTTTGTGCGATTAGTGTGTTTGCCCAGTCACCTCAAAAACTGAGCTACCAGGCGGTTGTCCGTGACAGCGACAACAAGTTGGTCAGAGGGCATTCCGTAGGAATGAAAGTTAGCATTCTTCGGGGCTCTGCCAAAGGAAACCTTGTATATGCAGAAACACATAATCCACTGGCAAATGCTAATGGGTTAATCAGTATTAAGATAGGAGGCGGAAAATCAACAGAAGGAAGTTTTGCAGATATCGACTGGTCAAACGGACCATATTTTATTAAAACAGAGACCGATCCGGATGGAGGTAAGAATTATAGCATAAGCGGAACGAGCCAGTTGTTAAGCGTACCTTATGCTTTGCATGCGGAATCGGCAGAAAATTATTCGGAACAGGATCCAAAATTCAGCCAATCGGTAGCTGGTACCATTCAATCTTCCGATATTGAAAAATGGAATTCTACCGACGATGAATTGCAGAAAATAAGTATAAATGATGATGTGATTCAATTAAACAGGGGTGGTGGTTCCGTAAAAATCCCGAATTCCTGGGATTCAAAAGGGAATAATATCAGCAACCCGAATTCTGGGAATGTAGGAATTGGAGTGTCAAACCCGGCAGCAAAACTGGAAGTGAACGGGGAACTCATTCGCACTATTGCCTATGCTACTGGAAATGGACCGGAAGACGGAACAGATAACGGGCAGATTACTTCACGCGTGCTGAAATTTACAAAGCGGAAAGGTGAAACAAAAGTGAGGGTAATGTATACAGATAATTTAAGGGCTAAGAATAGCAAGGCATGCAGATGGGAGATCAAGGTAGATGGTAACCCGGTAGCACCCATTCCAATTTATACCGATATTCATTCAACCGATAATGATTTCAACTCTGGAATTATACTGGGTTTTATAGAAGGCTTATCTGCCGGCGAGCACGAGATACAGGTCTGGGTAGCTCCGGCCCCTAATGAGCCCAATTGCGATTGCAGTACCGGATGGGGTGGTTCAACCTGGGTAATTCAGGCGGAAGAAGTGAATTAACCCACCTGTCGGTTTACATTATTCAACCAAATTGTTAGCAATGGTAGTCCGGTTGATCCCGGTTTACCATTGCTTATTGTGTATCTATAGTTCTGTGATCTTAATGAATACAAGTATCTTTATATATTCAATTGAACATGGATTTATAATATCAACAGGAATGCAAAAATTAAAAGTTATTTGGGAGAGACTGGCTTTAAACTACATAACAAACAGGGAGTTAATACATGCCTTTTGGGCAGAGATAGAATACTGCTATAATGCACCAGGACGTTGTTACCATAATCTTGTTCATATTGCGTATATGATTGACAAAGCATATCAATTCAAGGATGAATTAATGGATTTTGATACGATTCTCTTTTCTATATTCTATCATGATATAATTTATGTTCGAGGCAGGCAGGATAACGAACAAAAAAGTGCCGAGCGGGCTGTTGAAAGATTAACAAACCTGGGGGTACCTGGCGCAAAGACAGAAAAATGCCAACAGCAAATACAAGCAACCCAAACCCATGCGGATATCCAGGATAATGACACGGCTTACCTGTTGGACTTTGACCTTTCAATATTAGGAGAAACTACAGATAAATATAGGGAATATGCTCACCAAATCAGGAAAGAGTATTCTGATTATCCGGATGCAGATTATGCAGTTGGCAGGAAGATGGTAATAAATCACTTTTTGGAAATGGAAAGGATTTTTAAGACAAATTCATTATACAACTTATACGAACAAAATGCCAGGAAGAACTTAAACCTGGAATTGAAGCGTTTGCATTGATAGGGTAATGGTAAATTTCAATTAATCAGCGTGTTAATTAACGCTTAAAAAAACATTTCGCAAAATTCTTTGTTATAGTAATTAGCTTAAACCATTCATTAAAAACTCAATCATTATGACAACAGTAAATGCATACCTCAACTTCAATGGCAACTGCGAAGAAGCTTTTAATTTCTACAAATCTGTATTTGGGGGTGAGTTTCCCTACGTTGGCCGTTTCAAAGACATGCCACAAGATGCAGGAGGTGACACTATTGCTCCGGAAGAACAGGAAAAAATAATGCACATCTCATTACCAGTTAGTAAAGAGACAATCCTCATGGGGAGCGATTTAACCGGGGAATGGTCCAAAAATTTTAATCAGGGCAATAATATCTCCATATCCATTAGTACCGACTCAAGAGAAAAAGCTGATGAGCTGTTCAGCAAGCTTTCCGATGGAGGACAGGTTATGATGCCAATGGACAGTACTTTTTGGGGAGATTATTTCGGAATGTTTACCGACAAGTTTGGAATAAACTGGATGGTTGGATTTACGGAGAACCCCCAAAATTAAAAGTCTCGAAGTCTTTTCCTGACAGGTTTACCCTGAAATTGGAGCAGGTTAATTCAAACCCCAAGATCTCAAAAATAAAAAGGGATGGCTTAAAAAAGCCATCCCTCACGTTTTAGGATGTGTAGAACCAAATATACAATTACTGTTTAATTGTCACTTTTTCTAAATAGAGTGCATTCGCTGTTTTTACAGATAAAATATAAATACCTGCCGGAATATCACCAACATTTATTGTCCCATTATTTGAGCTTAAAGTGAAGGAAGAAACAACTTTACCTTGTATGTTAACAATGTCGATATTTGCCGACCTTAAAGTTTCAGTCAACTGTATGTTCAGAAGTCCGTTAGCCGGATTTGGATAAATACTTAAACCTGAGTTGCTGGTTGATGCATACTCAAGTGCATTAACCGATTTTGTATTTGCCCCAACACCAACTTTTACTGACTTAATGTTCACCGAACCGGAAATACAAACTACCCGGACCACATACAGTGTGTTGTATTCACAATAGAAATTAACCGAAGGTGTTGTTCCGGAACCGCTTACATTAAAGGTCCCTACAGTGATACCGTTTACATCTACCTGGATAGTTCCTGAGCCATTCGTATATTCAATTTCTGCATTATAGTTACCTGAATTTGCTACATCAACGGCATAGCCGGCAGAATATCTGCCACCTGCTTTCAGCTGTTTTGATCCAGAAGCAGATTGCTTGTCAAAATCCCTTTCTGTGATATCATAGGCTGCGCCGTCTACAGTAAACGGAGGTGTGCGGCCAACGTCAATATCTGCAGGTTCTTCCTCTGATAAAGTAACCATTGCACGATATCTTGGAGGGGTATAATCAGAAACCTCTGTTTCCAGGATACTGAATACTCCGCCATAATCCTCGCTACTAGGTTTATCGGTAGGGGCATGCATAAGTGTAAAGTACACATTTAAATCACCACCAACCTTGTTGAATACATTTTGCTGATCAATTTGTTTCTGATAAAATCTTTTGTCACGAACGGCATAGGTGATTACCTCAGTATCCGTATGATGTCCATCATCATGAGGACCTCCTTCGTAGGCAATGTATTTTAAACCATACATATGAGCACAGAATGAATTGTTTCTCAGAATATTTGTGAAGTTATCACTGTTCCAGTTTCCGTCGTTCCAGATGTTATTCAGGGTTAGTGCTGGTGGTTTTTGGTCTGTGCTCCAGTAAGTACTTCCTCCATAACCATATATATAATAGCTAACTGGGTGCGGATCGTGCCAATTGGAAGATGGATGTCGTTTGTTATAATACTGGTCAATGAACATGGTGTTTTGCTTCACTAAATCATACCACATTGTAAAACTGCCAATATAGGGCCTGATCCGGATTTGTTCAGGATCTTTACCAGGTGCCGGCATATCATCATCTCCAAATACTTCACGGAAAATATTACTGAATTCCACTGTTCGCTTTGCCACGTATCTGAAAGCCCTCTCATTCACATTTGTGTTCCCATCAAAAGCAGTAAGTGGCACTTGTCCGGCTGTTGTGGAAACATAGTTCCATTGTTTTCCATATGTTCCCCAATTCCAGATTTCATTTCCATACTCAATATATAGTTTTAGGTTCGGATCAAGCGGTGGAACATTTAATTCCGGATTTCCATCACGAAACAATAGGGCAAGGTTTCTGATATAGTCATCTGTTGCCCGTATCGGTACAGAAATGAAAGCATCCGTTTGCGTTGCATTAGCGAGCATAATTACTGATTCCCAGGATGGTCCCCGTTGTCCCCATCCGTATATTGAAGCAGTGTTCTGTGTTGCGTAGTTCCAGAGAGTCCTGTCAGACCAGTTAATTTGTTCGTTTGGCGAGTCACTGGCCATCCAGTGCATATAACGTAATGTTCCAAAGGGTTTCAGCGCATCAATAAACTGGTCCATCCAGATGGTGCCTTCAGGGTATGATTCTGAACTACCAGGGGTTAAAGGCCGCATGAGGGTAACATTTCTTACCCCTCCATTAGTATTTTTAAAGGACAAGAACAAATGGGAGTTACTGTTACTCTGTACTACTACATCCATGGTTACCCTGTTGCCATTGATCTGTTTGTTTTCAATCTTGTACCCGCCATTAATATCTCCAGTAACCCGGACTCCGGACGGATTATTACAATCAAACCTTAATTTGTAGGTTCCGTGATTGTTCTTTGTTTTTAATCCATGATATACGATAGCCATTCCATCATTAGTTGGCCACCCCATGTTGTCGAGGTTCGTTCCATCAGACCATTGATACTCCCTATGTTGTTTCCATGCATCGGCAAAAGGTTTTGCGGCCCAGTAGTCTTTCATACCTCCGGGGAAACCAACATTTACCCCAATGTTTTGAACAGGGCCACTATCGTCTGATTGGCTGACTTGTATAGATTGATCGGCAACTCCGGTTCCTGAGATTTTCATGGTAAAATTTCTGATAATACCAGAAGTATTGGCATCAACACAGACAGAAACAGAGGCGTCTCCCGAACCGGATGTCTGGCTTACTTTAGCCCAACCCGATGACTCAGAAATAGTCCAGTCCGTATTCGAAGTAATAGCAATTGACTTGCAACTGGCAGCCGGACCAAAGTGCAGGCTGGTAGGGGTAACAGTTAACTCTGAAGGTTCTACGCCACCCTGATTGACAGATACAGTTTGATCGGATGCCCCTTTACCAGATATCGTGACACTACCTGTGCGAGACTCCGTGCCCGTATTTTCATTAACTGAAATCGTTAATGTTGCATCACCTGAACCAGAAGCAGGAGAGATGCTTATCCATGAAGCATTTGTTGTAGCTTTCCAATCAATATTCGAGTTGATTTTTACATCTGAATTTCCGGCTTGCTTTGTGAAAGACAAGCTTGTAGGTTCCGCTACAAGGTATGGGTTAGGGTCTGCTTTGTAAGTTGCTGTTACGGTAATGTTTTCAGCAGGCATTGTTAATGTTGTGTTAGGGCTGTTCATATCTGCAATACTGGCAACCTGGCCTTCCCATTTGTTAAATACCATTCCTGTTGAAGGGGCATCAGCAGAGATTTGTACTGTAGCATTTTCTAAATACCTGCCATCTCCCGAACCGTTGTTTACCGTTAAGGAATATCTGTCCCCACCTGTTTGTATCTCTATAATTTGAGCAGGGCTTAGCTCCTTGTCAAAGATTTGGACATTATCAATAATCCCCCTGAACATCCTGTCGGTGGCCCAGTTGCGGGTAGCAGAATTAAAGTGGCCAATAGCCAGTTTTTCAATGTTGGCACCGCTTGCACCCCTGTTGTAGTTTCTAACAACATCCAGGCTTGCATCCGATGTATTATTGCCAAAATAGTATTTCACCTGCGTACCTGTATATGCAGCTGCAACAAATACCCAGTTCGATTCAGGGGCAGAAGCATCCGTTGTTACTTTTCCAGCCGAGCTTCCGGTTATGCCATCAGGCCATTGATTGACACTAAGGGTTACACTGCCGTTTTTGTTGAATACAAAGTCAACGCCATCGCCACCTTTGTTAATCCAGGAAACCAGGCGGTTGCCACCAGAACCTACCGTGGCATTTTTACAGTTCACCCACATGGCAATGGTAAACGAAGAAAGGTTTTTAAGATCGGGAATCAAGGCGCTGCTTTCTACGGCATAAGCCCCGGGAGCAGTGCCAAAATCGATTGCACTGTTGCCACCATTTTCCGGAGTATTGCTTGTCCATGAAGGTACCTTTGCCGTAAGTGCAAATGTTCCCCCCCCGGTTCCATCATTTGTGGTGCTTGCTCCGGAGTTTTCGTCAAAAGCCAGGCTGACAACCGGTTGAAGGGCGCTTCCGCATGTTGCTGTTGTAACATTAACGGCTTTACTTTGGGCTGACCAGTTGCCTGCGGCATCGGTAGCCCTTACAGTCATGGCATATGTTTTGGCACATGACAGGCCTGTAATGTTCATGGATAATGCAGAGGTTGTACCCAATGAGCTGCCATCTTTAAATACTTCGTAACCAGTTACCCCGGTATTGTCGTTTGAAGCAGCCCATGACAGGGTAAACGAAGTTTGAGAAATACCTGACGTGGCAAGGCCTGTAGGGACTGTTGGAGCCTCATTGTCATCAATGTTTTCCGATGTAAGGGTCAAATCGCCAAAACTAGCTGTACTTTTCCAGTTGTCCCCATCACCCGACCAGGCTGTCTGCCCATCGCGGGAACTGTTGTCATTGTCATCATCGACCATGATGTCAAAGCCGATAACTGTTCCGGCAGAAGGTTTAATGTCGAGGTTCGACCATGGAATGGCAATTTCCACGGTAAACCCACCGCTTATTTCTGTCCATTTCGATAGTACCCCTTCTGAGTTTTTTCCCCAAACAGATGAACTATTGTATGAAACAATGAACTGTCTGTCGTATGCATCATATGAGAGCCCTTCGTTGTGATCCGCATCAATGAAAACTTCAAAAGCATCGTCATTCCAAGGTTGCTCTGTACCATTGTCGGCAACCAGTTTATCATCCAGGATTTTTCCTGCCACGTATAAATAAGTGTTGTCCCATGCAGCATCAAATGTTACTGTATGGCCGGGTTCACCTTCAGTAACTTTTACGGCAGATGTGGCCAGGTTCCAGACAGCTTCGTTTAACTGGCCGTCTACCTTGATTGCACTTGTTGTTTTTACAGCATCCGTACCATCTGCACCACCTTGATTAGAGAGCGTTGTGGCGTTTACAGCCTTACTTTGGGCAGAAGTGTTTCCGGCTGCATCATAAGCTTCAACATTGAAAGAATAATTTGTTGCGGGTGTTAGCCCGGTGAAACTGTAAGTGGTTGAAGTTGTTTTCTCGACAAATTCGCCATTTTTGAATACCTTGTAACCAGCTACTCCCACATTATCTGTGGAGGTATTCCAGGAAAGGGACAGGCCTGTAGTAGAAATGTTGGCAGTAGTAAGGCCTGCTGGAACGGTTGGGGCTTCATTGTCATTAAGGTCTTCCGCTGTAAGGGTCAAATCACCAAAGTTAGCTGTACTTTGCCAGTTGTCACCGTCACCCGACCAGGCAGTCTGGCCATCGCGGGAACTGTTGTCATTGTCATCATCGGCCATGATGTCAAAACCAATAACTGTTCCGGCAGAAGGTTCAATGTCCAGGTTCGACCATGGAATGGCAATTTCAACGGTAAAACCACCGCTTATTTCTTTCCATGCCGATAATACCCCTTCAGCATTTTTCCCCCAGGCTGATGAACTGTTATAGGAAACAATGAATTGCCTGTCATATGAATCATACTTAGCCCCCTGATTATGATCCGCATCAATGAAAACTTCAAATGCATCATCATTCCAGGGTTGCTCCGATCCATTGTCGGCAACCAGCTTGTCATCCAGGATTTTCCCTGCTACATACAAATAGGTGTTGTCCCATACAGCATCAAAGGTTACCGTATGGTTAGGAGAACCTTCTGTAACCTTTGATGCAGAAGTCGCTAAATCCCAGGCTGGTTCATTTAAGAGGCCATCCACCTGGATGGCATCCGTTTTTTTTGCTTTGTCTGTACTACTTTGGGCAAAAGTGTCAGTAGCAAATGACATCATTAAGACTGACAATATCATTAAATGAATTGTCTGTCGGAATAATCCTTTTTTTGGTTTCATGAAAATAAAATTTGGTTAATAAAATAGTGTTATCTGCTATATCGTATTGCAGATAGTTGTAGTTTGATGCTCCGAAAATAGCGGGGAGATGAATTACGGGCAATTCAATTTTGATTCAATACGATTCAATTTTGATTTTTGACAAAAAAGCAAATAGAAAAAGCGTGAAACAGATTGATACAGAAAGAGCTTTTGGGTTCATTCTTTGCAGTTTTGAGCTTTGCCCAATAAACAAAACCGGGGGTATTTTAGTTATATGCAAAAGAAATTGGTGTCTTTTTTCGGCTGACCGGTTTCGTATTGGTATAACAGTCATATTTATTATCGTATTCATTAATATGGGAGTCATGTCGCGTGTTTCATGTAACGGTCTATGTGTCAGTAAAGGAAGGTGGGTTTGCAGTTTAAAAAAAATCCTGATTTTTTTTATTGCCAATTTATGATTTGATTTAAAAAAGTCTATTTTTAAACCGTTGTCTTGACATTATCTGTGTGAAGAAAATTTCATTAAATAGAGCAGTTCGGAGTATTATTGCATTATTTTTTTTATTGATAAACCACCTGTCTTTTTCTCAAAAGGAGGTTGTCATTTTCAATAAACTGGACACAAGAAGGGGGTTGTCTTCTAATTTTGTGCATGATATTATTGCGGATAGTTCAGGCTTTGTCTGGTTTGCCACTTCTTCGGGACTAGACAGGTATGATGGAACCCGGTTTAAGTATTATAAAGCTGAACCAGACAATCCAAACAGTTTAAAATCCAATTTATTGAAACAACTGGTATATGACAGGAAAAACCGCTTGTGGATAATATCTCAAACAGGATTGTCCAGGTATGTTCCGGAATACGATCATTTTATTAATTATAACAATATTGGGTCGGGCTCATTAAATGAATTATCTCCATCCAGGCTGTTTGAAGATAGTAAGGGTAATTTTTGGCTGAGCTATGCAGGGCAGGCGGATATCTGCTACTTCGACTTAAATAAAGATACAGTTACCTACAGGTTATCTCCGTTAAGGATGAAAAAATTAGGAATAATACCGGACAGTTATTTGATTAAGTGTGTTGATGCAAATGATAATATATGGATTGGAGGGATAAAAACGAATACGCATTATTATATTGAAAAAAAAGAAAATGACCTTAGGATCAAATATACCGTTAAGGGGAACTTTAGAAAAAATATTGCCATGGATCCGGCGATTGACATCATATTTGAAGATTCAAAAGGGAACATGTATTTCACAAACCATGGACTGTTTCAGGTGTCTTTTGATAGTGCGTCCATTCCCCGGTTTAAGTATATTGATCTTTTTGAAGGCAGGGTACCATCACATATTAACGATTTAACGATTAACAAGGTAACGGAGGATGAATCTGGTAAGCTATGGGTTTCAACGGGTAATTACGGGGTGAAAATCTTTGATCCGGTCAGCGAAGATGTTACTCCATACAAACCCGCGAATGCTTCAGCGTTAAAAGGTTTTGATTTTGTGCACAGTAACCCCGACGCTATCATCAGGGCATTCCCCAATGAGGTATATGACAAAATTGAACCGGGGGTGCATGAACTTGCTGTTTTTAAAGAGGTTGACAATATTTATAACACGAACCTTGAGGAAGTGAACAGTGGGATTGTTAAATCAAAAGACGGGACGTATTGGTTAAACACGATGTTTTCAGGGGTAATATATTTTAACCTTTATAACCCGCAATTTGAATTGTACAGAAATGAAACAGGGAATGAAAACAGCCTTGGGGCTAATCATATTTGGGGTATTTGTGAAGATCACAAAGGGAGGTTATGGGTTGGGACCAACGGAGTAGATATGTATGACCCTTCAACGGGTAAATTCCATCATTTCAACGAAAATACAGATAAGTACTATGTAGATCTGGAAGGAAGTGTACCGGCAATATTTGAAATTAATCCGAATGAGTTTTTAATTGCAGCATCGGCATATCTGCACTGGTATAAATATGATAATGGCAAGTTCATAAAATTAGGAGAGTTTAGGCCCGATAATGAAGATAGTAATAGTCTTGTGGATTGGGGCGTATATAAAATTTTTAAAGATTCGCGGGGAGTTATATGGATTGCTACATTTAATGGGATGAGTGCATGGAGCCCCCCGGACAATGAAAATCCCCGGGGACAATTTACCAATTATTATTACAAAAAGAATGGCCCAAAGGGACAATTACCTTCCCCTTTGGTTTGGAATTTTTTTGAAGACAGCAAAGAGCGCTTATGGATTTGCACTGAGGATATGCTGGTATCCATGGACTCCGCCAGAACAAATATCACAACAATTTGTCCAAGACTTCCTAATGGAGATTCAATAGCTTATTGTTTTCCGGAATGTGTTTTGGAATATCCCAAAGGTATCTTTTGGATAGCCACTGAAGGGTACGGATTGTTCCGCTACGATGAGGTAAAAGGTGAATACAAACATTACAATACAACAAATGGGTTACCATCCGATAAATTGTATTCAGTTTTAAATGACAGTACAGGGAAGTTGTGGCTTAGCTCCGGAAATGGTTTAGTCCGGTTTGATCCTGGAAAAGAAACAATCGAGACGTTTACAGTAAGTGATGGCCTTCAGGATAATCTTTTCTTGTCAGGTTCTTATCACAAAGGAAACTACTCCGGTAAATTTTATTTTGGGGGAAGCAATGGCTTAAATTCATTTTATCCGGATAAGATTAAAACTTTAAAATTTGAATCATCGGTTTATTTATCCGGTTTAAGGGTGAATAATCAAAATATTGGTGTTGGTAAAGTAATAAATGATCATATTATTTTGCCCAAGGATATAAATTATCTGGATGAAATAATACTGAAACATTTTCAGAACAATTTTTCGGTTGATTTTTCGTCCATTCAGTTCTCTTCACCTGAGAAAACCAGGTATAAATATATACTAGAAGGGGTGGATCGTGACTGGAACCAGGTAAGCGGAGAGTACCTTTCCGCCAATTATTCCCATTTGAAACACGGTAATTATTCTTTCAAAGTAAAATCAATTGGGCGAAATGGAAATTGGGACGGAAACGAAAAGGTTATTGGTATTACTATATTGCCCCCCTGGTGGATGACCTGGTGGGCAAAAGTTATATATGTGCTCGTTTTTGTCGTAGTGATTTATCTGTTACAACGCTACATCGTTCTTAAAGTTAATTATGAAAAACAACTGGAACTGGAGGAAGCTAAAACGAATTTCTTCATGAATGTTTCGCATGAATTTCGTACCCCTCTGACGCTAATTATCGATCCGTTGGATAGAATATTGTCACTACAAAAAGTCCAGCCCAAACTTGGGGAACAGCTCGCACTAGTTCAAAGAAATGCTAAAAGGCTTCTGCGACTGGTAAACCAATTGCTCGATTTAAGAGAGCCCGGTGCCGGAAATATGAGGGTAAATATGATTAAAGGGGATATAAAAGATTTTCTGGAAAGAATATTTGAATCATTTCGACACCTTGCCGAAAGGCATAAAATTGAATATGAATTCTGCTGGATGGAAAATGAAACAGCAGATGCCTACTTATACTTTGATCCGGATAAGCTGGAAAAAATAATGTACAATCTTATTTCCAATGCATTCAAATTCACTCATGACAATGGTCACATAATAGTAACGATTGAAAAGTTTGTTGTGCCTGCAGAGAAATCGGGGGAAGAAAATAATGTTCTATTGCAAATCATGGTCTCCGATTCGGGCATAGGTATTTCAAAAGAGCACCTGCCCCATATTTTTAACAGGTTTTACAGAGTGAAGGGAAGAACAGACAAGAAGCAAAATGGCTCTGGAATTGGTTTGTCATTAACAAAAGATTTGGTTGAATTGCTTAAAGGAAAAATTTCGGTTACCAGTGCAGCCGGTAAGGGGACTACGTTTAAGGTTCTTCTACCATGCGGTCTAATACAGGATTTGCCAGTAGAAGAGGAGGCCGGAATTAATATGGATAAAAAAGCGGACATATTTTCTAATCAGCCCCCAATAAATATAGTTAAATCTCAGGATGTGAAGTATGCCCAATCTTCAATAGAGAATCAGAATGTCAATGAGAAACTTGCTATAATGATAGTTGATGATAATGCTGATATACGTTTTTATATCAGGAGAGAACTGGAGGAGAACTATAAAGTAATAGAAGCAGGAAACGGAGAAATTGGCCTTGATTTAGCTTTGAGGCAGGCCCCGGACTTAATCATAAGTGATGTGATGATGCCTGTGATGAGTGGCATTGAGTTTTGCAGTAAAATAAAGGGAAATATACTCACAAGTCATATTCCGGTTATAATGCTTACGGCGAGATCTTCAGAGAATAGTGTAATTGAAGGCCTTGAAACGGGTTCGGACGATTATCTGATCAAGCCATTTAGCATGAGTGTGCTTCAGCTAAAAATTAAAAACATTCTAAACACCCGTTCAAAGCTGATAGTTAGGTACAAAAATGAGATTGATGCACCATTGGAAAACCTGGGGCTAAATAAGGTGGATAAGGATTTTCTTGTAAAAGTAGAGGATGTCGTTGATAAGAATTTGTCGGATACCCGTTTGGATGTAGTCTTCTTAGGAGAGCAATTAGGAATGAGCCGAAGTCATTTATTTAAAAAAATGAAGGCTTTATCTGGTCAGACTCCGGGCGATTTTATAAAAACAATGCGATTAAAAAAAGCGGCCAGCTTAATCAATACTACGAGTAAAAATATAACCGAAATAGCCTTTGAAATGGGATATAGCAGCCCATCAAATTTCTCACGCACATTTGCTTCGCATTTCAATATGTCTCCTTCAGAATATGCCGATAAGAATAAAAATGGGCAGATAAGTTAAAACAATAATCTGTCGGTGGTCAGGCTGTTTGTTCTATTTTTACCGGGAAACCAATACAGACATAAACATGAAATTTGAGGGGGAGTAGGCTTCTACCTTTAAATTCTATGCTTGAATTGTATATGTTGCAACATTTATCCCCTAATCATCCGACAATATTCCCTCTATGGTTTTGGAATTATACGTTATTTTGGTTGGAAAATACTTTAGCTAGAAATGAAGAATAATTACAAGAATTTTATTTGGAGCATTTTAGGCTCTGTTACACTTTCACTTACATTCTCAGGAAATAAAGTGTGTGCGCAGGAAGTACCTGTAGGGTACAAACTGGTATGGGAAGAAGAATTTGAAGGCGATAGTGTTCCTCCTAACCCGGAGATATGGAAACATGAAAAAGGGTTTGTGAGGAACAATGAATTACAATGGTACCAGGATTCGAATGCATGGTGTGATGGCGGCATGTTAATTATTGAAGGAAGACGGGTAAAAAGGCCAAATCCGAACTATGATCCGAACTCAACCAGTTGGAAAAAGAAAAGAGAATTTATTGATTATACCGCTTCTAGTATAAAAACAGGCAGCAGGAAAAGCTGGAAGTACGGGTATTTTGAAATTCGGGCCAAAATACCGGCAAAAAAAGGGATGTGGCCTGCTATATGGACTTTAGGGCGTAGCGGAGAGTGGCCTTCCAATGGAGAATGTGATATTATGGAGTATTACAAAGGGGGTATACTGGCCAATTATGCATGGGGGTCGGCAGAACGATGGAAAGGAATATGGGACGCAAGGTTTATATCACTGGACAAGTTCGAAGACGGATGGGCTGACGAATTTCATACCTGGAAATTGTTCTGGACAGAGGATACAATGAAGATTTTTGTGGATGATAAAATGTTAAATGAAGTTGCACTAAGCCGCACATTTAATGTGAGTAACGGTAAGAACCCGTTCAGACAGGAACACTACATATTGCTAAATCTTGCCATTGGAGGAAACAACGGCGGTGATCCTTCAAAGACCCCCTTTCCTCAGCGATATTTAATCGATTATGTTAAGGTTTATCAGTTGCCGGAATTTAATCTAACAGCTATTCAGGAACAAGGGAATGGAATAACTTTGAACTGGGAGAACCCGGAAGGGGTTGAAGTTATCGTACAAAGGTCTTCTAATGGGGGAGAGTTTGTTGATATAGACACAATACCAGATTCCAACACTTTGTCATATAGCCATCTTACAGCAACGAATGGAGATTACACATACAGACTTTATTATGTGGTTGAGGGTACAAAAATCTACACAAACAAAGCGAACTTACAAATTATGTTGCCTTCTGTTAAAAATGTTGCCCTTAATAAAGAGGTTACGGCAGACTCTAAACTAAAGGAAGACTATCCAGCAGAATATGCTGTTGACGGGAATATGAAAGATAATGAAAGCAGGTGGGTCTCGGGAGAGACAGCTGTACCACACTGGCTGGAAGTTGATTTATTTGATGTTTATGAAATAAGTCACTTAAAACTTTATACGGGCTGGGACGGTTACAATAAGGCGGTGGAGGATTTTGTTTTACAAGCATGGGATGGAACAGAATGGAAGGATGTTTATTCTATAGAGGGCAATAAAAATCCGGAGTTTTCAGCAGGATTTGCTCCATACCAAACCAATAAAGTAAGACTTTATGTTACCAAAACACCCGAAAATAAGGTCCGCTTGTATGAATTGGAGTTGTTTGGAACTTTTGTAAAGGCAAATTCAACTGTTGGAGTGGCTCACAGTAAATTTAATATATACCCAAACCCTTCAGATAATAATATTTACCTGAGTGGTATTTCTTCATCTGAGGTGAAGGCCGTTTCAATATACAACCAGCAAGGGGTTAAGGTATTGGAAACCCTTAGTACTGAAATTAATATAAGCCATTTGGCAAGCGGGATGTATTACATTAAAGTGAACGGCATTGAAACCCGTAAATTTATTAAGAACTAGGTTCTTATTCTTCATTAAATAATGAAAACGCCCAATGTTTTAATAAACAAAGGGCGTTTTATTTTATTATAAGTCTCTGATTATTCTTCCGAAATCATGTTTTCTCCCACATAAATTCTGTAGTCTTTTATTCTACCGTCAACCTTCCAGTTCGGAGTGTGTGCAGTATACTTAAATCCTGAGATTTTAACCTCTTCGCCCAGGTCAATTACCAGACGGTGGGGTTGTGGTAATACAGTGTCCCCGCTCATTTTTGTACACCAGTAGTCAACAGCCTGGCCATTAATAGCATTTAAGGCGGAACCATCTCCCTGTCCTATTTCCTCACTGTCTGCATAAGCAATTGTCCATATGGTATGAGGGATTTCTTCTCCTTTTTCGTTAAGGATATCCAGTTCAGCTATGGCGGTATACCCTTTATCGCTAAAGGTACTTATGCTCTCAATACAGAATTGTTGTCCTTTAGCTGGCTTTTTAAAACGTACCGTCTGTACCCTTTCTTTTTCATCGAAGGAGCCGGTATGAACGGCATCTTTAGCCTCGGCAATAAAGGAACCTTTATTTTTCTTTGGAATAAAGTCCAGTTCAGGGCGAAGTTTATTTAACTCGGGTTTTTTCAGTCCGGCTATTACCGGTTTTTGTGGGCTAAGTAAATCAAGAACAATAATTTCGTTATCACCTTCTTTTAACCAGGCGCCCGGAACAAACATGGTTTGTGTTGGGCCAATGTTCCAGAACCTGCCCATCATATGTCCGTTCACCCATAAAATTCCTTTTCCCCAGGTGCTTACATCAAGAAAAACATCCCCGGTTTCTGCAAGGTTGAAAGAGCCTTTCCAAAATGCCGGTTTATCTGTTTTTCCTTCTTCCCATTTTAGTCCGGCAATCATTTCATCGGAAATGTCCATGTTAAATATTTCCCAGTTCTTAAGCAATGTAGTGTCCCTTTTGTTGTCAACCAGAACAACAGGGCTATGCAACCCTTTGCGGTCATGAACTTCCACGCCGAAATTTACCCTGCCCATGGGGTATAGTAGAATATCCAACTGAGCTTCTTTTTCCCGTTTAGGGATTTTCACTTTAAACGACCGGTTTCTTCTGTCCATTACGCCAATTTGCTCTCCATCAAGAAATACCCAGGCAAAGTCACGGACCTCAGTAGCGTTTAATTCGGTTTCTTCTCCCGAAGGAATATTTATTCTGTAGTTAACCAATCCTCGTCCCTGGTTGTAGACCTCCATGTTTCTTGGTTCGGCATCTTTTTTAGCAGCCGGAAGGTTTGAGAAAACAGGGGCAGTTTGATTGATTTCAAACTCAGGGATACTTATCACCGGTAGGGGGGCAGGTATCTCAGGCAATTCTTCGCCCGGTAAAAGATATTTTGACATTAATTCACGGGTTTTCATGAATTTTTCTCCAGTCCATCCTGCTTCACTGATAGGGGCATCGTAGTCGTAACTGCTGATATCGGGTTTAAACGGACGGTCGCAACCGGCCCATGTTCCAAATGTTGTACCGCCGTGTGCCATGTAAATACTGAATGAGGCATTGTTTTCCAGCATGTACTCCAGATCTTTCAGGTATCTTTCTGTATTGCCAAAGTGATGGGGGATTCCCCATGTATCAAACCATCCAGGGTAAAACTCACCACACATTAATGGTCCTTTTGGCTGAACTTTTCTTAATGCTTTGAACCCGTTTTCCGGGTTACTTCCAAAGTTAACAACCTGGAATAAATCTTCCCTGAAGCCTTTTTTAAGTGCAAACGGAGGGTTACAGGCAAAAAGCGGAACGTCAAAACCGGCATCAAGCAGGGCCTGGCGCATTAAGCCCATATATTCTGCGTCGTTACTATAATATCCGTACTCATTCTCTACCTGGGTCATAATAATTGGCCCTCCCTGTGTTATTTGCATGGGTCCTAAAACGCGTCCGACTTCTTTTAGCCATGCTCTTGATTTCGCAACGAATATACTGTCTGTTGAGCGCAGTTTTATATCTTCATTTTTCAGCAACCACCATGGCAGGCCACCCATTTCCCATTCGGCACATGTGTACGGGCCAGGCCTCAGGATTACCCATAACCCTTCTTCCTGGGCGAGCTGACAAAACTTAACTACATCACGCTGGTCTTCCCAATCGAATTTTCCTTCTTCAAATTCATGGTAATTCCAGAACAGGTACGCACAAACTGTGTTCATCCCCATTGCTTTACATAACTTCAACCTGTGTTGCCAGTATTCTTTTGGGACTCTTGAAAAGTGTATTTCTCCACACCGGATTTGAAGGCGATTACTATCGAGGAGAAAGTTTTCATCCCCAATATGGAAAGTGTGTATCGTTTTGGGCTTCTCACTACAGCTAATTATTAGGGTTGCGAGAAATGCGAATAAAATAAAATATTTTTTCATCAGTTTAAAATTTGTGACTATGCCGTAGTGCAGGCGCGACTTTTAATCATTGCCTGGCGTACCTCACCCGAGACTTCAGGATAAATCAGGCATGGTCTGTTTCATCATATTAGTTTTTCATTAATTAGCTTAGGAAGGAATATCCAGGGCAAGAGAAAACAAACCTGGAGATACTCCTTACTTAAAATAATTTTCAACACCGGTTTCAGAAAATGTGGTTGAAAATTTCCTTTAAGTTATAAGAAAATATTCAGGTTCCACTCATTATGCCACTTTAGTACAACCTTTTCATTTTCAAATTCTACTGGTAACCAGATGTATGTCGAATTTTTCAAATCGTCTTTGTTCCATCTGTCTGCAAGAAAAATGTAAGCATCCTCTTTTCCCTGAACAGGAAGGACATATGTACTTTGCGAGATAAAGGTTTTTTCCGCATTTTCACCAACACACGGGTTCCCAAGTTCTTTCCATGGTCCCCAAATTGATTGTGCAACAGCCGAACGCGCAGCATTTGGAGACCATCCTGTGCAGCCGGAGGCAATAAAGTAATATTTCCCTTTTCGTTTGAATACTGCAGGAGCTTCCATACTGCGGCCAACGAAAAGACGCTTGTATTTTCCCGAAGGGCGAAGGTAGTCATCGGTAAGTTCAGAAATGTGCATAGTGGCATTATCCTCAGACGAGTAAAAATGATAGGCCTTGCCATTATCGTCAACAAAGAGGGCCATATCCCTGGCCATTTGCCCATTTTCATAATCTCTGGCTAAAGGGCCCGATGTTGTATCATTGCTGGTTACATGAACAGGACAGTTTCCTGCGTTGGGGCGGAAACTCTCTATATACCTGAATGGCCCTTTCGGGCTATCGCTGGTAGCAACACCGCTACTGGCTTTACCATAGTTTTTACTGTCGATATGCATCCACATTACAAATTTTCCGGTCTTCCTGTTGAATATTACTTTCGGGCGTTCAACAACATTATCAACGTACAAATCATGATTTGGATCGTCTTTAACGGCGGGAAGAACATTTCCTTCATATTTCCAGTTGTAAAGGTCTTTTGAAGAGTAGCAGGACACGCCGGTAACATCAACGCGGGTGCCTCCCCAGGTTTTATTGCAATCGGGCAGATAAGTTTCCCCGGTTTTCATTTCCCCGTACCAGTAATAAGTACCTTCATGAAATAATACTCCGCCACCATGTGCATTTATAGGGTTCCCATCGGTATCAGGCCAGAGCTCACCGGGTTTAATCATTTGTTGGTCCGTACAACAATAAGAAGAGAATGCTACAATTACTAAAAAAGCTATTTTTAATATTGCTTTCATCGTATTCCATTTTTTGGTTTTCTGGGTCATGAAAGTAAAAAACCGTAGCTACTTCGTTTGTAAATAATTGTTCAATATTTATGATAAAAAAGGATTTTCTTCTGAAAAAATTGAAATAAGCACGAAATGAAAGAAATATTGTTGTTGGTGAATTTTTATTCATATCACCAGCGTTCTTTATTTTGAAAAGATGAAGGACGGGTAGGAGATTTTGACCTGAGCGTTGAAAATGGAATGTTTAGAACATTCTCCGGGGAAAAATTCTGGGCGATCCCTTCATTCCATAGATTTTTAAAGAGATGTTTAATACTTTTTTTGTCTGTACCTTCAAATATCTTGTTTTATGTAATCTGTTTATCGGATAAAAAGTACTGCATTCCTTCAAAATACATCTAAACCAGATTGTCGTGTGTTACCGGAAGGATAATCTTAAATTTGTAAATGAGTTTAACAAAACATTTCCATATGTTGGGGGAGCTAAAAGCGTATCTAAAATCATTTAACATACTTACTGAGTGGGAAATTGATTCATTTGCAGAGCGGCTGCGTTTTAAAAAGATAGAAAAAAACGATTTTTTTATCAGAGAGGGTGCTGTTTGTAAAGAAGTAGCGTTTATAGTGTCAGGTCTGGTAAGATCGTTCTACTATTCTTCACAGGGAGAAGAAGTTACATATTGTTTTTTATTTGGCGGGTCATTTTTAACAGCCTATTCATCGTTTATAAGGCAAATTGAAACTCCGGAAAATATCCAGGCTTTAACAGATGTTACTGTGTATACGGTCTCCAGGCAAGAAATTTCAGCGTTGGAAAAATCAAGTTATAACTGGTTGAAGTTTCTAAAGGTTTTAGCAGAACAGGAGTATGTTAACTTAGAGAAAAGAGTTTTTATGTTACAGCGAGAACCTGCCGAGAAAAGATATAAAAACTTACTTTCTAATCACCCTGAATATTTGCAGATGATTCCGTTAAACTATCTGGCTTCTTATCTGGGAATTACCCAAAGGCACCTTAGCCGAATAAGAAAGACGGTTACGATTTAGACAAATGTCCTGAGCCGGAAGAAGAAAAGTGCCCTACTTTGCCTGAAACAGTAAGGCAGAAGTAAATGAAGAAAACATTAATAATTAACGGGCACCCGGACAAAGAGAGTTTCAATTATGCTTTATCGGAAGCTTACATAGTAGGTGCCGCGAAAACCGGAGCGTTTATCACTCAGATTAATATTGCCGATTTAGATTTTAATCCGAACCTTAAATATGGCTACAGAAAGAGAATGCATTTAGAACCTGACTTAGAAGGTGCCATTAAACAGATAAAGGAGGCGGAGCATATCGTTTGGTTTTTTCCAATGTGGTGGGCCGGATATCCTGCATTAATGAAAGGATTTATTGATAGGACATTTCTTCCCGGGATTACCTACAAAATTGTTCCCGGGCAGTTACGTCATGAGAAATTCCTGAAGGGAAAAACTTCAAGAATTATTATGACAACCGATACCCCGCAGTGGTATGATTCTTTGTTTATGAAATCGCCGGCAATAAGGCAATTTAAAAAAGGGACATTAGAATTTTGTGGTATCAGTCCGGTAAAGGTTACTTACATCTCACCGATAAAAGGTTCAAATGAAGATTTCCGGACTAAATGGTTGAGAAAGGTTCAATTGCTTGGGAAAAATCTGGCGTAAACAACGCTTTGTTTTTAGATGAAAGTAAAAAGAAGGGGGGGGTAAATTACTATTCCCCCCCCCTTTTTTTAATTATTGTTACACCCTGTTATTCCAGGATAAGTATATAGGTTTTGACATCATCGGAAAGGAACCTTATTACGTACTGCCCACGAGGAAGGCTTTCTGTATTAAAGCTTATTTCTTCGTTAGCATTAAGCTTATCAGAATATACCTGTTGTCCTACCATATTTAAAATGCTCACCATGCCATCTTTTTGAGATTTAATGTTTAGTATGTCTCTGGCAGGATTTGGGTAACACTTAATAACACTGCTGCTTTGACTGGCAGTTAGGCCAGATGCTTTAACGATTTCAATTTCCAGTTCCCCAACAGTACCGGAAGGACCATTTGCTGTAGCTTTAACGGTTACTTTTCCTGGCGTTCCCGCAGTTAGCAATCCACTCTCAGAGATAGTAGCTGTTCCTGTTACACTTTCTACTGACCATGTGATGGTTTTATCAGTAGCATCAGCAGGCAATATGCTTGCGGTGAGTTGTAGCGTTTCATTTTCTACAATAGAGCTTGCTCCACCTTCACCGGCTATCGCGATACTTTTCACCCAGGTTGTTTGATTCGAAATTGTCACGGTCATTGTGTCCGAAGCTCCTGAATTATCGCGCGCCATACCAATAACCTTAACCGTACCATCGGCAATAGCAGTTAATATGCCGTTTTGATCTATTGATGCTAAAGCTTCGTTGTCAACTCTCCAGGCAAGCTCCCTGAAGCTGGCATTTTCGGGGTAAACCATGCTGTTAAACTGCAATGTTCCTTTATCTTCAGTAATTTCATAGCTGTCATTTGCAGAGGAGATTTTAGCACTGTCAATATATGTTGTAACGCTTAATAGTTCAAACTCAAAAAGTTTTATCCGGTCTGTAACACCATTGGTTATGTTTAACCTCACTTTGTCGGTTTTGACCATAGGAACTGTCTTTTGGTATAATGCGTCAGTGTTTCCTGTTTCGGTTATGAAAGGGGTCCATTTAGAACCGTCCCAGCTTTCAATCGTGAAATCACTTGGGGCATCTTTATAACTATCGTAGCCCGTGTAGAATTGAACTCCAATAATTGAATCCACAGCGCCCAGATCAACTTCGAGCCAGGTTGGAAACCCTTCTCCTGCTTTAGTAAGCCAGCGGCTACTGTTAGAACTAATATTTCCATCGGTTGCATTTGCGGCAGGATATCCGGAATCTTCACTCTTTGCTGTCGCCGTTTTGTTCAAGGCAGCGTTACGGATATAATCGCCCCTGATTGAAAAACTCTTGTAAACATCTGCTGCACCAGCATGTGAAGCTTTAATGGTAACTTCTCCGAGTCCTTTAATGCGCACAGAATCACCATTTACAATTTCAGCTTCTCCACCTTCAATAGTAAATGTAACGGGTGTGCCATTCGATGAGGTAGCTTTCAATGCAAAGTCAGCATCGTTATATTGTTTGTCTGTAATGGGGTCAAACTCAATATAAGGGATGTCCGGGGTGATACAAGCCAGTTCGATTGAAGTAAGGCTGAAGGGTGGGAACTCATATTTTAACGTATCTTTCTCCGTTCCAAACACTTCTTCTGCAACCTTTTCCATGTTTTTCACAGAGTCGGTTTGCCAGGCTTTGTAACCAGTTATTTTATAGTTTTCAGATAATCCCTTAACAATTAAATCGATGGATTTAGCATCTTCGGTATTGTTAGAGATATGGGCAACCATTAAGCTGTCGTTTCTGGAACGGAACATGGTAGCTTTAACGCCATCAACATTACTTAATGTTCGTGAGATGTTGTGGGCATCCATTTCCTGGATATTATGCAACTGTTTGAATGCATAGTATGTTTTGTAAGGAATAGGTTTACCTGCCCATGATACCTGGAACAACCCACCGTTGTGATATGTGTTGGGGTAATTAACAACAAAATAAAACCACGATTCTACCCCGTTGTTTACTGCCGTTGAAAACATTGATGCTAATGATAAAGGGCTTCTGGCAATGCTGGATATTTTTTCTCCGTTTACAGTTAAACTGCCCAAACCATCCCCTTTATTTGTATGTTGCTCTGTTTGAAGGAAGCCACGGCCTTCAAGGTTTTTGTTTATGGAGGAAAAAGCATCCCAGTTATCGCCGCCAACATATTGGTGAGTGCCAACAACATCAACATTTTCCCATGCTGTTTTATAATTTGTTTTCCATTCGTTTATAAAGCTTCGGCACCCTCCCGGACCAATAGTACTTGGGGCAATAATTACCGGACATTTCAGTCCGTCCGGGTTTAGCACCGGGTCTTTTAGCATTTCTTTAAGTTTAGGTATAGATTTCTGTATAATTAGGCCAACCCCCTTTTTTGCATTGTTATAACCGTAATAGTAATTCTTTTGAAAATCGGGTTCATTCACCATATTGAAGAAATCAATGTCTACCCCTTCTGTGTGCATTTTTTTCATGATATCCAGGAAGTTTTCAGCAAGCTTATCATACACTCCCGGTATATCTGTATCGATAGGGTTTTTCTTTTTACCATTGATTATAACCGTTTTAGTCAAATCTTCCGGAAATTTATTAAGAACAACTGAAAGCTTGACACCCGGCCTGTACCTGCGTATGTGTTTAACATACTTAGCAAGCCCTTCATAGCTGTTCGCATCGTTTACGGGGCGCAACCCTTCGTACGACTGCACATACTCCATGTTAACATCTCTGAACATTAACTTAATGATGGAATCCTGGTTTTCTTCGCTCATGCTCCAATGGTGCCCTACATAAAGTCCAAAAGAAACACCTCCCCCCTGGTATTGTTGTCGGTAATCTTCGGCATTAATCTTAATTTCCTGCGCTTCGGAAATTATTGTAAATAATAGCAGTGTAACGGATAGAACTGCACGGTAAAAAACTCTCATAGTATATAAATTTATGTTAAGGTCGATCTTCGTGGTTTGGTGAGAAAAAGGGGTAATCAAGAATTTTGGTAATGGCTTAAAATAAGTATACGACAGAATTATATTTAAGTTTTAGCATCTTAAATGCAAATGGAAATATTTTGTAGTTCAAGAATTTTGGGGTTGTCGGCAGATAGTGTTTTCGAATATAATGCTTATTCATTCTTATATAGTTAATAATTAAGGGTGACCGAAAATCAATTCATTTACAAGTTTAGAAAAAGTTTAAGATGAACTATACTGTTGTTTATTCAAAATCTAGGACTGTTTTTTCACTTCAATTGGCAGAAGATAAAAAAGGGGAAGCATGTGCCTCCCCCTATTATCGCTATTTTGTTTTATGCTGGCTTACCTAAGAATAATTTTAAATGTTTCAGTTTTATTATCGGATACGGCCCTAAGCAGATATTGTCCACGTGGCAGTTCATTTACATCCAGAACAACAAGCTCACCTGCATTAATTGTTGCTGAATAAACCTGCTGTCCAACTATATTTAAGAGGCTTACGACACCGTATTTCTGTGAAATAACTGTTAGTTCATCTTCAACCGGATTAGGGTAGTATTTTATAGTACTACTGCTTTGACTGGCAGTTAAACCAGATGCTGATGCTTTAACGATTTCAATTTCCAGTTCCCCTACTGTGCCGGAAGGACCATTTGCAGTAACTTTAACGGTTACTTTCCCTGGTGTTCCTGCAGTCAGAAGTCCGTTTTCAGAGATGGTTGCCGTTCCTTCTGTACTTTCTACAGACCATGTAAATGTATTGTCGGTAGCATCGGCTGGAAGCACTTCAGCTGCAAGCTGTAAAGTTTGATTTTCCTCCACAGTGGTTGCTCCGCCTTCAGCTGTGATAGTTATGCTTTTTACCCAGGTTGTTTGATTTGAAATTGTCACGGTCATTGTATCTGCATCTCCGGTATTATCGCTGGCCATACCAATAACTTTAATAGTTCCGTCAGCAATAGCACTTAACAAGCCGTTTTCGTCTATCGATGCTAAAGCTTCGTTGTCAACTCGCCAGTCAAGGTTCTGGAAACTGGCATTTTCCGGATAAACCTTACCGTTAAACTGTAATGTTCCTTTATCTTCTGTAATTTCATAGCTGCCATTCGCAGATGAGATTTCAACACTATCAATATATGTGGTAACGCCCAACAGTTCGAATTCAAAAAGTTTTATCCGATCTGAAGCCCCGTTGGTTATATTTAACCTTACTTTGCTTGTTTTGACCATCGGAACTATTTTTTTGTATGCTGCGTCAGTGTTTCCTGTTTCTGTTATGAAAGGAGCCCATTTTGAACCGTCCCAGCTTTCAATAGTGAAATCACTTGGGGCATCTTTGTAACCATTGTAACCCGTATAGAACCGGGCTCCAATAATTGAATCCACGGCGCCTAGATCAACCTCGAGCCAGGTTGGAAAACCTTCCCCGTCTTTAGTAAACCAACGACTGCTGTTAGAGCTGATGTCTCCATCGGTTGCATTCGTAGCAGGATAACCGGAATCTTCACTTTTAGCTGTTGTTGTTTTGTCCACTGCGGCGTTACGGATGTAATCGGACCTGATTGAAAATGTTCTGTAAACATCCGCTGCACCAGCATGCGAAGCTTTAATGGTAACTTCTCCGAGTCCTTTAATGTGCACAGAATCATCATTTACAATTTCAGCTTCTCCACCTTCAACAGTAAATGTAACGGGGGTACCATTCGATGAGCTAGCTTTCAATGCAAAGTCAGCATCGTTATATTGTTTGTCTGTAATGGGTTCAAACTCAATATACGGGACATCGTCCAGAGTAACACAGGCCAGTTCAATTGAGGTAAGGCTGTAAGGTGGGAATTCATATTTTAATGTATCCTTTTCAGTCCCAAACTCTTCTTCCGCTACCTTTTCCATGTTTTTATGAGCGTCGGTTTGCCATGCTTTGTAACCAACAATTTTATAGTTTCCGGACAATCCGTTAACAATTAAATCAATGGTTTTAACCGTCTCAGAGTTGTTCGCAACGTGGGCTACAATTAAGCTATCGTTTCTGGTTCGAAATACAGTTGCGGTAATGCTGTCTGCATTCGTAATACTGCGAGAGATATTGTGGGCATCTATTTCCTGAACGTTATGCAACTGCTTAAAAGCGTAATACGTTTTGTATGGTTTTGGTGCCCCTCCCCATGGTGTTTGAATAAGGGCGGCATTTGCATATGTTTTCGGATGGTTTACAACAAAATAGAACCATGATTCCACCCCATTGTTAACAGCAGTAGAGAACATTGAGGCCATTGACAACGGACTTCTTACCGAGTCTTCTAATTCTACACCATTAACTTTTAGATCACCCAGTCCATCACCCTTATTCGTATGCTGTTCGGTTTGAAGAAATCCACGCCCCTCAAGCCCGGCATTAATTTGTCCAAAACGCTCCCAGCTATCACCACCGATATACTGGTGTGTGCCAACCATGTCTACCTGTTCCCAGGCTGCTCTGTAATTGTTTTTCCATTCATTCATGAAGTTCCTGCACCCCCCGGGGCCAATCGTACTGGGGGCAAGTATTTCCGGACACTCAATACCATCGGGGTTTAAAGCCGGATCGTTAAGCATTTCCTTTAATTTTGGTATCGATTTTTGTATGATGAGGGCCACGCCTTTTTCTGCGCTATTATAACCATATCTGTAATCTTTTTGATAATCTGGTTCATTAACCATATTGAAAATATCAACCTTTATATCTTCGGCATGCATTTTTTTCAAAATGTCAAGGTAGTTTTCGGCCAACTTATCATAAAGTCCCGGAATGTCAGTATCTAGGGCATCCTTTTCATTACCATTACTAATAACTGTTTTTGTTAAATCCACAGGAAATTTATTTAACACCATGACATACTTTATATCAGGATTAACTTTCTGTATTTGTTTAACATACGTGGCAATATTTTCATAGTCCTGGGGTTTGTTCTCGGGACGGTAGCCTTCATATGTCTGTATGTATTTCATATTTACATCTTCGAACATCAGTTTTATAATTGAATCCTGATTGACTGCGCTCATACTTCTATGGTGCCCATCGTATAACCCAAATGTTATTCCACCGCCCTGGTACTTCTGTTTATAGTCCTCGGCGTTAATGCTGATTTCCTGAGCATTCGAAATTAAAGCCAAGAAAAGCAGACTTAATAATGCACTTGCATTGTAAAAATTTCTCATATTGTATAGTTTATAATGTTCAAGGTGAAAAAGTTGTCCCATTCAATAATCAGGCGTTCGTTGCCTGAATGAACACTGAAATTCTGTAGGTAAGCCTGGCTGGATTTATTAACTGTTTTGACAGCACTTATACCTTTATACGGTTAATTGAAAATTTGTTTCATGATTAGTGTAAAATTATGTAATGTTTTTGATTATCAGAGAGAAGGGGCTGGATGTTTTTTCATTGTTGAAGTTAGTGAATATTCGAAGTAAGAAATGCCGCTGTTTTCTCAAAATATGCAATAATTTTTTTATTTCTGTTTATACAGATACAAAAAAAGGGCAAAGCATAAGCTTCACCCTTTTCTGAATTATTCTGTTCTATAAAAAATTTACTTAAGAAGTACTTTAAATGTTTTATTAGTTTCTCCTGAGACTAACTTAACAATGTATTGTCCACGAGGAAGCTCGGCAACATTAATGTTAAGAAGTTCATTAGCACTAAACGGTGTAAAATAAACCGGTTGTCCGACTAAGTTGTATATTTTGACCGAACCGGCCTCCTGAACCTGAATGTTTAGGAAATCTACAGCAGGGTTTGGATAACATTTAACGTTATTGGCATTCCTGTCAGCCGTTAATCCTGTGACTGGTTTGATTACCGTAATATTTATTTTTCCGCTAACCCCTGAAAGGTCATTTGCTGTAGCCACAACAGTAATCGTTCCTGATGTTTCGGCCGTTAGTAGGCCATCTTCAGAAATTGTAGCCGTACCTGTTCCGTTTATTATTGACCAGGTATAAGTTTTATCACTTGCTTTGTTAGGCAATACTTCAGCAGTGAATTGTAAGGTTCCGTTTTCGACTACCTGCGAAACATTGCCCGCGCTGAATACTGAAATGCTGGTAACGGGTTTACCTTGAGTGATTTCAATCTTCATGATACTCGTCCTTCCGAAAGGATCGTCCGGTGTAGCCTCAACAAAAACAGTTCCCAGTGTATCAGGCGTAAACAGGCCGTTTTCGGTGATAGTTGCTTTTCCGGTGCCATTGGTTACTGACCAGGTATATGTTTTATTTTCTGCATTTTCAGGGAATATCTCAGCAAAGAACTGTGAGCTTACGGTATTTGGTACTTTACTGGAACCAATATCATTAGAGATTACAATATTGCTTACCTCTACTGTCTGGTTACTTATTGTTATTGTTAAAGTATCAGATTTCCCTTTATTATCTTTAGGTAATGCAATAACATCAACGGTTCCGACATTTAAAGCAGTAAGCAGTCCGTTTGAGTCTATGGAAGCAATGTTTTCATCGCTTACTTTCCATATCGGGTTTTTGAACCCGGCATTTTCAGGATAAACTTTAGCAATAAGCTGCAGCGTGCCCCTGTCTTCTTTTATTTCTGTACTTCCGCTTTCTGATGCAATTTCTATTCTTTCTGTAGGAACGGTAACCCCGTACACCTCAAACTCATAAAGTTTAATCTGTTTTGAATACGCCTTTGTAATATGCAGTCTTACTTTACTTGTTTTTACTTGTGGGACTAATTTTTGATACACAGCGTTTCTGTTACCTTTTTCAGTAATAAATGCAACCCAGTCTTTAGTTGCTTCATCCCAGCGTTCTACCGTAAAATCACTAATGTAGCTGTTGTAGCCACTGGCACCGGACCACAAGCCAACCCCAATAACAGAATCCATACCACCAAGGTCAACTTCCAACCAATGAGGGTAGTTTGTTTTAGTTGCCAGCCAGCGACTTAAGTTCGATGTTATTATTCCATCTGTGGCATAACGGGCCGGATATTTGGTTTCTTCAAGGTCAGCAGTTGTTGGTTTATTTAATGCAATATTACGCAGGTAATCTGCCCGGATAGAGAATGTTCGGAAAACATCAGCGGCACCCGCTTGTGAAGCTTTGATTGTTACTTCTCCAATTCCTGTTAAATGAACTTTATTGTCTTTCATTTCAGCTTCTCCACTTTCAACAGTAAAAGTTATAGGCTGACTATTCGAAGATGTGGCAACGGGTTCAAAATCAGGAGAGTCAAATTGCTTGTCCGCGATAGGGGCAAAATCTATATGGGGGACATCCGGAGTAGTGTTGCTGGTAAATTCAATGGTAGTAAGGCTATAAGGTGGGAACTTGTAGGTCAGGCTTCCCTGTGCAGTTTCCAGTTCAACATTGGCAACTTCTTCGATGTTTTTAACTGAATCGGTTTGCCAGGCCTTATATCCTGTAATATAATAGTTGCCTGTAAGCCCGTTTATCTCAAGTTCAATGGTATTTGTATCAACTGAGTAATTTGTAATGTGGGCAACAACTTTATTGTTGTTTCGTGAACGGAAACAAACGATTTTCGCCTTTTTAACCGAAGATTTATCATATGAAATATTATGTGCCCCCATTTCCTGTGCGTTATGCAACTGTTTGAACGCATAATATGTTTTGTATGGTACAGGTTTCCCGGCCCACTTAGTTTGAATAAGCCCGGCGTTGGCATAATTGCTCGGTGTATTTACTACAAAATAGAACCATGATTCTACTCCGTGGTTCACAGAACTAGAAAACATTGAAGCCAATGACAGAGGACTTCTGGCTTCATCTGATATTTCTACATTGTTTACCTTTAGTTTACCAAGGTTGTCCCCCTTGTTAGTATGTTGCTCGGTTTGGATAAACCCACGTCCTTCCAGTCCTTGTTGTATTGCAGCAAAAGCCTCTTCACTGTCTCCATTAATGTATTGGTGGGTACCAACAATGTCTACTTGTTCCCAGGCTTCCCTGTTGTTGTTTTTCCAATAATTTATGTAATTTCTGGCCCCGCCGGGAGCGATATTACTTGGGGCTATAAATTGAGGGCATTTCAAACCATCAGGGTTTAGTTCAGGATCTTTTAACATCTCTCTGAAACGGGCAACAGACTTTTGAAGAATAATCCCAACAGATAACTTGGCATCTTCATGGCCAAACTTCCATTCTTTTTGGTAATCGGGTTCGTTTACCAGGTTAAACATGTCAACGTTAACTCCTTCGTCATATAGTTTTTGCAAGATGTCAAGGTAGTTTTTGGCCACTTTGTCATATACTCCGGGAATGGTGACATCTAAATATTCTTTTTCTTTCTCGTCAACCATTACCTTTTTTGTAAGGTCTGTAGGATAGTTGCTAAGAACAATAACAACCTTTAAATCGGGCCTGTACTTGTGGGCTTGCTTTACATATTTTGCAACATGCTCATAATCTCTCGCATGATTCGACGGGCGTCGCCCTTCGTACGATTGGATATACTTCATATTGACATCCCCGTACATCAGTTTCATTATGGAGTCCTGATTTGCTTGACTCATACTCCAGTGATGACCGATATAAAGGCCATAGGAAATTCCACCACCCTGGTAGGGTTGCCTGTAATCTTCGGCGTTAATGGTGATTTTTTGTGCATTTACGTTCAATGCAAAAAGAAGTAAGCAAAATAGCTTACCTGCCTGGTAAAATAATTTCATGTCGAAATGTTTATGTTTAAAGTAAATTTGTTTTAGACTTGCGCCGGAATTAACTAATCCGGGGTTTTACTGAAATTGTTATTTTAATATTTACTACTTGTTTTATTTATATTGAGGCATTTTTTGGGGTTTTCCTAACTTGTGGATGTATGATTAATATGAAAGATTTCCGTAAGAGATTTCCGTAGTTTTAATAGTTTACTGTATGTTTCCATTGTAGTAGCTGTTTTTGTGTTTTGCGAAAGCGAAAATATAAAACTGTTAATTGGTGTATTGCGGTTGTTTTTTTCAATATGTATGAGAAAAACAAAAACTCTATTTGTGTTGTGGTTAACTGTCTGCTAAATCGCCACATTTAACAATTAATTAACCATATTAAAGAAACATTCTTGAAAGGATACTCGTTGTAATCCCCTCTTTTTGAGGGGTGTAGGTGGTAGCCGGTTTTGTTCTCCCTTTTCGTCAATTGGATAACATGTAGTAATCTTGTTGTGGACTGAGGTTGTTTAATAAGATTATCTTGGTGTGGCTTTTCATGTAATTCAAGAATAAGTAACACTGATTTTGAGCTTGATAAGCTTCCTTTAAGCAATTCGCATAAAACCAGGTTGCTGTCATTTTTTTAGAAAAAATGAATTGTCATTCATGAGTGCGCCTTATTGGATTTTAGTACTTTTAGATGGATAATAAAGCTTAAAAAATAATTCTTTTGAATGGTTTATAACAACAGTTCTGTTTCTGAATATGTTTAACGGGCCAGTGCCAATAACTAAATATTTTTACATGAGAGGGGTGAACAGTCTCAGAAATGAGTTGAACGGGAATTAAGAAGTTGAATTATTTGTGAGGGGCAGTTTACTAGACAGAACCTGGTTGTTTATGGATTTGGTTTCAACAGAATTATTTGACAGGAAGAACATTAAAATACTATCATATGCTCAAAACAGGATCGGTTGTGAAGGTTGGTTTTTTTGTCTTAATGCTAAGCGTTGCCCTTAACGCTTATGCAGCAGATAAACCAAATATAATTTTTATTCTGGTGGACGACATGGGGTACATGGACGTTGGGTTTAATGGGAACAAATATTATCAGACTCCCAATATTGACAGGATTGCCCGTGAAGGAATGAAATTTACAAATGCCTATGCCAATGCGTCAAACTGTGCCCCAACGAGGGCATGTTTAATGTCGGGACAATATTCTACAACGCATGGAATTTATACGGTAAGCAATTCGGACAGGGGAAAAAGTTCAGATAGAAGGCTTGTTCCACATCCAAATACAACAGTATTGGACACTTCCTTTTATACAGTTTCCGAGATGTTAAAGGGTGCAGGTTATGTTACAGGACATTTTGGAAAATGGCATTTAGGCAGAGGCGTTTTGACCGGACCTACTGGTCAGGGTTTCGATATGAATATTGGAGGAAACCACAAGGGCTCTCCAAAAAGCTATTTTAGTCCATATAAAAACGATAAAATAACTGACGGCCCGGTGGGGGAATATCTTACGGACAGGCTTTATGGAGAGGTGTTAAGCTTTATCAACGATAATAAAGACACCTGCTTTTTTGCCTATCTTTCGCACTATGCAGTCCATACACCTATTCAGGCAAAAAAATCACTAAAAGAGAAATATGATACACTTCTGCCTAAGAATATGAGCCCTCGCAATCCGAAATACGCTGCAATGGTTGAAAGTGTGGATCAGGGAGTAGGCGCAGTTCTGGACAAACTGGATGAATTAGGTATTACTGATAATACAATGATTGTTTTTTTCTCGGATAATGGAGGCGTATCATACATTACCAGCATGAAGCCATTGAGAGGGTACAAAGGGACTTACTATGAGGGAGGAATACGTGAACCAATGGCCGTAAGATGGCCTTCAAAGGTTGCAGCTGGGACGGTATGTGATGAGCCAGTCATTGGAATGGACTTTTATCCAACATTTAAAGAGATCGTAAATGGAGAAATCCCTGCTGGCTATAAATTGCACGGCGTGAGCATTCTGCCGCTTTTAGAGCAAGCAGGGGATATTGACAGGGGGAGTTTGTATTGGCACGCTCCGTATTACCTGCAAAGGTATAAGGGTGAACCGGAATTGTTCCGGTGTACACCTTCTTCTGCCATACGGAAGGGGAAGTGGAAAATGATCCAATATTTTGAGACAGGAAATATTGAGCTTTTCAACCTGGAAAAAGACTTGGCAGAACGGTATGATTCAGCAGAGTTTCTGCCCGATACTGTTAAAATACTTTTAGCCGATCTGAAGGCATGGAGAAAAGAAATGAATGCCCCTGTACCGGTTAAACCAAACCCCGGATTTAAGCCGCTTCTTACTTATTCAAATGTTCCTAAAACAGGGGAAGTACTGTTGTCAAATCAGTCAGGTATGTATTTGACCAATATAGCCGGTAGAATCCATTCAGCTGGTATAGAAAAAGTGAAGATAAGAATATACCACGATGCAAAGCTATACTACGAAGCAACGCAAAAATATGGAGATGGAAATTTTGATTTCCCCATTAATCTTGAAGCTTCAGATAAACCGTATAAAATCAAGTTATATTTTAACAGAAATTCCTTTGATGAAGTTGACCAGATCCTTGATAGCCTGATGGTGCAGAAAAGAGCTTCTTCAATTCTGGCTCCTCTTGATCCTAAAGGGGGCAATAAAATAAAGGTGTACCCGATACCATCAAAAGGAGTAATTACTGTTGAACTTTCTGATGACTTCAGAGTGGGCACTGAAATTAAGGTCTTTAGTTTAAAGGGGGTACTGAAGTTTAGTACAAAACTGCAAGAAAAAACTTTGACTATCGATTTGAAGGGTTTAGGAGGGGAGCTTTATATATTGCAGGTAAAGAATGACAAGAAGGTATGGAATAAGAAAATTACGGTTCAGTAAGAAACCTGGGGGAATATTATCTATCGTGATTCTTAATCCGGAACTCCATTGTATTCAGTCTGCTTAAGCTTTCTGCTAAATTTGAAAACTAAAATCAGGGAAGATGATCAATATGTATATGATGGAAAATTTGTACCACACGTTGAAGGAAAGCTATTGATTTTACACATCAAAACCCAGTCTGGTGCATCAAATCATGCCTTGTTGAAATAAAAAATGAGATAAAATATACAATACGATATTTATAACTTATTCTACTGGTCTTTTTCAGTATACGGAAGATATTACCGGAGAAATAGTAGGTTAAAACGATCCTCATACCATCTTAAAAAATAGGACTGAACAGATAAACAATAAAATTGCAGGTGAAATAAAAATGACGGTTTTCTAACCGTCATTTTTGCTTTTTTATGGATGAAGGAATGTGTAATGATTTGGTCGTGTATGTTGTGAAAGCGAAAAAGGGTTTATATTCCTTTTTAGAGAGCACACTTATGTGATCATAAGATTTAATTGTTTATTCAACTTTAGAGTAGAACCTGAAATAATCGTATTCAGCCTTACTTTTCTCCTGGTCTTTTCCAGTCCAGTTGGCAGCAATAGCGGTTAACCAAACGTTAAGGTCATCGTGTACAAATTTACCGACCGGGTATTCGGCGACCTTGGTAATTTTCCCGTCAACGTAGAAATTGATAACCTTTTCAGTCCACTCGAAACCATAAACATGCCACTGTCCGGCATCGAAGTTTTCCATTCTGGTAACATCAGCCGGTGGCTTTGGTAACCTTCCCCATTCTTTTCCTTCTTCGTTCCATACAATTACATGCTGGGAGAAATTACTAAGTCCTGTTTGTTCTGGTTCGTGAACATGTATAGAAGGGTTTTCATAACAGTCTATTTCAGTTCTGCGAATGCCCGGATAAGTTGTGTTTACTTCACCGGCAGAATCAATAGAAGCAGCCATAGCCCAGAATGAATGGTGCCAGCCCTCGTCAGTTTTTCCGTCCTTATCATCATCAATACCATCACCAAGTTTTGAACGGACTTCGTAGTAACCATATTTAAACCTTTTTTTAGATACAATTCCAGCCCCGGAAGCCATTTGGCCTTCAATAGGTTCGTTTAAAACATTCAGGTTAAGCAAGAGGCTGCCGTTTTTTATAACAATGTTTTCTTTTAATTGAATGCTGCGGTGTTTATTATCGGTTCTATATGCCCATTTAGTCGTATCCAGTTGGTCGCCATCGAATTCATCTGCCCACTCTAGCTTATATCCGGGAAGCGGACTGTCTTTTTTCTGTTCTTTTGTGCAAGAAATAAACCCAACAAAAAGGGCAAGGATTAGTGTCTTTTTCATTCTATTAAGATTGAGGTTCTGTAACAATTTTGATTATTAGATATGAGATTCGAAGCAAGATAAACCTTATATTCGAATCTCATATCTCTGTTCTTTTTTAATTAACAGTAAGTTCAACTTTTTTCTCAAATCCCATATAGCCATAGGAGATAGAAATATTTGAACCTGCCGGGTAGTCAAGTCTTAGTTTGCCTGTGAAAACCCCACTGTTTTTGTCTGTTTCGGTCAGTTCAACCTGAACAGGGGTTTTGTCATCTACCTGAATATTGACCCAGCCTGTTTCGGCCTTCTCCCAGTCCTGGTTTATCGCTGCCTTAAGTTTAATTATTACGTCTTTTTTGTTTTTCACTTCTTTTGGAACGGGATTCCCTTTTTTGTCAACAACCTCCAGTTTATGCGAAGCCAGAGTTGAAAATATTATGGTTGACTGCCATGAACGGTTACTAATGCCCCAGCCTTCGGTAGTGTACCAGTGATTGGGGTTATGCTCTACATTTTCTGTAGAAGCCTCTTCTTTTGGGAATGGAAATGCATTATCCAAAGGGGTGCCATCAAGGGTTCCACGCACAGGGCCAAGTCTGCCGGCACCGCCTGGGTCTTTTATTGGCCAGCCTTGTTCAACCCCGTCCCAGTATCCGTCTCTTTTTAATCTTCTGGGATCTTTATGACTGTAATGAGATTGTGACGGGTTCAACCCGAAAACCTGGTTAACTTGAGACCAACCAAGAGCCCGTAGTTCCGGGTCATTTAAAAAATGAGCAGCAGCAAACATAGAACCGCCCAATCCGGTATTTCCGAGCTCTTTACTTTTCGGGTGTGCCCATTCTGTGTCGGAATGAACACGGTAATGCCAGAAATTACTGGTCTTATTCTTCATATGCGTACTCCAGGCCTGAAGTTTTTCTTTTGTACCTTTTGGGGCATGCTCCGGGGCAACCATTAAGAAATAAGCCAAAGCCTGTGGTGTAATATGCTCGCCATTTCGTATCCACCACATATGACGCGGATTGTTGAAGTCCCAGGTTTTAATAACATCTTTGGCACACTCTTTAGCATAGTTTAAATACTTTTCCGGATCTCCGTTGGGTTCGTTAAGTTCACACTGGTACATCATTAGGTTACGGATGACTCCCATTCCCAATACATTTCCCATTTCATTGAACTCGTGCCAGCCTTTTGCTACCCACTTTTTGCCATATACATAAAAACGGACTTCTTTATGCCGGTCATATTTTTCCCAGTTTTGGATGGTAAACTGGCGGTAACGATAATAAGCGTGCTTGTTTAAGTAGGGTTTTAAAAAGGAATGATATGCGGCACATGTTGCAGCCAGGTGATCAAGTGTATTTTGATAGTCATATTTCTGTAATTCCTCCTGGTTCGGATAACCAATCAGGTAACTTCCGTGACCTCTTTTTCCGTTATAATCTCTGTGGTGGAAAGCAAATTCGGAATGCCAGAGTATGAGTTCAATAAGATCAGGGACATTATCCTTGTTGAAATCGGAGTGCCAACGGTCATATAAGGCCGGGTTTGAAGCATATTGCATAATCTCAAAAACCGTTTCAAGGCCATAAGCTCCAACATCACGGGTTGGGCCACCACCGGCAGCTTTGGGCTCATTCGAATAAATGGGATCCTCTGAAACACGGGAATCAATAAAAAACTGGTACCCTAGTTGGGAAGACACCTTCTCCATAAGGTGATCGGCAATCCAGAAAGGAAATGAATGCCCATGTCCCGAAACTTTTATTACAAACTCTTCAGTCGATTGTGGGTTGAAAGAGGTGAAATCTCCGGAATAATCCTTAATTGTTCCCGAGAATAAAGGTTTTGCATTCTCATTTATAGAATCTTTTGCATAAACAACCTGGAAGGGCTTTCCATTTTCAGCCCCATAACAAACAAAGCGTTTTGCTTCGTTTAGGTTATATCCGGTCTGGTTAACAATTGGTCGCGACTTATCGTTTGCCAGAAGGTTAATACTGATAAGCAGGATAAAAAAAATTACATTCTTCTTCATAGTTTTATTTTTAAGTATAGCACTAAGTCATTTTATTTTTAACCATAGATCTATTTTTTAATAAATAGGTCAGTGGTTATAGATTAGGTTACATAGAAATAGTTATATCTATTTTTATGAGTAAAGCAGGTTCGTTTTCAAAATGCTAATTGTTAGAAAAGCATTTTTTAATTAGACAGAACTTCTGTCCTTGTAGCTCCTTTTAAACATGTTGAAAAGAAAATTCTTATTAAAGATAAGTAAGAGGCCTTAAATTTCATATTTTTGACCTCAGCAGATGATGGGCAAAAGAATGCCCACTTTAACTTTTTGTTTTCGTGGAGGTTCGTAATAAGGTTTTAGTAGATGGTCAACTCTTTGCTTCAAGATATAAAAGAAAAAATCGAGAAAAATTTTGAAAAAGGTGAATTGCAGGAATGGAAAAACAAGGACTATGAAGAATTAAGTTTTCAAATTCTTCAAAAAACCAATATCCTTATAAGTTCAAGCACGCTAAAAAGAATTTTTGGAAAAAGAAAAACGAATGAAAGATATACCCCCCAGGAAGCAACATTAAATGCCCTGAAAGAGTATGCAAACAGTTTATCTGCATCGGCAAATGAAGTTCAGGATAACGGTAGTTTAAAAAAACGGTGGGTTGCATCTGCCATTTTAATAGCAGTGTCTGTATTAATTACATTCTACATAACGAAAAGGGATAGCCTTGACTCGGTTACAGCTACAGTGCATCTAGAAAGAATTGAAGGGAAGAACACAGCCTCTGCATTTTTTAAACTCTCATTACCACATACAGGTAATGATAATTTGCAAATATATTTCGGCGATTTCTCCGATACTGTTTCTGTTTCCTCAGGAACTAAAAGCATTGCCCATTATTATAAACTGCCGGGCATATTTTACCCACGTGTAATTTATGATGGTAAAACGATAAATGTTCCGGAACCTGTTATAGTGAGAACGGAAGGCTGGATAGCGCTTGGAACATATCCGAGGATGAAGTTAAATAACACCGTCTTTCCGATTCCTTCAGAACTGTTGCAAAAACCGCAGGGATATTTATATGCTTCAACATCAGACATTTCAAAATGTGGGGTTGATACTACTGAACTAGTACAGACCAGGTATTATAATTACCAGGATTTCGGGATAGACGGAGACAACTTTAGCCTGAAACTTAAAGTAAAAAACACTCAGTTTTGGCCGAAAGTTCAATGTAATAACGTTATAATTATTGTTAAAGGCAGAAATGGGGTAATTCAACAGTTTTTTCCAAAGCCGGGTTGTTCTTTTTGGATAGAAAGTATTTTTAGTGAAGTTAGAAAGAATGGTAGGCAACATGATCTGACAGCGCTCTGCTACGATTTGTCGGATTGGACAGAGATAAAAATTGAAAGCAGGGATAAGCAAATAGCATTTTACTTTAATGACAAACCTGCTTATACCGATAGCTATAAAGAAAACCTCGGAGAAATAATCGGAATTGAGGTGCATTTTTATGGGACTGGTTATCTGGATAATTTTCACCTGTCATCAGCGGATGGGGTAAAGGAGTATAAAAATAATTTTGAGTTAAAATAATTACCACACTAGAATTATTTCGTGATATGTTGTGTCGTATTAAGGTGATGTCTGGGTTTGCAGCACCTTTGAGGTATTCATATTCATTTTGAAACCGGGGATGCTCAGACAACTTTCCCCGGATGTTTTTATGTACATTATTAACTCTTTCAGAGTCCCATACAATAGTGAGTACTGCGTATGCATCAACTCCGGGCATGTCCATTGCTGTTCCTGTTTTTCTTGGGGTCCCGGTTTCTGTGTCGCTAATGATTAGGATATCCGGGTCGTGTTTTCTAACAGCACTGGCAGTGGCAACATGTGCCCTTACGTAATCTCCTTCATTAAAAAACTTACATGCTGAATATTGGGTATTGTTGGTGAACGTTCCAAACCACTGGGTAAGATTCTGGGGGTTGAAATTTTATTCTTTGGAACGGGTTACCTTGATGAATTTTATTTATCATCAATAGATGGTTCAGTTGTACATGAAGACAAGTTTTAAGGGGCATAAATAATATTGGTACATTTATTGGATATATGGAGGATAGATGTATCAACGTAACATTAAAACTTATTCATTATGAGAAACTTCTATTTTAATGTAATTGCATTGCTAATTACTATATCAGGTATATCGCAGGATTGTCAAAACCCTGTTTCAAGTGTTTTATTTCAACAAAAATCAGGTCAGCTGGCAGCAGTCAGGAACGAACAGAAAAAACTCCAGTTAGCGATAGATTTTGTCCATCAAAACTGTCTTTTCGCCTATCAGGTTAAAGAACTTGCCGGATTGTTTCACGACGACTACACAAGGTTAAGTTTTGCAGAGGCCGCTTATTGTTCTACCCTCGACAGGAATAATTTTTATGATGTATATGATGCATTTAATTATTTCTCAGCAGTAATGAGACTGCATGATTTTATTCTTTCCCAGAATAACCCTAACAATCACGTACATTACCAGGGTGGCACGTTTGATCCCTATAATTTTCCAAATTATAATTATCCGGCACATGTAAACTATAATTACGAAACCAGGTGCAATAGGCCTATCTCTAACGAGGAGTTTTATATGTTGCTTAATTCAGTTGTGAACCAGAGAACAGATGAACTAAGAGTGATTGTTGCAGTCCGGATTGCCGAAGATAATTGTATGTCGGTAGAGCAGATTATGAAAATGGCGAGTTATATCCGTGGTGAGCGGTTTCGTCTGAATTTTCTGAAAGGTGTTTACCCATATTCATACGATACGCGTAATTACAAGCATAGCAGGCAGTTGTTTAACTCTGCTGACTATCAAAGGGAGTTCGATGTTTACCTCAGATCCCGGAGCCGCAGAACACAAGAACCCAGTCGCAGGGCAGTAAATGTAAACAACGATATAAAACCCGTAGTCGTCTGCAAGGTTGGGGGAGAAGAAATGAAAGAAATAATAGCGGCAATTAAGGACAGGACATTTAATGATGCCCAGGTTTCAACAGCGAAGCAGATCGTCAAATCAAAAAGATGTTTTACTTCAAATCAGATAAAAAGGATAGTCGCAATATTCAGCTTTGAAAGCTCAAAACTGGACATGGCCAAGTATTGTTATTACTATTGTATTGATAAGGAGAATTACTGCAGGGTTAATGATGCCTTTAATTTTAGCAGCAGCATTAATAAGCTAAACCAGTATATAAAAGATAGAAACTAAACAGCCTATTGAGGCAAGGGGCACCCGTATGGGAATTCAGTGATTAAATAGTGAATACCCTGCGGGTTTTTTCTACTTATTTTTGGGTTGAGCCCCGCACGATAAGTTCAGTTTTTATTTGCTCTACACGGGTTTCGATGTCAACATCACTTTGAATCCGTTCAATGAGCATCCTTGCCGCTATTTGACCCATTTCGTATCCTTTTTGCTCGGTTGTGGTTAATGGGGGCTCCGTCATATTTGAATAATGGCTGTTGCTAAATCCGGAAATGGCAATATCTTCGGGAATTTTGTATCCAGACCGTTTTATAATTGACATGGCAGTAATAGCCGTCAGATCATTTACGGCAAAAATACCGTCTACTTTCTTCTGTAACGACAATAGGTAAGGGATACATTTTTGAGCGTGTTGATCTGTGTCGCAACGCAGGATAATCTCTTCATCTACTTCAATACCATGATCTTTCAGCGCTTGTATGTACCCGTTCTTTCTGTTTCTGCCAATAAGCAGTTCCTGGCTGGTCGCTAAATGGGCAATTCGTTTACAACCGGCACTTATCAGGTGTTTAACAGCTTTGTATGCCCCGGTATAATCATCAACGATAACTCTGTCTGTATTCGAAATATTACAGGCCCTGTCAAAAAAAACCAGGGGGATATTACTATTTTTCAGTTCGTAATAATGGTCGAATTTTGAAGATGTTTTTGAAACGGATGCAAGGACACCGTCGACCCGTTTAGAAAGCAAGGTATGAACTACCCTAACCTCTTTTTCGTAATCCTCTTTGGTTTGGCAGATAATAACCGTATAACCTAACTCATAGGCAACTTGATCAATGCCGCTAATTACGGAACTGAAGAAATAATGGACCAACTCGGGTATAATAACCCCAATCGTTTTTGTGAGCCGGCTTCTAAGGCTAAGGGCTATAGCATTGGGTTCATAATGAAGGTTTTCTGCAAGTTCTTTAACGGCTTTTTTCGTTTTTGGACTAATATCGGGGTGATCCTTTAAAGCTCTTGAAACCGTGGAAGGCGATATACCTAGAGCCCTGGCAATATCTTTTATTGTAACCTGTGAACTTTTCATCTCAGCGTAGTGTGTAATAGATAGGTTATTTGCGCCTATCAGCATAGGGCTAATATAATCAAAAAAAATGATTAAAGTAAAGCGGCATACATCAACCCGGGGACTGTGATAAGGGTTTGGTGTTTGTTAATAGTTTTACTGTCAAAGACTTATTGCTTTAATCAGGATCATGCCAGTTTATTCTGTTTTATGTGAAAATTTGATAAAAAACGACGAAATTGCAAACGTTTGCGGCAACGTTTGTTTTTATTAAATCGCAAATTAGGGTTCTTTTTTTTTGCCAGGGGGCAGTTCGTCATTACATTCGTAAAGTTTGAAGCTAATCACAAAATAAAAATGAGCTGATGGAGAAGAGTAGGATAGTGGCACTTTTTGTAGTGCTTGTAATTGTTTTTTCAAAAATTTCAGGACAGATATCCACTGCCCCGTTAGCCCCTACAATTAATGAAGAGGTTACCATTACCATTGACATTAATAAATGCAGCAACAAAAGCCTTTTAGGTTATAGTGGCGATGTATATGTTCATACAGGTTTAATAACAGCAGAAAGCGGAGGAAATACCGATTGGAAGTACGTAGTAACCGATTGGAATACAAATAGTAATAAATATAAAGCATCACGGACAGCAAGCAATAAATACACATTTACGGTTGAACCGGACATTAGGACATTCTACGGAATAACAGAGAATGAAACAGTACAGAAACTGGCCTTGGTTTTACGAAGTTCAGATGGAAATGCAAAAACAGAGGATTTGTTTGTTAATGTTTATAATCAAGGGCTTACGCTTGAAATAACCAGTCCCGAAAAAGACACAATAATAAATCTGAACGAAACAATAAAGTTTAAAGCAAAAGCAGTGCCGGTAGGTACATCACTGCCAGATAGTATATGTCTGTACATGGGGGATTCTCTTGTGCATGTCTCAAAACACGATACAATTGATTACTCATTGAGTTTTAATCAAACGGGCACTTATCAGTTACGTGTAAAAGGACAGACCGCTCAGTATTCGGCAAAGGACTCCGTTGTTGTTTACTGCGTAAAAGAGGTAATTACCAAAGAAGTACCGGTAGGACTGCGGGATGGAATAAACTATACGAACGACACAACCGTCTCATTTGTACTTCATGCACCAGGTAAATCGAATGTACTCTTACTGGGGGATTTTAATCAGTGGCGTATAAGTGATGAATATTTGTTGTATAAGTCGGCAGACAATAAAAAATGGTGGATCACAATAACCGGATTAAAAGAGGGGCAGGAGTATGCATTTCAGTATTTAGTGGATGGTGAACTGCGTATCGCCGATCCTTATTCGGAAAAAATACTCGATCCTGAAAATGATAAGTATATTTCCAAAGAAACATACCCGGATCTTATGGCTTATCCTGACGGCAAGACAACAGGAATAGTAGGGGTCATAAAACCCGGAGAAGAACCTTATGGATGGGAGGTTAAAGATTTTAAAGCTCCGGAAGTTACCGATTTGGTGATTTATGAACTTCATATACAGAATTTTACGGAAAAAGGAGATATAAAAACCCTTACAGATACGCTCGGATATCTCGAAAGGTTAGGTGTAAATGCGATTGAACTGATGCCCGTTAATGAGTTTGAAGGAAATATAAGCTGGGGGTACAATCCGTCATTCTATTTTGCTCTGGATAAGGCTTATGGAACGAAACAGGATTTTAAAAAGTTTGTAGATGCATGCCATGAAAAAGGAATTGCTGTAATTATTGATATGGTGCTTAACCATTCATTTTCTCAAAGTCCATTAGTGCAATTATATTGGGATGGAGCGAATGTAACCGGCGAGAGCCCTTGGTACAATACAACATGTCCGCATAGTAACTGGTGCTGGGGGTTCGATTTTAACCACGAGAGCGAGGACACAAAGTATTTTGTTGACCGTGTTAATGCCTATTGGCTGGATGAATACAAAATAGATGGTTATCGCTTTGACTTTACAAAAGGGTTTACGAATACCAAAGACGCAAATGCCAATGGTCCCGATGCTTCCAGAATATCTATACTAAAGCGCATGGCAAATAAAATATGGGAGGTTAATAAAGGTGCCTATGTAATATTTGAACACCTGACCGACAATTCTGAAGAGAAAACATTGTCGGATCACGGCATAATGCTTTGGGGCAATATGAATTATAATTACAACGAAGCCACAATGGGGTACACTTCTGGAGGGAAATCTGATTTTTCCGGGATTTCATATAAAAGCCGGGAGTGGACAAAGCCACATTTAGTTGGGTACATGGAAAGTCATGATGAAGAGAGGCTCGTATACAAAAATCAGCAATACGGAAACAGCGACGGAAGCTGGTACGACATTAAATCCAGTGGAATATCAATAGCGCGAGTAGAAGCAGCGGCAGCTTTCTTTTTTACCGTGCCGGGGCCGAAAATGATATGGGAATTCGGAGAGCTGGGGTATGATTATAGTATAAACAGATGTGAAGATGGTTCGGTAAGTGAAAATTGCAGGTTATCTCTCAAACCGGTGAGGTGGGATTATTTTGAACATTATACAAGGTATCGGTTATTTAAAATATTTGAATTATTAATAGAGTTCAAAACAAAGCATAATGTAACAAAGACAACCGATTTCGATATTAGTTTCAGAAATGCGCTAAAAACCCTTCATCTTAATGGAAACGATATGAATGTGACTGTTGTGGGGAATTTTGGAGTAAGTCAGGACGAAGTGATACCCGGGTTCCAGCATACTGGCACCTGGTATAGTTATTTAACCGGAGAATCAATAGAAGTAACAGATACGGAAGAACCAATTAAACTGGCACCTGGAGAATATTTCGTCTTTACAGATAAAGAGGTAGTAGTTGAAGAACTGCCATCAAGTATTATATCAATAGAAGATATAGAAAAAGAAGCTGTGAGGGTTTATCCTAATCCGGCTACAATTGATTCAGATTTGAGGTTATTAAATGTTCCTGAAAAAACAGAGAGACTTAATATTCGGTTATACAATACATTGGGGCAGCAGGTTTTTGCAAAAGAGCTAAAAGGAGGAAAAGAGGACGAAGTAATTGAGTTGTCCGAATGTCGTTTGAACACAGGAGTTTATCTATTCAAAGTATCATCAGATGCAAGAGAATATTCTGGCAAACTAATCATGAAGTAGATTGATAAACTTCTCAGAATGCAGGCCGGACTTTTATGAAGGTGGCTTGAATAAAAGTGTAAATACATTTTTAGGTTTTACGTGTATATTGCTTTTAATAAGCGAACTATGTCTGGTTAACAAAGTAAATGTTCGTTTAATTTATCAGCATAATAAGCGTCATTTTTTAAGATAAAAAAACATATTAATTTATCACAGGACAAAAGAATAATTAAAGATTTAATAATATGAAAAACAAAGTGTTAACAAAAGGATGAACAGATTTTTTCATTAAGATGTCAAATTCATTTTGCAAACGTTTGCGCAAACGTTTGCTTAAGTTTTCAACCTGTTAACACACCTTATTTTTTGAGTTTTGGGATAACTCCAATACATTTAGATTTCATTAATGTTAATTAATCGTTATGTTTTGGATTGGTTGTGCCAAAACAGAAGAAAAACCTAACTAATAATAAATTCATTAACATAACTATGGAGAAGAATGTTTTCTTGAAAATTGCATTTATGCTTGTGGGCATGTGGTTGTTATCGGGCAACCTTCAGGCACAGGAGCATTTGCTAACAGGTACGGTTTACGATGGAGAAACCAAAGAACCAATGCCGGGGGCATCAGTAATAATAAAGGGTACTGCTACCGGAATAACTACAGACTTAGACGGAAAATTCCAGATAAATGTTTCAGATGGGGCAACAATTGTTGTGTCATTTGTTGGTTTTTTGTCTGAAGAGCTTGTTATGAGAGGACAAACTGACGTGTCTGTTAATCTTACACCGGAATTGACCGAACTAACAGAAATTGTTGTTATTGGATATGGGACACAAAAGAAAATTGATAAAACCGGAGCAGTTTCGCAGGTGAAGGCAGAAGAAATGAATGGAGGTGTTCTTACAGATCCTATTCAGGCCATTCAGGGGAAGAGCTCTGGAGTACTAATAACTAAAAAGGGAGGAGACCCCAATTCTGGGTTTTCAGTTAAAATAAGAGGCTCATCTGGATTTGATTCGAATACAGAGCCCCTGTATGTAATTGATGGGGTGCCCGGTGTTGATCCGACAACAATTGCAACGGAAGATATTGAAACATTCAATATTTTGAAAGATGCTGCATCAACAGCAATTTATGGTTCTCGTGGTTCAAACGGCGTAATATTAATAACGACTAAGAAAGGGAAAAAAGGCAGTACAAAAATACATGTAAATGCAAAATTGTCAATAGAGAAAGTAGCAAATACTGTAGATTTATTATCGGCTGATGAATTACGTAATTTTGCCTCTGATAACGGATTAAATATGGTCGATGGAGGTTCTGATACCGATTGGCAGGATGAAATTTTCAAGACGGGTCTGACACAATCTTATAACCTTGGATTTTCAGGAGGTACTGAAAAAAGTACTTATTATGCTTCGCTTACACAATCCGATTGGGAGGGGATAATGGAAGGTACGGCCAAACAAAGAACTATCGCAAAGATTAACCTAAGTCATAAAGGGATAAATGACAGGGTAACATTTACTGGTAGTATATCGGGAGCGTTTGAAAGTAATGATTATGAAAATTATGACGGCTACAATAAAGATGACATAATCTATCAGGCATTGTCCCGAAATCCAACCGATCCTGTATTCAATGATGATGGAACATATCATAAAACCTCTCGGGAGTTCAATTACGAGAATCCGGTTGCAACAATACATGAAATCGATAATATACGGGATGCAAAGCGCTTCTTTGGTAGTTTCAAAACGGATGTTGAATTATTCGAAGGGTTTACAGGAACGTTAAATATTGGTTATACACGAGATGATCATGAAAGCTCGTATTTTCGTCCGCAGAATTTGTACGCAACAGCCGATAATGGTTGGGCTAGAAAACGATACGAAAATACGCAAACAAAACTTCTTGAGGCATATGCGACCTATAATAAAACTATTGCAAGCTCACATAATTTAACTGCTACCGCAGGATATTCCTGGCAGGAATCTGTGTTTAATGGTTTTTATGCCGAAGGGGCGGGACCTCAGTCCGAACATATTAAATATAACAATTTAAGTACACTGGTTGATATTAACCGAAATAGTATTAATTCTTGGAAAGGAATGTGGCGGTTGATTGGCTTTTTTGGGCGTGTTCAGTATAATTATGAATCGAAATATTATGTTTCTGGTTCGATAAGAAGGGATGGTTCTTCAAAATTCGGAGAAAATAACAGATGGGGTGTTTTTCCAACTGTTTCCAGTGGTTGGAATCTCGATCGTGAATCGTTTATGGAAAGTATAAGTTGGTTGGATCAATTAAAACTTAGAGCAACTTATGGGTTGTCAGGTAATCAGGAAATTGAAGAATATAGAAGCCAAACTTTGTTTGAGCCAATACAAAAAATTACTGATCCTGAAACAGGGCAACCAGCTATAACCTTTGGTCAGAATTGGAATGAAAATCCTGATTTAAAATGGGAGGAAACTACCGAAATAAATATTGGTGTTGATTTTGGGTTCCTTGGTAATAGAGTTAATGGTTCGTTGGAACTATACCAAAAGAATACGAATGATCTTTTAGGTGAATATGCTGTAGAAATTGGAGGTAAATATTCTTATCCGAAGGTTTGGGCAAATTCAGGAAAAGTTGAAAATAAAGGAATCGAATTAAATATTCAATGGTATGCCATTAGTCAAACAAACTTTAAATATAAAACAGGCATAACATTCTCTGCTAATAATCAGGAAATGGTTGATTTAGGCGAGTTTGCACCTGAGGATGGGGTGCGAAAAGAAGGATATTTATCAGGAAGGGGCTTGATTGGTGATCAAAATTATATTACAGGAATTATTCTGGGAGAAGAAATAGGTGCATTTTATCTTCCGGTTTATGTTCGCTTATCTGATGATGAATTTGGAAAGAAAGTTTTTTTATATAAATCAAAAAGTGGGGGCATTACACGTGAATTAAGCAATGCGCAAAGGGAAGTAATTGGTTCGCCCTTGCCCGATGCTGAAATTGGTTGGACGAATAATATGACCTTTTTTAGTAATTGGACACTTGATATTTCTTTTCGAGCATTAATTGGTAATGATGTTTACAATGCTACACAGATGTTTTTCGATTATAATGGAAATATTCCAAACTTAAATGGGGTTCCGGAAGCAATCGACTGGTATGAAAAAGGACGGGGTGGAAGTCCGGCAATTGCAGACATCTATGTTGAAGATGGCTCATTTTTACGGTTAGATTATGTTTCACTGGGTTATTCATTTAATACAAAAAATATTGACTGGTTAACAAACTTAAAAGTTTTTGTAGCTGGAAATAACATATTTACTATTACAGGTTACAAAGGAGTTGATCCGGAAACGACTTATGATGGTGTAAGCTTTGGAGTCGACCAATATAACGTTTATCCCAAGTCGAGATCTCTTAGCTTTGGTATTAATGCAACATTTTAAAACTAATTAACAATGAGGTTTATTAAATATATATTATTCGTATTTACAATCTTAGTGATAGGATGTACCGATTTAGAGGAAATTTCGTATGAAAGAATTCCAGAATCAAAATATCCGGAAAATTCAGGTCAAGTTGCCGGTATAAGCCTTGAAGCCTATACTTACTTTAGTTCATTAGTTGATGATGAAGGTTGGTGGTTTCTTGCTCAGGAAGTATCTTCTGATGAGATTGTGTTTCCAACCCGCGATTCTGACTGGGACGATGGTGGTAAATGGCGTGTGGTGCACCAGCATACCTGGACAGATGATGTAGAGGGCGTTAACAGAATGTGGGAGAGATTCTATTTGGCTACTTCAAAATGTAACCAGATTATTGAAAGAATGAGGACGTTGCCCGAGAGCCCCAATATTGAGGTGAAAATAAAGGAAGTGGAGACTATTCGCTCTTTTTTCTATTATTTGTTGATCGATAACTATGGCGATTTACCATATATTACCGTTAGTGCCGATGCTCCTGTTAATCCTCAAAAGGATACAAGAGAAGCAGTTTTTGATAGTTTAACAACTTTTCTTGAGAATGCATTACCTTATCTTAAAGCTATTGATAGTAAAACGATGGCAACCAGATATATGGCTTTTGGATTGTTGGCAAAATTATATTTAAATGCAGAAATATATTCAGGAACACCGCAATGGGAAAAAGCTGGACAGTATATTGATAGTGTATTGGCAGGATCATATACTTTAAATACAAAAGGGGACGTTACTTCTTCTTTTTCCACGAACAATGAAGATAATTCTGAAAATATATTTACCATTCCTTATGATGAAGATGATTTTAAGGGATTTAGACTGCATATGCGTACACTTCATTACCAACATAACTTAACATTTGACATGCCGGTAGGCCCATGGAATGGAGGATGTGTAATGTTCGACCATTTTAAAACCTATGATTCTAATGATTTACGTAAATCATGGTTTTTATATGGACCTCAATATGATAGTAAAGGCGGGGCCATTATTGAATCGACTACAAACCTGCCATTAGATATCAATCCGGAAATTCCACTTATCAGAATGACTTCCCAAAATACTCAGGTAGAAATTAAAACGACCGGAGCACGCATTGCAAAATATGAAGTAGCAAAAGGAGCTAAAGAGAACTTAAGCAACGATTTTCCAATTTTTAGGTTAAGCGATTTCTATTTAATGAAGGCAGAAGTTGAAGTCCGGCTTGGAAGAAGCGGCGATGAATGGATAAACCCGATCCGGGAAAGAGCGGGCGTTTCAACTTATACTAATGTTACACTCGATCAAATACTTGAAGAGAGAGGACGTGAACTATTTGCAGAAGGCCATCGCCGTCAGGATCTTATTCGGTTTGGAAAGTTTACACAAAGTTGGTGGGCAAAAGGAGATGAACAAGGAGGCGTTGCAGGAGATCCCTCAGTTGAAGTATTTCCTATTCCAAAATGGGCAAAAGATGCGAACCCTAATCTTGAATAATATAACTAGTACAAAAGTATGTTTAATTAAACTTACACTATTATGAAAAATAACTTGTTTAGATCAATTTTTTACTATAGCGCAATAGTAATTGCTTCTATAGTTGTGTTTACATCATGTAATGATGATGATGATGATGGTGAAGATCCTAACGTTCTCGTTGAGGACGGAATATATTTGGTAGGTGAAGGAACCGTTCTTACAGAAATCGGAAGTAAGGGCATGATGAAAGTAACCAAAAACGAAGTAACCCAGGAAGATCGTTCAACACTTTATGAAATTTATATTCCTGTAAAAGCAGGATCGGATGGATTTAGCATTGTTGAAGTAGCAGGTAAAAATCAAAAAAACTGGGGACCAGCAACAGAAGAAAAAGGAGTAGGAGGCCACAGCGATCATATTAAGCCGGACTATGTAAGAGGAAAAATTGAAGAGTCTGAAAAAAAATTCACAGTTGATGCTGATGGACTGTATCATATAATTATCGATACTGAACTAAAAATGTACGTGGTTGCCCCTGTAACCCACTGGGCTGTTATTGGTGCAGCAACTCCCGGTGGTTGGTCTGATGAAACTAAACTGGAAGCGGGCGCATTTGGGTTGGAAAAAATGTCATTCTCTGCAACAGATATTCAAATGGCCAAAGGTGATTTCAAAATACGGTATTCAGGAGGCTGGAAGGTGATTGTTGATTCCACGATTGACCTTGGTGGCGGAGACAAAGGTGTTTTGGTAAATGCTAACTTTGGTGGAAGCACAGATGAGCTGGTTCCCGGAGGGGATAATATTTCTTTTTCTGCAATAGGCTTCTATACCATTACAATGGACTGGACGCTTGAGAGTGGTTATTCTGCAACCCTAACCAAAACCGGTGATGTTGAACCAATCGATTACACGAAATTTGAGATGGGATTAATTGGGGACGGAATCTCTGAAATGGACACAGCATGGGGCTGGAATGATACTTACAAAAAGCAAATGCCAACAGTAAAAGATACTGATTACACATGGAAGTGGGAAGGTGTAAAAGTAATTGCAGAAAAATCTTTCAAAATTCGTCAGGGAGATAACTGGGATGGAAAATCTATTGGATTTAATGATGTAACCATGAAGGGTGACGGGGCTGCAAGCTTCGAAACAAATGGTGATGGAAACTTTGTAATTAAGGCAAGTGGAGCAGGAACATATGATTTCGAACTATTTATTGATGCTCTTTCTGAGGAGTATACATTCACTGCAACAAAAAAATAATTACTACATCCTATTATAATTTGAACAATTGAAAACAGGGAGATGCTCTTTTAGCATCTCTCTTTCAAGGTTCAGGATGTTACAGTAAAGTACAGCCCTTATCTCAGCGAAGGGTTAGTTTCTGAGGGGTTGCCGGTTTTCCGGCAATCTTTTTTTAGGCTTCGATTACAGGAACGCGGTGCTATGTAATCAGCAAGTTGAATTAATTTGGAAATAGGAAAACGATTGTGTATATGTGGGCTTGGGGGCAATCCGGGATGACTATTAACTTAACATTCCGCCATACGCATTAAAAAAAGGAAGTAGAAAGTAAACTAAAACAACTCAACCCCTAAAATACTGATATCATCAAAGATCTTAGCGCTGCCGTCAAGTATGCCCTGTTTTTTGATGATGGCATCAAGGTTCGACTGGATGGTTTCTTTATTAATTATACATTCTTCAATTTCGCCTGTACCGAAAGAAACTCCTTTTCCGTCCATTAACTCAACAAGGCCATCGGTATAACACAATATTTTGGCAGGGCCTTCAATTGTAACCGAACCTTTTCGAATCATTGGTATTTCATCTAACATGCCTATACCAACACATCCTTTATCAAGAAAAGAAAGTTCGTTAATATCTTCTCTATACATAATGGGCTGGTTATGCCCGGCATTGATATATTCCAGTTCTCTCGTTTTAAAATTATATTTCGCAACAAAAAGCGTAATAAACTTTTCTCCGTTTGCCGAATTTATCACTCTTTCATTAAGTTTTTCGACCAGGGCCGAAAGAGAAATTTCGTGAGTAAACATTGCCCTTAAGTTGGCCTGGAAATTAGACATAAGTAGGGCCGCCGAAATACCCTTTCCGGACACATCAGAAATGCAAAAACCAATTTCATCTTTATTTAAAACAATATAGTCGTAATAGTCGCCGCCAACTTCGAGATGAGGGTGATAAAACGCCGTCATGAACACCTTATTGTTCTTAGGTAACACCCCCTGATTGGGTATAAGCATGCTTTGCATTTTTGAAGCAAGTTCCAGTTCTTTTCGCATGGCCTCTTGCCGAAGGCTCTCGTTAAAGAGGCGCATATTCTCTATAGCGACAATAATTATGTTCGAAAGGGTCTGGATAAAATTAAGGTGTTTGATAATTGGACTAACACCTTCAACATCTTCATCAATATCTCCAATTATAACAAATGCGATCGGCTTTCCTTTATGGTGAACAGGTACAATGATATCATATTTGCCAAGCCCGGAGTTTTTCGAGTTTCCCCACTCAAAGGAAATCTCATCGTATCGTAGCAAATCTTCTTTAATGTCAATTTGATCTACAAAATCATCAGTATACCCTTTGTTCAGGATGCATTGCCATTCAACGCCAAATTTAAAAAGGAGTAGCTTGCCAATATGCAGGTCTTTATGGAGCATGTCCTGATAACGCATTAATAATTCTTCTTGTGAAAGGTTTTCATTTATCGCCAGGGTAATATTTAACAAAGCACGTAATTTAAACGTGGTCTGTTCAAGTCGTTTTATTGATGTTTTTTTACCCATATACTGTTTTATGCAGAAAGAAGAATATTTTTACTAACCTACAAGTTTAACAAAAACTATTTAGTAAAGTTATGAATGCCGGATGATGAAAACAACCGGCATTTGTTTTTTTTTATTATTTCACACGTTCAACGTAGGAATTATCGCGGGTATCAATTTTTATTTTGTCTCCTATTTCAACAAAAAGTGGAACATTCACAGAAGCACCGGTTTCAACTGTTGCAGGCTTCAGAGCAGTGGAAGACGCTGTGTCCCCTTTTAGTCCCGGTTCGGTGTAAGTGACTTCTAAAGCAACATGGGCAGGAAGTTCACAGAAAAGTGGAGTTTCTGTGTCAGCATGATAAACAATTTCAACATTATCTCCATCTTTTAAAAACTGTGGGGCATTTATTAACTTTTCATCAATTGCGACTTGCTCGAAAGTTTCGGTATGCATAAAGTTATGCCCCATGTCATCTTTATAAAGAAACTGGTAAGGACGCCTTTCTACACGCTGAATCTCGATTTTGTGACCAGAAGAGAATGTATTGTCAATAACTTTCCCTGTTTTTATATTTTTAAGTTTTGTTCGAACAAAAGCCGGACCTTTCCCCGGTTTAACATGTTGAAATTCGACAACGGTATATAAATCATTGTTGAATAATATACATAATCCGTTTCTAAAATCTGCTGTTGATGCCATATAATATTATTTTTTGTTACAAAAATAAAAGAAATTCCAAATAATAAAGTGATTTTGAGATTTGAACGAAACGGAAGGCCAGAGAAAGGGGGGTATATCAATCCACTTATTCATGTCAAAATGTAGTGAACGGGGTGAAACGTTCTCTTCATTCTGAGTTTTCGGGAGAGAATGGTATGGGGCGGAACGCCGGGGAACTCGGCGAAGTCAATGCCATGAATTGAAGATCATAGCACAAATGGTCCTGGGGGGCATTCCAAATGGCGAGCCAAGGTCAAAAACTTTATTGAAGACTTAGTGTTTGTGAATATTCTTGATAATGAGTTGTTTTTGTAGGTATTGAAAAGATAAAAATATAGACAGTAGAAAGCATGCAAAATTTAAAAGAAGCTTACACGATTTATTTGTTGGTTCTCTTTTTAATGCTTAAACTATTCCCATTCAATATCAGTTCCAATATTTTTATAGCTAATTAATTCACATTTTACAGATCCAACAATTAAGTCGAATTTAATTAAAACGGGTAGCATATTTTCATCATCTGTTAGCCAGAAAGACATGTCATCTTCTGATTTAAAAATCCGGCCGGGCTCAACAATGGGATCAAAACGGTGACATCTGACTTTACCCAGTTTGGTTTTGATTCTCTCTTTTCCTTTATACCTTATTTTGAATGGAAAAAGGGCATCGTCAAAGAAAGTATTAATCAATATCTCATCTCCTTTTTTTATCGTGTCCAGGTCAATCGTTCTAAGGTAATAGAATGCTGAAACCATGTCCAGGGTACCTTGGGGCACAGAATGTTTACCGCTTTTATGACTGGTCAGGGAAGTATCGTTATGATCGAATAATACTTCGTTGTAATATTTGTACCCGCCTTCGTTTATGTTTCTTACAGATTTAAACGGCATGGTATTTTTATGGTCAAAATAGCTTTCGTAAATATCTTCAATGCGGAAAATCTTGTCGGTTATGCCAGTTGTTTTAGCATACATCTTGGCATGTAAGGCCGGGTTATCATTAAACCTGGTGTCAGATAAATTTAGGGTAGCTTTTCCTCCTTTGATAACTCCATAATGAAGTAAAAAAGTGAGCTGTTCTCCTCCATTAAATGATTTTTTTTTCGCTGTTTTCATGGAGGGACCTTGTTTAGCCAAAGCATATGACGTACTTAGGCATATTCCAACTATCAGATAAAGACTAAGTTTCTTCATAGGTATAAGTTTACCAGAATGAAGCAATAATCATGCCTTTTCAAAAACCTTTTCCAGTTCGAAGAAAAGATCTGAAAACCTACCTATTCACTTTTTCCAAATAGAACATTCTTTTTTGGGGTTGTAGTTACAAAATCTTTCAAATAGAAAGGCTCAAAATATGCAACATTTTCTGTCTGATTGTTTTTTAACTTGCTCTCTGCCAGATGAATCATATACCTTGATGAATGTATATATGCAGAATAAAACCGGGCATTTTTATGTGAGACCACATTTTTATACTTTTCGGCACCACTCCCAAAAAACAACACGGATTTTTCATTAAGGAACCCGGAAAACGTGTCCTCTTCGAGGATTATGGCATTAACTTCCTGAACGCAAGCGTAGTTGCTGTTATAAACACCGGCGTAAACTTCCATTCTTCTGGCATCAAGCATAGGAATAAAAAAGAAATCGTCCAGTTTATAATCTGCTTTAGCTTCCTGAGAAACTCCATAGCACATAGCATGAAGAGTAGAAACAGAAATTAATGGAATGTTAGCTCCGTAACAAAGGCCTTTAGCCGTAGAAACCCCAATTCGCAACCCGGTATATGAACCGGGCCCCATACTAATGGCAACAGCATCTAAATCACTTACTTTAAGCTGAGCGTCTTTTAGCACCTGATCAATGTAGGTGGCCAGTTTAACAGAATGGGATCGGTCGTCCCCCGAATCCCTGAAAGAAAGGATGTTCCCACTATCAGAAATTGTAACGGTACAAATATCTGTGGCCGTGTCGATGCTAAGAATTTTACTCATATGCGCTTAAATTAGAATTACAAAAATAGTGTTAAAGTTTCATGTATCAAGTTTGCGTTATATTAGGATGAAATATTTCTTGTAAAAGATATTCCTAAAATGTAGTTTCTTTGTATTGGTCAAAGGGGTTAAATCGAAAAAAGAAATGTGGAAGTTATGAACGGTTCAAAAATACTAGGTTTTGAATTTGGGGAAGTAGAACTTTTAAGGAAACCGCATTCAAAGTATATTCGAATAAAAGTTCATCCGGAAAAAGGCGTGGTAGTGACAATACCTCAAAATTATACAGAACAGCAGGCTGTGGACTTTGTTCTGAAAAAGGCTGCCTGGATAAAAAAAGCACTTGAGAAAACAACAATGGCCAGAAGCAAACTGCGGGTGTTCAGAGAGGGGACTGAATTTAGGACCCGGTATCATTCATTGCGTATTGAAAAACATTATAAGCCTGGTTTAAAAGTAAATGTCGGGAACAAGTTAATTTCTGTCTGGTATCCTGAGAATAAGTGTGTTGAAGACGAAGGCGTTCAGGATTTTATCCGTCACTCAATAACTGAAGCCTTAAAAATTGAAGCAAAGCACTATTTGCCTCAGAGAACATATCAGTTAGCAAAACAGAATAAGTTAAAGTGTGGGGAGGTGAAAGTCAGGAACAATAAAACACGCTGGGGCAGTTGTTCCGGAAGCAACAATATCAGCCTGAATATTCATTTAATGAGATTACCCGATGTGTTAATCGATTATGTCATTCTTCATGAACTGGCGCATATAAGGCATAAGAACCACTCTGTGCAATTTTGGGCTTATTTAGAAACTATATGTAATGGAGCGGGGATTCTTGACAAAGAATTAAATAACTACCATTTGATTTACTGGTAAGATACGAATCGGGTAAGCTTTTTTTGATGTAACCAACTTAGGTATGTTAAGATCATATCTTGCATAATTTGTCTATGTTAATAACTTTCGTTTTAAAAAATGCATTTTTAATTAGAAAACTTTCATGTAGTGAATGTCCCCAAAAGAACTGTTATAGTATAATAAGCCTAAGTTTAAATTGCTATAGAACAAAAAGATAATAAGTGGTTTCAGGCATGGGGAAAAAGCCTCTGCCGGCGACATTAAATTTCATAATGAAGTTCCTTAATTGGATATTTGTGGTTAAGAAAATTGAGATAAAGGAAGTAAAAAGGCGGGTAAACAGCATTGTGTAAAATTATTTGTTCATCTGTTTAAAAGATAGTGTTTTAAATACACTAAATTGGAACAATATTAAGTAAGAAACGTAAAACATTACACGGCAAATTGATATTGTTTTGTAAATTTGTCAAATACAATTAGGTAGAGTGCAGTTTGATAAGAATTAACTAAACCGGTTACTACTGAATAATTTTAAGAGACATATAAACCAGACACCAGTAAGAATAAGGTTTCAATTGGGTATTTTAGCCCGGATTATATTATTTATTGTTTTATTATCGGGTTTTGCTTCAGGGTTTGTTTTTGGACAAACGTTAACATGCGCGGGTGATGCAACGAAAGATACCGATTCAGAGAAATGCTTTTATACACCTTCTGGAGGCGAGTTTGACCCTGTTTTCGTTGGATTGGATCCGCCGGAAAGTATTAGCTATATCCTTTCGGATGCAACATTGGGTTTTGATTTGAGTTTCTTAGCTTCTCCTTCCTTAAGTCTGGATGGTGTTACATTTAATGTTGGAACGACCACTGTTGTGTGGAGATATCAGCGGATGAGTTCACCCCCTTTTGATATAAATTGTTCCTTTACAGTAACTGTCACAGATAATGAAAAGCCAGCTTTATTTGGTTGTCCGGGAGATATCAATGTGGGGACTGATGCTTCCATGTGTAATGCAGTTGTTAATTGGAGTGAGCCTACAGCAATAGACAATTGCGATGGTTCATTGTCATTTGATAGCCGGAGCCACTCTCCCGGCACAAGTTTTCCAATCGGGACAACTACTGTGACCTATACTTTCGAGGATTCCGAGGAGAATATATCGGAATGTAATTTCGATGTAACCGTCACCGATAATGAGTCGCCGGTCATTACTGGTTGCGTGTTGGACAAGGATATTTATCTTAATTCGGACTGTGAATTTACTTTGTCGGATTATACCGGGGATCCCGGTTTGGCTTTTACAGATTGTACACCTGTAACCAGAACACAAATCCCGGCTTCAGGCACTGTTATCAACGATACTACTACTGTAACGGTTGAACTGGAAGATGCATATGGAAATAAGAGTTCATGTGATTTTAGCATAAATACACTGGATACAATTAAACCTGTAATTAGCAGCTGTGCCCCGGACACGAATGTTTATCTTGGTGCAGATTGTAAGTACACGTTGCCCGATTACCGCAGTGAAGCATCTATTGCTGAGTGCAGTGCGGTAACGCTGAGCCAGGTTCCATCCGCAGGGGCAGAGATTTCAGATACGACCCAGGTTACGATAACGGTAACGGATGAATATGGCAATATTCGTTCGTGTAACTTCATGGTCAACACAATAGATACGGTCAAACCTGTAATTAACAGCTGTGCCCCGGACACGAATGTTTACCTTGATGCAGATTGTAAGTATACGTTGCCCGATTACCGGGGTGAAGCATCCATTACTGAGTGCAGTGCGGTAACGTTGAGCCAGGTTCCATCCGCAGGGGCCGAGATTTCAGATACAACCCAGGTAACGATAACCGCAACAGATGAATACGGTAATATTCGTTCGTGCAGCTTCATGGTCAACACAATAGATACGATCAAACCTGTAATTAACAGCTGTGCCCCGGACACGAATGTTTACCTTGATGCAGATTGTAAGTACACGTTGCCCGATTACCGGGGTGAAGCATCCATTACTGAGTGCAGTGCGGTAACGTTGAGCCAGGCTCCATCTGCAGGGGCCGAGATTTCAGATACAACCCAGGTAACGATAACCGCAACGGATGAATACGGCAATATTCGTTCGTGCAACTTTATGGTCAATACAATAGATACGATCAAGCCTGTAATTAACAGCTGTGCCCCGGACACGAATGTTTACTTTGACGCAGACTGTAAGTACACGCTGTCAGATTACCGGGGTGAAGCATCCATTACTGAGTGCAGTGCGGTAACGCTGAGCCAGGTTCCATCCGCAGGGACAGCGATTTTTGATACAACCCAGGTGACGATAATGGCAACGGATGAATACGGGAATACCCGAAGTTGTCTCTTCATGGTGAATACTGTAGATACAATCAAGCCTAATGCGATTGCTAAATCAAGTTTAGCCTTATCAATAGATCATGAATTAGGAATAGCCACTATTGGGGTCAATGATATAGACAATGGTAGTACTGATAATTGTAGTGTCCAGAATCGCTTTATAGATGTAAGTACGTTTGATTGTAATGATATTGGAAGTACAATCCCTGTTACATTATCTGTTGTTGATGAGTTTGGCAATATCTCTAAGGCCGTTACCAATGTTACCATAACAGGGTATGACATTGAGCCTGTGATTAGCATCAATATGATGAATGATACTACACTGTGTACAGAAGAGTTCATTGATATTGAGTTGTCCTCTAATATTGATTCTACAACATATTCGTGGGAATTTAATAGTTCCGAAAGTGTTAGTGGCTGGGATAATGATACGATAGATTATCCTCCCAATGGAGATTATACTTTAAGTCAGCAAATACTGAATTCAAGTGATTCAGTAAAAGTAGTCTCAGTATCCATTCAAACAAAACTTTTCAAAAAGTGCAATCTTCCCCGGTTTGATACAACCTTAAACTTTTTACTTGTACCCGAACTTTTCGCAGATCTCGAACCAGCAACTGATACCATCTGCAATGGAGAAGCAGCTTCCGTCGAAATAAAAAGTATCAACTACTCAGAGAGTCTTCGTTTTAGGTATAAGATTTTGCCTGAACAAACTGATAGTGTTGATATCAAATGGGTTAATGCTAATGACACGTTGGACCGCACAAAGGGCTTTATAATAAAAGATACCCTTGTTAATAAGTCAAAGTCGGCACAGTTGGTCAATATTATAGCGATACCTTATATAAAGAAAGGAAGTGCTCCAGGCGATTATTATTGTATGGGAGAGAGTGATACCGCAAGGGTTTGGATTGAGCCTATACCAAACTTAAGCGTAACTATATCAGATACGATTTTTTGTGATTCTTCAGAAGTAAATATCCAGGTTGCTGATTTGTTCGGAAATACAAAAGGAGTTAAGGCATATCAACTGTATACAACAAATGCAGGCGGAGCTGTTACAGGAATTCAGGCTTCAGGATTGTATTCAATAGGAAATAATGTTACAGACACATTAGTCAATCATACAAATAAGGTACAGGTAGTTACCTATCGTTTTGTTGGTGCTATTGATGGCTCCGGGGGATTGTGTAATAATGGAACAGACACAACCATAACGGTTTATGTCAACCCGACCCCAAGACTGGGGGTAAGCATATCAGACACGATTTTCTGCGACAGTTCCACCGTAGACATCTCAGTTACGGATCTTCTTCTGGGAGTGGAGGGCACAAAGGTTTATGAACTGACCACCAGTTACAGTGCCGGCCAGGTTGAAGGCGTTCAGCTTTCGGGAGAATATTTGGCGGGACAAAATATACGGGACACGCTGGTCAATTTGAGCAATGAAGTCCAGATGGTCACCTACCATTTTAAAGCACGCATTTCGGATCCACGAGGGGACGGCAGTGTACCATATTGTGATCAGGGCAAAGACACAACCATAACAGTTTATGTCAACCCGACCCCAAGGCTGGGGGTAAGCATATCAGACACGATTTTCTGTGACAGTTCCACCGTAGACATCTCAGTTACGGATCTTCTTCTGGGAGTGGAGGGCACGAAGGTTTATGAACTGACCACCAGTTACAGTGCCGGCCAGGTTGAAGGCGTACAATTATCAGGGATATATACTGCCGGACAAAATATACGGGACACGCTTGTCAATTTGAGCAATGAGGTCCAGATGGTCACTTACCATTTTAAAGCACGCATTTCGGATCCACGAGGGGACGGCAGTGTACCATATTGTGATCAGGGCAAAGACACAACCATTACGGTTTATGTCAACCCGACCCCAAGGCTGGGGGTAAGCATATCAGACACGATTTTCTGCGACAGTTCCACCGTAGACATCTCAGTTACGGATCTTCTTCTGGGAGTGGAGGGCACGAAGGTTTATGAACTGACCACCAGTTACAGTGCCGGCCAGGTTGAAGGCGTTCAGTTTTCGGGAGAATATTTGGCGGGACAAAATATACGGGACACGCTGGTCAATTTGAGCACTGAAGTCCAGATGGTCACCTACCATTTTAAAGCACGCATTTCGGATCCACGAGGGGACGGCAGTGTACCATATTGTGATCAGGGCAAAGACACAACCATAACAGTTTATGTCAACCCGACCCCGAAACTCGGTGTGAGTATATCAGACACGATTTTCTGTGACAGTTCCACCGTAGACATCTCAGTTACGGATCTTCTTCTGGGAGTGGAGGGCACAAAGGTTTATGAACTGACCACCAGTTACAGTGCCGGCCAGGTTGAAGGCGTACAATTATCAGGGATATATACTGCCGGACAAAATATACGGGACACGCTGGTCAATTTGAGCACTGAAGTCCAGATGGTCACCTACCATTTTAAAGCACGCATTTCGGATCCACGTGGTGACGGCAGTTTAGCTTATTGCAGCCAGGGTGGCGACACGTCCATTACGGTTTATGTCAACCCGACCCCAAGGCTGGGGGTAAACATATCAGACACGATTTTCTGCGACAGTTCCACCGTAGACATCTCAGTTACGGATCTTCTTCTGGGAGTGGAGGGCACAAAGGTTTATGAACTGACCACCAGTTACAGTGCCGGCCAGGTTGAAGGCGTTCAGCTTTCGGGAGAATATTTGGCGGGACAAAATATACGGGACACGCTGGTCAATTTGAGCAATGAGGTCCAGATGGTCACCTACCATTTTAAAGCACGCATTTCGGATCCACGAGGGGACGGCAGTGTACCATATTGTGATCAGGGCAAAGACACAACCATTACGGTTTATGTCAACCCGACCCCAAGGCTGGGGGTAAGCATATCAGACACGATTTTCTGCGACAGTTCCACCGTAGACATCTCAGTTACGGATCTTCTTCTGGGAGTGGAGGGCACGAAGGTTTATGAACTGACCACCAGTTACAGTGCCGGCCAGGTTGGAGGCGTACAATTATCAGGGATATATACTGCCGGGCAAAATATACGGGACACGCTGGTCAATTTGAGCACTGAAGTCCAGATGGTCACCTACCATTTTAAAGCACGCATTTCGGATCCACGAGGGGACGGCAGTTTAGCTTATTGCAGCCAGGGTGGCGACACGTCCATTACGGTTTATGTCAACCCGACCCCAAGGCTGGGGGTAAGCATATCAGACACGATTTTCTGCGACAGTTCCACCGTAGACATCTCAGTTACGGATCTTCTTCTGGGAGTGGAGGGCACAAAGGTTTATGAACTGACCACCAGTTACAGTGCCGGCCAGGTTGAAGGCGTTCAGCTTTCGGGAGAATATTTGGCGGGACAAAATATACGGGACACGCTGGTCAATTTGAGCAATGAGGTCCAGATGGTCACCTATCATTTTAAAGCACGCATTTCGGATCCACGAGGGGACGGCAGTGTACCATATTGTGATCAGGGCAAAGACACAACCATAACAGTTTATGTCAATCCGACCCCAAGACTGGGGGTAAGCATATCGGACACGATTTTCTGTGACAGTTCCACCGTAGACATCTCAGTTACGGATCTTCTTCTGGGAGTGGAGGGCACGAAGGTTTATGAACTGACCACCAGTTACAGTGCCGGCCAGGTTGAAGGCGTACAGCTTTCGGGAGAATATTTGGCGGGACAAAATATACGGGACACCTTGGTCAATTTGAGTGCTGAGGTCCAGATGGTCACCTATCATTTCAAAGCACGCATTTCAGATCCACGAGGGGACGGCAGTGTAGCTTATTGCAGCCAGGGGGGCGACACGTCCATTACGGTTTATGTCAACCCGACCCCAAGACTGGGGGTAAGCATATCAGACACGATTTTCTGCGACAGTTCCACCGTAGACATCTCAGTTACGGATCTTCTTCTGGGAGTGGAGGGCACAAAGGTTTATGAACTGGCCACCAGTTACAGTGCCGGCCAGGTTGAAGGCGTACAGCTTTCGGGAGAATATTTGGCGGGACAAAATATACGGGACACGCTGGTCAATTTGAGCAATGAGGTCCAGATGGTCACCTATCATTTTAAAGCACGCATTTCGGATCCACGAGGGGACGGCAGTGTACCATATTGTGATCAGGGCAAAGACACAACCATAACAGTTTATGTCAACCCGACCCCAAGGCTGGGGGTAGGCATATCAGACACGATTTTCTGTGACAGTTCCACTGTAGATATTTCAGTTACGGATCTTCTTCTGGGAGTGGAGGGCACGAAGGTTTATGAACTGACCACCAGTTACAGTGCCGGCCAGGTTGAAGGCGTTCAGCTTTCGGGAGAATATTTGGCGGGACAAAATATACGGGACACCTTGGTCAATTTGAGCGCTGAGGTCCAGATGGTCACCTATCATTTCAAAGCACGCATTTCAGATCCACGAGGGGACGGCAGTGTACCATATTGTGATCAGGGCAAAGACACAACCATAACGGTTTATGTCAACCCGACCCCAAGGCTGGGGGTAAGCATATCAGACACGATTTTCTGCGACAGTTCCACCGTAGACATCTCAGTTACGGATCTTCTTCTGGGAGTGGAGGGCACGAAGGTTTATGAACTGACCACCAGTTACAGTGCCGGCCAGGTTGAAGGCGTACAATTATCAGGGATATATACTGCCGGACAAAATATACGGGACACGCTGGTCAATTTGAGCGCTGAGGTCCAGATGGTCACCTACCATTTTAAAGCACGCATTTCGGATCCACGAGGGGACGGCAGTGTACCATATTGTGATCAGGGCAAAGACACAACCATAACGGTTTATGTCAACCCGACCCCAAGGCTGGGGGTAAGCATATCAGACACGATTTTCTGCGACAGTTCCACCGTAGACATCTCAGTTACGGATCTTCTTCTGGGAGTGGAGGGCACGAAGGTTTATGAGCTGACCACCAGTTACAGTGCCGGCCAGGTTGAAGGCGTACAATTATCAGGGATATATACTGCCGGACAAAATATACGGGACACGCTTGTCAATTTGAGCACTGAGGTCCAGATGGTCACCTACCATTTTAAAGCACGCATTTCAGATCCACGTGGTGACGGCAGTGTAGCTTATTGCAGCCAGGGGGGCGACACGTCCATTACGGTTTATGTCAACCCGACCCCGAAACTCAGTGTGAGTATATCGGACACGATTTTCTGCGACAGTTCCACCGTAGACATCTCAGTTACGGATCTTCTTCTGGGAGTGGAGGGCACAAAGGTTTATGAACTGACCACCAGTTACAGTACAGGCCAGGTTGAAGGCGTACAATTATCAGGGATATATACTGCCGGACAAAATATACGGGACACGCTTGTCAATTTGAGCAATGAGTTTCAGGTGGTCACCTATCATTTCAAAGCACGCATTTCGGATCCACGAGGGGACGGCAGTGTAGCTTATTGTAGCCAGGGAACAGACACGTTAATAAAAGTATATCTGGAGCCTACTGCAAAAGTACATTTTGATCATTATGAAGATACAATTTGCACCGGGTTGAATTATGCCCCATTGTCAATATTGACCGTTACTCAACCGATTTTTGATGTGAGGTTTGATTATCAAATAGTTCCCAGGAATCCATCTTTAGTTAACTCGAAGGTAGGCACTAATTCTAACCTAACAAAAGGAACAATAATAAGTGATACACTGGTAAATCTTTCTGATACAATTCAGGAAGTATTGGTTGTGGTAACGCCATATCTCATTGATGGTTCTGGCAGCCCTTCTTGTTCGGGCATAAAGGATACAGTGGTTATCCAACTTACACCGGCTCTGGTAATGCAGGATTCCGCAAGAAAATATGTAAAATATAATATTGATTGCAAGGGAAATTCTTCAGGAGCTATTTATATGTACCCATATGGTGGAATACTTGCTTTCGGGAATAAATATGATAACAGGGATTTAAGCTACAACATATCAGGTCCAGGCATTGGAGGTACATTATATGATAGTTTGGCAAGTGATGTTTATAAGGTGGGCAGCCTTATTGCCGGCAAATACGGTCTTGGTGTATCAGATTTTTCAGGATGTACTTCAACAGATACAATTACATTGTCTGAGCCGGAAGACCCATTAAAAGTTGAAATTGTTGAGGTTGTTTCTATTGTTTGTGATGGAAGCTCTGGTGTTTTAACAGCCCGTAAGAGTGGGGGGACATTTTTCGTGTCTGGGACTGATACAACCGGTTATGGTACATCAATTTGGCGTATCCGGAGGTTCGGATGGCCGATCCAGACCATTATTAAGGATACAATCAATCCGCCTGGAGGAGAATTTCAGGTTTATATTGAAGACACAAATGGTTGTAGTGCAAGGGAATCCAGGGTTATAGAGGGGCTTGGGACCCCGGCAGTTGATGAATTTGAACCAAAATCGTCATATGGTAACTATAATATATCTTGCACCGGGGCAGCGGATGGAGAATTAAATGTTGTAGCTAAAAGCGATGTGCATTTAGACACGTTTTATTATTTTTTATATAACAGGGATTCAACTGTTACCAGAAATAGTAGTTCTGAATTCGATGAAATTGCTTGGAATGATTTACCGGCAGGGGAGTATAGGGTTGTGGTTGCTAACGAGCAGAATTGTCTTAGTGAACCAAGTTCGACAGTTATTTTAAGTGAGCCTCCGGATAGTTTGCGTATTCATAAACATAAAATAATCAGAAGCTGGTACAATCAGAACTGGAACGTATCATGTAACCAGGCTGAGGATGGTTTGATTAAACTTGACTCAGTATCAGGGGGGAGGCCATTGGACTACAGTTTTGAATGGTATAAGGACGGAGCTGTTTATAACAATAAAAAAGATTTGGACTCACTAGGTTTTGGCCAGTATAAAGTTATAGTCACAGATGGTCATTGTTACGATAGCGCAGACGTAGAAATTTTAGCACCTAAGTTGTTAGAGTTTGAGAGTATTTTACCTTCAAATAATTTATGTAACGGAGATTCTACAGGAAGAATTGAAGTGAAAGTTCGTGGAGGTGAAGTGTCGGGAGAGGATTATATTTATTCCTGGAGCCATAATGCTTCATTAAATTCGAATATAGCAGAAAATCTGTTCTTCGGGGAATATACCGTTAATGTAAAAGACAGTATTGGATGTGGAATAGAAAGCACCGTCCCGATAACACAACCGGAGCCATTGATAATTAATAAAACATTCTCAGATTATAATGGTTTTAATGTGGGGTGTTACGGAGATGCTAGTGGACAGATAACCGTGGATGTATTAGGAGGTGTTGGAAACAGGACCTATAACTGGGAAAATGAAGGCAATTTAATTTCGGGGACAGATAATATTTCAGGTTTGAAGGCCGGTAATTACAAACTAACAGTTTATGATGACAACAATTGTGAAGAAACGGAGTCATTTGTTTTAACTCAGCCTGAACCTGTTGAAATTGATTTTGAAGTAAAAGATAAAGTATGTAAGGTTCTGGGAGAAGCCGTTGCTGTAGTATCGGGGGGAGTTCGGAATAGTGACGGTTATAGTTATTATTGGCCGTCATTAGGAACAACGTTGGCAGGGATTCAGGAAATAATGCCGGGACAGTATATACTGGAAGTAACCGACAAGAATAATTGCTTGAAAATAGATACAGTAAATATCGGAGAACGGAATAAAATGACAATTGCACTCTCAGAGGAGATACCGATAACCTGTAATGGTTATGATGATGGGGCATTGTCTGTATTTATGCAGGATGCAACACCTCCTTTACAAATACTCTGGAATGGAAATGAAGGGGGAGAAATTCTGAATAATATTTCTCCCGGAAGATATATAATTGAAGTTGAGGATAAAAATAAATGTAGAGCCTTAGATAGTTTGGATGTTATGCAGCCTCAGCCAGTTAAGGCAGACTTTATTGTTGGAAATGCCAGTTGTAATGACACTGCAGATGGAAAAATATCATTTGGGGCAAATGGGGGAAATGGAGATTATCAGTTTGAATTTGACGGGATATGGTATGAAGAAAGTGAAATGGCCGATTTATTGCATGCTGGGGAATATCCGGTAAAAATTGTTGATGAAAAGGGATGCAACGTTGATACGGTCATTACCATTCTTGAACCTGATAAACTGCAATTAATTGAGAATTACGTAGAAAAAATAAAGCCATCCTGTCCTGACTCTCCCGATGGAAAATTGGTGGTTGAAGCTAGCGGAGGTACCCAACCGTATAGTATTAACTGGCTCAATGATGATATTCAGGGGGAGGTCTTGGATGGAATTAACGAAGGGTATTATCGGGTTAGAGTAGTTGATGATAACAACTGTGTGGAAGAAAGGCGGTTGTATATGGAGCCGGATCTGCCAGCTTGCCTGGACATACCATCAGCGTATTCTCCTAATAATGATTCGCATAATGATTTTTGGGATATTGTTAACCCTTTGAACCAAGACATGGATCTTACGTTTATTTACCCTAAAATGCTGGTTAAAATTTATAACCGATGGGGACAAATGGTATGGATTTCAAAAAGAGGTTATCCACGTGGAAGTGCATGGAATGGAATGGATAATAATGGAAGGAGTTTACCGGTTGATTCCTATCATTATATCATTTATTTGAATAATAACACGGGCAGGACCATGAGGGGAATAGTAACCTTAGTAAAATAGAATATAAACACGCATTATTACATTAGGAATACTGGAGCAAGAAATTATAGATGAAACACTTTTTGTTGTTTACTTTTCAACAAGTTTAAGAGCAATGACTTATAATTGCATAAAGGGATAATAAAATTGGATTTTGTTTTTTCAGCTACTTTTATTTGGGGACAATACAATAAATTCTACTCCAAATTGTTGATTAAGAAGGTATTCAATAAGTCATAAAACCAACATGCAAAAAATTTGTGCTATATATATTACTTTTATTTTGTTCTGTTCATATGGGATAGCACAACAGACACCGTTATATAGTCAGTACATATTGAATGAATTTGTGATAAATCCGTCTGTTGCAGGTATTGACGGGATGACATCGATTAACCTGACAGGAAGGCGACAGTGGCTGGGGTGGGAATTTGCCCCCAGAACATATTCAGCAAGTGTTTCGACAAGGGTTTTAAAGTCGCCACAACCCTTTCTGGGCAGTAAAAAAGTAGGAACAAAACTCCGAAAATCCCCCTCAGGAAAAGTTGGACTGGGAGCTTCTTTACTTTCAGATAGAAATGGAGCTATAGTCAGAACAGGGATTAACCTGACTTATGCGTATCACTTGATGATAGAGCAATCACAGTTATCGTTCGGATTGTCATTTTTAGTACAACAATTCAAGATTGATCAGTCTCTGGCAGCACTGGATTTGCGTTCCTCAGATCCTTTACAGGGAGTTATCGGAAAGTCGTCATATATACCCGATGCAGCCTTTGGGATCAATTATTCTGCGAATAAAATTAATACTGGTATTTCAATATTTCAGATATTTCAGTCTCCCGTAAAATATAATGGAAGAGAAGTGTACTTTAGGGAACTCAAGCAAGTCAGGCACTACTATTTTACCGGAACATATAAAGAACAATTCTTAGACAAGAAGGACTGGGAGTATGAGCCCTCGGTTATTATAAGAGGTACCGAAAACCTTCAGGGAAGTGCTGATATCTCAGTCAGGTTTATTTATAAGCGGCAATATTGGGCTGGTTTATCGGTGAGGACTTCGGGTGACTTTGTGTTGTTAATGGGAACAAAACTGGATAAATTCTATTTTGGTTATTCGTTTGATTATGGCTTAAGTGAAATATCAAGGTCTTCTTATGGCTCGCACGAAGCCCTCATGGCGATTAAACTAGGAGATAGCAAACGAAGGTACAGGTACTGGGAAAGGTATTGATCTCAATCACTGTTTTTCTTTTTCTCCCGGAGATAAGAAAAGGCTCTCTTTCCTGTTGGGTTGGTAATAAATATCAAGAGAAACACTAAAAGCAATAAAACCCCAGAATAAAGATGATGCTTTGTCTGTATCCAGAAAGTTATTTAAAAGTCCGTGAATTAAATAAGATATGAAAGCAAGCATTGATGTCAGAACGGCTATTTTTAAACGTTTCTCCTCAACTTTATGATATACCCTGAAGCTTGTAATAATACTAACAACAGCAATTAAGATAAAAGAGAGCATGCCCATAAAACCAGACTCTGCCAGGGGACCAATATATTCACTGTGGGCATTTCCCAGGTTTCCAAAGTTGGTGCTGATTACGGTTTTTTGAGAAGAATGCTGAAACGGGGCGTACTTAAACATATATGTTCCGGGGCCCCAGCCAAAAACTGGCCTTTCCTGGTACATTCGCAAAGCAGCAGCCCACCTGTTAAGCCGTTCCAGGTTGGAGGCGTCTGTGGCAATGTTTGTGACAGACTGAATGTGCTCGGTTATATTAGCCGATGAGTCCTGTTTGTTTTTTTCCAATTTATGGATAATAGATACGCGGTTATTGTATATAGTGCCGATTACGAGTACCCCAATAATTGCCAGGTACCTGAACTTGATTTTTAAATAGGTGGTGAGCATTATTCCCAGCCCTATAACTACGCTTATCCACGCTGCCCTGGTGTACGACAATAAAAGGGCTATAAGAATTATTGCAAATATAGTTCCGATAAGGAGTTTCTTTAAAAGGCTCTGGTTCTTTTTAATATTGATACCGGCATATCCAAATAACACCATGGCTAAAACAGCACCATATGAGGTATGATCCCGGTAAAACGGGTTTGCTACAACATGGGCTGCTTGTTTATCATTTAATCCCCACATCATGTGCCGGTTAATAGCGTAAAAAATAACAATGAGCAGGGGTATGGTATAAGCCCACACCATTTTGGGATAATTTGCCGGGTTTCGGAATAAATATATGGCCAAAAGATAAAATGAGGTCAGGAACCATATTCTGGCCAATAAAAACTTAAAGGAAACAAGCGGCATAGAACTTGTTATGGAGGTTAAGAAAATCCAGAACAAGTTGAATAGAATAGCCAGGGAAACTGGATGGTTTATTATCCTTCGGTCAATAAATTCCTCTTTGGCCAGTTTATATAAAACAATTATCATAACCCCGAACAGCATGGGTTCGGTTGGGATATAGAAGTCTATAGGGGAGGAACGAAAATATTCAATTAAAGGAATAGAAACAGGGGTACAGGCAACAATTATGAAATAAACAATATCAAGCCTTGTAAATGCGAGGTATACCAGTAAAAGCAACACTGGTAACACATTAAAAAGGTATATGTTTTTAACGGTAAGGAACATATTAATTGCCATGTAAACCATAGCAAAAAAAAGTACACCTAAATTGGTTTTATTTGCTTTTAGCCAGCTCACTGCTTTTTCATTCTTGCCCTTACATTATCAAATATCAGAAGTAAAAGAAGCGAAATGGCAAAAGTGGACAAAGTGCTCACCATTACAATTATAGATCTTCTCGGTTCAGCCTTTCTTTCAGAAGGGTGTGCACGGTCAACAATAAATATTTGCGGCACAGTTTGTTCAACATTAACTTTGGCTGCAGCAAATTTAGCTTTTAATTGCCCGTGTCGTTCAATTTCAGCTTCCAGCTTTTTGGAAAGTTCTACATAAACACCACCATATTGAGCAAGCGTGTTCATTCTGTTCTCAATTGTTCTGGCCGCTGATGAGTTACCCTTCGACAAAGCCTGTGCATAGGCTTCATTTAAAGCAGAGGCCTGCGATTCATAATCAATTACTCCCAACGAACGGATTTTTTGAATGGAGTCACTAAGAATTTCTATTTCGGTCTGGGCTGAATTATATTCCCGTTCAACTATTTTAAATGCTTCGATTGCTCTTTCCTGTTGCATATTATGAATAGTAGAGTCAATATAGGCTGCAATATCATTTGCGATATTTGCTGCATAATCAGGATCCTCATCCAGCACCGAGATTTCGATGGACATGAATTCCGTTCGTCTAAAGTTGATACTGCCCTTATATTTTAAATCAAGTTTTGTGTATGGAAAATTTTTGGGATCCTGGTCTATTTCATAATGATTCATTAAATCATATTTCTTTACAATGTATTCCTTAATCTGATTTGAGTTCAGAATTTGCAACATTCTTTCAGCATCCTCTTCTCTACCAAATGAAAGGACATCCCTGCTGTCCATAGAAATTGACGATGTTTCCACAAGGCTCTTGGAAAGGGATACGGATGCGGCCGGAAACAATACAACTGTTGAGCGGAATTTATCAGTCATTTGTAATGAAACAATTATTGATAATATGGCACCCACAACTGTTATCCCAATCAGGAGGAACTTTTTGTTCCAGGCAAATAAAATGAGGTCGAAAGCATCGTAGACTTTTTGACTATTCTCGGAAGATTTTCCCATACTTTTTACTACTTGATATTTATTTTACAGTAATAAGGAAATTGTTTTTCTTTCCTTTTTGAACTAAAAGATATTTTTGATTTAATAGATAATCTGAGTTAATGGACGATTCTGAATCGGTGATTTTCTGTTTATTAATACTCACCCCGCCACCTTTCATCAACCTTCTTAATTCACCCTTTGAAGGAAACACCTGTACTTTTTCGGCCAGCAAATCAACTACATTAACACCACTTTCCAGAACGGATTTATCCAATTCAAATTGTGGGACCCCTTCAAAAACAGATAAAAAAGTTCGTTCGTCAAGTTTAGCAAGGCTTTCGGTAGTTCCTTTGCCAAATAAAATCTGAGAAGCTTCAATGGCGTTGTCGAGTTCTTCTTTGCTATGTACCACAGAAGTTAATTCTTCAGCCAGCCTTTTTTGTAAAATTCTTCTGTCTGGTGCTGTTTTATGTTCTTCTATAAGGCTTTCTGCCTCTTGCTGATTAATAAGTGTAAATATTTTGATGTATTTGGCGGCATCTTCATCGGAAGTATTCAGCCAAAACTGGTAAAATGCATAAGGAGTTGTTTTTTCCGGATCAAGCCAGACATTCCCAGATTCCGTTTTACCAAATTTTCCCCCGTCGGATTTTGTTACAAGCGGTATGGTAAGGGCAAATGCTTCACCAGAGGTCTTTCTTCTTATTAATTCGGTTCCGGTTGTAATATTTCCCCATTGGTCCGATCCGCCCATCTGGAGTTTGCAATTTTTATTTTGATTAAGGTAAAGGAAATCATATCCCTGAACAAGCTGATATGTAAATTCGGTAAAAGACATTCCGTGCTTGGACTCTTCACCAAACCTTTTTTTTACGCTGTCCTTGGACATCATATAATTTACAGTAATATGTTTCCCGATGTCACGAATAAACTCAAGGAATGAAAAGTTTTTCATCCAGTCGTAATTGTTCACCATTTCAGCTTTATTAGGAGCATCGGATTCAAAATCGATAAATTTTGACAACTGTTTTTTTATACCGTCAAGGTTTTTCTGAAGGGCTTCCTCATTAAGCAAATTACGCTCCTGTGATTTTCCTGAAGGATCCCCAATCATACCTGTAGCTCCACCTACCAGGACTATTGGTTTATGCCCGGCCATTTGAAAGCGCTTTAAAAGCATGATTTGTGCAAAGCTACCAACATGTAATGAATCGGATGTAGGATCAAAACCTATATATGCTGCTGTTACTTCTTTCTTTAATTGTTCTTCGGTTCCAGGGGTGATGTCATGTATCATTCCCCTCCATTTCAGTTCTTCAATGAAATCCATAGTAATCAAAATTTCCGTAAAGATAATATTTGAAGGAAAACAATTGTAATTATGGCAAACAGTTCTTTATTTCTTTCGAAAACGATTGTTGTCAAAGCCCTCCATATTTGGCACACAGGCCTTATTGCTCAGGATAATACTAAGTAGTGGAGTCTTGGGTGCCCTGTTCTTTATTTTCAAAAAACATAGGGGCGTTATCAAATTTTAAATATGGGAATATGGTTGGTGCAAAACCCGACAAGGGCCTGTACATAACAGATGAATTAACTTCTTCTTCTGGAAGAAAAGGTTGCTTTTGATGAATAGTATTTAGTACAACAAGAATGCCGCTGATTATTAAACTGAACTTTGTAAGATTAAATAACGCCCCGGCCAGTCGGTTTACAAATCCCAGGGCAATAGCTTCTACAAGCTTTTCCATTAAGCGTGAAACAAGATGAACGAGGACTACTATTGCCAGAAATGTTAATGCAAAAGAAACAACAGGCAAATATTCACCTTCCATATTGGTTTTGCTCATTAAAAATTCGGAAGTGAAACCAGAAAGTGTAATGGATCCGAATATTCCAAGAACAAGGGCTGCCAGAGTGGCCGCCTGAATTAAGAAACCTTTTGTAAAACCACGAAAGGCTGCCCAGATAAAAATAACCAGGAAAATAATATCGAATATCATGTTGAAAGTTTTTCTAAAGTTAGAGCTTTGAATAAAGAAACAGAAAATATTTTATTCACAAGAGACTATGTACTTTGACCAGAGAGTTCTTTTAACAGAAGTATAACTTAAAATTAAACATAAAAGCACAAAGGATTTAACTACTTTTAATAATAAGTTTTGTCGAAATCGTAAAAGCCATTATCTTTGCACGCGAAATTCGGCCCCGTAGTTCAACGGATAGAATAGCAGTTTCCTAAACTGTAGATACAGGTTCGATTCCTGTCGGGGCTACAAAACTACCCTGTTTTTCAGGGTTTTTCTGTTTTTGGAAATAAATTATTTTTTAAATCAGGGCTATTGCAGCTAAAATCCTCTAATTCCTATAATTTTAGTCAGGCATTATTTGTATTTTAAAAAATTAAGTGTTAAATATGTTATGTTAAAACAGTGTGGGGGAGTTTGGGTCAGGAAGGAACAAGAATTCAAATAACTTTCAGGAATAGATTAAGATTATAAATGCAGATTGTATTTAACCAGTCATTTTTGTTTATCAGTGCAATGGCAATTGTTATTGCACTAATATATACATCATTTATTTTACTTTTTAAAGTAAAGCGTTGGTCGGTTAATCTGTTCACAGTTTCAAAAATAATAGAAGCAGTAGGGGTTCTCAGTGTAGGTTTACGCAATAGTATTCCGGACTTGTTCTCTATTGGGGTGGGGAATATTGTTATTGTTGTCGGAGTTGCTTTAGAAGCTTATAGTTTAGTATGTTATAAGAACAATCACCATAAAAGGCTTCAGTTGTTTTACACGTTAATTATAATAGCAACTGCGGTTCTTTTTACCTTGTTTATTGAACATCTTTTTATACGGACCATGATCCTTTCTTTGGCATCAGGAACTATTGCATTCATAGGAGGCTGTGTACTTTTCTTAAATAGGGGGAACTATGTATACCCTGTTTTAATGAGCTGCGGGTTAATTCTTTATGCAATAGGGAGGTTCTCCTTTACTTTTATATACTTATTGAATTATAACACGTTAACCCTGGAACAATATGGAGCGGCTCTGTCTGTAACATTTTATATGAGTGTGCTCATGGTGGTGCATGCCATTAGTTATTTGCTACTATTGAGAGAACTGGAACAAGAAGAGATGCTGGAGGAATCCAAACTCATTAACACTATATTAGAACAAAGTCCCCTCGGAATTCTGATAGAAGATTTGGATCAAAAGATAGAATATGCAAACCCGGTTTTGTGCAACCTTGCAGGTTTATCAAACAATGAACTGGTGGGCAATTCGGTAACAACGTTTGAGCATGGGATTATTTCTGAACAAATAAATTTAAAGGGTATTTTAGCACATCTGGAAAAGCAAAGGATCTGGAAAGGGAACATAAAATATGAAAACAAGAAAGGAGAACAATCACACTTAGAAGTGATTTTTAGAACAATAACCGATGATAATCAAAAGCCGGTCAAACGACTTGCGTTTGTTCAGGATATAACGCCAAGAAAAAAAGCTGAGGAGTTAATAAAACAGCAAAACATTGAATTGAAAAGAACCAATCTGGGAAAAGACAAACTCTTCTCAATTATTTCGCATGATTTAAAAGCCCCCGTCGGCAACGTATCGAATTTTCTTTCTTATGTTCAGAATGGTGAATTAAAGTTGACCGCCCCGTTGTTAAAAACAATGTCGGAATCAATGAATAATATTCACAAACTTTTAGGTGACTTATTATTATGGTCACGGAGCCAGAAAAAAACGCTTCAGCCATATCCAGCACCTGTTCCGGTAGAGACATTAGTAAAGGATGGGGTATCATACATTCAGCTTGCCGCGGAAGATAAAGAAATTGAAATTAATATAAGTGCTGTGAACAATAAGCATTTTATGCTTGCTGATAAACAGATGGTTGGCACCATACTTCGGAATTTGTTCAGTAATGCTGTAAAATATACAAGAAACAAAGGACAGATTAAAGTTTATTCATCTGAATTTGAAGAACAGGTTGAGATATCCGTAGAGGATAACGGAGTTGGAGTGCCCGAAGATTTAAAAAATAAACTGTTTGGTTTAGAAGCAACAGTTGAATCCAGGAGAGGGACAGGCCAGGAGAAGGGCACCGGGCTGGGATTACTAATCTGTAAAGAACTCGCCGATTTAAATGGGGGCGAAATCGGTGTTGAAAGTGAAACAGACCTGGGGAGCCGTTTTTGGGTAAGGTTCCCAAAAGTAAAAAATGGAAAAATAGTAGACTCTGACAAGGAAACATGGAAACATTACCTCAAAGCAAATGAGGTGCTTTATATTGAAGATAATGAGGCGCATATAATTGCCGTCGAATTTCTTTTAAATAGAATAGGTGTGAACATCACAGCTGAAAAAAGGGATGTCGATGGTTTGAAAAAGGCCCTTACCGGACGATATAAAATTATTCTGCTGGATTTGGAATTGCAGGAAATCGGTGGAGTAAAAATTGCCGAAAGGGTCAAAGAGAAATTTAAATCGGAAATTAAAATCATTGCGGTTACCTCATTTACAAAAAAAGAGGTTGAAAGTCTTACGAAGAAAGATGTTTTTGATGGTTATTTACAGAAACCATTTTACATTGAAGAACTTGAGTCGGTAGTGAAGAGAATTGTCAGACAACCAACATATTAATTGATTAGATCAAACTTGCCAGGTTTTGTATCTCTTTTGATTCCTTTTTTGATAACAGGAATATCGTATTAGAGAGGAACTTATTGTATATTAACTTGGGGAACATAACCAGGAGTGACCAATCGGACCAAGAGAATTTTGCAGTACCAAAAGAAATAATCATGGAAAGTTATAACGTACTTGTTATTGATGATGAAGAATTTGTTCTTAATATGATAATGGCATTTTTTGAAAAGGACTATCCGGGATACAATTTAATCACAGCATCAAATGGAGAGTATGGAATTGAGATGATAACACAAACCCGTCCGGAACTTGTTATTACCGATTGGGACATGCCGATATTGAATGGCATAGAGATTGTTAAAAAGATTAAGACAGAACCGGAAACAAAAGACACACCTGTAATAATGATGACAGGAAAGATGACAAGTTCTGATAATCTAAAAACGGCCCTGGATGCCGGAGCAATTGACTTTATCAGAAAACCACTGGAAAGGGCTGAATTTACAGCAAGGGTGAACTCAATGCTTCTGCTTTCCAAGTCATACCGAGAATCTATTCGCTTAAAGAATAATGAGTTGGCAAATACAACATTAAAAATAGTTCAGAACAATGCTTTCTATAATTCTGTAAAAGATGATATAAAAAAGTTGCAAAAGACTTACGCAACAAGTAATTGTGAATTGAATAATGATTTGCAGGAGTTAAAGAATAAAGTCTCATTCCAAATACAATCTCAGGTTTGGGAACAGTTTTATGTGCAATTTTCTGCTGTACAACCAGTTTTTCATAAAGTACTAACCGAGGGGTACCCGCACTTAACGGCTGCTGAAATAAAGCTGGCTACACTTTTAAGACTAAATATGAACACAAAAGACATTGCCACGATGCTTTATCAAACTGTTGATAGTATTAGAGTTGCAAGAACCCGGCTACGGAAAAAACTTAATTTGAACCCGGAAGATAATTTGATCAGTTTCTTAATGGCATTATAAGTTCATTTTTATTGCCTTGTTTCCTTTTTGTTGCCAACGTAATTTAGGTTATTGTTTTAATAAGTGTTAACTTAATGTAGACTTTGCTATAATACGCAATTAATATTTTATTGCCACACGGTCAACCGTGATGGGGTTAGGGTTATTTTGCCTTTTTTTATCCATTTGGACTATACAGGATCAATCGCTATAAAAAATCATATTTTTTAGTAAAAGGATATCTCAAAAGAGATTGCATGATAAAATGCTGGAATTCGTGTTATAAACACTCATAATTCAGTGTAAATATCTGTGTGTAAGTATTTTGTTTAATAATCACAATCACTTCCTTTTTGTTACCACATATTTTTCTGTAGCTAACCTTAGAAGAAGTAACTTTTGTAATAATTGAGTCTGAACGTAAGAATTTAAAAAGCAGCATTATGAAAAAAAATTTATTCAATGTTTTGTGTTTGGTATTTTTATGCCATTTTGTGTCCGGTCAAACTCCTGTTCTGGTCGAAGATATTTTTGAAGGTAAAATAGGAGGTTACCCTGATTATTTTTGATTTATGCTGTTATATCAGCAAATGCTACAGGGATTTAGTTAGATAATGCTAATAAAATTACAACTGCTTCCTTTTTGTTTCCCTAATATATAAATCTTTCAGGAATTCAATTCGTATTTTCAAGTAGGTTTCGGAAGGGAAAGCCAGAATCACAAAAGAAGGAGTTCAAAACCTTAAATACTCTCAAACCTCTAAATCCACCATAATCGCAGTCCAACCATATTATACTATGAGGTATTAAAATTACCTGATGGGAAAGGTGATTTTTGAAAAACAAGAAAGAACAAAGAGCTAAAGATGAGAAACGCAACTCAAGAAAACATGCAACATGTTTTATGGTGCCTAAATAAGTGAGTAAGTGCCTGGGGGAAAATCTCAGCTGTAGATTCTGTTGAAATTTAGCATAACTAAATATTTAAGGTGATCTGAAAGAACAAATGAATTTAATATTAAAACTGTAACTATGTTTAGAGAAAAGGTAAACAAACAAACTTATTCTGGGCTTAATTATTGTCTATTAAGCTCTCTCAAGAAGTTTACTTTCTTTATTTTCCTGTTAAGTATGCATGTTAATGTCACACATGCAGAAGGAATAAAGGAACTGGCAAATGGAACAACAAGCTATCCGGTTACTGAAATTGGTCAAAACGGGTGGGGTGTTTCGGGAGCTTCTGATGATTTAAAAATTTACATTTACATTGAAGATCCTACAACGGAAAGCGTTCACCTGGGTTTTTCAACAACTGGTCAGACATATAATATATATGATCCGAACGGAGTTTTGGTTTACACAAATACAACCAACGGAAATGCCTCAAATGTATCGGAGGCTATTGCCGGGCCTACAGAGGTTGTAGGGGCTGGTGGGTATACATCCCAGGTTTATACTGTCTCATCAGGCTCTCCGGCAGGGAATTATTATATTGAATTTTCGGGAAATGTTGATATACCATTTTGGGATATATCTGTTGCCAAAGCCGGGAATACATATACAGAAATAGGACGTGTCTGGTCCATGATCTGGTTTTTCGATATGGGAGGATGGACTTCTGATGATTCATTTGAGGCTACACTATATGCCTATTCCACGGAAGGGTTTGTGTCTAAAGTAGATTATAAAGGTTCTAATTTTAGGCCATACGTTTTCTCAATTTATTACAACGACCGGGGACCGGGGAATTCCGGAAATCTTGAGGAGGACAGAAAATCGGTAAATGGGGCAGAAGCTGGAACAGCCAGTTTCCCTGTATTTCTTAACCCGCCGCCGGAAGAGATTATGCCAAGTGCGTCGTTTGGAGATTTGGCAGGAACCCCAACCATAACCCGAACAGCGGAAACAGGTAGTAACAAATTTAGTTTTAACCTGGAGTCAACACAACCGGGGACCTTTAGAATATTATTAAACGTAGAAAATCCTTCGGTAACCGATGTTTATGATGATGTAGCAAATTCAAAAGACCGCGTATTGGTTTATGATATTGAACCACAACCGGGAGAAACACCACCATATATAAGGGCAATGCCCTGGGATGGATTGGATGGTGATGGAAATGTGCTGGCCGATGGATTTCCATTAAACTTCACCGTATCATACGCCGACGGACGAAGCCATTTCCCTACCTATGATGCAGAATATCTAGCCGATGGGCTGGATGTGAGCCAGGTACGGCCATCAAATGGTTATAACGTTCAGTTATTTTGGGACGATTCTGACATTCCGGATGATCCGAATAATTCAACACATTCAGATTTCCCTAATGGCACAACCGGATATAATGTTGAATTAAATGGGGCTGTTCCACCTTCACATACATGGGTGAATAATAACTACGGGAATGTGAATACAATTAATACTTGGTGGTATTGCAGCGTTAAACAAAATAACGATCAGACCATTAATTTACCAGGATTGAGTGGCTCTGCACCATCTGTTCAGGCAACAGATATTCTTTTCAGTGAGGTAGGTAATTCAGCAATGAAAATAAACTGGACGAATGGTAACGGTTCCAAACGGGTTGTGTTTATGAAGGAAACAGGCTCTGGTGAACCTTTACCTGTAGACAATACCACGTATACAGCAAATACTGCCTTTGGTTCCGGAGATCAGATTGGAACAACAGGTTGGTACTGCGTGTATAACGGGGCATCGTCCCCTGAGGTTGTTGTAACCGGGTTAAATGATGCAACAGAGTACCGGGTAATGGTTTTGGAATATAATAACGGTGAAGGAACAGAACTATATAATACTTCTACTGCAACAGGTAATCCGGCAAATCAAACCACACTGACAATAACACAGGCAACCAATGTTAGTTTTACCAATGTACTGGCAAATTCGTTTACAGTTAACTGGACAAACGGAACAGGAAGCAGCAGGATTGCGTTCATAAAATTGTCATCAACAGCAGGCGATGCACTTCCCGTAAATAATACAACATATCAAGCTTCTACAGTATATGGAGTAGGAGATCAAATTGGGACTTCCGGATGGTACTGTATTTACGATGGAACAGGAAGTACGGTTGATATAACAAACCTGGCAACAAATACAGATTATACCGTAATGGTTTGTGAATATTTTGGAACGGATGGAAATCAAAATTATCTGACCACAACGAATGCAACCGACCCGAATAATCAAACCACTCTGGCCCAGTCTCCTGCACACCATATTGTATTCAGTAATGTTACCACCAACTCAATGCAGATTGACTGGACAAATGGAGATGGAACGGCACGGCAGGTTTTTGTAAAGGAAACAACTTCAACAACCGATGAGCCTTCTCCTGTTGATGGAACTACTTATGCTGCAAATACAGTTTTTGGCTCTGGAGATCAAATAGGCACCACAGGCTGGTATTGTGTTTATGATGGAACTCCATCCACAGTTTCAATTACCGGATTATCACCTTCTACCGACTATCGGGTAATGGTCTGCGACTATACCGGAAGTTATGACTTCATTGAAGGTAGTGTGCCAACAAATCCGCTTAGCCAGGCTACTTACGGAACAACACCGTCCGTGCAGGCCCATGACATTACGTTTCCAAATACCGGAGCAAGTCAAATGGAGATCAACTGGGTAAACGGAAACGGAACAAGACGGGTTGTTTTTGCAAGCCAGACAACTACCGGACAACCATCTCCGGTTGATGGGACGAATTACAATGCTAATTCGGGTTTCGAACTTGGCAGCCAGATAGGATCCTCCGGCTGGTACTGTATTTATAATGGAACTGGGACAAGTGTAGTGATGAATAACATCCTTGAAGCTACTACATACAGATTTATGGTATGCGAATACAATCAGGATGCAACCGGACCACTTTATAATACTTCTACAGCAACATTAAATCCGAATAATAATACTTCGTTAACAGCAGGTATTACGGTTAGTGAAATATCGCAAAATACAAATGAATCTGGACAGACAGCTACATTTACTGTGGTATTGAACACTCAGCCAACCGCTGATGTAACCATAGGTCTAAGTTCCGATGATACCGGGGAAGGAACACTATCAAGTACGAATATCACTTTTGATGTAAATAACTGGAGCGATCCTCAGGAAATTACAGTAACCGGGCAAGATGATGCTGTTTTTGATGGAGACATAACGTATACGATAATAACAGCCGCTGCTTCCAGTGGAGATAATAACTACAACGGTATTAACCCTGATGATGTAACGGTTATAAATGAAGATAACGAAGCTCCAACAGCAACATTAAGTGTAACAACAAATGGTAACGAAAATGGACCTGTAAGCATAGAATACACCGTAACACTAGGTATAACCAATAACACTGGTTCAGCGATAACCTTTGACTTTGATGATTTAGGTACAGGAACGGCAACCAGTGGAAGCGATTATACCGCAGTGGACGCAGCAGCCACCATATCAGTAGCCGATGGCTCAACAACCGGAACAATTACGATACCAGTAAGCGACGATTCTGACTTTGAGGGCACAGAAACAGTTATTGCCCAAATCAGCAATGCAAGCGTATCAGGGGTGAACATAACCACCGCTTCTGCCACGGCAGATATCAGCGACGATGAAACAGTTGATGCAGTACTCAGCGTAACCACAGCCGGAAACGAAACCGGACCTGTTGGTATTGAATACACAGTTACACTAAGTGCAACAAATACGACCGGTTCAGCGATAACCTTTGACTTTGATGATTTAGGTACAGGAACGGCAACCAGTGGAAGCGATTATACCGCAGTGGATGCGGCAGCCACCATATCGGTAGCCGGTGGATCTACAACCGGAACAATTACGATACCAGTAAGCGACGATTCTGACTTTGAGGGCACAGAAACAGTTATTGCCCAAATCAGCAATGCAAGCGTATCAGGAGTGAATATAACCACAGCCTCTGCCACAGCAGATATCAGCGACGATGAAACAGTTGATGCAGTACTCAGCGTAACCACAGCCGGAAACGAAGCCGGGCCAGTAAGCATAGAATACACAGTTACACTAAGTGCGACGAACAATACAGGTTCAGCAATAACCTTCGACTTTGATGATTTAGGTACAGGAACGGCAACCAGTGGTAGCGACTATACCGCAGTAGACGCGGCAGCCACCATATCAGTAGCCGATGGCTCAACAACCGGAACAATTACGATACCAGTAAGCGATGATTCTGACTTTGAGGGTACAGAAACAGTTATTGCCCAAATCAGCAATGCAAGCGTATCAGGTGTGAACATAACCACCGCTTCTGCCACAGCAGATATCAGCGACGATGAAACAGTTGATGCAGTACTCAGTGTAACCACAGCCGGAAACGAAACCGGACCTATTGGTATTGAATACACAGTTACGCTAAGTGCAACCAATACGACCGGTACAGCGATAACCTTTGATTTCGATGATTTGGGAACTGGAACAGCAACGAGTGGCAGTGATTATATCGCAGTGGACGCGGCAGCCACCATATCGGTAGCCGATGGCTCAACAACCGGAACAATTACAATACCGGTAAGCGACGATTCTGACTTTGAGGGCACAGAAACAGTTATTGCCCAAATCAGCAATGCAAGCGTATCAGGTGTGAACATAACCACCGCTTCTGCCACGGCAGATATCAGCGACGATGAAACAGTTGATGCAGTACTCAGTGTAACCACAGCCGGAAACGAAACCGGACCTGTTGGTATTGAATACACCGTAACACTAAGTGCGACGAACAATACAGGTTCAGCAATAACCTTCGACTTTGATGATTTGGGAACTGGCACAGCAACAAGTGGCAGTGATTATATCGCAGTGGACGCAGCAGCCACCATATCGGTAGCCGATGGCTCAACAAGCGGAACAATTACGGTACCGGTAAGCGACGATTCTGACTTGGAAGGAACAGAAACAGTCATTGCCCAAATCAGTAATGCAAGTGTGTCAGGGGTGAACATAACCACTGCCACTGCAACAGCTAATATAAGCGATGATGAATCAATAAATGCAGTATTAAGCGTAACCATTGCCGGAAACGAAACCGGACCTGTTGGTATTGAATACACGGTTACACTAAGTGCAACAAATACGACCGGTTCAGCGATAACCTTTGATTTCGATGATTTGGGAACTGGCACAGCAACCAGTGGTAGCGACTATACAGCAGTAGACGCAGCAGCCACCATATCGGTAGCCGATGGCTCAACAACCGGAACAATTACAATACCGGTAAGCGACGATTCTGACTTTGAGGGCACAGAAACAGTTATTGCCCAAATAAGCAATGTTAGTGTGTCAGGAGTGAGCATAACGACAGCCTCTGCCACGGCAGATATCAGCGATGATGAAACAGTTGATGCAGTACTCAGCGTAACCACAGCAGGTGATGAAAATGGACCAGTAAGCATTGAATACACGGTTACACTAAGTGCAACCAACAATACAGGTTCAGTCATTACATTCGATTTCGATGATTTAGGAACCGGAACAGCAACCAGTGGTAGCGACTATACTGCGGTAGACGGGGCAGCCACCATATCGGTAGCCGATGGCTCAACCACAGGAACAATTACAGTACCGGTAAGCGATGATTCTGACTTAGAAGGGACGGAAACAGTCATTGCCCAAATCAGTAATGCAAGTGTATCAGGAGTGAACATAACCACGGCTTCGGCAACAGCAGATATTAATGATGATGAACTTCCACCAAATAGTTCACCGATTGTTAAAAATGATACTGCAAATATCTTTGAAGGGAAAACAGCGAAAGGTAACTTACTGTCGAATGATACCGATCCAGATGGAGACGACCTTGTAATTAATAAAACCCCTGTTAGTGGTCCATCAAATGGAAATGTGGTCATTAACCCGGATGGAACTTACGAATATACTCCGAATGACGGATTTACCGGCACAGACAGTTTAGTTTATGAGGTTTGTGACAATGGAACTCCTTCAAAATGTTCAACAGGTACAGTTATAATAACAGTGACCGATAACGACAAGGATGATGATGGAATTCCAAACGATGTAGAAGGTACAGACGATCCGGATGGTGATGGTATTCCAAGTGATGAAGACACCGACTCTGACGGCGATGGCATCCCTGATTCTGATGAAGGCACAACGGATACAGACGGAGATGGTATTCCTGATTACAAAGACACCGACTCTGACGGCGATGGCATCCCTGATTCTGATGAAGGCACAACGGATACAGACGGAGATGGCATTCCTGATTACAAAGACACCGACTCTGATGGCGATGGCATCCCTGATTCTGATGAAGGCACAACGGATACAGACGGAGATGGTATTCCTGATTACAAAGACACCGACTCTGATGGCGATGGCATCCCTGATTCTGATGAAGGCACAACGGATACAGACGGAGATGGCATTCCTGATTACAAAGACACCGACTCTGATGGCGATGGCATCCCTGATTCTGATGAAGGCACAACGGACACCGACGGAGACGGCATTCCTGATTACAAAGATACCGACTCTGATGGCGATGGCATCCCTGATTCCGATGAAGGCACAACGGATACAGATGGTGATGGTACCCCTGATTACAGAGATACCGACTCTGATGGTGACGGAGTTCCAGACTCAGATGAAGGATCAATTGATACAGACGGAGATGGTATACCGGACTATATAGATACAGATTCGGATAACGATGGCATTTCAGATGGAAGTGAATCAGAAGCTGATTGTGATAACGATAATATTCCTGACAGAATTGATCCGGACAATTGTGACGAAGAAGAAATTTTTGTTCCACAAGGATTTTCACCGAACGGTGATGGCAGCAACGATTATTTTGTAATTGAAGAACTGGAGCAATATTCACATGTTTCAATAATCATCTTCAATCGATGGGGGAATAAAATATTTGAACAGGATAACTATAAAAACGATTGGGACGGTAATTCGAATGTAGACCTATCAATAGGAAAAGAATTACCTGTAGGAACATATTTCTACCAGGTTATAATTCATGACAATAATAAAACCTTAACAGGATATGTATACCTCAATCGATAAAAAAAGCTTCAATTAGAAAAATAAATGAAAATGAGAAATTATATAAAACCAATAATAGTGCTTTGTATTGCCCTGAGTGCCCTTTCTAAAGGGTACGGGCAACAAGAGCCGCAATATACGCAGTACATGTTTAACATGATGTCTGTTAATCCGGCATATACAGGAACAAGAGATGCCATGAACGCCCTTCTCCTGTCACGTTTTCAGTGGGTAGGACTGGAAGGGGCGCCACGCTCTCACACTTTTGCGTTGCACACCCCCATCAAAGACAAGAAGATTGGAGTAGGGGCATCCGTTATTGCCGATAATATTGGGCCGGTAACAAATACGTATATAAACCTCAATTATTCGCACCGGTTTAACGTAACAGAAAAGTTAACGGTAGCACTCGGATTAAAAGGCGGAATATACAACTATCATGTAGGCTTATCTGATATCAATTTAAATGAACAGGATAACACTTTTTCGCAGGATTACGATAAGAATTTTCAGCCCAACCTGGGAGCCGGGGTATATGTGTATACAAAAGATTATTATGCAGGCATCTCTGTGCCAAAACTGGTGAAGACAGAACTGGAGAATGTAGGTACCTCTACAAATGTGTCCAGTGAATTAAAGAGACATTTCTTTTTAACGGCAGGCTATGTGTTTAATGTCCACTCCGACTGGAAGATAAAACCTTCAATTGTCAATAAATTGGTTGAAGGGGCCCCTCCATCTCTGGACATTACAGCGCAGGCACTATACAAGGAAAAACTATGGCTGGGAACAACCTATCGTGTTGGGGATGCTATTGCTTTCTTGGTTGAGCTTCAGGTTAACAGGCAGTTAGCAGTAGGTTATTCATTCGACCACACATTATCCGACATGAGTAGTGTAAGTAATGGCAGTCATGAAATTTTAATAAGCTACGATTTTGCCGGGTTTAGTAATGATAAAGTCAAATCACCACGCTATTTCTAATGATTAACATGGTTAAAAAAATGATGAAATATAAATATGTTATCACAATGGTTTTACTGCTATTAGCAGTAAAACCAGTAACGGTCAGGGCCAGTTTCTTCAGTAACATGAGAGCTGAAATTGATACACTTATTATTAAAACACAGCACAGGCAAGCTGATAAGAAATATTATAGCCTCTCATATATTAAAGCAATAGAAAAGTATGAAAAGGTAGTAACAAGGGGGTTCTCACCAGACAGTCTCCGAAGGAACCTGGCCATATCTTATTACAAGATAAATGAAACAGTAAAGTCCGAAGAACTGTTAAGAGAACTGGCCGAACGGAATGACGCAAATGAAGCCGATATCTATTATTATGCCCAGTCCCTCAAATACAACAAAAAGTATGAAGAGGCCGACAAATGGATAGAGAAATACCATAAATTAAAGAATGAAGATAGAAGAGGGGAGCTACAGCATGAAGCAGAACCGGTAATCCGCGAGATATTAAGCAATGAAAAATACAAGATCGAACCTGTTTATTTTAATTCTGAATATTCAGATTTTGGAGCTGTTATCGTAGAAGGAAAAGTAATCTTCACATCTGGAAGAAACGATCAGGCAATTATTCAATATGAATATCCATGGAAAGGAAGACCATATCTTGATTTGTATTCTGCTGATTTGGAAAAGCCTGCATTGTATAAAGAAGCCGACATTCTTTCCAAAGGAATAAACTCTCGCTTTCATGACGGACCAGCCAGTTATTCGCCAGATAATCAGGAAGTATTCATAACCAGAAATGGTTTTAAACATGGAATGCCAAAATACAGCGAAAAAAAGGAAAACCATTTTATGCTGTACACAGCTAAACGCACAGAAAAAGGCTGGGAAGAAATGAAAGAGTTGCCATTTAACAGTAAGGAGTATTCTTGCGGCCATCCATCTATATCTGCAGATAATAGAATTTTATATTTTGCATCGGACATGCCTGGGGGTTACGGGGGATCTGATATCTATTATTCAGAAAGAAATAATGATGGATGGTCCGCACCTGTAAATATGGGGCAAGACATTAATACTGAAGGCGATGAAATGTTTCCATATATAAGTTCAACCGATGAACTATATTTCGTTTCAAATGGCCACCTTGGCCTGGGGGGGCTGGATATTTTTCTGGCTGAGAAAAACGGGGATAACACATATACCATAGTAAATATGGGGTATCCGCTAAACAGCTCTTCAGATGATTTTAGTTTCTATCTCGCACAGAGTGAGCAGGACGGGTATTTTGCATCGAACCGTGAAGGGGGAAAAGGAGATGATGACATATATAAGTTTACCATGCTGGAAAAACCCACTTCTTCAATAAGCTTTATTGGGACTACAGTTAAAAAAGTTTCCGGAGAAGTACTTCCTAATACAGATGTAGTTATAAAAGACAAAGATGGGAGTGAGTTATTCCGTGGGAAAAGTGATGAAAACGGAAAAGTAAAAATTGAAGTGAAACCTGGTAAGTCTTATGAAATTACAGCTTCCCGTCCAACATACACAGATCTCGCTGTTGATATTTTTGCAGATAAAGAAAAAGCCGAAGGGGATGTATTCAATTATGATATACCATTAACATTGGTCCAGGAATGGGGCGTGTTTGGATTTATCTATGAAAAAGAGAGCGGAAAAGGAGAGGCAGGAGTAGAAATTACGGTTACACCCAAAAATGGCGGAAAAGAGATTGCTGCGGTAACAGATAATAACGGAAACTTCAGAGAATTGCTTGAACCTGATACAGATTACGATATCCTGCTTAGGAAAAAGAAATATTTTACACGAAGAGGAGAATTCACAACAAAAGACATGGAACCCGGATGGCTTGATGTAAAAGAGTTCATTGAGGTAGAAATGGAGGAAATTGTTGTGGGCAAAACCATAGAAATTCCAAACATTTATTACGATTTGGGTAAAGCTGATATTCGGGAAGATGCAGCTATGGAACTTGATAAAGTGGTTCAGTTTTTATTAGATAACGAAACCATTACAATTGAATTAGGTTCGCATACCGATGCAAGGGGCTCAAATTCTTCTAATCAGACATTGTCCCAGAAACGGGCGGAGTCAGCCGTAAATTATATTGTAACAAAAGGTATTGCAAAAAGCCGGATTGCGGCAAAAGGTTATGGAGAATCTAAACTGAAAAATCGTTGTAAAGATGGTGTAAGGTGTTCAGAAGAAGAGCATCAGGAGAACAGAAGGACCGAAATCAAGATTGTAGACTTCTGATGGCATAACATTATATATTTTCAAAAGAAACGTTTTGAAAGTTTAATTAGACAGACTGCCCGGTTATCGGGCAGTTTTTATTTCTACTCAAATTTATAAAATAAGGTAAATTTCTCGCTTGATTATTGCCGGTCAGCTTAAAACCGTTTATAAGAAATTGAAGCGAACAAAATGGCACGTAGTCATGATCGTAAAACATTGGGAGAGGGATATCATCAACCGGGACCTCAACTGTTTGGAATGGCGCTCGCCATAACCAAATTCCTGGTTTAAATGCAACTTTCTTATTTGAATCCTCAGAGAATAAATCCGTTTTCCGCTTGATATTTGTCAGTCTTTTCTTACAACTACCAAATGTATTAGGCGGTTTCCTGCTTATTTACTAATTTTAGCCCTCTTTAAAAATCGCTTATATGGTTACAGCAGAGCAATTGAAAGAGCTTTCCGGGCGTGAGTTAGCGCTAAGGAGGCATCTTTGACGTAGATAGAAAGAAAATTCAATTAGAAGAAGAAGAGGCAAAGACCCAGGCTCCCGACTTTTGGAATGACCCCAAAGCAGCAGAGGAGCAAATGAAGAAAATTTCTTCCATAAAATTCTGGACGAATACTTATAATAAGATTGCATCAGATCTTGAAGACCTTCACGTACTTATTGAGTTCGTTGACGCCGGGGAGGCCTCAACCGATGAAGTTGACGGACTTTACAAAAGCATTATAGAACAAATTGAAGATCTCGAATTTAAAAATATGCTTAGTGAAGAAGAAGATTCACTTGGGGCAATATTGAAGATAAATTCGGGAGCAGGAGGTACCGAGAGCCAGGATTGGGCAGAAATGCTCATGCGTATGTATATCCGTTGGGGAGAAAGAAATGACTTTAAGGTAAAAGAAATTAGTTACCTTGCTGGCGATGAGGCAGGAGTTAAGTCGGTAACACTTGAGTTTACAGGTGATTATGCTTATGGTTACCTGAAAAGTGAAAACGGGGTCCACCGCCTGGTCCGTATATCGCCGTTTGACTCAAATGCACGAAGGCATACATCTTTTGCCTCGGTTTTCGTCTCACCAGTGGTCGATGATAATATTGAGATTGAGATTAACCCGGCAGATTTAGAATGGGATACTTTTCGGTCAGGAGGGGCCGGGGGACAAAATGTAAACAAAGTTGAAACCGGAGTCCGGGTTCGACATTTACCAACAGGAATTTCAGTAGAAAACACTGAAACCCGCTCACAACTTAAAAATCGTGAAAATGCCATGCGGATCCTTCGTTCACACCTTTATGAAATGGAGCTTCGCAAAAGAATGGAAAAACAGGCCGAAATAGAAGGGACGAAGATGAAAATTGAATGGGGTTCGCAGATAAGAAACTATGTCCTCCATCCATATAAACTGGTTAAAGATCTTCGTACAAATGTTGAAACCGGAAATACTCAGGCCGTTCTCGATGGCGATATTAACGATTTTATAAAGGCATTTCTGATGGAGTATGGACAAAAGAAAGACAAATAAATGATGTTCAGAATTTACCATAACCCCCGGTGCAAAAAAAGCCGTGAAGGATTAAAATATCTTCAGGAAAAAACGACGGAAATAGAGGTCGTTGAATATTTAAAAGAAGGATTAACCGAAGAAATAATAAAAGAAATTCTTCTAAAGACAAATCTGAGTCCAATTGATATTGTACGGAAGCAGGAAGAGGTTTATAAAAAAGAATTAAAAGGAAAAGAATTTAATGATGAAGAATGGATTCAAATAATTGTTGAAAACCCCAAGTTGCTTCAACGGCCAATTATTGTTGGGAAGCAAAAAGCGGTTCTTGCCCAGCCGCCGGAAAAAGCAGATGAACTGACTTAGGGGGGCATAAATTATCAGCAGGCATATAGAGTTCAATAATATAAAACATCAAAATATGGATTACCGGATAGAAAAAGATACCATGGGCGAGGTAAAAGTCCCTGCCGAAAAATACTGGGGGGCACAAACCCAGCGTTCAATACTAAACTTCCCTATTGGGCCTTCAGGTTCAATGCCGGTTGAGGTTATCAGGGCATTCGGGTACCTGAAAAAAGCCGCTGCAATAGCAAACTGTAAGCTGGGGGTATTACCAGAAGAAAAGAAGAACTTAATAGCCAAAGCCTGCGATGAAATAATTGAAGGAAAGCTTGACGATCAGTTCCCCTTAGTTATCTGGCAAACAGGTTCCGGAACTCAGTCAAATATGAATACAAACGAAGTAGTAGCAAACAGGGCACATGTACTGCAAGGAAATAAGTTAGGGGAAGGGGAAAGGCACATTCACCCTAATGATGATGTGAATAAATCTCAATCTTCAAACGACACCTTCCCTACCGCCATGCATATTGCTGCTTATAAAAAACTCGTGGAGGAAACGTTACCAAAAGTTGAAACCCTTCGCGATACGTTGGCCGAAAAGGCAGCGAACATGAAGGATGTAGTTAAAATAGGGCGCACGCACTGGATGGATGCCACACCGCTTACACTTGGACAAGAGTTTTCGGGGTATGTTGCACAGCTAAGTCACGCAATTAAAGCAATAAAAAACACGCTTAGCCATCTTTCAGAATTGGCACTTGGGGGCACAGCAGTGGGTACTGGCCTAAATACCCCAAAGGGATATGCAGTTGAAGTAGCATCTCAAATTGCAGAATTAACCGGGCTGCCATTTATTACAGCAGAGAATAAGTTTGAATCGCTGGCAGCTCACGATGCAATTGTTGAGTCGCACGGGGCATTAAAGCAACTGGCCGTAAGCCTGATGAAAATAGCAAACGATATTAGAATGCTTGCCTCGGGGCCGCGTTCAGGAATTGGGGAAATTGTAATTCCTGCAAACGAGCCAGGATCGTCTATAATGCCCGGCAAAGTAAACCCGACGCAGGTAGAAGCAATAACAATGGTTTGTGCCCAGGTAATGGGCAACGACGTAGCAGTCAGCGTAGGAGGTTCAAACGGACATTTTGAGCTAAATGTATTTAAACCTGTTATGATAGCAAACCTCTTACAGTCCGCAACACTACTTGGTGATGCCTGTCAGGCATTCAATAATAATTGTGCTGTAGGAATAGAACCAAACCATTCCAGAATAGAAGAACATCTTAGAAACTCTTTAATGCTCGTAACAGCATTAAATACACATATAGGATACGATAATGCCGCAAAAATAGCGAAGAAGGCTCATGCGGAAGGAACAACGTTGAAGCAGGCCGCACTGGATCTGGAACTTCTTACGGAAGAACAATTCGAAGAGTGGGTCGTGCCTTCAAAAATGATTGGTTCGCTTGATTAATCATGAACCAAAAAGAAAAACTGGTAAATCAACAAGGAGGGTAATTTACTCTGATATTTTTTGATTTTTAACAACAAACAACTATGGCTAATCATAAAGAAAAACTGTTTAACGAATTTCCTCCGGTTAGCACCGAAAGATGGGAAGAGGTCATAAAAAAAGACCTCAAAGGTGCTGATTATGGGAAAAAACTCGTCTGGAGAACACTGGAGGGGCTTAAAATAAACCCTTATTTCAGGCGGGAAGATCTTCAGGGAAAAGAATATCTCGATACCTTGCCCGGGGAGTATCCTTACACCAGGGGCAATACTGCAAATACCAATGATTGGGAAATAAGACAGGACATTGAGGCTGGTGATTTGCAGGAAGCAAATAAAGAAGCACTATTTATCCTCGATCGTGGGGTTACATCGCTGGGGTTTAATGTTAATTGTGAAAGTGGTAGTTGCATTTTAAAATCAGAAGCAGATGTTGAAGCCTTATTAAAGGATGTTTACATCAATTGTATTGGTGTATATTTTAATAGTTGGCATAACTCACCCGAAATAATTAAATACCTTGCCGGGGTAATAACGCAAAGAGGCATTGATAAATCGGAAGTTAAAGGGGCAGTTAGTTACGATCCCCTGGGTTGCCTTACGATAAAGGGTACATGGGCAGAAGATGAGAATACCGACTTTTTTGTTTTAAAGGATACAATTCAGTACACCGAAGAGAACCTGCCTGTTTACAGGGCTTTTTCCGTAAACGGACAACATTTTAATAATGCAGGGGCATCAGTTGTTCAGGAACTGGGCTATAGCCTGGCAATGACTGCTGAGTATTTTACCCGCTTAATGGACGCAGGGCTGTCGGCAGATGTTATCAGTCGCCATTTGCAGGTTAATTTCGGAGTAGGCACGAATTATTTTATGGAAATAGCAAAAATACGGGCAGCCCGTTTTCTTTTTGCAAAGCTGTTAGATGCTTATGGGGCAGAAAATAAAAAAATCCATATCGGTTCGATAACTTCAAATTGGAATGCCACCATTTATGACCCTTATGTGAATGTGTTAAGGGCAACCACTGAAGCTATGGCGGCAGTTATTGGAGGAACAAATTCGTTGGTAGTAAAACCTTTTGACACATCTTTTAAAAAGCAAAATAGGTTCTCAGACAGAATAGCAAGAAACATTCAGATAATACTTAAGGAAGAGTCGTATTTCGATAAAATTGTAGATCCTTCTTCCGGCAGTTATTATATTGAGAATATCACAGATTCTGTTATTGAAGAAGCCTGGAAACTCTTTCTTGAAATTGATAGTAAAGGTGGTTACCTTCAGGCATTAAAGGACGGGGTTGTCCAGGAGGGGTTGGAAGAAACAGCAGCAAAAAGAACGAAAAATGTTGCTACACGACGGGAAGTTTTGCTTGGAACAAACCAATTTCCAAATACAGGAGAGATGGTAAAAGAAGATATTGAAGCTGAAGCCATAGATAGGCAGGTTGAAACGAAAGGAGGTACCGTCAGGCCAATAAGGAAATTTCGTGGTGCAGAAGGGTTTGAAGCGCTTAGGCTTGCAACAGAGAATTCAGGAAAGAAACCCAAAGCCTTTATGCTTACGATAGGGAATTTAGCTTTTCGGAAAGCAAGAGCAACATTCTCATGTAACTTTTTCGGGTGTGCGGGTTATGAGGTGGTTGATAACCTGGGATTTAAATCGGCTGAGGAAGGTGTTAAAGCAGCTGTAGAAGCAAATGCCAACATTGTGGTAGTTTGCAGTAGCGACGATGAATATGCTGAAGTTGTGCCACAAGTACAAGAACATCTCGGGGAACAGGCTATACTTGTTGTTGCCGGGGCCCCAGCCTGTATGGACGAACTCAAAGCAAAAGGAATAGAACACTTCATACACGTACGGTCAAATGTTCTTGAAACACTTCAGGGCTTTAACAAACTTTTGGGAATTGAATAAAATAGGTTGATGGTTTAAAGGAGAATTAAACTTTAAGCCATAAACTTTAAACGGATTAAAATGAAACCAGATTTTTCGAAAATAAATATAAAAAGTGTTGAGGCTTCAAAGAAGTCGGCAGCAGAATGGGAAAAACAGGCTGGAATTTCAAAAGACTGGATGACACCGGAACAAATACCGGTAAAACCTGTCTACTCGAAGGAAGACCTGTTTGAAATGGAACACCTGAACTATGCTGCAGGGGTACCCCCTTATTTAAGAGGGCCGTATTCAACCATGTATGTAATGCGCCCCTGGACAATCAGGCAGTATGCAGGGTTTTCTACAGCAGAAGAATCGAATGCCTTTTACCGCAGAAACCTGGCAGCAGGACAGAAAGGGTTGTCAGTAGCATTTGATCTGGCCACACACAGGGGATATGATTCTGATCATCAGCGTGTGGTTGGAGATGTGGGAAAAGCAGGAGTGGCCATTGATTCAATTCTTGATATGAAAATCCTGTTCGATCAAATCCCGTTGAACAAGATGTCCGTTTCAATGACAATGAACGGGGCAGTTCTTCCTGTTATGGCATTTTATATTGTTGCAGGACTTGAACAAGGGGCTAAACTTGAAGAGTTGAGCGGAACGATCCAGAATGATATCCTGAAAGAATTCATGGTGCGTAATACATATATTTATCCACCGGAAATGTCGATGAAAATTATTGCCGATATTTTTGAGTTCACCTCCCAAAATATGCCAAAGTTCAATTCGATAAGTATATCAGGTTACCATATGCAGGAAGCAGGGGCAACAGCAGACATCGAACTGGCATACACATTGGCAGACGGATTGGATTATTTACGTTCAGGAATTAGAGCCGGACTGGATATTGACGCATTTGCCCCCCGTCTATCATTCTTCTGGGCAATTGGCATGAACCACTTCATGGAAATAGCAAAAATGAGGGCTGCACGATTACTTTGGGCAAAGATTGTAAACAAATTTAATCCTAAAAATCCCAAATCGCTTGCACTACGGACGCACTCGCAAACTTCAGGATGGTCTTTGACAGAACAGGATCCTTACAACAATGTGGCACGGACCTGTATTGAGGCAATGGCCGCAGCACTTGGGCATACACAGTCATTGCACACAAACGCTCTTGACGAAGCGATTGCACTCCCAACAGATTTCTCTGCACGTATTGCCAGAAATACCCAGATATACATTCAGGAAGAGACGAATGTTTGCCGTTCGGTCGATCCTTGGGCAGGTTCTTACTATATAGAGTCGCTGACGGAAGGACTTGTTCATAAAGCCTGGAACCTTATTGAAGAAGTCGAGGAGCTTGGCGGAATGGCAAAGGCAATCGAGACCGGTTTGCCCAAGATGAGAATTGAGGAAGCCGCAGCCAGAAAACAGGCAAGGATAGACTCCAAGGCAGACTCAATTGTTGGGGTAAATAAGTACAGGCTCGACAAAGAAGAACCTCTTGATATTTTAGAGGTTGATAATACTGCAGTGCGTGAGGCACAGATAAAGCGGTTGGAGAAGCTCAAATCGGAAAGGGACAACAATGCTGTTCAGGTTGCACTTACCAAAATAACCGAAGCAGCGGAAACCGGAAAGGGCAACTTACTGGCATTGTCAGTAGAAGCCGCAAAAGTAAGGGCTACTTTAGGGGAAATATCAGATGCAATTGAAAAAGTTTCAGGTAGATATAAAGCTGTGATACGATCCATAAACGGAGTGTACTCATCCGAGTCAGGAAACGATGGGAGTTTTGCCAAAGCAAAACGGTTGTGTGAAGAATTTGCGAAAATTGAAGGCCGTCAGCCCAGGATAATGGTGGCAAAAATGGGACAGGATGGACACGACAGAGGGGCCAAAGTGGTTTCTACAGGATATGCAGATATTGGTTTTGATGTTGATATCGGACCATTGTTTCAAACACCTGAAGAAGCAGCCCGTCAAGCCGTAGAGAACGATGTTCATGTACTGGGGGTATCATCCTTGGCAGCGGGGCATAAAACACTCGTTCCACAGGTGATAGGAGAACTGAAAAAGCTAGGCCGTGAAGATATCATGGTAATTGCGGGAGGGGTTATTCCTGCACAGGACTACCAGTTTCTTTATGATGCAGGGGTAATGGCAATTTTTGGACCCGGAACTTCCGTCTCGGAAGCGGCAATAAAAATTCTTGAGATCCTTATAGAATCATATAAATAATCAATGGATATTACATATAAGGCTGTCTTCTCATGAGGACAGCCTTCTTTTATGAAATTAAGAAAAAGAAATTGTTATATTTACATTAATTTACAAATTGGGGAATAACGATTAAAATATTGATCTTTGTGATGAAGATGCTTTGTCAGAGAACAGAAATAGTAGGGGAAAACTCGTATTATCTATGCGGTTTAGAACAGAATATTGGTGGAAATCATTTACAAACTCCCGGATGTGCCGGGTTAAAACTGTATTAAGATGTTTGCTTCGGAGAGTGGAATGGAATTATACCGGTTTTATAAGGATAAGGAGGCGATATTGTTTGAGAATTATCGTCATTTGGAGTCTCCGCGCTCAAAGGAAGAACATTATCATGACTTTAGGGTAAGTATAAAAAGGATAAACGCTATTTACCGGTTGTTGGAGTTAATAACAGGAGACTTCGATTCAACAACGTATATGAAACCTCTGAGGAGCATATTTAAACCAGCCGGAAGTATTAGGGAGGCGCAGGTTAACATGCATACTGTGGCGGCATATAAGCTGAAAAAGGAAGAGCTTAATTATTACGGGAAGTATATAAATGCGAGAATTGAAAGTTTATCGGGGAAGTTACGTGAAAAACTGAAAGAATTTGACATCTCTGAATTGAAAAAGAACCGTCAGGTTGTTAAAGAGTGCTGTAAAAATATTCAGCAAAAAGAGCTGGAAAACAGGACCCTTATTTTCATTCGTGACAGAATAAACCTTATACGCGACAACATTGCCTATTCCGACGAACTGGTTATTCATCAAATACGAATTACGTTAAAAGAAATCAGTGCTATAGTGTCGCTCCTAAAAAAAATTAAAGTGCCGGGTTTTGATGACGATTTACTTGATTTGATTAAAGATACTGAAGATAAACTCGGAAACTGGCACGATAAAGTGGTGCTGAACAATTCATTGGAGAAATTTATAAAATCAACAAAGAATGAGTTTGATGTAATTTCCAGCTACAGGTTAATAAGGGAAAAAATTAATAAAGAGAATAAAGCATTTCTGGATACCGTAGAAGAAATCGTACTTGACACCGTGGAGCTTGTAGAGAAGCCACTTAATGAGCGATTAAGTAATCTTTGAACTTTCCCTCAAACTTCTGAATTTTTGGAGCAATAATAAACCGGCAGTACCCTTGGTTCGGATTGTTTTCATAATAATTATCATGATAATCCTCAGCCGGGTAAAATCTGTCAAACACTTCAACAGTCGTTACAATAGGCTTATCCCATATCTTTTCCTGGTTAAGCTTATGTATTAGTTTTTCAGTTTCCAGCTTTTGCTTGTTGTCATGAAAAAAAACCACAGAGCGGTACTGGGTCCCCACATCATTGCCCTGCCTGTTTAATTGGGTTGGGTCATGTGTTTTGAAAAAGATATCCAGGATTTCTGAGTACGAAATAATGGTATTGTCGAATGTTATTTGAATGACTTCTGCATGGCCGGTAAGTCCGGTTGTCACTTCTTTATAAGATGGTTTTTTAACATGGCCGCCACTATAACCCGATTTTACTTCAGTAACACCTTTAACTCTTGAAAAAACGGCTTCGGTGCACCAAAAACAACCACCCCCTAAAGTAGCCAGTTCTTTAGTTTGAGCTTTAGTATCCGTCATTATAGAAAGAAATGTAATAATTAATATGAATCGAACTACTTTCACAACTGTAGAACAACTGTCAATGGGTTTTGTTTATCCTCGTTTTATTCAGCCTGCAATTCTATTCACCAATTATTCCGGGGATTAAAGTATTTCTTCAAGTGTAAATGTTTTGTCTATCCGGTAGCCTTTATCGCTTGCTTTTAATGTACAGGATTCTGTATAAGCGTCGTGCTGAAATATAAGATAATAATTGTTTTCAGTTGCTTCCCTGAGAAAACTCTCTCTCTCATCGAACGAGATAAGGGGGCGTGTGTCGTAACCACAAACCCAGGAAGCAGGAATATGAGCGGAAAGGGCCAATAAGTCTGCGGTAAAAACAAAGGTTTTATCTTTATATTTAATAAAAGGAATCATTAGCCCGGCAGTATGCCCATGAAACATCCTGAGTTGGATCCCTGGAACAAGTTCTGTTTCATTTTCAATAAGGTTTAGAACCTTGTGTTCAGCAAGAGGAAGGATATTTTCTTTTAAATAGGAAGCTTTTTCCCGACGGTTAGGATTAAGGGCCCAGTCCCATTGTTGCTTACTTACGTGGTATTTTGCATTTGGAAAAGTGGGGACAAATTCAGTGTCAAGCTTTTCAACTGCTCCGCCAACATGGTCAAAATGCAAATGTGTAAGAATAACATCAGAAATTTCGGAAGGGTTGTAACCAGCCTCAATTACCGCTTGTTTAATTGAGTGGTGCCCTTCTCTGAAATAATGCTTATAAAAACTTTTTTCCTGTTTGTTTCCAATACCTGTATCAACCAGGATTTTTTTTCCTTGCGTTTCAATTAATAAGTTCCTAAGGGCAAAAAGGCACAGGTTTTTTTCATCTGCCGGATAAACTTTCTCCCACATGGTTTTAGGGACAACTCCAAACGTAGCCCCTCCATCTAGTTTAAAGGTTCCGGGGGTAATTTGTTTAATAATCATTTTTCTGAGACTAAAGTATTTAATTGCAACAACAGGTTTAAATAAGTAATGTTTAAATTTCGAAAATGAACCCTTTTTCTGTTAAATCATGGTACCTTTTCTTGTCAAATTTGTAAAGTCTTGCAGAGCGGTGTGGAACCCCTTTCTGTTTTTCATTTAAGGGGATAAGAAGGTTCATCTTCATTATTTTTCTACGAAAGTTGGGCTTGTCAAATTCAACATTGTATATTGCTTCATAGAGTCCTTGCAGGTGCAATAGTGGGAACTTATCTGCTAAAAGGTTAAATCCAATAGGTTTATACTTGACTTTTACTCTAAGCCGTGCCAGGGCAGAGTTTATTATTTCTTCATGGTCAAATGGGAGACGGGGCAATCTGTCAAGTTCAAACCAATCTGCGTCGCTGGCATCCGGACCCGGGTTTAAATTGTATTTTCCCGGTTTAATAAGCGCATAAAACACAATGGTTATTACACGTTTGTCCGGAAAGCGGTTTATATCGCCAAAAGCCCCCAGTTGCTCCATGTAAAGATCTGTAACCCCGGTTCTTTCCCTAAGGACCCTGGCTGAAGCATCTTCTATATTTTCATCATATTTTATAAAGCCCCCTGGTAGGGCCCAACTGCCATCTTCCGGCTCAATGGTTCGTTTAATCAATAACACCTTTAATCTAGCATCGTCAAATCCAAATATTACACAGTCAACCGATAGTGGTTCAATTATGTTATTTTCTCTTTTTTTAGTCATTAACGTAGTAATTTTATGGCAAATATACAGAATTCCTTTTTATTGTCGGAGCGACTATATAATTTGATTAATAAACAGTATTTTTTTGTTAAAAATCAATGTTTACAATAATTAAAACATTGTTTATGAATGTTTTATGAAATTTATAGTTCCCGGTTTATTAACTATAACTATTGGGTATGGTGAACATTCAAGCTCTGTTGATTATCCTGCAAATCGTTGTATCTTTTTCAAAAACAGAAGCTTAAAATACTCTTTCCGGACAGGTTTTCCCAAAAGCTTGCCTTGTACTATCGCACAGGCTTATTTTAACCAGATGAATTCAGGAGGGATATTATACCAGCCTGGTTTATCCTAAAGAAAAATACCATCTTATTCCTCAGGGTGATAATTTTTATGGGTTAGATAAATTAGAAAGGAGAAAACTTTAGGTCGCCTTGGCTAAATACGGGGCAGGTCATGTTGTATTGGACTTAAATAAATTAGTTTGGAGCAGAAACAAAAGCTGTTTCGAGATTGATTTACGACATTCCAACAAACACAGGTAGTTCGGCTAAATAATCTTGAGGGGGTGATTGTTAGTTTTATAAAGGATGACTACTATTTAGAGAATTTTCATAAAAAAAGCCCGGATCGACGATCCGGGCTTAACCCTAACTAAATGAAAACTATATAAGAAGAATAGATCCTAATGATAAATAGAAGACTTATTTTATCTCAAAACGATGAGAATAAAAGTCTTCGCTGTTGCTTACTACAACAGTGTAGCTTCCTGAAGGAAGATGAGAAAAATTGTATTTTCTTGAAATTGAAGAATCCTTTGTTTCATCTGAGAAAAATTTCCCGTCTCCGTCATAAAAGTTGATTTTATAACTGTCCAAAGACTTATTGTTATGAAAAACAAGCAATGCTTTATCTTTTACTCTGAAAACCGGTCTGTACAAAACTTTAGATTCTTCTTCCAAAACGATTTCTGAATTTTTAATTACAATAGGTTTTTCAATAACCTCGTTTGAAGAATTAACTAGAATAACATACTTTCCGTCATCTAATTGAGAAAAATCAAAAAGCTTTTTGTATTCCGATGGGTTACCGATATACTTTGAGTAAAAGATTAAATTTTGGTCTTCATTCTCAATTGAAAGAGTAACTTTTTGTGCATCGAAGTCATCCAGACTAACAATTGCTTTAGATTTTTCTTTTGAAGGTTTTACTTTCACTTCTCCACCTGCTATCCCCAAACCGGGTAATACGGCGGCAACTAATAAAATCAGCAGTACACGTAATACCGCTCCTTTTAAAATGTTCATATTTCACTCGCTTTTGATAAACTAACTGATACAAAGATAAGGCAAGAAATCAAATCAAAAGCATTTTTACTGTTAATTAAATATTAAATTCAACTTATAGTATTTGGACGATTTAAAAAGAAGTGGGAAAAAGTGTAAGTAAAAACCCTAAAAAATGTGATAATATGAAAGGGTGTGATTTTAATAACACAGCGAAAGTTAAGTAATTAACTGATAATTAGCGTTTTAATTGATTTGAGCTCGCATTAAAGCGAAGAAAATGTTTTTAGGGGTAGATTGAATAATTATCAGTTAATTTAATAGAAGGGGGTGTTCTTTTAAGGGGAGTTCTCTTTTTTTTTACTTTTTTTAAGTAATAGGGTGTTTTTTGTAAGGATAAAAAAAAGTACAGCATGAAATGCTGTACTGTTCCTTTAAAGTTAATTTAATATTGAAAGAAGGGATGTTTTTCTTTTTGGTAGTTATCCTGTTTTTTTAGGTGTTTTTGCAATTGTTAATATCATTTATGCTTTAAAACAGTATTTAATTCCATGTAGTAGCAATCAAATCTTTTGATAATTCATCAGCAACATTTTCTCCTTTTAGTTCTTTTACAATTTCAAGGGAAAAATTAAAAGCTGCTCCGGGGCCTTTACCTGTAATTATATTGTCAGACTTTATTGCCAGTGAAGATTTTATTGAGGCACCTTTTAGTTCATCTTCAAATCCGGGATAACACACCGCATCTTTACCTTCGAGAATTCCAAGTCCGCCAAGAACCATTGGGGCAGCACAAATGGCAGCTACGGGTTCTTGTTTTTCTGCTTTTGATTTAAGTATTTCAGCCAGTCCGGCATGTTCCTGGAGGTTTTTTGCTCCGGGCATACCACCAGGCAAGATTACAATAATGCTTTCGTCGTAATTTACATCTTCGAAAACAATGTCAGTGATGATTTTAATTCCATGTGCACCTGAAACCTCCAGTTGTCCGGTAACAGAAACCATTTCAGTTGGGATATCTGCCCTGCGGAGCACGTCAACAATGGTTAAGGCTTCAATTTCTTCAAAACCCTCTGCGAAATGTACGTACGCTTTTTTCATGTCTGTGTTTTTTTAATGTGTTATAGAGAATTATGGTGTTTGATAAATCAAAGTTAAAGAGGAATGATATAGAATTGAATCAATTTGTTATTTTTTATTTAGGAAAATTCAATAATTATTTATGATAACTCCGGTAGGCTTTCAATAATTTCCAAAAGAAGTTCGCATTCAAAGCCCCTTTGGTTACCAAATGATAAAAGTTTTTGTTTTCGTTTAAAAGGATCCGATTCTTTTAGGGCACTGTTTTTCTTCCGGATTTCACCTTCAATTATTTTTCTATACTCGTCGAAAGGAAAGCTATTAAGGTTATGGTCAATTATGCCTTCACTGATACTTTTAAATTTTAAGTGATACCGGATCTTTATTTTCCCCCACCTGGCAAACTTTATTTTATCATTAACATATGCCATCGTATATCTGCTCTCATCCAAAAAGCCTTCTTTTTTTAATACACCTATAATATATAAGGGGTCACATTCAGAATTCCATTGTTTTAATTTATCCTGAATGTCTTTAGGGCTTTTTTCTGACTTGCTGCAAATTTGCCGAAGTCGGTTTAAAATGTCTGTTTCTGAATCAGGCTTTCTCATTTTCTTTTTGCGACTACTATTCGATCTTTACCGTTTAAATCCGAAATAAGTTCCGGGTCGGAAAATGAATATTTTAAAACTGTGTCAATCGTTTCCCGGCCAAAAGCCTCATTTATTTCAAAAGCTAAAATACCTCCCTTTTTTAACCTGCTTTCTGCGAATGATGATATGGTATCATAGAAGATTAACGGATTTTTATCTTCCACAAAAAGGGCCAGTTCAGGTTCAAATGCTAAAACATTGTCATGCATTTGTTTTTTCTCAGATTCCCTTACGTATGGTGGGTTGCTCACAATCAAATCATAATTACCATAATCTTTGAAAAGAGGGTGCAAAATGTCGTCGTTTATAAAACGGACATCAAGGTTATTTGTCCTGGCATTTTGTTCTGCAACTTTTAAAGCATTCTCAGATACGTCTACAGCAGTAACATGAGCTTTGGGGATGTGTTTTTTCAAAGAAATTGCAATACAGCCGCTTCCTGTACCAATATCGAGTATTTTCGGGTCCAGCTTTGATTTTAACTTCTCAATAAGCGTGTGAACGAGCAATTCTGTTTCCTGCCTTGGTATTAAAACATAGGGGCTTACTTCAAGCTCCAGTTCATAGAAGTATGCTTTATTAAGGATGTACTGTATTGGCTTTTTTAAAAAAAGCTGGTCCAGTATCTCTTTAAGAACATCAGATTGTTTTGTAGAAAGGGCAATATTTCTGTTGGTCACTACAGACAGATATTGTTCATTGAAGACTTGTTCGACAACAAGTCTGAAAATAGCGTCAATTTCTTCCGCAGGATAAATACTGTCGAGTTTCTTTAGGAATAAACTTTTATATTCAGGTACTGTTTTAAAAGACATAAATTAAGGCTAAACATTCAACTAACAGGAATTCTGCTAAATGCTATATTTGTATTCTTGAATCCTGTTTACAATACATTTTATGAGACAAAACTATAAAAATTATATGCAGCGTTGTATTGATCTGGCCAGAAACGGAAAGGGAAATGTTGCCCCTAACCCTATGGTTGGTTCTGTAATAGTTCACAATGACAGGATAATTGGTGAAGGGTGCCACTTAAAATATGGGGAACCACATGCCGAAGTCAATGCAATTAATTCCGTAAAAAATAAAGATCTTCTGCAGGAAAGTACCCTCTTTGTTAATTTGGAGCCATGCTCGCATCAAGGGAAAACGCCTCCATGCTCAGATTTGATTATAAGCCATAAAATAAGAGAGGTGGTAATTGGAACAATTGATCCGAATTCGCTTGTTGCCGGTAAAGGAATAGAGAAACTAAAAAAATCCGGGGTGAATGTTGTATTAGGGGTTTTAGAAGAACAGTGCCTGAGGTTAAACAAGAGGTTTTTTACTTTTCATATGAAAAAACGCCCATATGTAATTTTGAAGTGGGCACAGTCAGGGGATAGCTTCCTTGATATTGACAGGGCAGATGGTTCACCAATAGGGCCTAACTGGATATCAAATCCCGTTTCGCGGATGTTGGTGCACAAATGGAGATCCCATGAGGGGGGAATTATGGTAGGGACAAATACGGTCATGCAGGATAATCCCGGATTAGATACCAGGTTGTGGCCAGGAAAATCGCCAATAAGAATTCTTTTGGACAGGCAATGCAGAATTCCTGTGGGGGCAAAAGTTCTAGACGGAAGTGTGCCGACCATTGTTTTTAATAGTGAGAAAAATACAGAATCAGATAACCTGCAATACTATAAAGTTGATTTCAACGAAAATATTCTGAAAGAGATTCTGGGATATTTATACCACAACGATGTACAGTCGATAATAGTAGAAGGGGGCAGGCAATTGTTGCAGTCATTTATTGATGATGGACTGTGGGACGAAGCGCGGGTGTTTATCGGCGATAATGATTTCAAAAACGGGGTTCCGGCACCGGAGCTAAAGGTATCTCCAGGCGTAGCAAAAAATATTATGGGGGATAACTTAACCGTTTATTTAAATAACTGAAACCGTAATTTAAGGAATTCCTATGCTGTCGGGGCACTGGTGCAGATACTTGTAATGGACCTAAAAGGAACTCATGCGCGCTCTTTTCAACACATTAATTTGGACGTGAGAAAATGAGGTTCCACGCTGCTTAAGACAAATCAAAAATAAAAAATACTTCTCAAAAGCTTTATTTATCTAAGATTAGGTGAAATTGGCCTATAATCTCAGTAACTTCTGGCAATGTTTTTGTAGTTTTGGCATCGAATTTATCATTTTAAGTATTAAGTACTGAATGGCCAGAAGATTAGCAATATTAGTTTTCTTTTGTGTGGGTTGTTTCTGTTTGTTTGGACAAAGCGCAAAACAGCATATCAAAGCGGGAGAGCAATTCCTTTCCAATGGATTATTGGATGCGGCATCGGCAGAATTCAGAAAGGCCATTTTATTGGAGCCCAATGAAGGGAAAATTTATCAGCTCATTGCTTCAGTACTGGTTTTGAAGGAAGATTCACTTGAAGCAGCTGGTCATTACAGAAGAGCTGCGGCTCTCGGTTATGAACAAGAGAAAAACTATTTAAATGCCGGCAATATTTATTATAAAACCGGACAAAAAGATAAAGCCTGGGAATGTATTGAGCAAGGACTTGCGCTAAAACCCAAAAGCTTTAATTTATTACTATTAAAGACCCGTATTCTTTTCAAGGAAAAAGATTACAATGCTGCATACATTTCTGCTAATGAAGCAATAAAATCAAAAGATTTGGCAATTGCCTATTATTACAGTGGGGCAAGTGCGTTCAGGCTGAACCATTTTGAGCAGGCATTAAAAGATCTGGAGAAATCTATTATAAGGGATAAAAACCTTTCTGATTCATATTTGGAACTTGCCGAATTACAATTATCGCAAAAGCAATATGAATATGCGATTGATAATTGCAGTATGGTTCTTTTATTAATTGATCCGCAAAATGTAAGGGCCCTGCATTTGAGAAGTAAAGCCTTTCATGCGCAGCGTGAACCGGATCAGGCCCTGGTTGACATAACCAAAGCGATATCTCTTGAAAAAAATAACCTGCAACTATACCTTGAAAGGGCTGGATATAATCTGGACTATGCATATTACAGCGCAGCAATAGACGATTATAGTTTCTTTATAAGTAAATCGGATACATCAACAGAGGCGTTAAGAAACAGGGCATATTCGTATGAACAATTGGGTAAAAAAACGGAAGCAAGGAATGATTATATTCAGTTATACGAACGAATAGCTAAAGCAGGAGGAAGAGATGAACTCAAAGGGTTTGCCCAAAATAAAATATTCGAACTGGGGAAAGAAGAGAATAAACCGGAAATACTTATAGAACAGCCTCAGTTAACAACAAGCTATGAGTTAAATGTTAAAGAAAATGAGGAAAAGTTAGTACTGTCCGGTACTATTGTTGAAGAAACCAAGCTTAAAAGTTTAAAAATAAACAACGAGCAGATAAAACTGGAAGGAAATAACGGAAACGTGCGTTTTAAAACTGAATTGGCAACTTCAGGCCTTGATTTTGTAACAATAACAGCGGCCGATATCTATGATAACATTTCTACCGTTTCATATCCGATAAAGCTGATTGAAAACGATCCCCCTATTATAAAACTCATAAGCCCTACGGCGGGGATAAACGAATCGATTTCAGTTGAAGCAGGAGATAATACACTTTATATTGAGGGAAAGATTGAAGACCGGAGCTATATTACAGAAATTAAAATTGATGAAGTTAATGCAAGTTTTGCGCCGGGAGATTACAATCCGAGGTTTACAGCAACGATTGATGTTAAAAACAGGAAAAATTTAACAATCAGGGCAAAAGACGTCTTTGGAAACGAAGCAAAAACGGTATATGAGTTTTATACTGACGGTAAAATGCTTTCAGGAAATAATCCGATGGGCAAAACATGGGTGGTTGTTATAGAGAATACAGATTATAAAGAATACTCTAATCTTTCAAGTCCTAAAAGTGATGTTGAAGAATTAATAGAGAACCTGGATCAGTATAAAATCAGTAAAGTTTTACATAAGAAGAATTTATCAAAACGTGAGCTGGAACGCTTTTTTGCTATTGATTTGAGAGATTTAATGATTAGCAATAAAGTGAAGTCGCTTCTTATTTGGTACGCAGGTCATGGCCAGACAATGAACAATACGGGGTACTGGATTCCAATAGATGGGAGGTTAAATGACGAGTACAGCTACTATAACCTTAATGCCCTGAAGGCATCTCTTTACAGTTACCGTTCCCTCACCCACATTCTAATTATAAGTGATGCATGTAAAGCGGGAGAGTCTTTTAGCATTGCAATGCGGGGGGACAATACACTTGCAAGTTGCGAAGACTCTAAATTAGTTCAACAAAAATCTGCTCTTATTCTTACATCTTCCAATACAGAGGCGGCAATGGACAATTCTTTGTTCACAAAAACCTTTATAAATTCATTGGCAAATAACCCTGCCGATTGTATTCCTGTTGATGCTATAGCAGAGAGAATTAGTATTGTTATGTATAAACATACGGCTCAAAAACCTGTTTTTGGCCGCATTTCAGGCCTTGAAGATAAGAACGGGACATTCTTTTTTATGCGGAAGTAATTTTGTACTTAGTTTACTTTGCATTCGGAAATATAAATGATAGAAATTCTTAAAGCGGTCCCTTATTGTTTGAATAGAGAGATAGAATAAGGAAAGGGTTTAAATAGCTTTTGAAAGGAAGTTATTTTGCATAAGCAGTTTTGCTGTATTCACAATTCCGGTTGTATCAATGCCACAATCCCGCCATAGTTCTTTCTGGGTACCATGTTCAACAAATTTGTCGGGCACTCCCAGCATTTTAATTGTTGCGGAGTAGTTATTGGTAGCCATAAATTCTAAGATGGCGCTTCCAAATCCACCAATGATTGTTCCGTCTTCAACAGTAATAATTTTCTCGTATTTCTTGAAAATGTTATGCAGTTGACTTTCATCCAGCGGTTTAACAAACCTCATGTCAAAATGGGCGGCGTCAATATGAATTTTCTGAAGTTCTTCAACTGCTTCCTTTGCAAAGTTTCCTATGTGCCCAATACTTAAAATGGCCAAATCATCCCCTTTGGATAATTGACGGGAGGTGCCAGGAACAATCTCAGTCATTTCTGTTTTCCATTCAGCCATTACGCCTTTGCCTCTTGGGTAGCGAATAGAAAAAGGACCATATTTGGCTAACTGAGCCGTGTACATCATGCTTCTGAGTTCCCGCTCGTCCATTGGGGCAGAAACAACAACATTAGGTATGGAGCGCATAAACGCTAAATCAAAAACTCCATGATGGGTCGGCCCATCAGCACCAACAATTCCACCCCGGTCAAAACAAAACACCACGTTAAGGTTTTGAAGGGCAACATCGTGAATAATCTGGTCATAAGCCCTTTGGGCAAAAGACGAGTATATATTGCAAAAAGGGATCAGTCCCTGGCTGGCAAGTCCGGCAGAAAAAGTAACAGCGTGTTGTTCGGCAATACCTACATCGAAAGTACGTTCAGGCATTTCGTCCATCATAATCTTTAGCGAGCAGCCGGTTGGCATAGCTGGCGTAATACCAACAATTTTCTTGTTTTGTCTGGCAAGTTCCAGAACCGTATGGCCGAACACTTCCTGATAAGGAGGTGGCTGAGGGGTCTCAGATTTTATTACAAGAATTTCTCCGGTTTCTTTATTAAATTTTCCTGGAGCGTGAAACTTTGTCTGGTTTATCTCGGCCTGTTTAAACCCTTTTCCCTTTTTGGTAAGTACATGTAATAATTTAGGTCCCGGGATTTGCTTCATATCCTCCATCAGGCGGGCAAGGTGAACAACATCATGTCCGTCTACAGGGCCAAAGTACCTGAAGTTTAATGACTCAAACAAATTACTTTGTTTAAGCAGAACAGATTTAAGTCCGCTTTCAAGCTTCTGGGCATATGTACGGGCATGAGGGGCTATTTTGTTTATCTTTCCGAATAGGTTCCAGATATCGTTTTTCAGGCGGTTGTAAGTTTTGGATGTTGTAAAATCAACAAGATATTCTTTTAATGCACCAACATTTGGGTCAATCGCCATGTTATTGTCATTCAGAATAACCAGAAGATCTGTATTCATCCAGCCAGCATTGTTCAAGCCTTCAAAAGCCATTCCGCCCGTAAGCGAGCCATCACCAATTACGGCAATAACATTTCTTTTAATTTCTTTTATTTTATCAGAAGTAGCTATTCCTAATGCTGCGGAAATCGATGTTGAAGAATGTCCAACACCAAATGCGTCGTATTCACTTTCACTCATATTGGGAAAACCGCTCAGCCCTTTGTATTTCCTATTGGTATGAAATACATCTTTTCTTCCGGTAAGAATTTTGTGCCCGTATGCCTGGTGCCCTACATCCCAGATAATTTTATCAAAAGGTGTATTGTAGCTGTAATGCAAAGCAACAGAAAGTTCAACCACTCCCAGGCTCGCTCCAAAATGACCGGGATTAGAAGAAACAACATCTATTATAAACTGACGAAGTTCTTTACTTACATCAACCAGTTCCTCAATCTTAAGTTTCTTAAGATCTTCCGGAGAATTTATTTTATTCAACAAATTATAATCAGATGTCATTACCAGGCTTTTCCCTTCAAAATCTGTACAAAGTTAATAATTATTGTGAAGATAACTTTAGGAGCAGTAGCACTTGTTGTAATTTCGTATGTCGATTGTACGTATTAGTAAGTATAAGCTTCTAAATTTGCTGGGAAATTCTGTATTTAACATTGCACTTTACAACATGGGCTACAAACAATACTGCTAATTTAAGGTTTTCGGTGTGTAAAACAATCATAGATGAATGAAAAAAGTGAGTCGAACTAAAAAAAATAATGTGATGCGAAAAATAATGCTGAATCTTACAAGAATTGCTTTCTTAGGCTTGGCACTGGTTTCATGTGCTGCCCCCAAAGTATATCAGGAAGCTGTTGCGGAAAAGGAAGAATGTATTGAGGAAAGGGACAAACTAAAAAAAGAGAATGAGAGGCTTACGGTAGACAATACGGAGCTGGAAGCAAAACTGGAGGTTGCAGAAAAAGAAATTGAGCGGATAAAACAATCTCATTTTGACGAGGCTGAGGAAATGAAAAGGATGAAAGCTGAGTACCAGTCATTGGATAAACGTTTTCAGGAGCTTCAGGGTGCGCACAATGCACTTGTGAGTGGCAGTGATTCCGAAGCAAGGAAACTATTGCAAAAACTGGATAAGTCGCAGAAGGAGTTATATGCCCGTGAAGATCAATTGAATTTACTTTCGGAAAAGCTTGACAAAGAAAGACGGGAATTAGATCGGCTATCGGTGGAACTGGAAAACAGGAATAAAAGGTTAAGTGAGCTGGAAACGTTGTTAAAACAGAAAGACGAAGCCGTTAATGTACTAAGGAATAAGGTGAGTGAAGCATTGCTTGGTTTTGAAGGGCAAGGCCTGACCATAACAAAGAAAAATGGGAAAGTTTACGTGTCCTTAGATGAAAAATTATTGTTTCAAAGTGGCAGTACTGAAATAGATCAGAAAGGAGTTAGTGCATTAAAGAAACTTGCTGTGGTATTAGAGCAAAATGAAGACATAAATATTACAATTGAAGGCCATACCGACGATGTTCCGGTTGTTTCGGGTTCTCAATTGAAAGATAACTGGGACTTAAGTGTACGCAGGGCCACTGCCATAATAAGAATTCTGGTAGATAATTCTTCTATTAATCCTAAGAGGTTAACTGCAAGCGGCCGTGGAGAACATTTACCGGTTGATCCGGCGAAAACAAAAGAAGCCCGTCAGAAAAACAGGAGGACAGAAATAATTCTTACCCCAAATCTGGATGAGATTTTTAATATTCTGGACGAAGAAAAATAGGATGAAGGTTAAATTCCATTCTGGTTTGTATTCGCGCAAACCAGAATGGATCTTTTTACATTATTTTATTTAAGCCGGGTTGTTTTTCCAGACCCCGTGGATTTAGCATCTATTAAAGGCTCTCCTTTATAGTATACACTTCCGCTCCCGATAATGTTCGTTTCCAGTTTTTCGCCGGCAAAAACTTTAGCCGAACCAGAACCAGAGATATTTACCTCAACAGTATTTGCTTTAAATTCTTGGGTACGAACATCTCCTGAACCAGCAATATTGATTTCAAGTACTTTATTCGCGGCACCTTTTATGTCGATATTTCCACTGCCCGCTAAAGAAAGTTCAGATTTTTGTGCGTTCAGGTTATCAAACTTAATATTTCCACTGCCGGCAACAGTAATTTCCATATTATCTGTTGTAAAATTTTTCTTTGCAAAGATATTCCCACTACCAGCAAGGGTTACGCTGTTTAATTTAGGCAGGGTGATGAGGACGTTGACTTTTCCACGATTTTTATAGTTTTTTATGTATCGGATGGTTACAGAATTCCCTTCTTTTTCTGTTACAATATTTTTAACATCCTCTTCGTTGCCTTCAATTTTAACTGAATATGAATTCCCTTGTGTTAGAAATAAATCGCCGGATATTGTAAACTTAATTTCCGTGAAATTCTTAATGTCCCTTGTTTCGCTGTTCGCGAAAATTAACCGGGACGACAAAAGAAACAAACAAATTAAAAAAGTTAACCTCAACTTTGGTTTTAGAGTTAAATTTTCCATTTTTTTACTGGTTTTGTTATTAATAATTAAAAATTTACGCAATTCAAGTCGTTAATCAGTTTGGTTTTATGGTGTACCTGAGAACCACTGAAAATTATGGCAGCCTTGTTAAGAGACGAATCTTTTATTTAAATGCTGCATGTATGTCTGTACAGAGAAATAAATAATACTCCGCAAACGTTTGAAACGTCATAATAATGGAGCCTTAATAAATAATTAACACAAAAAAAAGCCTGGTCTAAGGTAGAATATATAACTTCTCTTCTGGATTTATCCTTTTTTCGCTATGGAAGTAGCCGGTAATAGGCGCTTGTAAGCCATATTTGAAGGGGGAAGGCACAAAAAAAAGTGAAAACAGAAAATTTTCTGCAAACGTTTGAAACAGGGCTTTAGGCCTCATTCGCTTTAAAACTGTAGCTTTTGAGGTGTGAGAAGATTTTATTTTTCTGTTTATCTCATCTAAATTTGGTTATGTTACCCATGTGGGTAAATTTTCTATTTAAAAATCTTCTCAGAAATATGAGTAAAAAACCTAGATTATCTTTTTGGCAGATATGGAACCTTAGCTTTGGCTTTCTTGGGGTTCAATTTGGATTTGCTTTGCAAAATGCTAATGCGAGCAGAATATTATCTAACCTTGGAGCAGATTTACATTCACTTTCCTTATTCTGGTTAGTTGCCCCAACAATGGGGCTGTTGGTACAACCGGTTGTGGGGGCAGCGAGTGACAGGACCTGGACAAGAATAGGGAGGCGTTCTCCTTTTATTTTGGCCGGGGCACTAATATCGATGCTGGCAATGTTTTTTATGCCCAATGCCCCTTATATTATTAAAGTTGGTGGAGCAGGAGCCTTGATTTTTGGAGCTGTAATGCTTGCTTTGATGGATGGTTCATTTAATGTAACTTTCCAACCCTTTAGGGCTCTTGTTGCTGACATGACACCAGAGGAGCAGCGTAACATTGGTTATTCTGTTCAGAGTTTCTTAATTAACCTTGGGGCAGTTATTGGTTCCGCATTGCCTTATATTTTAACCCTTACTGGTATCGGTAATGTTGCCCCTGAAGGGGAAGTCGCCCCATCTGTAATTTGGTCATTTTATATTGGAGGTTCATTATTGTTGCTTAGTGTTTTGGTAACAGTCTTTAAGACAAAAGAATATCCACCTGAACAGTTCGAATCGTATAATAATATTACAGCAGAAGATAAAGAAAAGAGAGAAAGCTTTTTTAAGCTGCTTGGAGATATGCCAAAAACGATGAAACAATTATCCATCGTTCAGCTTTTTTCGTGGTTCCCATTGTTTTTAATGTGGGTATATACAACTTCTGCTGTTGCTCAGCATTACTGGGGCACTCCAATTGATGATACCAGTTCAGAGGCTTATAACGAAGCGGGTAACTGGGTTGGTATCTGTTTTGCAACTTATAGTCTCTTTGCCGCGTTGTTCTCAATAATAATGCCCTCTCTAATCCGGGTGACCAGTAGGAAGTTTGTCTATTCCATGGCATTGTTTTTAGGAGGGATAGGGTATATTTCTACATACTTTTTTAACGATCAATATATGCTGCTTCTGTCAATGCTTGGGATAGGTATAGCATGGGCTGCGATATTGGCTATGCCATACGCAATACTATCGGGATCTTTACCAGCTAAACGTATGGGGATTTACATGGGGTTATTCAATCTTACTGTAGTAATACCACAAATAATAAGTGGAATCTTTGGAGGACAAATACTAAAGGTATTTTTCAACGGAAAAGCAATCTATATATTGATTTTTGCCGGTGTATGCATGATAATAGGTGCAGTAACAGTTTTCTTTGTGCGGGAGGCTGAAACGAAAGGACAAAAACAGACCGAACCGGAGACTGTAAAAAAAGGTGGAGAGGAAGTAAGTGTGTAGTTAAACGTATTGTTGGGTTCTCTAAGAGGAGTTCGATAGGGGAACAATGAATTTTAGAAATAGTTTTACATAATTAGGAATATTTAAGATGGAAATTAATGCATGTCTATTTGATTTAGACGGAGTAATAGTTGATACAGCCAAGTACCATTTTCAGGCCTGGAAGCGGCTGGCCGAAGAACTGGGCTTTGAATTTACAGAAGAACATAACGAACGCCTTAAAGGGGTGAGCAGAATGCGCTCCCTTGAAATTCTGCTTGAAGTTGGGGGAATAGAAAAAAATCAGGAGGAAATGGGAGAGCTTGCCACAAAGAAAAATCAGTGGTACGTTGAAGATATAAAAAAACTGAAACCGGAAGAAATACTTCCCGGAGTAAGCAGCTTCCTTGGAGAACTAAGGCATAAAGGAGTTAAGATAGCCTTAGGTTCGGCAAGTAAGAATGCCCCCCTAATACTGGAGAGATTGAATTTAACCGATTTATTTGATTCAGTTATTGATGGAACAAAAGTATCAAAAGCGAAACCAGATCCGGAAGTCTTTCTAAAAGGAGCTGAAGCATTAGGGGCTAAACCCGAAGAATGCCTTGTGTTTGAAGATGCACAGGCAGGAATTGAAGCTGCAAAAAATGGGGGCATGCAATGTGTAGCTATCGGAAGGCCGGAAGTTCTATCGGGTTATGATTACATAATGCCAGGTTTCGAAGGCATAAACTATGAGGAATTACTGAAGAAATTGAAATAAAAAAACTTTAGAATCATGATTAAGTATTTAAAAGTCGATCCATGGTTAATTATTGAGGATGAGTTCAAACCGGAACACCATAAGTCATCAGAGAGTATATTCAGTATTGGAAACGGACAGGTAGGACAGCGGGCAAATTTTGAAGAGCATTATTCAGGAGCAACCTTACAGGGAACATATGTTGCAGGGGTATATTATCCGGATAAGACGAAAGTAGGCTGGTGGAAAAACGGCTATCCTGAGTATTTCGCGAAAGTACTTAACGCCACAAACTTCACGGGAATAGAAATAAAAGTAGATGGGGAAATACTTGACCTGGCAAAGTGCAGGGTAACTTCATTTCAGCGTATTTTGAACATGAAGGAAGGGATTCTGACAAGAGAATTTGTTGCAGAGCTTTCTTCGGGTAAACAGGTAGCAGTGTCTGCTGTTCGTTTCTTAAGTATGGCAACACCTGAGGCCGGAGCCATAAAATATTGTATTTCGCCTGTTAATGGTAATGCTGAAATATCTTTTTCTCCTTATCTTGATGGAAATGTTGTAAATGAAGATGCTAACTGGGACGAGGTTTTCTGGAAACAGGTTACGCATGAAATAAACGGAAATGAAGGCTACCTGGTATCAAGGACAAAAAAAACAGAATTTGAGGTGGCTAATGGGATGTTAATAAAGAACTATATTGATGGCTCTGAGGTGGAAACCACTCCGGAGAATATATCAAAAGAAGGTTATGTTGAGGCTGCTTATTCTGCAACAATAGAACAAGGCAGTACGCTTGAAATTATTAAATATGTCTCCATCCTGTCGTCACTAAACCATACAAAAGAGGAAATATTAACGCATTCAAAAGCCGTTCTTCAAAAAGCAGAAGAAACAGGTTTTGATGCCATGCTCGAAGCTCATATTTCGAAATGGGCAGCCATATGGGAACACAGTGATATCATCATCGAAGGGGACGATGAAGCTCAGCAGGGTATACGCTTTAACATCTTTCACTTAAACCAGACATATACCGGAGAGGATGAAAGGCTTAATGTTGGACCAAAAGGCTTTACAGGGGAAAAATACGGAGGGGCATCTTATTGGGACACAGAAGCCTATTGCCTGCCCTTTTTCCTTTCAACAGCACCGCAGGAGGTATCCAGAAACTTGCTGATTTATCGTTATAAACACTTGGACAAAGCGATAGAAAATGCAGAAAAACTGGGATTTACAAACGGGGCGGCACTTTATCCTATGGTTACCATGAACGGAGAAGAGTGTCATAACGAATGGGAAATAACTTTTGAAGAAATCCACCGGAACGGGGCAATAGCGTATGCAATTTATAACTACATACGTCATACTGGAGATGAAGATTATTTAACAGAGTATGGACTAGAAGTTTTAATGGGAATATCCAGGTTCTGGGTTCAGCGCGTTAATTATTCACAGGAGCGGGATAAATACGTTATGCTCGGGGTAACAGGGCCTAATGAGTATGAGAATAATGTTAACAACAACTGGTACACGAACACCATAGCTGCCTGGACACTTGAGTATACAATTGGTGCACTTGAATATGTAAAGAACTCCAATCAGGAAAGGTTCCAGGAGATAGTTTCAAAAACTCAATTCGTAGAGGAAGAAACAACCCGATGGAAAGATGTGGCTGACAATATGTATTTTCCGGTGATTAAGAGTGAAGGAGTATTTGCCCAGCAGGATGGTTATATGGATAAAGAACAGGTTACGGTTGGTAATCTCGATCCTAAACACCGTCCGTTAAACCAGAAATGGTCATGGGACAGAATCCTTCGTTCATGTTTTATAAAGCAGGCTGATGTATTACAGGGAATATATTTCTTTGAAGATCGTTTCGATATGGACACCATCGTCAGGAATTTTGATTTCTACGAAACCCGAACGGTACATGAGTCTTCACTTTCGCCATGTGTCCATGTAGTTCTGGCAGCAAAGTTGGGCAGAATGGAAAAAGCGTATGAATTATACCTGAGGACCTCACGCCTGGATATCGATGATTATAATCACGAAGCACATGAAGGCTTACATATCACTTCTATGGCGGGAACATATATGGCGGTTATTGAAGGGTTTGCCGGTAAGCGGGTAAGAAATGACAAACTGGTTCTCAATCCACAAATACCATCAAATTGGAAGACGTTTGCTTTTAAACTTCTTTTTCGCGGTAGTCAGCTAAACATAGAGGTAAATGAAGAAGAGATCGTGATTTCTAATGAATCTGATGAAGCCGTAAATATTAGTTTGTATGGTAAAGAGTATACCATTGAAGGGCGGCACAGAATAAGTGCTTCCGGAGAAGAAGTTAAAAGTGCAGTATTACTATAGAAAATGTATAGTTTTATCAATAAGCGGGGTTATCTGTTTTAGTTAGTAAAGGGTTTGATTAGTAATCATGCCGATAAAAGGGCTCAGGTGTGTAAGGATTTCTTATAAAGCCTGGGTTCTTTATTTGAAATAGAATAGGTTACCCCAAGGTATACGAGGGAAAATAACGTGTTTCTCTTTTCATTGCCATTCATAGTCATTGTAGGGACAAGTTAACCGTATAAACCAAGAGCAAATAAGTATTTAATAGTCAATTAACAGATGAGATAAATGATGTTCATGAAGAAAATTATTGTGCTGGCACTAATTATACTGCCAAACTGGGGATTAAATATACTAAAAGGGCAGCAAGCTGCAGATATTCGCGTTGAACCGCCCCATTGGTGGGAGGGAATGGAATATAATAACCTGGAAATATTGATTTATGGTGAGAATGTTGCGCAATATACTCCATTGGTCAATGGGGCAAAAGTAAGTTTACGGGAATCGGTAAAAGTGGCAAACCCCAATTATTTATTTCTAAATGTGGATATAACAGAGAGTGCCCGGAAAGGCTTTACCATCAACCTGGTTAACAATAAGGGAAAAGTAAAAAAAAGTATCTGGTACGAATTGAAAAAACGTCAGGAAGGTTCAAGGTTAAGAAAAGGCTTTAATAGTTCTGATGTAATCTATTTATTGATGCCTGACCGTTTTGCAAATGGAAACCCTGGAAACGATTCACCACCAGGCATGCTGGAAAAGGCCGACCGGAAATTATCATTGGGACGGCATGGAGGTGACCTGCAGGGGATAATAAATCATTTAAATTATATTGAAGAATTAGGGTATACGGCGCTTTGGCTAAACCCGGTTCTTGAGAATAATATGGAGAAAGAATCGTACCACGGATATGCGGTTACAGATTTATACAAAGTCGATGCTCGTTTGGGGACGAATGAAGATTACAAAAAACTGGTAAACCTTTGTCATGAAAAAGGGATGAAAGTAATTAAAGATATGGTATTTAATCATATAGGGACAAACAACTACCTGATAAAAGATCAACCAATGCCCGACTGGGTCCATGATTGGGGAGATATTACCTTATCAAACTTTAGGGGCATGGCTATCTCAGATCCATATTCATCGGAATATGACAAGACAAGAATGAACAATGGCTGGTTTGACACGACCATGGCAGATTTAAACCAGAAAAATCCGCGTGTGTTAAAGTATCTGGTTCAAAACAGTATCTGGTGGATAGAATATGCCGGTTTAGACGGAATAAGAATGGACACTTATCCATATCCGGACAAAGATGCCATGGCGGAATGGGCTAAAACCATTCGAAACGAATACCCCAATTTCACCATTCTGGCAGAATCCTGGTTGCAATTGCCCCTGCATACAGCCTACTGGCAGGAGAATACATCAACTTTTGACGGATATAATTCACACGCGAAGTCGGTCACCGATTTTCCAACCAGTTTTGCCCTTAGTGCGGCGTTAAACGAACAAGACGGATGGAGGGAAGGCTGGCTGAGAATATATTACAATTTATCCCAGGATGGCCTGTATAGCAGTCCGAAGGATTTGGTAATATTTCCTGATAATCACGATATTGAAAGGTTTGCCCGGATAATAGACGGGGATATAAATAAATTTAAAAACGGAATAGCGTTTTATTTAACCACCCGGGGGATACCGCAAATATATTATGGTACAGAAATAATGATGGACAGCAAGCCATACAAAGACCACGGCTCATGGCGAAGAGATTACCCCGGTGGATGGGAAGGGGATACCGTGAATGCTTTTACCGGAGAAGGGCTTACAGGCAATCAGCTTGAAGCCCGGGATTATATGAAAAAGTTAATGAACTGGAGAAAAAATAAACCAGTAATACATACCGGAAAATTGATGCAGTTTATTCCTGAAAATAATATTTATGTGTATTGCCGATATACGGATAATGAGGCCGTTTTGGTCATACTGAATAAAAATCCGGAACAAACCATATTGGAAACGGACCGTTTTCAGGAATGTCTGGGGGGGTACGGCTCAGCACTTGATGTTATCAGTGGCAAAGAATATAAAACCCTGAATAAAATAGAATTGCCCCCAAATACACCATTAATTCTGGAACTTAAATAATCAAATAAAATATTCGAAGGAATCTGGATAAATCCTAACTCAATAAAGAACAAATTATGAAGATCAGAACAATTTTACTGGCGATAGTAATTACCCTTTCATTTTCATGTGCTGAAAAGAAGGCAGGGACAAAACCGATTGTAAAACCAATAGTAGAGTGTAATGTAACACACCCTGCATGGACAAAGAATGCGGTGATCTATGAGGTAAACATAAGACAGCACACTCCAGAAGGAACATTCAGGGCCTTCATTGATGAAATTCCAGAACTTAAGGAAACAGGTATAGATATTTTATGGTTAATGCCAGTTCATCCTATTGGAGAAAAGAACAGAAAAGGAAATCTTGGGAGCTATTACTCTGTGAAGGATTATGAAGCGATAAACCCGGAATTCGGGAACATGGATGATTTTAAGGAATTAGTAGGGGTTGCCCATCAGAACGGGATGTATGTTATTCTCGACTGGGTAGCCAATCATACTTCATGGGATCATAAATGGATTGAAGAGCACCCCGAGTGGTATGATAAAGATTCTACCGGAAACCTTATTAGTCCCTTTGACTGGACTGATGTAGCTCAGCTTAAGCATGGGGCTCCGGGATTGAGCGAAGCAATGATTAATGCTTTGAAATTCTGGGTTCAAGAAGCAGATATCGATGGCTTTAGATGTGATGTGGCCGGTATGGTCCCTACTGAATTTTGGGTGCAGGCAAGAAGATCGCTGGACAAAATTAAACCTGTTTTCATGTTGGCTGAAGATGAAGCTGAACACGAACTGTTGTCTGAAGCTTTTGATATGAACTATGGATGGGAAATGCACCACCTGATGAATAAATTAGCAAAAGGGGAGGAGAAAGTAAGTGCCGTAAAAGAGTACTTTGAACGGCAGGATAGTATTTACCCAAAGAACTGTTACAGAATGAACTTTTTGACCAATCACGATGAAAATTCATGGGCAGGAACAGTGTTCGAGCGACTTGGAGGCGGCGTAAAAACCTTTGCTGTAATGATGTTCACCATTCCGGGTATGCCGCTGTTATATTCCGGGCAGGAAGTTGGTTCTGATAGAAGGTTAGAATTTTTTGAGAAGGATACAATAATACGTGCAGAAAATGATTTTCAGGATTTTTATAAGTCGCTGATTACTTTGAAAAAAAGTAATGCACTGTTTTGGAATGGGGCAGCAGGAGGCGACTTTATGTTTCTTGATGTAAAAAATGAAAAGGTACTGGCATTTAAGCGTTACTCTGCCGAAAAAGAGGTTTATATTATGCTGAACCTTTCCGGAGAGGAGCAGAATATTGAAATTCCTTCAGAGATGTCAGGCACCTATAAAAATTACTTTGATGGTAAAACCTGGACTGTGCAAACAGGAGAAGATCAAAAATTAGAAGCCTGGGGGTATTTGGTGCTTCAGGAATAAAAGGGAGATGAAAAGTTGGAAAATAATACAGCCCGGAAATTTTCCCGGGCTGTATTTTTATTATTCAGAAGCAAAATAATTTGAAACAGTACGGACATCCCTGATAAAAGCACCGGTGTAACCTACTTTATTTATACGACTAAGCTCCTCTTTTGCCTTATGGACATCTTTAAAATATCCAACGGTGTACCTTGTAAACAGGTCGTCGCCATCGCTGCGTTTTACTTTTCCCGCATTATTAAATTTTTCGACCGGAACAGGCTTTTTCAGGGCAATAATCTGAATGGTAAAAGCCAGATCCTTTTTCTTATAATGAACAGAATGGTTTGCCGGTTTGGATCTTTCAGAAAAGACACCCGCAGTTATTGGTTTATTTTCAGTGTTTTTTCTGGGGGAGGGTGGAGATGGAACGGAAGCAACCGTTTCTTTACTTGTTTTTTCTGCTGTTAAAGTTTTCTCTATGGTTGTTTCTTTGAATTCTTCTGCCATGCTACTTTCTGCAGGATCGGGTTTAGGCGCTGGCCGCATATCTGATGTATTCGTCTCTTCCATGCGGGTTTCTTCCACTAATACAATCTCTTCAGGAACTTCCTCATCAGCAGAATTATTACTGGTTTCAGGCATACTCTCAACAACATCCACAGGTTCTTCAATATATTGAGCCGGTATTTCTGGTTTTACGTTCTCTGTATTTTCTGCCAGAAGTTTTTCCGGTGCGGGTTTATCAATTAACTTATCAGCAAATAGAAGATCTCTAGGTATCTCTACTTCATAAATATCAACAAGCCCATATCCACCAGGAAGGTCTTTTGCAATGTACCCCCTGTTACCTTCTTCAAGGGCTATATAAGATATGTCATTACCGGTAGTGTTAACAGGGTATCCAAGGTTAATGGGTTTTGTCCAGATGCCGTCTTCCAGTTTTTGAGAGAAAAATATATCGAATCCGCCCATTGTTTCGTGCCCGGTAGAACTAAAAAACAAAATCTCCCCATTTGACGCAAGGAACGGGTGTTCTTCATCATACGGGGTATTAATTCTTGGGCCGAGATTTACAGGGTGCCCCCATTTGCCTTTATCATCAAGTTTAGAGTAGTAAAGGTCTATTCCGCCAACTCCGTCAGGAGAATCTGAACTGAAGTATACTTCGTCTCCTTTATCATTAATGTAGAAACTGGTTTCATAATAAAAAGTATTGATTCGGGAGTCAAAAGACTTCATTCTGGTCCATTTTCTCCCGTCAAACTCAGAAAAGAAAATATCAGTTCCATATTCATCAATCCTTATAAGATACAAGGTGTCGCCACCAAAAGATAAAGCAGTGGTAAAACACTGTCCATTTGAACCGATTTGCTTTGTAATATTAAGCGGGGTGCCCCATTTTCCATTCTCCCTTTTAGTAACAAATATTTCGTCAGAATTATTCTGAAAGGACGTATAGGCCATAGTTTGTTCATCGGCCGATAGCACCGGGTTATAATCGGAATATTCTGTATTAATGGAGCTGCCAAGGTTTTGTGCAGAAAAGGGAAGATAAGATTCCTGTAATTTCCGGGCCCATTTGATTGTGTTGAGATGATGTTCGGCTTTCTCTTTTTCTTTCTCTGATGAAACAGCGTCAGCATATTTTTTGTAGTAAAAAAGAGCAGAATCAAGTTCATCGTCAACATGGAACAGTTCCCCAAGCATAGCGTAAACTTCAGGATGGGCATCGGAATTGTAAGGATCTTTTGTTTTGTAGTCAGAACTGATAGAGGAAAGAGCTTTGGCCAAATAGGGTTTTGCTTCTTCTCTTTTAGGTGGTATGTTAAAATATGATTTCCCAACCAGATAACAATAGTTTGAGTTTGAAGGGTCTGACTCATAGAGCTGTAGGAAGTTTTCAAGAGCATTTTCGAAAAAACCGATCTCTATATAATAGACTCCGTTCCGAAATGTCTTTTTTACATTAACATTCTGGGCTAAGAGTTCAGAAAGAATAAGGCTACACAGCACAACAAATATAAGTTTTCTTACCATTACTTTTGTTTTATTATAACCATTCTATATTACTTGGAAGTTGTTTCAGGAGTTGCAGCTTTCTTGAAAAAAAACATTATTAATTGACTAATAAATAGATATTTAGCATAAAAGTAAGTATTTAATTGGTTAAAAACCAATATTTTAGTAAAAAAACTCTTCTGTTCTGTACTATTCATAGGGGGTTGAGGACTTTTAGTATTGCCGGGCGAAACAGTTTCGGGCATAAAAACCGGTCTTTTATTTCTTGTATGGTATTGATAATTAGTGACTTGGTGTTGGGTGAGGCGAAATTTATCAATACCGGGAATTTCTTTATCCACGGAACTGAAACTGTCAGATCCCTGAAACCCTGGGGCGATAGTGGAAGCCTGTCTGTAAATCTTCGGGAGGAATAATAATTTCATAAATATCAATCAATCCGGTACTACCCGGTATTTTTTTTGAAATTATCCCCGATTGTATACGCATAAATAATGTAAAACGACCTCTTTTAAAGATCTTGAAAGAGCAAAACACAAAAAATAAACTTTTATCTGTGTGATGCTCAAATTTAGGCAAAACCGGGAAAATCGCGACAAAAATAAATAAAAAAATTTACCAACAAAACGTCATATAGTTGAAAATAAAACTACTTGCATAAGATTAGATAATGCTAATGAGCTAACAGTTAACTTCATCTCCCCATTTTTCTCTAATTTCTTCAAGTAAAGAATGAATCTCTTCTGTTTTATTTGAAGTGACAAGCCTCAACCTGGTTTCTTTAAAGTTTCTTAGTCCTTTAAAGTAGTTCGAGAAGTGACGGCGCATTTCTAATATACCAACTCTTTCCCCTTTAAAATTTAATGATTTTTCAAAATGGAGCTTTGCGAGGTCAACTTTTTCATTGACAGTTAAAGCCGGAGCTTCTTCTCCAGTGTTAATATAATGTTTTAGATCCCTGAAAACCCATGGGCGACCTACGGAACCGCGGCCAATCATAATTCCGTCCACCCCATACTTTTCAAAGTACAGCTTAGCTTTTTCCCCTCTCGTAATATCGCCGTTTCCAATAATTGGGATATGCATCCTTTGATTGTTTTTTACTTCACCAATTAAAGTCCAGTCAGCTTCACCTTTATAAAGCTGGGCACGTGTTCTGCCATGTATGGTCAGAGCTTTGATACCAACATCCTGCAAGCGCTCTGCAATCTCAACGATATGTTTCGATTCTTCGTCCCACCCCAGCCGTGTTTTTACGGTAACAGGTTTTTTAACAGCCTTTACTATTTTTTCGGTCATTTCAATCATAAGAGGAATATTCCGAAGCATTCCAGCACCAGCCCCTCTTCTGGAAATTTTGCTCACCGGACAGCCAAAGTTAATATCAATGAAGTCGGGATTTGCTTCTTCAGCAATCCTGGCTGATTCAACCATTGGTTCAATCAAATGCCCGTATAACTGGATTCCGATAGGACGTTCATAATCGTATATTCTCAGTTTTTTTAGACTTTTATCTGCATCGCGAATTAAACCGTCTGACGAAATGAATTCGGTATACATAACATCGGCGCCAAATTGTTTGCACACATATCTGAACGATGGATCTGTAACGTCTTCCATAGGAGCAAGAAGCAGCGGTTTTTCTCCAATTTCAACATCCCCAATCTTTACCACTTTCCCTTAATTTTAAAATTAAATAACTTTGTTTTGATTATATTAGCCCACAAAATTAATTAAAATTATCTCTATGCCATTTCTAAATTTTTATCATCTCAGACCAGCCTTGAAATTGTTGATTATTTTGTTGGCTACAGTTACCATTGGCATAATAGTGTTTTTTACAGGACTATTGTTAGGCAGGGTGATATTTTGGATGCATCTTGATGAAGTTAACAATTTGTTGTTCGGGAGGTATGAGCTTTTAACAACCTGGCAGTTAAAGTATTTTCAGTTAATACAGACATTGGGTTTTTTTGTATTGCCCGGATTATTTCTATATTGGATTTTTTCAAAACCCGATCATGAGTATTTTCCTATAGGAAAAAGGCCGGGAATTTTATCTGTAACATTGCTCATTATCGTTTTTATTGCAGGAATGCCCTTCCTGAACTGGATTATCGAAATAAACAGGGAAATAGAATTCCCGTATTTTATGAGAGGGTTCGAGCATAAGTTACAAGAACTGGAAAATACCTATAATAGTCTCTCTGAAAGGCTTTTATTAGCAGATAATTTCGTACATTATTTGTTTAACCTATTGATGATTGCGGTTTTACCCGCAATTGGTGAGGAATTAATATTCAGGGGAACCTTTCAGCAATTATTCAAAGAAATAAGCAAGAGTAACCATATGGCTGTACTAATAACAGCTTTTTTATTTAGTGCAATACATGGTCAGTTTTACGGATTTATCCCAAGACTGATTTTAGGGATGTTCTTTGGTTATTTGATGGTTTGGAGCAAAACAATCTGGCTACCGATAATTGCACACTTCTTTAACAATGCAGTGGCTGTTACGGTATATTATTTAATTTCAACCAATCGCATTTCTGATTCTTCAAAAATAATGAACATGGGAGAAGGAATAATCTTAGTGATATTTAGTATTGTTCTAACCACGTTAGGTTTATTCTTTATGAGAAATACCCTGGTGAAAAGCAAAAATAACGTTAGTAAAGAATGAGAGTGGTTGATTTTTAGGGAGGTGTGTTTTGGGAAGTGTCAAAGCAAAAATGAACTAAATTCTAACTTCCGGTAGAGCTAAGCTTTTGCAATTCATTTTTTCTGAATACATATTGGATACCATAAAAAGCAGCATGTTCCCGGCGTTCATTATCTGGTAAATTAGAATAATGCTCTTCAACCTCATTCCAGACCTGAAGAATTATTTCATCGGCTAAAGGCCTTAAAGAGGAAAGTTTTTCCTGATCTCTGTGGTGGGTCTTTTGTAAAGTTTTCTGGAACTTGTAAGCATCCATAAACTGTTCATAGCGAACTTTAACTACAGCTATCGTTGGGTTTGTGATTGGGCTTTTCCCCATGGATTTACGTTTATTTTCGCCCTCAATGATTTTCTGCCCCCATTCAATAATTTCACTTTCTGAATGCAAAGAAGGGGTTTTTTTCTCATCTTCATCAAGGCTGAAAAACAACCTTTCACTAACGGGTAATTCTCCCCTGTGTATAGCCATGTTTACAACCTGAATGAAATGGGACAGATAGGTTCTGGCTTTTTTCATTATATTCAGGTATTCCTTATTTTTCTCTACCTGGTTCTCATAAGAATGTTTTGCTTCTGCAATTATTTTCTCAAAAGAAGGAAGGAAGGACTGTACTTTTTGGAAAGCATTCTGGGAAAAGGCCAGTTTAAACGGAGGAATCTCTTTTCCCTTATGATATGCAGCTTGTAATGCCTTATGACGTGCTACATCGGTATTCGGAAGTCGGCGATACGGCATAGTATACGGTTATTAATCTGATACTGATGGAGAAACTTATTGCGAATATATCATTTTTAATAAAAAAAACAAGTTATTCGTATATTAATTTCTTCTTAATTCTTTATTCACAGTTGTTTATGCAGTCGGAACCTTTGCTGAACAAGAGCTTGAAGCGGATTATAAAGTTCTGCTGCATTCATCTTTTCATGCAAGGTTTGCATAATTTAGCGCCGGGCTCCCTTCTTTAAGTCAACATGTGTTATCTTTGGCGGCAAAGTAAGGTGGGAATAATCCATCTTATCGGATTTTAGGAATCAGTACAAATTACTTTATTATCTGCTAACTTATTTGGCAGGTCAAATCTAAATAAATAATATCTATGAAAAAAACAATCCTGATTAACGTAGTTATATCATTTACCCTGATGTTAGGTTTATTTGGTCAGGAAGAAACCAGTACCTTTAAAAAAGAATTCAGTGGTCGAATTTGGTATCAGTATTATTACGATACGTATAAATCGGTAGAAACAAGAGATGGAATATTGTTGCTCTATCCTGGGCCACTGGACGATAGAAAGATCAACGAGAATGGCAAACTAGGGAGTTCGGCATTTTTCAGCCGCTTCAGCATGAAATTTTCCGGTTCGGAAGCTTTTGGGGCAAAAGCATCAGGAATGATAGAAGGCGACTTTTTTGCAACAGGCCAGGAATATGTCGGGCATTTAAGGTTAAGGCATGCCTTTGTAAAGCTTGACTGGGAGAAATCTTCCTTATTGTTTGGCCAATACTGGCATACAATGGTTTCTACAGACGTAATGCCTTCTGCAAATTTAATTGCCAACGTTCCGTTTTTTCCTTTGAACCGAAATCCTATGATTGACTTTTCTTATCAGTTGACCGGGGAAATACGGGCCAGTGTTGCAGCTATTGTTCATGCTTCTCATAGAAGCAGAGGACCTGGAATGATGCAAAGAAATTCAGGGATTCCCGAATTTGCCGGGAAAATAAGGTATAAGACCGATAACTTAGTGCTTGGGATTAATGGTGGGATTAAAACATTAAAGCCTCGACTAGAGACAGAAGCAGGGGAGAAAACCACAAAAATGATAAGTACACCTTATGCGGGGTTATTCGTGAAAATAAAAACTACTCCTGTAACTTTTAAGTCTCAGTTGATTTACGGGCAAAACCTAACACATTTTATTATGGTAGGCGGAATGGGAGTGAAAGATACCACAAGAACAGATTTCGATTATTCTGCTTTAAAAACACTGGCAGCATGGGCGGATGTCCATACGAATGGCAGCCGGGTTCAGTTTGGACTGTTTTTGGGATATACTCAGTTAATGGGGGCAACAGATAATTATATTAGTCTACCTGTACGTCCGACACTGAATGATGCTGCAGTTGCTTTGCACAGAGCAGAAAATATGGACAATACCATGCGAATTGCCCCAAGGGTAGACTTTTTTGCAAAACGAATGAAAATAGGGGTTGAGTATGTTTTAGACAAATCAGTCTACGGTTCGCAGTTTGATACTAAAAATAAGGTTGAAGAAACATTAGATCCGGTATACAATAACAGGTTTTTGCTAAACGTACAATACGATTTTTAATTAGCGTCATCCATAGAAATTCTAGCCATGGGAGACTATCAGTAGTCTCCTTATGGTTTTTAAACTTGTGGATATCAACTTAAAACCTTAATTTTCATTTTTTAAATTTTACATTTTATGTTTCAATCAGATACTTATCAGGCCAGAAGAAACGGGCTTACAGGAAAAATGTCGAATAAAGGGGTAATATTGATTGCAGGAAATAATGAATGTCCTGTAAACTATCCGGCTAACACCTATAGGTTCAGACAGGACAGTAACTTTCTCTATTTTATTGGCATAGATCTTCCCGGATTAATGGCAACAATAGACACAGCAACGGGTGAAACCGTTTTGTATGGAAACGACATCTCTGTAGAATCTGCCGTTTGGACCGGGGAATTGCCAAAGCTCAGTACCTGGGCGGAAAAATCTGGAATAAGCACGGTAAAACCACTGGCCAGTCTTGAATCCGATATAAAGCAAGCCACTAAAATTCACTATTTGCCACCTTATCCTAATGACAGAAAGATATTCTTATCCGAAATTATGGGGATTTCAATAGGGGAACTTCAGCAAAACGTCTCTGTTGAACTAATAAAAGCAGTTGTTAACCTTAGAAGTTACAAGAGCCAGGAAGAAGTGGTTCAGATTGAAGATGCATTAAACAGGGCAACGTCCAGGTTTCACATAGAAGCAATGAAAATGGCTGTGCCCGGAAATTATGAATACCAGGTGGCAGGTCATATTGAGAGTTCAATGCTTAAGAATTTATGCTCACCTGCTTACGGTATTATATGTTCGGTTCATGGAGAAATATTGCATAATGTTCATTATGACAATAAGTTAAAAGAAGGGCAACTGCTTTTAATTGATGCCGGGGCAGAAAACCCGATGCATTATGCTTCCGATATAACAAGAACAACACCAGTGGGCGGAAAATTCAGTAATCGCCAAAAAGAAATATATGAGCTCGTTTTGAATGCTTTAAATACATCAATTGAACGTATTGGTCCCGGGGTAACCTACCAAAGCATACACCTTAAGGCAGCGGAAATAATGACAGAGGGATTAATTGGACTTGGAATAATGAAAGGCGATCCTCAGGAGATTGTTCAAAGAGGGGCGCACGCTCTGTTTTTTCCACACGGGCTCGGGCATATGATGGGATTAGATGTACATGATATGGAAGATCTTGGTGAAGATTACGTTGGTTACGATGAAGTTGTTAAACGTAGCGAACAGTTCGGAACAGCATACCTGAGGTTAGGGCGCCAGTTGGAACCCGGATTTGTAATAACAGTGGAGCCCGGATTGTATTTTATTCCAATCCTTATTGAAAAATGGAAAAGTGAAAATAAATTTCAGGAGTATATTAATTATAGTGCACTGGAGAATTATATGAACTTTGGAGGTGTCAGGATTGAGGACAATATCCTGGTTACAGACGAAGGAAGGAGGGTACTCGGAGAACCAATACCTAAATCGGTATCAGAAATAGAATCGTTGTTCGTATAATAAAGAATATTACTTTTAAAGAAAACTGGCTTTGGAGCGCGTTACTCCGGCCAGTTTAAAAGCAAATGGCATAAACTTGTTGGATAAATGAGGGCTGTAGGAGAAAAATAAATTAAAATTAAAATTCGCAACAATTATTTATTTTTTTATGTATATTCAATAATTAAAGATTATGACTAATTACGCTTTGAGGAAAAAAAACAATGATATATGAATCAGAATTATAAAATTCTGGTGGCTGATGATTCGGAATCTTATCTAAGGATTATCCAACAGATATTCGAAATTGTTGGTTATAAGTACGAGCTTATATTCGCACGCAATGGCAAGGATGCTTGCGAGCAGGCTTCGGCTCATTTACCGGATCTAATTATTTTAGATGTTATAATGCCGGAAATGAATGGGATCGAAGCCGCCAAATGGATAAAAAATTCCAATGAAACTAAGGATATCCCTATAATAATGCTTTCATCAACGGAAAGTCTCAAAGCGGCATATGAGGTAGGGGCCAATGATTTTATTTCGAAGCCATTTAATCAGTATGAACTTTTAATAAAAGTTCGTTCAGCACTTGATTTGGTAACTAAGATTAAGGAAATCAAGGTGCAGAATGACGTTGTAGAAGAAAAGCGGGATAAAATTCAAAAGCAGCATGATCTTATTGCAGATCAACAAAAAGAAATTCTGGGAGATTTAAAATACTCAAAGCGGATTCAAAATAGTATTTTGCCAGTTCAGGAAACCGTAATGGAAGTTATTCCTGAACATTTTATCCTAAATCTGCCCAGAAATATGGTTAGTGGTGATTTTTATTGGGTAGGACATCAAGGGGAAAGAAGGGCTATAGCGGTGGCAGACTGTACCGGGCATGGTATTTCCGGAGCGCTAATGACAATGGCTGGCATGGCTTTTCTTAATGACATAATGGGAAGAAATGATGACCTGGAGCCAGCTCAGGTACTGTTTGGGTTACGGAAAATGGTTATGAACCTGTTAAAGCAAACAGGCGAGGAAGGCGAAGCAAGTGACGGGATGGATATTTCATTAACCATGTTGAACAATGAGGGAACAAAGCTGTGGTTCGCCGGGGCCAATAATCCTTTATATATAATAAGGAACGGAGAACTTGAAGTAATAAAAGGAGATAGAATGCCAATAGGGATCCATCTGAACTTTGAAAGGCCATTTACAAACAATGTGATAGAGGTAAAGAGAGGGGATCGGATTTATTTATTTTCTGATGGCTACGCAGATCAGTTTGGAGGAAAGAGAAATAAAAAATTCAGATATAAGCAGTTTCAGGAATTATTAATTGAAATTCATGAACAGCCTTTTGAAGAACAAAAGAGAATTTTAAGGGAAACCTTTCTAAATTGGAAAGAAGGGTATGATCAGGTAGACGATGTCTTGGTATTGGGTTACAAAATATAATTATTGAATAGATAGATTATATACATGGTTATAAAACAACAACTGCATTATCTGCTTTCGTTTTTTTTTGTGGCTGCGTTATTTATGCAATTAAATGCACAAAACACTATTGATATTCTAAATAGCAATGAAGAAAAAGCAGAAAAGTATTTAAGAGACGGAAATAAAGCAGAAGCAGCAAGACTTTATAACAAGAATGCATATGAATACCGTAGGGTGGGGAACACCCAAAAATCTATAGAAAGTTACAAGAAGGTACTTTCTATTAATGCTGAGTTAGGAAATAATGTAGGACAAATGCTTACGCATACCAATTTGTCAATGCTCTATATAGAAGCAGGTGAGTATGAGAGTGCTTTAGGTCACCTGGAAGAAGAGTTAAAGTTCAGGCAGAAAAGTAAAAACCCCCTTGAAATTATCCCCGTAATTATCTCAATAGCAGGTGTGAAAAATGAACTTGGAAGGTATGAAGATGCTGTAGAAACAGCAACGCATGCTATTGAAATGTCTCAGGAAATAAATGATTTGAGCCTGGTGAAAAGGGCTTACGGAAAAATGTATGAAATATATTCCAATTGGGGCAAACAATCGAAAGCCCAATCATATTTTGAGATGTATTCAGCCGTTGATAAAAGGTTGAAAGAAATGAAAATGGCCGAAGTAGAAACAAAAGCCAAAGCCAAAATAAATGAGGCCAACCTGGAAAAAGCAAAAACCGAGAAAGAACTTACAGTTAAAAGTAAAGAGCTGGAGGAAACAGTTGTTGATCTTGAGGAGGCTGAGGAAGTTGCACGGCAGCAACAGATGGAACTTGAGCTTCAACAAGCACAGATTAATGAACAGAATGCTTTATTGAGAGTTGAAAAACTTAAAAAAACATATTTTGCAATCGCATTCGGGATAACATTGGTTTTTATGTTAGTTCTTGCTTTTCTTGTAATAAGAATAAGAAATGCTAACCGAAAAATTGAAGAACAAAAGAAACGGCTGGAAAAACAAAACAGGGAGATACATTCAAGTATCAGGTATGCCAAGACGATCCAGACAGCTATGCTCCCTGCACTTGAAAGCATAGAAAAGATAGCATCGCATTTTACGATATACAGGCCCAAAGATATTGTTTCAGGAGATTTTTACTGGGCGGCAGAAATGTCCGAAAACAGGGTGTTTTTTGCTGTTGTTGACTGCACCGGACATGGGGTGCCGGGGGCATTTATGTCTATGATTGGGATGAGGATGCTCAATGAAATTGTAAATGAGATGAAAATCGATTCTCCGGCGGCAATACTGGAGTCTTTAAACGAGTTGTTAAGAGAAGCTTTAAGACAGGAACAAACCGACAATAACGACGGCATGGATTTAGCCATCTGTAGGTTGGATAAGGGTTCAGAAGGGCGCGTGGAAGTCACTTTTTCAGGAGCTAAACGTCCTTTATACGTGGGGAGAAGATCAAAACAGGATTTAGAAATTTATAATCCGGATCGAAAATCAATAGGTGGGTACCAACCAACCAAAAGGTATATAGAGTTTACCAACCAGAAAGTAGTACTTGACCCCGGAGATGTAATTTATCTGTTTTCCGATGGAATAGTAGATCAGAACGATCCGCACCGGAAAAAGTTTGGACGGGCAAGACTTGAGAATATTCTGAAGTCATGTATTGATAAAGACGCAGAAGGACAACGGGTGTTAATAGAACAAAAGCTGGATCAATTTATTCAGAATGAACAACAGCGGGACGATATAACATTCTCAGGTTTAATCATTAAATAGTATGTTTGATATCAGGTCATATAAGAATAATGTTTTGTCTTTTCATGGGCCATTCAACCTGAACTTGATATCCTTTCTTGCTAACTATATTCGGGAGATGGTAATTGTTGACAATAGTGTTGGCAAAAAGCTCTTTAAAATTTTTATAGAGCTCGTTCAGAATGTCTCTTTTTATTCAGCAGAGGTCCGACAAATACCAGACAAGATAGAGGGCACCACCGGGGTAGGTTGGTGCAGTATTGATGAATCTGAAGACTGTTTTACGATCTCCACAGGAAACCTCATAAAAAAGGAGCACGGACCTGTTTTATTAAAGAATTGTAACGAAATTAACAAGTTAGATGAGAAAGAACTGCGGAATTTGAAAAGAAAAACCAGGGGGCAGGCTAGTATTAAAGATATTGGCGCGCATATTGGGCTTATTCATACAGGACTGATATCAGGGAATCCGCTTGATGTCGAAGTTTCTGAAGTGGATGCCCACTACTCTTATTTTAGAATTAGAGTAAAAATTGAAAAAATGAAAATAACTAATAATTAAATATTTTTTCGGATGAAAAGCCTTGTAATAAATGCAGATGTAGATTCACCTTATTATCCAGAAGTATGTTTTAATGCAGATACAGGCATTTGTGAGATATCTGGAGAATCTTATATGGAAGAGGCATATAAATTTTATCTGCCACTAATAAACTGGATAAAAGAATTTGTGTTAAATGAGAAGAAACCGCTGACTGTAAACATAAAGCTTGTCTATTTCAATACTAGTTCTTCACGACTGATTTTAGATATATTGGACATACTTAAAAAGTTCCGTGATGATGGAAATGAGATTAAAGTCAACTGGTATTACGATCCTGAAGATCCGGATGTGAAAGATGAAGTTGAAGATTTTGAGATAGAATCCGGAATGGATATTGAACTGATGGAGATGGAATAAAGAAAACCCTTAATAGGGACCTTTTACCGTTGTCCATGTTTGTTTTTTAAGTAACTTATTGATTTAAATATAAAGGGTGCATATAGCACCCTTTTTTCTATCTATAATATTTTGGCTGCGTAAAATTCCCTGTTTAGTCTGGCAATATGGGTAAGAGATATTTCTTTAGGACATTCAGCTTCGCAGGCACCTGTGTTTGTGCAGTTTCCAAACCCTAGTTCATCCATTTTTGAAACCATGTTTTTCACCCTTTCTTTTGCTTCGGTTTTACCTTGGGGAAGGTTCGCAAATTGTGAGACTTTAGCAGCAACAAAGAGCATAGCTGAAGCATTCTTACAGGAAGCAACGCAGGCGCCGCATCCAATGCAGGAAGCTGCATCCATAGCAAAATCGGCCTTTTCTTTTGGCACAGGAATGGCGTTTGCATCCGGAATACCACCAGTATTAACAGAAACGTATCCACCAGCTTCAATAATTTTATCGAATGAAGTGCGGTCCACTACCAGATCCTTAATAATAGGAAAAGGCTTGGCCCTCCATGGTTCAATATAAATAGTGTCGCCGTCTTTGAATTTTCGCATGTGCAGCTGACAGGTGGTAATGCCGGTATCTGGTCCATGTGGACGGCCATTAATGTATAAACCACAGGCACCGCAAATTCCTTCGCGGCAATCATGGTCGAAACATACCGGAGTGGCTATTTCATCATCAATAAGTTGCTGGTTAAGAATATCAAGCATTTCCAGGAACGATGAGTCGGGAGATATATCTTTGACTTTGTAAGTCTCGAATTTTCCATTTGAGTTAGCGTTACTTTGTCGCCATATCTTAAGTGTTAAATCCATGATGTCAATCAATTTATAATTTCAGTTTCTTATTTTGGCCTGGTATCGTTTCATCTTTAAAATTTAGAGGGCATTTTGGTAAAACATTAAATATCGGGCTGTTTCCGAATGCTGTCCTCCAAATTTTAGAACTTTTCAATGGGCCTATTTTTTATAGTTTCGCTGGGCAACAACAATATTCTCATAAACTAGCGATTCTTTATGAAGTTCCGGTTCAGCGCCTTCTCCTTTGTACTCCCAGGCTCCTGCAAACATAAAGTCCTCATCATTTCTTTTTGCTTCCCCCTCTTCGGTTTGATGTTCTTCTCTGAAATGCCCCCCACAGGATTCTTCCCTAATAAGGGCATCGCGGGCCATTAGTTCACCTATTTCAATAAAATCGGCAACCCGTCCGGCCTTTTCCAGCTCAGGGTTAAGATCATTTTTATTGCCAGGTACTTTTATGTCATTCCAGAAGGACTTCTTCATTGCCTTAAATTCTTCAATTGCTTTCTCAAGCCCCTCTTTATTTCTAGCCATACCAACAAGATCCCAAAGTTTTAAACCAAACTCTTTGTGGAAAGTATCAACCGATTTCGATCCTTTCGTATTCATAATCCGATCTATACGAGAGATGATTTCTTCTTCAGCCTGAACAAATTCTGGTTCCTGTGTAGTCATTCTTGGTGTAAGAATTTCGTCTGCAAGATAGTTCTGTATCGTATAAGGAAGTACGAAATATCCGTCAGCAAGCCCTTGCATTAAAGCAGATGCCCCTAAGCGGTTTGCCCCGTGATCTGAAAAGTTGGCTTCACCAATTGCATATAATCCCGGAATAGTGGTCATTAGTTCGTAATCGACCCATATTCCGCCCATTGTATAATGGATGGCCGGATAAATCATCATGGGAGTTTCGTACGGATTGTCATCAACAATTTTTTCATACATCTGAAAAAGGTTTCCATACCGGGCTTCCACAACGTCTTTTCCCAACCTTTCTATTGCATCAGAGAAATCAAGATAAACAGCCAGGCCTGTTCCAACACCGTAACCGGCATCGCATCGCTCTTTAGCTGCACGGGAGGCAACATCCCGGGGAACAAGGTTTCCGAATGCAGGGTACCGTCTTTCCAGATAGTAATCGCGGTTTTCTTCAGAAATATCAGTAGGCTTCAGTTTTCCGTTGCGAATGGCTTCGGCATCTTCTTTTTTCTTTGGGACCCAAATTCGTCCGTCGTTCCTCAGGCTTTCGCTCATAAGGGTAAGCTTTGCCTGGAAACTACCATGAACGGGAATACATGTAGGGTGAATCTGAACATAAGCAGGATTGGCAAAATATGCCCCCTTTTTGAAAACCTGCCATGCTGCACTTCCATTCGATCCCATTGCATTTGTCGAAAGGAAGAAAGCATTTCCGTATCCTCCGGAAGCAATAACAACAGCATGGGCAAAATGCCTCTTTATTTCGCCGGTAACCATGTCACGGGAAATAATCCCACGGGCTTTTCCGTCTACCATAACAAGGTTTAACATTTCATGACGGGTAAATAGTTCAACTCCGCCTTTGTTAACCTGTCTCATCATTGCACTATAGGCCCCTAACAATAGTTGTTGTCCGGTCTGTCCCCTGGCATAAAATGTTCTGGAGACTTGTGCGCCACCGAAAGAACGGTTATCCAGAAGTCCCCCGTATTCTCTGGCGAAGGGAACTCCCTGGGCTACGCACTGGTCAATTATTGAGTTACTGACTTCAGCAAGTCTGTGCACATTTGCTTCACGGGCCCTGTAATCACCACCTTTAATGGTGTCATAAAAAAGCCTGTAAACGCTGTCACCATCGTTTTGGTAGTTTTTTGCAGCGTTTATACCCCCCTGCGCAGCAATACTATGCGCTCTTCTTGGGCTATCCTGATAACAAAATGTTTTAACATTAAAACCCATTTCAGAAAGACTGGCAGAGGCAGAAGCTCCTGCTAAGCCTGTCCCCACAACAATAACATCCAGCTTACGCTTATTGGCCGGGTTAACAAGTCTTTGCGAGGCTTTATATCTTGTCCATTTTTCCGCAACAGGGCCTTCAGGTATTTTTGAGTTCAATTTAGCCATATCTGATAATTTACTTTTCTTAGATTAAACAATACTTTTTACATAGACAATTATTGGTATTGCCATAAATCCAAGGGTAACCACAAATGTGTAGATTAGTCCAATACCTTTTATCATAGGAGAGTATACCGGATGGTTAAGTCCAATTGTCTGAAAAGCTGACTGAAACCCATGGTGTAAATGAAAGCCTAATCCAAACATGGCAATGACATAAACAATTACAACCCATAAAATTTCAAATCGTTGTACAACAAGCGTAGCCAGATCGTGATAGTGCTTTCCATCATAAACAACGTCCTGTACCCCGCCTTCAATGAATTTGGCTTTTATGTAAAAATCAAAAAGGTGCAGTACAATGAAAATCCCGACAATTATTGCTGTATGGAACATATACTTAGAGAAGAAAGATTGTTGTGAATTGTTCTTTACCTTGTACCCTACCGGGCGGGCCATCATGTTCTGGATGCTGACAAATACACCGAAAACAATGTGTAGAAGAAATCCACCAAACAGGACAATTTCCATAACTTTAATAACCGGGTTAGTGCCCATAAAATTAGCAGCTTTATTAAATGCCTCTTCTTTGCCATTAAATATCAGAAGAAGATTAATTCCCAAATGAACAATCAGGAATGTTATAAGAAATAAGCCTGCTAAAGACATCAGCAGTTTCTTTCCTACAGAAAACTTAAATATGTTACTCATTGTATAAGGAAGTTTTATTCATAAAATCTATAGAAGAAGGCAAATTTACCTTCAAACACTTCATTTTCCAAGTAATATAAATGTATTCATTTTATTTAAAACAAATTTAAATTAAGGCGATTAATTGTTATTCGGAATCTCTTTGAATGTTATGGAATTTCCTATTTTACCTATCATTTAAGTATACATTCTATCATTTGACAGGTTTTGGGGGTATTCCCCCCTGATTATTTTAGGTTTAGGTATTTTAACGGGAAACATTATGTTCGTCAAAAGGTAACTTATACTTTTGATAAGTATGGTTAGTATGCTTCAATCATTATTATTTAGTATATTTTACCACCTTAGTGTAATTAGCAGATAATATAAATTCAAATAAAGATTATGAGATATAAAAAAATCCCCAAGGAATTTTTCACGAAAAATAGGAACGATATAGTTAAGAAATTGCGCCCTAATTCTGTAGCATTACTATTTGGGGCATATCAAATGCCCCGCAATGGAGACCAGTTTTTTACTTATCGTCAAAGCTCAGATTTTTTTTACCTTACAGGTATAGAACAGGAAAAGTCTGTTCTTTTGCTGACTAACAAATCGGGTCAGGCAGAAGCTCAACAGATATTGTTTATTATTAAACCGAACAAAAATCTGGAGATATGGGAAGGGCATAAACTTACATTGGAAGAAGCCCGGGATATTTCTGGAATTGAGACGGTAAAGTTTGTCGATAATTTCGAGATGGTACTTCATTCTCACTTATGTGAGGTTGATAATATTTATTTTAATTTTTTGGAGCTGCCAAAGTTTAAGCCTGAGGTAAAATTGCCGGATTATGAGCAAATCGAAAAAATCAGGGACCGGTATCCCGCCCATTATTATCACAGACTGGCCCCGCACCTTCAGGAGCTTAGGTTAATCAAGTCCGAGTCGGAGATTGAGCTGATAAAGAAGTCCTGTTCAATAACAAACGATGCCTTTAAAAGAGTACTGAGGGCTGTTGGTCCGAAAAAATACGAGTATGAAATTGAGGCTGAAGTTAATTATGAATTTACACGACAAGGGGCTTCAGGCCATGGTTATTTTCCCATTATTGCCGGGGGTAAAAATGGATGCATCTTACATTATGTGGAGAATAATCAAAAATTGCAGGACGGAGATCTGTTATTAATGGACTTTGGAGCCGAGTACGGGAACTACTCAGCAGATTTATCCAGGACAATCCCGGTAAACGGACTCTTTAGTAAGAGACAGAAAGAGTGTTACGGGGCCACCCTGGAAGTGTTTAAATTTGCGAGGTCCCTTATGAAACCCGGAGCAACAATAAATGATATTCAGAAAGAAGTTTGTAAAAGGTGGGAGGAAGAACATTTGAGACTGGGGCTTTATACAAAAAAAGATGTTAAAAACCATAAAGGGGAAACCCCACTGTGGTTTAATTACTATATGCATGGAATAGGCCATTTTATCGGTCTGGATGTTCATGATGTCGGATCTCGTGATGTTAAATTGAGACCGGGGATGGTACTTACCTGCGAACCTGGATTATATATCGCAGAAGAAGGAATAGGAATAAGAATAGAGAATGATATTTTGATAACTGAGGATGGCAACGTTGATTTAATGCAGGATATACCTATAGAGATTAACGAAATTGAGGGAATAATGAAAAGTAAATAAATATGATATCAAAATACCTGGTCTATGAGGGGGAACGGGTTCACTATAAGGTTGGAGGAAAAGGTGAGCCCTTGTTCCTGCTTCATGGTTTTCAGTCTGATTCTGGTATTTGGGATTATTTGATACCTTATCTGGAGAGCTGTTTTACTCTTATTGTCCCTGATTTACCGGGTCACGGCCGCTCTCCACTGATTCGAAGAAACAATGATATGGGATTTTTGGCGGATATTATATTCAGAATTACCCTTTCATTAGGATTTAAAGGTGTCTCGGTGGCAGGGCATTCAATGGGAGGTTATGTGGCATTATACTACGCTGATAAATTCCCGAATTATACAGACAATCTTGTTTTAATCAACTCCCACCCTTTCGAAGATTCTCTGACAAAGGTACTTGCCCGGGAGAGAGAAGCCGTAATTATAGAAAATGAAAAAGGTCACATGTTACTGCGTAATTTTATTCAAAACAATTTTTCTCAGCATTTTAGGGAATTCCATAAAGCTAAAATACGCGAATTCACTGAAATAGCATTAAGGCAACCTGAAGATGGAATGCTTGCAGATCTGGCAGGCATGATGGCACGGACAGATAAAACGGCTGTTGTAAAGAAGGTTAGAAATAAAATACCAGTTATCCTGGGCAAAGAAGATAAGTTAATTTCTCAGGATATGTTCCGGGAGGTATCAGAACGCTTTGAGCTGCATCTGATAATGGATTGTGGGCATATGGGCGTAATGGAACAGCCTGAAAAATTGGCTCTTACGATAAAAAAAATTTTGTAGTTACATAACTTTTCAGGATATTTGGCGTTAGAAGTAATTGGGTTTATAGGTAAAAACACTAAGATCCAAACTTTAAAAACCACTAAAACTAATTACAATGTATGCCAAAAAACCATTCCGCTACGTAAGCGTATTCGCTTTATTGTTCTTTGTATTATGTTCAAATGCCCAAACCGACACAAAATTCTGGTTTGCAGCGCCTGATATCTCTCATAAACACGGAGGTGATATGAATGGAAACGGACGCCCGTTTTATTTACATTTATCGGCGCTGGAAAGAACCGAAGTAACAATTGACCGCCCCTCTGATCCCTTTTTTCCTGATACTACTGTTTCATTAGCTGAAGGTGAATCTTTTTCCCTCAGACTTGACAATTTAATGCCCGGATTATGGAAGGACATTGAAGTGAAAGCAGATGGAAAAGTTCAGCCCAAAGGGTTTGAAATTACAGCAACACCAGGAAAAGTAACCGCGTTTTATGAATTAAATGGTTTGTATAACCGGGACATATTCACTTTAAAAGGTTCGAATGCCCTGGGTACAGAGTTTACAGTGTCAACGCAGAACATTTATGATAACGAATCAGAATGGGATGCGAGAAGCGGTTTTGTGGTTGTAGCTACCCGGCCGAACACGACCGTAACAGTTGATTTGCCCGTAGGGGTTGATTATGAAGGCCACCCGGGAGGGGGTACGGTTACTGTAACATTGCCAAATCCTGGCGATGCATATGCATTTCAGGTTGTTTCACATGAAGCATCACAGCACCCGCAGGGAGTTAGGGTAATTAGTAATGACGAAGACAAACCCATTGCTGTTACCGTTTATGACGACTCTATGAACGGCAAGAGCGGGTGCAGGGATACCTATGGCGATCAGATTGTTCCGGATGTACTTTTGGGGCGCGAATATATTGTAATGAAAGGTCACCTTGGCGATCCTCCGGCCATACCAAGTCGGGCAGAATATATTTTTGTGACGGCGATTTCCGATGCTACAGATATTGATACGGGAGGGTTTTATGTGAAAACCATAAATAAAGGAGACGTTTACCCTATCCAGATAACGGAAAGGTATACCCGGCTGAAAGCATCCAATCCTGTGTCTGTTGCGCACATAACAGGAACAGGGGGCGGATGTGAGCAGGGAGGGGCAATCCTTCCACCTGTAGATGGTTGTACAGGTTCCAACACGGTAACATTTGCCCATTCGACACCTGAGTCAGATGATTTTCATTTAAACCTTTTGGTTCGGACTAACCCAAGAAAGCCTTCTGAAGCGGCTAAAAACTTCACATTGCATGTAGCCGGGGTTGAGTATGAAATTCCATCGTCTTTTTTTGAATATTCTTCAGATTCATCTTTTGCTTTTCTTATTGATGATACGAAAACAACAGGAACAGTTTATGACTGGATAAATGCAAAAGTTCCGGCTGGAACTCCGCCAACGGTTGCTACCATAAAAAATCCAAAAACACTTTTCCATCTGGGCGTGTTGCATGGAGGGGTTACAAACGGAGCAAAATATGGTTATTTCTCAAATTATTCCGCCAATGGTACAAGTGGTATAGAACTGGGCGGTGGTTTTTCAACAGGAAAAAATATTTATTGTGATGCAGAACCATTTCGTTTATTTGCATATGGAGGAAAAGAGTATACATGGTCATGTAAAGACGAACAGGGGAATGATATTTCTGATAAAATATCGGGGATTAAGTTTAAGTCACCATATTTCGATCCCGATACCGCAGGAATTTACAATTTGAAAGTTGATATAAAGGGAACATGCGATAAAGATTCCATTATTTCGCTGCAGGCATTTGTTTATGAGGCTCCGGTTTCAGATTTTACAATTGATAAGGCTGAAGGATGTACCCCACTGGAAGTTCTTTTTGAAAATAAATCGGATGCGGAAGAAATGATTTGGAAGATTGAAAAATCCAATGAAACATTTAGTCAGGATACTGTACCTGCGCGTTTCAAACGGGTATTTAAAAATGAATCTGATGTTATCCAGGCATTTGAAGTGAGTTTAACATCGTATGTTGGTAATGGGCTTTGCAGTAGTTCTTTAACCAAAAGTGTAAAAGTTTTTCCAGACGCCTCAAGGGGTGCCGACTTTACCGTTACATCAGTGGCAGATGATTGTGAATCTAAAACATTCTTATTGGAAAACACAAAATTAGGTGAGGGGGTGCAAAGCTTTGCCTGGGATTTGGGCAACGGAGAAACAGAGACAGTTAAAACGAGTTTTGAATATGCATATCTCCGATCGCAGGAAAAGGATTCTGTTTTTAATGTCATCCTGGCGGTTACAGACACAAATGGTTGTTCCGGGGCAGATACGAATTCTGTTAACGTGGAGATAGGCTTGAAGGCAGATTATCTTACCGATACTTCGAGAGGCTGTTCCCCATTGAGCGTTAATTTTACCGGAACTGCAAATAAGAATACTGAAGACGGTGCTTTTAAATGGATAATTGGTGGAGAACAGGTATCGGATACGGTAAGTTTTGAGACAGAACTGGAGAATACTTCGGAATCAGATTCATTATTCAAAATCAGTTTAGTCGTTTCTTCAGGTGATTGTTCTGATACGGTCATCCATGAGATTGAAGTATTTCCTGTGCCGAAGGCAGATTTTCAACCGGAAAAAGAAAGAGGGTGCAGTCCCTGGACTATTCATATTGCAAACAATAGCTTTGATGCAGAAAAATCACATTGGTATTTGAATGACAAATTAGTGTCGACAGATATTTCGCCAGAGCTAACATTAATGAATTACTCGGGTGAAAAAGAGGAAAAAAGAATCCGTCTTGATATTGCTACTGAGAATAACTGTGTTAACACAATTGAGAAAACTGTGGAAGTGTTGCCAAGCCCCAAAGCTGTATTTGAGGCAGATAAACAGGAAGGGATTTCTCCTTTGATAGTAAATTTTGTAAATAAATCAGAGGGTGTGAAAACATATCATTGGGATTTTAGTGATGGTTTTACTTCATTTGAGGAAAACCCTTTACATATTTTTATAGCCGACGAGGAAAAAAGCTTTGTTGTAAAAATGATTGTGAAAGATGAGGAAGAGTGTGCCGACACTTCATCTTTAACCATTAAGGTTAAAGCAAAAGAAGTTTCGTCATTAGCAGAGCTAAAGAATGAAAAAACCGCTTATTATTTTGATCAGTTGTTGGATCAGCTTTATGTAAATCTAAGTATAGGGCAGCAATCAGACGTTAAGGTTTCAGTTTTTAACCTGACCGGAAGACTTGAAGTCAGCAAAAGTATGAAAGCGTTGCTGCCTGGCGAACATCAGGAAGTTTTATACCTTGAAAGGTTGGTTGCGGGAGCATATATTCTTCGAATTGAAACAGATAATGAAGTAATTTCAGGAAAGTTTATAAAGAGATAAGAAAAACGATGCAAGCAAATGAAAAGAGCGTTCTCACAATCAAGTGAGGGCGCTCTTTCTTATTGTATCTCGTTTAATTCTGACGATTCGGGTAAGTGAAAATTCATGGATATTAAACATTGCACTGGAAGAACATTTAAAACTATTTTTCGTATACTTTTATTTTTTAGGTTACACGAAAAATAATCAATCATTTAGAAAAACGAAATTTAGTTATGAATTCCAAACTTTTTTACTTCACTGTTTTTATTTTGTTGTATTTACAACAATGTTTTAATGTTAATGCTCAAACAGATACTGAGTTTTGGTTTGCAGCTCCGGACATCTCCTGGGTTCATGGTAAAGCTAACAATGGAGATGGACGTCCATTTTATTTGCATATGTCTGCGGTGCACAACACAACCATAACTATCAGTAGGCCTTCCGACGCAGGGTTTACAGATATTACAGTTCCCCTGATGGAAGGGGAATCCTATTCTTTAAGATTGGACAACTTGCTCCCCAACCTATGGGATGATATTGAAGTTCATGGCAATGGAACTATCCAGCAAAAGGGGTTTAAAATAACAGCAACACCAGGAGAAATTACCGCTTTCTATGAATTGAATAGCAGATACAACCGGGACATCTTTTCATTGAAAGGCAAGAATGCGCTTGGAACAGAATTTACTGTGACAACTCAAAATATTTACGACAACGACCCTGGATATGGTGATGCAAAAAGCGGTTTTGTTGTGGTGGCTACCCAGCCGAATACGATTGTGCAAGTAGATTTAGGTACTGTTGATTACGAAAACCATCCCGGGGGCGGAATTGTATCCATAACGCTGCCTAACCCTGGTGATGCTTATAATTTTCGCGTTGTATCCCCTTATGCGGCAAATCACCCACAAGGGGTAAACGTAAAGGTGTTAAATTCCTCCCCGGGCAACGAAAACCCTATTGCAGTAACCGTTTATGACGACTCGATGATAAGAAACAACCAGTATGGACAAGGGGGTTGTAGGGATACATACGGAGACCAAATTGTCCCTGATGCACTTCTGGGATTTGAATACATTGTCATGAAAGGTAACCTGGGAGACCCTAACCCCCCAGTACCAGCCCCTAATGTTGGCTGTAACGGTGGTGGCTTGTGCCGGACTGAGTTTGTTTTTATTACTGCAATATTTGACAATACAGATATCTTTATAGATGGAACGTATGAAGCCACCATTCACAAGGGTGGTGTTTACCCTTACAGTATATTCAATAAATATACATACATCAGAACAACCAGCCCTTCTTCAGTAACCCATATTACCGGAACAGGAGGAGGGTGTGAACAAGGTGGGGCAATACTTCCAACTATCGATGGGTGCACCGGTTCGCACAATGTGACCTTTGCCCATTCTGTACCTACAAGTGATGATTACCAGCTAAATATCATGATGAGGACGGATCCGGCAAACCGCACGGATGCAGTAAAACATTTTAATCTGCGGGTGAATGGCAGCAATTACAAAATTCCAGAAAATTACTTTGAATATTCAGCGGACTCAGCTTTTGCTTTCCTAATTGATGATATAAAAACTACCAAAACGGTATACAACTGGATTAATAATAGAATTCCTTCCGCTTCCCCTCCTACCGTTGCTACAATAAGTAATCCGGAAGCCCGCTTTCACTTAGGCGTATTACATGGTGGTAGATCGAATGGCGCCAAATATGGCTATTTCTCCGATTATGCACGAAATACGTATTCTGCAGGAATTGGTGGGGCATATGCAGACCAGTACAATCTTTATTGTAACCTTGACCCCTTTCAAGTTGTGGCCAAAGGTGGATTGGAATATACCTGGTCGTGTGAAGATATGGTAACAAAGCAGGATTTAACCCATAAGATTTCTGATATTAAAGCGGAAGCTCCATATTTTGATCCCGATACAGCTGGATTTTATGAGTTTACCGTAAATATAAAAGGAGATTGTAGTTCTGATACGAACATTGTACTTGAGGCTAACGTATTTATAGGGCCTACCTCAGAGTTTGAAATGGATAAATCAGAGGGGTGCTCTCCTTTAACTGTTAACTTTACCAATAATACAGATCTTTCTCTTGCAGAAAATATGTATTGGGTAGTAAATAATCATGAAATAATTGATGATATGCCTATGGACTTTAGTAAAGACTTTGTCAACAATTCTGACACAGTTCAACAGGTGGAGGTAATTCTGCACTCAACAGGTCCCAAAGGTGGATGTCTAAATAAGCTAGGTAAGACAATAACCGTAATGCCGGCTCCTTCTCATACTTCGGATTTTTCCGTTTCAGAAGTTTCAGAAGATTGTAAGTCAAAGACAGTTTTGTTTGAAAACAAGTCAGCAGGTAGCTCAATTAAGTCGTATTTATGGAACCTTGGAGACGGAACAACAGAAAAACTTTTATCAGGGTTTGAGCATAAGTACAATAAATACACAGATAAGGACTCAATTTTCGAGGTATCCCTTGAAGTAAAAGATACAAATGGTTGTATTGTTGTTAAAACGGATAATGTAACTATTAATCAGGAAGCTAACGCAAAGTATACCATGAATGTTAAAAGTGGCTGTTCCCCGTTATTCTTGTTTGGGGAAAACACCTCAGTTGGAATTTCGGAAGGTTTCACTTATTCATGGTATTTCGGAAAAGAGCTTGTTTCAGACAATAAAGATTTAGTGAAGGAGCTGACGAATAATTCAGATACGGATTCAACTATACAGGTGAGCTTGGTTGCCACATCAAATAGTTGTTCTGATACAGCCTGGTCAGATGTTGTTGTTTTTCCAGCACCAAAAGCAATCTTTTCAACCGATAAAGAAAATGGATGCAGCCCACTCGCTATTTCTACAGCAAATAACAGTACAAGTCAACAGAATAGTATTTATAAATGGTATATCAACGGCAAATTGGTCTCAGAAGAAATATCTCCGGTATTAACATTGGAAAACGGTTTGGATAGCACAGTTATAAAACAAATTAGACTTGATGTTATGAATGCAAACACTTGTTTAGATAGCGCAGTTAATTTTGTAGAAGTGTATCCTACTCCTAAAGCAATAATTGAAGCTAACCCTTTTGAAGGCTTTTCGCCATTAACTGTCAACTTCATTAATAAATCGGAAAGAGCTGATAAATACAACTGGAATTTCGGAAATGGAGAAACTTCAAAAGAGAAGGAGCCATCCCATACATTTAAGTCAGATAGTTTGAGGTTCTTCTTCGTTGAATTTAAAGCTGAAAATGAGAATTGTGCCGACACTTCATCTTTAACCATTAAGGTTAAAGCAAAAGAAGTTTCGTCATTAGCAGAGCTAAAGAATGAAAAAACCGCTTATTATTTTGATCAGTTGTTGGATCAGCTTTATGTAAATCTAAGTATAGGGCAGCAATCAGATGTTAAGGTTACAGTTTTTAACCTGACCGGAAGACTTGAAGTCAGCAAAAGTATGAAAGCGTTGCTGCCTGGCGAACATCAGGAAGTTTTATACCTTGAAAGGTTGGTTGCGGGAGCATATATTCTTCGAATTGAGACAGATAATGAAGTAATTTCAGGAAAGTTTATAAAGAGATAAGAAACCAAAATAAAAATGAAAGGCTGTCTGTAAAGACAGCCTTTTTTATTGAGATATCCCGATATTTTTCTCAAAATCGTAAAAAGTCTTCCTGTTTAAATCAGCCAATAGAAGTTTATAGCTTATATAAGCATCAAGCCTTGATTTAAATGCTTTGTTCAGGCGATCGCGATCTAAAGCAAGTGTTTGGGCATCAATATCACCATTAGAAAAACGGGCGCGGCTGATTTCAAAGTTCTTCTCTGCAAGTTCTACGTTTCTTTCTAAAAGTTTTAGCCTGTTTAAACTACTGTGCAGATTATTTACCGTATTCCGTATTTCTTTCTCAATGTTCACTTTTTCAAGTTCAAGCGCATACCTGTTTTTTTGTTTTGAAGCTTCAGCAACACGCTGCTGAGATTTATTTACACCCCAGTCAAGTATTGGAATATGAATATTTAGTGCTATTCCCCTGTTTCCAGGCCTGTTTTGCATATCTTCCAAGGCATTTTCGAATGCAGGGGTACCAAAATTATTATAGCCATAACCGGTAAAATCGTAGTAGGCTGTAATCTCACCCTGAACATAACGTTGAGACTTTGCTTTCTTTATGTTGATATCCGACAGTTCAATTTCAATTTCCCGCTGCCTGACCTCCATTCTGTTGTCAAGTCCCAGTTGCACCGCCTGCTCTACATCAACCAAAACTTCTTTGTATTCATAATTGCCAGTGATTGAAATGCTGTCCTGCATGCTTAATCCCAGTTGTTGTTTCAGGTTGTTTATTTGCGATTCGTTTTTAGCAATTGCAATGTCATAGCTGTTATATGCGGCTCCCAGGTCAATTTCCATTTGCAGGGCGTCTGATTCACGGATTAGCCCAGCAGTGTATTTGTTTGAGGCAATTTCGCTGGCACTTTTCTGACGTTCAAGATCGGATTTGGCTATTTCCATACTTTCCTGCGCAGAGAGTAGAGCATAGAACGATTGACTGACATTGTAAATGAGGTTAAGTTCGGCCCGTTGTAAGTTTTTCTGCGAAAGCTCATAATTCAGGTTGGCCCGTTTAAATTCAGCCTGTATACCATTGTATGAATAAAATGCTTCAATAGGTTGACTTAGCCCGATACGGGTATGTAAATTTAAGTTGTTCGTATCTCTGTAAAAATCATCCTCATTATAGACCCCGGAACGGATATAAACCCTTCCGTCTGTTGGTAAGGGCTGGTTGATTTCTAAATCGGAGGAATAAGATAACTTTTTCTTGGGAAAATAATATGTCCCTTCACCTACATCGTCAGACACTATTGTTTCAACATAATTTGGAGCTTTAATATTTAAAACAATATTGGTTTTGAACTTGTTTTTCGCAATTTTTAATCGGTATTCGGCAATTTTTAACTCTTCCTGTAACATTAGCATGTTATGGCTTTTCTCTTTCGCTATTTCAATACTTTTTTGTAAATCCAGCGTAATTGTTTCCTGCGAGTAATTATATGTTGTAGTGGAAAGTAGTACAAGTAATATTATTATTGGGGTTTTACCTTTCATTGTTGTATGATTAATGGGGGTGTTTATTATCGGTTTTTGGTGTTGAAACATTAACTTTTTACTTTGATATCTGATTTTATCCGGCCATCAAAAAGTTTGATAATCCTGTTGCTGTATTCGGCAATCTCGTTTTCATGGGTAATAAGAATAATTGTGTTGCCTTCTTTGTGGAGCTCTTCAAATATTCCCATAATTTCAATACCGGTTTTAGAATCCAGGTTTCCTGTGGGTTCATCAGCAAGTATTATTTCCGGGTTATTCACCAGTGCCCTGGCAATAGCTACGCGTTGTCGCTGGCCGCCGGACATTTCGTTGGGCTTATGGTACATCCGTTCAGAGAGGCCGACCCTACAGAGGGCTTCTTCTGCCATTTTGTGCCGTTCATGTTTGTCTACTCCGGAATAAATAAGGGGGAGTTCCACGTTATGCAGGGCATCGGCTTTGGGAAGAAGGTTAAACGTTTGGAAGATAAAGCCAATTTTTTTATTTCTGATCCCGGAAAGGGCATCGTCGTCAAGGCTGCTTACGTCAACAGAATCAAAAAAGTAATGTCCGGAAGAAGGCGTATCCAGGCACCCCAGTATGTTCATAAGTGTTGATTTACCGGAACCCGATGGTCCCATAATGGCAACATATTCGTTTTCATCGATATTTAAATCTACTCCTCTTAGAGCAGACACAGTAATATGCCCTAAGACATATTCTTTTTTTATATTTTGAATATTTATAAGCATATGGACTAATTATTATTCGTATCGAATTGATTCTATCGGGTTTAGGTTTGCGGCGTTTCGTGCTGGTAAATACCCGAACACAATTCCTACAATAACGGAAACCATAAACGCAATAAATACGGAGAAGAAGGTCACATTCGTTTGTACATCTGTTAACAGGTTTATAACCAGTGATATTGTTAGTCCAAGTACTACCCCGATAATTCCTCCGCTGAAACTGATTACCACAGCTTCGGTCAGAAACTGATCCTGGATATCCTTTTTCTTTGCACCAATTGCCCTTCGCACCCCAATTTCACGGGTCCTTTCAAGTATACTGGCAAGCATGATGTTCATAATGCCAATTCCCCCAACCAAAAGAGAAATAGCAGCAATGGAGCCCAACAGAAAGTTATAGGCTTTTCGCTCTTTTTCTTCCTGTTTTAATAGTTCATAGGGGATGATTAAACTGTAGTCTTCATTTTTAAAGTGATGCCGGTCAATAATCCGTCTTATTAAATCGGCAACTTCCTGTAAATTTTCTGAATTGTTAACTTTTACCGTTATCTGTTTTAGTTCACTGGACAATATGTTTTTAGAGGCAAAGCGCTTTTTAAATGTTGATAGTGGGATATAAACATCGTTGTTTAAGTCGCGGGAGGCAAGTTCTCCAACCGTTTCGGTAAAAAGGGATTTATTTTCCATAACACCAACTACTTCAAGCCACTGGTCTTCAATTTTCACTAATTTACCAATAGGATCTTCGAAGGGGTAGAGCACTTTTGCAATAGAAGCACCCAATACGCAAACCTTCAGGTGCCTTTCATAGTGGTCTTCATTAATGAATGTGCCTTTTGCCGCAGAGTAGTTTAGAATTTCTTTTGATTCCGGCGTAATACCAATTACTGTTGCTTTGCATGATTTGTCGTGATATTTTGCTTCTGAAGCTTTTTCCGATTGTGGAACGACAAATTCAACCAAAGGAATTACTTCTTTTATGGCCAGGGCATCTGTCATGCTTAGTCCGGGTGAGAACTTTGCCCTTACTTCCTGGAGTTGTTCATCGCTAAGGTTTTTGTCGCGAATAATAATGTTGTTTACGCCGAGATCTTTATATTTTGCCAGGGCTTGTCTTTTGGCTCCTTCACCAATTGAGAGCATGGAAATTACGGCAGCTACGCCAAATATTATGCCCAGCATGGTTAGGAAGGTACGGAGCTTATGATCTGTCAGACCATTTAGGGACACTCTTATATTTTCTTCTAAATGCATAACCTTATTTGTTTTCTTTTAAGTTTTTAACAGAAAGTTCTTCCATACTGATCAGCCTTTGTCCTTTTTCTATATTGCCTTGTATTGCAGAGTAGTGACTGTTAACAGCGAGTATTTCAATAGGAATTTTGTTGTCTGTACCTTCCTTAATTACAAAATAATCCGATCCGTCGGTGAAAATGCACTCGTTTTCTATGTATAACGAATTGTCCAGTTCTTTAAAAATGAGTTCACTACTAACAGTCATCCCTGGTTTTAATGCATCATCTTTGCCCTTTACTTCCACCTCAAAGTCAAATACCCTTAAAGGCGAATCCCTTTCCTTTTCACGGCACAGACGTCCAATATATTTTATCTTTCCTTCAAAAGACTTCTCAGGATAAGCATCCAGCCTTATAATTACGTCCTGTCCAAGGTGAATTTTGCGAATATCTGCTTCGTTAATTGCTGAGACAACTTTCATTTTGCTCATATCCGGAATGCTTGCAATGTAGGCCCCCATGTGAATATCATCGCCGATTTGCACCATGGAACCAGTTCGCCTGTTTTTTTCCAACTGAACAATGCCTTTAACGGGACTGAGTATAACCAGTTGTTTCAGGGCATGTTCTCCTTCCAGGATGTTCTTTTGAATTTGCCGTATTTTTATTTTTTGAATTTGTATTTCGTTATCGAAAACGATTTTTTTCTGTTTGTTCTTTTCTTTTATGTTGTCAACTTTGGTTTTGGCAATATCAAGTTCGAGTTTTTTTAATTGTCTTTTATTCTCCGACTCGAACTTAAATTTGTCTACCTGGAGCATAATCAAACTCAGGTTTGCCTCTTCTGATTGTTGTTCGGAAATAAGCTGGCTTAAGGCACTTTGGTGTTTGGCATAGAGCTTCTTCAGGTTAGCTTCTTCGGATTCCAGTTTGTTCCTCTGTTCTTCCAGGACTTTCAATACTGGTGAAGGATCAATCATAACAATAGTGTCACCAACATCAATTCTTTGGCCATGTTTAGCCAAATGGATTACTTTATATCTCCAGCCATATTTCCAGCCAATAAAAGGCATTGGTATCATCTTGGAACGAATAGCGTGCAGTTCCCCTGTTTCTGTAATGCTGGCTTTAAAGGGACCGCTTTTTACAGTATGTTTTTTTTGTGTTGTATTTTTGCAGCCGGATGTTGCCAGGAAGAAGCAGGCAATAAGTATATATTTAAATGTATTTTTCATGACCAGTCTAATTCTATTTGAGGTTTATTCCTCTGTTTGAAACTCTTCAGGAACAGAGAGGGCAACTTCATCACCTTCTTTAAGTCCGTCTTCAACTATAATGTAATCGTTGTTCACTAATCCGGTTTTTATTTCCACTTCCTGGAAAGAACTCCCCGATTTTAGATATACACGACTAATACTTCCTATGTTTTGAACAGCTTCAGAAGGGATATAAAACACATTGTCAATTTTATCTACTATTATCCGGCAGTTAACGGTCATACCGGGCATTAGTTCTTTAGATATTTCGTTTAGCACAACAGCAACCGGAAAGACTTTAATTTTAGATTTTCTCTGATCTTTATATTTCGCGAGGGTGGCAACAGAGGTAACTTTTCCAGAGAAAGAGCTGTTGCTAAAAGCATCAAGTTTGACTTCGACTTTCTGCCCCGTTTTGATTTTCGAAATATCTACTTCATTTATTTCTGCATCCACTTTAATTTCACTTAAATCAGGAAGCTGTATAAGCGGCGTTCCTGACCAGGGTTGATCCCCGACCTGCCATTTTGAATTTGTGCTCCAGTTTTTTCCCAATATCGCAAGGCCATCGGCAGGGCTTATAACGGTCATCTTTTTTATGGTTTCATTGGCGTCTTCCAGTTTGTTTTCAAGTTGTTCTATTTTTAGTCCCTTCTGGGTTCTTTCTTCTGCATGGATTTTTTTTGGTTTTTTATTTCTTCTTCGGCTTTTTTTAGGTTAATTTTTGCCCTGTTCAGGTTTAATTGGATTTCTTTCCTGGTTACTTCTGACTCAAATGTAGCCTGTTCAAGCTTTATCTCGGCAATTTTATAATTCAGTTCACTTATTTTTAGGTTAGACTTTAATTCTTCAAGTTTAGATGTTTGTTCTGCAACAAGCTTCGTTAATTCAGCTCTGGCGATTTCCAGTTCTGCTTTTGCGTCAATTTTGGCTTTAAAAATTTCGGAAGGATCAAAAAGCACCACTGTGTCCCCTTTTTCAACTTCCGTTCCGTCTTCAACGATATTCGTAATTTTCAGCATGCCGAAATGCCAGGCAAGAGCAGGGGCAGAAATGTTTACGGATTTGGTAGCCTTTAACTCCCCGCTTTCAACAACATCGATGAGAAACTCTCCTTTTTTTACTTTGTAGGTTTGTATTTCTGTTTTGCTATTTGAGCAACCAACCAGGAAAAATATTGCAGAACAAACAGTGAGAAATTTTAGCATGAATAGATTCATTGTAATTGTTTTGAATGAGGTTTATATGTTGATATGATATCATTTTCTTTTAAACCATTAGAGATTACCGCCTGTGTTGTGCTGAATTTAGCAACGGAGACCTCTTTTGGTATAAATTTATTCCCCGATTTAAGATAGACAATTTTGGCACTGTCCGAGTCAAACAAGCTGGTTATAGGAACGGTAATTGTATCATGTATTTCTTCGAGTATTACATTTGCAGACACATTTAATCCGGGCATCAATGCTCTGGGTAATGAATCGATACTTGCAATTGCTTCATAAACCTTTACTTTACTGCCTCGTTCAATGGCTTTTCCTGCTCCGGATTTTTTTTTGATTTTTCCTGTTAAAATAACTTCGGGGAAAGCATCAACCCGAACCTTTACCCTTTGTTTTTTAGCGATGCGCTTGGCATCGGCCTCGTTTGTTACCAGTTTTACCTGCATTACAGATAAGTCTGGAATGGTTAATAGTGGTTGCCTGCCCCACACCACATCTCCTTTTTCGAGTTTTCTTCCAGTAGACCAGCTTCTCTCCCGGACAACAATACCACCATTCTTTGAAGTAATTACCAGCTTATCGAGAACCTCTTTTTGCCTGTTGACTTTGTTTTTCGACTGCGTAATCTTTAGTTTCACCTTTTCCAGTTCCGACTTAGTTATTTCTTTCAGGAATTTAAGTTTGTTTTCCAGTTTTTCTTTTTCCAGTTCTGCTTTCTGTATTTCCAGTTCGGTTATTTTTCGTCTGGTTTCTGATGAGTACAAAGTCTGAAGGGAGTCTAATCTTGATATTTCGGTTGAAGTCTCTATGGATTCTACCTGCGATTCCAACAGTAAAATTTGCAGCCTGACGTTCTGTAATGATTTTTTGTACTCTATTTTAGCTATTTCTAACTCCTTCAAGGCGTCTAAATATTTACTTTCTACTTCCGGGGCATCTAAAATGCAAACCGTGTCACCCGTTTGCACAGTGCTACCATCTTCAATAAGATATTTTACTTTTAAATCAGCCCGAAGTCGTGGACACGAAATGTTTATTGAGTTTTTTGATTCCAGAGAACCAGCAACTTTAATGGAACTTATATAATTCGTTTTTTTTACTATAAAAAGCTGGTTGTCGTTATAATTAGAATTGCACGAAAAATATATAGCAGACACTAAAAAGAGTTTCACAATGGAACTTTTTAATAATTTCATTCATTCAATTGGGTTAACGAAATTTATAACGAGTTTCTAATAAATTAAAATACGGTTAGCCAATATATAAAATTATTTAGGTAGACCCTTTTATTTATTCAGAATTAATGTTAAAAAGTTCTTTCATGATTATTGGGGTTGTTTGTACATATAAAATTAGACACTTGTTTTTGTAGAAATGTCATAATAAAATAACAATAAGTAACAGAGTGTCACTAAAAGTCATAATGAATTACTAAAAGGAGAGTAAAGGCATGAACCGAAACGCAGAGGGGACTGGCAAAGTCAATATGAGTTGAATTGTGGGAAGCTTGAAAAGGACAGGAATTAAATTTGAGCTGTTGAGATATCAGAGTCCCATTCGGGAAAAGAATGGTATGCATCCCAAAATTCTCCTGGATTATCAAACAATTTCCACATTTCCAGATGTTCTTTGTTCAGGAAGTGTTCTTGAGCCATTTTATTCAGGAAGTTGTTCAGCGGGGTATAAAAACCATTTGTGTTTAAGAGCAGGATCGGTTTGGAAAACTTCCCTAAACGTTTAAGTGTAATAACTTCAGATAATTCCTCTAATGTTCCCGTTCCTCCGGGCAGGGCAATAATGGCATCGGTGCCTTCAATTAATTTCTTTTTTCGCTCGTGCATATCATGAACAATATGCAGGTCTTTTACTTTTGGGTGCGCCCATTCCACTTTTACCATGAATTCCGGAATGATGCCGGTAATTTCCCCTCCTTTTTCAATGTATCTGTCAGCCAGAGCCCCCATAAGGCCGACCGCTCCACCACCATAGATTACCCTTACACTTTCTTTCAGTAGTTCATCGGCAAGGTCAACAGTGTCCTCAAAGTATTTTTTGTCAATTTTTTTGCTGGAAGCGCAGTAAACGGTAAATGACAGGCTCATCGGTAAAGTGATATTTTTTCAGGTAAAAGATAATAAAAATTAGGTAGTTAATTAAGTGCTCTTTTAGCGGAAGTCTTCTGAAGGTATTTTTGAAGTGGAAGGGAGGCGGGAGAACGCTCCCACCTTCTATAGGAATTAGTATGAATCGTAATAGATGTTAGGCCAGGTATAAAAATATGGATTGGGTATTGAGCCGGAATCGTCATATATACCTTTCCAGTCACCATTAGAAGGCGTGGTAGCGCCTGCATCTCCATTGGTGTCACCTAATCTGGTATCATCTTTAAATGAAGTAAAAGCATTTGTGGCATTTTGGTTAAGAACACCTCCGGTTTGTATCAGTAAAGTGGATTCAGGAGTAAATTTAACAACGACATTGTTGGCTAAAGTAAGGGAGCCACTTGACTCTATCCATAAATCACCGTCACTAATAACAAAGGGGACTTCGGTTTCTTCCCATGAAACGGCCTGGAAAAAATCATCGTTACTATAAATGAAGATTCCGTTCATGGTGTTTTTTTCTGAAGCTTCTTCCGGGTTATGAAATACGTTAGAATTGTCAATATTTATAACACTTTCAACTGAGAGTGGTATGTTATTGTTATAAAACACATTGTTTTTTATTATGGTTGAGGGTTTAGCATTTGTAGCATCAAGGGCACCGTAAAAGAAGTCGCCTGATTTTCCACCGTAGTTAAAAGCAAAAGTACAATTGGTTATAGAGGCTGTTACGTCATATACAATAAGCGTACTGTTATCGGAGCTTTTACCCCCATAAAGAAATTTGCAGTGTTTAAATGAAGAACCATTCCCTTCAAGAAGAAGCGTGCCCCAATTCTTAGCAGCTGGGGAGGTGGCGTTTCCATCTTTGTTTACATCTCCTCCATAGGCATCATCTTTAATTGATGTAAAAATAATTGAGTCAGTGGATGTTCCGTTTGCGATAACAGTCCCTAAAGAACTCACAGACATAAATGCCCCGTCTGGTGTAAATTTTATTATAGTTCCGGGCTGGATCGTTAATGTTGCTGTAACCCAAAAATCATAGGCTTTTATAACATAAATAGAATCGGCATACCACGTAGTGTTTTTGTCTATATTACTAGTGATTTCGACGATGTTAAGATTGTTGTTATCATCTCCGTTTCCGGAATCAGAGTCATCATTGCAAGAATAAATGAGTACCACACTTACAATAACAGCTAGTAGGGATAGTTTTTTCATTCTAAAAAATTTTAATGGTTAACTTAAGCAACAAGTTCGTAAATTATTCTCAATCAATTGATAATAATTGCCGGTTAAATTTTTTACAACAATAAAAAAAGGGACACCATTCAGAATGGTGCCCCTTAGATCCTTTGATTATGATATTATTTTAATGTAGCTAAATTCCTAACCACATTTAGAAGAGCCACAGTTTGTGCAAAGCAGGCACCCTTCCTGATAAATCAGAGAGTCAGAACCACATTCTTTACATTTCGAGCCTTTTTTAACTTTTGTTCCATTTGGGATATAGCGTTTTAGTGCTCTTTCTACACCATTTCTCCAGGTGTTAATATTATCGCTGTCAAGATGTAGTGATATTACAAGTCGGACAACATCAGCAATTGGCATTCCATGACGAAGAACGGAGGAGATAAGTTTGGCATAATTCCAGTACTCTTTATCGAACATATGCGATAGTCCGCCCAAGGTATTTTTATAGCCGTACTTGTCAGTATACTGGAAGTCATATCTTGAAACGCCACCCTCGTCCCGGGTTTTTATAATTTTCCCTTTTTTGATTGATTTAGGAATCGGGAACATTTCTTCATCTGCCAGGCCTGTGAATATTTCGTAAGGCCTGTTGTCTTTTATACCAACAAAAGCAATCCATTTTTCATCGTTATTGTTAAAGCGGATAATTTCTGCCTCAAGCACTTTTGGGCGTTTAAAATTTTCTGATGTTTCAGCTTTTGGTTCTTCTTTCTTTTTCGTTTCGGTACCAACTAAAACTCCGGTACGGGAGCCATCCCGATATACTGTAACTCCTTTACAACCACTTTTCCATGCCGTAATATAGAGTTCTCCAACAAGTTCTTCTTTTACGTCTTCGGGTAGGTTTATGGTAACACTAATAGAATGGTCGACCCATTTTTGTACTTCCCCTTGCATCCTTACTTTATTCACCCAGTCAACATCGTTTGAAGTTGCTTTATAATAAGGTGATTTTTTCAGCACTTCATTTAATTGCTCATCATCATAGCCCTTAACATCTTCATGGTTATATCCATTCGTTTCCAGCCAGGTGATGAATTTATGGTGAAATACGTTGTATTCTTCCCATGAATCGCCAACCTCGTCAACAAACGCCACTTTTACACTGTTGTCATTAGGGTTAACTTTCCTTCTTCTTTTATACACAGGAAGGAAAACCGGTTCGATTCCGGAAGTTGTTTGTGTCATAAGGCTTGTTGTCCCGGTTGGGGCTATGGTCAACAAAGCAATATTTCTGCGGCCGTACTTTATCATTTCCCGGTAAAGTTCCTCATCTTCTTTTTTAATTCTCAGGATGAAAGGGTTGTTTCTTTCCAGGTGGGTGTCATAAATTCCAAAGGGACCACGTTCTTTCGCCAGGTTTACGGAAGAGCGGTAAGCTTCCATAGCAATAGTTTTATGAACTTCAACAGAGAAGTCGATTGCATCTTCGCTTCCATATCTTAGTCCAAGTGCGGCAAGCATGTCTCCTTCTGCAGTGATGCCAATTCCTGTTCTGCGGCCTTCTTCAGCTTTTAACCGGATGTTTTCCCATAGTTTTTTCTCTACACGCTTAACTTCAATCTCTTCAGGATCTTCAGAGATTTTATCAAGAATTGCATCAATCTTTTCCAATTCAAGATCAATGATATCGTCCATAATTCTTTGAGAAGTATGCACATGTTTCTTGAATAAATCAAAATTAAAACGGGCCTGCGGAGTAAAGGGTTCTTCTACATAACTGTATAAATTAATGGCCAACAGGCGGCAAGAATCATACGGACAGAGAGGAATTTCGCCACAGGGGTTTGTGGAAACAGTTTTATACCCAAACTCACTGTAGCAGTCCGGAACAGCCTCGCGGACTATGGTATCCCAGAATAAGATTCCGGGCTCAGCTGATTTCCACGCATTGTGGACTATTTTATCCCAGATTTTTTTAGCATCTGTTTCTGATGTATATGTCGGGTTGGGTGAATCAACAGGGAATTGTTGTTTATAAGGCTTATTATCCAGGACCGATTGCATGAAGTCGTCATCAATTCGAACAGAGACATTGGCCCCAGTAACTTTTCCCGGTGTTAATTTTGCATCGATGAACTGTTCTGCATCCGGGTGTTTGCTGGATATGCTTAACATTAATGCACCACGTCTTCCATCCTGTGCAACTTCACGTGTTGAGTTTGAATACCTTTCCATAAAAGGAACCACCCCGGTTGATGTTAATGCACTGTTTAAAACAGGGCTCCCTTTAGGCCTGATATGGGATAAATCGTGCCCAACCCCACCGCGGCGTTTCATAAGTTGCACCTGTTCCTGATCAATTTTGAGAATAGCACCATAAGAATCGGAAGGTCCGTCATTGCCAATTACAAAGCAGTTTGAAAGTGAGGCTATCTGATAATTATTACCAATACCGGTCATCGGCCCCCCCTGAGGGACGATATACTTGAAATCTTTTAAAACAGCATAAATATCTTTTTCTGAAATAGGGTTTTTATATTTGTTTTCAATACGCGCGATTTCTTTAGCCAGCCTTCTATGCATTTCGTCCGGGTTCTTTTCAAATAGATTTCCAAACGAATCTTTTAATGCGTATTTATTTATCCATACTGTTGCGGCTAATTCATCACCTTTAAAATACTCAATAGAGCTTTGCAGTGCTTCTTCGTAAGTGAAGATTTCTTGAGAGTCCTCTAGGGTTTCTGTTCTCGTTCCCTTAACATTCCTGTCTACTGTCAATTCTTTTGTTTTAATTCCTTCTGAGTGCATTCGTTGTTTTCTTTTAAGGTGCTGGTTATTTGTTAAATAGTTTTAAATGACACATCCCCATGTTTGTTTTGCAAGTTAGTAACAGAAAGCAGTTTTGACAATTAGATTTAAGTTGTAGTTTTTAACATTTCACAATAGTTATTAACTATTATTTATAACATGCTGGAATGTTGATTTTTAGTTATTTGCAGCCCTTCTTTCACTAAGAAAACGACACAATAAATGCAACTTTTTTTGAGGAAAAATTTTCAAATAGATATTAACAATTGCTTTTTCGCACATGTATCAACTGACTATATTTATAAGCAAAAAGTGAATGATTTTTTCACTTTATTCTGCTTTGTGTAAAAGCATTAAAAACACAACAGGAAGAAAAATTTTGAGGATAAAAAACAATTCTGTATCTTCGCACACCAAAATTAAAAAGCCCAGGTGGCGGAATTGGTAGACGCGCTGGTCTCAAACACCAGTGACTTCGGTCGTGCCGGTTCGATCCCGGCCCTGGGTACGAAAGCAGGATAGAACTTAAGTTTTATCCTGCTTTTTTTATATTTTCCGAATAAAATATAGATTATGAGCGGCTTAGTGATTGTTTCCACCCTTCTCTTTTTCTCTGTTTGTTAATTATTCTGTCAAAAGTCCTGAAAAATTATGTCAACTCTTTCCTATTTTTTTATATTGTTTGTGAAATTATATGGCATAACAGAATTTTATTGACGTGAATAAAGGAAGGTATAGTTTATGAGAATTCATTTTATAGCAATAGGAGGGGCGGCAATGCACAATCTGGCATTGGCTCTTCTTAAAAAAGGATATACAGTAACAGGTTCTGACGATGAAATATTTGAACCATCACGTTCGCGTCTTGAGCAGGCAGGGATATTGCCTGAAGAATATGGATGGTTCCCCGAAAGGATTTCAAGTGGTATGGATGCTGTAATTCTGGGGATGCATGCTAAAAAGGATAATCCGGAACTTTTGAAAGCCCGGAGTTTAGGCGTAAAAATATATTCTTATCCAGAATTTTTATATGAACAAACTAAAGGTAAAACCCGGGTAGTAATTGGTGGCAGTCACGGTAAAACAACAATCACATCAATGGTGATGCATGTGCTGAAGGAAGCCGGTGTTTCATTCGATTATATGGTGGGTTCGCAGATTGACGGCTTTGAAACCATGGTGGCACTCGAAGAAGAAAACTCAGTTGCAGTGTTTGAAGGTGATGAATATTTGTCATCGCCAATAGACCGTCGTCCCAAATTCCATTTATATAAACCCCATATTGGATTAATAAACGGAATAGCATGGGATCATATTAATGTGTTCCCGACTTATGAAATTTATAAGGAGCAATTCAGAATTTTTATAAACGAAGTTATAGAAGAAGGGGTGCTCCTTTATAATACATCAGATCCTGAAACAAAAGATCTGGTAGAGGGCAATCTTCGTGAAGACCTGGAAACGATTGGTTACTCTGCACCGAAATATACATCAGAAGACGGGATCTGCTTTTTAGTTTTAGGTAATAGTAAAAAAGTGCCCCTTAAGATTTTTGGGGAACACAATTTGCAAAACCTTGCCGGGGCGAAGGAAATTTGCAACAAACTAGGTGTTGATGATGGAGGTTTCTACACGGCAATATCATCATTTAGAGGGTCGAGAAAGAGAATGCAGGTACTCTTTGAGAGTGAAGATAAAATGGTAATTCTTGATTTTGCACATGCGCCGTCGAAAGTGGAAGCTACGGTAAAAGCAGTAAAAGAACAGTATCCGGAACATGAGTTAACAGCCTGCCTGGAACTCCATACGTTTAGCAGCCTAAATAAGGGTTTTATTGATGGCTATAAGAAAACACTGGACAAAGCAGATAAGGCAGTACTGTTTTATAATCCGGATGTGGTAAAGCAAAAGCGGCTTCCGGAGATAAATGAAGAGGAGATAATAAAAGCGTTCGACAGGGAAGATTTAAAAGTTGTTACCTCAACAACAGGATTGATTGACCTATTAAAGAAAGACAGTAACAAAGAGGGCAGGAAAACATGTTTATTTATGAGTTCAGGAAATTTTGGAGGGCTTGCAGCTAAAGAGATGGTAAATTTATCGTTAGGATAAGTTTTTCTAAGTTCTTAAAAACAAAGAATTTTAGATGGCCTCAGAAAAAAAATCGCTTTGAGGTCAAAATTATTCGATGAAAATTTGCAACAATAAAAAAAAACATTACCTTTGCACACCGATTTCAAATGTGAAATTAAAGATGGTCCGTTCGTCTAGGGGTTAGGACGCCAGGTTTTCATCCTGGTAACAGGGGTTCGATTCCCCTACGGACTACAAAGCCGCTTCAATATGGAGTGGCTTTTTTAATAAGCAAATAGTTGGCCGACTAAAAAAAATATTTTTTTTTAAAGAGCTATAGTTGAATATTAAAAAAACTATTATTTTTGCACACCGATTTCGGATATGAAATCAAAGATGGTCCGTTCGTCTAGGGGTTAGGACGCCAGGTTTTCATCCTGGTAACAGGGGTTCGATTCCCCTACGGACTACGAAGCTGCTTCTATACGGAGTGGCTTTTTTTATAGTAAACCTGTGTTCCAGAAACAATCTTAAATTTTGCCTTTATGCTTCTGCTTAGTAACCATCATAAACTAATAAAACGCTGATATTTCATTATTAAACGAATAAGTTTATCATTTAAAAAATTATTGTTTTTTTAGCGGAAAAAATGTCCGGCATAATAAAAACCCATATTCGAGGTTTTTATTAATTGTTTAGAAGGAGAGGTTTTCTACCGGCTATTCGATTAAGGGTTTCAATAAAATACACAAAAACCCTGGTAGTTCCGGATAATTATAAATGTTTATTAATTTACAAATACAATTCCGGAAAGGTCTTTGTGTTTTATACCTGGAAGGTTGTGTGCCGGGTATTTGGTAAATAACAGATAGATGAAAAACAAAAGCCAAAAGAGACCGGATATGAAGAGGTATGTCCGGAATGTTAAAAATATCACGGTTGTTTTATTACTTCTATTATTTGCTTCTGCTAAAGCCCAGAAAGCGGGGGAAATCATCCGTTTTAGGAGTGTAACAGATATAGAGGGGCTTCATGGGGAGGTTATTGTGGCAATCCATAAAGATTCTCGTGGATTTATGTGGTTTGGGACAAATAACGGGTTAAATCGTTATGATGGCTATACAGTAAAGGTATACCAGCATGAATCCGGAAACCCCAATAGTATTCCTTCCGGACGCATAATAGACATTATTGAAGATGCTCAAGGGATTCTTTGGTTAGCTTCAACAAAGGGACTGGTCAGGTTTGATACTTCTAAAGAAACCTTCAGGCTTTTTTCTCCGGATCCCGATGATCTGTCAAATACGGTTAACTGGGCGTATAAAGTGTTAATTTCTAATAATGGAATGTTTTGGCTGGCAACGCTTAATGGGCTGCATTTGTTTAATCCGGAAACACTGGTATTTGAAAAACACTTTTTTAGTGAAGAAGAGGGGACGAATGATTTTCGGAGGAACCGTATCCGTAATATGTCTTTAGGGAGGTCAGGGCTACTTTGGCTTTGTACGAGTAGGGGATTGATAAAATTTAATCCTCAAACATATGAATTTAAGCGTTTTAGGCTGAAGCAGGTAGGGAGCCTGAATTCTGCTGTTGAAGATGAAAACGGCGTAGTATGGCTGGCTTCAATTACAGAGGGTATGATGAGGTTCGAGCCGAAAACCGGAAAACTCAAAAGGTACCGGAAGACTCCCGGAAGTAACAATAGTATCAGCGATAATACTGTCAGGGTACTAAAGATGGATTCTTCGGGTAAAATATGGCTTGGTGTCGGTCGCTTTAACCTGGACTGTTTTGATCCGTTAACAGAAAAATTTAAACACTACGCCTATAGCCCATATAACTCTGAAGGAATAGGGATACCTCCAATACATGTCATTTACGAAGATAATGAAGGGTTGCTTTGGGTGGGGACATCAAATGGGGTAGTGAGTGTATTTGATTTAACACCTGCCGGGTTTGAAACGTACAGAAACAACCCGGAAGACCCGAATAGCCTTCGGTTTAATAATGTGTCCAGTTTGTATGTGGATAGTCGGGATAAGTTATGGGTTGGCACTGATAAAAACATGTTGGAGGTCTTTGATTACCAGAAAAAAATATGGAAGAATTTTCCGACAGAAAATGAGGATCCCGAAGGAATACGGGGTTCTGGTATTTATGGAATTGATGAGGATAATGATGGGAATATCTGGATAGCAACCTGGGGACGGTTATATTGTTATAACAGCACAACGGGAAAGTTTAAAGCATATCATAAGAACTTGTACAAAAGCCTTAACAGTAACAATATGACAGCTTTATTGGTGGATAGTTCTGGTTTGGTTTGGTTTGGTGCTTACGGAGATGGATTATACTGTCTTGATCCTAAAACAGACGTTTTTAAAAACTACCTTCACGATCCTAAAAATCCTAAAAGTATTAGCAATAACATAATTAATTCGATTATAGAAGACAACCCTCGTTATCTTTGGGTCGCAACTCTTGGAGGGGGATTAAACCGCTTTGACAGGGAGACAGAAACTTTTGAATCTTTCCAGCCGGTACCTGAAGACAACAGTAGTATTAGTGATTTAGGGACCAATTGTCTTTTGAAAGATTCTAACGGAGAATTATGGATAGGCACCCAGGCCGGATTAGACAGGTTTATCAGGGAAACAGAGAGTTTTGAACATTATAGTATGAAGGATGGGATGCCTGGAAATAATATTTCAAGTTGCATTGAAGATAATAACGGAAATCTGTGGATCGGAACATCTAACGGAATATCAAAATTAGATGTCCGGACAGGAAGATTTAAAAATTATAAGGTATCGCATGGGTTACAGGGACATTTATTCCGAAAAAATTCTGTTACTAAGAGTAAAGATGGCACACTCTTTTTTGGCGGGACAAATGGAATTACGATTTTTCATCCGGATAGCATAAAAGAAAATCCATATGTTCCACCAATTCTTATTACCGGCTTTAATCTTTTCAACAAACCCGTAGATGTTGGGGAGAATTCACCTCTTAAGACAACAATATGGGAAACACAGGAAATTACGTTAACACACAAGCAAAAGGTATTTTCATTTGAATTTACAGCATTGAGTTATACTACTCCGGAGAATAATCAATACAAATACAAATTGGAGGGCTTTGATAAGGAATGGAATGAGGTTGACAGTAAACAAAGACTGGCGACCTACACTAGCCTTCCTCCTGGAGAGTATATATTTCGTGTTAAAGGGACGAATAATGATGGGATTTGGAATGAGCAGGGAGTTTCAATAAAGGTAAATATTTTGCCGCCATGGTGGAAGACGATTTGGTTTAGGGGCATAATGGCGTTGTTGGCCCTGGCGTTAATAATACTTTTATTCAGGACCAGGGTTAAAAATATCCGGCGTTACAGTAAAACGCTGGAAGTTAAAGTGGCCTACAGGACCCGGCAGATTCAAGTTGCAAAAGAGAAGGCAGAAGCAGCCAATCTGGCAAAAAGTACATTTCTCGCGAATATGAGCCATGAACTTAGAACACCATTAAATACGATACTGGGTTACTCGGAACTCATGCAAAGAAATAAAACGTTAACGCCAAAATTAAAAAGGAACCTTGGAATAATAAACCGGAGTGGAGAGCACCTGTTATCTATGATAAATGAAGTCCTCGAAATATCTAAAATTGAAGCGAATCAGGTGAAATTAAGACTTAAGCAACTTAATTTTTACGAGTTGATTAGAGATATGGACGCCATGTTCAGAAGCAGGATTGAAGCCCGGGGGGTAGATTTCAGTGTGGAAATACAAAAGGGTGTTCCTCAGGTAGTTATTTCGGATGAAACGAAAATTCGCCAGATCATTATGAATTTGTTAAGCAATGCATCTAAATTTACACCAGAAGGAAGTATTGGGTTAACAGTCAGGGTGCTAGAAAGGAATGGGGAAATAGCCCGTTTGGCTGTAGAAGTAAAAGATACAGGTTTAGGAATTTCTAAAGAAGAACAGTCGAAGGTATTCAACTATTTTGAACAGTCTGAAAGTGGAAAAAATACGAAAGAAGGAACGGGACTGGGATTGTCAATAAGCCGGGAATATGCAAGAATGATGGGAGGGGACATTTTATTGAACAGTGAAAAGGGCGTGGGAAGTACGTTTAGTTCAGAAATAGTCCTTAATGTAGAGCAAGGTGAAGAGAAAGAGGACGTTATAGATAAAGGAAAGGTTATTGGTATTCAACCCGGGCATGATAGTTCCCGAATTTTAGTTGTTGAAGACGATACGGAAAGCCGTAACCTGCTTGTTGAACTTTTAACTGTTGTGGGCTTTAATGTGAAAGAAGCGCAAGACGGAGAAGAAGCGTTGAAGATTTTTAAAATATGGAAGCCGGATTTTATCTGGATGGATATTCGGATGCCAAAGATAGATGGAACGGAAGCATCCAGGTTACTCCGTAAATACCAGTCCGATAAGCCTGTTTATATAGCAGCGCTTACAGCCCATGCCCTGGAGGATGAAAAGGAAAAAATACTGAAGGCAGGTGTAGATGCATTTGTTCGAAAGCCATTTAGGGAAAGGGAAATCTTTGAGGTTATGGGAAAATACTTAAACATAGATTACATTTACGAAACAAAAGAACAAGAGTTTGAGCCCCGGGAAAAGGAGGAGGGGACCGAGTTAATCAGAAGGTTACCGGAATTTTTGCAAAAAAAATTACACAAGGCTATTATTGAATATGATACGATAGCCATAAAATCAATGATAGCACAGGTTAAACAAATAGAGCCGTTGTTGGCAAAAGTTTTTGAAGAATATCTAAAGAAGCTGAATTATCAGGGTTTAAGGAAATTAATAGAATCCTGGGAGGAAAAATCTTAATAGAGGAATTACAAGGAAAAGAAACAAATGGATTAACTCCGGGTAGCTTTTCGAAAAATTTCATACAGGATTAATGAAACTGCGGTTCGAAGGAAAGTAGCAGGCAATTTATAACAAACACAAAATTGTTACTTCAGTTGGTGGCAATGTTACAGATTTTCAGCCACAAGAGGTAAATGGAATTGGGAAATCCTTGATAATTCTTTTAAATCTCCATATATTCAGTATACAATTACATGCGAGAATGAAGAGCAGAAAATAATTAAGCTTCTTTAATAGTCCCTTCCTCTTATTAATTAAGTTTAATACTTATTTATGGGAATAAATAGCAGAAGAAGGAAACGGTTACTCTTATTTTAATATTATGGCAGAGCATTCATGTAAAGCATAAAATAAACAGTAAGAGAGGAGTATAAAGTGATGAGAATAGAATGTATTGTAAGGGTAATAGTGCTGATTTTCATTATTGAAAATATGGGTGAGGGAGTGGCATTTGCACAAAAAGAAATCCATATTCTTACCGGAGAATTTGCCCCATATAATTTTCGGGGAAATGGTGAAATTAAAGGGATTACTACTGAAATAGTCAAAGAGGTAATGCTTCGTATGGGGTATACTCCTATAATAGAAATGTATCCTTATAACAGGGGGGGTAAAATGATATTGGCCGGTAAAGCCGAGGCCTGTTTTTCATTAATTCCGACTAAAGAACGATTAGAAATAATGTATTATCCAACTCCAATTTCAACTGTTGAATTCGTTTTTTTTAAAAGAAAGGAGGACAGTATCTCCTGGCAAACAATGACAGACATTCGGAATTATAAAGTTGGGATAATAGAAGGGCATACATACCCTGATGTTTTTGTTAAAGCGGTAAAAGATAAGGAAGTCGAAGTGGATTCCATTATTCATGGGGAAAGTTCAGATTTACAGCAACTACGGAAACTGAAATCAGGCAGGACAGATCTTGCGCTTACGGATATAAGTCATGGAACATACCTGATAAAAAAATATGCTCCGGAATTTGACAATATTGATTTCATTGATAATAGGGTAGGTCCGCTTCTATCTTTTCATGTCGGAATTGTAAAGGACAGAGTTAATTCTAAAAAACTTTTCAAGCTGTTTAATACAGAGCTCATGAATTTCTTTATGGATGGTAAACATAAAGAGATTTATAGTAAATATGGTGTAAACACTTTTATAAATATAAAGAGTGAAAACCGGGAAGTCACTGAGCAGTGCACCAACTGGGAGATTGAAGACAATACCTTCGGAAACCCCTTTATTCATTACACAGTTAGCTGTAGTGACGGGGTAACGCATAGAATCGATTTTAATATGTATACACTGGAGTATACAACCAGTGACGGAAATACCTTCTCATATTTTAACAATGCAGCAGATCACGCATGTAGCAAAGAATAATCGTAGGACCTGAAACCAAATGATGAAATTAAAGAAAATAGTTGAAATTGTATTTCTGGTGGGCTGCCAGGGGATAATCCCGGTAGTTGCCCAGGAGAAACTTCCTCTGCTTACGGGAGAAATTCCACCCTATCATTATATGGAGGGAGGAGAACAGCTTGGTTCAGGAACGGAAATGGTTAGTCTGGTTGTAACCCGTATGGGATATTTTCCTGAGATAGGCATGTACCCATTAAAGAGAGGTTTGAAAATGATTATTGACAGGGAAGTTTCCCTGGTCTATGCTATAACTCCAACAAAGGAACGTACGGCTTTATTGTATTATTCAGTCCCTATAATGACGGTTATGGATGTATTTGTAAAGCATAAAAAAAATGATTTTACCTGGGAAACAATTGATGACCTGGGAAAATATACCATTGGAATAACAGAGGGATACAACTATGGGAGCTTGTTTAATGAGGCCCGCAGGGAGGATAAACTTAAATTAGATTCGGTTACAATGGGAGGGAATGCCGAATTGAAGCAGTTAAGAAAAGTAAATTCAGGGCGGGTTGATTTATGTCTAATTGATATAAATTCGTTCATATTTTTTAAAAGAAAATATGCCCCCGAGTTCGATAACCTGGTTTTTATCAATAAGCCCCTGGAGGAGGAAAAATCTTGCCATGTAGGGGTTGTGAAAACTTATCCCGGAGCGAAAAAGCTGTTTAAAGAATTTAATGCCGAATTGGTGAAGTTTATCGCTGAAGGTAAACGTAAAGAAATCCATAATAAATTTGATATTATTACATCAATTGATGAAAACTTCCGAAATGGGGAAATTAAAGATCAATATACGGATTGGGAAATTAAAGACAATACGTTCGATTGTCCTTTTATTCATTATACCGTTACTTGTGGTAACGGTGAAATCCGGTTAATCGATTTTCATATTTATAAACGGAGGTATACATTAACCGATGGACGGTTTTTTTCTCACTTTAACATTGCAGCCGATCATGCGTGCCAGGAGAATTAACTAAAAAAAATAGAACTTTATGAAAAAGGGAAGAAGGTGAAAAATTCCTGGTAAATACCGTATGTCGTTTGTTGATTTTTCTGAATAAACCCACAGGTATACAGCAGTGAAACCCTGATTCTTGTCGGGCGGTTTTCCCCCTGGTCGTTCTATTGAAAACGGAGAAGTAGTTGGGCAAATACGGATGAAGGGAACAGAATTAAGGGGAATTTGCCGGAACAATGCCTTGTTTTGGAAATTAGCACAAACACCTTTAAAAGTAAAATAATCCATAATACCGTTACTTGAACTAACAGTCAAAAGAAATAGACAGATCATTCTGTAGACAAACAAACTTTTATGTCCAATAACGGGGTGAATTTTTCTCATTTTAACTTTACAGCATAACGTTTATGTCAATTAAGACTTAAAAGTTTTAAATTTATGGTTGTGATTAGCATACGGATATTTTTTTACAAGAGATAAATAATGGATATACGCTCTGTCATACAAAAAAGTATTTTCGCTAAAGTCGGCATTATCATTGTCATGATAAGCTCACTAACAATGGTGGGTGTTGGGGTTTGGGAGTATAAAACGCTACAGTTTAAAATGGAGGGAGAACTGACCCGAAAAGCAAAAATGATGTCGGAGCGCCTCTCAGTAACATTTATGAAAATAGTTTGGGACTATGACGATAAACTGGCAGCAAGTGTAATCCGTTCAGAGATGAAAGAAAAATCGGTCGCCGGAATATTTGTCGTGGAAAAGGAAAATGACAAGCCATTATACGGAGGGCAAATAAACGAAGAAGGGAAAATTGAGACAACAAAGAACCTCCCAAAAGATGGAGATTATATTGTAACAAAGCACATCATTATTAGGAATGATATTGAAATTGGAACAGTTTGGGTATACCTGACCCGTCACTACCTTCGGGAGTCACTTAGGTCTTCTTTAAGGACTATCCTGTTTCGGGTAATTGCTCTGGATTTAGTTATTGTATTATTATTAATATTCCTTATTCGGAGAGTAGTTATAACCCCATTATCAACCATACGAAGGGCAATGCTGGGGCTACAGGAGGGCAACCTGAAGCAAAAGGCAGAGGTTCGTTCAAAGGATGAAATCGGGCAAATAGCAGACTCATTCAACCTTATGGCACAGCAACTTATTGCACGCGAAGAAGAATTACGAAAAAGTGAGGAGAGATACCGAAATATAATAACGAATGCCACAGAAGGAATATTTCAGGTAGATCCTGAAGGGAAATTTTTGATGGCTAATTCTTCCTTGGCAGATATATTGGGGGTTGACAGACCGGAAGAGCTAACAGATAAGGGATTTGAAGGAACGAAAGAATATTATGTAAATCCGTCAGACAGGGAGTATTTATATAGCATGTTTGAACAGGATAAAAAAATAAGCGGGTATGAGTTTCAGATATATAGAAAAGATAGAAGCATTATCTGGATAGCATTTAACGGAAGGGCAATAAAAGGGAAAAATGGAGAAATTCTGTATGCAGAAGGATTTATATCGGATATTACAGAAAGAAAAGCAATAGAGAAGGATCTACGGGAGCTCAACGAAGAGTTGGAAGTCAGGGTTAAGGATCGGACAATAGAAATAATTAAAGCAAAGGAAGACGCTGAATCGGCAAACAAAGCAAAAAGTGTTTTTCTTGCCAATATGAGCCATGAACTGCGCACTCCCCTGAATGTAATACTGGGCTACTCTAAACTCATGCAACGCAATGTTTCACTCTCAAGAGAACAACTTAATTATTTGAATACCATAAACAGAAGCGGCACCCACCTCTTAACCTTAATAAACGACATACTTGAAATATCAAAAATTGAGGCAGGAAGGGCAACGTTTGAATTTTCAACATTTGATGCATGGGCACTGATAAATGATTTGAAAGATATGTTTAAATCAGCAGCAGAGTCAAAAGGCCTTTACCTCCGGATAACCGGTCAGGAAAATATCCCTCAGTTTATTATCAGCGATTCCGCTAAATTCAGGCAAATAATGCTCAACCTTGTTAGTAATGCCGTTAAGTTTACAAAAGAAGGAGGAATTCAAATAAAACTTCGAAAAAAGGAACACCGAAAAGGAAAACTAAACCTCATTATCGAAGTAGAGGATACAGGTGTTGGTATTGCAGAGGGTGAAATCGACAGACTTTTCAAGCATTTTGAACAAACAGGCAGTGGCAGGCAGGAACAAACCGGAACCGGATTGGGACTGGCAATTAGTAAAGAATATGCCCGGCTTATGGGGGGCAACCTGAGTGTGAAAAGCAAGCCGGGATTAGGGAGTACATTTAGCCTTGAGGTCCGTGTCAGTGAAGGAAGAGGAATGGAAATTGTCTCAGAGGAAGAACATCCGGTAGTTACAGGGGTAAAGTCCGGGCAAAAAACACCAAGGATCCTGGTTGTTGAAGATCATGATGCAAACAGGGAACTTTTGATAGAACTAATGAGTATAGTTGGATTTCAGGTGCAGGAGGCAAAAAATGGGCAACAGGCGATACAGGCATTTCACAACTGGCACCCCGATTTTATCTGGATGGATATTCGCATGCCGGTAATGAATGGATTGGAAGCAACAAAGAGAATTAAAGAGGCAGCACAGGGAAAACCGGTGTGTATCGTCGCTTTAACAGCACATGCAATGGAAGAAGAAAAGCAGGAAATACTGGCATCAGGTTGTGACGATTTTGTCCGTAAGCCTTTTTGTGAAAACGAGATTTTTGAAATAATGTCAAAGTACCTTCAAATAGAATATGTTTACAAAGAAGATAAATCAACATCAAAGAAAAGAAAAGCAGAAAAAGGGGAGACGGCAGAACAGCTTGCTGAATTGCCGGATATTTTTATTAACGAACTTTATAAAGCCGTAGTAGAGATAAACATTGATAAAACACAAAAATTAATAACCCGTTTAAAAAGAGAAGACAAACATAGGGCGGAGGTGTTGGAAAAATATATTCAGAAACTGGACTATAGTGGATTGGAGAAGATATTGAAGGGAAGTGGTAAAATACATTTACAGTAAAAAATGTATGAAAGGTGTATTGGAAATAGCTGAATAATGGATAACTTTAAATTTAAGCATGAAAATAACAAATCAGTAAAGAATATAAAGAGAGAGTTTGTATGCATACATTGCCTCTTAATATCATAATTCAGGTTTTTCAGATAAAAATAAACGGAGAACCATAATGGAAACGCAGGATTTGCAAAAAGATGGTCAACCGGAGGTCGTTGTTGTAGACGATTCTCTGGAAAGTCTGCAACTTTTAACAGATATCCTGACCCATCAGGGGTATAAGGTACGTCCTACAACAAATGGACGTTTTGCTTTGCTTTCAATCGAAAAAAAACGGCCAGACCTGATAGTATTGGACGTAAATATGCCCGATATGAATGGTTATGAAGTTTGCAGCCGTTTAAAGTCTAATAAACACACTAAGCATATACCCGTACTCTTTATAAGTGCCCATAACGAAACCCAGGAGAAAGTGAAAGGGTTTGAGCTGGGAGCAGTAGATTTTATCACAAAGCCATTTGAACCCGAGGAAGTATCGGTAAGAGTGAAAACTCACCTGCATTTAAGGGACCTCAATGAAAAACTGGAACACCAGGTCTATTTAAGAACAAAGGAACTCGAAGAAATAAACAATAAGCTTCAACTTGAAATTGAAGAACGCAAACAAACAGAAAAAGAGTTGCTTTGTAACCGGAAAGAACTTAAAAACCAAATAGAAGAGTTTCAAAATCTAAATGAGGTACACCTTGTTCAGAATAAGGAATTGAAGAAAACACTGGAAGAACTCCGGAAAACAAATAAGCAGTTGGTGGGGGCCCGTTCAAAAGCAGAAGAAAGCGATAAATTAAAATCGGCCTTTTTAGCAAATATGAGCCATGAGGTTAGAACACCAATGAATGGGATACTTGGATTCGCATCTTTATTAAAAGATTCGGCACTGTCAAAGAAAGAACAGATTGAGTACATTGAGATTATTCAGAAAAACAGTAAAAGGCTATTGAATGTTATTGAAGATCTGATTGATATTTCCAAAATTGAGTCTGATCAAATAGACATAAAGTTGTTGCCGACTTCCCTTAATAAGGTTTTTAGCGACTTATACCTCATTTACAAACAACCGATTGAGTGTAAGGGTTTGGAAATCAGGAATAATACTAGTTCAAAAATAAAAGATTGTGTAATTTATACCGATCAGGCAAAATTAACCCAGGTACTTTCAAACCTTTTGAGTAATGCAGTTAAATACACCAAGTGTGGTTATATTGAATTCGGGTATTCATTTGAAAGAAATGATGTTCTTTTCTATGTAAGAGATTCAGGTATCGGAATACCCCAAGGTCTTGAGAAAACTATATTTGAGCGTTTTCGTCAGGCAGATCTTTCTCCTTTTAGTGAAGCAGAAGGTTCAGGCCTGGGGCTTTCAATTTCAAAAGCATTCGTTGAGAAAATGGGGGGGAAGATTGGAGTGAAATCTCAGGTTGGTCAGGGCTCTGAATTTTATTTCACACTCCCGTTTATAGAAGAAGCAAAAGATATCGTTGAGAACGAAATGAAAATAAGGGCGGGGGGTGAAGCTGACTTTTCCGGAATCACTGTTTTGGTGGCAGAAGATGATGAGGCTTCATATGCACTTTTAAGGAAAATTTTAAGTCAAATGAATATCAAGACACTACATGCCATAAATGGAGAAGAAGCAATTGAACTTTGCGGCCAGGAGCCAGAGCCACAGTTAGTATTAATGGATCTCAAGATGAAGGGGATGGATGGACTAACGGCAACCCGGCAAATTAAAAGAACTAAACCCGACCTGCCGGTAATTGTACAAACAGCCTATACTTTAACAGTAGATCGAAATGCTGCATTAAGCTCTGGATGTGACGATTATCTCGAAAAACCAATCAAAAAAGAGGAGCTGATAAGTTGCATTGAAAAGTATGTGGTCAGGTAGCAAGAAATAATGCACTCAAAATATTTACTCAATTAAGGTTATGTGTTTTTCAATGCTTTCATTCAAACCTCCTTTCAAAATGTTCATCCTTCTTAAGGAAAACCAATATTGATACGGTAAACCGTTTTAACCGTCAATGAAAAGCTCTCTTAAATCCAGACTATGTTGTTTAAAATAAACCAGGTATGTAATGGGTTAATAATGCGATGTTTAAGACTTTTTTTCGAAAGCGGAAAAAAATTCTTACTGGTAAAACTTACAGATTGTAAATCAAAAGGCCTATACCGTTGAAGTCGACTTAAATTTTTAAAGCTTAATGGCGGAATATTCAATATAATGAAAGCTTAATAGTTTTTTTATTTACAAATCAAAAGAAAAATTTGCACATTAGTAACAAAAATAGTACTTTTGAAACGATAACCTTAAAAAATACTAAATGATATGTGTGGATTTTCAGTTTATACGGGAGGGGATAAGAAACTGAGGCTTGATTTTGCCTATGAATTTAAAAAGATTAAATATCGCGGTCCTTGTAATTCAATAGTCAGAGACTTTGAAGACAAAGGCTGGATGGGTTTTCATCGTTTAAGTATAATGGATACTTCAGACAAAGGAAACCAGCCGTTGGTATACAAAAATGTAAACCTTGTCTGTAATGGAGAGGTTTATAACTTTAAACAACTTCGCGAGTCGTATGAAGATAAGTTCGACTTTGTTTCTGACAGCGATTGCGAAGTGATTATTCCAATGTTTTTAGAGAAAGGCATTCTTGAAACGGCAAAAGAACTGGATGCAGAATTTGTCTGTGTAATTTATGATTCAGTGCAGAAAAAATATTTTGCAGCAAGGGATCCGATTGGAATTCGTCCAATGTTCTATGGCTACACCGAAGCTGGCGATATTTGTTTTGCCAGCGAGATGAAAGCTTTACATAAATCATGTGAGGAAGTAAAGCCCTTTCCTCCGGGGCATGTGTATGATGGGGAAAAGTTTGTTTGTTATCGCGACATTTCTAAAGTTGATGAAGTCGTTGATGATGAATTAGAAGAAGTTTTCAGTAACCTGAATACTTTACTTACCAAAGGCGTTGAGAAACGTATGGAAGCCGATGTGCCCGTTGGGTTCTTATGCAGTGGAGGCCTGGACTCCAGTTTAATTTGTGCTATCGCAGCAAGATTGACAGATAAACCAATTAAGACTTTCGCTGTGGGTATTGAAGATAGTGCAATTGATACCAAATATGCGAAGAAGGTTGCCGATTACCTTGGAGCAGACCACACCGAAGTACTATTCAAAAAGCAGGATATATTCGATACACTTGTTGACCTTATTTACAGGATTGAAACCTGGGACATTACCACTATTCGCGCTTCGATGGGAATGTTCCTGGTATGTAAGTATATTAGCGAGAATACGGATATAAAAGTGTTAATGACCGGAGAAATAAGTGATGAAATATTTGGGTACAAGTATACCGATTACGCCCCTTCTCCTGAGGCATTTCAACAGGAAGCAGAGAAGCGTCTCCGTGAAATTTTCATGTACGATGTGCTAAGGGCGGACAGGTGTATTTCTTCAAATGGCCTTGAATCACGCGTTCCTTTCGGCGATCTGGATTTTGTTGAGTATGTTATGAAACTTAATCCGGAAAAGAAAATGAACTTTACCGGGGTTGGTAAATACTTAATCCGTAAGGCTTTTGAAGGGGATTACCTGCAACAGGATATTTTGTATCGTGAAAAAGCCGCATTCTCTGATGCTCAGGGGCATACTGTTGTGGATTATCTTAAGGAATATGCGGAGGAGCTTTATTCGGATGAAGATCTTGAAGCTGCAAAAGATAAGTACATATTCAGCACCCCTTTTACTAAGGAATCGCTAATGTACAGAGATATTTTTGAGAAGCACTTTCCGGGAAGGGCTGGTGTTATAAAAGACTTCTGGATGCCAAATAAAGAGTGGGAGAACTGCGATGTTGACGACCCAAGTGCAAGGGTTCTTCCAAACTACGGAAAAAGCGGAGAATAAATTCCACACATATATCTTTAAACCGGGTTGAGTGATCTTCCCGGTTTTTCTATTTTATGACTAAAACTTTTCATAAGCTTGGAAATACTGTCAAACTGAAAAGAAAACCCTTCCCGGAGAAGTCTTTCCGGTATTGCAGACTGGTCATTTAGAAATACTTCTGAAAAGTCCCCCAAAAGTTTTTTTGTAAGCCAACTACTGGTTTTTAGGGTAAGGGCCTTGCGGGGATGAACAATAGACCTTTGCAGGTCAAGTGTAGTAACAGGGTTAGGAGACACAGCATTATAAACACCAGAATTTTTATCACTGGTTAAAATGAAGCCAAAAATTTTAATAAGGTCATTTATATGAACCCATGGAACGATCTGACGGCCATTGCCAAACACAGGGTTAACTCCATATTGCAATATTTTCTTCATCTTAGGTAAATAGCCGCCTTCATTTGAAAGTACAATGCCAATTCTTACTATCGACAAAGGAATGCCGGCTTCAGAAAACAGACGGGCACTTTTCTCCCAATCCCTGCATAAATCACATAAAAAACCTTTTCCGGCTTCACTGTTTTCCGTTAACAATACCTTAGGGCGGTGTCCGTAATACCCTACGGCTGATGCCTGAATAATCTTCAGCGGCCTGGTTGCTGAGTTTTTAATACTTTCGGCAAGTAAACGGGTAGATTTAACCCGGCTCTCAATAAGAATTTTTTTCTGTTTTTTTGTCCAGTACTTATCTGCAATGGAAGCACCGGCAAGGTTTATTATGAAGTCCTGGTCAGTTATCGACTTCATATCAATTAAACTACTTTCAGGATCCCAGTAAAAAGCATTTCTTTTACTGTCTTTTTTCCTGCTAAGAATTGAAACATTATAACCATTGAGAGATAAATAGCTTGTCAGTGCCCGACCAATTAAACCGGAACCTCCGGCAATCAATACATTTTTTCGGGTTAGGTTCATCTTTACAATGCTGTACTCTTGTTGTTGTTAAATGTTAGTTTAGGACTAAAATTGCTAACGCAAAGTTTTGAATACATTTAATATTCTGGGCGCAAATTTTTAAACGAAATTGAAAACTCCCGATCAGCTGAAGACCTTATCCTTCGGCAGGTTCCACTCTTTACTAAACAATCCTTGGAGGATATTGTTCTTTTTATTGAGAAGCTTAAAAATACCAAAGATTTAAAGAGGGAAATATGAGTAAAGAAAAAGTTCTTGAAACAATGAGAAACGCCGGTAAAGCTTTAAAAGCTGGTGAAATAGCAGAATTGGCCGGACTGCCCCGGAAAGAAGTTGATAAAGCAATGAAAGAATTAAAAGCAGAAGAACTCATTGTGTCACCCAAACATTGTTGCTGGGAACCCAAATAGGCTATTGGCAGGGGCTTTCTTACAAACGATTCACTAAAAGCCGTTTTTTTTCAGCTTAAGGCCATTTTTCGGAGGATAATCGATATTATAGTGTAACCCAATACTATCCTCACGGTGCATTGCCATTTTTATTATCAGATAGCCTACATTAATGAGGTTTCGTAGTTCACAAAGCTTTACGGAAAGCGTAGATTTTCTGAACAGATCTTCCGTTTCAAGATAAATAATCTCCAGTCGGTCTAAGGCTCGTTTTAACCTAATATTTGAACGGACAATACCAACATAAACACTGAAAATCTGCTGAAGTTCCTTAAAACTCTGGGTAATAAGCACCATTTCTTCCGGGTGTGTAACTCCTTTGGCATCCCAATCAGGAATGTTTTCGTTCCAAGTATAGTCTTCAAAACATTCAATGGCATCTTTTGCGGCAAGATCTGCAAAAACAATGGCTTCAATCAGTGAGTTTGAGGCCAGCCTGTTTGCTCCGTGCAGGCCAGTTGAAGAAGTTTCCCCCGCAGCGTATAGCCGGTTAATCCAAGTCTTTCCTGTTTTGTTTACTTTAATTCCACCACATAAATAGTGGGCAGCAGGAACAACAGGGATCATATCTTTGGTTATGTCAATGCCCAGTGTCAGGCACTTTTGGTATATATTGGGGAAATGTTCTTTCAGTCCGTTGCCGTCAAGATGTGTACAGTCCAGGTAAACGAAGTCGTCGCCACGCACTTTCATTTCATTATCAATGGCCCTGGCTACAATGTCCCTGGGGGCCAGCGAACCTCGGGTGTCATAATCTTTCATGAACTCTTCGCCATCGGTGTTTCTTAAAACACCACCAAATCCCCGCATGGCTTCGGTTATCAGAAAAGAAGGTTTTTCTCCCGGGTTATATAACGACGTTGGATGAAATTGCACAAACTCCATATTTTCTACCGTTCCTTTTGCCCTGTAGACCATGGCTATACCATCTCCGGTGGCGATTTTGGGGTTTGTGGTTGTCGAATATAAATTTCCGGTGCCACCTGTGGCCATCATTGTGACTTTTGACTGAAAAGCAATAACCTTCCCTGAATTTATGTCTAAAGCATAAATTCCATAACATTCAATATTTGTATGTCTTCTTTTTACGAGGCTTCCCAGGTGGTGCTGGGTAATTAAGTCAACAGCAAAAAAGTTTTCGTATACGTCTATATTTTCGTTTTGTAGGATTTTTTCGGAAAGGGCCCTTTGAATTTCAGCACCCGTGTTGTCCTTGTGGTGCAGTATTCGGTGTTCGCTGTGCCCGCCTTCTTTTGCCAGATCAAACCGGCCATTTTCTTCCCGATCAAATTCGGTCCCCCAGTTAATTAATTCCTTTATTTGTTGCGGTCCTTTTTCAACCACCAGCCTCACAATTTCTTCATTGCAAAGTCCATCTCCGGCAATCACTGTGTCACTGATGTGTTTTTCCGGATCGTCCGGCTTATAAGTAACAGCCGCAATACCACCCTGGGCATAAGAGGTGTTTGTTTCAGTAAGCGAAGACTTTGTTATAATGGCAACTTTGCCTTTCTCGGCAACTTTTAGTGCAAAACTTAGTCCCGCAAGTCCTGAGCCGACAACAAGGAAATCATAGTACTGTTTCATAAACAATTTATTATACTGAACCCGGTGAGCCAACTGTTTGTTTGGACAAAGAAGTAACAATTAACTTCAGAATTGAAAACAGCCGGAAATGCTTTGGCAATGTTTCAATCCAAAACAGGTTGGCTTATTGTCCGGGGAATGTTTTATACGAAAGAGCCTTAAATCTAACCAAAAATAGGGGTTTGATTTTATTGAAAACATGATTTTATACCTGAGAATGTTTTCTGAGGTACTTTAAAAAGGAAGCAAGACGAATAAACCTATAAATCAAAACCAATATCCCGTCTGAAGTATTTTCCTTCAAAATCAATAATTTCGGCATTCTGGTATGAAGATTTCAGAGCCTCGTTAAAGTCGGGTCCGAGAGCACTGACAGAAATTACCCTTCCCCCGTTCGTTACAATTTTATCCCCTGATATTTTTGTTCCGGCATGAAAAACAATGCAATCCGAAGTTTCTTTAAGGTTATTTATCGGAATTCCTTTCGGATAGCTTCCCGGGTATCCTCCCGATACCAGCATTACTGTTGAGCAGGCCTGAGGGGTAATTTCGATATCAATGTTTTCCAGCTCTTTTTTTGCGGTTGCCACAAACAAGTCCATAAGGTCGGCTTTTAACCGAGGCATTATTACTTCCGTTTCCGGATCCCCCATCCTAACATTATATTCAATAACCATTGGTTCTCCGTTACAGTTCATCAGTCCAAAGAAAATAAAACCGTTATAAAGAATATTATCTTTCTTAAGCCCTTCTACGGTAGGTCTTATAATGCGTTCTTCTACCTTTAAGAGAAATTCTTCACCGGCAAAAGGGACCGGGGAGATGCATCCCATACCACCAGTGTTGAGTCCGGTATCTCCTTCACCAATTCGTTTGTAATCTTTAGCTTCCGGCAGTATCTTGTAGCTTTCTCCATCAGTAATTACAAATGCAGACATTTCAATACCGGAAAGGAACTCTTCGATAACCACTTTCCTGCTCGCCTGGCCGAATTTTCCACTGAGCATTTCTTCCAGTTCTTTTTTTGCTTCTTCAAGGGATTGTATGATAAGTACACCTTTTCCGGCAGCAAGTCCATCCGCTTTCAAAACATAAGGGGCCTTTATTTCTTCAAGGAACCTAAGGCCTTCAGAAATATTTTCTTTTGTTACAGAAAAATAACCGGCCGTGGGGATATCATGTTTTTTCATGAATTCTTTGGCGAATTCTTTGCTGCCCTCTAGTTGTGCGCCGGCTTTTCCCGGACCGATAACCATAATATGCGATAAATCCGGATGCTCTAAGAAGTAATCTTTTATGCCGTTTACCAATGGATCTTCAGGACCAACAACAACCATTTCAATATTGTTTTGGGTGCAGAATTTCCCTAAATTCTCAAAATCGTTAACAGAAAGATCAACATTCTCTCCAACTTCTGCTGTTCCGGCATTTCCGGGGGCAACATATATTTTGGTCAATTTAGGGCTTTGAGCCATTTTCCAGGCAAGGGCATGTTCACGTCCACCAGCTCCAATTAGTAAAACCTTCATACGTAGATATTAATTTGTTTCAGGTGCAAACATAAAAAATCCCGTTCAGATACCGAAAAAATTGTAGGTATCAGAACGGGAACACCTGGGGGGTATTTTTAATTTAGGTCAAGAAAATTTTCTGCCAGACTCTTTCGGGAAGAGTTTTTTCTGAAAATAAGATATCGCCAAAATGAAGACACTTAAAAATAATAAAGAATTGATTTATATTTTTTTAGTGTCTTCGTATTCTTATTATAGTAACTCAAATGTTGAATTACTCCACTATCAGCTTTTCGTTGAATGTAACTCCATTCAGTTTAATAATATAAACTCCTTTCGGTTGTGCCGATAAATCAATAGTAACCGGCAGGCTGTTATTGGAGTAAACTGCTTTTCTTTCAGAAAGAACCAGAGTTCCCGTTAATGAATATACTTCAAAAAGAACTTCTGTGTCCAATCCGGCTTCGATCTTAACATTGAATAATCCTTTTGATGGATTTGGATATATACGGGAAACAGTTTTTTGAATTTTCTCAACCGAGTTTACGTTAATTTGCTGGGCATTTCCGGCAACAGGGCCACAGTTATTAGCGTCAGTTAAATAAATTGTATAATCACCATTGGCCAGCGACTCAAACGTGCCGGATGTTTGCCAGTTTTCCTGGTCAAAAGAGTACTGATAAGGACCTGTACCTCCGGATGCCGTGATAACAATTTTATTCCCTGTTACCTCTTCGTTTTCAATAAGCAATGCGCTCGGTTCGGTTACTTTTACACTAATTTCTTTTGTGCAACCGCTTAAGTCAGCAACTTCTATGGTATAATCATTTGCTTTGAGTTTACTGAATTCTGAAGTTTCAGACCAGTCTTCCGAATCAATAGAATAAGTATAACCGCCCCACCCTCCTGTGGCATTGACGGCAAGAGTTCCGGCAGAATCAGCATAACACCTGTTGTCCTGGTGGTTTTCTGTGATTTCGCTTAGGTTAAGAGCACTTTCGGGAGCTTTAACCGTAAATGAATAAACACTGTCTCCACATAACTTGCTATCTCTTACTGTAACAGTAAATTCACCGGCAAATAACCCGTCTACATAGTTCGTATCAAGAGTAGAAAGACTGCCCCAGTCATATGAATATGGTGGAGTTCCACCGGACATGAATACCTCAAGGTGACCGTCAGAATAGTCGAAGCAGCTTATATTTGCAGCTTCCGAGCGGTCAAGTATCATTAGTTCGGGTTCTTTCAGTTTATAATTTACATTTTTCTCGCAATTATTTTTGTCAGAGACTTGCACTTCGTAGACTCCGGCAACTAATAGACTGGCTGTAGCCGTATTTTGTCGATTATAATCGTTCCACGAATAGCTGTAAGGAGCAGTTCCTCCAGAAGCTTCAGCCCTTAATTTCCCATTATTGCCTCCGAAACACGAAATAGGCGAGGACTCAACAACATTAATCAGCAGAGATGCAGGCTGGAAAGTCTCGGCGGAACCAACTACCTGGCACATATTTGCATCAGTGACCGTTAGAGAATATTCGCCTGCGTTAATGTTGGCAATACTCTGTGTTGTATCTCCATTAGACCATAAAAAACGATAGTCTGGAGTACCTCCTGTTATTAAAGTACTTATTGTTGTTCCTTCTCCGTTGCAGAGGGCGTCTATTGTACTGAGAGTAATTTTTAAAGAATCGGGTTCAACTATTTTAACACTGTCATAGGCTTTCTTTCCAGTACCTGATTCGGTAAGGATTACGTGATACCATCCCGGAGACAGGGTGTCTCCCAAACTTGAATCAGAACTGCTGCTAATTTCTGTTTTATTAGAATCCAGAAATTCATATGTGTATGTTTTATCTTGCTTGCGCCCCGATTCTATTAATGCTGTAATCTTTCCGTCTTTTGCCCCCGAACAGGAAATATCAGTGCCGCTAAGAAGAACTCTGAGAGAATCTCCGGGAACAACAATGCTGGTGTCATAGGTGCATAAATTATCATCCTGAACGTGCACAGAGTACAATCCTTCATCGAGATTTGTAATCGTATCCTTATCGCCTCTATACTGACTTCCTTCAAATTTCCATTCATAGGTGTAAGGCGAAGTTCCCCCTGTGACATCAAGCTCAATGCTTCCGTTAGAAAGACCTGATGTTTCCGGAGTTACAACCGCTGTTGAAGATATTTTCTCCGGCTGTAAAACATTTATTGAATCTTTTACTGAACAGTTGTTCTGGTCGGTTACGGTAACAAAGAATTTTCCGGCACTTAACCCTGACTGATTCTGGGTAACCGGGTCGTATCCCGGGGCTCCGGACCATATAAAGCTATATGGGGCCAAGCCTCCTGTTACATTTGTTGTAATACTTCCGTCAGCAGACTGGTGACAAGTTAAGTTTGTAGAATCAAGGTCAATAGCAATAGGCGTTGGTTCTGAAACCGTATAATAAGTGGTAACGGTACTGTCACGGCTGTCGGTTACCGTTAAGTAGTATTCGCCGGCAGAAAGGTTATACGCAACGGAGTCGTTAAAACTGGTTACATTCGGGCTCCATTGGTACTGATAAGGACTTACTCCGTAATAAGTATACCCAACCAGTTCTGCATTAGAACTGCCCGAGCACAGGATTTCTCCCTCTTGTTTTATGGAGACTTTAAAAGGATAAGTGTAAGAAGCAATAAACCCATCCCTAAGGCCAACCGTTGTATTGGAGTAACTGGAGTCTCCTATTTCCAGGTTATCTGAAGTGAAGTAACCGGCAACAATCGTGTTTCCGTTATTGTCAAATGTAAGGACCCTGCCAATGTCTTCACTGTTTCCTCCAAAGCCCTGTGCTCCTATTTCGTTGCCATCAAGGTCGAAAATAGCAAATCCGGTGTTAATATCTGAGGTTCCGGTTGATGTTAAGGTATCATCGTTAATAATTAACGTATCTGCATAGTTGCCACAGAATTGCACGAGGTTTTCGTTTACGTTAATTCCAAAAGCATCGTCTGCACCATCTTTCCCTTTACGCTTAACCCATAGGAGTCGCCCGTTTGTATTATATTTGGCAATAAACAGGTCGGAACCTTCAGCGCCTGTAATAGGGCTACTGGTGTGCGTTTCTGTACTGTCAAATGTAACTTCACTTTCAACTTTCCCGGCAATATAAACAAGGCCATCAGCATCAGATGTTGCAGAATTTGCATGGTCAAACCCGGATCCACCGGCGGTTCTGGCCCATTCTAAGGCAAGATTTTTATCCATTTTGAAAAGTAAGATACCACTGTTGGCATTACCTGTTATGGTATCGTCAGTCGGAAAGAAGAGAGTATCGTAAAGATCGCCGGTTAAATAATAGCTGGAATCCGCAGACATATTAATGTCTTTAATAACGGTATTGTTTTTACTATCTTTTGTCCAGATATTGGTAAACCCGTTAACGGCACCCGAGGTGTCCATTTGAGCAACAAACATATCTTTCCCTCCTGCTTGTGTTGCAACGGCTATGTCCGGATCTGAACCATCGGTATAATGAATGTCCGTTTTAAAAAAACCGGTTACTACAAGTTCTTTTCTAAAGGGGTCGTAAGTCATATCCTTAACACGGTTGACATTGGTGCCCCAGAAAACCCGGGTAGCTTTCACAAAAGTCCCATCCAGCGTGTATTTTGAAAGGAAAACATCATAATTCCCATTGTTTACAAGGGTTGTAGCTGAGGGTGGAAAGCTAATGTCTGAGTTTTTATAACTGCCAGCCAAATAAATAAAACCGTCTGCAATAACCAATGCAGCAGCTTCATCTCTGTTACTACTTGTTATTCGGTTTAACCATAGCAGGTTTCCCTGGTTGTCGAACTTACAAACAAAAGCATCCCAGTTTCCACCATCTCCTGCGATCGTATTCCCCTGTATGCTTAAGCTCTGGGAATCATATGCACCGCAGTGGTAAATATTATTATTTTCATCAATTTGTACATCCATAACAATATTGCTACTTGGATATACGTCACCAGGGGATCTTAATTGGTTAGACCAAGTCCATTCTCCTTGCGAAAAACTGTTGTGTAGGGTGGTAAAGGCAATTAGAATAAAAACTATATTTCTCATATTTTTGGAATTTGTACAGGCACACTCAATAATATTATATACGCAACTGAAAGTAAAAGAGTTTGCTCTTTAGTGGAAACAATTGGACGGTTCGTCTTTTGGTTTAGTGCAATACTCTAAATTATTATATTTATCATTTAAATACAAATACATTGGTCCAAAGTAATTATAAAATAGCGGTTATTATAGTGTTTTTTGGCGAATGGCCTGAATGGATACGCTATTTCCTTGTTTCCGTTTGTAAAAATAATCTGATTGAATACCTTATTTTTTCTGACATACAACTAAAAGGGTATGTACCGAACAACGTTAAGCAGCGTCGTTTCTCGCCTGGCGACTTTTGTAGCCTGGTGAAAGAGAAGCTTGGAATCACCCTTTTGATGGATAACACCTATAAAGTATGTGATTATAAACCGACATATGGAAAAGTATTTGAATCATATCTTAAGGATTTTGACTATTGGGCATATTCAGATATTGATTTATTTTATGGAGATATGGCTGCGTCTCCCATTTTTCCGTTATTGGGGAAATATGATATTATTTCGGGGTTTAGTGGTTTTGCGTCCGGCCCCTTTTGTATGTTCAGGAATATTTCACGGGTGAACAATCTTTATTGCGGCATAAAAAATTATAAAACAATTCTGGGATCACCGGAGTACCATGGTTTTGATGAGCATATTGTAAAAAAGGAAAACGAAGGGATATCGCTCCTGAAAATTATCCTTTTAATTCGGTTTTTAGCAGGAAGTATTTCCAATGTCCGAAAATTCCTGTTCAACATTAAATTATTTAAGTATGAATTCCAATGGTACGTAAAGAAAAAAACAATAGATGTGCCAGTGGACTTTACTGAAGCGATTGAATCTCGTTCAAAAAAAGGTGCGGTTTCTTCTTGCTTTTTTGATTTTGTGTTGAATGATTCTGATCTGCTTCGTATGAATGACAGGAAATGGAGGGTTGTGTATGCAGACGGCAAGCTTATTCATTCAAAAACCAATAAGGAAATAAGCATTTTTCATTTTAGGGAAGCTAAAAACTATAAAAATTTTATGATTGAGAAACCAGGCAAGGATATTGATTGTTTTTCAATTACACCTGGGGGGATTGAATATGGGAGAGAATAAAGTATGTCTGGTTGTTCCATATTATGGGGAGTTTCCGTGGTGGCTTGTTTTTTTTCTTGAAAGCGTCAAGCTTAACCCAGCTTATTCCTGGCTGTTAGTATCTGATAAAAAACCGGAGACTGAGCTTTCGCCTAACGTGAGTTTTCTCAAATTATCTATTGAAGAATTTCAGGATCTCATCTCAGAGACGTTAGGGGTATCACCTCAACTGGATTTTCCATATAAAATTTGTGATTTTAAGCCTGCCTTTGGTAAAATATTCAAGAAACAATTAACAGGATTTAGTTATTGGGGATATTGTGACCTTGATTTGGTTTTTGGAAATATAGGGCATCTTCTTGATGATATTCTAAATAAAGGTTATGACGTTATTTCTCCTGACAAGGATTTTTTTCCTGGGCATTTTTGTTTATTCAGGAACAGAGATTTTGTAAATAACCTGTACAAATCAATAGATGGCTACAAAGCTGTTTTAAGTTCGGAGAAGGTCTTTCTGATTGACGAATTCATTCACAGACAGGGGATTTTACCTGCTAAGAAAGAAATAACGCAAGCCGTTGATGCAAAAATAAGAAGGCATAAAAGGTTGAGCCGGGTTAAAGCAAATAAGGTGTTAAGGCTGCTTTTGCCCGTTTACAGAATTTTAAAGAGGGTAAAACCGGGAAGCAATACAAAAACGATAGATTTTAATTCTGTATTGAGAACTGCGGAAAGAAATAATGAGTTGAACGTATATCGATGTTCTATGTATGACAGTGATGTGCGTTTTTTTTGTGATGAAGTTAATTCGGCTGTTGTGAGGTGGAGAGATGGCCGCTTGTTTTATGACGGGGAATTACTGTATTTTCATTTTCAGCTTTCCAAAAAGAACAATATGTTTAGGATAGAGAGGGTTCAGGGTGGTTTTGATTTAAAGCTGTAATAGACGGTATTCTTTAAAAAAATGTCTGATTTTTCTTAACAGGGTTCTTGTCACCGAACGTTTTTTTGGAGGCTCCATAAGTTTTCTATGATACCGTCGAAAGATTGGCAAGGGTTGTATCGTTATCCTTTAGCCTTGTCAGGACGGTCATGAGAATTTTTTCCAACACGGGGGTTTCTGCCTGAAATTCGAATAGCCTTCCAAACAAATTTCGGGTCATATCTCCCCGGTTAATATTAAAACTGTACATCCCGTCCCAAAGCGGAATGACCTCATTATTTTTTAACCTGGAAAGTCTTTCTTTATTCAGTTTCAGATCATACATGAGCAGGTTTGTGGCCCATAGCTTCTCGAAGTTGGCAATAAGGGATATGTACAGCGCATTTCTTTGCTCTGTATTGTTACCGTAATCGGCAAAAGTATCGGCAACAGAAACCAGCCACCGTGTGTCAAAATGGAGGCATATTTGTTCTATATTTTGTGTTACAAGTTCTTGAAATTCCGGCCAGTTTTCGTGAACATTGTCCTGTCTTCTGAGCCGGACAATTAATGGTTTTATTTTTTCTGTCAGAAGTTTGTCTGGATCAGTCATCAAAAGTATAGTGTTTAAGAAATTCGCATTGAGAGAGCCTGGCGTAAACAAGCTCTTTAAGTTCTTCCGGCCAGTCTATTTTATGGCGGCTTTTATTGGGGCTCTTATAGGTAGTTTGTGAACATTTTTCCAGATAGTTGTCAACGTCTTGTAAACCAATGAATTTTATAATTCGTTCAAGGTTGGTTTTAGGAGAAGCGATAAAGTCTTCGTGGTATACATCAAGTATGGAGAAACCGCTTTTTTTTCGCAGGCTATCATTAATTGCAACCTTTTTGAAATATAAGTCAATTTTGTTTTCGAATACAGAACGATTAATTTCATTACCTTTTTCAGCATACCTGATAAGCATGGTACTTATATTGTCGTATGGGTTTCTGATAACATGAATTATTTTTACAGGGAGGTTCGTCAGGGTTTGTAATTTTTTCAATAGTTCCGGGTTTTCACCCAGGCGAAGGGTACTTTTCCCCCCTTTTTTGTCTCCTATGGTTAGAAGTTTATCATATCTTCCCTGAGAACTTCCGGGGACTGCATAAGAATATCCTGTCCAGACATTTTTTAGTACCCGGGTAAAAATTCGCGCATTATTTGTCAGGCAAAAATAGACTTGATTCCTGCTATATCCTAAACCCACCAGGTTCAGTGCATCAACCTCCATCCCGACAGATGCATTTGGGTGTGCATCAAGTAAGGCCCCGATGTAACTGTGCCCGCTTCTTTGGTAACCAATGAACATGCAATAATTTTGCAAACTGGTATAGTCTTTTTTATGTAGCTGCCCGTAAATAAGCGATTTCCAGTACCGTCTGGAGATTAGGTTTTTAGTTTTTGGCATAAATGAACTGCTTTAGATGAAAAATAGCTTTTTTCCGTATCACGGACAACTTAAAATTTAAATATTCAAAGGAAAAAGTAAAAAAAGAAAGCGAGGAGGGCCGTATATTCTCGGGTAACGGGTAGTTTAGTTTTTTCAGGTATTTTTTAGAGCTAAGGTTAATTAGTTGTAGGTCAGGTGTTTTAAGTTCTTTTTTCCATGAGTCAACTCTGGTGGCAATTGGTTCTTTGGTAATGTTTTTATGTATTTCCAGGTGCGAAACCGGTATTCTTTGTTCTAGATCCCCTGTCCCTAAGTCAGGCTCAATGCTTATTCTGCAAACATTGGAAATGAAATTGATAAGACTTTGGGGAAAACCAAGAATTAAATCTTCATAAAGTAGAGTAGCATTCAACTGGTGTTTATGCTCCAGAAAAAACTTCACAAAAGAATTCCAGTACAGGGCTGTATGAGCAGGGTTCATGGAAAATGGCCTATTTATGCCAGGCAACAAAGTATGAAGTTGCGAATTGCATACTCCGCGTACGTCCCTGATTATACTTGTAAATATGATGTTCTCTTCTTTAGTCTTTATTTTATACAGTTGTTTGTGCAACTGAAACAGTCTTTCAGCTTTATAAACAATAAACTCTGCCTTTGAATTCTGTTGAATTCTGTAGGCTTCTAAAATGGACTTAAAGTATTCAAAATTGGTTTCTTTTTTTGTTATAGTGGATAAATCCAGTTTCCATGATCTGAATTTATTGTCGGTTGATATGGCCTGGTCTAAATCAACAGAATCTTTAATTGGTGAGCCGGGACTGACCAGGAGTTTGTCGGCAAGTATATCGGCTTCAGGACATACCATTAACCTTTTGTACCTGCTTAATTGTTGGCAAAGGTATGTTGACCCGGAACGGTTTATATAATAGAGAAAAACGATATTCATGTTTTCAGGTTCAGTTCCTGCTCAAAAATATTCCTTATGGTCATTTCCTGTTGTTTTAATGTAAAATATTTTTGAAACAATTCGCGGGAATTTAGCCCCATTTTGATTCGTACATCCGGGTTATGGATAAGATAATCAATTTTTTCGGATAAAGCTTTGACATTGCCCGGAGGAATTAAAAAGCCGTTTACTTCATTTCTTACCATATCGCTAATGGCCCCGGTATCCGTAGCAATAACAGGCAGGTTTGCCGACATTGCTTCAAGAATAACCAGGGGCATGCTCTCTTCGGCAAACTCCGTTGGCAGAATAAAAAGATCAGTAGAAAAAAACAGCTTCGATTTCTTTTCAGAAAAACATTCTTTATGGAACTCAATATGAGGGAGCAAATAGGGCTTCTGATACTGAATTTCCTTCATAAAAGCCTGGAATTCTCCCGTGTGGCTGCCGCCAATAACCAGTTTTAGGTTGGTGTTTTTGTTTATTATAAGTTCCAATGATTCAAAAGTAGTTCTTATTCCTTTATGCATGAAAAGGTTGGAGAAAAACAGTATCCTGAATTCATCCTTTTTTTCTACAGAAAACCTGGACCGGTCAAGTTCTGGTATCCCATTCGGACAAGAATGAAGCTTAACCTTTTTATTAAACATATTTAGTTCTTCTTTTACTAATTTATTGGAGAGGTGGATAATGGAACAGTTTTTAAATACTTCTTTATAAAAGAAATGAAAAAGTGGTTTCCTATAATACCTGGGAATGCCCCTGTTGTGAAGGTGGAAAACCAGTTTTCTCTGAAAAAGTTTAATGATAAAAACAAGAACAGCGTCTTTGATAAATCCGGTCCCAACGGGCATGATGGCAAAGTAGACTAAATCGGGCCTGAAAAAAACAAGGTTGAAAATCAATTGGAAACACATTTTGATAAATGCCAGGGCTTTTTTTAAAGAGAACTTTCGGAGTTTATTGATTTCGTCTGATAAATTCAGTCGAATAAATCGTTTTTCCAGTTTGTAATTAACAACAGGGCTTTCAAAAATCTGTTTGCACACAACACTTACCCCGTGCACAGGAGGGGGCATATGAATCATATATAGTATCTTCTTATTCTTTTTCACATACAATTATTAATTACTTAAATAGAAATGCGTTCAGGCGCTCAATGACTACTTCAAAAGAAGCTTTTTTCTGAATAAATGCCGAAGCCCCTGCAATAATATGTTCTCTTAATCCCTTGTTTTCTTTTATGCTTTTTATTGCGGAAATCAATTCCTCTTCTGTTTCATAAATCAGACAGTTTTCTCTGTTAATAAGGTAAGTTCCGGTTAATCCTTTAATTGGGGCGCAGATGACCGGGGTTTCAGAAGCCATTGCTTCAAGGAGGACATTGGGGAAACCTTCATTTGTTCCGCCATGAACAAGCACATCAGCACAACAGAGATATTCATTTATATTTTGTACAAAGCCCGTAAAAACAATGTTGTCCCTAAGAATCTCTTTACCGAAAGAACAAAGTGCATTTGCTTCGGTATTTTTTTTCTTTAAAAAGTGAGTGTTGTTGAATTTGTGCTCACCCAGATAATAGTATTTATAATTAAAGTCTAGTTTTGAAATTGCGCTGAATATTGAATTTATCCCTTTCCGGTTTATTAGAAATCCGGCGCTAAGGACAATGAAGCTATCACTTGGAATGGACAGTTTATTGTGCAGGTTAATTTTGACTTCCTTGCTGCATGATGAAAAGCTTTTGTTATTCACCCCTTGTGGACTTAAAAAAACTTTTTGCCTGTTATGCATGGTTTTCAACCAGGTATTTTCAAAGTCTACATTAATTGCGAAATAACCATCAATCATTTTAAATAGTTTCCTGTAAAGAAGTCTTGACAACTTTGACTTTTCTGCAATAGTCTCAACGTCATCTATTTCGGGTAGAAGAGACTGAAAAACTATTTTTCTACGCAATAATCCGGCGATTATGGCCGCAATCTCCCAGGCAATTATTTTACTGCCATAAATAAACAGGATGTCTGTTTTAATGATGAAAAGAAGATAGTAGGTTATAATTAGTGGCAGGCTTAAGATTTTACCTGCTAAAGTTCCTGAAAAATATGGGATCCTTTTTACAAGCTTATCCTTTTTGAATTTGTGTTTTCGTTTGAAACTTAGTACCTGAGCGTGGTGTTTTTGGTTAAGTTCCAGGGCGAAATTGTAAGCATGTATCCCGCTGCCAGATGTTTCCGGCCAGGTGTAGGAAGATAGCAACAGGTATTTCTTTACCGCCATGAATAGCTCTTGTAAAATTTAGACTTGTTTCAGGTTATTGATTTAAAGGTATAGCCTTTTTCACTAAAATGCTCAATGAAGCGTGGAAGAGTGTATAACAAGTTTTTTGATGCTTTGACCGAATCGTGAAAAACCACAATTGAACCATTTCTGGTGAAACGCAGAAGAAAACGGAGGATCAGCTTTCCCGGAATTCTTTTATTATAGTCGTGGCTTAAAACATCCCATAAAACAATTCTGTATTGTTGTCGAATATATTTCGATTGGAGCATACTTATCCTTCCGTAGGGGGGCCTGAAAAGATCTGATTTAATATATTTTTTTGCCAGGTTGGTATCGTGGATGTACATTTTGGCAGGGGTGCGCCATCCTTTTAAATGGCTGTAGGAATGATTACCGGTGGCGTGGCCTTCAGATATAATTTTTTTGTATATCTCGGGATGTCTGTCAACATTTCTTCCAAGGCAAAAAAAAGTGGCTTTCGCATTGTATTTTTTAAGAATGGTCAGTACTTTTTCTGTAATATCCGGTGTTGGGCCATCATCAAATGTAAGATAAATCACTTTTTCATTCCGGTTACCATGCCATTCAAAGTTTTTAAATATTCTCGCAATAATTTGGGGTGTTCTCCAATATATCATCTTTGTTGAGTTGAAAGAATGGGGGCATATTTCTCAAGATTAGAATTGCACATTGAAGTCAGTTCGTTTTCTCCCATTTCAGTTGTAAGTTTTGAAATTTCACTTAATGCATGTAAGGCTTGTTTTTTTTCTGTATTTAGATAATTTTTAAATCTGTTTTTTAATCGGGAATAATAATTAAGCTCTGTTTCAATATTGTCATGGATTTGCCTCAATACGTCCAAAGCACTTTGTTTATTCCCTGCTTTGTAATACGATTCAGCCATTTTTACCATTATATTATCGTATGGAAAGATATCGTCTGGGAATAATTCCCGGCAACGGTCCATTAAGGAAACGGCTTTTTTCTTTTTACCTTCCGAAACCATTTTAGCCGCAGTCAAAACAAACGTGTTCCTAAGCTTAGTGAGCATCTCTCTTGTGCCATTGTCATAGAACACTTCAGGGTCTCCAATGTTTCCGTATTGAAAATCATTCATCAACCGATTGTACATTAGTTTTGTGTTAATCCCTCCAAAGTGACAAAAACTATCTTTCATTTTAGCAGGAACAATACGATATGTAAGTCCTGCCAGTTCAAAATAACTGTCCAACCCAAGGTAATTAGAGTCAGAAACACTAACCGCGTAATAAATTGGGCGTTGCCATTTATTTGTCGCTAAAAGATCCATTACCATCAGGTGGTTTTTAGCAATATACTTCTTGTTAACAGTAAACTCCATCTCTTGGACAAACAGCTTTTTTACTTCAGGTTTAATAGTCTTATTTTTAACAACGCTATCCTGGTTGGCTTCAATAGTAAAGCTGTTTTGGGGGATATAATGAATCAACCCTTTAATATCTGGCACAGACTTGTATGCTTTATCGTCGTGAGCGACAAAATCAATGGCTTCTTCTAATGAAATAGCCCTGTTGACCCTTTCAATCAAATAAACTTTTTTGCGGTCTGAAAACTGATATTTCTCTTTTTCAAGACTAAATGGAATGGGGGCTGACTTATTAAGCTGTTTTTCCATTTGTTCAATGTACCAGCAAGAATTAAGGTTATTCAGATTTACTACCCGGACATCGGTGCGAATGCCTTCTACTTCCTGTGCGTACCTTAAAGGGAAGGTGTTGTTGTCATTATCCGTAAAAAGAATACCGTTTTCTTCACAGGAGTTCAGGTAGTTAATGGCCATGTTTTTAACACAATTATAATTAGACCGGTTGTGGTCATCCATGTTCTGAAAAGCCATAAGGAGTGGTATCGGGAGAGCAATAATTATAGAAACTATAGCTATTGTTTTTTCTGACTTTATTCTGGAACTTAAATAAATTATTCCCGAAATGTAAATGTATGCGACCAGTATCGCATAAAAAGCTGTTGGAGAAATAACCGGGGTTTTATTTATTACAAAATCAAAAAGAACAACAACAGCAAACGGAATTAATGCTTGAATATAATACGTCTTTTTAGGTCGATTGAGCCCTTTTGAAGCAATTCTGAAAAATGTTAAGACCGATAAGCCCGTCCATATTGAAAAAGCATAAAAAGAGCGAGTAAATATGAAATCACTTTCTTCGGACTGAAGGGGGGACTGATTTAAGTATAGAACGAGAGCTATTCCGTTAAAAAAGAAGAAAACAAGGATTGCCCAGAAATCTTTGTTGCCGTTCCTGAACTGGAAGAACATTCCTATCAGGCCTAATATGAAAGGCAGCATGAAATATTTGTTCCGGGCTTTGTTTTCTTTTAAGTCATGGGGCAGCTCTGACTGGGAGCCAATTCGAAAACTATCAAGGAACCCGATTCCGGTTATCCAGTTTCCTTTATTAATTTCATCTTTGAAATAGGCCTGAAAATCATTTTGCCGACCGGAAAAGTTCCACATAAAATATCGGAAAAACATGTGATTAGCCTGATAATCAAAAAGAAAATCTAGGTTAGATAGAATGGATGGGCTACTTTTGGGGCTTCCATAATCATATTTAATACTTCCCTGCCCATCTTTAACAGGCTCTCCGTTTTCATCTACCGCATAATTATAAAAGTCATCTTTATTCAGCCCTGTCCATTTGAGATATGCGTCAATATGGCTAATTTTATTGCTCCACATTCTGGGCAAAAATGTCAGGAATTCTTTCTCATAATGTCTTTTCAGTTTTTTATCGACAGGTTCATACCTGTTATTTACAGGAGCATAAATCACCCCTTTTTTTTCTGTTGCCAGTATCGGGGAATTAAAACTTTGCCCGAGGATTAAAGGTGGGGCAGCTTGGCGTTCTCCAATAATATACGATGACAGCCTGAAAATATTTTCCGGGTTGTGACTGTCAATTGGAGGGTTGGCAATTGAACGGATGATTAATGTTGCATAAGATGAGTAACCGATAAAAATTACGGTTAGTGTCAGAAAAACCGAATTGAGGATCACCTTTTTCCTGTTATGACTTATGACAATGCCAAAGGCCAGTCCGGTAAATAAGAGGGCGAGATAAAAAATGACACCGGACCAATAGGGCAGGCTTAGCCCGTTAACAAGCATGAGTTCGAACAGAGAGGCAACCTTCACGAAGCCGGGGATAATGAAATATATTAAACTTAAGAGTATAGCAATTGATATTCCTGAAACAAGCAATACACCTCTGAAAGTGGCCTTGTATTTTTTGAAGTAGTAAATCAATGCAACTGCAGGTATGGCCAGCAGGCTAAATGCATGAACTCCGGCAGATAGCCCGGTTAGATATGCTATTAATATTAACCACCGGTTTGCAAATTTTTTATGGGCATGGTTTTCCCATTTAAGAATAGCCCAAAACATTAAGGCGGTAAATAATGATAAAAAGGTACTTGTTCTACCCTCTACAACGGAAAACCAAAAAGTGTCGGAAAAAGCCAGACAAAGGCTGCCAACCGTGGCGCTTCCTATTACAGAGATTATTTCTCCGGAGCTATATTTTTTCTTCTTGCCAACAATTTTAAGTGCGAAATGGGAAATAGTCCAAAATAGAAAAAGGATTGTAAAAGAACCTGCAACAACCGACAGAGAATTAACCATGAAAGGAACAAGTTCGGCTTTTTCTCCCGCAATAAGAGAGAAGATTCTTCCAACAAGCAAAAACAGGGGCGAGCCGGGTGGATGTCCAACCTGAAGCTTGTATGACGTTGCAATTAATTCCCCGGAACCCCAAAGGCCGGTTGTCCGGTTTACTGTTAAAAAGTATACAATTGAGGTAATGACAAAAATAAGCCACCCTGCCAGGATATTAGATAGCCTTAGCTGTTTCATAAGAAAGCGTATTATGCATCACAAATAAATGAAATAATTGTAAGAATAAAAACTGTTTTGTTAATCAGAAGAAGCAATAAATTTTCATCCCTGATTCTCTGTTATATAATAAATGCAACTCCTGGAGATTTGTGTGTCAATTTATCTGTATGGAACAGCTAACACGGATACCTAGGCTTATTTCTCCTGCGATGTTTCATTTCTTTAATTCCCTGTTTTAATCCCGACAGATTTATGCGAAACCAGATGAAGTAACAGCTCTGTTGTAATGAGCTCTTTACTCTTTTACCTCATTGCGGTTTCGACCAAGGATGAAAACGGATAGAAAAAAAGCAAAAATAGTAGCTCCTGCCTGAGTTTCGAAAGTATCTTCATAGGTCATGGAGAAGGCCATTAACAAAAGAAAGAAAAAAGTCCCCAGATCAATATTTTTCCTTTCATACCATAAGGAGGCAAAAAGCAGAACAGTTATTAAAAGAAAACCGATAACCCCAAAACCGACAATAAGAGTTAGGTATTGGTTATGAGGGCGGTGCCGGTGTTTTGGATTTAACACAGATTGATTGATGATGTATTGTTGTTTTATTGCGTCATCCACATCTCCGGTACCTGTGCCAAACCAGATATTATTTTTTGCTGTGTTATAACCGTTTTTAACAAATTCAAATCGTTGTGTAATCGAATGGTTATTTGGATCTCCATATTTTGCGTACATTTCGATTTGCCAAAATATCTGATAGAGTTTGGGATATACGGAAAACCGTTTTGTAAACAGATGATTTGCGTAGCCCCCCTCAATGTAATGGATATCGTCTTCATTTAGGGCAGAAACCCCAACGGAGTCTTTTCTGTAACCCAGAGAAGTTAAATATCGGATTAAAGTGTATCGAATCGCCTGTCCTTTTTCATCCAGCCCGTCGATATGTATTTTACTTCTTTTGTTCCATTCCTGTTCAAGTTCCCGAGAGCAAACATATGTCCAGACCAAATCTTTATTTTCGTATTCCGTTTTATTTAAGTGGGTGTATTGATTTCCGTTCGGGGTAAATTTTTCAAGCAATTCAAGGTTAACAACGGTACGGTCAGTATATTTCTTAAACGATATGTAAACGTATCCCAGACAAAAAATAAAAAATAATACTACCAGGTATTTGAAAATATTTTTGAACGTTTTATTCAGGTTAAATTCTTTTAGAAAGAAAATCAAGAAAGGAAAAGTCAGAATAAAAAGAGCCATGCCGGTAAAAGCCCCAATAATGAAAATAAAAGTAAGCAGCCATGCTAAAATTAGAAGGAGTATTTTTTTATTAAAGATTCGGGGTGCATTATCGTCAACCATCAACCAGACCAGGAAATATATTACGATATCAACTAAAACAGCAAGCCTTATATGTGAAATGAAGATTGAAGAAGCTCTCGGGTCATAAGCGGGATACTCAGAAAACCCAAAAAATAAATAAGAACTTACTAGCGTTGATGACACAACTCCTGCAATAATACTGTAAATAACAATTTTGAGTTCTGATTTACTGAACGGAGGGGTAGTCCCATATATTAATGGCAAGATTAAAAGCGGAAGTTTTATCTTTAAGTCGTGAAAGGCATAACCGAAATTGGCTGAATTAATCAGCCATATGATATGTATAATATAAATGCTGATAAACCCGGCAATACTAATTCTTTTTTTCAGGAGCAGGATTTTTTGTCGGAAGTTAAATTCCACAAGCCAGTTCCCGGCTAAAATAAATTGGCCAAGACTGGTAAGAAAAGGAGAAAGAGGTAAGCCTACAGCAATTACAATTGTTCCAACTATAAAAATATATCTGTGATAAATAGCTTTAAACATAAATTTTGTATTTTTCGAACCCCATTTGTTTACTAAACAGATACCCTGATTTATAAGGTATCTTCAAAACTACAAACAAACAAAAAGAAACAATAGAAAAAAATCATTGCATTATTTTTGTTTATTTAATAAAAATAATTGTATTTTTGCACTCCATTATTTTTCAGGTGGTTTATATAAAAAAGTATCAAGGTATTAATTAAAATATTTAAAAGTGGATACACTGAGTTATAAAACAAAGTCTGCAAACAAAGCAACAGTAAAAAAGGATTGGTATGTTGTAGATGCAACAAACGAAGTGTTGGGCAGACTTTCGTCGAAGGTGGCAAAAATATTGCGGGGAAAAAATAAACCTGATTTTACACCTCATGTTGATTGTGGTGATAATGTTATTGTTATCAACGCAGATAAAATTAGATTGACAGGTAAAAAACTTACAGATAAGCAATATATACGTCACACCGGATATCCCGGAGGGCAGAGAATAGAGAAGCCGGTTGATGTTCTGGAAAAAAAGCCGGAAAGGGTGATAGAAATGGCTGTTAAGGGAATGTTGCCAAAAAGCAGATTAGGCAAGGCAGTTGCAAAAAACATGTTTGTTTATGCTGGATCGGAACACCCTCATGAAGCTCAACAACCGAAAGAATTGAATTTAAACGATATTAAATAGAAATCATGGAAGTAGTTAATACCATAGGTAGAAGAAAAGCTGCGATAGCCCGTATTTACATTAAAGATGGCAAGGGTGAGATTTTGATAAACAAACGCGATTATAAAGAATACTTCCCTTTAGAGCAACTTCAGTATATTGTTAGCCAACCATTGGAACTTACTGATAACCTCGGAAAATATGATATTCACGCTAATCTTGACGGAGGAGGGATTAAAGGACAGGCAGAAGCTTTACGTCTTGCAATTTCCCGAGCGCTAGTCAAAATAGATGAAGAAAATAATAAAGAAGTACTGAAATCAAATAAACTTCTTTCACGCGATTCAAGAGCAGTTGAACGTAAGAAGCCAGGAAGGCCGAAAGCAAGGAAGAGGTTCCAGTTCAGTAAACGTTAATGATAGTATAACAGATTGTTTAGTATCTAAACTCTGGGGACTTCCTTACACCGGAACTACTTCAGGGTTGATTATTAAAGAATGTAAACAGATAATAAAATGCCAAGAACGAATTTTAACGAATTATTAGACGCAGGCGTACATTTTGGTCACCTGAAAAGAAAGTGGAATCCACAAATGGCTCCTTATATTTTTATGGAGCGCAACGGAATTCACATTATTGACTTACATAAAACTGTAGTTAAGATTGATGAGGCTGCCAATGCCCTTAAGCAAATTGCAAGGTCTGGTCGTAAAATCCTTTTTGTGGCTACAAAGAAACAAGCTAAAGATATTGTAGCAAATCAGGTTAAAGAAGTAAAAATGCCATATGTAACCGAGCGGTGGCCAGGAGGTATGTTAACAAACTTCCCAACCATTCGTAAGGCGGTTAAGAAGATGACAACTATTGATAAAATGGCAACTGACGGGACTTTTGATAATATGTCAAAAAGGGAAAGGTTACAGATCACACGTCAGAGGGCTAAACTGGAAAAAACTCTTGGAAGTATTTCAGACCTTACACGTTTGCCTGCAGCCATGTTTGTTGTAGACATCTCGAAAGAGCATATTGCAGTGAGAGAAGCTAAGAGACTTAACATTCCTGTATTTGCAATTGTGGATACAAACTCAGATCCAAATGCTGTAGATTTCGCAATTCCTGCAAATGATGATGCTTCTAAGTCAATCTCTTTGATTGTAGATATATGTTGCAAAGCTATATCGGAAGGATTAGAGGAAAGAAAGATGGAGAAAGAGAAAGAGGCAGCGTCAAAAGAACAGGAAAAGAAAGCTAAATCGGAAGAGAACAAGTCAGCAGCAAAAGAGCCTGCAAAAAAAGAAGCTGCAAATAATTCTGAGGGATCTGCTGTAAACGATTCCAAAAAAGATAAAGAAGAAACTCAAGAAGATTAAAAACTTTTAAACTCCTGAATAAAATGGCACAAATCTCTGCTGCTGATGTAGGAAAACTACGTAAAACCACCGGAGCCGGAATGATGGACTGTAAAAAAGCCCTTCAGGAAGCCGAAGGTGATTTCGATAAAGCGATTGAAATCATTCGCAAAAAAGGTCAAGCTTTAGCTAATAAGCGGGCTGATCGCGAAGCAAGTGAAGGGGCGGTTATTGCCAAACCAAATGCAGATGCTACATTTGGGGCAATAATAGCACTAAATTGTGAAACGGACTTTGTTGCTAAAAACGAAGACTTCGTAAAACTTGCTTATTCTATTCTCGACAAAGCAATCGAAACTAAGGCTGCTGATATGGATAGCCTTAAAAATGAAACTATAGATGGAAAGTCTATTAGTGAAATTATTGTTGAACAAATTGGTGTAATTGGAGAGAAGATTGAGTTGGCGTATTATGAGACAATTGAAGCTGACCAGGTGGTACCATACATACACCATGGAAATAGACTGGCTACGCTTGTTGGACTGAACAAAGCTGTTAATACGGAAGTAGGAAAAGATGTAGCTATGCAGATTGCTGCTATGAACCCTGTTGGTATTGATAAGGGCGATGTTTCTGAAGATGTTATTAATAAGGAAAGAGAAATAGGAAGAGAGCAGGCTATAAAAGAAGGTAAACCAGAAAACATTGTAGATAAGATAGCCGAAGGCAAGCTTACTAAGTTTTTCAAGGAAAATACCCTTTTGAATCAGGAATTTACAAAAGACAGCAAAAAGACAGTACGTCAATTTTTACAAGAAGCTGATAAAGAATTAACTGTTACAACATTTAAGCGTTACTCGCTTAGTGTTTAATCAAAATATTTCTTTACAAAAAAGGCCCATATTTTTATATGGGTCTTTTTTTTGCCTAAATTCTAAATAACTAAATTAGCTTAACATTAATATCTGATAGAAATGCTTAATTATAAAAGAATTTTATTAAAGCTCAGTGGTGAAGCTTTACAAGGAAATAAAAGTCACGGAATTGATGAAAAACGACTCGAAGAATATGCACTGCAGATAAAGGAAATTCAGGATCTGGGTATTGACGTCGGAGTAGTCATTGGAGGAGGAAATATATTTAGGGGTATTTCTGGTACTGAGGCTGGATTTGACCGGGTGCAGGGAGATTACATGGGAATGCTTGCAACGGTTATAAATGGGCTTGCGGTTCAAGGTGCAATAGAGAAGCTGGGAGGAAAAGCCGCTTTGTTTACTGCCATTGAAATGTCCCCGGTCGGAATTCGTTATTCCAAACGTCAGGTCTTAAAAAGCTTTGAAAATGATGAGGCTGCAATCTTTGTATTTGGTACAGGAAATCCATTTTTTACTACGGATACTACGGCTGTATTAAAAGCTGTAGAAATAGGTGCAGAAGTCCTTTTAAAAGGCACACGTGTTGACGGGGTTTATTCTGCAGATCCGGAAAAAGATCCGACAGCTACAAAATACCAGACCCTTACTTTTGACGAAGCTTATTCCCAGAATCTGAAAGTAATGGATCTTACAGCATTTACAATGTGTAAAGAAAATAATTTGCCGGTGGTTGTGTTTGACATGAATAAGAAAGGCAATTTAAGACAACTTATCGGTGGCGAAAAAATAGGCACTTTAATAACGAATGGTTAAGAAAACTATTTGTGGAATAGACCAGTCCAAATCGATTGATTTTTATATTTTTGTTTAAAGACAAATAATTTAAATTAAATGGAAGAAGAAATTCAATTATACCTTGACGACGCAAAAGAGAAAATGCAAAATGCTTTATCACACCTTGAAGACGAGCTCTTAAAGGTAAGAGCAGGTAAAGCGTCTCCCAGTCTCCTTGATGGTATTACTGTTGACTATTACGGAACAATGACTCCATTGAGCCAGGTTTCAAATATCAATACTCCGGATGCAAAAACAATTTCAGTACAACCATGGGAAAAGGGAATGATTGAGCCCATTGAAAAAGCCATTTTAGCTTCAAATATCGGTTTAACTCCAATTAATAATGGTGAGTTAATCAGGATTAACATTCCACCATTAACTGAGGAGCGAAGAAAGGAATTGGTTAAGCAAATAAAGAACTTCGGAGAGAATACCAAGGTAAGTGTTAGAAGTGCGAGACGGGATGCAAATGAAGCATTTAAAAAAATGCAGAAGGAAGGGTTATCTGAAGACCTGGAAAAAGATGCGGAGGCTAAAGTGCAGGACATGACAAATGAGTTTATTGGTAAAGTTGATAAAGTTCTTGAGGTTAAGGAAAAAGATATCATGACAATATAATTCATGAGATATCATATTTATCATATCCAATTATTCAAATAAGCTACTAGTATGAAAAAAATAGTTTTTGCTTTTGGGATTTCAGTACTATTTATCTCCTGTAAAGGGGTAAGTCAGGAAGTAATTAATAAAATGGCAGACGAGATGTGCGAGGCCATGGAACTTCTCAATAGCGATAATCCTATGGGGGATATTGAGGCTGTAGGAGCAATCGTTAAGGTAAGGGAGAACGAAGAATACTCCGATGTGTCCGAGGAAGATTTAATAAAAGCAATGGAGAAGAATTGTCCTAAGGGGGCAGTAAAGATGAAAGACAATTACATGGAGGAAGAATAAATATAGGCATTCCGATAGTCTGGAAGTTATTATAAAAGGTCTGGGTATTATTGCCCGGACTTTTTTATTCCTTATGAAAAAGGATTAAATAATGACCAGTAAAAAAGTGCCTATAAAAAGAAAAGCCGCTAATTTAAGCAGCTTTTTTAATATAATAATGTATTCCTATTTCCTCAACTAAAGCCTTTCTATAAATGACATTATACCGACAGCTTCTCCTGCCCGTCCTTCTTTAAAGGAGATAAAAATGTGATAAACCCCTGTTTTTTGACACTTAAAATCAAAAGAGGGATAATCTTTACCTGTATCGGCAATATATGTACTCCCTATCAGGTTGTTCATTTCAAAGAGTTGTAACATGGCTTCTCCGTCCGAGTCAGGAGCTGTACAAATTGTAAACCTGTAAGCCGTGTTTTTACTAAGTAGCATCGAGAATTTTGCCTGTGGAGGTTTTCCCCCGGGGGTACCTGCGTCAAGTTTTACGGGAAAATCTTTAAGATATGTAACATCTCCTGCACTGGCAGCACATTGCCCAACAAGTTCCATGTTGTCTTGAGAATGAAGTAGTTCAGGCAGCCCGAAAAAGAAAACTGAAATAAATAGTGCTCTTATTAATTGTTTCATCAGATATTAATTTTAATAATCAAATGCTTTAATGATTCGAGAAGACTATGTGGTTTGAATAAGAGTCATCTTCTAAAAAAATTAAAGGCTTATTAACTTATTACGAATAGTTTCTGTCTTTTCAATAATGCTTACAACAAGTTCATCCGTCAATTCAATAATACTCACATCATTTTGAATAATAATCAGCGTGCCGTCCTTTTCAATTGCTTCGGGCTCGCCCTTCTGAATTGTTATTGAGACCTGTTTTAAATCTTCCTGCAAGATTGAAAGTTCTCTTATAAGGTCTTGAAAATACCGATCATCTTTATAGTTTTGAAGGAAAATCATAAGTTGGTCGAGAATGATTTTTTGCTCTCCAATTCTTTCTTTAAGTTCCGGGTGTGGTTTGTCGTTATAAACCTGTGTTGCAAGGTACATACCTTCAATCCAGACTCCTGCAACGATTAATACACTAAGGTTGGTCCTCTGGTTATTTCTTAAGTACCTGTCCATTTGGTTGAAACTTTGAACAGAAATCAGCATTAGCGAATCCAGGTTCTGGTTATTTTGGGCAAGCCGTTTAAGCGTTGTGAAATCAAAAAACTGGCCTACATTGATACCGTCTGAAAGGGTTTTTATAGCACTAATGTAATCAAGAACGGTGTTTGTTTTATTATACATGTTCAGATACCCTAAATCGGCACTGTAAATACCAAGGTTAAAAGCTTGCTGAACATTTGTTGTAAAATCTTCTATTTTATCTGTATTTGCAAGATACCTGTTTGAAAAATCAACCTCCAGGTGTTTTATGAGAGCGGCCATCTCTACCGGAGAAGACATATTGTCTATAAAACCTTCCATTATGTCTTGACCTATTTCTACTACTCCGTGTGTGCTGACGGTATCCGGAACATCTAATCCCTTACCGGAAGAACCTCCCTGATTTTTACAAGATCCGAAACTAAATAGCACCAACACGCCCAATAGCATATAAAAAGCATTCTTAACCATAGCGTTATAAAAATTAATCTAATAAATCGACCAAAAATCTATCTATAAATATATTAAAAATATGTATTCCTGAAAATCTATTTTTTAGTTAGCTTTTCACCAAATACGAGTAACCTTTTAAATACTTCGTAATACAGACTAAAATAAAGTATGCCCGTTAGTATCCATATCGCTACCATATTATAGCCAAATGTATCAAAATACCTGCCAAATAAAGGTTTACGAGGCGCATAAAAATGGGTGCGAATGTTAAACGGCTTAAGTACGATAGGATCCTGAAAAATTGGGTCTGTATGCTGAATAAGGTTGTTTTCGTATTCCAGGATTTTATTTTTTTCGTATACTTTCTTCAGGATGTCTGATATATTCTCATTATGATACCTGTCCCGTATTTCCTTATATATCTCAGGACGGTGTTCCATCAGGTACGAAATTTTGTTTTGTCTGATTTGATTCGCAATCTGAAATACCTGGGTATAGTATTCATCCAACTGATCTATATATTGGTGAACCTTTCTTCCTGCTTTGGAGTCAAATTTTTCAGGGGTCAAAGATTCAACACCTTCAAACATTACCGGCTTAGGGAAAGTGATTTTTTCCTTTTCTTCTTTTATTTTGTTTTCTTCCAGAACAATTTCAGACAGTTTGTTTTCTTCTCTGATTTCATTATAAATAACCTCAAGGTCATTTCTGGTTATATCTACCTGGTTAATATTCCGGAGTTCTTTATCAACCCTTTCCAGGCGTTCTCTTAATTCTGGTATTAGGTATACTTTTCTAAAGTCGGCTTTACTTTCGTCTTTTAGTAAAGGATAAAACTCTTTATTAAACTTGTTGTCTTTAAATTGCTTCACCATCAGGGCTTCATAGGACCACTTTGTAGGCATAAATTCAGCGATAAATGGCACTTTATCTACCCGTCCTACAGTACGGTTAAGTTTGTCAAAACTAAACATGGCACCACTTAGGATCATCATCGGAATCATAACAAGCGGTATAAGAATATAAATGGTAACAGCAGAGTCAAAAGTAGCTGAAATGTTAAGTCCCAGCATATTTGCGAAGGCGGCAGTTGAGAATAAAGCCAGCCAGTAGGAGAAATTCATGCCTTTTAATCCCAGAATGTTATTTCCAATTAACACAAACAGGAATGCCTGAATGGCACTTATAAGAAACAAGATGCCTATTTTGGAAAGAAGGTAACTGGATTTACTAAGGTTTAAGAACTTTTCCCGTTTCAGAATTTTTCGATCTTTAAAAATCTCTTCAGCGCTAACCATGAAACCGAGAAATAGAGCAACAATAAGAGCCATGAAAATATAGATGGAAATATTCTCATTTTCCCTAAAAATGTAAACCTTTGAGTTTGGATCTTCAATGTACCTTATGATATAAGACAGAATAAATCCCAGAACCGGGGCTTCCAGTAAGTTGAGGGCGACATATTGTTTGTCCCCTATTTTTGACAAGAAATCCCGGATAGCATATATTCTAAATTGGGAAAACCAGTTTGGAATATTGAGTGATTTGGGAGGGCTTTCTTTAATTGCTTTTATTTCGTCGTGGAAGAAATTGTTTTGATAGTTTTCTTCCCATTTTTCAGGTGATACTTTTCTTGTATCGGTATAGTTACCGAATTCATCTACTACATGAGCTTCTATGATGTTGAACAACAATTCGGGATTAACATTACCACAGGTAGGGCACTCTCCGACATCACTGTTGATTTGGGCATCCATGCGTTTGAAGTACATTACGGCTTCAACAGGGTTGCCATAATATATTTGGTACCCTCCGGTATCCAGAATAATCATCTTGTCAAACATTTTGTATATGTCTGAAGATGGTTGATGGATAACCACAAATATTAATTTCCCTTTTAAGGCCAGCTCTCTTAGAAGATCCATTACATTTTCAGAATCTCTGGATGAAAGGCCCGAGGTGGGTTCATCGACAAAGAGAATGGATGGTTCCCGTATTAATTCGAGGGCGATATTTAGTCTTTTCCGCTGTCCTCCACTTATTGTTTTCTTAAGGGGGGAGCCCACTTTAAGGTCTTTTCTGTCATACAGTCCCAAACTTTGCAGGGTTTTATCCACAAGGTCTGTAATATCCTTTTCAGATTTGTCTTTAAAGCAAAGTTTTGCATTAAAGTACAGGTTTTCAAAAACGGTTAATTCTTCGATTAAAAGGTCATCCTGTGGAATTAGACCGATGACACCTTCAAGTTTGTCTTTTTCGGTGTGTAAGTTTATATTGTTTATTAGAACGTCTCCGGTTGTTGGGGCTTCAATACTTGACAGGACATTAAGCAATGTTGTTTTTCCGGCCCCACTTGCTCCCATAATCCCAATTAGCCTTCCATGTCCTTCGGAAAAAGAAATATTTCTTAACCCGAGGTTCCCGTTAGGAAACTGAAAGCTAACATTCCGTACTGTATATGATATTTTACTCGATGTGATATCTGCCATGAAATGGGATACAACATCACTATAGTAAATAGGGGAGCCTTTAGGCAGTTTAACCGTACTACCATTGGCGAAAAGATATATTCGTTTGTTGCTTATCGGTAATCCATTAAGAAACAAATCTTCCTTTCCGGTATATTTTAAGAAGTAAAGATCAACGCTTTTTACCCTTAGCAAAAAGATGTTTGTATCAAGGTGCTTGGTATGTATGCGTTTCGCTTTTTCGTATCGCTCGTGTTTGTCGTTTATTATCAGGATATTATCATTGTCTAGCTCCGCCGATTCATTTTTGATAACAAACAGTTCAATACTCTGAAATTCTTCATGAGAAATATTAAATACTTCCGCAACGGTGTTAATAATTGCCATCCGCTGATCCGAAAATTTGCGGTCAACGTTAACAATTTCAAAAAGGCGTACAAGCGAAACAACCTTTTGTTTCTGGGTTAGTGTTTTATTAATTTTTTTACATAATCCCAGAATTCGGACCGAATCTTTTACGGAAGTAAGTTTTCGTTTCTTCGGGGCATCATCAGTAAGACCAGCATGCTTTTCAAACAGAGCAAAATATTCAGCTACTTTATCAGCAGTAATTTGCTGTTCCAGAAAGTTTTTTACATACTCAACCTGGGTTTTCTCAACACCTTCATCCTGCTTAGCTATTATAGCAAATAGCTGCATCAGCGCTTTCAGAATTTCTTCACTCATTTAGTAGCTGGTTTAGTGACAATTACTCTTGGTAGTTATTATCCGGAATAAGGAACTTGCTCAAATGGAACATCTACAATATCAGCATATTCTTCTCCGGCTTCTTCCATATCTTCATCGTCTTCGGGGTAATGCCAGCGGATCAAAACATCGTTTCCTGCTTCATGTATTTCTTCGAGTTTCATTAGAATGTCAAGCAACAGTTTTGAAGAGGCGGTATTGAAATAAACGAGCTTAAAATTGAATACTGTTTTCCCATTAGGAGCGTCAGCATATTCATCAAGCCAGTTTAATATAGGTTCAAAAAAAGAAGCCACATCTTCGGGCAGGGAACGCCCTGATATCTCCATTACTTCATTATCCTTATCCAAAATCACTTTAGGAGTATCTTCTGTGCCCTGTATTTTTATTGTTTCCATAGCAACGATTATGTTTTTTATTATCTAGTACTTTTTTTTCAATAATTATTCGTCTCTTCCAATGGTCGAAGTTAATAAAAAGAAGGAAGTATCATCGGATATTGGTAAGAAGTGGTATTCTAAATCGCGACCTGTTTTTCTTTTTATGTCGATAAACCCAAGACCGGCACCACCTTTTTCAGAAAGGCGCCCCTCCTTCATTTGCTTCTTATAAAGGGCCTTAAGTTCGTCTTTATTCATTTTATTGATATTCTCAAGCATTTCAGTGAGCTCTTCAATACGGTCATTATCTACAGCATTTCCGGTAGTCACACTATATTCGTTATCCCCTTTACTTACCAGGAAGATCCCTCTCCCGGAAAATAAGAAGTCGCTTGAAGTGAAGTCGTCTGCATGTTTACTGATATTTTGCAGGCATTCGACCATAACGTGGAAAACTTTTCTTTGTACCGTGCCGGGTTCATCTTCTTTTGCCATATTTGACTCAGTTAATGAAGTAAAGGCCTTGGTAATCTGGTGGGTTATTTCTCCCTCATATACAAGAGTAATCTCATGCGCTTTCATGGATTTGTAGAACTCATAAACAAACTCCAGGAAACCTTTTACATCTTTTTTATTATCCATAGTTTAACCGTTTTAATATCAACTTAATTCAATACCGATAAGTAATACATCATCAATTTGTTTATTGTCGGCCATCCATTTTTCAAAATCTTTTGCAAAAAAAGTATTAAATTCTTCCATTGTCAAGTTTTTATTCTCAACAATTTGTTCTCTGATTCTTCTGGGGGAGTATTTTTTTATGTCTGGTCCCCCCAGTTGGTCGGGTAGCCCATCTGAGAAATAGAAAATTTTATCGCCTGTTTGATATTGTATTACATGATTAGTAAAGTCTTTTTCAACTTTTTTTCTGTGTGGAATTCCTCCGATAGCCTTTCGATCTCCTTTGAATTCTTGTAATTCCCCGTTTCTTAGAAGGTACAAAGGACGGTGAGCCCCACTATATTGAATCTCTTTTTTGTTTTTGTCAATCCTGCATAATGCTATGTCCATTCCGTCTCTTGCTTCCGCATTACTATGATCTTGTTTCAGGGTTGTTCGCACACGGTGATGAAGTTCATCTAAAATGCTGGAGGCGGAATGTTCTTTATCGTGGTCCACAATGTTGTTTAACAGGAAGTATCCTATAAAAGACAAAAGTGCCCCCGGAACTCCGTGTCCCGTACAATCAACAGCCGCAATATAGGTAATATCTTCTTTTTGGAAAAACCAGGGAAAATCTCCACTAACCACGTCTCTCGGACGGTAAAACATGAAAGATTCAGGAAGATACTCCCGTATTACCCTGTTATCGGGAAGAATAGAAGTCTGAATCCGTTGAGCATAGTTTATGGAATCTTCAATTTTCCTGTTCTTATCCTGAATTTCCAGTTCTATTCTCTTGGCTTCTGTTATGTCGTGGCCAACAAAAAGAATGGTTTCCAGTTCGTTTTCATTAAATTCCGGTATGGCATCAAAGCTCATTATTCGTTCTTCTTTCTTACCTTCTTTAATAACAGGGATTGTTATTTCTGCATTAGCTTTTACCGGACTGTTTTTTATTTGTTCAATTGTTTCTCGAAAGTAGTTAAATAGTACTTCGGAGAATTCAACTTCATTTAGTGTTTTATTTATTAAATCCTGACTGTCAATTCCAAGATAATCCTGGGTAACCGGGTTTGCGTAAAAGAACTGTCCAACAGTGCTTAACCGCATTATCATATCAAGGGAGTTTTCCGATAATGCCTGCATTTTGCTTCGCATCCGTTCTTCCTTTTCGGCCCTTTTTCTTTCGGTTATGTCGGTTGAATTGAGGATAATCCCGTTTATTGCTTTATCGTGTAAGAGGTTACGGCCTGTAGTTTCAAGGTATATTTTCTGGCCGTTCTTTTTCATGTATGTATACTGGATAGTAACAGGCTGCTTGGGTTTTTCAATAAGTTGATTGAACATATCCCGCATGGCTGTTTCCCCTTTTCTGGTTAGGCGGTCCATATCTTTACCGCTCATCATTTCTTCAGGTGTATATCCAAGGATGCTGACTACAGAGGGGCTCTCGTAGATAATTTGGAAGTCTCTATTGTATATTGATATAATCTCGGATGCATTTTCAAGGAGAGAGTGGAGTCTTTTTTGGGCATCTTCCACCTTCTGGATATTTGCTTCGAGCTGTTCATTTGATTTTTGAAGCTCTTCCTGGGTTGCCCTCATTTCTTCTGCATTCTGCCTTAACTGCTCTTCATTTTCCTGAAGTTCGGCCGTCATTTTCTGGGCTTCCTGAAGAAGTTTCTCTGTCCGGCTGTTTACCTTAAGGTTAAAAACAGTTCGGGCAATTACTTCACCCAGTTCTTTAAGAAACCGTATGGTTAATTCGTCTAATTTTTCTTTAATGGAAGCAAATTCTATAACACCATGCAGTTTTTCATCGGCGATAAGGGGAACGAGTAATATGCTTTTGGGTTTTTGTTCTCCTAATATACCGGAAGTGATTGTTGTATAATTATCAGGAATTTCTGTCCGGTAGATATAATCCATTTCGTAAGCACACTCGCCAATTAAACCATGTCCGATTTTAAATTCCTGGTTTACAAATTTTTTTCTGTTATAGGCATAGGTGGCTACGTTTCTAAGAATTTTCTTCTCATCATCATAGATATACATAGCCCCCTGAACAACGTTAAGATATTTTACAAGCTCATGTATTACCTTTACAGATAGTTCTTCAACCTTGTTGTGTTTCCTAAGAATATCGGAAACAACTTCTTTTCCTTCAGCTATCCAGCTTTGTTGTGTTTCCTTTTCGTTGTTCTCAGACAGGTTATCACGCATTAGTAAAAGTGACTGGGCTAATACGTTATTGTATTTATCGGTGTTAAGTGTTGAGTTGAAATTCCCTTCTCCAATTTGCTTTGCGAATTCAGCCATGGTGTCCATGAGCTCTTCCCGCTTCTTAATTTCTTGTTTAAAATTGTCTTTTTCGGCTTTTTTCTGAATCATAAGAACAATCACAAGAGCATATGCAACAAACGGGAAAATATCAATTAAAAGAAGTGATGGACTAGTCTGGTGAATATTTACAATCCCACTAAATGTAATAGGTGTTTTGGTTGTAACAAATTGGACAACCCACGAAAAGAATATGAATATAATTCCAAGGGATAAAACCAAATGAGACAGATTTGTCTGACTTTCTGTTAGTTTATTGAATATGTTTTTATTGTCCTTCATAAAGTCTACGACCTAATAGTTTGTGATACTTTTTCTGATATTTTCTTCAAAGCACCTTCTAACACCAATTTGTCTGTTTCATCAAAATTAGAAAAAGAAGCTAATTCAAAAACACATAAAACACCAGAGTTTAGAACAACTGGTGCTATTATTAGTTCTTTAGGTTTTGCTTCACCTAATCCTGACTCAATTTTAAAGTATTCTTCAGGTATGTCGGAAATATAAGAAATTTCGCCTGTTTCGGCAACCTGTCCGTTTAGGTTTTCACCTATTTTGAAACTTTGCAGTGGTTCACTGGTCAGGGCATATCCGGTCAGGAATGAATATTCATCATTTTCACTGTTTTTTAAATAAAAGGTTCCCTGAACCAGGTTTAGGTTATCAGCGAGGTTTTTTAGTGTTTTTTTTGCGAGTTCTTCAGTTGTTTTAAACTTTCCTGCAGGAATTATTTTTTGTATTTTTTCTTCAATTGTTTTGTTTTCGTCGGTTTGAACTTCTTTTTCTTCTTCTTTTTCAAACTCTTTTAATATTTTAATTTTTTCGGCGGATACTTTTTCTTCAATTATATCATCAATATTACCCGAGTTAGTTGCTTTAAGGGCCAGGTTGAAGTTGTATGCCAATGCCAAAACTGCAAAAAACAGAGAAATAAAGGGCCATATACCCGGTGAGCTTTTTTCAAGATCAAGGGAATTCCAAAACAGTATAATCTGCAGAAGAATAAAGATTATGCTGATTAGAAATGAGAGTGTTATTTTGTTTCTAAGCTGACTGGGGTGCATTGTATTATTTTAATTTAATTAGAAAGCGGATTATTTCCTCGGTTTTAAAAACATGGTCAACCTTGGCCAATTGTATAGCTGATTCTGTCATTGTTTTCACTTCACATTCATTTGGGTCCTGAACGATTGTCAGTCCTCCTTTCTGGGATACTGCCCTAAGTCCCTGAGCCCCGTCCCTGTTCGCACCGGACAGGATAATTCCGATTAGTTTATCCCGGTATGCGTTGGCCGCAGTAATAAATGACAAATCTATTGCAGGCCGGGAGTGGTTAACAGAAGCATCTGTAGACAAAGCCACTCTGTTTGCCAGCTCCAAATATAGATGATAATTGGCAGGGGCCAGATATGCTTTGCCTGGTTTTAGCTGATCTTTATCGTAAGGTTCTTCTATTGGGATGTTTGATTTTAGTGATAAAGCCTCAACAAATCCGGAACGAACATGTTTTAGCCGGTGTAGGCACAGAAGGACAGGCAATGGAAAGTTGGTTGGCAGTGCACTTAGTATTTTTGTCACTACCTGAAAACTTCCTGCTGAACCTCCAATTATTACTGCTTTATAGTTCATATCAAGTTCGTATCAAATCTTTTTTTTATATACACTTTCATTTTCATTTATCACCTCAAATTTTGACTCTTGTCCTTGTTTTATTTGTTCCTTGATTCCAATGATAAGGCTTCCGGAAGCTGATAATGTATGGTGTAATTTTCCCAGAATTTTTTCCTGCAAAGATGGATTAAAATATATCATTACATTTCTGAACAGGATTAACTTTACATTTTGTGGGGCTTTACTGTATGTTAAATCGTCTTTTATAAATTCTACTGATTCGATTAATGAGTTATCTCTAATTGCTTCGTTACCGACTAGAGAATAATATGAATCGAATGCAGAAATTCCATGAAATCGTTTATAATTTTCAATTGACACCTCAAGTTTTTTCAGTGGGTAGTTGCCTTTTTTAATACGTTCTTTGCTTTTGTCGCTGTATATTGTGGCAATTATTTTCACCTTATTAATTAAATTGAGTTCCTTAAGAAGTGTGCATAATGTATATAGTTCGGCACCACTTGTGTTTTGCGGCAGCCATATTTTATAATTGTCGAAATACCTTGAGGGGAGGTTGGGGAAAAAATCTTCTCTAAGCCAACGCCATAACGACGGATCCCTGAACATTTCCGTAGAGGGCACAAATATTTCATGAAGAAATGCATCAAAGAAGTCTTTTTCATCGCTTATTCTTCTAAGCAGACTTTCCGCATTTGGCAGCCTGTGTTGCCCCATTATTTTTTCCAGGCTGTATTTAAAGGAAGTAAGCGCATAATTTGAAAAGTCATAATCATAAACTTTTTTTATTATGCGTACTATTTCCCGAATATCAACTATTCCAAGTTCCATCATTAGCAGCGCTTTTAAAGCTATTCTACAAGCTTATCTTCAATGGTTAAAAGGTTAAGAACCTTAAGGACATCGCCATTTTTTGATAATATAGGCGAAAGGGTGTGTTTATAAACCAGTTCTTTACTTCCCCAAGAAAGAGTTTCTTCAAGTTTTTTAATTATTTTATTGTTTACTATATCACTCAGTAATTCATCATTAATTCCTGAGTTATCTGAAAAAACCTCCCGATGTTTTGAGCCTACAACAGTTTCAAATGGTTGTTCCAAAAAGGATGTAAGCCTGGAGTTCATATTTTCTATTAGTCCATCGGTTGAATATTCTATCAAATAAAAGCTCGTGTTCACAGCATCCAGTAATCCCTGCATTTCCTCTTCCCTTCTTGAGGATTCTTCCTGGGTCGCCTTCAATTCTTCCATGTTTTGTCGCATTTCTTCTTCTTGTTCCCGCATTTCTGCTGCTTGTTGTTGCGACTTCTCAAGCAATTGGGCTGTTGTTGTATTTGTTCTTACCGTTATAACTGTAGCAGCTAAGTTTGATGCTATTTGTTCGGTAAGATGTATTTCATATTCGTTTAGTACTTTCAGACCTGCAAGTTCCAAGACCCCAACCAGTTGGTTTTCATGCATTACAGGTACAATTAATACATTATTGGGTGGTGTGTCGCCAAGTCCGGATCGAATAAAAATGTAGTCCTCCGGGACTTCGGTAAGGTTGATTGTCTTCTTTTCCAGCGCACAGGTCCCTACTAAACCTTGTCCTTTTTTTAAGGCTTTTTGAATGTATTTTTTTCTACTGTATGCAAAAGCAGATACCAAATTAAGCTCATTTTCATTTTCTTCATTGGTAAGGAAAATCCCCCCTTGAATAAAACCGATATATTTAACGAGCTCTTTGAGTAAATTATCTCCCAGGGCTGCTGTATCATTACTGTTAAGCCGCATAATGTCGGCAAATTTGGCCAGGCCTTCATTTGTATACCTTCTGGTTTCATTTTCTTCGTCTCTTTTCTTCTGAACCTCCTGCTCTTTAATCATTCTTTCCTGCAAAGCATTGAGGTTTTCTGTGAATTTGTCATTCTGCCCCTTGGTTTTGAGGAAATCCTGAAAATTGTTGTTAAGCATGCTGAAAACAAAAGAATTACATTCGGAAAGGTATTTTTGCGTATTCTTCAGGTTGGTGTTTATTTTAAGAAATTCATATGCATTATGCCTGAAAGAAATTTTCTCCAGGTTACCAACAGATATTTTTTGGCTGTTATTTGCTGTTTGCTTGATGTTTCTTTGCACCCGTTGTGAAAAAGTTGTCATAATGACCAGGTAAGCAATCATGAGTACTATGGCTGCGAAGATAAATGCAAGGTTCCACCATACATTGTATTTTGATGTTTCGTTGAGGATGTCTTCCGAAAACTGATTTCCACTCTTTTTCAATGTTTCGGATATATCCATTAGTTTGTTATACTGGCCTTTATCTATTTCGTTTCCGTATATTCTTTCTAAAATATTTTTGCAGGAATTTAAGCGGTTTAATAAAGGTTGTGTGATTTGTTCAAGGGTGAAAAAATCAAAGTCAGGGTATTCCAAATATTCAGAAGAAAGGTTTTCGCAAAATATAGTGAGTTCATTAATACTTTCCAGGGAATAGGAGGTGAGTAGTTTTGAATCAATGATTTTAAGTTTGGAATACTGTTTTTTATTGTCAGGAGCTACAGAAAGGAAACGTGATAAAGTATCGATTTCATTTATTGTATAGGCAATTGTCCCCCCTGAGCTATTCCCAAGCTCTTTAAACGAGAGGCCATATTTTTCAAGGTTGACACTCCAGAATTTTAAGTGGACTGATATGGTGTCGATGTAATTATTATTTTTCAATAAATTTTGCAAAAAATTATAATTGCGGAAAACAGAAAGGGAGTCCCGTATTTCTTCAGCCAGCCGAATGGCATTGTTAATATTCTGGTCTGCTGTTTTAGAAACAAACTCAGGATCGGTTCTCTGATAAAACAGAATTCTATCGATAGAAGAAAATAACTCCTTGATTTTGTTTTCATTGGAGTGTGAAAATGTCAAAGCATTTAATGTATCCTTTTTCTTATTGCCAGAGTAAATGAAAATTACGAGCAGGGAACTGATAATAAGCACTGTAAAAATACTTTGCAATAAAAATCTGGAAGCTATATGTCTAATTCTGAAAGCCATGGTGGTGCTGGTCATTTAATTCTTATAATATACATGCCCTTTTTTTTGATATTTAACTGAATAAGAGCCTAAAATGGTTTCGTGCATCCCCAAAACAAGGGAACCGTTATCATATAAATTGCGATGAAATAGGTCAAACACCTTACTTTGAAGGTTATAATTGAAGTAAATGATAACATTTCTGCAAAAAATGATGTCAAATTTAACATACATTAAGTTTCCTTCCCTAACCAGATCGTGTTTTTTATAAACCGGTTTTTCCCGAAGGAAATCATTCATTTTTATTGAGTCAGTAGATTTGTCAATTTTAAAATATTTTTCGTATGGGACATCGTAATATTCTTCATAGTTATAAGGGTTCTCCTTGATTACTTTATCAAAATTATCCAGATAGCCTATGTTGAACCTGTATTTGTATTCGCCCATTTTAGCCTGTTCCATAACATCTGTATTCAGGTCTGTTGCATAAATTTTGGCTTGATCAAGTAATCCCATTTCGTTTAATACAATCATCATGGAGTATACTTCCTGACCAGTTGAACAACCCGCATGCCAGATGTTTATGTTGGTGTTGTTTTTTAATTTTGGTAAAACTGCGTATCGTATGGCATGCCAAACCTGTGGGTCACGAAATAGTTCTGTAGTATTTACGGTAATTTCCTTAACTGTTTTCTCAACAAATTCAGGATCATTTTTTATCTTATTTACTAAGGCAGTAATGTTCAGTTTGTTATCTGTCAGAACTTTGGCTAATCTCCGCTTCAATGACTTTTCAGAATAATCACTGAAATCGTATTTCGAAGACGTCTTTAGCGCAAACAAGAACAACTGAAAATCCTGCTCGGTTATTGTCATAAAAAAAACTTAAGTCAAAACTACCTAAAAAACCCTATTCGTAGTAATAAATCTATTAAAACTTGTCGAATAATTAAAATAAAAGTAAGATATTTTCGGCAAGCTTCAAAAATTTGCTTTTTTTTACTTCGATTATATTAAAAAGGTTGCGTTAATGTTTCGAATTATTGGTTGCTATGCTATTCCAGATATCAGTAATACGTCATACCCGGTTCTGGTTCACGATCACAATTTTGCCATATTTGAAAGAGGTGAGGTGAATAAGTACCTTCATCTTGAACGTTTTACCAGAAATAAGTTTGATTCTTCATTTCCGCTTTTTCTGGAAGAGATTGCCCGTGAATTAAAATTGATACCTGTTGAAAAAACTGTATTTATTTTTGTGGATCATGAAGTAGGGAGGGCCTGTATTACACGAAATGGCCAGATAAGACTGGAGGCCCCGATTGGGAAAAACTTAGAAAATAAGTTAGAACCGTCTCGTTTATACTGGTTTGGTGAATCGCCGGAGGCATATATACTTAACCATGAACTGGCGCACATTTTTAGTTGTGTGCCTTTTTACGGAATTTTTAAAGAAAACAGTCTTCTTGTCCATTTCGATGGAGGAGCAAGTAAGAGTAATTTTTCGGCATGGACCTATAAGAAAGGAACGCTGGAATTAACGGAGGCTAACTATGATCTGAAGTGGTTGTCGTCTTTATTTAATGCAAATGCTTTGGTTTTTGCTTTAGTGGGGGCCAAAAAGAAAGAGCAGAATGCGGTTCCCGGAAAGTTTATGGGCCTGGAAGCATACGGTGATTATAAGCCAGCAATAGAAGAGTGGTTGCGGGCAAACGGTTTTTTTGAGGACTGCTGGGCATCAAAGAGCCGGTTGTTTGAATCAATACGGGAAACTTTTGGGCTGGATTACAAGCATATTGATAACAAGGAAGGTTTTTTTCAGGATATTGCAGCAACCATACACGCCGTCTTTATTCGAGAAGCGATGAAAACTTTTGAACGTCTTAAGGAACAGACTGGTGCAGAGTATTTGTATTACACGGGAGGAACAGCTTTAAATATTAAGCTGAACAAGTGCATTTTAAAAGAAAAATTGTTTAAAGAAGTTTTTATTCCACCCTGTACCAATGATTCAGGACTGGCTTTGGGCGCTGCATCGGCAGGTGCATTTTTTATGGGGGAAGAAATAAAAAAGGCGGGGCCATACTTAAATAATTATAAAATTGATGGCTATAACTCTTTTGAGTATGCGGTTCGTTTAATAGAAGAACTGGCAAAGGCTGTTGCTGACGGTAAAGTAATTGCTTTGTGCAACGGGTATGGAGAAGCCGGGCCCAGGGCTCTTGGTAACAGAAGTATTATTGCAAGGGCAGATAAAAAGAAACTGGCAGACTACATAAGCCAGGGGTGTAAAAAAAGAGAGTGGTACAGACCAGTAGCTCCGGTAATACTAGAGAAAAACCTAAGCCTGTTCACTGGTTATGATGAAGCTCCTGAAATTGCACAATTCATGTTAACAGAGTTTGATGTTTTAGAGAAGTCGGTGGAACAGATAGCGGGTTGCGTTCACGTTGACGGAACCTCCAGGATACAGGTAATTAAAAGCCGCGATTTTAATCCGTTTTTATACGATTTGCTCTGTTGTCTTGAGCGGGGTTACGGGATAAAGGCACTGATAAACACGTCTTTCAATCAGCAGGGAGAGCCAATCGTCCATACTTTTGAACAGGCAGTAAGTTCCGCAAAGGAGATGAAGCTCGACGGTGTTGTTTTAAATGGGGAACTGCGTTGGTTGTAAAATTTAGCTTTGCCTTTTTCTACCAAATTTATCAGCGATCCATCGGGGAAAGATTATTGATCCAATAATAAGATAAGGATAATAACTTATTGCCCGCCATAGCAGGGCCAACATAGCAGCGAAGGATTCTTTGAGTTCATTTACAATAGGAATAAGGTCTCCGAAATACCGTATAAATACGTATTCGGAAAAACCGCTGCCGCCAGGTGTCGGACTTACTAACATCATTATCCAGGCAGCGAGTTGTCTGCCATAGAGAAGGAAGTGATCAGGAACAACAAAGAAAGCCAGAAATATTGCGTTAACAATCCAGTATCTTGATGTCCAGGAAAAAACGGTGGCTCCAAAAGCTTTCAGCCAGAAACCTGCTGATTTCTTTCGAAGCTCTTTCGAACTGGTAACAATTTCGTTTCCGGCATCTCCGGCCTCTTTTCTCCATCTTCGCAATATTGGTAACCTGAACACCCATAAAAGAAGCCATTTTAGGCCTCTGGGGTTAAAAAACAGGCCATAACTCAAGAAAATTGTGAAAACAAGTTTAATGCCGTATCCGATAATCGCAAAATAGAAGAATTCATTGGCAAAAGACAAGGAGGCATTGCCGGAAGAAGCAAATAATTCGCTTGTATTTATAAATAACAACAGGAACGGAAAAGTGATGATGAAATATAATTCATCCAGAAACGAGGTTGCCATTACGATTGAAGATGCACGTCCAAGACTAATGCCCTCTTTGTTAATAAAGATTAAGGCCACACTGGTGCCGCCGATTGCCGAAGGTGTTATTGCAGACGTAAATTCCCATAGCATAATTATTTTAAAAGCCTGTCGGAGCGAGAGCTGGTTATCAGAAAGAACAATTAATCTTATGATGTACCCGATATCCCTGAATAATATCAGTACCAGGGCCACGAATAACCAAAATATAACAGATGGGGTAAATTGTATAATTTGAAATACTGATGGGTCAAATTTTCTGAAAAGCATGAACAATACGACACCTAATCCTATAAGGATAGGATAAATTATTCTGCTTGGTCGAAATATGCTCAATAAATTTTTTTTCGGCACAACTAATGTGTTTTTTGTATGATTTATCTACTCGGACGTAATACAAATACGACCCACTTCTATCTTATCAGGTACAAAAATATGTTAAAAACGGACGTTATGCCAACTTTGACCGGTATAGGATGACAAATAAATGGAATATACAAGATTTAAAAGAGAGGCGGGGAGGGGATGGTTTGAAACTTAAGTAACTCTATACTATGTAGGAACTATTTTATCGGGGATTTATTTTCAGAAGTTATATGTGGAATAGTAAAATAGAAAACGGAACCTTTTTTCGGAGAGGAGTTCACCCATATTTTCCCTCCCAATTTTTCAACCAATCCTTTGCAAATGCTCAATCCCAGACCGGTACCGCCATACTTTCGTGTTATGGAATCGTCGGCCTGCCTGAAACGGAGAAATATATCTTTCAGGTGTTTGGACGCAATACCTATACCGGTGTCCTTGACATAAAACTCTATTTCATTGTTTTTTTGCGTATAGCCAAAATCAATCTGTCCTTCTTTTGAGAATTTTACCGCATTGTTTAATAAATTTCCAATTATCTGATAGATCCTGTTTTCATCGGAATACAGGAGGCTGTCTGAATCACGTAATCCTGGACAGCAGACAATCTCCAGATCAGGTTTTTTTTCTGTGAGCTGGTGTTTAAAATTAGTTTCAATCTGTTGCAAAAGTACATTAAGGTTGAATGGTTGTTTTTTAATGGAAATCTGGTTACTATCGATCATTGAAATATCAATAATATCATTCATTAGAAAAAGCAATTGTTTCCCGTTAATATAAATCAGGTCCAGGTACTTGTTTTCTTTTTCCGGAGCGTGTTTCTTTTGTCTTAAGAACTGACTGAACCCAAGTATGCCATTAAGAGGGGTCCGTATTTCGTGACTTAAATTTGCAAGAAAAGCAGACTTTAGCTGGTCTGCTTTTTCAGCTTCCTTTAGTGCTTTTTCCAGCTTCTGTTTTTTAGCAATGAGTTTGGTAATATCTTTTCCTATCCCCATTATTCCAATAATCTGGCCGGTTTTATTATGCAGTGGTAATTTTGTTGTTGAATACCACTTTGTTTTCCCGTTAGAGTATACTTGTTCCTGTTTGTTGATTATTGGTATTCCGGTTTTTATTATTTTTTGCTCATCTTTAAAGTATCCTTCAGCATGCGGTTTAGGATAAAAGTCAAAATCTGATTTGCCGATCAAATCTTCCGGGGTTTTGGTTCCCATAACTTTCGCGACCCAGTTATTGGCCAGAATAAAACGGCTTTGTTCATCTTTAATAAAGATATTATCCGGAATTGAATCAATCAGTTGTTGTATGAAGAATATATTTTCAAAGTTATATTTTGGTTTCGCGCATAAGAGATATATGTTGTTACAATCATCATTTTGCAGAAAGCTAATGTTCAGCGTATACCTTTGGAATTTACTGTTGTCAATTTCAACGGACAAACTTTTCTCATTGTTGTTCAGAAATAAAGAGAGTTGCGACCGGAGTTCATTCGTTTCGATTATACTTGTAAAGTCGGCTCCTGTATCTGCTAAGGGGAATAACGATTTAAACTCTTTATTTACAGATAATATTAGTCCATTTTGATCAATTATTGACATGGCAGAAGTTGAGGCTTTAATTATAACTTCAGCTGAAATGGAACTGAGCTTTTCTTGTGAGAGAGAGGAATTATTTTTTGCTACCATTATAATTATGGAATTAACAATATTAAGATACTAATTTTTGATAAAACTTTTATGCAGCTTAAAATGCAACAATAATATTATTCTTTCTTGTCAGGTTTAAAACAGAAAAACGTATGGGGTCTCGTAAGGGGGTGTTTATTAGTCTGTTGTTTTTCTTCTTTTTTATGGTTTGGCGTATTTTGACAACTTTTCCGGTAGTTCTGAGGGTAGACTTTTCCGACCATTGACAGAATGTGTCATTATAAACATTGGTTACCTGTTAAAATTGTTTGAATGATTATACCAGTTGGTAATAAACCTGGGTTTCTGTAATCCGATACTTTATGAGATCAATTGAAATCATATTTGCAAGAATTTTTTTTGCCAGGTATGGTTTAATTTTGCACTTACTTATAAAATCAGGAAGGATAATCTCTTGCTGTTCTTTTAGCAGACTAAAAAGTTGCTCTTCATAATCATCATATCGAACGAGCACACCTTTTCCCTTACTTTTAAGGCGCCATACTTCCGTAATTATATCGTTGGCAACAAAGTTTTCATCTTTTACTCTTATAAAGGCTTCATATTTATCTTTTTTCCATGGAGCTTTATGCGGTTTGGAGTTACTTTCGGGTATAACCACTTCGAGAATAGTTTTGTCCTTAATTTTATGTGGATATATTTTGTATTCAACCCGGGGCTTGCAAAAGATATGAGCTGAGGACTCAACCATATATGCTTCTTCATCGGTGCGGACCCCGGCAATATTGCCATTGTCTTTTACACCAATCAGGAGTTTTCCTCCATCAGTATTAGCAAAGGCAGAAAACGTGCGGGCAATCTTTTTCGCATCTGAGATCTCAAACTTAAAATCTAATTGCTGATGTTCTCCTTGTAATATTAAATTATGAATGTATCGGCTCAAGGCAGGGGTTGTTTTAAGTTATCTAAGGTTGGGGCAAAGTAAAAATGTGTCGAACTGTTTGAAGAAAGATCTACACCATGTTTTAAGGAAAATGGAGGCAAACGGTGAATAAGTCCTTTTGAACTATACATAGTTAAGTTTGTAATTATGAGCTTAATAAACTGGTTTAATTAACAGCAAAATCAACTGATGTCATATTCCAAAGATAAAATCTTGTCAGATATTTTTCGAATGTTTTTTACTATTTAAAGCGTGTTTAGATTAAACAGACGGGGCTGTATGGTTAACGTATCCGGACGTCCTCTCTTCGATATGCTTATCTCTTTATCTCATTTTTTAAATTGAGATAAAATATCAGGGAACTAAAGTTTCGTTATGATATTCCTGACATTTTATAAAAAAATAGCGAACAATATTCTGGGGTACGAAGTTAAATAAAGGTAGCATCAGTAATGCTAGCGTGAATGAAAAACCTAACTTTGAATAAATAGTGGCTGTAAGAAAATTCCGACAACGGCGTTACACCCTCTTTGAAAATAGTTGTTCCGAAGCTTCGGAATTCCTTGATTTTCAAAAAGGCAAGCCTTGTTCTCAAAACTTTCTTAAGGGCCACGGCTATAAACGGAGTGTTTATTTAGAAGCACTAAATAGAAGAAAATGACAAATAAATCAATATATCCAGATGGTTTTAATACGAAAAATGAAGCGGTAAATGAAACTCCGGTGAATTCGCCCATCGAATTGGTTTCTGTGGGTTATTCATCACATAAAGTTATTGCTGGAGAAATAGACTACGGTAAAAATAGAAGCACTTGTAGCGAAGAATCGCATTAGAATTTAAAACAGACCTTGATAAATAGTTAAATATTGACAACAAATAAAATCAATCAGTTTTTTAGCTTGACAAAGAAGCATTTCAGAACTTATCTTGGAATTGCAATTTCAGTATTTCTTTTCATTTTGTTCTTTCAGCCTTTTACGATTGAAAGATTTGAATTTGAAAACATACTTTTGTTTATTGCCGGATTTGGGTTGATTGTATTGATAATCCTGGTTGTTTCACAAATAATATTTCAGCGCCACCTCATGAAAGTTGACGAAGAAATAGGAGGCAATAGGATTTATATGTCTCTTTATTTTTTCTCCCAGGTGGCAGCCGCCAGTGTTGCTTTTGTATTTTATATTCGTTATGTTGGACAAAACAATATTACATTCAATATTGTAGTTAGGGTAATTTTTATTTGTATATGTTTTCCGATAACGATTTACCTGAAAAACAAGCTTGATTCGTATCAGGCCCGTCTTAAAAAACTTTTACATGAAACACGTAAGATGCAGGACAAATTAAAGCAGTGTACGGAGAGCTATGTAAATAAATATGTCGATATTATTTCGGAGAACGATTCCGATAACTTCAGAATACAGGTTTCTGAAATTGTATATGTGAAGTCTGCCAATAATTATGTGGAATTTGGGTACCGAGATGGAGGAGGGGTTAAGAAGAAGATGGTACGAAATACGCTAAGGAATATAGAACATCAACTACGGGAGTTCAATAATTTTATTCGCACCCATAGAACAAGTTTGGTTAATGTCCAATACATCAATGAGCTCAATAAAAATTTCAGTTCCTATTGGTTAAGCCTTGACGACACAAAAGAAACCGTACCGGTATCCCGACAGTACCTGATGGCTGTAAAAGACCTGCTGTAAAGGCGTAGGGGCGAATGCCACTCGTTGCTGGTCAGTGCCACTTTAATGTAATCGCCGTTTTTTAGCCCATGAACAATTAGGTTGACCCCTTTGTTTTTCTTTTCTCCGTGTACTGGAGTAACTTTATTCAAATTTGGATATTGCGATGTTTAAAGCATTGGCTGTGCATCCGGCATATTGGAGTTTTAAACATGCATTAAAGTCTACGGTCTTTTGAATGATGGAAGATATTGAATACCGGAAGGACATTTTATGGACAATATTTAAAAGTTCAGATTTATGTATTGATGCCATATGTATGACTCCGGCAATTTACAGGGATCGTCTCAGGGCAGTATATGAACGAAGGAGTGAGAAAAGGTAGTAGTCTAATACATTACAAAATGGAAAAAGTAAAATATTTAAAAAATAAGCAGGAGTTTGTTAATGAATTACGAGTTGAAGTAAAAAATTACTTTGAAAACAGGGGGATAGAAAAATATGGTAATAAAGAGATATTGGTCAAAACCCTGTTTATGTCTATGCTATACTTTATACCTTACGGGGTAATGCTTTCAGGAACGTTGGATTCTGTTATGCCCGTAATGGCCTGCTGGGTCGTAATGAGCCTGGGAATGTCTGGTCTGGGTTTAGTTACTATGCATGATGCAAATCACGGTTCCTTTTCAAAGCACAAATGGGTAAATAAGTTTTTTGGCGACTTTCTTTATTTGCTGGGCGGTTTTCCTTCAAACTGGAAGTATCAGCACAATACACTTCATCATGGGTATACCAATATCGAAGGTTATGATGAGGATATTGCCCATGGAGGTGTTTTGCGTTTCTCACCGCATAAACCGCTCAAAGGGATACATAAATTCCAATATATTTATGCCTGGTTTTTATATGGGTTGATGACTTTTTCCTGGGTAACCATTAAAGATTTTAAAAAATTGAGACAATATAAAAGGATGGGGGCTGTCTTAAATGGTAGTGGGAATTATAACCGGTTGTTTTTGAATTTGCTTATTTCTAAGATAGTATATTATTCTTTTTTTCTGGGATTGCCTTTATTGCTTGTTCCAATACCGTGGTACTGGGTTTTTTCCGGTTTTTTTCTTATGCATTTTATCGGAGGCCTGATTTTAAGCACTATTTTTCAAACGGCTCATGTTGTGCCTTCTTCAGATTATCCGATACCGGATCATAATAATGAGCTCAACAATAATTGGGCTGTTCACCAGTTATATACCACTTGCGACTTTGCTCCCGAAAGCAAGGTCTTTTCATGGCTAATAGGCGGCTTAAATTATCAGGTGGTCCATCACCTTTTCCCAAATATTAGCCATATACATTATAAGGATCTTGCTGTCATTGTTCAGCAAACAACAAGTAAATATAAGCTCCCGTACCATGTAAATAAGTCTTTTTTCGCTGCTATTTATCAGCACCTCTTAATGCTAAAGTCTTTGGGTAGGGTGGGAAATACATTTCCCCTTAACGAAGCGGCCAAAGTAACAGGTCCGTTGTCTTATAAATACAGCAAGTAGTGTAAAGTGAGGGGGGTAAATTGATGATTTTGCGGGCTTCTCTTTTGCAGAATACTCTATTGTAATACTAAAAAAAATTAGAGAGCCAGAGCATAGCGGAGCTAACTCAAGGGAAATTTCGGGTTAATTCCGCTCTCTGTTTATCTTTAAGAACTTACATGTTGTTCCGGTATATAGTTCTAGGGGGGGTAATTTTATTCCCAAGATAAGTTCTACAGTTTTTTTATGAGCAGTGTTGGACTTTTACTACACAACCTTTTTAACGTTAAAGGCTTTTAATCCTTTGGGACCGTTCTCGGTTTCGAATTCTACTTTATCACCGGCCCTAACTTCCTGCTCGCAATCGTTTATATGAAAAAAAACGGAATTTTTTTGCTGCATGCTACTAATGAACCCAAACCCTTTTTCTATGTCAAAATTCCTAATTTTTCCCTTGCTAATTATTTCCTTTGCTCTGACACCTCCTTTAGGAATTGAGACCTCAATCTGGTCGGCAATCACTTCTTGCTTATTCTCTGCCAAAGGGGGCTCTGATAAAATCTGGCCGTTCTCATCAACCCATGCGATCATATCATCAAAGCTGCTTTTTCCCTGTCCCTTCTTTTCCCGCTTACGTAGCTCTTTTTCCTTACGTTTTTTTATTTGTTTGTTTCTTACTTCTTTCTTTCCAAAAGTTTCTTTGGATCTACCCATTCAATATTCTTTTTAAGTTTTACATAGTCATAAGAGCTGGTTGTAGCAGATGTGGTTTTCCAATCTTAATAACCTGCTCTTCTTATCAGGTAAGGGGATGTTTTCTGATTCAACCTTGTGGAACAGATTAAAACCATAACTACTTCTCCATTACGAACCCTTCGTATACGCTGGTTTTTCCTCAATGTAAGCCATCAGATATTTGTGGACTTCCTGAGAATAGAATTTCACAGAATTTACATCCCGGCGTGATACCTTTCGGGGGTTATTCTAAGTTGGGGCAAGAGTGTTCAATTTCACTTCGAGTTCCCGTTTTTGTATTCACATTGAAATACTTCAGCCACCAAAATAAAGCTGAATAAACCAGCATCTTCAATTGCTTTTCAGGGGCTTCCGGAATTCGAATTCTCTTTTCTTTTGTTAAATTGGCTGAAGTTCCTTAGGCAGGATCATTTTTTTCAGCTCCGGACATTTGTGTTAATTACTTCAATGTGCCGGAAAAAGCTATTCCAATAAGAATATGCCAATACCCATTTCTCCTCGGATACTAGTGTCATGTCAATCCTTGATTGACGGACGGGATTACTCCTTATCGTCCGTGAGAAGTTCCTTCGTCGTGCCTCCTCAGAATGACCTCATTGCGATATTGAGGGACGAAATAGAAGAACCGATGCCATTTTAATGGCAGAGCCCTCCGAAGGTAATCTATACCCGAAACTTGATGCTTGACTTGACACTAGTGCATCAAATCATAAATAATGGTGCTTAATTTTAAACCTTTTTTCTCTTTCTACTGCGTTACGATTCTTAACCGCAGCTAAAGCTGCGTTTTACGAAGCGTACCTTGTAGAAATAAAGAAAGGAATAAAATAAACAATACGATATTTATAACTTAATGCACTAGTTTATCAGTAAATATCAAATTGAATATGCTTTTCGTTTTTCGATATTATTTGACGTTAAAAGCAACTTCGCCTTTGTCGCCTTGCTTTATGTCAAATACAACTTTTTGTCCTTCAGATAAACCTCCAAAAGGGCTTGCTAACCCTGAACGGTGCACAAAGACATCATTTCTGCCATCCATTTCGATAAAACCAAAACCCTTGGTTTCGTTATACCATTTTACTTTACCTTCGTACATTATTAGTATCTCCTTCTGTTATTGGATTCTCTTTTTTCACGTGCTTCATTAACAACCATTTCGCGGTTTTCTAAGGAGGCCCCATTTAATTCGCTAATTGCTTGTTTGGCTTCATCTGTATTTTCCATGATAATAAAACCAAACCCTTTGCTTCGTCCTGTGAATTTATCCTTTATGATTTTTACTTCGTTCACAGATCCATACTCTTCGAAAATGTCTTTTAAATCATCTTCATCAACTTTAAAGTCAAGGTTACCTACAAAAATGTTCATTTATAAATAAAAAAATTAAGGGCTCTATATACATTTTAACCCTGTGATTATTACTACATAGTAAAATTTAAAAAAGAAAGGAACAATGGTTCTTTTTCCCGTATTGAACTTTACTATTTTATTTTGAAAATGGATTGGAGAAAAAACGTATCAAATTATGCTAAAGGAAGGAAATAAGATGTGCTATTCTTCATATTCAAATTCTTCGCAAAGATAGAAAAATAAATTCATAATAACTATTTATTCGGAACGAATAGCCTTTGCATAAAAAAACCTTAAGAATTCGAACTTCGTGCCGCCTGTAAAGAACATGGATTTAGCCTGTTATTGTAACACCGAAGTTGGAGGATAGCAATAAGAGCCCTGAAAATCAGAGCTCTTATTCTAAGGTATGGCCCCGGGAAGGGGCATGTTATATTTTGCTAAAACGCTCCTCATGGCTTTTTGGGGGGCAGGGCAAGTGGCAAGTCCCGGATTATTTATTTTTTGGTTTGTATAAGGGTAAACCTATTCTAAAATCAGGGCCGGAAAGTATTTCTGCAATAACCTTGGTCGATTTAAAATGTTCCATGATTATTTTCATGAAAACTGTAATTGGAATAGACATAACCATACCCGCAATGCCCCATATGTAACCCCAGAACATAATCATAACCAGGATTGATATTACGTTTATGGAAAATGACTTTCCCATTGAAACAGGCTCAACAATGCCACCTATTGTTCCCTGAATTGCGGTTAATGCTAAAACAAAGAGTAGGAATGAGCCGGTTGGTTCCAATTCAGCCAAACCAAAGAGAGAAAGTGTGCCGATTGAAATGAAGGAACCAATCATTTGTATGAAATTGACTATGAAAGCAAATAAGCCCCAAAACACCGGGAAGCTGATACCGAACCCCCAACTAACCAGGGCAAAGAAAATTCCGGTAAACAGACTAACAAAGACCTTAACAACAATAAATTTGATAAGATCCTTTTCAATTCTCCTGAAAACCTTAACAGAAACGTATTTTTGTTTTATGATCGTTGTATTCAGTAATTTCTGAAAATTAATTGATTCTGATAACCAAAGGATAGAAAAGAAAACAGTCATCAGGGTCATTGACAATAAGTTACCAATATAATCCAGCACAGAGCCAAACTTTTCATCAATGTTTAATTTTTGTACATAGTGCCAGAGGATATTCTCTCCGCTATGAACAGAGTTTATTCCAAAGAAGTCTTCAATAAACACAATCAGGCCGATTAATTTTTCTTCGGCGTTTTTAAAAGTGCTTTTATCAGCTGTTAAAATCTGTTTGGTAGCTAACTGAATGAGTTCTCCGCCAATTTTTAAAATAGCAGAGATTAAAACTATGATTAAAATAATACTAATGGTTTTGGGCACTCCTTTTTTTCGTAACCATCGCATTAGCGGTAAAAACAACAAGGCTATGAACATGGAAAGGACTAAAGGAATAAAAATAAACGACAAGGTCTTCAGGACAAAAAAGACAATGGGTATGGAAATCAATAACAGTAATATATTTGTTGTTTTTAATTCTCTCATTATTTATTTTTTTGTGAAAATTCCCAATGGATCAACGTAAGGAGCGGCAAGTTTACTTTCCCAGGAGGTTGCCGAAGCATTATTGATACTAACAACGGGCATCGTTGCTTCGTTAATAATATGGTGGGCAAATGCCCCAAGATAATTGTCATACCTGGCAGCTTCATTATGGGTCATTATGAATATGCTGTCCATTTTATTATCATGGGCATATTTTAAAATTTCCTTGTATGCCAGTTGTTCTTCTTTGACAAGAAGTTTTACTGAAAAATCGATGCCATTGTCTTCATATGCCTTTTTGAATTTTTCAATTTTGTTATGTATCCTGCTTGACTTTAATTGCTCTTCATTAATTACAACGGATACTATATGCAGCTTTGAACTGTGATTTAGCGCCATGGCAATTGAACCGTACAATTGCATCCGGCATGATTGGTTCAAATCAAGCGGAACGAGGACATTTTTAAAGACAGAATCTTCTTTTTCTGTTAGTGTTATTACAGGGCGTTCAGCACTCATGATTACTTGAGATACTGTAGAGCCCAACTTTGTAACCCCTTTCGAGAGAGGATAATTGTCGGACAGAACGATAAACTTTGCATTAATATGTTTGGCATATTTTATTATCTGCTCGTGCCCCTTGCCAAGTACAACTTCTAATATTGTATCTTCCGGAAGGTTTTGTTCTTTCATTAGAAGCTTTAGTTTTTCTTTGGCTTGCAGAATAATTTCTGCTTCGTTAAAATAACTGCTCCACCACGACTGTGTTTCAACGGCATGAAATAAATGGATTGTGCTGCTTATTTGCTCTTTTATTCTTTTGGCAAAATCAATAGCTTTTAGGCTAAACATCTTAAAATCAATAGGTACAAGTAAGTCTCTCTTTTGTTTGTTCATAGCTTGAAGATTTAATCATTTTTATATTTTCCACCAATTGCAAAAATTCATTAAAGAATAATTTGTTATTAAAAGGCCACCGCCAACCTTGTGCTAAAATTATGAGAAGAAACAAGGCAGGTATCACATCCTTTTCTGCTTCTTCATTTAAATTTCCGGAAAGAATTTTTCAATAACCGGGCATTGTATTCCCATTTATAACATGCCCGCAGTTTTGCAATGTGACAAAACATTTGTTTGAACCTACTTTTAATACGGGCAGGTTATAGCTATAGAACCGGTATTTTAACTTATAGGTTAAATTTTCATCCCTTTGTTGTCCATTGTTTCAAAAGCTTGAATACTGCCTGGCATATTCCGGTTTTGCTCCGGTTAATCTACTTGAAAAAACTGAACTTCCCCGTTAGAAATATCATGAATTCCACCAACTATTTTAACTTTCTTTTGTTCAACTAATTCTGTTAAAATAGGGCTGTTGTTGTGTATTTTTTTTATTCCTAAAATAACATTTTCGCGTATTATATCATTACTTATCAGATTATAATCAATATCTGGTTTGTGTTTTTTCATAACATTTTCGATGGCCGGTTTAATTTTCGAGAGCAACCCTGTTAGGTTCCCTGCCTGAACATTATTGTATGCACCCCGAACTGCGCCGCAGTTTGTGTGGCCAAGTACAACAATTAATTTTGATCCGGAAAACTCACAAGCAAACTCTAAACTAGCTATAATGTCGTCGTTAACAACATTGCCAGCTATTCTAACACTGAAAATATCACCTATGCCCTGATCGAATATTAGCTCAGATGAAGTTCTTGAATCGATACAGCTTAAAATAATGGCAAAGGGGTTTTGTGCTTTTGACGTTTCATCGGCCTGCTCTAATAAATTCCTATTTAACCTTTGGTTATTTACAAATCGCAAATTACCCTCCTTCAAAATATCTAAGGCTACTTCAGGTGTTATTTTTTCTATCCTTTCTTTTGGTTGTAATCTCATTTCACTTCTCTTTCGTTTGATATTTATATACGGTTTTTTTTAACCTGTCCATTACAGCAAGAACCATAACTTTTTCCGGCACTGGTTCAGCTATAATAAACCTACTTCCGCAACCTTCATTGTGTACATACAGATAAAAACGTTTTCTGTGCCATCATATAAATCTTTTGAATTTTTAAAGTTCTGACTAAGAAACATAGGTTTGGGTGGACTGTAATTTGGTTTTGAACGACCAGGGGATAACTTTTTTCCTTAAAATTATGAAAAGCTTTTTGTGAAAGCTTTTTTTCTAATTGAGATAAAGCTATTGCCCCCGGTTGTAGTATGAGCACCCTTGGTACTGCTTCAGCCATGGCTTTCCCTTCATATAAAAACCGTCTCACATTGGGCCGTTCTTTTACGGAGTGCCGGTATTCTGCCGGGTTAACTGCTTCAAACGTATTTTTGCCTGGTGCAGGGCTATACGCTGTTTCCGCAGGGGACGCAACAATTTCAACCTTTTGTGTTTGTTCGCCGGTAAACTTTATGTCTTCTTTAATTGCCATGATTAGCGTTTAGTTTACCCCCTTCATTTTAATGTTGTATAGAGGAATCAGCTTCTTCAAGTTTTTTTCTATTGTTCTCCTGATATTCCAGAACATTTGCCCTTACCTTTTCATTGTTCAGGGCTAGTATTTTTGCTGTGCTTAATGCTGCATTCTCAGGACTAAGAATAGTTAAAGGGGCAACACCGGAAGGCATTCTGACACTTGAAAAAATATCGGCTCCGCCAAATTTGTCACTGTAAGGGGGGCATGCAATAACCGGACAGTGGGTTTGTGCATCTGTAAACCCGCTTAGGGCGTTGCTCATGCCGGCAATGGTTATGAAAACCACGTTTTCTTTCTCATACTTTTTTATTAAGTCGTAGCATTTTAATGGTACTTTGTGGGCAGATGCTACATGCATGTTGCTTTCTACTTCAAACTTTTTAAGGTTTTCGGCTATTTTAGTTGCCCACTCAATATCGGCTTTGGAACCCATTATTATCACTGCTTTACTCATAATCTTCGACTTTGTTAAATGAATATTCGTACTCAAAACTCATAGGGACTATTTGGTTGTATTCTTCAACAGAAGCATCTGATAAGCATGCATCTATTATTTTTTTACCTGTAGGTAATAAATCCGCTTGTAAATATTTTTGCAACTCTTCTTTAAAGAATTTTGTTAGAATTTCCGCTCCAATATCATATCCGGTTTCACCTACTTCTTTTTGGTTATATACTTTTAAGAACCGCGATGGGATTTTTGAACCTTCAATGGTCAAATGGTTTAATTCATACCCTAAAATCGGGCATCTGGCTGGTTGGTATTGGGACTTTTTTAATTTTGCCGCACCTCTCCGGGTTAAGTACTCGCGCATAAGTAGCTGAGGCCTGAAGCCTACTTTCCAGGCGCCGATATATTGGTTGGGTACCAGGGTAAAGGTGGTCCTGGGAGTTTCAGTAATTTGCTTTAGTAGCATGTTTGCATGAATGACTTTTTTACCGGTAGCAAAAGGCCAGTAAGAGCCAACTCCTTCACTTTCCATTTTTCCTGTGCCAACAATGCTTGGGTTCTTGTGGCCTCTGGGTGCAACCAGTCGCCATAACCAGGCAATGGCGGGGGGAAGTATGTGGAAAAGGCCTACAATACCGTATGTAGGATCGTCTTGTGTGCACAAAGGGGTCCTTATGCCAAAACTTCTAATGTCAACGGCCACATTATCAACGGCGTCTTTTATTATTTTTCTCGGTAATACTACTCTTGGATTTGGGCACCTTTTGCCCGGTTCATCTTCAATATGGTTCCAGATAAGGGCTGTTGAATCAGGTTGTGTGTCAATATTTAAGAACAATAGCGGGGTTGGAGAATTAATGGTCGTTTTTTCGAGAAAGGGATCGTCGCCATATTCATTCACGCTATCTACACGCACAAACCAGGCATTCTCTGCATCAATAATTCGCAATTTGCCATCATTTCGCTGTACCGATGGATGGCAAAAAGCCATATCGTCAGCAACAGGGTTAAATGTACAAAAGCGGGGGATATGTATAAAACGTTCTTCTCCGGTTACGTCATTTCTTCCAATTTTCACCCTGCCGTCTGTTTCCCGTATTATGTGTTGGTGTAATTCACTCTTTCCACCTCCACTGGCACCTTCGTGCATAAAAGTAGTCGTGTTGTCATATTGACTTATAGATTGAACTGCTGAACAGTGGGCTGTGGTCCAATTTTCTTTTTCTCCCTGGGTGAGCAGTACTCCATATAATCCTTTTTTTGCACTTGGTCCCGGGTACAGGTTGTATGCGTATAGTTCATGAACTTTTTCGGTGCGGTTGTGGACAACAACCTGCCTGCCATCGAAATGTGTATGCCTAAATGTTGGTGCTACAAAAATAACCGACTTTATTTCAGCCTCCTCTTTGAGTTCATCCAGCGATACAATTTCCTGAAGCATTGATAATCCCATAGCGAAAAATGCTGCATTGGCAGGGGCAATGGCAATTCCTAAAGAACCAATACCCACACGCCCTGCAAAATAGAAGAACACCGCTAAGTCCTGGTTTTTCATCCATTCAAATGTTTCCGCTTGAAGTTTAGAAAAATCATAGCCATATTTATCTTTAAACCGTGTTTTGTCTGTTGGTAAGGAATCGGCAATGGACATGGTCCCCGGATCGCGTCTGCGCATGTAAGGCTCGGTGTAGTTTGCAGAGATTCCATTTTTTACGCGTTGGACAATGGCCTCTGTATGTAATCCTTTTCCTGGGATATCGTATTTAACATCGTATTCAGCTTTACCATCTGTTGCTGCAATTGCGAGTTCTTCAGTCGTGTTGAACACGGTGAAACTTTTGCATTTATCAAGGAGTATTTTAATATTTTCAGGAATAGTAATACTCCTTTCCGATAAAACTTCAAAAAAATCTGTTTTCATAAAATATCTGTTATTATATATTGTTTCTTTCGTGCTCAATTATAATCCTTATCCTTGCAGATAGTTGGATTAACGGAGCCTGGACTGTGCAGAAAATAAAACCCGGTTAAGTTTTCCTCATATTTACTTCATGAGCTTGCCATTCGGTTCATTACCGTCTTATGCTTATCGTATCAATGCTGTTTAGAAATCGATTCTAGCGGGGTTTTTAAAACCCCTGCTTCTTCAAAAAATCCTACCTTCCGTATAAAACAACATTTGATTTTTCACAACAAAGCCTCAAAGGGTTTAACTTTTTAATTTTAAAATGTTTTTAAGGCGAAATGTGTTTGTTTCATGAAGTGCACACTATAAAGTTATTGTTAATGGCATAGTGAAATACCTTATACGGAATGCCCGAAAAAGAAAATTTTAATTTTAAGGGCATCCTAAGAGAGCTTTGGGGGATTCCAGACCAGTATTCCGTGGTAATTTGATTTAAAGTGGGATAGAAAGTAGTGTTGTTTTTGTTTTGGAGCGGAAAAGTTATTTAGTTCGAGTGAACTGAAATTTGGATATCCTTCATTGTGCTTTTTTTCTACGCATTCTCTTGATTCGGGATCCGGTTGAGCATCAAAAGCTTCCAATTTTGTAATTGTCCATAAAAAAGAACCGGAAAACTCATAGCTTAGATAACCACTGAGAGCAATTGTGAAGATAAAATAAAGCAATATGTTTTTTACTGTTATCATCTTGGGCAAAGATAAGTTTTTTTGTGAATATTGAACAAATAGATTTAATCACACTAAAAAAAGGTCGTTGTTATTTAATGATTTAATAGAATTAAAAAGGCTTGTATACAGCGTTTTTAACTGTTTGTTCACGAGATTGCCTTGTATTTAAATTCATTAAATTAAATATAATTAAATTGAACGATGTTAATTTTAATATAATTAAAACATAAACTATCTTTGGTATTTTAACCTTTATATTAAGCATGGATAAACTGGGAAAGAGAATTAAAGAAAGAAGGGAGGCGTTTGGCTTGTCCCTGGGGGAGTTAAGCAGTGCAGCGGGTGTAAGCTCCAGTTTACTTTCACAAATTGAGCATATGAAAGCTTCACCTTCGTTAAATACATTAAGGGCTATAGCAAACTCGCTTAATACAACTATAGGGGTTTTGGTAGGGGAAAAGGAAGCTATTCAACGGAACCCGGTTGTCCGGCATAATAAAAAGAGGTTGATAAAGCAAACCGAGTATGGTGCTTTCTTATATCAAATATCAGACTATAGCCCGGTTCAAAGTATTGAAACTTATCTGGTACGGCTTGAAAATCAGGGGAGCTGCAAAGGATTAACAGACAGTACCCGACATGCCCAGGAATTCTGTTATATACTCAGTGGGATGATTGAAATTGGCTTAAGTGGAAAAATACATGTGCTTAAGCAGGGGGATAGCATCTATTTCGACTCAAATGAATTAGAAACAATTACGAACATGCAAAATGGAGTGTCGGATTTTCTATGGATGATTGCACCTGACAAAATTTAGACGGGAATTCTACGAATGGGACCACGGTTTTATTTAATTCATCAGAGCAGTGTCTCCTTCCATATTTTTAGCGCAATGACTCATCTTCAACAGTAAAATATGCCCTGTGCGGAAACCGCTTTTGTTAAAACCATCTTTTTAATCCTTTGGTGGCAGGCGGATAACTTTCTATGCGTTCCGGAAAGCAAAAGCCCTGCTACTTATTGTATAAATTTACTACAGGGCTTTTGACCGAACGGTGTTTCTCTCGAGATAAAACAGGTTAACTAAAAATCATCACCAGTATTTGAGCTAACAGGATGCGAAGGAACATGGTCAGTGGGTAAACTGTAGCATATGCATTAGCCTGAGCCTGCACGGGTGCAATTGAATTTGCAAATTCCAGAGCGGGAGGATCTGTCATGGAACCGGAGAGTAAACCACAAATTGTCAGGTAGTTTAATTTTAAGAGACGCCCGGCAATTCCAACAACAAACAGCGGTATGAATGTAATGGCAACACCATAGAGCATCCAGATGTAACCTCCTTGTAAAATGGTTTCCCAGAAGTGTTTCCCGGAACCCAGGCCAACGCATGCTAAAAACAGGACAATTCCCAATTCTCTTAAAAACCTGTTGGCACTGGGTGTCATATAAAAATCAAACTTACCTATTCTGCCTTTATGCCCTAAAACCAAAGCCGCAATTAAAGGTCCCCCGGCAAGGCCAAGTTTTGCTGGTGCTGGTAATCCGGGGATAAACACAGGGATGCTTCCCAATAAAATTCCAAGAAAAATTCCAATAAAGAGTGGGATTAAGTTAGGGTGTGAGAGATCGCGTAGCGAGTTGCCCAGAAAACCGGCAATTTCATTCATTCTTGAGCGCGCCCCAACTATTCTTACTGTGTCTCCAAATTCCAGGGAGGTAGATCCACTAGGGATTATTTCAGTTTCCCCTCTGAAAATTCTAGTGATATTGGCAGGGAATAACCCTGAAAAATTAATGTCCCTTAATGGGCGTCCGGTAATATTCCTGTTGGTGATCAGGATGTGGCGCATGGATAACTGTCCGGACAGTTCGAATTTTTCTGTTTTTGTCACCTTTCCTACTGACAGTTCCAGTTGTGGAATATTTTTTTTCAGGCACAAACCATAAATTACGTCGTGTTTTTCAAGTATTAGTTTTTTGTCCGCAATTATGAATTCTCCCTTACGTGAAATACGTGAAAGTACAAATTCCTTATCGGTGGTTGTTTTCAGAAATTCAAGCGTTTTGCCAAAAAGGTTTGGGTTGGTAACTGTAATGTTTATTGCATCGGCTTTTCCAGAAATGCCTTCTGTTTCTGATTTATAGTTTTGTATTTCATGTTGCATGTTAATTTTAAAAATGCTACGGGTTAAAATCATGACCAGAATAATCCCCATAATACCAAACGGATAGGCTACAGCATAGGCCATTCCTGTTATCTCGGAGAGCTTGCTGCCGTTTTCGTACTGTTCCGCAATGAGCGATTGGGCTGCACCAAGGCTGGGGGTGTTGGTTACGGCCCCGCTAAAAATCCCTGCAATTACAGGTGTTTCCAGTTTGAATATTATTTTGATAAGAACAGCGGTGAAAAATCCTAGTAATACAATGGAAGCGGCAAGAACATTAAGGGTAACCCCATTGTTCCGAAATGATGAGATAAACCTTGGTCCTATCTCGATACCAACGGTGTACACAAACAGAATTAACCCAAATTCTTTCACAAAGTGCAGAACATGGGCATCAATGTTTGCCCCCAGGTGACCGATTAATAAACCGGCAAACAATACACCTGCAATGCCCAGTTTTATTTTTCCAAATTTTATTTTTCCGATTAAAACACCAATTATTCCGGCAATTGCAAGAAACACCAGAGTGGATGCTGTATTTGTTTTTGTAAATAGTTTTAGAATTTCCATAAAGTATAAAACATGTCTTTATTCCCGGAGTTGTAATAAACAAAGCATTATTGCTTATTACTATCTCCGGGAAGTATTTAAAATAGCCCTGTTGAGTTGGTTTCTTATTTATTTACCGGTTCTTCAAGTTCGGCTTTTACGTTTTGAGCAGCTTTTACCATATTCACAAGAGCCGCCTTAACTTCTTCCCAATTTCGGGTTTTTAATCCACAGTCCGGGTTTACCCAAAGATTTGAAACCGGTATGTATTTCCGGGCTTTTCTTAGAAGGTATTCCATTTCTTCTACAGAAGGTATTCTGGGAGAGTGAATATCGTAAACTCCCGGACCAATCTGGTTGGGGTATTTAAAATCTGAAAAAGCTTCCAGTAATTCCATTTGTGAACGCGAAGTCTCTATAGAGATAACATCGGCATCCATTTCGGCGATGGATTCAATAATATCATTAAACTCGGAATAGCACATGTGTGTATGTATCTGAGTATCATCTTTTACGCCCAGCGAACAAATCCGGAATGCTTGAACTGCCCAGTGAAGGTATTCCTGCCAGTTATTCTTTTTTATTGGTAAACCTTCCCGTAATGCCGGCTCATCAATTTGAATGATGTCAATACCGGCTTTTTCGAGATCGAGCACCTCATCTTTTAATGCAAGGGCTATCTGAAATGCGGTTAATTTTCGTGGTTGATCATTGCGGACAAAAGACCATTGGAGTATCGTTACCGGACCTGTCAGCATTCCTTTCATTTTCTTGTTGGTAAGCGACTGGGCATATTTTGTCCATTTTAGGGTCATTGGTTCTTTACGGCTTACGTCACCAAATATTACAGGCGGTTTTACACCCCTGGAACCATAGCTTTGTACCCAGCCATTTTCTGTGAACACGAACCCGTCCAGTAATTCCCCAAAATATTCAACCATGTCGTTGCGCTCAAACTCGCCATGCACTAAAACATCGATGCCAACTTTTTCCTGCCATTTTACGGCATTTTTAATCTCCTCTTTCAAGAAGTTATCGTACTCTTCGGTAGAAATTACACCTTTTTTATGGTCCCGTCTCTTCTTTCTAACTTCTTTTGTTTGTGGAAATGAACCAATAGTTGTAGTTGGAAATTCCGGAAAGTCAAATTTTTCATTTTGTTTGAGAAGGCGTTCTTCAAATTCGGAGTTCCGTTTGATTTCATTCATAGAAACCATCTTTAGTTTTTCCTGAACTTCCGGATTATTTACCAGTTCGGACTTTTTTCTTCCCTCAATGTTTTTCGCATTGTGGATTAATTCGGTAAATGCATCGTCATAAAGCTCTTTCTTACTAGATTTTAGTTGTTTTAATGTATTTATTTCCCACAGTTTTTGCTTTGCAAAAGCCATCCACTCCTTTATTTGCTGGGGCAATGATTTTTCGTCTGTCTCAAGTTCTAAATCGTAAGGGCAGTGCAAAAATGAACATGAAGGGGCAAGCCAGGTCCTTTCTTTCCCTATTACTTCAATGGCCGCATCTATTTCTATGATGGATTCTTTAAAATCGTTTTTCCAAATATTGCGTCCATCAACTACCCCCAATGATAAATTCAGTTTCTCAGGAACCAGGGACAAAAGCTTTTTTAATTGCTTTTTACCTCTTACAAGATCAATGTGCAGGGCATGAACAGGCAAATCAACCGCAGTTTTCATGTTTTCGCCCAGATCTCCGAAATAAGTTGTCAGTACTATTTTGATATTTGATGAGGCTTTGCTTAATGCGTCGTAAGCATACCTGTATTTTAAACGTAATTCATCGTTTAAGTCGGTTACAAGAAAAGGCTCGTCAAGCTGAAGGTATTCACAGCCCTGCTTTTCTAGTTCGGATAGTATTTCGGTGTATACAGGCAGTAGTTTATCCAGCAAATCCAGTTTATTGAAGCCTTCTTCTTTTTCTTTTCCCAACAACAGATAACTTATAGGCCCAATTAACACTGGCTTTGGAGTAGCAATACCAAATTGTCGTGCCTCAACAAATTCATCAATTATTTTTCTGCCTGAAAAAGAAAAGGCCTGGTTTTTTACAAATTCTGGAACAATATAATGGTAATTGGTGTCAAACCATTTGGTCATTTCCATAGCTATTAAATCATGGCCATTTTTTTGATAACCACGGCACATGGAGAAGTACAGGTCGGTTTCGGAAAGTTCTCCTCTTAATGGGTTAAATCTTTCAGGTAAAGCCCCAAGCATGAATGTCATATCGTTTACCTGATCGTAGAACGAAAAGTCGTTGCAGGGAATAAGGTCAATACCAGCGTCTTTTTGTGTCAACCAATTCTTCTGACGCTCTAGTTTGCCGGCTTTTTTCAGTTCTTCTTCACTGATTTTTCCGGTCCAGTAATTTTCACAGTTTTTTTTTAACTCTCTTTTGGCACCAATACGCGGGTACCCTAAATTTTGAGTAAGCATACTAAAAATTTTAATTGTACAACAATAAAAATGTATGCTCACGCGGAAACGAAATAATCGATAAGCAATATTGGGAGAGGCTCCCTGATACCTGCTTTATGCCGCGAAAGCAAATATCATTCAAATAACATAAGACAGGTCTCCTGGCTTTCCCGACTTTTAACGCCTTCCCATTCCACCTGAAGCGGAGCAGTGGCATAATTGTTAAAAGCACAAATCTGTTTATCACAGAATCGGGATTACAGTTGCGCGTCAGCCCATGATTTTCACATGGTTCCCTATTAAACCCTTTTTAGGGGGTATCTTACTATCAACATTTGAATGAACGGATGACAAATATATGTCGAATTTTATTTAGATTGATTAAAAATACTTTAAAAATCGATGTTTTCTTAAAATCTGTTTAGGTTTTGTCTATAAGCGGATTGTGGCTTAAAACAAAGTGCTGCGGGAGTAATTCCTACTTCAAATGTATCTATCAGGGTTCCTGGGGGAATAATGATAAACTATTTCGGGCTGAACTAGTCAAGTCAATTGCATCAGCCACATAACCCAGCATGCATTGTTACCTATAATTCCAGACACACCGGCTTTATAATATTTCAGTTGCTAAGAGGTGTTTGTTTTTCTCAATTTGGGAATTTATTTTTCATATTGAGAGAGTTTTTGGTGAATGTGTTTTGTTAGTTGCTTGGTTATTAGTCTATTATTTATACTAAGCCCTTTTGGCACTATTTTGGTAAAAGAATAATCGTTATTAAACGACAAAAAAACTACTAACTATAACCACACAACAACTAACAAAACCACAAAACTATCACAAACTACACAACTACTACAGAAACGTTTCAAAACAGCCGGCTTTAAGCCGGCTGTTTTGGTATTATCAAGTTTTTATACAGACTTTGTTTCGTATGGCATATCTGCACTCGGTTATAGACCATAATGAACAGCTTACTTTGGAAGATCCGGATGAAGTCATTGAGGGTTTTATTGTTTTTTGAAAATATTTTTCTATTAACCCTAATTGTGAAAAGGCAGGGATCACCAGGGAACTTATTAATAAAATCGACAGAAAAATATTCGGTTCATGGAGTATTTTTCAGGAGTTCCTTCAAAAAAGAAAGGGGTCTGGCAACAGCAATTGTTTGCAGTGTTATTACTTGGGGCCAAAAGCTCAATTGAGTGTTTTGAAGAAATAGCAAAATAATTAGAAACTGTTTGAATTTAATTTAACCGGTTTAATATAAGCTTTATCGAGGCTAATTTGACCATTGTTTCGTTTGTGTCCGTGAGATACTCAAAATCTTTGCTCAGCCTCCGATAGCTTTCAAACCACGAAAAAGTTCTTTCTACTGCCCATCTTTTGGGCGGTACTTGAAAATTGGCTGATTTGTCCGAACGCAGGACTATGGAAATGGACCACCCATAAACCGACTTGACTTTATCCACAAGTTCACCCCTGTAACCCCCATTGGCAAAAAATGATTTTCAATCTGGGAAACCTGCACCTTAGCTGTTGAATAACAGGCCCTGCTGATTTACTGTCATGAATATTTGTCGCATGTACGTTTACTGCAAGCAACATCCCCATGGTGTCGGTTATAATATGCTGTGTCCTGCCTTTCACTTTTTTCCACCGTCGACGCCCCTTTCTTCTCCTCCTGAACGTGTTGTCTTTACAGATTGGCTGTCTATGCACGCAGCAGAAGGGTCCTTGTCCTTTCCTGCCTTTTGCCTGCCTGTCCAACCAGGTTTTCATTTACTTCATCTATTAGGCCTTCACGTTTCCACTTATTGAAATAGTAATAGACTGTCCCATGCGGTGGGGAAATCCTTGGGCAGCATACGCCATTGGCAGCCTGCTTCAATAAATCGAACATTAAGTTTAATATCATCCGTAAAGAGTGTTTCCTTTTTCTTTCAGTATCGAAAAAGCGTTCTATCTTTAACCATTGCAAATCGGTGAGGTCACTTTGGTATCTTTTCTTTATAAGACCAACTTAACTTGCCGGCTTGTTCTTATAAAACTATGTTTTTAACAAATTCAAACAGTTTCTTAATATCAAGAATTGTTGAAGGAACATTAATGATAATTGGCGGAATTTTTATCCTGATTCCATCGCTGGAATCTTTCCGAAATAGTATATACAACGATATCCAAATTTACTTTTTTATTTCAGGAGCCTTGTTCTTTTATATTCTGTTTTACAGAACCAATGTAATCCCTAAATAGTGTCTGTCCATAAACTAAAGAGTCTGGAGTAGAAAGTTCAAATGCAAGGCGCGTAAAAAATTCAACCCGCAGAATACTAATGTATTTGAGGAGTTGAATTTTGAGCAGCAACGTAGCAGTTGGACTTTATAGACAGACTCTAAATAATTTCCGTTTGGGGTCTTATTGCTGCTATTATCTTACTTATAATAACAATTCTTAACCCACATTGCAGCCTTAGGCTTATAACTTTCTGATTTTAAGGAGGTCCATTTTTAAAATTTTCTGCAGGTAGTACTACAGATTTTTTTCGGTAGAATGGTACTGTTTTGTAGTTCATTAGTTCGTAAATAGCCTTTGCTTTTTGTGTTGGTTCAGTACATTGGCGGACAGATATCTTTTCACCTTTTATATTATCCAGGATTGTAGTTACACATTTTTGTGTATTCATTGTGCGCACAATTTCTTTCCAGTCATGCTTGTAGCCTTTTTGTTTTAGCTGGTGCCGAATCGTGGCAACGAGCCAGTATGCAAGTATTCCTAAATGTAGGTGGGCTATGGCTGCACCGTCCGTCTTGTGGTAAATAGGGCGTAGATCCAAGTCGGTTTTTAAAACCCTGAAAGTATATTCTATTTCCCTGATTACATTGTATATCGACCAAAAGGCCTTCTCATCAATATCTACCAAAGAAGTTCTCAAGAAATATATCCCTGCACTTTTATCCGGATCGGCACCTTTTTTATGTTTACATGAAACAGAGGTTGCGACACCTTCATCATTGTCTTTCACAATTATGTCATAATACTTGTAAACAGAAGGATATTTTTGCTTTAACCGGCCTATTCTTTCATAAACTTTTTCAAGTTTCTTTGTCCCCCCTTTTTTGAGAACTCCCTCATTGACGCTTTGAATTCCTTCTTCAAAGCGTTGGGAAAGCAACCCGTTCATGCTATTTTCTTTCATGGCCTTGGCCTTACTCTTGACCCATAAATAGTTATCACCATCCTGGCTATCAGTTTTAACTTTCATTAATTCTATGGGTTGTTCCCTTTTATCCCTAATTTCAACAGGTGTGCAATTGGTATCCGCCTTATAGGCTTTAAGGTTCGAGCGGGATACGCACATGTAATCATACTGTTGCTTTTTAAGCATGTTCAGGTTTTCCTCCGTAGCAATCCCGGCATCAATAACAACGACCGGTTTTCTGCCTGAGAAGGAGGTCTTCTGGCTTAAAGAGGTTACTATGCTTTCTAAGGTTTTGTTATCGGCCATATTCCCTTCGAAGATATTCGAGTACTTCAAAAAGCCTTCCCGGTTTATTACCACAGCTAAAACAACCAACCGGGCATCTTTTCGTTTTTCTTTGCTCCTTCCAAATTTCGCCAGTTTACTGTTTTTCACCTGCCCTTCAAAATAGGTGTTGGTTAAATCATAGAGGATGATCTTGTCATCTAAATCGAACAGCTCATTGGTTCGTTTTGACAGGTAACTTTCTAACTCGTCTTTCACCGCATATAAACCATGTGATATCTTGTAAAGTTTATCTTTTGTTATCTTATCCCTATCATAACCTGTAATTTCAGTTAGAGCAGAGGACTCCTTGATAAAGGAAACAGTTTTTAGTTCTGATGCCGGATAAACAGCCCTGCTTATAATATGGGTCATGGCCAATGAGATTTGTTCTTCACTCCATGATTTGCCCTGTAAAAAACCTTCTATGCCTAACTGGTCAGACGCTTGCTTGCAAAGCCATTCTGCCCCAATTTCCCTGGCATCCTTGTTTTTCATTGTGGACAAATTTACTGCTTGCCAATCGCCCCCTTCCTTTCCTGTATCATAGCGGCCTTTCTTTTTTATTTCATTAAAATAGTACCGGGCAAGTTCTTCAACGGTCGGGTCAGCTTCTGCATAGGACAAACAACTGGATTGATTGGTGAGAAGTTCCTCCACTCGCCTGCCTAAAAGCTTTATTTGTTCTTCCTGCAACCCCTCCAGCTTGCCAAACCCAATTATACAGCGGTGCCTGACCCGGCCATCCAGGCGAAAACTCTCACAGAGCTGGTATATATTATATCGCTTTCTGGTTGTTTTATTATATTTTATCAGTGGCTTGACAAACATGTTGGCAAAATACCGCATAACTTTCTGTTTGTCAATACCCCAGGTAGGTCTACAATTGGATTTTACAAAAACTATAAAAATCAATAGACTGATAATGTGAATGTTGTAATTACACAAAAACTAAATTGTTAATAAATAGGTGGGTTTTTAACAGATTTTTCTGATTTTGGGGGCGAAAACCTGCAATGTGGGTTAAATTATTTGAGATTCGTTCCTCAGTATTGGACTCTCTTTTAATACCAATGATTTTAAATGAGATGTTTCTCGCTTTCTGGTTGATTATAAAAGGATTCAAGATTGAGAAACAGTAAATTAAAGAAAAGCAACGAATGCACATTCGAACAGGTGGCTGACAGTCCTACCTGCTGTAGATGCACCTTTCATACCACTGAACGCACCTTGCGATTTAAAGTCATGTAATACAATTGCTTTACATGAATAAGTTCTTTGATAAAACCGGTTGTACCTCAGGCAGTATCCTTACCGGACAACTACAGCATAGCGTAGCTGTTATTGCTTGAAAATACTCATTTAAACATCACCCACTTTTCTCCGGGCCGGGTTCCGCTAATCCCTTCCTGATAGGTTGACATTAGTTCGTCCCATTCTGCTACCCCCGGGTTATTTCTCGCATTGTCCCTGCTCATCTGTTCCAGATCCATATTTTGAGGTATGCTAATGAGCAACATTAACTGTCGCCCTTTTTTATATATATCGATTTTTTGAAATCCCTCCTGACAAAATCCCTTAACGACTTCGGGCCAATTTGCGGCCTGGGTGGAATGGTGTTCAAGGTATTCCTTTTGTTTATGCGCATCATCTACGAGGTTAACTGTAAGTAAGTATTGCTTTAACTTTAACTTTTCCGATACCTCATTACAATCAGATCTTCTAAAACGATAAATGATATCTTCATAAACGCTGACTTCCCCTATTTTATCTTCTTGCAGCTCATTTACCAACATCTCCTTTAACGTGTCCTGCAGATTGATTATCGCATAGCGATTTTTCCATTTCAGTAAGTTTGTTGTATCGATTTGTCTGGCATGCAACAAGGAGTGAATGTGTTCTGTATAATCCTCTCTGCCGGTATCAACAACCAATTCGATTACCCATTCTTTTTTCCTGTTTTCTTCTAAAGCATTCAACATTTCCGGTTCTGTTTTCGTCTCATGACCATTAAAAAAGATATAAAGGAATACCATGAGCAGAATCAAGGCTCCCCATATTATTTTCACATCTTTGGAAACTTTAGAAGCCGATTGGAGGTGAAATAAATCAGATCTTTTTAACGCTGACTTTGAATCAAACAAGGAAACCAATCGTATTTGGATTTGAATGACCACGAAAATAAAAAATGACAACAACAAAAAGTGTGGCCAAAAATCATAGGTTGTTGCCGGAAATACCCACAGGTATAATACCCCTATGGTAAAACTAAAGGCGGAGCCTGCCGAAAGTGCTATATTCACTGCCTTAGTACTGGTTTTTTTCCATAATACTCCGGATAAGAATACTGCAGTCATCGGTGGTGCCAAAAACCCCAGTATGGCCTGAAATAAGTCAAACAGATTAAGTCCTTTAACACTGTCAATGGACAGGGTTAAAAATATAGAAAGCACACTTCCCAGTAAGGTTACCAACCTTCCTGTTTTAATTATTTCTTTCTGAGAAGCATTTGGTTTATATCGCTTTAAGTAAATGTCCATTGTAAAAACCGTGCTAAGCGAATTTAACGCTGAATCAATTGTACTAATTAATGCTGCAATCAGAACAGCCATAACAAGTCCGGTCATGCCTGCCGGAAATAAGCGTGTAACCATAGTCATATAGGCCTCATCCGGGTTACCGAGATTAGGAAACAGAACGAAACATATTACACCAGGCAAAATAAACAACGGCAGATCAAGGATTTTTAACCACCCTGTTAAATTTGCGCCAAGTTGTCCCTGTCTGAGGTTTTTAGCACCAAGAACAGACTGAACCATAGACTGGTCGGTACACCAAAACCAGACGGCCAGCACCGGATACCCCAATACTAAAGCTATCCACGGGTACTTAGGGTCATCCGATGGTAAAAACAGATTCCAGTATTCTCCCGGAGTATTCTCAAAAACAGAAACGGCTCCTCCTGCGTTGTGCAGTCCCATTACGGTAAGACCCAATGAAACAACGATCAATAATATCATCTGAAAAACATTGGTATAAGCAATGGCTTCCAGGCCTCCCGCAATGGTAAAAAAAGCAGAAATACTGACTAATATTATCACTGACCAGAAAAGAGGGATATCTAATATCTGTCCGACCAATATGCCTCCGGCGTAAAGGGTTAGCGACAGCCAGGAAACAAGAACTGTAACAGTGGTATACCATGCTAATATGCTTCGTGTAGATTCTCCAAAACGTTTTCCCATAAATTCGGGCAGTGTGGTAACTTTCGCCCCCAGATATTTGGGTGCAAAGACAAAGGCCAGCAGAAAAATAAAAACAAAGGCCAGCCAGGAAAAGTTTCCGGCTACAATCCCGGTGGTATATCCTATACTGCATGAAGCAATTAACATGGAAGGCCCTACATTGGTTCCCCACATTGTTAATCCAATTTTCGACCAATTCAGCGAATGTCCGGCCAGAAACAGATTATCATTGTTTTTTTTCTTTTTTATAAAGCTGACCCAATACCCGATTCCTATTAAAATGATAAGATAACCAATAACTATAACAAAGTCGATTGGCTTTAAAAATTCATTTATATTGTTCATCTGATCAATTCTTTTTTATTTACATTTAATTTTCAGGGATCTTATTTTTAATATCCTGATACTCTTTTTCGATACCCGCACCATCAATGATTCCCCTGTACATATCAAATGTTTTCGGTTTAACAGTAATCTCTCCGGGTACATGTAAGCGTAACCGTTCAATATTCAACACGTATTGCTCGTGATTTTCCTGCAAAGTAATACCACCGCTGCCTTCATCGAGATAATAACATTTTGTACTTGCTCCAACAGCCCATTCCGATTGCTGCACATTCCGGATATAGTTGCGATAAATAAGCGACCCGGGCATATTTGAAAGAGTATAGATACCACCGCCATCAGCATATAGACTACATGGATTATCAATAAGGTTCCAGCGTATTTTATTATCGCGCATGGCATTCGGTTCGTGGGTCCATCCCCAGCCCACACTAATTCCTGTATAAGCCAGATCTTTCAACTCATTATGATCAATTTGAACGCCGACCGGCCATCCTGAAAGAATTCCTATTGCCCCACCATAATCGAAGCCACATTTTGTAATGTAATTATTGTGAATTTTGTCGTTTACACACAACTCCCGTTCATCTTCCGGATGATATGGCCGATGAATTTCCACACCGGGGTCAGAGAGTTTGGCATGTGAAATGGCAGTGCCTGACACATCAAAAAAAACATTCCCTGCAACTTCGCAATGCTTTGTACCATAATGTAAATCTAGAGCCACAGCACCCAATTGGGTAAAAACATTACGCTCAAATCTTATATTATGTCCGCATTCTACCAATACTGCCGCCGGCGGGCGCTCTACATATTGATTGTTGTTTACTGTTGGTTCTACATTGTACTGTCCGGCCTGAATGTTTAAATAACCTTTGTAAGTTGGTCGTAACCACGTAGAATGTTTAAAAGTTATCCCTTTAAATTCTAAATACTTTACCGGGTTATCCAAGGTGCCTTTGATTTTTAAAAGCGTTTCAACAGTTGGTATAATAACTTCTGCCCTGGTCATATCCTGCCCCTGAAGAGGGTAATAGTAAACCACCCCTTCTTTTCGACTGATACTCCATTCGCCCGGGACATCAATAAATTCCCGTGCATTTTCAAAATGATATGCCTGGTAAGATTTTCTGGGTGGAAACTGACGCTTAAAAACAATATCTTTTTCCGGATTTGTTACGGTCAAAACATCTGCCTCCGGAATGGGTGTAAATTCATCTATTCTCATTATAGCGATGCTCCAGGCCATCTGAACAAAAATCTCCACTTCTTTATAATTGCGCCAATCTTTTATATCTTCCGAATTCATTAAAATCGTTTTATTCTCCTTATTCCATTTTTTTATTCTTAGGTACTCATTTCCATTAGGATAACGGGAACGTATTGCTTTCTTATCATTAACATAAAGCTGACGGAATGTTTTACCATTCGTTGGTGCTTTATAAATATAATTGCCCTCCTTTTCCCATTCATCAATAACTTCACCACCGCTAATGATTGGTTTTTCATCGTTGTAAGCGGTATATACAACAGGTTTTCCGTCAATTCCACCATCTTCCGAACCAAAGATTAGTGTTTCATTAATCGTATAAACACCACCTCTTAAATAAACTGTAACAGCCTCCTGTCCCGCAAATTTCCGTACTTCTTTCATTGCTTTTGGGAGCGTTTTAAAGGGTTTTTCAAGTGTTCCCTTATTTTTATCACTCCCTTGAGGTGATACAAAGTAATCTCTGCAAATACTGTTACTCACAGTTCCAAGCAACAATATCATTATCCATGTTAATTTCTTCATATTTTGAATTCTTTTATCAGGAATGTTAACCTTTGACACAATTTAGATTTTAATAGAAGGGATAAGCCAATATCTCATTTGTTTCGAATGTTTAATTTAAACACATGAGAACTGCTGCCGAAACCTTCATTTGTAGAGACTCCGGTTGCTACGTACATATAGGCGGGTTTTCCATCTATAGACAGAATCTGTGGTCGTTCTAATTGACCTTTGGTTGTCCCACGGTGAACAACAGCTCCTTTTAGTTTATCTTCTCCAACATAAGTGACGAGCGGTTCAAACGATCGCCCGGCTTCACTCAGCGGAAAAGTATAGCCATCTGTTGATCGCCAAAGTATTCCTCCTTCCCGGGAACCCAGTGTACCTCTGATATCTCTGCTCAACATGTAAACATGATCGAGACATGTAAATGCTGCTGCATCTTCCAACTGTAATTTATCCGAAGTAATTCGTTTTTTATGAAATTGGTATGGCCCTTCTAAATATTTTGATTTCGCAAGACCGTATCCAAAACTCCATCCCGAAAAGTTTTCAGGGTCTTTTGGGTCAGGAATCACCGATTTAAAGTAAAGTAAATATTCTCCATTGTGCTTCACCAGGGAAGGATTCGTCACTCCGCGACACGAATATGCGCACCAGATACTTGTATCACCTGGTTGACGCAATACTGTTCCATCCGGCTCTGCTCCTTTAGCCGGACGCCATTCATCATTCAAGTCATCGGTCACAAACATAATTATACGTTGCGATTTGGTAATTTCCCCCTCGCGGACATCAGCTCCTGCATTTCCGTTATCATTTACAATAAAACACAATACGTATTTGTCATCCATATACTTTACCGAAGGATTATGTGGAGCATTAAAATCTCCGTCCTGATCGGCAACAGCAATACCCGCAAATTCAAAAGGTCCCTCGGGTTGATTGGCTACATAGTGCATGATTCCTGACTCGGTATACCACCCGGAAAATTTTTTAATGCTGTCCGACTTCACGGGCCACTCTGCCACAAACAGATGAACACGACCGTCTTTCCCCATAACCGGAGTACTTCCCCATACGTGGGCATTTTTTTTCTGAACTGCAGGGCCGACATACTCATACGTCATTTGCACAGATTTATTTGATTCTCTTAATGTTGAGTTATTTTGTCCGGGTAAGAGACAACCATAAAATACTATCAGCATAAAAATAATACCTGCAAACAACAACCCTTTGGTTATATTTTTCATCTGTTTAAAATTTCTGCCCTGCCTGAACACCGGCCACACATTTTAATTTTGGTTCGTGTGTGCCTCAACTTAACGCAGTGTTGTCATGCGCACCTTTGAAAAGTCAATAATTATTCGTGTGTTCTACCTAATCAGACATGGTTTGTTCTATCGTTAACTTAATTTGATTTCTGATTTTCCGGGAGCCGGATGGCCGTCAAGACAGAAATCGCAAGATTTTTATGTTTTATTATACTTGGTTACTCAGGCCATTTCCAGTCATTTTTACCTGCATTTTTTCGCCAGGGACTTTGAGGAATATCTTTATACCAGGCCATTGCCTTTTGTTTCATTTCTTCAGCCCTCTTTGGACGAGTATAAGCGAGGTTATATAATTCGGAAGGATCTTTAATGATGTTATATAGTTCCACGCGGCTTCCGTCGGGATTAACCAAAATTTTAAAGTCTCCTTCGCGCATTGCTATCATAGGCGAACGGTTTAGTCTGTGTCCGAACACATTGTAACGCCATTCCCAGTATAAATTTTGTTCCCTTTTGCGATTGTCGCCCAGCCAAACATCTTTCATGTTTTCACCATCCAGTGCCTGAATATCTTTGGGCAGACGGATTCCTGCAATGGACGCAATGGTTGGAATAAAGTCTACGCCACAAATAACAGATTCCGTATTCACCGTTTCAGATGGCACTGTACCAGGCCATTTTAAGATGAACGGAACCCTGATACCTCCTTCATAAATACTTCGTTTTCTTCCCCGAAACGGTCCATTACTGCCCACTCCGCTATGAGCCGCATCTTTCAACTGGTAATCCTCCGGGCCGTTGTCGCTGGAAAAAATAACCAGAGTATTCCTGCTCAAACCCAGTTTATCGAGTTCTTCAAGAAATAAACCTATTTCATTATCCATATTTTTTAATGCTGCCAGATAAACCTGTTCTACTCCGTAAAACTGAACTTCCCCGGCATTATTAATTTCCGGGTTATGGTGAGGGCGATATTTTGAAACGGCATGCAACTGCTCTTTGCTCGGGCTCAGGGTACCATGCATATCAAAAAGCCAGGCATTCACGTAAAAAGGCTTACCATTGCTTTCCCTGATAAAATCCAGTGTTTTTTGTAAAACATCTCTGGTACAATGTGGTCTGTTTTCTGGTAACCAGCCTGATATTTTTTCTTCATCAGGTAAACTGGAGTATTCATTTGTAGCATATTGATCAATTCCGTACTCAGCGGGAGATATATTACCCAAATGCCACTTCCCGAAATGGCCGGTTGTGTACCCTGCCTGTTTCATCATGTCTGTAAGCATAAACAAATCAGGGTCAAGAGCATCAGGCATTTTTCTTTCTTCATTCATTTTAGAAGCGATATGACCGAAAATGCGATTTCGGGAAGGGTACTGCCCGGCCATTATACCTGCGCGGCTTGGTGAACAAACGGAACCAGCCACATAAAACTGGGTAAACAAAGTTCCCTGTTCTGCCATCTTATCCAGACCGGGTGTTTTCATTCTATCGCCTCCGTAACAGCTTAGGTCTCCCCAGCCCAGATCATCAGCAAAAATAAAGATGATATTGGGCTGATTCTTTTGTGCTGAGATCTTTACGGAACTCATTCCCAACAGCAAAATAAAAATAAAACTCACTCTACACTTCTGCATACCAATCAATTTTTATATTCTAAGAAACTCATATTTATTCCATCAAGCACTGGCACGAATGTATTCCCTGACAGTTTTTTCACGCTTACTTCGAAGCAAAAACCAAATCCGGCAGGTAATTGAGTTAAATCCAATCTGGCCGGAATACGTTTAATTTGTTTTGAAAATCCTTCCATGCGTTCATAGGTCTCTTTAATTTCCGTCCAGTTTGTCCAGCAATCAACATCTCCGTGATTATTTGTATCAACACCAACACGAATTTCCACTTTCTCTACCCACGGTCCGGCACTGATGTAGTCTGTGCTTAATTGCGTAAAAAGGTAAAAATTACCCTCAGCGAAACCAATATCCGGATCGGGATGCCCTTGTCCAATCTCCCCGCAAAATCTGAACGTTTTATATATATTGGGTGAAGTAAACCACCCCAGTCGGATTTTTTTACCTGCAGGATGATAATCTCCAAAAAGATAATACCGGCCACCTATTGATATAGCAGCCCAATCTCCAAAAGCATCCTGATTTGGTTCATGTACGTTGTATTTCCCGATATCTGAATCCCAGTCGGGATGTTGTTTCCAATGCGGATGCGTGTACTCTTCTGTTTCTCCGGTTGCCGTGGTTCGGTAATCAACCACAGGCGGAAGTATTTTAAATGAATCTATTCCATTGGGACTTACCGCATGTCCGGCTAATGGAGAATCCCAGGAGTGAAGCCGTGCATTTACGGGATCCCAGTTTTCATAAATAACATGAAAGCGTCCCTGCAAATCCCTGATAAAAGCGCAGTCTGATCCATGAGAAGGATCTTTAAAAACCAATCCTTTATTCTCTCCTGGTTTACCATCGGTTAAATCGCTGTCAATGTAAAGATGAGGATCCTGGTCGTTGGGGTAGTCATAATAGATATAAACCTTTCCGTTAACACATTCTGCTGTTGTAACCCATCTGGAAAATGCCTCGGTTACAGGTCCGTAATGCACCCAGTTTATCATATCTTTACTCTGCCAGGCATGATATCCTCCCAAACTCTTTTTGAGCCCGCCCAATGCATTAAACTGATTTTTAAACGGTGTTGTATAAAGCATATGGTTATAACCATCAAGTTCTGCCTCCTGTTCGACAAAGTCTTTCCATAATTCACTTTTTTCATAAGATCCAAACATCCAGTAATCCTGCTTTCCTCTGCTTAAAAACACAGGTGCGTCTCCAAGATTTGTCGGTCCTGCTTTTCCTACTGCTTTCCAGTTTTGCCAATCATCGTTTTGCTTTACGGTAATTGATTTTGCTTTTCTTTTACGCCTGTATGTTTTTAATTTACTCCTGTAATGGCATGTATCTCCTGCGGGAGTTGCATACCCGTTCTCAAAACTAAAACCCGAACCGGATCGTATGTTTGTTTTCCAGTCCTCATTAGAATTTACTTTCCAGTTCGTATTACCGGAATCACATGAGAAGAGCAAAAGAGAGAGAAAAATTGATATGATTTTATGCTTACTGTTCATTTAAATGTATTAGGAAGATAAAAGAAAATGAAAAAGCGGTGTTCCTTTCATTTCTTCTCTGCCGGGTAACTTCATTTTCATTGCTGCCCCGGCCTTCAATTTGCTTATTCAGTGGCTGTAAGAAAGCTCCGACAACTGCGTTACGCCCTTTTTGAAAACAGTCATTTGCATTAGCAAACTCCTTGATTTTCAAAAATTCCAGACCTTGTTATCGAAGCTTTCTTAAGAGCCACTTCTATCAATAATCTAGTGTTTTCTTAGAGGCTTTGGTTCTTCTACCGTAACGGTAGGTCTTAATTCGGGACCTTTTGTATTCCACTGCCCTAATTTTCGTCGTTCATCTTCTATTAACTTTAATAGCCTTGTTACCATTTCCGGATGCTTATCTGCTACATTTTGTGTTTCTCCGGGGTCGGTATTTAAGTTAAAAAGCTCAACCGGAGCGACTTCAGGTATATTGTAGTAACCACTTTTTTTAATGTTTTTACGTTCCTCTTCATTAAAAGATCCGATCAGGCTCAGTTTCCATTTCCCAAACCTTACCGCATGTAAATACCCCACATGCCAGTAATAGAATGGGCGCGGCTCCTGTATTTTATCCGGATTAAAAAGGTATTCCGATATATCTTTTCCGTCTCTAATGACTGTATCTTTCATCCGGGAGTTTGCTAATGTTGAAAATGTTGCATAAAGATCAATGACTGAGGCCGGATTATAGCAAGTGGTTCCCGAATGAATTTTTCCGGGCCACCATGCAATACAAGGTACCCGAATACCCCCTTCATGCGTTTGTCCTTTTTTTCCTTTCAAAACTCCGTTAGATGCCCCCCACATGGGTCTTCCTCCATTATCCGATGTAAAAATCACCAAGGTATTTTCATCCAGATTATTCGACTTTAAATAGTTTAACAGCTCTCCTGTTGAAGAACTAATTTCAGCAACACTGGCTCCGAATCCTTTTTTAGGGTTATTCGTTTTCTGATAAAAGAACTCCTGTGCTTTAGCCGGGTTATGAGGCATTGTGTGAGCCAGGTACAGGAAAAAAGGGGTATTCTTATTTTTGCTAATCCATTGAAGGGCTTCCTTTGTATATTTTTTTGTCAGTGTTGTTTGATCGAATGCATGATGTCTGGCATGTTGTACAATAACAGAATCATTGCGCAATAATGGCAAAGGCGGGTCTTTTCTATGTTCATTTTCCATATCATTTGAATAGGGTAAGCCAAACCAATAATCAAATCCATGATTTGAAGGTAAAAATTGTGGTTGGTCTCCCAAGTGCCATTTCCCTATTATGGCCGTTGCATAACCTGCTTCTTTGAGCATTTCCGGAAGTATAGTTTCATCAGGGTTCAGGCCTTTTTTAGCCCCTGGAAATAAAACCCACCTGTTTTGCTCATCTAAATCCATATCCACTCTTCGCGAATAACAACCGGTCAATAAAGCAGCCCTCGATGGTGTGCAAACTGCCGCTCCTGCATAGAAGTCCGTAAACCTCAGTCCTTCGCCTGCCATTTTATCAATTTCAGGCGTCTGATTCCATACCGACCCATAACACGAGAGATCGCCATAACCTAAATCATCGCAATATATAAGGATTAAATTCGGCTGCCGGCTTTGCTCTGTTTCATTTACCGGGTGACACGATGACAGATTCAACAACAGCAAAATTAACAATGCCCCCGGAATATTCGTATTCTCTTTCCTCAAACCCATTTCTATCTTTTTTAGTGTGTTTAATTCATCTATGTTAATGTCTTCCACCTTGCCGGTGTAACGAAATTGTACATGCAAGTCCATGTCTGCAAATCTGTTTATATGCCTGGAAGAGCTTGTTTCAAAAGTCTTTTTGTCATCATATTGAGCAGAGTCGGGAATCTGCATCTCCTTACCTTCCCCCACATTTCGACTCTGCTCAATATGACCCGGATTCGTATATATTGGCTATAAGAAAACTCCGATGACCGCCTTATGCCCTTTTTGAAAACAGTCATTTGCATCAGCAAACTCCTTGATTTTCAAAAATTCCAGTGCTTATTCCCGAGCCTTTCTTAAGAGCCGCTTCTATAAATCAAGCGTTTTCTTAGAAGCACTCTTTAGTTTATGGACAGGCTCTAAATTAGCTCTAGTGCTTCACCAATATTTTCTTAATTCCTACTCCTTTTTCTGTCACCACTTCACAAATATATGTTCCGTCATCCAAGTCGGAAATATCTAAGGTACTGATTTCTCCTTGTAAACTCTTCACGCATCTTCCACCAAGGGTGTAAAGTTTAACAGCTATTACTTTTTCATCGGTTAACAGCTCCAGATATCTGCTGGCAGGGTTTGGTGCGACAGTCATTCTATCTGAGATATTTATCTCGCTAACAGCCGATATTCCACACTCTTCATTCACGGTAGGTGGTGTCGATGATTCTCCTGTAATAGCTGACTTTGATACGATCATATTATCAAAAATCAATTTACCTGTAAAATCTGTTGAGCCATAGATCTTCATTACTTTTATGCTGTTACAAAATGGTGTTGGTGTTTGCATGGCACCATCATACTTCTGTTCGCCATTTACTTTAACCGTTAATTTTCCGTTCTGAAAGGTGAAAGGTTTTTTTGCTTCCGCTCCTCCAAAGTTTAAAATGAGTTCCATTCGATATGTGGTATCGAACTCATACGTCATAAAATCTACATTACCTGCCTGGGTTCCCACCTGGGCTTTTCCTGCATAATTAAAAACCACTCTTGCAATAGGAAATAAGCGGCTCTGTGCTGTATTAAAGCCTTGTAACTCAAACGTAACGCTTCCTCCCGAATATTGACCGGCATCCACTGCTTTAAAGTTGACATCAAACATTACATTTACTGATACAGATCCATCTGTTTTCGATACAATACTATCGTTTTCTGAAAGAATAAAAAACTGAAATCCGCTGTTATCACCTGGAGTTTCACGCTTAAACTCCAACTTATTATTAACGCAGCTACCATTATCATACGCAATAACTGAAGCTAAGGCATTGTCCGGAACCAGAGAATATCCTGTAGGCAGGGTTCCTGCTTCCACTTTCTCATAATCCTCTTTTATAACTTCGGTTGCAAAAAGGTTAAATACTCCCAACAAAGCAAGTATTGTGAATACATTACGTGTACGAGTTGTTGTTGTTTTCATAATTGTCAGGTTAAAAGGTTAATAAAATGATTTATTTAAATGATAGTCGGATAGACTATCTGCTTCCTATACTTTTCTCACTTCAATAAACTGTTATTTTTTTATAAACTTGGCACTATGCATTTTCCCATTGTCGTCCTGTATGACTATTATGTACACACCTGAATTCAGGTCATGAACATCCAGACGAATGGCATTTACGGACTTATGGTCAACATGTATCTTCGGACCAACCCCAAGCAGGTTGTAAATCTTTATGGAGCTGACATTGACATCTCCTTTGAAAGTAAGAGTATTTTCAACCGGATTTGGCTGTAGCGAAAATTCCGTGCTGTGCATGGCTAAACTTGTGGTTTGTGTGCCAATAAATTCAGGTTCTGCACTGTCTTCCGGAGGCACCCCGGCAGTAGTATCAACACCAAACACCATTATCTCACCGATGCTCAGGTACTCATTTGCCATACTTTTCTTTACTCTTATGTATTGAATTTCTTCCTCTCCGTTATAACTGGCAATCATATAGTCTAAATGAGGGTAAGGGACTTTGTCCTGTTCATGTAATTTTACGGCTTGTTTAAAATCCGGATTATCAGCTCCCTCAATAATGAAATTCATTCGAGTTCTGGTTGCATCGGTATCTCCACGGGAATTCATCCATACTTCCCGAATCTTGAATTTACCTCCCAAGTCCACATAAAACCATTCGTAGTTTATCTGCTGTCTGTCAGATTGCCAGGCGTTATCTTTTGAACCATCTACGGCATAGTTTGAAGCAAGATTGAAGCGGTTCAGATAGGTTGAAGAAACGTATACCGGCTTATTGAGAGCCAGATTTGCTGTGTATTTATTATAAGCCGGGGGTTCTTCTCCTGCCTGGATCCCTGCTTTACGAATAATAACATCGGCATTGGTATCAGGCAGGTACATCGTGTTCGACAGTTCATTCATTCCTAAGCTGCACCGACGTGGTTTTCCAATGTAATTGGTCGTTTTACCCGGCTCTACATAATTAGAGTCTATTCTGATGACACAGTTCTTATGTGACCATTGAAAATTCGGTCGTGCAGTTTTTATCACATTCTTTTTAATGGTTACATTATGGCTGCCTTCATCATTGTGAAAAGGGGCTTGTGCCAGACTGCACAACGGAAAAGAAGTTTCATCAATATAATTCTCTTTCAGCAAAAGTCCCGGATCGCCATCCACTGTGCTGTTGTGTCGGTTCAGTGTGTATATGCTACCTCCTTCTTTAGCCTGACTCAAAGCTCCGGTAATCTTGTTGTTACGAACTTCAGCATCGCGCATTGTTGTTGAATAATCTGACCACGAACTTTCCCAGCCATAGCCGCACGAAATTCCCAGATAAGGAACCTTCCTTATCTCATTATGAAGCACTTTAATATTATCGGTATACATGAATTCTATCCCAATACTTCCTTTAAATTCGCATCCAATTCTATGAATAAAATTATTTTTGATAAGTGTGTTGGAGACAGCACCTTCCGTGTCGGAAATATCCCCGATTTTCATATTGAAACAACTACTGACCCTGATTCCTGTTCCGGATATGTCCTGAAAAGTATTATTCAGCACATTAACCTGACTGGTATTATTGTGAATATTGAGTCCGTTACCGCCTAAATGAGTAAACATGTTGTTTTTAAATACGATTCGTTCAGCTCCATCCAGCTGGCAGGCTCCTTCGATAAATGTTTTTACCACCGGATTAGGTTGATCGTAACTTCTGTCGGCTCCAATTGCCCCTTCGCCTGAAGCTGAATTGGAACCCTGCAAGGTTAAAAAACCTTCTTTAGAAGCAAATGCATAATTGGTATGTGAAAATGTAAGTCCCTCAAAACGAATATTCTTCACTTTACTATCAGCTCCGGAAGAAAGAATCTCTATTACCCGATCCAGACAGGGGAGAATGAACTCTGCATTATTCATTTCCTGACCAGGCAAGGGATAATAATAAAGTTCTGCTGTTTCTGCATCATAATACCATTCGCCCGGTTCATCCAGAAGCTCGATGCCATTTTCAAAATAAAAAGGAACATCTAATTCCTTATGCTTTCCTCCGGGCCACATTGGTGCAGACATTGTGCGTGCCCAGTTCAGATTTTTTATTTCAAGCAGATAGATGTCATCCCCATTCTGAGCTGTAACTGCTTTCATATTTATGAGTTTGTAGTAATGATCGCGCCAACGCACCAATTGATTCAACTCGACATATTGTGGTTTGGAAAACATGGGTATTTCCGATGCATTAATGGTAAAGCCTTTCTCATAAGTACCACGAATATAGACTGGGCCCGATTTAGCGCGCCGTGCGCGCTTGCCGTCTACGTAAAGATTACGGGTATAAATTAACTTGTCGGAGTCTGATGCCGGAATGGTTGTTTTGTAATAACTTTTACCTATTACCTGAGTCCAGGTTCCACTGACCTGATATCCTCCGCTTAAAACAGGTGTTGCTCCCTCTTCTGCTTTATATGTGATATAATTCTCTCCATCCCGTCCATCTTCCTCGTCAAAAGATAAAGGAGTTTTCAAAAAATAGATACCCTCTGCCAATACAACTGTAGCACTTCCTCCTCCACCTCTTAAATTTTCTTTAGCATTCAACAACTGTTCTACAGAACTTACTTTTATCGTATTCCCATAGCCTGTGATAAAAAACATGAATAAATAAAATGTAAATACTATTCTCATTCTTCTGGTTTTTGATGATTAATTTCCACAACTATTAGCTGATGAAACCCCATACCGGTTAACTCAATCGTATTATTTCCATGCATAGAAATGTTACTATCATCCGGAATCAGTGCCTGAACTTTCATCTCCTCCCTTAATTCTATGCTCATATCAACATGAATATATTGGCTCGGGTGATATCGTTTATCCCCGGCTTTATCCTGCATTCCGAGTCCCCGGAATCCCGAATGGTTATTTTGGTCGTAAAAAGATTTCACATTGAGAAGGTGGATATATAAATAACCATCATCACCCGTGAATGCATTAGAAACCACATATGGCGGGGCTTTGATTGTTATCAGAGGCTCTTCATTTTCGCGTGCAACGGCTAAAAATTCTTTTGCTACCGGACTTTGACTGTTCTTCAGATATTCATTACCCGGATCTGTTTCAAAATACGTGCTTTGTGCTATCAGTCTGTCGGCATCAATTTTTTGATCTGCCCATTCGTCATAAGTAGCAACATTGGCCGTAGTAATTAATTTCCCCCCTGCATTAACATACTTTTTCAACGCTGTGATCTGGGCTTCACTCAGGCAAGCTGTATTGGGCAGTACAATTATATTGTAATCGTCAATTTTGCCCTGCTCTAACTGATTATCGAAAATAAACTCAAATTGCACATGGTTTTCGGTCAATAACAGCCAGGTTCCCAACACGCTATTTCTATAAGTGTTCAGGTTCTCTGTATTTGGCAGATGTCCCCAAAAATCGTGTGTGTTCTGACTCACTAACACGCCCATATTTTTCATTTGTTTTGTCTGAAAATATTTCTCGGGATCAGCAAGGGCTTTATTGATTTTTTTTGCAAACTCAGGGTTGTCTCCGGCACGCCAGGCGGCAGTACCATAGGTAAGGCCGGCATAACTATGTAATGCCATATAATTAAAATTCATTACTGAATCATGTGCTTCATTTCCTGTATGAAATCCGGGAGCTGCCCACTGCCATATATCTGAATGATTGGGATTCATATCGTGAGACAACCTGGCTTTGTACCCTAACATCATCCAACGCATACCCGGCTGAAAATAAAAGGCGTGCTGTGAGACCCCGAATTTATCGGTCTTCCATAATGGCACTCCTGTCTCCCAGTCTTTTTTCATAAATGGCCAGGTATTGGTATTAAAGGTCACTTTACAATCGGGGTTTACCTGATGAATTATGTCTGTCAGTTCCTCTGCCACCTGATATAATCTTTCGTTGCGCCATCTCACCCACTTTTTAAAAGCCAAACTATTCCAATCAATTTTCCCGGGTAACTCCAGGCCGGTCTCCTTTCTAAACCTTTCCCGGCAATACTTACATGTGCATCCGGGTTTCGAAGGATCTGGCAAACCCGAGTAATAAAACCCGTCAAACCAAATGCCATCACTGCCCAGGGCAGCGACTTCTTTCACCAGGGTTTTGTACTTACCAATGTACGGCGATGTAATCATACACATTCCGGTTTGCCCGGAACACTCATCGCATTCACCCTCCAAGAAATGCATCTTATATTCAGGATACAAACTATCAATGATGTATTGACTTTTATCGGTTCTGACATCCTGGATATTGAAACACATCCAACAATTCACCTTTACATCTTTCTGATGCGCCTCCTTTATCACCTTTGGCAGCCAGTCCGGATTGGCTCCGGGATGCAACGGCAGGACGCTGTTTTTTACGAGCGTATAACCTGTTCCGTATATAGCTCCGTAAGTAATCACATTGTAGCCTTTACGTACGATGTCGCTAACAAATGCCTTTGGCGACATCTTCTGATTGTAAAGACCTCTGGTTTCAAAACTCCGAATACGCGAAGTTAATGGTAAGCTTTCCTTCGGAGAATTATCGGTGCAGGAGAATAAGAATGCTCCTACTAATACGATATGAAAAATAAAGCGTAATAAATATTGTAAAGAAGAATTTTTTCTCATTTCCGCAACATTCTTATTTAATTCTAATATCAGATTTTAATAACCGGGATTCTCAGGTGCTAAAGCGGGATTGTTTGCTATTCTGTTTTGGCCAATCGGAAAATAATACATTTTATCAGAGAATCCGGTAGTTCGATAATTGGGGTTAAACAGGACATGGAATTTTCCCGTAACCACATCTTTGGTATAAATAACTCCTGTCCACTTCTTACCTTCCAGCACTTCCACCGATTTTCTCCAACGTTTGAGATCCCAATGCCTGTGGGTTTCAAATGCCAGCTCAATCTTTCGTTCCTGTCTAATCCTGGCTTCATCAATAGTTGCATGTTCGGGTAAACCTACGCGTGCTCTAATTTTATTAACGGCAACACGTGCTTCCTCATTATTCACATTCTCCAGATACAATGCGGCTTCTGCAAGATTTAGATACATCTCCGCCAAACGAAATACGATCATGGGCGTATTCCCTGAATTATTATCGATTGAACCATTAGGGTCTACCTTTTTTTTAATTCCAAAGCCTGAGAACTGCCATCCTGCTGTATGCAGATTAGCTCCTTTTTGTTTTGTTTCGGTTCCGTCAGCAGTTTTAATTTTTTCGAAGAACTCTACTTCATTATAGCCACACCAATCCTTTGTGCCCTGTGTGACAATCATTGCATGGAAACGAGGTTCCAAATCGCCATACAATTCGTCATATGTCCAGGCTGAGTCGCTGATTGCATCTCTATCCCATTCAGGTATACCGCCAGTGCTGTTTTCGAAAGATTCAACAAACTCAAATAACGGAGCAATATTCACAGTGCGCCAGGAAGCTGTCCACCCCGACAAGCCATTATCTACAGTCCAGTTATTATAAACAGCCACCCCATCGTAATATTTCGTGAAGATAGCTTCCGTATTATCCTCATCAATAAAGAGCATTCGATAGTTTTCGGCCAAATCTGCATTTTTTTCGTAAAGGGAGAACGGACTGTTCTCATCAGTCAAAACCGATGAAGCCTCATAACATGCCTGCCAGTATCGCTGTTCTTCACTTGCAGGAATACCTGTCAATCCATCAATTTTAACCTCTCCCCAACGTGCAATACTGGCGGCATAAAGTGCTGCACGACTTTTAAGTGCATATGCCACATAAACTGACGGATCGCCTTTTCGTGAAGGCGTAGTTGGTAATAAGGCATTATCAATAATGGAATCGCATTGAGCAAGGACATAATCATAGACCTGTTCTTCAGTACTTCTTGGCACCCTGAGAGAATCAACAGGGGTATCCACGGGCTGGGCTTCCGTTATAACCGGCACTCCACCATACCACTTCGCCATGGTGAAATATATAAAAGCTCTTGCCAGAAACATCCGGCCAATAAACTCGTTCTTTTGTGCCTGCTCTATTGGTGCATCTTCTATTTTTTCAAAGAAATCATTGATTTTACGTATGGTTCCATAATGCCATTGATCGAAGCTTACAGCATTTCTGGATTCGTTGTAGTTCCCTTTGGTATAATTAAGCACCTGTCCGAGCCATTGCCTGGCATTTGTCGACTGGTCGTTGAATATGTTAAAGGCATACTGTACTCCGAGTTGAGGATTGGCCAGACTGTATTGACTAAGGTCGTTGTAAAGAAATATCATCCGTCCGTAGACGTCTAACACATAAGCATCTATCAGGTTTGGGTCTTCCCACACGTTATCATCACTTATTTGATCCAACGGAACTCTGTTCAGTACATCCTCGCAAGAGACTATAAATGAAGAGCTTATTATTGCAAGTAAATACAATACCTTTTTCATCATATCTATATTTTATTGGTTAAGTGAAGTTTACAACGATAGTGATAAACCAAATGAATAGGTCTTTTGCTGTGGGTAGTAATAAGCCTGGTTATTAGGCCCTTCAGGATCCCGATCCCATTTTTTCAGTTCACTAAAAGTGATCAGGTTAGTTCCTGCAAAATAGATACGTAAACGCTCTATTCCGATAGCATTCATCCACTGTTTAGGAAAGGTATATCCGAAATTGAGGTTCTTTAAACGAAAGTAAGCACCATTGACATACCAAAAATCGGAGTGATATGTATTATGCGTATAACTATTACTGGAAAGTCTAGGTAGTTGGGCATTTGCATTATTATTATCTTCTGTCCATCTGTTATCATAAACGAATTCGTAAGGCGTACGTGTTGAGTTGGGAAGAACAGAACCAATCCTGACGATTGAATTTCCTGCTCCCTGCCAAAGCATATCAAAATCAAACCCTTTGTACTTTGCAGAGAAAGTAATACCGAACATCAACTCTGGCACACTACTCTTGCCTATCTCCACCTGGTCTCTCCAATCCAGCACACTGTCAGGCACTCCGTCAGGGCCTGAATAGTCCAGATACCTGACATCCCCGGGCTTAATGGTAGCGTTGCCTGTTCCATCCTGATTAAGTGGATGATTATCGATTTCTTCCTGTGATGTAAATAAGCCATCGGATTGATATGCGAAAGTGCGGTTAACCCAGTTGCCCGTTTTCTGCTTTATTCTAATGTCATCCGTATCGGTATATTCAGCCTCTTCGAAATGCTCCCATCTGGCTCTTGTCCACGATACATTTCCGCTCACGCTATACACGAAGTCGCTAATTGTGTTCTTATGCCCCATTTGAAATTCGAATCCTCTGTTGCTCTGGCTATTTATATTTTCTTTTGGCAGAACCGCTCCAAATGTATTGGGCAGAGTACCATAGCGGGTAGCCAGCATATCTTCTCTTAGGCGATAGAATACATCTGCTTCCAGGTATAATTTCGACTGTAAGAGACCAAGATCTATCCCTGCATTATAAATTGACATGTTCTCCCAGGTAATGCCGGGATTAGAAAGTCCGGTAGAATGAATTGTTGTCATTGGAATTCCGTCTGTTACATACCCCGGAGGGGTATTAAAAGCTACATTATTGGTTGTTATTTTATAGCCCGACAGGTATTGAAAATTACCCGTATCATCATAACCAAGATTACTCATACTTCCTCTTAACTTAAGGTTATCTACCCAGTCAGCATTATTTTTAATGAAGCTCTCTTCTGACAACCTCCAGGCTGCAGAGAAGCTTGGAAAAACGCCCCACTGATTTCCTTTATTAAAGCGTGGTGAACCATCGTATCGGATTGTTGCCTGAGCATAATATTTACTTTTGTAATTGTAATTTAACCGCCCGACATAACTTTTCCGTCCATCCTCGTTCGCTGTTCCTGTAGTCGTTTGTCCTTCATCTCCGGAAGCAAATAAATAGTCAATGGTGTTGGTCAAAAAGTTCTCTCCATATCCTCCAAGATTATAACTTCTTCTGTCTATTCTTTCATAAAGTGCCAAAGCATCAACATTGTGGTTATCGGCAATTGTGCGCCTGAAAGATGCAGAAAGCTGAGTGGTAAATATTGTTGTAGTGGTTGAGGTCTGCCTTAGGTTTGTCGTATAACTTGACCCCATGTCGGAGTACACATCCGTGGCCGGATCGTAAGAATACACATTGTACTGTTTGCTCCAGTCTTTGGTATCCGCTTTATTCTGAACAAAGCTTCCAAAGCCTTTAAAAGTCAAGCCTTCTACCCAGGGTAACTTTAAATTTAAAGATCCTGATATATTACTTCGAACCAATTTATTTCCGGAGTATCCCCCTTTATCAAACGATGTTCCTGCAACCACCGAGGTTGTTCCGTTACCACCCGTTGCAATTTTGGTTGGATCAGGAAATTCTCCCGGCATAATGGGCATAGAGTTATAAAAATCCTGCCATAAATTTTGAATGGAACGAATGGGCCTTTTTATATCACTATGAATAGATGATGTATTAATTGATGCTGAAAGATAGTCTGTTACTTCTGCATCTATATTTGCTCTGATATTGTAACGTTTAAAAGTGTTATCGCCTGATTTATACATTCCTTCCTGATCTAAATATCCCAGAAAGGTGTAGTATTTCACTCTGTTATTCCCACCTCGCAATGAAATGTCACTTGTAATCTGGGGTGAATAATCTCTCATTGACAAAGCCCACCAGTCGGTGTTTGGATAATTCAGCGGATCGGAACCATCGTAGTATTTTTGAATATCATCTTCAGTGTAAACCGGAGCAGCGCCATCATTTGTCTGCAGCTCATTCATTAACTCTGCATATTGTCCACTATTGACAGCGTTGGGCAGAAAGGTGAATGTTTGAAGTGAGTAGTTGATGTTAAAATTAATCGTTGGTTTAGCATTATTTCCTCTTTTTGTTGTGATAAGTACCACCCCATTACCAGCTCTTGCCCCATATATTGCGGCAGCGGCATCTTTCAAAACTGTTATCGACTCAATCTCCTCGGAAGCTAAGCTATTGATATTTTGCTCTACGCCATCAACAATAATGAGTGCCGCACCAAAACCACGAATATTAATTGAAGAACCATCTTTTCCCGGCTCCCCGGTGCTTTGTCGTGATATCACCCCCGGAATACGTCCGGCAATTGAATTGGTAACACTTGCAGTTTTGGTTTGCGCCAGAGTAGCTCCGGCCACTGTGGAGATAGCACCCGACAAGTCAGATTTTTTCTTTGTACCGTATCCCACGACTACGATTTCATTTAACCCGATTAAATCCAGTTCCATGATAACATTAATTATGGATCTTCCCTGTATCTCTATCTCTTGTGTTTCATATCCCATAAAAGAGAATACCAGTGTTGCAGATGCCAACGGAGCTTCAATTGTATATTTTCCATTCACATCCGTTAAAGCACCTATTGTTGTTCCTTTTATAAAAACATTAACACCGGGAACAAATTCATTTCCATCGGAGACTTCACCTGTTATAATTCTTGTTTCCTGAGCATAACTCCCTATAGACAACACGCAGGCAAACAAAATGAAGTACAATCTTTTTAAACAATATGCAACCATTTTTCTCATAGATTAAATGTATTTAATCGTTACTATTTTTGACAGAATTATGTATGTGTTTCTACTTTTATCCCGCTTAAGGTGTCTTTGATTCCGGCATAGCTCTCGTCAACCTTAACTTCAATGACTTTGGACATATCCATCTCATCGGTATTATTTACCCGGTAAGGATAAACCGGCAGTGTTTCATTCATTTTTATCCAAACCGGCATTTCGTTAAGGGGAAAACTTTGGTTTCTTAACCACACTCCTCCTGTGGTGGTTTCTCCGTTGTGAAAGTTAACCCATTCTCCTTCCGGCAGGTAAATGTCTCTTATTCCTTCTGAATTGAAAACAGGTGCAACCAGAAAGCTGTCTCCAAACAGGTATTGATCATCAATATGCCAACATACCTTATCTTCGGGATAATTAAATATTAAGGAGCGTATAAACGGGAATCCCGAACATGAAGCTTGCTTTCCCAGTTTTTGAATATAGGGAATTAAAGCATATCGTATTGTCCACCACTCACGTATAACAGGTTCTATATCCGGAAAGTGATAAGGTTCCCGGTTCGATGTTCCATGATATCTCATGTGTGAACTAAACACGCTAAATTGTGTCCAGCGAACATATAAATCCTCCGGGATAACGGAATTCATAAAATCGGGTACTCCGTGAAATCCCGGTATATCACTACTCCAATAGGCAAAGCCCGATAAGCCCAAATGCAGTGCTCCTTTTAACGAGCCCGCCATTCCATCCCATGAGGCGGCAGCATCTCCTCCCCAGTGAACCGGATATCTTTGACAGCCTGCCCATCCGGCTCTTGCCCAGATTATTGCGTCACCTGTAATTTCTTTCGTTACTTCTGCGGCAGCTGACTGGTATAGTAATGGATATAAATTATGAAGCAACTTTGCATCTAAACCGTGATATGTTGCATCCATATGAATTTCTTCGCCAAAATCGGTCTTAATACATGAAACTCCCATCTCCAAAAGTTCTCTGAGCAAGCCCATATACCAGTAAACAGCTTCGGGGTTGGTAAAATCAATTGTCCCTTCGTAATCTGCAACTCCAAAATTAGACCCTGACTGTTTCACCGTCTTTTGAGGTCGTCCGATGTACTTGTTTTTGACAGCCTCATCACATTGCTCTGCTTCTTTGGCTATATATGGCATTTGCCAAAGACTTATGCGTATACCTTTATCATTCAGATTCTTAATAAACATCTTAGGGTCAGGGAATTTCTCGTTGCTAAATTTCCATTCACACAACCAGTCTTTTCTAAACCAGCCGGTATCAATGTGTATAACATCAAAAGGGTATTCTTTATCTCTTAACTTATCTACAATTCCGTTAATTTCTTTTGCCGATTCATATGTCATCTTACTCATCCAAATACCATAACTCCAAAGGGGTGCGGGCCTGGGAAAACCTGTAAGCTGCCGGTAATAAAGCTGTATTTCTTCTATTGAATCTCCGGCAATTAGAAACGAGTCAACAGAATCTTCTTCATTTAGTATTTGAACCGCTCTTGTAGACTGATCGGCAAAAGAGAATTTACAATGCGCATATGAGTTCAGAAAAAAACCATACATCCTGCTGGAAATATAGAATGGCACATTTTTATAGGTTCGTCTGCTGTTTACTCCTTGTCCGTCCTGATTTATCAGGTCAATCGTTTTGCCAGACAGATCAAGTTTACTAAACCTTTCTCCGGTACCGCAGAAACATTCATCTTTCTCTGCATGAAACGAAAAAGTACTTTGTGTAATTTTATCTCCTTCCTTTATAAAAGCCAATGGAAGAGACCCCTTTCTTTTAGGAAAGAAAAGGTCTTTAGTGCTTAATTGTATCTTTTTATTATTGTCACCAGGAAAAAAGGTAATATCCATAACATCATCCGGAGCTTCAATTAAATCACTCCAAAAATTGATTTCTGGATTCTTCAGATGAATGCTTGCTCTGATTTTCTTCTTATCATCAAGTATATTCCATATATCTTCTTTTCTTTCTATTTGAAGGTTGGATTGTTTAATTTCTTTACTGTAGTTTAATAAAAACTTACTGTTTTGAATACACTTTTTCTTTTCATCTTCTAATACTACTCTTAATACTTTATCTCCATATGCTGCCAAACTTAAATGATAATAAACAGGTTCGGTATTTTTACTTCGTGAGATATCATCCATCTCAATTTCTTGTTTGTAAAAAGGAACCAGAATTGTGATGACACCATCCTGTTCCTTTGCATCAACCGGTTTTCCTGAAACCCAAAGCGTTTTATTGCATTCTTCAGATGCACTGTCTATGTTCAGGAAATCTTGTATATAGTAATTGGTTTGTATCATGTTTGTTCATTTGACAACTAAAATAATATATTACATGTTTATTCATTGTAAATATTATTCGCCGGTCATTTATATAATTTTATGCTGTAAAGATTAAGAAGCTTTTTTGAGGAAAGAGATATTTTTGGACAGAAATAAAGATACGACCTACAAAACAGCCAAATGTTTTATTATAAAGACCAATAATGATGAATCGAATTCAGAAATAGTCCCCAAGGAAGTGAATGGAGATGGTTTTAATATAATCGACCATTTATCATCTTATTTATTTTTTTTATATTTTTGTTCATTTAATTATTATTTATAATCATTTCTTAAGCTTAATGAAGCGACTGATTAAGTTTTATCAGATGGAATGTATAAAACACCTTTCATCCAAAATCTTGTTAAACAATTTTCTGAAACAATATTTAAACAGGCTCTAAACATCTGTAATAAAAGTTATTTAAATGAAGAAGGTAAAATTCTCAACAAACGACACCCTTCACATAGGACAATCGGGATACTGGTGGCATGATGGTGCGCGCGGTCCATTATCGGACATCCCTTTTATTCGTCAATTTGGCAACGTAAAAATTTCGCAAATTAATATTGATGACAATATGGGGCCGCACATAAATGACGGAATTGAAATCCACTTTGTAAAAAGCGGGAAACACAGCTGGCACGTAGAAGGTGAAAACCATGAAAAGATAATGTACCCTGGAGATTTATCAATAACAGCTCCCTGGATAGTTCATGGAAACCCAAGTGGTTCAATGGATATGGGTCACCTGTGCTGGATGGTAATAAAACCTGAAGAGTTCGGAGTAGGCAGCGATCTTTGTCTGGGCAGATGGACGAATCTTCCCATAAATTTTCAAAAAGAATTTGGCAAACTTATAGCCGAACAGAACGGGATTATATTAACAAAAGTAAAGCACCTTGAAAAGTATTTCGATAACTTAACTTATGAGCTTGTTAACCAACACGATAACTACAGACTCAAGATTATGAACATCCTTGAGCTCTTGTTTATTGATATTTTAAGGGAGTTGCAGAATAACAAAGACATGCTGGACATGGAAAATAATTTCATAAGATTATTCACCGACTTAATTATGAGTGACCTCAGTCGAAAATGGGAGGTTGAAAAACTCTGCAAATCTTTTGGAATGGGCAAAACTATGTTTACTGAAAAGATAAAAAATTTAACTGGTTTTCCTCCACAGAGTTTTATCATTAACATTCGGGTGACTGAAGCCAAAAAATTATTACAAAAGAAAAAAAACGATTTAACCGAAATCGCTTATAATTGTGGCTTTTCATCGCTTCAGCATTTGTCTTCCACATTTAAACAGAGAACAGGAATAACACCAAAAGAATATAGAAACAGATATAAATAGAAGAGTCTGTCTATAAAGTCCAGACTCTTTAGTTTATTGACAGGTTCCAGAAAAACGGGGTCGATTCAACGTGGTCGGCTATAAATGTAGCACCGCCTTCATAACACCATTCTTGTATTCGTTTACCCACTCAAAGGCTTCCTGTGTTTGTTCCAGATCAAAGTGGTGTGTAATTAATTTTGAAGCATCCAATTTTCCGGCTTTCATGAGTTCAAGCGTATCTTCTACACAATTATTTTGTCTGCGAACATGAATGATGGAAATCTCTTTTCGTCGTGCTTTTTCGGCATTAAAAGTCCAGGAGCTAAACTCCGGAATGCCAATAATCATTATCTTCCCTCCGGGTTTTACAAGCTCAATCGCAGTATCGAATGCATCCTGCTGACCACAACATTCAAAAACTACATCTAGCAACTCAGGTTCATTCTTCTTTATTGTTAAAGCTACATCTGTTAACATTGGGTTCCCCACCCAGTCTGCTCCTGAATGTTTTGCGATTTCTAACCTCTCGTTAATCTTATCGGTAACAAAATATGTACCCGGAACAGTTGCCTGTGAAGTCAGCAATACACTCATTCCTATTGGCCCGAAACCGAGTATTCCAACTCTTTGTCCACCAGAATAATTTGCTTGTTTATTTGCATAAAGTCCTATTGATAATGGCTCTGACAGGGCTCCGTCTTCAAACGACAATGCGGAATCCAGCTTTAAACACTGACTGTCTTTTACGACCATCCATTCAGAAAGATTTCCGGCCAATTGCCCGGGACAGCCCATAAACTTATTGTTTAAACATGTGTGCGGCCTTCCTGCCCGACACTGCGAACAAACTCCGCAGGACAAGGAGGGTTCTATAACAACACGATCACCCGGTTTAACGTGCCTGACCTCCTCTCCAACCTTTTCCACAATACCCGCGCCTTCATGTCCGGGAGTAAAAGGAAAATCAACCACCAGGCTGCCAATATTTCCACTGGCATAATAGTGCATATCCGAACCACAGATCCCAACCGATTTTACTCTTACCAGAACATCATTGTTACGTTCAATTTCCGGCACGGGCACCTCGTTTATTTGTATTTGTTTTAATGCTATGAGTTGAGCTGATTTCATATTCGAAATATTAACAAGTAATTCATTGACGGTTTTATACGTTCATTCAAGTTCTGTTTTTCAGACTACGTCTTTACGCTAAATGTTTAAATCGTAAATATCCTTTCCATCTTTTTCAAACGCCTCAACCGACATATCTGTCATTGGGTGACTTCTTAATCTGTCAAGAATTTCATAACTAATTGTTGCTGCATGACAGCCACCGACACTCACTCTGTGTACCTGGTCAACCGTTTTAAAGCTTGCTGCTAAAACCTTGGTATTTAAACCATAGGTATTAATATTATTTACAATATGACTAACCACCTCTATTCCGTGTGAAGAAATGTTATCAAGCCTGTTTACATAAGGAGCAACATAATCGGCTCCTGCACGAGCTGCAACCAATGCTTCCTGCTGCGTAAATATTGCAGTTGCGGTTACGTTAAACCCCTTGTCTTTTAAGATAGACATTGCTTTGTAGCCTTCAATGGTTACCGGAATCTTAACATAAAAATTGTCCTTAAGATCAAAATACTCCCGATAAAGTTCCGCTTCTCTTACCATATCTTTATGATTAGAACTAATCATCTGAATATGAATCATTTTACCGCCTACAACTTCTAAAAGCCGGGGTACTATTTTCGATAGAGGTTCCCCTTCTGCTTTTAAAATACTTGGATTAGTGGTTATTCCCTCAAGGGGGAAATAATAGAATAAGGCTTTAAGTTCCCCGATATTTGCTGTGTCAGCTAAATAATGCATATTATATTATTTTTTTAGTTATTCTGATTATAAGCTAATAAATAATCTTCCGCTTCAATACTCCAGAGTCCGTTGTTTGCCTCGCAAATCTGATCTAATTCTTTAAACAGCGGGTTTGCTCCTCCCAGTTTCTTAAATTCGGAAATGGCCGTTAATGGCAGATTGATATGCGTGTAAATCAATTTCTTTCCCCCGGGAATTTCGGTAAGGTTAAATGTTGTGTCTGCAACTGCATCAATACCACCAATATGCGTCACCAGTCCTGCCGGGTCTAATCCTTTTTCGAAGTAACACAATGCCTCTTTCATATCATCGTTATTCCCCCCCGAAGTTCCCACTATATGAGTAAACTGGTAATGAACATTATAGAAATTCATTTTGGCTGAGAAATCAGGATCTGAAGGTCCGGCGAAAAAATTCAGACAGCCATCCTGCCCTAAAAGCCTGTCACCCTGTTCAACTAAAAAAGCAACAGGAGCAAAAACAAACACATCGTTAAAGCCTTCTTTACCTGTCAAAGCTATTAACTCTGCTACGGGGTCATCTATTTTCGAAGTATTTACATATTTTAAATCAATACCGTTCTTTGCTGCTTCTTCAACCGTATATAAACTGGAAGCTCTATCAAGTCTTTCCTGGTTAATGTCCGTAACCACCAGTAATTTTGGTCTCCGATCTTCGCGATGAATTGCATAATTAATAGCCGCTAAACCCATTGGGCCAACACCTGCCAATATAGCCATATTACCCCCCTGAGCTATCTCCATTTCATGCACATAAGAACCCGGTTTTGTATGATAATTCGCATGCATTGCTCCTATAACACATGAAAGTGGCTCTGCTAAGGAAGCCGGATAATATCCTCTGCCTGTATATCTCAAAAGGCAGTCTTTTTCCATGACTTCGTTTGGAATGATTATATACGTTGCATCACCACCAATAAATTCATATGAATAACCGGGGGCACTTAACACTCCGACCGGTCCTCCTTCATAGTTGAGTGCCGGTTGAATTGAATACTTATCCCCTGCTTTAAATTTATCTGCCCATTTTGAACCAACCTCAACAATTTCGCCGGCAAATTCGTGACCTATTATGATTGGATTATTGGCAACATCTTCCGGAATTCGTTTGTGCGCTGCTCCCTGATGTGCGGCCTTATATGACGACATACAAATTGAATCGGTAACTACTTTTGCCAAAATTTCATCCTCTTTAACAGGAGGCAACTCAAATTCTTCTAATCTAAGGTCTCCTGCTCCGTATAATCGTACTGCTTTTGTTTTCATCCTTTTAAAATTTGTGACCTTTCTGAAAATTTGCCATTTAATCATGATTCATGTGTACCACAGCATCAAATCAGACATGGTCTGTTTCATCTAATGTTTATAGACAGGCTCTAATTATTCGACTTGATAAACTCAATAATTTCCAAGGGATGGTTGATCATTTTCACCGCTCCTCCTTTTTCCATTTGTTCTTTATTTCCATAACCCCATAGCACTCCAATTGAAGGCATACCAGCATTTTCTGCTGTCTCCAGGTCTGTAATTGAATCGCCAATAAACAAGATATTTCCCGGCTCTGTCCCCAAACCCGAAGCGATAGCTTCAGCTGCCCCGGCATTCGGTTTTTTGGAGAATTTGTCACTTTGACCGTAAATAAACCTAAATGACCAATTCTGCAAAAATTTCCGAAAAACCAACGTGGTAAGTTCTTGTGGTTTATTGGTATTTATTGATACCGGAATGTGGCGTTCGGATAAATAATCCAAAACCTGGTCTATGCCATTAAATAATCGGGTCTTTTTATCAATGTTGTTTGAATAAATCCTTTTGTATTCATCCAAATAATCCTGAATTCGGTTTTTACGGCAATCTACATTTGAAGGCAAACTCGCTAACACAAGTTTTTTTGCTCCGCATCCAATCCATTCAATGTACTTTTCTATACTATGCTCCGGGTAGCCATAACTCCTTAACATAAGATTATTAGCATCTGCAATATCTTCAATAGTATCAAGCAAAGTTCCGTCTAAATCAAAAATCACCGCTTTAATCTTCATCGAAACAACTTATTTAATGCAACATAATTTGCCCACCTGTTACAGGTATGGCCTGTCCGGTTTCATACTCCTGTTCTATGGCATAAAAGGCTGCTTTTGCAACATCTGATGTTCCACAGCCGCGACCGGCAGGAACCTGGGCTTCGTAGAATAGTTTCACTTCCCCGATGGTCTTTGCTCCGGGTACTTTTCCGGCCTTAAGATACTGTATAAACAATCCCTTATCAGGATCTGACCATAGCGGCCCGTCAAAGAAATTTCCCGGACAAATTGAATTGACTTTAATACGATAAGGCATTAATTCAAGAGCAAAAGACTGTGTAAGCCCTAAACCGCCAAATTTACCTCCGGCATAAGCAAAGTTTTTATTACTCCCCTTCAACCCCGATTTTGAATTTATCTGGATGATATCAAAATAATAACCGGATGAATACCCCGACTGAAACTTCATAATTTCTGCTGAAGCTTTAACGCAATTAAAGTAACCTGTGTAATTCACCTTCGTCATTAAATCGAACGATTCGGGAGACATTTCATCCAAACCACCTGCCCGCAATATTCCGGCATTGCTTATCATTGCATCCAATCCTCCGAAATGAAGTGTTGTCTGTTCCACCAGATTTTTAACCGAATGATAATCTGATACATCGGTCTGCAGGAAAACTGCCCGGTTTGAAAGCTGCCGGGCATTCATTTCTTCGACCAGCTTTGTTCCGGCAGATTCATTTAAATCCGCAATAACAACATTGGCTCCTTCCTGAAAAAACTCTTCAGCAATGCCGGCTCCAAACCCCTGCGCACCTCCGGTAATGATTATATTTTTGTTTTCCATTCGAGCATTATTCCTGACACGAAAACATTTTTCATTCCTGCTTTCAACCTCGGCACATGCCGCGCATTCTGCAATTACAAATGTACCAACACCTTTTATTGATACATATTCCGGTAAATTATCATTTTGGTCAATCCAGTTTCTTACTTCCCGGGTCAGACTCGACAAAGCATCTGTACCTTCAGGTTCGACAATTAATACCCTGCCCTGCTGCATATGTCTGATTTCCCGGACTACTACAAGATTCTCCCCGGAAAATAACATACGTAAAGCAGCAATAACTTTTACTTTATTCACCATTTCTTTAATTTGAATAATAATATTTAAGTAAGCCCTTTCCTATTTTTTTAAACTCATCCGTTTTGTCGGCTCTTATTGTTCCTTTTTCGTTTAAACACCCCAAACCATAACGTGCTGTTAAATACTGATGAGCGGCCACCATACATGCACCGTCAAAATTTATTTCTTTTAACTTATCGGATAATTCCTCTCCGTTTTTAGTAACCAGCTTAAGCGGAAACAGCCCCGGTGTATTATGCTCGCTTCCGAATGTTACGATAATGTTGTTCTCAACAAAAAAAGCGGCATATTCTTCAAGTGATTTTGTACTGTTTCTGTTGGTAATAAATTCAACCGAATAAATTCCTTTTGCTTTCATCGTTTTAAGAAGTTCTTCTTTGCTTTTCTCAAATTCGGTATATCCTCCGTTTACTGAGTCAGCAAGCAATGGATAAGTTGGAATTCCGCCTGCTTTTAAGATAACCTGACAGATATCCTTCAACCCTAAAAACTGTTCGGGTTTTTCAGGAATGAATGCGGGGCCGCCTGCTTTTAACAACCGTGCTCTAATTTCATTTTCAAGCGAATCTTTATCGTCAATGTCTGAGAAGGGAGCCTGATGGCTGAATATTTTCACCAATATCCCAAGTCGTGCTGTTTTTTCTTTTGTTTTTTCAAAAACCTTAACACGTAAGGCTTTTGCCAAATGTCGCTCCCGAATCATGCCCATCGTATATTTCTCAACAATTTCATTGTAGGAAAGCCGGATATCGACTTTTACCCTGCGAAAATGATTATTAAGTGCCTGACACATTTCTTTTACCTGCCGGTTTGCGGAAATCTTAATACTCTCCAGTTGAGAGAAATATGGTTCGTCAAGACAAGCAGGAAAGGCCAGTCCCTTTCCGCTTATATATATTCTTCCCGGATTATTGGGGTCGTTAATACGAATACCTTTTTCCTGTTCTTCAGGACTAAGGCCAACAAATTCGATATTAAACAAAGGGAATATCTTATGTTTGATGCATTTCTCTGCCCACTCTTCATATCCCAGGGTTGTATAGAAGTCGTTAATTCCCAAGACATTTACCTTTTCTTCCCTGGCCATTTTCAATGCTTGATCGATAGATTGAAACGCGCTAAAGGAGAATGGCGTATGCACGTGTGCATTTACATCCGCCAAAATCTTTTCATTTTCGGCTGAACCTATCTCACAAAGCAATTCTTTGACGGGAAACTTACTCCAAAAATTCATAGAAAGTAATTTTATACGCCCAGTCTGGCGCGACGGATTTGCTCTAAAGGGGTATAATTCTGTACAGGCTGATGCCCTTTTAATGGAACAATCTTCTCATGAATTGCATCAATAAACCATGAAGGCTGCGGAAAAAATGCATCTTCCAGCTCGTATGCCGGCGTAATCCAATTTCTTGATCCGACAACCACCGGGGGAGCATCTAAGTAATCAAATGCCAGCTCTGTAATGTTTGCGGCCATATCGTTTAAGAAAGAACCACGAGCATTCGCATCGCTGGCCAATACAATTCTACCGGTTTTTTTTACGGATTCGATTACCTGTTCGTAATTGAATGGCACCAACGAACGTGCATCAATGACCTCGGCTGTCATGTTAAACTTTTCTTCCAGAGTTTTAGCAGCCTCAAGTGCCCGATATAGTGTTGCTCCAATGGTAAGAATGGTAATATCGTTTCCGGTTTTTCTCACAACCGGCTCACCAAATGGCACTTCGTAATATCCTTCGGGCACACCCTCTTCAATAAATTGCTCCCCGATATCGTACACTCTCTGACTTTCAAAGAATACAACAGGGTCGGTTCCCTGAAGTGCTGCATTCATAAGTCCTTTCGCATCGTATGGAGTCACAGGGAAACAAACTTTCAACCCTGGAATGTGAGCAACCAGCGAAGTCCAGTCTTGTGAGTGTTGTGCCCCGTACTTAGACCCAACCGACACTCTGATTACTACCGGCATCTTAATTACATTACCACTCATTGCCTGCCACTTAGGAAGCTGATTAAACACCTCATCGCCGCAACGACCAAGAAAATCACAGTACATAATTTCAGGAACCACGCGGCCACCACACATAGCGTATCCAATTGCCGTACCTATTATGGAAGCCTCTGAAATTGGTGTATTAAATAATCGATGATAGGGGAGTGCCTCTGTTAATCCGCGGTACACGGCAAAAGCCCCGCCCCAGTCGCGGTTTTCTTCTCCATATGCAATCAGTGTCGGATCTTTATAAAACCGATCTGCCATGGCTTCAAAAATACCATCGCGTAATTGGTACTGCTTCATTTTAGAGAAGGCCTTTCCGTTTTTGTCATAAGCATAACGCTCTTTTTTACTTATTTGCTGAACGCGCACATTTTCTTCCATTTTATGGTTTACATCAACGGGTCTTTCATCGAATTTATCTACGGAACCATCAGAAAGAATCATCTCCTGAATCATGTCTGGATTAACAGATAGATCCATCCGGGGAGACACTTCATCATGAATTGACAGTTTAAATATTTCTAAAATTGTCCTTTGTATTTCTGACCAGACTTTTTCCAGTTCATCTTGTGTTGTCACCCCGGCTTCGATTAATTCTTTCCCGAAAGACTGAATGCAGTCCTGTTCTTCCCATGCTTCCACTTCTTCTTTCGAACGATACGAAGAAGCGTCAGACGGTGAGTGACCACTATAGCGATATGTCAACACATCAAGCAATACCGGACCTCTTTTCTCTTCTATTATTTTCTTCTTTCGCTTATAGGCATCAATAACGGCCAGGGGGTTGTAACCGTCAACGCGTTCGGCATGCATTTGATCTTTATTTACTCCGGCTCCAATCCGGGCAGCGACTTCATACCCCATGGTTTCACCACAGGTTTGTCCCCCCATACCATATTGATTGTTCATTATATTGATTATCAGCGGTAATCCGCCTTTATATTCACCTTCCCATAGTTCATTAAACTGATCCATGGTTGCAAAAGACAAACCTTCCCAAACGGGACCACAAGCCATTGATGCATCGCCAATATTTGCGACAACCATACCCGACCTTGCATTTACTTTCTTAAATAAAGCTGCTCCAACTGCAATATCACCACTACCTCCTACAATTGCATTATTTGGGTAAACGCCAAAAGGAGTAAAGAATGCATGCATACTTCCCCCCAGGCCTTTATTGAATCCGGTCTCCCGGGCAAAAATCTCTGCCAATGTACCATACAACAAAAATCGCACAGCCTGTTGTTTAACCGTTGTATCTGGATACGCCTTTTTTATGATATTGAAAATTGTACCATCAAAGAATTCCGACATAACTTTGTTAAGTTCAATTTCATCGAGTTTATGAATTGCACTTAAACCCTTTGCCAAAATTTCACCATGACTACGATGCGACCCAAAAATAAAATCTTCTTTATCAAGAAGATAAGCCATTCCGACAGCAGAAGCCTCCTGACCAATTGACAAGTGAGCCGGCCCCGGGTGATTATATGCAACACCCTGATATTCACCTGTAGTTTTAATTTGGTTTAACATGGTTTCGAATTCGCGAATTACCACCATATCATGGTATATTCTCATAAAATCCTCCGCAGAGTAATTTACTTTTTCGTCTTCAATTGTTTTTGAATACCGGTTCACCGGAATTGGTTTAAATTCAACCTGCGATGCTTCGCGCACCTTTATCGGATCAATGAATTGTGCTTTTGGCATTATAGTAAATTTTATTATTTATCGAACACATTATTTAATATGAGAATGCAGTTTCTTTATAAATTTCAGAGACCGTTGGGTGCGGAAATACCACTTCCTGAATTTCTTCAATCGTCATTTCATTTTCAATTGCCATTGCGGCACCGTATATCATTTCACTCGAAGGGTTACCAAGCATATGAACTCCTAACACCTCACCATACCGGGCTCCCGCCAACACTTTGCAGATTCCGGTTCCACCTTCGTTTTCAGCAATAAATCTGCCGGCATAAGCCATGGGTAATTCAACGGTTTTATAATCGATCCCCGCCTGCCTTGCTGTTTTTTCTGTATGTCCCACTCCCGAAAATTCAGGATTAGTGTAAACAACCGAAGGTATAGCCTTGTATCTCATTCTGTCTCTTCGTCCGGTAAGGTTATTTACAACCACTTCGGCTTCCCGATATGCAGTATGCGCCAGTAATGAAAATCCGGTTACATCGCCCGCTGCATAAACATTTGAAACATTTGTTTTCATTTTTTCATCAACTTTTATACCTCCATTACACAGCTCAACACCTAAGGTTTCCAGCCCAAACCCCTGAGTAACCGGTTTCCTTCCGACACTTACGAGTATTTTCTCCGCACCTGCTTCTACTGACCGACCGTTTTTTTCAAAAACAACGGTACTCCCTTTGATTTCCGTAACTTTTGAGAGCAGGTTTATCTCAACACCCCGCTTTTCATAGATTCCCTTTAACATGGTACTTAGCTCAACATCCATCTCACCCAGAATCTTATCTGACATTTCTATGACCGCGACCTTAACCCCAAAGCTATTGTACAGACTTGCAAACTCCATACCGATTACACCACCACCAATTACGATTAAAGATTCCGGTAATGAATTGAGCTGTAGAATTTCCCGGTTCGTCAAAATATTCTCTGACAAGATATCTAAACCGGTAATGGGAGGGATAAATGCTTCCGAACCGGTACAGATCATAAGATTTGAAGCCAGGTAACTCTCCCCGTTTGACTCTATTCTTATTCCCTCTGCTGTTTTTCCCTGTATGGTTGCGAGTCCTTTAACAACCCTCGCTCCGGCATGCTTCATCTTTGCATCCACACCGCCTACAAGTCGCTTTACAATCTTTTCTTTTCGCCTCATAATCTGTTTGATATCAAAGTGTGTGTCGGCATTGCTTACCCCATACTTTTGGGATGCAACAGAAGTGTCGTATATTTTAGCACTATATAAAAGAGTTTTTGTAGGAATACATCCTTCATTCAGGCATACTCCTCCCAACGCTCTTTTCTCAAAAATTACAACGCTTAAACGCTTGGCTCCGGCACGCTCTGCCGCAACATATCCGGCAGGGCCTCCGCCCAGAATTGCCAGGTCATATTTCATATCTGTATCTTGTTAAACCCGAAATATGCATTAGAAAATCTATTACACGATGAAATCACTTCAAAACAAGACTCTTTGTTGCATTCCTTCAACGCATGAACGATGGTTCCTCGTTTCAGTAATCCCTTATTTTATATAGTTTTCATCGCTCATAACGAAGTTCTAATCCATCATTCAGGTTAGTTAAAGTTCAAATTTCAGGTTTTCTATTTCGTTGGCAACAGACCGCAGAAAGCGGGTGGCTCCACCACCATCCAGTGCCTGATGATCATAGGTAAGGCTCAATCCGATATGCGGAACAAAACCATAAATCCCGTCTCCCAAATCTTTAGGCCGGGGTACAATTGTGTTTACACCCAGAATGGCTGATTGTGGTAAATTAATAACCGGTGTAAACATTTCCACACCGTAACTTCCCAGATTGGATACGGTAAACGAAGCCGCTTCAGGTGCCAGTAGTTCCGGATCTACGCTACCACGCCTGCATGAGTCGGCCAGTGCTTTCATCCGGGAAGATAAACCCTGGATAGAAAGATCATCGGCATTTTTAATTACCGGTACCATCAAACCTCTTTCTGTATCAACAGCCAGTCCCAGATGTACTTTCTTAAATACCCGAATACTATCACCAAGAAAATGGGAGTTTACACCGGGATACTTCTTAAGTGTTCTAATCACTGCCAGACAAACCATATCATTTAAAGTAAGGTTATGCCTATAACCTTCTTTTTGTGCTGCTTTCACTTTCCGGCGCATTTCCTGTAATTTTCTTGCATCGGCACTTAAATGATGCGTGAGTTGTGCTGATTTTTGTAATGACTGGTGCATTGCATTTGCAATTAACTTCCTGATGTTGGGCAGTTTCACAATTTCCGAATCTGAAACATACACTGTATCGGAAGCAATCAGATCGTTTGATGTAACACGTTGTCCTATCCCCGATCCCTTTCCCTGCGACTGCAAGCCCTCTTCCCGGATCATTTTCATTGCAAGTGGTGTTTGTTTAGGCTGACTGGCTATTGCATTTAGAATATCAGCTTCGATTATCCTTCCGTGAGGGCCTGTTCCCGAAATTGAACGATAATTAACACCTTCGCTTGCTGCAAGATTTTTAGCCCTGGGAGAGACAAGCAGAACATCATCTGTTTTCAAACCTTCTACGGGCAATGAAACAGTGTCTTTTACAACTTCAACAATTTGTTCTTTTTCAACCACTGCCGATTGTGTCTCCTCACCAGTTCCCCCTCCCGGAACAAATTCCTGATACGAGTCTCCGGGATTTCCAATAACCCCCACATTTGTCAATACCGGAACCTCATCGCCTTCCTTAAAAAACAGAGCCAAAATCACTCCATCTTCTTTTGCTTCCTCCTCAAAAGAAGCTTTGTCCGTCTCATATGCAAACAAGAGAGTCCCTTTAGTCACTTCGTCTCCCTCCTTAACATAAAACCGGGAAATGATACATGATTCTACAGACTGCCCCTGGCGCGGTAATAATATCGGATTTGCCATATTGTTTTTATTTACAAATAAAGTGTTTTTAACTTGTAATTACAAGTATGTTTTTGATTATTTTATCTAATTACATTAAATACCTCTTTATATGTCTTTTAAACTATTATATAAACTAATATATATTTACATTTACATCTACTTGTTATAATATATATTTTCATTACATTTGAAAACAAATAACTTAATTTGAAAAACTCAACACCTCAATACCGTATCGTTTACGAAACTTTAAGAAAACACATTGAACAAGGTGTTTATTCAGAGGGGGATATTCTTCCATCGGAGAATGAATTATGCGCGGTTCATCTTGTAACAAGACCAACCATTCGAAAAGCTCTTGACATATTAACCAATGAGGGGTTTATAAAAAAACAGCAGGGACGGGGAAGTGTCGTTCAAAAAAAACCCAAAGGAATAGGCATTCTATCATTAGGTGGCACAACCTCGGCTGTTGGAAAAGAAAATCTGATTACCAGAGTAATTGTAAAGCCGGTGGTAAAACCATGGCCCGATCAATTCTTCTTTGAACTTTCCGACATTGAAGCCGAAAGTGGCTGCATTTATTTTGAGCGATTAAGACTGATGAATAACCGACCGGTTTTTTACGACATATCATTCATTCCCAACCTGAACATGCCTAGGTTTACATCTAAAAACCTGAACAACAACTCTCTTTTTGCAGTATTAAGAGAATTCTATCAGGTTGATATAAAAGGAGGTGAACAGAACATTAAAGCTATTCTTCCCGATGAGGAACTTCAGCACCATTTAAATGTAGATGTAACAACCCCCATCCTTAGCCTTCAGCGTAAAATGGAAACTAACAGAATAAATTTCAATGTTTACTCTTTTGTTTATTGCGACACAAGAGAAAACGGATTATTTGGCAGATTTTAGGTCTGGAGTAACAACAAAAAAAATCTCCAGGATGAACAGTAGTGAGGACAAGGAAACTCACTGTAAACACGCCTTTATTTACTGACGTCATCTCCAATCAAAACAAAACCGATTCATTAACACGCAAACCTGCAGGCTCTGCATCCGAACAATGCAAGTCCAGAAAAAACAACTTTTTATACCAGAAATTACGTATAAATAGTTGCTTCTAAGAAAACGACTCATAATAGAAGCGGCTCTTAAGAAAGGTTCGATAACAGAGCCTGTTCTTTTTGAAAATCAACGAGTTTTCTTACACAAACAACTGTTTTTAAAAAGAGCATAACGCAGTTGTCGGAGTTTTCTTATAGCCACTATACAACAGGCGTAACTCCTTTTTTCAACAAGATATTCCCATACTTTGCAATCTCTCCTGTTATAACAACAGCGAAAGCTTTTTTTGTCCTGTCATAGAAATCGAAACGACCGATTCTGCAAATAGGGGCAACATCCGGATTTGATTTATGAATTACCCGTAAATACTCTTCTTCAACCTTTAAATCAAGTACATCTCCTTCAACAGCAGACATCATAACCAGCGGAGAAGAAACGTATGCATCAAGTTCAAATAAAGGCAAGATCCCCTCAAGCAAATCGGAGATTCGCAACCCGTCGGCACGCACTACTCTGTTGTTAAATGTTTCAGCCGGAAAGTGAGCATCAGCTAATACAATCTCATCTCCATGCCCCATTCGGGCAAGAACTCCCAGTAGCTCCGGACTAATTAACGGCGATATTCTTTTTAGCATAATGTCATTTTATTCAGGTTTCCCGAAGGCTCTACCTGTTCTTGTTTTTAAACTCTAAATAGAGTCTGTCTATAAAGTCCAACTGCTGCGTTGCTGCTCAAAATTCAACTCCTCAAATACACGAGTATTCTGCGGGTTGAATTTTTTACACGCCTTGCATTTGAACTTTCTAGTCCAGACTCCCGAGTTTATAGACAGGCACTAAATAGAGTCTGTCTATAAAGTCCAACTGCTGCGTTGCTGCTCAAAATTCAACTCCTCAAATACACGAGTATTCTGCGGGTTGAATTTTTTACGCGCCTTGCATTTGAACTTTCTACTCCAGACTCTTTAGTTTATAGACAGACACTAAATAGAGTCTGTCTATAAAGTCCAACTGCTGCGTTGCTGCTCAAAATTCAACTCCTCAAATACACAAGTATTCTGCGGGTTGAATTTTTTACACGCCTTGCATTTGAACTTTCTACTCCAGACTCTTTAGTTTATGGACAGACACTAAATAGAGTCTGTCTATCAAGTCCAACTGCTGCGTTGCTGCTCAAAATTCAACTCCTCAAATACACAAGTATTCTGCGGGTTGAATTTTTTACGCGCCTTGCATTTGAACTTTCTACTCCAGACTCCCGAGTTTATAGACAGGTTCTAAAAATTCTGCATAGGCCTGTTCATATATGTCTCTTCCTGACGCAGGCTGAACAATCTTCGGATTATACACTATTTTTTCTCTGGCTTCATCTACGTTTGCATAAACACCTGCCCCGGCAAAAACAAACAGCGAAGCCCCCAGTACGGTGGTCTCTTTCTGATCTATAAGTTCAATTGGCACATTACAAACATCTGCACGTAACTGATTCCAAAGTCTGTTCTGTGAACCACCTCCGACACAAATGATTTTATCTGCTTTAAATCCTCCTGCCTCCTGTAGTGCTTCCAAACCTTCACGTAATCGAAATGCCAGACTTTCCAGTAAAGCCCTGTAAATTTGAGCCCGACTTGTATTAATCGTCAACCCACTTATAGTACCACTTTTGGAGCTTCCGGAATCGTCATAAAACGAAGGATTTACTGACAAGCCATGACTTAAAGCTTCTACACCTTCTGCTTCACAAATAATGGTTTCATATAGTTCATTTCCGCTCAATCCGGAGCAAAAGTTCTTTGTAAACCATTCAAGAACCCCGGAACCCAACCAATTCTGACCAATATTGAAAACACCAGCTTTTGCATCCAACTCCGTTGTAATCTGTTTGTTAAGTTCTGTTTTGGTCGATCTAAAGCTTTTACTCCGCGCCATTAAAATCTCCCATGTTCCGGAACTTAATACAACCTGGCTTATATCCGCTCCGGAGCCAAAAATCGCAAATTGTGTATCGTGACCGGCCAGGAAGACCGGCACACCAACCGGAATTCCAGTCATCATATTTGCTTTTTCAGTTATTGCCCCTATCTTATCTCCAGGATATGCTAATTCGCCAAACAAACTTTTGTCGATACCAATACTTGAATAGATTTCGTCAGAAAGTACTCCTTTTTGAGCGTCCATTGTCATGGAAGTTCCGGCCATAGTCATATCGTTTTTTAATGCTCCCGTCAGTTTATTTAAAAACAAAGAAGAAAAAAAAACAAAGCGACAGGCCGATTTTAACAGTTCCGGTTTATTCTCTTTGAACCAAATCAGTTTATTAATGGTATTAAAGGCGTAAGGATAGACTCCGCTGATCGCATAAAGTTTCTCTGTGGATATATATTTATCTACAGATTCCATTATGGCTTGTAAACGATTACATTGCCAAGAAATAACCGGATACAGCATATGCCCGTTTTCATCAACCAACGTACCGTCAACACCAAATGTAGTGGCAGAAACTCCGGCAATTCGCGCCGTATCGATTTGAGATGTTATTTCGCGTGCTGCTGTGCAAAGTCTACTCCATATTGTATCGAGATCCCAAATGCGTCCGCCCGGATAAAAGGGATCTTCATCTGAATGGTTTTTTGTTGCCTTTGACGCTAAAATTTTACCGGTGGTATCCATAGCAATTACCCGGACATTAGTGGCACCGCAATCAAAAATTATAGCAATATCTTTATTTATCATAACATTTATTTATTCCCGTAAAGAGGACCGTAGGTTGCACAAGCTCTATAATCGGCTCCCTCTTTATCTTCTCCAAAAGACGACCAGGCAGCTGGACGAAAAACTTTGTCTTCGTCTACATTGTGCATATTCACAGGGATACGTAACATGGAAGCAAGTGTTATTAAATCGGCTCCGATATGACCAAAGCTAACAGCTCCATGGTTTGCCCCCCAGTTAGCCATAACCGAATACACATCTTTAAATGCACCTTTTCCGTTGGTACGTGGCACAAACCATGTGGTAGGCCATGTGGGATTAGTGCGTTCATCCAGTTTTGAATGAATGTCTTCCGGTAAATCAACGGTCCACCCTTCTGCCATCTGAAGAACCGGCCCCATGCCTTTTACCATATTCAAACGACACATCGTAACCGGCATCTGCCCCTCGGTTTTAAAAAGTGATGAGAAACCTCCTGCACGAAAATATCCGTGATCGGCTTGCGGCCATACAGTATGTCTTAAACAACCCTGTACCTCATCTTCCGTTATTTCCCAGAAAGGCTTCATTATCGAATTGCCGTCTGCGTCTTTCTGCTGTGCCGTGGCATCCAAAGTTGTCGATCCTGAATTTATCAGATGAATGACGCCGTTTTTAGCGATGCCTGTTAATTCTCTTCCAGTCACACGCTTTACAGCATCAGGACTCCAATACGTTCTAACATCAGAGAATATTTGTGAAGTGTTGGTTAATAAATGTCCAAACAGCATTGAAACACCATTCAGGCTGTCGTTCTCTGTTGCAAAGACAAATGCCTCACGAATGCCATTCCAGTCAAATGATGAATTCAGAATGGCTTCGGTAAAATCAGCATTTGGTTGATAATCTGTCCACTGACGCTGGCCCTGAAATCCGCCAAGAATTGCATTTCTACCCAAACCTTCTTCTCTAAAACCCTTATCCACTAACTTTTGATTACCGATCATCATATCCCGACAGATCAATGTCATTTTAATCACAATTTCCCATTCCTTATCTTTACGCACCTGATCTGATTGTTCTTCAGGCTTATTGCAATCCACACCTTCTTTACAATTTTCTTTGACCCATGCCAGAGCTTTCTTGAATTCTTCCTGATCGTAAATTCCTTCATCCATTCTGCGAAGGATTTCAACCGACTCTACAAATTCGGTTCTTATACCTAGATAATCTTGAAAAAAGTCAGAATCGACCATAGAACCGGCAATACCCATTGAGCTGTAACCGACAGATAAATATGACTTCCCATACATTTGCGAAACAACAAGAGCTGCTTTTACAAAACGAAGAAGTTTTTCCTGAACATCGGCAGGAATAGTTGTATCTCCGGCATCCTGCACATCTCTCCCATAAATACCAAAGGTTGGCAGTCCCTTTTGAGTATAACCCGCCAGTGCTGCTGCCAGATAAACAGCTCCGGGGCGCTCTGTTCCGTTAAAACCCCAAACAGCCTTTGGTAGCAAAGGTTCGGAATCCATTACTTCGGAGCCATAACACCAACAGGGAGTTACAGTTAACGAGACCCCCACGCCTTCTTTCCTAAATTTAGCAGCACACATAGCCGCTTCGGCAACTCCCCCAATACAAGTATCGGCAATTACACATTCTATTTTTTCGCCACCCGGAAAACGCAAATTCTCTTCTATTAGTTTAGCCGCAGCTCTTGCAAGATCCATCACTTGTTCTTCCAACGACTCTCTTACTCCGTTTTCTCTGCCATCAATAACCGGTCTGATTCCAACTTTTGGTAAAGCACCAATTAATCTGTTTGCCATAATATAGTTCTTATTCGAGTTTTACTATGTAAAAAACATTCTCTTCAAAATTCTCAAACTTCGCGTTTTTTTGTATGTTTAAAACAATTAAATCTGTGTCTATTTTAAACATAATTAAAATGAAGAAGCAGTTCAAAATTCCGGATAAAGGCGATCCATCGGATATATTACAACTTTTTCCCAGCTACAATATTCAACTACTTTGTTGTCGTTTTTGGTGGTTAAAAAACTGGGAATTCCGAGAATTATCGTTTCCTTACTGGAGAATTTACCGGAACACAAAAAAAGGTGCCAGCATTACCTATAACAATAAGAAATACGAGCTCACCCCCGGGAACATTGTTATGATAGCTCCCAACACATCGTTTGCAAGTCGGTTGTTCGATTATAATATACCATCGGGCAGTTACAAACTTACCGGTGGACGGATAATTCAAAAAAATGCTAAACGAATTCCGAAAGATGCCATTGAACACTTATTTATTCATTTTAACCTCGGATTACCTTACGACCAGATAACGCCCGGAATTCATGAATTTAGATTATCAGACCATTTATTGAACAAACTTGAGGTAATTACCCAACACTTAATGATTGACTATAGGGGATTTAACTTTTTCACTGTTTTAGCCATACACGCTTTAATCGCTGATTTGCTCTCGGAAATTAAAGAGTCAAATTGGGATTTGGTCTCAAGTGACAACAGAATTATAAGTGTTTTGAGATATATTGAGAATCACATCAGCGGTAATCTATGCAACGAAAATCTTTCTAAGGTTGCGCATTTGACAACCAATGCTTTTACCAGACTTTTCAAGGAGAATTTGGGCATTTCTCCCCAGTCTTTTGTAAGAAAAAAGAGAATAGACCAGGCATGTGTACTTTTACACCACTACGATTATAGCATTGATGAGATTGCTTATGAAACAGGATTTGCGGATCGGCATCATTTTTCCAAGGTTTTCAAGCAAATCACCCGACTCTCTCCGGCAATGTATAGGAAAGATTTTATGATTGGATAAAGCCCTAAACCATTGAACACCTACCATAATGGAGGAGCTGTATCCCCCAGGTATCAACCTTCCCAAATCACTCCTAATTACCACCCTCCTTTTTCTTCAGAACAGAGACACGCACGAACGGTGATTAAAAGGTGTGGAAAGTTTTCAGGCAGTTCACTAATTTTAATCCGATGAATCGTATTTTTTAATAATTAATGCCAATCATGCCATGTTCAGATAATTATTTGGATTTCGTTGAATGAAATTAAGTGCTGTTCCTAAATTATTTGTGTTTACAAATCATTATTCTAATCGATTTTCAGCATATTCTTTTGGCGAAATACCATAATACGATTTAAACGTAGTGGAGAAATGAGAGGGGTTTGAAAAGCCAACTGCATAAGCAATTTCAGATACATTAACTTTTTTATTAGCAAGAAGATATGCCGCTTGTTTCATTCTAATTCCTTTAATAAAGTCTCTGGCAGACTGATTGGTCAACTCTTTAAGTTTTCGATGCATATGGACCCGGCTAATTCCAATTCCATCCGAAAGTGTTTCAACGTTTAATGTAGAATCTGAAATATTTTCTTTTACAATTGTCATTACCTTTTGTAATAACATTTCGTCGTGTGAATTTAACTCTATGTCTGCGATATTTTGGATTGATTGTAATTCGGCTTGCCTCTCCAGTAACTTTTTGCGGTTCTCAATAAGGTTCTCTGCTATTTTCTTTAACATTCTTGTATTGAACGGCTTTGTCAGGTACATATCTGCACCTGTATCAATGCCTTCAGCCTTATCTTCTTCTTTTGAAAGGGCCGTTAGTAATATCACGGGAATATGGTTGATTTTATTATTACCTTTCACCTTTTTACAAAAGGTTATTCCGTCCATTTCGGGCATTAAAATGTCACTAATAATTAAATCAGGTTTATGACCCGTCAAAGCTTTGTAAGCCTCACTTCCATTTGAAAAAAGTGCCAAATCATAATCTTCGGCAAATTGCGATGCCAAATATTGCCTGATATCTTCATCATCATCAACAATCATTAACTTTAAACCCTTTTTATTGGATGCTTTACTTGCAATAATTCCGTCTGTTTGAATGTCATAGTCTTTTACAATGTTCTTAGTTGGGGCCGGAATTAAGTTTTCTTCTGTAATTAAGTCATTCACAGGTAAATGTTCATTTCCTAAGGGGAGTAATATTGAAAAATTGCTCCCCTGGCATTCTGTTCGATTTTCGGCATATATTTTACCTCCATGCATTTTAACCATCGACATTGCCAGGTGCAGGCCTATTCCGGTACCGGTATTAAAATTGGTTTCTTTGCTGTTAATTTGGTAAAACCTCTTGAAGATATTTTCTACTTCACTTTCTTTAATTCCTATTCCCGTATCCAGGACACTAATTTTTACATGCTTTTTCTTTTTTTTGCCTACACGAGTTTCTTCGTGGGTAATTTTAATATCAACATGACCATTGGTTTGTGTAAATTTAAAGGCGTTGGACAATAAGTTAAGAATGACCTTCTCAAAATTCAAAGGATCAATCCATACATCTACGTTCTTATCTTCACAATCAATCTTAAACTGAATAGATTTATTGGTTACTAATGGCCTGAAGGACTCAGAAACGTCCTGCACAAAATCGAATAGGTTTATTTTTTGAAATTTGAACAAAAGTTGTTTTTTATCAATCTTTCGAATATCCAGTAGCTGGTTAATGAGTTGGAAGATCCGGCTGGCGTTTTTGTGCATAACCTGATAAACCCTTGTTCTGGATTCTTCATTGCTTTGAAGCAATAGCTTTTCAAGAGGATCTAATATTAAAGTTAATGGTGTTTTTACTTCGTGCGAAATATTAATAAAAAACTGCATCTTCATTTCATTCAAGCGCTCCGCCTGATGTTGTTTTACCCGTTCCTTAAAAAACACATATGGCCAATAAAGTAAGAATAACCCCAACAAAAACCACCCAACAATGGCTATCGGGGTTTGGAACCAGGGTGAACGTATTACAACAAGTATTTCCCTTGTTGCCGAAACTTTACTTCCATCAACACCTCTCACTTTAAATAAATATTTTCCGGGATCAAGGTTTGTGTAAGTAGCCCTATTCTTCAGTGCATCGGTGGTCTTCCAGTTTTTATCAAATCCAACTAACTGATATTCATAGTCAACTCTTGACCTGTTGGCTACTTCCATTGTTGTAAATGCGATGGTAAATGCATTGTCTTTTGATTCCAGTTGCACAGTATCGGATATAAGTATAGATTGGTTAAGAATGGTATGTTCGCCTGATTTACTGCCAATTTCGATTGACCTACCAAACAAAATAAGGTCTGTTAGCACCACATCACGCATGCCCTTTAAAGGTTCTTCGTTTTTATTTACAATTTCAGTTATCCCATTAATTCCTCCAAAATAAATTTCATTTGAAATACCTTTACTAGAAGCTCTTGCTGAAAATTCATTTGCCTGTAATCCGTCATAGTCATAATATCGAAGTATCAAATCATTTCTGGGGTTTAACTTAGCCAGTCCATTGTGCGTGCTAATCCATAGTTGGTTATACTCATCCTCTTCAATAGAACATATTACGTTTCCAGGCAATCCATTTTCTATTTGGTAAACTTTCTCAGGCTCTCTTTTGGCATTTAATTTTACAAGTCCCTGGTCGGTCCCAATCCATAAGTTTCCTTTACTGTCTGGTTTGATGCAATAGACGATATCATTGGGCAGGTAGTTATTTGCTGCGATAAAATGCGTCGTTTTATTTTTGCCCGGTTCTGCCAATGTTAGGCCACTAAAAGTTGCAATCCAAATACGTTCATTGCTCTCAACATAAATATCGTTTATGAAATTATTAAGTAATGAGTTGTCATTTCCTGTAACAGTATACTCTTGAATAAACCTTTTGGCCTTCAAATCGTACCGGGCTACCCCACTCCCCATTGTCCCTAACCAAATTGAATTATTGAGCCCTCTTGAAATACAACTTATTTTATCGTTAGGTAAACTGTTTTTATCATTAGGTATGTTTCTGAATACCTCAAATTCTCTTGATTGCTTATTTAACCGGATAAGTCCATTTAAATAAGTCCCCAACCAAAGATTACCTCTACCGTCATCGCAAATCGCAAGTATATTGTTCCCTGAGTAGCCATTCTCTTTATTCTCAAAAAAAATATGGTCCAACTTTTTACCTGTTCTGCTAAGTTCATATATGCCGTCTCCATCTGTGCCGGCCCAAACACTTGTTCCATCAGAGACCAGGGCCTTTATGCAACTGGAGCCTATGCTCTGATCGCCGAATGGTTTATATCCGTAATGCTTAAACATTTGGTTGGCCTCAGGTAACAGGAACAGTCCCTTTTGAAATATTCCCAGCCAGATATTTCCAGCGTTATCTTCTGCAATGGAGTGGATTTTACTTTTGGAGAAATCGAACGGCGATTTGTTCGGCACATACTCTCTTAGCCTGCCGGTTTGTTCACTCAATATTTTTAAACCTTTGCCCTCCGTACCAACCCATAATCTTTTTCTGGAGTCGAATAATAAACTTTTAACCTGCAAAAAGTGTTCATTAGGAGAATCAGAATGTACCTTTTCAATTTTATCGCGCTTTTTATTCAGTCGGTACAAACCATTTTTTAAGGTTCCGATGTAAATATTCTTTTGTCCATCTTCGCAAATACTCGAGATATATTCCAACATTGGAGTACCGTCTTTACTCTGATAAGTGTAATTTTTAACTTTTCCTGTGACCGGGTTGTAGGAACTTAAACCTCCTTTTTCTGAAGCCACCCAGATTATACTATCGCTATCCTCAAAAATATACTCGTGAAAAATTCCAGGGATTTGATTATTAATTTTTTCCGGGTATATCGGATTTTTGGAGTTGGGTTCGATGTAATAAATACCATTTGCAGAAGATGAGATCCAAAGCGTTCCATTTTTTGCTAATGCTAAACAAGTTATATTAGGATATACCCTTTGGTCAAGAGAGTAAAATTTGTAATCATCAAACGTTTCGGTACTATAACTAAACTTCATAAGTCCATAATTGTAACCAACGAGTAAATTGCCCTCGTTATCCTCTCCACATACTTTAATAAAATCGCTTTTAAGAGATTTTGGTTTATCATCCTGCTTTAGGTGCTGTCTAAAAATTTGACCATCAAACCTGTTCAGCCCATCTTCGGTAGCCACCCAGATAAACCCATATCTATCCTGATATATCTGATTAACTAAACTGTTTGAGAGTCCATGCTTATAATTAAAAAACTGACTCGTTTGTGCAGATGCAATTGACGAAAAAAGACATACGAGCAGGAAAGTAAAAACACATTTCATTTATTACCAAAATTATATTCAGCTACTACAAATTAAGAACTATATGGAATTTTTCCAATATTTTACCCGCCATTCTTTTAAGTTGTAACATACACAATCGGAAATGTAACCAAAATAAAATTCGTGTAACACACAGAAAAGTTTTTGAAACCCATAAAGAGCTTTGTGTCTTTATTAAAAGGTACTTTTAAGCAGTAAATTACAGCTGTAAAAATTGTTGTCTTTTTTTCAAAAAGCCATATTCTGGATTATTATAATGATAGTCTGGATACGGTTATACAAATAAAATAAATGCTTATGTTTTTTATGGATTACCCTAACTATAAAATTAAATTCTGAAAGCTTATGAAAATTATAAGAACGAATAACTCGTACCAGGGTAAACACCGAGAGGTTGGTTATCTCAGAAGTCAGTTTTGCAGATTCTTGATGATTTTTATCTCTATTGTTTTATCAGGATCAGCTTTCTCGCAAGAAAAAACCTTAACCGGGAAAATAACGGATGAAGCGACCGGTGAACCACTAACCGGAGCGAGCGTGGCAGTGAAAGGTACAACCCAGGGAACAGTTGCCGATGTTAATGGAAACTACTCTGTAAATGTACAGGGTTCTGAGACCATATTGGTATTTAGCTTTCTTGGTTATGAAACAAAAGAACTTGTTGCAAGCGGAACCACGTTGAATGTTCAGTTAACCATGCAGGTTGAAGGACTGGAAGAAATTGTGGTTGTTGGTTATGGAACAACAAAGGCCCGGGATTTAACCGGAGCTGTAGCGTCTGTTAAAGCTGAAGAATTGGAAGATAAACCTTTTGCATCAATCGATCAGGCGTTACAAGGTAAGGTATCCGGTGTTACCATATCTCAAAATTCAGGTGCTCCAGGCGGTGGCGTTTCTGTTAGAGTTAGGGGAATTACCTCGCTAACAGGCAGCAATGAGCCCCTTTATGTAGTCGATGGTGTACCTCTTGATGGAAGTTCAAACAACGAAAGTTTCTCATTTAATATTTTTGGTGGCGAAAATGGCCAAAACCGCGTTAGTGCACTTTCTACAATTAACCCTTCAGATATTGTATCTATTGAAGTATTAAAAGATGCATCTGCAACAGCGATTTATGGCTCAAGAGCTTCAAACGGAGTAATTTTGATTACAACAAAAAACGGAGAAAAAGGAAAATCCAGGATCAGCTACGATGGATATTATGGTTACCAGGAACTGTCAAAATATCTTGAGGTAATGGATCTACAGGCATATGCCATGTACCAAAACGAAATACATGTATCTACCGGTCAAGAACCCAACCCTTCTTTTAGCAGGCCCGAATTGTTAGGCCCTGGAACCGATTGGCAAAAGGAAATATTCAGGGTAGCCCCTATCCAAAGTCATCAGGTTTCAATCTCCGGGGGAAGTAAAAAAACATCGGTTTACACATCGATAAATTATTTCGATCAGGAAGGTATACTAATAAACACCGATTACAAAAGAATAGGCTTGAGGTTAAATCTGGATCATGAAGTTAACAAATGGATAAAGGTTGGTAATAACTTAACCATCAGTAATGGTAAAGAAAAAATTGCCTATAACGACTCGGAAGATGGCGTGATAATGGGTGCGTTGCGTCAGGCACCTAATGTTCCGGTAAAATACTCAGATGGTAGCTGGGGAGGGCCTACAAAAAGTCTTGGAAGTGGCGAAGGCTACAATCCGGTAGCGTGGTCAGAAATCCGTTCTTCCCATCTTGAACGTAATAAGGTACTCGGTAACTTGTTTGCGGACATTATCTTTTTAAGTGACCTTAAATTCAGAAGTGAGCTGGGTTATGATTTTAACTTCAATAAAATGTCCAGCTTTTATCCATCTTACGAGATCGGAGATAGAGTAAAAGAAACGGGTGAATCTTATAAAGCGAACACGCATAGTTTTTATTGGATATTAAAAAACTACCTTACCTATAGTAAAAATATAAATGCGCATTCCTTCACGGGAATGATTGGGCACGAAGCTCAGCATTCTACCTGGGAAAGGGTTATTGCCAGCCGTGGAGGTTTTATTATGAATGAGCTTACTGCCCTTTCAATTGGAGATGCTGATTTAGCAAGTGCCAATAGTCTGCAAAACCAATGGGCCATGCAATCGGCTTTTGCTCGTGCAAACTACTCATACAATAATAAGTATTTACTAACGGCCACCTACAGAGCTGATGCTTCATCAAATTTTGGTAAAAATAATAAGTGGGGGTTTTTCCCTTCATTTTCAACCGGATGGATTGTTAGCGAAGAACCATTCATGGAGGCCGTATCCGGAGTTCTGAACTGGATGAAAATACGGGCAGGATATGGAGAAGTTGGTAACCAAAACATTCCGGCTTATAGTTATGGACAAATTCTGAACTCAATCAACACAGTTTACGGATCGGCATTTATTCCTGGTAACATTGCTAATCCGGACATTAAATGGGAATCCACAACCTCAACAAATGTTGGAATTGAACTAGGCTTTATTGATAGAAGAATTCGCCTGGATGCCGATTTTTATATTAAAAGCTCTAAAGACTTTCTTTACCAACAACCTCTACCTGCTTTCTATGGAGCAGGAGCCGATGGTAATGAATTTAGGGCACCTTGGGTAAACCTTGGTGAAATGACAAACCGGGGTGTTGATATAAGACTCAACACAATTAATTTCAAGAACAAACAAGGTTTTGACTGGAATACAAGTATCGTATTCTCTATGTATAAAAATGAGTTAACAAGTCTGGCAGACGATAACTCAACAATTAATAAAATTATTCAGTTTAACCAAACTGTTACCCAGACATCGGTCGGTAATCCGGTTGGTCAGTTTTACGGATTTGTAACAGAGGGGCTTTTCACAAAACTGGAAGATATTCAGGATGCACCGGACCAAGGTCCTATTGATAAAGATAATGGCGTATGGTTGGGTGATTACAAGTTCAAGGATATAAATGAGGATGGTAAAATTACCGATGAAGACAGAACCATCATTGGCGATCCGCATCCGGACTTTACCTTCAGCTTGAGTAATCAGGTTTCTTATAAAAACTTTGACCTGAACATATCACTGTACGGATCTTACGGCAATGAGATTCTTAACTGGACCAGAAAAGTTACAGAAGGGATGACAGACTCTTATGCTAATCAGTCTGTTAATGTGGCCAATAGATATCGAGAAACGAATACTGACACAGATATTCCCCGCTACGTTTCAGGAGATCCGAACAATAATGCCAGAGTATCCGATAGGTTTATCGAAGACGGCTCTTTTCTACGTATCCAAAATGTTACTTTCGGGTACAATATACCGAATAAATTGCTGAAGAAGACAGGGGTTATTTCCAGTTGCAGAGCTTACATCACCGTTCAGAATTTACATACATTCACGAATTATACCGGTTACGATCCTGATATAGGAAGCCATAGCAACAATGCTTTATTATCTGGCGTTGATAATGGGCGGTACCCTGTTCCACGCACTTATATGTTGGGTTTTAAGGTTGATTTCTAAGTACATTAAAAAAAATAAGAAAATGACTAAATATAAAATATTAACAGTAGGTGTGTTTTTGATTCTCCTTTCCGCATGCTCAGAAGATTTTATTGATATCACACCTGAAGATCAAAACACAATAGACAACTATTATAACAACGATAAACAAATGCTCACAGGCGGAGCAACCCTATACAACAGGCCCTGGTTCTATTTTAACGAAAAGTTTATTCTATGCCTGGATGTATACGCTGGTAATGCCAATGGTGATTATGTCGACATAGCCCAATTCAACAAGTTTGCAGTATATTCGGCAAACCAATTTTCGTCTGAAGGCTATAAGTCCCTTTATTCTGTGATTGCTTATGCGAATAGCTTGATTGACATTGTTGAAAATAAAGCTGGTGGAGATGTTACACAGGAGGCGAAAGACTGGTCGAAAGGTGAAGGTTTGTTTATGCGTGCAGTTGCTTACTATTTTCTGGTAAGAACCTGGGGTGCCGTGCCAATTCTTGAAAACATTAACACTTATGGAACAGATGTGCCTGTTTATAGAAACACTGTTGACGATGTTTATACCCTTATTGAAAGGGACTTAATTGCAGCAACAGGCCTGCTGCCTGCAAGATGGGCCGACGCAAATGCCGGTAGGGCAACTAAAGGAGCGGCTAATGGAATGCTTGCCGAAATGTATTTAACCAGAAAGGACTATGCCAATGCAAGAACTTATGCCGAAAAAGTCATAAACAGTGGGTTATATTCACTTTTGCCGGTTTATGGCGATAACTTTCATCCATCTAATAATAATTCAGTCGAATCTATATTTGAATTACAATGGGTAGCTCCTCCTTCTGAAACATGGTACTATACAAACACACACCAGGCTTATCTGGCGGCAGCCGGCAAATTCACCGGGGCAGGCGACGGCTGGGGCACCTTCTTTCCAAGCAACGATCTTATCAACAGCTACGAAGATGGTGATTTAAGAAGGTATCATACACTGATGGAAAAAGGAAACTTTTACCCTGGGCTTGTTACTAAAGATGGTGGATTTACTGTTGAGAACGCTTTAACAAACAATTATGCAGCATTTAGAAAATATGTTGTTGGATCTGCGGAAGAATGGCCCAGTGTTAAATTTATGACGACCGATGTTAATACACATATTTTGAGATATGCCGAAGTCCTTCTGATACGCGCAGAAGCAATTCTTGGTAATGATGCTTCTACAACTGATGCTACAGCGCTTGCAGATATCAACAAAGTAAGGGAGCGCGCTGGTTTACCTGAATTAACCAGTATTACATTAGACGACATCTTACAAGAAAGAAGAGTTGAACTTCCACTGGAAAGTGGTGACAGATGGTACGATTTGGCAAGAATAGACAGAGCAAAGGCTAATGAAATTTTGTCGAACACAGATAGAGGATATTTGGTAGACAGAGACGACCCAGCTAGTGGAACAGGGGATGGGATTTTTATTGTTCCATCAAATAGCGACTATCTATTGCCTCTTCCCCAAACAGAAACCGATCTGAACCCACTCTTACTGGAAGAGCCGGTAAAGTATAACTTCAATTAATTTATGCGGATTAATCATTTCATGAATGATACTTCTATCAACGAATTTGAAATAATTAAAAAACAGAAAGATGAAAAAATACACTAAATATAATATACTTATTGCAGTTGTTATTGTTCTGGCGTCATTGTCCTCTTGTGAAGAGGATGAAACCTATAACCCTCAAATAGCATCAATGTTATCGACTAATGAAGATGTTGTTTCGGCGTCTGAAGGATATCCATATGATTTAATCATTGTCGAGGGTATTGAACTTGATAATATGAGTTCTGTTGAATTCGTTGCTGGTGAGGATACGGTTGACGTTGTATTTAATCCGGCCCTAAACTCATCTGTGGCTGTAATGTTTAATGTTCCTTTTGATGAAACCAAAGGCAGCCAACTCGGTAGTCAGCAAATAATTTTCACCAACAGTAATAAAGAAAGTATTACAGAAGCATTTGAAATTCTACAGCCAGACCCGGAAATTTCGGGGTTTAGCCCGAAAAGGCCAAAAGCTGGAGAATCCACTGTTATTGAGGGGCAATGGTTTCAAAATTTGGTGAGTGTAACCTTTGGCGGAGAACCTGTCGAATATGAACAAAGGTCATCAACTAAAATCTATATTGAAATCCCAGAAGGCTCTGTTCCTGCCGATGTGGTCGTTACGACCGCTGTGGGTAGTGTAACAGAAAATCTTGATGTTGATTTAGGTTATAATGTCTATTTATACGATGATTTTGATGGCGGAACTTTCCCTACAAATGATTGGTGGACCAATGGCGACCTTGCCGAAGTCCCGGTCTCATTTAGTGATGTCGATGGAATTGACGGTAATTATATTGAGGTAACCTGGAACGGTTCAACGACGAATGGTTGGGGGAATTGTGAAGCTGGGGCAACAACAGATGTTGGTATTGTGGAAGAAAATCCTGCTGACGTATTATTCGTATTCGACCTTTATGTGGTATCCGCTGAAGGAGCTGCTGTAGAAATACAGATAGACGATGGTACCGGTGCTAATTGGGCCTTGCCTTCAAGTTCATTCACAGCCGCCCAAGTTGGAACATGGTCAAAAATAGAAATGAACACGGCCGATTTTAAACGTAATTATGGTGGAGGTGAAGCAACAGGGGATATGGATCTACAGGGAATTTTAAAAGTTAAAATCGCTATTCCAAATTGGACCGGGGTTGCTCCAACAAAAGTTAGAATTGATAATATGAGGTTCCACGCATATTATTAGTTAGTGCCTGTCCATTACCAGGAGAGTTAGTAGCAGTATTTGTTAGATTATACCTGCCCTTAACCGGGCAGGTTCTTAAAACCAGGGTTTATAACCCATAAAGTATATCAAAAAAACTATGAGACACATTCGCTTTGAATATATAATATATCTTATTTTCTTCCTCAGTTTCTTTTCTTACAGTTGCGATAGCGAAGAGCCGGAGCCAATATTAAAAGCCCCTTTAGCATTAAAAGCAACAGATATAGGACAACGCCAATTTACAGCGAACTGGACAAACGTCATAGGTGGAGAAAGCTATAAGCTTGATGTGTCAAAATCAAGCGATTTTTTTGACTTTATTGATGGTTATCAATCTAAAAGAATTACGGAAAAAACAGAAAATATTTCAGGTTTGGAGCCTTCAACCAACTATTACTACCGTGTAAAAGCAATTAGTGAAAAAAAAGAATCGGAATACTCAAATGTTGTAAAGGTCACCACCGATATAGCCGATGTTGTTAGTTTAAAAGATGCTGCAAATGAGTTTTATGTTGGAATGATAGTTCAGGCCAATAGAATGACAGGTTCACATGATGAAATTTTCAAACGCGAGTTTAGCAGCATTACTGCTGAATACGAAATGAAAATGAACATCATGTACCCTTCTGAAGGTTCTTTTAGCTGGACTGCCTCTGATGCCATTGTTGAGTACGCCAATTCGAATGGATTTAACCTACATGGCCATACGCTTATTTGGTACAAGGCAACACCTGAGTGGGTAGAAAATTTTACGGGGACTAATGCAGAGTTTGAAACGATGATTGAAGAATATATAAAAACCACGGTTACCCGATATAAAGGAAAGGTAAAATCGTGGGACGTTGTAAATGAAGCTTTTTTAGATGGTTCCGGTGAATACCGAAACTCGGTTTTTCTTGAGAAATTAGGAAGCGATTACATTGCCAAATGTTTTACCTGGGCGCGAGAGGCCGACCCGGATGTTTTACTCTTCTACAACGATTATAATATGTGCAGCGACAAAACCAAAAGAGATGCTGTGCTTGCAATGGTCGATGATTTTAAAAGCAGAAACATACCGATAGATGGTGTTGGCTACCAAATGCATATTGCATATAATAGTCCTGACAAGGAGAAAATGACAACTGCGGCCAATGAAATAGTAGATCGGGATTTACTGTTACACTTTTCTGAATTAGATATCAGGGCCAATCCGAATAATAATCTAACTGATTTAACAGATTCACGCTCCTTGGAGTTAAAAGAAAAATACAAAGAGGTTGCCGAAATATATTCGGCACTGCCAGCAAAGAACAAATATGCCTTAACAATATGGGGGTTAAAAGATAATGAGTCCTGGCTTATTAACTTTTGGGGGCACACCGACTGGCCATTGCTTTACAATGCCGATGCAACAGAAAAAGATGCTTACTATGGATTTCTTGAAGGTCTCCTGGTAAAGTAAAATATTACAAATTAATTATAATTCATTTAGGTTCTGCCATATTGACTAATCATAGTCCAATAGTTACGGGGCGTCCAAAAATCTTTTTTATACATGAAAATTAATTATAAATATATTACTCTAATTACCCTGATATTCAGCTTGTTTATTTGGGGCGGATGTGGTAACTCAAAAAATATGCCCATATACATGGACGAATCGTATAGCCACAAAGAACGCATTGAGGATCTAATTTCCCAGATGACCCTCAAGGAAAAGGCTTCTCAATTAATGTATGAATCTCCTGCTATCGAAAGGTTGGGCATACCCGAGTATAATTGGTGGAACGAGTGCCTGCATGGAGTGGGAAGGGCCGGATTAGCTACCGTTTTCCCTCAGGGCATAGCCATGGCAGCAACTTTCGATACAAGTTTAATACACAAGATGGGGGTGGTGGTCTCTGACGAAGCCCGGGCAAAGCATCATGATGCGGTACGTCGAGGAAAACGTGGAATTTATCAGGGGCTGAATTTTTGGACACCGAATATTAATATTTTTAGGGATCCAAGATGGGGCCGTGGTATGGAAACGTATGGTGAAGATCCTTTCCTAACAGGTGAAATCGCTTCAGCATATATAAATGGCTTACAGGGTAACGACCCAAATTATTTTAAAGTAATGGCTACCGTTAAACATTTTGTAGTCCATAGTGGTCCCGAATCTTCCCGACATTCTTTTAATGCCATTGTAAGTGATCGCGATTATCACGACACTTATCTTCCGCACTTCAGGAAAACCGTTCAGGAAACCAACGTACAAGCCGTAATGTGCGCCTACAATAGATTCGATGGCGAAGCTTGTTGTGGTAGCGGGGCACTTCTGAATGACCTGCTACGCGATGAATGGGGATTTAAAGGTCATGTAGTTTCAGATTGCTGGGCATTAATTGATTTTTATGACGGGCACTTTGTTTCAAAAAACGCCAAACATGCAGCTGCTTTAGCTATAAAATCAGGAACAGACTTAAACTGCGGAGATGTTTACCTGAACTTGAAAGGTGCAATTGAAGAAGGCTTAATTCACGAAAGTGATATTGACCGTGCGTTAACCCGTGTCTTAACTTCACGTTTTCAACTGGGACTGTTCGATTCTGAAGACAAGCAACCATATGCTCAAATTCCATATTCGGTCGTGGCTTCAAAGAAACATGCAGAGCTGGCCCTGGAAACAGCACGAAAGTCGATGGTCCTTCTAAAAAATGAAGATAATTTGCTTCCTCTAAGTAAAAATCTTAAAACCATTGCTGTAATAGGTCCGAATGCGAATGACGCTGAAGTATTATTGGGCAATTACAATGGGTTTCCAGAGAACCCGATAACTCCACTTAAGGGAATTATGGAAAAAGCCGGCGACAATACTGAAATTATCTACGCTCGGGGATGTGACCTGGCTGATGGTTTGCCATACATGGAACCTATTCCGGCTGAGTACTTGTTTACTGATAAGAACAAATCCGAAAGCGGCCTTGATGCCGAATTTTTTGACAATACCGTTTTTAAAGGCAACCCTGTGAAATATGAAATTCATGATAATATTGATTTTAACTGGTGGGAGAAATCCCCGATTCCGGAAGTTAATGACGATAACTTTGGAGTAAGGTGGACCGGTTACTTGGTTCCTGAAAAAAGTGGTGAATATTACCTGGGAGCCGAAGGTACCAATGAATTTAGGGTTTATCTGAACGATGAAAAAATTGTTCACTTTTTTGACCGTCATACCAGTCAGAAGAAATATAAAAAAATTACACTTAAGGCTGGAAAAGCCTATAAAATAAAGATTGAGTACATAAATACAGAACGTGCGGCAATTATGCGTTTTATCTGGTCCCCCCCGGTTAAAAATTTAATGGATCAAGCGATAAATGCAGTTAAGAAAGCCGATGTTGCGGTACTTTTCATGGGCTTGTCACCACGATTAGAGGGCGAAGAAATGGATGTTGAAGTAGAAGGCTTTCATGGCGGCGATCGTGAGGTTTTGTCATTGCCCAAGCCGCAGTTGAAATTAATGAAAAAACTAAAGGAACTAAATAAACCGATGGTTCTCGTACTGCTCAATGGCAGTGCCGTAGCTGTTAATTGGGAAAACGAGAACATTCCTGCCATTCTGGAAGCCTGGTATCCGGGACAGGAAGCCGGACATGCTATCTCAGATATATTATTTGGCGACTATATGCCGTCCGGAAGACTTCCGGTCACATTCTATAAATCAGTAAAAGACCTGCCCCCCTTTGATGATTATAATATGGAAGGAAGGACATACCGCTATTTCCGTAAAGAGCCATTATATGAATTTGGTTACGGGCTTAGCTATACACAATTTGAATATAGTAATGTGAAAATTAACAAAGCAGCAATAACCCCGGACGAAAAAGTTACTTTATCGGTAGATGTTAAAAACATTGGAGCATACGATGGCGAAGAAGTGGCCCAACTATACATAAAACAGCTTGACAGTAAAGTGAAAAGACCGATAAAAGACTTAAAAGGATTGCACAGAGTATATCTCAAAAAGGGTGAGACTAAACGGATATCGTTTGTAGTCGATGCCAAAATGTTATGCTATACCGACGAAACTAAAACGGATTATGTTGAACCGGGAGATTATGAATTAATGGTTGGAGGAAGTTCTTCTGATTTGAAGCAGATAAAAACAAAGTTGAATATTAAAGGGGGCCATTAATTCAAAGGTAGGCTCAGTGGTCAATATGAAAGATTGTGGTGTATGATGTTGGCTCCTGAGCTCTACCGTTTATCTGTATTGGTTCCTGTATTGCTTCTAATAATTTCATACACATTGACTTCTTCGGGCTCCTCTGCATTTAGGTTCATGCGTTAACTTCGTTATGATATGAATAATGTGCGGTAAGTTGTAAATTGCTTGTTGTATGTTTTATCTCATTTTTTTAACTCTACAGAGTGGCATTGGCAAAATGAACCATGGCTACAATTAAGAATAGGAAAGAGAGAAAAGCGTTAATATTAATATTAAGCACCGTTATTTGCGATTTGATGTACCAGCCCTTTCTGTTCTGTATGAAGTGATACTAACAAAATATGAATTTAACCCACATTGCAGGTTTTCGCCCCCAAAATCAGAAAAATCTGTTAAAAACCCACCTATTTATTAACAATTTAGTTTTTGTGTAATTACAACATTCACATTATCAGTCTATTGATTTTTATAGTTTTTGTAAAATCCAATTGTAGACCTACCTGGGGTATTGACAAACAGAAAGTTATGCGGTATTTTGCCAACATGTTTGTCAAGCCACTGATAAAATATAATAAAACAACCAGAAAGCGATATAATATATACCAGCTCTGTGAGAGTTTTCGCCTGGATGGCCGGGTCAGGCACCGCTGTATAATTGGGTTTGGCAAGCTGGAGGGGTTGCAGGAAGAACAAATAAAGCTTTTAGGCAGGCGAGTGGAGGAACTTCTCACCAATCAATCCAGTTGTTTGTCCTATGCAGAAGCTGACCCGACCGTTGAAGAACTTGCCCGGTACTATTTTAATGAAATAAAAAAGAAAGGCCGCTATGATACAGGAAAGGAAGGGGGCGATTGGCAAGCAGTAAATTTGTCCACAATGAAAAACAAGGATGCCAGGGAAATTGGGGCAGAATGGCTTTGCAAGCAAGCGTCTGACCAGTTAGGCATAGAAGGTTTTTTACAGGGCAAATCATGGAGTGAAGAACAAATCTCATTGGCCATGACCCATATTATAAGCAGGGCTGTTTATCCGGCATCAGAACTAAAAACTGTTTCCTTTATCAAGGAGTCCTCTGCTCTAACTGAAATTACAGGTTATGATAGGGATAAGATAACAAAAGATAAACTTTACAAGATATCACATGGTTTATATGCGGTGAAAGACGAGTTAGAAAGTTACCTGTCAAAACGAACCAACGAGCTGTTCGATTTAGATGACAAGATCATCCTCTATGATTTAACCAACACCTATTTTGAAGGGCAGGTGAAAAACAGTAAACTGGCGAAATTTGGAAGGAGCAAAGAAAAACGAAAAGATGCCCGGTTGGTTGTTTTAGCTGTGGTAATAAACCGGGAAGGCTTTTTGAAGTACTCGAATATCTTCGAAGGGAATATGGCCGATAACAAAACCTTAGAAAGCATAGTAACCTCTTTAAGCCAGAAGACCTCCTTCTCAGGCAGAAAACCGGCCGTTGTTATTGATGCCGGGATTGCTACGGAGGAAAACCTGAACATGCTTAAAAAGCAACAGTATGATTACATGTGCGTATCCCGCTCGAACCTTAAAGCCTATAAGGCGGATACCAATTGCACACCTGTTGAAATTAGGGATAAAAGGGAACAACCCATAGAATTAATGAAAGTTAAAACTGATAGCCAGGATGGTGATAACTATTTATGGGTCAAGAGTAAGGCCAAGGCCATGAAAGAAAATAGCATGAACGGGTTGCTTTCCCAACGCTTTGAAGAAGGAGTTCAAAGCGTCAATGAGGGAGTCCTCAAAAAAGGGGGGACAAAGAAACTTGAAAAAGTTTATGAAAGAATAGGCCGGTTAAAGCAAAAATATCCTTCTGTTTACAAGTATTATGACATAATTGTGAAAGACAATGATGAAGGTGTCGCAACCTCTGTTTCATGTAAACATAAAAAAGGTGCCGATCCGGATAAAAGTGCAGGGATATATTTCTTGAGAACTTCTTTGGTAGATATTGATGAGAAGACCTTTTGGTCGATATACAATGTAATCAGGGAAATAGAATATACTTTCAGGGTTTTAAAAACCGACTTGGATCTACGCCCTATTTACCACAAGACGGACGGTGCAGCCATAGCCCACCTACATTTAGGAATACTTGCATACTGGCTCGTTGCCACGATTCGGCACCAGCTAAAACAAAAAGGCTACAAGCATGACTGGAAAGAAATTGTGCGCACAATGAATACACAAAAATGTGTAACTACAATCCTGGATAATATAAAAGGTGAAAAGATATCTGTCCGCCAATGTACTGAACCAACACAAAAAGCAAAGGCTATTTACGAACTAATGAACTACAAAACAGTACCATTCTACCGAAAAAAATCTGTAGTACTACCTGCAGAAAATTTTAAAAATGGACCTCCTTAAAATCAGAAAGTTATAAGCCTAAGGCTGCAATGTGGGTTAAGAACACAAACTGCTGAAGCCCTTTCTCAAAGGAAAATTTTTGCCCGGAGTTTTTTTAAAAGCTTCTAATATTTCAGTTGCTAAGAGGTACTTGTTTTTCTCGATTTGGGAATTTATTTTTCATATTGAGAGAGTTTTTGATGAGGGGGTTTTGTTTGTTGGTTGATTATTAGTCGATTATTGAGGTTAAACCCTTTTGGCACTGTTTTGGTAAAAAGAATAATCGTAATTAAACGACAAAAAAACTACTAACTATAACCACACTACAACTAACAAAACCACAAAACTATCACAACTACTACAGAAACGTTTCAAAACAGCCGGCTTTAAGCCGGCTGTTTTGGTATTATCAAATATAGAGACTTTGCTTTGTATAGTATATATACATTCAGTTTGCTTTTCTTTCAGCCCTGTCAAAGCCTGAAAAGTGCTGTAGTTCTTTAAAGACAAGGAATTGAAAATAAATATCCGGTATTTTTTTATTGGGAATCATGTGTCTTTTGATATTAAAGGCCCAATAGGGTTTATTCCGAATCAAATGTCATAAGTACATCTCCTTTTACTACTGAATCACCGGTTTTAAACTTTATTTCTTTTATAATGCCGTCCTGAGGTACATTTAGGTTATTCATCATCTTCATGGCTTCAAGAACTATAACAGTTTCTCCCGCAGTCACTTTATCGCCCACCTGTTTTTTAATTTCTACAATCATTCCGGGAATCGAGGCTTTTAGTGTACCGGTATCATCAAACTTCTTCTCAGCAGGGTTCTTTTTTCTTTCCCTGAATTGGTGTTTCACAGACTTGTTGGGATCGTTTATTTCAACAGTAAAGGTGTCGCCATCGACTGTAACTTCTAATTCTCGAACATTGTTTTTTGATTTTTGTGCCAATTCGCCGGATAGGACCTTACGGATTAATTCATCTTCTTTAGCAACTTGTTCAAAGGTTTTTGCTTTAAACTCATCAGGAACTTCTTCTATTCCATATTTCCATTTTAGGAACCTTTTACCTGTTACCGGATAAAGAGCACATAAAACTTCATCGTCAATATCTTTTGCCAGTCCACTAAATTCGGCTTTTACCTTTTCCAGCTCTGGTTCAAGAATTGAGCCCGGTCGCTCGGAAATAGGTGTTTCTCCACGAGGATAATCTTTTAAGGCTTTTTTTAATATTTTAGGGTTAATTGGTTCTGTTGTTTTTCCATACAGTCCATAGCACAGATCCTTTACTTCTTTAGTAATTTGAGAATATTCCCCCTCTTCTTCATCAAATAAAACATTGTTAACTGTCTGAACACCTACGATTTGAGATGTTGGTGTTACCAATGGGATGTTTCCTAAATCCTTGCGAACTTTTGGTAATAACCTGAATACATCTTCTAACTTATCCAAAGCGTCCATTGCCTTAAGCTGGTTAACGAGATTTGATAACATACCTCCCGGAGTCTGGTGAAGCAGTACGTTTATATCTGTTATTGCATAGTTCGGGTTATTGTCAAGGTGCCTGTACTTTGGAATATATTTTTCCATTTCATCGGCAATGGCAGTAATCTTCTTAATATCTAGTCCGGAATCACGATTTGTCCCTAAAAGCGACATAATAATTGGCTCAACTGCTGCATGCGAAGTGCGGTACGCATATGGTCCGATACAGGTGTCAACAATATCAATTCCGGCCTCAATTGCTTTAAAAATGGCCAAATCGCCCATGCCACTGGTAAAGTGGGTATGCAGGTTAATAGGAATGTCAGTAATTTTTTTTATTTCTCGCACCAGGTTGTATATGTCGTATGGGGCAATTAGGCCGGCCATATCCTTAATACAGATAGAGTTTACTCCAAACTCGAGCAGTTCTTTAACTTTATTGATGTAGTACTCCATGTTGTATACAGTCCCACCAAGGCGTGGCTGATCTAAAGTATAACATACCACACCCTGAAAGTGCTTGTTGTTCTCCTTGATAACTTTTGCTGCTGTTTCAAAGTTTCTAAAATCGTTTAGTGCATCAAAACACCGGAAAATGTCCATTCCATTTTCAATTGCACGTTTTACAAATGCAGAAACAACATCGTCAGCATAATTTCTATACCCGACAACATTCTGTCCCCTTAAGAGCATCGAGAAAGGAGTCTTAGGCATATACTTCTTTAGGGTACGAATCCTTTCCCAGGGGTCTTCCGCCAAAAACCGATGCATAGTGTCAAAAGTGGCCCCGCCCCAAGTTTCAACAGCATTAAAACCAATTTCGTCCATCATTTCTGCAACCCTTATCATATCTTCGGTCCTTCCCCTGGTTGCAAATAGGGACTGATGTCCATCACGCAAGCTTACATCATTTATCTTGATAGGATTCTCTGCTTTGGGGCGATCGGAATCAAGATTAAGCTCACGCATTTCTAGTGCCCCATGTTTATCATATGTCATTGTATTGTTTTTTTTATACTAAACTTCTCTTTAAGAATGAACCGTCAATAGTAAAAATGATATTTAACGGAATTATAAAAAATATTTTAACTGCCGAATTTAAAACTAGGCCCCACGCTTAAACGTTCTGCCCCGGCGTTGTACCATTTGCCTGTTGTTCATGCTAATCTCTTTGGCTGCAACTTTCCATTTGCACGGTTTATTACTATATTCACTTGATTCAGTTTGTTCAATTCGTTCTTGTTCGATATAGTATGCTGCGGCAACAAGGGCAGCTTTTCTTTTCTTCTCTTCGTATGTCATGGTTTTTTATTTTATAATGGTATATTACCGTGCTTTTTAGGAGGTAATACTTCTGTTTTTGTATTTAAAGCTTTCAGCGCATCAATTAATCTGGACCTCGTTTCACTTGGAATAATAACAGCATCGATGTAACCGCGCTGGGCAGCCAGGTAAGGAACGTTGAATGCCTCTTCGTATTCAGTTATCTTTTCCTGTGTTTTTGCATCGACATCTTCAGCTTCACAGATCTCTTTCCGGTAGGTAGAAATAACCTCTACAGCACCTTTAGCACCCATAACAGCAATCTCTGCAGTAGGCCATGCAAATACCATATCGGCACCAAGTGGTTTAGAGCACATGGCCAGGTAGGCACCACCATAGTCTTTCCTGGTAACAACCGTAAACTTTGGAACAGTAGCTTCGGCATAGCTCCAGAGCAATTTAGCCCCATGGCGAATAATACCCCCTTTTTCCTGTTCTACTCCCGGAAGGTACCCAGGTACATCAACAAAAGTAACGAGTGGAATATTAAAGGCATCGCATGTTCGTACGAACCGGCTGATTTTATCCGAAGCATCGATATCAAGGCACCCGGCCTGAATCAGGGGCTGATTGCCAATTATCCCGACAGCATGACTGTCCAGCCTGCCAAAGCCAACAATAGCATTTTCGGCATAATGTTCATGTACTTCGTAAAACTCGCCCTGGTCCAAGACGGATTCGATAACATATTTCATGTCGTAGGGCATTTTTGTGTCATCCGGAATTATGGTATCCAGCTCTTCACATACTCTATCAGGCGTATCGCCAATTGGAATTTGTGGAGGGTCCTCAAGGTTATTGTTGGGTAAGTAATTCAACAGTTCACGTATTGCTTCAATGGTTTCCTCATCATTATCATATGCAAAGTGGGCATTGCCGCTTTTTGCATTATGTGTCATTGCACCGCCAAGCTCCTCAAATGTGGTCTCTTCTCCAGTAACCGTTTTAATTACGTATGGCGAAGTTATAAACATGTGACTTTGTTTCTTTACCATATACACAAAATCGGTCATAGCCGGTGAATAAACCGCCCCACCAGCACAAGGGCCCATTATTGCAGAAATTTGTGGAACAACTCCTGAAGCCCTGGAGTTTCGCATGAATATCTCGCCATACCCCTTTAATGCATCAACACCTTCTTCAACCCGGGCCCCACCGGAATCGTTGAGGCCTACAATTGGTGCACCAGCCTTTACAGCGAGATCCATTATTTTACAAATTTTTGCAGCGTGCATCTCACCAAGAGAGCCCCCTCTTGAAGTGAAATCCTGAGAATAGGCAAAAACAGTTCTGCCATTAATCAATCCATGTCCAACAATAACACCATCTGAAGGTATATCTACCTTATCTAGGCCAAAGTTAACAGAGCGATGTTTAACAAACATATCAAGTTCACGGAATGTCTCAGGATCGAATAGAAGTTCTAAACGCTCGCGCGCTGTTAGTTTGCCTTTTTTATGTTGCTTTTCCACTCTGGATTTCCCGCCCATTTCCTTAATTGCTTCGCGTTTCTGTTTCAGAAGTTCAATTTTTTCGGATACTTTCATAAGGACCTATATTTAATCTTTACTGAATGGTTTAATACTGGCAGTTTGTTTAATAAAACAAGAGTATTTACCAAGCGTTATTTTATTTCGTATACGGAGGTAATTTACATATTGTTATTTAAATAACAGCAGGATTTAACGTTTTTTAGCGGATTACTTTTAATTGTTTTATATCTGCGATATTCCCCGAACCTTATCGGGTCTGGTAAATAAGTTTCATGCATATTCTTGCCCATATTCATCAAGTGCTGTTTTTTTAACCTGGAGTTCGACTTGTTTTTTTCAATTTGCCTAGAAGTAGTAAGCTTCAATTGTCAATTATTATTTAGTGGTTGGTTATATCAGTCAATTTTATAGGTAAGAAGATTATTGTCTCTAAGGGCGGTAAAACACTAATTTTTCGGATTACGTTTAGCTTGACTTAACATGTTAAATTTCTGAAAAATAAAATAAAAGACGATATTTTACATTGGCATGCAACTTGAAACTCGCTTCATATCAGTTAACTACAACTCCCCTTTTATTGTTGTTTCGTACAATACGAAAAGAATATTCACTCTTTTTTAATGAGCATATTTTATATACATGGTTAAATTGTGAGTCGAATATTATAGGAAGAGGGATTAAAGTACTCAAGTCCACAGCGTATATTAAAATGACAAATCTTATTTTAATGCGGTTTATTCATTAAGATTAACCTAATAAAAAACTCCGCAACCTTTTCCCAGATGCGGAGTTTCATCATTCTTGTGGAGCTAAGCGGGGAAGTGTCGAGCTTTTTGGAGGAAGATTTGGAGCATATTTTGAGGACGAAGAAAGCAAATGTGGAATAATCTCTAAAAACTCTTTAATACCTTCCTTATTAAGGAAGTAGTTTGCCTTAAAATTAGTTGTTTTGGTTGTAGATTTTCATTAATTTATTGTCGTTAATCTAATCAATTTAAAAAGAATTGCTAGAATCTAATAATTAAACCAAACCGATGAATACTATTTACTGTCAAAAATTACGACTATTCCTTATTTTGACAATAGCATATGTAGGGAATATAAGCTATTCACAGTTACACCTAAATATTAAGAGTTGCGATTTACAATTTTCTGAACAAAATAACTTGAGTAGGACAATGTATGGTAGTTCCGTTTCCGATGTGGGAGACATAAATGGCGATGGTTACGATGATTTTATTGTTGGAGCTTTTGGAACAGGGAGTTTAATCGGACGTGTTTATATATATTTTGGTGGTGCCCCTATGGATAATCTCCCTGATCTTATATTACTTGGCAAAGAATCTGGTGGTTATTATGCTAGTAATTTATCTTCTGCAGGCGATGTAAATGGTGATGGCTATAATGATGTTGTAATTGGGGAATACAGGTATAAAAATAATCTTGGAAGAATATACATTTATTTCGGGGGCGTGGATATGGATAATACACCTGATATTATTATTGAAGGCGTTTTGCAAGATTTTTACGATAGTGAATATTTCATTTCCGGGGGGAATAATTGGGGCTGGTATAATGACTATAGGTTTGGAAAGAATGTTCTTTCGCCTGGAGATGTAAACAATGATGGTTATAATGATGTTATCGTATCTGCTCCGGGATATAGAAAGGATATGGGAAGAACCTATATTTATTACGGTGGACATGAAATGGATAGCAAGGCTGATGTTATTATAAATGGCCTAGGGGAATTAAGTGGGGCTGGAGATGTAAATAATGATGATTTTGATGATATTATTATTGGGAAGAACATTTTCTGTGGTAGTAATATTATGGATAGTATTTGTGATATAACATTGGAGGGTAGAATAATTGTTTCGGCAGGAGATGTAAATAATGATGGTTACGATGATATAATTCAAGGAGATCATAGATATAATAAAGATGGATATAATGATTACAGTGGCCATGTGTTTATTTATTATGGTGGAAGTGAAATGGACACAATTCCTGATGTTACAATAAATGGACAAAGTCCAAATTTTGGATTAGGTAAAAATGTTTCTTCGGCCGGTGATGTAAACAACGATGGGTATGATGATATATTAGTAGAAGCATTTCATTATGATAATTCTCCTCGAATGGAACGACTGTATATTTATTTAGGGGGAGCGGAGATGGATACTATTCCTGATTTTACAATAGAAAAGAATACGACATCATATGCATCTCGTTTTTCTTTATCTGATGCTGGTGATCTTAATGATGATAATTTTGGAGATATTATTATTGGAGATAAGCTAAGTGCAGAAGTTTACGTGTATTTTGGAAATGAAACCTTAAATAATACAATTGACTTAACAATGTTTGGTGAAGGCTCAGGAAATAAATTTGGTAGTAGTCATTCTCTTTCTGGTGATGTGAATAATGATGGAATAAAAGATGTAGTAATCGGAGCACAGTCGTATAACGATTTAACTGGAAGAGCATATGTATATTTTGGAGGAACTGATATAAATAATGATGCCGATTTAGTTTTGCAGGCGGATGAGAATGATAGTAGATTTGGAATTAGTGTATCGGCTTCAGGAGACATTAATGGAGACAGCATTCACGATATTGCGGTTGGAGCTTATATGCACAATAGATACTCCGGAAAGGTATATGTATATTATGGAGGAAGTAATATAGATTCTATTGCAGATATAATATTACCCTGTATTAACAAACAAAGTAATTTTGGACTTGATGTTTCAATTGATGCAGATTTAAATAATGATGGGATAAATGATATTGTCGTTGGAGCACCGGGAAGACGTTCTGTGGAAGGAAGAACATATATCTATTTTGGACGTTCTGAATTAGATACCATACCAGATATAATTCTCAGTGGAGAGAAGGAAGATGATAGTTTTGGAGAGAATGTTTCTTATGCTGGGGATTTGAATAACGATGGTTATGATGATTTAATTGTAGGTGCTAAAGGTAAATATTCAAGAGTAATAGGGAGAGTCTACGCTTATTTTGGTGGAAGTGAAATGGATAGCATTGCAGATGTGATACTTCAAGCCGATGCAAAAGGAAATTACTTTGGTTCAAGTATATCAAATACAGGCGATTTAAACAACGATGGTTACGATGATATTATTGTTGGAGAATATATGCATAATGGCAATCAAGGTCGGGCTTTCATATATTTAGGTAACAACGAAATGGATAGCATTGCAGATATAACTTTTTATGGTAAGGATTATGGTAGTAATTTCGGACAAATTGTATCATCAGTCGGAGACATTAACAATGATAATTTTGATGATATTGCTATACATTCAGATGGAACTAACTATGTTTATCTTGGGGGAGAAATTTTAGATACTATACCAGATTTAATCATGGATGGTAATTCGAAAGTATCTTATGGGGACGTAAATAATAGTGGTTCCGATGATTTTTTACTTAGTAATATATGGCATTCATTAAATGGGGCTGCATTTCTGCATTTTGGAGAAGATTTAGTTCTTTTCAATAAGCATCCTGAAAATGCAACAATTTGTGAGTTAGATACTATTATGCTGGTAAGTTCCGCATTAAATGAGTCAGTATTTCAATGGCAGGTAAGTTCAGACGCTGAGCAGACATTTTCGGATATAACAGATAATGAAACTTATTCAGGTTGTTTGTCGGCTAATCTTCAAATTATAGCAAATAATCACCTTTCAGGGAATTATTATCGATGCGAGGCTGAAAACAATTATCATAGCAGTTTCTCTCAATCTGCATTATTATCGGTTTTAGATAAGCCATCTGCGTCAATCAAGGGAGGAGGTACAATTTGTTACGGCGACTCTGCAAAAATAGAAATAGACTTATATGGCGAATATCCTTGGAATTTCATGTTTTCTAATGGCGAGCATACAATTAACCTTGTAAGCAATGATTCTATATTTATAACTTATGTTGACTCAACTGGTTTTTATAGAATAACTTCTTTAAATGATAAAAATTGCACTGGAACTGAATTTACCGGAGAAGTAATTGTAAATATAAATCCTCTTCCAACAGTAAATCTGGAAGGTGATTCCGCAATCTGTGAGGGTGATTCCGCAGAACTAATTATGAATTTTACGGGTGCCCCCCCATGGTATTACACACTTACAGATCGTTCAGAGGATTTTGATTTAATAGCAATGAATAATCCGGAATCGATATCTGTTTATTCTCAAGGAACATACTCTATACTTTCATTGAGGGATACAAATTGTATCGGAACTGAACTTACTGGAGAAGTACATGTGGAAACGTGTACATCAGTAGATGAATTATTAAAGAATAGAATAGCAGTTTATCCAAATCCAAATAATGGAACTTTTAGAATAAATAATTTACAAAATATTATTAAAATAGAGATTGTTGATTTGAACGGGCAAGTTGTTTATTCTGATATTGTTAATTCTAGCAACGTTGTAGTTAAAATGCTAGAAAATATACATGGTGTTTATATTATAAAATTAATAGGTAATTATAAAAGTTTTACAAATAAAATTGTTATTTGGTAGAATTATTTTTCTTTTTCTGCTCTTTGGAAGATATAACCATAATAAGACAGAATAATGTAGAGGCGAAAAAGTCTAAGTGTGTAGAAGTATTGAGTGGAAATCATCTACACTAACACCTCCGCTGAAGTAGGTATGGCACTCACGGAAAGTTTCGGAGATTAAGAAAGGGCTAAAAACAAAATAGAGTTATTGTTTCTTGTTCAAAACTTAAATTCCTTACGGGTATTAGAAAAGTGTTTTGAGTCTTATAATTTTGTTGCATAGTGGGGTGGTTACAGCTCTAAATTTTGAAGTAGAAGTTCGTACAGCCTATTAAACTTGTGTTCGGGAATAATTTCCAATATGCGTTTTAACCATTAATGTGGATTAACCTTATTTGCCTTGCAGGTTCCAAAGAAACTGTAAAACATAGCGGCACGCTCTGCACCCCGGTCGGAACCAGCAAAGAGATAGTTTTTTTGCCCCAGAGTTATTGGACGAATGGCATTTTCGGCCAGGTGATTGTCTATTTCCAGGTTGCCGTCATATAGATAGGCCGTAAGGTTGTCCCAACGGGGCATGGTGTATTGAAGTGCTGTGCCAAGGGACGATTTGGGCAACACATCTTTTAAGGTAGCAGCCATCCACTTGCCCAAATCATTAAGTATAGGCAAAGCTTCATCCACCCGTAGCTCTTCTCGTTGCTCAGGGGCAAGGTTATCTGGGTTCGCTTCTTCTATTTGATACTTCTTTACCCAGTATTTAAAAGTCGCGTAATGCATATCTACTTGTTTACAATATTAGGGATATGTGATGCCATCCTTGTGTCAATGCTCTATAGCTGCATACATCTTCGACTACCTATACTCCTTGTTCTTTCTCATACAGATAAAGGAAGGCTGTCTCAATCATCTAACATATACCTGTTTGCTAGCATAGATATGGTAGGCAAGCTGAATGCCAGTGACAGCAATCGCTTTGAGGGGTAAAACAAAAAAGCCCACCCTTTTGAGGTGAGCTTTTGCTATTTTGTGGAGCTAAGCGGGGAAGTGTCGAACTTTTTGGAGGAAGATTTGCACCATATATTGAGGGTGATGAAGGCAAGTGAAGAGTAAGTTTTTTCACTTTACATAAGCTGACATTTAGAATTTTTAGTTGCCAAAAGCCTTTTAATTTTTTCAATCTGGTGATTTATTTCTCATAATGAGAGAGTTTTTATGGAGCGAATTATATAATCAACTACTAACAAGCTAATTAATAAAACGACGCCCATTTGGCACCGTTTTGGTAAAAGGATAATCGTTATAAACGACAACAAAACTACTGACTATAACCACACTACAACTAACAGGCCACAAAACTACCACAAACTGCACAACTACTACAGAATCGTTTCAAAACAGTCGGTAAAAACCGGCTGTTTTGGCATTGTTAATTTTTATAATGATTTCTTGTTTAATGCATCGCCTTTACATTTGATTCATTAATTTTCGTTGTCAATCAAAACCGAAAATATCGTAAAGCCATATAGGAGGTGTATACAAATAAATATCCAGTATGGCAGTTTAGCGAATTTATTCTTTTGTCATCACAACAATTCGTTTTTTTTGCCCACTTTAACCCTAAAAACTGATAATTAGGTGTTTATATAAGATAGCAGATTGTATAATTTATAATTTTTACAAGGTGAGAGAAGCTTTATAGACACAAGTTTTAAGCAATATTTTCCGGATTGATAAAGTGAATTTTAAACAGTCAGTAAAGGACTTACACCTTTTGGATAAATATCCCCGTTTTCCACTCTTTTTATTCCGTAAAATTTGTATTTTTCGAACTGTTCTCATGACCGAAGGGAATAATTTATTCAGAGCTTCCTGACGGATGTGCTCATGCTCATGCAGGGCACACACACGAGGTCATAAAACATTGCGCGGATAATGCTAAATTTGAATGACATAACAATTAATAAACGGTGTAGCGGTTTGATTGGAAAGTGCTCTGAAATGCGCAACGATTTTATACCGCTGGCCGTTGTAGGTAATTTGGGCTTAGTGCTAAAAAACGACAATGAGACACATAATAATTTTAATATTAATACTTGGGATTGGAGGATTAGTTTATTCTTTAACCATTGCCCCATACACTGATGAGGATTTAGCTAAAAAGCTTTACGAAACATACATTAATTATTCAGAAGAGTATTTAAATGAACTAGAATATGTGACGGATTATGATAACGAATATCAAAAACTAAAAACACCCCGATTCAAATTAATGGATATTTCACTAGGTTTTATTTTTTTTTCATTGTCTTTGTTAATGTACATGATAAAAAAGCGAGTCTACAGATTCAACGATTTTAGAAAAATTGAGACTACATCAAGAAATCGATTAATCGCACAGGCTATATTAATATGGCTCCTGATAATACCATTATTTAAATTTAACATGGACTTTATGTATTATCGAAAGGATTCACTTCATGATATAGATGCTTATGTTAGAACACTATTATATATATCAGGAAAATTATTGTTAATATGGATACCACTAATCGCATTTGTGTTGATTATGTCAAATAAAAGCAAACATCCTACTCTGATTTTTTCAAAATTTAAAGCTAAAAAGAGTACAGTAGTGTTTGTTGAGTTAATTGCCTGGTCATTGGTATTAATACTTTTGATAGGAACAATTGGTTTAATTTATACAGGATTATTTCTTATCATACCGATACTATTATATTATATTCATATCTTTTTGAGCTTAAGAGCAGGCAGACTTAAAGGCTTAATAAAGAATTGATTAGCAGTTAACTAGAAAACTACCCAGAATCGAGTAGCCAGCCGCTAGGCTAAGTCCCTAGCGGAAAAGCTCTCACACTTTGCTCCGGATTTTGCACAGATGCTGCAAATAAAATAACCAGGATAAGGTTGACCAGTTTTGAAGTAAACATTAAAATGCATACATTAGATACGTTTTGTAAAATAAAAAGGATATAAACAGCCGATTATAAGCGTGTGCTAATTAATTATAAATGCTTAGTATGGATATGTATCATACGATCAAAAGAATAAGTGAGGGTTGTCAAGAGACAAGACATAGTGTAAATAAACGCAATTGCGTTTATTCGGATGTTAGCATTTATTAAGAAAGAAGAAACAGAAAGTTCTCTCGCAGTTGTGAGAGAAAGTTTTATCTTTGAAATCTATCACAGTTGTGAGAGAATTATAAGATATTTTAAATGAGTGAAATAATAGCATATAAAGACTTTTATACCGAAATAATCGACACGATTAATGCGAGAAGATATAAAGCATTTAAATCGTTGAATAATCATCATATTGAGCACAATTATGAACTTGGAGAGATAATTGTAAAGCACCAAGAGAAACATAATTGGGGACAATCAGTTGTTGAAAAACTTTCGACTGATATTACAAAACAAATTGACGGACTATCAGGTTATTCACCACAGAATTTGTGGAAAATGCGTCAATTTCATCTGGAATATAAAGACAATCCGAATTTATTTGAATTAGCCAAGCAGATTCCCTGGGGACAAAATATGTTGATTCTTCACCAAATAAAAAATGAAAATGAACGAAGATATTATTTGGAAGCGACAGCAAAATTAGGTTGGAGTAGAGCCGTCTTACTAAATCAAATTAAAGCAGACGCTTACAAACATCATGTGACTGACAAGAAATTAACAAATTTTGAAAATACGTTACCATCACACCTGTCGGAACAAGCAAATGAAGCCTTAAAAAGTGAATATAATCTTGATTTTCTTGGAATTACAAAACCAGTTCACGAACGAGAATTAGAGAACCGTTTGATTGAAAAAATACGCGACTTACTGCTTGAATTAGGATATGGATTTACTTTTATCGGGAATCAGTATCGGTTGACATTAAATAACAAAGAATATTTCATTGATTTACTTTTTTACCATCGATTCCTTAAATGTTTGATTGCGATTGAATTGAAAACCGTTGAGTTTGAACCTGAATTTGCAGGAAAGATGAATTTTTACTTGGAACTTCTTGATAATAAGGAAAAGCAAGAAGATGATAACCCTTCAATTGGAATTATTCTTTGTCCAACGAAAGATGAAATGGAAGTTGAATTTGCTTTACGAACAAGCAATAAACCAATTGGAGTTTCTGAATATAAGCTAACAAATGAACTTCCAGAAAATTTAAAAGGGAAAGTTCCGACTTCAAAAGAATTAAAACAAATGCTAACAATAGCTATAAGTAATGCGGGCGAAGAAGAAAATAGATTGTAGTGTAGGTTTGGGAAATATTTGTTCAAATTTGGAACATCTCTGCATTTTATCCCGCACTACCCATAGCTCAACGTTGAACAAAACCGCCTTTGGCGGCAATTGTCTGTAATTTTGTACTTTGCAGGTGAAACTAATAATTTATCGATGAAAAAAAAATGTTGAGCAACAAATGCTCCAGGAAATGGCCATACGCAATTACAGTCCACGCACCATTAAGACATATTGCAGCCTGGTACAACGATTTTTGCAGTCCACTACAAAGGAAATCAATGATATCACAATAGAGGATTTAAAAAACTACCTTTACACCCGTATCCGTAAAGATGAAATTTCTGTTTCAACAATCAATCAAACATTAAGTGGGTGGAGGATAGTTTGGGTCCATTTATTGGATAAACAATGGGGGGCTTGTCGCATAAAACGTCCCAGAAGAGAGAAAAAGTTACCTGAAGTTTTATCCCAGCAGGAAGTTAAGTTGTTGGTCAACTCACCCATAAATATTAAACACAGGGCTATACTCAAACTTATGTATTCAACAGGGATACGCAGGGCAGAACTCTTGGGGCTAAAATTAAAGGATGCCGGTTCATCCCGTATGGTAATCAATATAAGACAAGGTAAGGGCAAAAAGGATAGACAGGTTGTATTACATCCGGAATTATTGAAATTATTACGGGGGTATTATAAACATTACCGCCCCCGGTGTTATTTGTTTGAAGGTTATGGCCCTGAAGGGCGTTACTCAGCAACCAGTTTGATGAAAATTGTCAAGAGGTATGCAAAGAAAGCAGGGATAAGCAAGAGTATATCTGTTCACACTTTGCGCCATTGTTATGCAACACACATGTTGGAGAAAGGCGTAAACTTGAAAGTTATCCAACAATTTATGGGGCATACATCACTTAGGACAACATCGATATACCTGTCAGTGGCCAATATAGATTGTACGTCACTGCCCAACCCATTGGATTGAGATGGGCCCCATGAATACCAGACAAGAGGTTGAGCTGGGGGCTATCTTACAAATGGGAATAAAAAGCTACAGGAAAGCAAACAGGCTAAGTTTTGAGCAAGAAAAAGCAGTAGAAAGTATAATCTCATGTAGGACCAAAAAGCTCGGGGGACATGTAAAACGCTGCACATCATGCGGCTTCAACCAACAAGCGTATAACTCATGCCGCAACAGGCATTGCCCCAAGTGCCAGTTTGTAAAACAGGAACAGTGGGCAGACAAACTGGCCCATAACCTATTGCCATGTAAATATTTCCACGTGGTGTTCACCCTTCCGGAAGAGTTGCGCGGCCTTGTGTTTTACAATAAAGAAGTATGTTGTTCCTTATTGTTCAAAGCCAGCTCAGGGGCTTTGTTACAGGCAACATCCAACCCTGATTTTCTGGGAGCCCAGTCAGGGGCCCTGGCCGTATTGCATACATGGACGCAGACATTGTTGTTCCATCCCCACATCCATATGCTTGTCCCGGCCGGGGGACTGTCGGAAGATGGCATGGAATGGAAAAGTTCAAGGAAAAAGTTTTTCCTTCCGGCGAAAGTATTGTCGCGGATATTTAGGGGGACAATGGTAAAACTATTAGAGGGGGCTGTCGAAGAAGGGACAATAAACTTGCCCCATACAATCCCGGTTTTTTCGGAACTAAAAGACAAATTGTACAAAAAAGACTGGAACGTGCATTTGGAAAAAGCGTTCAGGGGGGTAAACAGTGTGCTAAAGTACCTGGGGCGGTACACCCACCGGGTGGCCATAGCCAACAGCCGGTTGGTTTCAATATCAGAAAGCAATGTGTCTTTTAGGTATAAAGACAATAAAGGCCGGGGCAGAAAAAAAGTAATGACGCTCCAAACCAACGAGTTTATCAGGAGGTTCCTGCAACATGTCCTGCCCAGGAATTTTTATAAGATCAGGTATATCGGAATTTTGGCCCCGGTAAATTCAAAAACAAAGAAAGAACAATGCCTGGCTTTGATAGGAAAGGAAACGTATATACCTGTCCTGGAAGGGTTGAACGCTATGGAGGTTGTAGAAGCAATAAAACAGTCCGATCCCTTTATTTGCCCTAAATGCAGAAAAGGGAGAATGGCTTACAAAATTAGGGATCCTTCCTAAAATATTTAAAACAGGTTCTTTGACATATCACCTTCATTAAACGCCACGGGCGTAATGGGTAAGGTATGTCTTGTCACATAAGAAAAACAAGGTGAAATGACAGAAAACAATTTTAAGCTGACATATATTTGTGCAAAGGCAAATAAAAACGGGGGACAATTTGTTCGCGGAAAGGATAGTGCCAAATAGAATGCCCATAGCGGCGGACGGCATTGTCCAACGATATTCTATCAAACATTTTTTCAATTCTTAACTTCATTTTCATATCTTGCAAAGAAAGCCTGCAACTATGATTCTTTGTATAAAAACGTTTGATAGAATACTAATATGTTGGCTGCCATAAAAACAGAGCGATGAGACAACTGATAACGATAATGATTTTGATAAGCTCGATTAAGGTTTTTGGAATCGAGTATAAAATTGACACGGTTGATATTAAATCTGAGATTCTAAGTGAGACAAGAAAAGTTTACGTTTTTAAACCAGTTGACTTAACTCGGTCTGATTCGGTGATTTTCATTTATCTACTTGATGGAGAATATTCGGGATACCGATACAAAAAGATTCAAAATGAATTCCCTGATAAAAAAATAATCGGGATTGGTATTTTAAATATTGACCGAAGACGAGATATGTTGCCAGATAATCAACCTGATAAGTTTTTGGGTTTTATTGAGAAAGAGTTAATTCCAAATTTTGAAAAGGATTATAATGTGATAAATAGGATTCTATTTGGACACTCATTCGCTGGTGGATTTGTGATTAATTCGATGATTCAGTCTCCAGGATTATTTAATAAATATATCGCATCAAGCCCGACACCAATAATGGATTTCATAGATTCCCACAAATACTTGGAATTAGACAAGGATTTATCTGCGGATATCGATTTTTATTTTAGTTATGGGTCAAAAGACATGAAACAGGTACGAAAATGGGGTTTAAAACTGAATGAAAGTTTAACGACAGTTAAATTTGAGTGGGTTAGATGGAGAAACGATATTTTTGAAGATAAGAACCATAATAATAGCGATTTAATTTGCTTAGTAAATGGATTAAAATATTAGATGATAATAAATTACGGCAGCCAACAATGTGTATAATTCATAAGGGTTTCAGAGGTTTTCGAGCTGCATCACCCGCATTTAATTTGGGTGGTAACTTGATAAGTTTGAAGCCCGCAATCCCTTACGAAATCATACACTCACCGTTGTACGCAACACGGATAGCGTCGTGCTAAATTGATAAGTTATGATAAGATATTTAATATTTGCAGCAATTTTAATGACAGGCTGTTCTATGACGGAGAATCAAAGATTAGCTGATTTTAATGAACAACTTGGACATGACAAGTCTTTAGCATTGAATAGGATTACTACTAGCTTTGAGGATTTTCTGCTGATTCATTACCCTGTCACAAAAGATTTTAACTTTAGATTCTGTAGTTTTATTGATGATTTAGCCCAAAACAAAGAAGATTATATAGACAAGTTTTTATTAACTGATAGCTTAGCCTCTAATATTATTGCAGATTATCAAAATAGTGGATTAGCAAAAGAGTTATGGATTAGTGTAACTGATTCAGCTTATATCGCCTTTAAATCTGGAGGAGAGGAAGAGATCTTGTATGCTAAAGGATATGATCCAGAGAATGATTTCGATACCATTCCCTATACTGATTTATCTGATATTAATTTATTTGGAGCATATCATCAAGCACTTTCAAATATTGATGATAATGATTTCATATCTAATTATGTTGCAGCACGTGAAAGTGGTGGAGATATGTCATATCCTATTTTGATTTCTGCGTTTCTTGATTTCTGTAATAAAACTGACTATAATGATCCAATAGTAAAAAGGATTGTGACATTAGAGTTATTTATATATTTAGCTTATTTAAGCGTAGACTAGATTGTAAATTGTGCAGCGTACAACAAAATGTAAACTTAATGGTCGGGATGATGCTGTTGCAAAGCTTTTTACAATTACTCAAACAAGGTGCTAGTTGCTTGCTGCGCAAGCAAACGGATAAGTATGGTGCTTTAAATTCGGCCACTAAAGTTTACACAGACCGTTATGCTTCACCCAAAAAAACGAACAACGACATGATAAAGAAAATTAAGATTTTAGGATTATTAGTAACACTGATTTTAACTGGATGTGAAAAGGATGAAAGTGAAATTCCATCTGGAACATATCTTAAAAAAGTGATATACCATCAGAATGTTGACCAAATTCGACATTATTACTACAATGCCCAAGGATTATTATCCACACGAGAATATGAGTTTAATGATATAATTTCGGAAAGATTCGAGTATAAATATGAAAACGGGAAGATAGTGCGTATTGATTATTATGGATTAAACAGCTATGATGATTACGAATTTTATCATAAATATTATTTAGTTTACGAGTATGAGATAGATAAGATAATCAAATCCACGAATTATCCTGAGTTAACAACAAAAGAGTATGAATACACCAATGATAGGGTTGAAAAAATCATACATTCTTCAAATAGTTATACTGAATATTCGTATGACAATTCTGGAAATATTGAGAATGCAACATTGTTCAAGGATGGAAATGAATATTGGAAATTTACATACATGTACGATACTAAAAAAAATCCATTTTATAATATTGAACCAGTTCACGAACATTTTGGTGGTGTAGATTTCATAAGATATAAATGCCCAAATAATCTAACATACGAGATTTTCGTCAATGAAAATAATGACACAATCTCCGAGAGTGAATATATTTATGAATATAATTCAAATGATTTACCGACTTTGTCATATGAGTTGTTTACTTCTGAATCAAATGGATATGAGAGGGATTCGATGCATACTCAATTATATGAATATGAAATAAAATAACGGGCGAAAGCATAACACGCAATATACGAAAGCCGGGTGATGTGGGTGTTTTAAAGTTTTGTACTTTTATTAAAAATTGTAACGGTTTGACAAGTTGCAGCTTCGAAATCCCGGCCTCCGCATATTGCCATCCGTTACACACCATAAAAAAACAGACCACATGCTATCTAAAGAGCAAGAAAGATTAATCGGTAAATCACTAAAAGACATGACTAATGAAGAACTTAGTCTTTGGATTGATACGTGTGATATGATGGAGAATGCTGTGGACTTCAACAAGGCGAGACGTAATTGGACAAAATCAAGAGAAGGTAACATGACATTGTATGACTTTCTGGATAAAGAATGCATTGACTATATTAAGATGACTCTTCAAGAGATTAAGGATCATAAGCTTGATTGGCGCTATAATTTTAATGGACATAAACTTAGCTCCAGTAAAAGGGAATATAATTGGCATGTGTTCAGTTATAATTATGTAACTGATTATTTAACTGGTGAGCAAGCTGATGATAAATATTGTAGTCTTTATGTAAAGGACTTTGTAGTTATTGGATCTGAAAAAGTTGGACTTAAATGTTCTTCAGACCATTTACCTGAATTGAATAGATTAAAGAAATATATAAAAGACAGTAATGAGATTTTTGACTTATATATAACTCACAAGAATTTTAATTGGACTTATGTGATTACACATGAAGATGATTTTGGACCATATTATGCAGAGAAGCAGGAATAACGGTGTGTAATAATTAGGTATCAAACCCAGTGCGGTCTGGGAGACCCCACTGGGTTTGTGCCTGTGTTGAGCCAAACCCCTTAATCAGGGGGCTAATTTTTCCTGTGTAATTTCAAAGTTCCAGGTTTTGGTGAGAATATAGTTTCTACAGAACAGGAGGTTAGTGTTTTTCTATATTCGGACATTTTATACATTGATTTTTTTCTTTTTTCACCCGGTTTTTTATGTGTTGTTCATGGAAATCTATCATTTCGGCATACCCCCTGTTTATACAGGCATACCCTTCCCAGTCCGCCTTTGGGCAGGTACAGGTTTCATTATCGTTCATGTCAGGCCGGTACTTTATTTCCGGTAGGTTGCCCCCTGCTTTTAGGGATAGTTTCAAACACCACCATTGTTCCGGATTTACAGCTTTTGCAGAGGAACGGGTCTATGCCCATGGCCAGTATCATGACTTCACGGACAGATAGTTTAGTTTTTTCACCTACATCAGGGGCATTCAATAGCCCCCGGATAATTTTCAGGTTTTGTTTTTTCACCCTGCATGCCAGTATACCATGGTGCCTGATACGGACAAACCCTTTGGGCAGGACATGTTGCAGGAAGCGGCCAATAAACTTATCTGCCGGCAGTACCAACTGTTTTTTCTTGTTGTTGTCGTTCCGGTCCAGGAAAGAGAAAGTAACTTCTTTTTTCACCCTGTCGATATTTAATATCCTGTAATTGCCAATGGCAATTTTATGGGTATACCGCCCCAGGTATTCCAAAACAGTTTCCGGGCCTTTAAAAGGTTCTTTACAGTTAATTACCCATTTCTTTTGATAAAGCTTGTCTTTAAAACCATAAAACTTAGCCTTGGGCTTTATGGCCTGCAACTTACCTTCGAGTTTCAACTCCCCGGATAAAAAGAGTTTGTAAAGGTTGTCAAGGAATTTTCCCCGGAATTTTAATGCCAGGGTGGGGACATAAAACAAGAATTCACCGTTCCCTTTACTTTTTTTCCATTTGTTGTCCTTGCTGATACCGCCATTAGGGACAATACAATGAATATGCGGATGGTAAACCAGCTTCTGGGTCCAGGTGTGGAGTATGGAAACGGTCCCAATGTTTGCCTGCATGTGTTGGCGCTTGTCATGGGCAAATTCTTTAAGTGTTTCCCAGGCAGACCGGAACAAGAGGTTGTAAAGGGGTTTCTGGTTTTGATAAAACAGCTCCCGTAGTTCAGAAGGAACGGTAAAGACCACATGAAAATATTTGACCGGGAGCAAATCGTAAGAACGTTCCAGTACCCACCGTTCTTTATTTACGCCCTGGCACGAAGGGCAGTGCCTGTTCCCACAGGAGTTGTAGTGCCGCTCAATACATCCACAATTTTGACAGGCCTGCCAATGCCCTCCCAATGCTGCTGTCCGGCAATTACGGATACAGGCCATCACTTTTTGTTGTTCAAAAGAGAGGTGGTGTCTGCTTAGGTACCCGTCACCAAATGCATTGAACACTTCAGCGACTGAGTGTGATGGGGCAATCATTTTTCTTCCCACTTGTCCAGGGGGCTAACCCCCCCGTTTAAAGGGGCCTCACTAATGTGCAGGTAAACCTGTGGCCCATCAGGTACTGGAGGGTTTTAATGTCCATGCCTTCCTCCAGGGAATGGCTGGCAAAACAGTGGCGAAAAATATGCAGGTTGGTGCCCTTTCTTAACCCGGCCTTTTTTACTGCTGCATTTAAAGCATGCCTTTATACCTTCCGTTAAAAAGGTATTCCCTGGGCCGGCAGCTCGTAAAATATGCCCTTAGTTCGGGGAGGACTTTTTCTGATAATACCGTGTACCTGTCTTTACTGCCTTTACCCTTGTTGATGCGGATTCTCCGTTTGCCGTCCTTTGTGTCGATATCTTCGGGCTTTAGCATCCTTAGTTCGCTGCGCCTTAAACCAGAGGAATACATCAGCCGGAACATTACCCTGTGTTTATCGTTTTGGCAACCTTCAAACAACAAGGCAAGTTCTTCCCGGCTTAGTACTTTTGGGAGCGTTTTTTCTTCTTTTGGGTAGGGGATTTGAGCGGCCAGTTCTTCGTCTAGCTGTATTTCCTGGTAATACCACCGCAACCCGGCAACATAAATTTTCAGGGTGCGCCATTTCAATTCTTTTTCCTCTTTCAGGTAATGCAGGTAATCAATCACCTGATCAATTTCGAGACTGGAAGGGGCACCATCGTGAAAGTCCATTAGAAACTCAATGGCCCGCATGTAACTTTTGACCGTTTGGCCCGAACGGTTTGCAACAACAAGGCGCTGGGTAAATTTCTTAAGGATTTGTTTGCCTTCAAAGGATTTAGAAAACCTGTTTTCTGTTTCTTTAGTTTGTTTTTTCATTGTATAATGGTTTTTACTTATAACGGGTATGTTTGAAATGCAGACTTTTAGCTACCTTTAGGTTTGGTTCAACAATGTATAAAAAACATAAGTGGGACAGTGGTTTTTGGAACTTTCGAGCATTTAATCAGCTCCGCCAAATCTGCGATTTGACGGTTTGTTTTGAAGTGCTAAATTTGTGTCAAAACGCAAATTTGGCTCAGTGCAACTTGACAGGTAAGAGCTTCGAAATCACTTACGTTTCTTATACTTAACGTTGGCATTAATATTAAGAGACACTGCAAAATAGAGATAAATATGTATAGGTCGACTATTAGGACATTTTCAGAAGTTGATAGTTTTAGTGCTAGAGACCAATGGAAAGACCAGATTAAAAAGAAAATAGAGAGTGAAACAAAAGAGTACATCCTTGGTGTAGATGAGGAGGAGTATATCAACTTTTTGATTGAGGATTTTTCTGTTACACCATTGACCATTTATGAAGAAAGTGAAAAAATAGACCAACCAGAAGTTTTGAAAGAAAAAATGCAAGATCGATTTCGTGATTATGAATATGAGCAAGATGTATATAAATTTACCATAAGATATACTTATTCAGGTTCGCAGGTGCTTTTTAAAATCAAACCTAGCAGCTGGACAATTACTAGCTATGAAATCTTTGTTAATGAACACAACAACACTGTCTCATTTTCATTTAAAGTTTATGAACAAGACCCAGAAAAATTTAAAACTGAAAAATCGAGAGCATTTCAAGCTGCATTTACAAATGTTGACAACGTTAACCATTTTGCGAAAGAGTGGAATAATTCAATCGAAGGAATAGTAAGGGCTGAGTTTAAAAGAGTAAAGGATAGGTTCTTAAAAGAAAATGATTTTTTTGCCGCTATTAACATATCAACGAACAAAGACACTGAATCTATATTTTCTGTTCCTACAATAAAAAAAGCAGATATCCCACAACCAAAAGTTGACAAGAATAAAGAATTTGCATCTATCCCAACAATGTCTCAAAAAATGTATGCTGACATTTTAAAGGTTGTCTATGATTCAGGGAAAAGCATGGAGAAAAAACCTGCGTTGTATTTGAATAAAGACGAAGAAGGTTTGAGAGACCAGTTTTTATTTATTCTTGAGACTAGATATGAAGGGATTACAGCTACAGGAGAAACATTTAATAAAAAAGGTAAAACCGATATAATATTAAAATATTCAGCAGACAATACAAATTTATTTGTAGCAGAATGTAAATTTTGGAAAGGAGCATCTGAGTTTCATCAAGCAATAAATCAATTGTTTGACAGATATTTAACATGGAGAGATTCAAAGGTTGCATTAATGTTTTTTGTTCAGAATAAGGATTTTACAAAAGTTCTGGATACTGTAAAAGATGAATCGACAAAACATGAATATTTTAAAAAAGCAGTTAATCATAGAGGTGAATCTTCATTTAGCTACATATATTGCTTGCCAAATGATGCAGATAAAGAGGTGTATCTTGAAATTATGTTGTATCACTTTGACCAAAAATAATAAAAGTCGAGTAGGTAAAGGGGAGTCTCACCCCTAAACCTCTCACAGAACCGTACGTGATACTCTCGCATCATACGGCTCTTCGAAGTAGGACTCTACGGACGAAAACCTTTCTGCCAGTGAGGGAACAAGCCGGGAGTTTGCTTACAAACTTCCCGAAGCCAGTTCCATGCCAGCTTCCGTGGTTTTCGTCTGAACCGTCGGTATTTGTTAATGACCCATGATATGAGTTTGAGATTTACTCTACGCATGGCACGTTTCAATCCGGTTTTGTTAAAATGACTGTAATAATTTATCCAGCCCCTGACAACAGGAGCAAGAATATCAGCTATTTCACGGATATGAGTGTGCACCATGCGATGGATTTTTAACTCTTTGAGTCGTTCCCCTACCCGCATGATGGCTTTTCGGCTCATACTTGGAGTAAATACCAATTGAAGGTGTCCCCACTTTGCCCGTGCCAGTCTGGTTTTAAAGGTAAAGCCTAAAAAATCAAACGTACGGTACAATACAGGAAATGGTGGATGCTTCTTCTGGTTGCGTTTACAGTATACAATTTTTGTTTTCTCTTTATGCGCTTCCAGTTTACATGCTTTAAGCCTTAATTTTAAGGTCTCCAATAAGCGGAGTGCTTCTTTAAAGTTGTTGCAATGTATTACTACATCATCAGCATAGCGCTCAAATGGATTTTTCGGATAATGTTTGTCCATCCACTTGTCGAAAACTGTGTGCATAAAGATGTTTGCCAATAATGGGCTGATTACTCCGCCCTGTGGTGTTCCTTTGGAGGTGTTCTTTTGAATACTACCATCAGGTAACTGGATATCGACTTTTAAAAATCGTTCAACATACATTAAGATGTATTTCTCTTCTGTATGATGGCTTACTGCCTGCATAAGTAGCTTATGGTCTATGTTATCAAAGAAGCCTTTTATGTCAAGATCGATTACCCAGTCGTATTTCATGCAATTTTCCTTACATTGCTGCACGGCTTGTTTGGCACTTCGCTTAGGGCGGTAGCCAAAACTACTGTCATGAAACTTGGGTTCTACTATCTTTTCAAGGTCTTTTCTGATGACCGTTTGAGCCACCGGGAGACTTTCACCCTCTGGATAAATATCCCCGTTTTCCACTCCTTTTGTTCTGCAAAATTTGTATTTTACGAACTGTTCTCATGACCGAAGGGAATGATTTATTCAGAACTTCTTGACGTTGCGCCCATTTGTAAAACACGACAGATATTACAGTCTTTATGAATATAGAATTGAGATATTTTTCAGGGACAGGAAATTCCCTTAAAGTTTTAAAAACATGCGAAGCCGTTTTTGCTCAATCAGGGAATCTTGCTAATATTTCTGAAGTTTTGATTAACGAAACGACTATTCAAGACTCTGATTTACTTGGATTTTGTTTCCCAGTTTACGCATTTGGGATACCAAGAATATGTTCTAAATATCTTAATGGAATTAAAAAGTTTCAAAAGAAGCAAAACGTATTTATTCTAGTTACCGCAGGCGATTTGGATGAATCAGGGTTTGCATTAAAAGAATGTGAGCGAATTTTACGTAAAAAGAATTGTGAGACTATATATTCTGATGTAATAGAAATGCCGATTAATTGGACAACTTCTCCCAAACCACCATTCCCTCCTTCTAAAGCTAAAGCAATGGAGATTATAAAAAAAGCTGAAGCAAAAACTAAGGAAGTTGCAGTTAACATTTTGAAAGGAACCAGAAAGTATCATAAATTTAACTATCCTAAAAGATACACCAGGTTTAAATTCTATTGGGAATACTGGATGTTTAAATATTTGGGGATACAAAACATGTGGCGTTTGTTTGAAGTATATGATACATGCAATGGATGCCAGCTATGTGCTAAAATATGCCCTACGAATAGCATAAGAATGGTTGATGAAAAGCCGGTTTGGGGCAAAACCTGTGAGCAATGTATGAGATGTGTAAACTTCTGTCCAGCAGAATCAATTTATCAATCGCAAGGGGGTGATACAAAAGGAAAAAATAAATATCACGAACCGAGCTTTAAACCAAAACACAACAAAAACTGGGCACAATAATTAGGGATCAAACCCCTTCATCAGGGGGCTAATTTTTCCTGTGTAATTTCAATGTTACGGATTTTTGTGAAAATATGTTTTCTACAGGGCAGAACTTTCGTGTTTTTTATGTTCAGACATTTTCCATCTTGATTTTTTACTCTTTTCACCCTTTTTTTTAAGAGTTGTTCATGCAATTATATCATTTCGGCATAACGAAGCAAGATGGTAAGGTACAATAGAATAAAAAATACTTAAACAAAGCGCATTGTTTTAAAGTGAAGAAATACAGCAGTTTATATTCATACCATTCAGAGTTTATTCTTTTTTCGAGTTTCTGTCACTTATATGTTACCCGAACAGGATAACACACAGATAATAAACGTATTAGAAATTCGTTTTTTGCCCACTTTAATCCTAAAAGCTGATAATTAGGTGTTTATATAAGATAGCGGATTGTATAATTTATAATTTTTACAAGGTGAGAGAAGCTTCATAGACACAAGTTTTAAGCAATATTTTCCGGATTGATAAAGTGAATTTTAAACAGTCAGTAAGGGACTTTCACCCTCTGGATAAATATCCCCGTTTTCCACTCCTTTTGTTCCGCAAAATTTGTATTTTACGAACTATTCTCATGACCAAAGGGAATAATTTATTCAGAACTTCCTGACGGGTGTGCTCATGCAGGGCACACACAAACGGTAAATATTCATTGCGCAGAAAGTACTAAATTTGGAAGATATGACAATTATTAAACGATATTGCGGAATTATACTTTTGTGCCCTGTAGGGCGCAACGCTATTTACCGCAGTCGTTGTACCCAATACACAAAAACATTATTGACTTTATAAAAATCTTAAATGAATAACAACTGTCTTGATAAAGCTCTTTTTATATTATTCTTATTTTTCACTAGCACAACCTTTGCTCAAAATTGGAGTAATCCTTCTGAAAAATATAAAAACGCACATAAGAAATATATCAACGCTTCTTGTCCACTGCCTAAAGACAACATAAAGCACTTTGTATATTTTTCCCGTGATAGAGAGTTAGTAAAAAATCATCTTTTGCTATCTCACTCACGGTTTAATGGAGCTCAAATTATGTATAGCTGGAAAGATCTAGAGATTGAGAAAAACAAATATGACTTCACAATCATAAAGGAAGACATAGAATATCTAAAAAAATACAATAAAAAACTTTTTATACAGCTACAAGATGCCACCTTCAATCCAGACTATAATGCAGTTCCAAATTATTTGACCACAAATGAGTATGACGGTGGAGCTATTATGCAATATGATGAGAATGGCAAAGCTGATGGTTGGACCACCAAACGATGGAATAAAAAAGTACAAGAACGATTTGCACTATTTCTCATGGAACTAGGGAAAGCGTTCGACGGAAAAATAGAGGGAATAAACCTTCAAGAAACTGCTATTGCCGTTACTAAGCAAAATGATTCTAGCTTTACTGAATTAGGTTATGTTCAAGGTTTGAAAGCAAACATGTTGGCTCTTAAAAAAGCATTCCCTACATCTAAAACTATGATTTATGCCAATTTTATTCCTGGCGAATGGCTCCCATTTGATGACAAAGGATATCTCAAAAGCATATATAAGTACGGTGAGGAAATTGGAGTTGGGTTAGGTGGCCCTGATTTAATGGTTACAAGAAAAGGGCAGTTAAATCATGCGCTTGCGCAAATGCATGAAGGGCAATTTACTGTTCCACTTGGAATAGCTATTCAAGATGGAAATTATATTGGTAAAACAGGTTCAGATTTGGATTATGCTGAAGATGATGATAAAGGAGATACGAATAGAAAGAACATTGTTCCCATGTTACATGCTTTTGCCAAGGATTTCTTAAAAGTTGACTATATGTTTTGGGTAAATCAAAAACCTTACTTTGAGGAAGATGTTTTACCTTGTTTTACAAATAAATAAAGTACTGGGTACAATAATCTAGGTATCAAACCCAGTGCGGTCTGGGAGATCCCACTGGGTTTGTGCCTGTGTTGGGCCAAACCCCTTCATCAGGGGGCTAATTTTTCCTGTATAATTTCAATGTTGCGGATTTTTGTGAAAATATGTTTTCTACCGGGCAGGACTTTCGTGTTTTTTTATGTTCAGACATTTTCCATCTTGATTTTTTACTCTTTTCACCCGTTTTTTTTTACGAGTTGTTCATGGAAATCTATCATTTCGGCATAACGAAGCAAGATGGTAAGGTACAATAGAATAAAAAATACTTAAGCAAAGCGAATTGTTTTAAAGTAAAGAAATACAGTGTTTTATGTTCGCGCAATTCAGAGTTTATTCTTTTTTTCAAGTTTGTGTCACTTATATGTTACCCGAACAAGATAATACACAAAAAAGAAACACATTAGAAATTCGTTTTTTACACCAAACACCACACAGAGTTAATAGCCAGTAATGTAGACCATAAAAGCGATTTGCTAATTTGTAATTATTACAACCGGAAAGAAACCCATAGAACACCAGTTTTAAGCAACATTTCTGGATTGATAGAGTGAAATTTAAACAGTCAGTAAGGGACTTACACCTTTTGGATAAATATCCCCGTTTTCCACTCCTTTTATTCCGTAAAATTTGTATTTTTCGAACTGTTCTCATGACCGAAGGGAATAATTTATTCAGAGCTTCCTGACGGGTGTGCTCATGCTCATGCAGGGCACACACAAAATGTAAACTTAATGGCCGGTATGGTGCTGTTGCAGAGCTTTTTACATTTACGTAAACTTGTATCGGTCGGATACGAAAGTGCTATTAATTCGGCCACTAAAGTTTACACAGACCGTTGTGCGTCACCAAAGAATCAATCAATGACTATGAAAAAAGAAACTGTTTTTATATTAGGTGGTAGTGGTGGTATGGGACTTGCGACTGCTAAGGTTCTATTAGAAAATCATTATTCCGTAATAATCTCAGGAAGAAGTGAAGAGAAGCTGATTTCAATTTCTAATCAACTGGGTGAAAGTTGCAGTTATGCAGTCGTAGACGCTTCAAACGAGGAAGAATTAAAAAAGAATCTTAATTCTGAGAATAAACTTGACCACATTGTAGTGGCTGTTTCAGCAAAGGCTAACGCTAGTGGAATAAATGACACATCAGCGCAAAATGCGCAACAAGCTTTTCAAAGATTTTGGATTTGTTATAATACTCTTCACTTGGCTTCTGAATTCTTGAATAGAAATGGTTCTGTGACCTTGATATCTGGTAGTAGTGCCAAAACACCACTCAAAGGTTACGGAGTTTGGGGAACTCTACACGGGAGCATTAATGCATTAGTCAAACAAGCTTCAATAGACATTGCTCCAATTAGAGTAAATGCCATATCCCCAGGCGGTATAGGATTAAATAATACAGATAGACAACTAGTCGAACACAAGGGAACAACAGAGGATATTGGAAGAATGGTTTATGCAGTGATAGCTAATCCTGCTGTAACGTCAGCTGTAGTTGATGTTGATGGAGGAGAACGAATGGGAACTTGGAATGGCTAAAAGCGAACGCACAACAAATGCTATGAATGAATGGGGTTTTATCGGTCAGGATATTTTTGTGGATATTGGAAAGTCCGCCACAAGTTTTAAATTTAAATCAAGGCTGGCTATGTGCGAGACGAGAGGATAGTGCTTTCTAATCCCCACTCATCATAGCTAGTCGTTATGGGCAAGTGGATGAGTGCTAACAATGAAGTAATTTTTAAATTAGTTATAGATGAAAATAAAGATTAAAATTTTAATAGTAATGGGAATACTTATTACAGGTTGCAATAAAAGTTCAGTTGATTTAAAAGACTGTGAGATATTGGTAACCGACTTGACTTTTTCAAAATCAGCAAATAATGGAAAAAGTTTATCAACACTTAAGGACATAAATACAGTTGTAATTGAAAGTGGAGCTAAAAGCGATTTTTTCAATGCGCCTAATGGACAGGAAAAATACTCAAGTGCTCCGTTGTTGTTAACACCGATAGATACAGAAAAACCATTTACCTTTGTTGCAAAAGTTACCCCTGAGTTTTCGGAAACGTATGATGCTGGTGCAATTTATATGTTTGCTAATGATAACAAATGGTTGAAATTTGCTTTTGAAATGGATGAACGTAAATTAACCAGAATAGTTACTGTAAGAACCAATGTAACTTCCGATGATAATAATCACGATGCTGTTGATAATCAAAGTGTATATCTGAAAATCTCCTCTGATGCTGAATCAATTGGTTATTATTATTCAACGGACAATATTAGTTGGCAATTAGTTAAAACGTATAAAAATGATTTTTCTTCAACAACTTATATTGGAATCAGTTCACAATCGCCTTTGGGAACTGGAATTAAAACAACATTCGAAGATATTACTTTGAACAATGTAGCGGTTAAAGATTTTAGAAAAGGAATTTAGTTTTAAGCTTATAGAATGACAGAAAAAGAAAAAATGTTATCTGGCAAATCGTATGATTGCGGAGACAAGGAACTTATTGCAAGATGGCACGAAGCTAAAAGTTTACAACAGGAGTATAATCGCACTTTATCGACAGATAGTTCAAAATTAGACCAAATACTTCAAGAGCTTCTTGGTACGAAAGGAAAAGATATATGGATAACAGCACCTTTTTTTATAGATTATGGCGAAAATATTCATATTGGAAATCCATGTAGAGTAATACGAAAGATATAAACACCAGCCCATAATCGAATAGGTGGCTGACAGCCCTATTGACTGCCAGTGCACCTTTTACACCTCTCCCGAACCTTCGGGATACCGACCGGTATACGGCGGTTCGGCAACCATAAAAAAACAGTTCTTTTCACCTGTCTCGCCAGTCCTGTTTTCTGGAGATGTTGCGAACAGCTAGGAGACTTCCATCAACACTGTTTAACGCACGGTCATCCAAATTATTGGGACAGTTGTCGTTCCTCCCTTCACCTGTTTGTGAGACCTCTGTATTTTCATACAGCTCATTACCACTGGCTACTATGGATTCTGCTGAGTTGCTCATTAGTTCTTATTATTAAGGGCATTCGCGATTTCCGCTTCGCTACAATTCTCCTAATCCATCCCGTGGTTAAGAAGACCTCTCCTGTTCCTGCCCCGATTGAAACATCGGGATAAGAGCATTATCCTTCGGTCAATTCCTGCTGCATCTATCCCGATCATGTGTTTTGTTGAATTTGATTGGCAAATTCTTACAAACACAATATCGGGAAGCTTGCTTGCCCACTCTTCAAAGCCTCTTATGTCCCGGACGTCCGGGATTCGTCAGTACTCCCGCTCCGTTACTCCTTTCTGTCGTTGTCTCCACTTCGTTTCGGTCCACTGCATGGGTTGCCCCAAACCACTACGTTTTTGCATACGCAAAAAGTGCGGCTTACTAACAGGCCTATGTCTCCACAATTGTTTCATTGACATAGTATCCAACCAGCCTGTAAGTCTTGCCCTGATTGAAACATCCGGAGACTTTCACCCTCCGGATAAATATTCCCATCAATCACTCCTTTTATTCCGCAAAATTTGTATTTTACGAACTGTTCTCATGACCGAAGGGAATAATTTATTCAGAGCTTCCTGACGGGTGTGCTCATGCTCATGCTCATGCAGGGCACACACACGAGGTCATAAAACATTGCGCGGATAATGCTAAATTTGAACGACATAACATTTAATAAACGGTCTGGTAGCTTGATAGGTAGGAGCTTCGAAATACCCTACGATTCTTATTGCCGTCCGTTAGGCAATATTGAAAACCGAAATATCAAGAATATTATGACATATTTAAACCCATTTTATCGAATTATTCTAGTTATAATCTGTTTTTTAGCATCTTGTCAACCCAAAGAAAAAAAAGAGCAAAATACTACGAATGAATTGTCGACTGAGTTTATAAGTACATTAGCTCAGAAAATCGATAGTGTATTACTAGCTAAAATGAAAGAAGAACATCTTCCAGGTGTATCTGCGGTAATCGTACAAAATGGTAGAATATTATATAAGAAAGGATTTGGCATTACCAACATTGAAACCAGGCAAAAAGTAGATGTAGATTCAACGATTTTTAGGATAGGCTCTGTATCCAAGGCATTAACTATGTTTGCGCTCACCAAACTTATAGACCAAGGAAAGCTGAGCTACGAAACACCAGTCAGTAAGTATTTCAGAGATATTGAAAACCCTTTTGAACTGCAAGACACTTTGAAAATTAAACATATACTTACCCATACAGGAGGCTTGGATCAAATAGGTGTCGGTCGTCAAATACAAGAATTTGATTTATCCCTTGAAGAACGCAAAAAGAAACGTTCCGTGCTCTCAGAATTTCTGGAAAATGGTAATTTAAGACGAATTAGGCCGGCTGGTCAGCATTTCACATATGACACTTATGGAAGTACGTTAGCGGGTGCAATAATTGAAAACGTAACAGGTTTATCCTATCCAGAAGCTATGGATGTGCTTATATTTAAACCATTAGGAATGAACTTATCATCGGTAGAAGTCCGTAACATAAACAGGCACTTATTAGCTAGTGGGCACGGGTATAAAGAGGGTAACTACTTTACAACACCTTATGAATTATATTTAACCCTACCAGCATCATCTATTGATGCTTCCGTTGCTGATATGGGCAAGTTGTTGGAAGCTTTAACAAGTAATGGTAGTAATTCTTATGGTCAGCTTTTTTCCGAAAAAATGATGCAAAAAGTTATCTCGCCTCAATTTCGCCCTCATCCTGAATTTGTGGGAATGACGCACGGTTTATGGGAAGGAACCGCATTTGGGACCAGGCCCGATGCCTTTAATGTAAGGACATTAGGACACGGTGGTTCAATGATTGGGACTACTTGTAATTTCAATTTAACACCTGAGCTAAATTTAGGAATATTTGTTATCACAAATCGCAACCCAGAATCTGGTGGAGGAGATGTTTCTGTTTGGAAAATTTTCAACACCGTATTTGAGCACTACCAAATTGGCAAAGCGCCTCTTTTTGAAATACCTAATACTAATGTAACCAAAGACTTAAATGAATATTCAGGAAATTATTACCACGGAATTTTTTGCCATACGTGTAATGAAGAAGAATTTGCCAAAGGTGCTTGGAGACAAGGTAACGCCATTGAAATTAAAGCTAAAGACAATTTATTAGTAATAGGAGATGAGAATTATTATATGCGCGAAAAAGACATTTTTGTAAGTGAAGATGGTAAAGAAATGCTCTACTTCGGTAGAGATAAAAAAGGCAATATAAAGTTTTTGGTTTCTTCAGAAGACTCTACATCGTATGAACGAATTTGAAAAAACATTGCCTAATTGAGTAGACGGACGACGGTCAATTGACCGCCATTGCACCTCTCCCACCACGAAGCGTGCGGGTCTCGTACTTCGCTGTTCAGCAACCATCAGTTCACGGGTTACGAAGTTCCAGATAGTACTCAATAAAGGGAATATAGACACGTCGTTTAAGGCGTTCGATGGTAATTGTAGTCGCAAGAATAGGACTACAGGCAACACGCCAGCCTCCTTGCGTGTACTTTATAAGGTGATTTTGCCCCAAGTAATATTTTTCAAGTTTGTGTAACTTATATGTTACCCGAACAAGATAATATACAGAAAAGAAACGTATTAGAAACTCGTTTTTTTACTAGTAGTGTACGAAAAACCGCCCTTTTATAATATTCAGCTTGATTTTACTCGCTCACAGCCCATGCGTCACCCCCTTTTTCATGCTTTTCTTTGCTTTTTTAAATATCTCACCTGCTTTCGAGTATATGAAGGCAATATTTAGGGTATGTGTACATTGCTGTTTTTTAATGAATGAAATATTTTTTCTAATAATTACTATGTATGTTTGCCCTTCCAATAGATTACTTTTTACATGAATATTTTAACGGAACAGGACTTTAAGGATGTTGATAAAGTTGGTAAAATCTTTAAGGAAGTGGAAAAATCCAACACAGCAGAACTTGAATCAATTGTAGATGAAATAGCTACTTATCAACCCATTTTAATTTCAATATTCATGGGGCATAATGAACAGCTTAAGTTAGAAGAACTGGATGAAGTTATCAGGGACTTCATTGTTCTCTGGAAATATTTTTCAGTTCACCCTAAATGCAAAAAAGCTAGAATTACTGAAAAGCTCATAAACGAAAAGGATAATAAAAACATTCGGTTCATGCAGTATTTATTGGGAGAACCTTCAAAAGAAGAAAGAGATCTGGCAACTGCAATTGATCTTGCCAATATGAAATCGAAAGCTTTGATGACTGCGTTTCTATTGAAGTATAATGAAAATAATGTCCTTAAAAATATGAATAGGCAATTGTGGGGAGAGTTAGTACTTGGTCTAAAAAGCTTAATTGAGTGTTTTGAAGAAATAACAAAATAACTATATCAACGGGCTTATTTTCTTTTTTTCCAGGCTTTTGGGCTTCTACTGGTATGAACTATTGCCAGAACATAAATAATATTGTCTTCAACAGTAAAAAACACTCCGTAAGGAAAACGGACTGTCAAAGCCCTTTTTAATCCTTTATGGATTACCTGAAAATGATCCGGGTTTCGTTGTATGGAATTAAGTGTAGCTTCTAAAGCTAATAAAAATTCATCTCCTAAACCGTCACGCTTTTCATTATACCAAATTGCAGCATCTTTTGCATCTTCTTCTGCAAGTGGTTTAATGATAAGTTTGTGCATCAAAACTGACTTTTTATTCTTGCTTTAACATCTTCCCAACTGGAACCTTCGTGAGGGTTATTCTTGTGTGCTTCAATACGTTCGTCTAAAAGTTGTTTTGCTTCTTCTGTTATTGCCAAATTAGCTTCACTTTCAGCAATACTATTCCAGATAGCTTCCACCATTAAAATTCGTTCTGGAATACTTAATTTTAATATGTCTTGCATTATCCTTGTCATATTACAAAGTTAACTATTTTCTTATTTTAGGGTATATTAATTTCTTTCTCATTTATTCCAGATGGGGTCGAACTTTGCTTGCGTTGTAATAGACACAATATTAGGTTGTTATATAATATTGTCCTGTAGTTCAGATTCTTTCTCAAAACAAAAAGCCCTGAAAACCAGGGCTTTTGTTCTAAATTGTGGAGCTAAGGGGAGTCGAACCCCTGACCTCTTGACTGCCAGTCAAGCACTCTAGCCAACTGAGCTATAGCCCCTTTTATTAATCAGCGACAAAAATAGAAAAAATAAATAAAAACAAGGCGTGATGGAGCAATTATTTGGCAAGAAATTTGGTTGCTTTAAAATTACAATAATTTCCTGTTAAATTTCATTTGGCAGTAAAGTTTAATTAGTTTATTTTTACGACCCGCTAAACATTAAAACAGATGGAACAAAAGAAAAGTAATAAAGCCGATCTAGAGAAAAAGAGGGCCGTGTTTGCACAATTGGGACTTGTGATTGTGCTTGCAGGTTTACTCCTTGCCTTCGAATGGGGCACTAAGCTTTCAGATGATTTAGATGAAAACCTCATTGGAGAAGTAGAAATGGAGGAAGAGATGATAGTAACCCGTCAGCAACCGGTTCAACCACCACCACCACCACCACCGCCGCAAGTCATTGAGGTATTGAATATTGTAGAAGATGATGTTGAGATAGAAGAAATTGACTTTGAAAGTATGGAAGCCGACGAGGATATGGAATTAGACCTTGTTGTTTTCGAAGAAGAGGAAGAGGCTGTTGAGGAAGAAGTATTCGTAATTGTTGAGGATATGCCGAAATTTAAAGGAGGAGACCTTAACGACTACAGAATCTGGGTTCAAAAAAACCTGAAATATCCTGAAATAGCTGCCGAAAACGGAATTAGTGGCCGTGTTTTTATACAGTTTGCGGTTAACGCTAAGGGTTCGGTAGTTGATGCTGTTGTTGTTCGAGGTGTTGATCCCGCTCTGGATGCAGAAGCGCTCAGGGTAGTAAGAAACTCTCCTAAATGGCAGCCTGGAAAACAAAGGGGACGACCAGTGAAGGTACAGTTTACTTTCCCAATCGTGTTTGTATTGCAGTAAGAGATAAATTCCTGATATATTGAAACCTTCTTGTTTCTGCAAGAAGGTTTTTTTATTTTTAAGTTTCAGGGAAATATAATAGTTTGTTGTAACTTAATCTTTCGTATGAATAAAATGTCGTAACCTTCCCAAAAGTTTTTATTAAAATGAAAAATCTGTTTATCTACTTTGGTCTTCTTTTACTAATAATATTATCATGTAAGTCTTCCTCAAAACTTGTGGAGCAGGGAGATTATGATAAGGCTATAGAAAAGTCAATAAAGAAAATACTTAAGGGTAAAGCCGACCCTGAAGATGTTGAGATGTTAGATAGAGCTTATAAATTGGCTAATGCCAGGAATCTTGATAGGATAAAACTTTTAAAAAGTGAAGGTAAGCCGGATAACTGGGAAACGATTTATTTTGAATACTCTAGATTGGACAATCGACAGAAAAATGTCAGGAAAGTATTGCCATTAAAGTTAAAAGGACAAACTATAAATTATAAGCAGGTAGATTATTCATCTTCAATTGCCGAAGCAAAAACCAAGGCTGCGGAATATTTCTACAATAATGGAAGACGTTTGATGGAACTCGGTAACAAAATGTCATACCGTGATGCATACTACAATTTCGGTAAAGCAAAAAAATACAGGGGAAGCGCTTATCCGGATATAGAGCAGTTGATTGCTGATTCAAAATACTTTGGGACCACACGTGTTCTTGTAGAAGCAGCGAATGGAACGCGTGTTCGCCTGGGGACTGATTTCTTTGATAAGCTGTTGGCATTTAACACCCGCGAACTTAATACAATGTGGATTGAGTATCATATTGGAAGGGTAGGCGAAAATATTGAATATGACTATATGTTAACTATTCTTTTACAAAACATTATAGTTTCTCCTGAGAGGTTTAACCAGAAAGAGTACCAGCGGGAAAAGCGGGTGCAGGATGGCTTTACCTATGTCTTAGATTCCAAAGGAAATGTAATGAAAGATTCTCTGGGGAATGATATAAAAGTTCCAAAATATAAAGACCTGAAGTGCACGGTTGTTGAGCGTCATCAGACGAAAAATGTAAAAGTGGAAGCACAGGTCGAGTACCTGGAATTTTTTCCCAACAAACGTGTGGTGAAGCTTATTCCGGTTACAGCAAATTCAGTTTTTGACCATGTTTCAGGAAAAGCAATTGGGGACTTGGAAATATTAACAACGGAAGACCGGCGACTGGTTGAGAAAAGCTCAGTTCCCTTTCCTGATGATATTGATATGGCCTATGACTGTGCGGAGCCTCTTAAGGTTGCTGTTGCAAATATTATAAAAGAAAATAAGAATTTAATTTATTAGCGCGCAATGGACTATGCTTTGATCAGGGGAGGTTTAGCCTTGAATTTTTCTAAATATAATTGTACATTTGCCGCCCGTTGGACAATTTATTAGCAGGCCGGCAATTTTTATGATTGAAAAAAAAGCGAAAAAGACGGAAGAACGAGCAATTCTGGTAGGTATTATTCATGCAGATCAGGATGAAGAGGCAGTAAATGAATATCTTGGCGAATTGGCTTTTCTGGCCGATACTGCGGGGGCAATTCCTGTTAAATGGTTTACACAAAAAATTGACACACCAAATCCGAAGACTTTTGTTGGAAGCGGAAAGCTGGAGGAAATATCTCAGTTTGCAAAAACGCACGATATTGACCTGGTTGTTTTTGATGATGAATTAAGTCCCAGTCAGTTAAGGAATATTGAGAGGGAACTTGAATGCCGTGTGCTGGACAGGACGAATTTAATTCTTGATATTTTTGCCGGACGGGCACAAACAGCTCATGCAAAAACGCAGGTTGAGTTAGCTCAATATCAGTATTTGTTGCCAAGGTTAACAAGGATGTGGACTCACCTTGAGAGACAGAGGGGAGGGATTGGAATGCGTGGTCCGGGAGAAACGGAGATAGAAACAGACAGACGTATCATTCGTGATAAAATATCCCGGTTGAAAGAGCAACTCACGAAGATTGACCGGCAGATGGCCACTCAAAGGAAGAACAGAGGAAAAATGATCCGCGTTTCTTTAGTAGGTTATACAAATGTTGGAAAATCTACCATAATGAATATGCTCAGCAAATCGGATGTTTTTGCAGAGAATAAACTGTTTGCAACACTGGATACCACTGTGCGTAAAGTTGTTGTCGGAAACCTTCCCTTTTTGTTGTCTGATACAGTAGGGTTTATTCGTAAACTCCCTCACAGCCTTGTCGAATCGTTTAAATCAACATTGGATGAATTGAGGGAGTCTGACATTTTGCTCCATGTGGTAGATATTTCTCACCCAAACTTTGAAGATCAGATAAACATTGTAAATGAAACCGTCCAGGAGATAGGGGCGGCAGATAAACCAACATATATTGTTTTTAATAAGGTTGATGCATATCGCTTTATTGAAAAAGAAGAAGATGATTTAACCCCCAGGACAAAGGAGAACTGGTCGTTAGAAGAGCTTCAGAAAAGCTGGATGGGGAAGTCGGAAAACCCGTGTATTTTTATTTCTGCCAAGGAGAAACAGAATATTGAAGAGTTTAGAAAGTTGTTATACGATAAAGTAAAGGAGATTCATATTACCCGGTACCCATATGATAATTTTCTTTATGATGATGCCTATTAAGGCTTAAGTATACAGAACCTGTTTGTCGGTGTAGTAGGTCTTTTTCGAAGCAACCTTTTTCATTAAAATAGGTTCCCCGCCTTCTGTAGTTTTTTTGTCTTTTCGATGTACAACTAAAAAGCTCCTTTCTTCTCCGCTAATTCTTTCCGGCGAAATTCTTATTATCTGTTCAATTGCATTTTCAAGAACGGTTTTTATGCTTCCTGCAAGTTCCTCAATGGCATTATCCGGTATTTTTCCGCATTTGGACTCCGGGGAAATTTTACAATGCCATAGAATCTCATCAGCATAAGCATTACCTATACCTTTTATTACTTTTTGGTCGAGTAGGAAGGCTTTGATCGTTTTTCTGCCAAACGTTTGGAGCTGCTGTTTCAGAAAATGAAAATCAACGGTGCCTTTCAGTGCATCTGGGGCCGGAGATGAGGGGGGAGGGCACATAATCTTTGCCCAACTCATTTCATCGCGTAAAACTAAGTGCATTCCATTATCCAGTTCCAGAGAAGCAATTTTAAAATCAATGGTCTCCGGCTTTTGCGTTACCTGTAGTTTACCATTAAGCATAAGATGGACAGAGAATAAAGTGTTTTCTGATAAAATAAAGTACAACTCTTTCCCATTTTGTTCTGTTTTAATCAGTGTTTTTCCTTCAACGTTTTCCCTAAATTTTTCTTCATCAATATTAGATTGTTTTGGCTTAAACAAAGAGAAGGAAACAATTTTTTTATCAGTAATTCTATTATTCAGGTTTCTGCTAAATACAGCTAAGTCAGGTAATTCGGGCATAATATTATTTGTTTTCTTTAATAGATTTAAGGTCTTTTCTTAGTTCCAGCACCATCTGCTGAAGGTTGTTGAGGTTGACCGCATTTTGCTCAGGTAGTTCGAAACAAATATACCCTAGTGCGCTCCAAACCTCAAGAATCTGGCTGGTTTGTATGGAGTAAGGGCTGTATTCAGGGTTGTCTGACTTAAGGAGCAGTTCATCTGTTCCTTTGCTGAATAACCGTTTATAAACAACGCCTTCATCTTTTGTAACAACTATATAAGGTTTTCCATCTTTTATATCAAGCCAGTTTTGCAGGTATTCGCATAGAATATACGAGCCTGATTTTACGGGTTCCATGCTGTCCCCTTTTATCTGAAAAGCTCTGTACGTCCTTTCTTTTTCCAGTTCCGGCAGGGGCAACGAAAATACCGGCAGGTTCTCAATAAAATCAGGATCTGCATATCCGTTGGTATATCCGGCAGATGCTTTAATAGGTACAAGCATTATCTGTTCCCTTTCTTCTCTGTCGGTTACAGTGGCCAATACCCTAAGGTTTTTTCCGGTTGTATGGTGCGGGCTTTCCTTTTCGTTCTCCTGCTCGTTCCATAACTCAGAATTGACCAGCGAATCCAGTGTTAACCCAAAATATCCGGATATTTGTTGAAGTAAAGGTAGTTTGGGGGCAGCCCGCCCTTCTTCGTATGAGCCAATCAACCCTCTCTTTATGCCTAGTTTACTGGCCAGATCATCCTGGGTCATCGCTCTTTTTTTTCTGAGGTGCTTTATGTTTTGGCCTATTTTGTTCACCGCTAAATGGAATCGTTTATTGGAATATTTTTAAAGTTAATCTTTTTTAAAATTATCTGGAATACTAAAGCCCAGGCAAGATGTAAAGGTAAAAATAACTCAACCGCAAACAAAAATAATTAGCTTTAAACTAATAAAATTGGTATTTTAGCCAATAAAATAAGATTAAATGAACCCGTCTGTTGTCGAAAAACTGAAAGTGCTGGCAAATTCGGCCAAGTATGATGTCTCTTGTGCATCAAGTGGCAGTAAGAGGAATAATGCAAAATCCGGTCTCGGAAATACAACCGGGTGGGGGATATGCCATAGTTTTACCGAAGATGGCAGGTGCATATCCTTATTGAAGGTTATGTTGTCAAATCATTGTATGTATGACTGTGCATATTGTCTGAGCAGGAGGACCAATGATATTAAGAGAAGTACATTTACTGTTAAAGAATTAGTTGAGATTACAATTGGTTTTTACCGGAGGAATTATATTGAAGGCTTGTTCTTGAGTTCTGGTGTACTCAGAAGTCCGGATTACACCATGGAGCGTATGGTCAGGGTGGCCAAAGAATTACGGATGCAGCACAGGTTCAATGGATACATTCATTTAAAAGCTATTCCGGGGGCCAGTGATGAGCAAATAAGGGAAGCTGGTTTTTATGCCGATCGCTTAAGCGTTAATATGGAAATAGCAACGGAACAGAACCTGAAATATCTCGCCCCTGAAAAGGAACATAAGAGAATGATTGCTCCAATGACGGCTATTCAGAACAAGATCATAGAAAATAAAAGTGAAAGAAAGAAATTTAGGCGGATACCACGGTTTACACCTGCAGGGCAGAGTTCGCAATTAATTATCGGGGCTACGAATGAATCGGATATGGATATATTGAACCTTTCTTCTGATTTATACTTATCCAAGGGATTAAAGAGGGTTTATTATTCGGGGTACCTGCCGCTGAATACCTCGGACAGCAGATTGCCCGTATTGAAAGAACCGCCTTTGAAGAGGGAAAACAGGCTTTACCAGGCAGACTGGTTGTTTCGCTTTTATCACTTTTCCATTGATGAAATTGTTAACACTAAACACCCAAACCTCGACTTGCTGCTGGATCCTAAAATCAGCTATGCGCTCCGAAACCCGTCAATCTTTCCAATTGATATTAATACCGCAGATTATGAGCAGATTTTACGGGTTCCGGGTATAGGACCAAAGTCAGCGCAACTGATAGTGAGTGGCAGAATGTACCGAAAATTAAATTTTGGACATTTAAAGAAAATGGGTGTCGTTCTCAAAAGGGCAAAGTACTTTATTCGCTGCAATGAATTGCCCATGCCAACAATCCAGGAAATAAAACCGGAGAACCTTCGTAAACTATTCTTAACAAATTCATTATCTTCAAGAAAACGTAAGGCACAACCGGATACCCAGCTTAAGTTGTTTGATGATAATCAGTTTTTAGGATGAACATGGTTTTATATGACGGCACTTTTGAAGGCTTTTTGTCGGTTGTGTTTTATGCTTATGAAAACAAGATCGTTCCAGGAAGCATTCAACATGAGAAAAACTTTCAGGATAGCTTTTTTGCAGAAAAGTACCGGGTGAGTGCCGAAGAAAAGAAGGCCAGGAGGGTTTGGAACGGGATAATAAAAAAAGCTTCGAAACATGCCAGTCAGAAAATATACAGCGCCTTTTTGTCTGAAATGCCCGGAACAGAGATGCTGTTATTCAATCTTATCAGGCTGATATTTGATAGTCCGGTAAATATTGAAACAGACTTTAGTAATGAATATGTTTTACAAACCGATAAAGTATTTCGTAAAGTAATGAGGGAAGCTGAACGGGTAAGAATGTTTGTCCGCTTTCAGAAAACGGCAGATGATATCTATTATGCCCTTTTTGAGCCCTTGTATGATGTGTTGCCGATTGCCATAAAACATTTTGAGGACAGGTTTTCAGACCAAAAATGGATGATTTATGATGTAAAACGGGATTATGGTTTTTTTTACGACTTGAAAGAGGTAAAAGATATCCGGTTAACGAACAGTGATATTAATTTGGAAACGGGGAGGGCTAGCCCGGATATTTTAGGCAATGAGGAACAACTTTTTCAAAAATTATGGCAGAATTATTATGATTCGACAACCATTAAGGAGAGGAAAAACCGGAAAGTCCATATGCAGTTTCTACCCAGGAGATTCTGGAAATTCTTACCGGAAAAGGCCCGGTATTGAAAGGAAGATCGGCTGTATAACATTTCTGAGAAGCACGAATCAGAATGGGGTTTAAATGAACGCAAAACTTTTATATAGTTCAATTGTTACTCAGGTTCATGGTAGATAAAACGTATGAAATCAAATTCAAAGGGCAGTCCATTGTTGTTTCTCAAACTCATTCTTAAAGAGCTTTTGTCCTTTCAGAATTATGTAATAGCTTTTGTAATAGGTGTGGTAATCAATTATTTTCAGGGAATTGGAGTTTTTAACTCAGTTGTTCCGTTTATTGTTCCAATTGTAGTGCAATCCATATCAAAAGCATCGGTAAAGTATGGAAACAGAAACCTTAACCTTCTTGTAAAATTACCCAGAGAGCGCACTGATCCGGCATTTGTAATGTCAGGGGAAGGGCTGATACTGGTTTGTGAAGGGAAGACGAAAGAATTGTTATCATCTCAGAATGTAAGAGAATTTTCAGATATCTTCAGCAATAACTCGAAGGAAGAACTGGTTGAATGCATAAAGCGGGCAGAGCAAAAGGGAGACACAATATTTGAAGAGATATTTTCTCCCCGGTTAGGGAATTGGTACCAGGTGTATTTAAAGGTCGATCAGCCTTCCGGAAATATTCTTGTCTGGCTCCAGAATATAACACAAAGAAAAGAACTGGACGAGAAACTCAGAGGGCTTCGGGATTTTTTCACAACACTTGTCACCGTTATTGATTATCCTGAAAAAGGAACAGCACTGGATCAGATCGCGGTACAAATACTGAATGATGGCTATGAAACTGTTTTCATAACAACAGAAGAAAAGGGAGAAACCCTTGTCGGTTTTGCATACAAACTTATCGAAGGGGAAATGCTGAGATCTGAACTGATTTGTGAAGAACCAGGAGGTAAATCGGCGGTTTGGGCATCGAGAAGGAATAATGGCCTTGTATTCAGGAATTACGAAGATGGAGCTGAAACAGAATATAGATTTCATTCGCGGCTGAAGGGTTTTATTAATGATCCGATTAAGAACTTTGTGAATTATCACGAAGAGAATGTGTCAATAATTGCCGTAAACAAAAATACCGTTATAAAGAAGTATGATGCATTGTTTTTTGAATCTTTAGTACACTCGGCTTTCACACTCATTTACCTGCTAAAAGAAAAAAGAAATAAAGTAGGCAATGATGCGGGAAATTCAATGGCCCTTTTCGCAAGGTTTAATCCGGAACCGGTATTTCGCTTTAATAAAGAGGGTATAATTCTGGAAGCAAATTTGGCCGCGAATTCCAGTTTAGGTCCTGGTAACATTACTGGCAGGAAGGTAAAGAAGCTATTAAGTGAATGCAGGGAACTGGATATTGAAGATTTTATTGAGAACGACAGAACGCAAATCATTACACAGGAATACGGGTTAAAATCATACCGCTTCATGTTAAAAGGAATTTCTTCATTTGGAATTTGCCAGATTTATGGTTCTGATATAACCGAACAGTTGAAAGCAAGAAGAGAAGCCGAGACAATGGCCTTATTTGCTCTAATGAACCCGGAGCCGGTTTTCAGGGTAGACAGGGAGGGGCTTGTTATTCAGTCGAATGATGCGGCAAATTCTGCATTTACCATTGAAACGGGGGAGGTGGTTTATGTTCCACAAATCATATCTCAGGCCCGGGATTTGGACTTTAACGGTTTTATAAACGAAGATAAGATTTTAACGTTGACTGAGGCGTTCAATGGACGGATATTCCGTTTTCTGTTAAGAGGGCTCAAAAAGCTGGGGGTTTGCCAGATCTACAGCAGCGATGTTACAGAAAGGGTTAGGGCAGAGGAGAAAGTTATTAGACAGAAGAAGAATATTACCGACAGTATTGAGTATGCCAGCAGGATACAAGATGCCATTTTACCTTCAACCGATATTTTGGAACAAGTCAGTTCCGAGCATTTTGTATTGTTTCAGCCACGCGATATTGTTAGCGGGGATTTTTACTGGGTAAAGGAGTCGGGTGAAAGGGTTATTGTTGTAGCGGCGGACTGCACAGGCCATGGAGTACCGGGAGCTTTTATGAGTATGCTCGGGGTTGCATTTCTTAACGAGATAATGAACAATGAAACCAGTTGTACATCGGCTTCCATTCTGGAAGAACTTCGATTAAAAATAAAAGATACCCTAAGCCAGTCAGGTACAGAAGGGACACCAGACGGGATGGACCTGTCCCTGGTGATCCTGGAGAAGAATGAAAAACGGATGCAGTATTCCGGGGCATATAACCATTTATATCTGGTCAGAGATGGAGAACTTGAGGTGATTCGAGCAGATAAAATGCCTATAGGGAATTATCATTCAGAAGAAAGGCCTTTTACACTTTATGACAGGGAACTGCAAAAAGGTGATGTGATTTATTTATTCTCGGATGGTTACCGGGATCAGTTCAGTAGGGCAGATAATGCAAAAATTGGCACAAAAAGGTTTAAGGGGCTGTTACTGGCGAACCATAAAAAAACAATGGCAGAACAACACCGTAAATTGCAGGAGTTTTTGGATAACTGGAAAGGTGACAAAGAACAGGTTGATGATATTCTGGTTGTTGGGATCAGGGTTTGAAATAATCCCGGATTCCCCTCGTCTCGTCAGCGTTTGGCCTCCTGAACCTTGCCGAACATTCAGCATTGGTTGCAATGCAGATATTTTGGTTTTGAAATTAAGATTCATTATTGTTTTTCAGTTTGTTGCATTAGAAATGCTTTTTATTCATTTTTTGTTCTTTTCCATCCTCGTTGCAAGCGAGGGCGAGTGTGGGATAAAAGGGAACAACCCATAGAATTAATGAAAGTTAAAACTGATAGCCAGGATGGTGATAACTATTTATGGGTCAAGAGTAAGGTCAAGGCTATGAAAGAAAATAGCATGAACGGGTTGCTTTCCCAACGCTTTGAAGAAGGAATTCAAAGCGTCAATGAGGGAGTTCTCAAAAAAGGGGGGACAAAGAAACTTGAAAAAGTTTATGAAAGAATAGGCCGGTTAAAGCAAAAATATCCTTCTGTTTACGAGTATTATGACATAATTGTGAAAGACAATGATGAAGGTGTCGCAACCTCTGTTTCATGTAAACATAAAAAAGGTGCCGATCCGGATAAAAGTGCAGGGATATATTTCTTGAGAACTTCTTTGGTAGATATTGATGAGAAGACCTTTTGGTCGATATACAATGTAATCAGGGAAATAGAATATACTTTCAGGGTTTTAAAAACCGACTTGGATCTACGCCCTATTTACCACAAGACGGACGGTGCAGCCATAGCCCACCTACATTTAGCCCACATTGCAGGTTTTCGCCCCCAAAATCAGAAAAATCTGTTAAAAACCCACCTATTTATTAACAATTTAGTTTTTGTGTAATTACAACATTCACATTATCAGTCTATTGATTTTTATAGTTTTTGTAAAATCCAATTGTAGACCTACCTGGGGTATTGACAAACAGAAAGTTATGCGGTATTTTGCCAACATGTTTGTCAAGCCACTGATAAAATATAATAAAACAACCAGAAAGCGATATAATATATACCAGCTCTGTGAGAGTTTTCGCCTGGATGGCCGGGTCAGGCACCGCTGTATAATTGGGTTTGGCAAGCTGGAGGGGTTGCAGGAAGAACAAATAAAGCTTTTAGGCAGGCGAGTGGAGGAACTTCTCACCAATCAATCCAGTTGTTTGTCCTATGCAGAAGCTGACCCGACCGTTGAAGAACTTGCCCGGTACTATTTTAATGAAATAAAAAAGAAAGGCCGCTATGATACAGGAAAGGAAGGGGGCGATTGGCAAGCAGTAAATTTGTCCACAATGAAAAACAAGGATGCCAGGGAAATTGGGGCAGAATGGCTTTGCAAGCAAGCGTCTGACCAGTTAGGCATAGAAGGTTTTTTACAGGGCAAATCATGGAGTGAAGAACAAATCTCATTGGCCATGACCCATATTATAAGCAGGGCTGTTTATCCGGCATCAGAACTAAAAACTGTTTCCTTTATCAAGGAGTCCTCTGCTCTAACTGAAATTACAGGTTATGATAGGGATAAGATAACAAAAGATAAACTTTACAAGATATCACATGGTTTATATGCGGTGAAAGACGAGTTAGAAAGTTACCTGTCAAAACGAACCAATGAGCTGTTCGATTTAGATGACAAGATCATCCTCTATGATTTAACCAACACCTATTTTGAAGGGCAGGTGAAAAACAGTAAACTGGCGAAATTTGGAAGGAGCAAAGAAAAACGAAAAGATGCCCGGTTGGTTGTTTTAGCTGTGGTAATAAACCGGGAAGGCTTTTTGAAGTACTCGAATATCTTCGAAGGGAATATGGCCGATAACAAAACCTTAGAAAGCATAGTAACCTCTTTAAGCCAGAAGACCTCCTTCTCAGGCAGAAAACCGGTCGTTGTTATTGATGCCGGGATTGCTACGGAGGAAAACCTGAACATGCTTAAAAAGCAACAGTATGATTACATGTGCGTATCCCGCTCGAACCTTAAAGCCTATAAGGCGGATACCAATTGCACACCTGTTGAAATTAGGGATAAAAGGGAACAACCCATAGAATTAATGAAAGTTAAAACTGATAGCCAGGATGGTGATAACTATTTATGGGTCAAGAGTAAGGCCAAGGCCATGAAAGAAAATAGCATGAACGGGTTGCTTTCCCAACGCTTTGAAGAAGGAATTCAAAGCGTCAATGAGGGAGTCCTCAAAAAAGGGGGGACAAAGAAACTTGAAAAAGTTTATGAAAGAATAGGCCGGTTAAAGCAAAAATATCCTTCTGTTTACAAGTATTATGACATAATTGTGAAAGACAATGATGAAGGTGTCGCAACCTCTGTTTCATGTAAACATAAAAAAGGTGCCGATCCGGATAAAAGTGCAGGGATATATTTCTTGAGAACTTCTTTGGTAGATATTGATGAGAAGGCCTTTTGGTCGATATACAATGTAATCAGGGAAATAGAATATACTTTCAGGGTTTTAAAAACCGACTTGGATCTACGCCCTATTTACCACAAGACGGACGGTGCAGCCATAGCCCACCTACATTTAGGAATACTTGCATACTGGCTCGTTGCCACGATTCGGCACCAGCTAAAACAAAAAGGCTACAAGCATGACTGGAAAGAAATTGTGCGCACAATGAATACACAAAAATGTGTAACTACAATCCTGGATAATATAAAAGGTGAAAAGATATCTGTCCGCCAATGTACTGAACCAACACAAAAAGCAAAGGCTATTTACGAACTAATGAACTACAAAACAGTACCATTCTACCGAAAAAAATCTGTAGTACTACCTGCAGAAAATTTTAAAAATGGACCTCCTTAAAATCATAAAGTTATAAGCCTAAGGCTGCAATGTGGGTTAACGAATATTAACAAATTTTTTAGCCGGATTTTACAATATCGACGTACTTAACTGGAACAAGGGCAGATACATGGCTATGAGGATAACCAGGACCATTCCGCCAACACCAATTATCAACAAAGGTTCCAGCAAGCTGCCCATTTGCCCGGTACGGTACTGTATTTCTTCGGTGTATTGTTCATTTAACCGTTCTAAAATCTGCTCCAGTTTACCCGTTTCTTCACCTACCTTAATAAGAGATACCAGTTGGGTATCGAATATTGGGTACTGCTCCAGGCTTTCGTTAAAGCTTTTTCCCTTTGTTAAATCTCTTTGGATTCCCTCCAGGGCTTTGTTTAAGGGGTAGAACCGGAGCATTTTTTCGATTAGCCCCAACGCTTCAATGATGGGTGCCCTTGATGCCACTAATAATTGTAGGGTACTGCAAAACCGTGAAAGATATATTTTTCTGCTTAGCGGGCCAAAGATGGGGGTTTTTAGCAGTAATGCGGTGCTGAATTTCCTGTAAAACTCGAATTTCTTAATGTAAAGGATGACACCAATAATTACGGCAATTCCAATTATTGCTTTCATGAAATTATCGGAGAAGAATTCTGAAATGGCCATCACTTTTTTTGTTAATGCCGGCAGTTCGCCCCCGAAGCGTTGAAAAACCCCGGCAAACATGGGAACGATAACATTGAGCATAAAAATAACGGCCCCGAGTGCAACGGTTAATACCAGGATGGGATAGGTGAGGGCACTGGTTATTTGTCGTCTTTGTTGCAGGCGGGTTTTGTAATGGGTTGCAAGTTCTTTCAGGATTGTATTTAATGTCCCGCTTTCTTCGCCAATCATTATGCTGTAATACTCGTAGCCGGTAAATGTGCCGATGGATTGCAAAGCAGACGAAAAGCTTTCCCCTTTTATCAGTAATTCAAGAATCTGTGCGTACGTTTCTTTTGCTTTTTTATTTTTTTCCTGTTTTACAATTATTTCCAGCGAAGAAGCTAAATCTACACCGGAATTTACAAGCACTGACAGTTCTGAATAAAACCGTTCTTTCTTTTTGTCGGACAAGCCTTTGCTGCCCAGGGAAATATCTTTGTTCAGCAATTCAATAAGCGAATTGTTTTTGCTTTGCCCTTTCTTTTGTTTTTGTTGGTTCTTTATGTGGTTTACGTTTACTGACATTGCTGTTGTTGTTCTAATATTGATAATGGTTTAATTCCTTCTGAGGCCCCAGGACTTGAACAGTCCCCCACCGGGGCTGTGCAATGTTGTAATGCTATAGTGTTTTTATATCTGATAAAAGCCAGGCCTGCTCTTCGGTTACGCCCAGAATGACCGTCAGGCTGAGCACAGTCGAAGCCTTTCTTATCTATACGATATTGCTGACAGTATGAGGATTGTTCGGTTTTAACTATGTTTAAACCGGATAATAAAATCGTATTAAAATCAGCAGAATATTTTTCAAATATTGCTTCAGTTGTTCTGTTTCCAATGTTTTTCAAATTCATCTTTTTCTGTTGAATTTTTATAAAATCCATATATCCTGGTCCGGTTTCTGAAATCCGTTACTTCCAATTCAAATCCTTTTAATTTTTCTCTTGATGGATGATGAAAATACGGAATTAATTCCACCGATTCGCACCACACCGTGTCGGAGACGTTGTTTTGTGTTCGGATTATGTGGCCTTCGTTTATTTCGTAGCCTACATTTATTCCTGAGCATTCGATGTCTGATGAATAGGTGCTTTTTAACCGTACTGCGAAAGCTCTGTCTATGTCGTAAACCAGCAGGCTTTCAAAGCGTAATATGTCTGCTTCGTATCCGGAAGTCCGGGTTATACTGGTGATGTATTTTTGAAATGTATTGAAATACAGAAAGGTTAGCGATAGAACAATACTGGTTAACAGAATTACGAACAACGTTTCAAGGAGGGTAAACCCTTTGAGCCAAAATGTTGGGATAATTCTCTCTTTCCCCGGCATGTCTGCATTTTCCAATATTTCGTTATTCGTTCTCACTGCTTTGTCGTTCGGTATATGTCACTGTTCTGCTTGAAAGTTCTTTGTCGGCATTGTCGACCACCGTATAGTCAACTTCAATGAGCAGTCCGTTTTCTTGTTTTGTTACTGTTTTGGTTAATGTTAATGCCCCGTCTTTTATTTCTTTATCAAGGAATTCTTTTTCTCTCCTTGTTTTAAGTTCTTCCTGACTTATCATTTCATTCGCTTTATTAATAGCCTGTATTTGGGGGACGATATTCAACTTTGTGAGTATAGTAAAAGCCATAACAATGGCCATAACCAGGATAATGGCCGCAACAACGGGTTCCATTATTGAACCGTTGACCCACAGCTTGTTATTGTTTTTTTGCTTCGTCATTCCACCCAGTCAATTAAGCCCATTTCAGTTTTTCCTGATAGTATCGCAGGCACAACTATGTTTTTATATTGTTTGTCGGGGTCAACTACAGCGTCAAGTAGATGGTTTTCATAGTAGCCCCTTTTTGTTTTCAGAATAAACCGGTTTAAATAAAGTGAGCCATAAACTTCTCCTTTGTGGCTTACACTTCCTGAACAATATGCTATCCCATGTATATCGGCTTCTTTTTCTATGTACAGTTCAGCTTTTTTCCCTTCTTCCATTTGGGAAACAACAAGCACCCCGCCGGAAACTGATGCGCCTTCGCTAATAAAGCAAAAAGCTTTTGAGCCTTCGGGGTTGCAGACAGAGACAAAAGAGGGATAACCAAGGTTTACATCTTCATCAATAAGGAGAGAGTCACGGGCAAAGAGCTGAACGTTTCCTGAGAAGCTTTTTTCAACGACTATTATTGGGGCTATTGCAATTATTCCCGATGCCTTGAGTGTTTTGTTAAGAATGATGGCTGAATCTGAGCGTACAATTATTTTTCCTGATAAATGAATTCCGGAGAGGTTTACTTCTCCATGACAATTGAAGATGAGCGGTTTGTTGCGGAATTTTTGTTCGATTTTTTGTTCCCTGTACAGGCTTTCCTGTTCCCCTACGGAGTCATTAGGGGCAATTTGTCCGGTATACGAATTTTTTATCCATTCCAATAAATCAGTATTTATTTGTGGTAACTGTTTTTTGCTGGTTTTTTCTGAACCGTTTATAAGTTTGCTTCCTTTGTAAGGTTTACCGTCGATATATACGCTGCGTATGCCCAGGGCGGGTATGTAGCAGGCACCGGAAAGGTGTGTGTGCCCGGCAATGGATATATATTTTCCCAGGTCGGCAAGGTATAGCCCCACTTTTTCTTCTTTATTCAAATAAGGGCCCGTTAGCGAAGTTTTGCGGTACTTTAAGTTTTTCCACTTTGCCCGTGTACTGACTATTGAATAACCGCCCCAGTTTTCGTGTTTAATTTCCGTTTTTATATCCTCATAAACCGGAGGGCGGATTTCGGTATACGTTTCATTTTTATATTTATCAGGCCGGGACAGGCTGAGGTTTAATGCGGCGTTATTACAGTCGGTAAGTTTTTTTAAATTTTGATATTTGAGCACTTCAATCTGGGTGTAATAATTATTGCTAATAAGCAGCATTAGTATTACAGAAATAATAAATGTTATAAATATGACCAGGTATAGGGCCTGGCCACTTATAAACATATATTTTTTCAGTTTGCCCATTGATCAGCTGTCCTGTTCCGTTTCTTGTTTTCTCTTTTCGGGGATTGAATCTTTCTCAGTTTTCGATTTGAATCTTTTTAACCGGTTTTTTTTCTCTTTTTCTTCTTTGTTTCCCCCTGTTTTTTCTGTCCTCTTTTTTTCTTTCTTCTCTTTCTCCTTTTTTACAGTTGCTTTTCCGTTTTTGAATTCAATGATTTGTTTAATGTTGCCATCCTTATCATAGAAGGTTTTATTCCCGTGGCGTTCCCCGGATTTATACTCTTCAGTACTGATAAGCTTTCCTTCTGAATCCCACTTTTTCCAGGCCCCTGTTTTCAGCCCTTTTTCAATCTGTCCTTTGGTTATCATATTCTGGTTATTGTCAAATATGATGTAGCTGCCATGAAGCAGTTCTCCTGTAAAACCTCCAATATTAGATTTTATCACCCCCTTTTTGTACCAGAAATACTCCAGCGAACCTTGGGCTTCTATTTCTTCCCGTTTGATGAGTACCTGAGCTCTTATGGTGGAGTCGGGGAGAGAGATTACAACCTCCCGTGTTGTAGGTTCCCATTCTGAAAACTGAGAAAATAAAGGGCGGTTAATGAATGAAAAAAAGATAAATGCAATAAAAATATATCTCATGCTTATTCAGATTTCTTGATTGTTTTTACTTCGTTTTGGAATTTAACAATTACCGAGTCGGGATATAGTTCCAATAGCTGAATTTCATTCCTGGTTTCGTTCACCCGAAAAAGGAAAGATTCAGTTTTTACCTGGACAAGGCCTAATTTTTCATTTGTTTTTTCATTCAGGATTATTCCGCTGAATTGAATGTCCGGCCAGTCTGTTTTTTTTGTTTCAACTTTTGGCTGGTTGCTTTGGTAGATCCTGCGGCGTATGTTATTACTTTGTCTTACGGGTTCTTTTTTTGTTCCTGTAGCCGTTCGGGTATAACTGTTTCCCCCTTTTAGAAAGGGATCTTTATAATTCAGTTTTAAAGTATAGGCTGTGTCAATTTCGGAGAAAAGAGGTTCTGTGTCCGGAATGAGCAATGACGACCGGGGAACATCATTGGAACCATGAATATGGTCAATGATTCGGTAAATGATAGCCCCCCAAACCACAACTGTAAGAATAACCAGCAGATATGTTGTCTTTTTATTCTTCATTAACAGAAAACTTCTTTATTGCTGTAGATTCGCCAAGATTGCCCGCTGCGTCGAACGAACGTATTTTTACATAGTAGTGCCCGGCAGCGTATCCACTTACTCCCGCGTCCAGTTCCTTAGTCACAAACTGCTCAATGATATTGCTGTAAAAGTTACTTGAATCAGAGGATATTAAAACGCTGTCGCTAATGGGGGAAAGAGACTCTTTCGGGTGCTTCCAGGTGATTTTCAGGTTTTGGGAGCTTAAGGTATCGCCGTGTTTTTGTGGAATTGTAATATTCGGGATTTCCGGAGCCGTTGTGTCAACTGTAAGCTTCCGGGTAGAATAAATGGTATTTGAAAAATCGTTTTTGGCCTGTATTCCCCAATAATATATCCCCTCGTTAAGGGAGATTTTTAGGGTGTCATAAGTTGTTAGCTTTGTTGGGATAACCGATTCGCCCTGCCAACTGTCCTTTTTTATGTCAAATAAATAGGAGTCTGCTATTTCAAGTTTGTACCATTCGAAAATAATTTTGCGTTTTGGACTATGATAATCGTTTTCGGGTGAACGTAAAACAACCGTTTGGTAATTTAAACTTGTAGCAGTATCAATGGTAAGGTGGTTAATGTAATAACCGGTTGATGAGGAGCTATTGTACGCAGAAACAGCCCAGTCGTATTCTCCGGGAGGCAGTGTTGCCACAAATTTATTGGAACTTAGGTTGGTGTCAACAACCAACTGAACAACAGAATCCCAGGTTGGGCTTACGATTAAAAGATTATACCTCTCGGCGTCAGGAACATGTTCCCACCAAAAAGTATGTGTTGTTGTTTCCGTTTTAAGATTGTTGGCCGGAGCTATGAGAATAACTTCAGAATCTTCAATATCCGGTTCTGTGATTAATTCACAGGAAATTACCAATAAAAATCCGAGTAAATAATATAATTTATTCATTGTTCCTAATGTTTTGAAAAATCAATTCGAGATATAGTTCTTTCCTTTTGGTTTTTCGGTTGGTTTCAGACGAAAAACCCAATGAGACTATCCTGCCAAACTCAGCTTTTGTCTCAAGAAAATTAACAAGCTTTAAAAGCCTTTTAAAATCGCCTTTAACAACAATTCTGTTTGATTCAACAGTAAAAGTGTTGTTGTGGTACAAGTGTAATTCAGGATAATTATGAACGCTAATCCTGTTTTTACTACAATAATTCCCAACCTCTTCCAGAATTTTGTCGCGCGAAGTGTTTTCGTTCATAGACAATGAACTGAAATGGGAATTTATCTTTGCTAATCTTTTATTTATAAGTTTTATTTGCTGTGGGGCAGTTGAAACACTTGTCAGGACCGAAGCTTTCTGTTTGCATTCTCTTCGTAATTCCAGCGTGGGTTTTATTGCAATGTTAAACACTAAAATAAACCCTAATGCTACTGCTCCCAGGTATAAATAGAAAAACTGTCTGTTTGTTAAATTCTTAATCATTTTTTCAGTTTTAAGTCAATTAAGAATATTCCTTTACTATTGTCCTCATCCCTGTAATAATCAAGCACTATCACCTCATCTATCCAGATAAGTTCTTCCATTTTGTTTACCCATTGATTTAAGGTAAGGCTTGTGTTAGCGCTACCCGAAATCCTGATTTTTTTCACAAATGTAAGGGGCTCCTTTTTTTGCATTTTTTTTGACAGTGGGTTTATGTCAAGTTTATCCAGCACAATTTTGGCAGGAATGGTTGCTGCAATTTCATCAAGGTAGAAACTATAAAAAGTCCTGTTTTTCCCAATATAATCTATAAAGTTTTCTTTTGCTTTTAGAATGCTTTCAAGGGAATCGCGTTTTGCAATAGTCCCAGAATTCATTTCAAGTTCAGCACTAAGTATTGACGCCTGTTTTCTGAACGATTCAAACGCGAAATAATTAAGCATTAGGGCAATAAAAACTACGCCTAAGACAAGAAATTTTGTCTTGTTAATGTAATGCCGGAAGAGGTAATTTTCGATGATGTTGTTCGGTTTTTCATCGGGGAAAATACCGGGACTTAATTTCAGTATAATCTGTAAAGCATCGATATAGGGAATGGTGAGGGGCGGGGGCAGTGTTTGTCCGGCCAGGACAAGGGCTCCTTTTTCTACATTGTTTGTCGGAACAAATTGAAAGCTCCCTTCTGTATTCGTTTTTTTTAATTCACCGTTACAGAGAGGTATGCTATCTGCAGAAGCCAAACCGTATTCCCAATAGTTACATGCCGGATAGGGACCAATGCTCAATCTAATAACGTTAATGTTATGGGCGGAGAATTCGTCTAAAAGGCTGTCGACGATATTTTTCCGGCAATAACTTTTTCCAGTGGTTGAGGGGCTTTCAACTTCAAAATGGTAGAAGTCTTCCAGGCCAGGTCCAAACATTAAGTGATCAGGACCAGCTCCTTCTCCTTCGTCAACTATTTCTTTATTCAGGACGACTTTGCCGGAAATATTTAAAGCAACGGGAATATTTTTAGGCAGCAGGCTCTTCAATAGTTCAATATCCTTCAGCGTAGCTTTGCTTTCTACAATACTTATATTTCCTCTCTTTCTTTTCAACAGGCAATACGAAAGTTCATATTCCTGCATGCTGGTGTAAGTAACAGAAATTCCTGCAACTTCATTTATCCCAATTATATTTATATCCTGAAGCCTCAATTTATAACAGTTGGTCTGATTAATACGCTTAGTTTAGAATCCCCTTTTTCATATTGTCTGGAACTGAAAAACCATTTAATTATTGGAATTCTTGATAGTATTGGAGTTCCTGATCCGGAATCGCTTTCCCGGTTTTCGTTTAATCCTCCGAGTAAAATCATTTCCTGGTTTTTGACTCTTATCAGAGATGTGAAATCCCTGTTTACAGTTCCTGGAGGGGCTGTTTTTGAAATTCTTTCGGTAAAATCGGATTGTGACACTTCAATATCAAGGGTTATCTGATCATCTCCGGACACAATGGGTTTTATTTTTACCGACAACTCAGCTTTTACCGCCTTGTATTCCTGCGTGAATGTTTGTTGGGGGTTCTGCGTTCCGTACAACTGGGAGCGTTCTTCAAGATAATATTCTGTATTTCCAATGGACAGCGTTGCTTCGTGCCCGTTTAATGTAGAGAGTTTGGGTGTTGATTGTACCTCAAGAAAACCTTGTGATTCAAGAGCTTGTAAGGTTACATAAAAGTTTGGGGATACGTTGCCCAGGTTTACCCATCCGGCCCCGTTTAATATTTGGTTAATTTTATTTGCACCAATCGTCAGATCTGCTCCGGGAAATACAGTGCCGGTAGTTTCGACGGGAGATTCCCCCAAGCCGGCATTTATTCCGGTAGATTCATTTATTGTTTTGTTGACGTACATTATTATTATCTCAATAAGCACAACCGGGACAACTTTGTCAACAGATTTGGCAAATGATTCCAGTTCGTTTACCTGGTATGCCGGTCCGGTAGCAAATAAACTGTTCTGTTCGGGAAATTCTATTATTTCAAGGCTTTCTTTTAGGTCTGATGGCATAAATTCCAATAATTTTTCAATACTGCGGTGCTCAAATGTTATTACCCGGTGTTCATTAAAGTCGATTGTTTTCTTTTCTCCGACCACATATACATTGCCTGCTTTTTTGTGTGTTATTTTGGTTCCTTTAAACAGGTTTGTAAGTATGCGGTCAATATTTTTTCCTTTTATTGAACCGGTAATTTTTTCTTCTGTTCCCGGAGAGATAAAGTAGTTAAAATTTATGTGATTGGACAGCTCGCTAAGAATATCTTCAACGGGAGCTTCTTTTAGGGTAACCTGGAGGGTGTCCGTTCTTAATTTTTTTACATCAAGTATATAGTTACTGCCTCCCCCTTCGGAATTGGTATTGTTCCTGGTTCGCGTGGTTCCCCTTGAGCTTCTGGAACTTCTGGATGAGCGGGATGGGGATGTGTTGGCCTGAGCGGTTTCTGTTTCCGGGTTTTTGGTTTTTGTTATAACAAAAAAACCGTTTTCGTTTTTGTCCATTTCCAGTCCGTTTGAAAGGGCCAGTTCTTTAATGGCTTCTTCAAAAGGCATTTCTTTAATAAAGCATTTTATCTTTTCGTTTCGGGCATCTCCCCGTGGCACAACATTTTTCCCGGTTTTATCGGTAATAATCTTTGCAACCGTATATAATTGTTCTTCTGAAACATCCAGGGAAACGGTTTCTTTTTGTTCATTATAAATAACCGTTACATTTGGGATTATAACTTCTTTATTCTGAGATATGGTTATGATATTCCCGATTAGTTGAACGTTCAGGTTGTACTGTTTAGCAAGGAATACAAGCATGTCTTTAACCTTTACATCCGAGAAATTATTGATTATTTTGAAGTCCATTGAAGGATCTACGTCGATATTTAATCCCGAGCTGTTGGCCACTCCCCTCATAAATTCTTTAACCGAGCTGTTACTGACAGATATACTTACTTTTTCGTTTAATGCAGGGACTTCTTTTGATTTCACCTCAAGAAGTGAGTCTAGGTTTACTTCCTGTGCCCAGGAAATTACGGAGATAAATAGAGATATTGCAAGGAAGAATCTTTTAGTTGATTTCATTAATTTACATTTGAGATTAAAATTGGAAAAATTTCACTTAAAGATGTTTCTCCGGCAAGAAATAAATCAATAGCGGAGTCAGACAGGGTCCTTATTTTATTGTTCTCTGTAAGGTAGTTTAGGTTTAGTTTGTTGTTTCTTATTCTTTCGGCCATTTCGTCGTCTACACTAATAATTTCATAAATGGCTTTTCTTCCTTTATAACCAGTGTTAGAGCATATGTCACACCCTACAGCCGAGTACATTTCGCCAGTTAAATTAAGATCCTGGTATTGTTGCGGAAGTTCTTCCCTTTTATGCTCTGCCCTTATTTTGCATGCCGGGCACAGGAGGCGAACCAGCCTTTGGGCAACCGCCAGCGTAATCGTACTTGCAATGAGGTAACTGGGAATTCCCATATCTGCAAGCCGGGTTATAATTCCCAATGCAGAATTGGTATGAATGGTAGAAAAAACCAGGTGGCCGGTAAGGGCTGCCCTTGATGCCATTTGAGCCGTTTCAGGATCCCGGATTTCCCCAAGCATTATGATGTCCGGATCTTGTCTCAGGAATGTTCGCAGTGCACTGGCAAAGGTTAATCCAATGGCTTCTTTTAACTGAACCTGATTAATTCCTTCAAGTGTATATTCTATAGGATCTTCTATTGTAAGTATATTTGTATCTGGGGAATTTATTTCTTTTAAAGTTCCGTAAAGGGTGGTTGTTTTACCAGAGCCTGTGGGACCACTTATTAAAACTATTCCGTGAGATTTAGATATCCCCTCCCTGTATTTTCTGAGTTGTTCAGGGTTCATGCCAAGGTTCTCAAGCGACAGGTTGGTAGCTTCTTTCTGTAACAGTCTTAATACGGCTTTTTCTCCATGAAGCGTGGGAAGGACTGAAACCCGTATATCAAAATCATTTCCCCCTTTATTGTAAAGTATTCTTCCGTCCTGTGGCAGGCGTTTTTCAGCAATATCAAGGTTCGCCTGAATTTTAATCTTATTTATAATTGTCTTGTATTCTTTGGGGGGAATTATGTACTTCTCTAACAGTTTACCATCAATTCTTATGCGTACGCGACAGTTTTCTTCGTATACTTCAAAGTGGATATCAGAACTCTCGTTTATTCTGGCATCTTCTATTATTTTATCCAGGAAGTCCTGGGAACCTGATATTTTATTACTTTTTTTATTTTGGTTTGGATAGTACTTTTTTAATGCAGCAATAATGCTAGCATTATCCACCGGGGCAAACTCTATTTCCTTTCCCGTTAAAACAGATAGCTCGTCTTTAATGAGTTCTGCATCCTGTTGAACAGAGATATAAAATGTAACTTTATCTCCGTTTACATCGGATGGAACAATTTTATAATGCCATGCCTGACCATTTGTGATAAGGTTAATGGAGTCAATATCAACTTTTATGTGGACCTGTTTGCTCAATTAATCAATAAGTTGGAAGAATGGTAAATCGTTATAGCTTGAATATCCGGTAAAAATATCAAAAATAATTACTAATGAGAGTACACCTGCCATTAACCCGGCAAACGGGACATGCGCTTTTTTTGCTTTTTTTTTGTTAGAAAAAAGAAAGTACAGCAGCCCTGAAAATGAACTTAAACAGATAAAAAACAGGAAAGAAACAGGCGCAAAGTGAAAGGTTGCGATGAATAAAAACAGGATGTCACCTAAGCCAAATGAAGAACCAAATTTTATTTTTCTTAACCGTGTATATAAAATAACCGCAGAAAGTAATATGCCAGCTAAAACGCTGTTCATGAGAATGTAACTTAAAAGGGTCCCAAATGCGCCTGAAGACAAGTATGGCCTTATAAAACTTAATAACAAAGCAATGGCCAGCGCAATTAAATTTACTTTTTTGTATTTAAAATCGGTGTAAAGAATGTAAGCCAGCAGAGGGAGTAATGTTAAAATAAAATACTTCATTAATCTTTTGTAACTTCTTTCAGCTTCTTGTCCTGGTCAATTTCCCACACATTAAATTGCCCGTCCCCGTCAAAATCAGTAACAGCAGTTGCCCGTACAATAAAAGTCGTATTTGTGGCCTCCGTAACTTCAATTCGATAGTTTGCCGTACCTCCGTTTTCTACCAGTGCTTCCTGTTCAAAACCAATCTCTTCTAAGTCGTCGGAGTATCTGGAATACATGTAAAAATGCCCTTTTTGGAGTGCGTGTACATGTCCTAACTGCATTTGGGCTTCAGTACTTTTTGCTTTGGCTATCAAAGGCATAAGCCTTGGTAAGGCAAGTAAAACCAATATACCAATAATTACAAGAACCACTAATAATTCAGGTAATGTAAAGCCGTCCAGTTTTCTTTCAAATAATTTTTTCATGTCAGTACTTGTCCTAACGATCATTTTATTTTTTGCAAAAATAGTTGTTGTTTTCTATTTATGCAAGAGATGAGAGAGGCAATATAAACGGTTGGGTGAATTGTATTGATGTTTTTGACTTTATCATTTGGAGGAAAGCATGAATTGATAGGCTTTTAACTAAACAACTATATAACTCAGACATGTATGTGTGAATATCTCAAAACAAAGGTAGGTGAGGGGATATGCGACAAAGAAATATATATAAGGGTAGGAATAGGTCCGGTTAAATTAACTTACCGATTAGTTTATTTTCACAGAAAGTCATTTAACAACCTGTTAAGCTATGTTACTGTTTTACTACCTGTTCCTTACCTGAGCGTAGAATGTCCAAGTAAAAAGTACAACATAAAATAGAGGCACTGGTCGTAGTTTGCGACTACGGCACATATCAAATAGAAGCGAAGATATGTTTTAGGGATATTCAAGTGTAGTCTAACCCTCGCTCTTTCGGATATGTTATCCGAAAGCAAGAGGACAAGGATTTGCAATCCTATTTTAAGAACTTAAACAATGGAGAATTAAAAAAAACAAAAAACAAGCCTTGATAGAAATTTTGAGATACCCCCACACCTCGGGGTTTGTAACCACGAGCAATAAATAATAAAAAAGTCTGAGACTTGATAATTACAATAAACAAAGCAGTTAGTTTTTCAGCTGCTTTGTTATTTTTAGCGAAAAAACCGGATTGTATCTTAGAAGTTAAAAACTTTTGTATTAAATCTAATTCAAGTTACAACCGACCAAAGGGAGCTCAATGGAAACTAAACTTGAATTTGCGGGGAGGACAAGATCATAAATTCTTAAAGCGATTTCCCTGACAAAACTATACTACAAACCTATTTTCCAACCATCATCTCCCTTCTTTCTGATATTATAAGAAACAGACTTTAGTAATTGACAATATTGTTTTAGAAATCAACATTTGTAATAACAAAGTTATAAAAACCAACCCTGGGTTTTGTAGAATAGTCCCAAATGCTTTCATCCAGTAAATTCCTTTTAATTAGGACTGAATCGTTTTTAAATACTTTTATATATTCGAATTTATAGAATTCTTCTAAACGCTCCGGGTGCTCTGTCCTGCCACAAATTCCTCCATATCCATAATAAATCAATTTTTTCTCATTAATATCTATTGTATCAAACGTTATGGAATCTCTGACTTTTGATGGATACTTCAGTTTTAATGAAACCACTAATTGTTCATTTGTTTTATTTTCGATGGTAAAAGAATAGCTATCGACAAAATCACATGAAGACACACTACTAGCTAAAACTACTAAGGATATTACATGCTTAAAAAGTTCCATATTATTTTCTTATACATTTCCTTAATGATGAATTATAATTAAGTTTCGTTGCGTTTTAATTTATTTGTTTGTTCTCTTTTCCTCATTGTCAATACAAGCTATGTTACTGTTTTACTACCTGTTCCTTACCTGGGCGTAGAATGCCCAAATAAAAAGCACGACATAAAATAGCAGTAGCAGTACTGGTCGTGGTTACTGGATATACAACGCTTAGTTGGGACGTTAAAAACTTTATATGAATTTTCGGGGGATCAGGGTTTAAGAGGCTTCAAATTCCTGTTTGAGGATGGAAAGAAGGAATAAGGATTCAAAATTCCCATCAGACAAAATACACTCCCGTAAATGCCCTTCAACTTTAAATCCGCAACTTTCATATAAATTCTTTGCCCGGATGTTGTGATCCCTGACATCCAGCCATAACCGATGAAAGTTTAATTTTTTAAAAGCGTATTCTTTTACAGCTTTAATTGCTTCCCGGCCATATCCTTTTCCTTTTTCCGTAACAACAATACGCATTAACTCAAGTGACTTGTTCGGGTTTTCCAAACCAGCTAAAATGATATATCCAACCGGTTGTTTGGTAGGTGTTTCCTCAACAATTAAATGTTTAATATCGCTTTTTTGTAAGGAGTTCTTATGCTTCAGCAAACTCCATTGTCCTATGAACTTTTTGTTCTCATCATAGGTTTCAGCTTGCAGAACAAATTGAAGATCTTCCTCTAAAGTATTTCGTAGAACAATTTTCATAAGGACTTCAATGGGTTCAATAGGTATAAAAGTAAGGCTAAATAGTGCCTGTCTATAAACTCGGGAGTCTGGACTTTATAGACAGACTCTAAATATACTCTTTTACGGTGGATTTGATACACAGAAAAAAACTAAAGCATATCCCAGTAAGTTTACTTAAAAATGAAACGATTTTCCCATTTGATCATAGAATGCCCAAATAAAAAGCACAACATAAAATAGTAGCACTGGTCGTGGGTTACTGGAAATACAACGCTTAGTTGGAGGCGTGTGAAATAGAGCCTTCCATCTCTGAAGTGCGGGAAAAACTTTTTATAGATAATTACCTTATCGATCCCGGCACCCGGATCTTATGCCTCCTGACATCGGGATCCTATGTGTCCCGGTTTCGGTTTCTGACCTAGGTTCCTAACCAGCATGGAAAACAATAAAAACAAAACGTTGTCCGTATGGCTTAGCCTACGGACTTCCTTTTTTAATTCCTCGGGTTATCTCTATTTCTTGAAGTCGCAAGCAGAATTTTTATCAACGAGAAAGTTTGCTTGCCTAAGCATTGAACGGGCAAATGAAAAGCAGGAAAAAATAACTCTTAAATCGTATATCGAATGTTCTGTGAGGAGTGGTTACGCTGGGTTTAATATTCTAAAAAGTAGTTTAAAATACAGTTTTATTTTTCTGACTAAAAAGTTTATTTCCCCCCTTTTTTTGGCTTCAATATCCCTGTTTGTTTACGAGGTAAAGGTTAGTTTTGGGTGCCTTGATTAAATACAGGAAAGATAAAAACGAATCTAAACAGAATTCCGATTGTTGATTAAGGTAAAACATATATTAAAATACCCCAACTGAAGATGAAAGCAGAACGCTATTTTTTTATGATTTCACTTGCGGTAAGGATTACTGCTCGTGAAAAAGACATGTTGCCCCCTGGGTTTAAATCTTGTCAACCAATGTTTTATGGAAATAAATGGAAGTGTAACCATAGTAGCTCAAGATGGGTGTCGCCAATCAAAGAGCATCTGCCCATACTTTGTGAGCTAATGTTTGGTGACAGGAATTTTGTGTCCCGGACTGAAGGTTGGTTGTCCAATGCTTATGTTAAAATAGTAAGGGTCAATTTTTAATGGGAGAGGGCATTTTTAAGTAGCAGCCTCTTCTAAAACTTTATTAAGAAATATAAGCAGACATGAAATCTTTATTTTTTATCCTAAGTGCCCTAATGGGCTGCCTGTTTTTAACAGGCGGGTGCAGAAGTAAAACAGTACATGAGAAAAAGACGGTAAATCTGAGAGATACTTTGGCTATTAAGAACACTTTTTTCTCTATTGACGATGTCAGTCAGGTGGTAAATAATATTATGAATGATAAAATTGAAGAAATATACGAAAATGCAAGTGATACGTTAAAAACGGATGTCGCAAAGGGTAATTTCGTTAGTTATTTTTCACTAATTGATAAGTTTTACGGGAAGCTGGAATATGCAGAAGATTACAAAGTTACAGGTAATAAGCATTATATCGGTATTGATTTAAAAGCGAAATTTGAGAAAATAGACACGTGTGAGCTAAGAACCGTTTTTTACAGAGAAAACCAGGACACGGTTGGGCTAATAATGGTAAAGGTTGTTCCTTTATTGTCGCAACGTTCGTATTTAATTGACAGTTTGTGCCAGGTAGCGAAAATATTCGTGGCTTCAAAAAACATCCGGGGGCTTTATGGTATTATGACAGATGACTTTAAACAAAAAAATTCTTATGCACTTTTCAAGAGCAGGCTAACCGAACATTTTAACCATTATACGGACATTGGTGATTTTACGCTTACCAGGCATGTGATTACGATATTCGACAGGGACAATAGCGGGGTAGAGGCAACTTATGAATTCAAAAGTAATCCGGGGGAGTTTCGAAGAATGTTTTTGACTTACAGACTTGTGGCCCCTGGTTTAAAACTGTCAGGTATAGATTTTAGTGTGGATCCTTACAGGAAATAACAGGGTTGGCCCATTAGTGCTTAAGCGTTTTTTGCAAACTTATTTTTCTTCGAGGCACTATATAAGTTTGTCTAAACCCCTCTCTGGTGCGGAGGCCACACATACTTATGGATCTGAAGGTTTAAGCGGGGCCAAAGTTCATTTTCTTCGAAGAACCCGTTGTTTTCTTTTAAAAAGGCTACAATTTCTACCGGTTCAATAGCTTCAAAGACAGGTGAGAAATTAAGGGCTATATTCTCAGCAGCAAGGTGCTCCTTGTGCTTTTCAATAACATTTAAAGCATAATTTAAGTCCGCCTTGTCCTGAACAACAAACTTCAACTCATCTTTTTCTTCCAGTAAAGAAATGTTATCGAAGATATTGTGCCCGGACATACCGGAGCCCGGACATTTAATATCCATGCAATACGAAAATTCATCCCTTTCCACATCAAAAGCCTCTATTTCTTCTTCAGCGTATAACCTGCTTCCACCGCTTGTTTCAATATGTACAGAGAATCCCTGCGAGGTCAGGAACAAAGGCAAATATCTTTTAGGTTTTTCTTCTTCAAGGGGTTCCCCGCCCGTAAAAATTATTTCATTACACCCAATTGAAGTCAACCGCTCACTTATTTCTTCGGGTAGCAATTGTTCAATATCAACACCGCTTTCATTGAAACTGTATTTAGTATCGCACCATGAGCACCGTAAGTTACAACCTGCAACTCTAACAAACGACACCATATTTCCTGTAGAAACCCCTTCTCCTGAGATACTTTGAAAAATCTCCACCACCGGGATTTTTGTAGTTAAGAACGCTTCAAGTTTTAGTGGTTTCATAACATTAGCCAACTTTAGCAAAACTGGTTGGAGACTCCCAAACAATCAGGCTTGAGACATAAACGCCAAACCGTTCAATGTGTTCGTCAATTTCCCTTTTAAAGCTTAGGGCCATTTCTTCTGCCGTTGGCCTGTAGTTAATTTCTACAAGCTTTCTGTTGTATTTCTTTAATATCACGGCAATTTCATGTTCCATAGGGTCCGTGGAGTCTGTCCAATACAAAAAAGCATGATCAAGCTTATCAACAATAATTTCATTGATAACCTTTTTTACATCGTTAAACTCCAGAACCATTCCATGGTCCGTCTTTCCGGGAGCGTTTATTAAACCGCCCTCCTTTCTGGCAATCTCAACCTGCATTTTGTAGGTATGCCCGTGAATATTTCTGCATTTGCCGTCATGGTTGGCCAGCATGTGGGCCATACACCATGTAAATTCCTTGGTTATCTTTATTTGATCCATTGTTATCGTTATTGGTATACACTATTGATTTTCAGAACAGTTCATTAAACGCTTTGTTCAAACCCTAAGTCTGCAAGTAAAAATATTATTTCCGGGTTAACTACGTTAAACCCATCCCGGTTAATTCACAAGTCTTGCATAATTACGTTCAAAGATACATTCAAGAGTTGAAATGAAAAAGGAAACCGTACGCTGTTATCGTGTTAAATGTTATTGCTTGTTTACTATTTACCCATAAAAAACAATCTGTCCCAATTCTCATTCTGCAATTGGCGTAAAAAGAATCTTGTCTGAAGCAAAGCGGGTTTAATTCTTTTAGCCAATAAGTCATAAGTGGGCCGCTGAGTGGCTGGAGCCTTGAACTTTGTTACTTTGGTCCAAGCCAAAGTAATTGTAACCTGCTTTTATGTTCGTATCTCTTGAACCCTTAGATATTACATCTTTTTAGTGGTGGTATAAAAGCGGCCTGTCATTAATATTTATCACAAAATGTCAACTTCCTAAAATACAAACGGAACACCTGTCCCTTTTTGGCCTTTGTTAAATTAAAGCGTAGGACAAAACAATAAAATTTATAGAATTACTGTTTTTATCCATTATTCCTTAACCGGAAAACAGCACAAAACAGATAACCATAAAACTAACTAAAAAGAAATTACATGTACTTAGCTAAACAACAAATTACAACCTGTTTTTTATCTCAACAGAATTATTCCGTCTTTTTTTCTGAATTGAACTGCTCAGGTTCATTTTTTCATACTTCTTAGATAAAGGTTGCTTATTCCGTTTATCGGTTACCATATACTTCTTTTGTTAAGACAGATCCTTCAAGAATTAATTTTCTAAAGGATTTACAATATGGAAACTGTCCGGAGGAAGTAATAAACACATAAACATTTCAGAATTCCCATATCCATTATAAATGAGGTTGTGAATGCCTGACACTTACTCTAAATGCTTTAAAAAAGTGTTTTAATGTTAAGCTGATTGTGAATTGATGATTTGATTGCTTAACCATACACTGGTCTTCAGAAACACAGGACTTAAGGAAACGATATTAAAATTTCAAACATTTATGAAACTAAAAACTATTTTCAAAGTTATGGCATTGTTTGTTGCACTGACAGGCAACCATGCATTCGGGCAGAACAAATACCTTTCTTTTGTTAAAGAGAAAGCGTTGCCTGCCAAAACAGACAATAACGTTATGCAGCCCAAACGTAATGTTAAAACTTCTCATGGTTCAACAACCCTTACTTACCAAATCGCGGGGGGGATGGTTGCTGAAATAACAGGTATGGATGAAAATGAATACGAACTTATTCACATCAAAGGTTTTGGGAAACTGGGAGAGGTGGGTAACCCGGTCTTGCCTGCTCATAACGATATTCTTGCCACACCGGGAGATGGCAAACCGGTGGTGGAAGTCCTGTCTTCAAAATTTATTGAATACAAAGACTATAATATACATCCGGCACTTCCTCCCGCAAGAGATACAGAAGGAAAAGATCAGGTAAGGTTCGAAAAAAATGAAAAGACGTATTCTACAGATAGTTTTTATCCTTCTAACACGGTAGAAATAAAAGAAGTTCTGGAGTACAGGGGGAACTACTTCTCTACGTTGCGGATCTGCCCTGTACAATACAACCCGGTCACCAAAACCATCAGGGTATATTCAGAGATAAGCTACAAAGTAACTTATAACGGCGCTCAGTTGTCTTCCGATAAACAAGCAACAGCGTTTATGAAAAGTTTAATAATCAACAAAGAAGCGATAAAAAGCAGTAACCTTAAGGGTTCATCCGGGGGAAATGACCCGAACTACCTTATCATAGCAAGAAGCGATTTTAATGAAGCTGCAGAAACTCTTGCCAGATGGAAGGCCCAACTTGGTTATAGAACAGAAATTATATTGAAAGATACGTGGGAATCAACAGAAGTAAAGGAAGCCATTCATACCCGGTTTGCAAATTACCAGCCCGCCCCGTCTTATTTTGTAATTATTGGGGACCACGAGCAGGTACCGGGAGAAATTTTAATTAGGGAAGATAATGCGGGTAAACATCCTTACGCATCGGATTTATATTATGCATGTACCGGTGGAGCAGATGATTATTACCCGGACATGGCCAAAGGAAGAATTTCAGCCAATACACCGCAACAGGCACTAATGATAGTTAACAAAGGGGTTCAATACGAAAAAATGCCGGTTGAAGATGAAAGTTTCTATAAAAATGCCCTGAACTGCGCCCAGTTTCAAATGGGTAGCCCGGATGGATATGCTGCAAGGAGGTTTTGCCATACTTCTGAAGAACTAAAAGATTACGTGACATCCCTCGGATATAATGTTAACAGGGTTTATTATACCGAAGCGAATGATAACCCAACAAATTACAATAACGACGTATATTCAGACGGACAGAAAATTCCGGACGAGCTGTTGCGTTCCAATGGGTTTGACTGGGATGGAAATGCCAGTGATATTCTTGATGAAATTAACCAGGGAAAGTTTTATGTCCTGCACAGGGATCATGGATTTGAAGGTGGAAGTGGCTGGGTTCATCCCGAATTTAGGGTACGGGACGTGAAAAGACTAAAAAACGGGAACAAACTACCGGTAGTTTTTTCTTTGAATTGTCATACCGGAGAATTTATTCAGGATGAATGCTTTGCTGAATCCTTTATTCGACAGCCCAATGGCGGAGCTGTTGGTGTTATTGCTGCTGCATACTACAGCCATAGCGGGTATAACGACGGGCTTGCTGTTGGTATGTTTGATGCTATCTGGTCATCTCCCGGAATAAGGCCAAATTTTGGAAGCGGGGGAATTGACCCAGTGCAGGTTCTTCCCGGACATGCCGATAATATCCTTTCAATGGGCGATGTGCTTAACCAGGGGTTGATCAGGATGCGTGAAACCTGGACAGGGCACCCAACCAATCATATTTACACACACAGGTTATTCCACTATTTCGGAGATCCGGCCTTAAAAATCAGGACTCAAAAGCCTGAAGCCATAACGGCTACATTCAATACGATTGCATGTGGCGGGACAACTCTGAATGTAAGCGATATATCTGTTAACAGTGGTGTAATAACACTTACCCAGGGAGATTCTTTAATGGCAAGGGCAGACTTAACCTCCGGCTCTTCCAGTTTAACCTTTCGGCCTGTTTACGACAGCCTGCCGCTGGTATTGACAATCTCCGCCCCAAATAAGATACCTTTGGTTGAAGAAATCAGGTTTACCGGGTGTTCCAATCTCCCTATTCCCGATTTCACCTCGAACCGACAAACCGTAATAAATACTGCAGACAGTTCTTATTATGTTTCGTTTACCAATAAGACTATTTACAGCACTGACTCATATCAATGGACAATAACCCCTGCCACATTCGATTATGTTAAAGGTACCGGTAAAGCTTCCAAAGCCCCCGTGGTTAAATTCAATGAACCGGGAGATTATACTATACGTCTGGAAGCTACAAATTCTAATGGCTCCGGAGTTGAAACGAAAACCAATTATATCAATGTATCCTTCCTTGGGGGTGTTTCCTGTAAACCAAAAACAGAGGAATTAAATAAATTCACGTATGGAATTTATTCTTTTGAAATCGATAACTATTCTAAGAAAAGCGGGGGAACGGTAATCGACAACCATGGAACAAGTGCCGGGTATATGGATTTTACAGATGACCCAATATTGTTGAAGAAAGGGTATACCGCAGATTTCAAAATAGAAGTCGGGACAAACAATGCTGAGAATGTTTTCATGTTTATGGACTACAATAATGACGGTGAATTTGACATAAACACGGAAAAAATTGCAGAACTAAACAAATTCACCGGAATTTCAGAAAGTGGTTCACTACAAATTAAAGAGCAGCCGGAATTTGAAGCCGTGCGCCTAAGGTTAATATCGGATCGTGATATTTACCCAATAGAGAGTGGTTGCCATAACCCCAAAAGGGGACAGGTAGAAGATTATGCTGTAAAGTTTGTGGACGCTGTACCAGTATCTGAGGTTGCAGGCGTTAATAGTTCTGACTTTACATCGGCTGTTCTATCCGCAAAAATAATAACCAACGGAGGTCGCCCAATTAAAGAAGAAGGGCTGATTTACACCACTGATACTACGCTTGAATTAAGTGCGTGGAAGGTAACTGGCGGAACTACGACGGATAATGAGTTTACAGTGGAACTGAAGGGCTTAACCCCGAACACCAGGTACTACGCTAAAAGTTATGCCTCCAACGATGTTGGTACATCATATTCCGGGAATACTAAGGCTTTCTCTACCTACAGTGATAATGCACCAACGAACTATCCTGAAGGTTTTCACGCCAATGAGGTACTTTGCTTCCATTCGGAGCTGCACTGGACTCCCCCCACCGAAGGAGAGGTATTGCCTTTCGGATATATTATAAAAAGGAGTGTCGAAGGCTTTGGCAAGATTGCCCCTCCGGTTGACGGGATTGCAGAAAAAGCCAGCGATTCTGTCCTGATTGTTCAGTATGGAGAAAATCGTATTATGGATAACCAGCTAAAAGATGAAACGAAATATTACTACAAAATATATCCATATGTAAACAATGGAGATGAAATAAAATATAAAACCGATGGCGACGTGCCACAAATTGAAATATTGACTCCGCGGTTCGGAGACTATACCCCTCCAACAATCATGGATGCTGTAACGATGGACTATATTAATTTTAACACCATCATTAACAAAGGAAAAAGAGATACGGCCACATATTTTGATTACAGGGATAAGTATGAAACTATAGTAAGGCCCGGAGGGAAATATAAACTCACTGTAGGGGCTGACCCGGGCGGTGATTATGAACATGCCATTGTTGCATGGGTAGACTGGAACAGAAACGGAAAATTTGAGGAAGGTGAAGAACATGATCTTGGACTGTTGACAGGTAAAGGCAGAAAACCAGGTGACATTATCGTTCCCGAATCGGCAGAAGAAGGTTGGACAACAATGCGGGTCATATATTGCTATGGAAACAAACCGCCGATATCCGATTCGGTTGTATTCCATTATGGAGCAGCAGAAGATTACAAGATAATTGTCGATAAAAATACCCTGATACCTGGGTTATGGAATGGTTCTGTTTCTACTGAATGGAGCGATGCCGGTAACTGGGACGACAATAAAGTCCCTAATGAATTCACAACTGTTCAAATTCCCGAAGGTCAGTTTCCGGAGATCTACGCATCGGCCAGAGCGAACAATATTTTTGTTGAAAATAACAGTGGGCTTTTCATATTTGACGGAACGACAGAAGTAACTGAAAATGTTTTTATTTCTGATGGGGCTACTTTTTATATTGCATATGGAAACACCCTGATAAATAATGACCTGGCAATTGGAAATGGAGAATCAGGGGATTTTATTATGGAAGGTGGAGAATTAAACATAAAGGGAAATATTTATACCGAAACAAACTGTGCTGTAGATATAATTGATGGAAGTCTGACAGCCAAGAACTGGAACCGGGATAACGTAGAACAGTATTCCGGAGGTAGCATCTATTTCGGTGGCGGAACCATAAATGTAAACGACTTTATCTTCTCCGCTGAGAATAGTCTTGTTGAGATAGAAGACAGCCCTGTTTTCAATATTACAGGAAACTTCTTAAATAGTTCCAACAGCTTTTTTGTTGATGGGGGTACTTTTGTTTTCAAAGGGAAAGAAAGCATTGTTGCTGCATCGGAGTATTTAGGTACCGTAGTTGCCGGTGATGTAATTATCGAGGATTCTGCTACGGTTTTCTTTAATGAGGACAGCAACAGTTTCAAGTCAAGAGTGATCATTCAGGGAGATTTCAATATAAAAGGAAAAGGTAGTTTTGTTAACAATGGATATCCATGCTGGGAAGTTCATATTGAAGGAAATGTAAAAGTAGAACAGGGAGGGGAGCTGGTTACCGGAGCTGCCATACATTATCTTTACAAAGACTTTGTTGTTGAAGGAAAGCTGACGGCCAACAATTCAAATATTACGATTTTAGGAACCGGGAAACAATATATCAACTGTACGGACATTATACCCGAATTAACAATTAGCAGTGAAGCAGGATTAATCTTGCTGGACGATGTGACTGTTGGAAATAAGCTTAGCTTAAAAGGCAGTCCTTTGTTCCTTAATGGACAGGTTCTGACTTTACAGGAAAATGCCGAAATAACGGAAGCCGACTCTCTTAAATATCCGAATATAATAATCACCGGACAGGAAGGGGAAATAAGAAAAGTTGTTAACGAAACAAAGCTTCCGGATCTGTTCCTCCCCATTGGTGATACAGCAGATTACTTACCAATAAAAGCAGAACTTTCTAGTGTTAACCCAGCAGGAAAATACATCTCGTTTAAACTGATTAACGAAGCAAACCAGTTGTTTAAGAAACGGGAATCGTTAAACAGGGCTTGGGAAATAACCACCCAGGACGGATTTGGACAGTTTAAACTTGATGCCAGGCTAAAATATGCAGACCAGGATGTGGGCAATTTAGAGGAGGATAAAATAATTCCCGTGATAAAAAGGGGACCGGGGTGGTTTTCTTGCGGGAACATTCATTCAGAAGAAAATATTTTATCGGTTAGCATTACAAAAGGAGGAATTATTACCGGGCTGACATTACTTCCGTTCCCGGTTGAATTTGAAATTGACTTTGCCAATGAAACAACGAAGAAGAAATCTGTATCTAACCTGGAATACAGTATCTATCCCGACTTTTCGGTTATTACAAAAGCAGAAAGCGATGTTATCCCTCTAATGCCCGGTAAAAATATTTTCATTAGAAAAGCAGGAAATGACACAACGCTCCCAACCAATGCTATTGCCCTGGAAGTGCCTGGGCGCCCCTCAAAACCCGAACTTTTCAATATTGATTTTATCAAAGAAAGTACCGTTGAAGAAGTAAACGAAAACATTGAATACAGTACAGACGAGTTTGCTTCCTCCATATCGGGTTCAGGAGAGGGAATAAAACTTAAGCCTTCAATAAACATAAAATACAGGGTTAAGGCGACAGAAAAATCATTTAAATCAGAAGCCGTTGAATTGCTTGTTCCGTCAAGACCGGCAGCACCAACAGCACAGATTGTAAACGATGTTGACAATACTTTTGGTTTTAATTCCAATCCGGACTACACAGAGGGTTCCAATTATGAAGTTTCACTGAATGGAGGGAAACAATGGAATAAAGTTACGTCAATTCCAATCCAGGTAGGTAATGTTCAGGTGGGTGCTGGTCAGTTACAGGTTCGTGTTTCAGCCTCGAATGACTTGGAACAAGGCAGGTTCAGTGGTGAACCATTGATTTCCGATGCAGGCTTTACTCAGAGTAGTTCCGGAACGGAGGATATCAGAAGCAACGAAACAATTCTATATCCGAACCCTTCAGATGGAAGGGTCTTTATCAATTTTGAGAATTCCTCAGTCACTAAACTTGATATAAAAATATCCAATGCTGACGGACAGGTCATTTCTTCTTACAGGGAGAACAACCTGGTCAATCCTGAAATTGATCTTTCCGGGGCTAAGGAAGGGATATACTACATTCAACTGATTACGAATGAATTCAGCATCATTGAAAAGGTTGTTGTTAAATAACTCATAAATCGGTTACAAAAAAGACCGCTTTTACAAGCGGCCTTTTTTGTTGTTCAACTGACGTAGATTTGGCAAAGTACAGTCTGGTAATAATCAATGTTTTTGCAGGAAATATTCTCAAGCAGTTTAGCAATATATAAAGTATCTCCCTTCTTGTCCGCGTTTGCAACGCGGATATTTTCATATTGAACGTAAATCATTCATGTTTTTTAGCCGTTCGTTCGCTGCATTTTATAAATGTTGGTTGTCAATTTTTTTTATTGCATCCTCGTTATTCAGACGAGGACGAGTGGGGGACATTATAGACGCTTTCATAAAACGCAGCAAGCTTAACCAAATAGCAGCACTGTAAACACAAAAAGCCCGGCTGTTACGCCCGGCTTCTTATTATTTCAAGCTAAACTTAATTCTTGTCTTGTGATGCGGGTTACAAACCCACATCAGCGGGGGGAAGATAAAAAGGCAAAAGATAAGATTACAGATAATGAACTGCTAACGATGTTTTCTAAAGCTCAATCACTAAACGAAGATGACCGTAAATGTGTTGAGTCATTTTTAAAAGCGTTCCTGTTTCAAAAGGATATGCAAAAACAATTGATATAAAAAAAGCCCGAGTAATCGGACTTTTTCATTATAAATACTTTTTTCTTAAATATCGGTACAAAACGAAAGCAAGTATCAAGGCTAGAAAAATATCAAAAATCAATATAAATAAATCTTCTCTAATAACCTTCCTAAAAAACTGCTGGTGTATAGCAAAAGGTAAAAGGTTAATAATACTGGATGTTCGTGAAATGAGAGCATAAAAGCCACCACCTACCAATAAACTTAATACTAGAAATATAACTTTTTTCATATTTACTTAATTTGCGGGGACTATCTTCCCATCTACAACTTTATAGTTACCTGCAGGTATATTTTTTATCTGATTCGTGAAATCAAATATTGAATGCTCTTCTTGTCCGCGTTTGCAACGCGGATATTTTCATGTTGAACTTAAATCATTCATGTTTTTTAGTCGTTTGTTCACTGCATTTTATAAATGTATAAAAAAAGCCTGGACAAATGCCAGGCTTTTTCAGTTATTCTATCTTTCGTTACTTCTTCAACTTCCAGCTAACAAGTATAGAGTCTGCTTGTTCTTCAGTCAAATTCATACCATAAGTATCATTCTCTGAACTACTGAAAATTTTATAATTCCATCCTATACTGTGTTCTTTTTTTTCTAATGTGTCGTTTACAAAATAATATGATGCAATCAATGATTCTTTCATTTCACCATCAATGGTAGTATACGTCTCTCCACTTAAGTATGTGTCCACTTCACATATAATTGTATCATTCGTATACGTGATGTTTTTTGAGTAGTAAAGAGGGGTATTTTTACTCTTACTCACATCAGGATTAACATAGATTAAAAACTCTCGTTTGTTAAAATCTACCCCACTTTTATACAATCTCCAGGTTTCACTTAATATTGGCAATCCAATTTCTTCTCTTATACCATTAAATTCAAATCCATACTTATAAATTTTCTGCTCACAAGAACACAGAAAAACTATCATGCTTATGGATACTATTTTGATATAGGGACTACTTCCGACCATGTCCATACTTGTTTTACGTTACCTCCTAAATTTATACCAGTACCACGTTGTTTATTAGGTATGATAGCATCATGATTCCCATTGTTATCGTGGTCTTTTCTTAATCGTGTTCCCGATTCCCATCCTGAGACATTTGAAACAGAATAGTTTAAAGTTACCGTACCGTCTCCATTATAAGCAATATCCACAACAGTTGTATAAGAACCTAAAAAGGATGTTGCTACATTACCTTGATTAATACCATCATAAAACTCCTTTTGCCCATATTTCCACCCATGGCTTTCTGATGGTTTTCCTTGTTGAGCTGCTGCAATCGCTTTCTGTCTAGCTTCCAAGACTCCCTCTTGTTTTTGAAGGTCTTTAGTTGTTCTTGCATTCCCTCCAAATCTGATTGGATTATTAGCCCCATAATAGTTTCCTAATTCAAATAACCAGATATTGGTTATATCTCCCCTTCTTGTCCGCGTTTGCAACGCGGATATTTTCAAGTTGAACTTAAATCATTCATGTTTTTTAGCCGTTTGTTCACTGCATTTTATAAATGTTGGTTGGTCAATTTTTTTTATTGCATCCTCGTTACAAACGAGGACGAGTGAGGGGTTCTTTACCGTTGTAGAGGTTAACTACCTTCTTTTCTATAGTACCAAAAGTCGTCGAATTTTTTTGCGTGCTTAAAAAAATCTTTCCAGAATTCTTCATAAACTTTTAATGTATCTGGGCAATAGATGACATAATCTTCATAAGTTATTTGAAATTCAATAAATTGACCTAGATGAGGTAAGCTGGTAGTTTTTAATATTTTATGGCTTTTGCAAATCTCAATTACCTTCTCTATTGTATTTTCAGCAAACTCAACGCTCTTATCTTTATTAATGCCATGATGTTTTGCAAACTTTTCTAAGTTTTGTATCGGAACCTTTTTATTGTTCTTATCCCCGGGAATGTTCAAAAAATAAGAACCTGACGTATCGTTAACTTGAATTTTTGCAACAGCCTTTAATTCATCATCTTGTTCAAACCACCTAAGCGCTACCGAAAGGTTTAAGAAAACATCAATGCTTTCATCTTTTAGTTTATCATAAGATTCTTTGCCCTTTGAAAACCCAACGTCTTCTTCTAGCTTTTGTGCTTTACAGGAGAGTAAAAGAGTACTAAAAACAAATAGCGTTATTATATTTTTCATCTTATTGCAGAACATAATCTATTTTTGAGGTTTGACGTTATGGAAATATCCGTTTCTAATAGCTCTTTGATCCCCTTTTGAATCAAGAATCCTGTGCTTGATCGTCGTGTAATCTGTTCTTCCATTGACAGCATTGTTTAAATGTGCAGCAACTCTCAATGTAAGATGCCTAAATCCAAGCCGTTTCCCTCCTTGACCCCAAAGGAAATTGCCATAATCATGACCATTATATGCTACTGAATTTCCATTTTCCCCTGTAACAATATGCAAGCTCTTTAAACTTACATCCTCACCTGACATAACGTAATCCATATTTCCTTCGCTTATTTCATCTGATAGTAAGGCTTTGTTCCCACTTGGTCTACTTTCTCGCTCAATATATGACCATTTACTCTCACCTGGATCTTGAACCATGCTATTATCCATCATGTTATCAATTTCATCCTCTGAAGCCAATTTGATACTGGTCTTTTTTGATACAATTCCACTTCTATCGTCTTTAAAATCATTGAACTTAAAAGAAATACCATCAGAATAAGTTACATTGCCATCTTCATCCGTACTTGAACTTTGATAATAAATACCAGATATCTTTTTACTACCATCATCTCTGACTTCACCTGTCCACAAACCATCAGTACCAAAAACATATATAGAATCTCCATTAACATCTATAAACCGAATCGGATTATTATACGCATAATTATATGGAGACCAACCATAAAACTTTTCAGCCAACGGGTCAACACAGTGCCAACGTCCTAAAGCCGGATCATACATTCTAGCCCCATAATCATACCAGCCCGTTTCCTCCTGTAGCTCTTTTCCATTGTAGAGGTATTTTTGGTTGGCATGGTTGGGGTACCCTTCTATTTCGTGCCTCATCCCAAACGGGTAGTAATCTGTTACCTGCAATATCTCATCTCCCTCTATAGAACCATTGTTGTTGGCATCGGGATAGGCCACGCGGGTATTGCCCAAATGGTCTTTCAGGTGGTACTCGTAGCTGTATGTCCCTCCGTTTACCAAAGTCCGCCCTTCGCTGTTTAAAATATATAGTTCCCCATTTTCATAAACAAAGTTACCATTATATCTCGACTCATATTACTACAACTAAGTTATAATCTTTAATGTAACGATAAAACCCGGTATTCCGAGCCTCGGAACCAGGCACTTTATTATTTTACCCGCATTGCAACCGCAGCCCATAGGCAAGTTCATGACCCCGGGCATTCGGGGGAATAAATGCCTGCAGTTTCTCTTTTATTACTTATATATCCTCGTTACAAACGAGGACGAGTAGGGGCCTGTTGCGCGATGCCAAAACAAGACAGGCTTACGGTGCTTAATAACAAAAAGCCCGGTACCTCTACCAGGCTTATGTCTTATCTTTCCGGCATTATAAATGCCTGCTTTATACCTCTTATTCCTCTGCATCCTCGTTACAAACGAGGACGAGTGGGGGGAGTTGCAAACCCACATCAGCGGGTAATCAATCAAAATACTCATACTCATATTTGACACAGCCTAATAACTTCTTGCTTTTATTTAACTTGTAGCTAAATTTGAGTAATACATCCCCCCGATTGTTATAAAAATACTCAGTTACAAAAACATCACTTAGATTGGAGGAATATTCAAGTTCTTTGTGAAGACGACCTTCTTTATTATATAAAAGAGTTCTGTCATTAAGAAGTTTAATACCTCGCTCACTTTCTCTAATTGAAATTTCTTTAATAAGATTATCTTTATTGTTATAGCTATAAAAATTAGACAAATCTACCTTTTGAACAGTTCTATTATACATCAAGTGTTTTAATAATATTCCTGTAGCATTAGAATAATATGAAACAAAGGACTTTTTATTATCTATGAAACTTTCAACAACATCGATATTTCCTTCTCTTCTAAACTTAAATTCTTGAGTTAAATCGAGTTCGTTATCATCAAAAATTTCAATTTTAATATTACTATCCTTATATGTATACTTTATTAAGTAATCATCACCATTACTCATTAATATAGGTAATCCTTTACTATTTAGAACATATGTATCAATAGCTTCAAAACTCTCTTGGAAGTTTTTTGTAATTCTAACTATGCTATCCTTTTTGTATCTTTTTTCTACCCTTTGTACAATATTTCCTTTTTCATCAAAGTCATTATAGCTAATTAGCCTACCTAAAGTATCAAACTCAAACAGACTAGATTTATATAGTAACTCAACAGGAATATTGTCCTTACTTAAATCGGATTCAGTAAAATTGTCGGTAAAATCATACTTTGAAGAATAGCCCACAATAGACTTTATTTTCAAATTAGAATTATTAAGTTCCTCTTCATTATTGAGTTCAGCATATGGACTAAATTCATAAAAGATATTTTTATACCTAATAAAAGGATTTTCTTGTGCTAAAACTATACTTGTTGTAGTAACAATAAATAGAAATATTAGAACCTTTCTCATTGTTTCAAATTTTCCTCACTTGATTTTTGTCCATTTACAGCTCTATATGTTCCTGTGTTTTGACTTTTATAAAAATTCCACCCGTTTCTACCTTTATCTGATAGAGACTTTAAGCTATTCTGACCAGTACTTACTGCATCAACATCTGTTTGAGTAACAACAGTTCCTGCTCTACTATTATTTCGTCCAGCACACACATTCATCGAATTGGAACTGGTTCCTTCAGTAGTATTATGATCACCAGCTGTACCATTATAGGTTGCGTTTGTTGTATGCCAAGCTTCTTCTGCTAGTATTCCAGTTGTTCTAGCAGAATTCCCTGGAGTAAAAGCATTAACTGAAATTTCTCCAGTGTTTACCATTGGTTTGTCTGAATTGTTTTCCGCATTATTGGTATTCTTGCCTGAACCTCCAATATTAGCTGCTGTTACTCCGAAGAAGTTCTGAGAAGCATCAGAAGATTTAAATGCTTCATTAGCTGCATCATAATCCATAACAGTAACATTAAAAACAACATTCAAATCTTTACTACTACTACTATTTGGATTGTAGAAAGAGAGACCGTCTGCACTTTGAACATTTAAAGTATATACCAAAGTCCGCCCTTCGCTGTTTAAAATATATAGTTCCCCATTTTCATAAACAAAGTTACCATTATATCTCGACTCATATTACTACAACTAAGTTATAATCTTTAATGTAACGATAAAGCCCGGTATTCCGAAGCCTCGGAACCAGGCACTTTATTATTTTACCGGCATTGCAACCGCGGCCCATAGGGCAACTTCATGACCCCGGGCATTCGGGGGAATAAATGCCTGCATTTTCTCTTTTATTGTTTATACATCCTCGTTACAAACGAGGACGAGTGAGGGCAGCAAGCTTAACCAAATAGCAGCACTGTAAACACAAAAAGCTTGGCGTAACAGCCTGGCTTCTTATTATTTCAAGCTAAACTTAATTCTTGTCTTGTGATGCGGGTTACAAACCCACATCAGCGGGGGGAAGATAAAAAGGCAAAAGATAAGATTACAGATAATGAACTGCTAACGATGTTTTCTAAAGCTCAATCACTAAACGAAGATGACCGTAAATGTGTTGAGTCATTTTTAAAAGCGTTCCTGTTTCAAAAGGATATGCAAAAACAATTGATATAAAAAAAGCCCGAGTAATCGGACTTTTTCATTATAAATACTTTTTTCTTAAATATCGGTACAAAACGAAAGCAAGTATCAAGGCTAGAAAAATATCAAAAATCAATATAAATAAATCTTCTCTAATAACCTTCCTAAAAAACTGCTGGTGTATAGCAAAAGGTAAAAGGTTAATAATACTGGATGTTTGTGAAATGAGAGCATAAAAGCCACCACCTACCAATAAACTTAATACTAGAAATATAACTTTTTTCATATTTACTTAATTTGCGGGGACTATCTTCCCATCTACAACTTTATAGTTACCTGCAGGTAGATTTTTTATCTGATTCATGAAATCAAATATTGAATGCTCTTCTTGTCCGCGTTTGCAACGCGGATATTTTCATGTTGAACTTAAATCATTCATGTTTTTTAGTCGTTTGTTCACTGCATTTTATAAATGTTGGTTGGTCAATTTTTTTTTATTGCATCCTCGTTATTCAGACGAGGACGAGTAGGGGAGGCTTCTCACTGTATTTATAATCGTCATAAATCCGGTTTCTGTTTGACATATTACTCAAAAGCCTGACTTAAGTTTGTTTGAACCAGCATTGCTCAAATTAATGCTAATTGTACAGCCCGTGATCGAAGTGCCCTTTTGTTTAATATCGTTACTTAATCCGCTATTCTAACTAAATTTTTAGGCCATGGGTCATCGAATTCATAACCTTTTTTCCAAAGTTCTATCTCTTCATCAGTCAGAAAGCAGGATTTTAGTGCATCAGTAAATCTGTCCACTTGTGTTTCATCTCCAATTACAGTCAGGTCGCAATAACGATCACCGAAACGGCCTGATTCTTTTTCCAGCATTTCTTGTAACATTTTTATTTCCATCTCTGAAATACCATGGTTTTCGTCTTCAACAATCCCTGAGCGCCATGTCCCGATTAATTCCAGACTGATACCCCCGGCTGCCTGATTCCATAATAACGAATGTTTGTCCCGACTGGCAAGCCAGAAAAACCCTTTGCTACGGTAAATTCTTTGATCGAGGTATTGATGGCAAATTTCCCAAAGGCGGCGGGGATGAAATGGGCGGTCATCTTTTATGACCCTGGCGGCTATGTTATAAGGCCTACCGCCTTGCTCTTCAGATTCTAATACAGGTTTTATCTCCTCAACTAACCGGGCAACCTTGAAGTAATCGTACTCCTGAAGTTCAAACAACGATCCAATATCAAGTTTTCCGAAAAGCACAGAATATATGGAAGCATAAGGGTTTATAGGTTGAATATATGATGCGATATGCGATAGTCTGCCTTCTTCTATGCGATCTGCTTTGGTCAGTATTAGGTGGCTGCAAAACATGATTTGTTCAACCAGCAAGCTCACCGTATCTCGTTTGCCATAAGCTAGGTTGTTTTGCATTTGAGGAATTAGACTTTTCCCATAGTTGTAATCATGGGCTAGCATTAAACTGTCAACAAGAGCGAATACTCCGGTAAGCATAACCTGTCCGTGCCCCTTGAAATACTCTATAAGTGGCATGGGATGGCAACTTCCGGAGGTTTCAATAATGATCAATTCCGGATTTTGATTTGACAGTAATCTTTGAAGTGCCTGATCAAGTTTTTTTATCCCTTTTCGGCTGCTTAGCACGCAGGAATAAATGGATTCTAAGATGCCGTTATTTTGTTCAACGACATCAGTGTTGCCGAGCAACTCACCATCTACATCCAGTTCGCTCATATCATTGACAATACCACAAACAGGTATGTTCTTCTTTTTTGATTGGGATAGAAGATTCCTAAAAAGTGTTGTTTTACCTGATCCAAGGAACCCATTTAGGATGATAGCTGGGATCTTTCCAGATGTATTCATTGATACTTGTTCAGAATTGTTAATTTACCTTTGTTTTTATGGCGAATATCTTGTGTCATCTTATAATCAAGTATTTTTGTTGTTTTTATTCTCCAAATATTATTAAGAAAACTCTTACCCTTGCTTAAGGAATTAACAGGCTTTGTAAAATGGATAAATTCATTCTCAATCTATTTCGAAAGTGGTTGAGGTGATGGATAACAAACGATAACCCAATAAATGGTCCCAACACTATTCCCATTATGCCTGTCTTAAAACAGCGCAGGCCTGTTCTCAGGGCAACGGACAATATTTACAATAAGCATTTTGCAAACACTTATAACCGGATATTAATATACTGAGTGTATCCACTATTTGCAAGTAAATATTTAATTGAGACCAAGCAACCTTATCCGAGTTAATTTAGGAATAGTCATGTTTGAGGCTATTTCAGGAAAAAGGGCGCTGCCCGGCAGGAATAAGTACAGGCCTGAAATGAACGATTATAAAGTTCGTACCAATCCGATGGTGGAGCGGATGTTTTTGCCTGGTTTGGCAACAGGCACGCACTCATTTTTTATTCTCTATAGGTCAAATCAATAAATACTAAAGAGCAACTGTCCTTTTTTATTTTAAAGTTGCCCAAATATTTTAGGGTCTCAGAACAAGTTAACCTCGCTGTAAATTCATATTCGCCCTCAGGTTTATTAACGGACAATATTGTTTTGCCCGGACTGGCATTGCATGCTGGGGCTTCGTTTGTTGGCAAAAATGAAGACTCTAATGTCCCTGCTAATGAACTATCAATATAAACCTCCACATCAAACGGGCCACAGTTTAAAACAAGCTGTGCATTTGTGTAAAAAGTTACCTTTCCTGTATTTTTATCATCAGGGGTGTTTTTTTTGCAAGCAGTAACGAATATCAAAATAACCGGAATGAGAAATATTCGCGGTTTCATGAAACACAGGCTATTATTTACACACACAATTTTCACATTCCTCTTTTGTTGCAAATCCGTATATATTACAGCCACTATATCCAATCTGCTCGCACGAATTTGTTTCCTCAATATAAAACCATCGGGTAAAAAAAGCATCACATAATTCTCCTACCGGAGGAGCCTCCTTGCAGGTCAAACCTTTATCATCACAACCGGCTTCCTTCTCACAGGCAAAGGTTGTTGAAAGGAATATCATGATAATTAGTAATCTATATTTCATGTCTCTAATTTTTTTGATAATTAATCTTCTTTTCTTTTACAATCGATAACAATTAAATGCTGGTACGTAGGTCCCATCATGGTACAAGCTTGTAATTCAGAATCATTTGGTTGCCTGCAGTTCAAATAAACTTTCAATCCGGGCTCTTTAAATTCAGGATCAAGTTGGTAGGCATAGTACATTCCATCCTCAATGTCGGAGTTAGAACCTCGTTGTGTTAATGAAATAAGGTATGTTTCTCCGCAGTCCAAACCATTGCCCATTACGGTTGCCTCAAATAAAAAACTACTGGCATCATCAGGCTCATGTTCCTTTTCACAACACGTTAAACTTATTAATGAAAGCATTACGATAAAAAAAACGAAGCGGTTCATTTCATTTGTTTTTGAGTTAATAATGTTATAGTCAAGATGCATTTTCTATGTTTCAGGTTGCGTAATTACTGTTAATGCCGGGGTGGACCAGGCAGGACTCTTCAAAATGGTTTAACTGACCGGTCATCCCTGTTATTAGTTAGCGGGTTTTTGTTTTGATTAATTCTATGCAAATCAATAATTTGCAATCAAAACTGGTGGGGTTGTAGTTCATATATACAGTAGTCTTCATTTTCAAAAACCTTTTTATACCGATTTAACGGAACTTCAGGGACGAAGCTTCCTTTTAAAATCACTCCGATATGCCACACTGTCGAGGTCTTTTTCAAGATTTAATCTTCTTTCCAGACCGGGTGCATAATTACAAGGCAATTTTGTTTTTTATCCGCAGTCAAATACACAATTTTAAACCTATTTTACTTTAACATCTTAAGAATGTTAATAAATTTTCGAAAAAGCAAGTCTTTCAGGGGCATCGAAAAACATAATTTTCGTGCATGCAAAGCATAGCTCAAAAATACAAAAGAAGGGAAAATACGGAAATATTAAATATGGACTTCGGCATTTCATTTATCAAGAAAAGAATTCATCAAGATTTGCCTTTGTTTCTCGCCTGAGGAGATATAAATAGGAATAATACAACCAATGGTAATTTTGACTTTTGGAGATATTAATCTTGTATTAGAGCAAATATTAAATCGGTATAAAATACCACAGAAAGATATAAATTACGATTATCTAAATAGCGCCCATTAAAACGGATTTCCCCTTAAAAAACCATCCGTTTACCTATTTTTTTATTTGGTTCGCTAAAAATTCTTGCACATGAAAAACAAGAATTGTACTTTTAGACTGTTTTAATAAAACGTTCGAAAAATACAAAAGGAATGAATAGAGACGATTTCAGGGAAAAACTAATTGCTTCAGCAAAAGAAATATTCGAACACTTTGGTTACAAAAAGACCACAATGGATGATATTGCCCAAAGTCTGGGCAAGGGGAAAAGTTCCATATATTACTATTTCTCGAGCAAGGAAGAAATTTTTCAAGCGGTGGTTGAGAATGAAGCCGGACTGCTCAGGACAGAGGTTATGAAAGCAATTGACAAAACGAACGATCCGATTGAGCAGATCAAAAATTATGTTTTGACGCGTATGCGAATAAATAAAAAAACCAGAAATTACTTTAATGTCCTTACAAACGATGACTTGTTACATCTGGACTTTATTGAGAAAATAAGGGAAGATTTTGAGAAAGAAGAAATAAAAATGATGGAAGACATCTTAAAAAAGGGTGTAGAGTCCAACAAATTTCAGATTGAAACCCCCGGGTTTGCCTCTATTGCAATCATAACCGCAATTAAAGGTCTTGAAGCCTTACTGATTGAACAATATAACGATGAAAGTACAGAAGACAGACTGGATAAATTACTGCGGGTACTATTCTATGGAATTGTAAAACGATAATTTTTTTATCATATTTTCGACTATTTAAATGTTTTAGTCGAATTGTTATTAAGTCTAAAAGAAGATATGGAAACTCATAAAACATCATATAAAATGAACATCAAATTACTTTTGGGATATTGTGCTTCTTTGTTTCTGAGCATAACTATAACCTATAGTTTAAGCGGACAATCAGACACCATTTCCTTAAACGATCTTACATTTGAGCATGCACTATCTATAACAACACAGAAAAGTCATGTGCTAAAGCAGGCATCAGAAAAAACGCTACAGGCCGAGCATGAAAAGAAGGCGGCAAAAGGGTTGTTTTTACCAACCCTATCATTAAGTGCCAATTATGTTTTAATGGCTGATGATATTCGCCTGGATATGACCCCGGTCCGCGATGCAATTACCCCTCTTTACGGAGCGCTTGGAAATTACGGACAATTTTCAGGTGTCCCCAATCCAGATCCCAATACTTCCGGAGTTATGCCAATACTCCCGGATGATATATCTACACAGGCTGTTCGGCAACAGCTCATAGAAGGCTTAGATGAAGTAAATGCCGGAGAGTGGGACGTTATGATACAAAAAAAGCAGTTTGGAGTTGTGAATGCCGGTATTACTCAACCCATCTTTACCGGCGGAAGAATAATAGCTGCCAATAAAGCTGCGGCAATACGGGTTGAAGAAGCAAAAACAGAAGAGCAAACAAAATACCTGGAGGTGTTCTGCGAACTTATTGAACGGTATTATGGACTGGTATTAACAGAACATGTTAATACCGTACGACAGGAAGTTAAGAAAACAATGGCCGCCCATATGGAAGATGCCCGTAAAATGATGGAACAGGGAATGATTTCCAATGCTGAGTACCTACATGCAAAAGTCTATCATGCCGAGGCTGACAGGGAATTAAAAAGGGCAGTTAGAAATAAAGACATTGTTAATGAATCGCTTTTAAACACTCTTGCCATTGATACTTCACTGGAGATTACGCCTATATCCAACCTTTTTTATGTCCCCAGCCTTCAACCATTAAGCTACTTTCAGGAGAAAGCAAAAGAGAACAGTTCCCTCCTTGCTCAGGTAAAGCATAAAAAAGAGCTTGCCCATCAGGGATATAAAGCCGAAGTTGCACATTACTACCCCACTATTGCAGCAATGGGCACTTACGATATTGCCAATAAAGACCTTTCGCACCAGGTGCCGGAATATATGGTTGGTGTTGGATTAAGGTGGGACATTTTTACCGGAACGTCAAGGGCTAACAAGGTCAAAGCAGCAAAATACCAGGCCTCGCAGGTAGAACAGTTCCTTGAAAAAACGGAAACCGATATCAATACGGTAATCACCAAACATTACCAGGAATTAAATATGCATCTTGAACAACTTCTGGAAATTGAGGAAGCCCTGGAATTTGCCAATGAGTACTACAGGGTAAGAAACAAAGCTTTTAGCGAAGGAATGGCCACTACCACTGAAATTGCTGATGCCGAGCTTCTGGTGGCACGGTCGAAAATCGAACGTCTTCAGGCTATTTACAACTACGACATAGCTCTTTCAAGACTATTGTACTATGCGGGTATACCTGATGAATTTCTTCAGTACCAAAACAGTGAGGAAAGTATTTATGGAGAATATTAACTGTAATAAACATCGGTTAAATAACATGAAAATTTGAACATACACACACTAGTCAGAAAAAAATAAAAAAAATATAGAAATGAAAAAGACAAAGAATTTAATTATCCCTATTGCTGCAATTTCAATTATTGCTTTTGTTGCGTACACCATATGGCTAATATCAAAGCCATTGCCCCTGGAAATTCAGGGCGAAGTTGAAGCTACACAGGTCAATGTGGCATCAAAACTGGTCGGGCGGCTGGACAGCCTGGCTATCCACAAAGGGCAGGAAGTAAAAAAAGGTGATGTATTGTTCACCATTCAAAGTCCTGAACTGGAAGCAAGAATGAGCCAGGCAAAAGCGGCAAAACAAGCTGCTGAGGCACAAAAACTAAAAGCAGAAACAGGGGCCCGTACCGAAGATATACAAGCTGCTTTCAATAACTGGAAAAAAGCCGAAGCGGCGGCCGAATATGCAAAAAAAACATTCAGCAGGATTAAAAACCTTCATGAAGAAGGGGTACTTCCGGCTCAAAAGAAAGATGAGGCAGAAACACGAATGATAGCTGCGGTTGAAACTGAAAAGGCTGCAAAGTCAATTTATGAAAAAGCACAAAAAGGTGCCCGCGAAGAAGATAAAGCAGCCGCCGGTGCACTGGTAAAACAGGCTGAAGGAGTAATAACCGAAGTATCGTCATATTTGAGCGAGAAGGAAATTACGGCCCCTGTAGACGGGGAGGTCGCAAACATTATTGTTGACCGTGGAGAGCTGGTCCCTGCCGGGTACCCCGTTGTTACCATTGTTGATCTGGAAGACATCTGGATTACATTCAACATCCGGGAGGATCTTCTTCCGAAAATTAAAAAAGGGACCATTTTGCCGGCCAGGTTTCCTGCCATTGGAGAAAAGGAAATAGACCTCAAGGTAACGTACATTAATGCCCTTGGTGATTTTGCTACATGGACAGCGACTAAAACTTCCGGAGACTTCGACATGAAAACCTTCGAAGTACATGCCGTTCCTGTTGAAAATACCCCCGGACTCAGACCTGGAATGAGTGCTTTGGTTAACTGGGAAAAAATTAATTAAACAAAACTATGTTTTCAAAATTTGAAAATACACCTTTTTTAAACGTATTACAGCGGGAGGTATCGCGCCTGATAAAGAGTCCTGTCTTAATATTTGGAACAGTAGTGGCCCCGGCTATTGCATTCCTGTTAATTGCACAGATTTTTTCGGCAGGTGTTATACGTAATCTTCCTGTAGCCGTTGTTGATCAGGACAATACTCCCACATCAAGGAGAATTGCCCGGCTGGTTGACGCTACACCCGTGGTGAAAACATTTAAAGTATCTTCTGTTATTGAAGCCGAAGACATGTTGGTAAAGGGTAAAACAGATGCTATTATAATTATACCGTCAAAACTGGAGGCTGATGTTATGAAATCCGGTTCTCCCACTATTGCTGTTTACCTTAACAATACCAACGTTCTAAAAGGTGGGGCACTAAGGGCCGGGCTGTACAGAACGCTCTCAACAGTTTCCGCGGGAATAAAACTTCAGTCCTTTCTGCGTAAAGAGATGAATGAGTATCAGGCAATGGAGCAGGTCCTGCCCGTTAGGTTAGGTACCCATGCACTATTTAACCCTTTTAGTAACTACTCCTATTTTCTTACGCTGGGACTGCTGCCTTTAATGGTTAATGTATTTACCTTTTTGGTTTCTGTATATGCTCTGGGTATCGAAATGAAAGAAGGAACCGCCGGCAAACTGATGGAAACAGCCAGGAACCGGGTTGGCATTGCGCTAACAGGCAAAATGCTACCGTATACCTTTCTTTTTCTTGTCAGCACCATGTTTATGAATATTATATTATTCCGAATTCTGGGCACTCCTATCAAAGGGAGCCTGTTTCTCATCATAGTATCTGAAGTACTATTGATTGTTACGTATCAGGTTCTCGCCCTGGTGTTTTTGGCTTTAACTTCTAATTTACGCCTGACGCTCTCCCTGGGAAGTGCCTACACCATGATGGCCCTTTCTTTTTCCGGCTTAACATTTCCTTCAATGGCCATGCCGGCAATTGCAAAAGGATTTTCCTGCTTGTTCCCCTATACTTTTTGGTTGAAAATATTTATGGGACAAACCTTAAGGGGGGAGCCTGCATCATCCACAGCCATACCCTTTTTAATCTTCTCTGTATTTATATTAAGCAGTTTGTTTATTCTGCCGAAAATGTCAGTGAAGCTATCAGAAAACAGATACTGGGGGAAGGAGTAATCATTATAAAAACATTTAAAATGTATAGATCATTAGTCATTGCCATAAGAATATCAACCATAACCTTCATAAACGAGTTAAAAGCAATTTTTACCGATACCGGGGCTTTACTTATTATTTTTGGGGCCGCGGTTATTTATCCTGTGGCATATTCGGTAGCTTACAAAAATAATGTCTTGCTTGAAATACCTATGGCTGTAGTTGATTTGGACAAATCTACGACCAGTCAGGCGGTTTGTGAAATGATAGATGCCTCTCAAAAACTAGATCTCAGGTATAATGCAGTTAGCTTAAAAGAGGCTGAAAACCTGTTTTGGGAAAACAAAGTAAACGGTATCGTAATGCTCCCTTCTGGTTTTGAAAAGGAGGTACTCTCAGGACATCAGGGAGATGTTAGCCTTTACAGCGATGCCAGTTATTTTTTATTGCACAAAGAAACCCTTTCTGGAATTCTCAGTGCAGTGGGTACCTTTTCTGCCGGTATAGAAATCAGAAGGGGAATGGCCCGGGGGGGCACCCTTGAACAGGCCATGACCCAGCGCAACCCGGTACAGTCTCAATTTCAAACCCTTTACAACCCTTCGGGGGCCTATGGCTCATTTGTAATGCCCGGAATAATTATCATTATTTTACAACAAACCCTTTTGGTTGGTATCGGGATGGTAAGCGGCTCAAAAAGGGAAAAAAGTAAACGGAAAATATTGATCCCCGGGATTATGCTGAAAAAAGGTATGTTCTCTACCATCTTTGGACGGGGACTGGCATACTTTGTTGCATCCGTTTTTACTGCGTCTTTTACACTGATATGGGTTTACAATTGGTTTGATTTCCCCATGAAAGGTTCTCTAATGCACGTACTCGTTCTACTTATCCCTTTTTTATTTTCCACAATTTTTCTTGGTCTTGCAATATCCATTGTATTTAAACGCAAGGAACATTCAATTATGGTCCTTATCTTTCTTTCTCCAATAATTTTGTTCATGAGCGGTATTTCATGGCCTACATCCTCGATGCCTGAATGGATATACAAAGTCGGGCACCTGTTCCCAAGCATGAAAATGGTCCCTGCCTATCTTCGGTTAAGGACGATGGGGGCAACGCTGGCCGATATAAAACCGGAATTACTGTTTCTTACCATTCAGATGCTTGTCTATTTTATTCTTGCCAGTCTGTGCCATAAATACTTTACACGAAAACATGCAGTGGTATTTACAAAGTAAAAAGTTCTTCATTTTCAGAAAAATGCACGCATCAATTTTTTCTGTAAAGGGTTAGAAGAAAGAAGGCTGTCTAAAACTTTAGGCAGCCTTTGGTTTGTTATATCCATGCGATTGGAACTGGTGATGTTATTAACCCATAGTATTGGAGACTGCGAGGTGAACAACGGACGTTTTTTTGTATACAGGATAAAAAGTCACCCATTCAAAAAAACAAGAAGAATTTGCCTGTAAAAATATTCGGGCACAGAACAGAAAAAACAGTTCAATTGTCACAGCAGACAAAAGAACAACATTTTGCAAAAGAACATCTTGCAAGCCGTTGCTCAAAAACATTGCAGGACATAGATAAGCATTTGAAGCTTCGCCTGATGCTATACGGTAAAACTAAATGGGCAAATTGTAATTTTTTTTGGAACAAAAATACATTAAATCCGTTATTGGCTATTGTTGACTTTTTATATATATAAATCTCATGAAAACTATGTTCAGAAAGAATATCCTTTTAACATGTACGAACGAAGTAAAAGAGAAATGTTTGATATGCTTGACAATAAACGGTTAGAACCGGTCAAACAGAAGCCCGGCAGATGATATGAAATAAAGGATCCGAAAAATCAATAAAGAATGAAAAACATTATTTCACCAATAAAAACCCATTGTAGTTACCAACGGACGATGCATAGTTGATATTTTTTTTGGTTATGCATTCACCATCGGGTAACAAACGATTTAATCTTTAATTTTTCAACTTTTAATTTTAAAAAACATGAAGCACATTTTTACACTGGCAGCAACGCTATTTTCGGTATTTATGAACGTAAACGCCCAACATACATTATTAGCAGACGAAGTTTCTTTTGATGAAGCAACAGGGACCATTACCGGTTACAGTGGAACAGCCACTGATATCATTGTACCGGAGAAGATTGGTGGAACTAAGGTGACCAGTATTGGAGAACATGCATTTAGGAACAAAGAGTTAACCTCCGTTGTTATCCCCGGCAGTGTGAACACAATTCAAAGTCATGCTTTCTACAATAACAAACTAACAACAGTAACCATCCCGGATAGTGTTACAACAATAGAAAAATATGCATTTTCATTTAATAAATTAGAGAAGGTAACGATTCCAAACAGCGTAACCATTATCGGGAAGAATGCATTTTCGGTTAATAAATTGATAACAGTAACCATCCCCAATGGTGTTACAACAATTAATTCGAATGCATTTTCGAATAATAAACTGAGAACAGTAGTTATTCCGGAGAGTGTTACAGTAATTGGATTGAGTGCGTTCAAATTCAATCAGTTAGAAGAGGTGTCCATTCCGAACAGCGTAACATTCATTGGGGATCATGCATTTTCGAATAATAAACTAACAACAGTAACCATCCCCAATGGTGTTACAACAATTGGACAGAGGACATTTCAGTATAATGAATTAACGGAGATAACCATTCCGGATAATGTTACAAAAATTAGAGTAGGGGCATTCTTTAACAATGACTTAACCCATATTGATATCCCTGGAGGCGTAACGCTTATTGGAAAAGATGCATTTGCAGGCAATGGGTTAAATGAAATCATCCTTCCGAAGGAGAAAGAAGGATATACAATTGAGTGGAGGAACGAAGACGACGGGATAGTTGAAAAAGTTACAAATTTTAGCATTGGGTATTCCTCAACATCATTCCCTAAAGAGTATACCATTACCTATGATGTCAATGGAGGAGAACACAGCAACAAGGCAGATACATATACAATTGAAAGTGAGATTACGCTAAGTGATGCAGCAAAAGACGGATATACTTTTGCCGGCTGGTACTCAAAACCGGATTTCACGGGGGAGAAAATACAAGTAATAAGCAGTATGACGGGAGACCTTACTTTGTACGCCAGGTTTAACTCATTAACTGCTTTGCCTCAGAAAAACTTAAAAACGGGAATTAGACTATACCCTAACCCTGCAGTCAACGAATATTTCATTGTGGATAATATTGAAGGAAAAGGCCAGGTCAGCATTTACAGTTTAAGTGGGCAATTGGTATTATCGCAGGAATTAATTCAGGTAAAACAACGTATCAATTTACCAGGCTTAGAAAGCGGGGTTTACCAGGTGAAAGTAGAAACCTCCAAAGGAATATTGACCACTAAGCTGGTTGTGAAGTAAAAATATAATTAGTTATATCCGTGAAAGGGGTGCTCGGGAAAAGGGTACCCCTTTTTCAGTTAAATTATTAAAAACCAAATATTTGAGAAGGTAGTGTTGTTTAATTTTCAATTAATGAATAATTCTTCCTTCCGGAACAGCAAACTCTTCTATCAGTTTGTTCTTGACAGCCCCGTCGGTTATAAAAATCAAATAATCATTAAGTTTTATTGTTTCTCCACTTGTCGGGTTTTTAATGAGTTGGTATGAGCCATTAATTTTTCTGCTAATGCCAATTAAAACAGCATTGTGTTTCTTTTTAAGATCAATAAATGCCTCCAGATAGTCGTGATTAAGGTAGGGGTTATTCTCTACAATAAGAATCTCAACAATGTCGGTGCCTTCTTTTACAGAAGCCGTTGTAATTAAGTCTTCGGTATAGTATGCAACATCGGGTTCAAAAATAAAGCTGGCGATAAGCCTGGAGCTTAATTCTTTCTCCGAAATAACATAATTTGCGCCAGCAGCATAAAAGGTATCTTTAAGCTCAGAGTTTGACAAAGAGACCACTACATTTAATGACTGAAATACCTTTTTTACGTTTAGTAAATAAACAAGGGCCTGAGAGTCATCCGGAATGTTTATAAACACGGACACTGATTTCAGTATGTTTATTTTGTTGAAGTTTTCAAAAGAGTTAAGATCCGAGAAAAGTCCAAAGACGCTATCGTCATATAAATCAGAAATTAGTTCCAGGTCATTCTTATTATCTGTAACCACCACAACCTTTTGGTTTGCGTTGACTATTTGGTCTGTAATAAGTTTACCGAAATTATTCCAGCCTATTATAACCACATGATCTTCGGCTTTTGTTCCGAAATGGCCAAGCTTCTTTTTTTCCATGTATTCTCTTATTTTATTTGTCAAATTACTTATTATGTACCCGAGCAATCCCAGACTGAATATTACCAGCACCAAACCAAAGATTTTGCCCGCCACAGAGACAGGGTAAAAATCTCCATAACCAACAGTGGTGAGGGTAACGATTGAATACCAAAATGCATCGAAAAGTGTTTTTATCGAACTGTTTTCCTGTTCTTTTTCGAAGAGCCAGATAACCAGTAACAATAAAAAGAAGAATATTAATCCACCAATAATACGAAAGAGCCCGTTTAATTTCTTTTTCATTATCTGATTAATTTAAATCCTTTATTTTTTAGTTTTTCTGTAAAATGCAAAAGCAAGTAAATACCCGGCAATTGCCCCGGCAAGGTGTCCTTCCCATGATATATAAGGATTGCGTGGAAGTAGCCCCCACACTAGGCTGCCGTATAACACTACCACTAACACAGAAATTACGATACCCCAGAACTTTCTTGTATAAAAACCGGCAAATATCAGAAATGAAGCATAAGCATAAATAACACCACTCATTCCAACATGTATGCTTGGCCGCGCAAATAGCCAGACTAAAAGTCCTGATATTATAACAGAAAAAATAAAAACCATCAGCGCATTTTTCGAGTAATAAAGGTGGGTAACTGTGCCTAATACCAGAAAAGGCAAACTGTTGGAAAGAATATGAGAGAGGTTGGCGTGCAGGAAGGGGGCACATAAAACACCTCTCAGTCCGATGAGCTTTCTGGGAATAATTCCAAACTTGTTGAATTCATAAGGGAAGATCAAGTCAACAAGAAAAACCATCCAGACAAGAACGATAATGATAAATACGGGTTTAAGTTTATCCATGCTCTTTTTTTATAGGGTTTGTGTTAAATACAATTGTGCTACGTAATATTAATTTGGGCATCCTTTTCACATAATTCTGCAATATGCTTGTTAAGCAAAGAGATAAAATAATTGTTTTTTTTCTCATTACAACTGCTGATTTCAACATAGGTTTTACCCTCTTCCGGGAAAGTATGCACTGCAAGGTGGCTTTCTGCCAGTAACCAAACAGAAGTGTGGCCCTGCGGAGAAAAGTTGTGTTCCACGCTATTCAGAATTTCAAACCCGGATTTCTGCAATAGTTCCCTCATTAACTCTTTGAGCCGGGATACTTCTGTAATCGGGATCCAGGTTTTGAAATTATATATTTTAGCCTTCATAAAGTAAACGAATGTAGCTTCACAAATTTAGTTTTTTTACCTAAGCATTTTAATATAAATCCCATGAGGCTTTTAAGAAGTATTTATATAAAACAGGATCGTGTACCTTATTTATCCTGATGCTGTCAGTTTGTGATGTAAAAAAATCTTTCCCAAAAGAAGTAATGTGATGAATGGCTTCATTGTTTAACCATTCAGTATTGACATCACTAAAATCGATGCTTTTGAGATGGGCAATAATACTATTCTGTGAATGGTTTTGTTTGGTGCCAAGTTGCCAGCCCCAGTGCCCCATTGTGAGAATCTGGTTATGCATGGGTATGGTCGAGAAACCGGCCGCAGTCATGGTTTTGGAAATGCATTTAAAACTCTCCGGTGCATAGTAGGGACTTCCGGCCTGGGTTACAATAATGCCTTTTGGCCTTAAATGTTTGTAGCACATTTTATAGAATTCAAGAGAATACAAGCGCGACAGTTCAATATTTCTTGGATCGGGAAGATCAATAATAACCACATCATAGAAATGTTCACAATTGACCATATAGTTATACCCGTCCTTATTTATAATCTGGACTTTCGAATTATGAAATGAGCTGTCGTTAACCGATGTAAAAGCCGGGTGATGAGATGCCAGTTCGGTCATTTTTGGATCAAGATCAACAACGGTAACAGATTTAACATCTTTATACTTTAGCACTTCTCTTACAGCACACCCATCGCCTCCGCCCAGAATAAGAATGTCAAATCGTTCCGGGGCTAATTTCATGGCTGGGTGAACAAGTACCTCATGGTATAATTCTTCATCAAAAGTTGAGTACTGAAGATTGTTGTTCAGATAAAGCCAATAGTTATTTTTCCATTGGGTAACAACTATTTTCTGATACCGGGTTTGCTCAGAAAATATAATTTTGTCTTTATACTTAACCTGTTCTCCATACAGAATTATTTTTTCGGCTTTTATCGCCCCCAGTGTTATGGTTGCAACAACACCCAAACCAGCTATGCTGAGCAGCGTAACGTGCTTTTGTTTTAATTTTACCGGAAAAACAAACAACATGATGAGGGCGACCAGCAGATTGATACTCCCCAGGATAAAAGGGGTATAAGTGAGGCCTAAATAGGGGAGCCCCAGAAAAGAAAAAAACAGGCCTCCGGCAAGGCTGCCATAATAATCTTTTTCCAGTACAGACGATATGTTGAATTTCAGTTCTGTAAAAGCTTCGTTTAACCGGACTGCCAAAGGTAATTCCAGTCCAATTAATAAACCTGTCAGGATAGAAAGGGAATAAATATAAATACCCACTGACTGGGAGAAAGCAGCAATGCTGTATGTTGAAAGTGCAGAAAATGAAACAATTAATGACAATAAAAACTCAGCACAGATAAATACAATAAAAAGGTTTTTATTGAAATTTTTTGATAACCGGCTGCCCAGGCCCATCGAAAACAGCATTACAGATACAATCATGGCCCATTGCACGACCGAATCTCCTATAAAATGCGAAGCAAGTGTTGCCAGTACATATTCAGCAACGATACCTGAAAAGCCTGTAGCAAAAAGCGCGGCGAGTATTACTTGTTGTTTCTTCAATAAAATGTGAGATGGAAATCAGGTTACAAACAAAATGTTATCAGAACAGCCCCGCCGATATAAGCGAATGCTTCAATCAATGCGGCTCCTACGTTGGGCTTTTCCTGGTTGACCAGCTCATCTGTAAGCTTTTCACCGGGGAGCAGTATTTTGTCGGTAATAAACCTCACCACGGGTAAAAGTATTAGTCCGAAAGCAACATCAATTGCAAACCAGGATAAGTTATCTGACCAGCTTATTAAATCGCCGGATATACCAAACTTAACTAAAACAGAAAGGGCGATTATTGCCCCGGCAAATCCAACCCCAACAGCAATATTATCTTTCTCAAGGTGTTCATGGACACTATACGGTGTTAATAGTTCATAAACAAATGAAGTTAGGATTAAAACGAACTGCCCTACAATCCAGAATACTACAGCAGAAATAATACCGGACAAATGAAAGCCAATGCTCATTCCTTCAAAGAAGTTATACGCTTCTCCGGAAACAGCGCCGTAAATAACTAATCCTGAGCCAATCATAACAGCGGCTTCAACGGCTCCCGTCCCACTATTTTGGTCATCAATCAGTTCTTTGGTAACATCAAATTTCCGCAGAATAATTTTGTCACAAATAAAAGAGGAGATGTTTAAAAGAATTATGGACAGGGTCCCATAAACAAAAATATCAATAAGATCGTTTACCAACCCGTTGGTTTCTCCAACAATTACTCCCAGAATTGCTATCAGTAAACCGCTGTAGTATCCGGTAATTGATAATGAGAAAGCGAAATTATCTTTTTTCACTAACTCATTTTTTATCTCAATTCGCTTGTGGGTAAGTGAATAAAAAAGTTTGCCCAGCAACAGGAGCAGGAATGCGGATATAATATAAACGATAGCCGCAGTTATTCTCGTTAAATAGGGGTTTTCCGTTAGCGTGTCCATGTATAGATTTTTTCAGATTGAATTGACAAGGTTTTATTGTTTAAGATAGTTATTTTCCTCCGTACCCTCCACCCCGTGAACGATAGCTTGAAGAACTGGAATATCGCGAAGTACTTCGTGTTGTTTTCGTAGTTGAACTTTTAGAGCTTCGGCTTGATGAAGGTTTGCTTCGGGAAACCTGGCTTCTTACTTTTTGTTTGAATGAGCTGGGTTGTTGTGCCCAGGTCGACTTTTTACCAACAGAAGAAGAAGTATATCCCCGTGTGCCATAGTATGAACCTCCGGGACCATAGTATGCCCTTCCGCTGCGTCGGTAATTACGGTCATAATCATTCCAGTAGTCCCTGCGTGCCGGTCTTGACAATAGGTTAAACATTGAGTTCATAAAAGCGAATTTGCCATAAAACTCCCAGAAAGAATTACCGTTCCGTTGTGTCCAGCGCCCATAACTGGGGTTGCCCACGTAATTAGAATACCCTGCGGGGGCTGCCTTTTTAGAAAGGACGTTATTTTTTTTACTGGCCAGTTCCATACCTAGGTCATCAATGTGTCTTTGGAAGAACCTCTCCGATACCGGAAGCCATTCTGATACTTCCTGTTCAAAAGAAGAGTCCGGGCTCTCAATGAGTATCTGGTATTGATGCAGGTATTTATTTCTTTCATAGTTCATATCATACAGGATGACAATGAAATCTGATTTGTCCCTGTAATCTTTAATGACTTTGTCCAGCCCTTCCTCTTTATATGCACTCTGGCTTCCGCCCGGTGTACAGCGGTATGCAAATACAAACAGTAAGGATAAGATAATTGCTCCAGCAATTGTTTTAAGGGGTGCGGATTTTTTCATCGGTTTAAAATTTGTGGCCTGCCTGAAAAATTGCCACACATTCGTTCGTGTGCCTCTCCCAAAACTCCGGGATAAATCAGACATGGCCTGTTTCATTTTAAATTATAATATTTAACGGTCAGGCAAATTTTTGTTGAGCATTGAAGTATGTCCCTATTCACTTGGCAATATATTTGATATTTCGTAAGGCTGAAGGATCTTGCCCGCCGAAGCTTCAAATTCTGTATCGCCCCATTGTTCAATGGAAAGGGCATTCATTGCCTCGCTATCGTAATATTGCCAGCTAATGAACTCAATCCACTCCTTTGATGTGAGGGTGGGGTTAAAATACCCGGGCGATTCCCGTTCCCTGGTATAGGTCTGCCCATTATAAACAACTTTTTTGGGAGGCTTTTCATTATCAAGAATTTCATCCTCAATATCTCCGTCAATCTGACCAATTTTAACCTTTGTGTAGAGAATAATTTCCAATTCGTCATCTTCCTCAACATACAGGGAATAAGTTTCCCGCCCATCGGTTATTTTATATTCTTTAGAAAAAAAGTTATCCCCCCAGTCATAGGTAGATTCGTTAAGAACTTCCCATTGGCGTAAATCATATTCGAACAGGAATCCCACAGAGAGATCTGTTACTTTAATATTGGTGGGATCATAATCGGGTTCTTCGTTTTTTCTAAACGGGTTCTTAAGCACGGCTATTGTTGTTTTAGTTTAGCTTTGAGTTCTTCGAGTGCCACACTGCTACCTGTATTGGATCCGGAAATAGCAGCGTCAATTTCATCATCGAGACTTTTATTGGCGTCGGCAATGTCGCCATAAGCTTCTGCCATAGCCTCTTCCTGAGCAACTTTATCTTTCATTTTTTCGAGCATGGCTACTGTTCCACTGCTATCAATATTAGACATTGATTTGTTCAGTTTTTTTGTAGCCTGGCTAACTTTTGAACGGGCTTTTAACATTTTAAGCTCATTCTCGTATTGAGATATTTTACTTTTTAAGGTATTCACGTTCTGATTTAACTGCGCAATCTGTCCTTCCAGTTTTTGAACATTTTGCCTGGAAATTGCAGCGGCACTTACAGCTTCTTCTTTTCTCTTCAGTGCTTCGGTAGCTAAGCGATCAGCTTCTTCCGGGGCAATGCCTCCTGTCTCGGCATTTTTTAAAAGCTGAATAGCTTTATTTTCATACGATTTGGCCTTATCTTCATTTTCGTGCATTTCCTGTTTTGAGCGAATGGCAATCGCTTTAACTTCTGCAAGTGCCTTAAGGCTTCCGTCAAGATCTTTTTTTAGATCACGTATGCCCTGTTCCGTAAGTTTTATTGGATTTTCAATCTTGTCTACCAGTGAGTGGGCTTCGGCCTGGCCAACTTTGAAAATTCTTCCTAATATTCCCATTTTTTTAATTTTTTGATATTTCGATTAAACGATATCCGTATTCTGCAAGTAATAATTCAAGTGAGTAAAGGGTTCCTTCCAGTTCATTGCTATCAAGGTTTTCCAACTCAAGGGTGTCCCTGAAAATAAGCATGTTGTCTTCCGTTAAAGCAAATGCCCCATGAATAATGTCCCGGTTCTTTTCCAGTAACTCTTTTAAAATATCTTCCGAAGAGTTATTTAGTATTAAAAGGGGGTACTCAATTACAACAATGGATTCCTCACAGTCGATTAACAGGTTTTTTATACCAACCTCCGGTTTTTCAACAACTACAAGTTCTTCCTTTTCCTCTTCACTTGTTATGGTATACTCCAGATTTGTTAAATATTCTTTTACTTTTTCAAAATGACTCATTTCTTCATGCAGGTTAAGTTATACACACAAAGTAAAGAAATATTTGAGAAATAATTTATCAGAATTTAGTGACAATTTATACTATTTGTTTATTATATCGAAAAAAAATTGCAGAAACGATAAACAACAAAGAACCATATTCTTGGAAACATCAGAGAAAAACTGCCAGGCCATACTATTGGTCCAGCATTTGAGCATAAACAAAATGAAAGTACAGAACTGTTTATTTTATGAACGGTCCTGTACTTTTCAGACTATTTAAATGAGTTTGTTTTCAATTAGATATTCAGCAATTTGAACAGCATTCAGGGCTGCACCTTTCTTGATTTGATCGCCAACACACCAGAACGCTAGTCCATTTTTACCGCCCAGATCCTGGCGCACCCGCCCAACAAAAATGTCATCTTTAGAAGCACTTTCAAGGGGCATGGGGTAGGTGGTGTTATCTTCAAACAAAGTAATCCCGGGTGCTGTCTTAAAGGCATTTTTTGCTTCTTCCACAGATATTGGGTTTTCCGTTTCTACCCAGATAGCCTCGGAGTGGTTTCTCATAACAGGAACGCGAACACAGGTGGCACTTACTGAAATTCCAGAGCTCATTATCTTTCTGGTCTCATTATACATTTTCATTTCTTCTTTTGTATAATCGTTGTCAGTAAAAACATCAACCTGCGGGATAATATTAAATGCCAACTGGTGGGCAAATTTATCAACGGTCGGTTTTTCTTTATTGACGATCTGATGGGTTTGTTCAACCAGCTCGTCCATTGCTGCAGCCCCGGCACCACTGGCAGCCTGATAGGTAGAAACATGCACCTTCGTAATATGGGATAACTTTTCAAGCGGTTGAAGGCATACCACCATTTGTATTGTTGTGCAGTTTGGGTTGGCAATAATCCTCCTTGGACAATTTCTGGCTGCATCTGCATTTACTTCAGGAACAACCAGGGGAACATCGTCTTCCATTCTGAAAGCTGATGAATTGTCTATCATTATTGTTCCGTGTTTTGTAATCGTTTCGGCGAATTCTTTTGAGGTACTGCCACCTGCCGAGGTCAGAGCAATGTCAATATCCTTAAAGTCATCGTTGTGTTTTAACTCTTTAACCACTAGCTTCTTACCCTTAAAGGTATATTCTTTACCAGCGCTACGGCTTGAGCCAAATAATACCAATTCATCAAGCGGGAAATTCCGCTCATCGAGTACCCTGAGGAACTCCTGACCTACAGCGCCACTGACGCCAACAATTGCTACTTTCATTTTGTAATAAATTAAAGTGGTTAATCGTGAATAATAAAAAATCCTCTAACAGAGGATATAAAATTGTTATCTTACGATGCAAAAATCGCAAATTAATTTTGTAATCTAAAATTCACGATAAATATTTGTTACGTTTTTAAAGCTAAACCATTAAAATATGCGCAAACTTTTAGTTTTATTCTTCATCCTAATTCAGTACGTATTATCAGCCCAGCAACTCTATTTTGATTTTGAGACGGATACATTAACGGGTTGGGAAGAATTAAACGCTTCCCGCTGGACAGCGGATTCTGTGAGGCCGCTATCCGGCGATAAATCATTGCACCATACGTTTGATAATTCCGAAAGTGGTATTGACGTTATTGCTTTCCAGCACGAACAGTTGTTTTTTGATTCAGCAAAAACTGTTTGGAAATTTAAAGTGATGTACGATTACAACCCTTCCTCCGGGAACAACTGGGCTGTATGGATTGCATCAGATAGAGGGGTAGGGGAGATGACAAAACAGGGGAATGCAAAAGGTTATATTGTCGGGGTGAATTATACGGGGTCCGATGATTTTTTAAAAGTCTGGAAACAGGAAGAAGGCAAAGTAACAACAATATATAATTCGGGGTTTAACTGGCAGGACTCTGTTCCGCCTGGAGAGGCAAGGGAAATTCAGATAGAAAGAACAACGGCGGGAGAGTGGTACCTGAAAATAGGAAAGGTTGATGAGGGGAAATGGTATGAACCGGATATGTTTGAGGAAAGAAGTATATTCTATTCAGCGTATTTAGGAGTTTACTATAAATATACTTCAAGTCAGGATCAAAAATTATGGATTGATGATGTAGGAATTGAAGGCAGCTTTTATACCGATATCTATCCCCCGGTTTTGGAATCATTCGAAATAGTAGAAAGAAATGAGCTATTTGTCAGGTTTTCAGAGGCAGTTGATACGAATAAGCCCGTTTCATTTGAGATGAACAGTGGAATAAAACCCCAGACAATACAGTGGTTAAATTCGACAGAGCTACGGTTATTTTTCCATGATTATTTTGAAAATATTAATTCAGTTTCAATAACAGGGATTGAAGATTTAAAAGGAAACGAATCAGAAGTTATTTCTTTCAATTTTAACTACTATAACCCACAGGTATACGACTTGGTTATTACAGAGGTTCTTGCAGATCCGACAGACACGGTGGGGCTTCCGGAGACGGAGTTTATTGAGGTGCTAAACCGTTCCGGCAGAATGTTAAACCTTAGCGGCTGGAAGTTGGAGGTCGGGGAAAAGAGTGTAAATATGCCGGATAGAGACATCTACCCCGGGCAATACTACATATTGACGAAATCATCAAAACGCTGGAGCAGGTTCGGAATGGATTCCCTGATTATTGAATTATCGGGTATGCCTGCATTAACCAACGAAGGGAATCTTTTAAAGATCTATGAACGCTATGGTCGATTTATATGTGGGGTTGAATACTCAAACGAAATGTACAAAACGGAATATAAGCAGGAAGGGGGATGGACACTTGAAATGGTTGATGTAACCGTTCCTTGTTTGAAAGACGGAAACTGGGAAGAGAGTGTTTCCCGGACAGGAGGGACCCCGGGAAGGGAGAATTCCGTTCGTTCAGTGATTCTTGATGAGAATAGACCTGAAGTACTAAAGGTATTATCGCTCAACAATTCCCAGCTAAGTGTTTTGTTCTCAAAATCAATGGACAGTTTATTGCTGGCAAATCCGGATGATTATAGCATTTCTGATGGAAATGATGTGGTTCGGGTTGCTGTGCAGCCTCCTTTTTTTGATAAAGCTGTTTTAGATTTGTCCGGGACACTTGAAGAAGGGAAAGTTTATACGGTTCTTTTTCAGGGAGATATCGCAGACTGTTCTGGGAACTTGCTGGAAAAGCAGGAGTTTAGTTTTGGATTAGCTGTTATTCCCGATTCGGCAGAACTTATAATTAACGAAATACTGTTTGATGGAACAGATGAAGTGCCGGAGTTTGTCGAGCTCTTTAACAATTCAGATGATATTCTTGAACTAGGGAACTTGTCCCTGGCAATTATGGATGAACTTTCGGGAGAATATAAAAATGAAAGGCTGTTAACAAAAGAGAGCTTCCAACTTCTTCCGGGTGATTATGTGGTTTTTACAGAAGATAAGGATTTGTTGGTACAGGCTTTTCCAGAATGTGAAAAGAGAAAGGTTGTTGAAACAAGTAGTAGGCTTAGCCTTAATAATGATGGAGGTAGTCTTGCCTTAAAAAATATTGCAGGAGAAAGTATCGATATGGCAAAGTTTGATCCGCAAATGCATTTTTCTCTGTTGGATGATAAGAAAGGAGTCTCATTGGAAAGGCTTTCTTTCGGTAGTCCCGGGACTATGGAAAGCAGTTGGCACTCCGCAGCGTCAGATGTAGGATATGCTACACCTGCCCGCCCGAACTCGCAAATGTTGAAAGAGAACAATGGTTCACACGAAATCAATATAACCCCTAAAGAGATTAGCCCTGATAATGATGGTGTAAATGATATAATTCAAATACAATATGCGTTTAGTAAGCCAGGCTATCAGGTAACAATACGGATTTACAGTACCGATGGGGTTTTAGTGAAAAATGTAGCAAATAATGAGTTGTGCGGGACTTCGGGAAGTTTTATCTGGACAGGACTAAATGAAGATGAAGGAAAGCTGCCGCTGGGGTATTATATTGTTCTCACTGAGTGTGTTCACCCGGAAGGAGATGTAATAAAGGATAAGAAAACAATTTTGGTGTTACCATAAAAAATAATAGCCCGTTAACCAAAGTTAACGGGCTGATAATATCTTTAACAGTTCTTATAGGCTGCTTACGTGCTTAGCAAGACCTGATTTAAGGTTCGCTGCTTTGTTTTTGTGGATAATATTCTTTTTGGCAAGTTTGTCAAGTATACCTGAAACTTTAGGAAGCAGCTCACTAGCTTCTTCTTTGTCCGAAGTTTTTCTTAACTTTTTAATTGCGTTTCGAACTGTACGAGCATGATACTTGTTTTCTACCCTTCTTCTCTCGTTCTGACGAATCCTCTTTATTGCTGACTTATGATTTGCCATTATTTTAATTTATTAATTTCTTAAAGCCTGTTTAATTTGGAGCGACAAAATTAGTTATTTTTTTTAATACCAAAAATATTTTATGCTATATTTTTGCAATTGTTGCTTTTATCAAAACAAATATTTAAACATTCCGGAAGGGTATCAGTTTAGGTTTTCTGTATTTTCAAATACCGAAGGTGTTTTTTTTCCTTCTAAAACAATTGCTGTGCGCGGGGGCATATAGACTTTTAACCAATCTTTTCCGCTTACCCCCCCATGGCGTTCAGTAATATGGGGCAATGATTCGTTAATATTCCCGAACCCGCCAAATTCTTTGGAGTCAGTACAAAATACGATATCATATTTGCCGCCTTCTTTTGTGGCAATTCCATAATCGGAAAAAGCCTTTGTAGGGTGGAAATTAAAAATGAACAATAATGTTCCCCGATGAAAGGCCAATGTTTTGTCGCCATCATTGTCAAGAACTTTAAAACACCAGGGGTCTTCCATAAAGTTGAACTTTTCCTGAAGCTTTAGCATAGCTTTATCAAAGTCACTTAAGTAATGATATCTTAAATTTTCATCTCTCATTAATGACCACTGCCTTCTGGCAAAATGATATGACCAGTTATTCCCTTCCCGGGGAAAGTCAATCCATTCCGGGTGGCCGAACTCATTGCCCATAAAATTAAGGTATCCGCCACCATTTGTAGCAAAAGTAACTAAACGGATCATTTTGTGGAGAGCGATCCCCCGGTCGATTTTATAATTTTGGGAGTCTTTATTCATATGCCAGTACATATCCTGGTCCAGAAGCCTGAAAATAATGGTTTTATCACCAACCATTGCCTGGTCATGTGACTCACAGTAACTTATTACTTTCTCTGTTTCGCGCCGGCTGGTCAGTTCATAAAACATTCCGGCCATATCCCACTCTTCGTCTCTCTTTTCCTTAATGGTTTTAATCCAGTAATCCGGGGTGCCCATTGCCAGCCTGTAATCAAAACCATAACCGCCGTTTTCTGCTTTTTCTGCTAAGCCTGGCATACCGCTCATTTCTTCGGCTATTGTTATTGCTTTTGGGCTTATCTCGTGAATAAGTATATTGGCAAGGGTAAGATAATTAATGGCATCCAAATCCTGGTTGCCGTCAAAATAAAACTCATAACTGGTAAAATCCCTCTCAATTCCATGGTCAAGGTAAAGCATGCTGGTTACACCGTCAAACCTGAATCCGTCAAATTTGAATTCTTCAAGCCAATATCGACAGTTCGAGAGTAAAAAATGAATAACATTGGGCTTTCCATAATCAAAACACAGGGAGTCCCAGGTTTTATGCTCTCGCCTGTGGTCTTTATGAAAATATAAATCATGGCTTCCGTCGAACAGCCCCAGGCCTTCGTTCTCATTTCTGACAGAATGAGAGTGAACAATATCCATGATTACGGCCAGGCCAAGATGATGGGCTTCATCAATTAATTCTTTTAATTCTTCAGGAGTACCAAACCTGGAAGAGACAGCAAAAAAGTTTGAGACATGGTACCCAAATGAACCATAATATGGATGCTCCTGTATGGCCATAAGCTGAATGGTATTATACCCGGCATCTTTAATTATCGGGAGCACATTTTGCCTGAATTCATTAAAAGTTCCAACTTTTCCTTCTTCAGTAGCCATTCCTATATGGGCTTCATAAATAAGGGGTTGTTTTATTTTACCAACAGGACTTTCATGTTTCCATTCAAATTTTTCGAACGGCCAGGCAATCGCATCAAAGAGCTTGGTGTTTTCATCCTGTACGCACCTGTTTGCATAAGAAGGGAGCCTCTCTCCTTTTCCGTCTCCCCACCTTATCAGTAGTTTATACTTGTCGCCTTTTTTTATTGACTTGGCAGGCAGAACAACTTCCCAGTCACCATGCTCAATTCGCGAAAGTTTATATGCCGATCTTTCTTCCCAGTTGTTAAAATCACCTATTAAAAAAATTTCCCGGGCATTCGGTGCCCACTCTCTAAAAACCCAATTACTTTTTGTTTTGTGCAAACCATAATAATGGTGCCCGGAGGCAAACTCAGTTAGACTCTTTTTATTTTGGGTTAGTTTTTTAATTGTTTGAGAGACAGCCTTGATTCGCGACTCAATAACAGTAGTGTAAGGTTCAAGCCAGGGATCGTCCTGCACAATTTTAGGCATCTTGGTCATAGATTTAAGAGTTGTTTTTTAATAAAGATATATAAATAAACTGTGAATGCAGATAATAGAATTAAAGAAATTATTGCAGTTTTCAGGCTATGGATTAAACAGGGTAATGAACGATGCACTTATTTTCTTTTTATTAACTTTGCTTTTCAAATATGCAGATGACTTGAAAATATTCAGAGATTTATCAGCAAGAGTAAATAAAGGGACAATTGCAACAATTGGAATATTTGATGGCGTCCATAAGGCCCATCAACAAATTATTTACAGGCTGACAGAGCTGGCGAAGGAGTATAAAACGGAAAGTACACTTGTAACTTTATGGCCACACCCCCGGTATGTTCTTGGCAAAGATGCTGAAAACCTTAAACTTATTACAACACTTGAGGAAAAACTACAGAACCTTGAAAGGGCAGGGTTGAATAATTTGTTGATTATACCATTTGACCAGAAATTTGCCGGTTTGTCTTTTCATCAGTTTATTAAAAGGATATTGATAGATAAGTTAGCAGTAAAATATCTGGTGGTTGGTTATAACCATCACTTCGGAAGAGACAGACAGGGGAATTTTTCCGGGCTAAAAGAGCACGCAGAAAAATACGGCTTTGGCCTGGAACAAATGCCGGAGATTAAAGTTGATGGATTTGCGGTCAGTTCTTCTGTTATTCGAAAGAACATCCTTGAAGGAAATGTTGAACTGGCGGGTAAAATGTTAGGGGACGTTTTCAGTATAAAAGGACGGGTTGTACATGGGAATAAGATTGGACGGGAGCTAGGGTTTCCGACAGCAAATATTGAAGTTCCGGAAATTTACAAGATAATTCCGGGAGACGGAGTTTATGCCGTTGAAGCAATTGTAAAAGGACAGAAACTTAATGGGATGTTAAATATTGGCACCCGGCCAACTGTAGATAGGAGAGGAATTAAAGTGATAGAGGGCAATTTTTTTAATTTTAACGCTGATATATACGGAGAAGAAATTGCAATAAACTTTTGTAAGAAAATTCGGGAAGAAAGAGTGTTTCAATCAACCGAGCAATTGATTGGACAAATAAATAATGATAAATTTGAGATAGAGAATTACTTTAATAATAAATACAATTGAACAATAATGAAAAGTGAAACCATTACAGAATTACTTCCATATAAAGTGGCAGATATGGATCTTGCCGAATTCGGAAGAAAAGAAATAGAAATCGCCGAAAATGAAATGCCAGGGCTAATGGCAACCAGAAAAAAGTACGCAGGGCAAAAGCCGCTGGCAGGGGCAAGAATTATGGGCTCCCTGCATATGACTGTGCAGACTGCGGTGCTTATTGAAACACTTGTTGAATTAGGTGCAGATGTACGCTGGGCAAGTTGTAACATTTTTTCAACTCAGGATCATGCGGCTGCAGCTATTGCAAAGGCAGGTGTACCTGTTTTTGCCTGGAAAGGGGAAACACTTGAAGAGTATTGGTGGTGTACGGATCAGGCACTAACATTTCCTGATGGAAAAGGGCCAAACCTTATTGTAGATGACGGTGGTGATGCAACATTACTGATTCACCTGGGATACAGGGCTGAGGAAGATGCTTCGGTTTTAGACAAAACTCCTTCCAGTCTTGAAGAAAAAGAAATTCTTAACTTATTGAAGAAAAAACTGGGCGAAGATTCGCAAAAATGGCATAGAACAGTTGCAGACTGGAAAGGTGTTTCAGAAGAAACAACAACCGGGGTCCACCGTCTTTATCAAATGATGGAAAAAGGGGAATTACTTGTACCGGCGATTAATGTGAACGACTCTGTAACTAAATCGAAGTTTGATAATTTGTATGGATGCCGTGAATCCTTAGCCGATGGTATAAAAAGGGCAACGGATGTTATGGTTGCCGGAAAAGTGGTTGTTGTTCTTGGTTATGGAGATGTAGGTAAAGGTTGTGCCCAAAGTATGAGGGGGTTTGGAGCAAGGGTTATCGTAACCGAGATAGATCCAATATGTGCATTACAGGCTGCAATGGAAGGTTTTGAGGTTGCAACTATTGATGACGCATTGGCCGAAGGAAATATTTTTGTGACAACAACCGGAAACAAAGACGTTATCACAGTTGGGCATATGGCAAAAATGAAAGATCAGGCCATTGTCTGTAATATCGGACACTTTGATAATGAAATTCAGGTTGACAACCTAAATGAATATCCGGGAATTAAAAGGTTAAACATTAAACCTCAGGTAGATAAATATGAGTTTCCTGAAGGTCATGCAATATATCTTCTTGCAGAAGGGCGCCTTGTGAACCTTGGCTGTGCAACAGGCCATCCTTCGTTCGTAATGAGTAACTCATTTACAAATCAGACTCTTGCCCAACTTGATTTGTGGGAGAATGATTATAAAGTCGGAGTTTACCGTTTATCTAAAAAGCTTGATGAGGAGGTTGCCCGTTTACACCTTGACCAGTTAGGGGTTAAACTAACAAAACTTACCGATGAACAGGCTGATTATATCGGGGTTTCGGTCGATGGTCCATATAAACCAGAACATTATAGATATTAAATATTTTCGCGTCCATGGTAAAGCCTCTGTTTGACAGGGGCTTTTCTATTTTAAACCAATACAGGAACTTATTTTCTTTTGAAAGTTATTCTCATTAAAGAACGTTAAAGGAAGGCTACAATATCATAAGTCAATAATCCGATATATTTCGTCATAATCACTGCAAAAAAATGCAACCTACTTCCTTTGGTTTTCGTTTTAGACATATGTTGAATTGAACAGAATGAAAATCTGGGCATTTTAGAAGTTTATTCTTTTTAATAGGTTGGTATTCAGATTTTTGTTTGGTTCAAATCTTTTGTTCTTTATAAATGTTAGTGTCTTTTTTTGAAGATAAAATCTTTGGAATTTATTTTAACATATGCCATTTTTATGGCATTGCGTAATACTTAATTGATGCATAAAAGATATGACAGTATTTGATTCAGTAGCAAGAGAGTATGATGATTGGTACAAAACCCGAAAAGGGGCCTTTGTTGATGAAGTTGAAGCCCGGTTGGCATTTAGTCTGATAAACATTCAGCCCGGCGCAAAAGTATTGGATATCGGATGTGGAACCGGAAATCATACAGCCCGCTTTATCGAAAGGGGATGTAAGGTTACAGGAGTGGATCTTTCTCTGTCAATGCTGGAGATTGCAAAGGAGAAGTTTCCATCTAACACATTTGTTCATTCCAGTGTGTACGCTTTACCATTTCCGGAAGATTATTTTGATGTTGTTTTCTCTATGTTGACCTTTGAGTTTTTGGAAGAAATGGAGGCCGCTTATTTTGAGATGAAAAGAGTGGCCAAGCCTAACGGACAGATTTTTATTGGTACAATAAACAGGAAGAGCCCTTGGGGAGAACTGTATCAGTCAGAAAAACTTAAAGGAAATATGGTTTTTAAAGAAGCTTCGTTTAAGTCGTACGAAGAGCTTAAGTCTTTGGATTCCACAAATATATCCAAGTGTGATTCGTGCCTTTATTTCCCGCCGGATACAGATGAGAGTAATTTGAACTGGGACTATGAGAGCGAGAAATCTAAAACTGAAGCACCAGGATTTATTGCAGCTATCTGGGAGAAAAAGGATTGACTGGATTAAGGCCAAATTCGCGTTTGCCGGAAATTTTTCTATTCATAATTTCTGTTATAGAATGGTTGTGAAAGATATGTAACGTATTATAAAAATAGTTAACTTATTCATATCAGAGTTTAATCTCCTGGTTTGTTACAGATTCTTTCAATAATCCAGAATCTGCGAGAAATACTTTTCCTTATGTACACTTGCGGATTTAAAGGTTAGATAAAATGAAGGTTTGTTGTTCGTTTTGAAACTGCTTCAGGAATATGGATAAGAAAACAAAATTCAGACGCTGGCTGGAGATCGTATTTATTTATGTCGGCGTGCCGTTCAGTTACTATCTGGATCTGATACCGGTAGATAAATTTATTTTTCTTAGTATAATTTTTTTGATTTACCTGTACATTATTTTAAAAGATAGAACGTTAAAGCGGAATCAGTTCAGGTTGAATGCTTCTAAGGCCTGGCGGGTAATTTTTTTCAGGACTACCATTATAATTTCATTTCTTCTTTCTTATGTATGGATTACATTCCCCGAGCAGTTCTTTAAGCTTCCCTCCCAGGCGCCCCGAATGTGGGTACTGTTAATGGTGCTATATCCACTGTGGTCGGTTATTCCACAGGAATTTGTTTTTCGGGTGTACTTCTACCATCGGTTTAGTGGGCTTATTAGAAACAGGAATTTATTCGTGCTGATTAATGCTCTTTTATTTTCCTTTTCACATATTATTTTCCGTAACTATATTGCACTACTGTTCACCTTTATTGCGAGCATCATGTTTTCACTTACATATTTAAGATATCGATCCTTTTCAATTGTTGCACTTGAACATTCATTGTACGGGAACCTCATTTTCACAATAGGGCCCGGAGAGTTTTTTTATACGCCATAGGTTATTGTTTTCTTAGTATGTAAGGTATTTTCTTATAGTTTTTAGAATAAGATCCTTATCAATAGGTTTACTTAAAAATTCGTTGCACCCGGCATTTTCAGCTTTTCGCTGATCTTCCAGCCTTGAATAAGCAGTCTGGGCAACTATAGGTATTTCCCTGTTAAATTCCCTGATCTGTCTTGTAGCTTCTAGTCCTCCCATAACCGGCATTTTTATATCCATCAGGATAAGGTCAATTAATTTATTTTTCTTGCATTCATTAACCGCTTCCAGTCCATTTTTTGCATGGATAAGCTCAATGTCATTGTTAAAGCGTTTAATAATGGTCTCAAGGTATAAATAATTGATTTCTTCATCCTCAACAATAAGAACAGTGAGTTTCTTTTCCCCCTCTTCTGCTTCAATCTCCAGAGGTTCTGGTTGTGGCTCGAAGACAGGTTTATATGGGATGGTAAAGTAGAAAGTAGAGCCTTTATCTTTTTCCGATTCAACACCAATTTTACCACCCAAAAGTTCACTGTTTTCTTTGGCAATAGCAAGTCCAAGTCCAAGTCCGCCATACCTTCTGCTTAACTGTTTATCCTCTCTGGTAAAACGCTCAAATATTAACTGTTTCATTTCTGGTTTAATTCCAATTCCAGTGTCGGTTACATAAAACTTTAAAGTACTATTCTCCTCTAATGTATAGCCAACCTCTACAAATCCTTCAGTGGTATAATGAAAAGCATTTTCGATTAAGTTATTAAGTATTTTACGCAGTTTTATTTCATCGGTATAAACTGTACTGTTCCTATCACTAAGCTGTTTCTTTATAAACAAAGGGACTTTGTTTTCTTTCGCAAAATTATTGAATAGAGAGAGGAGTTCTACTAATAAATGATTAATACATATTTTGGAATTAATGACTTTTACTTGCCTGGTCTCCAGTTCAGATATCTCCAGGATGTCATCAATAATACGTTTAAGCTGTTTGCAACTGCTAATGATGATGTTTGTGTAGTTTTGCCTTGTTCGTGGATCCAGATCCGATTCGTTTAATAAATTCGAAAAACCAACAATTCCGTTCATGGGAGTTCGGATTTCATGCGACATGTTGGCCAGGAATTTGGATTTTAGCCTGTCGCTTATTTCGGCTTTTTCTTTGGCAGTTTTTAATAGTCTGTTGCTTTCCCGAATTGCATTTTCAACCTTTTTTCGTTTCGTTAAATCCCGGAAACTGGCAATCAGGTAATTTTTATCGAGTCTTTTCGAACTCATTTCTATCGGGATAGAGTAGCCCCCGGGGCCGATAATATCCCGTTGACGGATAATGGTTTTACCTTCATTGACGAGATCAAACCGGAGCGGTAATTTTTGAAGGGTTTCTTTTGAAAACAACGAACTGATATGCTTTTGTAGAATGTCTTCAACTTTATAGCGCGATATGGAACAGAAACTTTCATTAATATCAATAATATCCCCTTGATTGTTAATGATTAAAATACCGTCCCCTGCATGTTCAAATATGGATTTAAATTTCTCTTCACTCTTTTTAATTTCCAGTTCTGTTTTTTTTCTTTGCTCAATGTTTCTGATAGATGTTATACGGACTTCTTCACCCTTGAAGGAGTAACTTCTTCCTTGAATTTCAGCATAGAAAGTTGTTCCGTCTTTTCGGAGGCCTTTTACTGCATATGGTTTAGGGTAGCCAGTTGCTATATTGTGAGAGACCGTTTCGCGATCCTGTTCACAAATAACAAGAAGGGCATTTAGGCCAATTATTTCTTCATAACGATAACCAAAAAGTTTACAACCAGCCTGGTTTGCTTCAATGCAAATTCCTTTCTTCAAGATATAGATACCCTCAAAGCTTGCTTCGGAAAGGGTTTTGAAACGCTCTTTACTTTCTATTAAGGCTTGTTTTGTGGTTATATTATCTGTTATATCCAGTACAACCGACTTAAAACTTAATATTTCATTATCTCCATTAAAAACCGGACTTATATACCAGTCGCAATATACTTTCTTCTTTTCTTTAGTTATGTTTATAGCGTGGTTTTTAATGCCACCTTTTCTTAAGATAACTTTATTAAATGATTCTTGAAGTTTTTCACGGTCTTCAGAACCGGGACAAATCAGATCTGTTAAATATTTATTTTCTACTTCATCTTTTGAGAAGGAGAATAGATTTTCAGCAGCCCTATTCCATGCTGTAACTTTAAGCTCAAGATTACAATTAATAATAATTAATGGGGAGTGATGTTCATGTAATTTAAGGTTTTCAATAGTCAGGCATTTTTGGGTATGTTCTTTTTTTAGAATTTCAAGTTCTTTGCGAAGGGCCTGCACCTCATCAATTAATTTGTGATACGTTTCTTGTTCTTTCATTTGAATGTTTTGCCATAAAGTAAGTGTGAAACTGAAATAAAGTAATTATAGTTCCTTAAATAGATTTATTTAAGTTGAAAAAGGCATTGAGTCTGAGTCTTTTAATTGGGGTAGGATAAGGTATGTTTTGTCTGTTAAGGGTATACCGTTAAATATTAACGGGTTAAAAATCTTATTAATATTCCGTTTACTGAACCATATTCCCTTTTACAGGGTGAAAAGACACTTTTGTTTTCTACTTTGCCCGGGGTAACTACATTATATTTTTCGGCGAGCGTTCCATACTTTTTAAAGTTTAAATTGTTCAGGGATATCCAACGTTGCATTATTTTATCGGATAAATCAGAAAAACCATAATTATTAAGGCTTGCTATTGTGACATATTGTAAATGGGCATAACCATAAGGAAAATCTCCTAACTGCCCCGAATTTATAATTGAAGTAACCACACCTCCGTCGAACAGAAACTGGTTTTCGAGTTTCTCTGCAATAATATGAGCGTGTTTTTTAGTAGATATAGAAACAAAAAGGGGAAAAACTCCTGCAAGATAACCCGATGCAGTATTCTTTTTTTTAACCCAGTTATAATCGGTGTAAAACCCGGTATCTGCATTCCAAAAATATTTTTCAATTGCCTTTTTTCTTTTTTTAGCGAAAGTCAGGTATACTTTTTCTTTTTTCTTATTTCCGTTTAGTTTATGGGCTTTAGCTAAGGTTTTTTCCAGGTTGAACAGTAAACAGTTTAAGTCAACAGGGAGAATATTGATAGTTTCCAGTGTTTCCGGTTTTTTAGGGTCATTCAGCCATCGCGAGCTAAACCCCCATCCCGATTCATGTGCCGCCCGGATATTTCTATAGTCTGTAGAGTCAGGTTCCGGAGATCTTCGGGCAAATTCAATATCTTCAAAAAGGGCTTCTGGCCTCGGAACCGGGATGTTGTCCCAATAACGGTTCAGAATTATGCCGTTGTTAAGCAATACCACTCTTTTAAGTGCAGGGCTCCTGACTGACAGCTTTGATTTTCCACACATCCAGAAAGCGTATTCTTTTTCCAACTCAGGAAGGTATTTTATAAATATGCTATCTCCTTTAAATTCTGCAAGTAACTGTACCATCAAGCTAAAAACCGGAGGCTGGGAGCGAGAAAGATAATATGTTCTGTTTCCTTCCGGAACAAAGCCAAAAGTACGGATTAAGTATGCGGTATTTTTGACTTGATATTCAAATAGTTCCTCTTCACCGAATTGTCTTAAACCCAACATGGAAAAATAGGTGTGCCAATAATTAAATTCGTTGAACTCCCCCCCATGAATGATGTATGGATATGGCAAATGAATTAAACTTCCTTCAGGGGTCGGGGTCTTTTTTGTCAATAATTCCCAGCTTAATTCAATGTGCTCCTGAATTGTTTGTAGCGTGTCGGTATCTGCAAGGCTTTTACAGTCTGGGGCAACAAAGTAGGTAGCAATGAAATCATAAATATTAAACCCTGGAAGCTTTTGTTCTTTTAAGTAACATGAATCAATCTTCTCTGGTTTCACTAATGGAATGTAGTCTGGGAAGGTTTTCGATTCCTGAAAAACATTATTTGCCTGAACGTACCTGAAAAGAAGTGGATAGTCATCATGCGGGAAGACCTGAGATAGAGCAATACTATGAATAAGAAACAAAAACGTTATGAGAGTAAAACGAATCATGGTAGGTCAATTTTATACAAGTTAATAGAAAAGTATTAGAATTCAAAGATTTGAAGCGATTTCAATTTTGCAAATTCTATTATTACTATACAAGCCATATACATGAAAATAACAGGTAACAGAACAGACTATGCCGGTGGGTGGGGTATTTAACTTATTTGCAAAAAAAGAAAGGCTGCTTAAATATATTTATGGATTAAGGTTGTTATTATTAATTTTAATATGCAAATTATGGGTTAAACAATACAAAAAAGAGTAATATGGGGCAACGTTCAAAGCGGGACCGGTCTAAAGGTTCTGTGGGAAATAACAGGAAAACGGGAGATACTTATCTGGAAAAGAACAGGAATAAAGAGGGTGTTTACGAAACAGAGTCCGGCTTACAGTACCAGATAATTGAAGAAGGGGAAGGTGGAACTCCGAATGAAGACAGTTATATTACTTTACATCAGCGATGTCAATTGGTAAATGGAACCGTTATAGAAGATACGTATAAAGAGAATGAGCCGTCTGAAGCAAAAATGGAAGAGTTAATAGAGGGGTACAGGGAAGGTATTAAGTTAATGGAAAAAGGGGCAAGGTATAAATTTTTTATTCCGCCGGAACTGGCCTGGGGTAAAAAAGGATCAGGAAACAAAATACCTCCTAACAGTGTCTTAATTTTTGATGTGAGATTAATTGACTTTTGGTAAGTTTTAATCGTTATGGACGAATCGAATCTTTGGACACGAATATTTATCGTAACTTTTTCCAGAATATCCTTATTACAAATTTTACTGGTTTAACTTTGTATCAACGAAAAGTTGTTATGCTTTTTTACATCTTTACACGCAATCCGGAATTAACATAAACACGCTGTGTGGATCCGGGTGAGAGCAAAAATTGAAACCGAATGATAAAAAGTAAAAGATTTACACTAGGGGAAGAAGTTGCAAATGCTGTTTCCCATGGGCTTGGTGCTGTATTGGCAATTGCAGGAATGGTTTTGTTAGTAGTTTTTGCAGCAAAATATGGAACAGCCCGGCATGTAATAAGTTTTTCAGTCTTTGGGGCTACGCTAACAATTCTCTATTTATCTTCGACTTTAAACCATGCTCTTGCTTATGGGAAAGCGAAGGAGTTCTTTCATAATTTTGATCAGATAGCGATTTACCTGCTGATTGCCGGTACATATACCCCCCTGGCTTTAGTCGTCTTAAAAGATGACTGGGGATGGGCCATGTTCGGTGTTCAATGGGGGCTTGCGTTAACCGGCATAATTATTAAACTGTTTTCGCCCAATAAGTTTGAAAAAGGTGTAAAAGCCTTCTTTATAATTTCTTATATAATAATGGGGTGGATGTTACTATTCTTCCTGCACCCATTATATCGGAATATGCCTGAAGCAGGAATGTACCTAGTTTTCTCAGGAGGGCTTTTTTATACGATTGGCACAATATTTTTTAACCTTAAAAAAATGCCTTATTCCCATTTAGTCTGGCATATTTTTGTTTTATGCGGTAGCGTATTGCACTGGATTTCAATTTTTCATTATGTGCTTCGAATTAATGCATAGCCCTGAATAAAAGCAATGGTTGCATCGGCTCATGTTTCTTAAATAGAAATAAAAAAACACTGCCTCGTATTTTCGGACAGTGTTGCCAGTTAACCTAATTAATACTAAATGTTCCAAAAAATTTATTGCCTGATTGCCTTCTACTCTTTATTGCGCGAACTATGGATTTGTAACCCTGAAAAGCTTAATTTTTTGTGTTTTTTTATTGATGCACTCTAAGTTGTTCATTTAGTTATTTGTATAAATTGTGAAAATGAGGCTAAATGAATAAAAAAAACACTGCCAGGTGTCGGGGCAGTGTTTCCTGCTGATTTAATAACGCGTAAGCATAAATAAGGTATTGCCAGATAGCCTTCTACTCTTTATTGCATAAGCAATGCTTTTGTAACCCAAAAATTAAAACTTTTTTTGACTTTTTTTTCGGAGTGAATTTATCGAAGTTTAATTCGGGCTGGCAAGAAATGGTTTATGATTGGTGCCTTAAAGAAAATCAAGAAGAGGAAAGTGATGCTTAAATGAATAAAAAAAACACTGTCAGGTGTCGGGACAGTGTTCTCTTGGTTTTCTAAAATAACGCGGCACGCATGTAAAAAGATAGTTGCCAGATAGCCTTCTACTCTTTATAGCATAAACCGTGCATTTGTAACCCTCAAAAACAAAAAAAATATTTTTTTTTGCCCTGTTTTTTTAAAAGTTGTTGATTATTAGTGTTTTTTAGTGTCAGTTTTCACCCTCGAAATTTATATTATATTAGAGATAAAAGTATTGATGTTACCGGTTAATTCCCCTCCCTGATTTAGCGCTTTTATAAATGCACTACCGATAATAGCTCCGTTACCATAATTACAAGCTTCATTAAAACTCTTTCGATCTGAGATCCCAAATCCGATTAATCGAGGAGTTTCCAGGTTTAATTTCTCCAACCGGTTAAAATACTCCAACTGGTATTTTTCCAGCCCGCTTTTCGTACCTGTAGTCGATGAGGATGAGACGATATACAGAAAACCGGAAGACCATTCATCAAGCTGTTTTATACGTTCATTGCTCGTTTGTGGGGTCACAAGAAGTATATTGGCTACTCCATATCTGTCAAATACGTTTTTATATTTTTGATTGAACAGTTCGGGAGGGAGATCGGGTAGGATTACCCCATCAATGCCAATTTCATTGCACTGTTCGCAAAATGTTTCAATTCCGTATTGCAGGACGGGGTTTAAATATCCCATCAAAACCAATGGGATATCTGTTTTTTTACGTATGCCTTCAAGTTGACTAAATAACTTTTTGAGGCTCATCCCGTTTTTCAATGCCTGAAGACTGCTTTGTTGTATTACCGGTCCATCTGCAACCGGGTCGGAAAAAGGCACCCCTATTTCAACAATATCCGCTCCGGCATTGTCTAGGGTTTCAATTATTGTTGCTGTATCATCTAAATTAGGATGGCCGGCAGAGAAATAAACGGCAAGGTTTTTTTCTTTTTTCTTTTCAAAGGCTTTATCTAATCTATTCATTTTCATTGTTTATTCTTGGGTTAAACTGGTTTTTGAGAGAATAAGTATTTGACTTCGGAATATCCTTACTCATTCATTGCATCGATGTATGTTTGCATATCTTTATCCCCTCTTCCCGAAAGGTTTAGTACAGTGATATCATCTTTGTTAAATTTCATTTTTTCCAACAAAGCAAAAGCGTGGGCCGATTCCAATGCTGGAATGATCCCTTCCAGTTTTGTAAGTTTAAATGCCGCATCAAGGGCTTCCTGGTCGGTAACGTATTTATAAGTTCCCCTACCTGTTTTAAATAAGTGAGCATGTAAAGGTCCAATTCCGGGGTAATCCAGTCCTGCCGATATTGAGTAAGGCTCAATGATTTGTCCGTCCGTTGTTTGCATGAGCATTGTGTTTGCACTATGAAGCACACCTGGAGAGCCTATTGTTAGCGTAGCAGCGGTTTCTTCCGGATTTTCAATGCCCAGTCCGGCTGCTTCAGCACCGATAAGCTTTACCCGTTCATCTTCAAGATAATGGTAAAATGCCCCCGCCGCATTACTTCCTCCTCCTACGCATGCAATAATATAGTCAGGGTAATCGCGGCCGGTCTGCTTTTCAAGCTGCCATTTTATTTCTTTACTTACTACCGACTGCAATCTTGTTACCATATCCGGATAAGGATGTGGACCAACCACGGAACCAATAATGTAATGCGTGTCCGTCGGATTGTTAATCCAGTCCCTTAATGCTTCATTTGTGGCATCTTTTAATGTTTTATTTCCGCTTTCGGCTGGGATTACTTCTGCTCCCAACATCTTCATGCGCAGAACATTGGGCATCTGACGTTTAACGTCCACAGCTCCCATGTAAACTACGCATTTTACACCAAAGAGGGCGCAAACCGTTGCTGTAGCAACTCCATGCTGGCCGGCTCCGGTTTCAGCTATTATTCTTTTCTTCCCAAGTAACTTTGCAATAATTATCTGGCCAATAGTATTGTTTATTTTGTGAGAACCAGTGTGGTTCAAATCTTCGCGTTTAATGTAGATTCTGGTGTTGTAATGCTCGGATAACCTGCGGGCATAATATAGGGGGGACGGTCGTCCAACATAGTCGCTGAGTAGTTGGTCAAATTCATTCAGAAAAGAATTGCTGTTCATTATATCGAGGTACCTCTCTTTTAACTCCTCAATGTTCTGATGCATCATTTCGGGAATATAAGCACCACCGAATTCTCCATAGAAGCCGTTTTTATCTACTTGATATTTCATGCGTGTTATTTATTTTTTATCGTTGGTAATGTAAGGTTTTGAGATGAGTGGTTTAGCCGTGCTGGCTATTCTCTGATTTCTTTAATGAAGTCAGACAATAATCCAATATCTTTCAATCCGGGTTCAGTTTCAAACCTGCTGTTTACGTCAACGGCAAAGATATTATCCATTTTTAAGGCTCTAATCTGAGCTGCGTCCTCACCATTTATTCCACCGCTTAGGAAAACCGGTTTGTTCCCTTTATATTTTTTTAGGACAGACCAGTTAAATTTAATTCCTGTTCCACCGTGTTTTTCTGATTTAGTATCAAAAAGGAAGTAGCTACAATTTTCTTCGTATTGGGACAGACTTTCAAAGTTGAAGTCATCATCAATTCCAAAGGCCTTAATAACGGGAATATCAATTTCTTCGAAATCAGAACAGTATTCGGGAGTTTCGCTCCCATGTAACTGTATAAAATCTAAATTAAACAGGTATTTAATTCTTATGACTTCCGACTGAACTTCGTTTACAAAAACTCCGACCTTTTTGACTTTATCCGGAATCCGGGCTAATATTTTCCTGGCATCGGCATCATCAACAAACCGCTTGGACTTTGGATAAAATATCAAGCCGATGTAGTCTGGTTTGAGCTTAACAAGTTCTTTTATATTCTCTGGTTCACGCATCCCGCAAACTTTAATGTTTATTTTTTCCATTCGATGTAAAGAATATTTTGATAGAAGTTAATTATGGAAACTAGCCGGATATTTTACCTAGTTCAGTTACGAAATCAGCAAAAGCTAATCCGGGATTTTGAACTTTCATAAAGTTTTCGCCAATTAGGAAACCGTTAAATCCATGCCTTTTTAAATTATTGATTGTTGAAGTAGAACTAATACCGCTTTCTGCAATCCTGGGCATGTCTTCAGGTAATTCCCTTGCGAGTTTTATTGAATTTTCAATATTAACTTCAAAAGTTTTAAGGTTTCTGTTGTTAATCCCTACCAGATCTGCATTACCATTTATTTTTTTAAGTTCATGTTCGTCATGTATTTCAAGCAAAACTTCGAGTTCCAGTTCTTTTGCCTTATGATATAAGTTTTCTATTTCATTAGCCTCCAGAACTGCAGCAATTAATAAAATAGCATCTGCTCCATATGCTTTTGCTTCAAAAATCTGATAGCTGTCAACGATAAATTCTTTTCGAAGAATTGGGATATTGTTATGCTCCCGGGCAACCATTAAATCATCAATTGAACCTCCGAAAAAGTTAAAGTCGGTTAATACGGAAAGTCCAGAAGCCCCCGCATTCGTATATGAGGTTGTAACTTCTTCAACCAGGGCCTTATCGTTTATTATTCCTTTTGATGGGGACTTTCTTTTAAATTCGGCAATAATCCCCGTTTTTTCAGGGTTTAAAACCGAACCTTTAAGGCTTAGGGGTTTCCGGGAGAAATGTTTTTGCTTTTCAAGTTCACTTATTGGGAAAAGTTCTTTACAGCTTTCAACTTCCTTCTTTTTGTATTCAATTATTTCGTCCAGAATTGTCATTACTTGTACTTTTTTTGCAAATCAATTAAATTTTTAAATGACTTAAGGGCCGCTCCGCTTTTGATAGAAACCCTTGCTTGTTCCACACAGTCTTCAAAGGACTTTTCTTCTCTGAAGTGACATTTTAGTCCGAAGGCTGCATTGGCAACAACCGCATCTTCCTGTGGCGAAGTTGCTGTGCCTTCCAGTACAGACAGAAATATTCCTGCCGCATCCTCAACGGTATCCCCTCCATGCAAATCCGGTGCTTTTACGGTATTTAACCCTAAATTGGAAGGAGAATATATTTTGTCTTCGTTTTTGGATATAGCACGAAAATCTCCGGTGAGCGATATCTCATCATATCCGTCCAGACTATGCAGGATAAAATACTCGACATCAAGATTTTTATATACCTGCTGGTATAGTTCCTGAACCTCCTGGTTAAAAACACCAATAATCTGGTTTTTAGGTTTTGATGGGTTTACCATTGGTCCCAACAAATTAAAGAATGTCCGGACTTTTAAGCTTTTACGGACATTTGCCACATGCTTCATAGCCGGGTGGAAAAATGGGGCGTGCAAGTAGCAAATATTCGCAATCTCCAGTTCTTTTTCTATTTTACCTTTTTCATTTGAGAACTTATACCCCAGGTGTTCAATAACTGTTGAAGAACCAACAGAGGAAGAAACCCCGTAGTTACCATGTTTCACAACTTTAATTCCGGCGCCAGCCAGAACAAAAGAAGTTAAAGTAGAAATATTAAATGTATTTTTTTCATCACCTCCGGTTCCACACACATCAATAGCGTTTAAGCCATTAATTTCAACCGGTATGCATAACTCTAAAAGAGCTTCTCTGAAACCGGCCAGTTCCTCAGGTTGAATCTTTCGCATGAGAAACACGGTAATAAAAGATGCTATCTCAGGTTCTGAATAGGTTCCCTGTCCAATTTTTACAAGAGTATCTTTTGCTTCTTGTTGTGTAAGTGTATTATGTTCGAAAAGATATGTTAGTATTTCTTTCATAGACTTTAATTTGTAGGTTTAGTTATTTTCTGACTGCTGTTTGGGGATTTACATTTTAATCCAGTTTTCAATCATTTTCATTCCATTTTCCGTTAATACAGATTCAGGGTGATATTGCACGCCTTTCACATCATAAGTTTTATGGCTCAGTCCCATTATCAGTCCCGTGTCATCCAGTGCAGTAATTTTTAATGAATCCGGGAGGTCATTTTTTGAAACGACCCACGAATGATATCTTCCGACTTCAAACCTTCCCGGTATATCATAGTAAAGGGGATCTTCGGGGGCAACAACATCAATTGTTGAAGATACCCCGTGAAAAACAGTGTCAAGGTTGATTAAGGAACCTCCAAAAGCTTCAGCAATGGACTGATGTCCTAAACAAACACCTAAGATACTTTTTGTTGGTGAATATCTTTTTATAACATCAATACAAATACCCGCTTCTTCAGGAATACCAGGCCCGGGGGAAAGTAGAATTTTGTCATAGCCGTTTACGTCGTCCAGAGATATTTCATCGTTCCTGAATACTGATGGCTTGGCTTTGGTAATATTTTCTATATAGTGGACCAGATTATATGTAAATGAGTCGTAGTTATCTATTACTAAAATATTCATGATCTATAATTCGTTTGCAAGGTTAATAGCTTTTTTTAAGGCTCCGAGTTTGTTATTTACTTCCTGGAGTTCACTTTCTTCTTTTGAAACAGAAACAATACCGGCTCCGGCCTGATAATATAAGTTATTCTTTTTACTTAAAAATGTTCTTATCATTATGGCATGGTTAAGGGTTCCGTCAAAACTAATGAACCCGATAGCTCCGCCGTAATATCCCCGGTTCTGGTTTTCATATTTATCAATTAATTGCATTGCTTTATATTTGGGGGCTCCGGAAAGGGTTCCCGCAGGAAATGTGGCCATCATCATATCTACTACTTTGTCCGGATTGTTTAGTTTTCCGGAAACTGTAGAAACCATATGTAGAACATGTGAATAATACTGGATTTCGCGATAGCTGTCTACCCGTACATCAGAAGAATGCCTGCTAAGGTCATTTCTGGCCAAATCAACAAGCATCACATGTTCTGCGTTTTCTTTTTTGTCATTCGCCAAAGCTTCTGCCAGTTTAATATCTTCTTCATAGTTTCCGGTCCTTTTAAAAGTACCCGCTATTGGATTAATTACAGCTCTCTCATTTTCGATTTTAATCTGAGCTTCCGGAGATGAACCAAATATTTTATAATCTTCGTAATCAAAATAAAACAGGTATGGAGAGGGGTTTATTGAGCGCAATGCACGATAAACATTAAAGTCATCACCTTCAAATTTCTGAGAAAACTGCCGGGAAAGAACGATTTGGAAAACATCCCCCCTAAAACAGTGTTCTTTTCCTTTAACTACAAGGCTTTTATATTCTTCATCAGTTAAGTTTGATTTTTCTTCATCGGTAGCTTTAAAATCTGAAGTCGAAAACTCATGACTGTTTATGAGATCTTCAATATCCTGAAAAGAACTTTCCTGTCCTTCAGTTAGATTTTCAATAATATGGAGATCATTTTTGAAGTGATTTATCGCTATAATGTACTTGTAAAAGCTGTATCTGACCTGAGGCACACTATATTCCGTATTGTGTTTGTTCTGAAACCTGATGGTTTCAAAGTACTGAACGGCGTCATATTCGCAATACCCAAAGATTCCGTTCTGGGGAACATCATTATTTATTTCCGCATCGAACGATGAAATATAATCTGAGAATGCATCCCGGAATTCACCAGGGGTATTAATTACACCTGTTTTTTGCCCGCCACCCGGAAACTCAATGGAAAGCTTATCATTTTTAATTATAAATGAAGAAATAGGTTTTATGCAGATAAAAGAGTAGCTGTTTTCATTTGCATGATAATCCGAGCTCTCAAGGAGAACCGTATTCTTGTACTTATCCCTGGCCTTAAGAAAAATACTTACCGGGGTAACAAGATCCGCAAGCATATGCTTGGTTTTTGTGTAGATTTTTATTGGAGCCATATTTTTTTTGTTTAAGGTCTTAAATGAAAAACGGCCTGTCGTGAGTACGACAGACCGTTGTTATTTTATTTTTATTTCGGACAATATGGTCTTGCCTCACGATTTCATTCTGAAACTGAGCCACCACCACCAATTTGTACGAAATACTCTATTCATTTTTTTCTGATTATGTATACAAATATAAAGTATAATTTTAAATAAAAAAGAGCTTAAGCAACCTTTAATCGCTTAATGTCCTGCTTATCAATTTTTTCCTGGGCGTATTTTTTTGTAATCATTATTTCTTTCGCTTCGGATGCTGGCATTTCAAACATAGCATCCATCATAATAGCTTCACAAATAGAACGAAGCCCCCTTGCACCCAGTTTAAACTCAACGGCTTTATCCACAATGTATTCAAGCGCATCTTTTTTGAACGACAGTTTTATTCCATCTATTTCAAACAGTTTAACATACTGTTTAATAATGGAGTTTTTCGGTTCAGTGAGAATTTGCCTTAATGCATCTCTGTCAAGCGGATTAAGGTATGTTAAAACAGGAAGCCTCCCTATAATTTCGGGAATCAGGCCGTAGGCTTTCAAGTCCTGAGGGGCAATATATTGCAGAAGATTGTTCCGGTCAATTGCTTCCTTGCTCCGGACAGTATTATATCCCACTACCTGAGTGTTAAGTCTTTGTCCGATCTTTTTCTCTATTCCGTCAAATGCACCACCACAAATGAAAAGAATATTTCTGGTGTCAACAGGAATCATTTTCTGATCCGGATGTTTACGTCCGCCTTGTGGAGGAACATTCACAACAGAACCTTCAAGAAGTTTTAGCAGGCCTTGTTGTACACCTTCACCAGAAACGTCCCGGGTTATAGAGGGATTGTCCGATTTACGGGCAATTTTATCTATTTCATCTATAAAAACGATGCCTTTTTCAGCCGCTTCGGTGTTGTAGTCAGCAACCTGTAAAAGTCGGGTAAGGATACTTTCTATGTCTTCACCAACGTAACCGGCTTCTGTTAACACAGTTGCGTCAACAATAGTAAACGGAACATGTAATAATTTGGCTATTGTTCTTGCCAAAAGGGTTTTTCCTGTACCTGTTTCACCAACCAGAATAATGTTTGACTTGTCAATTTCAACATCCTCTTCTTTTTTAGAGTGATGCATAAGTCTTTTATAGTGGTTGTAAACAGCAACAGAGAGGTACTTTTTTGCTTCGTCCTGACCGATAATATATAAATCAAGGAATTTTTTTATCTCTGAAGGTTTCACCAACTGAATTGAGTTGATGTCAAAATCATTCTTTTTTTTCAACTCTTCCTGAACAATGTCATATGCCTGTTCAATACAGTTATCGCATATGTGCCCTGAAATTCCGGCTATAAGCAGGTTTGTGTCTCGCTTTTCTCTACCGCAGAACGAACATCTATCCATGATATTATTTTTTAGTTCTTGTTAGAACTTCATCTACCATTCCATATTCAAGAGCTTCTTCAGCTGTCATCCAGTAGTCACGATCCGAGTCTTTCTCTACATTCTCAAAAGCTGTTCCTGAATGATCAGAGATTATACTGTAAAGTTCTTTCTTAAGTTTTAAGATTTCCCGTGTTGTAATTTCAATATCAGAAGCCTGTCCCTGGGCGCCTCCCATTGGCTGATGAATCATCACCCTGGAATGCGTTAAAGCAGAACGTTTCCCTTTTTCTCCGGCACAAAGCAAAACAGCAGCCATTGATGCTGCCATACCTGTACAAATAGTTGCAACGTCTGAGTTGATAAACTGCATGGTATCATAAATACCCAGACCAGCATGAACAGAACCTCCGGGCGAGTTAAAGTATATTTGTATATCTTTCCCGGCATCAGCAGAATCCAGGTACAATAACTGAGCCTGAATTACGTTTGCAACATAGTCATCAATAGGAAGTCCAAGAAAAATGATCCTGTCCATCATTAATCTTGAAAACACGTCCATCGAAGCAACGTTTAACTGGCGCTCTTCAATGATTGTTGGAGAAATGTAACTGTTGTAAGCAGAAGTAATATTATGCAAGGCCATGCTATTAATACCTCTGTGTTTTACAGCATATTTTTTAAAATCGTCTATGTAATCCATCTTTATTTAACCTTTTTGTAAAGGTAATTATTTTTCATTAAGTTGTTACCTTCAAAATAATAAGTTTCAGCGTTGGTTAATAATCCTTCGGATTATATAACGCTATTCGTAGATGAAAATACTGCTAACTGATATTGTCACTCACATATTTGCAGAGGAAACCACCTGGGTAGGGTTAACGGTCAACAGAATAAAGAGCCGGAAGCTATTTACTAGCTTCCATCAATTTATTAAATTTTTCTGCTGTTATTTCTTTTTCGTCAACTTTTGCAGCAGTTTTCACATAATCAACTACTTTGTTCTCCATGGCACTCTCAGTAAGCTTTCTTATCTGTTCTTTGTCTTCCATTGTTTTCTGAGCGAAAGACTCCAGGTGCTCAACGGGAACGTTGTTCATGCCATAATAGCTGAACTGCATGCGCGCACTTTCAATAGCAGCGCTTCTAACATCCTCTTCTTCAAGCTTTATATCATTGTCCTTGGCCACTTTATCTTTAATAAGTTGCCATTTTAAATCTTCGGTGAACTTATCGAAGTCTTTTTCGATTTCTTCCATCGAAAATTTCCCTTCATTAATCGTAAATAACCAACGCTTTAGAAATTCTTCAGGCAAATCACCTTTGAATTTTTTAATTAAAGCATTTTTCACATCCATTCTGAACTTGAATTCGCTATCGCGTCCTAACCCGTCAGAAGCTTCGTTTGCTATTTTTGAACGAAAATCTTCTTCTGAAGTTATGATACCTTCCCCATAAACCTTGTCGAATAATTCCTGGTTTATTTCTGCCGCTTTGAACCTTTGAATCTCATTAATTGATATTTTGAAATCTCCGGTTATATCAGCCACTTCTTCTTTGGTAATATTAAGCATGCTGGACAATTCTCCTTCATGGGGATATGCTTTTTTAAGATCGATGATCAGCGAGTCTTCCTTTTTCGCGGTCAGAATCACATTCTTAATTTCTTCGTCTTTTATTAAGTCAACGGATATTTTGGTGTTTTCATTTTTAATTCCGCCTTCATTTATTTCACCATTCTCATCAAGCTGCTCTATGTTAACCGTAAGGACATCTTTTTCCTCGATTGCATCAACCGTTACGTTTTCACCAAAACGCATAGTATAGCTTTCAATATACTTATTGATTAATTCATCGTCAGCTTTGATGTTGTAGCAGGGTATCTTATCGCGTCCGTTAATTTTCAATTCAAATTCAGGTGCCATTCCCAAGTCAAATTTGAATTCAAAAACAGAATCGTTGTCCCAGTCAATTTCTTTTCTTTCACCTTCATGAGGCAGGGGCTCCCCTAAAATGTTGACTTTTTCTTCGATAAGATGCTTTGAAATTGATTCAGAAACCAGTTTGTTTATTTCTTCAACTAATACAGGTTTTCTGTACATTTTGTTAATTAACCCCAAAGGTACTTTTCCGGGCCTGAAGCCGGGTATATTTGCTTTTTTTCTGTAATCTTTTAAAACGTTTGTAACACGCTCCTCATAATCATCTTTTCCTATTTCAAGTGTTAGAATCGCGTTAAGGTCATCAGTGTTTTCTCTGGAGATATTCATTCTGTCAAGACTTTAAAACTTGTTAAATTCCAAAAACCGCCAATACTTCAGCATCGTTAATGCGAGTATTAGCGGTTTGCATTCTGTGCGGATGGAGGGACTCGAACCCACACGTCCGAAGACACTAGATCCTAAGTCTAGCGCGGCTACCAATTACGCCACATCCGCAAAATTGGAGATGCAAAGGTAGGATAATTTATTTAAAAACAAAACCTGAAGTAAAAAAATATATTGTTTTTTACGCTTTAATGAATTTGTTTTTATTATTAACTTTATAATCAACTTAATACACAGCTGTAATTTTTTTCAAAAAGATTATCCATCTGTACAATTAATTTGTCTTTACACCTATTATCTTTAAACTCTGAGATTCCTGCAAAGACTATTGGTTACAGCTTATCAGCATGGTTTCATATTGAAATCTCGCAAGGTTGGACAATTGACTTATAACTTTGAGAATGAGTGAGTGACCGTTGAACTTTTTCGCGGCTTCTTTCGGATTAATTTTAAAACTCTGTTCATTTTTACTAACTTATAAACGAAAATAATTATTTGATGAAAAAGAGAGCTCTTTCGCGTTCGGTTGTATTGGTTATTACACGGCATGAAAAAAATACGGCAGAGTTGCTGGAATTTATTTCCGGTTTGGGGTTTGACACGGTTTTACAAAAAATTGATTCTGAGGAACAGATAGAAATTGGAGAGAAAAATATTATTCTTTCTGTATTGCATGTAGAAGCGATTGAAAACCACGATCTTTTGCAAAAGAAAATAGACAAACTGGAATCCGTCGAGGTGCCTGTAATCCTTTTTACCAAAATGTCAATGTTCGCAGATATTTCGAAAAGCACCATATTTCAAAGTGTTGCGGATGTAATTTTTGAGCCTCTAAGTAAAGAGTTGGTTAAAAGTAAAATTCTCAGATTTAGGGAGCTTAATGACAGCAAGCTAAATATTAAACTAGCTCTGGAAGAAATAGAAGTAAAAAAGAAAAGACTGGAAGATGATAAGCACAAATTAAAAATACTTACCTCGGCTGTAAATGAGCCAATAATCTTTGTCAATCAGGATTTAACGGTTACTTTTTGGAACAAAGAAGCACAGCACATTTTTGGATACGGCTGGTATGAAGTCGTATCAGAAAGCTTTTTACACTGGCTGGTGGCTAAAAAGTCCCATAAGGATATTACAGAGCTTTTTCAAAAGGCGAGGAAGGGTGGCATAAAGCAACTGAAGCGTTCACTGACTTTTAATATGAGAACCAAGCTTGGCGTTGAAATAAAGGTTGAAGCTACTATTTCGTATTACAGAAATAATGATAAGGAGTTTAATCTTGTTTTTGTAATTCATGATATTTCAAAGCAGAAGAGATTGGAAAGGGAAGCAATTAAGAGCCGCGAACTGCGGGAAGAAAACAAACTTATGCGTGAGCAGATAAAAGATGTTACCAGAGATTTAAAGACGCAGTTAAATGCAGTTAAAGGAATTTCTTCTTCAATTATTAATTTTGAGTCAAAGAACTTATCAAAAAAGCAGGAAGAAGGATTGGAAATAATATATCAGAGCAGTAATCACCTACTTGAATATGTGGGATACCTGCAAAATATTTCCAGGATCGACAGCAAGAGCCTTATGGTAAATGTTGAAAAATTTGACTTTGATAAGATGCTGGCTTTTCATAAAAGCAGGATGTTACAATTAATAAAGGAAAAGCCAATAAGAATAGTTCTTAAAAGAAGTCCGTCGGTTCCCGGAGAGCTGTTCGGGGATCTAAGAAAAATCAACCAGGTATTATCAATACTTTTAACCAATGCGGAGAAATATACCCAGAAAGGGAAAATTTCAATTTCAACTCACCTGGTAGAAAATAAATTGTTTTTTGAAATTGCCGATACCGGTGAAGGGATACCTAAAAGTAAGCTAACTAATATTTTCGGGGCTTACAGTGTTGAAGATGAGTCGGACATAAGTGCAACTGGAACGGGCTTGGGGCTTCATATTTCAAGAAAGCTTGTAGAACTTATGAATGGCGAAATATCGGTGGAAAGCGAAAAAGGAAAAGGGACTGTTTTTAGATTTTACCTGACACTTCCCGAAGTTACGGAAACTCCTATTCCTGAAGTGTTTTTGTCTGACTTCAGTTCCGAATTTGTTACATTTAGTTATAAAGAAAACTCAAAGCTGATCCTGGTTGTTGATGATAGCAATGAAAATACATTCTATTATAGAATTTTAGGTGAAAGTAAAGAGTATTCCGTAATTCTTATCCGGAATGGCAAAAAGGCCCCGGCCGCCATTCGTGACTATGCTCCGGATCTTTTAATTCTTAACATGGAAATGTCCGGGATGCATGGAGCGACTATTATAAGAGAGTTACGGAATAAACGAATTATTATTCCTGTAATTGCAATTTCAGAATTCGAGAAGTTGCCGTCAGTTGCTACCTATAATGTACAGCTTATTTCAAAGCCTCTAACAACAGAACTACTTCTTTCAACCATTGTAAATGAAGTAAAATGGATTCCTAAGAAAAATGTAGAACAGTTAATTGTGTTTGAGGACAAATCCTGGATAAGGGCTGAACTGGAAGTTAATGACATATCGTGTTTAGTTGAAAACAAGTCGTATGAACTGGCATATATTCAGATTTTACAGAAACAACCCAAACGGTTGATTATTGAAAATGTGGAGCGAACAGCAAACTCACTTCCTTTAATTCTGAGATTGATATCTAAAATTAAATATTTGTCTGTAGAAGAAATCCATTTGCAGTATGAAGGAACACCCATGCAGTATCTGTTGAAGAAAATTGAAGGCTATTCAGTTTTTCGCCTAACTACAAAGTCGGAACTAAAAAAACTAATCTGATCTGATTCGTTAGAATCGGGATTCATAGCTAACGTAACACAAAGTTTTGCCCCAGGTATACGCTACGTACCCTTTCGTCTTCAGCAAGGTCATGCGCCGTACCTGATTTTAGAATTTCGCCTTCAAACAATAGGTAAGCCCTGTCTGTAATCGATAAGGTTTCATGCACATTGTGATCGGTAATCAGTATGCCGATGTTCTTATTTTTTAACCTGGAAACGATTTCCTGAATATCTTCCACAGCAATGGGGTCAACTCCGGCAAATGGTTCGTCCAATAAAATAAATTTGGGATCGATGGCAAGGGCACGGGCTATTTCTGTTCTGCGTCTTTCACCTCCGGATAACTGTATGCCCAGGCTTTTTCTTATTTTTTTTAATCCAAATTCCTCTAAAAGTGACTCAACTTTTTCCCGTTGTTCTTTTCGGGGCATACTGGACATTTCAAGGACGGCTTTCAGGTTATCTTCAACACTAAGCTTTCTGAATACACTGGCTTCTTGGGCAAGGTACCCAATACCTTTTTGCGCTCTTTTATAAACGGGTTGGCGGGTAATATCTTCATCGTCAAGAAAAATTCTCCCTGCGTTGGGGGTTATTAGCCCTACTGTCATATAGAAAGTTGTAGTTTTACCAGCACCGTTGGGGCCCAACAGTCCGACAATTTCTCCCTGACTTACTTCTACAGATACCTCTTTTACAACTGTTCTTGAACGGTACCTTTTTACCAGATTTTCTGTTCTTAGCTTCATTGTCGCCATTTATTTTGCCTTAAAAGTAAGAATTTTATAATAAACTTTTAATTGCTTGTCCTGAAAGAGCTAGTTTGAAACAGCCCAAGTGCAGGAGAGCAAAATTGAAAAGTGTAGTTGTGTTAAAAAGTCAGTTGTAACATTGCTCTTGCTCCAAATATTTGTATGTCAGGGTTGTCCAGGTAAGACAATCTCCATGTGGCTTCAATTCTGAATAATTTGAAAATGTTTTCGATACCCAGGCCTGCTTCAAGATAAGGTTTCGATAAACCATTTAACCCCTCGGGAAATAACATTAGGTTCTTGTTCTCTTCGTTTAATGTTCCGGCAATGGCTTTTGCAGATAAAACCTCTCTCCATTCCAGTTTTCGAAGTAGGGGTATTTTATTGAAGAAAAAACCCTGAAAATGTTGTTCCGCAGCGATTGAAATATACTCATCAGAAGCAAATTCATAGTAATTCATCATGTTGAAAGCATAGATATCGTAAGCATAGGTCTCGTTTCCTTCATGCAGTTCAAGAAATGGATAGGGTACTTCCCCAAATATTTTCCCGGCAGTTAACCAGTATCTCGTAAAACCAAAGGGATTAATTTCAATTTTATCTTTTAATTGTGCCTTGAGCTTAATGTACTCATATTTATTGTCCAATAATCCTGTTGGTGAGTATGTTATATCCAGATCAAATACAGGGTATTTTGTTCCCAGGCTCCTACGTTCAAAATGCCCCAGAAGAAACTTTTCTTTATAAGCAAAATGAAAGTTTAATGTTATTTCACTTGTACTTAAGGAATTAACGGTTTCAGATATATTTTCTTCATTTAAGAAGCTAAATGGCACATGTTCAGTAGAGTATACCGTTTCATGAGAAAGTGAGATCTTATTAGAGAATCCCTGAAACCACTCGTGTTCATATCCAACTGTGTATTTTCTGACGGGGGTAAGTTTATAGTTTGGCCTTCTTCGTAATAATGTTGCCATGATATTATCGTCGAGAAAAGCGTTTTGGCTTTTTCCAAGCTGATGCATATCATAAGAGTGGGAGATATCTACAACCCTCCTTGGGTTTTTGTCAAGTAATACCTCTGCATTTACACCATACTTAAATTCTTCGTCATGGGTCCCATAGGCAATATGTCCTCCGAACCTGTATTTATCACTAAATTCCCTGTTTGTCCGTCCACCAATTCTAAACCGGTGCCCTTCAATTGGGTTATGGCTATAAGCTGTGTAATAAGGCCCTATTTCAATTGGTCCGAACGCATAATACCCCTCAATAAGAAGCTCAATAAAACTGTAAATTGTTTTAAACATGGGGACCTGCTTGACACTATCAACCATTTCGTAAATACCTTCTTCTTCCTGGTCGAGTTCAATTAACCGATTATTGTCCCAGTATTCATCACTCCTGGATATACTGTCTTCGACAATGTGTGTATTTGTTAAAAGTTGTTTTACCTCCTTTGGAACCGGTTTGTCCAATATCACATCGCTGTATCGGGCCTGCTTTCTTCCAAAAAAGCCGTATGTCTGATCGGTAAGGTTGAAATCGATAAGAAGATCTTCCTGCTTTATAAACCAAATAGAGTCATTGAGCTTTTGAAATTCCGTAATTGCCACAAGATCATTCATAAAGTTGATGTTGACATCTTTGGAAACCCTGAGCTGGATTTTTTTTATGGCCCACGATGTGTCAGCAACCCAAAAGTATCCAAAAAAGGTTCTTTCCTGGCTTCGTTTTGGCTTGAAGGCAATTTTATAGCACCAGGAATCATCGATATACGAACTGTCTTCAAGGTAATATTTATAGTACATTTTTCCGAAGTCAGCAATAGGACTTACAAATCCAGGTTCAAAGAGCGTGATAAAGTTGTCATAAACATTAAGTTTTTGATACATTTTCCCGGAAAACTGTGAAATGGTATTATTTTCAATTCCAGACACTTTAAATGCTTCAATTACTTCTTTGTCAATTGAAGGGGACTTTTGATAGTAATAACTGGATACACTCTCTGATATAAGGATAGGCAGATAGTTTTTTCCAAACATCTCAGAAGAATCAACATTTTCAAAGACAAACTGAAATTGTTTAAATAACCTTTGATTCCTAAAATTGTCATCAATGTTATTCAGGTCTAAGCGGAGTTTGTTATATGCTTTATACTGATAAGCAGCAAATCTGTCCGGGTTATTGGCTTTTTTTCTTTTCTTAATCTGCCTTAAAATTTCAAAAGCCGGGTTTTCTCCTGGTGTTACAACCACTTCCTCAATTGAGAGGAGGTCCGCGTGAAGGTAAAAGTTCTTTGTCTGGGAGGCATTCTTTTTTACCGGGAGTTTTTGAATCTTAAAGCCAAGACTTGTTGCTATTAAAGTATCGGTAGGGTTTTGAGTGCGGATGTGAAATGTCCCATTTACATCGGTTATTGTACCAACCGTAGAATGCTGAAAAACAACATTAACGAAGGGTAACGGCTCACCTGTTTTAAAATCAAACACAATGCCGGAGACAACTGTTTGTGCATTGGATTGCGCCAGAAAAAAGGTAAAGGACAACAAGATAAATATAAATTGTTTTGAAGATCGCATAATTGAAAGTTTACAAAAAAGAATTAACGCTAATACAAATTTGTCATCGTTTTCTAATGACATAACATTTCATAAGAGATTGCATACTTAATAATTTTTATTTACATGACTGTTCTTTTTGTATTAATTCTTTTTGAAATTCTGATACTGATTTCATAAAGGATTAGCAAAGGTATACAAACTAATACCTGGCTAAAAATATCAGGAGGGGTAATTATTGCTGATAGAACAAGCATAACAACAAGAGCATGCCGTCTGTATTTTTTTAGAAATTGGGGCGTGACCAATCCGGTTTTACTGAGAAAATATATTATTGACGGTAGTTCAAATAAAATTCCGCTTGCCAATGAAATAGATGCTACGATGGACACATACGACATTAACTGAATATCGTTCTGAATTAACTGGGAAGTTCTATATGAATTTAAAAAGTTTATAGATAAAGGGGAAATTATATAATATCCGAACAAAACGCCTAACAGGAACAAACATGAGATGGCAAAGACAGTTCTTCTTGCGTGTTTTCTTTCACGTTCGTAAAGTGCAGGGCTAATAAATTTCCAGAATTCAAAAGCGATATATGGAAAAGCCACAACAATACCTGCAATTAATGATATTTTAATGTGAGCAAGAAATTGACCCGCCATGTAGATATTCTGTAACTTAATTGGTTCCGAATTAATGCAGAGGGCATCAGGATTTCCACCTTCCCGGCCCCAGCCGGCAAGCAGGCTGTGCATAAAATGACCAAAGTTACACAGTTGTTGTGTTGTAAAGAAATAATCTTTAGAGGGGCCCATCAGGATAACATCAAATACAAATTCTTTAATTAAAAAAGCCCCTACAGCAATAATACAAACGGCTACAACTGCACGGACCAAATGCCAGCGAAGTTCTTCCAGATGCTCTAAGAAGGTCATGTCTGATTTTTGTTCTTTTGCCATATTCATTAAACCAAAAATAAAACTGCTAATTTGGGCATTTTGTAAAAACTTTATTAATTTTAATCAAGAAATTTTTAACTTTCGGTGAATTGTTATAATAATGTAACTTTTTATCGTTTAATAGCGTATAGCAAATTGCATAAAGCCTTACTCCTAATTATGTAATTAACAGGGGATTAGTAAACTTTGATTCAATCATGGGTGTCGGATCGGATATTTCACTTTCAGATGTTTTAAAAAAACATTTTGGATTTACAGGATTTAAAGGTAACCAGGAACTAATTATAAGAAACGTTCTTGCTGGGCGGGATACGTTTGTGCTTATGCCCACAGGAGGGGGTAAGTCACTATGTTATCAGTTACCGTCTATATTATTAAAGGGGACTGCAATAGTCATTTCTCCGTTGATTGCACTGATGAAAAATCAGGTCGATGCAATGCGTAGCTTTAGCGAGGATGATGGAATAGCACATTTTCTTAATTCATCATTGACGAAAAGTCAGATTAACCAGGTAAAGACCGATGTAATTGACGGGCGTACCCGGCTGTTATATGTCGCCCCGGAGTCATTGACTAAAGAGGAAAACATTCAGTTTTTACAGCAGGTAAACATTTCTTTTTACGCAATTGACGAAGCACATTGTATCTCAGAGTGGGGGCATGATTTCCGACCTGAATACAGAAGGATTAGGCCTATAATCAATAAAATAGGAACCGCACCTATTATTGCACTTACAGCAACAGCAACGCCAAAGGTTCAGCACGACATACAAAAGAACCTGGAAATGCTGGAGGCGAACGTCTTTAAGTCGTCATTCCGAAGAGACAATCTGTATTATGAAGTTCGTCCGAAAAAGAATGTAACAAAAGAAATAATCCGCTATATTAAAGGTAATCCCGGGAAGTCCGGAATTATTTACTGTTTAAGCAGAAAAAAGGTAGAGGAACTGGCAGAAACCTTAAAAGTAAATGGCATTAAGGCCCTTCCGTATCATGCGGGAATGGATGCCGCCACAAGGGCAAACAACCAGGATAGCTTTTTAATGGAAGATGTAGAAGTTATTGTCGCAACAATAGCTTTTGGGATGGGAATAGATAAGCCGGATGTAAGGTTTGTTATGCATTATGATATTCCTAAAAGTCTGGAAGGTTATTATCAGGAGACAGGTAGGGCCGGCCGTGATGGGGGAGAAGGAAAATGTATAGCTTTTTACAGTTACAAGGATATACAAAAACTAGAGAAGTTTATGCAGGGTAAGCCTATCGCAGAGCAAGAGATAGGAAAACAATTACTGCTTGAAACTGTGGCTTATGCCGAGTCATCGGTTTGCCGCCCTAAACAACTTCTTGCATATTTTGGGGAAGAAATGAACGGACAGTGTAATAATTGCGATAACTGCCTGAACCCCAAAAAACAGTTTGAAGGAAAAGAATATATGGTCAAAGTGCTTCAGGCCGTACTGGCCATTAAAGAAAAGTTTAAAGCCGATCATACTTCAAGCTTCCTCAGGGGGGCTAATAATAATGCGATAAAGTCTTATAAGCACCATGAACATGAATTGTTCGGTTCAGGAAAAGACAAGGATGAAAAGTTTTGGAATGCAGTTATTCGACAGGCGCTGATAGCCAGGTTTTTATCAAAAGATATTGAAAACTACGGATTGCTAAAAGTAACGGAGCGGGGGCACGGGTATCTTAAGGAGCCAAAGTCGTTTTTACTGGCAGAGGATCATGATTATCCTGATACAGAGGATGATGATGTTACAGTTAACACACAGGGAAAAGGTGGTGCGGCCGATGAGCAATTATTTAAAATCCTGAAAGATCTGAGAAAAAAAGTCTCAAGGCAAAAGCAGGTACCTCCTTTTGTTATTTTTCAGGATCCTTCCCTGGAAGATATGGCAACCCAATATCCTATTAACATAGAAGAACTGCAAAATATATCGGGAGTTGGGGCCGGAAAGGCAAAAAGATACGGAAAAGATTTTGTTGAGGTCATTAAGAGCTATGTTGAGGAGAAAGATATAGTCAGGCCTCAGGATATGATAGTTAAGTCTATTGTAAACAAGTCTGGAATGAAGGTATTTATCATTCAGAGTATTGATAGGAAGATGCCGTTTGAAGATATTGCAGATGCTAAAGGTCTGGAAATGTCTGATCTTCTGGATGAAATAGAGGCTATTGTGAACAGTGGGACAAAGCTTAACATTGATTATTACGTAGATCAGGTTCTTGACGATGACCACCAGGAAGAAGTGTATGATTATTTTATGGAGGATGCGGAAACAGAATCCTTGGAAGATGCATTAGAAGAACTTGGAGAAGACGAATATTCAGCTGATGATATTCGAATCATGAGAATTAAATTTTTGTCAGAATTAGGGAACTAGTTTAATGATTTCTTAAGAGATAGTTATTAACTTAGTCCGAGTATATTTATTATTTAGATTTAAACCATTAAACTCATATACATTATGAAAAAAATAATACTTTCGGCAGTATCATTCGCCATAGGGGCTTACGCGCTAGCTCAGCCAACACTAAAATATGAGACTCATAGTTTGAAGTCCGGAGCAGATAACCCAATGACTCTTTGTGAATATATGGAACCGGGAATTTCTGGTCAGGAAACTTCATGGGATTTCAGTGGTATAAAAGCATTAAAGGAGTTCACCGGAGAAATTAGCGATATGCCAGTCGGTAGGTTCGACTATGCAAATACCCAACTCGTAGAATTTACTACCCGCTTCTTTTTTGATATTACTGAGGATGGAATGAAGCAGGTAGGGTACGCTTCAGGAGATAACAGGACACAGGTTGAATATACGGAACCATTTGAAAAAATGAGGTTTCCTTTCTCTTACGAAGATAATTACAGTGCACCGTTTTCCGGAAGTTATTATTACAACAACAATAAGTTTGGAGATATTTCCGGAGTAGGATCGGTTGAAGCTGATGCTTGGGGAAAGCTAATTTTACCAGGAAAGACATATGAAAGTACGGTAAGAATAAAAACAGTTAAAAGCTATACCATTAAGTACTCTCAAACTTCTGAAACTTCTGTTGAAATCACAACATTTCGTTGGTACAATGAAACACACAGATACCCATTACTTGTTTTAACGGAATATAAGACAATAAGTGGAACACATGAAAGTGTAAATCACCAGGCTGCTTATAACAATAAAGCGGTGAACTTTAAACGTGCAGAACCTGTTCAGTTAATTGCAGAGGAAGAAGTTAATGTATATCCGAATCCAGTGTTGGCAGGAGAGTTATTCTTGGATATCAATTCGGATAATAACACTCCGGCTTTTGTATCGATTTCTGACATTACCGGAAAAACAATAATTTCGGAAATAGAAAAGGCATTATCTGAGGGTAAAAACACAGTAGACTTATCAAGTGAATTAAGTATGTTAAAGGCGGGAACCTATCTTTTAAATGTAAGAAAAGGTCGTCAGGTTGTTGTAAAAGAAATAGTTGTAGCTGAATAGACGAATTTTTAAAGTATTACAATATATATTAGCGTATTGAACGGCCCTTCCACAGGAAGGGCTTTTTTTTGCCCATTATTGCAGAAAAAACAATATACAAAGGGTACATTAATTCAATAACAGGGATTAAAAAGAACTCTTTTTTGAGATTAAAGAAAGGTTTACCAGATAAGAAAACATTAAGGTCAACCAGGGTTTTAATAAGAAACGCAACCAGAAGGGGAACCACCCCAGGTGTAAACAGGGTTACTATACTGGAAATGATAAAAAACAGATTCAATAGAAAAACCACCCAAGCCACAAAAATACTGTCTGTATCTTTGTAATAACCTGCTTTAGATGCCCACCGGATCCTTTGCCGGAGAAATTCCTGAAGGTTTTTGGGGGGGGGAGATTGAACAATGTGTTCCTGACTTTTTAAAATTTCAATTCTTTTTTTTTGGCTTTTAAAACTGTGGAGAAGAAAAACATCATCTCCCGAAGCAACCTGATTTTGCAGGAATTCTTCAGAACAAACGGAGCTTTTTTTTACTCCGAGATTAGCGGCATTATTGAATATCGGGTGATGAGTTGCTGTAGCGCCGGCTGAAGATATTACCAATGAAAGAAAATCTAACCGGAAACACTTTTCCCAAACCCCGTCAGCAGGTACCATATCAACAAGTCCAATAATCATGTCGGGTTTATTGTGTTCAAGGTAGAAGGAATTATATAAACGGAGCCATTCCGTGGGGACAGAGCAATCAGCATCGGTAAAAATCAGAAGTTCTCCCCGGGCGCTTTTTATCCCTTTTCTTATACCGGCTTTTTTTCCATATTCATTATCCGGAAGACTTAGTGCAATAACATTTTCATTTTCGGCAGCCAGATTTTTAATTAACCGCAGTGTATTATCTTCAGAGTGATCATTTATGAGGATTACTTCAAATTGATTCCGTTCATCGTTTTGGCTTTTTATTAAACTCCTGATTTTTGAAATATTATGCCCTTCATTTCTTAAAGCAATAATTACGGACAGGAAAACTGTATCCGGACTTTTTAGTTTTGGATGATATTTAACAATTTTTTTCCAGCCCTGTGTAAAGAATAAAATAGTAGTGCAATATGAAGCCAGAATGAGATAAAATAAGCCCCAGAAGAGAATCATGCATCTTTATTTAAACTTTTTATCATCCAGTGTTCAATTTTCATGAACAGTTCGGAAATATTTATGGGTTTGGTAACAAAATCATCGAAACCAGCTTCAAAACACTTCTGCTTTTCTTCTGCAATGGCATTTGCTGTTTGGGCTATTATGGGGAGTTCCGGGCGGAATTTTTTTATGTTTTTTGTCGCATCAAGTCCATTCATTTCTGGCATCTGAACATCCATTAAAACAACATCAATATTTTGCTGGTCGGAGCAAATATTAACAGCCTTTTGCCCGTCTTCAGCATGAAGTACATTGGCTTTTGTCTGTTTTAAAAAACCTTCAAGGAATTTGTAACTAAAAAAATCATCTTCGGCTACCAGGATATTTTTATCGGACCAGTTGTAGGTAGATTTTGGTTTCTTTTCTCCGCTATCTTCTTTCTTTTTAAATTTTGCTTTTTGATATGGGATACTAAAACAAAACTTGGAGCCTTTTCCTACTTCTGATATTGCCCACATTTGTCCTCCCAATAACTCAGACAAGCCCTTGGAAATAGCCAGTCCAAGACCGGAACCGCTATATTTTCTGGAACGGGAGTTGTCAGCCTGGACGAAACGCTCAAATATAATTTTTAGTTTTTCAGCAGGAATCCCAATACCGGTATCCTCAACATAGAATTCCAGAAATTTATCATTTCTCAGGCTGTAACCAAACTCAATGTATCCGGTATTCGTAAACTTAAAGGAGTTGCTTATCAGATTAGTAAGTATTTGCCTCAGCCTGATAGGATCGCTCCGAATGTAGCCGTTTTCATCCATAAGCCCTTTTTCAAGGCGGAGTTCAACATTGTTTTTTTCTTTTTTATAATCACCTCCAAGGAAGGTATTGTTGATTTGATCCAGAAGCGTATTTAATGAAAATTCGTGGTTGACAATTTTTGTCTGACCGGCTTCAATTTTTGCGAAATCAATGATATCATCAATAAGGTTTATCAGAATTTTACCATTATTGTTAATTACATCGATATATTTTCTCCTCTCTGTATCAGCAATGGATTCATCGTTTAGCATTTCCGCAAACCCCAGTATACCGTTCATAGGTGTACGTATTTCGTGGCTCATGTTAGCCAGAAAAGCTGTTTTTAACCTGTCAGATTCTTCAGCTTTAAGTTTAGCTGATATTAGTTCGTATTCCAACTGAGAGCGATGAAGGGCGACCGCTACCTGATGGGCAAATGTTTCTATAATATGCTTGAATTTGATTATTGTTTTATTAAGCGTTATAATCCCGATACAACCAAGTAATTTATTGTTCCTGGCAAGTGTAATAGTGTATATTTTATTTGCATTCAGGTATTCAAGAGCTTCTTTTATTGCAGGCATTTGTTTTTCTGAAGACTGGATATATGACTCCAAATCCTTAACAATATTAATGGAGCCGGCATTCTCGAATTGTAGGTTTGATTCACTTCGTTTATAGATAACACCAACAGGGGAGCGTCCCAGTATTTTTTTTACCTGGTTTTGGTATTGCTCCAGTCCTGAGGCTTGTTTTATAATAAATGAATCTCTTTCTTCAATGTAAGAGGACACAAGAATAACAGCATGTTCTAAAAAATGGAACAGTTTATCGGCAATAAATTTGTATATATCTTCCCTGTCAGAGATTGACAGTAGCTCAAGTGCGCTGTTGCTCAAGAATATAAGGTTGTTGTGATAAGCTCTTTCTTTTAATTCAGACATTTTCCGGTCTGACACATCCCTGGTATTAACAACAATTCCACTGATAGACGGATTTCCAAGGTGATTGGAGAAAATACTTTCTACATAGATCCACCTTTTATTTTTATGCAGGCTTCTGTATTCTTTTTTTATCTGAATGCCTGGGTTTAAAAGGCTTTCATTAAAGGCGTTTTCAAAAATGTAGGTGTCATCAGGGTGTATAATATCTTTGAAAGGCTTTCCAATTAACTCTTCAATTGGGAAGTTCAGGATCCTGTTCCTTAAAGAGCTTTCGAAAGTAATTCTGCCATCTTTGTCCAGAATTGTGATCGCATCAGATGAATATTGAAGTAAAGCTTTGAAGTGTTCTTCGTTTTTTATAATGGTCTCTTCTAGTAGTTTTCTGTCTGTAATTTCTCTGGAAATTCCGGTCAGGCCAATTACATTGCCTTTTTCATTAAAGATTGGGGACTTATATATTTCTTTCCAAACAGTACCATTGTCTGTATTGGCATCAACTTCAAAGTGGACACGTTTACCGGATTGAATAACTTGTTTGTCTGCTTCACTTGATCGTAAGGCTTCTGGTTCAGGTAAAACATCAATGTCCATTTTTCCAATAATGTCCTCTATTTTGAGGTTGTAGTGGCTGGCAAAAGGAGTGTTCACGGAGATATATCGTCCGTTTCTGTCTTTTAACCAGGCTAGAAAAGGAATGTTATCTAAAAGGGCCTGCTGTTGTGAACGTGTTTTTGTTAAAACTTCTTCGAGTTGTTTTTGTTCTGTGAGATCGCTTGTAACCGTAACATACCTGTAGATTTTACCTTTATGGTTATATACAGGGAAATGGCGGGCCCAGATTAGTTTTGAGGGTTTTCGGTTTCTTTTCTTTAATAAATAATGCTGATTTCGGGGCTTTTGTTTTCCATTGGCTTCCTTCTTTCTGTTTCTTACAAATCGTAAACGATCTTCCTCTGCAATCATCTCTTCAATTAAAGAAGGGGTGTTCATAGTTTCCTCAACACTTACCCCGAATATTTTCTCAAACGCCGGATTTGCGTACAAAACACCTGTTGAGTCCCAAAGGATGAAAGAGTCGCTGGTGTTTTCGGCAAGTTGCCTGAACCGCTCCTCACTTTCTCTGATTGCGTGTTCAGCAAGTTTTCTTTCCGATATATCGGTTAAAATTACAGAGACTCCGGAGACGTTCAGGGATTTATCGAAAATCGGGTTAAAGGAACATTCAAAATATAGTGTTACGTTTCTGGATGTAATGGATAGTTCCTCAAAATGTTGTTCTCCCTTTATCGCTTTTTCATACGCCTTTTCCCAAAAATCCTTCAAGTCATTTGGAAAAATATTCACCATATTGTCCCTGGCTGTAAGTTCAATCTCAAAGTTTGCTTTTATATACCTTGAGAATGCAGAATTAAAGGTTATTAATCTGTATTTTGAATCAATGGACCAGATAAAATCCTGGCTACTTTCGATAAGGGCATTAAGATTGGCTTCGCTTTCAATTATTTTTTTTTCGGCTTGTTTAAGTTCTGTAAGGTTTCTGCCAATACCAATTAAACCGGTAATTTCATTTTCAGATAAAGCTGGATATTTGGCGAAACTTATGAAATGCTTTACATTATTGTTTTCAATTTCAATAAGTTTTTCCGGGACTTTGTTTCCATGAAGAAGTATATGTTCATCGTCTTCAAAAATTTCTTTGATAATACTTGATGATGAATCTTTTGCGGAATTTTCAGCCTGAGTTTTCAATAACTCCCTGAATGGTTTATTTGCAATCAGAATTGTTCCGTCAGAACTTTTAAAATAGATATAGTCTGGCAAATTTTCAATTAATGAGGCAAGTGTCTGTTTTTCTCTTAGAATCTGCTTTTGAGTACTCATGTGTGGGGAAATATCTTCAACCAGTCCAATAACAAGTTTTTCTTTGTTTTCTTCTTCAATAAGTTTTAGGTTTATTCTTACCGGAATTTGAGATTTATCTTTACGGTTGAATGAAGTTTCATGAGTGATAATGTCGTTCTTTTCCAGTAACTCTTTTATTAGTTTGTCCCGTTCGCCTTCAATTGAATAGATTGCTGAAGAAATATCATCAAGTTTTAGTAGTTCATTACTATCCGAGTATCCAAGCAGATGGACAAATGCATCGTTAGTCTCTATATATCTCCCTTCTATTGTGGAAGTAAAAACTCCGAGGGAAGATTTATAAAATAAATCCTTATAGTTATGTATGTTTAAGGTTCTCATACCATTTATCCGGATATAAGATAATTTGAAAAAAGAGAAACAAACAATGAAGTTAATAAAAAATCAGGCAATTACACCAATGATTGTTGCTGATAATAAAGAAGCTAAGGTTCCACCTAATAGAGCTTTCATCCCATATTTTGATAAAAAGACGCGTTTATTTGGAGCCAAAGCCCCAATACCTCCGATTTGAATTCCTACAGAAGCAATGTTTGCGAAACCACAAAGCATATAGGTCGCCATAAGTACACTTTTGGGCGATTTTATGACATTTTCCTGCTTTATTAATTCTTTAAGATTATCAAAGCTGATAAATTCAGTGAAGATAATCTTTTCCCCCATTAATCTTCCCAGAACAGATAAGTCTTCACGGGGGACTCCTATTAACCACATTATCGGGGCAAATATCTGCCCAAGGATATATTCTAAGGATAGGCCTGTATAAAAGCCATTTGTTTTTGAAGCAATGATCTGATTAAGGCTAAGCGGATTTTCTGAGTTCAGATCCTGGACAGGGATTTTTCCTGTCCAGCCAAGAAAGATATTGGCAAGTTTTATGAAAGAAACAAATACCAGTAGCATTATGGCTACATTTGCTGCAAGCTTGAGGCCTTCGTATGCACCTTTACTAATAGCATCCAAAATATTTTGTCCAACATGCTCCCGGGGAACATCTATATTTTTTTTAATTGATTCTGTTTGGGGGAAGAGTATTTTTGCAATAACAACAGCTCCGGGGGCAGCCATAACAGATGCTGTGACCAAATGCCGGGCAAACATTTCTTTCGCAGCCGGGTCGTCTCCACCAAGCATGCCTACATAAGCAGCGAGCACACCACCTGCTATTGTGGCCATTCCACTTGTCATAACCACAAATATTTCAGAACCTGTTAATTTGGGCAAGTATGCTTTTATAAGTAATGGTGATTCTGTTTGACCAAGAAACACATTTCCTGCAACAGCAAGGCTTTCAGGACCCGACATGCCCAATGCTTTTCTAAGCAGCCAGGCCATAACAAAAACTATTCTTTGAACAATCCCCAGGTAAAAAAGCAGGGACATTAAAGCAGAAAAGAAGATGATGGTTGGTAAAACTTCAAAAGCAAAAATGAATCCATATTTTTCTGAATCAAGAAAATTGCCGAACAGGAATTCGGCCCCTTTGGCTGAAGAATCAAGAACAAGAACAAAAAGGCTCCCAATAAAGCTTATGGCATCTTTAACTATTTTTACATATAGGACGGATATTCCTAGTACTATTTGTAAAGCCAGTCCAATAAAAACTATTCTGGGCGAAATGGCTTTTCTGTTATTACTGAATACAAATGCAAGTCCCAGCAAAACGCTTATTCCGAGTAATCCCCGCAGGGCCAACCCGACCCGATTGTTTTTGTCGTTTTTTATAATAGGCGCTGTAGCGGGTTGAATTTGATTTGCTTGCTTGGGATTATCTGTAATAGAAGTTTTAGAAGTATCTGTTAATTCAGGAGATTGGGTATAAGCTGCTGCCGAAAAAAGTGTCCAAATAATGAAAATAAAAATGAGAATTTTTTTAGCCATAGCATCCCTCTACTTTCTGCGGTTTAATTCATCTCTTATTTTAGAGGCCCGTTCATAATTTTCAGCTTTAACCGCTTCTTCTAAAAAATTCTTTAGTTCTTCAGCACTTAAGCTGGAAAGGTTTTCCAGATCGCTGTTGCTACGGTTTTCCTCCATTTCAATCTCTTGATTTTCAGATGGAGAGTTTTCCGTATCCTGTTCAAAATCAATGATTATCCCTGCCTTTGTCAGGATATCCTCAGAAGTAAAGATGGGACATTTAAATCGTAAAGCGAGCGCAATTGCATCGGAGGTCCTGCTGTCTATTTCTACTGTGCTTTTGCCGTCAAAACAAGTCAGTTGAGAATAAAAAACACCTTCTTCAAGTTTATGGATGTTTATTTCCAGTAACCTAATCCCGAAAGTATTGGCAAAATTAAAAAACAAGTCGTGAGTGAGAGGTCGGGCAGGCTTTAGCCCCTCAAGTTGTATAGCGATAGCCTGTGCTTCGAAACCTCCAACAATTATCGGAATTCGTCGGTTACCGGTTTCTTCAGCCAGTACTAATGCATATGCTCCGGTTTGGGTCTGGCTATACGAAATCCCAAGAACATTTAATTTTACCTTATCCATTATTTATTCAACAACAATTTCTTGATTCCAACTTACATTCCTTACAAACGTGCAATTAATTTTACCAAATTACAAGAACAATAGTAAAAAAGATTAAACATAGTGCAGTTTTGTATATCGTTGGAACTAGCGTAATAATTAAAATAAAGCACAAATATATACCGAATGGGGCAAGATAAGAAACAAAAGGTTGTCAAATACAAAAGAATTTGACTTTCTGAAAATAATTAGGTATAATTGTTTGGAGTTCACACATTTTTTATATCTTTGCATTCCAATTTTCGAGAACAGGATAATATTTATTACGATATGTACGCAATAGTTGACATAGCAGGCCAACAATTTAAAGTTGAAAAAAACCAGAAGGTTTTTGTGCACAGACTTGAAGCAGAGGAAGGTACAAATGTTGATTTTGACAAAATTCTTCTGGTAGACAACGATGGAAAAGTGGAAGTTGGTACCCCAACTGTAGCTAATACTGTGGTATCAGCAAAGGTGGTTGGACACCTTAAAGGAGATAAAGTTAAAGTCTTTAAGAAAAAGAGAAGGAAAGGTTACAGGGTACTTAATGGCCATCGTCAGTATATGACCGAACTTTTAATTGAAGATATAAAAGCCGGGTAACATTCCTGGTAGCAGATGAAAAAGATAAAACTGTAAAGAAAGATATTAAGCCATGGCACATAAAAAAGGAGTCGGAAGTTCAAAAAACGGTAGAGAATCGGAAAGTAAACGATTAGGCGTTAAAATTTTTGGCGGACAACAAGCGAAAGCTGGTAACATTATTGTACGCCAAAGGGGAACTCAGCATCACCCGGGCGAAAACATGGGTATGGGAAAGGATCATACACTTTTCGCACTTGTTGATGGTACAGTACAATTTATAAAGAAAGGTAACAATCGTAGTTACGTTTCTATTCTTCCAATTGAAGATTAAAGATTTTAAAAAAGTCGATATATTTATCTCCTGTAATAAACATTACAGGAGATTTTTTTATTAATCAATTCATACTATGCTGACTTTAAACCTTATTCGCGAAAATACCAATTGGGTAGTTGAGAGATTGAAAGTTAAAAATTTTGATGCAAAAGAAGTTGTTGCTCAAATTATTGACAAAGATAAACAACGCCGTGGATTGCAAATGGAAAACGATGCCATGCAGGCAGAAATGAACCAATTGTCAAAACAAATAGGTGTTTTGTTTAAGGAAGGAAAGCGGGATGAGGCCAATGAGGCAAAGTTAAGAACCTCTGAATTAAAAGAAAAGATAAAGGAATGCTCGAAACAGGCTTCAGAGGTTGTGGAGCAGTTAAATGAGCTTTTGGTTCAAATACCTAACGTACCTCATGAGTCGGTGCCGGAAGGAAAAACAGCAGAGGAGAACATTGAAATAAGGTCGGGGGGCGAAATTCCAAAGTTGGATGGAAACCCTTTGCCGCATTGGGATTTAGCAGGTAAGTATGATATAATTGATTTTGAACTGGGAAATAAGCTAACAGGTTCCGGATTTCCTGTGTATAAGGGAAAGGGAGCTCGTTTACAACGGGCTTTGATAAACTTTTTTCTGGATGAAAATCAAAATGCAGGTTATCAGGAAGTGCTGCCGCCTTTAATGGTGAATGAAGATTCCGGGTTTGGAACCGGACAATTGCCGGATAAGGAAGGGCAAATGTACTGCGTCCCTGAAGAAAATAAGAACTTTTATCTGATACCAACGGCAGAGGTTCCGGTTACGAATATCTACAGAGATGTAATTCTCAATGAAAACGATTTTCCAGTTAAATGTACTGCATTTACACCCTGTTTTAGGCGTGAGGCCGGTTCTTATGGAAAAGATGTTCGTGGGCTAAACCGCTTGCATCAATTTGATAAGGTAGAGATAGTTCAGATTCAAAAGCCAGAGAAGTCTTATGAAGCACTTGAAGGAATGGTATCACATGTTGAGTCTATTATAAAAAAACTGGGATTGCCATACAGAATAGTCAGGCTTTGTGGAGGGGATATGAGCTTTACTTCTGCTTTAACTTACGATTTTGAAGTATATTCGGCAGCGCAGGAACGTTGGCTTGAGGTGAGTTCAGTATCGAACTTTGAATCTTATCAGTCTAACCGGTTGAAACTTCGGTATAAAGATATGGAAACAAAGAAGACTGTCTTAGCGCACACCTTAAATGGAAGTTCATTGGCTTTGCCAAGAATTGTTGCCGCTTTATTGGAAAATAATCAGACAGAAGAAGGGATTAAAATTCCAGAGCCCTTACAAGACTACACTCGATTTTCATTGATAGATTAATTCAGTCTTAGTTGAATTAAGACGGGTCAGGGCTTTTTTCAAAGTCCTTCCTTCGTGTTTCTCATTCTTTCAAGGGAGATGTAAATTTAACGGTTACAATTCCGTCGATTGAATTGTATTGTTAATTCCCCGGATGATTTTAGGTTCAGATGTATTGCCTAAATAGTCAACAGCCCAAAAGGAAACTACCCAGTCTTTCGGACCAAGTAATTTTACCGGCACTTTGGAAGAAGTATAGGTTCTGGTTTTTCCATTGTTTATGGTGTAATATATACCCTTTACTCCGGTGTTGTCGCTGGCTTTTAATTCTATCCGGGCATTAGGGGGGAAAGAGTTTTTATCAGACTGGCCAGCGATGTTAAAACTGATCTCCGGGGCCGTATTATCAACCGTAAATCTGGTTTCACCCTGCTTTTCCTGGTTTCCAACTTCATCGTAACTGTAATACACAAGTTTTTTCTCTCCGTCTGTTGTGAATGAAATGGTGTCCTTAAATTCCTTAAAAGGATCATTGTTGATTGAATAATATGTTTTTAGGGTCCCCGATCCCCTGTCGTAAGCTTTTAAAACAGCTTTAACGTTATTTCCATAGTACTTTTTACCCTTTAAGTACTTCACATTTCCAGAGGTAAAATTGAGACTGGTTTTTGGGGCTCTACTGTCTGAGTATATTTCAAAGATAATGTCCCTTGTAGGATAGATTAGCCGTTTTGTTGCAGTATCAACGGCAGAAGGGGAACGAACAGTATTGTATCCTTCAGTATCAAGAAACATGGGGTTTGTAAATTGTTTGGAGGAATCACTCATTAAGCGGTATTTCTTTGCCCCTTCGTCCGGAGAGGTTGATAGCCATAAGTAAATCCCTAAATCTTTGTTTATGTATACCCGCCCGTCTTCTCCATAAGTTATTTTTTTTTCAAGAGCAGGTAGTTCCTGAGAGATCCCTTTTAAAAATGTCAATATTAGAATTAGGTGAATAGCAGAAAGTCGTACTACAAGCATATCTTTTATTATTAATATCAGAAAGTAGAGCAAATCATAACAAATTTTACGTATCAGGAATGTAATGGTTTCCTTTAGGAGAATAAGAACTGTAATACTTCAGGTTTTACATAAAATTGGTTACAGGAACAAAATACAAAAAAAAGTTTATCCTGAAAAGCCTGAATTAATAATGAATTCACGACTATGGGCGCAAAAAGTTTTAAGAAGGCTGTAGGTTAAATGAGAATATTTCTCTAAATTATTGCTAAATCAGTTTATAATGGAATTTCATGAGTTTTTTACACCACCGGTAGTGTGGTTTGTTATTGGTTTGTTTTTAATCATTTTGGAGATTGCCTTACCGGGCTTAATTCTAATATTCTTTGGTGTTGGGGCATGGGTAACATCTTTGTCAATTTTGTTGTTTAACCCCGGGTTAAATATGCAATTACTCATTTTTGTTATAAGTTCAGTTGCGGGTTTATTCTTATTAAGAAAGTTTATAAAACATCGTTTTTTCGAAGAACAGGAGGATGATGTTGACATATTAGAAGATGAGTTTATCGGAAAGACATTGTTTGTGGCTTCGGATTTTAAAAAAGGAGTGCCTGGTAAAGTACATTTTAAAGGGACCCAATGGACGGCAATTGCCGATACCGAACTTAAGCATGGAGATGAGGTGAAAATTATTGAAAAGGATAGTATAAAGTTACATATATCAAAAATTATTGTCAAAAAAGCTTAAAAACAAAAGTAATGGATCCGAAAACAATTTTTCTTATTGGAATTGCCGTTGTGGCAGTCGTGTTGGTTTTATCGTATGTTAAAATCGTACCACAGCGTTCAGCATATATTGTGGAAAGACTGGGGAAGTATAGAAAAACCCTGACAGCAGGATTTACCATCCTGGTTCCGTTTATTGATAAAGTAAGGTACAAGCACACCTTAAAAGAGCAGGCTATGGATGTAGCCCCACAGGTTTGTATTACTAAGGATAATATTTCAGTAGAGGTTGATGGGGTATTGTATTTTCAGGTCATTGACGCAAAAAAGGCTTCGTATGGCATTGATAATTATCGCTTTGCAGCTATTCAGATCGCGCAGACCACGATGCGGAGTGTTATCGGTAAGCTGGAGCTGGATAAGACTTTTGAAGAACGGGATACGATTAATAACATTATTATTGATGCGGTGGATAAAGCATCAGACCCTTGGGGAGTAAAGGTTACACGTTATGAGGTGAAAAATATAATACCGCCACAAAGCATTAAAGATGCCATGGAAAAACAAATGCGTGCAGAAAGGGAAAAACGGGCTATGATAGCAGAGTCAGAAGGGGCGAAGCAGGCAAAAATAAATGTAGCAGAAGGGGATAAACAAGAGTTGATTGCGCGTTCTGAAGGAGAAATGCAGCGGAGGATAAACGAGTCGGAAGGCCGTGCCCGTGAAATTGAAAGAGTGGCCGGGGCTACAGCAAAAGGTATTCGCGAAATTGCAAGTGCAATAGGGGACAATAATGGTATGGATGCAGTTAACCTGAGGATTGCGGAACAATATATTACAGAGTTCGGGAAACTGGCAAAGGAAAACAACACAATGATTATTCCTTCAAATCTGGCGGATATTTCCAGCCTGATAGCAACAGCAACTTCGGTACTTGACAATTCAAAGAAAGGATAGAATAAACACCTTCACATCCGTAGAGGCCTGAGAACTTATTCAGGGTTGGCGTTTTTTTGAAAAAGTTGCTTTTCTTTGTATTCATGTTGAAGGATGCACGTGTAAAAGACAGAATAATTCTTGGGATTGATCCGGGAACAAGTGTGATGGGATATGGAATACTTATTGTTAAAGATAATAATCCATCGATGCTGGACATGGGTTTGATAAAGATGAAAAGGATTACAGATCCGTATTTGAAACTCAAGGAAATATACTCGGCAACAACAATATTGATTGATAAGTTTTTTCCGGATGAAATGGCGATTGAAGCTCCGTTCTATGGTAAGAATGTACAGTCGATGTTAAAGTTGGGCCGGGCACAAGGGGTTGCGATTGCAGCGGCATTGCAGCGGGAAGTCCCAATTTTTGAATATGCTCCAAGAAAAATTAAAGTAGCTATTACAGGGCAAGGGGCCGCTTCAAAAGAGCAGGTGGCTGCAATCTTAAAGAATATTCTAAAATATAATGAAGAGCCCGAAGATTTTGATGCCACAGATGCACTCGCGGCAGCCTTATGTCACTATTATCAGCGAAATATTACCACTGGGAGCAATTATCGGGGCTGGGGCGATTTTATAAACAAAAATCCGGGAAGAAAAGCCTGATTCAGCTTTTCTTCGATATTATGTTCGTTATAGGTTTGATTTAACCCTCTGTGCGATTTCCTCAAATTCGCCTTGTGAAAGTGTTAATTTCGGATTGGAAAAGTTCAAATCGCTAATGTTGTTTATTGGCACAAGGTGGATGTGGGCATGAGGTACCTCCAGACCAATGACAGCAACCCCGATTCGTTTGCATTCCACCGATTTTTCAATTGCAATTGCAACTTTCTTTGCAAAAAGGTGCATCTCCGCCAGAAGATTGTCTTCCAGTTCGAAGATATAGTCAATTTCTTCTTTAGGGATGACCAATACATGTCCTTTGGCTAAGGGGTTAATGTCAAGAAAAGCCAAAAACTTTTCATCCTCGGCTATTTTGTAACAAGGAATCTCACCATTTACGATCTTTGTAAAGATTGAAGCCATTGTATTTTGAGTTAAGGTTTCCTTACAGGCATTAATAATAAAGAATACACGAGCAATTATTTTGTATTCATAAGTAATATTTGAAACAGAAAAGCCTAAGAATATTGAAAGGAATCAGGAATCAACTTGAAATTTCGACAATTTCGAAAGGAATTTTCCCGGAAGGAACCGTGATTTCTACAACTTCCCCTACTGATTTGCCCAGTAAGCCTTTAGCAATCGGTGTGTTTACGGAAATTTTTCCGGCTTTTAGGTCAGCTTCACTTTCTGCCACTATGGTATAAACCATTGTTGCATTATTTTTTCCGTTCTTTATTTTTACCTTACTAAGTATCTGAACCTTTGAATTGTCAAGCTTCGATTTATCAATAATCCTAGAGTTGGCAATGGTATTCTGTAATTTAGATATTCTTAACTCTAATAATCCCTGGGCTTCTTTAGCAGCGTCATACTCTGCATTTTCAGATAAATCACCCTTATCCCTTGCTTCTGCAATTTGTCTGGATATAGCAGGTCTTTCAACGCTAACCAATTGTTCCAATTCATCTTTTAACTTTTGCAACCCTTCCTCTGTAACATAAGAAATCGAAGACATAATTGTTCCTCCTCCTATTTTTAATCTACTACTCTATATAAAACAAAAAGAATCCCGGAAGTATTCGGAACTCTTCATCATACAAAGGTAATAAATATTTAGCCTATGCAAAACAAAATTGTTAGGGAGAGTTTGTTAATTCAAATCAAAACTCGGGTCTCTTAAGGATTTCTGAATATATAATAGCTTTTCTTAGTTCAGATTTGTTTGACAGATCAAGGGGGGCGTCTGCGATCTCGTCTTCTGATATATTATAAAAGGCCTCTTCCTCCTGTTTTTGCAATTCCTCCGAAATTGAAAAATTCTCATTTTTAAAGTCGTCAGAAAGAATTGTTTGTTCTGTATTCTCAAATACGGCAGTCCCTTCATTTTCATAAGTGCCGTTGTCATTAGGCTCAGTAGTTTCTGTCTCATCGTAGTACTCGATAGATTCGGGAACGTCACCTTCAAGTTGCTCCTGGATAAATTCTTCAAAAGGATTAGAATACTGAGGGGTGCTTTCCTGAAATGGTTCAGGGAACGAGGACGGTGAAGAGTTGGTTTGGGGCCATCCCTGTTGTCTTTGTCCTTCAGCCTTTTTTTTAGCATAGTTTTTATATAAGCCGCCAGCTATGCTAATCACAGCAATCACAACATAGAGCAATAGTTCAAATATATCTTCCATACTTACATTCTTTTTTGACGAAACTTTCGTTTTCTTTTTTCTTTATGGTGTTTTCTCTTTCGAATAATTCCCTCTAAAAATCCATCTTTTTTTTCTTTATTAAACTTCTTGGCATTCTTAGCCGATTTTTTCATCTGAGCTTTCGTTGCATCAGATTGCCTGTTATAGTGGTCTTTTATAGCCTGTTCCCTGGCTTTTTGATATTCTCTTTCTTCCCTTTTCTCCGCTTTCTCCTCCTCACGTTCAACCTTTTTGGTTTCTTTGGTCTGAGAGTGTGTGTTCAGGGTTAAAAATATCATAAAAAATACTAATAATATCCTTCCCACGTTTAAAATATGTATTTTCACAAAAAAAATATCCATCAAAAGTGAACCATTCAAAGTTAATTTATTTTTCTGTAATTCTTTTACTTACTTCAATATTCTCTGTTGAATGTGAAAATCCGGATCATGTTGCTATCCCTTATGTATACATGGATCTTACTATTAATATTGACAGAGATCCTGAATTTATCAAGCTGCAAGCTGCTTCAAATTCAGTGAAAATAGAGGTTCATCCGGAGGGAAGGGCGTCGGTTGGATATGATAATAATGGCATTATAATTTATCATCAGGAGTACCGAAAAGTATTTTATGCATTTGATGCAACCTGTCCTCATGATTTACCAAAAAGTGTTTCACTCAATGTGGATGGTTCCAAAGCTGTATGTCCCGAATGTGGTTCGGTTTACATTCTTCCGAGCGAGGGAATTCCAGCAGAAGGAAGTCCATCAAAACATTTTCTTAAAAAATATCACACTGCCTTTTACGCAAGTGGCGATATTCATGTTTATAACTGAGGTATTTCTTTTTTATTTTGTTGACAGGCTTTTTAAACTTATGGATAAATCCATTGTTCTGTTTGGTGACACGAAGGTGATATTATTATATTTGAAATTATGAATAAAGAGAAATTGGAAGAATCCACAGAAGTATTTTTGCAATTTGGGGACAGTGGGCTTATTCCTGCCATTGTGCAGGAGAAGGACAGTGGAGAAATACTTATGTTGGGTTATGTCAACGAAGAGGCATTCAATTTAACGGTTGAGACCGGATACGCTACATTCTGGAGTAGATCCAGAAATGAAATATGGAAAAAGGGGGAGACTTCCGGAAACCTGATGAAGATTACTGATATATTGGTGGACTGCGATCAGGATTGCGTTATATATAAAGTCAGCAAAGTTTCTGGTGGGGCTTGTCATACAAAAAACTCTTCCGGAGAATACAGGAAGTCTTGTTTTTACCGGAAATATGATTTCGAAAATCATAATTTGGAGAATTCAGACATTTAGCAGAATTGATTGTTCATTCTTACGATAGGAGTGGCAAAGAAATGTCAGCCGGGATGAACGTTTTTCTGTCATATGTTAATTGGGGTTGTGTCACAATGACATTATTACGTGTAGGCATTTAAATTGATATTTGACAATAATTACAGGTCAAAATTATTTAATAAATTAAACCCTGAAAATATGTTAGAACATCAAAAGTTGGTAATATCAAATGTTAGTTACGATGAAAATTTGTTTGAAAAAGAGTTGTTTAAGTCAATTAAGTGGTTGAAAGTTTCCGAGCTATACAAGCTTTTTGATTGGCTGAAAAACAGATACTGGAAGACTCATAGTCAGATTATTTTAAACGTATTAAAAACAATATAGAAGCATAACTATATAATTATTATGGCAAAAGATATACATACACTGGAGTTTGAACCCTGCAAAGAGGCATGGAGGGATGGTTATCTGATAGTTGTAAGAAACCGTTTAAACAACATGCTTCAGAACGAATTTTTGCCTGAAGAAATGAAAGAAGACTATATTAAAGATTGGGGGTACAATATTCTCTATGACGACCAGTTTGTCGATTGGTATTGTAAACTGAAGAAAAAGGAATACTTACGTTAGAGATTACAGGGACCTTCCCGGATAGTTTTATTATCTATCTTCGGCTTAAAATTTCTTTTAGCATATTACTCCGTTTAATTTACCGAGTATCGGTATTAATTCACCGATATCCATTTAATATAATAGCTGCCGGGTGTTATTTTTAAATAACTAAAGTAGTAAGGATTATTGTTAGGTGGCTACAATCAAGGTGGTTCTGGAGTAAAATATATTTGCTTAAAGAGATTGATTAATGGGAGGTTGGAGAAGTTGATTATTCCGGGACACACCTTTTGTTATTTTGTGGACGGTTTGGCAGACAGGAATGGATGAAGGGGCTGTTAAGTCAAAGTTTTTTTGCTTATATTCGTTCGTTTTTTAATCCAATACATTAGACCACAAGTAGATGAACCGAATAGATCGTTTATCGGCAATTTTAATAATGCTACAATCTCATAAACTCATTACGGCACAGGAAATTTCTGAAAGGTTTGACATAAGCCTGAGAACCGTTTACCGGGATATGAAGGCACTTGATGAAGCCGGAGTGCCAATTGGAGCAGAGGCGGGCAGGGGCTACTACCTTGTTGAAGGATATCATTTGCCGCCAGTTATGTTCACCCCTGAAGAGGCCGGGACGATGTTAATTGCTGAAAAGCTTATCGAAAAATTTAGTGACCAGTCAGTGAAAACGTATTTTGGATTGGCTATTAATAAAATTAAGGCTGTTTTACCAGAAGAACAACTTGACTTCGTTGATAATATGCATAAGAATGTTCATGTCTTCTTTAATCCATTGCCTGTAAAAGAAGACTGTCCTAATAATAATATGACCATTGTACAACAGGCGCTTTCTGATGGAAACTGCTTGACAGTTAAATATTTTTCACATTACAGAAGCGCCAGTACATCCAGGATTATAGAACCTTTGAGCTTATGTTTTTACAGTTTCCAATGGCACCTGATAGCATTTTGCAAGTTCAGAAACGATTACAGGGACTTCAGGCTGGACAGGTTTCAGGAGGTTGAAATAACCAGCCAAAAAATTGAACACAATGCAGGGTTTTCAATTCATGAATATTTTAATAAAATTCAATCGGATAATGATGTTTTTTCTGTAAGTATTCTATTCGATAAAGAAAAGTCTGCAACAATATCACAAACAAGATATTACTTCGGCTTTTATGAGGAAAAAGAGCGGGACGGTTACATGGAAATGAGGTTCGCTGTTCATGAATACGGCTATATTGCCAGTTGGCTTATGGGATTAGGAAACCTGGTAATAGAAGTACCCGACCGGAAGTTAAAAGAAGTGATCCGGAACAAAACGGAGTTATTAGTTGAGAAATACAGAATAGGATCCTGAAAATAAGAGAGCTAATGTTCTTCGTTCACTTTTTCTGTTGATTCTGTATTCTCTGCCCTCAACATATCCATTTCATTCAGAGAGAATATTTTGCTCATATTAAGAAGCATCACAAAACCGTCTTCGACTTTGGCCATACCTGTAATAAAATCAGATTTAAAATTGGTGCCCAATGATGGGGGCGGTTCTATTTGACCGGAATCCAGCTCCAGAACTTCCAACACCTGATCTACAATAAACCCTACATGAACAAGTTCTTCTCCGGAGTTTAAATCCATGACTATGATACATGTGTTTGTGGTGTACTCAATTTCTTCCATGTTAAACTTTAATCTTGCGTCAACAACAGGAAGCACCATCCCTCTTAGGTTGATTACTCCCTTTAAATAAACAGGAGCCTTGGGGATAGTAGTAATTTTAGTCATTTCCAGGATATTAAGTACATCGTTAACATGAACGGCAAAAGCTTCTTCGCCCAGTTTAAAGGATAAGTATGAACTACTTTGGGTTGTAGTATCTGTCGTCATAGCCTGAATATTAAAGTTAGAATAATTAAATATACTAATAAAATTTGAATGAATCAATGATAGAACACACCTTAAAAGCCCGTGTTTTCCAGTTAAAGTTAAAATTTCGGATTGTGGCAGGAAAAGACAAAAAACACGGATTTATGGTAAAGAATGTATTACCTGCTGACATACCGTTGTCACATTGTAATCTTAAACTTGCAGTTAAAAGTATCAATCTTCAAAATTTTAAAAATACGGCAACAATTTGTTTAAGTTTTTAACATAAAAAGAGGAGAAATGGGAATTATACAAAATGAAGAAATGATAGCATATTGCGGTTTATATTGTGGTAGTTGTTCTAAATATTTAAAGGGGAAATGTCCGGGGTGCAAGGAAAATGAGAAAGCGGCATGGTGTAAAATAAGGCAATGTTGCAGAGATACTGATCGCAGGTCCTGTGCTGAGTGTAAGGATTTTGCCGAAGTAAAAGAATGTAAGAAGTATGATAACACCATTGCAAGGGTAATTGAGTTTGTTTCCAGAACGGATCGAAGCGGCTGCATTTCATTTATTTGTCAGAATGGATATTCTGATTTTGCCAGGGAAATGACGAAAAAGGGAAAAATGAGCATGCCAAAAGTCAAGAAGTCAAAGAAATAAATTCAGATAACCAGAAATATTCTACTTCTGCATACCCTAACATGATTATTTCATGTTTTTGAATGACCCAGAATTCAAATGAAGAATGCTTTTCTGTGGAAGTAGTGATGAAAATTACGTAATTGAGAATTTATGGCTTTCATCTTTACTTTTCGTATTAGGGAGTATCGTTATTCGTACTATGTTAGAGAGAACACTTTTTGTTATTTAATTGATTTTGGGTATTGAAAGAAGCCGGAAAAGAATTGTTTTTTCGTAAACACTTGAAAGGATTTAGTGTTTTTTATTCGATGTACTTTGTCGTTACGGGATACAAAGAACATGTTTTAGTTACAAACCCAGGCTGTTTGAAAAGATGTTTTCATGCCAACTTCTTTGTGAGGTTTAAGGAGCAATGTCACTTAATCAGGTTTTCAGGCAGCTTTTTATAAAGGTTTATTAATGGATTATTCTTGGCTTTATACATTTATGAGCATTTTGGCTGTTAGTTTGATATCCTTGACCGGAATTGTTTTTCTGATTGCTAAAAAGGCTTTTTTTAATAAAATTCAAAAACTGTTGGTGAGTTTTGCAGTTGGGAGCCTATTGGGGGGTGCCATTCTGCATTTAATACCGGAGTCTCTTGGGCATGGACATAGTCATTCGGCACCAGTATTAGTAGTTATCAGTATACTTTGCTTTTTTATTCTTGAAAAATACCTTCATTTTCACCGTCGTTCTTATTCAGGAGATGAACATAATAAGGTTAAATCTTTTGGACTGCTGAACCTGGTGGCTGACGCATTTCATAACTTTCTTGATGGAATTCTAATAGCAACAGCCTATAGCATTGATGTTCAGACAGGAGTAATTGTCAGTCTGACAGTTTTAGCCCATGAATTGCCACAGGAAATAGGAGATTTCGCTGTGTTGGTTCAGGCTGGGTATAGCAGAAAAAAGGCACTGGCTTATAATTTTATCTCCGCATTGTCTGCATTTATTGGAGGGGGGCTTGTATTTGCATTTCCCCAATACGCCGGAGAGTTTTCTCACTATGTTTTGCCTTTGGCGGCAGGAGGTTTTATTTATATTGCCCTGGCCGATCTTATTCCGGAGTTAAACTATTCAAAGTCGGCGAAAAGTTCTGTTTTTCAGGTAGTTTTTATGATTGCCGGACTAGCAGTGATGTGGTTGTTGCTCGATTCTCATCACATGCACCATTGACAGTGTTTTTAAACTAGCATAGTTTTTGACTATTCGATTATAATAAGTTTTTATCCGGTTTTAAAAGAGGAAGTACCTCATACCGGTTTTAATTGTCAATTTGTCAGTTTTATCATGGAATTAAAAGTTGCAACAGAAAAGCAAAAAACAATAATCAGTTCGGTTTTAAATAATAGAATAAGCTTTGCCCTGAGAGGGATTTCAGAGCTGGCTTATGCATCAAGGGACGGGGAATATATTAATGAGTTTGAGAATCTGGAACAGACGTATGAAAATATTCTAAAGTATACCTTCAGGGGAACAAAAGATCCGGAAAGGGATAAGATATTCAGTGGGCTAAAAAGAAGGTTGCTGGAGTTGACAGATGATCTTATCGCAGTCATAGTGACAAATAGCAGTAATTGGATAGCGACGCAAAAAAGGTCAGAAGACACATTTATGCGCCTGGGAGAACAGGAAAAGTCGGCGATAATTGATCAAATGACCATAGAGCAGGAGTTTTCAGCTCTTTTGGAAGATATTGAACCGGCTGAAAGTGCCAACCTTGAAGGTAAACAAAAATACGATGATTCGCTCGGGTATGTATTTTCAATTCTTTGGTTGACCGATAATTATAGCGAAGGGGAGCGTATGCTGGCAAGAAGGCTGGTCAGCGCCAATCATATTCCATGGTATGATAAATCATTAATTGTGAGTGCAATATCACTTTCTATGATCCGGCATTTTGATCATACCAAAGCGGAACTTTTGTTCGAAATTTATCAGAATGGAGAAAAAGAGGTTTGGCACAGGGCATTGGTGGGACTGGTTTTTTGTATTTTACATTATCAAAGCAGGCTTGTCCTTTATCCGGAGATAACAAACCGGTTTAAGTCATATGCAAATCCAGAGAAGCTGGGCAAGAGTATTGAGCAAATAATACTACAAATTATTCGTTCTCAGGAAACTGAAAAAGTAACCGAGAAAATTCAAAAAGAGATTATTCCGGAAGTAATGAAGCTCCGTCCAGATCTTGAAGAGAAGCTTAAACTTGATGAGTTGCTAAGTGAAGATAACCTGGAAGACAAAAACCCTGACTGGGAACAGTTTTTTAGTGATACTCCCGGAGTATACAAGAAATTGGAAGAGTTTTCAATGATGCAAATGGATGGCTCAGATGTTTTCATGGGGGCTTTTTCTATGTTAAAGCGGTTTGGTTTTTTTGAAAAAATAAGCAACTGGTTTTTACCTTTTTATAAAGAACACCCCGAAATTCAGAAATCGGTTAAAGGAGTTGGCGACGGCTTTGACTGGAATGACTTTTTCCTGGGCATTGAGCAGGCTCCCGTAATGTGTAATTCAGATAAGTATTCATTTAGTTTCAATATTGGTTTTATGCCGGATATGCAAAAAAACATGATGCTTGAAATGTTTAAAATGGAACTGAATCAAATGAAAGAGGTTATGTCAGAAGAAAACAAGCATAACAGTATTGCACAAGACAAGCAGTTCTTCACACAATATATTCAGGATTTATACAGGTTTTTTAAACTTTATCCCAATAAAAATGAGTTTGAAGATATCTTTTCAATAAAGCTTGATGTTACAAACTCCGCTTTCTTTAAACTTGTTTTATCAAACGATAATATCCGAAAAATTGGGGAGTTTTACTTCCAGAAGAACTATTATAAAGAAGCCAGGGATATATTCATTAACCTGCTTTGTGAAGAAAAGCAATTTGAGCTTATTGAGAAAGTTGGTTTTTGTTTTCAGAAAACAGGGGATTTTGAAGAAGCCATTGAATATTATAAGCAGGCGGAAATTCTGGATACAAACAGGACCTGGCTGCATAAGAAATTAGGGTATTGTTACCGAAGCCTTGGTCAGTTTGACCTGGCAATTGAGTATTACACCAAAGCGGAGCACCATGAACCGGATGAACTGGAAATACAAATTCTTCTCGGACAACTTCACATTGATAAGGAAGATTATGAAACAGCCCTCAAATATTATTTTAAAGTAGAATATTTAAAACCAGATCTTGTAAAAGTTCAGCGTCCCATCGCATGGTGTAGTTTTTTGTTGGGAAAGACCGAACAGGCCATAAGGTATTTTAAGAAAGTATCAGCCTCTGAAGGACAACGATCTGATTTTTTGAACTTGGGCCACTGTTTGTGGGTGCAGGGGAAACTTGAGGAAGCAATTCAGAACTACAGGGAGGCATTTAAAAGATCCGCCGGAGACGTTGAGTGGTTTACAACAGCAATCTCTTCTGATTCTATTTACTTAAAGAAACACAATATTCAGGAAGTGGATATAGCATTGATGGCGGATTTCATTACATTCGGGGATTTGTAGTTAAACGAGTGTTTGGTAGCGTTTTAAGGTAGTGTTTTTCCGGGTTTCGGCGAGCGTGGGTGATATATATCACCGCCGTCAGCTTTTGATTTGGAGGGCGATTTTCTTATTTTTAGTAAGAACCTTAAATCATTGATATCATGCTTGAACACCAAAAATCTATTCTTATTCAACTCAGTGACAATAAAGAGCTTTTCCGAAAGGAAATAATAAAATCTTTCAAATGGTTAAAATCTTATGAGATCCTCCAGCTACACCAATGGTTGAAAAATAATTATAGGGCAACTCATGGAGATATTATCAAAGATATTTTTCAGCATATCGCAGCTTAACCTGACCCGGTCTTTACTTCTTTTTTATTGTATTGTGGGGAATTGTACTATTTGCACCAGTAAAGACCGGGATTATTATTTATCATAGATACATCCAATCGCTTTTTTGATTCGTTCTTCTTCTTTTTCAAAAGCATTTATCCAGTTGATATTTATACCTTCCCGTTCCATTTTCCGGAACCATGTCATTTGCCTCTTGGCAAACTGGTGAATGGATATATTTAGCTTTTTAATCATTTCATCATGGCTTAATTCTCCGGTCAGGTAAAGCGTTATGTATTTGTACTCAAGTCCGTAATATATCAAATTATCCGGTTTAATTCCTTCATCAAGAAGATCTTGTACCTCTTTTACCATACCTTCATCAACCCTTCGCACCAATCTTTCAGTAATTCTTCTTCTTCTGGTTTCCCTGTCCACATCAACTCCTATGTAAACGGGGTTTATAACAGGTAAGTCCGCATCCTGCTCAGGATGAGTTGAGTAATATTCTTCGATTTCAATAGCACGAATTGCCCTCTTAATTGTGTCTGTATCTGTTTTGTTATGCAGCCTTTTATATGTTTTCAGAATATCTTCCAGTTCCGGAAGTGTTTTCCCCTCCAGTTCTTGCCTGAGTTTATTGTTAACCGGAACCGATATGAGTTTGTACCCTTTAGTAACCGCTTCAATATACATGCCGGTGCCCCCGCACAGAACAGGCATTTTGTTTCGGGTTACAATGTCCTCATAAGCCTTAAAAAAATCTTTTTGGTACTCGAAAACATTATATTTTGTTCCCGGCTCTTCAATATCAATCAGATGATAGGGAACCTGCTTCCCATTTACAATATAATCCTCCAGATCTTTACCGGTGCCAATAGTCATTCTTTTATAAATCTGCCTGGAATCGGCACTAATGATTTCTCCATCAATTTTGGACGCTATTAATGAAGCAAACCGGGTTTTTCCTGTTGCCGTTGGGCCAAGAATTACAATTAGGTTATATTTCGAATTATTTCCATTCATATTGTTCGAGGAATTTCTACAAAAATAGGTTTACTTTGCATTTCTATCTATTTATAATGCTCTTAAATGGCGAACAAAATTGATATACGAAACAGAAAGGCATCTCACGATTATGAGTTTATTGAGAAATATACGGCCGGGATTGTTTTAACAGGAACCGAGATAAAAAGCATAAGGCTTGGTAAAGCAAATCTTGTAGACGCTTTCTGTTCGTTCAGGGACGGAGAACTTTGGATTAGGAATATGCATATTTCTGAATATGCAAACCGGGGATATTCCAATCACGATCCTGTACAGGAACGAAAGTTGTTGTTAAACAGGAGCGAATTAAGAAAACTTGAACGAAAAGTCCGCGAAAGGGGGCTTACTATTGTGGCTACACGGCTTTTTATAGCAGGTTCGGGATATGCTAAAGTAAATATTGCCTTAGGAAAAGGAAAGAAGGAGTACGATAAGAGGGAGGATATCAAAAAACGTGATACAAAACGTATTGAGGACCGTTTAAATAAGGTTTAACCGAGGTAAGAATTTGATTGTCAGTCTATTTTCTTTTCGGGATGCTTTTTTTATTTCAGCCTGCTCACCCATACAGCAGTGAAATTAAATTGACGCTTTTCTCTCTCCTTTCAGTGCGTATTGGTACAATTCGTGATACATTCAGATGGCAGTTGGCGGGGAAAGTTATGCTTCTGTTTTCCGTATTGACTTTATGGTAGTTATGCTTCTATTTCTTAATCTGGTTTATAACTTTCTTTTAATATAATAACTTTCATGTTAATGATTTAGCTTTATTTTTTGGCTGTCCGGAAATCGTTTTATTGATATGGAGACATATGAAAAGGGAGAATGTATGCCGGAACGATACAGACTCCCTTTTTTGAGAATTTGGGATTTTGGGTCAAAATGTCTTTAATGAAGTATCTGAGCCTTTTTTCAACATCTATTAAATGGTATTCACCATTGTTTTTAATAAACTCTGATAGCTTTTTATGGATTTGTAGACAACTGATTATTTATCAGTAAGGGTTCTTTATGGATGTGTAGAATGGTTTTATCAGGAAGGATAAGGCCGTGTAGTGCAGATTAGTATACGAAGTATTGTTCAATAAGGTTTGACAAAACAACAAAATAATAATCCATTGAGGGTGTCCGTTAGCGGTTTTGTTCCTGAGCTACTTTTTGTTACGAGTCTTTTTTTCGAAAACAGGGGAAGTGTACTCTTCACCCGGACTGTCAAAATGTCTTTTTGTTTCTTTTGGCAAACAATTTGACTAGATTTGCGGGATTATAAGTTAATATGTTTTATAACAAGTATCAACTATGACAAAGAAGGCTACTAAAAAGGCTGAGGAAACAGAAATAAAAGACGAAGAAGTGGTTGAAAAAGACGAAGTGAAGGAAGAGGATAAAAAACCATCGTCGAAGAAAACAGGCATGAACAAAGAAGAATCAGCCAAAGAGACAGATGAAATAAAAGACAAACCGTCAGAAGGAGAGCAAAAGGAGCACGAAAAACTGACAGGCGAAGTAGAGGGGCTTAAGCAACAAGTCGCTGAAGCACTTGAAAGTGCTACAGATTGGAACAATAAATACCTGAGGCTTTCGGCAGAATTTGACAACTATAGGAAAAGAACGCTAAAAGAGAAAGTAGAACTGACCAAGCAGGCCAATGCTGATTTATTAAAGGATATGCTTTCGGTGATTGATGACTTTGAAAGAGGGATGGACAATATAGCGAAGTCAGAGGATATTGAATCACTTAAAACGGGCGTTGAACTAATTTATACCAAATTCATTGAGTTTACACGTCAGAATGGTATTAAGGAAATAGAAGCCAGAGAAAAGGACTTTGATCTGGATTATCATGAAGCAATAACAAAAATACCCGCTCCATCTGAAGACTTGAAGGGAAAAGTAGTAGATGTTGTTGAAAAAGGATACCTGCTAAATGAAAAAGTGTTAAGATACTCCAAAGTTGTTGTTGGAGAATAAACCATAGCTATAACAGTAAGGACACATGTCAAAAAGAGATTATTACGAGGTACTGGGTGTTTCAAAAGGAGCATCGGAGGATGAAATAAAGAAAGCCTACCGCAAACAGGCCCTTAAGTATCACCCGGATCGTAACCCGGGAGACAAAGAAGCCGAAGAAAACTTTAAAGAAGCGGCAGAAGCTTATGAAGTACTCAGCGATGCACAGAAGCGTCAAAGATACGATCAGTTTGGTCATGCAGGAGTTGGAGGGGCAGCTGGAGGTTCTGGTAATTTCTCCAATGTTGAGGATATTTTTAGTCATTTTGGCGACATATTCAGCGATTTTGGATTTGGCGGTTTCGGTGGCTTCGGTGGAGGCAGGAGCCGGGGACGGAGAGTGAACAAAGGTTCGAACCTGAGGGTAAAAGTTACACTCACCCTTGACGAAATTGCAAACGGGGTAGAGAAAAAGATAAAAGTAAATAAATATGTAAGCTGTAAAGCTTGTTCAGGGACCGGGGCCAAAGGAAGCAGTGGTTATGAAACATGTTCTACATGTCATGGAACTGGCCAGGTTACCCGGGTTACAAATACACTTCTGGGACAAATGCAGACATCATCGGTTTGTCCAACTTGTGGCGGCGAAGGGAAAATTATTCGCGACAAATGTACAAGTTGCCACGGCGAAGGTATTGTTAAAGAAAGTGAGGTAATCAGCATTAATATACCTCCCGGAGTAGGAGAAGGGATGCAGCTCAATGTAGCCGGAAAAGGGAATGCTGCCCGCAGGGGTGGTGTTAACGGAGACCTGCTGGTGGTCATTGAAGAGCAGAAACATCCGGAATTAATCCGGGATGGAAACGATCTTATTTACCCTCTATATTTAAGTTTCCCACAGGCAGTACTTGGCGATACTGTAGAAATACCAACCGTTGAAGGAAAAGTAAAAATAAAAATTGATTCAGGGACCCAACCCGGAAAGATCCTTCGTCTGAGAGGCAAGGGATTGCCCGAAGTCAACGGTTACGGACGGGGTGATTTACTTGTCAACATTAATATATGGGTTCCTAAAAAGCTTAGTAAAGAAGAGCATAAACAAATAGAGAGGCTTGCAGACTCTGATAATTTTACCCCTTCGCCAAACAATCAGGACAAAGGTTTTTTTGAAAGGATGAGAAGCTATTTTGAAAGTTAGTTTTTGGGTAGCCCGATTTAATAAATAGATTGATAGAAACATGAAATATAAAGGCTGAACAGGACGTGAAAAACATCACCTGTTCAGCCTTTTTCATTACTTATGGATATGTCTTATTTTGAAGCAAAAAACATCGTTAAGCAATATGCAAACCATAAAGCACTGGATAATGTCTCCATTCATGTGCCAAAAGGTTCCATTTACGGGCTACTTGGGCCTAACGGAGCAGGAAAGACAACCCTAATCCGGATCATTAACCGAATAACAGCACCGGATAGCGGAGAGGTACTTATTGGCGGAAATAAGATGAACGATTCCGATGCTTCCCGCATTGGTTATTTGCCCGAAGAAAGAGGTTTATACAAAAAGATGAAAGTGGGCGAACAGGCTCTCTATCTTGCTAAATTAAAAGGGCTTTCCAGAAAGGACGCAAACGAAAGGCTAAAATACTGGTTCGAAAGGTTTGAAATTAGTAGCTGGTGGCACAAAAAAATAGAAGAGCTTTCAAAAGGGATGGCTCAAAAAATTCAATTCATTACCACAGTGTTGCACGATCCGGATATACTTATATTTGATGAACCATTTAGCGGATTTGACCCTGTAAATGCCAACTTATTGAAGAATGAAGTGCTGGCACTTCGGGAACAGGGCAAAACAATTATTCTCTCTACACATGATATGGGATCCGTTGAAGAGCTGTGTGATAATATTACCCTGATCAGCAAATCAAGGGCGATCCTGGAAGGAAAAGTTTCAGATATTAAACAAAAATATAAAAGCAATACCTTTAAATTGATAGTTTCGGGCGATCAAGAGGCTTTTCTTCAAAGTTTAAAGGATTTTTTTCATATACAGGAACACGGGGCCCTTGAAAACGGGCAGCATGCGATTATCGTTCAGATAAGAGCAAATCATGAGGGAAATGAGCTTTTAAGGAAAGCTGTCGACAAAGTTATTGTTCATGAATTCAGGGAAATTTTGCCCTCAATGAATGATGTATTTATTAAGGCGGTAAGTGAGGTCAAAAATCAAACCATGTAAGAGATATGAGCAAGCTAAAACATATAATTGTAAGAGAATATATTACCCGGGTGAGAAAGAAGGCGTTTATAATAATGACTGTTCTTGGGCCGATATTATTTGCAGCATTAATGATTGTGCCGGTTTGGATTGCCACATTGGAAGATCAGGAAGAAAAGAGGATTGCTGTTATTGAGTTTGACAACGATGGGCGCCCCGTGCCGGATTCCCTTATGCAATTAAGAAATGTTTTCAAAAACAAACCCCTTTTAACGTTTGAGTACCTTGATGGAATGAAAATGCAACAGGCCGAGGCCTTCGTTAAAGAAGGGGCTTATTTTGGTATTATTGCTGTTCGGCACAGGGTATTGTTTTCCGGAGATGAGGTTTCAGTGGAGTTACTGGCACAAAAGCATCCCAGTATGGGGATTGAGCTACATATAACCAACTCAATTGAAGAGTTTCTTCATGACAATAAACTTCTGGTCTATAACGTTCCGCCACAGGTAATAAAGTCGTTAAAAACGAATGTAACGCTCGTTACAAAAAGGGCGGATAAAGATGGGTTTGTTAAACAAGGGGATCAGAATATTAAGCGGGCAGTGGGATATGCCAGTGGTTTCCTGATTTATACGTTTATTTTCTTTTTTGGGGCACAGGTAATGCGTGGTGTTGTGGAGGAAAAAACCAATCGCATTATTGAGGTCATTATTACTTCGGTAAAGCCATTTCAGCTCATGATGGGTAAAATAATCGGAATAGGGCTGGTGGGACTTACCCAGTTTCTGACCTGGATTGTTCTTACTTTTTTCATTGTTACCGGAGCTGAAAGCTTTTTACTGACAAAGCAACTAAAGGAATTACAGGCCCAGCATGAGCAGCCGGCCGTCGGGTTATTTGACAGCCCTGTTGCAACCGAGGTTGCACCGGAGACAGCTTCACCCGAAGATTTGGACATATCATTAATTCTTGATAAACTCGCTCAAATTGATTTTGTGCTTGTAATCGGCATGTTCCTGTTTTACTTTATCGGGGGCTTTCTGCTTTATTCGGCAATGTTTGCGGCTATTGGTGCGGCAGTAGACAGTGAAACGGATACCCAACAATTTATGCTGCCGGTAACTATTCCTTTGATCATTTCAATAATTGTAATGACGAATGCCATTTCAAACCCGGAAGGTGATGTCGCATACTGGTTTTCAATCATTCCATTTACTTCCCCCGTAGTTATGATGGCAAGAATCGGGTTTGCCGTACCTGTTGCAGACTTTGTTCTTTCCGCAAGCCTTTTGATAATCACTTTTATTTGTATGACCTGGTTTTCGGGGAAAATATACCGAACAGGAATTTTAATGTATGGAAAGAAAGTTAATTACAGAGAAATCTGGAAGTGGATGTGGTATAAATAAAGCGTTTGGCGTTTATAGGTAGAGTCTGTCTATAAAGCCAGGGGTGTTTCGTTGCGAAACAACTTTATATATGAAACAAAGAAAAAGGGGGCATATATTTCTGGACGTTTTTTCACGAAAAGCCAAATTATATCAGCAGCCAGTTAGGGTGCAGTATCAGCCTCTTTACTTCAGGCACTTAATCAACTAAGGGGAAGACAAAAGGGGGCAAGTTTTTTTAATTTCTGGCTATCTCCGGTCAAGCTAGAAAAGATTTGACTATTTTTGATTTCATATATAACCATTTATCAGGGAGAAACCGTATGAAACGAGTAGCTATTCTGGACTTAGGGACAAACACGTTCAACCTGCTAATTGCAGAAGAATCAGAGAATGGTTCTTATCAAATATTAATCAACCAGAAACAACCTGTTAAACTGGGAGAGGGAAGGATAAATGATGGCGAAATAATTCCTGCGGCCTTTCAACGGGGGATTTCAGCAGTTGACTACCACTATAAAACTATTATTGACTATAAAGTTGACTATTTGAAAGCCTTTGGTACATCAGCGCTCCGTTCTGCCCGAAATGGGAAAAGCTTTCTGGATGAAGTCTATGAACGTACCGGGGTCACCGTTGAAATAATAACAGGCGATCGTGAAGCAGAGTTGATATATTTGGGTGTGCGCCAAACCATTAGCCTGAATTCATCACGATTTCTGATTCTTGATATAGGCGGTGGAAGTAACGAACTGATTGTGGCCGATATGAGCCGGATTTACTGGAAAAAAAGTTACTCGCTGGGGATTGCCCGGTTACTGGAAAAATTCAAACCCTCAGATCCTATTGACCTGGATGAAATTCGTGCTATTAATTATTATTTATCTTCAGAGCTTCAGGACTTATTTAAGGTTTTAGAAGAGAATAACATTAAAGTCCTTGTTGGTGCATCGGGATCATTTGAAACGTTTGTTTCCATGATTAATGAGTGGGAAGTTAAGGAAAATGAAGGGGCATCTTCCAGGAATTCAACAGAGATTTTACTGCCTGATTATGCCAGGCTTTATGAAAAACTCATTAATTCTACGGTATTGGAACGAAGAAAAATGAGGGGCCTGGAACCAATGCGCATAGAAATGATTGTTTTAGCCAGTCTTTTTGTTAAATTCATACTCGAAAATCACAATTTTACGAACATATACCAATCAAATTTTGCCCTTAAAGAAGGGGCTATTTATGAAATCCTAAACGATAACAAATAGTATGGCAAATATACTTGTAATAGATGATGAGAGGAGCATACGTAATACGCTGAAAGACATTATTGAATATGAGGACCATCAGGTAAAACTGGCTGAAGACGGACCGGCTGCTATTGATTTATTTAAGCAGAACAAGTTTGATCTGGTCCTTTGTGATATCAAAATGCCGGAAATGGATGGAATGGAAGTTCTTGAGCAGCTTATGGAACTAAATAATGAAGTTCCGGTTGTTATGATTTCAGGGCATGGAAATATTGAAACGGCTGTTGAATCAATAAAAAAAGGGGCTTACGACTTTATTTCCAAACCTCTTGACCTGAACAGGTTGCTTGTTACGCTTAAAAATGCACTGGAAAGAAAGCATCTTGTACAGGAAACAAAAAGACTGAAGAAAAAAATAAGTAAAAAGATTGATATCGTTGGAGAATCGGAAGCTATTCTTAAGGTAAAAGATATGATTGAGCGGGTTGCCCCTACAGATGCACGGGTTTTGATTACCGGAAGTAACGGAACGGGTAAGGAGTTGGTAGCCCGTTGGTTGCACGAGAAAAGCAACAGGGTTTCCGGTCCTTTTATAGAGGTAAACTGTGCCGCTATTCCTTCAGAACTGATAGAGAGTGAGCTGTTTGGACATGAAAAAGGGGCGTTTACCTCTGCACATAAGCAACGGAAAGGAAAGTTTGAACAGGCGCAGGGAGGCACAATTTTTCTGGATGAAATCGGAGATATGAGCCTGACCGCCCAGGCAAAAGTGCTCCGTGCCTTGCAGGAGAACAAAATATCTCGGGTAGGGAGCGATAAAGATATAAACATTGATGTTCGTGTTTTAGCCGCTACGAACAAAAATATGAAAAGCGAAATTGACGAGAAGAATTTTCGTGAAGATTTATACCACAGGCTAAGTGTGATACTTATCCATGTGCCTTCATTAAATGATCGGAAGGAAGATATTCCATTGCTTGCCGGTCACTTTAACGAAATGATTTGCGGCGAGTACGGGCAACCCCAAAAGGAAATTACGGACGATGCCATTAAGGCGCTTCAGGAAGTTGACTGGACGGGTAATATCAGAGAGTTTAGGAATGTTCTGGAAAGGCTGATAATCCTTTGTGACAAAAAAATAACCGGGGAGGATGTAAAAGCTTTTGCTGCTCCAATTTCAAAGTAAGTTTTAAACAGTATTACCACTAAATAACCTTTGCCGTCTCAATATATGGGTGCGGCTTTTTTTATGCTTGTTCTCAGACATAAGCTTAAAAACTATATGAGTTGACAACCTGCTGTAAATTGTGTGTGTTGCCTGACAGTTGGTTTATTACACTATCTATTGACTTGAAGGCATTGTTGAGGTTTTCGACGGAACGTACAAGTTTAAGTTCAACATCGCGGTTTGAGCGGCTCATTCTTTCAATTTCCATTAGTTGTCCGCTTATTTCTTTTGAGTTATTGCAATTTCCGGAGACCAGCCCCTCTATTGATCCTAAAGAGTGCCCCGCATTTTCAATATCGGAATGTATTTGTTGAATGTATCCTGATATGTTCATTGCAGAACTGTTTACGTTTCTGGCCAGTGTCCCAATTTCTCCGGCAACAACAGAAAAGCTTTTTCCGTAAGTTCCCGCATGATTGGCTTCAATTGAAGCATTTACGGAAACAAGGCTGGTCCTTCCGGCAATATCCTCAATAATATTCATTATATTATCAATCTTCTCCGAATTCAGGACAAGGGAATTCATCACATTCGTAAGCTTATCAACATTTGTTATGGTTGTTGTTAACTGTTCCTGCCAAAGTATGATGGCTTTTTTGCTTTTGTTTACCAGTTCAAGGCTTTTTTCTGATTGTTTCGATATTAGCCGGGTCACTTCGGAAACAATATTGACAGACTGATTGATATTGTTAATATCAAAACGTCTATTGTTGTCCTTTTTAATTTTCACAAGAAGCTCGGAAGTAATATTACATGTATTTCTGGTTACCTCCAGAAACTCACGCATACTAATAACAGATGAGTTTAAGCCGTTAATAATTACACCAACAGCATCGTCGCTCTTAATTTCGATTGTTTTTCCCAGTTTACCATTGCTAACTTCGTTGGCAACGCCGGACACATGCAAAAGCTTTCTTATGAGGATAACCTTTACAAAATGAAAAGAAACGACACCAACAGTAATGCCGGCAACCATACATCCAATAACAAAATAGGCAAACATACCCTCTTTCCATACAACAAAAAAGTTTGCGAATACCGGAAATATCATCCCCATAAATATCCCAAACAATATCATGTATACCTGAAGGCGCTTTAAAATGCTATTTCTGAACTTACCCAAAGCATGTTTTTTTTAAGCATAATATGTAAGTTATAAAGGATACTATTGAATAACAAACCTTACAGGGCTTTTGTTATTTTTATACTTACATCGCTGTAAAAACAGTACGTTAAGGACTTTTTTATTTGTTAAGTTTGGACAAATATTCGTAGAACTCAATTTGTGAACGGTGCCGTTTCTTGCCTTTGGGTTTCATTCTATTATCCAGTCGGTTGTTGAGTATCCTGGCGGCAGAATTGTCCTTCCACTGAATGTTAAACATATCGATAATTTGCTTTCGAAGGTCATCGTCATATATCGGACATGCAACTTCAACCCTTCTGTCAAGGTTTCTAGACATAAGGTCGGCTGAAGATATGTATACTTTAGGATCTCCCCCGTTACAAAAAACAAAGAACCTTGAGTGTTCCAAAAATCTGTCTATAAGTCCGATAGAGGGGATAGCCTCTGTTACGTCGTCAAACAGGGGTACCAGGGAAAACATACCCCGCACATTCAACCTTACGTCTACTCCGGCTTTTTTAGCCCTGTACAGTTTCCTGATAATTGCCAGATCAACAAGGTTGTTTACTTTAATGTAAGCATATGCTTTTTTCCCTTCCCTGGCATTATTGATCTCATTCTGGAGCATTTGAGAAAACTTGGTCCTTAACGAAAAAGGAGATACCAGTAAATGGGTGTAACGGTTATTTTTATAGTTTTTTTCGAAAAAGTCAAAAACATTTGTAACCTCACGTGTTATGCCATAATGCGAGGTGAGTAAAAGGTGGTCGCTGAATACTTTTGCAGAATCTTCATTAAAGTTACCGGTACCAATACAGGCATAGTTTACAACCTGGCGTTTTTCTTTTCGCACGATAAGGCACAGTTTGCTATGTACTTTTAAGCCCGGGACTCCGTATACAACCTTAACCCCTTCATCTTTCATTACGTTGGCCCATTTTATGTTGGCTTTCTCATCAAACCTCGCCTGGAGTTCAAAAATAGCAGTAACCTTTTTCCCGTTTCTGGCAGCATTAATCAATGCATTGACCACACTTGAGTTTTTTGCTACACGGTAAATTGTTAGTTTAATTTCTTTTACAGCCGGATCTATTGAGGCTTCCTGCAAGAATTCAATAAAATGCCTAAAAGAATGGTACGGAAAATGAAGCAGGATATCTTTTTGTTTTAGCGTGGAAATAAAAGTCCCCCCCTTTTTTATATCATGATGAGGAATTGGGGCAAGCGATGGATACGAGAGTTTTTCTATTCCAACGTTTGGAAATCCCATGAAATCTTTGAAGTTGTGGTACCTGCCCCCTTTGATAATGGCATCGTCTCTTGAGAAGTTGAGCTTCCTTAACAATAGTTTTAAGAAATCCTCAGGTATATTTTGATCGTGCACAAACCTTACAGGTGGGGCTTCTTTTCTTCTCTCCAGTCCACGCGCAATTTTTTCCACATAATTCTGTGCCAGGTCGTCTGTAATATCCAGTTCGGCATCCCGGGTGAGTTTTATTGTGTAAGCATTAACTTCATCAAATTCAAGCATATAAAAAATATCACGAAGCTCTAAACGAATTACATCGTCAAGCAACATAATACATTTTTTCTTATCGTTTGAAGGGAGGGTGAAAAAACGGTCTAATACCGAGGGAATCTCCATTAAGGCATAATCGACCTTCTGTTCCTTTTTATTTTTCAACTCTATTGCAAAATAAATAGCATCGTCATTTAGGTCGGGGAGTGCCCGTCCTTTAGCCAGGATCAGGGGCATTAACTTTGGCCTTACTTTTTTTATAAAATAATCGGCAACATGTTCTTTTTGCTCTTCTGACAGCTCACATTCATTGACCAGGTAAATGTGATTCTCCCTTAATTCTTTTAAAAGCTTGCGGTATATCGTTTCAAACCTTTGGCTTTGCTTTAGTACGATACGTTGAACTTCTTTTAGTATATCCAGAGGATAACCACCATCCAACTGAGTTCTTTTATCAACTTGGGCAATGCGTTTTAAAATAGCTACCCTTACCCGAAAGAACTCATCAAGGTTGTTAGAGTAAATTCCTAAAAACTTTATTTTTTCAATTAATGGCACATCACTTCTTTCTGCTTCCTGAAGAAGCCTTTCATTGAAAGATAACCAACTTAACTCTTTACTGCGGTAGTTGTTTAATATCATATTTCATTTTCTCATGGAATTCATCTGCAAAACTAACGGATTTTATCGAAATTACATTTAAATCATAAGTGGGTTTAAAGACTAAGATTATTAAAAACACTATTTTTGCATGAAAAATTACACATGAATAAAACCGCACTTATAACGGGAGCAACTTCAGGCATAGGGTATTCAACCGCAAAATTGTTTGCAGATAACGGTGTTGATGTAATTCTATGTGGCAGAAGGGAGGATAGGCTCTTGCAATTGGAAAAAGAAATATCCGGCAAGGTAAATACATTTAAACTGCTTTTTGATGTGAGTAAACGAGAGGACGTATTCGATGCTGTTAATTCATTACCGGATGACTGGAAGGATATTGACATACTTGTAAATAATGCAGGCAATGCGCATGGTTTGGATACGGCCGATAATGCAAGTTTAGATGACTGGGAGAAAATGATTGATATAAATGTTAAAGGGGTAATGTATGTAACGAAAGCTGTCCTTCCAGGGATGCTGGAACGAAAATCGGGGCACATTGTTAATATTAGTTCAATTGCAGGTAAAGAGGTATATCCGAAAGGGAATGCTTATTGTGCATCCAAACATGCTGTTGATGCGTTTAATTCGGGGTTAAGAATGGATTTGACGGATAAGGGCATTAAGGTCTCCGTAATTAATCCGGGGGCTGTAAATACTGAGTTTTCGACTGTTCGGTTTAAAGGGGACAAAGAAAAAGCTGACAAAGTATATGAAGGCTTTGAACCACTTACAGCTCATGATGTTGCTGAACTGATATATTTTGTTGTATCAAGGCCTAAGCATGTAAACATAAGCGATTCGGTTATATTACCTGTAGCGCAGGCATCGGCTTCAATAGTTCATAGAAAACAATAATAAAATTTATTAAATATGATCAAAAGATTATTCGTTCTGCTTTCTTTCGCCACTTTGTTTTTGGTTTCCTGTGAAAAAGATTCCGGGGCGGAAGGCTATTCGGATTTAGAACTGGAAATTCTGGATTTAGTTAATGAACACCGCAGTTCAATGGGAAAAGGAGCTTTGGAAATGCACCGGTTTATTTACGACCAGGCTCTTAGTCATACCTCCGATATGATCCGTGTTGAGGCTTTAAGCCATGATGGCTTTAGTGACCGGGCAAACGAAATCAGAGAGAATATTGGAGGGGGACAGGTAGCTGAAAATGTTGCTTCCGGGTATAGTACAGCCTCTTCTGTTGTGCAGGGATGGTTAGACAGTAATGGGCACCGTGAAAATATTGAAGGCAATTACACACTAACAGGAATTGCTGCACGGAAAGATGCTGACGGAAGGTTTTACTACACACAGATATTTTTACAGTAAAATAATTCTCGTGTAAAAAAAGAAAAACTGCCTTGAAGGGCAGCTTTTCTAACCTAAAACCTAATCTATGAAAAGAACTATTGCGTAGTTCAACCTATGTACAAATCATTATCAGCCTTGTTCCGATTGATCCTTTGGCTCTTCTTTTTTCTCTCCCGCTTTTAATTTATCCTGAATTTCGAGCCCACGAATTACCTCAATGTGTATTCCGTCGGACAGGCCTGTTTTTATGTAGCGTTTTTCAAAAACCTGTGGCTGAGTTTCGACCTCAACGTAAATTGAGTCTTTGTTTTCATTCTCAAATTTAATCAGCGACTCAGAGATAACCATTACACTGTCCCTTCGCTCTAAAACGATATTTGCATTCGCACTGTATCCGGCCCGGATAAAATTGTCACTGTTCAGGCTTACCTTGGCCTTAATTTCAAACTGGACGGCTCCGTTTTCTTCTACACCTTTCGGAGAAATATATTCAAGTATAGCGTCAAATGTTTCATTTTCTATGGCACCAATGGTCAGTTCCAGTTTCATTCCCTCTTTTACTTTACCGACTTCTGTTTCGTCAATTTTTCCTTCAAATATCATCTCGCCCATATCAGCAACAGAAGCAATAGTAGTCCCTTCATTAAACGTGTTGGTCTGTATGACCGATGTCCCTTCTTCAACGGGCACGTCCAGTACCATTCCCTGAATTGTAGAGCGTATTAAAGTATTTGATAGCTGTCCGGACTTTTTTGTTATGCCTTCTTTTATTAATTGTAAATTGTTCTCTGCAGCCTCAACTTCTTCAACGGTTGTATTATACTCGGTCCTGTACTTCTGGAATTCTGCTTCTGCAATTACGCCTTGTTCAAAGACTTTTTTCTGCCTGTCGTAGACAAGTTTCGCATCTTCCTGTCTTAGCTTAGCCTTGTTTACCCTGGACTCGGCAGAGTTTAATGCCACCATGTCCGGTATTATTTTAACCTTGGCCAACAGGTTTCCCTTTTTTACCATATCGCCCGGTTCAACATATAATTCTTCAATGATACCCGAAACCTGCGGCTTTATGGCAATTTCTTTTCTTGGGGTCACTGTTCCTGTTGCTACAGTTTTTTTAACAACGTTATCAATAGAAGGGCCTTTTGTTTCGTAAATAATATCTTTTTGTTTTGACTTCTGAAAAAGATAGAAGAACCCATAAACGATAAGAGCTACAAATGCTAAGCCTATAAAAATGCGTATGAACTTTTTCATGCTTTATTGTGTTTTTATTTTTTTAATTTTCACTTCTGATAGCTTCAATAGGTTTTATTGTTACCGCTCTCCTTGATGGTATTATTCCTGCTATCATTCCGGAGAAGATAATTATGACAAGTGCCATTACAGCCAGGTTAAAATCGACTTCCGGATTCCTGAACCCGTCACTGGGCGGGACAAATTTATTTACTACTTCAATAACCAATACACCGAACATTAATCCCGAGAGCCCGGACAAAGATGTAAGAAAAACAGACTCGGACAGAACACTTGAAATCACTTTTCGGGGGGTTGCCCCAATTGCCCTCTTGATCCCGAATTCAACTGTACGCTCCCGTAAAATTATCAGCATGATATTGCTTACCCCGATAATGCCGGCCAAAAGGGTCCCCACTCCGACAATCCATATTAAGCCCCTTATTCCCAGGAATAAGCCATTCATTTTTTTAAATTCCTCGCCAACATTATTGGAGCCGAAAGCACCCTTATCTTCGGGGTGAACCCTGTGTCTCTCTGCCAGAATAGACATTACTTTCTCTTCAATACTTTTTGCTTCAAATTCAGGCTTTACCACAATTGAAAAATGATCGACCTTGTTCGGATAATTATAAACCTGCTGAGCCGTTGAGAAAGGCATCCATATCTCAGCGTTTTGGTTCTCACCCCAGTTTCCGGAATGTTTTGATTTATACACCCCTATTACCTGAAAATAAATACTGTTTAGACGGATATACTGGTTGACCGGGTTTTCATCTTTGTCAAATAACTCTTCGTATACCCGGAACCCAATGATTACAGCTTTTCTTTTTTCCCTCAGGTCTATTTCATTCAGAAAGCGCCCATGTTCAATATCTACAGGATCGATTAAATTTTCTTCCGGTGTTTTTCCAAGCACATTGTACTCCCCCTTTTTTAACCCATGCACAACAAGGGTAGATTGGCGCCAGCCACCTCCGTTAACAGTTGGGGCAATAATATCTATTTCCGGGGCTTTTTCCAGCAAGGCTTTTTTATCATTGTAACTAAAGTTGTACCTCCTGTTTCTAGTAAACCCCTTATAAGGCATTGTGGTTGGTTGTGCCCAGATAAACATGCTGTTACGGGCAAAATCCCCCAAGTTTGAATAAACAGCATTTTCTAAACCCGTTCCGGCACCAAGCATAATTACCAGCATGAAAATCCCCCAAAAAACACCAAAAGCAGTAAGTGCTGTTCTTAATTTATTTTGTCTCAGCGTATGAAATATTTCCTGCCATTTATCGATATCAATCATGATTCAAGGTCTTTTATTCATCTCGTAAAGCAACTATCGGTTTAATTTTTGAAGCCCTTCGCGCAGGGACAAACCCAGCCAGCATTCCAGCCAGCATTATTAACACTGCTGCTCCGGTTGCAATCCTGAAATCCACTCCCGGGTTCCTGAAGAATTCAGATGCAGGCATTTTACTGGAAATTAGTTCTAACAGGGATATGCCTGCCAATAAGCCAAGGTAGCCTGCTATTGAGGTAATGATAAGGGCTTCCAGAATTATCAGGCCAACAATAGAGCCGGGAGTTGCCCCAATAGCTTTTCGGACACCAAATTCTTTCGTTCTTTCTTTCACCACAATCAGCATTATATTACTGACCCCCACAATACCGGCAATCAGGGTAAAAACACCTATAATCCCCACAAAAATTTTTATGCCTGTAAAAATCGCCTGGGTTTGCTTATATTCTTCCAGGTTATTATATACGCCAATTGCTGACCGGTCTTCCGCACTCACCCTGTGTTTACTGGCCAGGGAGTGTTTTATGTTTTCAATAAGTGCTTCACTTTCCTCAAGGGTGGCGTCGCCAGTTGTAAATGCCATGGTCCCCACATTTGTTCCCGGTCTGAACGTTTTTTGTGCCACAGAAATAGGAATATATAGCCTTTCAACTTCACCGTCATGAACATCATCGAAGACCCCAACAACTAAAAAGGGGATTCCGCTGATATTTACATACTTTCCTACAGGATCTTCACCTTTGAAGAGTTGTTCCATTACAATACGGCCAATAATTGCCACTTTTCTGTATTCCGAAATATCCTTAAGGTTAAGCAAGCGCCCTTTCATCACCTTGATATTTTCAATGACCTGATGGCCTGTGTGAATGGCTTGGATATTAAAATCCCTGTAGTTGTTTTTGTAGCTGGTATGAAAATTCCCTCCCCATAAAAACATCCGGCCGGTCAGGTTTTCAACCTCTTCAAAATGCGACGATAAAAACTCAACATCATCATTTTTAAATACTATCTGACGCCCTGTATTGTATCCCTCATGGGCAATCGTAGTGCGCCCTCCCCACATCCAGACACTGTTCATTGCGTCGCTGAAATTATGCATTACGCCTTTTTGTAACCCATTGCCGGAGCCAAGTAGTATCATCAGAATAAATATGCCCCAAAACACGCTAAAACTCGTCAGGAAAGTCCTGAGCTTATTTTGGCGCATTGTGCTTAATATTTCCTGCCAAACACTAAAGTCAAGCATAATTCAGGTTAAATTGGGGTTTATACTCCTTTTCTATGAGACCGTCTTTTAAATGGATCACCCTTTGTGTCTTTTCCGAAATATCCTTTTCGTGAGTAACAATTATTATTGTTTTTCCGGCATCATTAATTTCTTTAAAAAGATCCATAACCTCATAGGAAGTCTTGGAGTCAAGGGCTCCGGTGGGTTCATCTGCCAGAATTATTTTAGGGTCTGCCGCCAGGGCACGGGCAAGGGCCACGCGTTGTTTTTGCCCTCCTGATAGTTGACTGGGGGTATGGGTCGCCCAATCTAAAAGCCCAACCCGGTCAAGTAACTCCATCGCAGTTTTATTTCTTTTTTTTCTTGGTATTTTCTGGTAATAAAGTGGCAGGGCCACATTTTCCATTGCGTTTTTAAAAGAAATAAGGTTGAATGACTGGAATACGAAGCCAATAAGTTGGTTCCTGTACCAGGCCGCTTTTTTTTCATTTAAATCCTGGATAAGGACCCCGTTTAATGTGTATTGCCCTTTATCATATGAATCCAGAATGCCAATAACATTAAGGAGTGTTGATTTTCCGGAACCTGAGGAACCCATTATCGAGACCATCTCTCCGGCATCAATTTTCAGGTCAATTCCTTTTAAAACATGTAAACTGTTTTCTCCGGAAACGTATGACTTATGTAATCCCGATATTTCCACCATAATTTAATAACGTATTGGATGTCCGGATATAAAATCAAGTTATGTGCCAAATAAACATATGTGCCTGATTATTTGGGGTTAAAGTTTGTATGGCTTTAAGCCCGTGCCTTTGGGCGTGTTCTGTTTTAGAACAACGTATGTACGAAAATGGACAAACCTTAGCGGGTCGATATACGAATTGCACCTTTTTGCGATGTCCTGATGTAGGGGCAGTCCTTCACACAAGTGCTGTCTTCGGCTATAAATGGGGCATTGATTGTGTTTTGTTGCTGTTTTTGAGCCCCAAATAACAGCAATACGGTAACCATAATTACGATTAAGAGGAAAGCAATAATACTAAAAAGTTTCATGAGGTTTTTGGGTTTCTGGTTTGTATAAGAGATGCAGAAACTTTTAAAAGGTTGCACAGGAGAAAAAACAGATAGAATAATTTTCTTTTTTCCTCAAACGACGCAACCTTAAAACCACTTGTACCGTCTTACGTTTGCTGGTGACAAAAATTAAATAGTAATAAATTGGAAGAAAAAGGGAGGATTATCTTAACTTTGAAAAACAATGCTCAAGCGTTGAATGAAGAGCTTGAAAATATCATTCGAGGGTGCCAGCAACAGGATACCAAAGCTCAAAAGGGTTTATACGATCTTTTTGGAGGGAAAATGTATGGTATCTGTTTGCGGTACGGAGGTAATCAGAACGATGCAAAAGATATCCTTCAGGAAGGCTTCTTAAAAGTTTTTGAAAAAATTCACCAGTTTGGCTTTAAAGGGTCTTTTGAAGGCTGGATGCGTAGAATTTTTGTGAATACTGCACTTGAAAAGTACAGAGGGCAGAGTAAAGTGATCAATATTCAGGACGGATGGCGCGACTTCAATGATGAAGGATATGAACATATTTCCGGTTCAATAACAGCAAAAGAACTGACAGAACTGGTACAGGCCTTATCACCTAAATACAGAACAGTTTTTAACCTATATGCCATTGAAGGCTATTCGCATAAGGAAATATCAGAAAAACTGGGAATTTCAGAAGGTACTTCAAAGTCAAATTTATCAAGGGCACGGGTAATTCTACAGGAAAGAATCCGGCAGCTATATAAAGCACCGCTTCAAATTAGAATGTAAGAGTAGAGAAGATGAGCGAGAAATTTGAAAATATTGATGATTTATTCAGAGAGGAACTGGAAAATTACTCTCCGGAGGTTCCTGCTGGAGCGTGGGATGGTATTTCTGCTCAATTGGCAACAAATAAGCCAAGAAAGGCGATCCCTTTATTTGTGTACAAAATAGCCGCAGGACTGGCACTTCTGCTTGCCAGCGGGGCATTGACGACTATTTTATTGCAGGAGAAACCAGAAACGACGCAAAACAATACAACCGTATTGCTGAATAATGATGAGGTTGAACAGGGCGTTGTAGCCGAAGAAAAAAAGGCAGATATTTCATCAGACAGGAAAAACAAGAGGGACGAAGGGTACATTGCACCAAACAAAGAAATAGAGGGTGAATTGGCAACAGCCAATAAGGTTACTACAATATTCTCAAAGCCCTCACCTACAGGTGCCGCTGCAGAGCAGGAAAGCCTTTTGAGAAATAAGAAATTAATTCTTGCGGAGAACCATTCTAATAACTCCGCGGGTGTGGTCAGTAAAAGGAACAATGTTGAAAAGCAGGGCTTTTTCAACAGGATTTCAGGGGTGGTCCCAAATACAGTTCCAAATGAAGAAATAATAACTTCTCCAGAAGAAAGTGAAGAGAATACTTTCGTGGTAAATGAGGACGATTATGAAGAAATTGTTTACGATGAGGGAAGAACAGACAAAAAATGGATGATTGGCGGGCAGGCAGGTCCTCAGTATTCGTACAGAAATATTTCATCTTCATACAGAACAAAAGAACTACTGGATAAATATGATTCAAAGGAAGACGGGCTGGTAGCATACGCTGGAGGTATAAATATAGAGTTTTCTCCTGTCAGGAGACTTTCAATACAATCGGGGATCTATTATGCCAAGATGGGACAACAAAAATCGGCCGAACAATACCGTCCGAACCGTTCTGTTTCATACTCCTTAAGGTTAAATTCGAATTATACAGAAAAAGAATCAACTTCTTCTTATAAAGTTTCAAACTCAACGGGGAATATCGTCTTTAATAACATATCAAACCGTTCTTCCGGGGCTGAAGAAGAGAACAAACTGGCTTCTAATGAACTTCAGGGGCCAAGCAGCGATTTTTCGCAAACCAACAACTCAAGTTCAATTTCACTGTCTCAATACTTTGAATACATCGAAATACCTGTAATAGCACGTTATTCAATAATCGACAGGAAATTCGGGGTGCACTTGCTTGGTGGCTTAAGTACGAATATATTGATAGGCAATGCCGTTTATCTTAACAACCGGCAAAATGAACGGATAGGTTATACTGAAGGCGTTAAAGCATATAATTATAGCAGTACGGTTGGTTTTGGGCTTGGTTATACGATGACGGAACACCTAAAAATATCTCTTGAGCCACAGCTTAAATACTACCTCTCAAGCCAGGTTTCAAACTCAGATATTGACGTGCGTCCTTACACTGTTGGTATTATGACAGGTATAAAATATCTGTTTTAGTCAAAAATCCTGTATTTTTCGGACTCCCTATTTGTAACCCGCTTGTTTTAAAAGTATTTCCTTTAAAGTAAAACCTGTTTTTTTCTTCAGGTGTTATTCCCTGTGTAAACCAGGTAAAATTTCTCTATTTTTGCGTATAAAATGTTATTGATATGCAAAGAAATAAGGGGAAAACACATTATGTGTACCGATATGTAGGTTTAACGCTCGGAATTATGCTTTTATTCATGCTATTCTGGTGTTCTGATTTTGAACCTACCGTAATTTCTGTGGCAGATAGTTCCTCACAGATAGCTTCTGTCCCTGAGATTCCGGACACTGTTATGTTTTGCGGGGAAATTGTTCCTGTAGACTTTTTTGATGTTAAAGAAAGCCTTGAAAGAGAAATGCTGGTCAATTCATACTGGCACTCAAAAACTATATGGTTAATACAGAAATCAACACGGTATTTCCCGGTGATTGAGCCCATTCTTAAGAAATATAATATTCCGGATGACTTTAAATATCTTGCTGTAGCTGAAAGTGACCTGGCCAACCAGGTTTCGCCGGCAGGGGCCACAGGTTTCTGGCAATTGCTTGAAGGAACGGCAAAAGATTATAACCTGGAGATAAATTCAGAAGTAGACGAACGTTATCATTTGGAAAAGTCTACGGAAGCAGCCTGTAAATTTATTAACGATTCTTATGAGAAGTATGGAAACTGGACAATTACTGCAGCCTCATACAATGTTGGCAGAAGAGGTATTGACAGACAGATTTCAAGGCAAAAAGAATCGAATTATTACGATCTTCTTTTGAACAGTGAAACTGCCCGGTATGTTTTCAGGATTATTGCTATTAAACTTGTTTTTGAAAATCCGGACAAATATAATTTTTTAATACCTGAAAATAGACGTTATAAGCCTGTACCATACAAAATTGTTGAGGTAAACACGGCTATTCCTGATTGGGCAGATTTTGCGCATGAACACCATACGAATTATAAAATGCTGAAAATACTAAATCCTTGGTTAAGAGATAATAAACTTGCAAATAAGAGCAAGAAAACATACGAAATAAAAATTCCCAAAAAGAAAGCAAGAAGTTTAAAGGAATAAAAATGAAGTTGCCGGAAATTGGGTCCGGATTTTTTTTGCAATACAGGTTTTTGAGAGATGACAGTAGTTGTTAATGAAAGTCCCAACAAAACCGGAACGAAAAGGTTTTAAAAGAAGCCTAAAGGTTAACTTAGGACAACTTTAAATAAGCACAGTAGAATTTCAAATGGAAAACGAGAACGAAATAAGCGTTTACGGAGCCCGGGAGCATAACCTTAAAAACGTTGATGTAACCATACCCAGAGACAGTTTGACTGTTATTACCGGTTTGAGTGGAAGTGGAAAGTCATCACTTGCATTCGATACAATTTATGCAGAAGGGCAGAGAAGGTACATAGAAACACTGTCTGCATATGCCCGGCAGTTTTTAGGTAATATGGAACGCCCGGATGTAGACAAGATTACCGGTTTAAGTCCGGTTATAAGCATTGAACAAAAGACTACAAATAAAAACCCCCGTTCAACGGTTGGAACAACAACGGAGATTTATGACTTCCTGAGATTGTTGTTTGCAAGGGCTGCAAATGCCTATTCCTATGTAACCGGAGAAAAAATGGTCCGGTATTCTGATGAGCAAATCCTGAACCTGATTTACGAAAAATTTAAAGATAAAGGGGTTTATATTCTGGCCCCGGTTGTAAAAAACAGGAAAGGGCATTATAAAGAACTGTTTGAACAGATTCTCCGGAAAGGTTTCCTTCATGTAAGAATTGATGGAAAAATTACGGAAATAAGGCCAGGCTTAAAAGTCGACAGGTACAAAAACCATAACATAGAAATAATTATTGACAAGCTAATTATTGAAAGTTCTGATACTGAAAGAAAAAGGTTGCAGAAGTCAATAGAAACGGCCATGTCTCATGGAAAAGGGACGATTATGTTAATGGGAAAAGAAAGTAAAGACATAAAGTTTTTTAGCCGGAAACTTATGTGCCCTACTTCGGGAATTTCTTACAATGAACCTGCCCCCCACAGCTTTTCTTTTAATTCCCCTCAGGGCGCCTGTCATACCTGTAATGGACTTGGCTCAATTAATGAAATAGATATTGATAAAATTATTCCGGACAAAAGTAAAAGCATAAAAAAAGGGGGGATTTCTGCACTGGGTCCCTATAAAAATTCATTAATTTTCTGGCAACTTGACGCCATTGCAAAAAAATATGAATTTAAGCTGGACGCCCCGATAAAGGAAATCCCGGAAGAAGCACTACATGTTATACTTTATGGCTCTGAAGAGTCGTTAAAACTGGAAGGCACCCCGCTGGGATCATCCTCCAATTATTTTTTAAGTTTTGAAGGTGTTGTTAATTATATCGCTAATCTTCAGAGCAACAGTGAAAAAAATGAAAAAGAACAACGCTGGGCCCTTCAGTTTATAAAGAAAATTACATGTCCCGAATGCAATGGACAACGATTAAATAAAGAATCGCTACATTTTAAAATTCACGATAAAAATATTGCAGAACTGGCCTCCATGGATATTGAAGAATTGGCAGCCTGGTTGAAAAACGTGGAAAATTATCTTGATGAGAGACAGAAAAAGATCGGAACAGAAGTGCTGAAGGAATTAAGGGCTCGGGTTCAGTTTCTGCTTGATGTCGGCCTTAGTTACCTTAGCCTTAATATGCCATCCAGGAGCCTTTCCGGAGGAGAAAGCCAGCGGATCAGGCTGGCAACACAAATCGGGTCGCAACTTGTAAATGTTTTGTATATTCTTGATGAACCTAGCATAGGCTTGCATCAGAGAGATAATGAAAAGCTGATAAATGCACTTAAAGCTTTACGGGATGCAGGAAACTCAATTGTTGTGGTAGAACATGACAAAGACATGATGATGTGCGCCGATTATCTTGTTGATTTGGGACCGGAAGCCGGGCGGCATGGCGGAGAAGTTGTTTTTGCCGGAAAACCAGCCGACATTTTGAAATCTTCCAGTCTGACAGCAAAATACCTGAACGACGAAAAAAGAATTGATGTTCCGGCGGAAAGACGTTCGCCAAATGGGAAGTTTATTGAGATAAAAGGAGCAACCGGGCACAACCTGAAGGATGTGGACCTCAGGCTGCCTCTCGGACAATTTGTCTGTATAACCGGTGTTTCCGGAAGTGGAAAGTCATCATTAATTAATGAAACCCTTTACCCAATATTAAGTCAGCATTTCTATCGCTCAAAGCAGGAGCCCCTGCCATATAAAAGCATTAAGGGGCTGGAAAACGTAGACAAGGTCATTGATGTCGATCAGGCCCCGCTGGGAAGGACACCACGTTCTAACCCGGCAACGTATACAGGGGTGTTTTCAGATATCCGAAGTCTTTTTACCCAAACGCGCGAAGCAAAAATAAGGGGCTATAAACCAGGGCGTTTTTCTTTCAATGTAAAGGGAGGAAGATGTGAAACATGCCAGGGGGCAGGGGTCCAGACCATTGAAATGAATTTCTTGCCGGATGTATATGTTGTTTGTAAGGATTGTGCCGGAAAGCGATATAACCGGGAAACACTGGAAGTGAAATATAAAGGGCGGTCCATTAGTGAAGTGCTTGACATGACTATAAACCAGGCTGTGGAGTTTTTTGAAAACATCCCCTCCATTACCCGAAAACTAAAAACCATTCAGAAAGTCGGACTGGGTTATATTACACTTGGGCAGCCATCAACCACATTGTCTGGGGGGGAGAGCCAAAGAATAAAACTAGCCTCGGAGCTTTCCAAACGCGATACGGGAAAAACCCTTTATATTCTTGATGAACCAACAACAGGTTTGCATTTTGAAGATATCCGTGTGCTTCTTGACGTACTGAATCAACTTGTATCAAAAGGAAATACCGTGTTGGTAATCGAACATAACCTTGATGTAATTAAAGTTGCCGATTATGTTATCGACATGGGAAAAGAAGGCGGACGCGGGGGAGGGGAGATCCTCTGTGAGGGGACCCCGGAAATAATAAGTAAGAACAGTAGTAGTTATACAGCTAAATATCTCCGAAGCGAATTAAAAAATTAAAGAATAGGGTAACCGGCGGTTTTTTCCCGTTGTTCCTTTGAAAGTTTAAGTGTATATCAACATATAAAATTAATTTGTTAATTATCTTTACTTCGCCTTTTTAAGACTAAATGCAGGTCTAAAAAGAACGGCACACCATATTTCAAAGAAAGGTGTGGTTATATACTATAAATATTGGAGTTATTGAATCTGGTTCAATGTTATACTTTTCTTAATTTGAATATAGAAGTTGAGTATAGTGTTTTAGGTTTTAATCCGATATAAAAACACAGGAATTAGCATAAAATTTTGGAAAATGGATAACTCGAAAAGCGAAGAAAAAATAAGGCAGGCATTTAAAAGAAAAGACTGGAATGAAATAAAAACATCTGACAGCTGGAAGATTTTCAAGATAATGTCGGAATTTGTGGAAGGATTTGAAAAGCTTGCCCGGATCGGTCCATGTGTATCTATTTTTGGTTCAGCAAGAACGGAGCCCGGTTCTAAGTATTATAAACTGGCAGAAGAAATTGCCTATAAGCTCACACAACATGGGTACGGAGTAATTACAGGAGGGGGCCCCGGGATTATGGAAGCTGGAAACCTTGGGGCAAAACGGGGCAAAGGGCGCTCGGTTGGAATAAACATTGATCTGCCATTTGAACAGGAACCCAATTTTTTCATTGATAATGATAAGCTGATAACTTTCGACCACTTTTTTGTGAGGAAGGTTATGTTTATGAAATACGCCCAGGGCTTTATTGTTCTTCCCGGGGGATACGGTACATTTGATGAACTGTTTGAAGCCCTGACCCTTATTCAGACTGAAAAAATAGGGCGTTTTCCTATTATACTGGCAGACAGGGGATACTGGCAGGGACTGGTTGACTGGATAAGGAATGTAATGCTCGAACAGGAACAAAACATAAGTGCTGAAGACCTCGATCTTTTTTCTGTAGTTGATACTGCGGATGAAGCAATAGGGGTGATAGATAGGTTCTATTCAAAATATTTATTAAGTCCAAACTTTTAATCAAAGAAAACGTACCTGTTTCATCTTCTCAAGCAGAAGCCCTTATTTTGACAAAATAAGAAAAAGCCTGAAAAAACAGCTATTTCGGGAACTGAAAAAAATGGGCAAAAAAAGTAATTAACAATCTTAGTTGTTTATTTTTCAGTTATTTATAGTAGATTTGTAGTGGTTTTTTAGTGACAGGTATTTTTGGGGATGAACAGAAATGCTTATTTTTAGTTGATTATAATACAAATGCCTGATGATTAGACTGTTTGCGCCATTTGTGAATTTATTTGCCGCAGTAATTCTTAAAATACTGCTCCAGGGCGACGTATCTATCACGCTAAATGCTCCTGCTGAGGTAGTTGCCGGAACGGAATTTGAGGTTGCGGTAACAATTGACAAAGGAGATTTGGCTTCGTTTTCCAGATTACAACAAAACTTACCGGCTGGTTTAATAGCGGTTTCAGATATTACAGCTAATGCTGATTTTTCCTTTAAAAACAAAACAGCCCGCTTTATCTGGCTTCGTATGCCCGACGAAAAGCAATTCAGGGTCACTTATAAAGTAAAAGTAGATCAGCGCCTGAAAGGAAGTTTTAATATTGCAGGTAAATTCTCGTATATTGAAGATAATGAAAGAAGGGCCGTAGGTGTGGAAAGTGAACAAATTACCATACTTCCTTCCCCGGACATCGACCCTTCACTGATTGTTGATATTGCCGATTATGAAAGGCTTGTTATCCCTTATATTTCCCCTGCAACTTCAGATCCGAAAATTGCATGTCTCAGACAACACCCCAAACCGGCAAAAGATGGAAACGGATATATTGTTAACCTACTGGTAAGCAAGGAGAGGAAAGAAAAGTTTGCAAAGATTGAGGAGGCAATCCCTTCAGGGTACAGGGCTGAGAAGGTCTCCGAAGGCGACGCTTTATTTACTTTCGAAGATGGGACAGCGAAATACCTCTGGTTAAACTTGCCCGCAACCTCTTTCTTTATGGTCTCTTACCGTTTGATTCCTGAAAATGGCGGCTCTCAGCTTCCCGATCTGGAAGGAAAGTTTTCTTATTTGGAAGAAGATAAAACGATAAGCATCGACATAAAACAAACCGGGCAAAATTTGGCACAAATAAATACCCCGGAAGAACTTTACAATCTCATTCAGGAAATTACTTCCCCACAACTGGCTGAAAATAAAAATACAACAACCCAACAGACTGATGTGCCTGAGCCTGGGTCAACTTCACCGGCAGTTCCGGAAGCCAGGTCGGTTAAGAAGCAAAAAAACAGGCGGAGATACCAGTTGGAAGCGGAAGAGGGTATTTATTACCGGGTTCAGTTGGCCGCAGGGCATAAACCAGTGAATATCAGAAGGTATTTCAGGAAGTATAATCTTGACAAGGAGGTCCGTAAAGAATCGCATGATGGGTGGTTAAAGTATTCCATAGGTTCTTTCCCCAGTTATAAAACAGCACGCGACTACCGTGTCCATATCTGGAATACAACGGTTATTGATGATGCATTTGTTGCAGCTTACAATGATGGTTCCCGGATTACAGTGCAGGAAGCGCTTATGATTGCAAACCAAAAATGGTATAAATAAGAAACCTATTTGTTTGAAACAGGTATACACAGATGTATGAAAGTGGTTCGTTTAAAATATTATGTGCTTTTTATTTTCTTATTGTCTTCACTCTATGTAGCAGGACAGGGAGATATTGAGGACTTATTACATGGTTCGGTAGAAAATATTAACCCGGTCTATAAACCGATAATTGGTTTTGGGGTCGGCACCTTCAATTTTCTTGGAGATGTGCGGGATCCAGGCTTAACGGTATTTAATGGTACCCCCGGATATAGAGTAAATGTTGCAACCTTTCTTGATAATAACCACTATATCAGGACCAATTTTTATGCCATGCTCGGGTCATTAACGGGCAATGAACGTTCTTATAACGATATTAGCCGCAACCTGAACTTCAAGTCAGATCTGTTAATGTTTGGAATAAACTTTAATTATGATTTTGACCATTTTATAAAAAGGCACCGGACCATCCACCCTTTTATATCTGTTGGTTTCGAAACCATTACATTTGACTCAAAAACGGATAGCCTGGGTGCCGAAGGGGTGAGGTACCATTATTGGGGGGACGGTTCTGTCCGAAGCCACCCGGAAGGGGATGCACGGGCAGTTTTGGTAAAAAGGGACTATAAATACGAAACCGATTTAAAAAACTCCGTCGATTGGGGGTTGGGAGATTATCCGCCTTATGCTTTTGCTGTTCCGATTGAAGTCGGGTTGGACTTTTGGCTTTCAGACAGGGTCCTTTTCAGGTTGGGAACATCGTACCACTTTACATTTACCGATGCCATTGATCATGTTAGCCATAAAAATGATCCGGATATTGATGGAGCGGTAGTAGGAAATAAACGAAATGACGACTTCCTGTATACCTACATGAGCCTTCACCTGGATTTGTTTTCGAGTGATAAAGAAATTGAGTGGAATAAGTTTTTTTCTGTCATAGATCCAGATGAAAGTCAGGATTTATATACCTTTTACTTTAGTGATGAAGATGCTGATGGAATTTACGACACTAAAGATGACTGTATCGGGACTCCGTTTGGGGTATCTGTAGATTCTTCCGGCTGCCCGATGGATGATGATTTGGACGGTATTCCGAATTACAAAGATGACGAACCAAACTCAAGATACGGTGCTATGGTTGATGAACGGGGTGTTGAGATGTCGCAGGAAGATGTGGCACTCCGGATAGACCAGTCTGATGCGGTAGCAAGGGAAGATATTTCAAAATATATACGGACACCTTCTTCATATGCAGGGTATAAAAAGAGGCCGCTAAAAGCGGTCCCTCGAAAGTTTAAGGATGCCGATATTGATGAGGATGGTTATATTTCGTTCGATGAAATGATGGATGCCATTGACAGTTTCTTTGACTTTGATTCGGAACTGGAAACCGACGACGTTTATGAACTGAACGACTTTTTCTTTTCACAGTAATTCAAGATAATTCTCGCCTGGTTAATGAAACTACATATGCGTATTTTTTCAAGCATACAGAATCGTTATAAAAGATAAAGGGGTGTTGTTCTGAAAACTATACCTTGGCTCTCTTATTTTTTCTTTTGCTCGTCATGTAGGCATTCTAATGGGCTGTTCTCTTATTGGCACTATTTATTTTGACTTGAAAATAACATTATCCCAAGGATCCAGGAGCGTCATATTGTTGCCCATCGCTTATAGTAAGCGATAATACTGTAGCTTTCTGCTGAAAAAATATCAGTAAAAAGAGACTGAATGATGCGGTAAAACTCAATTTAACTTTTTATATCATCCAACAATTCCAAAACAACTGAGGGCTCCAAGCCTATCGGTCTCTAATAGCCTAAAAGCAACTACAAATCAATATGTTACACAACCTTTAACTTATATAAATATGGATTCCGGTAGAATAAATACCTACTCCCGGGTATTGTTCACCGACCCTATCTGAGTTAAATTTGTAATATCAATCAAAACGATAGAAACTTGATTTGAGTTGCTAAACCAAGGGATTTTAATAAAAACGTTCTTTCTCAATAATTCCGGGCTGATTTAATTTGTCTTAACCGTTACAAAAAATTAAATACGTTCTAAGTAACCCCTGCTGAATAAAGAATTACATCCGCATTTGCGTTATAATCAGCCCGTTTTTCACCTTACATTAACTCGAAAAAAACCTTATTTATTGCCTCTTTCTTAAGAGGTTGAATAAGGTTTTTTTATTTTGCAGCCAATTCTGCTATTTTCATTACCACTTCTACCGCTTTTTCCATTGATTTAACCGGAACAAATTCATATCTACTGTGAAAATTATGCCCTCCTGCGAAAATATTCGGACAAGGTAGTCCCATGTATGATAACCTGGAGCCATCTGTACCTCCGCGGATGGGCTTAATATTAGGCTTCACCCCAACTTCTTCCATTGCTTTCTGTGCCAGCTCAACTACGTGCATAACCGGTTCAATTTTCTCACGCATATTGTAGTACTGATCCACCAAAGTAAGCCTCACTGTTCCCGCTCCATATTTTAGATTCAGGTGATCGACTATTTTAATCATCAGATCTTTCTTCTTGGTAAATTCCTCCTTATCATGATCCCTGATAATAAAACTCATTTTAGAATAATCAACGGTGCCATTAAATTCTATTAAATGATAGAAGCCCTCGTAACCATCAGTATATTCTGGTCGCTGGTTAGAAGGTAACATATCATTCAGCTCCATTCCAATTCTCATCGAATTCTTCATTCTTCCCTTTGCTGTTCCAGGATGAACATTTAGTCCCTGAATAATTATTTTTGCACTTGCTGCATTGAAATTCTCAAATTCAAGTTCACCAATTGGTCCCCCATCCAACGTATAGGCGAAATCGGCATTAAACTTTTTTACATCGAATTTATTTGCGCCTCTTCCAATTTCCTCATCAGGAGTAAAGCAAATCCTTATTTTTCCGTGTTTTATTTCTGGATTATTCTTAAGCTCCTCAACTGCCGTTACAATCTCCGCTACCCCTGCTTTGTCATCAGCCCCAAGCAGCGTTAACCCATCCGTAGTTATTACTTCCTGATTTAAGTATTTAGTTAATCCGGGAAACTCCCGGGCACTTAAAATAATATGCTTTTTTTCGTTTAGTACAATTGGTTTTCCTTTATAAGTCACTCGTTGCGGATTTACATTTTTGGCTGTAAAATCCGGACTTGTATCAACATGGGCCACAAAACCAATGGTAGGCAATTCTTTATCTGTATTTGCCGGCAACGTGGCCATTAAATAACCATTACCGTCCAGTTCAACATCATCCAACCCTATCTCTTTCAACTCTTCTGCCAGCATCTCCTGAAAATCCACCTGGGCTGGTGTACTTGGGCATTCACTGCATTCTTCTTTTGATGTTGTTTCAATTTTCACATATTTAAGAAAGCGTTCAATCAACTTTTCCATATATTTCGTGTTTTAAATACTCATTTGTTAAATTAATAAAATCCATGACTGGAATCCTCTAAAATATTCTGAATTTTAAATTACAACAAAAAAAAAACAGACTTTTATTATGTTATTTATTCTCAGCAACTCCAATTCTCCCTATTTCAATTTGGCAACAGAAGAGTTCTTATTAAAAAATACCCAAGAGGAGATTTTTATGCTTTGGCGTTCTGAACCTTGCGTCGTTGTTGGAAAACACCAAAATACCCTGGCCGAAATAAACTACAAATATGTAAGAGAAAATACCATAAAAGTTGCGCGTCGCTTATCTGGCGGGGGCACTGTTGTTCATGACCTTCAAAACCTGAATTTCACCTTCATAGCTAATGGCAAGGAAGGAAAACTGATTGATTTTAAAAAATTTGTATCTCCCATAATTCATTATTTAAAGTCTATTGGAATTGATGCCCGTTTAGGAGAAAAAAATGATATCCGAATCGGAGACCTAAAAATATCCGGGAATGCCGAACACGTATACAAAAAAAGAGTGCTCCATCATGGAACATTATTGTTCAACTCTGATTTATCTCAATTAAAACAGGCTATAAAGGTTGTTCCCGGAACATATTTAGACAACGCCGTGCAATCAAACAGGACTACAGTAACGAATATCGTTGACCACCTCACAAAAGAAATGCATGTTAAGGATTTCGTTAATGGCCTTTCAAGTCACGTTATCGACATATCCGAAATTAATGGTGAAATGACTTTTTCCGAACAGGAATTAAACAAAATATCCGAACTTGTTAAAGATAAATATGAAACCGAAGAGTGGATTTTCGGGTATTCCCCCAAATACAGTCTTGTGAAAAATATTTCGTTTAAAGAAAACAACTGGGATATTGAGTTATTTGTTGAGAAAGGAAAAATCACTACAGCAAATATTTTAGTAAACAATGAACCGCACGAACTCTCTAACAAATTAATTGGTGCATACCATAAATACACAGAATTTTTTAATATCATAGAACAATCTTTCCCCGAAGCATCAAAAAAAGAACTGGATGAGCTGATTTTTTGTTTTTTCTAATTAAGGACTCAACATGACTGCAAAACACAAGCGCTTCATTTACAAGGCAAAAAAACATTTTGTATGTTTTAAAATTGTTCTTATTTTTAGCCATTGAAACAGAGTTCATCTCATTTATTTAGTAGAATTCAACGCTATTAGAAACAATAACATTTCAGCTTATATAGTTCAATTGAAATTAGGTTAAGCATTTTAATGCGATATATAGTAAGAACATATGAAACACAGAAATTTACTTTCAATTACGGGGATATTTATCTCATTTATCATCCGGGCTCAGACTTGGGAGCTATTGGTTAAAAATCATACCTACGATATAAATACCCAGGTTTTTTTATCATCAAACGACATTACATGAAAACTGCAAAAAATAAAAAAATATACTCGCCAGAAATTTACGACTAATCATCATTTTTACTCTTTTCACCAAAAAAATCGCTTTTTTGGCTAAGGCACATGAAACTATAAATTTCTCTGCCACGTAACTACTAGTCGATGTTATTTATGTTAGAGTATACTATTTAGAAATAATTTATAACATATTACTAGAAATCATACAATTAAAAAAACGTATCAAATGAATTTTAAATTTAACTCTTTAATTTTAGGTGTATTTATTTTTGCTTCAAGCATTTTTTCTCAGGACTATAAAGAGCTTGAAAAGTTTCTACCGACTATTAACGATGTACCGACCTACACCCAATTCGGGCGTTCAATAGCCGTTTATGATGATTTTGTTGTAATTCCAGTATACAATTATGCTAACGGTTCCCTGAACATAGCTTTTATTTATCATTTCAATGGAACCTCTTGGAAAAAAGTTGCAGATCTTGAAGTTACAAGTGGTGACATTAATTCCAAATTTGGAGTTTCATGTGCAATGACAGATAAGGCTGTTGTAATTGGAGCATACCATAAAAACAATAGACAAGGTGCAGGATATGTCTTCGAAAAGCCCGCTAATGGATGGACAGGAACAATTAACGAGTCAGCTACCCTTACCTATTCAAATGCTTCTGCCGATGACTACCTAGGGATCTCTGTTGCAATGGAAGGAGATATCATTGTACTAGGCGCATATGGACTGAATGACAATACAGGAGCTGCTTTTGTATATAAAAAAACAACCGAAGGATGGAAAAGTGCAACAGAAACGGCTAAATTAACTGCAGATGATGGTAGCGCAGACGACTACTTAGGACGTTTTGTGGATATAGATAACGGAATAGTTGCCGTAAGTTCTTATCGAAACGAAGACGCAAAAGGCGCCATATACTTTTTTGAAGAACCAGCCGAAGGATGGAAGAACACAACCCAGTCGAGCAAAATCACTGATCCTGACGCTCTGTCCGGCAATATGTTTGGACACTCGTTTGACTTAAATGGCAATGTTTTAGCCGTTGGTTCTTTCCGATATAGCAAGGACCAAACCTCTCAAGGAAAAATTTCAGTTTTTGAGAAAAGCGGTGGCTCCTGGGTTAAAAAAGGAGATTTAACTGTTACATCCCCAGAATTCGAAGAATTGTTAGGATATGAAGTTAAACTTTCAAATGATGTTGTTTTTGCGGGGACATACAGGTCTAACAATGAAAATGGCGCAACTTATATATTCGAAAAACCTGCTACAGGTTGGACTGACATGACTGAAACCCTCAAGTTGACTGCCCCTAATGCTAACCCAGGAGCCAGATTTGGAATTTCCTGCGCATTTAGAGATTCCGACCTCTTAGTTTCCTCTTATTATGAAGATGGAGCCATTCCCAAAACCGGAGCCGTTTACGTTTATAAAAAACCCACAAATGGCTGGAAAAATTTAACCGACTCTGCTCAAAAAATTACCCCTCCCCCGTATAATGCTAAGAATGCAAGATTAGGTCATTATCTAGATATGGATTGGCCATATGCTGTTGCAACAGCATATGGGCATAGTAATCATAAAGGTATTGCTTATGTTTATTATAACAACGGAGCCGGCTGGTCTCAAATTGCAGAATTAAAAGCCTCTGACGGAGAGTTTGGCGATTCTTTTGGAATTATCCCCTGTATAAAAGATGACATGATTGTTGTTGGGGCATTTTATGATGACAATGAAAAAGGTTCTGCATATGTATTTAAAAAACCTGCAACGGGTTGGACGGATATGACTGAAACAGCTAAGTTAACTGCATCAGACGGTGAGAGTGGCGACAGATTCGGACGTGCTGTGGATATATACAATAATACAGTAATTATTGGGGCATATCATGATGATGACGAGACGGGATCAGCTTATATTTTTGAAAAACCTACAACGGGTTGGAAAGATAATACAGAAACAGCAAAACTTACTGGTTCCAATATCTCGAATAATAGTTATTTAGCTGCTAGCGTTGCTATAAATGATGAGGTTGCTGCTTTGAGTTACAGTTATACGAATGACACAAAAACCGGTGCTGTTTACTTATATAAAAAGCCTCTGTCTGGATGGACAAACATGACCGAATCAGCTGTCCTAACAGCCTCTGACAACGCTACCAAAATTCGTTTTGGATACCCCGTGACCATATCTGAGAACACATTAATTACAGGCTGTTATCATGATGATGATAATGGTTATAGAAGTGGTTCAGCATACATTTTTCAAAAACCCCTGGCTGGTTGGGCAAGTATGACTGAAACGGCAAAACTTCTTCCTTCAGACGGAAATAATAGCGACCGCTTTGGCTGGTCTATTGATCTATCTGGCAATATTGCTGTTATTGGCGCATATGAGAATAACGACAATGGTACCAATAGCGGTTCTGCTTATGTATACATCTCTGACGACAACTGGGAGTCAATGACTGAAACATATAAAATACTTCCCGAAGATGGCAACTCCCTTGCTAAATTTGGTTATGATGTAAGCATTTCAGAAAATCAAATTATGGTTGGGGCTTCTGAAGATGACGATGTTGGAGTTAACAGTGGTTCGGTTTACTTCTTTGAAAACCTTGTAAATATTGTTGGAAAAAAAGCTACCTTTAAAGTGCTTGGAAACAGTAAAACAGGAACTTCAGTAGGATATGTAAGTGCTTTTGACCTAGACAACGATGTACTTTCTTACTCTATATCGGAAGGCAATACAAAAGATGCTTTTGCAATCAACAGTGAAACGGGAGAAATAACAGTAAATAAAGAGGATCTTGAACAGGGCACTTTTTATCTGACAATTACGGCAACTGATGGAAATAATTCCGGGGACTTTATAGTTAATGTAATTATTAGTAATATAGTTGTTGAAAACAAGACCTTTGAGATTACCGAATCGGTTGACAGTGCAGATGTTATTGGAACAGTAATAGCCAAAGATGCTGACGGCGATGCACTAACTTATAGCATAGCTTCTGGTAATGAAAAAGAGGCTTTTGCTATTAATCCAGAAACTGGTGTTATAACTGTTAACTATAAAGACTCCATTCAAACAGGTTCCTCAAACTTTAATGTACGGGTTACGGATGGCAATACGTCTTCCGAGGCCTCTATAACAGTTATTGTTAAAAATATTGTTGCAGATGATGCTACTTTCTCAATTGATGAAAACAGTGCTAAAGGAACAGTTATAGGTACAGTTTCTGCCACTGACTCTGAAAATGATAAATTAAAGTTCATAATTGGGGGCGGAAATGAAAACAATACTTTTGCAATTGACTCTGCAACAGGTAAAATTACCGTACTTACCCCTTCTGCTTTAGATTACGAAACAACCAAAGTATTTGTGTTGGGAATTAAAGTTTCTGACGGTGTTAACACCGATGAGGCAATTATTACAATTGACATTAATGATGTGGATGAGCCAAACAGCATTTCTGATGTTTCATTCGCAACGAATAACATTTTCCCTAATCCTGCAGGAAATATCATTAATGTTAACTTAACCGGCATTAATGCCAATCAGCTTAGCATTGTTGACCTAACCGGAAAAACGATAATTACCCGAAGCAACCCTCAACAAATTGAAGCGTTTGAAATTGCTGACCTTAAACATGGATTATATTTCATTCGCATACAAACCGAATCGGAAATAATAACCGGTAAGTTTATTAAGAAATAGTACAATATTCTGAACAAAGAAAGCCTTACTGTTAATTTGCAGTAAGGCTTTTTTATTCTTCCGTTTTTGTTCCTGTACTAAGCCCTCTTCTAATTCTTTACTAAGGGGAAATTATAAACTGTGTCCCTGACAGCAACCTGCATAAAATATATCCCTTTGGGAACTTCAATATCCAGTTCAAATGAACCATCAGACGAGAATATCTCTTTGTTGTAAACAACCATTCCTTTTGCATCAGATATAACAACCTTGCTCTTCAAGTCTACCTTATTCAAAGTGAATTTCAAAGCGTTTCTAAATGGGTTTGGATAGGGGTGCTGAATGATATCCCTTTCTTGGTTAAGAACGTTGCTTATCCCTTTAATTGATTTTAACCCCTCAGGTTTTTCTACCCAACCATTATCATAGTAACCTTCATGACAGATATGCAGATCAGCAGTCTGTGAGGATCCGTCATTACTAAATATTACATTTGAACACTCTACTCCCTGCAAAGTATATTCAAACCATCCATCTCCATCGCTGTCTGTCATTTGAACACCTGGCCATGAGATTGTTGGACCCGAAGGTGTTGCATTCCAGAAATACAATGAAACAGATGACCAGTTTGTTGTATTGTTGTTATAATATACCGTTAACCCTTCTTCAGTCCCTCCCGGACAACCGGACGGGCATTCATCATACCATTGTTTTGTGGCACAATCATACCATCCGGTATAGTTGCGACTTAAATCATCTGTCTGAGAACCGCTTCCGTTAAAAATAATTCCAAGCTCTACTTCTTCACATATCTCATATGAGAACCAATCTGTTCCTCCTATTCCCGACATAACTGTTCCTGGCCACGACGCTCCAATTGTCCTGTTTGTATTCTTATCCCAAAGATAGATTTTAGGTGAGGTCCAATTGCATGAGTTTTTAAAATATACAGTATAGCAATCGTTATCTTCAACAAGATATTCTTCCTCAATTATATTTGACTCTCCTGCCGAATTGTAAGCTATTGCCTTTAAAATATACCTACCTGATCCCCAATTAAATGATCCGGTATACCTTTCACTTGATTTTGTTGGAGTACTTCCATCCAGCGTATAATAAATTTCACCTCCGTTAGTCACTGACAACGATACAGAGAAAGGTGATGAATATGCCCCTCCTTTGGGGGAAACTGATAATACCGGCGGCTCCTCGTTTTTTTGGGTATAAGTCTCCTTAATTATATGTGAGCTACCAAATTCGTTATAGGCAATAGCGTTTAATGCTGTCGTAACGGTAAACTCTAACTGTCCTGAATATAATTTGTCAGAATCATCAGGTTCTGAACCATCCGTAGTATAATAGATTTTTCCATTGTTGGTAGCCGACAGGTCAACTTCGATTGATTTTTTAAAATCTGTACTGGCTGGGTTTACGTTTAATACTGGCTTATCTCCTCCCGGGCAATCTCCCGGACATTGGTCATGCCACTTCTTTGTCCTGAAATCATACCAACCTTCTTTGTTTCTGAATAAATCATCCGTTTGCTGTCCATTGTTATTATTGTTGATTACGATCCCTACTTCTACTGATTCATCAATATTATATTTATACCATTGGGTATTTCCTTCCTTTGTCATAGGAACACCTGACCAATTCCAGCCCGGCAATGCCTGATTTCCATTTTTATCAAATAAATATATGTACACTTCACCCCAATTGTCGGTATTCTTAAAATGAACCGTATGTCCTGGAAGTTCTCCAATCACATATTTTTTTGTCACTGTATTAGACCATTTCCCGGCTTTATCTTTTGCTTTTGCCTTTACTATCGTATTCTTCGTTATGGTAAATGGAGTTTCATAAGTTGAAGAGCCCGAATGAGGTTCTGAACCATCTGTTGTATAGAAAATAGTAAAGGGGGCACCTTCTCCTTCAGATGCCTTCATTGAAACTTCAATTGAGGTTTCTGAATGTTCATCAGCAGGAAAAATAGTTACAACAGGTTTAGATATGCATTCTCCGTCCGATTGAAAAAAACCGGCACCACATTCCCCAATTATTCCCGGACCATTCAGAACATAAATTGCCGCAGAAGACGGGGAAACTGTAGTCGATAATGAACCACTTGTTACTTCTTTGGTATCACCGGTAACCGCATCGCGATAGGTTCCATTTGTTAATCCGGTAAAATTGAACGTTACACTACCGTCTTTCGCCAACCCTACAGCTACTTCGCTACTGCCATAACGCCTGACAAAGCCAACCCCGTTACCATCATTGGTCCCGTTCCATTCCCAGGAACCTTTCTGCAGCGCCGGAACTGCGCTCCTGATTGCATTTAGCTTTTTAATTTGTCCGTGAATTTTATGACCGGAGGCCTGATCCATCACATCACCGTAATATGCCCTTCCAGTTAAATTAAGTGAGCGATTAATATCCGACGATTCATGAATATCAGCAAAAGCACCTTTCATGAACTGCATCTCGGTTCCGTAATAAACCACTGGAATTCCACGCCATGTAAACATAAAATTCATACATGCAGCCAGGTTTTCTGCCGAACCGCCAAAACGTCTGTTCCAATCGTTATTGGGACCAAAATCGTGATTGTCGAGCCAAAGTAAGTTTGTTGAAGGATCTGCATACAAATGATCATAACGGGCAGCACTTTTAACCTGTGAAAAATTACCCCCGTCTTCAAATGGGTTATGGAATGATGCTTCTGCATAAAAATCAAGAACTGCAATTCCTGATGGTTCCGATGCATTGACCGCCCCTCGCCAGGTGTACCAATGCGGGTTTATTTCTTCCACCTGGTGAAGCTCGTGCCTCTTCTGTGCCACTTCTCCAAATATAAACAGTTCTGGGTTTATCTTTTTAAATTCATCATAGAAGGCCAGGATATCCTCTTTGCTCATATGTTTCATGGTGTCCCACCTCAAAGCATCAACCCCCATTTGAATATACTTTTTATACGCCTTTATCAAGTAATCCCGCACATATGAACTTGCCGTATTTAAATCGGGACAGTCGCCTGCCAGGGCCCTGTTGTATAAATTTTCTGTATCGTCCCATCCCTGGGCAAATCCATTACCTGAATGGTGATACCAATTAGGGTCTGTTGTATTAACATATGACTCTGTTGATGGCCAATTATAATTTGCCAGGTTTTGATTATATGGCGCTGGCATAGGTGGAATATTTGCCCTGCTCCATATTTTCCCGTCATCCGGATTCGGAGTTATACCATCGTATTCCCAATCCGGATTTGGTTTTAAGGTTTCTCCACCTTTATCCTGCCCCCATACCTGGGAGGGGTCTGTGTTGTATTTTATTTCAGCTTTTCCCTTTATTCCAAACCTTCCGGAATGATTGGTTACAATATCCAGGACAATTTTCATGTCTCGTTTATGCACCTCATCAATTAAGTCCTGAAAGGTTGCCCCCGGAGACTCCAGTCTCGGATCAACCTTTGTGAAATCGTATGCATGATACCCGTGATAATCAAGAGGGCTCCAATTCTGTACAACAGGGGTGATCCAGATGGCCGTAAAACCTAAATTCTGAATATAATCAAGCTTTTCGATTAATCCTTTAAAATCGCCACGCCATGTTACATCATTCGGATCTGTGATTTCATTTTTCCCTCCATTATAGGAACACCATTCATTCGGCACATTATTCGAGGGATCTCCATCAAAAAAACGTGTGGTGATTAGGAAATAAATTGTTTCTTCACGAAAGTCGACTTGTGCAGTCAACTGGGGGATCAAAGCTGTCAATATAAGACAACTTATTAAGAATCTCTTTAACTTGCTCATAATATTTTTATTTAGTTAGGGATAACTGCCTCCGAACTTGTTAGCAGTTTAATGGCGAAAAATTACTGCCTAACATAACCTCCGCAGGAGCAATTCAAAAACAATGTTAACGACATAAGAAACTTCAGGTATCAATTACAGAATCGGTTACCCACAACAAACTACTAGCCAAAATATTACAAACAAAAACGCCGGTTTAATAAAACTTATGATATGACACTTCATCAATTTGCCCAATTCAGAAGATGGTATTATTTTAAACTGTTATAAATGAACATTAGCCCGGAAAATTGGCTGCACTGAACTCTGCGTTGTTTATGGAAACCCAGACTTATTCCCCCGGCTCAATCCTCATAAAAAGCTTCGACTCCCGGATAAAAATGTTTTCGTTTGGCAACAGCCAGCGGAAAAACAAAATATTCAACATTTCCCTCCGAACACAATTTACCTTCTGAATTATAAAGAAAAGTGCGGATTGTAGCGCCCTTATTGGCCTCCTGAACTAATCTGGCCAAAACACGGATTTCCCCACCAGTAGTAAAAACAGGGTTATGGTAAGTCTCATTCATTGTTTTGGTCACCCGGGATGTCTTGCATTTGGTAAAAACCACCCGGCTTGCAATTTCATCATGCAACGTTGCCTGAACACCTGCGTGTAAAATATTGGGAAAGCCCTCTAACTGCTTTTTAAAATTCCAGATTGCTTCAATATCATCCCCCAAATTATAGAAGGTCATTTGCAGGCCTATGGCATATTGGGTGAACACCCAAAGCATTTATAGTCATCTTTCCCGTGACTTTATGTAAATGGGTTAATTATTTTTCTCCTCATCCGTTAATGAATTATTTCATGAGTCCTTTCAGGGTTTGTTTTTCGGTTATTCTCCCTACGGGGTAAAAGTTCACTTCCGTATCAAAATAAGGGGTGCGCCTGTAAAACCACATTAACTGAGCATACTGATTCTTAGAAATTTCAGGGTTCCCGGACTTCCATGTTTCAAACTGCTCTTTTAAAGATGGATCTTTCTTTATCATCTCTCTTGCCATTTTTTCCATCACATATGTTTCTACATATTCCTTTTGTTCAAAAATGGAATTGAAAAAGCCCCAGCGTAAAAATGAATCTTCACTTCCCGGCTCAAGCATCAAGGCAATAAGGTAAGCATTGGGCTGGTTCATCGGAATTAAAACTGAGCCTTCTTCAAATGTTTTTTTTCTCCGAATGGTTTCCATTTCAATATCGGTTATAGAGAGCCTGCCTTCGTAGGGAGATGTCTTCCATTTTGTGTTTGAAAATCTGTAAGCTTCAAATTCAATAGTAGCTGCACCTGGTATACGGTAGTGCTCAATTCCATGTAAAAGTATCCTGTCAATCACAGTTTTCCATTCAACCGGAATGATATAAGCCTCTGGAAATTTGACGGTAACTTTCGGAATATGCTTATTATAAAAAGGTAGCGTAAAGTTGTCTTTTTCTCCATTATAACGGAACCAGTCCCCCCCGGTAAGGTTGCTTTTCTCTACCGTATAGTCTATCCCTCGAAATTGCACCATCATACTGTCTTTATCAGAAATTGAATATTGAAGCACACATTCAGCCTCCTTATATTTTCCAGACGTATAAAACTCTTCTGCCTTACTGATTTTCTCCATCAATTCATCTTTTGATTTACTAAGAAACATGAGGGTATGATAAACCATATCATAAGTAACAAGAACCCTCGTTTTGTAATCTTTCAGCATATGAGTTTCTATTAACAGCCCCGGCCGGTTACGTGCTGCCAGATACCCGTGCGAAAACCTTGGTGGGGCCTTGCCACCATATAATCCGCTCCTTGGATCGTGCCACCGCCGGAACACTACATATGGAAAAATTGGCTTTCCTGTTTCTTCCATTTTCTTTTCTATCTCAGGAACATATTTTTCTTGTATCCAATCGGAAAGAACCGTGTTTGGGAAACCTTGAATAGCGTATGTTAACGAATATTGGTAGTCTGAACCGTCCGTTGTATGACAATCAATAAAAAAATCCGGGTTCCAATAATTATACAACTTCAGCCAGGCCAACATCTCCGGAGCATCTGTCTTCATAAAATCCCGGTTTAAATCCAGATTATTTGAGGTTGTCCTCCACCCCCCTTTTTTCGGCCCATTTTGGTTTATCCTGTTGTAGGGAGTAAAACGTTCATGCCCATCTACATTAAAAATTGGAATAAATATAATTGAAACCCCGTCTAATAGTTCGTCATAGCGTTTGTCTATAGCCATATCCCGGAAAAGTGCAAGCATCGCATCTTTTCCTTCGGCTTCTCCCGGGTGGATGCAAGCCTGGACCATGGTTATTACCCTTCCTTTACCCCGTATTTCTTCCGGAGTTTTTAAACCACTCTTATCTAAAATCAGTAACGGTAAGTCCCGGCCTTGCGGACTGACCCCAAATGTTTGGTAACTAATCATAGATGAACTCCCGGACAACTTTTTGCAGTATTCTATTGTTTCTGTATACCTTGGGGTTTCTGTATACCCTGATTTTTCGCACCATGTACCCCAGTCCGTTTTATTCTGGCCATATGTCCCGTTTACAGAAAGTATAAAAAGAAAAATAACCAATGGCCAAGCCATTCTGCTTTGAAAAAAGTAACAATACATTTGGAATGAGTTTTTTTGTTCAGGCAAGGAATATACGAATAAAAAATATCCGGGGAAATAATTTTTCAGTTGGGCGAACTTATACACCTTCGATTTGAAAAAAAGTGTAATAACTTCACTACTGAACATTTTTATTGACAAACTTATTTTTATTTCTTTGCAGGCAAAATTTAAAGACTATGGAAATCCAAGGAAAAGTTATCCAACTACTTCAGGAACAAAAAGGAGAAGGCCGCAACGGTACGTGGCGAAAAAAAGAATATGTAATCGAAACCCAGGATCAGTACCCTAAAAAGGTATGTTTTAATATGTGGGGAGACAAGATTGATCAATTCCCCATGAAAGAGGGTGATGTCGTTAAAGTCTTTTTCGATATAGAAAGCAGGGAGTATAACGGCCGTTGGTACACCGATGTTAAGGCCTGGAAGGTTGAAAGTACTGCTTCGTCCGGAACCGGAGCCGCTGACTTACCTCCGCTTCCTAACCCTGACGACATGCCCCCGCCGCCGCCAGGCGAAGATGATTTGCCGTTTTAAGCCCTTCAAAATATACTTTACGGACCTATTATTCCGGAAGGAATATTTAGGTTCGTGAAGTTTCAGCATATGCTTAGTACATAAACGGAATCTCTAACTGTATAAAATCATTGGTCGGCCTGTCCAGGTTTGAAATGGTCAAGCCCAGCAACCTTACCCCCCGTTCTTTATAATCCACCCCTTTGGCCAACTGTTCCATATATTCATGGATTACCATTGCTGTTAAAAAACTCTCTGAACTTTTACTTCTCGTAATTTGCTCAAAATCTGCGAATTTCACTTTAAGGGTTAATGTCCGTCCTTTTCGGTGGCTCCTTTCCAATCTGCCGAGCAGTTCGTCTTCTATTCGGTATAATTTTTCAAGAATCCCCTCAATTCCAAAAACATCCTCATCAAATGTATGCTCTGCCCCTATCGACTTTCTTATCCTTGACGGGTTCACCTTTCGGTTGTCGATTCCCCGCGCAATATCGTAGAAAAAAGCTCCGGACTTTCCAAAGTTTCGCACGAGCGATTCAAGGCTCCATGTCTTTAAATCTTTACCGATGGCAATCCCCAGCTTATTCATTTTTTCTGCTGTAACTGCCCCCACTCCAAAAAACTTTCTTACCGGCAACTGTTCTATGAACTTTTCTGCCTGAGTCGGTTTTATGATAAATAGTCCATCCGGTTTATTATAATCTGAAGCTATTTTTGCCAGGAACTTGTTGTATGACACTCCGGCAGAAGCCGTCAGACCTGTCCGTTCTTTAATAATCTTTTTTATCTCAACGGCAATTTCCGTGGCAATCTTCATTTCTTTTTTATTCTCGGTAACATCCAGAAAAGCCTCATCAAAAGCGAGAGGCTCGACAACATCGGTAAATTCATGAAGCACATCATGAATTTGAGCGGACACACTTTTGTAAACCTCAAACCTGGGTTTTACAAATAGTAAACCCGGACATTTCCGCTTAGCCACCACCGATGGCATTGCAGACCTCACCCCAAATTTCCTTGCTTCATAACTTGCTGCCGCTACAACCCCTCGCTGCCTGGATCCTCCTACAGCAACTGGTTTCCCTCTAAGTTGAGGGTTGTCCCGTTGTTCAATTGATGCATAAAAAGCATCCATATCGATATGAATTATTTTTCGCAAAACAGTGTTTATCTTACTTTTGTTCTTCTTTGAAACTTAAAGATAGCCCGTTCATTAATTTTACAAACAAATGATTAGAACGATTCTACATACAAAAGACGGTTCCTCAACCATATATGTCCCTGAACTTGATGAACATTATCACAGTATACACGGGGCTGTGCAGGAGTCTGTCCATGTTTTTATACAATCCGGATTAAAACAAGTTACAAAAAACGAAATACGAATTTTTGAAATGGGGTTTGGAACCGGGCTCAACTGTTTGCTAACCTGGCTGAATACCGGAGAAAAAACGATTCACTACACCAGTATTGAGAAATATCCGGTTGAATTTGATATGGCCGCTCAACTTAACTATGCTGAAACCCTAAAGCTAGACACCGCCGAATCTGAAACGTTTCTCTCGCTGCACCGCTCGGAGTGGGACAAAGAAGTTGAAATAAATGAAAACTTTTCTGTTCATAAAGTAAAAGCAGATATAAAAACTTATGAACATACAAAAAAATATGACCTGGTTTATTTTGATGCCTTTGCCCCTAATGTCCAGCCCGGCCTATGGTCTTTTGATGTTTTTAAAAACCTTTATAATTCGATGGATACAAACGGTATACTTACTACTTATTGTGCCAAGGGTGATGTAAGGAGAACAATGCAGAAATGTGGCTTCGGCGTTGAACGAATACCAGGTCCACCGGGAAAAAAAGAAATGCTTCGTTGCATAAAACAATAAGTTAATGTTACTTTAAGTTTAACATCGTACAATTTAATTTTGATTATGGAGTCTTCGTACTCAAAAATCTCTATTTTTAATAACTATTTTACAAGTTGAATATAAATACAATTACGAATGGAATACAACTCAATTAAACCCTTGATTGAAAAAGAAGAAGTCAGACGCGATAGTGTAACTGTTACTTTTACCTGTTCTGAAACAGGCGTTTCACATACGTCCAGTGCCGCAATTGAGCAAAAAAAGTCTTCTCAGATAATGGAAAATGCCAAGAAAACTGCGAAAAGATCACTTTTGCGTTCTGCAAAGCGGTCGCTTACCAGGACCATCAGCCAGGCATTAGGCCATGGTGTATTAGGAAGGGTGGGGCGCGATATTGCAAGTTCTGCCTTAAATACAGCAGCAGGTTCTCATTCTTCAGACAGCTCAGTTCCCGACGACATTAAAGAACAAGCAGTCACCCAGGCCTTTGAACAGGTCTCAAGTTATTTTACATACAATAAGGAACTTGGCAAATGGGTTGGTGTTCAGTCCGAGTTAATGCCACAGTTTACAACAATGATTGAAAAAAATCCTGTAAAAGAACGGTATGACAATATCATTCTTGCCAGAATGTTGACTGAAATTGCCGTTTCTGACGATGAGGTTACGGATGAAGAAAAAGCCTTCCTTGAAAATTTCCTTCCTGAGGACATGAAATCTGTTGATGAACTTATCAACATGAAACTGCTTACCAGGGTTGAAATTCAGGAGACTTCGAAAAGTGCAGCAAGAGAAACAATGGTATTGCTTTGCTGGGGTGTTGCTTTTTCGGATGAAGAACTTAGTGATGATGAAAAAGACATGGTAAACGGCTTTGCCGAGGCCCTTGAAATAAGTGAGGAAAGAAATAGCGAGTTAAAAGAAATTTCGGCCCTTTATATTATCGACCAGATGTTTACCAGTGCACTAAACGCCGGAAGTTATGAGGACGCGAAAGATCATGCCTACGAAGTAGCATCAGGCCTTGGCTTTAATGAAGAGCTTATTCAACGTGCAGAAATTAACTTCAAAAAAAGAAACCTTCTGTTTTAAGCTTCGTTTAAACAACAAGTTAATACTTTATAATCACAGCATCTTATACAAAAGAAAACCGCAGATAAAGTTCAATCTTATAATAAACGTTTAAATTTAATCATTATGAAAAAACTATTTTTTGTTGCTGTTCTGTTTTTATTTATTTCTTCGGCCCTTGAAGCTGCCGTTACTATCAGATATTATAACAAAGACTCGAAAGAACACACTATGAAAGTAAAAATTTCGGGTTCTTCAAAAGAGGTTAAATTTGGTAGCAGCCGCACTGCTTCTGTCACCGTACAGGGTGGGGCTACTGAGTGTATTATTTACACCTCATGTGGTGAAGTAAAAGTTAAAGATGGTGCTAAGATCGAAATTAAGGACGGTTGTATTACTGTTAAGTAATTTCTTTAATAAAATATTAAAGCCGGATATCAGTGATATCCGGCTTTTTCGTTTATGCACTTGTGCGCATTTGAACCTTTTTATTTTTTCAATGTTTGAAAACTAACTACTGAATATAAAAACCAAAAACACATACATAATGGCTTATATCGAAGAAGGGACAAAGGCACCGGAATTCACTGGAAAGAACCAGGATGGAGATGAGATATCACTTTCTCAATTCAAGGGCAAGAAAGTAATTTTATTCTTCTACCCTAAAGACAACACGCCTGGGTGCACTGCTGAAGCCTGCAATCTCGGCGAAAATTATGACGAATTAATCTCCAAAGGATTTGAAGTAATTGGGGTAAGTCCTGACGGAGAGGTCTCTCACCAGAAGTTCATCGCCAAATTCAACCTTCCGTATAACTTAATTGCCGATACCGAAAAGGAAATCCTTAAAGCTTATGGTGCCTGGGGATTGAAAAAAATGTACGGAAAAGAATATGAAGGTGTCCTCAGGACAACTTATATTATTGATGAGGAAGGAAGTGTTAGCAAAGTATTTAAAAAAGTACAGACAAAAGATCATACCAGTCAAATTTTAAAAGGGCTAGCGTGATACTTTTTAAGTTCATTTGCTAATATTCTGGTTCTGATTTTTCTTTATGCAAGGCTATGTTTACAGACGTAGCCTTAAAAACTTTAACACTGCAGAAAGGAAAAGGATGGCTGAAATAAGTGAATGAATTTAGTACTTAACACACTAAAAGCATAAACTACCGGCATGCTGATCCTCCATAATCTGTATTACTGCGGATTATGGGCTTTCACCGAAATTATAGTAAGAAAAACCAGAAACCCGAGCGACAATACACCAACTCCCGCATAAGTTGACACAAAAGTATTTGAAAGGCTGAACAAAATGGGACCTCCAGCACTGGCCATAACAATCATCGACATGGTTTTTCCAGAAATAGCCCCCAGGTGTTTTCGCCCATAAAAACGGGGCCATGCCACAGCCGAAAGCACAAAATATAATCCCGCCATTGCCCCGGTACCAGCAATAAGTAAATAAACGCCCCCTTCATTTGAAAGGAAAACAATTCCCAGAGAAGCCAACACACAGCTTCCAATCATCATAAACAGTAACGTTTTCAATTTTATCCAGTCGCTAAGAAAGTTTGACAATAACGACACGGCTACCGATATTATTGAAATTGGTATAAAAATACCAACAGCCTTTTCCGCTGTATACCCAGCTTTGGCAAAAATAGAAATTACATGAAAGGTCATTCCTGTAACAAAGAAACCATAAAAAGCTATTGTAAATGAATACGCCCAAAATGCCCTTGTTTTTCTGGCCTCTGCCAGTGTAAACTGCCTACGGGTTGCCGAAGGTATATTTTCCTTTTGCTTTTGCGGACTTATACCATCGGGCAGCAAATTGAACTCTTCCGGATTATCCCTAAAAAAAATAAAAACGACACCCGAAAACAACAATATACCTAAAGCCATTATCAACCAGGAGTTTTGCCATCCATATTTGTTAATAAGTGCATTAATCCAGACAGGAGAAGCCGAAAAGCCTAAAGAAATAACAACAGAACTAAATGCGTTCACCCTTCCCCTCAGGTTATCAAACCACTTCATTATCATATTCCTTGACGCCAGTGTCAATACTCCCTGCCCGCTAAAACGGAGCATAAAAAACAGGACGACCATTACAGAGAGTGGCAGCAAAAAGCTTTCTGCCCCTAAGAGCCCCTTTAAGGCATTATTGATTATATCTGCCCGGGAACACAATACCAACGAAAACGTTAACCCCAGAGTTGCACAAACAGCTACCTGACGGGCACCGAATTTATCAAACCATTTACCTGCAAGCCCCAAAAACAGCGAGCTCAAAAACGTTCCCAGCATATACGCAAAACTTATCTGATCCCGGTTTAACCCCATAGCATCTTTTACCGGATCGGTGAATGTAGAAACCCCGACTGTTTGTCCGGGAAGGCTTGCCAATATTCCCATTGTCCCGATAGCAGCAATAACATAACCATAGAAAAACGGGAACTTCTGAGGTTGAATCAGTGATATTCTTGTAATTTTTCCCGGCATAAATGAAATTATTTGTAAGATGGCAAAGGTATATAAATTACCAATGCAGATATGTGTTTCTTTCTTATTGTCCAAGAGCTTCATTTCTGATACACATAAAATATTTCTATCAGAAGTGACCGACTGGTCGCTTTTATTTATTACATTTGCGACCATGTAGTCGCTTAAAGAAATTTTAATGCCCTTAAAAACATTTTTGAACCTTTCAGAAGAGAGAAAAAGAGAAATTCTAGACGCAGCTTTTGAGGAATTTGCCCTGCATGAATACAAAGTTGCCTCATTAAGCAATATCATCAGAAAACTGGATATTGCTAAAGGTTCATTTTATCGCTATTTTGAAAATAAATCCGATCTATATTTCTACCTGATTGAATATGCCAGCGCAGAACGTTTCAAATCGATTGGGTCCCTATTTGAGAATCCCGGTAAAGATTTCTTCGATGCGCTGGTAGAGAACTTTGCCGTGAAAATTGAGTATGATCTAAAATACCCGCTAATGAGCGGTTTTCTATATAATCTCTCTCAGGAAAAGAACAATGACCAAATTGGCAATATTCAACTCCAGACCAAAAAACATATCCTCTCGGTGACAGAAAATATTCTAAGAAAACATGTAACGGATAAAAGTATCCGGAGCGATATTCCTTTATTCAACATCGCATTTTTCATTGTTCAGCTGCAATGGGGAATGTTTGATTTCCTGGAAATGAAGTACAACATCAGTTTCAGGGAGAACATCTTAAAAAGAAAACCGGTATTCTCGATTTCAAAGGAACAGATACTGGAGGATGTAAAATCCTTTTCAGAAGTTTTAAAAACAGGTATAAGCATGCAGAAATGATCCAGGTAAATAATTTGAGTTATTCATATCCGAAAGCAGCCTCCCCGACTTTACACGACATAAGTTTTACAGTTGAACAAGGGGAGATTTTTGGTTTTTTAGGCCCTTCAGGGGCTGGAAAAAGCACAACTCAAAAAGTGTTGAACGGCATCCTAAAAGGTTTTAATGGTGATGTTCGTGTAAACGGCCATGACCTGAAAAGTATTAAACGTAATTTTTATGAAGAAATTGGTGTGGCTTTTGAATTCCCAAACCTTTACACCCGCCTCACGGCACTGGAAAACCTGCAAATGTATGCATCATTCTATAATGGAACAACGGCAAATCCCCTTGAACTGCTTTCGATGGTCAACCTTTCTGAAGATAAAGGTACCCGCGTGGAGGCTTTTTCAAAAGGGATGAAAATGAGGTTAAACTTTATCCGTGCTTTAATAAACAACCCAAAAGTAATTTTTCTGGACGAGCCTGTTTCCGGACTGGATCCTGTAAATGCAAAAAAGATGAAAAATATTATCCTTGACCTGAGAAAACAGGGAAAGACTATTTTTCTTACAACACACAACATGGCCGATGCTGACCAACTTTGCGATAAACTGGCTTTTATGGTTGATGGTAAACTTCCTATTATTGAAGAACCCCGTACGCTTAAACTGCAATATGGAAAAAAAATCGTGAAAGTTGAATATCGCCAGAACGGAATCAAAGAATCGCTTGACTTTGACCTTATCCACCTGGCTGATAACAAACTGTTTCAGTCTATCCTTAAAAACAAGGAACTGGAGACTATTCATACCCAGGAAGCTACCCTTGAAGATGTTTTTATTCAGATAACCGGACAAAAACTAAGTGAATGCAACTTCTAAAATTTGATATCACTCTCCAGTGGAGGCAGGGATTCTGGCTTGTATATTTTGTTGTTTCAGCAATCTACTGTGTTATTTTACTTAACGCACCTGCCGAAAACAGGTTTTTTGTAACAAGCCTGCTCATCCTTTCTGACACATCGCTCCTGGGAATAATATTTGTGGGCGCACTGATCTTGCTGGAAAAACAGCAAAACATTCTGCAAAGTCTGTTTGTCACTCCCTTGTCTCTGCATAAATACCTGATTTCCAAAACGGCTTCGTTAACCCTTATCGCTATTTGCATGAGTATGCTGATTTACGTAATTCCCAACGGTTTATCTGCCAACATACTCACTATTGTGGGGGTAATTATTTCCTCTTCTGTAATTTTCACCCTTTTAGGCATTGGGGTTGCTGCCAGCGTTAAAACTCTTAATCAGTATATTGCCGGAGTATTGCTTTGCTCTGTAATAATTATTGCCCCTACGATACTTTTCCTCACGGTGGAGAACATGGACATTTTGATCTTCTTTCCGATAAATGCCGCTATTGAGCTTATGCTTTCGTGCACTGAAGCAGTTCCTGCCGGTCAGATTCTACTATCTGTGAGTATTTTATTTTTTTGGTGTGCGTTAGCTTACCGCTTTGCTTTTATGCGATACCAAAAACATGTTTTAAAATCGTTTTGAAATGAATACAAGGACACTACTGTACGACCTGCGACAAATTAAAAATGATTCTATGGTAATCATCAGTATTGTAGTACCGGTTTTGGTATTCGTCATTATGAAATTTGTCTACCCGTTGTTTTCCGATCTTGCCATCAGCAGTTTTCACTTTGATATCACACCTTACACTACCTCCGTTGCTGTTTTCCTTTTGCCCGTTATTCCCATGATGTTCGGAATGTCCTATGGCTTTATTTTATTGGATGAGCGTGATGGGGGAATTATCACCGCTTTATCCGTTACCCCTCTTGGCAAATCCGGATATCTGAAACTTCGCCTGGGAATACCCGTGACTTTTAGCTTCCTGGCCATGCTAACGTATTGCTTTTTATTACATCTTAACGAACAGACAGGTATTCCCCGATTATTAACCGTATGTTTTTTATTCTCATTCACTTCTCCCCTTATGCTTCTTTTTCTTGGAGCATTTTCAGCCAACAAAGTAGAAGGCATGGCACTGACAAAAGTATTCGGGCTACTACTTTTAGCTATACCCATTGATCTTTTTGTCCCAGCCCCGTGGAATTGGATCGGAGCTTACAGTCCGCTTTTTTGGGTGGAACGGACTTGGTTTTCTTCTTCTATGTCAGAACTTATTTTGTATTCACTAATATCCCTGTCCTTTTATTTACTATTGCTGACTTTTTTGTTCCGGAAGTTTAATAAGATGCAGTTTTAGTATTCTAAATTAACAATTCAGACTTTATAAATAACACCTTGTTGCTTTTACGGTTTAGGCTTTCCGGTTTCGTAGCCTTCTTTGTTTGAGAAGTAATCCAGCAAAGTATAACCGAATGCTTCCCGCTCTATCAATTCCTCTTCCTCTATATAATACATATCATCAACCAGCCACTCACCATCTTTATTAAGCAATTTCAGCATAAGAAACCCTTGTTTATAATCGTATCCTCCGGTCAAGTCAATATTTACACGATAAATGGCCTCATCTTCATCTAAAAGTTTTATAAATGATAGATGGTAAAACTCAGCCTCTTCATAAGATATGTCCCGCAACAGTGGAGAATCAACATCTTCTTCATGATCATCATCATTTAATAGATAGTCTGTGTGAAAACCATAGTGTTCATCTGAATTTAACATTAACGTTAATCTCTGTATACTCCGCCCATATTCACTCCCGGACAATAGCACTCCTGCATTCTCTGGATCTTCTGCATTCATTCTTTTTTTGACTTCACCCTTAAGTTTATCAGAGATTAAGGGACAATTTAGCATTCGAGGTATGATACTATCTTTTAAATATTTTATTCTGTCTTTATTGTCTGGATCATATTCTCCTCCAACATTCCAAGTATTATCACCTACATAAAGAAAATCACCAGTATAGGCTCTATACCATTTATCAAACTCCTTAACTTTTTCAAGCACTTCCGATTTTGTCTCCTTAACTTTTAAATTTCCTACATGGGTGGAGTCATTTAGATTATCGTTAATATATAAGCTCATGTCCTTCTTATTTGTACAGTTAATTGCCAAAATAAGGCTTAGAAATGTAAGTCGTAGACTGAATTTATTCATAATTCATATATTATTTTTCTGCTAATTTAGGGGTGCTTACAGTCCCCTTTTCTGAGTAGAGCGGTTATGGCTTTCTTCTTCTATGTCGGAGTTTATCTTTTATTCACTGATATCCCTTACCTTTTATTTACTATTGCTGACTTTTTTGTTCCTGAGGTTTAATAAGGTGAGAAATTAATCTGAGAATTACCTTTCGGCAAACTCCTTTAACAAATGCGAAGCCGTACAAACTAATAACTTAAGTACGATGATACTCCAAGGAACAGTCCTATTAATCGTCGGAATATTCTGACGCTTTCTTTAGTGTTTTTCCATTATAATCATCAAAATACATATCATCGATTAACCAACCTGTACTATCTGAATAAACAAAACCCATTATAAACCGGGGAGCGGTGCCTGCTTTCCTTAATAATTTATAATTTACATAATAAGCGGCTGCATCGGGAGAGCTTAGCTCAATAAAATGTTCATATACTTCTTCTTTTGAGGTATTATATGACGCCATAATTGAATCAGGGTTTGGAGAAAAACCATTTTTATAACGCTGAAAGTCTTCCATGCAAATCTCAAATTCCTCTTGTGTATCGATGCCATAAAACAATGGCCCCCTAAAATCAAGACCAAACTCACTATCTGTTAAAACAGCCCCGATTGTTGCATGTTCTTTCCAAAAACTAAAGCCCAACCCCTTCTCTTTATTTGTCTTTACCTTTTTCTTATATTTCTCTGATAACAAATCACACTGCAATATTTTCTCTGTTGAATATTTCAATATGTCAGTTTCTTCATCAATTACTTTATCTTCTATAGCCTTTTCGTAAAATTTCTTATCATAAAAGTCAAAATATGGAACTTCATCGGCAAGAAAAAACGCTTGAGTAAAACCACAATTATCCAGATAATTCTGAAACTTTATCATCAATTGTACTATTTCACGCTTCCTGTTACTCTTCTTTTGTACTATCTGTTTATCCGAGACTTCCATTTTATATTTTCCATTTTTTAAGAAATATGTATTTGATTCTATTTCAATCAAGGCTTTCCCCTGTATCTCTTCTTCTGTTTTTCCTCCTTTATAAATAATCCTCTTTGTTTTTTCAAGAAGTTCCATTGTTCCATTGTTATCAACGTCTTCAAAATCAACTTCCAACTCTAATACAATTGTATCATTAACTTTGGGCTGAAAATTAGGGTTAGGTAGAATTGCCATCTGGTTAACCGGCAACCTCCGGTATAAAATTTCCTCCTTGTTTTCTTTAAGGGTTACGATATAGTAATAACCATATTCCATTCCGCCATTGCAGACATAATTCCCATGGAAAACCAGTTCAAAAACCCCATCCCCATCAATATCTATTAAATCTTCTTTTTGAATCTTATTTTCCTGAGAGGCCCAGTCCACCTTCCACTTGCCGTTCAAACAAGACAATTTAACCAGGAAATAACTTGCCGTCTCGAAAGGTGCGGGTAAATGAGAGAATGACAAACAGGGAAGATATTCTTCCCTTGAATAACATACAGCCAAAATCTCATCTCCCTCCCCCGAAAAGTTTCCAGATAGAAACTCTACAGTATCAATATCTTTTAATCTTTCCGGATTAAAAACTGTTGCCAGAGTTTCACTTTCAATTATTTTTTTTGCTTCAGATAAAATATCTTTTGCGGTTGGTTCCGGACAAGTTGTTCCACTATACTTACAAGCTGTAAACAATATGCCAACTGTTAAAATAAATAATGCTTGTTTAATCATTTATAATTCTATTTAATTAGTGAACCTTTTGATGCCTAAATTAAATTTTCTTTCCTATTTTCCTAAATTGTTTTCTTAATGGTAAAATGTTTTTTTGCCCCCTCAACTGGCAATAAAATATGGTTCTTATGCTTATCATCGGTCTTTGCTACATTTACATCGATAGCAGCCGGGCACTCCTTTTTTACAGCTTTCATTCCAATTCCTCCCGAATATGCCAAGGACTCTTTTGCATGTATTCTCATTACAAATTGAATAATGAATTTTTATTCAGGAAATGACATGTTTACAGCCATACACTCTTTTCTTGCTCCGAAAAAATTGCAGCATACATTGACTATCATAAAAAAAGCTGGGAAAATGCCTCAAACATCGTATAGTTTATGATTCCTGAGCTAAATTATCCTGCACCTTTAGGACAACGTTCCGAATTAATCCACGAATTAAAGTTAATCCGTATGATATGCTATTCGATCACACACAATATGGAATATAAGTGATTTTCTCATCTATTGGACAGACACTTCATTATTCCTCACAATAAGGATAAAAATACTTTAATGGGCTTGATTCTCCAATTAGCCGTTTATCAAATATTTCCTGTTTTTCTTCCGGGCAAATTTCAACCCCGTCCAAAAGCCATTTTGTATCATTACTTTCTGCTGAAGGGATAAATTTAAAGTAAGCTATATGCTTTTCCTTAACCGTTAAAGCCATTTCACCACAATAGGTTTTATATATAGCAACATTGTTATTGCCTGTAAAGTGAATCCTTTCCTTATGATATTCAATATAACAGGAATCTGACATATCGCTTGATGGGTCATCTCCCTGAATATATGGAAAAAATGCATTTAAGAAATCCCTCATAGATAATATCTGAACAAGCCTTTTACCTATCTCATCCTGAAATAATAGGAGTCCAAGACACTCTGGATCGCTCATCGTATTTTTTCTTTCCAATATAGACCCATAAAAATCATTGGTTAAAACCGCTTTCAGTTCTTCATTATCTAAAGCTTCTTCAATAGAAACAATCCGATCTTTGTCCATAATTTCTGGAGAATCAGCAATATCCAACTTAGTATATATGCGATAATTACCAGAAATTGAATGAATTATATTTTTATTCGTTTGACGAAAAATCGTATCAAGAATGTAGATTGTCTGGTAAACTTCATCTTTCACAGTAATAGGTTGGGTTAAAAGAGAACTGCCTGAATGTTTAATTATTTTTTCAATATTATTATTTGTTTTACACGAAACAAGTATCAATAAAACAAATAACCTCGCCAGTTTTTTCATTGTTGTATTTTTTGATTCTTTTTATATTTTTGATTTTCTTTTGTTAATTCTACATCTGTCATTTCAAAGTGCCAGTATTCTCTAGCTCCTCCATCACGAATTAAACCAAACCTTAAAGCAATCAAATCTATCATAGCTTCAGTTTTCATTAAAAACCCCCAACTATTTATATCAATGGCCTCTCCTGTTTTATGGTTTGTAACGCTAGGACGGGCTCCCATTTTAGTCGGAAGTCGACGGTCATCTCCATTAGAATAACCTTCAGAAGCTGCTGAAGATGAATTATTTCTATACTTCCCTTTATGTTCACCAAAATATGCTTGAAGGTAGGTTTTAACATCTTTCCAATTTATAGAAATTTTATCATTATCGCCTTTCGTAAAATGTTCTTTTTTTGCCCAAAGGTTTCCATCTAAATCTTTAATATATTCTCCGGAGTGATATTTTTTATCTTGAAACATCATAATAAGATTTTCCTTAAAAGCCTTTACATAATCATGACCTTCACCTTTATGAAGAACATACCACTGGACACACCACCTATGGGCCCTTTCCGGGCTGCGGGCTCCATCACTAACCTTCATGTTGCCGTTATAAAGCCCTGCTGCAACTAAAAACTTATGAAATCTATTCATCCGGTCTTCAAGTACAGGGCTCAATATGACATTTCCATCCTTCCTTTTGCTTCCTATTTCCGTTAATTTTTCTGAAACGTCTTTTGTAAACACTTTAAAGTACTCTGAATCAGACGCAGCTCTGTTAGCTATAGCCAGAATTTTATCATAGTCACTATTCTTTTCAATCCCAATATTTTTTTCAATCTTGTCTAGTTTGGATTCATATTCTGTTCTGCTATCTTTTGGAGTATGAACACCTGTTTCCATATTGTAGTATAATTGTCCAATACTAGATTGAATACCTCTTATTTTTTTTAATTCCTTGATAGTTTTACCTGATTTAGTTACTATACCAGCTACATCGCAACCATGATTCGTTTGGAAATCTTTTATTTTCTGAATAAAAATGTCATTTACTTTACCATCATTCTTTGAAATGTCTGGTATTCCTTCTATTTTATTTTCTTCTAATAGCGAAGCTATCAATTTTACATCCTCAAGATTATTTTTAGCCTTAAAATTCTTCCAATCTATTCCAACATGATCTTTAATAGATGTTGACAAATATGAATTTACAGTTTTTCTGTTCGCATAAATTGGTGAAAGTCCGGTATTTTTTATTAACACTTTAAATGAAGCACTTTTCTTTGAAATGACTCCATCGGGATTATTTGCTATATATTTATCATGAGCCCTAACCCCAGGATAGCTTCTTTGAAAATCTATAATATTTTTCGTTAGTTTATCATTCCATTTACCTTCATTTATGCATTCATCTGGAACATCTTTTATTCCCAGAAATCTTAATCGACTGGCTACAAGTTTAACATCAGCAAGACTATTAGTTTTGTTTTTTCCAACACTAGCATGAATTTCATCTGTATAATCAAATTTTTGTTTAACGAATTTTAAATCCTTATCCGCTTCCGATTGTACATCTTTACTAACCTTCACAGCATCTTGTTCTGTCTCTTTATCTTTTTTCTTGGCAGTTCCTCCCCGGATTTTAATGACTTTCTCAAGCCTTATTATTTCCTTATAGTCATCCGTAAATATCCCTCCCGGCAAATACCAGGTTACATCTTTCATTCGATCAACCAAATCTTCCAACAATGTAACTTTAACTGTTCTTAAATCCTCAGTGGTTAAATTCTTTGAAATTTTTACTGCAAGGTTGTCTTCTTTATAATACCCAATAAATTCCAAGGCATAGTAAACAACATTCGGCCTGTTTTTGGCATACTTAGCCAATACCATTCCCATAATGCCATAATGGTCTTTCCCCTTTTCGATTATTTCCTGTGCAAGGACTTTATCCGAATCTTCTTTTCTGCTCTTTTCTTCTTTTTCTTTACCCCCAACTTCTTTCGCATTCTTCAGTTCTTCCGCAGCCTCTTTTTCTTTTTTTAACCTTACAGCCTTATATTTTGCCTCTTTTTCCTCTACACTTAATGTTTTCAGTTTTACAATTGTTGATTTTGAGGGGTGAACATAACCATACCGCTCGCCAAATCCCAATACCCAACTCTGGAACCAAACAATAGCCTCAATCGTTTTCTGTAAATTCTCTACAGGTATTTCTTTTTCTCCTTTTGCCAATTCGGCATTATAATCTTTCTGATTAAGAATCCCTAACCTAAGTAAGTTATCCTGTACAATTTTCACATCGTTACCAAGATTTACCGAAGCTCCAAATGCTCTTTTGCTTGTAATATCTCCAACCCACGAGCCTAATAATGCTTTTGCCCGGCTTTCCTTCTTAATCTCCGGAGGCTGTTTTCCAAGCTTAACAGCCATGTAGTTAACCCGGGCATCAAACCGTTGCTCATTAACATTTGTGTACTTACTCCACTTACTCCAGTCACATATTTCTTTATAAAATGCTTCAGGATCGTTTTTAACAACAGCGTACTGCAAAAATGTCCTCACATCAGCGGTGTAATCACCCCGATATGTTAAATCCAGAAGCATTTCTTTAATTAAGGGATTAAGCTCATCCCAATTTGTAGCACCATATTTTTTGGTTACAGCATCATTTGTTGCTAATCTTTTAGAGGCCTCCTCTTTGGTTTTTATTGCATTATTAAAAAGAATCCACTGTTGCTTCTCCGAAATTTCGGGCAGGGTTTCCATATTCTCATCCAACCACTGCTTTGCTTTTTTTCCCCTAAGCCCGATTGTACCCTCAAACTTAGAGCTATCAATCCCTGCCTCTTCTAATTCTTTTATAGTGTCCTCTTTTGTACCATAACACCCTAAATCAAACCCTCTTCCAATAGTTACTCCGGACTTGCCTCCCGGCCAGTGCGCAATTCTTGAATAATAGGGATTGCCGGGAGTGTTATTTCCTTCTACATCAAATGTTAGTTGACCCTTAGGTAATTTAAGGTATGGATTATCTTCTTTTGTTTCTTCTCCTGTTTTATTCTCTTCCTTCTTCTCACTTTCCAGAACCTTACTTTCTTCCTGGGCGGGTTTGTCTGTTTGCTTTTCAACTATTTCCTCTGCCTTAGCTTCTGAAATTTCCTGCGTTGGTTCTTTTATCTCAGTTTCTGCTGTTGTCTTTTGTGGCTTTTCTTCTGTAGCGGGTTCTTTTTCCGGAATAACAATGGTACGGTTTGCAAAAAAGTATTTTTTTGTTGTTCCATGCACTTCATCCGGATTTGCAGCCATCAAAGCTTCCCGGGTTACCCCAAACTTCTTTGCTATTCCCCCTATCGATTCATTCGGCTGTACAACATATGTTTTCTTTGTTTCCGGTTCTTCCTCAGGCAATGTTTCGTGTTTCTGATATTTCCCCGGATAATAATTGGCTACCGAACCTTCCGTGGGCGGCACGGTTGACCTTGCCGTATCGCTTCCTGCTGCCAGCATGGCCATTTGTGTCTGTGTTAACGGTTGCGTTGCATCCAAACGGTTGGTGCCGGCAACATGCCCTTCGGCCATTGTTTTTTCTTTTTCTGCCTTCACCGCCCGCTTTACCGGTGCAGCATAAACACTGTCGCTCTTTTCTTCTGGCATTCTAATACGTTTTATTCATACCGTTACTAAACTAATTCATATAAAACTTTATCAGATTGTTTTATTTTCTTTGGCAAATTCTTTTTTCACCGATTCGTACATATCCTTACCGGTTATAACCATATCGCCTTTTAAAACAGCTTTCATACACGAACGCCTTAACACATTATAGATCCCTGCCCCTGTTATTTTTATATTAAAAGCTATCTCTTCGAGGTTTATGTCTTCGGCGTACTTAAAGCCTTTGGGCAAATGGACCTGCCACAACCTGAGCCTTTCTTCCTGTTCCGGCCTTTTAAAACTCACTATGCCGTGAAACCGCCTGTAAAATGCACTGTCTATATTGTCCTTAAAGTTGGATGCCAGTATGGAAACCCCTTCATAACTTTCGAACCGCTGGAGCAAATAGGCCACTTCCTGGTTGGCATACCTGTCATGCGCATTTTGAGTTGCCCCACGTTTTCCGAACAAGGCATCGGCCTCATCGAAAAAAAGTATCCAGTTACCATGTGATGCCCTGTCAAATACCCGTGAAAGGTTCTTCTCTGTTTCACCTATGTATTTTGAAACCACTGCAGAAAGGTCAATCCGGTAAACTTTATGGTTGGTTAATTTACCAATTAACGTTGCAGCCAATGTTTTACCGGTGCCCGGAGGTCCGTGAAACAGTGCTTTATACCCTTTCCTGAATTTCGTTAAATTTAATCCTTTTTGCTTACATATCTTCTCGTACTCCAGCCATTCTTTTACCTCCTCCAACTGCTGCAGGGTATCATAATCCACGATCAAATCGTCCCATTCATAATCGGAAGCAATGAGCATTGCCGGAAAGTCATGTGAGAATTCGGGCCCCTTTACTTCCCCTGAAAGGATATTGTTTAAAACCATTTGTCCGGGTGTAAGGTACGAACGCGTAAACGGTTCATTTTCGGGAGGCCTTGGCTGTGCAATGACATCTTCCCTGTAAAGCCTGGAGCCTTTCCCGAATAACGTATAGTACTTCTGTCTGGAATTGACGTTGTTTCCCCCCAGAAGTACCATTGCCGTTTCAATGGTTGGGTAATGCGAACTGTTGAACAGGCTTTTGTTCAGGAGTAAAATGTTCCTTATTTGCGCATCAACCTCAGAATTTGAATTCTGATAATCCGGAATGAAATACGGTGACAGGCTAAGGAGCAACACCAGTTGCTCTTCTGCTGTAAGCCCCAGTTCTTTTACCAGTTTGGTAAATACTTCTTCTTCCGGATATTCATGTACAGGAACGGGTATCCTTTTAACCATGGAACAGAAGTCTTCATCCATATTCTGCAAACGCCAACCTATAATTTCGCGTAGCCAGTTAAAATATTGCGATAAAATTGAACTCCCTTTTTTAACACTTAACATAAAAAGATTTGATTGTAGTTTTAATTTTCAATTCTAACGATTTTAAATTAAAAATGAAAATTTATACCGCCTTTAAAACATTCCCCCTTCCTGTTTTAATTTGAACCAAACATACAACGCACAACTCCCCTAAAAAAGCATTAAGGCCCTGATCGTTTTTCTTTTCTTTGTGTATGCCTCAACAAAAACCTTTTCCTTGTTTATCTCGGAAATGATGAACGGCAAACTGCCTTTGGCTTCTTCAATCAGTACGCCCAGTTCTTGATTTTCGGAATGCAGCCCCTGTAAAATCTCACTAGCTTTTTCAACGCTTTTTTCAGCTTTTTGTATCATTTCCCTTATTTCTTCGTCACTTACCTCCGGATTGGTAAAGCGCCTGCCTTTTAAAACTTTGTATATATTGAAATACTCAATTCCATAATTTAAGGTGTCGATTGCCGAATTATATTTTGTCTGTGCTATATGATATAAATTGACTTCTACCTTTTTCTGTATTAACGGGTTTATTACTCCCGAACTTATTATCCTTCCCACGGTGCCTTCAAGCCGGGCCAGGTTATCGGTCTTTTCATATTTTGCAATTGAATCCTGATAATTAAAATCTCCTGTTTCATTCATTTTAGAAAAATCGCGTGAAACAAATTCTTCGTTTGACAATGGATTGTCGAGAAATTGCCAGATTGGGTCGAAAGGGATATGAGATTTTATGAACTCCTCCGGTTCCATTAGAAAGTACACGTCCCGGAACTGATGTACATAAGCATTTTCGTTAATGAACCCGGCAGCCCACGTAACATCGAGAAGGTAATATGCTGAGTCGATGTACACACCATTCCAGGCGTGCCCGTTTTCACTTATCCTCCCATCTTTCTGAAGGGTGTAGCCTGACACGAGGTATGATTTTATTCCAGCCGCCTTACACATGGCATGAAATAATTCCGCATAGTGCTGACATACACCTTTTTTTCTGTCTAAAGTCTCTCTGACGATCTCCCTGTGACTTTTATATTTTGGCGGCAATCGAACAAGTTCCAAATCGTACCTTACATTGTGGGAAATCCATATGTAGAAGGCCCTGACTTTTTCCTTTTCTGTTTGAAGGCCCTTTGACAGGTAAGCTGAGATTTCACGGCTATCCCTGAGCGACTCCGGAATTTTTTTCGATTTTTTATCGACTTCAGAAAATTCCTGTTGTGAATTTCCGGATATTGAGAGTAACAACAAACCTGTAAATCCTAAATGTTTAATTAAAACCCGCAGAAACTCCTTCCTTTTCCAAAAGCACGTTTCCCCCTGTCTCTGCCCCCCGCAAAGATGTAAATCATTCTGCACGGTAAGTTTCTTCTCTGTTTTCATAAAATCCCCTTCATAAACGAACAGGCTTTCATTCCAACAGATATTACCCTGAACCAAAGTAATTCTGCCCGGAGCCTGCATACTTCATCAATTTCTGTATCTCTTCGTATTTCTCTTCTCCCCGTTTAGGGATTAAGATTATGTGGGTTGTTTGGGATTTCAGACTTTTCAAGTCCCCGGAACAGCAAATCATGAAACATTTTGTTTTCCTTCCTGATTTTACTTTCTCCAAATATTCCTGATTTACGGTGCAAACCAGTTTCGGGCTATTTCCCGTGAAATTTTTAGTCTTTTTTCAAACTAAACTCTTGCTGTGCCTTATAATACCTTAAAATTACTAAAAAAACTTATGGTAACAGACAGGTCCAGTTTTTATTAATGGCCTTTTTTGTGCGTTCATCAATTTACCTCCATCCTTGTTATACCCCATTATGTTATGTAAATACGGATAATCTTTTATGAGGTATTGATGCCTGCAAAAAATTTATGTCCGTTCATCCCTGATTTTAGGGATTCCTAAAATAATTGTCCCCTTGATTTAAAAGCATTTTACTATTTTTGCACCCTGAATCAATATACAACAGCGTTGAAATTATTTGCAGAAAAATCGGTTTTTTCGGGAGAAATAAGCATCCCAGGCTCTAAGTCCCATACTATTCGGGCAGTGGCCATTGCTACGATGGCAAATGGAAAATCAGTCCTTAACGAAGCACTGGATTCGGCAGATACAAGAGCTGCTATTGAGGCTGCCAGGGCATTCGGGGCAAAAGTAGCAACACACGGCAATACCATTGAAATTGATGGTATTGGCGACAGGTTCCTTCCTGAAAAAGTCTCAATTGATGTGGCTAACTCGGGCACTACGCTCCGCATATTTTCTGCCCTTGCCGCTTTATTTGACAAGCCGGTTACTTTCGACGGGGATCAATCTATCCGTCAAAGGGTAATGACCCCGCTATTTTCAGCATTAAAAAACCTTGGAGCTAAAATTGAATCGGAAAATGATAAATGCCCTTTTACAATAACAGGTCCGATAAAAGGGGGAAAAACAAGTGTTGACGGAATCAGCTCTCAGTTTTTAACAGCTATATTATTCTCTGCCCCCCTTGCAAAAGAAAACAGCGAAGTTATTGTTGAGAACCTCCATGAAAAGCCTTATGTGAACATAACCCTTGACTGGCTTGAGAAGCAAGGGATCAAATACCAGCGGAAAGGACTGGACTGGTTTCATATTCCCGGTGGGCAATCTTACCATGCTTTTAATGAAAGAATAGCTGCCGATTTCTCTTCCGCTACTTTTGCGGTTTGTGCAGCAGCAATCACAAAATCGGAATTACTGATAAAAGGACTGGACTTTAATGATCACCAAGGCGACAAAGCTGTTTTCGATTTCCTTGCCCGTATGGGGATGCATATCCGGCATACAGCAAATGGGGTCCTCGTAAAAGGTGGTGAACTTAAAGGTATTGAACTTGACCTTAACGACACTCCGGACGCACTTCCGGCACTTGCTGCCACAGCCTGCTTTGCCGAAGGAAAGACAAGCCTTGTTAATGTAAAACAGGCGCGTATAAAAGAATGTGACAGGATTGCGGCAATGGCGACCGAACTAACAAAAATGGGGGCAAAAGTTGAAGAACTGCCTGATGGCATTATTATTTATGGAAGTGAATTATCGGGAACAGAACTTCACGGCTACCATGATCACCGAATGGTTATGGCCCTCGGCCTTGCCGGAATGGGGGCTTCAGGTCTTACTTCTGTTGATACGGCCGACGCTATTTCGGTAACTTACCCGGGGTTTGTTGAGGACTACAAACAACTTGGCGCGAATTTCAGGTTGGAGGATTAGAAAATGCGGATTTATATCATCGGGCTGAAAAACTGTGGGAAAAGCACTACAGGAAAGAAACTGGCAAATAAGCTTAAAATGGAATTTGTTGACCTGGATGATCTCATTGAGAAAATGGATGGGCGGACGGTGCCGGAGATTTTTACACAGGATGGAGAGGATATTTTTCGTGAAAAGGAAAAAAATGCCCTGCAAAGCACGGCCAACATAGAAAATGCAGTGATATCTACCGGTGGTGGTGCCCCCAGGTTTTCGAACAATATGGGGTTTATGAAAGATCACGGCATTACCATTTATTTGAAGCTGGATGAAAACACCCTGGTTGGGCGCCTGAAAAAAGCATCAAAAGACCGTCCGGTGGTAAAGGGGAAGACCCCGGAGCAAATCAGGGAATATGTTGCTGGGTTGTTGGAAAAGTATGAGCATATTTACCTTTCTGCCGAATACGTCGTGGATGCCAAAAACCTTGCCCCGGACGAACTGGTTTCGGATATACTGGGGAAGTACAGTGCTTAACCAGACGCTACACTTCATGGTCATTATTCCTTGAAGATAACCTGAAATGTCTGTTAAGTTGGTCTGATATTCGATAGAGACTTCATATGCTGTTTATGAATATATTTACTTTGGACATGCCCAAGATATAGTAGTTCGTTCGCCGCAAGCAGCAGGAAATTAACCCCTAAGAGATTAACAAAATGAAGATAACCAAGGGGAAGATGATTTCTTTATATATCCCGTGTTATTTTATACGAGTGTCAAGTCAATTCCCGATTAACGGACAGGATTACTCCCTATCGTCCGTGAGACCGCTAACGCTAAGTTCCTTCGCAGTGCCTCCCCGGAATGACGCCATACGATAGTAAGGGACGAAATAGAAGCAGCCGGTGCCATTTTAATGGTAGAGCTCACCGAAGGTAATCTATACCCGAAACTAGATGCTTGACTTGACACTAGTTTTATTTTCTGCTTACAATACATTAATGTTTAGCTTAATGATGTTCGCTAATCAACGGCTTAGCCCGTAATCCGCGCTTGGTTGTCAGCTTCTCGTGTTTTTTAGAGTTCAATATATATACTTCCCAAAAATGAATAGTTTAATAACTCTGATGGGATCCATGGTATTTTTTCAAAGTCAAAATTCACCCAACTTTGAACCCCAATATTTATTTGTTCATTAATTTTTAATGCAAGCCCTCCCGAATAAGAGGGGGATAGCACCCCAATCGAAATTGATGGCCTTATTTTATATGTTTTTGGTGCTATATATTCCAAGTGAGTTGGGATTTTTAAATACTCATACTTTTTGCCATCGGCGTCTTCAGCCTGAGAATATAAAAACCCAGTTTTGAAATAGATTTTCTCATTTGTTCTCGGCATCCAAAAACGAGCAATAACACCACTTTGAATATAGTATTTATCAATTATGTCTTCCTCATTTTCAAAATTTACAACTCCACCAACGCCTTCAAAATTTACTTTTAGAAATGGCTGTTTTTTCTCATAGATAACACAGCTTTCCCCTTTGCAAACCGCATTATGGTAGTCTTCTGCTAACTTAATCAGGTTTTGGTGCTCAGGTTTTCTAACCGATTGTATCCGGGTTTGTAATTCAGGGGCATCCTTCATATAGTATTTTAAAAACCCAATATGTTTTGTGGATTTATAATACATATCTTTGTTATCAACCCGTTTAATGCCCTCCTCATATGGGATTTTAGTTAGTCTTTCATCTTCCTTATCAATATAATAATGGTCTCCTTTTTTATCGCGTATGTAATAAATATTAACTTCCCCTTTAATCAGGTATTCCATAAATACTTTTTTATTATCTATCTCTCTGGACACATAATATTTACTATCGACAAACCTGAATGCTACAATGTTGTTTGGATGATAATCAACAACTTTTCCGTTACCATCTTTGAACTTACAAACACTGCTCATTAATAAATCACCCCGATAATCAATTTCCCCATATAATGTATCCCCTGTTGAATTTATGATATAACCTGGCCTAAAGTCAGTCTGAGCATATAAAATTCCTGTTGTGAAAATTAATCCCAATAAAAGTAATTTATTCAATTTCATTTTAGCTTTTAAGTTTAACTGTTTGTTATCTGATTTTTTGCTTGATGGCTAACGAATGGCGGCATGAGGCGTTGTTCTTTTTGAAACAGAAACCTACAAATCTGCTAAACCACTGATTAAAAATTATTTTACTCAATCCCATCTCTGTCTGCGCAATGTTTTACGGCCACGTGTTGAACCAGATCCCGCCAAGTCGGGTAGCTTTTGAACACTGCCACGTTAAAACATACACTTCTCATATTAAACATCTTAATACGGCCAAAATTACAATTTATTAAGAACCCGGCAACAAAATTGCCGGGTTTCAACAAAAGAGAGAAAAATTTATCCGGAAACAGGTTATTAATAACCAGGGCATCAAATGATTTGTCCTGGATTTCGCTTCCCTAAGAAGCATCCAGTTGTTTTAACCATTTTAAGATCGCCTGGTTTGTTTCTTCCGGAAGTTCCTGCTGAATCCAATGGCCACAATCCAGGCTGACCTCTTCAACGTTAGGCACAAACTCCGATAGTCCATCAAATTTAGGTATTACATCGCGGTTGCCATAGATCATAAGTGCAGGCTGCTGAATGACAGGGTCCGCATTCGCTAACAGGTGCCAGTTCCGATCAAGGTTCCTGTACCAGTTTATACTTCCTGTAAACCCTGTTGACTTGAAAGCGGAAATGAAAACGTCAAGTTCGCTGTCGCTCATTAAAGGCTCGCCAAGCGGTTCTTCTGCTTTGGCCAGGTTGATCATTATCATACCCGGGGCTGGTGCTTTCTGAGGGATGTTCTTACGGAATATATTGCGAAGGAACCGCGATGCATTTTCATCCAATATGGCGTCGGCAACACCTGGCTTTCGGTTGAAGTGGACAAAATAGTTATCGCTGCCAAAAAATTCTTCCATGAACTCAATCCAGGGTTTTTCTCCGCGCAATTGATAAGGCAAGGCCAGGGCGACAATTCCATTTATACGGTTTGGGTGCAATAAGGCTAAACCCCACAAGACATTTGCACCCCAATCATGGCCTACAAAGGTGGCATCTTCGTATCCATAATAATTGAGTAGTGCGATAAGGTCGCCCGACAAATGTTCAATGTCATAATCTTTTACTTCTGTTGGACGTGATGAGTTTCCATAACCTCGCTGGTTAGGAACTATAACATGGTAGCCCGCTTTAACAAGTGCAGGTACCTGATAACGCCAGGAAAACGCATTCTCAGGCCAACCATGGCAAAGAACAATAGGTTTTTCAACATTTTGCCGGCCTGCTTCATAGACTTCGAGCTCTATACCATTGACCGGAACCATAGCAGGCTTTGGAAATTCTGTTGCATCGGGAATTGTGTTAATTACGTTTGTCATTTTTATATGTTTTTCAGATTAATTGAGACAAACATATACCAGACATGAGACACCCCTATGTCAAGGGCCGGCAAGAATTAATGGTATTTGTCAAAATATTCCTGCAAGGTTAAATTGTGAGGTTCAAAATTTTCTGACAGAATTTCCATTTTTTGAATTCTGTCTGCCCGAAAAAACCGAAATTCCTTACGCCAACGGCACCATGCAATCAAGTACCAGTTCCCGGCACTCAATAGAGCAAACGGCTCTATCATCCTGTTGGTTGTGAGGCCTTCCTTGTTAACATACTGTATTTTAACAAGCTTGAAATTGGTGAGTGCATGTTGCAGATCCGACAAGTTGTTACTATTTCTTTCCTGATGAAGGGCTTCGTTATATTGCGTCCTATTAGTAAGTAAATCTGCTTTGTCTTTGAGCGTATACTTTAAAATTGATTTTATTTTGTCAATTGCTTCCGAATAATCCTGTACAAAGGAGGCATCTTTGTTTTTCAACACCAACTGTTCAGCAAGTATTAAGGCATTTGCCTCTTTTTCGGTGAACATTACCGGTGGTATTTTGTAGCCCTCCATTAAGGTATATCCTTTTCCTTCTTCGGTTAAAATAGGGATCCCTGCTTTCTCCAGCGCCTTAATGTCCCGATAGATTGTTCTTTTACTAACTTGAAATTTTTGGGATAATTCAGCCGCCGTAACCATTCTTTTCGTTTGAAATTTAGTTAAAATTGCTGCTAATCGGGATAACCTGTTAAGTTCGGAGTATTCCATTGTTTAATGTGCTAATTTTAGTTATGACTGAGGTTAAATGTTTTTGTCCCCCTGGTCATAAAGCATTGTGGGTAGTTGTTCAGTGCATCAGAGGGAATATAACCTGCCTCAAAAGATATTTCAATATTCCTGACAAATAAAATTTCTTTATCATTTTCATCAAAATACAGAACATTGTAAAATCACACAGGAAAAAACAGTGCCCTGATGAAGGGGTTTGCCCCAACAAAGGCACAAACCCAGTGGGCCCTCCAAGGTTGCACTGGGGTTGATGTCTAATTATTGTGCCCTGGTTTTATTCATTCCACTCAAGCAGTATTCCGTATAATGTTCATAATATGGAACGCCTAGATACTTCGCTAAATCTTGCATATCATGCGCCAATGAAAATATATTCACATCATAAGCAATGGTGTATTTTTCGCCACTTCTTAATACTGCGTTTAATTGATAAGCAGATACATAATCAACATCTATACGACTTACACTATTCATTGACTTCCTCACCTTTAAAGAAATAGGTAGCAATTCCAACTTAACAACATCAGGTTTTATCTTCCCAGTTAGTATTATGAAAATCTTTTTTTGCCATTATTCTTTGTGATTCCTCCCTTTGGTTGGGATTCATTTATTGCCATAAATTTAAATGAAAATCAAACTGATTCTTTTAATTGTTTTCCACAAAATGTGCTATGCGCTGTCGGTTCTCCACACTTGCATACAACAATCAAGTAAATGCATATTACATTATTCCCATTGTGTCATGAACCCAAATGCAACAAATGAATTAGACCTTTAGTTCCTGTAAATGAATTATTTTCCAAATATATACATCTCAGCAGCATTTATTGAATTGTACCCTGGCTGACACGCATTAAAACCGTGCAACAAGGAATATAAATAAAGTCTTTTGCTGAACATATTGCAGGCCGGCCAGGCAATACCAGAAAAATGCCATAGGTGATGCCTGCCTTTTTGATTATGATTATGGAGTTCTTGTCAGGGGGGGAAAGACGTTTTTTGTTATGCCACGAAAAAACAGCGTTTTCTTCGCGACTCTATTTATAGGATGGAAGATATCCTTTACAGGACATCTTCCATTCATCTTAATTATTGCAACTGTAAATTAGTAAAATGTGCTATTGCTTTTGCAAGAAACCTTGCAAATTCTGGTTGTGCATTTCCATTAATCACTGTAAAGCGTTCATCTGAAATATAAAGTTCCCCTAAACCTTTATATTCTTCCCATTGAGAATCAGAAGAACCGTCAGTCCCCCAGAATTTTCTGGTATTTCTATAATGCCTTGCTATTTCCATTTGAACTTCTTCACTTTCCGGCTCTTTGCCGGAAAGGTCAAACAAGTTTTTAAATATCTCCTTTTGTTCATTTTTTAACTGTTCAATTTGTTCGCTAGATAATTTTTTCAAAAAAGCTTCACTTTTCAGCACTTTTTCTTCACCATACTTTTCAATGGCTTCGTCACGAATTTTCGTTACATTTTCTGTTGAAAACCCTTCGTATAATTCTTTATTTGTAATCATCTTTTTTCCTTTTAAGTTTAACACCGTCTTTTCAATGGTATTCAGCATAATTGAAATTCTCTTTTGTTTTAAAACAAGGGCCCGCTTATGACTTTCAAGCACTTTTATTAAGTCAAAATCAGGTTTGTCCAAAATGTCGACTATTTCTTTAAGGGTAAAATCAAGTTCTTTAAAAAAGAGGATCTGTTGTAGTTTTAACAATTCATTTTCTCCATACAACCGGTACTTGGCCTTAGTACGAATTGCAGGTTTAAGCAGCCCAATTTTATCATAGTGATGTAAGGTGCGCACACTTACACCAGCTAATTCTGATAGTCCTTTTGCTGAATACTTTTTCATTTATAAAATAATTGACAATGCAAAGAAAAGGTATGACCTTACGTAGGGGTCAAATTTTTTTGCAATTATTTTTATTTTTTTGTCATGAAACAAATTTCAATCATTTATATACTTACAGCAAATGGGCTGTTATAAAGACGGTGGGCATTTTCAAGCACGTACCTATCAAGAACCTGTAACAGCCAAAACCCTTTTTGCAAGTTGGTTGCCCCTTTGCTTATTGGTTGGGACTTGTGTTTTTGATTACTTTTAATCCTGATAAAAAAGCAACTTAAAGCCCTCCTAATATTTTCCGCTTTTGAGAAACATGGTTTTCTCCGTGTCACTAGAGCATTATTATGTTGATTCTTTTTGGAAGTCTTGATGCGTGAGATTGGCAATGCAAGCGGTAGTGGAGGGGGAAGCAAACAGGAAAGGATAACATCAGCAACCCAAAACTACCTGAAAAAAGCCAGGGTATTAATCAAAAAGCTCAATGGTGAACTCCCGAGATTTCCCCAGGAGGGTATTGCGGACATTTTACTTATTATTGCCCTGGAACACTTTGTAGTTTTGCTTGATAAATATATTTATTTGATTGATAGATATATGCTAAAGGTGGCAATGCCTCATCAGGAGAAAATGTTTTCCATATTCGAGACTTACACTAAAGGGTAAAAAAGGTAAAATGCGCGCAAGTGTTGAGTTTGGAAAAAATTATTAATAACTACCGGCCAATATGATTTGATAGTAGACTATCAGGTTCTCGACAATGAACAAGACGGGGATGTTGTTGTCGAATTAGCTGATAGAATTTTGTTGAGACACAAAGTCGGTTCCTGGAGTTTTGATAAAGGTTTTTGGAAAAAAGAGAATAAAGAACTGTTACAGTTGGAAATCCCCAAAGTGGTAATGCCCAAACTGGGCAAACGGAAAACAAAGCCGAAGAACAAGAAGAAGGCAGCCCCTTCCTCTTTTAAATGCCTGAAAAGCAAACTCAGTGCTATAGAGTCAAACATTAATGAACTGGAGAACCGGGGACTTGACCCTTGTCTGGACAGAGGTATAAGACATTACAAAAGATATATCAGCCTTGGTATATGCGCCTATAACCTAAAAAAGATTGGCCTGCAAATCTTAAAACTGAAACGCGAAGCGTTTGAAGCCGGAAACAGGCAAAAACAAGCGGCGTAAAGACGTTGTAAAGAAGAAGAAATGGTGAGTATAACATGTATACTTCGGGATTGGTATGCCCAAAAATCAAGAAAAAGAGCCAAAATGGTTAAAAAAGACATAGAAAGGGTATTCTGTTCTAATAATTTTATAAATTTTAAAATTACTCCCCAAAGCATAAAAATGTCTACATGCATTCATGTAAATTTCACCCATTTTTACAAATTATAGAAGAGGACGTTTCGTAAGTAAATATTGTGGCGGCAATTTATAATAATTCGGAGGGGTGATTTGTCGTTTCAGTGAAAATACCCAAACTCTGGTTTATGAAGTAGGAGTGAACCGCGAAAAGGGCATAGGAAAAACTGACAGGGGTGAAGAAATAATGATGTTTTAGGCTTATAAAAGCAGATTAAGAAATACCGTTCTCAATGGCAAATTTTATTAGCCCGACAATTGTTTTAACTTTTGTCTTTTTTAATATATTTTTTCTATGTGTTTCAACAGTCAGTGGGCTAATGTGTAACGACTTTGCTATCTCAGCAGTCGAATGTTCCTGGCAAATAAGCTGAATTATTTCCGTTTCCCTTTTGGTAAGATCTTTTACCTTCTCAATACTCTTTTGTTTTGCAATATAACTGTCGGTAATAATTTCCATTACTTCGTTACTGTAATAGGTGCCACCTCCTTCAATTCTATTGAGGGCATTTAACAGTTCTTGTTTATTCGCATTTTTGAGAATATACCCTTCAGCTTCGGTCATAACAATTTCATGTATTATTTCCCGGTCATTGTACATGGAAAGAATAAGAATTTTTATTTCAGGGTAATCGGTTTTGATTTTTTTTGCCAGTTCGGTGCCAGACATCTCCGGCATATTAATATCGGATAAAACAAGGTTCACTTCGGATTTTTGAATAAATTCCAAAGCCTCAACTCCATTTAACGCTTCTCCAACAACTTCAAAATTATCGTTTTTGCGAAGCAATGTTCTTAAGCCATCAAGGAACATCTGATGATCGTCGACCAAAAGTACTTTTAAGGGGGAAGTCTTATCCATCATAGTAAAGCCCGAGTTTTTTGTAGAACGCAAAAATAAAGGTTTTTTTCAACGAAAAGAGTTTTACGTTCAGTTATGTTAATTGTTAAGTTAAAGAAAAAAATAATATCATACACCGTAACGGTTCGGTAAAAAACGCTTAACTTGTTTTTGCCAGAATTGTTACAATACTACCCCATTCTTCATTGTGCCCAATTTCGTATTTTCCGTTAACCAGGGAGAGACGGGAATTAATATTTTGCCATCCAATCCCTCCATTGTTCCGGGTTTTTTCAACTTCAAATCCTTCTCCATTATCTTTATATGAAAGCTTCAGGACAGAATGGTTGAATGAAAAGTCCACGTCAATTTTTGTAGCTCTGCTGTGCTTTAGTGAATTATTAATTAATTCTTGTAATATGCGGAAAAAAGTAATTTCGAATTGCTCGTTTAGTCTTTTGTAAATCCCGTTAACATAAAGGGTTATTTTTATTTTAGATGAAAGGTTGACCGAACGGATCAGGTCTTTTGTGGCGGCAATCAACCCAAGCCGGATTAACGAGCCAGGCATAAGGGCATGTGAGATTGCTCTTACTTCTTCACAGGCTTCATCAATAATTTCGAGAGAGCGGTTTATTATTTGTTTATGTGCATTCGTTTTTAAAGGTATATCATCAGATAGTTCTGACATGTTTAATTTAATGAGTGACAACAATTGCCCTACACTGTCGTGCAAATCGCTGGCAATTCTTTTTCGTTCTTTTTCCTGGGTTTCCAAAACGGTATTGAAATTTGTTTTTTGTTGTTCGACAAGGGCTTTCTCAATTGCATTTTTATGTTTCACCTGAATTAATGAGACAATAAAAACAAATGAAATTAAAGCAATTAACAACGCACTTATTAATATTGTTACCTGGTTTTTTTTACTTTCTTTTTCTTTCTTTAGGTGAAGAATCTGTTCGTTTTGTTTTTTTTCTTTTATGTAAGTGTTTGACTGATAATCTAGTTCTTGAGTAAAAAGAATATTGCTTTTTTTTGTTTCATATTGCTTATAATAATATAGAGCAGCCTTAAAATCGCCCGATTTCTCATATACTAAAGAAAGCAGGTGGCAATATTCTGTATTAATATCTTCAAAGCCTTGTTTTTCAGACAGAAGTAGTCCGTCTCTTAATAGTCTTTCAGCTTTTTCTATTTCTCCGGATTTAAAAGAGATAAGCCCCAGTTTTTTTACGGATATCGCTTTAGTGTAGTAATCATTTTGATTAATGGCTGCTGTTATTGCACTATCGTAGTATTGTATGGCCGTTTCAGTAACATTCATGTGGTGATAAACGGAACCCATTCTGTAATAGGATCTGGCGGTTTCAGGGTTAAGTACTGCTATGTTGTATTCCAGTTCTTTGTTAAAATAGAATAATGCGCTGTCATATCTTTGTAATTCGAGGAAAATAGCACCTTTATTGATGAAGAGATTTTTAAGGTTCGAAGAGTCATTTAGTTCAAAGAGAATTTTAATGGCTTCGTTATATTTTTCAAGTGCTTTTTCCGGGTTTCCTGTAAGGAACAAAATTACACCCACGTTATTTGTGGAAGAGGCTATGCCTTTTTTGTCCCCAATCTGTTTATAAAGAAGGTTGGCCTGTTCGAATGCGTCGAGGGCATTGCTAAATTTATGCTCCGGGAGGCGGTTCGGTTCTTGGCTTTCCCGCTCGGTTTCGCACAACCTGTCATTACTTTGTGTGTAAAAAGGTTTTGATAAATCAAAACGGTTATTAATTCCCGAATAGTCAGGTTGTTTCAGGTAAATATCGCCCAAAACGGATAAGCTACGGGCTACGCCACTTTTATTGTTGAGGTTACGGCTCAGGCTTAAGGCCTGTTTGGCAAATTGATGGGCCTGTTTTTGGTTGCTGTTCACCAGACTTTCTGACAGGTCAATTAATATTTTAATCTGTGAGTTGTTTGAATCTGTCTGACGAACTATTGCCGGGGCATTCTGTGCAGTAATTAAGTAAGGGGACAATGCTATACATGAAATAATTATCTCTTTTAACTTAGAATATAAGATTTTTCTTATGCTATTTTTTTTCATCCGACCCTGATTAATTTGCAGTATATGTTACCAGAAAACCTTTTTTTGACACCCTGATGTTATAGTTTCACAATTTCGCTACTTGAATGCCTGCTTTGTACTTTAGATGTGGCATCTGTTTGAAATGATAGCACTTGTCTAAATGAAATGCCGCTTGGGAATTAAGTTCTGTTTGAGCACCCAATAAAAACGTAATGCGCTAACTTTACAAAGTTAACCTAAGGTTTTTAATGCGTCTATAGCCAGAAACAATGAGATAAAATACCTTTTTTCGGGTATTGCTTTTTTACAAGAGGTAGTTTTCTTCATTTATTTCCTGATAGGGTATATCAAAGAAGAACTTACTTCCTTTGCCGGTCTCACTCTCTACCCATAAATTACCTCCAAGCTGCTTCACCATTTCCTCACAGATTAAAAGGCCCAATCCCGTTCCTTTTTCTTCATTTGTGCCGGTTCTTACGTTCTTTTTCCCGGGATTAAATAGATTGTCAAGGATTTCTTTATCCATTCCAATACCATTATCTTCAACAGAAATTCTTACCGCATCATTTATTGTCATTTTATACTCTACTATTATGGTGCCGTCTTGTGGGGTAAACTTGATGGCATTATTGACCAAGTTTCTAAGAACTGTTTGAATGACATGTGGGTCGCTGTATAGTTCAATGCTTTTCTCCGACTGGTTGATAAGAGTGATATTCTTTTTTTTAGCAGCATCTTTCAGGGTTTGGAAAACACTTTCTGTTTCTTCGCAGAGGCTTACCGGGTTGATGGATACCGTGGTTTTTCCTAAGGATGCTTTTCCCCATTCCAGAAGGTTGTCAAGAAGCTTTAAAGACTCTCCGGAAGACAGGGAAAGGTTCAGAAGCTGTTCTCTGATTTCACTTTTTGTGAAGGAATCAAACTGATTATGAACCAGATCGGAATAAGCATGGTATCCACCCACAAGGCCACGCAGGTCATGGGCCAATATAGAAATAAACCTGTTTTTCTCATAGTTCATTTGCCGAAGCTCTTTTTCCGATTTTATTAACTCCTCCTGAATACGTTTTCGTTCGGTAATATCATCCTTAATGGCAATAAAGCTTATTATTTCATCATCATCGTTAAAGATTGGAGAGATAATGGCATTTTCCCAATACTCGATACCATCTTGCTTTACATTTAAAAATTCACCCTGCCAGGTCTTTCCTGAAAGTATTGTATTCCACAAAACCCTGTAATCTTCCGGGGATTTGTTTTTTGATCTTAATATTCTGGGGTTTTTCCCTTTTACTTGCTCCAAGCTGTAACCTGTTGTTTTTTCAAACTGCGGGTTTGCATACTGAATGTCTCCTTTAACATCGGTTATAAGGATTGTTGCAGTACTTTGCTCAACAGCAACAGATAGTTTTTTTAATTGTTCCTGAGCCCTTTTTATGTCTGTAATATCATCCAGGCTAATTAATACCTGGTTTGAGTTTTCGAGTTCGATGTAGTTAGTTGAAATGAGGTAATGCCTTATTGATTCTTTTCCATTATTTCTGACTTTAATACTTCCTTCTACCTGGTTAAGGTGGGTCTTCGTTTTTAGTGTTTTGTGCAGTGTTTGTCTAATTTTGCAATTAGGACATTCCGTACTCTTTCCACATCCGTTAGGGTTACTGGAAGCATTAATGCAGTTTAGAATCTCTCTTCCAAGCTTGTTTATAGATTTGAGCTTTCGTTCATTACTAAGTCCATTAACGGATCGGTTGATGTTAATTACTTTTCCTTTTTCATCTACCAGCAACAATATCACCGGAGCATTGTCAAAAATGGTGTTAAGTTCTTTGGTTTTAATTTTAAGTTCTTTTTCCGCAGCTTTTTGCGTGCTGACATTGCGGGCAACGCCATCTATTGCTATTGGATTTCCGGAATTGTCTTTAACCAGGGCAAGGTTAATCGATACGGTTTTTATACTGGTGTCTTTAGCAATAAACTCAGTTTCAAACTCACGAACATAACCTTTGCTCATAACCTGATTGTGCAGGATATCACGGTCACCGGGAGTTTTGAATAAATGCTCTAGTGTTCTGCCAATTATTTCTTCTGGCACATACCCAAATATTTCATATATCGATGGTGTGATGAGTTCAATAGTTCCGTTTAGATCAGACCTGACATAAATGTCGGTCATGGTTTTAAAGATATTTTTGTATTTTTCTTCGCTTTCGGTCAAAGCTTCTTTTGCAAGGTGTTGTTTCGAAATGTCTGAAATGATACCATTGAGCCAGAGCACTTCATCATTTTCGTCGTATTGAGCACGTCCTTTCTCAAGCACCCATCTTTCATTACCGTCAGAATTAAGTATGCGGTATTTTACAGCATAGCTTTCTCGTTTTTCAATTTTACTAAGAATCTTTTTTAATGTGATTTCTTTATCGTCCGGATGAATCAAGCTGGCTAGGGAATGAGCGTGGCTGGTAAATTCTTCAGGCTTATATCCGCTTAATTTTTTAACCTCTTCACTAATAAAATCTACGGACCAGTTACTATATGGCAGGCAACGGTATATTACGCAAGGAATATTTGAAACCAGTGTTTTGAAACGCTGTTCACTTTCTCTAAGCAGGTTTTGTGCTATTTTTTGCTGTGTTATGTTCCTGGAAAAACAACTGGCTCCAGCAATTTTATTGTTGATGTAGACCGGGTTTAGGGATATTTCGGTAAAACGTATGTCCCCGTCAACATTCAACTCTTCTGTTAATGTGAACTTTTCGCCCTTCAGAGCCCTCAAGTACCTGTTCTTCCACACTTTTCTTTGTTTGTTGCTTAGTCCCTCAAAAACGGAGCCCCCTTCCTGTATATCAATATTGAACGCTTCATGTAAATCACTTTTAATTTTAGAGTTGAAAGAAACAAATTTAAATTCTTTATCAACCGACCATATTCTGGCATCGGTACTTTCAAAAATGGAATTCAGACTTGCCTCATCTTTTGCCAGCTTTTCCTGGAGTTTGTACTCTTTGGTGATATCGTATCCAAAAATAATGGAGACTTTTTTGCCCTCATAATCAATAGGGGCAATTGAAACATTAATCAACCTTTCCTGTTGCTGCTTTGTAACGATGCGCAAGCGATACTTATTAGGGACCTTTTGTCCTTTTGTTTTTGCGCGTATCAGTTTAGCGACCCGTGCTCTACTGTCAGGGTGTATCAGGTCAAGAGGGGGTAACGACTCGAAATCAGCCTGAGTATATCCGGTTATATTTTCCCATGCCTTGTTTACCTGAAGAATCTTTTCTGATGATTGAATTGAAATAGCAGAACTGGAATATTCAAATATGTTTTTGAATTTTATTTCATTAAGTTTTTGTGTGGTAATGTCCCTCGAGAAACAGGCAACTCCAACGTATTTACTATTAACCATAACAGGGTTAAACGATGTTTCCATGTATGCCTGGTTATTGCTTAACTCGAATAAGTCGGTAACCCTAAACGTTTCACCATAAAGGGCTCGCATATATCTGTTTTTCCATATACTTTTTACCGGTTCCGGCATTATTTTGACAACGCTCATACCGGGGACTAGTTCAACACCATAAGCTTGTTTGTATGCCTTTTTAAAGTTTGAATTGATTGTTTTTATTTTAAGGTTGGAATCTACAGCCCAAATACTGTCTGGAGTATTTTCCAATTGTAAAACCAGGTTTGCGTTACTCTCTTCCAGTTCCTCTTTATATTTAAGCAGTTCGCTCAACTTACTGTCGATAGCATTTTCAGAACTTTCCGAAATCGTTTCATCAAGTTCATCAATACTTTGTAATATTTGCTCTTTTAAAGGGGTATTAATCGCTGAATCCTGAATTTTGTTTAACAGCATTTTAATTGATGCGAGCCTTTCATCAACACTATTCTTTGTTTTTCTATTTTCCTTCCCCAACAATTTCATGCTATCCCCCATCTATTCATGTAAATTGAAGTAGTTTACAGTTAAAGAGTTATTTAATTATTCAGCTAAAGAGCTGAATTTGGCTTCTTATGAACAAATACTACGTTGAATTTGACTCGTACCTTTTTACTTTATTTGGATGGGATAAAGTTAAAAAAATCTTCTAAAGATAAATAGTTCGTTATGAACTAGTTTTAAAATAACTCAGAGAATATTTTGTTATACAAATTTAGCGTTACATATTGCTCTATAAAGTTTTAGATGTTTTTTTGTTTTTCATTCCATAGTAATTGTGTTTAATTTATTGGGGTGAGCACTTAAAAGATCCGGTTTGGTCCTTTTGATCACTTTCTTTTTTTGTTTGGACTTGGGAATGGACCGCTCACGGATTGGCATTGGGAAGTGCTGGGAAAACCCGGGAAATCAGAACCGTCAGGAGCGCATGTCAAACAATTGGTAAACAGGGTTTTGAAAACATCTCTGTCTGAAAGGTTGGTGGATATACTAACGGGGGTATTGTTTTTTTATAAACCTGTTTATTTCGGAAATACTGAACTTCTCTGCAAGAGAGAATACAGAGTAAGAAAAAATACATAATGTAATTAACAGGTTAAATAACATGATAGGGCCACAGAATATTGAGAATGTTATAATATTTTTATCGTATGTTAAGAAAGAATCCAAAGGTTCCGTCTAAAAACGACTTCGGATTCCTCCGTTGAACCTTTTGTTACGAATTGTAGTAGAACCTTTCTCGTATTATTTGGTCATCTTTCCAGTATTGAACAGCAACTTGTTCCATTTTAACTCTTTTCCCGTCATTAAATGTAATGTCCATCCAGGTTTCAACCATGGTAACTCCACCGTTTTCATCGGATGTCATAGCGTAGACACCTCCGTCATGATATTCTTTTATTGTGCTGAAAAATTGTTCTTCATATTTTCTATTCTCATCTTTACCCTTACGGGCATCTCCATTGGCTTCGATCATTACAACATCGTCATGGTAATACTTCTCAAAAGCTTCCATGGCTTTTCCTTCTCCGATTAACTGGTAGAGTTCTTTTGCATTATTTAAATAATTCATGAGGAATATATTTTGGTTTAAAAAAGAACAATAACCTTTGTGCATTAGTTGAAGCGATAAATTACATTAACATTATATTAACAGTTTGAATGTCAGTTCTATATAAATATCCCGAGAAGTTGGATGCAAATAATTAAAAGCACCATTGCTACCGGGTAAACAGTCGCATATGCAATGGAGGGGGCGTTGGTTTCTGTCATTGTATCAACAGCAGCAAGGCCAGGGGTGCTGGTCATGGAACCGGTTAAAGCCCCAAGCATTGAAAGCAGGTTGATTTTTAAGAATAAGCGGTCGGTTATAATGGCAACCACCATTGGAACAAGAGTGATTATTCCCCCGACAAGGAATAATTTAAAACCATATGTATTGTATGTTTCAACTAATGTTGAACCCGCATTTGTACCTACCGAAGCCAGGAAAAACATTAACCCCAGTTGTCTGAGAAGTTGGTTGGCAGCGCCAGACATTGTCCAGATGATATTTCCCGTTCGTCCAATACGGCTTAGTATCATTGCTATTACCAATATCCCCCCGGTAAGTCCAAGTTTGAAACTAAATGATTCCCCGAATGAAATTGAGAGTTTACCAAGCAGTATGCCAAGAACAATGCCGGCTGCTACCGGAAAGAAATCGGTATCTGACAGTTTTTTGTCATTATTTCCGAAAAGGCTCATAACCTGCTTCATGTTCTCTCTTGAACAGGCAACCATAAGTTTATCCCCGAACTGGATTCTTATGTCCGGGCTTGGCGTAAGATCAATTCCGCTTCTTCGAATCCGGGTTATGGTTGCATAATAACTTCCTCTGAGGTTAAACTCACCCAGATGTTTATTTACTACTTCTCTGTTTGTAACAAGAACCGATTTTACTTCATAATTTTTACCAAGGGGTATCTCTGTTTGTGTAGAAGGACCAACCAGTAATTCTATTTTTTTTAGCGCCTCTTTTGTCCCAACCGCTTTTATGTGATCGCCTTTGTGCAAAACTGTTCCACGCGAAGGTGTGGTTGTTTCATTATTATGCATTATCCGCGAAACTACAGCCTGCGTAATGGAGCGTATTCTTAGTTCCCCAATTGATTTTCCTACAATATGATTGTTGTCTACAATAAAGGTTCCTGATGTTATCGAATCAAAGGTAGAAGTCGTTACCGACAGGTGGTTCTCTTCTTCTTTTTTAATGTTGATGTTTAGTAGCTTTGGCAATATTCGAACAAAGAGAATGACCCCGATTACCCCAAACGGATATGCAATACCGTAACCTATTGAAGCCAGGGGGGATTGGGTTGTTTCTATTGCTGCTGCCAGTCCGGGAGTACTTGTTAATGAACCGGATAAAATTCCTATAGCGATGGGCATCTCGATATCAAACAGGTGGTGGGATGCCAGCGTGAGTAGTGCTGACGAAATTATAATCACCATGGCAAGTATTACAAGTTTTCGTCCATGTTCTCTGAATGAATCGAAAAAACCGGAACCTGCCTGTATCCCAATTGTATAAATGAAAAGAATTAAACCAATTTTACCAATTATATCGGGAAGCTTAACCCCCCAATGGCCAAAGACTAAGGCAACGAATATTATGGCGGATATATCAAGAGAGATTCCCTTTACCTTTATATTTCCCAATATAAAGCCAAAACAAATAATAAGAATCAGTGCAAAATAGTCTGTAAAAAGAAGCTCCATGTTTTTTAGTTGATATTTATAAAAAAGTTTACAAAGATATATTAAATGGATGCACTGAAGTGTGGAACAAACGAATAATTCTAGTGGCTTTTGTGAATATTTTCTGTAACCCTTTATTCTAAAATATTATAATTAGGGGGCTTTTTGTTCAAATAAATTTTTGGCGCCGTGATTTTGTTACTCAAAAGTAAACTCTTCTTAACACTAATTTAATGCGCGTTTTTTTTGTTTTTGTATTGATATAACAAATGTGTTTGAGAATACGTCAATGGTTTTAAGTTTTTGTTTATTTTCTTGTTTTTCAGGGTGTTGTTTGGTAAAAGACAATTGTAATACGATTAAAGACATTCGTTGCATCAAAGGTTTCTTTTAGTTTGTATTTTGCTTTTAAATCTCTGTTAATCAGCATTGTAGTTTTGTGTGGTGATGTGGTTCTTTTATAGGGATTAAGTAATAATAGAATGCTGCTTAAACAAAGGGAACAATTGAAATTAAGCTCACTTATTAAATAAACTAAACTGTAAAAAATCACTATGAAAAACACAATTATTGCAAGTGCAGTATTATCTGTATTATTGCTATGGAATTGTTCAAAAGAAGAGGCCTCTAATGCTTCAGAAGTAAAATCGCAAGAGGAAGTTTCTGTATTGGCCTATGACAATTCAACCATTGAATTGGGTAACGCAACAATCCAAGAAATCAACACAGGGGGTTCTGAAGGAAATAGAACCTATAAAATTGCCGCAGGTGAGGCTCCAAAAGAATTTAAGGGGGCCGAGGAATTAAGTAATGGTATTTATCTTGACATTACAATTGGAAAGGGAGATGAAATTAAGGGAACTTATGAGTTTGTTACAGGAGAAACAAAAGGTTCAGAAAAAGTCATTCTTTATGGAATGCTTGTTGTTAATGGAAAAACGGTAGGGATAAAAGAAGGGCAGATTGAGATAACGGAGCAGAAAGAGGGGGATTCATATCATGTAGATTACAATGTTAAAGGGGAAGACGGAAAGCAAATTTCGGGAGTTGTAACAGCAAAAAATGGAGGTGTGAAGGCTGAATTGAAAGCTACAGAAGCTTATTGTTCCGGGTGTAAGGACAACTATAACAAAGCAATATCAGCAAACGAGGCTTTGGCTATGGCAAAAAGATATGCCCCTATCCTGAATCTTGACAAAGCAGCTTCTACCTATCCGGATTGGGCATCAACTGTTTTTGATGCAGCCGGAAATAAGTCCTGCGGGCAAAGGCTTTCTTTAGAAGATCGTTCAATCATTGAAAGAAAGAACAAGAACTTTACAACGTATTTCGATGTACAGGTTTCACCAAAAGATTCACGCCGGGTGTTTATTGACTACTGGTGGGTATATGCAAGGCAGCCAAATTGTTTCTTGAATTCAGGTGGGCATGACTTTGATTGGGAACATATTGTAATTCAGTTTAACAAATCTACCTGGACTCCATCCACAATAACATTTTTTCAGCATGGAGGTTCTTATACACAACGTTTATCTGTTGAGCATGATAAAGTATATGTGGGAAAAGTTGGTCATGGATCATATCACGATGCAGGAGGTTCCGGAGGATGCTGTTATTGGGCTGACTACAGAAACCCAAATTCAAGTACCGTATTTCATACAGAAAATAAATTATATCAAATGAGATGTAGCTACGATGCTTTCGCTTTTAGCGGAGACTGGGGTGGCGGCGGAAGAAAAGGGCCACTGTACCGCAGCAGGAAGTATTGGGATCGTCCTCCATGTGAAGGTGCCAGTACGCAATTATGCACAGAAAGCGGATGCGCAAAGGGTGATTATAAAAGTACCAAACTGGGAGAAATTGAGAATGGCTTTAATTAAGCTACTTTCTCAGATTGAATAGCATATTTGGTTTTTAATTTGAACAGTCATAGTGGCAAGGCTATGGCTGTTTTTTTAGTTCGGAGAAAATTAGATTAATCGGAGCCTGATAATTGATTGATCTTAGAAAAGTATTCTTTTGGGGTCACTCCAAATTGTTTCTTAAAGCACTTAATAAAGTACGACGGGGTATTGAACCCAACATTATAGGAAATTTCAACGATGTTCATATTGCCTTTCTTCATGCAGGACACAGCATTTTTCAACCTTATTGAGCGAATGAACTCCGTTGATGACTGGTTTGTTAATGCTTTAAGCTTGTTGTGCAGGCTGCTTCTGCTAAGTCCGAGTTCGCGGCTCATTAGTTCAACGGAGAATTCTGAATTAGATATATTTTTCTCAACAAGTTTAATGGCTTTTTTTAGGAATTTCTCATCATATTCCGTTAGGCTGAGTTCCTGGTTCGGTTTTTCGTCCTTGCTTTTTTTGGGGGCTATAATTTTTTTAGAGTGGTATTCGCGAAGGCGGTTTTTTAACTCCAGGATATTTTTTATTCTCGCCAGAAGGATATCCGTTTGAATTGGTTTTGTGAGAAAAATATCGGCCCCGTTGTCTAAGCCTTCAAGCATACTTTCATTATTTGCTTTAGCAGTAAGCAGTATTACCGGAATATGACTGGTTGAAATATCTGTTTTGATGTTGCGGCAGAACTCATTTCCATCCATTTCAGGCATCATTATATCACTGATAATTAAATCAGGAAATTTCTCTTTTGCAACCAGAAGGGCTTTTGTCCCGTTACATGCTTCATGAATAATATAACTGGCACTAAGAAGATCTTTGAGGTAACTTCTGAAATCTTCATTATCGTCAACTAGCAATATTTGAGGGGTTCCTTCCGGCAGAGCAATAGTTTGGGTTTTTTCATCTTTTTTTGTTTCCGGACTATTATCGGAGAGTTCATTGCGCTGGAAATTATAAGCTTTGTTTTGGGGGAGTTCCTGTATGACCGGCTTCGGCGTTTCTTTTATAACCAACTGGTCTTCCTTGAGGTGATGTTTTCCTTTGGGTAAACGGATACAGAAACAGCTTCCTTCACCTTCCACACTCCGGACGAGTATTTCTCCTTTGTGCATATCCACCATTTCTTTTACCAGCGCCAGCCCGATACCTGTTCCTTTTTCATCGAGGGAATAGCTGTCTATTTGGTAGAACCGGTGAAAAATGCTCTCCAGTAATTCATTGGGGATTCCTCGGCCGGTATCAGTTACAGAGATTTCAAAATAATCATTCTTGTGCGGGAGCTTGCCTATTTTAATCTGGTAGAAATCTTTATCCTGAATCGTTCGTTTCGAATTATTGGTGTCGGTTAGTATGATTTGTATTTTCCCCTCAGTTGGAGTGTATTTAACCGCATTCGATAATAAATTGGCAATGATTTTCTCATACTTTTCACGGTCAATCCATATGTCATGAGAATCACATTCTTTTTCAAATTTTAATTTTAAGTTTTTGCGTGCGGCCAGTTCTTTGTAATAAACGTAAATATTATGGGTGAAGTCAATTATTTCGGTTTTTCTGGCTTTCAACTTCATTCCGTTGCTTTCCATTTTCCGGAAATCAAGAATTTGGTTAATCAACTCAAATAACCTTACCGTGCTTCGGTTCATAATGTTTAGCTGTTTCTTGACAGTAGAAATCGGCTTTTCATTATTTACTTTATATATTTCGTTTAATGGTCCGAGAATCAGCGATAAAGTTGTACGAAATTCATGAGAAATATTGGTGAAAAATTGTAGCTTGAGTTGGTTAAGTTCATCAGATTTTTCCCTTTCCAGTCTTTCGAGCTTAAGGGAATTTTTCATTCTATACCTGGTTATAATTGCTTTACGGAATAAAATAAGCATGAATAAAAATACAACTCCATATACAACATAAGCATACCAGGTTTCCCAGAAAGGTGGGAGCATTACCAACACAACACGGACACCTTCCTCATTCCATATGTTGTCACAATTAGCAGCTTTTACCCTAAACGTATAGTGTCCGGGGTTTAAGTTGGTGTATGTGGCGTACCTTCTGTTTGCTTCTGTTGTTACCCACTCATTGTCGAAGCCTTCAAGCATATAGGCATATTTATTGTTGTCCGGAGACTTAAAATGTATTCCGGAAAACTCAAAGGTTATTATTTTATCCCTATGGGTAAGTTTTAACTCATTTGTGTACTCAATGCTTTGTTTTATAGGAATGTTTTTGTTTACAACCTGCCGGGGCTTTATTTCTTTGTTCAGTATTTTAAAGCTGGTTAATACGATATCTGGTTTTACGGCGTTTGCCGTTATTTTGTCCGGGTTAAAAATATTAAAACCGTCAACCCCGCCAATTAAGATTTCGTTTCTTTCAGCGTTAATGTAATGGGCACCTTCTGTAAACTCATTGCTTTGAAGTCCGTGCTTATCATTAAAGTTTAAAACCGAAAAATCATTGATATTTATTCTGGATAACCCATTAGAAGTTGTTACCCAAAGAAAACCATTGTTGTCTTCAAGCAGGCCATAAGTCATATTACTTGCAAGTCCGTTCGCAGAAGTAATGTGGGTTACTTTATTTGTTTCTTTATCTATCGTGTTTAGCCCATTAAAAGTAGCTACCCATATCAGGCCGTTTCTATCCTCATAAATATCAAATATGTTTTCACTTGTAAGTTTTTTATTGTATTTCTTTGTGAAGTTATCAATTTCTTCCCCAAGAAGGTTGACTTTAGCCAACCCACCAAATTCAGCACCAATCCACATCAGGTTATTTTTATCAATATAAACCACGCGGATATTGTCCATTCCTAATTTTTCTTTTGGGAAAATTTCTATCTCTTGGGTTTTCCTGTTTAATTTTATGAGGTTTTCCCAGTTGGCAATCCATAAATTACCGTAATAATCTTCTGCAATACTGTATACCCTGTAATCTTTCGGATCCTGTAAAGAGTCATTTTCATCAGGGTGTAAAGAGAATCGTTCGAATTGGCGGGTATTCTTTTTGTACCGTGATAACCCTTTGTAGCATCCGACCCACACGTTTCCATCCTTGTCTGTATGAAGGGCCCTTATTTTATTTCCCGGGATACCATTTTTATCATTAGAGGGAGTATGCTTAAAATGTTCGAAAGTATTATTCCGGGCATTCAATTTTATAAGTCCATTACTGTAAGTGCCAATCCAGTAATTTCCATCTGTATCTTTAGTAAACGAACGGACAATTAGTTTCTCGATATTCGAGCTTTTATTTTCAAACCTTCGATAAAGTCCGAACTTTTCGGAAGAAGGGTTGTATTTTAAAATACCGGTATTGTTTGTTCCGATCCATATAATGCCGTATTTGTCCTCCAGTATGGTGTTTACCTGGTTGTTTATTAGGTTTTTAAGGGGGAAGTGAGACACGTTTTTGTCAGGCGAAATACGGAACAGTCCTTTTTCTGTGATACCTACCCAGGTATTCCCCTTTCTATCCTTCATACTGCAGGTAATCTCTAAATCCTTTCCCGTTCTGTTTAAAATCAAGGCTTTAATGTCCGGAGGTATTTTATTCCTGCTTTCTTTATTCGATCTTTTCACGACTGAAAAAGTCTCGTTTTCCCTGTTATAGGCGAAGGTTAAGTTTTTAGCTTCAAACAATAACTGGTTGTCAACCGACTCATATATGTCGGATATTTCATTATCCGGCAAGGAGCCTTTTTTTTCCGGGTCTTTTATGTAACTTTTAAACGTTTCTGTTCCCGGGTCAAATTTATTAATGCCTGTGTTTTTGCCGACTATCCATAAATATCCTTCATTATCTTCGTAAATAATAGTGGCCCTGTTGTTTGAAATGCTTGATGAATCTTTAGGCTGATTTCTATAAACTTTAAAGTTATATCCATCATATCTGTTTAATCCGTCTAGTGTCCCTATCCACAAAAACCCTTTCTTATCCTGAATTATTGAATATACCCTGTTGTTTGACAACCCGTTATTCATTGTCAGTTCTTCAAACCTGTATTCTGGTTCCTGGGATAAAGTAAATAGTGGGATTAATACAATTAAAGAAAATAAAACCTTCTTCCTCATCCTGTTCATGTAAGGGTTCAAATATAAACCGAATTTGTTAGTTTTATATTTTTAGAATGTGAACAATGTCTTAAGTTATCAAATTCAATATAGTAAAAAAAGGGAACAGATTAAACTATTTCTCTGTCATATTTCATGAATTCAAGCAGCCAGAAATTAAATACCAGATCACGTTAGTAGGGTTGCTGTGCGTTTTTTTATTTTAATACGATGTTTATCTTTAATCAAAAAAATACTTTATCATGACGGTGAAATTCTTTCCCTTCTTATTTATAACACTTCTGGTTCTCTCTTCAACAGGTTGCGGAAAAAAGGATCGTAATCAGGGAAACAGAGATAGTGATGCTTCAACAATAGATTCGGGGCTGGTGGTGTATTCTTCTTTTAATAAAATTCCTGAGAACTCACTCAAAACTGGGACAGAGTTGTTAAACGGGGCAAAAATTACTGAAAAAGCAGTAGTTGGTGACGGAGCAGTTTATCTTGATGGAGAGGATGATTTTATATCCTTTCCGGAAGGGGTTTATTTTAAGGGGGATTATTCAATAAGCATCTGGTGCAGGTTTTTAGATTATAAGCAGTGGACCCGGATATTGGATTTTAACCAGGAAGAACCCGCCAGTGGACCGGCGGTAACCTGGCTGATTGGGATAAAAGAGGGAGGAAAAGCCCGGATGTGGTTTGATCAATGGGTTCTCAGGGACAGCGTTGCCCTTGAAAGTATCCTGAACTTTCCTGAACCTGACGCTTATCTTGGATACGATATTCCCGACAGTTCCTGGAACCATTTTGTTATTACGTACAATTCGGAAGCAGAAAACAGGCTCGGGAAACAAACCAATAAATTTGGACAGGAAGTTTTCCTTTCAGGACAGGTAAAACTATATGTTAACGGAGTTGAAACGCATACTACACTGTATTGTTTGAAACCGGACGATTCTCCAACCATAAATAACTGGTTAGGACGAAGTGCTTTTAAAAATGATCCTTTCTTTAAGGGATATATGGATGATTTCAGAATTTACGACAGGGTCTTAGATATCGGTGAAGTTAAAGAGCTTTATAAATTAGGGGATTAATGGCTCTTTCTGGGTTGCCCTAAAATGTTGCATTCTACTTTTGGGGAGATTTGTTGTTTTCGGAAATATCAGGAAGAAACTTCCAATTGCCCAATTCCATATAAAGAGAACGTAATTCGAAAATTAACGATTAGGTAATGTAGTTTGTCGTGCAAATTCAATATTATTGCGCCCCGTTGCTCACTTTTTTATGAGGATAAAATATTGATAAATAAGGATAATCCTGTTCGGAGTAGAGGATGCAGGGGAACCTTTTATTAATAAATAACCTAACATTTCTAAATAACTAAATCTTATTTTTATGAAACAAACATGTATACCTTTCAGTATTGCTTTGTGCGTATTATTGGGCATATTCAGTAGTTCAACTTTTGCGCAAAGTATAGAAAATGCCAAAGTTGAGATTGACTTTTCGGATAACAGGCAAATTGCAGGATTTCGTTCGGACGGAGCTGTTAAAGAAGCTATTGGAGGAGGGGTGACGGTGGATTCCAGAGGAAAAACAGCGACGTTACAGTCTGGGGCAATAGAGGTTCCGTTAGAAAATGTTGAGCCTTTTCTTGCTGTTGGAATAATAATGCAACATGCCTGGTATGAAGGCTCTTTTTTAGTAAGCATAAAAAGTTCTACTGATAAAATTAACTGGACCGAGTGGGAAAAGATCGAACAAATGGACTTAATAGAGAAAGAGAAAGATATTTACAGAAGTGATTTGTTGTTTTTGGATCAGGAAGTGAGGTTTGTGCAGTTTAAAGTTGAAATGAAGAAGTCAAAACGAGAGTTTCCAGTCATTAAGAATGTGAAACTGTCATTTATAAGTCCAGGGGCAACTCCTCAGGAAATAATAGAAAAAAATATTGAAGAGGCAGGACAGGAGCCCACGGGCAGCGAGATGCATTTAAAAAATGCAGATGAAGTAAGAGCATATCCACGTCCGTCATATGTAAACAGAAAAGGGTGGAAATGCCCACAGGCAGAGAATGTGTCGGGCCGTACACTAACGAATGTCACTCATTTAGTTCTGCATCACAGTGCAGGGAATACAACCTCAAATGATTTTGCCGCAGTGGTGAGGAGTTACTGGGACTGGCATGTAAACAATAACGGATGGGCAGATATTGGATATAACTGGCTGGTAGACAGAAATGGCGTAATTTATAAAGGGCGCGCATGGAAAAGCTCAAGTCAGGAAAATGTTTTGGGGGCTCACAACTCCAGCAAGAATGGAGGGACTTTAGGTATTTGCTATATCGGGAATTATGTGAACAGCACCAACCCTACAAGCTCAATGCTAAATTCGTCCTATAAACTACTTGCATTTTTATGCGATAAGTTTGGGTTAAAGCCAAAGGGAACAGCTTACCACGCTTCAATAGGCCGAACGAATGATATTATTGACGGACATAAAGACAGTGGCGGCGGAACGACATGCCCAGGAAATATTGCCAATTACTATTCAACCATCCGTAATTCTGTTGCCAATCTGCTTTCTGGTTCGGGAGGGGACGAACCCGCAAATTTAAGCACAACATTAGCAGCATGCCCGGGTGGGAATGTTACTTTTAATTGGGGAAATTCAGGTTCAGGATGGCAAATTCATGTATCCACGAGTTCAAGTTTTCATACCTATTACCTGAAATGGGTATCTAATTTGACAAGTTATACCGGACCGGAAGGGTTTGTACATCACTCGAATAATTCTGCTTTAGGAAAATTTAATGAAGGGACAAAATATTACTGGCGGATAAAATATGGTAGTTCATATACTTCAACATATTCATTTACTACCAGAACATGCGGGGGGCAGCAGATTACGGTTCTTGATAACTTTGAAAGCGGGGCAGGGCACTTTGATGAAGAACCAACATACAGTGGAAGTACTTATGGGATAGGCACAAATTCAACTTTGAAAAGGACTACCGGCACTTCGCATGGAGGAAATGCTTCATTAAAAGCGGTCCTCTACGATAAGAGTTCAGATAATTCTGATTGGCGAATAAGGTTGTTGTCCGGTTCCGGGAGGCCTTCAGATAATGTTAAATTTAATAGCAGCGGAACTTTAAGCTTCTGGCTTAAAACGTCAACAGCAAACAGGGGGGCAACCGTTCAGCTATGGCTCGATGATAGTGATGGGATGGAAGGAACACCTAGAATAACAGTTAATAGCGACGGGCAATGGCATAAGTACAATTTTAGTTTATCTGACTTTAATGGAAGCTCTGTTTACAATGGAAATGGGCGGTTGGATGCTCCTAAAGTAACCCTTGATGCAATTGTGCTTTATCAACCCAATATATCCGGAACATGGACAACCTATTTTGATGACTTGGAACATAGTTCCGGCAGGGACAATAGTAAACTAAAGCAACTGGAAAAGGAGCAATTGCCTGTAAAGCTTGAACATTCGGAAGTTAAGATTTATCCAACGTTATGTAACGAGAGCTTCACAGTTGAAATTCATGGAAGTGAGATGGACGGTTTTAATGTAGTTATAATGAACACAACAGGGGTTAAAATGTATGAAAACAAGTCATTTGAAAATTTAAAAGAAATTGATACGAGAAAACTTCCAGTCGGTGTATACTTTGTTAATGTAAGAGGTTCTGGTTTTAATAAAACCAGTACAATCATTATTCGGAAATAGGTTCATTCAGGAATAGAATTTATGACGAAGGCACAGGTTTATTATTTTTCTGCTAAATCTGTGCCTTATTATTTACAAAAGAAATAACATTTTGATCCCACCAGGGTAATATTTATCTGTTGTTTAATTTTTAATTTTATTTTTACAAGAGAAAACTTAACGAAATAAGAACAGAAAAGGCAATTTCAAAAAACAAAGGTGACAAGGAGTTTTTTTTCTGTTGCGAATATTTTAATTACCGGATTTTTCAAATGCTTTTCTGCATTACAGAAAAGGCTTTCATTGATTTCACCCTGACTGTTTCCGTAACCATGCTGATAAAAGTTCTGGTAATTGCGTAGCGTAGATGATAGGTGTATTTTTCAAGGACTTAAAAAGACTTTCGCATTTTAATGAATAAATGAAAGGATAAAACCCTTAACAATAATAATGAAAAATAGCAGTTTAATTGAAGTACTTGATTTTATATAAGAAAAACGAAACGCGGAGTTGAATAAGATGTAATTCACAAAAAACATAAAAATCACATAAACTTTATTAACCTAAACTAACAAACAAAAAGATGATGAAGGCAAAAGTAATTGTCGCGTTAGCTTTATTATGGCTATCATTAACGGTATTCGCGAATTGTAAAAAAGAAGTAATTATATTTGTTCATGGCTCCTGGCATGGCGAATGGACCTGGTTTCAAATTGAAAATTTAATGCAGGAGCAAGGGTATGAGACAGTTACCATAAATCTTCCAGGGCATGGCATTGATAATTCAAAAGCTTGTGAGGTAAAACTTTCTGATTATCGGAAGGCCATCGTAAAAGTGCTGGATCAACAAAGTCAGCCAGTTATTCTGGTAGGTCACAGTATGGGGGGGGTTGCTATATCAGAGGCAGCAGAAGCCCGGCCTGAAAAGGTAAAAAAACTTATCTACCTGGCGGCTTTTCTAATACCTAGTGGACATTCAATGTTAGAAGTTGCCATGCAGGATTCTGAATCAAAAATATTACCAAACCTAAAAATAAACGCCGCAGGTGGATATGTTGACCTAGACAGGGAAAAGGTTAGAAATATATTTTATGGAATGTCAAAGCAGGAGTTTGTTCTGCTTTCCGAGAAGCTTTTGACACCTGAGCCACTGGCTCCTCTGACAACCCAATTGTCACTTACCAATGAAAATTTTGGCAGCATTCCCCGGTATTATATAAAAACGTTGAACGATAACGCAATAACAAGAAAGATGCAGAAGGCTATGTACTGTAGATTGCCATGTAAGAAGGTATACTATATCTGTTCTGATCATTCCCCTTTCTTTTCTGCAACAAAGAGATTGAGAAATATTTTGATAAAAATTGCTAATGACCCATCGATAAAAACGAAAAACATTGAACCTCCTGGGGTCATGTTTTCAAACGCGTTTTAAAAAGGAAAACATCAATAAAATAATTTAAAAATGAACAGGTATTCGAATAAGTTAATACCTGTTTTTTTGTAATTTAGGTTATATTTAGTCCCGGAGAGTTAACAATAAAATGCTTTGTTCGAACTTTCCCGGGAAACATAACTAATGATGTCTGAGATGTCAAAACGGCGCGGGATAACCAAGCTTTTGAAAAAAAGAAATTACCAATTAAAACCTTTCCCAAATTAATAAGGTACGAAATGGATTCACTTTCAATTCAACATTATTAAAAAAATAAACTTCAAACTATTTATCATGAGAACAAGAATGATTTTTTTATTTGTGGCGTTATTCATGTCAATAAATGCTTTTAGTAACGACGACAGAGCGAAAGCCTTTGTTTTAGTGCATGGTTCGTGGCATGGAGAGTGGACCTGGTTTCAACTGGAATTTTTATTGAGGCAGGAAGGGTATAAAACCATTACAGTCAATCTTCCCGGACATGGGTTAGATACAACAAAAGCAGGTAGCATTACCCTTGATGACTATCGAGATGCTGTGGTAGAGGTGTTAGACCAACAGAATCGGCCTGTGATACTGGTTGGTCATAGTATGGGGGGTATTGTAATATCTGAAGCAGCTGAGGAACGGCCTGAAAAAGTTGATAAATTGGTGTATGTTGCCGGCTTTCTCTTACAAAATGGAGAGTCCCTTCTTAGTATGTCTAATCAGGACACAAATTCTATGATTCAGGAAAACCTTATAATTAACAGAGAAATGGGATATGCCGATCTGAATAGAAAAAAGATCAACCGGATTTTTTACAAAGAATCGGCCGATAATTATGCAATTTTGTCCCACAAACTCCTAACCCAGGAACCCTTAGCCCCCCTTGATACCCCGCTGACAATTACCTTGAACCGATTTGGTTCTGTTCCAAGGTACTATGTTAAAACACTAAAGGATAGGGCTATAACTAAAAAAGCACAAAAAAAAATGTATGAAAACCTGCCTTGTCAGAAAGTTTATGAGATTGATACAGACCATTCCCCGTTTTTTTCAGCAACCGAAGAATTGAAGAATATCCTTGTCGAAATTGAAAAAGATACAGTTAATGAACCAATAAAGTATAATAGTTTGGTTGTTCCGTTAGCAGGCAACCTGGAGTAGTTAGGTGAATTATATTAATTAAAGGTTAGAACGGTACGACTTATTTTTACTTCCTCTCTGGAGAAGGCCAGCTTTTACAGAGAACAGGACACATATGCACAAAGCAAAAGTGAATAATTCGTTAAATATTTTCACACGTCTCAAAAAATAGTAATTTTGAAAGAGAAAAGTTCAAAACTACTTATCATTTCAGGGTATTAGGTATACTTAGGTTCACATTGACCAAAGTATGCCTGTAAGAGACTTATTTTGTGTTGTGGGTCTGACTTAAAAGGGATAATAAAATTAAATTTTAATAGCATGGCATTAATTGAGGTAAACGGGAGTTTGCAGACAAAGATTGCTTCCATTGATAATGAGCACATTATGCTTATTGGAATGATAAATGATTTTTATGAGAACATTAAAAAGAAGACGAATAAAGAGTTAATATCCGGGTTGTTAAAAAAAATGAGAAACTATGCCGAGTTCCATTTTGCAACAGAAGAGAAATATTTCAGGCAATTCAATTACCATGATTACGAGAGCCATAAAAAGGAGCATGACAGCTTTGTGGAAAAAGTTGCTGAATTAGAGTCAAAATTTAATGAAGGTAAAGTAATATTATCATATGAAATTACCAGCTTTTTAAGAGATTGGCTTGTTAACCATATCAAAGGGACGGATATGAAATATGTAGAATTTCTTGTAGCGCAGGGAGTAAAGTAGGATCATATTTCAGTCAGGTGGGACTAAGAGAAATATGCGGATTCCGAATGCTAACTATGCGGGAGGGGGCAAAATAGTAAGGGAAATACATAATAAACAGATAAAATGGCGTAGTTTATATTAAAACATCAAAAATATGCGATCAACAGTTCTGCCAAGAGATAAAAATGTGTGTTTTGATTCTGAAAAAAATGGCAATCTATGAAAAAAGTACTTGTTATTGATGATTCAGAGGTGAACCTTTTTTTAATTAAAAGTGTCTTTGAAGATGACCCTGGAGTTCAGGTATATGTTGAGAGTAATAGTAGAAAGGCTTTTGCGTGTTTGAAGGAAATAAGGCCGCATGTACTTGTTTTGGATTTACTGATGCCTTACGTGGATGGCTTTCAGCTACTGGAAGAAATAAATAAGGAACCACTTGTTTGTAACGTCTCTGTGCTTGTTGTCAGTGCCCTTTCTGACGATGAGACAAAGAGAAAAGCACTGGGTTTTGGTGTTAAAGATTACATTTGCAAACCAATTCAACTTGATGAAGTAGAAGAAAAGATAAGGCAGTTGCTTTAGCTCTGCCTGGTCTGCGCTATTCGCTATTTGTTAACGAATTAGCGATATTACAAAAATAGGGCAAAGTAGGGGAGGGGTTCTCCGTTTAATTATGAAATTAAGCTGTTCCTGTTAGGGCTTTCATATAATTATTAATAAAAAGAGCCGTAAAAAAATTAGCCAACTGTTGTTCTGTAACCTCTTCGTGTACAAATATTATATGAATTCCATCAAGTTGGTTGATTAAAAAGTGGAAATTGTTGTTGACATATACTTCAGTAACGTAATAGTCTTCATTCCATACAAACCTGAAGCTGTCCGAAGATATACTACCTTCATTGTGGTTTATGTTTTCACGGCGAAAACTTCCAATTTTCTGTTTCTTTTTAAAAATTTCCAACTCAACCTTATGTTTTCCCGTTAACTCATTTCCAACAAACTCATAACCATTAGGCAATTTTACAATTAACGTGTCAGAAGAAAAATGGTTAATTACCTGGTATTTATCCTTGATACTATATTCGAAACTTTCAGCAATCAACTCCCGGGAACCATTCCTGCCGGTTATTTCATTAAAAGATAAAACCTGGATCATGTTTTTATCATCGGTCCCGTATGAATACTCTTTGCCTTCTGTTTTTAAAGAAAACATTTCTGCCGAAGCCATAAAGTGATGATAATAGTCAGTAGGTGGCTTGTAAATATACCGTATATCTGTTTTCGGTTTTCCCTCAAAGGCAAGTTCCAGTCCTTCAAAATAGAAGAGATAGAAATCATTTTCGCTCATTTCTGCCTTGCCGGTAATATTACCATCAATCAATATCCTGAAAGGGATTCTGTTTCTTTGCTGGAAGACTTTTCTTTTCCTGTGGTTTAGTACTTTAATCTTTGTGACAAACGAATAGTTAATAACACCATCGCTTTCAAAAGCTTCCTGTAAAATGGACTCGACGCATACAAATAACTCCCCTGGCTTGCCCCTACTGGCAGCTTGTTTTAGCCGGGTGCCCGGTAGTATTACATTTTCATAATAAAAAATGCTGTCCGGAACCAGGAATTCAATATCTTCAATTCCAAAGTGGGCGTGCAAATGCTTTCTCAGGTCGCTAAAAACATCTTCAACAAACTCTTCATGATGAAAGTAAAACGGAAAAGTTTGACCATTAACATAATTTCCACTACGTCTTAGAAAGTTTACATCGGTGACTATTGCTTTTTGGTATTTTTGAGCAAGACAAACAGTGAACGGAAGAACCGATAGCCAAATCAGAGGGAGAATAAATTTCATAACGGGGCTTTTAATTAACCAAAAATAATGAATTGCGCTAAAGTCAGGTTTGAAAAAGAAAGGAAATTTCTAATTTTGTAAGATGCTCAATTTATTCGGAGAGTAGCGCAGTCAGGCAGCGCACTACGTTCGGGACGTAGGGGTCGCGGGTTCGAATCCCGCTTCTCCGACTATGTCTTAAAAGCAATAAAAAGCAATAAAAAGTAATAGAAAGCAAAAAGGAGCAAAGTGCCTATTTTTAAAGGGTTTTGGTTGTGTTTTTTCTAATGTTGATTTGCAGCAAGAAGCAATAAAAAGCAGTTAATTTCAAAAAATGTGTACTTTTGATGTACATGTTTGTACTAAAAAATAATTTCTTGTACTAAAGGTATGAAATCATCTGTTAAAACAATTTATAATCGAAACAAAAGGTTGGATAAGTTTGGAAAAGCCCCTGTTGTTATTGAAGTGTATTTTCCTATCACAAAAGAAAGGAAGTTTATAAATACAGGGTATAAATTCGAGCCTGAATATTGGGACTCTGAAAAAAACTGCATAAAAAAAGCTTTCCCATTTTGGAGAGCGTTTGAGCAAACCATCAACAATATAGTATATAAAGTAGAATCACATGAATATAAACTTATTGAAGAGGGGAAGCATCTTTTACCGGAACACATCGATAAGGTACTGGCAAACAAACAAAAACTAACGAAATTTATTGATTTCTACCATGAAACAATGTTAATAGAAAACCACCTGGAGCCCGGCACCCGGAAAGAGCATAAATACACATATAACCTTTTAGAGCAATTTGCTCCGGACATAACCTTGGATCAGGTCGATTATAAATTTGCGAAAGAATTCGACACTTACTTAAGGGGACTAAGTTTAAAACAAAACACCATATATAAGCATCATCAGCATGTAAGGCGATTCTTTGGCGAAGCAAAAAAGCAGGGCATTATTACAGAAGAGCCACAACCTGCTTATTCTAACTTTGTGTCAAAAAAAGAAAAATCGGATAGGGTTGCTTTAACTACAAATGACGTTGCAGCCCTTGAAGAACTAAAAGATGTTGCAGAAGAAATGAAGGTGTTTATGGATTTATTTCTCTTTGCGTGTTATACAGGTCTACGCTTTATAGATGTAACTACGCTTACTCCAGATGATATCATTAAACAAGATAGTCTTACCTACATAAGAAAAAAAATGATAAAGGTTAAAAAATCTGTTACGCTCCCGGTATCTCTTTTGTTCGAGGGAAAACCTCTTGAAATTATTGAAAAATATCGTTCGAAAGACAGAGAGACGTGTTTCCCGATTTATACCAACCAAACCGTAAACAAAGCTCTAAAAGCATTTGCCATAGGGGCAGGGATAAAAACCAATCTTTCGTTTCATATTGCCAGGCACACATTTGGGACTATGCTAGCAGAAAAAACCCAAAACCCCTACCTTATAATGGAACTTATGGGGCATGCAGATATAAAGACTAGTATGATATACATTCATTATTCTCTTTTGCGAATAAACCAACAGCTTAAGAATGTTGACTGGGAACTTTGCGTAAATTCTGAAAACCAATAATGCCAATGATATTCTTTCACTTTTTGGTAAAACAGATGCATGAATATAGCATATATAGTTTATGCAGATCGAAAAAGGCAGCCATATAGCCACCTTTTGTTTTTCCCGAAAGCATATATAATGCATATCAATCCGGATCTGGATCATGTTGTCCATCACTTTTTTCTGTGACATTTCCTCCACGTAATACCATGTGTTCATTAAGAGTTAGTTTCCAAAGCTCTTTCTCATTTTTGTTTGGTTGATTTTTAATTTTTCTCATAATCTTTAAAATTATAGTTAATATTAGAAAAAATAACGTACCCATAATAACGAAAATAATGTATTCTAAGTTATGAAGAGATACCTTTTGGTTTTATTAAATATCCTGATAAACAGTGGTTTATATTCTCAGGACTCCTGTGAATCGCATAAGGATTCTGGCTATTCAGCTTTAATTAATGAAAATTACGAAAAAGCTATCTATCATTATATGATAGCACTTAATGATACATCTATTAGTGCAACTGTTAATTTTAATTTGGGAATTGCATATCAAATGGTTGCAGATTATGAGAACGCTGTAATATGCTATAAAAATGCTTTAGAATTATATACTTCCGTTAAAAAAAAAGCAGCGGTATATAATAGTTTAGGAATACTATATGGAAATGTTGGGAAAAACAATATTTCAATTAATTTCTTCGAAAAAGCAATTCTCTTAAATAATAAACCTTTATATATTGCAAACTTATCTAACGCATTTCTAGCCAATAATCGAATAGATTCTGCATACTATTATTTTTGTCGAGGGAACCTAAATCAGAATACAGAAACGATTTTCAATAACACAGTTTTTTTTGCTTGGAATTTATACGAAAACAATCAAGATGAATCATATAATCTCATTCGAAAATTAAAACCACTGGATAATTACAAGTACCTGGATAGGTACTACTATTTATTAGGATGTTATTACCAGTCCGCTAACGAACACAATAAAGCAAAAAAACACTTAAAACAAGCCTTAAGGTACTGCAATAATAAATTAGTACGAGTGTCTATATTAGGTGAACTTAAGCAATATCAAGAAGCAATAGCAATAATTGATACTCTGTTAAACGGTTCCGAAAACTATTCTACCAAACTTAACCTGGCGGCTAAACAGGCCCGTTTTTACGATGCGCTAATATTAGAGGCTCTTCAAAGACAAGAATACGATACAGCCTTTTATTTAACAGAAAAATCGAAAGCTGTTGCACTTAAAGCCCATTTAACTGATAAAGGAATAATTGAGCATGCCAAGGTTAAAAGCGTTGACGAAATACAGGAAACAATGCGAAAAAATGAGGTTATATTAGAATACAAGATTATAGATAGTTTGTTACTGTGCTTCGAAATAACCCCCACAACATTCAAACACTATACAACTAACTTAGAACCATATTTTTTTACGGCTATATATGATGTTAATGAGGTCTGTTCAGAAGTAGATTTCCCCATACCAAAACCCCTTCAGCGTTATTGCGATGGGGCTCATTATTTATTTAATATATTCCTTGGCGATAAGGATATTAAAGATAAGAGCTTGGTTGTTGTACCCGATGGCCGTTTTTTCAACCTGGCATTCGATGTTTTATTAACTGCACCCGGAGATACTAACGATTACAAGTTCATGTACATGCCTTACCTAATAAGACAAAACAGTATACGATATCTATACTCGGCATCAATGAACGCAACTATTGAATACAACAAGCTGAAAATATTACATATAGCCCCACCGGTTGAACTTGCAGGAGCTGAGGCTTTAAAAGAAGCTATTGGTCGATATTCACGTTTTTACGATGGTTTTAAAACTAAAGACGAATTAAAATCTGAAATGCAGTGTTATAACTTCTTGCATTTCGACACGCATGGTTATCTGGAAGAGAATAATCCACTTAATGCAAGCCTGGAGCTAGGCTTTGACTCTCTTTTTGTTTACGAAATAATAAAAGAAGATTTCACCAATGCCGATATGGTTTTTCTGGCAGCCTGTAATACTGGCGTTGGGAAATATAGCGAGGGTGAAGGAACCGTTAGTATTGAACGTGGATTTATGCTTGCCGGTGTAAAAACTGTAATTACGGCCTTCTGGTTTGCGTCGGACTTGCATGCTCCACGAATTCTCTCGGCTTATTATAGGGAGTTAAAGAAAGGGGCTTGCCCGGAAGAGGCAATGCGTGATGCTAAACTGGAGTTCCTTAATTCACCACCGAAGGTTAACAGGCTGGGGTACCACCCGTACAATTGGGCAACTTATAGTATTGTTGGGGCAACAGGTACCGTACAAAATGGGAATAAAAAACCGGCAATTGCTATTGCCGGTCTGTCAACTGTTCTGCTTATATCCCTGCTAATATTATTGAATCGTAAGAGATTCAAGTAATTTATTCTTTTTTACTTCGCTTGATAATAATATAGTTGGATTATAATTATATACCCTAAAGGCTAAATCATTATATGCATGGTCATCTTTTCCCATAATGTTTTCTAACAAACCCAAACCTTTTATTTTACAATTAGCTAAGTATAAATAGGCAAGTTTGTATTCAACAAATTCCTTGAAACGCGGCTCTTTTATATTAGATAATTTTTCATAAACTATAATTGCTTTGTCAATTCTACCCAGCTTTTGGTAAGCGTTAGCTAGTATTATTATATCTGAGTACGAAAGTGAATTAAAGTTCCTTAAACCGTAATCAACGGCTATCTCATATTCTTCAGTTACAAAGTAACTGCATATTTTAGATTTACCGGAATTTCTTTTCAAATCAAAATCAGGTTGAATGTCAAAACTCTGAAATTCACACAGCATCTCAACTTCTCTTTCATGCAGAGGATTAAAAAAACTAGTTGATATCCCTATAACAATAACAAATGAAAATGCAGAAACCGAAGTGCCTAGAGCTTTGAATGCCTTTTGTTTTCTAAGTATAGCCTGGTGAAGGTTATCGTCCTCCCTGACATTTTTCCAGAACTTGTTAAAAGGATTCCTCTTTTTTTTTCTTTGGTTAAAGTTTACCTGGCCTAAATTATTATTAGAGCCAAACAGGTTTAGTGTTTTGTATATCTTAATCATTGATGTAGTATAGTAAAGATTTTGATTTTGTAGTGTAGTATCCTTTTTGTACTATAATATCTTTAAGAGTTTCTTTTGCTTTTTTAATATTATTACTCAAAATATAGTTGCCCGCAAGATAGTATTCAGCAAGTTCTGAGTATACAGTTTGAGGCTCCATTAATTCGACAAAATGTTTTTCAGCGACCTGGTAGTTGCCAGCACACATATTTGCATAACCTATATAAAGAAGAAGTCCAGGCTTATCTTCATTTTGTGGAAGGCTTTTAAGAAAAGTAATTGCTTCATTATATTGGTGTTCATCCAACAGACTAGCAATTTCCCTGTCTGGCGTATTGCCCCCTCTTAACGACGAACTTAGGTTGTGTTTGAAATAATAAGTAATTAACTGATGTTTTTCGAGCTTGTTGTACTTAACTTTATCTATATAATGAGCCCGGACAAAACAGACCACAAGTATAACCGAAGCTACTATTTTAAAGCCAAAGTTTACCAAGTTAATAATATTAGCCGTGAGGTTATATTTTTGAGCTAGCGATTTATGTACTTCATTTAATTTGAAATGTAATTTTAACGAATCATCTTTATCTTCTAAGGTCTTATCAATCAGTTGTTCAACATTCATAACGTAGGGGTGTAAGTTTTCAGCAAAAATAATAACATTAAGCAAAATTGCAACATAAATCTAATCCAGATAGAGTTGTAGAAAAAAAAAACCGGTATTGGAATAACCAAACCGGTTTTTACAGACACAGTTTTTAAATCCTGATTTTTACCGTAATCAGTTGGTTTAAAAATCTTTAACGTATGCTGTGCTGTGTCAAAGATCGTAAAACCATAGTTTGAAAGCAATTCACAACATTGCTTTTAAGACATAGTCGGAGAAGCGGGCTGTGTCAAAGATCGTAAAACCATAGTTTGAAAGCAATTCACAACATCTTTCAGAGCAACATCAATTAATTCAGAGCTGTGTCAAAGATCGTACAACATTAAATCCCATGTAAATACCCTCTATTTCCCCATATCTTTTTTTATGTCAAGAAGTTTTTGATATTGTTCAATTATCATGTTTTGGTGCTCTATGGTGTTTTTAAGTTGTTTATTTTCAGTTTCCAACGTCTTTACCCTATCTTTAAGCTCTGTATTAGGGCCAGCATTATAAACAGCCTGGTCGGTTTCATAATTTACCTGCCCTATGCTGTTGTTTTTGCCATATGTGTTTATTTGATTATCCGCTGCATTGATAAACATTGCTCCTTCTCCCGTTGCAAGCCATCGGGCATTAATATCTGGAAATGCTTTAATTATCTGGCCAAGAACCTCGCTTGACGGAATATTTTTCCCTTTTATTATATTACTTATAGTTTGTCGTGTAACATCCGCTTTAAGGGATAAATCATCTTGCGACAGATCATAGTGTTTTTTTACTTTATTAACTCGCTCACCTAATGTCATTTATACAAATAAATAATACTAAAAGTAAAAATATTGGATTATTTATTTGTTGTTATCCAATATATTTACGTAATTAGCAAAAGTGTTTTACATTAATATTGATTCATTTACTAAAGTATGAAATAATGGAAATTAACCAAAAACAAAGCGCAATTAAGCTTCCGCATGGGATGTATTCCCAAATTGCCAAAGAAGCAGATGTTACTGCTGAATATGTGCGTTTCGTTGCTTCAGGAAAAGATACTGGAAAAACCGACAAGCAAAAGAAGGTGAGGAAGTTAATAGCGCATTACGATGCTGTTTTTAATAAAAAGAAGGTCAAAATTAACAGTCAATTAAGAATACCATTGTCAAAATAAACAATATGCACCAATGACAGACAGACAATTCAGCATGCTCTTAACAAGAATGGAGCGGATTGAAAAAATGATAAGCGGTGAATCTACACCCGAACTTTTAAATTCAGAGGAAACCGCAAAATTTCTTGGAATTGCTCCCCGCACCCTCTTTAATCGCATGCAGGAACCTGGTTTCCCAACTCCGATAAGGGTTGGCCGGTTTAATCGCTTTCGCAAACAAGATCTTGCCAGTTGGGTAAACAATCAGGTTTCACAACCATAAACAACTTTTCAACTTGGTGCTGCCACACCCGATTAAAAAAAGAAAGGCTCCGCTGCCACGGAGCCTCAAATACCATACTTCTGAAGTATGAACAAATAGATTACAAAGCTATGAAAAAAAGCATAAACAAGAAACTAAAAGCAACTAACAACGAACCGCGAAAGTTCCGTGTTAAGTCCTACTTTTTTAACTTCAATTACGCGGATTTTAAAGGTGCAGGGATGGGGGGCCCTGCGCCTCTTAGCATTGATACTACACCTGGGGGAAACTCTATCGAGAATTGTCAACAGCAGGGGGAAGGGTGCCCCCCTGCTTTCCCGGCAGTAATTCCCATTCAAAATACAGACATACACTACATGCGTTATCTGATCGCATGCGAAATACCTGCAACAAAGGTTGCAGGAACGAGCAACACTACCCGCAACAAGCAAGCAACAAAAATACCCGGAAGCAGGGACGGGGCCGTGATCTTGATGATAAGCCATAGAAATACGGCCAGAGCCCTTTAACAATGGGCAGCGGCTTTTCGCCGCTGCCTTAAATTTTCATACAACAAACAATCAACAAACAATCAACAAACATGCTAAAACAACCCTATTTGCGTACCGAAGGTCGGTATTTTGCCGACTATATAAAACTTTGGGAGAGGTTCTCGGACAACTATAATAAAGGCAGGAAACTCGGAAAGCAACTGCGCGGACACCATAAACAAATGTATTTCCGACTGGTACACCAGGCAAAAAGGACAATCTACCTAAACAATAAGCACCTTGCTGAAACCGGGCAAAATGCACTGGACAGCACTAAACCTGTTAGTATCCGAACCACAAGGCCTTATTTAGGCAAAGCTTTAGGTGTAAGCGGGGCAACCGTCTGCCGGCACATTAACCGGTTGGAAGATGCCGGGGTGTTGGCAAAAATTGGCCATGGGACCCGTCGCCCATTCGAATTGTTAATAAACCCTGACTTCTTGTTAATTTTTGATTACAACGACGAACAATATTCTCCAAGCTCATGTTTTTTGGAAACAGAAAATAAAGAGCCGCAAGGACAATTGCGATCAAATTGCACGCATGTATCTTGTAAACCAGATCCTTTTAATAAGATAATAATAGCCGTTGATAACTCAACGGACAAGGCCAAGAATTGCGTCCCTCCTTCGGGGGACAACTTAAAAGAACAAACTGGAGCAAACAACTGGAACACCCGTAAGCAGGAAAACCCTGAAGAAAAATCAAAGCAGAATTTTGAAAGTTTTTCCAGTCAATTAAAGTCTCCACTGGAACAAAAAAAAGAAAAAAGTTGCGCCAAAAAAGAAAAAAAAGGCGAAGAGCAAACGCTGGGACAGTTCCGGCGCTCTCTGGCACAACGAATGTACCTTATGATGGTACAGCTATTGTTCAAATACCATAATATTTACCCTACCGAAAAAGAGAATGCGATCTGCTATATTGAGCAGGTGTATATGAGCCAGGTACAAGATGGTCCCTCGGGCATTCGTACCCTCGGGCATTACCGGTGGCGGTTGTTAAAGGCCGCAAGCTACATAACCAGGAAGAACTATGATTATTCCAATGTGTACCCAATGCATTACCTGAATGTAAATAACCCTACAGGATTTGCAGCCACAAAAGCATGGGCGGCACGGGCTGAAAAAGAAAGCCGGAAAAAGAAAATAAAGCGGATAACCGACAACCGCAACCTTACAGACAGGAAGAAACTCGAAAAAATAATCAAAAAGTTTAACGGGCACCCTAACCTGTCAACATACCAAACTTGTGAGATGTACATAAAGCAGAACATTCCGCATTTGTTTGCGGAGTTTGTTGCCGCGACCAATATTACCCATGTCAGCACATGATATGGAAAGATTAAATCAAACTTAATATTCACTAAAACATGGAAAAAACATTGACACAATCCCCACAACAAATGGAAGTAGAACAATACCTGCGGAAAAATACACCAAAAGGTTTTGGTCTCTGCGGCCATGATTTTGAGCACTTTACAGAACTATTCATCAAAATGAACAACGAGAAACTATTCACATTACATGAAGAAATCGAAAACGGCGCATGAAGCATGCGGAAAAGAAACCAGTAGAATTAAACTGGTAATTTTTCTTAAAGCTGGTGGAAGCAAAACCTATTATAGCTTTCATACAGAAGATGCAAGAAAAGAGCAGCCCCAGCTTATAACCATAATGCACCGCAGGTTGTTACAGAACCTCCAAAAAGGTAAATATAATGTTGCGATTTTTTACTGTAATAAAACCGGCGACGAAATAGTCCGCTACGACTATGCCGGAAGAAAAATACTACCAGAATAAAACCTATTCAACATGAAAAAACAAACAATCCCTGCTCTTGAAAAAGAGCAAAGCAAGTTAATAAAGTGGCTAAAGGCTAACGTTAATAGCCCGGACTTTTTTGAGAAAAGTCACCAATTAAGCCGTGTCAATTTTAAACTTGAGAAATTGAGCGGCGAAAAAGCCAAAAAGCAGTCAAAGCTGCGAAAAGCCCAACAGGTCTATATCCCTCATTGCCTAATACCCGCTAAAAGATGAAGCCACAGATATCTGCACCTCAATTATATCGGCAGTTAAGAAGTTGCGTTGATCGCTTCTTTGATCCGAACATGGAGTTTGAAAAATTCAAATATAAAGTTGTTCTAAAGATTGGTAATGAACAAAAGCTTTTTATGAGGATAAGGAAGTTAGGAGATTTAATTTTCTTCAAAGCTCATCATCCTCATGGTGATGTTTTCTCTGGTTACTTTCAGGAAGGAGGAAACCTTCTGCAAGTAGGGATTACCAGGAAAGAACCAACTGGGATTATAACCTATCTAACCCTTAAGGAAGTTTTTCAAAAATCAAAACAAGAGGTCCTCACTTTTTTAGAGCAAGCATAATGGAAGAATTAAAATTTGTAATACCAGTAATAATAGTGATGTTACAATTGCTATTCGACCTACTTTTTGCTTACAAAAGGAATAGGTATCTAAAAAAGCGCATTTTGCATTTAGAAAACCAAAATGCATTACAAGCAAAAACCCTTGCATACCATGCACGATTTCTTGAACAAAAGAGAAAAGAAACACTCTCTTTTACACTAGAAAATTCTAAAAACTAAACCAAGATGACATTAGGATTTAAAGAGTACTTCCCTGATGGAGGAGCATCCAATTTTGTGCAAAAAATTTGGGTGAGCCTGCTTGAAAGCGGAATCTGTGATACAGAACGGCTCCGAGAGTACCATGCAAGATATACTGAAAAAAATAAGGAAGGACTGAAATTCGATTTTAACAACTTAGGGTATAATGCCAAAAACCACACTATTCGTGAAGATTTAAAGGGCCTTTGGCATCCGGAAAAAAAAATACATCCTGTTATTAATAATCATACAGCTGATAGGTTTCAGTTTGCCCCTACTTTCCGCTGCTTTAGTGTTCAAAAAATTGATTTTAACTGGGGATTGACAACAAACTTCCTGGCACGCTTCCCTTGCTGTAAAGTTAAAAAGAAGGATTTAGGAAAACCGCTTATAAGCAAAAGCCCCTGCATCTTAATCGATAGGAAACTACTTAGCGCAAAAGAGGTTGAAATACTTGCGCTAAACGATGGCTTTGAATCTACTGAGGCCTTTTTCAAATACTTTAACAAGGATTTCTCTGGCAAAATAATTCATTGGACCAAATTGAAATACTAAAACTAATTAAAATGAACAAACTATATAGAAAAGTCGAAGAACGGGACGTTCAGCCTGGACTGGCAGTATGTTACCACCCAATAATTGGAACCGATAAAAGGTGTCGGTTAACCACGATAACCACTGAAGTTCATACAATAGGAAAAGATAGTGTAGTAAAAGTTGAAGGTGTTCATGGTTGTGTATTCCTGGAAGCATTGGAGTTAAAGACAGACTATTTACAACGAACTCTTAAGAGATAATTCAAAACACTTAAAAACTAAATAGATAGGAATATGGACAAACTAAACTATTATACTTTTTGGTAACAACATCCACCTTAAAGGCTAACAGATTGATTATTCATTTCTGTTAGCCTTTCAAAAAACAATCAGAATGAAAACCCGCGATACATTAACATCCATTGCATTATCTTTTTTAACAATCCACTTATTTGGCACACATGCCAGGTTGCTTTATACACTTAACCTCAATAAACACTTGCAAGAATTTGCAGGTAAAATTCCAGCCTTTTCATTTATAACTTTTAACGAAGACACTATTTCAGCTATGGTTTTTGCACTTGCATACAGCGCAATGACTGCAATAATCCTGAAACTGTATGACGAAAGAGCGAAAGGTTTTGTTGCTGCAATTGCTACCTTTGCAATTCTTGATTTTTTCGGAGTGTTAATCTATTACAATACTGCAATTAAGCATTTCAATTTCTTTGGTGCACTGTATTATGCATTCTATACCCTTGCAACAATTGCAGCTATAGGTTATAGTAGGTTTCAGGTAAGCAAGGAAGAGTTGCGGGAGATTGCAGATCCTCCAAATGAAAACACAAATTTATATGATGAAATCGTTCGGTTAAAAGCGGCAGCTTTAAACCAGAAACAAGTTGCAATAGTCTTGCAGATAAGCGAAAGTAAAGTTTCGCGAATATTAAACAATCAATCTCAATAAAAATGAAAACGCATGAAAAATGAAAGTGTTGGTTGCATGTGAGTTTTCCGGTTTAATCAGGGACGCATTTGCCAAAATTGGACATGATGTGACCAGTTGCGACATTCTGCCAACAGAGAGGCCTGGGAAACACATTCAGGGAGATGTGTTGGCGATTTTGGACAAAGGCTGGGACTTAATGATCGCACACCCCCGTGTACTTATATCTCTTATGCCGCTACACGGTACTGGGACCAACCGGGAAGGGCAAAAAAAAGGCTTGAAGCATTAGAATTTTTTTTGCGGTTATGGGAGGCCCCAATACCACATATTTGTATAGAGAACCCCCTTGGGGTTGCCGATTCTGTTATAAGGAGGCACGACCAGATCATACACCCGTATTATTTCGGTGACAGTTACCTTAAACGCACCTGTCTTTGGTTAAAGAATTTACCAAAACTAAAATATACAATGCAAGACAACCTTTTTTCAAAAAGGACAGCAACAGATTATCCAGATCCCATTTACGTGGATAAAAATGGAAAGAAACGGCATTATACCGAAGCTAACCATGGTGAGGATATAAGGAGCAGGAGTTTTCCTGCCATTGCAAACGCAATGGCTACCCAATGGGGGTAACGCAGACTAGAGAAAAGACTTCTATTGAATTGGGCCTCCAAATCCTAAATCATCCTTTTTTAGTCCATAACTTTTCTTCATCGCATCTGGTGTAATTTTTACATTTATTTTTACTTTTTGATTTTGGCCAGCTTCTATGATTTCAGAAACGTTTGCTCTCCTTCCATCAATTGATTCTATTGAAATCTTATTTCTTTCCCTTTTACAGTAATAAATATGTTCTCTACTGTACACTAGCATGGGGTTTTCAACTGAAGAAGTATTAGTGTTTACATCATAAACTTTATAAAGCTCCTCCATAATAACTTCAGGGGAATAATTTTCAAGAAAATTGGACACTAGAATTATAGATTTATCATTTTCCAATCCCATTAAATACTCGTTAATTTCTGTTTCGTTAGCCCAGTCAGCATACTGAATACTAAAATTCTTGGTGCTCATACTCAGATTATCACCAGCAATTCCAACTTTTAAAACACTTTCTTTGTTTCTAAGCTTAGCCCTATTAATTTTTATTGGTTCTTCTATCAGAATCCTCCGATCATCGAAGATCCTTTTACTGGTTATAACCCTTGTATCTTCATGTTTTTTTGTCCTACTGATTGGGTCTAAAATGTTATGCTTAACTTTTCCATGTAGACTATCTGGAAAATTCAAGTAATCTCGTTCTTCGAATGTAAAAAACACTAACGGTTGTATAATCAATTTACTACCAATATTTTTGAAGGCTATTGGCAACTTTGTGTATAACGTGTTATGTTGAACCATTTTATTTATGGGAACAAAGAAAACTAAATTATAATTATTATCAGTTAATATTAAATCTTCAATCATAAATTCCACTAACGGTCGGTCAAAATTACCGGCTTTATTCTCTCTTCTTGCATTAAAAACAAAAAAAGTAATAGGTATTAATAGTCCAATAATTAACAATCCTACTATATTTTTCTTTGATTCTAGAAATGTTTCTAATCCCATAATAATTTCAATGTTTAAGTTACTTACCCTATTCATTATGGAGCATTGTGAGGCGCAAAATTCACTAAGATAGATGATTAAATAAATTGCGTGTGCTTAGAAAATACGATAGTTATTTTTTCATTGTATTTCCAAATACTATTCCTAGAAAGCAAACGAACAATATACCAACAAATTTATAGGCTATTTCATAATCAACATTTGTAGAACCACCTAAAGTAGCATAAACTCCATTTCTTAATACTTCCACAAAGCTCCCTTTATTTATTAAAAAACTGTTAATTAATGACAGTGAAGATATGAATAGACAAAATGTAATTAATAACTTAATCATACTTGAACCATAACCACAAGTAAACTTGAAGCACCAAAGCGAAATTGAATGAAATAAAGCCCTTAACTCCCCCTCTTCTTTAAATCTATTGTAGTAGTAAATTCTTTCATGCTCCTTAGATTTTTTTCTGACCTTTTCTGCCTCGTAAAGTAATCCTTTGTTAAGGTATAGACCATAAAGATGTTGATATTCCTGTTTGCATTCTAATAATAGTTGTGACTTTGTTTTTGTAGGAGGGATAACTATTTCTCCATTTGGATTACTTCTCTTCCAATCCCCACCGAAAAATAGCTCAGAATAGATATTTTTATTAGATTGAACAAAAGGGCTATAATCATATTGACTGTTAGAAAATGATTCCGGTAGATAGTCCTTACTTAGCCAAAAAGATTTGGCCTTATTCGTATTGGCAAGTTTATTTTTCTTGTTCACAAAGTTATCTGTAGTAATAACCTCTCCGCTGAAGTGTGTTTTTGTAAAACTGCACAATTGAATTCTTGCATCTTCAAACGAAACACCATTTTCAAAGTTAGCCATGTAAAAATCATCCAGTAAAAAAATGCCTCGGTCAAAATGACTATTTTTAAAAAACGAGTATCTGAAATCACATAATTTGCTTAAAACATCTTTAAATCTTACAGCCATTAGATTAGAATGTGAAAAGTTAACTTTGTCCAGAAATGCCGAATCAAAATTACATTTATACAATATGCAGTTTTCAAAACTTACCGATTCTAAATGTGAAAAACAAAATCTAATAGAGTGTAATTGTTTTTGAAATATATTTTTCTTTTTAGCAAAAGAAACATTATGTAGTTTTACAAAACTGAAATCTAGGTTAAAAAGGTCGTTTTCTGGTATCACGATGTCCTCATCTGAAATATCTAAAATTAATTTATCGACGCCTGTTTCATCTGATTTATTTTGCCCCAATTTCCCAAAACAATCTTTTATTAAAGAGAAGTCATTGTCCCAGTCAGCATAACTCTTATTTTTTAATACTGAATATTCCTTCCTTAAAATGTTAAAGATCATATTGTGGTGTCTTTTGATTTTATCCATCAAATCATCAGAACCACTGTTCAGAAGAGTAGTTTGTTCCTCCATAATGACTAAGTTTAATTATTTACCTATATCTTTTATCAATCCTACTGTAATATCCTTTTTAAGGAAAAGCAATTTATTAAGAAATAAGTTAGATTATATTTAAGAGTTAGTCAATAGGGGATAACCTAAAAATATATACCCGGTAATGGGTATTGACTTTGTTCCCGCATTCCCAATAAATACTATTTATCCTTGATATATTTCTGCAGGTACCCCATAATGGTCATAAAAGAGCTTAACCTCTTTTATTGTTAACCTTTTATTGGTAAATATACCTATGTCATGGCACATACTGCGGATAGTTTCCCGGCAACATTCATATTCTACTCCTAGCTCTTTTTTTGATTTTGGTATTAACCTCGGGCATCTCTTGATTGTGGGCTGCATTAGAAATTGCATAAGTATTCCAGTTAATAATGTAAAACAAGTTTAGCAAGCAACCAGTACAAAAATAACATTATTGGTAAGAATAAAAATGCCAAATAATGCCAAAAAACGTTGAAAGTTGGACGGGTATGCCAGAAAGTGAAAAAGTGCTTTAAAAAGCATACGTAATATTGCCTTCATATATCCTTCAAGGATGAAACAAGCAGCCTATATATTTAAAAAAGCGGCCTAATGCATGAAAAAGCATAAAACAAGCACCCTCAAAGCTATCAAATATCCATTCTATAAATGACAAAAAGAAGAACAACCTTAAAGCAGGAACTGGCAAAGAAACTATTTCCCAATAGTATTTCTGACCGTGCAGCCATGCAGCAATTAAGGCGGGAAATCAAAGCCTCAGAAAAGCTAAAAGGACGATTAGCAGAGGCTGGCCCTACTAAGAGATTTTATTTTAACAGACAGCAAGTAAAATTAATCCTTGAACACCTGGACATTACAATAGAGGAATATGAAGAATTATAATAATAAAAGGAAATACTTCACAAATATCACCGACTTAGAACAGGCAAAAAAGCAATACCGGAAATTAGCAATGCAGATGCACCCGGATAAAGGTGGCTTTCAAACCGATTTTTTACGGATGCAACAAGAATACCAGGAATTACTTTTAAGCCTTAAACAAAACAACTGTAATTCCAACAATAACCCTTTGGAAGAAAACGAATTGCTCAAAGAATTATCCAAACTTGGAAAAGTATTCCTGAAAAGTGAGGTTCCTCAAAACTTCCTAAAACAAAAAGTGAAAAATTGCAATTCCCCTTATGAGAGGGTTCTTTATTCCGGAATTATAAACCTCTTGGATGGGCTTAAATAGAACATTAATAATGCTTCCTGCACTGAAGGATGTATATTTTATTTTCTTCGAACCGGTAAACTAACCGATGTTCGTGATCAATCCTGCGTGACCACCAACCTGACAAATTGCCCCTCAATGGTTCAGGTTTTCCAATCCCCTCATATGGGGCCCTCTGACATTGCCTGATAAGCTCGTTAAGCCTTTTAAGGGTTTTCTTATCTGTTTTTTGCCAATAAAGGTAATCCTCCCATGCCGGGGACATAAAAACTAATTGCATCAGTCAATCAATTCTTTTGGTTCCCCTTTTCCCTGCTTGTATTCTTCCAGTGCAATAGCAATACGCTCCGCATTTTTCGGGCTACTTAAAAGGTGGATGGTTTCCTGCATGCTTTCATAATCAGTTTTTGAAAGCACCACAATATCATCCCCTTTAGTCCGGGTAACAAACACTGGGACCCTGGAGCTTAAAACCAAGTCCATAAACCGCTTAAGGTTTTGTCTAAAATTAGAATACGTTGTTATTTCCATACCACAAAAATAAACAATCACAGCGAAAGTACAATATATTGTACAATTAAATAAATAAGGTGCCCTGCAAGATTAACAACTAAACCCATATTGTAACAAATAGCCCCAAACCGAAACAACCGCGCACAAACGGCAACAACCGCGTTCACTGCACCTTTGCCCCTGTAGTAGCTTTGCAGCACATTATAAAACTATAACAAAAAACTAAAGCTGCATTTGGAAGCAAACACAAAAAAAATTATTGGGACATTGGCCATCGCCGGGGCTGCGGTTGGTGGTTTTTACCTATTAAAAAAGGGGAAGAAAATTTTTTCAGCAGCAAAAATGAGCTTTGCGTTATTAGGTTTTCGAGTACATAAGCTTAACCTTCAAGAGCTTCAGTTTGCAGTGCAATTACGCTGTTACAACCCAACCCAAGAACCTATACAACTTGCGGTACACCAGGTTGTTGCCAAATACAAAGGTTCACCAATCGCATTCTCAACCCCCAACCTACAAGGAATAAAAGTAAAAGAAGGTTCTTACCGGCAACCTGAAATACATTTCCAGGTACCATACATGAACCTCATGGGTAAAGGCTTATCACTGGCAACCCTTCAAAACACAGAGCAACTTAAAGCAAATCTGTCTTTTACCCTCACCATAGCCATTAATGGCGAAACTATTACCACTACACAAAAATTAACAGATAATATGAGCGGACTAGGACAGCTCGGCATTGTATCAGGGCCGCGGGACACAAAAAACGGTACCCGGTACAATAATCTAATAAAGAAACCAACAGGCAAAGAGGTTTTCCTTAAAACCGGGAATGTATACGAAACCGTAGAGAACTGCATCGATATTGTAGCAGGGCATTACCATGAAGTTGAAGGGCTGGCCAAAGAGCTAAAGGCAGAATCTTTAAAAGACACATGCCGCAACATCTTCAACTTTGCCTACAACTACCTGCAATACAAGCTGGACAAAAAAGGCACGGAACAGCTCCGCACACCAGCAAGAAGTTGGCACGATGGCCAGGTATTGTACATGCAAAAAGGCGATAAATCCTCAGGGATAGACTGTGACGACTTTTCAATTTTTTGCGGTAGCCTATTGAAATGCCTTGGAATCCCCTTCAAGTTCCGAATTACCAAGTATGACGGAAAAGCTAATTTCCAACACATTTATGTTTTTGTGCCCGACTCAGAAGACGAAATAATTATCGACCCGGTATTAAGCAAATTCGACTACCAAAAACCCTATTCATTTGAAAAATCCGATTTTAACATGAAGCCCGTCCAATTGGCGGGCATACATGGAATTGATGGCATGGAAGGGACAACAGGCTTTGGTTTGCCAATATCTGTACTTTCCGGGGTAGACCTAAACAATACCCTCGATAAGGAAGATGATTTCCAGGAACTAATGGGGATAATATCCGGAATTGATTTTGAGGAAACCATAAATGGACTGGGTAATCCTGAAGATGCTACACTCCGGTATCTAATCCGCACACGTGATTTTCTCTTGAAAAACAAGGCCAACAAAAACAGGATGGCGCACATCCAAAACCCAGATCAGTTTATTAGCATGTTGGACCAGGCAATAAAGTTCTGGAATACTCCTGACAGGGACAACGTTTTAGACAAGTTAATTGCAATTGAAGATAAACTAGCCGAAAGCGGTTTTATAAAGTACGATGCAGATGCCATTCAAGGCCTTGACGAATTTGACGATCTGGAAGATGAAATAGAAGGATTGTACGAAGATGAAGAATATGACGATCTCAGTGGCAGGAGAAGCCGAAGACGTGCGCGAAGAAGAAAACGGAAAGCAAAAAGAAAAAAACGCAGGGCAAGGTTTTTTAAATCTGTTAAGCGTGTTGGTAAAAAAGTAGTTAAAGGTGGTGTTAAACTTGCAAAAAAGTACGTTAAAGCAGTTATTCGTTTCAATCCTCTTACCATTGCAATACGAGGAGGTTTACTAGCGGCCTTTCGAATAAATTTATTTGGAATGGCCAAAAACCTCCAATATGCCTACCTTCCTGATAACATGGCCGGCAAATACAACATAGACCCGGCAAAGCTTAAAAAACTAAAAAAAGTTCATGGCAAAGTTAAAAAGCTATTTAAGGGATTACAGGGTAAAGAACATAACCTGCGAAAAGCCATATTAAAAGGGGCAAAACAAAGAAGCAACGACTTTTCATTAAAAGGCAATTCCGTTGGGCTATTAGCAGAAATACAGGGGCTGGAGGCGTTGGGCGAACTTGCTGAATTGGGGGATTTAGGTGCAGTTGCAACAGCAACTAGTGTTACCGCAGCAAGTGGCGTAATAGCAACAATCAAGAAATGGTTAGGCCCCGTTAAAAACGTATTTGCCAAAGCGGCCAGTAAAAGAAAGGAAAGACGGGAAAAACAAGGAAAGACGGTAAGCGAAAAACTAAAGCAGAGAGCGGCACAATACACCCCGCCCCCTGTCGCTTCACAAACTCAATTTAACATTCCGCAAGAAACACCCCCCCAGGAAGAACAACAGTTTGAAAGTTACACGAGTGAATACACTCCGGAACAGGATGCTTCGCAACAAGCACCTTTTATTCAACAGCAAATACCCAACAGTATGGCCCGTACACCAACCCCTCCAAACAAAAAGGGACTAAGCAAAAAAGCCAAAATCGGCATTGCAATAGGTGGTGCAGCCATTCTGGGAACCGGGTTATACCTTGCCTTTCGAAAAAAAGAAGATAATGAAGAAAAGGCGAAACCCGGCAAGAAATCACTCGGGAGTATAACACTCCGGTAATAATTAACCAAGCATTAATAATCAACAACAGAATAATTAAAAATCATGGCAATAAGTAAAACTTCCAATAAAACTTCCCAGGGAACAAAGATTGACTTTATGAAAGCGGTCAACAACTTAGGGCAGCCATTGGCAGCCGTAGCAGGTTTTGCCGTAGGTAAATATGCGTTAAAAAAGCTGGAAAAAAGCCAGGCAGTAAGTGGACTGATGGGGCCTGAAATGAAAGGGTATATTGTTCCGGCAGCAATTACAATGGGGGGATTGATAGTAGGTACCCAGTTTACAAAAAATCCTTACCTGCAAATAGGAATGATCGGAGTCGCTGGTGCCGGAGTCGAATCAATGGTAAAAAAAGCCACCGGTAAAACCATGCTGGCAGGATTAGAAGGCTTGATGGGCGAGGAAGAAAGCTACGAAAATGAAATGGCCGCCCTACCAGCATATACACAGGAACTTCCCGCTGCTGACATTGATATAGAGAGGGAAATACAACGCTCAATAAATGGAGCTGAAGACTTCAGCATGTCCGATGAGCCGGTTGGTGGTGCTGAAGACTTTAGCATGTCCGATGAGCCCGTTGGAAATGCAAGCGACTTTAGTATGTCCGATGAGCCCGTCGGGAAGGTAAAACAGCCATCATACATTGAAGACGAAGACGAAGACATAGAAGGTGTCGGATTATCTTCCATCGGAGATGAAAAAATCAATGAAGACGCAGATTTATTCGCAGGAGATATGATGCCCGATTAATCAGGTGATCAGGTGATATAAAAAAACAATCAATTAACAATTACAAAAAGTAAAATCATGGCAGAAATAGACGAGCAAAATGATTTATACCCTTCAATCGAAGAAGTTGAAGGTTTGGAGGAAGCCGTTCTGGAAAAAGAAGAGGATACCCTCGAAAAGGAAGAAGATGACGATGATGCTGTAGAAGGCATCGGGGACCTGGGGCGCTCCCGTCGAAGGAAAAGGCGCAAAAACCGAAGGTACAAAAGAAGGAACAGCCGTATGCGCTCCGTACGCAGGGCCTATAATGCCGGTTCCCGGAGCATAGCGATTAAAACCGGCTTGACTGAAAGCTTGACCAGTAAGGGGCAATTTGAACTGCGCAGGGGCCAACTTCCTAAAGACATCCAAAAAGCCCTTAGGGAGGCGCGGATGCAGACCGTAGATATAGGGATATACGCCATAAAGAGCATTGCCAACAAAAGCGACATCGACTTGATGGAAGCTTCCGATGATAAAAAAGCCGGACGTACTAACTTAAACCGTGCCCAACTGGACAGCAATAAGTACTTTTTGCTTACTGCAATTGTCCTGGAATACGCCCACGGCTCAAGTGAGGAAGACAACGACCCGGCGGATTTTGCTTTCGGACAGTTTGCATTGCCACCGGCAATTATTAACGGAACCTTTGAGATGACTCTAGGCACAAAAGTGATACTGCCTGAAATTTCTTGCGGAATGTTTGATGACACCAACACGAACAAGAGAAAATTCCTACTCAAGCTGGACAATCCAAAGTGGTTAAAACCAAGCATGGACATCACGCCAAAATTAAGCATGCCTAAGGCTGTATCTGGAGAAGATGTATACCATCCGTCGGTAAAAGTTACCCTAATAGGGACGATGACCGAAAAAGCATAAACAGGCGGATATATATGGCCCGCCCGCCATTGAGAAAAACCAACTATACACATGTCTCAGACCGGGCGCGCCATTCTTTAAGTTTCAGTGATAAAGGGCGGCCACAACTGGCCGCCCTATTAAAGAAAACCACTTTCCTAAGATGGACGAAAAAGACCAAAAAATTAAAAAATTACAGGTTGTAAAATTCGAGGTTAAAAAAGGCGAAACCTTCGAGTTTAACGGCAATACAAAAACAGAGCACGACCGGATAAAAGGTATTTTTCTGCGCCTTTCAAAGCCTGAAGCTTTGCAGGGGGCAACCCTTCGGTGCTGGATAGATGACACCGAAATTATTCCAGCCGATACCGAAGTGGCCCTTCTCCACCACAGCGATGACATGTCGGTCGAAGATGTGTCTTTTCCTGTAGACGAAAAAGCCAAAAACAGCCCTGTCCGGATAATTTATAACGACAACTCTGAGAACCTGGCAAACCACGACAGCTACCATGTACGGGTATATCTTTTAGCTGAAGTCAATAAGAGGCCATAATATTATTTACCCGAGATGAAGCGCTACACTGTAATTGCCCATAAAGCACAGAACAACGAACACCTTAATGAACAAGAGTTGCTACCGGCATCTTGCAAGTTTATTACAGGTATCGTTGTATTTGCTTCCTCAAAACAGGCTGTAGGGCTTGAAGGATCCATACAGCAACTTAGCTTTCCACAGGGTTTGATAACAAGGATATTTCAACAAAAAAACATTGACCTTTTCTACTCGTATTTAAGGACCCGTGAAAACGAACAGGAAAGCAGGGCTTTTTTTGAAAGCGGTATCCTGCCCCCAATTATTCAATCCTTAAGTGATGGGGTTATTTATGCTTGCCTTAATCCCAGGGAACAAATTGAGTTAACGGGAAAGCTGGTTGAACTACTGGACAGTGAGTTTTCGGATTATATCTACAAAGAAAAAAAGCTCTTTAGCACAGGGCAAAATATGGGCGACATTGCTTTTGCAGAATATATTGCAGGTGCAGCCTTACAATTCTTATACGACAGGCAAAAAGAAATATTTACCCGCACTGTCCACATCTATAATCAATCAGAACCTTACGAATGCGGAAATATTAGCCTGTTAATCAATGGCAATAATTTTTTGCTCCGGGATTTTTCGCTTACCGCAAACCGCAAAATACGGAGCTTGAAAAATGAAATATTCCCCCTCCATGAACCATTGGAGGTGAACAGCAACGTCCATACAGTTTTCAAGAATGCAAAAAACAATGGCAATAAAACATTGGCCATAAAAACAGTTATCCAGTATGAACCAGACAAGTGAGCTGTTGCATACCATCGCCAAGGACCGTATCAATGGGATGCTGACCATTGACAGCTACCAATTAAAGCCAACGGTCATCAAAGTGGACAAACCCAATATGTCACTTCACCTGGACAACGATATGTGGATACTAAATACTAAAGCCTTACCTGGACATATTTCAGAAATTGAAATGATAAGCAGTGACAATGTTTTTGTTACTACTAAAGAAGAATATGATTTCATGGATGAATACCGCTTCCAGGTGTTCACCGACTATCTGGACATAAATACAGGATCAGGCAACTTTCAGCCTTACCGTCTGGAATTTGTAAAAATTATACCACACCGGAATTGATTCAACTATGTTAGACTATAAAGCACAAATACAAAGCATATACGAGTTTATAAAACGCAGCGAAGAAGAGCAAAAGAACCCGTTTTGCTATGAAATATACATGCTACGTGGCATGGAAATAACCGCCCTTACTTCCCGTACATCCGGAAGCGAAAAATTCCAGCAGGATATTGAATCGGCTGTTGAAAGGGCCAAACAAGCCAACTGCATTTTACGGGTAGATATTTATGGCGGCAAAAGTGCCAATGCAAAAAAAACGAATACCTACACTGTAAACCTTACTGGACAGCAAGAACCACAATTTGGGTTACACGATATAAAATCCTTGATAAAAGAAGAGGTTAGCCAAATGAACCAGTCAAACGATATGGGGCTAAGTGGCTTAAACAATTTCATTGGTGCACTATCAGGTAAAAACGGTGGTGCTGAAGGGTTGGAAGGTTTAGTTGGCCTGGTTACAACTCTAAGTGGAAACAGTACTGCATTAGAACGGGTCAATTACCAAAAGCAACTGGACGACTTTAAAGCTGAAACCCGCTTCCAAATGCTGGAAGAAAAGTTCCAGGCATTGCAGGCTGAGAACGCGGAATTAAAAGCGAAGAAAGATATTTACAAAAATGAAAACCGACAGCTCCTGAATGAAAAAGCAGATCTTGAAAGCCGCCTGGCAAACTATGCACCTAACGAATTAATGAAACGTGTGGCTGTTGGTGTACTATCCGGGATCGGCGGGCGTATACTTTCCAATAGCCCAAAAACGGCAGACCTCTTAGGGCTTACACCACAGGAATTAAAAGGGGCATTGGGCGTACTGGAAGAAAACGAATTACCAGAATCACAAAACCAGCCTGAAACAAATGTGGAGATTGAGGAGGTTGAAGGCCCCCAAACTCCTGAAGAGAAACAAAAGGCAGAAATCATAAAACGGGTATCCCAGGCATTGCATGATAGCGATTTATCTACCAATACTAAAATAATAAACATAGTAGCAGTTTGCCTGGAGCATAACCTATTGGATAAAACCCTCAACTTTTTAAAGTCGGAAATAAACCCTGCTCCTGATGAAACAACAAATGAATAAAATAAAAAGCTATGCCACAATATAAAATTAAAATAGACATAGAGGCACAAAGCCCCAAAGAATGCCAGCGAATAGGGAACCTTTTGCAGAATGCCGTAAACAAGCTGGATCAGGAAGATATGGTACGACTGCTTGAAAAAGTAAAGAAACGCCCCGGGATAGTCAAAAACGCACTAATGTTTATTTAGCCAATGGAAATCAAAGAGGACAGCAAAGACAAACTAATCAAAACAGGGCTTACAGTTGGAGGCGGGGTTGCTGTTTTGGGGACCGGCCTCCTGATCATGAGAAAAATTAGGAAGCGTAAACGCAACTCAGATGGAACGACCTCGAAGGTTGCCCCATCGCTGAAAAATGCCAAAATTGAGAAGACCAACCTTACAATAAGTGTCTCCGATGCAGCTATATATGCCAATACGCTTTATGGTGCCATGCAAAACTGGGGTACGGACGAAAAAACCATCTACAGTACAATTAATAAGATCAACACTAAAGACGATATGTTGCTGGTGATAAAAACGTTCGGCATGAAGAAATACCTGCTCGGAGGGCGCGCATCGTTCTTAGGCCAGGATTTAAACCTTATTGGCTGGCTCAAAAAAGAACTTAAAGAAAGACAATTGGCACGGATTAAACCAAAATTTGACAGCTGGGGGATACCACTTTAAACAAACTTTTCAAAAACTTGGATAAAAAGAAGAAAAACATATTGTTCATCTCTGGTGGGGTTTTGACCTCGGGGGCAATTATAACGGCTGTTTTGCTTATCCGAAAGGTGAATAAGCGCAAACGGCTTCAATTGCCCCCGAATTTCCAAAACTGGAATGGCGGAAACACCTACTTATCAAACATGCCCCGGGGCATCCGTAATAATAACCCGGGAAACCTTGTACGGACCAGAATTAGCTGGAGGGGAAAAATCCCTCAAAAACTAAGTAAGGACAATAGGTTTGAAATGTTCATCGCCCCGGTCTATGGTGTCCGGGCGATGATAAAAGACTTAAAGCACGACATTGAGAAAGGCAACAATACGGTCCCAAAACTTATCCAGGAATATGCGCCAAGGTTTGAGAACAATACGGAAGCATATATCAACAAGGTATGTAAAGATTTAAAAGTAAGCCGCACAGCGCAGTTGTTGCCTACAAAAAACACGCTCCGCCTATTGGCCTTCTCAATAACCAAGGTGGAAAATGGAGGAGAATACATGACTTATGACCTTTTTGAAAGGGCTTACAAAATAATATAAACAATAAAAAAACTATTATATGGCTACTATAAAAATGTTTAGGGGAAACACCCCGCCGTCCTTGAAAAAGGGCGAATGGGCATCCGATGGGGATTATGCTTATCTAGGGATGGGACACGGCGAATACAAAGTCTTCCAGGGGGTTTTCGAAATGCGCAAAGACCAAATGCTTGCTGGCTTTCACTATGACCTGGACAATAAGGGGGTTATAATTCCTTCAGGCACACCATTTTCAAGGTTGCAAAGGCTTTTTGATTCATTGCCGAAGGCACTAAAGTATCACACGAACGAAAAAGCATCAATAGACATACTATTCGAGAACGGCACTTTCGTTAACGATTTGGGGACATGGCTTGTATTAAGAGATTTCTCTTATCAGATAAATCTTAAGTCGCTAAGCAATACCTTGGATGAAACTGTAGGGACTTTTGAAAAACCAGTAATATTCCAGATTGACAAGGCAGTACAGGTTTATAACAGTGCTGTTAATTTCTCTGATATCCGTTTTGAATATAGTGACTCTGAGAGTGGGTCCCTATGGTTTTTGAACAGCACTACTAGAATTGATGATTGTTGCTTTGATGCAAAAGTTGACCAGGCTTGTGTGTCCGACAGGGGATATAACAAAATTGTATTCTCCGATGCATATTTCAAAATGAATACGAATGAGACAAACACGATTCTTGATAAGGCTTCGGTAGGTTCCTTTATCAATATTGCCAGGTGTAAAAGTGATAAAGATTTCAGGCCAAAGTCAATTGCTAGTTCTTTAGAAGGAGGATTCATTGTGGCTGGTAATGTGGAGGATTTGCATATTGCCGAAAAGAGTCCCTTATACATGCCCAACGGTGGAGTTGAAATACATGGTGGCTTAGTCACCAACACCGACGGAGGGCTTAACGTTGCAGTACCTTCTAAATTGTCGCAGTTAGAAAACGACCTCGGTCTTACAACCGACTACGGCAAGCTTAAAAACAAACCAACTACCATAACAACAGCCCAGGCCTCCGCAATTGGGGCTAACAGTAAAAAAACAAGTTATCCGGAAACTGATAAAAAAAAGCTGGCTACGATAGAAGAAAATGCAACAGCTGGGGCAACAAAGAAGCAATCTGAAGCAATCGCTGCCAACAGTTTAAAAAGAAGCTACCCGGAGTCCGATGAAAAGAAACTGGCAACAATCGAAGAAAACGCTACCACAGGGGCAACAAAAGAACAATCTGAGGCAATCGAGGCTAACAGTCTAAAAAGAAGTTACCCGGAAGCTGATGAAAAGAAACTGGCAACAATCGAAGAAAATGCTACTGCCGGGGCAACAAAGAAACAAGCTGACGCCATTGCAGCAAACACTAAAAAGATGGGATATCCAAAAGCCGATGCTGATAAGCTTGCAACCATTGAGGAAAAATCCACAGCTGGGGCTGACTGGAAAAAGGATCTAAAAAACAAACCTGACATATTGGACCAAATTGTAACCGCCTTTGATAATGCCGGTATTGTTAACCTCAGATATTACCAGGAAACAGACAACTTAGTACTAAACTTCAAAGATGGTATTGAAAAGAAATATCCAAACTTCCTTCAAGTGAAAAAGCCTGAGAAGTAAACCAGGTTGATAAGCATTTTTTGTATTACTCACACCTCTCAAAATGAAACTGGAAAATCTCGGTATTCCATATATAAGCCCGGAAGAAGAAAAATACCTGGTTCCTGACAATGAACTTGGTAAACTAAAAAACACTGATGTTTACCAGATGGTCACAGAACGTATAATTGAACAGGTTCAAACAAGTGGGCACTTACCCTGGCAACGCCCCCATGATGGCAGCAAAGGAAAAGGGAAGCAGTACATCCCCTTTGCTGAAATGCCAATAAATTATGCCTCATTAAAACCTTACCGTGGCATAAATGCCCTTATGCTGATGGAATACCCAAAAGCAAAGGAGATAGAAGTAATAAAGAACGGAAAACCGAAGACCATTACGGTAAGAGATTGGCAACCTATAACTGATGGGCGCTTTTTTTGGCTAACATTTAACCAAATAAAAGAAGCTGGAGCAGAGTTAAAAAAGGGCTCAAAATCAGCTATGGCAGTTTACTATAACTGGATTTTTAAATACAAGGGCGAAACTATTTCTGAAGAAAAATACAAAGAACTTGTAAAAGAGTTTGGTTGCGGTTCTGGTAAAGCAAAAAAAGAGTGTACATACCTTGATAAAATTGGCTTTTTAAAATATTACAATGTATTTAACGAACGTGATATAGAGGGGGTTGATTTTGAAGCCAAAAGAAAAGAACTGGCAAAAAAGAACCTGGAGTTTCTGAATGAAGGCCAAAAAATACTGGCTGCCGATTTGTTGCTTAAACACATGCCCAAACCTCCCAAACTAATAGTAAAACACTTATCTGACAACGAAAGCCCCCATTATTCGCCTAGTAAGGACCAGGTGGTAATGCCGCTGAAAAAGCAGGCGCCAAGTTTAGAATCGTGGTATGGCACATGTTTCCATGAATTCATACATGCAACCGGGGCACCTTCCCGCACGGACAGGAGGAACAAACCTGGCTTTGAAAGGGGGGCGCGTTGGGGCGATCAGCAATATGCACTGGAAGAGCTTGTCGCGGAAATAGGTTCGGTATTTCTTAATGCCGAAAGCGGTATTATGCTGACCGAGCTTAAAAACAATGCAGTGTATATAAAAGGGTGGGCATCAAGGGTAAAAAAGGAATTACAGGAAGATAACAAAGCCATTTTTAAAGCAGCAAGCGAAGCTCAAAAAGCAGCAGAATATATCCTAGACAGGGACAAAGATGGGAATCCTAAATTTTGGGCTGAATACAAAAAAGAAGTGAAAAACCCTGATTCAATCCCCACTACAAAAAAAAAGAAAACAGCAATGAGAAAAAACAATGAGGTCACCATAATACCATTGGAGGTAAAGATAATTAAGCGTTACCTGAACTTTCATGGCAAGATAGTTACAACCCGTCAGGTGTCCTTATTATATAAAACTATCCAGAAAGCCGCAACAGAAAAAACAATCCGTAAAACGGGTAAATATGCTGGTGAAATTAAGCTAATTGGCAATGACCTTGCCCGGACTTACAAGGAAATGGATGAAAAATGTGCTTTCCAGATTCCGGAAGAATTATACACCAAATTAACGGGCATTGCAAATAGTTACGAAGTTTCCCCCGCCATATCGTTCATTAAACGATTTATTAACCTTTACGGGGACATCTCACCAGCCAAAGCCAAAAGGTTGCTGGCCAGCATTGCCAATGCAAAAAAGAATGGTAAAATAACCAGGCAACGAAAGGGGTACGCCAGGCTAAACCAAGTCCAAAAACATTTGGAAAATTACCTCAAAAGTGGAGAACTGGATATTACGGATGTACAGCTCAATGGATTTAAAGGACTTGCCGGATTTAAAACAATAAAAAGTAAAGTCAAGAAAAGAACATGCAAGACTACGAAGGAAAACAGCCAGGTTGTAACTACCGGAGAATTGGCCAAAATGAAATTTGACACCTACAAAATTGGTGGCAAATTTGGGCAACTCCTGGGCGAACCTTACATCCCTTTTTCCTTAATGATTTACGGAAATAAATACAATGGGAAAAGCTCTATTGCAATGCTACTGGCCAATGAATTTGCCAAAAAGAAACTGAAGGCACTTTACGTTTCCAACGAGGAAGGTGTTAAAGGCTCATTGCAGGAAAAATTGTTAAGGCTAAAAATCAATGGAACCATTGATTTTATCGAAGACTACAGCCCGTCCAAATTTAAAGGCTATGATATTGTGTTTATAGACAGCGCCCAGACCTCAAGGATGAAACCAGAAGATTTAACAAACTTAAAGAAACGCTTTCCAAAAACTTCCTTTGTCCTGATTTTCAAAGCAAACAAAGACGGCACACCTAAAGGTGTAAGCGACTGGGAACACGATGTTGACGCAATAATGCATGTTAAGGACAAACATGCTACAATGGGGGACAAAAACCGGTTTGCAGGAGGAAGTGGCAAAACCATTAAAATCTTTTAGGGGATGGAAACCGCAAGCGTAAAAATACTGTGGATTGCCATAGGTTCATCCGGTTCCCTTGTGGTAGGTGTTCTATTATCAATTTTTCGGAATGCCCTGGCAAAAAACGCCACAAAAGAAACAGTTGAAGCTAAGGCTGATTTACTTGAAAAAGACATCGGCCATATCAACAAAGAACTAACAACGCATGAAAAAAAGATTGATGCGCTGGACAAGAAAATCACAGAGCTAAGAGAAGACTCCAAAGATTTATACGTGAGCAAAGAACTTTTTCATGAAACCATAAAGCAGTTTAATGAAAAGTTAGACACGATCTTAAAATTCGTAAAAAAATGATTAAAGAAATACTCTGTTATGCTGCCGGCGTAGCCACTGTAGTGGGATTACTTCAGTATAAAAAAGAAAAAGACCGTGCCCATCAACTTGAAAAACTGGCACAACGGCAATTACCTACAAGCCCTCCCGACAAAAAAAGTGTGATCGTAACAAACCCACACGGCGCGAATCTTTTTACACGGATAAATGAGCATGGAAAAGCGATTGGTAAACTGGGGAAACTGCCTTATAACAGCAACGCAGGTACTTTTACCGGAATTATTCGGTCCGGTTTTGTCCAGGTTAAAGTAAGAATTGATTTTAAAGTCATTCTGCTCTGGCTAGAGGGTAACAAAATATCTATTATAAAAAGTTCTGAGCTACCGGCTTATAATATGTCAACAATTCCATTACCCCAGGAAATCAAATTGAGGCTCCTACAAATAATGAACAAACAATGAGAAAATTATTCGGGAAACTAACCAATGCTGGAGTGTCCCAAACGCTAAAAGAGGGCACCAAGCTCATTGATGAAATTTTCACTACACAGGAGGAAAAACTTCAGGGCAAAATGGAACTCTTTAAAATGGCCGTTGCCGACAGGGATTCTGCTAGGGATATGTACGTAAAGGATAGTTGGCTGCAAAAAACCTTTGCTATTTTCTTCCTTGTAGCATGGTGTGGGCTTACTGTTTTAATGTTAAATCATTTTGTATTCAAAAAAATCGACTTACAGGATTGGCAAATAGCCTTTGTAAGCAGCATTAACGGTGGCATTTCAACCAAACTCAGTACCATTATCGACTTCCTTTTTGGTGGTGCAATTTCTGGGGTAAACAATGTAAAACTTAAAACCAAACGTAAGAATGAAGACATTTGACGAACTATTTAACGGTGTTATAAAACACGAGGGGTATTATGCTAACGTTACTGGTGATCGTGGTGGAGAGACTTATATGGGGGTAGCCAGGAACCTGCACCCGAATTGGCAAGGTTGGCAAATTATAGATGAATTTAAAAAGCAGGCTGGAGGTAATATAAAACGTAATACACAAATACACAACCAGGAACTATTGGAACTTGTAAGACAATTCTACTGCTATAAATTCTATAAAAGGAATCTTATTGGAAAAATTAACGATGGCTGTTTGCAAGAAATCATATTTGATTGGATTGTTAATAGTGGTTTTTTTGGAAGGAAAGGTGTTCAAAAGGTTTTAAACAATGAATTTGGCAAAGGTCTGACAGAAGACGGCATAATCGGAGGAAAAACAATACAAGCTATTAATGCCTGTAATGCAAAAGCCTTGTTTGAAGCCATAAAAAAAGCGCGAATTGATTATTATCACAGAATTGCGCAAAAGGGGCAAAACCATAAATTTCTTAACGGCTGGTTAAAGCGGATTAATTCTATATCTTATTCTATTTAAATTTACATACAAAATTACCATGAACACTGTATTAGTCATTGATATTGATTCTGACCGCGAGAAAGAAGAATGAATATTTATCTCTGAAGCAATTACAACAAACCTGTGCCGGTAAGATTGGCTTCGAAATATTATGTAACAAACAATGGCTTGTACCTCGTTCGGGAACAATTAGACAAACTAATTTCAAAAGGATATTTTAAGCGTGTCTCATAAATATGGAGACAAAACTAAAAGGAAACGGTTTTAAATAGTTTAGCCTTTTTTTAAGTCAGCCCATGGGCCCCACGGCTTATCATCTGATCTTTCCGGTTTATCCTTTTTGTAAGGGATAAAGGAAAGGCTCCTTTCCTTTAAAAATGGGCCTTGCGGCAAGGCAGCTTCCTTGCTGTTTTTTTTAGAAAGGAACTTTTCGCGCGAAACCCTATACCCATTTAAGTCTTTATCTGGATAAGTGACCATAAGGGAAGTTATGTCAGCAAGGTGCTGCCCAGTTAACCACCTCTTACTTCTGTTCCGGATAAGCATAGGGGACCGTTTAAACCCCAATTGCTTAAACATTCCATATGCTGGCACAGTAAGAAGGGCAACCCCCTGATGTTCTCCAGAATTAAAAATCCCTGCAATACTAAGCTGTTCTCGAAAGAAAGAGAAAAAGAGGTAAGCTCTTTCATTTTCAACAAGCACAAAATAATCTATCGGTATGGCGCAACGCCTGTGCCTTATGTGCATTCGAAATTTGGGGTCATTTAAAATCCTTTTCTTTAACACTCTGTCGTTGGACTCTCCTTCTATGGCGGCTTCATAATGCACCTGGTTATCCTTGCCAGGCATCCCATAACAGAAACGCGAGAGCTCGCGGGGGGATTCTGTTTTAATAACAAATAAATTTTCCCCTTGCTGGATATTCCAATGTGGGATCACTTCTATCTCTTCTGAGTAGAATAGATCAAAATATGTAGCGAAAGTTTTATACCCCCGCACCTGGCCAATGATTATCATACAATCAAATTTCTGATAAGAAATTAAGAAATGAAATAACAATAAGAAAGGGGTGCGTGTATAAAGTTTGGTTAGCTTTTATCAGTTCGAAAAAACGACCGCAACATAAAAATTTACTTAACAAAGTGTAAATTCTTTGGTTTTAGGCATTCCATCCCATGTTTTTCCGTTTAATATTCTTCCGCTCTTCTTCTTGTTTACTCCACCCCATTGTTTAAAAAAGAATGGTACATTTTGTTTCTCGCAGCTAATTTGAATTTGCTCAACCCACTCTTTTCTCATTGGCCTTGCTCCTGGACCCGATTCCCCTCCAACTATAACCCAGTTAATATTGTTTAGGTTTAATTCAGTTATTGAGCCTAATAAAGGCTCTATGGACAAAAACTTCACATCTGCTTCAATCCCCCTTAGAAAGTTAATCCTGGAAACGTTTTTTTGATCCTCCACGGTAACTCCCATCCAAATGTTATCGGTCCAGTTAAGATGCTTCGAATAATCTTTTAGCACCTCTGCTCTTTTGGTTAAAACCTGAAACGTATGTTTTGGATTATCGTTCATAACCTTGAATACATCCTGAACAAACTTGAAAGGTAAATATTCATGAAATAAATCACTCATTGAATTAACAAAAACCAATCGCGGATGGCGCCAGGAATAGGGGGCAGTTAAAACATCCGGATGGGTACGTAATTTGAAGCCATCTTTATACTTTTCTACTCCCATTGCATGAAGGCGCTTCGTCATTCGCTCTGCATAACAATTTTTACAACCCGAAGATATTTTTGCACATCCGGTGGTAGGGTTCCAGGTAGTTTCTGTCCATTCAATTTTAGTTGCTTTCATCTCTTATCAGCTCTATTTGCTCTTTTCGTAATTTGTGAATGTTTTTTAATGCAAGCTCTAATGCCCTAATTTTGTTTTCCTTTATCAGTTTATTTACCACACTATTTGAGTGTTTCGGTAAACATCCCATATCAAATGTAAAAGTATACAAATCGATGTTTGTTTTTAGTTCTGAATCGAGAATTTTATTAACAAGCTCCCTTTCAAATAATTGTAATTTGTTAGGTACATTAAATTCAGCGAAAAGCTTGGGTTCTGATGAAGCTATTCTCTCCCCGTCTATGTCAAAATTAGCATCGCCAGTATTAGGGTTTATCCCCCAACAGACTTTAAGAAATTTTTCTATACCAAGTTTATGATGGCTCCCGAAAATGAGCCCATATATATTCCTGCCTTTCTTAATTGAGAAAGGTGCAAGATAAAACTCTTTGTCCTTGGGCAACAAGCCTTTGTAATATTCATATATAACCCGGTGACAATGATATGGTTTAGATACATCGAACTCACTTCTGGAAATGTTCAGGTACTTCTTAAACTCAGGTAACTCACTAAACCTGCTAACGTGAGATGAAGATATAAAGAAAATAAAGTCAGTCCTGTCCAACGATACAAGTTTACCGAAAACTTCTTCACTGATTTGCTTTATACCAAATTGATCCAAAAACATAAACCGTGGATATTCCGGTTTTCTTAACATTGTATTGTAAATTTCTTTGAAGAATTGATTGAAATCCTTATTCTCGATCAACAAATGAAAGACGCAGTTATCAGTTAATTCGTAATTAGGACAGTTTTTATTCTGAACTTCAGAAGTTCTGCATTTCCTCAAATGTTCTTGTGTACATTGCACAAGCTTTGAGTGTTTCCTTTTGTCAAACTCGTTAAAAACAACCTTCAGTTTTAAACCTTTTGCTTTTATGCTTTCACAAAAACTTTTCAACTCATCCAGTATTATCAAAGGACTACCGGGATTCCCCTCTCCGTCTGTCCCTTCTCCGGCAAAAAAGTCGTAAATGTATATGTTTTTCCAGATGGGGGCTTTCTTTTTAGTAAATACTGGTAACCACTCTTTCAAATATTTTTTAAAAACATGAAGCTTGATTAAAGTACCCTTATCAAATTCATCGTTGTGGAAATCTTTTCTTTTCATGGGGCTTGAAATAAATTTTAAACCAAAAATTATATAACGTATGCAATGTAAATTTAAACATAATAAAAAAATCTGATACATAACGTTGGAATTCCCCGAAGCTTTCTTCCCTACTTACCATTTATCGGTTCGAAAAAACGACCGGATAATCGAACACACGAAGTTTCTAATTTTTTCAACTACATATCTAAGATTGAAGTACTTTTTTGTAGTACGATTTTTCTATTTTCGATAAATTAGCAACATGGCATTAAATCGAACTTATATATGATATTTGGTTACGCAAGAGTTTCGAAACAGGATCAGGTTTTTGATAGACAATTGGATTCTTTAAAAGCTGCCGGGTGCGAAGAAATATTTAAAGAGAAGGTTTCAGGAAGGAATAAGGATAAACCGGAACTAGAGAAGCTCTTCGCCAAGCTCAGGAACGGGGACTTGCTAGTTGTCGATAGCCTTGACAGGTTGGGAAGGACATCCAAAGAAATAATAAACCTGCTGCACCATTTTAAAGAGCAAGGGATTCAGTTCAGGAGCTTAAAAGAAGGTGTGTTTGACACCACCACGCCAATGGGGGAAGCTATTTTCCAAATAATAGCCATACTTAAAGCTATGGAGGTTGAAGTTTTACGGGAAAGAACTTTAGACGGGTTGACGGCTGCAAGGGCCAGGGGAAAGAGTGGTGGCCGTAAGAAAGGCGATTACGATAAAAATAAAGCTGTAGCGGCATCCCTTCTATATAAAGAAGGTAAATATTCGATAGCCGAAATATTAGAAATAACTGGAATAAAAAGCAAATCAACGCTTTACAGGTTTTTAAAATATGAAGGTGTAAAATAAAAAGTTCGATTTAACGCTAATGTATTGTTTGCATCGAACTTTTTTGTATATTTGTATCAGTTAATAATCAAAACCGCACACCCAGGGTTATAGGTGTCTAAAAAAATGAAAAATTCAATAAATTCAATCCAGGTAAATTTAAGCAACGAAGCAGCTAGCCAAGTCCTATCTGAAAACGGTTTCGAAGGTGTTGCCGTATCAATTTATGCCATGGGGCATAATTTTAAAGGGCATGGGCACCGTAATTTATGGGCCGAGTTCTATAACGAAGGAAATAGCTTAACGCTTACCAGGACAACTACAAATATGCAACTTACAGATGCATGGGGCGATGACGACCAAACAGTAGAAGGAGCTTGCTATGAAAGTCAAGAGGAAGTTATGAAAACGGCTTTGGATTATATAATAAGCTCTGAATATAATTCAGAACTCTTAGAAGAGTTCCTGAATCCAGAAGAGGAAGAATAACAGAAGAAAAAAACAAATGGGCAGCTCCCATAGCTGCTTGTTTACCTATTAAAGAGTACGTGCTACATGAAAAGAAACTACCCTTTGTTTACAATAGATAGGTCGAAACATTCGACCTATCCTTTTGATTACATTTCCTGTTATGACAGAACTGTAGGATTTATTGCTAAGGTTGTCCCATTCTTTGAGGATGCGCCTTTCAATGAATATTTAAATCGCGCGAATGAAATTGAAGGCGCAGAAATAACTTCAGTTACAATGAGGTTTAAAAAGAAAGGGGGGCTAATAATAGTTATAGAAGACTTCCTATACTATTTTGAATTGACTAAGGAAAATAAAAATAAAGTCCAATCCCTTTTAAAAAAAGCTCTAAAAAAATACGTCCATGCCGAGGTCGAAAAAACGGCTATGGACAATTTAGATATACACAATCAGGTTAAGCAACAGGAATTGACTGTTGAAAGGGCCAAGCAAAACTACGACCAGTTGGTCGAACAAGTCCATGGAGATAAGGCGCATGCCGATTACATGATTGCGTTGGCGGAGGCAACCCTAGAAACCCTTAAAAACTATAGAGATAACATAGGCTTCATGAATTTAAATTAGAAACTAAAACCCATGAATTTACAAGAGTTCAATACACTCACATTAACTGAAAAACAGGAGGTCATTAATAAATTTGGAGAGCACAAATCCATTGCAACGGAAAAGGATTTCAGTTACCTATTGATCCTGACGCATTCCATGATATCATTCTTTAAATAAGATGGTTCCACTAAACGTAACGGTAATGAATAGATATAAATTTTTTAAACATAAACCTGAATATATATATCGTTTTGTGCCTCTTAATATTTATTCGATAGATACCCTAATATCTTACGGATTATATTTTGGATCTCCTGAAAATCAAAACGATCCCTGGGACTGCAATTTTAATGTTGAATCTACAACACCTGGCTCTGAAGATGCTAGAAAACAATATGGAGTACCCAATGAGAACCTAAATACCGAGTTGGAAAATCATCTTAAGGAGCTAAAAAGCAAGTATGGTATTTGTTGTTTTACAAAGGACTATAGAAATATTTTACTATGGTCACATTATGCTAGTGGAGGCAAAGGGCTATGTTTAGTTTTTAAACGGCAACAACTACTGGATTCTTTAAATTCTTCAGACAACAATATTGTTAAAATAAAAGATGTTAAATATGAAGAGGTAACTTTCTCAATAAATCAAAAGAGGATTGACAGAGAAGAGCTAGAAAAGCCCCTATACCATAAATTAAAGGAATGGGATTATGAAAAAGAAGTTAGATTATATTCAAAATTTGACGATAACAACAAACGGTTTCTAAAATTTGATCCGAAGAGCTTAAAAGCTATAATAACTGGAGATAAATTCGGACTAGGAACAAATCACAGAATTTTAGCAGGTATTCTTAAACCAATACATAACGAGATAATTATAGCCCAGCTAATACGGGATGCAAGAGTTCTTAATGCACGAATATATTCGATCGATTATGATAGATATTAAAATACGGACTCACAAAACGCAGATAATATGCAAGAACAAACTCAATTGATCATACAATATTTTATTATGGGTGGTTCTATGGTAGCTGCCATATTAGCCTGGATAGCTAAAATACGTTGGAGTAAAGAGTATCAAGTTGCAAAACAAGCCGAAATTAGTGCGAAAACTGCACAAATTGAAGCTTTAAATGAAAAGGTTGATTTCTATAAGGATATGTCATCAAACGTAGTTATTGACATGTTGACGGAGCAAAAGGAGAAATATGAGGAGTTAATATCACAACTGAGAGACGAAAATTTTGAAAAGGAGAATATCATTGCAAAATTAGAAAAGGATGTAAATAATACTAACTCATTTATAAACTTTGAAATTGAAGAACCTGAAGGGGACGTGGCAGATACATTGGCTAGAGTATATGAAAATAAGGGCAATTATAGTAAAGCCATCTTTGCATATCAAAAGATGTTATTAAAATACCCTGAGAAAGAAGAATATATAAGATCCAGAATTACAGAAATAAAAAATATATTAAACAATTAGTCGCACCAAACCCAAAATATGAATGACACAATAATCATTGATTCATTTTTAATTATAGGAAGTGATACCTTAATAATTGGGGGCAGAACCTCAGCTCTTTTAGTTGAGAAGAATACACACTGGACTATAATCTTATTTGTTGTAATAGCTTTTGCAACTATTGCAGTTATTCGTTTTCTTATAAAAGGAAAGAAAAAAAAATAGATTAACTTAATTCCTACAAAACTCATAATAGATAAAATGATGGAAGAAGAATTAAATAAAAAGTTAGTCGAAAAAGGATTAGAGTATGCTGATGATATAATTAAGCCCCCTCTAAAAGAGGTTGGAGGAATTTTTACTGATACTGTTAGATTTTGGCGTTATCGAAATCAATTGCGCATAGCCGCAAAAGCTAAAGACTTGCATGTTGAATATGGTTTATCTACTAAAAAGATACCAGTAAAAACACTTGCAAGTCTCATGGAATACTCGTCATTAGAAGAGAATGAAGTACTTCAAGACATGTGGGCAAACCTTTTAGCAAATTCAACTGATTCCAATAAAGAGTTTGATGGACACTTTACACTTATTACAATCTTAAAAGAAATTACTTTTGAAGAAGCTATGGTTCTTAAAGGAATGTGGATTCAAAAGATGCAGACTAGATTTTCTAAGAACATACTAGTTGCTTTGAAAGGAAATAAAGAAATTGCGGACCTAATTCCAGTTGAAACTGATAAAAGAATAGAAAAAGAAAGATTACTAATAGACAACCTAATCAGGTTAAACCTTATCAAGTTTGATAAGCCCAATATTGGAACTCGTCCAATAGATAAAAAAACATATATCAGTAATAGTACATCAATTATGTTATCTACTTTAGGGGAAAAACTTATTCAGGAATGCAGTAAACCGATCATACATGTCTCATAAAACGCATATTCAAAACAAAACTAAACGGCAAAATGGTTCGATGAAGAGGAAATATCATTACCTTATTATAAATAGTCATGCTATTTTGTTGTTGTGGGTAATGGCAAAGAGCACCGATAACGGATAAAGAAATAAATGAGCATTATTGCAAAATATTATCAGGGAATATATAATCAGATTCAATCCGAGGTTGAGTTTATAAATGAACTTATACTTCATCAAGGATTAAAAGGCGAAGGAAATGAGTCGTTAATTAGAGATTTGATTAAGAAGTTTATTCCAAAGAAGTATAGTGTAGGTTCTGGTATCGTGATTGATAGGAAAGGTATTTCAAGTAAACAATGTGATATAATTATCTATGACAACTACCATTATCCCGAGATTTTCACACTCTCCAATATCCATATTTTCCCAGTTGATTTAGTCTATGCAGTAATTGAGGTTAAAACTACACTTGATAGCAAGCAGGCAAAACTATCAATTGATAACATAAGGTCAGTTCGAAAACTTGACTATATAAAAGAATCTTTTAGAGTCAATCCAACAGAGCCAATAGACTTAAAAAGTAAAGATTGCACAATGTGGGAGAACAAAGTAACTGAACCACCTTTAGGACTTGTGTTTGCCTATCAAAGTAACACCCCTAATTTTGATACAGTTACAAAATGGTTTAAATATGCTGACTTGGAGGAAAGAACAAAATCTCCATCTCATATCTTTTGTTTAGACCATGGTTTCATAGTGACTCAACCAAAGGAGGAGCCAATTCCTGTATTGTGTTTACTGTTAAATGGAGATACTTATTATACTAAGGATGAATTAAAAATTATAACACGAAATAAGAAAGACTGGGCAGAAAAAAATGGAGTTTATTACCCGGTATCTAAACTTAATAAAGAAGAAATACTTGTTGACCAAAGCAAAGTATTACTGAACTTTGTTATGATTTTAAATCAATTATTACAAAACAGAAAGATTAGCCCAAGACTCGATTTAAGAAAAGAGTATTTTTCTGATGAATTAAAGACGTTTTTCACTATCGAAAATGGGAAAATAGGGAGATTAAAGGAATGACGAATCACTACCCACAACTGACGATAAAAATTGCCCCACAAAACCCACAATAACAACAAATGGCAAATGCAGAAAAACAGATTGAGGATAAAGAGAAGTATTTTAAAAAAATACTCACTGATTTTTTCTCTGCACAAGGCAGGTCTCCTAAAAGAAGGGAGATTAAAGAGCAACACGCCATTTGCTATCATTTTGGAGGCTGGAACAAAGCTTTAGAAGCTGCGAAAATCCCACTGGCTAGAAAAAACCAGCATTCCAAAGAGGAACTATTGGACTCCCTTAAGTCTTTCTACAACACACACGGCTTTTCACCCTCCGCCCAGGATTGCAATTCATATAATGATTTGTTCGACCGGAATGTGTATATTAAGAAACTTAGCTGCAATACATGGGGGGAAGTCTTGGAAAAAGCCGATTTACATGCTTATTTTCACATTTCAAAATACACCAACCTTTCCGACTCGGAGTTATTATTACATATTAAGGAGAAACTCCTTAATTCCGAAGATACTTCCCAGGAATACTGGAATAAACACCACGGGAAACTGCCATCTACCATGACTTTAAAGAAAAGGTTTGGTAACTGGAATAAAATACTGAAACTTATTGGGATTGAACCGAAAAACGATGCATTAACTAAAGAAGAAATGAAAAATGAAATTACCCGGTTAATGCAAAAACTTAAACACACCCCAACCCTGTCAGAACTAAAAAAACACTCCATATATTCCCCAGACAGATTTAGGTACAAAAGCTCCTATGTGGAACTACTTACAAGCTTAGGATTTACTCCAAGATACTACAAGGGCGTTGAGATTAATGAAACGAACGAACAGCTGAAGAAGCAATATATTGAATTCAGTAAAAAAATTGGAGCCTTCAACGGAGCTACCTGCAAAAGCCTCGATGAATCTCCCGAAATATATAACTCTGGTGTTTTTGAAATGCGGTTTACAACGTTAAATAATTTAAGATTGCAGTGCAATTACCAACCAATTAACCAGCACCCAAAATATTCAAAAAAACAAATTAGAGAATTACTAATAAAGGAAATGCAAAAAGTCGGACGTAAGTTAACGATAAAAGAAATCAATAGTAATATTACACTCCCCTCCACTAACACGATTTTAAGATATTTTAAAACCACAAAAATAAATGAGGTCTGGAAAGAATTGGATATTTGAAGCGTATACTATATATAGTATATTAATTTCACTTTTGTTTGTTTTTTTATACTATATTTAGTATATTTGTAGTGTAGTCTTAAACAAACAACACCAAAAAATAGTAATTATGACCTACACAATCAAAAACACAGAACAAAACCAAGACAATGTAAACTACATTGATATGGTAACCCCATTTGAAGAAATGCCAGAATTCTTAAACTTTGAGGACGTTTTACAGTTCTCAATTAAAAACGGTTGGGTAAAAGATGAAACAGAAATAAAATCCCTTTGCGATGGAGGAAACCATATTGAGCCATATTTCAGTTCAAATAGCGCCGCGTTCGAATGCTCCGTAGAAGTTGAAAATGCCGGGTTGAAATTTGATGAAACCATTTCTGAATACGAATTATTCTAAAACTTTAAGGTCCCTCCACTATACTGGAGGGACTATTATAATTAAATAAATGATAAGAGAAAAAATAAAGGAAGAACTCGCAAAAAAAAAATGGACAGTTCAAAAACTTTCGGATGTTACAGAAGTTCGTTACGCGTCTTTATCTGAATACCTAAAAGGTAAAAAAGAACTAACAACAAAAAACCTTGAAATTGTACTCCGGGTTCTTGAATTACAATTTGAAGGTGATACTGCTTCGCATTTAAAGCAAATGCTTAAAGAATTTGATGGAACTAACCTACCCGGTAATCATATCATAAACCAGGAGCGTTTTGCATTCTCTCTTTTAGGTGTACTTGTTTTTTCCGCTGCCGAACATCTACAGTGCACCATGCCAGAGTACAAATTAAACTTAGGAGACATATGGGATCGCTTCATTGAGACAATTGAAATAGATGAAAAGAATACCATAGATATAAGAGGCTCCCTTATGAAAAGAGATTTTATAAGAATCGCCGCAGACCATTTTAACGAGCTTGAACGTAATGCAGTTTCATTATTGCTAGGTTATGAACTTCCCAACAGTTGTGATTGGGAAAAGATGCAAATAGTCTTTATGGGGGCTTTGTTTAGTAAATTAAAATTATGAAGTATCACAAAACGCAGAAAATAATATCCCATATGTTTAAAGGTGAACCGAAAGAAGGATTAGAGTTTTATAAATTACTTGTAGAATCTGAGGAATTTACCTCTGAATTAGGAAAAGTAACTTTAGCTTCTGGTATGCTTGAAGCAGAATTAATTATATTACTTAAACGGAATGAAATTGAAGGAAAATACAAAAAAGCTACTCTTGGAGCTTTAATTGACAAAGTTAAAAAAAATAAACTCCTTGATAGTAATATGATTATTCACTTAAGGCAAGTCTCACTACAGAGAAATTATATCACACATAACATATATGCTCTTTTATCCGATTTGATAAATGAAACTATCCTAGAAAGAAATAATCTTTTAGATGCAGACGTTGATCTTTACATCCAAAGGGCATGGCAGTTAAAAAAAAACATAATCGATTTGACTGATGTAATAAAAAAAATGAATGCCCCAAGATTCAATTAATTAAAATCTAAATCCCTTGACTATACAGGAGTTCAACACACAATCTTTGAATAAAAAACAGGAGCTCGTCAATGAATTGGGAGAGTACAAATCAATTGCAGCAACAAAGGGTTTCAACTACCTATTGTATAGCGTTTCAAATTTCTTCGTTGAAACTAGATACAATAAAGAAGAAAATAAAATAGAAGATATAGTCGCTTTTGCCGAGGATAAGGTTAACTTAAATAAATATATAGACACAGAGAATAAGTTAATTGAATTATTTCAAAAATAAATGTCCTTTATAAACGCATAAATAACTTATGTCATGAAAAAGTTTTTAAATACTCAGTTAATAGTCTTATTACCACTAATATTACCAGCCCAATCACCTGAAGGTAAAGGTTACAAACCAATAATTTTGGATGACACATACAATCATACAAAATACAAGACAGAACCAGCAGATATTATATTTAAGTTCTCTGCCTATACAACTTCGTTCGATAGTGAAGATGATAATAATAATGATGGCACTTCGGATACATGGGGCATTCCTGAATGGGTCAGTTATGAGGTGAAAACGAAAACAAAGGAAACTGAAAAATATTCACGTCCAAAGTGGATGACTGATAGTAAACTGTATGAACAAGGAATAGCACCAAATGATGATTCTTACCGCGTTTCTGGCACGAGGGAACTGAAGGAGGTAACTAGTTCATATCGTTATGTTAGAGGACATATGTGCCCTAAAGATGCAGCAGACAGGATATCTATGGAAGCTGGTTTTAATACACATACCGTTTTAAATGCAGTACCTCAATTGCAATGGCAAAACAATGGAATATGGAAAAAATTAGAGTCTAAAGTAACTGATTGGGCTGACGAATATAATAGTGTATGGGTAATTTGTGGAGGAGTATTCTTTAATAGAACTCCATCACTATGGTTAGGTCAGAAAGATGAAGTTAAGGTTGCTGTACCAGATGCGTTATATAAGGTAGTTATTAAAGAAACAGATAATGCTGTAGAATCTTTGACCTTCATAATTCCAAATGTGATTCCAAAAGAAAAGAAAGACTTCAGGGAGTACTTAACTAGTTTAGGACGATTAGAAGAATTAACAGGTCTAAAATTTATTACAAATTTAAGTAATTCAGAGCAGGAAAAAATAAAAGGGAAGCATTTAAATCTATCCATAACTGAAAAGAAGAAGGTAGTGGATAGTTGGTAGTAATATGGTTTTATAAAATGTTCAAGAAAGGGTAATTTCGCACGCCATGTATCAATAATGTACACATAAAACCATTAGGCTTTCTTTTTCAGGTTTTTAAGTGTAAAAAACCAAGTTCCGCTTCTCCGACTATGTTTAAGTATTTCTGAATATGGCTTCGGTATAGGTATTCTGGTTGTGGAAGGGTGACCGGGATGCTCAGGTTAATTAGTTCGGCCAGATGGGGCGTTATCTTTTAATTTGTACAAATATGACAATCGTGTCTTCATTGTTAAGATAGTTTAGTTATTATGCCTTTTAAGGTAAGTCTGGGAGTTTTCTAAGCTTGGTATTATTTCATAAACAAGTAATTTTTAGTTTATAGTGCTTTAGTTTTGTTAATTTGGGTTTGCTTTCAAATCATTAATAATACGAAAAAATGAGTGAATCTTTCCTAGCCATCGGAAGTGCTATAATTGGTTTTGTGTCAAAATCGATATGGGATTATTTTTGGAAAGCCCGGTTTGATAAAAACCAGGCAGCTTTAAGAAAAAGAACGGATTTTTTAGAAAGACAGTTATCTGAGTTTTACTGGCCAATATTAATTCAATTGGAAAAGAATGATATGGTTTGGAATCAGGTTAAAAATTCGGATCTGGTCAAAGGTACAATAAGTAATGAGTTTTATAACAAAATGAAGCAGGAGTTCTTTTTTCCGAATAATGAGGAGATTTTGAGGATTATTGAGACCAAATTTTATCTTTCTCAGTCTCCTGACAGTTTAAATTCTTTAATTCAGGAATTTGTCAAGCATCAGTCAATTTTTCAGGGAATTAAACTCCACCTCAAAGACGATACACTTCCGGATGAATTTGGAATTCCTTACCCGGCAGCCCTGTTAGAGGAAGTACGAAATTTCACTGAAAAGTTGCAAAAAGAATACGATAAATTAATTGGGATATAAACAAATGGAATGGTCATAATATAAGCTTTGTTCGCATAAGGGAAGCCATTTTTGAGTTACCACTTTTTTCCAATAATTGTATAGATATCGGGGAATCCAAAATTGCTTGAGCATGTTTCTGGAATAACCGGATTGTTATCAGGTTTTTAAGTGGAAAAATAGTTATCAACAATTTTTTTATTACCGTTATTCAGGTACATACATCGGCGCTATTGACATCTTATTTTTTGTCTTTTAAAAGTAACATTTAATTCATTTTGCTAAAAAGTACAACTTTCTATATTTGCGATAATTAGAAATTTGTGCAAGGAATTATTAACGGAAAGCAGAATGAGATAACTTAAAAAAATTACAAAATGAAGAAAACCACATCCCAATACCAAAAGAGCTTGTTTACAAGCATAACAAAGAAATCGGATTTTATAGACAGACTTTAAACAGCGTTTATCTGCCCTTTCAATACGTTGATGAGAAAAGAAGCCATATCTCTCTCATTGAGAATTTTTTTTTCAAAGTGAGACAAAATAAACCAATTGGGTTCTTGTTGTTGTTTGTAAGTCAAAGTGTTAACCCTGTTTCGGTTTTTTGGCATTTTATTGGATACAATACATGCGTTATTAATTGATGGCCACAAAACTACTAACTACCGCAAACCACAAAACTACTACTTGAAAAACCAACCTAAAAAGCCGACTGTAAGTCGGCTTTTTATCTTTATTTTCCAGAATGCATAAGTTTCGGGGCAATTTTTTTGAAGAGAAACTGCATTAAAGTATACAGTACCAAATCCAGGAAACCTTAGAATGATTCGCTTATTTTATGACAACTTTTTTAGTAATACTCTGGCTTCCTTTTAAAACCTTTATTAGGTAAATTCCTGGACGCAGGTCAGAAAAGCTTACCTGTGCAGATGAATTATTTGTGTTACGCAATAATCGGCCCTGTAAGTCAAAAATGTAAACAGACTTAGAATCTAAAGAATCAAATACAAGCGTTAATTGTCCGCGATTAACATTAAATACACGAATTGTTAAACCAGGAGGATTGTTCGATGATAAGATAGGGACCATACCATTTAGTTCGAAACGCTCCGTGTGTGAATATAGGTTGTTTACAGCCCCGGAACTAACAACTGTGGTTATTTCATACTTGCCTTTAGGGAGCATTAGTTTTTGTAAATTTACCGTAGATATGGTTGGCGCAGCTAAATTTCCCACTATATCTTCTTCGTTGGTCCAGATTATGTTGCTGTTCCCGTCCGTTATTTCATAAGAAAGCTTTAAACTTTTTCCGTTGTTTAGGACAGGAACAAATGTTTTTGAAACCAGTTGAGTACCGGTGGTTAATTCCTGATGAAAAGCAAAATCAGTATTGATGAATGAGATATCAGACATACCAACAGTGGTCATGTAGGTTTCTTTCCACGACTTTTCTTCGTTTGCATTCAGGTAAGCCGGAGTAAAAAACTCATGCGAAACACCAGCCCAAAGCTCAATCATCGGGCGGGCATAATCATCAAAGTCATTTACATTTGCATTTGTTCCCTGTTCATCTCCCCATCCCCAGAACTTCAAACCAGGAGTTTCATCTTGTTTATTAGCGATTCTAAAAAAACCTTCTTTTACGTCGTGGTTTATACTTCCCCAATACGGTTCACTCATTTTAGGATAGGCATATGCGATTCCCTGTTCTTTCCAGTTTTTTATGAAGGCCAGGTTCTTATATTTATTAACCTGTTTATTTGTATACCCCACCTTATCATCAACCGACTGCATCCAGTAGCCAGCATTCCATGCAACCTCATATTTTTCTATGGGGACGACCATTTCTGTATTGCCTGGGACAAAAGTGTTTCCTATTTCAGAACCCGGGCTAAACGAGGTATTTGTCCAGAATTCGTAGTTGTTTCCGGTATTGTCATTAACCAGTTTAACATCAATATCAAATGTAGGCTTGCCAGCTTCAAGGGTAACATTAAAATAGCAGGTAATATTGGTGACTCCATAAACATAATTGTTCGGTTTTTGCGGATCGGTCAACTCATCTTTTAACCACATGGAGACTGTAACCTTCTCGGATGTTTCTTCAACAATATTTACATTCCAGGGATAATTCCAATACTTACCATGCTCTGGTTCGGGAAAAGCCGGGAAAATACCTCCCCACAACATTAACCAGTTGTGGTAAAAAACCTTCGAGTTTATCAGGTAGGGGACGCCCACCTCGTTTTGATAAAGCTGTTCATGTCCGGTGGGTTTATATACGCATGAAATAACCCTTGCTCCAAACGAGGGTACAAGGCATAACCTGATTATTTCATTCTCAAGAACAATACCTTTAAAATCAGTAGTGATAATTTTCGTCTTACTGTAATCGCTTATACTGTAATATTCATTCAGGGTGTATTCATAATGTTCCCATTTTATAATGGTATCACGCTTTTGAACCTGTGAAAACAAATGAACAGGAATGATGAATGCAAAGGTAAGAAGTTTAAGTTTTGACATGGATATTAGTTTTAATTGGGTTTTGAAAAGTAGACTTCGAGTCGTTTAGACCACAAGGCAATGTATGCTATATTTGCCACATTACAAAATTTTAATGCCGAAATAATTAACTAGTACCACTAATTAGAGGCTGTCTATAAACTATGGTTCTCAGCCTTTAAGGCTGATATTTAATTTAATCCGGGGCCTTGCCCCCGGAGAGTTGCCTGTGCTGTTAGTCGTGATCCTGAGCACATCGGGACTATGTTAATTTGAAAAACAGGGTTACCATACCACGAAATAACAACAAGTCTGCTTCGAACCGAAGGACACGAACACAATTAAAATAATTAGATGCGTGAGTAACATTGCGACTTTATAGACGGACTAATTCCAGGCAAAGCCGGGCGTGTTTTAGTGGCATAGTTTGCGTATGGGCAGGGGCTAATAAAAATCGACATCAGGTAAAACCTGAAGCGATGAAAAACCAGGCTGAGCTTTCAGGTTGTTAATGACTTGTAAAATAAAGGCTTTGTGTGTCTTTATTTCCTGAGTCTTTTCCAGCTTAAGGATCAGTTTTTTGATGTGCCAGTTTTGTATCCTGCTGACCGCAGGGGCTTCAGGTCCTAATACCCTTTGTCCGAATCGTTCCCGGAGCTCTTTGGCCAGTAACCATGCTGCTTTATTTAGGATATCTCTTTGTTTATGCCTGATTGTAAGGTTAATTAAGCGATAAAAAGGCGGGTAGTTAAATTGTTTGCGTTCTTTAAACTGATTACGGAAAAATGTGATGTAATCATTTTTAACCACCTGTTGAATAATTTCATTCGAAGCATCGGAAGTCTGAATAATGACTTTACCTTGCTTTTTCTTTCGCCCGGCACGTCCACTAACCTGCGACATTAGCTGGAAGCTTCGTTCCGAAGCCCTGAAATCAGGGTAATTAAGCATGTTGTCGGCATTCAGGATACCAACAATGCTAACATTGTCAAAATCCAGCCCTTTGGAAACCATTTGGGTCCCGATTAAAATATCAATTTGGCCCGTAGCAAATTTCTCAATTATCTCCTCATAGGCCTTTTTCTTTCGCGTGCTATCCAGATCCATCCTTCCGACTTTTACATCGGGGAAAAGGATTTTTATATCATCTTCAATTTTTTCTGTTCCAAACCCTCTGGTTTGAACATTATTTCCACCGCAAGCCTTGCACTGAATAACGGAATTCATGCTAAAGCCACAGTAATGACAAACCAGTTTGTTGATGCCTTTGTGATAGGTAAGGCTTACATCGCAATGTATGCATTCAGGGATCCACCCGCAATCTTCACATTCAAGATACGGCGAGAACCCCCTACGGTTTTGAAAAAGTATTACCTGTTCCTCCTGTTTAAGGGCTGTTTGTATTTGTTCAATAAGCTGGGGGCTAAAGTTAGCGTTCATCTTTTTCTTTCGCCTGGCTTCCCGGACATTAATTATTTGTACTTCTGGAAGTTGAATGTCAAGGTGCCGTTGAAGTAGCTCAACAAGGACATATTTTCCCATCTTGGCATTCAGGTAGCTCTCCAACGAAGGGGTAGCTGTCCCCATCAAAACTTTTGCTTTGTGCATTGCTGCCAGAACAACAGCCGTATCACGTGCATGATACCTTGGGGCAGGATCGAACTGTTTGTACGTGTTTTCGTGTTCTTCGTCAACAATGATTAATCCAAGGTTTTCGAATGGTAGAAACAGGGAGGAGCGTACACCCAAAATAATTTTATACTCAGAACGGTCTTTTGTTGTTTTACCAAGCAAGTTATTCCATATCTCAACCCGTTCGGCGTTATTGAATTTTGAATGGTATACACCGACTTTATCACCAAAGATGTTTTGTAAGCGGGTTATAATCTGAGTTGTTAGCGCAATTTCCGGCAATAAGTATAAAACTTGTTTTCCCTGTTCAATTTGTTCCTTAATCAGATGGATGTAAATTTCAGTCTTTCCACTTGAAGTTACTCCATGAAGGAGAACAACGTCTGAAATTTTATGTCCTTGTCTGATTTCTTTCAGGGCTTTGTCTTGATTAGGGTTAAGGGTTGCCAGCTCCTTAATGTTGAACTGTTTTTTTATTAATCGGGAGACTTCTTGTTTCTCAACAATAAAAAATTCTTTGTCAATCATTGACTTGATAACAGCACCAGATACTTTAGCTGTATGCGTAAGTTCTTGTTTATTGACCTGCTCGAATTTTTTTTCAGTCAGGTAACCGCAAATTTGCATGTAGGCCATCAGCGCAGTCATTTGTTTTGGCGCACGGCGTTCAAGTTTATTTATGAGTTCGTTCAGGATATTTTCATGCCTCAGGTTGGGGTGAAGGGTTACAAGTTCTATTTCTTTGGCCTTAATATCCTCCCTGAGCAATTCCTCAAAACTAATTGTTCCTTTGTTTTGCATGTCACGAAGAATGTTCATAACCTGCTTTTTTCCGGATTGTTGCTGTAGCTCTTCAATTGTAAGCCCCGGACTGTTTGAAACAATGGCATAAATCAACTCTTCGGAAGCTGAAAAAGTTATTCCATCACCCGGAATTTCTTCAGGATAAATCCGGGTCTGCCCTTCGGGGCGAAGTCCGGCAGGCAGAGCAGCAGCATAAACCTCCCCCCTTGTACACATATAGTATTCAGCAACCCAACTCCAAAAATTTATTTGCCAAGGTTTAATGACCGGGTAATCATCAAGAACAGCAATTATTTCTTTGGTTTTATAATCTTCAGGAGGAGTGTTGTGGATTCGGATGATCAGTGCCGTATGTAGTTTCCTTTTTCCAAACTGAACGCATACACGCATACCCGGTTCTAAGTTCTTAGGATCGGTCGAACCGTCCAGGTGGTAAGTATAAAGGTTGGGTACGGCAACCGCTAATAGTACGTCGATATATGTCGTTTGGCTAACAGGCATTTACGTAAATGTAGTTTCAATTTTATCAGCTACTTCTTCCATGAGCCACCGGGGCGTTGAGGTGGCCCCGCATACTCCGACTTTATCAAAATTGGCCAGGGGAAGCTCAGCAACATCTTTCGAAGAAGAAATAAAGAAACTGGAATTGTTTGCTTTTTGGCAGTGACTAAAAAGAACTTTGCTGTTTGAACTTTTCTTTCCCCCTACGAAAACAACCGCATCAACACCGGAGCAAAATGTTTCCAGTCCAGGGGCCCGGTTGGCAACTTGCCCACAGATTGTATCATAAGCATCAAGAAGATCAGGAGTTGTTAGTCTGTTTTCGACTTCTGTTTTAAGCTCCCAGTATTTTTCTTTGCTCATTGTTGTTTGTGAAAACAGAATTATAGGATTGGTAAAGTCAATTTTATCCAGGTCCTCTTTGTTTAGGACGACCTTTGCTTTTCCGTTGATCTGCCCGTTTAATCCGATAACCTCAGGATGTTCCGGTTTGCCAAATATAACAACGGTACCTTTGTCCCCAACGTTAGTATGACAGGCTTTTACATTTTCCTGCAGTTTTAACACCACAGGGCAGGTTCCGTCTATCAGTTCAATATTGTTTTCTTTAGCGTAAGCATAAGTTTGTGGTGGCTCACCATGCGCCCTGATAAGTACTTTGCAGTTTTTTAGCTGAAAAAACTCATCTCGTTCAACTACTTTAAGTCCCAGTTTTTGAAGACGTTCAACTTCATTTTCGTTATGGACAATATCCCCCAGACAATATAATGTTCCGTTTTTGTTTACTTCCTCCTCGGCAAGTCTGATAGCTTTGCGGACTCCGAAACAAAAACCGGACTTTTTTTCAATTATCACTTCCATTATCAAGTATGATCAATAATTCTTTTCAGAAAATGCTTGTGGTCTTTTTCTACTATGCCAGATACCCTTTTCTTTTTAATAAATCAACGAACCAGGTCATTTGTTCATCCAGGTTCATATTGCTATTGTCAAGCTCTTGAGCATCTGCGGCCTTTCTTAAAGGACTCTCTTCTCTGTTCAGGTCAATACGATCCCGGTTTTCAATGTTTTGCCGGATTTCGTCAATAGAAACCTTAAGTCCTTTGTTTGTGAGTTCTTTAAACCTTCTTTGAGCCCGAACTTCGTTGCTGGCTGTCAGGTATATTTTAATGTCGGCATCAGGAAAAACAACAGTGCCAATATCGCGTCCGTCCATTACGATACCTTTTTCCTTTCCAAGTTTTTGCTGTAAACTCACCAGGTACCGGCGAACCTCTTTTATTTTACTGATATCGCTTACAATACCCGATACTTCTATACCTCTGATCCTATCTTCGACATTCGTGTTGTTTAAAAAGGTGCAAACTTTGCCGTTACTTTTTTCAAAGTGAATTTCTATGTTTGGAAGCTGCGATATCAGTTTCTCTGTGTCAATTATTTTATTCCTAATCAGGCTATTCTGTAAGGCATAAAGAGAAGTTGCCCGGTACATTGCTCCGGAATCTACAAATACATAGTTTAGCATGCCTGCAATTTGTTTTGCAAAAGTTCCCTTGCCACTTGAAGAAACGCCATCGATAGCAATTACAATTTTCTTATTTAATTTCATGGAGTTATTTATCGAGCACCAAAAATAATTGAATTTTACGGATCTTTTAAATGATTTTTCTAATTCTGTATAAGAGAATGTGTTGGAGAGGACAGGGAGGCTGGATTACAGTTTAGGGCCAAATTCAGACAAATTTGTTGTAATAGAAAAGTGGTTGGTCCCTCTTGCCAAATGGTATGATGAGCGACCATAGTTTACGTGAAATTTTCTGATTCGTATTCCAAATCCCCAGGAAAACCCTACGGTAGCTGTTTTATCTTCAATTTTCATTTCCTGACGGCGTTTATAGTTGTAACCAACCATAACATTAAAGTTTTTTGAAGGAATAAATTCTAGCCCAAAAATAAGGTGGCGCATAAAATTATCGGCAAAATCCTCTACCGGAGTATTACTGGTACCTTCGCCCAGTAATGCTTTACTATTTTCTTCTTCTATGTCTTCCTCCGTTTTATAAAGTAAGTCCCATTGTTGAAGCTGTTGCCCGACAATGGACAACCGGAATGGAGCGTGTTTTAGTTGCTTCGTAATACCAGCCTGGATTTCAAAAGGAAGTGGTTCCCTGGGTTGGTCCGGATAATACTTTTTTAACTGAATACCAGCATTTTTAATTACAAGGGCTGCCCCAAATAAGCGTTCAGGATTAAAGTAGGAAATTCCCCCATCAATTGCGATCCCCAAAGAAGTGTAAGTTTCAAGATCGGAGTATAAAGGTTTTACATTTATACCAACAGAGAAAAGACTGTCTAAAATTGGCCGTGAATAGAAGAGGTTAACGGCGTAATCGGCAGCACGAAAAGTTCCTTGCTTAATTCCGGAGGCATTGGCTTCTGTAAATTCCCCATAGTAAACGTAATGAATTCCTGCTCCTAATGTATAGGGCTTCCCTGTATTCCAGGCGTAAGATGCATATCCGTAATTTATTCCGGCAAAATAGTTTATATAGTTTAAAACAAGGTTGTTGTGCATGTTTTCGTTCAACAGTGAGGGGTTATGAAAAACAAGGTTTAAATCGTTATCAAATAGACTTATTTGTTGCCCCCCTAATGCAGCAACGCGGGCAGAGTTTGTAAGGTTCAGATAATCATAGGCATTGTTGCCCCCAGATTGTGATTGTGCTGATAAACAGCCAATCAGCATTAGATATATTAACAGAAATCGAACTTTAAACATAAACACACGTGCCACTATTTATATTTATTTTAAATGGTAAATATACCTGGTTTAAACTGACAGCTACAAGAAATGTTGTTGAAAGTAAACGTTTTTTTTCTTCTTTTAGTCTGCTGGGTTAACAAAAGTTGAATTTAGCATTAATATTTGGTAAGACAAGGTTTTAGTATTGGGAGGATAATTATATTTGACGGACATTCGAAGTAGGTATTCAATATTAGCAAAACTCTGCCAGGTATCGGTAAAAAAAGTACATGAAGCAAAAAGAGCAGATAATTTTTATAATTAATCCATCGGCAGGCAGACAGCGGAGGAACAAAAACCTGGAAGAGGTTATTCTGAGTGAAGTAGACCCGAAAAAGTGGTCCCCGGAGATAATATTTACGGAATACCCGGGGCATGCCCGGGAAATAGTCTCTGCTGGTAAAGAAAACGGAGTGAAGTACGCTGTTGCAGTTGGAGGAGATGGTACGGTTAATGAGGTGGCTTCGGCTTGTTTGAAAAACAACATTAAACTTGGAATTATTCCATGTGGTTCAGGTAACGGACTTGCCCGGGAACTGAAAATACCACTGAATTCCAGAGAAGCAGTACGTTGCATAAATAAAGGGCAAAGCAGGGTTATTGATGCCGGTTCAATAAACGGGGCTCATTTTTTTTGTACTTGTGGCACCGGTTTTGACGCTTTAATTGGCCATAAGTTTGCAAAACAAAAAAAAAGGGGCTTTTCAACATATGTAAAAACAGCTATTAAAGAGTTCTTTGGGTACAGCCCTAAAAAATATACCGTTAAAATAGAGGGAGATAAAATAAAACGCCATGCGTTTTTAATAACCGCAGCGAATGCAGGACAATATGGAAACAATGCATATATAGCTCCCGGAGCAGAGATCGACGACGGGTTATTGGATATTTGCCTGCTAGAACCTTTCCCCTGGCACAAAGCAGTTTCATTAGGGGCCCGCCTGTTTACAAGTACTATTGATAAAAGCAGGTATCTCGAAATTATACGGTCAAAAAAAGTCGTTTTAACGCAGAAAAAAAAATTCAAATTTCATATTGACGGGGATCCGTATAAATTTAAAGGGCCCGTTAAAATTGAAATAGTTCCAGCAGCTTTAAATGTTATTGTTAACCCGGATTAGCTAAGGTGATAATTACTTTTTAGTTCCTGAAATTGGGGCTTTTTTAAGTTTTTCTACAATAGAGTATACCGCAGGGCATGTCGAAGCATTGTGGTATGTTTTCTTTAAAACCTGATAGAAGCGCTTTCGGTCGGTATGCGGGTATTCCCGGCAGGCTTTTGGACGGACTTCGTATATCATGCAGAGGTTATCATGACAGAGAAACGGGCAGGGGCTTTCTTTAAAGACATAATCCCCATCTTCATCAATTTTAATGTACATGTCTTTAAAAGAAGAAGATTTCATTTTCAAAGCCGGGGCCATTCTTTCAATGTCCCTTTCGAATATCATTGGGCCTAAAGATTTGCAGCATTTGGCGCATTCAAGACAGTCAATTTTTTCAAATTCCTGTTCATGTAACTGGTGAACAATGTTGTCCAGTTTTTTTGGCTTGGTTTTTAAAAGCTTTTCCAGAAAAGCTTTGTTTTCGGGAGCTACAGCAGAAGAGCGCCGCTCCATTTCCTCCATTAATGTTTTAGTATAACTCATCAACAATTATATTTCCTGCTTTTTTCTTTAAAAGCTGCTTTGAAGATTGAGATAATATTAACCCGGAAATTACCAGGATGATCCCGCAGGCTTTAATGAAAGAAACCGGTTCTTTTAGAATAAGAAAAGCAAATATGGCAGTAAATACCGGAACAAAGTTGGTAAATACGGTGGCCTTAGCTACACCAAGAGTTCTAAGTCCCTTTATAAAACCAACGTATGCGATTGTAGAGGCAAACACAGACATGTACAAAACAGGAAGAAGCTTATCAATAGTTAGTTCTGAAAAGTTAAACTCTTTGAGGTCGAAAGCAATAAACACAGGAATGAAAAATATGCTGGCTATAATGTTTTGTATGGATACAATAGTAAGGGTTGAATAATTTGCAGCTATTTTATTTACAATTAATCCATAGGCAATTGCGGCAAACACGGAAATAAAAATTAATGCGATTCCTAAACCTGTTGCAGAAAAAGAATCGATATCCGAATAAATTACAGCAAGTACGCCGCCAAAAGAAATCACCATACCGAAATAATTGTTTGCCGAGAGTTTTTCTCTGAGAAAAATAAAAGTGGCCAGAGAGTTGAACAAAGGTATTGTAGATATAATAACAGCGGCAACAGTTGTTGAAACATACTGCATCCCATAACTTTCACTCATAAAGTATAAGAAGGGTTCAAAAAAAGCGAGCGCCAAAAAGAATTTAAAATCTTTCTTCCTGATTTTTTGCAGTTTTTTTAGTGCGGATGACAGGGTAAGAAGGATTGGAATTGAGATTAAAAGCCTTAAAAGGACTAGAGAAACAGGCATGAAAAATGTCAGTGCCTGCTTGTACCAGATAAAACTCAGCCCCCAACATATCATTGAAAATGTTAAGAAAAAGTACGTGCCGGTATGTTTCGACTTTTGATGGGACATATTTTTTAAAACACAAATAAACGACTAATTCTTCGAACAACAAAGACGTAAACGGTTCATTGTAATTGTTTTGAAGTGGAATAACTGACACGGGAATTTGAATAAGATATTAAAAAATGTTAAATTGCGGGTTTTTAAACACTTAAATAGACTAAAGAGCGTTTTAGGGTAGAGAAGGAACAAACAATTTGGTAAATTGGGTGTTGTTTTATAAATATATGGTAGTTTGTATAATTTCTGGTTAAATTATGAGGCAGTTAAAGATAACAAAATCGATTACAAACCGTAATAGCGATTCATTAGAAAAATATCTTCACGATATTGGAAAGGAAGAGTTGATTACACCCGAGGAGGAAGTTGACTTGGCGCGGAGGATTAAGAAGGGGGATCAGGTAGCTTTAGAAAAACTTACCAGGGCTAATTTGAGGTTTGTGGTTTCGGTTGCAAAACAGTATCAGCACCAGGGCTTGAGTTTACCCGACTTAATTAACGAAGGAAACCTGGGGCTAATTAAGGCTGCGCAAAAGTTTGATGAAACCAAAGGGTTTAAATTCATATCTTATGCAGTATGGTGGATTAGGCAGTGCATACTTCAGGCACTGGCAGAACAATCAAGAATCGTTCGTTTACCCCTAAATAAAATTGGCGCATTAAATAAAATGAACAGAACTTTCAGCCAATTGGAACAAGAACACGAGCGGGAGCCTTCAGCAGACGAATTGGCTGATGCTTTGGAAATTCCAAAGGAGAAGATTTATAGTACAATGGAGCTTTCGGGCAGGCACATGTCTGTTGATGCACCTTTTCAGGAAGGTGAAGACAATAGTTTGCTGGATGTTTTATCGAATCCGGACAATCCAACGACCGACCAAACTTTAATGGAGGAATCCTTAAAAAAGGAGATAGAAAGGACGCTAAACACCCTTCCTGAAAAAGAACGTAAGGTCATTAGGGCGTTTTATGGAATCGGGAAGAAACCGATGTCCCTTGAAGAGATTGGGGATTCTATAGGGATTTCAAGGGAGAGGACAAGGCAAATTAAAGAAAAAGCCATTAAGCATTTGCGTCAGCGTGCTAAAAGTAAGTTGTTAAAGAATTACTTAGGGTAGTTTATTACTTTCACAATAAAAAAACTGCCATAAAAGCTTAAAACAAATACAAGCTTTTGTGGCAGTTTTTCGTTACTAAAGGGAATTTAGCGAAGAGGCTTTTCGGAGCCCTGGTTCTAAGTTTCGTATTAAGGATTAATTTTCGATTACTTCTAAAGAGACACATTTTAATGTAAATAAAACCACAGGAGAAATTTATCCTTTTAACTTTGTACCCTCTTATGGAAGTAATGTGTGTTTTGGTTAACAACTATATGTATTAACAATGAAGCGAACTAACAAAACAACAAGTATTTTAACAAAAATTGCGGGAATATTTATTTTAGCATTTCTCTTTTCTTGTTCTGAAGATGGCCAGGAAGCTGAAGCTATTTTGCCAGAAAAGAAAACAGAAGAACCTGAGACACCAGAACCTGAAGAAGGTTCGGAAACAGGTTATTACGAACTATCTAACTTACCTGAAGACAAGGGCGGAACCCATTTGGGGTGCCATTTGGGTAATTCACCCTCTCCTTATGGCTATTATATTTACAAGCCATCTTGCTACAATGATCGTGAGGATATTGTCTTCCCGGTTTTAATTTATTTGCATGGTTCCAGTGAAAAAGGAAATAGCAAAGACAACATTAAGGTACTGGAAAAAGTATTAAAACATGGTCCTCCAAAATTAATTGAAAATAAGGAGTGGCATACGAAATACCCTATGCTTGTATTCTCTCCACAAGATCACAAAGGGGGGTGGACACCTCAATTATTGAAGGAATATATTGACTTTATCGTTGCAAATTACAAGGTAAACGTAAAACGGATATACATAACAGGAAACAGCATGGGGGGATATGGTATTTATGGTTATTTAGGAGCATACGGGGAAAACTCGCTAATAGCCGCATCAGTACCAATTTGTGGAAAAGGGGATCCCTCGAAGGCAGAAAACTATAAGAAAATTCCTTTATGGGCCTTCCATGGAGAGGCAGACAATGCTATACACTATAGTTCTTCTTTAGCAATGGTCAATGCTATAAATGAGGTGGAACCTGAGCATGAAGCTAAAATAACCCTCTATCCGGGAGTAGACCATTATGAATCATGGACAATTACATACGATGAAACCGGAATGGGGAGAGAAAACCCTGATTACGATCCATTTGACCAGTCTATAATTGACTGGATGCTCCAACATCAGAGATGTGATCTGGATTCATTGATTACTGAAAAGTAGTAAGGGGAAAACCGTAGGATAATTTTAACACTTCTTACTTCATTTAATAAAGGCAAAACAAAGTTCGCCAATAGTTTGGAACTTTGCTTTGCCTTTGTGTTTAATTGGCCGGTTTTAATCGAAAAATTTGCTTAGCCCTTGTTCGGGCTGAATAGAGGAAAAGTTTAAAACCTGAAGAATTTCTCATAACGTTTTGAAAAAACGTATCCGGTTCATTTTACTCAGCTTTAATATTGAATTTTAGCCGGGAGAATTTTCCATTGGTGACTTTTATAGTCTCATTTTTACTCTTTGGTTTTGGAAAAGAGAATTCAAAACTTCCGGAAATGGTACTTTTGTCCATGTTTATTTCAGAGATGGTTACACTTCCTGAGATAGCCAGATAGGTGCCTTCTGTTGTAGCTTCTATTGTTTCTTTGTACAGAGCAGTACACTTTGTGGTTAAAGAGTCTAGTTTTAGCTCATAGGTTCCTTCAGTATTTCCAGAGGTTGTAAATGAAATAGTTTTTCCAGAGAATGAAGTTCCGGTTACCGTAAACCGGCCACTCTTTTCAAATGATACTCTGGTTAGACTTTCCCACTTACTGCCATCAACCGAAGCTGTCATTGAAGGCAGCAGTTCTTTTACTTCGTCATTGTCGCATGCAGAAAGAAGTACAACTGATGCTAAAATAAGTCCAATAATTGTTTTCATATTCATTGCTTTAGTGTTTGTTATATATCAAATACGTAATATGGTTTTATTTGCGCTGTTCTCTCTTTTTGATTAGTTTCTGGAGCAAAATCAACTGTTCTAAAAAAAACCAGAGCGGTTAATTTAGCCGGCTAATAAAGAAAAAAAGTGAAAAGTAAATGTTTTTCACGATAAAACCAGAATTAATTTGTTGCTGGTTTATGCCTGTAACTCAAAAGTTATGCCAGGTTATTGGAGGGAATAATCAGGTGGATGCCGTAAAATACTGCTGATTAGGTGTTTGCTTAAGGTGGGGAAAGCAAATGAATTATGCTGATTTTAAGAGGTGGTTTTTACTTGTTTTAGCATTATTCGCTGCACTTTTTCCAGTATTTTATCTGTCCCAAGATTACCTGGATAAACAGGTTTATTAAATTTCACGGATATTTTTTTGAACAGACGGGGGAACCTTGCTCCAACCGGCATGGCTTTATGGGCTCCGTTAATAGTTACCGGAATTACCGGCACATTTAGTTCATTCGCCAGTATAGCAAAGGTTTTCTTTAGCTCACCAAGTGTTCCATCTTTAGAGCGGGTCCCTTCCGGGAAAATAATCAGGTTTTTACCTTTCCTTAACACTTCTGCCATTTTTTGGATAGAAATCATTAGGTCTTTATTAATATCCATCAGAATTACATTATTTTTTCTAGCCAGGAATTTTTGCCATCTTTTTCGCCAGTGTTTTTCTTTAGCGTAAATATAGGTGTGCTTCATCGTCTTTCTTTTTAGTAATGAAGCAACCATGAAGCCATCAAGGAAGCTTTGGTGGTTAGGGGCAATAATACAGGGACCGCTTGGGATATTTTTTGCTCCTTCCTGGCGAAGCCTGAACATAGATCTGAAAATTGCCTTATATGAAAAGTTGAAAAAGTTGAATGATACACCTGTTTTGGGAAGGTTGAAATTAATTTTTTCCTTTAAAATTGAAGTCCAGTTAATAACCTCCGGTGTAATACGGGTTTTTTTATTTTTTACAAATTCGGCAAGTTGTAATACCATTTCAAAATCTGAAAGGCTTTCTTCGGGAATATTTATCCCGAAAGTGTTGTCAAGATAAACAATTAAAGAGATGCGGGAAAGGGAATCAAGGCCCAGATCGTCCTGAAGCCTGTCGTAAGGAGATACGTCACCTGATATTTGTTCTTTCAGAAAACTTAGTAATGTAGATAGTTCTTTAAAGTTTTCAACCTTTTCCTGTCTTCTCTCTGGTTTGCCTGAGTTTTCCTTTACAAACTCAACCAGTTTAAAACGTTGTAGCTTGCTAAGCCGGGTCCTGGGTAATTCTTCATTGCTTATATGGAACTTAATCAGTCTTTTAGAAGCCGATGCTTTTTCATTGTATTTTTTAATCACCTGATTTTTAAGATATTCTTCAGCATCAATAATCCCGTCGGCTCTCATTCTGCCGATTTCCGGCACAATTACAACGTTTAATAAATCATTATGTATAAAAACTCCTGTCTCTTTTATATATGAGTAATCTTTCTCCAGCTTGGTTTCAATTTCTGCCGGATTTATATTTTTCCCATTTGAAAGGACTATTATTTCTTTTTTTCTGCCGGTAACAAATAAGTACCCTTCTTTATCAATTTTTCCTAAGTCGCCGGTATACAGCCAATTGTCTTTGAGGACTTCCTCTGTTTCTTCTTTACGTCCAAAGTACCCTTGCATTACGTTTCTTCCAGAAGCAACAATTTCTCCATTCCTTATTTCCATTTTAGTTCCGGGAACTACCAGTCCGGCAGAGCCTACTCTAAATTTTCCCGGACGGGTAAATGCAATCATTGGTGCCGTCTCGGTCATTCCATAGCCTTCAAGGATGTCAAACCCCAGGGTATAAAAGTCTTTCGCAACTTCGGGGTCAAGTGCTGCACCTCCGCTGACCATATATTTTAAAACGCCCCCGAATTTTTGGTGGGCAGTTTTAAAAACAAACTTAGAGAAGCGTTTTGAATTAAGCTTTTTGGCTAGGGCAAAAAGTTTTTTAGCAACACCGCTTTGATTGATCTTATCAATAATACCTTTTCTGATTAGACTAAACAATCTTGGAACCCCGATGAGGATAGTTACTTTATGTTTCTGGAGGGTTTTTATAACATCATCTGCATTTAAAGAAGGGGACGCTGCAATTTGTGAGCCGGAGTATAGCGGGCAAACCATTGTGCCAATAAGAGGGAAAACATGATGCAAGGGAAGTAGTATCATTATTACATCGTTCTCATTATAGATATTCGTCCTGTCGGTAATAGCTTCAATGTTGACCATGAGGTTGTCGAAACTAAGCATAACACCTTTGGGGCTGCCTGTTGTGCCACTGGTATAAATAATTACAGCCGTTTCATCTTTCTCAGGACGAAGCTCAAATTTCTCGTCCGTTTCAGGTAGTAGCAGGTTTTTTTGCTCTTCGAATACAAATAAACGCGGTTCATGTTTCACCTGTTTTAAAGCGGAGAGCAAAACTTTATGTTTGTCCTCGGAGCAGAATATAACTTCCGGTCTGCAGTCGTTTAAAATAAAGGCAATGTCGTCTATTCCAGACATGAAGTCAATGGGTACAGGAAGACAGTTGTTAATCCACGCAGCATAAAAAGAAAAAACCCATTCTGGTCTGTTTTCCGAAAATATTGCAACCCTTTGACCGGATAAGTCTTTAAAAAGTTCAGAATATGCTAAGATATTCCTCTTTAAATCACTGTAAGTAAAACTTTCCTGATTTGTGACCAGCGCGACTTTTTCTCCTCTACCCTTAATCATAAATGTATAAAATATAAGTTTGCTAAGATGCAGAATAATTAACAATTATTAGTGAGTATTATTAACCATTTTGCAAAAAGATTGAACAGCTTTTACCATACCTGATGTCCGTTTAGTGTAACAAGCTAACAAATAATAAGTTCCTGCAAGATGTAAAACGTCAGAAAGCGATCTTTGTTGTGACTTTTTTCGGTGATTAATACGTGGGGCTTTGGAGTGGCCATTTTGAGTAAAGCACAGACAATTTAATTTCGCCATATTCTGTGAGCTATTTCTGAATTATTGGCTTTAATGCACCCTAAATTGTTTGAAGAAAAACTGTTTTTGTACTTTTTTTATTAAGCGAATATCCATCCATTTGAGATATAGGCGTTGAATAAAAAGGTTGTCCAGATTAGGTTAACAATGAATGTGCCGTATAATACGAGGCGGTATATTCGTAGATTAGAATAGCTCTGAGATAACCATAGAGCCAATACACTTATAAAGATAATCAGTCCAAAATCAGAGAAATCCCAATGTTTGGAATAGTTTACAGTATCCAGTACCCGAATGCTCAGAAGGGATAAAGCGACGAAAATTAATCCGCTTGTTATTATTTTGATTTTACCTATGTATCTGAATGCCCCATAAATTAACACAAATAAAAAAGGGGAGCATAATGTAAAACGAAATAAACAATGCAAACTTCCCCCTCTGAAGAAGATAATAAATAGGGTATTGCCAATTAAATAAAGAATAGATAACAGAGTAAGGTAATCAACCGGGTTCTTATAATCTAAAATACCAGTAGCCTTCTTTTTGGCAACTTGTCGGTAAAATAATCGAACTAGAATAATAAGTAACGGGGCAAAGACCAGGAAAAGAACACCTATGTTTATGGCAAAGCCTTCGTGCGACCAGTCTCTCAAATTATGCGGAATTGATAATATATTTTTCCAGTATTTCTGCACCTGGATAAATTTAAAAACCCCGCCGCTGCCCTGAGAAAACTGTATAGCGGATACCAATGCTGTTCCTGCAAACAAAGGCAAGGTTCTAAGTGAAAAATTTCGTAAAAAGAGTAAGATTTTTTTATGATAGAGCAGAAAAAAGAGCTCTACACCAAGAATGGAAAATATGAGAAAGGTATAAGATGGCCGGGTCAGAGAAGCAAAAAGTAAGCCGAAAAAGAAAATCCAGTATTTATCTTTTACAAATCCGTATATACCGATAGACACCATTAACAGGTATGTAGCTTCAGTGTAAGGGATGAAGAAGATAATAATACTCGGAAAGCTAAATGAAATAATAACATTTTTTAAATAATCCTTTCTTTCAGAAAAGAGTTTGAGCAAGATTAACATCGAAATTGATAAAAACAGGTAATTTAAAAAAAGTATCCCGATAGGGGGTAGGTGCGTAATTCTCCAAATGGTTGGAAAGAGAGGGAAAAATGCAAAAATATAATCCCCCCCGGCTTCTTTAACGCCATAACCATGCTTCTTTATTAAAAAGTAGTGGGCGGCATCCCATTGAATATAATTTGTGTTCGTTAGTTTTATATACGGCTTGTCAACCTTTTCTGGCTCTCCGTTTGTATTTTGCCAGTTATCAGAAACCTGTCCCAGCGATTTTTTGTAAATAACATCATTTTGGAGGCTTAAGTAGAAAAGACAAAGAATGCTAAATGTAATTAGTTGAATAAAAAAGATTTTTTTCATTTCTATTTATATGAGATAGCCTGTTAAAACAATATGATTAGTCATTATTGTACCAGTAATTATCAGCCATAGCAATAGCCAGCCTGTCAAAAAGCCTGTCCCCAAAGTATCTCCGGTTAAGTTTATAGCAAAACTCATCAAGATATAGCTGCAGGTATTTGCCTTTAATTTTATGGTAAACACCCAGTAGGTTACGCTTGGCATTACTTATTGCTATGTGTACCCAAGGGAGTGTCCGCACTGTTGTTTCTTTACTGGATTTCTCACTTACATGGACATCGACATAATTGGCAATGTCTACATAACTCGTGCTTTTATCGCTAAAGATTATGCTTTTTTCATCAAAGCTTTCTTTAACCACCTCATTAATCTCGTCGGAACAATGGCCTTCCAGCACTTTCATTTTAAAATACCGACAGTGCTTGCTTGTTTTACCACCCTCTATATCTTCCAGGGGCGTCGATTCTGCCATAACTGCTACATTGGACTGCTTTTGGCTGCCCCGTCCCCGCTTTAGGTCCTTTTTATCTTTTTTGCTGGTTTCTGTTGAAAAATACCCTTCGTCAAATTCGGCCATTCCTTCAAGGCTGTAAAGACTGTCTCTTTTACCCATGGCTTGGCGGATGCGGTGCATCATTGACCAAACCGTGTTGTATCTTTTGTGCCCCAATTGCCTTTGCAGTTCCATTGCCGACAGGCCCTTCTTGCTAAAGCTCATAAAGGCCATTGCCAAATACCACTTTCTAAAGGGGAGGTTTGAGTTCTCAAACATTGTACCGCTCCTTAATGTAGTCCTGAAATTGCATTTTGAACATTGCCACATATATTTGGATTTTAACCAATAGTGTTTTTTACATCCGCACTTCTTACAGGTAAAGCCCTCTCGCTCCCGTAACTGTTTGAAATGCAACCTGCAGCTCTCTTCGTTCGGAAACTGCTCTATGAAATTGATTATATTCACGTCAAATGTTTTTCAATAATATAATCAAATAATTCTAACTGGCACAATTGTGTTTATTCATTTAAAACAAATAGAGATTAATTCTGTCCATGGGTAAATGTAATTACTTTTTTTGCAAAATATAAAACGGTTTGGAGTTTAGGTTTCAGGTGTTTAAATATAACAGCGGATTGAAATATACCTTAGGTGTGTATGAGGTTGATTAGCAAAGGTGTCAGGGAGGGGACTATCTGATATAGGAAATGAATAATAATATATATAGATTTCAGTTCTGGGGTAATTCTTAGTATTTATCTCAGAATTATGGCCTATTAACCGATTAATTACTGGTCTTTATAATAATTCGCTAGGAGTCGGACCAATTAATTAAGAATTTTGTGAAAAAACAATATGCAACAGGAACAACATGTATGCCCGGTTTGGGTTGGAAAACTAATGGTAAGCTCTTTAAGGAGACTTTATCAGAATCCAGATAAAATAATAAGGTCCTTTGTAAAGGAAGGAATGAAGGTTTTGGAAGTAGGTCCGGGAATGGGCTTTTTTAGTTTGCCAATTGCAAGGATGGTCGGTCGGACAGGTATGCTTTATTGTATTGATATACAGCCGAAGATGCTTCAGAAATTAGAGGTAAGGGCGAAAAAAGCAGGCGTAATTCATCAGGTAGAAACCAGGGTGTGTTCCCCGGAATCTTTATTAGTGCAAGATTTGGAAGGAGATATAGATTTTGTGTTTTTATTTGCTGTCGTACACGAGGTTAATGATCAGCAACGGTTGTTTAAGGAAATATATAAGGTCATGAAGCCAGGGGCAAAAGTTTTATTTGCAGAGCCCAAAGGACATGTGCAGCGAAAAATGTTTGAAGATAGCCTTATGTTTGCAAATGGTTGCGGGTTGTTTTTGGAAGAAGAAACAGAAGTCAATGGTAGTCACGGAGCAATTCTAAAAAAGAAACATTAAAAGTACAGTGATAGGGGATTTGAAAAAAAATGGAAGTGCAGGAAATCAAGTATATACATTATCTAAACTTAATATCAACGGGGAATTAATTTGACTTATAGGTCGGGTTGACAATAATAAAAACCATGGTATAATTGAATAGTCCGCCCCACCGACAGGGAAGGACTCCCACATTTATCTATCGAAATAAATTGAAGGTAGGTCCCCATACATTCAGTCCTTGCATACGTCCGTGCGCTAAGCCATAGGAATGATCTTATAAGCAGGTTCAACCAGGAAAATTGGCAACGCCAAACTCCGCTTTGCTTCGATTCACAGAATTTTCAACGATATAACAAATGCTATTGATCGGAGAACCGTCTATTCCCCAAATCTAAGTGTTTGTAAATCGGGGTTGCCGCCCATTTGTTGGAACAAGGTGTTGATGTTTTAATTATGTGCTGGAACACAAAAGTTTAAGGATATTCTTCTTACCTTTACAAAAGTGTTTTACAGGCAATAAAAATGTATGAAGAATGTTAATTTGAACATAGTTTTACTTTTTCTAACACAAAGTATCCTGTTAGGCCAATCAAACTTTGACCTCAAAAAATCAACAATAAAATATTATACGACTAAAGAAGGATTATCGCAGGTTTCGGTGAATGATATTTGCAAAGACAGGCAGGGCTTTCTATGGCTGGCTACCCAAAATGGGCTTAACCGTTACGATGGCAATGAATTTATCGTTTTTACAAACCAAAAAGGAGATCCCGGAAGTATTCCCGGAAATTACATTAATTGTGTACTTGAAGACTCACGCGGATATATCTGGGTTGGAACAGACAACAATGGGATTGGCTACTGGAACCCGGAAAAGGGATTGTTTATTCGCCCCTGTTTAGCGGGTAAAGAACGTGCCGTTTCGGTAACCAGTATTGACGAAGACGCTAATGGCAACATATGGTTTGTTCTTAAAGGCAAAGCAGCAGGGTGCATCTCTTTTGATCAAAAAAAAATAAGCAACTGCTCCTTTTATTACTTCAAATCGTACAGCCCCACAGTTTTGCATGTAAATTCCGATAATACGGTTTTTATAGGAACAAAAGAAGGAAGTATCTGGACAGCTTCTTTAACAGGCAAACAAAAGCTAAACCTAAAAAAAGAGGCATACGGTTTAACCGGTGACATTACCTGTATAAAGAGCAACAGTACCGAAGAACTGTGGGTGGGAACACGCAATAAGCTGTATGTTGTAGGAATTAAAAATAAACTTGTTGAAGATATTACTGCAAATACCGCTGTAAATGATAACAAAATAGAGAATAACGTTATTTACGATGTTGCATGGGACAGATATCAAAATTGTTGGGTGGCAACTGGAAATGGCTTGTACAAGATAGGCAACAAATTAACTGGTGAGAATACGGAAAAGTACCATTCCGGCAAATCATCCCCCATGCGTTTAAGCAACAACACTGTTTATTGCGCAGAACCAGACAGCAATATGGTTTGGGTCGGAACAGGCAAATATTTAAACCTCCTGGTTCAAAATCCGGCATTTAGCGCAATTGATATTCCCTCTGTAAACGAACCGGGAACAGGAAGCAATATTGTTTTTTCAATTTTGGAAACGAGCAGGGGGCTTTGGGTAGGAACATCCGATGACGGGCTCATATTGTTTTCAGGTAACACATGCTATCATTATTCATGCAAAGATATCGGGCTGCCGAATGCTCCTGTTTTTTCTTTACAAAAAGATTCCTTAAACAACCTTTGGATTGGGACAAAAACAGGTCTTGCCATTACAAACCTGAACAAATTTAACATTCAGGACCCGGTTTTTAAAACCATTCGAAACACTCCAGCCGATCCGACCTCGCTGAGCAACGATTTTGTAAGGCAGGTTTATTGCGATAAAAAAGGAAATATCTGGATAAGTACACAACATGGCGGACTAAACAGGTTTACAGGAAACTTAAAACAAGGCAAAATCAGTTTTCAGCGGGTTTATGACAAAAATAAAACAATCCCCGAAAAGATATACTGCATTATTCAGGATAAAGAAGATAACTACTGGCTGGGGACTTCGGCAGGGCCTGGTAAGCTCATTTTTCCAGGGAACGGTTTTAACCAGCCGGAATTTGACCTGTTCTATATCAGTAAAGACACGTTGAATGACAATACCGTTTATTGCATTTTGGAAGACAGGGCCGGAATATTATGGATGGGCACGCGAAAAGGTTTAAGCTACTTGAATACAAAAACAAAAACAAAAACAACCAACACATACAATAAAGCAACAGGCTTGCCCGACAATGTAATATACAACATCATAGAAGATGATAAAGCAAACATTTGGGTAAGCACCAACAACGGCCTTGCATGCTTCGACAGGAAAAACAAAGCGTTTCGCTGTTATACCGAACATGACGGGCTGCCCGCATCCGAATTTAACCTGAACGCCGGACTGAAAGATAAACAAAACCGGATTTATTTTGGCAGTATTAACGGAATTGCAGCATTTAATCCCTCAGATTTATTGAATTTTGATAAAGAAACCGAACTGATGTTTACCAGCCTTGGTTATAACAATATTGATACAGGAAATTTTCGTTTATTCCCTAAGTCTAAAAGTCAAAGCATAAAACTGGACTATAACAACTTCCCGTTAAATATAGGTTTTACCAATATTGATATTCGTCCGTTTAAAAGTGTCCACTTTGCTTATCGTATTTTACCCGGTAATGAAAACTGGAACCATCTGGAAAACAGGAGAAATATACGGATTCATAAACTCAATCCGGGAAGTTACACCATAGAAATTCAGGCAATATCCAGGGCGAAATTTTGGAGTTCGCCTCCTTTAAGTTTAAAAATATACGTAACACCCCCTTGGTGGAAAAGCAAAATTGCATCCATCATATGGATCGTATTACTGATTACAGTAATTTATTTTATCTATAATTGGCATATTCAGAATATTTTAACCCGGAAAGAAGCCGATAAGCTCAAAGAAATAGATAAAATAAAAAGTATTTTTTTTGCAAATATATCTCACGAATTCAGAACACCACTTACCATAATCAGCGGCGTTTCCCGGGAAATCAACTCCCGTTTGCCCGATGAAGAGAAAGAAAAATTTTTTCATGACTTTGATATAATTAGCAGAAACACAGATGATTTGCTCATGTTGGTGAACCGTATTTTAGGATTGGCTAAACTCGAAAACAATAAATTAAACCTTTATCCGGTTCAATCAGACATTATCAGTTATCTCAAATACTTATCGGAAAGTTATGTTTTACTGGCTTCCCGAAAAAAAATACAGTTGACCGTTTATAGCGAACCGAATGAGTTGATAATGGATTTTGACCCGGATTTATTGGCACAAATAATATCCAACTTACTTTCCAACGCCATAAAATTTACTCCTGAAAATGGCAGAATATTACTATATGTCACGCATAACGAAAAAGATAGTGCTTTAATAATTAAAGTTAACGATACGGGAATAGGAATGCCTGACGAAGTACAAAAAAGAATCTTTAACCGTTTTTATCAGGCAACAATGTCAACACAACAACATTATGGTACAGGTATCGGACTGTTTTTTACCAAAGAACTGGTAATGCTTATGAAAGGTAAGATTGAAGTCAAAAGCACCGTAAGCAAGGGAAGCTGCTTTACCGTGCAATTACCTGTTACCAACAAGGCATTACTTAAAAAAGAGGTCCGTATATCAGTGCCGGTAAATGAACAGTCCGAAAACAGTACAGAACATAAACCTGAAGCCAATAGCTTAAACACCAAACCACAATTGCTGTTAATTGAAGACAACGCAGATGTTTCGTATTACATTGAATCCTGTCTGGACAGTCAATACAACGTGGTAGTGGCTCAAGATGGCACCGAAGGGGTAAAACAGGCATTAAACCTGGTGCCGGATATAATTATTACCGATATTATGATGCCCCAAAAAGATGGATATGAAGTGTGTTACGAGCTCAAAAATAACGAATTAACCAACCATATCCCTGTCGTAATGCTAACGGCAAAAGCCGGAGAAGACAATCGTATTGCAGGGCTTGGTGCCGGAGTTGATATTTACCTTGAAAAACCTTTTAATAAAACTGAGTTATTATTGCATCTGGAACAATTGCTAAAAATGCGCAAAAAACTTCAGGAAAAATACAGGGAAACAGCGCCAAATGTTAATGTTGTTCCCGAACAGAAGTTTCTTGATAAAGCAATTTCAGTCATTGAGGGAAAAATGTCTGATAGTAATTTTAATACCTCATCGCTGGCATTTGAATTGCAATACAGCGAATCGCAACTCTACCGTAAAGTGAAAGCAATAAGCGGTACTTCCCCTGCACTATTAATACGCAGCGTGCGCCTTAAAAAAGCAAAAGAACTTCTACAATCCACCCAAATGAACATTTCCCAAATTGCTTACGAAACAGGATTTAAAGACCCTTCATGGTTTAGCCGTTCCTTTAAAGCAGAGTTTGGATATTCCCCCAAAGAAATTCGAAAAGTGTAAAAATTAAAACCAGTATGTGAAAATATTATGCAAGGTTTAAGGTGTTGTTGCATAGTTTCTTGTGGGTAGTTGTTGTCCTGTAAATGCAAAAATAGTAACAGAAAAAATACCGCTCTGCAGAATTACCCCATTCTTTTGAAAACATAGTGAAAGGCGTTTGCATAAAAGTGTATAAACTTTGTATATATGTTTTATATGTTCAATTAAACTTTTGTTCAACGATATTAATGTCCAATTAGGGTGCTTTGACACCTTTTATTGCAGTATTGTTGATTTTGTTTTCTTACAGTAAATCTGACAAAGAACATATTTTTAATGGCTCAGGTCATGATTATCATAAAGACAATTAGGAAATGCATTCCTTAAACAACGAATACGAATTTTAAACCCATAGAAATGAAACAGACCATGTCTGACTTGGTATTACTCACGAATGGTAATTGACTTTTCAAAGATGCTGGTGATAACATTGCGTTAAGTTGATATACACACAAACCATGATTAATGTGAACAACAAATTTTCAGACAGGTCACAAATTTTAAACGAAATGAAAGTAAAAATTACCGCAATACTCACATTGCTAATAACATTTTCCTGCACAGGAGATCTGGAAGATAAAATCGACGAACTGAGCGAACAACTGGCAGTATTACAAGACAGCTCCGACCTGCAAAAACAGGATATGATGTCTGAAATTGAAGCGTTAACAGAACAAAACAACTACAACCGGAAAGAGCTGGAAAAACTGGATGAAGTCATGAATGTTCTGGCGATGCTCAACAATCGGACTCAATCAGATAGCATGCAACTGGTGGAATTCAGGAACGAATTAAATTCAGTAACAGTAAATGTTGAAACCCTGGAGCGAATATCAAAAACGCATTACGGAGATATAAACCTAACGTCGATTAATAACACAAATGCCTATGACAGGTATGAATACCTAAATGGGAACATGAAGTTGGACAACAGGGCAGGCAGCATACGCGTAAGCTTTAAGTTTCGCGAAATCACAGGGCAGTTACACCTTATTAATGTGAGAGAAAACTGGCCAGGCCTGGCTAACTGGTTCTATTACCTTGAAAAAGTGAGGGAACTAAGAATTGAAGGTTCCACCCATCCTACACTGTCATATTTAAGCCATTTAAAACACGTATCGGTGCTAAGACTGGTCGACAACCCGGGGCTGACAAACCTTGAAGGCCTGGAAAATGTCAGTACAGATGTCCTTGGAAACGGGATATGGTTCTTTGAAGCTGAAAACAACCCCAATTTATCCGACTTTTGTACCTTACAGGAACTGTTTGCCGCCAGTCCTCCTTCTTCCTGGTATGTTTCGGGCAATACCTATAACCCTTCCCTTGAACAGGTGAAAAAAGGAGAATGCAAGCCGTAGCAAACCGTATATAGTAACTGGTGGACAAGTACAAAAGGAAATGAATGCTGCATGGTCTATCGCGATTTGGTTTGCAGCCACACTATTTTAGGTAACAGCTCCGGTGGGCACAAGTCGGCAGGGTATTATGTACGATGTATAAAAGATTAAAAATGAAAGAACATAAGCCATTAGAAGATGAAAAATAAGACATCCCTTATAATTGTTGTATCTTATATCCTTCTGTTTGCAGTTTCATGCAAAAAAGAAGAGCAGAAACCACCGGTAGCAGCAAGTATCAGCCTTGTTTCCGGCAATAACCAGCAAAGCGAAGCTCAGACTCCCCTTCCTTTACCCATAGAAATAGAGGTGAAAGACCAGTATGGCAATCTTTTTGAAGGGACAACCCTTACTATTGTTACAAACGAAGGTGAAGGTGTAGTTTCCCCTTTACATCCAAAAACCAATAGTGACGGGAAAGCCGGTTTTATTTGGGTTTTAGGCAAAAATGAAGGGGTGCAGGAATTGTTAATAACTGCGCAAAACGACCAGGGCATTCCGCTAAGTGGATCGCCTGTAGCAGTAACCGCAACAGCTACACCAAAACCTCCCGTGGCAAGCAGTATTGAACTTATTTCAGGCACAGGACAAACAGGAATAGTAAATGAAGCTTTGCCCTTGCCGGTAGAAGTGCGGGTAAAAGACCAGCACGGACAAGCTTTTTCCGGAGCCGATGTGAATTTTTCAGTTGTCGAAGGCAGCCTGTCACTATCAGGAACACAAACCGACACAAATGGCCGGGCAAGTGTTATCTGGACATTGGGTGCAGGCACAGGAATGCAGAAATTAACCGTGACAGCACTACAGGACGGCAGTACAACGGCACTGTACGGCTCTCCGCTTACGGTTACTGCCGGGGCTCATGCACCGACAAATATAGCTTTACAGCCGATAACTTTTCCTACAGACATTAGAGGGGCAGCAGTAAATGCACTTTTTCCCAACCCTTTTGTTGCCGTTGTAAAAGATGAAAACGGAAATCTTCTGGAAGGCGCAAAAGTTACATTCTCTGTAGCCGAAGGTTTTCTTTTTCCATTGGGCGACAATGTTGGCCGGAGGTTTATAACAGTAAAAACTGATGTTAACGGACAGGCCAAAGTTATGTGGCAGCTTGGTCCGGGTTACGGTACGCAGACCATAGAAGCTTCAGTTACTGCAGTTGATGGCACAGCCCTCACAACTGTACTTAATATAATAGGAATGTTAAGCGATGCAGAAGGGAACCTGTATCAAACGATAGAAATGGGCAACCAGCTTTGGATGGCCGAAAACCTGCGAAGTACAAAATACAACGACGGAAAAGAAATCCCTTATATAAGTGACTCGTACAACTGGGAAAACAACACGTCAAACCCTGCTTATTGCTGGTATTACAACTCTGCCTACGAGTACAAGCAGGAATACGGGGCACTATACAACTGGCATGTAATATCGACTGAAAAAATATGCCCGACCGGTTGGCATATACCTACAGATGCAGAATGGAGCATCCTTGTAAGTATCTGGGGAGGAGAAAGCCAGGCAGGGGGTAAACTGAAAGAAGCCGGAACAGCACACTGGAAATCACCTAATACCGGAGCCACAAACGAATCAGGCTTTAGGGCCCGGCCCGGAGGGCTTCGTGACTACAAAGGGGTGTATCACGGAACAGATAACAAAATAGGATCTTACGGATACTGGTGGTCGGCAACCGTCAAAAATAATGAGTCATCATGGGCATACATAATGTATTATAATAATTCAACAGTATTAAGGCATAGTGCCAATAAACAGACGGGCTACTCTTTGCGTTGCATAAAAGACCGGTGATACAACAAACATCTACAACACAGGATGTAGGTTTTTATCATGTTCAATTCCAACCAGTAATAGTCAATAATTTTAATTGTTCATTTCATGTCTCGCGGTCATTTTTTTGCAGGCCTGACGGGATTTCGCAAGAAATCCCGCCCGGCCACATATGGGCGATTGTTTAAATAACGTAATTTGTTTTACGGCTTAATGTGCTTTTTTTATCTTTGTATTTATCTGTTAATTAGATTGTTGTGGTTTGTCTGTCGAAAAAAAATGCTTTTTTTTCTTTTTCTCATTAAACCTTTCTGCAAAAGTGTAATCAAAGAACACGAAAACGAAAAAGCGAATATTTAGAACTTAATTAAATTATTACAATCATGAGAAAAAGAACATTTTTAACAGTAGCATTTGCAGTAGTATGTACAGTATCATTTTTATTCACTTCGTGCGAGAATTCCGATCCCGATCCTAATTTTCAAGCAGACAATGGCATTGATGATGTTGAGATCCAGTCAACAGAAGATGATGCTATGGTAGAAAGCCTGTATAGCAGTGTAGATGGAGAAGTGGACGAGGTGGTTGTGAATCTTGACAATTCCGGCTATCAAGCATCAATGATGAAGTCGGCCGAAGAAGAAATCTATATTTGTAAAACAGTATCTGTAGATCACCCTGATTCAGTGAGGTTTCCTAAAGTTATAACAATTGACTATGGAGAAGGTTGTTCAAAAGTTATCAATGGGGATACCATAACAAAAAGCGGGGTAATTAAGGTAACAATAACCGACCGCTGGTTTGTTGAAGGTGCAATGAGAACAGTTGAGTTTGTTGATTATTATGTAAATGGGGTTAAAATAGAAGGTACGCGCTCTGTAACCAACAAAGGCAAGAATGACGATGGTAACATGGAATTTGAAATTAAACTTAGAAACGGGAAAGTTACTTTCAACGACACATTGCAGTATACCAGAGAAGCAACAAAGACCAGAGAGTGGGAGCGTGCCCAAAACCCGAAGGATGATGTTTGGTACGTTTCAGGAGAATGCAGCGGGACAAACCTTGATGGATACAATTATAGCCATGAAATTACTTCTAAATTAATGATAATTCGCTGTGCTGAATTTCGCTATCAGTGGATAATTGTATCAGGAGAAGTGGAACTTACCCGTAACGGTAAACAAGCGAACCTGAACTACGGAGATGGTACTTGCGACGATACGGCAATATTAACAATCAATGGAGAGACAAAAGAGATTAAAGTTCGAAAAAGATATAAAATCAAAAGAAAGTTTTTCGCACGCAAATAATTAGAAAATAACATTTGGGAGATGACGAAGCTGCCAGTGACACTTTAGTGTACGGCAGCTTTTTTTATATGCACCGGGCAAAACATAGCGTTAAAAAAGTGTTATTCCAATTCTTACGGACAACCTGTTGTAATAAACTTTTCTTTCTACTTCTTCCAGCCACCAATCATCCCTAAGGTAGCTAAGGGTACTGTACCGGTAACCAACAGCAACAAAAAAACCGGTGTTTTTTCCCGACGGAAGAATTAATCCCAGCTCTGCGTTAAAAAAAGGTCCTCCGTTAGTTTCCAGTACTTCATAATTATTCATGACAGGTTTTTCCAGAGATATTGAATACCCGGCAGAACTACCCAGAAAAAGAGAACTGCTTTCCGATAGGTTTTTCATTAATTTTATATTTCCACCTAATGGGGCAGTGGCTTCATCCAGAAGTTCAATGCCAAAAACGCAACCTGCCGACAAATATTCATTAAAACGATAGTTGTGTTCCATAAGAAAAGAGAAGGGGGCGGCCTTATTATTTTCTGAGGAACCGATCAATAGACCGGTTGACGTGTAATTTAAGTAACCCTTTTGTTTCATCTTGTCCGGTTTGGGGGTAGCTTCCGTCGTAATTTTAAGGATCTCTTCTGTGGAATAAGCAAAAATACTTCCACAACAAGTTTCAATTTTTACGGTCTCCCCGGCTTGCTCAATAATTTTTCCTTTTATAATACTCTGATTGTTAAGGTAAATTACATCAGTTTCTTGTTGCGGATATGCAAACATTGACCAGGTGCATAAACACAATAACAGGAGTTTATTCATGATAAAATCAGGTTGTTTCAATGTTTACAGATGCTGTTGAAACATAAAAGGTTGCGTGAAAAAATAATTGTTTTTTTACGCAACTTTTAGAAGGTGTGTTGCATCTGTAAGGTGTAATTCTGAGTATAAAAAACATTCAGATTTATTATGTCCCATGAGTACTCGGGAGACATTTCAAAAACTGTATTAACTAAGTAATCATAATTTAAAATGAGAGATATATTGAAATCAGTTTCTGTCCTGATGATAGTTGTATTTTTTACTTCTTGTCAGGATAAGATTGAAGAAACCTATAAGGTAAATGAGCCTGTATATATGGCCTATGACGAATTAAGGGCCTCTTTTAAAGTTGCTGGGGCAAGGGAAATTAAACAATCGGGTAAGATTTATTTCAAAGACGACATCATATTTGTGAATGAATATCAGAAAGGGATTCATGTAATTGATAATAGTGACCCTGCTTCCCCGAAAGTCGTTAAATTTATCGAAATACCCGGGAATGTTGATTTAGCGGTCAAAAGAAATATGTTGTATGCTGATAGTTATGTTGATTTATTGACAATTGATATCAGTGATATTGACAACATTAAAGAGATAGACCGGGACACCAATGTTTTCCCATATATAATACCGGAAATTGAAGCCGGAATGCTGGGACAGATAGACGAAGGACAAGGTGTAATTGTCCGGTACGAAGAAAAAGAGGTGACAGAAGAAGTTAAGCAGAATGATGTTAACTACTCAAGGTTCCCGACCTGGGAAGTGGATTTTCTGGCCAACGATGCGGGCAAAGGTGCCCCTTCAGGAGGTGGTTCAGAGGTCGGCGTTGGAGGGAGTATGGCCAGGTTTACCTTGAAAGGGGACTATTTATACACCGTAGATAAGGCGTCGCTTAAACTGTTTAACCTGTCTGAAGCTTCAAATCCGGAATTCGAAAAAAACATTGCTATTAGCTGGAATATTGAGACAATCTTTCCTTATGAAAATAAACTGTTTATCGGAAGTCAGACCGGAATGTATGTTTATAGCATTCAAAACCCTGCAAACCCCGAGTATATTTCCGAGTTCAGACATGCCAGTGCATGCGACCCGGTTGTTGTGGAAGGAAATTATGCTTATGTAACCTTAAGGGGGGGCAACCTTTGTGGGGCAATCGAAAGCCAGCTTGACGTAATTGATATTTCAGTAATAGAAAAACCGGAGTTGCTAAAAGCGTATCCAATGGAAGAGCCTTATGGTTTAGGAATAAATGGTGATGTTCTTTTTGTCTGTGACGGTGACGCCGGCCTTAAAATATATGATGCAAAAGATAAGCAGGCAATTGATGATAATCAGTTAGCTGTTTACCCCAAAGTAAATGCATTTGATGTGATTCCTTTAAAAGATGTGCTGATTATGATCGGGATAGACGGTCTGTATCAGTATGATTACAGTGACTTAAAAAATATTAAGGAGTTAAGTCATATCCCAATCTATGGAAAATAGATAAATTTTGCATGATTATTTATGGTTCCCCTGTACCCGGGTCTGAGAAATCGGATTCGGGTTTTTTGCAGGACAGTGCGAAAGGTAGAGTCAACATTTTTATCATTTTTTGGTTTGTAAGTAATATCTATTTTTACAACAAAAATTACGTGTAATGAGAGGAAACGACGAAGCAGTGCCACGCTTACCTAGGTGGATGAAGGTTCCATTACCGAAAGGGAAAGACTACTCAAGAGTTAAGAACCTTATAGGGAAACAGGAGCTGCATACCATTTGTGTGAGCGGAAATTGTCCGAATAAAGGAGAGTGCTGGAGTGCCGGAACGGCAACATTTATGATTTTGGGAGAGAAATGTACACGAAACTGTAAATTCTGTCAGGTATATACCCAAAAACCAGAACCTGTTGATTATGAGGAACCGGTCCGTTTAGCAGAAACTATCAGGTCACTTGAACTCAAACATGCAGTAATAACATCGGTTGCCAGGGATGAGTTGCATGACGGAGGCGCCGGATTCTGGGCAGAATGCATAAGAAAGGTTAAAGAGATGAACCCGAATACAACAATGGAAGTCCTTATTCCTGATTTCAGAAGGGGAAACTCTGCTTTGGATACTGTTATTGCAGAAAATCCTGAGGTTATCTCTCATAATCTGGAAACAGTGAAAAGGTTAACTCTGGAGGTGCGTTCAATGGCCAGGTACGAGCATAGCCTTGAATTGTTGGCCTACGTGGCAAAGTCGGGATTAGTGGCAAAAACCGGAATAATGCTGGGACTGGGCGAAACAGAGGAAGAAGTTGTGGAAACAATGCACGACGCTTTTAAAGTTGGGGTCAAAGTATTTACTCTTGGTCAATATTTACGCCCTTCCAAACAACATTATCCTGTAAAAGAGTATATTCACCCGGATGTATTTAAGCGCTTAAAGCGAACAGGACTAGAGATAGGCTTCAGTCATGTAGAGAGTGGGCCGCAGGTTCGTTCTTCCTACCATGCAGAAAAACACGTAAATGTCTGATGGGACCGGTGTAAGTTTAGTTCGTTTAGTTTTCAATATTTTAAAAAGGTGACCTGATAATAGGAACTTTATGGAATACAAATCGGAATATGTAGACCTGAAGCAGAAAGAGTATAAGTCTGCATGGGAATTACAGGAGAAGTATCACGCAGAAATAGTTAGCGGGAAAAAGGATCCGGAGCCGGTTCCCGGCAAACTGATTTTCGTTGAACACCCTCATGTGTACACACTTGGAAAAAGCGGACAGCAAAATAACCTGCTTATTAACCAGGAATTTCTGAAGAAAATCAATGCAACCTATTTTCAGAGTAACAGGGGTGGTGATATTACATATCACGGACCAGGACAAATTGTAGGTTATCCTATTTTTGATTTGGAAGCCCTTGGCATGGGAGTTAAGGAATATATTGGCAAAATGGAGCAGGTAATAATAACCTGTCTTGAACAGTATAATATCTCTGCTACACAAATGGAAGGGGCAACAGGGGTCTGGATTGATGTAAACAAACCGGGAGCCCGAAAGATATGTGCAATAGGGGTAAGGGTTAGCAGGGCGGTTACAATGCATGGGTTTGCCCTAAATGTAAATACCGATTTAAATTACTTTTCTCACATTAATCCCTGTGGATTTATTGATAAAGAAGTAACATCAATGGAGAAGGAGTTAGGTCAGAGCGTAGATTTTGAAGAAGTGAAACAGAACTTGCTGTCGAAGTTTATTTCAACATTTAATTTAAAGGTGTAAGTGGCTCATAAATAGAATCTTCATGGGGTGGTTGGCAGGCTGGGCACTGGTTCTGGAAAATTATTGTTATTTGAGTTAGTTATATTTTTATACTTTTGTGGCAGTGTGCGGGACAAAAGAATAGAAGTGTGGATGTATTGTCCTAATTAACAGCGCCTTGCCTTTGTTGGGAGGAGCGGACAAAAAGCGAATGGAGAAATACTGGAAAATAAATGAAAGGGGTAATCGGGAACTGGTTGAAAAATTAGCCGGAGAACTTGGAATAAGTAAGGTTTTGGCTAATTTGTTGGTTCAGAGGAATGTAGCCTCTTTTGATGAGGCAAAGGCATTCTTTCGTCCGAGCCTAGACGATTTGTATGATCCATTCCTGATGAAAGATATGGAGGAGGCTGTTACCCGACTGGAAGATGCAATGAGAAATGAAGAGCGTATACTCATATACGGTGATTATGACGTAGATGGGACAACATCGGTATCTTTGGTATATGCATTCTTACGCAAATTTTATAATGATCTAGATTATTATATTCCCGATCGATATACGGAAGGGTACGGAGTCTCAATACGGGGAATTGATTACGCTGCGTCCATTGGGGTTAAACTTATGATTTCTTTGGATTGTGGAATAAAAGCCGTAGAGAAAATTGAATATGCTGCAAAAAAAGGGATTGACTTTATAATATGCGATCACCATACACCAGGAGAGATTCTACCTCAGGCAGCTGCAGTGCTTGATCCTAAACGCTCCGATTGTCAATATCCTTACAAGGAATTGTCGGGCTGTGGAGTTGGTTTTAAGTTTATGCACGCCTACGCACTAAGGAATGACATACCATTTAATGAACTGTTTGCCCATATTGAATTAGTTGCTGTTAGTATAGCCTCAGATATTGTACCAATTACAGGAGAGAACCGGGTATTTACCTACTTTGGGTTGAAGAAACTGGAAGAAAACCCGGAAACGGGATTAAAAACCATCAAGGAAAAATGTGGTATGGAAGATAAACCGGTTTCTGTAGAGGATGTGGTATTTAAAATAGGTCCAAGAATTAACGCAGCCGGAAGAATGGAATCAGGAAAACAGGCCGTTGATTTGCTGATTTCAGGGAGTGAAAAGGAGGCAAAGCTGCTTTGCGATAAACTGAATGCGCACAATCAGACCCGGAGAAATATTGATAAAGAGATCACCGAGCAGGCGATATATGAAATTACCCAGTACAGGCATAAATATAAAAATTCAACAGTTTTATTCAACCCAAACTGGCACAAAGGTGTCGTAGGAATTGTAGCTTCAAGGCTAATCGAGGCCTATTATCGCCCAACCGTTGTTTTGACCGAGTCGAATGGCTTTGCTACCGGTTCTGCCAGAAGTGTAAACGGGTTTGATTTATATGAAGCAATAAACGACTGCAGCGATTTACTGGAAAGTTTCGGCGGACATATGTATGCGGCAGGCTTGTCAATGAAGCCGGAGAATGTTCAAAAATTTAAAGACCGTTTTGAAGAAGTTGTTTCTGAAAGAATAACTCAGGATCAATTAATTCCGCAGGTTGAAATTGACGGGGAGTTGAATTTCAACGAAATTGACGATAAGTTTTTCAGAATACTAAAGCAGTTTGCTCCATTTGGACCGGGTAATATGAATCCGGTTTTTTTTGCTGAAAACGTTGTTGATAATGGAACAGGAAGATGTGTCGGGGGAGATGGTGAACACCTTAAACTGTCATTGCTCCAGGAAACCGATCCGTTTAGAAGTATAAACGCGATAGCATTCGGGCAAGGAAAGAAACATGAGAAAATTGCAAAGGGAAAAGCCTTTGATATCGCTTACACACTCACAGAAAACCACTTTCGGGGGCAGACAACCCTTCAGCTTAATGTCAAAGACATAAAAGTAGATAACTAATTTTATCCGGTTAGCTAAAAAGGGATTTCAAGAAAACCGACATTCCATCATTTACGATTTTCAAAAAATATCGTTTTCTTAATAAGGAGATTCTATAAAAGCCAACTACCTGAAGATACGTTCGTTCCAATGAAGAAGATCAAAAGAAATCAGGTTCTCAGCCATAATTGAATATACCTCTTTTGCAAGTCTGTATGAAGCCAGGGGTGAAAAATGAATTTCCTCAACAACACTCTCAAACGGAAATGGAATAGAAATGCTTTTAGGCGTTTCTTCTCCACGGGACATTTCTGAAAAATGGGCTGGCCCCTGCGGATAAAAATTATTGTAAGACGGTGTTGTCTCCAGCTTTATACTCAAATGCTTTATGCGGTCTACCCAGTAATTAAAATCAATATTGCCCGACTGCATAATTACGAAGCGGTACTCCTGTTCATTGGCATAGTTTATCCTTTTTCGGAACAGAAACTCATAACCAGACAGCAGTTTAATGATTTCGGGAATCTCTTTGCTATTGGACCCGTGTACTTTTTTAATACCGTTTGCCCACCGTTTCACATCCGGGTGGTTTATATCATTCGGCAGTTGGGGATAATATATAGGATTGTTGCTATACATTACATGTCCCTGCAAAATATTATGCTGAAGGGAGCTAATATAGCTTGAAACTTTCTCAAAGTTTAGTTTTAACGCAATTCCGTCCGGATTTGCATTTCTGTTCCAAGCGTGCTCATTATTGATGTTTTTGGTCGTCCAGCAACTAACAAAACTTGAATTAATAAGTGTACGCCAAAAACTTTCGATGGTCCAGAGAATTTTATCCTCCCTTCCTAATATTGGGGCAAGCAGTTCGTAATATTCTTGCCATACTTTTTGCGGGGAATTCCCTTGCGGGGGTAGTTCTGAGAGATTAATCGGATAGAACTTTAATTGCTTTGTCTGTATAAGTTCTTTAAACTTATCTAACGACATTAGTCTCCATAAATCCATGCCGGAGAATTTTAATGTTACATCCGAAATTAGGTATTCTTTTTAATGGCTGCTTTAAATAAATATTACCTTTTTGATAATTTAAATAGCCCAAGGTTAAGTACAGGTATAGTCTTATTCAAGAGGGTTTGTCCCTTTCGGTAAAGCTGTTTTTTTAGGCCTGTAAACCTTTGAAGAATAATTGATTGTTGATTTATACGTTTATGGCTGCTTAAGGGCTTAGGCTTCATTCCGGTATGATTTTGCAGTGCATGTTTTGGGGGACGGGGCGGATATCAGAGCATAATGTTCCTAAAACAACAAAGAATATATGCACATGTAAGTAGATAGAAAATTAGTACTTTTGCCAATCCGCTTGATGATTTGGATTTAAATGATTAGAAGATTACAAAATGAGGTGTCAGCACTATACAAGTATGTTAATCCACCAGGGGTTTGGAGTGATATCAGTCTTTTTGCCGTAAGCAGAGTGATGTTATAAAAGAGTTAAAGCGAATTAAGGAAACAGCTGAGATAAATAATTAAAGAGATGAATATTTTTAAAGGACTTAATAAAAGGCGAATGCCAGGAAAACTAAAGGGAATATTTTCTGTCTGTAGATTGGATAGATTTGTGCCTGTACGTTTGTTTAAATTTCTAGCTCATATGGCAGAATTATCACAATGGATATCGAATCATAAAAAAAACTGCGAAAATGATTTTTATACAGGGGCATTTAATTATAAAAAACGTGAATCATTATATGAGCAAGTTATAACAGATTGTAATTTAGAAACAAATATTGATTATCTTGAGTTTGGAGTTGCAAGGGGAACTTCTTTCAGATGGTGGATTAATCGGGTAAAAAATCCAGATGCGCGATTTTACGGGTTTGATACTTTTACAGGGCTCCCTGAGGATTGGGGGCCTTATAAGAAAGGGGATATGTCAAATGGGAATAATCCACCAGTAATAAATGATGACAGGCATGAATTTTACCAAGGGCTTTTTCAACAAACTTTACTTCCGTTTTTAAGCACTTATAAATCGGATAAAAGAAAGGTAATACATATGGATGCAGATTTATATTCAGCTACAATTTATGTTTTAACACTTATTACTCCATATATAAAATCAGGTGATATAATATTCTTTGATGAATTTAATGTTCCCTTACACGAGTTTAAAGCTTTTAATGAATGGAGTGAGACATTTTATATAAATTATAAAGTATTAGGGGGTGTTAACAATTTTTATCAAACTGCGGTAATAATACAATAACTTGCTCTAATAATAAGATATTAAGTCCATTGCTGTCTATAGGAGGCTCTACTGGGGTTGTGCCTTTGTTGGGTCGGACCATTTCATCAGGGCACTAATTTTTTCTGTGTAATTTCAATGTTCCAGATTTTGGTAAAAATGTGTTTTCTATGTAACAGTACTTTCGTGTTTTTTTATGGGTGTTGATGCAGTTATACCATTTCGGCATACATCCTGTTTTTACAGGCATACTTTTCCCAATCCGCCATTGGGCAGGTAAAGGTTTTATTATGGTTCATTTCATGCAGGCGAAGGTTGGTTAGCTCAATGGACTAACATATAATCATTTGTTAAGGTGGATACGGTAAAGCCCAATTCTGGCAACCTCTATCTCTAATGAACGTTTAGAGAAGAGAGGTTTTGTGCCAACAGCGTTTATTTACAAAGGCTTCAGTCATGTTTAACGAACCGCCATATACTGGTCGGTATGTACGGTGGAGGTGCAAAAACTATTTCGTATCTTGCTCTTCCTTGTTAGTCAAATACTAAAATCAGTAATCCCGCAATAAATATTGAAATGAAAGATTTAATAAATGAACTTCTTCAGAGCGATAAATTATGAGAATTAAATATGGACTCATCTTTAAAAGATTCAAAATCTTTGGGTTTATACGAATTCTTGGCAATACGTTATCCTCATGCTATTAAACCTTAATAATATTAAAAATGAAGTGCGACAAAATCAAATCTGAAGCAGTGGTGCGATTATTATATGTAATGGATCCTATGTGTGGCTGGTGCTATGGTTTTCAACCAGAATTAGAAAATTTTTTGGAGAAACACTCCACAGCGGAAGTGGATTGGATAATGGGCGGCTTAGCTCCGGACACCAATCATCCCATGGATGAAAATCTAAAACAAACTATCTCCTCCTATTGGTATCAGATAGAGAAGAAAGCCCAGGTGACTTTTAATCATGATTTTTGGAAACTGAATACTCCTTATCGTTCAACTTACCCTGTTTGCCGCGCTGTAATTTCAGCGGAAAGTTTAATAGCAAAAAGCGCTCGTCAGATGGTCAAGTCCATTCAAACAGCTTATTACCGAGAAGCCAAAAACCCTTCGTTGAAAGAAACGCTGATTGCCTGTGCTAGCTCAATTGGTTTAGATGAAAATCAGTTTTTTGAAGTTTTCAAGTCAGAAGAAACGGAACAACAGTTCCAACAACATTTAAGACTCACTTATCAATTACAGGTAAGGGGCTTTCCCGCCCTCTTTTATATCAATGATAGGAACCACGCTTACCCCCTTGGCCCTTGGCTTTAGTCAAACAGCCAGCCTGGAGCTGCAGCTAAATAAAATAAGGGCGAAATGATTTAGGTATTTCGATGCGATTAAAAAATACAGAGGTCTTGGTCGTCTTAATTGGAGAGAAAAAAAGTCCATACAGATATATTAGATAGGAAATTGAGTGAGTAATTGAAAATGACGCTCCAATCATAGCGGTCGGTTTGAACAGGAAAAAATCAATGGACGACTAATTACATCCTCCAGTACCGAAAGTTATGCGAGGCTAAAGAAAAACCCGGAATAAAAAGAGGATACCCGGGTACGTTTATTACAACATAGTTTTGCAACTTGTACGTTGGAAAAGTCGTGCATATCTGGATGAGTTCAGGGTATATTAGGCTAAAATGCACTCCCAATTACTGTGATTTATACACATGTTAGTAAATAGAAAATTACTACCTTTACTAAAACCATTAGACGTTTTGAATTTAAATGATTCTTACGGATTACAAAATGTGATATCAGTACTTTTGAATAACTTGTTTGTTGGAGGTATGGGGCAAAATCAATATTTATTAAAGAAACGAAGTTTTGTTCAACTGTCAAGTGATGTTTTATTCCATTGATTTTCAAAAGATATTTGATAGTTCTTTATTATAGCAAGGGGGTAATAGATTCAAATGGAAGATTGTTATTCATTAAGATAAATGAAAGTTTTTCTATATATAAGGTGAGATGAACTATTAGGTTTATATTTTGATAGAAAGTATAAAAATGATTCACATAACGATTATGTGAGTAATAAAAAAATTTAGCTAATCGTGTCACTCTTTTGTTGACGGATGGAGTTTCTTTATCGAACCTTTTCGGAACGACTTCATCGCGATCTTGAGGGACAAAAGAAAAGCAACCGTTGCCATTTTCATGGCAGAGTTCACCGAAGGTAATCGGTACACGTCACTTTACTGTTGGCACAACACTAGCAATGTAAAAACATTCTCATTCGGCTCCAATTGGAGATGACTGGGTGCATGGAAAACGATTAATTACATCTACAATAAATACAAAAACAATTAAACTTTTACTTATGAAAAGGACTATTTTACTATCATTACTTATTTTTTTTATAATAAGTAAAAATTCTTATTGTCAGTCAAAGACAGGTTATCAGCTTATCTTTAATGATGAATTTAATTCTACCTCTTTTGATGATAATAAATGGTTTAGAGAAAACTATTATCATGGTACGGAATTGCAATGTTATGTAGATAACAAAGAGCATATTCCCACAACCCCAAATTATAAATATGGTGTTGTTTCCGGGGCAACAACATTAACATTAGTTGCTAATAAAGAACAACCTCCTATGTCCATGCATGGCAGCTTAACTACTAATTTAAATAGTTGCAAATACGATATTGATTGCGATGGTAACATTGAATGTGCTCAAGATTATAATTATACATCTGCATGGTTTGAATCGAAGCAATTATTTCAATATGGATATTTTGAGATTAGGTGTAAACTACCCGCGGTATATAAAATATGGCCGGCTTTTTGGTTATATAGTCAGGATGGTAATAACTGGTACAATGAAATTGATATCTTCGAAACCGGGTCTAATAAGAATAAAGTTACAAATAACGTGCACTGGCATATTTACAAAGCTAATGGAGAAATGGGCCTAAGTGGGAACTATGATTACGAAATTTTGTCAAATTCTATCGATGATAATTATCATATTTATGGCCTTGAATGGACCCCTGATGAGATTGTTTGGTATATTGACAATGCTGAGGTGAGACGGTTTCCTTGCAATAATTTCACTCCAAATCATCCTTCAAAATTAATAACTAATCTGGCAATAGATAACTTTCTTGATCAGAATAAAAACTGCCTTCCTCCTCCATATTGGTCGTCCGCTGAAATGGCAATTGATTATATTCGCGTTTATAAAAAGCGTTGGACAAATACCTATGGATATAATGCTGGAGGGTGGAGAACAAATCAGCATAGAAGACTATTGGGGGATGTTAATGGTGATGGAAAGGATGATATTGTAGCAATTGGAGCAAGCAGTGTTTTTGTTTCTCTCGCATATGAGGATGCAGATGGCCCTGGTTTTAGGTACAGAGTTTCTGTATTAGATGACTTTTGTAGTTCTGATGGTTATTCTATCTCCAATCACGTTGTAACCCTGGCAGACGTTAATGGTGATGGGGCTAAGGATCTTGTTGGGTTTGGAGAACAAGGAGTTAAAGTTGCTCTGGCTGTTAAAGTTGCAGACTATCAGCCCCCAAGGTTTACAACCCCTAAATTATATATATCAGACTTTGGAAGCAATCAAGGTTGGAATAGTGCGAACCATAGAAGAATGTTAGCAGATGTGAATGGTGACGGGAAAGATGATATTGTATGTTTTGGAGCAAGTAGTGTTTTAGTTTCATTAGCAAAAGTTGATGGGAATGGGTTTGGTTTTAGATGGCCTACTGGTGTTTTAGAGGATTTTTGTAGTTCCGATGGTTATTCTATCTCCAATCATGTTGTAGCCCTAGCCGATGTTAATGGTGATGGGGCTAAAGATATTGTTGGGTTTGGAGAACAGGGAGTTAAAGTTGCATTAGGTTTAAAAGTTGCAGACTATCAACCCCCCGGATTTACAACGCCTAAATTATATGTGTCAGACTTTGGAAGTAATCAAGGGTGGAATAGTACAAACCATAGAAGAGTGTTAGCAGATGTGAATGGTGACGGGAAAGATGATATTGTATGTTTCGGGGCAAGCAGTGTTCTAGTCGCATTAGCAAAAGTTGATGGGAATGGGTTTGGTTTCAGATGGCCTTCTGGTGTTTTAGAGGATTATTGTCATACAGATGATTGGGATATAAATAATCACCCTATCTATTTAACCGATATAAATGGAGATGGGAAAGCAGATATAGTCGGCTTTCATAATGCCGGTGTTAAAGTTTCAATAAGCACCTCGGGAGCTAACACTCCAAGTTTTAAAGATACTTATTATTGGAGAAACTATTTTGGGAACAATGCGGCATCAGGTGGGTTTTCCGAGGTCTATTCTCCCAGAACTATTGCAGATATAAATGGCGACAATAAATCGGATATTGTTGCATTTGGTGAGTATGGGGTGCTTGCTTCTTTGTCTTCCAAAGTTTTTCGGGATTTAGATAATATTGAGGAAATAGAACAAACTTCTCTGAAAAGTACTGAAGCAATTATGAGTGGAGGTATGGAATCTCAGGTGGAAAACAAACCAGAAATCCCTTCCATTTTCCCTAATCCAACAGATGGATTAATAAATATTGAAGTAGGCAAATTCACAAACTCTATTGTTGAAGTTTACAATTCACAAGGAGAATTGCTCTTTTTTGAAAGTATTGAAAATAACGGGGGGATTGATCTATCGTCATACAAAACAGGTGTGTATATTTTGAAAATAAATAATGACAATGGAGAATATCAAACAATCACCATTTTAAAAAGATAATTAAGGTGAGCTTTAGTCCATGATTACACCAGCACTAATAATAAATCGCATATTACGGCTTAAGCCGTAATATGTTTTTGAGGTATTGGTTGGTAAATGAACCTCCCACTAACGCAAGTTTACAACTTGTGGTTTAAGTTTGTTAACCTATAGACTACAAGTCACAGACTTGCGACAGTAGGAGCCGCCCTGAAAGGGCAGGTTAATCCAGCCCGGGGCAACGCCCTGGGAATACAAAGACAGGGATGGCGTGGCGCCTGCCGTCGTAATTTGAAAAGCAAGGAATGTATGCCACGCAAACAACACAAAGGTTAAATTAAAAAGCAGTAAACAAAACCATGCAAAAAGTATTAAACATTATTTTTGTCATTACAGCCCTGGCGGTTACCGGAAACATGCACGCCCAGGACATCGAAGAAGTAGCTAAGGCACCCATTATGACAACCAATGGCGGGGTGTCCATGAGTCATATTGCCAACTTTCCCCTGTGGTTTAAGTTTGTTAACCTATAGACTACAAGTCACAGACTTGCGACAGTAGGAGCCGCCCTGAAAGGGCAGGTTAATCCAGCCCGGGGCAACGCCCTGGGAACACAAAGACGGGGATGGCGTGGCACCTGCCGTCGAAATTTGAAAAGCAAAGAATGTATGCCACGCAAATAACACAAAGGTTAAATTAAAAAGCAGTAAACAAAACCATGCAAAAAGTATTAAATATCGTTTTTATCATTACAGTCCTGGCGGTTACCGGAAACATGCACGCCCAGGACATCGAAGAAGTAGCTAAGGCACCCATCATGACAACGAATGGCAGGGTGTCCATGGGACATATTGCCAACTTTCCCCTGTGGTTTAAGTTTGTTAACCTATAGACTACAAGTCATAGACTTGCGGCAGTAGGGGTGAAGTTTTATGTGTTTAAAGCTGTCAGCCAGGGAGTTTGGAGCCGCCCTGAAAGGGCAGGCCAATCCAGCCCGGGGCAACGCCCTGGGAATACAAAGACGGGGATGGCGTGGCACCTGCCGTCGTAATTTGAAAAGCAAAGAATGTTTGCCACGCAAACAACACAAAGGTTAAATTAAAAAGCAGTAAACAAAACCATGCAAAAAGTACTAAACATTATTTTTGTCATTACAGCCCTGGCGGTTACCGGAAACATGCACGCCTAGGACATCGAAGAAGTAGCTAAGGCACCCATCATGACAACCAATGGCGGGGTGTCCATGAGTCATATTGCCAACTTTCCTCTGTGGTTTAAGTTTGTTAACCTATAGACTACAAGTCACAGACTTGCGACAGTAGGGGGAAGTTTATGTGTTTAAAGCTGTCAGCCAGGGAGTTTGGAGCCGCCCTGAAAGGGCAGACCAATCCAGCCCGGGGCAGCGCCCTGGGAATACAAAGACGGGGATGGCGTGGCACCTGCCGTCGTAATTTGAAAAGCAAAGAATGTTTGCCACGCAAATAACACAAAGGTTAAATTAAAAGCATCAAACAAAATCATGCAAAAAGTATTAAATATCGTTTTTATCATTACATCCCTGGCGGTTACCGGAAACATGCACGCCCAGGATATCGAAGAAGTAGCTAAGGCACCCATCATGAGAATCAATGGCGGGGTGTCCATGGGCCATATTGCCAACTTTCCCCTGTGGTTTAAGTTTGTTAACCTATAGCCCACAAGTCACAGACTTGCGGCAGTAGGGGGCTGAGCAAAGATTTTGAGTATCTCACGGACACAAGCGAAACAATGGTCAAATTAGCCTCGATAAAGCTTATATTAAACCGGTTAAATTAAATTCAAACAGTTTCTTAGTGTTAAAAAAAGTATTGTTCTCATTTACTTTGTTTGATTAATTGGTTTGTATCCAGACAATTTCGTGTACATTATTATTTTTTGACATACAAATACATTTGAACTGATTGTTTTCAAAGAATATATAGTGGGTGATAAGTTTGTTGTTGATTAAAGCCTTAACTTCGTAATTCAACTGGCTAGAATACACAAAAGTTTCCCAGACATCAATCTTTTTAGGTGTAATGCTTTGCAACTCTAATTGAATACCATATTCATGGTAAAGAAGAATTAATGATTCAACCTTTTCTTCAAAAGAACAAGTACTCTCTTTTTGAGTCAATGAATATAATTGATTAAAGTCCACGACGGGGCCATAGTTGTTGCCATTGAAATAAGCTCCAATTCCTATATAGGGGTTTACACCTCCTATTCTCTCGGTATAGAAAGAAACACCTGGAAAGACTTTTTTTAATATAGGTGGTACAGAATCTATCAGAAGATACGAATAATGTTCTCCATCAAGTTTTTCAATAAATCCCATTCTAAGGCTATCAATAAAACTATCTGATTGTGTCGAAGAATTTTTTATCTCTTTTAAGAGACGATTAGAGGCAGGGTTAGTTGATGCACCAGTGTTTGTTTTTCCTGTTTCTTCTTTTAAAGCTGTACCAGCTATATCCTTATTTTCTTGATTTTCCTGGGTTATTGCTTTTCTTGAACCACCACAATTGATAAGTGTAATGCTAATAGCCAATAAAAAAAGGAACAGAAAAGTATTTATATCCATTATCCTTAACCCAAATATTGAGGATGTGAATTTATCTTCCATGAATTCTTTCTCTTATTTTTTGTCGTGTTGAATCAGTTCTTCCAGTTGTTTTATTCGTTCAGCCTGCTCCCCACTACCGCAAGTTTACAACTTGTGGTTTAAGCGTTAACCTATAGACCACAAGTCACAGACTTGCGGCAGTAGGGGGGGTAAGTTTGTTAACCTATAGACTACAAGTCACAGACTTGCGGTAGTAGGGTAAATTAAATTCAAACAGTTTCTTAGTGTTAAAAAAAGTATTGTTCTCATTTACTTTGTTTGATTAATTGGTTTGTATCCAGACAATTTCGTGTACATTATTATTTGTTGACATACAAATACATTTGAACTGATTGTTTTCAAAGAATATATAGTGGGTGATAAGTTTGTTGTTGATCAAAGCCTTAACTTCGTAATTCAACTGGCTAGAATACACAAAAGTTTCCCAGACATCAATCTTTTTAGGTGTAATGCTTTGCAACTCTAGTTGAATACCATATTCATGATAAATAAGGATGAATGCTTTTACTCGATCATCAAAAGAACATGAACTTTCAGTATTTGCTATGGTATATAGGCGGTTAAAATTTACCAATGGGTCATACTTTTTTCCATTAAAATATGCTCCCAAATATTTTCCAGAAATATCACCCACTTGTTTTGTGGCAAAAAATGTAACCCCAGGAAAGACTTTTTTCAATATGGAAGGAGTAGGTTCAACAAGGTGATACGAATAATGTTCTCCATCAAGTTTTTCAATAAATCCCATTCTAAGGCTATCAATAAAACTATCTGATTGTGTCGAAGAATTTTTTATCTCTTTTAAGAGACGATTAGAGGCAGGGTTAGTTGATGCACCAGTGTTTGTTTTTCCTGTTTCTTCTTTTAAAGCTGTACCAACTATATCCGTATTTTCTTGATTTTCCTGGGTTATTGCTTTTCTTGAACCACCACAATTGATAAGTGTAATGCTAATAGCCAATAAAAAAAGGAACAGAAAAGTATTTATATCCATTATCCTTAACCCAAATATTGAGGATGTGAATTTATCTTCCATGAATTCTTTCTCCTATTTTTTGTCGTGTTGAATCAGTTCTTCCAGTTGTTTTATTCGTTCAGCCTGCCCTATAGACGTGATTTAAGCGTTAACCTATAGACCACAAATCATAGACTTGCGACAGTAGGGGAAAATGTCCATTTTATCAGGCAAAACCCTAAAGCTTCAAATATCCGTTACAATAGTGTAAGAACTACCGTTTTAAATGTATTTCCGTTTGTGATTCACTATACAATCGACGAAAAGAACAAAGCTATAATTGTTTCGGCTGTTCTTCATACAAGTAGAAATCCCGAACTTTGGAAAAATAGATAAAACAAAAGCCCGGACTTGCCGGGCTTTTTTATTTTATAAGTCCTTGACTTTTATAGGATAATTATCTTTTTTGTTAGCCATTTCGTTATAATCAATATTCTCAGCAGGTTCATATTCTTGCTTCTCAATTTTAAAACCCATTACAGCCCATTTCGCAGTTTTATCATATGAAAATAACATTGTTCTATAATGATATTTCAAATAATGGTATTCACTATCTGTACCTAAATAATATACTACATCATTAGTTGGTAGTTTAGTTTTTAGGTTCTCTACAGAAGTGGGACAGTACGTCTCCTTTTGTTCATTTCTCGTCTTTTCACAGTCTTTTAAATAAGTAACTACTTTACTGCTACTACAAGAGCTAAAAATCAAACCAAACAAGGCCATATACAATATTGTCTTCATATAATTACGGATTAGTCATATAAGGAGAAAAGTATGAATACCTTCTTGCAAACATTTGCATTTGAAGTAATGAAGGGTGACGCAAGAATGGCATGTTAAGTACTCCTGCTTTCAATAGAGCATTTGAAACAGATGTGACACAATTAGTATTCAATGCACTATATCTAAAGTTTTTTAGATTACCACTGACATACTGATTTATTTTATCTAAACGAACATTAGATATTCGAATCTTTGAAACAGTCAACCCATCCAATCCCACATCATTTGCATGTGTAGGCCAATCATTATAGCCAGGAGCATCCCAGAAACTATCTCCTCTTACTGCTCTATCCCAATCTGGACCAACAGAAATAAGGTTTTCCGTATTTCCTTTTGCATCAGGTACAGTTCTTAATTCCGAATGCCCAATTGGGTCGTTCTTTGTTACTAAATCAGCTTCGCCAACATTATTTCCATAAGCACCCTTAGCAATTGCCCAAGCATCAGATAAATTTGCAAAAGCACCTAATCCATAACCGATATTTTCAAGTGCACTATTCCCTTTTTTTCCAAGATAACCCCATTCTCCTTGCGTAAAATTATATGAGGCTACACCAAAACTTACGCTAATATCAGTACGGCCTCCTGTTATAATACTAGTCCCAGTACTACTAATTGCAGAACTGGCCATAACAGATAAAGTATTTGCAAAGGGAACTCCTGAAGTTGAAATTGCACTTCCTGCCCATGTTGAAGTTGCAGTTATTGCAGTTTGTGCTCCTGCATATAAAAAAGATTGAACATCATTGTATCCCATTTGCTGTGCTTTGTTATGCTGCCACAGACCATACAACCCAAAGGATAGACCAGAGGCTAATTTTGAAAGGAAACTCTCCCCACTCGGGTCTGTATATATGAGCGGATTATTCAGGCAATATGCGTACCTGTTAAAATTCACGGTCATATCGGGGGCCTGCACGTAAGGGTCGGGGGACATGAAGCGCCCTAAAACCGGGTCGTACACCCTGCCGTTCATGTTTATTATGCCCACTTCTTTTATGTGCTCGTGCCCGGTATAGCCCCTGTGCAGCCAGGGAAGGTTTTCTGTTGTGCTGAATGCTGTACCGTTTATGTCCAGTTCTTTTTGCCTTCCCCAGGCATCGTAGTAGTAACGGGCCTTTACGTTCTGTCCTTCGCCTGTAATGGCATGTACAGAGCCCAGGTGGTCGGTGTGCACGTAGTACATTTCACTGCTTCCGGCCTCTTTTTTGCAAATGGCCGCCAAGCCTCCGGGGCTGTTTATGTAATAGATATGCCTAGTGGTACCACCTTCAACATGGCGTTCGTAGTTACCCGAGTAGTAAACTTTCCTTGTAACCGAACCACGGTGTTTTACTTCCATGGCCGCCCGCTGTTGCGAGAACCCATAGGTAAAGTCTATTACATGGTCACCCTCGCTTATTTTTCCTACTTTCTCGAACCAGGTATAATCGATGTCCTGGGAAGCTTTATTGATCAACCCCTGCGACGGGCTTGTTACCGCTGTAAGTGCATGGGGGCCTGCGCCGTTTCCGTAGTGGTATGTGCCCACATCCGATTTCGAGGCAATGTTGCCCACAACCTTTCCGTCATACTGGACAGACTGGTTCAGGGCCGGCATGCTGCTGGTTACACCGGTAAGCTGGTTAAGGCCGTCATATTCAAAAGTTTCTTTAATCCCTTTGACCATGCCGGTACGGTTGTCCAGCCACCCTTTTTCCGCATTAAAATTGTAGTCCAGCTGTTGGATGCCCCCTGTTGTAATTTTATCGGGCAATTGGTGGGCATCATAGGTTAACGATGTGCTCAGCCCGTTCCCGTAGCTGTATCCGCCAAGCTGCCCATCGTTGTTGATGTCGTCGAGGCTCCAGATTACGCGGTTATCGGAGGCGTCCCGGATTTCGGTCAGGGCCCCAATATTGTCATAAGCATATTTTACCCCAAAACCTTCGGGATAGTTTATGGCAGAAAGCTGTCCGTTTGCATTGTACGCGTACCCTGTGGCCAGGTAAATGTCCCCGGTTTTTTCTTTAAAGTTGGTTAAACGCCCGAAACTGTCATAGTCGTAATCTTCCAGCTCGGTGCCCCCCTTTAGGATTTTGTCCAGCTGCCCGGTGCCATTGCCACTGGCAATATAGGCATAGGTATAGGTGCCGTCCGGGGTTGTTTTGGTTTTTACCCGTCCAAGATCGTCATAGGTAAAGCTTGTTTTGTCCCCTTTGGGGCTTGTCTGGCCCATCAGCTGGCCGGCGCTGTTATAATCGTACGTAAAGTTCCCTGCATCGGGATCCGATAATGTTTTCTGGAAACCGTTTGTATCGTACGTCATCGTAAACTTGGAGCCCGGGGCACGGATCTCCCTTGGCTGGCCATGGCTATAGTAATAATACGAAATGCTTCCACCCTCATCGCTTGCTGTGGTGAGCATGCCCATGTCATCGTAGGTTTTTGTCTGCTTGTCCCCGGAGGGCAATGTTGTGGACACTTCTTTTCCGTTATACAAAGTACTTGTTGTCAATCCGTTTGAGGTGACACTTTTTGGGCGGCCGTAATTATCGTAGCCGTAGGTTGTTTTTGGGACAGAAGCGGCACCCTGGCTGTAAAGGTAAGGGAATGTTTCTTCATAAAGCTGCCCTTTTTGGTTGTACTTTTTGTCGACAACCACCATGCCGTTGTAACTGTCGCTTTCTTCCCGTACCACACGTCCCAGGATATCGTAATAGGTATACCGGTAGGGCATGCCGCTGGCCTGGCTGTAAATATAGTACAGGGCGCCATTTTTATCGGGGCCGGACCAGCCAAAGGTGTGCCTGGTTTCAATACCGTCTGCAGAAACCGACTTTACCATTTTTCCAAATTCATCGTATTCAAACCGGCTGGTGTTTCCGTCTATGCCCTGGTGGGTAAGTTTTCTGCCCATTAAATCGTAAGTATAGTACGCTGTCTGGCCTTGGGAATTTTTGGCCTCTTCAACGAACCTGCCTTTTGGATCATAAACCACACTGCTGGTAGTGGCCACTATATCGGCACCTGTGGCCGTTGTTGAAGTAACGTTCCCGTACCCATCTATCCCATAGGTGTTTGTCACCCCTTTGCTGGTGCTGGTTTTAAGGTTCCCTTTGGAATCAAAAGTATTATCGGCGGTGACAGAATATTCTGGTTCCGATTTATATTTTCGGGTGGTTGTCGATTTTTGCAGCCGCGATTTGCACCAGGCCCCTTGCTTTATATAGATATTGGTTACGGTTTCACTGCCGTCGTTGCCGTAATTTGTTGTGCTGGTTTCAAGGTTCCCGTACCCATCATAAGCAAAACTTTGGGCAACCGTAGTCCCGGTAAGGGGGGTTGTAGTCGTTTTGGTTTTCGGGTAGGCAAAATACCTTGTCCCTTCAGGTGTTGAGAGGTTGTCCACATGATAGCCTACAACGGTGCTTTCCAAAGTTGTACTGCCATATTTTTTCGTGCTCCCGGTCAACGCAGGGAAATAAAACGTTTTACCTGACTCTGAATTTTTGTAGGTGTATGTGCTGGTGGTTTCAATGCTGGTGTAATAGTCTTTTACTTTTACCTCGCTAAAACCCATAAAACCTTTCCCCATACGGTTAATGTTTGCGTCGGTAAAGGTATACTCCTGCCTTGACAACCTTTGGGTTGGCGACCAATGTTCCATATAATTGACCACATGCATGTTGACCGTGTAGTTGGAGAAGTCTGTGGCTATTTCCCTGTCACTGTTGTAATTTATCCCCCGGAAAGGCTGTGACCGGTAATTGAAGGTAGTGCGCAACCCATTGCCATTGGATATGTTTTTCACAAATTGAGGCTCATCGATGTCAAAGCTTATAATACTAAATGGATGTGCCCAGTATTGTTTTAATATCAGTTCATTGATGCCGTCCCCGTTTATATCAAAGAAATGGGCGAAGCTCAAATCGTCTGTTGTTTCTATGGTATGTACCTCTTTTTCAAAGGAAAGGTTCCGGTTTTTGTACAAGTAAAAATCTTTACTGGAAGAAACGTTGTTTTTCCATATCGTTTTAACTTCCAGTATGTCGGAAATCCCATCCCCATTCATGTCTTCCACCCTGTAGGCATAGGTTATTTGGTTGTCTTTAGAAAGGTTTCCTGTTAGTCCTGTATGTAGTTCTTTGCTAAAGCCACGCCCGGTACTCATATACCTGTACCATTTTTTGTCTTCATCATATGACAGGAAATCGGTCATACGGTCCCCGTTAAAATCGCCTGCAAAGAATTTTTCTCTCCTGTCTTCAGGAAAATGACCTGTCCAGTATATGAGCCAGTCCTTATTAAACAATGAATTGCTATTTAGCAGGGTGTTTAGTTTTGAACCATCGTATTCGAATATTTTGGTGTTGTCCCCTTTTATCACCATGATGTCAACTTTTCCGTTCCCGTTGAAATCTATAAAGCGTAAAATATCCGGGGATTTAAAATACTCGAAATATTGTGTGGTCAGCCCTGCAACGGTACGGTAAGTCTTGTCAGATTTAAGGATTAGGTATTCCATGTCCCCGTTTGCATCTAAATCAATGTTGTAGACAATATCGCCTTCTTCCCCCCTGAAATTCCAGTCATGTTTAGCGTTTCTGATCATGGCATTGCCTTCGAAATGGAAAAACTCAAAATCATTTTGCCACCATGAAAAGTATTGGTAACATATGTCGTCTTCTGGTGGTGGGGCAACTGAGGATGCACGCCCTGTTTTTGTAATCTTGTTCTCTGTTTTTTTAACACCCGTGGTTTGTGCAGTTTCATCATTACAATTGACCTGGACCTTTTCAGAGTGCTGGTTCCAGCTTCTCATCAGTATATCGTCATCCCCGTCACCATCAAAATCGCCTATCAGAAAGCCTTTAAACCTTTTTTTCAGGCTGCCTTCCCAGACTAACTGAAATGTTTTTGAGCCAGTGCCCAGATAGACCTGCCATTTGTCATCGGTACTGTAGTCTCCCTGGGCAGGATAGCGTCTTTTTTGTACCAACAGATCTTTTTTTCCATCGCCGTTAAAGTCTCCGAAAAGGTTCTTTGAACCACAGGGGTTGGGCACGGTCGTGAGCTCGTCATCAAACGTTGTTTTTAGGTTTTGCCAGCCTAAAACGGTAGCGTTCAACTGTTGCCCTGAAGCTGCGTGTTCTGTTATTTCATGCAGTTTGGTCAGCTTGCTGTCGGCATACCCGAAGGTGTAGTATTTTAGCAGGGCCCCGTCACTGAATGTCTTTATTTGCCGCAGGACATGCTTACGCTTTATTGCCGCACCGCCAATGTAAAGGGCCCTCTTGTCGGAGCGCAGGTCGTAATAGAACTGTACGGTGTTGTAGGGGGCAAGGCCGGTGTCCGTATTTCCCGTATATTTTATTTTTTCAATCCGTATTTCCCCTTCTTCCTGCTCATATTCATATACCATGTAATTGCCATTGGCATCGGTTACTTTGTTCAGTTGCCAGGTGAAGACACGGCCTTTTCCCTGCAGGGTGACCCGCGCTTCTGGTGCCCTTCCGTACTCCAGGGTCCGGCCGTCTTTGGTTTCTACCGTAAAATACTGTAGCTCTGCATTGCCGTGGAGCTTTATCCTCATGAAGGTTTCGCTTTCGGTGCGGTATTCCGAGCCATCGCCCCCATATTTTCCCGAATACAGCACCAGGCGCTGTCCGTCCAGTGCAAAACGGTCATTGTCGTCAAAATATATCCCACCGGCATACCCGTCATGAAAATGGTCCTGCGGGGTACGTGTAATGGCAGACAGCCCGCCAATGTCCCAGCCTTTTCCGAGAAACCCGCCGCCCCCCTGGCTGTTGTACACAACAGATACATTGGGCTGCATACCGGCTGTCCCGGGGGGCAATATCAATGGGACCTGGTAAGCAGCCCCCCCGGTTGGGGTTACGCTTCCGGAACCGGCCATGCTGCCAACCGGTTTACTTTTGTCTATTTTTCGGGTGAGGGGGTTTGCATAATCCCCCTCCGGTCTGTAATCGGCACTGAACACAAGGCTTTCGTCTATCTTCAGTTCCTTTTCTATCCCTGCCTCCCCATTTATTTCATACCCGGGGTTTAAAGTGATGTAATCCCGGGCTATGGCAGTTGTAAACCACCCTATGTCATCTTCGGGCAGGCTGATTGTTTTGTCCCGAACAGCTGAAACCTGTCCCGATAGTTGGGTGACTATGAAAAGTGTGCATATAATTGATAATAATCTGTTCATTTTTCTTTGGTTTTATTCTACGTAACTATTTTTTGATGATGGTAAACCCCTGCTTTTTGTTGTTGACATATAAATCCAGCAGGTATGTCCCATTGGCCTGTCCGGTGATGTCCACTTCGAAACGGGCGGTGCTGTGTTTTTCTTCAACAATAAGCCCTCCGGAAATGGTATATACCTTGACCTTTATGTCCAAGCCTTCGTCTTCTGTCGATTTAATTTCAAAGTTTAACAGGCCCGATGTGGGGTTGGGGTAAAGCAGCACTTTCCCTTTTTCAAGGGAAAACCCTTCCGGGCCCCTGTTTTGAAGCCCTTCTTTTGAGCCTTTTAACCCGGTCTGTATTAAATACCGCGACGTACGGTTCCCTGAAGCGTCGTAAGAAAAATTAATCACCGGGCCTTTGATGGAGACCTCGTATACATGATTCCCGCAATTGTTCGATATAGTCCCGGCGGGGCCTTCCTGCCCCCATTTTATTTGCACATAATCATAACCTTCATATACAACTTCCCCGTTTGTTACGTTCCATGTAATATTACCGTCCGCACAGCCTTCGTCCCCTTCATAATAGTAATGCTTTGAACCAGGGGCCACTTCCGTTGGGCCGCTTATTTGGGCTGTTGCCTGAGTTACGGCCAGCATCAGGAAGGAACAGGTTGTGATTGCTGTCTGTCTTATTCTGTTTGTTTTCATGGCAATTATTTTTTTTCTAATGCTTCAATTCTTTTTAAAACTTCTTCCATGGCCTCGTCTTTTTCGCGAAGCTTCTGGTTTTCTCTTTTTAAGAGCTCAATTTCTTTTTGTTGGGCTATAGAATAAAGTGTCAACTCTTCAATTTTTCTTAGCAGTACGTCGTCCATTTCGCCAATGCTGTAACCGTTTTCTTTAAATTCTGCTGCACTGGGCACTTCGGGAAGGTGCTTGTTTTCTTTTACAAATGTTTCTACTTCTTTAAGAGAACGAAGGTTGTAATCCGGTTCGAATACATAGTCGGAAGCTGGTATTTCTGAATCGTTTAACACCCTTATCTTTGAAGCCAGTATGGTTCCTTTAACGGTGAGTTTCTCGGTTGGTTTGGTTGTTCCGATACCTACATTTCCATTTGTTTTAATTGTCATTTGATCATTACCATACCCAGCCATTAAACGTAAATCATGATTGCTTTCTGTCCCCAGGCGCCCTACAATTCCGTTCCAGTTTGTTCCGTGAGAGAATATCCCGGTTATAACATTACCTGTACTACTTGTAGCCAAAATCTTTGAATGCTCTGCCCCGTGTACATCCAGAACCCTACTCCAGGACTGGACATTACTTGGTGCAGAAGTTCCAATTCCTACATTGCCCCCATTAATAGAGAAATTGTACCCATTCTCCAATGTTAGGTTAAAATATTCAGGTTGCCAGCCTAAATAAGCCTGTCTTTTTCCATTTGGTGCTTTCCATTCAATATATGGCACATATTTCCATGATGGTTTTGAAAGAAATGATAATGTATGATCCCCAAAATAAATATGACTATTCGTATTATCTATATCGATGCTTCTTTGGTAATAGTCAGTATTCTTTATTGTAAGCTTTGAGTTTGTTTCAGAGGTACCTATTCCGACATTTCCATTTCTGTATATGTTACCTTCGGGGGTGATGCTGCCGCTCCAAGGCTTACGGACTGGTTTTTCATTTTTCTTTCCGTTAAAATAGAGTTCGTATAACTTTGTATCAAAATCATCATCTCCACCCGCTATTAGACGTATTTTAATATATTTTGCAGTTTGATTTACAGTGAAGGTTATCTGATGACCAAGTTCTTTTTCTCCAGCAGTTCCAACCATTGTGAAATTTTCCTTATCAGATGAAATAAATACAGAAATATCGTCATCCCAACCTTTAAAAAAATCAACGGTTATTGTTTGAATATGGGATTCTGGATCAAGTTTTAGTATTATATCTCCATCCCCATAATTAATAGCATCTGTATATGTCGCATTCGCGTCATTTCGCCCATACCCGTCAATCATATAGAGTGGATTGCGTATATCTTTAGTGTAGCTCTCAATAGTCATTGTTTGCGCAAACAAGGAAGTTTGAAACAGAATTGCTGCCATTGCAGTTAACAATAGGGTTGTTGTTTTTTTCATAATAAATGTAATTTGAAAAGGATTAAAATTTTGTTTTATTTTTTCTGTAAAATTTATTCATGTTGTTTATTAAGCATAATCATACTGTTTGCTTTAGATCAGAAAGCAATAGTGTCTATTTACAAAAGGTTATGTTTTTGTCTGATTTTTAATCAGGAGGCTGTACTTATGGTGTAATACCTTGCCTTTTTGTTTGTTTTAGGCTTTTTCTTCTTCTTTCATGCGCCATGTTTCCTATTTTTCCTTTTTCGGTTAAATCGTTTTGTACGGTTCTTAATTGCATAACTGTTGGGTGTAAGTTTCGGGCAAATGTAGTATATAAAAGCAGAGTTCAATATTACGTAAATGTTAATTTATTGTTAATTCAATATTTTCTTGTTTGCTTTCTTTTATGTGCCAGCTGCTGTGCTTTGTAAAATAAAGACTTGGTAAAAACCTTGTTTTTGGTGCGAGACCTCCCCAAAAAGTAACTTTTTGAAACTACATGTTCTTTATGTTTTTCGGGATTCGAATTGACATGTTTCGACTCCGCTCAACCTGACAATGACTCTGCTTGAACTGACATGTTTCAACTTCGCTTAACATGACGAGAACTGATTCCATTTGATATGACGGGAACGAACCCTCAACAGCAAACCGGCTTCGGTTCTTCCTTCTGAATGACAGTATTGGTTTGGTATTGGTGCTGTACTGTTATTTTTTTGAAGCGATGGGTATTCTAAAATAAGCTTTTTTGTCCTTAAAATCTCTTGTTTTTTTGGCTATTATGTAACAAAAAAAACACCTGATGATTTCAGGTTGAAATGCCTGCTGTTGTCATGTTGAGCGGATGGGTTTCAGGTTGAAGTACCTGCTGTTGTCATGTTGAGCGGAGTCGAAACATGAGCAGGGGCATTTGTTTAATAAACGTACTGTGTTTTTCTGATGGGTTCAACTGTTTTCATAATTCTTATGAGAAGAATTGTTTTTACAAATGGCTAAGTTTTTTAACCTTTCCCAGTTTCTGTCAATCAGGGCTTCCTTTTTCTTTCTGGTCCACCTTTTCACCTGCTTTTCAAACTTAATTGCATCATTAACATTGTTGAAGGTTTCAAAGAATCTCAGTGTTATTGGCCTTCTGAAGAAAGTGTAGGATTGTGGGTCACAGCCTTCCTGGTGTTCTGCTATTCTTCTTGTTAAGTTGTTGGTTATGCCTGTGTAATAGGAGTTGTCTGCGCATTGTAAGATGTAAACGTAGTATGTTTTCATGTGGTAAATATAGGTTGTTTTTGTTTAGGGACATGTTTCGACTACGCTTGACCTGACTAGAAACGATTCCGATCAATGAGACACTAGGTAGTGTTTAGCAGGTTTCGACTCCGCTCAACATGACAGAAATCGACTTCGTTCAACATGACAAGGACTGGCTCCGCTTAATTTGATAACGCTTTGCTTAAATGACAATAAACGGGTTCAGGTTCTTCGTTTTAATGACAAGCTTTGTGTATTGTTTGCAAGAAAAAAGCCCGGACATTTCGTCCGGGCTTTTTAAGTGAAGTATGAGAGAGATTAATTTTTAATTACCCTGAATACTGCAACGTTATTGTTGTCAAATGTTACTTTCACAAAATAAACACCTGCGTTTAATCCGGAAGTCTGAACATTAGCTGCATTATCTGTAATAGAGTAATCTATGCTGATTTCGCTACCTGTAAGAGAAGTTAATGAAATATTGGCAATTGAATTCTCCGATTCAATATATAATACATCTGCTACAGGGTTAGGATATGACTTGAATGTTTCAGCGTTAGCATTTGCAAGTGAGTTAATCGCTTTGTCGGTTACTTTAAGGACAAATGCGGCACGAATTTCAAAACTGGCAACGTCTGAACTTTGGACTTTTAAAGTGTATATTGTGCCAGAATCAGTTTTTGCAACCTGATCGATTGCATATGATTTTTCAGTAGCAACAGGGGTTGTTTCTTCATTTTTAAACCAGGCGAATGTTTCCCCTCCTGTTACGTCAAGAGTAAAGGTATGCTTAGCACCGTCTTCAACACTTACTTCGGTTGTGTCCTGGGCAAATTGATATTCATCAGAAAATGATTTATACGATTCTCTATTGTCATGGTAAGGTTTAACATCGGCAAAGGAGAAGTGGTTACCTGTAAGTTTTATCTGCACGTCAGCACCGTTATTGTCGAACTCAACAAATGGTAACGGCCCGTTAAGTTTATTGTCATGCAGATAGAACCGGGTTAACTGTGTTGCTTTTTTTACGGTTTCTGGTAGTTTGCCTGTAAAACCGGCCTGTTCAAGGTATGCTCTCTGAAGTGTAGTTATTTCAAATAGTTCAGCAGGAATAGTTCCGCCGAGGTTAACCGAACCTTCAAAGTTAATTCTTTCAAGGCTGCTTAATGCCTCAATACCATCAGGGATACCACCTGTTAACTTAGGCATATCTTCCATGTGCCAGCGCTTAAGCATAGTACAATTATAGATTTCCTTCGGAATTGCTCCGCCAACTTCAGGGTTGCCAATTATATCAAGTCTTGTAAGGGCAGTTAGTTCTCCAATAGCTGAAGATATTTCACCGGAAAGGTTCATTTTGTCAAGGCGTAGTTCTGTTACCCTGGGTACACCGTTAACATCTTCTACTTTAATACCTTCCCATTGAGATACAGGGCCGCTTAACCAACTGTCTCCACCAGTCCAGGTCTCTCCATTGGCCGCTGTATAGATTTTAGTAAGGGCTAATGAGTCATTTTTTATACCTGGTATTAAATCAAAAATAGCACGAATTTCAAAACTTAATACATCATAGTCCTGAACAAGACAGGTATAGGTAACATAATCGGTGTCCGTAACCGGATCAATTACTAAGGATTTATTGTTCATTTCTATAACCGTATCTACACCTACTTTTTCCCAGTTATATGTGTCGCCATCAGTTATATCCACGTTAAAAGTATGTTTTAGTCCTTTTGCAGCACTTACTATTAATGTGTCGTGTGCAAACTGGTATGCATCTTTAAATCCTTTAAATTTGTCAACCTCCTGAGCATCGTGATAAGGTTTTACATCGGCAAAAGTGAAGTAATTCCCTTCTAGTTCTATTTTAACCAAATTGTTGGCTGCCTCAAAATCAATGTAAGGAAGCGGGCTGTCCAGTTTATTTCCGCTTACATAAAAACGGATAAGCTGCGTAGCGTCTTTCGCATTTTCAGGAACTACTCCGGTTAAGTTATTTCCGTGAAAGTAAAGACTAGTCAGCGATTTAATATTAAAAATCTTAGCCGGGAACTCTCCTGAAAGCCCCATCTCCTGAAAATTTATTTCTTTTACGTTGGTAAGGGCCTCAATACCATCAGGAATCGGAGTTCCTTCAAATCCTCCGTTTAGTTTAATCTGTAACTTTTCAAGTTTGGTGCAGTTCCATACTTCGGCAGGAATAGGTCCCCTAAGTTTAGCCTGGTTGTTAAACTTGAACTCAACCAATTCTGTTAATTTTCCAATTGAAGGAGAGATAACACCGGCAATGCCGCGCTCATTAAATATAGAAAGTTTGGTAACCCTTTTGCTTGTTTCATCAACGGTAACGCCTTCCCATGTATCAAGCGGTCCGGTTAACCAGTTTGCCAGTTTAGCTGTATCGTCTTCATTCGCAGCATTGTAAATATCTACTAAAGCTAAAGAGTCAGACTCTAAGTCGAACATTTTGAATTTAATAAGGGCAAATTCGTTATCGTCCGGAGAATCTGTTTTACGGGAAGGGGAACCTCCGGGGTAGTTATTGTCGTTTGCTACAATAAGTGTTGAGTCAGAAACAACGTGAATTGCTTCTACGCACTCCATCGGGAAGGTGTAGATATTGTCTATTGTTCCGGCTCCGCCCTTGTTGTCCGGGTCACTAATGTTCATAAGGTCAACAAGTGGTGTTTTAATCAGGTAACCTTCGCTGTCAACTTTATCAAGATTAACCATGTATATTTTTTTACGACGGGCAGCTACGCGGTCTGCTTCATCAGCAGAAAACTTTCCAGTTCTTGCATCTCCGGCACCACGGTCTTTTTCCATCACAAGGAATTCTTTGTCGCTTATAGCTGTAAAGTCGTTTACCGTATAGTTGTCGGTTTCTACCGTTTTTCCATTGGCTTTGGTATAGCTGTGTTCATACACTTTATACTTGTATGAGGTGGCTTCGAATTTACCAGAAGTTAAATCGAAAACATTGATAAATCTTTCTGTTTCTATTGCTCCTGTAATTTTAAGGTCATCCTCAAGAATAGTGTACAGCTTAGCTTTACTGGTATCTAAAGCCATACCTTCAATTCCTGCTTTTACATGCCAATCGGATATTGCGTATGGATTAGACTTTCCAACAATGTAGTCTCCGGTTACCAAATCTTCCGTATCCGGAAGCCTGATCTCTGGTAAAAGAACTTTACCGGTAATATCCGTCTTAATCAGGAAAGGTCCCAGTTCATCGCCAAACCAAAGGTTCCCGTCTTTATCCCGACGAATAGATTCAATATCCAAATCGTAACCGGTCAGCCATTTATTGGTTTTAATGTCAGCGTGAACAGCAACGGTTTGACCGGAAGGAGAAGTTGTTGTTCCCGGATAATTGGTCATTTCGCACACGGTTTCATAGCTCAGTTTATTGTCCGGGTCACTTAAACGGATGTAGGAGTCCGCTGTAAATTCAGCCAAATCTTCACCGGTAGTAAAGTTTACAGGAATTACTTTATTATTGTCCCAGTCGAAACGTACCGCATAAACGTGCAGAAGTGCATCGGGTGAAGCCGGACGGCCACCAAATCCGTTATCCTGCATAATGTAGTATGTCCCTTCTTTAGGGCCATCAATAATGGCTGATATTCCCTGTAAAGGTTGCTTGTCTGTAAACGGAAGGGTAAAACCGTAGGTAGTTGTAGCCCTTGTATAGTCTCCGCCTCCAATGTATTGACCGGAAGTTGGCCCGTCCACGAAAGTTTCAGCCGGAATAGAAGCCCGCCCTAATAGCTTTTGTGCGTTAGCTGATGGTGTTAGCATCAACATGGAAACAAAAGCAACTTGAAAAAGTAATAATGTTCTCTTCATAACTACATGTGTTGTTCGTTAATTACTCTGTTTTTAAGAATTTATTTGTAAATGATGATTTGTTCTTGTCCGTTATCCGGATTAGATAGTAACCATTGGCAAGGTGTCCAATCTGTATGGCCTTGTCCGGGGTATATGCGTGAAGAACAGTTTGTCCGAAAAGATTAATTATTTCTACTTTCTCTATTTCGTAACCTTGTTCTGTGCGCACATGGATTATATCTCTTGCCGGGTTTGGATAGATACTTGGTCCCTGGTTTTCTTTCGCAAAGGATGAATTGAGGGTCTCGTATTCGCCAAATTCAGCATTGATGGTGTCAAGCTCTTTATTAACAATGTGATATCTTTTATGTGGGGAAGAGTTTTCCCATTCGTCACCATTTCTGAAATTGAAGTTGATGGAATCGAATTTTGTGAACCCTCCAACATTAAGTATGTAATCGTATTGGGATGAGTCTGTTGGAGTTGAAGTAAACGTAAGCATTTCAGCCCCAACGGTCCAGTCGTTATTCAATCCAAGAAGATATGGGAGCAGTGTGTCGGGATTGTTATTCAAAACATAGTCTTTCAAATCTAAAATGAATACTAGTTCGCAATTACGGATACCTGCATATGTGTCGCCAACTATTTTATCATCGGCAATAGAAAGGGTGAGGGTATCGTGAGCTGTTAACAGCGAATCATAATATTTCTTATAAGGATTTATTACAATAGTGGTTAACCCGGTGTTTTCATCTACATTTTTAACCGTATCGTATTTAATCTGGGCTTTTAGTTCATAAGCTTCCCAATAATAATCACCATCCACCACATCAAGCACGGACATCCAGATTCCGTCGTTCGCCAAAGTATCGCCATGGGTCCCGTCATCGTACAATGGGAATGGTAACAGTTTAATGTCACTCTTTACAATAACACTGTCGACTTTATTTAACCCGTCCTCAAATACAAGGGTAAGTGGAGTTGTTTCAACATTTACTGTATTTTCTATCTTTAGCGAGTCAAAAGGTTTAACCGCAGTTCCGAAGGCTGCATTTAGGGTCCCCTTTTTATAGCTAACTGAAAGGTTGTCTGTTGAATCAATGATGATGTTTCCTACAGCTAAAAGTATTGTTTTGGAAAAACCTTTTCCGGACTCATCCTGCACCGGTAAAATAGTAGTAACCATATTTTCGGTTTTTGAATGTAACGTAAAACCAGAAACAGAGAACGATGCCGTATCAATAAACTGGTCGAATGTAACATAGATTCCGGCACCATCTGTCCGGGTTATGGCACTTACCGGGACCGGGGCATTTTGCCTGGTGAAATTGGTAGCTGCCAGGTTGTTAAAGGAGGGTAATTTGCCACCATTTTCACAGGCAATGCTTCCCGGGTTATAAGCGATTGTTATATTTTCTCCGAATTCTATCGGTTCTTCAAGGGTTAAAACCAGCTTTTTATTTAACCTGCCAGAGCGTTTAATTCCGGCAACAGCTATATCAGCTCCATTGTGTTTAACCGTAAATGAGGCTGCCTGCCCTTCTTCCGGAACATCCATAGGTTTAGTGAATGTCAGGATAACATCTCTTCCGTTGTATGAGGTTTCTGCACCAGAACATTTTGGGGCAACCGGTGTGTACCGGACATACATTTTTTTGGTTTTTACCGTACCATAGTTGGTGTTCTGGTCGTAGCTTTTTACATAGTCGTTCTCTGTTCTTACATGGTAGTATCCGGTATCGGCATCGGAGAGACTGGCAATGGTAAATGTATTGCCGGTAATATAAGTGTTGAAACCTTTTCGGTACCAGAAGCCTTTTCCCTGTTTACCCATATCGTTATTTTCAAGGGTAACTTTTGAGCCTTTGGCTGCAATAATTTCTTTTTCAACACCCACCTCATCACAATCGCGGGCTTCAATGCGGAATTTTCCGGCAATATCCGATAAGGTATAAAAATAGTCAATGGTAGGTTCTATCTGGGCAAATGATAACCGGGTGCTGTACAGGAAAATAATACTGGTATTGTCTTTGCCATCTGCCGTAAAATTGTTCAGTAATTGTTCTTCTGAGATAAAGTCCAGCGTGGGGATATAATCAAACTGGTTGTAACGAAGGTTTATGTATTCTATTTTCGTACACTTTCTGAAAGCATCGCTTATTATCCCCCCAAATTCACATTTTTCAACGTCAATACGTTCAAGGCTTGGGTGGTAAACTTCATCGGGCAGTTCGGTCCCGGCAAGCCCGTTATTGCCGTTCACCCTGAATACCTTTAAAGCCGTTAAGTAGCCTATTTCTTTTGGGACATAGCCGCTTAGTTTGTTCTGTCCGTTTTCACGTCTGCCAACAACCGGCCAAAGCCATACCACTCTCCATACGCCGTCAACTTCTTCCACTTTAACGCCAAACCAGTTTTTTACGGGGCCTTCCAGCCATTTTCCCAATCCCAGGTGTGTGTGTTTGGTGTATTCTTCTTCTACATCTTCAACAAGGTCGCTTATTGAAAAACCGTCCTGGTTACTTTTCCAGTTCGGTCCGTCGGTGGCATGATAAAAAGCCACCAAGGCCAGTGAGTCTTGTTCCAGAACGCCGGTGTAGCCCTCGTACTGAGCATATGCCGAAGTGGCCGCCAGGCATGCGAACACGATAAAAGCAAGCCTGCAGAATTTCTTTATATCAAATTTTCTACCTTTCATTGTCATCGGGTTATTCTTTTGTTAGCTGTGTAATTACGTCCATTTCAACAGCGTATACCTCTCCGCTGTACCATTCACAAGAAGCCGGGTGTATGGCATTAATCCTTATTGCCCCTTTTTTATAATTGTTTTTTGCATTATAATCGGTCTGGAAGGAGATGACATCCCCAACCCTAATGTTTTTTATTGCATTTTTCCCTTTTGTGGAGAGGGAGTCGGCAATGGTGAGGTCTGCCAGTGTGCCATTTGTAAGCTTATCAAAGTTTTCGTTTGTAATCAGGCTGCTTTTCGCAAAAACAGTATTGTTTTTTGAGTTGAAGCCGGACTGAAATTCGCTGTTGCCCGGAGCAACCAGCATTGCCCCGTAGCTTTCCCTGTCAACAAGGAAGATGATGTCTACCGATTCCTGAATGTTTACATTTTCCTCCGAGAATTTCTCATATTGGACCAGGTTGGTGTATGCTTTCCCATCAATGGTAGAGAACCCGTCGGTATTTATTCCTGATTCAGTATAAAGGTTAATGTTCCTGAAGGTATTAATATCTGGTTCAACTTCTATTTTGTGTTCAACTTCCTTTTCCCCTTCCCCGTCGATAAGCGTAAATGTAATTTTAATGTCCGAAGAGGTTTCGGGAATGTAATAGATGTACTCTAATCCAAATTGCTTTACCCCGTCCTGCATTAACCCAAACCGGTGATCCCTGAATGGGTCTTCTCCGGTGTAATTGATCCGGGTTTTGCTGCCCCCCGTTGTTTTGGGCAATATAAGCAACGATCGCATATCCTGCTCTCCCTGCGCTGTTATTATGTAGGTTATGCTGTCACCGGCCGATCTATTGTCGAGGCTCTTTGGCTCTGCCGTGAAGTTAACGGATGACAGTTTGTATTCTGGCCTGTCGCCCCTTTCAGCCAAATCCTCACATGCACCTAAAACGAGGGTTGCAAGAATGCTGAAGATGAGTATATTTTTGTTGTTCATTATCATGCGTTGTTTTGTTATTATTGAACGTTGTTTTCCCACCAGAACATTGATTTCCAGTTGTTGTCGTACCAGTTTTTAAATGTTTCTCCGTATTCTGCTTCCCCTTCAATGGCCGGATAGTCTTTTTTGTATGCCGGTTCGGTGAATGTCGGCATTTGTAGCCAGGTGTTGCCTTTGGGCTGTAAGAGCCACATCAGGGCTTCGTTACGGGTTTCATCGTTAACAATGGGCACATTGAACCCGCCGGCTCTGGCTGCTTCTACGTTTGTCTCGTTCTGGGCATCTTCTGAAGCAGGGTATGCTGCCCGTGACGGGAATTTGCTTCCACTACCGCTGGCCGCAAAGTTTTCTGCCCCGTTTGATGCCCTTAGTTTTGGAAGCATGGTGCGCCGGTGGTCAAAATAGGGCTCAAACATCAGCATGAATGAGGCTATCCATTTTTGTTCGGCAATAAGTGTTAGCTTGTCCCTGCCTTTTCCGTAGTCCACCGACTCCTGCCAAAGATATTGCTCTGCTGTTGTGAGAGCTTCGTTGCCAAAAGCGGCTGTGTATTTTTCGCTGGTAAAGGTGGCGTTGTATTGTTCAAAAGAAGCTTTTATACCTTCTTCGTAATATATTTTAGCATCTTCTCCGGTGCTTAACCAGCCTTTTTCGGATGCCTCGGCAAGGAAAAACATGAGTTCGGCATAAGTGGCCAGTGCCTGCGGAACTTCTGCGCTTTCAATGGTGGCTTCGCCCAGGTCATTCTCTTTGCGGAAGTATTCGCCAACCGGAGAAGCATATTTTGCTCCGCCATTCCAGGTTACCGCATGGGAGTTGTCTGTAGTAATTCCGTATAAATGGCCTGCATATTTGTCGGTTCCTTTGTTGGATGGAATAACATTGTTACTGCTATTGGTGTGTGCTTCTTTTACCGGGCGGGCATATACCGGTAGTCGCGGGTCTTTTAGCGATACCAGTCGTTCAATAAATATATTTGAGAAGGGGGCTTCTTCAATTTTTGCTTTTGAAAGCCTGTTATAAAATATTGCTCTACGCCTTTCAAATCCATAGTGATAAAAGGCATTATCCATGTTCGATTCCATAACCGGGTAGGTTGCCGGGTTTCCCACAATTTCATTAATAAGCTGTTTTGCTTCTTCGGGAGCAGCATCGCTCATGTACATGGCATATCTGACAAGTAAAGTGTTTGCAAACTTTTTCCATTTTAACATGTCTCCCTGGAAGATATAATCATATTCCGGGTTTACGGCTGGTGCTGACGGATCAATCAATAACCCGGCTTCTTTCAGCTTGCTTATCAGTGCCGGGTATAGTTCCGACTGCTTATCGTATTTTGGTGTTACCGGGGCTTCCTCCATAATGGATTCGCTGTATGGAATGTCTCCGTATAAAAGCGTAAGGTTAAAGAAGTTGTAGCACTCCCATATATTGGCAATGGCAAGGAACCGGTTATCTCCCTTGGCAATGGCAGCGTTACGCATGTTTTTTGTGTTTAGCACAGCTCCGTAACAGGGATCCCATACATACTCGAGTGCATGCCACGATTTATGCCTGTTTCCCTGGCTTAAGCTTTTGGTTTTTCCGTGGTATTCGCAAACTGCGGCCCCTACGTTCCATGTTATATAATCCCAGCCATCCATAATATCGGTTAATATGCCGGGCAGAAACTGAAAGGGTTCGATATCGATTTCTTCTTCGGTTTCATCCAGTCTTTGCGGTGTATTCGGATTTCTGTAAAGATCGTCATCCCAGGTGTCGCAACTTAGGGCGAACAGAAGTATGAATATGGGAAGAATATGCTTCATTACTGTTGATTTTTTCATTTTAGAATACCATTTTTAGTGTAAAACCATAACTTCTGTATGACGGCACTCCACTTGTTTTAGCGTATCCGGGCACTTTTGTGCTGCTGCCGAAATCGTTGCGGTCTTTTGCATCGTTAAATATTTCAGGGTCGATATGAGATACTTTTGTCCATACATAGAGGTTTCTTCCTACGGCCGAAATGCTGGCCGACTGAATAAAGTTGTTCTCGAACCACTGTACAGGCATATTATAAGTAAGTTTAACTTCCCGCAGTTTTAAGTAGGTGGCATCTTCTATGACCGATTCAGGTATTTCTTCGTCCATCATATTAGCCCAGAATTCCTGTCCCGACATACCTCCCAGTTTTCCGGCAGCTTCAAGATCGGCAAGGGTAAGTTTGCGGTATCCGTTTTCTCCGTCTTCCACATACCCGTCGGGCACAATCCCGGTGCGGTCGTTCATGCCGGAATCTTTTGATAATCCGTTCATGTTCAGCTTCCGTTTAACGGCGTTGTACAGCTCTCCGCCGTGCCTGTAGTCGAACAGGGCGTATAACGAAAAGTTTTTGTACGTAAAGGTATTGGAGAAAGAAAGTATCCAGTCGGGATTGTAGTTCCCAAGAATTTTTTTGTCCCCTCTCCGGGTATCACCGGACAGACTGAAAAGAATATCGCCGTTTTCATTTCTTTCATAACCTTTTCCAAAAAATGTTCCGCGTCGTTCACCGTTAACATCATAAAGAAATAAATGGTCGGTAACTCCCTGGGTTTTATCGAGTTTAGGCAATGAGTCAATCAAAGAATTAATTGCTGTTTTATCTTTCGACCAGTTTAGTTGGGCGTCCCAGCTAAAATCTTTCATTTTTACCGGTGTGGCATTTATCATTATCTCGATGCCGCTGTTTTTAATTTCTCCGCTGTTAATTACCCTGTCACCATAACCTCCTCCTGCTTTTGAGGTTACGAAAGAAAGAATCTGGTTGTAGGATATGGAAGAGTAGTAGGTTACATCCAGTCCAATCCGGTTGTCGAGCAACCTTAAATCGGTTCCTGCTTCCCACCCTCTGGTTCTTTCCGGTTTAATACCGTCATCGGTTTTTGTAAGTATTTCATTAATATATGCTGCCCCGGTTTCTTTGTTAACATGCCAGACGTATTTATTGGGCGTGGCAAAGTAAGGCGTGGTGAAGTCTTTACCCACATCGGCCCAGCTTGCCCTGATTTTCCAAAAGGACACTTCTTTGGGCAGGGGAAGAATTTTACTCATGATGGCAGAAAGGGCTACTGACGGATAAAAGAAGGTGTTGTTGTTGGCGTGCATGGTAGTAGACCAGTCCTGTCGTCCTGTAAAATCGAGGTAAACCATGCTGTTATATCCAAGGTTTACAAAGCCGTACAGGCTGTTTCTTTCGATTGTGCTTCTGTAGCTTTCTAATTTTACCGGATCTTTTGTGCGGTTTTGAATGGCAAATATATCGGCATAAACCAGTCCTGAAATATTGTTTGCCAGCCGGCTGAATTCTTTGTGGTAATGGTTTCCGCCGAATGAAACTTTCGCAGAGACAGCATCGAGGATGGTCTTATCATAGGTGATAAGAAAATCAGCATTTCTTTTTGTTTCCCGGGTTTTTTCCAGCGAGTAGCTTCCCGATTCTTTACTTATGGTAGACTTTGCATATTTTCGGGTGCTTTCACGGCTGTAAAAGTCTCCTCCGTAACGCCCGGTAAAAGAGAGTGTCGGTGAAATCTGATAGTTTAAAGACAGGTTAACAATGGTCCGGTTTAAAGCATATCCATTGAGTTCTTCGTTGGATATAAAATAAGGGTTTTTGCTTTTTCCTCTCCACGAATATTGCTGTTCGCCTTCCAGTCCGGGTACCCAGTAATCTTTTAATGCGTTCATATCAACATTTCTCGGAATATAGCGAACATCTTCCCCGCGATTATTATCACAGTCAGTATCCCGGTACTTAATGTTGGCATTTATCTTAATTTTTTCAAAAACAGTGTAGGCTCCAGAAATGTCGAACCTGTTTTCGGTTAAACCGGTATTGGGTAACATTCCTTTCTGATGCGTGTTGGTGTAAGAGAACCGGTAGTTTCCTTTTTCATTTGAGCTGGAAACCGCAATGTTGTTGTTATAAATGTGCCCGGTTTCATAGTAATCCGAAACATTATCGGGGTACGCTACCCAGGGTTTTAACCCGGTAAACTGCGGACGTAATTCTCCGTCAAATTCCGGTCCCCAGTTTTGGTCGGTATCATCTTCCACACCATTGTTGTTTCCATCGTAGTATTCGTATAGTCCGCTTTTGCCCTGTCCGAATTTATTCTGGTATTCCGGAAGGACTAAGGGGTTCTGCCAGGTTAAGGTGGAATTGAATTCAACCCGGGTACCTTCCGTGCCTTTACCCGATTTAGTAGTAATCATAACAACACCGGCTCCGGCTTGTGCTCCGTACAAAGCTGCAGCTGCAGGGCCTTTAAGGACAGAAATGGATTCAATGTCGTTTGATGCCACACTGTTGGCACTACCGGGAACCCCATCGATAATGTAAAGCGGGTCGTTGTTTCCGGCCAGCGATGTTTCTCCCCGGATAACAATACGGGAACCTCCTCCTCCAACATTTCCTCCTCCCTGTGTAATGTTCACCCCGGACACTTTTCCCGAAAGGGCATTAATTACATCCAGTTCATTGGAATTGGCAATATCATCGCCTTCTACTTTTTGCGTAGCATAGCCAAGCGCCTTTTCTTCACGTTTAATTCCCAGTGCTGTTACTACAACCTCGTCAAGTGAAACTAAATCGGAAACCAATTCCACGTTGATTACTGTTTCATTACCAACTGCAACATTTTGTGTGACATAGCCCAGATAAGAAAATACAAGGGTATCTCCTTTTTGGGCTTCGATAGAATAATTTCCGTCAAGATCCGTTATAGTACCTGTCAGGGTGTTTTTGATGACAATGTTTGCGCCCGGAATACTCTCTTTCGTCTCGGAATCGGTTACTTTTCCGGAAATATTTGCAGCGTTGGCTACAAATACATGAAAAAACAATAAAGGTATAAAGTATAAACTTCTCATTAAAAAAATCATTAATTAACACTTACAATATTACCCTCATTCGTTGCTGTGGAATGGAAATAATGTTTAAAAAAATGGAACATATGGTTAAGATTATGCAATAAATGTTGAAATGTTTTTTGTGTTTTTTTTAGTCTTTAAGTTGCTTTTTATGAGTGTAATAGAAGGTGTTTGGTTTACATACATCTTATGTGTTGAATGTAATCGGTTAATAGTTAATTATGAAAGGGGAGATTTGCTTTCGGAAAGACTCTTTAATTCCTATGAAAGCGTGGTGTGGAAACGGGCTTAATGTCTTCTGTGGAGTTAAAAACACCTGACAGATTTGTCTGTTGTGGATGTTGCTTTTTGAAGGGGATGTTTTTTTAAACGGGACGAAGGTTAGTTTGTGCCTGTTAAGGGACAGAATTCTAGTTTTGCTTTTTTAGCAATTTAATAATGTTTTTTTTCTTTGGTTTCTCCTTGTCTGCGGATATTTATTTAGCGTCTGTCTGCAAAATCGCAATGTTATTCACGCATTTCATAATAGTAATTGCGTTCGTGACCTTCGGTTCAAAGCGGACTTGATGTTATTTCGTGGTATGGTAACCCCGTTTTTTTAATTTACCTGGTGTGGTAATTATTAAGTTTGCTTACTCATATTTTAGTTCTGATTTTTCTTTATGCGAGGCAAAGTTTACAGGCATAGCCTTAGCTACATCGAAAAACTTTAACACAACAGAAAGGAAAAAGAGTGCTGAAATAAGTGAATGAATTTAGTGCTTACCACACTAGTCCCGATGCGCTTGGGAACGACTGATAGCATTGATAACTCTCCGGGGGCAAGCCCCCGGATTAAATTAAGTCAGCCCTTCAGGCTGAGAACCTTATTTTATAGACAGATGCTGTTTTTTGGGCGTGGTGAAAAACGCCAGGAACATGGCTTGCACAGTCAGGAAAAATGGAGTGTTTTCCTGACAAGCATAATGCCGTTGCTGATGTTTTCTTATAGTTACTATTTAAGGAACAACCAAAGAAAGGATAAAAACAGGCCAACAATTATTAGTAAAAGGATTCCTTCAATTAGAAGTACTTTGTTATAATTTGCTACAGACCGGTCTTTTCTCTTTTTTTTCATGTATTAAGTAATATTTTGTAAATGAACGGTTTGGTAAAGATTTAAACAAAACAGTATATTCATGTTTCCTTTTAATGTTAAACTCATCATATCCCAGGTTATTAACTGGTTAGGTTAGTCCTAACTTTCTAGGAGATTTTGATTATTTCAAACCATCTGGTTATTTTCCTTTTTTTCAAACAAGCCTTTTATTAAATATTCAGGCAGGTTTTGCATTTGTCACAATCAAGCAGGACAAATACAAAGCTAATCCACATCAGCCTTTATTGTTAGGACGAATGTTTATTTTAATGGAATTAATGTTCAAAATGCTTCGTTTTTTCAATGTTACTTTATTAATAACCCCTTTTTGTTATCAAAGGGAGCAGAACCTGAAAGAAACGATAAGTGGAGGCCCTGGTTTCAGAAGTTGTAGGATAAAACCTTTTTTATGCTTTTGTGGCAGGACTTTGTCTCGAATCAGTGTGTTTTAAATGTTAATGACTTTACTTTAAAGGCAATATAGTTCTTCTTCTATTTTCATATTCAAAACAAGGGCATTGTTTTTCGGAGGGTGGAAATATAAATTAAAGGTTATATGTTTAAGCGTAAACATTTGTATTAATATTCTGGTAAAACTTGTTATTTTCTAAGACAATAGTTCTACATGTTCGCAGAAGTTCTGTCTAACTTCCATTTGGTAAAACATTAATTAATTTCAATGAAAACATTTAAACTAAAAGAACAACTAAGCCTTGCAATTATCTTTTTTGCAGGTATTAACATTTGGGGACAGACCCAAAATGAACTTCTTAAACACTGGGCCCCGGAAGTGTATCAGGATGTGAATTCCAGCAAGTCTCCGGGAATTATAGGAAACAGGCAGTACTACACCGCTAGGGACATACCTGTTGCTGTAGACTTTGACGAGGACTGGACAACAGGTAACAACTGGGACAACAGTCACTACCAGGTATGGGAACAGGGTAAGCTCACAGACAGGTTGACTCCCGAGCTTTTTCCTGTTGCTTATACTTCTTTTGTAGAAACCATGAAGTTTTACTTTCTGGGATATGGTTTTTATCATGCCGGCGATGACTCTAATGTTGCAAGTGACAGGCATGAAAATGACTGGGAGATGGTAATGCTTTGTATAAAGAAAGACGGGACAGAGTTTGGTTCGTTCCAGGGAATGGTAACGCAGTTCCATCGTGATCATAAAAAGTATGATAAAAATTACGCGAAATGGAATGGTTCTCACCCAAAGATTTACATCTCGGCTAACGGAACTTTTGATCCGACTTCCCCTTATGAACACGGACATGGAATTGAGGAGTTTACTAACACAGGCTATCAGGATGATTTTGGAACGGATGCCATCATTTTGCAGGCTTCGGAAAGCAGCAAAAATATAAAAGATGTATCTGTAGGGGATGAGGACTGGAATACAGTGCAAACGCATACCTATAAGTTGATATCTATAAATCAACTTTGGAATTGCAGAAACAACAGCTCTGTTTATAATACGTATACAAAATTTCAGGGTGGAATAAACGGGCTGCAGGACGGTGGCAACCCTCCCTGGGACAAAGGTTATTTCTCTGATCCCCTTAACGCGACCAATATATCTGATGAAAAGCTGGTTTCACCTTTTGCTGATGATGACAAGTTTAGCTATCTGCATGAAGATATTGAAGATGATTTTTATTTCTATAACCCATATTATTTGAATGAAAGCGGGCAGCAGTTAAATGAGAATCCCCGTGCCATTGTCCGTAAAAACAAGAAGTGGTCGCAGGCAAATATCGGTAAAGGCGATGGAAAAATGTACTACCACAGGAAGACTTTTATTGTTGACGGACGAGGAAACGCATTTGGCGGGGAAAGAGATAACGGGTTTTTTGTATATAAAAACTTTGAAGGGGATATTGAAATCATTGCAACGGTAGATCAGCTTCAAAGAATCAGTGGCAGTTCTAAAGCAGGCTTGATGATCCGCGAGTCGTTGAGTCCGGGATCGAAATGTGCTTTTTTAAAGGTAAGCCCTGATATGGTTGTTAAACCGCAATTTAGAAAAGAAGACGGTGGCAATACCAGCTATTTTAAAACTGCTGAATTGAAATCGAATGCCCCTGTGTTCTTAAAGCTGGTTAGAAAAGGAGATACGTTTAGTATGTACTACTCCACGAACGGGGAAGCTTACACTTTTGCAAAGTCTGCAACCATTAACATGGATGAAACGGTATATGTTGGTATGGCGGTATGTTCTGGTGTTTCAGACTATTTTTCTTCAGCTGCGCTTTATAATGTTTCGGTTAATGGCAATGAGGTTCCTGAACCAATTGATGCGATTTTCTCTACAGACGACAGAACTGTTACAGAAGGGGAAGTGGTGGAGTTTAAAGACTTATCGAAAGGGGAACCAACAGCATGGAGCTGGGAATTTGAAGGGGGGACACCTTCTTCAAGCACAGAACAACATCCGTCGATTACCTATAAAAAGGAAGGGACCTACCAGGTTAAGCTTACCGTTTCAAACGCTAAGGAGAGTGATACCGAAGTCAAAACGGGCTATATTAAAGTAATTCCAGGTATAGAACTAATTCCGGGACATATTTATACCATTAAAAATGTTTCTTCCGGAAAATATATTGATGTTGATGGCTTCTCTCAGGATAATCATGCCAATATACACCAGTGGAAAAATACCGGGGCTGATAATCAAAGGTGGCTCGTCCAGGAAGAAAACGGACTCTATACTTTTAAGGCTTTGCACAGCAACAAATGTATGGATGTTGAGCGAGAAGGAAAGCATGACGGGGCAAATATTCAGCAATATGATTGTAATGGGAAGAATAACCAAAAATGGGAAGTGACCCGTTTAGAGGAAGGAAACTATAAAATAGCTTCGGTTAATAGTGGGAAAGTGCTGGATGTTGATATAGCCACATGTGGTTCGGAAGATGGCTGTAACCTTCATCAATGGAGATGGCATGGACGAGACAACCAACGCTGGGTTTTCACTGAAGCAGCACCGGATGCAGAGGTTATTTCCGGAAATGTTTACCAGATTAAAAATGCTGAAACCGGCAGGTTCCTTCATGTTGATGGTGCGTCCCAGGATAACCAGGCGCGCGTTTTTCAGTGGGAAAATACCGGAGGTGATAACCAGAAATGGTTAGTTGAAAAAGAAAATGGCGTGTACACCATGAAAGTTGAGCATAGTGGCAAATGTGCAGATGTTAAAAGTGAATCGAAGGATAAAGGTGCGGTTATTCAGCAATATGATTGTAATGGAAAGAATAACCAGAAATGGAGGTTTATTTATTTAGGGAACAAACAGTTCAGGATAGAATCGGTCCATAGTGGGAAAGTACTTGATGTTGATATTGCCAAATGTGGCCAGGAAAATGGCTGTACTGTTCATCAATGGAACTGGCATGGCAGGGATAACCAGCGCTGGATGTTTGTCGATACCGAGAAAGGCTTTAAGGGTGCAGAAGGTGTTCCGTCTTCTGAATTAAAAGAACCTGCATCTTTTATGGTTTACCCAAATCCTGCCGGGGAGTTTGTTTATGTTAAATCGGACAGTGATTCTCATTCCGTTTTGTCTGTTTACAACCTTCAGGGCAGGTTAACCTATACCGAAACATTTATGGGGAACACTGCTGTAAATACGTCTCAGATGAATGGTGACGGGATATTTATCTTTAAATTGACAACAGGAAGCAAAACAGAAAATTTCCTGATAACAATTGAATAAATCCGGGCGTGCCCGGAACGGGCTTTAAGAAAAAATGGGGTTGTCCGGAAATAAATAAATTTCCAACAACCCCATTCTTTTTTAGGTTTTATAACAGCTTATCTGTGAAACATTTCAATTATCCCAATCACGTCTCCGTTATAGTTTGTTACATTAATGTTTTTCTTCAGGCTCAAAATATCCGAATAGCTTTTAAGGGTAGTGCCATTACCGCTAATTACTTCTTCCGATGAGGTGTAACCGATTTTTTCAACGAAAAAACTGTTGCACAAAATAATTTTTTTGTTCTTGTCCCTAACACATATTGGGGTGTCAAGAGAATTTACCATGCTTTGAAATGCTTCGAAAAGCAGTTCCTGATCGCTAAGTTTTTTGTGAATGTTCTGATTGCTGTTTTGAAGTTCAGAAATAGCTTTTTCCATTTTTTCTTTTTCTGCCGCAGAAGTCTCCTGAATGGCAGTCATTTCTTCCAGGTTTTGGCGTAGTTCTTCTTCCTGGGCGGCAAGGCTTTCTGTTTTTACTTTACTTTCTTCCAGTAATTTTTCAACTTCCTTATTCGATTTTATGTATTCAATGGTTGAAGTGAGGTTTTCTGAAAGTTTACGCATGAAGTCGACTTTAAAATCCGGGACTTTTCTGAACGAAAGTAGTTCAATAACTCCGGCTTTTAATTCATTTATGGCAATGGGAAGTGCAACAAGGTGCTTTAAAGAAGCTTGTCCCAGAAAGGAACCAAACTGAGCGTAGTTTTCGGGCAAGTTATCTACCTGCATAATTTTTCCATCCTGCAGACAGGCGCCGGGCATTCCTTCTCCCAGGTAAAATTTCTTTTTCGTTTCTTCATTGTCACCAACATATTCACCTCTTTGAATTAAATAATCATTGCCATCAGCATCCGTTTCTTTCAAATAAATAACGACCTGCTCTACATTAACGTATTCTATGACTTCAGCAATAACACTTTTGCACAGGTTGTCAATATCATCATTGTTATTGCTTATTATTTCTCCAAATTTGGCTAATCCTGTATTGAAATACCTGATTTCTTTTTCTTCTTCGTCCCTTCGTTTTATTTCTTCGTGTTGCCGGTTAACTTCTTCAATTTTTTGATTGATTGTTTTTTCCCCTTCTTTTACTTTCTTTTCCAGAAATTGATTTCTTGCTTCAGCTTGTTTTTCTCTTTGTTTAATGTAATAGTAAACTCCGGAAGAAATTGCCACCAGTACCAGTATGTAAAACCAGATAGTTCTCCAGAAAGGGGGTATGATTTTTATCTCAATGGCAGCCCCTTCTTCGTTTAACTTCCCATCGCAGTTGGTGGCCCTTACCCTGAAAATATAATTCCCCGGATTAAGGTTGGTATATGTGGCGTATCTTCTTGATGCATCGGTAGGTATCCATTCGTCGTCAAATCCTTCCATTTTATATTCGTACCTGTTTTTGCCCGGAGATTTATAGTGAAGGGCGGCAAACTCAAAGGTTATAATTTTATCTAACCGGTTAAACCGTAACTTCTGATTATATTCAATTGAACTTGTAATAAGGACCCTTTTGTTTATTTCTTCATTGGGCCTTACCGTTTTGTTCAGTATTTTTAAATTGGTAAAAACGATATCGGGCAAGACGGAACTTTCTTCAATACTATCGGGGCAAAAGATGTTCAGTCCATCTGTTCCCCCAACAATAAATGTGTTGTTTATTTTGTCGGCATAAAAAGCCCCTTCTGTAAATTCATTACTTTGCAGGCCATGTTCAACGTTAAAGTTTATTATTTTTTTGTCATTAATTCCCATTCGGGAAAGGCCGTTTGTTGAGGTTAGCCACAGGTGGGACTGCTTATCTTCGAGAATTCCGTATATCATATTGCCTGATAAACCGTCTTTTGTTGTAAAGTGGCTTATCTGTTTCGTTTTTTTGTCGATAAAGTTGAGCCCGTTAAAAGTAGCCACCCATATGTTCCCATATTTATCTTCATGGATGTCAAAAACATTTTCATTGGATAATTGCTCATTGTACTTTTGTACACTTTCGATGTATTCTTCGTTCTTTAGATCGAACTGGGCCATTCCACCAAATTCAGCACCCAGCCACAAAATATTTTTCCCATCAATAAATACCAGTCTTATATTGTCAAGTCCGAAAAGCTGCTTTGGGAACGTCACATACGAACTGTCAGCCTTATTAAATTTTACCAGGCTTTCCCAGTTTGCAATCCAAAGGTTTCCGAATTTGTCTTCCGTAATATTGTAAACACGGTATTCAGAGGAATCTGCAGCCTGCGGACCCTTGTCTACTAAGGAATAGTTGTCAAACCCGTTAACAGAAGCATTGTATCTTGAAAGGCCTTTATATGTTCCGGCCCAAACATCGCCATCTTTATCGGTAAATATTGTTCTTACTTTATTATGGGGCAGGGAATGAGGGGTATTGTCGGAATGTTTAAAGTGCCGGAACTTTCTCTCCGCAGCATCGAACTTTACGACTCCTTTTTTTGCTGTACCAATCCAGATATTTCCGCTGAAGTCTTTTGTAATTGCCCTAATTTGGATACTGCCTACCGTAACACTATCGTTCGAAAAAGTCCTGTACAAAGCAAATTTTTCGGATTCCGGGTTGTATTTAAACAGTCCTTCATCTTCGGAACCAAGCCAGATTATTCCATATTTATCTTCAAAAATGGCGTTAATTTTGTTCCCATATATCATGGAGTTTGAGAACCTGGTAATTGTTCCGTCATGATTTACCCTAACGAGCCCGTGGCCTCTTGAGCTAATCCATATGTTGCCTTTGCTGTCAATGAATTCTGTCACCATCCAGATTTCACCTTTGAGATGGCGTTTTAATTGTTTCAGAATATCCCTGGGGATATGATAGGCATTTGGATTGGGGACAGGCTTTATCTCAGTAAATGTTTCATCTTTCCTGTTGAATGTGCAGTGTTTGTTTTTTGTTCTGATAATTAGTCTGTTATCTTCTTCAGACTCGTAGATTTCAGAAATGTCATTTTCGGGCAGGCTTGTTGGGTTATGTTTTATGTGTTCATAATTCTTGAACTTCTGGGTTTCCGGGTTGTACCAGCTTAAACCCGTATTTTTTCCCGCAATCCATATGTAGCCCAGTTTGTCCTGGTAAATAATGGTTGAACGGTTATTAGCAATTGTTGAAGGATCGCCCGGCTGGTTTTTAAAAATAGTAAAGTCGTAACCATCAAAACGGTTAAGCCCGTCAAGTGTCCCGATCCATAAAAAGCCTTTATTGTCCTGATAAATTGAATATACCCTGTTATTTGAAAGTCCATCTTCTTTTGCAATATTCTCAAAGTGATAAACAGGTTCCTGTGACAATAAACCAGATTTTAAAAATAGACTTAGGTAGAAAAGTATAACAGTAAACTTCGTTATATTCATAGATCCAGATTATACAAAATTATTGGCTGCAATTAAGGAATAGTTATTGTTGTATCAATTAAACAACTATTATAAGTATATTAAATTTACGAAGAAATCTTGCATAATTCCCAGTGAACCAAAAAATTAATATAAAATTTCTTTGTTTTCAGTGGTTACATACCAAGAATAAGTAATGCAAAGTCGCATTTTTTATATTAAAAAATCATTACTTTTTAACTAAAACATTAATAGTTAGGTGGTTGTGTTTAAGTGATCGCTGCGTGGGCTCTTCAAAAACAAAGTGAATATTAATTTAATGTTAAGATTTACTGATGCGTGATAGTTTCATTTAGGGATAAATAGAAGGTAGTCACTCCTCATCCGTGTCAAGGATGTGGAATGACTACCTGTTTCTTTCAAAAGAAATTATCGCTTAATAAATCTTTTCGTAACAATCTCCCCGCTTTTAAGGAATATACGAATGAAGTATGTCCCCGGATCTAGATCAGAAACGTTTACTGAGGTTATTGTTCCCGGATTTTCAAAAGCCAGGATCTGATGGGCAAGAATGCCTGTTATCGTTATGTGTTTTATATCGGAATCAGCCTCTATTGTTAACATATCTGTAACGGGGTTTGGGTAAATACCAATATCTTTTCTGTTTGTGTTGTTCGTGGCAGTATTATGCGGACTTCCTTCCCCAAATACAGCGAATATGGTATCAGTCTTTGAGAGGGTGTCTGTTCTCACTTTTATGCCGGAATATTCCCATACCGCAGTATTCCGAAATGTATAACTGATTATTTTACCAAATGAAAAAGTGTCAACTGTGACTTGATAAATGTAATCTCCATCCGTGTCGTTCATGGCAATGCCATTTTCCCAGTCATTGTTAATGCCCATTAGGTAGATAACAGTATCAACATTTCCCGGGTAAAACTTTCCGTAGTTGTTCATGTCTACCATAAAAGTAATAACAGGAAGCGATCCCCCGGTTACTTCAAAATCGGTGAATGGGAGTATGGGGTAATTATCAACGGTCCTTGTATTACTTTCCGTATAGCTTAACAGAATATCTTTATCCTTATCAAGGGCTTCTTCCAGCTCAACAATCAGGCTGTAAGCGTCTTTTTCTTCGGCATAAACTTCTTTCACCGCAACATTTTTCCCGTTTGCAACTACCGAGAAACCGGCATTGTCGATTGTGGATGTATCTATTTTTGCGTCAAATGTTACTTTGATCATTTTAAGGTTTAACAGTCCGGCTGAAAGAACAATGGCGTCAAAAGTTGTATTGTTTGTTACACTTATCCCGGAAAAACCTTCAATTACTGAACCGTCTGCCGCATATAGCCAATTGGAAGAAAAGTCTGTAGTTATTACTGAATCAGGAAGTAAACCCTCAGAGAGTGATATCACAACAATGCTGTCATTCTCAGAATTTTTAGTTATGGATTCAATAGCGACGGGTTTTCCGTTTTGGAGAACGTTAAAATTGTGTTTTGGAATAATTTTCCCCAACGGTTTATTGCAGCTTATGTGTATTTTATCTCCTGAAAGACTGGTTTCTGCATTGGTTATGTATGCAGCACTTTTAACCGGCAGGGCCAGAAAAGTACCAAGAGTCCCGTTATTGACAGATTTAATAGACGAACCGGTATATTTTACAACCCCTCTGCTATTTTCAGAAAATGATTTAGTTACAGATAGTTCAATTACTTTTGCTTCTTCACTGTTCAGGCTTACAGATGTAACAGGGTTTTCTGCTCCGGAATAAACTTTAAAGTCAGAAATTGCAGATGAAGGGTCATTGATTTCTTTATCGAAGTAAACCCTGATTTTATTTCCATCGCGGGAGGCTTGTGCAAATAAACCAAGCGGAGAGGCCCCCGAAGTATTATTGACAACCATTTTTGATCTGAATTTCAGGAGTTTGACATTTTCTTCCGACTGAATATTTCCTGAAAGGGTGTTTGGGGTGTACTGAATTGTTACTGCTTCGTCAGCTTTTATTGCAGCAGACATGTTAAAAACAAAACGATAGGGCTCGCCGCTTTTTAACTGAGCGCTTGTTATATCGTTCTGATTTCCATCGGTACGAATAATAAACTCACTTTCATGTCCGGATGGATCTGCCATTGGAATGTCAAAAGTTACTTCAATTGTTTTTCCGTCACTGCTTGTTGCAGCAGAAACGAAGTGCGGTACCGGAGCAGGGGCAACATAATAGTAGTGACTGGTATAGTTTGAATTGTCGGGATTAGGGGCATTATCTTCAACATATGTATTTCTGACTTTAAACTGATATAGCGCATAATCATCTTCGGCCAGGCTTTTGATGGTGTATTCACTCCCCACAATATAGGTGTTGAAACTATTTTTAAGCCAACCTTCAAATTTATTATTGGGGGCATTATCGTCGGCTTTTAGTACAACTGTTTCACCAATGCCGGCAACAATTTCAACGGTTAGATCCGGAGAAAGCTCTTTGCCTAATTTATTAAACTGGCTGCGGTGCCCAAAACCTTCCCAAGCAATGCCTTTTGAAACAGCATGATCAATAATAGACTCCTGCACCTCCATGTTGAAGAAATTGTCGTAATTCCTGATCCAGCATTTCGAGGGATCATTTACCGGTATGGCGGGCATATGGGTAAAGTAATTGTTGTTTATCCGGAAATATGTCAGGTTTACACATTGTTTAGCTTCCTCTGGAATATCTCCGGTAAACATCGCATTCTCAATATTTACGCGTTCCAGATTAGGCATAAACAGTTCTTTAGGCAAGTCTGTTTCTATTTCGTTTCCTCTCAGGGAAATATTTTTTAAAGCCGTAAGGTTTCCAATTTCGGTGGGCAATGTGCCGATAAGGTTATTTCCAATAGAGCGGTCAAAGTCCAGTTTAATCCTTGTTACTCTCTTTTTTCCGTCAACACTTTCGACCGTAATACCAAACCAGGAGCTTACCGGACGGGTTAACCAGTTTTCAGTAGAGTCCCATCCGGGGCCACCCGTGCAGTTATAAAGAGCGACAAGGGCCAGGGAGTCTTGTTCCGGTACCTGTGCATCACTTTTATTTTGAGCAAACAGGAACAATGTTATTGTGAGGAGTGTTTTTATAATTGTTTTCATAATTTGTCCACGATTTAAGGCATAGAAATTAATATTGAACCTTTACTTCCATTTCCATGGCCATGTTTGGTGTTTCCAGCCAGGGAGCCGCCGCTGGGTGTATTGATTTAATTTTAATTATTCCTGTTTTATAAGAATTTGTAGAATTGAAACTGGTTATAAAGCCAATGTAATCAAAGGCTTTGACACCGGTTATGCTTGTCGTTCCTTTTATGTTAATGGAATCAGATTTTGTTTTTTCAATAATGCCGGCTGCATTAAGGTTTTCAAAATCGGAGTCGGTAAAAGCACTCAGCTTTTTGAATACAGTCTGATTTTTCCCCTTAGGCCATGTGGTTGCCCCGGTTTCGAATTTTTCGCCAGCGGGACAAGTAAGCATGGCCTCGTCTTTTTCTGTATCCATTAAAAATATGATGTCTGTTTTGTCCTGAGCTTCCTGGATTGTATCAATAACATACCCGGAAATACTATAATTACTTAGATTTCGCGCAATATAACCATCAATGGTGGCAAAGCCGTCTGTTCTGGAATTGTCCTGATGGTACAGTACAACATTTTTATAAGAAACCACGGGGGGCACTACGTTTAAGGTTAATGTTTTTGAGCTGGTCCCTTCGGAGTCAGACCCATTAAAAGTAAGGTTTATATTTCCGGTTTCGACTGGGATTATATAATCGTACTTTACCTGAAGGCTAAACTGTTCTTGTTGTAATGTTCCGAACCGGTGATCCGCAAAAGGATCTGTATCACTGAAAGATACATCAAAACCAGAGTTTGTGGCACCGGTTATTGTTGGTTCAAGATTAATTGCTTTTAACTCTTTTTCGGAACGAACATTTATAATGAACGATACGGTGTCATCTTTTGCCCCGCTGATATAGCTTACGGGGGTTACATTTATTGTCAGCCCGGACGAAGGGGACTCCGGCTCAAGTTTAAGGTCTTCCTGGCATCCGGACAATACTAAAAGTGATACCAACAGAATAAATATATGTTTCATGTTTTTCGTTAAAGTTTTTAATTGAAATAATTAACCCATGTAATATGAAAACTTGTCATATTGAAAAGTTGCTTTTTCTTATAGGTGCTAATTGCCATCAAGCCACCAATAAGCCTGTTCAGGATGTTTAGCATTCCACTCCTTGAAATTTGCCTGTCCGGGCCATGAATACTGCGCAGAAGAAGGCAAAGCTGCGCTGGAACCTTCGCTTGCCGGTTCTTCAAACTCTTTCATTTCAAGGTTAGTGTTCTTTATTATCCACATTCTTGTCCTTGGATCACAATAGCCATTGTCGGCATTGGCCATCCGGTTTGCTGCCTCTGTCACATTATCGTTGTTTGTGGCAAATTCCGATACGGAATAATTCTGACGGGCAGGAAACCATTCTGCACTGTTATCGCCACCCGGAGCATAGGGGTAATTGTACCGTGCCCCGTTGGAAACCCTCATGTCCGGAAGCATCGTTCTTCTGTGGTCAAAGTAAGGTTCCCATACAAGCATAAATGAAGCAATCCATTTTTGCTCAGCAATCTGGGCCAGCGGGGCGCGGGCATGTCCGCCTGTCCCTGAACTACCTAAGGCAACATCACCCTGGCTGAGGTACTCATCGGAACCGGCATGTCCGGATTTTCCGTATGCTTTGTAGTAAGCACTGTTTTCCGCAGAGGAGAAAAACGGTTCCAGGCCAACTTTTAATCCGGCCTCTTCAAATTGTTCGAAGGATGCGAGAATGCCCTGGCGGTAGTAATCTTCGGAACTTCCTGCGATAATTCCCCGGTGGGCGGCTTCTGCCAGGAAGAATTGTAGCTCGGAATATAATGCGAGGTAAACAGGAACATCGGCACATTCCGGAAGCGCTGTTCCATTGGCATCTTCTGTCCGCCAGTATTCCCCAATGGTACTTACATATTCAATTCCACCATTCCAGGTCATATCGTTATCAATGGTAAACCCATGAAAATGCCCAACATATTTTTCAATGCCTTCGTTTTTTGGCAAGTACCAGTTTTCAGGATCATCTTCATCAAGATGTGTTTTGGTTACCGGCTTTGCAAATACGGGCAGCCGGGGGTCTTTAAGGGAAACTAACCGTTCAATAAGGATATCGCTTATTGCGTGTTCATCGATCTTCTTTTTTGGTAGTTTGTATACCAACGATGGGCGAAGCACAATATCCGTGCGCAGATATGTATTGTCGTCGTTGCTTTCGAATACAGGGTATTTTCCCGGATTATTGACTATTTCGTTTAATATCTGAGTCGATAGTTCCGGGTTTGCATCGTACATGTACATCGCAAGCCTTACCCGCATTGTATTGGCCAGTTTTTGCCATTTTGTAATATCCCCATTATAGATAATATCTGAAATGGGATTAATTGGCATTTTGCTTGACGCAATCAAGTCGCTGGCTTCTTTCAATTCCTGTAAAATAGCCGGGTAAATATCTTCCTGTTTATCGTACTTCGGATAAATAGTGGCATCTTCCCCTTTTTGCATGGCATCATAATATGGAATATCCCCCCATAGGTTTGTCAGGAGGGCAAAGCACCATGATTGCCATATTTTCGCCACAGCCAGGTAATTATTTTCATTTCTTGATTCGGCGAGGTTTTTCATGGTTTGGGCCGTTCCTACGGAAAAATACAGCCCAGACCACAACGGGGTTCTTTCATGCCAGGCCCTGTGGCGCTGGCCATCACTAAAACTTTTTCTTTTGCCCACGTACTGGCAAACTGCAAGAGAAACATTCCACGACTGGTATGCCGCATTACTGGCATTTGATTTATGAGGAAAACCACCCCATGCTCCCAGATATATCATATCTGCCATTAAAACGGAAGGCTCGATATCACTACCGGAACTGTCTTCAGAGATAATATCGTAGGAAGCATTGGGGTTTACATTAATATCTTCATCCCAGAAGTCGCAAGCCTGGAACCCGGCACTTATCAGAACACAGGCGGATAAGAGTCTTATTATTTTCTGAGTCATATTTTATTTTTTAAAATTTTACATTTACATTAAATCCGAAACTTCTTGCAGAAGGTACTTTTCCCGTATCTTTTCCAGGGATATTCCCCCGGCCCGAGCCGCCCCCGTATGTTTCAGGATCCACATCTTCCACTTCTTTGGCCCATACAAGCAGGTTCCGTCCGGTAATGGAAACCTGAAGGGAACGAACAAGAGAGCCTTTTTTAAGGGGGATCGTGTAAGAGATAGAAGCTTCGCGAAGCTTTGCATAAGTTGCATCGTCAATAAAAGCCTCAACAATTTCCCTGTCGAGCACATTGTACCAGTAGTTGAACGGGGTAAGGCCTCCGCCCAGATCTTCGGCAGTAAGCTTTCGGAATTCATTGGTTTCAGGATCCAGGATAGAACCGCCCGGAACCAAACCTTCACGGTTATTCAGGGCAGAATCGTCGGAAAGCCCTTTCGTTGTAAGTCCGCGTGATGTTTTTGAGTAAAATTTACCTCCCCAGTGCAGGGTTATAAGAAAGTTCAGTCCAATGTTCTTGTATTTGAAAGTGTTGTTCAGAGAGCCCTGCCAGTCATAATTGTAATTACCTAAATATACTCTGTTTTCAGTCCTTTGCGAATCGCCCCCGGTAGACCACCAGATGTCGCCAGCATTATTTTCCCCTTCGGGAACACGTTTATATCCTTTACCGTATAATGCTCCAACCCTTTCATTTAGCCTGTCTTCAACATACAGATGATCCCCTGCGCTATATGCGTACGATGTAATCGGTGTGATTTCTCCGGTTTCCTCGTCAATTTGATTGAACATCTCCCGAATAAAGGTTAAATCTTTGGACCAGTTTATGTTCATGTCCCAGGTGAAATCTTTAAGTTTTACCGGAACAAAATGACCCGAGATTTCCCACCCATAATTTTCAACTTTTCCGGAGTTCATTTCACGTTCAGATTCTCCGCCCGCATTCGACCCCTTAACTCTGAATATCTGATCTTTGATTGTGTTATGATAATACGTTACATCCAGTCCCAACCGGTTATTTATGAACCTAAGGTCCGAACCAACTTCAAAGCCTGTTGATAATTCAGGTTTCAGGGCATCGTTGTTCAACTTGGGTGAATCGCTTAGCCCTCCACTTCCTGTAAAGTTGTAATATCTTGTAGTTTTATAAGGTTCATTGGCATCGTTACCAACCTGGGCAAGACTTGCACGAAGTTTTGCAAAACTCACCCATGATGGCATTTCTACCATATCTGAAATTATTCCACTTAACGAAGCTGACGGGAAAAAGTATGAGTTGTTCTTGGCAGGAAGTGTGCTGGACCAGTCGTTTCTTGCTGTTAGATCAAGGAATAAGTAATTTTTAAACCCAATATTTGCAAAAGCATAAAAACTGGACCGTTTTTTTTCTTTTATGTTGTAGTCTGCAATAACCCTTTCACCTTCTGCATAGTTGTCAAGTGTGTAAACATAAGGGACCATTAACCTGCCGACATTTCCATTTGTCCTGGACTCATTATAGGTGTAGAAACTTCCACCTAACGAAGCTTTTATGGAAAAATGGCCCAGTTTCCTGTTTTCATAAGATAAAAGATAGTCGCCGTTTACTCTTTCTATTAATTTATTCTCCACGCTGAAAGAGCCATTCTCACCTGTTTGCCCCCATTTATTGCCAGGGGCTCTTTTTCCCTGCTTTTCATCCCTATTGATTCTTGTGCCAATCTTGCCGGTCAGTGAGAAGTGTTTCCCTAAGGACAATTCGCCGCCAATATTCCCAATTAATGTATGGTAATCTTTTTCGTCAGGATTTTCATATAATATCCAGTAAGGGTTATCGGAATCTTCTCTGTAGGTAAGCTGTTGTTTACCTTCCAGCCCTGGCACCCAGTAATTTTTTAAGTCATCGAAGTTTATATTTCTGGGGATGCTTCTGGGGTCGTAGGTCCTTGTATTATCGCTGTGTGTTCTCCTGTATTTGGCGTTTGCTGTAATTTTTAGAATATCGAAGAAGGTACTGCTCCCGTTTAGGTCAAAGATGTTCTTTGTCTGATCGGTGTTAGGCACCATACCAACCTGATTAATATTTGTATAGGATATTCTGAATGAACCGGATTCTGTTCTGTTGGAGAATGCTATGTTATTCGAAATAATATGGCCAACCTGGTAAAAATCTTTAACATTGTCAGGATAAGCAACCCAAGGCTCGTTTCCGACGTATTGAGACCTTAACTCCCCGTCAAAAGCAGGGCCCCAGCTTTCATTGTAATTATCGTTGACGCCTCCTCCGTTGCCATCGTAATAAGAATACTGGCCGCCTGTTCCCTGCCCAAAACTGTTTTGGTATTCAGGAAGGACCAAAGGTGTCTGAAAACTGATATTTGAGTTGAACTCCACTCCATATCCGGCTTTTGAACCGGCAGTCTTTGTTGTAACCAGGATAACGCCGTTTGCACCACGGGAACCATAAAGGGCTGCTGCTGAAGGTCCTTTCAGCACAGATATGCTTTCAATATCATCTGCAGCAACGTCATTGATGTTCCCAATGAAACCATCAATAACATAGAGCGGTGAGTTGTTTCCAGCCAGCGATGTTTCTCCCCGGATAACAATTCTGGAGCCTCCTCCGCCAACATTTCCTCCCCCCTGGGTGATGGTCACACCGGCAATTTTTCCTGTCAGGGCATTGGTGATATCGAGTTCCCGGGACTTGGTAAGCGATTCCCCGTCAACATCCTGAATTGAAAACCCAAGGGCTTTTTCTTCCCTTTTTATTCCCAGTGCAGTAACAACAACCTCTTCGACCGATACCATGTCCGGGATAAGGACCACATCTATCTGTGTTTTTGTTCCAACTGCAATTGTCTGGCTTTTATACCCGATAAAAGAAAATAATAAACTGTCCCCCGGGGTTGCGCCGATCTGATAGAACCCGTCCAGGTTGGTTACCCCTCCGTTAGTCGTCCCTTTAATAAGGACATTAACCCCCGGAATTCCCATTGGCTCTGTTTCACTCGTAACCTTTCCGGAAATACTAACTTGCTGGGCATAGGTTATACTGCACAGCATTATTAAAATCACTAAAATGTACGATTTTCTCATCCGTATTCAATTTTCTAATGTGTATGATTGAATAATTCCCTCTTAATTGTAAAAAAAATGCACTCCAATACTTATCACAGCAAAGTAAATTGTATTATTTCTGAGCAGATGCAATAAATGTTTTAAAAAGAATCATTCAGGTAGATTAGTGTCGAACAAATGTAGATTTTAATAAAACAAATGTTTATTGCGAAGGGGCTAAGTTATTGTTTAATAGGGATTTTAGGTAATATTTCGTTTCGGGGTTGAAGGAGGGGCCTACAATCAGATAGAGAAAAAGATGTTTGGTTTGAAGGGGGGCTGGTTTCTATTAACCCGGAGACAATATTCCGGGTTAGCCTTAAAGGTTGTTTTTTCTTTGTAATAACAGGTTTTTTCGGCTTTTGGGGAAGCCTCTATGGAAGAATAATGTTCGTGGCGGAGGAAAACCAGGCAAAGTTATAGCCTGGATATTTTTGCGCCAACTGCGTTTAAGCGTTTGTCAATTTGCTGGTAACCACGGTCTATTTGATCAATATTGTGTATGGTACTTGTACCTTCTGCCGATAATGCCGCAATTAATAACGCCACCCCGGCCCTTATGTCAGGCGATGTCATTGTGGTAGCCCGTAGCCTTATCTGGTTGTCAAGCCCTATTACAGTTGCCCTGTGCGGGTCACAAAGAATGATTTGTGCTCCCATGTCAATTAACTTATCTACAAAGAAAAGGCGGCTTTCAAACATTTTCTGGTGAATCAGCACGCTTCCTTTTGCTTGTGTGGCAACGACAAGGATTACACTAAGCAGATCCGGGGTAAGCCCTGGCCATGGAGCATCGTCGATAGTCATAATTGAGCCATCGATGAAGGATTCTATCTGGTAATGATCCTGAGAAGGGATATAAAGGTCTTCTTTGCGCTGTTCAAAGTGAATGCCTAATCTTTCAAAAGAACGTGGAATAATTCCAAGATTCTCAAAAGAGACGTCCTTGATTGTGATTTCCGAACCTGTCATCGCAGCAAGCCCTATGAAACTGCCAACTTCAATCATGTCGGGCAGCATCCGGTGACTGCATCCACCCAGGCTGTCAACGCCCTCAATAGTAATCAGGTTTGAACCAATTCCTTTTATTTTTGCCCCCATTCTTACAAGCATCCTGCACAGTTGCTGTACATAAGGTTCGCAGGCAGCATGATAAAGGGTTGTTGTTCCTTTCGCAAGAACGGCGGCCATTACAAGGTTTGCTGTACCGGTTACCGAAGCTTCTTCCAGGAGCATGTATTTACCTTTGAGGTTTGTTGCTTCAACCGTAAAAAAGGAGTTTTTAGGGTCGTAATTAAATTTGGCGCCAAGCTGAATAAACCCATTGAAATGCGTATCCAGCCTCCTTCGCCCGATTTTGTCCCCCCCGGGCTTAGGAATATAGCCTTTGCCAAAGCGGGCAAGCAGAGGGCCTACAATCATCACACTACCTCTTAAACTAGAGCTTTTTTTCTTGTAGTTGTCAGACAATAAATATTCTACATTTACATCTTTTGCCTGGAAACTGTACTTTCCGGGGGCAAGCCTGACAACCTCAACACCTAAATCGGCAAGGAGCCCGATAAGGTTATTTACATCCAGAATGTCCGGAATATTTTCTATGACAATTTTTTCAGGGGTCAGCAGTGTAGCACAGAGAATTTGGAGTGCTTCATTTTTAGCCCCTTGCGGAATTATTTCACCATTAAGCTTGTTTCCGCCTTCAATACGGAATGAACCCATTCGACCGTCTTTTTATTGAGGAATTTATTTCAGCTTCTTAAAGTTGCGGGACTTCTTTTTGCCTTTTTGCATCAGATCCCTCGTCTCGGAGAGTTTAATCATTGATAAATCGAGGTTTTCTCCCGCTAACTTCATCATGTCATTAAGAATAACTTCATCATCAACCGATTCCCTATTCCATGTAAGGTAAGATTTCTTCATATGGTTCCCAATCACATTAAAAAGGGTATCCTTATCCTGCCCGTCCGGTAGCTGCATGGCTGCCTGAATTATCATTTCAATTGATTTGCCATAGTGGCGGCTTTTTATCCTGTGCGTTCCGTACTCAACTTTTTTGGGTTTCTCAAGAAATGTTTCCGGACGCGGAGGGTCATATGGATAGTCAATATCCAGTTCAAAATCAGCAATTAGGGCCAAATGGTCCCATAGTTTATGTTTGAAGTCATTGATGTCTCGTAAATGCGGGTTTAAATTTCCCATAACTGCAACAATTGAATGGGCCAGACGTGTTCTTTCATTCCGGTCTTCAATTGATTTAATGTACTCAACCATCATGTGAATATTTCTACCATATTCCGGTAAAACAAGATCTTTACGACTTGTATTATAATCAAATGCCATACTTTATTTTATCTATATTTTACAAAACTAGTTTAAATTTATCGGGTACACAAAAGACTGTTATCTTTTTAGTGCAAATTGTATTGTAATGACTTTAACGTATGTTTTAAAATGATGTTGTGTTATTTCCAGGTTTTCAAACTTTTACCATTTAAGGTTGCACTTGTTTGCAAAGAAAAGCCGCCGCCTGTATATTGTTAAATATTTTTCACTATCCGTAATTTGGCAAATTTGAGGAGCAGTTGTTTTTCCTGCTGGATTTGCTGGAAGTACACGGTAGCTTTTCTGTTAGGGGATTCGCCTTCTATATGCACGATTTTGCCTTTTCCAAACCGTTGGTGTTCAACGGTCATCCCCTGTTGTATTTTCTCCGGGGGGTCGGCAGTAAAATTTGGATCCTGTTTAAAGCCTGGTTTGGGTTTTATCGTATTGAAAGGTGTAATTTTTTTCTGCCTTGGAGCAAAGCTGCCGGAAGATCCAGGAACTTCCCGTCTGTTAAAGTTCGTTTGTTCCTCCGAAAAAGGAACGGCCTGCTTCCTTGGGTCGTCAGGCCAGTCAATTAATTTTTCGTCAACTTCAGAAATAAAACGGCTTGGAGAGCAGTCGGTTGGGGTCCCCCATCGATACCTGCTCTGCGCATAGCTGATGGTTACCTCATTCATTGCGCGTGTAAGGGCCACATAAAAGAGCCTTCGTTCTTCCTCCAGATCTTTAGGCGAGTCAATGGTCATTTTTGAAGGGAAGAGTTCTTCTTCAACGCCAACAATGTATACAAATTTAAATTCCAACCCTTTTGCAGAATGGATTGTCATGATGCTGACCCTGTTTCTGTCTTCTTCTTTTTCATTGTCGGTATCCGTCAGTAAAGAAACATTTTCAAGGTATTTATGAATGTTAACGTCTCCGCCTTCTTCCTGGCTTGCATCTACAAAATCGCGTATACCGTTCAGAAGTTCTTCCAGGTTTTCATATTTGCTGCGTTCTTCAGGGGTTGTTCCGTTATACAGGTCTTTTAAAACTCCTGTTGCTGATGCCATGTTCTGAGCCAGTTGATAGGCATCAAGTTCACCAGCCTTTTTCTGATATTCCTGGATTAAGCCTGCAAACCCGTTTAACTTGGAGATTGTTCCGGCATTGAGCTTTATGATATTGTTAAACTGAGGGATGCTCATTATGATTTCCCAGAGGCTGGTGTCTTTCTGGCTGGCCAAGCCTTCAATTTTTTCCATCGTTGTTTTCCCTATTCCGCGGGCAGGATAGTTAATTATCCGCTTCAGTGCTTCGTCGTCTTTGGGGTTAACAACCATTCTGAGGTATGCCAGCATATCTTTGATTTCTTTTCTTTGATAGAAGGATATGCTGCCATAAACCTTGTATGGGATGTTTCTTTTTCTCAGGGCTTCTTCAAATATCCGTGACTGGGCGTTGGTCCTGTACAGAACAGCAAAATCGTTGTATTGGGCCTGGCGGGTCAATAGGTTATCGAATATTGAATTGGACACAATAAAGCCTTCTTCAACATCCGTCAGGGCTTTAACAACTTTTACAGGCAGTCCGGTTTCATTGTCGGACCAAACGGTTTTTTTTATCTGTTCACTGTTTTTTTCTATTACACTGTTTGCCGCGTCAACTATAGTTTGTGTAGACCGGTAATTTTGTTCCAGTTTAAACAGGTGGTAGCTGGGATAGTCTTTTTGAAAATTCAGTATGTTTTCAATCATAGCACCACGGAACGAGTAAATACTCTGGGCATCGTCGCCTACAACACAAACATTGTTATGGCCTTCGCCCAGTTTTTTTACAATCAGGTACTGGGCATAATTTGTGTCCTGATACTCATCCACAAGGATGTAGCCGAAGCGTTGCTGGTATTTTCTTAGTACTTCCGGAAAATCGCGGAACAGTATATTGGTGTTCAGTAAGAGATCGTCAAAATCCATGGCCCCGGCTTTTCTGCACCTTGAGGCGTATAGCTTAAAAACTTCGGCCAGCATAGGCTTTCGGTGCATGGTGTCCCGTTGTCTTATTTTTTCATTGTTGTAATAGGACTGCGGGGTAATCAGGTTGTTTTTTGCCGAAGAGATCCGTCCAAGGACTTCTCCAACCTTATAGATTTTATCGTCGAGTTTTAGTTCTTTAATGATTGATTTTATAAGACTTTTCGAATCGACAGTATCGTAAATGGAAAAACTGGAAGGGTATCCCAGGCATTCCGATTCTGAACGCAATATTCTTGCAAAAATAGAGTGAAATGTCCCCATCCACAGGTACCTGCCTGTATCATTGCCCAATACAGCACTAATTCTCTCCCGCATTTCACTTGCTGCTTTGTTGGTAAAGGTAAGTGCAAGTATTTTCGATGGCTGAACACCTTTTTCCAGTAAATGGGCAATTCTGAACGTTAAAACCCGTGTTTTTCCAGAGCCGGCACCCGCAATAACCAATGATGGGCCTTCAGTATTTTTTACTGCTTGTAACTGTGCATCATTCAGACCTTCGAACAATCTACTCATTTCTTCTCTTTTTGCTGTTTAAATCAAAGTTCAGGAAATATGTGTACTGTTAATTTGGTTTTTTCCGTTTCTCTGATTTTTGTTGAATGCAAAAATACAAGGATGATAGAAACAACTAAACCTTAACCGTAATTTTTATAAAGAAGAAATGAACATGAAATATATATGTTAAAGCCGGGCTCCGGATGGTTGAATATTGAAGGCCTTTGTTTAAAGGGAATTTACTTTTTTCACTTATCCGATTATTTCTTAATATTGCAGGTCTTATACTATTTGTTCGTGTTTTGAGTTTATATGACAGATAACATTCATTTTACCAATGCAAAATTCCATATATAAGATATCACTGGCGTTATTACTGTTTGCACCTTTAAATGCAGGTGCGCAAATTCTGGCTCCCGATGCAGATTATTCTGATACAGCAAATTATTTACTTCCTAACGGACCGGATTCGTTGTTTTTCTTTAATGTTGATAATAGTTCAACGTATATTATAGTTGACACACAAAATTATAAAGGATATACAATTCAATGGGACGAATACAGCCACCTTACCGGATACGATTCCATATCAGCCGAAGAGAAAATATCTTTTGCGCCGGATACTGTGGGAAAAGGATACCGGCTTACATTAAGGGGGGCTGATACTGTGGTAAGGCGGTGCTGGGTATTTAAGAATGATTTTGACATGAAGATTACCTCGAAAGACGAAGGGGATACCTTATGGACCAATTCGTATTTGTATTGTGACCGGCTTGAATTGATTGATGTTAAGAGAAAAGATGCTTATTTGAAATATCACCACCCGGTTGATTATGATACGTTATTCTATGAAATGGGATATAAAAGTGAATGGGAAAAAGAACAAAATGTAGCTGAAGGTAATATAATAAGAGTAAGTAAAGTTGGGGACAAACAAAGGCACAGATTGGTCAACCCTTATTGGGAAGGTATGTGGTATACCAATATTGTTACCGATTCGGCCGGACTGGAAAGACAGGATAAGGTGTATGTGAGAAGTATTGTCCCGAAAGCGGAAATTAAAGATGCTGAGTATATAAAACGAACGGATAAGTTTTATTATCCAGACAGGAGTGAGCGGTACTATGATATTTATGCGGCCGATAAAATTTCTGACGAAGAATCTGCCCCTGCCAAATATCGTTTTACACATGATTCCAAGAATGCGCACTCATATTACTGGGTGTTTGGTGATACGTCAAAGCCATTTCGCTCAACAGAAGATTCCGTGATCCATACGTACAACTACTGGGGCGAATTTGAAGCATATCTGGTTGCCGAACATACATTTTCATTGATAAATAAAACATGTACCGATTCTACAGAACCGAAAGAAATATCCATAGCCAAACCCACATTGCATGCCCCCGGAGCAATATCACCCCCAAACGGGAATGTTCCATACTGGAGGTTTTTTGATGTGTCTATTGCAGACTTTGAAGTCGTTATATTTAACAGACACGGGAAAAAAGTCCATGATTTCAAAGGAAACATAAATGACTGGAATGGCTGGGACGGGAAATACAGAGATTCCGAGCGGGTGGTCCCTACCGGAGTATATTTTTATGTGGTAAAAAAGATTAGTACCATTCCAAATATTGATCCGGAAAACGACGAAGAGTTTAATCCTGAATTTACGTCGGAAAATACAGAATACAGAGGCTTTATTCATGTGTTTAATACGGAGAATTAATTCTTACATAAATAAATCACTTCTTTAGGGGGCGGGTTAAATTTTATTTGGTGAAATGTATAGAACATTTTCCGGGAATAAAGCTGTCTCTGAATTATCGAAGATTTTTGGACCAGGGCTTGTCACCAGCAAGAAGAAATATAGTTCTATAGGGCATTTTAAGAAACATTTTGCATATCCCTGTCTGTAAATACTTATATTTGTTACAGATCGAATGCTACATTGAATATGCAAAAACTCATTTCTGTACTTGAAAACATTGATAAATATCTGGGAAGTTCCAGTTGGTTTGTTTATTTGTTACTCGGAACCGGGGTGTTTTTTACCCTTTACCTTAAGTTTCCGCAAATCCGGTATTTTGGCCATGCGATTAAAATTCTCACCGGAAAATTTGATAAAAAGGGGGACAAAGGAGACACATCACATTTTCAGGCTTTAACAACAGCCCTTTCAGGAACAGTAGGAACAGGAAATATTGGCGGAGTGGCACTAGCCATATATCTTGGAGGTCCGGCAGCGCTGTTCTGGATGCTGGTTACTGCGTTTTTGGGGATGACTACCAAATTTGTTGAAGTATTGCTTTCGCATAAGTACAGGGAGTTTGACGAAGAAGGGAAAGTGGCCGGTGGACCAATGTATTATATGAAACACCGCCTGAATATAAAACTGAGAAGCGGGAAAAAATTAAAAACCGGTTACATCATGGGTGGGGTGTTTGCTTTTGCAACAATTCTGTCGTCTTTTGGTACAGGCAACATGCCGCAAATAAATAATATAGCCATTTCCATCAATGAAACATTCGGTGTCCATAATATGATTACCGGCGGCTTACTGGCCATTTTACTGGCTTTGGTTATTATCGGTGGAATTGGAAGGATAGCCAAAGTAACCGAACGGTTGGTGCCGGGCATGGCGTTTTTATATTTTATTGGGGCCATTGCAGTGCTGGTAGCAAATTATCAGAATATTGTACCGTCCATAGTTTCCGTTTTTTCCGATGTGTTTACAGGTACGGCTGCTCAGGGAGGCTTTCTGGGGGCAACATTTGCCTTTGCTTTTAAACGGGGGGTTAACCGCGGACTGTTTTCTAATGAGGCCGGTCAGGGGTCAGCACCTATAGCCCATGCCGCGGCACGGGCACATGAACCGGTTTCGGAAGGTATGGTGGCTATTTTGGAACCTTTTATTGATACGATTATTATTTGTTTCCTGACCGGAATAACCCTTCTTTCCTCAGGGGTCTGGAAAGAAAAATTTGACAATAAACTGGATAAAACTGCAACGTATATTTTGTCGGGCAACCTGAATGAAGAAAACGAAGAGAATATTGAAAGCATAACAGCGTTTCTTTCCGGTCAAAAGAAGGGACTGGCCTATAATGGAAAAGTTTCTGTGAAGGAAGGAAAGATCCTTTCGCCGGTTACAGTTATCAGTTCACGTTCGGTTGCAGAAAATGTAACGGTTATGGAAGCCGGTAAGGTGAAATTTAGCGGAGAACTTGACATTGAAGAGGGGCATATTCAAGATAAAGATAATGGCATATATTTGAGGGGAAAGTCGCTTATTCATAGTGCCCCACTGACTACTAAAGCATTTTCCAGAGGTTTGCCTGGTGGCTGGGGACAATATATTGTGTCAATCGGATTACTTCTTTTTGCATTTTCAACCGTTATCTCATGGTCGTATTATGGAGACCGGGCAGTGACATATCTTTTTGGCAGTAAATACATTATTTATTACAGGTTAGTTTATATAGCCGGTTTCTTTATTGCATCTTTTGCCAATACGAATATAATTTGGGCTATTTCATATATAACCATGGCTTTAATGGCAATTCCAAACCTTGTGGGAATACTTATTCTGAGCCCGGAAATTAAAAAAACAATTAGGGAATACTGGACTGGTTTCAGAGAAAAAGAGGGAACTCACCCAAAAGGAGATTAGTTTATTGTTTTCAAACTGTTTTTCTAACCGTGTTTCACGTTATTTTTAATTTATCCAAGCTGTAATTTTTCAGTAACGGGATTTTCTTTAACCCATACCTGGGTAAAGATAAGTTTCACATGAAAGACGAGTTCAAAGTAGTTGATGGCCAACATGAATATAGCGATAGCTTTAACGGTATTTGTTTCTTGCGGATCAACCGTTGCAGATTTGGAGTTTAAGAAGCGGGTTGGTGTTGGTCTGCGGGCGTTCAGAAAACAGGTTATTTGTGGATGTTGCCGAATTAATCGGACCGGAACCTTAGAGATATTAAGAAACTCCCCGGACAGGCGAAAAGCACTTGTTCGGGGAATTTCTATAGAAAACTATTCTGTTGTTTGTTTTGCTATTATTTTTTGCTCTATTTCTTCTGCCAGTTCAGGGTTGTCATAGAGCAGGGATTTCACGGCATCGCGCCCCTGTCCAAGCCGGGTTTCTCCATAACTGAACCATGAGCCGGCCTTTTTTACAATTTCATTGTCAACACCAAGGTCGATTATTTCTCCGACTTTAGAAATACCCTCGCCGTACATCAGGTCGAATTCAGCTTTTCTGAATGGGGGGGCAAGCTTATTTTTTACAATTTTTACCCTTACCCGGCTTCCGATAATCTCTTCGCCATCTTTAATCTGACTGATTTTACGGATGTCAACCCTTGTACTTGCATAAAACTTAAGGGCATTACCTCCGGTGGTTGTTTCCGGGTTACCAAACATAACCCCGATTTTTTCCCTTAGCTGGTTAATGAAAATACATGTGGTATTGGTTTTATTGATATTTGCGGTGAGTTTTCTGAGCGCCTGGGACATTAACCGTGCCTGTAACCCCATCTTACTGTCTCCCATTTCCCCCTCAATCTCAGCTTTTGGTGTAAGTGCGGCTACAGAGTCGATAACAACAATATCAATAGCTCCGGAACGTATAAGGTGGTCGGCGATTTCAAGGGCCTGTTCCCCGTTGTCCGGTTGAGAAATAAGGAGGTTTTCAATGTCTACTCCAAGTTTTTGTGCATAAAACCTGTCGAAAGCATGTTCTGCATCAATAAAAGCAGCAATTCCTCCAGCTTTCTGGGCTTCGGCAATTGCATGGATGGTTAAGGTTGTTTTACCCGATGATTCGGGGCCGTATATTTCAATTACTCTTCCTCTGGGATATCCGCCAATTCCTAAAGCCAGATCCAAAGCTATTGAGCCACTGGATATAGAGGGGATATCTTCAATGGCATCATCCCCCATTTTCATTATGGTCCCTTTTCCAAAATCTTTCTCTATTTTTCCAATGGTAAGTTCAAGAGCTTTTAATTTCTCTTTTTTAATTTCATCAACAGTCTTTTCTTTAGACATATACAAATTTTTTAATAAATTCCGAACAAAAATGATTATTATATAATCAAAAATCAGGTTAATAAAATAATAAAAGCAAACTCAATTGCAAAGATATTATTTAAGAAAGTATAAAATTAAGAAAACTGTACGAACGAGCTTATCCTGTGTTTTGTTTATCTGAAAAGATGAATGAAACCTTTGGTTGAATAAAAACCATCGGGGTCACCTTCTTTTGCCTGAAGAACATAAAAATAAACACCCGTTTGTAATTGGCGGCCATCATTTGTGCGGCCGTCCCAGTGTATTACCGGAGATTCGGTTTTAAAGACCGGAACCCCGGTTCGCGTGAAAACCTCAAAAGATAATACAATTGCCGGATCGTTGGGGTTAATAATATAGTACCCGCTTCCCGGGGAATCAGGAGAAAAAACATTTGCAGCAACATATTTGTCCGGGATAGTATCATATGACGGGGAGACTTTGAAAGCCAGTGAGTCAGAGTCGATGCAGCTACTTATAAGATTGTTGGTTGTTAATTTGATGCCGTAAGAGCCTGTGTCGGGAAATGTATACTCATACCTGGCCCGCTCGGTATTTCCGTCGCTTACGAAGAAACTTTTATTGAATGTTGTATCGTTAAAAAAGAAATCCCACCTGAAAGAGATGGTGTTTGTTGGATTATTAATTGTTCCGGTAGGAATAAAAGCATACGTTAATTCATTGATACTGTCAATTCTGAAAGTAGCACCGATTGATTCAAAAACACTTATGTAGTCTGTTTTAACAATAGGTGATGCTGTGTTGCCATTGATAACTGCACTTACGGTGTATTGACCGGGATCTATATACGATATTGTCGGAGGAACAAGTTCATTGGATGTACGGCCATTGCCAAAATCCCACTCCACACTTGTAATAGATGTCGTATCATCCAGCTCAAACCTTACAGAAAGGGGACTACAGCCGCCTCTTGTGTCGGCAGTAAAGTCCTGTGCGCTTAGTAAATTGCACACTAAAACTGTAATTATGATGGCTAACCTGTGTTTAAAACTCATTAATACAATTATATCCGCGTAAATATATTATTTACTTTGTGTATCTGTTCAATTTTATGCGTCAACTTTTTAACAACTTTAAATTTATTAAGGAATTCTTTAGCAAAAACCCTTAAAAACAGTGCAGGAGGGGATAGTTGAAAACCTTTCTGGAAATTCCAGGCAAACTGCCACAATTATAATAATACGAAATATTTCCAGAGGGTGGGCATTAACATAAATAAAATACCGGATAACGAATATTGCGCCGGCAATACCAGAAAATATCAAAATATTTTGGAAGGCCGGATGCATACTTAAAAAATCTTACTTTTTAGTTTAAACCTGTCATTGTTCCGTGGTTTTGAATGCGGGAGGGTGTTTTTTTAATGTACCTGGTCCCCGAAGCGCTTGGGAGCATAAATGACAGCACAGAAAATTTTTCCGAGGGGTGCCGCCGGGTTGAATTGAGCCCTTTCAGGCTGAGAGCTTTAGTTTGCAAACAAGCTAAAATAATGCACACGAACAGTAACTTTTGTGGTTTCATAATTTACTTCGGCAGGTATGTTAACAAAAATTTGATTAATAATTGAAGAAAACAACTGATATGCATATTAGCAGTCTTATTTTTGTAAAGAATTAAAAAAGAGCTTGAATGAAGCAATATCTTGATTTGTTGCAGCATGTGCTGGATAATGGTTATGAACGGAGTGACAGGACCGGAACCGGTACAATAAGTACATTTGGTTATCAGATGAGATTCAATTTACAGGATGGTTTCCCTGTGTTAACAACAAAAAAACTGCACCTTAAGTCAATAATACATGAGTTATTATGGTTCCTGAAAGGAGAGACCAACGTGAAGTACCTGCAGGAAAACGGAGTAAGGATCTGGAATGAATGGGCCGATGAAAACGGTGAGCTTGGCCCTGTTTATGGTTATCAATGGAGAAACTGGGCAAAGGATGACGGGCTTCATGTAGATCAGATTAGCCAGGTTATTGACTCTATTAAGAATAATCCGGACTCAAGAAGGCATATTGTAAATGCATGGAACGTTGGGGAACTGGACAAGATGGCATTGCCTCCGTGCCATATTCTTTTTCAGTTTTATGTGGCAGGGGGAAAGCTTTCTCTGCAATTATATCAGCGCAGTGCAGACATATTCCTTGGAGTCCCGTTTAACATTGCCTCGTATGCACTTTTGTTGAAGATGGTAGCCCAGGTTACCGGGCTGGAGCCATTTGAATTTGTCCATACCCTTGGCGACGCCCACATTTACCTGAACCATGTTGAGCAGGTGAAGTTGCAGCTTACCCGAGAACCAAAACAACTTCCGCAGATGGTGCTGAACCCTGAGGTTGAAGATATTTTTGACTTTAAGTTTGAGGACTTCACCTTAGAAAATTATGATGCACACCCACACATAAAAGGGGCGATTTCGATATGAGCAAACTCTCAATTATTGTTGCTGTTGCAAGCAACGGGGCAATAGGAAAAGGTAACGATCTTCTGTGGCATATTTCAGATGATCTGAAAAGGTTTAAGAAGCTAACCAGTGGAAACACGATAATAATGGGGCGTAAGACTTTTGAGTCTTTACCGGGAGGTCCCCTGCCTAATCGGGAGCATATTATTTTAACTCGCGATAAATCGTACAAAGTACCCGGTTGTTTTGTTACAGGTTCTATTGATGATGTGTTAAGAAAGTGCGATGAGGAGAAAGAAAATTTTGTGATTGGGGGGGGCGAAATTTATAGGCTGTTTATGCCGTATTGTACAAAAATGTACCTTACCAGAGTGGACAAAAGTTTTGAAGCCGATACCTTTTTCCCTGAAGTAGATTTTGAAATATGGAAAGCAGACTTTGAAAGTGATAAAATGAAGGATGATAGAAGTGGAATAGAATACCAATATGTTAACTTTATCCGAAAATAACCAATAAACTTCGTACTCATGAAGAAATTAATCCTTCTGTCATTTTCATTATTAATTATGGGAGGGCTATACGCCCAAAAGGATGTCGCAGGTGTCTGGTATACAGCAGGGAAAAAATCCAAAATCAAAATTTTTCAGGCCAGGAATGGAAAATTTTATGGTAAAATAGTTTGGCTTGAAAACCCGGAAGCCAAGGACGATAAAAACCCGGATCCGGCCAAAAGAGATAAGCGGTTACTAGATATTTTACTCATACAAGAGCTTCGTTACGATGCGAAAGAAAAGCAATGGAGAGATGGGACAATATATGATCCGGAAAGTGGCAAAACATACAGTTGTTATTTGTGGCTTGAAAAGGGGAATAAGGATATCCTTCACCTTAAAGGGTATGTTATGGGAATGAGATTTGCCGGGAGGGAAGTGGAATGGACCCGGACAACCTTATAATAAGTTTGTTATTTTTCTGGCGGGTTGGAAATAAAATTTAAAGGTTTGCTTGCTTTTTGATTAACACTTTCTAACAAACCGTTAACAGCACGTTAACAACTCATGGGGAAGAATAGTTGTAATTTTACTTCTGAACAAAAATTTAAACAACCATGAGAAAATTTGTTTTTGTACTTGCATTTGCAGCTTTTGCAACTTTATCTTTTGCAGCCGTTAATTCTGTTGTAACGAATCCAATCGAAATAGAGAATTTCGACGAAAAACCTAAAAAGGAAGAAAAAAAATCTGAATCCAAAGACGAAAATAAGAAAGCATGCACAAAGAGTGCCGACAAAAAGTCTGGATGTTCTGCAGCGCATAAAAGTTCCTGCAGTAAGAAAAAATAGCAGAGTTACAATTAGAACAGTTATTTAGGTAAAAAGAGGCTGAATAAAAAAGTTTTTACTTTTTTTGACAGCCTCTTTTCTGTATTATAAATAATGGTTTTTTACAACCAAATTTTTTATTGCTATTCAGTGTTCATGTTAACAACCCGGAGGGGTATTGCAGTTTGAAGTGAATACGGTAGCCCTTTCCGCTGCACCTTCAATGGCACTCCAACGAATAAAACGGCACCCTCTTCCGACTTGGCAGGATCTGTAACGGTTAGTCTCACCGCGTTCTACCGTGGCACGGAATGTATACGAACCACCACCGGATAGTCTTACAATTAAGTCTGCTATCAGTGTTCTTCCTCTACGGTTTACGAATTCAATCCCCGTATCGTTAATATTCCCCGAAGTAACTTTCATTTTGCCCGAAACATTTGCCGGAAACATCCAGTTACTTGTTATTTTGTTTTCTTCAATTAAATCGGCAATGTTATCCCCCAGGGTTATCGTTATTACCTTGCCTTCTACCTGTTGAATAGGACTGATAATAACATTAATAAACTTGTCGGGATCATTTGGTGTTTCTTCGACAGTTTCTGAAACGGGTTCCAATAAACTGTAATTGTCAGAATTGAATTCTTCAGTACTTTGAAGGATAGCCTTTACAGCATCTTCATCGAATGAAAGAGAGAGTTCTTCAACATTGGTTTCAAGCGTAACCGAATATTCAGCCTTCTGAATGTTGAACACATAGTCTTTTTTAAATATTTCCTGTTGTTTACCTTTTGGGGTAGGAATGTCAGATTCATCCTGACATGAGGTTGCAAAGAAAATGAAGCAACAAGCTGCTAAAAAAGCGCTGATCGAAATTTTTGTTAGTGAGTTCATCTGGTAGATTTTTTAATTAATATAAAGTAACGGTTCAAATATAAATATAGAAATATAACTTAAGCCTTCCGTGTGCGCCAGACTTCAATCATAATGCGCCTTACGCCGGAATAAGCAAGTTATGTTGTTGACTATCTATCGGGTAATTTTGGGAATAATAGAATTTCAGAGGAAGAGATAAAAAAAACAAAAAAAGAATAAACAAAAATGAGGGCTTGTTGTTAATCTTGTTTTATTAATTAAGAGGATTGACTATTTTAGTCGCGATCAAATTAGGCAACAGGTAAAAGTGATAAATTAGCGCACTAAAACAACGAACGACAAACAACAAACAATAAACATATTAATTAAAATGAGCAAAGAAATTCTTGATATAAAGGATGACATTAAATGGGTTGGCATTCTGGATAAAGAGATTGAAACGTTTGATATTGTAATGGAGACTAAGTATGGTACTACTTACAATAGCTATTTCATCAATGCAGAAAAAAAGACAATTATTGATTCGGCCAAAGCGACTTTTAAAGATGAATATCTGGAAAAGGTTAAAACGGTGGTAGATCCTTCGGAAATAGAGGTGATTGTTGTAAACCATACAGAGCCGGATCATTCGGGTTCAGTGAAGTATTTGCTGGAGCTGGCCCCCAATGCTACAGTTTATGGCAGTAAGGTTGCATTGAACTACTTATCGGAAATCATTAACAAGCCATTTAATTCAGTGGCAGTAAAGGATGGGGACACTTTATCGCTGGGCAATAAAACCCTGCGTTTTATTAATGCGCCCAACCTGCACTGGCCTGATTCTATTTACACTTATCTTGAAGAAGACAAGGTATTGTTTACATGTGATTCCTTCGGGGCCCATTACTGCGATGAAAAAATGTTTGACGACCTTGTTGATCAGGATGCTTACAGCGAGGCTTTTCAATATTACTTTGATGTAATACTAAAGCCATTCAGTACATTTATGCTAAAAGCTATTGATAAGGTAAAAGAACTGGAAATAGATATGATCTGTCCAGGGCACGGCCCGATTCTGCGTTCAAACTGGAAAGAAATCGTGGAAAGATCGGAAAAACTTTCGAAGGAATATCTTGAGGAAGCCTGTGAAAATGAGAAACCAAGTGTTCTGGTAACATATGTTTCAGCCTATGGTTACACCAAACAAATGGCAGAGGATATTGTAAAGGGAATAAAAGAATCCAAAGACTGTGATGTTGATTTAGTGGATATTGAAAACATACTGCTTGGCGATTTGGAGTCGAAAATTGTTAAGTCTAATGCACTACTGGTAGGATCGCCAACAATTAATAAAAACACGGTTTTACCGGTTTATAAACTATTTGCCTTATTAACGCCACTTCGGGACAAGAAGAAAAAGGCAGCTGTGTTTGGATCGTATGGCTGGAGTGGAGAAGCTGTTGGGTTAATTGAAAATAACCTCAAAGGTTTAGGACTGGATATTGTTCTTGACGGGGCCAGGTACAAATTTTACCCTGAGAATGAAAAAGCGACAAACCTGATTAATTTTGGGAAAGAGTTTGCTGAGGCATTATAAGATATAAAATAATTTTTTTATGCCCCTCCTTTGTGTCAAGCAAGGAGGGGTTTTTTATTCCTGCTGTTTCGGAAATAGGTCAATTGCATGCCTTTCTGTAGCTTAAGTCGCTTCCTATGTATGTTTTCCATTCATTCTGTGTAAGTTGCCTGTCGATATAATTACATATCTCGGTAACCAGGTGTTCCGTTTTTACGGGCCAGATGTATATTAAATTCCCTTCATTGCCGGTAGAAAGAAGGCTCCGTCCGTCAGGGCTAAAAGCTATTGATTCTACCCATGATTCATGTTCACGGATTTCGATAGGCAAATCGTTCCAGTCATTTGCATTCCAGATGCGGATTACCCCGTCCAGTCCGGAAGATGCCAGAAGCCTGTTGTCCGGGCTAAATTCAAGGTCAAGGATCCTGGAAGAATGCGCATTGATAGACTTTAAAATTCTGCCGGAGCGTGCCCCCAGAATAATCAATTTTCCTTTGCGGTCGCCTACTGCAATTTTTTCGCCTTCGTGATCATAGTTTACAGATAATAGAGGTTGGTCGTGATTATAAAAAATAGTGGGTTTTTGGGCACCAACAAGCCACATGATGATTTGACCTGAAGAAGTTGACATAACAACAGTGCGGCCATCAGGGCTAACATCTATGTCGTTAATCCCTGATATGTTTTTGTAAATAACAGAGCCTTCATTTGACAATAAATCCCAGTGTTTTGCAACATTATCGGAGCCTAAAGTAACCATTGCGTTGTTGCCGGGAATGAATTTTACCCGGGTTACTTTTCCGGTATGGGCATTGAAAACCCTTGGAGCCTGAGATGGTTGCAATACATTGAACAGCTTAACGTTGCTGGCTTCTGTCCCACAAGCCATCCATCGGCCATCAACAGTAATGGCAAGGCATGTATTTGCATCTTCATTGGTTACAAGGGTGCTGGGTTTTGGGGTTTCATTCCGGAACCTCCAACGGTTTATTTTTCCGGTGAAGTCGGCACTATAAAGGATATTTCTTGCTGGGTCGAAAACAATGGATTTTACAAGTCCGTTATGTCCGGACAGGGTGTTATATTTTTCTCCTTTGAGCTGCCTTAAGGCATGATATAATCCCCGGTATATTTCCGGGTGATTAATTTGTCCCCCATTTTCACGGTTGATGAGGTAGGCATGATAGGCCAGCAGACCGGAGCGTTGTTTGTCTTCCGTTTGGATAGCTTTTAAGGCAACAGTCTGCGAAAGGGTAAGTAAACGCAAACGTTTCTCGGCGCGTTTCTCGGCTTCGTATAACGATTTGTCTTTTAAGGCAACCAGGGCTTGGTTTTCAGCAAGTTGCTTTTCTTTTCTTTCCAGGGCTGCAATTTCCTCAAGTTCTTTGGCCATATCCGAGAGTTCTTCCAGCCGTTTCTGATAATCCTGCTCTGTTTCTTCCGTCTGAATAAGTTGCATTTGCTGGTACTGGTTTAAAGAATCAACCAAGTCCCGTTCCTGTAAAAGTTCATATGCCCGGAGTTGGGAAAGTTCAATTGCCGTATCTTTTTGAGCTTCCAGTATTCTGGCGTACTGTTCTACTTTATCTTTTTGATCCAGGGCAGCTTCCCGCTGTACATAGGCATAGAACACGGCCATAAGAAAGACAACGGCAAACACACTCATTAAAATGGCAATCCGTCTTGTACGGTATAGTTCCCTTTTGCGGATTTTGATTTTGCTTTCTTCTTCAGCCTGGAACTTCTTTTCACTGGTGTTGAGATATACCATTGCCTTTTCAAAGGCAGGGTTGTACCTTTTTGCCCAGGCCCGGTTGGGGTTCTGGTTCTTTTTCCAGCTTGATGCCAGGTGAAGGTCAGGTGGGCGCATCAGGCCGGCGCGTCCTTTTTGATAAAGTCCGGCAAGCTCTATTAAGCGTATATATGTTTGAGAAGAGGAGGCTTCTTCTTCTACCCACGCCCTGAGTTTGTCCCACCCACGCATCAAACTCTCATGGGAGATGTCAATAACAGTGTCATGCGTAAGTTTCTTATTGTCAGAGGGCGTAAGGAAAGATTTGTCTTCCTGTCTGAAGGCATCAACAATTTTTATTACCTCTGAAGGCTGTGCCTGGCTTAATTCTGATAGTTCTGTTATGGTAGCGGGACGTCTTATCCCTTTACCTTCTGTGCCTTTTTCTGTCAGTGCCTTGAATATTGTTTTACACAACTGGCGTTCATTGTCGTTCAGCTTAATGTATGCTTCGTTGGCATGAAGGGACAGGGCATTTTCGACCCTACCTGCCGCCATATAGTCCCTCATGCTAAGAGGGCTCTCTGAATCGTTATGCCGTTTCCAGAACTCCCATGTCCGCATCATGGCATGTTGCAAAACCGGTAGCTGATCGTGGTTGTCGTCTATGCTGTTTAAGATATGTTGTAACAGACGGGGCTCTATGTTTAATCCGGCAACTTTAAGGGGCCCCGTAATAACAACTTCGTAATCGGAGCGGGCCATTTGAGGGACGAGGTAATTGCTCTTGTTGATTAAAGAGGTTAACCCTGTAAAATCAGAACAGTCGCCTATAAAATCGGAGCGCATTGTAAGAATAATGTAAACAGGAAGTTCTGTTTGTTCGATGGTGCTTACCAAAAGCCGTATAAACGTTTCGGGTTCGTCTTTCCGGTTCTCCAGTTTATTGCTGCTTTCTTTGTATCTGAACAATTCTTCAAATTGGTCAACAACAATGAGGAGATTGCTTTTTTCAGTGAGTTTCAGTTGCTGTACTGCTTCAACAAGCCCGAGGGAGTGCCGGCGCAATACGGTGTAAAAATAATCGGTCAGATTGTCTTTTGAGGAAGAGGCCGGGCTTTCAGAATTCTTTTGGTAAAGAGCTTCAGCAAGGTTCCACACCGGTGTGCTGCCAGGCCTTGTTGTTATTATCTCCCAGTTACTTCCGGCATTGGGAATAAAACCTCCGTAAAGCAAGGGGAGTACCCCGCAATAAATTAAGGATGATTTGCCACTTCCGGAAGCTCCTGTTACGGCTGCAAATTTGTGTTCTGACAAGTATTTTAGAATAGTTTCGCTTTGTCCTTCACGGCCGAAGAATAAATGGCTTTCCTTCATTCCAAAAGGGCGTAGTCCGGGATAAGGGTTTATATCTATAATTTTTGAACTCATATAAGGCATTAGGCTTTTGCTGTTTCGACAAATTCTGTCAGGCTGCTTTTATCATTTAAACGTATTAACCTGATTTCCGGTAACCAGTGTTTTAGATCCGATATGTCCGGAAGTTTATCGGCAATAACTCCGATTGAACTAAACGGTTTTTTCCTTCCACTTCCCCGGGCTTTTATAGTGTCTTTAAGAATACTTAAAAGCCAGTTTACATTTTGTCCAGTGTAGTCTATCAATATACTGTTTGCGTGCGTCAGGCTTTCCAGGTGATTTTGGTAAAGGCTTTTTTCCGGAGTTTCTGTATTCTGAAGGACAGGAATATTTAACTCTTTTGCAGCACTTTTAATCTGTGGCAGGTTTTCTTCATGTGTTGTAATGACATAAATTCCGCCGGGGGAACTTTTCTTTTCGGGTGTTTTTCTGCCACTCACCAGTCTTTGGGCCAGCATTGTTTTAAATTCTTCCAGACTCGACTCCAGAATTTCTGTTGAATTATCAGAGTCTTGCTGTTTCATCCGGTTGATAAACGACTCTTGTCTTTTATCCCTAATCCTAAGATCTGAAGGGACCCAAATAATCCGGTTTATATTTTCGTTTTTATCCAGATAGTCGCGGATGCAGTTATGTTCAAATTCATAAAGAGAAACCTTTTGTCCTTTAGGTACGTCTCCATAATTTGCGCCAGCTACCTCTACAATTAAAATACTGTTTTCAAGGTTTTCGGTAATGACCTCCGCTAGTTTAGAATATTCAAATGACAAATCGGTAACGGGCAGAATACGGGCTCCAAAGTGCTGGAGTTCTCTTTTTATATCATCTCTGCTTTGTGCCATATCTTCTGAACAGCTCCCCAGATATACAAACCGTTCCTGTTTTTCTGTTTTTCTGTTTTTTTTTGGTAATGTATCCTTTATATCATAAACAAGATCTAAAAGTTTCGCCCAGGATTTTATGGAGTCGGAATAAAAGCTGAATTGTTTAACCTTTGTTCTCCGTACTCTTGAAACCTCAAAAAACTTATAGGACTGTATGGTGTGAAAGTCTGGTATTTGTTTGTGATGGCTTTCTGTAGACAGGCAGATTTTAAATAAACGTGAAAGTTCTTTTATATTACGGTTTTGGATATCAAGGGAGGCGTAAATGTCAACAATTTCTTGCTGATATGCCTCGTCGTCGTTAGAGCTGGTGCCCAGGATAATGATGTATACATCGGACTCCTTAATAGCAGGTTTGTAATTTTGCTGGTTAAAGTCAAATTCCTTAACAAAGAGGGTGATCTTTCCCTCTATTATCCGGTCAAGCGTTGATTTAAAATGAACCAGAAATTCGCATATCCAGTTATTGATGGCTTCACCATTGGGGTAGGTTACATATATTTTTATTTCGTTGTTCATTCGCTTATAAATTGTCTTTTATTTGTTCCCTTTTTGAATGGTTGGATACCATGAGGGACGCAGTTAAAATAATCACAATCTTTTCGTTTCTTCCCATATTATTTTGCCCCCTGTTTTTTTCTGCTGTCAGACATGTTAAAAGTGCTTAAATATTCTATTCCCCGCAGGGTAGCGTGAGCCAAGTCCATATTGTCATAAAGCAGTTCATTAACAATTGATGTTTTAAACAGCCATACAGTAGTTCTATATTTCATAATAACTGTATTTATTTTTAAATCAGTCAAAAGGGATATGGCCATTAGCTCTCCTTTTGTCTCAATACGTTCTTTCCGGTTGTCGGAAAATACGTTTCTGTCAAAAAGGACAAGCTTGTAACGGCTGCTGATTTCTTCTAATGAAAGGGTGTCGTTTTTTTCGAAAACAACCATTTTAGCCACTTTTGCCAGTTCTATGGAAACAAACTCAGACAAAGAGTCAAATGCCGTAAATTCTTTAAGCCGGGTATATCTGGAGAAAAGAAGCAATTCAGTGTTCTTTTCAGTCATGGGGGCATTAAGAAAAAGGGAATCTTCTGTTCTGTCCAGAGAATTCCGAAGTTCTAAAAACGTTTCACCATGTATCCGGTTGAGCACAAAAAGGGCGGTTTCACTTATCAATTGTTCAGGATGGGTGGCGTTAAATACCAGTTCAGGTTCAAAATCTTTAAACCCATGGGCAAGTATTTCAAGCATTGCACAAGCCCTGGTATAAAGAGAGAGTTTGTTGAAATCATAAGTTAGTGTGGACGATAATATTTCTTTAGGCTTCAGTTTTGCCTGAGGGAAGTACAGCTCAAGCCTTTTCAACCTTTCTTCTGATGAAATGTCTTCCAATAAAGCAAAAATTAACGGTTTTATTTCAACATCAATATATTGGTCTGTAAGTTCAATGGCATGGCTTATCTCTGCCCTGCTACCATTTAAAAACAGTTTTTGCAGTGCGCTAATAATATTCGGGTTGTAAATGAGGGATAAAAGCTGAAATAACTGTTTGTAATTTGACTGAAGTTCTCTTATGTAGGCACGATAAAGCTTTACATATTTCTTTTTGTTTTGAAGCTGGGCAGAAATGCTAAGGTTATAAGTAGTTTCAGAGATTAGTTTTATCAACAGTCCCAGGATTTTCACTTTGTTGCTTTTGTTTGCCTGAAATCGCTCTTCAATCAGGGCTTTAACGCTGTGTGTCCTGACGTAATCATTAAGGTTTCCAAGTTTTCCTAAAAGGGCATTTGTGGAACGGGAACTTCCAATTTTGCCATATAGTCTCATAATTCTGGCCAAAACGAGATCGTCTGTGCCCGGAACAGAAGATTCCCGTTCAAGATAATCCAGGGCGTTGTCTCCGGTGGCTGCTATTGCATCAATTGCATAAGGGTCGAACTGTCCGGGGTGAATAAAGTCCAGAAGTGAATAGCTGAATTTCTTGTTGCCCTCCCGGGCCATTGCTTTGACGGCAGCATGCCGTACTGATTGGTCGAAGTCTTTACAAAGCGTTGAAAGGATTCCGTCCTTCTCCGGGAAATCAGAATTGGCAACACGCATGGCCAACTTTATCCGTTCGTCTGTAGAACCGTAAAATAGTTTCTGTTTGGCGGTTTCCTGTGTTATGCCCAGAAATTCTTCAAGGTTGAAAGAATCAATGACCTCCTGAAGTTTTCGGTTTTCTTCTTCAGGGTATTTCCCCAGAAGTTGAGCGAGGTTTGGCAAGGAACTGTCAATTTTTTCCTGTCTGATACAATCAAGGGCGTAATTTCGGATATTTGCCGACGGGTGCGTTAACAATAGCTTGAGATCGGCTTCGTATTCCAAAGGGCGATGTAGTTTTGTCAGTTTCAATACTTCCTTTATTTTGGCCTCATTTTCTGAAGAAATTATCCTGCGCACACGCTCAAGGAATTTGCTTTCATTTTCCGGACCGGAAGTTTTATACCTGAAATTTGATAAAACCAGATCCAGTGATTTTTTATAAATCCTGATAAGTTTTATAGCGGACCACATCCATACAATGGTAATAACCGACGTAAACATGACAATAATTGTCAGGCTGTAAAATTCAAGAAAGGAAAGCCCTAAAATTACAGCCCCGGCAACACCTAATCCAACCATGGGGGCAGCCCCTTCTACTCTAGGGAATACAAACTGCCGGAAACGGATGTCAAGTGAGAGGAATAATGTCCTTAAAGAAGGGACCTGAATGGCAAATAAGCTACTCATGTACACGACCTTGATCATGGCCAACAAAATAAAAAATAGAGTAAAATGCTCATGGGCATGAATATTACCAAGGGCAAAATAAGCGATTAGTGCAATAAACAAAGCCATTAAAATCAAGGGGGGGATAATTAAGATACTGTAAGGGGAATCGTATGAAAAAAGTATCCTTTTAATAATATACCTGTTTATTCCATAGGTAAATAAAGCAGCTACAACGATGAATACCCCATAAAATTTAGCCATTCCAATTACCGTAAAGAAACCAGTCCAGGCTGCGTTCATAAATACAAAATGTATTAAAAACCCAATTGTGGCAGACAATACTGAAAATATTATTAAATAGCTCGTAGTTTGTGATGTCAGAAACAGAAAAAATTTGTTTTTTACAGGTACGTAATTGGAGCTGGTATTCCGATCTGAATATTGTTTCAGGTATTTCTGAGTAAAGAACAGGACTGGCCAAAGTGTAATTATTATTGAAAACGCCAGATATATTAGACTTACAAAATCCGTAAAAAAAAGAAGGGCTGTGAAACATGCGCCCCCAAAGGCAAGCCCGGCAAGGTTCGCCGTTTTTATTACAGGGAAAACCTTTCGGGTACTGTCAGAACGCAATGCCATGCGGGCATACCTCCACAAAGCAAACATAAGGACCATGTTAGTGGGAAAGAAAAGTACCATTCCTGAAAAGGTAACCAGTCGTACGGGATAAAAAACAGACAGGACCAAATAACTTCCTGCAAGAACGGTGGCTATGCCTAGAAAAAGGAAAGTCAGTCCGGAAGGGGACATTTTTCTGAAAAGGGTGGAGGAAAAATAAGCCAGGGAAACACCCAAAAGTCCTGAAATAAGATAAGACGATGCCAGATATTTGTACCCAAACTGTTCAAAAAAAGAAACATGAACAACAATGTCAAATAAACTCAGAAATAGACCCGTAAGAAACGAGAAAGTCCCAAGACTAATGACAGATGGGGATGGGAGTTTAGTTTTATCGTTGTTTGAATTAAAGTTCATTAAGAAAAAATGTTTGCGTTTTGTCCGGGTAGTTTAAATTTATAAAAAAACACATATTAATAATATAACAATTGTTGTGGGCTAAAATAATAATTTCTGCCATAAGAGAAATGAGACCTTAGGTATGAGATATTAGAAATTCTTCATAGGTACCATAAATCACAAAGTATAAAAACACAAGTTTTTACCCTTTTCCGGGCATTTATCCATTGCTGGTGTTATAAACCATTTATTGGAAAGCCTGTTAGTATTAAAAACAGATTATGCTTAGTTACCCCTCTCAGGCAAACAATAAGTTTGTAAAACGACAGGAGATTAGCTTTATATTGTTGTCAGGGATTTTTATAGGCACACTGGCAATGCTGAACATTCTCGGCATAACAAGACTGATAGATCTTTCATTTACCCTGTTTGGGGCAGAGGTGCCTTTCAGGGTATTTGTAGGGGTATTGCCTTACCCTATAACTTTTCTTTGTACCGATATTATCAGTGAGTTTTACGGAAGGAGAAGGGCTACATATGTTGTTTGGACCGGTTTTGTCCTGAATGTGTGGGTGGTGTTTATTTTATGGGTAGGGGGCATGTTGCCCCCTGTTCCGGACATGGATCCGGCTACGGGGCTGCCTGAACCGGAATCACCGGGATTTATCTTCTACCAGTTAAGAAGATATGCTTTTAGTGCAACTGCAGCGTCAATGGTAGCTTATCTGACTGCTCAGTTTGTAGATGTGCATGTATTTCACTATCTCAAAAAAGCGTCAAAAGGTAAGTTGCTCTGGTTACGAAATAATGGTTCAACATTAACCAGTCAGTTAGTAGATTCGCTGGCGGTTGTTTTTGTTACCTTTCTGTTTACAAATGCCATCGTTATTCCCGAGGGCTATACAACAGCAGGTTTTCTCACAATACTTATTGTGTCGAACTATGTATTTAAAATGATAGCAGCCCTGATTGATACAATTCCTTTTTATTTGTTGGTGAAATTTCTTTCTAAATATCTAAATGTGAACCCTATAAAAGAATATACCGATGAGCCCGATGAACCTGGAGCAGAAAAGGAAGCGGAGTATCAGAAGGAAACGGCCATTTAAATAAAGAAAATCCCTACGGACTTGTAGTTCATCGCTTCCCTGTCTTTTTCCAAATTATTAAAGGAAGAATAAAAAGAATATCCCCCTTGCGTATATTTATTTAATGGACGGAATACAGGAAAATATTTAGCGGAAAGTGATAGAGCGGGTTTAAACAGCAAGGAAAAAAGCCCAAATAAAAAAGAAATAAGGGAGCATTTATTACAGCATAGTTTTGTCACCCATATGTCGGTGAAAAGGCAGTGGCATTAGACATATATAAGAGATGTCAGGACATGCAGATCTCAAATAAGCAATGAATTATACATATCAGCATCTTTTACCGTAAACGGATTAATGCTACAAAATAGTTATGTGTTATAAAAGCAGGTATGCCGATTCAATTCGATTTAAAATTATAAAGCGAAGCGATTGAAAAAACAGACAAGACTAGGAAAAGATAGAAAGGTAGCCATAATATACTCATTATTCCGTTGACACTATTGTAATTGAATAAAAATAGAGAAAACATGATTGGGATTGAGACCAAAAGTGTAAACGTTGACGATTTATAAATATCAAATTTCTGTTTTTCATCATACCAACCTGACTGTTTATCTTTAAGGGCTTGAAAAGTCCATCCAGATAGCACTAATAGATATGGTATAAAAACAAATAAACTATACGGAATAATTGCCCATTTATGGGATTGGGGATCTACTCTAAAGTGAAAATTTACCCAAACAATTACCAAGCCAGTTATTCCACAGACAATTCCAATGATATTCAATGATACAAAAAGTTGTTCGCCGATTAGGCTTGATAAAGGTTTAGTCTCTTTTTGTAGCCTTAGGTTTTTTATAAGATAAATAAGCGAGTAGAGAATAAAGGAAATGTGCAGAATATGAGAAATCCAAATTGCTTTAAGCTCATTATTTATTTCCAAACCAGCAGGATATTCTTTGAGAATATCGGTTAAAGCTCCCCAATGGAAAAACATGGCAATAAAAGAGATTGAACCAATGGTTAATAAAACCAATCCGGCTAGAAATGTACTGGATCGCCTGTTTAGACTTAGTACTATTGAAAGGTTTATAATGATATGACTGAAAAATAAAACAAGTAGGCCGATAAAAATTAGCATTACAAATATCTCTTTTGAATCGAACCATTCAGATACAATGAGATACTGATTAGTATTGTATGTTAACCATAAAATGTTTAAAAAGCAGAGTACTAAACTCGACCACACAGATATTTTGACAAATTTCTTCATGTTTATTAATATGTTAGGTAGTTATTTTTCATCATGGATAAAGAAAATATCTTCAACTGATTTGTTGAAGAATTTGGCAATTTTCAGAGCTAAAAGAGTGGAAGGAACAAATTTCCCTTTTTCAATCGAATGGATTGACTGTCTTGTGATACCAATTTCGTTGGCTAATTGTTCTTGAGACATATCATCGTTATCAAACCGACAACGTTTTAAATTATTTCCAAGCTTCATGACTGTAAATTATATAATAACAAATGTAAAGTATACTTTACATAATTACAAATATAATTGACAAAAATAACAGCAAATAGTAAGGTGTCAAACCCAGTACTATCTTGGAGTCTTCTCTGGGTTTGTGCTTTTGTTGGGCCTAATCCCTTCATCAGGGCACTAATTTTTCCTGTGTAATTTCAAAGTCCCGGGTTTTTGTGAGAAAGTAGTTTCTACGGTGCAGGGGACTCAAGATTAAGAAAAAAACACGCCAGGCATTAACATTTGTATAAGTAATGGCAGATAAAGAGTTAAATGTCAAGGTTTATGGCCCGCTCAGGCGGCGTAGTGGTTTGATAGATAACTACCATGCAATCTGCCACTACTCGACAAATTACCTTTATCTGCATTTATGCTATTCCAGAGGCATTGATTTCTGAGGTTAACGTATAACTTTGTAAATTAGAGATTTAATTTTTATGTTGGTTAGGGCTAAATAGTCGGTGTAAGACCGATAAAACAGTAATTTGTAGAAATTGTGAACGTAAATTTGAAGGAATGGAAAAAATCAAAAAAGTATTTCATATTCTTAGCTTTATTCAATATCCTATGTTGTTGCTGGGAGTGTTTTTTTCAATAAAACCCTTTTGGAGTGGATTTGAGAATATATCATCAAATCCGGAATATTTTTTTAGCATATATAACAATGCGCTCATTTTTTTTGGTGTAGCTATTAGTTTTTCCACACTACAAGACCCCAATAAATTATCATTAAAATTTGAGAAAAAGATTTACAAGAACCCTAAGAAGGGTAAATTATACATAGCGTTAACAATTATACTGGTATTCATCTTTTTTGTTTATGGGTTTATTGGATATTTTGGATTGCTTGAAAAATCAAATATTATTACAGAATTCTCATATGGTTCTATTATTCTGGGGGTTGGGCTAATAGGATATTTAAAGTTGCAAATTGAGATATTTGATAGCCATAGACAAAATAAAAAGAATTAAGTGCTATTGTAACAATGACGAGGAAAAGGATATGTGAAACCTGAATACTTAACAGAATTAAGCGGCCAGGAACTTGCAGGAAAATAGAGAAAACTAAAAACAATATGATTATTGATGCAGTAATTGTCGGGTTCGCTATCCGGTTTGCCATTTTTAATATCCGGACATTTCCTGCATTGATTTTTTCATTTTTATAAAGTGTTAAAATACCCGTATAAGGTTGACTGGTTTTGGTTAAACACTAACTTGCAAACAATAAATATATTTAGAATAAAATTAGGAAGAGATTAACAACCGGTTATAAATGCTTAGTAGATTTAAATTAATAGAAAGGAATGGGCTTGCCCTGTTTTAAAGCGGGAACAAAGGGTATACATGTAATGCGCATTTATTCGGTTAGTTGCGGGCTTAAGCCGATACAAAATGGAGATTTTTTTCGAAATACTAAATAAAGCTTATCCTCTTTCAAAACAGGAAGAAAAACTCATTGAACAAAACCTTTATATTGAAGAATGTACTCCAAAGCAATTTATACTTAGGGCAAACGAAATTAGCAGGAGAATAGGTTTTATCCTTGATGGATTGGTTAGGATATATTTTTATGATAGCGATGGAAATGAAGTAATCCGGTGTTTTCATAAAAAAGGGCATTTTTTTGGCTTAAGCGGGTACATTGATCAGGAAATGTCAGGAGATTACATACAGGCACTAACGAAATCAAAGATTTTGTTTCTGAACAAATCCAATGATGAATACTTAAATGAAACAATAAATAACTGGTCTCTAATAACACGAAAGATTACAGAAATTTCTCTATTCGAGAAAAACAAAACGGCAACTGAAATATTTCATAGGGACGCTGAAGGAAGGTACAAATATTTTATCTCAAGTTTTGGGCAGGCTAGTAACCAGCTTCCTTTGAAAGACATTGCCTCTTATCTTGGCATTAAACAACAATCTTTAAGCCGCATCAGAAAAAACATGACATGGTGATTTTTTAACATATGTGAAATCCCGGGTGAAGTACTATTTGGAAATTTGCCAGTGTTAAACTTAAAAATTTTAATTATGGTATTTCACAAACTCGCTTATTTCGATTACTTGCTGGTGGCACTCGCTTCACTGGCCCTGGGGGTTCGATATAGCTTATCGAACAGGCTTATGCCTTATCAATTAGAAGCTCTTAAAGCCACAATGGATTCCCTGGAACCCGGTTACAGGACACTTTTAATGAATTTCATGAAATCGTATGCCGCAGGCTGGATAATAGCCGGCATAAGCATGTTGTTTTTACTCCATTTTCCTTTTCGGAACTTTGAGTACTGGTCGTACTGGGCAATAGCAATTATTGCTATAACCGAAGCAGGCATTATTGCATTCAGGACCTATATGGTTAAAGTTAACACAGAAGGGACCCCTCCGTTAACGGGCATTCTCATTATGCTTGTATTGGTAATCATCAGTTTTGTATTCTCATTAATGTCACTCAAAACAAGTAACAATGGAATCAGCATATAGAAATATTAAACAGGCGCAACAAGCTTTTTTTAATTCTGGTAAAACAAAGGAACCCGACTTTAGGGTGAAAACATTAAAAAAGTTCAGAATAAAACTCAAATCAAATGCCAATAGCTTAACAGCGGCAATAAGTAAAGATACGGGGAAACACGAATTCGAATCTTTTTCATCTGAGCTATTCTGTGTTTTGGAAGAGTTAAAACTTGTAATTCGAAACCTCAGAAAATGGTCGGCGACTAAAAACGAAAAAACTCCAATATTTCTTTATCGGGCTAAATCACAGGTTGTTTATGAACCCTATGGGCTTGTACTTGTAATAGGTACATGGAATTTCCCCCTCATTGTAACGCTCATGCCAATTATTTCTGTAATCGCAGCAGGGAATTGTGTTATTTTAAAACCTTCAGAATATACCCCTGAAACCAACAAAATTTTAAAACGAATTATAGATGAAACTTTTAGTAACGAAATGTGTATGCTGGTTGAAGGTGAGATCGAAACAACACGTAAGTTGTTGTCAATGCACTTTAATTACATTGTTTTCACCGGTAGTTCCAAAACAGGAAAGACAATCGCCCGGGATTCAGCAAAAAACCTAACACAGGTATTGCTGGAATTAGGAGGAAAAAACCCTTGTATCGTTCATTGTGATGCAAATTTAAAAGTTGCGGCTGCCCGTATTGCTTTCGGGAAATTTCTAAACGCCGGACAAAATTGCTGTGCCCCGGACTATCTTTTAATTCATGAAAGCGTAAAGGACAAATTTGTAAAACTTCTTATAAATGAATTTGATAAAATACTTTATGGAGGGAAGATAAATGAGCAAAAATTAAAAATTCAACCGACGCTTATTGAAAGTATAAAAGGCGGGTCTGACTTATTAGTAGAAGAGATATTTGGGCCAATATTGCCTGTATATATCTATTCAGGTATGGAGGATGTAATACAAAGAATTAACCAGGAAGACAAGCCTTTGGCTTTGTATGTTTTTACAAGAAAGAAAAAGGCCTATCAAAAGATTGGGGCGCAGACGGCTTCCGGGGCCCTTAGTATCAATACGGTTTCAATGCACCCGTCGAACCCCAATATACCTTTTGGAGGGGTTGGGAACAGTGGTTTCGGAAAATATCATGGCAAATGGGGTTTTGAATCTTTTTCCAATAAAAAGGCTATTCTTAAAAAGTATAACTATCCAGAAATACGTTTTTTATATCCGCCTTATAAAAGCAACGTAAGGCTAATTAAAAAGCTTGGCCTATAAAAGTTTTCGGATCTGTTGTATGTAATTTTTTATCATATATAACGATGCTTAATTTTAAACCTTTTTTCTCTCCACTGCGTTCTGGTTCTTAACCGCAGCTATGGCTACACTCTGCAAACCGAGCCTTGTAGAAATAAAAAAATGAGATAAAATATACAACACGATATTTATTAACTTAATGCACTAGCTATGAATATTGCGTTTGGACAGAAATTAAGGACTACAATGCTTTAAACAATTGGTCGAGTCAGCATGTCGGAGAAAAGAAAAATGAGAAATCAGGAGAGTTTTATTATACAGATGAAGTCTATAATAAACGATAAAACTGCCACCAAAATAATCGGGTATTAAACCCAACCCAGTTCGGCCTGTGGGAGACTCCACTGGGTTTGTGGCTGTATTGAGCCAAAGCCATCAATCAGGGATGTTTCTTTCTAGATAGTTTCAATGTTTCTGGTTTTCGTAAAAAACAGTATCTATGCGACAGTGCTTTTGTACTTTTTTACAAACAAAAACTCTGGGGCCCCGTGTTTTGCATATGAAGTTATAAAATCTGGTTTTTATTCTACCACCTAATTAACGCTTTTCTAAACAGGTTTTACCGGAATACAAAAATCAACAACAAATTTTCCTCCCTGAGGTTTTTTCGGATATGTTTCAAAATAAGGCTTGTCATCAGGTTGATACCCACTATTGGGTAGCCATTCGCCGTAAAGCCACTCCCATGCTTTCTGAAAGTCACCGGACGTAAGTTCAAAATGAGCTATGGCATACCTGGCTGCTTCAAGCTTCATTTTGCCGATTTCTCCGTCAACTTTCGTGTCGGAAGGGACGGTAACACACAAACTCATTCTAAGTTTATCTTCCGGGGCAACATTCGGGTTGTCATGATATAATATCAGATATTTAAAAATATTTCCACCGATAAGTCCCTGGGCCCCCGCCCAGGTAAATAGCCTGTTTTGTAGGTTAAGGTACAATTCTTTATCTCCGTTCCAGGGACCCATGTTCCTGATGTAAGCAACTGTTGTTTCCGGAAGTTCTTTTACTTCAACGCCTTTGTTTAATTCCATATTTGTTCTCCATTTTGTTGTTTGTAATTCATTACAAATGTATATGGAGGACTTGTAGCTGTATTGTTCCATATTGCTATTCCGTTGACTTATTTTGCTATTTATTCGTTTTTCCTTTCTGTATTGGGAAGCTGAAATTTTGAAGTGTTTTTTAAAGTTTCTTGAAAAAACAGAAATATCAGAAAAGCCACATTTTACAGCAATTTCAGATATGCTTGCATTTTTATCCGTCAGAATTAGAGACGCCGATTTTTCCAGTCGCAGGCGTAAAATAAACTGAAACGGGGTTTCGCCAACCAGAGAATGAAAAACTCTGTTAAAGTGGAACCTGGAAAAATTTGCTGCAGTGGCTAACTCTTCTAATGTTATTGATTTTTCAAGATTTGATTCAATGTAATCAAATGCTTTATTAATTCTGGAGGTATACACGGTATTTAACTTCTTCGGCTCAGACATTTTATAAATTAATCGGCTGTTTGTGTTCGTTTAACTAGCAAGTCCAAAATAGTATAAGCATTCAAAAAAAATCGTTGAATGCAGGTACGTTGTTTACACTCAACGGTAACATAACCGGTTTTTCAAAGCGTCTTCAAAACTTCACCAGCAGTTGCCCACGGAATTCATGCTTTTCGCTTTTACCTGAAACCGAATATGTCGTGTAGGCATAGCGGCCCCATAAGATGATATTTCTTAAAATCTTTTGCCTTAACATAATGTAGGTTTTTTGACCATTTTCATAATAAGCCGGTATGGAATAGGCATAAAGAACATCATTTTCGTATGCGTAAATTCTTGAATCATAGTCTTCTATATGAAACCGGGCATAGCGGAAATAAATTGAAGTTTCATTAAAAGGCTTATACTTTAGATCCTGGTACAATAGATATCCGTTAAACCTTTCCTGGTCAATGTATCCACTTTCTGATATTTCGAACCGGCTTGCCATACTTAACTTACGGGAAATTTTATATCGGGCATGAGCCCTTATGTTTTGTCTCCTGAATATTTCAACCTTACTGGTTTTTAATTCCTCCGAAGAGTAATTCTTGCCTTTTTGCTTGGTTTTATACCGTAAATAAAATTCAAATTCCCGGGACGGACTATAAGCGGCTTCAACGAAGTAATCGACTCCGCTGGTTGGGGCATCCGAGCTAAAACTCAACCAGGGAAAGGTAAAAACATCGGCATAGGCAGATACGCGGACATTCCAGTCTGTATGCCAGTTTATCCCACCAAAGAGGGCTTCCTCATTGTTGTTCCCACCTGACTCTGCAATTCCTCCGGGGTATGGGGTGTAATATTCCGGTTGGTAGTTCCGGTAAAAAAGGGTCGTTGTCAATTGAGAGGAAGGCATCATATTAAGTCCCGTAATTCCGGCAAAAGCTTTATTGGCATATGCAACCTCGCCGAATAATTGTATTTTCTGGAAAAGGAACTTGTAATCGGCACTAAAGCCATCGTATGAACTCCCTGAAAAATCTTTCTTCTTATAAATTTTATCTTCGGGGACAATTGGCAAGGAGTATTCCGAATGCAGCCAGTTAAAAGATAAAGTGTAATTCAGGCTTCGCCATGAAACAGAAGCCCCATAGCACAATTCTTCTGTGTTGTCTTTTCTTTCGGTTTCTGTTTTTGTGCGGTGGTAACCCGATGTGTTAATACTTCGGACAACTGGTTCGCCTGCCAGGCTGTCTATTACACCGTCTTTGTTTTCTAAAGAGCCCCAGGCAGAGAAAGTAATACCTTTTTTTGCAAGGGTAATCGCGCCTCCGCGTAAAAAATTATACTCATCTTTGGAACTGTTAGGGGATAAACCCTGTCCACGCTTTTGCAGGGCAGACAGTTCTCCTGATTTTCCCGGTGCATATCCATTCCATATCAGCAGGCCTTGTCCGAGGCGTACCCTGTAGTCACCCAGGATAAGGTTTTTCAGAACAGATTTTGAAGAAAATTGAAGGTGCCCGGAATAGAAATCGAACCCACTGTTATTTGTTCCTTTTCCAAACTCTTCACCGGCATCTTTTTCTCCAATTAAGCCTACCTTAAAGGTATTAGAGAAGTTGCCCTTGTATCTTACATACTGTTGAAGGGATGAGCCCATATAGTTCGTTTCTGATGGATTTTTTAAGGAGGTGCGCATCAGTATTTCATGGCGGCTTCTTTTAACAATCTCTTTTACACTTTGTCTCTCTTTTCTTTCAACCGGGCCACAATAGATAAAGGGAGAAACTAAATCAACCAGTCTGTTGTTAAAACCAAAAACATACCTTAGTTCATGAACAGAGGCAATTCGGTACATACTCCTACGGTATTCCAATAAAGAATGGATTTGAAAATCATTTAAAACCCACAATTTTTCAAGGTCGTTTCTTTCTGCACTGTTAATATTGAGTTTGTGATGAAAGAAATGTTCAAGGTCGGCCAGAATGGTTTCAGTGTCGGTTTCTTCATCGTTATCACTTACAACCTGTTCAATAATATTTTCGATATATGAGGTAAACTGTTGTCCAGGTTCCTGAGCCTGGGATATTAAATTCAGAAAACAGAAAATGGTTATGATTAACTTTTTCTTCATTGGTTTCTTCGACTGGAAAAATGATGGCTTAAACTTATGAAGGAGGACATTCCAAGCACGGGGTGTCGTGAAAAGGCAACATTTCCGCTAATGCTTTTCTGTCTATAGCCTAAACCCAAAGTATACTGATATAGGGGCAGAGATGAAACCCCGACTCTTATTGCCAGGCTTTTCATAAGAAGCACTTCGCTACCGGCACTTATTGAAGGGCTTTCTTTCTCATAAATATTGACCTGCGATGCGATAAGAAAAATATCAGATTTCCAGGCAGCACCAAGGGAAAAATCTGACGGTACATTTCCAGAGGAATAGGTGCTGTATTTACTGTTGCTAACATTATTTAAACGACAGCCAACGGATAGGTTTTTAACCGGATGGATTACCAATCCGATTTCGCCGGCAAGAACCCCGGATTGTTCGTAATCTTCCGGGAGCTTTAGGCGGTAATAGTCAATTGAAATGCCGGCAGAGAGTTTGCCTCCCAGTTTATGGGCATATCCGAATGCGTATTTTTGCTCATTGTAACGCGTTGTTCCAAAATAGGAAAGAGATGTTCCAAAGGTCCCCCTTTCCATAGGTAAAATACCACTAACAGAAGCAATTCCAATATCCGGAAGGAGATAGCGGTTGGTATAGTGCGCACCAAACGAGGCTTCATTAATACCAGCCATTCCCGCAGGATTATGAAACATAGACCATTCATCTGAAATTGCCACTCCGGTATTTGCCATTCCAGATAGTCGGGCACCTGAACTAAAAATGTCTGTTTGAGCTTTGACCTGTTTACTAAAAATGAAAAAGACAAACATAACGAAAAGAAATGTTTGTCTAGGTGTTGTGGTAAGTTTTTGGGGCATAGTCATTTATGGGGAGTGGGTTGGTTTTGGGGTCCGCTAATTGGTCTTAAAGTCGTATTTTACGTCTTGTAGGTCGTTGTTTGCTTTAACAATTTTGTTTTTAAGACTGTCTTTAAATTCGGAAATTCTTTCAGCCAAACCTTTATCAGCAGTGGCAATTATCTGGGCAGCCAAAATCCCGGCATTCTGGGCTCCGTTAATACCTACGGTTGCAACAGGAATCCCTGGGGGCATCTGAACAATAGATAAAAGAGCATCTAATCCGTCAAGGCTGGCATTAATAGGAACACCAATTACAGGAATTTTCACCATTGAAGCAATAACACCAGGCAAATGAGCGGCCATACCGGCAGCTGCAATAACTACTTTTATCCCTCTTTCTTCTGCATTTTTCGCAAAACTTTCAACTTCAGAAGGTGTCCGGTGCGCAGACAAAGCATTAATTTCAAAAGGGATCTTCATGTCGTTTAAAAAATCTGCTGCTTTTTTCATTACCGGGAGATCCGATGTACTTCCCATTATAATACTTACTTGTGGAGTCATTTCAAAATTTTTAATTACCGTTTGTTAATTATTAAAAGTGAAATTGATTAGATTTAATTAACAAAGCTAAGTTTCTTTCTAAAAAACGCGAAAGAAAATAGAGGTTAATTTCAACATTGTATCTTTGTATCGTAATATATTTCAGGAGAATTCTTATTTTCGCACCCTAAAAAATGCAAATTAATGCTGAATATGGCATTTCCGAGTGAGAAAAAAGTAAATAAAAATTATCAGAATTAAGTTGAATCAAGTATGAAGACTGTACAAATCCTTGATAAAAAATTTACCGTAAGTATACCTGCGAACGAAATACAGGTAAGAGTAGAGCAAATGGCAGAGCAAATTAATAATGATTTGAATGACAGAGCTGTTGTGTTTGTTGTCATACTAAACGGGGCTTTTATGTTTGCAAGCGATTTGTATAAACTGATAACGCTCGACAGCCGGATCTCATTTCTGAAACTGGCATCATACCAGGGAACAACTTCATCCGGACAAATAAAACAACTTATCGGTTTAAATGAGTCTTTGAAGGAAAAAACGGTTGTAGTTATTGAAGATATAGTAGATACCGGGCATACACTTGAAAGTATTTTAAAGCAACTCAAAGGTTTTGAACCGGATGAAATAAAAGTAGCTTCGTTGTTGTTTAAACCAGATTCATTTCAATATAGCTACAAAATTGATTATCTTGGGTTTAGCATTCCGAATGATTTCATTGTGGGATATGGACTAGACTACGACGGTTTTGGAAGAAACCTTGATAGCATATACACGATTATTAACGAATAATTATCGAAAGCGCATGTTAAACATCGTATTATTTGGCCCTCCCGGGGCGGGAAAGGGAACACAGGCGGAAAAACTTTTACAAAAGTACCAGCTTGTTCATTTTTCGACAGGAGATATTTTAAGAAGTGAAATTGCAGCTCAAACCCCCCTAGGGTTGGAAGCGAAGAAAAATATGGATCAGGGGGAACTGGTACCTGATGAGGTAGTTATTAAAATGATTGCCGGGAAGGTAGATGAACGCAAAGACGCAAAAGGGTTCATCTTTGACGGTTTTCCAAGGACCACAGCACAGGCAGAAGCCTTAGATGAAATGCTGGAGGAAAGAAATATCCCGATAACGGCAATGCTGGCTTTAGATGTAAATGATGAAGAGCTTATAAAGCGTTTGTTGTGCAGGGGACAAAGTTCCGGAAGGGCAGACGATCAGGATGAAGCAGTTATCGAAAACAGGATAAATGTTTACAATAAGAATACAGCTCCTCTTATTGACTATTACGCGTCTCAGGAGAAATATAATGCTATTAACGGAATAGGTTCGATTGAAGAAATCTTTGAAAGACTTTGTAGTGTTATTGATAGCGTTTTGGTTTAGCATTTTTTTCTTCTGAGAAGAAGAATTCTTAAGCCCAGGGACTTTAACACTAAATTATTTATTCTCGAAAAATGGCTGATTCAAATTTTGTTGATTATATAAAGGTATTTTGCCGGTCAGGCAGAGGAGGAGCCGGTTCAACCCATCTGCGAAGGGAGAAGTATGTTCCTAAAGGAGGTCCCGATGGAGGCGATGGTGGGCGAGGAGGCCATGTAATTATTAAAGGCAACCGGAACCTTTGGACCCTGCTTCACCTTAGGTACAAAAAGCATATTTTTGCCGGGCATGGGAACCCGGGTGCCGGGGCATTAAAAACAGGTGCCGATGGTGAAGATGTTTACATGGAGGTTCCCTTGGGAAGTATTGCCAAGGATGAGGAAACCGGTGAAGTATTGTTTGAAATAACAGAACACGATCAGGAAAAAATACTTGTTCGCGGTGGACGCGGAGGTTTGGGAAATAATAATTTCAAGTCGTCAACAAACCAAACTCCCCGTTATGCGCAACCGGGAGAACCAGAAGTAGAGGGATGGTTTATTGTAGAACTTAAAATTCTGGCAGATGTTGGGCTTGTTGGATTTCCGAATGCTGGAAAATCAACCTTATTGTCAGTGGTTTCTGCGGCAAAACCCAAGATAGCGGATTATGCTTTTACTACCCTGACCCCAAATCTGGGCATTGTTTCGTACAGGAATAGTCAGTCATTTGTTATGGCCGATATACCCGGAATTATTGAAGGTGCAGCGGAAGGAAAGGGATTGGGAATAAGATTTCTAAGGCATATTGAGCGTAATTCAACATTGTTGTTTATGATCCCAGCCGATTCTGACGATGTGGCAGATGAATTCAGAGTGTTGCTTAAAGAACTGGAGAAATATAATCCTGAATTATTAGATAAAAAAAGACTGTTGGCTATTACAAAGTCCGATATGCTGGACGAAGAGTTAAAGGAAGAAATAGAAAAAGATCTTCCTGCAGTGCCCTATGTGTTTATTTCATCGATAGCCAATATCAATATACAAAAACTTAAAGACCTAATATGGGAGCAATTTCAGGATTAAACTATTTCAGGGGGCTGAGGAGAGAGAATGAATATCGGGCAAATAATCTCCTTAGCCATAATATGCCATGGTACAGCAATAAAAGCGCATAATTCTCTTCAAAGTCTTTAAAAAGCGTCACAAAATTACGGGTATACCCAACCGTCTTCCATTAAAACTTTAAGGAATATACGCTTAAAGTACAATAGAAGGTATTCACAAGATAATTGTATTATTTTAAAAGTATTCTTTATTTTTCTATTGTAACTAATCCAATACTTTCGCCTTTTCAGTTTCGGATTGTTTGCACCACCTTAAAACAGTCTCGTACCTGATGCCGGTAATTTCTGAAATTTTCTTTGGTGAATGTTTTTCCCGTAGTTTAACCACGGTATTTTTGATGTCTTTCGAGTATCGTGGAGAAGCTACTTTATTTTTGCAGTAGCGCTTCCTGATTCGTATGATCGACATTTCGGAAACATCATATTCTTTGCAGATAGCATTTGCCGGTTCTCCATTATCTAATCTGTTAGCTATACGAATAGCTTCTTCATAAGATATTTTTGAGCTGCCCCTGTACGTTTGGTCTCTATATGAAACTCCGGCGCCAGGAATATTTTGCTTAACCCGTATTTTATATACAGTTTTATTATCGCCCCAAATCAGGTTATCGTAATGATTATTTAAAGTGTCACAATCTTTATGAATCACAAGCTTATGAGAAACCGGGTGCAGGTTAGGGACCCAGGCTTCAGCAACAATACGGTGTATATAATATTGAGTATTTTTTATCGAACAGCACTTATATCCATTAGAATGTTTGTTTGACTTTATATGATACTGGTTCAGAAGTTTACCCTTATAGTATACTTCAGTGCCATCTTCATTAACCTTCACGGGTTCTTTGATTCCTTTTAATTTAAACTCTTTATATTCCATAATTTATTAGTATTTCACATTTTGTACTTTATTAGAAACAGGAAATAGATTTGACCTTGAGAATTCCGTTTTTTTGTTTAAATCACATGTTAGTTAAGTAATATTTTATCTATCGCCTGTTCGACTTACCTAATCAACAAAGCATGATTCAAATTACTCATTTAATATAACTAATACAAGCCAAAAGCGCCGTAGTTTTGGTGATACATATTATTTCCAAAAGATTTTTTTTAAGAAAAAAAAGTGTTATATACAGGCGAAAGGTTATATTTCGGCCGTGCACTTACTTTTCTTCGGTTTTGGTAATAATGGATTCATTATAATTTGGACTGTTAGTTTTCTAAGTTTGCTATTTTTTTATCATTTCTGACATGAGTAACATTTCGGCGTATTACAACCTACATTTTGAAATCAGTTCGGTTGCGGGACATGGAACCTCTGTCTTTTTTATTATTTTAGGCAATGGAACGAAGCTTATAAATGATTTTGTTTGTCCTAATCAATAAATTCAGATATATAAGGCTCGGACACAGAATATTATTTAACAAATGATGACATGAAAAATATATGTTTCTTTAACAGCCTTAAGGTATGGGGAGGTGGTGAAAAATTCTATTTTGAATATGCACTGGGATTTAAAAAATTGGGATATAATGTTATGCTGGCTTGTAATAAAGATTCATTATTGTCGCAAAAGGCAGAAGAAAATAGTGTTCAACGACATAACGTTAAAGTTAGTAACCTGTCATTTCTTAATTTGATAAAACTTATAAGGATATCCCGTTTTTACAGACAGCAAAAAATAGATGTAGTACTTTTTTCAACCTCTCAGGATCTTAAAACCGGTGGGTTGGCTGCAAGGATGGCGGGAGTTAAAAAAATTGTTTACAGAAGGGGGCTGGCTGTGCCGGTTAAAAACAGTTACCTGAACAGGTATTTATTAGGGAAGGTTGTGACACATATTGTGGCTAATTCTGAGGAAACAAAAAGAACAATCCTTCAAAACTTGTCGGAGCATATTCGCCCGGATAAAATAAAAGTAGTTTATAATGGAATAAAGGTTGAAGATTTTGCTACAGAGAAACTTACCAGGATAGAACGTATGACAAAAGAGGGGAAAGGGATCATCCTGGGAAATGCTGGTAGATTGACTTCGCAAAAAGGACAAAGATATTTGGTTGAAGTAGCTAAAAAACTTAAGGATAAAAACCTGAAGTTTACTCTTTTTATAGCAGGCAGTGGAGAGCTGAAACCGGCGTTAGAAAAGCAAATTAAGGAAGCCGGACTTAATGATGAGGTCATACTTTTGGATTTTGTCAAAAATATCGGAGGCTTCATGAACGTCTTGGATGTATTTCTGCTTTCGTCAGAGTGGGAAGGGTTCGGTTATGTACTTGCTGAAGCCATGGTATTGGCAAAACCAGTGGTTGCATATAAAATAACGAGTAATCCCGAAATTGTCAGCGACAATGAAACAGGGTACCTCGTGGAGTACAACGATATAGATGCTTTTACTGATAAAGTTGAATTGCTGATGAAAGATAAAGAGTTAAGGATGCGGCTGGGAGAAGCAGGTAGAAAAAGGGTGTTGGATAAGTTTCAATTTAAAAATCAGTTGAAAGAATTTCAGAAGTTTCTGGATTAATAAGAGGTATGACTGGTTAATAGTACATCAGATCATAAATAACGGAGCTTAATTTTAGACTTTTTTTCTCTTTCTACTGCGTTACAATTTTTAACCGCAGCATGGCTACGCTTTACAAACCGTGCCTTGCAGAAATAAAAAAATGCGGTGAAATATACAACGCACTATTTCAAGAAAAGGAAACTACGTGTCTCTTAAAGCAATTTTGGTTATTAAGTACATAGTCACTAAGAAACACGAGTAACCTGCAGACTAAAACTTTTCTATTCGAAGTAGTATTTTCGGGTATATGTTTTTCCGTCAATAATAAGAAACAGAATTATTATCTTTTCCTTTGGTTTTTTAAAAGACATCTCAAAGCTGAAGGAATTTGGTGTTAGATTTTGCTTGAAAAGAAGTTTTCCATTAATGTCAGTAGCGGCTATACTAAAGTTGTTTACAAGTTCAGGGTGATTAATTGTTATTTGTTCTTTAATAAAATCAAACCTTAGGTCGGGTTCCGGAGTGTCAATATTATTCTCAGCATTAGTAAAAACAGGTTTAACAGGTTTGTCTGGCTTTTTGTCATCTCCGATTTTATCAAGAATATTTTTTAAATTATTCGGAGCAGAGAAAAATGGAGAATGTTCGGTGTTAAGCGTGTATATTTTTTCACAATTCTGTGCCAGGTACATTTTTTTTTGAAATTCGGGAGTTATGGCTTTATCATATTTCGTAGTTATATAAAACTTTCGAACCGAACCATAGTTTTCTTCTGTTAGTGTTAATGGAGTGGCCAGAGGTATTAAAGGGTTTGGGACAAGAAGCATTTTAGAAAGAATTACATACTCGGCAGTGGATGTGTCGTAAAAAATATCACTAATATTTTCTCTGACCAGATCGACAACCTTATTCACAGTGTCTATAATAAGGCTGGGACCTATCATAGAAGTGCTGTCCTGCATGGCAAGATCAAGCATTGACTCTCCATTTTTTGGCATAAAAGCAGCCAGATAAACCAACTTGTCAACTTTTTCGGGGCGAGCTTCCGCTGCCATTGATATTGCAATACCTCCCATACTGTGGCCAACCAGCACAGCGGGTTTTGATATGGAATCAAGAACGTTGGTAATTGCATTTTGATAGTCGGTAAGAGTTACTCTTCCTCCGTTTGTGGTATCTAACCCATGCCCCGGAAGGTTAATACAGATAGCAGTATGTCCGGCTTTTTGTAACTCATATTTTAATACATAATAAGTCCAGCTACCATGCCATGCCCCATGAACCAAAACAAAAACATGGCTTTGTTTTTTAGCTTGTAAAGTGCTTATAGATAGAAAGATAATGATAAAAGATGTCAGTAATGTTTTCATAATTCTACTTTTACAATAAATACGTTAAGCAATGTTAATATGATTCATGAATTGGAAAGAAGAACAGTGATTTTTATTATCGAAATAGGGTATGGAGAAATTTTGTTGATGGTGAGCCTTAGTGTTTCTTTCTTAAATTTGTTCATCCCCCTTTAGGGCAGAACGTTTATGTAGAGTCTGTCTATAAAGTCCAACTGCTGCGTTGTTGCTCAGAATCCAACTCCTCATCCCGACCTTCGGGACTGCGGGTTGAATTCATTGCACGCCTTGCATTTGAACTTTCTAGTCCAGACTCCCGAGTTTATAGACAGACACTATGTAGTTTTTCTGTTTGGCAGAATGAGCATATTTTTCGATTAAGGACTGAAATGTTTATAAAAAAGAAAAAATATGTGTTGGAAACGGATGAAAAAAATCAATAATCAGTATTTTAGCCCGAAAGCAAATTAAAATGCCTTGGACCAATTATCATAGTCATACTTTTTATTGCGACGGAAGTGATAGTCCGGAACGATATGTATCAGAAGCTATCCAGCAAGGCATGCCTGCCTATGGATATTCCTCCCATGCCCCGGTACCATTTAAAACCGATTGGTGCATCCCGGATAGTAAGATAAGTTCTTATGTTAGGGACATCAAGTCAATTAAGGAGAAGTATTCAGATAAAATAGAGGTATATCTCGGACTGGAAGTTGATTATGTGCCCGGGATTGCAGGAAAAAACAAACACCTTGTAAAAAATCTGGAATTAGATTACTTCATTGGTTCTATACACTATGTAGACAGCTTCAAAGACGGGGTACACTGGAATATTGATCACAGCAGGGGTATGTTCGATAAAGGCCTGAAAGAGATCTTTAGTGGAGATTTTCGTCAAGCTTCAGGTCGTTTCTATGAGCTTACAAAACAAATGGCATTAACAGACAAACCAGATATAATTGGGCACCTGGACAAAATAAAAATGTATAATTCAGGAAATAAATATTTTTCTGAAAAGGAAAACTGGTACCGAAAACAGATAGAAGAAACGCTGGGGGTAATCAAAATGGCGGGTTCAATAGTAGAAGTAAACACCCGGGGATATTACAAGTATAACCAGCTTGACTTATACCCGAGTCAATGGATTATTGAAAAAATGGCAGAAATGGACATACCGGTTATGCTAAATTCAGATGCACATAGTTACAAAGAATTACTGGCAGGATTTGAATATGCTGCTGAAATGCTTGAAAAGGCCGGAATTAAAAGATTGTGGACCCTTTTGAATGGCGAATGGTGTGGATTGGAATATTCCAAACACGGATTGGTCTTATAACACTTCTTTTAGAAGGATCATTCCCGCTTCATCGTATTGAACCCATTCACCGTTTCGTCGGTTTTTGAGAAAACAGCCCTTTTCTTTGAGCACACCGGTATTATACCATGAGTAGAAGCTTCCGATTAAAGTATCATTTTCATATGTTACCTCATAGATTTTATTCCCTTCAAGATCAAAACTGGTCCATGTTCCATGAAGGTTGCCCTGTAGGTATGTTCCGGTTCTTTTTATTTGCCCGTTTTTATAATAACTTGTATGTAAGCCTTCAAGAATTCCATTTTTAAAATGCATTCTTTCTTTAATCAGTTTTGTTCCGTGGTAATATATGATGCAGGTACCGGAAAAAGGCCTGATATCATCTTTCAGGTAAAACATGTCTTCAGGTAAATCATTCTCAGTCAGAATAATTTCATTTTCAGAGCATGCCAGCATGAAAATACACAGAAATATAGTAGAGTATATTTTTATCATTTTAGTTGTCTGTTAAGTTAAATAACTTATATCATCTTCAACGGAGTTGTTATTTAATAGTTGGATTATCTTGGTCAACCTTCAAAATTATTGGGTGAATCCATTTTTAATCAAGATAAAGTTGAATCCACGGCAGTCTTAGCTTATGGTTGGCAGAGGCTGCACCAAATTAAACTCACGAAATAAAAAACCGAAAATGCATTTTTTCTTTCAAAGGAAAAAGGGTTTTCTATTAAAAATCACGAACAAAAATCATAGTAGGAATATAATCTCACTGATAACCTATTCCAGAATCAGCTGTATCTTTTAATTTTTTAGATAATAAATGAAATACGAAATGCTGAATGCGATTAAAATAAAATACATTGTAAAAAAATATAAACCGTAGTCCCGAAGCTCGGGATGAGGATTTATATTTTGAGCAACAATGAAGAACCAAAGGTCACGAATATGAATAAAGCAGGGTATGCGTGAGTAATATGGACTTTATAGACAAGCTATACGTACTCTTAAAATTGCAAAAAGAAGCATTATGAGAAACGATTTATTCTAAATCAAGGGACATTTGTTCTCCATTGTATCCACCATCCGCTTCAAAATCCTCCTTATTTTCTCCATCATCTTCATTACCGCCTGGTTCGTTTTCTTCTGTTTCTTTAAATTTTACCGGCTCAAGTTCTGTAACCGACTTCACCGTATAGTTTGAAAGTCTTTTTCCTTTTGCTTTATAGCCTTTTACGGCAATGAACTCGTCAACATCAATTTCTTCTTTATCTCGTTCTTTATGTTTGCCACCAAATTCAACACTAAGGCGGGGATAATCGGTATCCATAAGCATAATAAGTTCGCATTCGCTGTCTTCAGGCAAGAAGGGAAGGAGCTTTTCGGCATTTTCTGCGATAAAACGTTTTATATAATGGTATCCCAGGTTTTTGTCGTAATAAACGGCAGTATATGTCCGGTCTTCTCCAAACCGCTCTATCCTGCATAGTCCTTCTTCAAAGTGAGTAGAAACATCCGGTCTGTATGTGCTATATATTCCTGATTTATAAAAAGCAACGATGCGATCCTTACTTTTGAATTCTCCCAGGAACCTGCCCCGCTCATCGGTATTGAGCCTCTCAACATCTTCGTCCAGCCAAATTTTTAAACCGCCAAGTGTGGATTCTCCAGATTCTTTTACTTCAATGCGGTGAATGGCATAACGTGTAAGAATGTTTCCTTGTGAACCTTTTCCTTTAATAGCAAGCTCACTAAAATCCCAGTCGATATGAAGGGTCCTTAAACGGGGGCGCGGTTTTAGGGTAACTTTTAACTTTTCAGCTTCACCATTTGGGTTTACTGAGAGGTGGAGTATTTTAGACCCTTTCGTCCCTTTAGTAAGATCGTAATCTTTATCCCTTGTCAGTGCTGTAATGGCACACCGTTTAGCCATAATCGCACCATTAATTCCGTCACGGTAAACCACATTATAAATAGTACGGCTATCGTTTTTCTTGAACACATCAACATGAATAATATCTTTTCCCACGAAAGATTTATCGGCAACTTTGGTAATAAGATATTTTCCGTCTCTTTTAATCACAATGATATCGTCAATGTCAGAGCAGTCACAAACATACTCTTCTTTTTTCATACCCGTTCCGATAAACCCCTCTGTCCGGTTTGTGAACAACTTTTCGTTGGCAACAGCAACCTGAACGGCTTCAATATTATCGAAGTTTCTGATTTCCGTTTTTCTGTCCCTGCCTTTTCCGTATTTCTTTTTTATTTGCTTGAGATAATTTATTGTGAAAGGAACAATGTGTACCAGGTTGTTTTTTACCTCGTCCATTTCAGTTTCCAACCCTTTAATATGCTCATCTGCTTTTAAAGAATTAAATTTTAAAATACGCCCCATTTTTATTTCAAACAGAGTAGCGAGATCATCTTTGGTAATTTCTCTGCGGAAAAGCTTTTTGAAGGGATCAAAACATTTATCAAGGAAATTCAGGGCATCGTCTTTACTTTCTGCATTTTCATATCCAGGCTTTTTGTACATTCGCTTTTCAATAAATATTCTTTCCAGTGAAGATTTATGCCATTCTTCTTCCAGTTCGTTCAGCCTGATTTCCAGTTCGAGTTTCAACAGCCCGAGCGTATGGTCTGCGGAATGCTTAAGCATTTCTTTTACTCCGATAAACCGCGGCCTGTCGTTTTCGATTGTACAGGAATTTGGAGATATGGATATTTCACAATCGGAAAAGGCATAAAGTGCATCAATAGTTAAATCTGGCGAAATTCCTGAAGCAAGGTTAACGATGATCTCAACATTTTCGGCTGTGTTGTCATCAATTTTTTTAATCTTAATCTTACCCTTATCATTTGCTTTTATAATGGAATCTATTACCGAAGATGTGGTTCGTCCGTAAGGTAGTTCAGTAATGGATAATGATTTGCTGTCCAGTTTTGTAATTTTCGCCCTTACCCGAATGTTTCCACCTCTTAAACCATCATTGTATTTACTAACATCAACCATTCCTCCTGTAGGGAAGTCAGGAAAAAGTTCAAAGTCTTTGTGCTCAAAATAAGCTATTGAAGCATCAATAAGTTCATTAAAATTGTGAGGGAGGATTTTAGACGCTAGTCCTACAGCAATACCTTCCACTCCCTGGGCAAGCAGAAGCGGGAATTTAACCGGAAGGGTAATAGGTTCTTTATTTCTCCCATCGTATGAAAGTTTCCAGTTTGTTGTTTTGGGATTAAAAACGACATCAAGGGCAAATTTTGTGAGCCGGGCTTCGATATATCTGGGGGCAGCAGAGCCGTCTCCGGTAAGAATGTTCCCCCAGTTTCCCTGTGTGTCAATTAGCAGGTCTTTCTGTCCGAGCTGAACCAGTGCGTCCCCAATGGAGGCATCTCCATGAGGGTGAAACTGCATCGTATGCCCAATGATGTTGGCCACTTTATTGTAACGTCCATCGTCAAGTCTTCTCATTGAGTGCAGAATCCTTCTTTGAACAGGTTTTAGTCCGTCATCTACATGAGGCACTGCGCGTTCCAGTATAACATAGGATGCATAATCAAGAAACCAGTCCTGGTACATTCCTGATATCTTGGTTACATGCGTCGATTTTTGATGTTCGGCTAATTCGGATTCTTGTTGGGCTTCTTCTTCCTCTTCGTTATTTAGTTCGTCTCTGAGATCTTTGTCCTCCATTGTAATTCTCCTTTGGGTTTATTAGGCCTCTATCAGGTCTTCTTCTATACGAAGGTTGTCAATAATGAATTCTTGTCTTTCCGGGGTGTTTTTCCCCATGTAAAAGGGCAGGAGTTTGTTTACCACATCTTCTTTACCCAGTGCAACAGGCGCAAGCCTCATGTCGGCTCCAATAAAATGTTTAAACTCATCAGGCGAGATTTCACCCAGCCCCTTAAATCGGGTAATTTCCGGATTTGTTCCAAGTTTTTTTATGGCATCCAGCTTTTCTTCATCGCTGTAACAATAAATTGTTTTCTTTTTATTTCTAACTCTGAAGAGAGGGGTCTGAAGAATGTACACATGGCCTCTTCTGACTAATTCAGGAAAAAACTGAAGGAAAAAAGTTAATAGCAGGAGCCTGATATGCATTCCGTCAACATCAGCATCGGTAGCAACTACAACATTATGATAACGCAGGTTTTCAATATCATCCTCAATATTTAATGCAGCCTGCAGAAGGTTGAACTCTTCGTTTTCATAAACAATTTTTTTTGTTAGGCCGAAACTGTTCAGCGGCTTTCCTTTTAAACTGAAAACTGCCTGGGTAGCTACGTCGCGCGATTTTGTTATTGAACCACTGGCCGAGTCTCCCTCCGTAATAAAAATAGTGGTTTCAAGCCTGCGTTCATTTTTTGAGTTCAGGTGAACTTTACAATCGCGTAATTTTCGGTTATGCAAGCTGGCTTTTTTTGCCCTTTCTCTTGCGAGCTTCTTAATTCCGGATATTGCTTTTCGTTCTTTCTCGTTTTCCTGTATTTTTTTCAGGAGTATCTCAGCCGTTTCATTATGCTTGTGCAGGTAATCGTCTAAATCTTTTTTTAATACATCGGTAATATATTTTGAAACCGATGGACCGTTTGGTCCCATTTCTTTGGAACCAAGCTTTGTTTTGGTTTGAGATTCGAAGACAGGTTCTTCTACTTTTATGCTTATTGCTGCAATAATTGATGCCCGTATATCGGCAGGGTCGAAATTTTTATTGTAGAACTCACGTATGGTTTTTACGTAAGCTTCCCTGAAAACCTGCAGGTGGGTTCCGCCCTGGCTTGTGTTTTGTCCGTTAACAAAAGAGTAGGTGTCTTCACCATAAGAACGCCCATGGGTCATGGCTACTTCAAAATCACCATTTTTTAGATGAATGATTGGGTAAAGCGGCTCAGAGTCCATTTTTTCTTCAAGTAGTTCAGAAAGCCCGTTTTTGGATTGGTATTTTACACCATTAAGAATAATGGAGAGCCCGGCATTAAGATAGGTATAGTTTTTAACAAGGGATTCAACATACTCTTCAATATACCTGAAATTTCCAAAAACGGAATTGTCGGGGGTGAATTTAATGAAAGTTCCATTTCTTTGACTGGACCCGGTTTCCGGTTCATCATTAACAATACTTCCGGCAGAAAAGGAAACCGTTTTTTTTCTTCCCTCACGAAAAGCGGCTACTTCGAAATTTGTAGATAGGGCGTTAACGGCTTTGATACCAACACCATTCAAACCGACTGATTTTTTAAAGACTTTTGAGTCGTATTTTGCCCCGGTATTCATTTTCGATGTTACATCAATTACTTTTCCAAGGGGAATGCCACGTCCATAATCCCTGACAGAAACAGAATCTTCGGAGAGTTTGATTTCAATGGTTTTTCCGAACCCCATCATAAACTCATCAATGGAGTTGTCAATGACCTCTTTGATAAGGATATAGATCCCATCATCCTTCGAAGAACCGTCGCCTAATTTCCCGATATACATACCCGGACGGCGACGTATATGTTCTTTCCAGTCTAACGTGCGAATGGCATCTTCTGAATAATTGGCTGCTGACATAATTTGAAATTTCTAGCAAATATATAATTTAAGAGGCGGGAGATTAAATTTGTTTATTAACCTTAAATTAACAGGTCGGATTGTTAATTTGTTGAAAAAAGGCGAGAGCCACTGTGGGCTCTCGCTAAGATGATGTCAATCAATCAATAATTTTAATTAGCTATAAAGTAAAATTATTAAAAAACCGGATTACTGGTTAATTTTTAGACCTGAAAAAAATCAGGGTTTTACATTATTTTAGCTAATCCATTGGGCTACATCTTCCTGTGATGGGTTTTGAAGCCCCAATTTGTTTTTCTTGTTATATCCGCAAACTTCCTGGTGCAGTTTTCCAGGTTTTTCAAATTCTTTTACGGACTTAATAGTTTTATATCCCAGGTTGTGAAGAATTTCAGCCCACTCTTTAGGAATGCCTGATTCGACAAATTTCTCAACAGTGTCTGTTTCTTCTCTTTTTTCCGGGCGCATCTGAGGGAAAAATAAAACATCCTGAATACTGGGTTGGTTTGTCATTAACATTGTCAGGCGGTCAATTCCAATACCCATTCCTGAAGTTGGGGGCATTCCGTATTCCAGGGAGCGCACAAAGTCCATATCAATGTACATGGCTTCGTCATCACCTTTCTCTGAAAGCGTTAACTGATCCTGAAAACGGTCAAGCTGATCTATCGGATCATTTAACTCAGAATATGCGTTACACAGTTCTTTTCCGTTTACAATTAGCTCAAAACGTTCAGTTAATTCAGGATTTTCCCTGTGTTTTTTGCACAGTGGAGACATTTCTACCGGGTAGTCATAAATAAAAGTTGGTTGTGCCAGATGGTGCTCAACTTTTTCTCCAAAAATTTCATCAATCAGTTTTCCTTTACCCATAGATTCATCAACTTCAATTTCCAGTTTTTTACACACCTCACGAAGTTGTTCTTCATTCATGCCGGAAATATCAATACCGGTATATTTTTCTATGGATTCAGTCATGGTAAGCTTTTCAAACTTACCGAAGTCAATAGTGTTGTCGCCAACCTGAACGGTAGTTGTCCCATGCAAGTCCATAGCAACCTTTTGTATCATTTCGGCGGTGAAATCCATCATCCAGTTGTAATCCTTATAAGCCACATAAATTTCCATAACCGTAAACTCCGGGTTATGGGTCCGGTCCATACCTTCGTTACGGAAATCTTTAGCAAACTCATAAACACCATCAAATCCTCCAACGATCAACCGTTTCAGATAAAGTTCATTGGCTATTCTCAAATAGAGGGGGATATCAAGGGAATTATGATGGGTTATAAATGGCCTTGCAGCAGCACCTCCCGGTATTGGCTGAAGGATAGGGGTTTCTACTTCGAGGTAACCTTTTGAATCAAACAGTTCCCTCATCGAACGTATGATTTGTGTCCTTTTTTTGAAAGTGTCACGCACACCGGGGTTAATAACCAAGTCAACATAACGCTGCCGATAGCGAAACTCCGCGTCGGTAACAGCATCATATACTTTCCCGTCTTTTTCTTTCACAATTGGCAGAGGGCGTATAGACTTTGAAAGTACAACCAATTCCTTTACATGAACCGAAATCTCCCCCATCTGGGTTTTAAAAACAAAACCTTTTACACCGATAAAATCTCCGATGTCCAATAGTTTCTTAAAAACTGAATTATATAAGTCTTTGTTTTCCGCGGGACAAATTTCATCACGGGCAACATAGAGCTGTATTCTGCCTGATTCGTCCTGCAGTTCGGCAAATGATGCTTTGCCCATAATCCGTCGGCTCATTAAACGGCCGGCAATGATTATGTCTTGCAGGTTTCCTTTTTCTTCATCGTATTCATTTTTTATGATAGCCGAATTAGAATTCACCGGAAACATTGCAGCAGGATAGGGGTCAATCCCCATGTTTCTTAATTCATTAAGAGAGTTTCTTCTAAGCTGTTCTTGCTCACTAAGTTGCATTTGGCTCATTAAAAATTAGTTTGAAAATTTGTGCAAAGATATAAAAATGTAGCTGTTTAAACCGGATAATTTCTTTTCAGAGAGCCAAATCCGGAAATATCTGTGCAATTATTTATGGGAAGCGAAAAAACAAGGCTCTTTAGTTTCCTTCTTCAAAATCTTCAGCAAGGGGCTCTGAACCATAAACAACCCCTTCAATGAAATACCCTTGTAGTTCACCGTATCCGCCTGTTTTATGTTTTTTTGTTACGTAGACCACCTGACCTTGTAAAGCGGCAGCTTTTTTCTGTAGACGAATAATGGCATTTTTTTTAGCTGCGGACGAACTCCGGTAATTGGGGGGAGCCTGCGCCTTGATAACACCACGTTTGTGAAGCTCGGTAACATCCTGTTTATCTTCTGTTAACCAGACAGATTTCCAGGAAGTTGCTTCAATCATAGTCAGTGCCAAAGGAGAATATTCTTCAATGCGCCCGTTCTTATAAATAATTTTATGTACCTCTTTGCGGGCAATTCTAAATGATTCCCCCTTAACCTTAAAGCTTACGTATGAAGTAGTTACTTTTATGACATCAACGGGCATTACTTTTCCTTCTACTTTTATTATTGTATCTAATCCTTCTTTTTCTTCCTGAACAGAGTAAGCAGTGATACTAATGAATAACAGTATTCCGACAGTAAGAATTAAATTTTTCATGATAATCTGATTTTTTTAATAAGTTAACAAAACTATTTTCATAAACATAAAACTGCACACTTTTTTTTATAAACGGACAGGAAAAGTCCTTATTCATTTCTTTCCTGATTTTTGCCAGGAGTGAATATTTATTATCTTGTTGCTCATTTATCAAATTATAAATTTCTTAAACCCAAATTTTAAAACTGTCATTATGAAACCAGTAAAATCACTTGTGCCATTGGCAAAATGGTTACTTCGACTTTCTGTAGGAGCAATTGTTTATTTGAAATACTTCAATTTTGCGGCCGGTTTTTCGTTTAACGGCATGTCTTATTTTGTAGCCCTTGCATTTGTAGTGTTTGCCACGATGTTAATTGTTGGGGGGGTTATGAAAACTGCAAAGTTAAGCGTTATCTCCGGGTTGTTGATTACAATAACCAGTCTGGTTCAATTGCTGGTGGTACAATCTTTTTCTTTGGATAATTTTTTGGCCGTTTTACCCTTGGCGTCAATGGGCTTTTATTTCATGGCCCGGGGAAATATGGGGTAATATAAAGCATAAAAAGACAGCGCTGTATCAAAGATAATATGATACAGCGCTTATATTTTTCGTTTCAGTTTTTTACAGAATATCCTTTGAAGCTTCCTCTGCTAATGGCTCCGCACCGTAGACAACACCTTCTATAAAGTACCCCGGGAATTCTCCGTATCCACCTGTCGCCTGCTTTTTTGTTATATAAACTACCTGTCCTTTTAAGGCTGCAGCTCTTTTTTGCAGACGAATGATAGCGCTCTTTTTCGCAGCTTTGGGGCTTCTTGAGCTGGGTGGCGACTGGGCTTTTATCTCACCTCTTTTATGTAAGTCGACAACGTCTTTCTCGTCCTCTGTTAGCCATACAGCCTTCCAGGAGTCTTCGCTTATCATGGTTAGCACCAAGGGGTTGTACTCTTCAATCCGACCGTTTTTGTAAATAATTTTGTGAACTTCTTTTCTGCCAATTCTGAAAGTCTCGCTGTTTCCCGGAACAATAAATGAAACATAGGAAGGTGTGACTTTAATTACGTCAACAGGCATAACTTTGCCCTCAACCTTAATTATTGTGTCCATTGGGTTGTCATCGTTGGCAATACCTGCGGTTGACAAAGCAAAGACTAAAATTAACCCTGAAATAAATGAGATCCGATTCATAGTTTTATGATTGTTTTGTTGGTTTTATTCAAATCCTGTGCCAAAATAAGAAAAAGTTTTTACCTTTTATGTGTCCTATACGCAAACTTTTAAAGCGGGTTTTCTTTTAAAGTAATTTTTTTTTGATTTTTTATTTCGTGTAAAAAGTCCTGTTTTCAAGAGATTTGATAATTTAGCCTTCCTTTTTATTTAACTTTTTTATTTGAGAATGAATCCTTATCCGTCGAATAAAGTTTTAAAGCGAATGGGATTAAGTACCGACCAGGAAGGCATTATACGTAGGTATCTTAATGAGGGGGGTGGCTGGAACAGTCATTTGAATGCAACAAAGAATTTTATTCAGCGCAGCGTTGGTTTATACAGACCTCAGAAGGTAGGGGTTTTAGGAAGTGGGTGGCTACTTGATGTTCCGGTAGATTTTTTAACGGATAATTGTGCTAAGGTATATTTGTACGATATCAGGCATCCTAAACAGGTTATAAACAGGTACAAAAGAAACGAAAATATTCAATTTATTACGATGGATATCACGGGAGGGATAATTGAATATGTTTACAATGCCATACGAAATAACAGTGTAAACAATAGTCTTGATTCATTGTCGGCAGAACCGGGTTTTTGTCCTGCTGAATCACTTGATATGTTAGTGTCAGTGAATGTTTTAAACCAGCTGGATATACTCATAGTAGAGAATTTAAGAAAACATGAACCGGAAAATAGTGTACGTATTCTTGAATTCAGGAAAAAAATTCAGTCCGTACACATAAAGTCCTTACTAAAAGGAAACTCCTGTCTTGTTACAGATGTGGAGGAAAATCTTTATGATCGAACAGGCAAGCTTACAGAAAGACGTTCTTTGCTTTATACATCATTGCCCAAAGCAAAATACGAGGATGAATGGATTTGGTATTTTGATACCCAAATGACCTATTATCCAAACAGAAAAACTTTTTTTAAGGTTACCGCAAAACAATATTAGAATGAATAAAAACTCAACAGATTTTTACCAGGAGAAGGAAACGAAAGCCTCTCGTGAACTTGAAAACTTAAAAAGAAGAATTTTGATAAACTCACTGGGGCGCCTGGCAACTTTTGTGTTTACATTTATTTGTTTATTTGGAATGCTTAAGGCATCGCTTTTATTTGCCCTGGTTAGTGCAGGACTGCTCTTTTTTTCTTTCCTGTTGCTGGTTAGGCGGCACATTACATTGCAAAGCAAAAGAAATTACTTAAGACAGGTTAAGGAGATAAGCCGGGGTGAATTAGATGCATCTTGTTACAAGTTCAAAAACTTTGAGGACGGCAAAGAATATCAGGACACCCGACATGATTATAGTTATGATTTAGACTTATTTGGAGCGAATTCAGTATTTCAGATGTTAAACAGAACAGTGACCAAGGAAGGGGAGCGGATTCTGGCCGGGAATCTCACATCAGATTTTTTGAACCCAAAAGAAATAGAACAAAGGCAGGATAGTATACGGGAGCTGAGTCAAATGCCTGAATTTCTTGTTCATTACAGGGCAACTGGGGCTGTGTCCGGTCTGGTCGATGAAGACCGGAAAGACGTTCAACAATGGGTCTCCGAAAAATCTTTGGTGCATAATAATATCTTTTTGAGGGTGATGACATATTTATGCCCTGCTATTTTTATGGTATCTTTAATTCTGACAATTTTGAATGGGAATAATGCCCCATTGCTTATTTTTGTATTTATTGTCAATTTGGGAATAGTTGCATTCAATTTTAGAAAAACGAACAAGGAACATAGTCGGGTAAGCAAATTATTCAGGATGCTTCGTAAATACCAGGAATTATTATTTGTAATAGAGAGCTGTGACTTTAAGGCGAAACAATTATCAGAAAGTAAAGCGAAACTGGGAATTAACGGACAAACATCAGGACAGGTTTTACAGAAATTAACAAAGATTGTTAGTGCGTTGGATAATCGTTTGAACTTTGCAGTTTCGGTTTTTCTTGAAGGGACCCTGTTATGGGACTATTTGTGCCTGTTCAGACTGGATAAATGGAAAAGCAGGTATGGCAGTAAATTACATTTATGGCTGGAGCAGGTCTCACTTTTTGATTCTTTTGTTTCTATGGCTTCCTATGCTTTTCTCAATAACGACTATCAATATCCAAAAGTAACTGAAACCGGGGTAATAAAGGCCGAAAGCCTTTCTCACCCGTTAATTCCCTCTTCGGTAAGGGTTAGTAATGATTTTACAATAGACAACCAGGGAAACTTTGTGATAATAACAGGAGCAAATATGGCTGGTAAGAGTACATTTTTAAGGACTGTTGGAGTAAATATTATTCTGGCAAAAGCCGGGTTGCCCGTTTGTGCTTCTTCCTTTGAATTCACTCCTGCGAAACTTTTTACAAGTATGAGAACAAGTGATTCGTTAAGCAGTAACGAATCTTATTTTTATGCGGAGTTGCTTCGCCTAAAGTTTCTAATGGAAAAACTTAAAAGGGGGGAGACGTTATTTATTATCCTCGACGAAATTTTGAAAGGGACCAATTCATTAGATAAGCAAAAGGGGTCAAAATTAGCTCTTGAAAAGATAATCAGGTTGGGAGGTACCGGAATTATTGCCACTCACGATCTGAGCCTAACAGATATGGAAAATAGTTTTCCTGATAAGATTAAAAATCAATGTTTTGAGGTTGAGATAGATAACGCTGACATTAGTTTTGATTATAAACTTTACGATGGTGTTACCAGGAAAATGAATGCCATGTTACTAATGAAGCAGATGGAGATTGTGTAGGTTCGTAGGGTGTTCGTCTTTACGGGTTTCCCGGAAGGAGTTACCGCGCTTGGCTAAAAGCAGAGGGAAAGGTTCTTTTAAAAGAAACTGGTGTTTTTAATTTCCAGATTTGGGAAGAAACTTTTGGAATGGATATTCCGTAAAGAATCAAACCTTACCTTATAGTAGAAGACATTCTTTTTGTAACTGAAGTTCTGATGAGGGGGATTCGCAAAAAAGGATTTTTTTGGCGGATCGCATATATATGGTCAATTAATTAAAACAATTGCACGTGAAATTCAGTTAATTTGTAAATTATATAAACGGACGAAAAATCCAACCCGGGCGTATGGTTTAGTTTTTGGTAAGGAAAAACTGATTTTTGACATTCTTGTTACAAAAGTGGTCTCCCCGGATGTCAAAAATATATGCTTTTGGAACCGGGAGTCCTGTTTTAGTTCTCTCATTATAAAATGGGTGTTTTGAAGAGGAACTGATTTTATAAGGACATTTAAAATGAAATTTGTTAGTATACGATATAAGATAATCCCTTTTTTGGCAATAGTAATTTTTGCGGCTGTTGCTGGATTAAGTATTTATAATTACAATTCAACCAAGCAACAATTAGTCGAAAGGTTGGTCAGGTACGAGATTCCTTCGAATCTATTGAATGTGGAAAATGCTATTCGGGCAGACTTTATGAAAAGTGCAATGATTGCTGAATTGATAACTAAAAATTCAGTTCTGATTGATCTTTTGCAATCGCCTATGGAAAATGAGAAAGCTATCCAAAAATACATTGAGACATTAACCAATGCATATGGGGTTAAAGTAGGGATTATTGTTGATAGCAATATGGCGTATTTTGACGCTTCCGGTTTTAGCCGGATTCTTACACCGGAATTGGATAGCTGGTATTTTAAATTCCGGGCCTTGCCCATTACTAAGCGCTTAACTGTAGACTGGGAAACATCGACATCGAAATTGAATTTGCGAAACAAACTGAAGGTTTATGACGAAGACAACCAATTTGTTGGTGCAGTTTATGTTAGGCAGGATATTACAGAAGTCGCCAATTTTATTTTAAGTCAAAAAATCGGAGATGATGGATTAGTAATGATGTTTGACGATGAAGGGAACATAAGGTTGCATCCGGATAAAAAGCTATTAGGTACTGGTTCCGATGGGAACAGAGTAAATATTCAAACAATAAAAGGCTTGTCAGAAATTATTGGAGATGTAATAGATGCAAAAAAGAATATAAATAGCTATATAAACGAAAAAGGGCAGGTCAGGTATGCGGCCAGTAAATATATTCAACAATTAGGCTGGTATTTTCTTATCGATGTTTCGGAGAAAGAACTGCTTGGAGATACGAAAAAGAACTTTCGCCGTAATATTTATATTGCCTTAATTATAACCATAATGTTGATTTCAGTGAGTTTTTTCTCTATCCGGCAAATGATACTTAAGCCTATGGAGGTGATAACAGCTTCATTAAATGAGTTTGGAAAAGGTCGGCTTGAAGTGAAAACAGGAATTAAGAGAAATGATGAAATAGGGGCAATGGCAGATGCTTTAAAAAGTGTTGTAAAAGGGCTAAGGAAAGTTTCTGAGTTTACACATGAAATAGGGAGGGGGAATTTTCATTCCGACTATACGCCATTAAGCGAAGAAGATGTGCTGGGGCAATCAATTCTTGAAATGCGGAATAAGCTGAAAGAGGCCAGAAATGAGGAAGTAAAACGGACAGAACAAGACAAACTAAGGGTATGGGAAGCAAAAGGAATAGAATTGATTAATGGGATATTACGAAAACAAAACCATAATCTGAAAGAGATGTCTTTTGATGTTCTAAGTAATCTGATACGTTACACAAATTCTAACCAGGGAGCATTATTTATTTTAAATGATGAAGATCAAAAGCACCATTTTCTTGAAATGACATCAAGTTATGCTTATAGTCAGGAGAGGATGGAGCAAATGAAAATTGAAATAGGGGAAGGGCTGGTCGGACGTTGTTTTATTGACCGGAAAAAAAACCTATTGCAAAATATTCCGACTAATTATATGAATTTGTCTTCCGGGCTGGGAGAAACAGGTCGGGTGAATTTGCTTTTGATGCCGCTGGCCAATAATGAAGAGATATATGGAGTATTAGAAATAGCATCATTGAAGCATTATGAAGAATATGAGATTGGATTTCTGGAAAGAGTATGTGAAAGTATTGCAGCGGCAGTATACGCTATAAAAACAAGTATTCGCACAGAGGTCCTGTTGGAACAAACCAGGCATCAGGCCCGAAAACTACAAGAACAAGAAGGGGAAATGCTTCAAAATATGGAAGAGCTAAGGGCTACTCAGGAAAAATTGAGCAGAAGGGAACAAGAGCTTGTTAAAGAGTTAGAAGAATTACGGAAGAACTGAGGCATAAAAAAAGATTTTTCAAAGAAATCCACATCTTAAAAAAAGGGATGAAATGGCTTGGGTGTCATGAAACATAAGGAAGGACAATCCGGTGGAGGACTGTTAGTCTCAATTCGAAAATACCACTGATGAGGACTATTGTTTTCCAATAGAGCCAGTCCTTTCTCCGAAAAAAGGGGGAGCCATCCGCCTGGTGAAACTGCATTTCAAAATATGACCAATAAGCTTAATGTTTCCGGTGTTTATTGAGACGACGATCAGTTAGGAAATCGAGGAATATATACAAACGGGAATCCTATGCCGGTTAAGGGGCAAGAATGATTTGGGAAACGTATTGCATAAAATACTTTCATTATCATAATCAATAACTATTGTTTTTAATATATTTGAGCAGGAAATATGTTTAGAAAAAATTAATATCTTGAAGATTAGTGTTGTTATTCCTTCCTATAATGAGGAGCAAAACATCTCATTATTATTTGAAAAACTGCAGAAAATGTTTTCTGCATTATCCTATAACTTAATATTTGTTGATGATGGTAGCCGCGACAGGACATTTGAGGAGGTGAAAAAACTTTCTTCGAAGTACTCTAATGTATGTGGCATATCGCTTTCCAGAAATTTTGGACATCAGGTAGCGTTATATGCGGGCCTTCAGGAGGCAAAAGGGGATGTAATTATTATGATGGATGCGGACGGACAGCATCCTCCGGAAGTAATACCAAAGCTTTTAGAAGAGTTTAATAAAGGGTTTGATATTGTTAATACAAGAAGGTTGTCAACACAGGATGCCGGACAGTTCAAGAACATATCGTCGAAGTTGTTTTACAGATTAATCAATTCTCTGACAGAATTGAAAATCGAACCAGCTTCGTCAGATTTTAGGTTAATGTCACGAAAAGCTGTTGATGCTTTCTTGAAAATAGAAGAAAAGGACAGGTTCACAAGAGGTTTGGTAAGTTGGATGGGGTTCAGGCAGAATATAATAGAGTACGAGGCGCCGGAACGAATGACAGGAAAATCAAAGTATACTCTAAAGCGAATGGTGCGCTTTGCAATAGATGGTATTACCTCGTTTTCGGCCCGGCCATTAAAGATTAGTTTTATGGCAGGAATAATCACATTACTGATTGCTTTTATCTATAGTGTTTATGTGATCGTTGTTGCAATTATGGGAGAAACCGTAAAAGGGTGGACGTCATTAATGCTTGTTATATTATTTATCGGAGGGGTTCAGTTGCTCTCTATTGGAATTATAGGCGAATATCTGTCCAGAATTTTTAATGAATCAAAAAACAGACCTCTTTATTTTATTAATGATAGGTGCTAGATATTTTTGTTGGTACATAAGTGGATAAAATCGTATTGTATGCTTAAAAGTAAATATTACCAAGGCTTCATTGCTTTTGGAGTTTCAATGACATTATTGGTTCTTTTTTATGGAGCAATATTAAAATCGCCGAATTATGTGTTGTTTTCAAAATCAGGTGATGGATTAAAGAGTACATTTTGTTCGTACTATCATCTGGAGTATGATTCATCTTATAATTACACCATGGCTCAAAATTATCCCTTTGGAGAGTCAGTATACTATACAGGTGGACAACCGTTTATAATAAATACCCTGAAATGGCTGAAAAAAAGTTTTGGCTTTGATTTTTCTGAAAAACTTATAGCAATACTGAATATATGGATGTTGTTCTCTATTGTTTTAGGTGCGGTAATCCTGTACCTTCTGTTGCGCAGGCTAAAATTACCGGTATGGTACAGCATTATTGTTTCTAACATAATTATTTTCTTAAGCCCACAGGTTCATCGATTTGGAGGGCACTATAACCTGTCCTATTTTTATTTTCTGCCCTTAATATTTCTCTTAATTCATATCTTTTGGACAGCCCCCCGGTACATTGTTTCTATTGCAATAGGACTTCTTACATTTATTGCTTTGGGGACCCATGCCTATTTTTTTGCATTTTTCTTCATGTTGGCATTTTTCTTCTACTTTTTTGCATGGAGGGCAGAGCCTGAAAAGTTCAATATATGGAAAGTAATACTGCCTCATTTTTTTATTCAGTTGGTAGTTCCATTAATTTTATTTACAGTGATTTCAAGGGGGGGGGCATCCGACCGGACAGCTTACCCCTGGGGATTCTTTGCCACAAGAGCTTCCTTTGAATCGGTGTTCTTGCCAATTGGTAAGCCTTACGGCGGAATATTTGATTTTATCAATGTAAAATGGGAAGGGGTAGCCTATGTTGGTGCAGTTTCTCTGATTGCTACCTTTGTCTTGCTATTCAATTATTTCAGAAAGATCACAAACAAAAGTACACGAAGTGAATATGGAGTTTTGACGAATAATACCTATTTCAATTCACTTTTATTAGCTTCTATAATTGCTTTGTTGTTTAGTTTTGCACTTCCTTTTCAAATGATGAACCTGCAATGGCTCTTAAACTATACTGGTCCATTAAGGCAATTCAGGGCGGTTGGCCGATTTAGTTGGTTGTTTTTTTATGCAATAAATATCTGGACATTCTATTTTATTTGGCAATTGTTCACCGAGAAAAAAAATACCTCCCATAAGGTTGTTGTTGCATTGGCTTTATTAATAGGTGGTTATGATGCATGGTTAAATGTAAAAGGTGTAGGAAAAGGATTGAATAACTACAATGAATTACTTGCCGATTCAGAAAACAACACTCCTGAAAACAAATGGGTCCATGAAATTCAGGTTAATAATTACCAGGCAATTATGCCGCTTCCATACTTTCATGTAGGCTCAGAAACTTTTTGGATTTCTGGTAGTGAACTCTCAGAGAGACATGCGTTTATTTGCTCTATGAAAACAGGACTGCCATTAAACGCGGTAATGTTAAGCAGAACATCATTAAGCCAGACGATGAAAAGCTTGTCTTTGTATTTCGAGCCATTAGAAGAACTAAAGATCCTGAAAAATTACACACATAAACCTTTATTGTTATTAGTTGCCAAAGACAAAGAGCTTAATGAAAATGAAGCAAGATACTTGAAGTACTCCGATTTTATTACTGAGAATAAAAATATTCGTTTTTATGAGTTGCAGATTGATTCAATAAGAAAAATGCAGATTGATTTTATAGATGAGTTAAAGAGAAAAGCAAAAAGTTGTTCGTTCAAATTCAGGGATGGTATAACAACATCCGATTTAACTGCAGAGTTAGTTTATGTTTCATCTAAAAGTGAACAAGCTGACAATACAGTTACCCGGACTTTTAATCAACCACATCTCGCTAAAAATGAAAAGGTGTTAATAGACACCTTGTTGGGGATGGATTCGGCTGGTTATAAGTTTTCTTTTTGGATGAGTGATTTAGACAAGGATCTTATTCCAAGAACCAGAATGGAGTTTATGAAACAGAACCAAAATGGAGATTTTAGCCAGGTTTTCTTTCTGGAAGTTTTTAGAAAAGTTGTTTTTGTAGACCGCAATGGATGGGGCTTGGTTGAATTTAGTTTTAGACCGGATTTTCCAGAACAAGAAATAAGGCTTAAGCTAATAAATTCGTTGACAACTTCTGAAACATATTCGGTAGATAAATTGCTGATTCACCCGGAAAATATGGATGTAACAATTCAGGATTCAACCACTGTAAGTCTTAATAACAGGCTTTTAGGGGGGCTGTGAGTTCTTGAAGGCTATTGATATAGAATTTTAATTCAGGAGGGGAAGCCTGTTCGACCTAATTTTAAGTCAATACAATCACCTTGGGTATAAACCCAGATAGTTAAATAAATCTTTTATAAGTGGGAAGGTGTTCTGAAAAGGAATTTCGAGTTCTTCAGCTTTGAACCACCGCACTTCCTCAATGTCTTCTTCCAGTTGAGGAATTGGGGTTTCTTTTCCCAGCCATTCCATCTTGAACCAGTAAGTCTTTTTTAAAGCCACTCCTTTTTTATAAGGATAGGTATGATATGTTGACATTAATGGAGACATGAGGTTTAAATTAGATAGTCCGGTTTCTTCGGAGACTTCTCTTATTGCAGCCTGTGCAAAATTTTCTCCGGGATCCAACTTTCCTTTTGGCAGGTCCCATTTTCCTCTTCTGAAAATAAACAGATATTCATTTTTCGAGTTAATAACAACTCCCCCGGCGGCCTCAATTACGTAAAAACAAGAACGGAAAGCATTCTGAAGTTCCTCAATATCATAGTGAAAAATAATGAGCGTCTTGATTTTTGATAACTTACAATAAATATCAATAATTTCACTTAAACCTTCAGGACCTCTGTATTTCATGAAAAGCCCGTACCTTTCCTGAAAATTTCGGGAAAAGTTATCCGTTAAAAACAGTTCTCGTTCGTTAAAAAAAACTTTATACATTTGCTCTCATGAAAGAGTATCAAAAAAATATAGCAAAATTGCTGTTACAAATTAATGCAATAAAATTAAACCCTGCAAGCCCTTTTACATGGGCATCAGGTTGGAAGTCGCCAATTTATTGTGATAATAGAAAAACGTTATCTTATCCGGAAGTAAGGAATGCTATTCGGGACGAATTTGTTGCGCTTATAAAGGAAAAATATCAGGGGGTTGATGGTATTGCGGGGGTTGCTACCGGAGCAATTGCTATTGGAATGTTGGTTGCAGATGCTATGGATCTGCCATTTATTTATATACGTTCTTCTGCTAAAGGACATGGACTTGGGAACCAAATAGAAGGAGAATATAAAGAAGGCGGTAATTATATTGTCGTTGAGGATCTTGTGTCAACAGGCGGGAGCAGTTTAAAAGCGGTAGAAGCTCTTCGACAGGCTGGTTGTAATGTACTGGGAATGGTCGCAATTTTTACATATGGGTTTAAACTGGCTGAAGATAATTTCAGGGAGAATTCATGCATTTTAGATACGTTGAGCAATTACCAGATACTCATTCAGCAAGCTTTGGATAGCGGGTTAATCGGGCAGGAACAGGTTGAAGTTTTACAAAACTGGAGAAATGCACCTGATACCTGGATGCCGGGAAATAATTAAAAAAAAGGTGGTTAAAAATTTCAATGGTAATCAAAGATAAGTATATTCAGTATAAATTTTTTTAGCAATAACAGTTTAAATTTAATCGGGTGAAACAAGAAAGTAAGATTGGGAAAATTGATGCAGCAGATCAAAAAATATATGAGTTTCTTACAAACTTCAATAACTTTAAAAACCTAATTCCGGAAGATAAGGTAAAGGATTGGGAATCAGATGAAGATAGTTGTAGCTTTAGTATCGACCCGCTCGGTAAAACAGGGTTCAGGATTGTAGAAAAAGCCCCATATAACTTAATTAAGCTTACCAGTGCAGAGAAGACCCAGTACGACTTTCTTTTTTGGATACAATTGAAACAATTAGGTCCGGAGCAAACAGCGGTAAAGCTAACAATAGATGTAAAGTTAAACGCTATGATGCAGATGATGGCAAAAAAACCTATCCAAAATTTCCTTGACACTTTGGTAGACCAGTTGGGAAAAATGAATTTTGATCAAGTGGAAAAAAAATAGATGGAATGTCTGGAAATGGGTTGTAATTAAGTTTTATTTTTATGGAGGCTGTTTGTTTCTTGTTCTTAAGCCATTTGAGTGTAGACAAAAACAACCGGAAAAACAAAAAGAACAGAGTCGATACGGTCAAGAATCCCTCCGTGGCCCGGGATAATTTTTCCGGAATCTTTAATACCGGCATTTCTTTTAAACATAGACTCCACAAAGTCACCGATAACAGCCATTACCGCGATTAGAAAGCTCAATGCCAGCCAGCCCAAGCGGTTTTCCATGTTAACAACTGGAAAGAAAAACCATGCAGCAACCATGGTAGAAATTACTCCTCCAATAAATCCCTCCCAGGTTTTCTTTGGTGTAATCCGTTCAAAAAGTTTGTTTTTTCCAAACATCATTCCTGATAAATAGGCAAAGGTGTCGTTTATCCATATTAGTATAAAAACTATAAGGATCAGCCAGTTTTGTACTTCCCTGCTCTTTTCAATGTTCAAATGATTTAAGAGGATAAGGGGGGCTGTTATATAAAGAATGCCCAATAATGACTTTGAAATCTTTAAATCCGGATTTGAGTGACTTGAAAAAAGTATAAAAGCAGAAACTATGATGGGAAGCAAAACAATTAACCAAATCCATTTAAGCTCAATTATACCAGTTGTTGCCAGGGAATGAACCATAAATACAGCCAGAGAAAGTACGCTGTTCACCAGTGAAATTGACCTGTTTATTTTGGAGAAACGATAAAATTCGTAAAGGGCAACCAGGTTAAAAAACAGGAGGACAAGCGAAAATGCCAGTTCATGCAGGATTAATGATGTTACTATTAATCCTACATAAATGGCACCAGAAGCAGAACGAATTAATAAATTTTTCAAATCTCAATGGATTTTAATATATGTTTTGCCCGGACAATATCACCCCTTCTGACGCAGATTTCGATGCTACCGAAAAGATAGGCTGAATCTTTTTGGTTTAATACGAATGATGCTATTTTATTATCGGCAAGAACCTGTTTGATGAGCTCTGCCTGATAAAGCATTGTTGTAGAATAAACCGGAATCCAGCTATCGTCCATTATTAGTTCATCTTTTCCATAAAGGCCATACTAAGAATCTGACGGTTCAGGTCTTTCTGGGGCCTCAGTATTTTCTTCTTTTGAACCTTTATCCTGGTTTCCGTTAGTTAGTTTAATATTTTCAGGAGGAACACCAAACTTTCTTTTACCAAAGACTTCTTCCAAATCTTCAGTAAAAATTACTTCTTTTTCAAGTAGTCGTTCCCCTAGTTTTATGAGCCCTTCTTTATTTTCTGTTAAAATCTGTATAGCCCTTTGATATTGCTCTGAGATAATCTTATCAACTTCTTCATCAATGAGTTCTGCCGTTTTTTCACTGAAAGGCTTCGTAAATGAGTATTCGCTTTGTCCACTTGAGTCATAAAAACTTCTGTGCCCCACTTTTTCGCTGAGCCCGAAATATTGAACCATTGCGTAACTCTGTTTTGTTACTCGTTCCAGATCGTTTAATGCGCCGGTAGAAAATTTTTGGAAATTAATATCTTCTGATGCTCTCCCTCCTAATGTAGAACACATTTCATCCAGAAGCTGCTCCTTAGTGGTAATTTGCCTTTCTTCGGGTAAATACCATGCAGCCCCCAATGCTTTCCCTCTTGGTATTATAGTAACCTTAACCAAAGGGTTTGCGTGTTCAAGCATCCAGCTCACCGTAGCATGGCCCGCTTCGTGAAAGGCAATTGTTCTTTTTTCAAGCTGGGATATAATTTTATTTTTACGTTCAAGGCCACCGATAATCCGGTCTACAGCATCAAGAAAGTCTTGTCTTTCAACATGCTTCTTATCTTTTCTTGCAGCAATCAGTGCCGCTTCATTACAAACATTAGCAATGTCAGCCCCCGAAAAACCAGGAGTTTGCTTCGCAAGGAATTCAATGTCAAGTTTTTCTGTTGTTTTTATGGGCTTCAGGTGTACTCCGAATATTTCCTTTCTTTCATTTAAATCAGGAAGTTCAACGTGTATTTGCCTGTCAAAACGTCCGGCTCTCATTAAAGCACGATCGAGAACGTCAGCCCTGTTCGTAGCGGCGAGAATAATAACACCTGTATTTGTGGCAAAACCATCCATTTCGGTAAGTAGTTGGTTTAAGGTGTTTTCTCTTTCATCATTTGCCCCAAAATTTGCATTTCTTCCGCGGGCACGGCCAATAGCATCAATTTCATCAATAAATACAATACATGGTGCCTTTTCCTTCGCTTGTTTAAATAAATCTCTTACACGGGAAGCTCCAACACCAACGAACATCTCAACAAAGTCGGACCCTGACATTGAGAAGAAAGGAACATTGGCTTCTCCTGCCACGGCTTTGGCTAATAGGGTTTTACCGGTACCCGGAGGTCCTACAAGTAGAGCCCCTTTCGGAATTTTTCCTCCCAGTTCGGTATATTTTTTTGGTTTTTTCAGGAATTCGACAATTTCCTGGACTTCCATTTTCGCCTCAGCAAGACCAGCAACGTCTTTAAAATCAACCTTTACGCTCGTGTCTTTGTCAAATATTTTTGCCTTCGATTTCCCCACATTAAATATGCCACCGGGACCTCCGCTACCTCCGGCTACATTACTCATTCTTCTGAAAATTACCAGCCAAATTATTACGAGAATGGCAATTGGGATAAGGAAGCCAATCATTTCCCCGAATAAATCTTTCCTGGTTTCCCCGGAAGGATAAACCCTGTCTTCGGGAGGAAGGCTTTGTTGAGCTTCTTCCAGTTGATCCAGAAACTTTTCGATATTTGGAGGTTGCATCATATAGTGAGGTCCTGATTTTGAAAATTGGCTTAATCCGCCTCTGTTTCTCACTTTTTCATGCTTGGTTTGGCCTAATTTGTCAGATTTAATATAAATCTCGACAAAAGTCTGATTAACAACAACTATTTTTTCAACCTCTTTTTGAATCAAGTACTGTTCTTTAAACGTAACCCAGTCCACCTTAACAGGATCGTTGCCATTGTTAAGATAAAATGTGAAAATCAGCAAAATGCCGATTATAGCTGGAATTAAGAAGGAACTATATTTGTTTTTCTTAGGATCTTTATTGTTGCTGCCTGGAGGCATGTTGCCCCCTGGGACCTGGTTCTTTTCTACCTTTTTCTTGTCGTCCATGTTTTCAATTAATTAAAACTCTCTTCAATTTTTGTTTGGTGGGCATCGCCCCAAAGTTCTTCTAATTTGTAATAATCTCTATACTCCCTCTGGAATATATGAACCAGTACATCGCTGTAATCAAGCAATATCCATATTGCATTGTCCATGCCTTCTCTGTGATGTACACGTATACTTAAGCCTTCTTTAACTTTTTTCTCTATTGAGTCTGCTATTGCCCCCACCTGTGTGTTCGACAATGCATCACAAATAATAAAATTGTCGCAGAAAGCATTTTCAACCTTTTCAAGATTCAATAATATTATTCTTTCTCCCTTTTTATCTAATATTCCTTCCAGAATAGTATTAATAAGTAAGTCGTTATTTGCCAATGAAATATGTTGTTTATTGTTTTTACAAACTTAAATGTTTTTAATATCTCCTTTGCTTGTTTAGTCAAAAAAAATTGCTAACCTGAAGTTTAGAACAGAAATGCCGACTGAAACTTCAAAGAAAGCAAATACAAGTAAATTACAATACTTGCAAATATTACAAATATAATTGATAAACAGCCTATATTTAAACTTTGTTTAGCAAGAAAAGTACCAAAAATAATTAATTGTCTGTAATGAGAAACTGGCATATTATAAAAGTTGATAAGTGTGTGTCAACGAATGATTTAGCGAAGGATATGAAAATGAAGGGGAGCCTTAGTGACAAAACGGCGATTGTGACAAAATTGCAGTCTAAGGGCAAGGGGCAGGGTAAAAATGAATGGCATAGCGAGGAAGGGAAAAACCTGCTGGTTTCTTTTTATCGAAAGACAAGCCTGAAGGTAGAACAGCATTTTATGTTGACAATAACTGCTTCGCTGGCAATTCAAAATGCTCTGGACAAAGTCGGTGTAAAGTCCTGTGTTAAATGGCCTAACGATATTTATGTCGGAGAAAGAAAAATCGCAGGAATTTTAATAGAAAATACTTTGATGCAGGATAAGATTAACGACACAATTATCGGCTTGGGATTAAATATTAATCAGAATGAATTTCCAGAATCCATACCGAACCCGGTTTCAATAATTCAAATTCTTAAAAAAGAAGTAAGCGTAGGTTATGTCATGGAGTTAGTGGCAAATGAATTTGATTTGTTCTTTAACTTTATGATGGAGGGGGCGGGAGAGAAGTTGTACCATAGGTATACCGAAAACCTTTATCGTTTAAAAGAATGGAGTTCGTATAAATTTGAGGGGCAAGTTCATTCAGCCCGAATAAGAGGAGTTTTACCTGATGGGAAGTTAATAATTGAAACAATCGAGGGGGAGATAAAACATTTTCTTTTTGGCGAGATTGAATATTTGATATAAGGTGTTTTGTTGGTGTATTTAAGGGGCAAAGTTTATATCAGCTTTAAATGAGACCTTCTCGCCTGGCGAAATCATTTGAAACTTAACTTTATTGTTCTCCTGTGTGCTCCGGAATATTCGGACACTTTCTCCAAATGTAATTTCTTTCGTAAAGTTTAACGTGATGTCGATAGGCCTTTTAAATTTCATTTCATCCGGACTATACGAATCAAAGATCAGATCAATATACCGAGTTGTGGTCAAGTGTTTGTTGATGTCAATATCGCTGTATTTTATTTTATAAAGATTTTCCTGTTCTACCTCTTTGTCAAAATTGACGGGCGCTATTTTTTCGTCTATTGCATGTTTATCCTTGTTGTGCGTAATTGCCTTGTCGTCAAGTTTAAACAGTTTTGGCCTTCTTCTGGAAATGTCAATGAGCATCCAGTTGGAAGTTGCCGACGCAACAATATTATTATCCTTATTATAAATTATAAAATCTCTGAGGTAAAACAGCCTTTCCATTCCTTTCGGCCAGGTTTCGCACAGAACGGTATCTCTCCATTCAGGGTAAGAATTGATTTTTATTCTCATAGAAGACAATACCCAGGCTAAATTATGTTTTGCCAATTCGTCTACACCCCACCCCAATTGTTCCGCATGTTGCCAGGCAGCCTGAATAAAAAAGTTTGTTAACGCGCTTATTTTTAAGTTGCCAGAAAAGTCTGCATCAGCAGAGGTTATCGTAAATTTCTTATTGAGAATATAAGGTTCGTTAGTTTGTGCCATTTACTGAAATCCTTTTAATATGATATTTTGAGGTCTTTAATATGTTTGTTCCTGCTTATAATCCTTTTTCCGGATGATATTTTTTTATAAGTCTGTCAAGGAATGTATAGACAATAACGGAGAGGGTTATACCTAAAAGCGCCCCTCCGATAATATCTCCGGGGTAGTGGACCCCCAGGTATATACGACTATAAGAAACACATAATGCCCAAAAGATAATAGAAAAGGTAAACCATGTGTTTTTCACCAATAATGAGAAAAAGCAGGCTATAGCAAAAGAGTTTGCAGCATGGCTTGAAACAAAACCAAATTTACCTCCCCGATAATCATTCACAACATGAACAATATCATGTAACTCCGGGGTTCGGGATGGCCTTAATCGGGCAACTCCTTTCTTAAATACTTCTGTAGATATTTGATCCGCAAGGACAATCAAAACAGCAATAGCTATAATTATCCATATGCTTTTCCAGCGGTATTTATAAATTACAAATATTAGGAGGGCGGCATACAGAGGGATCCATTCAATTTTTCCGGAAACAAACCACATTATTTTGTCCCAGAAAGGAGAATGAAAACTATTTAGTAATAGAAAAATTTTTGTGTCAAGTTCAATAAGATATTCAAGCATGGCTTTATGTTTTGAGTGTGCAAAACTAAAACAAAATAATGTGTTTGCGATGAATAACTTGTAGCGAAATTTTAAACGAGGGCAATAGTAAGGGCATAAAAAAAGCCGGGGTGACCGGCTAAATATTTGGGTGGAAGATCGGGTTCGAACCGACGACCTCTGGAACCACAATCCAGCGCTCTAACCAACTGAGCTACGACCACCATTTTGAGGTGTGCAAAGATAATTATCTTTTTTTAAATTAAAAATTCAATTCTAAAATATTTCAGAATTTATCTGAGTGTGAAGAATCGCGAATAAGTTTTAAACAATGCATTTGAAATTTGCAAGGCAGTTCTTTATGTGTAAACTATAATTGAAGGGAACATGATTTGGCTTGTAAGGTGTTTATAGTTAGGGGAAAACGTTTTTTTTAGGGCGTTTTTTCTGGAGGTGCTTTATTTAAGGTGTTATTATTCGACGGACTTTGGTCGATAAAAATTTTGATCTCAACCTTGGATAAGTTGTATTTTTGTTTGGATTAATATCACGTCAATGAGATTAAAAGAAGTAATTACTTTAGAAGAACGGAAAGAATTTCTTAATCTGCCTAAAAGGCTATATAAAAACGACCCAAACTGGATTTGTCCACTAGATGTTGAGATTGAGGGGGTTTTTAACCCGGACACAAACAGTAACTTCAGAAAGGGGGAAGCCATTAGGTGGATCTTTTATGAAGACAGCGGAATGGTTGTCGGGAGAATAGGGGCTTTTGTGGACAAGAGTAAACTTAATCATTATAAATACCCAATGGGAGGGTGTGGTTTTTTTGAGTGTATAAATGATCAAGTAGTTGCAAATAAGCTTTTTGATGCTTCAAAGGAGTGGCTTTCTCAACGGGGGGTGGAAGCCATGCAGGGACCGGTTAATTTTGGGGAAAATTTTGTTAACTGGGGGTTGTTGGTTGATGGGTTTGTGCAGCAGGCATATGGTATGCCCTATAATTTTAAGTATTACAAGGAACTTTTTGAAAACTACGGGTTTAAGAATTATTTTGAGCAGTATTCTTTTCATAAACCTCTCGCTGACGGATGGCCGGAAAGATTATTGAAATTTGCAGAATTAACGTCAAAACGCCCGGGGTACAGTTTTGAACATTTATCATTCAATAATTTAGATAAATATGTCTCCGATTTTACCACCATATATAATACAATCTGGTCAGTTTATCATGACAACCATACACCATTACAAAAAGGTGAAATAGAAGCGATGTTAAAGGATTTTAAACCAATAATTGATGCGGAACTAATCTGGTTTGCATACGACAAGGGGCAGCCTGTAGGAATAGTGTTGTCTATTCCGGATGTTAACCAGCTTCTTAAAAAACTTAAAAACGGAAAACTGACATTGATAAATAAGCTGCGATTTTTATATTATAAATCAAGAGCAATTACGCGAAACAGGGCCCTGCTGGCAGGGATTCACCCCGATTATCAGAACTCTGGGGTGGTGTTGGCTTTATTTTATCAGTTGGTTGTCGCATTGCGCAAGAAACCAAGGCAAAAAGAAATTGAGTTGTCATGGGTGGCTGACTATAACCCTAAAATGATGGGTATATATGAGAAAATTGGGGCCAGGAAAGTGAAAACCCATGTTACTTATCTGTATTTGTTTGATCAAACTTTGCCGTTTGAAAGGTTTACGAATGAATTTGAGGGGAAAAAATATTAAATGGAAAATAGAAAAAGAATGCAAAAAAACAGGTATAATATTTTGAGATAAAGTAATTTTATGTACCTTTGCGAACCTGTTTTAAACAGAAAACTTTTTTGGAAAAAGATAGAAGCGATGAAAAAAGGAATTCACCCGGAAAATTATAGGCTTGTAGCCTTTAAGGATATGTCGAACGGAACAACTTTTTTAACCCGTTCAACAGCAAAGACCAGAGAGACAATTAAGCTAGAGGACGGAAACGAGTATCCTTTAGTAAAACTGGAGATTTCAAGCACATCTCACCCTTTTTATACTGGTAAGATGAAGTTTGTGGATACTGCAGGACGTGTTGATAAATTCTATAATAAGTATAAGAATTTTGCCAATAAGAAAAAGTAATTTTTAGACATATTACAAAAAAGCTCCACTTAAGTATTATGTGGAGCTTTTTTGTTTTTTTATAGTCTGGATATTTAAACGCAATCCAGGTTTGGGCGCTGAATGTTTTTATTGTTCAATGAAAGTTGTCCTGAATTGATTTTGAAATAAAGGAAAACTCTTGGCGGCAATAACTTTTTGTCAAGACCCAAAGGCTGCAAGAAATCTTTTTTTTTGGGTTTAACACAGAAAATCACGTAACAATAAACGCCAAAGATTCATTTTGATTATGATTTCTTGTTAGGGGGCATTCCTTAAAATACAATTTGTTAGGGATATAGATTTCTAACACTTGCAGATTTTTAATTCGGTCTTTTTTTCGCCGGTCGGTAAGTCTCAAACATTGCTTTATTGTTTTAATTCTATTTATACCTTTTTATCTTTAAGCAAACCAATAATTACCTAAAGCTTTTTCCTATGCATAATCAGAATATCGTACTTTTTGATGACTTAAACTGGGGGAACCTTTTACCATTAACCTATACTCGCCCAGTGGCCGATCTACGAGTTGGGATAACAACTATCAGAGAAAAGTGGAGGCAGTACTTTACCAGGGTGAGTGTTAAAACACAGGATTATCTATCAAATAAATATCCGATGGTAATTGAAGGGGACAACCTTTTTATAAATGCGTCGGTTATTCCAACCCCAATGCTGGTTAACGAAATCTGTTCGCTGGGCAAAGGTGAATTACTTTTGAAAAATGAGGTTGTGGTTGCTTTTAGAGGAGAAGCATATGAATTGTTAACGAAGGCAACAAACAAAAAGGAGTTTGAACAGGATGTTATTTCGATTAATAATACGTGGGATATATTTGAGAAAAATGCTGCGGTTATGTGTTTGGACTTTGAATTACTGACAAAAGATCGTACTTCCGAAACATTAAGTAAAACCAATAACGTACTTTGTCCAGAAAATATTTTTATTGAAAAAGGGGGTAAAGCTGAATTTGCCACAATAAATGCAACCTCAGGTCCGGTGTATATTGGTAAAGATGCAGAAATAATGGAAGGGGCGATAATCAGGGGACCATTTGCCCTTTGTGAACACTCTACGGTAAAAATGGGGGCAAAAATATATGAAGAAACAACAATAGGACCATGGTGCAAAGTCGGTGGAGAAATTCAGAATTCGGTTTTTACCGGTTACTCTAATAAAGGACACGACGGTTATCTCGGAAATTCCGTTCTTGGAGAGTGGTGCAATTTGGGAGCAGATACAAATACCTCAAACCTAAAGAATAATTACGCGAAAGTAAAGCTATGGGATTATGCACAGGAGCGTTTTGCTAACACTGGGCTCCAGTTTTGCGGACTGATAATGGGGGATCATTCTAAAAGTGGAATAAATACAATGTTTAATACAGGGACTGTTGTTGGTGTAAGTGCAAATATATTTGGCTCGGGTTTTCCAAGAAATTTTGTCCCGTCTTTTTCGTGGGGAGGGGCAGCAGGCTTTTCGCTTTACACGTTTCAAAAAGCTGTTGAAACGGCAAAAATCGTGATGGGCAGACGGAAGAAGACTTTAGATGATAAAGACATAAATATCCTGCAGGAAATATTTAACCTGTCAGAAAAATACAGAAATTAAAAGCTGGCACAGCAATTGACCATATAGGCTTGTAATTCTTTTTAACGATCATGCCTGTCAAACTGGCAGGTTTTATTTCAATTTGAAGACGTAGATATGAGCGAAATGCCAAAAGAAAATAAAAAAGGCTTTTATATAGCAGCAGCTATGGAGAATGAATCGGATTTTATACCACTTATTTCAGATGAGGACGAAGATATATTGCTAAATTCAGATGTTCCCGGGTCTCTTCCTGTTTTACCACTGAGAAATACGGTACTGTTCCCGGGGGTTGTTCTTCCAATTTCTGTTGGACGAAACAAGTCTTTAAAACTAATCAGGGAAGTTTATCAAAATGATAAAATAATTGGCACTGTAGCCCAATTAGATCCAGATGTCGAGGAGCCGGAAGGCAAAGATTTGTTTGCCGTTGGTACGGTTGCTCAAATTATCAAGATTCTGGAAATGCCGGACGGGACCACTTCCGTAATAATTCAGGGGAAGAAAAGGTTTAAAGTGGAAGAATATATTAATTCAGACCCATATATTGAGGCAAAGATCCAGCCTCTGGAAGATTTAAAGCCGATTAGTAAGGACTCTGAGTACGAGGCTATTGTAGGTTCATTGAAAGATCTGTCATTACGGATCATAAAGTTGTCGACCAATATTCCGCCGGAAGCTTCCTTTGCTGTAAAAAATATTGAAAGCTCCACTTTTCTTATCAATTTCATCTGTTCAAACAGTGATATTGGATTGGAAGATAAGCAGGGGCTTCTTGAGATAGACAACCTGAAAGAAAGGGGCATTGCACTCCTTGAGTATCAGGTAAAAGAGGTACAGATGCTGGAGCTTAAGAATGATATTCAGTCAAAAGTCAAGCTGGATATTGATCAGCAACAAAGGGAGTATATGTTGCACCAGCAAATGAAAACTATTCAGGACGAGCTGGGGGGAAACCCTATGGAGCAGGAGGTTGTAGAGCTTAAAGAGAAAGGGAAGAAGAAAAAGTGGACGAAGGAAGTCTGGGAGACCTTTGAAAAAGAAGCGGATAAACTCTTAAGGCTAAACCCGGCCAGTGGCGAGTATTCAGTACAGTTGAATTACGTCCAGACCTTACTTGAATTACCCTGGAATGAATATACCAAGGATAATTTGAACTTACAAAGGGCCACTAAAATTCTGGATCAGGATCATTATGGACTGGAAAAGGTAAAGGAGAGAATAATTGAGCACCTTGCCGTATTAAAGCTGAAAGGGGACCTTAAATCTCCTATTTTATGTCTTGTAGGACCTCCGGGAGTTGGAAAAACTTCACTTGGAAAGTCTGTGGCAAAGGCATTGAACCGGAAATATGTTAGAATGTCATTGGGTGGATTAAGAGATGAGGCCGAAATCAGGGGGCACCGGAAAACATATATTGGGGCAATGCCAGGAAGGATTTTACAAAACCTGAAGAAAGTAAAATCGTCTAATCCGGTTTTTATGTTGGATGAAATTGATAAGGTAAGCCGTGATGCCCATGGGGATCCTTCTTCTGCGCTGCTTGAGGTTTTGGATCCGGAACAGAACAATGCCTTTCATGATAACTTTGTTGAACAGGACTATGATTTGTCAAATGTAATGTTCATCGCTACAGCAAACACCTTGTCAACAATTCACCCGGCCCTGATGGATAGAATGGAAGTGATTGATATTAGTGGCTATATATTGCAGGAGAAGTATGAGATTGCGAAAAGGCATTTGATAGTCAAGAATATTCAAAAACACGGATTAAAGAAAGATTTATTAAAACTTTCAAAAGATTCTGTTGAGTTTTTAATTGAGAATTACACCCGGGAATCGGGCGTGCGGAAACTGGATAAAACACTGGCCAAGGTTTGTCGTGTTATTGCCAGAAAGGTTGCACTTGAAGAAGAGTACAATATAAGCCTGAAGAAGGATGATATTATTGAAATACTGGGAAAACCGAAATACCAGAAAGATAAGTATCAGGGGAATGATTACGCGGGTGTAGTAACCGGCTTGGCCTGGACAGCAGTAGGAGGCGAAATATTATTTATTGAGACCAGCCTAAGCAAAGGGAAAGGAAAACTTACACTTACAGGTAATTTGGGAGATGTAATGAAAGAGTCTGCTGTGATTGCATTAGAATATTTAAAGTCACACTGCGGAGAACTTAATATTGCTCCGGATGCATTTGATAACTGGAATGTTCATGTACATGTACCTGAAGGGGCCATTCCCAAGGATGGACCTTCAGCCGGTATAACGATGGCAACATCGTTGGCTTCGGCTTTTACGCAAAGGAAGGTAAAGAAGAATATTGCCATGACCGGAGAAATAACCCTAAGAGGAAAAGTATTGCCAGTTGGAGGAATAAAAGAGAAAATTCTCGCTGCTAAAAGGGCCGGGATTAAAGAAATTATTCTTTCTGTTGAAAATGAAAAGGATGTTGAAGAGATAAATGAAATCTACCTTAAAGGGTTGAACTTTCATTATGTCGAAGACATTGTGCAAGTGCTGGATATATCTCTTCTTAACCAGAAGGTTGGTAACCCATTAACTGTAAAATGATGTTTGGTCGACAATAAAAAGTTTTTTACCGATTAGTATTTTGAAAAGAACGGTATTCTGTATACTTTCGATAGAACATGTAGCTCAAACTATATTCGAATGAAAATGGGTATTGGTCTTTTTTGGGGTATTGTTTTAATTGTACTTGGGTTAAGTATAATTTTTAAGGTAATATTTGATATCAGTATTTTCAGAATCTTCGTTGCAATAATGTTTATTTTGCTGGGAGTGAAAATATTGATAGGAAGGTCGGCAATAAATATTCGTTCTGATGACGCAGATGTTATTTTTAATGACAAGCGTTATACTGAATTCCCAACTGCAAGCACAGAGTATAATACTTTATTTGGGAAATCGGTTTTTGATTTTAGCGAAGCTGCTATTCCAACAGATCGTTCAATAAATCTTGAGTTTAATACAATTTTTGGCAATACAAAGATCATATTGCCTCCCGGACTGCCTGTGCGAATAAAAGCAGATGCTGTTTTTGGTTCAGCAAAGCTCCCGGATGACAACACGGCTGTGTTTGGTAGTGCGAGTTATATTTCAGAACACGATATAAAAGTAATGAGTTTTGTTACGATTGAGGCGAGTGCCGTTTTCGGTAATATTGTGATAGAACAATAGTATTAATATAAAAACACAGCTTTAAAAGTTTTTTATGCTCTTTGGTTGTGGTGAACGTGGTCCATTATTCGATTACAACTAATCGTTGTTTTAAAAACTTGTATATTTCATGGTGAACGCGTTCAATATTTTTCCAACTGTTGCTTTGGCAATAATCGGTAAATAAGGTATACTTAAATTTTAATTCGAGCCGGTTCGAAGCAATTAAATTATGTTCAGAATTAAATTCTGCATGCTCCGTATTGATATTTCCTTCCAGTAAATTATTTTTTTCAAATTTGTAATTCCCGTCCAATGTAATATTTACAGTGTAATCATTCGTTTTAGGATAATTAAAATACGCATTGGTTTTTCTTGTCCCTGAAGTTTGGATATCGGTAAATATTGATTCTCTTATTATTTCGCTTAACGGGATGCTATAACTTCCTGATGATAGTTTGGGAATGGAATATCGATAGTTAACGGAATAGTTTAATTCGCTTTCGGTATCATGAATTAGAACAGTATCAACCTCAACTTTATCAAAGTAGCTTTCAATCTGCGAAGCAGTTGCATCAGAGAAGAGTGAAAGCAATGTGTCGAGTTTTTCAAGTTCGATTATATCTTTGATATCGTGGTAATACGCCCCTTTTCCTGAAACATTCTTTTTGACCGAAACAAGTATAGAATCGGTTTTCTTATGAAGTGTAACTGCGTAATTTGTATTTTGAATGTTTTCATGGGAGTCCATACCGGGAAGTTGAATAAAATCAAATGTTTTGCTTTTACCTTCATTTGATATCCTTAAGGCTTCGGTTCCCCGATATTGAGAGGGAATCTCATTAATTCCGCAGAAAGGACTGAATAAAGACAAATAATATTTTTCCCCGTTTTCATCGAAAAACTCTACCAGGCACTCATCAAATTGTTCGAAGGTTATTAATTCTTTAATTATTTTTCCTTTTTCTTTATCCTTTACCATAACTATTGAAGCATTAATATCAAGCATATTAAACAGCTTTATTATCTGCTTTGCATCGTAAAAGTCCGGCTCGAAGTAATTCAGGTGATATAGTAGCTTTTCAATATCTTTTAAATAATCTTCAAATAAAATACGTTTAATTTTTTCTACCCGTGGCAAAACCTTCTCAATATCTTTTACTTTAGAGGCAATGTTCTTAATGGTTAATCCGGATGATAAGAAAGACTTCTTTTTGGTTGTAATATCAGCGTTTTCAACATATTCTTCCCAACTGGAAAATTGAAAGTTATATTTGTTGCGATGTATGTTGTAATAAAATTGAGGATATTCAAAGGCTCTTGAATATCGTTCTTTTTTTAATGGAGTAATGTCCTGCAGTTTTATGGAATACACCTTATCTCCATCCGGCATGGTTTTCTCGGAAAATTGTGCAGAAAGGTTATTCGGGATTCCCTGAAAATTAAGATTCGGACTGACACGGAATTGGTAATCGGCATTTTTGACTGGAAATTCTTCTGAAATAATTTTTTTGTCCGTAAAGTTAAGATAATCGTTTCCTGATGAGGAGGTAAATTTAATCTGGTACTCATATTCTATTTCATCGTTAACCTGAACATTTTCAAAAGGCAATTTTTTTACTTTACCCTTATAGCCATAAAAAAAGGGGATGTTTGCGGGCAGAGTTGTTTCTTTTATGTTTTTCGTGTTTGCCGGGATTTTTTCCCCATTGTCTTTTATGGTTGTTGCTTTTATATACAATAATTTCCTGTTGAAGTCGATGTCATTGTAAGTTGGGATAAATAATGCGTTAAAGTTTTCAATTCCATATTGAGATAATATTTTTATCCGACGCTTAACAGTGGTTGTTCTTTCAAAGTAATAAATGTTGTTTTTTGAAACGAGGTCGTAATCATATCGGATGCTATTTTGAATGATAACGGCATCCTCGCTAAAATCATTGCATATAACAACAACAGGCAGGCACAAACTGCTTAGCATGAACAGGAATGTGTAATAATATATTGACTTGTTATTTTTCATTGGATCTTAATATATTGCATTACAGAATGTTGATTGTTACAAACTTTTCACTATGCCGGGCATTTATTCGGAGCAGTTCTTTCCATGCATCAAGCTCTGATAGTTTTAGTGTTAATGTGTTTATTTTAATTTTTTTCGTAAAAGTAAGGGTGCGGTTTGCCAGCTTGTATTCAATGTCGTAGCTGAATTTTCCATTTGGTGAGGAATAATGGATATTTTCAGGAATAATTACATTTCTATTTTCCGGGAGTACATATGAAACTTGATAAATAAATGATTCCTTATTATCAAAGTTAAGCGGGGTCTGAATATCTTCATCAAAAGATATTGGTAATTTATTATCAATATTACAGAAAAGAAGAATTTTATTTTCATTCTTAATGTGCTGTCCGAAAAAGTTCCCCTTAAGGCTTATTTGAATATTATCGCTTTCTGTAAGCAATAAACCGGATGAATCTTTCTGATGAAAACCGTTAATAATGTAACGGGAAACTATATTTGGGATATTTCTTTTTGTGCCTTTACTTCCATAAAGATAATATGAACGAATTTCGGAAGCTTTGCTCCCTCTGAATATTATTTTACCTTCCAGGTTTAATTCTCTTTCATTATTTACAAATACACATTTCCCGGTTATGGTGGTTGTGTTGCTAGAATAATCAATTTCCGGGACTTTAGTAATTGAGAAGTCAGTACCTTCTGATACAAGTACTTCCTTTCCTTGTAAATGAGAAGGAATTTTATTCCATTCACCGGTTTTGTTGGTGGCATCCAAAAAGTAAACTGAGTCCTTATAGTTTAATGCGCAAATCATATGATTATCAACAACAAGAGATGGAGTGGAGTAATCATAGTTGATGTTTCTTGTTCCTACCCAGGCGTGCGAAGCCTTGAAACCGGAAGCGTTTAGAAGGTTTACCAATAAATTGGCGAATCCTTTACAGTCAGCGTATCCGTTTTCAAGAACGATATGTGCTTCTTCAGGTTTGAAGCCTGCAATACCATCTTCAAAGGCAAGATATTGAATATTTGTTTTTACCCAGTCGAAGATTATTCTTATTTTCTCTTCATCCTCGACGGGGGTATTAAGAATCTTATTTAATAACTTTTCAATTATTGCTCTATCCGGGTTTAATTGCCCTATTAAGCTATGATACCACCGGTATAAATCGCCCGTATCCTCGAGGAGCGATATTTTTTCACTGTCTGTTTCATAGTTTTTTACCATTATCAGGAGGTGAGGGATGAAGTATGTGAGTGAAGGGGAGTAGTCGTTTAACTTATATTTATGTAAGTCACTAAACTCAAAGGTCTCAATGTAAAAATTTTCTTGTTCTGTTTTTGAATATCTAAGTTTGTTTTCAGGAATATTGAACTTTTTGGTATCGACATTAATTTTTTTGTCATACTTAAGTGTAATAACGCTTTTTTCTACCGTTTGATTTTCATCTTGAATCATAATTCGGGTAAGAAATTTCAGGTCGTTATATATTATTTCATATTTATATTTTAGGAGTGTTCGGTTTGTAACAGGAAGCCTGGGGGCAAACTGCTTAACTTTTAGGTCTCCATAAAATATATTTTCAATATAATAATCTTTATTCTCGGCATATTTTACTTTTACATTCTCCAGCAAGCGTTTATTACCAAGAGAATCTATATTGTAATATTTGGCACTTGACAAATTGAGCTGTTGAAATGTTTTGTAGTATGGGACCTGGATCAGATTTAGGTAATTGCAATTATCTGTCAGGGATCTTATTGTAATATCGTGAATTGACTTAGCTGTTAGTTTCCCGGATACTTCATCAACAGATATAATGATATCTATATTTTTTTGAAGAAAAATATACTCTTCATCAGTATATTTTTCTTCATAATCGTATTCAAAACCATAGCCCACCAAACATAATGGAAGGGTAAGTAAGAATAATAATCGTTTCATGCACTAATTTGTGGGTTAATTGCTTAACTGTTTTTTAAAACGTTCCCCTTTCTTGGTGATTTTGTTCTGAATTTTATTTAACACAGAGGGCTTAAGTTTTTGAGAGCCTAAATAATAGAAAAAAGCCAATGCTTCATCTCTTTCTGTGGTAAGCAGATAACTAAAACGATACGTCATCATAGCACTTTTCGTATAATAGTTGAAATTTTTCCAATAGAAGCTTTTATCATCCCCATCAAGCCTGCGCTCCTGAATTTCCTTTTCTGTCAGAAGTTCATATTTACAAAGGGTCCATGACTCAAGAGCTTCTTCTAATTCTGCATTCTTTTTTTTGTCTTTCTTCTCATTGTCGCTTTCAAATTTTTGGACCAAAAAGGTCATGTTGGCAATGTTGTCATAAAATTCAACAAAATTCTCTTTATACTTGTTGCGCAAACCGGAGTAGGATTTGGACCCATTTTCTGCGTCAATTTCTGCTGTCTCATTGAGTGAGAAGTTTAACATGTTCATCATCAACTTTATATCATCAGGATCAGACAGATCCAACCCATTAATGATTGTTTGGGCAATTAATTGTTTTTTTGGACCGGTAACTATCAGTTGAGCAATCTCGTTACTGTATTGATCTACAAAATTATATAAGAGGATAGCTTCTTTATTTTTTTCTTTAATAAGTTTTTTAGGGTCGAACCCTCTAATTTCATATGCGGTAGCGTCATATGAAGATTGGGCCATTGCCTCGTTCCATATCTTATTGTAGTACGCTACTTTTTCTTCAAGGCTTTTTAATTCACTAAACTTTCCTTTTTTAAGGTACTTTTTGGCTATTCTGGAATCCGGTTGGTATTTTGGAATATATAATACTTTATCCTTTAAAAGATTGTAGTCGAAATATTTAACCGGATTCAGCTGAGCATCTAATGCGTTATTAAAACCGCTAACAAATAATAGAAATACTGTGATTTTTAAAAATTTCATAATAATATGTTTAGTTTAATAAATTATGTTTACCGTTTCTCATAAATAAGATTTCTACAACAGTATGTTAATTTATGCAGGGGCCAAATTAACAGATTTAAAATCCCTTCCAATTCATAGGGACTCTATAGAAAGGTCTTGTTTAAAACATGCTTTAAAATTGGCAATAAAAGTACACTTAATTTGAAAACCAAACGAATAGTTTGAAAACAATTTTATTAGAAGGCGCAGTTGATTAGGGAGTACGTTTTTTTCGAATATATGGATTTCCCTTGCAATAAAACCATTGCCTCTTGTCGTTTAATCTAAAGTTTATAATTTTAGTTTTTCAGACAGTTCCGGACTAACTTGGTCTGTCTGTTAAGTATTATTAAACGGAGAAATTACATGTCAAAGTCATTAGTAACAAAGAAAGCCGGATTTGGAACACTCGAAGTATTTGTAACATCAGTCTCCACAATTTTAGGAGCGGTATTATTTTTGCGTTTTGGTTGGGCTGTTGGGAATCTGGGTTTTTTTAAGGTGTTGGCCATTGTATTGATCGGGCACCTGGTAACATTCCCAACGGCATTTGCTGTAGCGGAGATCGCAACAAACCAGAGAGTTTTGGGAGGGGGTGCATATTATATTATATCGCGTTCTTTTGGTTTGAACATAGGTGCGGCAGTTGGAATTTCGTTATATTTTTCTCAAGCTATTAGTGTTGCTTTTTATGTTATTGCATTTGCTGAAGCATTTAAACCAGTGCTTGCTTATCTTTCAGAAAATTATGGTATTGTTATAGCAGAACAGTGGCAGACTCGGATAATTAGTTTACCATTTATGGGTTTGCTCGCTGTGGTTGTTATTCTTCGGGGAGCAAACGTTGGAATGAAGGCTCTGTATGGAGTGGCAGTCATCCTCGGAATTGCAATACTGATGTTTTTTATGGGACAGCCCGAGATAACCCCCATTGAAAATGCATTCAGTTCAGGGATTGATAATTCTGAAGATTTCTTTTACATATTTGCAATTATATTCCCCGCTTTCACCGGATTGGCGGCAGGCCTGGGGCTATCAGGTGATTTAAAAAACCCTCAGAAGGCATTGCCGCGTGGAACCTTGTTCGCCACCATGGTTGGGGCCGTTGTTTATATCGGTGTTGCCTATAAGTTGTCCATATCATTTTCACCAGAGGATTTGGCAAATCCTGAGAACTATCTGATAATGCAGAGAATAGCTCTGTGGGGGCCAATAATCCCAATAGGTTTGGCGGCAGCTTCCCTGTCCTCTGCTATTGGTTCAATACTGGTTGCCCCACGTACACTTCAGGCAATAGGGGCTGATGATATTTTGCCCAATAAAAATTTAAATAGATTTTTTTCTAAGGTATTGCCTGGTAATTCAGAGCCAAGAAATGCAAGCATCCTTAGTGTGATTATTGCTTTTGTTTTCATTGCAATTGGTAATATCAATACCGTTGCAGAAATTATCTCTATGTTTTTTATGGTAACATATGGTGCCATATGCCTGGTATCCCTGCTTGAACATTTTGCAGCAGATCCTTCTTATCGCCCTACATTTAGGTCAAGGTGGTACATTTCTTTTATTGGAACGGTATTTTCCATGTGGCTAATGTTTAAAATGAGGGCAGAATATGCTGCTATTGCCTTACTTATAATGGGAATTCTTTATTATTTTATCACGAAACGTTCTGAAGAAAAAAGAGGGTTTGCCAAGCTCTTCAGGGGGGTGATATTTCAAATGAGCAGGCAGTTGCAGATATTGGCCCAACGGGCAAACAGAGAAGATATAGACAATAACTGGCGACCTTTTGTTATCTGTATCTCAAAAGATACTTTTGCCCGGAGAAGTGCTTTTGACATGCTCCGGTGGTTATCTTACAAATATGGTTTTGGAACATATATTCATTACATTGAAGGTTACCTCTCCAAGCAAACAACCAATGAATCGAAAGATGTTTTGCAGCGATTGATAAACCTTGCGTCTAATAACCGGAACAGGGTTTACCTGGATACCATGATTTCGCCTTCCTATACATCGGCCATAGCGCAGGTTGTTCAATTGTCGGGAATTTCCGGAAAAGGTAACAATACCATTTTGTTTGAGTTCAGCAGGACAGATCCGGAAGCATTTAAACGGGCTCTGGATAATTATTCGCTGATTTATAGTGCTGGGTTCGATGTATGTGTGCTCAATACTTCATATAAAGGTTTTGGAGATAAACGCGAGATACATGTATGGGTAACATCGTATGATTTTGAGAATGCGAACTTAATGATTCTTTTGGCATATATCCTTCTGGGGCACCCGGAGTGGAGAAAAGGGCATATTAAAATATTTTCGCTTTATGATGAGGGGGAATTTGAGCAGAAACGGGATAAGCTTATAGCCTTGATTAAATCCGGCCGTTTGCCTATATCTCCAAGTAATGTTAAGCTAATTCCTGTAACTGAAGGAAGGAACACAAAACAATTGATAATGGAGAAATCTGTTGATGCGGATCTTTCAATTGTGGGCTTCAGGCATGAGTTGGTAAAAGCGAAGGGAATTGAAGTATTTACCGGTTACGACGACATAGGAAATATTTTATTCGTAAGTTCGCAGAAAGAAAAAGAGATTAAGTAAATAAATCCGCTAATAACAAAGTCAGGGTTGACGATACCCCGGCACAACATTGAGACCGCTAAGATTACCGGGTTTGTAATTTTTATGACAAATGGAAAAAAGAATTGCCGTATTTCCAGGCTCATTTGACCCATTTACCATTGGGCACGAGTCTATTGTAACAAGAGCATTAAATTTGTTTGATGAAATTATAATTGCTATTGGAAAAAACACGAACAAAAATGAGTTTTTTTCGATGGAAAAGAGGATAGAGTGGATAAACAAGGTCTTTGAGGAGGTTGTTAAAGTAAAAGTTGTCAGTTATTCCGGATTAACCGTTAAGTTTTGCAAAGAAATTGGGGCAAATTATATTTTGCGGGGAGTCAGAACTGGTTCAGATTTTGAATACGAAAGGGCCATAGGCCAAATGAACCGTTCAATGGACACAACAATAGAAACGGTATTTTTACTGACACAGCCTGAGCATACCTTCATTACATCAACAATTGTTCGGGATGTTATTCGTCATGGGGGAGATGCGGGAATGTTCCTTCCAGAAAAATTAAGAACAGAAATAATTACGAAGTAAAAGATGCAAAAAATTGTTGTACTTATCTCAATATTCCTTTTGTTTGGCCTTGAACTATATGGCTCGTTTATTTGGGGGAATAACCCGGGTTATGCTAACAAGGAAATAATATTCTACGAACAGGCAGACCCGTTTACAGGGAGCCATAAAGTTGTAGGTAACGCTAAAGTAGATAGTACAGGAAATTTTGAGATAGAGGTTGATGTTAAAGAGACGACATACATATACGCTTTTCCTGGCGTGTATTTGATATACTTGTTTGTTGAACCCGGTGAAGATTATGAAATTATTTTACCGGAATTCATAGAAAAAAAACAGGCGGACAGGCTAAACCCGTTTTTTAAAACTGTAAACGTTCATTTGGGGACAAAAGAATTTTCAGAGGATGATTTGAATGTTCAGATCAGGATGTTTCTGGATTCATATATTCCTTATTACAATAAACATATTGACAAAGTTTTTACTGATAAGGACTTTGAGCAATTAGACAAGGACATTGGGAAAATGGAGAAAGCATTCTCCAGGTCAAAGAACGTGTTTTTTAATCAGTACAGGGAATATAAATATGGAATGCTTCGGTTTTTAGCTTATCAGCATAAATCTAAAGCCATATCTAATCAGTACTTTAAGAATAAACCGGTTTTATATAAGAACCCGGCTTATATGGAGCTTTTTAATATGGTTTATAAAAAATACTTCACTCATTTTTCGAGAGCAGATGAAGAAAAACTATTAAGCAAGTCAATTTCGGAACATAAGAGTTATAAAAAGCTTAAAGAAGCCCTAAAGAGGGATGAAGTTATTCAGCCGGATGAATTGTTAAACATGGTCGCCCTGAAATGTTTACATGATGAGTTTTATGACGACAATTATTCAAGAGCGGATATGTTAACTATTCTTGATTCTTTTATAGAAAACACCCAGTTTACGAAACAAAAAGAAATTGCTGTTGGGATACGGGAGAAAGTAACTCGCTTATTAATAGGGTTTAACCCTCCCGGTTTTAGTTTGTATGACTCCGATAGCAATCTGGTTACACTGGATAATTTTAAGGGTAAATTTGTTTATTTAAATTTTTGTTCCTGCTTTAGTTATTCATGTCTAAATGAATTTGCAATGCTTCAGAAGTTATATGAAAAACATAATAAATACCTGGAAATTGTTAGTGTTATTGTTGATGAAGACGTTACTGTTATGAAGGATTTTGTCCAACGGAGTGGCTATACCTGGAAATTCCTTCATTATGATAACCACCCGGAAATATTAGCGGAATACGATATACGCATTTACCCGACATACTATTTGGTTGATCATGAAGGAAAGTTGGTAATGTCGCCAGCCTCCACTCCAAATGAAGCATTTGAAGGAAGGCTTTTTAAACTGCTCAGGGCGAAGGGAATACTTTAGTGTTTTGGGCTACCAGCCCCGGGCTTTTGTTTCAGTTGTGACCTGCTTCCAGGCGGCTTTTTCGGTCCCGTCATAATTCAGTAACCCTAAGGTGGACAAATACTCAACCAGAGCGGGGGAATCACCGTAATAACCTTTCCAGGCTTCAATGGTTTCGGGTGACTGCTCATATAACCAGTCAATTATGGTCATCTTTATTTTTCCTTTATACTTATCCCAGGTATTGAACATGTTATGATAAAATAATGCTTGTTTGACTTCCGAGCTTTCGCAATAATTGTCTCCGGACTGATATCCAACCTCTGTAAGAAATATCTCCTTATTTGGAAACCAGGTAACGATATCTCCAAAGTGAGCATCCACTATATCGGGAGCCATTACTTTGAATTGTTGATCCTGGGGATAGTAATTAAGCATAATAACGTCACTGTGCTGATTAATAAGCTGGATTTTGGTTTTTTCAGTGCCATAAAGCCCTCCCATTATGGTCGTTTTAACACCTACGTCAATGTTGCCATAGTTCGTCTTAATATGCGTTGATGCCTGTTTAAAAAAATCGGTGTAAGCTTCCCATTCACCATCGGTTGAGAGGACAAGATCAACTTCATTACCTATGCTGATATACCTGATTTCAACTTCATCAGGAAAAGCATCAAGTACCCAGTCTACCATACTGTTAAACGCAGAGATAAACTCCGGGGAGTTAACATTAATATCTTTCAGGTAGTCAGGAACCTCCCACGCAACGGTATTGATAACGGCCAGGCTTAACCCGACTTTTATTTTATTAGCCGCATAGAATGCTGTTGCGGCAAACGTTCCGTTCGGATCGGTGTATTTCCCTTTCTCGGTTTCGATTAAGTTCCATGGCATATTTATTTCAACAATTTCAAGTCCGGATTCGGTGGCTTTATCAAAAGACGCAGAAAAACCATAGGTGCTTTCAGAAATATTTATTCCAAATAGCCGCTCTCCCTTTTGTTCCGGATTTTCAGGTGAAATAACTTCGTATTCTTTTGTTCCCAGCTCGTTGTTATCGTCATCTGAACAGTTAGAAATCGCCAGGGAAAGTAATGTCAGGCAAAATAATTTAATTAATGTAGTTTTCATATTAAGTCGTTTTAGTTTAATACCTACACACTAAATTATTAGTTTACCCCTATGTTATACTGTAAAAAATAATTGTCAAAAGAGCAACTAATATTCAGGGATTAGGAAAGTCACTTTGTTAAAGTTAAGTTTATTGTTGGTATTTCAGCTTTTTGCAGTGAAGAGTAAGATTAATATTCCAGTTTTCGCAGTAACCGGTATTAAAGGAGATTGTTCAGTGTAAGTTGGTGGGTAATATCGACATATCAGCGAAAAAAAATAATTTATCGGTCAGGGAAATTGTTGCTGCCCGGGTTGAGAATGTCTTAATCCTAATGATCCGGATTGAACATTCTTTAACTATTTTTACATTTCATGGGAAATGAAACAATACATGAATAAAATGAAGATAAAAATAGCAACGGAAGAAGATGTTGAAGTAATATTTGAGTTTATTAAGGAGCTGGCTGATTATGAAAAGTTATCTCACGAAGTACTGGCCACTGAAGAAGATATCCGAGAAGGAATGTTTGGAGAGAGAAAAGTTATTAGTGCGTTGATTGCTTATTCGGGAGAAATACCAGTGGGCTTTGCATTATACTTTTATAATTTTTCGACCTTTGTTGGAAAACCCGGGATTTATCTTGAAGACCTTTATGTGAAACCTGAATACAGGGGGAGTGGCTATGGTAAGGGATTATTGGTTGCGCTGGCTGGAATTGCGAAAGAAGAAGGGTGTGGAAGGTTTGAGTGGACAGTTCTTGACTGGAACAAGCCTTCAATTAATTTTTATGAAAGCATTGGGGCGAAATCAAAAGAAGAATGGATAATCTACCGAATGGACAAGAAAGCAATAACGGAGTTGGCAGAAGGCAATTAGGAAAGATTTATTAGTCATAAAATAATAACCCCAAATATGGATAAATTAAATATTCTTTGGACAACGGTTGATAAGGATACGTTTTTTAACATGTTGTCGATGTATGCGATTAACTCTAAAAGCAACGGATGGTGGAAGCATGTAAATGTTATCATATGGGGAGCCTCCGCAAAATTGGCAGGTAGCGATACTCAGGTCCAAACAGAGATTATCGAAATGATTAATCAGGGTGTTGTGGTAGAAGCGTGCAAAGACTGTTGCGATAGCTTTGGAGTATCAGAAATACTGGATAAATTGGGCGTTAATGTAAGATATATGGGAGAACCTTTGACGGATTATATCAAAAGAGGGGAAAAGCTATTAACGCTTTAAAGAAGTGCATATTAATAACAACGGACTATTTTTTCTCAAAACAGTCCGTGTTAAAAATTTATGGATACGGTTTAATAAGCATTAAAAACGGTCAAAATCATCATCTGTCAAATTCAGGTTGACACCATTTTTTTCATTCTTTGAAGAACCGGAAGCGGGAAGATAGGCAGATTTTTCTTTTGTTTTCTTTTGTAACAACGCGGTGAGTTCCTCAATCTGCTCTTTTATATCTTTCTCGGTGCTATAATTTTTATCAGATGCCGTAATTTTAAAAAAGCTGATATTTTCAATGAGCTGTTCTGATTGGGCATTTAACTCTTCAGAACTTGAGGCCATCTGTTCAGAAGATGCAGAGTTTTGCTGGATAACAGAGGATAATTGCTGAATGCCCTGGTTAACCTCCGTAATGCCTTTGCTTTGTTCTTTGGTAGCTGCTGTTATTTCATTTACCAGCACTGACGTTTTTTGAACTTCTGGAAATACTTTTTCAAGTAATTCTTTTGACTGGTTTACTTGTTTCATGCTTTCATTCGAGACTTTTGCAATTTCGTCCGATGCTTTCTGGCTGTGTTCGGCCAAGTCTCTTATTTCTGATGCAACTACAGCAAAACCTTTTCCGTATTCACCAGCCCTTGCGGCCTCAATGGCAGCGTTTATGGCCAAAATATCTGTCTTTTCTGCGATATCGTTAATGATAGATATCTTTTCAGTGATATTGCTCATTGCCTCGGTTGTTTGAGCAATTGAATCATTGACAACTTTTATATCTGATGAAACCGTTTTTGCTATTTTGTCTGTTTGTTCTGCGTTGGTAGTGTTCTGATGATTACTGGCAGACATTTCTTCCATGGTTGAAGCAATTTCTTCGGAAGAGGAAGCTTGCTCATTAGCTCCTAGTGCTAAATCCTGTGATGTTTGACTTAATTCCCGGCTTCCTGCTTCAACCTGTTCTGCCGCACTTTTTATATTTGAGGAAATATCACGGAGTTTTAACACCATATCTCTCAGGGCCCTGTCCAGATCTGCTTCTTCATTTAATTCTTCAAGTTTAAAATACAACTCTCCTCTTGAAACCATTTTTGCCAGGCTAACACTTTTATTGAGGTTGGCAATCATTAAATCCAGTGCACGTGATATCGCTCCAACTTCACTTTTGCGTTTTTTGTAAGTTTCGTTAACCTTAATGTTTAATTTGCCTTTTGACAGGGTTGTTATGTTATCTGTTAAATCCCGCAGCGATTTACCGATAACATAGTCGAAGCTTTTCATGAGCCCTAATGCACTAAGAATGATTAAGGTTAGTCCGATTAGTTTGTCTATGGCCTGGTTGTCTGAAAACTCTATTAAGCTCAATATAAGGGTTAGGTTGACCATTATAATAAAAAATATTCCAACCCAAAAGGTAAGGCTGTTTTTGAATATTAGGCGGGCTAATCCAACGCTGAGTAAAATACCAAAGAGCATTACCCCAAATACAATTATGCTAGATTCCATATCGTTATTTTTTAGTTTCTTCTTTAGAAATATTTTTTATAATTCGAACATCTTTTTCGTTTAAAACTTTCTCAATGTCAAGGGTTAATACAAAACCATCAGCGGTTTTTGCAACACCTGTCAGGTATTCCGGGTTATAGTATTTTCCGAACTCCGGAACAGGCATTAACTGTTCATTACTTATTTCAAAAACCTTCCGTACCTTATCTGCAATGATGCCAACTTTGGTACTCTTTTCACCCTCAAACAGTTCTAAAACAATTATTAAGTCTTTAGAGGGGACTAAAGGGGTTGGCATGTTCAGTTTTTTATAGAGGTCAATAACTGTAACAATTTCTCCACGGAAATTAATGATTCCTACAATAAAGTCTTCTGAACGGGGTATCTCGGTTATAGTTTCTTTTTTCAGGACCTCAAGAATAAACCGGACGTTAGCTCCAAAGAATTCGCCGCCGAGGCAGAAAGAAAGGTATGTCTTGTTGTCGTCAGATTTGTTCATTATTTCAAATTATAATTACCAACATTGCTTTTACTTTTTTTCATGCTTATTACCTTGTTTATATCAAGAATGAAGGCGAGGCTGCCATCTCCCAGGATGCTCGCTCCGGAAAAGTATTCGTGATTCTGGTTATAATGGCCCAAAGGTTTAACTACAGCCTGGTGTTCTCCAATTATTTTATCCACAGTTATGGCATAAAACTTATCATATTGTGAAACAATTACGTTTTTTTCCTTTATCGGAGGGATTGAAGAGCATTTAAAATCTTCTCTCAGAGAAATAGTCGGGATTACCCTGCCATCGAATTCTGCCCTGTCTGGTTGCTTAAGGTCTTTTTTAGGGGGAATTAGCTGTGTTTGAACAATATACTCTCTTGGTATCAGTATTTTTGTACTGTCGACCATAACCATAAATGTGTCTATGATTGAAAGGGTCAGGGGAAGTTTTAACGTGAAGCTTGTTCCCAGTCCTTTCTCGGATTCAATATCAATTTCTCCGCGCATGTCGGTGATCTCTTTTTTTACAACGTCAAGCCCTACACCTCTTCCTGAAACATTGGTGACACTGGATGTTGTTGTGAATCCGGGAGTAAATAACAGGTTAAATATCTCTTGTTTGGTCAGTTCATTGTTTTTATCTATGAACCCATTGTCAGCCGCTTTTTTTCTAACTTGTTCAATGTTAATTCCCCGGCCGTCATCCTGAATTTGAATGTAAACATTTGCGCCGGAATAAAAGGATATAAACCGTATAACTCCCTGTTCCGGTTTATTGGCGGCTACCCTTTCTTCAGTAGTTTCAATTCCATGATCCAGACTGTTTCTCAGAATGTGCATTAAAGGAACTTCCAGCTTTGCAATAATGTTTTTGTCCAGTTCGGTATTCGTTCCTTCTGTAATAAATTCAACATTTTTATTCAGGTCTCTTGATAAATCCCGAATGAGCCGCTTCATTTTTAATATGAGTACTTTTACCGGCATCAGTCTTAATTCGAGGGCATTGTCCCTGAATTTTTTTGAAAGCTTTGAGACCGATTTAATAGTTTTGGTCAGTGCTTCATTGTTAATGTCTTCTGAAATAATTTCCAAACGTGAATTTAGTGTAACCAGTTCGCTAACAAGGTTTATTAGTTCATCAAGCTTTTTTGGGGCTACTTTTATTGAATCGATATGCTTCTTTGGTTCTCTGATATTTCCCTCAGAGCCATCATCCAAAGGTTTGGGTTCAATTTTTTTCTGAGTTTGACTAACATTAAATTTCAGGGTAATGTTCTCTGATATTTCATCCAGCGTCTTAAGCCCTTTTGTAAACGTAATACAAGTTTTTAGAAATTCTTTGTTTGTTGATAAATCTTCCGGATTAACGGGAATAATTCTGAATTCATGTTCCATAAAGAAAAGGAAGCAATCTTCTATATCATCTTTCGGGGACTTCGATTGTAAAAAAATATCCCATGCGAGGTAGAATATGGATGGGTCATAATCCTCGGGAAGCGGAACGTCTTCGATATACGGGAAGCCTGTTGTTGTACCTAGTTCTGTCAGTTCTTCAAATACATTAACGGGATTTATTCCTCGTAACAAAACATCACTGTCGGGTTTGAAAAGAATATAATATATTGTTGACTTTGTATCATAACTCTCAGGTTCAGAGTTTTGGTAAATAGATGAATCAAAATCTTTGTTTCTGGAATCCGTCCCCGGAAAATTAAAGTTTTCTGCTGTCTGGATAATACTGCTAAATGCAGAATTTAATTCTTCAGATATTTGATCCTCGTTGTGCAACAACTCTTTTGTAACATCGGTGGTTTGGATAGTGAGGTTTATGATTTCGGGTGTTAGCCCCAGTTTTCTCTCCCTGATAAGGTCGTAAATGTCCTCAACGTTATGGGTTATCCGTTCTGTGTTGGAGAACCCAAACATGGCAGCACTTCCTTTTAAGGTATGCATAATTCTGAAAATCTCTTCGATGTCAGCATTTTCAACACTTCTGCATTCGAGTTGAATAAGCAGTTCTTCAAGTGTTTCAACTAATAGTAATGCTTCGTCTATAAAACCTTGTTTAAGTTCTTCCATGCGCGGTTATCTAAGGCATTTTTGAACTATTTTAAGAAATTTTTCCTGCTCGAATGGTTTTTGGACCCATACTGTAACCTTAACATCTTCGGCCATTTGTCTTTTTGTCTGGTTGCGTTCGGTAGTGAGCATTATGATTGGGATAAATGAGTAAGCAGGGAGGGCTCTTACTTCTTTGACTAATTCAATTCCATTCATTTCCGGCATGTTAAGATCGGTTATTAGTAAATCTATGGGCCTGCCATCAAAATAGCTTAATGCTTCCGTTCCATTACCTGCCATCAATGAGTTATGTTCTATTTTTTTTAAGGAGTATTCTATGACTTTACGCGTGTTCTCAAAATCATCGACGATTAATATGGTTTTCTTCATATTTTACCAATAAATAGGGTTTATTAAGCAGATAAAAAATGTTGTTCTTTGATAAACTACGAATTTTATTTCATTTTGTTTTAATGAATTGTCTTAAAATATTGACTGGTAGTGGGTAATGGTAATGCTATATAACAGAGAAGGCTGTATTCACAAAGGGAATACAGCCTTTAGGCAATCTATAATAATTTTTATTCTATTCTTCTACCAGTTCGGCTTCATATTTTTTCAGAAGTTCTTCCTGGACATCTCCCGGAACAGCAACGTATTCATCGAAAGTCATAGAATACCAGGCACGGCCACCAGTTAATGAACTAAGGGTTGTCTGGTATTTGTTCATTTCGGCCAGAGGTACTTTTGCTGTTACTTTTTCAAAGCCTTTCTCACTGGCCATTCCCTGCACGATTGCCCTTCGGCTTTGTAAGTCACTCATTACATCTCCCATGCGGTCAGCCGGCACAAAGACTTCTACATCATAAACAGGCTCCAGTATTTTAGGACCGGCACTTTTAAAAGCCTGGCTAAATGCATTCCTGCCGGCCAGTTTAAAAGAAATCTCATTGGAATCGACCTGGTGCATTTTTCCGTCATAAACGTAGACACTAATATCACGGGCATAAGAACCCGTCAGTGGGCCTTCTTCCATTTTTTCCATTATGCCCTTTAAAATTGCCGGCATAAATCTTGCATCAATCGAGCCTCCCACTATGCAGTTATAGAACATTAGTTTTCCACCCCATGCAAGAGGATGTTCTTCTTCACCGCGAACAGAGAGTTTTTGCTCTTTACCGTTTATTTTAAACATGTCTTTGGGTTTGGCGCCTTCTGTATAGGGCTCAATTACTATGTGAACTTCCCCAAACTGTCCGGCTCCGCCAGATTGCTTTTTGTGCCTGTAGTCTGCCTGTGCATGTTTGGTAATCGTTTCACGATATGGGATCCTTGGCCTGATATATTCGGTTTCTATTTTGAATATATTGTCAAGGTGCCATTTTAGAATATTTAAGTGGTATTCTCCCTGTCCGGAGATAATAATCTGTTTTAATTCTTTCGAATATTCAATGAGGATTGTGGAATCTTCGTCATGCATCCGGTTTAGGGCTTCTCCGAGTTTTTCTTCATCACCTTCACTCAACGGTTTAATAGCAGTCCTGAACTTGGGTTCCGGGAACAGCATAGCTTCGAAAGAAGAGCCATCTTCTGATAAAGTATGATTGACTTTCGTTGATTTCAGTTTTACTGTGGCACCAATATCACCAGCAGTCATGCTGGCAACTTTTTCACGGTTTTTTCCGGCAGATGCAAAAATTTGCGAAATCCTTTCCTTGTTTTGAGTGTGTGAATTCGTAAGATCCATAGACTCTTTAACTTCACCAGACATTACTTTGAAAAAGTTTACCTCACCAATATGAGATTCAACACTGGTTTTAAACATGAATAGTTTTGTTTTTTCGGACGGGTCGCAAGGAACTTCATTCCCTTTTTCATCAATAGCAGCAGGAACCTGGTTAGGCGCGGGTGCAACATTTGTTATAAACTCTAGTAAGCGGCCAATTCCCATGTCTTTTTTAGCAGAACAACAAAACACAGGGAATATGTCGCGACTTAATAATCCCAGGGTAATTCCTGTGCGCATTTCGTCTTCAGTAAGTTCACCTTTTTCAAAGTAAAGTTCCATCAGCCCATCGTCGTTTTCGGCGCATTTTTCAACAAGTTCGTTATGCAGTTTTGCTGCTTTTTCTGCTTCTTCTTCTGGAATTGGAACGGTATCTCTTCCTCCACCTTCTTTCAGGACATACATTTTCATTAAAAGGACATCAATAATAGCATTGAAGCCCGGTCCCACCGTTACCGGGTATTGTACTATTGTAACGTTCTTTCCAAAACGTTCTTTGGCCGATTCCATTGTTTTATCGTAATTAGCCTTCTCATGATCCAGATGATTAGCTATAACGATAACTGGCTTATTAAAGCGTTCCAAGTGACGGAAATGAACTTCAGCACCAACCTCAACACCATTCTGAGTGTTAAGTACCATTACGGCTGTGTCTGCAGCATACAAAGATGAAACTACGCCTCCAACAAAATCGTCAAGGCCGGGAGCATCAATAATGTTTACCTTTTTATTGTTGTATTCGGTGTATAAAATGGATGAAAATACTGAATTGCCGTTTTTATGCTCTATATCTTTATAATCAGAAGCAGTATTTTTGTGTTCCACATCACCACGGCGGTCAATTACTTTCCCCTCGTACAACATAGACTCGGCCAGGGTGGTTTTTCCGGAACCCGAGTTTCCAACAAGTACAATGTTTTTGATTTGATCTGTTGTATATGTCTTCATATTATAAGTAGTTAGAATTATATATTTATCTACGCAGTAGAATATTCTTTCCCTTTTTTAAGACGGTAAACAAATGTAACAATTTTTTAATATTGGCAAAGGAATTAGGCATGAAATATGGGCGTGAAGGATTATTTTGAGGGGTGTTTTTAAAGAAAATTTAACTTGGGCAATCCTTTACTTTAAGGTATGTTTTCGGAGCTTGTTCACTATTTGTTCCATTTCTTCATTTGTTAGTTTTGGACGAGAAAGGCTATCCAGTATTTCCGGTTCATGTTTCTTGAGAAGAGGGTACCAATCGCCAGGATTTGGAATGTCATTAGTATAACGGGGAATAATATGAATATGCATGTGTTCAATTGTTTGCCCTGCCTCAACACCTTCCTGAAGGGTCCAGTCAAATGACGATGCTTTAAATGCCGTGGTGAGTGTTTTAACAACGAGTCTGCTTAATTGGATGAATTCCAGCATTAGCCCATCATTTACGCTAAGGAAATTGGAAATGTGTTTTTTGGGAATTATTAATGAATGTCCCGGAAGTATTGGGGCAATATTATAGATCCCCAGGAAATTTTCACTTTCGGCAAAAGCAGACTTTAAAATATTAACTGAACAGAATGGACATGTAGCCGACATTTTTTAACCTCTTATTAATAAGCATTTCTTTTATACAATACATAACGGTGTTTCCGGAGAAAGGTTTTTGTTGCCATATGTTAAAGGTTTCTTTTAGATAGTTTCTTTAACCATTTATGAAACAACCATCCCAATACACATAAAGATAAGGGGGTGTGGTGTTTGTGAACACAACGGGCATTTTTAAAGTGCAGAGACTAATGCGGTTTACTACCATAAGTAATTATAGGGACCCTATATTTTTTATATTCACTTTTCTTAATTCCAATAAGTTGATATATGTTTTTGTTGTTTTTTTAAATTGCATAACGAATTTATAAAATGAGATAATAACAACAAAAAAGCCGCCCTGAATTATATTCTGGCGGCTTTTTTTAAATTAAAATCTTATTTCGTGCTACTACTTATACATTGCATTCAATGCCTGGATATCAATTCCTGACAATCCGTTTCTTTGTGCTACCCAAGTAGAGCCATCTTTTTTGGTCATAGCAGGTTTACTATTATCAATTGCGAAACCATATGGAGAATAAATCATAATAGAACCAAAATCGAATGAACCAACATCGAAACCTTGGTTAGATGGTAATTTACGGTACTGATATTTACCATTTTCTGATATATTGTCCCAGTAAATTGTAATATGGTCATCACGATCCAGGCGTGATTGTTCGTGCCACATTCCAACTGCATGGCATATCTCGTGTACACAGTTACCTTTAGAGCCCCAATCAGCGAAACCAATTTGCTGTTTTCCTCCAAGTCTTCCAATTCCAGAGCTCCACATTCCTGAAGAACTGTTGATGAATTCGATATAATCCGATTGATTAGAACGCTTTACAAAATCCAGTTTTGTTTTGTTTTCCACGTGTTTAATAGCATCCTTGATCATTCTTTTTTTATTGCTTGGCATGTTACTGTTAATCACGTAAGGAACTGTATTGTTTTTCCAGGTTTTACTGTCAAAAGCTGCGGTTCCTTTTAGTTTGGCGTTTGCTTTAATTTGCTCAATCTGCTCTTCCGAAAATAGAATATCTCCCTCAAAAAGATATCCCTGACTAACCTTTTTGAAGAATAAGCTTTCACCATTACTAAGTTCAATAGTAATAATTTCACCAGCTTCGTTTGTGAAAGCTGTTTCCATGTGAGCAGTTGTCGCAGGTTCCTGAACCGGAATCTCAAATTCTTCTTTGTTACACGAAAAAAGAAACACTGTTGCTGCGGAGAAGACAAGACATAGCTTTTTTACAGATGTAAAAATGCTTTTGCATTTAATTAAAGATCGTTTTTTCATTGTATTATACTGTTAGTAGTTTATAAAGTGCGATTTATATTCTAAATCGCGTTAAATTTACTGAGTCTAAATATTAAACTTGCAATCATTTATGGCTATCCTGTTAAAAAAACAATAAACCGGATGTGATTTATGATATGCTCATTACAATTTCGTAAGAATGCTTTTGCGATCTATTACATAACTCCAAATGTGTATGTATAATTGTGTCTGCGGTAAAAAAAATAACTTTTACTTGCTGTTTGGTTATAAAACAGGTGGAGGTAAGTGTTTTATTATTAGTGTTCTATATCGTGTAAGGGGTAGGTATAAAAAAATAAAAAAAATGGCTCCGATTTATTATACACGCATTGTTTTCATAATCCCGTATTTATTTTTATGAATAAACACAATTGTGCCAGTTAGAATTATTTGATTATATTATTAAAAAACATTTGACGTGAATATAATCAATTTCATAGAGCAGTTTCCGAACGAAGAGAGCTGCAGGTTGCATTTCAAACAGTTACGGGAGCGAGAGGGCTTTACCTGTAAGAAGTGCGGATGTAAAAAACACTATTGGTTAAAATCCAAATATATGTGGCAATGTTCAAAATGCAATTTCAGGACTACATTAAGGAGCGGTACAATGTTTGAGAACTCAAACCTCCCCTTTAGAAAGTGGTATTTGGCAATGGCCTTTATGAGCTTTAGCAAGAAGGGCCTGTCGGCAATGGAACTGCAAAGGCAATTGGGGCACAAAAGATACAACACGGTTTGGTCAATGATGCACCGCATCCGCCAAGCCATGGGTAAAAGAGACAGTCTTTACAGCCTTGAAGGAATGGCCGAATTTGACGAAGGGTATTTTTCAACAGAAACCAGCAAAAAAGATAAAAAGGACCTAAAGCGGGGACGGGGCAGCCAAAAGCAGTCCAATGTAGCAGTTATGGCAGAATCGACGCCCCTGGAAGATATAGAGGGTGGTAAAACAAGCAAGCACTGTCGGTATTTTAAAATGAAAGTGCTGGAAGGCCATTGTTCCGACGAGATTAATGAGGTGGTTAAAGAAAGCTTTGATGAAAAAAGCATAATCTTTAGCGATAAAAGCACGAGTTATGTAGACATTGCCAATTATGTCGATGTCCATGTAAGTGAGAAATCCAGTAAAGAAACAACAGTGCGGACACTCCCTTGGGTACACATAGCAATAAGTAATGCCAAGCGTAACCTACTGGGTGTTTACCATAAAATTAAAGGCAAATACCTGCAGCTATATCTTGATGAGTTTTGCTATAAACTTAACCGGAGATACTTTGGGGACAGGCTTTTTGACAGGCTGGCTATTGCTATGGCTGATAATTACTGGTACAATAATGACTAATCATTTTTATTTTAAACGATTTATTCGGCTGGGTTGAAATATATGATAGTTTTGTTGTATAACATTAACTTTTTTTAATATGATTCCATCATCTGAATTGTTGTTAACTCCGGAAGAAAAAATATACCATCTTAACCTTTTGCCAGAGCAGGTTGCTGATGACGTTATTTTAGTCGGGGATCCGGGAAGAGTGGAAATGTTCCTTGATTATCTATCGGACATAGAATTTCAGGTTGCAAACAGAGAGTTTGTTACAGTTACGGGGTATTATAATAACCAGCGGGTCACAGTAATGTCAACAGGGATTGGTGTTGGAAATATTGATATTGTTATGAATGAGCTTGATGCCCTTGTAAATATTGATTTTTCTGCCCGCGAGATGAAAAGTGAATTTAAAGCATTGAATATTGTCCGTATTGGCACAAGCGGTGCTTTACAACAGGATATCCCTTTGGGGGGCTATATTTTGTCATCAAAAGCAATAGGGCTTGACGGGATGCTGAATTTTCATGAAGGAAGAGATGCTGTGTGTGACACCGGTTTTGAAAAAGCTTTTGAGGGGGAATTTCCCGGACTAAAAGGGATAATGAGGCCTTATGTAGTTGAAAGTTCAGAAATATTGGTGGAAAAACTCAACAGTGAACATACATTTAACGGAGTTACGCTTACTGCTCCAGGATTTTATGGAACTCAGGGAAGGGTGTTAAGAATGGACGTAGCTATGCCCGGCTTTAATGATAAAATAGAAAAATTTGAGCATAAGGAACAAAGGATTGCAAACTATGAAATGGAAACATCCGCTCTTTTGGGGTATTCTAAACTACTGGGACATGAGGCCGCAACCATTTGTCTTGCTATTGCAAACAGAGCTTTAAAAGGGGCATTAACCGATTATCATCAGGAAATGAAAGGGCTGATAAAATACACCCTGGACAAAATACTGGATTAGCCGTATAGGTGGAAGCCGCAGCAAAAAAACGGCTCACTGCAGCAAAAGACCTGGCAGCGTTTCCAAAATTCGCGTTGTCAAAGGCGAGGGGGATACCTCATTTTACAAATAAATCAGATTTGCTTTGCCATTTTTGTATTTGTAAACCTTAAAACTGGAAATAAATAAATGGGGCCAGGTCTGCCGAAACAGATTGGTAGATAATGAATATAATAAGTGTGGCAATAAAGATTTGTTGAACCAGGGTTCTTTTGATAAACCAATCTCTATAAGCACATTTGGTTTTTTCCGGTAGCCAGTGCATGACTAAACCAAAGGTGAGCATAGCAAGTGGCTTCCAGTATGCAGAAAGCATTGTGGGAACTGCTTCCCATCCAAAATTATTTGTTATCTGGCTAAGCAGTTCAAAGGTTCCTTGCATAGATTCCCCCCTAAACCAGATTCTGGTGAAAGTAATGAAGGTGAAAGTCAGGAATACCCTCCACGCAGTTACATACCAACTTGTATTATTTTCGTAGGGGTTAACTTTACGCCACGCCCTGTAGACCAGAAGGCCAAGTCCGTTTAATCCGCCCCATATAACAAAAGTCCAGCTTGAACCATGCCACAATCCTCCCAGCAGCATTGTCATCATAATGTTAATATTGGTCGTTATCCTTAGTTTTATGGAAGGGAAGTATCGGGTCAGAAGAATAACCGTTCCAATGATGAATAAAAAAATCGGGATTAGAACAAGCTTTTGAGATAAAAGGACCACAAATGCAAGAATTACACCCAAACTGATGTAGGTGAACGTAGATGCCCCCCTGTTACCTCCCATTGGTATGTACAGATAATCTTTTAACCAGGATGAAAGTGAGATGTGCCATCTTTTCCAGAATTCCCCAACATGTTTGGCTTTATAAGGTGAGTTGAAGTTCTTAGGAAGATAAAACCCCAGTAAAAGGGCTACGCCAATTGCAATGTCTGTGTAGCCGGAGAAGTCACAATACACCTGGAGGGAATACCCGTATAAAGCAGACAGGTTCTCAAAGCCAGAGAATGAGGCCGGGTTTGCAAATACTCGGTCAATAAGGTTAACCGCAATATAGTCGCCGATCAGCATTTTTTTTGTCAACCCCTTAAGGATTAAATAGAAGCCATATCCAAATTCAGATCGGCTTAAAGCATATGGCTTATACAATTGCGGGATGAAATCAGCGGCACGTACTATTGGCCCGGCAACAAGTTGTGGAAAAAATGATACGTAAAATCCAAAATCCAGAATACTTTTTACGGGACTTATTTTTTCTTTGTAAATATCTAAAGAATAGCTGATAGTCTGAAAAGTGAAAAATGAAATTCCAATTGGGGGCAGAATTACTCCAAGATCAAAGTGTGTCCCGAATAATTCATTGGACCATTTAGCGGCATGTGTTACTACTTCAAGATCTGTCCCCAGTATAGAATTAATGGTTTGGGTTATAAAGTAGTCGTACTTAAAAAAGGCAAGCACTCCCAGGTTTAGCACAATACTTAAAGCGACCCAAAGTTTTTTTACGGTTTGTTTTTTTGCATTGAAAATGGCGTGCCCGATTCCATAATCGGTGAGCGTTGAGAAAAGAAGTATAAAGAAAAACAGGCCTCCGGTCTTGTAATAAAAGAATAAACTAATAAAGAAGAGGTAGGCATTTCTTAATGTTTTCTGTTTATAGATGAAAGAAAAAATTGTAAGGACAACAGCAAAAAAGCCCCAGAAAAAGAAGCGGGTGAAAATTAGGGGATTTTCCTGATCAAATGAAAAAATGCCGCGTAGTATGTCGATCATTCCGTATTATCTTTTGAGATTTGAGAATCAGCGGCCAGCTCTTTCCCTTTAGTTGTAATATCACTTGTTCTAAAGGCCAGGTTTTTTTCCCACCCTCTTAGGAATGCAGAGACAAACAACTCACCTTTAAGGAGATATCCTTTTTTGTTGAAGTGGATCCTGTCGTATCTCATTAAACCATAGTTATACCATTTTCTTGAAGAATCAAACCCTCCCATAATTGAATAGAAGTCCCATACCGCGTAATTTTTTTCCTTTGCCAACGAAATAATCTCTTTTCTGAGAATTGCCGTGTTGGGGTTTGCGTATCTCTTATAATAATAACAGTCGTTCGGAACAGTGATTAATATTTTGGCCTGAGGGGCAGCTGTCTTTGTTATTTCAATAAGTTGTTCATACTCATTTTTGTATTTTTCTGCATTCAAATGGCGCGTGTTGCCATCGTTGGTCCCTATTGAGAAAATAACTAAATCGGGTTTTAATGCACTAATGTGCTGGCTGTAATATTCACAATTAAGATATGAGCTTAACCTGGCTCCGTTAACACCAATTGAGTTATATACGATGCCCGGGTCATTATTGTCGAGGCTTATTCCGTATAAAGTAAAGGAACTGGAAATGGTGTCAGGGCAACTTATCCTTAGGGTTAAGGTATTTGTTTCTTCGATGTCAAATTCGGTAATGCCCCATTGCGGATCATATTTCCCGGAATAAATACTGTCATTTACCAATACTCTCAATGCATATGGGGTTGGAGAATGAAAAACTTTTACGGAGTTAAAGCTGAATTTAGCTTCCTGATCGTTATTCGGATCAATATGAACAGATGTTTGTTTTTGAGTTGTGCTTACCGCCATGCCACTTAAGCCCAGAGGACAGGTACGTTTATACTGGGTGTTTTTACAATAGTTCCAGGAACCCGTATACCTTACAGAATAGTTAGAGGGGTTATTGGTCCGGGCCATCCTGAAAGGGAAGATAAAGCCCCTTCCACCATTTAAATCATATTGTAGAGATTGCAGTCTTTTTCTGATTTGGTGCGTGTAAATATCTGCCTGAATATGAGAACCTCCTATATGAACAATATTTATTTTCCCGGTACCGGATCCAATAATGTCGTCCAGCTTTTGATACAAACCTTCCATGCAATTGCTGTCTCCCGGATAAATTAGCCTGTTATTTTCATAGTTAATAAAAGGGTACATTTTAAATCCAAGATAATAATCTCCTTGCGGTTGGGTAAAAACAAGATTTGTTATCGAAAGTAAAAAAGCAACTGCACCTATTTTCATGTTTCTCATTTCGACGATGTTTTAACCTGTTGTCTTTGGTATGCATTATACTCATGTAGAAATGCATTGTAAAACATATTTGCAATAATTTTTGCCCCTCTGGGGTTGAAGTGTACAAAATCTTTTCCTGCAAGGGACGGTTTGGCAAATACCCAACTGGGCATCGAGTTTTTCCCTCCCATTGCTTCGAACATGTCCCAATATGCAGCACCTGCCCTGAACGAGGCTTTTTTCATTGCATCCCTTACCAATTCTATATTGGGGTAAGAGACATATCTGCTCCCCTTTTTCATAGACATATCTGCAACACCAATAACAATTACTTTAACATCAGGGGCATGTTTTTTTATGTAGTTTAACTGAGCAAAAAACCATCTTTCGTAATAAGAGTAATCCTTTCTGATATTGGGAACAACGTTTCCCCCAAATTGCAGGATTAATAATTTAACATCCAGTTTTTTTATTAACTTTTTAAATAGTGCGGGGTCCATTCTTGTAAATACAAGGCCGGAAGAACCTCGCATAGCAATATTATCAACAGCCACACCGCTCATTGCATCAAGGGCAATTCCGTAAATTTCAGGGCTTTTTACTCCATCAAACTCTAACCTGATATTATTGGTTGGCTCGGAGAATTGCCATTCGATTTGTTTAAGCTTGTTTGATGGTCGATAGTTTCCGCTATCAACAAGTGCGTCGTCAACCAATAAACGGGCATTAAAAGAAGATGAATTGTGTCCGTAAAAAAGCCGGCATTGCTCAAACTTTCTGGTATTAAAATAAGAATAGGGCGATTCTTTTACCGATATCCATGCTCTTTTCATGGATGTATCAGCGTCTGATGAATCAACAGGCTGAGAGGTGAAAGAGTTAAATCCTGCCAAAATCCCGTATCTTTTGTGCTTAATCAGGGTGTCGCGTTTTCCGTAAAGAGTGTATCTAAACCAGTTATCCGAGGCATCATGAATTACGGAAAACTTGAAATTATAAAGTTGTCTTGCGGGAATTAAGCCAATTCCACTGCCTCCAAATTGTTTATGTACTTTATTTCTTACAAAAGATGTAATCCGATCCCCTTCAATTTGAGAATCACCAAAATGCATTATTCTTACAACCTTCTTTCTGGAAGCGGCAGAATCCATTGCCATAAAAACAGGGTGAAGTATTGTCCGGTTGTTATCAGGGAATTCAAGCTTTCGAATGCTTTTTTTCAAACTGTCAGCATTTGCCCTTACTGTATCGAATTTGATTTCCTTGTTTTTTGTGACCAATGATGTGTCAATATAACTGGTATCCAAAAAGCTTGTATTATCTGCAATAATATCAGATATGTCAGCATATTGCTCTTTTTTCTGAAATATAGCATTTGGTTTAAAGAATGAAATCTTTAAATCCTTATAAATAATTACGCTGTCATTATCTGCCGGGGCAATTATATAAAACCCAAATGACACCAGCAGTAATACTGTGAAGACAGATAAGATAAAAAGTAATGTTATATGAGGTCTAACTTGCATGAATAACGAAAAGCAACATGATTAAGTTTTGGGTTTTATTCGAAGCTTTTGGCCAGGGCGAATAGATGAGGCTTTAGAAATGTTATTTAAGCGCATGATATCCGTATCCGATACACCGGGGTACCTTTTGGCTATTTCCCATATGGTGTCACCATTCCTGACTGTGTAGATAACATAACTGTCATCAGAGCCGCTAAATGTAGTTTGGGAAGTATTGGAAGAAACACTACTTGCTGTTACTGTTTTACCTATTCTGGTTTGCTTTTCAGCATAGGAAAGATTATTTATATCACGGTATTTAGCAGCAGCACTTTTATGTTTGTAAATTTTCAGTTTTTGCCCGGTTCGTATTAAGTTTCTTCGAATACCGTTCCAATACTTTAAATCATTGGTCTTTACATTATACCACTGTGCGATTAATCCAACGGCATCCCCGGATTTTACTGTATAGGTAAGTTTTACGTAATCCTTGCCAGGCATATTTGGAAGGGTTCGGGTATAAGTCGGGGCAGAAACTTTCCGTGAATTAAAGTAGATAGAGTCTTTATATGCAAGTATAGAGTCTTTCAGATCAATAAAAGTCAAAGCTTTTTGTTCTGGTAGCCTTAAAGCATATGGTTTTGAATTTCCGGGAATTATGTCGTAGTGGTATTGCGGGTTTAAGTCCTGCAATTGTTTAATCGGGATATTAAGGACGTGGGCAACTTGCTCCAGATGGAGTTTGTCATGAATCATTATCGTGTCTGAATTAACTGGGAGGTCGATATCTGCCGGAGTAATGTTGTGCTCTTTAAAATAATGCATGGTATAGGTAGCAGCTATAAATGCGGGAACATGTCCCCGGGTTTCTCTAGGGAGATAATAATAAATTTCCCAAAAATTTTTCTTGCCACCAGCCCGCCTTATTGCTTTGTTAACATTTCCCGGACCACAGTTGTATGCTGCAATTGCCAGTAGCCAGTCATCATACATACTGTGCAGGTTTTTAATGTACCTAACAGCAGCATGAGTAGATTTAATTGGATCACGTCGTTCATCGACCAGGGAGTTTATTTCAAGTCCATACATCCTGCCGGTACCATACATAAACTGCCAAAGCCCAACTGCTCTGGCCCTGGAATAAGCTCTTGGGTTCAGTGCAGACTCTATTATCGACATGTACTTTAGTTCATTTGGTACATCATAATAGTCAAAAATATCATCAAACAGTGGGAAATAATGCTCTGACAGCCCTAGCATTATTTCTACATTCTTTCTCTTTTTTATAGTATAAACCTCAATATATCTTTTAACAATGTTATTGTAGTTAAGTTTTGCTACAGATGGGATTGCTTCCAATCTTCGTCTATATATAGAATCGTGGAGTATTGGGGGGGCATCAGCAATTTCAGAAGTCTTTTCATCCTGTTTCTTCAGGCTTTCTTTAACATAATAAAGGTTCAACAGACTATCAACATTTGCTTCGAAGTTGTCATCAAATGAACTGGTGTCAGGAATGTCGTAAGCTACCTTTAGTGTGTCGTTTACTACGTTTGTAGTGTCTTGGTCCGCATAAATCAAAGCTTCGGTATTTATGCAAATGAAAAGTAAAAGAAGAATTTTTTTCATAATGGCTTTTAGTTAAAAACTAAATTTAACTTTTAATCCGCATGTAGCTGTATAGTTGGATGTTGTAGTTGGGATTATAGCAGGCTCTATTCTCATTGTAAGATCCCGGCTAATGTCGTAAGTGTACATATGGGCATCTACCATGGCATCAATAATGTTACCAACATAAAGAAGTCCCATAAAAATAATGTTAAAGTCGCGATAACGCCTATAATTGTCTCTGTTTCGTTCAATTGCTCCAATATCTGTAATGTCCGATAAGTCCGGATCCGAAATTACAGCATTAGGATCTCTGCTTTTTAGATCATATGCTTTTTTTAACCTTTGATAATAATCATTATTGTAATCAAAGAAAAAGTAAAGGCCAACCCCCGCGCCATAAATGATTGGCAGTTTCCAGTATTTTCTATTATATACCTGTCCAAGTCCTGGAATTAGCGCAGACGAAATCACCGCAATCCGGGGGGAGTGCTTCCTCTTTTTGGAAGAAGACAGCGTGTCATCGGAAGGAATAACATTGTCACTAACTACAATAACTGCACCGGAGTCTGAAACAACTTTAGATGAATCATCCTGGGCACTTGCCCTGTTTGGTAAAATAAATAAAGCACCCATTAGGATGCTTGCCCTTAAAATTAGCTTAATATGGTTTTGAATTAACATTGAGTTTAATCCTTCTTGATATTTAATTTGTCAAAGATAGCAATAAGTCTTTCCAAATCCTCGTCTGTTTTAAAAGGAATAACGATTTTACCATCACCTTTATTGCTACGTTTAAACTCAATATTCGTTTGGAAGAAATGAGCTAAATCATCCTTTAGTGAAAGGTATTCCTGTGGAAGGGCGCTTTTTTCTTTTTTTGGTTCTTCACCAGGCATGTTCAGTCCGCGGACCAGTTCTTCTACTTTCCTTACAGAAAGCTCCTGTTCAACTATTTTATTGAATATTTTCAGTTGGTCCTGAGGTTTCTCAATATTGACCAGCGCTCGGGCATGTCCCATGGTAAGCTTTCTGTCTTTTATTCCCAGTTGAATATCTGCAGGTAATTTTAAAAGTCTTAAGTAGTTTGTTACTGTAGCCCTTTTTTTCCCTACTCTCTGACTAAGAAGTTCCTGGGTAAGCTCGCATTCGTCAATTAATCGCTGATAACTTATTGCAATTTCAATAGCATCCAAATCTTCACGCTGAATATTCTCTACAAGAGCCATTTCCAGCATGTTTTGATCGTCGGCTTTTCTAATATAGGCCGGAAGCTTTTTCAACCCGGCAATTTTCGAAGCCCTCAACCTTCTTTCTCCAGATATTAACTGGTATTTTCCGTTTTCCTTTTCCCGAACAGTAATTGGCTGTATGATACCAATTTCTTTAATTGAAGTCGCTAATTCATTAAGTGCTTCTTCATCAAAAATTGTACGGGGTTGATAAGGGTTAGCATCAATATTTTCTATTTTGACCTCCGCAACACCATCACTTACTTTTGGTGCTTCCGGAGTAGTTGCTGCTTCTCTTGGCGATGTTTCCTGGCTTTCAATTAAAGCCCCCAATCCTCTTCCTAATGAATTCTTCTTTGCCATGTAATCTGATACTATCTTGTTTTATTCATAAATGGTAACTGCGCAAATATAAAAGTTGATTGTTCTAAGGATAATTACTTCAACATTCACGCAGTAAACAACATATTTTTTTCCGAACAGGTATAATTAAGCTTCTACTTCTTCGTTTTTGCCTATAAGCTCGCGGGCAAGGTTCAGATAATTTACGGAACCTTTTGATTCTGCATCATATAAAACCACAGGCTTTCCAAAACTAGGAGCTTCACTCAGTTTAATATTCCTTTGAATTATAGTCTCAAACACCATCTCCTGGAAGTGTTTTTTAACTTCATCAACAACCTGGTTTGATAGACGTAAACGGGCGTCATACATAGTCAGTACGAAACCTTCTATTTCCAGTTCTGTGTTTAATTTACTTTGAATTATCTTAATTGTATTTAGAAGCTTGCCGAGCCCTTCGAGCGCAAAGTATTCGCACTGAACAGGAATCATAACAGAGTTTGCCCCTGTTAGGGCATTAACCGTTATTAGCCCAAGAGATGGGGAGCAGTCAATTAAAATATAGTCATAATCATTCGCTATTGCTCCGAGAATTTGTTTGAGTTTATGCTCCCTGTCCTCCATGTTGAGCATCTCAATCTCAGCACCAACAAGATCAATATGAGAAGGAATAATATCTAACCCCTCTATTTCCGTATTAATAACAGCATCCTTTGCAGAAATCCCGTCAACAAGGCATTCATAAATGCTATTGTCTACCTCACGCACATCAAGTCCAACTCCTGAAGTTGAATTTGCCTGAGGATCAGCATCTATTATTAATACTTTTTTTTCCAAAACGGCCAAGCTTGCAGCAAGGTTAATAGCGGTTGTTGTTTTTCCAACACCACCCTTCTGATTTGCTAGAGCAATAATTTTTCCCATCCCTAGTATATTTTTTACAAGTATAGTTTTTTTTCTTTTCCAACGCCAAAAATAACTACTTATACGGGGCTATTTTTTTTTTGATGGCATTTGTTTGTGAACATTTTCGCCTGACTTTATGAACAACTTATTAACAAAACCTCTTGTGTTCACTGGTAAATCACACATTTACCTTAACAGAGATATTAACATTCGCCGTAATTGCTTGTTAATTAGAAAGAATTTTTATCTCATACATTATAGGCCATTGTTTACCAGTGATATAGTATGTTTCTTTTTTTTGATTATATGCAATTCCATTCAATACATGGTCCATGTCCTTTGGTACATTATCAGGGAATAATTCTGACAAATCCAGAATATTTGTAACTAATCCCTTGTCAATATCAATTTTATATATGAGGTTACTTCCATATACATTGGCAAAGAGTCCTTCAGGTGACATTTCCAGTTCGTTTAGGTTGTTTACAAACCCTTGATTTGTACAGACTTCAATTTGTCCCAGCAAGGTAAAATAGTCATCAGGTCTAAAATAGTAAAGAACTTCAGAGCCATCACTCATTATTATCGAATCGTTGTTGATCGCCAACCCCCAACCTTCTTCCGTTTGAAGTTGAAATTCTCTTAATAAGTCAAAAGTTGAGATGTCAAAAACAAAACCTACACCAGCCTTATAAGTTAGCATGTAAATCTCATTATTGAATATAGTAATCCCTTCTCCAAAGTATTTGGACTCTAAAGACTTTTTCCTAATTATTTCTCCAGAGACCGGGTTAATGGCCCGCAGCGAGGAGCGCCCGTATTGTCCGGTACTCTCATATAAAACATCATTTTTAAATATTAGTCCCTGGGTATAAGCTTCCGAATCGTGAGGTATACGACGAATGACTTTGAAGGAAAGTTGCTCCGGTTCGTTGTTGGGGAGATGAAGGATTTTCAATGTGTGATTTTCCTGTAAAGAGTCAGAGAATAAAACCTTTACAGGTTGAGATAACCTGCCGAAATGTTTTGATTTTATGGAGCATTCAAATTTAAATGGGTCGTTGGTAGGTCGAATGTCTATTAAGCCGATGTTCCTGTCGGTTATTATTGAATCGGGGGTGACTTTTCTTTCGGAGTCCAGTTGGAGAATAAAGGTACTTCCTGATTTAACAGCCTGATAACTCCGAGGTTCTGCTATTGAGAAATATTGACCGGTTGATTTACTTTTTACATGTTTATTTAAAGGGGCATTATTCGTTTTGTTTGTCCGACACGAGAAACAAATTATTAACACGAGAAAAAAGGAGTATTTCACAGATTTGGGTAGAATTATTTTAAAACACTTGAATTTTATCATTTGTTAAATAGTTTTTTTAAACGGCTTCCGACAGAACGGTTACTTTTATTTAGTAAATCACTTAGTTCATTGTATTCAGAATCAATTGTATCCGGATTTAGAAGCTGCCAAATTTCGCTCCAGCCGGGGAACCCTCCGATATTTCTGTCATCTATAAATAAATCAACGTCAATCTTACGGCTTACCTCATGGGCTTTGAAATCCTCTTCCGGAAAGCTTTTATTCACAGCATAAAATGTTATGCCATTTTTTTTGCAGAACTCTACAGCGTCATCCAATTCTTTACCATGTCTGAATGTCCATAATATAAGTTGATGCCCCAGTTTTTGCAGTTGCTTTAGTGTTTCAAAAGCAAATAATTTTTCTTCTCCAATAGCCGGATATCTATGTTCTACAATTGTTCCATCAAAATCAACAGCAATCTTCATTTTTTTTCATATTTACGGCTGAACAGCAACAGTTTTGAGTAATTACATCAAATCAAATATACAGTACAGCACAAAAAATTCTAAAATAACCACAACAAAAATAAAGATTCAGTTTGGAACTTTATTTTTTCATTGTAATCTTTAATGTTAAAACAGATTTGTTTTAAATAAAAATAAAATTTGCACATTTACCATACCTGAATCTGGAGATTAAAGCTAAAACATCTTTTCAATATAAAAATTTAAGTAAAGTGAAAAAATTAAAATATATTATTCCTAATGGAATTACGGCCATTAATATTCTATCAGGATCATTCTCTGTGATCCTTACATTAGAAGGGTACATATGGCTCCCTGTTTACTTTTTATTGATAGCTGCCGGAGCAGATATGCTGGATGGTTTATCTGCAAAGCTTTTGAAAGCAACATCTGAATTTGGGAAGCAACTGGATTCAATAGCAGATGTTATCAGTTTTGGGTTGGCACCTTCAGTACTAACGTATAAAATTCTGATAATGGTTTTTGTAATCAAAAGAGATGGAACATTCTTATTAGAAGAGGCGGAGATATGGGAAAGGGCAATACTCTTTTCTGCATTTACTCTCGTAGTTTTTGCAGCATTGCGTTTAGCAAGGTTTAATATCCAGTCAGTGTCAGGGACAGATTTTGTCGGGTTGCCGGTTCCGGCAAATGCATTATTTGTAGTAGCAATATGGATAATAATCCATGAAAAAACAGGGCAAAAATTTCATCACCTGATACTAAACTTTTATTTTGTGGCAGGAGTAATTGCATTATTGTCCTTTTTAATGGTAAGTAAAATACCAATGATTTCATTAAAGTTCGAAGGAAGGGGAATAAGGTTGAATATTTGGAGATACCTATTGATCCTGGGGGCTGTAATACTGTTTCTAATATTTGGAATTACGTCGTTATTGTTTATTATGGTATTCTATTTTCTTCTATCTGTTTTAAAAGTTTTGTTTGCAAAGAATCCAAAACCAGAGGGAATTAATATTAATTAATAGGTAGCCAAAGAAATAAGATAGTGAATTAACCCTCCCGATGAAAAATTGGAGTTTGATAAAAAAACATATAAATAAAAGGATTACGGAAAAATATTTTTTTAATTCTTAATTAAGAAGTTATTTGTTGTTAAATCACTTATTTTAAGTGTTTTATGTTTGAATATTGTTGGTAGGGTAATAACGTTAGAGAGAATGTTGAAAAAAAATATTGTGCTCACCTATTGTTTTTATTAAAAAATAATCTACCTTTGCAAGCCGATTTTCAAGAATAGAATTAACAAATTATAGTATGCCAACTATACAACAATTAGTAAGAAAGGGAAGAAAAGAAATTCAGGAGAAAAGTAAAGCTCCTGCCCTTGATTCATGTCCGCAACGTCGCGGAGTTTGCGTGCGTGTGTACACTACAACACCAAAGAAACCTAACTCTGCAATGCGAAAGGTAGCAAGGGTACGTCTTACCAATGGCAAAGAAGTGAATGCTTATATTCCGGGAGAAGGGCATAACTTACAAGAACACTCAATTGTGATGATTAGAGGGGGCAGGGTAAAAGATCTCCCGGGTGTTAGATACCATTTAATCCGTGGGGCTTTGGATGCAGCAGGTGTTGAAGGAAGAACCCAGCGTCGCTCTAAATATGGTACAAAAAGACCTAAAAAATAATATTAAAGGACTTAGTAAGTAATGAGAAAAGCAAAACCAAAAAAGCGAATTCTATTACCGGATCCAAAGTTTAATGATCCGTTTGTTACCAGGTTTGTAAATAACCTAATGCTAAATGGTAAAAAAAGTGTCGCTTATAGAATATTCTACGATGCATTAGAAATCGTAGAAAAGAAAGGTAAAAACTTAGAAGGAACACCACTTGAAGTGTTTAAGAAAGCTTTAGAGAACATAACACCGCAAGTGGAGGTTAAAAGTCGTCGTGTTGGTGGTGCTACTTTTCAAGTTCCTACAGAAATTCGCCCGGACAGGAAGGTTTCTTATGGAATGAAAAATTTGATTCTTTTCGCTCGCAAACGTGGAGGTCGTTCAATGGCTGATAATCTTGCGGATGAAATTATTGCTGCTTTTAATGAAGAAGGCGGTGCTTATAAGAAAAAAGAAGATACTCACAGAATGGCTGAGGCTAATAAGGCATTCGCACACTTCCGTTTCTAAAACGGTGTGAGGTTTTTTGACATTTGGGTTAAATTTTTATTGTTAATATAGTTGCTAGCTGATAATTAGTATGAATGAGAAATTAAAAAATACCAGAAATATTGGGATCATGGCCCATATAGACGCCGGTAAAACGACAACTACCGAGCGAATTCTATTCTACACAGGGCTAACCCACCGAATAGGTGAAGTTCACGATGGTGCTGCTACCATGGATTGGATGGTGCAGGAGCAGGAACGTGGAATCACTATTACGTCTGCCGCTACTACAACATTCTGGAAATTTCAGGATAGCGAATACAAAGTAAACATAATAGACACCCCGGGTCACGTTGATTTTACCGTTGAGGTTGAAAGGTCTCTAAGGGTTCTTGACGGTGCAGTAGCTGTTTTCTGTGCTGTTGGAGGTGTGGAACCCCAATCAGAAACAGTATGGCGTCAGGCAGATAAATATGAAGTGCCACGTATTGCTTTCATAAATAAAATGGACAGAACAGGGGCGGACTTCTTCGGTGTCGTAAAACAAATCGAAGAACGTTTAGGTGCAAATGCCCTACCAATTCAAATTCCAATCGGGAATGAAGATAACTTCAGGGGAGTTGTCGACTTAGTTGAGCGCAAGGCTATTATTTGGCACGAAGACAAAGAAATGGGTGCTAAATATGAATATGTTGATATACCTGCCGATTTAGAGGAAACTGTTGAAGAATGGCGAGAGAAACTTATCGAAGCCGTTTGTGAGACAGATGACGGACTATTAGAGAGATTCTTCGAAGACAGAGATTCAATTTCTGTAGACGAATTTATGGAATATACACGTAAGGCTGTATTAAAGCGGACAATAGTACCTGTTATGTGCGGTTCTGCTTTCAAGAATAAAGGAGTACAAAGACTACTGGATGCAGTATGTACATTATTGCCTAGTCCTTTGGATATAGATGCTGTTAAAGGGGTAGAGCCAGGTACGGATAAAGAGCTTGTTCGTCAGGTAGATGCAAGTGACCCATTAGCTGCATTAGCATTTAAAATTGCAACAGACCCATTTGTGGGACGTCTTGTATTCTTGAGAGTTTACTCGGGAACGTTAAACGCAGGAGATCAGGTATTGAATTCAAGAACTGGTAAGAAGGAGCGCATAAACCGCCTTTACCAGATGCATGCCAACAAACAAAATCCAAAAGAAAAAATTGAAGCAGGTGATATATGTGCAGGGGTAGGTTTTAAGGAACTTATTACCGGAGATACACTATGTGACCTTAAAAATCCAATAGCTTTAGAATCTATGACTTTTCCGGATCCTGTAATAGGTATTGCGGTTGAGCCAAAGACCAAAAGCGATATTGATAAGCTTGGAAACGGATTAGCAAAATTATCGGAAGAGGATCCTACATTCCAGGTTAAAACAGATGAAGATTCAGGACAAACAGTAATTCACGGTATGGGAGAACTTCACTTAGAAGTACTTATTGACCGGTTAAAGCGTGAATTCAAAGTTGAGTGTAATATTGGAGCCCCTCAGGTAGCTTATAAAGAAGCATTTAAATCAACCATTCAACATAGGGAGACCTTTAAAAAGCAAACTGGTGGTAAAGGTAAATTTGCAGATATCCAGGTAGAAATTGGACCTGCTGATGACAAAGAAGTTGAAGGATTACAGTTTGTTGATGAAATAAAGGGTGGTAATATACCACGGGAATTTATCCCTTCAGTAGAGAAAGGATTTAAAGAAGCGATGAGAAATGGTATTCTTGCCGGATTCCCGCTAGAGAGTTTAAAAGTTGTTCTTAAAGATGGATCCTTCCATGCTGTTGACTCCGATGCATTATCATTTGAAATTTGTGCAAAGCAGGCATTTAAGGCTGCACTGCGGAAGGGTGAAAACGTGCTTCTTGAACCTATAATGGCAGCAGAAGTTGTCACTCCGGAAGAATATATGGGTGATGTTATTGCTGACTTCAATAGAAGAAGGGGACAGGTTGAAGGAATGGAAAGTAAAGGCGCTGCCAGAGTGGTTAAAGCAAAAGTTCCTCTAGCTGAGAAGTTTGGTTATGTTACTGTTTTAAGAACTTTAACATCAGGAAGGGCTACTTCAACAATGGAATTCTCTCATTACGATGAGGTTCCTGGAAACATAGCAAAAGAAGTGATAGAGAATATTTTAGGTACTAAAGAAGTATAATTTATTGAGTTTAGAGATGAGCCAGAAAATTAGGATAAAACTCAAATCTTACGATCATAATCTTGTTGATAAATCAGCAGAAAAGATTGTAAAGACTGTAAAAACAACGGGAGCAGTTGTTAGTGGTCCAATTCCATTACCAACACACAAAAGGATATTTACTGTTTTGCGCTCTACTTTTGTAAACAAAAAATCTAGAGAGCAGTTCCAGTTATCTTCATACAAGCGTTTGTTAGATATTTACAGCTCAACACCAAAGACAATTGATGCTTTGATGAAATTAGAGTTGCCAAGTGGTGTTGAAGTAGAAATAAAAGTGTAAACGAAGTAAAAGCTTTATAAAATGCCTGGATTAATAGGAAAAAAAGTAGGAATGACTTCGGTTTTTGATGACAAAGGAAATAATGTGCCTTGCACTGTTTTGGAAGTCGGACCGTGTGTAGTGACCCAGATAAAGACGGTTGAAACTGATGGTTATAATGCAGTACAACTTTCTTTCGACGATAAAAAGGAGAAGAGTACCACAAGAGCAATGCTCGGACATTTTAAAAAAGCTGGGACTTCGCCAAAACGAAAAACAGTCGAGCTAAAAGGATTTGTTAAAGATTGGAAGTTGGGTGATGTAATAACAGTGGATTATTTCAATGATGATACCTGGCTTGATGTGAAATCTAAATCGAAAGGTAAAGGATTTCAAGGAGTAGTAAAGAGACATGGCTTTGCAGGGGTAAATGATGCAACGCATGGACAGCATAACAGGAATAGAGCACCAGGATCATTGGGAGCATCCTCTTATCCGTCTAGGGTGTTTAAAGGAATGCGAATGGCTGGAAGAGACGGTAACAAAACCGTAAAAACAATTAACCTAAAGGTTGTTAAAGTTCTTGCCGAGCAGAATTTATTAATGTTAAAAGGTTCTGTTCCTGGTTCAAATGGTTCATATGTAATAATAGAAAAATGATGGAATTAGCTGTATTAAATACTACAGGAAAAGAGACTGGTAAAAAAATAGAGTTAAATGAATCTATTTTTGGAATTGAGCCAAACGATCACGCCATATATCTTGATGTAAAACAGTTTCTTGCAAATAATAGACAAGGAACACATAAGGCAAAGGAAAGAAGCGAGATCACAGGAAGCACCAAGAAACTGAAGAGGCAAAAAGGAACCGGTACAGCAAGGGCTGGTAGCATAAAGTCCCCTTTGTTCAGAGGAGGAGGAAGAGCTTTCGGACCAAGGCCTCGGAACTATAGCTTTAAGCTAAATAAAAAGTTAAAGCAACTGGCACGAAAGTCTGCTTTAACTTACAAAGCACAGGAGAAAGGGATCGTTATACTGGAAGACTTCAGTTTTGATACTCCAAAGACAAAACAATATGTTGAAGTTCTGAATAACCTGAAAATAAGTGATAAAAAATCGCTTTTGGTGTTGAATGAACCAAATAAAAACGTATATTTGTCGTCGCGAAATTTCAAGGCTGCGAAGGTTGTAACAGTTTCAGAATTAAACACATATGATATTGTAAACTGTTCGAATGTTGTGTTTGTTGAGAGTTCCTTGAACTTATTACAGAATGTTGATTAATTGACGAATAAGATAATTAAAATGAATATCTTACTGAAGCCCATAGTAACAGAAAAAATGACTGCTCAAGGGGAGAATTTGAACAGATTTGGATTTGTTGTAGATAAAAGAGCAAACAAGATTCAAATAAAGAAAGCAGTTGAGGAAATGTATGGAGTAACTGTTGAAACAGTAAATACTATGGTATATGCCGGAAAGAGCAAATCCAGGTATACACGTACTGGTATTATTCAAGGGAGGACGAATTCCTTCAAAAAAGCAATAGTAACATTGGCTGAAGGCGATACAATTGATTTCTACAGCAATATCTAAGAAATTATGGCAGTTAGAAAATTTAAACCTGTAACACCAGGTCAGAGACATAAAATTATAAGCACATTTGACGAGGTTACAACCGATAAACCGGAAAAATCTCTGCTAAAGCCTATAAAGAAGTCAGGAGGAAGAAATAATACTGGGAAAATGACCATGCGTTATATGGGAGGTGGTCATAAAAAGAAGTATCGTGTTATTGATTTCCTTAGAAATAAAGATGGGGTAAGTGCAACCGTAGAATCTGTAGAATATGATCCAAATCGTACCGCATTAATTGCACTAGTGGTTTACGAAGATGGAGAAAAAAGTTACATTATTGCACCAAATGGAATTAAAGTTGGTCAAACAATACGTTCTGGGAAAGGTGTTGCTCCTGAAGTAGGAAATGCCCTTACATTGGAAGAGATTCCACTTGGAACATTAATTCACAATATAGAATTACGTCCCGGACAGGGTGGTGTACTGGCACGGAGTGCCGGTTCGTATGCACAGTTAACGTCTAGGGATGGTAAGTACGCAATAATAAAGCTACCTTCAGGGGAATCACGAATGGTTCTTATTACTTGTCGGGCTACAGTTGGATCTGTTTCAAATTCAGATCATGGTCTGGAAAAATCTGGAAAAGCTGGAAGGAGCAGATGGTTAGGACGTCGCCCAAGAGTTCGTGGAGTTGTTATGAATCCGGTTGATCACCCAATGGGTGGAGGAGAAGGACGTGCTTCAGGAGGACATCCAAGAAATAGAAACGGAATGCCTGCCAAAGGATACAAAACTCGTCCGAAGAATAAGTACTCAGACAAGTATATTGTAGAAAAACGGAAAACGAAAAATTAAGAATTAGGATATGAGTCGTTCGCTAAAAAAAGGCCCATTCATTGATTATAAGCTTGAAAAGCGTGTTGATACAATGAATGAAAGTGGTAAAAAGCAAGTAATAAAAACGTGGTCTAGACGTTCAATGATATCCCCAGACTTTGTCGGGCACACCATTGCTGTTCATAATGGAAATAAGTTTATTCCAGTGTATGTTACAGAAAATATGGTAGGACACAAACTTGGCGAGTTTGCACCAACTCGGCAGTTCCGAGGACACGGAGGTAAACAGAAATAACGGGTGCTAATACTGAAAAAGAGTAAAAAATGGGAGCACGAAAAAGAAATAGAGCTGAACAACTGAAGAGCGAAAGAAAGAAAAAGTACATGGCTGTACTTAGAAATTGTCCAACATCGCCTCGAAAGATGAGACTTGTTGCAGATATGATTCGCGGACAAGAAGTAAATCTAGCGTTAGATATGTTGAAGTTCAGCGCAAAAGAAGCATCTCGTCGTCTGGAAAAGCTGGTATTATCTGCTGTTGCGAACTGGCAAAATAAAAACGAAGGAGCTCGGATTGAAGACAGCAACCTTATAATAAAGGAAATTTATGTTGATCAGGCTCGCATGCTGAAACGTATTCAACCAGCACCACAGGGAAGGGCATACAGAGTACGTAAGCGCTCTAATCATGTGACTGTTATTTTAGGCAGCCCAAATAATAATAAAACAGCTGTGGAAAGTGTAGATACAGCTAAGGACACACAAACTAAATAAGATGGGACAGAAAGTTAATCCAATAAGCAATAGGTTAGGAATCATCAAGGGATGGGATTCTAATTGGTTTGGTGGAAAGAATTATGCTGATAAACTCGCAGAAGACGAAAAAATTCGTACTTATTTGAATGCTCGTTTAGCGAAAGCAAGTGTATCCAAGATAATAATAGAACGTACCCTTAAACTAATAACAGTTACAGTAAATACAGCTAGACCTGGTATTATTATAGGTAAAGGTGGTCAGGAAGTTGATAAGCTGAAGGAAGAATTGAAAAAGATCACAAGCAAAGAGGTACAAATAAATATTTTTGAAGTAAAACGTCCTGAATTAGATGCAACAATAGTTGCAAATAATATAGCCCGTCAGTTGGAAGGAAGAATTTCTTACCGAAGAGCGATTAAGATGGCTGTAGCTTCTACTATGAGAATGGGAGCTGAAGGTATAAAAGTACTTATCTCAGGTAGACTTGGAGGTGCTGAAATGGCTCGTGCTGAGATGTACAAAGAAGGTCGGACTCCTTTACACACCCTAAGGGCAGATATTGATTATGCACTTGCTGAAGCACATACAAAGGTTGGTGTTATTGGAATCAAAGTTTGGATTTGTAAAGGGGAAGTATACGGTAAGCGGGATCTTTCACCTAATATTGGAGCTCCTAATAAAGGAGGAAGACAGTCTGCTAAAGGTGGAAAACAAAGAAGAAGAAAATAAATTTAAGAATACTGCTAATACGATATAAAAATGCTACAGCCTAAGAAAGTAAAATACAGAAGAAGGCAAAAGGGACGGATGAAGGGAAATGCCCAAAGAGGAAATCAACTGGCATTTGGATCTTTCGGCATCAAATCACTTCAAAGTCACTGGCTTACTGGAAGACAGCTCGAAGCAGCACGTCAGGCAGTAACAAGATATATGAAAAGGGAAGGACAAATATGGATAAGAGTTTTTCCGGATAAACCATATACAAAGAAACCTGCAGAGGTTCGAATGGGTAAGGGAAAAGGAGCTCCTGAAGGATTTGTATTTCCAGTAACTCCAGGCCGAATTATTATGGAAGCGGAAGGAGTACCGTTTGAGATAGCAAAAGAAGCTCTTCGTCTGGGTGCCCAAAAATTACCGGTTACTACAAAGTTTGTTGTACGAAGGGATTATGTTGAAAATTAAATTTTTTTAAAATGAAGGCATCTGAATTGCGAGAACTTACGGTCAAAGAGATTGTGGAACAATTAGATAACGAGAGATCGTTTCTTATAAAGCAGCGTTTGAACCATGCTGTATCACCTCTTGATAATCCACTAAAGCTTAAAGAATCTCGTAGAAATATTGCTCGACTGGAGACAATATTACGGGAGAAAAAATTAAACGAAGATAACAAGTAAAGCACAGCATTAAGGAATGGAAAAGAGAAATCTTAGAAAAGAACGTATAGGTGTTGTTGTTAGCAATGGAATGGAAAAATCTATTACAATTGCAGTAAAACGTAAAGTGAAACACCCAATATACGGAAAGTTTGTGAATAAGACATCCAAGCTGGCTGCGCACGACGAGAAAAACGAATGCAATGTGGGAGATGTTGTTAGAGTTATGGAAACTCGTCCTCTCAGCAAAAATAAATGTTGGAGATTAGTAGAAATTATTGAAAGAGCTAAATAATCATGATACAGCAAGAATCAAGATTGTCAGTTGCCGATAACAGTGGAGCCAAGGAAGTACTTTGTATTCGTGTGCTTGGAGGCACAAAAAAGAAGTATGCTTCAATTGGTGACAAAATTGTAGTAAGCGTAAAGAGCGCAATTCCTTCAGGTGAGGTAAAGAAAGGAACAGTAAGTAAAGCTGTAGTAGTTCGTACGAAGAAAGAGGTACGCAGACCTGATGGCTCATATATTAGGTTTGATGACAATGCAGTGGTTTTATTAAATAATGCTGGAGAAATTAGAGGAACTCGTATATTCGGTCCTGTTGCTAAGGAATTAAGAGAAGAGTTCATGAAAATTGTTTCCCTGGCACCCGAAGTATTGTAAATAAAATTAAGGTCCTATGCAAAAGAAATTACATATAAAAAAGGGCGATACAGTATTCATTAATTCTGGTGAATACAGAGGGCAGAAAGGTCGTGTGCTGGAAGTAAATAGAAAAACAGACAGGGCTATTGTGGAAGGCATTAATATGATAAAGAAGCACACAAAACCTAATGCCAAAAATCCAGACGGTGGAATCGTTGAACAAGAGGCGCCAATACATATTTCTAATCTTATGGTGGTTGATCCAGGAAGCGGAGAACCAACAAGAATTGGAAGAAGAATCGGAGAAAATAATAAACTAGTGAGGTATTCTAAAAAATCTGGAGAGGAGATTAAGTAATGGCCTACGAAGTAACACTAAAGAAGAAATATAACGAGGAAATAATTCCGGCGTTAACAAAGGAATTCTCATACAAAAGTGTAATGCAGGTTCCTAGATTAACAAAGATCGTTGTAAATCAAGGAATTGGACAAGCTGTTGCTGATAAGAAGTTGATTGATGCCGCACAGGAAGAGTTGACCAATATTGCTGGACAAAAGGCAATACAAACATTTTCCAAAAAGGATATCTCCAATTTTAAGCTAAGGAAGAAAATGCCTATTGGAACAAAGGTTACTCTAAGAAGGGAACGTATGTATGAGTTTCTGGAGAGGTTAATCAGTGTTGCTCTGCCAAGAATCAGGGATTTTAAAGGAATCGAATCAAAGTTGGATGGCAAAGGGAATTATACATTGGGTATAACGGAACAAATAATATTTCCCGAAATAGATATAGATAAAATCAATAAAATTCTTGGTATGGAGATTACTTTTGTAACTTCAGCTAAAACGGATGAAGAAGGAGCTGCATTACTAAGAGAATTCGGTTTACCATTTAAAAAGAACAAAAAGAACTAGAGATGGCTAAAGAATCAATGAAAGCTCGTGAAGTTAAACGTGCCAAGCTTGTCGAAAAGTTTGCTGAGAAAAGAGCTCAACTTAAGGCCGAAGGGGATTATCAGGCATTAAGTCGTTTACCGAGAAATTCTAATCCAAATCGTCTGCATAATAGGTGTAAACTAACAGGTAGGCCAAAAGGATATATGAGACAATTCGGGGTGAGTAGGATTACTTTTAGAGAAATGGCATCAAACGGGCTAATACCTGGAGTAAAAAAAGCAAGCTGGTAGTTTTATATATTTAAGAAAATAAAGAATTATGGTTACTGATCCTATAGCAGATTATCTTACCAGAATAAGGAATGGCATAATGGCCAGACATAAGATAGTTGATATTCCGGCTTCTAATTTGAAAAAGGATATTACAAAGATATTACATGATAAAGGGTATATTTTGAACTATAAGTTCATGAATGAAGGGCCTCAGGGCACAATTAAAATAGCCTTAAAATATCATGCAGAAACGAAGACCCCTGCAATAAAGGGGATTGAGAGAGCTAGTAGACCCGGGTTGAGAAAATATGCTGGAAAAGGTGAGTTGCCACGGGTTCTTAATGGTTTAGGTGTTGCTGTAATTTCAACCTCGCAGGGAGTTATGACAGACAAGGAGGCCAGAGCAAAGAATATCGGAGGAGAAGTTTTGTGTTACGTATATTAATCAGGAGGCAAAAGTAATGTCACGAATTGGTAAATTGCCCATAGAAATTCCTCAGGGAGTAACAGTAGATGTTGCAAAAGACAACACTGTTACAATAAAAGGTGCGGTAGGAGAATTATCTCAAAAGATAGACCCGGACATAAAGGTTGGGGTAGAAGAAGGTAAAATAGTCTTAACTAGACCAACCGAACAAAAAAGACATAAATCAATGCATGGACTTTATCGTTCATTATTGAATAATATGATTGAAGGTGTTTCCAAAGGATTTAAGGTGGAACAGGAATTTGTAGGTGTTGGTTTTAAAGCTGAAGCAAAAGGTCAGATTTTAGAAATGAGTCTTGGCTTTTCACACGATATACATTTTAAGCTCCCCAAAGAAGTGAAGGTTGAAGCTAAAACAGAGAAAAGATCAAATCCGATAGTAACTCTTAAAAGTGCTGATAAGCAACTTCTTGGACATGTGGCTGCCAAAATTCGTTCGCTGCGTCCGCCTGAGCCGTACAAAGGAAAAGGTATTAAGTTTGTGGGAGAGCAACTTAGAAGAAAAGCAGGAAAGTCTGCATCTGCATAGCATAACTGTTAAATAAATAGAAACATGGCATTGACTAAGGAACAGCGTAGACTTCGAATTAAAAGGAGAATACGTAAAAAAATATCGGGAACAGCTGAAAAGCCAAGGTTTTCAGTTTTTCGCAGTAACAAGCAGATATATGCTCAGGTAATTGATGATATATCCGGAAAGACATTGTTTTCTGTATCATCTTTAGATAAAACTATAACAGAAAAGAACGTAAATAAAATTGAACAGGCTGAGCTTGTTGGTCAAATTGCTGCCGGCAAGTCAAAAGATTCTGGAATAAGTGAGGTAGTTTTTGATAGAAACGGTTACCTGTATCATGGTAGAGTAAAAGCGTTAGCTGATGCTGCAAGAAAAGGAGGCCTTAAATTCTAATTCATTATGGCGACGACAATCAGAAAAGTTAAAACAACAGATTTAGAACTAAAAGATAGATTAGTTAGTATTCAACGTGTGACCAAGGTTACCAAAGGAGGACGAACATTTAGTTTTTCCGCAATTGTTGTAGTAGGTAATGAGAGCGGAATTGTTGGATATGGATTAGGAAAGGCTAGTGAAGTTACAACTGCGATTTCAAAAGGAGTTGAAGACGCAAAAAAGAATCTAATAAAAATACCTGTGTTGAAAGGAACAATACCACACGAACAGTTGGCTAAGTTTGGGGGAGCGAGTGTTTTTCTTAAACCTGCCTCAAGTGGTACTGGTGTTAAAGCAGGAGGTGCTATGCGTGCTGTACTTGAAAGTGTTGGGGTAACGGATGTTTTAGCTAAGTCCAAAGGATCTTCAAATCCACATAATTTGGTAAAGGCTACATTCGAAGCGCTCTTAGAACTTCGTGATGCATATACAGTTGCCCAACATAGAGGGGTAAAGCTTGATAAAGTGTTTAACGGATAATTACGAAGAAAATGGGTAAAATAAGAATAACTCAGACCAGAAGTAAAATTGGTAGTCAAAAAAAGCAAAAGGCTACTCTGGAAGCACTTGGATTAAATAAGATCAACAAAATGGTCGAGAAAGAGGCCACTCCTCAAGTATTAGGAATGGTTACGAAAGTGAGACATTTGGTAAAAGTAGAAGAAATATAAAATAACTAAGCGAGATGAATTTAAGTAATTTAAAACCGGCGCCAGGTTCAATAAAAGGAAATAAGCGGGTTGGTAGAGGTCAAGGTTCAGGACGTGGAGGTACCAGTACACGTGGCCATAAAGGGCAAAAGTCTCGTTCTGGTTACTCTAAAAAAGTTGGGTTTGAAGGTGGACAAATGCCGTTGCAACGCCGTGTGCCAAAATTTGGTTTCACCAATATTAACCGTGTAGAGTACAAAGGGATTAATATTTCAACGTTGCAGGAGCTGGCGGAGAAAAAAAACATTTCTGAATTTGATGTTCAGACGCTTATCGAAGCAGGGCTTGCCTCGAAAACAGACAAAATTAAAATCTTAGGAAACGGAGAACTAAAAACTAAATTAACTGTAAAAGCTCATGCTTTTTCTAAAAGTGCAGAAGAAGCAATTGTGAATTTACAGGGAACTGCTGAAAAAATCTAAATCGAATGAAGAGGTTTATTGAAACATTAAGGAACATTTACAGGATTGAAGACTTGCGCGCAAGGATTCTTTACACCTTAGGGATTCTTGTAATTTATCGTCTTGGATCAAAAATTGTTTTACCAACGGTAAATCCAAATATGCTTGAAGAACTTCAAGCTAAAACACAAGACGGCGTATTAGGCATTCTTGATATGTTTTCTGGAGGTGCTTTTTCATCGGCCTCTGTGTTCGCATTAGGAATAATGCCTTATATCTCAGCTTCTATTGTAATTCAGTTGCTGGGAATTGCAGTTCCATATTTTCAAAGACTTCAGCGGGAAGGTGAAAGCGGAAGACGCAAAATGAATCAGATAACGCGCTACCTTACCTTAGGAATACTTATATTACAGGCACCTAGTTATTTAACCCAAATCCCGGTTGGAGCTTGGGTAAACCCAGATGCCGCTGTATTTAATAGAATTTCCTCAACAATTATTTTGGCAACAGGAACAATGTTTGTTATGTGGTTGGGTGAAAGGATAACGGATAAAGGAATTGGAAATGGTATCTCACTGATCATTATGATTGGTATTATAGCCAGATTACCGTTCTCATTTTTTGGTGAATTTATGGCCAGATGGACAAGACAAGGAGGTGGTCTTGTAATGTTAATTGTTGAGTTGGTATTTTTGTTTTTGGTTTTTGTGGTTTCAATTCTACTCGTACAGGGAACCAGAAAGATCCCGGTGCAATATGCCAAACGAATAGTTGGAAACAAACAATATGGAGGCGTTCGGCAGTATATCCCGTTAAAAGTTAATTCTGCTGGAGTAATGCCAATAATTTTTGCTCAGGCTATTATGTTCTTACCATTAACTTTTGCAGGATTTAGAGGAGATGATGTTCCGGGATGGATAATTGCAATGTCAAATTATACTGGTTTTTGGTATAACTTTACGTTTGCAGTCTTAATTATATTGTTTACCTATTTTTATACTGCTATAACAATCAACCCACAGAGATTAGCAGAAGATATAAGAAAAAATGGTGGTTTTATTCCTGGTGTTAAGCCTGGGAAAAAAACGGTCGAGTATTTTGATAATGTTCTCTCCAAAATAACCTTGCCAGGCTCCCTATTTTTAGCGTTTGTAGCTGTTCTTCCAGCGTTTGCTATGTTGGCAGGTGTGACAAGTGGATTCGCTCAGTTTTACGGGGGAACATCTTTACTTATTTTGGTGGGAGTGGTAATGGATACATTACAACAAATAGAAAGTCATTTATTGATGCGGCATTACGATGGACTTATGAAAACCGGAAAGGTTAAAGGTCGTGTTGGATCTGCTGCATCTTCAATATAGAAAGTATTACAATTAGGTTCTTTGATGAGTATTATTAGGACAGTAGAGGAAATCGAAAAAATTCGGAATAGCAATATTCTTGTTTCAAAGACTCTGGGTGAAATTTCGAAACATGTAAAACCAGGGGTGTCGACGGAATATATTGATAAAATTGCCGAAGAATTTATTCGAGACCATAATGCAGAGCCGGGTTTTCTGGGTTACAATGGTTACCCAAAAACCTTATGTACTTCCGTAAATAGTCAGGTTGTGCATGGAATTCCATCAAATAGCGAGTTAGTTGAAGGTGATATTGTTTCAATTGACTGCGGTGTTAAATTAGATGGTTATTATGGAGATACTGCTTATACATTCGCGGTCGGGGAGGTTTCTGACGAAATTCTGAAGCTATTAAAAACAACGAAAGAATCTTTATTATTAGGTGTTGAAATGGCTGTGCATGGCAAGAGGGTTGGAGATATAGGATATACCATTCAGAACCATTGCGAAACTGAAGGATATTCTGTGGTAAGGGAGTTGGTTGGACACGGATTGGGAACAAACTTACATGAATCACCTGAAGTTCCTAATTATGGTAAAAGAGGTAGAGGTTCAAAACTCCAGGAAGGCATGGTTATATGTATTGAACCAATGATTAACATGGGGAGAAAAGATATTGTTCAGGAAAATGACGGTTGGACTATTCGAACAAGGGACAATAACCCTTCGGCTCACTTTGAGTTAGCCGTGGCTGTAGGAAAGGAAGTTCCTGATGTGCTTAGTACGTTTAAATATATTGAGGAAGCTTAAAAATAATAAATATTATATATGGCAAAACAACCTTCGATAGAACAAGATGGAGTCATTAAAGAAGCTCTTTCGAATGCTATGTTTCGGGTAGAATTACAAAATGGGCATGTTATAACGGCGCATATCTCAGGTAAAATGAGAATGCATTATATAAAAATTCTACCGGGTGATAAGGTTAAAGTTGAGATGTCGCCATATGACTTAACCAAAGGTAGAATATCATATAGGTATAAATAAAGAGATTAATAACGATGAAGGTTAGAGCATCTTTAAAGAAAAGGTCAGAAGACGATAAAATTGTAAAGAGAAAAGGTCGTCTTTATGTAATTAATAAGAAAAACCCTAAGCATAAAACGCGCCAAGGGTAGATGATGTAAAAAATTTAATGGTACTAAATATATGGCAAGAATAGTTGGTGTCGATTTACCAAAGAATAAAAGAGGAGAAATAGGTTTAACCTATATCTATGGTATTGGACGTAGCACAGCCCAGGATATCCTTAGCAGAGCTGGGATCAATTGGGATAAAAAAGTTCAGGACTGGAATGATAGCGATATTGCCGCTATTCGTAAGATTGTTAACGAAGAGATCAAAACAGAAGGAGAACTTCGTTCTCAAGTACAATTAAACATTAAGAGATTGATGGATATTGGTTGCTATCGTGGTGTAAGGCATCGTATTGGACTACCTGTACGGGGACAAAGTACAAAGAATAATGCACGTACACGAAAAGGTAGAAAGAAAACTGTTGCAAATAAGAAGAAAGCGACCAAATAATATTAGGATATGGCTAAGAAGACAGGTACAAGCAAGAAGAAAGTTGTAAAAGTAGAGCCTTTAGGGCAAGCACACATTCATGCTTCATTTAATAACATCATTGTTACGCTTACTAATGCTCAAGGTCAGGTAATTTCATGGTCATCGGCAGGTAAGATGGGCTTCAGGGGTTCTAAAAAGAATACTCCATATGCAGCACAACAAGCAGCCGGAGATTGTTCAAAAGTTGCTTACGATTTAGGGCTTAGAAAGGTTAAAGTATTTGTAAAAGGACCAGGAGCAGGTAGGGAATCAGCAATACGTACGATCCATTCAAATGGAATTGAGGTAACAGAGATTGTTGATGTAACTCCAATGCCACACAATGGCTGCAGGCCGCCAAAAAGAAGAAGAGTATAATTTGATTAACAATTAAACAAGGAAAATGGCTAGATATACTGGACCTAGAACAAAAATCGCCAGAAAATTCGGAGATGCAATATATGGAGCAGATAAATATTTCGAAAAGAAAAATTATCCTCCCGGATTCCACGGTGCCAGCAAAAAACGAAGGAAAACTTCAGAATACGGTCTTCAATTAAAAGAAAAGCAGAAAGCGAAATATACTTACGGAGTTCTTGAAAAGCAGTTTTCAAACTTATTTAAGAAGGCTTCAGCAAGTAAAGGTGTTACAGGTGAGGTATTATTACAGTTATTGGAATGTAGGTTGGATAACGTAGTTTTCAGACTAGGTTTATCGCCAACACGTTCTGGGGCACGACAACTTGTATCGCACAGACATATTACCGTAAATGGAGAGATTGTAAATGTACCATCTTTTCACGTTAGACCTGGTGATATTATTGGAGTTCGTGAAAAATCTAAATCACTTGAAATTATAACTGAGTCATTAGCTTCGAGACATGTTAATGTCAGTTGGTTAGAATGGGAAGCAGGAATGATGACAGGGAAATTTATGAGTGTACCTCAGCGTGATGAAATTCCTGAAAATATTAAAGAACAACTTATAGTTGAATTATATTCAAAATAATCTTATATACAATACTATATTATGGCAATTTTAGCGTTTCAAAAACCCGATAAGGTCATAATGCTTGAAGCGGATGATAACTTTGGTAAATTCGAGTTTCGTCCTTTAGAACCAGGGTATGGTATAACTGTCGGTAATGCTATACGCCGTATCTTACTTGCATCATTAGAAGGATATGCGATAACAACAATAAAGGTTGAAGGCGTTGAACACGAGTTTAGTTCAATAACTGGCGTTGTTGAGGATGTTACCGAAATTATCCTAAACCTTAAGCAAGTTCGTTTTAAGCAGTTGATTGATGATGTGGATCATGAGAAGATAATGGTTAATGTGAGCGGGCAAGAAATATTAAAAGCAGGTGACCTGAATCGATATTTAAGTGGGTTTGAGGTTTTGAATCCGGATGTTGAGATCTGCCATATGGAACCAAGTGTTGAACTTCAAATGGAAATAACCATTAACAAAGGTAGGGGTTATGTACCAGCTGAAGAAAATAAACCTTTGGATGCAGAATTTGGTCTGGTTCCTGTTGATGCTATTTTTACTCCAATTAAAAACGTAAAATACGCAGTTGAAAACTACAGGGTAGAGCAGAAAACTGATTATGAAAAGTTAGTGCTTGAGGTACAAACAGACGGTTCAATACATCCTAAAGAAGCTTTGAAGGAAGCTGCGAAGATACTGATTTATCATTTTATGCTTTTCTCCGATGAAAAGATAACATTGGATGCAGAAGGAGAGTCCGCTAACGAGGAGTTTGATGAAGAAGTACTTCATATGCGGCAATTACTTAAAACAAAATTGGTTGATCTGGATCTTTCTGTGAGGGCTTTAAATTGTTTAAAGGCTGCTGAAGTTGAAACTCTTGGTGATTTAGTTAAGTTTAATAAAAACGATTTGTTGAAATTTAGAAATTTTGGAAAAAAATCGTTAACAGAACTTGATGAATTGTTGGAAAATATGGGTTTAAACTTTGGGATGGATATTGCAAAGTATAAGCTGGATAAGGAATAGAGTACTGCTGAAAGAGCAAAATACCGAATAAAGATGCGACATAGAAAGAAATTTAATCATTTAGGAAGGAAAGTTGGTCATAGAAAGGCAATGCTTGCGAATATGGCTAACTCACTAATACTCCATAAAAGAATAAGCACAACTACAGCTAAGGCGAAGGCTTTGAGGCAGTTTGTTGAGCCACTTATAACAAAATCAAAAGATGATTCAACGCATTCACGAAGAATTGTGTTTAGCTACTTACAAAATAAAGAAGCTGTTTCAGAATTATTTCGTGAAATTTCACCTAAAATAAGTGAACGTCCTGGTGGATATACACGGATATTAAAAACAGGAATACGATTAGGTGACAATGCAGATATGTGTATTATTGAATTAGTAGATTATAACGAGAACCTACTATCTGCAAAATCGGAATCAAAAGAAAAAGCAGGAAGAAGAAGAAGAAGGGGAGGAAAGAAAACCGCTTCTGAAAATGCAGGCGAACCCGAAGAGGCTGTTGTTGTAGCAGAAGAAAAGGCTCCCGAATCAAATGTTGAAAATATAAAAGGTTCGGATGAAGAAAAGAAAGACTAAAGTAATTTAGTTTTTGATTTGAATAAAATATTAGCAAATATTTAAAGGGGTTGATGTGGGAAATGTCAATCCCTTTTTTTTATTTCGCTTTTTATTATTTATAACCCTTAAAAACAAATTATAAATGGGACAAATTGCAAATGTTCATGCACGCGAAATAATTGATTCGCGTGGAAACCCTACTGTTGAAGTAGAAGTAACCCTTGCTAGTGGATTTGTTGGCCGAGCAGCTGTTCCTTCAGGAGCGTCTACAGGAGAAAATGAGGCCTTGGAACTTAGAGATGGAAACAAGGAAAGATACTTAGGGAAAGGTGTGTTAAAAGCTGTTGATAATGTGAATAACATTATTGCAAAAGAGCTTATAGGTTTAAATGCATTAGACCAGGTAGCTGTAGACAAGAAAATGCTTGAGCTTGATGGTACAAAAACAAAAGCAAATCTTGGAGCAAATGCTATTTTGGGGGTATCACTTGCTGTGGCTAAGGCTGCTGCTGAGTACCACGGAATGCCATTATACAGGTATATCGGGGGAACAAATGCAAAAACCCTTCCGGTTCCAATGATGAATATTATTAATGGAGGTTCGCATTCAGATGCCCCTATTGCTTTTCAGGAATTCATGATTCGTCCGATAGGAGCAGAGACATTCCGTGAGGGATTAAGAATGGGAGCTGAAGTTTTTCATTCACTTAAGTCTATCTTAAAGTCTAAAGGTCTAAGTACTGCTGTTGGTGATGAAGGTGGGTTTGCCCCTAACTTCACTGGAGGAACAGAAGAGGCTCTTGACAGCATATTAGCAGCCATTGAGAAAGCCGGATACAAACCACAGGAAGATGTTACCATTGCTTTGGATTGTGCTTCATCTGAGTTTTTTGTTGATGGTGTTTATGACTACTCGAAATTCGAAGGGGACGCCGGAGCGAAGAGAAGTTCTAAAGAACAGGCGGAGTATTTGGCCGAATTAATCAGCAAGTATCCTATTGACTCAATTGAAGATGGTTGCGATGAGAATGACTGGGATGGTTGGAAAATTGTAACCGATATGATTGGAGACAAGTGCCAGTTAGTTGGAGATGATTTGTTTGTAACTAACGTAGATTTCTTAAGTAAAGGAATTGAATTAGGCTGTGCAAACTCTATTCTAATTAAAGTGAACCAAATTGGGACTTTAACTGAAACGCTTGACGCTATTGAGATGGCGCACAGGGCTGGTTATACTTCTGTTACATCACACCGCTCTGGAGAAACAGAGGATACCACAATTGCAGATATTGCAGTAGCTACAAATTCAGGTCAGATTAAAACCGGTTCAATGTCACGTTCAGATCGGATTGCAAAATATAATCAATTGCTCCGTATTGAAGAAGAACTAGGAGAACTAGCATCATACGGGTATAAGAAATAAAAAAGACTTATTTATTTCCATTAAGGCTGTTCGTGAAATAATCGAACAGCCTTTTTTTATTTGTTAAACTAAAAGTAGGTTTAACTGTTAAACACTATGAACAGTAGAATAAATTGTGTTATATTGTTATTCTGAGCGTTAGTGCATTACTAAATAATGTTAACAAAAGCAGAATTACAATAATAAATTACTCTATAAAAAATAGTTTGGATGTTAACTCTAAAAGAAAAACTGGCAGGGAAAATAGAACAATGGCGCCCTCGGATAAAAAGCCTTTTGAATGAGCATAGTGATTATGTAGTAGACAAGGTTACAATATCACAGGTTATAGGGGGAATGCGAGGTGTCAAAAGTCTGATTACTGATATTTCCTATCTGGATCCAAGTGAAGGAATCAGATTTAGAGGGTATACCTTAGAGGAAGTGTTTGAAAAACTGCCAAAGTCTGATGATGCTGAAATCCCTTGTGTTGAAGGGTTATTGTACCTATTTCTGACCGGAGACATTCCAACAAATGAGGAAGTTCAGGAAGTGGGAGATGAGTTTAGAAAACGTCGTATACTTCCTCGTTATGTTTACGAAGTTATTGATGCATTTCCGCCCAATAGTCACCCGATGACCATTTTTTCAACAGCCATTCTCTCCATGTCGAGAGAATCCTTCTTTAACAGGAAGTACCGGGCAGGTATTCCAAAGGCAGATTATTGGGAACCAACTTATGAGGACGCTTTAAATATACTGGCAAAATTACCGACGATAGCAGCTTACATCTATGCAAAACTGTATCGAAATGGAAATTATATCCCTTCAAATCCAGAACTTGATATGGCGGGAAATTTTGCACATATGATGGGGATTGGAAAGCCGTATGATGATGTTTCCCGTTTGCATTTTATTATTCACAGTGATCATGAAAGTGGAAATTTGAGTGCTCATGCAGGGCACTTAGTGGCAAGTTCATTATCTGACATCTATCTATCTATATCTGCTATGATTAATGCACTGGCAGGCCCATTGCACGGGTTGGCTAATCAGGAAGTTTTAAGGTGGTTGCAAGACTTGCAGTCAAAAATGGGAGATGGAGAACCAACCGAAGAAGAATTAAAACAGTTTGTGTGGGACACACTAAATTCAGGACAGGTAATCCCGGGTTATGGACACGCTGTATTGAGAAAAACAGATCCTCGCTATACCTTGCAGAGAGATTTTAGTCTGAAACATTTGCCAGAAGATCCTTTGTTTAGGTATGTCGATATGCTTTATAAGGTAGTGCCCCAGATTTTGAAAGAGCATGGAAAAGCCAAAAACCCCTGGCCAAATGTAGACGCTCAGTCTGGTGTGATTCAGTGGCACTACGGAGTGAAAGAGTACGAATTTTATACCGTTCTTTTCGGGGTCGCGAGGGCCATAGGTGTGGCTGCAAATATAGTATGGGACAGAGCGTTAATGTACCCGATAGAAAGGCCAAAGTCGGTAACAACCCTAATGTTGGAGGATATGACCAAACAGAAAAGTTGATAAGTTTATTTATACCCCTATTGAATATATAAGAAGCCCAGTTAATTTTATACTGGGCTTTTTATTATATTTAGATTATGTTAGCATTCATTGCAAAGTAATTCTTTGTTGACTAATTTTATTTACAATACTTTTGACGCTTATTCATGAGAATCAGGCAACAGATACTATCCATACTTGTGTTTTTTTCATTGACACTGTTTGCGGTTGATAATAACCATGTGGATGTAATTTCAGCTTCTGATGGATTGCCTAACTCTAAGGTTAACAGGGTTTTTATCGGGCACAAAGGCTTGCTTTGGGTAGGAACATCAAACGGGTTATGTTACTATGACGGATACAGGTTTAGTGTGAAACAGTCGATTCCCTTTGATTCAACATCATTGGCAGATGATAATATAAAAGCCATTGCTCAAAATAGCAGACTTGAAATTTGGCTTCTAACCAATTATGGCGTTGAGAATATAGATCTTAATACAGGAGAAGTTAGAAAGGTTAAACATATTGGACAAGTTTCGGATGTAGTAGGCCTTGTTGCAAGTATGAATATGCCAGATGTCTACTTGGCTTATGCAAATACGGTGATTAAAATTGATGGGGAATCGTATCAGTCGGATACAGTTTATCATGACAATGCCCTTGAGATATATGGAATAACAGCGATAGAGAAGGATCTTGCGATTTTAGGAAGAAAAGAACTGGTGCTACTGAAAACGGATAGGGGAGATGTAGTAAAACACAGATTAGGCCAGGGGATAGAGATAACGCAAAAGCAGTCAGTTGTGCAATGGTCTGATACCAGCGTAATATTTTCAAATAATGAGCGTTTGATTTTGTTTGATTTCTTGTCAGGAAAAAGTAAGGAGCTTTTCAGGGCAGAGGCACCTATAGAGAGTATTAGTGACCGGGTTGACGATTTGATTGTGTTTGTTACAGAAAGTTCTGCTTTTCAGTTGAAGCTTACGGAAGGCAAATTTAATAAGCCGAAACGTTTAAGTGAAACTGATTTTGTAGGTTGTCATCACGTGGTACTGGATAATAATCATTTGGTTTGGTGTGCATCCGACAAAGGTGTTGTAAAGATTAACCCGCATAGCCGGAATTTTCAGCGAAATACTTACTTCAACCGACAAAACATTATTTATGAGGCTTCTAAATCAGGTATAGTTTATAAAGACAGGAGGCAGCGAATGGTTTTCGCTAATACAAAAACAGGTCAGTCCATATTTTTACCATTACGGTCATGTAATGCTTTCAGGTTAATAGAGAATGAGTATTATTTAGCAGGGAATGATGATGGATTATATCGAATAGGGAAAGACGGGAAAAGCCTAAACTTAATTGAAGGGTTTAAAAATATTTCTATTTATTCAATAAATGAGCAGGACGGTGTAATATGGTTATCTACTTCAACAGGGGTATTCAAGAAGAATGAAAGTGAGTTTTTTAAAGTTTGCGAGAATGTAATTTCGGAGTTTATTGTATTTGACCATAAAATATATTGTACCTCAGAAACTGGGTTTGGAGTTTTGGATTTGAATACATGTACACATAAACTTCTTCTTGAAAAAAGCAATAAGAAGGGGTATTTGCGTATAATAGAAATGCTTCAATCATTAGATGGGAAGATTTGGCTAGCAACTGTTGACGGGCTGTATTTGTTTAATCCAAATGGAGATGAAAACAAAGGAAGGCTTTTTGAGAGAAAATATGCCGGAAATGTTTTTTCCCTGATTGAGGCAAACCAGCTACCAGAGATTTGGTTTTCTACAGACTTGGGAATCGGAGCAATTAATTATCAGAATCAACAGGTAATGCTTTTTGGAGTTGAAGACGGAGTTGGTGTAACCTCGTTTATAGAGCATGGGGCTTTGCATGGGAAGGATGGGCGATTGTCTTTTTTTGCACAACAGGAATTCGTTACACTTCATCCGGATTCAGTTTTCAGAAACTCTAATATACCTAATGTGGAAGTGTCAAAAATGAGTATTGTAAGTGATAAGAGAACAGAACGAAAGCTATTGCCGCTTACCGATACCATATTAATGTTGCCTGTGAACAGGTTTCTGGAGTTATCATTCACAACATTTGACTACTTTGCTCCCAGAAGAACGGTCTTTGAATTTAGCCTGACAGGTAAAGGACACGAAGGAGGATGGGAAAAGCTACAGGATAATACTTTATCGGTTGGAGGGCTTGCAACGGGAGACTATAAATTAAAAATAAGGGCGCGTAACAGTCATGGAGTGATAAGCAGTAAAATTAAGGAGATAATAATTATTGTTAAAACTCCCATATACCTTTCAAAGATAGCATTTCTATTGTATAGCTTGTTTTTAGGGGTCGTGGTAATATCTCTTATTCACTTCAGGACAAGAAATTTAAGAAAGGTTAATAAGGAATATAGAGAAAAGGAAAGAATTGCAAAAAAGATTGAACAACAAAAGGAAGAACTAACGTTAAAGAACAAAAATATTACCGATAGTATAAACTACGCAAGAAGAATACAGTTGGCAATGATGCCTTCTGTAAAATTATTTAAGACTATTTTTCCTGATTCGTTTATTTTGCATATGCCAAAAGATATTGTTAGCGGGGATTTTTACTGGGTAAATAAAGTAAAAGGGAATGTTTTTTTTTCAGCCGTGGATTGCACAGGGCACGGTGTGCCAGGTGCGTTTATGTCAATCATTGGAGTAGAGTTGTTCAGGAGAATCACGGAGGTAGAAAAAATATATACTCCAGCAGAGGTTTTAAATAGTCTGAGCAAAAATTTCGAGAGGGTATTTGGTGATGTTGATGAAATGAAACTGAGGGATGGAATGGATTTAGCCTTCTGTTTATTAAATGAGGAACATACTTTTTTAGAATATGCTGGAGCATTTAATCCATTATATATTGTAAGAGATAATTCCATAATTGAAATCAAGGGGGATCGGCATTCAGTTGGTGTTTATGAAGAGGATGATGAACTCCGATCTTTTAACAATCACGTTGTCCCACTTCAGGATGGAGACATAATCTACATTTTCACTGATGGTTACGTGGACCAGTTTGGAGGCCCAGAGGGGAAAAAGTATAAATATAGACGGTTTAGACATTTGCTATTGGCTTTGCATCAGATGTCAATGGATAAGCAGGAAGAGTTTTTACGGAAAAGTATTTTAGAATGGAAGGGAGACCAGGAGCAGGTTGATGATATTTTGGTTATGGGGCTAAGGATAAAACATACAAAAAATAAATAAAAAAGATGTTTTTGTAGCGCAGGGACCGCCTTATTTTTCCAACTTTAAAAGGTACTCCATTTTTTGAAGGAGGATTTCTACCTGAAAGGGCTTACTGATATAGTCATTCATTCCAGCAGCAAGACAGGCTTCTTTATCTCCGGATAAGGCATTGGCTGTTATGGCAATAATTGGTGTATGAAGGTTTGAACTTGCTTCAAGTTCCCTGATTTTCTTTGTGGCGATAATACCATTCATAACCGGCATCTGAATATCCATTAAAATGATATCATAGCGCGTAGTGCCAAATTTATCAAGAGCCTCCTTCCCATTGCTTGCCAGGTCAATATTTTTCACTTTACCTTTTAAACTCAGAAGAACAATTTTCTGGTTTATTGAATTGTCTTCAACAAGTAGAATATTTGACTCTTTTAAACTTTTAGCTCTTTGTTGCTGTATTATTTCAGAGGTTTCAGTCTCCTGAACTGTTTTTTTTGTCGATTTTTCAAGCCCCAATGTAAAATGAAACAGGCATCCGGCTTCATTTTTATTTAAGTGCCCATTATAAAAAGCAATAATTTTCTCGGCAATGGAAAAGTCATATTGAGCGTCAGATAGGTTTGGACTGCTTGGGTCCAATTCGTTTTGTCTTTCAATAAGATATGTGTTGTTGTTGTATTCGGCAAACTTAAACTGCTCACTGATAATACAAAAACGAAGAAAAAGTTGGCTGTTTTGCTCTTTATCAACAGAAATCTTTATTTCGAACTCTTGTTTTTTATTTTGTGAAAGAGTTTTTATGAAGTTTTCGATAATAGTTAAAAAAAGTTGCTTAATGCGTACCGGATCTCCTATGAAATCATCTTTTACCGGATTTGTTAAATTAATTGAAATACTGTTTTTATGCTGAGCTAAAAATAGTCGGATAGTATTCTCAATGGTAGAGTGCAGATTGAACTTTACGCTGGTTCTTGAGGCCTTGTCGATATCAAAAGCTGACACCTCAACAATATTGTTGACCACATTTACTAGGTTATTGGTTGAAGCGATAATTGTTTCGAACAAATCTCTTTGTTCCGGATCAAATTTGGCCTGATTAACCAATGTGGAAATTAATGTGATATTATTTAAAGGTGTTCTGATTTGATGCGATAACCGGGAAATAAATTCATCTTTTTTCTTTAGTTCAGAATCGTTTTCTTTTACTTTTTCCTTTAGTACAAGGAGTTTGTTTGTGTTTAAATATCCAGATATATATAGGAATATGATAAGAGCAAAATAACAACTAATTAATATAAGGCTATTTACTATATTATAATTAGGGAGTATTGAAATGAAAGAGCTAGCAAAGAGTATTATAGCACAAAAAGCCATAAAAACCAGAGCGAATTGTATTCCTGTACGAAGTCCCTTTACTCCAACAGATAGGAGCGGAAAAAGAAGAATCCAGATGTAACCTGAATTGAACAAACCTTTTGTGGCCAGTAAATAAGAGAATAAAATTCCGGAAATAGCCAGAAATGCATTTCCACTATTATCAATGTTTTGTCGGACCGTCAGTATCCTAATATTAACGAAAACCAACAACAATACAGCAATAAAAACAATCGTTGAAAGGTAATTTTCGTTAAAAAAAGCAATTGTCGTATACGCTATAAGGTAAAAAAGCATACCATAACTTATTAAGATAAGAAGGACTAATTCGTTCAGGTCCTCACCTTTAATAACCTTGTCAGCTTTTTTTGAGATATTCCTTATTGCAAGATTTAGTAGTTTCATTAACTAGAATAATATTTTTCGCTGGATTGTATATTCAAATATAAATATAATTAAAAAAAGAGAAACAATAAGAATTGGTATAAAATTAGCTTTTATGATGATATTGTACCGGGAAAATAATAATTTGTAAATTTATTATCATTTTACCCGGTGTGGGAAAACAATTAAAATATATAACATGCCAAATCGTTTAAAAGAATATGAAGCCTTTAATTATTATACTTATTCCATTGGTTCAGCTTTGCACCTTGTCTTCCTCTGTGTTTGCTCAAGACTACCCGGATACGCTGATTTTGTATGATACTGATTTTAAATTTGCAGAAGGGGTCTATCCGGATTTTGAAAGTGTCCGGTATAACGCTCCGATCCCTAAAAGCCGAATCCTCTCTGATTACAGTTATTCAGACAAAGATTTTTTTGAGCGGGTATTAAATCAGAGTAAGTTTTATTATTTCGATAATGTCGGAAATAAAATTGAGGCAAAGTCTAAAGATGTTTGGGGATATTCAAGAAATGGGTTTCTCTATGTTAGAATAGATAATGGGTTTTATAGAATCACAATGGTAGGAAGTATTTGTCATTTTATTGCGTATAGAACTTACGAAAATTACAATTATCCATACAATGCATATTCGAATTACCCACATTCAACACGGCCCCCTTCAACAACTACTGAAATGGAACAATATCTACTAGACTTCAAGACCGGGAATATCATTGAATATTCGGTTGAAGGGGTGGAGGTATTGTTAATGTCTGACACTGAAATGTATGATGAATATATGTCGTTATCAAGAAAGAAAAAGAAACAATTGAAATTTGTATACATAAGGAGGTTTAACGAACGAAATCCTTTATTTTTAATTAAAAAATAACGAATATTATTTTCAGAGAAAAAAATAACTAATCCAAAAATAAACGCAAAATGAAAAATCACATTGTATTATTAATCAGTATTTTGTTTACTGTAAACTCATTAAAGGGGCAGGAGTATATACCATCCAAAGATGATATTAATTCATTTTTCAACACAAAAACATTGGTAGTGCTATTGGACAACCCTTTGCTGGAGTACAATATCGAAATAAAAGAAGTAATGAAGCAGGAATGGAACATTACAGAGTTTGACTTTATTTCATTTAAGGAATTTGAAGAACTTCGTTTTGACCCTCAGTATTCATTTTTGTATATGGCCTCAGTAATGTTTGATAACGATAAAACCGATGCGCAATACAGGTTTTTACATCTTTCTTTAGGAGGGGATTATTTCAGAAAAAACCAGATGCCGGATTTGGCTTCTGTACCATTAGCTTATTATAATGTTGAAGAGGACAACTATATTTATAAGCTGGCATTGTTGGTCAGGTTTATTCAAAATCATGCTTTACTTATAAAAGATAAACCGGAAATAGTTTCTGCAAACGTATTTAAGTATTACAATAATAATATGCAGGACATAAAGTCAAAAACGCTGTATGTATTAGAAGAAGAATTAGCAAAAAATGTGAATTCAACGGCACGAATAAGAAAAGTATATCCACATAAATTTAAAATTGCAACAAAAGAGGAAATTCAGCAAGCCATAAAAGAAAGAAAAGAGAACGTTGTTTTCTTGCACAAAGTAGGACCGGAAGGAACAAAAATGGACGCTAGATGTTATAAAGTAATAATAGGAGCGGCGGATGCTAAATTCTACTATTTTGATTATCATAGGATTAATCAAAAGAATCCGGATGGATTATTAAGTAAGGACTTTAAGAAAATGGCAAAATAAACAGAGCTGGATTAATCGAAATCGGATAGAACCTTAAGTTTCACAAAGTCCGATAATAGTGTGGTTGTTTCTTTTCTATGTACTAAACTATATTTAGTTCGATTGAACTGAAGAAGTTATTAAATACCGAACCGAATTCAATCTTAAAGTGGATATTTTTTATATATTGCTTTCAAATAGAATTTTTAATGTTGAGGAGAGTAATTTTTACTGGAGTTTTGTTTTATTGTTCTTTGGCATTTGGTCAAAGAGGAGAGATAAATGCAGAGTTGGCCAAAGCAGATAAGCTGGTTTTAGAAAAAGAATATGAAGCAGCACTAAAGCATGTTGAGGCAGCGCTGGATATTGATAAATTATATCTGGATGCCTTAGAAAAGAAAGTCAATATCATGCTTTTAATGGAAAAAGACAGAGAGATTCTGAAAGAAATAGATGAACTAGTTAAAAAAAACATTCAACAGCCTGAGTATTATTATATTCGGGCTGTTGTTTATAACTATAAACAAAGACCTTCAAAGGCTATTGAAGATCTTGATAATGCATTGTACTATCAGATTCCGGGAAAATATCAGGAACGGGTATATTTAAATAGAGGGGTGGCTTATTATTATTTGGGGAATTTTGAGGCAGCAGAACTTGACTTTAGAGGAGCGCTTGAGATTAATCCTCGTTATGCAACTGTATATCATAGTTGGGGCATGATGGATTATGAAAAAAGAATGTTCGAAGAAGCGGCTAAAAAATTTAATAAGGCCGTTCAGTATGGAGATGAAAGGCCCATTCTTTTCTACAACTTAGGAATGAGTTATTTAAGAATTAAGGATATGCCCAATGCATGCTTCAATTTTAATAAAGCGTGTAATTTAGGCTACAAAAGTGCATGTAAATTGTATTTACTTGAATGTTCGGAGTAAGAGTTTGCAGGAAGGTATAATGGAAATCTCAGTCGTAATAGTAAATTACAATGTGAAGCATTTTTTGGAGCAATGTCTTCATTCAGTTTATAAATCACTTGAACAGTTAGACGGGGAAGTTTTTGTTGTAGACAATAATTCTGTGGATGGTTCCTGTCAGATGGTGAAGCAAAAGTTCCCGGAGGTATGTTTAATTGAAAATAAGGACAATGTTGGTTTTTCCAAAGCCAATAATCAGGCAATTAAATTGTGTAAAGGGAAATACATTCTTCTCCTAAATCCGGATACTTTTTTGCAGGAAGACACATTGGCAAAGTGTGTTGACTTTTGTAATGCACATCCAAATGCAGGAGGTTTGGGAGTAAAAATGATAGATGGAAAGGGGGAGTTTCTTCCTGAGTCTAAACGCTCACTGCCCACTCCGGAAGTATCTTTTTATAAAATATTTGGATTGTCATCACTTTTTCCGAAATCAAAGCTGTTTGGCAAATATCACCTGGGATACCTGGATAAAGATTCAAATCATAAGGTCGAAATACTTGCAGGGGCTTTTATGATGCTTCGTAAGTCAGTTCTGGACGAGGTCGGTGTGCTTGATGAAGCTTTTTTTATGTATGGGGAAGATATTGATCTATCGTACAGGATAATTAAAGCCGGGTATGATAATTATTACTTTTCCGACACCACTATAATTCACTACAAAGGAGAAAGTACAAAAAAAGGAAGCATCAATTATGTAATGGTTTTTTATAAAGCCATGATAATTTTTGCAAACAAACATTTTTCCTCAAAAAACGCATGGGTTTATAAGCTCCTAATAAATTTTGCGATTTATTTCAGGGCAGCTATTGGAATACTCAGGCGGTTGATTTCCAGTGGGATAAAACCAGTGTTGGATTTTGTTGTTATTTATTCCGGGTTTTATTTTCTTGTCCCTTTCTGGGAAAAATATAGGTTTGGAGAGGTTGGCTATTACCCTAAGGAATATTATTATTTTGTTGTTCCGGTAATTATAAGCAGTTGGATGTTTTTTCTTTTTCTATTTGGCGCTTATGAAAGAAAAGTCAGGCCATCGTATATTTACAGAGGTTTATTATCAGGGTTGCTGTCTATACTATTAATATATGCATTGCTGCCGGAATCGCTGCGGTTTTCCAGGGCCTTGATTTTAATTGGAAGTTTATGGGCATTAATAGCAACCTTTGTTGTTCGGGCGGGAGTTAGTTTATTGTTTAAGGACAGTCATTCCCTTGAGTTTGGGAAAAAGGAAAAAAAGATCGCAATTGTTGGTTCAGGTTCGGAGGCAAAACGGGTAGTCGGTATATTGAAAGATTCAGGAGTGAATTACAGTTATATTGGCCGGGTCTGGAAGGATAGCAAAGATGCAAGTGAAGTGCTGGGAGAAATAAACCGTATTGAAGAAATAATCCGGATAAATAAGATAGACGAGCTTGTGTTTTGCTCTCAGGATCTTTCAGCAAGTGATATTATTAGCAATATGCTGTCTCCGGCAGTAGCAACTACAAGTATTAAGATAGCCCCTCCCGAAAGCATTTCTATAATAGGGAGCAATTCGATAAATACGGCAGGCGATCTTTATGTGGTAGATGTAAACGCGCTGTCCAAAGGCATGAACAAAAGAAAAAAACGAATGTTTGATATATTGTCAGGGATAATTCTAATGCTTTTTTGCCCGGTTCTGTTGTTAGTTATACCAAAACCAATGGTTTATTTAAGAAACTGTTTAATGGTTATTGTAGGTAGATATACCTGGGTTGGGATTACCCTGGACAAGCATTTAAATGTTCACTCGAAGGACTTTCGACAAGGAATTTTAAGACCATCTGATGGTTTAAAAAGAAAAACTTTAAATCAGGCAGTTCAGCAACGAATGGATATTATGTATGCTAAAGATTACAAAGTTTATAACGATTTTGTGATTTTATTAAAAAATATTCGTCTTTTAGGACGGAGTGTTTAAACTAGAGGCATAGATGGCAAATATTGAAGTGCACCTTCCCAGCTTAGGGGAGGGAATTATAGAGGCTACCATTACCCGTTGGTTAACCGAATTGGATTCAGAAGTTATTGAAGACGAGCCACTGGTAGAAATAGCAACAGATAAAGTGGACTCAGAGATTCCGTCTCCGGTTTCCGGAATTTTGAAAAAACAATTTTTCAGAGAGGGGGAAGTCCCCAAAGTAGGAGATGTGATAGCTATTATAGGAACCCTTGGTTCTGACACAGAAGAGGAGGTTTTAGAGGCTCCTGGTCAAAAAGAAGAAGCAACCCGGCTAGAAGATGCCCAAAACTTACCATTGCCAGATAATGATGAAGATAGTCAGGAAAACAGAAAGGCAGGGCATTCGGTCATTACTCCTTTTATAAGACATTATGCCAGTCAGCGTGGGATTAGCTTTGAAGAACTACTGCAGGTTAAAGGTACTGGAGAAAATGGAAATATTACCAAGATGGATGTGCGGAATTATTTCACGTCGGAAAAAGTAATTCAGGGAGAAATAAAACAATCGGAGAAAAGGACGGTGAGTTTCAAAAAAACTGTAAATGAAGATTTACAGCCGGTTTATCACCCTAAAGAAGGAGAAGAGTTGGAAGAAATGGGGCGCATGAGAAAACTAATTGCTGAACATATGGTACGTTCCGTATCAGTTGCCCCTCATGTAACATCAACGGTTGAAGTTGATCTGACACAAACGGTGAAATGGAGAGGCTCCATTAAAGAAAAATTCAAAGGGGAAACCGGTGTCAATTTAACCTATACGTCAATTATTGCAGAGCAGGTGGTTCGGGCCTTAAAGGAATACCCGGGAATTAATGTGTCACTTTATGGCAATTATCTTGTAAAGAAAAAATATATTAATCTGGGAATAGCAACAGCTTTAGCAGATAATAATTTAATTGTTCCAGTTGTCCGTAATGCCGATCATCTTAACTTGAAAAAGCTGGCTTTGACAATGGACGACCTGATTAAGAGAGCTCGAAAAGGGGGATTAAAGCCCGGAGAAACAGAAGGGGGGACTTTTACGATAACAAACATTGGAACTTTTAATAACATTATGGGGACCCCCATAATTAATCAGCCGCAATCAGCTATATTAGCTGTTGGGACTATAAAGAAAAAACCTTGGGTCGTGGAACTGGATGGAGCTTTAACTGTTGGGATTAGAGATATTTTGACACTTTCATTAAGTTACGATCACAGGGTCATAGACGGAGCTTTAGGGGCTTCTTTTCTTAACAGAATAGGACAGTTGCTGGAAGAGGAAAGGTGACATTTAAGGCTATTTTGTTAAAACTGTAAATATAATTAGCTTTATGGTTAGCTTTTTATTTCTATTTTTGTTTGAAACCAACCTGTTAACGATCCAATGAGAAGATTATTATGTTGTTATGTGTTCGCGGTTCTTTTTAGTTCTAATTGCAGTTTATTTGCCCAGGAAAAAGTAAATAATAAAGACTTTTTTGTCGAGGCAGAATCTTACTTTCTTTTTGATGAATATAAAGAAGCATTGCCTCTTTATCAGAGAATATTGCGTACTGAACCGGATAACTATAACGTTATTTTTAAAGTAGGGATTTGTTATTTGAATGATCCGTATCAAAAAGAGAAGTCGACGGAGTATTTACTTAAAGCGTCGAAAAATATCAATTGGAACTATAAAGTTAATTCCTATAAAGAAAAACAAGCTCCTCCTGAAACATATTATTATCTTGCACAAGCATACCGAATTAATGGGCAGGTTGACAAGGCGCAGGAATATTATATACTTTTTAAGAAATCTGTGGAACCGGATGATTTTGATTTTGCTGTTGTTGATAATGAGATTAAATCAAGTGAAAATTCAAAATTGTACAAAAAAAGCCCGGTTTATTTAACGCGAAAAAGAATTGAGAACAAAATTAACAGTCGATTTGCCGAATCGAATGCAATATTGTCCGGCGACGGGAAAACGTTGATTTTTAATAGGGAACTTCAGTTCTATGATGCTGTTTTTATTACTTATAAAGATGAGAATGGAAATTGGGGCGCACCGTATAATTTAACCCCTGACTTTGCATTAGACGGGAATTCATATTGTACGGGTATATCTTTTAATGGGGATGAAATATATGTTTACAGGAGTGATAATTTTGACGGGAACATTTATTCAAGTGTAAAGGTTGATGGCAAGTGGCAGCCTTTGGTTAAATTAAATGCCCTTATAAATACCAAATACTGGGAATCTCATGCCTCACCTTCTCCCGATGGAAAATATTTATATTTCACGTCCAACAGAAGAGGTGGCTATGGCGGGTTGGATATTTACAAGGCAATGCGTGTTGCTGGAAACAAGTGGGGAGAGCCAGTAAACCTAGGACCTGTTGTAAACTCTCCATATAATGAGGATGCCCCTTTTGTATCTCCGAAAGATCAAAACTTATATTTCAGCTCTTTAGGGCACAATTCTATGGGGGGATATGATATATTCGTTTCAAGGCAAATAGGTCCGGGAAAGTGGGCGCGCCCTGTTAATATGGGGTACCCTCTTAATACAACCGATGATGATGTGTTTTTTTGTCCGGCCTCCTCAGGCAGCGGAACGGGTATTCAATGTTTTTATGAGCCATCTTCAACCGCAGGGCTAAAAGATATTTACTGGATTGAAGTCTATAATGCGGTTTTGCCAAGGTTATTTACTGTTAATGGTCAAGTGAATGTGCCGGATACTGAACTCTTACAAGAAGAAGGGGTTACAGTATCGCTAATTGATAATAAGGCAGCGAAGATTGTACAGGAGGTAAAAGCCGATGATTCAGGGCGTTTTGAAATAAAAGCAAAACAAGGGACTTATCTCTTAAGGATTGATGGAAAAGGGATAAAACCTGTTACAGTTCCTTTAGAGTTGGCATTGACTCAAAATAATAGCAAAGTTGAAATTCCTGAGATAAATGCGGTAGCTGTTGCTAAGGAGGAAGTGAAAGAACCGCTTGTTCTTACAGAGCCTCCCCGTCTGGAATTAGAGACAGAGGAGTATATAATAACCGATTCGGTTCCGATCAAGATTGATTTTGTGGTAGAGAAGGGCAGTAGTCTTTCTGTTAAAGCATATGTGAACAATGGCCTTAATGTTGAGGAGGAATATCTTATGACAAAAGAAAAATTCTCCTACATTTATACTCCGGAGCCTGGTGAAAATAGAATAGCTTTTACTTTATCCAGCGAAAACGGGCGCTCTTCAGATAAAGAGGTTAATATATATTACGAGCCTATCCCGGAAGTAGTAGATGAGGTCGCTTCTGAACAAAAGACAGAAACTACCGAAATGGACGAAGTAGCCTATCTTGCAAATGAAGCACTGGCGAATTATCTTAAGTCTTTAGACACTAAAGATATCAACTCATTAACGGAACTATACGACTTGTTGATCGCTGGTGCAGCGGACCATAATTACACAGAAAATGACGTAGAATCCCTTTTTAGAGTACTGCTTACCCAAAGAGAAAAGGAAGAGTTTATAGGTCAAATCAAAGACATAAAAAGCCTGGAAGCTCTGCATTCAAATGATTCATTGATTGGAGCAGCAACAATTCCTTTGGCTCTTATCAAACAGGGGAAAAGTGGAGAATTGACAGATGTAGAGATGATCAATACCGGTTTGATACAGGCTGTGCCACATTCGGGAGATAATTTGTCCCTGGCGTCGTACATTTTAACCTTTAGTGATAAACCGGAAAAACTTACAGCATCTTTTAATGCTAAGAATTCAGATGAAATAAGAGGTTCTTTGTTTACGCAACTTGATGAGGCAGATGCAACCAAGGCGGTAGAACTTTCTTCTTCAACAGAAGGGCTTCAGCAGTTTTACAATAATTTATTGTTGAGTTCAGATGGAGAGTTGCTTGCAGTTTTAAAGGGGGTAAATTTTGACTCCCTTCATATAAGGAATTCAATCGAACTGGTAGAGTACCTTTTTGATGAAATGGAACGGTTAGGTATTTCAAAATCAGACTTAATATCAGCAATAGAAAAAGCCCGTGCAGAAAGGCAGAAAAATATTCTACAATTAAAAGAGGCGCTGTCTGATGCCGCAACAGGAGAGTTAAAGAGGCATATTCAGGAAATAGACATTGAAAGTGGAAAAATATCTGAACTGGAGGAATTGATTAGTCTCCTGTTAAGAGATTCAAAGACACATGGGTACACAAGGGCGGAAGTTTATAATGTACTTCTGGATATGCTCGAGGCGGGTAATGTCAATGACTTTATAGATGAGTTGATAAAACATGCAGAGGGTAGTTTGAAAGAAGTGTTATTATCGATGGAAAGATCTCAATTCTCATTACCAGTTGAGGTAATTCAGTATCTTCTGGCCCAGGCTCCTTATTTTGATTATACCGAATCAGATGTTAATAACCTGTTGATAAAAATACTTCTGGAAAAAGGTTTGGATAACTGGAAGCTATCGCAAAAGAAACTGGTAGGAGAGGTAGAAGAAAGCAGGAGGTTTATCGCAACACTTATTCTTGTTAACCTTTTTGCAATAATTCTTCTAATCCTTCTGATTAGAAGACGGAAAGAGAAAAAAGAACAGAATAGGATGTAAAATAGCCCTACAAGTGATAAAAGTAAGGGTATATAATAACTTAGGTAAGGATATGATTAAGCTGTTTAATTGCAGGTTATCTTTTGAACCAGAGATACTAAATTATTTATGAAAAGCAAAAAACTACAAATTCTGTTGGTGCTATTATTTGCAATTTCAAAAATCACATATACGCAGATCTGGATTGACAACAAGGATATTTATGGAGAGGCAGAGGAGTTTATGCATGGGGAGGAATATCGGGAAGCTTTGCCCCTTTATACATTACTTGAAAGCAAAGGGGTGTCGAATTCAAACATAAATTATAAAATTGGAAAGTGCTACCTTAAAATATCGGGAAAAGAGACAAAGGCCATACCGTATTTGGAGTCAGCAATAGAAAACATTACGATATCGCCTGAAAATGTTTTTGAAGAAACGAAAGCTCCCCAAGATGCCTATATTCTTTTAGGAATAGCACACAGGATAAACCAAAACTTTGATAAAGCGATTGAGGTATTCTCAAAATATAAAGATTTAGTACAAGGAAATCCTGAAGAAACACTGGCAAACTACCATATCTCAACTTGTCTCAAGGCAAAGATAATGAGTCAAAACCCTACAAAATCATCACTGCAGGAAATTAATACTACCAGTAAATATCCTTTATACAATCCGGTCCTTAGCAGGGAAGGGACAATATTTTATATGGAAAAGCGCCCTTTTTATGATGCAATAATAGAAGCGGATATAAAAGGAGCAGAGATATTAAACGAGGAAAACCTAACACCTATAATCAAATCGGATGGAGATCATGTTCTGGTGAGTTCTAATAGAGATGGTAACAAGATTATTCTGAGGTCATATCAGGCTGAAAGAGGATATGAGCTTTATTATGCAGAAAAGCAGGAGGGGGAATGGGGAGAATATATGCCGTTTCCTGAACCAGTGAATTCGTTACAGAATGACATATTTGCAAGTTTTTCTGCTGGTGGGGACACGCTCTATTTTTGCAGTAACAGAACCGGAGGTAAAGGAGGTGCTGATATTTATATGTCGGTGATTGAAAACGGAAAGTGGTCGGAGCCGGCTAATCTTGGGGGCAAAATAAACACATCGTTTGATGAGACTTCAGTTTTTATAACTAAAGACAATCAAAAGTTGTTTTTTACCTCAGAAGGACATTTGAATATTGGAGGAACAGATTTTTTTGTTTCTCTGAAAGATTCAAACGGAAATTGGGGGGTGCCCATAAATTTGGGCAGTCCGGTTTCAACACCAGGCGATGATAATTTCTTGTCACCAACGAATGAAAGGAACATCTTCTATACGTACAGAAACAATAGAGAGAAGGAAGGGGTAATTTATAGGGTAAACCTTGACGAGGAAGCTTTGCTTAGGAAGGTGCTGGTAAATGGACAACTCGGTTTTACCAATGCGATTCCAGGTAAAAAAGTGCCGTATGTTGTTCATTCAGAGAACGAAGGTGTGCCAGTTTCTGGGCAAACAAATGCTCAGGGAGAATATGCTCTTTTATTGACACCCGGAGAGTATAAAGTAACTTTTACTTATGACAAACAACATTATGCTGAACAGACAGTAAATATTGAGGAGGAAGGTGTAGATGAATTTTTGCTGCCCATTCCGGAATGGGAATCTTCTACAGCTGTTATGGATAAAGATTCTTTGAGTGAAAAACTTATATTCGTTATAAAAGATATACTTTTTGGATTTGATAGTTATAAACTGGATGCTCATTATTTTGAGTTTTTGGATAGTATAAGCACCTTGTTAAATACAGAGAATAGTATAAATGTTGAGATTGTCGGTCATACAGATTCAAAAGGGACTGCACTGTATAACAGTAAATTATCAAATAAAAGAGCAGGGGCTGTGAAGCGATATCTTGTGAATAAGGGGGTTGAGGAACCAAGAATCCTGGTGATTGCCAAAGGGGAGAAAGTTCCTGTAGCAAAAAATAGCAACTCTGATGGTTCGGACAATTCCTTGGGTAGGAAGTTTAACAGGAGAGTCACACTTAATCTGCTTTATGATGGTGATGAAATTCAGGTGAAAAGAGTTGTGCAAGTGCCACAAGAATTGAAAGTGAAATAGTTAAACATGTTTAAGCGCTTGCTTTTCCTGCATATGAGAAGTCAAATATATTTTGTATCTTAAATCTATATTCAACCTTATTGAGTAGAACATGTTTTTATCCTATATTTGTTTAGTACTAAAATCAGTCTGATGAAGCAAATTTTACTCCCCGTCATCCTAATTTTTAGCTGTACGGTCCTATATTCACAAAAGAAGGAAATAACCATTAGGGAATACTTTGCCGATGCGGAGTTTTTCTTTGCAGCAGAAGAGTATGTCGATGCATTGCAGGATTACCTTGAAGTTTACAAGCGTGGTTATGAAGAAAGCGCTAGTATTAATTACAGGATTGGGGTGTGCTACCTGAATATTCCCGGACAAAAAGAAAAGGCTGTAAACTATCTTTTGAAATCATGCGAGAACGTATCTCCTAAGTACACCGGAACAACAATTCATGAAGAGTTTGCACCAATTGATGCCTATCTGTACCTTGGAAATACATATCGTGTTTTGTATGAATTCGATAAAGCACTCGAAGGGTATAATACATATCTGGGATTGCTGCCAGAACAGGCATCTGAGGAAAAAAAATATGCAGAAAAACAAATAGAGGCAGTTCATATTGCAAAAGAGTTTGTCCATTCTCCGGCAACAGTTGAATTCACAAATATGGGGAAGCTAATAAATAATAACCGGGCAAACCATAATTGTGTGGTGTCTGGTGATGGTTCCACACTGGTATTTATGACTAAGCTGCCATTTTATGAGGCTGTTTATATGTCAAAAAGAAGAGGGGACAACTGGTCAAGGCCTATAAACATAACACCACAATTAATGTCCGACGGAGATCAGTTTGTTACCGGAATATCATACGAAGGAAATACCCTGTTGCTGGCTAAGCAAGATGTCTTTGATAGTGATATTTATATTAGCCGCTATGAAAATGGAAAATGGAGTAAGTCAAAATTAATCAGTAAAAGTATTAATTCACGATATTGGGAATCTCATGCCTCATTTTCGAAGAGTGGGGACACCATTTTTTTTACCTCAAATCGCCGCGGAGGGATTGGCGGAATGGATATATATTCAGTTGCAAAAGAAAAAAATGGAGATTGGGGGGAACCTGTTAATCTTGGGGCGAATGTTAATACAGAATTGAATGAAGACACACCATTTATATCAGCTGATGGGAAAACCCTGTATTTTAGTTCTCAGGGACATATGAATATGGGAGGGTACGATCTTTTTGTGAGTTACTTTTCTGATACCGGATGGACGGTGCCCGAAAATCTTCATTACCCATTGAGCACTACGGATGAAGATCTTTTTTATTACCCGGAGAATAATGGCGAACGAGCTTACATTCACAGAATACTTGAAGGAGGGAATGGACATTGGGATATTTATATGGTCTCGTTCCCAAACGAAATGGCTGAAGAGGAAGGAGTCCCGCTTGCAAAAAAAACAGAGGAAGAGGTAGTGGAGAAAACTGAAGAAAAGGTGGAGTTAAAGAAAACTGAATTTGAGGTAGCCCCGATACTCTTTAGTTTTGATGCCTATACAATATCCAGTGAATCAAAAGAAGTGTTGAATAGTTATATAAAACTTCTAGGGGAAAAGAAAGAAATAAATTTAACGATAATTGGCTATACGGATGCTTTGGGTCCTGAGGCTTATAATCAGAGGCTCTCTGAACGGAGGGCTGAAATGGTGAAGAAGTTTTTTGTGGAAAAAGGGGTTGCAGAAGAGAGAATAGAAGTCGTTGGAATGGGGGAAAAGAATTTTATTGCAATTAATAAAAAACCAAATGGAGAAGACAGCCCTGAAGGAAGAAGGTATAACAGAAGAGCGGAATTTCAGTTTAAGAATGTCAATAATACAGGAATAATTATTAAAATAGTTAATATTGTTCCTGAAGAATTAAGAGTTGATTAATTACTTCAATAGACGGATTTACTTTTCTTCCGGGCATTAGTTTTTATTTGCACGGTGTTTGTAGTAAACACAATGGTAAGATTAAAATGAATTGCTTTTTTTATGGTAGTACAATTTCATAAAGATTCGATTATGAAAACCTTTTCAATATTGTTTTTGTTGTTTTTTTTAGGGATAAATATAAATGCACAGGAAATATCAGCACCTGAGGAGCTATTTGAGGAAGGCAGGTTCTTTTTTCAAAGAAGGGATTATAAAGAAGCTGTATATTTCTTCAAAAAACTGGCACAAAAGTATCCCCAAAATTCGAATTATAATTTTAAAGTAGGGGAATGTTATCTGAATATTCCAGGTCAGGAATACCTTGCTGTAAAATATTTGGAAACGGCAGCTCAGAATACAGTACCTAAAAGAGAATATAATGGGCGTAAGTTTAACTTTGAAAAGGCCCCTTTGCATGCATACTTTTATCTAGGAAATGCCTACAGGGCGGATGGACAGCTGGATAATGCTTTGAAAGCGTATAATAAATTTCTTGATTCTCCATATTTTCATGGGAATTATAACCTTACTGTTGTGGAAAACGAAATTAAATCATGTGAAAGGGCAAAAATTATCCAGGATACACCAGTAAAGCTAAAAACACAGAAGTTGGGACCGGAAATAAATACAGATTATTCCGAGTTTAATGCATTAAAGTCTGGTGACGGAAATACGCTAGTTTTTGTGAGGGGGTTAAAATTTTATGATGCAATTTTTTATTCAATAAAAGAAGAAGGAGGGTGGTCTAAGCCAATAAATATTAATCAGGATGTTGTTTCCGATGGCGATTATTATCCGACTTCGCTTAACCATGACGGAACAAAAATGTTACTGGTAAGAGAGGTCGATTTGAACTCTGACATTTACATTTCATATTTAAAGGAAGGTGCATGGACTCCTGCAAAAAAATTACAAGGCAAGGTAAATACCCAGGTTCAGGAAACTTTTGCCAGTTTCGGGACTTCAGATAACATAATATATTTTGCAAGTGACAGGCAGGGAGGAAAAGGAGGAAAGGATATTTTTGTAAGTAAAAAGGAAACTGGAGAAGTTTGGGGAAAGCCTAAAAATCTGGGTAAAGTGATTAATTCTCCAATGGATGAAGAAACCCCTGTAGTTTGTAAAGATGGAAAAACACTTTTTTTTAGCTCAAAAAGTCATTATAATATGGGGGGATATGACATTTTTTATAGTTATAAAAACCAAAACAAATGGTCTATTCCAAGAAATATTGGCTACCCGGTGAATACCACCAGAGACGATCTCTTTTATATAGTAGATAATAGCTGTCTTTCGGCATTATTTTCGCAGATAGATCCGGAGACTGGTTCTTCTGATATTTATGAACTTATGGTTGAGGAACCTCTTGCACTGCCGAATGATTGAAAAAGAAAACGATGAGGACGCATATTTATGGGGATAATTCTTAGGGCACCGGAGCCAGAGGATATCGATATTTTGTACGATTGGGAGAACAGGCAAGACCTTTGGCAAGTGAGTAATACAGTAACACCTTTTTCTCGTTTTGTATTGTCAAAATATTTAGAAACAGCCCATATGGATATCTTCCAGACACGGCAGCTCAGGCTAATGATTGATTTAACAGGAGAAAAAATAAAAACAATTGGTGCAGTTGACTTATTTGATTATGAACCAATACACCAGAGAGCTGGAGTGGGTATTCTTATAGCAGAAAGTTCGGAAAAAGGCAAAGGGAATGCAGGTTTGGCTTTGAAAGAGCTAAAGGATTATGTGTTTAATGTTTTGCTTTTAAATCAGTTGTATTGTAATATTGGAATAAAGAATGAAGCGAGTTTAAATTTGTTTGGGAAGAATGAATTTGTTGAAGTAGGGAGAAAGAAAAGATGGAATAAAACTCCCTTCGGTTTTGAAGATGAGGTGATGTTTCAGTGTTTTAACCCAAATTTCAGTAAGTAAAAACCCTTAATTTCTTTTTGTAAAAAACTAAATAGTAATTTTTAATTAAAATTTTGTAACTTAATTTTACAAAGATCAGTTACATCGTTTAATATGCAGCGAAACAGTATTATAGAAGTGCCGACTGTTATCCGGATGCTTTTTTTTATTCTAATTCTTGTTTTTGTCAGGAATTCATTTTCTTTTGCGCAGGAAGGAAAAGTGTCAGTCTATAGTTTAAATACTAATTGGCTAGGAGAAGATGATTTAAAAAAGTGGGATAAGCTAACGGAACAGCACAAAGATGCCGATGTCCTTTTAAACCGGAGCAATGATGAATATCTTGAGTATGAAACTATAGTCCAGGATAATGGTTTAAGCGAAAGCAAGAGGTCAAAAAAGGCTAAACAGCATGAGGAAAAGGCTATTGAGTATTATGTGAAAGCTTTGAAGGAATATGAGGATATTTACACAGATATGCTTATCCTGCTTGAAGATTATCTGGGCGATGAGGAGAAAAAACATCCGGCATTTATTGAACAACAGTATTTTAGTGAGCAGGCCGGGACATTGTATAACGAAGCAGGAAAGGCAGAAACAGAGCTGGGGCGGGAAAAATTGGCGAACGCTAATGAGATGGCTTTGAATTCAATAGAAAAAGGAATTACGATCTTCACCAGTTCTCCAAATGAATACCAAAAACAGAAACCTCAAGAAACCTTAGAGACAGAGGAGGCGACTGAGGATTTGGTAATAAACCGGAAAGAATATGAGAGGTATCAGAAGTATATTTCAGATACCACAATACCCGACCCTGTTGTTGTTAGCCAATTGATGGAATTGGAAGGGGATGAGGCCAGTTTTAAGGCTTTCAAGGAAATGTGGGATCAGTACCAGGAAGATAAAGATGTAAGCGTCAAACAGGATGTAATTGAACAACAGATATCAGACTCATTGCTGGCTTTAGAGCAGAGAACGAATAGTAATGTGGCGGACAAAGATTTCATTCCTGACGAAGAGGTTCTGCAGGGTGTTTCAATTCAGCAGGAACAAGAATTTGATGAGCATGAAATCGCAAACGATAAAATAGAAAAAGAGAGCGATTCTTACGCTGAATACACAGTTAAGGAAAAAAAAGAAACCAACAAGATTGAGGACAAGGCTTATGAAGTAGAAGATTATAACAAAGTAGGAGAAAAGCAGAATTCAGCAGACAAGCAAGTTAATGCAGATGACGGGGGTGTTCATGTTGTTCCCAAAGAAGAGAGGGGCAGAGGGACTACAAACGTTTCTATTGAAGGGTATGAGTTCAGGGTTCAGGTGGCAGCGAGTAAAACCCAAATGACATTGAAACAGATTGGCGCAATTTACTCAGGAGATCTGACCATAGTTGAGTTTAAGGAAGGCAGTTTTTACCGTTATCAGGTAAGGGCATTCAGGCTTTTTAGTGATGCTCAGGCATCTTGTTCCGTTACCGGGGTTGAAAATGCCTATATCGAAGCTTATAAAGAATCAAAGCGTATACCCCTTATCCAGGCGGTAAAAGAAACCAGGGAACTTGAACAATTAATTAAAACCGAGGGGCGCCTTGCTACCATTCAGCCTGTTGAATTTTCTGTTCAAATAGCAGCATCCCGCATCAGGCTTAGTGAAGAACAAATATTAAGTATCTATTCAGGTAACGAATATGTCTCAACAGTATTTGAAGAAGGCTGGTATAAGTACCAGGTTTTCGCAGGAGGAGACTTAAACAGGGCATTTAGTATTTTAGAGAATTGCGGAGTAAAAAGAGCTTTTTTGGTTGCATATATCAATGGCCGGAAACAGGTACTCTATAAAGCTTTACATGAATATAAAAAGTACAGACAATGAAAAGAACAAGTAACAAGCATGAGAATATTTTAGTTTATGCCGTTGTGGCTCTCTTTCTTCTTGGGTCATGTGTTTCACAAAAAAATGTGAAGATGATCCAGGAGAAGGTAAACAATGAAATGACAACGGAGTTCCAAACTGCACAGATCTCAACTTATAAAATTCAAACAGGAGATCATATTTACGTAAGGGTGAACAGTATAGATGCCAAAACAAGTAAGTTTTTTCAGACTGACTTTCCTTATTTGATGAACAGTACGTATCAGTATTTAAATACATATGTTGTTGATGAGTTTGGCTATATTAGTTTTTCGTTTATCGAAAAGCTTTATGTTTCCGGATTAACAGTGCAGGAAGCCAGACAGAAAATCCAGGAGCAATTGGATGAATATTTTAAAGATGCATCTGCTTTTGTAAAGCTGGTGAATTATCAGGTTGGAATTCTTGGGGAAGTGAAAACGCCGGGAAACTTTACAATTAACCAGGATCAGATAAATATTTTTCAGGCTTTAGGCTTGGCCGGGGGAATAACATCTTATGGTAATTTAAAAGAAGTAAAACTAATTCGAAAAACCCAGACAGGAACGGAAGTTCACCTGATGGATTTAACGGATAATACAGTTATTGCTTCACCATATTATTATCTTATGCCTAACGATGTAATATACATTGAGCCAAGAAACACAAAGTCATGGGCTCTGGAACGGTTTCCTTACCAGTCAATAATTACATTTCTTTCTATTGCTGTTTTGGGGTATGAGGTGTTCGTTAAATAAACAGGAATAGTAACGGGTTCATGAGTCAGCTTAATTCCAGTGCTTTTATTGATGAGGAAGAGGGTGTTGATATTAGGAAGTGGTTATACCGGTTGTTGGATAACTGGTGGTTGTTCCTTGTGTTTTTACCTATAGTACTTTTAGTTACATATTTTTATAATAGGTATACTGAGAAAAAATATGCATTATCGACGACGATACTCATAAAAGAGCAGTCAGATCCGTTAGATAAGTTAATGGTGCGCTCAGTGTACAGAGACCCTTATGAGTTGGAAAATGAAATAGGGATAGTGAATTCCTCTGCAATAAAAAAGCAAACGCTGAAGAATTTAGATTTTTTTACCGAGTACTACAGGGAGCAACAATTTCGGGAGCAGGAGTTGTATCATAATTCCCCATTTGTTGTTGGGTTCGATTCTTCTCATGCACAGTTAGTAAACCTTGCTTTTGAATTGGTTTATTTATCAGATTCCAGCTTTATTCTTTTGACAAAAAGCGAAGGGGCAGAAAGGTATTATTATAAACAATGGGAGTATGATGGGATTGTGCCGATTGATTATTCTGATACGCTTTATCTTGGTGATACAGTCCAGTCCCTTCATTTTAAATTCTGGATTAATCAGGATATTAGGGGCATTACGCCCGGTTATAAAGAATATGTTTATCGGTTTTCGTTTTGTTCATTACCGTACTTGGTTGGAAAATATGGTAATGTAGCGGTAGATATTCTTAAAGGTTCTTCAATTATGAAGCTTTCATTGGAGAGCGGTAATCCGGAAAAGGCTTCCATATATTTGAATGCCTTGGTAGGGAATTACCTGTTAAAGGGAATTGAGCGTGAAAATAAAGTTGCTCAAAGGACAATTGACTTTATTGATATGCAAATAACCACACTCGGAGACTCGTTGCAGGTGTCAGAGCAAAGGCTCGAAGACTTCCGGTCGTTAAACAGGATTGTAAATATTGATTTTCAGGCACGGGAGGCATATACCCAGCAGACAACTTTAGAACAACAAAATGCAGAATTGGTTACTACGCAAAGATATCTGGAGTACCTGAAAACAAACCTGAAAAATAATACTATTGTACTTGAGGAATTAATCACTCCAACTACACTAGGGATAAATGATGCTGTTTTGAATAACCTGGTTATGGAACTTGTGGGCATGTATAATGAGAGAACGGAGCTTACATTGAATACAAGAAGGGGCAACCCCTATATTTCTTCGTTGGACAAGAAAATAGAAGCACATAAAGTAAAGCTAGGAGAAACAGTAAATAATCTACTAGACGCTACCAACATATCATTGGAAGAGGTGAGGGGAAGAAGGGAGAAGTTGGCAGCGAAATTGGCAAAACTCCCTAAAGATCAGCAGGAACTATTGAGGTTTGAACGAGGGTTTCAGTTAAATGATGAACTATATACCTATTTATTAACGCGGCGTTCTGAAATGCAAATTAAAAAGGCTTCGAATATACCAACAAACGAAGTTTTAGATATCGCTAACCCACGGGAGGCTATATTAGTTAGTCCCAATACGAAAATGGGGTATATGGTAGCCTTGTTAATAGGGTTTTTGTTCCCTTTTAGTATTGTCTACATAAAGGCTTTGTTAAACAATCGTGTCCAGTCAGACGATGATATTAAGGCAATTACGCACCTGCCAATACTAGGTACAATACATAAGAATACTGAAGTAAACTTACCCGTGGTGGTAAAATCTCCAACGTCTGTTATTGCAGAGTCCTTCAGGATGTTAAGGGCGAATTTACAGTTTGTGCTAGGAGAAGCCAGTTCCCCGGTATTAATCGTTACCTCAGCCATGAAAGGAGAGGGGAAGAGTTTTACGGCAATTAATCTGGCTGCGGTTCAGTCTTCATATGGGAAGAAAGTGTGCCTGGTTGATCTGGACTTGAGACGCCCGCGTTTATCGGAATATTTACGGCTTGAAAAGCAGAAGGGAATGAGTAATTATTTGATCGGAAAAGCAAAGCTTAAGGATATAGTTTTACAATTGGAAGAGCAACAGTTTGATCTAATCCCTTCGGGTCCCATTCCTCCTAACCCCTCAGAATTGGTGGCAAGTAAAAGGCTTGAAGACTTAATTAAAGACTTAAGAAAAGAATACGATTTTATTATCCTTGACACACCACCAATAGGAATGGTTTCTGATGCCATGTTCATCAGTAAGATGTCTGCATTTTTAATGCTTGTGGTTCGTCATAATGTTACATATAAGCAGGTGTTGGCAGGGCTGATAGAAGAATTGACCAGAAATCAGATAAAAGGGGTTAACATACTTTACAACGATGTTCCGGCAGGCAAAAAAGGTTATTATCGCTATGGTTCCCGTTACAGTTATTACTATGAAGAAGAGAAAAAAAGTTTTTGGTCAAGGTTCAGGAATTGAGAGTTGTGATATCTGAATAATCCGGAATATTGTTCTGAAATCGGAATTTATTATCTGTAGAGCGTTTTAAACAGTAATGGTGCAGGCCATTACTTACAATAAGAAACGGGGCTTTAACCTGACTGTTGTAGGCGAGTATCTGTTCAAATACGTTTTTGCCTATCGAAACTTCAGGCGCTTTGCACTCTACTAAAACCAACGGCCACCCTTTATTCGAATAAAAAAGGATATCGTACCTTTTTTGCAAAGTGTTAAGCTTTATTCCAGCCTCAATAGAAATTAGCCCTGAAGGGTAACTTTTTTCTTTAATGAGGTATTGAATAAGGTTTTGCCTGACCCATTCTTCAGGGGTAAGAACAAGCTCCTTTTTTCTAAGGGGGTCAAAAATATAAAGCGTATTATCCCCTTTTCTTACTTTAAAGGAATACTCTGGTAAATTTAGTTTTTTCATTTTGCGGAAGTTGCCTATAAATATAAAGCAAAACCGGAAAATACTAATCTTTTTCCTATTTTTGCAGTCATATTTTTTTGAAATGACATTTGAGACGATACTTTCTGACCTAAAGAAGAAAACGTATAGCCCTATATACTTTTTGATGGGTGACGAACCCTATTTTATTGATAAAATAACAGAATTCATTGCCGCAAATGTGTTAGAGGAATCAGAAAAAGCATTTAATCAGACAATTTTGTACGGTAAAGATGTAGACGCTCCTGCTGTAATCAATGCCGCGAAAAGGTTCCCGATGATGTCTAAATACCAGGTGGTAATTATTAAAGAAGCACAAAATATAAGGAATATTGATGATCTACATTATTATGTCCAAAAGCCACTTGAGTCTACTTTGTTAGTAATTAATTACAAATATAAAAAGCTTGATAAGCGAAAAAAACTCTTTAAGGAAGTCAACAAGAAAGGGGTTTTGTTCGAATCAAAAAAGATATATGAGGATAAAGTCCCGGACTGGATTACGAAATATCTGAAGGTTAAAGGTTTTGAAATTCAGCCAACAGCAGCATTGTTATTAACCGAGTATTTAGGGGCAGAGCTTAGTAAAATAGCCATGGAACTGGATAAGCTCATGATTACCATTCCCAGCGGTGAGAAGCTAATAACTCCAGCTTATATTGAAGAAAACATTGGAATTAGTAAAGACTTTAATAACCTGGAACTTCAGAATGCATTAATTAAACGGGATCACCTGAAAGCTTTCAGGATAATAGATCATTTTGCCCACGATCAAAAGAACAATCCCTTGGTTGTTACTATCGGAATGCTATATTCATTCTTCAATAAAATAATTGTTTATTATTTTTTACAGGACAAATCGAAAATGGCAGTAGCTTCCGCTCTAAAGATAAATCCTTATTTCGTGCCGGATTATCAAAGGGCAGCCAAAGTATTTCCGGTAAAAAAAGCTGTTGAAGTTATATCGCTTTTACGCGAATATGACCTAAAGTCGAAAGGGGTGGGAAATGTTTCAACACCTCCGGGAGATTTGCTAAAAGAGTTGGTCTACAGGATATTGAACTAAGTTAAGATGGCATTATACCCCCCAAAATTATGATCACATATTTTTTAATAGGCATAACCGTACTAATTTCTGTATTAGCGTTAAATAATGAAGAGTTATTTTCAAAACTTCAGTTAAATCCATATTTGGTCGTAAACAGAAGACAGTATTACCGTTTAATAACGCATGGTTTCGTTCATGTTAACTGGTGGCATTTATTTGTGAACATGTTTGTTTTGTATTTTTTTGGAACTTCTGCCGAGTACTTCATCATGGAGTTGGCTATGAAAGGGCTGGTGAAGTTTCCTGTTTTTGTTTTTATTGGATTTTACTTGATTTCAATAGCATTTGCATCGTCTATTTCAGTTTTCAAATATAAAGATGATTATCTCTATAACTCAGTAGGGGCTTCAGGTGCAGTGTCGGCAGTTCTGTTTTTCACTGTTTTTTTTAATCCCTGGATGCAATTAAGGCTATATCTGGCAATTCCCATTCCGGGGATTGTATTTGCTGTTCTATATGTAATTTATTCGCATTTTATGGGAAGAAGGGGGGGGGATAACATCAATCATGATGCACACCTTTTAGGGGCTGTGTTTGGGTTTGTTTTTCCGTTATTTATCGATTTGGAATTGTTTAATGTCTTTCTGGGAGAACTTTTTAATATTTAACATGGGAAAATATGTTTGCAATAACGGAACTCTTTGCTTATCTGACACCCCGGTAATTGCTGTTAACAACAGGGCATTTAATTATGGTGACGGTGTTTTTGAAACAATACGCTGTTTAAGTTCAGAACCTCTTTTTTTTGACAAACATTATGCCCGACTGGTTAACTCCCTGGCCATTCTTAGTATTGAATTACCAAGTGAATATTCAGAAAACTATTTTAGGTTTCATATAAACCGACTTTTGCAGAAAAACAGGATATATAAAGGGGCTCGCGTAAGATTGACTGTGTTTCGTGAATCCGGTGGTTTTTATTCGCCCAAAACAAATAAGGCCTGTTTTGTAATTACGGCAGGAGAATTGCCGGAAGAAAAGTACACCCTTAACACAAAAGGTTTAAATGCGGGTATATTTAAGGAGAATAAAAAGCCTGTAAATAAACTGTCCGGTATAAAATCATGTAATTCCCTGTTTTTTGTTCTGGCAGGCTTGTGGAGACAACAGCAAGAATTGGACGACTGCTTTATTGTTAATGATAAGGGCAGGATTGTGGAAGGTTTATCATCAAATGTTTTTCTTGTAAAGAACAATGTGCTTTTTACCCCCTCCATTAGCAGTGGTTGTGTAACAGGGACAATGAGAAGAACGGTTATGGAATTGGCGGAAAATCAGGGGGTTTCAACAAAAGAAGTTGATGGTTTTACTGAGGGTAATTTAAAAATTGCTGATGAAGTTTTTTTTACAAATGCGATACAAGGCATCAGGTTTGTAGCGGGAATAGAAGATAGGAGGTACTACCACAAAATGGCATCATTTTTAGTGAATGAATTGAATTCAAAGATTTAGTATAAGAACAGTCCACATTCGGGACACTCTTTTTGTTGCGGTTCTATTTTTGCGTTACAGGCCGGACATTTATTTTCAAATTCAACAAATACTTCGGCGTTTTCGTCTAAAACATATCCTTTCTTTCTTAATCGTTTATTAAGATATTCACTGTTGACCGGTGCGGATAAGGATTCTTTCGCTTCTTCCTGTAATTCGTCATAGAATGCAAACAGTTTATGGTTAAAGGTTTCAATTGTTATTTGGTTTTCGTTCAACCGATTCTTTAGTTCACTTCTTTTCTTTTCATATCGTTTTGAAAGCAGGCTTATAATTTCACCGTTTTTTTTATTTGCTTTAAAACCAATGCTTCCTAAAATAGTAAAAGAAACAGAGGGGACCAGAAATGAAAAAACGGACCACCATAAAGGGTGCCTTCCGGTTAGCCGGGCGGCGTTAGGAACCCAGAATACAACAAGGAGCCTAAGGGTAATGCCTATGCCGATAAGCATTTGGGGAAGGTTAAGCAGTATGGATAAAGCGGAAATTACAGGGAGGCTAATTCCAATGAGAATGAAAAAGCGGTTGGGGTTCCGAAGTTTAAAAAAATCAGGAGGAGTGTTGCTCATTTTTACTGTTTCTTATCATGTGAATGGTAAACCCGCCAAGAGTAAGGGCAATAAGCCCCATTATAATCCAAAGCCAGGTCTGGAGCTTCCCTGAAGTATCAGGGGGCACGACGGCTGCAAAAATAATTTTTCTTCCGTATTAAGTGTAAGGAAATTTAATGAATCGGGAATTTTGGAATCAAAATATCCAATATCATAATCAGGTTTTCTGGCCCGTTTATTTCCATAGTACAAATAATATTCGCCGGTGTTGTGAACCGTACCTCAAGGCTGTGTTTGTATCCCCCGGTTTCAATGCTTGTTATAGAAAGCGGTTCGTTGTCGTGGTTGTGTATAATGACCCTCAGTTTATTTGTAAATTGCTTCGGAAAGTGAAATTCCGGCTCTTCTACAGAACTGAGAACGCTTGTTTTAATATCTAAAAATACATTTTTCCATCCTTCAACCGTTTTAATACTGTCCGTCTTTTTCAGGATACTAATCGGCCTGTAATAGTCAAATTTGTTTTCCGTATTAATTTTTATAAACGAAACCGGAACTGTTTCTTTCAATGTTATGTCGAGAATGGTTTGTTTGTCTTTTCTATTTTCGGAGGCTTTAAAGTTGCAAGGGTACAACTCACTTTCACCACGGAAAAGTTCTCTTTTCTTAACGTAAGCAGAAATAAGCTTTGTTTTTGGCTGACTTACCCAACTGGTTCTGATGTATTTAAATTTCGTGTTCGGAAAAGAAAGAGTGGAAAATTCATATTCCACCAGGTCGTTCGAAATAGCAACCAACCTGTAATTGTCTGTAATTTCAAACCATTCAGCCTGATTGTGGCTGCCTTCCAGTTTAACCGTAAGCTCATAATTTTTTCTGGAGAAGTTTAGTTTGATTTGATTTACAGGCTGCTCTTCTTCAATGTAAAAGGTAAGGGAATTTGTTTTTCCGGATTTAACCCGGTTTATGGTTGAGAAACGTATGGTGTTGTTTTCAATCTTATCAATATGCTCTTTTAAAATAAATGGGGCCTCAATAGTGTCCTGGTTTGTAAAACCATATATTCTAATATCAGTCAGGTCGCTTTTAACATTGTTAAAAATGTCTGTGGGGAGTTCAATTTTGTGCCAGGTATCTGACACGCCGCTTATTTTGCGCCTGTACTTATAGTCACTAACTTGCCCGGATAGTTCACAGGCAAAGAAAAATACAATTAAACCTGTAAGAAACTTAATTTTCATTAATAATAATGTTTTTGTACTTGTTGTAAAGGAAAGAAACTCCAAGTAAAACTATTCCCAACAAGATAAAAATAATAGCTCTGGATATTGTGGGCATGTGAGAGAGATCGTAAATAAATAATTTTAACAGCGTAAATCCTATGATTCCAAAAGCGGCAATGCGGATGTGTTTTTTTCGTCTTGCGATTCCAAAAACTACCATTAAAAGGGCATATACCCCCCAGAAAATGCTTAAGCCAATTTTATAGGAATGTGGAACATTGAAAACGTCAAACCAGTGTAAGACTTCACTGCTCAAAACCCATAATACAGAACCGGCAACCAAATAGTCAATACCTATGGTAGGCCTTTTTTGAAGAGAGGTGTAGATGTTGTGTGTTTTAACCAACAGAAGGGCTGCAAAAACAAGTGAAACATACCGGATAAGCATGTGATAAATACCCCGGTCAAAAAACTCAGCCATATCCTGTTCCAGATAACTTTCACGTAATTCACTAAGCTCATATAAACCAAGTGACAAAAAAGCAATGATCATAGCGGTGTTAATTCCCATAACAATCCATTTTGTTGCTTCATTTTTGAATATCAGGAAAATAAAGGAAAGAGCGGACATAAACAACAAAGTGTAATTCAGTAGCCAAATAGTTTTGAAGGAGAGGAGATCATAATCTTTATTAGGAAATTGTATGCTGCCGCTGTTTTCCTGGTTAAAGGAAATTTTGGAATCTGTAAAAAGTTGATTCCAATAGGTGGAAATTTCAACTCTAAAAGCAAAATAAACAGTTAGTGCTAAAAGCAAACCGGTTATAATCCGCATCATTTTCTGTAGCCCCTGGGGTTGGCTGTCTGAAGCTTTGGCTGTTTTAAGGTCAATGCTGAATATAAAACCATAAGATGCGATAAGCACCATTGAGGTGAGAAATGTTATGTTAAAAAACATTTTTATACGAGTTTCCGGTTCTTCCGGAATATAAGTGCCGTAACCAACAGCCCAGTCTTGTATTATACTGCCAAACGCCAGTAGGATAACAGGGTAAGAAAGGTACTCGTATATTTTCACTTTACTGTTTCTTCCAATCCAGAAAAGAATGGAGGCTTCGCCGGCCCAGAATATGGTAACCCAGCTACCATTAAACTGAACGGGAAAAGTTATAGTAAGAAACACCAGTACCATGCCGGATAAGAGGTAAAATAGATTTCGGTCTGATGTTTTATCCCTAAAAACAATGAAGGCTACAATGAAATGTATTGTAGCTGTTATTAAAGTAAACAATCCCAGGTACCCTTCTCCAATACTATGGTTGTTGAGTAAGGAAAAGCCAATGCCATAAAAGATAAAGGAATTTACAACCAGGAGGAATATGTCAAGAAATTCGAACCTGGATTTTCGGATAAGTTTATAAGCAATGAATGTGGCCAGAAATAAAATAAAATATAACGACAGGAATATAAGTGCGAGAGTAAACTGACTTTCCTCGTTATAGGCCCCAGCATACCATGAAGAAAATAAAAGCCAGGTTATGGCTGAAGCAGACAGGTAAAGTAGCTTCCAGTACCGTAAAATGGCAATGGCGAGAATTCCGGTGTTGATTATCGCTGTGTAAACGAACAGGAAAAGAATCTTGTCTGGATTATGGCTAAAAAGAAAAGGAACTGCGTAGGCTCCAACTAGTCCAATATGGGCAATAACCTGACGGTTATAACTAATTGCTGATATTACCGTAGCTATCGTGAACAATACAAGGAAACCAAAAGTAATTGCCTGAGGAAAAAGGGAGTAGAAGCTGAAGGCTGCGTAGGTTATAAAATACATAATAGCCATAGCCCCGCTTAACAGAACAGCACTGAAGCCTTCATATTTCTTTTTTAACCGTATTGCAAATCCCAGTAGTCCAAGCCCTAAAATATATCCGAGTATTATCCGGGTTGTTGGGCCAATAAGCTGGTTGTCGATGGCATATTTGGTCCCGATTGCTACTCCAATAACTAAAATTGCAATCCCGATTTTATTAATAAGGTTTTCGCCGATAAAACGTTCAAAGTTTGATTTTTGAGATTTTTCCTGAGCTAGAGTTGCTTTTTGGGGTTGGGGATTTTCTGGAACAGGCTTTCTGCCGGGTGTTTCCAGAATATTTTTCGGCTGAATATTTGTTTCCGGCGTTGATGGTGTTTCTCCAGTATTTACGGTTCTGTTTGTGGCGGCAGTGGAGCTCTTTATTTGAATAAGTTCTTGCTGCAAACTTGAAATTTCGTTTTGAAATTCGTGCTGTCGCTGAATCAGTGATTCTAACTTTTGGCTTATCGCCTCAATTTTTTTGTCATTATTGCCCATATCAAATGAATTTCATTGACTTATAATGAGAACTAATTTAAGAAAAACGTTTAGAATTTAAAATCGCTTTATACTTCCTAGGAAGTGATTAATCAATAAGGGAGGGGCGTTTAAAACACCCTTAAAATGCCATAGGTATGAACGATAAATATGCAGGAAATTAATTCATTTCAGGATCTTCTGGAAAGTTTGACCACATTTGGTATTTTTTTCCCATTTTTCTGAGTTGCCTTTTCCAGTAATGGCGGTTCATTGGGAGCATGATTTCTTCTGCCGTCATATCTTCTACAATCCATGCATTTTCGGATAGTTCATTTTCCAGTTGATTGGCTGACCATCCTGAATATCCCAGGAAAAACTTAATTTGATTGCTGGCAAGGTTTCCAGAGCGAATAAGCCTCTCAACAACATCAAATTCGCCGCCCCAATATATATTCCCCAGGACTTTTGTGCTTTCGGGTATTATGTCGCCAAGCGTATGAATGTAGTGTAGGGTATTGGTATTTACCGGGCCGCCTAATGATAAATCTGCATTTGTTTCCGGGAAATTCTCAATTATTTCATTTATCGGAATGTCAACAGGTTTGTTTAAAACAAACCCAACAGTGCCTTCTGCTGTATGTTCTGTGATTAAAACAATAGATCTTTTAAAATAATTATCCATCAGGAAAGGTTCAGAAATTAATATTCTGCCTTTTTGAGGCTCAAGACTATTTTCGGGTTCGAAAAAGTTATAATCAAGAATCATGTTTGGCATGGTTAACTGTTTTTTTTAATAAAAGTACAGACTCAAAGTAAAATTAATCCAAATAATTTTAACCCTCTTAACACGAAATGTTAATTATGTCTTATTTTTAGCATTTATAAGGGACGAACTATTAAATGTTATGTTTGGAGAGAATAATTTCTGATTCATTTGTATTTATGGTTTTATCTTATTAGATGTTGATTACCCAATTCAGGTTGCTTATGAGTAGAAGAAAAAAATCGCTTTCATTGTTCCAGTCTCTCTTACCTATTTTATTTCTTGTAGTTTTTCTTGCAATAAATGTTGTCGTTTTTGGAGATGATACATTAGCCGGCTCAAATCAGATTATTTTATTATTGGCATCGGCTATTGCTTCGGCCATAGCTGTTTATCATGGTTTAACCTGGGAGAAAATAAGCGAGGCCATTGTTACGAGTATTGGAAAAGCCATGCCGGCTATGTTAATCCTTTTACTTATAGGCTCTTTGGCCGGTACCTGGCTGTTGAGTGGAACGGTGCCTGCGATGATATATTACGGTTTGAAAATAATCCACCCTAAGGTTTTTTTGTTGACAGCCGTCATAGTAAGTGGAGTGGTTTCTCTGGCAACCGGCTCTTCCTGGTCTACAATTGCGACTATCGGTGTAGCATTGCTGGGGATTGGAAAAGCACTTGGGTTTCATGAGGGGCTCGTGGCCGGGGCAATAATATCGGGGGCATACTTTGGGGATAAAATGTCACCATTGTCTGATACCACGAACCTGGCTCCGGCTGTCGCCGGAACCGATCTGTTTACACATATCAGGTATATGACAGTCACAACGGTCCCGTCTATTGTGCTGGCTGTTTTAATTTTTGGGGTTTTAGGCTTTGTGGTTGAGTTAAATGACGTTGAAACGAATATATCCGGGGTGCTCGAAGCAATAGGAAATTCATTCAATATATCCCCGTGGCTGTTACTGGTTCCAGTAGTTCTTGTCCTGATAATCATTAAGAAAGTCCCCCCCCTGCCGGCATTGATGATTGGTACATTAGTAGGAGGGGTTTTTGCCTTGATTTTCCAACATGAAACCGTCGTTCAGGTTGGAAGTACTGAAGGCATTAAAAATGTAGAGGGTGTAATCGGTGCATTAGGCAATGTCTTCGGGCAGGCAGATGGGAGTTACTTTTTTTCGGCATATAAAGCTTTTATGATATCAATGTTTGGGGAGCTGAGCCTGTCGTCTGAAAATGAAATTGTTAGTGAGTTGTTTTCGACATCGGGAATGTCGGGGATGCTGAATACCGTGTGGCTTATACTATCAGCAATGGTGTTTGGTGGAACTATGCATGCAGCCGGAATGCTTACCCGTATTACAAATTCGGTAATAAAGCTTGCCAAATCGACAGGGGGGCTGATTACCTCGACTATTGGAACGTCTGTTTTCTTTAACCTTACAGCATCGGATCAATATATATCAATAGTAGTTCCGGGAGAAATGTATGCAGAGAGCTATAAGAAGAGGGGCTTAAAGCCGGAAGTGTTAAGCAGGACTTTAGAGGATGGGGGGACAATAACATCTGTTCTGGTGCCATGGAATACTTGCGGGGCTACGCAGTCAAAAGTTCTGGGGGTCTCAACATGGGCATATTTACCCTATTGTTTTTTTAACCTGATAAATCCTTTAATGGCCGTTGCTATGGCATATTTGGGGTACAGGATCCGTAAAGTGAAGCCCGATAAAGGTGAAAATTAATGGGAATGAGTAGCTGCCAGCTTTTTTTTTGCCTGTTTTTTCTCTTCTTTTGGAGGATTCTTTTCTTCAGATTCGTATTTTAGGCTAAAATCGGTACTCCAGTTATTTTTTTTTAGAATATCCTGAACATGGTTCTCGAATATTTGCTTAATCATGCTTTCTGTTATGTCAGGGTAATCTACTTCCACTTTATAATCAGAATCGAGCCAGTTGTTAATTTTCTCAATATTTTTCTTTTTAAGTTTCTTAATAACCGGAACTCCCATCGATTGTAAGGCCGCTGCATTGCATTGTTGTTCATACTGAGATTTCATTGGGATAACCATGAGTTTTTTTCCCAGGAACATGGCTTCTGCCGGAGCTTCGAACCCTGCGCCACAAAGAACCCCCTGGCAACGCCCCATGCTTTGTATAAAGCCTTCATTTGAAATGGGGTAGATTTCTACATTCTTATCTATAGTGGTGCTTTTAGTATGTTTTGAAAAGACTTGCCATTTGACTGATTTAAACTGCTTGAATATATTCAACAATTTTTCGTCATCATAAGAAGGAAGATAAACCGTGTAATGTCCTTTGTTGGTCGGGGTTATTTGCCTTATTTCATTTCGGATAACCGGAGTAAAAATATTATTGGAATATCGGCCAAAATGGATTCCGAACTGAATGTTGGATGGAGCGTAGTTTTTTAGTACAAATTTACCAAACAGGTCCTGTTTTTTTGGGCTGGGGGCATTTTTATCAAGTACGGCTGCCTGATGGCTAAGTGCAACACAGGGAATCTTCTTTTGGTAACAGGCATAAGCAGATACTGGTTCAAAGTCATTAATGACGAAGTCATAATTTTCGACAGGACAACTTTTAATTTCTTTTCTCAGTAGTTTGGTGTTTGCTTCAACGTAGGTGTTCCAGATATCAACACCCCCTTTTTTTCCAAAGATAAAACTTAATCCCCGGTAAGTGTGATGGACAGGGAAGGGGAGTTTTACGTCTGCCTGATAACCAGAGATTAAAATATCTGTCTCGCAGTACTTCTGAAGGGCCGGAATAACATCTCTTGCACGGCTTATGTGACCGTTACCTGTTCCTTGTATTGCATATAGGACTTTCATTTGTGCTAGTTTTGAAATTCTTTTAGCATTTTCCTGAATAATTCTTTATTGTCAAGTTCTGTTGTGCCAGTGTCTTCGTCATGGTCGAAGCCATTGTTCGCTACTTTAATATCTTCTCGATAATGGTATACCTTCCATTTTTTCTTGTGGTATTCAAGTGCAGATAAATTCTCGATCCAATCTCCTGAGTTTAAATACCGTATACTTTTACCTTGTTCATCTTTAATAATCCTGTCGTCAGGATGGTGTATATGTCCGCATACAATATAGTCAAAACCTTTTTGAATAGCTAGTTTTGCTGCACTTTCCTCAAAATCGTTTATATATTTTACGGCAGATTTTACATTGTCTTTAATTTTTTTTGAAAGAGAAACTTTTCCCCTGCCAAACATTTTGCTAATGTTGTTCACAAGTACATTAAGCAATATCAGGGCATCATAGCTTATGGCGCCAAGTTTTGCCAGCCATTTAGAGTGTTGCATGATAACATCGAAAACATCTCCATGAAAGAACCAGGCTTTTTTCCCGTCAAGTTCCAGCTCCAGTTTGTTAACAATATGGAGGTTTCCCATCTCAAGATCCGAGAATTTTCTTAGTGTTTCGTCATGGTTCCCTGTAATGTAATATACTTTAGTCCCTTTTGCGGAAAGGCCAATAAAATACTTTACAATTTTCATGTGAGATTTGGGCCAGTACCTTTTCTTGAACTGCCAAATATCAATAATGTCTCCGTTAAGGATTAGCGTTTTGGGGTTAATGCTTTTCAGGTATTTACCGAGTTCTTTTGCATGGCAACCGTATGTTCCCAAATGAATGTCCGATAATACAACCAACTCAACGTCTCTTTTCTTCTGTTTCATATCTGACCTGGATATTCATGAATTATAGACTTTGCATAGTAGTAAGTCGTTTGTTGTAAGGTGTTGAGAAATAGTCTATTTATTCATTAAGCAAGAAATGAAACAATTTTGAAGACAACCTTAAATAAAGGTTAATAAAGTGTTACTTAATTGCAATGTGTATTATGGGGCTACTTCGAATATATTTTAACTTTTTCGGGTCTAAAACATTTTAGGATATTTACCGGGTTCCGCATCATGGAGCATTGAGTATGAGAGTTCAAACAGATCGTCAGAATTGGGGTTTGAGTAATAATCCCCATCACTGGTATATGCGGGGCGATGTTCCCTTGCTGTTAAGCTTCTGGGAGCAGTGTCGAGATAATTAAAACCTCCTTGTTCTTCCAGAACTTTATACATCATATATGCAGTAGCCCCTCCCGGAACATCTTCGTCAAAAAAGATAACTTTATGCGTTTTCTTAAGCGACTCAACAATAACCTCGTTAATGTCAAAAGGCATTAAAGTCTGAACATCTATCAATTCAGCATTTACATTAAATTCCCTCAGAAGTTTTACGGCTTCAAAAGCAATTCTGACACTGGAGCCATAGGTTACAATGGTAATATCGTTGCCCTTGGTAAGAATTTCCGGCAGGCCTAAAGGGACCATAAATTCCCCGATATTTTGAGGGTACTTTTCTTTTAATCTGTATCCATTTAATGGTTCAACAACTAAAGCCGGATCCATGCCATTTAGTAAAGTGTTATAGAAACCAGCAGCTTGCGTCATATTTCTGGGGACACAAAGGTAAATGCCTCTTAATGCATTTAAGATCATTCCCATCGGAGAACCTGCATGCCATATACCCTCCAGTCTGTGCCCACGGCTGCTAATTATTAAAGGAGCGGACTGTCCGGCAGCCGTGCGCCAATGAAGTGTTGCCAAGTCGTCGCTAAGTGTTTGCAGTCCATACAGGAGGTAGTCAATGTATTGAATTTCAGCTATTGGACGAAACCCTCGCAGTGCAAGGCCGATACCTTTCCCAATAATTGATGTTTCGCGAATCCCGGTGTCAAAAATTCTTCTTTCCCCATATTTTTCCTGTAATCCTTCATAGGTCTGGTTTACACCTCCAATTTTCCCAACATCTTCACCAAATGCAATCAGTTCTGGGTATTTATTGAACAAATAATCGAAATTGTCCCGAAGGATTACTCTTCCCGGAGTTTCTTTGGGTTCATTATTGAACGTTGGCGGTGTGTATTTTTGATGAAGTACGGAATGTGTGTTCTCAGAATAAACATGAGAACTGTATCTTTCATAGTTTTCTACTCTGTTGTTTCCAAGCCAGTTTGTAAGTTTCTTTTGGACGTCGGTTCTTTGTGGGCACTCTGAACAGATATTATGTAATAGTTTTCGTGCTGTTGACGTAATGTCTTTTCTGGTTGGCTGCGTGTTTTGCTTTAGGTTGCCGGAAAGAATAGATATTTTATCTATTTTATCTTTCTTGCACTCACAATTTTTGCTTTCAATGATTTTTAGCAAATCGTTTTTCTGAGCCAGAACCGGTTTTTGAAATTCAGACCAGGTTCTTTTTCTTGCATTCTTAACATCGTCCTCAGCTTTTTTTTCGATGGCATCAAGTTCTTTGTCAGAGGCAATTTTACTTTCAACTATCCATTCACGCATTTTTTTTAGTCCGTCGAACTCTTTTTCCCAGTTTAGCCTTTCTTCTGATTTATAACGTTCGTGAGAACCCGAAGTTGAGTGCCCAAGGGGCTGTGTAATTTCATCAATGTGAAAAATGACCGGTGTGTGTGTGTCCCTGCACTCCTGTATTCCTGTGCTAAATATTCTTATTAGTTCCGGATAGTTCCAGCCGGGGGCACGAAATATATTAAATCCATTTGTTTTTTTCTTTTTTTCAAATCCTTTTAGTGCTTCCGAGATACTGGCTTTTACTGTTTGTTTCTCTTTTTCAACAGAGATTCCATATCCGTCATCCCATATAAGCACAGCCATAGGTACTTGTATAACACCGGCTGCGTTTAGCACCTCGAAGAAGTGCCCTTCCGAAGTACTTGCATCACCAATAGTCGTAAAAACAACCTCATTACCTTTGTTTGAGAACAGTTTTTTTCTATCGGTTTCATTACTTTTCCGATATAGTTTTGAAGCCAGGGCCAGTCCGAGAGAACGGGGCATTTGTCCGGCGGTGGGAGATAGATCGGCTGCTGTGTTAACCTGTTTTAACTGCTCCAGCCAGTTTCCTTCATTATCAAGTAAGCGTGTTCCAAAATGATTGTTAAAGGATCGCCCTCCGCTTGATGGATTGAAATGAACATCCGGTGTTCCGTACAATTGGTGAAAAAATTCCTCAAGAGAGGTAATGCCTGTTGCCAAAGCAAGCGTTTGGTCGCGATAATACCCCGATCGCCAATCGCCTTTGTTTATAGAATGGGACAAAGCTAACTGAGGAACCTCTTTGCCATCACCAAAGATACCAAACTTGGCTTTTCCGGTAAGGACTTCTTTTCTTCCGGTTATGCTCAAATATCTGCTTTGCCATCCGATATAATAGTCGTTAAGAACTTTTTGTGTTGATATATCTGAACCTGAGATTATGTTAACCATGTTTTAAATATATTTATCTGTTACAAACAATTAAACGATATTCTTGTTGAATATACAAGCATTAATTCATTTTGTGCACCCGGGGCCTTGAATTAAACGCTCTGTTTTAGGTTGGTCAAATGATTTGCTTTATTTTTGTGAAAAATCAGGATATGGAAGTAGTATTATTAGCGGTTGCTTTAGTTGGAATAGCATTTCTTGGATTAGGAATAAATATTTTTTTCCGGAAAGACGGTCAATTTCCGGAAACAGAGGTAGGAAAAAACAAGGAAATGCGTAAGCTGGGTATTTATTGTACTAAGTGCGAAGAGGGGAGAGCCTGGAGGGAAATGAAGAGAAAACAAGCTGCCAAAAATATAAACCCGCTTAATTTAAAGATTGACACTCCAAGAGTTGGATAAAGAGTTTTCAGGTGTTAAAAAGTTGTTTTTTACTGAACCTCACTTAGTATCAACTCTTTCATTCCCGGGGTAATGTATGTTTTAAACCGACCTTCTTCATCACTATAAACAAGATAAGCCTCCAGTTCTAAGTGTTTAGACAGGAAAAAGATGCTTTTTTCAAGCCCCATTACCATGAAGGCTGTAGCCAGGGCATCGGCTGTCATGCAATCGTTTGCCACAACTGTTGTGCTCAACAACCTGTTTAATGCAGGGTAGCCTGTATGGGGGTTTATGCTGTGAGCGTATTTTACACCTTCTTTTTCAAAAAATTTTCTATAATTCCCGGAAGTCGCAAGTGATTTGTTATTAAGCTGAACGATGGCCTGAAGGTTCTCTCCGGGGGAAAAATTATTGTCAACAGGTTTGTCAATTCCAACCTTCCAAGGCTTGCCGTCCGGGTTTAAGCCTTTGGTTTTCAGTTCACCCCCTATCTCAATAAGATAATTGGTAATGCTTTTTCTTTCAAGAAATTCGGCAACGATATCAACTGAGTAACCTTGTGCAATTGCATTGACATTTAGCCTGACATTTGGGTGCGTTTTAACAACTTTACCACCAGCGATGGAGACTTTGTCCATGCCTACAAACTGTAACAGGCTGTCAATGTAGGAACTGTCTGTTTTGGAGCGTTCTCCCGGACCAAAGCCCCAGGCGCTTACAACCGGACCGATGGTTATATCAAAAGCCCCTCCGGTTAAGTGGTAGATCTCGTCAGATTTATTAAAAACACGCCGGAAAAACCGATCTAATTTTACATTTTTTTCGTTCCGGTTTATTTTTGAAATAATGGAAGTAGAGTCGTAAGTAGATAAAGATAAATCAAATCTGAGTAAAAGCTGTTCTATGCGGGGCTTAAGATTTCTTCCCGGACGATCCTCATAAGTAATGTTGTAAGTTGTTCCCTGTGTATAGCCAACAATCTTTTTATACTCAGTAGGGGGGGTATAAAAAAGAATAAGGGCGAAAGCTAAGAGAAAAAGCAGAGCTATCGGGTATAATTGTTTTCTTTTCATAAAGGGGAATTTCACTACGAAGATATGAAACACAAGGTTTTTTCAAAATTTAGAAATAAAAAAAACAGTCTCTCGTTTACGAGGCTAAATGGAAACGCAAAAAAAGAAATAGATACCGGATGGGGAGGTTTTTAACAAAATATGGTTTACGTATACCTTTGTAACGAGTGTAAATATGAGTTTGCTTTTTTTGAACAGTGTTGCTTTTATCTGGAACGGAGTTGTTTTCCTGTATGGAGAAAAAATAAAAAAAGGAGTATTCTGAAATGACACTCCTTTTTCCAAACAAATATTTAGTTAAAATCAGTTTCCAAAATCATCGAAGTAGATGTTTTCATCAGACACACCCAAGTCGTAAAGCATTTTATTTACGGCGTTAACCATAGGTCCGGGACCACACATATAATATTCAATATCTTCTGGTTCTTCATGTTTACTCAGATATTCATCGTAAATAACCTGATGTATGAAACCAACAGGTCCATCCCAGTTGTCTTCGGGTTGGGGGTCACTTAAGGCTATCGTAAATTTAAAGTTCGGGAATTCTTTTTCGATGGCCCTGAAGTGTTCCTCATAGAATATTTCACGGCGGGAACGCGCTCCGTACCAATACGATGCTTTTCTGCCTGTTTTAAGGGTGTGGAAAAGGTGGAATAAATGAGAGCGCAATGGAGCCATACCTGCTCCTCCACCAATATATAGCATTTCGGCATTCGTCTCTTGTATAAAGAATTCACCATAAGGACCAGAGATGGTTACTTTGTCTCCGGGCTTTCTTGAAAATATGTATGAAGAACAAATTCCAGGATTTACTTTCGCCCAGGATCCTTTCTTGGGATCCCAAGGAGGCGTTGCAATCCGGATGTTCAGCATAACAATATTTCCTTCTGCCGGGTGGTTGGCCATTGAGTAAGCCCTGTAGGTTTCTTCTGTATTCTTCATGTTTAAGCCCCAAAGCTTATATTTGTCCCACTCATCTCGATACTCTTTCTCAATGTTGAAATCTTTGAAGTTTACATCATATTTTGGAACATCAATCTGAATATATCCTCCGGACTTAAAATCCAACGTTTCCCCTTCAGGGAGTTTAACAACGAATTCCTTAATGAAAGTGGCCACATTATGATTGGAAACTACCTCGCATTCCCATTTTTTAATACCCATAACTTCTTCTGGAACTTGTATTTTAATGTCGTTACGGACTTTAACCTGACAACCGAGTCTCCAGTTTCCAGCTTGTTCTTTTCGGGTAAAGAACCCTGTTTCTGTTGGAAGGATAGAACCACCTCCCTCATTTACCTGGCATTTGCACATTCCACAGGTCCCACCACCTCCACAGGCAGATGGAAGAAAGATGTCGGCAGTTGAAAGAGCTGCAAGTACGGTATTTCCCGGTGATACTTTAAGTTGTTTTTCCCCATTTATGTCTATGGTAGCCTCTCCTTGCGGGGTGAGTTTTTTTCGGGCAAACAGAAGAATTCCGACCAGTAAGAGAATAATGGTAAGAAACACACCTGTGCTTATAAGGATAGTGGTTATATCTGTTGCAAGTATTATCATTGTTGTAGAAGTATTTTCAGTTTATAATTTTATTCCCATAAAGCTCATAAAAGCAATCCCCATTAAACCTGTAATGATAAAGGTTATTCCTAGTCCTCTGAGCGGGGCGGGTATTGCCGAATATCTGATTTTTTCCCGAATGGCAGCAATACCTACAATAGCAAGGAACCATCCCACTCCGGATCCTAATCCGAAAGCAGTAGCTTCACCAATAGAATTGTAAGCACGTTCCTGCATAAAAAGGGATCCTCCCAATATGGCACAGTTAACGGCTATTAAAGGAAGAAAAATACCTAAAGAAGAATATAGGGCCGGAGAAAATTTTTCTATGATCATTTCCACAAGTTGCACCATTGATGCAATTACGGCAATAAACATGATAAATGACAGAAAGCTTAAATCGACGGTTTCGCTACCGTTAATTCCCCATTCCGGATTAAGCCAGACAAGAGCTCCGGGTTTTAGGATATAATTTTCCAGAAGATAGTTAATCGGAACCGTAAAGCCAAGTACAAAGATTACGGCTATACCTAGTCCGCTGGAAGTTTTTACTGTTTTTGATACTGCCAGGTAAGAACACATACCAAGGAAGTATGCAAAAATCATGTTGTCAATAAAAATCGATTTTACGAATATATTTACCAGATTTTCCATAATCAGTTTTTAGCTTTCTATTAATTCTTTGTTTTTGCTTCTTTGAACCCATATTATGATTCCCACTGTAATAAGGGCCATGGGAGGAAGAATCATAAGTCCGTTGTTTTGATAGCCGGTTTGATACAAACCTATTGGTTCAAAAATTTTATACCCAAATAAGGTCCCAAACCCAAGCAGTTCTCTAAAGAAACCTACAATTATCAGAATTGCACCATATCCGGCAGCATTTCCAATGCCATCCAAAAATGAAGGCCAGGGCTTATTCCCAAGGGCAAAAGCTTCAAGGCGCCCCATTATGATACAGTTTGTGATAATAAGGCCGACAAAAACGGATAATTGTTTGCTTACCTCAAAGGCATAGGCTTTTAATACCAAATCGACAATAATAACCATTGCTGCAATGACAACCAATTGGACTATTATTCGTATTCTTGGTGGAATTAAGTTTCTCAGTAATGAAATAACAACATTTGAAACAGCCATAACAGCCATAACAGAGAGTGTCATAACAACAGCATTTTTGAGCATAACTGTTATGGCCAGGGCAGAACAGATGCCAAGTACCAAAACTGTAATTGGATTGTCTTTACCAATTGGATTGGTAAGCAATTTCATATTTTTAGGCGAAAACAAGGATTCCTTTTCGTTCATATCTAGTTTCTTTTATTTTCTAAAAATGTTGTATACCCTTCAAGGCAGTCAAAAAGCATAGCCTCAAGGCCCTTGCTGGTGATAGTTCCTCCAGAAATAGCGTCTACATTAAAATTTGTAGGGGCAGTGGTTCCGGGTTTTACAACTTCAACAGATTTAAATTTGCCATCATCAGCAAACAGCTTTTTCTCTTTAAATGCTGCTCCAAACCATTCTTCTTTGATTTCCGCACCTAAGCCGGGAGTTTCCTTTGAATGGTCAAAAACAGCCCCCTGAATAGTGTTCATGTCGGATTTTAAGGAAATATATCCCCAGATTGGTCCCCAAAGTCCTTTTCCCCTTACCGGTAAAATATAGTACTGGTTCCCTTCATGGGAGCAGACGTAAACCGGGAGTTCCCTTTTTGAAGATGCGTTTGAGACATTCTCTTTAACGGAACTGATGTCAACTTCTTTCGAACCAAAAATTCCGGATATAAAATTTTTAAATGGGCTGATTCTTTTTTCTTTGAGCTGCCCTTTCAGTGCCTTTATTTTTTCTATGTAGCCCTGCTGGACTTTTAAATCAACATTAAAGGCTTGAATACCTTCGACTTCCTCTCCTTGCAGGTTTATCACATAGCTGTCGGTTATGTATTTGTCAAATTGTTCAGAAGCGTTTTTTGGACTGCTTTCAATACCAACTGATGATAGTATATTCTGCATTTTCTCAATTTTCACATTAGCTTCCTGCTTTGGTTTTAATTTGAGGGCAATAAAGGCAAGAAGTGCAGCAACTATAACTACCATTACAGTTGAGAAGAAAAATATATATTTATTGCTAAAGCTCTTCATGTTTATATCTTTTTTTATGCCTGTGGAACAGACTTAAGTCTTTTCATTCTTTTCTTAATATTGGCTTCTACTACGTAGTGATCGATTAGCGGGGCAAATATATTCATTAGTAATATCGCAAGCATAACACCTTCCGGATATGCAGGGTTAAGCACCCTGATTAATATAGCCAGAATACCAATTAGCAGGCCGTAAATGATTTTTCCTTTTTCTGTTTGAGAAGCGGATACCGGGTCTGTAGCCATAAATACGGCCCCAAAAGCAAAACCGCCAATTATAAGGTGCTGCCAGTATGGAACAGCCATGTAGTCGTTTACCGCAAAAAGATTAAGTATTAATCCCATAATTGCCCCTCCTGCGAACACGGAAGTTATAATTTTCCAACTTCCGACACCGGTTATTATTAGAATGGCAGCTCCAATTAAAATGGCTAATGCGGATGTTTCTCCTATTGAACCGGGGATTGTTCCAATGAACATCTCCATGGGGGAATATGGCATTTCACTTAATTTATCCGAAGCAGCATATCCCATTATTGTTTCCCCTGAAAATCCGTCCACTATACCGTCTCCCTTCAGGAGGCCTGAGATCCAGACTTTGTCTCCTGACATTACCGAAGGATAGGAGAAAAACAAGAAAGCCCTGGCAGTAAGGGCAGGGTTTACAATATTCATTCCTGATCCGCCAAAGACTTCAACACCAATTATTACAGCGAAAGCTGTTGCGACAGAAACCATCCATAGAGGAACATCCACCGGCATAACCAGGGGGATTAGCATCCCGGTGACAAAAAAGCCTTCAGGGACTTCATGGTGCCTGATTTGAGCGAAAATAAGTTCTATTGTTAATCCGGTGGCATAGGAAACAATAATTATGGGTAGGACTTTTAGACAACCAAACCAGAAGGTTTCCATTAGTGTTTTATTAACCTCTCCAAGAGATAAAAAGTGAAAGTTTCCCACATTCCACATTCCAAATAATAGTGCAGGCACCATTGCAAAGACAACCATTATCATTGTACGCTTCATGTCAATTGCATCTCTGATATGGGAGCCTGATTTTGTTACCTTGTCAGGAACAAAAAGCAAGGTTTCCAGTGCATCAAAAAGAGAATGGAACTTTTCCAGTTTCCCCCCTTTTTCAAAATTGGGTTTTACTTTATTTAAATAATTTCTGAGCCCTTTCATTAAATGCTTTGTTTTAAGTGAGTTTTTATAGAGGACTAGTTCATTTCTTTAATCATTAAATCCAGTCCTTTTCTAACTATTGCTTGTATGTCGGTTTTGGATGTATCAACAAATTCGCAAAGCGCAAAATCTTCCTCTACGACTTCATAAATACCAAGTTTTTCCATCAGGTCAATATCTTCAATAATAATGGCTTTTATTAATTGCATTGGGTATATATCCATAGGGAATACCCTCTCAAAATTTCCGGTTATCATTAAAGCTCTGTGCCCACCATTAAAATTGGAGTCAATTCTGTATTCTTTCTTGGGGGTAAGCCAGCTAAAAAATGTTCTTGACAGGCTGAATTTCTTGAAGCCCGGGGCTAACCATCCCATAAATTCGAATTTATTGCCTTCAGGGATTATGGTAATGGCCGAATCATAATACCCAACGTATCCATCAGGGGCTATTTGAGTGCCGCTTAGGGCGCTGCCACTAATGAACCGGAGGTTTTCTTCGGTAATATTATCCTTTGTCATTGGTGCAATATTGCAGCCGGCGGTAACTTTGTAGTAGCGGGGGTTTATAACTTCCGACCCGGTGAGGGCTATAATTTTTGAAGCATCGTATTTACCAGTTAGGAATAAACGCCCTATGGTAACAACATCCTGAGGGGATAATGTCCATACAACTTCCCCTTTGTTAATTGGATCTGAAAAATGAATATGGGTGCCTACGTTTCCTGCCGGGTGACTGCCTTTGTAAGAAGTAAGAATTACATTTTTAGCATTAGCAATTGTTTCAGTAGGGGGGTATTCAGCATTTATGCCGAGATGGACGCTGCCTTTTGTTAATTTACTTAAGGCATTTATCCCAGTCTGAAATTCTTTGGACGAGTCTTGTAGTATAAAATCGTAGTCTACCCCCAAAGGATTTGAATCAAAGGCAGAAATAAAGACGGATTTGGGAGTTTCTTTTGGATTTGCAATTATTCCATAAGGGCGTTGCCTGATTGAAGGCCAAAGTCCGCTGTTTAGAATATTTTCAATAATCTCCTTTTTTTCCATCGACAGCGGATCCCCTGAATTGAAGGGTTCAAACTCCTGTTTGTTACCGGGTTTTACAATAACTTCCAGTATTTTTCTCCTCTCACCTCTATTCACCTCTTGAACTACACCGCTAACGGGGGAGGTAAATTTTACATCAGGGTTGTTTTTGTCGTAAAATAAGGTGCTTCCCGCTTTTACACTATCTCCGGTTTTTATACTAAGCTTCGGAACAAGACCGGGAAAATCAGTCGGTTTTACAGCATAGGTCGTAGAAGGGGCAGCCTTAATAAAAACCTTTTCGGCTTTTCCTTTAAGGTTTATGTGCAGGCCTTTTTTAATCTTTATTGTTTCTGACATGCTTCTGCTAGCTTTTATGAAGGCACTAAATTAGTTATTTTTAAAAGTAAAGCAATTATTCAAGCTTGCTTTGCGTTTTATCCAGTGCATTAGATTTATTGTTCTGTGAATTATTTCACAAATATAATGACGGTAAAACCACCAACTATAAAAAATGTTTTAAAAAGTCAGATAAAAATCCGTTGAATTATCGCAAATTATCGAAGTTTGCGGGTCTGAAATAATTTAAAATCTATTTAGTATGCGGCAAAAACTATGGATGGGGTTTATGGTTTTGTCTTTGGTAGTAAAAGGACAAACTTACATTGCCCCTCAAACCGGAGATGTTGGTGTGATTGAGTTTTTTAGAAAGGGGCGCCCACTTTCACTTCCTGTAATTCAATTGTATGGGGGGAGACAGTTAGAACTGAGGTTTGATGTTTTTGGGGCAAAAGAAGAAAACTTCTATTATAAGGTGCGGCTTTGCGATTATAACTGGGAGCCCGTAGATTTAGATCCAATAGAATACCTTGAGGGGTTTGAGGAAAATACATTTGAGGCTTTTTCGGGTTCAATTAATACGCTAACAGATTATGTGCATTACAGGCTGATGCTTCCGAATGATGAGCTAAATTTTTTATTGCCGGGAAATTATATGTTAGAGGTGTACAGAGAGGGTGCAGAGGGGGAAGTTGTTCTTTCAAGAAAGTTTATCGTTTTTGATGAGAAGGTGAGGTTGGAACTAAGCCAGGATAAATTTCAGTCGGCACTTTACGAAGATCGGCAGGAACTGAAAGCGAAGGTTATCCCCGGAGAAATATCTTTTGGTGAGCTTTCAGGAAACCTAAAATTAATGGTTATGCAAAATAATAACTGGGGGGACAATATTGTTAGTGAAAAATATTCATCAGACGGAAAAGGAAATATTGTGTTTGATTTAACCGGAAATTTGGTATTCCCGGGAGTGAATGAGTTCCGGTTTTTTGATATGAAGTCACTGAAATTTATATCAGAAAGAGTAGATTTTATTCGATATGAACCTCCATATTATCATGTGTATTTAAAAGAAGATGAACTTTTAGGGCAGAAACAATATTTCTATAAGCGGGACTTAAGCGGAAAATTCTTTATTGGAAACCAGGAGGGACATGACCCGGATACCCTTGATGCTGAATATGCTTTTGTACATTTTACCCTGAACACGAAAATGCCTTTGCCGGCAGATATATACATTGAAGGAGCTATTACAGACTGGGGTTTTAACGACAATTATATGACATTTAACCCGGAGACAGGGAAATATGAAAAAATTCTTTTTCTTAAGCAGGGGCTATATAACTACAGATATACAACCCGTGAATACAATACGGAGTTTTTAAGTTGGGATCTTACCGAAGGCAGTTTTTATCAGACAATGAATAGTTACCTGGGAATTGCTTATTATCGCCAGCCGGGAGAGTTGTATTATCAACCGATAGGTGTAGGGGCAATGGAAACCGGAATGGAATAGAAAGAGAGTGTTAAAAACAGAAGTTGTCCGAAAAACATGTTTTTCGGACAACTTTTTGTCTTTTTACTCATCCATTAGAAAAGGGTACCTGTAATCGGTTGGAGGAACAAAGGTTTCTTTTACTGTTCTTGGAGAAACCCAGCGCAGCAGGTTTAACATAGAACCAGCTTTGTCATTTGTTCCGGATCCCCGGGCACCTCCGAAAGGTTGTTGGCCAACAACAGCTCCGGTTGGCTTATCGTTAATGTAGAAGTTGCCGGCAGAAAATCTTAATGTATTACTTGCAGTTAGGATCGCCTGGCGATCTTTGGCAAATATTGAGCCGGTGAGGGCATACATAGATGTTTTGTCGCACAAGTTGAGCGTTTCTTCGAACTTGCTCTCCTCATAGAGATATATTGTAAGTACTGGTCCGAACAACTCCTCTTCCATGGTCAGAAAATCTGGCGTAGAGGTAAGGGCTACGGTAGGCTCTATAAAATACCCTACAGATTTGTCATATTTACCACCAAAGATAATTTCCGCATCGGTAGCAGCTTTTATTTTTTCAATGGCTTCGGCTAGTTTATCGAAGGAGTTTTCATCAATAACAGCATTATGAAAGTTGGAGAAATCTTCCGTCCCCCCGGTTTTTATTGAGTCGAGGTCTTCTTTCATAAAGGCTTTGATCTCTTCCCATTTGCTTTTAGGAATGTAGGCGCGGCTTGCTGCCGAACATTTTTGTCCCTGGTATTCAAAAGCACCTCGGGTAAGGGCTGTGGCCACTTCTTTGGTGTCAGCGCTCTCGTGCATAAAGACAAAATCTTTCCCTCCGGTTTCTCCCACAATTCTGGGATATGATTTGTAGTTCTTTATGTTGGCTCCAATTTTTTCCCAGATGCCTTGAAATACACCTGTTGAACCAGTAAAGTGAATACCGGAAAAATCAGAGTGGTTTAATACTATATCAGCAGCAACTGGCCCGGAAGCAAAAACCAAGTTGATTACACCATCAGGTAAACCGGCTTTCATTAATACTTCCATAATAACAGCGGCTGAATAAACCTGGGTTTTTGAAGGTTTCCAGACCACAGTATTTCCCATCATTGCCGGCGATGTTTGAAGGTTGCCCGCAATTGCAGTGAAATTAAAAGGTGTAAGCGCGAATATGAACCCTTCAAGCGGTCTCCACTCCATTCTGTTCCATATGCCCGGAGCAGAATTGGGCTGCATTTCATAAATCTGCTCCATATATTTTACGTTAAAACGGAAAAAGTCGATTAACTCACAAGCAGAGTCAATTTCAGCCTGAAAAGCATTTTTCGACTGGCCAAGCATTGTAGCTGCATTTATTTTAGCTCTATATGGTCCGGCAATCAAATCAGCAGCTTTCAGGAAAATGGCTGCTCTATCTTGCCAGGGCATTTCCATCCATTGTTGTTTGGCTTTTAATGAAGCATCTATAGCCATTTTTACATGCTCTTCACCTCCCTGATGATAGTACCCTAAAGTGTGGTTTATATCGTGCGGAGGGCTCATTCTGTGTTTTTCCTCAGTTCTGACTTCCTTTCCATCAATTATCATGGGAACATCAACCTCAATACTTCGTAAATCGGCTATTGCTTTTTTTAACGCTTCTCTTTCTTTTGAGCCAGGGGCATAGTTAAGTACCGGCTCATTAATTGGTTCTGGGATAATGTATTTTCCTCCACTCATAACTAATAAATGTTTTTGTCTAAAATATTGTAAGAGCTGTCTTGAAAAAATGATATTTATTACCAGACATTTGGTGTTTTGTATGATTTTTATCATTGGTTCCTGGCAAGGGTGATGAATTATAAAAGCGAGGGTATGTCGAAAACTTTAAGGCTTCTCAGCCCAAAGGTAACGAATTGCTTTCTACCTTTGTACGCATGGAAAATCAGCAGAGGGTATGAAAACAAAAATGAGAGCAAAACAATTAATAATCATTCTTAAAAGTAAGTTTGTTGTAGCCAGCATTGTTTTTATTGTTTGGGTAGCCTTGTTTGATGAAAATAATCTGATTGAAAGGCGTAATATGATGAAAGAATACAGGCAACTGGAAAAAGATAAGAAGTATTACACCGAAGAAATTGAGAAGGATGCTGCAAGGTTACAGGAGCTACAGACTAACAATGATAATTTGGAAAAATTTGCAAGAGAACAATATTTAATGCACAGGGAAGACGAAGATGTTTTTGTGATAGTAGAAGAGTAGGATCAGTCAGTTTCAATATTTCTTAGCATGGATATGAGTGTTTCCGAAGTTATTTCATCTTCTTTTTTTAGTCCTAATAATTGTTTTACCGCATCAGCTACATCTGTGTCCCGGTAATACTCAACTTTGGCAAAATTGAAGTACTTTATCACCATGAAAGCGTCAAACCAGCTATAGAACCGTTTTGTGAAAGATTTTAAAGAGGAACTATTGTTGTTAATCTCGCTTACCCGTTCTAAAAAGTTGTTTGCATAAAAAAAATATTGCAGGCTTTCGGGGAGGGCATCTTTCAGGAGAGACATCTCCTTAGGTGGTGCTTTGTAGTATGATGGCACCATTTTGATAAGCTCGGAAAGTTGATGAAACAGGACAGGGTTGTATGTTTTATAAGCCGGCCGGCCGGGCCCCAGCATTTTTCTTACAGTAGGGCCTGTTCCAAAAGGGACCCTCCATGAAGGCCGGGGTGAAGGGATCAAAATAACATCTCTGAGAAAAGCCGTTTTTGCATTTGGGAATACTTTTTGCAAAAAATAAAAATCTTCGCCCGCTTTTCGTTTGTTCATTCCCCCTATATCTGCATATAATTTTGCATTTATCGCAAAGCACGAGCCAATTGTATAGTGATAGTATGGAAATCCAGAACGGAGCAGCATTTGCTTGTAATACCGTAAGTGCATTTCATATAAAATTGCCGAATCATAAACCTGTTGACTGTACTCCAGGCCTGAAGAAGGGTGGTTGAAGTTGAAAATAAAGCAATTGTGTTTAGGGCTTTTTTCTAACAACTTGTCGACTGACATGAGGTAGTTGTATGGAACAAGGGTGTCGGCATCAAGTGAAAATATAATGCCATCGGGTATATTTTTCTCCGAAAACCTTTTCAAGGCACAATCCATAGCCATTTTTCTTGCCAGACCGGCACCTGCATGCTTTGAAGGCAGGTTGCGTGCGATAAGCGGAAAGAAGTTTAAATGTTGGGTGCTGTTTGTTTCAGACCATTCTAATAGCTCATTGTAGGTTTCTTCGTTTTGTAATTTTAATTCGTTAGAAGTATTTTCTGAATAATTAACAAGGATGATTACTTCTGTATCATGCTTGCCGGAAGTGCATTTTTGTAGAGAAACCAGGGTTTTATTAATCTCGGGCTCACAAAAGCAGGGGATAATAACGATATACTTTAAGAGCCCCGACGGGGCTCTTTGTATATCAATTTCTCTAGATGTGTTTTTTTGAAGATATTTCTCAGCAAATCCCATGAATTCGCTGTGTTTATTATTCAGAAACCCCTTCTTTGTCTTTATTGTATTCAATGTTTAACCCTTCAATAACACTTTTGGAAATATCAAGGTTCTTATTGGCATATAAAACATTCCCGCCAAAAGTTGTGCTGCCCAAAACAAACTGGTATGGCTTCTCATTTTCTACCTCTTTCAGGTACTCCATAATAGAGTTTAATACTTTTCTCTGGGCAACCGCTTCTTCTTCTGCAAGCTGATACTGAAGCTTGTTTTGAAGGGCCATCAGATCTTGCTGTTCAACAGCGAGGGTTTGTTCAATTTTTGCAAGTTCGGCACGGGTTACTAATCCGCGTTCTGCTTTGTATTGTGCGTCCTGATATTTTTTTTGAAATGCTTTTTGTTTTGATTGTAATTGCGCTTCCGAGGTGTTAAGTTTTTCCTGCAAATCGTTTAATACATCTTCATACATGTCGTACTGCGCATACACCGAGTCAATGTTTATATAAACAACCTTTCCGGCCGGACCGGATGGGGTGTTTGTAATAAGTCCTGCTTCTTCTTTATTGACTGAAGCAGTTTTATCTCCGGAGAAATGTAAAACATATAAAACAGCTACGGCAATTACTAATACTACATTCAGTATAACAGATAATTTCTTCATTTTATAAATCCTTAGTTAATTTGTATAGTTGTACAAAAATATAACTTTAGAGATATCCCGAAAATAAAGATATGGATTATTTTATGAAGGTTTCTGATAAGATAACTAGAATTCAGGACATGGAACCGAACCTTTCTTTCTGCGTTTGGGCAAGTGGAACTTATAGGATAAAGACACTTCGTGGGATCCTTTACTATGTGGTAACAGGTTCGATATCGTTAAGTCATAACTGTAGCCTACATTAAAATTGCGGGTTTTTATACCAGCAAGAAAAACCACTGCATCTCCCCTGTGAGAGTTTACAACAGGAATCCCTCTGTACCAGGTTCCTATCACAAAAGGGTAGTTCGACCAATATACACCAATATCCAACTGCCTTATATTTTCCTGTTGCTTGTAGAGAAAAGCAAAAGTCATAACATCATCACTGGGTTTAAGCAGTTTTCCTCTTCTTCTTAAGTCGATACCTCCATAAATGGAGGTTTTCATTGGAGTTTTGATCTCTCCGGCATGCAAAGATACGTTGGGGGTCAATAAATGATCAACGGTGCCGCCCAGCCAAAAATTATATGTGTATAATAGTAGGGATGAGCCGGCATCAATATCCCTGGCCTGGTTCAGGGCCGGTGGAGGTGCTGCTGTATTATCTCCGTCAGCTAAAAGGTTGTCAATGAATGTTATTTCGCCGTTTATTCCATGTTGTAAATAGGAGAAGGATACTCCCGGGCGAATGTGCCAGATGTTAAAAATCTTTATGTTGTAAGAATAATGTAAACCAGCCTGCAGCACCCCAAGTTGGCTTGTTCCGGCAACATCCTGAATAACATTGACCCCGACACCACTATTGAAACTGGAAAAGTAATAGTCGTAAGATATACTATAAGTATTGAATTTAGCCCCCAAATCAAACCACTGGTTTCGGTAATGAGCAGCTACACGGCCTCCCTCTGTTGCCCCTGCAAATGAAGGCCCTAAATATAAGGGGTTTGCATAGAATTGCGAAAAGTGAGGATCTTGCCCTTTTATAGTTAAAGATGAGAGAACCAGAAAAATACTATATAAAATTTTTTTTAGCAATTGTGATTGTGGTTTTTTATGGATTAGTACGTTGTAGTTTTAGTTTTGTTGTGTGGACACAATAAAAATATGATAATTATTTTGCTTTTTTTGACGTTTTTATTAACAAAATAGTTTAACGTCAGAATATCTTAGCTCATTCTGACGTATTTTTACAGGCAGTCTTTGTGTGGCCCTGGAAAGTTATCTCTGTGTATCAATGTTGACTTCGGTTCTAATTAAGGTTACATCTCCACCAAGGTTAAACACTCGGCCATTCGTATATTTCCCTTTTGCCCGCCATACGTAAACACCCTGTTTGGCAGGAATTCCATCGACATAACCATTCCATCCCTGGTTTACATCATTTGTTTCAAACACTAATACGCCCCATTTATCGTAAACTTCAAGCTTATACGATGCGACACCAATGTTTGTGGGATAGAACAGGTACAGATTGCCGCTTCTTTGGTCTGTCCTATACTCATCAGAAGGGGCTGTGGACGGATTGACGAAAAATCCTGTCGGGAATTTAATTCCACCTTCCCCTACAACACGAATAGGTGTTGTTTTGTTTTTTAAGGTATCAAAGCATCCTTTTGATGTTTCGGCTATTAGCGTTACATAGTATTCGCCCAAATCGTCATAAGCCCATCTAGGTTCTTTTATGTAGCTGTCCGCTTCAATAGTATCCGAATAGAAGTATCCGTCTTCAAATAAATCTTCAGAATCAAAATACCACCTGTATTTAGAGCCAAACTTTGTATGGTTGTAGAAGTTTATCCAGTCATACCCTTTTGTCTGGCTTGAGTCAAAAACCAGGGTGTCAGAGAATGTAAAGTCAGCTTCAGGTTTGCGATGAACAGTTATATGCTTGTAGTCCCAGTTTGTCCCACCGTCTCCGTAAATGGTGAGTTTCGCGGTGTAAGTTCCTGGTTCTGTGTATGTAAATGTTGGTGCCGGGTTTGCGGAAGTTGCTCCGGTTACTTCAAAATCCCATTCATACTGATCTTCATAAATATACTTTGTTTCTGCAGAGAAATTAACAGTGAATGGAACACAACCTTCAATATCTTTGCCAAGATCGACCAGAGGCACCGGTGGGTTAATAATGATATTGGTATTAGCGGTGTCATTACATTCCGGGTTGTTTTTATTATATGCGATAAGTTGAACGGGAATCTGGTTTAAATTATTAATATCCCCCCAGTCCATATATCCATAGCTGAAACTGTTTATTTTTCTGGTGTCGAAGTTTATGCTGTCATTAACATCATTATATGTCCATTTGTAGTCCCAATTATCCTGGAAAACTGTTTCATTATGGAAGTCTATAGTCGTATAGTCCAGTTCTGTGTTGTAATCGGTAGGATATGGTTCTGCTATAAAGTTGGCATTGGGTTGGGGCCATATTGTAATTGTTATTTCAGCAGAATCTGTACACTGATGTAATGAGGTTCCGATTAGTTTAATCTGGTGTTGCTTATTGTCTGGTAATTCATTTTCAAAACGTTCGCTTGGACTGGTTGTTGTACTAAACGAGATTGTATTGTCAATTAGCCACTCCATTTGCAAAACATTCTTTACATTTTCTGTAAAGTCAATATTCAGCGGACTGCATCCCTCTGTTATGCTGGCATCAAAACTTACTTTTGGATCCGGGTATACATTTAGAACCTTCGTAATGGTGTCCTTACATTCTTTATCTGAAGCAACAATTAGGGTAACAGGTTTATCCAGAATAACCGTTGAGTCATTAAAGAATGTATACACTCCATCTTTCTCATCGTCAGAATGCTCATCGGCAAAGTTCCAATCGTATATAAGCTTAGAGCCTTCGGAATGGTTATTTAACTGTGTTGTAAAAGGAGGGCATGCGGTAGATACGTCTGGCACGTAGTTGGCCTTTGGCTTGGCATAAACCGTAATATGTTTTTTTATACTGTCTAAACAAAGTGCTGATGATTGAACGATAAGCCTCACTTCATGCCTGTTGTCGTTCGTGTGGCTCAGGTTGGTATACTTGTGGGTGGGCTCAGGATCGGTAGAGCCGGTTTTATCTCCAAAATCCCAGTAAAAAGCAGAACCATGAGTTGAAGTGTTTGAGAACTTAGTTATATGAGGATAACATACCGTGCTATCATCAATCTCGAAATCTGCAATGACTTCTGGATAAACCAAAACGGATTCTGTCCAGGAAGAGTCACAACCTGCATGGTTTTCGACTCTTAGTGCTACAGATTTTTTTACATTTACATTTGAGGTGTTTTTATATTGAACATAGAAGGAACTGGCGTGAGTTGTGTCAGAACTTTCATTGTTAAAATTCCAATCATATTTTGTGATGCCTCCCTGAGAGCCTGAACGGTCAACTAAGAAACTGTCCCCTGAACAAATTGCCGGTCGGTCAACCGTAAAATAAGCGTCAACCAGGGAATGTACAGTTAGGTTCATTGAGGCGGTGTCCCGGCATCCGTATTTTGTGACACCATATAGCCATAAAGTATGCGTCGAGTCTTTATCTGTATAGTTTGGTATATTTAAATCCTGTGGGGCAGAAAGGGCAGAGTGAAAACTGCTGTTTAAATTCCAGGTAAAAGCAGAGCCGGAATCAGCTTTTGGAACAGAGTTGTTTTGTATACCAGAAATCAGGGGCTGGCAACTAACTGTATTTTCCACATCGAAAGTGGCATGTAGTTCCGGGAATATTGTAATTGTTTTTTTATGTATATCGGCACAAGCAGGGTTGCTGCCATATGTTCTGAGGGTTATTTCCCGTGTAAATGGTCCAATACCAGTATTTGTATAGGTTGGTTGTGGGTTGGGGGTGAAATCATTACTGGTATCACCATTTCCAAAATCCCACTCAATATTTTTTGACCCCGGAGAAGAGAGGTTCTTTAATCGCAGTGTTAAAGGTGAACAGCTATCAACAACAGGTAAAGAGAAGTTTGCGTCAATATAGGCAAAAGCTGTTATGTTTTTGCTCACAACACTGTCACAACCGGCCATGTTTTTAGCCCTGAGAGATATGGTGTAAATGGTGTCCAAATCGGAAAAGTTTTCGAATTTCTTTGAAAAAATGGTGTCCGTATTATTGCTGGATATTCCATCTCCAAAGTCCCATGTATATAATGAAGCTCCCGATGATTTATTTGTAAACTCAACATTAAAAGGGGCACAACCATTATTGGTATCCATTGTAAACCCTGCAACCACAGGTTGGTAAAGTAAAACAGAGCGGGTAGTTGTATCTGAGCATCCTTCCGGGTTTGACCCGATTAGTTTAATAATAAAGGTCGTGTCTGTACTAAGGTGTGGGTTTTCAAATCTATATGAGAACTGGTTCGTGTCATAATAAAAAGTATGATTATCCATTATCCACCTGTAATTGGAAACCCGGGTACTGGTATTATTAAAAGTCACATCCAGCGGAGAGCAATTATTTACATAGGTCAGCCCGAACCCTGCATCAAGATAAGGGTGCACCGTAACTGTTGTGTCATGGAAACTTACGCATTGGAACTCAGAAATGGCTTTTAGGGTAGTTTTAAATTGTTTAGAGGAGTCTGTACGGTTAAGGTATATCTTTCGGTGCGAACCCCAGGTGCTATCTTGTTTGTATGTGTAATCACCAAAATCCCACTCAAATTTAAGGCTGTCTCCTTCTGAAAGGTTGGAGAAATTTACCGGAACCGAGTCGCATACCACGTCCTTATCAACGCTTAAAAGGGCTTTTATTTCCGGGTATACTATAACGGTGTCCTTTATGGCGGAATCCGGGCAGTTATATTTGTTTATTCCAATTAGTCTTACTTGCAGTGTGTCGGGACCGTTTAAGTAAGTTGTATCCCTGTGTGTGTAGGTTAAAGTTGATAATGTTGTTCTTTTTACTACGGTGTTTTTTGTGTCATCCTGAATAACCCACACCAGGGTGTCTAAGCCATATGAACCCGCCGGGTTCATGTTAAAAGTAAACGGAGAGCACCCATTGCTGACATCCAGACTGAATTGGGAATTAACACGAGGGTACACTTTGATGTTTCCCCTTGCAGTATCGGTACAGTTCAAAGGAGATTTGACAATCAGGCTAACCGGATATGTTTGCACTTTGCTGTTATAGTTGTAGTATGTATGTGCAGGCAGACTGTCGACTGATTGTGAAAAGTCCCCAAAATCCCAAAAGTAGCTTGTGCTGTCCAAATGTCCTGTGGATTTATTGTCAAAAGTTAGCTGAAAGGGGTGACAGCCTGAAGAGTCTGAAGGGGAAAATTCTGCTTTTACATTCGGTTTAACCTTGATGGTTCTGGTCAGTATACTTGGACATGTATTTTTAGGTCCCTTGGAAATTAACTCAATAGAGTGTGTTTGAACAGTATCCGTATTGTTTACAAAAGTTCTGGTAAACGGATTTGAAAGATCTTTGTCGTTAACATCTACTGCTCCTGAGGGGGAGGAGAATACCCATCTCATGGTCTCGGCATAAGTAGTGTCCGTTGTGTTTTTGATAGAAGGTTGAAAGGGGGAACACCCTTCCACATCACTCAGTTCAAAGTTAGATGTAGGCCCTATAAATACGTTAACCTCAAGTACGATGTTTGTGTCTGTGTTACAATCGCCGGTTAAATTTACGGTAAACTCATAAAATCCAGCCGTATCGGGATCAAAATATGGAGCTTCCGCTTTAATATCTGAAATCTTATGGGTTAAATCCTGCTTCGTTACCATATCTTCACACGACCAGGTATATTCCAATCCACCTTTGGCCACAACTTGAAAGGGGTCAAGGTTACAATAAAGATTGTACTGGTCTGCATATGCCCCACCAATTCCTGCAGAATACGTATTTCGTGCATAATCGGAGAAATAGCCATATTTGGCGCCATTCGATCTACCACCATGTAATACGCCTAAGTGAAAGCGGGCTTCCGGATTACTTATTGTAGCAACGGTAGGAGGGGAAGCGGAAGGAATTCTATTATTAATCCAGTTGTATACCGTTTTGGTAGTTTTTATATCATCAATAAGGAAAGCAAAAGCTGAGTCCGCTGAATATTCAAAGTAATTTTCTGGAATTTTGTGATTGCTGCCATTCACCCGAAGATTAAAATGTTTTACTGCATCCGTGCGGTTTGCCGGATCTGTCCTCACCATGATATTTAGTTGGTAATCATCACTTGTAGGTACAGAATGGGCAAAGGTCACATTGTGCGAACCGGTGCACCCATCGATAGTTGGAAGTATTGCCCCACCTTGTTCACACCCTCCTCCTGTTCCGGTAATATGGGTTACTGAAGAAGGGCTGGTTGTTCTGATGTATGTATATTTATTGAATATACTATAAGGGTAAACACCACCCTTGTGAATGGTGGCTTCATACGTTCCATCTATAAAGATATCTGTATTGTCAAATATTGCAGTAATAAAAACAAACTCAGTCCGGCACAAGCCACCACCGTTACAGCCAACATTAGGGGCTGGTACTGGGGGGTTAGGGTCTCCCAGGTTACCTTTCATGACAATGTATTCAAATCCCAGAAGTGCATCAGGGACAATTTGGTCTCCGTATGTATCCCTACAACCCCCTTGTCCATACTGGTTGTTTCTTTTCATCGAGTCGTCATAAACGGTTATTGCAATAGGCTTTTCGTTGCCCGGGGAGGAATTTAATACCTTTACGTTTACCCCTTGTGGGTGATTTGCCGCATAAGGGGATACAACGCGAAAATTATAAGCATCACCTGGGTTAGGCAGCGTTATGGATACAATTCCGCCCCCGGGATGGTTTTCGTAATCAACAGTACCTAAATCTACTTGCACAATCGTATTCGGCTGGGTAGCCACCACAACAAAACCGCTTTTTGCATCACCATATCCAGGGTCGTTGTCGTAAATGTTTTGAGTTGTCACAGTAAATTCTGTTCCAAGCGCATTTCGGCCTTTTAATGGGAAGATGTCCCGGTTGAACCTACTGTTCAACTCATAGAAAGCAGTAATTTCTCCTGGTGTTGCTGTTATTTTAAACCCCTTTTGCTGGATAGTTCCATCGCCAAAAACTTCAATATCATCCCATAGGTTGGGGAGCAAGTTGTCCAATCTTAAAGAATAGGATTCCCCTTCCATCAGGGGAACTGTAATATCTGTAAACCCTGCGTCGGAAGGCCTGCTGATAGTTATGGTTGTGTTGTGCACCGCAGACATATGCAAATAAAATGGACGTCCATCTCCATTGTTAGCTTTACCATGAACCCAGGAGATGTCCGGTGCTGCAAACCAAAACTCAGTATCTGTTTGAGCCTGGGTTGTTATGAAGATGCAAAAAAAAGCAAAATATAGTAAAATTCTTTGCATGGTTTTTCGTGTTAAGTGGTTGTATTATATACGTTGCCGTAGGCAAAATAGTTTTATTTTTATTTTAAAGAACTTATTTAGCTGGTTTTAGCTATGTGCTTATTATATACCCGTTCTGGTATGCAGGAGGGTAACATCTCCGCTTATATCAAAAGCCTGTCCGTTTATGAACCTGCCCCTGCACCTCCATACATATATACCCTGTTGGGCTAATATGTTTTCTATAAACCCATTCCATCCTTTTTCAACATCAAAGCTTTCAAATATTTTGCTGCCCCAGCGATTAAATATTTCAAGATGATATTCATCAACACTCTCATGTTTTGGATAAAATAAATATCGGTTTCCTTTATCTACCTGCGATGTTGCGTACTCTTCCTGGGGCTGTCCGGGAATAACAAGAAATGCGGTCGGGAATTTAACTTCTCCGATTTCAAAAACCTGTATTCCAACTTCATGGATTAATGTATCGTAACACTCTTCGGTAGATTTGGCAATAAGTGCAGGATAGTATAAGCCGGGCTCGTCATATACCCAGGAGGGAGCGGTGTCCGTTGAACTATAATTCCCGGAAAAAATATCTTCCGAGTCAAAGTACCAATAGTATGCCGTTGCATTTTTAGAGTGATTATAGAAATTGACCGAATCAATTACCCTGGAAACAATGGTGTCATTAAATGAAAAGTCAACAGTAGGTTTTGGGTAGACGGTGATGAGTTTGTAATCGCTCATTTTGCCAGCATCGCCTTCAATAGTCAATGTAACACTGTACTGTCCGGGTTCGGTATAAGTGTATGTCGGGTCTGTCTCATTTGATGTAGGCAGGCCATAACCAAATTCCCATACATGACTACTGTCATAAATATATTTGGTTGTCGTTGAAAAATCAACGGTTAAAGGAACACACCCGCTTATATCCTCAAAAATATCTACCTGGGGAAGGGGCGGGTTGATTATGATTTCTTTTGTCAGGCTATCCCTACATTCTGAGTTGTTCGTGTTCCAAGCTTTAAGGGTTACCGGTACTTTGAAATAATTATCTTTAGCCCCCCAGAAGTGATCTCCGTAAATATGAGAAAAGGATGCTGCCGGTTCTGTTTGCTGGTTAGTTGTCATGTCACCAAAGTCCCAGTCATATGACCAGTTGTCCTGCAGTCCGGTGAGGTTTGCAAAGTCTATTATTGTCTGATCTTTTGTGTAATCGTATGCTACAGGGACCGGACTGGCACTAAAGTTAACAATTGGTGTTGGAAAAACCGTTACCGGAATCTCTGCTGTGTCAACACAGTTATTTATTGAATAAGCGATGACCTGAATTGTATGTGTGTTATTGTTTTTGTCAAAATTAAGAAAACGTAATGTCGGGTTTGTTATGGAGTTAAAAAGTTTTCCATCCTTATACCATAACATTTGCTGGATGTTTGTAGAGTCTTTAATGCCAAATTGTACCGTTAGCGGACTGCACCCAAGTGTATCGTCCGTAGTGGTAATTTCAGCTTTAAGGTTCGGATACACCCTTGCTTTTCTGGAAATGGTATCGGAGCATCCGTGAACCGATGTAACGGTAAGAAATACTTCCTGCTCCTCTATGATTGTAGTGTCATTAGTAAGCGTAAATTCAGGGTCCTCGACGGTGCTTGTATTTTTTCCATATTCCCAAAGATAACGTAATGTGTTTCCTCCCTTCGACTCATTTATCATGGTCACGTCAAAAGGAGGGCAGTCAATTGTAACCGGAAATTTAAAGTTCGCTTTAGGCTTGGCGTATATTGTTATGTTTCCGGAAACTGTATCGTAACAGTTGTAGTCGGATTGGGCAATTAGCTGTACAGTATAAAGACTGTCATTAAAAGAACTGTGATTACTGTACGTGTGCTCTGGCTTTTCTTCAGTAGAACTTAATCCGTCACCGAAAGTCCAGTTCCATTTTGTCGCATTTATTGATGTATCCGTAAAGATCGTATTGTGTGGATAACATGCTTTTGTTGAATCGACGGTATATCCTGCGATTACCGTTGGGTATAAGAGAAGGCTGTCGGCTACTGAGTCCCTGCATCCATGGCTGTTTTCTACTGTTAGCCAAATAATACGGTCTTCAGGGGTTGAGCCGGAATGATCGTTAAAACTGTATTTAAAAGTGTTCTTGAAAGAATTAAAAATATCGCCATGGAAGTCCCAGGTCAAAGTACTTAATTCACCACGAGATGAAGATCTGTCGACATGTACACTGTCGTATGCGCACATTCCAATTCTGTTAATGGTGAAATTTGCATCAACCAATGCATAAACAGTAACTGGATGGGATGTCGTGTCTTTACATCCATATTTACTGTTTCCGTACATCCAGATGGTATGAGTGGAGTCCTTGTCTGTATTGTTTGCAATATTTAAGGGATCCGGAACGGGTTCGTTTGAATAGTAATCACCATTAATATACCACCTGTATGTTGTTTCAATGCCTGGTTCTGTGGTATTGGTAAAGCCTGTTATTAGCGGTTGGCAACCTATTGCCGTATCCAGATCGAAGGCTGCTCTTAATTCAGGGTAAACAAGAATGTCGATTTGGTGGGTGTCGGAACAAGCCCAATGTTCAGGGTCATTGGCACCTAATGCAGCCAGAATTACCGGAACTGTATCTGCAAAATTCGTGACGTTGGTAAATGCAGGTATAGATGGTGTGGTTGCTATATAGGTGGCAGTATCAATGTACCATTCAAAATACTTTGCAGATGGGGTAGAAAGGTTTTCCGGGTATATGGTAAACGGAGAGCAGTTTTTGGTTTCCGGTAAATCAAAGAACGATTTAATATTTGCCAGCACCTCAACAGCCCCAATGGCGGTGTCGGAACAGCCTATCGAATTCCTTACAATTAAACTAATGTCGTAGACGGTGTCGTAGGGGGCATTGTTCTCATAATATTTAGTAAAGTTGGTGTCGGCTCCTGTTTGGTTGTCCCCAAAGTCCCAGGCAAACTCTAAATTATCTCCTGTGGACTTATTTATGAAGTCAATACTTGTGTGAGAACAAATGGAAGAGTCCGACAATTCAAAACCAGCAATAACTTCAGGGAAAAGCAACAGGGTTTTTTCTGTGCTATCGCTACAGCCTTCATTATTTGTACCAACCAGTTTTACTATGTATGTTGTATCTCTGTCAACAAAGGGATTGTTGTAAATGTAGGTAAAAGAAGTGTCGGAAGTTGACAGGGAATCTCCTAAATCCCATAAATAGCTGTCGACTCCAATACTTGTATTGGAAATGGTTGCTAACAATGGTGTACATTGATTATCGTAATCAAATCCAAAATCAGCAACAATATAAGGGTGGACTGTTATTGTTGTGTCAGCAGTACTGGAACAGAAGTTCCCGGATATAGCCCTAAGTCTTATTGTATAATGAATACTTGTATCGGAAGCCCTGTTAAAAAAGGAACGGGTATAAGAAGCATAACTGGAATCCTGAGCGTAGGAATTGTTCCCAAAATCCCACTCAAACCTGGGGTTGTAACCGTCAGATAAATTGGTGAAGACAATTGAGTCAGAATCACAAATTGTATCTTTGTCAACTGTGAAGTCTGCAAGAATATTTGGATATACAATCAATTGTGGGTTTGATGATGTGTCAACACACCCGTCTGAGTTTTTTGCTATCAATTGAATGTTCAATGTGTCCGGTCCTGCATGAACACTAGTGTCATAATGAGTAATTGTAATAGGTGTTTGCTTATCTGTGAAGTAGGTGCTGTCACCATTAAAATAATCAATATACCAGAAAAGAGAATCTGCATTTATTGAGGCGTTCGGGTCAAAAGTGGCAACCAGGGGAGAGCAACTAAAGTTTGTGTCCACACCGAAGATTGCTTCAACTTTTGGGTAGACAGTGACAGGCAGAAAGGCAGTGTCCAGGCAGCCATATGGTGTTTCAGAAACCAGCCTCACATTAAATATTTTAGATGATGGAGATATGTTGGTGAATTCTATAGAGGGCATTGAGTCAAACGATTGGGAGCCGTTGTCAAAGTTCCATCGCAGCCCAATGCTGTCGTGTGCTGTTAAGGTAGTGTCCTCAAAGTTTATGGTTAGTGGGGAGCAACCCTGGTCTATTGATGCTGTAAAACCGGTGTTAATCTCGGGCTTTACAATAATTTCCTGAGGAGAAGAAGAGTTTTTGCAATAGTCTCCCGGTGAGTAAGCATGCAGTACAACCGAGTACTTTTGAAGCGTATCAGAAACATTAGGCGGAAATGCGTAATAAAATGAATCTGAAACCTGAATTAGCGTATCCGTAGTGGGTTCAAATGTCCATAGTTGCCGGCTGGTATTTGAAACGTCACTCAGGTTTTGAATTAAGATTGAGTCGGGAGAGCAAACTTCTTGCGGGGTTACACTGAAAACTGCCTGTGGTGTCGGAAAACTGTTCGCCTGTATTTGAATGTCTTTGGAACCGCAGGCTCCTGTAATTTCAACGTTAAAAATATATACTCCACCCGTATCCGGATCGAACATTGGATCTGCGATTGAGTCATTTGAAAGATATTTGATAATTGCAGGATCAGAAACTCCGGTCCAGGCATAGTTTTCCCCTCCATTTGCGGCAAACCTGATGGGAGAAAGATTACAGCTCGAGGTGTCTCTAATGTAAGAAAAGCCTCCGATTCCTGCAGATGGCTCTGAGTTTGTGTAATCGGAAAAGAAGCCGTATTTTGCCCCGGTAGCTTTATTGCCACTTAGAACGCCAAACTGAAACCGGGAAACAGAATTGTATATTTTAATGCTGTTGCCTGGAGGGACAAGTCCGGAAATATAACCATGTATTTCCAGGTTATCTTTCAAATAGATAAAAGCACTATCATGACTGTATTCAAAGTATCCGAACGGAATATTCGTTGTGTCTATGCCATTTATCACGAAAAAACTCTCTGCAACTGTATTCAGTGGTTTGTTATTTCTGGAAATTAATCTGAAGTGGCATACGTCCAGGTTATTAAAGCCTCTTGTATAAATCGTTTTGTAAGAACCCACGCAATTTTCGATAGAAGGCAATAAGGCTGTTGCGGGTTCACAGCGTATCCCCGTAACTTGTTTTACGTATACTGGATTGTTTGACGATATGTAGGCGGAGTCTGTAGTTAGCTCAATTCGTTTAAATTCTCCAGAGTCTAGCGTATGGTTTGTTGAATTAAAATCAAAGCTTGTCCCATTGGTTGCTGCTGTAATGTACACAAATTCAGGAGACTCGAACAATCCTTTCTTTATGAAGTACTCACTTCCAATGTTACCTATAGGAACCAACTGATCGGCAATCATATCCACACCACAATTATTATCCACATTTAATGCATCATCCACTATGGTAACAGCAATTTTTTCGGTTGAAGTAATACGTATATTGTGAATGTCTGATCCATTAAGTGCAAACTGCCAAAAAGAGAAAGACTGCCCTTTGTTCAGAGATAAATTTATTGAAGAAGAGTCCGTAGGGAAATAAAATAAAAGGCTTTCTCTTTCAATGGTTACGTTTGTGTTGTCTTCTGTGGCAACAATAGTAAATGAACTTAAGGCATTTATATTTAATGAATCAGTTGGCCAATAGTCCTGCATGTTGAGCCAAAAATCTTTTCCCAAAGCATTTTTCCCTTTTAAAGGCATTATTTCCCGGTTATAGTTGTTGTCCCATTCAAAATAAACAGAAACCTCTCCAGGAGTCGACTCTAACAAAAAACCATTATTATAAGGAGTTTTTGCCCCATTTGAGTACGTTTCAATTTCAGAAATATCATTAAATAATTTAGAGAGTTCCAGCTTTAAATGCTCCATATCATTCAGAAAGAATTCATATGGTTCAAAGGAAGGATCTGCGGGCTTACTTAATCTTACTTTTGTTTCATATAATGCAGTAATATGCAGGTTTAAGGGGGCTCCGTTGTCAGGGTAAAAGTTCGCCTTAGAACCTTCTGTAATGTTAGGTACTGCAAACCAGAATTCCCGCCCAAGTTGAGGGAATGCATTATAGGAAAATAATAAAAAAAGGATTAATATTTTAAGTAGTTTCATGAATTTATGGTTTATTGGTAGGGTATACGTATTTATCTTATAAAGGTTTTTTACATAAGCCCTTAAGCAGTGCCCTAAAATATTGATATTCTGTAAAATTTACAAATTATAGATTTGAATGTTTATTGTTGATGGTTTTAATGTTTTGATTATTAGTTTGTTGTTGTGGTTGATGAACACTGGTTTTATTTGAAATTAATAAGAAGGTTTAGTGAATAATCAAAAAAAAGCCTTCTTGAGGTCTTTTGAATAGTGTCCTGATAATATATTCACATGTTCTTTTTCAAGGAAGGTCAAGAAAAATTAATGTTTTATCTGAGAGTATTGGAACCCAAAAGATGGGATGAAAGCAATATGTTTTTGGTTTTTGCGTCTGGTTTTAATTAAGTTTGCTGTGTTTAGTTACTTTTGGGCGGTTTAATTGTAGATTTAAAACAATAGTTTTTCATGTAAATTATTAAAAAGAAGTAACTTAACAGGGCATAAAACTTTTGTAAAAAAAATACGTAAAACTTCAAAAAACCACTGAATATAAATAAACTACAAATGAAAAAAAATATAGCACTTTTATTGTCCGCATTTGCATGTATTTTTTTCCAAAAAGTACATGGACAAATTGATACACTTTATTATCTGAATTCAGATTTTGAAACGCTTGAAGATCAATTGACCTGGGAATCAGATAAGGAGCTGGTGGAAGATCACTGGTATTATTATTCTGGAGGGGAAAAAAGCAGTCCGGCCATTCCGGCCAGTGGCCTGTTAAATGCGCATTTTAATTTTTCGTCTCCCGGCAAGGTTATTAGAAGGAAGTTGGCGTCTTCTGCAATTGATTTGTCGCAAGCGGGAAACCCGAGGCTTGCATTTCAGTATTCCCTTCCAGAAGATATAAAGGGGTGTAAGATGTACCTTTTATTTCAGGCAAACAGTCTGGCAGGCTGGGACACAATAAGGAGGTTTGAGGATCCGTTTAACCCCGAAGATCCTGAAGAATGGAAAGAGGAAATTTTTAATATAGATGAAATAGGGTCTAAATACCTGACTGAGGAATTCAGGCTTGCGTTTCTCGCTCTAAACAAAGGGGTGAATGGTGTTAGTGTTGATAGTGTAGTAATTCAGGAAAAAGATACGATTCCAAAATTTATTAAGAATTTAGAGTATGCGCGTGTTGATCAGGAAATTATAACTTCGAAAGCAAAGCAGGTCCCATTAATTAAAGTACATATAAAAATATCAGGAAATGATGGGTCCAGTAACCTGAAAAATGTTTCTTTTAAGTTAAATGAAGGAGATGAAGCTTTCTTTAAAACAAATGGTTTTAAACTGTATCATACTATTGATGAAGTCTATCGTCATCATGTTGCAGACACGTCTACAGAGGTTGGCTCTACATCTGTTTCGGGAGGAAATATTACATTCTCTGGAATAAATGTCCCCCTTACGCTTGGGAATAATTATCTCTGGTTAACTGCGGATTTTGCTGAAACGATTGATTATAACAGTTATTTTAAAATAGGGGTGGAGGCTAAAACACTTCAGATGAACGATTCGCTTTATCCAAAAGTGAACATAGAGAAAGTTAAGGATGGAAGAATTAAGGAGGCTGTTTTTTATGATAATTTTGATGCGGATTTAGGTTGGGTCCTTCAGGGAGATTTTGAGAGGGCTGAACCGGTGGGATTTACCGGGACGGTTTCTTCGGATGCCAACCAATCATTTTCAGGGACTAACATTTTGGGAACGGATTTAACCGTTGATGGATATTATCAAAGCGGAGTTACGGCGGCAACAGGCTATTATGCTACTACTCCGGTACAGAATTTAAAGTATTACAACAAGGTAAGGGTTTCAATGCAGAAATGGAACGATATTCTTACCGGAGATTCTGCGACTATGGCTGTTTCAAACGATGGTGGTGCAACATGGAATGTTATATGGCGATCAATATATGATCCAGGGGATGATAATTATTGGGAAGAGTTATATTTTGAGGAAGAGGTTGAGGAATTACTGTCAAGAAAGGAGCAAGTGCAGTTTCGTTTTGGAATGAATAAGACGGGGCCATCTCCTCGTTTTGGCTTTAATATAGATCAATTTGTCATTGCGGGTAACCATCTGGATACAGATGTTGGAATTACAGATATTCTTTCGCCTTATGATGATTGTTTGGGCTTCAATAACGATACTGTTAAGATTGTGGTCCGAAATTATGCAGATGGAGATTCTCCGGAGCGGATTCCTGTTTATTTTGCTTTATGGGGAAAAGATAGTACGGTTGTTCGTGACACGATTGTAGGTCCAATTGCTAAGAATGATAGTGTTGTATTTAAATTTACTCAATTAGCGGGTTTTCCACAAGGCGATATTTATGATAATTTCACTGTAGGAATAGAGTTGCCTGGAGACGAGGATTCCTCTAATGACAGCCTGGTGAAAATATTTTATATTCAGGATTGTCACACACCTCCTGCTGCAGAAGATTTTGAATATAAAGGAGGTGTGTGGAAGCCGGATAGTGATCTGCAGGTCTGGAAATGTCATGAACCGGGTATTTTCCCATTGAACGAAGCAAACTCAAAATCCTGGGTACTTTATCCGGACGGACTGTATGCAAAATCAGATGAGAGATATATTACAAGTGCCTGTTATGATATGACTACAGATAAAGGTTATATTCTTCAGATGGATTATATTTTGCAATCATTTCCAGGTGATGGTTTTGCCGTTCAGTATTCTGTAGATAATGGCAAAACATGGGAGCTTGTTGATACAAGTGACATTGGAGTGGCGAATAATTGGGGATGGTATGTTGATAGTGTGGAAGCTCTGGGGCATCCGGGATGGTCAGGGACAACCGGGGCATGGAAAACAGCTAAAGAATTATTGCCGCCCTTGCTTTCGAGCTATAACAAAGTAAAGTTTAGAATAAAGTGGGCATCGAATGATGATGTGGATATGGGGCTTGGTTTTGCCTTTGATAACTTTTCGATTTATCCGGCACCTGCCGATATGGGATTAACGGGTATATTAAAACCAGATAGTGCCTGCCAGTTTGTTAATACGGATACAGTTGAGGTCAGCCTAAAGAATTATGGGCACAACGATATAAAAGCAGGGGATACCTTAAAAATAGGGGTAGACTTTCTGGGCAAACAGGTGGCTAATGACACTTTTATTGTTAAATCGGATATCATTCCGGGTTCAACAGCAATCTTTAAGGTGCCGACTGATATTGATATTGACACGCCTGGTACTTATTCGATAAAAGCATATGTTATGAATGATGGTGGAACTGATTTTTATGGTACGATGAACGATACCATAAACCACTCATTTACAATATGGCAGAATCCGATTAGTGGAATGCCGGATACGTTGGCTTCCCGTCAACCGGATACATTAATGATAAAATTGAATGAAGACCCGACGTATTCCTATTTGTGGTTCGACGGAAAAACAACATCTACGCATGACGTGAAGAAATCTCAGTTTTATTACTCGGTTACGATATCAGAATCCGATCATGGTTGTCAGACAAAAGATTCGACCTATGTAGAGTTGTTGTTTAATGATATAGGGGCAGACACTGTTGTCACTCCAATTTCAGATTGTGAATTAACCGGTAATGAGTACGTGACTATCAGGGTTAAGAATAAAGGAACAGACAGTTTGATTGTTGGGGATCAGATTCATATTTACTACAGCATTGACGGTGGGGCATTAGAACATGATTCCGTAACTTTAACAGAACCATTGATGAGGGGGCAAACGTTCGACCATAAATTTAATGACCCAGTCGATTTTTCAGCAGAAAGAACGTATCGTATTCAAGCTTCCGCATATTTTGGAGGCGATACAATTCGAACGAATGATACAATAGTAAATGATATAATTGTTTATGGTTACCCAACAGTTGACCTGGGACCAGATTCTATTGTTGTTGAAGGATTGGAGCACACCCTGGATCCCGGAGAATATAGTTCTTACCTATGGAAGCCGGGAGGGGATACAACAAGAACGCTTACTGTTTCTGAAAGTGGAACGTATACAGTTCAAATTACAGATGAGCATACTTGTCCGGCTGAAGATTCAATATATGTTTTCCTTAAAATTACAGATGTACGTCCTGAAATAATAAGTCCGTCAACAGCCTGTGACCGTTCAGGGGATGAGTCAGTTACTTTGCTTATAGTGAACAATGGTACCGGTACCATTAAAACATCTGATAACATAACAGTAAGTTACCTGCTTGACGGAGGGACAAAACAGGAAGAATCGGTTACAATCCCGAAAGATATTGAACCAGGGGGCTCAATGGTACATGAATTTGCGAAGAAGGAAGATATAGCAGAATACCGTTTATATTCAATAGAAGTGACAGCAACAATAACCGGGGATATGAGACCGGAAAATGATACTGTCAGTAAGGAATTCAATACCTACAAAACACCTGTTGTTGAGCTTGGGGATTCTGTCCAGAAAGTTTTTGGAACCGAGAAAGTATTAGAAGTAGAAGATGATAAAGATTTTACTTACGCGTGGACTTTCAATGGCAATAGTTTTGGAAGCACGAACAAAGTAACCGCAACCGAAGGGGGTGTATACAAGATAGTTGTTTCTAATGACTTAAGTAACGGGCTGTGTTCGGCAAGGGACAGTGTTGATCTGGCGTTTGATATTGATGACTTCTCATTAGAAGAAATAAACCTGGCGACCAATGTTTGTCAGTCCGATACGACTACGGCCGTAATCAGTGTTCATAACCACAGCCTAGAGGCTAGAGAAAATGTAAAGTTAATGCTCGGGATACAGGTAGGCACAGGAGATGCCAAAGTCAAAGAGGTTACTATTGAAGGAATATGGGCCCCAACTACAACAAAAGACATAAGTTTTGGAGAAACGTATAATCTTGAATCCAGTCTGGGAACAACCAATGTCAGGGCATACATAGATCAGGACGATGCAAGGCCGGAAAACAATGAGATTGTAGAAAGAGTAGAAGTCATTGAAGCCGCAATCGTCAATTTCGCCGGTACCGTCAACGATACCCTTAAAGTCAACGAATTTCCTCATTTGCTGGATCCGGGAGTACCTCCGGCGGGTAACCAGTTTTTATGGGATGATAATGTTACCGTAACTCCAACTTTTCTGGCTAAGACACCGGGAAGATATTCAGTTTTGGTTATTAATCAAACAGGGTGTAGAACCTTTAAGGAAGTATGGTTGGAGAAAGCCAGTAGCATGAACCAGGCAGCAAGGGACAATTTAACGGTTGTGTTAAAGCCAAATCCGGCTAAAGATTATCTGAATATAGGTGCAACCCTGAAAACAGGTGATGAGTTTATAATAGAAATGTTTGATATTTCAAATCGCACAGTGTTTAGCGATAAGCATAGTGGAATTGGAACCTACAATAATGAGCTTGATGTAAGTAACATGTCAAAAGGTGTTTATTTCATAAGGGTTGCGAATAAAGACATTTACTTTGTAAACAGGGTTATTATAAAATAAGAAAGAGATAAAATAAAAAATAAAAGTAGGGCAGGGTTGTTTACAACCCTGCTTTTTGCATTTTACAAAGTATACCATTGTTTTCTGTAAGTCTTTGGGGGTGTGCGGAGACTCTCATTAAAACCATCGCGCTTCAGGGGCTGATCTTCTAAATAATGTATAGGGCTGAATTACTCAGTTTACAAAGAGGACTTTTCTCATATGCTGATAATTGTCCTGTTTTGAGCTCAAGTGTTCATTTATCTTTCTGGTAATTTGAAGAGGAGAGAAATATTAGAACATGATAAATAGATTGATAGCAAAGGTGATAACATTCATGCCGGAGAGTTTGGTGTGGATTTTTTCTAAAAGATATATTGCCGGAAAAACATTACAGGCTGCTGTAGAATCTACAAAGGAGTTGAATTCATTGGAAATAGGGGCTACGATTGATGTTTTAGGGGAATATATTAAAGAGAAACATGAGGCAGTAAAGTATAAGGAGTGTTATTTAGAAACGTTAAAGGCGGTAAAAGAAACCCGTTTAAAGGCTACGGTATCGGTTAAGCCAACAATGTTTGGGTTACTCCTGGATGCCGAATTCTGTTTTAACCAGATAAGGGAGGTGGTCCAAAAGGCAAATGAACTGGGAATTAAAGTGTGCCTTGATATGGAGGATTCTTCCTGTACAGATATCGAACTGGATATTTTTGAAAAGTTGTATAAGGAATTTCCGTCAACTATTACATTGGTTTTACAGGCTTACCTGAGGAGGACTATGGGGGATCTTAAGAGATTGAGCGCATTAAACAACCCCAAGCACCCTATAGATATACGTATTTGTAAAGGAATTTATATTGAGCCGCAAGAAGTTGCTTTTCAAGAGAAGAAGGAAGTAAACAAAAACTATCTTTCGTGTCTTGATTATATGATTAGTAATGGGTTTTATTCTTCCGTAGCTACTCATGATAAGGGGCTGGTTAATGGGGCAGTCCAACTGATAGACAAGTATCAAATCGGAAAAGAAAGATATGAATTTCAAATGCTTTATGGTGTGCGCCCTAAACTAAGAATGAAGCTTGTTGGCTCAGGACACCCGATGAGGATCTATGTCCCTTACGGGAATCATTGGTTTGGGTATTCCAAGCGCCGTTTGCAGGAAAACCCCCGAATGATTACACACATAATACACTCGTTGTTGATTCGGGGCTAGTGAGGTCAATTATTAAGTCCGTTTATTAATATTTTAGTTCTAATTATTCTTTATGCAAGGTAAAGTTTACAGGCATAGCCTTAGCTACGGCGAAAAACTTTAACACAGCAGAAAGGAAAAGAGGGCTGAAATATGGGCAAGAATTTTGTGCTTACCACACTACCCCAAAGTCACGCCGGCTCCTTGGTTTTTTGTCGAAAAACACGATGCTCCTGACAATTATAAACATATAGTTGCCAGGAGTTGTTGGATATGGCTTTAGAGGCTTATTAAAGTTTTATAAGTACCCTAAACTTTTCAGGGATATATTCGGAGAGAATTTCATGAGTCATATTTAACAACTCCACTTTCGATGTCCGTTTGCCATTAATGTTCTTTACCTGAACGGTAATTGTATCATTAACAGGTTCTGAGAAAGAAAGGCAGGCTCCTGTATTATTTACCAGTTGCTGGTTTTTTAACTCAATTTCATCTTTTAAGGATTCCGGTAAATCTTTTAGGAATTTAAGGTTTAAATCTTTGTTTTTCATAATGCAAAAAGTGTATCGTTAAACTTTTTACATCAAGAAGTGTGGGGTGTCTGTATACAGAAATAATTCCGAACATTTTTGACCAGACGGCCCGCATCACATTACCACCGTGGTGTTCGAAACTCGGTTGGTATCCGTAAGCCATTTGTTAAAAAACAAACGTTACGATATTCTTGATGCTGGAACAAAGATAAGAAAATAATTCTAACCGGGTCTTTTTGATAAAAAAAATCAAGTATTTATTTACGGAGCTGCATGCTTTGAGTGTTTGTTCGAAGTTGTTTTAAAAGATGGTTCTTAAACTGGACTTCAACAATGTATATTTTAAGAACTTTTTCGTCAGGCAAAATTCTTTTAAAACTTTCGTTATAGGTTTCAAGAAGGCGTGTTTCTTCTTTTTCAATTTCTATATAGCGGTTTAAGGTTTCTGAAATTTCGCTGTCAGACATGTTTTTGTGGTTTTCAGTATAAAAACGCATCATATTCCTGCGCTCCGCAACCAAGCGGTTTTTTCTGCTCTGGTAATCATTATATACAGGCCAGAATTTTTTGAATTCTTCTTTGTTTAGGTCCAGTTTTTCAGTGAAGAACTTTACTTTGGCCTGGTGTACACGGTTTGTTGATGCTTTCTCCTGAGAATAAGACCGGGGTATACTAAATAAAACAGCTATTATTAATATATATATTTTCATGACAATTATTTTATAGATCCGTATTGGTGAAATCAGGTTCATATCCCTCGTCAATTAAGTACTGAATAATTTCTTCTTCGCTTAGGTTAATAGTTGCATTTTCAGTTTGTGGGGAATATACTAAGTCAAATAAATATTCTTCGTCCAGATCATAAACTTCATGTTCTAAAGCGGCAATAATTTCATTTTTAGCAAGGGACTCCTCTTCTTCCGGGATTATTATATTTATGACAGTGTATGCAAGCAGGAATAAGGCCGAAAATGATGCGGCGACGGCTAACTGCGGACGGATTAGCCTAATAAAAGACGGTTTCGTAGCAGGTTTTTCTGACTCCTCTACTTTGGTCATTATCTTATCGGTGACAGTTCCAAAATAGTCGTCAGGGACCCTGAATTGCCTGTTTTCTTTCAGGTGTTCAAGTTGTTTAAATATGTCATCTTTTTCTGCCATCTTTTTTGATTTACCTGTTTGACATCCAAAAATATAAAAGGTTTAATCTTCACTTAAGTATTTTTCAATCTTTTTTACAGCATGATGAAAGGATGCTTTTAATGCCCCGACCGATGTGTCAAGGATTTCAGCAATTGTTTCATATTTCATTTCTTCAAAGTACTTCATATTAAAAACGAGCCTTTGTTTTTCTGGAAGGCTTAAAAGTGCTTTCTGGAGTTTACGTTGTATTTCATCTCCATCGAAGAATTCATCAGATTCCAGGGTTTCAGCCAAATCGTATTCTTTGCCTGATATTGGTATAATCGTGCGTTTCTTCTTATTTTTCAGGAGAGACAATGACTCATTGGTGGCGATTTTATATAACCAGGTAAAAAGTTGTGATTCAGCCCTGAAATTATCCAATGCATTCCATGCTTTAAGAAATGTGTTTTGTAAAACATCATCAGTGTCATCATGAGAAATAACGATTTTCCGAATGTGCCAATACAGCCTCTCCTTATAAAGCTCAACAATTTGCCTGAACGCAAATTCTTTTTGACCTGACTGAAAGAGAGCAATGAGTTCTTTTTCGGATTTTGCTTTTTTATTGCTCATTTATAAAATAAAAGAATGCTAATTACTAAGTTACGCGTATTTGAATTAATGATTAAAGAAAAAGAACCATTAAAAATAACCTTAGCCTAAAAAAAAGCGTAGAATATGAAAAGCCGCGGTTATTTTAACCGCGGCTTTTTAGTATTATGGTTGTTTAAAAAACTATTTAAATTCGATTTTTAACGCAGCAATTGATTTCGGGTTATAGGGTGTGAGAGCTTTTATGCTGGATGAAAGTTCTGTGTAGTCATCTCCGGGAGAAGTTTCTGACTGTACAAACCCGTTTTTATCAAAGAAACCAGGAGCTTCAGCATTTTTTAAGTATGGTGCAATATATCGCTCTACCTCTTCAGGTTTTAAGGTTATTCCTTTTTCTGCATATTCGGCAATAATATAATCACTTATTTCGCTGGTAAGAACAGACTTTATTGAATAATCCTCAAGAATTTCTTTTCTGGTGGATATATCTGCTGTGTTCGAAGGCAGTCCAACCTCAGCTACTCCAATGTCTTTAGTTTCATGGCCAGAAGCTACAAATGCCCAGTTAAATCCGGCGTTTTCGCCTAAGGTGTTGAATTTGGCATTCGGGTGGTTAGAGTTGCCATATACATCAACAATGTTACCTTTTTTACCAACAAACATTTTTAGGGTGTTTACAGAAAAAGGATCTGCTGAACTAAGAGGCATTTCAGCGATTCCAACAATCATGTGAGCTTCATAATCTCCCATTTTTCTTTCTGAATACTCTATGCTGAACATGGCACCGGCCATCTCGCTGTCGTTTTTAACATCAAGATTAGATGGCTTAATTAATGCAATACCTTCAATTATTTCGTTGTTCCAGAAAACTTGCATTCCTACGCCCCCATCCGTTTCGTTTTCAAGTAAAACATCGGTTATGGTCAGCTGGTACTCCCATGTACGGCCATCATATTCAACTCCAGAGTTTACGATTAGTTTTTTCTCCCTGTTGTCGTCTTCACTTACATAGGTAACCATTTTAACCTGGTCAATTTTATGAACTCTTATTCCAATGATTATTGCTTCAACAATATCGGCAGCACCTTCGCCAATGGCAATGAAATTTGTAAGGTGTTCGTATATTTCATCTCCACTTAGGGTATCGTCGTCCTGCGTACTTTTTAAGCCCGAACCTGGATTACTAATAGAATTAGGAATGTCTACTTTGAATTTTTCCGGTAAAATACCGTAATCGGAACCATCAGGTTCAACATTGTTGTCTTCACATGAGATAATAAAAATAGCCGCAAATGCAACAAATAGTCCCAGAATTAAATTGTTCGCTTTCATAATAAAATAGTTTTAAATTTCTTTTTTTATTGGTTTCACTTGTATCACACAGTAGTTTTGTTTTACCCTGATGAGAAATTAACTTTTTTTCTGTTTTTTTTATCCGACCGTTCTCATTATGCTGATTTAGAGTGATTGGGAGAGGCCGTGTAGATACATTTAATACGAAAAGAAGGGGGAGATGTTATTGTTTATGAAGGGAGGGTGGGTGATTTAAGTTGTTGTATTGCTGTGATATGTGTCATTTTTTGCCTTGTTAACGAAAGAAATGTCTGCAAGGCACTACAGGTTACATATTAACTGGTAAAGAAGGAAAACTAAATATGAAGACCAGCTTACTCAACTATAACCGAGTCGGACAGGGCCATGCATGTAGCAAACCAGCCTCTGGTACCATGCCGGAAATTAGTAGGAATGTTTCCCGGTTCGACATCAAATATACCTCCACGCCATTCTGTTTCCATTAATACTGCCCGAAGAAACTGTTGATGTTCTTCGCTTAATGAGTATTTTTTCCTTATCAGTTTTGTTCCTTCCGGAAAATGGATGACTTGTTTATCTGGAGCAAAAATAGAGTTTACATCAAGATTGTGCAGGGTGTAAAAGGTTTCCCTGGCAAAGCAAGAGCCATATTGAGTGCAAAAGTCCGGAACACCTGACCAGTCGTAGTGCAATTCAAGCATCGACGGAGAAGTGCTTTCGATGTAATGAAACCGGAAGTAATCTTCGTAAGGCAGAACAAGCATTTGCTCTAAAGGGGTAATGGCGACAAGTTCGGCTTCGGCTGTATCGAAAATGTCCTGGTATTCAACGGTCAATTTGTAGGAGATGCCTGCTGAGGCCCCGAATGCGGAGTCTGAAATATATTCGCCGGGGTTTTCCGGGTTTTCAGAAAAGATATATTCATTGTTACTGCCGGAAATTTTCACGATGGCATTAGAAATCGCTATGGGTGAGGTGTTTAGTTTTTTTTGAGAAGTGTAAATAAAAATCGGGTGGTTTTTCTTCTCATTAGTAATCAGCGCATCAACAATGATGACCGGTGCGCTTTCCCGGGTGTTCCATTGGCGTTTTTCTTCGCAGGAAATGAACGAAAGAAGGACAAATAAAAGGATGATATGTTTTATTGTTGGTGACATTAGAATTTTAGGTTATAAGTAACAGACGGGGCAAACGTATAAACATACCGATAGGTCACAATTTGTTCCTGTGGGTTTAGCTTATCTGCGGGGACAATTATGTTTCCGTCGGTGTTTTCAATTTTATTAAAATTAATAAGCATTGGGTTTTTTCTGGCGAAGAAATTATAAATATTGATGGTGAGGTAATGCGCTGTGTGTTTCTCAATTTTATTTAGCCGGATGTTTGTTCCGATATCAATTCGCCTGTAATCGGGTAAACGTTGGTTGTTTTGTTCGGTGTACAACGGTATTTGTGCGCCCCTGTAATAATAAAAACCGGTAGGTGTTGTATAGCGCAACCCGGAACCATATGAAAGGTTAAGGTTGGCAGACCATCTTGGCCTGATCCTATAGTTCACAAGAAACGAAAAGTCAACCGGTTTGTCCTGTCTGGAATAATATTCACGGTTACCATTTAAGCCGTCAATTTTTAATTTGCTGCGCGTAAAACTGTATCCAATTTGTCCCGACACCTTCCCCAATGTTCTTTTGATTAAAATCTCAAATCCGTAAGCTTTTCCATTTCCTTGTCGTATTTCTCCTTCAATATATGGGTTAAGCAGCATTTCTGCGTGATATTTATAGCCTGACTGATTGTAAAGTTGCTTATAAAAGATATCTGTTTGTATATCGATATTTGTACGTAGAAATGATTTTATATACCCTAAATTATATATGTTGGCATGTTGTGGTTTGATGTTTGGCCCAGAGGGTAACCAGACTTCAAGGGAATTAAAAGGGCTGATGCCGTTGTTTATCAGGTTAATATGCTGAATGGAGCGGTTGTAAGAGGCTTTTATTGACGAGAAGGCTCCAGTTTTGAAAGAGATAGAGAGCCTTGGGCTGGCTTTTATAGAGTTATAGTACTCTTCTCCTTTTTCGTAGTTTTCATAACCGGTTGGTGTGTAGTTTTCATCATAACGGATGCTAAATGCTTCACCAATATCAGACCAACTTGAGATTCGTAGCCCGTAATTTAACTTCATGCGTTTTGTTATCTCGTATTCGTGCCCATAGTAAATGATTACCTCCGATGAATTCACCCGGGACACTTTATGGTTTTCCGTAAGATCCGGGGCATTGTATTCTCCGGGGTTGAAAAGATACGCGCCAATGTCCACTCCAAACCTGAGTTTACTCTTAGGGGAAAGAAAGTAAGTGAATTCTGATTTCAGGTTGTTGCTGGATATGTGCGAATTCCAGCGTATACCTTCGTCATAGTTTGTATGAAAAAAATATTCGTATTTACTGGAATAGAAGGTAGTATTTGAAAATAGCCGTTTTCCGTAAATATGGTTCCAGCGAAGGGTCAATGATGAGTTGCCCCATTCGAGCCCCTCCCGGTTATCAGAGCCTGAATTAATGAATTTATCTTTCCCTCTGTAAAGGGTCAGGTACAAACGGTCTCTTTCCCCAAGCTTAATGTTGAATTTCGAGGTGAAATCGCTAAAAAAGAAATCTTCAATATCAGGTTCGGCAGCTTTCACAAAAACGCCCAGGTGTGAGCGTCGAAATGAAATGAAATAAGAACTGGAGTTTTTCTTGAACGGGCCTTCGAGGCTCAGTCGGGTAGAGACCATTCCAATACTTCCGGCCCCGGAGAATTTTTTCATGTTGCCGTCTTTTGTCCTTATATCAATAACAGAGGAAAGCCTGCCGCCGTATTGAATCGGGAAGTCAGCTTTGTATATTTCTGTATGTTTTACGGCTTCAGGAATAATTGGGGTAAAAAGCCCCAGAATGTGAGAAGGGTTATATAATGTTGCTTCGTCTAAAAGGATCAGGTTCTGATCCCGGTTTCCGCCACGCACGAAAAAATAACTGGAGCCTTCGTTCTGGAAATTTATTCCCGGAAGTTGATCCAACGAACGAAGCATGTCAGTCTCTCCAAGAGCCGCAGTTTTTCTCTCAACCTCTATTGAGGTGATATTGTTTTGTCCGGCAAGAGATGAAAAAATGATCTCTTCTTTATCAAATGAAGTAACTACAACTTCCTCCATCAGGGAAACAATAGGTTCGAGCGATATATTCCAGCGTAGGTTTTTTGTCAGGGTTACTGTTTTTCCGGCAATAGAGTATCCCAGGTATGAAGTTTCAAGCTCATAATTCCCTTCCGGAAGGGTAAGCGAGAAAAAACCATAGTTGTTTGAGAGTGTCCCTGTTCCGGTCTCTTTGTTATAAATTGCGGCTCCAATTAAGGTTTCTTTGGTGGTTTCATCGGTAATAATACCGCTAATGGTATATTTCTTGGGTTTAGGGGAGGCTGGTGCCTGAATTTGTGTTTCGGCCTGGCTTAAAACGAAATAACCACCAATTAACTCATATTTTATTCCAGACTGGCTTGCAATGTCATCAATGATTTTTTTAACCGGCTTACTATTGGCCGAGTAAGTAATTTTAATAGTGACATCGATTGTCTTTGAACTATAGGAGAAATTAATTCCGGACTTTGACTCGATTTCTTCAAACACTTCTTCTAAGCTGGTTTTTAAAAAATTAACGCTGATTTCTTTTCCCAGTTCAGGCTGTTGGGCATGAAGGGGCTGGTTAAAGACGAGCAATAATGCTTTAAGAAAAAGGAACAATAATATATGCCTGTTCTGTAAAATTACCTGCATCCCTGACCGGAAATTAATAAGGTGTTCTTTTCTGAGCTCTCAGATATCTTCAGGTTTAGGGTCGATTTAAGTATCCTGAGAACCGAGGATAGCTTCTGATTTTCGAATTTAACCGTTATCGGGCAATCTTCCACAGCAGGGGCCAAAACAAAACGGACATGGTAGGTGTTGCTGATAACACTTATCACTTCAGATAAAGGTGCGTTGTTGAAGTCAAGCGTAAGGGTTTTCCAGGCAATATCGTTATAGTCGCTTATTGCTACTTTTTTCACCTTTTTTTCTTCTTTGTGAAAACTGCCGGTCTCTCCGGCTTCAAGAATGGTGCGGTTGTCCGGCTGGTTTGTCTCAAACAGTTGTACTCTTCCATTTGTAACCAGGACCCTTACTTCATCTAGGTTTTTATAAGCCTTAACATTAAATTTAGTGCCAATAACCTTAATTGTAGCCTTGTCTGCAATAATTTCAAATGGGTGCCCAAGGTCTTTTTTAACCTCGAAATAGGCTTCACCTTTAAGTTTCAGTTTCCTGTGTTCTGTTCCGAATGCTTTGCTGTAAGAAAGTACAGAGCCGGCATTTAAACTTACGGTTGAGCCATCAGGCAAAGTGATGGTTGTGGATTCGGCAATGCTTGTTTTTTCCTTTATTGTGCCTGTCTGCTTTAAGCCAAGAAATGCCAGGGTAAATAAAACGATTACCGATGCTGCAATTTGAATGGATCTTTGAATTAGCGTAAAGGTTTTTGTTTTCGGCGCAATGGCAACTTCCATTTTTTGCCATTCATTGTCAATATCTATATGTTCTGACAGAGAGCCTTGCCCTGTGATATTCCAGAGCTTTTTGAAGGAGTCGAATTCTTTTTGGTTTTCCGCCGATTTATTGCGCCATTCCTCCAGTTCTTCAATTTCGGCCCGGGTGGCCTCGTTTGCGAAATACTTTGTCAGCAGCTCAATAGGGATTATATGTTGTTCTCTATTATTCATGATCCTTCACTAACAACACACCGGTTTTTTGATTTACCCCTATTTCTGGCACTGTATTTTTTTTAGGGCTTATATTTTCTTTCACTTCCAGCCCGGTTGTTTTTGTATCTGACTTTATTAATGGTAATGGTTTTCCCGATCCGATAAAAAGGCATAGCAGAACCAGAAACAGATAATCTTTAAGCTCTTCTTTTAGTACTTTCAGGGCTTTCGACATTTGAGATTCCACCGTTTTTACCGATATTTTCAGGTGTTCTGCAATTTCGGTATACTTTTTCCCTTGAAACCGGTTAAGTTCAAAAACTTCACGGCATTTCTCCGGCAACTTATCCAGGGCCCGTTGTATGCGGCTTTCAAGCTCGGCCGTTTCCAAAATGTCTTCAAACTCCCCTTTTTCCGGAATGCGCTCGTTACCTTCGGCACCGGTGGGCGCTACAAACTTTTTATTGTCGCGGATTACGTTCATACTTCTGTTGTATACCGATGTGAAAAGATATGATTTGGCTGGTTTTTCCCAATCGAAATCAAGTCGGTTTTCCCAGATTTTAATAAAAACAGCATGGACAATTTCTTTGCTGGTATCCATATCCCCGAGGTACTTTTGGGCAAAGTAACAAAGTCCGGTAAAGTATTCCCTGAACAGGGACTCGAACTTTCGTTTTAATATGGAGCTGTTATCTTTCAATTAATTCAACTTGCATGAATCAAACAGATTAACAAGATATTAAAGAAAGTTAATTTTTTTAGTTTTTACGGAAAGAAAATTAATTTTTAGGCCTTAGAATGATTCCATTATTATTTTTCCCATCAATTTTTATAAGGGCTTCATTCTTAAAATGAACATGCCTTACCAGATTTGATTCATATTCAGCCGGGTGGTTGTCCAGAAAGTTAAAATCGCAGTGTCCGTCTTTAATGTGAGGGTTGATAGTGAAATATCCAACACCAAAGCTGGTTAGGTTATGGAAAAAGTGGGTTCCCTGGCTCGGGTCAACACGGTAATTTTCCAGTCCGGATTCAACAATTATTCTTGCAGATGAAATTTGCGGCCATCTCACCGGAATTCCTAACCAGGGATCGCTTGATCCCCAACGCCCCGGGCCAATTAGAATATAGTTTCTGTTTTCGTTCCTGAACTTATCGTTTAGTTTTTCAAGTTCAAGTACAATTTCTTTGTTTTTTGCCGGATCAAAATTTTCGGTTTTTATGTAGATGATATCGTTTATCTCGTTAATAACCCCATTTCCCATTGCTTTTTGTGTGTAAAGCAATGCCCCTTCAGTTTCGTCCCTGGCAATGGTTGTTTGCATAAGCCTGTCCGTTGAAACAATCGGCCGCACCTGCAGGTAATTCAAAATCATGGGGGTTCCCGGCGGGGTATCCAGGTTGGCGGCGAATTCTATTTCAACGTGATTGTTCATTGCTTCACGGCTAATTTCAAGTAAGTCGGAAATTATATCGGCAAGCGGGAAGGTTTTGTGATTTAAAATGTTAGAAAAAGTAACAATTTTTTTTCCGGAATAGTAATCGCCGTCGCAAACTGTATTGTTTTCATAATTGTATGTCGAGCAAACGTGGCGAAAAGCAGGATTGCTTTCTGCTTGCTTTATCCTTAACTTAAGCAGGTTAACACTCTCAGATACCGAAGGTGAAAAACTTTCCGGTTTCATGTCGAGGGCATAAAAATATTTTTGAGTGTTTTTTAAAGAACTTTCCGGTGACGAAAGCTGAATAATCCGCTTGGGGTGTTTTGGGGAAAAACGAAGTGATGTGCCACCGTCAACAATCAGCTTCCCCAGTCCATAAGCAATGTCAACTACACCTTCTTCTGCCTTTTCCGGGGCTATCGGATAATAGTTTAAAGAGCGGGCCACCCCGGAAAATGTAGGGTAATACTGTCCGTTATAATTGTTGCCACAAACAGATTGCAGAATGATGCCCATTTTCTCTTCATCAATAAGGTTGGATGTTGCGGACATATACGATTTGCTGGTTTGATAGTATACCGAGGCATAAACGCATTTTATGGCCTGTTCAAGCATGGCGATCATTAAATCAGCATCCTGGGCGTGCGGCACCATATAGGTGCTGTAAATTCCGGCAAAAGGCTGGTAATACGAATCTTCAAGTTTGCTTGATGAGCGCACAGCAATAGGGGTGTTGGATAGTCCAACAATGGTGGTTAAGTCTTCGCGTACCCTTCCCGGAAGTGAGGCTGATACAAAGTGGGCAAGCAATTCTTCATCACTAATCTGCGAAAGGGCAATGTTATGCAGACTGTTTATCTCCATAAACTCTTCAAAGATATCGGTAGTAAGAACAATGGTCGAAGGGATACTAATGATAACATTTGGATATTTGCTGAACAGTTTTTCCTTTTTAATAACCGAATTCATAAAGGCAAGTCCGCGGGCTTTGCCCCCAAGGTTTCCGTTGCCAATACGGGAAAAGAAAAGGTAAGCGTCAAATCTGTTTTTGTCAAATTCGGCAATAATGCCCCGTGCTTTACTCACCCTGAAGCTGGAAATGGCTTCGTAAATAAATTTCCTTACTGCGTCAGGAGAGGGGAAATCGTTATATGATATTTCTTTAAACTTTTTTGCAATTGAAAATAAAGCTCTTGCATTAAGCCATTTTGAGAAATCATCTTTCTGCGTGTGATATTCCAGGATGTCGTCCGGAATTGAAAGAATTGTTTCCTGGAGCGCTTTTAGATCAACGGCGTAGTAAGCCTGTTTTCCCGTCTTCGGGTCAATAAAAAAGAAAGGACCAAACCCGAAATTATTCAGGATATAACTCTTAAGTTGATTCAGGAGCTTCTCAGAATATTTGTTTAAGAAACCGGCCCCTAAATTTTTTGCCAGCGGTTTATTGTCCCAGTCGGAAGATTGAAGTAAAAAAGGGATGTTTGGATCGTCTTTCTTTACTACAGAAGCAAACTTTAACCCTGCTTTTGCTTTTGTGTCACGCCGGTTTGAACGGTACTTATAGCTAACATCTGAAATAATGCCAAGGATGTTTTTTTTGTATTTTTTGTATAAGTATATGGCTTCGTTATAGTTGTTGGCTACCAGAATTTTTGGACGCCCACGCCTGTGGAGCATTTTCTGGTGTTCATTCAGGGCTTCCAGTATAAACTCTTTCGATTGCTCAAGAATAATGCGGTATAAATTAGGCAGGTAGGAAGAAATGTACCGGACCGAATCTTCTACGAGGAGAATAGCCTGGACCCCAATTTGAAGTATATCATTGTCGGCATTCATTTTATCCTCAATGAGCTTAATAATGGCAAGGAAAATATCGGTATTTCCCAGCCAGCAAAACACATGGTCGATTCCGGTAAGATCAGCTTTTTCCAGACGCATTGAAACTTCACGCGAGAAATGAGTTAAAACCACAATGGGCTTTTCTGGATACCTCTCTTTCAGCATTTTTGCAAACTTGAAAGTGTCTACATCTTTAATGCTAAGCATGGGGATTATAAGATCAATCTGTTCACTTTCCAGAACAGATATAGCCTTTTCTGATGAATCGGCATGAATAAACACCGGAGGGTACCGCAGGTTTAGAGAAACATATTCATTAAAAATCTGTTCGTCTATCCGGCCGTCTTCCTCAAGGGTGAAAAAATCATAATTACTGCAAAGTACAAGAACTTTTCTTATACGCTTTTGCATTAAATGACTAAACGATGTTTCGGAAAAATATGCAGAACCGTTTCCCACTGATTGTTTTTTTATGTAAGTGTTTTTCGCTCTTAAAATAAATAAAAAAAGGAGGTTTCTGCCTCCTGATTTTAAGAATAGTTGGTTGCTAAGATTCTTGTGGGGGCATCAGAAGCTCCTGAAAATGTCACAACCAACTTGTATTTTGCTCATACGTATTGTTAATCAACACTAAATGTGTTCCCACTATTCAGTAAATCATCAACATTTTTTATTTTGCTGCTTTCTTTAGCGTTTTTAATTTGTTCACTTAGCATTTCTTCATACACATTTGTTTTCCATTGTCTGATTATCCCAAGTGCTACAGGGTGATCGGGCAGGCTCATGCGCGATAACATGTAATGTCTGGTATCGTCCGGGCTATGGGCATCATGAATAATAACATCATCTTCAGTAACACCGTTTTTTCCAATTTCAGCCGCAATAAATTTAGAGCCGGTCCTGATAATCCCTTTGTCCCTGTTTTTTCCAAAGATCATTGGCTCGCCATGTCTGAGATAAATCTGGTGCTCTTCACGGACATCCTTCCCTGTAATATCCTCATGCACTTTGTTGTTGAAAATAATGCAGTTTTGTAACACTTCAACCAGCGAAGTCCCATTATGATTAGCGGCTTCAACGAATACCTCTTTCATCATTTTAGGGTCAGTGTCAACCACACGGGCATAAAAAGTTGCATTAGCGCCCATTGCCAGTTCTCCCGGAAGGAAAGGTGTTTCAATTGTACCCTCCGGAGATGTTTTTGTAATACTTCCGGTTGGTGTGGTGGGGGAGTATTGCCCTTTGGTCAGTCCATATATTTTGTTGTTAAACAGAATGATATTGACATTGATATTTCTTCTGAGAATATGGATAAAATGGTTTCCGCCGATAGCCATAGAATCACCGTCTCCGGTTACAAGCCAAACACTTAAGTCCGGATTGGAGACTTTTACCCCCGAAGCAATAGCGGCACCCCTGCCATGCAGGCTGTGAAACCCGTAAGTGTTAATGTAATAAGGGAAACGGGAAGAACATCCGATTCCTGAAACAAACACAACCTTTTCTTTTTCTACCCCTGTTTCCGGAATAGCTCTTTTGATAGAGTTCAGAACGGCATGGCCGCCGCATCCGGGGCACCATTTTACCTGGTAATCTACATTGAAGTCCTGTGGGGTAATTGTTGGAGCTGCACTTTCGAAAGCCATTTTAAATTTCCTCCAGTATTTCTTTGAATTTTGTTTTTAACTCGGATATAAAGAAAGGTAAACCTTGAACTTTATTGTATTGTATATAATCGAACTGTGGGTGTTTTGACCGTAAATAGGTTGCAAACTGCCCCAGGTTCAGTTCGCAGACAATTCGCTTTTTATAGTTGTGAAGAATATCCTTTGTGTTTTTTGGCAAAGGGTTGATGTAATTGAAAAGGGCAAGGCTAATGCTGTATCCGTCGTTTTGAAGTTCCTTTACGGCCATGTACAAAGCCCCGTACGTTCCTCCCCAGCCAATAACAAGCAGATCCCCTGATTTTGCGCCCATTACTTCTTGCTTTGGGATGAAATTGGAAACACGTTCAACTTTTTCGGCCCTGTTAAGAACCATTACCTCATGGTTATAGGGGTCGTGTGACACAACTCCTGATACATCTTCTTTTTCAAGGCCTCCAATCCGGTGGCGAAAGCCTTTTTGTCCGGGCACTGCCCACGTTCTGGCAAGGCGTTCTGCATCTCTTTTAAAAGGGAGGTATTCTTCCTGTTCCTCGGGAACAAGTGGCGGTTTTATTTCTGCCAGTTCTTCAACTTTTGGGATAGGCCAAAGTTCTGAACCATTAGCAAGGTACCCGTCGGTTAAAAGAATAACCGGGGTCATATGTTCAAGTGCAATTTTTGCAGCCTGGTATGCGAAGCTAAAGCAATTGGCCGGAGATGAGGCGGCAAGAACTACAACCGGACTTTCTCCGTTTCTTCCGTATAGTGCCTGCAGAAGATCCCCTTGTTCGGTTTTTGTAGGTAAGCCGGTAGATGGTCCCCCTCGTTGTACGTTAACAATTACCAGAGGAAGTTCGGTAATCACTGCCAGTCCGATGGCTTCCCCCTTAAGGGCCAGTCCGGGACCGGATGTTGAAGTAGCTGCCAGTTTTCCTGAAAAGGAAGCCCCAATTGCAGAACAAATTCCGGCAATTTCATCTTCCGCCTGGAACGTTTTACATCCCAGATTTTTCATTTTGGAAAGTTCCTGCAAAATCTCAGTTGCCGGTGTGATAGGATAGGAGCCTAGAAAAAGATCCCTGCCTGAACGCTCCGAAGCAGCCAAAAGCCCCCATGCCGTGGCCTGGTTACCGGTAATGTTCCGAAACAGTCCTTTGCCTTTTGTCGCAGGGTTTACAAGGAATTTCGTTGACATGGCCTCAACTGTTTCAGCATAGTTGAAACCTGCGTGCAGAACGGCAATATTTGCCTTTACAAGTTCGGGTTTCTTCTTGAATTTTCCTTTTATAAAATCTTCTCCAATTTTTATGTCGCGGTCAAATAGCCAGAAAAGAATGCCGGCAACAAACTGGTTGCGCGTTTTATCAGCAGTCCTTTTGTCAAGTCCGTAATCACTTACTGTGGCGCGGGTCAAGTTAGAAATAGGGGCTTTTACAACATTGTAGCCCTCAAGGCTTCCGTCCCCTAAAGGATCTTCAACATAACCTGCTTTTTTGTAATACTTATTATCGAAATTGTCAATATCAATAATAATAGTAGCTGATGGTTTTAGCCAACAGAGATTTGCTTTTAATGCAGCTGGATTCATTGCTACAAGAACATCGGCCAAATCTCCCGGAGTCTGAACTTCCGTATGACCAATGTGGACCTGGAAACCCGAAACACCCGCAATCGTACCTTGTGGGGCACGAATTTCAGAAGGGTAATCCGGAAAAGTGGAAAGATCATTTCCTACAAAAGCCGAAGTGTCAGAAAACTGACTTCCGGTTAATTGCATTCCGTCACCTGAGTCGCCGGCAAATTTTATGACGACTTCTTCAAGCTCAATTACTTTTTTTGTTTTAGCCATTTCTCCTCTTAAAGATTAAACGCTCACCAAATAAATTGGTTAGGAAATTGTGAAGACAATGTTAGAAAAAGTTTAATCAAAACGGAATCAGAATAAAGGAAATTATCAACTTCCTTGACTAAAATCATCTTTGCGTTGTTTTATAAAATAGTTCTGGGGAAGTATGGATAACAAAGATGTGTTTTTTTTACATTTCATCCATGTAAAAAAGAAGTGAAGGGTTTGATGTGTAGTTTCTTACGGGTAAGTTTTCTAAACCCTTTACCTCTTTTATCTTATAGGATAATTATCAGTGTTATTTAAAATTTCTTTTCTCTTATTTGGGAAATTAACAAATGCATCAATGTCATTGCAGGATATGTAATTCGGGCAGCTCAGTTCTGTCGTCCGCACAAGTGCCCGTCCGGGTCGATGATGGCTTTAAAAACAGACTCGTAAGTTGTGCCGTCATTTTTTTCAATAGAGTATGCTCACTTTACAGTTTTATAACATTGGCATAGTGCCAGGAAGTGTCCGGTCAGAAGAAGAAAAGCATCAGGTATTTGCTTCGTATCTTCATTGTGCAGTTTTCTTTTCTTAGACGCAAAAAGTACGAAACCATGAATGGGCAGTTTTAAATTATTTACAGACAAATGACTTTGAATAAAAGCTCAGTTAAGAATGTTCGTATGGGTTACCTATAAGTTGGTTTATAATTAAAACAGGAGGGGGCGGAATGAGATGTTCTTTAAATACAAAAGGCTACCATGGAATGGTAGCCTTTTGTATTATTTGATTTTACTTATATACGATTTCTTCCCCATGACTGTCGAAAAAATGAAATTCAAGAAAATCATACGAGCTGATTGGGGTTAACCTGAGTTTTATTCCATGTTTTCGTTGCCATTTTCTTCTGATGGAAAACAGCCCTCCTTTTTGATAGTAGGCCGCAATAAATGGATGGACCCTCAGGGTAATATTTTTAAGCTTTTGTTTTTTTAGTAAGTCGATTAAGTGGTGCTCAATTCGCTCTGTAATCAATATGCTGGGAGAGATTTCCCCGGTCCCGCCGCAAGTTGGGCATGTCTCTCTGGTATTAATGTGCATTTCAGGCCGGACACGTTGACGGGTAATTTGCATTAAACCAAAACGGCTGAGAGGAAGAATGGAGTGTTTTGTCCTGTCACCTTCCATAGCATGTTTCATGCGTTCAAACACTTTATTTTTGTTCTCCTGTTTTTGCATGTCTATGAAGTCAACAACAATTATTCCGCCCATATCCCGTAGGCGCAACTGTCGGGCAATTTCATCACAGGCGGCAAGGTTGACTTCTAAGGCTGTTGATTCCTGGTTGTCTACAGACTTTGCCCTGTTTCCACTGTTAACATCAATGACGTGAAGGGCTTCTGTGTGCTCAATGATAAGATAGGCCCCACTTTTAAAAGAGACCGTTTTTCCGAAAGAAGCTTTGATTTGCTTTAAAACTCCGAACTTTTCAAAAATTGGGGTATTGCCCTTATACAGGTTAACAATCTTCTCTTTCTCTGGAGCAATTGTACTTATGTACTCCTTAATTTCACGGTGAAGCGAGTCGTCATTAACATGAATATTGTTAAAACCCACACTTAAAACATCCCTGAGTATCACAGCAGTTCTGTTCAGTTCACTAATTACCAGTTTTGGAGGGGTAATATCGCGCAGTTTTTCAAAAGCAGCCTCCCACTTTTTGGAAAGGTTCCTTAATTCCTCATCAAGTGTTTTAACCATCTTGCTTTCGGCAGCAGTACGGACAATTACGCCATAATTGTTGGGCTTTATGCTGTTTATCAGTGTTCTCAATCTCTTTTTCTCTTCAGTAGAACTTATCTTTTGAGAAACAGAAATTTTATCACTAAAAGGCATAAGTACCATATTTCTCCCGGCAATAGCAATTTCGGAAGTTAACCGGGGGCCTTTTGTGGAAATAGGCTCCTTTGCTATTTGTACAAGCACATACTGTCCCGATGCCAAAACCTGATTGATTTTTCCGTTTTTATCAATATCAGGTTCACGCTTGAATTTTTGCATGGAAGGGGGCTTCCCTTTACGCGTTAATGAGGCATTTAAAAATTTTTGCAGTGAACGGAATTGCGGACCTAAATCCAGATAATGGAGGAAGGCGTCTTTTTCGTACCCTACATCAATAAAGGCTGCATTCAGCCCCGGCATGATTTTTTTAACTTTGCCCAGATAGATGTCGCCAACAGAGAATTTTGGATTGCTTTTTTCTTTGTTAAGTTCTACAAGCTTTCGATCTTCCAGTAGAGCAATGTCAATCTCGTTGGTCTTTACTTCAATAACCAGTTCTTTGCTCACAATTTCAAGAAATTTAACTGTAAATGGTGGTTTTTGGGCTAAATAAGAATAGAATAATAAACCTAAAGATACAAATGTTCCTTAGGTTTATTAAAGTAGAATTTCTTGAAAGAGAATTATTTCTTCTTTTTATGTCTGTTTTTTCTGAGACGTTTTTTACGCTTGTGCGTAGCCATCTTGTGTCTCTTTCTTTTTTTACCGCTAGGCATAACTAATAAGTTTTTAATTACTAAATATTACTTTACGTTGTTTTTAACCTTGCCAACAAACGTTTTCGCAGGTTTGAAAGCAGGTATGCTATGTTCAGGGATAATGATGGTAGTGTTTTTTGAGATATTACGGGCAGTTTTCTGTGCTCTTTTCTTCACAATGAAACTACCAAAGCCCCTTAAATATACATTTTTTTCTTTAGCTAGAGAGTCTTTGACCGCCTCCATAAATGCTTCAACTGTCTTTTGAACAGTTATCTTCTCAATACCGGTGTTTTTAGAAATTTCGTTTACGATATCTGCTTTGGTCATTTTTAAAACGCTTTAATTATCAGTTAATTACGTATTTTCAAAAATATGAAGTGCAAATATAAAGCATTTCTGCCGATTAACGAAACACAATCAGAGATATTTTGTTATTTATTTTGCAGTTAACGTTTTCAAAACTTTTTTGTACACAATGAGCGGAGAGTTGTTAGAGTGGTATAGTAGCAATAAAAGGGACCTGCCTTTCAGGGATATCAGGGACCCTTATAAGGTATGGCTTTCTGAGGTTATTTTACAGCAAACCAGGGTAGAACAGGGACTGGATTATTATAACAGGTTTGTCAGGGCATATCCTACAGTAGAGGCGCTTGCCGGCGCATCTTCTGATGATGTAATGCGTATGTGGCAGGGATTAGGCTATTATTCCCGGGCAAGAAACCTGTTGAAAGCAGCAAGGGACATTGTAGAAAAATATGCCGGAGAATTTCCTGGTTCTTACAAGGAGTTGTTGAGCTTAAGCGGGGTAGGGGAGTATACTGCGGCTGCAATAGCTTCGATAGCCTTTGGCGAGCCGGTCGCTGTGGTTGATGGCAATGTTTTCAGGGTGCTTTCAAGGGTTTTTTGTATAGAAAAGCCAATTGATACCTCTCAGGGAAGAAAAATCATAAAGGAATTGGCAAACAGTGTTTTGGATAAAAATAACCCGGGCAAGCATAACGAAGCCATAATGGAATTGGGGGCACTGGTATGCAAGCCCAAATCGCCCGAGTGTTATAAATGTCCGCTGGCCTCTCGCTGTGAGGCTTTTAAAAAGCAGGTTCAGTCCTTTTTCCCTGTTAAACAAAAAAAACAAAGCCAGAAGCACAGGTATTTATATTTCGTAATTATAACAAGTGGAGGGGATACTTTTATACACAAACGGACTGAGGCTGATATTTGGAGAAATCTATATCAGTTTCCATTATATGAGAGTTTGCACAAACTTTCTGAAGAAGAAATTTTTAATTTGCAGTTTATTAAAAACCTGACCGGTGCAGGTACAGTTGAAATAAAAAAAATCTCACAAGATATAAAACACGTCCTTTCGCATCAAATTTTAAATGCAAGGTTCATACACATTAATGTTCCGGAGCCGTATGAATTGAAGTCCGGCAACATATTTAAAATAAATTGGGAAGGTTTATCTCAAAAAGCCATGCCAAGGTTGATAACCAGATATTTGGATGAGATTGCCGGTAAACAAGTTCCATAAATATTGGATAAAAGGAGATGTTTTGTATTTTTACCTGAAATTTCGAATAATTATATGGCAGTTAACAAAGCTATTTTGGTAGGTCATGTTGGAAATGACCCCGAGGTGAGACATCTTGAAGGAGGTACACCTGTAGCCAATTTTCGTTTAGCAACATCGGAAACATACAATAACAGGAACGGAGAGCGGGTCACTCAGACGGAATGGCATAATATTGTTGTCTGGAGAGGCCTGGCGGAAGTTGTAGAGAAGTACGTGAAGAAAGGCAGTCATCTTTACATTGAAGGAAGAATACGGACCCGGTCCTGGGATGACAGAGAGGGAAACAAGAGGTATACTACCGAAATTGTTTGTGATAATATGCAGATGCTGGGTAAACGCGGAGATAGCGGAGGGGAACAGGGATATGGAAACTCAGCTCAGTCTGCTCAGTCTTCATCTGAAGGTGTTCCCGCAACGCCGGAGCCGGATGATGATCTGCCATTCTAAGTTGTATCAATTTTAGCACACTTTGGAAGAATCGGAACCTTATCAGGAATTTATACCTCTGCTATCTTTTTTCCGAACTGAGGAATTCAGTTTTGGAATAGTTGCAGGAATTATAGTCGTAATACTTTTATTAATTGTTTCGGCACTGGTATCTGGGAGTGAAGTCGCTTTCTTCTCTCTCCTGCCCGGAGAACTGGATAAGATCCGAAACTCCAAAAGCCGTACCAGCCGCAATGCGGAAGGACTGCTTAAGCACCCGGACAGACTCTTAGCAACAATTCTGATTACAAATAATTTTGTTAATGTTGGAATTGTTATTATCTCATCGTTCATAACATCAATTATATTTGATTTTAGTAATGCCCCCGTTCTGGGACTGGTCATACAGGTTGGTGTAATAACCTTTCTAATACTGTTTTTTAGTGAGGTGTTACCGAAGGTATACGCAAATCGCTACGCCTTGTCTTTTGCATTGTTTACGTCGCCAGGGCTCGTGTTTTTCTCACGTTTTTTCAGGCCAATAAGTGCTATGCTTATCGGGTCAACAAGTATTGTGAACAAGAAATTGTTGAAGAAGAAGGGGAACCTGTCGATAGATGAGCTGTCAGACGCCCTCAAATTAACCGAAAGTTCACTGCCAGAGGAAAAAAATATATTAAAAGGAATAGTAAAGTTCGGTAATATTGATGTTACAGACATCATGAAACCTCGGGTGGATGTTGTAGCCATAGAGAAAGATGCCGATTATAACCAGTTAATAAAGATTGTACGGGATTCAGGTTATTCGAGAATTCCGGTTTATCAGGATTCTTTTGATGAAATTGTAGGCATACTTTACATTAAAGATCTCCTGCCTTACCTTGACAAGGGAAAAACCTTTCAATGGACATCGCTGATACGTTCGCCCTTTTTTGTTCCGGGAAGCAAGAAGATTAACATTCTCTTAAAAGAGTTTCAGATTGAGCATATTCATATGGCAATTGTTGTTGATGAGTATGGGGGGGTATTGGGAATTGTAACTTTAGAGGATATACTTGAAGAAATTGTGGGCGAGATTTCTGATGAATCAGATGATGAGAAATTACCCTACAAAATCGTAGATGAGAACACGATTATTTTTGACGGTAAGATATTATTGAACGATTTTTATAAAGTTACAAATACCGAAGATGATATTTTTGAAGCAGTAAAAGGTGATGCCGATACGCTGGCCGGGTTTATTCTTGAGTTAAGAGGGGAATTTCCGAAAAAAGATGATAAGCTGGCATATAAAAACTTCCTGTTTCAGGTAAAAGAAGTTGATAGCAGAAGGATAAAGCTTATTCAGGCAACCATAAAGAGGAATTAAACAACAGGCTATGTCAATACTTTTGTGCATAAATGAAAGATAAAGGAGGAGTTCGGATTTTTTGACAGCACTTAAATTTAACACAATGATGAAGCACATATTACCTATCTTAATAATAACTCTTTTCGGAATTTCCTGCAGACGCGATTATACGCCGAGGCCGAGGGGGTTTTTTAGAATAGATTTCCCGGAGAAAAAGTACCAAAAGTTTAACAGCCAGTGCCCGTTTACATTTGAATTTCCGGTTTATGGAAAAATTGAAGAAGTTGGCCTGAACAATGCTGCCCCGTGCTGGTTCAATATTGCATTTCAGGACTATAAGGCAAAGGTACACCTAACATATATTCCTTTGAAAAATGATTTGTCAACACATTCAGAGGATATACGGACGCTTGTCTATAAACATATTATTAAAGCAGATGATATAAAAGAAACCAGGGTAAATATACCGGAAGAGAATGTGTATGGAATCATATATTCCCTTTCAGGTAATACCGCGTCGTCGCTGAGTTTCCTTCTAACAGATAGTGTTCATCATTTTCTTAGTGGTTCATTGTATTTCTCCAGTATACCCAATAAAGACTCGTTGGCCCCCGCAGTTAAATTTTTCACCGAAGATGTTGTACATTTGACAGAATCTCTGTCCTGGAAATAATGCTCAGTTATGCCACTAATTTACAATAAGGTTATCTACGACGATTGTCAACTTGCAATTTGGGAGATTGATGAAACAGTGGAGGAAATGTATGCTAAAATACACTTCTTTGAGGAAGAGGAGGAAAAGCTCAGGAATTTCAAAAGCCCCGTCCGTCAGTTGGAATGGATGAGCGTCCGAAGGCTTTTGAAGGAAATAAGGGGGGTGCCTACCCAGATAATCTATAATGAACACCGAAAACCGTTTTTGTTTAATAGTGAGAACCATATCAGCATATCCCATTCAAAAAGTCTTACCGCAGTAATGCTCAGCAAGAATAAACGCTTAGGTTTGGATCTTGAATATATGGGACAGGACATACACAAGGTGGCCCATAAATTTTTAAATGAAGACGAATATATAATAGAAGATGGAGAGCGGCAGAATTATCACATGTACATACATTGGTGTGCAAAAGAGGCGCTTTATAAACTTTGCGACAAACAGGACATAAATTTCCGAAAGAACCTCACCATAGAGCCCTTTGAACCGGATGATTGCGGTGAAATTATGGGCTGGGTCGATAATAAGTTCTGGCACGACAAGTTCTTATTACGGTATTTCACAATTCAGGATTATATTTTAGTATATTGCTGTAAATAAACATGACATTTTACGATAGAATAACCTTGCCCGGGAAAAAAATAGCCCTTCTTATAGATCCCGATAAAGTAACAGCCTCAACCTTAACCCGGGTTATTTGTGCAGCAGAAGAATCGGAAGTAAGTATGATACTTGTGGGGGGCAGTTTGTTAAATACCCTGATAGACGAAACAATTGAAATAATTAAAAGAAACACAAGGCTTCCTGTTTTTCTCTTTCCGGGCAGCCTGATGCAAATAAGTGCTAAGGCCGATGCAATCTTGTTTCTCTCAATGGTTTCAGGAAGGAACCCGGATTATTTAATCGGGAACCATGTGTTAGCGGCACCATACATAAAAAAAACAAACCTTGAAATAATACCAACCGGCTATATGTTAATTGAGGGAGGGCGGTTGACTTCAGTTGAGTACATAAGCAATACAAAACCAATTCCTGCAGATAAAACAGATATTATCGTAGCCACAGCACTTGCCTCCGAAATGCTGGGGCATAAGCTTATTTACCTGGAGGCTGGCAGTGGGGCAAAAGATCATGTCCCGACAGAAGCTGTTCAGAAGGTGAAAGAAAACATATCGGTTCCGCTTATTGTCGGAGGCGGCATAAACACTCCGGAAAAAGCTGAAAAAATTTTTAAGGCAGGGGCCGATGTCATTGTAGTGGGCACAGCTATTGAGAGAAATCTTGATAGCCTGAAGGAAATATCAGAAGTGTTAAAGGGCAAAATTTGATTTTCCAAAGAAAATTTCTTATCTTGAACATAAGAAAATCGGTTCTTTTAGCGTTTATTGATAAAATGATTGCGTTAGTCAAGGATTTTTGGCTGTTAGTCTAAGATGTAGAACAAATAAGCCTTTACTGCGTAATAGTAGATAAGAAAACAATAAATAAATTATATATTTGTTTAAAATATTAAACGATTTGCCCAAGTTGGTTTAGTTAGTAGTTTTGTGGTTTGCCGGGAAGTTAGTTACTTCCCGGTTTTTTTTTCTTAAAACTGAAATTCGTATATCTCCGCCCACTTTTTTCTACAGTCTCAAATCCCAAACATAAAATAGAAGTCAAAACGTCAGAATTGTTTTGTAGAGGTTTTTTAAACTCCTGATACTGAGTTGTTTTGTTTGTTTTTGTGCCGGTGCATGAACAAGCTTTGTTCTGGAAGGGCGCAACGCCGTTGTCTGGGGTGACTGGCCTGATAGCACTAAATAAACACAGCTTTCCCCGCCATTAAGATTCATTTAAAGGGTTTCAGGGGTAACCTTGTTTTATCTAAAGAAAAAAAATCATGTTTTAGTATTGATATAAACTGATTGTGCATCAAATATTTTTGGAGCAGATTAAAATACTTTCTATTATTGAACTCGTTAAAAATTTAATCTGTTATGAAGAATATTAGCAAAATTGTTACACCCATTTTATTTTTATTTCTAACCACTACTTTTAGTTCAGCTCAGCAGTATAGCACCAGTTTTGAAGAGGGGGTTTTTAGGGATCTGGAAGAAGGGAAAACAAATTCTTATGATCTGTTACATGCCATAGATTATGATGAAGGTTTATATTCAAAGGGCAAACGACAAATTGACGAACTTGTAAATGGTTTAAAAGCTAAAAACCTGGAGAAAAAACCATTGAAAAAGCAAATTCAGATTATTTATAAAACAACGCACGCCCGGTTTCTGAAGAAGTATGAAGAGAAAGCATTTTTTCATTCTATTTTTGAGAATGGCAATTACAATTGTGTTTCAGCATCGGCTCTATTTGCCCTGGTATTCGACAGGTTTAACATTAACTATTCGATAAAAGAGACCCCTGCCCATGTATACGTAATTGCTGATACTATGGGGTTGCAGACGCTTATTGAAACCACCCTTCCCGGTAAAGGCGCTGTGAGTTTTAATGAGGGTTTTAAGAAGGACTTTATTTCTTACCTGAATAAGAATAAGATTATATCGGACAATGAATACAACCATTTTACAACAGACGAACTTTTTAGAAAATACTATTCAAAAGATAAAAGCATAAGCAAGGTTGAACTGGCAGCTATACAGTATTATAATAAAGGGATTTTCTTAATGCAAGAAGAAAAATATAGCGGGGCTGTTGTGTTTCTGGATAAAGCGCAGAAAGTATATCCATCCAATACGATTAAGTATTCGCATTTTGCTGCCCTTCAGAACGCTTTAAGCGATGATTATAATAAGAAAAGATATGATGCCAGGCTAATGGGGCAACTAATTAAAGCAAGGGAGTCTGATTCAAGTCTGGTCCAGTTGGCAATGGATTATTTTCGAAATATTTCGGTTGAATTATGCATTAATGCACCGGATACGGTTCGGTATAATAATTATTACAAGGAAATAAGGACGGCCTGTCAGGATAGGGTCCCGGAAGGGATTTCATTCATGTACCATTATTACAATGGTTATAACTATGCCGCGAATGGGGATTATCGTTTAGCGTTATCTGAAGTAAAAAAAGCATGGTTGGTGAACCCGGATAATATAATGGTAAAGGAACTGGCCAATGAAATAGGTGTAAAATACCTTTTTGTTGAGAGCAGGTATCAGGAGCAAATCGACAATATGGAGTATTGCTTTAACGAACTGCCATTTTTATTGGACAACAAGCTGTTTCAGCAGCAATACGTATACTATTATATGAAGGTAGTTTCAAACAGTTTTATGTACAATGGGCCAAAGGAGGGAAAGGCTTATTATGAAAGGTTTATTAAAGCGGTTGGCGAAAGAAACATTAAACATTACAGCGAGGAACATATAAGTATTGGCTTTGGTAACATGGCTTTATATTATGCCTCAAAAGGAGATTTTAATAAAGCGGGCAGGGTTGTGGATAAGGGGCTGGAACTGTCACCCGAATCATTACAGCTTAAACAGCTAAAAAAGAACATTCTGGATGCAAGGCATGCAGAGATAAGGTATTCCAACAGAAGGGAAAGCGAGGTTGTTTTTCATGACAACAGCTATGATCCGGCCGAGCAGTTAAAGGCCGATGTGAATAAGAACTTTCACGGTAAATGGAGGGCTGTCTCAATTATTATGGAGGATATGGAGCAGAAGCTGACACAAAAAGAAAGCTTTGAGTTTGTAGCGCAGAAAAACAAAAACTGTACGTTTACACAGAATGGGAAGACCGAAAAGGGAAAGTGGTCATACAGGATGAGGAGCAGGTGCATCTATTTTGTCCCTGATTACGATAAAGATGCTTATAAAGTGTTTAAAGTAAAGGAGGCCGGTCCGGGAAGAATTGTACTGTTGCCATACAAAGATCAGAGAACACCGTCACCATATAAGTATGTGTTAAAGCCTTCGAGTTAATTAAACCGTAAAAAGTGAAACCTATTACTTTGCTCAACCCAGAATTCGGGAAAACGTTGATATGTTAACTGTCGAGCGCTCTTTGAAGTATGGGTATAAAAACAAAAGAGAGAAATAGGCTTGTGAACTTGCCACAAGCAGCTCATGAGCGTTGCGAATAATTACATTTATCTTCATTTAATTTGGTTTTAAGGGGATTGTAGGGGTTCTTCGGGGTTACTCATGTTATATTGATATTAAAACGTATTCGTGAGCCCTTCGGGGTTACTCATGTTATAATTGATATTAAAATGTATTCGTGAGGCTCTTCGGGGTTGCTCAATGTCTCACAATTTATCTTTAAATGCTGGTAAAAAGATAATAAAAGCAATTTGCTTTAATTGAAAAAAAGACGGGTTCACAGAAGGTAAATATCTTTTCAACAAGGATTATCGAAAAAATAAGAAAGTAATGAGAATAGAAAAAATTACCACTGACAAAAAGCGATACCTGGACTTATTGCTATTGGCTGACGAGCAGGAGAATATGATTGACCGGTATTTGGAAAAAGGGGATATGTTTGCATTGTACGATGGTGACTTGAAAACTGTTTGTGTTGTTGTAGCGGTAGACAAAGAAACTTGTGAGTTAAAAAACATAGCAACATATAAAAAATACCAGGGCAACGGATATGCTAAAACTCTAATAAAATTTGTTTCAGATTTTTACAAAAAAAACTACAAAACAATGCTTGTTGGAACAGGTGAGACTCCGGCAATGTTTTCATTTTATGAACGTTGTGGATTTGAAAAATCTCATTTTGTCAAAAATTTCTTTATTGATAATTATGACCATCCAATATTTGAGAATGGAATACAACTCATAGACATGGTTTATCTGAAGAAAAAATTATGAGTGCAACTGTTAATATTATGGAACAATTGAGATTCAGGTGTGTGTTAAGCCAACTTTTCCAAGGCTGGGTACGAATGCACTCCAAAAACCAAACGTTTCATTTGGCAGGAAGGTATTCGTGAGCCCTTCGGGGTTACTCATGCTATAATTGATATTAAAATGTATTCGTGAGCCCTTCGGGGTTACTCACCTTTTAATTGATTTTGAAGGAGTTCGTGAGCCCTTCGGGGTTACTCATGTTATAATTGATATTAAAATGTATTCGTGAGGCCTTTCGGGTTCAACCTGGCGAAGCTCATGAACACCAATAAAATAATAAAGGCGTGAATAATTCAATGTTTTACGATCTTTGAAATAAATACGATTTGTATGCAGATATTCGGTGTGAAGTTGTGAACCTGCCGCAGGCAGCTCATGAGCGCAGCGAATAATTGCGTTACTCACCTTTTAATTAATTTTAAAGGAGTTCGTGAGCCCTTCGGGGTTACTCATGTTATAATTGATATTAAAATGTATTCGTGAGGCCTTTCGGGTTCAACCTGGCGAAGCTCATGAACATAAATAAAATAATAAAGGCGTGAATAATTCAATGTTTTACGGTCTTTGAAATAAATACGATTAGCATGGAGATATTCGATGTAGAGTTGTGAACCTGCCGCAGGCAGCTCATGAGCGCAGCGAATAATTGCGTTACTCACCTTTTAACTGATTTTAATGGAATTCGTGAGCCCTTCGGGTTCAACCCGGCGAAGCTCATGAACACCAATAAAATAATAAAGGCGTGAATAATTCAATGTTTTACGATCTTTGAAATAAATACGATTTGCGTGGAGATATTCGATGTAGAGTTGTGAACCTGCCGCAGGCAGCTCATGAGCGCAGCGAATAATTGCGTTACTCACCTTTTAATTGATTTTAAAGGAATTCGTGAGCCCTTCGGGGTTACTCATGCTATAATTGATTTTAAAGGAATTCGTGAGCCCTTCGGGGTTACTCATGCTATAATTGATTTTAAAAATGTATTCGTGAGGCCCTTCGGGGTTACTCATGCTATAATTGATATTAAAATGTATTCGTGAGCCTTTCGGGTTCAACCTGGCGAAGCTCATGAACACCAATAAAATAATAAAGGCGTGAATAATTCAATGTTTTACGATCTTTGAAATAAATACGATTAGCATGGAGATATTCGGTGTGAAGTTGTGAACCTGCCGCAGGCAGCTCATGAGCGCAGCGAATAATTGCGTTACTCACCTTTTAATTGATTTTAAAGGAGTTCGTGAGGCCCTTCGGGGTTACTCATATTATGATTATTATTCAATGGAATTCGTGAGCCCTTCGGGGTTACTCATGTTATAATTGATATTAAAATGTATTCGTGAGGCCTTTCGGGTTCAACTTGGCGAAGCTCATGAACACAAATAAAATAATAAAGGCGTGAATAATTCAATGTTTTACGATCTTTGAAATAAATAGGATTTGCATGGAGATATTCGGTGTAAAGTTGTGAACCTGCCGCAGGCAGCTCATGAGCGCAGCGAATAATTGCGTTACTCACCTTTTAACTGATTTTAAAGGAGTTCGTGAGGCCCTTCGGGGTTACTCATATTATGATTAATATTCAATGGAATTCGTGAGCCCTTCGGGGTTCAACACAATGTTTTACGATCTTTGAAACAGTTCCCGGATGGAAGTTACTTATCTCCCTACCGTTGTGAATTGCTTTCAATTCAATGTTTTACGATCTTTGAAATAAATACGATTAGCATGGAGATATTCGGTGTGAAGTTGTGAACCTGCCGCAGGCAGCTCATGAGCGCAGCGAATAATTGCTTTACTCATATTATGATTAATATTCAATGGAATTCGTGAGCCCTTCGGGGTTACTCATGCTATAATTGATATTAAAATGTATTCGTGAGCCCTTCGGGGTTCAACTCAATGTTTTACGATCTTTGAAACAGTTATGGCGCAAAAACATAGAGGCTGATATGCGTTGTGAATTGCTTTACTCATATTATGATTATTATTCAATGGAATTCGTGAGCCCTTCGGGGTTCAACTCAATGTTTTACGATCTTTGAAACAGTAAAGAAGGATTTAGGAAAACCGCTTATAAGGTTGTGAATTGCTTTACTCATATTATGATTAATATTCAATGGAATTCGTGAGCCCTTCGGGGTTCAACCTGGCGAAGCTCATGAACACAAATAAAATAATAAAGGCGTGAATAATTCAATGTTTTACGATCTTTGAAATAAATACGATTTGCATGGAGATATTCGGTGTAAAGTTGTGAACCTGCCGCAGGCAGCTCATGAGCGCAGCGAATAATTGCGTTACTCACCTTTTGACTGATTTTAAGGGAGTTCGTGAGGCCCTTCGGGGTTACTCATATTATGATTAATATTCAATGGAATTCGTGAGCCCTTCGGGGTTACTCATGTTATAATTGATATTAAAATGTATTCGTGAGCCTTTCGGGTTCAACCTGGCGAAGCTCATGAACACAAATAAAATAATAAAGGCGTGAATAATTCAATGTTTTACGATCTTTGAAATAAATACGATTAGCATGGAGATATTCGGTGTGAAGTTGTGAACCTGCCGCAGGCAGCTCATGAGCGCAGCGAATAATTGCGTTACTCACCTTTTAACTGATTTTAAAGGAGTTCGTGAGCCCTTCGGGGTTACTCATATTATGATTAATATTCAATGGAATTCGTGAGCCCTTTGGGGTTCAACCCGGCGAAGCTCATGAACACAAATAAAATAATAAAGGCGTGAATAATTCAATGTTTTACGATCTTTGAAATAAATACGATTTGCATGGAGATATTCGGTGTGAAGTTGTGAACCTGCCGCAGGCAGCTCATGAGCGCAGCGAATAATTGCGTTACTTACCATTTGTATGATTTTAAAGGAGTTCGTGAGGCCCTTCGGGGTTACTCACCATTTGGATGATTTTAAAGGAATTCGTGAGCCTTTCGGGGTTACTCATGCTATAATTGATATTAAAATGTATTCGTGAGGCCTTTCGGGTTCAACCTGGCGAAGCTCATGAACACAAATAAAATAATAAAGGCGTGAATAATTCAATGTTTTACGATCTTTGAAATAAATACGATTAGCATGGAGATATTCGGTGTGAAGTTGTGAACCTGCCGCAGGCAGCTCATGAGCGCAGCGAATAATTGCGTTACTCACCTTTTAATTAATTTTAAAGGAATTCGTGAGCCCTTCGGGGTTACTCATGTTATAATTGATATTAAAATGTATTCGTGAGCCTTTCGGGTTCAACCTGGCGAAGCTCATGAACACAAATAAAATAATAAAGGCGTGAATAATTCAATGTTTTACGATCTTTGAAACAGTTCCTTTTTATTTTTTCCTGCTCTGAATTACGTTGTGAATTGCTTTACTCATATTATGATTATTATTCAATGGAATTCGTGAGCCCTTCGGGGTTCAATTCAATGTTTTACGATCTTTGAAACAGTAATGGACTCTTCAGGGAAAGGTGTCGAATTGTTGTGAATTGCTTTCAATTCAATGTTTTACGATCTTTGAAACAGTAAAACTTTAAGGATTAAAAACAATGCGGTGGTTGTGAATTGCTTTACTCATATTATGGTTATTATTCAATGGAATTCGTGAGCCCTTCGGGGTTCAATTCAATGTTTTACGATCTTTGAAACAGTTGTTTTATGTCATTTAGTTTCTTGTAGTGAGTTGTGAATTGCTTTACTCATATTATGGTTATTATTCAATGGAATTCGTGAGCCCTTCGGGGTTCAATTCAATGTTTTACGATCTTTGAAACAGTTCACAATGGCCGGGGTATCAACTACAGCAAGTTGTGAATTGCTTTACTCATATTATGGTTATTATTCAATGGAATTCGTGAGCCCTTCGGGGTTCAATTCAATGTTTTACGATCTTTGAAACAGTAGGGGGTTACAAATGGAACGATCCCGGCTAGTTGTGAATTGCTTTACTCATATTATGATTAATATTCAATGGAATTCGTGAGCCCTTTGGGGTTCAATTCAATGTTTTACGATCTTTGAAACAGTGAGTTTATTGAAAGATGTGTTTCGTTCGTAGTTGTGAATTGCTTTCAATTCAATGTTTTACGATCTTTGAAACAGTTCCCGACACGGGAAAAAGTTGGCGTTACGGGTTGTGAATTGCTTTACTCATATTATGATTAATATTCAATGGAATTCGTGAGCCCTTCGGGGTTCAATTCAATGTTTTACGATCTTTGAAACAGTGATAGAAGGGGGCATATCTAAAGAGACGCGGTTGTGAATTGCTTTCAATTCAATGTTTTACGATCTTTGAAACAGTAATTACGGATTTTTTTGGAAACCTTAACGGGTTGTGAATTGCTTTCAATTCAATGTTTTACGATCTTTGAAACAGTAAAACCAAAATAAACCTGGCAAAGGCATTTGTTGTGAATTGCTTTCAATTCAATGTTTTACGATCTTTGAAACAGTAAGATACTTCTGAACCTAGGTCAATATTTGGTTGTGAATTGCTTTCAATTCAATGTTTTACGATCTTTGAAACAGTGATACACAAGAGAATTATTTGAATATTCAAGTTGTGAATTGCTTTCAATTCAATGTTTTACGATCTTTGAAACAGTTAAGATGTTTTTAGACCAGGACTCCCAAGGGTTGTGAATTGCTTTCAATTCAATGTTTTACGATCTTTGAAACAGTTGTCGCCTGGGAATAAGTACACAAATTCCCGTTGTGAATTGCTTTCAATTCAATGTTTTACGATCTTTGAAACAGTAACAGACTAGATTAATATGAGGGAATTAGGGTTGTGAATTGCTTTCAATTCAATGTTTTACGATCTTTGAAACAGTTGTGACATAGCAGAAGTTTGTAGCATCATAGTTGTGAATTGCTTTCAATTCAATGTTTTACGATCTTTGAAACAGTGTTGAAAAAGAGGGTGAATTAATGGAATTGGTTGTGAATTGCTTTCAATTCAATGTTTTACGATCTTTGAAACAGTTACACAACGCGGAACGTATTGCCCATCTTAGTTGTGAATTGCTTTCAATTCAATGTTTTACGATCTTTGAAACAGTACCCAACGCCACCGCTACAGCGCGACTAATGTTGTGAATTGCTTTCAATTCAATGTTTTACGATCTTTGAAACAGTACTAGAGCGCACCCAGGTTAAAAGCATCTCGTTGTGAATTGCTTTCAATTCAATGTTTTACGATCTTTGAAACAGTTCCTTTCCTGCTGCAATTGATTTGTGCTCTGTTGTGAATTGCTTTCAATTCAATGTTTTACGATCTTTGAAACAGTTTGAAAAAAACTAACTAATGTATCGTAAGTGTTGTGAATTGCTTTCAATTCAATGTTTTACGATCTTTGAAACAGTTTACAAGCCACTGGTTATGCAACTTGTTGGGTTGTGAATTGCTTTCAATTCAATGTTTTACGATCTTTGAAACAGTAGAGGTCGGATCAAGACGCTTGAATTCAACAACTTATATCGAAAATCAGGATAAAAAAACTGTTTCAGGATCAAAAGCTCTGCGGTTTTCCGCAGAGCTTTTTCTATTTCTAAAAGAGTTCCAGTTGTTGTGGCGTTTCCGGCCGTTCTTTTTCTTTTGCCGCATAAAAGAATTCCATCATGCCAAACTGCTTGTCGGTTAGGGTGAAAATTATAACCTCCCCTTTGGGGGGCAAAAAACCTTTTACCCTTCTGATATGCACATTGGCATTTTCTTTACTGTTGCAGTGCCGGGTGTAAATAGAATACTGCATCATGGTGAACCCATCCTGCATCAGCAGTTTCCGAAAACGGGCATAGTCGCGCCGTTCTTTCTTTGTTTCTGTTGGTAAGTCGAAAAATACAAATACCCACATAATTCGATACTGATTTAACCTTTCCTGCTTATTCATAGGTCAGGGGTGTTTTACGTATTATCCGTCAATTATTTCGAATTCCGGGTAAACTATTTTTCGGATTACCCCTTCAAAACACTGCATTAAAGAGGCTGTTGTTCGCTGTGCGCCAACCATAAGCGGACTTTTTTGTCCGTCTATTTGTATGTCCATTGCCGGAATAACCAATAACCTTTTTTTTAGTTCCGGGGTAAGCTCTTCAATTTCCAGTTCTTCTGATAATATGTCAAGAACCACTTTGTCTACATAAGGCCTGTAAGGTTCCATAATATCGTCGGCCAGGCAGTAGGGATTGTATTTGTTTTTATGGTGTATGCCCCAAAAAGTCATCATGCCACTGGCGACCAGGTTGCGTGCAATTACCCCGCGCAGGATGGAGTAACCGTAGTTCAGCAGGTTGTTTGGGGGAGCTTCGTGCCTGCCTCTTTTAAAAAATTCGTTATCTACAAAAAGGTTTTTCCAGTAGTAGGCTGCAGCACGGGCTTCGTAATTGTCAGGGTCGCCGCTTTTTACGCTGTCGCTCCAGTACTCCATGTTATCCGTTTCTACCCCAAGTAAATCCAGTAAGGCTGCCTGGTTGCTTATTTTGGCTTTAATGGTCTGTTGCCAAAGGTTCTTCCGTAAAGGTTCCGAAGCATCGAACTGGCTTTTTACTTTTTCTGTAAAGGCATGATGCTCGGCCATGGGCAAAAGCAGGGCTTCCGGCAGGTGTTGCCAGTTGGTGGTAAGAACAGCAGCATTGTTTTCCATCAGTGCCATAAGCAGGGCGGTACTTAAGGTTATTTGCTGGTTGTCCAGTACTACAATACCAATATCTTCGATGGGTACCGTTTTGCTGTCCCCATCTTTTAGGCCTACCACTAGTTGTTCCTGTTTTTTCTTTAAGTGGCAGGGGTTTCCGAAGTAAAGGGTCCGTTTTATCATAACTGTATATGTTGATTAGGTTAGATATCAGGGAGTGTGGCCCTGCGAGGGGGTTACCCTCCCCGTAGGGCTACGGTATTACTAAGCTTATTTGACAATACCGGTAATATTGCCTAACCGGTCTACTTTTAGTTTCCAGCAATACTCTTTTATCATTCGGCCTTCTATATCCTTTTCCATTTTATTTAAAGAAGAAAATTCATTTTTATTCCAGATTGAATTGGCAACTTCTGCTTTTAGAAAGAATACTTGATTTCCACTACTGCTCACCATTTTATAAATTCTTCCGGTTTGTTCTTTGCTCAGGTTTGTAAAGTCAACTAATGAGGGGGTTTCTATTTCTTCTTCTGTAGGCACATAAACCAGATCGTTGGGGGAAAGTACAAAAAGAAGTTCGCCTTTGTTTTTGTTTACAGGTACCGGAGAACGTTCCTTTTTAGGTGCCTTAGCAACTATTTTCTGGTGTTCTGTTACAACATTTAAAGGGATGGTTTCATATTCCCTTTTTTGTTTTTCCTTCGTTTTTGTAAATGGCAAAAAACAAGTTTGTCCCTTTCGCAGCCTCAACCATTTTGGCTTTTTTGTTGCCTTTAAAACCAACATTAAACCTGCTGCCTTCTTCATACACCCTTACTTTATAAATGGGTTGGTGGCCTTTTCCATTGTTCAGTTCTTTTATGTTTTTGTTTAGGGCTTTTATACCTTCTGGAGAGAAAGCCAAATCAAAACGCTCTTTTCCATTTTCATCGGTATAGCTTTTTAAGTGGTTCTTAAGTATTTTTTTTATGCCGGAATCGGTCACACTTTCTAATTGTTTGCGGGAAAAGCTTTCGGACAGTGCTACTCTGGATGCAGTTGCATCTTTTGTATATGTGTAAATCTGAAGCCTTTTTATTTCTTTCCCATCAACAGTATAGGGGGTGTCTTTAAATAGTTTTAGTATGGACTTTTCGTTCTTTCCCTCTTTAATTAAATCTATAATTCTTTGTTTTAAGGCTTTGTCAACTAAATACTCCCATTCTTTAATGCCATTTGCAAACGAAACCTCTTTTTTTGTTTTTACCGATACCTTTCCATAAACGGTTTCTTTGTGCAAAGGTTTTCGTATGGACCAGTTATCCCCTTTTGTCTGTTTTACCAGAACTTTCTTAAGCTGTCCGTTATTTTGTGTCCATTGCCAGGTCTTGTTGTTGGTTTTATTTATAACCCTTAAGTTTTGTTTAAAGCTAATAATAGTTTTTTGCAGATTGTTATGGGCTTCGGTTGGGAATTCAGGCCAGGGCAACAAGAAGTTTTTTGTGTAATGGTTTTGTCGGTTTTTTGTAAGGAGAGCATCTTTTAAAGTATAATTTTCTTTTTCATTGTTTAATGCATTTAAGTATTGTATGTGCTTTCTGGTAGTACAGGCAATTACTAAGGCATCCAGAGCATGGTGTCGGTGGTCAATTCTTTTTTTGTTAAACCCTCTTTTTAACTCGGGGGGCACATCAACTCTAAAGGCATTAATATTGTTGTCCCAGGAACCAAAGTTATTGCTTCCGGTAAGTTCGTTTAACCTTTTAAAACGGGGGGCAACAATTTCGTTCCATTTATCATTAAGTCCCCAGTCTTGTTTTAGCTTTGTAGTTATGGTTCCCGTTACAGGAACAATCTTTTTTGATGTGGCCTCCTGTTCGTTGTCTTCACGGACAATGTTACTTAGTAACGATTTTACAAATTTACTTATATACCTGCTGTCGTTTAATTGCCTTTCGATGAAGCCTTCCGGAATATCTTCCGACAAAAGTTTTTTCAGCTTTTCCTTGTTGTTTTTAAAATACCTGTTACAGTGGGCTTCGTATTCGTCTAAAGTAAATAGCTTGATCGTTTCAGATTCGGTTGATAGTTCGGGAACAATTCTTCCCCCTTGATTTTTAATGAATTCATACCCGGTTTGGTTGTCTTTGTATGGGTTGGGGTTTATTGCGCTTTCACATATAACTTTGTTGCTTAGTGAGTCGTCAAAGTATCTTGACTGAGGGATTATATGTTCTATTTGGTAATCTTCAGTAAATAAATGTGTTAATGAAATGGTTTTTCCCGTATATGGAGAACGGTACCCTTGTTCCAGCCATAGTTTATATCGTTTAATGTCTGAATTTGTCGGGGAATTATTGCCCCGGATTTTGTTTACATCATCAGAGCTGAGCCTGTCATAATCAGCATTTGGGTTTTGGTATATCCCTTCTTCATATATTTTTAAGATTTCCTGATGGCTTGGAGAATAAGGACGAATGTCTCCGCTGGTATTACTGTCGTTCATTAGTTCGGTTAGAAGTTCTCTGATACGGTAATTTGTTTTTTCATTTTCCAGGTTTCTGTTGGCAATAGCCTTACGTTTTCCGGCAGGGTTTTTCATCTCGCGGCCCAACTCAACATGAATTTCATTGAAGAAATCTTTCTGGCCTTTGCCGTAATGGACCCAAATGTCGCGTACAGTGCGCAGTGTTTCTGTAATAACCTGCTCTACAATTGGGTTTCTTAAACTGTGCTGTCTGAATTCGTTTAAATACGTATTAATATCTTCAGGCGATTTCCATTGAACCGAGTCTCCAGATTCAGAATGTCTGCCATATACAACATAACAGGCTAACCATACCGGAAGGCCTTTGAAATCGTTAATGTTTTGTAGGTTTATTGCTTTTTCCCTGGTCCTGTTGCTGATCTTCTCGTCAACTTCACCACTTAGTAATTTGTCTATCCGTTCTTTTATCTCTTTAGGTATCTCTTTTTCATTCCAGTATTTTCCCATTCGCATAAGAGGCAGTAGTTTTTTTATAGCTTTGTAAGAGTACGCCCCGTAATCGGCAGAAAATGGAGGGAATTTCTTAAAGTTTTCGATGAATGAGCCCTGGTCAATATTGTGTTTTTGGCTAAAAGTTTTTAATGCCTGTTCATATTCTGTTTTGTCCTTCACAGAATATATGATGTGCCACAAATAAGTCTCTGTCTCAGGGGTTAAAAATGTATTTGCATCAATGTTGTTTACTTTTTCCAGGCGTGACAGGAATTGGCTGTGTGTTTCGTTGCAGGGGTATGTTTTATCTTCGACATAATTCCACCTGTAGTTTTCTTTTTCATTTTTAGGTATTAGCTTTTCTTTTTGAAGATAGTTCAGTATGTGATTTTGTGTAACATCTTTTCTTCCATTCAGAAAATCAAAGAGTTTTACCCAGTCATCTTCTTTGGAAAGAAGTCTAAAGGTAACGTCTTCTTCACCTTTTAGTTCCAGCTTGTAGATTTTAAGGTTTCCGATAAACTGCCATAGTCTGAATTCCTGGAAAAGCGGGTGGGATTTTGGAATGACTTTTACACCCTCTTCAACGGTTATTTCTTTCTTTACCACTTGCCCGTTTTCCTGGACAGTGACATTTTTTTTAAACTTTCGTTTTTCATAGGTGCAGGCGCTAATGCTTGATTTTTTACTTTTAAGCGGGCGCTGATAAAATATAATGTCATTTAAGAAAAGGTGTTTAAACCCTTTATCTTTAATATTGGCCTTATGGGCTTCGTTGTGCGCGTATAATTCTTTTATACAGGCATTGTAAAGCTCTTCAGATTTTAGCTCCGGGTGTAATGAGCATTGAGTATTAAGTATTTTTTCAAGCTCGGCTTTGTAGTATTTTCTTTCGATAGTTCGCACGAGCTTTCCTCTGATTTTTTGAGCAGGATTTTTTAACAGGGTTTCATAAATAAACTCTCCGACTGTTTTATCTGATTTTTCTATGTCTTGTTCAGTTTTCGTTTTAATTGCTATCCAGTCTTTTTCAGAATCTACAGCCCTGAAACTTCTTCTTATTTCCCCTTCTTTATCTTTTTTAGGTGTGCCGTCTTTTTCTAATTGGGTGGTTATTATAAACTCCTTTTCCATTCCCAGCCAGTTTTTCAGGGAGTCTTTACTCTGTCTTTTGTATACCCAATCGTTTTCCAGAACAATATTGTACCAGTCTCCTTTAGCGTTTTTCTCATCTGTTTTCTGCACCTCTTTTACTTTTAAGCAGTAGTACTGTTCTTTTTTTGAGGTGTCTGTTTCTTCCTCTTCGCCACGTAACTGATAATAACCCCGTTTTTGGTTAAAATTTAGGATAACCCAGGCAAGTTCTTCCCTTGTTATTTTTTTTGTTAGTGCTTTCTTTCTTAGATAGTACAAGGTCCAATCGTATGGTATTTTACTGCCGTGACCGGCAGAGACAAAATCTAAAACCATTTGATCGAAACTTTCTTTGAAAAGAAAATCATAGGTTGTTTTACCATCTTCTTTTTTGTCGACCGGGCGAAAGTTGAGTTTTAACTCCTGACCGTCTTTAAACTGCCCTTTTCGGTTTTCAAAGTCAATTGATTTGGAGTAGTGTTCCGGTAAGAACCCTAAAATATTCAGAACTCTGTGCAGTCTTTCTCTTCGCAGGTTATCCCGTTGGTATAGGCGCCTTACACCCCTGTAGCCTGTTCTTTCTGCTGTTTGCGAAATGGAAACACCAGAATCGAATTTTCCTAAAATATCCTGGCCCATAGGGATTATGCGTACCCCCATGTCGATTATATTTCCCTGCTTGTTGTCAAAATCCTGTTGAATTAACGCCCAGCCAATGCTGTTTGTCCCCAAATCAAGTCCTAAGATTTTTTTCATATCTTTTGTTTTAACGATAAGTTTTCAATACCTTGCTTTTGAAAGCAATTCACAATAAGGATTATTCCGTTGTGAAAACATTTGGTAAGCCTCTCCGCCACACAGTGGGAGGCATTTTTTTTACAACAAACTTTTTTATACAAACCTTCCCGTGTTCAGGTAAGCACAACTGGTTATCTAATCAAATTACCCGTAAATTAGTAACTGTTTTGCCAGAAGAGAATGCAATCTTTTTGTTAGTCAGTAAATTAAAGAGCTTGAATTTACATGCAGATCTTCATCACAAAGTGGACTCTCTAATTAACCCACTGTTTTCCACCTATCCTTATTCTTGTAAAAATATTAAATTATTTGGATTGGAAATATGAGGCTTGTTGTTTTTCAGGTTGTTATTGGGGCATATCCGGTGTTTGAACGGAGTAGGTGCTTCTTCAGGGAATAAATGGACAGTTAATGCATAACTCAAAATGCTTTCTTTCTCGGTGGGTGAGTTTATGTGTGGCCTTTAACGGGCAGCAAAAAAAGAGAATACCCAAATATTGACAGCATTTGAATATTCTCTTTTGGGTATGTTGGATTGAGTGTTGTTTACCGGATAACCTCTTCGATAGGGACCCCGTTGCAGGAATTCGGGTAAGCTGTTTCGAGCAGTACCGAAATGGTAGGGGCAATGTCGGTCAGGTTTACCGGTTTAATTATTGACTTTCTTTTTATTTTCCATCCGTAAAAGATTAGGGGGACCCTGGTGTCTGAACCATATGAGTAAACCCTTCGTCCCTGTTTTTCAATCCAGCCATTCTTAAGGTTTATAATTACATCGCCCGAACGTTTTTGGTTGTACCCGTTTTGAATTTTCTTAAAATTACCGTCGGTGTAATTGGTATTAATCAAAGAGGTGGCTGTAAGGGTATTTTCCACACCGCTGAACTGTAACATCAGGTTGGCAACGCCCTCCTGAACTTCGGCCAGGGAAAGATCTGCCGATTCTATTAAGCTCCGGTTAAGGTAAATTTGCCGGGCATGGTACTGCTTTACCCAGTCCCCTTTTCCGTATTGGTTGTTTAAATAGCTTTTCAGTAACGATAAAGCACTGGTGGAGGTAAAGTACCCGGAAGGGATCTTGTGATCGGACAAGTACTCCGGGCGGTGCCCTAAGCCGTGTTCGGCCGTAAAGAATATGAGGGTGTTTTCGATGCCAATGGATTCTTTAATAAAATCAAGAAAATGGGCCAGTTCCCTGTCAAGGCGTAAAACGGCATCTTCAACTTCAACAGATAAAGGGCCGAACAGGTTTCCGATTTGTTCCAGGGCCGTGAAGTTCATAAATAAGAAATCCGTAAAGTCATCCTGCCCCATATTTTCATGCACAATGGCCTGAATAGCGAAATCCTTAACCAAGTTGTCACCAAAAGGAGAGGCATTCATAATGGACATGCTTTCTTTTTTTCTGTATATTTTCGATATTTTATCCAGTTCATACGGAAATTCAGATTGGTTTTTATATCCATCTTCATAGTTGTTTTTATCGGGAAGGCTTGCTGTATATTCCTCAATGGGCAGAAGGGGGCTCCAGGTCTTTTCCATATATGTTTCCGGGAGCTTCTTGGCATTGAATTCATTTACCCAGTTGGGAAGGCTTTCGCCATAAAAAGAACTGGAAATAAAGTTCCCGTTTTGAATGTCAAACCAGTAGGCAGAGTTCCCGGTGTGTCCGGCACTTAGCACGGCAGAAGATGGTTCAAGGGACACCCCTATTACTTTGGATTTAAAATTGTTGTTCAGGTTAAGCTCGTCGGAGAAAGTTGTGCCCAGTAACTGATGGGGGGAACATTTTCCGGTTTCAAAAGGTCCACCAACTGTTTTGACACTTTCATCATAAATGGCCGGGATAATTTTACCTTTTAAATCATTGTACCAACTATCGCCAACAATTCCATGCCCCGATGGGTTTGCCCCGGTCACAATGGTTGCTGTTCCAACCCCTTTGTCATTCAGAAGGTGGCTGTACGTAGCATTTTTACAATAAGTCCCCCTGTTTGCCAGTTGTTTAAACCCATTATCGGTGAACTTGTCCCAGTAGCGGGCAATGTAGTCGTGCCTGAACTGTGACGCAATTATTCCAACGACCAGCTTGGGCTTGTCTGAAGGGATTTTTTTTGCATTCTGACAAAACGATGGTATTGCTTGTAGGGTTAACAAAAGGATTATTAGAAACGGGCGTAATTTACCTGTAGTCATTATTTATTTATGTTGGTGTTTTACTATAAAACTAATGAAAATTAGAGGTGTTGTTTATTTCGGAAATAAAACAATCAATAATTAAACATTAAATCTGAAATGCATTATATCGCCATCTTCAACAACATATTCTTTGCCTTCAATGTTCAATTTACCTTTGTCTTTGCAGGCCTGCTCTGAACCAAGTTCAACATAATCAGCATATTTAATAACTTCTGCCCTGATAAACCCCTTTTCAAAGTCGGTATGGATAACCCCGGCCGCTTCCGGAGCAGAGGCACCAACCTTAACCGTCCATGCCCTTACTTCTTTTTTTCCGGCAGTAAAATAGGTTTGCAGGTTTAATATTTTATATGCAGCCCTGATAAGTTTATTAACACCAGGTTCGTCCAGTTGCAGGTCTTCAAGGAACATTTGCCTCTCTTCATAGGTTTCGAGTTCGGAAATATCCGATTCAATTGCAGCACCTATTATTAAAACTTCGGCATTCTCCTGAGCAGCCATTTCTTTTACTTTGTTTATGTAGTCGTTGCCTTCTCTCAGGGCATTTTCGTCAACGTTGCAGACATACAGCACGGGCTTTGCCGTTAACAGCTGAAGCTCGTTTAAAATTTCTGCTTCGTTTTCGTCCGGTTGGAACGTCCGGGCATTATTTCCCTGTTCAATAACCGATTTCATTTTATTGATGATTTCCGCTTTTTTTACAACGGCTTTATCTCCGGTTTTTAGTTCTTTTTGAAGCGAGGTGGCCCTTTTTTCAATGGTTTCCAGATCCTTAAGCTGAAGTTCGGTGTCAATGATTTCTTTATCTCGAAGCGGGTCAACGGAGCCATCAACGTGTACCACATTACCGTCGTCAAAACACCTTAGCACATGGATAATAGCATCGGTTTCCCTTATGTTGCTCAGGAATTTATTACCCAGGCCTTCTCCTTTACTTGCCCCTTTAACCAGTCCGGCAATGTCAACAATCTCAACAGTTGCAGGAATTACCTTCTCGGGGTCGACCAGCGATTCAAGTTTTTCCAGCCGGGGATCCGGGACGTTAATTACACCAAGGTTAGGCTCGATGGTACAAAAGGGAAAATTTGCCGATTGGGCTTTTGCGTTTGATAAACAATTAAACAGGGTTGATTTTCCAACATTGGGCAACCCTACTATTCCACACTGTAATGCCATTAAAAATAAATTTTTTATGAGCCGCAAAATTACATTTAAAATCGAAAAAATAAACCAGAAGTTTTCATAAAAAAAAGTAAAAGGTGGTATTAAGGCTTGTAACACAGGGGACTTGGTTAAGGTAACCATTACCTGAAGGAGTTCGTGTAATGAACAATTTTTTGAATTATTAGACCAGTATGTACAAAATAGTTAGTGGAGACTTTTTATCTTTGCAGCCTTCCAAACAGAAAAACAAACACAGAAAAATATGGACAATCAATTATTAACCAAGGCGGCAGACAATATCAGGGTATTGAGCGCTGCGATGGTAGAAAAAGCAAAGTCTGGTCACCCGGGAGGAGCTATGGGCGGTGCCGATTTTATTAGTGTGTTATATAGTGAGTTTTTAAACTGGGATCCAACCGACATGGAATGGAGAAACAGGGACCGGTTTTTTCTCGATCCCGGGCATATGTCTCCAATGCTATATTCAATATTGACTTTAACCGGAAATTTTAGCCTTGAAGAAATAAAAAACTTTCGTCAGTGGGGGAGCCCTACCCCTGGTCACCCGGAAGTAGAGTTCTCAAGAGGGATTGAAAATACTTCAGGCCCTTTGGGGCAAGGGCACGTAATGGCTGTGGGGGCTGCAATTTCAGAGCGTTTCCTGGCAGCAAGGTTTGGCGAGTGGATGTCGCATAAAACGTTTGCATTTATCTCCGATGGGGGAATCCAGGAAGAAATATCGCAAGGGGCAGGAAGAATTGCCGGTCACCTCGGACTTGGAAACCTGGTTATGTTTTATGATTCCAACGATATTCAGCTTTCTCACACCACAGAAATCACTTCATCGGAAGATACAGCAAAAAAATATGAAGCATGGGACTGGCATGTGCAGACAATAGATGGAAACGACGTTGCTCAAATACGTGAAGCCCTTCAAAATGCAGTAAACGAAACGGGGAAACCATCTATTATTATTGGAAAAACAGTTATGGGCAAAGGGGCCCTTACTTCGGACGGAGGATGTTATGAACGCCAGGTTTCTACCCATGGGCAACCACTTTCTGCTGCCGGGGCTGATATGGCAAAAACAATTGAAAACCTCGGAGGTAACCCGGAAGAACCTTTCGCCGTTTTCCCGGAGGTCAAGGAGTATTTTGAGGGACTGCTGAAACAAAAAGCAGCAGCTGCAGCAAAGCGTAAACAGGAAGAAGGAGAGTGGAAGAAAGCAAATCCGGAACAGGCAGAAAAATGGGAACAATTCTTTTCTCTGGAATACAAAGGACTGGATTTTGAATCGATACAGATAAAAGATAATATTGCTACCCGGGGGGCATCCAGTGCTGTCTTGGGGTACCTGGGAGAAAAAGTTGAGAACCTTATTGTAGCATCTGCCGATTTAGCAAACAGTGATAAAACGGACGGCTTTTTGAAGAAGACCAAACCATTAATGAAAAATGACTTTTCAGGAGCTTTTCTTCAGGCAGGGGTTTCGGAGTTAACAATGGCAGCTATTTGTAATGGTATTGCACTGCATGGAGGGGTAAGGCCTGCATGTGGGACCTTCTTTGTGTTCTCGGATTATATGAAACCAGCTTTCAGGTTATCGGCTTTAATGGAGTTGCCGGTTATTTATATCTGGACCCATGATGCCTTCAGGGTAGGAGAAGACGGACCAACACACCAGCCAATAGAGCAGGAGGCACAGGTCAGGCTTATAGAAGAACTTAAGAACCATTCAGGAAATAATGGGATGTTGGTTTTACGTCCCGCAGATGGTGTAGAGGCCGTTGTTACCTGGGAAATGGCATTGGAAAACCTAAAAACGCCTACGGGACTTATTCTTTCGCGCCAAAACATTAAAAACATACCTTCAGCTGAAAGCCGCTTTCTGGATGCAAAAGGAAGTAATAAAGGTGGATACGTAGTAAAATTGGCCCAGGGTGCAGCAGATGTTGTACTTGTTGGAAATGGCTCGGAAGTCTCAACACTGCTGGAAGGTGCAGAATTGTTAAAAGAAAGGGACGGGCTAGAAATACAGGTCGTGTCACTTCCTTCAATAGGCTTATTCCTTGAGCAGGAAAAAGAATATAAAAACACAGTAATTCCGGAAGGGGTGCCGGTTTTTGGCCTTACAGCCGGATTGCCGAGTACACTGAACCGTGTGGTAGGGGCTAACGGAAAAGTGTTCGGTATGCCATCTTTTGGGCATTCGGCACCGTACACTGTACTGGACGAAAAACTTGGATATACTGGTGAGAATGTTTACAAACAGGTTGTTGAATTTTTGAAATAGAAAAATCATTTACCATCTGTTACATTCTGTATCCGACAAAAAGATAGAAAAAGTTGGTTCAGGAATAAAAACGGGGTTCATTGTTGAAATGGACCCCGTTTTTTGTTCTACCTTAAAGGAATATATTATTTTTGAGATTGTTCTGTAAACGGATAAAAACAACAGGTATGCAAAGAAATATCATTTTATCGGGTCTTCTTTTTCTTCTGATGACAACAATTCACGGACAAAATTATCCCAAGAAAAGGCACACGCCGCCCCAGTCAAGAATTCTATTTGTGTTTGACGGTTCCCAAAGTATGTTGGGGTACTGGAAAAGCGACAAAAAAATAAATATTGCCAGAAGAACCCTTATTTCCCTTGTAGACAGTCTGGAAAAACTGGACAATGTGCAGTTGGCACTTAGGGTTTACGGGCACCAGAGCCCTGTGCCCCCTCAGGATTGCAATGATACCAGGCTGGAGGTTCCGTTTGCGAAAGGTAATGCCCCGCAAATAAGGCAGGAGTTAAGATATATTAACCCTAAGGGTACAACCCCTATCGCAAATTCGTTAATGAAAGCCGCAAGGGATTTCACTCCTTGTATCGACTGTAGAAATATAATTATACTTATTACAGATGGAATAGAGGCCTGTGATGGCGATCCTTGTGCCGTGGCAATGGAACTCCAGAAAGAGGGGGTCGTGTTAAAGCCATTTGTAATTGGCATTGGCATTGATGAAGGATATACCGATACTTTTGGATGTATTGGGCAATATTATAATGCTTCGGATGAAGAATCGTTTGGCGATGTTCTGGAGGTTGTAATTTCACAGGCACTTAATTCAACTACCGCGCAGGTTAACCTTTTGGATGTAAAGGGCAAGCCTACCGAAACCGATGTGAATATGACATTTTTTGATCATTATTCGGGAAGGGTAATCCATAATTACATCCATACGATGAATTATCGTGGGGTGCCCGATACGCTGGTCCTGGATCACCTTGTAACGTATGACTTAAGGGTAAACACCATTCCACCGGTTTATGTTAAAAAGGTAAATGTTCATTTGGGCAAGCATACGGTAATTGCAGCGGACTGCCCTCAGGGAAACCTTTTGGTTAAGGTAGATGGAAGCAACCAGTACAGAGGTTTGCAGTACATTGTCAGGCAGGCTGGAAAACCCAAAACATTGAACATGCAGGAAATAAACACAGAGGAAAAGTACCTGGTTGGTAAATATGATTTGGAGGTTCCTGTTCTTCCAAGAATTTATGTGGATAACGTTAAGATTAATCAGAGTACAACAACAACCATAAAAATCCCACGTCCTGGTATACTTAACTTACTAAAACCAGGGCCCGGTTACGGAAGTATTTATGTAAGGAAAAGTGCAAAGAAAGAAGAGTGGGTCACAAATATCAACAACAGGGTGAAAAATGAAACAATTGTTCTCCAACCCGGAGTTTACAGGGTTGTGTTCAGGGCACAAAATGCAAAGCAAACACTGTATACGGTTAACAAGACAGTTGAAATAAAGTCAGGGGGGGCAGAGGTACTCCAGTTGTATTAGACACACAAAAGGGGGGACAGGTGTTTCAGGTGTTGATAGCACCGTTTGCCCATGTCGGGTCAAACAGTACCGCTTGTGTTTTTCCCCTGATACAGGATTGGCTTAAATACAGGTTTTAAAACCAGTTATTTATGCGGGCAATAAATTCTTCCGGATTAAAAAAACGGACAGCAAGGTAAACCAGGGCCCCCAGAAGGAGAATGTTAAGCGAAGTCGAAAGCAGTGGCTGGTTCTTGTCAAGTTGCTGTTCTTTCTGTATAAAAATACGCCATTCAGCGGCAGTGTCATCATTGCGAAATAAATAGGATTTGAAGAAGAAGTTGCCAAAGTAGCCAAACACAAAGGAGAAGAACAGCGTTCCAATAACGGTTAGAAAAAATCCGCTAAGAAAGAAAACTGTTGGCAACTGGCGGTATTTCCTGAGTGCAAATTCAATATCAATATCAGCGGCCTCTATTTCGAAATCTTTGGTTTCTTCAAATCTTTTTAAAACATTGGTTTTTTTGTTGAAATTACTTTCAAGCTGCTTAATCCTTACCGGATCTATGATGTCTTTTTGTTTTTCCGCTTTGATTGCAGTTTGAAGGCCGGTAAGTTCCTGTTCTGTTTGGGATTTATATGAAGTTCTTTCCAGTTTAAGCCTTTCTTTAATTCTTTTGTGTTCATCCACCTCTTCTTCTAAAAAGCGCCGGTGTTCCATTTCCTGTAAAATCTGTTTGGGAAACTGGTTGATATACTGTAGGTGGTTAATCTCTTTTCGTGTCCTGTGTTCTTCAATTCTTGAAACAGTTTCTTTATGTTTGAGATAGTCAATTTTCAGGTTAATAACATTTTCTTTTACCTGGAGTGTTAATATTAGCGACAGGGTTATCAGTATAAGCGGTGGAATTGCTGTAATAAGGGCAAAAAAGGACGATGGGATAAAACCAGCCACATATTGAAGGCTTCTTCTGAAAATATGCCCTAAAAAATGAACAATGTTTTTTATGGAGGTTTCACTGAATTCGTTGTAGAGCCTGTAGGTTGGTAGCACAAAGCTGCCAAATAAGATGGTTACAGATAAAGCAATAACGATGAGGTTTATAAAAAAACTAAGGTTTATGGAAACCCCCAAGAAAACGATACCGGTTTTTGGTATCCAGCCTAATAGTGTTAAACTGGTTTCGATCATTACCAAAACAACAAAAAGGGTAATAAAAAACAACAGCCCCCTAACGGTTTCCAGACCGTTTCTGAATTGCATCCGGACTTCCCGGAATGTTGTAAACAGAAGTTTTTGCCCCCTTATGGAAGAGATCTCCCCAAAAGTCCAGGAAAGGGGCAAAAGGGCAAGAACAATTCCTATTAAAAACAAACCCTGAATTTCAAGGATGATACCAAGAAAGTAGAAAAAATAAAAAATGAACAAGGTGAGAAAGGATCCGGGAACAGACACTTTCAAAATATTCCAGTTGTAAGTTTTTCGTATAGAACGATAAGAATAACGATAAATCCACCAGGGCCACTTTATTAGGTAGAAAAGGAACAATTTATAAACGATTCTCCAGAAAGGCATTAGCTGGTTCAGGAACCATATTAGGGCGTGAAGTACCCAAAACAGGAGTTCCTTGATTAAAAACAATGTATCTGCCAGCAGCAAAAAAACCTGGTAGGTGCCCCAAATGGCCCAAACAGCAACATCATGAATAAAGGCAAAGAAAATAACAGGAATTCTTAATAGATCCCGAAGCCCGCCTTTGGTAAAGTATTTGTCAACCCGTTGGTAATTAAATAATTCTTTAGGGGTTTCCCTGGTTATTTTTGAAGTAATAAACGAAAAGGCAAGTGTTAGAACGGGAAGGCTTATGTACAGGGGGACACCGAGTTTTGTAAGCAGCAACCAAACCAACACGTTAATCGCCAACGCCACCATCTTTCGAATAAATACAAAAGCCTTTATCATTGGTTACAAGTGTTTTAACTTAGCACAATATTACGAAATATTCAAAGAATTCCCAGAAATAGTTATCAAAAGCCTTGGTTGGCAGGGCTTTTAAGTGGGTATTTCGTTAATCGAGCTTAAGTTCATTCAGCATCCCTATAAGGGTGCCCGTCAGGCTTTCAATGGCTGCCGGAATATTCCAGCTTTCAATTCGCCTTATTTCAACAAAGTGACTGATGGATCTGATTTGCAGAAATGGGACTTTTTCGCGAAGGCAGACATAAAAGAATGCAGCCCCCGTCATGGTTTCAATTTCCGGGTCGAATTTTTCCCTTAATTTGGCAAGCCAGATGGGGTCGCTGTGTAATGTGTTAAGGGTTATTCCTTTAACAGGGATTAATGACTCTACTGTTTCTAACTCAAAATTACCGATGCTGTGTAACTTACTGTCAACAAAAGGAAATTCATTGTCATTCATTAATTCTTCTTCGGCAAGCGTATAGAAATTGTTTTTATGCGAAACACCTAAGTCGGCAAACTGCTCCTGTATTACATTAACAACAAAGCCCTGTTCAAGAAAATGATCAAAACTACCTGCCAGGCCTATATTAATGGCCAGATCGTAGTTGATCATGGTAAGGGCCCGGGTTAAATTATATGCAGTAAAAACACTTCCGTGTCCGGTAAGAAGTATGTCCAGGTGAATATTATAATAGCTGTAACTTTTATAATAAGGTTCAATTTGGTGTATAAAGGTCAATTCGTCAACAAGTTTCGAAATCTCCCTTTGCGTTGCCGCTACGATTAAAATTCTCAATTTAGTAAAATTTTTGGTTAATCTTAAGCTATATAATTACCTTTGAATTATTGCCTGTTTTAAAAGTATATAATTTCCATTAAAATACATCGGGAAATTGATATAGAAATTGATTAAATATGGACCGAAAATTAATAGAGGAGTTGGAAAAAGAAGGGTATTCGCTCCCAGAGTCGTTTGATGACAAGAAAACCCGGGAGATTGCGGAGCATTATAAAGAAATTCTGAAATTGCTGGGAGAAGATATTGATCGGGAAGGAATGCAGAAAACCCCGGAGCGTGTGTCCAAAAGTCTTCAGTTTCTTACGCATGGTATGCATTGTGATCCGGTAAAAGTCTTGGAAAACAGCAAATTCAAAGAAGATTATAATCACATGTTACTGGTAAAGGATATTGAGATATATTCGATGTGCGAACACCATATGCTGCCTTTTTTTGGAAAAGCCCATGTTGCATATATTCCAAATGGTTTTATTACCGGCCTAAGCAAAATAGCCCAAATTGTTGACATCTTTGCCCGGCGCCTGCAGGTGCAGGAACGTATGACAGTCCAAATAAGGGACTGTATTCAGGAGGCGATACAACCACTTGGGGTAGCTGTGGTTATAGAAGCAAGGCACTTGTGCATGACAATGCGCGGGGTACAAAAACAAAACTCCGTTATAACAACATCGGCATTTAAGGGGGCATTTATGAAAAATCCGAAAACAAGGGAGGAGTTTATGGATTTAATTGCAAAAAGACATGATTAAACCACTCCCTTTTTAAGTGTATTGGAAAGATTGGCTTAGTGTTGCCCTTCAAATTTGAATGAAACTTTAATCTTTGCACGGTATTCTATTGTGCCATTGTTAATGTGCATGTCCAGTTTTTCTACTTCTGCAACGCGGATATCCCGTAAGCTTTCCATTGCTTTTTTTACAGCAGATTCAGCTGCTTTTTCCCATGATTCGGCACTTGTCCCAACCAGTTCGATAATTTTATATACAGACATAATACATTTAAGTTAAAGGTTTATATAAAGTTACTTTAATTTAGAAGCAATGTCAATGAAAAGTTTAGTATTTAATGGCTAAAAGAAAACAGCGTTTTCTTAGGGCATTATTTAGAAATACTTTAAGTTTTTAACGTCAGGATTTTGCCCCCGGCTTCAGTATAATTGCAATTGGAACAGCATGGGGTTTTATTCTTGCCAGGCGAATGGTGGGCGGCGGCTAACTCTTTAGTTGTCTATTGCTTAAAAAGGCGTGGGGTGAAAATATTTTTATCTTCCCGGAAACATTCATCTAAATTAAAACGTTAATTTAGTATGAAAACGAGGGAGGAAATGGATTCATTAATAATTAAAGGAGATGAAACCACACCGAGTGTAAATTTAAATGCAAAAACAGGGCATTTGTCAATATGCGGGGTTGCCATTCCTGAGGATGTGAGAGAATTATCTAAACCTATTATTAAATGGATAGAAGACTATTCGGCAAATCCAAAATTGGCAACAGAGCTGGTTTTAGATTTTGAATACCTTAATACGGCAGCAACAAAAATGGTGTTTCAGGTATGTGAAAATGTTGGCTCCATTCATAATATTAACAACTGCAAAGTCAAGCTTGTGTGGAAATATGTGAGGGGCGACATAGAAATGCTTGAGTTGGGAGAGGAAGTCCTGGACAGTTTTGATTGTATTACAGAGTTAATAGCTGTTGACAAGTTATTTTAAAGAACGAAAAACTATACTGCCTGCCAGGGTTTTATATTAAAAGCCTGTGCCGTGTGGGGCGATAAAATTACGACAACAAAACAGGTTGTTGGCTGTTTAAATCTTGAAAACATATAACAAGAAAACTAAACTGAAACTGGCCGGACCTGATTTATTCCGATGCTTTGGCAGAGCCGCACACGAACGACGATTAAAATGTGAGGCAAATTTTCAGGCAGGCCGCAAATTTTAAACAGATGAAGGAACAAATATCTGTCACTGACAAATACATTGAAAAAATCATCAATTTTGGTTTTGAGTACGGGCCTAAATTAATTGGCGGGATAATAGTACTTATATTAGGTTTGTGGGTTACAAGGTTAATTCATAAGGCTGTTAGAAAGTCTTTAGTAAAGACAAAGGTCGATCAGTCCCTGGTTCCATTTTTAGGTAACCTGATAAATGTGATCCTGAAGGTTCTTGTGATTATTTCGGTAATGGGAATGGTCGGAATTCAGATGACATCATTTATAGCTATTCTTGGTGCGGCAGGACTGGCTATTGGTATGGCATTGTCTGGTACGCTTCAAAATTTTGCCGGAGGGGTAATAATATTAATTTTTAAGCCCTTTAAAGTCGGCGACTTAATTGAAGCTCAAGGGTATTTGGGGATAGTAAAAGAGATTAGTATTTTCACGACACAGCTGAATACTTTGGACAAAAAGCTCATTATAATTCCTAACGGACCACTTTCAACCGGTTCTCTTACAAACTTTTCTGCGGAGCCACAACGAAGAGTGGACTGGAAATTTGGAATAGCGTATGGTGATGATATTGATGACTTTAAAAAAGCGATCAATGATTTTATCGCAGAAGATTCGAGGATTTTAAAAGAACCGGCAAGTTTTATTGGGCTTTCTGAACTGGGTGACAGCTCGGTTAATTTTGTGGTCAGGGCATGGGTCAATAGTCTGGATTATTGGGATGTTTTCTTTGAAATGAATGAAAAAGTCTATAAAAGGTTTGGCGATTATAAGCTAAATATCCCTTTTCCCCAAATGGACGTCCATATTCACGGAAATACCAAATAGTGAGGCTTGTCCCTAAAGCACAGAATTGATTGTATGCTTCATTAAGGGCGTAATTAAGATATGGTCGCCCTATACAACTACTTTCGGGAAGCTTTCTATAGATCCGTTTCAGCATTTCCTATTATAGAATGGGACAAAGGCAGGAGGCGTAAAATGATAATGTTGCCAATTGCTTTTTAATGTCCCACTTGAGAAGAAGGCGAATTTCAGAACATTCCTTCTACTTCATCGGCTCCTTAATATCTTTTGCTTTCATAAACCGTAAGCTTCCAAGCAACCATTTAGGAAGGGGCTTTTCCGGTTCTCTTTTTTTGAGGTTAAGGTATAATCCCAGTTTTTTTAGAATAGGTAATTTATGGGTTTCAACAAACTCAATCAGAGCGCCATCCGGATCTTCATTGTATGCAAACAAACCGGCAGCTTCTCCCATGTCGAAACTCCCATTTTCGAAAATAGCCCCGGTGTCAACAGTAAATGGGTACCCTTTTTCTTTGCATCTTTCCCGTAGATTATCCATTCCCTGAATGTCAAAGCACAAATGAATGAACCCCAGTTCGCCCCAGTACCGGTTTTCGAAAATCTTTCTGGGCTTACGGTTTAATACCTGTACCAGTTCTATTTCACTTTCATTGAATAGTTCTGAAAAGGGACCTTTACGTTTTTTGCTGTGTTTTAGTAATACCCTTCGAAATTCATCTTTTCCTCCAGGAAGCGGGGAGAAGTCTTCGAAAACCCCTGTTTTGTCATAAACAACAATGTCATATCCAAGTATAGATGAGTAAAAGTCTTTCGACTTTTCAATATCTGTACAACCTATAATAGCACCAAATCCACCACCTGTATTTTTGTTTTCTTCTTTGTACCAGGAGTTTCCCGGTACCAATTGGAAAATATTGTCATAGGGGTCCTTTAAAAAGAATTGTTTTCGTCCTTCAACCTCAACTAAATCCCCCATAATGTTCTGTTTTTCCGACTTAAAATAGTTGAAAACAGTTTCCGGGTTTTTAATTTTAATTTTTGCCGAATAAATTCCAAGGTCACCAAGCTTTACTTCAAAATCGGGCCCTTTAGGCTCAAAGTCGGTGTGGTTCCATATTTCAAAACCACCGCCACCCTGAAGGGTTATTGCAAGTGCTGCGTGTCTGTTTCTGGGTTTTCCCCCTGTGTATGGCAACATATATTCGGCAGGGGCCGATTCTTCGAGAATTCTTATATCAATACCAAAATATTTTTTGTACCACCCCCAGGCTTCCTGAACGTTTTTTACCCCAATTCCGACCTGCTGGATTCCGCTTATAACAATATCTTTCATTTATATAAAGTACATTTAAGTTGGTTTTACCTTTGATGCCATTCTGTAATACAGGGACGGAAAGTATTTTCGAATACTGACCATAATTGTTTCTTTTCCCCCAATCAAAATGTCTTTTTTGTTTTTTCTTACTGCAGAAACAATTTTTTTTGCACAACCATCTACCGGGAACCCATTTGCCTGTCCCGGATCCATAATGCCATGTTTATTTCCGTCCTTGTCAATGGCATTAAGGGAAATGTTTGTTGTTATTCTTCCCGGGCTTACAATTGTGACATTAATGTTGTCCGGTGCCATTTCTGCCCTAAGACTGTCAAAATATCCCTGCAAAGCATGTTTCGATGCCGAATATGCCGTTCTTAATGGAAAACCAAATTTGCCAACAATACTGCTAATAACAACAATGTGCCCTGCGGCATTTTTTATCATTCCTGGTAGAACTTTTTTCGTTAAAGCAATTGCCCCAAAGAAATTCGTTTCCATAATTTTCCGGTCTACATCAATTGGTGTTTCAACACTGGTAGATCTTTGACTAATTCCTCCGTTGTTAACAAGAATGTCAATCGTAGGATATTTTGAGAAGACTTTTTGACAAGCTTCATCAATTGATTGTCCATCTGTTAAATCCAAGCGTACAACCAGGCATTCTGCTTTTTTTTTCTGACACGCGAGCTTAACTTCCTCAAGCTTCTCCATATTTCTACCGGAAAGAATTAAGCGGGAAGAATATTCGGCCCATTCCATTGCCAGGGCTTCTCCTATGCCGGAAGATGCACCAGTTATCCATATTGTTTTATTTTCGAATTGCATGTGAAATTAAGTTGTTAAAAATCAAAAAGTAGTGAACGGTGCACCAGGTTTCGCTAATGTTTTTCAAATTGACAAGTACAGTGAAATTTCTCTTGTAACAAGAATAGTAGGTAAACACTGAGTATACTAGCATGACCAAAATAACAATAAATTCAACAGATGAGCAAGTGAATAAAGAAATGTTTTCCTTTAGTTGGTTATAGAATCCATCTGAGTTATAATTCTGTTATATAAATCTACAGCTTCTTTAAGGTCGTTATTTTTCTTCCTTAAAAAGGTATATTTTATCCGGGCAATAGATTTAATTACTATTTTCCTTATTGTCAGGGCCAGTATGCCACTAACAGGCATTAAAATCAGAAGAATAACCTTCAGCCACAAAAAAGGTGCGAAAATCAGGGTTAGCACACCTAGTATCAGGTAGTAAACAATAAGGAGCCCTGCCCCAGTGCCCCATTTCATTGTGCTTACAAACTGTGGGTCTTTAACCGTCTTTGCCATTTTAGGCGGGATAAAAAACTGAGGCCAGTTGTTTAGTAACCCTAATAAAAACATGGGTGAGGCAGATATGCAAAGCAAAAGGTTAATAATATTTATCAGGACGGAGTATCTTTTTTTACTGAAGACCCAATCCCGCAAGTTTAGTTTATCTCTTAATTTTGTATATGAGCCAAAGTTATTGGCTAAGTCTTTTATTTTTTCAGGTTCTGAGGAAAGGGTATTGTCCAGTTTCTCAATCATTGTTTTGTCGGCTTTGAAACAGGAGTATAAATCATTGCTTTTTATATCAAGTTTTTCTCTCATTGATCTATTATAAATGCTCCTCATCCCCATGTATACTTCATAGAACTCTTCGGTTTCAATATGAATTATAAGCTTTTTTATCTCTTCTGAAAGCTTTTCCTTTAATGCATTTGTTGCATTTACCGGGTTTTCTTCAAATAAATCCCAGTAATCGGAAACTTCAATAGGCTCGCCATAATTAATGAGCAACGTCTGGCGAAATTTCTGAAAATGCTTGTAGTCAACACCAACAGGCAGGATTTTTATGCCGGGCGAATTTCCATATTTGGATTGTGCTTTAAAAGCGATCCTGAAAACACCTTTAACAAGGGGGCGCAACATCCGTTTTCTTCCATGGTTTCCTTCCGGGAACATAACAACGTTTCTGTTCCGGTTTAACACTTCAACACAATGGTCAAAAACTTCTTCATTTTTTTTAAGGCTTTCAACTCCGTCCCGAATCCGGTATATGGGAAGGATTTTGGCCCATGTAAGAACTTTTCGTGCCCACGGCTTTTTAAAAACATCAGCCCGGGCAAGAAATATATTTTGATCCGGTAAATGAACAGCGAAGGCCATTGGATCCATTAAAGCATTCTGGTGGTTTGGTGCGATTAATGCAGGGGTATCTCGGGGGATGTTTTTTTTGTTTGTCTCTTTTACCTTCTTAAAATAGGCATCAAATAAGCGTATAGTTAGAACGTCTTTAACAATCCAATAGCTCAAAGACCACTTACAAAGTTTCTCTACAATATTCATCAAAAAAGATTTTACCTGCACAAAGCAGTGGTTTTGTTTAAACCGGGTAAATGCTTTATTCGGTCACTTTTAACCGTGTTTGGTATGGTTTGTTAAATTTTACCTGGTTTAACTTAAAATTTAATTTAGTGCGCAAAGATAATATTCTGGGATTAAAGTAGAAATTAATCTCTTGGGGCTTTCAGTGACCATAGTCCGGCAATCGTTAGCCCGGAAATTATATGCCATACGCCCCACCATGCAGCTATAAAGGCCATGCCTCCATTGTTTAGTTCAGGGGGGAAAATTTTAGGGTTGAAAAGAAGAACTAATGCCAGTCCGGAATTTTGAATGCCGGTTTCTATGGTTATTGCCCTTCTGTTTAATCCCCGTATTTTCCATGCCCGGGCAAAAAGAAATCCGGATAACAGGGCAACTATATTATGGATTAAAACAATAATAAAAATAAATTTAATGAACTTCAGAAAGTAGGTGCCATTGTTGGAAAGCATTATTCCGACCAGAATAAAGAACACGATGATGGAAATAATGCGTATGGGCTTATCGATTTTTGCTGTTGTTTTCGGAAGAAAATGATTAAAAAGCATACCCGCTACAAGCGGAATGCCAAGGAGGATAAAAACGGCTTCGAGCATGCGGTTTGGATTAATTTCCAGAGGCTGGACCAAGTCGTTTGATCCGCTAATCAGGATTTTATTGTACAGCCCGCCATAAACCTCAAAATTTAAAGGCGTAAAAAGCAAAGCTGCTATTGTGGCAATTGCTGTTAAGGTTACCGAGAGTGCCGCATTTCCCTTGGCAAGCGATGTCATAAAATTACTAATGTTCCCGCCCGGACAGGCTGCTACTAAAATCATTCCCATAGCGATTGTAGGTGTTATGAACCGGCCAATTGCCAAAACAAATAGAAAAGTTATAGCTGGCAGGACAATAAATTGCGATAAAAAACCAATGACTGGCAGCTTCGGGTTGGCGAAAACATCTTTGAAATTTTGTACTTTTATTCCCAGGGCAACACCAAACATTATAAATGCCAGGGTGATATTCAGGATAAAGATTCCATCCTGTGAAAAGTTTAGCCGTATTTCATCAAGAGCTTTTAAGGATTCATTCATTTTATTTAGCTTTAATGCCGATTAATCAAGCGAGATAATTCGGATAGTTATTCGTTTATGGAGAATTAAGGTTGTGTTTTTTTCGTATTTGGCGGGATAATAATAAAAATTTAATTAAAAATATAATGAAAATATGACAAACTGGAAAAATGTATTTGAAAAAACAGACATCTACAGCCTGAAGGAAAATGTTTTCAGCCTTATTGGTGATGATTGGTTCCTCTTAACAGCCGGGGATAAAAATGAATTTAATACCATGACAGCCAGTTGGGGCACTTTAGGTGTGTTTTGGCATAAGCCCGTGGCTATTGGTTTTGTTAGGCCAACACGGCATACATACAATTTTACGGAAGAGTCAGACTTTTTTTCTATGAGCTTTTTGAAGCAAGGGAACAGGGAAATTTTAAATTTCTGTGGCACAAAATCAGGAAGGGATACCGATAAAATTGCAGAAACAGGGCTTGTTCCGGTTGAAATGGAAAATGGAACGGTTGGGTACGAACAGTCCAAACTGGTTTTTGAGTGTAAAAAGATATATTATGATGACTTAAAACCGGTGTTTTTCTTGCCAGAGAACGCTGATGATAAATTTTACCCGAATAAAGACTATCACAGGATGTATTTTGGAGAGGTTTTAAATGTTTATCAAAGCAAATAGCCTTTCCTCTCTGATGAAGTTTTTCTGTTATGTCTTGGAAAAAAGCTACTAAGTGAAGTAAGGCGATTCACTTTCCCCGGTCAACAGACTTAATGGGAAACTATCAACAAATGAAGATGTTTCCATATTAAAGCAGGACTAAGTGCTGGGTATGGTAAATTATACCCGGAAAGATGAATGGAAGGGGACTCAATTTATAACCGTACGAAGTATTTTTAGTTGTTAAAATTCAGCATTGCCATTTTCAATATTGTGGTAATATTGAGCTAAACCAGAAAGGAGCTGACTGAAGGTTTGCATGGCTTTAGTTGTCTCGTTGGTAATGCTTTTTTTCTTTAAACGTAATAGAAGTAAACCATATAACCCATAAAAACAGACCTCTATATCATTAGCCTGGGGCATTTTTAACTTTTCACGAAACGAGTCGATATTTGGTCTCGCATCATTCATTTTTGAAAGGTAAGAGTCGTCTTTAAGTTCAAATAGTAATCGTTTATGGAGTTCAAATAAATCAGAAGTGATACTGTCCACTATTTTAAGATGGCCTTTTTTCTGGATGTTTTCTTCATGCATAGAAAGGATGAGGTTCGTGTACCAGTCTCTGATCTCATCTTTTGTTTTTTCTGGTTGATTAAACTGAGAAATCAGTTTTTCTTCAATAAGGTTCATGTCAAACTTCAAAGCACGGAGTGTGTCTTCCAGTTGCCACATATAAAGAACATATTCAGCGATATTATTTTTTCTCTTTTCCTGAGCGATAATCATATTAAACCGAGTTGTTGTTTTTTAATTGGTCAATTACCCTTCTTTCTTTTTTAGTAGGTCTGCCGGCACCGCGTTCCCTTTTTATAAAGAAGGTTTCGTTGATGTTTAATTTATTTAGTTCCTCAACAGAAGTAAGATCTTCAATGTATTCCGGGACCAGTTTTGCAGGGAGCCTGTTTTTTACGAGTGCTTTTATTTTATACGTGTAAATTACCGGAGGCTTTCTTACAGTAATGGTTTCGTTTCCAGTGAGTTCTTTTGACGGTTTGGCAGGGATGTTATTAATTAGGACCCGCCCTTTGTTGCAGGCGTCAGCAGCGATGCTTCTTGTTTTAAAAACTCTGACAGACCATAACCATTTGTCAATTCTTACTTTATCCATAGCGGCAAATTTAGCAAAACATATCCTGTTTAGTTGGGTTTTTATTGTCAATTTTAAGGTTAAGGGGGTAGAGGGTAAGGAAACCATTAAGCAATTTTTGTGAATAACCGCTGTTATTATTGATTTATGAATATCTTTCGGTTAATTACCCGGGAGGATAATGAAAATTAAAGTCAGATAGGCGAACCCTGAAAAGAATCATGTTTTTAAAGGAAGTTTAACTGATTGAAGTCATTCTCCAACCGTTTGATAAAATGTACATTAACACAAATATTTATTAAGGGTTTATCTAAAAATACAGATATGGAAGTAGATAAGATTATGCAAGCGCTTGAGCATCGTAACTCTGGAGAAACAGAGTATTTACAAGCCGTACACGAAGTGTTAGAGTCAATTGTAGATGTATATAACCAGAATCCACATTTTGAATCGGCCAATATAATTGAACGTCTGATTGAGCCAGACAGGGTGCTGTCTTTTAAAGTTCCCTGGGTAGACGATGATGGGAACGTTCATGTAAACCGTGGGTATAGGGTGCAGTTTAACAATGCCATAGGACCTTATAAAGGTGGACTAAGATTTCACCCGAGCGTAAATCTTAGCATACTTAAGTTTTTGGGTTTTGAACAGATTTTTAAAAATGCCCTTACCACACTGCCAATGGGTGGTGGAAAAGGAGGTTCGGACTTCCAGCCTAAAGGAAAATCCAACAACGAAATAATGAGATTTTGCCAGTCATATATGATGGAATTATGGCGGATAATTGGTCCGGAAACAGATGTGCCGGCGGGCGATATTGGTGTCGGGGCAAGGGAAATAGGATTTTTGTATGGAGCCTATAAAAAACTTACCCATAGTCATGTAGGTGTTTTAACGGGCAAAGGTGTAAATTGGGGAGGCAGTCTTATTCGGCCGGAGGCAACAGGTTTTGGAGCAGTATATTTTGCAAAAGAAATGCTGGAGGCCAGAGGTGAGTCATTTGAAGGAAAAACGGTAACATTATCAGGGTTTGGAAATGTTGCATGGGGTGCTGCTATCAAGCTAAATGAGCTTGGTGCCAAAGTCGTTACCCTTTCAGGCCCAGATGGATATGTTTATGATGAAGAAGGGATTAGCGGGGATAAGATTGAGTATATGCTGGAACTAAGGGCCAGTAATGAGGATATTGTAGCTCCTTATGCAGATGAGTTTGAGGGGGCTGAGTTTATTCCCAACAAGCACCCGTGGGAAGTGAAGTGCGATATTGCAATGCCATGTGCAACACAGAATGAGCTTAACGGGGAAGACGCAAACAACCTGGTAAAGAATGGTTGCACTTGTGTTTGTGAAGGCGCAAATATGCCCTGTACACCAGAAGCTATTGAAATTATCCAGGAAAATAAATTGCTATATGCTCCGGGAAAAGCCGCAAATGCAGGTGGAGTTGCAACTTCCGGACTTGAAATGTCCCAGAACTCCATGAAGCTTAACTGGCCAAGAGAGGAAGTGGACAACAGGCTTCATCAGATTATGAAAGCAATACACGAAACCTGTAAATTTTATGGAACGAACCCGGATGGCTATGTTGACTATGTAAAAGGGGCCAACATTGCAGGTTTTCTTAAAGTGGCCAACTCTATGATTGATCAGGGGGTAATATAAACAGAAATTATTTTCAGGGATTTTGTTATCATCTTATTCCTGAGGGAAATATAGCCCGGAATCCTGTTTGTAGGGGTTCCGGGCTTCTTTTATATAAACCTGTCCGGCGACGATGACCTTTGTCATGGTAAGGTCCTTTTTTTTTTAAGAACTTATAGGAAAGCAAAGCCAGTAATATTATGGATACAAAAGAATTTCTGGATGATGTAATAAAAATCCATCCCGGAGAGCCGGAATTTCATCAGGCTGTTGGTGAGGTTCTTGAGTCAATTAGAGAAGTGTATAACCAGAACCCGCAGTTTGAAACGAATAAGGTTTTGGAGAGAATGGTTGAGCCGGAAAGGATAATAATTTTCAGGGTTCCCTGGGCAGACGATAATGGTGAAATCCATGTTAACAGAGGGTACCGTGTAGAGTTTAACAGTGCTATTGGACCTTATAAGGGCGGGTTGCGGTTTCATCCTGAGGTTAGCCTGGGCACCTTTAAGTTCCTGGGGTTTGAGCAAGTGTTTAAAAATGCGCTTACCGGACTTCCGATGGGTGGGGGAAAAGGTGGCTCCGATTTTGATCCGAAGGGAAAAACAGACTCAGAGGTCATGAGGTTTTGTCAGAGTTTTATGACCGAGTTATACCGTCATATCGGACCGGAAACTGACGTGCCAGCCGGAGATATTGGGGTAGGTGGACGTGAGATAGGTTTTTTGTACGGGCAGTATAAGCGACTGGTCAACCGCTACGAAGGGGTCCTTACAGGTAAAGGGATTAGTTGGGGAGGTAGTTGGATCCGAAAAGAAGCAACAGGTTATGGCGTTGTGTACATAACAGAACATTGGCTAAAGAACCAGGGAACATCGTTTCAGGGGAAGAGAGTAGCTGTTTCGGGCGCAGGAAACGTTGCTATATATGCGGCAGAAAAAGTCTGTCAGTTAGGTGGAAAGGTTATTACCATGAGTGACTCAAATGGGTGCATAATTGATGAGGAAGGGGTTGATCTGGATCTTGTTAAAGAAATTAAAGAAGAGAATCGCGGCAGAATAAGGGAATACGTCGAGACAAAACCGGGTGCAACATATAGTGAGAACCGGGACGATGTCTGGCTGGTGAAGTGTGATGTAGCTCTGCCAAATGCCACTCAGAATGAGCTGGGATTAGATTCTGCCAAGGCCCTGGTTAAAAATGGCTGTCTGGTTGTAGCGGAAGGGGCAAATATGCCCGTAACGCCGGATGCCGTTCATTATCTGCTGGAACAAAAAACCGGGCTCATACCGGGAAAGGCTGCAAATGCCGGAGGTGTGGCTGTTTCTGGTTTAGAGATGACACAAAATTCAATGAAGCTGCAATGGGCTCCTGCTGAGGTTGACAGCCGTTTGTTTCAAATAATGGAGCGTATAAACGAAGAATGTATAAAGTATGGCAAACAACCAGACGGTTACGTAGACTATGTGAAGGGGGCTAACATTGCCGGATTTCTAAAAGTTGCCAGCGCAATGATAGAACAAGGATTGGTTTAATATTCAACCCTTCTTTTTCTAAATACAGCGAGTGGTTAGGCCTGTTCTGAAATTTTTCACTGTAGGTCTAATAGAATAAAGAATCGCGATAAGGCGTTTCTTTCATCAGTCCAGGAAATTGTGCGGGAAATTTTTTTGACTGGATTTAATCTGTTTTTTTTGAAAAATAAATTTTCGAAAATTGAGTTGGATAGATGGAAAAGGTTAATTTCAGGGCTAAAATAAAAACAAAGCACGTATTATAGAATGCAATGAAGAGTTGCAGGCAGTATTTCTAAGAAAGGGATTGGGTTTTAAGCGTTTTGTTCAGCTCTTTATTTACACAAACAAGTACTTACATGAGACAAAAAGATCAGTCTATCGAAACCCTCAGAGGTATTGCAATTATTTTAATGGTTTCCACACACGTAATTGGAAGTAATGTTAATGCAGGTATTAAAGTTGATGACGATTCATTTTTTCGGCTTTTTAGCCGGTCAATTGAATTTATGAGACTGCCCTTATTTACTACAATTTCCGGGTTTGTTTATTCGCTCTATCCCTTGAAAGTTGAAAAGACATTTGCTTTTTTGAAGGGAAAAGGACGCCGGATTTTGTTGCCACTTTTCTTTGTCAGTTCCATCCAGTACGTTGTGAATGTAATTGTGCCCGGCACAAATAATACTTACCTTTTATCAGACATTTATAACATTTATATTTATCCGTTTGGCCAGTTTTGGTTTCTTCAGTCCTTGTTTCTGGTTTTTCTTTATATTGTTCTATTTGAACACCTTAAGCTTTTTGATAAACTTGGTAAATACCTTCTTGTTTTGTTAGGTGCTTTTGCAATACTTTTTATTGGGCAACATGGCCATTATGAGGGGATTTTTAGTTTTTGGGGAAGTTTATATCTGCTCCCGTTTTTTGTTCTTGGAATAGGATTGAACAAATTCACAAAATTCTTTTATAATAAAATAACACTTGTCATTGTAAGTGTAGCTTTAGTGGCTGGGGTGCTAATTCAGCAGTTGTCCATGTATGATGTTCTTTCGTATAAAATAAGCAGGACGCATTTTATTTCGGTTTTTTCAGCCGTATTTGGGCTGATATTATTGTTTAGAATCCGAAAGCCCTGGGCACCACTGGCAAAGGTTGGTTACTATTCATATGGCATTTACCTGTTTCATGTATTTGGCACTTCCGGAATGAGAATTCTTTTAGAACGTTTGAGCGTGGATAATTCTTTGATTCTTTACGTGCTATGTCTTTTTGTTGGGATTGCTTTCCCTATTTTTGCTGAGAATATAATATTAAAAAGTAAAATTCTGAGGAGACTTTTATTGGGGCTCAAATAGTCTGTCAGTAAAAGTCTGTGTTACTCATGCATATTCTATTTAAAACTCCCAAAGGTTTTGTGAATAAATAAAAAAATGACGGGCATTAATCATTAAAAATGTCCTCTCGGGTGTATATGTCGTCGTTGACTAATATTTCAACCAGATTGTTTTTATCTACCTTAATCCCTTTGAATAGTTGTGCTTCGACCTCTTTATAACCGTTATTAAACTGGCTGTTTGATTCTTGGAGTGTTTTGTCTTCAGCAAGGTTGATTGCCGTTTCGATAGCAAAATAAGCTGGTTCCCTTAAAGGTTTGTACATTGTTATGGTCTGTTTTCCCTGTGCAACATTTCTGCAGGCTGTTAGAACGGCATCCATTCCTGTAATTAGTGTGTTTTCCAGCAGTCCGTATTTCTCTAGCACCTCAATACAGGCTTCTGCAATTCCATCGTTTGAGGCTATAATGGCATCAATTGGTTCATCAAGGGACAAAACAATCTCCTCAAGCCGAAATGCCGATATTTTTTTATCCCAGTTTTCTGTGTAGCACCTGTACAGGATATTTATTTCGCCACTTTCTTCCAGAGGTCCAAGTATCTCTGTTTGACCTTTGCTTAGATTTACAGCATTGTTATCATTTCGGTCTCCCCAAAAGACAATGTAGTTTCCCCCAGGTTTATTTTTAACAGCATATTCGGCCATTGTTTTGCCAATTTCCTTATAGTCGGACGATATGTAGAAATCAATGTCAGCGTTATAAATTATCCGGTCATAGGCTATTACTTTTACTTTTTTCTTTTTGGCTTCCCGAACAATGGCCGCAGCTGTGTTCATGTTAACAGCCGCAACAATGATAACATCAACTCCGTCATTTATTAATTTTAGTGCCTGGCTATACTGGATTTCTTCATCGTATTCGGCTGCCATGGCTGTAAAGTCAACTCCCATTTCTTTCGCCTTTTGACGCATTAAAGCCTCATCAAAATTCCAGCGTGAGTTCTCAGCAAAAAAGGGGTAGAGCGCTCCTATTTTTACCTCGTTGTCGTTTGAACAAGACAGAATTAAAGTTGAAATCAGCAATAAAATCATAAATTGTCCGAGCCGTGCTATGATGTTCATAATTATATATTTAGGTTAGCAATTATTTAAATTTAACTAAAATGAATGGATAAAAGAAGCGCTTTTTCAGTATTCAACTGTTAAATTTTGAAAATCTCTATAGGTGAAGAAGGGGCTTAGTCATCATCATACAGGTTTTTGTTAAAAAAATTAATGAAGGCCGTGTAGTTTTTGACGAACAGTGGGAAATATGATTGCAAAAGAGTCGGGGATTGGGTAAATTGGGGTTCTGGAGGATTTAACATCTTTTAAGGGTTGCGGTGATTCGGGCGATGGCATTTGTCTTTCTTTTGTAAGGACTGGAGTTGTGGCGTATGGGGATAGAGCGTGTAGTCTTTGCCTATTTTATTTCTGAATAAACGGTTTTAATCAACATATATTTATTTAGGGAGGAAACAAGATGAGATGGAAAGACATTAAAATTGGGATGAAAATTTCTCTGGGTTTTGGGTTCGTAATATTACTTATTGTGATAATTGGTATTAACTCTTTTACCACTATGCGAAAAATAAGAAAGAATACCCAAATGTTGTCGGAAGAGCAATTGCCACTATTAAATAGCATTAATGAAGCAGGTAAAAGTTGGCATGAAATTACCGAATTGATGAATTTGTATGACAATACAGGAGAACAGTTTTATGCTGATCAGGTAATTGAACGGGTAGGGGCTTTAGTACAAGCTTATGAACAGTTGGATGTAGTTTTACAGGCGCGTAACGGAAAAGAAGGGGAAATCTTTGAGGAAATTCGGGAGCAAATAGAGAATTATTCCAAAGTTTTAGAACGCTATTTTAGTACAAATAAAATTCTGGGAGAACAGTTGGACTCTCTGGAGCTGGCAAATGAAACTTTTTTGTTGGATATAAAAGAGCAAATATCCCAAGGGGGAATTAGTGTGCAGAAAGCGAAAAGAATATCTTCCCTTCTTTCTAAATACACACAATACGGTATGTTGTTTTTTGGTTATGTAAATGAGAAAAATACCAGGGAGCTAAGTAAATTAGATGAAGATTATAAAGAAATAAAGGAGGAATATGGAATATTGCTTTCCGATGCGAAGCCTTCCAATATGTTGCTTCCTGGGAAAATTGAAGGAAGGATTTCGGCTTTTCAGGAGTATATCCGGGAGTATAGGGACTGCCGTAAACTGGAGTTTAAACACAGGGAGTTGGGACACCTTATCAGGGGGAATATAATGAACACGTCTGATATAGGTTCGGAGCAAATTCTTGCGATGGGGGCTAACACCAATACGCTTATTGGTACTTCGCTGTTCTGGATGTTGGTCGTTTTGCTAAGCATTGTTCTTATTAGCCTGGTTTTTGCGGTCATGATTTCCAATTCAATAAGCAGGCCGCTGGTTAAAGGTGTCGAAATAACAAATAAGATAGCAGAAGGGGATCTTACGCAAATAATAGAGTTGGATCGAAAAGATGAGGTTGGGGTATTAATAAACTCAATAAACCGAATAAGTAGTAATCTTCAGAAAATAGTTAAGCAATTAAAATCGAGTTCTTCGCAAATAAAATCAGCAAGTGGGGAAATAAGTACAAGTGCGCAGCAATTATCATTTGGGGCAGCTACGCAGGCCTCTTCATCCGATCAACTATCGAAAATGGTAGAACAGATAAAAGAAAATATAGAGTATGCAACAGAAAATGCCAGGAAAACCCGGGATATTGCCGAGAAATCATCGGCAGGCATGGAAAAGGGAAATGAAGCTAGTTTAAAGGTGCAGGATTCAATTAATTCTATTACAAAAGAAATACTGGTGGTCGGGGATATTGCCTTTCAGACCAACTTATTGGCGCTGAATGCTGCTGTTGAAGCGGCTCGTGCCGGGGATTATGGTAAAGGTTTCTCGGTTGTGGCAAGTGAAGTGAAGAAACTGGCGGAGCGAAGTGCTGAGGCAGCCGGGAAAATAGATGAAATATCGAAAGCTACCATGGATGTATCTCACTTTTCGAGTTCAAAAATAAGCGAGCTTACCCCTGATATTCAGCAGACAGCCAGACTTGTTGATGGTATAACCAAAATGAATGATGAACTTTTAGATAGTATTGTAACTGTGAATTCATCAATTCAGAACCTGAACAATGTAATTCAAAGTAATTCCTCAAGTTCTGAAGAATTGGCGGCCAGTTCCGAGGAATTAACAGCACAGGCCGATCAGTTAAACAACCTGGTTGATATATTTAAAACACGAAAGAATAACGGAGCTGCCGCCTTGCCGGAACAAAGTGTTTTTTAGTGTAGCCGACAATTATATCGTAGTAAAAAAGTTAAAAACTAAAAGTTGATATAGAAACGAAATTTCTGGAGAGCACTATCTTTGCATGTCGTAATAAAAACTAAAAATGCATAAGAATGAGTAGTTGGTATGAATGCAAAATCCGGTATCAAAAAATGGATGAAAGCGGTAAGGAAAAAACAGCAAACGAGCCTTATTTAGTCGATGCCGTTTCTTTTACCGATGCCGAGGCCAGAATAAATAAAGAAATGGAACCATATATTTCCGGAGACTTTAGTGTAACGAATATTAAGATAGCCAATTTTAGTGAGATAATTCCAGATGATGCCGGGGACAGGTGGTTTAAATGTAAAGTTTCATTCATAACGCTGGATGAAGAAAAAGGGGTTGAACGAAAATCAAACACCTATATGCTTGTGCAGGCGAACAATGCAAAGGAAGCTTATGAAAACGTTGAGGAGTCGATGGCTGGAACTACCAGTGATTACACTATACCCAGTGTAGCCGAGTCTCCCATAATGGATGTTTTTCCTTATTTTAGTGACGAAGAACCAGAGAAAGCAGAAATGCCGGAATACTTAACTGCGGATACTTCCCCGGAAGAAGAAGTGAAAGAAGAATAAATTTCAGCAATAAATTTTTTAGCCGGAACTGCAGAAATGCTTTTCCGGTTTATTTTTTTTCATCGAAGAAGTAAATGGCGTCATCCCCATCTTTGTTGTTCCGGTTAGAGATAAAAAAACCAGAGCTGTTGGTTAGTAATAACAAGTAAAGATCGTCCATAGAGGAGTTTATAGGCTTTCCCAGGTTTTCAACCTTTTTTTTCTTCGGGTCATATTTAAAAATATCAAGCCCGCCATATCCGGGGTGCCCTTTTGAACTAAAAAATAGTTGTCCGTTAAAAAAGAACGGATAGCCTTCATCCATTACGGTATTCACTTTTGCCCCCATATTAACGGGGCGGCTCCATCCCTTATCTGTTATTTCACTGAAATAAATGTCATAACCACCATAGCCGCCAGGCAGGTCAGAAGAGAAATATAAAGTTTTTCCATCTTTGGTTATGAATGGGTGTGTACTGTTGTAATCGTAGTTTATAAAGGGTAAAAGTTTTGGTTTGTTTCTATCTTTTGAATTTGTGACGGTAACGGTAAATATTCCCAAATTATTTGCGCCTCCGATTCCAATTTTTAGTTCTTCTCTTATACTCTCATAATAGGTTTCTCTTTCGGCAAGGTTTGCGCTGTAATATAACCGGTCGTCCCGGTCAAAGGAAGGGGTATAGAACAAGGTGTTTTCTAAAGTTTTGTTACGGAGTTTGTATTCCAGCCTGCGTTTTGAAATATAGTCGTAGATATAACTTTTCGTTTTAGGCTTGTCAGGTCCGTGAACGGGAATAGTAAAAAACAGTTTGTCTTTTAATAATGTCATCCCATAAATATCATGGTCGACAGAGTGGTGAATTTTGTAGTATTCAACTTCGGGGTTTGTTTTCGTATTGGCGAGGGCGTAGTCGCAGGTTTTTATGAGTATATCTTCAAAAAATGTCTCGCTGCCCATTTCTTTCAAGTATTGCTTTGCCTTTTCATACTGGGCTGTCTCTATTAAAGCCATAATATAATTTAGCTTTTCTTCGTGGACCAGCCGGTTATCTATATCCCTGGCTGTATCGAAGAACTGGATTGCTTTCACCGGATTGTTGTCCAGGTAATAACTTGTAGCAATTTTAATCAGGACGGAACGTTTTTGGGCGGGAGTTGTGATGTTATCTGTATGTTTAAGATAGTGTTCAATCGCTTGCTTATATTGCTTTTTATTAAAAAAACCTTCCCCCTTTGTAAAGTCTTTTTGACAGAAAGCATCGCTTGTCTGTAGGAATATGAAGAATAATAGAAAAACAGGGATCTTGTTGATGAGAAATACCCTTTGAATGGTATGTATTGAAGATGGTGCCATCTGATTTGTGTTTGGTTACACATATATTGAAAATTACAATTTTTTTAGGTCTTACGGATGTTTGTCCCCGAATTAATGATGAAATAAAGTTGCCTATTACGTGTCTTTTGCGTGAAATATTTGGTATTCAATGATTTAGAAACGTGGAGATTGTGTGGTTGCGGTTCTCTTTCTCGCCAGAATAATTGTGCACAAAACTTCATGCCCGGAGAGAGGCCGGTTGTTTAGCCCCCAGTAAGTGTGATAACTGTAACCTATTTTTATCCTGTTGTTCAAAAAATAGTGCGCAAAAAATAACATTTCTTGTTCTGTTTTGTAGGAAACTCCAAAGCCAACAGTATTGTCAAAAGTTAGCCGGGCATTAAAATCCATATTAATTGGAGTATTGAGCGTTATTTTTGCGAGGCCAGATACGTCTAATTCAACTTTTTGACCGGGTTTGAATAGGTACCCGCCCAGAAAATAGTAATGCCAGTATTTGGTGGCTATGTGTGATTCTTTTTTGATCCCATCATTTGAACCGGATTGAAAGTTCGTGTAGATTAAACCAGGGATGGAAACGCCAAAATATGCTTCTTTGCTAAAGAAATATATACTGAAGTTCATATCCGGGGCAATTGCTGATTTATCCCGGCTAAAAATAAAATCGCGATCATCTGTTGCAGAAACCCTGGTGTAACGGCTTGTTATCATTTTAATGCCAGCTCCCAGTCCAAAAGCCAGTTGCCTGTTGTCGTTAAATTTAACTTTGTGGGTATAATTTGCTAAAATGGCTTGTTTGTTATGAATACCAATGGACTCTTGTTGAACAGTTAAGCCAATGGTGTTGACTTTAAAAGGAATAATGAGCATGCTGCCGAGCCTGCTTGGTGCACCTTCCAGTGCTATCCATTGTTTTCTGCCAAATGCCGTAATTACAGGTTCTTTAAAACTGCCGGATGCAGCTGTGTTGACAATGGGGTGGAAAAGCATATATTGCCCAAAATCAACCTGCTCCTGTCCAATCGTTTTTTTTGAAAAAAACAGGGTTGCCAGTAAAAGGAAAAGTTTTGTAGAGATAGAATTTTTTAGGCTCACAGGTATTATTGTTTTCATATCGGAAGAATTAATATGAATGAAATTTATTCTGAATTGTTTTTTAGTTCTATAAACCCTTTATGAAGGCTCTCAGGATTATCACGGTCCCGGAGGAAAAAGTAAAAGTACGTTCCATCAGTGAGTTTTTTGTCTTTACCGGCCCCCAGTCGTTGCCCGCTTTCGCCGTTCCAGTTGTTGGTATATGGAGATGCTTCGTAAAGGATATCTCCCCACTGATTGAAAATAATGAGCTTATTGTTCGGGAACTCTTCGATGCGATCAATGGTAAAGTAGTCATTAACCCCGTCTCCATTTGGTGAAAAACCAGAGGGGACAGCTACGTCAATAGTTTCAACAGGAAATAACGTGTATTTTGAGTAGTGCTCAGATAACTCCGCAGTTAGTAAATTGTTGTCTTCATCAATTTTTGATGGTACCGGGCGCCAGGAGTTTGCAGTTTCTCCCCATAGGCCTAAAGCGTTTTCTTTTAAATCATTAAGTTCTGTATCGAAGTAATGAAAAGCGATGCTGTATTTTTCGCTGAGCGTAGATATGGAGTAATACCTTTTTATACTGTTAACTGAGGAATTATAGCTTGCCAGATGGCCTCTTCTTACCTCCAAAAGCGGTTGGCCCGTTAGCGAGTTAATTGTAATCCCAATGTTTCCCGGATTGACATTGATGTTCGCAGGCAGGTCAATTGTTTTTGTAATTTCACCACTTCCGCTGGAGAAAATGCGCCTGGTGTTTGTTTCATCGTGAATTTCGCCTTCCAGGAATAATATATTGTCTGAAAGGTCCAGGTTCCCAGAACGTAAAACAATATTGTCCAGAATCCTAAGGTCTGTGTCCATGGTGCACTCAGCATCAATGATCAGGGAATGGGCTTTTATTTCACCTGAGCCGGAAATAGTAATGTCAGAACGGCCCTTTAATAGTATTTTCGTGTTACTGTCTGTCCGGAAACTTCCATCGTTATGAAGTGATGTTTCGTTTAAAGAAAGGGCTGATCTTCCTGAAATGCTCACGCTCCCCGACTTTATCGTTAATGTTTGCCCGTTTGAAATAGCCATTGAAAAGTTGACCATAACAAAAAGTATACGTTTAACAATTATATTGGGGGGGCAGTTCTTCATGAATTGACGGTTAATATTTACCTCTCTTACTTTTCGTTAAGCAGTCGTTCAACTTTTTCTTCAAGGATTTTTATCCGTTCTTCCTGAGCTTTTTTATCACTTAGTTCTATCTGAATTTTTTTGTTTTTTTCAGAAAGCTCAGAGTTTAGTCTTTCGAGCACTTTTAAGCGGAAGTGCAAATCCTGTATGGCCTTTGTGAGTAAAGGGGTTAGCATTCCGTAATTAACCCCCCAGGGATTTGCAGAGGCGTCTTCTCCGCCAACATGCACAGCAGTTGGATAAACCCGGTATAGTTCCTGTGCAATGAAGCCTGTTTGACCTGAAGTGCCTGATTTAAAGTCGTAATCAACAACATTCAGGCTGAGGACGTCATCTAAACTAAAACCGGTTGAAACGATATTTTCTTTTAGCCGGCGATCAGAGGGGGTGGAAAGGGGGCTTAGATCTACACTCCATAAGGTGCCGGCTTCTGTTATTTCTAGTGTGTTTCCGTTTAAAGCTGCATTGGTAATACGTTCATTTGTAGAGTCAGCATCGTCATCTTTATTACCATCTTGTAGTGCTGCCAGATCAACACTTGCAGAAGTTCCGTCTTCAATGTCGATTTGCAGGGTAGTTCCTGACAATGAGGCCCCTGTTAAATTTTGATTGTCTGTGTTGTCGAGATACACGGACAGGTTAACATTATTCCCGTTCTCAATTTCCAATAAATTCCCATTCAGGTTGAGGGTTTGCTTATCTGTGTTGTCCATAAATCCGGATAAGTCGACCGAATTACCATCTTCAATCGTTAAAGAATTCCCTGTGAGGCTGATTGTCTGATTGTCTGAGCCAGCAGCAGAAAGGGCACTTAAATCAACGGAGTTTCCTCCTTCGATGGAAAGGTTTGGCGAAGTAAACGATAAAGTCTGAGCATCTGTATTGTCCATGAACCCGGATAAATCAACCGAGTTCCCGTCCTCAATAGCAAGCGTGTTTCCCGACAGGTTAATTGTCTGATTGTCGGAACCGGCAGCAGAAAGAGTACTTAAATCGACGGTGTTTCCCCCCGAGATGGTGAGGTTTGGGGAGGTGAACGATAAAGTCTGGGCATCGGTATTGTCGAGGTAAGCGGAAAGGTTAACCGCAGAAGCATCATTTGTGAGGCTGAGGGTATTTTCAGATAGAGATAAGTCCTGGTTATCCGTGTTGTCCATGAACCCGGATAAATCAACCGAGTTCCCGTCCTCAATAGCAAGCGTGTTTCCCGACAGGTTAATTGTCTGATTGTCGGAGCCGGCAGCAGAAAGAGCACTTAAATCGACGGTGTTTCCCCCCGAGATGGTGAGGTTCGGGGAGGTAAACGATAAATTTTGCGCGTCTGTATTGTCGAGGTAAGCGGAAAGGTTAACCGTAGAAGCATCATTTGTGAGGCTAAGTGTATTTCCGGACAAGGACAGGTCCTGGTTGTCGGTGTTGTCCAGGTACCCTGACAAGTTAACAGAATTTCCGCTTTCTATTTGAAGCGTATTTCCTGTCAGTGTCAAACGCTGTATTTCATTGGTTGAACTTCCATCACCTTCTAATGCATTTAGGGAGCTTTCTCCCCATGCGCTTCCATTCCAGAACAGTACGGTGTTGTTGCCTCCGGAAGCATTGACTAGATTGCTGTAACGGACAACCCCTGGTTTTATCTGAGTGTTTCCAGAGCTGTTTAAGGAGATATCTCCGGATATGGTTTTATTGATCCACAGGCTACCGTCATGGATAAGGATTTGTCCTGTAACAGGCACTGTTGTATTAACATTTGCTATGTCCCCAATATCTGATGAGGTTTTGTCAATCAGTTCCCAGGTATAATCTCCATATTGGGATAAAATTGTACCTGTTCGCCCAAATACAGAATTTACATCGCTTGAATTGTTGATTTTCTCCCAGGCTGTTCCATTATGGATTACCCAGTCACCAATACTAAAAGGTATAACGCCACTTCCCAGGTTTTGGCTTCCTGCAATAGAAACCACATAATATTCACTGTTCTGTCCAATTGAGTTGGTTATAAACGGGGCGTTTTTTGATGCGTCCCATGTTCCCAGGTAATTTAGGCCGCCCGGCATGTCTGCCGGTACCCATTCGTTTCCGTTAAATTTTAAATACTGGTCAATACCTGCCCCCATGGGGTGAAGTTTATTGCCGGTAATTTGTGAATTGGCTATCTTATTAGTGGTGATGGCACTGTTTCCTATTTCTTCCGTTTGAATGGCATTGCTTCCCAGATTTACCGAGCCCGTGGCATTAAGGTTTGATGTCGTTGTTGTTCCTGTAATATTAAGTAAACCAATCGTTACATCTCCATCTGGATTAACCAGTACACCTTCATTATCTCCATCGTATGAGATGTAGTATCCGTTAGTTTTAATGTTCTTTGTTGCCGAGTGGGTCCCCAGGTTATCTTTTACCGAACGGAGCAAAACATAATTCCCATTCTGAATGGATAGGGTGTCGCCTTGAATGGATAGGGTTTGTTTATCTTTATCTTCAGCATTTACCGGTAATTTTACACTTCCTCCGTTGCTTAGGGATATAATGTTACCGTTTATGCTCAGGTTCTGCAGTTCATTCGTTGAATCAGCATCGTAATCATTGCCGGAATCGTTCAAGTGGTACCACAGATCCCCGTCAAAGTAATAGAAGCCGCTATTGTTGTTTGTTTGAAAAATTATAAGTCCAACAGCCGGATTTTCAATTGCTTTCCTTTCTATGTTTGTTAATCGGGGTATTAATAAGCCTTTGGAAGAAGACCTGATTTCCAACGCAGCACTGCTATGGGGAGTTATTTCCCCTTCAGCTATCCCAACACTTTGGCTCACAATTGTGGACAAAGTGATGAAAGCTAGTAAAATAGTAATGGTTAATTCCTTCATAAAACTAAGGATTTAGTCCGAATTGTAAAGCTATGGATAAATAAGGCCTTTTGCTAAATGTTTTATTTATACCAGGCTTAATTGTTGATGAACTGAGATTTACGTTTGGTGAATGGTGTGCCGGGCTGAACGTTGAAATTTAACTTTTTTGAAACTTGCGGGTAACCAAGGTCTTATTTACCTGCTCTTTTTAGCAAATGTTTCACTTGATGGCATTTAGGTTCCGGATTTTTAAACTTAGAGTTTACTTTATCAGTACAATTGGAAAATCCTGCCCAAAACCGTATCCGGTCGGATACTGAGGGGTCAGCATGTATTCATTTGTAATTTCAGGAACACGGTCTTCGACATAGCTTTTTAGTTCGTTTGCTGTTATTTTTTTGTCCTGGTTGCCTCCATCAGCTTTTCCACCTAACCCTTCCAGAAGGGCGTAGGTGAAAATTCCATGCCCGAGTTCTTTTGCTTCAGAAGCAAACTGAACGGCTCCACTGGCCAGCAGGAAAAACGTTCCTGTGCTCCGGGCCAACTGGGCAATAGCTTTTTCCCTGTTTGCCCCTCTGGTGTTCAGTGCTTCTAAGGCTCCTCCAGCCTGGCAGGCATCAAGAATAAACATTTGTTTTCTTGCTGCTATTTCTTTTGAAAGGTTAAGTAACTCTGCTGTAGATATCGCTTTTTCTTCCAATAGTTTATCGTTCCCGTAGAGTTGAGTGACGTCATATGGTATGATGAAGAAATTACTGTTTTGGTCTTTCTCCCCTGAGCTCATTGCCCCATGTCCTGCAAAATAAAAAATGAAGACATCTTCGGCTTCGGCCTTTTCTGCTATTTCCTGAAATACTTTTTTTATGCCTTCTTTATTAGCTTCATGGTCTTTTACATGGAATTCTTCGATGTTCTTAAAAATGTGCCGGGCCCCTTTTTTTATAAGCCCGCTATATGCTTTTGAGTCTTTTATTGCATAAGATAATTCGTAGTTGGGGTTTATGTACTTATCAATTCCAACAGACAGGATGTATAAACTGGTTTCTGGCTCTAAACCATCGCGATAAACATTCAGGCGGGCAGGTTGCGATTCTGCACGGTCCTTGTTTATTGCTATAGCAGTGAGTTCGTTTTTGCCGGTGGTAACAGGGACTTCAATGGTTAAAGAATACTTTTTCCCAGGTTTTACATGAGAACTGCCGGTTTTTTCGTTATGAATGAGTTTTCCGTTGTTATATATCCTAAGTTCGTCAACTCCACCTCCCTGGTCGGCAATATTTATCGATATTGGAACATATGGGGTATACCATTCCAGGGAATCGCCTAATGTGTTTGTTGCGGAACGGTTTTCAGTAGTTACAATCATTTCGATTGAAGGAACTCCTGCAATTACAGAACCGATATCTTTGTTCTGAGCCGTAAATTTTTCGCCCTGGTTTATCCTTTGTAGTAAATTGGGAATATAATATTTTTCAAAAAGAGAACCAACGGGTATTACCTTTAGGCCGGAAACATAATTTATTGCAGACAAGGCTTTGTTTGAGCCGTCAAAATAACCAGCCGGGTTTTTTACCAGCCAGTTGTCCCTGTCCAGTTGTATATATGTGTAAATTTCTTCAAAAGAATTTAAGTCCCAGACTTTAATACTGCCATCTACCGTGCTGGAAATTAGTTTTTCTCCGTTTGGTGTAATGTGTAAGGACGAGATAGCACTGGAGTGCCCTTCTAAGACTTTTAGCTCTTTTCCTGTATCCATTTCCCAAACTCGTATTTTCCGGTCGTTGCCTCCCGAAACAATAAACCGGCCCTTGGGGTCACTTTCTACCGAATATACTTCAGATGAGTGCCTGGTGAATTTGCTGGTCTGCATTCCTGTTAAAATATCCCAGACCTTAACTTTCCCATCCAGACTGGACGTAATCAATTTCTTTTTATCCATGGAAAAGCACATGTCCGTAACGACGTATTTGTGTCCGATAAATTCCCTGAATTCTTCACCGGTATCTACTTCCCATAATTTTAACCTGCCCCCGAGATCGCTGGAAATAATATACAAATCTCCCGGAGTGTATTCAATCTTGTATGGTGATACTTTATCGAATTTTATATAATTGCTCCTTTCACCTGTTTTTGCATCAAATATTCTTAAGGTACCATCCCAGCTTCCGCTTATTATGTAATTATCATCGGAACTAAATTTAATATCAAAGATAAGCTCCTGGTTTTCGTAAATCTTCCTGATTATTTCACCAGTTTCAGCATTCCACAAAATTATTCCCCGATCCCCGCCTGCTGTAGCCAGAGTTTTTCCGTCGTGACTGAAGCAGGAAGCAAGTATTACTTTTTTATGACCGTGAAATTCGCGGATTTTTTTTCCTGTTTCAAGGTCTATCATTATCGCAATTGAGTCTGTTTTTCCTTTCACCAGGTACTTGCCATTGTTGCTTAATGTTGTGGAACTGGTTATGTTCAGGCTTCTGATAATGCCGGTCTGAAACCAATTGCCCTGTTCGAAATTTAAACCATCATCACGGGTTTTATTTCTGAACCCTTTATAAGAATTTACCTGCTTCTTTTTTTGAATGTCCCATAGGATGGCTGTATGGTTAATGCCCCAGCTAAGAAGGTATTTGTCTTCAGGGCCTATAACAGGCCTGCAGCTTATTCCTTTGTTTTCTGTTTTTATGGTTTTTTCTCCGGAACTGATGTTCAGGACATAGGAGATGTCGTCGCAGGTAGCAATTATGTATTTGTTGCCCGGACTAAACCGGATATTGTCTAAGGTGTTGTTTTCCAGGGAGAAATTAACAAGTTTCTTTCCTGTTTTTGCATTCCAGACAGAGACTCCGGTTCTGCGGGAACCCGTTGCTACAAATTTACCATTGTGGCTATAGCTTACATGTGTTTTGCACCCGTCGCAGCGAATATTTTCATTGTCTTTTAGGTTTAAAATTTCTTTACCTGTCTCAGTGTCAAATATTTTTGCAAATAGCTTTTCCGAACCGATTATTATCTTTTTTCCATCGGGGCTATAGGCAAATGAGAATGGCTTGTCAAAAGGGAAGGTCTGAATTTCGTTGGATGTTTCTATGTCTATGAGTTTGGCTTCCTTGTAGTTGTGGTAGGTGATGAGCTTGCTCCCGTCCGGGCTGAACCACTGGGGGGTAATCTCTGCAGCATAGCTTTTTTTATATGTTCCTATAAGTTTTGCTGAATGAGCCTCCCATACTGAGATGCCATCCCTGTTGTCCATTGTGAGAATTTTATCTCCTTTAGGACTGAAGCATGCTTTTTGGAGCTGATTTTCTTTAATTTTTACTTTTGTAAGAGGTTTGCCGGTGAAAATATCATACACAATAGCCCGGTTATCGTCTCCGGCTGAAAGTATTTTATTTCCGGAAGGATGAAAATATACGGAAAGGATTTTTTCTGTGTTATGGGTAAATGAACGGATTTCTTTTCCGGAACGCATGTTCCAAAGTTTTATGGTGTTATCGTAGCTTCCTGTTACCAGAAAATTACCATCGGGACTAAATGCCAGGCATGTTATATCTCTGGTGTGGCCACTTTGTAATACTGTTTCTACCGGAAAATTACCTGTGCTCTGAGATTTTAGGTTGGGGTACAGAAATACAAGCAATACGAATAAAGATATAACGTTGTTCATAGAACTAAAATGAGATTAGTTTAAATTGAATTATCGGTGGTAACCGATGTGTTTTTGTGTTCATTATCGGAATCGGAAGTTCTTAAGTGCTTGTCAATTTTTCCAAGTATATCCTCAACGCTTAAAGGTTTGGCCAGGTAATCGTCGCACCCGGCATTCATGCAATTTTCTTTGTCTTTGGGCGTTGCAAAAGCTGTTTGAGCAATAACAGGCAGTGATTGTCTTTGTTTTTTTATGTGTTTGGTCGCTTCTATGCCATTCATTATCGGCATTTTTATGTCCATTAACACTAAATCTATTTCTTTATGTTTTTTACAGGCGGTAATTGCTTCCAGGCCATCTTTTGCCCAGATGATATGTGCATTTGACGGTTGAATAATATTCTCAAGCAGGGAATAGTTTGCCTGTTCATCTTCAACGATAAGAATGGTTTTTCCTACCCAGTTAAAATTGGTTTCGTATGGAATCCTTTCTGGTTTACCGGTATCTTCGTGCTTGTAGGGAATGCTGAAGTAAAAAGTAGAGCCTTTCCCAATTTTTGACTTTACCCAGATTTCCCCACCGAGTTTTTGTACCAGCCCTTTTGATATGGATAATCCAATGCCGGTACCTCCGTATTGTTTATTGTAGGCACAGCTAACTTGCCTGAAGCGTTCGAATATGATTTCCTGCTCCTCAACGGACATCCCTATTCCTGTGTCGCACACATAAAAAATAATTTTTCTTAAATCGTCGCTAAGGTAATAGCCTAATTCGACTTCGCCGCCATCAGTAAACTTAACTGCATTGCTCAGAAGGTTCGAAAGTATTTGTTCCAGTCTTACTTTGTCCGTGTAAATGAATGCCTTTTCTGCTTCTAGTTGTGAATTTAGTTTTAAGGTTATTGGTTTGTTCAGTGTTTTTATCTGGTTTTTGAAGTTTTGGTCAAGTAACTTAATGGTTTTGTTTATGTCGAAGCTTTTATTGAAAACTGTTATTTGATTGGCTTCAATTTTAGAAATATCAATAATGTCGGAAATGATGCTTAGAAGTTGCCTACAATTGGAATTTATCAGGTTAATAAAATCAACCTGTTTTTTTTCAGGTAGTTTTCTGTCGCGCAGAAGGGTGGCAAATCCTTGTATCGCGTTCATAGGGGTTCTTATCTCATGGCTCATGTTTGCCAAAAATGCCGATTTTAACCGGTCTGCTTCCTCTGCTTTTTCCTTTGCCCTTTTTAATTCGTCATTAACCTGCTTTAACTCCAGGTTTTGCAAAGAGAGCTTTTCACTATATTTTTTTACTTCTTCTTCAGACTTTTTACGAGTGGTTATTTCCAGGGCAATGCCGGTTACCCCGATTATTTCATTGTTATTGTTGAAAATGGGGGCTTTAAAGGTTTCCCAGTAAAGTCCGCGTGATTTTTCTTCAATGTAAATCTGTTTTCTATTCAAAATTACATGTAAATCATCATCTCTGTACCTGCGGGCATCTTCGGGCTCGTAGAAATCAAAGTCGGTTTTCCCGATTATTTCATTTACAGGCCTTTTTATGTAGCTTGCAAATGATTCGTTTACTGAAAGGTACACTCCATTGCAGTCTTTCAGCCAGGCGAGGTGCGGAAGGTTATTCAGAATTGCTTCCTTTTGAGCTTCACTCTCAATCAAGGCTTCCTCTGCTTCTTTTCTGTCTGTAATATCTGTAATAATACCTTCAATGCACGCTACATTCTTATCGTTGTCTTTAACAACCAGGTATTTTTGTAGTATCCAACGGGTCTGCCCATCTTTTCTTTGTATCTTGACTTCGCAATATTCAGGAACTTTTCCGGATAAGAGATTTTTCCATTGACGCTGATACTCCTGGGTGCTGTCTGGATGGATTAAATTTTTAATCAAAGAAGGGTTTAAATAGAATTCCTGCTCTGAATAGCCGAAAACCTGCAATACCTGTGGGCTTACGTATTCGTAACATCTGTTTTTCAAATCAAAGCGGTATACAACATCATTAACATTTTCATTTAGTCGACTAAAATTTTGCTTGCAATAGGCCGAGTTGGGAAGAAGTGTTCTTTTTATGGCTTCAAGTTCTTCTAAAGACGCATTTAGCTCTTCTTCTAGCTCAGTGTTTTTCTTAGCAAGCTGCTCATATGTTAGTTTTTTAACCATTAACCAAGAGGAATTCGAAGGGTTAGGAAATAGCAAGTTAAAGAAAAAAAACTATTTATAAGGTTTTATAAATTAAAAACTTAAGAATATATGTCAGGAAAGAAATATTGAAAGTTCTGTATGTGTTGATAAACCATAAGTTACAGGATATTAACCTAACTGCTAAAATAGTTCGTCAAGAAATTAGTTAACATTTTGTTTTATCTTAAACATATCTTTCGGTCTGACGTATTATTTAATATAAAATATTTAAGTGTATGAGATTCTTTCTAGCTTTTGTTTTCGTCGCATTTTTCCTAAAGTCAACCTGTGCATGTAATTTGGATATTCCTGAAAATAAGCTGGCAGAGTTTGCAAAGAACCTTGAGGAGTCACTAAAAAACAATAACCCAACGTTTCTGAATAATTCAATTGATTTTCAGGAACTTTTTAATGAGGTGATCAAGTTTTCCGGAGAGCTTTATGCTTTTAATGAAGGGTTTAAACAAAGCGTTAAGTTTAATGTTGGGCTTGGCTCCCTTATTATGGATGAGGTTGAGGGCAAGGGAGATATAGAGCTTGTTACATATAAAACAGACAGCAATACCGCCTGGTTTTTATTGCGTACATTTTCAACAGAAGGGATAAATTACTATAAATTGTTCGGGAAGATAAAAGATGGTTCAGTTATTATCCGGGACGCATATATTTACAAAACAGCACAACTATATAGCACTCACCTTTCCAGTTTATATGCTTCAATTTTGTTCGGTAAAGAGGCTGATTTTGAGCTTCCTTACCGTTCGGATAAAATGGCGGAAAAGGTAAGGTCATTGGAAAATATTTCAGATTTGATTATTCAAAAGAAATACAGTAAGGTTTTAAAAAAATGGGGGAAATACCCGGAGGGGATCAGGTACGACAGGGAGATTCTGCTCAGCGCCATTGAAGCGTCAAGTTTTGTGGATGTTTTGTATACAAAGAAACTGGTTTCCGAATACACGGAGCGGTTTGGGCGGGAAGGTTCAATTTATCTTTTACTGCTTGACGGTTTTTATGTGCAAAGAAAGTATAACGAAACGTTAAGTGTAATTGACAGTATAGCAATTGGTGTTTTTAACGATCCACTCCTTAACTTATACCGCGGTATGATATATAGCGATATGGGGGATTCCCGCAAGGCAGAACATTTCTTTAAAATGCTTATTGCGGAAGAGCCAGATGTAAAGACGGGTTATTTTAGTCTTATCTTTTTATACCTGAAGGATGAAAAATATACATCAGCAATTCATATCCTGGATCAATTAAGGAATAACTACGGTTATTACAAGGCAGACTTTTCCAAGATGTTTCAGCAGTACCCCAAATTTCTTAATTCTAAGGAATATATCGATTGGGTTGGGAATTAATCTTTATACCAATCGCTGTACATTTTATAGTTTTTTGCAATGCCTTCAATCATTACCCGGGTTTGCTCTTTATTAACATCTTTAATCCGCTTTGCCGGGTTTCCGGCATATATGCTGCCAGGTTCTATTTTGGTTCCGGAAAGTACAATTGAACCGGCTGCAATAATGGAGTTTTCACCAATCTCTGCATGATCCAGTAATATTGCCCCCATACCAACCAGTACGTTACTTTCAATTTTAGCACCATGAACAACAGCGTTATGTGCAATGGTAACATTATCGCCTATTTCAACGGTAGACTTTTGATATAATGTATGAAGTACCGCTCCATCCTGTATGTTGACCCGGTTTCCGATACGTATTGAGTTTACATCACCGCGAAGGACAGCACCATACCATACGCTGCACCCGTCGCCCATAATAACATCACCAATAATAGCGGCGGTTTCTGCGAAAAAACAATCTTCTCCAAACTGAGGGGTAAATCCCCTTACTGAACGAATTAAAGCCATAATAAGAAATATTATGGCTTTAAAATTAGCTACATATTTTAAACTGCCCTAATTATTTTGGAGCTCATTTTTTTTGTCTTCCTCTGTTTTTATATATATTCCGGGTTTTCGTTTTTTCATGCAGGTTCTGAAAAAGCCTTTTGCTACTCCCCCTTTTATATTTGTTGAAACATTTGCAGGAGTGGGATCAAAAGGGCCGCCTCTCCAGGTTGTTTCAGACATTACTTCGATCAAATAGTCGTAATATTCTTCTGTTATCGATTCCATCTCCACAAGAAATATTGTGGTATCAGACGGGACATCTTTAGGTTCCAGAACAAAAATATCTGCTTCAGCAATGTAGTTGCCGTCCAGAAGTTCATCGTCGCTAAAAGCTGTTTTGTTTAATGTATCACTGAAAAGGACATCGTTCATGTATAGGTTCCATTTGTAAAAGTCGCCTTCTCCTGCAGGATCGTAACCATTGAAATATATATGGTAAAAGAACCTTTCTTCATAGTTGTTTTCAATAAGTTTTATTGTAATGGAATCAATTTCTGTCAAAGGCCTAATTTCAGATTCGGCATAATATTTCTCTCCATTATGGGTCTCTATGTCAAGGCGATATTGATGGTCGACCTTGCCGTATACATTTGAGTCGGTCTTATAAATTCCAGCACTGTCTTCTGTAAGGTATATAACAAGGTTTTCTGTTACATCTGTTATTGTAACCATAGCCCCTGTTTCCATTGGGCTCTTTGATGCATTGAAATCAACTGTTCTTGATAAAACTACCTGATGTGCTGTGGTATCTGTGCTGAGCTCACCTACAACAACTAATATGTTCTCTGAATTACCGGAATAACCTGTTTCTAATTTCTCTGTGCAAGAAGAAAATGTGATTACGAATATTGTTAAGTATATAATTATTTTATTCATGATTTTTAAAATTTGAAATTGTAGGTAAATGATGGGACTATGCCAAATAAGTACATTTTGTGTATTTCCGGTGGACCTCCGTTTTTGTTTTCTTCGTACACGATAGAATACAAATTGTGCCTGTTATATGCGTTGTATATAGAGGCTGTTAGGGAACTTTTGTAGTTTTTGTGGAACATGGGGCGAAAGTCGATTGTTAAAGCCAAATCCAACCTGTGATAATCTGTACTTGGAAATCTGTGAGAATTTCTCTTAGAATATATCGGGATCCACAAATTATTGTCCTTATACCATTGCGTGGCTACGGTTACAGGGAGAGCAGTATAATACACCCAATTCGCGGACACATTAACACGGGAGGTAATGTCATATGAAGCAACAACTTTTACGTCATGCGGCCTGTCATAAGGAGATGGATATTCTTCCCCATTGTTTATTCCATTTATTTTTCTTCTTGTTTTAGAGAGGGTGTAGCTAATCCATCCGGTAAATTTCCCTTCCTGTTTTCTGATGTAAAGTTCCATGCCATAAGAATACGCCTTTCCTCTTCTTAATTCATCATCAAGAAATTCATTGCCCAAAAGAGAGGCATGATCTTTAAAATCAATGGCATCATGCATCCATTTGTAATAGCCTTCAATAGAAAACTCGTAAGAGTTATCTTTAAAATTCCAGAAGTAGCCTAAAGCAACCTGATCGGCATACTGTGGCCCTGTATTTGGATTACTTGAAAACCAAACATCAACCGGGGTGGATGATGCAGTATTTGTTGCTAAGTGCAGATATTGGTATGTTCTGTTGTAACTACTTTTTATTGAGCTGTTTTTACTAACGATGTACCTTGTAGCTAACCTAGGTTCAAAACCTGAATAAGTATTGAAAATATTACCTCTTTTATGGTCGATAGTATCGGAAAATTGTTTTCAGGACTGTATTCAAACATCCTTCCTCCAGTATTGTTGAACACAGAAAACCTCGCCCCGTATTGTAATGAAAGCTTGTTGGTTATTTTTTGTTCGTTTCCCAGGAAAAATGCACTTTCAACAGAATAATTTTGTGCGAACTCAAGAGTGTCCAGATTGTTCTCCTCCAGAGGATAAAATTTTCCAGGTTTCAATGTATGGTGTATAACCTGAAATCCGAATGTGCAGTGTTACTGGGGTTAATATAAAACGTATAATCGTTTTTTATACTCACATCAATAATGTTTGATAACCACCTAAAAGCAAAAGATCCCTCCGGCACTCCCAGTTCATAATTAAAGTTGCTGTAAATGAACATTAAATTAGAGAATAGCTTGTCGTTAAATACATGGTTCCAGCGCATAGTCGCTGTTTTATTCCCATAATTCATTTGAAAGTATTCTCCAAACTTTGCAATGTCTTGTCCTGTATACGCAGAAAGAAAAATCCGGTTATTGTCATTTATTCTGTGGTTTATTTTAGCGTTTAAGTCATAAAAATAAGACTTGTTGTTTTTTAAGGCAGGTTCATTGAATAATGGAAAATACAGATCGTAATAAGTTCTTCTGCCAGATACAATAAATGAAGTCTTTCCTTTTATTATTGGACCTTCCAAGGTGAGTCTGCTTGAGACAATTCCGATACCGCCCGTTGCCGAAAGTTTATTTGAATTTCCGTCTTTCATCCTCACATCCAGTACAGATGATAAGCGACCTCCGTAATGTGAGGGTATCCCTCCTTTATATAAGGTTACATCTCTAATTGCATCACCGTTAAAAACAGAAAAGAAGCCTCCAAAGTGGGCGGGGTTATATACAACAGCTTCATCAAGCAGGATAAGGTTCTGGTCAACAGCCCCCCCTCTTACAAAAAAACCGGATGTTCCTTCTCCTATTGTTTGTACGCCGGGTTGTAGCTGAATCACTTTTATGATGTCGGTTTCGCCCATTAGGGATGGAATTCTTTTAATTGTTTTAATGTCCAGTCGCTCTGAACTCATTTCAACCTGCCTGATATTGGCATCGCGCTTTTCGGCTGTTACCTGAACGGATTCTATCATTTCGGTAGATTCTTTCAGTTTAAAGTTGAATTTTTGGCCCTTGTTTAATTCAACGTTTACTTCCTGAGTTTCATAACCCAGGTAGGTGACCAGTAACGTATAATTCCCTTCCGGTAAAGTCAGGGAAAAAAAGCCGTAATTATTAGAGACTGTCCCTACCGATAACGCGGGGACGGTTACGTTAGCCCCAATAAGACTTTCTCCGTTTTCGTCTGTAATGTAGCCGCTGATGGTTTGTTTTTGCTGGGCATCTACAGTCACAAAAACAGACAGGGCAATAAAAAATAGTATAAAACGCTTTTTTAGTTGACTGTTTTGTGGCCGAATCAGAAGACGTTTGTGAAAGTTATTTTCATTAAGGTAAACTGAAAATAATCTTAAAATTTGTTTCATAATTATGGTTTCTGTTTTGGTTTTGGATAAATAATTCTTCTTTTCTGTTTCTATTGTAAATTTACTAAATCGTAGTGTGCTTCAACTATTAATTATCGGCAAACAACCCAATGATATCGGTAAATAGTTTAGTCTGAAAAACCTTTGAGGTTCTGCTCTTATGTTATTGTTAACTGTTCTGTTGTAAGCAATGTTTTTGGTTTGTTTTTGCTTCAAAAGAACGAGAAACGCACAGAACTTCATCAACGAAACTTATTAAATTAACGTTACGCTTTGGTTAGGCTAAATTATTTGTGAACAATGGAACTTATTCTGATTTTGCTAAAAGTTAAAATTTCCCAAACTTAAATATTAATCCGGCACTGTAAGTGTTAAGGGCATCGGGTTTAACAAGTTGGACTTTTTCTCCGGAAATGCTTGCTGTTGTTATGTCGATATCAGATGTGTAGCGATAGTTAAAATAACCTGCCAGTCGGAAATACTTCGTGATATTAAACTCTAATTCAATTCCGGGTTCAAGAACGAAGTATGTTGAGATATCATCAATATAATTGACTTTTTCATAGTCTGTCCCTTCATTCTCCCAGACGGTATAGGCAGCGCCCCCAAAACCGGCCAGAACAGGAATTGAAACATGTACGGGAGCTTTTCCAAAAAGGATCAACTCCATGAACATACCTCCGTACCCTCCGGTCAGGCTTCCTTTTTTATTTAGTGAAGGGTTGTCTTTGTATTCCGTTACAAATCCACTGCCACCAATTCCCAGGGCGAAAGCGTGCCCCAGAACGACGCCTCCCCGGGCACTAAGGATTAAGGCCCCGGAGGTGTCAATGGAGGTGTACCCCAAAGAAAAACTACCATATCCGCCAACCTTTTTAGAGCCAATTAGGGTCTTGAAATCATCACGTTCCTGTGCTCTTAGGCTACTAAGGCTAATTAGGAAAATTAATAAGTAAAAATATTTCATGGTCGTAAGTTTTTTAAAATCTGTATCTGGCCGAGAGTGTTATGTCAAACACTTTCATATAAAAAAATCTGTTTAATGAGAATTCGAAGAAAGGTTTGGCATCAGCCGTAACTAATATTGGAACTTCGGGGAATGAGTATTCTATTCCCAATATTCCGTTCATTCCAAATAGTGGGGAAAATTTCCAGTCGTATCGATACTCTCTGTTAAACATTTTATGTTTGTTGGTATAGGTAAATCCGGTATGCACTCCATAGCCATAACATAACCTGAAGTTTGGTGAATGTTTGGTTAGGGCAGGAGAGAAGAACTGTCTCATTCCACCAAGTCTCAGGCCTCTTTCCTGATAACCTAAAAACAACTCGACAGCTTTATCTTCTTTGTAGAATTGGCGGTATGAACCGACGGCCCTTTTTCCGAACCGAACCCCGGCATCGCGCATGTAATTCTGTGCGCTTGCGCCAACACTAAATAGCAAGAGTACAATTGTTAAATAAGCAAATCTCATCTAGGGGTGTTTTTTCAAATTATTCCTGAAGAACTTTTCCTGAACCAGTGGTGCGGATTTTCACTAAACCGGGATCGCCATAATAACGTATATTACCCGAACCAGATAGTAGTCCGGTTAAACTGCTTATAAAGTTTACCGAAATATCCCCTGAGCCGGACAGGGTAACCGAGCATTCGTCAACTTTGAACCTGTCGGCATCTAAATCTCCTGAGCCGGTTAAAGTATAAACGGCGGAGTTTCCTTTGCCATCAAGGTTTAAATCGCCACTGCCGGAAATATTGCATTCAATATCAGAGGTAATCACAAGATCGTTCAGTTCCATGTCCCCGGAACCGGATACGGTAGCTGAGAAATTTCCTAAACTGAAATTGTATACGTCCAGACTTCCGGAACCGGATAAAACCGCTCTTTCAAGAACAGGGCACTTTACAGTAATTTTTATTGGTGTTACCGATGAAAGGCACCGTTCTCTGTCTGATTCAATAACAAGGCTGTTTTTTTGTGTATAGGTTTTTATATATTGTTGCAGGTTCTCATCAGCTTCAACGGAGAGTGAAGTTGCAGCCTTATCGTAAATAACAACGACGTCAAACCCACTGGTATTGTTAATGCTTGTAAAGCTACTGATGCCCCTGGTTTCTTCTGAATATACTCCGTTTCCATCCAGACAGTTGAATAAACCTTCGCAAGAGTTTAATGAGATAAGCAAAAGGATTATAAAATGAAGTTTTATTCGATTCATACTTTCGAGGTTTTAGGTTAAATAGACAAAAGCCATTTTATAAGGTTGCAGGCTTTAATTAATTTATTCCTGGTTAATGTACAAATAGCATTTTTTTTCTGCCAGTATTTTCACTTTTGGTAAATTGGCCGCTGAAGTTGTTCCAACTACACCGTAGGTAATACTTGTATTCGTAGTGTTGTCAAGTGCTTTAGTTTCTAATCCTTTTATATTAAGCGGGTACTTCAGGAATACATCATCGTGATGGGTGATGTCCAGATAATATTTCGCGCCTTTTTTAAACAGAAGATCGATGTCGGTATATAAAGACGAAATATTTATTAAGCTGAAGCCTGATGAGATGCCTTCTATTCTGGCTTCTCCATATTTAAGCCGCATGTTAAATTCGGTATCTACTTTTCTGATATCTATTGTGGTGAAGTCTCCATCTCCGGAAATTTCTTTTATTTCATCAATGTAGTATTTGTCCCTTCGGGAGTAGACTTTTATCCGGTCAGCTTTTCTTACCTCAATTCTGGAAGAACGGGAATCAAAGTTTAGTATGCCACCATTACGGACTTCAAAATCTGAATATGCAACATCAATAGTCCCTTTGTCAATCTGAGTTATATTTCCGTCACCAGATGTCAGGCTAATAGAAGTGTTTCCCTGCAAATAGTTTGCTTTCAGGTTTCCATTGGAAAGCACAAGGCTTAAATTTCCTTTGAAATCATCAATGTATACATCGCCGAACTTATTTTCCACTTTTAGTGTGGTTGTTTGGGGGATATAAACCGTATAGTTTATTGTAACGGTATTTGAGGGGACTAATGTTTCAACAACATCGCTGAATATACCACCTGATTTTGTGAACACTGTTTTGGCGGTTACATAATAATTGGTACTTGTAAAATCAAATTGAACCTGGTTTTTAAGTTTCTGCAATTTTTGAGGGTTCGTTGTTTGAATTCTTAAATCTACTTCAAAACGGACAGAGTCTTTTTCCCAGGTACGTACATGAACTTTTCCGTATTTATTAATTACTTCAACGATTGATTTTGTAGATATCTTATATTTTCGGATAATATGATCTGTGTATATCTGGGATTTGATTCCCCCTGAAAACATAACAATCACCAGCCACAAGAAAAGTAATCTCTTATAATTCATATTCCGAAGTGTTATTTTTGTTAGTATGTTTTTCGTCGTCTTTATTGAGGAAATGCATCATTTCTTCCAGTATTTCTATTCTTAACCGGTAATTTTCTATCATGGCCTCAATAACTTCCTGGTTTGCAATGTTGTCTTTCAAATCATCTTTCAGGCTAGTATAAACACTGTCGAGTTCCGACAGATCGGCATTAAGCTCCTGTTCAATTTCAGGAAACTCTACCAACATTGGTTTTACTTCGTTTAGTTTTGTGTTTATTAGTCCTGAATAGTAACTTTCAGCTTCTACAATTTCGGGTATTTCGTTATAATCTAAGCTGTTCATAAAAAAACGCTGGGCCATAAATGATATAATAAAAATGGCTGCAACAACAGCAACTCTCCCTGAAAGATAGTTCCAGGATATTTTTCGGCCTTTATCCAGTTTATTCTCAATGCCTTCCCATAATTCTTCAGAAGGTTCGATTGAGTCAAACTCCAGTCTGTTTTCACGAATAAAATCTTCAAGCCTGTCTTTCATCGCTATAAAGTTTTTATTATTTCTTTTACTTTTTGTTTTGCCCTGGAAAACTGCGACTTGGATGTCGATTCAGTTATTCCCATAATTTGAGCTATTTCAGAATGATCATAACCTTCAATCAGGTAAAGTGAAAATATGACCCTGTATCCGTCTGGTAAAAGGGCCATTGCCTTTTTAATTTTCTTCACTTCAAGTTGAGCGTGGTCATCATCATCATCTTTTTGGTTAATTCTATATTCGGGTAGGGTGTCGGTGTAATATAGTTCGGCCTTTCTTTTTTTCATGTGGTTTATACAGCGATTGACCACAATGCGTTTTAACCACGCCCCAAAAGAAGACTCAAATCTAAAACTGTCCAGCTTCTTGAATGCTTCAGCGAATGACTCCTGAAGCAAATCCTCCGCTTCTTCCATGCTGTTAAGCATACGGTAGCATATATTCAGCATTGCTTTTGAGTATAGTCTGTAAAGCTGGTATTGCGCTTTCCGGTTACCGGCTTTGCTTAACTCTACTATATCACGATGTATGTCCTGATATGCTACCTCCAATTTATCTTCTGTTTACATTTTTAATGACAGGCATTTTTTTTGGGAGTTGCATTCTGCCAGGAATAAAGTACAAAAAAATAAAATTCATATACATTTTGACGATATTTTTATCTGCAAGAAGGAGACTTTTTTTAATTTATGGTAGTCCCTGGTAATCCGTAGCCCTGTGTTTTTTTGTCTGGGTAATGTGATTGTTCCTTAATGATTCCCTTTTATTTTGATAAACAGGGGGCAGACCAGCCATTTTTGTACCGACATAATTTTAATAAATTCCTGGTGGTTGGTACGTTTTTTATTGACCAGGGCGGTCCGGCCATTTACTCCGGACTTCCACCGATAAAAAAGGGTTATGCATTTCTTTTCATGCCAGACTTTCTTCTGAAAGAGATGGAAATCAGCATTAATGTCATTAAGACAGAAAGGAAAAAAGTTATTCGCCCGATGTAATCACCATGTTTGACATAAAAGGTTAATTTCTGATTTACGTTTATTTCATCGACGAATGCCCCTCGTTTCCACCAACCCAGTTTTTTTATCACATCGCCCCGCTGGTTAATGGTTGATGAGATTCCGGTGTTTGCAGAACGGGCAATACTTCTGCGTGTTTCAACTGCCCTTATGGATGAGAGTGAGTTATGCTGGCGGTGTCCCGGGGTATTGTCCCACCAGCCGTCATTTGTAATTACGAAAAGCAGTCCGGCACCTTTTTGGACATACTCTGTTACAAATTCACCAAAAACAGATTCATAACAAATGACCGTTCCAACTTTTAGAGAATCATCAGGAGAAATGAACACACTGCGTTCTTTCTGAATATTATGGCTCCTGAAGGTGCCCCCAAGTTTCATTGTAATAGGTTTTAAGACTTTCAGGAGTCCCGGATAAGGCATCTTTTCAACACCGATAACAAGTTTTGACTTATGGTAAATCTGCATCGTATCGCTGGAGTCAATCTGTATGGCTGAATTATAACTGTCGTAAAAGCACCCTTTCTCTCTTCTGTATTCCTTTGCGGTTGCCGTCAACTCATCTCCCGGGTTATACTTCTGGTAACACATTATTCCGGTAATGTATTTTAGTTTAGGAAACTGTTCGGGAATTTGCTTTACCATTCTGAAATCAGGCACTTTGTTAAATTCACCAATCCATATATTATTCATTATTGATGTTTCCGGGGCAATAACATAATCAACGGTAGAGTCAGTAAAAGCTTTTGCTGCATTCACCTGTATTGCTGTTTGTTCTATGGGGCTGATGTCATTAAATTTCAGGTAAGGGTCTATGTTGGGTTGGACAACGACGACTTTTCTCGGATTATGTTCCTCTTTATAGGTATAATACCGAATAAGAGAAATACTGACAGGGAGTAAAACCAAAAGGGCTGCAATAATACTTCTTCTCTTACTTAAGGTCCCGTTGGCATTGCGATTAAAAAAAAGGGAAAAGATGGTTGTGTTCACAATTAACACCCAGAGAGAGCCCCCCAAAGTTCCTGTAATTTCATACCATTGAATAAGTTTCACCTCGTAAGCAAACCCATTTCCTAATGTTAACCAGGGCCATGAAACTTCTCCATGGGTATATGAAAATTCGTAAGTTAGCCAGAATACAACAATGGCAAATAGCCCGGCTCTTCTACCCCAGTTTTTCCAGGCTTTAAAACCAAGCCAGAATGCAAAGGCCATAAAAAGAGTTGTTATTAGAACAGCGGCAGCCATACCTGCATAAGAAGGTTCATTGTTTACTTTTGCATTTTTTATCCACCAGGTAGTCCCCATGTTCCATATTAGGAATGTTAATGAGGACAATAAAAATATTTGTCTGCCACTTTGGGGAAGTGCAACCTTACGTTCAACAATAATGAATAAAGGGATAAATGCAACCAGTAGGGTCAGTCCGGTTCCCCATTCGTACCAACCGGGTATAAACATAAGTCCGGAAATCAGGGCAAGTACTATATCTTTTGAAAGAAGGTTCTTCATTACTTTATTTTATTTGGCAAATAGAACCGTAAAACTATAATGTTAGTTTTTATATCCAAAATTGTTTACGCTGTATTTTCACGGACCATTTGTCTGCTGAGTTTAAAAAGTATAGGGATATTAAAGAAAGGCAGGACTCTTATCATTAAAATGAACAGGGATTCATAAATTTTTCGTAAAACAAAATACAAATAAAAATAAAAACAAATATGCAACTTGGTTATATTTGCTGTTCAATTTTTTAGCTCTAATTTTTGAAATTATATAAGGATTATGAAAACGATTAAAGCAGTCGCAATTTTAACAATTTGTATTTTTATTTTAGCTTGCAATAAAAGTAAAACAGAAATGAATATAAACCCATTATTAGAAAATTTCAATACCCCGTTTGATGCTGTTCCCTTTGATAAGATTAAATCGGAGCATTTTGTCCCGGCTTTTGATTCCCTTTTTGAGGCGACAAAACAAGAATATGAGAAAATAATTCACAATGAAGAAGCCCCTACGTTCTCAAATACAATTGTGGCAATGGAGCGGGCAGGAGAAAGGCTAGGACTGATTTCTAGTGTTTTGTTTAATCTTAACACGGCAAGGACTGATTCCAGTACTCAAAGTATAGCAAAAGAAATTTCACCGCGTTTGTCTGATTTTTCCAATGATATTATTCTAAACGAAAAGCTTTTCGAACGAATAAAGACGGTTTATAATAACACGGATCAGTCAGGATTAAATGCCGAAGATAAAATGTTACTGGAAAATACGTATAAGAGATTTACCAGGAACGGGGCAAACCTTTCCCCTGAAGAAAAAGAGCGGTACAGGGAAATAACAGGGGCGTTAGCAAAGTTGACGCTGGAATTTTCGGAGAATGTTCTTGCGGAAACAAATGACTATATCCTGCATATTACTGAAGAGGAAGATTTAGCCGGTTTAACAGAAGACTTTATTGCTGAAGCAAAAGCGGAAGCAACCCGAAGGGAGCTTGATGGCTGGGTTGTTACCCTGCATTTTCCGAGTTATTACCCTTTCTTAAAGTATGCCAATAACCGTGAGTTAAGAAAAAAGCTTTACATGGCTTATGCTTCGCGGTGCTTACATGACAACGAGCGCAATAACACATCAATTGTTCAGCGTATTGTGTCACTGCGTTTAGAGAAAGCAAAGTTGTTAGGGTTCGATAACCATGCTGATTTTGTTTTGAGTTACAGAATGGCCGAGACCATAGACAAAGTGAATACATTTTTGAACGACTTGCTTCTGGCGTCAATGCCGAAAGCAAAAAAAGAATATGAAGAGGTTCAGGAGTTTGCCAAGTCGCTAGGAGCAGATTTTATTATTGAGGCATGGGACTGGTCGTATTACTCGGAAAAATTGAAAAAAGAAAAATATGATGTTAACGATGAGTTGACAAGGCCATATTTTCAACTGGAAAATGTTGAGAAAGGGGTTTTTGGCCTGGCAAACACCTTATTTGGAATTTCATTAAAAGAAGTACATAATGTGCCTGCGTACCATCCGGATGTAAAGGTATTTGAAGCGTATGATAAAGAGGGTGAGTTCCTGGCGCTTCTTTACATGGATTACTTTCCGAGAGAAAGTAAAAAAGGAGGGGCATGGATGACAGAATATCGTCAACAATATATAACAGAAGAAGGGGTAAATAAACGCCCGCACGTTTCATTGGTTTTTAATTTTACAAAACCGACGGAAACAAAACCGTCTTTGTTAACATTTGATGAAGTTACGACATTACTCCACGAATTCGGACATGGTTTACATGGGATGTTTAGCAATTGTAATTACCAAAGCATGGCGGGTACAAGTGTTTACCGCGACTTTGTGGAACTGCCTTCGCAAATGCTGGAAAACTGGGCTGAGCAAAAGGAATGGCTGGATAAAGTGGCAGTCCACTACGAAACTGGAGAAAAAATACCGGAAGAGCTTGTTCAGAAAATAATTAATGCAAGGAACTTCAATTCAGGATATTTTTCAGCGAGACAGTTGAGCTTTGGCTTGACTGATATGAAGTGGCATACAATTACAGATCCATTTACAGGAGACTTATCATCATTTGAGAAAGAGGCAATGGCACCGTCCAGAGTTTTACCAGAGGTTGAAGGAACAGCTATGAGTGCTTCGTTTAACCACATTTTCTCTGGAGGTTATGCTGCCGGTTATTATAGTTATAAATGGGCAGAAGTATTAGATGCCGATGCATTTGCATATTTTAAGGAGAATGGTATATTTAATACAGAAATAGCTGAAAAATTCAGAGAAAGCATTTTGTCAAAAGGAGGCACAAGGCACCCAATGGAACTGTATGTAGGATTTAGGGGCAAGGAGCCTACGATTGAGGCACTTTTGGAAAGAAGTGGATTGAAATAATTACCAACCGCTTATGGTGCTGGGGTTTATATTTAAAATTTCGGCACCACCAACCTTATCTTTTAAAGAAGATTATACATCAGACCAGATTAATATCATGATGAAAAAACTAAAATTACTGGTTTTAATTGTAATATACTGTTCGGCACTTCAAAGCCAGTCCATTGTTTATGCTGAAACAGAGAAGGACTGGCATTGGAATAAAAAAAAGTTTGAAGAGGCTTTACATAGCAGTAATTATGATATTCTTTACCATAAGATTAGGTGGGAAGTCGATCCTGGGAAAAGATATATTCAGGGGACCGTTACGTCTTTATTCAAAGCAAAGGTCGATAATTTCAGTTCAATAACATTTGATCTTTCGGATCACCTTGGTGTAGACAGTGTTGGGTATAAGGGGCAGAAATTGCCATTTATGCATAAGGATGATATTTTAGAAATTAATTTAAATACAACTTTATCTGAGAATCAAACGGATTCTTTGACCATTTTCTACCGTGGGGTTCCAGTAAATACCGGATTTGGTACTTTCGAGCTTTCAACACATGGTCAATCAGGGGTTCCGGTGCTCTGGACGTTGTCAGAACCTTTTGGGGCAAAAGAGTGGTGGCCATGTAAACAATCTCTTTCAGATAAAATTGATTCGATTGATATTATTGTAGAGACACCCATGGAGTACCGGGTAGGATCAAACGGAAAACTGATTTACGAGAAGGTAGGTGGAGAAAAAAGAGTAACATACTGGAAGCACCGGTATCCGATTGCGGCTTATCTGGTAGGGATTGCAGTAACAAATTATGCGTCTTACTCCCATTATGCCAGGATGAGTGAGACAGATTCTGTCGAGATTCTGAACTTTGTATACCCGGAAGATAGGTATGAAGCAGAAGCCGCAACAGAATATACTGTTGATGTGCTTGAGTTTTTTAGTAAGACATTTATGCCGTACCCCTTTTCAAATGAGAAATACGGGCATGCCCAGTTTGGCTGGGGCGGTGGAATGGAGCACCAAACCATGAGTTTTATGGGGAGTTTCAGGGAGGGATTGATAACACATGAACTGGCTCATCAGTGGTTTGGGAATTATGTTACCTGCAGTTCGTGGCAGGATATATGGGTGAATGAAGGTTTTGCCGTATTCTGTGAAGGACTGGTTATTGAGAACCTTCACCCGGAAGATTGGTTGGACTGGAAAAAGAGCGAACTGGACAATGTGTTGCTTAACTGTTCAACAGGTTCAGTTTTTGTGAGGGACACAACAAGTGTGGAGCGTATTTTTCATTATGGATTAACTTATAAAAAAGGAGGGTTCATATTGCACATGCTGAGGCACCAGTTAAGTGATGAAGTATTCTTCGCAGGAGTCAGAAATCTGTTGGCCAGTGCAAATGGCCCAGATTCGTTCGTGTCAGCAACAGATGTTAAAAAGCACTTCGAAGCAGCGGGAGATACAAACCTTACAGATTTTTTCGATCAGTGGTATTATGGAGAAGGGTACCCGGAGTATAAAATTATACTGGAGCATAATACAAAGGATTCTGTTGTCTTTACAATTTCACAAACAACCACGCATTCTTCAGTAGAATTCTATTCATTGAAAATACCTTTGCAATTTGAAGGTGACGGAAAGACAAGGGCACAAACTTTTCTGAATACGGTAAATAACCAGAGATATGTTTACAAGCCCGGGTTTAAGGTGGAGGAAGTTGTACTTGACCCGGGGTATACAATACTGGCTCCACACCGGGGCTATCTTGAGGAAAAAATGGTTAATCAGGAACGGTTTAAGGAAGACAGTCTTAAAGTATCACCCAACCCTGTTATGGACAGTTTTGAAGTACACTCACCGATTGAATTTGAAGTGAGAAATATAGAGTTTTATGATTTATCGGGCAAATTCGTATTAAGGAAGGAAATTAACAGGACGTTGAGGAAACACTCTGTGAACATATCAAAGTTACCGGCAGGTCAGTATGTGGCCAGGATAAACCTGAATGATTCTCAGGTTGTAAAGCAAATTGTAAAAAAGAGCAACTAATACATAGCATAACGTTCATTCGTTCAATTATCTAAAGCATTTTAATCAATTTTTCCGAAAAATTGTTAAACAATAAGTATTAAAGCTTTAGATGAATGACCAATAATATTCCATCATTAGATTTATACCATAATGGCGAGAAAGTGTTATTTGCTTTTCGTACCATGGAAGAAATACACATTAAGCTGGGGAAGAAAAAGGATGTTCCGCACCGGCATGATTATTATACAATTTTATGGGCAAGTAACGCATGTGGAGAACATTACATAGATTTTGAGCAGCACGCGATTAGGCCAAATTATGTGTTTTTTGTTAATCCTGGACAAGTACACCAGGTTATTACATATGGAGAGCCTGAAGGGGTTGTGATTATGTTTACGGGAGATTACCTTTATAAATATTCTATAAGTGAAGAGTTTCTTACTAACCTGGGACTGTTTTCAGATTCTGCTGTTACTCCGCCATTAAAAATAGAAGAAGAAAACGCACAATACCTCAGGCAAATAGTTCTTAATATGAAAGAGTCATTTTTTGCTGATGAACCTTTTAAAGAAGAACAGATATCAGCATACCTTAAATTGTTTCTGATTGAGTGTAATAGATATGCCCCAAAACCAATGACCGAAAATACACAGGAATATCATTCGGGAAGGAAAATAATAAAAGATTTTAAAGCATTGGTAGAATCAGAATTCAAGAAGAGGCATAAAGTAGGTTACTATGCAGAAAAACTTAGTATTACTTCAGATTACCTGAATACGGTTGTAAAGGAAACAGTCGGAAAAACAGCAAAAGAATTTATTCAAAACCGAATTTGTCTGGAAGCCCGGAGAATAGGTGTGCATACGCAACTTAGTAATAAAGAAATAGCATTTATGCTTGGGTTTGACGATCCTTCACATTTCAGTAAGTTTTATAAAAATATAGAAGGGCAATCCTTTTCTGATTTTCGGGCAAGCATAAAAAAGGATATGTGAAAAGCAACCTGTTTCTTATAAGCGGTTGTCAGTTCGTGTTTTTACAACTCAATCCCTGTTTTTGCCATTGATAGGGCCTTGTTGGGAGTGTAATTTTACATAAAAAAACAAGCATTATGGAAACCGTAACACACACAGCAAAATCAAGGGGACATTTCAACTACGGATGGTTGGATACCTATCATACATTTAGTTTTGCCAGATATTTTGACCCGGAAAGGGTGAATTTTGGAGCTTTACGAGTATTGAACGATGATATTATTTTACCGGGCGAAGGCTTTGGCCGGCATCCACATGACAATATGGAGATTATTACAATACCTTTGTCGGGGGCGGTACTTCATCGCGACTCGATGAACCACGAACAGATAATAAAACCGGGCGAAGTTCAGGTAATGAGCGCGGGGTCGGGGATTTACCATGAGGAATATAATGCCAGTGATACCTACAAATTAAACCTCTTGCAGGTTTGGGTTTATCCCAACGAAAAAAATGTAAAGCCAAGATACGATCAGCGGAGTTTTGACCCGAACGAAGCGTTGAATAATTGGCAGGTAATTGTTTCAAACAATGAAGACAATTCCTTGTTTATTCATCAGGACGCAAGTATATCGAGAGTTTTTCTTTCGGAAGGCTTTAGTATAACTTATGACTTAAAGCAAAATAGGGGTGCGTACATTTTTATGGTTGATGGTTCAGGGGAACTCAATGAGGCTGTTTTATCAAAAAGAGATGGCTTGGGTGTTTCTGGAGAAGGAATCTTTGAAATTAAAGCCAAAAGTGATGCCTACATTTTAAATTTTGATGTGCCACTTTAATTTTTCCCGAAACTCACCTCTTTTATTATGGTTAAAGTCTTTGGTTGTCAGTATTAATGGTAGAACTAAAAAAGTTTAATTAAAAAAAAAGACAATCAGGCAAACCATTTTTACTAACTTAACGTTACATAATTCGAACAAAAATAAAGAATATGAAGAACCTTAAAATTTATTTAGTCTTAATTGTTTCGATGCTTGGCTTAATAGCTTATTCCCAAGATTTTAAAGTTGACACGTCAGCTTCGGTCTTAAAATGGACAGGGAAGAAAGTAACAGGGAAGCATTATGGGCATATTTTATTAAAAGATGGCTCATTTACCCTGAAAAAGAAACAGTTCGTTGGTGGAGTGTTTCATATAGATATGAGAACGATTACCTGCGATGATCTTCAAGGCGAAATGAACGCTAAACTTGTAGGGCACTTGAAATCTGACGACTTCTTTGGTGTTAAAGATCACCCGGTATCTACTCTGGAAATTATCGAAAGCGGTAAATTTGATAATGGGACAGGCAAAGCTACGGTAAAGGCAAAGCTAACCATAAAAGGTATAACACATCCGATATCGTTTGCCGCAACAAAAGATGACAATACCTTTTCAGCAGTAATTTTTATTGATCGTACCCTGTATAATGTTCGGTACGGTTCTGGAAAGTTTTTTGATAATCTTGGAGACAGGACAATAGATGACAAGTTTGCTCTGGAAGTGAAAATTGTTGCAGTAAAGTAAGCATACTTTTTTTCTGCTAAAAACTCCGTTAGTGGTTTAATATCAGTAACGGAGTTTTTTTATGATACCATTAGGAAAAGTTGATTTAATATATACAGGAGGTTGTCTGATGGTATTTTCTGAACTTTACTAAACATAAGGAGTGTAAAACAATTGTTGCACTAATGTTCTTTTAAGTCTATTTTCTATTTAGCACAATTAAATCATTTTTATTGTCAATTACCTTATCAATAAGTTTTCTAAGATGGAAATAATGATTAAGAAATTGGAGGCAAAGGAATCAGTGGCTTTAAAGATATGATTAAGCCTGAAACAAAGAAAGGAGCCTTTACAGGCCCCTTTCAACCGGGTGTTATGAAAAGTTACCGAATATTATTTGTTTTTATTGCTCATGTAATCATCCAGTTCCTTAAGAGTTATTACTCCATCTTTATCTTTGTCAATTTCTGTAAACTTGTCAGAAATGTTTTTGTTAGGTTTAGCTTCTTCTTTACTAATCTTTTTGTCCTCATCGGTATCCAGTTTTTCGATTATTTTTTCAGCTACCGTTTCCGTTTCTTTAGGTTCATCCTGACATAGTGCGGAAACTGAGGTTAAAGACATAACTGCTATAGCTGCTACAGCGGTTATTGTTTTCATTTGCTTTTTCATTAAAAAATAATTTGTGGTTTAATTTTCAGGCAAATGCCTGTTTATACTACCTTTTTATCTGCAGATTTTTTAGTAGTTCTTATAAAACGTAAGTAAATAAATAATATTACCGTTATAATATAAATATTTTATCGTTTTGCATTTTTTAACATTTCAACTACTGCATAAAAAAAGAAGCGAACTAACACAGTGGTTAATTCGCCTCCAGTATTTAAACCTGAAAATTACCAGGCTTAACGTTTATATTCTGGCAGAACCATTAGTGTCGTGCCAATCTTTTATTGACGGATGGAGTTTCCATATCAAACCTCTTAATAATAAAGTCATTGCGATCTTGAGGAACGAAAGAGAAGCAACCAGTGCCATTTTAATGGCAGAGTTCACAAAAGATAATCCCTGCACGTCACTTTACTGTTGACATGACATTAGTTGTACGTCTGAATAAAGCCCATATATTTTTCAGCAGTCTGTAGGCACCTGTTCCCGAAGGTATGATTGCTGAGTCCGTAAGGTTTATGAAAGCCTCAGCAACATCAAAAGGGGTTTGTGCTTTGCTAAGCTCTGTTTCGATATTTACACCAAGTTTTTTTAGGCAATGAAGCTCCTGTGTTATACCAGATACTCCATGTTGCCAGTACCGGTCTTCTGACGTCTGAATAAAGCCCATATATTTTTCAGCAGTCTGCAGGCACCTGTTCCAATTGTGCGATTGTTTGGCTTTGGTAGGTATGATTGTTTTTCTGAGTCCGTAAGGTTTATGAAAGCCTCAGCAACATCAAAAGGGGTTTGTGCTTTACTAAGCTCTGTTTCGATATTTACACCAAGTTTTTTTAGGCAATAAACAACAGAAGCTCCTGTGTTATACCAGATACTCCATGTGAAGTAATCACGTATGTATCTTTCTCCGTGCCAGTACCGGTCTTCAATTTTATGAGGATCAAAGCTAACAAAGTTGTAAGATTTGTCATAGGTTAGGTGGTAAGAATATTCTTCTACAAAGTTAGCGGTACCTTCACTTCTTTCTTGGGTGTTGGCCATGCTTCTTACCAGTTTTGCACTTGAAAAGTCAAGTCTCATTTCTTCCATTCTTATGGCAAGGTACATTTTTAGGCGTTCCCTTAGTTCTTCAACATTAGTTTCTGAAGGTAAGCCTTCTAAGGCTGATAATGATAATACTTGTAATGCAACCAATTCTTTTGATAAAGGGTAATTGTCACTATCCTGGTTTGCACCCCATATCCAGGCCCAGTTGCGTTGAAATGTATGGAAAACTTCATGAACCAGAAGGGTTCCTAGTTGACGACTTTCGACTAAATAATCGCTGTAGGCCATTAGTTGGTAAAGTTCCCCTTCGAACTCATAATTCAAATCATACGTTCCGTTAGACTGATTGATTGCATTCATCATATGATCTTTGACTTCGTTGTATTCATATACATCCAGGCCAAAAGAGTCATCAGCTGAAAGTTTTGTCATTCCGCTAAAATTCTTGTGTGGGTTGATGATGTACCCATTAATAGGGTTGTCATTTCTGTCTGTATGAATCAGGTAGATATGGTAGTTGTTAACATTGTACCCATTCCATATTTTTTCTTCCCGAAGAGTTTTTGAAAGTTTGCTCACCTGGCTAAACGCTTCGCGATCTATGTTATCTACTCCTCTTTCTGACCGGGCTTTGAGATCAACAGATGCCTCCTCAGACATGTACTCTGGTTCTGATTCAAATTTCTGACAGCTCATCACCATCATGCAGGTAATAGCTAAAGGTAAGGTTGCTTTTGAGATTCTATTAAAAGAACTCAGTTTAAGACCCTTGAAACTCATGTTTTTAAAATTTTAGATATTAGTATTTATTAAAGTAGTTTTTTTGACAACAAAGTTTGACAGCTTTATTGAATTTCATAAAGAACCCTTATTGTCAAATGGTTAAGTTTGTGTTGCCCGTCAGGATATCACAGTCCCCGCATTTTATTAAGAAGAAACAAATCCTGTTTTCAGGGTAGGGGGGTGAAAAATGATTTAAACACACAGAGTAAACGTAAGTAGCCGGGCATTATTATTCTTTAGAAATGATTGCCGCTCTTTTTCTGTCTTTTTTTTGAGTGTTATGTAAAGTGTTGAAGTAAAATCTTTGTTTTTGAGTGGGTTATGGGAGTTTTGCAGTGAACATTCCAAGAAAAAAAATAGAAAAATAAATAGCCGCAGATACAAGTCCGTACACAATAACAATAGAAAATATTTCGAAAACAATCGGGTTGCTGGAGCCGCTGGAAATGGATATGGCTTCTGCTGCTCCGGCTAATAAAAGAACCCTGAACAAGACTCCTAGATATAACACAATTGAGCCAATTAGATAGTAAAAGTTTTTATTCCAGTGCCGTAATAAACCAATGAAGGCAAAAATGAGAAATGTAAGCGAGATGGCTATCATCATTTTAAAATCAAGGGTCGGGTATATCCAGTCAATACAGTTATGAACGCTCCGGTCATTTCCAAAATCAATGCAGTTGACAAAGAAAACGAGGAACACAAATACATCGAATATTAAAATAGAAAATGATAAAAGGGTGAGAGGTAATTTAAGATAAACTTTTAGCCTTTTTTTGAAAAGTGTCTGAAAAAGGTATATTGTTGATATTAAGGGTACTACAATAGCTAGTTTTGAGCCCATTAGGTGTGGTTTAAGTTTGCTTCTATAATGTAACGAACTTTTGAGTGTGACGGTTACATTTTTTTGTTCTCAGTCAGCATTAACGAAAAGAAAAACCACTCATGTCAAAATGACTGTAAGTTTTTATGATTTACGACAAAATGTCATTAATTGTTGGGGTGGCACACGAATTGAACGTTTAAGGTCAAAACAAATTAGTTAAAAAATGGAGGATTTAAATATGTTATTAACAGTAAAGAAACAAAGAACAATGCCTGCAAGTTTTATCAGCGATTTTTTTTCTGATAATCTTTTTCCGTCTTTTTTAACAAAAGGGATGGTCACAGGGAAAAGCAGTCACCCGGCAGCGAATGTCGAAGAAAATGAGACAGGGTATAAAATTAGTCTGGCAGTTCCTGGAATAGGAAAAGAAGGCTTCAGGGTTTCGCTTGATGAGAATGTGCTAACCGTTTCTTCAGTACAAAAACAGGAAAACGAGAGTGGGCACGAAGGTTTAATTCGTCAGGAATTTAATTACAACACTTTCAGCCGGTCGTTTATAATGCCGGATAATATTAAGGTGGAAGAAATTAGAGCTTCCTTAGAAAATGGTATTTTATATATAAATATTCCTAAAGCAGAAACGAAAGTTTTAAAAGCAAAGGATATTAAAATATCGTAATTGTGTTGGTGTTTTGAGGGCCAACTACCACAAAAAATAAAGATAAACATTTAAAAAAATAAAGAAATGAGACCAATAGTAAGAACATACAAACGATATCCGAATATCATTGACGAATTGTTAAACGATCATGTTGTAGGAGGAAGGGTAGAAAAAAGCTGTTCACCTTCATCGGTAGCAGTGAATATAAAAAAAACAGAGACAGAGTATGAAATACACCTTAGTGCTCCCGGACTTTCAAAAGAGGAGCTTAAGGTTGCTGTGGACAATAATGTAATGACAATTTCTCATGATCATAAGACAGAAGAGAAAAGCAATGATGGGGTATTCATAAGAAAGGAATTCGAAGTAGGATCATTCAACCGTTCATTTGAATTGCCCGAGAATGTTGATGCCGAGAGTATATCGGCGCGGCATGAAAACGGAATTCTTAAGATTGCTATACCTAAGAAAGAAAAGGTAGAGATACCAGTTAAAGATATTGAGGTAAAATAATTGATAGGAATGTTGGGTAATGTAGTTGACAAAAGTCTTATAGGGGTTTAGTCCTACTGATATGAAGAAAATAGCTGTCCGAATTTATTTTGGATGGCTTTTTTCTGTTCTGTATTAAAAAAGGAAGAAACAGAAATTACAGTTGAATGTTAGCCCGGGGCGTATATATCAAAGAACACGAGGGGCTTCCTATATGGGCTCTAATGATAGTAGGGGGTGTTTGGGGCACAGGATTTGTCTTTCAACATTTTTTTTACCTTTGCAACTTCTTTAAAACAAACACATAATTATTATGAAAGCATACGTTTTTCCTGGTCAGGGAGCTCAATTTGTAGGTATGGGTAAAGACCTTTATGAGAATTCTCCTGTGGCTAAAGAAATGTTTGATAAAGCTAATGAGATTTTAGGTTTTAACATAACAGAGCTTATGTTTCAGGGGACAGATGAAGATTTGAAGCAGACAAAAGTTACTCAGCCCGCAATATTTCTTCATTCTGTAATACTGGCAAAAACACTGGGCGATGATTTTAAACCGGAAATGGTAGCAGGTCATTCCCTGGGGGAGTTCTCTGCTCTTGTGGCAGCAGGGGCTATGGCTTTCGAAGACGGGTTGAAACTGGTTTCGGCGCGGGCTCAGGCAATGCAAAAGGCATGTGAACAAAATCCATCAACAATGGCTGCAATTTTAGGACTTGGAGATGATGTGGTGGAAAAAGTTTGTGAAGAGGTAGATGAGGTTGTTGTATGCGCTAATTACAATAGTCCCGGACAGATTGTTGTTTCCGGGACTAATGCAGGAATAGAGCAGGCAATTGAGAAATTGAACGAATTAGGTGCCAAAAGGGCTATAAAGTTACCTGTAGGGGGGGCATTCCATTCTCCGTTAATGGATCCTGCCAAAGTTGAACTAGCCGAAGCTATTGATGGAACAACATTTACAAAGCCAATGTGCCCGGTTTATCAGAATGTTACTGCGTCAGCAGTTGTTGAGCCGGATGAGATTAAGGAAAACCTTAAGATTCAGCTTACTGCACCTGTTAAATGGACGCAAACAGTAAAAAATATGCTGGCAGATGGGGGCAGTTCGTTTGTGGAGGTAGGTCCCGGAAAGGTGCTTCAGGGATTGATAAAAAAAGTGGATCGGGCAGTGCCTACGGAAAGTGCTTAATCTGCAGGAAGTTTTTAATAAGACTCAAAAAGGGGGCTTTGGTCCCCTTTTTTTTATAATTCAGTAACCAGCATTTATTATATATTGCTTATTTTCGCAGTCTTATGATAAAAATCAAGGTTGAGATAATACCGGAATACCAACAGTAAAATAGAAAACAAATGAAAGTACTGAAATTCGGAGGTTCATCAGTAGGTTCACCTGACCGGATAAAACAGGTGAAGCGGATTCTGGCTTCTTATGAAACCCCAGTGGTAATTGTTGTGTCTGCATTTAGCGGAGTGACAGACAAACTTGAAACAGTAGCCGGTATGGCCGCTACAAAAGATAAAGGCTATACCACGATCCTGGATGAAATAGTAACAGACTACACCAATGCTGTAAATGAACTAATAACGACCTCCGAAAAAAATACGGTGCTTTCCACAGTTGAATTGATGTTACAGGAGCTTAAAGATGTTCTGGAAGGAGTATTTCTTCTGAATGATTTAACCCCAAAGATTTATGATAAGATTGAGGCTTATGGAGAGTTGCTCTCGGCATATATTATAAGCAATTATATTGAAGAGGCCCGATTTTTGGATTCGAGGAAACTTATAAAAACAGACTCTTTTTTTGGTAACGCCAGGTTGAACGTTCAAGCGACGAACAATAATATTGTCGAAGCATTTGCTGGTTATGAGGGGATTAGCATTGTTCCCGGATTTATAGCTTCAGATGAGAAGGGAAACACAACAACACTTGGACGGGGCGGCTCTGATTATTCTGCGGCTGTTTATGCTTCGGCGCTGAATGCTTCAGTACTTGAAATCTGGACAGATGTGGATGGTTTTATGACAGCAGATCCAAGAAAAGTGAAAAAAGCATTCGCCATTGAATCACTTTCTTATGCGGAGGCAATGGAGTTGTCCCATTTTGGGGCAAAAGTCGTTTATACACCAACAATTCAGCCTGCTTTTCAGAAAAAAATACCAATTAAAATAAAAAACACATTTAACCCGGAAATGGAGGGGACCCTTATTTCTGAGAAACCTGTTGAAAGCTCTGGAGCTTCCCCAATAAAAGGTGTTTCCTCTGTTGATGATATAGATCTGATAACCCTTCAGGGGGCAGGAATGGTTGGTGTAAAAGGAATTTCTTCACGTTTGTTTGGTGCTCTTGCAGCTTCTGGAATTAATGTCGTTTTAATAACACAGGCCTCATCGGAATACTCAATAACTTTTGCCGTTTCACCTAAAGACACTGATCTGGCAGTTGGGGCCATTGAGAAAGAATTTGAAATAGAAGTCCATATTCGGGAAGAAGTAAATATCCTCGTTGAAAAAGACTTGTCGGTAATAGCTATTGTGGGGGAGCAAATGAAAAATACCCCCGGAATTTCAGCTACTTTATTTAAAGCTCTGGGAAGAAATGGTATAAGTGCAATTGCAACAGCACAAGGTTCTTCAGAACTTAATATATCTGTTGTCATTCGGAAAAAGAGCTTAAGGAAAGCGCTGAATGTGATACACGAAGGGTTTTTCTTAAGTCATTATAAAGAAATTCATCTCTATTTAGTGGGGATCGGAACCGTTGGAAACAGTCTTGTCAAGCAAATTAAACAGCAGAAACAGCACCTGCTGGAAGAGCATAACGTAAAAGTTAATGTTGTAGGAATTTGTCGTTCTCGCAAAATGGTAGTAAACCCGGAGGGTGTTGATTTGGACAATTACGTGGAGTTAATTGAAGAAGGAGAACCTACGGATATGGATAAATTTGTTCAGTATATATCTGAGCATAATTTAAGGAACAGCGTTTTTGTAGATTGTACAGCAGATAATGATGTTGCTGGTTGCTATCTGAAAGTACTTGAGTCATTTGCTTCAGTAGTAACGGCCAATAAAGTAGCCTGTTCTTCGGAATACGCATTATACAAAAATTTGAAAAAAACAGCGCTGAAGAACAATGTAAAGTTTATGTATGAGACAAATGTTGGGGCAGGGCTTCCAATAATAAATACAATAAATGATTTAAGCAGGAGCGGGGATAAGATATTGAAGATGCAGGCCGTTCTTTCCGGAACGCTTAATTTTTTATTTAATGCGCTTAGTGATAAAGTGTCCATTAGCCAAGCGATTAGGCAGGCTAAAGAGATGGGGTACAGCGAGCCTGATCCGAGGATAGATCTTAGTGGAATAGACGTTGTAAGAAAACTGATTATTCTGGCCAGGGAAGCCGGTTACCCTCTGGAGCAAGAGGATATAGAGATAGATTCATTTTTACCGGAAGATTGTTTTGAAGGAAGCCTTGATGATTTTTGGGGGAAAGTTTCCAGGTATGATGAAGAGTTTGAACAGAAAAGAAAAGAGCTGGAGGAAAAGGGGTTGAAATGGAGGTTTATTGCCAGTCTGGAAAACGGGAAAGGAAAGGTAGCGCTTCAGACAGTAGATATGTTGCATCCGGCTTATCCACTGGAGGGAAGCAATAATATACTTTTGCTTACAACAGAAAGATATCACGAAGCACCAATGGTAATACGCGGTTATGGGGCAGGGGCTGATGTTACAGCTGCCGGCGTTTTTGCAGATATAATCCGGACGGCGAATATTTAAAATTGAAAAGTACAAATAACTAGAGGTTGTATTTATGATAGAGGGTATAGTATTTGATCTTGATGGCACACTTATAAATTCCGAGCCTTTATGGCAGGAAGCCGAGATTGAGTTGTTTGCAACAGAAGGACTGGAAATAACGAGGGAAGACTGTAAAAAGACCAAAGGGTTGCCTTCATGCGAAGTAGTGAAGTACTGGCACGCTAAAGTAAAAGAGCCAAAAAAGGAAGTCCCTTTGTTAACTCAGGAACTTAACCACAATGTTATTGAACTTTTAAAGGAAAAAGTAGAGTTGAAATTAGGGGTGATTGAAATGCTGGATTTTTGCAAAACTAAAAAGTTGCCAATGGGCATTGCTTCGGCTTCATCAATGGCGCACATAAAAGCTGTTCTTGATAAGTTTGAATTAAACAATTATTTCAACTTGATTTATTCGGGTGACTTTGAGCGGTTTGGGAAGCCCCATCCCGGAATATACATATCAGCATGTAAAAAACTGAAGATAAATCCGGTTTGTTCCCTGGCAATTGAAGATTCATTTAATGGAATTCTGGCCGCAAAATCGGCAAGGATGAAAGTGATTGCCCTTCTTGATGAAGGACAGATAAATGAAACAATATACGACTTTGCAGATTTAAAAATAGAACGGTTCCCGGATTTTAATCAGGAAAAGTTCACTTTTCTTGAAGCACTGTGTAATTAATACTAAAAAAACATGTCACACATCAAATATTATTCAACAAACCAGAAAGCTCCCAAAGTTACTTTTCAGGAAGCTTTACTTAAAGGGTTGGCACCCGATGGCGGACTTTATATGCCGGAGGAAATTCCTCAATTCACAAAAGAAGAAATAGCCTCTTTTTCCAATAAACAATACCATGAAATAGCATTTGACGTGCTTTCGAAATTCCTGGACGGGGCAATACCCCCAGAGGTGTTAGCAGAGATGACAAAGACAGCTTATGATTTTGCGGTGCCCCTAGAGAAGGTATATGACAAGAATTACTTAATGAGGCTTGATCAGGGACCAACTGCATCTTTTAAAGATTTTGCTGCCCGAATGATGGGGCAGTTAATGCAGTACTTTCTTCATAAAGAGAATAAGAAACTGCTGATACTTACAGCAACATCCGGAGATACCGGAAGTGCAATGGCCAATGCTTTTTACGGACTTGAAAATGTTAATATCTGTGTGCTTTTTCCGGAAAAAGAAGTTACTGAACGACAACGTAAACAGATGACCACATTGCACCAAAATGTTTCAATTCTTGCGTTAGCTGGTAAATTCGATGATTGTCAGGCTCTGGTAAAACAAGCTTTTAATGATAGCGAACTCACCTATTTAAACCTGTCATCAGCTAATTCAATAAACATTGGGAGGTTAATTCCGCAGGCAGTTTATTACATATATGCCTATTCCAGGTTGTGTGAAATTAACAAAGCCGAAGAGATTATTTTCTCGGTACCTTCAGGCAATTTTGGCGATTTAATGGGAGGTCTGGTAGCGAAAAATATGGGTATTCCGGTAAAGAAATTTGTTATTTCAACGAATACAAATGATGAGGTGCCGGTGTATTTCAGCTCAGGGAAGTATGAAACTATCGTTCCGTCCAGAAACTGTATTTCAAGTGCAATGAATGTTGGCCACCCCAGTAATATGGCGCGTATTGTAGCTCTTTACGGAGGGATGATGAATGAGAAAGGGGAAATAGTTAAAAAGCCGGAATTAGAAAGCATGAAGAGAGATATGTTTGCGATAAGTATAGGTGACGAAATTACCAGGGACACGATCCGGACAGTTTGGGAAAGGCACAGAGTGTTGCTGGAGCCGCATGGCTCGGTCGGGTGGAAGGGATTGCACAGTTATTTTGAAGCAGAGCGCAACTATACAGATAATCAGGTAAGTGTTTGCCTTGAAACGGCTCATCCGGCAAAATTTCCAGAAGAAATCATAAAACTGTTGGGCTTTGATCCTGAATTGCCGAAGAGCCTGTCTAATCTGGAAGCAAAAGAGGAACACTTCGAATATCTTTCCAATGGATATGAAAGTTTTAAAAAGTATTTAAAAGAAAAATACAATTAAATAAACAGAAAACTTTTAGTAACAAGAAACAGATATAATATGCATGTAATATGTTCAGATCTTGAGGGGGTATGGGTTCCGGAAGTGTGGGTAAATGTAGCGAAGAAAACTGGCATTGACGAACTAAAGCTAACAACCCGGGATATAAAAGATTACGATGAATTAATGACACATCGTTTGGGCGTGCTTGATAAGCATGGACTAACACTTAAGGATATTCAGGAAGTAATAGCAACTTTAAAGCCTTTGGATGGGGCCTTCGAAATAATAAAATGGTTGCAGAAAGTATCCCGGCTTATCGTCGTTAGTGATACGTTTGTTGAGTTTGCAGATCCACTAATGAGACAGCTTGGTTATCCCACCTTGTTTTGTCATTCTCTTGAGGTAGATGATAAAAGCAGAATAACGGGTTATAAACTTAGACAGAAAGACCCTAAAAGACAGGTGGTTAAATCTTTACAGAGTTTGCAGTATGAGGTAATCGCATTTGGCGATTCATATAACGATATTTCGATGCTTCAGCAGGCCGAAAAGGCTTTTTTATTCAAGCCGCCAAAGAATGTTGTCGAAGATTTTCCGGACTTTCCTGTAACGACTACCTATAGTGAAATGGAGGCTCAGTTGAAACAGTTTATGAATCAGAGCTAAGGTGGCTGGTTCGACAGAAAATAATTTTGCGGAAGCAACGAAACACGATATATTAAAAATGGGCCCGGAACAGGCCCATTTTTAATATAATCCTAAATTGTTGTTTGGATAATTAGGATTATAAGTTGTTTTAATATTTTTGAACCTTTATGTCTACAGTCACATGGTCGGTTTCGTAGGATTTTACCTTTATTACCCCTATTTTACCTTTTGAATTCTGGAATAAAATTAATTCACCTTCTTTAACAATATTATTTAACCCGTCATCCTGAACACTTACATTTTTGAAACCGGTTTCATCTTTAATGTTTTCAAAGGAAGTCTCATCAAATTCTTCCGGAACATTATGGTTTATTGCCGTAAATGTGGCATTTGGGATCTTGTAAATTTCTTCCTCTTCATCAGGACTCGTAAAATAGCCTTCTGACTTTTTACTACTAAGAAAAACCAGATCAATTTCTTTCCCGGCTTCAGAATCTATTTCTTCTTTAGAATACATTTCTCCTGTAGAAGTAGAGAAAAAGTTTCCATATTCTTCTTTACCTTCTTCTATTCCAAAGGAGATATTAGTAAAGCACAGAACGGCGCTCTTCCCACCAATTAGTACTTTTTTCCCCAGTGTTTCTCTATTGTTTCCATTATAAGCATAGAGGTGTACGTTGAATTCACCCGCTTTATCAATTTTAATACTTGGAGACTCTTCAGTAATGAATTTTTTTTCAGTTCCCGCTGAAAAGAACCATCTATAGCTGGTGGCGTTTTGAGATTTATTAATTAATTTTAGTGTCGCATCAGGGGCTTCACCCTCTAATGTGAAATCAAAATCTGGAGTAGGAGTAGGAGCGACTTCTTCGTCAGAGCATGATAATGCAATGACAAAAATACATAACAATAATAGTTTGCTTTTCATCTTTCTTTAGTTAGATATTTTGACAATTTTCGATATAAAACTGTTTAATGTGCCATGGCACATTCGTAATGTCTGAAAATAAATACCGGCTAATAGATCAATAGCAGTATTTAATAATTCAGAAAAAAACGTTACAGGTTATTCGTGTTGTCATTCAGTGACTACCCGCTCCGTTTAAAGATGTTTTTAAATGGCTACCAATCAAATAAAACCTTTCAACTTTTCAAATATCGAGTAATGATCTTGCTGCGAGTAGGCTATTGTTACTTGATTGTCTCGAAATTTCTACCTGCAAGGGTAGATGATAAACTTGAGAAAAGAATTCAATTCTTCAGCGCAAAAGTAAATAAAAATATCAAACACTTTATAAACGAATACCTCATTTAATAATTTATTCACTTAGTTCTTTTACCGTAATATATACGGAATATTGTTATAATTGTTGTGTGTGCTTCGTATTTGGACTTAGAATTGTTGCAATGTTAATATTGATGACTGCCTGTTTATATATGGTTAACAATAGGGGTGTATTCTTTACTTATTTTTTACAAAAAGCTAAAATTCTATTATCAAATAACATAAGACAAGGTTAATGCATATATATTGTTTTCTGTATTTTCTTATATATTTCAACACTCGGATATTTTTTTATGGCTTTCTCTAGAATGGAATATGCTTCGAAAAAATATTTTTTCTGATAAAAATAAGAGATTGCCACTAAGTAGTCGTAATGAGATTCTTTTTCTGAAAATTCTTTTAACATGTTAAGCTCTGTCTGGTTTGGGTATATAATAGTGCCAATAACGGGTTTCCCCTTTGTTAAACCAGTGATTTCCCAGTAATAAGCCTGGCCTTTATCAAGTGGCGCATTTTGTAAAAATATTACACTGTCCGTTAAGTTCTCAGTTTCCCATACCGTTTTTTGTGTTAATGAGTGAACCAGTTTAAAATCTATGGGGTTTTTGGGAATGTTGTTGGAAGAAAGATGAATTATAGCGTTCTTTTTGTCACTTATTTTTGATTTTAATGGAAAAGCACTGTGTTCTCCGCGGATTTGGTAAGCAGTACCAGTTTGTCCCAATAGTCCGGGACTTCCATCGGAATCAGTTACCAATGCTGCAATTTCTGGTGAAGATACCACGGACGGAATACTATAACTGTTTCTGGCGATAACAGAAATCTCATCGCCAGAAAAAAGCATTAGAGTTGCATTACCCTTTATGACAGATATTTTATCTCCAGGTAAAAAGCTTTGCGGCACAGACAATGAATATTCTTTCTCGTTTCGGATATATTTTCCTTCTCCTTTTAATGATAAAAGTAGAGCTGAATAATTAAGGTCCTGGCAGAATATACTACACTTCAAGGCCGGAATAAGCAGGAAAATGAGAAGGTGACATTTATGGTTGAATAGATTGAGTATTTTTGTGTTGGTCATCATTGGTTGTGTGTAAAAATCAGATGGAAGATACAAATTTTCGCTTGGGTGGTAAGTTATCTTTTTTGTTATCTTGCACTAAACAGTTAAATTGCTGGGATGGGTTTTCTGAGGATGTGCTGTTGTTATGTTCAGGAACAAAAATAAAGAGAGCAGTCGATGAATAATTTATAGATTTCAGTAGAACAGTAAAATAAATGAAAGAGGTAACTTTACATCTGTTTATCATAATATTCTTAATTTCCGTTCAAAGTAAAAGTGTGTTGTCGGCAGCGCAAGGTGATTCAGTGGGTTTGCCAAATACGTATTTGGAAGATATTATAAAATTTAGGCACCTTCAGGTCGAACTGGAAGGTGGGGGCGATTCAGAACAACTCATAAACGTTTACAAAGGCCTGGGAAAAAGTTACCAGTTAATGGATCAATTTGACTCATCGCTCTTTTTTTATAAAAAAGGGGCCGCAATGGCAAAAAGGGTATCTCGGGATAGCATTTATTCTTCCCTTATTTATAATATCGGATTAATTTATTTACACAAAGGGCACTATAAACATGCCCTGAAATATGTGAATGAAGCTTTGGAAATTGATAAAGTCAATAATGACTATGAAAGTCTGGCAGCTTCGTTAAATGCTGCCGCACTTATATACCAAAAAACAGGGATTTATGATAAGGCGTTGGAGTTCCAGTTGGAATCAATAAAACTAAGTGAGCAAAACAACAGAAAAGAAGATATTGCAAACGGGTATTATAATTTAGGAAATATCTATAAGAAGTTTGACAAAAACACCAGGGCATTAAGGTATTATGAGCAGGCGAGAGAGCTGTATTTTGAACGAATTAAAAACGATTCGTTGTTAACCCACTTGCATTATGGGCTCTCCGAAACTTTTTATTCAAGTGGGGAAGTATTTATTTCCCTGCAAAAGTACGATTCTGCATTGTTTTATTTACATGAGGCACTTAATGTGAAGCTAAGAATATATGACCGGCTGGGGTTAGCCAATATATATAATCAATTCGCAAATATATTTGTTCTTCAGGGAAACTTTCAGCAAGCCTTACAGAATTATTTTCAGGCTTTGCAATATAAGCTCCTACTTGGCGATATTAAAGGAATAGCGGTTGTTTATAGTAATATGGGCAATGTTTATTACAGACAAAACGAAATCAGTAAATCTGAAGTATTCCTAAAAAAAAGTAATGAGAGTGCAGAAAAAATTCAGGACAAGGAAGTTCTCTCTGGAAATTTCTTACTTCTGGCAGAAATTTGCAAAAGCAGGGGGACATATGAAAAGGCCTTTGGCTATCTTGAGAAATATACATTGTTAAAAGATTCCCTCTTTAAGGAAAAGAACAGGAAGGTTGTTGAAGAAATGAGTGTCAGGTATGAGACTGATAAGAAAGAACAGGAAAATCAAATATTACAGCAAAATAATAAAATACAGGGCCTTACAATACAGAGGCAAAAATCGGTGAGAAATTATTTAATTGGGGCAACCGTATTGGTTTTAATTATTGTGGTGTTTATTTAATGATTAGTCATTATTGTACCAGTAATTATCAGCCATAGCAATAGCCAGCCTGTCAAAAAGCCTGTCCCCAAAGTATCTCCGGTTAAGTTTAAGCAAAACTCATCAAGATATAGCTGCAGGTATTTGCCTTTAATTTTATGGTAAACACCCAGTAGGTTACGCTTGGCATTACTTATTGCTATGTGTACCCAAGGGAGTGTCCGCACTGTTGTTTCTTTACTGGATTTCTCACTTACATGGACATCGACATAATTGGCAATGTCTACATAACTCGTGCTTTTATCGCTAAAGATTATGCTTTTTTCATCAAAGCTTTCTTTAAACCTCATTAATCTCGTCGGAAAATGGCCTTCCAGCACTTTCATTTTAAAATACCGACAGTGCTTGCTTGTTTTACCACCCTCTATATCTTCCAGGGGCGTCGATTCTGCCATAACTGCTACATTGGACTGCTTTTGGCTGCCCCGTCCCCGCTTTAGGTCCTTTTTATCTTTTTTGCTGGTTTCTGTTGAAAAATACCCTTCGTCAAAGCCATTCCTTCAAGGCTGTAAAGACTACCCATGGCTTGGCGGATGCGGTGCATCATTGACCAAACCGTGTTGTATCTTTTGTGCCCCAATTGCCTTTGCAGTTCCATTGCCGACAGGCCCTTCTTGCTAAAGCTCATAAAGGCCATTGCTAAAGGGGAGGTTTGAGTTCTCAAACAACCGCTCCTTAATGTAGTCCTGAAATTGGAACATTGCCACATTTTGGATTTTAACCAATAGTGTTTTTTAATCCGCACTTCTTACAGGTAAAGCCCTCTCGCTCCCGTAACTGTTTGAAATTGCAGCTCTCTTCGTCGGAAACTGTATGAAATTGATTATATTCACGTCAAATTTATATCAAATAATTCTAACTGGCACAATTGTGTTTATTCATATTTATTTATATTCAATATCTCTCAAAAAAGAGAACCAATAAAATCATTTCCAACAAAAATGTACTTCTGAAAGATAAAAACCAGCAAATTGAACGGCAAAAACGTTTAATAGAATTAAAAAATATAGACCTTACGGATAGTATTCATTATGCAAAAAGAATACAGGAATCACTTTTGGCAAAGTCAGGAGGGTTTGAGCGTAAAGTAAAAGATGCATTTATACTTTTTAAGCCCAAAGATATAGTCAGTGGCGATTTTTATTGGACAGGGGAACAAAACGGGAAATTTATTATTTCTTCAGTTGATTGCACCGGGCATGGAGTTCCTGGTGCTTTTATGAGTATGCTTGGTGATTCATATTTGAATCAGATAGTTTACAACCATAAGATAACATCTCCGGAGAGAATACTTGATGCGCTTGACAAGGATATCAGGCGTGCTCTTAAACAGGAAGACACAAATAATCAGGATGGAATGGACATGGCTTTGTGTTCAGTGGAGCTGGCGAACAATACTGTTGAATTTGCCGGGGCTAAAAACCCGTTGATATACATTCAGAATAATGAGTTGGTGAAAATCAGTGGAAGCAGGCAGCCTGTTGGAGGTTCAATTATTAAAAATGGAGGCTTTGAGAAGCACACCATAGAAGTAAAATCCCCGACCTGTTTTTATATGTTCTCGGATGGGTACCAATCTCAGTTCGGAGGTGCGAAGAAAAAGAAATTTATGGCCAAAAACCTGCAAAAACTGATCTTTGATATACATCAAAAGCCAATGAAAGAGCAAAAGAAAATACTGGAAGAGACTATTCTTGAATGGATGCAGGGAACGGAGCAAATAGATGACATCCTGGTTATTGGCTTCAGGCTTTAAAGAAATACGTAAGTAAAAAACGGCTTATTCTGCAACCTCCAGTTTAAACCCCGTATTGTGGACATTTGTTATGGATACCCCTTCTTCCAGTTTTAAAAGCTTTCTGAGTTTCGTGATATATACATCCATACTTCTTCCCATAAAATAATCATCATCGCCCCAGATAGCTTTTAGGGCGACTTCTCTGCGCAATATTTTATTTTTATGTTTACAAAGCATGTGCAATACCTCAGCCTCTCTTTTGGTTAGATGTTTTTCACCGAGTTTTGGTGAACTAAGAGTGTGTTCCGGATAATTGAAACTGAAAACCCCAAGGGTAAATATGTCTTCTTCAGAGACACTGACATTTTTATTGACCCTTCTTAAGATAGCATCAATTCTTAGTTTAAGCTCCTCTGTACTAAAAGGTTTAGTTATGTAATCATCACCGCCAAGATGAAAACCTTTTATTCTGTCCTCTTTCATCGTTTTGGCAGTTAAAAAAATAATAGGTGTATATTTATCCTTGTTTCTTATCGTCTGAGCAACTGTAAAACCATCAATTTGCGGCATCATAACATCTAAAACAATGATGTCAAAATTACTGTTTTCGTATTTATCCAATCCGGTCTTGCCATCTTTAGCAAGACTTACATCAAAGCCGGACATTTCAAGAAAATCCTTAGTCACAAACCCCAGGTTCTCATCATCCTCAACTAATAATACTTTTTGTCTCATGTCCTTGTATTTTAATACTTCATAGTAAGGTCTTTAGTTCTGTAAGTCACCCATTAACAAAGAGTGATTCCTGTTTTGAATTTACTGGGGAAAACAAACAGTAACACACGTTCCTTTATTTAGGGTGCTTTGAATGTCAATTTTACCATCATGCGCCTCTATCATAGATTTAACATAAAACAGACCGAGTCCAAAACCTTTTACGTCATGAATATTTCCAGAAGGGACCCGGTAAAATTTATCGAATACTTTCTTCACACTATCCTTCGGTATACCTTTGCCTTTGTCCGCAATAGATAATTTAAAAAAACCATCGATATTTTCTGTTTTAACTGTTAAACTTGGTTGGCCTGTTGAATATTTAACAGCATTATCTACCAAGTTGTTTAAAATATTTCTTAAATGAAGTTTGTCAGCATAAACAACGTCATTTTTTGCATTGAGATTGTATTTTACGTCAACATCTTTATTACAGGCCTCAAAACAAAAACTTTCAACCATTTTGTAAATAGTGTCATGTATCTTGATTTTCTCTTTTTCAATGGCAACCATATTTCGTTCAAGAGTAGCAATGTTTAGTACTCTGTCAACAAGTTTTTTCATGCGCTGATTTTCCTCGTAGATTACCCTGGAATATTTATTTAGCCGTTTATTATCTGAATAACCTGCTGTTTTCATAAGCACTTCCGATGCTACAGAAATGGTTGAGAGAGGAGTTTTTAGTTCATGGGTCATGTTGTTGACAAAATCATTCTTGATTTCACTGATCTTTTTTTGTCGATAGATGCTCCATACCATGAACGAAAAGGCACTGATTATTATTAAAATAAAAAGAGTTGAAAGAATAATCCATAAAACCTGTTTGCCAAGAATATGTTTTTCTTTTTCAGGAAAGAAGATGGAAAGGTGGATATATTCCTTTTTCCATAAGCAGGAAAGGCAAACCTTATTTGAAAATTGGTCGAGATAAAGTGTGAAATTATGTTTACTATAAATTAATTCTCCAGAGCTGGAAGATACCAATCCGTACGAATAAGTCGAATTCAGCATATGGTATTTGGTGTATTTTTGCACTAACTCATGAAGAAGAACTGTATCAACTACGTCAAATAAGGAAACTTCATATTCACTTTTCTCCTGAATAATCAGAGAGGTGTCGGCGTAGGTTTTAAGTTCATCAACAACATCATTTAACATTTTATCAGTCCTGTGTTTGAACTGTTTTTCTGCAAGTTTATAGGTTTTTTTTAACCAGAAAAATTGCGTGACAAGAATTCCAAGTAAAGAAAGGGCTGTAGAGAAAATAAGTATTCGTAAAACCTTGTAGTTCATTTTATTGTTTAGAATTTAAAATAACAATTTTATAGAAAGCAGGTAGTTTGAACGCTGGATGTTTATAAAACATATTGGATAAAAGGTGAAAGTTAGTGTTTTGCCTGTGTTTTTTAATAAAATGGAAAACGGAATATATTTATCAGAAACTAAGGCTTGACATAAGATCTACATCAATTAGTAAAATGAGATTGCCAATAGAGCAGATTATGAGGTGCTTAGTTTTCATAATAGCACTAAGATAATAGAATACAGGAAAAGATATGGGATCTTTAACAATGCTTTAACAATGCGTCCTGGTTATTTTTTATTTAATCTGGTCATGGTAAGTTCAAGGCCAATGGTCCCAAAAGACTTTATGGTTTCAATAGAGTGGTCTATTAAAGCCGGAAGTTGTTTTTCTTCGTCGTTAGACCATTTGCCCAGCACATAGTCCACCTGTTGTCCGGGGTAGAAAGAATTTCCAATACCAAACCTTACACGGGCATATTTATTAGAGCCTATTATCTGGTTTATATTTGAGAGTCCGTTGTGTCCGCCATCTCCGCCTTTTGGCCTTATTCGTATCGCTCCAAAAGGAAGGGCTATATCATCGACAATTACCAATAACTTATCAATAGAAACCTTAGACTTTTTCATCCAGAAGTCAATGGCAAGCCCGCTTCTGTTCATAAAAGTGGAAGGTTTTAAAAGGACAAAAGTACGGCCTTTGAATTTGTATTCGCCAATCATTCCGTATCGCTTATCCTCAAAAGAAATATTGGATGCATCAGCTAATGCATCCAATACTTTAAATCCTATATTGTGCCGGGTATTATGGTATTCATTTCCAATGTTACCCAGACCAACTATCAGATATTTCAAAACTTACCGATTAAGATTCAGAACCTTCCTCTCCTTCAGCTTCCTCAGCTACTCCGGCTCCACCTTTTGCTGCAAGACGTGAAGTAGCAATACCTACAACCATAGCCTGTCCGGCATCAAGAAGCTCTACGTTCTCATACGATAGTTGAGATACTTTTAGGGAATCACCAATTTTTAGTTTAGTGATATCTATAACAAGGCTCTCAGGTAAATCTTTTGCAAGACCTTTTACCTTTAGGTATCTTTTCTTTAGTCTTAATTTACCTCCGGCAAGAATACCAACAGAGTTTCCTGTAAGTTTAACTGGTAGCGATACAATGGCTGGTTTATCGTCAAATGCTTCAACGAAATCAATGTGAAGTATTTTATCCAGAACCGGATGGAACTGAATGTCCTGCATTACCGCCATGTGTTTGTCTCCATCAATGTCGACATCAACAACATAAACCTGATCGGTATAAATTAAATCTTTAAACTCGTTTTCATGAGCATGGAAGTGAATGCTTTTTTCACCACCATACATTACGCATGGTATATGGTTTTGCTCACGTAATTCAGTTGTGTTTTTCTTTCCTAGGTTCTCTCTTTTTTTTGCTTTTAGCGAAAATGTTTTCATCTTAATAAATTAAACAATTAGACTTGTGCTACTTGGAATCGTATTCCCCATCACACTGTTTAACCAAACAATTCCCTGTGTGAAAAAGGGCTGCAAATATAATGATAATTAATTATTTAAAAAATAAAGTTTGAACTTATTGACTTATACTTGTAAACTTTGTTAATTACATCGGCAAAAAGATCGGCTACAGAGATAACTTTAATTTTATCTGAGTGCCCTCTTAATGGAATAGTGTTAGTAACAACCAGTTCTGTAATGGAAGAGTTGTCTATTCTTTCATATGCTGGTCCGGAAAGCACAGCATGAGTTGCCATTACACGAACACTTTTCGCACCTTCTCCCATCATCATATCGGCGGCAAGACAAACAGTTCCGGCTGTATCAATCATATCGTCTACAATAACAATATCCTTGTCTTTTACTTCTCCGATTACTTTGATCTGATCTACTACATTTGCCTTTTTTCTTAGTTTGTAGCAAATTACCATTTCACTGTTCAGGAAACGGGCATATGCATTGGCTCTTTTTGAACCACCCATGTCGGGAGCTGCAATTACCAAATCCTGGTCAAGGCTTTTCAGGTAAGGGATAAACAACGAGGAAGCATATAAGTGATCGACAGGAACATTAAAGAACCCCTGAATCTGATCAGCATGCAGGTCCATGGTCATAACCCTGTCTACTCCGGCAGCAGAAAGAAGGTCGGCGGCCATTTTAGCACCAATTGAGCAACGGGGCCTGTCTTTTCTGTCTTGTCTGGCCAGGCCCAGATAAGGCATTACAGCAACAACTTTGTATGCAGATGCTCTTTTTGCGGCATCGATCATTAATAATAATTCCATCAGGTTGTCCTGCGGAGGAAATGTGGACTGGATGATAAAAACAATACAACCGCGAACAGATTCGTCAAAGGCTGGCTGAAATTCACCATCACTAAATTCCAAAACAGATGATTTTCCTAATTCGGTACCAAAACTTTGAGCAATCTTCTCTGCGAGGTAAGCCGAAGAACGGCCTGCAAAAAATTTAATCGGAGCTTTAATTTTCATTTATTTATATAATTGAAGAAATAGGCATTTTTGGCGCTGCAAAAGTATAAAATATCTTACATATTCCTTAAACTCTACTTAAGAAAAAGAAAAATATTATTGTCTTAAAGATGAATTGGTTTGTTCAATAAAGTTTAAAATCTCTTCCCGTCCTGTTCTTCCGGCCGAAGATGTGACAAATATCTGAGGCAGACTTTCCCACGATTCCAGCAGTTTGCTTTTATATTCTTCAACATTTTTTTTTGCAATATCAGCGGATATTTTATCTGCTTTTGTAAATATAACAATGAAAGGGACCCCGTTTTCTCCTAACCATTTTAGAAATTCGGTGTCTGCCTCAATCGGTGAATGCCGGATGTCAATCAACAGGAACAAACACGCCAGGTTCTTCCGTTGAAGCAGGTATTCTTTTATCATTGCATTAAACTTAACCCGGTCTTTCTTTGATACTTTCGCATACCCATAACCAGGAAGATCGACCAAATGCCACTCTTCATTAATTAAGAAGTGATTTATTAACCTTGTTTTTCCCGGGTTTCCGGAAGTTAGTGCTAACTTTTTTTTGTCGGTGAGGTAATTTATCAAAGATGATTTTCCAACATTTGATCTTCCTACAAAAGCATATTCCGGTTTGTTTTCTTCAGGGCATTGCTCAAGTTTTGCACTGCTCTTAACAAAACTAACCGTTTTTATTTTCATCTTTTTCTTCGTTTAATTTTATAAAAATTTCCAAAAGCTTTGTGTTTTCTGTTTTTGGGTTAATGAAATATTGAGAAATTTCAGCCGGAACAAGAATTGTTTCCCCTTTTTTTATTATTTCAGATTCATTGTCGTAATAAACGATCTCAGCATCGCCCTCAATACCCATGTAAATTACAAATGAATCTAAACCGTTCATGTCCCGTTCCAGAGAATGGGCTGGTTCAAGCAGGTTTGTTGTAAAGTAAGGGCAGTCAATAAGATTTACGGGTTTGTCCTTCTGAGGGGTGTATTCTGTTTTGTAATTATCATAATAATTGTAATCAATAACATCAACTGCCAGCTCGGTGTGAAGCTCTCTTTCATTGCCTTCAGCATCAGTTCTGTTGTAATCATAAACCCTGTAAGTGATATTGGAAGTTTGCTGTATTTCAGCCAGTAATATCCCTTTTCCAATAGCATGGATTCTGCCTGCAGGCATAAAGAAGGTAGCACCGGGTTGTACTTCTTCTTTATTTAAAATAGATGTTAATGATTTATCTTTTAAGTGTTTAATGTAGGTCTCTTTGTCAACTTTCTGATTGAAACCGGCAATTAATTCAGCACCATTGTCAGCCTGCATTACATACCACATTTCAGTCTTTCCGAAAGAATTATGTCTCTCAAAGGCCGTTTCATCATTTGGATGGACTTGGATAGAAAGATCATCGCAGGCATCGATAAACTTAATTAATAAAGGGAATTCAGAACCAAACTTTTCAAAAACCTTCTGACCTACCAAGTCACCCATATAGACTTCAATAATTTCCTGTAGGTTGTTGCCTTCAAGAAAACCATTTTTTATTTCTGATATATTTCCATCTACGCCTGAAATTTCCCAACTTTCTCCAGACTTGACTGTAGCCTTTTTCTTATTGAGTATGTTTTTGAGTTTTTGTCCGCCCCATATTGGATCTTTAATAATTGGCTCAAACTTTAGAGGATATAATCGGTTCATATCTCATTAATTAGTGTTGTTTATATTTGGAAAAATTGTATGTTCGAAAAAAATAAGCTTTTTTCATTTAAAGTTAGAATGACAGGTCAAAAATATCTAAAATAAGTAGAATAAAAACTCAAATTGTTATGTTAGAATCGTTAAATTTTAAGCAATTGTTATTTTTAGACATTGAGACAGTGCCTCAATATTTAAATTATGAGTCAGTTCCGGAAACAACCAGAAAATTTTGGGACAAGAAATCAGAATTCATTAGGGACAAAGAACAAACTTCGGCAGATATCTATCAAAGAGCCGGAATTTATGCTGAATTTGGAAAAGTAGTTTGCATTTCGGCAGGCGTTTTTTCAAATCATTCAGAGGGTATGGGCTTCAAATTAAAATCCTTCTGTAATGAGGAAGAAAAAAACGTATTGCAGGAGTTTGCTGAAATGTTAGAGAATTTTGAGAAGAAAACTAACGTTGTACTTTGTGCTCACAATGGAAAAGAGTTTGACTTTCCCTATTTGTCTCGACGTTTTTTAATAAATGGCTTGAGTTTGCCACGGGTTCTTGATAATTCTGGTAAGAAACCATGGGAAATAACTCACATTGATACATTGGAGTTATGGAAGTTCGGGGATTACAAAAATTTCACATCGCTTGATTTGTTAACCCATATTTTTGGAATACCAAGCCCTAAGGAAGAAATAGATGGCAGTATGGTTGCAGATGTGTTTTACAAGGAAAAAGATCTGGACAAAATAAAACGCTATTGTGAAAACGATGTGCTGGCTGTTGCTCAGTTGATATTAAAGTTGATGAACAAGCCTATGATTCATCCGGATAATGTAGTCAGGGCTTAATCACCGGCTAAAAACTGCCTGACCGTAGTTACAAACCCGTCGGGTTCTTCAGCATGGAGCCAGTGTCCTGAATTTTCAAATGTGGTAAAACGGGCATTAGGGAAAATGTCAGGGATAGCACTAATATCGGAAGAGGATAAATAACTTGATTGTCCGCCTTTAATAAATAAAACAGGGATAAAACTTCTGGTCCCAAATTTAACCGGAGGTATGGCATCAACTATTTTGTCTAGGTTTGAGCGAATAGAATCAGTGTTTAACTGCCAGAAGAATTTTTTTAATGGGTCTCTTTTTAGGTTCTTTAGCAAGAACTTTCGGATGGACTGCTCCTTGATTCTTAACGCAAAGAATTCTTCCATTTCATTTCGGGAACTGATTTTATCTATAGGAGAATCACGAAAGGTATCCAGAATAAGTTTGTGGAACTCAATTTGTCCGGAGAATTCTTCCTGATTAAGATAGCTAAATACAGATATATCAACATTAATTAACCTGCTTACCATTCCCGGGTACTTGAGTGTAAATGTAGAAGCCGTTTTTCCGCCCATGGAATGGCCTATAAGAAAGAATTCGCTAATGCCCTTTTTATCACAAAATGTTTTCAGGTCACCAGCCATATCATCATATGAATGATTGGTACTGTGAGGGGAGCGTCCGTGATTCCTTTGATCAATTAAGTAAACAGTATATTGGTCACTAAATTGTCGGGCGATATTCATCCAGTTATCGCCAGTGCCGTAAAGTCCGTGTAAAATGATAAGAGGCCGGCCTTGTCCGGTTTTGTTATAAAAGAGCTCCATATTCTATCTAAGGCAGGAGAGGTATTGTTGAATAGTTTTTTCAAGTCCTATATAAAGGGCATCTGCAATCAGGGCATGTCCTATTGAGACTTCAAGAAGTCCGGGAATATTATCTTTGAAATACTTTAGGTTCTCAAGGTTTAGATCATGTCCTGCGTTTAATCCAAGTCCATGCTCAACCGCTATTTTTGCGGCATTAATAAAAGGGGCTATGGCATTTTCCTTGTTCTGTGTATACTGATTAGCATAGGGTTCGGTATAAAGTTCAACACGGTCGGTGTTGATTTTTGCCGCATATTCAATAAATTCAGGTTCCGTACCAATAAAAATTGATGGGCGAATATTATTGCTTTTCAATTCTTTGATAATATCACAAAGAAAGGCGTAGTTTTTTTTAGTGTCCCATCCCTGGTTGGAGGTTAAAGCATTTGGAGGGTCAGGGACCAGGGTAACCTGATGTGGTTTAACATCTATAACAAGATCTAAGAAACTTCTGGAAGGATATCCCTCAATATTAAATTCAGTAGTAATTACAGGAGTTAAATCGTATACGTCTTGTTTGCGTATATGCCTTTCATCTGGTCTGGGGTGGACTGTTATTCCCTGGGCACCATACCTCTCACAATCCCTGGCGGCTTGTAAAACGTTTGGGATGTTTCCTCCCCTAGAGTTCCTTAATGTTGCAATTTTGTTTATATTTACACTTAATCTTGTCATTTGCTGAATTTTCAAAAATGAAAACAAAATTACAAGTATTTTCTTTAAACAACCGAAATGCTGGCAAAAGATTTAATATCAGATGTAGTTCCTGCTTTAAAGACCTCAGATAGTGGTCAGAAAGCGTTGTATTGGATGGATATTTTCAGGATATCTCATTTGCCTATTGTGAATAATGAAGATTTTTTAGGACTTATTTCAGACAAAGATATCTATGATCATAATATGGCAGAAGAACCTATTGGTAACCATAGTCTTTCTTTGTTTAGTCCTTACGTAACATCAGAACAGCATGTTTACGAGGTAATGGAAGTTGCATCGGAATTACAATTGACTGTAGTCCCGGTTTTGAGCGATGATAACCAGTTTCTGGGAGTGATAACATTAACCGACCTGTTACATTATTTTGCAGATGTTTCGGCATTGAAACAACCAGGAGGAATAATCGTTTTAGAGATAAATACGAATGATTATTCAATGTCGCAGATAGCCCAGATTGTTGAAGGCAACGATGCCAAAATTTTGAGTTGTTATGTTACAAGTTCTCATCAGTCTACGAAAATGGAGGTTACATTAAAAATAAACCGCAAGGATTTATCATCAATCTTGCAAACATTTATGCGATATAACTATGTTGTGAAAGCTTCCTTTATGGATGAAAATGATTTAAACTCACTTTATGAAAACAGGTATGACTCTTTTATGAAATACCTAAGTATTTAATTCCACATTTCTCATGAAAGTAGCCATATACGGACGAAGTTTCTCTATCGAATTTAAGCCATACATAATTGAACTCATTGAACGTTTAAATTCAGAAAAAATTGAGATGAGTTTTTATGAGCCATTTTATAAGTTTATGATAAAAGAATTTGGATGCAGAGATTTTTATTGTTCTTTTTTTAATAGTGCGCAGGAATCTCCAGGAGATATTGATTTCCTGATAAGCATTGGAGGGGATGGCACATTTCTTGAAAGTATGAGATTTCTTAAAAGTCCGGAAATTCCGGTTGTTGGTTTAAATACAGGAAGAATGGGGTACTTGGCAAATATTGGTTCCGGGGAAATACAGAAAGCTTTTGATGCCATAATTTCGGAGAAATATGAAATAGAACACCGGTCCTTGCTGAGGATAGAGACGGAAATTGAGTTGTTTGAGGGTTTTAATTTCGCACTCAATGAGGTTTCTGTGCAAAAGTCAGATTCATCATTAATATCTATAGATACGTGGATAGATGATGTTTTTTTAAATACATATTGGACCGATGGTTTGATAATCGCAACTCCAACAGGTTCAACGGCTTATTCGTTGAGCGTAGGGGGGCCAATAGTTGTTCCCGGGGCCAACAATTTTATCGTGGCACCAATTGCTTCACACAACCTATCAGTTAGGCCGATAGTTGTCTCAGATAGCGCTGAGTTAATAGTGAAGGTCAAGTCAAGAAGCGGACAGTTTTTAGTCACAGCAGATAACAGAACTCAATTGCTCGACATGAAACATAGTGAGCTCAAAATTCGTAAAAACAACTGGAAGTTGAAAATACTTAAGCTTCCGTTTAATAATTACTATACCACACTAAGAAATAAACTTATGTGGGGCGCGGATAAAAGAAATTAGAGGAGGAACCAAATGTTTTTTAATTCTAATGTAAATACATTACTTTTATTCAATAAAATACCGGGTTGAGATGCGAAACAAAATAATTCACAAAATATTCACCATTTCTTTATTGTTTTTGACGGCTCATTCTTGTGTTGTTTACGGACAAAGATGGAAAATGAGACGATATGATGTTGGAATAGGTGCTGGAACGGCTCAGGTTTTTGGAGATATTGGAGGAACAGCAAGCGAAAGTAATTGGTTTGGGGTTAAGGATGTCCAGCTTACTGAAACCAGGCTAGCATTAACTACTTCCATCAGATATAAAATAGATCCGACGTTTTCTCTTAATTGGAGTCTTTCTTATGCAAAAGGAGGAGGGCGCGATGAAGGTTCAAGAAACGAAAGGGGAAGAAGTTATAATGTAAGGCTTTATGAGTTTTCGGGTAGGTTTGAATATTTCTTCCTAAAGGAAGATAAACAGTACCGCTCTGCCGCAATGTATAATCGAAGGGGAATGGTAAACAATTTTTCAACTTTTGCCGGATACGCATTCCTTGGACTTGGAGTCACTTATTCCGTTTCAGAGCATGGGGATGCCATTGTATATCCATTTGATGAATATCGCTCAGGGGCTAATGTTATACCGGTAATCCCATATGGACTTGGGGTAAGGTATATTTTTGACGAGAAGACCTTTCTTAACGGGGAGTTTGGTTACAGGTGGGCATTGACTGATTATGTAGATGGTTATAAGCAAACAGAAGCATCGAAACATACAGATTTATACTATTTCTTTATTCTTTCATTACATCACAGATTAAAAACTACGCGTAGAAATATTCCTGCATTTCTTGACAGAAGGTATAGCCGCTTCGGGCGTTAGTCTTTTTTTAAGGTTTTTTATATTTTTTTTCTAAAAATTACGATGTTAAACGCTAAAATCTTGCTTTAAAACGTTTAATATTGCGCATAAGAATTATATCATGAAAGAAATAGTATCCGCTTTTAGGGCAAATAATATTGTAAACGTAAGAAAATTCCCGAAATCTGTAGCTGCGAGTGAAATTCGTAGAAGGAAAAAGGGGAGCATGACAACGCTAGTTTTATTTGCTTTATTAGTATCAACAAATATCGTTGTATCCGGACAGCGAAATGCTGATATTGGAATGTTTGGTGGAACAACATATTACCTCGGTGATTTGAACCCGGTGTACGTCTTCTCGTCTCCCCGCTATTCAATTGGACCAATCTTACGATACAACTTTAATAACAGGCTCTCGCTAAGAGGACACGCAATTTATGCAAAAATAGCCGGAGCAGATCGGGGAGAAAATGAAAATATAACTAAGCGACTATATCCGGTAAGCTTTTCAACAAATATTGTTAATGTGGGGGCACAGTTCGAATTTAACTTTTTTCAGTATGAATCTAATGATAATCCCGGAGGGTGGACCCCATATATTTTTGGGGGACTGGGTTACTCGTTAATGATATCATCGGATGTCGTAAACTCTGGTATAAGCCCCAATAGCCATATTACACTCCCTTTTGGAGTTGGGATGAAATTAAATCTGACAAGAAGGTTAAGCTCAGGTATAGAGTGGAGTCATCATAAAACATTTACCTCCAGAATTGATGGGGTTGTTTCACCTTTAGGGGAGACGATTATATCCCATAATGACTGGTATAGTTTTTTTGGACTTTTTATTACCTATAAGTTTTTTAAATTTGCAGCCGATTGTCCAGTGTATGATTAATAAATATTATGATAAAGAAGGAACAGCTTGATTTGGATTGTTTGCCCAATCATATTGCTATCATTATGGATGGCAACGGGAGATGGGCCCGAAGGAAAGGAAACCCGAGAGTGTTTGGTCATAAAAATGGAGTAGCTGCTGTTCGGGATACGGTGGAGGCTTGTGCTGAGTTAGGAATCGGATACCTTACCCTGTACGCATTTTCGACCGAGAATTGGAACAGGCCAAGAACGGAGGTTGATGCCCTTATGTCGTTATTGGTTAATACAATAAATAAGGAAACAAAGACCCTGCTTGAAAATAATGTTAGATTAAATGCTATTGGCGACTTGGATTCTTTACCTAAAAATGTTGGGGAAAACCTAAATGGTGCTATTGAAAAAACAAAGTCTAACACAGGGCTAACCCTTATACTTGCTTTAAGTTACAGCTCCAGATGGGAAATCATTAAGGCTGTTCAGGATATCTCTCAGGAAGTTTTAAATGGAACGCTGAAAGTTGAAGATATTGATGCAGGAGGCTTCTCAAAATACCTGACGACTAAAGATTATCCGGATCCGGAATTGTTGATAAGAACAAGCGGGGAAACCAGAATCAGCAACTTTCTTCTTTGGCAATTGGCCTATACAGAAATGTATTTTACACCAACGTTATGGCCGGACTTTAGAAGAAACCATCTTTACGAAGCCGTGGCTGATTATCAGTGCCGGGAGCGCAGGTTTGGAAAAACAAGTGAGCAGATTTCAGATAATATCAATGCAAATAGCTAGTTCAATAATGCAAAAATTATTTATTTTATTTTTAGTATCATTTCAGATTACTTCAGTATATTCTCAGGTTTCGGAAGAAGGTTCGCCTAAAATCGTTGATTATCAAAGAAGCAAAGAGTATGTTATTGCCGATATAAAAGTAACAGGAGTAAAGTATTTAAACCCTACACACTTAACAAGTATCTCCGGGTTGCATAAAGGAAAAAAGATTGCCATTCCCGGAGCAGACATATCAAATGCAATAAAAAAGTACTGGAAACATGGTTTATTTTCTGATGTACAGATTTTAATAAATAAAATTGAGGGAAATAGTGTATATCTTGAAATTCAGCTAAAAGAGCAACCAAGAATAAACAACCTTTTAATTAATGGTGTTAATAAGTCAGAAAAAGAGGACATTAGGGAGAAAATAGCTCTGCGTCGCGGAACACAGATTACTGATAATGTTGTAAATAACACAACCATTATCATTAAAAAGCATTTTGTTGATAAAGGTTTTTTTAATGTGGATATAGATATTCGACAGAGAGCGGATACATCAGGTGCGAACAGAGTTAATCTTTACATCGATATTGATAAAAAGAAAAAGGTTAAAATTGAAGAAATAATAATCGAAGGGAATGAAGTTTTCTCTGATAAACGTTTACGTCGCGTATTAAAAAAGACAAAACAAAGGGACCTCAATATTTTTAAAGGCTCCAAATATATAGAAGCAGATTATAAAGAGGATAAGCAAAAGCTTATTGACTTTTATAATGAAAGTGGTTACCGGGATGCGAAAATCAATAAAGAAGAAATTTATACCATAAATGAGAAAAGGGTTGGCCTAAAAATTGATCTGTTTGAAGGACATCAATATTATATACGAAGTATTAACTGGATTGGAAATACCAAATACCCATCAGAACTCTTATCAAACGTATTAGGTATTAAGCCTAAAGGAGTATACAACAAGAAAGCTCTTGATGAGAGGTTAAACATGGATGAAGATGCAGTTTCGACACTGTATATGGATAATGGTTATTTGTTTTTCTCAGTAACTCCTGTAGAAGTTAGGGTTGAGAATGATTCCGTTGACCTTGAACTTAGAATTTATGAGGGGGATCCGGCTACAATAAATAAGGTGATAATAAAAGGAAACACCAAAACGAATGAACATGTTATACGGAGAGAGCTGTTTACCCGCCCCGGAGAGCTGTTCAGTAAGACGGACTTAATGCGTTCGTACAGGGAAATAGCCAGCCTAGGTCATTTTAACCCGGAGAATATTGGGGTTAATCCAATTCCCAATCAGGCTGACGGAACGGTTGACATTGAGTATACACTTGAAGAAAGGGCTAATGATCAGTTAGAACTCTCTGGTGGATGGGGCGGAGGATATGGCTTCGTTGGCTCTGTTGGAGTAAGGTTTACTAATCTTGCATTGGGCAGGGTTTTTGATAAGGAGGCCTGGCGCCCGGTTCCGACAGGAGATGGGCAGACCCTTTCGCTCAGGGCCCAGTCGAACTTTAGATATCATAGTTTCAACATTTCTTTTATGGAACCATGGTTTGGCGGGAAAAAGCCAAATTCTTTTTCGGTAGGCCTGAACTATACCGTTATGAGAGAAACTGAAGGTGGTTACCTTTCAAGAAGTCGTGAGATTAAAGGTACTTTTAAAACAATTGGTGGTTATGTGGGCTTCGGAAAAAGGTTAAAATGGCCAGATGATTTCTTTATGATTAATACGGAAATGAGGTATAACCGATATATTCTTGATGATTATACAAATTTCGCTTTGTCTGACGGAAATTATAACCTGTTGGCATTTATGGGAAGAATAACCCGGAGTTCACAAGATCAGGCAATATATCCGCGGAAAGGTTCAAATATCAGTTTTAGTGTTCAGCTAACTCCCCCATATTCTCTATTTGATGGCCTGGATTATTCAGAAGCCTCAAATTATAGAAAGTATAAGAATGTAGAATTTCATAAATGGACCTTTAATGCAGCATGGTATACACAACTGGTAGGAGACCTTGTTTTGGCAATAAAGGCTGAATATGGTGCTCTTGGTTATTATAACAGAGATATCGGATATCCAATCTTTGAAAAGTTTGAAATGGGAGGGAGCGGTTTATCAGGATATAGTATGTATGGAACAGATGTTATTCCATTGAGGGGTTACGCCGACGGAAGCCTTACCCCCAGAAGGACGTGGGAGAAAGACGACGGATCTCCTCCGCAGACCGTTTCAAACGGTAACATATATACCAGATTCTACGCAGAGTTAAGATATCCAATAACCCTAAACCCTTCAGCTACTTTATATGGTTTAACATTCATAGAAGGAGGAAACATATGGTCTGAGTGGGATCAATTTAACCCTTACTCAATAAAACGATCAGCTGGTTTCGGTATAAGGGCCTTCCTGCCAATGTTCGGATTACTTGGCTTTGACTGGGGATATGGTTTCGATAAATTATATGATGAATTCGGTATTGAAAGAGGCGGAGGTAAAGGTGAGTTCCACTTTATCATAGGGCAACAATTTTAAAATGGAATAAAATTTGATACAACCTAAAAAAAATCACTATGAAAAAAATATTTTTATTATCGGGTTTAATTGTTTTGATGACAATAAGCTCATTTGCTCAGAAGTTTGCTTTTGTTGATACGGAATATATCTTAAGTAATATACCTTCTTACAAAGCGGCCCAGGATGAACTTGAGCAACAGGCAGCAGAATGGCAAAGGGAGGTAGAGGGACTTTATAAAGATATTGATAAAATGTACCGGGAATATCAGGCCGAAAAAGTTCTTTTAACCCAGGAAATGAGAACCAAAAGAGAAGAAGAAATAGTGAAAAAGGAAAGGGAAGCCAAACAGCTTCAAAATGAGTATTTTGGAAGTGAGGGGCTTTTATTTAAGAAGAGAGAAGAAAAGATTGGACCTATTCAGGAGGAGATTTATAACGCAATAAAGGAAATCTCAAATGAGAGTGGATATGCGGGAATATTTGATGCTTCGGGAGGGGCAACGGTACTTTATTCAAATCCGCGTTACGACATAAGTGACGACATTCTTGAACGATTAGGTTATAAGAATTAATTGATTACATTTGTGAGAACACTATAAACTGAAATAATTTTAATATTACTATGAGAATAAGAAAAGTAATTGGAAGTATTGTATTTGCATTACTTGCATTGACAGCGAATGCGCAGACGAAAATCGGTCATATTAATAGTCAGGAGTTATTGGCACTTATGCCAGAAACAGATAGTGCCCAAAAGCAACTTGAGAAGTTAGCAAAGGAGCACGAACTGGCACTGGAAGAGATGAGTGTTGAGTTCAATAAAAAATACGAAGATTTCATTAATAAAGTGAACGATACCGGAAACCCAATGTCTGATTTAGTGCGAGCATCAAAAGAAGCTGAACTTCAGGAAATGCAGCAACGGACCCAGGCTTTTCAGCAACAAGCTGAACGGGACATACAACAGAAAAGGATGACCTTGTTCCAGCCAATTCAGGAAAAGGCAATTAATGCCGTTAATGAAGTTGCCGCAGAGCAAAAATTCACTTACATTCTGGATTCAGGAATGGGGGTAGTTGTTTACTCCGCGCCTGATGCACAGGATATTTTACCATTGGTAAAAAAGAAATTGGGACTAGAATAAACATTAATAAATTCATATAAGCCACTCGCAACGTTTCGGGTGGTTTTTTTATTTGAATAAATGAGCGATAACAGGCCAATAGGAATATTTGATTCAGGTGTTGGAGGGCTTACCGTTGCAAACGCAATCAAAAACAGGCTTCCTAAAGAGAGTATGATTTACTATGGAGATACCTCTCATTTACCGTATGGAGATAAATCACCGGAAACAATAAAGTATTATTCAACAGGAATAGCCCGTTTTTTAATTGAACAGGACTGTAAGGTTGTAGTAATAGCTTGCAATTCAGCATCAGCAAATGCATTTGATGTGGTACAACAACTTGCTGGCGATAAGGGTATTCCGGTTTTAAATGTTATTGATCCTGTTGTTGAGCATGTAACTGATGAATCAGAATATAACCATATTGGTGTTATAGGAACGAAAAGCACAATAAATAGTAACTATTATCCGGTCAGAATAAAACAACGGAAAACAGGTGTCTTGGTTTCCTCACTTGAAACACCTTTATTTGTGCCGATGATAGAAGAGGGCTTTATTTTTGACGATATTAGTAACGCAATTATAAGAAATTACCTTTCCCGACATGAAATAGGTGGAATAGAAAGCCTCATCTTAGGGTGTACCCATTATCCGATTATTAAAAATCAGATAAGCAAATATTATAACTTTTCTGTCGATGTGGTTGACGCTTCAAAAATTATAGCTACTGCTCTCGACAAACTTCTTAAAGACAGGCAGATGCTTAATGTTAGCGATAAGTCGGCTGTTCATAAATTTTACGTTTCAGACATCACTAAATCATTCAGAATAATATCTAAAATGTTTTTTGAGGAGGATGTTGATCTTGAGTTAAATAATATCTGGGATTAGCCTGTTTCTTTCGAATGTATTATATTATTGTATGAACCTGTCCTGAAAAAGGATCCGGGTACCCAACGTTACAACGAATAAAGAAATAGCAAGGGATTGTAATATACAAACTGAAGTGATAAGCGCGGAAATAAGAAGTAGTTTTGATACAAATCTAACCCAATATTTAGTGTTAAATTTTGGGTGGAAAGTTAAAATCCAGAACGGGTTTGCCCATAAAATAGAAATATTCCAGGAGTATATTATATGATCTGAAATTACCCAGAATGTTATTAGTAATATCCCAAGTAATACAGGAAGAGAGAAGAGGGCATAATTTAGCCAATTTCCAATAAGTTTTCCGGATTTTATCTCTTTAAACCTGATAAATATAGCGAAGGACAGGATAAGCATGAAGGTAATGCCGGGAGAAAAAAAAGAATGCCTGCCTGGCATAGGTCTGGAAGAAATCAATACAGTATCCGGTTCAACCAATGGCGTATTGGATGAAGCTACGGAGTTTTTTATGTAGCTCAGTAAGTAATCAGGAAGAAAAGTAGTTTCAATAAGGCTCGCTTTCTTATATCCTGCAGCGCCAATTAAAATTTGGATTCCCATTTCTGCCCATCCTTTTTCTTTTAGGTATGGCTTGAATAACCTAACGAAAGATTTTGGGACATAGCTGGTAGAATTATTCTCGAACCGATTATACGTAACAGAATCTATAATATTAATAATCCTGGTAGCGCAGTTGTCATAAAAAAAATCATACAGATAGGCTCTGTTCTCGGGCAGGTAGTTGTTCTCCAGAAATTTATTCATGCGTATGGCTTCTTCCCGGGTAAGAATTAGTCTGTTTTCTGAGATGGTTACATTTTCTCTTTTACCGGTTTTTAAAACGCGTGCAGTGCGGGATCTTGAAAGCCTGTAAGGAAGCCTACCGTTAATAAACTTTGTGTAAAAACCAGGGGTGTCGAAATCGAATGTGCCGTAATTGTACACATAATCAGTATTGTCAGATTTATCTATTACTCTCAAGGCACTGTGTCCAAAAGAACTATATAATTCGGCTCCCGAAGAATAGGTTAACAATGAAATAATATATTCAGGTTCCTGTGATGAAAAGACCAGGCTCTTGGAAATATAAATAAAAGTGATAAAACAAAGCAGTATTCTTTTGAGAATAGGTCTCATTATGCATTATTAGAAATTGTAAGCGGAATTTTTAGTGGAAAAGTCTATGGCTTTAAATCCTGGGTTGATAGATATATTCGAGTATGTATACTCTTCCCATAAGCCTTTGTCATCATAAACCTTTATTCCCAACAAATAACCTTCCTTCTGGTGTATATAAAGGGTAATAGATTTCGCATAGTCGTTTGGTACGGTCAACTTCTTTCCTGACTGGACTTCTCCAAAAGAGCGGAGGGTAGGGTTGAGTTCCAGGATCATATAATCGCTAACTTTTAATTTTTTAGAGATGAGCTCCAAATTATCACCGGGCTTGGTTGTGTAAGTTGTGTATTTAAAATGCGGGTTTGAAAAAGCTATTTTGTGACAAACTATACCGTTGTATTTCACAATGCCATTATATGTAAGCATGTTGTTGTATTCATTGGCATATTTCTTTTGGAGGTGCACAAGAACTTCGATTAGAAATGAATACCCGGATTTAAATATTGAGTGGTGAAAGTCGTTTCGCATTAGTTTACTCAACGGATCCAGGTTTATGGTCCTCCACGGGAAAGTTGATGGTTTTACCCAGGCTTTATTATTGTTTTCCCCATCAACAAACAGAACTTCCATCCCTTGCATGGGGTATTCTTGTTTCATATAAAGTTTGAACGGGGAACTGGATATCTTAAAGTGCGATTTGCTAATTTGTATTTTTCCGTCAATTCGCTCTCGCATAAGCATGTCAAGTTGCAATTCATCAATATTTAATGAGTTGTCAATCAACTTGTTTAATATCTCCTTAATGAGTTTTTGCTTATCTCCGTTTTTATCATCATCCAGATTAAAATTGCAAAAAACAATAAGGCTAACGAAAAGCAGGAATGTTGGGTTGGAAAATATTTTCATGTTTATCCAGAATTGGTTCAGACTGTGTACCCGCCTTTTCGGGCACGTTCTAATCTGGTTGCAATATAGCTCCAATTTATGGAAGCATGAAAATTATTTAAATAAGACTCTTTATTTGCGGCATAAGTACCTTCATAAGCGTGTTTCCATAAATCGATGCCGATTAAAGGAAAACCTTGTTGGTATGTAGGAAGGGTAACCATTAACGGATTGTCGTTGTTATTCGTGGAAATAACCTTAAGTTTTCCGTTTTTTATGACTAACCAGGCCCACCCGTCTACTTGCTGTTTTTTCGCCACGGAATTAAATTCATGTTTAAAACCATCAACAGAGCCAAAATGTGTCGTCAGCAAGTAATTTAACTTCTTAGAAGGGGGATTTGCTTCTCCAATGCTGGTTATTGTCTTAAAAAACATTCTGTGATTATAGAAGGAACCTGCATTTTGAAGGATTTCGTTATTAAACTTACCGGCATTTCGAAAAATCTTCCTTGATTTAGAATTCAATCCGAGTGAATTCAGGAATTTTGCAGGGGATACAAAATGATATTCATAATGCCCCTTGAGCTCATCTTTTTCGAAGAACCGACTTTTTAATGAAGTTTCAGTAAAAGTAGGTGTTATTTCGAAATTTTCTTTGAGTTTGATTTTTTTATTTCCTGCAAATGCCGGGTATGTAATTATCCCCACTGTACCTAAAAGGCACGTCTTGATAAATTCCCCTTTCTCCATAAGAATCTCCTCTTCATATTTTTGATTTTCGGCACAAGAACACTAAAGCAAAAATAAGGTATTTTGAGAATAAATCAAGTTCATAAGCTTGAAATCTAATTTTTTATTCCCTCATCCTAATTGCTCAGATTTAAAACAATATTTTCAATAGAAAGTTGTGATTGTTCACCACTTTTCATGTTTTTTATTGTCAGTTTCCCTGAACTCATTTCATTTTCTCCTACGAGAATAACCCATGGAATGTTATTAATATTTGCATAATTCATTTGTTTCTTTAGCTTAACAGTATCAGGATATAGCTCAGCGCTTATTTTATTTACACGAAGACGTTTGAGGACATCCAAACAATACAATTGTTCTTTTTCTCCAAAATTAACAATGAGGACCTGTGTATTGGTAGTTACCTCTTCAGGATAAAGGGTTAGTTGGTTCATAACATCATATATTCGGTCGGCACCAAAGCTGATACCTACCCCTGAGACATCTTTGAGTCCAAAGATCCCGGTCAGGTCATCATAGCGTCCCCCTCCACAAATGCTGCCGATCTGAACATCATTGGCTTTTACTTCAAATATTGCCCCGGTGTAGTAGTTTAAACCACGCGCCAGGGTGAGGTCCAATTCTACAGGTGTTTTATTTTCAGAGAGACCGGTAAAACCAAAAATAGATTCCAACTCAGAAATGCCTTTTAATCCGGTTTCAGAGTTTTTAAGTATCTCTTTCAATTGCATTAACTTTTCATCATTAGAACCAGATAAAGCCAAAACAGGTTGTAGCTTTGAAATAGCGATTTTAGATACCCCTTTTTCCTCTAATTCTTTATTGACACTTTCAAGTCCGATTTTTTCAAGTTTGTCAATCGCAATGGTAATGTCTGTTATAAGTTCCGGAGCATCAATGTACTCAGCGATACCTGCAAGGATTTTTCGGTTGTTTATTTTTATGGTTACAGAAATTCCTAATCGGTTGAAAACATCACCAATTATGCTAATAAGCTCTACCTCGTTAAGAAGGGAGTTGCTCCCGACTACATCAACATCGCACTGAAAAAACTCCCGGTAACGCCCTTTTTGAGGCCTATCAGCCCTCCATACAGGTTGTATCTGGTAACGTTTAAATGGAAATGTAATTTCATTTTGATGTTGTACAACAAACCGGGCAAATGGAACGGTAAGATCATATCTCAGTCCTTTTTCACAGATTTTTGTAGCCAGAGAGTTGAGTTCTGGAGAGTCGAAATCTTTAACTGAAGTTTTCTTTAGATAATCCCCCGAATTTAAGACTTTAAAAAGCAGTTTATCGCCTTCTTCTCCATATTTACCCAGCAGTGTAGAAAGGTTTTCCATTGCGGGGGTCTCAATGGGGGAATAGCCATAAAGCCTGAAGATGTCTTTAATTGTATCAAAAATATAGTTTCTTTTCACCATTTCTGCAGGTGAAAAATCCCTTGTTCCTTTTGGAATAGATGGTTTTTGCATTTTTTTACTTTTCTGAAAAACGGCTACAAAGGTAAAAATTAGAAATATAATAAGGTATTGTTTCTTTTATGAATCCACAAAACTTTTACCATAACTATTAAATCAGCTGTTTTTTGAGCCAGTTTTTCTTTTGATTGTCACGTTAAGCATATTTTAACCCAAGCTTTTGTAAAATCCGGTCGTTAAACTCAGTACATCCTTCTTCACCCTCGGCAGGGGCCCATGAAGCAAAGTTTTTGTCAGAAACAGGGGAGTACGGACCGTCTTTTACTTCGTATACGATAGAATCTTCTTCAAGAACGATTAATGAATGCCAGGTTTTTTCCGGAATCTCAACTCCATAATTACCTTCCTTAGGATCCAATATGAAATGTTCTGTTATTTCTCCTTCATTGTTATATGTTAAAACGAGTATTCTTCCTTGAAGGATTATAAAAGCCTCTCTTTTATCCGGGGCTTCATGTTTATGGGGTTGGATATAGGTTCCGGGTTGCATGGCATTGAGCAAACGCTGCAAAGTATCAGATAATTCATCGTGATAATTATAATTTTTTCTTTTTCTTTTCGAATCTCGTGCCTCATCACATACTTTATTGATGCTTTCCTGGGTGATTTTTTTCATTTTTGATGTTTAATAAAATAAAACTCATAATTATTAAAAGAGAGCTTAAAGATACTATCCCTAATCCAATAGCCAACCCAAAATGATCAACGGCCACCCCGGTAATAAAAGCCAGGATAGCCGTAATGGCTGATCCCATTTGCGATTCAACAGAAAGCGTTGTTGCCATAATTTTCCCGTCAACATTGCTGGAAACGTGGGATACAACAGGAGGGCGCTGAAGGCTTATTATTGGGAAAAACGGGATAAAAAGAAAAGCTCCGGCAAAAGGAATTCCCAGATATATAAAAATCGACGTTATAAGGCATAAAATAACTCCGATTCCGGCCAGAATGTTAATTGTTTTTTTATCAGAACCAAATAAGTTATTTACAACATTTGCCTTTCTGGAGGCAAAAGACGATAACAGATAAATAATGAAATATAAAAAACCGACAAAGACAGATGCTTTTTGTTGCTCGTTTATATTAAGGTTTAGGTGCAGTCCGGCAAGCCCTGCAATGATAATGGGCTGAAGCAGATCTTTTATTGCATTATGAAAACCGAAATAGAATGAAGCGTTGAATAATAAACCGACAATTTTTGGCTTTTTTAATGTTCTCAGGCTATCAGCCAGAGATGCTTTCAGGTTTGAGAAAACAGACCTTTCTATGGATATTTTTTTGTCAAGTTCTTTAGGGTAATTGTAAAGCAGAATAAAGCCAATAATGTAAGGCAAGGTGGTTGCAATAAAGATTATGTCGTAGTTGTTTGAAGTTAAAATGACTATCGAAGCGATTATTGACGAAACAGCAGAGCCCGCCTGTGACCAGGAACGGGTATATCCATAATAAGAGACTTTTGAGTTGCTCCACCCTTTTATTTTAAGGTATTCGAGAATCATTGCTTTATGTGTGCCTGTTCTGAAAGCATCCCCAATGCCAAATAGAATACTCGGAATAAGGAGTAATGTGTAAGAACTGGCAAAGTAGTATGCTATGAACGAAAGAATGTAAAAACTATAAGCAAACAATAAACTGCCTTTTCTTCCCATAGCGTCTGCAATTATTCCACTAGGGATTTCCAGAACAGTACGGATAATAAACCTTATTGAATATAAAGAGAAGGCAAGCGTATAGTTATTGTTGAGTTTGGACAACAGAAATAACAATAAGAAAGGCTCGTAAAATCGTAGGTTTTTTAAAAAGCCATAGAGGCAAAACCTATAAAACTGATGGTCTTTTTTAAATGTTTTACCCACAAAAATAATGTTAGTAAAGCCAGTTCATATTAAGATAAAGTCCGTTTTCCCCATCTTCTGATTTTAGGGCAACTCCGTAGTCAAAGGCAACAACAAAGTTTTCATTCAGAGCAAAGTGGATTCCGGCACCTATACTCTGATGAAGTTTCTCGTTCTTATCAGGAAAGAAAAATCTTTCCGAAGGAGGGACATCGTCCAGGTTGAGTTTGTATTCTCTGGTAACAGCCCCCATATCGGTGAAGGAGCTAAAAGCTATATATATATTCTGATTGAATAGTATTGTGCGGAGAAATTTCCACCGTAATTCAAAGTTTCCATATGCGAGGTCATGACCTACAACCCTGTTCCTTAGTATTCCCCGAATGTTTTTTGCTCCGCCTAAACCGTCCCTGTCAACGTTCCTGCCGTAGTAATATATGATTGGGAGCATATATGAAGGGGTCCTGTTGTGTAATTTCCCTTGATAACCAAGTCTATATGCAAGCGACAAGCGATCTTTAATAAGCGTAAAATACTGACGGTGAGTAAAAGAAAACCTGGAATATGAGAGCGCATCTTTTCCCCAAATACCGGGGTCGCATAAGATAAGTATATCAGACCATATACCTTTCATCGGGTTGGGTTCATTGTCCCTTGAGTCGTAGACAACTCCTGCTTTTAAAAGTGTGCTTGCCCCACCGTAATATTCTTTTTCAGGAATTACTTTCCATGTTTTATAATATCCGTAAAGCCCTCCGTTAATGAAGGGCAATTTATCTTCTTCCGGCTTACCATCATTTAGTTTATGGACATCAATGGTGTCCAGTTTTATGTTGTAGTGCACGACACCTCCAATCCATTTGAAATTATCGTGAAACAGACGGCCATTAAAGTCAGCCCTTAGCCGTAGCATCTTTCTCTCCTGCTTGTAAAACATCCTTGACAGATAATTGTCTTTGTTGTTTGGGGAATCATCGGTAAAATTTTTGTCATACAAAGCTTTATAACCATTGTAGCCGTAAAAGTCCAGTCCCTTTTCTGTTAAGAAACTTAATTCGCCCGATGTCCTGATTTTTGGAATGAGATATTCCGAATCAAAAAGTATCTGATTAATTCCGCTACCTTTTGTTGTTCTTGACCATTCCAAATATATTGAATGTTTATACTTAGGATATATGGTTCCATCGCCATAATTAAAAAAATTAATCAGGCCGCCGTATTTAAAGCCAATATCAGTGTCGTAGACTATGGCGGGCACTGCTCCAATGCTCCAGCCTGATTTCTGTTTGTTGTCACTTAAAGAATCAGTTTTTTGCCCCATAAGAGCAGGGGTAACCAGAACAGCAAAAGAAATGTAAAAAAATATTTTTTTAGCCAAGTAAGTAGAGGTTGTTTTTCGTTGGAAGATAAACCTCTATATCTATTTTTCCAAAAAAGAAAGCAACTTATGTAACATTAAATATCAGGTGCAACTCTTTTCTTTCCACCAAGTTCAACATAAATGGAGAATTTCTGGCTAACATCAAGAACTTCAGGAAGAAAGTGTAGTGAGAATTCAACTCTTCCATTAACCGGACCTTTCTTTATGACATCAAGTATCAGGTCCAGCCTGTTGTAGAACGCAGAGGTATACATTTGATCTCCAACCAGGTTGACTTGTCCTTCGCCAACATAGAGTGCGTTTCGAAGTCCGAAGCGTTTATACATGGCAAAAACTTCCGAGATGCTCCCATAATATTGCTTCAGGTCATATACCCCTCTCAGCCGGTCATATGAAAAGGCTATTCCGGTGGTGGCGATTAAAGAGTCGAATGGGGTGTATTGAGAAAGGTTAATTCCGGTTACCGCTGTGACCCCTCCATTGTCCCGCAGATGTTCATCCGGGGCATCGCTTGCAGTGCCGGCGTAATGATACATTATAAAATCATACCTACTGTAGAAATAGTTAAGGTTGAGTTCTCCCGTTGCCCCTACCAAAAATGTTTCCCTGGCTTCCATAGTCTGGCGCGAAGTCCAGTCCAGCCAGGCACTCTGTTTTCCCCACGTATTTCGAAACTGGATAAAAATACCTTCGACATTCGGTTTGTAATATTGAAACGTATCTGCCTGAAGGATGTACGGCATGCTGAGCAAACCGTTACGGGGGAAGGCTCCCATTAGGACTTGGGTAATATCTGTATTATGGTGGAAATAAAGAATAGGGTCTATATAATCTTTTCGGATTTCATCTCCAAATTCATACAGGAAATTAACACCAAGACTAAAACTGTTGTTGTCGTCAATGGAGAAACCACCTTCTGCAAAAGTTCTGGCCCCCAGAAAAGAACCTGGAGCTGCATAATTGTTAAAATATTCCCGATTGTCAAAGAAACTGTGAAACCCTGACTTCCATATTAATTCCTGGCAATAAGGTTTGGTTAGGAATAAGAGGTTGGCAATGATAAAAAATAAAGTTTTTCTGGTCATTCTGTGAATATAACAAAAGTGTTATTTTTGGAAGAATATATTTAGTACTAATACTGTAAAAAATTTTTTTTGTTTCAATGATTAGGAAAGTCTGGCAACAAATTGACAGCTCTGAAAATACGGAAAAGGTATTTGGCTGGTTTCTGGTAATCTGGTTAATTGTTAATTTACTTCAATCATTCTTTACTGAGTTGGCTCATGATGAGGCTTATTATTGGATGTATTCCAGAGACTTGGACTGGGGGTATTTTGACCACCCTCCAATGATAGCCATACTGGTTAAGTTGGGGTATGCAATATTCCCCAATGAGTTGGGTGTGAGGTTGTTTCCTTCAATTCTCGGGACAGCAACGATTTACATTATTTACCTTATTTTGAAGGAAGAGTTAAAAAGTATTTCTCTCCTGATAGTACTGCTTTTATCAATAATATTGGTTCAGACCCATGTCGGTGGATTTCTGGCTATTCCAGATATTCCTCTTGTGTTTTTTGCAGCATTATTTTATTTTTTATATAAAAGATATTTAAAAGAAGATTCCTGGAAACTGGCGGTCTTTTTAGGAATTGTAAGCGCAGGTATGCTTTATAGTAAGTATCATGCGGTTCTAGTGATGTTTTTTACTTTAGTGTCAAACCTACATGTATTAAAACGAAAAACATTTTGGTTAATACCAGCCATTGTTGTTGTTGCTATGCTTCCTCATTTAATGTGGCAGATAAATAATGATTTTCCAACATTTGGCTATCATTTAGTGGGAAGATCTTCGGCATATAGGGTAGACAGGACCTTAAACTATATATTGGGGCAATTATTAATTGCTGGCCCTTTGGTAAGCTTAATCGTATTCTATCATTCAGTTAAAGCAAAAACAAACGGAGATGCTTTTCTGAGAGCGATGAAATTTAATTTTTATGGTTTCTTTCTATTTTTCTTTTTTTCCAGCTTTAAAGGGCATGTTGAACCACACTGGACGGCCATAGCACTTATTCCTCTTATCGTTCTTTCTTACAGAAGTATTATCACTGCAGAAAAAGCTAAATTATGGCTGGCGCGGTTGTTCATTCCTACTATGCTGTTTGTTTTGCTGGGAAGGGGTGCTTTACTTTTTGATATTGTTCCGAAGAAGATTTATTTTGGACATGAATTTCATAATTGGGATCAGTGGGCTAAAGATATTAAAGAGTTGGCGGGGGAACGCAAAGTGGTTTTTGCGAACTCTTTTCAGTACCCATCAAAATATGCTTTTTATTCCGGAGGGGAATTTGCTCATGGATTAAATAGCATTCACTACAGGAAGAATCAATACGATTTATGGGGATACGAGAAAATGTTACAGTCTGAAGATGTAATTCTGTTCAGAGGTTATGGTTTAGATACCCTAAAGACAAAGGCCGGGAATATTCCATATAGAAAAATTAACAACTTTAGATCGTATTACGATATTGAAATACAATTTGAAGGACACCGTTTTGCTGTTGAAAAAGGAGAGGTGTTTTCATTAAAAGGTAAAATCGTTAATTCGAGGGAGGACACGTTGATTTTTGAGTCATCGGATTCACTTGTCTTTCCAAGATTATGTGTTTCATGGCATAACGGGAAAGGATTTTCAGAATATGAGCGACTGCAGTACATTTCAGATACAATACCACCAGGGGAATCAATTCCGATAGAAGTCAAATTAAAAATGCCCGACGAAGAGGGCGATTATTCTTGTTATGTGTCAATTGTGAACGACATTTTATGGGAGCCATTTAATACACGGAATCTGGAATTTGAGCTGTATTAATATTTTTTTTTCAAAATTGAGGTTACAAACTGACTTTTTATGCAATAAATAGTAAAAGTCAGTTATGAACCCAATGTTATTAACGAGTAAACTCACAGAAGGGCGTTTAGCCGAAACTTGCTTTATTAAAGCAAATAACATCTCAAAAAGAGAGATTTTAATAATTGAGGAAGAGTATGTTAACTTTTTGTTTTTGAGCGAGGTCTTTACATCGCTGAATTGCAATGTAACCCGTGTAGCCAGTCTTGATGGGGCCGTAGATGTTTTAGAAGGGAGTGTCAAACCCGATCTAATAGTCTTTAACGATTCATTGTCAAGAAGTGTGAAAGGTCTCATAAATTTCCTAAAAAAGGAATACGCTGTACCTGTTGTCGCTGTTGTTGAAGATGAAAAATATAGAATGTCCGGCTTTCAGGATTTAGTATTATGGACTGATTGTATTGTTCCGAATATTTCAGATGCTGTTTTCTTTCAGGAAACAATGGCAGAGTTTTTGGAATAAAAGCTTTTGATTGAATATTGTTAAATGAAAACCATAGCTAAATTGCATTACACAGATTTTGATTGGACAGGAGAGTGTTTTTTATTAGCTGATGACGATAGGTTTAGTCATCTTCTACTTGAGAAGGCACTAAATAAAACAGGAGTGAAAGTATATCATGCATATACAGGAAAAGAAGCAATTGAATTGCTGAAGAGCAAAGATGAGATTACTATAGCCCTAATTGATATAAAAATGCCTCAATGTGATGGTTTTGAGGTTATTCAAAATGCAAAGATGTTTTGTCCCGGAGTTACTTTTTTTGCCTATACAGCAGACACCTTTAATATAGACAAAGTACGGTGCAAGGATTTCGGTTTTGCAGATTGCTTTACAAAGCCAATGCTTCCGGCTATACTTTTCTATGAGATTTATAGTTGCCATTTAATGCGCCATAAACTATAAGAATTCAATAATTTCTTCAAGTTTGTTAGAGCGGGATCCCTTTATTAGAATAATAGCATTATTAATACATCTCTTTTTTAGTTCATCTTTTAGGTCAGAGGTTGTCTTAAAATATTTTTTTTGAGGGAGGTTAAATTGCCCAAACAAATCCCCTGAAAAGAAATAGTCGTCCAGCTCCATTTTACTTACCATGGAGATGAGCTTAAAATGCTCTAAAGGGCTCTCATTACCAAGTTCTTTCATTTCACCAAGTATTACAATTTTTTTGCCCTGCGTGGTTATTTCATTAAAGCTTTTTAAAGCGGCTTCCATACTGCTTGGATTTGCATTGTAACTGTCTAGAATAAGTGTGTTGTGTTTGGTTTTTTTTATTTGCGATCTGTTATTTGAAGGAGAGTACTCACCGATGCCATTAACGATTAAGTTTTTGTCAATATTGAAATAATTTGCAATGCAGACTGCTGCAAGAATATTTGTGACATTATAAAGCCCGAAGAGTTGGGTGTCGAATTTTATTTTTTCCTCGTTAAGGGCAATGTCTAAACTAAGGGTACCTTTAAACGTTGTTCCGGAAACAAAACTCTCCGGGTCAGCTCTATACGAAACCGTGTTTGGGTAGTTTCCAATTAAATCAACTAAGGTTGTATCGGAAGAATTTACAAAAATAAGTTTGTTATTATCTTTTAAATACTGGTATAACTCAGACTTAGCTCTTTTAACACCTTCAAATCCGCCAAAACCGTCCAGGTGGGCCTTTCCAATATTCGTAATCAGTCCAAAATCAGGTTCTGCGATTTTACAGAGCGCCTCAATTTCTCCGATATGATTTGCTCCCATCTCTAGTATCAGGAACTCCTTATTTTGAGGAGTTGAGAGAATTGTAAGAGGGACGCCAATATGATTATTTAAATTTCCTTTTGTGGCACAGCAGGAATACTCTTTAGACAAAACAGCATGTATTAGCTCTTTTGTAGTAGTTTTTCCGTTGGAACCGGTTAGGGCGATAATTTTAAAGTTTGATTTTCTTTTATGTATGTTTGCAAGGGTTTGAAGGCTATCCAAAACATCATTGACCAGAATAGTCTTATCATTAGTAAAACCAGGATCGTCAATAACCGCATAGGATGCTCCTTTGCGAATAGCTTCAGCAGCAAACTCATTTCCATTAAAGGATGCACCTTTTAAAGCAAAAAAGATACTGCCGGCTTTAATGTTCCGTGTATCTGTTGATATGAGTTGGTTTACTTCAATATATTTTTCGTATAAGTCTTCGATCATTGTATTTCCAGTAATAAAAAAGGCTGCCAAAGCAGCCTTTCATATATTTATGGTCAATAAATTTTATGACTAGTTTCCTTTTCCTGCCGGGCTACCTACACGGGTCATAGCACAACGGAACCCTAAATCGTCTCTGGCATCAGTTTCTTTAAGGAACCTTCTTGTTCCAGGACTCATCCAGTAAGCGCGATCTCTCCATGAACCACCTTTATAAACCCTTGAGTTGTCAGTGATAAGTGAACTCGCATCGTTTGCCTCCTGCTTGTACATTCGGCTTGAACCGCTTTCCTGATTTTTAGCCCCTGAATTCCAGTCTCCACTGGTAACAATGCTGGATTCATAATCTCCATCACGATAGTTCCTGTAATCAGCCTTTTTATAGTTCCAGCGTTTAATGGCTTGTTCTTCAGGTATTTCCACGTACTGTAAGCGACCAAGGCTGTCTTTTTCAGACACATTCCCTTCTTCATCCTTTTTTAACTGCTTGAACACGTTTCCACGGAAAGGGTTAAATTCGTCGAAATCTTCAAAAGAAAGAGGTCGGTAAATATCTCTTACCCACTCATTCACATTTCCCGCCATATTATACAGTCCGTAATCATTAGGCCAATATGCATCAACCGGTGCCGGAATTGAGGCATTATCGTTCAGGTCTCCTGCAACCCCCATCATATCACCTCGTCCACGGACAAAGTTTGCCCGCATTTCTCCACGGCTTCCTTTCATGTCTTGTCTTACATTATGCCCGTTCCAAGGGTAAATCCTACGTTCATAAACACGTTCCTCAAAAGAGTTCCCAAGTAGGGCAAGTGCCGCGAATTCCCATTCGGCTTCGGAAGGAAGCCTGTATCGTGGTAATAAAATTCCGTCTTCAAGGCGAACATTTCTGGTGTCTTTATTTGGATCCAGGCTGGGAAGGTTTTCTCTTACCACACCTTCATATTGGTTTGCAAGATATGCTTCTGTATTAAAGTTTTCTTCATTAATCTGGTTGGGATCCGGGCTTAGAATTCCGTAGTTGATCAATAATTGTTCGTTTACACGGTCGGTACGCCAAACGCAGTAGTCATTAGACTGCAACCAGTTTACTCCTACAACCGGATAATTGTTGTAAGAAGGGTGCCTGAAATAATAAAGCACGTATGGGTCATTATACGCCATAGGACGACGCCATGACAAAGTATCCGGCAATGCATTGGCATGAACCTGCGGATAGTCAACAAATACACGTTGCAACCAATAAAGATATTCTCTATAATCAACATTTCTTACTTCTGTTTCGTCCATATAAAATGAAGAAACAGTTACACGGCGCGGGGCAGCATTCCATTCGTAGATAACATCCTGTTCTACTCGTCCCATTGTGAAGGTACCACCTTCGATCAAAACAAGTCCCGGTCCGGTTTCCTGTTCAGCTCCCATTATCACTTCGTAGCCACCATTGTCAGGATCGTTGTAGTTCCATCCCGTAGTAGGTGACGTTCCTTTACCACCACCCCCGCAGGAAACGAGGATAGCCGAAAGAATTACCAAATTTACAATTGCAGACAGCTTTATGTTCATGATACAAACGTTTTTTGTTCTCTTATAAATTTACAACAATTTGATATTATAACTATATGTCTGGACATTTTATTGCCCCACGACGTTTTCTTCTACCTTTATACTGAAATTTTCTTAAAAAAGTTACTTCGTGTGCAGCCATTTTTGGATTAATGGAAACTGCTCCGGACAAATTTAAATCATATGAATAAATAAATTCATAGTTCTCAAAAGAAATTCCTAACAAAATTGTTACAGCATTCGGAATAAAGTCTCCGAAATTTATTAAAAAACCGGATTTGAAATTGTACAAACCGAAGTTAATTCCTGTTAATATCTCTGTTTTATAAGATGTGATTAATATGTTTCCAACAGGCTCTATATAGGTGAGTAGAGAATTATACCCCTTTGTTTCTATGTGACCTAAATAGCTAATGTTATATTCTCTTTTAGTTAGAGGGTTGTCTGTAAAAGGGTAGATGTTTGTTAAAGAAAATCCAATTATATGGGTTTCTCTTATCATATAAGATATCCCTGCGTTAAACTGGGGGAAAGTTCTCGAAAGGTTAGCCGGAGTGGTAGCAAGTGGGTTTTCAAAAGTCAGGTTTGAATAGTTCAATTCCTGATAGCCATAAAGCCCGCATAAACCAAAAAGGATGTGGTTTCGGCGATGTGTTTGGATTTTATATGTATAGTTTACGCCAGCGTTTATTGTATTAAAAACGCCTTGTAATTGCCTGTCATAGTTTAAAATAAAGCCAATATTACTATTGAGCTCGTCAGCAGAATGAAATACAGATGCGCCATAGGTATTGTATATGCCATCAACTGGCCATTGATTTTTGTAGTTCAATTGTATTAAGGAAAAATCATTAACCCCTGCCAGGGAGGGGTTAGAAAAAACCAGGTTATTGTATAAATTTGAGGCAAACAAGTTTTGTCCCCACAGTGTACTTAATGGGGAGATTGTTAAAAATGTGATAAAAAATAGTAGTTTACCTGACATAAGTAATATTTCAGTGAAACAAACGTTAAATCTATTGTTTTATTGAAAAGAATACGAAGAAAAAACAGCAAAAAGATGAGATTTAAGTTTTGGGCGCTTTTAACAGGAACGTTGTTTTTACTGAATACAAACGGGCAATCTAACTTTTTAGACCAGTCAGTGTTAAAAAGTGGAAAGTGGTACCGTTTTAAGATTGATAAAACTGGAATTTATAAAATTACATATGAAGATTTAATATCCCTTGGATTTGAAACTCCTCAGAATATCCGTATTTACGGAAATGGAGGGGGACAATTACCATTATCCAATGATAGCCTGGTAAAAGATGATTTGCAGGAACTAGCTATTTATCCGAGTAATAAGTCCGGGTTTACTGAAGGGGATTTCTATCTTTTTTACGCAGAGGGCCCGACTTCCTGGAGATATGATGATGAAAAGGGAATGTTTATACATCATTTACATGATTATTCCGAAACAAATTATTACTATTTGACAACTAGCTTTGGAGCGGGGAAGAGGATAGAGAAAAAGGATAACTCTTATATTTCTGAGAATAAAAGTACCAATGAGTATGATTTTAGGGACTATCATGAGAATGAACTTAAAAATTTACTGGGCTCAGGGTTGAAGCTTGGTTCAGGGAGCAGGTGGTTCGGGGAAAAGTTTTCTGAAAACCCGGTTACGGTTAATGTCAAAACGAATGAGCTGGCTTCATCTAATGTCGAGTTGTTTTCTGCTGTGGCTGTTCGGTCAGGGGAGAGTAAAATAGTTACCGTTCAGGCAAATTCAGAACAGATTGATACGTTTAACCATAAACCGGTTAATTTAACCGACTCGGAGTACAAATATGCTGATATTGAGGAGAAAAAAGTTGAATTTTCAACCTCAGTTACAGATTTAAACTTCACATACAAATTACAAACTCCACAAGTTGGCGAACTGGCCTATTTGGATTTTATATTTGTCAATGCACGGTGTAAATTAAGCATTAATTCACCGGAATTTTATTTTCGGGATATTAATTTAGTAGAAAAAGGAAAAAGTGCCCGGTATAGTATTTCCAATGCAAATTCTGCAATCCGGATATGGAATATTACAGATCATAACAATGTATTTGAAATAAACAGTTCAATAGCAGGAGCAGAGCTGTCTTTTAAAGATTCAGTCAGCTTTTTGAACGAATATGTTGCTGTTGATGTCACAAATAACTTTGGTAAACCGGTTTTTGTTGATGAGGAATTTAACGATGTTGGCTGGATCAATAATCAAAACCTTCATGCTATGGAGGTGCCGGAACTCTTAATTGTTACTCATCCTGTATTTATTCTTCAGGCTGAGGAATTGGCAAAATTACACAGGGAGAAGGATGCCATGAAGGTTGCTGTAGTTACAACAGAGCAGGTATATAATGAGTTTTCTTCAGGAAAGCCGGATGCTGTTGCAATAAGAAATTTGTCAAGGATGCTTTATGAACGTTCAACCGTTGAAGCTCCTTATAAATACTTGCTTCTTTTTGGAGATGGCTCTTTCGATAACCGAACCCGGGATCCCAATAACCCGAATTATGTTCCAATATTTGAGTCGTATGAATCAGTTAACCCAATCAGTTCATATTCAACTGATGATGTATATGGGATGCTGGATCCGGGAGAATGGAGTGTCAATGGGGATATAGATATCGGGATTGGAAGGATTCCGGTAAAATCTACCGAAAATCAAAGGGAAGCGCAGGGAGTTGTAGATAAAATAAAGCTATATTACGAGCCATCCGTGATGAAAGACTGGCGCAATAGAATGATTTTCCTGGGAGATGATGGCGAGAGCGGATGGGACAATAAACAATTTATGGTCAATTCGGATACGTTGACAAAAGTTGTTGAAAGAAAAGTGCCGTCGATTAATGTTACAAAAATCTACCTTGATGCTTTTCCACAAATAAGCTCTTCAACCGGAGCTTCATATCCGGAAGTGGAGGATGCGCTGAATGTGGCCTTCAAGAAAGGTGCTTTGGTCTTTAATTATATCGGGCATGGGGGTGAAAGTGGAATAACGCAGGAGAAAGTACTGCAAAAATCAGACATCAAAGGGTTAACAAATGCCCCGCATTTTCCTCTTTTTATGACAGCAACATGTCAGATGAGTAGGTTTGATAATGTTATTATTGAAGAGTCAGGAGAGTTTATCAGTCGTGTTTCAGCTGGCGAAGAGGCATTGTTAAACCCCAATGGGGGGGCTATTGGTTTGATTACAACTACACGTCTTGTGTACGAAAGTGAGAATTTCAGACTTTCTCAAAATATCTATAGGAACCTTTTTGAGAAGGATGCAGATGGCAAAAGATACAGGTTGGGGGATGTGCTGCGCCTGGCAAAAAATAACATTAAAGGCTCTATAAATGAATTTAAATACGTATTGTTGGGCGATCCTGCCATTACATTGGCTTATGGAGAGTATAAGGTTATAACCGACTCCATAAACGGGACTTCATCTACGATACAAACAGATACGGTTAATGCATTAGAAAATATTATTGTAAGCGGATTTGTCGCTTATGACGACAGTACCATAATCAACGATTTTAATGGGGTTGTTACATTAAATGTTTTTGACAAGAAGTACATGGTTACAACCAGGGGAAATGATAATATCCCGGTTTTTGATTTCACCATGCAGGACAGGATGCTTTTCAGAGGGAATGCCACGGTGAAAAATGGGAGGTTTAGTGCAGAATTTAAAATACCCAAGGATATTTCCTATAGTTTTGGTGAAGGTAAAATTTCCTATTACGCTCAAAATGGAGTGGTTGATGCCAAAGGACACTTTAGTAATTTTATTATTGGAGGTAGTTCAGAAATAATAGAAGAGGATATGGAGGGACCCGAAGTGGAGTTGTATATGAATAATGAAAGCTTCGAGGATGGAGGGATAACAGATGCTAATCCGGTGCTAATAGCAAATGTTTACGATGAAAATGGAATAAACACAACGGGAAGTGGTATTGGTCACGACATTATGGGAGTTCTTGATCCAGAGACAGGCTCACCAATTAATTATTTGTTAAACGATTTTTACGAAGGGGAATTGGATGATTATCGGAGTGGTAAAATCCAATATCCATTAAGTGACGTAACCGAGGGGCAACACGATATCTCTGTAAAAGTATGGGATACATATAATAATTCAACAGAAAAAACGCTTGGTTTTTTTGTGAAAGGGGGTGATAAAATCTTCATAGAGAAAGTATTTAGCTATCCTAACCCAATGAGCGATCATACTAATTTTCAGTATCATCACAATATGCCGGGGAAACATGAGGTTCATTTGGAAATATTTGATTTGACAGGAAAACTAATCTATATTTATAATGTTGTAAATGAAGAGCAAGGATTTGTTTCAGAGCCAATAACCTGGGAACGTAATTCAGGAAACGGTGTAATAATAGCACCAGGAGTTTATCCATATAAGTTGAAGGTTAGGGTGAAAAATAATCTAAACGAACGGGAATTTATCGGTTCAGAAAATGGAAGATTAATAATAATACCTTAAGAATTACGTTTAAGAATTAAATTTTTTATTTTCGCACCAACTAAAATATGTAAAGAGAATGCTTAAAAAAGTTTTGTTTATTTTAATCTCTGTGTTTACAGTTTCACATACTTACGCCCAGAGTGCAGATGGCCGGGATGAAACCCAAAGGGCAATCAGGACATCGGTTCCGTTTCTTACAATTGCACCCGACTCAAAAGCTAGTGCTATGGGGGATGCAGGGGTAGCTACTTCTGCTGATATAAATTCCCAATACTGGAATGTGTCGAAGTATGCGTTTATGAAGGAACAAGCAGGGGTTTCTCTTTCATATACCCCTTGGTTGAGAAGTCTTGGTGTTACAGATTTGAACCTTCTTTATTTAGCTGGCTACAGGAAATTTGATGATATGCAGGCTTTGAGTGGAGGGCTTAGATATTTTAACCTAGGTGAAATTCAGGAAATTAATGAATTCGGAGATCCAACCGGAGGCAACATAAGGCCGCATGAGTTTGCGGTAGACTTAGGATATTCCCGTAAGTTTTCTGATTATATCAGTGGAGGCCTGGCATTCCGGTTTATTTATTCTGATATAGCTGCAGGTACAAGTAATCTGGCATCTGGAGCAAGGTACGAGCCGGGGACTTCATATGCTGCGGATATCAATGCCTTTTATGAAAAACCAATCCAAATATCCACTTATGATGCTGAAATGGCATTTGGTGTAAACATTTCAAACATTGGTTCAAAAATGTCTTATTCTCAGGATAATGAGAGTCAGGTAATACCAACAACAATGCGTCTCGGGGGGCGTCTTTCCATGGATTTGGATCAGTACAACGCTTTGGGTTTCACATTGGAACTTAGTAAATTACTGGTTCCATCCCCAACCGCCAATGATTCTGTGGAAATAGGTTTAATTGAAGGTGTTTTTAAGTCATTCGGGGATGCTGATAATGGCTTTAGCGAGGAAATAGACGAAATTATGTGGTCATTTGGAGCCGAATACATGTATATGCAACAGTTTGCTGTCCGGGCAGGATATTTTCATGAACATGAGACGAAAGGAAACAGGAAGTATTTCACAGTAGGAGTTGGAATGAACCTGAATGTTTTCTCACTTGATTTTTCATATTTATTTCCTGCAACAGGAGGAAGAAGCAATCCTTTGGCAAATACAATGAGGTTTACGTTAGGGTTCAGGTTTGAATAAAATATATCCGGGATCCAATGATGAATTTTAGAATAGGATTTGGATATGATGTGCATAAACTGGAAGAGGGGCGGAAGTTTGTTCTTGGAGGGATAACCCTCCTTTATCATAAAGGGCCTGTGGCTCATTCCGATGGCGATGTTCTCATACATGCAATCTGTGATGCTCTGCTGGGGGCAGCAAACCTTGGCGATATCGGAGTTCACTTCCCTGATACATCCGAAGATTTTCGAGGGGTGGACAGTAAGGTTCTGTTGAAGGAAACGATAGCTCTTTTAAATGAGAAAGGATATAAAATAGGAAATATCGACTCAACCATATGCCTCCAAAAGCCCAAATTGAAGGAATATATACCTAAAATGCAGCGTACACTTTCGAAAGTTATCGGTATCCCTGATGAAGATGTATCCATAAAAGCCACAACGACAGAACGGTTGGGTTTTGTAGGCCGGGAGGAAGGGATATCGGCTAATGCTGTAGTATTGGTTTATAAAGAATAATTTGTTTACTTCGGGAAAACAATTGTATTTTTTATGGACAAGTATGTAGTTCTTGGAGCAAGCCCCAATCCGTTACGGCATTCAAATAAGGCAGTTAAAAGCCTTGTTAGAAGGAATAAGAATGTTATACCTGTAGGGTTTAGAAAGGGTACAGTTTCAGGTATTGAAATACAAACAGGAACACCGGATATTGATGGTGTAACTACATTGTTACTTTACCTGGGGGCCAAACGTCAGAAGGATTTCTATAATTATATTGTTCAGCTTAACCCTAAAAAGATTGTTTTTAATCCCGGAACTGAAAATGAGGAATTAGCTGAACTGGCTGCTAAAAATGGGATAAACGTTATTCGGGATTGTGCATTGGTCATGATAAATAGCGGACAAATATAAAAGTTATGGATAGTAATCGCTTTATATTAAGGAATTTATTTAGAGCGATATTGTGGTTGGTGGCATTTCTTGTTGTTTATATTGTTTTTAAACGTTTCATTAAAGTAGACTTTCTGGATTGGTTTGAACCTTTATTTGAGAATGAAGGGGTAATGTTTGTTATTTTTCTTGTTTCCGAAATAATAATAGGAATAATACCTCCTGAAGTTTTTATGCTTTGGGCTTTACGGTATAGTGTTTTTTCGCAGTTTGTTTTAGTTGTTTTTTCGCTTTCTGTAATATCATACTTTGCAGGGGTTTTCGGGTTCTTTTTTGGGAGGTATCTTAAAAGTACAAAATTCTACCGGTACGTAAGGGTTAAATTTTTGAGAAGAACAGAGCGTCGGTTCGGACAATTTGGTGTTTATCTTATAATAGTTGCCTCATTGACCCCCTTGCCTTTTTCCGGTGTTGCAATGCTTGTAGGCTCCGTAAATTATCCAATACAGAAATATCTATTGTTCTCTTTGACCAGGTTCCTCCGCTTTGCGGTATATGCCTGGATATTTTGGGAAACCAGGACGTTAGTCGTGTAGCACGTTCTGAAGGAGCGAAATATATCCCGTTCTGCTCTACCCATGGAATACAAGCAGAGGGACTTCGATGTGGTAGAAAACTTTTTTAGTCATACTGGGTTTTAGTATTTTGCTTATAAGGTTTCTTTTTTTATGCGTTAATGAGATAATATTAATTGCGTTTTCCGAAACATAAGCGTCTATTGCCTGCAATAGATCCGGTTTGTTGGGGAGAATACTGCATTCAACATTTTCCACCTGGTAAGCTTTGTTAAAATAGTCTTTTAAACCATTCATTTTAAGTGATTCCCATTTGTCCTGTTTAGGTCCGATATGGATACAATGAATAGACATATCAAACAATTGAGAAAAACTCAGTAATTTTTTAATTGAAAGGAAGTCGGATTCATCAAAATCAGTCAGATAAACAATATTATTTAATTTTTCATCTGAAATGAACTTGTAGTTTTCTGGTATGGCTAAAACAGGAACATTAAGTTTATTGATGGCAAAATCGGTTACGCTTCCTAATACGGAGGTGTTTTTTTTATCAGCTCCCCGTGAACCCATAACAACCATAAAGGGATTTATATCGGATGATAATCTAAGAATTTCGTCTTTGGCCAGTCCGGCGGTGAGTTTAAAATCCAGGTTCTCTTGTCCGAGTTTTTGTATTTCCGGAAAGCCGGAGAGGAGCGATAAGAAACCCGTCATTTCTTCAGTTTCAGACTCCATAAGCCTTTTCGACACATCTTTTCTTAACCGTTGTTGCGTCTGGATTCCTCCTGTTAGTTCAATTAAGTCGAAGGCCGGGGAATAAAAAGTATGAAATACAAGTAACCGGCTCCTGGATTTTAAGGCTATTTTGGCCGCAAAACGACAGGCAGACTTGCTATACTCCGAATAGTCCACCGGAACAAGAACTGTGGATTGTAAATATGTACCCGTACTGTCCATCTTTCTCAAATAAAGGGGTTCCGGGTAATAATTTACGAAAAAAATGCAAGAAAATCAATACTGGTATGTATAAGTGGACCGAATTTCATCTTCAACTCCACTTCCATCATCGACATAATATACCCATGTAATGGTTTTCAGATTAGAAGAAATTGTTCCGCTTCCACGCACAGTATACCCTCCCTTGATTTCCTGTTGACCAATGGTTATGGTATTTCCATTTACTGTGGTCGAAGCTTCAGTGTCATTGCCCAAATCATAAAAATTGCTGATTGTTATGGCTGAAGCATTTGTTTCGGAGGGTGTCAGATATACAGAGTACCAGGCCGCTGTTGATTTGTATAGAGATGAGGATTCATCGCATTTCCAGGAGCCTTCAAGTTGCTCTGGAATGTTTTCTGAGTTTTCGGGGTCCAAAACATCGTCGCAACTATTTAGTATCAATATAGTTAAAACGAACAAGGGATAGAATTTTAAATTTTTCATTAGTCTATAGTATGTTGTTTTATCTTTCTTTACGAAAACAATGCCAAAGTCTCTAAAAATATTTAACTCAATTATCTTATTTTTGTTTCAATATTGATAAAAAACATTGTAGCGGGTAGATGTCTGGTATTTAATTAAACCACGAAACTTATGAGTAATTTTTTTCACTTTATCTTCACTTTTCTTTTACTACTTAGTTATGAAGTTAAATCTCAGGTTAATAGTCCGGAGGAAGAAAAGAATAAGGTTGTTCTTGTTGTTGCCGGGGATATAATGGGGCACGACGGACAAATAAACGGGGCGTATGTAGACTCATCGGGCACCTATGACTATGAACCCACATTTCGTCATATCACTGATTATATTTCTGCGGCAGATATTGCAATTGGAAATTTAGAGGTTACGCTTGCCGGAAAACCATTTAAGGGATATCCGCAGTTTTCAAGTCCGGATCAACTTGCTATGGCAGCTAAAGATGCCGGATTTGATATTTTCATAATGGCAAATAACCATGCGTTAGACAGAGGGGCAAAAGGATTTAAGCGGACGATAACAGTACTGGACAGCTTTAATATTTTGCGCACAGGTACTTTTGTGTCGGACGATGACCGGGATAAGAACTATCCGTTAATTGTTGAAAAAAACAATATTCGCTTAGCTATTCTGAACTACACGTATGGGACAAATGGACTAAAAGTTAGTCCACCGCTTATTATTAACCGGATTGATACAGCACAGATTAGACAGGACTTAGAAAAGGCCCGGCTGGCAAAGCCGGATTTTACATGTGTCACAATACATTGGGGCAGAGAGTATGAGAGGAAGGAACACTTGACACAACGCAAGCTGGCAAGATTTATTTTTAAACATGGTGCTGATGCAATAATTGGTTCTCACCCACATGTTGTGCAACCAGTAGAGTATATGGATGTTGCTATAGGTGATACAATAGAAAAGCGTCCAGTTTTTTACTCCCTGGGGAATTTTGTTTCAAACCAAAGGGCACAGTATAAAGATGGGGGTATAGTAGCAGAATTGCACCTCAGTAAAAATGAGGGCGTTACAAAGCTTGATTCTGCGGCTTATTTGCCATATTGGGTGTACAAGGAGGAACGCAGCAAGAAATCAACTTTTTATGTGATACCGGTAGCAAAGTATGAAGCTGATTCGGCATTAATAGAGTTTAACGATAATAATTTATGGAAGTTAAACCGCTTTAAGCGAGATACAAGGGGACACTTGAAAAATATTAATGAGTCCAGGTTTTATCAATAAGCTTATTTGAAACAAAAAAAGCTTCCCTTTAAGGAAAGCTTTTAAAATATTTATAAAGGAAATATTATTTTTTCTCTTCATCCAGGATATCCCCGTCAACAAGAATACGACCACAATACTCGCAAACAATAATTTTTTTACGGGACTTGATGTCGAGTTGACGCTGAGGGGGAATGTTGTTGAAACAACCTCCACAGGCGTTACGTTGCACAGTAACTACGGCCAAACCATTTCTGGCATTTTTCCTGATTTTTTTAAATGCAGTGAGCAACCTTTCTTCTATTAGTTTTTCAACTTCATTTGCCTCTACATCCATGTCGTCTTCTTCTTTCTTTGTGTCAGAGACAATTTCTTCAAGTTCTTTCTTTTTTGCATCCAGATCAATGCTTCTCTCTTCAAGAGTTTTCTGAGATTCAGCGATGATTTGTTTTTTATCTGCAATCTGAGCGGTAAACTCCCTTATTCTTTTTTCGCAAAGTTCAATTTCTAAGGTCTGATATTCAATTTCTTTTGAAAGTGATTCATATTCGCGGTTATTACGAACATTGTTTTGTTGTTCTTCGTATTTTTTGATTAGTCCCTTGGCTGCAGTAATTTCGCTTTTCTTCCCGGTAATGTTGGTTTCAAGGGCTTTTACTTCCTGCTCATATTTTTCAATACGAGTCTGAAGACCTTCGATTTCATCCTCAAGATCTTGAACCTCAAGAGGAAGTTCTCCTCTTAACGTCCTGATTTTATCCACCTCTGACTTTATTTTCTGTAATTTATAAAGTGCTTTAAGCTTATCTTCAACTGAAAGTTCGGCTACTTCGGATCCCTTGTTTTTATTTTCAGCCATCTTCTTAAAAATATTTTATTGGATTTGTTTTTACTTCTGATAAATGAACCGCAAATTTAGGGAATTTTTTCTTAAGTAATTCATAAAAAAGCACTTTCGTGTATTGTTCACTCTCAAAATGTCCTATGTCAATGATTAATAATTGATTATGATGGTCGAGGAATTGATGGTATTTTAAATCTCCCGTAATAAAAGCATCAGCTTTATTTCTTATGGCATCTCCAATCAGAAAGCTGCCACTTCCACCACAAACTGCAATACGTTTGATTTTTGTATGATTGTTTCCGGCATATCTGATCCCTTCTGCTTTAAAGGTTTCTTTTAAATGCGTCAAGAGTTTTTCCACAGATATTTCATGTTCAAGTTCCCCAACCATTCCGGCACCTACATTTTCAAACCTATTGTTCAGTGGATATAAATCGAACGCTACCTCTTCGTATGGGTGGGCCTTGATTAATTCTTGTACAACTTTAGATTGAAGGTATTCCGGTAAAATGGTTTCAATTCTTGTTTCCGGCTCAGTGTGCAGTTCCCCCTGACTCCCAACATAAGGGGTGGTGCCTTGATTTCCCCTGAATGTACCGTACCCGTCAATATTATAACTGCAGTAATCATAATTGCCTATACTGCCGGCCCCGGCTTCAAAAATGGCATTTCTAACTTCATTCAGGGACCCTTCAGGTACAAAAGTGGTGAGCTTAACAAGTTTTTCTTTTGCCGGGCTTAAAATTTTGCAGTTTCTTAACCCAATTTTGTTGCATATCACAGAGTTAACCCCTGAGGAGATGTTGTCGAAGTTTGTATGGGCAGCGTATAGTGCTATGTCGTTCTTTATTGCTTTGATAACAATGTTTTCAACAGCATTGGAGCCTGTAAGTGACTTTATTCCCTGGAATATTACGGGATGGTGCGAAATAATCAGGTTAAGTTTCTTTTCTATGGCTTCCTCAATAACTTCCTCGGTAACATCCAGTGTGCAAAGTACGCCAGATGCGGGGGTGTTCGGGTCTCCAACAGAAAGTCCGGAGTTGTCGTAGCTTTCCTGCAAAGCTTTTGGTGCCATATCTTCCAGTACACCTACAATATTTCTAATTTTCATAAAGGAAAGGATAAGAATTATTTAAGGACAGGTAAAATTTAAATGCCTAAAGATTTTCTTTTATGTCGAGTAACACTTTTTTTATTTCTGTCAGGGATTTTATGACCTCGAAATTGTTGACTGTGTCTTCTCTGTTTTCTTTTAGTTTCTTTTTAGCCCCACCAAGAGTCATTCCACGCTCTTTTACAAGGTGGTATATTAAATGAAAATTGTCGATATCCTGCTTTGTAAAGAAACGGTTTCCTTTTTTATTTTTTTTAGGCTTAATAACATCAAACTCTTTCTCCCAAAAACGTATTAAAGAAGTATTCACGTTGAACATCTTTGCAACTTCTCCAATAGAATAGTATAGTTTTTCAACTTTCTTCTCAATATAAGGCATCTCAGTAATATTCTATGAACGCTCTAAAATAACAAATAAAACAAAAATAACCAAGAGCTTATGGTCGATTACCTAAACAATAAAAATAACCGTTCCTTGACGCAATATATAGTTTCTTATTGTGAACAACAGGTGTTGATTCATAAGTTCCTTTGTGTCTGGCAATTTTTGAAAAGTTGAGGTTTTCGTCAAACCTGAATAAGAAAAGTCCTCCGTATCCTGCCGAGATTAATTTGTTATTAACAAATATGGGGGTTGATATAGATGCCCCTGTTTGGTATTTATAAACTATTTTGGGACGGGGGTATTTCTGTTTTAGGTTAGGTCCATTAACCAAAACAGTATCAGTTTCTTTATGGTTGACAACATAAAGATACCCGTCAATTGCGGAGATAGCTGCCAGATAGGGGATTGAGTCATTTGTACGGTAAGAGTCGTTTATTCCGGCAGATCCAATTACCCCTCCGTCCCAACTCGCATGTTTTTTGTTTTCTGTCGGCAGAAACCACACAACGGCTTCTTCTGGTGGTTTTCTCGGATCCAGCTTCATCGCTCCTCCCTGGCCTTCGATGTATTGTTTTTCAATAGTTACAATAATGCAGGAATCACTGGTTACAATGGCAGAACCATCTATGTCAGAACCAATAAAGAAGTCCCATACAATTGTATCTGTTTTTAATGAATAACCAAAAATATGTCCGGTTCCGGAAGCAATGTATAATACGCTGTCGAGCAGGCTGGGAGAAGATTCTGTCACCAGGTTCCCACCGTGCTTTTTAATATCACTTTGAGTATACAGTAAAGTTTCTTTGTAAATAGCGGGTTGTAACATCCCATCTATTACAGAAGCTTGTTTGTAATCGGGGTTAAATTTTGTAAACAGGGAGTTTTCCAGCCCAATGTATGCCGTGTCGTTATAGATTAAGGCACTCCCATCAACATCTCGGGAGTAACTTTTTGTCCATTTAACATCAAGCCTCCATAGTTCTTTCCCCGTGAAGTAAGAAATGGCACGGTAGCTGGGAATGTGTTTGGAGTCCAGGTAGTTCCCAATTCCCAGCCTGCTCCCTTGCAGTATAACGAGACGGTTTTCAGGTTCTGTTGAATCGGGTGCATTCCAGATAGTACCCGTCCCTTTTATAACGTCATCAAACTTATACTGCCAGATAAGTTTTCCGTTTACGGCATCAATTTTTTTCAGGTGATGATCGTATGCTCCCTGAATGAGAAACAGACTTGAATCTTCCTTAACCAGGAGTGGTTGCCCGGTCCATCCTGCTCCTGCCCATTCCCTTTCACCAAGCTTTCTTGAAATTACGGTTTTACCTTTTCCCAGGTAATGCTTCCAGTGCGTCACGAGCGTGTCTGGTGCGGTGTTGCCATAATAGTTTCGTTGATGGTTGCCTAAAAAGGTTGGTATTATTATCTCATACTTTTCTGTGTAGTCGCTATGTGTAGAATCTGTTTCTCCAAGAACAATATTTGAAGTAATAAAAGGAACAATGAAAAAAAAGAAGAGTTGTTTCATGGTTTTCTATTCCTTTTGCTTTATAATTCCGTTGTTATCAATAATGAGTTTGCTTTCGGGGAAATCTGCTGTGGTCAGCTCCTGGATTTTCTTTATAACCCTTTTCTGTGGGTCAATTTTAGTTATACCTTCACCTTCCTGATAGATAGGGATTATTTCTCCGGAAATAAATTCGCCGGTCCTGTTGGTGAATACTTTCATTATTGGGGCAATGCCATTGGGGCCGGAAAGGTTAAACCGCCTGTAGGTTGCAAAATTGCCAAGGCTGTAACAGATTAGTCGTCCTTTATATAATTCGATGGCCCTGGTAACATGAGGGCCGTGTCCAAAAACAACGTCAGCGCCGGCATCAATAGCGGCATGTGAGAACTCATAAACATTCCCCCTGTTATACCCATAAAAGAATTCCGTTTTTCTGGTTACGTGCTGGTGGTTCCTACCTTCCGCACCCGCATGAAATGATACAATTACAATATCAACTATAGAGTCGAGTTTAGAAACAACTGCTTTAACCGTATTTATTTTTCTGGAATCGGCGGTACCGGAATGTGGGGCAAAAGCACAAAGACCGTAAACTACACCGTCTATTTTTTTTATTGTATAGGGCGTGTCTGAAAAACCAGCGAAGCTAAGGTTTGCCTCTTTTAGCACTTTAGCTGTGTGTTTTCGCCCTTCATATCCAAAGTCATTAACATGGTTGTTGGCAACACTTAGAAGATCAAATCCGGCGGCAGTCAGGCATTTAGTGTACTTTACAGGCATTCTGAACACATAACATTGATCCGGGTTGTTGCAACGTTTGGGAGTCCCTTTATCTCCAGCCAACACTCCTTCCAGGTTTCCAAAGGTTACATCCGCACTTTTTAAATGTTCAAGAACGTTCCTCATAATCGGAGAACAATCTTTAGACGGGTGCAAATACCCGGCAGAGGGGTAATCCGTTCCAAGCATAATATCTCCGACTCCTATTATTTGTATTGTGTCTTTTATTGACGGTAATTGTTTTAAGCTTGCCCGTAATTTGTCCGGTTCCTGTTTTGTAGAAGGGGTTTTAAAAGTTTGCCCGTATATAGGGGAATAAACTATTTTACCGATTATTAACAAGAATATTATGATGCTCTGGTTTCTCATATTAGCTTAAAGTTGTGGGTTAGGAAATCGTTAAATATTTTTTTATAAGATATAAAAAAAGCAGACTGTTTGAAGGTCTGCTTTATATGATAAAGATTATTTTTTTAATCGAAAGTTTGTCCGGAGTTTTGTGAAATTTCAATCATTTTTTCGTACTCATCCGCTGTAAGGTCATTAAAATAATAATTTACAGGGTTTACCTTCTTACCATTTCGAATTACCTCATAATGTAAGTGAGGAGCGGTGGATGTTCCTGTACTTCCCACAAACCCTATTACATCGCCGCGTTTAACCTTTTGGCCTTCTTTTACATTAAACCTGGAAAGGTGGGCATATAATGTTTTGTATCCGAATCCATGATCGACGACTACTTTGTTTCCGTATCCCCTTTTTGAAGATTGTACCTGAGATATTGTTCCGTCTCCGGTGGCATAAATATCTGTTCCGGTCGGAGATGTAAAGTCCATCCCGTAATGGAATTTCCTGATTTTATAGATAGGGTGGATTCTGTATCCCCAGCCACTGGCGGTTCGTTTTAAGTCTTTATTGGAAATTGGCATAATTGCAGGAAGCGCAGCCAGCATTTCTTCTTTATTTTTTGCAAGATTAATTACCTCATCATAAGAAACAGACTGAACGTATAATTTCTTCATTATTTTGTCCAGTTGTTTTTTTACATTGATGACAATTTCTGCGTTTTCCATATCTGTAAGTTCCTGATAGGTATTGGAACCTCCAACACCGGCTTCTCTTACGGACGAGTTTATTGGTTCTGTTTCAAATATGGTCCTGTATATATTGTCATCTCTCTCCTGCAGGTCTTTAAGAACGGCTTCCGCGTTTTTAAAATCTTCCTGTATAAGCTCATAGTTAAGCTTTAATTCGGTAATTTGTCTTTTAAGTCCTTTTTCCTTTGGTGAATCAAACAGGGCATAAAATATAACCCAGTAAGCCATAGCCAACACTATACTTGCAAGAAAATAAGTAAGATAATTAAGAAGTTTCTGACTTCTGGTACGTTTAACTTTTACGTAGCTAAGTGATTCTTTGTTAAATTTATAGCTGTGCTTTGCCATCTTAATTTCCTTCTTCGTGAGTTAATTTTGTAATAAGCTCGTACTCTTTTTCGGTTAAATCATCAGCAAAATAGTAAATCGGGTTCGTTGGTCTACCGTCTATCCTTACTTCGTAATGAAGATGAACACCGGTTGACTTTCCCGTATTCCCCATAAGTCCGATTAATTCTCCCCTTTTTACTTTTTGACCTTTCGAAACCAGTATGTCATTTAAATGTGCATACCTTGTACTAAGGTCAAAGGCATGCGAAATTACAACTTCTTTTCCATATCCTCTACGTGAATCTTTAGTAATTGTTACAATTCCGTCAGCTGTGGCATATATTTTGGTGTTCTTAGGTCCAGCAAAGTCCAAGCCTGAATGCATCTTTGTTTTCTTGGTAAAAGGGTCTTTTCGATAACCGAAATAAGAGCTAATGTGAATGTTTTCAGTTGGTTTTACTGGTTGGATGGCAGGAGCAGCAAATGTTTTTTCACTGTTAAATATTGCTTTTTTTAATACATATTCATAGGATTGGTCTTGTATTTTAAGCTGGTTATTTAAAATGTTAATTTTTCTTAAAGTATTTGTTATAATATCTTTGTAATGATAATTCTTAAGGGTGTCATATGGGTTACTACCTCCCGTTCCGGCGAAACGGACAGGTGTGGGGACAGAATCTAAGTCAAGGATTTCCCGATAGTACTTATCGGAAGGGAAAATTTCAGAATGAAGTTTTGAATTTAAACTGTCAAGATTTTCGTTTAGCAGAACGAATCGGTTTTTATATAAGCTGGTTTTATGTTTTAAGAATAATTGATTTGGAGAACCAACCATATAATGAATAATAACCATTAGTATTAAGGCAAAGAAAGATATGAAGGTGAAAAACCTTGCAAATTGCTTCCATTTACCCCCGGAAGAATCCCCCCTGGGCGTAAACTGTAAAGCTTTTTGGTCGTATTTATATAAATTACCTTCCGAAATCAATTGATAGTCAATTATTTTTAATCATATTATTATTGGGATGCAACAAATCTATAAGAAAAAAATTATTTTTACAACCCTTTTAAAAAGTGATATTGTTAATAACTGCGGTTATAAATTATCAAATAAAACTAGATATTTAAATGACATCAAGAGAAATTCGTCAAAAATTCTTTGATTTTTTTGAATCAAAAGAACACAAAATAGTAGCATCGGCACCAATGGTTATAAAAGACGATCCTACATTAATGTTTACGAATGCTGGAATGAACCAGTTCAAAGATATATTTCTTGATAATGCCGTTCCCAAGGAGCTTAGGGTGGCAAATAGCCAAAAATGCCTTAGGGTTTCCGGAAAGCATAATGATTTGGAGGAAGTTGGGCATGACACGTATCATCATACAATGTTTGAAATGTTGGGAAATTGGTCGTTTGGTGATTATTTCAAAAAGGAGGCAATTTCGTGGGCATGGGAATTTCTGGCAGAAGAGATGCAAGTGGATAAAGGACGTTTATATGCGACGGTATTTGAGGGAGATAAGAAGGATAACGTACCTTGGGATCAGGAAGCCTATGACTTATGGATGAATTACTTGCCGGAAGACAGGATATTAAGAGGGTCTAAAAAAGATAATTTCTGGGAAATGGGGGATGTTGGCCCATGTGGACCCTGTTCGGAAGTTCATGTTGATTTAAGGGACGAAGAGGAAAGGGCAAAAATTCCAGGAAGCGAATTGGTCAATAAAGATCACCCTTTGGTAATTGAGATATGGAACCTTGTATTTATTCAGTTTAACAGAAAGTCAGACTCGACCCTAGTTCCACTGTCAAAAGTTCATGTGGATACGGGAATGGGGTTTGAAAGGCTCTGCATGGTGATACAGGGTAAGAAGTCAAATTATGATACGGACGTTTTTCAGCCTGTAATCAGGCGTATTTCTGAATTTGTAGATCTCCCATATGGAAAAGAAGAGAAGGCTGATATTGCCATGCGGGTTGTGGCCGATCACCTTCGGGCGGTCGCTTTTGCCATTGCCGATGGTCAGTTGCCGTCAAATGCAAAGGCAGGGTATGTAATTCGCCGCATCCTGAGAAGGGCTATCAGGTATAACTATACATTCCTGAACCAGAAAGAACCTGTAATTTATAAGTTGGTAAGTACATTGTCAGAAGTTATGGGGGATAATTTTTCAGAATTAACCCGTCAAAAAGACTTGATCGAGCGCGTAATTCTTGACGAGGAAAAGGCTTTTCTTAAAACACTGGATTCAGGTATTAAGTTGTTGGACAACCTTATAAAAGATGCAAAGAAGGAAAACAAAAAGGAAGTAAGTGGTAAAAAGGCTTTTGAATTATATGATACTTATGGCTTTCCTTTGGACTTGACCCAGCTCATACTCCGAGAGAATGAGCTTTTTGTAAATATTGAGCAGTTTGACAGTGAAATGCAGGCTCAGAAAGAACGTTCCAGAAAGGCCTCGGAGAGTGAAGCCTCGGACTGGGTAGTTTTATTCGATGATAATGTTCAGGAATTTGTGGGGTATGATAAACTGGAGGCTCAGGTTAAGATTTCCAGGTACAGAAAGGTGACGTCAAAAAAGAAAGAATTTTTTCACCTTGTATTTAATCTTACACCTTTCTATGGAGAAAGTGGTGGGCAGGTTGGAGACAAGGGGGTTATTGAAGCAGATGGAGAGGTAATACAAGTGCTGGATACTGTGAAAGAAAACAACCTTAGTTTGCATATCGTCTCGAAATTACCTCAAAATGTTAATGCGGTGTTTAATGCCAAGGTAGATTCGATTTCCAGACGAAATACGGCTGGCAATCATACGGCTACACACCTGATGCATCATGCTTTAAGGAGAACTTTAGGAGAACATGTTGAGCAAAAAGGTTCTTTGGTTACCCCGGACCATCTTCGTTTCGATTTCTCACACTTTCAAAAAATAACAGAAGAGGAGATAGAACGGGTTGAGGATATGGTTAATCAGATGATCAGAAATAACAACAAAGCCAATATTGTTCAGACTTCATTTGATGAGGCAAGAGAAATGGGGGCTATGGCTCTTTTTGGAGAAAAATACGGAGATGTTGTTCGTGTAGTAGAATTCGGAGAAACGGTAGAACTCTGTGGTGGAACACATGTGAAGTCAACCGGAGATATAGGTTATTTTAAAATCTCAGCAGAAAGTTCTATTGCAGCAGGTATCAGAAGAATTGAAGCCGTAACAGGCATTGGAGCTGAACAATATGTCTCAAAACAACTACAGGTTTTAAAAGATCTTTCAAGTGTAATTGGGGGATCGGTAAAGAATATTGTACAGACAGCAACCGGTATCGTGAACCAAAGTGATGAAATGCGCAGGAAACTGGAGCTGTATGCGCAGCTTGAAGCTAAAAGGTTGAAACAGGAGATAAAGGATTCTGTAGTTGATATAAATGGAATAAGTTTCATTTGCAGAAAAATTGAAACGGATACTGCCAGTATAATAAAAGACATCTCTTTTCAGTTGAAAGGAGAAGTTGAGAATTTATTTTTGGTTTTGGGGGCAGAGATTGACGGAAAAGCTCATTTAGCTGTGGCACTTTCGGATGAAATAGTTAAGGGCCGTTCGTTTCACGCCGGAAATATAGTCAGGGAACTGGCCAAGGAAATATCTGGCGGCGGTGGTGGGCAGCCTTTCTTTGCGTCTGCCGGAGGTAAGAACCCGGAAGGGATTGCGAATGCATTGAAAAGGGCAGAGGAGTTGGTTAAGTCGTAAAAACCATGAACTTTATGTAGATGGATCTGTGATTTTGTAGGTCACTTGTGGTGCAGAAGCAAAATGACAATTAAAAATTGTTTTTTGCAGAGAAAAAAATTAGCGATTGCTATAATACCCTACCCTGGCGTGATTGGGGTAGGGATATTTTCTGTTTTTGAACAACCAATTACGGAAAGTACAATCAGAGAGGGTATCTAATGCACCTTGAACTGTTCCTGAATTTGATTGTTTTTACTCATATGAATATTTAAATCCCTATATTACAGAGAAAAAAGAGACACTGAAACTTTACTATTTATGAAAACTACAACATTTAATATTTTATTTTTTTCAATATTGACTATGACAGCATGTAAACAGTCAGAGCAATTTCCACACATTGAAGTGGAGTACCCTGAAACGGTAAAAGAAGACATTTCTGAGGAATTTTTCGGTGAAAAAGTAGCTGATCCTTTCAGGTGGCTGGAAGATGATCGTTCTCCGCAAACTGCGAACTGGGTTTCCCGTCAAAATGAAGCGACATTTAAGTATTTGAAACAAATTCCGTTCAGAGATACGGTTCGTAAGAAGTTTGATAAAATGGTCAACTATGAACGTTATTCAGCTCTGCCACTAAAGAAGAATGGAAAGTATTACTACATGAAGAATTCAGGATTGCAAAATCATTCTGTATTATATGTTTCAGATTCGAAGGAAAAGGAAGGGGAGGTATTTCTGGACCCGAATACATTTTCAGAAGACGGAACAACGGCGCTAGGGGAACTTAAGTTCTCTGAAAACGGAGCGTATTGCGCCTATTCAATTTCAGAGGGAGGTTCGGACTGGAGGAAAATAATTGTAATGGACGTTGGTAGCAGGAATGTTATAGAGGATACTATAGTAAACGTAAAATTCAGTGGAATACATTGGAATAAAAACGATGGTTTCTTTTACTCCAGTTATAATAAACCCAAAAAAGGTTCTCTTCTGTCGGCAATGACCATGAGCCATAAATTATATTATCATAAACTTGGTACACCTCAGTCTTCAGATAAGCTTGTTTTTGGAGAAGAAATAAGGCGAAGATATGTTGGTGCGGTTCTGTTTGATGGTGTTGAAAACCTTTTTGTTACGGCTGCAGAAGGAACGAGTGGAAATGAAGTTTATGTGCAAAGAAACATAAAAGAAAGCAATGAATTTATTGCTATTGCTAAAGGTTTTGATAATGATCATGAATTGATTTATGCCGACAATGATTTTCTTTATATGGCCACTAACTATAAGGCTGCAAACAGAAGGGTCGTAAAAGTAGATTTAAATAACCCTTCTCCAGAAAACTGGGAAGAGTTGGTGCCGGAGAGAAAACAGGTGATAGAAACAATATCGGTTGCAGGGCGAAATATTTTCATAAATTATTTGAAGAATGCATCGAGTATGGTTTGTCAGTTTGATCTTGAAGGAAACGAAATACGTCAGGTGGAGTTGCCGGGAATAGGCAGTGTGTCAGGTTTTAGAGGAGAAGATGAAGACACCGAGGTGTTTTTTGAATACAGAACTTTTACGGCTCCAATGTCGATATATGCTTTGCAGATAGAAAATGGAAAAACGGAACTTTTCAAAGCACCAAAGCTTAATGTCGATTGCAGTCAATATGAAACCAGGCAGGTTTTCTATACAAGTAAGGATGGGACAAAGGTTTCGATGTTTATTGTTTGTAAGAAAGGAACAGAACTGAACGGGCAGAACCCAACATTGCTTTATGGGTATGGGGGCTTTGATATCAGCCTTACTCCTTCGTTTTCGTTCAGGTGGCTTGGCTGGCTTGAAATGGGGGGAGTTTTTGCCCTTGCGAACCTACGTGGTGGTGGCGAGTATGGAAAGGAATGGCATAAAGCAGGGACAAAGCTACAAAAGCAAAATGTTTTCGATGATTTTATTGCGGCTGCAGAATATCTTCAGGAAAGCGGGTACACATCAAAAGACAAACTTACCCTTATGGGCGGCTCAAACGGAGGGCTTCTTGTTGGGGCAGTGAGCACACAGCGTCCGGATTTGTTCCGGGTTGCCCTGCCGGCAGTTGGAGTAATGGATATGTTGCGTTATCATAAATTTACTTCCGGTGCCGGATGGATTTCTGATTACGGGTGTGCAGACAGTAGTAAGGTTATGTTTGAGTACCTGCTGGGCTATTCTCCGGTCCATAATGTTAAAGAGGGGGTAAGTTATCCGGCAACATTGGTTACAACTGCAGATCATGACGACAGGGTTGTTCCTGCCCATTCTTTTAAATATGCCGCTCAGCTTCAAGATAAACAGACCGGGGAACTCCCAGTATTAATAAGGGTTGATACCAAAGCGGGCCACGGTGCAGGAAAATCTGTTTCCATGTTTCTTGATGAATTGGCAGACATATTTTCATTTGCATTCTATAATATGAATGAATACCCGGATTTTTTCAAGGAGTAAGATAAAGACAGGTAAATGGAACCTGGTCAGATAAAGCGAACCTTTGAAATTGCTGAATATTGCGCCAAACATTATGCGGAAAAGCCAGCTTTTTTTCAGAGAAAGGGACAAAACTGGCATTCTGTTAGCTGTACAGAATATTATACCTTATCTGAAAAGCTGGCTTTGGGGCTGATTGATATTGGGGTGCAGAAAGGAGAGTATGTTGCCACAGTTTTTAACTCCAATTCCCCTCAATGGAATATTCTGGATATGGCTTTGTCGCTGGTCGGGGCAATACATGTTCCTGTTTATCCAACATTGAGTGACAGTGATTACCTGTTTATTCTAAATCAGATTGAAGTACGTGTCGTTTTTGTCGGAGAACAGGCGGCATACAATAAAATAACAACGTTGAAAGACGAAGTTGTAAGCCTGAAACGAATTTATTCTGTTGAGAAGTTAACAAATGTTGAGAATTATGAGCATCTGCTTTTTTTAGGCGAAAGCAGGTCGGCAGAAGCGGTAAAGGAGTTAAATCAAAGAAAAGAGTCGTTAACCCCGGATGATATTGTAACCATAATTTACACATCAGGGACCACTGGGTTTCCCAAAGGGGTGATGTTGTCTCATATGAATTTGATATCCAGCATGCTGTCGGCATTGGAGATTCAGCCCTTAGGGGATGGGAGCCGTATCTTAAGTTTTTTACCACTTTGTCATGTTTATGAACGGACTGCTAATTATCAATTTCAGGTAAAAGGGACCAGCATTTTTTATTGTGAAAGCCTGAAGTCCCTGATGAATAATTTTCGAGAGGTTCGTCCGCATGGGACAACTGTTGTGCCAAGGGTTTTAGAGAAGATTGTCAAACGGGTTATTGTTAGTAATGAGAAACGTTTTTTTATGGCCAGGTGGCTTGTAAACTGGTCCGTAAAGACCGGTTTTAGGTTTGAACCGGACAAGAATAAGTCCGTACTTAATTTCTGGAACAAACTGGCATATATGTTGGTTTTTCGATTTGTAAAGATGTCTTTAGGGGGAAAAATACAGTACATTGGGTGCGGAGGCGCTCCGGTAAATTATAAAATTATTCGCTTTTTCTGGGCATGTAAGATGCCGGTTTTCGAAGGATATGGATTAACAGAAGCGTCGCCACTGGTTTCATTAAACTTTCCGGGAAACGGAAATTTTAAGATTGGTTATGTAGGGCCGGTAGTGAACAATGTTCGGGTAAAGATTGCCCCGGACGGAGAAATTCTGGTAAAAGGACCAAACGTGATGAAAGGATATCTGAAACAGGAAGGGCAAACAAGGGAGGTACTTGTTGATGGTTGGTTACATACGGGGGATATAGGTGATTTTCATGACAATAGATACTTAAGGATTACAGGACGAAAAAAACAAATGTTTAAGACTTCTTATGGTAAATATATTGTTCCGCAAGCTATAGAGAGTAAATTCTTTAATTGTCCGATAATAGAATACCTAATGGTCATTGGGGAGGGCAAGCATTGTGCCGGGGCCGTGATTTGTCCAAATTTCACTAACTTGCGCGTAATTTTTAAATTGAGTGATAAAATTCCGAATCACAAAATAATTGAACTTTCCGAAGTAAAGTTAGCTATTCAAAAAGAGGTAGATAAAGTGAACCGGCAGTTAGGAAAGACAGAACAGATTAAGAAACACCTTCTTGTTCCTGATAAATGGTCGGTTGATACAGGGGAACTTTCATCCACCCTGAAGACGAAAAGAAATATAATACTGAACAAATACAAGAGGAAAATATTCTTGCTTTATAAAAAGGATTCGGTTTAGCGAGAGATTTATAAATTTAACGAAATTAAAAAGATAACAATGATGGAAGCCACCAGAGTTTTTGACCTACTTGACCGCTATTTAAAGGAATATCCGGATAAAGAAGATGCACTCGCAGCAAAGGTGGAAGGTAAGTGGAAAAAATATAGTGCCAAAAGCTATGTCCATTATGCCAATATGTTGAGCTATGGACTGATGGCGATGGGGTTCAAGGGAGGGGACAGAATAGCCACGGTTTCAAATAATCGTCCGGAATGGAATTTTTTAGATATGGCAATGAGCCAGGCAGGGATAATTCATGTGCCGGTTTATCCAACGATTAGCGATAGCGATTTCATTTATCTTTTAAATCATGCCGAACCCACTATTTTGGTTGTTTCAGACAAAGGGTTATATAGGAAATTGAAGCCATTGACGAACTCAGTGGATGCGCTCAAAGATATTTATACTTTCGATGAAGTTGAAGAAGCCAAAAACTGGAAGGAAATTTATGAGTTGGGCAAGAATAATGAAACAGAATTCAAGGAAAAATTAAATGCCATAAAACGTTCTGTTAAACCAGACGATTTGGCAACTATTATCTATACCTCAGGCACAACGGGAAATCCTAAGGGGGTTATGCTTAGCCATAAAAATATTATATCAAACCTTAGGGGAATAGAGCAGGTCTTTAGTTTTAATGACAGTCAGCGTACTTTAAGTTTTCTGCCAATAAGCCATATTTTTGAAAGAACGATTAATTATCATTTTCAGGATAAAGGGGTGTCAATTTATTATGCGGAAAGCCTGGGTACAATTGCAAATAATCTCAGAGAAGTCCGTCCTCATGTTTTTATAGCTGTCCCCAGGGTTTTGGAAAGGATTTATGACAGGATTGTAGGAAGAGGGAAAGACCTAAAAGGGATTAAGAAGCAGATTTTTTTCTGGGCACTAAACCTGGGGTTAAAATTTGAATTTAATAATGAGAACGGTTGGATCTATCATTTGAAATTGAAGATTGCAGATAAGTTAGTGTTCTCAAAATGGAGGGAAGCTGTCGGGAGTAATGTTAATCAAATTGTAACAGGTGGAGCCGCTATGCAGCCTCGTTTGATCAGGGTTTTTAATGCAGCCGGAATTCCTCTTGTAGAAGGTTATGGGATGACAGAAACCTCTCCGGTAATAGCCACAAATAATTATGATTCAGGGGAAATAAAGATTGGAACGGTGGGACCAATTCTTCCGGGAGTGGAAGTAAAAATTTTGGAGGATGGAGAAATTGTGACCAAAAGTCCCTGCATAATGATGGGATATTATAAAGATGAGGAACAAACCAGGGAGGTTATTGAATCCGATGGATGGTTACATACAGGAGATATTGGGATTCTGGTGGAAGACAAGTATCTGAAAATTACCGACAGGAAAAAGGAAATTTTTAAGCTGTCCAGTGGAAAATATATTGCCCCACAGGCTATAGAGAATATTTTTAAAGAGTCTTTTTTTATAGAACAGGTTTTTGTTTTTGGTGAAAATCAGAAGTTTGCAAGTGCCTTGATTGTACCAAACTTTCCTTTTTTGCATGAATGGTGTTCGCGGCATGGAGTAAAGTACAGGGACAACGCTGAATTAATAAAAATAGAGCAGGTAGTACAACGTTATCAAAAAGAAGTTAGTTTAATAAATAAACAACTCGGACAGACAGAGCATATAAAGAGGTTTAAGCTGGTTCATGATGAGTGGGCACCACAATCAGGGGAATTATCCCCGACGCTTAAATTAAGAAGACGTTACTTAATAGAGAAGTATAAAGGGCTTATACAAGAGATTTTTAGTGTTGATGGTGTGGGAAAATAAAAAAGCTATAGTAAAGAGTCGCGGATTTTTTATATATGCTATGCCATTTTTTATCTGGCATAGCTTGGAAGAGGAGATATTTAAATATCAGGTTGCTATGAAAGATTAGCGTGTAAAAGATACTATTCCTCAATTACATCAATACCATGTACGTATGAAAAAGCAATATGAGAACCAATGTGTTCAGCTTTTTCTTTAGGGTTCGGGTAATACCACGCAGCATCGTTATTCTTTTTTCCGTCCACAACAACGGTGTAATAACTGGCTTCCCCTTTCCAAGGGCATGTTGTGTGGGTTTGGCTATCTTCAAGAAATTCAAAGTTTACATCCTTTTTGGGGAAATAATGTTTTCTGTCTACAATTACGGTATCATTGCTCTCAGCTAATATTTTTCCGTTCCAAACAGCTTTAATCATGGTTATATTTTTGTTTTAGATTCGTTCTAGTAGTCGTAACAATAATTTAATCCTTACACAAATATCTCAAATTTTTTAATATTATTTAGTGTTATTGCGGTAGGGACAAAAATAAATTTCAGATAGAGGTGGTGATATATTTTAGATTGTTGATAAAGAAGGGAATAGCCTTATTGATTGAGTGGGCGTTTGATTTTGTTGGTTTTATGCGTGGATAAAGAACCCGAAATTATCAGGAGAGGTGGTGTAAGTTTCGAGATAACAATATGTCTGAAAGCATTACAAGCATTCCTGACAACTTCAGGTTCAGTGATTAATGGCTATTTTTTATAAACAGCTACATAATCAATTTGGTAAATGGATTGCTGAGAGAAATCATCGATCCATTTTTGATAACCTTTACCACCCCAGTCACCGCCAATGGCCAGGTTTAGGATGATATTATATGTTTTCTTTCTCAACCTGTCTTTTTTATTGCCGGTTACTCTGTTTACGGTTTTTCCGTCAAATAAGGTTTTAACTTCATTTTTCTTAATTGCCACAGAGTAAGTATGCCAGTTATAGTCAAGATTGTTAGGGCCAGTAACGGTTCTGTGTTGAGAAGGCCTTTTTCCTTTCGGAACTGCGAAGTGCATTACCGTTTCGTACTTTTTCTGGTCGCCCCAACCTTTTTGTTCCATAATATCTATTTCATTGATATTAGGCCAGCCACCAGTGCTGTTTAACCAGAACGCAGGCCATACACCGTTTTTAGTGCCGAGCTTCATACGGGCTTCAACAAGCCATTCTGCATTGGGATCCGAAAAATCAATTTTCTTTAGGGCACTAACAACACCGGTATTGTACTTGTCGTTATGTTTACCTCCGCCACCGTAAAGTTTTAATATGCCGTTTTCCACAACTGCGTTTTCTTTGGTGGCATATCCTTTATGGTTATGGGTTTTTGAACCCCAAGGATAGCCAATTTTCCATTTGTTCATGTCTAGTGAAGAACCGGTAAAATCATCAGACCATTCCAGGTTCCATCCGTAACCTTTAACAGGCACACTTTTGCAGGAACTGCATTCGGCATCTTTTAATGATTTGGATTGGACTTCTGCTGTAAGTTCTTTCTGAGGGTCATCCGAACACCTCCATGTTAATAAGGGGATTACTGCAATAATAAGTAATCCTTTAAGTTTGTTAATTTTCATTTAGTTAAGGTTTTATGTTAAAATAAACATGCCTCAGGCATATTGTTATATGCAAGTTTTAGCATTCAAAATCAATTTTTTGTTATAAAAGCCTGTGAACGGCAACAAATGGAATTGAGGTTAACTTTCTTGGAAAGGAGAGGTACAGACAGTTTTTTTATGAACTGATGTACTTCCGGGAACTTATAAAAGCGGACATTTATCTTTTTTGTTCAGGTCTTCGTGAAAAGATAGAAGGTGAAATTAATTGTTTCAGGTTAACTTATTTTTGATTAAGTGGCACGTAATTTTAACACTTCTTAATCAAAAAAATAAGCATTGAAACGTTTATTTTTTGAGCAGCTCTCAACAAAATAAGAACCTGTCATCTTTTTATTTGTTGTGTTTTTTCCACTCCCAGGGCGGGATTGGGTTTGTACTTTTCCATAGTCCGGCCTTGTTTTTTTCTGCTTGCTTTTGAAGTTTTTCCAGTTTTTTATCCTTAGAAAACTTACTTTTCCAGGCATATCCTTTTTCTACTAAATGATAGTTTAGGTTAACATCTTCTCCCGCTCTTGTTTTATAAGTAACAATAGCAAGCATATAGTTGTCTTTGTCCCTGGTTTTATATTCAAGATTCACCTCTTTGTAAATAAGGGACTTGAGGTTTTTGAGGGCTGCATTTCCAAATTCCTGCTTTAATTCCGGGCTGTCAATGCCCCACAGTTTAACACTGTCAACATCTCCGCCATTAAGCTTTACCCAAAATGTTTCGCCATCATAAACTTTGGTGATTTTCCCCTGGTACTGACAAAAAGCCGATGTACCTAATATTGTTAGAACGAATGATAAGAAAACTACTTTTTTCATTATATCTTTTTTGTGGTTAGTGCTATATTAAATAACATTCTAAATATATGAAATAGTATCTTCTTGCTAAAAGTTCGTATACATAAATGTAATATTGTTAACGTTTTGTTTGGCCGTTTTTTAAGGAGGGGGAGGGGAATGGTCTCTCTATCTTCTTTTTGGAAAAAAGAAATCTGTTCTTAGTTAACACATTTAATCTGAAAATAGCGCGTGTTTTATTGAAGAATGGTAGATTTGTCACAAGAATCTAATTATTATGGATGATAATCATCGGAATGTAAAGGAGCTCGAATATGGGGGTATCCGTAAATTGTTATGGCATTATTTTCTGCCAGCCTTTGCCGGAGTTGTAATTAATTCTTTGTACAATATTGTTGACAGGATTTTTATTGGACAGGGGGTTAATGATCTCGCTTTATCGGGATTAGGAAGTGTTTTTCCGGTTATGCTGATTGTTATGGCGTTTGGCATGCTTGTGGGAATTGGGGCAGGTGTCCGAATTTCAATAAACCTGGGCAAAAAGGATATGGACAGGGCCGAGAAAGTACTAGGGACCGCATTTGTTTTAGTCATAATAACCTCTGTTGTAGTTACAATATTAGGATTTACAATAAAAACGCCCTTGCTTAGGTTATTTGGCACCGGAGAATCAACGTCGCAATATGCAAACGACTATTTGAATATTATCTTGTTTAGTACTTTGTTCGGAACAATGGGGTACTCGTTCAATAATTTGATACGGTCAGAAGGGAATGCCCGGGTTGCCATGTATTCTATGTTAATAAGCGCGGGCACAAATATACTTCTGGATCCGTTATTTATATTCACCTTCAATATGGGCGTAAAAGGGGCTGCTTATGCAACCATGATCTCGCAGTTTGTGTTGATGATTTGGGTATTAAGGCATTTTTTGGGCAGAAATTCAGTTATAAAATTACGCTTAAGGAACATCAGGCTTAACCCTGAGATTACAATGTATATCTGTACGATTGGTTTTTCTCCGTTTTTGATGCAGATGGCTGCAAGTGCTGTAATGGGAACTTTTAACACACAATTGGTTAATTACGGAGGAGATTTGGCAGTAGGGGCAATGAGTGTCATTTTAAGCATAACAATGCTCATTTTTATGACAACCATTGCGATAAATATGGCATCTCAACCCATAATTAGTTTTAATCATGGGGCAAAAAATTATCAAAGAGTAAAGGAAACGCTAATGGTTTGTTTAAGGGCTGCAACATATGTTTCCATAGCAGGGTTTTTATTGGTGGAACTATTTCCGAAGCAAATTATTTTCATCTTTAATAAAGAAAGCGAAAAGCTTTTGGAAATAGGTGTGCAAGGGTTGCGTATTTTTATGGCCGCATGGGGTATTGTTGGGTTTCAGATTATTGTGAGTAATTATTTTCAATCTGTAGGCAGGGCTGGTGTTGCAACTCTTATGTCTTTGTTACGCCAGGTAATTTTTTTAATTCCGGCGTTACTTGTTCTTCCCCAGATGTTTGGATTAAGAGGAGTCTGGTTGGCTGCTCCGGTTTCTGATTTATTATCAGGTATTGTTGTAGGAATTTTTCTCTTCTATGAGCTAAGAAAGTTGAATGCGAAAATTCATCACCAACGAGAAGAAAAATGATTGTTTTGGCGTATAATGGAGCTTACTTTAGGAAAATATGAAGAAGAATCTGTTGTTGGTCTATTCAAGGATTTTTAACATAAATCAGCAAAAAAAACTGATTTCTAAAAGCGGTTTCCAAATTCTGTTGGATAGGGTAGAAAAAAGCTTATATTTATTTTTTTTAAATCTTTATTCTTCAATATACAGAAAGGAAAAACAGAAAACCAGATTTATTCATGAAGTACTTTTTTTTAGGAATTCTCACTTACTTTTTTAATCAATATCTACATTCTCAGCCCAATAAACAGTCAAAAGTCCCCAGCTACCCAAATGAAATTATGGAATACTCCTTGAAATATGGAGTATTTAACATCGGGGAAGCAAAAATTTCTTTTGGGGCAGAACAGTATTGTCCGGGAGCGGTGATAATAGCAGAGGCCAGAAGCATAGGGTTTGTTAAGTTTATTAGGGATATTCATTATCGGTTTCAAAGTTGCATGGATACCAGTACCGGTTTGCCTAAGGTAGCTTCTAGGATTATTGTTGAAGGGGATTTTGTTGATGTTAACAATGTATTTTATAATCATACTGTTCGAAAAGACTCGTCTGTGGTTTATAGTAAAGAAACGGATTCCCTTGTGGTCCCTAAAAATATCTTCGATATACTAACAGGTTTTTACCATTATCGATCAAATTATTTAAATGGGAAGATAACTCAAACTCCTGTTACAAATATTACCACTTTCTTTATTGATGAAGTATGGCCGCTTACAATAAGGTATGCGGGAAAGGAAAAAATTAGCACCAAATTTGGAGAAATAGAGTGCTTGAAGCTTATGCCGGTTACCGAAGTGGGACGATTTTTTAGAACGAAAGAGGATATGAGCATTTGGGTTACTAATGATGGAAGATATATCCCGGTTCTTATATCTGCTAATTTGAAAATAGGGGCCCTGAAGATTGAAATGATAAAGTATTCTCCACCATCAAGTAAATAGGTTGGGGATTGTGTTCACCATGTTGTTAAGGCTACCACCTGCAGCATTTAAATGATGTTACCTTAATTTCTTTTATTTTTTAGAATTCCGAAGTGCCGAGATGAGATATTGGGAGGCGAGGGACTATGCAAGGGACTTGTTTTTTGCCATTGCCGGGTTATAGAACCAGCAGGATGTTGTGTTGTGGAGGAATGAATAGTGCTCATAAACTGATACTTATATGCAGTATTGTCAGTTGAATCCGAAAAGCCGGAAAAAATGGATAAGTTTTATAAGTATTTTATTGCATTTACAGTGGGAGAGGAACATCAGTTGGTTAAGGCAGTGGCAGATTCGTTCAGGGGTGTGTTTTACATGCCGATGCAGACTATAAAGATATATGGAGGTTTGGCTTTATTCTTGTCCTGACATAGCAATTCGCAGATTTATAAGATGGGGAACGACACGTTTCTGTTTCTTTCGTATATTAGTGGCGCATTTGGATAATTGTTTTTGCAGGATCAAGCCAAAGCCGCACTTTATTACTAAGTGGTTAAGGAGGTAATCACTCAAATAGACGAACAAAAGGGGAGTTTTTCTAATAAAAAAAGGTAGTACTAGAATGAATATTTTAGTATTTTTAATAAAAACCCATTTTTAAACTTTAAATGTATTGTAGTCATGTGTTCATAAAAACAGAGCTAATTGTTCTGTTCGTGATAATAGTTAGTTTTTTTATTTTAGCGTTTTTGGTATTTTTTGTTTTTCGGGAACGATCTCTTCATAATAAAAAGGAGCAGTTAAATATTTTTATGAACAGTATATCAGACTTTGCGTATATCAAAGATGTAAAATCTCGCTTTGTTGTTGCGAATAAACGAAATTCAGATGTTTTTGGGTTAAAAAAGGAAGAGTTGATTGGTAAAACGGATATGGACTTGTACCCACCTGAATTAGCCCAAAAATATTTTAACGATGAACAAAAGATCCTTTCAACCGGAGAACCTCTTGTTGGTGTAATAGAAAAAGGACTTGATGAAAATGGAAACGAGGTAGATATATCAACAACCAAATATCCAATTTTCAACAAAAAAGAAGAGATTGTTGGTATTGTTGGTATAGGACGCGATATTACGGGGCTTATTAGATATGAAAAACAACTGGAGGATTTAAACCATCAATTAAAGAAAACAGTTGCAGCAAAGGATAAACTCATTTCTATTATAGCGCACGATTTGAAAAACCCCTTCAATGTTTTAAAGGGGTATGCTAATTTAATAGCGATGAGATATTCGGAGCTTAGTTCAGATAAAATGGAAAGGTATATTAATCAGATATCCCTTTCGTGTAACTCGTATAACCATTTGCTCGACAATATATTGCGGTGGTCTATTTCGCAGAGGGAAGGGTTTAGGTGTAAACCACAGGATTTGATTCTGGAAGAGTCAATAAATGAGCACTTGTTACAATTAGATCTGGAGGCAAAGAATAAAAAAATAAATGTCAACTATATTCATGAAGCCCATGAAAGCCTTATTCTGAATATTGATGCGGGAATGTTTGATACCATTATACGAAATATTTTAAGTAATGCCATAAAGTATACACCACGTGGAGGAAATGTTACAATCAAATTGAAAGACTTAGGGGAAAATGTAGAAATAAGAATTGCAGATACAGGAATTGGGATGGGGCAGGAGCAGGTAGACATGATTTTTAAGAATGAAAAGCCGGAAAGTTCCGATGGAACAGACGGTGAACAGGGAACGGGATTTGGTTTAAGCCTGAGCCTTGAGTTTTTGGAACTGATAAAAGGTAAACTAAGGATAGAGAAGAATATACCTCATGGTTCAGTTTTTATACTTGAATTTCCCCAAATGAGCAGGTGCTGATTAAGGTAGGGGATATGTTTTTTTTGAAACAGGAGATTTTAGAAGAGGCCATATAATGAAGAACAAAGATGGAGCAGGAATAAGGGGAAAGTGAAAATAATTTGATAGTTTTGAGGAAGATGAAGAGAGAAATACAAAATGTCACGTCAAATTCTAACCTCTGGAATAGGCAATTAGCTTATGTTCCGGAACAAATTGTGTTGTGATTTTTGTTTGATATAAAAGATAGTATAACACAAAAAAAGCCTTCCGGAAGTCCGGAAGGCTTTTTTTTATCCAAACCTAAAAAAAATGAGTCGAAGATTCACAGAAAAGCCTGTTCTTGCATTATGTTTTGCTTTCATAGGGGTCGTTTTTTTCTCCTCAAAGGCTATTATGGTTAAGCTTGCATATCAGTACAATGTAGACGCTCAAAGCTTGTTGTCCCTAAGGTTAATATTTGCATTGCCGGTATATTTAATTGTTTTGCTTGTAACATTCAAAAAAACAAGGTCACAAGTTTTAGTCCGCAAAGACTATTTAAAAGTCATAATGCTTGGCTTCATCGGATATTACCTGGCCAGTTATCTTGATTTTACCGGCTTAAAATATATCTCCGCCAGTCTTGAACGGCTTATTCTTTTTGTATACCCGACCTTGATTTTGGTTATCCGCCAGTCTTGAACGGCTTATTCTTTTTGTATACCCGACCATGGTTATTTTATTATTGGCCATATTTTTTAAAAAGCGCCCTGCAAAGAAACAAATCCTGGCAGTTGGTGTTACTTACTTTGGAATTCTATTGACATTCCTTCATAATGAAACGACAAAAGAAGAGAACCTTATTTTGGGGACAGGTTTAGTGTTTTGCAGCGCTTTTGCATATGCCATTTACCTGATAGGAAGCGGAAAGTTGATACCCCGCTTTGGAACATGGACTTATACGAGTCTGGCTATGATAGTTTCAACTGTTGCAGCAACTTTTCATTTTGTAATTATAAATGAATCTGATTTATTCGGTTTTGAAATGCAAGTATACATTTTAGCTTTGGCAATGGCTGTTATTGCTACGGTAATTCCTTCTTTTCTTATTTCCGAAGCTATACGTGTCATTGGCTCCTCAAATGTGGCAGTAATAGGTAGCGTGGGCCCTGTAAGTACAATAATTCTAGCAGCCCTCTTTCTTAATGAACGAATCTCAGTGTTTCAGATAGCAGGAACACTTGTTGTGATCGGCGGAGTGTTTTTGCTGACATACGGGGACAGAAATAAAGAAAATAAAAAAAAACGTGAGGATATGTAAGGTTATATTCTTCTGTGCGACTAACCAGTAAAAAATACTTTGAAACCTAAACCTTATATTGATAATAAATGTTGAAAAAATATTCATTTAAAGCCTTTGCGGCAAAAATACTTTTGATTTTCGCTATACTATCCTGTTCAAATGACAATGAAGAAGAATATTATGGTCAAGCGGAATGTGATACACTTAATGTGTCTTTTAGTCAAATAATTGATCCTATTGTGGAGAGAAATTGTAAATCCTGTCATTTTAGTGGAAACGGGACAGGGGTTACCCTGGCTTCATATGAAGATATTAAGGGGGCTGCTGAAAACGGATCCCTACTGGGGGCAATTAAGCATGAAACCGGGTATTCTCCCATGCCAAAAGGAGGGAAACTGGACGATTGCACCATACAAAAAATAGAAGCCTGGATAAATAAAGGAAAACTAAACGATTAAAAGCTATGAAAAGAATAATAACTATCGGGTTTATTGTCCAGTTTCTGTTTATACTAAAAACGTATAGTCAGGATCCGGAACAGGATCCTTTTGAGGATATGTTTAGCGATGAAACTAATTATACAACAAGTACATTCAAGGCATCCAGAATTATAAATGGTCATTCCATAGAACAACCGGCAGAAGGGGAGTTAGAGTTTAGGATATCTCACAGGTTTGGTAAAATTAACGGGGATGCTTATGAGTTATGGGGTTTGGATCAGGCAACAATACATTTTAGTCTCGAATACAGTCCCATAAATCGATTAACAGTAGGTGTCGGTAGAAGTAACTATCAAAAAACGTATGACGGATATCTCAAGGTAAAGATATTGCAACAACAAAAAGGAAGCAGGACAATACCTGTTTCGCTAAGTTATTTTGGAAGTTCTGAAATATATACACTTAAAAATGAAATAGCCGGATTTGAATGGTATCACAGGGTAAGCTATGTTAATCAGTTATTAATAGCCAGGAAGTTCAATAAAAGGTTCAGCCTTCAGGTAATACCAACACTGGTTCACCATAACCTTACAGAAATAAAAGGTGAAAGTAACAATATTTTGGCCCTAGGCCTGGGGGGACGGTTTAAGTTGACTAACAGATTGTCCATAAATGCCGAGGGTTTTTTAGTTGATCACGGCACTGTACCGGAAAATAAAAGCTACCATCCTCCAATTTCCCTGGGGATAGATCTGGAAACAGGAGGGCACGTTTTTCAGATAATGATAACCAACGCATTGCCCATGCGTGAATCTGCATTTATAACCCGAACAACAGGAGACTGGGGTAACGGGGATATTCATCTGGGATTCAATGTTTCCCGAATGTTTCATTTACATGACTAACCATAAAAATCTAAACACGATGAAGAATTTTGTATTTATAGCAACAGTCCTCATTTTGAGCTCAAATTTGTTTGGACAGGGACGCTTTTTTACCAAGAATGGTCACATAGACTTTTATTCTCATGCCCCATTGGAAGATATTCGGGCAAACAACAACCAGGTTGCAGTAATGTTGGAGCCGGAAACCGGAAAGTTTACGTTTGCCGTTTTAATTAAGTCTTTTGAATTTGAGAAAGCACTTATGCAGGAGCACTTTAACGAAAACTATCTGGAGTCAGATGAATATCCGAAGTCCAAATTTTCAGGGCAGATTGAAAGTTACAATCCAGGGGATTTGAAAAAGGAAGGGACGTTAAACGTTAGGGTTTCAGGGAAGTTAACCATACATGGAGTAACAAAAGATGTTACTGCAGATGGCACGTTAGAGGTGAAAACGGGAGAAATAAAGGTGAAATCACAGTTTATTGTTAAGCCGGAGGATTATAATATTAAGATTCCAAAAGCAGTTAGAGATAATATAGCAAAAGAAATTCAGGTAAATGTTGATGTAGTATTAAAACCATATTAGTATAAATGATATGGGGAAGCTTTAAGCTTCATGTTGTCGCATATTGAAAAAAGTTTAGCATGAGATGAATTAAAAAAAGAAAATGAAGAAAATTATTTATGTGTTGTTCACATTGGGAGTGATAGCTGTGGGGGTAGGTGTTTATATGTATAACAAGCCACATAAAGATTATACAAAGGAAAAGCCTGACTATGAGGTTAGAGCCGATAATTTTCAGAAAGAGTTTTTTGAAAATGAAAAAGAATCTAACCAAAAATACCTGGGGCGTATTGTACAAGTAAAGGGTACGGTTGCAGAAATTACATTTCTTGAAACTGGAGATGTTTCTATTGCTTTAGAGGACATAATGAACGGAGTTACGTGTATGGTTGACTCGGAAACCTATCAAAACAATTCAGAGAAATATAAAAACCTGGTAAAAGGAGGTGCCGTAACAATAAAAGGACGATGTGACGGAATGCTTACAGATGTGAGGTTGTCGAAGTGTATTCTTGTGGATTAACGATTATGGTGTTCTCTCGTATTCGATTAACCACTTTGCTTCGAGGCCTTTGGAAACAAATGTTTTTTTAAACCAATATTATCAAACTAATTTACTTGATTATGAAAAGAGCAAGAGTATTAAACCTGTTTTTTTTAATTTTTGGAGCCGCTTTGATTATAAGTTGTTCTGATGATGATGATGACGCTGTAGAGCCTTTTAAGGCTACTCAGGGAGATCTTGATTTGGTTGCAAATTTTATCGGTGATTTTACCGGAGGAAATATGGCGCATGGAGGACCGGACGGAACATCCCCTGATTCGACTGTGCGGGAAGTGTTTGCCTCGAGAAGCCTAAGTGGGGACATTCCTGTAGGGACTATTGTTACAAAAAACACATACAAACGAGGAGCAGACGGAAAGAAAACAGATAAACTATATGTGTCGTTTGCAATGATTAAACGGGAAGCTGGTTACGATTCGGACAATGGGAATTGGGAATATGTTAAAATTGCATATGATGAATCTGTAGATTACAAAACTCATCCATATGGGAAATTACCTTCGGAAGGAGAAAACCGGGGTAAACTTAGTTCTTGCATCGGTTGTCATTCCGGAGCTAGTGGAGGGGATTATTTATTTGTTAATGATTAAAAAGTTTTGTGAGTCAAAAGAAACGGGCAGTTAACTGCCCGTTTCTTTTTCTGTTTTGCTTTTGGGAATAAGGTCAGATATCTCCAATAAGTGCAATTCCAGGTGAACAAGGTAACTTTCAATCATTTCACGAAGGGTTATAACCGTGTTTTCATGATCTTTCCATGTGTTGTTAAGGCAATCCGGATTAATATTTAAAAAGATATGCACCATATGAAGATTGAGATACTTCCAAAGATGGATCATCAGGCTCCAGTCTTCTTCCTGATAGTTTTGAGTAGTAATCCAAATGTCGTTGTCTTGTCGGTAGTCCGGAAAAACCAGGCTCTTATTATACTGCAGCCGCACAATTCGCTGATGATTATTTGAGGCAGAGTCTATCATATGCCCGATTATTTCTTTGATTGTACGGTTTTGGCTGTTTTTTCTTTCTGTTCTTATATCCTGAGGCAACTGGAGCAGTTTAACTTCCCACATAGAGATGAGTTTTTCTATTCTCTCCGTAATGTCCCGAAAATTTATATGCGTATTCATAAATTAGAAAAGTTTAGTCTGGTTTTTTGTAAAAAAGAAACAAACTTCATTTTGTGAACTTTAAAATAAATATTTTAAGTGATTAAATAAGGGCGGTTCGGCTTATATTTGTATAATATTTCAAAAATATTTATGATGAAGCAAATTGTTTTTGTTTTTGTATTGGCTTTTTTATTCTACTCATGCGAAGAAGAAGAATCTCCCCGTGAAAGGGCGGAAAAACAAGCAGCAAAGGACGAGGGGATTATAAAGCAATATCTGGAAGATAATAGCCTGGATGCAATGAAAGACCCATCGGGGTTATATTATTTTATCGAAGAGCCGGGAGCCGGGGATTTTCCTGAAGTAACAGATAGTGTAGTGGTAAAATATAAAGGCTATTTAACCGACGGGACAATTTTCGATCAGACAGGGGATAAGGAAGTAACCTTCTTGTTACGTGATTTAATTCTTGGTTGGCAGATAGGTATTCCTAAATTACAGCCGGGAGGAAACGGAACGTTTTTATTGCCATCGGCTTTAGGATATGGTTCCGTATCTGTCGGAATTATCCCCTCGAACTCAGTACTCGTTTTTGACATTGAACTGGTGGATATAAAATAGCAGGGCCGTATTTTTAATTGGCTGCCGATACTACGCAGTTGTTTCATAATCGACCAGTCTTTTATAATAATGGGCATGAGCGTGTAAGAGTTTAATTGATGGCGGCATGATTTACCCTAAAACCGGGTTTAAATTTGTTCTACCGGTATAGTTGAGAGTCAGGACATGGAGATTTGTATTGATTTAAGATGTTTTCGTGCAATTTCAGTAGAGTAAGTTTTTTCTTTTATCAACAAAATAAGTAGTACGGTTCTAACGTTAAAAATATATCAGTCAGCAAAAAGCAAAGCAGAATACATTTCCTGCGGGAAAGGATAAACCAGGAAATGGGCTACAAAGAGAGCAAATTTTTTTTATGTTAGATATTAATTAGAATAAACCCTTTAATAAAGAATGAAAAAAAAACGTTTTACCCTGTTTAATCTTATTATTTTTTGTTCGTTTGGGGTATGCCGGAGATAATAAACGGGTGCCGCTGAAAGGTATTGTTCTTTGTGAAAAACCGGATAGTGGGTTCGTGATGTATACTTCTATTTTTTAGTTGATTATGGGGTTTGTGTGGATGCGGTAGTAGAGAATGAATATCCAGAGCAGAATGGCTTTACCTAGCTTTGCGAACTCAATTAAAGATTAATTTAAAAGAGAACTAAAAAAAGGAAGCTCATTGTTTGTAAATAATAAAGTCGGGGTTATTATAATCCCCGAAAATAAATAGTTGTTGTTAGTTTAGTAGTTTGAGGGTGCAGCAGATGGTTGTTGCACCCTTTTTTTATGGTGAAGTTATTTTTCAAGCATTTTAAATCCAACTCCGTGAACATTTTCAATACAGATTTTTTCGGAATGTTTAATTATTTTCCTTAATCTGGAGACAAAAACATCAAGGCTTCTTCCAAGAAAAAAATCATCACTGCCCCAAATCTGCAGTAAAATGTCTGAACGTTTAAGCGTATGGTTAAGGTTGTCCGCAAAAAGTTTCAATAAATCGCATTCCTTGGCTGTCAGCTTAAATTTGTCATTGCCAATTCTCACGCAGTAATTAGAACTTTCAAAAATCAGGTCTCCAATGTTTTTTGAGGTTTTTATTTGCTGGTTACTTCTTCTTAAGATGGCCTGGATGCGCAAAGAAAGCTCCTTAATGCTAAAGGGTTTGGTCATATAGTCATCAGCACCAATTTCAAGCCCCTCAATTTTGTCTTCAGTCATTGACTTAGCAGTCAAAAAAATCAAAGGGGTAAATGAAGAAAGCTCTCTTATCTTTCGGGCAATCTCAAATCCGTCTATGTGAGGGAGCATAACATCAAGGATACAGATATCAAAATGTTTGTTCTGGAAAATTTCAATTATGTTTTTACCATCAGTCAGATGAAAGACCTCGTGCCCCATCATTTCCAGGTTGTCCTTTGTTAAAAAAGCAAGACTTTCGTCATCCTCAATGTAAAGTATTTTAGCATTCATTGGTTAATAGTTGAGTTTTTTAGGGATTTTAATAATGAATTTAGTGCCTTTGGTTTCATCATCTATTCTAATTTTCCATTTCATCTTTTTAGACAAAAGTTTTACGTAGTAAAGGCCAATACCAAATCCTTTTACATTATGAACGTTTCCGGTTGGAATTCTATAAAACTGTTGAAACACTTTCTTACGATACTTTTGGGGTATTCCGGGGCCATTGTCTTTTATCCGAAGAAACATGGCCTTGCTATTTGATTCTACATTAATATCAATTACCGGAGATTTACCGGAATACTTTATTGCATTGTCAATCAATACATGAAGTATATTTCCGCAATGAAACTTATCTGAGTCGACAATAACCGGTTGTGACGGGAACAAAGTATTGAAAGTGACATTGCTGTTGTTGGATTGGTGCACTGAAATTACATCTTTGCAAAGATCAGCAATATTAACGGGTTCATAGTTCAGGTCGAATTCAGAATTCTTAGACTTAGAAAGGTTTAATAAGCGGTCGATAAGGTTTGTTAACCGGGTGTTTTGCAAATGAATGAGCTCAATATATTTTGTAAGCCTTTTGTCATTTTTTATAATGTTGTTTTGTTGCAGGTATTCTATTGCGACACTGTTTGCTGATATGGGGGTGCGGAATTCGTGCGAGACGGTGTTTACAAAAGTACGCTGGAGTTCAGAAAACCTCTTCTGTCCCAGAATTATCCAAACAGCATAAATCATAAATACTAAAACACAAAGGGAAATAAGGGCGAAGATGAACCATATTTTTAAACTACCTACGATATCGGCCTTTACGGTAGGGAACAGGACAGCAAAATAATACACAAAGTCCTGGTGTTTGGGGAATTCAGATGGCGCTGTGTTTTTATAGCCATTGTTTTTGAAACTTATATAGTTGCCGTAAACCATTTCATCAGAAAAACAGTCATAAATAGCGTATTCGAAATCAGTCTTAATACCGGCTCGTTTAAATTCACTTTTTAGGTAAAACTCAAGTATTTCACATTCAAACTCCTGGTTGGCATCAACAATGTAATAATTGCTGGATTTTTTTATAACAGGTGAAGCCTGGGGCATTTTACTAAAGTCATAATTCTGTAGTCTTGAAATGACTTGGATGAGTGCAATTTGCACTGAACTCTCAAAGACCTTTTGACGGTGGTCAAAAGCTGTTTTTAGCAGGTAAAACTGAATTCCGAAAAGCCCGGTTAAAGTGATGGCCCCAATAAAGAATAATATTCGAATTGTACTATTTTTCATCTGTGTTACAAAATACGGAAATATCTTTTTTTCTAATTGTATTTAACAAATCGTTTAGAATTATTTATCGAAGGTTAACAGCAGGTAAGAATTAAGAAATGCAATTTTGTTAGGGTAAATTAAAAATTACTTGAAAATGAAAACAAAACATTTGATTACACTCTGTTTTATTTTTGCTTTATCAGCATTTGGCATCAGTCAGGAAATTGCCCTGCACACAGCAGAAAAAACTAAAGGTCCGGGTATTGTATGGGAAACTAAGGTGAAAGATTTCGGAAAAATTAATCAAGGAGTCCCTGTAACAACCAGGTTTGTGTTAACAAATAATGGAACGGAACCTGTAATTATTGAACAAGTTAGAACCTCTTGTGGATGCACCGCTTCGGAGTACCCCAAAGAGCCGGTAGCCCCAGGCAAATCCGCCACTATTAAAGTAAAATACAACGCCAAAAGTCCGGGGGCATTCTCAAAATCTATTACGGTTTATAGCAATGCAAAAGAATCAATTACAGTTTTGAGGATAAAAGGAGAAGTGGGCAAGTAGTATTCTCACTTCATTTTAACTATAAAAATAAGTCGTATGTCAATTCAGGCTTAAAATATGGAGTTGTATACCTTTTTTTTAGAACGCGGTCTTTTATTAATAATAGGGCAAATGCTGATAATTGGTTAAAGAAGTAATTAAAACTTTTTTGAAAGGAAAAAACTTTTATATATTTCCCTGACTAAAAGAAAGTAAATGAAAGCTTCAAACATTGCCTACGGATTTATAATCGCAATTGCGGTTGTCATAATATTGATATTTGGAAAAGGTATTTTGTTGCCGCTTGTGCTGGCACTTATTATCTGGTTTCTGATTAATGCTATTCGTTCCCTCGTTGGTAAAATAAAAATCGGCGGAAGATCGTTCCCTCGTTGGCTCCAAAATACAATTGTGTTTGTTATCATCATATCCGTTTTGGGATCAATAGGGATGCTGCTTTCTGCAAGCATAACAAAAATGTCGGAAGAATTGCCCGCTTATGAAAAGAACCTGGAAGCCATGGCGGAATCGCTTAATAAAAAGTTAGGGATAGACATTAGTGATACAATCAGAGAGTATTCCGGAGACTTCAATATTTCAGGGGTCCTTACGGGAATCCTGAATTCAATTTCTGATTTGTTGGGAAATGCGTTTCTTATTATAATTTACGTAGTGTTTTTAATGCTTGAAGAATCAGCCTTTTCAGGTAAGTTGCAAGCAATTTTCACAACGAAAGAAAGCAAAGGAAAAGCAACCGGGTTGATTAATAACCTGAACCAAACAATAAACAATTACATACTTGTAAAGACCCTTATCAGTTTGTTGACAGGAATATTAAGTTATGTAGCCCTGGTGATTATCGGAATTGATTTTGCCTTCTTTTGGGCCTTTTTAATATTTATGCTCAATTATATACCGACCATAGGCTCTCTTATTGCTACGATCTTTCCGGCAATAGCAGCAATTTTGCAAACCAGTTCTTTTAGTCCGTTCTTTATTGTTCTGGGAGCGGTCGGGGCAATTCAAATGGTGGTTGGGAATATACTGGAACCGCGATTTATGGGCAACAGTTTGAACATAAGCCCCCTTGTCGTTTTATTGTCACTTGCTTTTTGGGGGAGTATATGGGGGATAATAGGCATGATACTCTGCGTTCCGCTTACAGTAATAATGATTAAGGTCTTTGCAATTTTCCCAAAAACAAGGACCATATCAATTATTTTATCAAAAAATGGTAATGTTGAGTGATAAGCCTGTTTATGTACCAGGCTTATTCAAATACCACAATTGGACGGCTCACCTTATGTATTTCAATGGCGGCTGTGTGTGGCGTCAGGTTAAGTCTGGTCCTGGAAAGGCACTCTGAATAAATTTGGGCCACTTCAAGGCTGTCTGAATTATCAATTACATAGTGCCAGTTAATAGTTACAGAGCCAATCATTTTATTACGGTCAAAACGTAGTAATAAATCCAGCATTATCTTTGAAGTTGCCGTGTTGAAATAATCAAGGTTCACATCAAACACAATATTAGGAACTGCTACTTCTGATGCAAAATCAAGCAGTGGGTTAAAAAGTTCGTAAATGTTCTCAGGGATGGAGCGGCCTTCCAGTAATAACTTTCCGTTAGAGTTAAATTCAACAAAAGGGGTGAAGTCCGAAGGTTGGATTCGAATGGTTTTCATCGTTAGTTGGATTGTTAGTATTAAAGTTTTGTTTTAAATATAGTTCAATACTCTCTAAATAACAATCATTTACTTAATTTATTGTTTGTTTTTTTATTTTTTCGTCAGGATTCTGCATTAAAAATCCTTAATTGTCACCTTTTTTCTTAAATTTTAATTAATCTGAAAATAAAGGCGGGAATTGAAAGATCTCTTTTTTATTTTTCAGCGATGTGAATAATTTTACGGTATAATTATAGTTTTTAAGTAAACAATACTTCTTAATTCATGAGACATACTAAATTTTTAATCATCCTGTGTTTTTTTGTGAACCTTTCTGTTTCTGGCCAGGCTGACACGGTTTTTAATCAGACCGATAACAGAGGGCTGAAACAGGGACACTGGAAAAAAAGCTATCCGAACGGAAAGTTAATATATCAGGGGTACTTTAAAGACAATAAGCCGGTCGGGCTTATGAAGAGGTTTTATGAATCAGGGGCCATACAGGCAATAATGCATTTTTCCCGAAGCGGAGAAAAAGCTAACGTTCAGTTGTTTTATGAGGACGGAGAACGATCGGCCGAAGGGACATATGTAAATATGAAAAAAGACAGCCTGTGGAGTTATTATAGTTTTTATTCAGGAGCATTAGTAAGCGAAGAGTTTTACGTAAAGGGGAAAAAACATGGTGTTCAGAAAAGTTTCTATGAAAATGGAAACCTTTCGGAGGAAGCAGAATTTAAAAACGGAGTCAAAGAAGGTGCCTGGAATCAGTATTTTGAAGATGGAAAACCGAAACTGAAAGCCATGTGCCAATGGAATAAAGTAAATGGTAAATATACGCTCTACTATCCCTCGGGGGGCATTATGATATCGGGCTTTTTTGATAACAGCAGGAAAGATGGCCCCTGGGTATATTATGAAGAAAACGGAAAAGAAAAATACAGGATAACATATAATTACGGACAGGTAAGCTCTGAAGATGAAAAGCAATTAATCGAAAAAGATGCAGAATTCTTTAAGAAAGTTGATGAAAGTATAGGGAAATTTAAAGAACCATCGATTAATGATTTCTTTCAGGGACCTCAATAGTATATCAGATAAAATGAACAAATGGATAAAATAAGGTATTTTCTGATAGCATTCTTTTGTGCGGGCTTTACTTTTGTTAATGGGCAAATTGCACCCGAAACGTACTGGGTTCAGTTCGCTGATAAAAACAATACACCGTATAGTCTTGACAAACCGGAAGAATTTTTGTCCCAGCGGGCTATAAGCAGAAGACAACGACAGGGAATTAAGTTGGAAGAAGAAGATCTGCCGGTAAACCCGGAATATGTTGATAGCCTGAAAAAAATGGGCTTGTCTGTCCATAATGTTTCAAAATGGTTTAATGGGGCAGTTGTAAAAACAACAGATACCCTGTTGCTTGATACCTTGCATAATCTCACTTTTGTCCGGTCACCCATACAGTATGGAAACAAAATTACAGGACTGAAGAACGTTTCAGATAAATTTCATCGGTTTGAAGAGCCTGCGACGGAGTATGCAAAATCAGAAAACCAGGTAAAGATGTTAAACGGGCATGCGCTGCATACCGAAAATTTTAGAGGAAAAGGAATGCTGATTGCCGTTCAGGATGCCGGGTTTAGAGATGTTCCGGTTCTCGAATGTTTTGAACACTTGTGGGATAATGACCAAATAGTTGACTGGAGAGATTTTGTGAAAGATACCAATGATATATTTGATGCCCATTCGCATGGAACCCTTGTTTTTTCCATTATTGCAGGAATAATTCCGGGAGAGATATATGGGGTTGCAACGGAAGCAGATTTTGTTCTTGTAAGAACAGAAGCAGGAGGAAGCGAATACCTCGTTGAAGAGTACAACTGGGTTTCCGGAGCGGAATATTGCGATAGCATGGGGGTAGATGTAATGAATTCCTCGCTGGGATATGCAGAATTTGACGATTTTAATCAAAATCACACCTATTCAGAAATGGATGGAAAGACAACCCCAATATCCAGGGGGGCACTCATTGCAGCAAAAAAAGGTATGCTTGTAGTTACCAGTGCCGGAAATTCCGGCGACGATCTGTGGCTGCATATTACGGCCCCTGCCGATGCTGATAGCATACTTACAATTGGCGCTGTGGCCCCGGATAAGTCGATTGCCGGCTTTAGCAGCAGGGGGCCATCATCCGACGGAAGGGTAAAGCCGGACGTTTCAGCCCAGGGGGTATCTACGGTTGGACAAACAAGAAACGGGAGTTTAAGCAATTGTAACGGTACGTCCTGCTCGTCACCCCTTATAGCGGGGATGTCTGCCTGTCTTTGGCAATCGAACCCTATGGCAACGGCACAGGAAATAAGAGAGGCAATCATAAAGGCATCTGACAGGTACATGTGGCCAGACTCTCTTTATGGGTATGGTATACCGGATTTTATTCTGGCGAAACGGATACTGGAGCTAAAAACACTGGAGGATAGCAGTGTGGCAACCATGATTTTAACACCTAACCCGGTACGTGAATATGCCCTGTTGAGCTCTGTATTGCCATGGTTGTCAAAAAATGTTGAGGGAGAAATCAATATATATGATTTAAACGGAAGAATGATATCGGGCAGCGTAAGAAACTTTGAGCCAGGGGTAAACGTACATGCGCTTCATGATATAAGTAAACTTGAACCGGGAAGTTATTTTATCCGAACAGCAATAGACGGACGTTTCTACAAGCTTCCTTTTATAAAGCTTCGTCCATGAGCCGAAACCATATAAGCTTAAAGGAGTTAAATGGCAGGATAAAAACTATATTAGGTGCCAATCTGGACACATACTGGTTAATTGCAGAAATTAGTGAGTTAAAAGTTAATTATTCAGGACATTGCTATCTTGAGTTTATTCAAAAGAACGAGAAAACTGAGCGCATAGAGGCAAGAGCAAGGGCTGTGATTTGGGCGAATGTTTTTCGAATGGTTCAGCCTTACTTCGAAACAACAACCGGTCAGTCATTTTCTGAAGGGATAAAAGTAATGGTCCGGGTTGTGGTGGAATTTCATGAAGTATACGGTTTAAGCCTTAATGTGGTTGATATTGAGCCGACTTATACTGTTGGTGAGGTGGCACTAAGAAAACAAAAGATTATTGAAAAGCTGCAGAAAGAAGGCGTTCTGGAGATGAACAAAGAACTGGAATTACCTTATTTATTAAATCGCATAGCAATAATTTCATCTAAAACGGCTGCAGGGCTTCAGGATTTTCAGGATCAATTGCAGAACAACCCATCCGGGTTGCGGTTTTATACGAAGCTTTTTCCGGCAGTGATGCAGGGAAATGAAGCTGAAAACTCAATTATAGACCAAATGGACAGAATATTTCAGGTGGCAGAGCATTTTGATGCGGTGGTTATAATAAGGGGAGGGGGGGCACAGGCTGATCTGGACTGTTTTAATAATTACTGGCTGGCATATCATGTAACTCAGTTCCCATTGCCGGTTTTAACAGGTATTGGTCATGAGCAGGATGATTCTGTAGTTGATATGGTAGCCAACACAAGGTTAAAAACACCAACAGCAGTTGCAGAGTTCTTAGTGGACCATATGTCGATAGCAGAAGATGAACTCTTAAGTGTTGAAGAAGCAATTCTTACAAAGAGCAGGGAAGTTATAGGTGATAAAAAAGCAGAACTGAAAGACAGTGCGTATTTATTGAAAAGTATGGTGCATGACAAAATTCTGAATGAAAATAAAAACATGTCCAGGCTTTCTTCTACTTATATTTCCTCTGTGAAAACCGTATTGTACCGTAAAAGTCAATATTTAGGAAAAATGAGCTTTTCATTCGGAGAAAAAAGCCGGGTATTGTTAAGCAGACAGGAAAGTAAGCTTGGTTTGGTAATTCAGAAACTAAAATCGGAAGTAGGAAAGGGATTGTCTGGTCAGAAACATTTCCTGGACATTGCAGAAAAAAGTGTTGAATTGAACAATCCCGGAGAGGTTCTAAGAAAAGGCTATTCCATAACATTAAAAGATGGGAAAAGCATAAAGGATGGAGAATTGTTAAAGCATGGTGATGAAATAGAAACAATATTTTATAAGGGGAACACAAAGAGCACTGTAAAAAAATAGATATGGCAAAGAAAAAACTTAGCTACAATGAGGCTTTTGAGCAATTGCAGCAGATCTTAAGTAAAATAGAAAGTGGAGAACTGGATGTAGATGAATTAACCGCCAGCGTTAAAAAAGCGGCAGAACTTATTAAATTGTGTAAAGGAAAGCTCTATGATACAGAACAGGAAATTGAAAAAATACTGGAAGAGTTAGAAGATAAGGAGTAGCTGCTATAAAAACAGGAAGGAGGGCGGTAAGCCCCCAGTCCTTATTTTTTTTTTAATTGCTCCTTAGCGAGATAACCCAGGGAAATATGCAAGTTACCCTATTCGGTTAAAACTTTAGCGATATCCCTCCCAGGAAGTTTATCCCGGCCTGTGGATAATAATAAGGGGTTTCCCCCCAAATGTAACCATTTGAAGAGTACATGGCATTGAAAACATTATTGATTAACAAAGACAGGTTTATTTCTTTAATAAAAACAGGGCTGAAGCTATAGCCAATTCGTATGTTGGTGTAGCTATAAGGATCAAGGCTTTTTTCTTTATTTTTCGTTAAATCCAGATATTGTCCGGAGACAAACTTGGTAGTTCCGGTAATATCCAGATTTTTTATGGGGTTGAAAGTAAGTTCCAGTCCGGCAATAATCCGGGGCGAAAACGAAAGCTGAACATTATTGTAATCCACAATCACAGAGTCTTCAATTCTTTTGTAGTCCGTATTACTTGTTCCTGCAGAGGTGTTAGCCCTTATCCTAAACCACCTTGTAGCCTGGACCCCGCCATCTATCTCAATGCCTGTACGAAAACTTTTCCCCACATTTTCCCGCACGGGAGAGCCAACATCATTAATTTCGCCCGTTAACACCAATTGGTCTAAATATTTCATGAAATACCCATTCAGATTGTAAAAATAGTTTTCTCTTCGATGCCGTAATCCTAATTCGTAGTCCCATAGCTTTTCTGGCTCCGGCGTTTTCCCTTCCGGAGCATCCAGAAAATCTGTTCTGATAGGTTCCCGGTTAGCCAGGGCAACAGAAGCGTAAATTACGCCGATTGCCGGTATACTGTAAATGGCACCAAACTTAGGGTTGAAAAATGTGTAAGGTTCGTCAATATGAATAAGTGAACTACCTTTGTCAATTCCTTCTGCTGAGTAATTTATGTTGCGGACCTGCAAGTCGGCAAAGAGCCTGATTTGATAAACCGGGGTATAATTAATTTTCACAAAAGAGTTCAGTTCAGTTTTATTTGAGGTGTTGTCATAGAATTTGTCCCGGATATTCGTATTTCCGGAAAACCTGGACCAGATTATTTCTCCAAAGTGCCTGGCGTTGGCATATTTATTAAAAGCACCTCCAACGGTTAATGAAATATTATCTGTGGAATAATAAAACGCATATGTGCCACCGAAGAATTGGTTGTCAAGCCATCTGCGGGCAATCAGGTCTGTGTGCGAAACAGAATCGCGATAGAAATAGTTGTATTTGCCATCAACAAGAACACTGTCAAAACCGAAATACTGAACTCCTATAGGGTAGTTGCCAAGAAAGTCCTGTTGATAATACTCTTCGTAGTAACCTCTGCCGTAGGTGTAATGAAGGGCAGTGTTGAAATTCATTTTCTCATTTATTTTCTGGCTCCAATGAAGCTGGTAATGATCTTGCTGGTAGTTGTCCTCCTGATTGTCATAAAAACCTATAGAACCGTCTTCATTAAATATAGCCCCGGCCCAGTTAAATGTTCTTCCAAGTTCGTTCATGGTCGATTCATCTACCCCCCACCAGGCCTGGTAGGTTTTTTCCGAACCACTAAAAACAACACCTTTAACTGTTGTGTTTTTTGAATGGTATCCCCCCTGGATAAAAAAAGAACTCAGATCAGAGGAAGCCCTGTCGATATAACCGTCCGAAGTTATTTTTGACAAGCGTCCGTCAAAGGCCCATTTGTCATTGATTATCCCTGTTCCGAACCGGGCGTTGTTTCTCCAGGTTCCGAATGAACCATAGGAACTGTTTATTTCTCCGAACGATTCTTCGCTTAGAAAATTTGTTTCAAGGTTTATGGTTGCACCAAAAGCCCCTCCTCCATTTGTCGAGGTGCCCACACCTCTTTGTATCTGGGCGCTTTCTACCGATGAGGCAAAATCTGGCATGTTTACCCAGAAAACGCTGTGCGATTCAGGATCGTTCAGTGGGACACCATTAACAGTAACGTTAATTCGCTGAATATTACTGCCTCTAATCCATAAGCCGGTATACCCAATTCCGGCACCGGCGTCAGAGGTGGCAATGAGAGAAGGTTCCATACTCAGTAGAAAAGGAATGTCTTGCCCTAGGTTTTGTTTTCTTAACGTTTCTTTGTCTACCTCGCTATAAGTTGTAGGTGTATTAACGCCGGCCCGTGTTGCGTAAACAATAATCTCTTCTCCGGATACAGGTTTTGTTTTAAGCGTAATATCAAATTCTGTGTTTGTAGGGATTTTGATCGTTTCTCTGATTTCAGAATATCCTAAGAAAGAAATAACAATAGTGTAGTTTCCCCGGGGTAAATTTTGTATGCGATACTGGCCGTTTTCGCTTGAGGTCGTGCCCGTTTTCAGCTCATCAATAACAATGTTTGCCCCGGAGAGGGGAACCCCATTGTTGTCCGTTACTCTTCCTGAAATTTTATGCTGAGAAAATACAAAAGAACTAAGTAAAATGAATACATACAGTAATACAATCCGTTTCATGACAGAAAAATTAAGTTAAAGAAAAATGGAATCAAGTCACTTTCTCCCTTCATCGGCATTACCCGCAACAGGTTCAAGGGGTATGATCTCAGCCTGGAATTTAAGGCACCCCCGACGGAAAGTGTTGTGCAAAGCTATATCTTTTAAGATTATAAATCAAAGGAGAAGAAGGCTGTAGTTTAGAATGAGATTAGATCTTGCGTTGGGCTCGCCTTATTTGTCATTTGTGGGCGTTGGCATAATTCTAAAGTTATTTGTTAAAAGGATGGTAAGGACAGCATAAAAGAAAAGGCCTTGTGAAATATCTAGGATATTTTGGAAGAATTTGAGGTTTTTGGTAAAGGCTTGTTGCTGAGTTTTTTACCTTATTATGGTGATTGGTATCGGATTTCTTCCCTCCATTTTCATAATGTAACTGCCCATTGGGACCGGGTTTCCGTCAGCATCTTTTCCATCCCAGTAAGTTGGGGCGATAAGTTCTCTAATGATTATTCCATGTCTGTTGTATATCTGTACAATACCATCTGCCGGAATGAAATACTCATCACCAGAACCATCTTCATTTGGCGTAAATATTGGGTTGTTTTCTAAGCATTTTTGTTCGATAATTATTTTTTCTTCATGCATATGTGGACAATCTTTGCCATTTCTGTCATATGTAAACTCAACCTTATAAATCCCTTCTGGAACTTTTGAGTCTTTAATATCAATTCTTTTATTATTTAATGTGTTCCAAAGTGTATATGTATTGATTTTCCAGTCATAGTTCAGATCACATATAGGTCCACTCAATTCTCCATCCTTCCAGCAATCGGCGTCTTTTCTAACATCAAAATTTAAATTTTCAACAATAAACGGATGAAATTCTACGTCAATTTCTTCTGTGGAACTACACCCGTGCTTATCTGTAATTTTCACAGATACAGTTTGAGGTTCTTTTACTTCAATACTGTTGGTGTTTGAACTAATTACTTTAGTGCTGTCTAAAATTGAACCATTTGACCAGGATATGGAGCTGTTTTTTTCAACATCAGGGGAGATGCTAAGTATTACTTTTTCACATAATTCTTCCTTTATTATTGAGACCCCTTGAGGTTCAAATAGTTTAACGAATGCTGTTTCGGGAGATATACATTCGTATTTACTCTTTGAATAAAAGATGTAATTACCACTACTGACAAAATCGGTTAGGCGGTTGTTTTTATGGACGTCGTCGTAAGAAAAAACATCATATTGCCAGGTAAGTTCTTTTACTGATGAGTCATTTGTGCAGTAAGAAATGGTATCAGGCAAGTTATTGTAGGCTGCTAAAGAGTCTAACTGTATATGAACGAACTCCCCCGTGTAACAATAAGCGTTTTCTTTCGGATAAAACCTGTATAAATCAGTTCTTTCTATTTCAGAAAGTAAATGTTGCTTTTCAATATCGGAAGACAGGTATATTTTATACTGTTCAAACAATTCATTTATGGATTCATCTCCGGTACAGTAGAATAGGTTGGAATCAGCAGGTCCGCTAAAATCTAAATAGTGCCTGCGCATATCAATATAAACCATTTTGCTTAAAGTGCATCTGGTACTGTTTCTTGTGCTGATGAAATGAATCCCGGAACTGTCAATTTGCTCAATGTCATTGATTAGGAGGCCTTTGTTGTCCTGAAAAAGTACATCATACTGGGATGGAATACTTTTTATTAAAGCGGAATCTCCGGAACACCAGGATAAAGAATCAGGAAGTTTCGGAGATTCAGCTTCAATTATATCTATGAAAACAGTGTCCTTAGAATAACATCCGGCAGGTGGCATAGTTGAATCAAACAGGTATGTTCCGCTTTTGGTTATTTCAGACAATGTATTGGAAGAATCGTCCTCTGGGAGGTATACATTGTATTGAGATGTTAGTTTTGATAATTCCGATGTATCCAAACTACAGTATGTAAGTACATCTGCCAGCTCGACGCTTTTCTGAGGTTCTGAGACAACAATAGTTTGAACGTAGGGTGAATTCAAGCAGTAGCTATAAGGGTTTATGTGAATCTCATATGTCCCTGGTTTACTTGTATTAAGATTAACAGAGATGCTGTCTTTATCAAGTGATAATCCATCCGGTGTAATTGAGGTTAAATAATAGTCGGGGAGGTTAGTTTCAGGATTCAGAAAACCTTTCCCACAAACTGAATCAGAATAGCTTAGATAATAATTTGATGCGGTAAAATTACGAATAACGATCGCGTTATGGGTAGACTCTAAACTATCTAGCGTGTATTCGATAATATCGGAGTTACAATGTTTAGCCGAATCGTAATAAGTGAATTCCAGATAGTCAATATTTTTTAAAATATCTCCGTTTAGGTTGCCCTCTAAATAAATGATGAAAGTAGAGTCGTTGCTGTAAAAAACATTTTCACCGACGATGGTTAAAGAGTCTTTTGTTGTTACCTCAGCTTTAATTTCATCCCCCTTTTTGATTGGTTTTCCTTCGATATAAATAGGGCCGTCAAAAACAATTCTGTAATGGGTTGTATCTTGGCTGAAAGCAAATAAAGCACTGTTACCCCAGTTTACCAGAAAGAACTGAACAATAAAAAGAACGGTTATATATCCTGCCTTTTTCTTCACCTCAATTATTTGTCACAATAATACCTATTTATATTTAAATGCTCAAACCAGGGCTATATTTACCAGGGAAAAATCAGATTTCCCCGGTAAAATTATAAAAACCAACCCTCTGTTTATTTTGTTTTTTGAAATAGTCTTTTAAAAATTGACAGAGACTTTACTAAAAAAGTCATGTCTGTATATGGTTCTTAGTCAGAAAGAATAATGGTTACATAAGTTGATTTGTCATCATTGTATGCCCAAAGGAGAGCTTCATGCAGATCATATTTATGATGAACATAAACAACGAGCTTTTTTTACGAACACTTTCCATTACAATGGGCATAGACAAAAATAAAGGTTCCATATTTTTTGCGTTAATATGTTTTTAATGTCTTCGGGTATGAACCCTGTTTATACATTCTACAATAAGGAGCTTGAAAAGTAACCCGTTTCCTGACAGATACCTGTTTTTTAATAAGCTGGAGAAAGGTGATTTTTGTTGAAATAGTGTGGTAGTGCAGAAATAACGGACCATACATACATGGTGAAAATTTTCTTTCGAAAGGAGGAAATATAAAAAAACCGGAGAAAGACTAGTCTTTCTCCGGTTGAACATATAAAACTTACCTGCTAATTATTTTATAATTGAAATCTTTTCTCTTAATACATCTGTAGATGTTTCAATAGAAAGTATGTAGCTGCCTGTTTTGAACTTTTCAATATTAGTCTCAATAACATTCAGCCCGTTTGACAAGTCATAGTTTTGGATTAGCGTATAAGTTCTTCCAAACAAATCAATAAGTTTTATGCTTAATGTCTGTTCTTTAGGACTTGATACCTCCAGGGTTAGTGCATTTGAAGCTGGTAATGGGAATGCTTTTGTAAGGGTGAAAGCGCCATCGTAGTATGGATTGTGAACCGGTGAAGTTCCACAGCTTTTCATGAAAGCCTGTTTTACGCTGTCAGAGGAAATAACGATATCACTACACTGTGTCGCCTTACATCCGTTTGCGTAGAATACTTCAAGACAGGCAGTGTAAGAGCCGTATTTGGGGTAAATGTGGAATGGTTCCATTTCCGAAGAAGCCTCTCCATCTCCAAAAGACCAATTGATGCTGTATATATCAGAATCAGCTTTTGGCTTAAACAGATGAGCAACCTGGAAGCCTTCACAATTAGGCACTGCAATGTCTACAGTAAAGTCAACTTCACATTCAGGTAATCCAACAGATATTTCTTTGCAGTATGTTTCCTGACACCCTGTGGTAGTGAATAAATCTAGACATACAAGGTATTTTCCGGGTTTTTCGTATTTGTGAACCGGATTTTTAGCGAATGAACTGTCCCCGTCACCAAAATTCCAGACATAGTACGCATGATCCGGAGAAGAAAGGTTCTTAAAGCCAATAAGAAGGGCTTTGTTTTCAGGAATAGAATCTCCCCATGCTGTATAATCACCAGCTTCTTTTTTCTCTTTAGTTAAACTATACGAACAATACTCAAAATTAGCGTAACAATTACTAATACTGTCCACATAAACTACACTGCAGAAAACATCCTCACAGAAGTCAGAAGAATAAGCCGTCAGGCACACCTCGTACACTCCCGGGCCAGGGAACCGATGAAGTGGGCTGAACTCATGGCTGTATGTGCCATCGCCAAAGTTCCATTTCCAGTATTTAGTGTCCGGCGAAGAGTAGTTATAAAACTGGTAAGTAAACGGACTGGCTATAGTATCCTGGGTGCTGTCGGCATGGAAATAGTCCACTTTGTAATAATCAAACTCAGCATAGCAGCCGCCAGTACTGTCCACATAAACATTCATACATATATTATCATGACAGTTATCAGAAGAAGCCGTCAGGCACACCTCGTACACTCCCGGCCCGGGGAACCGATGAAGTGGGCTGAACTCATGGCTGTATGTGCCATCGCCAAAGTTCCATTTCCAGTATTTAGTGTCCGGCGAAGAGTAGTTATAAAACTGGTAAGTAAACGGACTTGCGATAGTGTCCGGGGTGCTGTCGGAATGGAAATAGTCCACTTTATAATAACCAAACTCAGCATAGCAGCCGCCATTACTGTCCACATAAACTTCACGGCAGAAAACATCCTCACAGAAGTCAGATGAATAAGCCGTCAGGCACACCTCGTACACTCCTGGTCCAGGGAATTGATGACGTGGGCTGAACTCATGGCTGTATGAGCCATCGCCAAAGTTCCATTTCCAATATTTAGTGTCTGGCGAAGAATAATTGTCAAACTGATAAGTAAACGGACTTGCTATAGTGTCCTGGGTACTGTCGGAATAGAAATAGTCCACTTTATAATAACCAAACTTAGCATAGCAGCCGCCATTACTGTCCACATAAACTTCATTGCAGAAAACATCCTCACAGAAGTCAGAAGAATAAGCCGTCAGGCACACCTCGTATACTCCCGGTCCAGGGAATTGATGGCGTGGGCTGAACTCATGGCTGTATGAGCCATCGCCAAAGTTCCATTTCCAATATTTAGTGTCTGGCGAAGAATAATTGTCAAACTGGTAAGTAAACGGACTTGCTATAGTATCCTGGGTACTGTCGGAATAGAAATAGTCCACTTTATAATAACCAAACTCAGCGTAGCAGCCGTCATTACTGTCCACATAAACATTCAAGCACAAACTGTTCTGACAGTTATCAGAATAAGCCATCAGGCATACCTCGTAAACACCAGGGGCAGGGAATTGGTGACGCGGGCTGTGCTCATTACTGTATGATCCATCACCAAAGTTCCATTTCCAATATTTAGTGTCCGGCGACGAATAATTGTCAAACTGGTAAGTAAACGGACTTGCTATAGTGTCCTGGGTACTGTCGGAATAGAAATAGTCCACTTTATAATAACCAAACTCAGCGTAGCAGTCGCCAGTACTGTCCACATAAACATTCATGCATATACTATCCTGACAGTTTCCAGAAGAGGCCGTCAGGCATACATTATATTCACCAGGGCCCGGGAATTCATGGGTCGGGCTCCACTCCTTACTGGTTGTTCCGTCACCAAAGTTCCAGAACCACTTTGTGGTGTTTTGGGAAGAGTGGTTAATAAACTTGACGAAGTGTTCATAGGAGTTAGAGTCAACATCATAGAATTCAAATCCCGCTTCACATTCCGGGGTTAGTGGATCAATTACTATAGTTTCACAAACCGTGTTTATACAACTGTCAGCCGTAATAATCTCCAGGCAAACCTCATACGTTCCCGCATAAAGGAATTGGTAAATAAAAGCGGAGTCCTTTGAGGCCACAGAGTCATTAATAGTCCATTTATGACTTACAACGTTAGGGGATGAAAAGCTTACAAATTCATAAGTGTTTTCCCCGCATTTTTCATTGGGGTATGATGGGTCGCACTTAATTTTAAATGAAGCAAATTCAGCATAACAATCTTCAGGGGTAACAGGTCTCATGCAATAAATTTTTGAGGGAACCCCTAAGTCGCTGCAGGAAGGCTCTGAGCCGTATTTTTCATGTCCGACGTAAACACGCATGGAGTTTTCAATTTCCATTTTAATATCTACTTTGGCAGGCTCCAGTAACTTACCATTGTCCAATATTACAAGGAAGCGGCATGTGTAATCACCGCCAGGATAAACAGAAAGTTTGTCAATTGAGTCTCTTATTAAAACAGTTCCGGTGTCAAAGCATTCTTTAGGTACTGTTTCGTTAGAGGCGGCACGGGTAACCACGCTAAGGACTATACCTAGCACGATTAACCAAAGTTTTTGGGCAAAAAAAGTGTTGATCTTTCGCATTTTTTTAAGTTTCGATTAAAGATTTGTTAACGATTTACCCTACAATCATAAATTCAAAAGGTAACCTTAGGGGAGTGAAAATTTTTAAGGCTTGTTTTATGTTATTCTTGAAAGGAGTCGAAGTTGTAATAGATTCCCAATTCAGCCACGTTTTGCCGAATACCGGACACCTTCTTTGTAGGAAAGGAATAAGATATGTAAAGCTTGAGGTTATTCAAGATTATATTTTTAAGTTCAAAAGCGCAGATAATATTGTTCCTGTCTTTAATTCCGGCCATACCCCCTAAGATATCTTTATATGTGAATAATGCATTAATATCATATATTATGTATTCGGGATAATTGGAGTTAGTATGCGAACGGATCGTTAAAAATGCAGTAGGGTGAAAAACAATTTCTGAATTCAGGGCGTATTTATAGCTTCCGGTAATATTATAAAAGCGACTGAGCAAGGTGGTTTCGTCCCAGGGTTTTATTTTTGATTGGAAGACCTGGTTTAAAGCAGCCCCAAAGTGAAATTTTTTGTTATATACACTAAAACCAATCGTCCCGTCAGGGGCCATATCGCTTTTTCCCGGGTTGGTGGAAGTTTTTTTTACAGAGTAGTTCATTCCGCCTATGTGAAACCCTCCGGAAAAGGACACGTTTCGGGAAATATAGCTATGCCAGGCGTAAGTGGCATAAAACCGGGTGCGATTCAGGTAAGAGCCTTCAGCATCGTTATACAACAGGATTCCAATAACACTAAAAGGGCTTTGGTTATGTTGTTTGAAAGTTCTTAAACGCATGTTTGCATTGGCAAAATACGTAGAATATACATTGAGTTTTCCGGTTACACGTTTATGACCTAAGGCAGTTTCAAAGTTGGAACCCCAACCAGATGATGAGGGGTTTACTAAAGAAATACAGTTGTAGTACTGACCAAAACGAATAGGGTATTTTAAAGCTTTATAATCCTGATTATCTTGGCAATGCACTGTTTGCACGTACAACAATAATGATGAAAAAATAAAATATTTTCTAAGTGCTCCAGGCATTCTAAGGTTTTCCCAACTATAATTTCAGGAGCTAAATCTATAAAATACTTCTCTTAAAATTATAAATTGAAGGGTTACTTTTTTATCTTTTCTTTGTAGGTAGAGTGAAATATAAAATGAAACCGAGCTGAAATATACTGATAGTGAAATAATAAGATGCCTGAATACAGGGGCAAACGGGAGTGTCCTTGAATATTTGTACAAAGATATTTTTCCACGGGTTAAATCTTACATTATGAAGAATTCGGGGAACGAAGAGGACGCCCTGGATATTTTTCAGGACGCGGTTGTGTCACTTTGTAAGCAGATTCACCTGAAAAGATATGACACCAAACATGAGGTGGCCGGTTTTTTATATACGGTAAGTAAAAATCTCTGGATAAATAAAGCAAAAAGAGATGCGAGAATTAGTTATGTGCCGGAGTATTATGATTTTGAGGAAGAGTCTGATTTTACAGATAACATTATGACAAAAGAAAAAGAAAGGACGCTGAACCAGATTGCTGAAAAACTGGGTAAAAGGTGTTTTGAACTTTTAAAACAGTCGGTTTTTTATAAAGCCTCTTCTGAAGAAATTATTAAGAAAATGGGGTTTTCAACAGTAAATGCAGTAAAGACTCAAAAATACAAATGCAAACAGAAACTGATGGGTATTTTGAAAAATAATCCGTCTTTTCTGGAAGTAGTCGAATGATATGCGGACAGAAATAGAAAAATATGAAAAGATAGAACAGTACCTTAAGGGAGAACTTTCGGAGAAGGAACGTTTTTTGTTTGAAGCACAGATTGAATCCGATCCGGGGTTAGCACTTGAAGTACAAAACCACCAAAAAATGCAAGACTTTATATTTGAAAAGTCGATGGTGGACGTAAGAGGGCAAATAAGAAATATCCATATAAGAAACCAGGTGAAGCCGTGGAGAAGAATAAACCGCGGAGGGATGTTTTCAATTTTAGGAATAATCACAATAACAGGCAGTATCATGATTTCAGTTTTTATTAATAAAAGTAAACCATCTGAAGGTGTTCCGGTAATGGATGTTCAAACCGGAACGGTTACTGAGGAAGCGAATGGAATAGTTCCTGAAGAAAAAGAAAGGAATGCGGAGCCTGTTGTTACTGTCGGCAGTCCTTTAGAAATCTCAGCAGCAAAGACAAGAAAAAGTGCGGTGTTCAGTTCATCGGATCAGGTTCATGTGAAAAAAAATGAAATAATAGATAAAAAAGATACAGATACCCCAAAGGCAACCAAAACGGCGAAGTTAGAAAGCGAAGACTTTTCAAGAACAGTAAAGCCTGTTAGAGAAGCCGGTGTCAGTTTGAAAAAGTTGGGGGATAGCCAGAATATTGTTCCGAACAAAATACAACCGGAGGGGCTTGTTGCCCCCCCGGAAAGTGAGAAAAGAAAAGACAAGAAAGTGGATTGTTCAGCGACAGAAATAAAGGCCGAAGTTGAGGTGACGAGAAGTTGTACGCAAAATCCATCCGGCAAGATCAGGGTCTTAAAAAACAGTATTAACGGAGGAACAGGGCCCTACCAGGTTTCAATCGATAATTCGGAAAATTATTATTCAAGATATCTTTTTGAAAATTTATATTCAGCATTGTATGCGGTTTTTATAAAAGATAATAATAACTGTAGTTCAAAGCTTGGAGAATATTTTGTTGAACATGACGATTGTACGTATTCATATATTTTTGCCCCCGATGAGGGAGAAGTATGGGAAATACCGACAAAGGATAAAAGAGGGGAAATAAAAATATTTAACAAGTCAGGAAAACTGGTATATCAACAGGTATTTGATATAGAAGGGAAGTATAAATGGTACGGGCGTAACGGGGCTGGAGAAAAGTTGCCAATGGGGGCCTATTTATTTATCCTGAAACTGGAACAGGAAGAGCCGCTGGCTGGAAATCTGACGATTATCAGATAATGATATTCTGTGACGGCAGGTATGCTTATTAATTAATTACAGCAAAGTAATATTCCATTTTGCTTTAACGGGATAAAGAATTACCTTTGCCCGCGTTTATCGGGTCAATATTAATAAGCAAAGTCATATATGATAACTGTATCAAATTTAGGTATTCAATTTGGAAAACAATTTCTTTTTCAGGATGTCAACCTAAAGTTTACACCAGGCAATTGTTATGGAATAATAGGGGCAAATGGTGCGGGTAAGTCAACATTGTTGAGGATAATCTCCGGGGAACTTGACCCAACAAGGGGTTCGGTATCCTTAGAACCAGGAGAAAGGCTTTCTGTGTTAAAGCAGGATCACTTCGGGTTTGATGAATTTACAGTCTTGAACACAGTCTTAATGGGGCACCAGCCGCTTTGGGAACTCATGCAGGAAAAAGATGCAATTTATGCTAAGCCTGATTTTTCAGAAGAAGATGGTGTTAAAGCAGCAGAACTTGAGGAAAAGTTTGCTGAAATGGACGGCTGGAATGCCGAGAGTGATGCGGCAATGCTTCTTAGCGGGTTAGGGATAAAAGAAGACCGGCACTATAAAAACATGAAGGAACTTAGTGGTAAAGAAAAAGTGCGTGTGTTACTGGCCCAGGCCCTTTTTGGAAATCCGGATAACCTTCTGCTTGATGAGCCTACCAATGATCTTGACTTAGAAACCGTATCTTGGCTGGAAAACTACCTGTCAAATTGTGACACAACAGTTTTGGTGGTTTCTCACGACCGCCACTTTTTAGATTCGGTATGTACGCATACCGTTGATATTGATTACAGGAAAATTAAACTGTTTGCCGGGAACTATAGTTTCTGGTACCAGTCAAGTCAGCTGGCATTAAGACAAATGCAAAACCAAAATAAAAAGGCTGAAGAAAAGAAGAAAGAACTGCAGGAGTTTATTGCCAGGTTTAGTGCTAATGTTGCAAAATCTAAGCAAACAACCAGCCGTAAAAAGATGTTGGAGAAGCTGAATATAGAAGAAATTCAGCCATCCACACGTAAGTATCCGGGGATTATTTTTACACCGGAAAGAGCTCCCGGAAATAATATTCTGGAAGTAGAAGGCCTTAGTAAATCGCTTGAAGGTGAACTTTTATTCAAAGAAATTAGCTTTAAGGTTGAAAAAGACGAAAAAATAGTAGTGCTTTCCAGGGATCCCAGAGCAATGACCGCTTTATTTGAAATCATTAACGGAAATATAGAACCAGATACAGGCCGCTTTGAGTGGGGGGTTACTATTACAAAAGCATACCTGCCTCTCGATAACTCATCATTTTTTGGGAAAGAATATAACTTGTTGGATTGGCTGGGACAATTCTCAGAAGATACAAGTGAGCAGTTTCTGAGGGGATATCTTGGAAAGATGTTATTCTCAGGAGAAGATGTGTACAAAAGTTCACAGGTTTTATCCGGAGGGGAAAAAGTCAGGTGCATGGTTTCAAAAATGATGCTTACGAATGCCAACTGCATGACCCTGGATACACCAACAAACCACCTTGACTTGGAATCGATACAGGCTTTTAATAATTCGCTCACCAGGTTTAAAGGAAATATTTTAATGTCATCGCACGATCATGAATTTATCCACACAGTTTGTAACCGGATTATTGAAATATCGCCTAAGGGGATGATTGATAAGAAGATGGAGTATGATGACTATATTTCTGACGAGAGGATTAAAGAACAACGAGCAGCATTATATAGTTAATCGCTCAAATCCAAAGATTTTAAAGAAACCATCGGTATACACACATATGTTGCCGGTGGTTTTTCTTTTCTGTTTAATTCGGATTGTTTATATAATCGGCATAAGCAGGTAGTCATAGTACTTCCAGGCAATTTATCCGATACTAAAGATTGATAAAAAAATGAGGTTAAGTGTTGAGGTTGAGGGCGGTGTTTGTTTGAAAGTGAAGGCATAAATTGAAAATAGCGTCGGTAATATCAGAGATTTTCAATATCTTGTAAATTCAATTCAAAACCTAAAGAAATGAAAGCCTTAAATCGTCGTAACTTTCTTAGAAAATCCACTGTAGGGGCAGCGGGAATTGCTGTAGTTTCAGGGCTAAAAGCATCGCCATTTACTACTCTGACTTCGGAGGGATTGGATAAAAACAGCGATATCTTAACCCGAAAACTGGGAAACACCGGTATTGATGTGCCTGTTGTGAGTATTGGCTGTGGCAGGGTCGATAGCCCGGCAGTAATTAAAGCAGCCCTTAAATCAGGAATTAGGCATTTCGATACGGCATATATGTATCAACGTGGAAACAGTGAAAAACTATTAGGGGAAACATTAAAGGAATTTCCCCGGGAGTCTTTTACAATAGCAACAAAAGTAAAACCGCAGGATAGCAGGGAAAAGTTTTTGTCTATGCTGGATGAGAGCCTTGAAAGGTTACAAACTGATTATGTCGATATTCTCTACCTTCACGCAATAAATTCACGGGAGAAAGCACTGGACAAGGAAATGCTGGAAGCATTGAAAATGGCCAAAGAATCAGGAAAAGCGAAGCATTTAGGGATTTCTACGCATAAAAATGAACCGGAAGTGATACAGGCAGCTATCGATAGCAACGTTTACGAGGTAGTACTTACATCTGTAAATTATAAACAGGATCATTATGCAGAGGTAAAAGAAAAAATTGAGCAGGCAGTAAAAAAAGGAATGGGCATTGTAGGCATGAAGGTTATGGCCGGAGGGTTCCTAGATAAAGCTAAAACGAAGGCGGTTAATTACAGGGCTGCATTGAAATGGGTGTTGAGGGATCCAAACGTTCATACCACAATCCCGAGCATTATAAATATGGAACAATTACTGGATAACATAGCCGTGCTGAAAGATATTAATTTAAACGAACAGGAAAAGTCTGATTTGGAAATTGCATCTGTTGAAACCGGGCTATACTGTAATGCCTGTGAAGTTTGTGTAGAAACCTGCGGGAAAAACCTTCCGGTAGCCGACATGATGAGGGCATACATGTATTCTTATGGTTATGGCGAGCCGTTAAAAGCCAAGCAGTTGTTGACAGAACTGGATACCGGAGGCGATCCCTGTTTGGGCTGTAGTGATTGTACAGCAAGTTGCGCCAAAGGATTTGATGTTCAGATAAGAATTCAGGACATAAGCCGGTTAAATAATGTTCCTGATGAGTTTTTGACCTAGTAAATTTTTTAAAATGATTGCTTTAAGTAAAATACGGGCATTGTCCGTAATCGCAGGCCTGTTGGCCGTTGTAAATGTATCAGGGCAGATTGTGTTCCCCGAGATAGAAAACTGGGAAAAGTCTCCACATCCCAAAATATATGATGAAGAAACACTTTGGGAGTATATTAACGGTGCGGCAGAATATTATTTAAATTATGGCTTTTCCAGGCTGGAGGTCACAGAATATGCGGTTTCAGATGAGCAATATATAAAGGCTGAGATATATGTCCATGCAAGCCCATTAAATGCATTTGGTATATATGCCTACGAACGTCCTGAAAAAGGCGAATTTTTGGATGTCGGAATTGAAGGTTACCAGGCACATTCTGCTTTGAACTTTTACGGAGATAATTTTTACGTAAAAGTTCACAGCAACCAGAACGATGAGCAAACGTTAAAAGCGATAAAAGAAATTGCGGACGGAATTGCCAAAGGGAATATACTTGGAAAAGATGAGGTGACAAGTGTTTTGAGTGTTTTCCCGGATAAAAACAAGCTACTTCATAGTGAGAAATATTATCCGCGTAACTATATGGGATATGAATTTCTTCATTCTGCTTTAGAGATTAGTTATAAGGTTGGTGATGATACTTTCAAGTTATTCGTCTTGAACGGAGCCAATAATGAGGAAGCAACAAAAATGTTAAGGGACTACTTTGCTTTCACGAAAACGGATAAAAAGCCGGCGCCCGGAGTTATTTACGAAATAGAAGACATGTTTAATGGTTGGGTTCTTATCGCACAGAAAAAAAGTCAGTTGTTTGGGGTGTACGATGTCCCGGATAAAAAACTCGCCCGCAATTACCTGGAACAATTATTCAAATAACTCAAGAATTTCTTCTTCAGAGATGTTCTTAAACATATTCTCATTCACGAAAACATCGGCCAGTTGTGATTTTTTTGCCTGAAGTTTCAGGATTTTTTCTTCCAGCGAGTTTTGGGCTATAAAACGGTATACCATAACATGCTTATCCTGACCAATCCGGTGGGCCCTGTTTATGGCCTGTTTTTCTGCTGCAGGGTTCCACCAGGGATCAAGCATCAGAACATAGCTGGCAGCTGTAAGGTTTAATCCTACACCACCTGCTTTTAGGGAAATCAGGAAGAACCTGCAATCTTCGTTGTCCTGAAATTCTTCAACCACTTTCTCCCTGTCCCTGGTTTCTCCGGTTAAAATGGTATATTTTATGTTTTTCGACTCCATCCATTCGGCGACCAATTCTAAGTGCCCGACAAAGGAACTGAATAGTAAAGCTTTGTTTCCTTCATTGTTTAAGTTGTCCAGGTTTCGTTTTATTTCTTCAAACTTACCGGAACCGGAAATATAATCTTCATCAACTAACATAGGATGGTTGGCGATTTGCCGCAAACGCATGAGTGATTGAAGTATCTTCATTGAAGCTTTTTTTAACCCTCCGGAATTGATATTGTCAAGAACAAGGTTTCTTGCTTTAGATTTTTCACGTTCATAAAACTCTTCCTGGACCTCGTTCATATTACACAGGATAACCTGTTCGCTTAACTCAGGAAGTTCCTTGGCTACTTCCTGTTTGGTCCTTCGCAGAATAAAAGGGGCAATTAAGTGTTGCAATTTTTCTTTTTTTGATGTATCGTCCTGTTTTTCAATTGGCATCTGGAAAGCACTTTGGAAGAAGTTGAGGCTGCCTAAAAGTCCGGGGTTAATAAAATTGAACTGGGCCCATAAATCAGAGAGGGAGTTTTCAATCGGGGTGCCGGAAAGAACCAGTTTGTTTTCTGCTAAAAGCTGCATAACACATGCATAAGTTTTAGACCCCGGGTTTTTTATCATCTGGCTTTCATCCAGGATAAGATAAAGAAACTCATGTTTTGTAAATTTCTCAAGGTCGTTTCTAATAATCCCATATGAGGTTATGATCACGTCAGATTCATCAATAATTTTATTGAGATCGCCTCTTAAGCTTCCGATGTATGAAGAGACATTCAGGGAAGGGGTGAATTTGGCAGCTTCATTTATCCAGTTATGGACCAGTGATGTTGGGACAATAATAAGCGAAGTTTTTCCTTTCCTTTTGTTTTTATTTTGATTAGGACTTTCAAATAAGCTTAGCTGTGCAGGTGGCGCTTCCGGTTTTACTTCTTCACTTGCATCTTTTGTATTCGTATTTTCGTCGCATACTCTTTTTAAAAGAGTGAGTGTTTGAAGGGTTTTTCCGAGTCCCATATCATCAGCAAGGCAGCCTCCAAATCCGTTGTCATAAAGTTTATACATCCAGGAGTATCCATCTTCCTGGTAATTTCTGAGCGTAGCGTTCACCCCTTCGGGCAGGTTTTCCTTTTCCGAAGGGTTTGCAGAAATCAACGATTTAAGTTTGTCTCTGAAGGTATCAGTCATTTTCCCCATTTTACTGTTTAAAATCGAGAAATGCTGCTTGTTAAGTTTAAGGGTGGAATGTTCGTTTTGGGAGAAATTCATGAGGTCGCTGTACGATTCAAACCATTCTTCCGGAAGAATCATAACCTTGTTGTTGGGTAGCATAAACTCCCTTATTTCGTTAGAGATATGTTCCTTAAACTCAACAAAAGGTATTTTGAAGCCTTCGAGTTCCACCTCAGCCATTATGTCGAACCAGTCGTTGTCTTTGTCCGAAACCTCGAACTTCAAGTGGACTTTGCCAAGATAATAGTCCTTGTCCAGTTCTTTTTGTGCAATTTCAAATCCATTGTTTTTAAGTAGTTCTTTGTTTAGGTTCAACCAGGTAATAGGTCCGTATATGTGTGTATTTTCTCCTCGTTTACTGTGGGGTTCAAAGTAAGGGCCTTCGTTATTTATTAACCCTAAAGTCAATAAGCGGGAAACCATTGCGTTTTCTTCATTGTAGTTTCTTGTAACACAGGTAAAAACGACTTCTTTTTCACTGTAATTGCAGGAAACCTTCATGCCGGTTTTGCGGTTTGCAAAAAAAATGGAGTTGGTATTGTATATAAATCTCAGGATTAACGACAGGTGTCCGCTCAGGTTTTTTTCCAAGGAGATAACAGCTTTTGGGCTTGCGCCGATATAGTCTATTCTGAAGCCTTCAGCATTGACTTTGTATTTGGCAATAGAGTTCTTTACAAATGATTCGAAATACTTTTTTTCTGCCTGCTTGGGAATCAACAGATATTCTTTCTCAAAAAACGGGAGTATTTTTTTTCCATCAATGTCGTTGAAAATAAATAGTTTGTTTTTTAAAACAAGGCAGCACGGGGTATGGGCAATAATTACCCCTTGTTTCCCGGTAAGCAGTAGCTCTTTATTTTGATGTTCAATGGTGAGCTGGTATTTAATTCCTTCCTCATATTTTTTGAAATTGAAAACGGTATTGCATTCCTGGTCGATAATCCGTATTCTGTCCGACTCGTAAATTTTTGACTGTAGGTGTTTATAGTATATGGGCTCGGGATTAAATTGCAGTATTGCAATACAGTTGGCAATTTGTTTTTCAATATAAGGACGGACATGGTTTAGAAGAATGTCTTCATCCATAGAGTTGAGAAAGTCATGAGGGGTAGACTTCCTTTTGCAAAAAAGCTTAAAAAGGTTCTGCTCATTATAATTCTCGGTGTATTTTACAAGCTGCACCTGTTCAGGTGTTAAGAACTCCTTATACTGAGGAAGTTTTTGAAGCGTAAGTTTATCATATGTTAAGTAATGCTCTGAGTTCTTCTCTCTCTTTATAAGATAAGGGGAAAAAACAAAACCAAGGATCCGGTGTCCGTTTAAGGCGATAATAAACTGCATGGTAAATAATGTAAAGACTACAAATATATTGTGGTTTGTTTTAATGAGCGGCATTTAGCCGGGCGTAATTTTCATAAAATGAGCGTTTAGTTTGCTAATGAATTGAAAGAGAGAGGGGGAGGTGATATGGAAAATATCTTCTAATCAGTTGCCTTTCCGTGAAAGAAAAGATCGATATAGATAGGCAGATGGTCGCTGTACCCTCCAATGTATTGTGGTCCCAAATAGGTCCGGTAGGGTTTTTTACCTCCGTTTTTATCATCATTTTCTAAAAGAAAACTGCTATCAAAAATCTTTAATGAGTTCGTTCGTGTATGCAGTCCTTTTTGATTTAGTAAAGGAGGAGATACCAGAATCTGGTCAAGCATATTCCATTTCGTCTGAAACTTGTATGTCCCACAATTACACTCGTTAGATAATATTTTCGATAAATTTTTCAATCCGTTATCAGAGAGTGTGTTAAGGCTTTTGTTGTGGGGCTCGTCATTAAAGTCACCCATAACTATAATTTTTGCGTTTTTGTACACTCTTTGTAAAGAGTCAATTTTTGACTGAACAACATTGGCCGTATGGATCCGGAAAGGCTCAGAATAGGCTTGACCTCCCCTCCTGGAAGGCCAGTGGTTGACAAAAACTTGCAAAGTGTCGGAGTTTACCAGAAAGGAGGCCAGTAATATGTCCCGGGTTCTTTTTGATGTGTCGGAGGGAAAAATAACAGGGATAAATTCTTTGTTTAGCAGTTTAAGGCTTTCAGGGCGATAAATTAATGCAACATCAATACCCCTGTAATCGGGAGACTCTTTGTGAATAATGGAATAAGAATATTTTGATAGGGGAGTGTTTTGTGTTATATGATATAACGGCAAGAATGTTTCTACTTCGCAAAATCCAATCAGCTCCGGGGGCTTTATTTCCCCTACTGCGGCTATAACCTGAAAAGTTTTTTTTACTTTTTTCCAATAGCGGTAATTGTTCCAGTGTTTATCACCGTCTGAAAGAAATTCTTCATCATGGGTGTATGGGTTATTAATTGTGTCGAATAAATTTTCGGTGTTATAAAACATCACCCTGATGTCCCCTCTTTGCGAATATGCAGAGACCGTTGTTCCAATAAGGAAGAAGCAGAAAATAGAAAAATACAAATAGAGGTGTTTTGCCATTCAACTTAATTATTCTATTCGTTCATATGCACCTAAGTCCGGCTTGCCGTCAGTTGTCCTTTTGTTTCCAGCCAAATCAAGCTCCAGAAATGAATGTTTGTTAACAATATCTATAGAACCTGCATCTTTTGCAGGGGACAGCGTGTCCAGCCTGAAATTCTGTTTTCCGTTTAAAGCACTGTCGTTTACAAACCTAGGATATTCGTTGAGCAAAATGTTTTTGTAATGTGTTGCATCATTGGTATCTACCCTGGACTCAGGCTGTCGTAATATACAGTGGTCAAAATAATAGTTAAATCCAGTTTCTTCGTTATCGTCAAAGTATATTTCCCGAATGTTTGTTCCCCAAAAAATGCAATTGTAAAAATTCGCTTCTGTAAGTTCTTTAATAATTAAAATATTTTCACCCTCATTTTGAAAATACCCCCAGTTGCTAAGAAAGATTCCGAAACCATCAGAGTCACGCTCATATTTTTCAAAAAGCCCCGCATCTACCCTGAATGCACCCGGGATGGAAGAAGAGCAGTGATAAAAGTTATATTTTCCCCCACCGGTTAAAGCGAGAGAATAGATCTTAGAGTCTGCAAATACGCAGTTGTATGCATCAATTTCCCCTCCATACGATAAAATATGGGCAGAATTTGAGTTCTGGATAACCGTATTGGATAAAGTTAACTGGGGGGTGTATTCTAACATGTCCGGTCTCCCCACCCAAATGCCAACATTAGGATTCTTAATTATCGCATAATTTATGGTATTCCCAACACTGATAGGGGCAATATGAATAGCATTCCATCTGCCCGCGGAACGATCAAACCCCCTGTCAAACCTGTCGCCTTCAAATACAACCGGGTTTTCAAGGGTTCCTTCAACTTGCAACTTCCCGTAAACAACCAGGTTGCTGTTGTCATGGAAATGTACTCTGATCCCCTCTTTCAAAGTAAGTACTATTCCCGTATCTACAATAAGTTCTTTCAAGAACAGGTAGGGCTTGTTGTTTTCCCAGGTGGTATTTTCTTTTATATAGGTCCGTTCTTTAAAGAGGTGGACATCCTGTCCGAATGCTTCCAGAATAACGGACTCTTCATTCCCGTTTGAAATAAAAACAATCTCGTCCGAAACGATTACAGGAAGGTTTCCCTCGTTGGGGTCAAGCGTTACTTCAACAAAAACATAAAGACTGTCATTTGGTTGAATGTCAATATCATTAAACGAAATTCCGGATCTTCCATCAACATTGATCCTGTATTTTGAGCCTTCACCGCCTCTAAGGAAAGCATCTGATATTCTAACAGATTGAGAATTTCTGTTGTAAACTTTAAACCGTTTGGTTACCGAACCTATTGTTGTGAAGATTGTATCGAAAGTTATAGTATCTGTTGAGTAATGAATTCTTGCAGAAGAACTTGTGTCAAACTTTTCGTCGTCCTGACATGAGACAACAACAAAGCAAACAATACACAAGCAGTATATAAAATCTTTCAAATAATTCATTATATTCTTTTGGTGTTAAATTAACAAACATTTTCTCATTCATTAGTAACGGATTCAAATGTTTTTAAGTATAAATTATTTTAACAGGTGGCTAAATCCGGAAAAAATCGAAAAGATTTATTATATTTATTTTAGATTTGTAGAAAAACAAGTTAATAGGGTTTCAAATGAAAATAGTAAAGGCCGTACCATCAGATCTTGTGGAAGTATTGTTTCTTTTAAAGGAATGCGTGTCAGACTTTAATTTAAGTGGCTTAAAGCACTGGAATAATGCTTACCCAGGGGCAGGAGCTATGAAAGAGGCGATAGATAATGGAGCTTTATATTTATATAAGGAGATAGGGATCACCAAAGGTATGTTTGTTTTAAGCGAGGAAGAGCCGAAAGAATATAAGGATGTTGAATGGAAAACAAATTCGGATCGTGTTCTTTTTGTGAAGTACCTGGCTGTTCATCCAGGTTGGAAGGATAAAGGAATTCAGGCAAGACTGATAGATTATATAGAACACTATGCTGGCAATAATAATTTTGCTTCCATACGTGTGGACGTTTATGGAGGTATAGAATCAGCAGAGAATTTTGGACAAGAAATAGGATTTGATAAAGCCGGTCAGTTTCAGACATCATTTCAAACTACACCATATCTGGCATTCGAAAAAGGCCTGTAACATATAGCCACAAGCCTTTCGTCAGAAAAAACTACTGCAAATTTTTTATAATGTAATTTGGGTTCCCCTGTAAAAGTCAAGTATCTTGGTTGAAAAAAGGTATTCATATTTGGCTTTTAGCAGGTCAGATTCTGCTTTAGTGAAGTTGTTCTTGGCAATGCTATATTCTACAGAATTTACTATACCAACATTGAATTTTTGTTCTGTATAATTAAAAGCCTCCCTGTAGGATTCTACCGCTTCCTTTGCAGAAATGTACCTTTCCTTTGCAGAAACAGCATCATTATAGGCTTGCTGGATTTCTTTATAAAGTTGTTGTTTGGTTAAATCTAATGAGGTTTCGGATTGCAGTACATTGATTTTGGCATTGCTGATATCTGTTTTTGTTTGCCATTTATTAAAAATCGGGACATTCAGTTGGAAATATATTGAACGATAAGATCTGTTGTCGAACTGCTCCCTGTATGAGTTTTCATCTGCACTTGAATACCCACTGCCGATTCTTCCCCCAAGAGTTAAGTTCGGGCTTAGCTTTCCTTTCTGTATGGACAAATACCGTTCATTTGATTTTAAGGTATATTCTGCACTTTTTATGTGCGGGAGATATGTTATGGCTCCCTCGTATATGGAATAAGCGTTGTCGATAGGGACGGAGATATCTAATTCAATACTGTCAGGATAATATATGTCAAACCCGGTCACGGAGTCAATGTCTAAAAGCTGTGTTAAGTTGAGGTAGGCAAGGTTTAATTCGTTTTTGGCATTGGTTACGTTAAGGTTTTCGGAAGCCAGTTGTGCCATTATCTCAAGTAAATCCCCCCTTGCCGTACTTCCAGCTTCAACAAGTTTAGATGTTCTTTCAACCTGCATGGAGGTTATTCCTTTCTGGTTTTTTGCAGCTTCAAGTAATTCCTGATTAAGTAGAATAATCAGGTAAGCATTTGCAATTTGGAGGGTGATGTTCACCTTTTCCCGATCAACATCATATACTTTGCTTAATGCTGTAAATTCATTGGCTTTAATCGAATTATAAGTTTGAAGGCCGTTAAAAAGATATACGGAAGAATTTATCGTGAAATTGTCGGAAGTCGTGTTTTCTGTGATAAACTCGTTTGTGTTATAGTCGATGGTATGTCCAAAATAAAAGTTCCTGTTGGCAGAGGCATTGAGGTCGGGCAAAATTTGCATTTTAGCCCGGAAGTGATTGTTGGAGGCAATTTCAGCGTCCAATTCTGCCTGTTTAATCTGAAGGTTGTTTTTATGGGCATATTCAATACACGAGTCCAGCGTCCATCCATTTTGTGCATTGGCAGTAAGAACTGAAAAAAGAATTCCTGCTAAAAGAAATATAGTTTTTTGATATTTCATGTGTTATGATTTAAGTATTGTTAACGTTTTCGGTAGAGAACTTTAATTAAGTTATTATCCCCTTCAGGGGCATTAATTTGCAGAAGTTCCCATTTCGCATCGTAGTGGTCAATTTTTCTTTTCAACGAGTTATAAATATCATTGTTGTTTTGTGTTGTCCACGTTAATTTGTTGTTTCTGAATGAATATGCCTCAATTCTGTATGTTACAGTTTCTTCTTTTTCCGGTAACAAAATACTGATTTCAGCTTTTTGGCCATCTTTCATTACAGGTAAAGGAATACAAATTTCTCCCATTGCTTTTTTGAATTAAATTACATTGCTTTTCTAAAGTTTTCCGAAAGGACACGTCCGTCAAATAACTGTATAATTCTGTGGGCTTTATCTGCATCTGACGGGGAATGTGTGACCATTATTATCGTTGTTCCGTCACCATTTAATTCATTCAGAAAATCCATAACCTCGCCACCGTTAACTGAATCAAGATTACCTGTTGGTTCATCAGCCAGTATAAGATCGGGACCAGCAACAACAGCACGGGCAATGGCAACACGTTGTTGTTGGCCACCAGAAAGTTGTCGGGGGAAATTGTTTTTCCGGTGTCCAATGTTCATTCTTTCCAGCACATTGTTTATCCGGGCTTTTCTCTCTTTACTTTTCATTTTCATGTAAATGAGTGGAAGCTCTATATTTTCATAAACATTTAGTTCATCAATAAGGTTAAAGCTTTGAAAGACGAAGCCAATTTTCCCCTTACGTAATAGTGTTCGTTGAAAATCGTTGAATCTTGAAACATTCTTTCCGTAAAGCCAATAGTTGCCAGAGCTAGGTGAGTCCAGAAGTCCCAGAATATTAAGAAATGTCGTTTTTCCGCAACCGGAAGGTCCCATAATTGCAACAAACTCGCCTTCTTCAATTGCAATGTTAACGTTACACAATGCAGTTGTTTCAACTTCGTCGGATTTAAAAATTTTATTTAGGTTCTCAGTTCTTATCATCAAAATATTTATTTCCGGATAAAAAATACATTTTTTATGCCAATAAAAGTAATATATTGTTATTCAGTGTAGTTTTTGCAACTTTTTATTTGTTCCATATTTTTATTTGTTCGAATATGTGACAAAAACAGTACGTTTTCGTACATTGCAGTTGCTTTCAAATTCAGTAAAAATTTATTTATGGAGGAATTTAAAGGGAAGGTATTGGCAATAGATGATAATGAAGACATTCTTTTTGCACTGAAATTACTTTTAAAACCACATGTCGAGAAAATTACAACTTTGTCCTCTCCGGAACGGGTAACAGAACTTTTAAAAGTGGAGGAGTACGATGTTATCCTTTTGGATATGAACTTTACAAAAGATGCCAGCAGCGGGCAGGAAGGATTTGACCATCTGGGGAAAATTCTGGAACAGGATTCGCAGGCGGTGGTGATTTTTATTACGGCCTATGGAGATGCAGAAAAGGCCGTTAAAGCGATAAAGGCGGGGGCAACTGACTTTATTCTTAAGCCTTGGCAAAATGAGAAGTTACTGGCGACGGTTTCTTCGGCAATGAGGCTGAGAAAAACAAAAAAGGAGGCTGATAAGTTAAGGACCAGCCAAAAAGCAATTTCAGAGATTAACGATGAACCGTTTAAGGATTTTATTGGGGCCTCACCTGAAATGGAAGAAGTATTTGCAACAATACGTAAGGTGGCCAAGACGGATGCAAATGTGCTTATTTTAGGGGAAAACGGTACAGGTAAGGAATTGGTTGCCCGTGCCATATACCGAAACAGTGTTAGGGCAGAGGAGGTCTTCGTGAGTGTTGATTTAGGCGCAATTGCCGAAACATTGTTTGAGAGTGAACTGTTTGGGCATGTTAAAGGTGCTTTTACAGATGCCAAAAAAGATAAGCCGGGAAGGTTTGAGGTAGCTTCAGGGGGTACTCTTTTTCTGGATGAAATAGGTAACTTGTCGTTGCCATTGCAGGCTAAACTGTTGACGGTTATTGAACGTCGCGAGGTTACACGGGTAGGGGCAAATAAAGCGTCCGATGTTGATGTACGGTTGATTTGTGCCACCAATAATGACGTTTATGAAATGGTTGAGCAGGCATCTTTTCGTCAGGACTTACTTTACCGGGTAAATACAGTGGAAGTTCACATTCCTCCTTTGAGGGAGAGGACCGGGGATATTTCACTTTTGGCAGAGCACTTTTTAAAAATTTATAGCAGGAAGTATAAAAAGAAGATAAACAGGATAAGTCCACAGGCTCATAGAAAGCTTAATATGTATTCCTGGCCGGGTAATGTAAGGGAGTTGCAACATGCACTTGAACGGGCAGTTATTATGAGTGAATCACCTGTCCTTGAGCCAGATGATTTTATGCTTGCACAACCCCGTAAAAAACAGGGGGAACTGGAAATTGACTCTTATAACCTGGATGATATTGAAAGAAAAATAATCTTAAAAGTCCTTAAGCAACACCAGGGAAATATTACCAAGGCTGCTAAAGAACTCGGACTTACCCGGACCTCGTTATACCGTAGAATGGAGAAGTATGAACTTTAAAGGCTTTAGGCTTAATATAGTAATAAGAATTTTGCTTATTACCGCCTCAATTTTTTTATTTCATTATTCTTTTTCTGTCAACTATGTTTTTACTCCTATTATTTCGGGTACTGTTACCGTTTTTCTGGTCGTCTCGTTTATTCGTTATGTTGACAGGGTAAACAGGGAGTTGACAAACCTTCTTGAGTCGATCCGCTTTTCCGAATTTAACAGGACATTTAGCTTCGAAGGCATGAAAGGATCCTTTAAGGGCTTAAATGAGGCTTTTAATGACGTTATATCTGATTTTCAAAAGGTAAGGGCTGAAAAAGAAGAGCATTTTTATTATTTGCAGACCATACTTCAGAATATAGATGTGAGTGTAATCGCATTCAGGGAAGACGGTACCATTGAACTCATAAATAAAGCGGCAAAAAAACTCTTTCAGGTATCGGGCCTCAGGAACATTCAGGGCTTGGAGAGCCTTAGTCCTGAACTGGTAAAGGTATTGTTCGGTATTAAACCAGGACAAAATGAGCTTGTGAGGGTACAGGACGATGATGATTTTCTTCAGTTGACCATTTATGCAACAAACTTCAGGATTAAGGACAAGGTTATTACACTGGTTACGGTGAAGGATATTCAAATGGAACTTGAAGAGAAGGAAACAGAGGCCTGGCAGAAACTTATTCGTGTGTTAACACATGAAATTATGAATTCTATCACTCCTATTTCCAGTCTTACGTCGACTCTAACAATGTCTACCGAAAAAATGGAAAAAGACAAAAAGGGGAATGTGATAATTGATAAAGAAAGTGTTGAAGAACTTTCATACGCGCTTAAAACCATAAATAAGAGGAGCAATGGCTTAATACATTTTGTAAATACATATAGAAACCTGACTAAAATTCCTCAACCTGACTTTAAGATCTGTAAGGTGTCTGATCTTATTCACAATATTACGCACATAATGAAGGAAGAAGCTTCGGCTTTAAATGTTTCATTGGAAGTGAATATTGAACCTGAAAATATGACGCTGACAGCTGATGAGCAGTTGATAGAGCAAGTATTGATAAACCTGGTAAAAAACTCCCTGCAGGCGCTAAAAGGAGGGGAAAACAGAAAAATAAAACTACTCGGCTTTTTTAATAAAAGAGGGCGTGCGACAATACAGATTATTGATAATGGCCCGGGAATATTGCCTGAAGTACTGGAGAGGATTTTTATACCTTTTTTTACCACTAAGCAAACCGGATCAGGCATCGGCCTTGCCTTGTCCAGACAAATTTTAAGGTTGCATAATGGTTCAATTACTGCACAGTCAGCCCCTGACAAAGAGACTGTGTTTACCCTGACATTCTGACGAAATTAAACAACCTGGATGCTTTTTCCCTGACAGGAAATCAAATCACCAGAGCGAAGTTTAGCGCGTTTGCGATATTCAATTTGTCCGTTTAAGATAACATCACCTTCATCCACAAGAATTTTAGCATGTCCCCCTGTTGATGCTATATGTGTTATTTTTAGTAGTTTAATGAGTTCGATATAATCGTCTTTGAGTTGAAATTCAATCATTGCCAGTTGTAATTTACCAAAAATGCAAATAAACGAATAAATCTTGAATAAGCTTAGCAACAGGGTGATGAAATTTATTGTTGGTTGATTAGTTTTTTATGTTCTTTTGAGCTAGACCTTTTTAATTGTGAACAAAGCGGTGATTTTATTGTGTAAAGTACGAAAGGTTGTTTTACGTCGGCAATTCCTACTTAAATAAAAATCTAAATATTTAGATATTTAAATTTTTGGTATTATCTTTGTTGACAACACATAAAAAATGAATATTAATTAAAAACGAAAATAAAATGGCACTGGAACATTTAACAAAAGAAACATTTAAAGAGAAAGTATTTAATTTTGAACAAAATAAAGACTGGAAATTTGAAGGGGCAAGGCCGGCTATTATAGATTTTTATGCAGACTGGTGTGCTCCTTGCCGTATGGTGGCACCTGTTCTTGATGAACTAAAGGAGGAGTACGGAGATAAGATTGATATTTTTAAGATAAATACTGAACAGGAAAGGGAACTTGCCGGCATGTTTGGGGTGCAGAGTATACCAAGCTTACTTTTTATCCCATCTGAAGGAGAGCCCCAAATGGCAATGGGTGCACTTCCCAAAGACACGTTTAAGAAGGCAATTTCTGATGTTTTAAAAATTAACGAAGCATAAATGGGAGTATCTGTAAACAGAAAAAGGATTGTTATACTTGGGGCAGGGGTACTTTTAGGCTTAGCCGGAGGGTTTCTTTACTGGAAGCTTGTGGGCTGCCAGAGTGGTACTTGCTCTATTACAGCAAACTGGCACACGAGTACTTTATTTGGGGGTGTTTTTGGGTTTTTGCTGGCAGATAGTATAAAGACGACCGGTAGAAAGAAAGAAGAAAAGGTCGAAAAGGCAGATTAAACCAAGAGCATACCGGAAAACGGAAGATTCGTGCTTTTTTATCGATGAAATATGAGGGATGTTTTATGGCATCCCTTTTTTATTTATTCTATTGTATAATCTTTTGTAATTTGACACGGTCAACTTTAAAAGCATCGTTTCTCGGGAGTTCACTAATGCAGCATATCTTCCTGGGCAGTTGATGTTCCGTGAGTATCTCTTTAAGCGAATTGATAATCTCCTGATTATTTACTTTTTTGTCAGATTCAATCACCAGAGTAATTGCTTGTCCGAGTTCAATGTCGGGGGTTCCGATAATTGCAAAATCACAGTCAAGTACCTTTTCAATCTCAGACTCAAGCTCTTCCGGTTTAACTTTTATTCCTCCGGTGTTGATAAGGTTATCAAACCGGCCTTTCCAAATGAAGCTTTTATTGTCAATTAGTTCAACAACATCGTTGGTCTTTACCGTGTCTTGAAGATAATCAGCCTTTATAATTAAGCAGCTTCTTTCGTCTACTTCGAAATCGACACCAATTATGGCTTTGAAATATTTGTCTGGGTTTTCCCCACTTATTTTCCTGAGCGCAACGTGAGAGCAGGTTTCTGCCATTCCATACGTTTCATACGTGTTGTTGTTTATGTCGCGGAACATGGCAAAAAGTTCAGAACGCAATTCAGATCCCCCGATAATCAGGTTCTCAATATTTTTCACAAACTCATAATTACTGAATGAATTATACACCTGCAAAGGGACCATGGCGCAGAAATTAAGCTTTCCATATTTCCCAATAGCCGGCATAGATGATGGCTCTTCCCAAAATAGGTTTAATCCGTTTACAAATGCCCGGACAATCATCATTTTTCCGGCAATATAATCCATAGGAAGGCAGAGCAAGGCTTTGTCCCCGAATTTCAAGTTTAAAATCTCACTGGTACGCTTTGCTGATTCAATCAAAGAGCTCTTAGGTAACTTGTAAAGCTTTGGTGTTCCTGTTGTACCGGAACTTTGCTGTTCAATATAATCGTTGTCGTCCAGGAATTGTAAAATAAACTCAAAAATTTTTCTCTCCCACTCGGGAATATGCCTTTTTATTATTCTTCTGCTATGAGGAATGAGGTCTTCTCTGGAAAAAAGCCGATCTCCTAATATTATGCCCGGAAAGTCTAATTCCATATGCTTTGTTGGTATTTCTTTGAAAACGTGATTTTTGGGTGCTTGGGTCCCATTTAGTTGTACAGTTAAAACGACCTGAAGAATCAGGAAGTTATTTCATTTCTGCTAATATACAAATTCATTATCCCAGTTTTTACTGCTATTATAAAAAAGTTTTTCAGCATTTATTTCAAGCGGGGACTCAATGTTGTTTTTAAACAAGCCACCAGTTCCCAGTCCTTGTGGTATGGTGGTTTTTAATGTGAATGTCCATTGTGCAATTGCATTGAGCCCTATGTTTGATTCCAGGGCAGAGGTGACCCACCATCCTGCTGCGTTGGATTCTGCAATTTTTATCCATTCACCGGCTTCTTGAAAGCCTCCAAGTAAGCTGGGTTTCAATATCAGGTACTGGGGCTTTATTGTTTCGATTAAATTTCTTTTTTCTTCTGTTGTCCTTGTTTTAATGAGCTCTTCATCCAATGCAATGGGAACAGGGGCCGTTTTACACAGTTCAGCCATTTGCTCCGCATTGGATGGGGGAATGGGCTGTTCTATAGAATGCACGTTCAATTCAGCCAGTCTGTCGAGAACTTCCCGGGCTTTCTCAAAACGAAAAGCCCCGTTTGCATCGACCCTGATTTCAACATCTTCCGGGCGGTACTCATTGCGTATACATTTTAAAATTTTTAACTCATCGTCAAAATTAATGGCACCAATTTTTAGTTTTATGCACCGGAACCCGTCTTTTAACTTTTGCTGAACCTGGTTCAGCATTGTTCGGGAATCCCCCATCCAGATTAGCCCATTAATCAGGATGCCATCTTTTCCGGACGTAAAATTTGAGGGGTACAGGATTTTTGAACCTAAGGCATGATAGTCTTTTAGCGCTGTTTCCAATCCAAAGTTAATGGATGGAAAACCTTTGACCGGCTTCGAGAAATCATATTCGCCGTTGTTGATGCTTTTGCAGATCTGCCCTATTTTTTGCTCTGTTTTCTCAGTATGTTCGGGGCTCAGTCCGGGTATAACCGAGCATTCTCCAATACCTCTCTGAGCGGGGTTATTTTTATTCCGAAGATAAATGAACCATGAAGGTTTTTGAAGTAATACGCCTCTTGAAGTACCTGCGGGAAACCTGAAAATCAAATCCCGTTTTAGAAAATCGGCTTTTATCATAAAATAAGGCCCAGGCTAAACGTAATGGAAAAAAGAAACGTGGTCAGGGCCAGTTTCTTAAGCTCTTTGTTAAGTTCCAGGGGCACCGTGTTTTGCATGACAACTTTTATGTCTTTCAACAGAAAAGGAATAGTGAGCATAAACAAAAGTTGTATTGGGGATCTGAAGAACATTATGGTGTAAATAATACTTAAAACAATAGCAAATGCAACAATGACAAGGTGATAAATTTTGGCAGCTTTTACGCCAATTCTGACAACCAGTGTGCGTTTTCCATTTCTTGCATCACTTGTAACATCCCTAAGGTTGTTAATATTGAGTACCCCTGAACTGAAAAGCCCAATAGACGAAGCAGGAAGGATTATCCAGGGGTCAAAAAAACCGGCATGGAGGTAAAATGTTCCGCATACGCCAATCAACCCAAAATACAGATAAACGAAAATATCGCCCAATCCGACATAGCCATATGGGTTTTTGCCCACTGTATATTTTATGGCAGCGTAAATGGCCGAAAAACCCAGAACAAAGAAAATGATTATGTTTTTTATTGGTAAGTGATCCAAGCCAATGAAAATCAGGGCTGTTCCGGACGCTAACGAAAGCAATACGAATACAACAATCATCCTTCTGATTGCACGGTGCGACACTTTTCCTGATTGTGTAACCCTTTCGGGACCAATTCTTTCTTTGTCTGTCCCTTTTACGGCATCGCCATAATCATTGGCCAGGTTGGACAATATCTGAAGAAACAGTGTTGTGAGAACAGCCAGGATAAACACCTGCCACCTGAAAGCTTCATGCGCGTAGGACAAAAAACTTCCAACAAATGTGCTGGACAGGGCAAGGGGCAGTGTCCTTAACCTGAAAGCCTGAATCCATATTTTTATTTTACTGATCATTTTTTCTTTTTAAGGCATTTTGGGGTATTTGTGGAAGTCAGGTTTGCGTTTTTCCAGAAATGCATTTTTCCCTTCCTGGGCTTCTTCAGTCATATAGTAAAGCATGGTTGCATTTCCGGCAAATTCCTGAATTCCGGCCTGACCGTCAAGTTCGGCATTTAACCCTGCTTTTATCATACGTAATGCAAGGGGGCTGTGTTGCATAATCCGCTTACACCAATCAACAGTTACTTCTTCAAGTTGTTCATGCGGTACAACTGTATTGACAAGTCCCATTTCCAGTGCATCTTTTGCCGAGTATTGGTCGCACAGAAACCAGATTTCCCGGGCTTTTTTCTGTCCAACTATCCGGGCAAGGTAAGATGAGCCAAATCCGGCATCGAAGCTACCAACTTTGGGGCCGGTTTGTCCGAAGATGGCCTTTTCTGAAGCTATGGATAAATCGCATACGACATGCAGCACATGCCCCCCGCCAATAGCATAGCCGTTGACCATGGCAATTACTGGCTTGGGGATGGAGCGGATAAGCTTTTGCATGTCGAGAATATTTAATCTGGGCACGCCGTCTTTTCCTATATATCCGGCAGTACTTTTCACGTTTTGATCGCCACCGCTGCAAAATGCTTTGTCTCCTTCTCCGGTTATTACAACAACGTTTATATCCTGGTTTTCACGGCAAATAACCATTGCTTCGCACATTTCTTTCGTTGTGTCTGGAGTAAAAGCGTTATGATATCTTGGACGGTTTATGGTTATCTTAGCTATTCCTTCAAAAAAGTCAAACTTTATTTCTTCGTATTCTTTTATCGTTTTCCACTCTCTTTTTTGAGTCATATCAGTATATTATTATTTAAAACTTGATTGTCTGAATTTTTGTTATATTATACGCTCAGATTTTCAATAAAACTACGAAATATTACCGGATTTTTATCACCCGGGGTTTTAACCTCCAGTAATGAGCATTGACCGGAAGCCATGAAACTTTTGTAGTTGTTTTCGAACGAGTTTAAATCGCTGGAAGAATGGTAATCGACACCATAAGCTTCTGCGATTTTTTTTATATCTACCGGATGATGGGCCTTGAAGAACCCATCGTAACTTTCAAGTTGTTCCGGACCGTCAATCATTCCAAAAATATTCCCTCCTTCATTATTAATTACGATGATTTTCAGGTTTGGGGGCAGGTCTTTGTTCCATAGTCCATTGCTGTCGTACAGGAAGCTTAAGTCGCCCACAACAGCAATAACATTTTGTGAGGCAGAGGATGCAATTCCTGCTGCAGTGGAAAGGCACCCGTCAATGCCGGATGTACCCCTGTTAGAATATACGGTTTTGGATTTTAATGGAAACATTAACAAATAGCGGATCACACTGCTATTGCCTGCAAACAAAATGTCATTCTCCTGTATGAGCCTTGCCAGGTTTTCAAAGACTTTTAGGTCGCTATAAGGTATGCGCGATATTTCCCCGGCAATCTTTTTTTTGAAAGAACTATATTTTTCCTGCCATAGCTGCGCGTAGTCAGTTTGTTTTTTGGGGAGGGATATCTTCGCCAGGCAGTTTAAAAACTCATTTGGCGAAGCGTTTATGAGGGTTGAGACATTTTTAAACGTATCAACTAGTTCACCGGAAGGAGAGACAAACCATTGTTCGGAACCGGTGAAGCCCCGTAGTAGTTTTTTTAGTCTTTTTGAGACGATATGACCACCAAAATGGATAATGAGATCCGGTGAATATTTTTTTAATTGTTCCTTTTTTAATGAATGGATGAATTCCATCTGAGATAGTATTCGCTCATCTTTTATGTTTGAAAGAGCTTCTGAGAATACAGCAATACTTTTGTTCTCCAGAAGTTTTTTTATGCTGGCTTCAATTTCTTTATCAGGAAGTAACTGCCCAATTATTATCAGGGTTTTATCTGAAGAATGAAATTTTGATTCGAGCTTTTTGCTTAATTTGGAAAAAGTAAGGTTTTCCCGCTCAATGATACGGGGCGTGTCAATGGGCAGAATTTCCTGGTAAAGCGGCTCCCTTAGCGGAACATTGATATGGACCGGTCCGGGTTTTCCGGTGGCACATAGATTATATGCCTGGTTGATTGTCCGGTTTATATACCAGATTTCATCAGGACTTTTAGCTTCTGCCGGAAGTTCAAAACCGGCCTTAATATTTTTCGCGTAAATATTTTGCTGTCGTATGGTCTGGTTGTCCTGCATGTCAATCCATTCAGGTGGACGGTCGGCGGTAATAACAATAAGCGGGATCCCCTGGTGAAAGGCTTCGGCAACCGCCGGTGCATAATTGAGGGCAGCCGTACCCGATGTGGAAACCAGTATTGCAGGTTTTTTTGTGAACATGGAAACGCCCAGTCCAAAATATGCAGCACTCCGTTCATCAACAAGGCTGATGCATTCTTGAGGGAGAACCCTTGTGAATGCCTGAATTAACGGGGCATTTCTGGAGCCTGGTGATACAATGACCCTGCTAACACCCTTATTTTTCAGGATGGCCGGGATGTACGCGATATGTGAGTTGTGCCTGGTCATTAATGTTTCAGTTGACGGATAACACTTAGCAGGGTTTCGGCTTTCATTTCGGTTTCCTGCCATTCGGCTTCGGGAACAGAGTCCGCTGTAATGCCGCCCCCAATAAAAAGGGCCAATTTTTTTTCAAGTACTTTCATGCAGCGCAAATTTACAAAAAGTAGCAATCTGTCTTTTAACCCAATTGGGCCTAAAAAGCCCGAATAGTATTCCCTGTTATGCAGTTCCAGTTCACCAATAAGCTGCAGGCTTTCTTTTCGGGGCATGCCACATACGGCAGGAGTGGGGTGGAGCGTGTTTAAAAAACACCCTAATTTATCCTTTATTTCATGAGAGCTGAATGAAAAATCTGTTCTCAGGTGTGCAAGGTTTCCGGCTTTTTTTACATAGGGACCTTCAAGTTCAACATTTTTAAGGTTGAACTTGGAGAGTATTTTTGAGATATACCTTGTTACATATTCCTGTTCAAGTCTTTCTTTACTGTTCCATGCACCGAGGTTCAGGTTTTGTTCACTAAACGGACGTGTCCCGGCAAGGGATACTGTATGCATTGTGCCATTCCGGGCTTTCAGTATTGGTTCCGGGGTGGCACCGGCCCAAAGGTGGGTGCCGGTATTAAAAATATAAATAAATGCATTTGGATAAGAATTGCAGAGCTTTTCAAAAAGCTCCGGCAATTGCTCTGTAAACCCGCCTTTCACCTTTTTTATGCGGCTTGGTACAACTTTTTCAAATTTCCCGGATCGGATTTCATTAACAATAAATTTAATCTGCTTAATGTAGTCCCGGTGAGAAATTTCCGGTAAATGTGCAGAGTCATATTGCCGGGGATGGGGTTTTATAGCATTCAGTTCGTCAAGCTGGCTTTCAGTTAGTGAGTTTGTTGCAAATATGTCGGGGTGGATTACAAATGTGGGGCAACATTCTGATTCTGCAAACGGGGCTACCAGGAAGCCTTTTAATTGCGGGTAGTCAGCTTCTTTATTAACAGGAAATAGTTCGTTGTTCTTTTGTATGACTATTTCATACTTCGATGCGTTAGGTGTTCGGTACGCGGCAAATACCAGATTTTTCTCCAGACATATGCGTATTGCCTGACAGATTGATAAATTCTTCCCCACAGTCTTATTCACAGTTACGGCCTTATTCTTTTTCTTTGATTATATTAGTAACCCTGGAGATTGAAATTAGTTTATCATCTTTATCTGTAATTTTCACGTCCCACACATGTGTCGATTGTCCCTTGTGGTTTATCTCAGCGCGTGCATATAGCGTTCCGGAGTTTGCTGTAGCTAAGTGATTCCCAGAGACCTGAAGTCCGTATGAAGTGTATTTTTTTTCATCAATTAGCAAAAGCGATCCGGCTCCGGCAACTGTTTCGGCAAGAGCCAGGGAAGCCCCTCCGTGTAAAACCCCCATAGGTTGAAGTTTTTTGCTGTTTACGGGCATTTTGGCAATAATATAATTGTCCCCATATTCGGTGAATTCAATTTCCAGGTGGCTGATGAAGGTGTTTTTACATAGTTGGTTTATTTGCTCTATATCCATGTTTAGCATATTTTATCAAAAAAGGTTTTTCTGGTTGTTGGATGAGGGTAAAGTTCAAATATACGCAAAGAACCCAATTTGGTAAAAAGTATGCAGCAATAATTCCTTTTGCTATTCTGCACTGCTGACACGAACAACAGTATGGCTAAGGCTAAAAACGCCCTTTACTTTGTTGCTGTTATTAAGTTAGCAGCACCCAGAAAAAACGTTTTGCTTTCAATATGACTGAATTGTTTGTTTTTTAAAACAGATGTGGTTTTTTCTACCGAATAAAACTTTGATGAGGAGTGTACAAGGTACCAGTATGCTTTTGCATTTCCCGAAATAATTGTTCCTAATGGAAATAAAAACAAATATAGGTAAGCTTTATAAAAGAATCGGATAACCGGATTTTTCGGTACCCCACTTTCCAGGATGAATAATTTGCCGCCTTTTTTCAAAACCCGGTACATTTCTTCAATGTGTTTTTCCCCGGACGGGTTTTCAAATATTAGGTTACGAAAGCCAAAACCAATAGTTATACCGTCAAAATGTTTGTCCTTAAAGGGAAGGTTTGCAGCATTTCCTTCTGTAAACCTAACATTTTGCAAGCCCTTTTTATTTGCTTTTACGGCTGCAATTTTTAACATGTCCGGGTTAAAATCGTAACCGGTAATCCGGGTTTTGTCCGATGTGTTGTTTTTTGAAAGGCTGATGGTTAAGTCGCCTGTTCCACAACAAAGGTCGAGTATTTCTTTTGGGTTTTTATTAAGGCATTGCCTGGCCGTGAAATTTCTCCATCTCTTGTCCATCCCAAAAGTGAACAGCCTGTTTACCAGGTCGTAGGTGCGGTATATTTTTGAATAAAACTTTTTTAGTTCAAATCCCATTTATCTTCTTCCGGTTTAAAATTTTATAAAGGGAACAAAAATAACCAACCAAAGTTAGTAACCATATTTTTTTTGTTACTTGACTGATGGTGAACGGTAGAATGAGGATAAATCTATAGCTTAAAAATGAATTGTGAATAAAAATTTAAGGCTAATCTTTTGATTAGGAGTCTTTTTTTGTGAGATTTTTGGACTTGTTTTTTTATTTATTGCAAAATTCAAATGTTTGGTTAATTTTGCTCGCGTAAATATAGGGAAGATGAGATTATGTGTTTGGTGTAACGTATTTAAGGGTAAATAAGAACAGATGTAACCCATAGCAGTTGGTGGAAACGGGATAATCAATCAAACCAAAACCTACACATATTCCTGAGTGTGTTTTCGAGAGTTTTTAAGTGCTGAGCAAGATTGCTTAATTTAAGTAGTTTGGTTTTGATTGTGAGTTTGTTGTGTTAGGTGCAGTAAATTCAACTTCTTGGCAATTAATTTCTTGTGATGTGAAAAAACGAATTTTGATATTGTAATAATTATTTTAAAAATTAATTTATGAAAACCAGAAAATTCTATTCTTTGTGCATTGTGGTTAGTCTACTGCAATTTCAATTATTAACCGCTCAAACAGATGAGGTTACCTTTCCAAGGGTTCAGTATGATTTTGGTAAAGCCCCCCGCACTCAGTTAAGTTCAATGAGTATTAAATTATTTGATGATTATGCTACCCATAGGCCTGAAGGAATTCCTCCCGGGAATAATAATTACGGAACCTTATTAGCTATTAATGGATATCAAAATCATTGGGAAAATGATTTGTACTTTGGTGCCAGCACAAACAAATTATATTTCAGAACAAGTACATGGGCCGGGGCAACAGCAGAAGATGGAACCCAAGGGGGGTTTAATGATTGGAGAACCGTATTAGATTCAAAAAGTAATGTGGAATCAAACGGTCTTCTAAGGTTAACAGGGGATGGAGAGCACTATTTGCAAAATGGTAAATTAGGTATCGGTGTGTTAAACCCAGAGGAAAAAGTAGAGGTAAATGGTAATGTTTTAGCAAATCAATATAGGTTTAAGCCTGTTTATTATGACTTTTCTGCTTCTCCAAGAACTCAGGTAGATAATATGAGTATTAAGTTATTTGATGATTATTATTCATTGAGGCCGGGAGGGACATCTCCAGATAACAATGACTATGGAACATTGTTGGCTATTTACGGGCGTAGTAATCATTGGGAATCGAATATCTATATTGGAGCCAACACAAAAAGAATGTATTTCAGAACAAGCACATGGGCAGGAGCGACTGCAGAAGATGGCACCAAAGGAGGGTTTCATGAATGGAGAAAAATACTCGATTCAAAAAGTCCGGTAGAGACTACCGGAAATTTAAAAATATCAGGAGAGGGAGTTCATTATATTTCAAACGGTAACGTAGGCATTGGCTGTACTGCCCCCGACGAAAAACTTGTTGTAAACGGAACCATAAAGGCTTCTGAGATAAAGGTTGTAAACACAAGTGCGCTCCCTTGTTCTGATTATGTATTCGAACCGGATTACAACCTGCGCTCTTTGGAAGAGGTTGAATCCTTTGTAAAAGAAAACAAGCACCTTCCGGAAGTGCCCAGTGCAGCAGAGTTTGAAGAAAACGGTTACAGCATTGGCGAAATGGACGACGTACTGTTAAGAAAAATTGAGGAGCTAACGCTTTATATGATTGAGCAGCAGAAGGAGTTGCGCAGAAAGGATGAGCTTCTAAAGGAACTTCTAACAACTCAGGAATTGCTAAAAGCAGAAGTTGAGAGTTTAAAGCAGAAGGATGAATAGGTAATCGAAAAGTTTTAAGACGTTCAATTTATAATATAAGAATGCAAAACAAACAAATTAAACATATGACGATAAAAAAAACAATTCTACTTTCACTAATGCTTATTGTTGGAATAGCATTAAAAGCCCAGCAACAAATAGAAAAAGGGATAGTAATAAATGGAGATAACTCAGGAGGCTCCCCATATCTTCTATTCAGGAATTACGATGGTAACCATAAGTTTGGCATGCAATACTGGAACGGTGGGTTAAATATATACAGGCCCGGACAGCCTAGTAGTGGGGATGGTACATTTTTTATTGATTACTCAAGTGGTAATGTCGGGATTGGAACTCCTTCTCCTAAACAATGTTTACATGTTTTTAGAGCTAATGCAAATAATTACTTAAAGCTAGATAAAACGAATTCAGGATACGAAAATGGTGTTGAATTTGCCTATAATGGCGGGGCTCAGTTTTTTATTTTTACAGATAATGATGGGACAAATGATTTAAAAATTCAAGCATCTGGACTTGATGGGGAAAATGACGCAACACCAAGAATGAAACTTCCAAAGTCAAACAAGAATATTCTTTTGGGGTTGTCAGGTGGAAATGTTGGAATAGGAACAGATGCACCAGAGCAAAGCCTGCATATATATAAAAGTAATGCTCGTAATTATCTGAAGTTAGATAAAACAAGTTCGGGATTTGAGACGGGGATGGAATTTGCAAATGGTGGGAAGGTTCAGTTTTTTATTTTTACAGATGATGGTTCAGATGACCTAAAAATTCAAGCGTCTGGATTAAATGGGGAGAATGATGGGGCTCCAAGAATATGGATTCCTAAGTCAAATAAGAATTTATTTTTAGGAATATCGGGAGGCAATGTTGGAATAGGCACCACAAATCCAACAGCAAAGTTAGAAGTAAACGGAATGATAAAGGCGGAACAAATTAAAGTAGTAAACGACGTTCCTGCTTCCGACTATGTATTCGAACCGGATTACAACCTGCGCTCTTTGGAAGAAGTTGAATCCTTTGTAAAAGAAAACAAGCACCTTCCGGAAGTGCCCAGTGCAGCAGAGTTTGAAGAAAACGGTTACAGCATTGGCGAAATGGACGACGTACTGTTAAGAAAAATTGAGGAGCTAACGCTTTATATGATTGAGCAGAATAAAAAGCTCCATGAAAAGGACAAAACAATAGAAGGACTGAACAAGAGAATTGAAGCATTAGAAAAAAAATAATTGCCATGAAAACAAACAGAATAAGACAGACAGCAATCACAACCTGTTCCTTCCTGATGCTGGCCGTAACTCAGGCAACAGCCCAAATAAGCGGCCCAACGGAAGTGGCCCCTGGTTCAAAGCATTACTATTATGAAGGGGACGAAGGCTGTGCGGACGGTAATATTGCATGGAACGTAACAAACGGGGAAGTTGTATATGAAGGTTATGATTATGTGCAAATAAAATGGGGGCAGGAAGGCCCCGCCGGGACTATATCGAACAATTGCGGGAATCATGTATACGAGGTCTCCATCAAAGGCCCGGTGATTAATTTTTCTTACGACGCTTCAGGGAACCGTACGTCGCGGTATTTAATACAGACCGGGTTAAAAGGCTCAAAAGAAGGGCTTCAAAACAGGGGCCCGGAAGGGTTTTCCCTTGAAAAAGGGAAAGTGCTGCTTTACCCCAACCCCACATCGGGCCTGTTAAACTTTGAAATTAAATCGACAGAAGACGAAGGCTTGGACATAAAGGTCAAGGTATATACCATTTCCGGAGGGCTTATTGTTGAAGAAAAACACAACACCGCCCGTTTCGAAGTGGACATCACCGGACAGGCCAATGGGACATACCTGCTGGATTTATATGTCAACAACAAAAAGCAGGGGTTTACCATCATCAAAAAATAGTTACGTAGAATAAAACCAAAGAAAAATGAACAGATTATTATCAATTATATGCACACTTTTCATAGTCACCCAACTATCGGGACAGGTTTCAGCTGTTCGGGACAAAACAATCAGCCTGCCCGAAGATGACATAGGGTGGTTTACAACTGCCATAGCCCGGGATTACATCACTTTAAACCCCGGGTATGAAATAAATGGGGAGGCAGGGATAGAAAAGGAACTGAAGATAGACGAAAGCCTTGTGTTCAGTGCCGATTACAGACCGGAGGGGGATTATGCAAACCCCCTCACCCGAAAAATAGACAAAAGTAAACCGGTTGGCAGCATGGCCGGTTCCGGAAGCGTAACCCCAACCGGGGGGGCTGCTTACCAGGTCCCATTGATATTGCCCCCCGGGACAGCCGGTATGCAGCCCAATGTATCTGTTGTGTACAACAGCCAGGGGGGCGGCGGGTTTCTCGGAAAAGGCTGGAACATTGGCGGGCTGTCTGCCATTACACGTACCCCGCAGGACCATTTTCATGACGGGTATGCCGGTGGGATATATTTTGACGACAATGACCGTTTTGCACTGGACGGACAGCGCCTGGTGCTGTATTCGGGAAAATATGGGGGCGATGGCTCGGAATACCGCACCGAAAGCGAAACCTTCATGAGGATAAAGCTCCACGGCAATGCAGAGCTACAGTATTTTACGGTAGAAACCAAAGACGGCCGGACCCTGGAGTACGGAAGGGCACCAGAAGCACGGGTCACCCTGCAGGGAAAAGGCCGTGTCTTCACCTGGCAACTGAACAAAGTAACCGATGCCAATGGCAATTACATGGTATATGAATATGAGCAGGAAGAAGGGGAAATACGGATTGAAAAAATAAAATATACGGGAAATACGGACACCGGCCTTGCCCCCTACAACACCGTACAGTTCTATTACGACCTGCGCTCCGACAAGAGGGCCCTTTACATTGGCGGTGCGGCAATAAAGCGTAAGCATGTCCTGCGGCAAATAAAGACATTCAGTGACGGGGCCCTGCTAAAATACTACACCTTCGGGTATGCCGACAGCAAGCTGACCAAACTGCATGAAATAACAGAACACGCAGCTTCAGGGCAACAGTTGAACGCTACCGTTTTAGGCTGGCAAAACCTAAAAACAACATTTGATGACGAGCTCACGACCGTGCCCAACCCCTGTGGTTCAAAGAACCTTTTCGGAGACTTTAACGGCGATGGAAAAAAAGATCTGTTGGTACAAAAAAGGCGCTATCCTGCCCAGGGAGACTACAGTACCGATGACAAATGGCAGGTCTATCTGGGCACTGGCTCAAAAACATTTCAGTTAGTCTGGGAAGGCAGCCTGAAAAAAAGGTTTAAAGGCTTTCTGATAGGCGATTTTGATGGTGACGGGGATGACGATATACTGATGAGAAGCTGGAACCAGCACTCTGAAAAGGTCCAGGTCAATTGTAATGATGAAACTGCACAAACCACGGGTATTAAAAAAACAGAGAACAAGATTACAAAAACAGGGCGTGCATCCTCAGTTGCCCCACCACCAGAAGACGACATATGTTACCAATACTTTTCATGGTGGCAAAATGATTTTGAGTTTTTCCATTTCGAAGGCAATGCCATGATCAGAAACGCTAAACATGACTGGAATTTCAGGGGGGAAGAAGGCGATATTGTCTACAACATTGATTTAGATGCAAACGGGGACATGGAATACCTAATCCTTAAATCTGACAAGACTTACCGTACCGTTGCAGGGCTGACCACACAATATTTCGAGTATTTTAAATCCCCGGATATTTTACGCTTTATAGATTTCAACGGGAACGGAAAAGTTGACATCATGGTGATAAAAGGGGACAACACCAAAATATTCGAATACGATGGTTCAAAACTAAACACCCTGCTAAATAGCAATTCATTGTTTAATAAGGACTGGCTCATATACTGGACAGGTCATTTTCCTGAAGACAGGAGAGAAAAATTCTTTGCAGGCGATTTTAACGGGGACCGTATGACCGATTTCCTGTCATATGATGAAGACAAAAAATGGTACAGGTATATGAGTACCGGGCGTGGCTTTAGCAAAGAACTACATACAGGACTAACAGGAAACCTTTCTAAAGACAACCAAATAACCTATGCCTACAGGGTGGAAGACATGAATGGGGATGGGATTTCCGACATACTGGAAGTTAAAACGATATGGAAAAACAACGTTTCTTCCAGTAAAGATTTTTACTTGTACAAAAACCGGAACCTTTCCTTTGAAAAAGAGGTACATACCATAGAAACAACAGACGATTTGAGCTTCGCCCATTTCTTTGATATAAACGGGGACGGCATCAATGAACTGATATTAAAACAATACTGGGCACATCCATTTAGTATTATAAGCTTTGACATCGATGAGCCTCAATTTGTGAAAAACATATCCAATGGCAATGGGTTGCGCACTACCTTCAATTACCGGTCACAGCCTTTCCGGGGGATAAATTACAACAGTGACAGGGAAATAGCCACAGACTTCTCCAACTACACGGTCAACATGCATGTGGTCAATTATATGGAACATTGGTCGCCAACCCAAAGGTTGTCAAGGCAGGAGTATACCTTTACCGACGCAAACATTAACCGTATGGGGAAAGGTTTTATGGGCTTTAGCGAGGTAAAAGTAAAAGACTATTACACCAGCATTGAAACCACCAGCACATACACCTACAAAAATTCAGAGTCAGGTAAAACGTTTTATTTCCCTGCGTTGACCGGGAGCACGAAAAAATATGGCAGTACAACTTTGGAAAGCACCGTTGTAGGCTATCATGTGGACAACCTCTCAACACCTGAAGGGACAAGGTATTTTGCCTACCCGAAAACCAAAACGACTACAACCCCCCTTACCGGGACTACGGTTGCCCAAAGTTTTGCTTATGATGGGTACGGGAACCTTGAAACCAGCACAACAAATTACGGCAACGACGGCAGTGAAACCGTAACCAATATCTATATAAAGCAAGGGGCCTGGTGCAAATCGCGGTTGCAAAAATCGACAACCACCCGAAAATATAAATCGGAACCAGAATATTCTGTCACCACCGATAATACTTTTGACTCCAAAGGGAACCTTAAAACCAGCACCAGCAAAGGGGTGACAAACACCTATGGAATAGACGGGTACGGGAACGTTACTTCAACAACGGCCACAGGTGCCGATATAGTGGCCACTACCAGCAGTGCGGTTTATGATCCAAAAGGCAGGTTCGTTGAAGAAACCAAAAATTCCCAAGGCCAGACAGCGTACTATACTTACGATTTTATGGGCAGAAAACTTACCCACCAGGGCATAGACGGAAACACCAGCCGGTTTGAATACGATGAATTTGGAAAAATGGTAAAGTCGGTTTCTGCAGACGGTATTGAAACCAGGCACACCTTTGGCTGGTCCGGCCCCGATAAAAATGGCGCCCTGTACTATATTTACAGCCAGGCCAGCGGCATGCCCTACCGGTATACCTATTACGATATCTTGGGACGTGTGGTACGGGAAGAAAGCGACAGTTACAACGGCATGGTGGTTGTCGACAAAAAGTACAACCAAAAAGGGCAGCTTTATGAAGAAACATTCCCTTACCTTTACAGCCAGGGTGCCGCTTCTGTCCCAAAAACAACCTACGGATACGATAATTACGGCCGCCCAAAAAGTGTCACCTCAAACGGATTGACAACAAGTACTTTGTATAACGGAAAAGAAGTGTCCACAACATTGCCCTCCGGGGACAAGCAGACAAAAACCTACGATGACATGGGCATGCTCACCACAGCAAGCGATGAGGGCGGAAGCATTTCGTATTATTACTATAGCCATGGCCAGCCAAGGGAGATCCGTGCCCCGGGCTCCAAGTTTACGATGACGTACGATACAAACGGTTTCCAGAAAACATTATCGGATCCCGATGCAGGGAACTTTACGTACGATTATAACAGCGCCGGCCAGCTGATGGGCCAGACAAGCCCCAAAGGGGACAAAACAAGCTTTACCTATGACGATCTTGGACGGGTAAAAACCAAAACAACCCCGGACGGCACCTATACCTATGCCTATATTGCCAGTGGCAATGGCACCGGGCAGCTGGACAAAATCCTAAAGGGGGGCACCGAGCTGGAAGATTACGACTATGACAGTTTCGGGCGTTTAACCAACTTTAAAGAAAAAACCGGGGACATTTACCTGGCCACAGGGTACGCGTACAATGCAAACGGACAGCTTTCTGCCATAAACTATCCCGAAGGTTTTGGGGTAAAATATGCTTATGACAATATTGGGGCCCTGACCGAAATCCGGGACGCCTCCGATAACCGCGTAATCTGGAGCCTCGACGACATCAACAACGATGGGCAGCTTGGCGGATACAGCTACGGGAACGGGCTGAGCACATCGTTAACCTATGATGCCCACCAATTGCCCGATAAAATTACAACAGGGGGCATCCAACAGCTGGACTACAATTTTAATGCGGAAAAAGGGTGGCTGGACAACCGTACCGGCATGGTCAAAGGGATTAAAGAAACTTTTGAATATGACGGCCTTAACCAGCTTACCGGTGTAACCAGCAGCATGCCGGCCCTGAACCAGTCTGTCCAGTATGACGGAAAGGTTGTGGGCAACATTGCCTCGAAATCGGATGTGGGCACATACCACTACGGAAACGGCGCAGGCCCCCATGCACTTACAGCGGTAACAAGCCCGTCGCAGGGGTTGATCAATAAAGCTTCCCAGGACATCGATTATACCTGGTTCGAGAAAGTAGGAAAAATAAGCGAGGGTGACTATGTAATAGACTTTACCTATGGGTTCTCGCAACAGCGGGCGGCCATGGAAGTAAAACACCGTGGTTCGGTTACAAGGAAAGTTTACTACTCGGGTAACTACGAACGCCATGTTGAAGGAGGTACCACAAGGCATATCTATTACATAAACAGCCCCGGAGGCTTGGCGGCCATTTGCAAAAAAGAGGCCGGAAGCAGTGAAATGTACTACGTGCACACCGACCACCTGGGCTCTGTACATGCCATTACAGACGAAGGCCAGAACGTAAAGGCCCGTTACTACTACGATGCCTGGGGAAGGCAAAAAGAACTGGACATAAACGGTACAGCATTCAGCACAACAGAAAACCTTCCCTGGCTGCACAGGGGCTATACCGGGCACGAGCACATAAAAGAAGTGGGCATAATAAACATGAACGGCAGGGTGTACGACCCGGTTTTAGGGCGCTTCATGTCCCCCGACCCTTATGTGCAGGCCCCCGATATGACCGTGAATTTTAACAGGTATGCGTATTGTGTTAATAATCCGTTGATGTTTACTGATCCAAGTGGTGAAATTGTTCAACTTCTTGCGGCAGCCCTAATTGTTGGGACAATAAACATGTGCTACATGGATCATACCGGACAAATTGAAATGTCGAATGCCGGACAAGCTGCAGGAGCATTTGCTGTTGGCGCTGTTGCAGGAGCTTTAGGGGCAGGTGTAGGCGCTGGAATTAGTTCTGCAATGGCGGTTGGAAGTGCTGCTGGAGGGACAAGTACTTTTGCTGCAGGATTTCTTGGCACATCAGCAGCTTTACCTGCAGCATCTAGTTTTGCAACAGGGGCTGCAATTGGTGCTGGAGCTGGTTTTACAAGTGGTTTTGTTACAGGAACTGGAAATGGATTAATACAAGGACAAGACTTTGGTGAAGCTCTTTGGAGTGGAACTAAGTCTGGAATCATTGGTGGTGCCACTGGAGCCTTACTTGGTGGAATAACTGGAGGAATAGATGCTCATAGAGATGGTAGGAGTTTTTGGAACGGAACTACTGATGACCCTGTGATAAATGGTTGGAGACAATTAGAAGGAGGAGGATATAAAGCAATGCCTGGAGAGCGACAGTTATATTACAAGAATAAATCTGGAGCAGAAATTCCATCCTTTAGAGTAGATAACCTTGTAAATAGTAGAAGTAGAATGAATAGTTTCGATTTACAGATAGAAAATGGGGTGCAAGGTAATGTCAATTTACAAACTGATGTATTTAATCCTCAGCAAGTCAGTTTCCAATTTTCTACACCTCAAGGTCAAGAATTCAATAATGTATATCAAGGTTTTGCAAATGGTAGAGAAGGAACAAGACTTATTCATTCTCTTAGTCAAGGAGTATATACTTCGACCCCGGACTTTGGAGCAACAAGTTCGTATAACTGGTTAGGAACAGGGTCATTTAGTTTAGGGTGGTTTATGTTATCAATTTACAAATAAGAGTAATAAAATGATTTTTAATAGAGAGGGAGCTTATAGGCTTCCTCTTTTTTATCTGCTTTTTAAAATACCTTGCAAACTTTCTTCTAATTGAATTAAACCAGTTAATTTATATAATGGGCTAATAGTTTGATTATTTGGTGTAAAGGTTGATTGAGCAAAGTAGGTATTACTGTTTTCTAGTTTTAGACAAACAAGGATATATTCAGTTTTCTTATTTAAAGAGAAAACAACTAAGGTAGAGTCCTTTGTGTAGCTTTCAGGTTTAATTATCTCCCTTGATTTTCGATTAATAACATAGGTAATATCTGTTAGTGATGGATTTTCAACGTATACACGTTTAGGGAATTGAAAACCTGAATAATCAGAGGTTCTCCAACGTAATTTTTCAGTCCATTTGTAGAATACACTAGCAAAAAGAATTTGTTTCTCCGTAATTTTTCTTTTGTCTGAACATGAAGCCTTTCTATTTGCCCCACCTAAAACATGGGGGCTATTATTTTCGCAAACAAGAAACTGTTTAATGTACGTTTTTTCTAAGGTTTTCGCTAAATCTATTGATTTATTGTGTTTAGGGTGTGAGCTAACAACTCTATTCGCTTCGTAAAATAATGACGGGTGAATGTCATTGCTAATGATGACATTAAACCTTCCTGCGCTATCAATAATTATATGGTAAGAAATAGTTGTTGAGTAAATATTCTCATCAAATGCAATTGAAGGCCAATGAAAATTTTCTTTCAAAAAACTTTGAAAATCTGATAATGTGAAGTTTTCATTGTTTTGAGAGAAAGTTACAAGAGTATTAGAAAACAGAATAAGTGTTATTAAAGTTTTGCGTAGCATAATATTGTAAGATTTTATAACAACCCCGCACCTCTCGGTCTGAGAACGTGAGCGATAAATAATAAAAAAGTCTGAGACTTGATAAGTACAATAAACAAAGCAGTTGGTTTTTCAGCTGCTTTGTTATTTTTAACGAAAAAAATAGGATTGTATTTTAGAAGTTAAAACTTTTGTATGAATTCTAATTCCCCTACTGCCGCAAGTCTGTGACTTGTGGTCTATAGGTTAACGCTTAAACCACAAGTTGTAAACTTGCGGTAGTGGAGGCTCTTCCTTGTTCAGACTATGTTTTTGAACCCGACTATCAACTCCGTTCTCTCGAAGAAGTAGAAGAATATGTAAAAGAAAACAAGCACCTTCCGGAAGTGCCCAGTGCAGCGGAGTTTGAAGAAAACGGTTACAGCATTGGCGAAATGGACGACGTACTGTTAAGAAAAATTGAGGAGCTAACGCTTTATATGATTGAGCAGCAGAAGGAGATTGAGAAGTTAAAAAGGCAGAATGAGGAACTTTTGGAAGTTGTAAATAAAAATTAGAGTACTTAATAATTGAATATATATGAATAAGAAAATTAGATATTTAGCTTATCTGGGACTTTTGCTTTTGGGCTGCAAGGGATCACATAAAATTACGGACGTTGCAAAAGAAGAGGATAGTTCACAAATAGTAGGTGAACTAATCTATTCCTCGGATATATTGGTGACTTCAATAAATGAAATGAAGAACGTTACTGTATATCAACAGGATATTCAGGAACTAGATGTTTTTAAGGATGTAATTGAGGTGGGAAGTAAAATAAGAAGTGATAAACGAGAAATTTTGGGTGTTGAAGTGCGAGAGCGAGATAAATCAAAAATTTATCTAAAAAATGGAGAGATTGTGGAGACTTCTTACCCTCCAATTTCTACACTTGTATCGGGAGATTTAAATACGGTTATCAAATTTGGACCTGATGTTCCAGAGTATTACTCAGTTTCATCAATCCAGTTTTACAATAAGGGCAAAAAGCAAAGACAGTATGATAGTATTGATATGTTCAAACGCTGTGCGTTAAGTGAAAACGGATATTTGGCAACAGAGCAGGGAGAATATGGAAAACGATTTGGAGTGTTGTTTTTTTATTCCCCTAAGGGCGAAATTATTTGGAGTAAGACAGGTGAAAATGGGAAATATGTTTCCGTTTTGGCAGTATCAGACAATGGTGATTATGTTGCAATGACAGAAAGGGATTTCAAAGATAATAAACATGAAATACTCAAGGTATTTGATGAAACTGGAAGTCAAATTTTTAAACGAACAACAAGGCATGTTAATTTGCTAGGCTTTTCAGTAAATTCGAATTATCTGTTGGTTTCAGAAGGTGATACGATTAGTCTTATTAATGTTAAGGAAAGAAATGTGGTTTTTAGAGATGACGATTTCCTGTATACCTATATACCAAGCAGTTATTATATATTGGAAAAACAAAGGCTAATACTTTCCGGAAGGCTTTCTGATAATCACCACACACCAGAAAACTCATATCACGTCTCAATTGAATTATTCAGCTTAGATAATGGAATAAAATTAAAGACCATAGAATTGCCAGGAATTCACAGCTTTATAGAAAATGGGTGTGGTTTTACAGATAGCAATGCAAACACAATAGACTTTCAAACAGATCAAGATAAATTTCAACTTATAATTGACCAAAATGAGGAAATTTAACATTTTTGTATTTACATTCTTTTTCTTTGCAACAAGTTACTTGTATTCACAAGTGCTACCATCTCATATAATAGCTTACCCTCTATAGGCATGTTTACGGTAACCGCCAGGACTGTAATGATAAAAATGATGTTTAATACTTTTTGTGTGATTTTGTTTGCTGCTTTTTAATTTAACCTTTGTGTTATTTGCGTGGCATACATTCTTTGCTTTTCAAATTACGACGGCAGGTGCCACGCTATCCCCGTCTTTGTATTCCCAGGGCGTTGCCCCGGGCTGGATTGGCCTGCCCTTTCAGGGCGGCTCCAAACTCCCAACTGCCGCAAGTTTGCAACTTGCAGCCTTTTAGAAAAGTTAGAAAACCAAAACTGGTTCAAGTCCCCTCGCAACTCTCGGTCTGAGAACGTGAGCGATAAATAATAAAAAAGTCTGAGACTTGATAAATTACAATAAACAAAGCAGTTGGTTTTTCAGCTGCTTTGTTATTTTTAACGAAAGAAAATAGGATTGTATTTTAGAAATTGAAATCCCCCTACTGCCGCAAGTCTGTGACTTGTGGCCTATAGGTTAACGCTTAAACCACAAGTTGTAAACTTGCGGTAGTGGAGGCTCTTCCTTGTTCAGACTATGTTTTTGAACCCGACTATCAACTCCGTTCTCTCGAAGAAGTAGAAGGATATGTTAAAGAAAACAAGCACCTTCCGGAAGTGCCCAGTGCAGCGGAGTTTGAAGAAAACGGTTACAGCATTGGTGAAATGGACGACGTACTGTTAAGAAAAATTGAGGAGCTAACACTTTATATGATTGAGCAGCAGAAGGAGATTGAGAAGTTAAAAAGGCAGAATGAGGAACTTTTGGAAGTTGTAAATAAAAATTAGAGTACTTAATAATTGAATATATATGAATAAGAAAATTAGATATTTAGCTTATCTGGGACTTTTGCTTTTGGGCTGCAAGGGATCACATAAAATTACGGACGTTGCAAAAGAAGAGGATAGTTCACAAATAGTAGGTGAACTAATCTATTCCTCGGATATATTGGTGACTTCAATAAATGAAATGAAGAACATTACTGTATATCAACAGGATATTCAGGAACTAGATGTTTTTAAGGATGTAATTGAGGTGGGAAGTAAAATAAGAAGTGATAAACGAGAAATTTTAGGTGTTGAAGTGCGAGAGCGAGATAAATCAAAAATTTATCTGAAAAATGGAGAGATTGTGGAGACTTCTTACCCTCCAATTTCTACACTTGTATCGGGAGATTTAAATACGGTTATCAAATTTGGACCTGATGTTCCAGAGTATTACTCAGTTTCATCAATCCAGTTTTACAATAAGGGCAAAAAGCAAAGACAGTATGATAGTATTGATATGTTCAAACGCTGTGCGTTAAGTGAAAACGGATATTTGGCAACAGAGCAGGGAGAATATGGAAAACGATTTGGAGTGTTGTTTTTTTATTCCCCTAAGGGCGAAATTATTTGGAGTAAGACAGGTGAAAATGGGAAATATGTTTCCGTTTTGGCAGTATCAGACAATGGTGATTATGTTGCAATGACAGAAAGGGATTTTAAGGATGATAATTATGAATTTCTAAAGGTGTTTAATAAATCAGGGAATAAAGTTTTATTTAAGCAGACAGGAGGAGTTAATATACTTGGTTTTTCTGAAAGTTCTGAGTATCTGTTAGCCTCAGGAGGAGGAAGATTAATTCTTTTTAATCTGCATGAGAAGAAAGCTGTCTTTGAGAGTAGTAATTTCTTATATAGAGATATACCTCAGTGTTATTATATACTGGAAAAACAGAATTTAATAATCACAGGGAAATTATTTAATAAATATAGTACACCAAATAATACGTATAATATATCTATTGATTTTTACAGTTTAGATACAGGGGAAAAGTTAAAATCAATAGAATTGCCTGGAATACATAGTTTTATAGGTAAGGGTGGAGGCTTTCTATATAATAGCGAAAATAAGGTAGAGTTTCAAACAGATCAAGTTAATTTTCAATTAATAATAAACTAGGGATGAGGAAAAATTTCATTTTTTTATTTGTATGCTTGTTAGTAACGAGTTGTTTGTATTCGCAAGTGTTACCAAATCTTCCCTACTGCCGCAAGTCTATGACTTGTGGTCTATAGGGGCATGTTTCCGGTAACCGCCAGGACTGTAATGATAAAAATGATGTTTAATACTTTTTGTGTGATTTTGTTTGCTGCTTTTTAATTTAACCTTTGTGTTATTTGTGTGGCATACATTCTTTGCTTTTCAAATTACGACGGCAGGTGCCACGCTATCCCCGTCTTTGTATTCCCAGGGCGTTGCCCCGGGCTGGATTGGCCTGCCCTTTCAGGGCGGCTCCAAACTCCCAACTGCCGCAAGTTTGCAACTTGCAGCCTTTTAGAAAAGTTAGAAAACCAAAACTGGTTCAAGTCCCCTCGCAACTCTCGGTCTGAGAACGTGAGCGATAAATAATAAAAAGTCTGAGACTTGATAAGTACAATAAACAAAGCAGTTGGTTTTTCAGCTGCTTTGTGATTTTTAACGAAAAAAAACAGGATTGTATTTTAGAAATTGAAATCCCCCTACTGCCGCAAGTCTATGACTTGTGGTCTATAGGGGCATGTTTCCGGTAACCGCCAGGACTGTAATGATAAAAATGATGTTTAATACTTTTTGTATGATTTTGTTTGCTGCTTTTTAATTTAACCTTTGTGTTATTTGCGTGGCATACATTCTTTGCTTTTCAAATTACGACGGCAGGTGCCACGCTATCCCCGTCTTTGTATTTCCAGGGCGTTGCCCAGGGCTGGATTGGCCTGCCCTTTCAGGGCGGCTCCAAACTCCCAACTGCCGCAAGTTTGCAACTTGCAGCCTTTTAGAAAAGTTAGAAAACCAAAACTGGTTCAAGTCCCCTCGCAACTCTCGGTCTGAGAACGTGAGCGATAAATAATAAAAAGTCTGAGACTTGATAAGTACAATAAACAAAGCAGTTGGTTTTTCAGCTGCTTTGTGATTTTTAACGAAAAAAAACAGGATTGTATTTTAGAAATTGAAATCCCCCTACTGCCGCAAGTCTGTGTCTTGTGGTCTATAGGGCATGTTTCCGGTAACCGCCAGGACTGTAATGATAAAAATGATGTTTAATACTTTTTGTGTGATTTTGTTTGCTGCTTTTTAATTTAACCTTTGTGTTATTTGCGTGGCATACATTCTTTGCTTTTCAAATTACGACGGCAGGTGCCACGCTATCCCCGTTTTTGTATTCCCAGGGCGTTGCCCCGGGCTGGATTGGTCTGCCCTTTCAGGGCGGCTCCAAACTTCCCGGCTGACAGCTTTAAACACATAAAACTTCACCCAGCACCTCGGGGTCTGTGACCGTGAGCAATAAGTAATTAAAAAGCTTTTAACTTTATAACAACGTTTAACAAAGCAGTCAGATACCGGCTGATTTGTTGTTGTTGATTGATAGTTAGTGTGTTATGGGTAAAATAACTACTGGCTATAGGATTATGGATCTATGATATTGTGAGAATAGAATCGTTTACTATATTCATATGGTAACATGGTTTAGCCGATACCCTAATAGCCGGGGTTATCCTAAAACTAAATGAAGAATGTTCATGCACAGATCCGTGTTTATGAAAACAGTTAGGGATTTGCAACCCGGGTACCGGGCTTTTACATAAGCCTCCTACTTTTCTCCCTTTTTAATCCCTTTCATTGAGGAAGCCCTTTGGATAAGCTGTCCTGAAAGCAGGATCTTTTCCGGGGGGAGTTTTTCATCCGGGTGCTGTAGTTGTTTCAGTAAAAGGTTGGCCGCGATTTTTCCCATCTCAAACGAAGGTTGTTCAACGGTTGATAGCTGGGGTTCAACATATTTTGAAAGTGGGGTTTTGGTAAAGCCAATCACGGCAACATCCCCGGGAATGGATAATCCATTTCGCTTTATGGCTTTCATGGCGCCAATGGCACATAAGTCATTTACGGCAAAAACGCCATCGAACTGCATGTCTTCGCTTAAGAGGTTGTCTACACACTCTTCCCCTTTCTCTGTTATAATACCGGCATTAAAAACCAGTTTTTCGTAATCCGGGATATTATGTTTTTTCATGGCGTCAAGAAAACCGTTTTTCCGGTTCACGGCAAATGGGAGATCGAATGGGGCAGCCAGGAAAATTGGTTTTTTACACCCTTGTCGTATTAAATGCTCTGTGGCAATAAATGCCCATTTGTAATCATCAAAAGTTACATTGGACGTATCAAGTCCATCATTGACCCGGTTGAAAAACACTATTGGGACCCCATCATCAAGCAATTCCTTGTAATAATCAATGTTTTTGGTTTCTTTACAAAGCGATAAGATGATGCCGTCGACCATGTTGTCAATTAATGTTTTTACGTTCTGTATTTCATTCTCCGGTTCTTCGTTCGATGGCATAATCAACACCTGGTACCCTTCTTTAAGCAGGACGTCCTGCATGCCCATTATTGTTTTTGGGAAGAAACTGTTTTCAAACTCCGGAACAACCACACCTATGTTGAAAGAGCGCTTCTGGCTTAATTTCCGGGCAATGGGGTTGGGGGTATATCCCATTTCTTTCGCTTTTTTGAGAATAAGCTCCCGCGTTTCTTTTTTTATGTCAAATTTATCATTAAAAGCTCTTGATATAGAAGATACAGATAAATTTAACTCCCGGGCAATATCTTTTATTGTAACGTGCTTCACTCTACTGTTTTTTATTTGTGTTATAATCACAATACCTCAATACACACCTTGTATTGAATACTTTATCTTCGAGAGCGTTCCCGAAATCAGACTACTACTACCGCTCGGTTATACAATAAACCTTTACGTCAATTCAGCTCCTAATAAAACAGATATGTCTTTACATGCAAATATAGTATAAAATATGCTGTTTAAATCAATTGTGCGACAAACCATTAAAAAGTGAACGATTTCTTATAACAATAGGCGCTCTTTTTTATTAGAGGTTTTCATCTATCTAATAAGATTTGAAAGAATAATAAGAAATTATTGAGCATTCTGGCCGTAAATTGCATAGGTTAAAAAGGTATTTATGTAAACAAGCTATTGATTTTCGCAATTGCGTTTTTTTAGTGAGAAGAATTACGCCAGGGAAGGTTATAAGCAGAATTTATTTTATGACATATATGAGAAAGGATTATTTAAGAATGAATGGAACATTAGCATCCAGGGCAGTTGGCCTGTCATTTTTGTTTGTGTTGTTTTTTCAGGTAATGGTTAATGCACAAAATCAAAAACCCAATCTGATAATATTACATACAGATGAACAAAATTTTCGTACACTGGGGTGCTATAGGGAAACCCTGGATCCATCCCAGGCATATTTGTGGGGGACGGAGGAAATGGTGGAAACGCCAAATATTGATGCCCTTGCAGAAAAGGGTACGTTATTGACTAGTTTTTATGCAAACACACCTGTATGCTCACCCTCCCGCTCTTCATTTGTTTCAGGCTTATACCCTCAGAACACGCCGGTAAAAGAGAATGATATTAAGATGAATAGTGATATCGTAACATTTGCCGCAGAACTGAAAAGTGATGGTTACAAAACCGGGTATGCAGGAAAATGGCATTTAAATGGTACCGGTAAACCCCAATGGGATCCAAATCCGGATTTTGGTTTTACAAATAATGATTTTATGTTTAACAGGGGGCACTGGAAGAGAATTGTGGACAATCCCGAACCGGATCAATCCCCTTCTGTTTATGGTAAAGTTTCCGGAGCCGATTCAATAAGCTTTACAACAGATTACCTTACGAATAAAGCTGTCGATTTTGTAAAAGCAAACAAGTCGGCACCTTTTTGTTACATGGTCAGCTACCCCGACCCGCACGGGCCAAATACCGTTCGGTCCCCTTATGACACCATGTTTAATGATGTTACATTTCAACTTCCGCCAACAGCAAGAAAATCGCCGGAGAATTTACCCCAATGGGCAAAGATGAACAGCAGTGTTATTGGTAGTGGAAGTATAGGAAAATACATGGGAATGATAAAGTGTATTGATGATAATATTGGCCGGTTGATTGATTCACTGGAGGTTTATGGGGTGCTGGAAAATACCATTATTGTTTTTACATCCGACCATGGCGACATGTTAGGGGAGCATAAACGGGACAATAAGGGAATTCCTTTTGAGGCTTCAGCCAAAGTTCCCTTCATCGTCAGGTACCCAAAGGCAATAAAAGAAGGGGCAGTTGTTAATAATGCATTGTCCTGTGTTGACTTTAAACCAACCATTTTGTCACTGATGGGAATTAAGCCGGAAAGTGAGTCCGAAGGAAGGGATGCCTCTGGTTTATTTCAGAAGTCCCCTGCAGGTGAGCATACAGATGATTTTGCCTTTATCCGCGGGACCGGAAATTCTTCTAAAAAAGGAATAGAAGACTGGGTAGGGGTTGTGACGGATCGGTACAAGTTAATTTATGCCCCGGAAAGTGATCCCTGGCTGATGGATCTCTCAAAAGATCCGGATGAAATAATAAATTACTATAGCGATAAAGATTATCAGGAGATAGTCTCTGAACTTACAGAAAGGCTAAAAGTGTATGGGGAGGAAAGCAATGATCCCTGGCTGAAAGATCCTGCCATAAAATCAGCTGTTGATGGGGCGATTGCTCTGGTTTCCCCGAATAGTGTTGAGCAGAAATACAATGTTTCATTTGAGCTTTATCCAAACCCTGCTGAGGAAATGCTTTCTCTCAAAGGGATTCGCCCAAATGGTAATTTCACTTATAAAATTGTCCGTATTGACGGAAGGGTAGAGGCTGAATCTGTTTTCGGTACGGGTAATGAAATTAATGTGGCCGGCCTAAACAAAGGTTTTTATTTTTTTAGGTTACTCGACAATAAAGGAAATGTGTTGTCAACAAAAACATTTATAAAAAAGTAAAGGGACGAATAACAAGTAAAAATGTCCTTAAAAAAATGCTCCGCTCATATACGAGCGGAGCATTTTTTTAAGGACAAATCCTGAGGTGGTATCCTGGATTGTCGTTTATGGTTTACCGGAACGTTTATTCTTCAATGTATTTGGCCTTTATTTAATGTTCTCATAAAGATGGATTAAGGTAAGGGTTTATGGGTCGGTATTTTTATAACGTGTTTAAGGGAGAAAAGGTTATAGAAATTCGAATTTTGACTTTGTTAAAATATTAAAAATGTGACTTTTGCGCTTTGTTGGTTGCTTAGGGGGGGCGGACGGCAGAGGGGCAAAAGAACTCGGATATTGTAAAAAAGCCCCGGTTTTTATAAAAACCGGGGCCTTTATCATAATTTTTTCACCATTTGTTTCGTGAAGCGTGGAAATTACTTTTTAATAAATTCGGTTTGATATACTCCATCAACAGATAAAATATATACTCCATTCGGTAAATTTGAAACATCAAGAGAATTGCTTCCCACAGCTTCAAGGACGTTTTGCCCGGAGAGGTTTATAACGGAGATTTTACTTTGCGGATCGTATCCGTTAAGGTGAAGGGTGGTCGAAGCCGGGTTAGGGTAAACCATTGTACTTGCAGCAGCGATATCTTTAGTAGCTTTGAAGTCTGCATTGGCAAAGCTTCCAATGGCATTGTTTATTACAGGGGTTTCTGTCGTGTCATATTGCCCATATACCTGAATTTCATATAGACTGGAATAAAAACAGCCCGGTGTCTCGTCTATGTACAACCTGACTCTGTCTGTTTTAACAGGAGAAAATTGCGCGAGGTATAATGAGCTTGTGTTGCCGGACTCTTCTTTTATTGTTTTCCATTCGTTGTTCTCCCAAACCTGGAATTCGAATTCGGGGAACGAAGAGCGATATCCATAACCTTCGGAATATAGAATAAAAGAACCAATCAGGCAGTTTTTCTGTAGGTCGATTTCAATCCACTGGGGATACTGTTCAAAAGGACTGGTCAACCAGCGACTGTTATCTGAAGAAGTATCTCCGTCTACTGCTTTTTCCGGACCGAAGCAATACATGAGTTTTGAACTCGCAGAGACTGGTTTGTTAAGCGCAAGATTAATGCCTGCAGGCCATACAAAGAAGCTTTGCTCTATTTCAGGGGCTGGCAGGTATTCATCATTTCCTGTTTGTTTAGCCCTAATCTTAGCAAACCCGATACCATCCATTTTCACGGTATCGCCGGAAATGGTAATTGGTCCGCTTATAACTTCAAATTCAACAGGCAGGCCGGATGAAGCAGAGACGTTTAAGACAAATTCATTATCGCTTATGTATTTGTCCTGAATCTCTTCAAATGTAATGGATTGATTCTGTAATGGTTCGCCGTTTGTTCCGTATTTTCCAAACACCTGCATTTCGTACAAGCTGGTATAAAAATAAGCAGATGCTTCTTCGATATATAACCTGACCTTGTGCGTTTTAACCGGCTCAAATGCTTTTAGGTATATAGCCTCTTCATTATCAGATTCCTCTATGATGTTTACCCACTGGTTGTTTTTCCATGCCTGAAATTTAAATTTGGTGAAAGGGGAGTTGTATCCACGTTCTCCGGTACGTAAGGTTAGGGCATTTATCTCCCAGTTTTCTTCCAGATCAATTTCAATCCAATGGGGGAATTCTGCAAAAGGACTTGTTATCCAGCGGCTGAGTTCTGATGAAATATCTCCGTCAACTGCCTTTTCAGGGCCAAAAAAGCTGATAAGTGTAGAGCTTGCTGTAGTTGGCTTGTTGAGCACTACATTTGTGCCGGCAGGCCATACAAAGAACTTTTGTTCCGATTCGGACTCCAGGTACTCATCGTTTCCTTCCTGAATTGCTTTTACTTTTACAATTCCGATACCGGTAATGTTAAGGGTATTTCCATCAATGGCTGCAGGTCCGTTAACTACTTCAAATTTAACCGGTAATCCGGATGAGGCTGTTGCTTTCAGTTCAAAGTCATCATCGATTTCAGTTTTATCTTCAATATTATCGAAGGCAATGGTCTGATTTAACAGAGGTTCTCCCGTAGCGCCATGTTTTCCATAGACCTGGACTTCATAAACAGAGGCATAATATTTTTTCATGTTTCTGGGGGACTCTTTCATATAAACCCTTACTTTCTGGGTTTTAACCGGATCAAATTGTTTAAGGTATACCGACTCTACATTATCCGTTTCTTTAATAACAGTTTCCCACTTCGCATTTTTCCATACCTGGAATTCAAATTCCCACACCGGGCGGTTATATCCGTTTTCTCCGGAAAATAAACTTAAGGCAGTGATTTCCCAGTTTTCCTGTAATTTAAATTCAATCCATTGAGGGAATGCTTCATCCGGGTTAGATGCCCAGCGGCTGTTTTCCGAAGACTTGTCTCCATCAACCATTTTTTCCGGACCGAATCCAGGGCTTTGCGAACTGGCAACTACAGGTTTGTTAAGTACCACATTGGTTCCTGAAGGCATCACAAAGAAACGTTGCATAACATCAGGGGCTTCTGAGTATTCGTCGTTTCCGGCTTGTTTCGCTTTTATTCTTACAGGGCCAATTCCGTTTATTTCTAAGGTGTTTCCATTAAGGGTTACAGGTCCGCTAAGCACTTCGTATTGAATTGGAAGTCCTGAAGATGCCGTTGCTTTTAGTTCAAAAACGCCATCAATTTCCGTTTTATCCGAGATTTCATCAAAAGTTATAGTTTGCCGGTTAAGGGCGTTGCTGGCACCTTTAGGATCGATTACAACTTTTACAGTATGGACACTGTATGGCGTGGCGTTTACAGCAATTTTATCAATGGATTTACCAAAGGTGTATTGTTTTATTTTTTTGAATTCATTGAACTCATCGGTTCTCCATACCTCAGCACTTTTAATTCCGTAGGCTTTGAAATCTACCGTTACCTGTTCAAATGTATTGTACAGGTTTACAAAGTGAACATAAACCGTATCCTCACCTTTTTTACGGAAAGCAACAGCTTTAAGGCTGTCCATGTCTGTCAGCTCCCTGTTTACCATGTGAGAATGTAAAGGGTGGGTTGCCGATAAATGTTTGAAGCCTGAATAGATTGAATTTTCTTCCGGGTAGCGTCCCCATTTAGTGGCAATTAACCCGGCGTTGTGAGGTTTTTTATGCGTATTGGTTAAAAAAGCAAAGAATGCATTTCCCCTTCCATTAAAAAAGTCAATCATATGACGGGCAATAGATGCATTTGCAACAAATGTCGGGTTATATGGTGATGCAGGGAATTGTTCTGCAATAACATCGGTCCCGGGCTTTTCTTTTCTTTGTAACTTACCGGTTTGTTCGCTTTGAAAGAATGGTTTACCTTCCGATTTGGTGTATGTTTCAAAATAATTGGCCTCCGTACCGTTTTCGTATCCGTGACTTGTAACAATGTCCACATTTTTCCATGCGTTGGGCCTGTTTTTTTTCCACCCGTCAATAAACACCTTGGTTGAAGCGGCGCTCCATGTTGAAGGGCCGGCAATTAAAGGCATAGGGACCCCTGTCTTATTTATATCTGGGTTATTTACCATTGCCTTAAATTTATCGGCCGCAATGTCGTAGAGGTTCGTAACTTTTCCGTCTTTGTACCCTCTCTCATTAACCAATTCTAAAATATCAACTGTAACTCCACGGTCGTAGTAACCTTTACATATATGGAAATAGTAGTTTGCAATACTGTCCATGATGCCGGGGATATTCGGGTCGTATTCCCCTTTCTTTGGCCTCCCGTCACTTTTTTTCTCTTCCAGGTGATCGGGAAGGTTGTTGGCACACACCATAAAATTAATGTCCGGGTTGTAAAGTCTGGCATGGCTTATAGCGGTTACAATATTATCGTAAGCTTTGGGTTTTTCCCATGGGTACTCTCCCTGATATTCTTTAATCCAGTTTAGCTTCAGATCGTCATAAAGCATTTTTGATGCTTTTAACTGGTTTTTCTCCGACATACTTAAATAATGGCCGATGTACAACCCGCAGGAAGCTCCGGTACCAACAAACTCCTGCTCGAAAGAATCGGCATCAACACTGATCTGTTGAGCAATTATACCATTTGAGAAAATGGTACACAGAATGAAAGTGAAAAGTAAAGTTTTGATTCTCATCTTTGTTTTGTTTTGAAATTTTGTAATGTATAAATATTAAAATGGTGGGGTTTTTAAATATTGTATACACCAAAGATGTGAAACGATTATTAATAAAATGAAGGGTTCTTGTTATTTAAACTTAAACTTTTATTGTTTTTGTGGTTTTATTTGGGTTTAGTGTAACTTGTTTTGGTGTAATTACTTAAATATTGCAAGAGGAAAGAAACGAAAGCCCGGGTTGAAAATATGTTTACTGTAGGCCTTTTCGAAGTTTCAGATTAATAGCTATATGCGGGTTTCGCTTCTCTCCTGTTTTTAAATATCCCTTTAAGAAAAGATAATTTAATGTGAATTATTTTGTAAAAAGAAATTTATTGTTTTACTGTTCTTCCCAGAATTCCCATGCTAAATCAGGTAGCTTGGTAACAATCTCTGTGCCCTTGGTTTTACCAGTAGCTACTCCCATCGTATTTTCTCCCCGTTCCCAAGGAGTGTACCTGTACCCCTGCCATTTAGATTTTTTTCCGGTGTTAACTTTAAAAGCATACTCTTCACCGGTTCTGTTGGAAACCACAACCGTAAGTTTACCGTTCGGGCGTTCGAATACCAGTACACGGGCATCTTTATTGTATTCTTTTTCGGTTATGTCAATAACTTTAGCGTCCCAGGGCATATGTTTAACAAAGCTACCAACGGCATTCCAGTTATAGTCGTTGAAGAACCAATGTCCGGGCTTAAGGTCTGCCGCAGCCCGCTCCAGTTTCAAGGCTTCAGACAAGATTCTTATCGGGCTGTTAATCCCCACCTGAACCTTTAATTTTTCAGGCTTACTTCCTTTAACAAAGCAAGCATGAGGTGAGCCAAAAAGTTCTCCTTCCCGGCCTGTATGCTGACCAATTACATTTTTGCCCTTTTTCAACTCTTTGGTATATACAACATCAGTTCCACCTTCCCGTTTCATCATTATATCAGTTTTGGTCCATCCTTCCGGGACAAAGCCGCCTTTTTCTTCCACTAAAATATAAGCAGTTGCCGGTTGGTTTAAAATGAAACTGTATTTTACCCCCGGTTTGTTTTTTGAGCGGCGTTGCGGGCTGATAAACTCCATGTCTTTAAATTCTTCCGGCATTGTGGTAATCTCCGGTCCTTTTACCCAACGTTCCCATCTTTTTTCATTATTTGCAGGTACAGTGTCATCAAGGGACTTCCAAAAACCTAATGAGTACCCGCTGGCTTCTGAGTTTTTGAAAGGCTTAAGTGCATGAATCCAGTACCATGTAGGGTTTTCAGCAAGCTGAAAGGAGTTCATGATGTGCTGGACCGTGTTTAGGCACCTTTTAGGGGTAGCCCCACCTTGTAGGTATTCATATTCATTTTGAAACCAAGGGCGCTTAGGAAGCCTTTCTGTGATTTTTTTGTGAACCTTATTGACCGATTCAGAATCCCAACCGATAGTATGGACTACGTATGCATCTACTAGTTTTGCAACGCTGGAATCGTTCATCCCTGTTGCAATCAATTTTGGAAAACCACCGTGTGTGTCAGAAAACAGCATGATGTCCGGATTATATTTACGGACAGCACCAGCACTGGCGGCATATGCTTTTACATAGTCTTGTCCTTTATGGTATTTACAAGTGGAATATTGTCCGGCATTTTGCATTTCCGGTTCATTTTGCATTCCCCACATTGAAACTTTTAAGCCTGCTTTTTTTAATGTTTCAATATCTCTTACACAGGCTTCCCCAAAGTCTTTTAGAAATCTGGCGGTATCCCCCTGATAAACCGGGTCTTTATCAAATTCAGGACCAAAGCACCTTAATGTATTGTACTTCATTCTGCCCGGTTCTCCCAGGTAGCTGAAGTTAGCTTTCCAGTAAGGCGCCGGTGACCAGTATTCAAGAGATAATCCTTCTACACCAGCTGTTTCAATCATTTCACGTATTTCAACAAGTTGTTCCGGCCAGCGTGGCTGAAGGTATTTTTTTTCCGGATCAAGTCCTCTCCAGTACAGTCCGCCGGCCAAACGACAATATCTGAACCCGGTGAGCATTTCTTTTGCAAAACGCTCCCTTTCTTCCGGAGTTAAGTCATGAGGAACAGCATGTTTGTCTTCTGGCAAGCCTGTGTTTCCGGAGCCAATAGCATCGCTTTGAATTTCGAAACCAATGCCCCAAACGGTTTGTTTGTACTTTGCAGGGTGAATTGTAACCTCTCCATTGATATCAACATCAGGTGAGGTTGGCTGATTACAGGCTCCCATTAAAAGTGCCAGGGAGAGAACACTAAGTAAACGGATTGTTTTTCTCATACTCATTTTTTTGAATTCGTTTAACTATAAGTTATTTATATTTGAGGCAAACCCGGGTTAAAGGTTAGCTGTGTTTTTCTGTTTAGCTTTATAGTTTCTTAATTGTCCTGGGCTGAAGAACCTTATCTCTCTGTTATCCAAATAATCTTTGTACATATACCCTTTAACCTCCTTCCAGGCGCTGCTGCTTTTGCCGAAAGGTTCAGGCATTTCACTTTCCCAGTTTTCCAGTTCTTTATTTAAAAGCGATACTTTTTCAGGGAACTGTTCCGACAGGTTATGGTATTCACTAATATCAGTATTGAGGTTATAAAGGCCGGTTCCAAAAGTATCTGCCCTGATTAGTTTCATTGAGTCAATTCGCGCAGCGGACCATGGGGCGATCCTCCAGAATAGCTTGCTATGGGGTGCTGATGGTACGGTTCCGTTGAGGTAATTCCAGAGGGAAACACCATCAAGTTTATTCTGGGGCGCTTCTGTAATTTTGGCTGCATCAACAATAGAAGGGAACAAATCGAAAGCTGAGGTAAGTTTTTCATATTTTATGCCGGGTTGTATTTTCCCTTTCCACATCATGGCGCATGCCACGCGGTGCCCTCCTTCGAACTCTGTTCCTTTAACCCCTTTTAAAGGCTTGTTTGAGGCCGTATTGGCTCCGGTTGGGCCTCCATTGTCGCTTAAGAATATGAGAAGGGTGTTGTCAAGGATGTTTTCCTGTTTCAGGCAGTTCATTACTTCACCAATAGAGCGGTCCATCGCCCAGGTCATAGCAGCCAGTTTTTGTCGGGGGTGTTCCGGGAATAAGGCAAGATCTTCTTCAGTTGCCTGCATTGGCGTGTGAACAGCATTGTATGCCAGATAGATAAAAAATGGGTTGTTTCTGTTTTTTTGTATAAACTCAATGGCTTTATGCCCTAGTACATCGGTAAGGTAGCCATCAAATGTTACGAATTTACCATTGTGTTGCATGGCGGTATTTCGTGTAGTGTCGTCATATTTTTTGTCGGCGAAATAAGCGCGGTGCCCTCCAATAAAACCGTAAAATTCATCGAAACCTCTTTTGTTGGGGTGGTATTCGGGAATTTCGCCCAAATGCCATTTTCCGTAGGCTGCTGTTCTGTAACCATTTTCTTGCAGAATCTCAGATAACATCTGTTCGGTTAAGGGAACTCCTTCTCCCGGGGATGAATAATTGTATTCTGCACCAAACCGGTGTTGATACCGGCCGGTCATTAATCCGGCCCTGGATGGGGCGCAAACCGAACCCGTAACGTGAAAATCGGTGAAATGAGCACCTTGTTCGGCAATTTTATCAATATTTGGGGTTTTCAAATCTTTTGAGCCCATGAAGCCAAAATCTGCATACCCGGCATCATCGGCCAGGAGAATGATCACGTTTGGCTTAACATTTACCGGGTTTTGGGAACAGGATAGTAATAAAACGGTAATTGCCGACAGGAAAAAAAACTGCCGATATCGTAGGGATGAAATGTTTCTGTCCGATGCTCTCATAATCTTAATGTTAAGTTGTTTTGAATAGAATAAAAGGGCAGGTAGTCAGGGGTTTAAATACCTGCTTTAGGTGTTGGGTTAATTAATAAATCCGGATTTCGTAAATGCAGGCCCGTGGATCTCCATTTGTAGCTTTAACAACAACTTTAACAGCCTCTAAATCATATGTTTTTTCTAGCTGATGTTTTCTTTGACGCTGGTAGTTGCCTTCTACGGTCAGGAGTTTTTTCCATTCTCCGCTTTCTTCTCCCCATATCTCGTAGTCTTTTGGACATTGCGGGTCGAAATAAAAAGGTGAGTATGCATGATATTCACGAAGCAGGTGCCCGGGGAATGTTAACTCAACCCGGCTTACTTTTTGAGAAGAGTCCCAGGCTAATTGAACCCATTGGTCGAGGGGAAGGTTCTTGTCAGACATCCAAATATTGGTGTATTCATGTGGGCGGGTAACACCGTTGGTAACATTTTCCGGTCCAAAGCAATCCTGAGCAGGGGAGACTTTAAAACTCAATGTATTTCCATTATAATAACGGCGCATTTTATTTTTACCAATCTGATACATAGCTGTATGTCCGGAGATAACACATCCGGCCTCATTCCATTCGACATTTTTGTTGGCAGCCAGATCAATTCTAATATACTGATTTAATGGCAGTCCATTTTCCGGGGTAAGGTTAACCACCCAGTCAATCCATATTTTTTCTCCAACTGGTACGCTTAGGCTGGTGGTCGCTAAAGCTTCAGTTGGTTTTACTCTATAATCCCAAATGTCGGTTACCGGATAAATGACTGCATTTACTTCTTGAACTTCACTTGTTTTGTTTGATAGACAAACAGAAACAGAATCAAGCCTGTCGCTTCCGATTCCAATAATTTGGCCTTTTTGAGTTTCCAGCGTTTCAATTCTGTACTGAGGCTGGTCTTTCCATATTTTCAGGCCTTCATGGTATCCAGTGGTTTCAGGTCCAGCACCGTAAAGCAGTTCCTGACTGCTGGAAGTAGTTTTTGCATTTAATGCAAGATCGTCAGGATCGGTGTTTTTATTATTTGGCAGGAAGCAACCGTCACGCAGAAGTTGTTGTTTTACCTCGGAAGCATGATTCTGAGGCACACCTTTAATACCAACACCTTTGTCAAGGGCAACAGCCGCTGCAACTCCCGTTGCCTGCCCCATAATAGCTGTTGTTCCCATTACCCGTAAGGTTCCCAGGGCTGCATGTGTACAGCTAATGTTACGTCCGGCCATCATCAGGTTGTCAACGTCTTTGGCAATAAGAGAACGAAGCGGGAAGCCGTAGGGACCGCAGTAGGATTTTACACTATATTCATCAAAAGTGTTGTATTCACCGCCTTCGGTAGCAGAAGAAGCTTCTGAGTGACCGGCAAGCAGCCCGCCCGGGGTATGAAGGTCAACAAACCATCCGCCAAAGCCTACTTCGTCATCAAATACTTTTTTATCCTGAACATCGTTTTCAGTCATAAAATATTCGCCCATTATACGGCGGCTTTCTCTTTTGCCGGGAACCTGTCCAATCCAGTCTAAAGCATAGTTTTTAGTCTGCTCTTTCATAATTGGGTCATGGTTTTTCATCCAGTGCCAAACTCCGAGAGCATGACGGGTTAGTTCATGTCTGATATCTTCGTTATCATAGATTGTATCAAAAGGGACTCCGATTTCCAGCCACCAGAAGCCTCCTCTTTTATCTTTAGGGATACGCCCTTGTTCATAGAAGTATTCGGGGTTTTTATGTTTGATGGCCCAATCGGGGGCTGTAAAAGGAACCGGGCGCCCCATGTCTTTCGTCCTGAAATGGATAGAATTGCCCATTACATCTTCTTTGCGGCCTTTTTCCGGGGCATGTACTTCATTGAATTCGCTTTTGGGTTCGGAACCCCATCTCCATTCACAGCCAGCTCTGTCTGCAAGAACACCATCACCGGTACAATCAATAAAAATTTCGCCCTCTACGGTTAACTCAGTTTCGGCATTTTGTATGTTTGCAATAACAGCTTCAATTTTATTTTTCGATGCCATTTTTGCTCCAACAACTTCTGTGTTCAGATAAAATTTCAGGTCAGGGGTTTGTACGGCCATATCGTACATAACCATGTCCCAAACACTGTTTATCCATCCGTTTTCATATATTTCCGCGTGATTTTTTGTTCGTTCTTCAATTAAAAGTTCTGAAATAATTCCTGTTTCGCGGGCATAGGCATGGAATGCTGCGGCACCATGAATTGTGACCCCAATTTCAGAAGAGCAGTTTCCTCCGAATACTGGTCTGTTATGAATTAGACAAGTTTTTCTTCCCATTCGCGCAGAAGCGACTGCTGCAGAAAAACCGGCCATTCCACCGCCACAAACGACAACTTCGAATTTTTCCGTTATTTGTTTCATTATATTAATTGTTTTTTGCTTTACTATTTTGATTGCTAATTCTGCTTTTTTCCTTTTTCCTCACAGACATAAATATTATTCCACTTATTGCAAAAAGGACAAAGGTTAGTATCCATTGAGCCTTAAGGTCTGTTTTGGAGGTTGCTGCTAATAGCATAATGATAACTCCCAATGCCCCAATTGATACCGACATGATTTTGGCAGGGAACAGGGAGGGCTCATATTTTTCTTCATCTTCTTCATGTTCATTTATCTGGATATACTTAGGGCTTTCTTTCTTCAGTATTAGTTCAATTGAGGTAAGAACAAGAACAGGAACGACCACCCCAAGAACAGCTTCTATCGTTCTTGCATAATTCAGGATCCACAGGCTAAATCCATCGGGATTCTTGGCAACAAACCATCCGTCAGCAGAAAGAAGCCCGAATTTTGTGAAGATTATAATGATACTGCTTATGACAATTGCAATGAATATCCCTTTTTGATTTATTTTTCGGGAGAACATTCCCCAGATTACTGGCAATACGGTAATTCCGGCCACCAAAGCTGTTATTGAGAGGATAATATCTTCAGCTCCGCCCATTACTGGCACCATTATGGCCAGCCATGTGACCAGTCCGCCTAATAAAAAGGTGAGTACCCGGCCCACATATACCTGGGCTTTTTCGGTAGCAGCTGTAAATATTCTTTTATAGAATTCTTTTGTAAGCACTCCGGCGTAAACATTTAATTCTGAATCTATCATACTTACGGTTGCTGCAAACATAGATGCAATCATTAATCCAAGCAATCCTTCGGGTAATGCAAACTTACAGGCCAGTACATATGCCTGTTCAAAATTTGCTGAAGGATCGATTATTCTGTACATCATTGGAGGTAGCATCCAGATTAATGGACTGATAAGGTATAGGACACCAAAAAGATAGGTTGCTTTTTTTGCATCTTTAGTTTTCGGGACACATAAGAAGCGCTGAACAAAAGCCCATTCACCTCCTACTTTAAACATGTGTATGATTACCCAGGCAGCAAGGAATATCCATGTGAATTCCTGGGTTACGGGAGAGAAAAAGTCCTTGGGGGCCTGGTTGATGAACGCTGATACCCCTCCCATTTTGTGAAATCCTAGCGGGATTACAGTTATAACAGCTACCATAAGAATGGCAAACTGTAATACATCTGTAAGCAGCACAGCCCATAATCCACCAAATATTGAGTAAAGGATAATTACGAGGCCGCAGAAAATAATAATGATATTTACAGCGGTAATGCCCAGGCTGTCTTTGAAAAAGATATTCCAGCTTTCAGGAATTATGGCCTGTAAAACAATGGCTAAAGAATAAAGGGCAACAGCCATACCTAGTAATCTGTATAATATGTTAAACCAGGTATAAACATTTAATGCCCACTGCCCGTAGCGTTGCGTAATATATTCAGCAGCAGAGGATACACCGAGTTTTCTCCATTTTCCGGCCAGATAATACCCTACGAACAGAGCACTAATGCCCAGGCACATAGAGATGCTAACGGCAACAAAACCAGCTTTAAATGCTATGCCGCCCCAAACAACAAAGGTGCCGGCAGAGAACATTGTCATAAACGCGGAAAGCCCGCTTAGCCACCAGGATGATTGTCGCCCGGCTGCAAAAAAATCATCAGAATCCTTTATTTTCTTACCCAGATAAACACTCACTCCCACATTCCCCAGAATGTACAAGAAAAACACAATAATATCTTTTACTGTCATAATAAATTAAATTTCTTAAATATTTATATCTTGTAAGATGGTCCAACTTTTTCGATTTGTTTGACTTTTTGCATTAATATTTCCAGATAGTAGCTTTCCTGTCTTTCAGGGTCTATATCGGCTAACGCAATAGCTGCATAAGCCGGGTTTCCTATTTTGACAGCGATACTTTTCCTGTTGTCAAAAACAGTTGTCGCATATTCCTTTTTTCTTATATGTTCAATTTCATCAAGAAAGCTTTTCTTGTCGGAGAATCCTGGAATATTATCTGTTTGTTGTATTTCCTCCAGAAGCTCCTCGTTGCTTTTGGAAGCATATAATATTAAGCCAATACTTGATTGAGTAGCAGGAAACAGTTCAGTTCTCCCCAGCCCCTCGGCAGGAGAAATTCCTGGCTGCCAGTGGTAAGTATAAGCAACTTTATCACGCCATAAAACACCCATTGCTACAATTAGGTCCAGTTCCGTAAGTTCAATAAGGTACTTCAGGGCATTCTTAATGAGTTTTGAGCCTCTTAATAGCTGTGCCGAGAGAATGTGAATGGCCGGTCCAAGAGTGTATTTACGATTTGCGGTAGGAAATGTAAACCCCAGGTAAGAGAGGGTTTTTAATATACGGCTGACCTTGGTTTTTTCTATTCCCAACTCCTTTGCTAAATCTACTCCTGACATTTCACGTCCGGCAGATGCTAAGTATTGGAGTACCTCCATTCCGTCAATTAATCCCATAAGGGGTTGAGAAGGCAAATTCATATTATAGTTATTCAAGTTATTGTTGTCGCAAATATAATATAAATTGCTATAATAGCAATATGTGCTACTGGGAAAATGCCGTTTTTTTTTGTGACGTAGTAAAAAACGCCGGGAACAAGGCTTTCATTGTCAGGAGAAACGGGGTTTACTGGTTGTAAATGAGTATTCTCATGACAGGTATAGCACAATAAGTGGTGTTTTCTTACAGCCACTATTTAGATCTTTCACTAAATATTGAATTCTTATTTGCGTATTTTGTTTCGTATACGGATTGTTTAATTCTTGAGCCGAACGGGGGGCTTTATTTTTATTTGTGATCTAATTTTCTTAAATTTAATACAAAAGAGAAATCAGTTTGCGGTATCTAAGTCTAGTTTCAGTATTGTTGGTGTTGCTAAGCGTAAAGGGTATATCACAAGAATCTTTTAAGTTTCATTTGTTGGAAACAGAAAGAGGGGTGAAGGCGGTTACGAGTATATGCCGGGACAATGAAGGCTTTTTGTGGGTGGCTTGCAGGGGAATAGGCCTTATGAGACATAATAGTTACTCAGAAACGTGGTTTGTTCCGGACTCCGGCAACCCGCAGTCATTAAGTAGTGCGCATGTTCGAAAAATATTGAAAGACAGTAAGGGGAACCTCTGGGTTGTAACAAGAAATGGAATTAATCTTTTTGAACCCCAAACGGAGACTTTTAAGGTGTTTTTACATGATCCTGAGGATTCTTTGACGGTTGTAAGCAGCAATGTAATTGGCGTAATGGAGGATTCAAAAGAAAGATTGTGGGTTACTACATATCAGGGGATTGACTTATATGATTATGAAACCGGAAATTTTGTAAGAGCTTTCAGTCCAAAGACGGAAAATCATGCCCCGTATTCGATAATTGAAGATCCGGATGGGAATTATTGGGTGCTAGGTGCTTTTAATGGTATTTATCAGTTTTTCCCGGAAGATGGGCACGCGGCATATTATCCGGACAATCAGATGCCTAATGATAGTGTCATGGTAGGGAAGTATGGGGTGGCAGACAGCGAAGGGTACATATGGATTTATACTAATGGACGGGGATTAATAAGGTTTAATCGCAACGATTGTTCATTTTATCATTATCCCGTTTCAAGTTCGGGCGAAGGTGTAAACGGAAGTTGGGTAAGCGGTTTCTTAGAATGGGACAGTAGATATTATTTGTTTGGGGTTGATCAGGGAGGGGTTAATGTACTGGACAAAGTAACGGGCAGGTTTTCTTATATTACATCTGAAATGCAATGGAGCGGACTAAGTTCCAATGGCATTTCGACATTATTTAAGGATGAGGAAGGTATACTTTGGTTAGGTACAACCCGAAAAGGGGTACAGTACTATAACCCTCAAATGCACCAGATAAAAACCTACCAACAAACGGTCTTGGGCGCTGAGTGCCTTTATGTAAATAGCCTGGTGTACGATGTTACCGGATGCTTTTTTGAAGATTCAGAAGGTTTAATCTGGATCGGGACCGATGGAGGGGGGGTAAGTGTTTTTGACCGTGACGAAGGAACTTTTAGGAACTATAAACATGATCCGTATGATTCAACTTCCCTTGTTTCTAATGTTGTCCGTAGCTTTTCGGAAGACTCCAAAGGGCGCATCTGGATCTCTACTTGGGGTAATGGAGTTTGCGTATTTGATAAAGAGACAGAGACGTTTATTCGACCGGGGTGGGGAAAGGATGTATTGAACCCAAATGAAATACCATACATATGGTCAATGAAGATTGATAAGCAGGACAGGAAATGGATATCATTTGTTACCGGGGCAATAATAATTATAAGTAAAACAGGAGAGTTAAGTGCCAGGTTTGAGCTGGCGTACCCGGGTGGGGGAACGTTTCCTGTGTTTAATGAATATACTGATGATTCATTCCTTATTGTCCATAGGAATGGTGTAAGTATTTATAATGAAGAAAAGAAAGCAATTGAAAATATAATTAATGTTACGCAATTTGCAACATCAGCCGCAATTGATACTTCAGGAAATGTATGGCTGGGAACAGAAAAAAACGGGTTGCTGGTTTTTGACAAGAAAGGAAACGAAATTGAAAGGTACAATACCGACAACGGACTGTCAGATAACTATATTAATGCTGTGTTGATAAATAAGAATGGACAAATATGGATATCTACAAACAATGGGCTTAATCACTTGGTCCCCGAAGAAAAGAAAGTATTTACTTACGATAAGTATAACGGGTTAATCAGTAGCCAGTTCTTTTTTCAATCAGCATATGCCACAAGAGATGGTGAGTTTTATTTCGGTGGTACCGATGGTTTTTGTCGTTTTTATCCGGATAGCATAGAGGTCAGTAGAAATGTGCCCCAGGTATACTTTACAGAACTACTGGTGGATAATAAAGTTGTACAACCGAATGCTTCAGATGGTATTATCAAAAGTCACATCCGCTTTGCGGAGGAAATATCTTTACGCTACAAAACATCAGTTGTTTCAATTGGCTTTGTGGCAATAAATTTCACCTATCCGGACAAGTGTAAGTATTCCTATATGCTTGAGGGCTTTGACCCAGAGTGGAAAGAGGTAAGTGCAGGGCAAAGGTTGGCAACTTATACAAACCTGGATCCCGGCAAATATATTTTTAAAGTTAAAGCTTCAAATAGCGACAATGTCTGGAGCAATACCTATACTGAACTTAAAATAGTTGTGCCCCCCCCTTTTTGGAGGCGGCGGGGGTTTTTGATTTTTGTTGTTATCATTTGCTTTTTAATAATTGTGGCAGTGATTATGCTTAGGGAGCGAAAGTTAAGAATGGATAAAAAACTCCTGGTAGATAAGGTGGTGGAGCGCACAAAGCTAATTGAGGAGCAAAAAGAAGAACTAAAAGCACAGAATGAGGAGTTGGAAGGGCACCGAAATAACCTGGAGAAACTTGTGGATATCAGAACTATAGAACTAAATAAGGCGAAGAACAAAGCAGAAGAGTCGGATCGTTTAAAGACAGCTTTCCTGGCTAATATCTCGCATGAAATACGAACACCAATGAACGCTATTATAGGTTTCTCGAACTTGCTGCTGGATCCTGAACTGGAAGAGGAGGACCGTAATAATTTTGTTTCGTTAATCAAAAAAAACGGAAGTTCGTTGCTATATTTAATTGATGATATTCTGGATATTTCCAAAATAGAAGCCGGAGAACAAAAAGTGGTGAGAAAACCGGTTCTTTTACTTGAATTGCTTTTAGGTATTTATTCGAACTTTGCCTATAGAAACGAAAACGAAGCAATTAAAGTTGAATTTAAAAACAATGGGCTAAAAGATAATTACATAATTTATTCAGATGAATTTCGTATACAACAGATAATGTCGAACCTTATTACCAATGCGATTAAGTATACACCAAGTGGGGTTGTACAAATTAATATAGGGGTTAATAAGGATGAACTCCTACTATCTGTAAAGGATACCGGGTACGGAATAACCCAGGAAGAGATGAGGTTGATATTTAACCCTTTTACGAAGTTGGTTAAAACCAGGGATAAAGAAATAGGAGGGGTCGGGCTTGGACTGGCAATAAGTAAAAAACTGGCCGATTTACTCGGAGGGGAACTCAGGGTCCAGTCAAAACCGGGGAAGGGTTCAGAATTTACATTAGCTTTACCGCTGTCACGTGTTACGGCTTCCGGGGATGAAATACAGACTGAATAAGGGCTATCGTGGTATCTCAGCCTAACAAGAAAAAGAATAAGATAAAATCAATTATGGATGAAATACTTATTTTTAATAGCGAAAATGGAGAACATGACAAAAAAATCATTATAAAATGATTCATCTGTCGGTAGGATTTCGTACTATTTAAACTAATTTTACGATATCTTTATGTGCCTTGTGCTGGAAACCATTTGACGGACGTTTGAAATATTGTTATTATGATAGGACGTATACTTTTCTCACTTTTATTAGGGGGCTTTTTCTTAGGGGTTTATGCTCAAAATCTTCGAAGTCCTTATTTTGAGCATGTTACAATTCGAGAAGGCTTGAAGAGCGAACATGTAAATGATATTTGCCAGGATAAAACCGGCTTTATCTGGATTGCAACGGACAACGGGGTAAATAAATACGATGGGTTAAATATGGAGGGGTATGCCCAAAAAGTAGGGGACTCGACAAGCTTAAACCATAGAAAAGTGATTTCGATTGCCTGCGATGCAAACAACAATGTTTGGGTTAGTACCTTGAAAGGTTTATTTAGGTATAACCGGGAGAAAGACAATTTTCAGCAATACTTTGTTAATGAGGGTAAAACAAGTTGGAAATGTGATTACTTGTTTGCCGATTCAAAAGGGTATTTATGGATTGTGAAAAATAAGCGCTTGCTCTATTCTAATGAATTAAAGCCAAATGACAAAGATAGTTATAGGGAATTTAAGATTGAAACCAGTGAAGGTGAAAAGAAACCGCTGGGTGATGTGAGGGACATGATAGAGATTGATGAAGACGAATATCTCTGTAGGGATAAAAAGAATATCTATGTTCTGAACCTAAAAAGTAAAACTGGTTATGTTGTTGAAAAAAAGGGTATAAGGGGGAATATAGGTGCATTGAGCCAGATATCCGGGAAAAAGCTGTCAGTTGTTACATATTTTGGACACTATATTGGAGTAATCCGTAATAAAAAGTTAGTTGTTGAGCAAAAATATACCAGGTCAGGCAAACCTGAGTTCGCTCCAGGCACTATAACCTCAGCGGTGGCAGATGACGAAGGACGGGTTTGGATAGGAACAACCCAGGGAGGATATGTTTTTGTCCCTCATCGGGGCACCTATACTTTTTCTTTTTTCACGCACGATTTTAACCGTGAACATTCAATCTCAGGTAATAATATTTCAAAGATCTTTAAGGATGAAGGGAATGTGGTTTGGATTGGGACAAAAGGATATGGAATAGAAAAGTTTGATGAACATAAGATAAAGTTTGAGAAGTATAACATTATCAATAAAAAGGACAAAAACGGGTCATACTATAATATAGAAGCAGTGCATAAAGACTCATACGGGTTGGTATGGATTGATACATACTGGACATTATATGCATTAAATGAACAAACAGGAGAGTATCAACGGGTGGGTGAAACAGAAATAATGCGTAACCCTTCCGGAATGTTTGAAAGGGCTCCCGGTGAGATGTGGGTTTACGGTGCTTATTTGCAGAGAGTTATTTATGAACTGGATGAGGAAGGAACGGTAATAATAAAACAGGTGGATACTTATAAAGATGCCTTGTTTGGACTTGATAAAGTTATGGTAAACTTTGCAGACGCAGATTTTGACCAGGAAGGTAATTTGTGGTTAGGCAGTAAAAAGTCCGGACTAATAAAAATGCAGTTACCAGACGATCCCGCAGAACTTCCTGTTGTATCAGGAATTTATAAGAAAACAGGAAAAATAAAACCCAATATAGGCGCTATGTCAGATATTGAATTTGACAAGGAAGGCAATTTATGGCTTGCTACATTCTGGGATGGAATTTACAAATTTGACACGAAAAAGCTGAAATTTGTTGAAGTATATAAACGTGATGCTGAGAAAGAGCACACACTTTTAGATCAGGGGGCACGTTCTCTTTATGCCGACACCATTGGAAGCATGTGGGCAGCTACACAGGATGGAGGACTAAACCATATCTACTATAAGGCAGACAGTGTAGTTAGTTATTCAGAAGAAGATGGTTTTTTATCCAGAACCATGTCTTCTATACAGGAAGATAACGAAGGAAACCTCTGGATAGGCACCGGAGGGGGGATTTCCAGGTTTTCAAAGAAAAATAAAACGGTTGTCAACTTTGGGGTTGACGATGGGTTACAGGGATATTATTTCTCCACAAACAGCAGTTTCAAAGATGAAGATGGATTTATGTACTTTGGCGGAAATAAGGGGTTGAATGTATTTGACCCAAATGTTATTAATAAAGCAAATGATTATAAGCCAAGGGTAGCTTTAAAGGAATTGATCGTCAATAAGGAAAGGGTTTTGCCAAATGATAAAACCAAAATTCTTAATACAACATTTGAAACAACAGAGCATATTAAGATTAAATATAAGCATAACGATTTTCAAATCCGGTTTGCAGCTTTATCTTTCTCAACACCAGAAAAAAACATGTACAAGTACAAGCTGGAAGGGTATGATGAAGACTGGGTAGAAGTATCAGCTCAAAGTCCGTGGGCCACATACAGTAATTTACCAAGAGGTAAATATAAATTTATGGTTAAAGCATCAAACAGTTCGCTTATCTGGAGCGATCAGGTTACAACCTTAGATATCAGGGTAAGGCCTGCATGGTGGAGTACCTATATATTTTATATTATTTGGATAGTCGTCATATCAGGGATAGTATACACTATGGTGAAAGTCAGGGAAGAGCGCCTGAAGAAAGACAGGGAGAAATTGCAAAGAGAGCTTGATAGTGGAAAAGAGGAGATTGAACAGCAACGGGTTAGAGTTGAAAATCAGCAAGAGGAACTTAGATTAAGAGACGAAAGGGAGAAAATTGCAAAATGGCATAATAACGGAATTATAAAGATCTCAGATGTTATCAGTGAGAACAGAGATAATGAGGGAGAGCTTTCGGGGCGTGTGATTAACTCTATCGTAGAGTATATTGAAGTTCAACAGGGGGCTATTTATCTTTACTTTGATAGTAACGAGGATCCGTATTTGGAGCTAAGGGGAGGCTTTGCCCTTAACGAAGATAGGCTTAAAAGCACAAAAGTGTTTATTGGAGAAGGGTTAATTGGAACATGTTTCAGGAAGTCGGAGATAATCAGGACAGACAATTTACCCGGAACATATTCCCGACTTGAGTCAGGCCTGGGCGAAGTTTCAATGAAATATTCCGTCCTTTTCCCTATTCGTTATGAAGAAACCGTTGTGGGGGTAATAGAAATCCTTTCTCTTGATAAACTTGAAGAATATAAAGTTCAATTCATAGAAGCAGTGATAAGGAGCCTTGCTTCGGCTTTGATAAATATAAACTCCAACCTGAAAATACAAAACATGTTGTCAGAAACGAAATCCCAACAGGAAATGCTTACTGCCCATGAGGAAGAGCTTAGGCAGAACCTGGAGGAACTGGCCGCAACTCAGGAAGAATCGGCGAGAAGAGAGGAAAACCTGGAGAAGAAAATTGTTGAATATGAAATAAAAATAAAGGAACTGACCAGGCAAAGATAGTGTATTAACAGAGCCTGACAGGCCTCACAGATTTGGGTTGCTTTCATCGTTTCGATTGCGGGGAGGTGGTTTATCGCACCATTCTTCTTGTTTAAAAGGCGTTAATTTTTTCCCTTTGTTGAAAACCCTGGCTGTTCATATGGTACATCCTTAAAGCCCTAAAGGCTCATGATAGCTTCCCCGGATGTCTGAAAGGCAAAACCAGGACACCTGCATGTAAAAAAGTGTTTAGTCCACATGGGCCCCAATAATCCTGTTCTTCTATAAAACTTTCTTTTTATTAACTTTCGTGCTTTTCTTATGAGGTACTGATTATTACATAATCCCCGTTTACTTTACTTTTACAAAGTAGGTTTTATAATCAATTTTAAAAGGAATACTATTTCATATTAATTATCCGTTATGAGCGATTGTTGTTTCACGTTTACTTGGTATATTTGAGGTTCATTAGGGTCGCCTTGGATTTTTCAAAACAGGTGTTTTTGAATAAAAAAGAGGTTTTGTAAGAGAAATATAATCAAAAACTTATGGGTCGCATTAAACGAGTATTTTTTGTTTTATTACTATTGGGGTTGTGCATAATTGCCGATGCACAGAATCACAGGAAACCTTATTTTGAGCACTACACGGTGCGAGAAGGTTTAAAGAGTGAGCATATAAACGATATATGTCAGGATAAAACCGGTTTTATTTGGATAGCAACAGAGAATGGATTGAACAAATATGACGGGATTAACATGGTCGGGTACACTCAAACAAGAGATTCGACAGGCTTTAACCACAGAAAAGTAGCAGCGGTAACCTGCGATGCAAATAACAATGTATGGGTAGGCACTTTGAAGGGCTTGTTTAAGTACGACAGGAAAAGAAACCTGTTTATTAAGTACTTCGAATCCGATGAAAACACAAGCTGGAAGTGCAGCTATTTATTTGGAGACTCCAAAGGTAACCTTTGGATACCCAGAGACCGTAAACTATTGTTTTCAGATAAATTAAAACCACATGACGAGGGCAGTTATAAAGAGATAACCATAAAAGACCAAAATGGTAAGGTGTATGAATTCGGGAGTGTTGGGGATATAATTGAGTTAGGTAATCATAAATATATATTCAAAGACAAGAAAAGACTTTTTGTAGTAAACATTAAGAATAGTGAGGGGTATCGAATAGAGACCAAGGGTATCAGGGGAAATATTGGGGCATTATCCCGTATCTCTCAGGATAAGTTCTCAATCGCAACATATTTTGGACATTACATTGGCAGTATAAAGGATAAGAAGTTTGTTATTGAACACAAGTTTGAGAGAGGAGATGAATTCAGATATATTCCAAACTATGTTAGTTCAAGTATTGTAGATGGAAAAGGAAGGATTTGGATAGGTTCCGATAAAGGAGGGTATATATTTATCCCTGAAGGGGATTCTTATGGCGTTATGCGTTTCTCTCATAACTTCAACCGTGAACATAGCATTTCCGGAAACAATGTCTCAAAACTGTTTCAGGACGAGGGCAATGTAGTTTGGTTAGGGACTAAAGGGTATGGTCTGGAAAAGTACGATGAACACAAAATAAAGTTTGAGAAATATAATTTACACGAACAAAAAGAAGGGGAATCACACTATTATAATGTAGAGCGGGTCCTCAAGGACGCTTATGGAATGATATGGATAGATTCATATTGGTACTTAATAATGTTAAATGAACAAACGGGCAGTTATTTTAAAATAGAGGAAAATAAAATTCAAAGAAGGCCGTCGGGGATGATTGAAAGGAAAAAGGGGGAGATGTGGGTATATGGTTCAGTTTTGCAGAGGGTTTTGTATGAGGTTGATGATGAAAAAAACTTTCAGTTAAAACAAATAGACACATACCATGATTCCCTTTTTGGTTTAAAAAACGTTTTAGAAAGCATTGTGGATGCGGCATTCGATGGCGAAGGCAATCTGTGGTTAGGGAGTAAAAAGTCAGGGTTAGTAAAACTACAATTGAAAGATAGCGAGAACGAGCTGCCCGTGGTTCTGGGCAACTATATAAAATCAGGGAAGCTAAAACCTCAAAAGGATGCTATCTCTGATATTGAGTTTGATAAAGAAGGGAATTTATGGCTTGCTACCTATTGGGACGGGATCTATAAGTTTGACACTAAAATGAAAAGGTACGTTAAACAGTATATAGCAGAAGAGGGGAAAGAAAATACGCTCAAAGATTATGGTGCCCGTTGTTTATATGTGGATACGATAGGAAGCGTTTGGGCAGGAACGATGGACGGGGGACTGAACCACATTAATTATATTACGGACAAAGTGGTTGGATATTCGGAAGGTGAAGGGTTTTTAAGCAGAACAATATCAGCAATTACCGAAGATAATGAAGGGAATCTCTGGGTTAGCTCAGGTGGAGGTGTTTCAAGGTTTTCTAAAAGCAACAAATCCGTCGTAAATTATGGCGTAGACGATGGTTTGCAAGGCTATTATTTCGCCCCTAACTGTCGGTTTAAAGACAAAGACGGAGTGATATATTTTGGGGGGAACAAAGGGCTGAATTCTTTTAACCCGGAAAGGATTAACAGGGCAAACGATTATAAACCAAGAGTAGCTTTGGTAGGTTTAAAAGTCAATAAAAAGAAGGTTTCGCCAAATGACGAAACAAAAATTCTGAAAACAACAATGGAAACAACCCGGCACATAAAGATAAAGCATAAGCAGAACGATTTTCAGATAGGGTTTGCCGCTTTGTCGTTTTCATCACCAGAGAAAAACTTATACAGATATAAGCTGGAAGATTACGATGAAGACTGGATAGAAGTGTCTACCCAAACCCCCTGGGCTGTTTATAGTAACCTCCCAAGAGGAAGGTACACCTTTAAAGTAAAAGCCTCAAACAGTTCATATATCTGGAGTGACGAAGTTACTATTCTAAAAGTCAGGGTACGGCCACCGTGGTGGCGTACATATGTGTTTTACTTCCTTGTAACGGTGAGTGTAGCGTTCTTGCTTTTTTCACTCGTTAAATTTAGAGAAGAGCGCTTGAGAAAAGATAGGGAAAAATTGCAGAAAGAACTGGATAAGGGAAGGAAAGAGATTGAAAAACAAAGGGTCAGGGTTGAAAAGCAAGAGTCTGAATTAATACTTAAAAATGAAAGGGAAAAGATAGCAAAGTGGCATAATAATGGTTTAATAAATGTTTCCGATGTTATCAGTGAAAACAGGAACAATGAAGAAGAACTTCCCAGACGTGTTATTAATCAACTGGTTAATTATGTTGGGGCCCAGCAGGGGGCCATCTATTTATATTCCAATGATAAGGAAGAACCATACCTCGAACTTAAAGGCGGCTTTGCACTTAGTGCCGAAAGGCTGGAAAAAGATAAAATACTTGTTGGTGAGGGATTAATAGGGACCTGTTTTAAAAAGTCCGAGATAATCAGGACAGATAACCTGCCTAAGAATTATTCCGAATTAGAATCGGGGCTGGGCAAAACCTCATTAAAACATTCCATCGTGTTTCCAATTCAGTATGAAGACGAAGCTGTAGGGGTAATTGAAGTACTTTCTTTAGAAAAGCCGGAAGAATATAAGGTGGACTTTGCAGAAGCAGCCTCCCGGAACCTGGCGTCAGCTTTAATTAATATACAGGCGAATATAAAAATACAAAACATGCTGGTAGAGACAAAACAACAACAGGAAATGCTTGTGGCAAACGAAGAGGAATTGAGGCAGAACCTGGAAGAGCTGGCCGCAACCCAGGAAGAATCATCCAGGAGAGAAGAAAAACTGGCCATGGAACTAAACAAATACAAGCAAAAAGTCTTGGGGGTAAAGGGGTAGGGCCATTGTATGTTTGCCAAATAAGGTTTCTTCCTCAACACGGTTACCTGCAAGAAAAAAGGATACGTGTTCAATATGGACTTAAATTGAAGGGTGTTTTAAATATTCAGCTATTCGGCGGGTTAACGGCTTGATATAAAAAGAGGTCCGGCAAAAAAAAGCTGCTGGAGGAAGAAGTACTTACTATGAAATGATAGAAATGTTTAGCATATGGAGGTATTTATCGCTATTGGGGCAGCGCATGCACTATATATTATTTCACTTTTATTAGCCAGGCAGAACAGGCGGATGGCCGATAAAATCCTAATTTTGTTCTTTGGGGTTTTAGCCATAGTCTTTTCCCTGGTTTATATATCCTATGCATTGGATTTAGATGAATTACGTTTGTTTTTATGGAACATAGGTATGTTAATTCCCCAGATAATTTACCTCTACATAAAACAATTGAGCAAAGGGCAACAAAAACTTAAACTCACAAACTTACTACATTTAAGCCCATGGGTACTTTCGTCTGTTTATCTTGTAACACTTATTCTGAAGCACACAGACAGGGAGCTGGTCCTGCTCTTAAATAACCATAACTACTTATCAAAACCACCAATATACCTGCTGTTCTGTATTATCGACCTCTTAGTAAGCCCTGTTTATACCATACTTATTTTTAAAATAATTAAACGGCATAAAACAAAAGTAAAGGCAAACTATTCTTATTCCGAAAATATCGACCTTGGTTGGGTAACACGTATTATGCTGGCCATTATAGCTATGTGGTTCTTTATTTATGCCTTTTATATTAGCAGTAGCATGTATTTCCTGACCGAGGACGACAGCATTAAATATGGGTTTGTGCTGGCTGTAAGTGTAATTTTTTACATTGGGCACCATGGGACCAAACAAAAAAATGTGTTCTTTGCCGTTGACTCCCCTTCTAAAGCACCCGTTCAAAAAGGCCAAAATAAAAGCAACACAGGTGCAGCTTCATCTAAATACCAAAAAACAGGACTAAACGCAGAGAAAGCACAAACCATTTTTCGGAATATAAATAATTGTATGGAATACGAGAAACCATTTTTAAGTCAGAAGCTTAGTATTCAGCAATTAAGTGAGCTGGCGAATATTCCGACACATCATATTTCGCAGGCCTTAAACGATGTGGGTAAGCAAAGTTTCTTTACCTATGTAAATACCTATCGTGTAAATGCTTTTATTGAGAAAATTAAAAATAACGAACACAAAAAAAATACGCTTTTAGGTTTAGCTTACGACTGCGGTTTTAATTCAAAATCGAGCTTCAACAGGATTTTTAAAGAAATAAAAGGTGTTTCCCCTACTGAATTTATTAAATCGGGGAGTTAGTTCAAGTGTTTGTATATCAATAAATAACCTGTCCCACCTTGCGATTTGGTACTTGTTAAACGCCTCAATAAGTCCCAATCTTATAAGCTAGGTCGCGTAGCTTTTTTCCTCCGTGTAGTTTTGCTTGCAGATAGTTAATCAACAAGTAAAACAAAAATGAACGCATGTAAATTTTTAACACTATTTCTTCTGGCTTCTCTTTTACAAAAAGGCAGTGGACAGGAAATAATTACGCTTGATTATAAGCAATTTGTCGAGAAAGTAATGCAGCATAGTAAAGATTTAAAGCTTTCCGAAAACGATGTTAAGCTTTCACTAGTTGAAAAACAAAAAGCGATGGCCCTATGGTTTCCTCAGGCCGGAGCCGAAGGTGGGTATAAACGCTATTTAAATCCGGAATACATTTTTATGGAGTTCCCCGATTTTTCTCAGTTTCAAATCGACCCTGAAACAGGTGAAGTGTTTTTACCTGAAAGCTGGCAGAAATTTAAAGCCAGTCTTAACCATACCTTCTCGGCAGGTGTGGTACTTAATCAAACATTGTTCAGCTTAAAAGCACTGTATGATATAAAAACAGCCCAAAGTTACCGGCAACTGCAGGATGAAAAAAAACAACTCATCCTGCAGGAAGTATTGTTTGAAAGTTCAAAAGCATTTTTGGGGGCACAACTACTTTACAAAACCAGTTTTTTGGATAAAAATGGTCTGGCTGATGCTAAAGAAAACCTGCATGATGCAGAATCCAAATATAAAAATGGTCTCGTATCACGATTTGATTACCTCCAGGCGAGTGTCAATTTTAAGATCGCAGAAAAGGATGCACTTAAATCAGAAAGATTACATAATGAAGCTATAAACAGTATAAAATTATTATGCAATATCCCTATAGAAGATACACTAATATTAGCGCAATTTGAAGAAAGCACATTTCCAGTACCGGTAGCCCTAAATAATAATCAACCGGAAAGTAATTTGGACTATAAATTATCGCTGGCGCACATTAAAGTTCTTTCAAAAGAATTAAAAAGCAAAAGAGCTGCATACTACCCTACATTAAAAGGACAGTTTGGCTATACATATTACGCCATAAATGATGACTTTAAACTGAATGAAAATGTCAATAGTTTCTCACACGCTTCGGTTACCTTAAGTATTCCCATACTCTCGGGTGGCTATAACCGGGCCCTTATCAAAGAATCAAAAATAAAGCTTCAAAATGCTCAGGTCGAACAGGAATTTCTAGCTAAAGAAATCAACAAAAATTTATTGAACTGCATAAAAGAAATTACCGAATCTCAATTAAATATTGACGCTGTCTGGGAAACTGAAGTAATGGCAAAGGAAGCTTATAAACTTGCTAAGTTAAACGTTAAAACCGGACTTGTCTCTCAGCGTGAATGGCACGAAGCCAAAATCCTGTATGAAAAATGCAGTATCGCGTTATTGGAAGCAAAGTATAAGTATCGCTGTAACATACTTTACTATTATAAACTTAATGGAACTCTCCTGCAAAACTTAAAAATTCAATAATAATGCAAACAAAAATTCTATTCATCCTATTAGGGGTATCTCTGCTATTTGGATGTAAAAAAGAAGGACCAGGAACCAGTGAAAGGGTTGTGAATGTGGGTATAACAACAGTTAATGAAGCGTTGTTGCCTGTTAAAATTACGCATAGTGGAATGCTTAGTGCCAAACAGGTTAGGAACTGTATATTTAAATTGCCCGGAAGGATTGAAAAGGTTTATGTAAAAGAAGGTGAAGAGGTGAAAAAGGGACAAGTTTTAGTTGCCTTAAGTCTTTCTGAATATCAATTGGCTTACGACAATGCCGTGCAGATAGAATACAAAGCACAACAGGCTTATAACGATGCCTCTAATTTCTTCAACAAACTTGGTCATGCTAAGGGTGCCGGAGGGGTATCGCTTATTGACTATGAAAAAGCCCGTTTAGACAAGGATGTAAAGAAAGCGGACTACGAACAGGCTAAAATTAACACGGAATTACAAAAAAAACAGATTGACGATTGCTATTTGAAAGCAGATATGGATGGAGTAGTGCTTGATATTTATCCCAAACAAGGAGAGTTGGTGGATGCAGGAACACTTATTCTTAATATGAGGAGTAATTCGCCTGTTGCTGAAATCTCGGTAAGTGCAGAGGAATTAGAGAAAATCTCTATTGGGGATTCAGCCCTTGTTTATATTAAACAGATCCCATATAAAGCCAGTGTGATAAGGGTGTCAGAAATGCCCAATCTTGAAACACTTACCTATTCTATACAACTTGGTATAGAAAACCTCAACAAGCAATTTTATGTCGGAATGCCAATAACAACAGGAATTTACACAGCCAATGCACCGGGTATAAGTATTCCAGTAACAGCCATTGGTTCCGATGGGGAAGACTATGTGTTTTGTGTTTCAAATGGAAGGGCAATTCAAAAAACTGTATCAATAAAGAATATTCACAATCAATATGTTCAGGTAGAAGGACTGTTGCAAGGTGATTCTTTAATAATCAAAGGAATGAATAATATACAACCAGGCACAAAAGTAGCCATAAATCAATAGCAATATGAGAACGTATATGTTTGGAGTTTACTATCAAAGCGGAAGGGTTAACGTCATTCATCTTCTAGTAAAAGGAATCTTAGTTTTAACATTTTCAATTTTCTCCCAGAGTAGCTTTTGCCAGGATAAGTCTTGTAAACGCTTTATGGGCAAATGGGAAACACCGGATAAAGATATTATTCAGATTTACCATAAAAACGGGAAAATATATGGAAAAATCATTCGGCTTGGTGAGCCTTTTGACGAAAAAGGTAAGCCTTGGAAAGATGAACTCAACCCAAATAAATCATTACGGAACAGACCCGTTAAAGGCATTGATATATTGGAAGGATTGCAATGCAATATAAAGGGGAATGAATTAATAAAAGGAAAGGTCTATTTGCCCGAAGAGGGAGAAAAGTTATCGTGCAGCCTAAAAATGCTAAGCCCAAATCAACTAGAGGTAAAAGTTACAGTTGGTATTTTTTCCGATACCGAGAAATGGATTAAATTAAAAGAGAATGAGTAGTATAATCTTGACTGCAATAAAACAACGTAAGATAACTTTGTTTTTTGCAATTCTGGCCGCTATATATGGAGCGTATAGCTACTATTTGTTGCCTAAACAGGAAAACCCGGACGTTGCTGCTCCGGTAGCAATGATAACCACCGTATATGTTGGTGCATCGCCTGCCGAAATTGAACAGTTGGTTACAAAGCCAATAGAGAATGCCGTAAGTGAAGTTGTTGGTTACAAACAGGTTGAGAGTTGGTCGGCAAACAGCTGTTCCATTGTACTGCTTACCTTACAAAACGGGGCGAATCCTGAAAAGTCATGGAGTGATTTACGACAAAAGCTGGGCGACATTAAAAATAAATTGCCCAAAAATTGTAAACACCCTATGATTGAGGCCCGCATTATTGAAACACCAGGTATAATAATTGCCTTGTATGGAAAAAACTACTCGTACGAGCAATTAGAGAATTATGCCAACACATACAAAAGGACCTTGTCGGATATAGAAGGTGTTTCGAAAGTAGACATTAATGGCAAAGTTGAAAAAGAAGTTGTTTTAAAAACAAATATAACGGCTTTGAATTTAATGGGAATTTCGCTCGAAGAGTTGGGACAGGTAGTTGAGTCCAATAACTTACAGTTCCCATCAGGAAATATTAAAACTAAAAATGGTGATATAGCGGTGAGGGTTCCTGGTTATTTCAATAGTTTAAATGAGATAGAACAAACTACCGTTCATGCCACAAAAGATAAAAAATGCATTAGTAAAGTTGGTGACTTTGCAAAAGCATCCTTTGAGCTACAAGAGGGAAGTAAAAAGCTAAAGCAAAACGGACAAAATGCGGTTCTACTGTCAGTGTTCTTTCAACCTTCTGAAAATATCTTAATAATCGGTAAGGATGTACGAAAAGAGTTAGATAAAGTAAAAGCAGGTTTTCCTAATGATTTAAAGGTAGATGAAGTTATTTTTCAACCACAGGATGTTGGCGATTCTGTCAACAATTTTATGCTTAATGTTATTGAAGGGATCATCTTGGTAATTATTGTAGTATTTATTGGTATGGGCTTTCGTAATGCCTTGGTTGTTTCTACAGCAATTCCACTATCAATCTTACTTACATTTATTATTATGCCGGTTTGGGACATTAAAATTCACCAAATTTCACTGGCTGCATTAATAATTTCACTGGGCATGTTAGTCGATAATGTAATTGTAATTTCAGATGCAGTTCAGGTAAGGCTCGATGAAGGCATGGATAAAATAAAAGCGGCCTGCGAAGGGGCAAAAACAACCGCTATCCCAATATTGGCGGCAACCCTGACTACCGTAGCTGCGTTTTCCCCCTTATTGAGTATTCCGGGAGCTTCGGGTGACTTCTTAAAGAGTATTCCTCAAATTGTCATTATCTCTTTAAGTGCTTCATTTATTGTAGCTATGCTGGTTAGTCCGGCAATGACGGTGCTTGTATTTAAAGCCAACAAATCCGGTGCAAGAGGAAAAACTGAAAAACAACAGTGGGTTAAACGTTTTTTCATAAACACCCTGTCGTATGCTGTTAAACGGAAAAAGGCAACCTTGGCAATAGCCTTTGGTGTCTTTGTTATTTGTTTTATTTCCACCAATTTTCTAAAAAGTCAGTTTTTTCCCAATGCGGATAAAAACATCATGTATATTAACATTCGCAGCGAAATTGAAAACATTGAACAAACAGAAAGAATCGCAAAACAGGTAGAAAGCATCCTTTCGCAACAACCGGAAGTAATTAAATACTCAACGGCTATCGGTGACGATTTGCCCCGCTTTTATATAACCGCGTCTATTGAGGTACAGGCACCTGATTTTGCTCAGGTAATGTTTCGTTTTAATCTCGAAAAAACAGACAAGTTTGATTCAAAAGAAGATTTGAGAAACTATTTACAAGTAGAACTTAATAAACAGCTTACCGGTGCAACAGCCTCGGTACAGTTGCTGGCTTCAACCGACCCCAAAGCAGGAAGCGTGGTAATGCAGGTAAGTGGCAATAATATTCAGCGCAATATTGAAGTGGCCGATTTGCTAAAAGCAGAACTGGAAAAAATACCGGGAACCATTAAAGTACAGTCAGATGCCATGCGTAAAAGGTATGCCTACAACATTGATGTAGATGAAGCCTTTGCAGGACGTTTAGGCGTAACCGGATATGATGTTCAGCGACAGCTTAACTTAGCCATACAAGGCGATAAAATATCTGTGTTCCGTAAAGATGGTAAAGAATACGACATTGTTTTAAAGGGACAAATTAGCAATATTGATGATGTTAAAAACATTGAAATAAAATCATCTTTAAATGGAATAAAAGTTCCGTTAAAACAAATTGCCAGAGTTGGCTTAGTACCAGAATTTTCCTTAATAAAACGCCTAAATAAAGAAAAAACCATTCAGGTATACTGCGATGTTACCGCGCAAAACAGTCCGGTTGCCGTTGAGGACGTAATGGAATTTGATATTTTGCCAACCCTGGACACTTATGGAACTACAGTGAGTTTTGCAGGGGAACGAGAAGAAATAAACAGGGACTTCGGAAAAGTAGGTAATGCAGCAATCTTTGCCTTGTTTCTCATTTTTGTAATTCTATTAATACAATTCAACAGCTTTTCTCAGCCTTTGGTGATATTACTCTCAGTGCCCTTATCGTTAATTGGTTCAATATTAGGTTTGCACATATTTAATCAGCCATTATCATTTACTGCCCTGCTGGGGATCGTCAGCCTTATTGGTATTGTGGTTAACAATGCCATTCTTCTTATCGACTTTATGAACCAGGCACGTAAAGAAGGAATGAGCATAACGAATGCATGCATAGATTCAGTAGGTAAACGGTTTCGTCCGATAATACTAAGCTCGGTTACTACCATCATGGGCTTGCTGCCATTGGCCGTGAGTGGTAGCGACTTATTTGCCCCCATGGCTGTAGCACTTATGTGTGGACTGATTGTTTCAACCATGCTGACCATGGTTGTTGTACCTGTGATGTACAGTGTGATAGAGAAATAAAATAATGATTGTTCTCAATTAATAATAAACAAACAGGTAAAGAACTTTGCAAAAAAAAGAGATGTTCAAACGAATAATATATTTGTTGCTATTGTTGCAAGTAACACAAGCCAGAGCACAGAAGGACAATGAATGTTTTGAAAAACCGTCTGATGCAATTTACGTTACCGGATTGGAATTTGGTGTTGTACAAGCTTCGGAATCAAATTTTTCGGAAGGGCTAATGTTTAAATGGTGCAGTGAATACCGCTTTAAAAGATATTCATCGCCCTTTATCAGACTTAATATTGATACTTACGATATGGACTACGTTTTCAATAATAAAAGCTCTTATGAACTTACTGGTAAAACTCAGTTTATTGATTTTATTATAGGTGGCGGGTACAGGCTGGGCAAGAGAAATATTAAACTTCTTATTTCTAGTCAGGTTGGAGCTTCAATGTTTGCTTATCCAGGCTTAAAAAGTGAAAGTAATCCTTTAGTTATAGAAGAGGGATATATGACATCGCTGGTTACCCGGTTAACTGTTGGCGTTGAGTATTACCTGGACCCCAGGTTGGCGTTGAGTTTTGAAATTTTTAGCAATACCCTTCATTCCAATACCGGGGCGTGGAGCAATACCATGAATGTTTCAGGCTTTACAATTGGTTTTACATCGGTGATATTTTAGGCGGTATGAATAAGTGAAACAACGTGTTTTGTGATTAACGGGTGTATGATAGTAAAACAAAAAGAAAGGCCCAATACATCATTAATAAAATCCTTGGTTTAGCAGATTCGACATGGTCTCAACCATTCGTTATTTAAACGCCCACTCACATCAAATTATACGTTTTTTTATTTTTCGGGTGATATTTCGGGATTAAAATGCACTTATATATAAAAGAAACATTCTATGGAAACATTAGAAAAAACGGACAAGGTTGTAGCGACACTGTCCGGAAATTATGAAATAGAAGAAATATATGAGCAGTTTTTTCCTGTCGTGGCCAAATTTATAAGTTCTGCAGGAGGTTCATTTGAAGATGCCAAAGACATTTTTCACGACGCATTGGTGATTTTTATTGAGAAAAAGTCCCGTACCTCTGTAAGTGTTATAAAATCTGACAAAGCGTATATTTTAGGTGTTTCAAAACATTTATGGAGCAGGCAACACCAAAATGACAGTAAGTATAGATATTTAAACAGCATGGAACAAGAAATCGCCATACCAGACGATTACTTTCCAACGGCAAACAACAGGCGGTTACTAAACTTTTTGAAAATGGCAGGAAAAAGGTGCCTGGATTTGCTCCGCGCATTTTATTTCCAACAACAGCCCATAAAAGACATGGTCAGGAATTTGGGCTATTCACACGAACATTCGGTTAGTGTGCAGAAATATAAATGCCTTGAAAAATTGAGAAATACCATCAAAGAAAAATCACTGACGTATGATGACTTCACGGAATAATACAATAACAATTGAAAAATATCTTAATGGGAGGCTTTCCCCTATTGACAGGTTCATCTTTGAATCAAGGCTCATAATAGACCCGGTTTTAAAGAAAGACCTGTACTTTCAGAAAAAAACGCACCAATTGATTAAACAATATCACCGGGAAAAATTAAAAGAAGAAATAAATGCCCTGCACCAAAGCATATTTAATAACCCGGGTAAAATCAACTTTAGACAAAATATATACCAATTATTTAAATAATTAAGATAATAAATACATATGATACAAGCGAATGTGATACCCATGGTGATAGATAATTCAGGCAATGGCGAACGGGCCTACGATATTTACAGCCTTTTGCTTAAAGAACGGATTATCTTTCTTAATGGACCAATAAATGAGTCGGTTGCAAGTGTAGTAGTTGCCCAGTTGTTATATTTGAACAGCGTTGACCAAAATCGGTCCATCAACCTATATATTCAAAGTCCGGGAGGGGAAGTTTATGCCGGCTTGGCCATTTACGATACCATGAAAATGCTTACGGCTTCCATATTAACCTACTCCGTTGGGTTTACAGGGAGTATGGGTACATTTTTATTAAGCGCAGGCGAGAAAGGAAAACGTTTTGCCCTCCCGCACTCTACCATTCATATGCACCCTACAGGAGGCGGTGCTAAAGGTTACACAGAAGATGTGCGGATTGCTGTCCAGGAGCAGGAACGGCTCCAAACACAAATTTTCCATTTAATGGGGAAGCACACGGGCCATACGTGGCAGGAAATTGAAGATTTTTTCTTAAGGGACAAATATTTAAATGCACAGGAGGCCAGAAACTTTGGAATTGTAGACGAAGTACTCGGTGATGCCAATGATATTGTCATTCTGAACAAGTTAAGGCCGGAAGTAGACCTGATGCTAAAAAAAACAACAAAAGGAATACTGAATAAATAATTGCTTGAGGACAGCTTAACGTTTATTATTGTTTTTTTATGAAAAAGCAGAAAGAACTATCAGGAGGTAATTAAAGGATCCGAATAAAAGGTGTTAATTGTTCTTTTTCTTGTTTAGGTTTGATTTTTAGGTTTTTACGGTTATTTGCAATGTTGCAATTATAAGCAAATGAATGAAATATTATATTTTTTGATTTTATTTTAAGGAGTGTAAAGGATAGATTCCGGTATCTTCGCAATACAAAAAACTGAAAATAGAGAAGATACTTTTAAGCTTTATGAGAACAAAATACCTTTTATTTTTTATTGCTGTCGTATTTATACAATGTGGTACCGGGCAAACTCAAAAGAAAAATCAAACAGCGAAAAGGCCTAATATTATTATTATCAATGTAGATGATATGGGCTGGGCGGACGTTGGATATGTAGGGAATACTTTCTATGAGACACCAAATATCGATAAATTGGCCGGAGCAGGTATGGCATTTACAAACGGTTATGCAGCAGCATCAAATTGTGCCCCCAGCCGGGCATGTTTAATGACAGGAAAATATACTCCGAGGCATGGGATATATACCGTAGGGAGTTCCAAGAGGGGAAAAGCATTTGAGCGTAAGTTAATTCCTACACCAAATACAACTACTTTGGCAGATAGTATGTATACAATAGCTGAAGAACTTAGGTCCGCAGGGTATGTAACGGCTTCTGTCGGGAAATGGCATTTAGGGGAAGATCCGCTTACACAGGGCTTTGATGTGAACATTGGAGGAAATCACAAAGGACACCCAAAGTCTTATTTCAGTCCATATGGAAATGAAGATTTGCCAGATGGGCCGGAGGGGGAAAACCTGACAGACAGGTTAACCAACGAAGCAATTCAATTTATAGAGAAAAAAAAGGATAGCGCCTTCTTTTTATATTTACCATATTATGCCGTACACACACCGCTTCAGGGAAAAGAAGAACTGATTGAAAAATACAAGCAGAAAAACGGTGAAAATGGGAACTGGGAACCCGTTTATGCTTCAATGATTGATGTAATGGATCAAAATGTTGGGAAAATACAGAATACAATAAAACAGTTGGGGCTAACGGAAAATACTTTTCTAATTTTCACATCTGATAATGGGGCACACAACGTGATTTCAGATCAGAAGCCATTGAGGGCTGGAAAAGGGGCATATTATGAAGGAGGTATCAGGGAGCCGCTGGTTATTGTCTGGCCAGGGAAAATCAGGGCAGGAAGTAAGTGTGATGTCCCTGTTACTAACATAGACTTTTATCCGACAATTCTCGAAGTTGCAGGCATTAAACAACCATTAACAGGTAACCTTGACGGACAAAGCCTGCTCCCGTTATTGTTCGAAAAAGAAGGGTTCAACGAAGACCGGGCTTTGTTCTGGCACTTCCCAATATATCTTCAGGCTTACGATTTAAATGATACGGAAAACAGAGATGTTCTTTTCCGGACCCGTCCCGGTTCTGTTGTGCGAAAAGGAAAATGGAAGTTGCACGAATATTTTGAAGACGGGGGGCTTGAACTGTACAACCTGGAAGAAGATCTGGGGGAAGAAAACAACCTGGCAGAAAAGAATAGGAAGAAAGCCGAAGAGTTGAAAGGGATTCTAAATGAATGGCGCAGTAAAACGAATGCACCAGTACCTACTGAGTTAAACCCAAAATACAATCCGGAAAAAGAAAGAAAATAAACAATTATGAGTAAGATGAGCTTAAAACAAACTGTATTCTCAATACTAGGGGCGGCTGTACTATTTGCATCGTGCAAAAGTACTGCCCGAACAGAGGAAAAGGTTGAAACAAAAGATTCAAAACCAAACATTATCTATATTCTGGCAGACGACCTTGGAATAGGTGATGTAAGCTGTTACGGACAAAAGAAATTTCAAACACCGCACATAGATAAGTTGGCGCAGGAAGGAATGAGTTTTACGAACCATTACAGCGGTTCAACTGTCTGTGCCCCTTCCCGTTCGGTATTGTTAACCGGGCTTCATACTGGGCATACGCCGGTAAGGGGAAACAAAGAGCTTAAAACAGAAGGACAAATGCCAATGGATTCAGCAACGGTTACAATAGCTGAAATACTAAAAGAGGCAGGGTATGTAACCGGGGCATTTGGAAAATGGGGCTTAGGTTATATTGGCTCTGAAGGTGATGCCATAAAACAAGGATTTGATGAATTTTATGGTTACAATTGTCAAAGAGTGGCGCATAAATATTACCCTACGCATTTATGGCACAACAACGAGAAAATAGTGTTGGAGGGTAACGGATTACAGGACACGGTTGTTTACGCACAGGATTTAATTCATGACGAGGCAATTAAATTTATAGAGAAAAACAAAGAAACCCCGTTCTTTTTATATATCCCTTATTTACTGCCCCATGCAGAACTGCTGGTTCCCGATGACAGTATTTACAGAAAATATGATGGCATGTATGAAGAACCGAAACCATATTCAAATCCGGCTGGAGACTATGGAAACCCTGAGGTTGCCCTGGCAAAATACTGTTCACAGGAAAAGCCCAGAACAACTTTTGCGGCTATGGTGCACCGGTTAGATGTGTACGTAGGTGAAGTGGTTGAGAAAGTAAAAGAACTTGGACTGGATGAAAATACAATAATTATGTTTGCCAGCGATAACGGGCCGCATCGTGCAGGAGGTGCAGATCCCAAGTTCTTCAATAGCAATGCCGAACTAAGGGGGATGAAGCGGGATTTGTATGAAGGAGGGATCCGTACAGCATTTATCGCTCGTTGGCCGGGTAAAATTAAGGAAAATACAAAATCAGATCATATTTCAGCATTTTGGGACATCATGCCAACCCTGGTAGATATTGCCCAAACAGAATCTCCGGAAAAAACTGACGGAATATCATTTTTACCAACTCTCTTAGGGAATGGGGAAGAACAAAAGCAACACGAGTATCTGTATTGGGAATTTCATGAAAGAAATGGTAGTCAGGCTATTCGTATGGGGAAATGGAAGGCCGTTAAGATTAAGGTGAAAAAGAAGCCTGATGTCAAAATGGAATTGTATGATTTAGAAGCAGATCCTGCCGAGACAAATAATATTGCTGAAGAAAACCCGGAAATCGTTCAGAAAATAGAGTGTCTCTTTGCGAAGTCAAGGGTGCCCAGCAAAAAATACCCTTTTATTGAAAAACGAAAAAGAAGTAAGGACGAAGTATGAAAAAGAATAAAATAGTAATCCTGACGTTAATGTTTGTGTTCAGTCTGGCACAGGCACAGGATAAACCAAACGTTCTCTGGATTACGCTGGAAGATATTTCACCCCAGTTTGTTGGGTGTTATGGCAATAAAGATGTTCATACACCTAATATAGACAAAATTGCATCTGAAGGAATAAGGTTCGACCGGGCATATTCAAACGCAACGGTGTGTGCCCCCAGCAGGAGTACCATAATTACAGGGTGCCGTAACGAAGTAATAGGCACCGGAAACCACCGGAGCGGGGTGCCAATTCCGGACACAATTTGCGGGTTCCCAACATACATGCGTGATTTGGGGTACTATACAGCAAATGTTGGTAAAACAGATTACAATACAAAAAATGCAAAGGCAATAATAAAAAGTTCATGGAATATTAATAGCGGAAAAGGAAGCTGGAAAGGCCGGGCTGAAGGGCAACCTTTTTTTGCCATGTTTAATGTTTTTGAGTGTCATCAGTCGCGCACAATGACAATGCCTTTTGCCTACTACGAAAATGAAATACTGCCCAGGCTGTCCGATTCTCTTGTAAGTGAAATGGGGGGGCTAAAAATGCCTCCAATTTACAGGAATACGCCTGAAATGCAGAAGTACCTGGCAAGGACTTACAATTCGGTTAATGCAGCAGATGTTCATGTGGGGAAGATACTGAGCCGGCTAAAGGCTGACGGATTAATGGATGAAACCATTATTTTTATTTTTGGGGATCACGGAGAGGCAATCCCAAGAGGAAAAGGTTCTCCAATAGCACTGGGGCACAGAATACCTTTTATCGCGTGGTTTCCTGAAAAATACAAACATCTTTCGCCGTGGAAATCCGGGGAACCAACCGAAGAACAGGTGTGCTTTGAGGACTTGGGGCCGACAATGCTCAGCCTGACTGGTGCTAAAATTCCTGACTACATGCATGGCCGTCCGCTACTCGGAGAAAAAAGAGTTGAAGGTGAACGTTGCATCTTTGGTTCAAGGAACAGGCTGGATGCCGCTCCCGGAATGATGCGCTCTGTTATGATGGGCGACTATGTTTACACGCGAAGTTTCCAACCTTATCTGCCTATGCTGAAGTACAAACATTATCACGATGTTGCAGAGATAACACAGGCAATAAGAAGGGATTATGAGGCAGGAAAGCTTAATGAAGTCCAATCTTTAATGTTAAAACGTAACGAAACAGAGTCATTATACAACATTAAGGAAGACGTGTGGGAAACCAAAAATCTGGCAGAAAGCGAAGAACACAAAAAAATATTGAAGCAGTTGCAGGACTCTCTTTGGCAAAATATGCTCAATAACAGAGATGTTCATTTGTTCCCCGAATATGAAATCGATTTAATGACAGAGGCCGGAAAATTACCTTATAATGAGAGGATGAATGATGAGTTACTTCCGGTTAAAGAGTTGATAGAGTGTGTAAAATTAATAGGTATGGGGGATAAAGTTGTTCCTCAACAATTAGAATTCTTATTTCATAAAAACAAAATTGTAAGATATTGGGCCGCAGTTGGCTTAAATAGTCAGACAGCGGATTTAACCCCGTTTGCCGAAGAAATTAGGAAAGCACTTAACGATTCGTACCCACCCGTTCAGATTGAAGTGGCTTCGGTATTGGTAAAACAATCGGAAGGAAAAGAAGCTCGGGAAACCCTTAAAAAGTACATTACCTCTGATGATGCTAACCTGTCGAACCAGGCCGTACAAATGGTACAGCATTTCGATAAAGAAAAGGCCGGAATGTATAAAGGGGAACTAATGCTGATAACGGGAAATAAAAATAAAAGAATAGCCTTTCCGGCAGAAGTAGCCCTGTATTATCTTTATCAAACACCGAGAATATTTGCAGGGAAAAGCGAAGACTTTTATAGACCTTATTCAGAGTATACCTTTGAAGGAAATACAAAGGACATTTATAAGCACTCTGATTTTACCGGGGATATAAAACAAACAGAGGACGGAAAAGCAGATTTTACAAAAACATCTGGGCTGGAGTTTGATAATAACTTTTTTCTTAGCGGTGAATTTTCTATTTGTTTTGATGTGAACCCGAAGGTAACCAGGAAAGCAGAACTAATCAGTTTGTCAGATAAACAAGGCGGAAACAGGCTTACGTTAAAGCTGGCCAAAGGAAAACTACGGCTTGTGCTCAATGGAGAAACGGCCATGGCAGAATCTTCTCTTGAAGCCGGTAAATGGACGAATGTAAAACTTATATATTCTAAAAGTGGCTTTGAGATCTATCAGAACGATAAATTAAAAATGAAGCTGGATAAAGAATATTCAGTTGAATATGTTGCAAAAGGAAAGGTCGGGGAAGGCTTTACGGGGTTGATGGATAATTTTAGGATTTATCACTTTGCCATTCATCAGAATGAATTAGAATCGCATAAACTTTAAGAAAAAATACCCACAGCAATGTGCAAAATCCATGAGAAACAGAGAGAACTCATGGATTTTGTTTTTTGTTACATGATGCGAAGTTTATTTTCGTGTTATTTTTGTTTTAAACAACAGCATTTTTGTACATCTGAAAAATAAGAAATATGAACAAGATTAACAGAACCTTCATCCTGTTTCAAATTATTACTTTTTCGTTATTGTCGTGTAAAACAAGCACAACAGAACAAAAAAGCGGACAAGTCGAAAAACCCAATATAATCTACATACTGGCCGACGATTTGGGCTATGGGGATTTAAGTTGTTATGGGCAGGAAAAGTTTCAAACCCCCAATATTGATAAACTGGCCATTGAGGGAATGAAGTTTACGGACCATTACAGTGGTTCAACGGTTTGTGCCCCATCACGTTCGGTGCTTTTAACCGGGCAGCATACCGGGCATACACCAATTCGCGGGAATAAGGAATACCAACCGGAAGGACAATTTCCTATGGATTCAGCAGCTTATACCATTGCAGAACTGATGAAAGAATCGGGTTATAAAACCGGGGCATTCGGAAAATGGGGACTTGGCTTTATAGGTACTGAAGGGGACCCTTTAAATCAGGGATTTGACGAGTTTTATGGATATAATTGCCAAAGATACGCTCATAAGTATTACCCAACTCATTTATGGCAAAACAATAAGAAAATAATATTGGAAGGAAACGGACTTGTTGATACGGCTGTTTACGCGCAGGATTTAATACACGAAGAAGCGCTTAAATTTATGGAAGCCAATAAAGAAAACCCCTTCTTTTTATTTCTACCTTATGTAATCCCCCATGCTGAATTAATTGTTCCGAACGACAGCATATTTAAAATGTTTGATGGAAAATTTCAGGAAGGCAAACCATATCACGATCCTTCTGGAGACTATGGTGACCCTAAGGTACGTGTGGGAGGATATTGCTCGCAGGATAAACCAAGGGCAACATTTGCAGCCATGGTTACCCGGCTTGACATTTATGTGGGGGAAGTGTTGTCGAAACTTAAAGAACTTGAACTTGACGAGAATACCATAGTTATGTTTGCGAGCGATAATGGTCCACACACCGAAGGTGGGGCAGACCCGAAATTTTTCAATAGCAGTGGAAATTTAAGGGGCGTGAAACGCGATTTGTATGAGGGAGGAATCCGTACACCGTTTTTGGTGCGCTGGCCTGGGAAGGTTAAAGCCGGAAGCACAAGTGAGCATATCTCAGCATTCTGGGATGTATTGCCAACCTTTGCGGAGCTGGCCAATAAGGAAGTTCCGGGAAACATTAATGGTATTTCCTTTTTACCTACCTTATTAGAAGAGGAAAATCAGGCTCAGCATAAATATCTGTATTGGGAATTTCATGAGTGGGGCGGCAGGCAGGCAATACGCATGGGTAACTGGAAAGCAGTAAAAAATGGCGTTAAAAAAAATCCGTCAGCAAAGATCGAACTTTACAATCTTGATACAGATATCTCGGAGACAAACGATTTGGCAGAAGAGAACCCTGAAGTGATAAAGGAAATGGAAGCCTTGTTTGCAAAAGCACGTGTTGCCAACAAAAATTATCCGTTTATTGAAGCAGTTGAAGGCAATTAGCAGGGGCACCTTAAATTTTTCAGAGGACATTGTCAATCTTGGTTTTGCGGTAAGGTTACCGTGAAACCAAGGTTCTTTGATAAGCTTAAAAAGCTGTTTTTTTGTTATTTTCGGTGTATGGGCAGTGGATATGTTGTTCATGAAGGGAATTGTACTGACATATATTACTGGTTTATACCAGAAGTTCGGATTTTGAAGGTGTAGATTGCAGATATTTTTAGCAAACAGTAGTAATTTTTTCTCAAAACAGAATAGAATTTTGTCTGCTAGGAAAACTATACAATTTGAAGGGAAACCAACAAACAAGCTCCATAACCTTCAATATCTTTATATAGAAAACAATAGGAAGAATATAAATTAAAAGCAAAATGCAAATGAAGAAAATAAAACTGTCTTTACTGATTTTATTGTTATTCACGATAGGGATTTCTTCTCAGGAATGGAATAATATTAATGTTTTACAAATTAATAAGGAAGAGCCGAGGACAAGCTCTGTTCCTTATAAAGATATTAAGTCTGCTTCGCAGTGCGACATTATTAAATCATCTTTTTATAAATCATTAAACGGAGAATGGCATTTTAACTTTGTCAAATCTCCATCGGAGCGACCGGTTGATTTTTATAAAACCGGATACGATGTGTCAGCCTGGGATAAGATTAAAGTACCCGGAAACTGGGAGTTGCAGGGGCATGGGAAACCAATTTATGTAAACCACCCTTACGAGTTTTCATTAGAATCAACTCCTACGCCACCGTATATTCCTGTCGATTACAATCCGGTAGGCAGCTACAGGACAACATTTAAAGTTTCGGACAACTGGCAGTCGCGTCAGGTATACTTGCACTTTGGTGCGGTTAAATCGGCTTTTTACCTTTGGATAAACGGCAAGAAAGTAGGGTACAGCCAGGGGAGCAAAACTCCGGCAGAGTTTAATATAACCAAATATTTGAAAGCAGGGGAAAACGTTTTGGCCGCTGAGGTTTACAGGTTTTCTGACGGATCTTATTTTGAGTGCCAGGATTTTTGGAGAATAAGCGGAATAGAAAGAGATGTATACCTGTACTCAACCCCGGAAACCAGAATACGGGATTTCAGCGTAGAGGCCTGGCTGGATGAAACATATACCAATGGAGAACTTTCCCTTGATGTAGAGGTATTAAATGTGAACAAAAAGTCTGGAAAGTATACCCTGGAGTATAAAGTTGAAGGAGAAGGTGTTTCGTTGAGCAAATCGAAATCCGTAAACCTTGTAAAAGGAAAAGGAAAAGTAAGTGTAAAAGAGTTGATAGAGAAACCATTAAAGTGGTCGGCGGAGAAACCCAACCTGTATACTTTATACCTCACAATAAAGGATAAAAAGGGACAATCACTGGAAGTACATTCTTCAAAAATCGGCTTCCGGACAGTTGAGATAAAAGACGGACAGTTACTTGTGAACGGAGAATACGTTCTGGTAAAAGGGGTGAACAGGCATGAACATGATCCGGTAGCCGGACATTATATAAGCAGAGAACTGATGCTAAAGGATATTCAGTTAATGAAACAGCATAATATTAACTCAGTGAGAACATGCCATTATCCAAACGATCCGTATTGGTACCACCTGTGTGACAAATATGGAATTTATGTGCTGGATGAGGCAAACATTGAATCGCATGGCCTGGGGGCAGCGCAGCAGAAAGAATACACATTGAAGCACATCGCAGACGATCCGGCCTGGGAAGAGGGGCATGTTGACAGAATCAGGCGTATGTATTACCGCGACAAGAACCATCCTTCCGTAATTATATGGAGTATGGGGAACGAATGTGGCGATGGCGTCAACTTTGAAAAAGGGTACCAGTGGCTGAAAGAGCACGACCGCAGACCTGTTAGTTTTGAGCAGGCTTTACTCAGAAAACATACGGATATTTTTTCACCTATGTACGCTAACAGATGGAGACTGGAAAATTACGCACTTAATCACACATCCTACCGTCCACTAATTCTTTGCGAATATGCACATGCGATGGGGAACAGTGTTGGAAACCTTCAGGATTACTGGAATGTTATAGAAAAATATCCCTTGCTACAAGGTGGTTTTATATGGGACTGGGTAGACCAGGGCATTAAAGATGTGAAAGACGGAAAGGAATATTTTGCCTATGGCGGCGATTTAAAACACAAAGGCAGAAATGACGCAAACTTTTGTGCCAACGGTTTAGTTGCTTCTGACAGAAAACTTAACCCACACATTCATGAAGTAAAAAAGGTTTATCAGAATATTTCCGTTTATCCGCATATATTGGAAGACGGAGAGTTTATCATTGCAAACAAATATTCGTTTACCAACCTGAATGACTTTGAAATTTTATATGAGATAACTAAAGACGGTAAAGCCGGAACCAGAAACAACATGGGAAGCCTTTCAATAGCTCCCGGGAAAAAGAAAGCATTTAAAGTTGATGTGTCAGAAGTAAAAGGTAACGGTGAGTACTTCGTTAACTTTTATTTTATTACAAAGAAAGCAACCGATTTGTTGGAAAAAGGGCATGTTGTAGCTGCTGAACAGATTAAACTGGCTGATTATAAATATACGGCAAATTTAGGAAATACAGAAGGAAGCCTGGTTGTAGAAGAATCAGGGGAGAAAGTCATGGTTAAGGATAATAACGTGATATATACTTTCTCAAAAACAGAAGGGACACTGCAAAACCTGAGCAAATCAGGAAAAGATATTATAGAGAAGGGACCAAAGCCGGATTTCTGGAGAGTGCCAACCGATAATGATCATGGTGCAGGATTGCAGAAAAAACTAAGGGTATGGTACCAGGCAGGTGACAATACAGAGCTAAAGTCATTTAACATTGAAAAGAAAGACGGAGCCATTGTAGTTACCGTTGTTAAGATGATTGTTCCTGTAAAGGCACAATATACAACAGTATATACGGTGAAACCCGGAGGTAAATTATTGGTTGATAATAGTATGAAGTGTGCACCAAACAAGAAAAACCCTGTGTTGCCACGATTTGGAAACGAACTACAGCTAAACGGGGAATTAAACAAGGTAGAGTGGTACGGAAGAGGTCCGCACGAAAACTATGCAGATAGAAAAACAAGCTCGTTTGTAGGTATTTACAATAGTAAAGTTGAAGACTTGCACTATTCTTACATCAGGCCACAGGAAAATGGTTACAGGACCGATGTGCGTTGGGTTTCATTCTCAAATAGTGAGACTTCAGTAACATTCCATGGTAATTCACTGGTATGTTTCAATGCGCAGAAATTCGACAAAGAGAATTACAGCAACGATGTCAAAAAAGCAAATCTTCATCCGTATGATTTAGTCAGCAAACCCTATTCGGTAGTAAATATAGATTACGGACAAATGGGAGTTGGAGGAGATAATAGCTGGGGGGCAACACCTCACTTTATTTACCAGTTGCCGGCACATGAATACTATTATTCTTACTGGATTGAAGTAAAATAAGTTTAAGTATACCGAATCGGTTTGGAAGGTGTATCGCAGAATTTTTAATTTGAGATAAAACAATGAGTGATGATAAGAAAAGAAAAGATAAACACCCTTCTGACCCGGTTCGGGTATCTTTTAAGTGGCGTAGTTATTCTGCTGGCTTCATGCAGTGCGCAGGAAGAGGGGACAACCCTTGTGGTCGATACTTCAGCACAGTATCAGACCATGGAAGGGTTTGGGGCTTCTGATGCCTGGAGATGTCAGTTTGTAGGAAAAAACTGGCCAGAAGCAAAAAAGGAAAAGATAGCTGACTTACTTTTCAGCAAAGAGTTTGATGCATTAGGCAAACCCAAAGGGATCGGTTTGTCAATCTGGCGTTTCAACATAGGGGCCGGAACAACCGAACAGGGAGGTGCTTCAGATATTAAAAACGAATGGCGCAGGGCAGAATGTTTTCTTCAACCCGACTTGACATACAACTGGAGTTCCCAGGAAGGCCAAAAATGGTTTCTGCATGCGGCAAAGAAAAGAGGGGTCGACAAGTTTCTGGCATTTCCAAATTCCCCGCCGGTATATTTTACCCGTAATGGAAAAGGATATGCAACAAAGGGGGATATCAGGTTTAACCTAAAAGAGGGCTATGAAGAAAAATTTGCCGACTTTCTTACAGAAGTAATTAAGTATTTTAAAGAAAAAGAAAAAATTCATTTTGATTATATCAGTCCGGTAAACGAACCCCAGTGGGACTGGGACGAGGCAAAACAGGAAGGGACACCTGCGCGGAATGTGGATATCTGCAAGGTTGTAAAAGCCCTGTCCTCATCAATAACAGAAAAGTCATTGAAGACAGAAATAACAATTAGTGAAGCGGCTCAGATTGATTTTCTGTACAATACAACAAGAAAAAAGGAAAGGAACAATCAGGTTGAAGATTTTTTTAGCCCGGAATCAGAAATTTATGTCGGGGATTTACCACACGTAAAGAAGGTTATAGCCGGGCATAGTTATTTCACAACATGGCCAATAGAACAGCAGGTTAAAAAAAGAGAACTTCTTGCAAAAAAAATAAAAGAAACAGATCCGGAACTATCCTATTGGCAAAGCGAATATTGCATTCTTGAGAAGAATGATGAAACTGTTGGAGGAAATAACAGAGATTTAGGCATGAATACCGCCCTGTTTGTCGCGAGGTTAATTCACAATGACATTACCATTGCAAATGCAAGCACCTGGCAGTGGTGGACAGCAGTTTCCCAGGTCGATTATAAGGACGGGCTTGTACATTTGGACCTTGGGGGTGATAATGAGGGGGAGTGGCCGGGCACACCCAACGCACATAAACTAAAGACGAATGGAGAGCTTAGGGAAACAAAAACGTTATGGGCATTAGGGAATTACTCTTTATTTATCCGTCCCGGAATGAAAAGGGTGGATGTTTCAACTTTGAATACGGCAGATTCAGTTTTAGGACAAAAAGGTATTCAGGTATCAGCTTATATTGACGGTTCAGGGGATAAACTGGTAATTGTCAGTATAAACCATTCACAAGAAAAACAGCAATTGAACTTTGTCGATAAAAACGGGAGGCGTTTTTTGAAAGGGAAGAATGCCAAAGCATATTTAACATCGAAAGACCGTTCCTTACACCCGGTTTCTCTTGAAGAGGGGGGTGTAGCCATTCCGCCCCGTTCGGTACTAACGGTTGTTCTGGAACAGGGAAGTTAGGTTAGGTATGTTCAGGAGCAAAGGGCTCCCGGTGTTTTGCACCATTTTTTAAATTTTCAGGTAATTGTTTTTCTCATATCTTTTATAGAATTTTCGTGGTTTTAATCAAAGATTAGCGGCATCTTGCTTAGATTTGGGTATGAATTGTAGTATCAATAAAGCAAAGGGAAGAAGAGAACAATGGAAGAAGGTATTTGCCTGTATGCTAATGGTTTGTTGCACATTCAGAGTAGGATATTCGCAGAAAATTGAGTTTGACCATATAAATAGTAACGACGGGGTATCTTCAGATGAAGTCCTTAGTCTGTTACAAGATTCTCAGGGTTTTCTTTGGATACTTACAAAGAATGGAATTGACAGATATGACGGTTATGAAGTTAACTCTTTGAAAAAACTCTCTTCTGATTGCTCGGGAATACAGGTCTCGGATTTTTATTGTGCAGATGAGGACAGATATGGACAAATATGGTTTGGTAGCAGAAAATTCGGTATTCTTAAACACAATATAAAAACAAAAAGGACGGGTTGTATTGATTTGTCCCAATGGGGCAGCAATAAGGTTTTGTCAGTGCTTTGTGATTCAAAGGACAGGGTGTGGATAGGAACTTCAGCCGGGCTGATTGTTTACCGGCAGAAAACAAAGGAATATAGCGTGTTTAAGAGCGAAGACAAAAAAGGGGGGCTACCGGACAATTATATACAAAGCCTCTACGAAGACAGAGGGGGGAACATATGGATAGGAACGTGGGGAAAAGGGCTGTGCAGATACAATGAACAGGCTGCGGACTTTGAAACCTATAATTTTTTTAAGGTAGAGGACAAGAATTCCCGTTTCGAATCAAACCGGATAAATACAATTTATGAAGATACAAAAGGATACTTATGGGTTGGTGCATGGCAGGCAGGTGTTTTTGTGCTGGATAAAAGTACCCTTGAAGAAGTAAAGGTAATCCGCAGGTTTAAACCTTTGTCAAAAGAAGAGAACCCAACAAAAGGGAATATTGCTTATACCATAAACCAGGACAATGAACAGAATATATGGCTGGGCACGCCCTACGGGCTGAATATTGTGAAGAATGCCTACGCAGATGAACCGGAAATGAAAAGATATTTTGTGAACAGGAAGGTGCAAAAAACAATATCCAATAATGAAGTCCTCTTTATTACGAAAGATAACTCCGGGAATATGTGGCTTGCTACGGATGGCGGTGGGGTTAATAAAGTTGATTTGTCAAGAGACAAATTTCAGAAATATAAAATATCGCGGGTAGATAAAACGATAGTGACGCAGACAGTAAGGGCTTTTCTGCTAACCGATGAGAAAAAATTATATATTGGGGTAAACAGTCTTGGTTTTGGCGAGTATGATGTGAAAGAAAGAAAATTTGTCCCTTTTTGGCAGATCCCCGTTTATAAAGACTTGCAGTCAAATGTTAATACGGTAGAATGTTTTCATCAGGATAATGCCGGTAATATCTGGATGGGGACAAAATACAATGGTTTAATAAGGCACAACACAAAAAACAACGAAATAACCACTTATAACAGGCTGTCAACACGGAAGTTGCATTCCCGGAAAGTGAACTGTGTAGTTTCTGATAAACTCGGACAAGTATGGATAGGGGCTTCAGAAGGGGTTTACCTGTTAAGACCTGCCGGTTTTGACTATTCTGTTAAAACAGTACCTGGAGTGATGGCTGGCAATTCCGGGAATTATGATGACTATGTGAATACTTTACTGATAGATGATGAAGATATATTGTGGGTTGGAACAATGGGAGGGGGCCTTCTAAGATCGGTACATCCGGTAACAAGTAAGAAAAAGCCGGAGTTTAAGGCATACCGGGTGAATGAAGGGAATAACCTGGAAAACAATAATATTCAGACTTTATTTCAGGACTCAGAGAAAAGAATGTGGGTCGGGACAAGCGAAGGTGGCTTTTATTTATTCGATAAAAAAGCGGAACTGTTCAAAGAGTTTCATAAAAGTTCCGGGTTATATGCCGATATTATAAATGACATACTGGAAGATTGGAAGGGAAATTTATGGTTAAGCACAAACAAAGGTTTATATCGTTTTACATATACTTCGGAAAATAGCTTTCGGTTTATTAATTACACCATAGCCGATGGCTTACAGGGGAATTTCTTTAATAAAGGAGCGGCATATGCGGATAAAGACGGCTTACTTTACTTTGGGGGGCATTATGGGTTTAATATCATCAACCCCGATGAGGTTAAAGAATCGTTCTTCACACCTCCGGTTTCAATAACAAAGGTAAAAGTCTTGAACCGGGAGGTAGAGTTGGACCCGGAAAAAGACCGGCTCGTACTGTCGCACACCGATAATTATTTTTCTATAAACTTTACGGCTTTATCTTTTTCAAACCCTAAAAAAAATAAGTTTGCCTTTATGCTGGAAGGCCTTGACAATGACTGGAGATATACGGGGGCAAACAACAGAAGTGCATATTATACAGGGTTAAAGGCCGGAACATACCTTTTTAAAGTAAAGGCCTCAAACAGTCACGGGTTCTGGAACCAGGAACCCAAAGAACTGGCCATTGTGGTAAGGCCGGCACCATATAAAACCTGGTGGGCAATATCAATTTATATATTAATTGTGTTTATGCTTATATTTCTGGTATTCAGGGTTGTTATAGAGCGGGTTAAGATGAGGCAGGCTTTGGAAATAGAGCACCTGGAAAGAATGGAGTCAGAAAAGGTAAACCAGTTCAAGCTACGTTTCTTTACAAATATATCACACGAATTATTAACGCCGTTAACGATAATTTCCAGCTTGGTCGAAAAAGAAGGGGTGAGATTTCCGGGAGAGGATGATTTTAATATTATTCGGAGAAACATAAAAGGCCTTCAGCACTTAATAAGGCAGTTGCTTGAATTTAGAAAGGTGGAGACGGGAAGTTTAACGATAGAGGTTAAAGAAAGAAACCTATCCCGGGATCTGGATGTTTTGGCCGGAAATTTTATACCTCTGGCAGAAAAGAAGGGCATAGACTATTTAGTAGAAACCGGCAAGTCCATGTCTGGTTGGTGCGACATAGATGTGCTGGAAAAAATACTGCACAATGTTCTGTCAAACGCATTTAAATATACTTCAGAATCAGGTAAGATTAAATTCGCAGCAGATGTTACCGGCTCCGGAAAGGACAAAAAACTAGAGGTGTCAATAGCTGATAATGGATGTGGAATATCAGAAGAAGAATTAAAGTATATTTTTGACCGGTTTTACCGGTTAGGGAAAGAAAAAAAAAGTGTGTCGGGTTCAGGAATAGGACTGGCATTAACAAAAAGCCTGGTAGATGCACACCATGGTAAAATATCCGTTGAAAGTCCGGTTGGTGTGGGGACAACCTTTTTTGTTACCATCCCCTTGTCAGCATCTGTTTATACCGACGAAGAAATCAGTTTGGGGGCAAACGGGGAACTGGCAGGCTCCAGCGTTGAGCCGGACAGTATCCTTACAGAAGAAATGGTACAGGTAGAACAGAAGGAATGGGATGTAGACGGAAGAAAAAAACATAAAGTACTGATTGTTGAGGACAACGCAGATTTTCGTCAGATTTTAAAAGGCCATTTAGAAAAAGAGTTTATTGTTAAAACAGCAGGAAATGGGTCGAAAGCATTGGAGTTGCTTACGGGTGAATATTTTGAGTTAGTGGTGTCCGATGTTATGATGCCTGAGATGGATGGGGTAGAGCTATGCTCAAAAATTAAGGAGTCAATAGAAACAAGTCATATTCCGGTTATATTGCTAACAGCAAGGGTAACTGAAAAAGATAAGCAGGAGGGATATTATTCCGGTGCCGACTCTTACCTGACAAAACCTGTAAACCTTGAATTATTGCATACAAGAATTGTATCGTTAATAAAGTCCAGGGAAAAACTAAGGGAAGCTTATAAAGATACAATGACAATTATACCGGAGAAAAAACTGATGAGTGTCGATGAAGAATTTCTGGCGAAGGCAAAGCAAATTGTCCTTGATAATATCAGTAACTCCGGCTTTGGACTAAAAGACTTGTATACCGGCTTAGGAACAAGCAATTCCACATTGTACAGAAAACTGACATCACTTACAGGTTTAAACCCCAATGAATTTATAAAGAAAATAAAGTTGAAAAAAGCGGCACAGCTTTTAAAGGTGAAGGGCACTACAGTTTCTGAGGTAATGTACCAGACAGGGTATAACGATTTAAGTTATTTTGGTGTTTGCTTTAAAAAAGAATTCGGCAAGTCACCTTCGGAATATATGAAGAGGAAATAATGGTTGACTGTAAAGCATCACTAACGGCATTTGTTATATAGTAAAAAACATGGTGGACGGAAGCAATGCGGGGTTCAGTGTAGCCAATTTTCCGGGTTCGGTGTTTATACCAACTCTTCAAGTTCCGGAAAAGTAAAATAATTGTATTTGGAATCAATGTAAAACCGGTCTTCGTCTTTGGAATTTGAATTTAAGCCCTGGCGGTGCTTTTTTAATATTTTCAACCCATTGTTTTCAGTGTGCTTCATGTAAATGCAAGCAGATTCGTCAAATACAGGTTTGTTAGATTCGTATAACCTTGTTATTTCATTTACCCCGCCAATCTCATCAATAATCCGGTTTGTTAACTTGCCAATGCCTGTATAAATAATTCCCGATTTAATGTCCTCTATTGCCCTGATTAAAATCCCTCCCAATGAACCATTGTTGTCCCCACAGGTAATATCGATTCCTTTTTGCATCAGGCGCATATATTTCTCAGGATTTTTGAACCTGTGAAAATAGAATTTTGAATTAAGTTTTTGTCTCGGGCTTTTATGACAGTAAAAGTCGGTGTGGATGTGATTGTAATAATAAAACTCAATTTCCCGTATTCTGTATGAATTTTCTTTTGTAACCAGTTCGGTGCAGTTGAGGATCATTTTTGCAATTCTGTCGAACTCGGTGATATAACCGGAACGGTTTTCGCAATTTTTAATGTTTAAGGTATTGTCCATTATATTATCCGGGTTATCGGGGGAAAACTGAGGTTAGGTATTTTTTTAAGTTTCCCGGTTTCAAATTTAATATCAATTTTAGTAACGGACAGAAAACGGACAGCCAAATATGGCAGGGTTACAAAAAAAAGGAGGGGGCAACAGGGAAAGTGCATTTCCGATACGATTATCCGAAATTTGTTATACAAACAGGGGTGGCGTTTGGCGCCACTCCTGTTTTAGTTTTATCAATGTTGAAATAAATTTCTATTCTGAATCAAGGTTAACCATAAGAGGCGAATAATAATACGCCTTAAGATGTTCCCTTTTAAGTGTTTTGGTTACTGTTTTGTATCCGGGCTTGGAAATCGTCACCTTATATTTACTATAACCGTCATTTATGCGGATAAGGTTGGTTTCAGCAGCCAATACATTATTGAATATCTCTGTTGTGTCCCCGCATACGTTCAAAGTTGCATCGGTAAGTTCATAGTTCTGTGTTTTTGGGCTATACACAAATGCACTGATATGGAAGTAAAATGTTTTAACAATTTCGAAAGAGAACGTTGAGTACCCGAAATCTTTAGGGCTGAATTCGCGGCTACATATAACTTCAGGCACAAGCTTTTTTACCTCGTCTTTTTTCAGGCGGAAGTCGATATCCAAAGGATCTTTAACCAAATATGCCTTAGGGGAACCTTCTTTTGGGGTTGCATATCTTACCTTATTATTAGAGGATACTACCATAAAGTCAGTAATTTTATAATCACCAACTTTTAAGTATATAGGTTCTGTAATGTATTCAGAGCCAAAATTAATAAGAGAGATTCTTTTTGAAGGATAAACAATTTTACCAGTAGAGTTCTTGATGGTAACTATTATGGCATCAAAAAAAGCATCTGTGCTTTTAAGTGCGTCAGACTGAATATTAACGGCAAATTCAACCTGGGCACTTTCATCTGCAGGTTCTGTAATGTCGTTGTCACATGACTGGATAACAAAGCTTAACAATGCTATTGGTAAAATAATGTACCTGGCTAATTTACTTAATTTAGTCGCTTTTAATTTCATTTTTTTATAGGTTTTAATGCTTGGTTATTAGATAAAATGTTTGATTGTTAGATAAAAATATTTCTTCTAAGGAATGAGCATATCCCCGGTCATTGTTGACTTCAGCGAAGAATTGTGAAACCAACTGCAAGAATCTTTTCTTTTAAAAATTTAATATTTAGGTTGTCATAATTAGCTTTAGAGGTTATTCCATTCTAAACTACAAATTTCAGCATGTGCCCAATACAGAAATCAGGCATATACAGTGTTTGAAAACAACTGTGTATTCTTAACTAAAATGCATTTAAGTAAAAGTCTAAGTAATATTTGAAGCAAAAAGCCGGAACAAAATTAAACACCAACACACTCTCTATCTTAACAACGTTAATGTTGTATTTCAATTATTAGACGTTCTCTCTAAACTCTGTTGTTGATCTTGTTTTTATTTGCTCTGTGACAAAACTAGTTTATTTCTAAGCTTAAGTCAATAAAACAGTGGCGAACGTAGAATATATGTTGATGAACGGGGGGAAAATGTTAGCTAACATTTAAAGGGTATATATAAACTGTTTAAGCAAGGGGGGGCTTTTGTTTATTCTGGGCATTAAGTTGTAAATGTCGTGTTGTATATTTTATCTCATTTTTTTATTTCTACAAGGTGCGGTTTGCAAACCGTAGCCATGGCTGCGGTTAAGAACCGGAACGTAGTAGAAAGAGAAAAGAGGTTTAAAATTAAGCACCGTTATTTATTATTTGATGCACTGGTGCGGGGATCTTATATCTCTGCTTATTCTCATATATAAGTGATAGGAAAACCAGTACAGCTTAACGTGACGTATATATTGTAAATATTTTTCAGGGTAGGTTAAAAATGTATCTGCCTACCTTTCAGAATTCAGGATTATGAATACGACGAAACCGAAATAGTTGGTTAATTGATAAATACCCCGTATTTCTCATATCTTTTTTTATATCTTTCTGCCTGAATATACTTAAATAAACAGAAGGAAAAGTCATGAAGAAGCTTACCCTATTTAGTTTGATATTGTTCAACTCTTTCATGTTAATGGCCCAGTCACCTGTTATAGATAGTCTTGAAAACGAATTAAAGCAACACACAGAGGTAGATACTACACGGATTAATATCTTAAATGCCCTTGCCTATAAGCTTCAATCAACCGATTCGGAAAGGGCAATGGAATACGCAAACGAAGCTTTGGCAAATGCAGATAAAATAGATGATGCTCCCTTGAAAATAGGGGCTTTACGTATGTTGGGAATTGTTTATTCAAGGAAGGGCGATTTTCAACAAAGCTTAAAATATTTTCAGAAAGCACTGGACATTGCAGTGGAAAACGACATAAAAGAAGGTTTGTTAAGGTGTTATCTTAATATAGGTATCGTGTATTCAAACCTGGGGGATTTTTCAATGGCTATTGAGCATTATCAAAAAGCATTGGATATATCGGAAGAAACAAAAGATAACAATGGGAGAATGTTGTGCTATAATAGTATTGGGGCCTATTATAATTCACAGGGGAATTATCCAAAAGCAACTGAATATCTTCAAAAATCATATTTGCTGGCAGAAGAGTTTGGACAGAAGAGGGACATGGCAACCAGTTTAAATAATCTGGCAAATATTGAGTACATCCAGGAGAATTATTCTAAATCGCTTGAATATCTTCATCAATCATTGAAAATTGATGAGGAAATAGGCAACACAGGTGGAGTTGCAACCGAATTATATAATATTGGGTTTATCCTCAAAAACCAAAAGAAGTATTCGGAAGCATTTGGGTATTATAAAAAATCGCTTGAGTTGAGAAGACAGGTGGGGGATAAGCCGGGGGTTGTTTATTCCTTAACCGGTTTAAGCAGCTTGTCCAGAATTGAAGGTAACTACAAAGAGTCCCTTGATTATTTAGAAGAAGGTTTGCGTATTGCAGAGGAAATGGGGGACAATATACAGATTTGTATGGTAAAGCGGGGTATTGGAAAAGTGTACCTGGAGAAACAAATGCCTAAAAAAGCACTGGGCTATGTGCTGGAAAGCCTTGAAATTGCGAAAACTCTTGGGATGACAGACGAGAAGAAGGACGTTAACGAACTACTCTCGGAAATTTACGCCGAAATGGGCAGTTATAAAAAAGCCTATGAATTCCATAAAGCCTATAAGGAATTAAATGATAGCCTATTTAATAAAGAAAGTGTAAAGAAAATAGCAAACCTGACCCGTCAATACGAATTTGATAAGGAAAAACAAGCACTTGAAGCAGAACAGCAAAAGAAAGAGGCTGTTTATAAACACAAAATGAAAGAGCAAAAAACAATTAGCTATGCAGCCATTATCGGATTTATACTAATGGGAGTAATTGTTGTACTTGTATTTAGGGGACTTAGAATTAAAAGGGAGTCGCACCGGCAGCTTGAAAAGCAGAAAAAGAAAATTGAAGAGGATAACAAAACATTAAAAAAACTGAATACCACGAAGGATAAATTTTTCTCGATTATTGCACATGATTTAAGGAGCCCCCTGGGGACCCTTCATAATATGGGAGAGATTTTATTGTTAAAACAGGGGCAGGTCGATGAGAACTACAGGCAGAGGGTTACAGAATCGTTGGTGGAAAGTACAAAAACAACGTTTAACTTACTGGATAACCTGCTAAAGTGGGCCAGGGCAAACCTGGGGCAGATGAACTTTAAACCGCAGAAGATTAAAGTAAACGATATCATAAATGAGAATGTAGACATTTACAGAACTTCCCTTGAAGCCAAGAATATAGGGTTGGTGAATTCTATAAAGCACGGTATTTATATTTATGGCGATCGGGATATGGTGAACACGATAATACGAAACTTGCTCTCCAATGCAATAAAGTTTACCCCTGAAAACGGAACAATAGAGATCCTGTCTAAAAAAACAGCACCGGACAAGATAGAAATTGGGGTGTCTGATACAGGAATGGGGATGGATGCAGGTGCAATCTCTAAATTGTTCCGGGACGACACAAACTATACAACTTACGGAACGAATAAAGAAAAAGGATCGGGTTTAGGGCTAAAGCTTTGCAAAGAGTTTGTGGAGAAGAATAAAGGTGAAATAAAGATAGAGAGTGAGCCGGGCGAGGGAACAATCTTCTGGGTTGTTTTTCAACTGGAAGAAAGTGAGGGAGAGGTTGATGTGAATGTCAATGCATCAATTAAAAAGGTAAACAGGGACAAAGTGTTACCTGTGCTTACGGACGAGGAAAAAGGTTTGATTACAAAGGGCTTATATGCACTAAGAAATACCAGGATTTATGAGATAAGTAAGTTAAGGAAGATACTGGCAGAAACAGAGAGCGACAAAAATGAGAATATTGAACGCTGGAAAGAGGCGGTAGAAAGGGCTGTGCAGAATGAAGACGTTAAAGCTTATAAGGAGTTAATCGGGAGCGGGGATTGATAAAATTTAAACGGTCTCTACATTTTTACACCAACACCCAACACCCAACACCCAATTGCTAACAGCCAACCCCCAACCCCTCATCCAAAAACTCTGTTCTGGTGTCATTTTGAGCGGAGTCGAAAAATGCTGTAAATAAAATTCGTCAGGTGATTATTGCCCCGTGAATCAGGGAGCAATGAGGCTGTTCACATTACTTCCACCGCAAATTCAAGGTTACCTCCTAAACGGACAGTGCATCACCTAATCTATTTAATTGAAGATTGGAACGCGAAACATTCGTGCGCGAGTTGGAGCGGAATCTTAATCCCAGACATACCTTTCATCATATTCAACATGATATTTTTTCAGAAAGGCAAGATATTCGTCTTTATAGGTCTTCTTTTTATGGTGTTCATTTTGGTTTTGTATGTAATTGACTACAGTTTCAATCTCGGATGGATTCACTGAGAAGCTACCATATCCCTTTTGCCAATAGAACTTTTGGTATTTACTTCCCTTTGTTTTTATCCATTTGGAAGAATGAGATTTTAATTCTTCAATTAATTTCATCAATGCAATTTTTCTTGATAGTAAACAAAGTATATGTATGTGATCTTTAACCCCTCCTACCTGAACAGGATTGCATTCCATGTTTTTACAGATGCCGCCTAAATAGTTAAATAACTCGTCTTTTACTTCATTATCAATAAATGGACTACGGTTTTTTGTACTAAACGTAATGTGTAAATAGTTTTAACCAGAGATTGTGGCATAATTTAAAGCTTTATAGGATTACATGTTAAAAGAAGCTGAAAATAAGGAAAATATTATTATTCAAAGACTTGATCAAATACTTTGTAGTAAGGTTAAGGATTTCGCGCCTTTGGCGCTTATTAAGCTAAGCGTGCAATAGCCATGAGCTTATACTCATGGGGGTTGATTACGCACCGTTGGTGCTTGGACTAAAGACAGAGTATAGGATGTGACTCCATTTTATTAGAGAAAGGCGCCAAGGATGTTTGGGGATAAAATATGGGCGGGTTGAGGTTAAGGATTTCGCGCCTTTGGCGCTTATTAAGCTAAGCGTGCAATAGCCATGAGCTATACTCATGGGTGTTGATTTCGCACCGTTGGTGCTTGGACTAATGATAGAGTATAGGATGTGACTCCATTTTATTAGAGAAAGGCGCCGAGGATGTTTGGGGATAAAATATGGGCGGGTTGAGGTTAAGGATTTCGCGCCTTTGGCGCTTATTAAGCTAAGCGTGCAATAGCCATGAGCTATACTCATGGATGTTGATTTTGCACCGTTGGTGCTTGGACTAAAGACAGAGTATAGGATGTGACTCCATTTTATTAGAGAAAGGCGCCAAGGATGTTTGGGGATAAAATATGGGCGGGTGTTGAGGTTAAGGATTTCGCGCCTTTGGCGCTTATTAAGCTAAGCGTGCAATAGCCATGAGCTATACTCATGGGTGTTGATTTCGCACCATTGGTGCTTGGACTAAAGACAGAGTATAGGATGTGACTCCATTTTATTAGAGAAAGGCGCCAAGGATGTTTGGGGATAAAATATGGGCGGGTGTTGAGGTTAAGGATTTCGCGCCTTTGGCGCTTACTTGCTTTCGTGCGGAGTAACCATAAGCTATACTCATGGATGTTTATTTCGCACCGTTGGTGCTTCAGGATATCAAAAAATATAGATAGGGGCAATGCCCTGCTGTTCTTATTCGGTGAAATGGTAAAGCGCCAAAGGCGCATAATCATTAACCCGGCCGTTATGGCCGGGTTATCTCAAGGCATCTCTAAGCGCCAAGGGCGCGTAATCCTTTGCCTGCTTTCTTTATAAATGGCAAACACAAAAATACCCCGAAGAATTAATCCCCGGGGTACCAAGCGGACATTCAAGTGGATTAACACCTGCCTGTCCGGTATTTATCACAGATATCTGAAAATAACCATAAGCTATACCCTTGGGTGTTGATTTCGCACCGTTGGTGCTTCAGGATATCAAAAAATATAGATAGGGGCAATGCTCGGCAGTTCTCATTCGGTGAAATGGTAAAGCGCCAAAGGCGCGTAATCATTAACCCGGCCGTTATGGCCGGGTTATCTCAAGGCATCTCTAAGCGCCAAGGGCGCGTAATCCTTTGCCTGCTTTCTGTATAAATGCCAAACACAAAAATACCCCGAAGAATTAATCCCCGGGGTACCAAGCGGACATTCAAGTGGATTAACACCTGCCTGTCCGATATGTATTGCAGATATCTGAAAATAACCATGAGTTATACTCATGGATGTTTATTTCGCACCGTTGGAGCTTCAGGATATCAAAAAATATAGATAGGGGCAATGCTCTGCTGTTCTTATTCGGCGAAATGGTAAAGCGCCAAAGGCGCGTAATCCTTAACCCGGCCCTAACGGCCGGGTTATCTCAAGGCAGCTCTAAGCGCCAAGGGCGCGTAATCCTATGCCGGCTTTCTGTATAAATGCCAAACACAAAAATACCCCGAAGAATTAACCCCCGGGGTACCAAGTGAACATTCGGGTGAATTAACACCTGTCTGTCCGGTATTTATCGCAGATATTCGAAACTATTTACCTGTTCTTACAACTTTTATGGTTTCCAGCTTATCAGCGGTGCGGACTTCGATGATAAATGCTCCCTGGTTAATAAACCTGTTCAGTTGAAGGGTTTCAACCAAATTAATGGAGTGCTTGCCTTCTGTAAGTTCCATGTTTGTCGAAACCAGCTTTTGTTGCAGTACATCATAAACCGAGATCTCAACGTTTGATGCCTGGTCTAATACCATATCAAGATTTACCTGCCCGGCAAACGGGTTCGGGTAAACATGCAGGCTCATGCCGGTCTCAGCAATTTCTGCTTCTTCGATGTTTGTATTATGAACCATAAACCCATAAGGCTCAGAAACACTTCCAATCCGGTCGTTGATTCTGAAGGTCAATTCGTTGCTGATGTCGAATTCTTTCTTCGTTTCGCCAGGGCAGAAGCTGAATGTTAATTGTTCATCCTGTTCAGCATAAACATACATAGATACCATGTGGCGGTTCACTTCAGGAACGTAGGTTACATTTCCAATCCCGCGCACACTTCCGTATTTGTCAAAAGCAACCACTTTATCGTTTTCAGAATAGTCGGAGACTCCGATTACTTCACCAATGATGGTTGCGTTATGTTCATAGTCAGAAGGTTTAACCTCATAAGCAAATGAACTTGCCTTTGCCGATTTCAGGTATTTATTATTGCTCTGCGGATAGGTAGAAATTCCCTCTCCTTCAAGGAAGGTAAGAATGTCCGGGGCATTTGCTTTGATTTTGTATGCCCTGAACGGCCTGATTTCTTCCAGCGACCCTATCCATTTTTTATGGGTATATTCGGCCACACCATCCACTGATTTAATTACGGCCGAACTTGCACTTCCGGTATTAAACTTCATGGAGCCGTTTATGTTCTGGCGCGATTGGACAGGACTGCCAATTAAGAACCATCCATTTGCTTCGAACAGGTTAAACCCGTTGCGGATACGTTCTTCATTTCCGGAGAAACGAAGGGCATTGGCTTTCCCAAGATAAATCCAGTATCCCTCGCCCGGGGTTATGGTGTCAACATCGGAGAAAGTTATCCACTTACCGGCTTCCGCGCTATATTGAGCCATGCTTTGGTTGTTGTGCCCTTTCAGTAAATCGCCATCGGTTAAGTCCATTCCATTGAAAACAGCATTGAATGTTGGGTTTTCAGGAAGGGCATTTAGCGAGAACATATTCCAGCCCTTATCGAAATGGATGTACCGAACCCTGTTTTCTGCAGATTCTACGGTTAAATGATGAGCTTCTACCGAGCTGCCATAAACTCTGTCGATAGCAAAAGTTGCCACTGAGTCTGCCTTGGCGTTGTATTCCATGCCTGTACTTGCGTCCCAGTAACGGAACTCAATGGTATCGTTGATGTCGCCATCGTTGCCCCATACGTTCATGTACAACAAGTGATGGCCACCAATTTTCCGGAACCTGGCAACACCTCTTACGGTATTATTGATAACAGCAGCCACAACATCATTGGTGTCGGTTATTTGTATATCATCAACTTTCAGGTCGGCAATAACATTCATTGACATGTTATAGTCTGATAAATCAACAGACCAGCCGACAGGATCGGGCAGGATGGTTACTTCAAAAACAGTTTTAGCACTTATATGGCCGTCCATGTTGGCGTATAAGGTATCGAAGTAAGTGCCCGCAGATTTGTTGTTGCTGTTAAACTGAAGAGAGATGTTACGTTTTCCATCGTTGAACAGCATGGATTTCCCGTTGGTTACAGGAAGGCCTTTATCATCGTAAACCTGAACCCATGAAGCATCCCAACCGCTAAGACTGAATCGGGTAATCTGTTCCACAGCACTGGTAACTTTAGTTTCAAAATCGTGGGTGCTGTTGCGGTTCATTGAGATTTGCACATAGTCTTCTGTGAAAGTTACGGGTGAGCAATTTACCCTGAATGACCAACTGAATGGTTCGGCCATTCCATTTCCGGCAAGGTCTTTCACATCAGCAATGGTAATCTTCAGCGTATCGCCATGAATAGCTTCCAGTGCAGTATCTTCTATATCGAAATACAGTTTACCTCCACTACAACGTACAGAAAAATTCACTTTGGTGCCGGATAGTGTTTCAACAGAGAACAGGCTGGTATCCATAACCTGACAGTCGATATTATCGTTGAAAGTAACCAAAATATCTTCTCCCGTGCGAAGGACTCCGTCTGCTTCCGGTTGCGGGCTGCCAAACACGGCCATTGAGGCACGGTCAATCTTACCTTTTACGGTATTTGAATATGTATAGCCAGATTTTCCACCTTCGGCCATTGCACGAAGAATGTATGTTCCGTCTACAACTGAGGCATCGTTGGTAATGTCCCAAACCATCGGATAGGTTGGCACCGGATAAATATTGCCGTATTCTTTCTCGAAACGCACTAATGAGTCGGCGGTTACGGTGCCAATATCATACCATTTGTCTGCCCCACCTCTTTTGTATTGAAGAATGATGGAGTCAAGAGAAAAGTATTTATTTTCAGCATAGAAGTCGGTAAGTGTTACCGGCAGTACTTCCTGCTTTCCTTCAGGGGCCTTGTTGATTTTCCAGTCGGTGTTTGGTTCAAAAACAGTAACGGGAGAACAGGGTTTCCTGAAGTACACTTTTAAGGGAATGGTGTCGCCAACGAATGGTGAAGATTCACAAGATGCCCTTACCACTAAGTTCAGGTCTTCGTAGTTGAAGTTTGGCATACGTGCCCATACTTTTACCTCTGCAACCTGACTTTCTCCTTCGCGAATGTATATTTCTTCTCCCTTGGTTGAAGAAAGTCGTGTCTGGCCAATCTTTATATCGGCACCTTTTGAGTTGCTGTTGTGTGCCATGTAGATTTTTACCAACCGGCCATCGTTTGCCCTTGTTGCCCCATTGGAAACGGAGAACTTAAATACAGCGGGTTTTTTATGGTCTACATCGTATTGTATGTTGTTGTAGGTTACATTGACCGTGTCATCACCTTTTACTTCCGGAACAACCATGCTGGTGTAAATCTGCGAGCGGTTAATAGTACCTTTTTCATACGGACACATACTGTACCCGCCAAATACCTGGAAGTATGGTGAATAACCGGAGCGTGTCGGGTCAAAAATCATCACACTGTATTCATCCAGATAATCGTCATCGTTAAAGTAGTACCCAAATTTCTGGGAATTACCAAAGGTGGAAGATTCCGACTCGGTATAGGAATATTGATGTGATGCTCCAACACTGGCTTTAAGCCGGGCAGCTAATTTAAAGTAAGATTCAGTAACGAACTTGGCTTCAAAACCAACAGACGCATAAGGTGTATTGTGTTTGATACCGGATTTATTGTCTACCTTAAACGTTTTTATTTCATAAAAGGCATCCACACCAACACTTCCTTTACCTCCGCTAAAGGCGTTTATTTTGTAGCTTCTGCTTCCAAACCACTTTGTGTTGGTTTCCCTTGTTATTCCGGTACCGGCCACAAAGGTTTCGTTCCTTACTTTTGCTTTTATGAGTTGTGATTTTAAGGTGTCTTTTATATCCGTGATTTCCTTATTGTCGCCCCAGTCGCTGCCGGCAGATGTATACATTCCAACAATGCCATAGCTAAGTTCTTTGAGGTCAGAATTGCTGGGATTGTTGCTTAAGTTCTTCCATCCTTCAAAGTTGGTTGTGTACCAATCGTTTGTTGCATTCATTGGATCTTGTTCCGGGTCTGTACTAAATAATATTCCCGATATGTCATCAAGAGCACTGTTGTATGCGTCTAACTGACTTGGTACCCAGTTGATTTCCAGAGAACCATCAATGTAACTGTTGGGGTCATCTTTAAATCCGGAGGCTACCTGAATCGTGTCTCTCGTTTTATTCGGGTCGAATTTGAAGAACTGGTTACAGAAACTGCACGCTCCACTTAGGTTTTCTGATGAAACGGGGCTTGTTTTTTTCAACCTGTTCTGATCGTAAATTATACGGCACACATCATAATGTGGCAATGATTGGGTTGAATACATTTTAAGGATGCTGAGCCAGTTGTCCCTGACCGATTTTAACTTGCCGGCGTCTTCCTGCTTTTTCTGAAGAAGTTCGTCAGACATATTCAGGTTATCGATTTGTGTCTGCAGATTATCAATTTTATCGTCTAAATCCTTCAGTTTATCATCGATAACTCCCAGTGTATAGGTCCATTGTGTGTTCACTCCGTCCCAGTTAATGGTGTTGGCATGATATTCCACAATAGCACAGGTTTCTTCTTCTTCGGTTTCAATAATGTCAATTCCTTTTCCCACACTAACCTGGTAGGCAAGGCCTACACCACCGATAATGTCTGCATAGTGTTGCTGCATAGAGGTTTCATGTGTAGTACTGAGCAAAGGTTTTTTAGATGTTTCCAGTTTTTCTTTGAATTCATAGGTTACATCGAGGTTAAAGTTATTATTGAATTGTGCTCCGTGTTCCCAGCTGTGATCGGATATGAGGTTTATAACAGCCAGGGGAATTGATACATGGCCGTTGCCATATTCGGTAGCTTTTCTTCCCTTGTTGAATGAAAAGGATTTTTTGATGGTTGTTCCTTTTTCAATGTAGCTGTAACTCTGATCTCCCGGAGGATCGCGCAGGACAAACATGGGCAGGAGGACTTCATTTTTATTGTCATCTTCTGTCGGGTTGACCAATACGTCTTTTCCTTCGAGACTTTTCACCCCAAGTGTTAAAATAGGTTCTACCCTCTCGGCCAAAAATTCAGGGCTTGGGTTTAACTCGGCAAAGTACTCTACCTTAAAACTTTGCAGGTAAGGGTATACCGGAAGCGGTGCGCCACCAATAAATCCATATTCAACGGTTCCGTTTGTATTTACCGTATCAACAAATACATGGGAGTTATAGGCCTCTTCATAAGCACCTTCGCTGAAAGTACCAGAGGCTCCATCGTTGGTTATTACTACATATCCGCTTTGTACCGGACATTCTTCACCATCGAACTCCTCGATAACCTGTACCTGGATGTTTTTATAAGAAGAATCGGTTTTTGCAATATAGAACCCGGGGGCTTCTCTAAAATTACATACATCGGATAGTTCTTCTCCCACTGTGTTCAGGATTTTTATCTCCGGTGTTTTGTGGAAGATAAAACTGACTGTTGTGTCGTAGTTGAAATTACCATTGTTGAACACATAGTTCTCATATTTTCCCTGGTAAGGAATTTGTTTTGAGCGGGTGCGGAAATAGTCGATGTATAACTTGGATGAAAGATCGAGGGGGTTGGCGTCAATTACACGAATACTATAATTGGCCGGGGCCAGTTTTACATTGAGCTTTCCGGCAAAATTGGTTTCGTATTCTTTGTAGTAGCTGTTATCAGTGCTTTGTACCGCAATGACGAATTTATGGTTTGGCAGGGCATAACCACAGGTGTTTTTTACCTTAAGGTTAAGGGAGTAATGGGTTGTATCGGCAAAGTTTACTCCTTCTTTTATTGGGTTGACTTCATCGATTGGGAAAGCAACACTATCGGTGTTTGCTGCAAAATGCCAGTATGCGGTCGGATTGCTGCTGTTTGTGTTCGAGTTTTCGTGATACGTGTCAGCGATAACTGCATACTTTGTGGTGTTCATAACTTTCCTGATTCCGAATTTGTAACTTCCATCGTCATTTGTTCTCACTGTTTCGGTTTGCAGTGTTGTGTCCCGTGCATCTAAATAAAGAAGGGTTATTTTTACGCCTTTCTGCCCGCAATTACTAAACTCGTTATATACTTTTCCGGAAATGTATTTTCCGTTCAGGTCGAGTATGTCTTTGGCCAGGCCTCCTCGTTTATCTTTCTCAAGGAGTACTTCCTGGTTGTTGTTTACAAAGATGTGATTGTCATAGCTTGCGGCAACCGTGTAGGTAATTCCTTCTTCTGGTATATCTATCCCATTTATAGTGTAGTTACCATTTTTGCCTGTTACGGTTGTAAAGGTTGTATATGGTTCGGTGCTGTTTTGTCTTCCCTTAATTTTTATTGTTGCTCCTTCAACCGGGTATTGGGTCTCATATGTTTTTACCCCCCCTGTTAAAGTACCCATTATTTTAGAATGACCTGTAGCCGTGTATAGGGCAAAAGCATTTCCATTTGCATCCTGCGGAACAACTTTATAAATGTACTTCGCCCCTTCTTCAACATCGTCGTCCATGTATGAAGTGTATGTTTTATTCAAAACATCAAGCAATGTGTATGGCTTTTCGGGGTTGGCATAACTCTTCCTGTAAATGGCTACCTGCGCGGGATGGGTATTTGTGCTGCCTAAGTATTTCCATTTCAGTTTTACCTGGTCCATGTAGGTTCCGTCTGAAGCAGTAAAATAATCCAGTTTTTGTGTGCCGGACTGTCCCTGCGGGGTTGTAGAACTTGTAACCGGACGGGTTGTGAGGTGTACTTTCCCGTTTATAACCCGATAAGAATACAGCGCGTAGTTTTCTTCTCTGCTAATATGGTCGATATACCGGGTTGCTGATGATGTCAGCGTGTCAATTGCAGCTCCGTTTCTTTTTAACACAAATCCATCGCAATATTCCCAGTTGTAGTTCCACCTTAGTTCTACAAGGTTTATGTCTGGCGAAGTGCAGGTTAAACTGTTAAATGCCGGGTATTGCGGGAAGGTTGCTGTGGTTTTCCTTACCGATGATGTATACTCTTTTTTGTCATTGCCCCTGTTAGTAAATGCTACGATATAAAAGTCGTACCGGGTATTCGGAATTCCGTTTTCAAACGTGTAGCTTAACTGTGATGCGTCGAGTTCGGCTATTTTTGAATAATCCAATCCTTTTCCGTTTTCACGGCCATAGAGATAGAAACCTCCTATGTTGTAATTGGATGGATATTGCCACGATATTTGTAATACATGGTTTCCGTTGTTCCCTGCTGTAAAGTTTGAAACGGGTTCAATATGTGGGAAGTATGCGGTGTCGGTAGCTGCTTCGGAGTAATACTTATCGTAATCGTTCTGGCGGTATGCCATTACCTGGTACTCATGGATGGTTTCGGGAAGCCCTGAAGTATCGATAAGTACAAAACTTGAGGCGGTATCTTCCACATAGGTTAAGGGCTCATTATTTCTCATGATGAAGAAACCATCAACATAGGGTGCTGTATATTCCCAGCTTAACCTCACTTTGTTTTCAGAAATAAGGCTTCGCGCTTCCAGGTTCTGAGGTGTGGTAAGGTAAGGGAACCTTGCTGATGCGGTATATCCACGGGTGTATTTCCGGGTGGTTTTATTATATCCTTTGATGGTATAATTGTACTCGAGTCCCGGAACACCTGTTGTGTCGAGGAACGATGTGTTTTCTCCGGCTTTAACAACTCCAATTAATTTATACAGACGGTAAATCTCGAAAAAGTCAACTTTACCGGTATATCCCCAGTACAATTCAATCCTGTTGCTGTCAATTTGTTCAACAATGTCAATTTGATCGATGGTTGCATACCCGGGATATTTGACTGAGTATAGGGCTTTGGTTGTTGCCGAGGTATCTTGTTCGTATGGCGTTGAGAGCATGGCTGCAACTCCGTAGTTGTAGATATAGCCCGGCATAGCAGTTCTATCCGTATATTCAAAAGTGTTGTTGTCATCAATTTTAGCAATAAGTTGTTCGTTTCGGTATACGAGGAAGCTGGTGTAATTTTCACTTTCCGTCATCCAGCTTACTTTAACATTTTCCTGGTTTTCACGGGCAATGCCGGATACCGATAATATTTCAGAGACTTTCAATCTGTTTGTGCTACCGGAAGTATTATGGGACAGCTTGTCAATAAGCTTAACCATAGTTCCTTCACCTTCCGGTTCAATGTCAGCACTTACATTATCAAACCTGTGATCCGGATGGTATGCACTAACAGTAATCCCTGCCGACCGGTTCCTGTCCATGGGCAGGTTGTCGAACCTGAATTCACCGTTTGCATCTGTAAGGGTTTTTACATGGGTTGTTTTGCCATATGCCTGGAAACGAACGGTTATGTCAACATTTTTTATCCCTTCATATTGGTTATGGGTCAGAACTTTTCCTCCGATAAAATAAGGAGAACTTACCGAGCCAAAGGCATAAATGGGGTCGCTCATTCGAATGTCGGTTTCACTTCGTCTCAGTTCTGCCACAATGTGGTACTTGTATTCTTTTCCGGGCTCCAGGGTTGAATCGTAATCATAGTAAGTCCGTTTGAAATGGCCTACAGTATCAACCAATACTCCGTCTCTGTAAATCCGGAAGGTTGGCTTTATGTAAAGCGGGTACTCCCATGACAGACGGATATAATCTTTGTATATTCCCTCTGAAGCAGTAAACCGGGCGGGGTTTTCCAATGCATTTGTAAACTGAACTTCCTGATTAAATAATGAAGCAACATTGGTATAGGAATCATCTTTCTTTACCTGGAGATGGACGTGGTAGAGTTTATCTACTGTGTGCGCCGGAATGTTGTGGTATTTTCGTGTGGAAGGGGGCAGCTCAACTTCGGTTACAGCCAATGGGCCGGAATGGTTATGGCACCTTCTGAACAGCACGGCATCAGGAATTTGTCGTTTGGAAATTCCGGGACCGGAATAGGATACCGTAAGGGACTGGCCATACATTCCCTGAAAATAAGAAAGCCTGATGGGTAAGTAGCCAGGCGCTAACCGCCTTGTTCCGTTGCGTTCAATTGTGCCGTGTACTCCATCGTTATTTACTACTTCTTCTCCATTGATGTAGAGTTTGCTTCCATCATCAGATGAGGTGTAAAAGGTGTAATCTCCTGCTGTTTCAATTTTAATGTATCCTTCATAAATGAAACCACTGTTTGGGTTCATGCCTCCGTTCTGGAAATTTGAAACGATAATATGACCTGTTGGCTGCCTGTTGTCCATTTCATGGACAGAATTGGTAACTGCGTTATAATGGGCACATGTTAACCCGTTTTCAAGGCATGCATCTTCTATCGATAACCTGAACCCGTCCTGAAAACCATGATCATAATCCCATGAAAGGTCTAATGATGTCATTATATCATTGTTTCTGCTCAGCGTTGTTAATGGTGCTGCGGGATACGAGGCATTTGTGGCAGCAATATCAGAATAAACGGTATCGGTTTGTTTCTTCGGATTGTTTAACCGGAATGCCCTTATTCCATATTCATGGCCTTCACCAAATGCACTTCCTGATTGGTCGGTATATTCATTGGGCGAATTTTTGGCAACTCTGTTTAATACCGTCCATTCGGTTGAACCTGGTTCTCTTCTTAACACTTCAAACCCATCGAAATTATAGGTTTGTTTCTCTGTATTATAATCCCAACTGACTCCGACGGATACGTTTGCACTGTTGGCCGCAGCAATAACACCTGAAGGTGCAATGAGTTCCGGATAAACGGTTTGTGCTGAAATCAGGTTGGAGTAAGCAGAATCTTTACCATTGTTTAAGGTGTACGTTTTAATACTGTAGGTTGTGTTTTCACCCGGAACGCCATAGGAATCGGTAAATACCTGCGAACCCGTTTTTGTTGAACCCATATGTTTTCCGTTTCGGTAAACAACCAGTCCGTCGTATTCTTTATCGTTTTTAACCGTGTTGACCGACAAGGAGATTGAGGCATTGGGGTTTTGCGCAATATTGATACCCGACAGATTGGAAAGCATAGGAATGTTTATTCGTTTTTTTGCTTCCTGGTAGTTTAATTTACTCGATTTCCTGAACGGGCGATAAGCAATTACATGATAAATGTATTTCTCCCCGGGTTGAACCGTTGTGTCTCTATATGTGCCAATAAATGGTTCAGAGAGATATTTCAGGTCATTTTCGCTAAGAGGGATGCCAAAGAATTCCCCTTCTTCTTCGTTAAATTCCAAACCACCGGATTGATCCAATGTGACCAGGTATTCCAGATCGTTTACAGAAGTGTAAACATCATTGGTGCTATGGCGATATACATTAAATAAAAGATTATCTTCTTTATGGTTATAAACCCAGCTTATATTGGCCGTTTGTGCCGATGTATATGCTTTAAATACTTCCGGGTAGAGATAGTCTTCCTGTTCTTTTGCTTCGAAACCGGAATTATCATAAATAACTATATTCTTCAGTCCTCGGTTTCGTCCGTCTAATGTGTATGAAGGTTTTTCCGGTTCTAATTCGTGTTTGCCATACTTAGCGGATAATGTAACGTTTGCCCCGTACCCGTAGTACACATTGCTAACCTCAAAATATCCGACATTATTGGTTACTGCCGGGTAAGTATAGGTTTTGTCTTTTACTAAAACCGAAACGGTTACTTCAGCATTCGGGACACAGTAGTTTTCGTTTCGTGTACATACATAACCCGAAATTATACCATTTGGGGCAATAAATGAGGTGTCACTTACACCGCTATATTCTTTTCCGTTTTGCAATAAACGTACCTCGTAAGTTTCTATAGAACCAAACTTGGGCCAGCAATAGCGTGCAGACTGGTTCCCGTTAAAGATATCACGGGTTGTGATGTACTCTATAAATTCTCCATCACGATAAAGTTTCAGGCTGTCGCAGCGAATGCTCATTTCCCCGTCACCGAGAAAGTTGGGCAGGTTTATGATTACCGTGTCGTTTAATGCATGGGCTGATATGCTGTAGTTGTATAAGCGCCCCCGGCCGGTGGCAACGTCCAGTTCTTTGTTCAGTTCGTCGCTGTAAATAGTGACCTTGTAGTCGTAATTTGTACCTACTTGCGGGCATTTCGCATTATTAAATTCAAAACAATCTTCGTACGTATATGCTTCGTTTACCGTTGCCAGGTATTTATACGCTGATGCTGATGCTTCTTTTCGGTAGATTTTGAACACTTTGTCTAAATCGGACGGAGTGGACCAGGAGAGGGTGATTTTACCCGGATCGTTTGTTGTGACATCGTTCATTCTTCCTTGTACGTAAGGAGTGGTAATGGCTGTAGAACTTAGCGAACTGCAAACCGGGTCACCGAATGAGTAGTCGTAAATATTAAGGGTGTAGTCCCGCCGTCTGTCCGGTCCCAGGAACTCACTGATGCTGTAGTCAAAAGTACGGTTATGAATGGCATTACTTTCAAAATAGCTCCATTCGCTGTTTACTTTTGTGGCGTTCAGGCCTGCATGTGCATGGGTTGCAGAAAGGTCAACCGGAAGGTTGTTTCCGGTAATTGCATCCAGTTTAAAGTAAGCCAGCAGTGTTTCTTCATTTCCGGTGCGTTCGTAGCGGTGGTTGTACATTACCTCCTGCGATGTGCGTACTTCGCTCCAGATACGCCATTCGGAGATTGCTGCACTTACTGCATGGCCTGCACCATCGCCGAAAGCTTTGCTGAAATCCCATTCCGGCGATGCATTAACACGGCCTTTTTTTTCTCCGTCAACATACAAATCCAGTTTGCTGTCTGAAGAAGATACAAAGGCCAGGTGGTACCAGGTGTCTGTAGTGTTCAGGGCATAATTAAAACTTTTTACCCTGTTTCCATCAAAGATTTTCAGGGTATTGTCTGCCTTGTCAATAAAAACACGGGGACCTGCATTGCTGTGTAAGAGATACATATCCCTTCCAAGTGTTTTGGCCGTATTTTCAAGCCTTATCCAGAACTCATTGGTCCACGTAGCCCGGTGATATTTTGAGTTCAGGGCTGAAATATCAATATGGCCATTAGCGTTATCGAAGTTGAGCTGAAATTCTGAACTGTACTTATTGGCAGCCAGAAATGCGTCAACATCCCTGGACATAATTACCTGATCATATACAATCTTATTGTTGGTGTAATCTTTAACTACAAAATATACATCGTTGCCACTGGGGGATTTCAGGCAGTTGGCATCAATTTTCCAGCTTACGTTGGAATACGCGTCGGACTGGTACTGACTAGACATAAGACCAAAATACATTGTTTTACCGGCATCGGTGAAGAATGTAGTTTCATCGTATTCGTTGTATACGGAGGTTGAATTATAGGCTTGCAGGCAGTATTCGTAAGTTACGCCGCCAGTCAGGCCAACTTCACTTTCTGTGATTTCGTTGTTTTTGTCGATGTATGTAAAACCGCTGTCTGTGAAGCTTGTCTGATCTATCCCGTTTTTATTTTCGGGGAAATCCGCCAGCAGAAAATCTTCAACCGGGTTATGGTTTTCATCGAAGGACCTTCTGAAAATCCGGATACGGTTCAGGTAGTCCGGTAGTTTATTGGTCCAGGTAAGAATGACCTGTCCGTATTTCTCATTATCTGAAGCCGAAAAGTACAGAATTCCGTCGGATGCTGCTGTTGGCTTCATTTGTATACCACTGTTGCTTCCCGGTTGAATTGTGCTTTTGGTTGTTGTCCCCTTTGGTCTTAGCTTAATGGATGTTGTTGCAAAAACCAAAGCAGGTTTATTTTCATCGCCGGTATAAGCGGATTGAATGGTCACATTATTGTATCGCAGGGTATCCCGTACGTTAGCGTTCGTTCCATCGTAGTGCAAATCGCTGCTGTATTTGCCTACGCTGGTTTGGGCAATTGCACTGGTATCAAAAATCAAGATACACAGTATCAGTTGCGCCATCCATATATATAGTTTATATGTTCGCATATACTATTAATTATTAATTATGAGTTATGAGTTGAGGGGTGTGAATTCCAGATTATGAATTATAAGTTATGCGTTGGTAATAGCAATTATTTTTGATGTATTACTAACGAATAATTCATAACTTATCACTTATAACTCCTAACTACTTATCATTCTTTTTTATTTCGTTAATTTGTTCCTGAAGTTCAATGATGTAAAGGGTAAGCTCTTCTACTTTTTCCATTAACATTTTATTGGCTTCGGCAACACCCAGCCCGTTTTTTTCAACTTCTTCTGCGGGTTTCACGTTGGGCAGGTGGCCGTTCTCTTCTATGTAGCCTTTTAACTCATCAATCGGTAGTCTTTCGTAACCGCTTTCAAAAACATAGTCGGGCCATCCCTGGTAGTCAAGGTCAATTTCCTGCGCTTTTATTTTTCCGTTTACTGCAAACTGGTAATTGTTTTTAAGTGTTTCTGTCGGGTTTCCAGAGCCAATGTATGTAAAGCCATCAACATACAGTTTTGCTACTTGTGCTATTTCCGTGCCAATAGCTACATTTCCGGTTTTAATAAAAAGGTTGCCTAAAGCAGCATCCCGGCCCATATAGATATTGTCACCAGCTTTTATGGGATCGATGTTAGCGCCACCATTCCATGCATCAATATCAAGTCCGTGCTCAACGTTACTAATAGAGGTTACAAATCTTGCTATTTGGCCATGACCAGTTAGATCTTTGATATGAAGAGTAGCACTTTGCGTTGAGTTCACCCCGATGCTCATTTTACCATTAACAGATAATGTGTTCTTCATTTTTACATTCCCTTCAACAGATAACGCGTTATTCATTTTCACATGTCCATCACCCTCAATTAAAATGCGTGTGTGATTGTTTGTTCCAAGATGGATATTGTTATTGCTTTCGTTCCATATAAAGGCAGCTCCATTATCGTGCTGGCCAATTGTGAAGGCATGGTTCGTATCGCCGTTTTTTGTGCGAAAGTAGAACCTGGCTGTACCAGAGGGTCGTACCAAGGTTGTTGTGTTTTTTAATTTTATCCCACCGTCAGCTTCTATTTTTAATCGCTCTTCGCCATTTGTTCCAAAATGGATATTATTATTGCTTTCATTCCATATAAAGGCAGCTCCATTATCATGTTGTCCAATTGCAAAAGCATGGTCAGTATTACCGTTTTTTGTGCGAAAGTAGAATCTTGCTGTACCAGACGCCGGGGATAATGTCATTAGATTCTTAAAGGTTGATGTGCTATTTACTTTTAAAGGCTTGTAAAAAATAGCCTCGCCAGTTAATCGGAGAATTTCATGTGTGTGTGAGAAAAATGATATACCATATTCATTCGGGGACCCGGGAGTGCCGATGTGTGTTTCTCCACTTTTACGATTGTACAAAGATTTCAGGTTTATAATAAATTCTCCCTGAGCAATCTCGTCATTATTAATTCCCCATCCTATCCTAAAGCCATAAGCCTCTATTCCTTTCTGCTTATAGTGGTCACTCAGGTTCGTGTTATGTAGCGTTAAATTGCTCACCTGCCCCCAAATACTTAAGGGGGTTATCATAAAACATCCAATAATAATTGTTGCTTTTAAGCGTTTTTTGAAGTTGAATTTTGTTTTCATAATTGATTCTTTATTTTGGTTATAAATAGTTGTTTTTTTTTGATTAAATGATTGTCTTGTTAGAAGTGCGTCAGTGTTGTATTTACACGGACAAAGTAACGCAGAATGAAAATGTCAGCCTGAAAAAACAGGTTAACGAAAAGTAACATAAGGTTCAAATTAGGTTAACAAAAAGTTAACAAAGCTTTGTTTTTGTTACCTGGTTTTGCTTTGTTTTTATGTATGTATTTGTTGGTTAGGTATGTAACACTTTTTGTGTGTGTCTTTTATCAAAAGTGCCCGGAAGAGAGAAAAATGAATTTTGTATTCGATAAACCGGATTATTGCTCCGACAAACCAGATTATGATGAGGCCTTTCCGGATAAACAGACCATGTCTGATTTGTCTCGATGTTTCGGGAAGGACACACACAGCCAATGATTAATATCCATACCAATTCTCAGATCTGGTCATAAATTATAAACCTTTCTAACTATGCAATTTTATAGCTGTCTTTTTGGGGCTTTAAGAAAAAATTATAAAGACAAAGGTTTGGCAATAGTTCCTGACGCTTGGCTTTCATTGTTATATTATTTGAAGGGAATAGAACAGTTCAATTTTATATATTTTGTCATTCAATGCCCCCAAGATTTTTCAAATTCTACCAAGTGTAATGACAGGGAAAATTGTAATTTTTTGCGCCTTGGCTTATACAGTGTGGCTGGTCCTCGAATAGTGCATTTTGCCTGTAATCTGTAATTGTGTGAGAGTGCTCAAGTTTTTCTTTTTATTCACCTGTTTGTGTCTTTAATTCATGTTCATGAACTCCCTTTGGTCGGTACCATTGATGAAAAAGAAACCAACCGAATGAAATGAGTTCACGAACATTCCTAATACTATACACTTGTGAGTAAAAAACCTAGAAAAAAGTAAACTTGTCGGTTTTCCATTGCATACCCGACTCACGTGGCACATATTTTTTTTAGCGGCCTCTCAAAACATTGTCCCCTTTTCTTGTTTCCTTTACCTTAATATTACTAAATTATCAATTGGTTGATTTTTAGATAGGTATGTAATTCTGTCATCGGTAGATCCAATACTCTTTTAATGGATTACGCACCTTTGTGCTTGTTGTTGGAGTGGGTGGATAGGGTATTTTGGTGTTATTCGGATAAAGTGCCAACGGAGGGTAATTCCCGTGCACTACAAGTATAAAACTAAGACAAGATTCTTACCTGCAACGGTTTGTTGAATTAGTAAATCGTTTTTGTAGCACAATATTTTTTCATGTTAATACATGAAATTAATTTTGTGTCAAACAAATAACAATGGAATGCCAGGAAAAACTACAAACGCTATTTTTTTATCCCTGATCTTGTTTCAGATATTCACCTCAAATCTTCAGGCTAACGAAAGAAGTAATTTACCATATATTATTGATAGTCTTGAAAAAGCGCTTTGGGAGCATGATAATTATGACACAACAAGGGTTAACCTTCAAATAGAAATTGCCAAGAAATATTTTACAACAGATATAAATAAGCTAAAAGAAAATTCAGAAACAGCTATTGCTGTTGCTGAGTCAATCGGGTATGAAGCAGGAAAAGCAAAAGGTTTATTTTTGGTAGGGGTTTACTATAGAATAAATAGCCAGTATGATTCTGCATATTATTATTTTGAGTCAGCCCTGAACATATTTAATGAGCAAGAACTTGCTATGGATGCCGCACGATGCATAATAGTTTGGGGAATATTTCCACTTCCCGGGGAAAGTACTCCAGGGCCAGAGAACATTATAAAATGGCAAGGGAGATTTTTCATGAGAAGTTGAATTATGGAGGAGAAGCAGCAGTTTACCTTAATCTTGGCCGTATTGCAAATAAAAAGGGGGATATCCCAAGGTCTATTGAATTATTTAATAAGTCGCTGGATTTATACACAAAGGTAAAGGATAAGCCCAATCAATGTCTGTCACTAAGATTTCTGGGGAGGGCTTATAAAAAGTCAGGGAACTATTCTATTTCAATAAAATATTACATGGATGCACTTGATATATCGAGGGAGTCGGGTAATAAAAATATTGAGTCGGTTGTATTACAGTCGGTAGGTGATGTGTTTTTCGAGCGGGAAGAATATAAAGATGCTCTCCGTTATTATGTGAATTCACTGGATATTACCAGGGAAATAAAAAGGGCACGAGATCTTCCCCAGAGATGCAATAAGGTAGCGCAGACTTATATGAAACTCGACAGTCTGGATAAAGCAATCGAATACTATACCAAATCGGTCAAATCAACCGGATATGGAAAAACGCATTTAAGCCTGGCCTATGCTTATGAAGGAATTGCTAAGATTTCTTTGAGGAAGGGAAGTCGGGAAGAAGCATCAAAATATTATAATAGAGCTTTACATGAAGTGAGGGGGACGAATGATGAGTTAGGCATTGCTGTAATTAACAATGGTTTTGGGGAATTCTTGTATCAGGACAGAAATATAGCAGTAGCTTTAGAATATTTTAAAAAGGGCTTAAAATATGCTCAGAAGGCCGGGTCAGTTTTAGAAGCCAGAAATGCCTATAAAGGGTTGGCAACTATTTATGAAGAACTTGGGGATTATAAAAACGCACTGGAATGCTTTAAGCTGTACAAGCATATGACCGATAGTGTTCTGAACACAGAAAATACGAAAAACATTACACGCGAAATAACGAGATTACAATATGAAGAGGAAATTAAGGAATTAGAACAAGAACAAAAAGACAGGGAAGCTGAATTGGAAAGAGAAAAACAAGAGAAGGTTATAATGCGCAATACATTTATAATTGCTTTTTCCTTCCTGTTTATACTTGCAGCTTTTATCTTCTTTAGTCTGCAACCAAAAAGAAAGCACAATAAATTACTGGAAAGACTTAACAGTGAGATTCTGAAACAAAAAGATGAGCTAAAAAAAACAAATGAAAAGCTTGTTGAGTTAGATGAGTTCAAACAAGGAATGACCGGTATGATTGTTCATGATCTTAAGAATCCGCTTAACGCTATTTTAAATCCATCCGCATCTCTCCCGCTTGAGGGACAGCTGAAAATGGCAAAGCAGTATGGAAAACAAATGCTCAACATGATCCTTAATATTCTCGACTTGCAAAAGTACCAGGATACCAAAATGGTTCTTGACTTGTCCGCTTGTAGTATTGTTAAGTTAATTAATAAGGCAATAGAGGAGGTTCAGTTTTTATGCGAATCAAAAAATATATCTGTAAAAAACAATGTGTTTTCAGACTTTGGAATAATGGCCGATTCGGAGATTCTTAACAGGGTGTTTATTAATTTGTTGACTAATGCTGTTAAGTTTTCACCCAGTGAAGGGGAAATTATCATTAAGGTAGAAATATTACCGGATACAGGTATGCTTAAAATTTTTGTTTCTGATGAGGGGGCAGGTATTCCGGACGATAAACTGGATGAGGTTTTTGATAAGTTTGCCCAGGTACAGGTAAAGGAATCAGGGACAGTAAAATCGACAGGGCTGGGGCTTACCTTTTGTAAAATTGCTGTTCATGCACATGGAGGAGAAATTAGAGTGGAAAGTGATCTGGGGAAAGGTTCAACGTTCTGGTTTACATTATGTCCTGCAAATTCAGAAGAAACAGTTACTGCTGAAATAAAACCAGTTAGCGCAGAAAAGAACTTACCAAGGTTAACAGAAAAAGAAAAGGAAGGGATATAGGCATATTTGAACCAACTAAGGGAAACAAAAATTTATCATATAAGCCGGTTAAGGAAAATCCTGTCGGAGGTAGACGCAGCAGGTGATGAAAATATGAAGCATTGGAAAGATTCCGTTGAAAACGCAATCTACTTAGAGAATAAGGAGGAATTTAAAATGTTGGTAGAATAAAAAAGGGAGGTGAAAATAATAAAAAGAAGTTTTATGTATAAAGACAAAAGTTACCCTGCTGTTCAAAAAAGAGCTCTCCGTCAACCCACGGAGAGACTCAGTATAATTCCTCAATACGTTGTTAAGTAAATCCATTTTTAACATTGTAAAAGGAATGTCTTTATTAAAACAATTTTTTGTAACAGAGGTTGAATTTAAAAACACCTGGAACACTTATTTAAGTGTTAATGTTTCCGAAGTTGTTCGAATTATTCCTAAAATTTAGAATACAACTTTTCTGAACAAATTTGAGGGTGTCCAATAGTTATAATAATACATAATAGTAATATTGTCGCAAAAATAAGAAAATTATATGCGATATAACAAATTCTTCCAACAGAAAGTCGGACGGGCTTTGCTTCAGTCAAGTCTACAATGAGATACTCAGATAGAAAATAATAGCATATCCATCGTTTTTTTAATGTCTGGCTAAGAGTCTGTTTGTGAGGGCACAATGTTGCTCGCGCATTCATTGTTTCAGAAGTGTCCATGCCCTTCGGTTTTAGTTTTAGTTTAAGCTTGTCATTGTTCCGTGGTCCTTAATACGCGGGGGAGTGTCTTTTTTTATTTTGCTTGGTTCGCGGTGTGGCCTGGCCTAAGGATGACAGCACGGATGAACTTTTCGGGGCATTACTGCCGGGTCGAATTAAGCTGGCCTTTCAGGCCGAAAATCCTGGTTCGTGGAAATGGTTATGAGGTGTTTGATGTGTTTTGATGGATTGAAAACACAGATCCCGGAGGCCCGGGATCTGGTTTTCTCGTTTGCAAACCGCAAACTTTGAATTAACCACCGAACTACTATATCTTTTGCTGTATGCAGTCTTTTAAACTGAATGAAGGACCGTTAAATTCCGACAAAATTTACCGAAAATTCATTTTATAATCATCGTTACAAATTCTTTAAATGTTCCTTTGGCTTCATACATTACAAAGAAACCAGCTTTGTGGCAGTTAACCTAATAAAACAGGTTAACAGAAAGTAACAGCTTTTCGTAAACAGGTTAACAAAAAGTTAACAGGAGGGGGGCTTGTTCGGATTGAAATAACCCGCCACGGTACTTGGTGCGTGTGTTTTTTCTTTTCATCATTCATATGTAATGATTTAGGGGCATGATAAACATTTGTTGGGTTTCCCCATTCTGAAGTTTAGTTTTTTCATTTGGCTTTGCTGGTTCATTTCTGTAGGAATAAAAAAAGCTGCCCCAGAAAGTGAGGCAGCCTTGAAAAAAGGTTCGCGTTTATGGGTATTTTCCCTAATTTTTAATTATCCGGAACAATTTCACCTCATTTGAACCATCAATAATCTTTAAAAAGTATACCCCTGTTTGCATTTGGCGCATATCTACTTTAGTTTCACTTTGCGTAAGTTCTTTTTCTGCCGCTAGTTTTCCGTTCGTGTCCCAGAGTTTGTATGTCATGGCCCCGGAGAAAGAAGACGCGTCAGATACAATTGTTAGTTGTTCTGTTACCGGGTTCGGATATGTTTTAATCGTAAGGTTTTTCGTTTCTTCTAATCCTGAAGTAATTATTTTAATTGTTTTTGAGGCTACATCATCCGAGCATTCACCATATGCTGTAAGTGAAATTTCGTAGGAACCACTTCCTGAATAAATATTCACAGGATTGGCAAAAGAACTGGTGTTTCCATCTCCAAAATCCCAAAGATAACCAGTAGCCCCGGTTGAAGAGTTGGTGAAAAATACGGTCTTGTCGGAAAGTACAGGTTCAAATTCAGCCTTTGTAACGGATTGATAAACGATAATGGAGTCTTTTAATTCATTATCACAATAGTCTGTCAAGGTCAGGTAATGCATTCCTGTTTTTTCTGTTTTTATAGAGTTTGTTTCCTCTCCTGAGCCCCATAGGTACCTGGCGGCAATTACATGGGTTGATAACTCAACCGGTTCCGAACAGAGTAAAGCAGAATCAGCGCTGAATGCCTGTTGTGGCAGTGCATCCGGTTGAAATATAACAATAGTGTCGGAAATACTGTTTCCGCAATAATCAGATGCAGTCAGGTGATATTTCCCGGCTTCGTTTATTATGACAGAAGCGGAGTTTTCGCCCGTGCTCCACGCATATGTATATGCTTCGTTTTGAGACGACAGTTTAACAGGGACGGAACAATAGGCTATGGAATCGGCATCAAACAAACCGGTCATTGGGGCATTTAGCTCATGGGCACCGTTTGTCGGGTTGCTACCGGGTCTTTCTGCCCCATCCAGATCTTCTGTTGCCAGCCCGTCCATGCCCATGTTTAAATTCTCTGTAGAGCAGTTGAGATGCAGGTCTGTGTCGTTATTCACATAGCTAACCTCAGTATTGAAAGCGTTTTCACCAAATCCCAGGGATTGAAAATTCTCAAGCGTGACGGCTTCGGTGTTGTCGTAATTATCTTTAAAGAAGGTATAGGTGCCATTCATATCGTAGGTGTTGTGAGATATCTTCAGCCCATTATATACCTGGTCGGTTTCAAATATCAGGTAGTCGTTCGTGCTGTGTGCTTTAAAAATATTGTTTCTGATATTAAGTTTGTTCACAGCAACCAGGCTGATAAGTTTTTCTCCCGAAACTATGCTGTCTGTATATGTAGAGTTATGATAAACATTGGCATTTGAAACTTTGAATAAATCAACCGGGGTTTGGAAACCGGTTACCGTATTGTTTTTAACCTCACCCGGGGTTGCGGTGAAATATGAAGTGTTAATTTTTATACCTTTACTTACAGAGTCGGCAAAGAGTTTGTTTTTCTCAATAATTAAATCATCACAGTAGCCAACCATAATTCCAATACCGGAATATTCCTTTACAGAAGCATCATTTTGAAATGTTATTTCATTACCGGCAACATGCAGGCCGTTAATTTTATTGGTAGATATACCACGGCCATTCGTTGCTATATTGTGAAGGGTGTTGTTCTCAATAATAACAGGTATAGAATTACCTCCTGAATGCGATATCAGGTAGATACCTTCCAATGATTTACTGTCATTATTGGCGTATATGTTATTGTTTTTAATCCAAACACCGTCACTAACATTCATAAAATGTATGCCGCAATGGTTTGAATAAAAATTGTTGCCATCAATTACAACATTGGACGAACCTCCGTTTTCAGATTTGACATATGTGCCGTAGTATGCCTGTGAAGTGTTGTTTGTAAGGTTTACATTACTGACCAGGTTATAGTATGAGCGGATATGAATTCCATAATTGCTGCTAAGGTGACTTACCTTGAAGTTACTGTTTTTAATATCTACATTCTTCAAATATTGACGCTTTGTTAATATTTCAAGAGCATTGCCCAGTTCGGAGTTAACTTCACAACTATCTATGGATATCCCGTCAATAATGCCGGAATCATCGCCGGTTATAAGGAATGCAGTTTCATTTTTAGCATCAATTTTCAACTTGTTAAAGGCAATATCACTTATTCCTCCCCCAAAATCTAAGTTAAACCCGTAACCTGTAGTATTGATTTCGTTATTAAAGAAATACGATGATTTTATTTGTGCCCCGTCGCCGTAAAAATTAAACCCACCTGCAACCTTATCAGGATCTGCATTATACGTGGCTATACAGTTTGTAACATTTATGTTTTCAGCGTAACCGCTATTACACCTGAAATAAAACAATTCTTCATTGGTAAAATTAGTGCCATTTAACGATAATTGACAGCTGTCAACAATAACGTTTTTTGCGCCACTGCCAAATTCAAGGATCAGGGTCGTATAAATATTGCTATTTAAGCCGGAGTTTTTTATCCGGATATTTTCTCCCGGACCGTCAAATACAACTAACCTTAAAGCTGATGGCCATCCATGTCTGTCGTACGTGTTTTCAATATCCATATTGTTGATTAACACCTCACTTAAACCTAATTTAACATCAAACTTTACAGCAGAAGCTTCGGTTTTAGCCTTAATTTCACAATTTGAAAGGGTGATGTTCCGGGCAAAATAGTCTGTATTAAGATAGATTGCATTTGGATAGAAATCACCGGCATTTGACTCGATGTAATTGTCGGAAATTAAAATATTTGAAAGAAGGTCGTTGTCGGCAATAATTTGTATACCACTACCAGCCGAATAGAGTTTGCAATTTGTAATTGTTATACTGTCAACAATTTCTTCGGCTTCAATGCGCAGCCCGCTTTCTTCCTCTGTTTTAACAGTAAGGTTGTTGAAAAGAATATTTTTTGCCCTAAACTTGTAACTTTCTAAATTGACACCATACCCGGTTGCTGAATACAGGTTCAGATTGGTGAAATTCACATTGTAGGCTTCAATGTACGCGTCTATATCAATAGCATTACCATAGCTGTTAATTTCCAGGTCATCAAAAGTAATGTTTGAAAAATTAAAGCCCGAGGTTTTTATATAGAGCCCGCAACCGGCAACCTCATTGTTTATTTTCGTATTTATAACACTGGAATTGGTGATGCTCCTTCTGTCATTAATAGCAATACCGCCATTTTTACCACTAAAAGTTGAATGGCTCATTTCAAAGCCAAAATTGTTGTCATCGGGAGTTGAGTTTGAGTAAGCATATACTGCGGTATCGTTTTCGGCAACAAATGAACAGGCCGAGATAGCAATGAAGTTCATATCTTCACAATGCAGGGCAGGATATTCTCCTGTATTACTGACTTTGATATGGCTAAAAGCAACATGAGATGAATATATGGAAACCGTGGTGTCAGCATTGCTTTCGATAATGACTTTGGCACTATCCTGTGAAACAGAAGTAAAGGTAATCAGATTGTCCGCAGAGTTCCCATTAATTTTCGCCAGGGTAAAACTCTCCGGATAAGTCCCATCTTCTATTGCAATGGTTACTGATCCGGAAATTCCTTGTTTTTCCAGATCACTACAAACAGATTGAATGTTTGTGTAGGAATGGGTAGCACCAACTTTTATTGTTCCGGATAATTGTCCGAACATCGTTGAAGATGTTAATGTTAAGATGATTAATAGGAATAAGTTTTTCATTGTAAGAAATTTAATTGTTAAGGCTTGAAGTGTTGTCCGAAGTCGTATTCTTCTTTAATCCCGGTGTAATTCCAGGTTGAAGAAAGAGAGGAACTGATCCCGGGGCCGGGATCAGGTTTCCTCAAAGTAAAAACCACAAACTACAAATCAAACCATCAGAATGTTATAATCATTTTTTTTGTTGCAACTTTTTGTCCTTCGGCCAGCAAGGTGTAGAAATAATTTCCGGTGTGTAGTTCACCTTCGGCAATCTCTACAGCATCCATTCCACGGCCATACAAAGGGATATCTTTATAAAGTTTTCCGTTTATATCGTAAACGAGTAACCTGGCGTCTTTTACTTCATCGGGTAAGTAATAGTTGATCCTTGTTGTACTGCTCGCCGGGTTAGGTTTATTTTGATATAGTTCTGCATTGGAAAAGGTTGTTGGCATTACAACAGACGGCGAACCTTTATGATACGATTTTAGTAATGCAATATCTGCCTCAAGATCTTCAATTTTGGCTTTTTGTGTAGTCAGAAGGGCTTCCTGGTCATCTAGTCTGCTGCTAATACTTTCCAGCAGGCCGCTCAAATCAACTGTGTTGCCGCCGGTAATAGATAATTCGGTTCCCTTTATGGATAAAGTTTGCTCATCGGTATTTGCTTCGTAACCATCTTGAATAGCAGATAGATCAACCGAGTTTCCGTTTTCAATTGAAAGCCGGGTCCCGTTTAAAGCAATTTTTTGAGTGTCCGTATTGTCCAGGTATGCGGCCAGGCTAATGGTATTGCCATTATCGATTGATAGTTTATTGTCAGTAAGCGTTAGTTTCTGCCCGGCCGTCAGTGATTTCCATTCTGTTGAATTGTAATATTTTAATTGATGGTCATTTCCGTCAAAATAAATGTCCCCTTCTTCGGCAGCCTGCGGTTGTTTTACCTGCGGTGTTAGTTTTAGCGCTCCATTTAACCTGATATTACCATTAACATCAAGTTTCTGGGTAGGGGGCTCATTTTGCCCTAGTCCAATGTTCCCTTTGGTATCAATATAAAAGGCATTGTTTGGAGCTCCGGGTGCTATTAAAAATGGGGTGGTGTTCCCGTTTGTTATGTCACGGATGAAAAATATTGAATCGCTGGCACCTATGTCCCATATCTGGGCTTTTTTGTTTTGTTCCAGGCGAATTGTTGGGGTGCTGGTGGTGTTGATATGAACCTGCTTTTTAGGTAACTCTGTTCCAAAGCCTAAGTTGCCGTTTGCCGCAATAAATAACGAGTTTGTTGGGGCTTTAGGTTTAATTCTGAAAGGGAGCAGGTTCCCAACGGAGGCATCTCTAATGAAGAAGTTCGATTCGTTTCCGGCGATGTCCCAGGCCTGTTCTCCCCAGCCACTGTTGTTTTGGTCAAGTCGTATAGCGGGTGTGTCATCATTGCTAATATGAAACGGTGTTGCCGGTGTATTCGTTCCAATACCTATTTTGCTGTCTTCAGCAACAAAAAGGGCGTCTGCTTTAGCACCTGCCATAACTTTAAAAGGAATTACACCCGCGGTGGCATCTTCGATAGCAAAATAGCTTTTACCTCCATGTTCGCTGCTGTTTGCAACCAGTGTCCAGTCGTTATCGGCAAAAAAACCGTCGTCTGAAGTATCATCAAAATGAATCCTTAGGTTGTTTTCTGTCAGTAAAACGGTATTAAACCCGAAAACGGGATTGTCAGGTGTATCTAACCCAACGGCTAAACTACTTTTGACTTTCACATCACCAGTAAAGGTGTTTTGAGAAAAAGAATGGATCGCAATAAGCCATGTCAGCAGGGTTAGTGGTATTTGTTTTATATTCATGATGATGTGATTTAATTGTTGAGGTACAAAATAAAGGCCTATTCGTAAACTAACCTAAAACAACAGGTTAACGAAAAGTAACAAGCAGCCTTAAACAGGTTAACAAAAAGTAAACAGTTTATTGTTGCCGGAATAACTATTTTAAAGTATTGGTTATAAGAAAACGCCACGAACCGGGTTGTGCATGTCAGGAAAAAACACACTTACAACCAGTGAACTTTGTTTTTTCTGACGTTTTTCGTTACACCACAAAAAAACAACGTTTTATAAGTGTTGGGGTTATATGTTTTTTGTTTCTAATCGTTTGCGGTTACGACAATAGTATGCAATATTTCCCGAATGAAGGCTACGGGGAAATCAAAAGTGTTTTTGGTAAGACGAATTAAAATGTCCAGGTTAAATAATGGTTTGGGGGTAAGGTTGGTAGGCTAGGTTATAAGTTTTTGTAAAGTTCGTTTATTTTTTTGTTTGTTTTTCGACTTTCTGTAATGCTCTCATGCCGGGCATGTCCATTAAGGATATTGAAAAATTCGGAATCCTTGTTGCACACATATTTTATTGAGAGATCAAAATCGTTGTGAAAAGTAATTGTATTCCTTCTGCAGTCAACTATATAGTCCTGTTTGGTGTTTAATTGCAGTTTCTCATGACTAAGGTACTTCTCTTTTAAAAGATCAATTATTTTGTCTTTGTCTTCATCTTTAAGGTCAGAGAAAGTATAGCAGTAAAAAAACAACTTCTTTTTGTAAAAGTGCAACTCTAATTTAGCTTTATAGTCTCCCAGATATATTTTGTAAAAGAGGATTAGTACTTTCCCAATGGAGAGGTTATTGGATATTCTATAGTTTGGTTTCCCTGTTTTTCTAGTGATGTACTTCGGTGTAATTCCATCTACTTTCAGGCTTCTTGATAGTGATATTTGTCGGTCTGTAACTCTTTTGTTTTTACTTTTTGCATGAGCCAGTTCATAGTATGAAGAAATATCACGATAGTTTTCCTGTAGCTTTGTGTAATACGACTCTCTGAAGCAGTATCTTTTTTTTCTGTTAAAGTAAATCAGAAACTGATTAAGTGTTTTGTTCCTTATTCTTGGCATACTCATATAGTAGGTTTGTTAGCAAACGTTATAGGGATACAGTTTAATAAACTGTGTCTGGTATTTTTTGTTGAAAAAGACTCATTACAAAAATAAATTTTTACTTTAAAAATAAAAACATCCATATGATAATTGACTGTTAATATTGTTAGTTTGTTCTTACTGAATTAAAAATCAGTGGATTATTCGTTGAAAAGGTGTGGCGTTAAGAAGCTGTAAATAGGATGCTTTTATCAACACAAGTTATTCTATGAGAAAGGGGCAAGTACTTCTGGAATCATGGTATAGAGGGCTTTTTCTCATCGCTATGGCAGATGTGTTAATTTTTCCTGAGATGTTCATTAAATAGGCTGTCCCAAAATCTCACCAAAGTTTTTTACAGGTAGTTTTCCGTTATTAATTAATGTCTCCTTAATATGGATTAGGCAAATATGCCGGGGAGAGCATAATTTAGTCATAGGGTAAAATACTTTGGCTCAACAATAAGGACAGCCTGACGGATGAGTTATAAATTAGTGTTTATTTTAGAATAATCATCTTTTCTGTACCCACCTTTTGTCCGTTTGCAAGCAGCGTATAAAAATAACTCCCGGGGGGCAGCACAGCTTCAGCAACCTCAACAAATGCCATTCCTCGGTCATAGATATGTATGCCTTTGTGTAATTTTCCATTGGTATCATAAATCAGCATTTTTGCATTTTTTACTTCTTCTGGTAAGTAATAGTTAATTCTTGTGGACCCATTAGCTGGGTTGGGGATGTTTTGATAAAGTTTTGCACTGGAGAATACGGATGGTGTTATCATTGAAGGTGAATCATCAATGTAGGTTTTAAGCAAGGCTACATCAGCTTCCAGAGCTTCAATTTTTTCATCCTGATTATCAAGCCTTGAATATATTCCCTCAAGCAGAGAGGTAAGATCCACGGATACAGAAGAACCGTTTTCTATTTCAATGGTTAAAGTGGTCCCACTTAAGTTTGCGGCAGTCAGGTTCTGATTGTCGGTTCCTGAACCATCTGCAATAGAACTCAAATCAACAGTATTCCCGTTTTCAATTGAAAGCGAAGTTCCGGACAGGGTCAGTTTTTGAGCATCTGTGTTGTCAAGATACTTCTCTAAGTCAACTTTTGTTGTACCACCGGAAATGCTCAGTGTGTTTAAATCAAGGTTTAATTCCTGGCTGTCGGTATTGGGCTCATATCCATCTTTCAGACTGCTAACATCAATGGCGTTTCCACCCGATATGGACAGGTTTGTTCCGTTTAAAGCAAGCGTTTGCTCATCGGTATTTGCTTCGTAACCGTCCTGAATAGCGGATAGATCGATTGAGTTCCCATTGTCAATTGAAAGCTGGGTTCCGGACAGGCTCAGGTTTTGAGCATCTGTGTTGTCAAGATACTTCTCTAAGTCAACTTTTGTTGTACCACCGGAAATGCTCAGTGTGTTTAAATCAAGGTTTAATTCCTGGCTGTCGGTATTGGGCTCATATCCATCTTTCAGACTGCTAACATCAATGGCGTTGCCGCCCGATATGGACAGGTTTGTTCCGTTTAAAGCAAGCGTTTGCTCATCGGTATTTGCTTCGTAACCGTCCTGAATAGCGGATAGATCGATTGAGTTCCCATTGTCAATTGAAAGCGAAGTTCCGGACAGGCTCAGTTTTTGAGCATCTGTGTTGTCAAGATACTTCTCTAAGTCAACTTTTGTTGTACCACCGGAAATGCTCAGTGTGTTTAAATCAAGGTTTAATTCCTGGCTATCGGTATTGGGCTCATATCCATCTTTCAGACTGCTAACATCAATGGCGTTTCCACCCGATATGGACAGGTTTGTTCCGTTTAATGCAAGCGTTTGCTCATCGGTATTTGCTTCGTAACCGTCCTGAATAGCGGATAGATTAACTGAGTTCCCATTGTCAATTGAAAGCGAAGTTCCGGACAGGCTCAGGTTTTGAGCATCTGTGTTGTCAAGATACTTCTCTAAGTCAACTTTTGTTGTACCACCGGAAATGCTCAGTGTGTTTAAATCAAGGTTTAATTCCTGGCTGTCGGTATTGGGCTCATATCCATCTTTCAGACTGCTAACATCAATGGCGTTTCCACCCGATATGGACAGGTTTGTTCCGTTTAATGCAAGCGTTTGCTCATCGGTATTTGCTTCGTAACCGTCTTGAATAGCGGATAGATCAACTGAGTTCCCATTGTCAATTGAAAGCTGGGTTCCGTTTAAAGCAATTTTTTGAGTGTCTGTATTGTCCAGGTATCTTTCCAGGTTTATAGGGTTTAAACCTTCTGAAATCCCAAGCATATTATTCTCAAGAAACAATTCCTGGTTGTCTGTATTGTCAAGATATGCTTCAAGGTTTACAGAATTTCCATTTTCGATACTCAGTACATTGTCGGACAGACTAAGGCTTTGACTGTCGGTGCCCGACTTAGACCAGGCCGTGCCATTCCATGCATAAAGTAAGTCTTCGTCGGTATCAAAAACGAGCATACCTTCGTCATTTGTTCCTAGTGAAGCCTTAAAAGTTGCTCTTTGCTCCGTTGTCATTCTACTGATTAGAAAACCTTTATTTGTTTCCGCCAGATCAAGTGAAGCATTTTGGTTAGGAGTGGAAGTGCCGATTCCTACCGACATTCTTGTTTCATTTGTTGTTCCGCCAATTACAAAGCTATTATTGGCTGCCACAACTGCATTGGCTCCAATTACCCCGGCATAGTCCCTTTCTCCTGAAATTACCGCATCGTAACCAATCCCAATGTTATAATTATTGCCGGGTCCATCATAAGATGTTTGTGAAAAGTCAGTTAAAGCGCCCAACATGACATTAAATTGACCCTTTCTGTTTGTATATCCTGTTCTATACCCTAAATAGGTGTTGTAATTTGCATCGTAGGTGTTACTGTACCTGTTATTGTCAAATCCCGCATACGACCCCACAAAAGTATTGTAGTTAGCGTGCTCAGTAGCAGCGCCTGCAGCCTGTCCCAGAAGTGTGTTATGATGTCCGGATCCTACGTCGGTACCTGCTGAATCTCCCAGAAAAGTATTTTTGTAGCCATCTTCCAGGTCCCATCCGGCTTCTCGGCCAATAGCCGTGTTTTTTGAGCCACTGTTTATGGAATACCCGGCTGCTTGTCCCACAAAGGTGTTGTGGCTGCCTGTTGATACCCCGGAACGGGCTCCTTTTCCCGCATTTTCTCCTATATATGTATTGTGTACACCTGTTGTCACATTTTTACCAGCTTCTTCGCCAACGAAAGTGTTGTCATTTCCAGTTGTATTATTTAATCCGGCTTCACTTCCGATAAACGTATTGTCATGAGATTGGCTATTAGAAAGGCCGGCATTTGTTCCAATAAAAACATTGTTATAACCGGTAGTGTTGTTGTAACCAGACATGTAGCCAATAAATGTATTGTCATCTGTAGCATTAAGAAAACCGGCGCCATAGCCAAAAAAAGTATTGTTCTTTTGTGTTGTTATGGCCTGGCCTGCGTCTTCACCAACAAGCGTATTGTAGCTTCCTGTTGTTATGCTTTTCCCGGCATTATTTCCAGCCCGGTAAACTCCTGTTTGGGCATTAACAGAAATGTTTGCCCCCAAAAATAAAAAGCAGGTTAATATTAAGGTAAGTAATGGTTTGTTCATGATATGATGGTATTAAAATTTTAAATGTTCGTTTTAAACGGCACAAAATAAGTGGCTGTTCAGAAAATAAAGAAGAAAAACGGGTTAACGAAAAGTAACATGCATACAAAAACAGGTTAGCAAAAGGTTAACAGAATGCCTTGTAATTTTCAAAAGACTAACTTGTTTAGTATATAAGTTGTGTTTGTTGGCGGATTTCCTATCTGGAAAAATCAGATGATGTAGCTTTTCCAAACCAACTTATTTTACCCTTATAAAATCTCTTCTTGTAATTTTGTTGATTCCGGATGATAATGGTAAAGGCTATTTGACACAAAACAATTTCTTGAAATCATCATTTAAAGGATATTTTTCAAATTCTTCTCCATGAAACCACATTAGTTTTTTTAGGATATATTCTTTTGAATACTCTTCTTTTTTCATTTTCATTGTTAGTAGTTTTTATTATTTCTTTATTATCTCATTCGTTATAATTTTTCTGGTGCAAAGAAAGTCAGTGCATGATAAAATATCGAATAAAGCAGGTTAGCAAAAAGTAACAAATTAAATAACAGGGGTTAGCAGAAGGTTAACAAGATTATAAGGTGGCGTTTTTTTATGGCTTACGAATTTTAAGGACACTACCCATTTTAACCGGGAAAGAGGTAGGGGTAATCTCTGATTGCCACTTTCAGAAAAAAAGTTTTATTCGCAACGGTTGATAGATACAATGAAAGTCGTTAAAAGTCAATTCGAAAAAGAACCGTAAAAGTTTGTTGTTTTAATTGATTATAAATCAGTATAATTGTTTAAAATCTATAAAAAGATATATGACCACAAAAAAACGGATATTGATTGTAGACGATCAGATAAGTTTTCTGGAAGCCATCGTTGAAATATTTGAACGCAATAATCAGGAATATGAGATATTCAGGACTACAAACTCGGAAACAGCCATTGAGATAGCCAGGGAAGAAGTTCCGGATCTCATTATAACAGATTGGGAAATGCCCGTCTTGTCGGGTATTGAGATGATAAAGAGATTAAAGGCAGACAGCAAAACGGCAGATATCCCTATTGTAATGTGTACCGGGGTAATGACCGGTCCGGATAATTTAAAAATAGCTTTGGAAGCCGGGGCCATTGATTACATAAGCAAACCCATCGACGAGACTGAGCTTATTGCACGAACACAGTCAATTTTGAAAATAGCCGAATATCAAAAGCAGCTTCTGGAACAAAAGAACAGGGAGTTGGCAGAGAACTCAATGTACCTGGTGCAGAACAACGAGTTTTTAATCAAAATGATAGAGAAGCTTGAATTTGTCTCAAAAAATGTGGATCATAAAAATGAAGTGCAGGGCTCCATTGGTGATTTGTTGAGCTCAATAGAGTCAAAAGTAAAGGAAGATTCATGGAACCGGTTTGATGTTTATTTTCAAAGGGTACATCATGGTTTCCAAAAAAACTTAACATCCAAGTTTCCATCACTTTCACCGTCTGAATTAAAGCTGTGCACATTTCTGCGCTTAGGGATGAATTCTAAGGATATTGCATCCGTTAATTTTCAGACAGTCGAAAGTGTCAAGGTTGGCCGTTCCCGTTTACGTAAAAAGTTTAACCTCGATAAGGATACTAATCTTGTGACCTTTCTATCGTCGTTTTAGTTTCGGTTAATTTTTCATGTTACCTTTTGTTAACCTTTTTTTAGAAATACGGGGCGAGAAACTGTGTATATTTGAAAAAAACAATTAACCAGTAAAAGTGGAAAACATAAGCGAACGGCTAGAAAAATTAAAGGAAGAAATTAGAGAGCAATCGGAAGTACTCAGGAAAATTGTAGGAAAAGTAACCATCGTTAAAACAGAGGGAAATAAAGAAGAGGAATTAGAGGAATAATTGGAGAGACAGGTATAGGGGGTGAAGGTTTTTTCGTTATTGTAAAAGACAAGGGGGTAAAAGAAATATTTCTTATTAACTGAAATTCATGGACCGGACCGGAACCGGGAAGTTTATATTCTATTCATACATACTGCCTGAAGGCACAGCATTTATTACATCTTTAAACGCCAGGGAAAAGTTCTGTGTTTTTCGTACGAATAGATTCTAACAATATTCTCAATACTAAAAATTATTCTTATCTTGTATAGTTGAGAAGTTGTCAACTCTTAGGTTAGCGCAAAATCTAACCAATGAGCGTGATGAAATTTCACCCGTTCGGTTCTGTCAGGTACTGAATCGAATTTGTTAGTGAAGGGGAACAAAGTAAGTTAAAGGAACAAGTGTTTGGATAACAGTAGAAGAGGGGGTAGGTTGATGAAAGTAAAATATCTGTATATGAGGAAAATAAAGGTGTCAGTTTTGTTTTCATTTGTTTTTGCAGTGCTTTTTTCAAATGAAAGCAACCGTATTAAATTTGATCACATATCAATTGACGATGGGTTATCGCAAAGTGTTGTGGAAGTTATTTTTCAGGATAGCAGGGGATTAATGTGGTTTGGTACTTACGATGGCCTGAATAAATATGATGGAAAGAGCTTTACGGTTTACAGAAAGGTCAGGGGGGACAAAAATAGTTTGCAGTCGAGCCGGATATTTTCAATAAATGAAGACAAGCACGGAATAATATGGATTGGTACCGATGAAGGGCTCAGTTGGTATTACCCGGGACAAAACAAAATTGTCAGGGTACCCGAAGGGCAGGGTTTCCCGGGGGGCAAGGTTAACGATATAGAAATTGACACAGACAATTCAATTTGGCTAGGGACATCAAATGGACTGGTCCATTATCTGCCGGACGAGAAAAAGTTTAAAACGTATCAGGGTTTTGGGGTGGCAGAAAAATCAAATTTTAGAAACACCGTATTTGACATAGAAATAACAACAAATAATAAAATTTATTTTTCTGTTGATATAGAAGGTATATACGAGTTTAAGCGAAAAAAGGAAACATTTGAGCGTCATGAATATAAGCAGGACTATTTCGGCACAAATTACAAAAAGAATATAACTGAAGGCTTCAATCACCTTCTTTACATAGGTTCAGAGGGGGCAAAAGTTCATGTATACGATCCGATAAGTAAAGAAAGCCGCTTGCTGAATGGAATAAATGCTTTGACCGTAAAAACCAATGTCCTGCCAATTGATGAAAATGAAGTATGGGTTGGGACAGATGGTGGTGGAATCAATGTCTACGATCCAATAACCGGCCAATACAAATACATGGTGAGCGATTCAAGATACGCAGGCTCTTTAAAAGGAAATGCAGTGTTCGATATGTTTAAGGATAAAGATGGAAATATATGGGTTGGACATTATGGCGTTGGTATTAGTGTTTGGCGAAGGTATAAAGAGAAGTTCAGGTCATACACACACAACCCCTTTAATTCGGAATCAATTAATAAAGAGGTGGTAACAGCCGTATTTGAAGACAGTAAAGGCCGTTTGTGGATAGGGCAGGATGGTGGAGGTTTATCCTTGCTGGATGAAAATACAGGTAAATTCCGGCATTTCCGGCGCCAGGATAGTGTTAAAGGTTCTTTAGTAACCGATGTAATTTACAGTATTGGGGAAGCCCCGGACGGGAACCTCCTTCTGGGGACCTATTTGGGAGGATTAATGGTTTTTGATCCTCAAAAAATGGAGGTTGTAAAAACCTATACAACAGAAGACGGACTGGCCTCAAATCTGGTATGGGATATCTTCGTGGATAGCAGGGGAAGGTATTGGCTTGCCTGCCTGGGTGGGGGAGTGGATATATTTGATCCTCAAACCGGGGAATTTACGAATTATAACGATCAGAACTCAGACCCTAAGATTTGTTCAAATATTATAATGCATATTGCAGAAGACAAGAAAGGGAATATCTGGCTGGCCTCTGAACCTTCTGGTATCAGCATTTTAAATACAGAAAATGGAACGGTGAAAAATTATAGTTCAGCCCCTGAAAACCTAAACTCATTGTCTTCAAATAATGTGAAATGTTTCAAATTTCAGGATAATTATGCCTGGATAGCAACAATAGGAGGTGGGCTTAACCGGCTTGACCTGAAAACGGATTCGTTTAAAGTTTATACAACAGAAAACAACTTCTCGTCAAATGCAATAATGGGGTTGCTAATGGATGGTTCAGAAAATTTGTGGGTAAGTTCAACCAGAGGGCTAATGAAGTTTGATCCGGCAGAAGAACGAGTAATTGCATATGATAAAACACAAGGGATACAGGGGAATGAATTTAAATATAACTCACAAACAATAAGAAAAAACGGGGATATGGTATTTGGAGGGGGAAATGGAATTACCATCTTTAACCCTGATAAGATTAAGGGGAACCCTGTAGTTCCTAAAGTGGTGTTTACAGACTTTAAAATATATAATAAATCGGTAGAGATTGATGGGGAGGAAGAGCTACTAACGCAACACATTAACAACACCGGTTATATAAAACTAAAACATAAACACAAGGTTTTTTCTTTTGAATTTGCATCACTGGATTATACATCACCGTCAAAAAATCAGTATAAATACCGTTTAAAGGGGTACGATGACGACTGGATAAACTCGGGGAATATAAATTTTGCGTCCTATACAAATGTTCGGGCAGGGCACTATGTGTTTCAACTGATGGGCAGCAACAGCGATGGAGAGTGGAACCCGGAAATCCGGGAGATAAGAGTCCGTATGCAACCTCCTTTTTATCAAACAAAGCTCTTTATGGGTAGCGTATTATTGTTTGTTGTGTTCCTGATTATCCGGACAATAAAACAAAGAGAAAGGAAAATAAAGCAGGATAAAATGCTCCTGAAAGAAAAAATAGATGAAGGGAAACGTGAATTGAAAAAACACCTTAAGGAAATTGAGGAACAAAAAGAGGAGATGCTCCTTAGAGACGAACAGGAAAAGGAGTTGAGGTTTTTCAATAAAGGTATGGCTCAGTTTAGTGATGTGATAGCAAAAAGCCGGTCAGACATTAAAGAGCTTTCCGGGAATGTTATATCCAATTTGGTTACGTACATTGGGGCAAATGCCGGGGCGATTTATATTGCTGAGAATATTGGTGAAGATAAAGTGGTGTTGAGGAGAGAAGTAACATTTTGTTACGGGGCAAATGAGGATGAGACTGTAATAGAACCGGGAGAAGGTTACGTGGGGACCTGTTATGCCACCAGGAAAAATATCAGTATAGATAATATGCCCGAAGGTAAAGTTGTTTTGTGCTCAGGACTGGGGCAAATTTCTATTAGAAACATTGTCTTTATTCCGGTTATGCACGATGAGGAGTGTTTGGGGGTATTGGAAATGGCTAGTCTTAATAGCTTGATGGTATATAAAATATCTTTTGTTGAAAAAATAGGGGAAACACTGGGCTCTGTTTTTGCAGTTGAAAAAGCTAATGAGGCTGTAAAAGAAATGCTTGAGAATAACCGTTCCCAGGCGAAGGAATTGCAAGCTCAGGAAGTGGAGTTCCGGAACAACCTGGAGGAAATGAAGGCTACTCAGGAGGATTTGAACCGTCAGATTGAATCGGTTGATAGTTTGAAAGATGAATTAAGGACGGCCAGGCAAAAAATAAGTGAGCTGGAATCGGCAAAAAAAAGAAAATGAAAAGATTACAGCTTGTTTATTTTTGATCGAAAGGCAAATTTCTTAACTTTAATAAAGGATCTGGTGAAACCCGGATGGACAAGCATTAAACCAATAAAACAGATTGCAGACTGTATAAATAAAGTTTCTAATGTTAGAAAATCGAATTCTGAAAGTAAAGTTATTAGGGAGGTTCGAGATGTTGTTTTCCTGCCTCCGGGAATGAAAAAAACAGAATAAACTTTTTTAATGCCCTGGTTGCTGTTTCCCGGGGGAAACTCATGAGTTGAAGAAGAATTGGATCTACCTGTGAATTCTAAGAGTGAGGTAAAAGAAGGTGCCTTGGAATCGCAATAAGAACAAGGTGGCTGCTCAAAAAAGTAAGCCCCGAGGTAAAACTCACTAAGTTCTTAAATCTGCCCCATTTTAGCGGCTGTTTACTTGTTAACTTAAGTTCTTTATGCTATGCAGGTTCAGACACTTATTCCACATGTAAATAATCAAAGAATTTTATCCATTATTGAAGAAATTACTTTGGAAGAAAACGTGAAAGCGTTGAAACCTTCAATTCGTCTTATTAGCGAATATGAACAAGGGACAAAGCTTTTTATCATCAAATCGGGTATAGTGAAAATAGGAATAACCGATAAAGAAAAAAACTTACTGCTTGATTTTGCCGTAGTTGGAGATGTGGTTGGTTTTTCTTTGTTAAATAATAGTGAGGCCTCTTTCTTTGCCGAAACACTTACCGAGACAGAATTGTTTGTTTGGGAATTAGCAAAAGTAACTGAACTCCTTGATCTGTTCCCGGTTTTCAAGACAGAAATTCTCTCGTTTAATACCTCGTATATCCGGAACCTTACGAACCGTATCAGATCGCTGGCTTTTATGAACTCAAAACAGCGGGTTTATGACTGGGTAACTACATATTTGAGCACGGATAAATACGTAATGAATGATATTTGGGAGAAAATTTCATTTACAGACATGGCCCGTTATTGTATGGTTAGTGAGGAAGAATTTAAAAAACAATTCAATCTGCTGGTATTAAACGGAAAATTAAAGCTATTTAATGATAAGCCTGTTGAATTTGAAGATAACCCAAAGGTGTGTTGAGCGTTCTTTTATTTGAAGTTATTTTATTGTTACAGAATAACAAAAAGTTTATTTTTCAGCTTCAAGAATAGGAAGTTGCCTGTCAACAAGAACTTCAAGGGAAATAAACGTCTCAGTTCTCATAATACCCGGAATAGCCTGAACTTTATCGGCCAGAACTTTTCGAAGGTGTTCATTATCTTTTGTGTAAACTTTTAAGAACATTGAATATTGTCCTGTGGTATAGTGACACTGAATAATTTCAGGAATTTGCATAAGGCGGTTGGACACATCCGTAAACATTGCAGCATTATCCAGAAATATACCAATATAAGCACAGGTATAGTATCCCAGTTTTTTCGGTTCAATATTAAATTGAGAGCCAGAAATGATTCCCAGCTTGGTTAGCCTTTGCACCCGCTGGTGGATAGCGGCCCCCGAAACGTTACATTCCCGGGCAACCTCAAGAAAAGGGATACGTGCATTTTTTGTCAGAATAGATAAAATTTTCTTATCTAAATCGTCTACCTGGTAATTACTGTCATTTTTCATAGCTGTGTTCCAATCACTAAATTATAAGACTGATATTACAATCTGAAAGCAAACTTACAAATAATTTGTTGATTAATTAGAATTATTTTGCTGAATTATACCCTCTTGAAAGGAAAATTAAATTATTTCGGAAAAATTATTGTAATTGCAGTAAAAATGGTTAATTTAATCGTTTGTTTTTCAGTGGAGGCACCTTTGTCCGGAAGGTATATAATGTTGCGGTCGGTCTTTGTTGAAATTTTAGTATTGCATTGGCTTTTAATTTCTTCAGGGAAGTTTTAATAGAGCTGTTCACTATGGGGCAGGCAAGTAATCTTGAAGATAAAGGCTATTGTTTAAGCAATATCAGGAATTCATATCATTTTTTCTCAATAACAGATTTTCTCTGAAGGTACATGATTGTGTGCGGGGCGCAGAATAGCTGATGTGTTTAACCATAATGGTTGTTGTTGTCCCGATTTTTTTATTTCATGTATTCTTATTGAAATATAAACTAAAAAATTATAAAAATTTGTTGAACATAAGAACAAGCTGGCTGGATCGTGGAATTGTTGAAAGATATTTTCAAGGTAATTTATTGGCAGAGCCGTGCTTATAATATAACGGTTATATTGTTTTTTTTGGAAGGCGCCTGGGGTAATAATGTTTTAAATGGAGTTGAAAAGAAAGTGACAATTCCAATAAAAGATTAGGCTGACAGATCAGTAGAAATTTTTGGGATAGGGGCAGGGCAGTCAAGGTTCTGTCGGGAGTCAGGTCTGAAATGTGATAACGGGGTGTAAGAAAAACAGAGCGGAACGGGGTTAAAATAAGTGAAATATGTTAAAAAGGCTTTCTTTCTTTGTTTCTAATGGGGGCACCTAAATCATGAGCAGAGGACCTCCGGTTTTTCCCGATAGAGTTCAACGGGAGTAATACTGTTTTATAGTAAATGGGGTAATAAACAGGTCTTCCTCTTTTGAGGTGAATTGATAGTAAATTAAGAATATTTTTAACAAGGGTGGTTTTTATGGGGGTGTTGAGCGGGAAAAACATGTTTTGTGCAAACAGGGTGTTTGCTGTTTTGGGGTAATGGGTTACAAAAATTGATATTAATTTTAATAAACCCTATAAATTATTACCTTTGTGTCCGAAAAAAATAAATTATGAAAAATTAGAATAAGAAATAAACAAGGGTTGTCTATATGAAAAGAAAAAATCTTAAAATTTTGGGACTGTTCTTAATCCTGGTTATAACAGGAAGTCAGTCGTTGCTTGCTCAGGAAGCTACCGGAGAAGTAGATACCGGAATAACATCATGGATGTTAACGTCAACCGCATTGGTTTTGTTAATGATTCCCGGACTGGCAATGTTTTATGGCGGACTTGTTCGCAAAAAGAACGTTTTGGGAACCATGATGCATAGTTTTGTTGCCATGGGAATTATGGCAGTTTTATGGGTAGTTCTTGGATATGCCATGAGTTTTGGTGAAAATGTTTTAGGAGGATGGTTCGGATGGAATAAGGATTATTTGTTTCTTCAGGGAATTGACGAAAAAATCATGGACGGTGGAGTGCCGGAATATGTATTTTCAATGTTTCAGGGGAAGTTTGCGATAATAACCCCGGCACTTATAGCGGGAGCTTTTGCCGAAAGGGTTACTTTCAAAGGTTATGTCGTTTTTATAGCAGTTTGGGGAATTTTGGTCTATAATCCGCTTTGTCACTGGGTATGGGCCGAAGGCGGTTTTCTTTACGAGATGGAGGCAATTGACTTTGCCGGAGGAACAGTAGTGCATATATCAGCAGGGGTAAGTGGGCTCGTGGCTGCATTGTACCTGGGGGGCCGAAGGGGGCACCCTAAAGCTGTTATGGCTCCGAGTAACCTTGTTATGACCATGATGGGCGCTGGTCTGCTATGGGTAGGTTGGTTCGGGTTTAATGCAGGTAGCTCTGTAAATAGTGGACTGGATACAGCACAGGCACTTACGGCAACACAAGCAGCGGCAGCATCCGGAGCATTAGTCTGGATGATAATTGAAGGTTTTCATCAGGGGAAAGCCACTGCTCTGGGATTTGCATCAGGTATACTGGCCGGATTGGTTGCTGTTACACCTGCAGCAGGAGTTGTTCAACCTGTTGGGGCACTGGCATTGGGGGCACTTGCATCATTTATCTGTTATTATGCAATATTGTTAAAAGATAAACTTGGATATGATGATAGTCTGGATGCATTCGGACTTCATGGTGTTGGTGGAATAGTGGGAGCTTTATTTTTAGTGTTCTTTATGCGCGGAGAGCATTCCGTAAGCGAAATTATGCATCAGTTTGGTATTCAGGCACTAGCTGTAGTTATTGCTATGGTTTATGCCGCAGTTATGACGCTGTTGATTGTTTGGGCAATTGATAAAACCATTGGATTGCGTTCTAAAGCAAAAGACGAAATGGGTGGCTTGGATGCCAGTTATCATGGAGAAAATGGATATGGAATGCTAAACTTATAACTTGAACCAAAAGAAGTGACTAATTATGAAATTAATAACAGCAATTATAGACGAAATAAAGCTTGATGCAGTTCGGGAAGCCTTAATTCAGGAAGATGTTACCCGGATAACAGTTGTGCGTGTATCAGGCCATGGTCAGCAAAGAACAGAAGAAATTTACAGGGGAAAAAAGATTGTTCCTAATCTGATTCCAAAGGTTAAGATTGAAATAGCTGTAAATGAAGAATTTGTTGATATTACTGTAAACGCAATTGTAACTGCGGCCCGTTCGAACTCCGATGGAAGAGTAGGAGATGGAAAGATATTCATTACACCTTTGGAAGAGTGTATCCGGATCAGGACGGGAGAAAAGGGCGGAAAAGCCATATAGGCAGTTGAAATAGAACCTTTAACCTAGTTTATATATATACTCAAAGAAGTACATTTATTGGCTTAAAGCCGCATCTGTTATACGGATGCGGCTTTTCTTTTTAAACTTTCCCTTTGAGAGGTAAATGCATGTATCTCTACAAAAAATTAGGTGAAATTATTTTCTGGGCTCTATCCGGTTAAAATTAGTGAAGTCCTCTCCTGTGGGGTTTTGGAATACGCTGAGTTCGAACTCAGGAATAACAGCAAGGATATGATCAAAAATATCAGCCTGGATGGCCTCGTAGTTAGCCCAGGCCTGATCGTTGCTGAAAACATATATTTCAATTGGTATCCCCATTTCGGAGGGTTGCAGTTGACGCACTAGGAATGTCATTTTTTGGTGAATTTTTGGGTGGTTATGAAGGTATTCCTCCAGGTATTTCCGAAAGGTCCCAATGTTTGTCATTCTCCGGCCATTCACGTTTATTGTATTATCAATACCCTGTTTTTGGTTGAATTCTTTTAATTCCGACTCTTTTGCTTCAATATAGGATTTCAGGTATTGTATTTTTTGAAATTTCTCAATCATTTCAGGGGAGCAGAACTTTACGCTTCTCATGTCAATATTGATATGGCGTTTTATTCTCCGTCCCTCCGATTCTTCCATTCCTCTCCAGTTAGTAAAAGCATTAGAAACCAGGGCATAAGTTGGTATCGTAACAACGGTCTTGTCAAAATTCTGAACTTTTACGGTGTTTAATGTAATCTCAAGAACGTCTCCATCTGCCTTATGGCTTGGCATGGTAATCCAGTCACCAATTCGCAACATATCGTTTGCGGAAAGCTGGATACTTGCAACAAAACCAAGAATGGTATCCCTGAATACCAGCAAGAGCACCGCAGCCATAGTACCCAGGCCGGTTAAAAAGTATTTTGGCGTTTTTCCGGTAACAATTGAAAATATTAAAATAATGGCAACAAAGTAGACGATTATCTTTACAACCTGAATATATCCGCTAATTGAACGGTCTTTTGCAATAGACAATGTATTGTAAATTTGATGTACAGAGTTCAGGAAAGAATCTGCCGAAAGTAAGACCATAACGATAATGTAAATCATTGCGGTGACTTTTATGAAATTCAGCATAGGCGGAAAATCACTAAGCACCAGTCCGATAAGAGAATAGATAATAACTGCCGGAACAACGTGGGCAAGGCGGTTGAAAACTTTCTTTTCTAAAAGAATATCATCCCATAACGTCTTAGTGCGTTTGGCCAGCCTTTTCAGAATATTCAACACCACCTTTCTGGTAATAATATCAACGGTCCAGGCAATTATGAAAATAACAATCAGGCCGAATGCTAAATTTATCCATTTTATCGCCTGTGGCCCCAGCCCGGTATTTTCAAGAAGTTTTCCTAAATCTAAAAGTAATTTTGCATCCATAATGTATGATGGGTTAGTATTTGTATTTATGTAGCAAAAATAATATTTTGGATAATCCAACTTCTTTTATTTGTTAATTTTATAATTAATGAGATTTCTTTATCTTAAATTAGAACAAAGATTAAATCAAACAAATTGGATTCGCATAATGAAGCATCTTTTAATACTTTTATTTAGCTTTTCGTTGTTGAATAGTTATTCTCAGGTATATCAGAAACATTTCACAAAAAAACGCTATCGTTTAGATTACAGAATATCCGGAGATTATAAAAAACAAGAAATAAATTCATTGGGAGTAACAGTAGAAAAGAAGTGGGGGGGCTCCAGGGTAAACCTTATCGATACATTTGGCTATGGTAAGTACATGTTGAAAATATACGACAAAGAAACAAACCGGTTGCTTTATTCGCGAGGGTTTTCTGATTTGTTTGCAGAGTGGCAGACAACCTCTCTGGCCAAGGAAAAAAAACGGGGTTTCTCTCAGTCTATCTTGTTCCCTGCCCCAAGAAAAACAGTAAGCCTTGAAATACTCAGGCGCGATTCAACATTAACTTTTCGCCCTCTTTATACGATGGAAATTGATCCCCAATCAGAAGAAATATCTAAACAGAATATTTTAGAGACAGAACATTTGGTTTTACATCGGGGGGCGAATAGTAACAAAGCCCTGGATCTTATTATGCTCTCTGAAGGGTATAAAGCAGCAGAAAAAGAAAAATTCTTTAATGATGCTGAACGGTTTAAAGAGTATCTTTTAGACAGAAAACTTTACAAAGAAAAAGAAAAGCACATCAATGTTCATGCAGTATACGCTGCATCAGAACAGACGGGGGTGGATATTCCCGGGGATAGTTTATATGTAAATACAATTCTTGATGCCCATTTTAACACGTTTGGTGTTGAACGTTATTTAACCCTTCCGGATTTGACAAAGGTTTATGATTATTTATCTGAATATCCGGTGGATCAAGTAGTTGTTATTGTTAATTCAGATAAATACGGCGGTGGGGGCATATACAATTTCTATAATATCTTCACTTCCGATAATGAACAGGGTGAGATGTTGTTTATGCATGAATTCGGTCACGGTTTTGCTTCTTTGGCCGACGAATATTTCAGCAGCAAAGTAGCTTATGAAGAAACAGGGAGCATGAAGTATGAGCCATATGAGCCAAATATCACCAATCTGGTTGATTTTGAAAAAAAGTGGCAGGGAATGATAAATGATTCCGTTCCCGTTCCAACACCGGATAGCATAAATTACAGAAATGTGGTAGGGGTGTTTGAAGGGGCCAATTACTTACCGAAAGGGTTTTACAGGCCGTATTTTAACTGCATAATGCGTTCTTTGTCTGTTGGGGAGTTTTGTCCGGTCTGTGAGAAAAGTATAAAGGAAATGCTCGATTTTTATTCAAAATAAAAGGGGGGCTGTTTAAATCCCCCCGAATTTGTTTTATCGTGAGTTATGTCTTTTACTCTTCGGTAACCTCAATTTTCTCAATAAGATCCCCGGCTTTGATAGCATCAATAACCTCAAGTCCTTCAACCACTTTTCCGAAACAGGTATGGTTTCTGTCAAGGTGAGAAGTATTTGTCCGGCTATGACAAATAAAGAACTGGGAACCTCCGGTATTGCGGCCTGCATGGGCCATAGATAAAACGCCCCTGTCATGGTACTGGTTGTCCCCGTCTAGTTCGCAATCAATGGAATACCCGGGACCACCTGTCCCAACTCTTGAATCCGAAGGGTCTTTTGAATGTGGGCATCCACCCTGAATAACAAAGTCCGGAATAACCCGGTGGAACCGTAAACCATCATAATAGCCAGATTTGGCAAGTTTTACAAAGTTTTCTACAGTGTTGGGGGCATCGTTTTCGTAGAACTCTACTTTCATCTGTCCTTTTTCTGTGTGAATAAGTGCCTTTTTCATCTGTTTAGTTTTTTGATTTCTGAATGTTAAACCCCAACTCCCGGGAGAATACACTCAGGAACTCACATACATTTTAATCATCCTTCTGTGTGAATTTTGAAAGATGGAAATTCATGTTCGTTCGTATTATTGATCTTTTCGGTTATTTATGTTAAAAATGAGCCGCATTAAAATTATTAATGCGGCTTTATGTTTTTTTTTGTAAAGGCAGCAGTCCCTTATTCAGTTTCTTCTACTACTTCTTCTGCTTTAAGAACTTCAATAAGTTCAACTTCAAATATTAAAGTAGAGTTTGGTTTAATTTTTTCTCCGGCAGCTCTTTCTCCGTAAGCGAGTTCATAAGGAATGAAAAACTCATAAATAGCACCTTCCTTCATTAACTGCAGACCTTCTGTCCATCCTTTTATCACTTGATTAAGAACAAATTCAGTAGGCTGGCCTCTGTCATGGGAGCTGTCAAATATATCTCCGTCAATAAGTTTTCCTGTATAGTGTACTCTTACTTTGTCAGTTGCCAGGGGCTGGGCTCCCGCACCTTCCTTAATAACACGGTATTGTAATCCGCTTTCTGTTTCAACAACCCCTTTAGCTGTTTTGTTTTTTTCAAGGAATTCCTGCCCTATCTTTTTGTTTTCTTCGTGCTCAATAGCATCAACTTCGGCTTGTTTTTGTTGTTGCTGCATAGAGAAGTTCCTTAAAATCTCCTGTAATTTCATAGGAGTAAAAACCGTATCGTCTTTTTCGCTGAATCCATCGGCTATACCTTTTTTAATCAGTTCAAGGTTTAGTTCTTCTTTGTCTGGTACATTTGCAGGACCTGTAGCAATCCAAAGTCCGATAACGTAACTTACAGTGTCAAGATTAGTCTCCATTTTTGGAGCTTTACCTGCTCCTGCCTGACTGGAGCATGCAATGAAGTGGGCTGCTAAAAGTATACCAATGAATAATTTAAGAATGTTTTTCATAATCTAGTTTTTGTTTATTGTTTTGGGCAAAGGTAAAATTTTTCTGTTTGTTCGGCTTGTGAATAAATCTTTTTTGACTTCTATAGTGAATATTCTTATTTTCGACCCTGATTAAAATACTTATTATGAAAAGGTTAGTCTTGAGCGAAAACGTTGTGTTACTAGCGTTTATGTTTTCTGTTTTTTTTCTTTCAGCGCTTTCCGGACAGGAGTTGTCCAGAGAAGAACTGGAAAACCAGTCCGTCAGTTATCTGGAGGAGGGGAAGAATGAGCTGGCATTGCAGGGGTTTGAGAGTTTATTGGAGGTTTACCCCGATGATGCGGCGTATAATTACTACGCAGGCATATGTTATCTTAATCAGGGGGGCAAACTGGAAAAGTCGGTTGAAAGCTTACGCATTGGTGCTGCGAAAAACTACAAAATCGATGTGCATTTTTACCTGTTTTTGGCGAACCTCAGGATGTATGAATTTGAACAGGCTGAGCTGTCATTAATAAACTTTAAGAACCTGGCATCAAAAAAAGAGGAGAAAAAATTCAAAGTCAAATTGTGGGAAGAAGCATTAATTCAGTTAAAAAAGGAAACTAAAAAGGTGCAGGTGCCAGAGGCTGGTTTAGTAAAAGAATTGAAGATGCCTCACGTAGAGTACGCATTCCCGGCGGTTGTAAATGGAAAGTTTATATATAAACCGGCAGAATTTATGTCGGATGCCGATCGGGCTGTTGACTATCAGGGAATAATGTTTATTTCCAATGAAAAAAGGAACAATAAAATTTTGATAGTACCGGGACAGGGAAAAAGGAAAAAAGGTATCGACCTATTTGTTATAGAACAAATTTCATCACAGAAATTTAAAGCCCCGGTGGCCATAACCACAGTTAATACAAAGTACGATGAAGAATATCCCTACTTTGATCAGCGCCAGCAGGTACTATATTTTAGTTCAAAGCGGGCAGGTGGACTTGGTGGCTATGATATTTACAAATCAACCTATAATGAGGGCACTAAAACTTTTTCAGTGCCGGTACGGCTCAAGTTTCCATACAACACTCCTTTTGATGATTACCTGTATATTCCGGATTCAACAAATAAAACCGCAGTGTTGGTAACAAACAGACATGCCGATATTCGTTTTTTCAATGCATGTGAAATACAACCAGAGGGAACTCAGGAAGTTTTTGAGCCGAAAACAAGAGAGGAAATATGTAACATATCAGCACTGAAAGCTACTAATTACCCGGAGGGTAAAGTGGAGGCAGAGGAAAGCAAGCCCAGGAAACCCGTAAAAAAATTTAAGACCTATTCGGAGTATGAAGTTCTGTTGGAACAGGCAATGGAGATGCAGTTGAAGTGCGACTCCCTGCAATCAGAGCTTGTGGATTACAGGAGTGAATTGCAAGAAGTTACGGTGGAAGAAGAAAGGCAAAAGTTGAAAAACAGAATCTCGCAGGGAACACAGTTGGTGAAGAAAATGCAGGCCGAGGCCGACAAACTTTTTGCAGAAGCCCACCAGGTCCGAAGTGTGTCAAATGAATTAAGTGTCGAAGACAACGAAGGGAAAGATGAGCACGTTTACCAGATAAATGAAATAAACGGAATAAAAGTATTTGCTTACAAAACAGAAGATGGCGGAGGAGAAATGGAATACGATAGGGAACCGGCTTATTCATCAGAAACAAAGTTTCAAATTCAGTCAAAATCGCCTTACTCGGAAGAAAACCCAATACCAAATGAAGTTGAATACCCGGAAGGGCTTGTGTATCGTATCCAATTGGGGGTTTTCGGCAATAATTTGTCTATGGATACATTTGGGGGGTTGACGCCCATGTCCTCAGAAAGGATCGAAGGAGGCCGGCTTACCCGATATTTTGTTGGATGGTTTAGCGTATCCAGGGAAGCAAGGAAGGCAATAAACCGGGTTAAGGAATATGGTTATTCAGATGCTTTTATTGTGCCCTATTACAATGGAAATAAAATAACTATCCATGATGCCAGGGAAATAGAGTTCGGTGAAAAAAAATAAAGAATATGGAATCATTATGTTGACAATATTGTTATTTTTGTTTAAGTCATTGTAACTTTGAATTTTCAAAATGTTATAATTATGAGTAAGAAGGAGTATGTAGACAATCATCCGGATTTGAAGGAGTTATTGGATAAGGACAATGATGAAGGTCGTTTTCTTATTCTTCATAATGATGACGTGCACACGTTTGAATATGTGATTGAGAGCTTAATAAAAATTTGTAAGTTAGACGAAGTTCAAGCGGAACAATGTACTTATTTAGTTCATTATAAAGGAAAGTGCGACGTAAAGAAAGGCACATTAAACTATCTTAAACCTTTTAAAGAAGCGTTGGTTGATAAGGGGTTGGAGGTAACAATCGATTAAATATATATGACAATAGGAGTTATTGTATCCCTTGTTGTAATAGGTATCATCCTATTACTAGTTGAATTTTTAATTACGCCCGGGGTCACTATCGCTGGTATTTCGGGTTCATTGCTTATTATAGGGGGAGTAGTTGCAGGATACTATTTTCATCCGGTAAAAATAGGCCATTTTATCCTTTTGGGAACTTTATTAGCTTTGGTCGTTGTGTTTGTTTTGGCTTTTAAAACAAAAACATGGAAGAAGCTGGGACTGGAATCGGCTATAGATGGCCATGCAACAGAGGATGTTTCGGAAGTCTTTAAGGTAGGGGATATCGGAAAAGCCGTCTCCAGGTTAGCACCCATTGGGAAAGTAATGATTAATGATAAAATTGTTGAAGCGCGCTCGTTAGGAGGGTTTATTGATCCGAATACAGCGATTATAGTAATCAGAACAGAAAAAAATAAACTTTTTGTAGAACCTAAAATAAAATAAACGAAGCATGTCGTCAGGTATTGGTTTAATAGTAGTAATTATTGTTGCGGCAATAATATTTTTATGGCTTTTCTTTTATTTAATACCACTTGGATTGTGGTTTAGTGCAGTATTTGCACGGGTATATGTGCCAATTGGCCAGTTAATCGGAATGCGGATTAGAAAAGTGCCGCCCGGAGTAATATTGCAGGCATTAATTAATTCAACGAAAGCAGGGCTAAAGTTAAATCGTGATGATTTAGAGGCGCACTACCTTGCAGGTGGTAATGTGCAAATGGTAGTTAGTGCGCTTATTTCTGCAGACAAAGCAAACATTGAACTGGATTTTAAAGCTGCAACAGCTATTGACTTAGCCGGTCGGGATGTTCTGGAGGCGGTAAAGATGTCTGTAAACCCAAAAGTAATCGATACTCCCCCTGTAACAGCCGTGGCCAAAGATGGTATCCAGCTTATTTGTAAGGCTCGTGTTACCGTAAGGGCAAACATTAAGCAACTGGTTGGAGGGGCAGGAGAAGATACAGTCCTGGCACGTGTTGGAGAAGGCTGTGTGTCGTCAATTGGTTCAGCAGGGTCACATAAGGAAGTGTTGGAAAATCCGGATTCTATTTCGAGAGTGGTGCTTGATAAAGGATTGGATGCCGGGACAGCATTTGAAATACTTTCAATAGACATAGCGGATATTGATATAGGGAAGAATATCGGGGCCGTACTTCAAATGGATCAGGCAAACGCAGATAAAAATATAGCCCAGGCAAAAGCAGAAGAGAGAAGGGCAATGGCTGTCGCACTTGAACAGGAAATGAAAGCAAAAGCACAGGAAGCACGGGCAAATGTAATCCAGGCTGAAGCTGAAGTGCCGAAGGCAATGGCAGAAGCGTTCAGAAGTGGTAACTTAGGAATAATGGATTACTACAAAATGAAGAATATTGAAGCAGACACAGGAATGCGCGATTCAATTGCCGGAGGGTCAGATAAACCTAAAAAGACAAATTAATTTGAATTTTTAGGTTAAAAAATTTGTAATATTTCAATCATTTTATACTTTTGTGCCCGCCTGATTGAATGAGCGGGCACTTCAGTAAAATTTCGAGACTCTGTTTGAGGTTTTCAATTGCTGAAAAATACATACGATAAGCCTTTTATAATAAATTTATTATAAAGTAAAATATTAAAGGAGAGGTGGGTGAGTGGCTGAAACCACATGTTTGCTAAACATGCGTACTGGGAAACTGGTACCGGGGGTTCGAATCCCCCTCTCTCCGCCAAAAGAAATAGCATTTCGAAGGAAAACCCCGCAAGTAAACAACTTGCGGGGTTTTTGCTTTTTGGTGCCAACGCGAAAAAATGCAGGTTATAGGTGGAGTTTTGGTGGACTTGTTTTTTTGAAGAATTATATGCAGAAAGGGGTAGATATGAAGGATATATCCTCTATTACTTTAATTTTTTTATGAATTCAAATTTTGATTTTTAATTCATCAATGAGTTGGTTGATCTGGATTTTTGCCTCTTCTCCCTGTATAATTTGAGATGCATCATATCTATAAAAAGGATGAGCTTCATCTCTAATGGCAGATAACCAATTAAAAGAACCTTCGATTAAAAATTTATCATCGATAGCAATTGTTTTATTATGAATTCCCTTTTTAATTTCTAGTTTTGCGCCTGCTTTTAACAGAGCATTTCTCCCTTTTTCAGACTCTTCTTTAAGTATTCCTTTAAATGTATCGAGAAACTTATCTGTTAGAATAGTGATTTTCACATTTCGATTAATGGCATCTCGAATATGTTTGGTGAGGTTGTCGGAATTAATAGCATTTATTCTTATAAAGGGAGAGCATATAATAAGTCGTTTTTTTGCAGACACAAAGCTTTGTCTAAGTGCTTTTATATGTTTGTTTAAGGTGCTTATTCTATTATCTGATTTTATTAATGGGCTATTATACAGGAATGAACCCGATAATTCATTTTCTGGAGAAGCGAATAAATATGAAGCCAAAGCACCAGAAGGTTTAGACTTCTTTGAAATATCAAATAGAGACATATTCCCAATAACAATAAAATGTTTCTTTGCCCTGGTTATTGCTACATTTAGCATATTAAAGCCCATATCAAAAAATAATGAACCGTTATGGTTTTTACCATAGACGGGAGAAAAAAGAATTATTTCTCTTTCAGCACCTTGCAATGCATGTACAGTTCCAACTGTAATATCAGTACTAACTTTATTTTTGAGAAATTGTCGGTTTATTTCATTTTTCTGTTCCGTGAAAGGAGTAACAATAGCTATTACATCTTTTAGTTTCTTTTGTTCTTCTGGTTTCTTATCTGCATTTATAGTTGCTAAAATGGAATTGCCAAACAATAATATCCATTGAGTAATTGTGGTTGCTTCCAGAACATTAAAATTGCTCCCAGATTTCTGTTCTGAAATTCCATTAACATGAAGATACGCGAGAGGAGGTAAAAACAGTTGCTGTTTATCACCATATTTTTTGCCGGAGAAACTTCCAATTTTAGGCTCTAATAAGTTGTTATATACGTATGCATTACTAAATTGCACTAATTCATCTACGCACCTTCTATGCTCAGTTAAAAGAGAACCTTTTAGTTGGTCGTTGGTGAAGTACCCAGACGTATTTTGAGCCAATCTCATTAAATTACCGGATGAACATAGGATTCCTTTCTCTTTTATGTCTTTAAGATTATTATTGTCAAGTACGTTATACTTTCTTAGATTACCTTCATCAACTTTAAGGTAAGGAATGTTCCAAACCGGTTCAATCTGATATATATCACCTACAACCAGCGCTTTTTTTGCAAGAGCAAAACTAGCTGTACCTATTTCAGGAGCTACTTGTCCAGCTTCATCGACTATCAACAAGTCGAATAATTCGTATATGGGTTTTTGAATCCACTTATCAGATGTTTTATTCCAATGAGATGCATAATTAGGTGCGGAATGGAAAGTAGAAATAAATAAAGGTGTAAGAAAGCTCATTAACTTGAATTGTTCTTCTTTTGATGCTTGACCTTTACTTATTTTAATATCAGCATTTTCAATATACTGGATATATTTTCCTTCCCAGAAATGAATTGAAAGTATAAATGCTTTGTGTCTGTATGAAACATCAAGTATCCGGTTTAATTGTTCAATTTCACCAACTACTCTATATTCATCATTAACTATTTTTTGACTGTTTTCAGACAAACTACTCAGATATTCTTTCCAATGCATATCTAGCTTTGAAGTTAGTGCCTTCCACTGGTTTTCAGCTTTTGTTACTTCATCAAATGCTTTTCGTTGCTTTGACGAATCATTTGCAAGAGATTCAAGAGCTTCTTTGTTTAACCTAACAAGTTCAATGATTTGTGTTCGAATATTCGTAATTGATGAGCTAAAATCAATCCTGTCAAGAGATACTTCAAGCATATTTAATTGAAGTTTCGCTGAGAAACGTTTTCTGAAAAAGGGAATGAAGGAAAAGAAATATAGTAGTTTATTTGAGGCAATAAAGGTTTCTAATTTGTTTCTTGTATCAAAAATATTCCTCTTTGCAGTTTCTTTCTCTTCTATTTTATTTGTCAGGTTTTCCATTTGTCCCCGTTTGTCGGGAATTAAATCGAAAGCAAAATATTTGGCTTGTATTTCTTTAGTATGCCCTAATAATTTGAAAACGTATTTTATAAAGTTCTTTATGCTTTGTACTTGTTCCGCTAAATCATAAACAATATCTTTTATATTCGATAAGTTTGAATCGGAGGTTTGTTGAAATTTATTGATGTAATACTCTTTTAATTCATCAATATCCAGTCTGTGAAAATGGTGAAAGTAATGTCCGTCAAAAAAGTCATTGTCACGAGTTAAAAGCTGGTATCCTTTTTTTAAAGCTTGTTTCTGTTTGTTTTTATCACTTGAAATCATGTACATTCCAAGTGAGGTTAAATTAGGCAACCACCTGTCAATTACTCCCCCTTCTGTTCCAAAATTGTCAAGAATATTTGTAATTGCTTGATTATTGGTTGAAGCTGCCAAAATAAGTGGTGGTGAGTCTTGATTTCCTACAGCTTTAACAATTTCATTAGCTACAATACTTTGTAAAAGTGTTGTTTTTCCGGTTCCAGGGGGACCGTTTACGGCAAGTGTTTCACCTTGCTGTTCTCTTTCAAAAAGACATAGCGATATTCTTTGAGAAGTGCTTAAGCTGAATCTGTTATTGTATTGACCATAATGTGAAATATCGGTAAAAAGATATTCCTTTTCCGGAATTTCTTTTCCAGATATTGTATTTAATGTGGTGAACTTTTGTATAAGGTTTTTTTCAAAATCATCATTGATTATGTCATCATATAGGCGAATTATTCCTTTAGCGGAAACTACCGTTTTTGCTTTAATAATACAGGTTGAGTGATGAGTATTAAATCCATCAATCTGAAAATCGTTCAGTTCATAATCCGTTACTTTTTTGAAGAAAGTGTTGCTGCTTTCCAAATACTCTTCCCATGATTCAATATTAAAAAGTGCAGCATCTAATGATTGATCAACCTTGGTAATGGAACTTATAACAGGGAAATAGTTCGTGTCGAAACAAACGGGTTCTAAAACACTTCTTACAAACCAAGGCAACCTTACTTGTTCCGGATCTACTATTATGCTTCCTTGTTCTGTAATTTTTGCAGATAACCAGAAAGGATATACTTTTTGTATATTCGTATTCTTTACTGCATGCTCATGTTTTGCAGATAGATAAAATGGGGTAAGAAATATGTCAATCGGATACTTTTCTTCATCCTCTTCTTCTTTTATGTTTTTACTTGTCTTTTCAGATTTACGTTGACTCTCATATAATTTTTTATAAATCGTACTTAATTCTTCACTTTGAAGCTTAAAAATATTTCCAAGTTTAAAGCCATTATCACATTCCTTTGCAGGTATGTCCATTCGTTCTCCATCAGCAACACTATTTCGGTAATATTTTATTAGGTTCTTAAAATTTGATGCCATAACTCTGTTTTTATTCTTCCGCACTTTCACCATACCCCAGTTCTAATGCCTGAGCAGGTTGTATTGTATTTCCGGCAATACCTTTAACGGGACCATATATATCGATGGTGTTGGTTATCACTTTCTCAATTTGTTTTTCTCTTTGCTTCCAGATGCGTTGCATACTTCGCTTTTTACTTTCAAGGTCAGATTTCATTTGCGAAAAGCCTCCAACAATTGCCTCAACCTGCATCTTAAAAATACTGCTTGTGAGATAATCGTATAGCATATGCATTTTGACACCTTTATTCTCCTGGGAAGAAACCGATTGGCTGATTTGTATTATTGATTCACGTAACACAGCACATAAGCCTTTAAACTCTTTGTAGGTGCATATCCAGATTCCATCTTTTTGCCCCATTCTTTCAAAGTTGGTGGGTAACACCTCAGTTACCAAGACTCCAATGTCAGCACCTTTGTCGCGAATGTCTGCATTAAACTTCTCAATCCAACTTGGCTGAAAGTCTTTGGTTTGTTTACTTTCGAAATAAATTGTACCACAATTTTGGATGCAGTCTCCACCTTTTGCTCCCTTCTTAATTTCTTCTACTGTATCAGGAGGGAAATTAGTCATTAACCAATCTTTGATAGCCAGTTCCTGAATTTCACCCCGTATTTGCATTGAGCCTTGTTCCTGCTTTCGTTTCATTTCTTCAGTAAGCTTTTTTGGTCTTCTAACTGCTTTTGAAGCTCTTTCATGGCTAACTCGTTCTTTTCCTCCTCCTGTTTCCGGATTTTATCTTTTTCTTCGGTTAGCTTTTGGTTGAGTACTTTTTGAGATTCTGCTTCAATTGCTTCTTTTAATTCGCTCTTTTCACGTTTCAGCTTCTCTATTTCGGCCTTGCTTTTATTCAATTCTTTAATCTGTTCCGATTTTTCGTTTATTTCTTTTTGGAGAGCATTGAATTGTTCGGGTTGCTTATCTTGAAGTTTGGTTTTTAGCTTTTCTTCAAATGCTTTCTTTTCTTCTTTTATTTGTTTCTCAAATCGTTCCTGGAACAACTCGTTTTCTTTTTTTTTCTTTTGCTCAAACTCTTCTTTTGCCTTGTTTAAGGATTCAAACTCACTTTCATATTTCTTTTTCTCTTCTGCCAGTTGAGATTGGTACTTTTGCTTGATTTCTTCTTCCAGTTGGAGCGCCAATATATCCTGAACATCTATCGATGTCCCACAATTAGGACACTTTATCTTTGTTTGATTATCCATATCTCTTTTTGGTTTTATCGGTCTAAAGATTTAATATAAATATATATGAATAAACACAATTGTGCCAGTTAGAATTATTTGATTATATTATTGAAAAACATTTGACGTGAATATAATCAATTTCATAGAGCAGTTTCCAAACGAAGAGAGCTGCAGGTTGCATTTCAAACAGTTACGGGAGCGAGAGGGCTTTACCTGTAAGAAGTGCGGATGTAAAAAACACTATTGGTTAAAATCCAAATATATGTGGCAATGTTCAAAATGCAATTTCAGGACTACATTAAGGAGCGGTACAATGTTTGAGAACTCAAACCTCCCCTTTAGAAAGTGGTATTTGGCAATGGCCTTTATGAGCTTTAGCAAGAAGGGCCTGTCGGCAATGGAACTGCAAAGGCAATTGGGGCACAAAAGATACAACACGGTTTGGTCAATGATGCACCGCATCCGCCAAGCCATGGGTAAAAGAGACAGTCTTTACAGCCTTGAAGGAATGGCCGAATTTGACGAAGGGTATTTTTCAACAGAAACCAGCAAAAAAGATAAAAAGGACCTAAAGCGGGGACGGGGCAGCCAAAAGCAGTCCAATGTAGCAGTTATGGCAGAATCGACGCCCCTGGAAGATATAGAGGGTGGTAAAACAAGCAAGCACTGTCGGTATTTTAAAATGAAAGTGCTGGAAGGCCATTGTTCCGACGAGATTAATGAGGTGGTTAAAGAAAGCTTTGATGAAAAAAGCATAATCTTTAGCGATAAAAGCACGAGTTATGTAGACATTGCCAATTATGTCGATGTCCATGTAAGTGAGAAATCCAGTAAAGAAACAACAGTGCGGACACTCCCTTGGGTACACATAGCAATAAGTAATGCCAAGCGTAACCTACTGGGTGTTTACCATAAAATTAAAGGCAAATACCTGCAGCTATATCTTGATGAGTTTTGCTATAAACTTAACCGGAGATACTTTGGGGACAGGCTTTTTGACAGGCTGGCTATTGCTATGGCTGATAATTACTGGTACAATAATGACTAATCATTAAATATATTACATTTTGGATTTAATGCTAATTTTGACCGATTTTTATCTCCTCATGATTGGGGAAGAAGCGTAACAGGTCATCTTTTTCTTCGGGAGCAATAATTTTAATACAGATTAAATTATCAAAGGCTCTTCAACACGCTACGTAGAATAGTTTTTGATTGTATAACTTCTTCTCAGCATCATCTTCACCTGAATCAAAGATTGTATTAAACTTATACTTTTGACACCAAAAATATTCACCTAACACAATCATGACATTTTCTATACAAGACCCTTTGATTTTGTGCATGGTTATATAGTTTGTTTCTTCATTTAAATAAGAGAAGTAATTTATTATCTCTTGAAACTTAATCTTGTTGGAAAATAAATCACTGAAGAATCTCTCTTTCTTATATAACCTTTGGAATTTTTTAAACACTTCTTCATTCAACCCATCAACCTCTTTAGCCATTCGAGTATATGTATTTTGTCCACTTTCATATTTAGATTTAAAAGTTGGATAAATCTCATCCTTCTTAATATCATTCAAGAAGGGTTCTTTCCGATCAGTGTATGAACTATAGGAGTCCGACTTTTTAAGCAGTTTATTCTTAAAAGCAAGCTCCAGAAGCTCCATTGCTCCGTGTTCGGAAGCTACTATTCCATCCAGTAGTGAGCGGATTGTCTTTTTGTCTTCGATGGAGTTTGCCAGGAATCCGGTTTTTTTTTAATTCAGTAATTTATTGCCAACGTATTGCTGTATGAAAAGTAATGGTTTTTGAAATACAGACGATCAAGTTTTGCATATAGCCAAATTTGCGTTTTGGTGCCAAATTTATACTTTTTGATTAACTCGTCAAATCCCGGGTTTAACGGGATGGCTATGGCCAAATGAGAAATAAAAAAAAGCATGTTTCAGACTGTTAGATAGATAAGAAAGGATAAGTAGGTTTTTAGAAAACTGAATGTTATATTTGTTTCAAATCAAGGTATAGAAAAAAGTTATTTTTGGAAGGGGGGCTATACGTATAAAAAATGCAATAAATTAATCCTAAATATCTCTAAACCAACTTCAAATGAAAAGGATTGTAATTTATTTAGTACTCTTAGGCTGGATGTCAGCTGTTAAGACACAAACCAACATTAATCCTTTCGGTGGGGCAGGGCGTACAGGTGCTGTTTCCTTTGTTATTAATGATACCGTGTATATCGGACTTGGAAAAGATGGAAGTGCGCATTATAAAGATTTTTGGAAATATTCAAAATCCGAAGATCAATGGGTTCAAATCGCAGATTTTCCTGGTGAAGCAAGAGCTTATGCTCAGGCTTTTGTACTGGGTGAAAAAGCATATATTGGACTTGGGCGACAATATGAATATGGTAATGTTGATACTACCTATCAGGATTTTTACCGCTATGATCCTGTAGCTAATAGCTGGACGCGGCTAAATGATTTTGCCGGGGGAGCCAGGGAGTCGGCTGTAGGTTTTATGTTAAACGACACTGCCTATATTGGTACTGGTGTTGACAATAATGGCAAGTGCCGTAATGATTTTTGGAAATACAATGGCACTACAGATTCCTGGACCGCAGTTACCGCCGAATTCACTGGAAATAAAAGAGGGAGTGCTATGGCTTTCTCTATAGATGGGAAAGCCTATGTTACGGGTGGTTTTTACTTTGACAGTTACAGCGTGCAATTAAGTGATGTACATGAATACGATCCTGTTACAAATAGCTGGACGGAAAAAATATTTGCAGATGGCATAAACCTATCAGTAAATGATGGCTCGGCGATTGGCTTTAGAGGTAAAGGATACATTTTATATGGTAATAAGGACAAGGTCGTATCTTATAACCCTTTAAATAATGAGGTAAAAGACCTGGGAAACATTCTCAGTTTAGAGGATAGTCGAATGAACCCGGTTTGTTTTGAGCTGGATGACACGGTCTACTTTGGACTGGGGTACTATTCTCATGATGACGGCTCTGTATTTGGGGTAGATTCATATGATAATCATATATACAGACTGGATTTACCAAAACCTACAGCTCCAGTAGATATTCAACTCTCAAGCAACAGTATTGACGAAGGCTTGGTTAATGGTTCTCAAGTCGGAATTCTGAGCAGCACGGATAACAGCGAGTCTACCTCACATTTTTATAAGCTGGTGGATGACGAAAGCTATCCGGATAACCTCTTTTTTTCCATCAGTGATACAGACCTTTTAGCTAACAAACTCGATTATGAGTCTCAAAATAGCTATCGCATCATGATAAGCTCAACTAATGACTTTGGATTGAGCTTAAAGAAAGAATTTACGATCAATGTAAATGATGTTACAGAGCAGCCTCAGTTAATTGAGATTGACAAAAAATCAATCTATGAGAACCTCCCTGAAAATTCCTTTGTAGGTAAACTCAGTACAGAAGACCAGAATCAGGAAGTAAGCCACACCTACGCTTTGATCGATACTGAAAATTACCCCGACAATAACTCATTTAGTATTTCCGGTGATTCACTATTGGCTACAATACTAGACTATGAAGCAAAATCTATTTATACTATAAAAATCAGATCGGTAAATACATATGATCAAACTGTAGATGAAGTTATAGATATTTATGTGACCGACGATCCGAGCGATAATGATGTTATAAACTTAAGCATTACTGACAGCCTGGATGAATACTACTCATTTGATCAGGAAAAGATAATAAATAAGTTAAACCCCCAGATGGTAGCTACCTCATATAATAGTAATTATCAATCTGGTAGCGGTGTGAGCGCGGGTTGTTGGGAGTTCGGTTCTGAAAATTCAAAAATAGATTTTTTTGACTTTGAACCCGAATCTTTCTCAATTAACATCTGGTTCAATACATCAGACACATCACGAGCTCAACGGATATTACATAAGGGAGAAAGAGGCGGTTCACCCCGCGAGTTATTTTCGTACAGCTTGTTATATTTCAATAATGTTTTTCGGTTTTCCATTGGGAACCATTCGGGAATTGGGGCAATCAACCTGTATTCAACAAATAAGGTTGTAGAGAACACATGGTACCGTATTACCTGCACGTTTAACCATGCAACCAGATATGCCAATTTATATGTAAATGGTGAATTTCAAAGTGGAGGTGTAGCCCAAAACACACTCATTCAGACAAATGAAGTTTTAAAGGTTGGTTATTATCCCAACATTACTGAGGATAATCAGCCAATTATTGGCTTGATAGATGAACTTGGGCTGTGGTCAAGGGTGTTGTCGGGAGACGAAGTAAGTAAGTTGCATTATTTAACGTTTAGCTCGTTAACAACAAAACAAAACCATGAGTATATTCGTGTATATCCTAACCCGGCGCAAAACAAACTCTATGTTGATTTGGATTTAGGTATAATATACTACAGTGAGATTTATTCAGCTATTGGAGCAATGGTCTTGAAAAGTGGGAATTCCACAGCTATTGATGTTTCCTCGCTTAAGCCAGCAACGTATTATATGAAGATTGTGACAAGTAGCGGCATTTACTTCAGAAATATTTGCATCGTAAAGTAATTAATAAAAGACAATAATATTTCAAGGGTGAAAGCTCCGTCTTTATTTCTCCGTAGCGAAACGCTACGGAGAAATATAACCAACATCAGTATAAGTGAGTTAGGTGAAATGTCGGTATGCAGAAGTGTGTGGCGGGTTTTTAGTCAATCCAATCAAAAGATTCTATTGAAATACCTTGATAACAATCATCCAAACAGCCATTTGGGACGAACCCGCATAGTGTCATTAATCCATTCACATCAGTTTCAAAGTGCAATGTGTTATTTTCTTCATCCACAACAAAATAGTCTCTGGCACAAGAATTATAAAGCTCATCAATTGTAAATGGTGCGGCCCCTTTTTCGTGACTTCCTAATTCATTCTCATTTTCTGTATACGAACCTGTTGTCACTCGTTCTCCTGTTTGCTCATCTGTATTAAATTCCCGATAATTTCTGGTTGTAACTTTTCCTTCAACAACTTTTAGTTCGGTTGTACTCCCAAAACCTGTCCATGATAGAAAAGTTGTTTGGTATACATAAGAATTCCCATTAACTTTTTTTAATTCATTCCATTTATTAAGACTCTCGTTATAAGATAATCTATTTTCACCTTTTAATGAGGACGGAATAGTTGCCTCATTTTTATCCGAATCATCATTTTTCTCACATGAGGTGAAAATCAGTGTGAGGCCTAAAAAAAATTTCAAATAAGTTTTCATATTTTATTATTTAAAGTGTTTAATTAAGTTTAAGATGCAAATATCATTGTTTGGGTTGCCTGTTGCTATAAAATGTTTTAATTGTATTCTCATTATTGCTCGAATAGGATTAACAGTTTACATAGATACCCCCCCCCTCGCGCGCATTTTTAATGCGTGTGTCCAATTCTTTCTTGTCTTTATTTTGTGGTATTTTCACTCTTTTTGTCTTCTACGTTATTTATTGTTTATGCTGTAAGTATTAAATTTATTTATGCACTCGCGCGAGTCAGGTGCCTTTCTGTTCCCCGGGCAGGAAATGTGAATTACCTTATTGATCCCGATATCCGGATCCTATGCACCTCTAAACTAAGCAATGGGGTATGCGTTGAAGCACGCTAGTGGATAGTTTCTGTATAGAATATTTTAAAGATAAACCAGCACTTTTTTTTCTACGTACAAGCCCCCCTAACCATCGCTTGGCATTAATATAATTGGCCATTGAGGTTCTTTATCATCTCTAAGGGGCAGAAATGCTTTAATTAAAGAGAATTACAATCATTCACTAGCTATTCAGGTAATGTTTATGCCACAAATGCAGGTTGACTATAGATTCCATGAACACCTAAAACAAAAGCCCGAATTGGTTTATTCGGGCTTTTGTTTTTCCATTCTAAAAATTACTGCTGCTCCAGAAACTCTTCTAAAGCCTGTTTGTTTTTTGTGTAAGCCATTTTTCCAACAGCCATATGATATTTTTGCTTGTCGGAGCAGTACTTATAAGCCATTTTTGCAAACTTTAAACGGGTCCCGTCTAAATTAAACACAGCCATATATTCTAATACCTGAACCGTACTAATACAACCTTTCTCCATTAGAAACTCATTAGCCATTTCTACAGGTTTTCCTCCATTATTTAGCTCGGTTTCAATATCCGTTTTTAGAGCTGAATAATCACTAAAAGATAATTCACAGTTTTTGACAACTTTCTTTTTTTCGTCAACTGCATTCGTATTTTTAGCAACTTCTACCACCTCTTTCTCTTTATAAGTAGTGCTTTTTATTGTAATGGTGTCAATCTCTACCTTAGATACGGCCATTAGATTAAACACGCCATTCCAGTTAATTGAAAACTCTTCGTTATCTGGACTTAAATTAATTGAAAAGGTGTAAGATTTTCCGGGAAGAAGAGCTTCTCCCTTCTTCACTACTTTAGGGGCCCCTCCGGTAACAGTGAGCTTTGTAAGATCTATTTTTCCTGCCTGTTCCCCATTTCCATTAAAAGTAATTTTTATTTGTGCATATTTTCTGTCAGAATAAACATTATATTCCACAACCTTCACATAGAATTCCCCTATAGTTTGTGTCGCTTTTTCAGCCACAACCAGATTTTCGGCTTTCAGGGAATTCCCTGATAAATCAGCATAAGTTAAACCATCAAGAATAAGGTGGAATATTTCAGCATTGGCCTGTATCGGTGCTTTTGCCCTGAACTCGTTATAAATAGTTTTACTTTCACCCGGTTTTAATGCGTAGTTACCAGAAAGCGGATTAACTGTACCCTTATTTTGCTTTATAGTAGCTTTCTTACGGTCTATAAACAAGATACCATCCCCGGTATTCTTCACTTTATAGTTTATGTAATATGCTGATGAAGATGGCTTAACTTTTTGAAATTCGACACTAAAACCCTCATCTTCAATCATTTCAGGCATGACATAAGAAGCCTGGGCAATTGCTGACATATTAATGATTATTGCAGCTATTAATAGAATGGCGTTTTTAGTCATATTCAATTTATTACCGTTAATAATTGATGCAAAGAAAAACAAAATATGATATAACACAACTCAAATTCTGCCATTGCTTTAATTATAAAAGGTTTGATATTCTTCAGCGAATAAATCACGTTGCCAAAGTTACAGATGCAAAAACACTTTTTATAAAGGTCTACTAAGTTTTATGGACAGTTTGAAATTTGTTCCCGAAGGAGGTGTTAAACATTCTATCAAGTAAATTTAACCTCTTGTCACAAAAAAATAACCCCAACAGGGTTGGAGAGTGTGTTTAACACGAAACAACATACACAAAATACATTTAGCAGATCGGTCAAAAAGGCATAAACAACTGGTTATAAGGTGATTTTAATTGAACACAAACAGCTATTTCGAGTATAGACCTGCTAATCAACGGGGTAGGCTTGCACAGTTTTAAGGTTAGTTCATCAAAAACAAAAGCTATAAATGCACTTTATCCTGCTATTGAGCTTTGTGCCAAGTGAAAACAATTTCAATGAAAGGTTGTTTTATCAATGTATCTAGTATAAACTTAAAAATATTTAAGATGAAAAAAGGACTTAGTTTAGTAGCAATTGTGTTAGTATTATTTTTTATGTCTTGTGGCAATAACAAGACAAATGTTACACACGAATCACAGAATGTTGAAACCATGGAAAAATCAGCAAAAACAATCTCAGAACAAGAAGTTTTGGAAATTCAGAAAATTTGGGGAGAAGGTATTGTACGTATAGGTAAAGTATTTACCGAAGAAGGTGATTACAAAACCGAAGCAAAAAACCATATTGCCAATTTGTATGGTTATAATTTGGGCCCCGTATTATTTAAGCCGACACTGGCAGCCGACAAGCAATTTAGGACCACAGAAGAAGGAGCTCTTTCGTATTTTGTAGGGCACAATGAGAATTTTCCCGAAGATCATGGTTTTGCAATAAAGCCTTGGAGCGCTGTAAGATGGGAAAGCACTGGGGTAAAAACAGAAGGAAACATGGCCATTGCTATGGGAAATTATTTTTTCACACCTGCCAATGGAGGAGATGAGGTTAAAGTTGAATATACTTTTGCTTATACTAAAGACGATGATGGGAAATTGCGCATAATTATGCATGGCTCTCACCTTCCATATTCTCCTGAATAGGGTATTTTCTAAAACTATACTGTAAACTACGATTCTGTCTAATTATATTTTTAAGACGAGAAAGGTAAGGTGAAAAAACACACAACATCTACTTTCTGCAATTGAGTAGCCAGCCGCTAGGCATGCAACCTAGCGGATAAGCTCACTCCATTCATCTCCAGTCAAACTCGCTTACCATCGGGTTAGAAACTCCTACCGGGAGGTTCGGCAACCATCTATGACAATAAATCTTAAGATAAGCCAGTCTTCACGAATTACGGGGTTTCAGATCATATTCTTTACTTTTTAATATAAAAGTTGTATACATTAATCCGGGTTATGGAACTTCCGTAGCTATAAAATCGTACGGAGGGATTTCTGAAGTAGCATCAACAACAACCTGAGAAGGAATAAAGTTAAACAGGCTTGATTGCGGAATTATCGTATTGCTAAATGATGTATCTACTAAAACAGAAAACCTTCCGTACAAATCGGTTTCAACCCCAACAGGCAAACCTGAAACCTGAATATTCGGGATGAGAGTCCCGTCGGTGCCAGCAATCTGTCCCTGAACACATTTTTTATCGGGTGATATGTATTCAAATGCGCCAACATCAGGAATGCTATCTGCAATGCGCACATGGCCATCAAAATCGAAACTGCATAGGTTTAAACCTACACCTTTGTTGTAAACTAATGAGCTGGTATCTGCGGGAGCAAAATTTCTTGTATTAGGATCAATTAAACCATATTCAAAAACATTTCTCCCCATTAGGTTTCCCTGTACCGTATGCACCATTGTATCGCGCATTTCAACGGTTTGAAATTCTATATAGTTTTTATTAATTACCAATTCAGCGTAAGGACTATCGTTCCATGCAGTAAGGTTACTGCCGCAGATTAAGTTGTTTTTACAAATAAAAGGAGGAAATAACTGATCTGAATATAAACTGCCATCTTCATAATCGATGGTAATTCGGGTCATATATTTAATGGCTACCAGATTGGTATTTACTATGGTATTGTGGGCTACAGTAATTCCCTGTTCATTTTTAAACTTATGCCGCATGTGGATAAGAAAAGCGTGCCCCCCGGTGTTATTAATGACATTGTTAATCACTTTTGTTTCACTATCCGCACTGATTAATTGCATTCCCGAAGAATGTGTAGCCAAATTGCCGGAGCTCTGTATAACTTTATTATTGTAAATACTATATACGCCCGATCCAATACTAAATCCAAAAGCATGAAAATTCTCTTTACGTGTGCCGTATTCGTGCACGGTGTTATGGTGGATATGGCAATTTTCCCTTGCCAGGTTGACTTGTATACCATCCAAGCCCGTTCTAAACACAAAATTGTCATGGATATGCAAGTTATCTAACCAATGGCCAAAGAGGTAACTACTGTCTTCGGGATGAATCCATTGCGTTTCTACCAGATATCCCCCTGTATGCCCTATATACATGCCTTCTCCATGTGTGTCATGCACATAATTATGATGAATGTGTAAATGGTCAAACACATAGCCATTTCTACGCCACGCCCCGGGATTGTCATTCTTTGGATCTGTTTTGGCCACAATTCCGGCAAAACCCGTATTTCTTACTTCAATGTGATCGACTTCAATATAGGTGCTCAAATCGGTGATGTAGACTCCATTCGCATAGGTTTGTTGTCCTGCTGCAAGTACAAAAAAACCATATTCAACAGTCTCCTGTCCTGTTCCCGTTAAATGAACATGGCTACAGTTCACAAGCTTAATCCCATCGTATTGCAGTTCGGTTATTTGAACCTGACCATCTTTGTTCGTTATTACAATGGGGGCGCCATCTGCCCCATGCAGGTTGATGAAACGTAAACCGGCTATGAGCCCGGTCTTTATCCTTAAGGTATCGCCTGGTTGATACTGTTCTCCATTAATAATATTGACTGAATTTTTGTTTAAATTATTAAAGTCGTAGGCCGTAGCATTTACGGTATTAAAAAAACAAATAAATAGAAATGTTAAAAAGAATGTTTTCATGATAATGAGGTATTAAGTTGGATTAATATTTAGATAGAACTCTGGAATGGTTACCAGAAGTTAGTGAGTATTATTAACAATAGCAGGATGTTTGGGCTATTAAATAACAGAAAAATGCAATTCTGTCTTGAAGTTTTATTTTTGACAGGGAATATTTGTTGAAAGACATGCGAGCAAATTTTTCTTCTCCCAGTCCGTTTTGCAACCTATCCTGGCTCAACCTTTGAGTCGAAGAAACGCCCAATGCCTCGTTTCTTAGAACCTTGGTTTTCTGTAACATTTCCTGGCTTGAGAAGTTGAGTTTTGAGTTATGTGCTGTAAACAAATAACACAAGTAGGGTTGACTGGTTTTCAATTAAGTATTAACTTACAAAAATTAGTTTTACTTAACTACCAGTTTTATTTATAACCTTAAAATTTTTTACTTATGTTCGCCAAACACACAACAGAGCATCAGGACGTGATTCGTATTATTGGATCATCGGAAAAGAGTTTTGATGATGCCGTACAAAATGGAATCAGTTCAATTAAGGAAGGGCATCATGGAACCCCAAGAGCTGAGCTGGATTTTGTATCCTTCGAAGTCGTACAGTTACAAGGCACAATTAATGATGGAGGAAGTGAAAGCCCCCAAGTGCACCTATACCAAGCTGTAATAGATGTAGTGGGAGTTCATGAACATCATTAGTTACGAATACCGAACCAATTCAAACTCAAAAGGAATAAATAGCTAATGGGTTTGTTAGAACAAAATGCTGTTTCATAAACAATATATGAAACAGTATTTTTAAGCCCTATTCTTCGGTCTGGGAAATTAAATTTTAAACGGATTCTAAAAAAATAACCCGAATGGGGTTGACTGGTTTTCGTTTTAATATTATCTTACATACATCAAGCGCGTTTAGTAAAGTGCAGGGAGATACAAACACTTGAACATCAATGTCAACAATCAAGAAATAATGAAGCCCTGTATGAGAGGTATTAGGAGAAGAACCGTCACTGGTGTGGTAGGTACTAAATCCATTCATTTATTTCAGCCCTCTTTTTCTTTCTGCTGTGTTAAAGTTTTTCGACGTAGCTAAGGCTATGCCTGTAAACTTTGCCTGCATGAAGAAAAATTTGAACTAAAATATGAGTAAACAGACTTTATAATTACCACCCTAGTGTGCCTTATTTCGTTTGTTTCAACACAGATATCTCCATATAATTAGATTCTGAAAACAAGAAGTATAGGAACCCAACCTTAAAATTCTACGAATATGAAATTACTATTATTATTATTGTCAGCAACCGCCTTCTTTATTATTTACTTTATTATTAGTACGAAAAAGTGCCTGAAACAAACAGGGAAACTCCCAAAGTCCATATCTAAGACGTTCTACAGGGTACCTATATGGCTCTTTGTTTCTTTCTTGTTATGCAGTTGTGGAACCATTTCCGTCATTAACCTCACACTCAAACCAGAGAGTTTCATTCTTTCGAATTTAGGGGCCTGGCTTCTTGCTGGAGTTGGCTTTATGTGTAATATTAAAAACCGGATCGTTATTAAGTTTCATATGTTTGGTGCCTTTTCGGGATTTACTATCATACTTGTCGGTTTTTGGGTTGACTATGCTATGCCCTACATCACTATATCCTCTGCTGTTATCATAACCATTGCAGCAATTGCCCTTCGAAAAAAATACTTTATCATATGGGCTGTAGAAATCATTTCCATTGTGTTCATGCTTGCCGGCTATTATATTCTTGTTTTCAAATATCAGGCTCCGGGACATATTCTATAAAACTACGTCTGGAAGGCCTATTTTGGCAAAGGCAAACGGACCCAGATAGGCATATGATCGCTAACTGTATGTTCAAATTTTGCATAAAAAGCTTTTCTCTCAGTACGATCCATCTGATCAACCATTTTGTTTTCGGTAGCTTTGGCAAATAGTTTAACAAAATTAAAGACCTGGTAGTCGTAGGTTTCATTTCCGGCAATTTTATTCTTCTCGTGATCCGGCAAACGGTCATCGTTAAAGAAAAACCCTATATGATCAAACGTTTCACTCTGCCTTGCATTGGTCCTCCAGACGGTTTCTTGGGTAGGGTGTATATCTAAAAAGGGAAAGTTAACTCTGAAAGTATTCCCCTGCTTCGAATCAAAATCTTTCATATATCCTGATATACGGTTAATATCTTTCTCCGGGTCATCAAAATTCAGGTTTAAATCTCCAAACAGGATAAAATTATCATAATACGTCTTATCTTCCTTTTTCACCCTTTCAATAATCCATTCCATTAAAGCTTTAAACTCTTGCTCTCTGTCACTGATATAATTACCGTACAGTAAATGAGCGTTTATCGCCATTATCTCATATGGATTTACACTATTCTTCTTCCCTAACCGAAATGCCGCACAGTAAGGCTGACGGATAAAAGACAAAAACACAGGCATTTTTAAATCTGGCTTGCTCTTTCTTAACTCCATCTGATATGATTCCATTTTCTTCCGGAACTCAGAAAAAGAATGATTCAACCTGTCAAGGTTTTCATATATCGTGGCAATAAGTTTTGTTCGATCGTATGTTACATCAGAAGCAACTTCGTCGCGTTGAGCAAATTCAATATTATATAAAAAACATAAGCGTTCCGTTAACCCAGTTTCACCAGGAAACGCCCCAGTAGCATCCGATATTAGCATCCGGAAATTTGCATTTTCCTGTATCACCAATTTCTTTAAATGTTTAATACCTTCAAGTTCATCCATTACCTCCTGTATTCCCAGTAACTGGAACTGACTGCATATTTTGGAAAGAAAACCCCACTCATTAGAGTTTCGTTTTTCTACGCCTCCCAACTTGCGAATGTTGAAAGAACCAATAATAATCGATTCATTATCAGGAACAGGAAAACCATAGTCATTAGGGTTTTGTTCTAACTCCGTATTAATCCTGCTCCATTCTTCTTTAGTAAAATGTCCCGCCATCTTTAATTTAACTTATAGGTTGGTTATTTTTAGTGACTCTCTTTTGATACACAAAACACATAACTTCTTTTGTGTATTTTTAAATGCAAGTTCGTAAATAACTATATAAATGTCAATATCTAGAATGAACTAAATGGTTATTTTTGAATAACTCCATTACAAAAAGTATAGAACTCTGATATGACAAAGAAAACAGACTATAAAAACCTTGCTTTTGACTTGTTTATAATAACACTCACCATAAATTTTATTTTGTTCTTCCTTACCATCGGTTATGAGAGTTTGTTTAGTGATCCTTACCGATTTTTATGGACAAGCCTGGGTTTAAATACAGCTCAATTTATAGTTACAACAATTGGCCTGGCATTTTTTATTATTCTTAACGTTATCCTATCCTTTAATAATCGGACTACGTAAATGAAGACCAAACAGAACCTGATTATCAAGTTTGACAACTAACCCGACGGTCCACTTCAAGGACTCAACCCTTTCAATATAAAACCTTTAATTGTTCGCATTAACAATTTAAACAGCGTAGTTAAACTATAGAATGAAAGCACTAAAACGATTTGTCCCTGGTATATAAAAATTGCCCCCCTTTTGCAAATCAGACCGTAATGTTCTATTATTAATGGCTTTGTCGAATACACACAATAAATATAGTTGGGACAGGAGCCCGCAGTTCCCAAAACCATCTTCCAATTAAAAAAGAAAAGAATAACTCAGGTAGGGAAAGATCGGCATAAGCGTTATTTGATACAATTTCGTTTGCCCTGCTTCTGTTGCAACCAGCACTCCATTTTCCTCAACAATTTTTCCGGGGGCCCTTTTGAAATAGACAAAATAAGCATTCTGTTGGTTATATATATTGTAAATACCAACGGTCCATTTTCTCATTCCCTTTTTCTTTTGTTTTGAAAAAGCTGCTCCAGCATCCAAGCGGTGATAAGCCGGCATTCTAAAGCTGTTCTTTCCTCCATACACATGTATGTCAGCATTAACATACGAATTATTGTCTCCATTTCCTAACACTCCAGAACCGATCGTACGCAACTGGTACTTTGCTTTTGGTAATGTAAGGGCATGCCCTGTACTGTATACCCATGTTGCTGTAAGAGTAATATTCTTCCTGATTTGCCAATTGGCAACCAATGAAACTTCGTGCCTGCGATCGTATTTAAAAGGAAATGGTTTTCCTCCATTCACCGCTTCAAAGTTTCTGTTTGTTTTCGACAAAGTGTATCCCAACCAACCATTAAGCGCACCTAAATTTTTTCGTAATAGTATTTCTACTCCTTTTGATACCCCTTTGCCTCCGACTTCTAGTTTATCAGTAAATTGCTCTGCATCATTAAAAATTATTGTTCCGGCTTTATAATCAATCAGGTTATACATTTTTTTATAATATGCTTCAACACTTATCTCCAGTCCTTTTTTTGGTGTGTGTGCCAAACCTAAAGCAACCTGGTCTGAATATTCCGGTTTTATACGGGCTGTTGATGGCACCCATAAATCAGAAGGCAACCCTACCCCGGAATTACTAAGCAAATGGGCATTTTGCTGCATCCTGCTGTATGACGCTTTTAACGAAGCTCTTTCGACAAATCTGTAGTTAAATACCAGCCGGGGCTGCACACTTAAGTAGCCTGCCCCCTCAACGTTAAAAACAGAAGCATTTATTCCAACGTTCGCTTTTACTTTATCTAAATAAGCAACTTCGTATTCTGCATAAACAACACCTTCTGCAGCGAATAAAATTGTTTTCTTTTCAGGAATACCCAAAATGGTATCCCCAAAGACCGGATCACTATATTTTGAAGAATATGAGGTAAATGCTGGTGTATAATTATGACAGGTCGCATTTATTCCGGTACGAATGGTTTGTTTTCTCATATGACACTCAAAATCTGCTTTTAAAATATAATCCTTAACAGATGAATAAAAAAGGTAGTTCTCCCTGCTACTTACTGTTGTTTTTCTTCGTCCTTCTTTTTTGTAATTAAAACTATTTGAGTATTTATATTGTGTTGAAGCCAGGGTTATATTATGAAATAAACGTTTCCCATACACATGGTTCCACCTTGCACTAAACATCCTGTTGCCCCATTTTATCAGATCTTTGGATGAATAATCATACTCTCCGGAAGGATCTGTCGTTTCCTTTGTCTGGAAACGGGTTATATCATTTCCAAAATATGCACTTAAATGAAACCGGTCGTTTTCAGAGACTATCCAGTTCCATTTAAAGTTTAAATCATGAAACGTAAATCCCCATCGGTCATTTGGCGCTGCTGGATCCGGGAAAAGAGATTGTTGCACATAGGCAAGCAAATCAAAATTACATCTCCTGACAGAGAAAGCAAAAGATGATTTATCTTTTTTTACTGGGCCTTCAAGCATTAATTTGGTCAATAATATTCCGGTTCCAATCTCTCCATGGAGTTCTTTCATATTACCATCCTTTAAACGAATATCCATAATCGATGAAACACGACCATTATACCGGGCAGGAAATCCCCCCTTATACAAATCAATACTTTTCAGCATGGAAATATCGAAAACAGACACAAATCCCCCTACATGATTTACATTATACAAGGGAACATCGTCTAAAAGGAATAGATTCTGATCAGGGGTTCCGCCACGAACGTATAGACCGTTTGTACCTTCCTGTCCTCCCTGCACTCCCGGCATGAGCTGAAAAGCCTTCAACACGTCCGGTTCTCCTGCTATTGATGGTAAGTTACGGATATCTTCCACGCCTATCCGGGCTACGCTCATTTCTAACTCCCGCTCCGGCCTGTGCTGATTATCCCCATACACTGTTATCTCTTCAATCCTTAAGTCTGGTACTAGATTTATTGAAATCAGGGTATCGTGTTGATTATCAAAAATTATTTCTTGTGGAAGGTAACCGACATAAGAAATATTTAAGGTTAACGCCTCACCCTTTTCTTGTAAATAGTTAAAGTAGCCATAACTATTTGTAATCGAACCTTTTTTCTGCGCTGCACTAAAAACACTAGCACCAATAAGCCGTTCCCCCGTATTATTATCTTGAACATAGCCGGCTATGTTTATTTTCTGGGCAGTTAACCAAACCGACAATAACATAAATATCAAGCAAAAAACAATTCTTGACTTCAAAGCTTCAAGTTTTTAAATTTTATTTAAGCTTCTGGTTTACTGAACTATATCCCGAAAATATCCCATAACCATTTTCTATGTTACTATACATATCAATCGGTTCTCCCAGAAAAAGCATGTCAACATCCGGATCATCATATAATAGCTGCTGGTTATGCAAATGTCTTGTTAGATATTTTAGGTAAAGGTAGTATTCCTTTGTTATGGACTGAAACTTAATATAATGAGGTGAAAACTCCCATTTTCCATAACTGTAATACCCCTCAACATCTGGACTGATTATCCTCAAACTATACGCTTCCCCGTTAATTAATTCATCAGAAAAAAAAATTGATTTTGCCCCGTAATCTAAATCCCCTTCATTTTCCAAAACAGGATCGCTTTGAGCAAAGTTTGTCCAATAGTCTTTAGTATTCTCGCCGGAATATACAATTACCCTATAATAATTTTCCTGATCTGCCGGGTCAAAAAAAGTTACTGTCACTTCTCCACATGTAACCGGTCCTTCTCCGGGGGTTATTGTTCTTTCTGTTCTAGTTAATGAAGCACCTATTAATGGAACAAGTTCAGGAATTCTGCTTTCGGCATATATTGCATTCCCACTTTCATCTGAAACTTCAATTTTATATTGGCATTCTTTGCCAGGGCTATACTTAAACTTCCAACAGTTTGTATCTGTCTCTGAACTATGTATTATTTTCCCATTCTCCAAAACAGATATTTCCAACTTCCCTATATTCTCATACTCTCCGGTTATATTGGCTGTTTTTGAAAAAAAAGCTTCAAATCCGGAGCCTGTTGAAAAAGTACACTGAATAACCAGTTTATTGCCAGTAGAATCCAAGTTTAAATCCAGTTCCTTAGAACAGGCAAGAATAAGAAAAACAAACACAAAAAGTTTATATCGCCTCATTAGCTTAATGAAAATTATAGGGATACCATTTTACAAACGGTATCCCTATACATTTATTTTTCAGTTCCTATTGTTCATTAATATGGAGTTCCTACCTCCGCTTTCAACCCACAGTACCCGCCATACCTGGTTGCTGTCCAATATATATTTAAAAAACGCACCTTAGAATTTCGGACGGCAAGGATTAGAAAAGCAATTGATGGATTGTATCATGAAATATCCGGAACTACTGACTGCAAACCGGTTTATGCTTACAACCAAAGATGCTCATGGATTATATGGAAAGTACGGTTTTAAACTGACCGAACATACTGATAGAATAATGGGGGAGTGCTGCACAATAATTGAACGATATCGTTAAGCCCGTTAAAGAAGAAAAAAGCCTTTGGTTGTATTATCAACACCTAATATTGCTCCCTTACTTAATCACAGAGGTTTAAATTTATAGGGTAAGAATAATGGTAGTAAAGCCACAAAGCCCCCCAAATTAACTAATACAAGCTCTCTGGATTTAATTTAAGCCCTAAAACAAAACAATCCTGCTTTATAAAATAAAAGAACAATGTAGAAGGTACGACCAGCTGAACTGTCCCGGCGAAGAACCCATAAAAAAAGAACATCAGAAACAAATGGGGCTAAACCTCACTAAGGTTAGATTTTAAGTGCTATTTCCAGGTTACCAAACTGTTTTTTTTTACACTTCACAAAAAAATAACCCGAATAAGGTTGACTGGTTTTCAATAATAGCCTATATTGCATACACAATATACGTTTAGTGAGAAGGGAAGGGGCGCACACAACTTATTGTATGTTTTTGCTAATTGCATACAATACTTAGTGTGGGGTGTGCCACATAATCAAAGAATAAATGTGAGTTGTTGTTGGATTGATATGCCAGGAATAAAAGCCTCCGGGTGCATTTTATTCTGCATGGACACTATTTTCATTACGTGTGTGTGAACTCTGGAATTAGACTTTGATTCCATACAAAACATTGATGTTTAATCAACTAAAATAAGATAAAAATGAAACGATTTGAAATGGTCGATTTTTTAAAAGGGTACGCAATATTTACAATAATGATTTTTCATTATTTGAACTATTTACAGCTTCCAAAACCTATTGACAAATTTATATATTTTGGGGGGACAGGTGTACATCTTTTTGTTCTCTTATCGGGCTTTGGTTTGTACTATTCCTATATTAAAAAGCCCTTAAGCTACTCAATGTTCTTAAAAAGACGAATCTCAAAAATATACATCCCGTACATTTTTGTAGTTTTATTTTCTGCTTTACTATCGTTCTTTATCGCTGTTTACAACAATTCGTTATATGCTTTGGGAGGGCATATCTTTCTTTATAAAATGTTTGATGAGAGCATTATTGGTTCGTACGGATACCAATTATGGTTTGTTTCGATGATTTTACAATTCTACTTAACTTTTCACCTTATTATCTGGTTAAAATCAAAATTAAAAAATAGTCTCTTTTTAACAACGGCCTTTGCGATCAGTATTGGCTGGGCAATCTTGGTTTTTCTTCTAAACAAGGAAGATGAAAGGATCTGGAACAGCTTTTTCTTGCAATATTTTTGGGAGTTTGCGCTTGGGATTGTTATTGCTGAAAAAGTATCTAAAAACGAAAGGTTAATTAACAAAAACATTAACCAGACACTCTTACTGTTAGCTGGTCTATTAAGCACTGCCATATATGGGTTCCTTGCAATAAAAGCCGGAGACTTAGGAAAGCTGTTTAATGATGTTTTCGCGCTAACCGGATATGCTTTCCTTGCTATTTTTCTGTATAATTTAAAGTTTAAACCCATAAATCGGTTCTTCCTATTTATTGGCAAAATATCAATTTCTGTTTATCTCCTGCATGTATTGCTATTTTTAACCTTAAGTGTACTGATTAAGAATTTAAATGTTATTCATATAGTTATACTTTCAATTTTAATTATTTCACCCCTCTCGTTAGTATATCAACGGATGATAAACATTTTCTTTAAACTTAGCAAATTGTAACCTTGGATAATAAAATGATATACTTTATGTCAATCCAATTCAGCACCCCTATTTCTTAAATCGGGAAGATAATTTTCAATTTGAGAAGGTTTTTGTTTGCTGACAAAACATAACTCTTTATCCAAGAAAACCTTACATAAAAGAAGCACTTCTGGCATTGTATTAGTAAAAAGAATAATCGTTACGGAACGACAAGAAAACTACTAACTATAACTACAACACACAACTACTAACAGAATCGCTTCAAAACAGCCAGCTTTTAGCCGGCTGTTTTGGTTAACTGACATTATTCGGCCAAACCCAACCAGTCAAATAATTGTCAAGCCTTTTTTTCTCCTCCTACGAGTATACAAAACCCTTTTTACTATTTGGTTAAACAATAATTCTGACAATTATGTAAGGATTTTTGTTTTTGTCCGTCTAATGGTGTAATTATAACGATTAAATTTGGTTATGCCGGAAAGAATGAATAAATACGGAGAAATTTTTGTTGACTCTTTTAAAGGGTACTGGAGCTATCTGATAAATGAAATAGCACATATTTCGTGGCACAACTATTTCTATTGGCTAATTGGCATTTCCCTTTTCTTTTGGGCATTGGAATATATTGCACCCTGGAGGAAAAACCAATCTGTTATACGCCGCGATTTTTTTCTTGATGCCTTTTATATGATTTTCAACTTCTTCATTTTTCCCTTAATCATTTTCATTGCGGTTGCCAATGTGGTATCCACGGGTTTTAACGACCTTTTGGCTTATATGGGGGTAAGCAACAAGGTGGCAGTTTCTGTTGCATCTCTGCCTGCCTGGGTACAACTACTAACTTTATTTTTTGTACGCGATTTTATTCATTTTAATATTCATATTCTGCTTCACCGGGTCGGGTTTTTGTGGAAATTTCATAAGGTACACCATTCTGTTAAAGAAATGGGCTTTGCTGCCCACTTGCGCTACCATTGGATGGAAAATGTTGTATACCGTACATTGGAGTATATCCCGCTGGGAATGATAGGTTTTGGCATTGATGATTTTATCATTGTCCACCTTGCAGCACTGGCAATAGGCCATTCCAATCACTCCAATTATTACCTGCCCTTCGGAAAATTGAAATACTTTTTTAATTCGCCTCAAATGCATATATGGCATCATGTAAAAAAAATACCCAATAAGTACGGCGTAAACTTTGGTATAAGCCTTAGTTTATGGGATTACATATATGGCACGGCCTATGTTCCCGAAAACGGGAGGGATATTGAATTGGGGTTTGATGATGAAAAGAATTTTCCCAAAGGTTTTTTTAAACAAGCTGTTTATCCATGGGTTAAATAATAAATGATTAATACGAAGAAATATGAAACAGGCCTTGTTTGATTTATCCCGATACTTCGGGAGAGGCACACACGAACCACGATTAAAATGTGTAGCAAACCTTCAGGCAGGTCACAAATTTTAAGCATATGAAAAAGAAAATTCAATCGGCAATTATATTCGTGTTACTTACAAAAATAGCAATTGCCCAGGTCAGTCATTCAGGCTGGAATACATTGTTGCAAAAACATGTAGATGAGAAAGGTTTCGTGGATTATCAGGGGTTTAAAAGTGATATCAGCCTCGTTGACACTTACCTGAAGCAACTTGAGGCCAATGCGCCACAGAAAGAATGGACAGAAGAGGAGAAATTGAGTTACTGGATAAACTTGTATAATGCAGCAACCATTAAGTTGATCGCAGATAACCTTCCGCTAAAAAGTATCCGCGATATTGAAGAGCGAAAAGGCACATCGCCCTGGAAAATTACTTTTGTAAAGTCCGGTGGAAAAACGTTGAGCCTTGATGCCATAGAGCACGAGATAATAAGAAAAGAATTTGAAACCCCGCTAATTCATTTTGGGGTGAATTGTGCTTCTTTTTCCTGTCCGATTCTTCACAATAAGGCTTTCACAGCAAAAAATATCCGTGCGGAACTGGAGAAACTGGCATCAAGGTTTATAAACGATCCACAACGAAATAAAATTGTAAGCTCTAATAAGGCTGAACTTTCACAGATTTTCAACTGGTTTAAAGGCGATTTTACGAAAAACGGAAGCCTCACGGATTTTATTAATAAATACTCAGATACCAAGCTTAAAAGTAATGCACAAATTACATTCTCAGAATATAACTGGAGCCTTAATGCTAAAAAATAAGTAAAAACAAAATATATGTCAAACACGGATATCGATTACAAGAAGTTCACAGAAACTTTAAAACAAAAAGTTAACTTACCATACCAAACATTAAAACTTGCAATGGATAAGTTATCAGATCCAAAAACACAACGTGCCATAATCTCAGAACAAAATCATATACCGGCATTTGGTGAAAAACTAAAAGAAATTGATCTTTTGCCTCTAAAGCCATTTGAGTTTGGTATCCTTCAGGTAAATGTGGGCTATATGTGCAACCAAATGTGTGCCCATTGCCATGTTGATGCCGGACCGGACCGTACGGAGATAATGAGACGGGAAGTGATGCAAAGCTGTTTGGATGCCCTGGATAAAGCACCCTTCCATACGGTAGATATAACCGGAGGGGCACCGGAATTAAACCCGAATTTCGAATGGTTTATTGAGGAACTTTCAAAGCGTGATTTAAAAATTATTGTGCGTAGCAACCTTACGGTCCTGCTTTTCGACGAAAAATTTGAAAACTACCCCGAATACTATAAAAAACATAACGTTGAAGTTATTGCATCACTGCCATGTTATACCGAAGACAATACAGACAAGCAACGGGGAAAAGGTGTTTTCGATAAGTCTCTTGAAGCGCTTAAAAGACTGAACAAAGTGGGGTACGGACAAAGCGGCACAGGGTTAAATCTTCATTTGGTCTACAACCCGGGTGGAGCTGTATTACCAGGTAGTCAGGAAGGCTTGGAAGCCGATTATAAAAAACAACTAAAGGAAAACCACAATATTGTGTTTAACCACCTGTACACCATTACAAATATGCCTATTAGTCGTTTCCTTATGTTCCTGGAGAAGAAAGGACAATTGGAAGATTATATGACACTGCTTGCCAATGCATTTAACCCTTCGGCAGCAATGGGGGTTATGTGCCGGACTACTTTATCGATAGGTTGGGATGGAACAATTTACGATTGCGACTTTAACCAGATACTGGACATGAAAGTATCCTGTAAACCGTCTCAAAATATTGCAAATTTCGATGCTGAGGCATTGTTTGACAGAAACATAGCAATTAACCAGCATTGTTATGGATGCACTGCAGGAGCGGGTAGCAGTTGTCAGGGTAGTTTAGCTTAACTTAATAGTCCTTGAAGGAAAACGCGCGAAAACAAAGAACACTGCGGTGTTTACCTTTTCTCCCAGACAAACACCCCCATCACTCTGTATGGATTAATGGTTCTCCCTTTGGGGAGACAGAGAAGGGGAAGAAAAGAGAAAAGTACAGTGTACTTACAAAGACTTAATAATGTCACTAAGAAAACGTTATTTCTTTGTTTGGCGCAGTAAAAAACGCGGGAACAAGGCTTGCTCAGTCAAAAAAACAGATTATTTTCCTGACAGGCACAACACGGTTAGCAGCGTTTTCCTATAGGCACTAAACAGAAGAATCTCAACAATACTAAAACAAATGCAAAAAACACTCTTCTTTTTAATTATATCCATGGCAATGCCAGCCTTTGCGCAACAGCCATTAAAAGAATTGCTCGATCAGGAAAATGAGAACACTGTACCCTATGTATATACCGAAGAACTTGCAGCATTGGAAGGCAACATTATTTTACTTGATGCAAGAGAGAAACGGGAATATGAAGTAAGTCATTTAAAAGGGTCCATAATGGTAGGTTATGATTATTTCAACCTGAAAAAAACCATGAAGCAGTTGCCTGATAAAAACGACACAATTGTGGTATATTGCTCGCTTGGCATACGCTCGGAAGACATAGCCGAAAAACTAAAGAAAAAGGGGTACAAAAATGTATTCAATTTATATGGGGGCATTTTCGAATGGAAAAATAATAACCACCAGGTTGTTACTAAAGATGATAAGGTAACCGAAAGAGTGCATACGTTTGACCAGTACTGGGGACAATGGTTGAAAAAGGGGGAAAAGGTTTATGAATAAAGAACTTTTAATGATTTTTACCCGAAATCCCGTATTGGGTAAGGTAAAAAGTAGAATAGCAAAACAAAGTTCCGAAGCAACTGCTTTTGCGATCTATAAGGACCTGTTAAAACACACGCACGATATTACATGCGAATTAAAAATGGACAAGTGGCTCTTTTATAGCGACTATTTAGAGCATGATGATATTTGGGAAGAGGGGAATTATGATAAAAAGGTACAAACAGCAGGAAACCTTGGCGATAAAATGTACAATGCATTTAAACAGGCATTTGAAGCGGATTATACCAACATCATTATTATCGGGAGCGATATAGAAGAACTTAATCAGGATATTATAGAACAGGCATTCCTTAAATTAAAAAAACAAACAGTTATCGGACCCGCCGCAGACGGAGGTTACTACCTGCTTGGATTAAATTCTCTCAGAAAAGATATTTTCGAGAATAAAAAGTGGGGAACCAACTCGGTACTGTTAAATACCCTTTCTCATTTTAATAAAGATGAACTATTTACACTAACAACGTTAAATGATATTGATATGCTTGAGGATATTAAGCCAGGATCTAAATTAAACAAACATTTAGAAGTCAAAAAAATATGCTAAAAAGCCGACCCCATACTAATTAAATTACTAAATCACTATTCGAAAAAACATAATAATATGGATTACTTAGATGTTGCAAAAGACGTGTACAAAGATGCTGCGGAAAAACCGGATGTCGGATTGTGCTGTACCACCAATCCCATATGGGAACTGCCAGGGCTAAAAATTCCCAAAATAATGCAGCAAATGAATTATGGCTGCGGTTCAACAGTCCACCCTCGGGATTTGAGTAATGAACCCCGAATTTTATATGTCGGGGTAGGCGGCGGAATGGAACTTCTCCAGTTCGCGTACTTCTCGCGTAATAAAGGAGGTGTTGTAGGAATTGATGCGGTTTCTGAAATGCTGGAAGCATCGAAAAATAACTTTTCAGAGGCAGAAGCCTTAAACCCGTGGTTTGATAAAAGTTTTGTCGATTTGCGAAAAGGCAACGCGCTAAACCTGCCCGTTGAAGATAACAGCATTGATGTAGCAGCTCAAAACTGCCTGTTCAATATTTTTAAGGAGCACGATTTAAAGAAAGCCATTTCTGAAATGTACAGGGTGCTAAAACCTCATGGAAGGCTTGTAATGAGCGACCCGGTTTGTGAGCAGGAAATGAACGATGAGCTGCGAAATGACGAACGACTGAGGGCCTTGTGCCTGAGTGGTAGCATACCTATGGCATCTTATATTAAAACACTTACCGATGCAGGCTTTGGAACCATTGAGGTGCGGGCAAAACGGCCATACCGCGTACTTGCTCCCGGGCATTATCCAACCGATGAACTTATTTATATAGAATCGGTTGAAGTGGCGGCTATAAAAGACCCTATGCCTGAAGATGGCCCATGTATTTTTACAGGAAAAACAGCTATCTATTATGGCAATGAAGAGTATCTGGACGATGGGAAGGGACATGTGATGATGCAGAACCAGCCATTATCTGTATGCGATAAAACGGCCGGAAATTTAAAGGCTTCAAACAGGAAAGACCTCTTTATTTCAGAATCGACCTACTTTTACGATGGTGGAGGATGTTGTTAAAAGCACTTACGAAAATCGGAAACAATATAATTGTTTCTGATTTTCACAGCTTCTCCTGCTTAAAGAACTAAATTAGCAGTCCTGAATTAGAGCCGCTAAGAAAACACGGGTTAAAAATACTGCCCCAGGCCAATGGTAAAACCTGAATTATACCGCCCATAAATACTAATACCATAATCTATTCGCAATATAGCCTGATACCATTTTTTCCACATAAACCTTGCTCCCGGGCCACCATACATAATGAGTGTAAAATCACTAAAAAGCTCATCGAATTCGCCACCTGGTGTCCGCCATGTTCCATTATCGCTAAACACCGCTGCCTGCACGGCAATATTAGGCGTTTCAAAAACAGTATGACGGTATTCCAGGTTAAGGACTAAGGTACCTGTCCCCCTGTCAACGCGGTCGCCTACCCCTCTGATATTTGTATGATTGTCTACAGCAAAAGGAGAAAATGGACTTCGGTTATTCGTTGCCAGTCCAAACCGCAAGCGGCTTGCAAAATTCCCTGATTCACCCAAACGTTTATAATACATAAAGTCGTTTAGAAAAAAGCTGTAATCATCCTGTTTACCATCGGTTTTCACAAATTGCACCTGAACTTTACTGGCAATTCCATCAAGATAAAAATGGTGGTAATTCACCCGGTTGAAGTTGTAGTTTAGCTTGAGCGCATATTTGTTTTGCGTTAACTTATCCGGACCGGGCAAAGCATCCAGATTATGTCCCAGCTTTACATAATGCTCCTTAAAAAGTGTAAAAGCCAGTTCTATGTAATTATTTTGTCTTAAATCGTAAATAAGGACCGGTTCAAACGCATTCAGGTTGTATTCGTATAAAACAGTCTCCCCGGTTTGAAAATACAGCGGTTCGTCAACTTTCCATAAAGTAACATTAAACCCTGCGCCAAAATGTTTTCCAAAAAGCAGGGGGAAACGACTATTGAAGATAAACGAACTTTTTCCCTGCCAATGATAAACACCTCCGACGGAATACCCCAATCCCAGAAAATTATGTTCCGAAAATCCCAGCTCAAACCAATTGTCATAATCACCATTCCCAAAATTAAAGTATGGGAGTCCGGTTCTGGTTTCCTGTATCTGAATGAAAAGTAAAGTATTTCCTTCCTCATTTTTTTCTAATGAGTAGCTTGCATCGTAAATCATCGGAAGGTTCTTCAGGTTCTGTATTGCCTTTTCAAGCGTATTTTTCTCTACCCTTTCATCAATATTAATTCCCAGATACTTCTCCAGGTAGCTTACTTTAGTTCTTTTTTGGCCATCGAATTTTATTTCCGAAATGGTTTCCTGAGAAAACAGCGTTAAATGAATTCCAAAGAGTAAGAGTAAAAGTGTTTTTTTCATAAATATTACAATGAATTAGATGGTACTTTAAATGGTTTTTCAATGAAAAGGTTAATCCAGTTATCGATACTTACCCCCATAATTGCGACCATATATTCTTCTCCATTTTCTATTTCTTTTGGTGGTGAAGGGTTAGTAAGGTTTAATACAACATTTGATACATCGTAATACCTGTATTCTTTATCGTAGGTATAAGTTGCTGAAAGTACTTCCTGATTTTTATCCATTACAATTTCATAAAAAATTTCGTTTTCCTTAATTTGCCCATCTTCCCAAACAAATTTAGGCGATGTCGCATTCGTAAAATCAATGGTCAGTAAAGAATCGTTGTACTCTGTTTTTTTGTGCAGTTGTTTGAAGCGAATTGGGTTAGAGGCATGTAATTTGCCGTTGAGCATAAAAGTTACAATGCCCCATGCTTCCGTGTCCCTGCCCCGTCTAAAAGCCATCAGGTATCTGTTCAGTAAAAGCTCATGATGAAGATCGATCTCATTATAATTTGAATAGACATTCCCATCTAAATCAACAGAAGCCTCGAAATAGCGAAAATTGGCAGCTCCTTCCTCCGGATAAAAGAATACACTTACAGAATCACTGTCGCGGTTATTACCGGCACAGGCAATTACTTCGTCTGCTTCGTTATAATTATGGTGTTGCATTAATTCCTGAAGGTTCTCAAACGAAACTTCAGTCTCGGTTTTTTCGCATCCAATTAGGAACAGGACAAGCAATAAAGAAAAAAAAATCGTGTTTTTCATATATTGTTTTTTATAGATAACTTACTAACTGTTATGTTGCTAAAATGTTGACGATAAAATACAGAATTATGAAATCAGGCTTCACAGTGCTTTGTCTATACCATTAATTACCGGTTTTTTTATAATGCTTTTTTATTATTTCCTGAACCGGTTTATTTTGCGGAGAGTATCCGGCATGGTTATTTCCTCCGGCATTTTCATGGTATGCATACCATTTCCATAAAAACCCACCCTCAAACCAGTCAACGCTCCAAAAGGTTTCAAAAATTGCAACATAGGCGTTTGTCTGTGCTTGCATATTTACCGTCTTACCCCTCCAGCTTTCCCAGGGTTTTTCTGCAGTATAATCCCGACTGGCATAACCAAACTCGGTGAAGATTATTGGTTTTTTTTTCTGTTTTGCCACATTGGCAAGAGCCTCTTTATGTGGCGTCCACGCTTCTTTTAATACATCTGCGCCGGGTGTTTTTTTATCGGTTAAAGGAAAATAGGCATTTACGCCAATATAATCCAGTTTATCCCAGAACGGTATTAGGTGGTACGCATCCCAATTGGCAGCATACACTAACTTTCCCTTATACATATCTCTGGCATCCGTTATGAGTTCATCCCAAAACTCTGGACGGTTCAAAATAAAGGTTTTAAATTCTGTGCCAATACAGAACATTTCTGCATTAATTTGTTCTGCAATTTCGGCAAAGTGTAAAATGTATGCTTTGTAGGTTTTCTCGAATAACACCCAATCAGCCTCATTTTTGGGGGTAAAATCGCCGGTAAAATCACCATGCCTAATCCAAACCTGAGGTTTTATCATTATTTTTTGGTTTACCGCACGCGCATCTTTGGCATTTTGCAGGATACCTTCTGTTTTTTCGCCCCACCACTGCCATTCAACATTGTAATGTACCGCTGTACTTTCTTCATTAATAAAACCAAAAGGCACCAATGCAACCCATTTTGAATGAATGGATTGTAAAGGTGTAAAAGCTTCCGCTCCAACTTCATTCCTGGAGCCGACAAAGTTAATCCCGTTTATTGAAGCCGTATTTTGGGCTTCTGAATCAGCTTCAGGTTCAGAACATGATATCCCTAAACCAAAAAATACAAGCAATAATATGAACGACGTAACCCTGCACATATTTACTATCTTACGTAACGGATACCTAAGTTTATTGTACTTCCGGCACCATTATTTTTCGAGTAGAAAAAGTTGGTGTATGACACTTCCAGACCAATGTTAGGTAATATTTGGTACTTACCCCCCAGGCCGGTTTGCATATACATGGTATTTTCTGCAGTTACGTTGGGGGTATACTGTAACATGGTATAAATAGTAGATTTTTTGGTGGGGAAATAACTAACAAAAGCAGAAAGTGGTATTTCTACAAAATTCCTGTCAGAAGATATATTGGAAAAACGGACTAATGCGTCGGCTTCTGCAAATAACTGGAAGTTTGTCCCCATCATGCGATCATAAAAAACCCTTGTCCACCAAGTGGTTGCATCATGATCAAACCAGGGGGCAGATTCCCCGTCTTTTACGGTAGTGAACCACAGCGATGACTGAACAGACAGGTTTGAAACAGATTTAAAAGGTAAAAATTTAATTTTGGGACCGACCGATGAGATCGCCGTTCGGGTAAACGGAGTGTCTTCAAAAGTTAATACTTTAAAAGGAGAGCTTTCCGAATCCGGATCCAGTCTCACCGATTTAAAGTTAACATCAAAACCAAAGTTAACCCGTCCCGATTTTGAAGTACCCAACAGCACATAAAATAAACCGGAAAAGTAGTTGTCACGGGTAGATAACTCTATTTTTTCCCCCTTATCGTCCCGAAAAGCTGTTTGCGTATAAAGATTATTAAACAACTGTACTTCAAACTGACCTTTTTTTAGCAAAGAAGAAGGTGTATAGGTTTGAACATTCAATTCGTTGGTTTTATCTCCGGCAGAACCTGAAGCATTACCATTAAACGAATTCAACTGCCAGTTATAGGTGTAAAAAGAAAGGTTGTACTTTTCAGGAATGATATTCTCGCGATATTTGTTTATGTATTTAATAAATGAACCGGAATGGTTTTTAAAATCTTCCGGGTACCATTTAAATATCTCGGATATCTGCACCTTCCCTTCATCGCTGTTTACTTTTATAAAATCAGGGTTGTTCAATGCCTGACGCGTTTGTTTTTCCATTTGAGCATCGAGCAAATCAGGGCGGTACGCAAAATTCACGATAGGTGGACATCCTTTGGCCCCGCAAACCAAAACAAAATGGAAACGGGGTTCATCAAAATTACCACGCAATAATTCATTTTCGATTTGATTCAGCGTGTACGAACCGTCTCCGATTTTATGCTTCACTTTATCGAAAAACCCGGGAACCTCCATTGGCGAACCTATGGGGTAGTTATTAATTACCTGCTGTATGACCAACAGATTATAAAGGTTAATCCAATATGACTGATATTCCACCCCATTAGATTTATCTACTTGAATCTCCGACGAATACGAAATGATTGAATGGATATCATCACTGTTTTTTGATAATCGGTTATAGTCAATACTATTATTTACAACGTAATTATTGAAAAAACTATCGCTTTTATCCAGGAATCCGTCAAGATGCGATTGCGAAAAAAGAACATATGGTACCAGTATCCATATAATCAATAAGCTGTTTTTCTTTATGTTATTCATAATTCATTTATTTTTAGGTTTTATGTAAGGTATAGTCTCAACTATCGTCTAATCCTTACATAAAAGATGTTTTTTTTTGACACCCTTATAAGTGTTACAAAAAATAAACTTTAAACTAAGCGATTTGTTTAGTTTAACTAAACCATTATGAGATGTTTTGTTACGGACAACTCATTTTGATGAATATAAATTAGGTTTGTATAACTTAAACGAATAAACACCTGGCTCTAAAATGAAACAGACCATGTCTGATTTACCCCGAAGCTTCGGGAAAGGCACACGGACCATGATTAAAATGTGTGGCAAATTTTCAGACCGGTCACAAATTTTAAACAGATGAAGAGAACAGTTATTATTGGAAACGGTATCTCAGGAATTACTGCTGCAAGGCATATCCGAAAATTAAGTAACCACGAGATCACCATAGTTTCAGCCGAATCTGATTATTTCTTTTCCAGAACAGCATTAATGTATGTTTACATGGGGCACATGAAATTTGAACATACCCAGCCATACGAAAACTGGTTCTGGAAGAAGAATAGAATTGCCCTTGTAAATGACTCGGTTACTGAAATTAGTACAGATAACAAACAGGTTATTTTACAAGATCGGGAAGCATTGAGTTACGACACACTTATTATTGCTACCGGCTCAAAACCCAATAAATTCGGGTGGCCTGGCCAAGACCTTGACGGGGTTATGGGAATGTACCATAAGCAGGATTTGGAAGAACTTGAAAAATATGCGCCCGATAACAAGGCTTGTAATCGGGCAGTGGTAGTTGGTGGCGGACTGATTGGTATTGAACTTGCTGAAATGCTGCGTAGCCGGGACATACCGGTTACATTTTTGGTTCGGGAAAATAGTTTTTGGAACTCTGTACTTCCAAAGGGAGAATCAGAAATGATTAACCGCCATATAAAAGAACATCACATTGACTTGCGATTAGGTGTAAACCTTAAAGAGATAAAAGCGGATGAAAACGGACGCGTCAAATCCGTTATTATTAAAGAAACCGGCGAAGAAATCCCCTGCAATGTTGTGGGGCTAACTGCGGGAGTATCACCAAATATCAGCTTTCTGAAAAACTCGGAAATAGAAACGAACCGGGGTGTTTTAGTTAATCAGTTTCTTGAAACCAATGTACCCGGTGTATACGCCATAGGCGACTGTGCGGAACAACGAAAAGCTATTGGGCAACGCCGTCCTGTTGAAGCCGTTTGGTACACCGGAAGAATGATGGGCGAAACAGTTGCAAAGTCAATTTGCGGAGAAAGGACCGCCCACCAACCCGGGCACTGGTTTAATTCTGCTAAGTTTCTTGATATTGAATATCAAACCTACGGATGGGTATTTGCAACACCCAAAGAAGGAAATGAACATTTTCACTGGATGCACCCCGACGGAAAAAAATGCATTACTATAGAGTACCAAACAAATACCCGAAGGTTTGAAGGCATAAATACTTTTGGTATTCGCATGAGACACGAAATATTTGACAAATGGTTAAATGAAGGCAAAGATGTTGACTATGTGATTGAAAATTTGCACGAAACAAACTTTGACCCTGAATTTTTTAAACATTTTGAGACTTCAATTCATGCTTCTTTTAATAAACAATTGCTAACCGAATAATACTTCTTAAGATGGATAAAAATCAAAGCTTTTCGCTTTCTAATCCCCAAACAATAAAACTGGACTTAACCCAGAAGTTGGGTCTAATAGTTGCTATGCTTGGATTTGCGGTACTGTTTCTCGCCTGGTTTGGAGTCGGGTTTCCTCACCCCACCGTATTTCTGACCGTATCTTTATTGATGATTTTTTTTGGTACAATAATTTATGCCCGAAGTACTTACTTAAAGCATCCAGCAGGAATTAAAAATAACCATGTTTGGTTTAACACCCTATCAAACCGGGGACTTCTGGGATGGTTGTCTGCTATTATATTAACCTTATTTTATGTTTTGCTTTATTGGTTTCCGGCATATTTAGGTTTAGGACAAGACGGGGCTTCTAATACAGGGCTCATTGCCCTTTTCGATCCTTTAAGCAGGTGGTTTAAAAACCAGCCGGCGAGCCAGTGGTTTGTGTACGGAACGCTTTACACCCTGCTGATTGTTGCCCTTGGTATTAAGTTCATATATAAATACAGGAATAATCGTTACCAGAAAATCAGGACACTTGTTGTAATTGGCGCACAACTTTTTTTGGCATTTCTAATCCCTGAAATATTAGAGGGACTAAATTCAGATAAAGCATATTTTGCCAAAGACATTAAAAATATGTGGCCGCTTAATTATTACTTTTTCGAATCGTGGCATTTAAACAATATGCTTGATGGAGGAACCCTGGGCATGTTTTATCTTGTAAGTGGCATTGCATTATTTGCTATAATTACCCCCATAGTAACCTATTTTGTTGGTAAGCGATGGTATTGTTCCTGGGTTTGTGGCTGTGGCGGACTGGCAGAAACTGCCGGAGACCCGTTTCGTCAGTTGTCGTCAAAGAAATTATCGGCATGGAAACTTGAGCGCTGGATGATTCATGGTGTACTGGTGTTGATTTTTATAGTAACAGCCGCTGTTTTGTATGGATATTTCACAAATTCAGGAACTGTTTTTGGGCTTAGCATTTACAACTATTTCAGCAAACCCTATGGCTTTTTTATCGGGGCAATGTTCTCTGGTGTTATAGGGGTTGGTTTCTATCCGGTTCTCGGAAGCCGCGTGTGGTGCCGGTTTGGGTGTCCTTTAGCAGCTTACATGGGGTTAATTCAACGATTCAAATCCCGCTTTCGCATTACAACAAATGGTGGACAATGTATTTCCTGTGGTAATTGTTCTACATATTGCGAAATGGGAATTGATGTAAGGTCGTATGCCCAAAAAGGACAAAACATAGTCAGGGCTTCCTGCGTTGGTTGCGGAATCTGCTCCGCTGTATGCCCACGGGGAGTGTTGAAGCTGGAAAACAACAGCTTGAAAAACAGAATAAAAGCTAACCCGGAATTAACCGGTTTATCAAAAAAAAATAAGTAAACATTTCGTTTTTAATTATGCACCTCGTTACAATACTATTTTTAGTGTTTCAGCTTAACCAGTTTTCGGGTAATCTGAGGTATGTATACGAGTATGATATCAATAACCAAATTATTGCTGAAGGTTGGTTGAAAGGGAAAACAAAGGTGCAGTTCTGGAAATATTATCATTCAAACGGAAAGGTAAAAGAACAAGGGCACTATGCTGCCGGTGTTAAGTCTGGTTTCTGGGAGTGCTATTATTTTTCAGGCATCCCCAAAAAAAGTGGCCATTATTTTAATGGAAAAAGAGACCTGTTCTGGACCTTTTATTCAGAAGGTAACAAGCAAAAAGAACAAGGGCATTTTAAAAACGGGGTACGCGAAGGATATTGGAGTATCCTGAATAACAGGCAACAGGTGATTTATCAGGGTAAATATGAAAATGGCCACAAAGAAGGGTACTGGATTACTTATGAGAACAAACGCCCATGTTTGGCTGAGAAGTTTGAAAAAGGTATTTTAGTAGGATCATGGAATAGCCTGGCAGCATTTAAAAAAGATAATAAAGATATAAACGAACATGAATTTTAGCATGTTAAACCACTGTCAAGTCAACATTAAAGCAACGTACAGTACAATTTGGGAAGAAGCAAAAACAAAAGAAAACAATTCTCCTTGCCAAAAGTGAAGCGTCACTGCTTACAAAAGCATAGTTAATATTCATCAAGAATTCCATCTGACAATTAACAATGAATGATAAACAGATAAAAAAAACAGTAGTAATTATTCCCGCATTAAACGAAGAAAACTCTATTGCAAAAGTTATACAGGAAATACCTGGTGTAGTAAATGAGATTGTTGTGGTAGATAATGGCTCGGACGACAACACATTCCAAAATGCAAAAAATGCGGGAGCAACCGTTTTGTCGGAAAACAGAAAAGGGTATGGATGGGCATGTTTGAAGGGCATGGAGTATTTAAAAAAACAGGGGCCCGCGCCGGAAATAGTAGTTTTTCTTGACGGAGATTATTCCGACTACCCCTCGGAGTTAACACAAGTGGTTGCCCCTATAATTAACAATGGAATGGACATGGTTATTGGCTCGCGTGCGCTGGGACGAAGGGAAAACGGTTCCATGACAACACCACAGATATTTGGAAACTGGCTTGCAACTACGCTAATCCGCATGTTTTATGGTGTTAAATTCACCGACCTTGGTCCTTTCAGGGCTATAAAATATGATTCCCTAATGAGCCTTGGAATGGAGGATAAAACGTATGGATGGACGGTTGAAATGCAAATAAAGGCTGCAAAGAAAAAACTTAAATCTTGCGAGGTAGCCGTAAATTACCGAAAAAGAGTAGGTGTTTCCAAAGTTTCGGGCACGGTAAAAGGCACCATTATGGCAGGATATAAAATATTGTGGTTAATTTTTAAATATACGATTTAGATATGGATTGGGTACTGTTGAGTATTTATTTGCTTTCAATGACATTAATATTGTTTTATAGTTTTATACAACTGAGCTTGGTAATTAGTTATAAAAAAAGTAAAAAGAAAAAGAAGACTGAAATAAATATACTGGACATCAACAGGGACGATATTCCCTTTGTTACAGTCCAACTTCCTGTTTATAACGAAAAATATGTGATAGAACGTTTAATCGATGTAACCGCAAAACTGAAATATCCAAGGAATAAACTTGAAATTCAGATTTTGGATGATTCATCGGATGATACAACAACAATCATCCGGCAAAAATTAAAATCAATGAAAGATGAGGCTGCCTGTTTTAAGCTTATCAGAAGAGAAGACAGGGTTGGTTTTAAAGCCGGTGCATTAAACTATGGAATGAACCTTGCACAAGGAGAACTATTTGCGATATTCGATGCTGATTTTATCCCCAACAGCGATTTCCTCCTTAAAACAGTGCCTTATTTTAGTGGTAAAGAAGTAGGTGTGGTTCAAACGCGTTGGGGACATATTAACAAAGATTATTCTTTACTTACAAAAATTCAGGCATTTGCCCTTGATGCTCATTTTACCATTGAACAGGTTGGGAGAAATAACAAGGATTACTTCGTAAACTTTAACGGAACAGCAGGTGTATGGAGAAGAAAATGTATTGAAGATGCCGGAGGCTGGCAATACGACACCATTACAGAAGATTTGGATTTGAGTTATCGGGCACAGTTCAAAAAATGGAAGTTTCTGTACCTTGAGGAAATTGAATCGCCGGCCGAACTGCCTGTTGCAATGTCGGCAATGAAAAGCCAGCAATTCAGGTGGAACAAAGGGGCAGCACAAAATTTCAGGAAAATGAAAAAGCGTTTGCTAAGCGAAAAAATGTCTTTCTCAAAACGCATACATGCCTTTGCCCACCTTCTTAACAGCAGTATTTTTATCCTGGTTTTTTTAATCGGGGTATTATCAGTCCCTTTGTTATATACAAAATCGCGAAATACTATCCCCAATGAAATCTTCAATTTTCTAGGAGTATTTACCATATCTTTTATCATTCTGTCGGTTTTCTACTGGAACTCATACAAACCCGAAACCCCCAAAAGCACATTTTCAAAATTCTTTGCATTTGGTACAAGTTTTCTCACCTTTCTGGCCACATCAATGGGACTGGCCTTACACAACAGCATAGCTGTTATAGAAGGGCATATGGGGGTTCAATCATCCTTTATTCGTACACCAAAATTTAATGTTATTCAAAAGAGAGATTCATGGCACGGAAATAAGTACCGCATAAAAAAAATCGGGATAGTTACTTTAATTGAAGGCCTGCTCTTTCTATATTTTGGCTTCGGGCTTGGATATTCACTGGTCTATGGGCAATATGGCTTTGTACCTTTTATATTCATGCTGGTTGTCGGCTACGGCTACATTTTTCTAAAATCAGTATTCGAACCCCGATGAAACGGAACGTAAGAAAGGGCGCTATCACAGGAAAATAGCAAAACTGGCGGGTTCCATGTAACCATTAAAATTATATTTAGACAGATGAAATTACCGTTAAAAATACAATTTTTGGTACTTGCCTTCCTATCAGCGGTATCCTATTGCCTGATAGCTTATTCTCTTCCGCGCTCCAATTTTTATGGAGGGCTGGCACTTTATTCCATCTTATTTGCATGCTTTGGTGGATTAAATGTATTATCGTACAAAATTCAATTGAAATACCTTCTGATTGCGGGTGTTCTTTTCCGCCTGCTGCTTTTGTTCTCCTTTCCCGAACTGTCCAATGATTTTTACCGGTTCGTCTGGGATGGACGTTTAATTGTAAATGGAATGAGTCCGTATGTTCATACTCCCAACGAACTAATTAGTACCAGTATAATCCCAAACCAGGGAAACTGGAAAACTTTAATGGATGGAATGGGCTCTTTGTCTGCCGAAAATAACACCTCTTACCTCCCGGGAAATCAATTATTCTTTTATCTGGCTGCTTTGTTTTCAAACGAAAACCTGTTGTTAGAGACAATTTTTTTACGGCTTTTTATTATTGCCGCAGATTTAGGAATTGTGTTTCTGGGAATACGCCTTTTAAAGTACTTTAAACTTCCCGCCCGAAACATCCTGTTGTTTGCCCTTAACCCTTTTGTTATTATCGAGTTCCCGGGAAACCTACACTTTGAAAGTGTCATGATTTTTTTCTTTCTGGCCGGTGTTTATTTGTATGTAATGAATAAAACAGCATGGGCAGGTGTATTGGTAGCTGTGGGTATAGGAGTAAAACTAATGCCCTTAATGTTTTTACCGCTGTTTTTACGCTTTGGGAAAATAAAAAAACTTCTGCTCTTTTATACTTTCATGGCAATCGCCGGACTCGTAATTATCCTGCCCCTGGTTTTTTCGTTTGAGTCAACCGGAAACTTTCTTGGAAGTGTTAATTTATGGTTTCAGAGTTTTGAGTTCAATGCCAGCCTCTATAATATTGCCAGATACATTTCATTTCAGAAAATCGGGCACAACATTTTTTATGAATATAGCTGGGTTTTCCCGGCTTTAAGTATATTAATTGTTCTGGTTGTTACAGCTGTTCTAAAAGGCAAAAAATATAAAAATCTTTTTGCAGGTATAGTAGCAGTTTTTGTATTATACCTTTTGATATCCAGAATTGTACACCCCTGGTATTTGTTAACTCCGTTGGTGTTCTCCATTTTCTTAAAAACACGATTTATGTTGGTGTGGTCATTTACTGCTTTTCTGAGTTATTATGCTTATAGTAATCCGTCCTACAATGAGTCGTACTGGCTGCTTGGTGTTGAATACATGGTTGTACTGCTGTTTTTTATCTTAGAAACAACCGTTCCAAAGAAAATGGCAGGCAAAATATTTTTAAGCCAATAAGTCATTCAGACCTGGGGATATCCGGTTATGTTTTAAAATTGTTATCGAAACACTATGCCGAAAGGTTTGTTAAATGGTACAAGAAAACGTAACAGGTTTGCTGAAAGGCCTTCTCTTTGAAGTTCCCATAAAACCCGACCGTTTAAGTTCATTTTTCATCTAATTTATTCCAATCACTAAAATTCCGGTTGATTTGTTACATTTGGGGGCACGGCACAATAGGAATAAATGTAATATTTATTCGGTTGTTGTAGTGCATTAGACATGATAGATGAAAATACAAATTAAACATTGGATGGTTTTAATTCATTAAATTTACACTACAATTAAATTCTTAACTATTGATAAAATAATCCTTGGTGCTTTTAAACCACTATAATAGTGGTTTTTTCTATTGATACTAAAATTATTATAATAGAAAAATGCCATATAGAAGCCAAGCCTGGGATAATAGGGTAAGAAATAAGTCATATTAGAATAAAGAAAATCGTCATGAGAAAATTTTACGTATTTCTTTTCTTTGTAGCAATTGTATCATGCAATTCGTTTAAAGGGAAAAAAGAATTACAAGATAAGGAAGAAATAAAAGAGCTTCTAATAAAATCCAGTGAGTGGTTTTGGAGTAAAATGGATATTAGATATGATTATGATGAGATGACACTTGAGGAACTTAAAGATTCTGTTACTGCTTATATTAATGAGACTGAATATTTCTCAGAATCATACAAAAAGGTATTGTTTGAAAGAAAAGAAAAAACATTTGGCAACTATTTTTGCGACTGTGTAGGATATGGAGACGCATTAGGTCGGTTATGTAATAAATCTGATAAATACTTAGAATATGAAATCCATAAAGTATCAGATAATAAATATCGGTATATTACTCCTTTACAAAATGTTTTATATCAGTTTATTGATCCCAATACAGATCCGAAATATGATGAACGTAAATGTCTTTACGAGAACATGGGTGAAGGGAATGAGCGTTGCCAGTTTTCTGTTGTAATCATTAAAGAAAATGATCGTTGGGTGATTGATAATGTTGAAATGATCCAGGCCAAATTATTGGATATTTATTATGTATAAGCTTTTGACCAACCGGGGCATTTAGGTACGTTGTTACCATTCTCCTCGTCTGGTTTTTTCCTGTCTTCGGAATTATGTTTAAGTGATTTTGACAAAATGATAATTGGCTAAAGATTGGTTGAGAATTAGGAGTTATCGGTGAGACTCACGGGTGCTTTTTGGGAGTAGAATTCATAAACTATACTGATTTCGAAGATTATAGTCCTGCATTGATGCTAAAAATAGGGATTCCATTAATGTGGCTTAATGTTGGATATGGCTACACAATATTTTTTGAGCGTTCATTAAAAGACCAGATTGGAAAACACCGACTAACAGTAAGCTATACGATTAATAGAGAGGCAAATAAGGAATATAAAAAACTTCAAAAAAAGTTGATTAATCGTAATGCCAATTAGAAACCTGATATGGAAACAATAATCACAATAATAAACTTCGGAATTCTGGGGTTGATAATTTCTTTGCCAATTTTAACAATAACCCGATTGAGAAAGAGTAATACTAGAAAAATGACAGTTAGATATATTCTTATTGGATTATCCCTAATGGCATTTTTGATTCCAATTTTTGCGGCTTGGGGAGACTTTTCTAAAATAATACTTCTCAATCATTATGGCTATAGCATTGACGGAATGAATTATGAGAATGTATTGCCTGAGAACCGAGAAAGAGTTGAAACATTAGTAACAAGTTTAATGGGAATTGGATGGCCTTTAAAAGCAATGTTTGGATTTGTAGTTACAATACCTTATTTGATTTTTATTTACTTTGGTAAAATGTTTATTGACAGAATTATGGTAAAGAAAAACGAGGCCTAAAATACTCGGGCACCAAACCCGGTGTGGTCTTGGAAATCCCGCTAGGTTTGTACCTGTATAAAACCAAAGACACCAGTCGGGGGGGGTAATTTCAACGTTCCGGGTTTTGGCGAAAAACAGTTTCTACGAAGCAGGGGCAAACGGTATGCCCATAGCGGCGGATAGCATTGTTCAACGATATGCTGTCAAACATTTTTTTAATTCATCCCTTCATTTTTTTATCATTGCAAATGAATTTTAAAGAAAGTTTGTGCCAGTCAGACATAGTGATAAGTTTGGTAGTACAGCGCACTAACGTTACTATTCTGTTCGCGCCTGCACGGGCTGGGCTCAAAGTGTATCATCCTAAAAAAATTTACCTTTTTAATACAGTACTTCTTAGGAAACGTCGTTCTTTCATGTGGTGTTTTCTTACAACCATTAATTAAACCAGGATGGAAGAAACTGAAGAAAAGATATAGAATGCCGATCCCCACACTTATGAAAGACTTGACCAATGGAAAGGCTTCAGGTGGGTATTCCTGCCCATGTAAGGTTCACTTGAAAAACATGCATGACAAAGTGCTAAATTTAAGCTGTAAATGATTTATTATACCATATGGAGACCTGATAATTGAGTATTTTAAAATCCCGAACCACACAAATTCAATTAGTTAGGTGTATGTATTTTGTTTTTTTTACTGTTCAAAGAAAAAAAATCCCCACTCGCGAAACATTGTGTCTGCAAACCTTTCAGCCTGCACACAATCAAACTTTACAAAACAACCGTTCTTTAACCTTCCTTCGACCTTCATGACCATAATTTTTTTTTAGGCCGAAAATATATAGTTTTATAATAATACATCAGGGTATTATTAACATGAGATTCAATAAGACAACAGAATATGCTTTTAGGATTTTTGCTTTCATGGCCAAAAACAAAACAAAACTATACCGGGCAGATGAAATGCATGAATACCTTAAGATACCCTTAAGGTATTTAAGGAGACTTTTAACCGATTTGTCAAAAACGGACCTGATGCAAAGCGTTCAGGGAAATAAAGGAGGGTTCAGGTTAATGAAGGATTCTCAGGAGATAACATTGCTGGATATTGTTAATGCAACAGAATCCGACAAAGACCAAAATACATGCTTTTTTGGATTTCGGGAATGCCAATTCAGTCATAAAAAATGCCATATGCACGACAACTGGATTGCTATTATTGAAGGAATTGAAAAGCTTCTTGGCACAACCACCTTAGCCGATCTAACTGAAATAGAAACCCAAAAATACATTAGAGATAAAATTCAGTTACTAAATGAAAATTATTAATTATGGTTGATTCAGAATTAGTATTAAACGGACAGACTTATGCGTATACATGTTATGCCATAGTCATAATTTTATTTATCCTGGGCTTTGGATATATGATTACAAAACCAGGCAAAGCCGGTGTGCTAAAAACCAGCTTGTTTGTTGTTCTTGTAGTATTCCTCACTACTTTAGGCGTATCATTACACATTGCCACAAGCAAAACAATCCCCTGGGTTTCCATGGATTTAAACCGCGCTAATATTACACCCGACAAGGTGTTTGATATTACCGTAGAAAATCACCGGTTTCAACTTCCTGATGAACAACTTGAAATGAAAGTTGGGGAAATTGTTGTATTTGATGTTACATCGAAAGACCTGACCTATGGTTTTGGCATCTTCAGACAAAATAAGTCCATGGTTTGTCAAATGCAGGTTGTTCCCGGACATAAAAATGATTTAATGTGGAAGTTTGAAGAACCGGGCATCTACACGATTCGATCAACCGAATATTCGGGGCCCCAAGGCCATCAAATGATTTTAAAAGATGTGGTAATAGTAAATGAACAATAACATTAAAAACGAAGTAATGATGAAATTTAAAGATACTTTATTAAACGGAACAGAAGGACTGTTTAATCCTGACAGTTTAACCCCGATGCAAAAACTTGCCCTTCGTTTTGTTGTTGTTGGCATCTTGTATTATGGCCTTTCGGCTATTGAAGGGATGATAATGAGAATTTACCAGATTGAACCCATACCGTTGTTTGATAACGTACATTATTTTTCACTTCTGACCGCTCACCCGCTGGTCGGAATATTTGGTTCAACTTACTCCATTGTGTTTGGGGCATTCCTGTTTCTGGTTCCATATCTAATGAAAAAACCACTGTGGAGTATAAAACTTGGGAACTGGAGTTTTGTACTTGTTGCTGGGGGAACATTTGTGTTCTGGTTTTCAGACTTCCTGACTCATTATGCTCCGCTATACACGCTGTATTGGCCACTGCCGGCTGATTTATCGCAGTTTAATCCGTGGAGTGGGGCAATTTTTATATTAGGTATTGCTTTAGTAATGGTGGGAACCCTGTTTTATGTATTCAATATTTTTAAAACCATAGCTTACACCCCTGAAGGACAGGAAAAAGTATCTGGACGTTCTATGCTTGCGTCTGCTACCGGATTTTCGTGGGCAGAAAGCATATTCAGAAGGAAAAGCAAACGCAGGGAACACCTTGTTCCATCCATACCTGTAGCAGCAATTGCCAGAGGTACTGTTGACACGCTCTTAAACTCACTCATCATAACTTTTACCGGTGTCCTTATTCTGGTATATATGGTTTCGGCCATACTGGGGTATAACCTTGAAAATAGCGCTGTTGATGCTCTGCTTTACAAAAACTGGTTTTGGTGGGGACTGGATTTAATTGCTGACGGCTTAGTCCTGATTTTTGTTGCGGGCACCTGGTATTTACTGGCAACATTAATAACCGGAAAAAACTTATATATGGCCCGAATAGCCAGGCTTGCACTTTGGGTTGAACTGATTGTTTCATGGACAGTCTGGTCACACCACTTGTTATCGGATCAGGCACAACCCGGATTTTTAAAAATCGTTTCCGGCGAATTGGTAACTGCTTTTGAGTTAATTACCCAGGGACTGGCATTCTTTATTACATTAATTACCCTGTGGAGTGCCAGGCCGTTAAAAATGACAAATCCGTTAAAATTCCTGCTTGGCGGATTGTTAGGGTTTGGTTTGGCTGTACCGGCAGGAATTATTCAGGCTGATATAGGACTTAACCGTATCTTACATAACACCCAGTGGATTGTAGGTCCCCATGTTCACGTAGCTATATTGATTGGCTTAACCATGACCTTATATTCAGCTATATATCTGCTTTTACCAATTTTAACGAATGGAGCAAAACTTTATAGTCAGAAACTAGCAAACTTTCATTTCTGGGCACATTTAGTCGGAGGAATCGGAATGGGTGCATTTATGGGAATGGCAGGATTGAAAGGGATGTTACGCAGAACCATTTACTATGAAGGTGAATTTACCATTTACATGATTTTAGCAGGTATTTGCGGTTCTTTGCTCCTCCTCGCCTTTTTAGCTTTTTTGTATAATATTATTATGACAGTTGGCATAAAGGGGGTGATTGGTATTTTCATGCCGTCAAAATTAGATACAAAAGAGTTGCTACCGGAAAACAGCAATTAAAATAGCGGTTGGATAATAACAGGGAACTTTAAATGAGACTGTCAGGTTGCACATTGATATTCGAATAAAGTTCCCTGTACCTATTGCCAACCATAAAATAATGAAAAACACCTCATCCCGGTCTCAGGGCATTTTACGGTTCTTCAGATCATAATATGTACTTTATGGGTGAACCAAACCCATTCATCAGGACAGATACCTTAAAAAGGTCAGAAAAAAATATTGGCGTTGGTAATACAATTGTTTTATAAAACCGAAAGCGCGGCCTGCAATGCAAGCCGCGCTTTTTATTTAATGATTGTTGTCACAAACGCCAATTAATTGTTAGCAACATTAATTTCTCACCATTTTTTGTCATCATAGAATTTATCATTTTCATAATCCCAGTCCATAAAAAATCCAGCTTTTAAGTTTTTGTGTCTAGATTTAATCTTTTCTCTCAAATCTTTAGCAATATGAACTGTAATATCAAATCGCTCCAATTTATCCATTTTTAAAATACTATCATATGATTTATCAATCACAGATGTTGAACACAAGTCAAGATGCTTTAAATTTCTTAATGTCTCAAAAGGAATTAAACTTTTTAATCTCAGGTTTTTCGGAGCAAATTCATCTCCACTTAAATCTAGTCCTTCTAGTTTTGTTAATTTCCCAATCATGTCATAAGTATCAATTTTGAAGCAATTTGATATTGATAATAATCTAAGCTCTTCTAATCCTAAAATCGGTGAAATATCAGTTAGCCTATTGAAACGCTCAACATTTAGCCAAGTAAGTTTTTTGAGATTTTTTATATTAAGAATATTATCAACTGTTGATGTCCAAAAGAAAAGTCTTTCTAAATTCTTCATCTTGCAAATCGAGTCAAAATATTTTTGATTCACTCGATGTCTCACTGATAAAGTTGTCACATTATCAAGTTTTGGTAAAATCTCAATCCATTTTTGCTCAAGTTCTTTACGATACTTTTGACTTTGATTCTTCTTAAAATCCATAGCTAAAGTCGAAATATGTAAATTTTCACATTCAAATATTTTATCAGTTAAATCTTGGGCATTAAAATACTCAATCTCGCTGCTCTTTCCTTGATAAAATAGGTTCAGTTTATATCTGTCTTGCTGGTCTCTCATCTTATTGTTGCTAATCAAGTAGAGCAAGATACGAAGTATTTCCGTATCTCCACCCCCTCACACCACTCCCGAACCTTCGGGATATCGGCCGGTATACGGCGGTTCGTTAAACATGGCTGAAGCGTCTGTAAATGCCCGCTGTTGACACCCCCCTCTTCACTAACCGTTCTTTGGTAATGGTAGTTTGAAGAACCGGGCTTTGGACTACGTGCCACCCCCTTTCTTGTAAACCCCCATTTAACAGTTAGCCACTCTGGCAATCCAAGTTTTATCAGGTTCCTGATTCTGGTGCGTATCCGCTTCCAGCTTTACCAGATACAGTACCTGAGCCGGCTGCCTAATAGTCGGTCTAATCCTGTCAGGCGGGTTTTACCCCACATTGCAGCCTTAGGCTTATAACTTTCTGATTTTAAGGAGGTGCATTCTTGAAATTTTCTACAGGTAGTACTACAGATTTTTTCCGATAGAACGGTACTGTTTTGTAGTTCATTCGTTCGTAAATGGCCTTTGCTTTTTGTGTTTGTTACCAGAAAATAACAATGAGGCATTTTCAGAAGTTAGTAAGGGTATGCCTGTACAAACAGGGGTTATGCCGAAATGATAGGTTTCCATGAACAACTCATAAAAAAACCGGGTGAAAAGAGGAAAAAATCAATGTGGAAAATGTCTGAATATAGAAAAATACTAAATTCCTGTACCGTAGAAACTATATTCTCACCAAAACCTGGAACTTTGAAATTACACAGGAAAAATTAGCCCCCCGATTAAGGGGTTTGGCTCAACACAGGCACAAACCCAGTGGGGTCTCCCAGACCGCACTGGGTTTGACACCTAATTATTGCCTGCAGTTATTTTTTAGTTATTCAAATCCTTTATTTGTAAATATATCATTCCGATAAATCTGCTTGCATCATTTAAGCAATAAAATGCATCATCTCTATTTGCTGAATTCCCAGAATGAATAATGGAGTTTCTTAATTTGTTATGTTTTTTTAATTTTTCGAGTAATTCTCCTTCTTCAATGAAAATATCTTTCTCAACAGTCCCAAAAACTAATTCATATTTTATGTTCATTGGAAGTTCTTTGAGCATTGAGTTAATATGTGAATTTCCTTTATTAAAAAACAAACCCTTTAAATATTCTTCAAGAATCGGAAATATACATGATTCAATTGCAGTACAACAATGTAGAATACAAACATTATAATCATTTTCCATTAATGCATGATTTGCCTCAATTAACAAACCTAATGCAAATAATTGCTCGTCTTCAAATGCAAAATGAAAACCTTCTAATCCATCGTGATCCTCTAATTGTGTATATAAATACTTAAATTGAATTGGTGGTTCATAATCTGGTCTATATTCAAATGCTGATTCTAATAAACCACTTTCATTAAAAACCTCTATTTCAATAACAATTGAATCGTTTGGAGTAATTCTCTTAAGTCTCAAATCAGCGTGGTCAAAAGTTCTTAATGTCGTAATTATATGGTTAAATATATCTTGGACTAATTGTCCCTCATTATTTCTAAAATCAGCAATCTCAAAATCATCGGTAGGGCGATTTTTTTTATCATATGTAATTTTAAATATTGTTTCCTTATCGAATAGTTCAAATTCTAACCCATACTCTTTGCCTTTAAAGTTTATTTTATCAGGAACATGACGAGACCACATTCTCAGTAAATCAGGAGCATGAGGATAAATTATTTTAGCTGATATTTTCTTTCTAATTGAAGATGTCACTCTCTATCTTGTTTAATTGCTGGCAATGACAAGTGTAAAATTTGTTGCATTACAATGTTTTGCAATGAATTTTACATAATGTGTGTGCCCTGCATGAGCATGAGCACACCCGTCAGGAAGCTCTGAATAAATTCGAAAAATACAAATTTTGCGGAATAAAAGGAGTGATTGATGGGAATATTTATCCGGAGGGTGAAAGTCCCTTACAGGCTGGTTGGATACTATGTCGATGAAACAATTGTGGAGACATAGGCCTGTTAGTAAGCCGCACTTTTTGCGTATGCAAAAATGTAGTGGTTTGGGGTGACCCATGCAGTGGACCGGAACGAAGTGGAGACAACGACAGAAAGGAGTAACGAAGCAGGACTGTCCCGATATAAGAACAACTTGGGTTTGGATAAAACCTTAGTTGTTCTAAATCGGGAGTACTGACGAATCCCGGACGTCCGGGACATAGAGGCTTTGTAAAGTGGGTAAGGGAGCATCCCGATATTGTGTTTGTAAGAATTTGTTAATCAAATTCAACAAAACACATTTTCGGGATAGATGCAGCAGGAATTGACCGAAGGATAATGCTCTTACCAGGGGAGGTCTCTGAAACTACGTGTAGTTATACAGAGAAGTCAGCAGTCAGCAGTATTTGAGCCGCTCAAGCGGCATATCCAATAATCTAACGGGAGTACTGGTCAACTTTTTCATTGAAGGAGGTGTTCCTAAAAAAAAGGTAATGTTCAGACCTTGTACGGTACTGGTGTTTAGAACCCTATCAGCAGTATAGGCATATATGCATTTAAATATCCAATTGACGACTTTGATCTCTTATGAAAGAATATTTAATCCATTCTGCATGTTGAACATTACCAGCTAAATAAAATGATATGGCAAAGTTAATAAAACAAAATGCAGCGGGGATTGACATTGCATCCAATGTTCATTATGTGGCAGTTGCCCCAGATAGGAGTGAGACCCCGGTAAGAAGTTTTAAAGGTTTTACCAGAGACCTACATGAGTTAGCGAAATGGCTTGTTTCTCTCGGTATAGACACAGTCGCAATGGAATCGACCGGTTCATACTGGTACCACTTGTACACCATTTTGTTGGATTATGGCATAGAAGTGTTTTTAGTTAATGCATATCACGTGAAAAATGTTCCGGGAAGAAAGACCGATGTGATAGATGCACAATGGTTACAAGAACTTCATGCCAGTGGATATCTCAATGCCTGTTTTCAACCAGATAACCTTACAAGGGAACTTCGCACATATGTTCGTTTGAGGAAGCAAATCATAAGGGACATGACAAAAGAAACCCAACATATTCAAAAGGCTATGGTGTGTATGAACATTAAGTTGCACGATGTTATCAATGACATTAATGGCGAAACGGGCTCGAAAATAGTTAATGCTATTATTAACGGGGAAAGAAACCCGTTGTTATTAGCGCAACTCCGCAACCATAGGATTAAGTGCTCAGAGGAAACATTAATAAAATCATTGGAAGGGAACTGGAGAAGTGATCAGTTGTTCTGTTTAAAATTGGCGCGGGATAGATATAGGGAACTAGGGGAACACCTTAGAAAGGTTGATGCCGAAAGCGAAAGGGTGGTTAAGTTATTGGCATCTCCGGAAATAGTGGAATTTAAAGTTAAGTGCCGTCCCTCCAAAAACAAGCAACCAACCTTTAATGTTTCACAGCATTTGTATAATACATATGGGGTGGATGTAACCGAAATATATGGATACAAACAAACTACAGCACTGACGGTACTTTCCGAGACCGGCCCTAACCTAAAAGAAAAGTTTCCGACAGTGAAGCAGTTTTTGTCATGGTTAAATTTAGTTCCCGATAATAAAATATCAGGGGGCAAGGTGCTTTCATCAAAGGTACGTAAAAGAAAGAACCAAGCGGGACAAGCTTTTAGGGAGGCCGCCAATGGGCTATGGAATGCCCAAAATCCCATTGGTGATTACCTGAGGTCTAAAAAAGCTAAATCAGGGGCGGGGCCGGCCATAGTTGCCACCGCAAAAAAAATTGCAACCATATTTTATAAAATGGTGACCGAAAAAGTAAGCTTTAACCCTTACTTAATTGAAGGAAACCGTAAAACATATTTGCAAAAAAGGGTTAATTCCCTTTCGAATACAATCAACAAGCTTAATGCAGAACTGGCTGTATATGTTTGAATTATGTGTTTGGTTAGATGAAAGAATCCATATTAGCCAGTGGCAATGAGCTGTAGGAAATACAGAGGTCTCACAAACAGGTGAAGGGAGGAACGGCAACTGTCCCAATAATTTGGATGACCGTGCGTTAAACAGTGTTGATGGAAGTCTCCTAGCTGTTCGCAACATCTCCAGAAAACGGGACTAGCGAGACAGGTGAAAAGAACTGTTTTTTTTATGGTTGCCGACCGCCGTATACCGGTCGGTATCCCGAAGGTTCGGGAGAGGTGTAAAAGGTGCACTGGCAGTCAATAGGACTGTCAGCCACCTATTCGATTGTGGCTAGTTAACTTTAGGTGACTTTGGCATGCAAATCAAGTAAATCCGTGAGACTTTCCATTGTTCTTCTGATTCCTTCTCTTTTTAGTAAATTTTCTCCGCACGTTATCTCAGTAATTTTATCGCATATTGGTTTAGCTTCTGGGAAGCTATCTAAGATCAGATCTTTTAAGTATCTCTTTTTCCTGGTATGAACGAACAAACCTATTTCAATATGCAGATACATAACAAAGAGGTTCTTAAAGTAAATATTGTTAATGTCGAAATCAATTGTATGAAGCTTTGCAAAGAAATTAACTAGCGTCTGTTCCCATAGATAATCCATAGGGTTTTCAACCTTAATGGATAGAAACGCTAATTTACATTGTAGGTGACCCTGATAAATAACAGACTTTAAATACTGTATTACGACCTTCTCTTCGGCGGGCTCTAACTGGTATTCTAGAATTGGGAATTTGTTTTTTCTACAGACCCACATTGTGGTACCAGAATAAAGAAGATATTCAAGGTTCTTTGCTTTTATATCTATCCAGATCACATTTTGGTTATTGTTATCAAGGCGTACAGTATTCTCACGCCTTTGTTCAAAGAAATAGAACCAGCCGATGTCTCGATATTTGAATACAGTATTAAATTCCTCTTGCACTTGCTCAATATAACCTTTTAACTGTAATGGTATACTTCTATTCCAAAATTGCAAAGAGAATAAGAAAGGATCTTGTTTTTCAAATGACAAAAGCAATTCGAATGCAATTTGCCTTACTGAAGGGTTTTCTGGTTTTTCATTAAGTTGGTAACTTTGCCCATCTTCGCCAATAAAACGATAATCAATCGATGAGCTAGTAGTAAACTCTATGAGATCTCTAGGAGGATTTGGGTCGTAATGAGCTCCGCCAAGTTTATTTGCAACGCCTAGTACTAGATTCTTTCTTGTAAATTCATTTCCTCTATTATCCTTAATTACTAACTGATTCCACCATGAAATAAAATCCCTATTACCAAGCTCTTCATTTGAATTAAACCGAGGAGCATAATAAGCCTGACCTCCCCATCCAATAATTTTTATTAGGCCTAGTGTGAAGATTTGATATTAGCCGAACTATTTTTCTTTTTTCCATCATATGTCCACTCAAAAGGCTTAGCCCGTTCTTTGTTGTAGGTGTCTACGTATTGAATTATCTGAGAAGCCAACTGTTTTTTACTTTGCCAAACAGCGCCTTTAAGAACATCTTTTGATAATATATTAAACCAAATTTCCACTTGGTTCAACCATGAAGAATAGGTCGGGGTAAAATGTATTGTCATCCGGTGTTTTGAATCTACCCATTCTTTAACATCTTTATGCTTATGGACATTCAGGTTGTCTGCAATTACATGGAGCTGTTTGTTAGGATACTTCCGGTATATTCTCTTCAAAAACCGCAAGAAGTTTTGCGCATTGTTTTTGTCAATTGTATTTGCAGTAACTTCACCATCATGAACGGATAATGCTGCTATTAAAGATACCGTACCATGTCTTTTGTAAGTGGCCGTTAGGCGCTTGGGATTACCTGACCTCAAAGGCAGTTCAGGCTGAGATCGATCCAAGGCTTGTATTTGTGTCTTTTCGTCTACGGATAATACCAATGCATTCTCTGGAGGGTTCATGTACAACCCAACAACATTAAGCATTTTTTCTTCAAACTCCGGATCGGTACTTTTCCCGCACCAGTAATCCACTTTGTGTGGTTTCAGGTCGTGAGATTTAAGAATGCTCTGAACTGTGCTTTGACTCATCCCAAATTCCTGCGCTATCCTTCGTTGACTCCAATTAGAATATCCACCTTCAGGTTTTGAGCAAGCTTTCTGCACAACCCTTGCCTTGTCCTCTTCAGTATAAACAGGAGCTTTTCCGGGTCTTGGTGCATCGTTCAAGCCTTCAAGGCCTAACTCCAAGTAACGCCTTTTCCATTTTGCAATGGCTTCCCGCCCCACTTTTAATTCGGTCTTTATAGAATCGTAACTATGACCATCATTAAGCATCAGAATTATTTTGGAGCGCACTACAGCTCTATAATCCGCGCTGTGGGCTCTTGATGTGGCAACCAAAGTTACAAGGTCTTCGTCGCTTAGAGATATCTTTCTTCCTATTCTTGCCATAAGGCAAAGATACTTTTAATTCGGCTATTAAACAATCTTTACACTAGATACGGTGTAATCGATGAAGGATTTCGTTCATATGAAGAATCAATATACTTGATATCTTTCAATTCCATCTGTTTAAGAAGTGAATGAGAATTATTCGTATCATGGAGTAGAGTCCTGATAATTACAGCAATTTTTTTTGCCTCATCAGATTCACCACGGTCATAAAGCATGCAGGAATTCAGTAGATTTCTTAATTGTGTTTCTAATCTTGAATCCATATATATGATGTATTTATTGAGAAACAATCGGATTTTGTAAAATGACGCTCTTAATTAGCCACAACAACAAAATAGCATAACTTTTAAAAAAGGTAATGATATTTTCCTTTCATCGATCCGTTTTGTCGTTTATTGTTTGTTTTCGTTCAAATATAAGAATTCCAATGGACTTATTATATTCTGAATTGTATGGCTTGCTACATGTGTGTATATCTCTCTGCCCTTTGTTGAATTGTGCCCCAGTAATACCTGAATATTCCTCAAATTAACGCCTGCTTCAAGCAGGTATGTGGCAAAACTGTGCCGCAGGGTGTGGGGGGGTACCTTCTTTGTTATCCCTGCTTGATGCTTTACCATAAAAGTGCCCCCGTTTATCCAGGCAATCCCCTTGAATGCGCTGTAGATGGCTTCAAGGTTATTATTGGCATTGCTAATATATGGCATCTTGGTCCCCTCGCCCCACCTAACCCCCGGGAAGGCTTTCTACGACATGCTCAATTATCTTGTCCGGGTAATATTTTAACCCGATCTGTTTCTTCCCCTCAATAAGAAGGTGCTTTAAAGAGGTGTGTTTTGATGGTACCATAATATACTGTTCTCTTAAGAAAAGATAATGTCCAATATGCGGGGGCCCCGTTTAAGGGAGGGCCGACAAAGTCTTTTGTTCAGCATGTTGCAAATCGGCCAACCAATACAAGAACAACAAAAACAAAGGGCTAAGCTTATTCCGGAAAATAGATGCCCAGTAATAACCTAATAAACAATATATTACACACAGCACCTATTTTGCGACCCAACTTTTTGAGTTTGCATTACTTATCTGTTACCTACAAACTACAACAAGCTGACATTTAAATTGTTAATAAAAAAGGCCTTAATGAAAAATATGGTTTTCATGCTATCTAAAATTATGGCATATCTTCCTCCAAAAACCCGACAACCCTTCAGTTAGGTTGGCACCACTGGAACCTGTCAGTTCAAACAGGACCGGCTTTTTGTCATATGGGAAAGAGTCAAAATCTATTGACTGCCAAAAGGTACCACTTCCTGCCCCACCCGAAACGACAATAAGTTAAACTTCATTCTTTTGGTCCCCCTTTTTTTACCTGCCCTGTTTGCACTGAAAATCAAAACAACCCAGCCCAAATATGCTTATGCGTTGAACAGCTTTAGCGCCTTGCAGGACAAACAAACCCAGGTAAAATTTAAGTTACTCCCATTAAACATATTAAGTGCGATAATAACGCTAAAAATTCCACTAAGACACGATTGTAAACAAACTGTACTTTCAAATTTTAATTAATTTTGACTGTGGTTACCCATTGGGGACCAAAACCCTTTACATAAAAAAAACAGCCATGAAAAAAAGACGACCTACATTTCTTTTGATCTCAGCTATTGCTTTGCTGAGCGCAAATACCGTTTTCAGCCAGCAGGTAAAACTGGTAGCAGACATTAACACGAACAGAAAAAGGAGCGATAGCCATCCTGGAGCATTTACCCAATTTAACAACAAACTGTATTTCTCGGCCAATGACGGCAATAACGGAACCGAACTTTGGGTTTATGACGGGACCAATGCTCCGGTTTTGGTTTTAGATATCTACAGTGGAACGAGGAGTTCATATCCCCAATATTTAACGGTATTCAACAATAAGCTGTATTTCTCGGCCAATGACGGCATCAACGGGAGCAAACTCTGGGTTTATGACGGAACCAACGCTCCGGCAATGGTTGCAGATAATGACAGTGGGGCAGACAACTCGGATCCCCAATATTTAACGGTATTCAACAACAAGCTCTATTTCAATGCCAATGACGGCCATAATGGAGAAGAACTTTGGGTTTACGATGGGGGCAATTCACCGACAATGGTTGCTGATATCCATAGCGGAGAGGATGGTTCATCTCCCAAACATCTAACCGTATTTAACAACAAATTGCTTTTTCAGGCCACAGACGGCAACAATGGATACGAACTATGGGAATATGATGGTACAAATGTACCCGCTATGGCCGCAGATATCGACAGTGGTGCAAACGGTTCATATCCCTCCGGTTTTACCGTACTTAACAAAAAGCTGTATTTCGCTGCCAATTACAGTACCAACGGAAGGGAACTTTGGGTGTACGATGGCACCAGTGCTCCGGTTTTGGTGGCTGATATTAACAGTGAAAAGTTCTTGGGGTCATCCCCCCAATATTTAACAGCTTTTAACAACAGGCTGTATTTCAGAGCTGATAATGGCAGCAATGGAACCGAACTTTGGGTGTACGATGGTATAAATGCTCCGGTTTTGGTGGCAGATATCGTCAGTGGTGCGGACGGTTCAGAACCCCGATATTTAACCGTATTTAACAACAAGCTGTACTTCAGTGCCGATGACGGAAATTATGGTGAAGAGCTTTGGGTTTATGATGGTACAAATGCTCCCGCTATGGCCGCAGATATCCACGGTGAAGAAAAGGGGGCATCTCCCAAAGGTTTAACCGCATTCAACGACAAGCTGTATTTCAGGGCCGATGACGGAAACTTTGGAAGGGAACTTTGGGAATTCGATGGCATCAACTCTCCCGTATTGGTTGCAGATATTAATTCAGTCTCAGGCGGTTCGTATCCCAGAACTTTAACTGTATGGAACAACAGGCTGTATTTCGCTGCCAATGACGACAACTATGGTCCCGAACTTTGGGTTTACGATGGTACAAATGCCCCCGCTTTGGTTGCGGATATCGACAGCGGATGGGGCGGTTCAGAACCCCGATATTTAACCGTATTCAACAACAAGCTGTATTTCGCAGCCACAGACGACATCAATGGAGACGAACTATGGACGTACGATGGCATCAATACCCCGGCTTTGGTGGCTGATATCAATAGTGGTGTGGACGGTTCAGATCCCCGACATCTAACTGTATTCAACGACAAGTTGTATTTCAGTGCCAATGACGGAAACTATGGTGAAGAACTTTGGGTTTACGATGGCACCAATACTCCCGCTTTGGTTACAGACATCTACATTGGAGCAGAAGGTTCATCTCCTGAATACTTAACCGTATTTAACAACAAGCTATATTTCGCTGCCGAGAACCACATCAATGGACATGAACTTTGGGTTTGCGACGGCACCAATGCTTCGGTTTTAGTTGCAGATATTAACCTTGGAAAGTACGGGTCAGATCCCCGACATTTGACCGTATGGAACAACAAGCTGTATTTTAAAGCCGACGAAGGTGACAATGGGGATGAACTTTGGGTTTACGATGGTGCCAATGCTCCCACTTTGGTTGCGGACATTCGTAGTGGATTAGGCGGTTCTTTTCCTAATAATTTCACCGCTTTTAATAAAAAACTGTATTTTAAGGCCAATGACGGCAAAAGTGGAGAAGAGCTTTGGGGCTACGATGGCATCAACGCTCCGGCTTTAATTACGGATATTCGCAGTGGATCGGGCGGTTCATTTCCAAGAGATCTAACCGTATTGAACAACAAGTTGTATTTCTCTGCCTATGACAGCATCAATGGAAACGAACTTTGGGAATACGATGGCACCAACATTCCTGCTTTGGTTAAGGATATTTTCAGTGGAAAGCTCGGTTCGTTCCCAGGAGATTTAACCGCATTTAACAACAAGTTGTATTTCTCAGCCTTCGACAGCATTAATGGAAATGAGCTTTGGAGCTTCTGCCCCCAGACAAGTTCTGAAATCACAAAAAACCTTTCCCCTAGTGAAATATACACTGCCCCCGACGGTAAAACCTACACGCAAAGCGGCACCTACACTGCAAAGGTGAAAAATTCCGCCGGATGCGACAGTGTCATTACCATTATACTGGATTTTTCAACCCACATGAACCGTACGGGACAAAATGCATTTACCTGTTATCCGAACCCGGTACAGAACAACTTTACCATTGATTTAGGAACTACATATCAAAGAGCCCATGTCATCCTGTTGAACATGAAAGGACAGCTTATACGTTCCTGCAAAATGCATAACATGCAGGTTTTAAGCGACAACCTTTCCGGTTTACCCAAAGGGGTTTACCTGCTAAAAATAGCAACAGAAAAAGGGGTGGGGGTAATAAAATTGAGCAAAGAGTAGATTTTACACTTTGTTCTTTTTATAAAAAAACAAGCAAAAGTATAAAGATCAAATTTTTGCCCCTCTTTTTTTATCTGCCCAATTTAATGGATAGATACAATACGTATTTCAAAGCCCTTCCATTGTCATTTTGCAGGTCTGTGAAATGGCTGTGGAGACAAGGGGTACAGGTAATTTCCGATTAAGCTTCCCCGGAACCGGTAAAGTCGGGATGTCCGGGTGTATAGGAGCAGTATGCCAAGATCTACAGGGCAGTTTCCGTTGCTTCCTTACCTGTATAATTGATCGCATTGCAGGCTAACATTTGCACCTATAGCCACTACCCAATGATTTGTCAACATAAGGCGGACAGGGTTATTGGAACCTCCAACTTATCGGGGTGTTAAATTACATACTGCATACCTACATGTTTCACCATCCTCCAAAAAGGCCTGATTTTTTGTTGTCTGTTATTCCTAAAGCCCCTATTTCCCATTAAAACACTTCCTCATTATTGCCCGTTGAACGAACCTTCAGCACCCCTTTAGTTGTGTCAATCTTAAAAAACGAAATTGCTTCTCGAAGCTGTTCCGCCTGTGCAGCAAGTTCTTCTGCATTTGCAGCAAGTTCTTCACTTGAAGAAGCATTTTTCTGGGTCACTACATTTAGTTCTTGAATAGCATTGTTCACTTGATTTGCCCCATTGTTTTGTTCCGTGCTTGCTGCTGAAATCTCTTGAATCAGCCGGGAGGTATTTTCAATTTTCGGAATTGTGTCAGTCATCACTTCACCCGCTTCTTCTGTTATCTGTAATGCCGATTGGGAAAGGTTAACAATCTCCTCTGCTGCTTTTTTGCTATTTTCAGCCAACTTTCTCACTTCCGCAGCAACAACGGCAAACCCTTTTCCGTGCTCCCCGGCCCTGGCGGCCTCTACAGCAGCATTTAAGGCCAATAAGTTGGTCTGAAATGTAATATCATTAATTATGGTTATTTTTGCTGCAATTTCTTTATTTGCCTCCACAGCTTTTTGTGATTTTTCGTTTACAACTTTAATGCTCTGATTGGCTTCCTGCGATATTTTTTCCGTCTGCTGTGAATTTTCAGTATTATGTTGGATACTGGCAGATATTTGTTCAATTGTTGATGAAACTTCTTCGATTGAACTTGCCTGTTCATTGGTCCCTTCAGATAAGACTTCTGAAGAACTACTAGTCTGTTGACTTGCCGAGGCAAGACTATCTGCATTAGCGGCAATGTCTTCAATTATTCTTTTAAGGTTTTCTGATAAATCAAATAAGGAGTTATTTAGTATGCCTAATTCATTTTTAATATTTGTCCGTTCTATATTAAGCTGCAGGTCTCCTTGCGATATTCTATTAACCTGTTGGATAGACCTTTCCAGTGGTGACTTGAGTATGTTGCTTATTATTAAAAGAATACCTATCCCGACAACATACAACATAGGAATTATCCAGTATGCTGATTTTATCCCAAGTTGAGCTTCCCAAAAAGCAAAAAACAAAACAAAAATCGAAAAACATATTAATAAATATCCGGTTACAAATACTACTGATTTTTTTAAGATTATTCGAAGAATAAGGTATGAAGCTGGTAAACTTAAAACGGAAATAATTCCCTGTATCATCAATTCACTCATAATTTTCTTATGTTAAATTATTATTTTGTTTACTCAATTTACAAAAAAAGTCGTTGAAAACCGTCATGTAGCTTTTAATTGCCACTAACGGTAAGTGTATGGTTTATTGAGATATTGATGGTTTTAAAACTATCAGGTTACCGACCAGAATGGATGTAGGTGACAACACTCAAAAACCTTTAAACAGAAAAGGAAAAGACGAACCGCTAAATCCTATACAGCAATACGAATGGGAATGTACAACCGTAAGTAATAACAAGCGTTTAAAGGTTTTTGTTTACTAAGTTGAAATAACAAGACTTTTCTTTGTCACCCACAAACGTCTTTTGTATATATAAACCTCATGAGATAAACTCAGTCCCCGCCTGAAAGGCTTTAATTCAATCCAGAGCTTAACGCCCTGAAAGGTTGCCTGTACTATCAGCCGTAATCCAGGGTACACCGGAAACCTGGTGGGTCAAAAAAGACATGCTCCGACATATTCAATCTCTCACAGAACAATGGCTGTTGTAAACTGAAGGATACAGATATATGTGAAAAAATTGGATGCGTGGGTAAAATTGCGCCTTTACAATGGACTCTATCAGACAAGAAAATAGTTATTAAAAATTATTTGTATGGTTAGGTCCCCACAATTAAAAAATGCCCTGATTCCCCCCAACATCCTCATCGGTCTGTATATTTCGATTTATTTTCTTTATCTCTTTTCCTGTATTAAATGAATAATTGACCCGAAAGTTTACGATGTAATTATAATTTACATATCCCTTATGCTTTTCTGACAGCCCTTCTGATTGAATTTCGGTATCTTCAAAGTTAAATTTCTGAGACCATGGATTTAACGTAATTGCTGAAATAGAAAGCCTGTTGTTTACTTTCTTGTTGAACCCTGCAATAAACACATAATTTTTTTCGGTCGTCCGCTGGTGGGTTATATATGGACTTTCTTTATTGAAGTTGGCAAATATCACCCAATCTTTGGGCAGTATAATTTGTGTTTTTAATTCTATCTTCCAGGCGTCATTCTGGAAACCAGGCAACCCAAATTCATTCATTTCCTTAATCTCCTTATGATAATAGGTAAAGCCGGGGTTAAAAGACCACCACTTAGTTAAGGCCAAGCCTGCATTAAACCTTACACCGTACTCAAATGCACTGCTTACATTTTCGAATTTGCTGTAAGATACCGAATCATTCAATGGTTGGGTAATTTTACGGATAATATCGTTTTCCATTTTAACATACGGCTTATAAGTTATAAAGAACGGGCCCTTAATTTTAATTCGGTGGGTAAATACCAGTTTGTGCTTAATACCAGGGCCTAAATTCGGGTTCCCGGATGAAATATTATATTCATCCTCTTTAAAGTTAAATGGATTTATCTGGTTCAGCCACGGCCGTTGAATAGACTTTCTATAATTTAATTGTAAAGTGTGATTTTTGCCCAGCTTTGTCTGATAAGAGACAAATGGCAACAGTTCATCGTATTCATTCGACGTGTCACGTTCGTGATGAACATTAATGTATGAATTTTCATACCTGAGCCCAAATTGCAGGTTATGCTTCTTTATTTTCCAGGAAATATTCGAATAAGCAGCCATTCTGTTTTCCGTATATTGAATGTCATCGACATAGTTCTCGACCTTTTCATTATAGCGGTTATCAATAAATGAATTATAACTTAATACCCCAACAGAAAACTTAAGCTTTTCTGACAAGGGGTGTTTATAGTCTGCCTTTAATCGAACAACGTCTTTGTTATCTTTTGAAATTTGATGAACAGAACTTAAAACACTCTCATCTTCATCAAAATACTCAACATTTTCCTGTTCTGTATAACTACGGTTATTACTGTAATATGCCTCTCCCGATATTTCCTGGCCTGGTTTTGAGAACTTGTGCAAATAAAACAGTGAATAGTCATTAAAAAAGTACTTGCGATCCTGCAAATTTATGTTTGTCCTTTCTTCCGCTACAGAATCATATTCTATATATATGTCTGTCTCCAAATCTATCTCATTAGGGATATAGGGCCTTATAGAACTATAGAAATTAAGGGAGTTTTTGTCATTAATAAACCAATCAGTCCCATAATTAAACCCTCCATACTTATTAAACTGCTCACCTTCTGAATACTGGTTTAACACAGAAAAATCTCCCTGTGGCCCTTCATAAATACGGTTCCGTTCGAAATTCAAATCCCACTGATTAAAACCCCAATAGCCACCGGCAAAAACACGTATCCCATTTTTGAAATACTCAATATTTCCATTATGATTACTAAAATACCCCTTATAATTGGTTGGTATTTCAACACTTGCCCGGGCATTCAGTCCAAATTCCATGTTTTTTTTCAAAACAACGCTAATAACCCCTTCCACATCCGATTCGTACTCCACTCCCGGATTGGATATAATTTCGAACCGCTGAATAATCTTAGGGTTAAGCTGCATGAGGTACTCTTTGGTCACTTTCTTTCCATTTACAAGAAAAAGGACATTATCGCTACCTTCCAGTGTAACATTGTTTGACATAAAATCGACCTGACAGCTTGGTACCTGGCGCAATAGCTCCAACCCCGACTGGGCCCTTTCTGCAGCTTCATTTGTAATGTTATAGATGGTTTTATTATCCTCTACTGTGCCGGTAAGTTTCATCGCGTACACACTAACTTCGTCCAGGTTGTTTGAACTTTCGAGCAAAGCTGTTTGTCCGAATTTTATGGAGCTTTTTTCGGGGGAAACAACAAACTTTGGAATAAACTGAGGGTGATACCCCAGGTAGGAGACCCGGATGATATATTGGCCGTAACCGACATTGTCGAACTTAAAAACGCCTTCGCTATCCGTTATTTGTCCCTTTACAAGAGAAGAGTCGGCAGCCTGAAGCAATTGCACCGACGCTGTTTCGAGAACATTATAGGTATTTCCGTCGGTAACAACACCTTCAATTGAACCCTTTTCCTGTGAAAATACATTTGAATTAAAAAAAAACAGAATTACAATTGAAAATAGGGGTAAAATAGAAAATCGCATTGGGGGCATGATTTTAAGGTTTCCTGATTTGTTTTTCATTGGCAAAAGTAAACGAATATCTGAATTTAGTTTTAATCGTTTTGTTATGAATTGTCATAAGTTGTCATATCCGTAAAGCGTAAACAAAAACAGCCAGCCGGTTTTTCGTCTGGTTTCCGTTAACTTCGGTCCTGTCCCTTACTTTCTCCATTTTGCCACGAACACACCCCCTAACTTTTTAAAGCCTTTCCTGAACCTTTGTCATAGTGGAAATTACGGATAAATCAATTCGAAGATTAACCTATAGCTGAAACTTATAAACAAATACCATATCAAAGCAAGTGAAGCCACAAAACAGGTACAAGCTGCCCAAAAGAACCTGGAGAAGCTCATAGTCTCCCTGCATAAAAGCCTAAATCAATACATCGTAGTCACTGGGAAAAAAATGTGTTAAATGGAGCCGGGTTCTTTGCTGGTTTATCTTTAAAATATTCTTTACAGAAACTATCCACTAGCATGCTTCAACGTAGCATACTCCATTGCTTAGTTTAGACCAAATTGTTTCATTTTGTGACAAATTTATTCATCTAAAACACTTCCAGTCTTTCTACCTTGTCTAGCAAATATTACTTCGGACGGAGAATTTTATCTCTAATTAATTTGAATTCTAATATTATGAAGAAACTGATTTCACTATTCACTGTGCTTGTCAATATGATGATGCTTGTTTGTGCAACAGATTATTATGTTAGCCCGACGGGCGATGATAATAATAGTGGGACAACCCCTTCCAGCGCATGGAAAACGATCAGTAAGGTTAATTCAGAGAAATTCTCGGGAGGAGATGTAATTGCTTTTGAAGGAGGGCAAACCTTTACAGGCAGTATATTTTACAAAACCTTTTGGGATGGCGGGACACTTACTTATACATCATATGGTACAGGCCGTGCTACTATTGATGCAGGAAATGGGAAAGCTTTTGACTTGCAAGATGGAAGACATTATAAAATAAGTAATATCAATATTGTTGGAAATGGAAGAAATAATGGGAATACAGATCATGGGATTTATGCATACAATACTCCTTTTCTTATCATTGAACATGTTGATGTGAGTGGGTTTCAAAAAACGGGAATAAGGATGGAATATTCTAACGATGTTACTATTCAGTATGTTGACGCCCACGATAATGGAGGCGCTGGTATACATGTTCAGTGCTGGAGGCATAAAAACCTGTTGGTAAGGCATTGTAATGCTTACAATAACCCGGGAGATCCGACAGTAACCGATACGCATACAGGAAGCGGGATATTAATCGGAGGAATGGACAGTAGTCTTGTGGAGTATTGTACGGCAACGAATAATGGTTGGGGCATGACCCAAACCGGAAGCGGCGGTCCCGTTGGAATCTGGTTTTATGATTGTGACTACATGACCGTTCAGTATTGTATTTCTTACCGGAATAAATCAATAGCAGGTGCCGGAGATGGTGGTGGTTTTGACTGGGATGGCGGTTGCCGGTATTGCGTAATGCAATATTGCTTAAGCTACGAAAATGAGGGTTCCGGATACGGCTTGTTTCAGTATCCGGGTGCCAATGAATGGAAAGACAACACCGTGCGGTATTGCATTAGTTATAACGATGGTACCAGAAATCATAAGTGTGGGTTAAATTTTTGGGATGGTAATAATAAAGGCAATATGAGCAAGGCAAAGGTCTATAATAATTTAATCATTAATGAAAAAAATGCATTGAATTTTGCGGGTGGGATTCCGGATAGTGAATTCTACAATAACATATTTATATTTAGAGAGTCATTTACAGAAAGCACCCTGCATACAGGTAAGCATCAGTATGTGAATAATCTATATTGGAAAACAGGTGGAGGTTTTGAAAGCAATGGTTACACATCATTTACAGATTGGGCAAATTTTTTCAAGGTTGAGCAAATAAGTGGTAAGATAGTGGGAATGAACGCCGACCCTTTATTATTAAATTTTCAAAACTTCCCTGATATTACCGATCCGATGGAACTCCATACATTAGAGCAGTTTAAATTAATGAAAGGTTCACCGGCTATCAATAAGGGGCTAAACCTTCAGGATTATGCCGGTATTGCCCCCGGCATGCAGGACTTTTACGGGAAAACTGCTCCTTCTGCAGGTAATTTCGATTTGGGTGTCGATGAGTCTTTTCATGGTGCGACATCAGATAATCCTCCGGTAGCAAGTTTCGTAGCTGAAGCGAATATTGTAGAAGAAGACAGTAGTATTATTTTTACTGATAATTCATCCAATGAACCAACATCTTTTAAATGGTTTTTCGAAGGGGGAGAACCTTCCGTCAGTTCTTCTGCAAATCCTGTCGTAAAATATGATTCCAATGGTGTTTACGATGTAACATTAATTGTTACAAACGGATTTGGAAGCGATACGCTGACCAAAAGCGATTACATTCGCGTTAACCCGGGTTCGGCCTGGAATAAAATGGATGATAAAAGTACATTGCTTACTTATCAGGGAAATTGGAAAACGGCAACAACAGCAGGGGCTTACCAGTCAACAGAACACAATACTACACTGTCAGGATCTTCGGTATTCCTTAAATTTAGGGGAAGCAAATTTAGATTGTATGGGTTTAAGGGACCGGATAAAGGTATCGTGCAAATATTTATTAACGGCGCTCTAACCGGGTCAGTTGATTGTTATGCTCCTGTCTTACAGGGTGACATTGTATTGTTTGAGTCGGTCCTGCTTTCTGATGGAATCCATACGATTAAAATAGTAAATAGTGGCAAAAAAAGCTCAGCCAGTAAAGGAACTGTCATAAATATTGATGCATTCGAATTATATACAGATGTGTTGCCTCCCAAGGCAAATTTTGAGCAAGACAGGACATCAATAGAAATAATGGAGAATGTGTCCTTCTCTGATAACTCGTTAAACGAACCAACATCCTGGTTATGGACTTTTGAAGGCGGGGTTCCTGGTAGCAGTACTGAAGCGGTTCCTGTGGTTACCTATGAGAAAAGAGGAGTCTTTTCAGTTACACTTACCGTTGCAAATTCAGGCGGAAGTGATACGTTAACCGTTTCAGATTTAATTACAGTGAACGACGGATCTTTAGTCTGGATAAAAGTGGATGATAACCATTCCTCTGTGGTTTATGACGAAAACTGGTCATTCAATACCGGAGGTGACGGGTACATGACAACGGATCATTTTACGTCAGCGAAGGATGCAGAAGTTGTTTTTGACTTTAAAGGGGATAATGTGAGGTTTTATGGATTTACAGGAGAGGATAAAGGTATAGCTGATATTTACATTGATGACGTATTGATTGAATCTGTTGATTGTTACAGTCCAAGTTTGCAAACGGATACCCTGTTGTTTGAATCCGATGAGCTGACCGAAGGCAACCATACCATAAAAGTCGTAAACGGAGGGCAGATCAATCCCAACAGTTCCGGAACAGCCTTAAACATAGATGCATTTGAATATACCGGTGACAGTATTATTACCAGTACATTTAATATAGAAAAAGAGAGGGTTAAACTGTATCCAAACCCGGTGGGCAATAGGTTAAATATTATTGGAATGGAAAAGAAATGCATGTATTCCATTTTTAGCGTAACAGGAGAAAATCTACTTCAAGGTGAGGGAAAAGCAATAAATGTTTCAACATTAATTCCGGGGATGTACATTATTCGGGTAAATAGAGAGAAGCAATTTAAGTTTATAAAACAGTAAAGGCGCGCATTACTAAAAAGGTAAACTTATTAGGGGAAGGCACCGTCTTTTTATTTGAATATCTGACTATTAATATATCAGGAGGCTGTTTGAAATTTATTCCCGGAGGATGTTCTAAGCATTCCGGTGAGTGAGATTTAAACAGTCGCTTGGGTTGTTGATAATTTATAGATGACTCTCTCTTTCAATATAAGTCACATTTGAAGCAGATAGATATTTCATTTAATAAATATTAATCAAAGGGGCATTCAATTTTTCTGTCTACACTAAAAACAAAAAGAGTTACAGAAATTTCTCAAACACTATTCAAAAAGCAAAGCACACATCTCTCAATAGGGGCTTCATAAACTCGAAAAGCAGGTGAGATACACACAAAAGCGAGAAAAGGGGGGCGCGCATAGTCTGTTGAATTGATTTATGTATGTTTGTAGTTGCTATTTCAAAAAAAAGGAAAGGTGATTTATGCTTTATTCAGTAATTTTTCATGAACAGTGGGTTCACGGATAAGAAGTTAATTTGATAATTTAATTGAAAAGGTTAAAATTTGATAAGAGAAGAAATAGTAAGTTATGTTAAGAAATATAAGAATAAAAACCTTGAAGCATATTGATGTACTATGTTAGAACTAAACTCAATCAAAAAGATAAACAAACTGTTGCCATTTATTGTAGCAATTGGTATAATAATCAATCTATTTTCCTACATCATTTTACGTTACACCATACATTATATTCCGTTTTGGGAGTTGGACAGGTTAGACCTGGGCGTTTTTGCTCTTCTTATTATGAATGTTCAATTCCTAATTGTTAGAATGCCTAATCTACTGGTTGGGATATTCTTATTCCGGTATTTTAATACTGAAAAAGCACGAGGGATATGGTTTGTGTTAGGATTGACATTGCCTGTTCAGGCAATAGTGCTTTTCTTATTTAATTGCTTAATACGAAATGATAAAATAAGAGAAGGAAGATTATTCCGGCTTGTAGTCCTGATTTTTAGTTTTGTTGCTTTTAAATTTTTAGGGCAACTTTACCCGCTCCTGATAGTTCATTTTTGGGGGTATCCAACGGTAGGCGACAATACCGTGCTATTAAGATCTTCATTGGTGGTTGTAAAGGTGTTTGTTATAAGTATTAAAGTTTTAATTGCTTTTGCCTTTTATGAGTACTTAAAAAAGCAAGGGGCACGAAGGCGGTTGTTAATTGCTTTATTTTCTTTTCCTTTTGGATTACTTGTGCCAATGATTTATTATTTTGTAGATATGTTTTCTATTTTAAGACCGAACGATAGCAAAAATAGTTCTAACTGAAGGTGTATATATGTTATGGTTGTATTAGAGATAATTGCTGAGTTTTTTATGGAAGTAATAATCGAGGGATTAATAGGAAGACTCTCTAGGGCAATACGTAAAGGGTATAAAACATTTATAAAAAGGTTAACAAGGCGTAATCCAAAATCAAAGAAAGATTATAGAACTTCTAAATAGAAAGTGAGTACGGTAACTCAAAATGGAAAAACGAGAAGGGAATTCATAAACTATAATTGTCAAAAAGAAAAGGCCGATTGACTTTTGTTGAAGGGATTTTTTACGCTTGTTTCTCTCATGTTTTTCTATACTTGTTTTTCTGGAATAATACGGGGAGAAATAGTAACCGAAGTAGAATTATTGTATATTATTTTATATGTTCTTTATTGCGGCATATTCTTTATGAAAAGAAGGAAACGATAGGCTTTTTATCTTGGTGTATATATTTTTAAGGTTATGAATGTTTTCTTATATTTAGTGAACAAACCTTCCAAATAAAATAATATGGATAATTGGGAAAAATCAAAGGCCGTGGGAAGCCTGACAGCATCCGTTTTAATACCAGTGGTCTTATTGGTGGTCGGAAATGGTTTTTCACATTCAGTTAAAGAAAAAGAATTGGCGTTGAAATATGTAGAGTTAGCTACCGGAATATTGAAGGAAGAACCGAAAGAAAACACAAAGGATTTACGCGAATGGGCTGCCAGGGTGATAAGCCATCATAGTGAAATTAGAATGGATAATGAATCAATAGATGAATTACAGAATAATCAGCTTGAAGTATTCGAAACAGAAACGGAATTTAATTTCTATGACTTTGTTACGGAAAACTTAAATAATCAATTGAATTTTCCAGGTTTGACCGAAGAGGAAGAGGATGCCATTATTGAGAATATCGTCATTCAGGTTATTCCACTGATAGAAGATGGTTACACGATAGAAGAGGTTTATGAAGAAATAAACCTGCCATTGGTTGCAGAACAGGTGGAACGGACAGTGGTAAAAACCATGTTTGAGCTGTATAATGAATACGGGGAACATCAATAAGCGGATGTGAATGGGCAGCATCACGGATTTAATTCCTTATATATAAACAGCACCAATGCGGGTAAGCCAGGACTTCACAATAGATTCGAAAAAAAAGGGGGCGGGAATGTTCTCAAACCTTGTTCCTAAGCGATCGGAGGCATCGGTTCTATTCAGTCCGGGGATGAAACGCTAACCCCCAATCCCTAATCCAAAAGGTCTGTTCTGGTGTCATTTTGAGCGTAGTCGAAAAATGCTATAAATAAAATTTGTCGGGTGATTATAGGCCCGGGTATCAGTAGCAGTAGGATCCAGATGTCGGGATCCGTAAGATCCGAGTATCAGGATGCATAGGATCCGGGTATCGGGATGCATAGGATCCGGATGTCGGGATCAATAAGGTAATTCACATTTTCTCCTCGGGAAACAGAAAGGCACCTGACTCGCGCGAGTGCATAAATAAATTTAATACTTACAGCATAAACAATAAATAACGTAGAAGACAAAAAGAGTGAAAATACCACAAAATAACGACAAGAAAGAATTGGACACACGCATTAAAAATGCGCGCGAGGGGGGAGATGTTTTAGTTGTTAAGTCAATAGATGACAATCAAACAAGCACAAAACTTGAAATGTTGACCACTACCGGCCAAAAAGTTTTAGAATCAACAACAGGAAATCAGATAGGTCTGTCAGTAGGAAATTATTTGGTGAAAATTATAACAGACAAACAGGTGTTTGTTGAGCAGGTTGTTAAGGAATAGGGAAAACGTAGATGCTTCATTCTAAAAACCCCTGCCGGGTAATTAACCGGTAGGTTTTTTTTTATTTTGTAGAATAGAAAAGTGTGGATTGTTTTGTCTTAAATTGTGGCTATAAAAAAACGTAGCTAACTGCGTTGTTCTTGTCAGGAAAATACTCATTGCCAACCAGTAGGCTTTGTTTTTTTCTGACTGTGCAAACCTTATTCCTGGCGTTTTTTACTACGCCACAAAAAAAATAGCGTTTTCTTAGTGCCACTAATTAGGAACATCAACCAATATTCAGTTAACTTTGCCTACAGTTACATGTTCAACTTCCTTGTAAAACGAGAAAACAAGAAAGTGGGCTTTGAGGGGAGTTTTAGGGGAAATTAAAAAAAAGTGACGAAATGTACTTACTGTTAATTTTACTTACAGAGCTTATCTTGTTGATAATACCAATTAATGTCTATGACAAGTACTTAATTCTGATTCTTGCTGTAGGGGCACTTTTACAAATGTGGTTATTCCAGAGATATGAGAAGAAGGTTTTGAAAAAGAAGAAATCTGGAGGCTTAGGCCTGATAGCATTGGCATTTGCTATTATAAATGTTGCTGCTTACCAGCTAAGAAATGAATACGTTTTTCAAAATTATGAAGTAGTCACAACAGATGGTACTATAGTTAAAAGATATCGTACAGGTGGCGGGAGAACCTCTGTAAGAAATTATCTGAAGTATAATTTTAAGGCAGAAGGAAAGACTTACGAGCATGCTAATGAGGTGAATTATAAAGTTTACGCTTATTATTTCACAAGAAATAAGATTAAAGTTGACTACATAAAGGGAAGCCCGACTATTTCAAGGATCAATAAAGCAAGCTTAATTGAAGATCCCCGATATGATGAGTTAGTGAAAAAAGCTAATGAAGAATACCACAGGCAAAGAAGAGAAAAACAGAAGAAGGATTGAAATACCCGGGTAAGGTTACGCCTTCATTGTAGGGTATGCCATACCAGTTCCACCTATTCTTTCTTCCCCTTATGTTCGGTTACAATATCAAATTTACCGGAAGGATTAATAATAGGATTTTTGAATCAGGGAATCACCAACTTCAATGGTTCCATGACTCGCACGCTTTTGCAAAACGAGTGCAAAAATAAATTTAATACTTACGTCATAAACAATAAATAACGTAGAACATTAAACACAATTCTTAAGTAAAGGTTTTTGTTTTAGGGTCAAATTTGTTGAATAAAATAATCCTAAAGGGGTGTCCAAATTCTGTGTATACACAAAAAAGAACAAGGGTTTGAGAAATTCCTCAAACCCTTGTCTTTATTGGTCGGGGTAGTAGGATTCGAACCTACGACCCCCTGCTCCCAAAGCAGGTACACTAACCGGACTGTGCTATACCCCGTAGCTTTAATAATAAAGCGGCTGCAAATGTAGGAAAAATATGTTACCAACCAAATTTATTTGGCGGAAAAATTTCAAAAAAGTGTATGGCCCTGATTGTTCCTCTTTTGATTATCCATCATCGGTATGTTGAATGAATTGGTAAGGTGTTATCTTTCAATGTGATTATGTCGAAATGAATTTAAGGCAGTCCATTTGCAAAGACGTCTTGAAATTTTATACGTATCATAAGCATAGTAGGAGAGAAGCTCAACTTTAATATGAATTTAACGAAAATAGTACTGGTAATAATAACGCTCCAAAGAATATAGTACTATTTTTGGTCTGAATTTTAATAGAGGGCAAAAAACATAAATCCATTGGCTTTTCTATGCTGGTAAAAGAAAATATTTGGCTGTCTTGTGAAATTTTGGCAAAGCGTTTTGTTTTTTCTAACAAATTAAGGGAGCGTTTATTCCTTCGTTTTTCTGTGAGGAAAATACTCAACTTTAGTCTGCTAAAAGGTGCTGCACTACTCATTTTGGTTTTAGTCTTAGCAAATAGGGGTGAGGTTTATGGGCAGGAGCCAAATGTTCGCCCAAAAGTTGGACTGGTGTTAAGTGGAGGAGGGGCAAAGGGATTTGCCTACATAGGGTTATTGAAGGTCATTGAAGAAGCCGGTTTGCCAATTGATTATATTGGAGGTTCAAGTATAGGTGCAATTATTGGAGGGTTGTATGCGATTGGTTATCATCCAGATACTATCGAGTCCTTAATTAGGGAGCAGGATTGGGATTTGCTTCTTTCTCAGGATCTTGACAGAAAGTATATCGCTTATGAAGAAAAGTTGTTCAGTGGTAAATATATGGTGAGCGTTCCAATTCAGGATAACAAAATTGCATTAAAACCTTCAATATACGAGAGCCCGCATATTGATTTAATGCTTAACCACTTGTTCTCCCCTGCATACAATATTACAGATTTTAGTAAGTTGCAAATACCATTTATCTGTATCGGAACTGACTTACTAACTGGGGAACCTGTAATTCTTGATGAAGGGTACCTGCCTGCTGCAATAAGGGCTTCGATGGCAATTCCCGGTTACTGGTCCCCTGTTGTAATTAATGGGCATTATCTGGTCGACGGGGGAGTGGTGAACAATTATCCGGCCCCACAGGTCAGGGGGATGGGGGCTGATATTATTATTGGGGGGGATGTTCAGTCCGGACTGAAGGATGAGGTCGATGAACTGAAAACATTGCCTTCCATTCTGGATCAAATTGTGGGTTTTCATCGTTTTGAAGCAAATGTAGAGGGGCGTGAAGCTACAGACCTTTACATAAAATTTGATATTGACTACAGTATGTTCGATTTTGGACATTACGACACAATAATTGCCCTTGGGGAAATGAAGGCCCGGGAGCATATTGCAGAAATAGAGGCCTTGGCAGATTCGCTGAACCAGATAGAATACAAACCCATGATGGAACGTAAAGTATTACCAGTTGATACTTTTGAGATATCAAATGTTGGTTTTAGGGGAGGGGACAGGTTGAGGAAAGATTTTGTTTCCGGTTACTTCGAGAATTTTAAGAACTCGGAAATTTCATTTGATGATATTGGATCCTCTATCAAATATGCTTATGGAACCCAATACTATAATTCGTTGTTCCCCTATTTATTAACAGAGGGTGGGAAGACAAACCTAATTGTTAACCTGGAGCCTTCAGAACAGGGGAGTTTATCTGCCGGAGTGCATTACGATAGTGATTATCAGGGCAGTTTGTTGGCTAATATTACGTTGCGGAATGTGTTTGGGCAACAGTCAAAACTATTTGTTGATATGATACTAGGGGCAAACCCCCGTTTTAAATCGCTATTTATTTTGAACAACGGGATAAAGCCGGGGATAGGTGTAGAGTTGGACTTCTGGAGTTTTGAGGTCTCGCAGTATGATGGACGAATATTTGCTACGGACTGGGAGGCTGCTAGTTTTAAGGGTTCCATTTTTATGCCCCTAACTATTGGGAACAATTTTATGTTTAAGCTAGGGGGGCAGTTTGAATATTTCAGGGGCAGGCAGAAAGTTTTGGTAGACTCATCTTTCAGTCCATTTCAAGGTTTTTCAGGTTTCGGGAATGCATTTTTTTCTTTCGATATGGATAATCGTGATAAAATTGATTTTTCTACGCGTGGCTCCATTATTCAGCTAAAAGGAAAATATATTGTTCCGTTTAACCAAAAACTAAATTATGAATTATCATCAAATTCGATTGTTTTATACTTGAAAGCAGACTACAATATAAAACTGAGCCCTGTTATGGTTTTTAAACCGGGCCTATTTTGTGGTTATACGCTCGAAGGGGATAATCCGCCTATTCAGCATTATTTTGGGCTTGGTGGTATTAATCCATTTAATTACGTCGAGAACCATGTCCCTTTCACCGGACTGGATTTTATTCAGAGTTTTGGTACCTATGCAGGACTGGCAAGGTTCAAACTTCAATATAACCCTTTCAAAAACATCTATTTTACCTTAATGGCAGATGGGGGCATTAATGTTTTTTCGTTAGATGAGTTTATTATTGACAAAGCAATGTTAGGGTATGGACTTAAAACAAGTTATAATAGTTTTCTGGGGCCTGTAGAGTTCAGTATTATGGGATCGCCACGTAATTTAAATGGAGTATCTTATTTTTTTAGTGTCGGACACTGGTTTTAATCTAAAAATTAACTCAACATGCCATGCATTCCAAACTTCTTAAAGTATTCAATCCATTTGTGTTCAGGTGTTTGAATTTGAGAAAGGATTTTTGCAGAATCAAGTTCGTTGATATGGTTTTCCAATACATTGTACATATGTATCAAATTTGAACTTTTTATGTTGCCACCGCAGTGCACAAATACCTTTTTGTTTTTTAAACCATTTAGTATCCCTTTAAAAGTGGGGTAGTGAAAGTCTTGTAAATTAGAACAATCAATTGGAAAATGGACAAAGTACATATTGAGCTTTTCAATAATTTCTGGTTCTTCAGGAAGGTAATTTTTTGTACTGAAAGGCGAAATATTTACAATGGCTTCAAAACCTTTTTCCTTCAGGCTTTTTAAATCTTCTATGCTTGGTTGTGCCCCTGCTGCCAGGTTGTTGCTGTATTCAATGTAGTTAGAGATTCCCATGTCTTGTTGTTTTAAAGTTGGATTTAAGTAAAAATAGTAAAATATATACAAATCTACGGATATAGATTCGTTGTTTCGGCGCTGTCCCATTTATTGAAACCTTAAACACCTCCTTTTGAGGTTTCTCCAAGAAAGCAGGTAAAATCTAATTTGTAAGGTATAAATAGTTTTTTTTGAACTATTAAAGGGATTGCATTAAAGAATGTATCCTTTTATTAATTTATTTCTATTTTTATTTGGGAAATGGGGTGCAACTATTTTAACATAATTTTAGTAATAAAGATAACGAATGATCGATCTTGACCAGGTAATAATTGGTTGTAAAAAGAGTAAAAGAAGGGCTCAGCTGGCATTATATGAGCATTATTCACCATTATTACTGGGGGTATGTCTGCGGTATGTCCATGAACGTAGCGAAGCTCAGGATATTTTGCAGGAAAGTTTTTTAAAAATTTTTAAAAATATTAAAGATTATTCGGGCAAAGGGCACTTTGAGAACTGGATGAAACGCATTGTGGTAAACACGGCTATAACTTATTTCCATAAGGAAAAGAAGCATTATTACCATGACGAAATTGATGAGGTTAACGAATCAGATATCCGGTTGGATATTTCCCCGGAAAAGGAGTTTGAGACAAGGGAATTATACCAATTGTTGAAAACTATGCCGGAGGGATATCGAATGATTTTTAACTTGTACGCGATTGAAGGGTATAAACATAAAGAAATAGCTGAAAAGCTGAAGATTGATGAAAGCACCTCTAAAACTCAATTTTTGAGAGCGAAGAAGTGGATAGTTAAAGAAATGAAAAAACACGATTGGTTAGGATGAGCATTAATAATAATCTTGATATTGAAGGTTTATTCAAACGCGCTTTTCAGGAAGAAAGGGTAACGCCAGATGCTGGTGTTGTCAGAAGCTTACGGTTTAAACTTTGGAAGGCGGAATTCTTCAGTTTAGATTTTAGAAAATTCAATATATTTTATGCTACAATATTACTAGGTGTAGCAACATTTATTCCGGTCAGACTGGCGATGCTGGATGAGGCTCCTAAGGTTCAGGAAAGTAGCGAGGCTAACCTGAAGCCAGAAAGCCATAATTCCGAAAAACAACCAGTGTCAGCAAGCATTTCGGAAGAAGTAAAGGAAGATGTTAGCATAAATGCTCCCAAAGAGGTAAGTGCGGCATTTGCCCGGTTCGAACCTTCCGAAGTAAGAGGTTGTTCTCCACTGATAGTTAAATTCCGGGATATGTCGGTTTCAGCTAAAGCGTACAAATGGGACTTTGGCGATGGTGAGGTTTCCAGGAAGAAGGAACCGGTTCATCGGTACACCAAACCGGGAAAATATGCAGCGAAATTAATTGTTGCGGGATCCGATGGGAATGAGTATTCATATACGAAGGAGATTGAAGTTTTTGAGGCACCAAGTGCGGATTTTGATGTCAATATCGAAAAGTCTGATGTTGAGTTAAAAAAGGTCGTTTTTGAAAACAGGTCTGAAGGAGCGGGTTCGTATTTGTGGGATTTCGGAGACAATACCACTACTTCTTTATCGCATAAACAAATAGAGCACTCTTATGGGGCATATAAAGCATATAAAGTTACTTTAATTACTACCTCAGAAAAGGGATGTCGGGATACCGTGGTTAAAACGAACAGTTTTATAGAAAAAGATTATCACCTTTCATTTCCCTTAAGGTTCAGTCCAAATATACACGGAGCCTCAAACAAGGGATATGTTGGAAGTGCAGGAAATTCGGCGTTTATTTTCCATCCTGCAAATAATGGAGTTAAAGAATATAAATTAACAGTTTTTGCTCCCAACGGGACAGAAGTTTTTTCTACAACAGATATTAAACAAGGCTGGAATGGATTTTATAAAGGGCGGCTTATGCCTTCGGGAACCTATGCCTACCAGGCAAAAGGGGTGTATCCTAATGGGAAAGAATTTGAAATAAGCAGCAATGTTAATGTAGTTGTTCGAAACTATAATGAGAATTATTGATAAGATAAGCTTTTTAAAAGCTTATTTCGGATTTGCCTATTTTTGTAGTAGCGGAAGGGTTTGTGAACTTCATGAACATAATATTACTTGATGTAATTACACTTTTTCTACTCAACCAAACTCTTTCTTATATTCTTTTAACAAATTTATGTCAGGAGGAAGGAATGTGAATTTAATGTCATTATTCCTTGGTTTTATCCATTTAATAAACTCAATATATTCCTTGTTGGGAACTACTGTGGTTATATTGAACTGCTTTAAATCCGATGTCTCCGAGTCTAGATATTTAATAGCATTTAGACTAACATAATTAAATCTTTGTATGTGCTGATATTCTTTTATTACTGAATATTCTATGTGTTTTACTCGTTTGGGGAACAGATGCTTAATTGATATTTTGTTTTCATAAAATTCGACTTTTGCAAGCTTATTTAATTTCGTAAAGAATAAAAACAATAGTAGTAGTGATATTATTAGTCCACAAAAAAACAAATACACTTTATTCCGAAAAAAATAAGTCAGAAAACAGGAAATTCCAGCATAAAGTATCATGAAAAACAAATCGTCAATTAAATAATATGTATTTGATTTATATTTTATCATAATAATCTTATGGTTATTCCGCATTAATAGTGTATGCCAAGTAAGTTGCCATTTACTCTTGAATCCCACTTTCTAAAATCAGTATTTTATATTTATCAAACATGCACACTTTTATCCACGCTAATCTTGAGCTGTTAACAAATTTTCATTATGTGCTTGAACTAGTTCTTTTCACTATCAACTTAAATCTTTTTCTTTTGTCTCTAACCTTCCGGCTTTCAATGTAACCAAAATATGAAATCATTATGTTCAAGTCAAGATTTTCTGGACTTTCTTTTCTTGGAAATGCTTACGGGATGCTATATCTTATCTTTTTACATTGTGGAAAGCCTCTGCAAGCCGACCTTTTCGGTACCATCTCAACGGTTTCTTTCGTAATCTACATTAAATTAATAATTCACCAATCCACTTTAACCTTTCAAATCGTCTGTCAATGTTTTATAGTCGGTTGCGGTTCAGCTATCTTTTCGCAATACAATTCTTCCCGGGAAATTTCCCAAGATTGATTATTTGCCGATTTCGATATTACATTGTCGAAATAATTGGTTAAAATTTAATTCTGTAACATAATTCGAAATACTAGCTTTACATACAAATTACGAGCTGATTTACCAATGAACAACCTAAACAACTCTGATTATCAATTAATTTTTGATTTTTTTAATGCGGTTTCTCCAATATCCGATGAGCTGTTCAATGAATTAAAGCAATGCTTTAGCAAAAAGATATTCGCTAAAGGTGAACCTATTCTTAAAGCAGGCGAGATTGAAACAAAAGCCAGCCTGGTAGTAAAAGGTGTTGTGCATCAGTATATTTACGACGACGATATGCCAATAACCATAAATATTACACCGGCGGGCTTGTCCTTTAATAGTTTAAAAAGCTATTTGGAGGGGGCGCCATCCCTTGAAATACAGGAAGCGATAAGTGATGTGGAATTGCTTTATATTGAAAAATATGATATGGAAAGTCTGGCAAAAATAAATCATGAATTTAGCTACCTGCTTTATAAAATTTATGAATATATATTGCTCGACCGTGAGAACCGTACTTTTTTGCTCCAATACAGAAATCCGGCAAAACGGTTTAAATTATTCCATGATATTGTAAAGCGGTCAAACTGGATATTGGAGGGGACGCCTGATAAATATATTGCCAGTTATTTAAACATGACCCCACAACAGTATAGCAAAGAGAAGCGCAAGGCACGGAGGTGAACAAATCGTTAAATTAGTGTGAAATATGCAAAGACTTATCCTGAGGCAACTTTTTTATAGAAAGAAATGTATTGCTTTGTTGGCGTAATTTTTAAGTGAGAAATGAAAAAGCAATTAATCCTACTATTACTGACTACAGTTTTTACTGTCTTAACCTATGGACAAAACATAAAAAAACTCCCTGATGGCTGCCAAAGGAACAAGCTGCGTCAAAATATAAAATGGGGGCAAAGGCAAATCAAGTCCTCACAGTCGCTCTATGGCCAAAATAACCTAAAGCACAGGCTCGATAGTATTATTGAATACAATCAGGATTCGAACTCTGGAAATTGGGATCAAATAAAGTATAAAGACACTTATGTGTATGATAAAAACAATAATGAAATTGAATGGGTGTATTCGGTATGGGACCAGGATAAGCGAGTTTGGAGCAATCAGAGAAAGGTCGAAACTCAATACAATAAAGCAGGCTTGCAAAGTGAGAATATTGTTTACCTGAAAGGTACAACTAAGTTATGGAATTCCTTTTATAAGGAATCTTTTGAATATGATGAAGAGGGAACTTTAGTGAAACTTAATTTCTATGTCTGGAGTTACGAATCCAATACCTGGCAAGATGCTGAAAAAACGGGGTATAGTTATAATGCAGATGGTAATATTCTTAAAGACAGCACCTATTATTTTAAAACATCTTCAAAAGAATGGGTATTAGATTATAAACGTGATTATACCTACTTAAGGGATAGTTTATTGCATCATATTTACACTTCGGTTTTTGATCCCCAGACAGCAAGTTGGGAGGAAACTGAAGACGAATGGTATTTATATGATAATATTGTTTGGAGGTTATGGACGATAACACGTTTTAAATGGAACAAAGAGGCCGGGAAGTGGGAGCGCAGAGAGATCGGTGCTGTCCATCGCGATTCAAACGAGTGGGTAAACGGAAACACTTGGGTTTCATGGATATTTACAGAAACAGATACAACCATACAGGCAAAAAAAGAAATGTACGCACATGATTTTAGTGTAGATGCCGGTCAGTTAAGTTTACCCTATATGATAGGGGTTTATGATGCATCATTTTTTCATCATAAAGTGGTAAGTAAGCAACTGCTTCAATTGGATTCCGTAGGAGGTGACTATAGCCAGTACCGAAATGTTAAGTATTATTACTCCAAACCGAAAGGCCCATCCTATTTGACAGATAATGTCACTAATAATCTAATTCTTTATCCCAACCCTGCCCGTGAGCATATCTACATTAGATATCCTTTTAATGATGGGGCTGGTGTAATTAACATTTACAATGTTAGTGGGCAAAAAGTACTATCAACAAGATTTTTCAGCAATAAATCAATATCTGTAGATGGATTGGCCCCCGGTGTGTATTTTTACAATATTTATACAAATGGCACAGTAGCAACAGGCAAATTATTTAAAGAATAAGAGACGTAATCTTTGATAAATTACACCTTGGGTTGGAACCGCAATAATGAAGTAAACAATGCAAAAAAGAGATTTTCTCCGCCAGGGTATTGCCCGGTTACAGACGGTCCTTCCCTACCTTTTAGTCAATATTTATTTATAAAATCAATAATCTCTGCCTTGAAATTTTCAGGATCACTAATATAAGGTTCATGGCTTGAGTTAGGTAATATTTTGTAATACTTATCCTTCACCGGGGTGCCGAAGTTGTTAAAAACGTCCAATCCTTCCTCAGGTACAATTAAATCATCATATCTACCCCAAATTAACAATGAAGGTATTGTTACATTTGAAACCTCGGCTATTAGGTTCTTACCTTCAGCGTCTTCATTTAATTTATTGTTTACTATATCAAGGTTTGAAGATAAATATGCAGGAAACGGGTTGTAACTTGAAAAAAATCCAATTTCAATGTATTGTCGGGCGGAAAGTGAAGCTAATTCTTCCGGGATTATTATTCCTCCGGGCCAACCCACAAACTCTCTCCATTCGTTTTTCTGCGCCCGGCTGGTTATAAGTTCATTGTTGTCGGCCCATTCCAGAGCATTTGTCCAGTGCGTTATCATATTGCCTTCTGCTATTTCTTCGTTGGCAATATTTATTAGAAAGGATCTTCGGTATTGCCAGCTTAAATCATAATCGAAATTGTATGCGCCGTCAATTGAAACCCAACCTTTTATTTTATTTTGATAATCTTCTTCCAGTAAATAATTAATTCCAATAAAACCACCAAAACTATGTCCCATTAAATAAATATCAGGATTTGGATATTTCGCATCTATGACAGAAATAATAGCATTTAAATCTTTAATATATTGAGAAATTGTTAGGGAGGCTTCATCAATATTTCCTTGTGCATTGCCACAACCTCGCTGGTCATAATAAACCATTGCAACGTTTTCTTCAAGGCCCGATGACCAATCAAACATATCTGCTTTTGCTATATCAATACTTGTTAAGCCAGGCCCTCCATTAATATAGATAATGAATTTTGACGACGCTGTATTTCCTTTTACCCATACGGGCAACACGGACCCATCAATTTTAACATGAAAAAAGGTGTCGGCATTCGTCTCCGATTCAAATTTTTCACAGGAAATTAAAAGTGTTGCAAAAGATATAATTAGTATACGATTTAATTGTTTCATTTTCTATTGTTTTAGTTTGTAACAAATACCTAGTTCAAGGGCAAAGTAGCTGGTCCCTCCCGGAAAATTTGGAACTGCAAACATAAATTGAGGCTTTATAAAATAAGCCAGGGGCAAATTCTTATTTATTTTCAAGTCCTTTCCAAAAGCAATGAAATAATTTGTTGAAAAATAATTGTTGCCAGCGGGGACTTTCTCAACCACTCCATTTTCACTCACTTCATAGGTGTTTGGAATTAAAGTCCGTAGATAGCCAGCCCCAATACCAAACTCGTAAAACATTCCTTTTGGGTTTAACCTTTTGTACTTGAGTTCAGGCATTAAAAATAATCCGGTTTGATACCGCTTGTGATAATAAACACCTAAGGAGGGACTAATAATCAGGCTCTTATTAACTGTTTTCTCTGAGTTTTTCTTAGTGTTTCTTACTTTATCCCAGTTTTTAACGTTGAAATCAGTATTTATTTTCAGGCCGGGGTGAGTTATTATTTCGCCATAGTACGAAATGGATACAGATTCTAACCTTTTAATTTGCGAATGGACGTTTGAAACAATAAACACAAAAACCAATAATGGTATAATTTTCATCTTTTTTTTATTGCAAACCTATGGAAACCAGGTAAATGATAATTGTAAAAAAACGTCAAAGGGACTTATTTCCTGAAATATGCTTCTTGAACCCCGATGTTAAGGGCTGCCAGCTGTTTTGGGGTTAAGCCGGAGAATTTACTCATTTCTTTTATGAAATGTGCCTGGTCGTAATAGTTAAACCCACTGTTACTGCTATAAGCTTGAAATGATTTTTTGCCAGAACGGAATTGACTTACAAACCTTATTAAGTTGCTGTACCTTTTAGGGGAAAGTGCAATGTTTTTTTTAAATTTCCTTTCAATGGTGCTGGCAGAAATGTAAAAAATGGAGGGGAATTTACGAATTGTACAGTCTCCCATGCAATTGTCTATGTGGCTTATAATTTCCTCAAAAACTTCATCTCTGTTGTTTATCTGGGATTTTATATATTTCTCAAAATAAGATTCAATCAAATTTATTCTTTCCTGTTGTGACGGGGTATTAAAAATATCTTTCTCTAACTCAAGAATTGATTGCCCAAAGCACTCTTGGGGCTCCACATTGTTATCAATAATTCGGTTTAATTCTATTTTGCAAAGCTGATAGAATCTTTTTGGGTTAAACCGGACACTAATAACAGGGCTTTCAGCTAGGGTGCAAATCTGGGGGCTTGTTCTAAGTCCGGCTAATTGGCTTTTCCTTATTTTTTTTTCTTCGGTTGATAGCAAAAACCTGGTAATGTCAGTTTTTGTGAAAATTAATTCGATGGAACTGTCTGGGACAAGCAAATGTTGTTTGTTTTGAGGGTAAACTTCTGAATAATTTTCCCACCAAATACAATTTATAAACTCAGAAAGAGGAGCCTGTAATTTAATCTCATTATAATCCCAATCCATCTTTTATGTGGTAGTAGCTATCTGTAAACATTATTTGTTAATTTTCAATCAATTCCAATGCTTTCATGATTTCGGCATTTTTATCAAATCCATATTTCTTATAATCGTCCCAGGTCATTTCATAATCAAGTTTCAGGGTTTTAGCCGATGGAGAATTCTTTTTGAACAGAACTTGCCTTGAATTTGAAATACTGCCATTTATTCCTGTTTTTGGCAAAGTCAGGCTTGTTGTTTCCATAAATGCATTTCCAGCCTGCCTTGGCGCTACGCCAACAATCTTTGTTCTTCCCAGCCTCTTTAGAAAATATGTAAAGTGATATGCTGCACTAAAGGTCTTTGGTGAACATAACACAAATATCTTAATGTTGTTCATTGGTTTGGTTTTTTGCAAATATTCAGCCCCAAATCCGTTATAGCCGCTTTTAAGCATCTTTCGTTGTTCTTCTTTTGACATGTTTGGGTTAACATTACCAAATCTTCCAAATGTGTAATCTCCAATTTTAAAATCAGCGTTGTATGCCCGATTAAAACTCTCGATACCTTCAAACCCTATTTTGTTTAAATACAAAGGAGAAATTCGCCTGGTCATTTCTGCACCAAAGTCAAAGTTTAAATACCTGTCTCCATATAGCACAAACAATAAAGGGTTTACGATGGGGGTCATTCCCCCGCTATTTGCCCGCAAGTCTATTATTAGATATTTCGAGTTGTTTTCTTCCATTTCTTTCGAAAGCATATAAAACTGTTCATAAAGTGCGGGGATTCTCGAGATATCCTTTTCTACATCTCCTGTTTGTTTTGCATACAGGTAGTTGTATGACCAGTTTAGGTTGCCCTGAACCCGGTTGGGAGAGTTTTTGTAAGTGCTTTCTACAACTTCACGGCTAAGAATACTGTTCCAGGCTAAATATCCAATGTTATCATCTTTGCCAATCATTGAATAATAAAGGAGCCCATTGTTGTTTTCAAATTCAATCTGTGATTCTTTTTTTAAGTAGTTTACTTGTGAATGATAAGAAACCGCTACAGTTTCCTCATTACTAAATGTCAATTTTAAGTTCTCAGAATTGTTGAAAAATTTCTGTGACAATTGAAAGTCAGCAATTATTTTAATCAGGTTGTAATAGTTGCCTGATGAATTTTCGGAAGGGAGAAATGTTTTTGCTTTTAACAGCCACTTATCAATCTCAACATTATTGATCCCGTTTAATGGTTCACCTATCAAATTTTGGTATTCTTTACTCGCATGGCTTACAAAAACCTTGTCAGCGGAGATTTTAAATTTGAGAGGGAAAACCTTTTGCTCGTTATCTTCAGTTTTGGAAAAATATAGGTTCGTATGTCCGTCATTAAGATTTGAAAGAAACTGGTTTACCAAAATAACGAATTCATCATTTGTCTTTGCCCCCTTAACTTTATTTCTAGTCCTTATTTTTTCCTTATGGAACTCAATTCTACCGCCAAATCCGGAATAAGGATCCGGATGGGTTTCTTCTAATTTTTCAATAAGATACTCAAAGTCAGAGAAATATTTATTCTCTTGTCCGAATGTCAGGGTGCTTATTATGGTCAGAACAGTTATCAGGTTTTTTCTCATTATGAGCGTGTTTTTTTAATACTAGCAACGGTCATTTATAAGGTGTCGCTGCAGGTTTCGGTGAGGGGCAATGTCAGGTAAGACCTGGCTGCTATTCGAGAATCTGGCAGGCCACACAGCACGGCACCCGTAGTGTAATTAGCAATTTGCAAGTGCCTTGTATGAGCAGGCACCCTGCCTGGAAACTCTGAATAAATTCGAAAAATACAAATTTAACAGAATTCAGGGTGCATGAAGCAGAACATTTATCCGGAGGGTGCAAGCGGACAGCCAGTTCGAATATTCATAAAATGACTTAAATAATGAGTGTTGTGCTCTTATTTCGAAGAGTTTTCTGAGCTTACGTGTAACCAGAAGGAGAGGCATGCAGAATCCATAATAGCCATTGAAGGTTCATTATTATGTTTCCCCCCCCCTTGAATATTAATGGTATGGTAGCACTAAATCGGATATTTGAAATTAGTCATGTTTTCTGATAGGTCAAAAAGCTTATTTGCCACAGTTTTGTCTTGCGCGTGGTTTTCTATTTTAGCGCTGCCCGGTTTTCCTTTCATTTCCATGAACCCTGTTGGTCCGTAGTATCCTCCCCCTTTAGCGTTGCTGTCTAACGCAGCCATGAGGGTTGGTAAGGCCCCTTTGTATGGAGAATGAGAAAGTAATGGGGCAAGAGGGCTTAATAACCAATAAATAATTTTGGGGATATGGCGTGACAAATCAGTTGTAGATACACCTGGATGTGCAGCTAATGATATCGTATTGTATTTTGCATTCGCCAATTTCTCCTGCAATGTTAATGCAAACATTAAACATGCTAACTTACTTTGATTGTATGCTGCTCCTCTTGAATAGGATTTTTCCCAATTAATGTCACTAAAGTTGATCTTTCCGGATTTATGGGCGATAGAACTTAAGGTTATAATTCTTCCTTTTTCAGATGCCTCCAACTTGTCTAGCAATAGGCCGGTCAAAAGAAAGTGCCCAAAATAGTTTGCTCCCATTTGTAGTTCAAAACCATCTTTTGTTTTTGAATATGGGGGAATCATAACACCAGCATTATTAATTAAAATATCCAGAGATGTATATTTTTCATTAAATAATTGAGCAAACTCCTTTACAGAGGATAAATCACTAAGATCAATTTTCAAAATTTCCAGTCTGGCATTAGGATTTTGTTCAATAATTCTTTGTTTGGCACCTTTTGCTTTCTCAATTGATCTACACGCCATTATAACCTCTACATTTTTTTTGGCTAAGGCAAGGGCTGTTTCATAGCCGAGTCCCGTGTTTGCCCCGGTAACAATAGCAATTTTATCAGATAAGTCGGGTGTATCTTCAATCTTCCAGTAATTTTCCATTGCGTGATAATAAGTGTTTTTAAATAAAGGTAGCCTTCTGATTAAAGATTTACCAAATCAGTAGACAGGGTTAACAATAATACAAAGGTGTTATAAATTAAATACCCTCCTATCTTTAGTATTGAGGGCTAATACCCTCAACGTTCAGGCTCAGGTATTCTAACATTTTTGGCTGGCAGCTAAAACCTACACCAAATATTTAATCAGGTGTAGGTCGGGTATGATTTTTAAAATCCTGTCTGAGCTTTAATGCCTCCCATGAATGTTGCATCATCAAGCTTTTTGCGGTTGCCAATTATTTCTACTGCGTCAGGGCCCGCTTCGAAACGTAATTTTCCCGTTTCGTCATTTGTTGCCTCATAAATTACATCGGCAATTAATTCAGGCTCTGAGCTGTACCCGCCAGCTCCAAAAGAAGCAAAGAATGTTTTAATGCTTTCCTGGTATTCAACCAAAGATTCGTCATTTTGAAAATCAAAAGAACGCCCCCCGAAGTCGGTTGTTACCATTCCAGGTTCTACAATTTTTACCTGGACACCAATTTTTTCCATTTCGTAAGAAAGAGCTTCGGAAATTCCTTCAACAGCAAACTTAGTCCCATGATAAAGGGAACCTAATGGGAAAGTCATTTTGCCACCGATAGAAGAAATGTTTACAATAACACCGCTTTTATTCGAACGGAAGTGAGGTATTAATGCTTTGGTTACATCCAGTAAGCCAATAACATTCGTGTTGAATTGACGAATAATGTTCTCGCGGGGGAAAGCTTCAAGCAGCCCATACGCTCCGTATCCAGCATTGTTTATTAGGGCATCAATTTGTCCAAATTCTTTAATTCCTTCACTAACGGCGCTATCAATAGAAGCCAGGTCTGTAACATCTAATCGTGTTACAAGTACATTGTCCAATTTGTTTAATTCTTCTTCCTTTTCAGGAGTTCGCATGGTAGCAACAACATTCCAGCCTTTTTCCTGAAAAAGTTTTGCTGTTGAACGTCCAATTCCTGTACTGGCCCCTGTAATTAAAACTGTTTTTTGCATGAGTATAAAGTTTAAAATTGTTTCAATCTATTATGAAAACAAATTTGTTGCGTAATTGTGGAAAAGAGTTGTCAAATTATATCTATGTGCTTGTTAAAATATGTTAATGCAAAAAACAAAAAGTCCGATGCTAAATAATAACACCGGACTTTTAAATTGTTCCTGACTATTTTCAAGCCATTGTTTCCGTTTTTGTTTCGGAAAGGGTATCCAAAATGATTTTTTAATGACTTGCTAAAATGGGATAAATTTTTGAAGCCTACGCTTAAGTGATAACCTGAAGCTATTTTTTCGGTTAGAATCAATGGTTTCTTATTGAATCAAATAAATTAAGAAGCTTGTCTTCTTTAGTATATAAATCCTTGCCGTAATAGTACGTACACAAAATAATATTTCATAACCCACGACATTTTTTCCTTTCTGTAGATTGGCTTTGCCTGTAAATTTTGCCTTGCAGAAAGAAAAAGCGTAAAGTAAATTATTTGAAACACGATTTAATTTCTGTAACTCAATACCCTATTAGCCCCTTCTTCGAATTGATTTTCTTTGACTAATATTTAAGGTGGAAACCCTAAGGAGAACAGAAACGGTAGTTGGGGGATTATTGGCGTAAAAATACCGGGACATGTCAATAAGGTGGGGTGTTTTTGAGTGAAAAACAGATTTTTTTGATGTTTTTTTTGCGTTCGTGCAACTTTTTAGTGAAAACCCTGGTCTGAATAGTAGACAGCTTTTTATCAAAAAACGATTTTATAATCAAAGGGATTTATCCCGGAAAAACCCGGCTTTAAGAAAGTCGGGTTTTTTTATGGGCATATAGGGATAATATTACTTTATCCAGAATTTCTCTATTTCTTCCAGACTTTTCTTTTTTGTTTCAGGGACACGTTTTAAAACAAAAATAGCTGCCAGTATTCCCATTATTCCGTAAATCCAGTAAGCAAATCCATTGTGAAACCTTTCCGTTAACCAGGTACTGTCGTTCATCATGGGAAATGTTGTGGATACAAGCAGGTTTGCAAACCACTGGGCCGCAACAGCTATGGCCATTGCTGCTTTAATGCTGTTGGGGAATATTTCTGATAATAGCACCCATGTTATTGGTCCCCAAGACATAGCGAAGCTTGCGACATAAAGCAGCATAAAAATTAATGCGGCTACTCCGTCTACTTGTAGATAAAAGACAAAACCTAACCCAAGCATGCTAAAAGCCATTCCTAAAGCCCCAATAATCTGTAATGGTTTTCTTCCAAACCTGTCCACAGTAAGAATGGCTAAAACAGTAAAGGTGAGGTTAATGGCTCCAACAATTATTGTTTGAAGAAGGGCGGCATCAGTATTGGCACCAATGGTTTCGAATATTTTCGGGGCATAATATAGCACTACATTTATTCCTACAAACTGTTGAAATACGGAAAGAAATATTCCGACTACCAAAATCAGGCTTCCAAAGGATAACCACGGAGCCGTTTTTTGAACCAACGATCCCTTTATTTCCTCCAGGACAATGGGTGTTTTTTCTGAGCCAACAATTTTGTCCAATACTTTCTCTGCACTGTCAGTTTTATTTTTAAGGACTAAAAACCGGGGAGTTTCCGGAACAAGTAACAGAAGGGCAAGAAATAGAAAAGCAGGTATGGTTTCAGAAGCAAACATCCATCGCCATCCTACCGAATCAATCCATTCCCGGCTTTCTCCTTTAGCAATATTGTAGTTAACAAAATAAACAACAAGCATTCCGAAGATTATGGCAAACTGGTTACAGGAAACAAGTGTTCCTCTTATCCTGGCAGGAGCAATTTCAGCAATATACATGGGGGCAAGCATGGAGGCCAGGCCAACCCCAATTCCACCGATGACACGGTAAAGCATGAACATGCCCAAAACCTGGGAATTTAAAAAGTTTAATTTATCGGGTAGTGCAGAACCAATGGCAGAGACAAGAAAAAGAAAAGCGGCAAGGATTAATCCCTGTTTACGTCCAATTGTCTGGCTAACATATCCCCCCATGGCACCTCCGATTATACATCCGATAAGTGCACTGGACACATTGAAGCCATGGATAACATTAATTAGTTTTTCGTCCAGCGCAGAGCCATGACGTAAAAACAGGTAATAAACAAGCAGGTACAGAAGTCCGCCCATTATAGTTGAATAGATAAATGTTTTGGTGTTGGATATGAAGATTCTTTTTATAAATGAGACAAACAGGCCGAAAATAAAAATAAAACTAATAACGCCGATTAATTTAAACTGTGCTATTACCTGTGCCGCCTGATCGGTATCCGAGAGCAACGGGGTAATAAAAAAAGATTTTAAGGACTTTTCTGCCCCTGAAATTACCGCAGTATCATACCCAAACAATAAGCCTCCAAGGGTGGCCGTGAGGGTTAGCAGAATTAAGTATAGCCTATTGGACGGAGATGTATTCTTCATATTTATAGCATTAGTTAACCTTAAATATAGTCATAAATACTATATGTTCATAAGTATTTTTATGTTAGTTTTTTCTTTACCTATAAATTCAAGAGGCATTCTTCTGTTCAGCCTAAATATGAAGTAAGCCCAAAAAGAAGACCTGTAAAACAAAAGCTTTACAGGTCTTCTTTTTGAGAACGCAAAAGCGTTGAACATATATATGGTTTAAATTGCTTTTTTGTAAGGGGGTTCATACTCTTCATCTTCAATAAACGGATACTTCTCAAACTCCTCTCCATGGAACCACTTAAGTATTTTCTTAATATCGTTTGTTTTTGGTTTCTTCTTCATAGTTGCACTTATTAATTGAAACATATGGTTTGTTGACTTTCGGTATTACGGTCTGATAATTATTCATCAAAAGTTGTGCCAAAATCCGTGCGGGCTTGTTTGTGTTGGTTTTAGGTGCTATTTTTGGTGGGAGACAATGAAGTTAGGGAAGGTGCCAGAAAGGCAGTCGGTATGCTTAAAACCGCAGAAATTACTTATGGCGTTTTGGATTGTGTCTCAGCTTCCGAAATTTTCTATACTCAAGGTATGAACAAGGGCAATTAATACAGAGTCCTGAAATTAGCTGACTTTTTAGTGATTATTTAATCAACTGATTTCAGGACGATGCAATTCCGCTTTCTCACGGGTTTGAGGAGTGTGAGAACGTCTCACTATGTTCACAGCGTTTTGGTATACGTGGTTTAGGGTAACCTAAATCAGGAACCAATTAAGCTCTGCGGCTATGAATGACAGGGATATCATTTTTTTCTATGGGATCTGAACTTCTTTTTTTTCCTGACTTGCTTCTCCGGTTTTTTGTTTTGGTTTTTTGTTGTAATACTGTCCAGGTCTTTTTCCTGGTGGCTTATGAACTCTAGGTCAGGCTCAGAAACACTTTTCTCATCGCCCAGCTTTTCGGCTTTTATTCCTTTTTTATTAAGCTGAATTATCTCTTTAACTTTTTCCAGATCTACCGGTACCAGTGTTGAGGAGTTCTCGCTCCCAACTGCATAATAAATAATTTTTCTTAGAATATCTTTCTTCTTTGGATAAGCAATTCCTGCATCTGTTTCCAGTTCAAGCAGTTCATCCGGAAAATCACTTTGTGCTTCGAGATAAGTGTCTAGTTCGTACATCAGGCAGCATTTTAATTTGCCGCATTGGCCGGTAAGCTTTTGGGCATTGTGTGAGAGTTCCTGTACTTTTGCTGCACTTGTAAGCACGGTGTCGAGATTGGTCCGCCAGCTGGAGCAGCACAGTTCATTTCCACAGGAGCCGATTCCCCCAACGAGGGCAGCTTCCTGGCGCGAACCGATTTGTTTCATCTCAATTTTAACGCTGAACTCTTTGGCATACTTTTTTATGAGTTCCCGAAAGTCAACCCTGCCATCAGCTATATAATAAAATATGGCTTTACTTCCATCCCCCTGGAACTCAACATCACTGATTTTCATTTCAAGGTTCAAAGAATTGGCTAGTTGACGGGCCTTGGTCATCACGGGCTTTTCTCTTAATCTGGCTTTTTGCCACTTCTCAATATCGGCACGTGTAGCTTTTCTGTAAACCTTTTTTGAAGGAGGTTCTTTTAATGGTTTTCTTTTGGCTTGCATTTCAGCAAGTTTTCCGGTTAGGGTTATTTGTCCGATGTCATGGCCTCTTTCTCCCTCAACTGCAACATAATCCCCTCTTTTGAGGGGGAGCTCGTTTTCGTTAATATAAAAGCCCTTTCGGGTATTTTTAAACCTTACCTCGGTAAGTTTTGACAGCCCATTGCTCATTGGTATGTCTTTAAGCCAGTCATGTGTGCTTAATTTACCACAGGAAGACGTGTTAAGTTTACTATTTTCAGGGATATTATCTAATAATGCCTTTGCCGGGCATGTTGAACAACTCATATTTCTTTTATTTAGATTAAATCTAAACAAAAGTAGCAATTATTTTCTGGTAGTAAAAATTAAGAAAAGCCAAGATAATCATGCGGTTAGGTGCTTTCCTTACTTTCTCGCGTGTAAATCATGGAATAAAATACCCTTAGAGGCCAATTCTGTAAGATAATTTAAAAAGGAACACATCATGGGGGTAAGTCTCGGTGAAAAGGTTGTCAACATCATTTTTAAAAGAATAATTGCCTTTTTCTGTTTGTTTGTTTCTATTTTGAGACCAGACTAAAAAAACGGTGGACCCTGGTCGATATTCCCATCTGATTACGAGGTTTGAGTTAAAATCCATGACTTTGAAATCCGGGTTGTCGAAGGAATAATCAACAGTCCCGTCCCTGTTTTCATCGACTTCATATGTTTTTTCACCTTCGTCATTAATGGTAAAGCTTAATTGCCTGTTTGTGTAATTAGTAAACCTTTCTCCAAAATTTTCTGATTTTGAATTGCTTATATGTTTAAAGTTTTTGTATTTCCCGGCAGAAATAAAAGGCATTGCGTAGTACTGGATGGTGAAGTCGGGGGTTATATTGTAGGTTAAACGAACCGTTAAAGATGTTGTTTTTCTGTCAATTTCACCACGGATATATCTTTTGGGGGTTCTGTCATCGAGCGTTTTTACATGGGCAATTTCGTCCCGTTGAGTATTGTAAACTGGTTGCAGTGTTAGTTTGAGTGCATCTGATATTCTCAGGTGCACATCTAACCTGACGTTACGGGAGTTATCAGTTCTGCCATCTCTTGCACCACTTGAATAACTTAAACTGGAGGCAACTTTTTTCCGGTAGTCGGTCTGTATGGTTGTCCAGAAATGAGAATAACCATTGTTTACCAGGGCAGGGCCTCCCCGAAGTGTTTCAGTTGATATACCTTTTCCTTCTCTAAAGCCTCCTAAATAGGCCCTCCAGTAATTTTTGAACTGTACCCCGCCATTAATTTCTCCTCCGTAATAGCGGGTGTCAGCACCAAAAGTAAACCCGGACCATTGATTGAAATTTATATTGGCACTTCTGAATATTGAAAATGCTTCATTCTGGTTGTACCCAATCCAGAATAATTGCTGTATTTCATCGTTCCGTTTCATATAGCCCATATCATTCAGGTTTAGTCCCGGAGAACGCCATGTAATCCAGTTCGTAAAACTAATTTTACCATTACCGGCTTTACCTATCTGAAATGTACCTCCATGTCCGCTTAAAGAAGTCCGGATAGAATCTGTATGAAAATATTTGGCATCGGGGCGCTGAAAGTAGTGAGGGGCAGATGTTTGTGTTGATTGAATAGCTTCTTTGCTTCCGTTAACCGTGCTAAAAACGCCTATAAGGTTTAGATAGTATGTTTTATTTTTCCATTGATGGTTGAAGTTGAAACCTCCGGAATAAGCAGACCTGTGCATTGATTCTACTAACTCCGGACTTGTTAAATCCCTGTTTGTGGCCGTGAACATTGCCCCCAGTTGGGTATTGGAATTATTAAAGTCTCTTTCTAAGCGGGCAGCGAAATAATTGGTAAGTGGTTCAACTGTTGTTGTATATCTGTCTCCATCTTTATCTATATCAGCAATTTCTTTTTGTGTTAGGCTTTCCATAATTCCAATAGACCAGCCCTCGGGTGTTTTCCCGGTAAGTTTGAACGCACCAAGAATAGTCGTGTTTTTTGGGATTTTGGCATATTCGTCATCATCCAGATCCGGGGAATAACCGGGGTTTCTGCCTATCCTTCTTGAGTAGAAAAGGTTGTCGGAAGAAAGCGGTCCTCCGCCGCCAAGTACCCTGTGGCTTAAAATATTCTTTCCTTCAATGAAAAAAGCCCTTCTTTCCGGAAAAAATGTTTCAAAAGTCGATAAGTTAACTTCAGAGGGATCGGCTTCTACCTGTCCGAAATCCGGATTAAGCGTGAAGTCAAGCGTAAGGTTGTTCGTAATCCCAAATTTACCGTCTACTCCAATAGAACCATTGACATCACGGCCGTCGGAGAATGGATTGTCACCATCTCGTTCATAATTTTCAAGTTTCCCTACCACATAAGGGGTAATGTCCTTTTGTTTCTTTGGTACAATATTATTTATTCCGTTAAGTTCCCCGAAATTGTGGACCCAGCCCGAAGCATTTGGGGATATAAATTGCCAGGCAGATCGCTCTTCTTTTCTAAACAGCCACCTTACCACTTGTAGCCCCCATATGTGATTCTCCTTACTTCCAAACCGTAGCTGCGTAAGTGGGATTTGCATTTCGGCGTTCCATCCCAGATCATCAGTGCTGGTTTTTACATGCCAGATAGGATCCCAGCTTGAATCAAAATTATTGTCATTTGTGATGGCCTCATCTCCTTTAACCCCAGCCGCATTAACATTAAAAGAAAAGGCTGTGCGTTTGTCGAAATAACTATCGATATCAATTCCCACCCAGTCACCTTCATATTCATATTCATCGCGGCGGGACATTCTGCGGACAATACTGTCTGGTGCGCTATCAAATGCTTTTATTGCGATATACAAATTGTCATTATCGTATATCATCTTAAAGCTGGTATTCTGAGAAGGTGACTTCCCGGGATAAGGGGAAAGCTGAACAAAGCCTTCTTCCCAGTCGGCCTCTTCCCATGCTTCATCATCAAAAAAACCGTCAATTTTTGGGGCAGAAACATTTAGCCGGACTGCCTGATAATATTTTTTGTTTGCATCATAGTCAGAGGTGTACGCAGGTGGAAAAGATAGAAGAGGTAGACAGATATGGATAATAAGCTTTTTGGGGTCAAGCCGAAAACGCATAATATGTTTCAGGGTTTTTTGTTATGTACTTACCGTTTGCATAATTCCTGCCATAGTTGTTTAAGGTTAAGATAAACAGTGAGTTGTTTTTTCGGAAGGAAGGGGCAAGTGTTCTGTTTTATTACAAGAGGTGTTCGGTATTGAACATTTTGTCAGGTAATTATACCGCCTCCAATTAATAGGTTATCGAAATAGAAAACAGCCGGTTGTCCGGGAGCTGGTGCCCATGCCGGATTATCAAGGAGCACCCGGGCTTTTGAACGCTCCATTTTTTCTAAATGCCCATAACCTTCCGGGTTCCATCCAAACCCACGAACTTTAACTTCAAGTTTTCTACAGTTGAAGGCAAAATCAGTATCTACAAAATAATAGTCACGGATCATAAATGTTTTCTTCCACAGTTCGTTTGGTTCTCCAACAACCAGCGTATTAGTGTCTGCATTTATTTTGACCACACAAAGTCCTTTCGTCCCATTTATATAAAGATCACGTTTTTGTCCAATAGTATAAAAAATGTACCCTTTGTGTTTTCCGATTTTTTTTCCGGATGAGTCCAGAATATCCCCTTCCGGTATTTCCTGTGCTTCCGGTATATGTTTCCGGATTAGTTCCGGGTAACTTAAGTCACCGGCAAAGCAAAGTCCGGCACTTTCTTTTTTCTTTTCCAGGAATTCAAGGCTGTACTCCTTAGACAGAAGCCTGGTTTTATCTTTATGTTGTCCTCCCAGGGGAGTTATAATTCTTTTGAGTGTATCTTGTTTTAACCCCCATAAAAAGTATGATTGATCTTTCCCGGGATCGGTCCCTTTTACTAACCACCAACGGTTTTTTTCAAAAGTTTTTCGAATGTAATGGCCTGTTCCAATATAATCTGCTTTTTGATGATTGGCAAAAGTCTCCAGTTGCTTCCATTTGAATGTTGGGTTGCATATTGCACATGGACTGGGGGAATTGCCGGCAAGGTGTTCTTTTTTGAAATACGAGATAACTTCTTTGTCGAATTCCTCTGCTACTTCCCGGAAGACGATTTCTATGTCCAGTCTTCTGCTAATCTCTGAAAGAACGGATGAAACGTCCTCCTGTTCTTCACTCAATTTTAAATGCAGGCCAATAACATCGTACCCTTCTTTTTTTAACAGAGCTGCCGTTACGGCACTGTCAATTCCTCCACTAATACCAACAACAACCTTTTTTACCATACGTGTATTTTAAGGCGAATATAGGATTTTCGTGTGCAGTGTATTTAGTAATCGGCACCTTTTTTTAAAACACAATGATTAATTGAGCCCAAAACTCCATAACCATTTTCTACCGTAGAAAACGATGCCCTGTACTTGTTAAAATTTAGAGAGGTATTTGATGTAAGGTAATAAACGGCCAGGTTGTAATCGTAAGTAAAAATTAGAATACTGTCCGGCTTTTCGGAAAGAATAGGCACGGTAACCTTTGTGTTTGAAGAAGGTTCTACAGATAATCTCTGATAGTCAAGGATGGTAGCATTGTAATAGGTATAAATATCAGCCATAAAGTAGGTCGTGTCCCTTTGAAGTTCAAAGCTTAGCGCATTGTGCGAGAATTCTTCACTGTTTTCGGCTTTTACGGGTTTATTGGGAATGATTGTTCTGGCGTATAGTGTAGGAAGTCCCTCAGAATAACATTCAAGGCTGTATATTTCTCCGGGTTTTGGCTTAAAAATGCCATCCGGACGGTAAAGGGCTTTTTCAAAAGCTCCATCTTTATCGCTTAGAACAAAATCATGTATATTGTCCTGAACGTTGTTGTCCGTCTCTTCGGTTAGTACTGCGGATGCCGAGTCCACATCCCAGTTTGTGGAATCGCCAACCGCAGGCAATACTTTCTGTACAATAAGAAATGAGTTGTTGTAATGAAGCGTGGAGTCTGTTCTCAAAACTCCGAATATATTGAGCCCGGGTTTAAAGGTGTTTTCATCAAACGTTGGTTGTAACGGGATCCCCAAGTAAACGTCAAGACTTTCTTTACAGGAGAAAAGTACAGGGATGATTATAAAAAGTAACTTCTTCATGGCTTAAAACTTTAGGGTGTAACTTGTTCCTACACGAGGAAAGTAATTCGTTCCAAGGGGAATATACTTATTTTCATATCCGGGAATTCCTGCTCCGGGAAAGTAGAGCATAACATTCCTGTAAAGAAAGGAAATATCCCTTATGGTCACGTTTACATAGGATTCGTCGGCATTTAAAAAATCCGCCAGTTTTTTTCCGAATCCGCTTTTAAGTCTTTTTTCAATGCTTAAATCCATAAATATCAGTGGGGGCATTTTGGCGTTGTTTTTTTTGTTGGTTGTGTATAAGGGGAAGTACCCGGTCGAGTTGTTCACCGGATCGTACAAAAAATAATTTTGGGTTGTGGTTTCAACACTTCGTTTAACACCGGAAAGAAAAACAAAAGAACCATTAAGGGTGAAATTTGGAGTAAGGCTATAACGAATAACGGATTTAAACGTGTGGGGACGGTTGTAGTCAAACGAATAGCTTTCACCATTGTTAATGCCTGATTCGGGGTATTGACGGTTGGCAAAACTTAAAGAATAAGCCATCCAGCCGGAAAGCTTATTGAATTTTCCTTTTAACAGGGCTTCAATTCCATAAGCATTGCCATTTCCTTGTTGTAATTTGTTGGTAAAACCAAAAGCTTCAATTGCCTGTTGGTTAATATCAAAAGTATAGATTCTTTCAATCTCTTTGTAATACCCATCAATTGATAAAGCGAGGGTTGACGATAAATTTCTCTCTAAACCAATAATGTAATGAACCGACTTACTTGGTGCCCTGTTCCATAGAGGGTAATAGTAGTCAACAATCTGAGACATTTCAATCTCATTAGTATTCATACTGATAATGTATTGAAGATACTCTCCATAAGCTGCTTTTAGCCAGATATCTGCAGGTAATTTTATTTTGGCGTTTATCCGGGGTTCTAATTTCCATTGAGAATTTTGGTAGTTGCTTACCCGAAGCCCGGGACGAATGTTTATGAATTTGGAGGAGAATGTTTGTTCAATAAATCCCGATATGAGCTGTGGACGCCTGCTGAACTTACCATTGTCGACATCGTTCAGGTAAATGCTATTACTAAACTCATAGCTGTTGTATTCAGCTCCAATGCGTAATTCTGTAAAAGAAGCAATTTTAATGTTCAGGGTAGATTTTGCACCAAAGTCGGATATTTTGCTGCCCAATCTGCTATTTGAAGCCCACTGAAGCCTAATGGTGTCGCCGGGGACATCTTCATCCGGAACATCCAGTTTAAAATCAATGCCGGAAAAGTTATTTGAATTATGATAGGAATAATATATCTGGTTCCTGATATATACTCGCGGAGACAAGATGAATTTATGGATTGCTGTGGCAGAACGGTTTAACCAGTCGTTACGTTGGTGGAGGTATAGATCGTTGTATATGTCAATATCAAATGTATTTCCCAGGTATACATAAAAGGTGTTAAAATCGTACCCGGTAAAGTCTTTGCTCTCGAAATACTTTAAGGTAATCCTGTTACGGTTGTTAATTCTGTTTGTATAGGAAATGTTGTAATCATAAAAATAGGTCTGGTTTTGAAATAGGAAATTATAGGGAATATCGTACATATATCTTCCGGCTACCATCATCGAAGCATTTTTTCCTGCCGGGAATTCAAGGAAAATCCGGGAACTGAATGTGCTAGGTTTTATTTCTCCATGAAGTTTGTTCGGGTTACCGTCCTTGGTACTGATATACATGACAGAAGAGTTTCGTCCGCCAAATTCAGCACCAAACCCTCCAACAAGCATATCTACATTTTTAATGGTCAGGGCATTAAAAATTCCGGATGTGGCTGATGAGTGATAAGGGTTATAGATCATAACACCATCCAGTAAAACTGCATTTTCGCCCGGGTCACCTCCCCGGACAGTGTACAATGGGGAGAAGGTTTCTGTTCCGTCAATTCCGGGCAGAAATTTTATAGCTGCAAATACATCATTGCTTGCTGTAGGAATAGACTTTATCATTTGTGGAGTGAGTTCAATATGGCTGGTTTCCACTGCTTTGTTAGTTATCTGGTCTGGTTTTACCGCAATTATTGATACTTCATCAAGCTGTAAAGGGACCGGTTCCAACTTAAGTTCGTCAAGAATCATCCCTTTGTTTTTCAACACAACATTGGTTTCGGTAGTTTTATATCCGATATGAGAAAAAAACAAGGTATATGTTCCCGGTTTAAGCCCCGTAAGGCTATAAAAACCATTTTGGTCTGTTACCGTTGCTTTTGATGTGTTTTTTACCTGTATGGTTGCCCCTACTATGGTTTCCCTTGATTCGGCATCAGTTATATAGCCCGAAAGTGAATAGGCCTGGGCAAGCAGGTTCAGGTTGAAAAAGATGAGTACTGTTCCGGTAGTTACCCGTATCAATTTCCTTGCGCTGCGGGTATTTCTTAGGTTTGACTTATTATTGGAAATAAGAATTGATATCATCATCTGTTCGGTTAAAATTTATATCCTCCGCTCAGGTAAACCCCAATCTGCAATCGGAGAGGGGTGTCAACGATATAATAAAAGTTTTCAAAAAGACCGGTTTTTAAAATCCATCCGGATAAATTGGCTTTATCAAATCCGATGCTTTGACTTGAGGAAACGGAAAAGTTAAGCAGTTGATAAAGTGTTTTGTCACTTTTGTTTTTCCATTTATTAAAGCCGATAAGAACATTAGAAGAAATATCCAGGGAAAAACCTGAATTTAATCTTTTTTGAAAGTGTTCTGATTTACTCCCGAATGCGATGAGTTCAAAGTCTTTGGTGTTCTGGTACCTGATTATGTTAGAGATAAACCATTGGTTGCTGTTGTTTTCAGGCCGGGTAAAGTATAACTCTCCTTCTGCTTGCCAAAATCCCGGACCGATTGCGGTTGCCAGCCTTATGTTGAAGAAATGGGATTTTACATTTTGTGAGATTAAGTTTTCCGGTTTCTTCGTTCCCGATTTAATATAAGGCGCCATTTTCAAAAGATCCAGTTTTAATTCCCTGTGCCAGTTGAGCAGCATGGTTTCACAAACTTCCGTCTTTGGGGTTTTCCTGAACGGAGGTTTATATTCTGTGTTGTAACTTAAGGTGCCCAAAAAGGTTCTAGTTGTGTCAGAAAGATATAAGGCGATATCAGCTCTTAAGACATATGGCGAGAAAAATTTGCCTTTGTACTTTTCGATCAAAAAGTAATTAATTCCGATGCTATAGGATAAGCTACCGGAAGAAACAGTATCAAAACTGTTCTTTATCTCTTTATGTAAAGGTGTTCTTGTTGTTATTTCCTGATCAACGGGTAGCAGGAGAAATTTTTTAGTTTGCGAGTAGCTGATAAACCTGGAATTGTCAGGACGGTTGTCAGATACCTCATCCACGGTAAAGTTTACCGGGATAAGGGTATCAGGACTGAAATGAATAAGCAGGGTGTCGGCATTAATATTTTGAGAATGAACCTTTAGGAAAAAGAGAATTAGGAATGCGAGGATGATATTTTTTTTCATTTAAGCTAAGAAATATGCGACTGGCTATTGCTTTTTAATATGTATAAGGTTCAGGTTTTGAGATAACCATTTTTAAAGTATTGGATGTTTCGATACAATACCTGACATTATGATAAATTGATTTCCACAGGTAGATTTTAGGGGTACCTAAATTTGGGCCATTTTCTGCCGATATTTCCGGGTGCCATTCTCCTATGGTGTTGTCAGAGAATGTATTGTCAATATATTCAATAAGCCTGATAGCATAGTTTAGATAGGTTTTTTCCTGCGTATAGTAATATGTTTTCATTAAAGCAATTGTAGCTTCAGCCTGTATCCACCAGAATTTACGTTTTTCAGTGGGGGTGTTTTCGGAAATTTCATTAAAAACTCCACCATGCTCTTTGTCAAATGCAAACTCAATCAAATTATTCATCATATTTTGGGAAAGTTTGGAACACTTTTCTAATAAGATTTCATCCTCTAATCGTTCTGAAATTTCTGTCAAACCCCAAATTACCTTAGCATTGAGTCCGGCAAAACTTTTTCCAGGTATAATCTCCCAGTTCGAAGTAAGGGCTTCAACACAGTTGTAGCTCTCTTTTAGAATAAACTTGTCCATTATTATTCCAACCAAATCCTGAATAAGGGAAATAACGGTATTGTCCTTAGAATATTCAAAGTATTTGACCAGCGATTCTAATATATGAAAATTGGTGCCAAGGGATTTTGTTAAAGTTTGTTCATGTTTCCAGTCAACACTAAAGCCGTCAATAAAACCTCCATTGTGCTTGTCTTGTAAGGTGTTAATAATAAACGACTTTTGTTTGTCTAATTCTGACTTTACTATGGGGTTATCCGTTAACATGGTATACTCAGCCAAACCGTAAAGGACAAAAGCCTGAGCCATATTAATATGTTTGGAGTTGTGAACAATTTGGCCGTCGGGGGTTTTTGACCAGTAGAACCCCCCGACAGGGTTCTTCAGGTTTTCATATAACTGCTTAAAAGCTTTATCGGCAAGTGCTTTATAGTCGGTTGTGTTTAGAAACCGACATGCAGCAGATGCTCCATAAATTACCCTGCCAAGAAATAGTGAACTTATGTTGGCCTGCGGGTTCACTGTACCATCAGCGGAGCACTCATGGTAAATGCCATCATAATTTTCGGAAACAAGATTTTCCATCCAGAAATCAAGAATGTTTTTTAACTCTGTTTCGAGTCTTTCCACGTAATAATCCATATTGCAGTGTTTAAAGTTGAATTATATATTTCTTCCCGGTAACTTAACGAATATCAGTTAAGTCTAAAAAGGGTGAAAATTTGTCTTGATACTTTAATATAAAGTTAAAAGGGCAAGTTACATTATAAAAATGAAGATATTAACAACTACTAAATAGTTATGGCTCCGGTCCTTGAAAAAAGGATTAAAGTATTCTAACTGTTGAGTATTTACTTTTACACTAAAGAATGAGTGTTTTTTATATTGAACCGGTTTGTTTGTAAGAAAACCGAACGTTAACTAAAACTGGGTAAAGCAGGGTTTATGTAATCGCTTCACGCTTTAATCAAATATAATAAACTATTTAACTAGATATTTAGTAATATTAGGTGAGGTATATGATTAAATTGTAGATATTAACAAAAGAACTTAGAGTTTCAAAATTGGGGGTGATATGAAAGGTTTGACGAAAACAACACTTTGGGAATTTCTTGAACAGATAAGAGAACGAACTCGGGAAAATGTAACGCAGATTAAACGAAACAATGAAACAATAAACGGCATTGAAAGAGATTTGTTTTTGCACAAGGTTCAAAATCCCGAACGGGTTAACGAGCTGAAGATAATAAACAAGCAATTGTCGGAAGAAAATTATCAACTACTGGAGTTACACAAGAATATTATTTCGCTTGGAGAACGATATGGTTTATATAACAATGAAGTTCCAAATTCTACACCAGTTGAGGAAGAGAAAAGTACGGTTGATAATGAAGAGCCTGATTATGTGAAGATGGCTCTGGAAGGCAGGCTTGATTACGAAACGCCAAGTGCATGTCTTTTGAACGGAGACATCAGGGAAAAAATTTATACCGCCTTGCTTAAGGGGGAAATGTACGAGGATTGCGCCAAAATTATGCAATTTGGAAAAAAAAATGTGCTCCGGTCAAATCCGGTTAAAACGAGCCTGTTTGGTAAGTTCATATTCTGGAAAAAATAAATTAAGGAAGAATAGATGAAATTGTTTTAGTAGTAGTTAATGTTTAACGGTGCTTGCCGAAGTGCCTAAAAAGTAGGAAGATGGAAGAGTTTAAAAAAATGTCTGTGTGGGATTTGTTGATGTTTATGCAAAAAAAGCTAAAAAACAACACAAATATTATAAAGGATAATAAGGATGCCATTAGTCATATAAATACAATTGACAACCTGACACCAGAGATTCAGTATACAATAAAGAAAATCAGTAAGCTAAACATAAATCTTACAGACGAAAATAAAAGATTTATTAACCTGATAAACGAGTTGATGGATATTCAGGAAAGCTATCGGTTCGATTTGAGTGATGAAATATTGGGGGAAGTTGAAAAAGATGAGGTGGGCAACAGAACAGACACCTTATTTTTCGAGGAGTGCCTTGAAAGAACAGCTGATGGTGATATTACTTTTAATGATAAACATCCTTTTTATAGTAACCAGGAGTTTCTTCATAAACTTAAAGAACTGTGGCTTGAAAGAGAGGAGTATGAAAAGTGTCTGGCTCTTAAAGGTATTCTTGAAACCGGAAACAATTAAAGTAAACTTCAAATCCGTTTTTTTTATTTCTACCTAAATGGGGTAGAAAGCCGGGGAGAGGGGCCATTGTTTTTAACATGCGTAAAACCGTTAGGTGTTACGTTGGGTCGTTTATAAAAAATGTGAAGGCCTTAAAGTGTTAGGTTGATAATATATCGAAGCAGCGAATTATTTGGTAGAATGGCAAAACACAGGAAAATACTTCTCCTTGCAATTGAATTAATGGCGTGATCCTGATTTTTTAAACCTTTGTAGTGCTCTAAAGGGGCTCATTTTTGCAAGACTTGTTATTCTTTTGTCTCAAGTACAGAGCCGTTGTAAGATAGCGAAACGAACATAAGGGCGTTTAGGTGGGGTGAAAACAGGCTCTTCGGTGGAGAATGTCCTTGTTATAAGATTCGGACAGAGGTATTGCTGGCTGGTTATTTGCAGAAAAAGAAAGCTGATAAGGAAATTTCCAATCAACTTTCTCTATGAACCAATTAACTTTGAAACTATATATGAAAAACTATTTATTTTCTGCTTCTTTTTGTTCTTTCTTTATATCAATTAGCTTTTCTATCAGGTCGGGAACTTTGTCGAAAATAGCCTGCACCCCTTTTTTCTGGTCACTGGGCACAAAAGATATTTCTTCACCTTTGGAGATCAGGAAACCTACCGGGGCAATTCCAATTCCGGCACCTGCCCCTGAACCACTTCCTTTACATTTACTTTTATCATCGTCACCTTTTCCGCTTCCGCTGCCAAAACCTATACCAACTTTAATTACAGGCTTACAGGTAAACTCACCCATTTTGAATTCTTCTCCAATAATTGTTTTAGTCTGAGCCAGGTCTTTAACATGTCCGGATACTTTGTCTAAAAGCTGTTCTAAATTTGATTCCATAATTCTAAGATTTTTTTGTTATTAAAATATGTTGTATAAGCGTCCTGATTAGAAGAAAAAAGTTTGTTATTATCTTAATGTCCAGGGTGTTGGTGTTGTTGAAATTTATATTAACGGAGATGTTTGTGCCGTTTAATGCCTGGGCAACCGGAATTAATTGCGCGTTTAGAGGGAAGTTGCCTGTATCAATATCGGCATAGAACTTTTTCACCCTGATTTTTTTTAGTATACTGCTCAAAAGCTTTACCGGAGCTTTAACCGCTAATGAATTTCTTTTTGGTTCCTGTTTTTTTTGTTCTTTTTTGCCTTGTTTAGGGCTAAAACTAAAAAAGAAGAATTTAAACCTGATTTTTGGGGATGGTTCATTCTCAAAAAGTAAATCAGCTCTAAAGTATCCGGGGAGTTCCAGATAATAGTTGTTTTGTTCTGTATTAATGACCAATGTTAGTGGTAAAAACAAAATACCAGAGACAAGGATAATTATTAGAGAGCTTATGAGTATTAAGACAACCATATCTGTTATTTTTCAACCAAATTTAGGATATGGGGCGGGGGGAATGAATAGTATTTAGGCCAGTTTATGCCTGAGGTAGATGAATTGTTGGCTGATATCGGTATTAAAACAAACTTACTTTTGGGGGAGTTTTACCGGACAGTTCAATCAGCGCATATGCGCCGTCCTTTGCTGGTCCGGGGTTTACTATGATGCATTTACCGATTAAATCAGTGCCTTTACCTTCATGTATATGACCGGTAAGACAGGCCACGGGTTGATATTTTTCAATAAATCTTCTGATAACTTTACTGCCAACATGAAATCCCATGAAGACTTTGTCATTTTTAGTTTTATGGGGCGGTTGATGGGTAATTAAAATAAGCGGTATTTCCGGATCAATCTGTGTCTCCAACTTTTTTAGAATGGTTCCATAGTCTTCATCCATGAACTCGTTCGGAGTCGTTCCGGGACATTTAAGAGAGCCTTCTAAGCCAATAAACTGATATCCCTGAACGGTTTTTATTTTTGACCCAACAGAATAACCTTCGTTTTTCAGATGTTCAGAACATTCCGGGAAGTCACAGTTTCCGGATACGGCAAGAATATTGGTGGTGTAGTTTTTTAACCGGCCCAAGATGGTATTTAGCTCCTTTTTTTTACCAAAATGAGTTATGTCCCCGGACAAAACAAGAAAATCAAAAGCCTTTTCGGAGATAATACTTATTGTCTTTTCAATATTGGCATGAATGTCTGTCAAATGTAGGATTTTCATTCCGGCACAAAAGATTATAATTCATGTACAACCTATTATTTACTACTCCTGGTATTTGATAAGGAAGTTAATAAAAAAGCGTGTTACCCTAAAAAGAATTTTGGGGTAATTGAAATTATAATTATGCCGAAAATTTCTTTAAGGGTCCTTGTTTTTTCTGTGTACGAATTTATTGGGACAATTCCGAAAGATAAGTCAGGGGCGGCTTTGCAATAAGATATATAGGTTCTTCTGGAGTGAAATCCCGTAGATATGATTGTTGCCGAATTATAATGGTTCTGTCTCATCCATGAAGTTGCCTTAAGGGCACTACAGTAGGTTTTTGACATGCATGAATAACTATTTACATACACAAACGCCATTTTCTCTTTTGGGATCCCGTTGTTCAGCAGATAAAAAACTGTTTTTTCGGCATTTGAAGAGTAGTTGGCAGATACACAGGCCTTGTTTGTTTTTAGTCTTAAATTGTCGGAGTGCAGATTCATTGCTGTAGAGTCAATCATAAATTCTTCGAGGGTAAGATTTCTGTCCAGCTTTCCTTCTGCTGCATCGTTAATGAATAAAATTGAAATGGAATCGGTCTTAGAAACAGAGCAATCTAAGGAAATAGTCTGTTGATTTATGATTTCTTTTTCTACCAGGAGTAAACTGTCATTTAGCAATATTCTGCATATTGGATACCCGTGCGGGGCATATGAACCATTTAGGGTGAGTTTTATTTTTTTTTGTGCAGGTGAAGAATTATGAACGGGAAGGTTTCTTATCGTAATGGTCCCGTTTTCATATAGCACAAGGGATTTGTCAATCTCTGTTCCAGATACAAGGAGCATGTCAAAATTTCCTTTTGAAAAAACAGAATCAATAAAATCGTAATAGTCGGAGTTAATCCACCCTTCAACAATTAACAGTTTCGACTTAACCGTAGCTTCTTTTTTTAGCAATTGCTGTGTGATATTTAAATAATCGACAGTAAAAAAAAGCAGGGCAAAAAAAAACAGTAAGAAAATTAATTTTCTTACTGTCATTTTATATAATTTTTTCATTGACTTAGTAACCTCTGTTGGTAATCACTGATTTTATTGTTTTGAAAAATAAACTCCAATCTGATTTAAGTGACCAACTATCAATATACTCCATGTCTAACTTCATCCATTTTTCAAAAACAACATCATTACGGTTCGGGATAATCTGCCATGTACATGTTATACCTGGTTTTACAGAAAGCCTGCGTAATTGCCAGTCTTCGTACTCTTCAACTTCACTTGCCAAAGGTGGACGGGGCCCGATTAAAGACATTTCTCCTTTAAGAACATTGATTAACTGAGGTAGTTCATCAATACTGGTTTTTCTTAGGAAGGAACCTATACTTGTAATTCTTGGGTCTTTCTTGATTTTAAATGTAGGTCCGTCGCTTTCATTCTGAGCCATAAGTTTAGCTTTTAGCTCTTCAGCATTTTGTACCATTGTTCTAAATTTATAGATATAGAACTGTCGGCCATGTAAACCTACCCGTTGTTGTTTGAAAATTGCAGGTCCTTTAGATGTGAACTTTATTATTAATGAAATAACCAGGAATAAAGGAGATAAGAAGAATAATAGTGTTGCAGCTATTATAAAGTCACTTATCGATTTCCAGGCCCATCTGATAGAACCATTCGGCGTATTAATAAAGGTTAGGAACGGAGTTCTTTCTAAGTGTGTTAATTTGGCATTTGGCAAAGAAAGTGAGCTTACATTACTTTTTACTTTTAGGGTAACTCCCAATTCTTTGCAAGTAGCAATTAAACTATTGGCGTTCTCCAGGTTAATACCTTTCTTACAATATAATACTTCATCAACGATGTCCACTTTCAAGAAGTTTCTGATATTGGATTTTTCAGGCAGAATTCTTATTAGTGGAGAATAGGTTTCTTTTATATGTTTTGAGTCGCTGAATATGGCTACAATGCGATATCCCCACTCTTTATGGTCAAGAATACTGTCAATTATTTGCTCAGAATCCTTATCGGCAACAATAACGAGGTTGTGAACATTATGTCCGCTTGCCCTGAATGCTTTAACAACCCTGAACGTCGTCAGTCTGATAAAGAAAAGCAATAAAGCGTTTATCATGGAGAAACCTAGTAGAAAATAATGGCTGAAACTTGTAAAACCAAGTAGATATTTTACCATAAGTAAAATAAGGAAACCAACTAAGTTAAAGTTTAATATCCTGAAGAAAATAGATAAGTACGTTCTAGAACGTGGAATCTGGGCCAGATTTGTAGATCGGATAAGAATGGCCCAGGTTGGTACCATAAACAATAACATAAAAAGGTATTGATTATTAAATTTCAAATACCCTGAAGTTATAAGGTTTATTAGTAAGTACGAGAAAAAGAATGAGAAGATAGCAACGATAATGTCCAAACTTCTTTGGAAAAATTTAGCATTTCTGCGAATAATAGTTCTGGTCGGTTTCATAATCCTTTCGTGTTAATTACAGTACAAACTTAAGAACTGTTTAAGTAAACTGGCACATTAATTTGATGAAGGCCTTATTAGTTTAGATAAAATGAGTGTTTCAAAATGAGTGTCAAAATAATAATGGTGAAACAAGGTTTCTGTTTGGTGAATGATTTTAATCATCGTTTATCCGTTTTGTCGTCAATATTGTAAGTTTTGTCCACTTCAAATTAAGCACCCAAGTATTTAATTAGCACCTATCTTTAAAGATGAACACTTAAGTTTGGTGTTGTGAAAAAAACAGGTACGCATTAACCTGCAGTGGAAAATAGTTTTAATTCAGAGGGAATAAATATATTTTGAAATGTGCGGATAAGAAATTGTTTTGTACTCCGCAGAGAATAGGATATTTTCTTGTCAAATGATTTGGGGCTACGTTCAACCCCGATAGAAACATTAAAGCTTAATTTGGTACAAATAGAATGTGATCCGTTTGTTTTCCGGGTCGCTGAGATCTTCATAAGTGTTAGTAGTTTAGTTTGTGAAATTATATCTGGTTTGTTCTGGAATCAGGTTTGGTTTTGTGTCTGTAATGTATACGAAAATTAACCAAAATAGTTCTTGTTTGACTAAAATTATTTAGGCTTTTGTTGATTCACCCTTACTAAAAGAAGGTGCTATTGTTGATCGTTAACAAGTACAATTCCACCAAATTTTTGGCATATTTCACTGTATGAATGCTGCTGGTGTAGGTATTTGTTATGAAAGGAAAGGCCTAACCCTATTTAATAATTGCCTCCAGACTATTGAGAAGCTCTTCGGAAGCATATTTTGATATTTTCTTCAAGGGTTTCATTTCCCGAATATCTTTTAGTTCTTCGTCAATTTTACTCTCGTCGTATATCACTTTTAACCCCAGCAAGGCTTCAAAACTTTTAGCCGTGCTTAGTTGATGGTCGTTACGGTGTTCGTTGAATTTACTTAGTCTGGGCATAACAATAATGGGCTTTTCATTTTCCAAAGCAGAAAAGATGGTCCCCGTTCCGGCATGGCCAATAATAATATCAGAGCGGTTAAAAAGATCGTCAAAATCTACGGGAGAGAGATATGTTAAACATTTAATGTTTTTAGCCTGGTAGGTGGTGTTTCCAGTTTGAGCAGTAATTTCAAAGTCTTTATTATGTTCGGCCCAGTTGTCCATTGCTTTTACCAGTCTGTCAAACGGAACTTGTGTGCCTACTACGATGAATATTTTCATTGGTTTATGTGTTTTTTATTTCAGCATGTCAACTTTGGGGGAGAAAAACGCACCTTAGGTTGACAATTGGATAGTGGGTGTTAATTGATTGGTTAATAAGATAATACCTTTATGCTATTACTGTTCCGGCATATTTAACTTTCCCGGATGACAGATGTTCCCACTGTGTATAAGTGTGATGCGCGAATGTTTTGGAAAGTTTACCGCTCATTGACAATGTCTCGGTATTTGCAATACTGTCAATCCAAATGGTTTTAGCACCGAACAGCAGTCTTCCAATCGCGATTGCAATTATTCCGGGAGCTGCCCCTGTGGACAATATATAACCAGGCTTTTCTTTTCTGATGATCCTAAAAATTTGGAAAAACACGGCAATTAGTTTTGCTTTGTTCCACCTGTTGGCATCGTTGACTTTATAATATTTTGAGTTTGGTACCAGTGCCCTGTACCCCTCACTGGTTGAAACATAAATTGTTTCAAACTTATTGAACAGGGGGGTTAACCGCTGCAGTTCTATCCAGTGTCCTCCGGGTGAAGAAATAGCTAATATTTTATTTTTATTTGTGCGCATTTGTAGAAAGTATGGTTAAGTTTTGTTGCGCCAACCAGGGTTGGGCGTTACTGTTCTTTGAAGTATTTTTTTCCGTACTTATATTTGTAGGCTTCAGTCTTTTTATCCACTCCATTGATTATCATACAGAAATTTGGTATTTTTTTTGACTGTATGTGTTTTATCGTTTTGTTGGTTATCTCAGTTTCAGAGTGGTTTAACCGCACCGTAAACAGGTTCAGGTCTGCTTTTTGCATTAGTAGCAGGGTGTCGCTGATAATGCCCGCCGGAGTTGTGTCTATTACAACATAATCGTAGGTGTCTTGCAAGATCTCCAACATGTTTGAAACATTGTCTGATGCAATCAGTTCGGACGGGTTTGGTGCAATTGGACCGGCTGTAATAAGATCTAAGTTAGGAAAGTTTGTTTCGTTTATTATTTCGTTGATCGTTACCGAATTTATTAAGAAAGAGGTGTTTCCGAGATCATTATTCAGTTCGAAATGTTTGTGCATGTCCGGTTTTCGTAAATCAAAATCAATAAGAACTACCTTTTTTTGATTCTCTGTTAAGAATTTTGCGAGATTTCTGGCTATAAATGTTTTGCCTTCCCCACTGAAAGTAGAAGTTATTAATATCGTTTGTATAGGTTTGTTGCTTTCAAAGAAGTGCAGGTTCGTTTTTAAATCTCTGAAAGATTCGGCTAATATGGATTCCTGAAGGTTTGAGGACAGGAGTTTTCCGCCTCTTGATCTCGCCAGGTTAATATTCCCGACAACAGGAGTTGAACCAATACCGTAAATATCACTTTGTTCCCTGATTTTATTATTGAAGAAATCTTTAATGATAACAATTACAACAATAATCAGAAGGCTTATGGCTAGGGCAATTACATAATTAAACTTCGTTTTAGGGCGAAGGGGGATAGGGTAAATTGTCATGGCCGGATCGATGATTTCAATATCAGACTTGTTTGATGCTTTTATAATTTGAGCTTCAGCTCTTTTTTCAAGCAGATAGGTATAAACAGCATCATTAAGTTTAAATTGTCGCTCAATTCCAAACAGTTCTCTTTCAGTTCCGGGGAGCAGGCGTAATTCTTTTTCTATATCATAAATCTTTTCTTCCAGATCCTGCTTCGTAATTACCAAAGTCTTCATATTGTTTTTTATGTACTCGACAATGGTTGTTTTAAGGTTATTAAGCTGGACCTCAACATTTCTCAAATATAGGTTTTTTGTATTGTCATCGTCAAGTAGCTTTATCCTTTCGGCATTTGCCTCCAGAACTTGTTCTATCAGGTTGTTTAAGACAGGGTCATTTGCACCCATTACCGATGGCATCACAAGATCGGATAAATCACTTTTCTCCTTGAAGTAGTTATTGAGATAATTATAATATTTTATTTGAATGTCAATCTGTGATTTTTCTTTTTCCAGTTCAGTTATTCGCAATAACAACTGCTCCCCCTGATATGAAAGATCCGTAACCTGATGCCGTGACCTGAATAACTGTAGCCTTCGTTCTACCTGCGACAGGGTATCGGATACCAGAGATATTTGTTCATCAATGAAGTTTATAGTGCTTAATGAGGCATCGTTCTTCTTCTGAAGGTTTTGGTTAAGGTATGTTTTTGTGTATTCGTTCAGAAAGTCATGAATAAGTTTATAGTTAGTTCCTTCCAGCGACACTCTAATGATGGTGTTCATATCAAGGTTCGATTCAATTTCAAGGGAATACTGATAGCGACGTGTGAGATATTTCAAGTTGTTAAAAACAAAATAATGGACTTTGCCAGCTTCTTGCTTTATTGATTCAGTATCTTTTGCTATAATTTTAATGTCCAGAAAGTCTGTTTTTATTTGTTCTCCGAATTTGAACTTTTTCTTAAACGCAATTTGCGCTACCCCTCCGTCGATTTCATTTTCAATATAGTTGTATAGCCGGACATTTTCCCCTAAGGCTTTAATGATAAATTCATTTTCATTGAGTATTTCAATGTAGAAGTGAACATCAATGGCCTGCGGATATACATTGTTTATTATGACGGTATAAGGACTGTCTTTATATAAATTGATTGAACGGGTTAATGGCAGAAAACTAAATATTTTTTCTTCTAAAAAATATGAAGTGCTTAAATCTAATTTGGATATAGTGTTAAAACATAGGGAAAATGAGCTAAGTGTAGCGAGTTCATTCTCTGCCATTTGGTTGTTCCCGGAAATGCCCAGTCCCCTAAAAAAATCGTTAGATGTGAGGAGTTTGCTGTCGGAGTTATCTTCAATTGAAAAAGTAGTACTGTTCCTGTAAATGCGATCAGCAGTTTTATTTACAAAATATGCAATAGTTAAAGCAATAATTCCTAAGATTATAAAATATAAACGATAATTCCAGTAGTTCTTAATTATCTTTCTTAGGTCTAGTGTTTTAGTCTCCGTAGGGTAATCGTTTGTTGACATGTTCCTGGATTAGTTGTTGGTGAGAATGAGTGTTATTACTGTAACTGAAGTTGTTATGGTGCTTAAAATAGTGCTGATAAAGCTATAGTCTCTTTGTCTTCTGTATTTGGTCTTTATCGGGTGAACGATAAGAATGTCTCCGGGGGACAGAAAATATTCCGGCTGATTGACTATCTCAATGCTGGAAAGATCAATTGATCTATAAAATACACTGTCACCCTGGTTTTGAATATAAGTAATGTTGTCGATCCGCCCAAAGTCAGATATGCCACCAGCTCTTGATATGGCTTCCAGAATTGTAACTTTTTCGTCGTAAAAGAACATTGTTCCCGGTATTCTTACTTCTCCAATGACCGATATTTTATTGTTTACGAAGTTTATAATGAGTTCGGTATTACTTACATACTGATTTAATTCGACCATCAGGGTCTCTTTGGCTTCAGAAAGTGTTTTTCCGGCAATATTTATTGCCCCAATGAATGGAAAGTCAATTTTTCCGGATTCGTTTACCTGGTAGCTATGCAAATTAATAACAGATTCCTGCATGTAGTTTGATGCCCCTACATTAAATACTTTGGATGTTTGTTCATCAATACTGATTACCTGGATGTGCAGTTTGTCAAAAGGTTTTATTCTTCTTTTTTCCAGTTTGTTTAAGGTTTCCTGTTTAATTTCAGGTATTTCAGATTCATTGAATATCTCTAGCTGGTGCGAAGGTACACAAGAGGTTAATAAAGAGATAGCTATGGAGAAAAAGAGTATGTGGATCTTATTTAATGGTTTCATATTGTTTTTTAACTAAATATAGATATCAATGGACTACTGGTTTCCAGAGATAATATTACTAAAAATAAAAATATTTTTAAAAAGACAGGTATTGCTAACTGTTCTTTTTATTGTTGGAATAAGTATATCTGTAGGTTCATTTTTCTGAAAGCAAGGGTGTTTTATTATTATGTAGCTGAGATTTTGTTTGTCGCTTTCGAATATAAATCGGTTATAACTTTTGCTACCTTGCCCCAATCGAATTCGAATGCGTAATCTCTTCCTGAATGGCTTAGTTGGGTATACTCATCCTGTTTTTTTCTTAAAAAATCTTCAATTATCCTACTGGTTTTATCCGTGTCGCTAAAATCGGAAAGAGCCCCAAATTCTTTGTTGGCCAGAAGCTTAACGAAACTGTTGTTTGTGTGTAGAATTGTTAATGTACCTGTAGCTAAGGCTTCTATTGCCGACATTCCAAAGCCTTCATATTCAGAAGCGGATAAAAACAGATGGGCTTTTGAAAACAGGTTTGCCAGTTCTTCATCAGAGACGGGACCGGTAAAGGTAACCATATCTTTGATTTTTAAATTTTCAGCAAGGGAACTAAGCTCGGGGGAAAGGTTCTTCCAGTCGGGACCTATTATTTTAAGTTCAATTTTATTTCCCCTGGCGATTAATTTTTCAGCAACTCTTATTAATAAATCTACCCGTTTATGGATGTCAATTCGTCCCACGTAAATTAGTAATCCAGGGGTAATCTCTTTTTTTATTTTAGATAACCCCTGAACATTAACCCCATTTTCTACCTTGATAATTTTTTTAGTGATTTTTTTAAAAATATTTACGTCATTGTCGCTACAACCAATAACTAACCTATACGCTTTAATGGTTGTGCGGGTTACGACGTTGAAAAATATCTTCTTTAACCCGCCGGCCCACTTTGTGTGAAAGAAACCGCCATGCGTGGTAAGGACCAGTTTCTTACGGTGGATAAATTTTGTTACGGCCAGGAAATCAATAAAAAAATCCACTGCATGCACATTAATTACATGGTATGGCTTTAAATATTTTAATACTTTAAAAGCAATCGGATATTTTGTTTTTCCGAAGTACGGAATGCGTATAATCTTTATGCCATTTTCCAGAACTTCTTCATCAGCAAGTTTTTCTCCGGTAGAAAAGCTTCGGTTTAAAGTAAGCACCGTTACGTCATTGTCTTGTTCAATCTGTTGGGAGGCCAGATTTTTCACATAATTTTCCAGCCCTCCGATACATGGGTGGAATTGACGCACAATATGTAGTATTTTCATGTTTTAACCAACTAGTTTTCGCCTGAAAGTTAGTCTTTCTATTTGTTTTTTTCGTAAGTGTTTTATTATAACTTTATCTTTAATTTGTTCGCTTCTGGTAATCACTGCGAATAAATATCCGTACAATGTAAGAATTCCCCCTATAATAAATGGTTTGTTTTTCATTCTATATACGCAAAGCCCAAGGGCAAAAAGCGGATGATACCCCAGATAATGGTACCTTTCACCAGCAGTTGTTTCACGTTTGAACGTCTTTTTCTGCTTAAAACCTATTGGTTTGTAGTGAATAAGTGGAAGGTTTTTAAAACTTCTGGTTTCCCAGCCTAATGTTTGGGCTTTAAGCTCATCAAGTGTATCCCACCCTAGAACAATCGGCATGCCACCAATATCGTCCCATAATTCTCGGGAATACATTTTTGCAGCTCCTCGTGTATGGTCTTCCGGCATTTTGTCCATAACCAATTTACCATTTTTAGGTTCTACAGTTACTCCGGAAGCAATACCAAGTTTGGGATTTTCTTCAAATGCTTTAATAAGATATTCAAAGTAACCACTTTCAAATTCAAGGTCACCGTCCAGTTTTATTACAAAGTCCCAATCCTTTGTTTCACTAATTTCAAAACCGGCATAGAATGCTCTGATTACTCCGGTTCCGGGACTATGTTTTCCAAGAGGCCTGTCAATGGTTTTAATCCAGTCGTATTGCTCTACATACTTTGCAATTATTTCTGGTGTTGAGTCCGTAGAACCATCATTGACCAGTATATACTCTGCAGGTTTCACTGTTTGCTTAAGAACAGATTTAATTGTTTTCTCCAGAAACTCTTCTTCATTTCGAACTGGAGTGACTATAATGTATTTCTTCATACCTGTCAATTAAATAGTTTTTGATTAATAGAACTAAGAAACCTTTCAGCAAATTGCGTCCAGGTGTTTTCATCAATAAAGTGTTTTCTTTTGGTAATTTGTTTCGAATTGTTTTCTGTTTCTAAAAGTGATTGGATTAATTCAGGTAGTTCATCGTATTTAGTGAAGCATTCAATTAGGCCTTCTTTGCTAAGGTCGGCAAAGGCACCTGTTTTAGGTCCCACTATTTTTGAATCGAAGAGGATTGTGTCCATTAGAGAACCAGAGCTTAGTACAGAGTCGGATACGTAGGTGAATAGAACAATTCTTGAGGTCAATATCAATTCAGAAAGTTCATCATGTTCGATAAATTCGTTTCGAACAGTGACATTCTTTCCAGCTAATTGTTTGATTTTTTCATAATATTCTTCAGATACAGACTTTCCGGCAATTAATATTCTAAAATCATCCTGAACACCCTTGTCTCTTAATGTTTTTAGAAATAGATCAATGCCTTTGTATGGACTTATTGCCCCCCATATTAAAATATCATATACTTTTTGCTTTGAAGATTGGCGGAGCGTTGATTTGCTTATCGGGTGATGAAGGAAGATTGCTTTAGATGCCTTTTTCTCTGAGATCTTTTTTAAGTAATTAATTCCTTCACTTGAATGTGTAAGAATATAATCGCTGTATTTTTTTATGAGCCTGTAGTTTAGTTGTTTCCAGCTTTTGTTTTTGTCGGAATGTGCTTTTTTATTGTGTAAGATCCAGACAATTTTTTTGTTTGATAATTTACAGAATATAAAAAGGGGGAGAAGAAGCAGTGATTGTACTTTTCCAAACCTGTTGTCAGGCAAATTTTCAAGCCAGCTGAATATAATAACATCAATTTTAAAGACTTTTCTGTAAATGTCAATTATACCCAGTGATGTCGGTTTTGCTTTGTTTACAACATGCGTAATATCAGAAAGACTGTCAATTAGGTTGTTAATGTAAGGGTTCTGAATAGCAGTTGTAACCTTGCGGGTATTCGGGTAAATGTATAAGGTGAGCATTTGGATAATCTCATGTGTGCTTATGATGCCATGACAACCATTTTCTTGTTTGAAATTGGTCCATACCAAGAATCGACTTTTGCTCTTTAAAATTGTGTTCAATAAAGAAACGCTGTGCTTGCATTTGAGCAATTGCTTTTTCTGTATACTGAGCCAATGAAGCATTGGTAAATGAATATTTAATTTCTTCTCCTTTCTTTGTTTGGCGCTTTGAAATAAAAAAAATTCGGGCGTAAAGTTTAGTATAATTTTTTCGCTAGCGTTATTGTTTTGATTAAAAGTTGTATAAACTAGATGGTTTTAAATTTTTTCTTGATAAACATTCACTTCAGTAAAACGATAAATCTTCAAAATAGTTGATTCATAGGGCAGAAAAAAAATAAAAAAAAACTATGCAAAAAAATTATGGAGGAAAAGCCTTTATTTTTCAAGACGTGCAGAGCTTTTTGAAAATGAGGCTGATATAAAATTGAAATTGATTAGTAACTTTTTTTTAGACGTTTGCGTAATAGTTTGTGTGTTTCGTCAACAAAAAATTTACTTTAGTGTAAATTAAGCTTAATTTTGAAAATTTATTCAGAAACAGGGATTTATAATTAAAAACAAAACACTCAACTACTAACATTTATACCATGATTACGATTATTAAAATGAAAAGATTGGAAAGAAGGTATTTTACAAAAGTTTTAACATTGCTTGCTTTCAGTTTAACCTCAGTTCTGTTATCTGCCCAGGATGTTATTTACATCGATCCTTCTAATTCAACATCAAAAAAAGAAGGTACTATTGAGAACCCGTTTACATCTCTTAATGATTTCTCATTTGAGAACAACAAAGTTTATCGTATTAAGAGAGGCTCTTCCATTACATTAGACAACACCTTATTTTTCAATGCCGACAATATGACATTCGAGGCATATGGAACAGGTAAACACCCTTATATTAAAAATATAGCAACTCCTTCAAGGGGAGTAGTTATCGGAGGGGAAAATGTAATATTAAAAGGTATCCATTTTCATTCTCCGGATAGTTTAAGCGGAGCGGCAGTTGCTTTCATAAGGAGTAAGAACGGAACGATTGTTGATTGTAAGGTTCAGGGAGGAACAAGGGGGCTTACAATTGGTGGTACTGAAGGTAAAGTTATTGTTAAAAACTGTGAAGTTTGGGGGACCAGGGATGATGGCATGTACCACAGGTCTAATGATACCATTATTATTGAGGATACGCATATTCATGATGTAAACCTTGATTACCACAGTATTCCAACGGAAGCTTACGCAGGAGGAGATTGCATTCAATTTGATATTATAGACCATTTTGAGATAAGAAACTGTTTACTGGACCATACATCGTCCGGGCTTAAGTTCTGTCTGATAATGCACGATTATAAAAGCGGTATTCTTGAAGATTGTACTCTGAAGACGGGCTATAATAGCCAACATGTTGTATATATTCACCCGGGAGCGAACCTCGTTTTTAGACGAAACGTTTTTGAAGGAGGCTTTTATGGTGTCTGGAACCATTCGGAAAACCTAAAAGTTTATAATAACGTTTTTAGGAATCAGAAAAGCGCAGCGTATCGTGGAGATGGTCAGTCAGCCAGTGTGTTTAATAACACAATGATAAATAATGAAATAGGTATTTTGGCTTATGCCGAATCCACAAAAATCAGGAATAATATTATTTGTGACTTTACAAAGCAATCAATTACAAATGGTAAAGGAATAGATGCTGATTATAACTGCTTTTACCCAAAAGAAGGGACATTAAAAGGAGGGAGTCACTCTTTCGTTGCTGATCCTTTATTTGTCGATAAAGAAAAAGGCAACTTCAAGTTGGACTCTTTATCTCCATGTATAGATAAAGGTGTAGATGTAAAAGAGCTTTATACTACTTCATCTGGAAAAGGAGAGAATGTTACAGGCAAAGGGATTGATATAGGTGCTTATGAGTACTTTTTTAAGGAAGAAAATGATGATGATACTGTAGTAGTGGTAGATACGGTTGTGAAGGAGAATAAGAAACCAGTTGCTTCTGTAAGTTTTGATTCACAAATTAAGGGAGGAAAAGTATATACACTTGATGCAACGAAGAGTTATGATCCGGAAGGCAAATCTTTGACCTATCATTGGGAAGAAATCACAAATTATAATGTTCCGCTATCGGATAATTCTTCGTCTAAAATATCATTTCTTACACCAGCGGTTTCAAACCAGACCACAGTTAAGTTTTCATTGACGGTTTCAGACGGAAAGTTATCTGAAGAAAAAACATTTGATGTGGTAGTGAGCCCACAGGTAGGAAATATAGAAGAATTACAGATAAAATCTATTCAGGCCAGCACCTACGAACTTCCAAATTATCCTGAAAATGTACTGGATAAAAATGTTGGTACCAGGTGGTCTGCAGAAGGGGATGGCCAATGGTTGATTTTTGACCTCGGAACCCCTCATGAGGTTTATTCAATAAAAACCAGGTTTTACGGAAATGTTGACAGGGTAAATTACCTTGACTATTATGCATCAAATGATGGAGAGACCTGGGAGCCTGTTCTTTTAAGCCTTGAATCCTGCGGGTTTTCTTCAAAGGCACACCTATTTAATGTACCCGAAACAAAATCTTCTTTAAAGTACAGGTATGTAAAACTGGTTGGTTATGGAAATTCAGAGAATGGATGGAATTCTTATACGGAAATTACCATAATGGGTAAAACAGACAAACAGACATTGGCGAATAAAGATTATAAACTGGAAGATATTGTAGAAGTATATCCTAATCCTGTTATAGATAAGGTTAAGATTAAGCTCCCTTCAAGCGAGCTGAAGTTTGTGGACCTGGTTAACGCTGAAGGTAGGGTTGTTCAGACGTACAAAGGACTTAATGATTTTAATGAAATTCCTTTGGATCATCTTCCTGCTGGTGTTTATTATTTAAATGCAGTATTTAAAGACAATAAAATGGTTTCCAAGTCAATAGTTATCAGATAGATTTTGTAAAACCCCCATAGGAATAAAAAAGCAGGGCTTATTTTAATAAAAGCCCTGCTTTTTTTGATGAAAAGAGGAGGGGAGCAATTCTGTAATTTATAATAGAAATGGTTTTCGGGCAGTTTGAAATCTCTTTTGTCATTTAATTATCATTAATGCCGGATTTTACTTTGAATTATTTTTTTTAATGATTAGTCATTATTGTACCAGTAATTATCAGCCATAGCAATAGCCAGCCTGTCAAAAAGCCTGTCCCCAAAGTATCTCCGGTTAAGTTTATAGCAAAACTCATCAAGATATAGCTGCAGGTATTTGCCTTTAATTTTATGGTAAACACCCAGTAGGTTACGCTTGGCATTACTTATTGCTATGTGTACCCAAGGGAGTGTCCGCACTGTTGTTTCTTTACTGGATTTCTCACTTACATGGACATCGACATAATTGGCAATGTCTACATAACTCGTGCTTTTATCGCTAAAGATTATGCTTTTTTCATCAAAGCTTTCTTTAACCACCTCATTAATCTCGTCGGAACAATGGCCTTCCAGCACTTTCATTTTAAAATACCGACAGTGCTTGCTTGTTTTACCACCCTCTATATCTTCCAGGGGCGTCGATTCTGCCATAACTGCTACATTGGACTGCTTTTGGCTGCCCCGTCCCCGCTTTAGGTCCTTTTTATCTTTTTTGCTGGTTTCTGTTGAAAAATACCCTTCGTCAAATTCGGCCATTCCTTCAAGGCTGTAAAGACTGTCTCTTTTACCCATGGCTTGGCGGATGCGGTGCATCATTGACCAAACCGTGTTGTATCTTTTGTGCCCCAATTGCCTTTGCAGTTCCATTGCCGACAGGCCCTTCTTGCTAAAGCTCATAAAGGCCATTGCCAAATACCACTTTCTAAAGGGGAGGTTTGAGTTCTCAAACATTGTACCGCTCCTTAATGTAGTCCTGAAATTGCATTTTGAACATTGCCACATATATTTGGATTTTAACCAATAGTGTTTTTTACATCCGCACTTCTTACAGGTAAAGCCCTCTCGCTCCCGTAACTGTTTGAAATGCAACCTGCAGCTCTCTTCGTTCGGAAACTGCTCTATGAAATTGATTATATTCACGTCAAATGTTTTTCAATAATATAATCAAATAATTCTAACTGGCACAATTGTGTTTATTCATATTTTTTTTTGGTATAGTTATATCGTATTTTATCCTAATCGTCCAAAATTATTTCAGGAAGGTATAAAGGGGATGTTTTGTAGGTGTTTGTTTGTCCGTAAATTGTGCTTGGTGTTTTTTTGAAAAAATAAACAAACACTATACGTGTTTTCTTATGCTTAAATGTCTTACAAATGAAAGCATGCGAAAATATTCAATAGAAACATTAAAACTGAGAAAAATGAAACGGATTTTGTCAACAGGCATATTGATTATGCTTACAATAATAATGCTGCAGGCAGCAGAAAAAGACAGGGCTACACCAGAAAGCGATACAACCAGTTATATTGAAGTTACCGGAAAAGTAATTGACGGTCAGACTCAGGCTCCGGTCGTGTTTGCAACAATATCGGTCAGAGGTACGAGCGTTGCCACTGTTTCAAATAATGATGGCGACTTCATTCTTAAGATACCCAAAGAACAGAAGGAAGGTAAGATATCTTTTGCTCATTTGGGTTATGAGAACAGCGTCATGGACATATCCTTCTTAACGGATAAAAATAGTATCATAAAACTTTCTTCGGTCAACATGCCAATTGATGAGGTTGTGGTCCGTACGATTGATCCGGTTTCATTGATATATGCTGCTCTTGAAAAAGTAAAAGACAATTATAGTGTTACTCCGGAAATGCAAACATCATTTTATCGGGAGGCCATAAAGCAAAATCGGAAGTATGTATCTGTCTCTGAGGCAGTATTGGATATATACAAAGCCCCTTACAAAACCAGTTTTGATTTTGACCGCATGAAAATTTATAAGGGAAGAAAAAGTCAGGACGTTAAAAAAATGGATACACTTCTGGTAAAATTGCAAGGGGGGCCAAAAACAAGCTTAATGTTAGATGTCGTTAAAAACCCCGGGGATTTACTGGATAGGGAAATTCTCGACTATTATATTTTTGAATTATCAGGCATTACAACCATAGATAATAGGGAAACCTACGTAATTAAATTTGATCAGAAAGACAATATTGAGTACCCACTATTTAAAGGCAGCATATACATTGACACAGAAACCCATGCGTTTGCCGGCATAGATTTTAGTTTAAGTGAAAAGGGACTTCCGCATGCATCTGAGTTCCTGGTTAAGAAAAAACCGACTAACCTTGATATTATGGTAGAACGGGGGCATTATCTTGTGCGTTACAGAAAAGATAAAGATAACTGGTACCTGAACTATGTCCGTTCAGAACTTGATTTTGACACTAAATGGAAAAGGAAACTGTTCAAATCGAAAATATCCGTCATGCTTGAAATGGCAGTAACAGACAGGAACAAAGACAATATTATAAAATTCAGTAATAAGGAATCTGCTAAGCTCAATGATATTTTTGCCGACCAGGTACTCGATTTCAAAGACAATGGCTTCTGGGGAGATTATAATACAATAAAACCTGATGAATCAATAGAAATAGCAATTGAAAAGTTAAACAAAAAACTAAAACGCAGACAGTAATACGAGCAGTTAACGATTATTTATAATCTGGGTTATTAACAATCAGGGTTAAGTCCAACTAATCTCCTCAGTCTTTTTCATAAGTTGCCCTGGTAAAGCACTCCTCAAAGAGTGCTTTACTATTTTTTGAATCTCCTTAAATCTTCTTTATTGAAAGTCCACTCCGGCGTATTAATTTCATCTTCGTCCATTTTATACCAAGGGCTAAGTTGTTTATTTCCGTGGTTCGCCAGGACATGAATGCTTTGTGCCGGCATATAGCTTTGTGCAAGCAGAAAAATTTTCTCACCTGTGTCCGGATTATATGCCATGTCAACAACAATAACTGCATGGCCATAGGGGTTCCCTGTTTGAATGAAGACATCGCCCGTTTCCATGTTCCTGATGTCTTCAACCTTCTTTAACTGATAATATAGTGAGCGGGTATTTGCATAAGAAAAAACATAGTTCATGTACTTCCTGAATACTTTATATGATGTGTCATTCTTTGCATAATCTAAGTAATAGCGGGGTTTACCGTCTGATACAAAATTGAAAGCAATTTTATCATAATTTTTTTTGGAAAACCTGAATTCGGCGTATAGACGCATAATGGCATCAGCACATTGCTGCAAGTCCCGGGTTCCTACGTCCATCTCAATTACAGCCACATGATGCTTTTGGTTTGGCTTTCTGATCCCATTAAAATATATAACTTTTGCTCCATCTGGTAAAAGCTTCAGGTTCTGAAGATAATGGCCAAAGCTTCTCTCGTCCGTTTTTTGTCTGTAAAAACCATTTGGTACTTTAATCCGCTCTTTAATAGTTGTGCCGCTAAGCTCTATCCCTTCCTTTTTTGCTTCCCCTGATTGTGCACATGCCTGACAGAGAAATACCATTCCGAGCAATACAATGTTTATTTTATTCATTTTTTTGTTAAATTAATTTGTGGCTGCTGTTTTTATGGGCAACTCTTTGTAACATTTATGTTTTGTATTGTTTTTAAGCGTGTCAGTCAAATCAATATCGTTATTCGTTTTTATAAGCATATAGTTTACTGTTCTTTTCCATATTTACAACAATTCTTCCATAATAGGGCCAATTTTACACTATTTTTTCCTTATTAGCTGAAAGGTATTCTGTAGGATCGGGTTCATTTTTAATCACCCTGTCAACATATCCATTAACAGTTTTTCCGAAATATTTTCGTAGACCGGAGGGCTGGCACGAAATGAATTCGTTAAAATTCCAATCTTTATTTTTTCCATTGCATAACTATTTTATTTAGCTTTAAGCACCATTAACAAATAAAATTAACCGATTTAAAAAAATTGGCAGTTACCAAACTTTATGGTGATCTATATCATACATAAAACCAGGCATGTTGTCAGGATTTCTTATTAAATTCAAAGGAGAAATAGCGAATTATGGTAACAAAAAAGAAGAAAAAGTCAGCCAACAATGTATTGGATTTAGGAGCAACGCTGACAATAGACACTACATTGGGGCTACTTAAGCAATTTCGTAATCAGATTAAAGACAATATTGAGATACGGGTTAAATCCAGCATGATTGAGTCTATTGATTTAAGCGGAATTCAATTCCTTTTTCACTTAAAAAAAGTAGCTCAGCAAGGAAATATAAAGCTATACTTTGATTTTAAGCTATCAGAGCCTGTATTGGACTTGACAAACAAAACCGGATTTGCCGAAATTTTAGAGGAGTAGTATAAAATGAATAAAAAAAAACGGGTTCTTGTATTCGAAGATTTTGAAAGTATAAAAAACATCCTTATCAAACATCTCGCCCAGAAAGATTTCGAAGTAATTGAAGCTTCAACTTTATCAGAAGTATTGACGCAGTTAAACGGAACAAATATTGATTTGTTTATTGCTGACTACGATATAAAAGATGATTCGACATTGAGGGTTATAAAACATATGCGTGATACAACAAGCTATTTATTCACGCCCATAATCCTTTTGATAACAGGCGATAAGGAGAAGTACCAGGCTTTGCTGGCTGAGTATAACATAGCCATGTTTCTCCCTAAACCCTTCGATATTACTGTGCTAAACAGTTTGCTTAGCAGGTTTTCAAGAAGTAAGGTGTAAATTGACAATAATTGTTCCCAGTACTCGGAGATATCAAACTGAACAAACATGAAACAATCAACAGGACACGATAAACATCAGCAGGAAATAAAAGATTTACTGGATAAATTAACTGAACTACTGAAGAATTCGGACAAAGAAATTCAGTCGACCGATGTAAAACCTATATACACACTTATCCATGAAATTAACGAAACAACGCTTATACTGGGAGTAAACAGTATCAGTAATTTGTTCAGTCCAATTGAAAAAAATATTTCCGATAAGGTGAAAAAATCATGGGGCATCTCCCCATCGGAAACAGCTGTTATAATAAGCACAATAGGACTTTGCTATTCTGTGCTGACGGACACTTCTTTAACAAACCCCAACCTGAAATCAAGTTATGAAGCACTCAAGGAGCAGGTTATTAATCAGTTCGAAGCATCAGAACAAGAGGTAAGCGAGGAAGACTCGTTCTCGGTAGGCAGGTTCCAGGAAGTGTTTGTTGAAGAAGCAAATGACCTGATAAATCAACTGGAGGAGAAACTTCTGCAGCTAGAATCTGAGATGGAAGATTTATCCATTGTTGATGATGTGTTTAGAATAATGCATACGCTTAAGGGGAACAGTAATATGTTTGGGCATACACATCTTGGCGAAATCACCCACCACCTGGAAAATGTATATGATGAAATTCGTGGGGAAAAATTAAAAATCAACAGGAACATTCTGGATATTACCCTTCAGTGCGTAGATCATTTTCGTAACCTGATTGAAGATTCACAGCTTTCAGATCAAACGAATAAAGTTATACATGAAAATATTCTGAATGATATAACAGAAGTACTTGAGGCAGACGAACCGGAAGAGGATAAAATGAACGACGATACTAAAAAGGATGACAGAATAAACACCTTCTATTTATTCTTTAAACCTCAGTCTGATATTTTTGATGACGGAACTAATCCTCTCTATTTTGTTTATGATCTTCAAGAAATGGGAGAGTGTGTTGTTGTACCGGTTACTTCAGAAGAACTGGCAAAGGATGGTTTTGACCCTGAAAAATGTTATACTCAGTGGCATATTCTTCTGGTTACAAAGGAATCAGCAGATACAATTGCGGATAATTTTATTTTTCTTAGGGAAGAAAGTCAGCCTGCAATATCACTTCTTGGTGAGGGTAATCTATTAAAAAAGCCACAATATGTAGATAGGTTTAAAAAAGAAGCCGCTGCCAGTGAGTCTTCTGTTGCGGAAAAATTGGTGCAGGCCAAAGTTGCGGTCAGCTCTAAAGCGGTCAAAGAAGCAAAAAAGTCTGTAAAAGCAAAGACCACAGAAAGTTCAATTACAAGCATTAGAGTAGCTTCTGCTAAGATTGACTTAATGATGAACCTTATAAGTGAACTGGTTACAAAGCAGGCAGAGTTAAGCATGTTGGCGAGTGAGAATGAGATAAACCAGTTACAGGAGGTAGCAGAAAGTATTGAGTCAATTTCCCGGGATCTAAGGGACAATGCATTTAGTATATCACTGATTCCTCTTGACAAAACGGTTTTACGTTTTCAACGACTGGTAAGGGATGTTTCTGCCAAGTTCAACAAACAGGTGGACTTTGTTGTGGAAGGTAAGGAAACGGAGTTGGATAAAACGGTTATCGAAAAAATAGTTGATCCGCTGATGCATATTCTCAGAAACTCAATTGACCACGGAATTGAAACACCTGAAGAAAGGAGAGAACTTGGAAAACCAGAGCATGGTGTTATAAAGTTAAAAGCATATCCTTCCGGGGCACATGTTGTAATTGAAATTTCTGACGACGGCTCTGGAATTAACCTTGAGAAAGTAAGAAAGGTTGCCATTAAGAAAGGGTACATCAAGGAACAGGATGAGTTTACCGTAGACGACATGCTCAGGCTCATACTTCAGCCCGGCTTCTCTACAACTGAAAATGTAAGTGAGGTTTCAGGACGAGGTGTTGGTATGGACGTTGTAAACCAGAAAATTATGGAAATCCGTGGAGAACTTGACGTTAAAACGAGCCCCGGGTTTGGTACGACGATTACGATAAAACTGCCGCTGACAATTTCTATAATTGATTCACTTCTTGTAATGATAGGTGAGACTTACTACCTTATTCCTCTTTCTGTTGTGGAGCGATGTGCAGAAGTAAAAACAGAGGTTGTAACGGAGAATAAAAACAAGTATATTAACCTTGATGAACAGTTTATCCCCATTATTGATCTGCACGATGAATTTGATATTCAGGAGGAGAGGTTGGACTATCAAAGACTTATTCTTGTTAACTATAAAGATATGCTTGTGGCCCTAATCGTTGACCAAATTATGGGAAATCATCAGGCAGTATTAAAATCGTTGGGGCAAGCTTATCGCAGACAGGAAATCATTTCTGGGGCCAGTATTTTGGGGAACGGGGAAATAGCGCTTGTGCTTGATACGAATAAACTGGTTCAGGAGTACATGATGTTGAGAAATGATGAAATGAACAAAATCAATCTTCTAAACAGTCAGGTTAAAGAAACTGTTCGTTAGTTTTTAATTTCAATTTTATAGATTTGCATAAAAAGATAAAATGGCACAAGACTGGAAAGACCGTCTGGGGGTAGTTTATTCAACAAATCCTGATTATGGCTACCAAAAAGATGAAAAACAGGAAGAGGACACTTTAGTCCCTAATAAACAAGACTTAAGGGTTTTATTAGATAAGAAAAACCGTAAAGGAAAGGCCGTTACTCTAATTACCGGATTTATTGGCTCAACAGAAGATTTAAAAAGTCTTGGAAAAACATTAAAGTCGAAATGTGGTGTTGGTGGTACGGTAAAGGATGGGGAGATACTCATTCAGGGGGACTTTAGGGATAAGATCATGGAAATTCTTCTAAAAGAGGGGTACAAAGCAAAAAAATCAGGTGGTTAAATGCATTATTCTTAGGGCAACACTCCTCCCGTATCAGTAAGATTATACTAAACACATGTGTCGTTAACAACTTAGGGGTATCTTCAAGATAACTCTTAAGCTAAGAACAGGACTTATTTATATATAAAATATATCCCCCCTACAGAATTGCAATTAAGTGAACGGAAATTTATGGGCCCGAAAACGCTGAGGGTAAATTGAGCATATGAGCAAAGGGCTTTATAAGCTTAAGAAAACCTGATTGAGCCTTCCAGTTGGTTTGTGTCCAAATAAAGTATTTCAAGACTTAGGTCTCAAATTAAGAAGTGATAGTACTCAGGTAAGAGAAGTTTAAAAGTAGGGCTTAAAATTAATGTAACCCCTACTTTTAAAGGTATGAATTGTATCTATTATCCGAATAGTGGGCGCCTGAATGTCAGACGTTCTATTTGCTTTTTGCGTAAGTGTTTGATAACCAGTTTGTCTTTTATCTGTTCACCTCTGGTTATGATAGCATGCACATAGCCCCAAATGTTTAAAAAACCACCTACTAAGAAAGGTTTTTTTAGCATTTTATAGCAACTTAGGAACAAAACAAACATTGGGTGATATCCAAGGTAATGAAGACGTTCTCCAGCTAATGTTTCCCGCTTCAATAAGTTTTTCTGACAAAAACCAATAGGCTTGTAGTGCATTATTTGCAAATCTTTATAACTTCTGGTTTCCCAGCCCAGGGTCTGGGCTTTTAGTTCGTCAATGGTGTCCCATCCCAAAACAACAGGCATTCCACCAATTGCGTCCCATGTTTCTTTTCTGTACATTTTTATTGCACCTCTCGTATGGTCACTTGGCATTCTGTCCATTATCATTTTTCCACTTTTGGCCTGATATGTCCATGTGCAACCTGTTGCAATACCTAATTTGGGATTACTTTCAAAACGATTAAGTATAGTTTCAAAATAGTTTTCTTCAAAACCTAAATCCCCATCTAACTTTACAATAAAGTCCCAGTCCTTTATAGCAGTATGTTCCAAACCTACATAAAAGGCAGATATCTCACCGACACCAGGATTAGGTTTTCCGTTTCCTTTCCGGTCTATGCTCTTAATCCAACTGTGCTGACTAGTGTATTTTGAAATAATATCAGGGGTAGAATCGGTGGAACCGTCGTTAATAATAATATACTCCGAAGGTCTTACTGTTTGGTTGACAACTGATTTGATTGTTGTTTCAAGATACTTTTCTTCATTTAGTACTGACGATATTATTAGATATTTTTTCATGATAGTTGAATTTTGGTATATGAATTTTTGAAAGTTCGTAGAAGTTCTCAGTGAATTGTTCCCATGTGTTTGCTTTAAGAAATTGTTCTCTTTTTTTAGCCTGTGTCAGGTTAGTATCATCTTTATTTAGAACAGATTTGATAAGTTCAGGGAGTTCCTCGAGTGAAGAGTAGCAATCAATTAGCTCTTCACTGTTTAAGTCTGCAAAAGCCCCGGTTAATGGACCAATAATTTTTGAGCTGAACAGAATAGAGTCCATCAGAGCTGCAGAACTTAAGACGGAGTAAGTACTGTAAGTAAATAATATGATTTTTGAATGGGTGATTAGATTTGTGAGAGATTCTTTTTCAATAAACTCATTTCGAACAGTTACCTGTTCTCCGGCAAGCTTTATGACTTTGTTGTAATATTCTTCCGACGAGAATTTACCTGCAATCATTATTTTAAAGGTGTTTTGCATTCCTTTTTGTTTAAGGACTTCCAGAAATTTATCAATACCTTTATATGGGCGTGCCGAACCCCAGATTAGTATGTCGTATGTTTTTTCATTGTCAGAAATAGTTACGTGAGACTGATTTACAGGGTGATGTAAAAAGATAGCTTTAGAAGTGACTTTTTCTTTAGCTTTTCTTAAAAGTTCGATCCCTTCCTTGGAATGGGTAAGGATAAAATCGGAGAACTTCATTATTAACCTGTAATTCATGTCCTTCCAGTTCTTGTTGGAAATATTTTGTGTTTTTTTATCGTGAAATATCCAGATTATCTTTTTGCCTAAAATCTTCATAAGGCAGAGCAAAGGGAAAACAAGCAATGATTGCACCTTCCCAAAACGGTTATCCGGTAAATATTCAATCCAGTTAAAAATTACTACATCTATTTTTAATAATTTTCGATAAATGTCAAAGATGCCTAGCGAAGTGGGTTCTGCTTTATTGATAACCGTCCCGATATTAGATAAGTTATCCATTAAGTTATCTATGTAAGGATTTTGGGTTGCATCAGAAACCTTTTGTGGATTTGGATATACGTATATCCTACAGGTGGACGTAAAACTCATTTTTTACATTAAAAAAGTTATGCGTTATATCACTCGAATGTAATGAGTATTCTCAACGGTTTGTTTAACGAGGTGTTAATAATATATTAATAAAACGTTAAGTGGAATAAAGTAAGGGTGAGAATGAGACGCTTAGCTTTATTGGGTATTTATTGTTTTTTAGAAGAAAAACAAACAAAGAAAATATGTACAACACGATATAAGATCTGGAATTGGCACACAGCTACAGGGTTTCTATAGTACAATTAAAAACCCACGTCCAAAAGGAGTGGGTTTTTTACTAATATTGAGTATGTTTTTTATTTTGCTGCAACTGACTTAAAGACTTCTAAGTGTTCCTGTGCACATTTCTTCCAGCTAAACTTCTTTGCATAGGCTTCCCCTTTCTTTTTAATTTCGTTCCGGTATGCAGAATCGTTAACAAACTTATTTATGCCTTCGGTTATTGAATCAATAGATAAAGGGTCAATGATCTGGGCAGAATCGGCAAACAATTCTATTAACGATGAATTATTGGAGGTAAGAACAGGTGCCCCTGAAGCCATAGCTTCTATTGCGGGTATTCCAAAGCCTTCATATATAGATGGAAAAGCAAAGAATAAGCATGACTGAAATAATGCCCTGAGTTCGTCTGTGGATAAAAACCCGGTCATTATTATTTCATTCTTTTCAACAAGAGGGGAGATTTTTTTATTTAATTCAGTATCAAACCACCCTTTTTTTCCTGCAAGAACCAAGGGTATTTTGTTTTTACGGGCATCGCTGTTTATGTAGGCATCAACCAGGCGAACAAGATTCTTCCGGGGCTCAATTGTTCCCAGAAAAAGAATAAAATCGTTCGATATGTTGAATTTACTTTTGACTGATGGAATGTACGCTTCTTCAACTTTCTCCATATATACCGGATTAAATCCGTTGTAGATAACAGTTACCTTTTTTTCATCTACATTATAGAATTTGCAAAAGTCTTGTTTGGTGGCCTCTGAAACAGAAATAAAATGAGTTGAGTTTTCGATTGAGTCTTTGATAAGCGTGTCAAAATAATCAAACTGCTTTTTACTTACTATGTCTGGGATTAGGGCAAACGCAATATCATGAATGGTTGTAACAGAAGGGCATTTTAAGCGGGGAGGGACATAAAACCTTGGTCCCCAGAATACGTCAGGTTTTGTTTTGTTAGACAAATAGGGCAGGGCCGTTCTTTCCCATATAGGGTCAAATTTCCACCGGTAGCTTGGGAATTGTATTACATATGGATGGACAAAGCTTTTTTCTGCTATGGCTTTATTTCGCAGCCTTTTTCTGAAGTATACATGGCAATCTGACTCAAGATTGCATATTATTTCATGTGTATATACATTAATGCCTGCTTTTTTTTCCACTTCGGCTGATCTTCCGTCAATTCCTACAATCATTTTTTATAGATTTAGTTGTGATATTTTTTAGATAAGGATTGTTTTTTACTTTCAACCCTGTTTTTGTCAACAATATAAAACAGAGACGCTATTAATACCCCTCCTTGTCCCCCTTCAAAAGGGGAGTATGAAAATATAGCAATTAAAACTAATAACAAGAAATAGTGTTTTATGTAAATAATATTTTCAGGGATTTTCTTTAAGATCATGTAAAAGATTAAATAAATGCATATGCCAACGTAAATAATGCCGTATTTAATAAAAGTTCCTACCAGGCCTATGTCTGACAGATAGAAGCCATATTTAAACCTTAAACTGAGCATTAACCGTGCATAAGCAGAACTTTCATGGGGAATGCCATTTCCTGTGAAATTTGCAATGAAATACTTATTGAAATCAAAAATAAAATACCTGATTCCGGCAAATCTTACGTAATCGTCCCCTTGGGAAGCATTTCTTTGTGATACTAAAATCATACCTTCAATAATACTCCAGAACAGTATTGCCCCGGTGAAGATCGCAATAGCTATTACAAAAAGCATTGCTATTCTGTTTTTCACCCTCTTCTGTAGAATAATAATTGTTACCGGAATAAGGATGTGAAATGCAAGGGTAGTCCTGGAGCCAACCAAAACCGCAACAGTGAGAAATAATAATGCATATAAAAGGTATTTCTTTTTAGTCGTCTGAAAGAATTTATTAATACTTATCAGGTATGCTATTACTCTAAAGACTTCCCCGGGCATAAAGATTCTCAGTGTGTTCCGGTCAAAAAATATTTTGGAATCAATAATCCTGACTGGGTAAACAAGAGTCTGAGCAACAAAAATAATGGCTCCTGTAATGCCAAGAAACAAAAGAATTTTTTCTACAATCTCTACCTTAGGTGTGTAAATATGGTATATAAAATAGAGCAAAAAGAAGAAGAAGCCCCTGGCTTGATATAAACTGATAACAAAATTTTGTCCATAGTTATAATTTGCGTAGAAACAACTCGTGATTACAAAGAACATCATAAGTAAGATGGGCACTTTAAACCCCATTTTAATTTCAAACAAATGGCCTTTGTAATAAGTAAGGAATAAAATAATAAGAACAATTACAGTAATTATACCAAGCAGTTCTAACGGGTTTTTAGCAAACGAAATTGCTTTAAAGTCATAAAAAGCTAACGAACACAAGGCTATAAAAACAATCATTAATACCTGCTTCTTTCTTGTGAATTCTGATTGTCTTATATATTTTGCTGGTGTATCCAATTAATGTCCGGTTTCTATTTTGTGTTTATTAAACAGCCTCATGTTTATCGAGCGGCAAAGGTTCAATATTTTTATGTTTTTTCAATCTTAAAGCGAAAAATAATCAAATTTCTTAACATAAAATGGAGCTGAGTAGTTTTGAGTACCTTTCGTTTTTAACGATTCTTACAATTTCGTCGTTTGAGATAATTTTAAGCAATTTTATAAGTGCAAAACTAAACAAGGTGATAACGGTAAACTCTGTACTTATTAAAGACCATGTTGAACCTTTTAATGCCCAGGCAACAACGCCTCCGACGAAGAATAATAATACGCCGTACATTAGTGTTTTGAGGGTGTTGTTTATATCGGTGATGAACGGTAATTTAATAAATCTCCGGGCATAATAGTGGGAGAGCAGAAACTGAGTGAAATATGAAAGATAAATAGCAAGTACTACTGAATTATATCCAAGGAATTTGTAGGTTGCTAAAATCGGGACAACGCTCATGAAAATCATTATTATTTGATTATAAACTAATGCCATAGGTCGGAAAGCCCTTAAATATGTAAATATAGGGGAAACAATCACCTGTCCCATAATGACACCAGCCGATAATGCAAGAACAACAGAGGTGTAAGATTCTACATCTTTCCCGATCCACAGCTCAATGATTGGGCGTGTACTGTAAAATAAGAAAGCGATAACGGGTATTGCGCCTAGTAGATAATATTTCTTAAATACAATAATTATACTTCTGATTTCATCTAGTTTACCTCTTTCAGAAAATAGTTGGAACAAAGGAAGTATAAAAGACTGATTTATTCTTGTAATCTGGTTCCTTATTCTAATACCTACATCATAATAGGTTACAGATGCAACGCCGAACGTGTGGTTGATAATAAGTATGATTAATGGTTCCCAGAAAAGTCCAAGGAAACCTGAAAGATATATCTGGAGCCCGTATCCTAATTGTTTCTTTAACGAGGTTTTGAAATATCGGCTTATTCCTTTTAAATGGAATTTACCCCATACCTTTATAGAAAAGGACACGGTTAATATAAAGAAGATAGAAGCGGCAGCAAAAGCCATATAACCTACAGATGCTAACCCGAGGTTGAGTTGTAAAGCCAGTATTATTAATCCCCAATATAAAATGCTGTATGTTAGCTGCAGGTAGTTTAGTATGTAAATTCTTTTTTGTGATTCTAAAATAGCGGTGAAAGGCATTACCAAAAGCAATGTTGCATTAGCAAAAACCAACATAGAAAATAAGGTGCGGCTATCTTCAAGATACGCATCGGGAATATTAAACACGGAAGCCAATAGTAGTTCCCTTAAAGATAAAAACACTGAAGAGATAATGGTTATCAGAACGAGCATTGTAAAGACGGCAACAACAATATCCTGAGATGATTGGCGTATTTTCCCCTGTTTTGAGATGAACTTAACAATGGAAGCATTAAAACCAACATTGGTAAGCCTTGAGAGTTCCCCGATAACAGAAAGTGTTGCAAATACCCCGTAAGCCTCTTTACCGAGTAACTTAATAAAAACGGGGATGGTATAAAAAGTTAATAATGCTATTAGAAGCTTTTGTCCAACACCGGTTAATGAATTTTTAGCAAATAGTTTTTTGTCGACAGCCATAGATCAAATATTTTCAGAAAGAATAATCATCCTTTTTAAAGAAGATTATTCTTTAGGTTGAAATAAAATTCTTCGTTCAGGAATCTTATTCGTCTGCTTCTTTTGAGCGTTAGCAAGTCAAATTGACTTGGTTGTGAAGGTGACGAAGTTATATTTCACTGAGTTTTTTCTTGATTGTGTTACTCATTTTCTTTATCCCTTCATCATTATAAAACATAGAAAAGTGTGTTCCTTTTAAATTCACAATTTCCACATCTTTGATATGGTTTTTCCAATCTTCAAAAGCTGAGTTACAGACGTTATTTTCAGACGCCTTTAGGATAATTCCCTGTTCATCAAAGAAAGATGTCAGTTTATGCTTGTACTGAAGGTTAAAGTACTCATTGAACATCCTCCTTCTTCTATATTTTACGGGAACTTTGAGACCTAAAAGTGGGAAAATTTTCCAAACTAACCTTTTAAGCTTTTGTTTAGTTATTGTTAAGGTTCTTTGCAGAAATTTGTTTCCATACATGAGTTGAGGGGTGGTGTCAATTATAAAAAGAGCAGGGACCTCGTATCCCAGTGTTTTAAGTTTACCGGCGATCTCATGTGCTAATATTCCCCCGAATGAATATCCTGCAAGAATTACTTTTTTTGAATTTAGTATTGTTAGCAGTTGTTCAATATAAAAGTTGACATAGTCTTCTACTTTAGAGAAAGGTAACTTTCCTCCGTCGGCTCCTATGTGTGTAAAACCATAAATTGGTTGGTCTTTTCCTAAAGCTTCTTTTAGGAAGTAGTTGGATTTTTCTCCATGTACCAGAATAAGCGGCGTTTTATCTCCCACCGGATTTATTGGCATCAGATTAGAATCTTTAAGAGGCCAAAAATGTCTGATAAGACTTTCTTTGTTTTCTTTGAGCCTAAACAATAGTTCCGTTGTAATATGCTCTTCCGGACCAGAATAGTTTAACCTTCCATTCGTAAAGGTTAGCTCTATTCCTTTACTGTTTAATTCTTTAAGTAAGTTAATAACCATTAAATCTCCCCCTTAATAATATTGTCATTAGAATGAGACTTAACCTTAAATGACTTAGAACTAATCTCAATATCTATCATCTGTGCTAAATCTTTAATAATCGGACTATCAAAAAAGTATCTAAGGTTAAAATTTATATCGAAAATTTCTTCAATTTTTGAAACTATTCCTATAGATAAAAGAGAATTTCCACCAATATCGAAAAAATTGTCATGAATGCTTACATTTTTAACTTTTAGGGCATCTGTCCAAATGTGTAAAAGTTTCTTTTCGGTATCTGTAAGTTCTTCCGATTTTATATCCGCTTCGTCTTCAGTGAAATCACTGGAGTCAAAAATGAGCTGTTTCTTGTCAATCTTACCATTTATCGTTTTGGGGAACCCGTTCATGAATTTGTACCCTGCCGGAATCATATATAACGGTAACCTGTTCTTCAGGTGGGTGTTAATATCTTTTGTGTGAATACTGCTATTTTCAGCTACATTCAGAAAAGCCACCAGCCGTAAATCTGTTTGAGATAAGGAATGAGGTTTAACAACAGCTTCAATAACATTGTCCATGTCCATCAGGGCTGCCTCAATTTCTTCAAGTTCTACCCTAAATCCCCTGATTTTTATCTGATTGTCTATTCTTCCATGAAACTCAATGTTCCCATCAGGTAACCATTTAGCGTGGTCTCCTGTCTTGAAAAGCTTCTGGTCTTTGTATACCGGATGATATACGAATTTTTTCTGGTTTAATTCTTCCCTGTTCAGGTACCCTTTTGAAACTCCGTCTCCACCAACATAGAGTTCGCCAATGACACCAATGGGGACATAATTCATTTTTTCATCAAAAATATAAGCTGTTGAATTGCTTATCGGTTTTCCAATGGGAATATTTTCGGAGTAGTTGCTGTCAATTTTAAAACAGGCCGAAAATGTTGTGTTTTCGGTTGGTCCATAACCATTAATTACCTGTAATCCGGGATTGTCTTTCCTCACTCTGTTAATATGTGCCGGTGATATTACATCCCCTCCAACCAGCAGGTTTTTCAGAGGGCTGAAAATATCTGTGCTAATTTCTGCCAAATGAGTAAATAAAGGGGAAGTGAGCCAAAGTGTGGTAATGTTATTGTTCATTAACTCATCCCCAAGTGCATTAGCATCCAGTATGAGTTCTTTATCAATAATGTGCAATTGTCCGCCGTTTAGCAAAGCTCCCCATATTTCAAAGGTGGTAGCATCAAATACAATCGCACCTGTTAACAGGATACTGTCAGTATGGTTGAGCTCAATATAATTCGTATTTCGGATTAACCTGACAATACTTTTGTTCATTATCATGCTACCTTTTGGGCGGCCGGTTGTGCCGGATGTATACATGATGTACGCCAGATCGTCCGGCTGGGTGTTGACTTCTGTTGTGGAATTATCCTGTTGATAATTTTTTGAATCGTTAAGGTCGATTGTAGTTGCCTCAGATGGTATAAGCGCTTTAAATTCCTCCTGAGATACGACTACAGTGCAATTTGCATCTGTCAGAATATAGTCAATCCTTTCTTTCGGATAATCGTTGTCAATTGGAAGATAAAAGCATTCGGCCTTTAGAATGGCCAGAATTCCTACCACCATTTCAATTGATTTGTCAACAAGCAGACCGACAGGCTCCTGACGTTTTATTCCCTTCGAGAGCAATGTTCTGGCAAGCTGACTGGACTTTTGATCCAGTTCACTGTATGTGAGCGATTCATTTCTATATCGCACGGCCAGGGAGTCTGGGTACAGCGTAACCTGTTCGTTAAATAAATCGATTACCGATTTATCCTTAGGATATTCAGTTTTCGTATTTGTAAATTCGCTTAGAAGGTTTAATTCTTTATCGGAGACAATTGAGATTAAGTTAATCGGTTTTTCGTACCCTTCTGTAATATTTTCCAAAAGGTTCAGGAAGTTCTCTTTTAACCTCTTTATTGAGCTCTCTTCCAGGATGTCGATATTATATTCAATCTCCCCTTCAATGGTGTCCCCGTTTTCCCACATATAAAATGTGAGGTCAAATGGAGAAATTCCGTCATGAATGGTTACCCTGTTGCCGGATAATTTTTCCGTGTTTATTGGGATGCTTAAGTTGTCCTGCCATGCAAAGGCTATCTGGAAAATTGGATTGTAGTTCAGGGAACGGTCGGGGTTTACAATGTCAACTACCTTTTCAAATGCCAGATCCTGATGAGTGATAGCATCTAAAGTGAGGTTCCGTGTGTAGCGGAGCAGTTCGCTGAAATTATTTATATTTTCGTATTTGAACCTCAGGGCTATGGTGTTAACAAACATCCCAAAGATATTTTCAAGGTATTTTTTCGGCCTGTTTGACACCGGCGAACCCAGGCAAAAATCATTGTCCCCACTATATTTATGTATCAGTAAGCTAAAAGCGGAGAGCATGGTAAAAAAAACGGTGGCGTTCTCGCTTTTGCTTATTTTGACGAGTTTGGCCGATATTTCAGCTGGAACAGCAATATGTTCCTTGGCACCAAAACCCGATGGTATATTCTTTCGGGGACGGTCATAAGGAAAACTTGTATAAGGAGGTACTCCTTCAAGGTTTTTACGCCAGTAATCTTCAGATGCAGCGAGTTTTTTCTCCGCAAGGTTACTCTCGTTAAACCAGTGGGCATAGTCATACTGGTGGTACTTTATTTCTTCGAGAGAAACCGGCTTGTTGTTTTCCAGGCTACCATAGATACTGTTAAAGTCATTTATAAATATCCCCCATGACAGGCCGTCAAAAATGATGTGTTGAACCGTTGCGTGAAAATAGTATTCATCAGTACGGGTTTTTATTAAATGTAGTCGGTATAAAGGTCCCGATTCGAGATCGAAAACCGTTCTGGAATCTTCACCAATTATTTTATTAAGCTGTGTTGTCTTTTGTTCTTCGCTTAGTCCGGACAAGTCGTGTTGACTTATAACAACACTTTTATCTTCGTTTATTTCGCAATAAGGCTCCCCATCTGTGTTCCGAAACACCGCATGCATAATGTGATGTCTTTTAAATAGCCCGAATAAAGATTTCTGAAAGATTTCCAGGTTTAAATCTCCATTTAAACGGAAGGTCATCGGAATATTATAGGCAGGGCTTGTTTTGTTTAGGTTACATGTAATCCAAATCCTTCTTTGAGTTTTTGTTAAAGGCAGGTTGGTTGATTGTTCTAAATGTACAATTTCAGTTTCATCACTCTTCTGTATTTCTTTTGTCCCGTTTTGCTTTATTGTCTCGGAAAGGCTTTGCACTGTTGGCGAAGACAGAAAGTCTTTTAATGTAACCGTTACACCAAATTGTTCTTTTATTCTGGTTAGTATCTGAAGGGCAAGAAGGGAGTGTCCTCCAAGCATAAAAAAGTCATCATCGGGTTTAATTTCATTTGCTCCTATCAATTCTTTCCAGACACCTGTAATTTGTTCCTCAATGGTTAAGGTCTCATTTACCTGGGGTGTTGATAAATCTTTTGCAGCACCAGTAGAAGCATAAGCAGTTTCTATGTTTTCATCGCTTTCATATTCTATCCAGTGCTTTTGTCTCTCAAAAGGGTAGGAGGGCAGTTTTATCTTTTTTGCATGATTGTTTATAAAACTAAGATTTACCATATACTGGTCAATACTAGCCCAAATACTTCCTATTGTTCGTTCAAACAACTTTTTTTCAGAATTGCTATCTGGCCTGCCGATAGTTTGAAGAATACTCTTTTTATTTTCTATTTCTGGTATCGAACGAAGGATCGAACTTAAATGCGCATTCGGCCCAACTTCAATAAACAGGGTTTGCTCGTGAGTTAATATAGTTGATATGCCTTTGTTAAACAAAACTGTATTTCTCAGTTGTTTGGCCCAGTAGTCCCCGGAAATTGCCTGGTTATTTGTCAAGAAATCGCCGGTATAACAGGATATTACAGGAATTTGAGGTACAGAAAGTCGAAATTGGCTCACATACTCTGCAAATTCTCTTAAAATTGGGTCAAATGCCTTTGAGTGAAAAGCATGTGAGGTGTTTAATGGTAAATACTGAATTTCGTTTGCTTCAAGAAGGTGTTTAATTTCTTCCGCATTTTCTGTTTCAAATGAAATTGTACAACTATTTGGGGCATTCTCCGCGGCTATTTCAAATAAAGAGTTGTTAATTTCACGAAGTTTGTTCAGGGAACTACGCACAGCATACATTTTCCCGGCGGGCATACTTTGCATGAGCTGCCCTCTTTTTATCACAATTTTCAGGGCACTCTGGAAATCAAAAACACCAGCAATACATGCAGCCGCATATTCGCCAATGCTATGGCCAATCATATAATTTGGCCTGACGCCCTTTTCCTGTAGAATTCTTGCCAGTCCGTATTCAATAATAAACAGAGCTGACTGGGTAATAGATGTTTCTGCAAGTTTTTTGTTCGCTGATTCCGGTTCATCTGAATTAAAGAGTATTTCCGGAAGGTTTATTCCTGTTTCTTTAAGCAGGATATCAAAACCATCGTCCAATATTGCCCTGAATTCATCATTGTTCTGATATAGTTCTTTTCCCATTTGGAAGAACTGTGCCCCCTGGCCCGGGAACATGAAAGTTAAGGAAGTAATTTTCTCATCAACTTCTTTTTTATCAAAAAACAAGTCTTTATCAAGCAGATCTTCAAGCTTGTTGATTACTGCAACTCCTCTATGGAGCATGTGGTTCCTGCCGTTCCAGAGTGTGTATGCAAGATTGTCCAGACTGGTGTCCGGGTTTTGTTTTACAAAATCAATCAGTTGTTTTTTGCGTTCTTCAAGGGCAGAAGGTGATTTTGCCGAAAGCGGGATAATGTACTTTTCATAGTTAGTTGAAGAAGGTGTGGACCCAACAGCAGGAGGTTCTTCCAGAACAACATGCGAATTCGTCCCGCCAATGCCAAAAGAACTTACTCCGATAATTAATTTTTCATTACTCTCCCATTTCTTAAGTTTTTCAACAACATAGAAAGGTGTATTTGCGAAATCAATGTGAGGGTTTGGGGTATCGTAGTTTAAAGTCGGAGGTATAACTCTATTATAGGCTGAAAGGCAGGCTTTAATAAACGATGCAACCCCAGCGGCAGCATCGGTGTGCCCTATATTACTTTTTACCGATCCGATCCCACAAAACTGTTTTTTTGTGGTGGAACGTGCGAATGCTTTTGTTAAGGCTGAGATTTCAATAGGGTCACCCAACTGAGTAGCCGTTCCATGCGCTTCAATATATCCTACTTGTTCAGCAGAGACATCTCCAAATGACTGGGCCATAAGGATAGCTTCGGCCTGGCCGTCGACACTGGGGGCTGTATAGCTTACTTTTTTGTTCCCGTCGTTGTTTAATGCCCAGCCGTTTACAACCGAGTATATAGTGTCGTTATCTTTTAAAGCATCTTCGAGCCTTTTTAAAACGACTACCCCAACACCATTACTAAAAACAGTTCCTTGCCCTTTGGCGTCGAATGGACGGCAGTGTCCGTCAGGTGAAGGAATAGCACCTTCCTGGAAGATATAACCGGCTTCTTGAGGCGTAATTATGCAAACCCCACCGGCAATACAGGTGTCAGATTCATAACTGTAAAGGCTCTGACAGGCTTGAGAAATTGCAACTAAAGAGGTAGAGCACGCTGTTTGTACATTAATAGCAGGTCCACGAAGATTGAACTTATAGGCCGTTTTCGTAGGCAGATAAGCAATGTCATTTCCAGTCATTATCTGGAATGATTCAGTCGTTCTTAACCTGATGTAATTCTCAAGTTTCCTGGGATCTCTAAGGATATTGTTAAGAAGATAAGTATTTACGTAGCCTCCGGCAAATACACCAATAGCACCTTTATAGGAGTAAGGGTCGCAGGCTGCATTTTCCAAGGCATCCCATGTGGTTTCTAACCACACTCTGTGCTGAGGATCCGTCATTGCTGCATCGTTAGGTGTGTAACCAAAAAATGGAGCGTCAAACATTTCGACATCATTCAGCACACCTCTTGCCGGAACATAGTTGGGGTCTTTTTTTAATTCATCATAATTTATTTCGAAACCACGAAGTTCTTCGTCTGAAAACTGTTTAATTGTTTCTTTTCCGTTTAACAGATTATTCCAATATTCATCCAGGTTTTTAGCTCCCGGAAATCGACAGGCCATCCCGACCACTGCAATTTTTTCTGAATCTGTTCCCATTTTTTAATAATTGAATATTTTCAAGGTTTATTAATTTAATCTGATCCTGTTTTTTCTTACAGCCTGTTTTCTTTTATTAACATTTTTGTAAGTGGGGGGATCCTGCAGTAGTTCATCGTGGTTTTCTTTTTTTGCTAAAGTTAAAAGGGAATTACTGAAATCTCTTATATTCGGACATTCCATAACCGAAAGAGCATTTACAGATACGTTAAATTTATCTCTAACATACATGGCCAGTTTGATTGCCAGAAGTGAATTTCCTCCTACGTCGAAAAAATTATCCGTCACACCAATATTTTCAACTTCAAGAATCTCCTGCCATATTTTTGTCAGTTCTTTTTCATAATGCGATACCGGAGAAACATATTCTTTTGCTAAATTCTCCTTTGAAGGTTTAGGGAGGGCTTTCTTATTTAGTTTTCCGCTCGGTGTGAGTGGAATACAGCCCATGAATATAATTTGTGAGGGTATCATATATGTTGGTAGTTTCTTTTTAAGAAACTCAATAAGCTCGTGTTGGTTCAAACTTTCAGGTGTCTCAAGAACGGCATAAGCAACAATTGACTTCTCTGAATTGGTATGAATAACAGAAACAGCAGAATTTATGACTTTCGGGTGCTGGACCAGCTTTGCTTCTATTTCTCCAAGTTCTACGCGTATCCCTCTAATTTTTATTTGGTTATCTACTCGCCCAAGGTATTGGATTTCCCCTGTTTTGTCAAGAACAGCAATATCCCCTGTTTTATACCCCCTGACATTTTCGCCATTCGGCGTGGTAAAGTTAACAAAAACCTTTTTTGTTAATTCATCTTTATTCAGGTATCCCCTTGCAAGGTTAATCCCACAGATTAACAGTTCTCCCTGAATGCCAACGGGTTGTGTTTTAAGGTTTTTGTTCACAACAAACAATTGGGTGTTATCAATAGGTTTGCCAATAAAAATCTTGTCGGCAGAGGTTGTTCCGGAAGAACAGTCATAGTAAGAAACATCAACGGTAGCTTCTGTTGGACCGTATAGATTTACAAGTTTTGGTTCTGACGAATTATGGACAAGCTTATAAAAGTCTTCGATAGTGGAAGCGGCTAGACTTTCCCCACTAAAGAATATTGTATCCAGGCTCTTGATTTTTTGTGTTAATCTTCCGTGGTTCAGCACCAAAAGAAATGGCGAAAACATGGAGGGCACGAAATGGATTTTTGTAACCCCGAACCTTTCTATGTAGTCCAGAATAGAGTAAGGATCCTTTTCTCCGTTATGGTTTAGTAAAACAAGCCTTGAACCAGTGAAAAACCACCAGAATAATTCCCAAATGGAAACATCAAAAGTAATGGGCGTTTTTTGTATTAAAACATCATTTGCTGAAAGCGGGTACTTCTTTTGCATCCAGCCTATCCGGTTCAATACGGAATGGTGTTCAATTAAAACACCTTTGGGGTTGCCGGTTGAACCTGAAGTATAAATTATATATGCAAGATCGCTAGAATTAATTTCCGCTTTTGGTCGCGTATTATTGTTACCTAGCGGTGTGTGCAAAATATCTCCAACAAAAATAATCTTTTCCTTTTCAGTAATGTTGCCAGCTCCAAACTGTGTTGAAAGAATAAACTTTGGTTTAGCATCTTTTGTTATTTCAAGTATTCTTTCATTTGGGGCGTCAAATTGAAGAGGTAGGTATATTCCGCCAGCTTTAAGAATTGCCAGGATAGAGATCATCATCTGGGGACCTCGCTCGCAACATATCCCTATTATATCACCGGGGCTGGTTCCACGAGAAATCAGATAGTTCGCAAGTCTGTTTGCGTGTTGCTCAAGTTCATAGTAAGAGATATCGGCATTTGGAGTAACCAGGGCAACGGCTTCAGGTGTCTGGTCAACTTGTTGTTCAAATTTCTCGTGAATACAGACGGAATCTTCATAAGGGCAGCCCGTATTATTTATTTCCTCGATAAAAGCTTTATCGTTCGTGGGCAAGATATCCGGGGCATTCACTGAGGAAAACGGATTTGCAATAAAAGATTTGCATAAACCGGTAAATATTTCAAAATATCGTTTAACACTTTCTGAAGAGAACATTCTGGAAGAATACTCCCATATGCAATACAGGCTATTGTTCTTCCGGGTAAATGTCATAAAAAAATCGAGTTGCGCCCCTTTTCTTTTTATCATAAGGGGTTCAATACTTAAGTTGTCAAGTTTTAAGCCATCCGTTGTTTCAAAAGTAAAACCAACATCAAAAAGCCTTCTTTGGGAGGAGTCTTTTAATAATAAAGAGTTTAACTCTATAAACGGGATTTCTTGTTTCCTGTGAATTTTCAGAAGTGAGATCCTTGTTTCTTTACAAAGTCCGTTAAAACAGGAATCGTCTTTTACATGAAAACGTACCGGCAAAATGTTGACAAAACAGCCTAAAGTATTTTTGAATTTATCATCTCTCCGGTTTGTAAATGGCACTCCGATTACAAGGTCCTCCTGGTTACTTATTCTGGATAGGAATACCGAATAGGCCGTCAGTAGAAAAACAAATGATGTTATGTTATTTGAAGTGCAAAAATCTTCAATGTCATGAACCAAAGAGGAAGGTAATTCAAAGATTTCCTGTTCTCCGTGTTGGTAAAGGCTGTCGGAGATTAATTTTTCTTTTGGCAACTCCAGGGGAGCGTCAACGTGCTTGAATTCTTTTCCCCAGTTATTTCTCATTTTAGAGGCATCAATTGATGTAAGCCAGTCAATATTTGATACTGTATAATCAAAGTACTGCCCTTTATCAGCAATTAATACTTCTTCATTTTTACCCAGACTGTTATAAATATTTGTAAGATCAGCAATGAACTGGTTTTTAGACGCAAGATCGGTTATAATATGATGGAATATGATACTCAAATAGGAGTGGTTCTGAGATTTAAATACTTTTATTCTCAGAAGATACCTGTCAAGTAAATCAAACGGAGTGTTGACCTCGGATAAAATCTGCTCATAGACTTTCTCTTCAGTCATCTCTTCCGGTTTTAACTCAATTGTCGTTAAAAAATCGTCAATGGTATAATTCTCATATGCATTAAAAAAAGGAACGCCGTCAATTACTATAATCTTACTTCTTAAAAGTGGGTTCTCTTCTATTATTCTGGAGAAAGAACTTTTTATGAAATTAAGATTTAAGTCTCCTTTAATTTTATAAACCAAAGGAATATTATAGGCGGTATTTCCCGGCTCAATATTGTCTAAAACCCAGAATTGTTCCTGAATTTTAGATAGAGGTGTGGTTAGAGTTTTGTTTAGTAGTTTGGTTCTCATATCTGAATAGTTAATCACATAGTGTTTTATTCCATCCTTTTACGTACTTTTTGGAAGTTACGTTTCCGGGCATTAGTTCTCGGAGTATACGTATCTTTCATTTTCACTCCATTTTGACTGTTAATAAATGAAGCTAGTTCTCTTATATTTGGGTATTGCATTAGCGTTATTGGCTCAATACTAACCCCCAACTGTTCTTTTATAAGCCCTACCATTCTAATCGCAGTAATTGAATTTCCTCCAATTTCAAAAAAGTTATTCATAACTCCAATTTTTTCATGATCTAAAAGTTTACTCCAGATCTGAGATAGGGCTTTCTCAATGTTTGATGTTGGTTTTATAAGCTCCTCACTTGTTTCAATAGTTGGAACAGGAAGGGATTTTCGATCTATCTTGCCACTTGTGTTAAGGGGCATCGACCCAAGAATTAAAATATGGGAGGGGACCATATAGTCCGGTAATTTTGAGTGCAGGAACTTCTTTATTTCGATAGGAGTGCTGTTTTCCCCGTCTTTTAAAACTGCATACCCTACTAACTGTTTGTCTTCTTTTCCCAGAGAACTAACAATTACAGCTGCCGTTTTAACCAATTCATGTTCAAGTAATTTTGCTTCAATATCTCCAAGTTCAATTCGGTACCCTCTTACTTTTACCTGATTATCAATTCTGCCGATAAAATCGAGTTCACCATTATCGCTCCACTTTACAAGGTCTCCGGTTCTGTAAACCAGAATATCTTCATTGTCAATCCCCTTTATGTTTATAAATCTTTCTTTGTTGAGATCCGGACGGTTTAAATAACCTCTTGAAAGGTTTTCTCCTGCAATAACCAGTTCTCCGGGTACACCTATAGGTTGAACCTTATTGTTTCCGTTTATGATGAAGAGCTTAGTATTGAAAATAGGTTTTCCAATATAGACTTTTTTAACCGGATTGCTTTTGGGGCAATCAAAATACGAAACTGCAACAGTGGCTTCCGTAGGGCCATAAGTGTTTATCAGTAAAGGATTAAAGGTGTTGTTTCTTAGATTGTTGAAGCTTGTTACCAGTTGGTTGCTTAAGGCTTCCCCAATTAAAACAACATGCTTAAGCGAAGCAAGCCTGGTACTATAGTTGTTAATGTGTACGTATTCAACAAAGGGGGAAAGCATTGACGGGACGAAAATAATATTGGTTACTTTATGTGTTTCTGCCGTTTTAATTATTGTTAATGGATTTTTTTCTCCATCGTGAGGGAGAATAGCCAGACTGGCACCATTAAAGAACCACCAGAATAATTCCCAAACCGAAACATCAAACGTAACAGGGGTCTTTAGCATTAACGTATCTGTATGGTCCGTAGGGTATTTATATTGCATCCATTCGAGTTTGTTTATTACTGAACGATGCTCTATCATAACACCTTTGGGTTTTCCGGTTGACCCGGAAGTGTAAATTACGTATGCGAGGTTTGATGATGTTACATTTGTTATTGGGTTTTCAGCATTATCGGACAATGGAGTTTCCATAATATTGTCCAACATAATCCTATTCCCATATTTAGAAATATTTTCGGAACTGTCAAAACGGGTAAGAATGAACCTGGGCTTGGCATCTTCCAGGATCATGTCCAGCCTTTCCTCCGGATAATCCGGGGAGAGTGGCAGGTACGCTGCGCCAGCTTTATGGATTGCGTAAATAGCAATCAGCAGCTCTACCGAACGGTTCATGCACACAGCAACAATATCCTCTGTTTTTACGCCAGAATGAATCAGATGATGTGCCAACCGGTTTGCATGAGCATTAAATTCTCTATAAGAAAGAGTTACGGTGTCGGTTTTTAAAGCAATATTTTCAGGAAACTTGTTTACGTGTTCTTCAAATTTCCGGTGAAGGCATATGTCTGTATTTACCGGATAATCTGTGTTGTTCCATTCTTTTAAAAGATCTTTATCGCTATCCGTCAGGACAGAAATCTGGTTCGTCGGCTTGTCTTCAGTAATAAGCTCTTCGATAGTTGTAACATAGCATTCTTTAAAACGCTCAATGCTTGCCTGGTTAAACAGTTCGCTTGAGTATTCAATGTAACCGTGAAATTCGCCCGACTTTTCCCACAGGGTCAAGAAAATGTCTAACTGGGATCCTTCTTTTTCAATAGGCACCCATTTGCTGTTTACATTGTCAAGCTGCAAATCCATTGGATGTTCAAATGTAAACGCTGTTTGGAAATAAGGGTTGTAAGAAGGATTTCTTTTTTCTTTGTTCGAATCCAATAGAGATAAAAAGGGTACTTCCTGCTTTCTGTGCGCCAAAAGCATTTTTTGCCTGATTTGCTTTCTTACTTCACCTACAGTCGGATTGTTAGAAAAGTCAACAACAATAGGGACAATGTTTACAAAGCACCCAAACGTGTCTTTAAATTCATCACTTCTTCTATTGGATAAGGGGACCCCGATAACAATGATGTTCTGTTGCGTTAACCTGTTTAATAATATGGCATATGCTGTCAGCATGATGACAAAAGAATAGGACGCGTTGTGTAAAGCATATTCATGGATAGCACCAGCGAGGGGTTTGTCGATTCGGAAGTATTTCCGTTTTCCGTTTAATGAAACGTATTTTGTTCTGGGATAGTCTGTCGGGAGGTTTGTGAGCGTATTTGCTGAAGGTAATTCTTTTACCCATTTAGCAATCATATTTTCCGACTGAGAACTTTTTAACCACCCATTGTGCCAGTCACTAAACGCGGGGTACTGGCCTGTGTCGTCACTCAAACGAATATTTTTCCCGTTTAACTTGGCATTATACAACTTAGCCAGCTCATTCGCAAATATGTTTTTGGAATGTAAATCAACAATAATATGATGAAAAACGATAGATAAGTAATTTTTATCTTCGCCTTTAAAAACTTTAACTCTTAGAAGAGGAGAACTGGTCAAATCAAAAGGTTCATGAACTTCTCTGATGACTTCCGGAGGAAGGTTCCCGTTTTCCGGTAGCTCAGAGGATAGGTTGATGGTCTCAACTTCTATTTTTAAAGAGCCAGCCGGTTTAACAGCCTGAACAATTACGTCATTATCGATTAAAAAATGCGTACGAAGGGAGTCGTGCCTGTTGATGAGGATATTTAATGCTTCCTCAAGAACCTGTATGTTCGGTATGGTATCTGTTTCAAAGACACTCGGTATGTTATAGGCGGGGCTCTTCTTTGCCAGGTTGTTCAATAACCAGAATTGCTCCTGAAATTTTGATGTTGCTGTTTTTAACATCTCCATTATTGTTTTGATATTTTACTTAATATAAGGTTGTAACATAGAAATCCTTCCTTTCGGTATTCATTAACCCCTTCCGGGGTAAAATGAAACAGTCAATCGGATTTTCTTTTTATTCCCTGCCACGTAAAAAGCATTAAGGGCCAGAACTTATTTGACAAGAAAAGGTTTAATCTTTTATAGCCTCTACAAACAGAGCTACTCCATTCCAGAGGTTGTCAAAGTACTGGTTATTTCTTAATACTGGTTGAGAACTTTGTCCCGGGGCCATAATTGAACAATTTCTAAAACCAGCTTTTTTTAGTGCCAGTATGAGTTTTTCGTGGTTCCACCAGTTTATATGATTTTGTCGAAACTTCTTTTGAATATCTACTGAGCATTTAGAAGTACAATAATCAAATGCATCTTCTTTTTTCATTGTATTCATAACATGTTCAAATTCTTTATCATCAATTTTTTTAGCGTTACCACCAACATGTATCGTTGAAGCATTGGCCGCAAAATGCACAATAACAACTTGTTCGAATGATGCATTGTTTAGCGGTCCATTAAACCCCAAATCGTTGTATACATTCTCATGGCTCATTTGATCTACCCAAAAATAAAACCCCTTGTCTTTTTTCTGATAGGCCAAATAGTCTAATTCAATATTTGGGGCTACTACTTTGAAAATCCCCCCGGGTTTTAAAGTTCGGTATACCTCCTTAAAAAAATGTTCAGCCGCTTCGTTCGTGATGTGTTCAATCGCATATTGCGACTGGATTATTTCAGCAGCGTTATCTTCTATAGGAAGTGGGTTCATTTCCAGTAAATCGTAAACAACATCTTTGTCAGGATTATATTCGGAAAATCCATTTCTTATAGGTCTAATAACATCAAGGTTTGTCCAGCAGGGGTGGTTAAAACCACCTCCAAAACCGAGGTGCCCACCTGCACAGATGTTATAGAACCTCCTGTTTTCAACACTTTCTTTTCCAAAAGCTTTGGCGTAAAGCTCGGAGTCGTCAACTAATTTTTTATTTACAATTTCATATCCCATTTTTCGGGCTACTTTTCTGGAAAATGTACTGAGATAATTTTTCATGAGAATAAATTGAGATTACAGCAAGCAGGGTAATAAACCAAACCTGATTTATATCTCTAATTGCTGGTTTGTTAGTAATTTGTGTGGTGTGGTTGTTTATTGTCAGATTTTATAAGTTCATCATCTACTACTAATTCTTTTTTTACAAATTCAATTTGATCCACTGGTTGGTCAAATAGCTTTTCGAGCGCTTCTTCTCTGCTAAGCAAATTTTTTCTGATTAAATGGCTTAACTCTAATTCGTAAGGGCTATAGCCAAATTTATTCGTGTGAACATAATTGTTAAAAGCATTTATCTTGCAATTCGTTGAACATCCGTCAACGTCGGCTGGTTTTACCCATCCCAACGGAAGAATATTTTCAACTATTTCATTCTCGGTTATATCTTCCAGACATAGTAAATTTATATTGTGAGGATAACCAGAGGCTTTTTTTAACAGGTTCTCAGATATTTCCATGTATTTAGAAACATCGCTGCCAAGTTTGTCTTTGAACTTGTCGAGAACCGGTTTTCTACTTTCCTTGAAAAATTCGTAATTATTTTTATAATAAATGGTATTCGATGGAATTTGTCCCAAAGTGAATCCGGCAAGGATAAAAGGAACATTTTTCTCTAAAGCCATTTTAAGGGCAGTAATGTTCACTATGGATATGCAGGAGTTGCAGTTCGCTGATATTCTGGTTAGCGTCTTTGGGTTATAAATATTATCCAGTGAACTTAAGCGGAACAGGCCTTTCATAAACTTGTACGAAGGGCGGTAAGTATAATGGTCGATACCCAGCGTACTTACAACCTTTTCAATATTTTTAAATGCAATGGGGGAAATGAACCCATTGTCCAGCGTAAATGATAATACATTCAGGTTGTATTTTTCCACCGCCAGTTTAAGCGTATATGTGCTGTCTTTTCCTCCACTGTAGCATACAATAGCATCATATTCAGATTTTCCCCTAGCTTCATTGAAAAGTCTTTCAACTTCTCCTTTTGCATTTTCAATGTCTTCTTTTTCAGTAGTGTGTAATAATTCATTGTTGCAAAAGTTGCAAACACCATGTTCATCGAATTTAATTCGGGGAAAGTTTGAAGACAAAATGCACTTTGTGCATCGCTGTATATTTTTTTGGTTAATTACCATTTGATTATGATTTTGAAAGGTGAATATAATCCACTATACGTAAGACAGAACCAAAATTTTGTCTGTTCATTTGTTCGTCTGTTACAGTAAATCCATACGATTTCTTAATGTAAGAAGCAATCTCAATTAACCCCATAGAGTCAATTATTCCAGTATCAACAAGACTTTTGTCAACCTCAATATCTTCCAGGTCGACAAAAAATTGTCTGCATAAAAAATCAAGTAACTCTACCTGGATTTGTTCTTTGGTAATGGCATCAGTATTCATAAGCTTTAATTTGAATAGTCGTCAATTTCAACAGTTAATAAATCATTTGAAATATCAAATTGCTTGGGGTGTTTAGCCCAATAGTTAGCAATTTGAGCAGAAAGAATGAAAGTAATAATCATATTATCTCTATATCCCAGGTTGTCTGGTATCCCATCCTTAAACTTGTTTATAAAACGTTGTACCCACTTGGGATTGAAGATTTTGTAATCCTTTATTAACGAGTCGTTAAGGAAGAAACTTGCATTGTCTGTAAGTTTTCCGTTTCGGATAAAAGAACGTAAATCAGGCGACATGTATGGTCGTTTGGGCCTGTTTGTGATAGATTGGGGGATGTCGTTTGAGAACCCCTTTTTTAGCATGTATTTCTGATTAAATCCTTTCAGTTTATAATTTTCATTCATAAAAAACAGCATATCTACAACCCTGTGATCCAGAAACGGGTACCTGCCTTCAACACTATGCGACAGTGACATTCTGTCTCCCTGTGAAGATAAAAGGTATCCGGCAAGTAAAGTCCTCATTTCGAGGTACTGGCTTTTCTGTAGAATACTCCATTTGTTAAAACTATCGGGCAGGGTGCGTTTAAAGTCCGTAATGAAATGTTCTTTTTCGTATCGGATATTATGCGATTTTTCAAAATAGTTTTGTAGTATCTTATTGTTATGTACACGAATATTGACAGAGGCCAGTTCATTGTCAATTTCGCCAAGAAACTCCTCATAAAACATTCGCATCATTCCATACTGTTGTTCGTCTTTGTAATGGTTGAGGTGCGGATATAATTTTTTTATTAGCATTGGCCTTAGTTTTGAATCCGGATACTTACTCCAGAATTCCAAAAGTTTCACCTCTTTATACGAATCATATCCCCAAAGGATTTCATCAGCACCTTCTCCTGTTAAAACAACTTTAATATCGTTTTCCCGAACTATTTCAGATAATAAAAATAAAGGGACCGGGGCCGTTCTGAATACAGGCCTCTCGAAATGATAGACAGCATCAGGGAATGCGCTATCTACTTTGTCGTAAGTAATATCCGCTGAATGGTGCTCTGTTTTAATCCTGTTCACCATTTCCTGCTGATATTTAGACTCGTCGTATTCTTTGTCTTCGAATGTTACAGAAAAGGTTTTATAAATGTTTGATGTGTGCTTGCTTATCAAACTAAGAATGACGGAACTGTCAATTCCGCCGCTTAAGTATGCCCCGACCGGCACATCGCTTCTCAGTCGCAGTTGGACAGCATCGTCCATCAGGGATTTAAATGCCTCTTCCGCTTCGTTATAAGAGCTAAAGTGATATCCATTGTTAAGTCCCAGTTCGTAAAACTTCTTTTGCTGTATAACTTTACCTTCCTTAAAAATGGTAAAACAACCACCTGGCAAAGACATTATATTTTCGTAAACCGTGTTGCCGCCATAGGTGTTCCAAAGCAATGCATGGTCAAAAAGTTTTTTTACATCATAACTTCTTTGGTAACCAGTAATCTGATCGAAAGCTTTCATTTCTGACGAGAAGTAATACTGATTGTCAAATTTCATATAATATAAAGGGCGAATACCAAAACGGTCTCTGGCAGCAATTAACTCTTTCGTCTTTTTATTCCAAATTAGCACAGCAAACTGTCCGTTCAATTTCTCGAAGCAGGAAGTTCCCCATTGGATAAAAGCACGCAGTAAAACCTCTGTGTCACTGGTTGTGCTGAACCTTACTCCAAGTTTTTCTAATTCGTCACGTAGTTCTATGTAGTTAAATATCTCTCCATTATATACAATGTGGTATTCTCCGACCACCATAGGTTGACTGCCTCCTTTTAAATCGACAATAGACAGTCTGGTTTGACCAAAAACAACTTCAGGAGAAAGGTAGTAGCCCCAGCCATCAGGTCCCCTGTGTTGTAGGGTGGAAACCATGTTTCTAATCAGGGTTTTTCTTTCTTCCCTGGTGTTGTTTGTTCCATATATCCCAACAATTCCGCACATAGTGTTTATTTTAGGTATCTTCTCTTTTAAATTTTTAATTCAAAGCTATTTACAATCCTTCTTTATGTCAATTTTATTTGACAAATAGCTTTTTTATTCGTTTGTTTTTTGTTTTACAGGTTTCTTAAAACTCAAAAGCCAGTCAAATATTTCATCATTGTTTAAAATGTCTTTATATATACCATGCCCTTTATTCTGCAAGATATTAAGTTTGGTATGGGTGTTGCCTGCTTTTTTTAAGTTAACTATCATGCTGTCAATTTGTTCAATGCTGAAGTATTGATCCTGATCCCCGATTGAATAGAAAAATGGCATACCCTTTATACGGTAAGCATTGTATGGGTCGGTAGAACAACTTATCGGTGCAATTGCTGTAAAAATATCAGGATTCCTGACTGACAAGATTATACTTGCAGCGCCCCCCATTGAATGGCCCATTGCATAAACACGGCTGGTGTCTATGGTGTAATTGTCAATTATTTGTTCAATTGATTTTTCCAGAACTTCAATGTCGACGTTTCTAGGCATTTTGAAAGTGTTGTAGTTATTGAAATTAGGTGTTTCTTTAAGTACCCAGTTGCCGTTTTTTCTGCATTGTGGAATGAAAATATAAGCGTTGTATTTTTTAGAAAGATCGGAAACCCTTTTTAATGTGACTATATTAATGGGTTTCGTATTATCACTTCCCCGTTCCCCTGCACCATGAAGGAGGACAATTAGCGGTCTTGGGGTGCTTGTATCTTTGGGGCTATATAGCAAATATTTCATCTCAGAAGGTTTGTTGAAGTTGCCGGATTCTATTTGTGGGACTATATGAATATAATATCCCCTGAAAAGCAGGAGACATATAATCAAGGCTGGTATAATAAAAATAAGTATTCGATTGTTCATAGGTTTTGGCTCTTTATGAAAATGGCAATTTAATTTTATTGTAATCTAACGCTAAAGATATTACATTGTTCTCGTCTTAGGTAAAGCATTTTACGAATGGCAAATTTTCGGGTATTAATGGCTGTTTTTTTTCGTGCTATGAAGTAGTTTTGTATGTATACATGGCAATGTCTGGCTGATTTTGTGTTTTGTTTTTTCAGATTAAAACTATCATTATAGCCGGATTTGTCCGTAAAATGCACTTGCCAGGTATATGGGGACTTAGAATAACGTAAAGAACTAAGTAGAGAACTATGGAGTATCATGTTAAATCGTATGCTTCAAAAGAAGCAAGCTTTATTAATGTTTTTAGTGACAGTTTGTTATACGTTTACTTCGGCGATTTGTTAAAGTTTAAGGGGGATTTGAATCACCTCTTTATGTTGCTGTCGGACAAGGAAAAAGAGCGGGCTGGAAAATTCGTTTTTGACAGAGACCGGGAGGTGTATATTCTTGTTCACGGGCTATTAAGGAAAAATTTGTCTTATCGGTTAGGCAAGGAGCCGGAAAAAGTGGAAATTAAGTTTTTTGATAATAGAAAGCCTTTTATTCATGGACAGGAAGTCGATTTTAACCTTTCCCATTCAAAAAACCTTTATGCATATGCTGTTTCGATTGACAAGGAGAGTAAAATAGGTGTGGATATTGAAATAATAAATAGGGTTAAGGATTTTGAATCTTTGCTGGACTATTGTATGCATGAGAAAGAAATAGATTATATTATGAATGGAAAACTAATTCAGAAAGAATCTTTTAACCGATTTTATGAGATATGGACAAAAAAAGAAGCTTTCCTTAAAATGACAGGTCACGGAATTGTTGTTAAACTACCAGACATTGTTGTGTCACCAGGGGGACATTCTTTTCATTTAGAAGAAGCAAATAATATAAAAACCGAACCCAATGTATATATCCATTCAGTGGAAACATCAGACTTTGTTTTAAGTGTCGCAACGGATAAAGAACAGAAGATCTGTTTTAGGGAAATTATAACAGGAGAAGAGGGGTAATGTGAAACAGTTAGGGGCTTAAAATAAAAAGAGGCTAAATTCATAAAGAATTTAGCCTCTTTTTAAGTAAATATATATCTGAATTATTTTAAAGGAATAACAAATGTATGTTCCTTAGAGTATTCCTTAATTTCGTAAGGAAAAGCATAATAGTCCGGGCAACCTCCGTCAATATTGTATGTTTCAAGTTCTTCAAGAGTTCCGTAAAACAGGTGTGACCACTTAAATTCAACGTTATGATCCTTTGCTACTAATTTCACCGTCAGATTTTCGTCATCCATTTCAATGTGCATAAAACCCCACATTCTTTTTAACTCATAAACATCACCATCTTTTGGCTGAATCACGTGGAATATTTTACACCAGTCTTCAGTTTCGTAAGGTACTTCTCCTTCTCCAAGGGTTACCCATGATTCTTGGTTGATGTCTGTATATGCAATGCAAGAAAGAAGGCCAAGGTACTTTTCTTCCTCTTCTTCACATTTCTCAACGCAATCTTCAATAATCCAACCCCAATTTTTCGCCCCGTAAGCTTCTTTAAAGGTAGTTGAATTTTCACACGACTTAGCCCAGATCGTATGACGGCAGAATACAGCATGAGCTGCAAGCGTATAACATTCTGGAATATCTTCTAATGGAATAATGAAAGTTTTGAAATATTTTCCGTAATAAGACTCAGCTTTATAAGGGAAATGAGCGGTTTTTGGATTTCCACTTTTAGTTTTTGGCATATCGTCTTTTTCTCCAATATAAAGGTGGAATTCAGTTAAAGGTACACGTGAAATAAAAGTTGCATAAAGGTTCTCGGTATCGTTATATACAACCAATGCACCGGCAAAATAGTATTTACTGGCAATTAACGGATAAAATTTATATTCTCCGCAAATTTCAGAAGGCTGAGCACATTTAAAGTTAGATTCTTCGTTATTGTTAAGTGCCAGATCCAAAAATTCGTTCTCGTTAAGGCTGGATTCCGAGTAGACTTCAAGATTTTCTTCTTCAACAACAACTTCTTCCTGTACATCTTTATCACAGGATACTAATGTGAAAACTATTACAGCAAATGCCAGGGCAGCTTGCTTGAAATAAGACAATTGTTTCATAATTAATAAATTTGGTTCGGGACAAAGAAAGTAATTTCAAAATGACTATAACAGCCACAATTGACGAAGAAATCAGTTCTGGGGATAACTGTAACGATTAATTTGATAAGCGAAAAACTATTGCTTAAATTGAACAAATAACCTGATATATAGTAGGATAAATGAAGTGTGTTGGGTTTAATGTCTTTGTTTTTAGTGGTTTATGTCTTAGTTGAAACTTGGGTCCCTCGTGTAATAATAAAGGTAATATAATAATAGGTTAAGTGAATATGCTAACTGGTTTCTGTTTATGTTGGTTGGGAAAAGCTAGGATATATCAACAAGCTGTTTCCGGTAAGCAGAGAAGAGTTTTGACTTAGAGAGAAAACCTATGTACTCACCCTTTCTTATTACAGGCAGGTTCCAGCTGTTTGTCTCCTCAAATTTAGTCATTACTTCATCCATAGGTTCATTCGGTTCAATGTATGCAGGGGGCAAATACATAAGCTCTCTCACATAGGTGTTGTCATAAAGGTCAGTGTTAAAAATAACATGCCTTATATCATCCAGGAGAACAATGCCTACCAGCATTTTATTTTTTACCACAGGAAATATATTCCGACGTGAACGGGCTATTGCGTCAATCAGGTCTCTTAACTTGTGGTCCGGGTGAATGATTTCAAAATCTTTTTCAATAACTTTTCCCATATCAATAAGGGTCAATACGGCCTGGTCTTTGTGGTGCGTGATTAATTCTTTTCGCTCTGCAAGTCTCATATGGTACAGAGAGTGTGGTTCGAAATACATGATAGTAATGAATGACATGACAGAAGTTATCATTAGGGGGATGAACAGGGCGTAGCCTCCGGTAATTTCGGCAATAAGGAAAACTGCAGTCAGGGGGGCATGCATAACCCCGGCCATCATGCCCGCCATGCCAACCAGGGCGAAATTCCTGTCTGAGACTTTAATAAAACTGAACAGGTTTAATGTTTTGGCTGTTAGATATCCGGCTATCCCTCCCATAAACAAAGTAGGGGCAAAAATACCACCTACTCCGCCAGAGCCTGTTGTAATTGCAGTAGCGGCAACTTTAACAATAAGTATCAGGAGAAGAAAGAGGCACATCATCCAGAAATTGTCGGCAAGATTGTAAAATAAGCTTCCGTATGTAATTTCGCTGGGGTTGCCATTTAACAGGGCGTTTAATGTATTGTACCCTTCTCCGTACAGCGGAGGGAGAAAAAGGATTAATAAACCCAGTGCCGAACCGCCGGCCAGCCATTTTGTATATGGGTTCTTAAAATAACGAAAGAGCCCTTCAATCCACATGGTACCTCTGGTAAAATAAAACGAAACCAGGCCAGTGAATATTCCGAGAAGGATATAGAAAGGAATATTTCGAAGCATGAATTCATTGCTGGGTTCAAAGCTGAAGATTACCCCTTTGCCCAGAAAAAAGTATGAGACGGTTAGTCCTGTGACTGCAGAAATTAAAAGAGGGACAAGTGACCACATAGTAAGATCCAACATGAGGACTTCCAGTGCAAAAATAACAGCCGCAATTGGAGCTTTAAAAATACCGGCAATGGCTCCGGCAGCCCCACAACCAATGAGTATAGTTTTCGTTTTATAATTCAGTTTAAATAACTGTCCGAGAGAAGATCCAATAGAGGAGCCAGTAAGAACAATAGGGGCCTCGAGCCCTACCGAACCTCCAAAACCTACAGTAAATGTGCTGGCTATTAGAGAACTGTAATTGTTGTGTGGTTTTATTTTACCGCTCTTTTTTGAAATGGCGAATAATATCCGGCTTACTCCGTGCCCTATATTGTCTTTTACAATAAATTTCACAAAAAGAAACGTAAACAGGATTCCGATAACAGGAAAAAACAGGTATAAAAAATTTATGTTGTCTAAAGTTTTATTGTGGGTAAGGAAGTGGTGTACCCAGTGAACAACATTTTTTAGCAATACGGCAGCAAGTCCACTGATTAAGCCAATTACAAAAGCAAGGATGTAAACAAACTGTTTATGGCTTAAGTGTTTTTCCCTCCACAAAATAAATTTTCCAAGAAACTTTAGTCCTAAAGACTTCATTTTTAACTGAGATTAATTTGTTGTTTAGAAATGTATGTAGGTCTTTGATGTAGATAATGGCATTTGCGGGGCAAAGTTACATTTATAAGTTTGAGAAAGAAAAGCAGTTGTAAAATATTTTTCTTTTTTTAATTCTAATAAGCAAAGAATTATTAATGTTCCGAGAAATTCTGAAGCATATCGCGATAAGCAGAAAATAATTTAGCCCTCGAAATAAAACCAAGGTATTTACCGTGGTCAATAACAACAATATTATACGATCCACTGTGCTGAAACTTTCTTGCCACTTCTTCCACTGTGTCAGAAGTAAAAATAACATCATGAGGGGTAAACATCATGTCCCGGATATAGACCTTGTCATATAAATCACTATTAAACATAACATGGCGGACGTCATCAAGTTTTATCATCCCTCTGAAGGTGCCATCCTTTTCAACAACGGGGAAGATATTTCGGTGGGCAAACTTTATAACTTCAACCAGATCGGCCATGGTTTGATTGGGGTGAATTGTGTTGAAGTCTTTTTCGATTAATTCTTTAACATTGAGAAGCATTAGTAAGGCCTTGTCTTTATGGTGTGTTAGCAGTTCGCCCCGCTTTGCCAGCTGAATAGTGTATACAGAATTGGTTACAAAGAACCTGGTGGTCGCATACGATATTGTGGAAACGATCATCAATGGTATAAAGAGTTCATACCCATTCGTGATTTCAGCAATAAGGAAGATGGATGTTAAAGGGGCATGAATAACAGCAGCAATCATTCCGGCCATTCCCACCAGTGCAAAATTGCTGGCAGACAGCTCAATGCCGAACTCTTTTGCAACAATAGAGAATAACAGTCCGGCAATGGCCCCGGAAAACAAGGAAGGAGCAAAAATGCCACCAACACCGCCGGCCCCGAAAGTAAGCGAAGTAGCGACAACTTTAAATAAAAGAACAATAAAAAACAGCAGGATGGTAAGAATAATATTTTTTTGAGCCCCCGCGTATAAAGTTTCCTCGAAAAGAAATGAATAATGGCCCCTTAAGCTGGCATTAATTTCTTCATAACCTTCCCCATAGAGCGAAGGGATTAAAAAAACAAGTACCCCAAGCAGAGAGCCACCAATAACAAGCCGCATGAAAACATTATTTATTTTTTCAAAGGCTTCGGTAATAAGCATATAGATCTTAGTGAAGTATAGGGCAACAAGTCCCATAAAGACGCCAAAAATAACATAATATATAACCTGGTTTAACTGAAATGAACTTTGAAGGCTGAATGAATAAAGATGGTTAGGCCCCAAAAACAGATAAGAGGTCAGTACAGCAGTAACTGAACTCAACAGTAAGGGTACAATAGCAGCCATGGTTAAGTCAAGCATAATGACTTCAAGGGCGAATACAATGGCAGCTATGGGGGCTTTAAAAATCGAAGCCATGGCCCCGGCACAGGCACACCCCAGCAAAAGGGTTATTTGCTTATAGCTAAGGTTTAGTACTTTGCCCAGATTGGAGCCTATTGCAGCTCCGGTGGCTACGGTCGGCCCTTCAAGTCCGACAGATCCCCCAAACCCAACAGTTAGCGCACTGGTAATTACTGAAGAGTATAAGTTGTGAGGCTTGATTCTCCCCCAGTTTTTTGATATGGCAAACAAAACCCCGGGGATACCATGCCGGACAGGGTTCCCATTAAGGTACTTAATGTAAACGACGGCCATTAAAATACCGATAGTAGGAAACATTATATAAAGGTATCCGGTTTGCAATCGGGCAATATTGCTCAGGTAAGATTCAATAAAGTGGACCAGGTTTTTTATTGTAACAGCAGCCAGTCCCACGGCCAGCCCTACGATTACTGATAAGATAAGAATTAACTGCCTGTCAGATATGTACTTGGTTCTCCAGACTAGTAGTTTGTCAATAATGGCCGGTTTCTTCATGAGAACCAAATATACCATTTAAGGTAGTGAATTAAAATAAAAAGAACGAATTTTGTAAACAAATAGACATCAACAACACATTCGGAAAAGATATTTCCGGATCTGTAAATATATCATATGAGGAACTTTAAAGAAAATAGTATTTGTAAATTATTTGAGATCGATTATCCGGTTGTTCAGGGGGGAATGGTTTGGTGCAGTGGTTATAAACTGGCATCTGCAGTTAGTAACGCAGGGGGACTTGGGCTTATTGGTGCCGGTTCGATGACACCCGAAATTCTGGAGGAACATATTCGGAAGTGCAAAGAAGCAACCGATAAACCTTTTGGAGTTAATTTACCACTTATTCACAGAAATGCGGCCGGACTAATAGAAATAATCCTGAGAAATAAAGTGTCAATTGTTTTCTCGTCGGCAGGGAACCCGTCAAAATGGACACAGGTGTTGAAGGCTAATAACTGCAAAGTGGTTCACGTTGTGGCTAACACTAAATTTGCTATGAAGGCTATTGATGCAGGCGTAGATGCGGTTGTTGCAGAAGGATTTGAAGCCGGAGGGCACAATGGCAGGGAAGAAACAACGACGTTGGCACTTATACCTTTAGTGAAAAAAGTCTCACCAGTTCCGGTTATTGCAGCCGGAGGGATTTATAACGGGGATTCTATGCTGGCTGCATTTGCACTGGGGGCAGATGGGGTTCAGGTTGGCAGTCGGTTTGCAATTTGCACAGAGTCATCCGCACACGAAAAATTCAAAAATTACGTTATTGATTCTGGAGAGGGGGAAACGAGGTTGTTATTAAAACGACTAATCCCTGTAAGGTTAATGTTAAACGATTTTGCTAACAAAGTTGTTGAGGCAGAGTATAATGGGGCTTCAAATGAAGAGCTGGCCGAGCTTTTGGGAAGTGGAAGGTGCAAAAGAGGGGTCTTTGAAGGCGATCTGGAAGGAGGTGAACTTGAGATCGGACAGGTTGCAGCAATGATTAATAAAACGGAATCGGCAAAAGAAATAATTGATGATTTTATTCAGGGGTATAAAAAAGGGATCGAAAGACTTTACTGACAGAAATTATTTTAGAATAATTCTTTTGACGGTTGTGCTGGGATTTGTTCAGGTAAGCTACGGACAGGTAGATGCCCCGAAGATCCTGTCTGTATCTTTACACACAGGAAAAGTAGAAATAGAGTGGGAGAAATCAATAAATCCTCAGGTTGTTGAATATAGGGTGCAATACGGAAAATATGTTGGAAACCCTTTCCCGAGCTGGACAGACGTTCCACTCGCAAAAATTGGTGCAACGCAAACTTCTGTCAGTTTTAACCCGTCGGTGTTACTGGATGTTGATCCATATAAAGAACCGGTGACTTTTGCAATAAAGGCTCTGACCAGTGACGACGAAAGCAAATCAGACAGGTTGGGCTGGGATAGCACAATTTACCTTACCAAGGCATTTGATGCATGTCTGGCTCAAATTGAACTTAACTGGACCGGTTACGATTATAACATGTGGCCTTATAGTACAAAAGAATACCAGATTTATTTAAAAGAAGACGATGCAGATTATAAACTATATGATATTGTTTCTAACGAAGAATCTCAATATGTGATTAATGATTTGACGGCTAATAGTACATATAAAATTTATGTATCGGCAGTAGCAGATAATGCCGCACTGGATGCATCGTCATCGAATGAGGTGGAAATAGATGTAAACATGGAAAAGTTGCCGGAATACATATACGCTGACTATGCAACATACAACAATGAAGGTGTTGAGGTGGAGTTTCTGTTAGATCCCTCTGGCGAACTGGAAAATTACAACCTGTTACGCAGCAATGCCCCGGAGGGACCTTTTGATTCCATTGTTCGGTTACAATTGGTTAACAATAAAATTAATTATATAGATAAACTTGATTATACAGAAGGTCCGTTTTATTATAAGCTTGATGCAATAAACTTTTGTAATAACAATGTTCGTTCTTCTCAAAATAGCGCATCTTCTGTTTTGTTAGATGTTGAAGGGGAACCTGCAGCTCCGGAGTTAATATGGAATGCATACGAAAACTGGAGCGGCGGAGTCGATTTTTATGAGGTGGAGCGAAAGCTGGGCAATTCCCCCTATGAGATTTTGGTTCGTACAGCTACAACAGGGTATGTTGATGAGAGTTTGTCGCAGGTGACCGGAGAGGGACAGTCTGCAAGGGTTTGTTATAAGGTTAGTGCAACAGAATTTGATAGTCCCTATGGTGAAAATGCAACGAGTTATTCTAACGAAAAATGTATTGAACTCCCGGTAAATATTAGGTTTGAATATAACGCATTTACCCCGGGAACAATGGATGGGAATGACACCTATGGTCCGCGTATGGATTTTGTGCCTGATGAATTCGAATTTAGTGTTTTGGACAGGGGGGGGCATGAAGTTTTTAAAACAACAGATCCAAATAGCCCCCGATGGGATGGAACCTACAAAGGAAAATATGTTATCCAGGGGGCATATATGTATATAGTTAGATACAGAATGGGGAAAGGAAAAAGAAAAGTAATTAGAGGGGGCTTCGTTGTTGTTTATCCGTAATGGAAGGAGTAAGAAAAGACAAACCCATTCATAATAAGGTGTTTTTCAAAAAATCAAAAGATTACTGGATTCCGGACTCGCGTAAAAATCATTCCTGACGGCAATAACATGGTTTTACTTTTATGTTAAAGTATATGCTGTTCTAAACACCAATAAAACAAGATATTTTCTATTTTTGTATGTATTAAGAAAGTATTCAGACACGTATTTGGGGATGAATATTAAGTTAATATTAACTTTATAGCATGGTCGAAATCCAGGAAAAGGAAGAACAGAAGATATTGCATCAGTTTGAAAAGATGCTGGAAGGTTGTACACGCTGCACAGAAACTGGGAAAGACTTGATTCGCAGGGCATTTAAACTGGCTCATAAGGCCCACTGGGGTATGCGGAGGAAATCTGGAGAACCTTATGTTGTTCATCCTCTGGAGGTTGCCCGTATCGTAAATCAGGAAATAGGATTGGGGGCAAAATCAGTTTCCTGTGCTTTGTTACACGATGTTGTAGAAGATACAGATTATACGCTGGAGGATATTGAGCAGATGTTCGGAGAGAAGATAGCATCAATTATTGATGGCCTGACAAAAATATCCGGAGTGTTCGATAATAAGAGTTCATTGCAGGCAGAAAACTTCAGGAAAATGCTGCTCACCCTGTCTGATGATGTTCGGGTAATCCTGATAAAAATAGCTGACCGGCTTCATAATATGAGGACACTCAGTAGCCTTCCGTCCCATAAGCAGATGAAGATAGCCAGTGAAACCATTTACCTTTATGCCCCATTGGCCCACAGGCTCGGGCTATATGCCATTAAGACAGAGCTGGAAGACTTGAGCCTTAAGCATCGTTATCCGAAAATATATGAAGAACTAAAGGATAAGCTTAAAGATAATGAACAGGATAGAAAAGATTTTCTCGAAGAGTTCAAAAAGCCCATTGAGGAAAGACTTAAAGATTATGGATTACACTACGAAATAACAGGCCGGCATAAATCTGTGTATTCTATCTGGCAGAAAATGCAGAATAAGAATGTGCCTTTTGAAGAGGTGTTCGATCTGATGGCCATCAGGGTCGTGTTCGATCCGGATGATTTTTTGCCGGAGAAAACCCAGTGCTGGAACATATATTCGTTGATTACCGATATTTATATGCCTAAACCTGAGCGCATCAGGGATTGGGTAAGTACACCAAAAGCAAACGGGTACGAGGCGCTCCATGCTACGGTAATGGGACCAAAAGGGAACTGGGTCGAAGTACAGATCCGCTCACGAAGAATGGACGAGATCGCTGAACGGGGATTTGCGGCCCACTGGAAATATAAGCAGGCAACGGAACAGGAGTCCGAGATCGATAAATGGATAAAAAAAATACGGGAGTTACTGGAAGATCCAAATTCAGATGCGCTGGAATTTCTGGATGACTTTAAGTTAAACCTCTTCGCCTCGGAAATTTTTATTTTCACCCCAAAAGGAGATATAAAAACATTGCCAGTAGGGGCAAACGCACTGGATTTTGCCTATGATATCCACTCGCAGATTGGGCATAAAGCCATTGGGGCAAAAGTAAACCACAAATTGGTCTCTTTGCATCATGTTTTACGCAGTGGCGACCAGGTGGAGGTCATAACATCCGATAAACCCCAATCCAGGATAGAGTGGATGAACAGGGTGCATACAGCAAGGGCAAAAACAGCCATTAAAACTTATCTTAAAGGAGAAACAAAGAACAGAATAACAAAAGGGAAGCAGATACTGGAAGAAAAACTGGAAACACTGAAGTTAAAGCCCAGTAACAGAATATTCAGAAAGTTGCTCCCCAATTACCAGGTTGCTTCAAAAGACGAGCTGTACTCTAAAATAGCAGTAGGAATCATTGCCCTCGACGATTTAAACAAAGTGCTGAAAAAGAACACCAAAACGAAATGGATTAAGTACTGGGGGTTACAGTTTGGTTCCAGAACAGCGGAAGATGAAAAAGATATAGAAGAAGTAACTGAACCCGTAAATGGATCAAAAAAAGAACCAGTTTATTTAAGGGAAAGATCGGACAAAGCAGAACTGAATTACACGATAGCAAAATGTTGTAGTCCGATACCCGGAGATAAAGTTATTGGCTTCAGGGATGAGTATGGACAAATAATAGTGCATAAAACCAAATGCCCCGAGGCTGTAAAGATGTCGGCAAGTTTTGGGAACCGAATCGCTAATGTAAAGTGGACGTCTCATAAATTATATTCTTTTCTTGTCCAGATTGGGCTGGCAGGAATAGACAGATTTGGTGTATATAATGATTTAACAACTGTTATTACCAAACAACTGAATGTTAATATGAGGAATATTAACCTTTCCAGCCATGATGGTATTTGGGAAGGAACGATAGAGCTTTATGTGTATGACACAAAAGATCTCAATAACTTAATGATGAACCTTGGGAAAGTAAAAGGTGTAAATACGGTAAAAAGAATCGAAAATATTCAGACATAAAAGACTGCCAAACACGGTTCATTGCCCTTAAACAGTACAGGAAATGAAAACTCGCTCAAAGAAGAGGCGAACAATTTATAAAAAAATATTATATTAGCGATCTTATTTTTAATTAGTCTTAATTATGATATCAACTGAGACTAAGGAAACTGTTAAAAAGATATTTACAGATTACTTGGAGAAGAAGGGGCATAGAAAAACTCCTGAGCGGTATGCAATTTTAGATGAAATATATTCAAGAGATGGACATTTTGATATAGAAACGCTTTATATCTATATGAAGAACAAGAACTACAGGGTGAGCCGGGCAACACTGTACAATACTATTGAATTGTTGCTGGACTGTAACCTTGTGGTGAAACATCAGTTTGGAAAAAATATTGCGCAATTTGAAAAAGCCTATCAATGTATACAGCATGATCATCTTATTGATATTGATTCGGGAGAAGTAATAGAATTTTGTGATCCAAGAATGCAGGAGATAATAAGAACAGCCTGTGAGTTAAACGGCTTTGATCTTTCCCATCACTCTCTCTACATTTATGGAAAGAAAAAGAAGTCAAGCCCCATATAATAGCAATAGAAACGCTTCGAAATCCCGTGTTAGATTTAAGAGAAATAAAATTCTTTTTTTCTCAGATTGTTAACAACACTTAAATTTTGCTGAAAAATGTTGTACCTTGCTTCGGTTTTTTTGTTCAATGATTGTTGCTGAGATGAGGCATGGGTTATAAAATTAAGCCGATTGAATGGCGGAACGGAAAACGCCCTGTGATCATTATGCTGGAAGCAAAGAAAGTCCAGGAGAATGTCAAATGAAACACATGGTTAATTTTACCGGAAATTTAGGGAGACCTTAATATAAGCAAGAAATTTGCAGAACCGGAAAGGATTAATAATGTGACCATGCGGTAAGTTCTCCTGAAAGAGCGGTTGCAATTGAACCAGACAGCGTGATGGCATGAACACCAATGCCAAAAGTGGAACTGGTGAGTAAAATTAAAAAATAAACGGATAAAATATTTTTATATGAAAGTTGATGTATTGCTTGGCCTTCAGTGGGGAGATGAGGGCAAAGGGAAAATTGTGGATGTCCTTACTCCAAAATATGATGTCATTGCAAGGTTTCAGGGAGGGCCTAACGCAGGGCATACGCTGGAGTTTAACGATATAAAACATGTGTTGCACACAATTCCTTCCGGAATATTCAGGGAAAATCAGATAAATATAATTGGTAATGGTGTCGTAATTGACCCGATTGTTTTTAGGAAAGAAATAGAGTCATTGAAAAAGATTGATGTGGATATATCAGAACAACTTGTAATATCCAAAAAGGCACACTTAATTTTACCTTCTCACAGAATATTAGATGCAGCATCTGAAGCGGCTAAAGGAAAAACCAAAATTGGTTCCACATTAAAAGGAATAGGACCGACATATATGGATAAGACAGGCAGGAACGGGGTTCGTGTCGGGGATATCCTGCTGCCGGATTTTAAAAAGAAATATAATGCCCTACTGAAAAAGCATCAGGATTTGTTGAAGCTTTATGATTACGATTATAATCTTAGTGAATATGAAGACGGCTGGCTGGAAGGAATTGAAGAGATCAAAAAATTTAAACTGGTAGACAGTGAGCATTATCTTAATCAATTAATGAAAGAAGGCAGGTCCATATTAGCAGAAGGGGCCCAGGGAACACTTCTGGACATCGACTTTGGATCGTACCCATATGTTACCTCATCAAATACAATTTGTGCCGGGGCATGCACCGGTCTGGGAATTGCTCCGAATAGAATTGGTGAAGTGTTCGGAATCTTTAAAGCATATTGTACAAGAGTAGGGAGCGGACCTTTTCCAACAGAGCTGTTTTGTGAAACGGGAGATAAACTCCGAAAACAGGGAAATGAATTTGGTTCGACAACCGGAAGGCCCCGGCGTTGCGGTTGGCTGGATATGCCTGCCTTACAATACGCTATTGCAATAAATGGGGTTACACAATTAATTATGATGAAGGCCGATGTGCTTTCAGGGTTTGAAAAAATAAAAGTTGCAACCGGATACAACACACCAGGGGGAACTTTAGACTACTTTCCATACGATATAGAAACCGTAACAGGAGTTGAATATGATGAACTGGATGGTTGGTCCGAAGCTGAACTGGAAAATGTTACCACGAAAGAAGCACTTCCTTCAGCACTTAAGAATTATGTTGCGTATATTGAAGATAAAACAGGGGTGCCTGTTACAATAATATCACTGGGACCAGACCGGGACCAGACAATTCAGCTATAAATAAGTTGTTTGCAAATAAGAATCCCCGTAAAGTTAATCTTAGTTAAACATTACGGGGATTTTTTATTTGTGGCCTTTTTTCTTCAAAAAGGCAATTGCTTTTTTCATCGAACCAAAAGAGAAATCTTCGGGCTTCAGGTTTTCAATTGAATTCCACCTGATATCAGCGATTTCCGATTTTTCAATCAAAAAGTCTTTATGAGGAAGACGGGCGGAAAAAAAGATGTCACAAGTACTGTATTCAATGCCTTTATAAGAATAAAGATTAGGGAATGAACAAAGGTACTCAAGGCTTGAAAGTTCAATACTCAGTTCTTCCTTAATTTCCCGAATCAGGGCTTCTTCCGCAGTTTCCAGGGGATCAACAAAACCACCTGGGAAGTCGAGCATTCCTTTTCCGGGCTCCTGGTTTCTGACAACCGACAAAACTTCTCCATTAAATTCAAGTATTCCGGCTACAGCCGCCGCTGTATTCTGATAAAATTCCCACCCGCATTGCGGGCAGAGAAAACGTTTTATCCCGTCAAAATTAATAGTATCGGACTTACACGAAGGGCAATACTTCATCTCCAATCAAGCTAAAAGTTATTGAATCTGACTGGAAGGTTTTTCTAAACCATGAGATTTCGGACCTGTTTCCGCAATTCTTAGTCCAAGGGAGAAGGCTAATGCAAGTACACCAAGTAAGCTAAGTGCCCATATCATTGGAATGTATCCCTGTGGGGTTGCAGCAGAAGCTCCGGATGAATCGTTTAGTTTTCCAATAAGTTCATTCATTCCGCCAACGCCAATCTGTTGAATAAGAGTCATTAATGCGTATGCGCTTCCCAATCTTTTTTCATCAACAACATATGCGACAGATGGCCACATAATAGCAGGTATAAGTGAAAAAGCAACCCCTAGTAAGGCCATAGGGATAATTAGAGAAGTATTGGAATATGCCATTAGAAAGAAAACCGGCATAAGTAATAATGAGCCCAGTAGCATGAAAGAAGAACGCTTTCCAACCAGATCAACCAGAAGGCCGATGAAAGGAGTGGCAAACATAGAAGCCATTGGCAGAAAACTTAATAAGTCCCCGGCATCGCTTCTTTCTATACCATGGAAATGCTGGAAGAATTTAATGGCAAACGACCTAAATGGAAAAACCGCGGAATAGAAGGTGACGCATAAAAGTACAATGAACCAAAAAGAGCGGGAGTAGTTTAAAAGTCCCTTTAATTCCAACTTATCTGTTTCGCCTGCACTGCTAAGATTATATCTTCTTTTGGCATAGCTTTCAATTAAAAAATAAATAACACCTCCTAAAAGGCAGAAGAACCCAATAAATGCTGCAATCTTCAATGGGGCTTGCCATGTTGAATAGGCATTTTCAAAATAATTGGGCGATTTGTCAGCAAACCATGAGCCCCCTCTGGCAATAAACAGATTGACCCCCATAGCCAGTCCCAGTGCTTTCCCTTTAAACCATTTCGCAATAGAAACAGTAATTGCCACGATCAGAAGTTCTGCGCCTAATCCAAGAAGGGTCCTTCCTATGGCCATAATGGCAAAACTATTGCTTTCAACAGTGACTATGCCAGCCAGGGAACATATCGATCCAAATATTAAAATAGATATCCGTGTTCCGTACTTATCAATAAAAAAGCCACCAAAAAGCAGTGCAACAATTGATGCCCAGCTATAAAATGAATATAACTGACCTATATTGTGATCAGAAAAGTTTAGTTGAGAGGATAATAAATCAGCAACAGGAGCTATACTATCATACAAATAATAATTGCCAAACATGGCAAGACTGGAAACAAGAAGTGCAACCCACCTAATCCAACCGGGTATTTTAACTGTATTCATAAAAAATCGTTTTGAGGTTAAAGATATATCGAAATATTCTTAAAAAACAAAACAATACATATTCTGTGAAATATTATTGCACTTATTTTAACTCAATTTAAATATTATTTGCCCGCAGAATTGTTATTTAAATAACATGATAAAATTCATTATGTCAAAATATATTACCAAATTTGCGGCTCAAAATAAAAAATAAGGAATATTATATAATTAAAATCATATGATCATGATAAAAAGTGCATTACAATTAGCCAGGGAAAGCTATCAGCCAAAGCTTCCCGGTTCATTAAAAGGGGCTGTTAAAATCACCGAGGGTGAAAAAACTGAATCTGTAGCAGATCAGGGGGATATTGAAAAACTTTTCCCCAACACTTACGGAATGCCGCTTGTTACATTTGAACCAGGAGAAGAAAAATCTTTTGAACCCATTAAGGTTGGAGTGATCCTTTCAGGAGGCCAGGCACCAGGAGGCCATAATGTTATTGCCGGTTTATTTGACGGAATTAAAAGGTTAAATCCAGAAAGTAAGCTTTTTGGTTTTCTTGGAGGTCCCGGAGGCTTGGTTGACAACAAATACATGGAGCTGACAGCAGATATAATTGACCATTACAGAAATACAGGGGGGTTTGATATAATTGGCTCAGGAAGGACCAAGCTGGAAGCTCAGGAACAATTCGATAAAGGCCTGGAGAACTGCAAGGCATTAGGGATTAATGCTCTTGTAATAATCGGGGGCGATGATTCAAATACAAATGCATGTGTGCTGGCAGAGTATTATAAGCAGATAGACGCAGGTGTGCAGGTGATCGGTTGTCCGAAAACAATCGACGGAGATTTGAAAAACGAGATGATCGAGACATCATTTGGTTTTGACACTGCATGCAAAGTTTACAGCGAGTTAATCGGAAACATCCAGCGAGATGCAAACTCAGCGAAGAAATACTGGCACTTTATTAAACTTATGGGACGTTCAGCTTCTCATATCGGTTTAGAGTGTGCACTACAGACACAACCAAATATTGCGATTGTTTCTGAAGAAGTTGAGGAAAAAAAGCAGACTTTGGATGAAATCGTAAATTATATTGCAGACATCATTGCTGCCCGCTCCGAAAAAGGGGAGAATTTTGGAACTGTTTTAATTCCGGAAGGACTTATTGAGTTTATCCCGGAAATGAAAGCCCTTATTGCAGAACTGAACGATGTAATGGCAGAAAAGGAAGCTGAATTTACTTGTATTCAGTCAAAGCTGGAAAAAAGAGAGTTTGTTGCAGAGGAACTTACAAACGAGTCTTCAAAAGTGTTTGGCAGCCTTCCTGTGGATATCGCAGATCAGCTTATTATGGATCGCGATCCGCATGGTAATGTTCAGGTTTCGAGAATCGAAACAGAGAAATTGCTTATTGAGATGGTTGAAGCAAGGCTTAAAGGACTAAGAAACGAAGACAAGTTTCATGGTAAATTTGCTGCACAAAATCACTTTTTTGGTTATGAAGGTCGTTGTGCTGCGCCGTCAAATTTTGATGCAGATTATACGTATTCGCTGGGTTATACAGCATCAGTTCTTATTGGAGAAGGTAAAACAGGTTATATGGCTTCGGTCAGAAATACAACAGCAACAGCAGAAGAGTGGATTGCCGGGGGTGTTCCTGTAACGATGATGATGAATATGGAACGCCGTCATGGAAAAATGAAACCTGTAATTCAGAAAGCACTGGTAGAGTTAGACGGGGCTCCGTTTAACACATTTGCCGGTAAGAGAGAGGACTGGGCATTGAATACCAAGTATGTATACCCGGGGCCAATACAGTATTTTGGACCGGAAGAAGTTTGTGATGCTCCAACAAAAACATTACAGTTGGAAAAGGGTGAATAATAAGGAAACTCACAAAAATAATTGCAAGCCATCAGAATTTATCTGATGGCTTTTTTTTTCATTAATAACAACTTGGAGTTGAATAAAAGTTTTTTTAAATTATACAACGATGAAAACTAACATAATCTGTATATGACTGGAACAAAAAAGAAAGGGACAATCGCCATATTAACCGGAGGGGGAGACGTTCCCGGTTTAAATCCGGCTATCAGGGCAATAACAATACGGGCAATACACGAAGGCTATCAGGTACTAGGCCTGAGAAGGGGTTGGGCTGGAATTCAGGAACTTATCCGGGATAAAAAAGCTGATAATAGCGAGAAATATCTTGTTCTAACAGAAGAAATTGTAAACAAGGCCGGTAGATCCGGAGGGACATTTTTACATACTTCCAGGACAAGGCCAAGCCATGTGCCAAAAGAAAACGTGCCAGAACATTTAAAGGATAAGTATCAGAATGAAATCAACGACCTTACACCGGAAATTATTAAAAACCTTGAATTCCTGGGAGTAGATTACCTGATACCCATTGGGGGGGACGATACGCTTAGTTATGCGGTGAGGTTATATTCCGAAGGGGTTAAAGTGGTAGCAATCCCTAAAACAATGGATAACGATGTTCCCGGAACAGATTATTGTATTGGTTTTAGTACATGCGTAACCCGTACAATTCAAATGTGCAATACACTTCGGACATCAGCAGGTTCGCATGAACGTATCCTTGTACTGGAAGTGTTTGGAAGATATGCCGGGTTTACGGCTATGATTCCTACCATGGCTGGAGCTGCAAACCGGTGTGTTATTCCGGAGTATAAATTTGAAATCGATAAACTCACACAATTACTGGTCGAAGACCGAAATAAAAATCCGAGTAAATATTCAGTAGTAATTGTGTCTGAAGGGGCAATGCTTTCCGGAGATTCAGAGATGATGTACCGATCTATGGAAAAAGATGCATACGGACATGCAAAACTGGGAGGCATTGGAGATTTGGTTTCAATGAAGGTTAAGGAATTGTCTCCGCAATATAATAAAGGAAAAAAAATCAATGTAATCAATCAGCAGTTAGGCTATCTGGTACGGGGAGGGGATCCGGACGCAATTGATTCTATTGTGCCTATGGCCTATGGTAACCTGGCCCTGGATTTAATACTTAAAGGAATTCATGGACGTCTGGTTGTCCTGAGGAATGGACGTTATGATAATGCCCCTATTGATGTTGTTACCAGTACAAATAAAAAAATTGATATAAAACGACATTATAATTTAGACAGGCTTCGCCCTCATTATAAAAGTTTCGAATTTCAACCATTGTTTATTATGACAGGCGGGGCTTAATCTGACCGGGCATAGAAGTGCTTGGCAAAAAATAAAAAAGGCTGTTCTTTTTCGGAACAGCCTTACTTTTATTCTAGTTTAGCCCAAAAGAATAAAAATTATCTTTTTACATGTACCCAGGCCCTGGGTGACAAATTGTCTCTAAAATTTTGTATGTCACTGACCGCCGTCTGGTAGTCATCATATGATTGAGCAGATACCCTGTAAAATCCCATAGAACTGGAATATATAACCTGAGGCTGATATCCTTTGTCCAGCATCTTTCTTGCGTATTTCTGTGCCAGGTTCTCGCTTAAAAAACTACCAACAACCATGTAGTATTTATCACTGTTGTAACCTACAGAGGGGGCTGAAGAAGGCGCAGGATCAGGTATTGGTTCGGTTTCCAGAACAAGGGTTTCTATTTCTGTACTATCAGACTCCGCTAATGAATCTGCTTTCGAAACTTCATCTTCATTTATTTCCAAAGCTTCATCTTCTGTGCTGAACAGTTTATCTTCTTTCTTTAAATACTTACAGGAGGATACCAATAAAATACAAAGGGCAAATATCAATAACTCGGTTTTCTTCATAATAAAAATAATTGGTTCGTAACCCATTTTGTTAAATTACAAATCAATGCAATAAAACATTTTTGTCGCAATTTAGGGTATACAATACTAATATACTAAAATATTTATTAACCAAGTGTTGTTTAAAGCTAAGTTGAGAAACAGAACGTGTTATAAATTTCACCTTGAATGCCTCTGTTAAGTTATATTTGTAACCTCATCCCAAAGAAAACTTTCATACTAAATCACAGGCATCTTCAGGCATCCAATGTTTATCTTTTCCTTCCCACTTTATATTACATCCAATTGGATTAGTAATTTTTATGCTAATTTCTTTGTTGTTGGTTAATTCATCAAGAACCCGGTTCAAGTCGTTCTCTGCAATAAGGGAAGAGTCTCTGGGGTTATCCACACCGCGTCCTGTATAAACCAGTTTTCTGGAATGATCAAAAACATAGAAGTGTGGAGTTTTTAAAGCCCCATATTTAGTGGCTACGTCTTGGGTTTCATCGTAAAGGTAAATCCATGGGAAGTTATGTTCCTTCATTCGGGAGATCATATGTTCAAAATCATCTTCCAGGTAAGTGTTAGGGCTGTTGGAGTTTATAGCCACAAACTTTACTCCTTTGTCTTTGTATTTCAGGGCTGTCTCTCTTGTCACCTCGTCAGAACCGGTTACATACGGACAGTGGTTACAAGTGAAAAATATCACAAGATATTTGTCTTCAGAAAAGCTCTCCAGAGAATAAAGCTTTCCATCTGTTGCTTTTAAATCAAAATAAGGGGCGGAACTCCCAATTTCTAGTGTATATGCCATAATGTTATTTTTTCAGAATTATAAATGGTTGATAGTTGAATTGGAATAAAAAAGTTATCCAATTAAAACGTACGGCTTTTGATGAAATGATTTATCAATTGTAAAAACAAATTGACCCCAATAATGTTTGATTCTTATTAAGAACCATTCTACGAAATAAGAAATGTGATTATTTTTTCTTTTACCGATTTTTTCAGAACTTTATTAAAGGAACTGTGGGAATTTTTGAAGGATGATGGTTGTTTTTGCACCGATTTCTCATAGAAGATGCTTTTTTTCTGAAGAACATCAATAGGGACAAGCATATTGGGACGACTTATGATCCGGTGATCCGGTCGTTTGCCATACTTTTTTGCGGATTGGTACTGTTTATCGGGAGGTTCGTCAAGTAAAGGAATCGAAGAATGTTTTTTTTCGTTTAAAATAAGAATAAACCCTATACTTTTTTTAATGCAATATAACTGGTCAAAATACGTGATTCTCGTAGCCGAGGATGATCCAATAAACTTCAGGTACCTTCAATTATTGTTGGAAAAGCGGACCGGAGTGAAAATACTTTGGGCTAAAAATGGTTTGGAAGCACATAGTTACATAAAAAAGCAATCATGTATTGATCTCGTTTTGCTGGACTTGCAATTGCCGGATTTAAATGGCTTTGAAGTACTAACTTTTTCAAAAAAGTGCAGGACGGATTTGCCGGTTATTATGCAAACTGCAAATACATGGAATAATGAAGACGAAAAATGTATTGCGGCAGGGTGTGATGGTTTTTTTACAAAACCGTTAGATGTTGACAAATTATTTAAACGCATAGATAAGTGCCTTTTGGAACTCGTGGAGAAGAAGTTGGAAAGGCAGGGTTGAACAGGGGGCTACCCTTGTAATTCATTATCAGATAATTTTAGCATTTAGTATTTCTATTTTATAAGACTTTCGTACCGGGTAGTTTTAGTGCAGCCGCATGGCTGATTTTTGAATTGGTTCTGCCGGTTCAGTGCAACTATATGAATAATATATTGTTTATATTTGGAGGTTACTCTTGGATGAAGTATATGTCCATGATATAATATTATTACAGAGCTGGTAAATAGGTGCTTATGTCATTATACTCACATAACATTTATTTAAAGGTTCGGAAAAGCTTTAAAAATACATAAATGAAAACATTAGTACAATTATTGGAGGAGAGTGCAAAATCTTTTTCGGAGAATAATTATGTTTATCAAAAGGAGAATGGTAAGTATCAAGGTTATACATATAGTAGGGTTAAAGAGCGTGTACATGGATTTGGTGCCGGGTTAATGAAACTTGGGCTTAATCCGGGGGAACGTGTTTCTCTTTTGGCAGAAGGAAGACTGGACTGGATAACGTCAGAATTGGGCGTCCTTTATAATAAAGCGATCAATGTCCCATTGTCAATAAAACTAACTTCAGAGGAAATTCTGTTCAGATTAAAGCACAGTGGTTCAAGATTTATCATTCTTACTCAAAGGCAACTTGACAAAGTTTTAAAAATACAGGATAAGGTACCTTCGCTTGAGAAAATAATATTACTTGATGAGGTAAATAGTGAAAACGGAGCAATAGTTAATTTCGATTCCTTGTTGAGCTCAGGACGGGAGGAACTAAAAAGTAACCGGGAAGAATTTGAAAAGAGGTATAATTCTATAACCGGGGATGATTATGCAAATATCTGTTATACATCCGGAACAACGGCAGATCCTAAAGGAATTATATTATCGCACAGAAATTATATAGCTAATGTAGAGCAATCGGATAGTTTAATTCAAATTCCCCCACATTATTCAACCCTTCTGATCCTTCCCTGGGATCATGCTTTTGCTCATACCTGTGGGATATACACACTAATGAAAAAAGGGGCAAGTCTGGCATGCGTCGATTTGGGAAATACCCCAATGGACACTTTGAAAAATATACCGGTAAACATAAAAGAATCAAAACCTGCTTTTCTTTTGAGTGTGCCCGCTTTGGCTAAAAATTTTCGAAAAAATATTGAAAAGGGAATCCGGGCGAAAGGTCCGAAAGTGGAAAAATTGTTTAACAGGGCCTTGAAACTTGCCTATGATTATAATGGAATAGGTTGGGACAAAGGAAAAGGCATGAAAATTGTAAAATGGCCGCTTTATAAATTATATGATAAAATTCTGTTTAGTAAAATCAGGGAAAATTTTGGCGGAAAACTGAAATTCTTTGTTGGAGGGGGTGCTTTATTAGATATAGAATTGCAAAGGTTTTTTTATGCCATTGGAATACCAATGTTGCAGGGGTATGGGTTGAGCGAAGCTGCACCGGTTATATCGGCAAATGGGTTAAAAAAACATAAAATGGGTTCCTCGGGGACAATAGTAGATAACCTTGAAGTAAAGATTTGTGATGAAGACGGGAAAGAACTCCCTGTAGGTGAAAAAGGCGAAATTGTGATTCGTGGGGAAAATGTGATGAAAGGCTATTGGGACAATGAAGAAGCAACGAAAGATGCCTTGCGTGCAGGCTGGTTGTATACGGGTGATTTGGGGTATCTTGATCGGGATAACTTTTTGTATGTACTAGGGCGGTTTAAAAGTTTGCTCATCGCGGATGATGGGGAAAAATTCAGCCCGGAAGGAATAGAGGAAGCCATAACGGATCAGTCTGGACTGATAGACCAGTGCATGTTACATAATAACCAGAAGCCCTATACCGTATGTTTAATTGTCCCAAACGCCGAGGCATTAAAGCGAAAAGTTAGCGAGGAAAAACTGGATGTTTCCTCTGATAAAGGAGTTAATGAATTGCTTCAAATATTGGCGAAAGAAATAAATGAATACAGAACCGGGGGGAAATATGAAGATATGTTTCCTCAAAGGTGGTTACCATCGTCAATTTCAGTTTTAAGTGAAGGGTTTACAGAGGAGAACAATTTGTTGAACAGTACGTTGAAAATGGTCAGGCCTAAAATAACAGAGAGGTACACTGATTTACTCGAATATTTATATACCCCGGAGGCAAAGAACATTAGTAACAATAGGAATGTTGAAAATATTAAGCTTTTGTTGGGGAATTAATCTGTATATAAATATTACCGGGTATAAAAAAAGGTCCCCTGGTTTGTTAAAATGTAAAATAGATTGTCTGCACGAATAAATAAATAACTGCGATAGTTCATTTTAATTAACATAAAAAGTTAAATTTGCAGGAGTTCAAATGTTTTACCTTTCGTTGTAGAGTGTTTGAATTATAAAGAATGGGGGGAGAGAATAGGCTCGGGGAACCTCTGGCAACCTGTCTACTCTTGCAGATAAGGTGCCAACACCTATTCCTTATTAAGTATGAGGAGATTATAATAAGACACGAATTTCCATAATTTATGCGAGTGTGAATTCCATTAGGAATTTGAGAATTTAATCCAGAAATGAGTAGAAAAGAAAAATTATCAAAGTTATTAGCAGAGAAGATCCTCTTACTCGACGGAGCAATGGGGAGTTTAATTCAGGAGTATAAGCTAAAAGAAGAGGATTACCGGGGAGAGCAGTTTAAAGATTCAAGCATTGAGCTTAAGGGCAACAATGATTTATTATCGATAACCAGGCCTGATATTATTTCAGAGATTCATGAACAATATTTGGAGGCGGGCTCAGATTTAATAGAGACAAATACGTTTAATGCGAACAGAATATCTCAGGCTGATTATGGGCTTGAAGAAGTTTGTTATGAGTTGAACTATGAGTCGGCAAAACTTGCAAAAATAGCAGTCGATAAATTCACCGAGCGGACCCCTGAAAAACCCAGGTTTGTAGTAGGTTCAATAGGGCCAACAAATAAAACCGCTTCAATGTCGCCGGATGTTAATGACCCGGGCTACAGGGCTGTTTCGTTTGATGAAATGGTAGATGCTTATGCAGAGGAAGTTAAAGGCTTAGTGGATGGTGGTTCTGATATTTTAATGATTGAAACGGTTTTTGATACCCTGAACGCAAAGGCAGCACTTTTTGCTATTCAGAGGATCTTTGAAGAACAGGGAGAAGAATTGCCAATTATGGTATCAGGTACCATAACCGATGCAAGTGGGCGTACTTTGTCCGGACAAACCGTGGAAGCCTTTCTGAACTCGATATCGCATTTTAACTTGTTAAGTATAGGTTTAAACTGCTCTTTAGGGGCAAAGGAAATGCAGCCGTATATTACTGAGTTAAGCTTAAAGGCTCCGTTTAATGTCAGTGCCCACCCAAATGCCGGTTTGCCTAACCAGTTTGGAGGGTATGATGAGACGCCGGAACAAATGGCCGCCCAGTTGGAAAAATACCTGGAAGAAGGAAACGTAAATATTGTCGGGGGGTGCTGTGGGACCACTCCGGAACATATAAAAGCATTTTCCGATGCTATCGGGAAGTATGATAAAAGGACCATTCCGGAAGTTCCAAAACAGACAAAATTAAGTGGACTCGAATCACTTACTATTTCAAGGGAAAGCAACTTTATAAATATTGGAGAGCGGACAAACGTTGCCGGGTCGAAAAAATTTGCCCGTCTGATTCGTGAGGAAAAGTTTGACGAAGCATTGTCCGTAGCACGAGAACAGGTTGAGGGAGGGGCCCAGGTAGTTGATATTTGCATGGACGATGCAATGCTTGACGCTGAAGAATCAATGGTCCGGTTTCTAAACCTTGTAATGTCGGAACCAGAAATCGCAAAGGTGCCTGTGATGATCGACTCTTCAAAGTGGTCGGTCATAGAGAATGGGTTAAAATGTGTACAGGGAAAATGTATTGTAAACTCGATATCTCTGAAAGAAGGGGAAGAACTGTTTAAAGAACAGGCAAGAAAAATACAAAGTTATGGGGCCGCTGTAGTGGTAATGGCTTTTGATGAAACTGGGCAGGCCGATAGTTTTGAGCGTAAAAAAGAGATATGCGAAAGGGCTTATAATATCCTGACTAAAGAGGTGAATTTTCCTGCCGAAAATATAATTTTTGATCCTAATATTCTTGCAATAGCAACAGGAATAGAAGAGCACAATAATTATGGAGTAGATTTTATTAATGCAACACGATGGATTAAGGAAAACCTGCCGTATGCTAAAATTAGTGGTGGGGTAAGTAACCTATCATTCTCTTTCAGAGGAAATAATACCGTAAGGGAGGCCATGCATTCAGCCTTCCTGTTTCATGCAACGCAGGCCGGAATGGATATGGGGATTGTAAACCCTTCTATGTTGGAGGTTTATGATAATATACCCAAGGACTTGCTTGAGCTTGTAGAGGATGTGATATTGAACAGACGGGAGGATGCAACAGAACGGCTCATAGAATTTGCGGAAACAGTAAAGCAAAGCGGTAAGAAGGAAAAGAAAACCGATGAGTGGCGGGAGCTTTCTGTAGAGGAACGGCTTAGTTATGCGTTGGTTAAAGGTATCGTAGACCATATTGAGAATGACGTTCTGGAGGCGAGACAAAACTATCCGCGCTCCCTGAATGTGATTGAAGGTCCGTTGATGGACGGAATGGGAGTCGTTGGAGAACTTTTTGGGGCAGGGAAAATGTTCCTTCCACAAGTGGTAAAAAGTGCCAGGGTGATGAAAAAAGCAGTGGCGACACTGTTACCATTTATTGAAGAAGAAAATGCCGGAGAAGAAGGGGGAAGTACGAGCATAGGAAAAATACTTCTTGCTACCGTGAAAGGGGATGTACATGATATCGGGAAGAATATTGTTGGGGTTGTTCTGGCCTGCAATAATTATGAAATTATTGATCTGGGAGTAATGGTTCCAACTGAAAGAATAATTCAGGTAGCGAAGGAAAAGAATGTTGATGTTATCGGATTAAGTGGTTTGATAACACCTTCGCTGGAAATTATGAGTGATTTTGCCCGGGAAATGGAGAAGCAGGGAATAGATAAGCCGCTTTTAATTGGAGGGGCAACAACCTCTAAGATTCATACAGCAATAAAAATTGAACCGCATGTTGGCGTGCCTGTGATACATGTGAAAGACGCTTCTAAAAGTGTTGGGGTTGTGAATAACCTGTTGTCAGAAAAACTGAGGGACAATTATATAGAGCAGATAAAGAAGGAATATTCACAGCTTAGGGAGAACTATGCCGGTTCCAGTTCGAAAGTAAAATATAAAACAATTGAGGAAGCCCGGGAAAATAAATTTAAGCTGGAATGGGATAAAGAAGAGATTTGCAGGCCAGCCTTTTTAGGGGTAAGAACGTTTAAGGATTATCCTTTGGAAGAAATCAGGGAATATATAAACTGGGTGTTCTTTTTCGTAGTCTGGCAATTGAGGGGGAAATTTCCGGAAATACTGGAAGACCCTAAAATAGGCGAGGAGGCGAAAAAGCTATATGAGGATGCAAACAGGATGTTGGATCAGATTATCCGGGAAAAGCAGATAACGGCAAATGCAGTTGTTGGGTTTTATCCGGCAAACTCTGTGGGGGACGATATTGAGATTTATAGCGATGAAGACAGGAGCGAGGTTTTAACCGTATTTAAGAACTTGAGGAATCAGGTCATTAAGGAAGGGAATGCGCCGAATTTATGCCTTTCGGATTTTATAGCTCCCAAAGAAAGTGGTAAAATAGATTATCTGGGAGTTTTTGCTGTAACTGCAGGAATTGGGGTAGATGAGCTTGTGAAACAATTTGAAGCAGATCTTGATGATTATAACAGCATAATGGTAAAGGCTTTAGCGGACAGATTAGCCGAAGCGTTTACAGAATTGCTTCATTTTCAGGTTAGAAAAGAGTTCTGGGGATACGCAAAAGATGAAGATATTTCAATTGAAGATATGTTTTTTGAAAGGTATAAGGGAATCAGGCCCGCCCATGGTTACCCCGCATGTACCGACCATTCTGAAAAAGAAACACTGTTTAACCTGTTACAGGCTGAAGAAAAAGCCGGGGTGTTTCTAACAGAATCATTTTCAATGGTCCCCGCAGCTTCAGTTAGTGGGCTGATATTTGCAAATCCAAATTCAAAATACTTCTTTATCGGTAAAATCGGAAAAGATCAGGTAATCGATTATGCCAATAGGAAGGGGGTTTCTCCGGAAATAATTGAAAGGTGGCTTGCAACAGAACTAAATTACAATTAGAATTGCAAATTATTCCAATACAGTTGTATTTTTATGAAAATAACAGACTTGTTTTTATCACAGGAACGAACCTTCTCATTTGAGTTTTTTCCTCCAAAAGACGAAATATCAGCAGTGGATTTCGGGATAAATGTTGGACAGTTAATGCGTTTATCGCCCTCTTTTGTTACGGTTACATATGGTGCCGGTGGTTCAACCCAGAACCGCACGTTTGACTTGGTTGACTACCTTCAGAATAAGATTGGTTTAACAACAGTGGCTCATTATACGTGTGTAAATGCAGTAAAGGGCCGAATAACAGAAGACCTGAACTACTTGCAGTCGGTTAATATTGAAAACTTAATGCTGCTTAGAGGAGATCCTCCGCAGGGAGAAGGTACTTTTAAGCCGATAGAGGGAGGTTTTAAACATGCCAGCGAGCTAATTTCATATGTAGATGAGTATTATGACTTTGTTAAAGCCGGTGCGTGTTATGTTGAAAAACACCCTGAGGCAGCTTCCATTGAGGAAGATATAACTAACTTGAAAATTAAAGTTAATGCAGGGGCAGATTTTCTGATATCCCAGCTTTTCTTTGATAATAATAAATACTTTGATTTTGTTAAGTTGGCCAGAGAACAGGGTATTACCAGCAGAATTATTCCTGGAATAATACCGATAACTGCTTACAAACAGATAGAGAGGTTTACTAAAATGTCTGGTGCGAATATTCCAATAGAGCTGAGGATGAAATTAGAAAAGTATAAAAACGATCCTGCAAAAACATACCAGATAGGAGTGGAATATACGATCAAACAGTGTCAGGAACTATTGAACAATGGAGCTCCCGGAATACACTTTTATACCCTTAATAAATCAAGGGCTGCAATTGAAATATTTGAGTCATTATAAAGTTTTTCTGTTTCTAAGGTTGAAATAACAAGTATGCCAGCTTTCATTGGTAGCAGGTGTCCTTAGCCAAATATGTAAGAAAAAAAGCAAAAATGGTAATAGAAAGCCCGGTATTCTTATCAGGCTTCTATCTACTTTTTAGATGTTTTAACCACAGCCATTGGACATGAAGTTCTTTCTCAGGGGTAGGCTAATACATCAATCTGGTCAGCCCTTCTTGTTTTATAATACAAATTGCTTTTCTTGTGGTTGTGTAATAAATTGGGGCACGTTTAAACATAAACTTTTCGATAAATGTGGTATACATAAACCTAAATATAGGCTATGAGTTGTGCATGGAACTATGAATTCTTGGTTGTATATAGTGTCAATCAATTTTGCATAAGGGTTGTCAATTACCCTTTGAACAGAAAGTCGTTTTTGTTTCTTTCTGAAAAACAACGATGAGATTCGGTAAGTTCTGTTACAATCCATCCAAAGCAGTTTTTTACCATTATGAACAGATAATTTCTATTTTTGAAAAAAAAGATATGATAGAATTACTCAGAAACAGAAGAAGTATTAGGAAATATACAGGTCAAGTTATAGAACCAGAAAAAATAGAAATATTAAAAGAGTCGGTTTTGCGCTCACCGACATCTAAGAACAATAAGCCTTGCAAGTTTATTTTCATTTCAGAAAAAGAGTTGTTGCATAAACTATCAGGCGCAAAGCCACATGGGGCAGCCTTTCTTAAAGATGCACCATTGGGGGTTGTTGTTTGCGCAAACGAGACACAGTCTGATGTATGGGTAGAGGATAGTTCGATTGCTTCAATCTTATTGCAGATGACAGCACAATCCTTAGGCCTGGGAAGTTGTTGGGTGCAAATTAGAAAGCGTCAATATAATGAGCATACGAGTGCAGAAGATTATATCAAAGGGCTGTTAGGGTTGCCTAATGATTTAAGGGTTGAATCAATAATTGCCGTTGGTTATCCATCGGTAACCAGGGAGCCTGTTCCTTATAAAGAGCTGGATTTAAATAAAATCTCAACGCTATAGATGGTACAGGGTATCCATAGACAGGTTTACCAGTGTGTATATTTAAAACAGAATTTCACGTATGTTTTTGGACTGACGTTTATAAAACGCTTTCCCCTTCACAAAAAATTTAGTTGTTTTATTCCGTTTTTAGGTTAGATTTTTTATAAAGTTGATTAATAAAAATCATTCCAGATATCGCTCATGGATAATAATGACCCCATAAAGATGAGATAAGCAATTATAAAAATAGCAAACAGCGAAGAAATGCATAAACCTATAATGGCACAAATTCTTCCTGCATTTAGATTTTCGAAACCACTGTACAGGTCGGGGTTTTCTTTATGCATTTTTACTGATTTTCCGGATATCGCCAGGGCAATTATGGCCATTGGCAACCCGGTACCATAGCAACAACCAAATACAATGGATATTATTCCTAATACAAGAGTGGCAGCTGAGTTTGGCAGTGGTTTTTTGATTACAGGGCTCAGGTTTTTGTCTATAATGTTGTGTTCCATAATTATTTTCTGAAAGCATAAAGATATATAAAAATAAGAAAGAATTGAATTGAAAACGAGCAAGCCTTAAACAGTAAACCTGATTTTTAATGTTAAACGTGTGCTCATGCCGGGTAAAAAACAACATAAAATAATAGCAACAAACTTTACCGTAGAGGTGAGGCCTAAAAAGAACAAAAGTGTATAGGTGAAGTGTTAAATGTTAAAGGGTGAGAGGGTTGTGTTTTTGTGGCAGATTCCCGCCAAAAGAGCCTCGTTTAGGGGGTATGTGAAAAGTGTAAGCAATTAAACAGTATTCTGGTAAAAATCCAATCATTTCGGGTTGTATTCGAATAGTTTTTTTTATTTTAGGAGCGTTATTTTAAAACGTTTCTAATTTTTGTTTAATCAAAACTTTTAATTCTAAAAACTATGAGTGAGAATCAAAAAACCGGAAAAGGTTTAGGCGTTGCCGCATTGGTTGTGGGTATAGTAGGTGTAATAACATCATTTATTCCTTGTTTTGGAGTTTGGGCAATTACCTTTGGTGTGGTATCTATTGTTCTTGGTGCAATAAGTATATCGTTAGCCAAGAAAAGTGGTAGTAAAAAGGGGCTTGGTATTGCAGGTTTAATCTTGGGGATTGTTGCAGCAGTATTTGCTATCCTTTGGTATGTTTTTGTGGTTAGTGCAGCAGCAAAAGCAGTAGGTGCAGCTTCAGAGATAATACCCGAATTAGGCTTCTAGTCAAAATGCAATCAGGGAAACTTCTTGATAACCCTTACATCGTTATTAACTATACCTTTGTTCTCTTAATTCTGTTAATTATCGTTTACAGTAAAGTACTGGGTGTGCTTCCGGAAGAGTTAAGGGTTAAATCTCAATGTATCTCAGAAAATATTGACGACTGTAAGAGTTATGGCTTGTCGAGAAGTTTCCATCTTATTACAAATTTCAGGTTCGAAGAAGCCAAAAACATGAATCCTTATTCCTTAAGGATTTTTAGTTTCTTTTTTGTTCAGTTACTTCTGAGGGTTTTGTCTTCCTGGCTTTATGTAAGAAAACACAAAGATTCAATTATTGTGGCAGATGTCGTCATTTCGACAGTTTATTTCCTTTATACTTTTTTAATTCTTAGAATATAACAAAAAAGACCATCTTACGATAGTCTTTTGCGTTTAAAGTAAATATCGAAATCGGTTAAAAGCTCATTCCACTTCCGCCGAACATTTCTCCTAACATTAGAGCTCCGAGACTGCCGACAGTAACCAATAATATGATGATAACAACCAGGTACAATACAGAAAGGGACAGGCCAATTATGCCCATTATTTTTCCTGCTTTAACATTGCCATAACCATCATACACACTTGGGTTTTCCTGATATATCTTATTTGCTTTATTAGCAAGGACAATTGCGATTATTCCCATTATCATTCCGGGAATTGAATAGCAAAATGCAAAAACAATTGATAAGATACCTAAAACCAGTGCTCCGGTAGAATTAGGCAATTTCTGAATGTTCTTTTGCTCCATAATGTAGGTTTTTTAAATTAAAAGTTTAACAATATAGTTTACAACAATAATCGTTGCGTTAAGTATAAACAAATACAATAAGATTAGATGGCCTTTATTAAATTTAAACAATAAATGTAAGACCAGGAAGAGCAGCATGAATATAATGGGGATTAAGGCAGGAAACATTTTCAACGACTCAACAACTTCTCCTTTCATTAGCAAAGCAAAAGCTCTTTGCATGCCACAACCAGGGCATTCAATACCTAAATATTTCTTGTAAACACAAGAGAGCATTTTTTCCTCATAATCATCAACTATACTTACCATTTTACTCATAAATATTGAATTTCAAGTAAAAACGCACACTAATATAACAAAAAAACAATAGAGCCGTTAGTATTGGGCGTTTTATTCCTGCATAGTGTTAATAATTACTATTTTCTCATTAAATTTTTCAGCAATCTTTTCAAAATAGTACCGAATAAGTTTGTACTCCTTCCCGGAATAAACTGCATTTTTAAAAGAATACTCAGCATTTATGTTAATTATATTTTCATTCAGTACTGCGTTGTATTCTAATTTGAAAAGCTTATTGTCAATATGCATTGATTTCGGTAAATGTTCAATTGTGCACTTATCAGGAACTTCGATAAATATATTAAACACTTTTGATTTTGGGTAAATGAGATCCACAGGATATTTTCGGTCTAGTTTTTTTAATGGGTTTTCGGAATAAGGTATTTCTGCAAATGGGGCAATATATGTCTTGTCGAAAATTTTTTCAATTGGGTAGCTTCCAATAAAAGTAAATGTATACGGTCTTTTTTTATCTTCACCCTGCTCGTTAACTTCTTCATTTATAGATAATCCTCTCTGTTGGAAGTAATCTCTTTTCTTTTCGGTACTGTTAAGAAAATTTTTTCTGAATTTCACAGCGTCGTACCCGGTAGATGTTAGACTATATGTTCCCGTCAAAGAATCATGGTCCTGGTTAAACTTCAGCTTTGAGGTAACGGATATTACGGAAGAAGCATTACTTTTTAGGGTAACCCAGTTCTCTTCATCCTTCTTAACAATTAGCCCCTGATCGTTGATGCATTTGGTTGGTATTAACTGAAAGGGAAGTCCCGGGTTGGTGGCATCAAGCACAACGTTGCTGTTTTCAAATTTTGCCAGAACAGCAACATAGTTGAACGATTCAAGAAAAGGATAATTGGATTTTATCTTACCATGATCCCGGGTGCTTAATAAAACAGGATAAGATTCAATTCCGGAATTTCTGAGGAGTGCGGTTAGAAAGAGGTTTAGGTCTGCGGCTGCACCAGTTTTGGAGTCAAGAAACTCTTTAACATTGCCATAGGGGATATAACCATTGTAGCCATTCCATTCATAATTACTCTTTACGTATTCAACAATGGTCTCAATTTTTTTTAGTGGCTCGGAACCAGTAAGGTTTAATTCTTCAGTAATTGCTTTTGTTTTCTTTTCTGAAGCCTTTAGATATTTTCCAAAGCTTGATTCTTTCAACAAATCAGAATTTAGCTTTTCCCAGGTTGTAATCACATTTTCAGTGGCTCCGTTGTAGTGGTTGATTTGTGACAATTGGAAGTTAATTTTTCCAATATAGTCGTTCTTCGAAGTAATAAAAGTTTCGTCATTAAAAGCAGGAACATCCCGAATTACAAATTCATATACCAACTCCTTATAATCGATGCTGCCAACATACTTCGGAAGGCCGCTGTCCTTATAACTGTTGTGGTAATCAAGAGGGACCGTTCCCTGAAGGTACCATACATAAGTGTAAAATGGGTTCATTAATGCAAGGTATTTACTATAGCGCACCGGGATTTCCTGTTGAAATTCCCAATCCTGGTAAGCCGTAAAATAAGGTGAGCGTAGTTTATATTTGTATTCAATAATTGAATTTTCTTTTACGGCCGGCATAGCAAATTTTTTCACCTGCCAAAATTCACTTTTTTTTTCTGTAAATATTCTTTCGGGATCCAGCCTGGTTTCGACAATTTTTCCGTTCTCGTAATTATAGGTAACAGCGGTTATGTCATAAACTTCTTCTCCTTTTTTTTCTTTACGATAGAAAGGGATTTCAATTTCAGCGTGTTCAAACCCAGCTTGGTTAAATATTTTAATTTTCCGGCTGTGTTCAGTTATAAGTTTAAAGCCTTCAGAGTCATCGTATATAAATTCAGATTTGCCAATATCGTAAAGAATTAACGCATTTGCACTGGTGTCTTGTATATATGATTTTAGTTCAGTTTCGAATTGAGATATTTTACCAAACTCTAACGAATAATTTTGCCCCCATGCCGCACATGAACATGTTGCGAAGAGAAACGATAGTATTGCTAAGTATTTCATTTAATTTAAGAGTATAATATTGTTTTTTTCGATTTTTTTTACATTTTCAATAAACGTGTAGAAATCTGTATATTCATCCAGGGAGTAGTTCCCGGCAAAAAGAACAAAGTCCCTTAGGACTTCTACTTTATTTTCCTCCCTTTTATATGAGATGTGATAATATCCATAATCGGACTTAATGCTTTTTGTTTTCGGCAGTTGGCTAATGTTTATCTGGGGAGGAAAATTACAGACTATAGTGTCGGAAGAGACGACCGGAAACGGAATGTGTACAGGGTTTTTCCTTGAAGCAGGGGGCTGTAAATCAACTATCTGTGCGGGGATAATTCTTGAAAGAAAGTCATTTCCATATTTAACGAATGCCTGTTTTGCCGTAATATTCATGTTTAAGTTTAGATAAGGGACTTTCCCGTTTTTATTTTCAATTTTCCAGGAGTCTACAAGATATGACTTTAACGGCAGGAGGTTGGATAAGTACTTGTTTACATCTTCCAGTTTCCGCTCGTGTTGCAGGTAATTTACGTATTCATATTCTTCTGTTTTAATCGTTTTTTTTATCTGGACTTTTGCGGAACCGTCAACATAAAAATCCATGTTGTACCGGGTTGTATTTCTTGAATCTTCAATTGAAAGAGAAGGGGTTTTGGTGAGATATGAACTGTTTTCTTTTATCACTAAAGACTGTCTGCCCTGTGTAAATGTGCCTAGATAACCAGCAGGTTCATTTTTTGATGTGCATTCCAACCAGGTTGTATCATTTTCAACCGGAACGCATAAAATGACATGGTTAAATTGTTGACCGGGAAAGTCTTTTTCAATAGGGGTAATATTTTTGTCGGCGTTTACTATTGAATAATGAGATTCTATGCCAGCATGTTTCAGAATGGCGCGCATGTAGTTTGTCAGGGCTTTGCAGTCACCGAACTTGTTTTTAGCCACATATGATGCCGGATAAGGCTTAAGCCCGCCAACTCCGAGGGAAATATTTATATACCTTGTGTTTGTCTGGAGGTAATCGTAAAGTATGTTTATCTTTTGCTTGTCATTTGTGGCTTCCTTTATTAGCCGATCTATCGTGTTTTTTTCATGGTCAGGTAAATCCAGAGAGCCTTGCATCAGGTTGTTTTGCCAGTTTCCGAATTCAGCCCAGGTGGCATTGCTGCCTTCTGTCCCATACCAGAAGTTGAGAGGAAAAACTTTTACATTGGGTATTAAGGTACTTGCCGGAGGTGAATAAGGTTCTGAAGTGTAGGGAGATGTGTATTGTGATTTCCAATAGTAATTTACGGTTTTGGTTGATTCTGTTTTCGTGTAGGGACCGATGTTGTTTTGGTTGATTCTTATTTTATAATCAGTGGGAACCTGAATGTTGAGTGTCGCACTTATTGTCGGGTACCCCCCATGGTAAACCGGGGACCAGTCTGCTATATGCAGGAAGTTGTCGAAGGTTCTTTGGTATTCACATTTGATAAAGTAGGGATATGTATTGTGCCTGAGCGTAAAATAATCGACTTGGTCATCACTAAACATAGAATAGTCAGAAACAGCGCTGGATGATTTTATTTCTTTTTTGCCCAGGGTCCTTATTACTTTACCATTCGGATCTTCGATGTGCGCTTTTATGTATTCCAGCCGGTTGTTTTTAGAGTGGTGAATTTTAAATTGGGTAAGTGCTTCCCCGTTTCTGCTGTAAATTGCTATTGTTAGGGAAACGTGTTCAACCAGTTCTCTGTTTTCAATCGTGTAGGTTTTGTTGTATTCTTTTATTTCTGCTTTTTCGTTAAGGGTTTGGTTAAATGTTTGGTTCAATATAAAAAATTGAGCAAAAATAAATAGGGTGATTTTGTTTGTTGCCACAACTTATTGTTTTATTACGTTAAACTCTTTTCAAAAAACTGACACAAATATAAACAAAGGGGAGTTAATTCAAATTATCTGGTGTATAATAAAATTTATCAGGCAAAACCAAGTTATTTAACAATAACAATATTAGAGTTACCTTTGCAAGGTTTGGTTTGGGCTTTTCAGAGACTTGATTGAATAGTTTTCTGTCTTACAGATACTATTAATTAGTAACTAATGTATGTTGTGATTGAAACGACCTCCGAAATTTTTACTTATTTTGGTTGTCTGATTTACTTGTTAATTATTTAGGGATGAGGCGAATTTCTGTTGAGAATAAGATAATTATATTAATTGTTTTTGCGATACTAGCGGTTATAGCTGCCGGAATTTTGGCGTATAACAGCATAAATTTTGTTTTGGCTACGATAAAAAAGGAAGCACGGCCCAATAATTCACTTATTACATTAAAGGAGATTAACAATAACCTGCAGAAGGGGGAAAGCAACATTGAGTATTTTACTATTACCGGGGAAACCAAATATTTGAGGCCGTACAAGGAGGTGGAGCAAACGGTTGACGACAAAATTCATTTATTAATTAAGTATAATCAGGGCAACATAAAAAGGGAGGCCCAAATAGATACGATACGTATTTTAGTGGATGAAAAGTTTGAACTTTGGGAGAAAATTCTGGAATGCCGAAAAGACGATCGTGTAAGCAGTGCGTTGAATAAGCTCTCTGACGTTTTGGAAACAGCGCAGGACACAATCGTGCTTCAGGTATCAAAGAATGTGGTAACAAAAAAGGATTCTGTTTTTGAGGAACAAAGCGGGAAAGAATATATAGAGGGCAAAGATGAGGAGAAAAAAGAAAGGCTTTTTTCAAGATGGTTTAAGAGAAGAAGTGAAAATGAAAAAGAAGAAGAGGAGGAAGAGTGGTTTGCAGACACTGTACTGATTGAAGAAGAAACGGACGAAGGAGAAATAATAGAAAGTGAAAATGAAGCAAAGGATACAACCATAGCAGTAGGGATTGATAAAACCAGAATATATAAAGAGATAGACCGGTTAAAACAACAGGAAGGGGAGATGACGCAGCGATTGACCGCCTACGAAGTTTCTCTTAGGCAAAGAAATGATCAAATAAATGAAAAGCTGAGTAAACTTATATCCAAATTAGAGAAGGAAGAACTGGATTCAATGAAGCGAAAGGCTGAGGAAGCAAACAGAATGGTTGACATTACAAATAAGTGGTCGATGATCTTCTTATTAATGTTCCTGAATTTGCTGATAAGCGTTATATATGTCATTCAGAGGTATATAAGAAAGTCCCATGCTACCCAGAAAGAATTGACAAAAGCAAAGGACGCTGCCCTGAAGCTAAGCCAGACCAAAGAGCAGTTTATGGCTAATATGAGTCATGAGATTCGTACACCAATGAACTCAATAGTGGGTTTTACGGAGCAGATTCTTCAAATGCCCTTGTCGAAAAAAACGAGGGAAAGCCTGGAGATTGTAAAAAAATCGGCTGATCATTTGTTGAAATTAATAAATGATATTCTGGACTTCTCGAAACTGGAAGTAGGTAAACTTACGTTAGAGGAGCATCCTTTTATGGTTGAAGATTTGTTAAAACAGGCCTACCAGCTTTATAAACCTTCTGCTGAATTAAAAAGCATAAACCTGTTGTTCCATTATGCTCAGGATTCTCATAAAGTATTAATCGGCGACTCTTTCAGGTTAAGGCAGATTATGTTTAATTTAATAAGTAACGCAATTAAGTTTACAGAAGAAGGTTGTGTTAAAATAACAGCGCATACAGAAGATTTAGAAAGTGGCCGTGTGAAACTTAATTTTGAAATACTGGATTCGGGTATCGGGATACCCGAAGAAAAACTTCTCTCAATTTTTGAGGAGTTTACGCAGGCAGAATCTTCAACTTCAAGATATTATGGAGGTACAGGGTTGGGACTGGCAATAGTCCGGCGTTTGGTTAAATTACACAACGGAACAATCCAGGTGCGCAATAACCCCGATAAAGGGGCCTGTTTCTATGTGTCCGTAGAATGTGAAAAAGGAGATGAAAAAGATCTGCCCACTAAGCCAAAGAAAAGAAAAGTTGTATCAAACAGCTTGTCCCAATATAAAATTATTGTTGCTGACGATGACGAATATAACCAAAAGCTTATAGAAGGTGTACTTATAAAATGGGAGGTAAAACATAAAATTGTGGGAAGTGGAAAGGAAATGCTGGATATACTTAGCAGGGAGGAGTATGATTTGGTTTTACTTGATATACATATGCCGGAGATGAACGGAATAGAGGTGGCAAAAAAAATCAGGAGTGACAATTTTAAAGGGAATTCGAAAATACCAATTATCGCCGTAACAGCAACAATAGCAAAAGAAGAGCTTCGTAAATGTAACGAGGCAGGCATTAACGCGGTGCTACCAAAACCATATAAACAGAAGGAACTGCTCTCCAAAGTAATGGATGTTCTTATGGCAAATAACGGGAATAAGAGTAAAGACCAAATCATAATTACTGAAATGAATGATAAAAAGAAGACCAGTTCCGTGAACAAGGAGCAATTTAAGGCTTTATACGATATGGCAAATAATGATAACGCCTTTGTGTATGATATGCTCCAGATGTTTTTAAAAACAACCAATAAAGGCTGGCAGGATCTGCAAGAGGCATATGGTAAAAGCGATTGGGGAAACCTTGCTGAATATGCGCATAAAATAAAAGCTCCATGCAAACACCTTGACGCTGTTGAACTATCCCTTCTGCTGAAAGAGCTGGAGTTAACTTCCAGAAAAGGAGAGGACAAGGATAAAATAAAACACTTGTTCGAAGAAGCAGAAAAAGGTGTGAATCAACTGAGTGAAAAGGTAAAAGAACATATAAAGAATAATTTTTGCTGAGGTGACTTCGTGGAAAACCAAGGCTCTTTAGGAACATAAATAATATGTTCTTTCAATTTCGTTGATAAAGAGGTTGGCAAATAATAAAAATTAATCATATTATTGAATAATTTTATGTTTTATTGTACGATATCGTATATAAACTATAACTTGCACAACAGTTTCGATCTGACGGTTTCTATTCCAAGCATCTGATTGCCTCTAAGTTCTGAAATGCAAAAGATCGATTATTTCATTTAATAGCTATTTATGGAAACAAAGGGATTTAAAATTTTTGTAGTTGAGGATAATGAATGGTATAATAAGTTATTGGTTCATAATCTGGAATTAAATCCGGATTATGAGGTAATGAGCTTTTTTACGGGGGCAGATTGTTTAAATCACCTTGATGAAACCCCTGATGTAATTACACTTGACTACAGGTTGCCCGATATGACAGGAAGTGATGTGTTAAAACGGGTAAAAGAAATAAATGAAGATATTGAAGTTATACTTATCTCAGAGCAGGATGACATAGACGTGGTTGTGAGCCTTCTAAAACAGGGGGCGTACGATTATATCGTAAAATCGAATGAGATAAAAGAGCGGTTGTTAAATACAATTGTTAACATTAATAAAAGGGTTTCGTTAAGGAATGAGATTTCCACCCTGAGGAAAGAAGTACAGCAAAAGTATGAATTTCAAAAGAACATAATAGGAAACAGCCGTGCAATAAAGCAGATATTTACCCTCCTGGAGAAAGCTATAAAAACGAATATTACTGTTACAATTACCGGAAATACAGGTACAGGAAAAGAAGTGGTGGCTAAAGCAGTCCATTACAGTTCGAAGCGGAAAGATAAGCCGTTTGTTCCGATAAATGTGGCAGCGGTGCCTGCAGAGTTAATAGAGAGTGAGCTGTTTGGGCACGAAAAGGGATCATTTACGGGGGCCAGTTTTCGAAGAATCGGAAAGTTTGAAGAAGCCCATAGCGGGACCCTTTTCCTGGATGAGGTAACTGAGATGGATATGGCCTTCCAGACAAAACTCTTAAGGGCACTTCAGGAAAGAGAAATAACCCGCGTAGGAAGTAATACACCAATAAAAATTGATTGCCGGCTAATTGTGGCAACAAATAAAAATATACTGGAGGAAGTGAAAAAAGGCAATTTTAGGGAAGACCTTTATTACAGACTGATGGGACTTCCGATTCATTTGCCACCACTTGCCGAACGGGACAACGATGTGTTAATTCTTGCTAAGCACTTTGTAGACGGTTTCTGTAAGGAGAATGATTTGGAACCCAAATTACTAACAACGTCTGCACAGAAAAAACTGTTGTATTATTCTTTTCCCGGAAATATAAGGGAGCTAAAATCAGTAATAGAACTGGCTGTTACAATGTCGGTGTCAAGTGAAATTACAGCAGATGATATTATTTTGCACTCTGCAGACGCAGCGGCTAATGTAATGGATGATGAGTTGACCCTGAAAGAGTATGAGCATAAAATTGTTCATGCCTACCTGAAGAAATACGATAACAACATCAAACTTGTGGCAAAAAAACTGGATATTGGACAATCAACAATTTACAGAATGCTAAAAGAAGATTAGTTTGGCTAAGCTAAGACCAGATAAAGGGCTGGATCGGCATGCCCCGAATCGTTTAGTGTTACTCTTGGTTTAAGGTTTAAAAAGTAAATTGTGAACGGAAGTATTTAAAGATACAAATAATTTCAGGCCTTTCTAGGTTTTCAGGAAGGCTTCTTTTTTTGTTTTAACCTTAATACAATGATCAGGGTGACAATCGCCAGAACCCCTCCGGAAAATGAGAGGTATAACCAAAGGTTTGTGCTATTGGTTAAAGGCTTACTGTTTCCCCATAATACAAAGCCGGACCAAAAATAGGGGTGGGAAGACAGGGCATCTGCCTGGGCAATATACCCTAGTTTTGCCTGTCGGAGAGCTGCGTTTTTTGGTTGGTTTTTTGCCAGGACCTCATAAAACAGCGAAATAAGTTTTGATGTTGCGTAGTCTTCCACTTTCCAGTTGCTTGCAACAAGACTTGAAGATCCGGCAAGCATAAACCCCCGGGCTATACTAATAACACCCTCGCCTTTTTGTATCTTTCCATTTCCTGTTTCGCAAGCGCTAAGTACAACCAGTTCGGCATTTAATTCCATGTTGCTTAGTTCGGCAATGGATATTTGGTTGCTCGCGGATGTGTCCCCTTTCGTCTTTGAAAAAACAAGCATGGAGTTAACCGGTTCTTCAATATCCGCGTGTCCGTGTAATGCAAGGTGAATGATCCCGTAATCAGGAGCGTGTTTAATAAAAGCATCTTTGGTGGCCGAATTGGATAAAAAATACTTCCCCTTGAAGTATCGGGCAATGTTCCGAATTTCTTTGTATGTGGCAGGCAAAGGTGTTTGTTCGTTTCTTAACGTATATAATTTTCCGGTGTTCAAATGTTTAAGGTTCGTCGCAGGGCTGCAGGGAGCAAAAGCAATACATTCATTATGTCTTCTTCCTGAACTTCCCTTGTCCTGTAATTTGTACATAGTGCCGGAATAACTGTAGCTTATATTTAGTTTTTTGACAAGATAGGGCAGGTCCGTATAGTCAACATTAGGGGTTTCAACCTTTTCTGTTAACAGGGATTCGAATGGTATTGTGCCCAGTTCGTTTGCCGGAACAATAACAATGTTTTCATGAGTAAATAAAGCAGAATCAGGAACCGGTTTTAATATTTGGTTGTACAATTGATGGGATGATGAGCAAAATAACTCAAAAGCTTCTTTGGATGAACTTATTATAAAAGAAAGATCAGTCAGGCTGTATCTGTAATCATTCATTAGTTTTAAAAGAGAACCGTCAGGTTTAAGCGGGATAATCTGTATGTTATTTTCATCAAAAGTAAAAATGTAGTTGCTCTCTTTTCCTAAAAAGTACTCAATAAATAGTGAGTTTGATTTTTTACATAATTTCTGGATTTCTTTTGTGGTAACTGCTTTATAGGCATATTTTAACCGGTGGTATTCGGGATATTTAGATTCAAGTTGTTTTAGCAGTGAATTAAATTCTTTGCTGTTTTTAAAAAGATAGTCCTGGTATAATACTTTTTTTACCGAATCATTGTTTTTCGTAGCTTCCAGAAGTTTTCTTTCGTAAAAGGCCTTGTCAATATTCAAATCCCTTTCCTTTTGGAGCAAGTTGTCCGGGACACCTGCGGACAGCATGGCGTTGTTGTTCTGAATGTTTTGTAATAATAATTGCCCCCGGCTTCTTTCAGCAAAATAAAAAGCATTGTCAAAGTATTTTTTGTCTCCGGTAGCCTGGAAAAGTCTGTAAGCAGCTGTTATTCCTCCTTCGTGAACCGATAGGTACTTTGAATTTATTTTTTGCCGGGAAAATTCACTTTTAATTTCCCGGTTAAGTATGTTGGACAGTTCATCGGAAAGAAAGAAGGTGGAAAGAGAAAAGATGAGTGCTTCTTTTTCTTCTTTTGTCTCATAAACTTTGCTTAACAACCGGGCTTTATTTGTAAGGACTTTTAAAAGAATCGGCTTTGAATTTATACTTTTAAGTTTCGGGTTGGCATAAATATTTGTGTCATTAAAATCTTTACACAGGCTAATAATAGCTTTTTGTAAGAATTTTAACGAAGAGTCTGTCATATCATTTAGCGCGTAATAGGTTGCAATTCTTTTGTAAGCATCTCCAACCGTAGGGTGTTTTTCTCCGTAAATTTGCCTGTTCATTTCCAGCGCTTCAGTATAATGTCCCAGTGCTTTTTCGTGCTGCCCTATATTATATGAAGCCGTTCCGAGGTTGTCGTGAATTTTAGACAAATAAGGGTGTACGTCAGTTTCTAACGCAATTAACATCTTTAACGCTCTTTCAGAATACATTAACGCGGTTTTGTAGCTCCCTGTTTTTGTGTAGTTTGTCCCTATGTTGTTTAGGGTAATGGCAATGTCTTCATGTTCTTTGCCATATATCTTATAAAAAACATGTAAAGCTTTTTTGTAGTAGCTTAACGCATCGGGGTATTTCATTAACTGACTGTAACATTTCCCCATATTCTTGTAGCATATGGCTACTTTTATATGATTGTTGCCGAAAGTTTTACGAAAGATGTTAAGGGCTTTTTGGACATAAAACAATTCTTTTTCGTAGTCGCCCATATCACCATAAAATCCCAGGTTATTATATACAATTGCAGTAAGGGGATGATCCTGTCCAAATATACGTTCTCTTATTTCAAGGGCTTTATGGAAGTATGAAACGGCTTTTTCGTAATTCCCCTTATGCTGTCCGTAAATCATTCCGATATTGTTGTAAACCGAAGCCATGTGCTTTTCCATTTCCGGATCGGGACTAAGTTTGTCGAGCGTTAGTTGGTAAAAATGAAGGGCCTTTTCATAATCGTTTTTTCTGCTGTAAATTGAACCAATATTATTATAAGCCTGGGCAATTGCCTTGTGCTCATCCTTAAGGTTTTCCTGAAGTATTTTCAACGATAGGTTAAGGTTTGTAAGTGCACTGTCGTATTCCCCTTTGTATTTGTAACAACTCCCAATAATGTTATAGCACTGGGCGATAGCGTTGTGGTTTTCCCGGTCATGCTCTCGGTTAAGGTTTAATGCTATGTAGGCATGTTTTAGGCTTTCATCGAAACCAGATGTTTGGCGGTAATACTCCGATAAATTGGAATGGCAGTCTGCAAGCAGGGACTGATCTTTTATCTTAAATTTGGAGGCCGAATCAACAGCTTTTTGATAAAAAGAGTGTGCTTTAGAATATTCATTTAATTGCAGGTATGAGAGGCCAGCCCCGTTGCAGGCACTTACATATTTATTCCATATTTTATGTTCGCCATAAAAAGATATCGCTTTACTATAATAAATAACAGCTTTTGAGAATTCCTCTTTTTCTTTTAATTCTTTAGCTTTTTTTATCCAGTAACTTACCTGGGTGGTGTCGGTTTCCTGCGTATAAATTTGAATTGGGGAAAAGAGGATGAAAAGTAGAAACGATCTGTATAGGTTAGAAGACATAAGGCTTGTTGAAGTTTAAAGATTTAAATATATTAAATATATTTTAGAGCATCGTATTGTACCGGTTTGGACTTATCATTTGTGTTAAATATAAGACCTTTTATGTTTTATATATAAAAAATACGGTAAGTGTTTGGGCGTATAAATCATATTGTTAATTTTGCAAAACACAATAATTACTAACAATAAAATATGAGAAATTTAAAACTTACTTTGGGTACCCTTGTAATGGTACTCTTTTTTACCGGAACAGTTTTAGCCCAAACATCGGGTAAAATAGAAATTGGGAATGAAGTTGATGTAAAGATCTCAACCAACCATCCTTATAATCTTGATAAAACAGGCGTTGTATTTGAAAAAGAGTTTTCTAAAGAAGGCTCGGGGTACATAAAACTTTTCTTCGCGGGTTTTGACCTTGCGGAAGGGGATTATGTAGAAGTAAATTCACCAAAGACGGGAGAGACATTTATTTACCAGGGAAAAGGTAAAGTGGTCCGTAACGGTGGTGCAGTTATAAGTGATTTCTGGACATCCGGAATCTGGAGTGATCAGGTAATTGTCAGGCTTCATTCTAAAAATGTGGAAAACCATAAATATGGGTTCGACATTACGAAAGTGGCTTATGGTTATTCACCTTCGGAAATAGAAAAGAAACTGAACCTAAAAGCCATTCAGGGCAATGACGATAAAGACTGGGCCAAATGCCATCAGGGAACAACAATGTATGAAAAGTCAAAACCTGTTATAAGAATGCTAATTTCTGGCCGCTTTTTGTGCACCGGCTGGTTAATTGGAAGTGAAGGGCATATGATGACAAATAATCATTGTATTGAAAATCAAAGAGAAGCAGATAATACTGATTTTGAGTTTATGGCAGAAGGCTCAACATGTCAGACAAACTGTCCTCAGTTACAGTGCCGTGGAACAAGGGAAGCAACATCGGGACGGCTTATTAAAACAAATGCCGACTATGATTACTCTTTGGTAAAATTACCCGGTAACCTGTCCACAAAGTATGGTTACCTGAGTTTCAGGGCTACCCGCCCCAAAGTTGGAGAGAGAATTTATATTCCTCAGCATCCGGGTGGAAAAGGGAAACAAATATCCGTATTTGATGATCAGACTAATGGTAATGCGAAAATAGAAGGGGTAAATTCTTCTGTGACTTATTATGCGGATACAGAAGGAGGAAGTTCGGGCTCCCCTGTGATAGCCTATTCAGATCACCTGGTGGTAGCATTACATCATGCTGGTAATAGCAGCCGGAATTATGGAGTAAGAAATACAAACATAATAAGGGATTTAGGGAACTCAATGCCTGCAAATGGTGTCAGCGATGGTTCAACAACTCCAACTTGTAGCGATGGTATTAAAAATGGAGATGAAACCGGAGTAGACTGTGGTGGTTCTTGTCCGAACTCTTGTGCTGTAAATCCGACCTGCAATGATGGCATTCAGAATGGAGACGAAACAGGTGTAGATTGTGGCGGTTCATGTCCAAATACATGTAGTGATCCCGGTAACGATTGTCCTGCAGGATATCCGTATTATGCTTGTGGAAGGTGTTGGGTAGATGCAGCCCAGGCCGTATCCGGAGGTTGTAACGAGAGTGCTGAAATTAATGAAATAAATATGGCGGTTTATCCAAACCCGGTTAACGATGTTCTGTTTATTCAGGGGATTGCACAAGATATCAGTTACAAGGTGTTCAACGGCACAGGAACAACAGTCTTTGAAGGGAAAGGAAATGTGTTAAATACTTCAGAATTTGCTTCCGGTTTATTTATCTTGAAAACAGAAGGGGGAGAGACAATTCGATTTATTAAGAAATAGTCACTGAAATTCGATTTATTCTAAATATTTAGTAAATGGGATGCAAGGCTACAATCTAACAACAAGGATTGTAGCCTTGATGCTCTTATATTATTTTGGTGCAGCCTAAATGCTCCTCAGGGTTCCAACTTATAACGGTTTAGGAAGTCTTTTTCTAGTCTCCACTATTTAAGGAGGTTCTAAAAAACTGTCGGGAATACGTTAAGCGAATTCATTCATTTGAACGAATAGGGGGAAGGCTGCTTTCCTTTCTGAATCTGTAGCTTATAGGAGTGCCCCTGTATTTTAGGAGACAGTCCCGGTTTTATGGGCTTAGCGGGTTAACCTGGGAAATTGGCTACGACGAACTCCGCATTGCTTCCCACAATTCCACACATATTGACATCGTTGAGTTCCACTGCGTTTGGATTCGTGCCATTCTTACCCGATAACCTAATGCACCAGGGAGCATGAGAACGTCTCATTTCGTTCACTTTATTTTTACATGAGCAGCTTTACTCCTCAACGGAGTCAATAATGTGGTTAATGTTATTCGGTACCTTGGTAGGGTTATTTTATTCTGTTTTCTTATTAATTTTTATATGCTGATTTAGAGAGTGTTATCTGTTAGTTAAAATTAATTTTACATAAAAAAGGTTATGTAATTTGTTGTTGTCTTGTATGTGTGTATATTTAACGTGTTCAATGTAGTAAACAACAAAAAAAACTATTATGAATAGAAAAACTAAAATCTATCCAGGCATTATTTTATTGTCATTTTTATGGTTCGGGGTGTCAGCTCAACATTCCGGACAGTTTGAAATCGGAACAGAAGTGGATGTTGAATTTTCAACTTCACATCCTTATGGTGTTGGTAAGAAAGGTGTTGTGTTTGAGCAAGAGTTTTATAAAGAAGGTGCTGGTTATGTTAAGGTGCTCTTTAAAGACTTTGATCTGGCAGAGCCTGATTATGTGGAGATATTTTCGCCTGAAACCGGGGAGACGTTGCGGTACGCAGGAAGGGGGAAGGTTGTTCGTGGGGGCACTTCTGTTATCAGCAATTTCTGGTCATCTGCTTTATGGAACGATCGGGTAATCGTGAGGTTATACAGCTCGGGGGAGACTGAAAACTATGGCTTCGATATTGAGAAAGTAGCCTATGGGTTTACTCCAGAGGAAATAGAAAAAAGGTTTAGCGCATCCTTTAAGACGATATGTGGAAATGATGACAAGGAAGGGGCAAAATGTTATGAAGGGACGAAGATGTACGAAAAGTCTAAAGCGGTTAGCAGGCTTTTTATTAATGGAAGTAAGGCATGTACCGGATGGTTGCTGGGAAGTGAAGGTCACCTGATAACCAATCACCATTGTATCAGATGGCAGTCGGATGCAGATAATACCGAGTATGAATTTATGGCAGAGGGCGATTCCTGTGGCGCAGATTGTAAAGGGCTGTTATCCTGTCGGGGCACTTTAGAGGCAGAATCGGGAGAACTAATAAAAACGAGTGCAAAAAATGATTATTCTTTGATCAAGCTTCCTGGGAACTTATCAGAAAAATACGGGTATTTAAGTTTTAGATCAACTTTGCCGGAAAAGAACGAAAGAATTTATATTCCGCAACATGCGAATGGTAAAGGGAAAGAAATTTCGGTTTATGACGATTTCAGGAAGGGCTATGCTAAAGTTGTAATTGTAATGGAAAATGTAAAGTATTATGCGGATACGGAGGAAGGTAGTTCCGGGGCGCCTGTTATGGCTTATTCCGATAATCTTGTTGTTGCTTTACATCATTGGGGTGGTTGTGCGAACAATGGGGTCAGAAATACATACATTATTGATCATCTGGGAGACTTTATGCCGGAAGATGGTGTGAAAGACGGGAATAAACCTTCGTGTAATGATGGGGTTCAAAATGGCGATGAGACTGGGGTGGATTGTGGCGGTTCTTGCCCGGATAGCTGCCCCAATACAGAAAAATGTGGCGATTTTGGCATTAGCTATGTTGATGACAATACCGTCAGGGTTTACCATAAAGACAAAGGCTGGACAGGTTCTTGGAATTATGTTTGCCTGGGAGATAACTGTTACACCGGAGAAAAAATGCAGGGCTACTATTACAGGGATTTTGAGGCAGTAGCAGGGCAAAAGTATACTATTGGTTTTAAGGTTCAGGATGACAAGAAGGGGCAGTTTCTAAACCAAAGGAATGGAGTAGAATTCACTAAAACGAAATGTTTGTTTGTAGAAGGAGGTAAGCCTTGTTGTAATAATGGCATTCAGGATGGCGATGAAACCGGAGTGGATTGCGGTGGTTCTTGTCCTAAAAAATGTAAAAATGAATGCGCGGAGTTCGGAATCAGTTATATTGATGATAATACAGTGCGTGTTTACCATAAGGACAAAGGCTGGTCAGGTGCATGGAGTTATATATGTCTGAATGAAAACTGCACTAGCGGAGAAGTAGAAAACGGATATTATTTTAAAGATTTTAAAGCAATATTAGGGCAACATTATTTTATTGAGTTTAAAGTACAGGACAATGCAATAGGTCAGTATCTGGCACCTAAAAAAGCTGTAGCTTTTAATCGGAGTAAATGTGTATTTATTGATGGCCAGGAGAGGGAGGAGAGTTTTACAGCCAAAGAGTTGAGCATTTTCCCCAATCCTGTTGATGATCTTCTTTTTATTTCGGAAGATAAGGCAAATATACATTACTCAGTAATTGATAATAGTGGAATAGTTGTACTGAAAGGAAATGGCAATGTGCTAGATGTGTCCGGGTTGGATCCGGGAATATATGTGTTGAGGGCAGGCATAAAACAAATACAGTTTATAAAAAAATGAAACAGTCAGCAATAGAAGTAACCCTGTTTTTCACTAATTGATAAAAAGTTATCTTTTTTAGTTAGGTGTGGCGGGGTATTTTGAAGAATAGAAAAGAGGGATGAAAAGTCATCCCTCTTAAAACAGCTTTCGATCCAATTAAATATATTTCTTATTTAATTTGGATTTTTATTGTTTCAGAAAAACCATTACCTACTATCTTACATAAGTACAATCCTGAAGATACATCGCTACCAATAGCATCTTTGCCGTCCCAAACAAGGTTCGAAGGTACTTTGTTGCCAAAGTCGCGAACGAGAGCTCCTTTAAGGTCATAGATTAAGACGCTAGCATAACTGTCTTCTTCAAGGTTCATAGTTATGTTAACAATGCCATTAGAAGGATTTGGATAAACTTTTACATTATCATTATTAAGCATAGAACCAACAACCTCATTTTCTTCTTCATTTTGAGCGAAACTGTTTTCGCTTTGAGTTCCTCTACTCCTTGGTACGGCTACAGAAGTGCTTCTTCCAATATTATTTACTCCATATCCAATCCACATGTATCCGCTTTCTCCCCAACGAGTACCCCATGAATTTTTCATTAGCCATGCTTCTCTATTGTCGTCCCAACCTACAATTAAAACAGCATGATTAGGGGTTTGATTAACGTCGTAGTTGTATGTTCCTCCTGAGTATGATTGAAATTCACGATTTTTGGCATATACGGTAGTATAAACCGCTCCATAACGTTGAACCGCATTTTTAATGGCTTGAACATTATTTCTAACATTAAAGACATCTTGTACAGGATAGTGCTTTGTGCAAGAAGAACCTTTACACTGACCTTCATTTCCAGTATATCTGTAGCAGTTTTCCATTACTGCACCACTATGGTTCCTAATGAAGTTAAATGAAGCCCATCCGCCACCGCAGCCATAAGCATCCGTTCTGCAGTCTACGAGCCATTGTTCAGACAGATTAGTGCTTCGGTTAAGTTTAACCAAAATAGCAGACTCATATGAACCCATGGTTGCAAAAGCCCAACATGCACCACAATTTCCCTGATTTTTCACAGAGGTTACTTTACCTTGATCCTTTAGGCTGAAATAGCTGCGGGTTGTTGCTTTTAAGAATGTTGAGGGGGCTTCTTTAAGATTTGTATTTACGGGCATTATTTCATCCAATGCACCGGAAATATATTGTTCGGGAACTTGCGCTGCTGCTTCAGCACTCACTGTGAAGGTCAGGTTTTCCGCTTTGATTTTTTTGCGGATTTGCTTTATTTCAGCATTGTCCTGAGCAGAAAGGTTGAAGAATAAACAGGTTGATACAAAGAGTATTAGCCCTCTTTTTAAGATAAAATTTTTCATAGTTAAAAAGTTTGTAATTTTAAAATTGGAGAAACTATTGTTCCTCTTAGGGATGTATGTAAACAGACAAATTCTGTCCTGGCCGGCACAGGATTGTATATTTGTCGTGTTTGGAGACTGCTTTTGGTAGAATTTATGAATGCTGTTAAAAGATTATTCGGTGTGGTTAACCATTCTTAAAACAGAATTGAGTAGTTAAAATTAGCATTAGTTAGTGTAGTTAGTATGGTACTTACTCTGTTAAGGCTTTTCAGTGTCCGCCATAATTCTTTTGGGGTTATCATAAGGTTGGCTAACCTTTATCGTGTATATTTCATTATACGATAATAGATAAAAAAAGTTGTGTGAATTGTGTTTTTTTATTTGTTTTTTTTAATGTGTTGCAATTCCCTTTGTCTTCAATTTGTTAGGTTCTTTGTGTTGAAGCGAAAATAGTTTTAAAAAGAAACTTTATGTCTGGTCTAATGCATAATCACCGGATAAATACGGAGGCTTTTTTGTGTAAAAGGAAATAAAAAAGGTTGCCCCGGACAAGGACAACCTGTAATCTGATCTTATAGTTATATATCTATTGTCTGGTCACTGTGTCATGTCAACCTTCGATTGACGGACAGGATTACTCCCTATCGTCCGTGAGACCGCTAACGCTAAGTTCCTTCGTTGTGCCTCCCCAGAATGACATCATTGATATTGAGGGACAAAAGAGAAGCAACCAATGCCATTTTAATGGCAGAGTTCACTGAAGGTAATCCGTAGGCGTCAATTTAGTGTTGACTTGACACTAGTTCAAGATTATTTTTCTGATAATCGTTTCTGATTTCAACGAAATTTTTGCGTAATAAAAACCTTTTTCTTCATCGCTTAAATCAATTATTGCAGCATCACCGTTTATTCTTTGATTGTAAACTTCTTTTCCACTTATATCAACAATTGATATTTTTCCATCCTCAACCTTCTTTCCAAAAGAGATAGTTAAAACACCTTGTGAAGGGTTCGGATAAATGTTCAACAGGTTTTCGGAGAAATCATTTTTTTCTGTTATTTGTTCAGTGCCCTCATTCATATAATATGTGTTGGCAAAATTTTCATTCATTATAATATCTTCTGTTGATTTTAGAGCTGCAGCAGAGCAACCATTCAAATCGGCCTTAAAGCTTGAGCCCGAAGTAACCTTGAAACCGGGAGTCAGGCGAACGGACTTGTTGGCCCCATAATGAACTGTTGCTCCATTTGATATTGTGTTTGAGGCTACGATGGTATTGCTGGCAAGGAATTCATGAGAACCACCGTTAATAGCTTTAGTAATGTTAAGATCACTTGGGCAATCTTGTACATGAGGTATAACATGGATAGAAGGGTCACCGAAAATGTGCCATGTGCGGAACATTTTGATACCCTCTGTTCCATATTCGTCCATCATCGACCAAGAACCATTATAACATAAGGCACCGAAAGTAATGTAGCTGTCGCCGGTCAAAAGCTTATTGAATTCATCTTGAGCTTCCATTGGTGGGGACCAGCTCTGGTTAATTGAAGAACCGTAAAAACCGATAGCACCGGAAGGCTTATTGTTATTAGTGGCTCTCAGCCATGTTTCGGCAAAGCAGGTATTTGAGGTAAAGTTACCATTTATACAGGCTACAGAAAAGATAAATGGAAGCATGCCATTGTTTGTAAGTGAATTAACGTTGTTGTTAGAGAACCCTGATGTTGACCAGCTTGTAGTACTACCATGTCCGGTATAGTTGATTATAGAAACACCTTTGTTTACAAGGTTTGCAACCATCGTGGCATTGGGATGGCCAGCGGCATCTTCTCCTCCCTGGCTGCCTTCATATAATTCATCAACAGTAGAATAGTGGTACCCTAATAACTGAGTTCTGATTTTTCTAAGGTGTTCCCAGTCATATTCGTTATCATCACCATTTCCAGAGCCATCATCACTGGCAATGCCAATTCCGTTATGGAACCAGGCCTGTTCGCCCATTTTTTCATAGTCAACAGAACGCGTAACCATCGTTTTAACCTGGCTTTCATTTTCTGCAGAAAAACGGCCGATAATAATGTCCGGATATTCATCGTTACCCGCAACGAAAGAAAAAGAAGGATCGGAACCCCCACCACTATGAGATAGTGATGGAACCTGGCCATTGTCACCAACCAACAGCACAAAAGTTAGTGTTTTATCAGCGTCATAGTCTTTCTGAATGTAATTCCGGATAGCGTTGGCGGTTGAGCCAACTTTATTCATGCTGACAATTTTAGTGGGTAAACCTTTGTTGTTTTTGTGATCAACAAAAGGTTTCATTTCATCAACAAAGTTGTTTGCACTAATAACCAGCATACGTCCATTTTCGGCTACAGGCCTACCTGAGTTTGAAGCGTAATTAATAAACCTGCTTTTATATATTTGTTCAAAGTATTTGTTTATGGCGGTACTTTCGGGCTGCGTATTTCTGCTGTCAGTTCCGGTATTTTTGACCTCAATTATCAGGTTCGTATATACCCGGAGGCTTTGGCTAAACGGATTGTAAGCAAATGGGTAAACATTTACGGTAACTCCCCTCAAATCTCGCAGGATATAAGGTTGTCCTAATTCAGCCCTTATTTCGGGGTAATAATTATTCTTTTGATAAACAGAAGAAAATTCATAGGGGATTGTATTGGGGTCTACCTGTCTTGATAAAATCCCTTTTGAAGGGGCTACCGGAAGGTTATATTCAACAAATTCACTTTTTAAAACAGAAAGCTCCATTTTAGCATCACCGGGAATGACAACACTTCTAACAAGTTTAATTAAATCAGGGTTTCCTTTTTCCTTTAAAGATGGTTCTCCCGGAATTTCAATTTTGAAGAACTCCTGACCGTTTATTTCTGCCGGTACCTTGTTGAATTCACCAAGTTTATATTCAATTTGGACCTTGTCCTCGTCGCTGTACAAAACATTTACCTGAAGATCGTCCTGGTTAATTACAACCTTTTCTTCCTGAGATTTTACTCCGGCATAAAAGAGCAGTCCGATTGATAATAGTACTATTTTTTTCATTTTTTTGGATTTAGATTGATATTAATTTTCTGAAGATGGGTTATTTAAAATTAATTAATGTTTCGATATTATTTCTTGTTGTTTAGCTCTTGCAATTGTTTTTTCATTTGTTCATTCACGGCTTCAACAGATTCAAGCCTTTCAAGCAATTCGATTTGATAAAGAGTAAGTTCTTCGATTTTTTTCAAAAGTTTCATGTTCATTTCACCCAGACTAATTCCATTTTCACCTATTTCAGAGGCAGAAGGGATTTCCGGCAGGTGCTTGTTCTCAGAAATATATGCTTTTGTCTCTTTCAATGAACGAAGTTCGTAATCTGGTTCAAATACATAATCCGGAACATTTATATCTGATAATACAACAATTTCGGTAGCCCTGATTTTACCATTTACAGCAAGTTTACTCTTAGGAGATGCTGTACCAATTCCAACAAATCCGTTGTCACCATCTAAAACCATCATCGTTTTGTTGAAGTCAGAACCTGATTTATCCCACTTTTGTAACCTTATCTGGTTTGTAGATTCATGGAATTCCATAACCCCTGCATCCCCAGCTTTGTCAGTTAATACAAGTCTTGGCCTTTCAGCCTGGATAGATAAGATTTGTGCAGGATTAGCGGTGCCGATTCCAACAAATCCGTTATCCCCGTCTAAAACCATCATTGTTTTGTTGAAGTCAGAACCTGATTTATCCCACTTTTGCAACCTTATCTGGTTTGCTGATTCGTGAAATTCAATAACCCCTGCATCTCCGGCTTCGTCTGTTAAAACAAGTCTTGGCCTGGCAGCCTTTATTGATAAATTCTGTGTTGGGGTAGATGTTCCAATCCCTACATTTCCGTTCGACGATGTTCCAATACCATTTGTTCCTTTTGGAACGTAAAGCGTTTGTGAGAACAAAGATGCGGAAAAGCATAGTGCCGATAAAAAGATTAATTTTTTCATGTTTCGTTTTGATTTAGGCATTATATCGTGCTATTTTGTTAAGGTTGCTATTAGGCAATAGATTGTTTTGATGATTATAATACACGGTAAAAGTTATGTAAAATAATTGAACCCTCTTCTAAAGTTTAGGTGTAATTTATTTTAATTTTTCTTTATGAGGATTTAATTTTAGGGAGAAGGAGCCCGAAGGATAAAATGATTTTTTTAGAATAGAATTATTCTTTCAAAATAAATTAAAAAAGGAGAAACCCATTAATTGTTCGTTAAAAGGTTTCTCCTGAAATAAAGTCCGGTGTAGTGAATTAAATTCTTAAAACCGTTTTTTGAATCGATTTTGAATCAGAAGTCACCACGCGTATTAGTTTAGTTATTGATAATTAGTTTTTCTGTTTGTACCGTTCTTCCATTATGGAATCTAATCATATATACTCCAGGTTTCAGGTCAGAAACATCAAAGTTTATTTCATATTTACCCTCAGATAATTCTGTTCGGACAATTTCTTTGTGGGATTGTCCGTGGATGTCCCGAATCTCTATTGTTACAGGGGCTACTCTTGTAGCATGGAACTCAATTGTTGCAGAAGATGTTGCCGGGTTGGGATAAATTTTTATGTTTTCAATTTCTTTGTCGAGCTGACTGAAACTGTTCTCTTCTATGTTTTGGATTTTAGAAGCCAGTCCTGGCATGGGACCGGCATAGTAACCATATCGGTTCGGTTCATTATCAGCAATTTTTAATGAAGAAGCTACAAGATCGCAGGCATCATTACTAATTTTTGCTTTAAAACTTACATTTTTTCCGGTGGAGAAATTGGACTTTAGTTTTATTGAGTTCGTAGCCAGGTAGCTAATTTTAGCATTGTCACTAATTTTACTACTCGATATAATGGACTTAGCCCTGTGTTCCTGTGTTCCTGATTGGGCTGCTGTAAATACCAGTTCTTCAGGACAACCATCATTAATGTCAGTTTCCCAAATACCGCGGCCAAAAGTTCCTGCTCTTAGCTTGTTGTTTACATAGTTCATTTCCAGTTCAAATATTTCTACCTTAGGCAGGTTTTTGCTAAACTCAACCCATTTGGTGGAACTACCTTCATGATAGTAAACTCCTATATCCATGCCAATATAAACCCTGTCGTTGCTATTGTTCAGGTATTCAATACAGTTAACAGGCAGGTTTGGAAGGTTGTAGGAAATGTTGGTCCATGAAGAGCCTCCATTAACTGATTTATATACCTTGTCCCCTTTATTGTGCCCCATTACAGTGACCCAGATTTTGTTTTTGTCTTTAGGGTGAACAACAAAATAAGATATTTTCAGACTGGGCAGGTCACTGGAAACATTCGTCCAGTTAGAACCTCCGTTGGTAGTTTTGTATATCCGATTATTTTTTGAAACGTAAATACAGTTTTCATCGGAGGGTGCAAGGGCAATGTGGTCGCATTTTCCAGAGCCAATTTTAGCGTTTGAGATATTCGTCCATGAACTACCTGAGTTTGTGCTTTTGAAAAGATCTGCATAACCAGCATACAGGGTTTTGTTGTCTTTCTTGCTTTGAACAAAAGGAGTCAGCCAGTTTCCGTTACCAGCACCTGAAGGGGTGATGTTTGAAACGTTAACTCCATTATTAGTCGTTTTTAAAAGGCCACCATTCTGATATGAGCCATAAAGTGTATTAATATTAACCGGGTCGGCAATACACTCAAAGCCATCGGCACCATACCAGTGATAGGTTTTTTTGTCTTTTTCAACAACCCGGTTTGAACCGTTGTCCTGGGCGCCCCCTAAAATGATTTCGGGTTTGTTTGGATTCGATCCAATTCTGTAAAACTGGGTGATTTCAAGTCCTTTAGATATGTCTTTCCAGTCGTTTGCTTTATTGGTTGAAATGAAAATCCCACCATCGCTTCCACAGTAGATTGTATTGTCAACATATTCCAGGGCATGTATGTCAGCATGTGTATAATTGCCGGCGCCAGCACCTTTTTCATACCAATATGATGTGTTTGTCCATGAAGAACCTCCGTTGGTTGATTTCCAACAATTGATCCCTCCGGCGTGTACCTCATTGGCATTTGCCGGAGAAACAGTAAGGGCAAGGTCATACCGTGACTGGTTAGCTGTTCCACTACCATTTGTTTCATATCCAAGAATATTTGGAGTATCAGACATTTTCGTAAAGCTGCTTCCTCCATTAGTAGAGCGGTAAAGACCGGTGAATTTTCCATCTGCAGGTACGCCTCCGTAAAGGGCATAAACATAGTTTGAATTGGCAGCCGTGACTCCAAGGGCAACTCTTTGAGAAGTGCTCGGTAACCCACTGGTTACAGCGGTCCAGGTTGAGCCAGCATCTTTGGAGATATAAATTTTACCATTAGAAGTTGAGGCGTACATAGTGTTTGCGTTTTCTGTGTTAAACTCAATATCGACAAAACCACCGCTTATTTGCTGTTTCCAGGTAAGGGCAGCGTCTGTTGACTTATAAATTCCACTGTTTGTAGCAGCAATCACCATTTTGTTGTTTGAAGGGTGCATTACAAGTTTGTACCCCCTTACATTTTCAGTTACTTTCCATTCAAGGCCTGTCGTATTCCAGTTTTTTCCATTGTCGGTTGACTTTAATACTCCGTTAGATGCGGTGTTTCCACCGTCGCCGTCGCCGGTTAGAATGTATATTGTCCGTTTGTTGGCTGGGGATTTAGGGTCAATGGCTATTCCGGAAACACCCAGAACAGAAGGGAAAAAATCATTCATAGGTACCCAGGTACTACCACCATTTGTAGTTTTCCACAAACCACCACCAGGGGTTCCGGCATAGATAATACTACTGTTAGAGGGGTCAACAGCAATACAGTTCACTCTTCCGTTACCTCCGTTATAGCCGGCGCCAAAACGTTCATAAACTGCAGGGCCAAAACTTTTCCAGTTTCCGGAAAAGCCGCGTGACGCCTCCTTGAATTGGGCATTTTCTCTTTCATAATCATAATACTCTTCCCAGTTCTTCTTTGCAACATTGTAAATGTAACCGCTTGAATTTAAGCGTGGAGCGTGGTAGTATTCCCATCTTTTAAATTGTTTATACCCGGATCCCCTTCCTTTGTCCTTATTCTCGTAATATTTTTCCACATGTTCAACGAAAGTTTTGAAGTCAACCTTGTCCATTTTTTCCAAGGCTTCAAGGTAATATTGTGCTTTGGCAGTGCTTGCAAAACAAACAGTCAGAGCTAGTAGAATGATATGTATCTTTTTCATTTTTTATGTTTTTTATAATTGCACAAAATTTTAAATAGGCTATAAATATTCTGAACAGAGATTATTGTTTCTTTAACTCTTCAATTTCAGCTTTTAGGCTCTCATTTTCTTTTTTGACTTCAATCATATAAAGGGTAAGCTCTTCAATCTTCTGAAGCAATATTGCATCCATTTGTCCCAGATTAATACCATTCTCGGTTACTTCTTTTTCAGACGGAACATCGGGTAAGTGCTTGTTCTCATTGATGAAAGATTCAACTTCGTTTAAGTCTTTAAGTTCGTAATCGTCTTCAAAAACAAAGTCGGCCCAGTTGCCTTGCTTAACTTCAATTTCACGGGTACCTATGGCTCCTTCAACGGCTAGTTTGTATTTTCCGAAGTTTTCACCAGTAGTACCAATCCCAACTTTTCCTTCTTTAGTTATTCTCAGGGCATTAACTATTTTGCCATTGTTTTGCGTTCTAAGCTGGATAGAGATATTGGAGCTCCCGGATTTATCTCTGGCCTGGATGTAAGCTGTTCCGGACTTTCCATCACCCTCATGCGCATGGTACCAGACATGGCCTTTGCCGTAATAATCGCCGTTCACATGCAGAAGAGATTTAGGTGCGGTTGTTCCGATCCCAACATTGCCAGGGTTCGTTATTCTCAAGGCATTAACTATTTTGCCATTATTTTGCGTTCTAAGCTGGATAGAGATATTGGAGCTCCCGGATTTATCTCTGGCCTGGATGTAAGCTGTTCCGGACTTTCCATCACCCTCATGCGCATGGTACCAGACATGGCCTTTGCCGTAATAATCGCCGTTCACATGCAGAAGAGATTTAGGTGCGGTTGTTCCGATCCCAACATTGCCAGGGTTCGTTATTCTCAAGGCATTAACTATTTTGCCATTATTTTGCGTTCTAAGCTGGATAGAGATATTGGAGCTTCCGGATTTATCTCTGGCCTGGATGTAAGCTGTTCCGGACTTTCCATCACCCTCATGCGCATGGTACCAGACATGGCCTTTGCCGTAATAATCGCCGTTCACATGCAGAAGGGATTTAGGTGCGGTTGTTCCGATCCCAACATTGCCAGGGTTCGTTATTCTCAAGGCATTAACTATTTTGCCATTATTTTGCGTTCTAAGCTGGATAGAGATATTGGAGCTCCCGGATTTATCTCTGGCCTGGATGTAAGCTGTTCCGGACTTTCCATCACCCTCATGCGCATGGTACCAGATATGGCCTTCGCCGTAATAATCGCCGTTCACATGCAGAAGGGATTTAGGTGCGGTTGTTCCGATCCCAACATTGCCAGGGTTCGTTATTCTCAAGGCATTAACTATTTTGCCATTATTTTGCGTTCTAAGCTGGATAGAGATATTGGAGCTCCCGGATTTATCTCTGGCCTGGATGTAAGCTGTTCCGGACTTTCCATCACCCTCATGCGCATGGTACCAGATATGGCCTTCGCCGTAATAATCGCCATTCACATGCAGAAGGGATTTAGGTGCGGTTGTTCCGATCCCAACATTTCCAGTCGTTGGAAAAGTGTTCTGAGCTTTTACTCCAAATGTGGCCAGAGTAAGCAATACAGCAATGATTGTTTTTTTCATTTTTAGAATTTAGATAGTTAGGTTTAGTATTATTTTTTTAGTGAGCTGATTTCTTTCTTTAGGTTTTTAATTTCAGTCTGTTGTGACTGAATAGTGTTCATAAGCTCTTTTTGTGTTTTATTTTGCTCGGTTAAACTCTTATTTTGTTCTATTAAATAAAGAGTAAGCTCTTCGATTTTCTGAAGTAAAACAGCATCCATTTGTCCCAGATTAATACCATTCTCGATTACTTCTTTTTCAGACGGAACATCGGGTAAGTGCTTGTTCTCATTGATGAAAGATTCAACTTCGTTTAAACCTTTAAGTTTATAACTACTTTCAAATACAAAATCGGGGAATTCATCAAGGGTTACTATCACTTCTTTTGATTTTAATTGACCATAAACAAGAACATCTCCATCCAGCACAGCCGCTTTGCTTGCGGCGCCCTGTTTAGCATATAGTGCAGTCCATCCGTTTCCACCGACTAATGAGGGGGCATGCATCAGTCCAGATAATTCAGTGTTTTTCAGGTTTCCTCCGGAGGGATAAATTACCCTGAAGTTTTTACTGTTAGCGGTGCCTTGTTTGCCATGCACTTCCAGGCTGGATTTTGGGGACAGGGTACCAATACCAACATTTCCGTGAACCGCTACTTCTCCATCCAGCACAGCCGCTTTGCTTGCGGCACCCTGTTTAGCATATAGTGCAGTCCATCCGTTTCCACCGACTAATGAGGGGGCATGCATCAGTCCAGATAATTCAGTGTTTTTCAAGTTTCCTCCGGAGGGATAAATTACCCTGAAGTTTTTACTGTTAGCGGTGCCTTGTTTGCCATGCACTTCCAGGCTGGATTTTGGGGACAGGGTACCAATACCAACATTTCCGTGAACCGCTACTTCTCCATCCAGCACAGCCGCTTTGCTTGCGGCACCCTGTTTAGCATATAGTGCAGTCCATCCGTTTCCACCGACTAATGAGGGGGCATGCATCAGTCCAGATAATTCAGTGTTTTTCAGGTTTCCTCCGGAGGGATAAATTACCCTGAAGTTTTTACTGTTAGCGGCGCCTTGTTTGCCATGCACTTCCAGGCTGGATTTTGGGGACAGGGTACCAATACCAACATTTCCGTGAACGGCCACTTCTCCATCCAGCACAGCCGCTTTGCTTGCGGCGCCCTGTTTAGCATATAGTGCAGTCCATCCGTTTCCACCGACTAATGAAGGGGCATGCATCAGTCCAGATAATTCAGTGTTTTTCAGGTTTCCTCCGGAGGGATAAATTACCCTGAAGTTTTTACTGTTAGCGGCGCCTTGTTTGCCATGCACTTCCAGGCTGGATTTTGGGGATAGGGTACCAATACCAACATTTCCGTGAACGGCCACTTCTCCATCCATTACGGCCGCTTTGCTTGCGGCACCCTGTTTAGCATATAGTGCAGTCCATCCGTTTCCACCGACTAATGAAGGGGCATGCATCAGTCCAGATAATTCAGTGTTTTTCAAGTTTCCTCCGGAGGGATAAATTACCCTGAAGTTTTTACTGTTAGCGGTGCCTTGTTTGCCATGCACTTCCAGGCTTGAATTCGGTAAAGTTGTTCCGATCCCAACATTTCCAGTCGTTGGAAAAGTGTTCTGAGCTTTTACTCCGAATGTGGCCAGAGTAAGCAATACAGCAATGATTGTTTTTTTCATTTTTAGAATTTAGATAGGTAGGTTTTAGTATTATTTTTTTAGTGAGCTGATTTCTTTCTTTAGGTTTTTAATTTCAGTCTGTTGTGACTGAATAGTGTTCATAAGCTCTTTTTGAGTCTTATTTTGCCCTATTAAGTAAAGAGTAAGCTCTTCGATTTTCTGAAGTAAAATAGCATCCATCTGCCCCAGGTTGACACCTTTTTCTTTCACTTCCTGTTCTGAAGGGACGTCAGGTAAGTGCTTGTTTTTGTTAATGAAAGACTCTACTTCGCTTAAATTTTTAAGTTCGTAGGTGTTGTCGAATACAAAGTCAGACCAACCTCCGGATTCAACCACAATTTCTCTTGCTCCAATAGAACCTTCCACTGCTAGCTTATGGCTTCCGGTAGAAGTAGTACCTAATCCAATTTTTCCATTTACAAATAAGTTTGAGGCTTTATCACCAAACTTGCCAACATAAACGTCTTTACCGGTATTATAATTCAGGTATAGGTGATCAAGGTTTGCGCTTTTGTAGTCTTTTCCGTTTAAGTGTCTTACTCTAAGTTTAGCATTCGTATTCCCACCGATGTTGACATCTTTGTCAACAGTCATACCACCACTAACAATCAGGTTTGAGGTTTTTTCACCTTCATATTTACCAATATAAACGTTTTTGTCGATATTGTAATTCAGGTATAGGTGGTCAAGGTTTGCACTTTTGTAGTCTTTCCCATTTAAATGTCTTACCCTAAGTTTAGCGTTCGTGTTCCCACCGATATTGACATCTTTGTCAACAGTCATGCCACCACTAACAATCAGGTTTGAGGTTTTTTCACCTTCATATTTACCGATATAAACGTTTTTGTCGATATTGTAATTCAGGTATAGGTGGTCAAGGTTTGCACTTTTGGAGTCTTTCCCATTTAAATGTCTTACCCTGAGCGTGGCATTCGTGTTCCCACCGATATTGACATCTTTGTCAACAGTCATACCACCACTAACAATCAGGTTTGAGGTTTTTTCACCTTCATATTTACCAATATAAACGTTTTTGTCGATATTGTAATTTAGGTATAGATGGTCAAGGTTTGCACTTTTGTAATCTTTCCCATTTAAATGTCTTACCCTGAGCGTGGCATTCGTGTTCCCACCGATGTTGACATCTTTGTCAACAGTCATACCACCACTAACAATCAGGTTAGAAGTTTTTTCACCTTCATATTTACCAATATAAACATTTTTGGCAATATTGTAATTCAGGTATAGGTGGTCAAGGCTTGCGCTTTTGTAGTCTTTCCCATTTATGTGCCTTACCTTTAGAGACCCGTTTTTTATACCACCGATATTAATACCATTGGCAACAACCAGTTTAAAATCAGAGTCCTGAAAGTCTGTTCCAATTCCAACATTATCTTTAGTTGTTAGAACTGAACCAGAGTCATTCCATTGAGCTGTTAGTTGTGCTGATATATAAAAAGCACAAGCTAGTAAGATGATTGTTTTTTTCATTTTTAGAATTTAGATAGGTAGGTTTTAGTATTATTTTTTTAGTGAGCTGATTTCTTTCTTTAGGTTTTCAATCTCAGCCTGTTGTGACTGAATGGTGTTTATAAGATCATTCTGCTTTTCGTTTTGCACTTTTTGCCTTTCATTTTGCTCTGCTAAACTCTTATTTTGTTCTATTAAATAAAGAGTGAGCTCTTCGATTTTCTGAAGTAAAACAGCATCCATCTGGCCAAGGTTAATTCCTTCTTCTCTTACTTCTTTTTCAGACGGGACGTCAGGTAAGTGTTTGTTTTCGTTGATGAAAGACTCTACTTCGTTTAAATCTTTAAGTTCGTAGTCTTCATAAAACACAAAGTCAGCCCAGCTACCTTGTTTTACTTCGATTTCGCGGGTACCAATAGTTCCTTCCACTGCTAGTTTGTACTTTCCGGAATTTGCTGTTCCGATGCCTACTTTACCTTTTATGTATGTATCACCGGTTCCACCTTTGACCTCAAAAAGGGGCGCCCATCCGGTAGAATAGAAGCCAAGGGCATGATCCTGGTGGCAATGCAGTGCCATTGTGGGTTTTCCAAATGCACCCTTGTTTTTATGAAGTAGTTGATAATCTCCCGCATGTCCAAATTCCAAGATATTAAGGACATTAGCTTTAAGGTCGTTGAATTTTCTAATGTGTAACCCACCTTTTAAGAAAGCATCACCCGTTCCGCCTTTAACTTCAAGAAGAGGGGCCCATCCGGTAGAATAGAAGCCAAGGGCATGATCCTGGTGGCAATGCAGTGCCATAGTAGGTTTGCCAAACTCTCCCTTGTTTTTATGAAGTAGTTGATAATCTCCCGCATGTCCAAATTCCAAGATATTAAGGACATTAGCTTTTAGGTCGTTGAATTTTCTAATGTGTAACCCACCTTTTAAGAAAGCATCACCCGTTCCACCTTTGACCTCGAAAAGGGGCGTCCATCCGGTAGAATAGAAACCCAGGGCATCGTTTTGATGGCAATGAAGTGCTAAGGTAGGTTTGCCAAACTCTCCTTTGTTTTTATGAAGTATCTGGTAATCACCAACGGTTCCAAACTCAATAATATTTAGTTCGTTCGTGTTAAGGGCACTTGGTTTCCCCAATTTGAGTTTGTCAGGCCTGTTTGTGGTTTGGCTGGAAATATTATTACTTATTGAAAGTAATGCTGCTAAAACAGTTGCATATACAGCAAATTTTTTTCCGGTTTCTGAAAAGGAAATCTTTTTCATTTTTTTTGAATTTAGATAGGTTGAGTATTATTTTTTTAGAGAGCTTATTTCTTTGTTTAGTTTTTCTATTTTCACCTGTTGAGATTGTACAGTATTCATAAGCTCTTCCTGAGCTTTGTTTTGTTCTATCAGGTAAAGGGTAATCTCTTCAATTTTCTGGAGCAGTTTGGCATTTATCTCACCAAGACTAACACCATCTTCCTCTATTTCCTGAGCAGAAGGTATATTGGGGAGGTGTTTGTTTGTATTGATGAACCCTTCAACTTCGTTTAGTGACTTTAAGTCATAGTTATTGCCAAAAACATAATCAGGCCATGGTGACGCTTCTACTTTAATTTCTTTGGAGCGGATTGTCCCATTTACATCTAAAGTATTACGAGGTGCAGATGTGCCTATTCCTACTTTACTGTTTATAATAACACCACCTTCAAAATCACCGGCAAAGTTGAGAAATAGTTCATCATTTCCGCCATGGACCAAGGCTCTTTGAAGGGTTTTTTCTCCAATGTCCCTGCCATCGTTAAGACCTAACCGGAAATCGGCTCCGTGGTGATTTAAGAGGAATCCTTCTACTGTTAAATCAGATTGGACATGAGTGGCACCTTCAAAATCACCGCCAAAGTTGAGGAATAATTCATCATTTCCGCCATGGACCAAAGCTCTTTGAAGGGTTTTTTCCCCAATATCCCGGCCATCATTAAGACCTAACCTGAAATCAGCTCCGTTGTGGTTTAATGAGAACCCTCCTACAGTCAAATTAGACTGAACACGGGTACCTCCTTCAAAGTCTCCGTCGTAGTTTAGTATTAGTTCGTCATTATGGAAGTGCACCAGGGCCCTTTGTGCCTTTTTAGTGCCTGTTGGCCTTCCGTCATTGGTCCCCAATTTAATATCAGAACCTGTTACGGTCAAATTTCCATTAATTTGTTGTGCCATTGTATGAGAACTAAATGTCATACAAATAATTAATGCTGCAATTGATGTCGTTTTTTTCATGTTGTTCAAGGTTTGAGTAAACAGTTTAGTTGAGAATTATATGGATAATTAGTATTACCATCTCTTTTTTTGCTGACCGGAGGTAACCTTATTCTTTTTCCCAGTTAAAATAAGGAGAGGGTGCTTTAACATTATTCAGGGGCGTGATTCTTTTTTACGGGCTACTCCAAAGGGAAAAACTTCATAAGTCCTTGGATATATTCTGTATGTGAGCTTCAACTTTTCTTAGGGTGCCCCAGGTATTTGCTTTACTTCTATTTTCCGGTAGCGGGATGCGTTGTTGTATTATTATTTTAATAGCGGGCAAGAATTATTAACGGTCCCAAATTCAGTATTGTTTGGTTTTTTAGCATTGAGAACCCTCGAATTAAATGGTTCCTGTTTGTTTAAAAAACCAGTTAAAGCAGATTCTGAGTACTTCTTGTTAACAAACGTTTCCAGAGATATCAACGAAAAAGACGGAAAGGGAGTGTTTCGTTTGATTTTGTGGAGTAAACTTTTTCTCATTTGGTTTGAATTTAGGTTTAATCAGGCTTGTGAACCGTGATTTTTGCTTGGTTTAAAATACACAGTAAAAGTTATGTAAAATAATTGAGGTGCATTCTAAAATTAAGATATATTTTATTTTAATTTTTAAAAGGGTAGGTGAGTGAAGTTTTTTTTAGTTAATTTACTGTTAACCAATATGTTGTTCTAAATAGTGGGATGCGTAAATTTTAGAGGGAGAGAGTGTGTATATGGGGTTTTATTATGCTTTAATACATAAGGCTGCATGAAGAATATCGTGCAAAATACTGAAATTTTTAAGTTGAAAATTTAAATAGATTTAGTTATTTGTTAACCTTAGTATTTGATTAATTCTCTAACGTTATTTTTCTGTATTTGATGTTTTAGGGATGGGGCCTCTTCGAAAATCAGGAGGGTGGAGGAGTAAATTCTGTTCGTTTTTATGAAAGGGGGCTTTTTAAATGATCTGTCAATAGGAGGGCGGTATAAGAGGATTAGTATAGTGGTCTCTCTTAATTCTAGCTATAAGGGAATGGTTGACACCAAAAGCAAAGCTATTTGGAGTTTTGGACTATATTTTTCAATCGGGTAAGGCCCTTGGACTTTTAGATGAATTTAGATTATTCCCCACTACAAAAGTGGGGAATAGAGTTTTTTATCCAGCGGGTTTGTGTAATTTATTTTTCAAGTATTTATTGATTTTCAAATTATTCATCAATCCACTCACCCAAAAGGTTCAGTTTGAAAAGGCAAATGTCAGTGTTGTTTATGGGTTCCATCTCACCTGTTAAGAAATAGTAGTTTTGCCCTTTTGAATGATGAATAGATTTACCTTTGTTTCTTCCATTTTCTATTCCATTACTGCCGAAGCGGTTTATTTTCTTTATCTCACCTTTCCGGGTTGCTTCAATAAAAAGAATATCGCTTTTCGTATCGTTGATTTCGGAGTACCCCGTATATGCAAAATTATTACTGTCGTTAAGCACAAATGAACTACAAATGGGTTTGTCTATTCCATCCACCTCAAAGAAGAGTTCGTCCGAAACATTTCCAGATATTGGTTCAAAAGTAAGGTTTAGGATTTCATACGAATTATCCTTAATGCGATTTCCGGCAACAACATATTTTCCGTCTATGATCTTAACATCTTCACATGATTCACTTACTTCGGATTCACCTATCTTTGTGTTCCAAAACGTTGTTTTTCCACGGATCGCAATTAGACGGATATCAGTCGGTCCATTTTCTTCTGTAGGGTTTTCTTTTATAGATCCTCCAACGACAATTAAATCATCGGAATCAACTAACACTTTTATCCGGCCACTTATATTTTCTTCAAATAACGCAACGGAATGAAAGGAGGAGAGACTGTCGGAGTTAATTAACCGAAATAGTTCAATAGAACTATTTTCGTTTTCAACCTGAGTTACGACACGTATGTCTCCATTGCTCAGTTCAACTATTTGAGCATTAGGTATTTTCTTTGCCGGAACTTTTATGGTTGTCAGCTTGGTGAGTTCAGCGTTGTCAATACGGACAAGGTGCATCAGGGTAGTGTCTGTATTATGGGCTTGTGTAATAATGGATAAAATACCCGGGTTCTTTTTTAGGACTTTAACGTCCTGTGCCATACCGTAGTTATATATGTCCGTAAATTCCGGTTCCCATTCTACCATTCCGGAAGGAAGTATTTTGCACATATAAGGTTTCGTCAGGGCCTCACTGTCGTCGAGTTTGGAATCCCATTCTTCTTCAGTTGTAAACCCGGAAATAAATAACCCCCCGTCACTTGTTTCTTCAACAGAAAGAATGTATTCAAAATTAAAACTTCCGTAAAGCTTATAGAAATACTCCAGTTCTACCGGCTGTCCGGTTTCTATATCGCTACAAGCCATCAATAAGGAAATCAGGATTGAGTAAGAAATAAGTAGAGTTTGTTTCATGTTCGTTGTAAAATTAAATCTTTAAACGTAAGAAAATATATTACGATTAATCCAAATGATATTATACGTACTTTTTAGCCTTTCAATTGCAAAGTATTCTTTTAACATAGCAAACGGTAACTTGAATATACAGAATTCTTATTGAAAATTAATCGTATTGTTTTTATATATGCGTACTGTAATTTATTATCTGGTTAAATTAAAAGAACAAATATAAAAAGTTATTCTTTTTTTGAGGGCATCAAGATACATATTTTAAAGATTTTAGCAGGGAATTTTACACGAAAGTTAATTTTTATACTATGTAAGTTTACAGGTATTAGATTTTTTTGCCAGCCTTTTCTGTATAGTAATCTGACATGTTGGGTGCAAGAATTATGTACAGTTAGCTTCTTGTTGTTCAAGGTTTAAACGGGAGGGAGAAATAAAAAGTACTTCCGTCGCCACTAAGACTGTTTGCGCCAACCTTACCCCCCAGTTTTTCAATTATTCGTTTTACAATTGATAGACCGAGTCCGTGACCCGTAATTTCGCTTTTATGTTCATGCAGGCGCGAAAATTCCGTAAACAGGTTTGCCTGGACCTCAACGGGAATTCCAATGCCATTATCTTTGACGGAGTAATAGGCCATATTTTCTTTTAGGTAACTTGATATTTCAATTTTGGGGTTTTCTCCTCCAAATTTTATGGCATTACTTATTAGATTGACCCAAACTTCTTCAACCCATATGGAATAACCGTATGAGTTGATTATTTTCTCGTGTACAACCAGTTCTACATTTTCATTAAGCAGGCTTTTTATTCTGTTTATTGAAGTCCTTAATATTTTCATCATTTCTAATGGTTGTCTTTCAATTACATCCAGGCTGTTGACTTTGGCGAGTAAAAGGAGCCCTTCTACAATTTCATTCATCTTAAGTGTGCTGTTAAACAGGTTTTTAAGGTGATGATGCGCTTTCGTGTTTTCATTTTCGCTACAATAATATTTTTGTAACAACTGTATTATTCCCAGGCTGTTGTGGATGGGGGTTTTTAAATCGTGTGCCACCGTTCTGGCATAGGCATCGAGCTCATATATTGCTTTTTTTTGCTCAGTAATGTCCGAGAATAATAGAATGCGCCCTATATCTCCTCCACTTGAATCAACCAGTCTGTTTATCTTTAATTCAAATATTCTTCCAATGTTTTTGAAAACTACTTCACCTTTTATTTCATCCGTAGCTTGTATGTCTTTAAGGCTAACACTGGAATCGGGTAATATCGTAAGGACATTTTTACCAACAACATCCTTTTGTTTTTTTTTAAATATGTGTTGGGCTGCCGGATTTAATTCCATTATTTTATTTGTAGTATCAGTAACAATAACGGCATTTCGCATGTTTTTGAATATCTGGGCATGTACAACCGGTATGACTTCAATAAACTTATAATAACGAATTGATAATAAAAATAATATCCCGGCCAGGGCTATTGTAGCAGGGGTTGGGTTATACGGGTAAAACGTATTGTTATTGATCAAATATATTGCATTGGGAACAAGAAGCAAAAGGGTAGGGGCAAGGAGGAAAATCTGTTTTCTTTGTTGGGCAGGCATATTTGCCATTCTTAAAATAAGTAGCAGTAACCCTCCCCCAAACATTAGATATGCATATGCAACCCATATGTGAAAGCCGGTATTGGACTCTTTTTGTAATATGTAAACGTCTTCGATTTGGACAACGACGAAATCGGAGAAGAATCCGGTTGCCTCAGGGGCCCTGAAAATATTAAAAATTACGTATAATGGAATTATGGCGAGCACGGTTAGCGTGTATTTGTTAAGTCCTTTGCTGAACTGAGTGTAGGTAGCCACAAAGATAAACCACATGTAGACGGCAACAGCAAGTCCAAGATATTCGAGCTTGATAAAAATAATTTTCCAGGTGAAACCGGAATTAATCAGGCCAACTATATAGCTTGAAACCCATATCCCGGTAAAAAACATCATGATGCTGAATTGCAGGGCTCCTTTGGCAGGCCTTAATAACCACGCCCATACTGTCATAAAAAAAGAAATTCCTGCCGCCAGAAAATATGCGGTAGTTGCGAAATTGATTGACCACTCCTCCATTTGCTTTTCACCCCTTTGGTTACAAATAAGCCTCTATTCATCAAACGATACGGGATAAAATATGTTCCACAACACCGATAAAAGTTGAAGGTGAGATGAATCACCGGTATATTTATGATAGAAATAAATTACAAGATTTCCCTGAAAGGATATTCATTCAGGGAGGGCAGAAAAAGGTGCGTTGAGGCCCTTTAGGAATACACCATCCTAAAGGGCCTGTCAATGATGTTTTAAACGAGAGAGACAGCAGGTTCTGGAATTCTAGGCCTCTCCATATTGCTTATATTTTCCCAGTGAATTTCTCTGATTTTTATGGTGTAAAAGCCAACAGAGTCAAAGATACTTCCTGAATTGGTTTCAAATCCGGACAGAAAAGAATGGGCACCTATAACGAATTTCCTTTCGGTTCCACCCTCTGAATTACCGCAATCAATTGAGCCTTCGTTTGCAATAAATTTTATCCAGTCAACAATTACTCCGGAACGAACGTGTATTTCTTTAATACTGTCTTTATGGCTACTTAAGTGAAGCAGGCCGGAGGTAGTGTCCCCATCATTTTGTCCATGAATCCGGGTTGCCCCGCCAAAACGCTTGTATGCATTTGCAACCTGGGCTTCTTCTTCTGCAACTCTTTGCATATTTTCATACTCAACAATCAGTTTGCACACTCCTGTAACATTTGTTGCATCGATATTTAAGAAGCCTCCGGGTTTCCCGGAATGCATTTTAACAGACACAATCCTGGGCAATAAATGTTTCCAGTTTTCCTGTACGTCTCTGATGTTCGGGAAATCATTTTTAAGGGTCCCACCACCTTTTCCTCCAAATTTGTCACTTGATACAATTTGGAAAACGACCTCCGGAATGCCTCTTGAAAGAGAGGGGGGAAAGAAAGGCTTTAGGGCAACTTCAGGATTTTCTTCATATTTATTAAAGTGGTTTTTTATTTCTTTCATGTCATCCAGGGCTTCCTGTTCCGCCTCATTAATTTTTTCATCTGTTAGTGGTATGTTGTATCGTATGTAAACGTTACGTGCAAAATCTATCGCCTTTCGTAATTTTATTACCTGGGCCCTTTTTTTACTTAAGCCATTTAAGCCAACGAGGTAATTGCGGTTGTGGGCAACTTTATTAAAAATGCCGGTCTTGGTTAATTTTTCATATCCGGTGGTTTCAATATCGGAAATTACCGGGCTGTCAAGAGGGATCTTCAGGAACCGGAGGGCGTACGTTAATATAGAGCTGATATCTTTTTTCAGATCTGGCCTGCTGACTCCCGTGACCCCGAATTCCATTGTGTACCCGACTTTTGTTTCATTTAATGCCTTTTTTAAGGATACTCCGGACTGGGCATCTATTTCTCCGCTTTGCACGACAGCATTTCCCCCAATTTTGGCATCTACCTCGTTTTTTTCTTTAACACTTTTTGAGTTGAAAGTTAGCATACACCAGAAAACACCACTGTTTGAATAAGAGGATATGAATGAATCGCCATATAACCATATATAGTCTTTAATTGACCCGGTATCTTCGGGTGATAATCCATCTTTGAACTTACAGTTTTTTATTTCATATTTTCCTTCAACATGCTTTGAATAAATAAGAAGGGAACTGGACAAGGTGTTAATTTGCCTTGAATTGGCAAAGTTTATCTTCCCATTTACCCCAAATAACCCAGCAAGGCTTATATCAGCGGATATGTTACTTCTTTGTTCATCAACAAAGTCCAAAGTGCTTTCAATGTAACGTATTTTAACATAACTGTTACCTCCCGAAAGTTTATCGTTAATTTCCCCTTCTACAGCCTGGTTTATAAGTGTTTCTTGTTTAATGTTATCATAACCTTTAAATAAATGAAAGTTTCTTTTTTGGTCTAAGTTATTGATTGTCATAGTTAGTCTCTTTTAATTAATTATTTTATATTCTTTTCTTTGCACAGTTTTATTAGGTATAGCAGTTCATGGAGGAACTACCAGTCTTTAACTTCATTCATGCCATTAGCCTCTAAGCCGGACTACTAAAATGAAGAGAGGGAATAAATTCCGTGATATGGCCGGAATATCCATGCCGTGAGAAGGTAATGTCCTGTAAGCCTTAGGTTTACAGTAGGAAGAAGCGTGGCGTTTGTTCTACAGGCTTTTTAACCAGAGGTGAGAATATGCTCTGTTTGCTTTTAATTGAAGTTATATATATAACAAGTTATGTAAATTAATTGAAACTGGAAATATCCGGTTTACTGAATTTTATTGTTAAGGAAAGAATTTTTTACAATCATAAATTTGTAACGAATGTTGATGTATTTAATGGTTTTCCGGGATTTGATTTGGTTTTAAAATTCACTAATTTCATATAATGAGATTTGGAATTGGTATATTAGTTATGCTGATTAATCTGTTGCCTAAATTCATATCAGCCCAATCGGAAAATACAGTTAAATCGGCCTATACATACTCGTTAAGAGAGTTATCTGAACTGGAAGTTTTTACCGGTTCTGTTCATGCTGAAAGTGCAGAGTCGGCTCCGTTTAATATTGTGGTCATAACTGGCCGGATGTTGGAAGAAAGGGGATATAGAACGTTAGTGGATATCTGTCAGGATATACCTGGTTTCGATTTTATGATGTATAACGACGGAGGTGGAGAATATCCTACATATAATATGCACCGGGGAATGGGAGAAATAGGGAATTCGGAGATATTACTGATGATAGATGGTATTGTTCAGAATAACATTAGTTTTAACTGGTCGTTATTGTGGACATATGATAATCTTTTTATAGATGTTGACCGGTTAGAAATAATTCAGGGGCCAGGCTCGGTGGTATATGGTGCTCAGGCGTTCTCGGGGGTAATAAACATTATTACAAAAAAAAACTACCACGGTACAAAGGTGACGGTGACTAATGGAGTCAACCAGACATTCGGAAGCGATATACATATTGGCAGTTCTTTGGGAAAGAACACGCATTTGTCGTTGGCCTGTCATAAATATAAATCGACAGGGGACTATGGCATAGAAAGGTATGATCCGGCAGAGTATTTTAAAAACAACCGTTACCCCCAAACAATTCTGGCCGATTATGACAGTGCAGGAAACTACGTAGAGAACACGATTAACCCCAAAGGTGGGCAAATTATGCCGGGCGGTTTTAATACATTAAATAACAGTTATTCTGTCAGGGCCAAAATATCCTATAAGGAAACAGAAGGTGGGTTTTTTCTTTCAAATGCTGTCCAAGGTTATTCTTCAGCAAATGTTGGGTATGAGTACAATGTTTTTGAGCGGGAAAATGTAGCAAATTTTAAGTCGTATTATTCTTACCTGAAAAACAAAATTATGCCAGGAGAAAAAACGGAGCTGACATCCAGCATTGTTTTCAGGGGGACGCATATTTTACCTTCCCGGGGGTTTAGGTATTTGTACCGTTTTAATGATTTGGCGAAAAGTTATATAGCATATTCGTACCAGGGATATTTTGAAGAGCATTTCATATATAATGCAGACAAGAACAATATTTTTTCACTTGGCATTAAAGGGGCATTAAGCCGTAAAAACGAAAGGGTGGTATCTCTTGGAGAAGTTCCGGAAACCGGCAGTACAGCAACCTCCTCATGGGATATTGCAGTAGAAGGGGGCGGTTTAGACCGGCCGAAGAAATATCCTGTTTTTTGGGTAAAAGAAGCTGCTGTTTTTGCAATATGGGATAAAAAATGGTCAGCGTATACCTCCAGTTCATTAGGGGTGAGGTATGACTTGAGTTCGGAGTATAAAAGTATTGTTAATCCCAGGATAGCACTTGATTATAACCCAAAACCTTTTTGGGGGTTGAAGCTTATGTATGGAACAGCTTTTCGTCAGCCAAGCATATTTGAGCTGACCAGTGAGTTTAGAGGAAATTCCGGACTGGTTCCACAAAAAATTGGGACAACGGAACTGGAAGTAAACAGCTTACTGCTCCGTGACAGGTGCTCATTAAAGTTTAATGTCTTTTATTCCAAGGTTAGCCAGCAGATAGGAAAAGTGGAGGATAGTACTAAGCCGGCAGGGGAACGCTTCGAAAATATCCAGGAAAGCCGTATTTCAGGAATATCTCTTTTCTTTTCTCTTCAGTTTTATGAAAATGCAAGGTTTTATTCTAACTATAGTTTTTTGACCGGAATAGAACGTGAACCATTTCGTTTTTACCCGATCGATCGAACAGCGGGGCATAAAATAAACGCAGGGATAAATCAGTCCCTTTTTGAAAGGAAGCTTTCAGTGGATTTACGAAGCAATTACGTTGGTAAACGAAAGGCGCCGGTTACGAATGTGTGGATGCAGAAGTATGAGGGGGGCTGGGGGGCCCCTTATTTAAAGTTTAACCTGGTGGTTTCATATCGTTTTGCCAAGAAATTTACAGCGCAAATAATTATAAACAACCTTTTTAACGAGCAGTATTATGGTATGGGCAGGGAAACAGGATCGGGTTTTATTGATGAATATGATTATGTGAATAATGTTAACCCTGAGGGGCATATTCCGGCTTACCACCCTCAACCCGGCAGGACTTACTTTTTTAGGCTAATATTTAAATTCGATGAAAATGGATAAGTTGTTGGTATTCAAATTGAAGTGTTTTCTTGTCTTTTCATGTTTAACATTCGTTAGGAGTGTATTTTCTCAGGTGGACACCATTAATTTTTATCGTCGATCTTTGCTTGAATTATCTCAGTTATACGTAACTTCAGAAAAGAAAGAAAAACAACGTTTAAGTAATACTTCGGCAAAAATGCGGGTTATAACCAGAGAGCAAATAGAAAATAAGGCATATTTTACCCTTGAAGATGCTTTAGCAGAGTTACCGGGGTTTCAGTTTCGCAATATTTTAGGTTTAAACAGTTACTCATTCTTAAGAGGGCTTCCACGGCAGAATAATGCCATTCTTGTTTTGGTTGACGGGATACAAATAAATGAATTAAATTCCGGAGGGTTCTACGGTGGAGGGCAATATAACCTTGCAAATGTAGAGCGCATAGAGGTTATGTATGGTCCGGCATCAGTAATATATGGAACAAATGCTATCTCAGGAATAATAAACATTATAACCAAAGATCCGGGGGAAAACAATGAACTTCTGGCGCATGCTGCTATAGGAAATTTTAATACTTATTTGACAGACATTACATACTCCCATAAAAAAGAGCATACCGGAATTCAATTGTCCGGTATGGTTAAGACAAGCGAAAAGGCTGATTTAAGCGATGGAAATAATGATAACAACTGGGATCGGCAAATGGAAATATTTGAAACGGATTATGCCTTTGACGCAAAAGTAATCCATAAAGGTTTTGTTGCAGGAATAAATAGCCAAAACCGTCGCAGTTCAACATCAACCAATTACCCATCTGTTCATACAATACATAAAGGGGCTGGAACATTATGGAATTTACGGCTGATAAATGCATATTTAAAGAACCAGGCAGAATTATCAGAAAACTTAAATCATGAGGCAGTGATTTTTTACAGGAATGCAACTATATTGGGAAATTCAGTTAAAGAAGTAACAGACACCGGGTGTGTTGCTTATTACCGGCCAAATGATTTAATTGGAGTGGAGGAAAATATTGAATTAACCCTTAATAACCATCTGTGGTTTGTGACAGGTATTTTTGGTCACTATGAAAGCCTTGCCAGCGGATATTCCAAAGCGTTTAGCAGTAAGTTTTTTGTTCGGCCGGAAAAACCCGAAAATCCGGAAAAAGAAACCAATGTTATGGGCGGGGCATTTGTGAAGTGTGATTATCAGTTTTATAATTACTGGCAGCTTGTACCGGGATTAAGGTATGAATATAGTACACTTTACGGAAGGGTATTTACACCACGGGTATCGTTATTGTTTCATAACAAAGGACTGAATTTAAAACTTATCTATGCACAGGCATTTCGCGCTCCAAAACCATGGGATTTCACTTCAGGGACTGGAAATCCGGGATTAAAGCCAGAGTATTTTAATTCCTGGGAATTGTCAACATTGTATTTTTTTTCCAAAAAGATAAAAGGATCGGTGTCGGTATATTACAATAATCTGTTCAGTGGTTTAAGAAAGAATACAACAAGTGAAAATAATTTTTACTGGGAAAATTCAGGAAGTACAATTACCAGGGGGGCAGAAACAGAGGTGCAATATATAAGTTCAAAACTGAATTGGCATTTGAATTACTCATTTAACCGCAGTACGGATGATAAAAATGAAGTAGTTCCCGAAATTTCCCCTCACATGGGAGTAGTGGGTGTTGATTATAAGGCAGGGGCACACTTTAATATTGGATTGCGTGGTTTTTATATCGGAAGAAAGAAAAATACCAAAGCAATTAAGGCCACAGGTAGTGAATATATTGATGAAGCAGTAGTTCTTAACCTGTACCTTTCTGTACGGGACTACAAAAATGCTGGTATTCAGTTCGTTTTTAAGAATGTAACCAATACAGAGTACTATCATACATCAAATCTTGCCCCGGACCGCTATCGTCAACCACAGTTTTCATACCTTTTACAACTATCGTATAAAATTACAGGAAAAAATGATTGACAAGTTAAAGATGGATAAGCTGATCGTTTTTATGCTGCTCGTATTTATGGCAAAAGCAGGTGCATATGCGCAACTTAAACGTTCTGAAGTTTTAGGTGCTTACGTTTACAACTTCGCCAAATTATCTTATTCCGATAAACAAAACCGTTTAAATACATATAATATTGTTGTTGTTACCGGGGAAAAAGCCCTTCAGTCAGAATTCAAAAAATTGGCAAAAGAACTTCTGGTACGAGAAAAGAAAATTGATTTAACAATAAGCTCTGGAACGGATAAAATTGATATGGAGAAGACTTGCCTGATATTTGTGGGTTCTGATAAAATAGAACATTACCCCGGGCTTTTTAATGATTCAAGTGAAGATGAAATACTGCTGGTTAGCGAGAATTATGATAATAAACGCGACATCATGTTGAATTTATATGAAACGGAAGAAGGAAAGATGCTTTTTGAAATCAATAAAGGGAACATTTATTCCAGGAAAATTAAGATTAATGATGAGATCTTATTAATGGGAGGTACAGAAGTGGAGTTGGTGGAAATGTATCTTGAGTCCCGGGAAGAACTGGTTGAATTGGAAAAAGAGCTGGCGAAATCTCAGGGTAAACTCTCCGGTTTGGAAAAACAGGTGAAGACTACCGAAAGGAAACTGGAAGAACAAAAGCTGGAAGTTGAAAAACAAAAGCTGGAAAGGCAAAATTTAAACTCAGAAATCGATAATTATAAAACACAACTGGAACTTCAGGAGCAGGCTTATAGGACGAGTGAAAAAAAACTGCACACTTTTAACGACAGTCTCAGAAAATCGAAGAAAAAGCTGGAAGGGTTCAGAAATGAGATTGTTGAGAGAAGTGAATTCTTAGAATATCAAAAACAAGAGATCGAGAAAAAAGAAATAATTCTTGCAGAAAAGAATGTGACAATAAGAAGGCAGCGCATAACGGTAACTTTATTTGTAATAGGTTCCACGATTATTTCGTTACTAAGTATACTGTTGTTGAAGAATATTAGGGATAAGAAGAAAAAGAACCTCCTTTTAAATAAACAACAAAAAGAGATTTGTCTTAAGAACAATGAGTTGGCTGAAAATAACAAGGAGATACAATCGATGAACAATGAACTAAATGAAAAAAATGAAGAACTGACCACAACGCTGGAAGAAATAAAACAGATACAAAAACAGTTGGTGCAGTCGGAAAAAATGGCTTCCCTTGGGGTGCTTTCAGCAGGGATAGCACACGAGATAAATAACCCCATTAATTTTGTCTATGCGGGAATTAACAGCCTTTTGCGCGACTTTAAAGATATCGAACCCGTTATTGAAGAAGTAAGTAAAATAAAACCGGGAGCAGATGACATTGAAGAAAAGCTGGAAAATATTCAAAGGATTAAGCAGGAAAACTACTTTGACGATGCTATTGAAGCTATACCAGAAATTATAAATGATATAAAAATTGGGGCAGATCGTACAGCGGAAATTGTTAAAGGATTAAGAAGCTTTTCCAGGGTAGACAAGGGGGAAAGACTGGCAATGAATATTCACGACGGGCTTGATACTTCATTGTTGCTGCTTAAGAATAAGTATAAAAACCATATTGAGGTTGTAAGGGATTACGAAAGTACAATGCCGCCCGTTAGTTGTTACCCGGGGAAAATTAACCAGGCCTTTCTAAATGTAATTTCAAACGCTATTGATTCAATTCAGGAAAAAGGGACAATATGGATAAGCACCAGAAAAGAAAAAAATAACATTTTTATTTCAATAAAGGATAATGGATGTGGCATTCCTGAAAAGATAAGGGAGAAACTATACGATCCTTTCTTTACAACTAAACCGGTTGGGAAAGGCACTGGTCTGGGCCTCTCTATAACCTATGGGATTATTGGTGAACACAATGGCAAAATTGAACTGAAGTCGGAAGTAAATAGAGGGAGCGAATTTATTATTACCCTTCCTTTTTTAGGTGAACATGGTTCATAATTGTTTTAAGAGATAGATTCAAGATATATACAAACCTGCATAAAAACCATAAGAATGAAATACAAGGTACTCTACGTAGACGACGAAGAAAGCAACCTTCGGATTTTTAAAGACACTTTTCGAAGGGACTTTGATGTAAAAACAGTTTCTTCCGCATATAAGGCCCTGGAGAAACTTTCCGGGGAAACGGTTGATGTGGTAATAACCGATCAGCGAATGCCTGGTATGACTGGCGTACAGTTGCTTAAAGAGATAAACGACCGGTTTTCCGAAATACCTCCTCAACGGTTAATACTATCAGGGTATTCGGAGGATTCCGAAATAAAAAAGGCCTTCGAAGAATATAAACTTTTCAAGTTTATTTCGAAGCCATGGGATTATGAAGAATTAAAGCAAACTATTGTAAATTCAATAAAAGAAGAGTAAATTACATGGGAAAACTCAGAACCAATAACTACTGTCAAATATGATTTAAACAGCTCAGGATAGTAGAGCCAAAGTATAAAAAGACTAATGGAAAAGTTTACCATACTTTATGTTGATGACGAAGAGAGTAATCTTCGGATTTTTAGGGATACTTTCAGGAGGAAATATAATGTTCTTACGGCCACTTCAGCTAAACAGGGAATGGATATTCTGGAGGGGAACCGTGTTGACTTAATTCTTAGTGATCAACGAATGCCGGAGATGACCGGTGTTGAGTTTCTAAAATACACGTTTGAACGTTTTCCTCAGGCAAACCGCATTTTAGTTACAGGGTTCACCGATTTCAGTGCAGTCGAGAATGCAATAAATCAGGCACGGGTATTTCAGTATGTTCAAAAGCCATGGGATGAAGAAGCTTTAAACAATACAATAGAAGATGCCCTGAGAATTTATCGCCTGGAACAAGAAAACGCCCTTCAAAAGGAAGAACTGATACAAGCAAAACGAAAGGCTGAGGAAAGTGATCGCCTAAAGTCCGCATTTTTGCACAACTTGTCACACGAAATAAGAACGCCTCTAAATGGCATTTACGGGTTTTCCAATTTAATAGCAGAAGAAAAAACAACAATTCAGGAAAGAGACCGTTTTGCCAAATTAATTAAGAATTGTATTAACCAGCTTCTTGAAACGGTAGATCATATACTGGAATACTCAAAACTTATAACAAAAGAAGTAAAACCGAACTTTCAGGAGTTGAAATTAAATGAATTGCTGGCAGAACTTCACGATGTATTTACCGTAGTTGCAAAAGAAAAGCAGCTTTCATTCAATGTTGAGGAAGGGTTGACGGATGAAAATAGTGTGGTATTTACAGATAAAATACAACTATACAGTGTTCTTAGCAGTTTGTTGGATAACGCTTTTAAGTTTACAGAATCAGGTTCTGTTGGTGTTGAATACAAACTTGAAGGTGAAAATATTATCATTTCCATAGCAGATACAGGAGTAGGGATACATAGAGATTATCAGAAAGATATATTCAGCAGATTTACCAGAGAGGAAAGTGAATATACGTCTCAAACCGGAGGGTTAGGGATTGGGTTGTCTATAGCAAAGGAAAGTGCAAAGCTGGTAGGGGCTGATATTTGGTTTAAGTCGGAGAAAGGAGAAGGTACCATATTTTATGTTTCGATACCGTATAACCTGATTGATTATAAAACGAAATCCGGAGACAGGGTACACCGTTTAATCTCAGAATTAGAAAAGAAAAAAAAGTACAAGGTACTGGTGGCAGAAGATGATTATATAAACTATCTGTACATTGAAACTTTATTGAATAAGGTGACCAATGGAAAATTAAGCATTTTGCATAGCCGTAACGGAAAAGAAGCAATAGAAGCGAGCAAAAACAACCCGGATCTGGATCTGGTCTTTATGGATATCAAGATGCCGGTCATCAATGGCTATGACGCCGCACTTGAAATTAAAAGGTTTTTGCCAAAACTGCCTATTGTGGCCCAAACAGCTTATTCTTCTGAAGAAGATCGTCAAAAGGCAGAAAAAGCAAAATGTGACGGTTTTATTTCGAAACCAATTCACCGAAGTGAATTGGAATCGGTACTTGAAAAGTTTTTAATCTGAAAAACAACAACGGGCGCACCTAAATGAATAAACTCAATCGGCGCCTTTTTGTCATTCATTTTTTACATTCCTGACCAGTCTGGCGTAATTATAAACACGCCTCACATCTCCCTGTGGACCTTTTCCATAGCTGCTTTTTCCGGCTTTTGGGTCAGTTCGCTGGGCCCCTGCGCCATGCACGTCCAAAAACCGGCCATGGAAATATCCCAGGGCACGTCCAAAATGAAAGATAACGGCATCGCGACCCGGATTAAACGTAGTGGAAGACCAGTAAGCAGGATAATCCAGAACCCCCGTTTCGTTAATAATTTCTGCCGTATTAAAGACCGGGTTGATAGCAGCAGATTTTGTGATATCAGGAGAACGGGTATAATCAACAATGGTATGTAGTTCTTTGGCATTGGGCAACCTCCAGTCGGAATAGCCTGCGTATGTAAGGTTTTCTGCGAAATAAAGAGCTTCTTCCCAGTTAAGGGAGCCGTTTTTTTGAGAGGCTTCTTTCATAGCTTTTGCAAAAATATGGCTGCCACTATCATCTTTCAGCCACATCAAACCTGTAGCTTTGTCTGTAACAGTGCCGTTCTTATTATCTTTAAAGTTGTTTTTTCCATATTCTGAACTTCCTCTTACCAGCCGGAGGTACCACCTGCCATAATTAGAAGAGTTTCTGCCTGGGTTTTGCGGATAGCCTTTTATCCTACCGTCTGCCAGGTTTACACCAAAAAAAGCTTTTGATCCTTTCATTACATTTCCTGTATATTCGGTTGAGCTGATATACTGAGCGTCTATAAAACGCCCCGCTTTAGGGTATTCAAATCTGAAGAAACCCGTATTAATGAACGGAACAGCGTCACGTGGAGGGATAATCATGTTGGGCAGGCCAGTACCCTGATTACCGCTAAAGTCAATGAGGGAATAAAGCTCTTTAATTGTTGGTACTCTCCAATCTGTATATCCACCGGTCGTTGAAGCTTTGGCATTGGCATTGGCATCGGTATAATCAGATTTCCTAAAACCTTTTTCCCACATCAGCCCTGTAACATTGTCCGTTATTGTTCCATCCCCGTTGTCTGTGTAAGATGCCGGTATGCAGTTGTAGTGTGCATCCTGACCGTAGAAAGGTTCCCCTTTCCCAGGACTCTTTATTCTTTTGAAGTTATTGTAAAACGCAGTCTGTCCGGTTTCTACAACAGGATATTTCAGTTTTTTCTTTTTAGTATATTCCTGATTTAAAAGAGTACTGCTATGAAAAGAACTGACCCCCATACTAAGAATAAGCAAGGAAATTACTCCGGGTTTGTTTTTGAATATGTGTATCATAAGGGTAATTTTTATAATTGTTATATTCTAAGATATTTAAGGGGGCGCAAATAGCAAAAGGTAATCAATGGGCAGGGGGATTAAATCAACGTAAAGTAGGATATTTTCAATGTTGGGGCTATTATTCTTTTTACTCTGGTACATCCCCCATGTTAAATAGTCTTCTTGAGAAAGACTTTCAAAATGAATAGTTTTCTTGCAGCCACTAAATAAAATGCTGTGGGGAACCTTGTTTGTGTTTGTCGTAGTAGTTTTGTTTTGCCGGGAAGTGGTGTTATTCCAGAGAATGTGATGTTACTTTTTACAGCAGGGATCTGTAGGTGGAGGGGCTTCCTCAAGAGGATATTTGTCAAATTCCTCTCCGTGAAACCATTTCAGAATCGCAATGATTTCTTTTTGGGTATACTTTTTTTTCTTTTTCATCCAGTGGCCGTTTTATCGTTGATTTTCAGTTTATACAAACATATTGTGGCTAATTTTCTTTCGCCAAGAGAATCAACAGGCAGGGCTTTTTTATCAACGAACCGGAGAATTATTCTGCTAGGGTGATAAAGAGCCGGGAAACCTTCTTCAATATTCTCTATTTGGTAATTCGTTTTTCTTTTTGGGAGCTTTTTTTGATGTGAATATTTGTAATGTTTTGTGTGTGAGTGTTTTAGTTTGAGGTGAAGGGTTTGGCACTTTATTCGCTATTATAAATAACGTTATTAATTGAATACAAAACTACACATGACTTTAACTGCACAACTTCAAACCAATTCTTAACATTACATCCAAAATTACCACACACACAACTTCTCCTTCTCTCCTCACTATAACAGCCGGTTTCACCGGCTGTTTCTCTTTTTATCGGGTCTTCCCAGGGAAAAGAGAGGAAGCTTTGTAAAAGCTGCAAATGTTAATTATTCGTTAACCGTATTCCCCGTAAGTACAACATGTAGAGTAAAACTTATATTTGTCTTTAACAACAAAATAACAATCAGGATCTTATGCAAAGAAGGGATTTTCTTAAATACTTATCTGTACTTACAGCTGCATATTCGGTGCCTGGAAGATTACTGGCCCGTCAGAAAGAGAAAATTAAGTTTAAAAAGGATAAATGGGGGGAATTGCTTCCTGTAAGAAGGCTGGGGCGAACCAATGAATGGGTAACCATGCTTTCTCTTGGATCAGGACATTACGGAAGGGCAGAAACAGAATTTAAAGCTCAGGAAATGGCCGAAAGGGCCATTGAGCAGGGGATTCGTTTTATTGATACGGCACATGCTTATCAAAGAGGTGGCAGTGAAACAAAAATAGGAAAGTACCTGGTCCCTAAATACCGGGATGAGTTGTTTATCATGTCAAAAACCGGGGCAAAGACCGGAGAAGGGGTGCGTAGGCAGCTTGATTTGTCAAGAAAGAGAATGAATATTGATGTTATTGATCTTTACCAGATTCACACCATAGAAACTCCGGAAGATGTAGATAACCGACTTGATAACGGGGTGCTTGATACTTTGCTGGAAGCCAAACAAAAAGGGGATATCCGCTATGTGGGGTTTACGGGGCACAAAAGGACAATTACACACTTAAGAATGCTTGAGCGATTGGATAAAATGGGAATTGTTCTGGACACATGTCAATTGCCTGTTAATTTATGTGATCATTATTACGATAGTTTCACTTTAAAAGTACTTCCTAAGCTATTAGAAAAGGATTATGGCATTATTGCCATGAAGACTTTGGCCAACGGACAATTTTTTGGACGTATTGATGGTTGGGCAAAAAAAGGAAGGGAAACCCCTCAGGAATTAATACCTTCGTTAGCCTCTGTTGAAGAAGCGCTGCATTATGTATGGTCGTTTCCGGTTTCAACACTTACCAGTGGTATGACTTCTGCTGATATGATAACTGAGAACGCCTCTTACGCAAAGTCCTTTGATGGTATGTCTGACAAAGAAAAAGAACGGTTGTTGACTTTGATCAAACCTGTAGCCGGTCCCGTTATGGAATTTTATAAAATACTGCCGCCGTAGTATTTTAGTTCAACAACGAAAAAGGTTTCGGGACAATTTGTTTTACATTAACAATCTACAAGGTAATTTCAAGGGTGTTTTATACTTTTTTTAAATGAATTATTTAATTTAGGGGTATATGAAGTACCTGTTTGTCCTAAATAACCAAATTTTTGTAAGTCGTTGGTATAGACGGATTTTTCTTGTTGTAATCATTCCTTTTTTTTGTTTGTTGGCGTGTAAAAACTCAGACCGAAGTTTTTTAACACCTGAAGACAAGGAATGGCTATCTAAACCGGAAAATAAATTTGAAGTATTATTTGGGTACGATGCCCCCCCGCATGCCTTCTATAATGAGAATGGTAAATATGAAGGTGTACTTGTCGACTATTTCAAAGAAATTCAAAACAACCTGGGAGTTAAGATTAAGTTTAAGAATTTTGCAACCTGGGACAGTTTGATGCAATATTCAAAAACAGCTGAAAACTTTATTATTGTAGGAATTGCTCGGACTCTTGAAAGGGAAGAGTATTTGCATTTTACAAATTCTTTTATAAAAACCCCCTATGTTATTGTTACGCGGAAGAGTTCCCTGCTAAAGAATATGAAGGACTTATCGGGTGAAAATGTTTGTGCTACAAAGAATTATGCTGTTAGTGGCTACTTGAGAGATTATTATCCGGACATTAAACTACATGAGGTCATTGATGACTTAACGGGATTGCGCAGAGTTGCTTCCGGGGAACAGGAAGCCATGATTATCAATCAGATGTATGCAACCTATCAATTTGAGAATCAGTCCTTGTCAAATTTAAAAATTGCCGGAGAAAGTGGATGCTTTAACCGGCTCTCCGTTGCCTGTCCCGGAGATAACTTACGTCTGTTTGAAGTCGTAGATAAAGCCGTAAACCAGATTTCTCCGGAAAAGAAGAAGGAAATTGAGCGTAAATGGATCTTTACAACACCTCATAAGCCATCAAAAACCTTAATTATAACAACTGTTGCGGTAACCGGGCTTACATTGCTTCTAATCCTGTTTCTTTGGCTATGGTTGGTCAGCCTGCGCGTTCAGGTAAAAAGAAAAACCCTTCTAATTCAGGAAAGCGAAATGAAGTACCGAACATTAATCGAAAATTCTCATGACGCAGTTTTTTTGTTATACAATAAAAAGTTCGTTCTGGCGAATAAAAAATTCGAAGAACTTTTTGGTTATACCATGGATAAACTAAACGATCCGGATTTCAAACTGATAAGCTTGATAGCCCCGGAAAACGAAGACTTTATCAGGAATTCATTTTGTGGGGCAAATGAAAGCAGCAAAAAGCCAATCCGGTTCGAGTTTGTTGGCCTTTCTGATAAATCAGAGAAGATTCATATAGAGGCATCGGTAAGTCAACTATCTTATAAAGAAGGATTAGCAATTCAAGGTATTTTCCGCGATATTGGTGACAGAAAAAGAAAAGAATTTGAGCTGTTAAGAGCAAAGGAAAAAGCAGAAGAAAGCGACAAGCTAAAGTCTGCATTTTTAGCAAATATGAGCCATGAAATCAGGACACCAATGAATAGCATACTTGGATTTGCCGACTTACTTAAAACACCATTTCTAAGTGGGGAAAAGCAAAAAGATTATATTGATATTATTAAAAGAAGTGGGAAACGTATGCTTGAAACGGTCAATAATATAATTGAATTATCTAAAATAGAAACCCTGCAAAAGAAACCGTCGTTTGAGGAGGTTAACCTTTCCAAACAGTTTGATTGTTTCTACCAGTTCTTTGCTTTCGACGCTATGCAAAAAAGGATTATGTTATTAAATGATAATGAGGGTGAGGACAATAGCCAGATCTTTATTACAGACCGCTCTTTTTTTGACGCTATTATGACAAATCTGATAAAGAATGCCATTAAATATACGCATGAAGGGTTTGTGAGGTTTGGTTACATAATGAAGGAAAACCATTACGAGTTTTATGTTGAAGATTCAGGTATAGGAATACCCCAGGAAAGGCAGGAAGCTATCTTTAGCAGGTTTGTTCAGGCTGATATTGAAGATAAAGGAGCATATGAGGGGACCGGGATTGGTTTAACCATTGCAAAATCCTATATTGAAATGTTAGGGGGGGCAGTTTCAGTAAAATCAACTGTTGGCAGAGGTTCTACATTTACTTTTAGATTGCCCCAGAAACCTCAGGATCCTTAAAACCAATCAATACGGTAAAAACCAATAAACGGTTTGTCGCGAATACACCCACTGGAGTATATTGTCTATATCCTGTATAATAACGCGTTAAGTGTTGTGTTGTTAAAGACAGACAATGCAAACAAAAATGTCCCCGGACTTAAAGCCGGAGACACAAAAAACAAAGCAAACGGTTCCTCCCATTTCTCTACTTGACCAGTAGGTACTTTTAATGTAATTACTCTCTGTGAAGCACTCTTATTAAAAACGATATTCTAAAAGAATTGACTCTGTCTGAATATGTAGAACGCCCCCTTGTTTTAATTGAATCTTTAGTTACGGGTAAAGGCCATATCATAAAAACCTTTTTCTCGATCCTGAAAAAAACCTAAGTCCAACTCCGAATATCATGTTCGTCTTTTATGCATGAATAAATATATCCTTAGAATGAAATAGAAATCAACTGCTAATTATGAGGGCTTGTTTTACCCGTGTAATAAGCGAATTGATTTTACCTTTTAATTTTCAGGGCATTGAATCTGCGTTAAGACGACCAAGGGTTACGTAAAATATACTTTTTAGTTCAAACCGGAAATAGCCATTGAGTGAATGCGTTAATTTGAAGTGCGAACGTATGGGTTTACTTATTAAACGTTGAGAGTTATGCAAACGACGAACTAATTTAGTATGTCTTGCGAAATTAAATGAAAAAACAGCATTCCATTCCGTTTGATATTTTATGTCCCAAATACTCTATAAGGTTTTAACTAATTCCAGTACTTCTTTTGATTCCGGATAATATAGCAAAGCCCTGTTCAAATATTGCTTAGCCTCTTCAATTTTGCCAAGTCCAACATTAATCTGCCCTAACACCAGGTTAACAGAATAATCGAACGGATAACAGTTGCCCACAACCTGCGCGTAGGTTATGGCCTGGTTAAAATCTTTTCGGTAATTAAAAATATTGGCCATTTTCAAATTAGCGGTATAATTTTTAGGGTCAATGGTAAGTATAGCTTCATAACTTGACACAACCTCGTCCCAATTCTCCATAGCAGCCTGTGGGTAAACACTTCCCAGTATCGCTTCCACTGATCCTGGTTTTATCTTTACGGCATTTTTATAGTGCCGGAGCGATTTAATATAATCCCCCTGCAAATAGTGCAGCCACCCTAACCGTAAACTCATTTCATAAGAAGTGGCATCGTAAACTTCATCAATTTGGGCAATGGCCCCTGCATAATCTTTGCTGTTCTCATACTCGTAGCTTTGCGAAAAGGCCTGCATTTGTTCTGTTTGTGCTGTTAATAATTCAGGCAGGCTTATTAAAATTGTTACAATTAAAAATGTTGCTTTCATGATACTAGAATTTAAATAAAACACCTATAAAAAGAGAGTTAATTGTTGTTCTTTCATTTATGTTTATGTTCTTATTTTTCTCTAAAGAGTAGGTAAGGCCAAGTGTTGTTTTAGTCGACAAATACATTCTCAGTGTTGCATCGAACCGGTTTACTTCATATGTGCTGTCCGTATACAATACATCGGAAGTTTTATCATAGAACCGGGCATTGCCCTTATGAAGGTAGCTGAGGTTTATCCCAATCCGTTGTGCCGGAGAAATGTTTAGGTATGTTTTATAAACATGCTCTCCATTGTTGTTTGAAAGTACAAGGTAGTTTTCTATCCCCAGAGTTAACTTTTCATTAAACTGCCTTGGTGTAAAATAAAGGTCGAAGCCGGAAATAATGCTACTGTTAAAATATGAATCAGTTTGCTCCTGCAGAACAGGTGGTGAAGTTCCATTGGTTTGAGTGGAGTTCACAAAAGATGAGTCGCTCTTATCCCCCAGGTAATTTAAAAAGAAATTTATTCCTGCCCGTTTGAAACGTTTCGAATATTCAAGGTATCCCCCGTAAGTCGATTTGCCCAAGTATTTTTGGTAAGAGGAGTTTAATGACAATATTGCACTCTCTGTTGCACTTGCATATTGTCCCCCAATTCCGAGAATCCCCTGTTTTACAGGAAGGTTTATGCTAAGGCTGTACTGAATTTGTTCCGTTTTAAATGAGGATGACCTATAGTAGTAACTACTTACCCCATGCTCCATATGGGCATTGCCCCAGAGCCGGTGCCCCAAAGATATACCCCCATAATAAACGGGCTTCTTCTCTTCTGTGCCTGGTCTTTTTAGTCCACCTTCGAAATAAACATATTCCATTACTTTTCTTTTGTACCCCAGGGTTTTCATTGCTTCATCAGAAAGCTGTCCGTAAACCTTGTCGGCTTTCGTTGTCTCTCCGGTCAACCGGTAGGTCCAGAAAAGATATTGCTGTGCGAAATCGGTTTTGTTGTTTTTAATGGCTTTTAAAAGATATTTTTCAGCCAGCCCGTACCGCCCTGTTTTAAAGCAGGCTACTCCTGCACGAACATTAAAATAATAATAGTCAATTCCCTCTTCAGCAGCAGACTCTGAAAACTTTACAAGTTCTTCCCATTTTTCATCCATGTAAAAAGCGTAGCTAATGGAATCGGCTTCTTTGTAAGTAGTTTCCTGACCTGCAACACTTTTTGCAATAAAGGGTATTGTAAGAATTATTACTAATCGATGCATTGTGCTGTATTATTATTTATTCTGAAAGTATGTATCCGGCCCTCTTTTAATTCAAAAGAATAGTGCTGTTCTTTTACAATTCTTTTTCCTAAAAAGCCCGAACATTTTGTCTCAAACTCTATTTTATCCGGATTGTGAGGGTGGTCACAGTTCTTGAAATAAAAACTGTATTTTAATTTACAATAATGAAAGAAGGGGGCCGTAAAATCATGAACGGATTTAATTAACTTGTTAAAGAATCCGTCTATCATCAATTCTTCTTTCAGTGTTACACCCTCATAATATCCCAGTAACACTTTATAAGCACCATAATAGAAGTGGTGGAGTAAACTGCCCTTTTTACCGTAAAAATCTGTGAAGTAGAACATTATGCCGTCGTTCACAAAATAGGCATAGCTCTGTGTTTTAGAACAGTAAATGTAGGTCCTGTTTAATACGTTTGTAAATACCTCCCAGACATACTCCTCGTTTTCGTATTTAAACTTCATTATTTTTCCGGGAATAAAACCGAAGGCATCCATGAGCAGTTTACAAGTCTTTACATTTGATACAACATCGTTCTCTTTCGGATAAGTAAATGTGTTAAAGTGCTGTTCCCCATTTTCTGTGTTCAGGAAATAACTCACCGGGAACTTTAACGTTTTTGAACCAATAAACGGCGTTGCCTGAAGCTGAAAGTGAAGGTGAGGTTCGGGGGATCTTCCTGAACTGCCGCAGGCTGCCAGCTTTTGTCCCCGTGTTACCGTGTCCCCGGTTTTTACGGTAAAAGAACCTTTTTTTAAGTGCGATAACTTACTGTAAAGTTGCTCTGCATGTTTAATGATAATCGTGTTTCCCCAGTTATCCTTCAGGTTCACATCGCTTATCTTATTATCATCAATCCCATCCAGAATTTCAACAACATAACCGTCTGCCGGGGCAATTACAGGGAGGTTGTAACAATAATAGTCTTCAACATTGTGCCCGGGTTCCCTATAGGTTTTTTCCTGTTCGTCCACAATGTCAAAATCCCAGGCATATTGCCAGTCGCCTTTGTGTGTTATTTTACCATTGTGCCCCTGGCTTACCCTCCAGTTACCGATAATGGGTAAAGTAATATGATAGTATGTATAGTCTTTAAACCTGTTAACTGAATTGATAAACTTATAGTGGTTCTTTTCCGGAGAATAGCTCTGTTCTGTCACCAGGTTAATACCCGAAGACTTGTACCGTGTTAACATCGTAGCGATAAACAATAGAGAAACGATATTAAAAGGCAGGGAGTACATGGGTATCCCTATTGCAGAAAATATGGTGTACAGAGCGCTAATCAGAATCGCAATTACCGGAATAGTAAACAGTAGCATGAGGTATGAGCGGCCAGATGGTACAATAAAAAAACCGCCCAGGGCAATAGATGTAAGAATGAAATTAAAACCAATGTAAGAATATATTAGTTGAGAAAAGTCCCCCTCAAACAAGATATAAAACAGGTAACCAATTGAAAAACCAAACAATGACAGGCCAAAGGCAATTCTTGAATAATAAAGAATGCCTAAAGCGATAAGTATGCCTGCAAGATCATTATACTGGAAAAAGATGGCCCCGAGCGAACGAAAGTAAAGATGCAGGGCATCTCCGGCAGGAAGTGAGCCTACACTATCGGATATCCGGGAAAATATTCCGGGAAACCAGGCCATCAATGAAAGTTCTTCTTTCTCATTTAACGCCACCGAAGAGAAATTTGAAGCCCCCAGTAAAACAATCCAGATTCCGATAAGAAATGGAATACTAAGAAACGGCAACCCTTTTTTCTCCAGGGAGACTGACATCCAGACTGTGAAAAATACGGTAAGAACAGCGCTTATCAGAAGAAGTAACACTGACGAAAGGTTAAACTCATAAAAAATCCCCAGGGCTATTCCAACCATTAACACATTGTATGTATAGCTTCCGGTTCTAAGATGCTCCCGGTTAAAGCCAAACAACACGATGGTCAACTGAGCTGTAACAATGCTGATTACGCCACTTAGCCCAGCCCCTATGTCAAAAAAACTAATAAGGATCAATATGCCTGAAAAAACTTTGTTGTTTGAGAAGAATATCTGGGAATAGCTGTTTAGAAAGCCATCCATGAATATACCCAAACCCCTTCCTGTTCCATTACTTTTCAAAACCTATATGTTAATTTTGTTCAGATAATCCGGTACCAGTTCGTTTTCCTCCAAAGTTCCCAGGCTTTCACTGTTTTTTATGAGATGTGGAGTTCCGTCCATATCGATCATGACAACAGCAGGGCGCAGGGATATAAATTGCATCGACTGGGTAATGTTATATGCACCAACCGAATGTACGACCAGGTTGTCACCGGTATTTAGCGGGGGCAGGGAAATGTTTTCACGAATTACATCAATGTTCATACATAGCGGACCATAAAGTATTGTATCTTCCACGTGTTGACCGAACTCCTGGGCAGGGGACACTTTATGGTCGTACCAAAATGAGGTGAACATTATATTTACACCGATGTCGATTATGGTAGCTCTTCTACCGTCAGACAAACGTTTATTGGAAATAACACTGCCCAGTAAATACCCGGCATCATCAATAAGGGCGCGGCCGGTTTCCAGGTAAAGATAAGGAAGTTCATCAGGCTTGAACCCGGCATTTAATATGGCCGTGGATATGGCTTCTGCATATTCTGGTATGTCCGGAACAGTATCTTGCCCGCTCAAGTACGAGCCCTTCAGGGTGTTTTTGGAACAAAACCCGCCCCCCAAATCAAGGTAGGAGATACTTATATCATAATTCTGTTTTATCCTGACTGCCAGTTCAGAAAGTTTTGTTGCGGCAACTCCATAGGCCCCGGCAGACATCATATACGTTCCAATATGGCAATGAAGGCCGGTAAGCTCTAGTTTGCCCGATCCGATAATCTTATTAATAGCATCCCAGGCCTGGCCGTTTTCGTAATTGAAACCAAAGCGGTCCCACATTGGATGGACACCTGTATCCATATTTACCCGGATGGCCACTTTGGGTTTCTGTTCTGACTCTCCAGCAATCTCGATAAGCCTGTAAAGTTCGTCAAGGTGATCAATATGTATCGGTGAATTATTTTTTACAGCTAAGCGAAGATCCTCTTCCGTTTTATCTGGTCCGTTGAAAATAATCTTATTTCCCGGAACTCCGTTGTTCAGGGCCTTTTCATATTCGAAACGGGATACAACTTCGGCCCATGAACCTTCCTGGTGAAAAGTCCTGCACACAGCGTTCAGGTAATTCGTTTTGTATGACCAGGCAAACTGTACTTTGGGATAACGGGTTTCGAAGGCCCTTTTGGCAGCCCTGAAATTTTCACGGATCTTTTTTTCTGAAAGTACAAATAAAGGGGAACCGAACTCTTTTATTAGTTTTTCTACTGCGTTTCCGTCAATGTGGGTTAAAGCTGAATATTCTGTTCTTGTTCCGAACTTATTCATAAGTCCTGAGTTAAGGGACTTTATTATTGGGCGTTCATATTGTTTCTTTTCCATTTTCACTGATGTTTGATATGAGATAATGGGTGCAGTTATGTCCTGTTTTTCTTGTTCTCAAAGTACCTTCCACCTCATTGTCTCAATGTGATTAAAACTGAGTTTAAATATTTAAAGTTCCCCTTGCGTAGAGATTTGCTCAAAGGTTGCCATATCCACAATCATATCGTATGAATAGCGAATAAACATTTTGCCCGCCTCATACGTGTCATAGCTTGTTACTTTTTCTCCCATTCCCAGGTTTACCAGTTGTTCGACTTGGTTTTGTCCGGCACCAACAGTTAAATAGCACCATGCCGGAAAGCGAGGGTTTATCTCAATTAAAAAATATTCATCTTCTGGTGTTTTCATAAATTCCAGTTCAAATGCGCCCCGCCATTTTGTTTCGCCCACCAGTTTCCGGGTTATTTCCATCAGGTTCTCATCTTCAAGGGAAACACCAGCCCAGGCTTTCCCTTTGTCGGTGATGTGCAGTTTTCGCATGGGAACGGCACCAATTAAGCCGCCCTCCCCGTTTCCGGCACCGCATACGTTTACCTCTGTTCCTTTCACAAACTCCTGTACCAGAATCGGTGTTCCCCACTGGGCCGCAATCTTATTAAAATATTGTACAGCCTGATCGCATGTGTAGGCTATTTTTGCATCGTAGTACTTGCCTTTAATAACCAGGGGGAAACCAAATTCTTCACAAAGCTCTGGAATTTTTGAACTCGTGTAAATCATTTTTGAAAAGGGTACTTTTATATGGTGTTTTTCGCCATACTCGTATAAGTTGGTTTTGTGCCTGGCCTCAAATTGATCCAGTTCCGGCAGGGCCATTTTTATTCCCAATGCTTCAGCCAGTCTTCCCTGGATTTTAATAAAGTTGAACAGTTCTGCATCAAAATTTGGAAATATAAAATCAACGTTTTCAATGTTATTAATGTACCGAAGACGATCAAACAACACATCCTGGCCCACCGAAGGGTAAGGAATCTGATAAGTCTTGTCTACAAGATCCTTCATATATATTCCGGGTTCCATCGTTTCATATGAAAGGCCAATAATTTTCACATCAAAACTTTGCGCTTCTTTTAATGCACGGATAACAGAGATTCCAGGGCCCGGACTATCAATGGCGTTTAACCCTGTTACTGCGATATTATACTTGGGCTTGCTCATGATTGCTGTGTTAATTTGAAATTGCTTAGCATGTTCTTAAAGTCATACAGATCTTTCTCCGCTGTATCCTTGTCAACCGCATAATTATCGATTATGTACGCAACAATTTCACGGTCGCCTTTTCCTTCTTTTAGTAAACCAAATATTTCCTGTCCTACCGGATTTACCGAAAAAGAATCTCCTGTTGACGGGTTAAATAAAAACCCGGTGTCACTTACTGCTATATTTTTTCTGATCATCATAACTTTTAATGCTTTAATTTGAATTATCTTTTTTTGCTGTTCACTTTCTAAGAATTATCCTTTTTGTTTAATTGACATTACAAAGCAGGGAAATTATTGTCGGGCAGGAAAAAGAATTCAATAATCAGGAGGTTTTCATCTACAAAATCATTTCTCAAATCAACCTGTATTGAAACGGACAAGACCTAAAGAGAAATGACTTGTTGTATTATGGACTGACTGCAGGAGTGTTAGGTGTTGTTTTGTTTAAATTAACTGCCCGGCAATGTCTTTCAAAGTTCGGTTCAATGTAATCAGAGACTCCGATTCCGTGGGATAGACAGGGACAATAAGAAGAGCGGCCTAAAGGAATTTGGTGGGGCAATGCTGGGGAAAAGAAATGATAATCGGCCTTAAGAATATAGAGCCCCGTAATTAACCGCGATTAGCTCATTTCAACATCTAAGGGAAATCAGAATAAATCGCCTTTCTCTGCGTCTCTTTACATAATTTCAGGTGGGTCATCTTTGCCTTTTTTCTTTAAAGACACAAAATAAAACGCTATTTTAAACTATAGCCATTTATATAGAAGATATTTCATTTTGCTGTCAAATGCAAAGGAAGAGGGAGGTGGTGTGTTGGGTTTAATTGTCTGTAAATAAGGTTTTTATGGTTGTTGTTGCGGTATGTCATTTGCCTGTATTGAGGTGAATCACCGGTAGTGTGTTTATATTTGCATGCCTTTGGGCCTTTGTGTCTGTCATTATGGTGTGTGTGTTTTTATGCCATGTCTTTTTACCGTTTAATTTTTTGATTTTTTAATTCAGGGGTAAGGTTAATTTATGTTCTCTAAACATATGTTATTAAATAAAAACATATGTTACCTGATCGGGAAGAACATATGTGCAGGTGTTTTTTTGTTATGTGTTGATAATGAGTTGTTCCATGGTTTTTACATAATTTATACTTACAGAATTAACATTTTTATAAACAGACCGTTTTGCGGTGGGCGCTCTGTAGTTGTACTTTTCACAACAGTTTACAACAAGTATATTTCAGTAAATAACTTTAAGAAGTTATTGATTCCGGAATTAACTGAAAGCTTTATGGCCTGTTTTTATTAAGATAAGGTTAGGGCATGTTTTCTGTATTTTTTTAACTGAAATATGGAGCGTGTTGCAAATCGTTGTTTTTGTCAACGAGGTAACCTTATGAATAAATTAATATTTAATTAGTCGGAGAGCCTGAAGAAAAGAACGGAGTACTGTCCTGTAAACCGAATTGAAGACAATCAAAATTTAATCATTAACAAAAATCATGTTTAGAAAACACGTAAAAACAAAGATGAGAAACGCTGTGTGCATTACATTGTTGATGCTCTGCATTTTCAAATTCCAGAGTAGTTTTGGGCAGGCGGACAATTACGAAATCGGAGTTGGTATTTATGATATTACCGGCGAGATTGCGGAAGCGAATTTTTTCGGTTATGCCGAACTTACTCACAGAAACTCCGGGATAAGAGACAGGCAGTATGCCCGTGCTTTTATAGTAAAAGAGCCTGGTGGCAGTCCTGTTGTTTTTGTTTCCATTGATAAAGGTGGGATGTTTCAGTCGGTCAATGTGGCGGTTATGGAAAAGCTTAAGGCAACTTATGGTTCACTTTATAACGACAACAATGTTGTTATTAGTGCTACACATACACATGTTGCAACGGGTGGCTTTTCCTTCTATGGTTTGTATAATACTTCCACGGGTGGTTTCTGGAGAAGGAACTATGTTGTCCTTGTAAATGGTATTTATGAGGCTATAGTCCGTGCCCATAAGAATATTGCCCCCGGGCGTATTTACTTCAATAAAGGTAAGCTCACGAATGCCAGTATAAACAGATCGCTTGTAGCATATGAAAAAAATAAAGATGCAGCAGATTATCCCAGCATTGATGAGGACATGACTGTTTTGAAGTTTGTTCAGGGGGAAAAAGAAGTTGGAATGATTTCCTGGTTTGCCGTGCACCCAACCAGCCTGACGAATAATTACAAACATAATAGTTCAGATAACAAGGGATATGCAGCTTTGAAATTTGAAAGGTTAAAAAAGTCTACTTATGGAGAAACGGGAGCTTTTGTTGCTGCTTTTGCCAATACCAATGCAGGGGATTTATCACCGAACTTAAATATGCCCCCTGCGGATAAAATCCATCAGGATGCTACGGGCCCGGGAAAGGACGAAGAGGAAAGCGCTAATATTATTGGGCAAAGACAGTTGGATAAGGCCTTGTCGTTGTACAATTCAGCAACACAACAATTAACAGGTTCCGTGAGCATCATATCGCGGTATAATGATTTCGCACATATTGTTGTTGCCCCGAAATTTACCGATGGAAAAGAAAGGTATACCTGCAGGGCTGGTTTAGGGGAGTCGTTTAAAGCAGGAGCAGAAGATGGAAGAAGTGGAATCAGCCGGGAAGGGATTACGAAAGATCCGGACGCGGGAAATTCAGCAGGAAGATGTCAGGCAGAAAAGCCAATAGCGCCATTCTTTCATGTTGGTGAAAATGATGCTAACCCTGCAGCTCCAAAAATACTCTCAACGGCCATAATGAAAATCGGACAACTGGGAATTTTAGCCGCTCCTGCAGAATTTACGGTAATGTCCGGGCGAAGGGTAAAGAAAACGGTGGAAGGGGTTGAAGGAACCGGATTGACAGAATTGGTCCTGGCCGGTTATTCCGATGCTTATGCCGGCTATGTTACAACACGTGAAGAGTATGCCACACAGCAGTATGAGGGGGCAAGTACACATTTTGGCCCCTGGACGCTTGCTGCGTACAGACAAGAGTTTGAAAGACTGGCGCAAAAGCTGGTCAATCCATCATTGGACCCATGGCCGGATGCGGAGCCTTCCGTGCCCCACAAAACGGCCCCTAAGAATGTTACTACCCCCATTATCATGGATGCAAAACCAGGTGATGTAGATTATGGAGATACACGGGAGGATGCTGAAGATTTCTACTCAAAAGGCGATTTGGTAAAGGTTAAGTTTTGGGGAGGGCACCCCAATAATGATTTAAGGACCAATGATTCTTATCTTACTGTTGAGTGGTGGGAAGGTTCTACCTGGGAACCTCTTTACTTTGACCGGGATCTTGAAACCAAACTGACCTGGATCAGAGTAGGTGTAGCCCGGACAAATATTGAAATAGAATGGAAAATTCCGCAGGATGTGCCTGAAGGTTACTATCGTATTCGTCATTACGGGAAATGGAAGCATGGTAACACCGGAGAACTTCATGATTACAAAGGAAAAACCAGGGTCTTTTTTGTAGAATAGGGAGCGGAAGATTTTTAACTGATTATTAAAAAAATAGAATAATGATACGTAGTATTAAACAAATAAATACAGGTTTATTTTTAGCCCTTGCCGGGTTTTCCGTGCAGGCACAGGATATACAATTTACACAGAAGCCTTTTGTGTCTGAGAAAGATATTCTTATGAATATTTCTGAATGTGTGGTAGCCTTCGCCGATGTTGATGGCGATAATGACCAGGACCTTTACCTGTCTGGATATAATGGAGAAGAATGTATTACAAGGCTGTACAGAAATTCAGGGGGCAGAAACTTTCAACTAATTGAAAATGTGCCGTTTGAACCTGTTAGCAGAAGCTCGGCGGCCTTTGCTGATATAGATGGGGACGGGGATCAGGATTTACTTTTAACAGGGCTGAAAAGCAAGACACATGAGAGAATTGCCCATTTGTATATTAATGATGGGAAAGCAAACTTTAAGCTGGGTAAAAAAATGCCGTTTAAGGGCTTGGATTTTAGTGCCCTGGCAGTGGCCGACGCAGATGGTGACGGCGACCAGGATGTTCTTGTTAACGGATTGGATGAAATGTTGAAAAGTACTACCCGGTTGTATTTGAATAATGGAAATGGAGTTTTTAAAGAAGCGGATGCAGTATTTCAGGGTTGTGCCAGGGGTGCTGTGGCCTTTTCGGACATTGATGGGGATGACGATCAGGACATATTAATTACGGGGCTTAACAATCATTATTCACCTATTGCAAAGTTATACAAGAACGATGGGGCAGGTAATTTTACAGTTTCCGGGAACAATCAGCTTCAGGGGGTACATGGTAGTGCTGTGTCCTTTTCTGATATTAACGGGGATAATAATGCAGATTTGTTTATTACCGGAATATCAAAAGGCTCCAAAGTCATCTCAAATCTTTATGAGAATGACGGCAATGGAAATTTTGTTCAGGTCTCAGGGACATCTTTTACCGGATTAAGGGATGGTGACGTTTCTTTTGGTGATGTTGACGGAGATGGGGACAATGATTTGTTTATTTCCGGCTATAACCAGCATTCAGAGAGCGTTTCCCTGTTGTATGAAAACGATGGCAACGGAATATTCAGGGTTGATGAAAATTGCCGGTTTGCAGGAGTGGGAAATAGCGGCGTGGCCCTTTCCGATATTGATGGAGATAAGGATTTGGATATTGTAATAGCTGGGAAAAACAGTCAGCATAAAGGTGTTGGCCTGTACGAGAATACCCTTCAGGTAAACGAATCACTAACTTCCGGAGGTGTTTCCGGCTTCGAAGGTGAAAATGGGCTGCTCATCTACCCGAACCCGAACAAAGGGGATATGGTTGTAGAACTTTCAAATAATACAGAAGGGACATACGAAGTAACCGATCTTTCCGGTCAGGTGGTTTTAGGTGGAAATTTAAATAACAGGAAGTGTCTTAACCTTCGTTTGGATCTTCCTAAAGGAGCTTACTTTTTTAATGTTACAGACACGGAGGGGAAGGTAAGCTCAGGCAGGTTTATTAAAGAATAGAACCGTATTTTTTTATGTCAAAACAGCCGGCAGAGCCGGCTGTTTTTGTTTGGTAGGTTAGATGGTAAATGTCAGGTTGTGTGTGGTAGTTTAACTTAATTTGGTGTGTTGTTTAGTTCGGTTTAAGTAGTGAATTTAGTTTAGTAGTATTTGTTTTTTTATCAATCATTTACAGTGTTCTTATTAACCAAAAGAATGCCAAAACTCCGTTATTTTGTTAGTCGGTTGTTGGTTAGTTACTTAGCAAAAATAAGAGGCGTGTTTCAGGGTCAAATTGAGAACCCGATTCTCATTTTGAGAAGAAAATGGCTTCTATTCCAGAGTCTTCAGGTCGGAGTTTCAGGCATGCTGATGCAATTTTATTTTTTTTCGAAATATCATTAGGTGCAAATACGAATGAATAATCAATTATACAGCAGTTTTTTGAAGAGGGGGTGGGGACAGGAAAATCTTTCTTAATGAACTTTTGTCGGGGTAAGCAAGATATAAAATGATGAATTGCTGTAAAGCCGCTGGCGTTTGGCAAAAGAATTGAATTGGATGGCAATCAATATATTTTGAATGATAATAAACAACCAATAGATAAAAGGTTGAATTATTTTGTGATAACCTAACTAAAATGAAATATTATGAAAAAACAATTCATTGGATTCAGTATGTTCCTATGGATCCTAACTTCTGTGCAATTTGTAAATGGTCAGTCAGTAACCATAAATACCGATGATTATAAACAAAAGTTTATCGGTGTTGGAGGGTCGGCCGGAAATTATTTTGAAACCTATTTCAAAAACTCATCGTCTGAGCAGGCGCAGATTATGCAGTGGTTGGCCGGGGATCTTCACTACAAGTTGTTTAAATCGTACGATGGGAATAACCATCCAACAGATCGCCCGGATTATTATGACGAAAGGGCCCGGTTTTTCAAAGACTTAAAAAATTCCAGCCCGGACGTAAAGTTGATGATATGTATGAACCAGATTTCTGAAATGTATGCATCAGAGATCGAGAATGACCAATCAGGAATCTATAAAACGGTGGCACAACGGTATTTTGATATCATTGAGGCTTATCATGAACGTAACGCAACGGTTGATATCATAGAGCTTTTAAACGAACCAGGAGGGAAAGAGCATGTTTTGACAAAAGGAAAAGTGTATGCTTACGCAGTTCCCGAACTGGAGAAGATTATTAACGACCGTGACAAAAACCCTAACGGTGTCCCAATGCCGGAAATTGCCGGACCAGCTACCTGGGGAGTTGGCCAGTGCCCTTACTGGATAAAGAAATTCAAAAGAAAACTGCCTGATGCCTGGAATAATATGGATATTGTTACAACACACGGATATAACCAGGGATGGAAAACAGAGCTTTACCAGGAAATTAATGATATGATTAATGGGAAGCCATTTTATAACAGCGAGCAGACCGGAAAATCTCATCAGGGGGACGATATCTGGACACAGGAAGAAAGTGGGGCTATACCTAAAGATGTTGCGGGGGCATTATCAATCTGTCAGCGCTTAACAGCAGGAATGAATGGTGGCCTTACCGCTTTTATGGCGTTCCAGAACTATAATACTTCAGATAACAGTGCTGCCTTATTAAAGGTAAACAAGAATAGCCCTCCTGAAACAAAGAAAATGTATCATGCATTTAAGCAGGTAACAGCAATACAGCCGGATAAATGTCACAGGGTTGGGCACGAAGCAAGTAATACAAGTAAAATCAGGGCCCTGACAATGCGCAAAAAGGGAGAAAACTATGTATACGTCCACCTTACAAATATTAACGCTGATTCGAAATCGGTGAAACTGGTTTTGAAAGATAAAAAAATAAAGGGGATTAAAGCCTGGTTAACGGATAAAGACAATAATGCGGTTGTTGATAAGGATAAAACCTTTTCTTCTGAAAAAGCAAAAGTATTTTATACCCTTCCGGCGCATTCTGTAGTTACGGTCAGACTGGAATTAGGATCAACAAGGCTTAAGGATATGACATCCCCGGTTGAGGAAATGAGTGTTCCAGAAGAAAGTTTTACCTGTTACCCTAACCCTGCATCAGATGAACTGACTGTTTTAGGAATGGATAATGTGTCATCCATTGAGGTTTACAATATGTTGGGTAAGAAACTTATTGAAAACCAGGGGTCGGAAACGATTAACATAACAGAACTGCCTGGCGGGGTTTATATGGTGCGTGTTAATGGAGAAAAGACCGTGAAGTTTATGAAAAAATAGTATTATCACCGGTACCGGTGACAGGGAATGTTTAAAACATTGCTTTAATTGATTGTTTGCCCTTCGATGGATATTTTCCGTTGAAGGGCTTTTTGATGGATAAAATGCTGTATCGCTATCAAGGGTTAAAAACTTAAAAGTAATTACTTGCACACAACCAAGGGGTTATGTTTTTTTTGTGTGAATGGCAACATTAAATAATTGTAAAAAGCGGTGACAATTCGGGCTTAACAGGTACTTGTCAACGAAGGAGCTTTTACAAAGTCTGTATATAAACCCGGGGGCCTTGACCGGAAAATTTGGGCTCAGAGCTTGTGAACTGGCAAGCATAACGGAGAAACCAGACTTTATAAACAGACTCTGCCTAAATCTAACCAAGCTGGATGAAAGTACAAGAAAACAATTCGAACCCGGATAAACTGGCTGAAATAAATGATAAGCCCGTAGCCGGAAAACAGGGGGCACCCCCCAAAAAAACAAGTCAGAAAGAATATACAGAACCCGGAGTTTTAAAACATCAAGTCATTATTACTTCTTGATTTAAATTCTTAACGGCTTTTTTTAATGAATACGTCATAAATAAATTCAAAAACTAGCGGAGTAATATCCGTTACCTATTCACAAGAACGCAGGAAAATTACACGGACAGAGGTTATTCTTATCAGATAAGGATATGACTGGTGGTGCGTTATGGTTTAGCACGGCTGTCAAACTAAAAACAAACCAGGACAACTAAACTTAACAAAAACAAAAAATCATCAAAAATGAAAAAAATTGCTTTAGTACTTCTTTCAATTGTATTTTTATTAAGCTGTGAAAAGGAAAACGTTCAGGTTCCTGTGCAGGGTTCCTCATTGCCACATTATGATGCCTCAAATACTGTCCCGGTGAGTTGGGACGAACTGCCTGACGAATTAAAAAACGCAGCCGTGGAAATGTCTGATAATCTTAAAGCAAGTACTTATAAGTATGCCGTAGGCCCCTGGGGCGGCAGCGGGGGTTCTTCTTTTGCCCACCGTCCGCCGAAAGGAAGTAAAATACATGCCATAGCCATTCGTGAAGGATGGTATGTTGATAATCTAAAAGTCTGGTATAAAAAGAGTGATGGTACAATTTATATTGGAGTTGATGCCGGAGGAAACGGAGGAAAATACCATGTGAACTATTTTTCAGATGATGAATACATTAAAAAAATTAACGGTCGAGCTGCCTGGCATATTGATAAGTTGTCGATTTATACGAATAAAAAGTCTTTTTCTTATGGGGGTAACGGCGGAAGCCCGTTTACTGTAAGTGCTTCTTCAAGCGATCAAATCCTGGGCTTTTACGGCCGTTCTGGAAGGTTACTTGATAGGGTAGGCTTTTATGTGTATTCCAGAAACTAAGCGTCAATAAGCAGGTAGCTTTTATTAGAAATAGAAACAGCCGGCAAAAGCCGGCTGTTTTAATGAGAGCGATTCTTGGTTGTGTGTGGTCTTAGTAGTTTTGAATCAGGTTTAGTTCGATTAGTTTAGTTCGTAGTTTTGTGGTTGTTACCATTCAATAACGTTCCATTTATAATCGAAAAAGATGCCAAAAGGCGAGCTTGTGTTTAATGTGTTGTTTGTGAGTGGTTTGTGTTTTTCTTGAGGTGCAAAAAAGATTCATAATGGGAATAATATTCCAGAATTGAGAAGAAAACAGGCACGGTACGGCAACTTTTTATTTTGAGCGAAAGTTTTTCGGTAATTTTGGTTTTATAGGCGGACTCTGTTAAGTTTATGCCCATTGCTCCGGAGATAAGAGGCGTCTTTCAAATAATCGAATCTATGAAGGGGTATTGAACTTTATTGTGCCATCAGGACACGAAAAGCAACATACGCATAATTGATATGTAAACTTTTAGAATCCTGATGGTTTGGGGCATTTTTCGTGTTGAAAAATTTAGCCTTATCCATTCTTACGCTTAGAAGGTTCAGGGTAGGATCAGGCAATGTTGGTAAAAGCGGACTGAACATCATCGTCGTCTTCGATTTTGTCAAGCATTTTTTCGATGTCCTGTAATTGTTCCTCCGTAAATTCTACAGGGGATGTTGGAATTCGCTGTAGATTAGCTTTTGATACATCTATCCCTAGTTCTTCCAATGCACTGGAAAGGGTCCCAAAGCTGGTGTAGTCACCGGAAACAATGACTTCTCCGTCTTCTTCTTCAATTTCTTTTAAGCCGGCATCGATAAGCTGAAGTTCAAGCTCTTCAAGATCCATCCCTTCTTTTTTCTCAAGCCTGAAGATACAGTTTCTGGTAAACATGTATTCCAGCGATCCGGAGGGGACCAGTCCACCACCAGCTTTATTGAAATAAGATTTTACATTGGCAACCGTTCGGGTTGTATTGTCTGTTGTGCATTCCACAAAAACAAGCACTCCATGAGGGCCTTTACCTTCATAGGTAATCTCCGTCATGGTGTCGGCATCTTTTCCCTGGGCCCTCTTAATTGCTGAATCAATGTTGTCTTTAGGCATGTTCTGAGCCTTGGCATTCTGGATTGCACTGCGCAACCGGGGGTTCATGTCAGGGTCGGGGCCGCCTTCCTTGGCTGCAAAAGTTATAGCTTTAGCTAATTTCGGGAACAATTTCGACATTTTGTCCCATCTCTTCTCTTTAGAAGCTCTTCTATATTCAAATGCTCTTCCCATTTTCTTATTTTTTTTGCGTTCCCAAAAGTATAAAAACTGGGCGATTAACGGTAAAATAAACTTTATATTTAATGAAGAAAGCTGTTACTCCGTTTCTTAAACAAAGACATAACAGCATGGTGCTTTAACCGGATCGGCGATTATATTGCCGGGAAAACGGACAACATTCCTGTTTTCTTTTTTTCGGGATTCAATACCAATATGGTTCAAAATCTTTTATTTAATCTCAGAGAAAACCAACAACTTTTAAAAAGAATACTGCTATGGTTTAATTAAAGGTGGAGGCTTGTGAAGTTCAACTCGACTTATACCTCCCAACGAGCCGGGGATTGGGGCAGATAGCGTCGGCAACTTTTCCTGGGGCAATGCCCCGGGTTGGTTTAAGCTGGCCTTTCAGGCCGGAGCCCAATGTTGTGCATAAACTCAGCAGTAAGCGATACATGTAACGCTTGCAAGGCAACGGAATAAAACAGGTTAATGTTTCGTTTTTTATGAACAACTTTAGTTTTTTCATCAAATAAAACAAACATTTGGCCAAAAAATACGTATGTTAATACAGAGCAAACCACAAAACTACTATCTCATGAAACACCTAATAACCACGCTTCTGTGTATTATTTTTGCACAGGTAATGCCAGCGTCCGAAAAAGGTTCCAAGTCTCCGCAAGCCAAAGCAAACGAGCCAGAAACTATTGAACCTGCTACTGCTGTTGTTGATTCAGTTGTGATTAACTATAAGATGATCGAGATGTTTAACAGAGCAGAATACGCCGAACAATTCAGCTTTGAGAGTTTGAGAGATTACAGCTTCGAAGAATTGAAAGAAATCGCAAATAGACGACTTTACGGTGAAGGTTATATTCCACTAAGCCAGATAATAAAGGATTAAAAATATCATTGGTTCCTAATTTTTGCAAAAACTACTGTTTTCAAGTCAGTTTTGAAGCGGGGGCAGCCTAAGAACGTGTCTATGGCAGTTACCTGCTTCTTTTCTTATAAGAGAATTTAAATTTTTGTATTCTTCAGGGCGTGTTATATACTAAAAAAGTAACTTGATTGTTTAGTCCCTGGATTAAAATTTCATATGTCCTGATTTTACGTAAGACTTTAGGCGAAGAAATAAATTGTTAAGATTGGGTCTGATGAAATGCTTGTTTTTTTGTTAACATAATTTGTTGTGCATAATTTAATTCAGGGTAATCCTGGAAGTTATCTGTTCTGATTTCTCAAAGGATAAAATAAAAGGAAACGGCCAGTTTGTAAACTGGCCGCTTAATAAGGAAGGAATTTTTTAAGTTGAGAAGTTAGAAGTTGCAGGTTAAATAATGTGAGAGAGAGCCTAATTATTTAATTACGAAATCTATATTGCGAATAGCATACCAAAATAGTAGCAAAGAGGTATGTGTTTGATTTTTAAAAAGTTATTTTTTTAACATGGCTTCTGTTCTCTTCAATAAGAGAAAAAATCTCTAATAATGGGAAGGGGGCGTTGTTGTATTAAATAAAAGTTGACAGCCTGGTGAAAAGAAAATTATATTGAATCAGTGAGACGGTAATTTTAGAAGTCCCAGGTTATTAGAATAAACTAACTATTCAGCCAGCCAATTTCATGCACCACCTTTTTTTATTCGCTTTTTAGCATATAAGAATTTATTCAAAAAAGTTAACCCGGCAGCCTGTCGGTTAACTACCCGTTAAAATCAATTTTATATATTGCGGTCAATTAATAGGAACAATAGCGTTTCAAAAAAATACTAAAACCAACCTAATTATGAAAAAACCAACTTTTTTAAAGAGAAACCTAAAGATGAAGATTAGTCAGCGGATTAGTAAGGGCTCCGCAACCTGAACCGTTAAGAGGGACGGTAAACAGAGCGATATATGCGATAGGTGTTGTTCGTTTAGGGTACATTTAATTCCCTGACAGGGTTGTTGGGATGCCTGTTTTTTGATACTTTTTTTCGAAATTCGGGCACTTTATACAGCCGTTGTTGCATATGGAGTGACTTTTATTTAAATACCCTATGTTCCGGTTCAGGAACTGGGAAAAGATCCTGCATGGGGCGATTTGATTCCCGTTTTTCTTATTTTATTTCACACTGTAGAAAAATGAGTAGGTGTTTAATATGTTGTTTATTAGGTGTTTGTCGAGGTATTTTAAGAGATGTTGAGCAAAACGTTCGTTCGTTGTGCATAACCGTTATCGGAAATAAAGGTACTGTTCCTTCTGCGGAATATAACCCATTGGGGCTATAAATAACAAGCAACAATAAGGCTTTTATGCACTGTATTCCGGGAGAATCATCGTTTAAAACTCATTAATGTTATGGGAATGTCCGCTTTTCCGGTTCTGAACAGGACATTTTTTAGGATATTTCAAATATTCCTGAAACGTTTATCTGTTATCTTTTCGAGGGGGCTCTATTCAACTGTTTGAGGGGGTTTGTTGTAAGTGCTTTGTGGCGAGGTGTTTTTGTGTGTGTTGAGTTTGCCATGAATAGTAGTTGGACAATACAATGCTATATTTACAGAAATAGGGGTAAAGGCGAAAAAATGGTAAAAGGAACTACGGAATTAAAAATTGCATTAACAACCCGTTAACACTTTTTTAACAAATACAAAACGGGATTTAAGTAATTTTAAGATAGTCCTTTTAAGGTATTGTTACTAAATCCATTCAAGCAAGGTTCATCGTATAAATTTAGTGTATGTTAAAATTATATGTCGAATGAATTATAACGGATGAGGGACAGTTGTCCTCATGATGATTTAAGTTACTTTATTCAATCATGTTAAATTCATTCCTTACATTTACCAATAGGGGGGAGGTATTAGAAGATTGTGTAAAAATCATGTGAATAACAGTATGGCAGACAATCAGTTTTCTACGACGGAATGTATAATGAGAATCTAAATTCTGCGTGGCTAAATTTAAAGGAACTTATTAAGACAATAAGTATTTAAATAAGAGTATTTGATAAAAAGGGACGATTACTTTTAAATTATTGTTTTAGGACGATAAAAGTGAAAGACCTTAAGTGCTGTTGGAACTGTCCGGTAACAGAATATCATTGAATTGCTTTGCAATGTTATATTGCCTGACAGGATTTAATTCTAGCCCAAAGGTGTTCCATTGGTCAGTTTATACCCCATTTAGCTTCTTTTTTTGTAAAATAGTGTCTGAATAATTTTTCAGGAATAAGGTTTAGGTGGTTTTTATTCAGACAATTAAAATTCAATAAAGGTGCCAATATTTAATAATTGGAATGTTAATATTTATTGATATGGGATGGAAAAAAGAAGGGCTGTGGGAAGAGTGATGTATTTGGTTTGGTATCGCAGATATAAAAATGGTTTAGTATGTAGTTGATCAGTTTTTTACACAGAAAAAGGGAGCTGGTTTCGGTATTGGGCTCCGATTGATTCAGTTTATTGCCGTATGCACGGCATGAATAGGAACGTTATGCCAGGAATAGAATTCCGGGAGGCATTAGAAAATTTATGCTCAAAATATTAACAATATAACGAATAAAAAAGGGAAAGAACCTATGAGAAGTTTTAAAATTGGTAATTTGAAAATAGGCGCGCGCTTAACGGTAAGCTACGCAGTAATAGTAATTATTGCTTTTACCATAAGCATATTAAGTTATCAGAGAATGTCGAAGGTGTATAAACCGGCTGGCATTACCTCGGATCTTGAGGATTCCCAGGTCAGTATGTTAACTGCACGGAAAGCAGCATTACAGTATATGATCTACGGGGATGTAGATTATATAAATACCTGTTTGGAGAACCTTGATGAAAGTGTAGATTTTCTTACCCATGCAAAGAATCAAATGACTTTCCGGGAAGATATCGAAAAAGTGCAGGTTTCATTGGAAGAATCGGAGAAGTATAGAAAAGTGTTTAGGCAATACTGCGATTTGGAAGAAAAACAGAAGAATTATGTAAAGAAAATAGATAGTTTGGCATTGGTATGCGAGTCTGATATTGACAGCGTGATGAGCACGGTTAAAAAACAATTTGAAACAAATTCAACTGTGGCTGCTAAAGATGAGAGTTTTTTGGATTACTCAGAACTACAGCAGGCAAATGATGCTTTTAATGAAGTCAGGGTAACAGCCTGGAAATTTATTGCAGATCCAACGGACGAAGAAAACGGAGGGTTTGATCAGCGGACCATTGATAGGGTAAATGAATGGAACAAGGAATGCCGAAAACAGCTTGAACAATCGTTAAAGGTAATGGACAGCGAAGAAGATATTAATGCCGTGCATACGGCAATAAACGGGTTGCAATATTATGCTGAGATTACAAATATGTTTGCTGAAACGATTAGAGCACAAAAAATAGCCCAGAATAAACTGTCGAAGTCCGGGGGGACGGTAATTAGCTTAACGGAGAGTTTATCTGACCAGATTACAGACCAGGTACAGGAGAACTCAAAATCAGCAATTGCTTTGGGGATTATTCTCAGCGCTGTGGCATGTCTTATATATGCAGTAATTGGTCTTTTAATTACCAGGAGTTTAACCAGGCCCCTGAAGAAGGGGATAGAGTTTGCTGACCGGATTACAAAGGGAGACTTAAGGGACTTAAACGGAGATACATATACAGGTCAAAAGGATGAAATAGGAATGTTGGCATTGTCAATGGTGAAGATGTCTCAAAAGCTGAAAGGGGTTGTGAAAGAAATAATGTCAGGGGCCGAGAGCATTACCTCAGCAAGCCTCGAGGTTTCATCCACTTCACAGCAACTCTCGCAGAGTGCAAGCGAGGAAGCTGCTTCTACAAATGAGGTTACGGCAACAGTCGAAGATGTTGCTTCAAGGATTCAGCAGAATTCAGATAATGCCAAATTAACCGAAAATATGTCTAAAGAGGCAAATGATAGTATTAAAGAAGTATCGGAAAAGGCACAGGGCGCATTAGATGCATACAATGATATAACCAATAAGATCTCTATTATTAGTGAAATAGCTTTCCAGACAAATATCCTTGCCTTAAATGCTGCTGTAGAAGCAGCCCGTGCCGGAGAGCATGGAAAAGGCTTTGCTGTTGTTGCGGCTGAAGTAAGGAAACTGGCAGAAAGAAGCAAGACGGCGGCAGAAGAAATAGTGGGACTAACAGACAAAGGCCTGGAACTTACCAAAGCTACGAGGGTAGTATTGAGCGAGTCCATAATGAAAATAGATAAAGCAACCGCAGGTGTTAATACGATCACTGCAGATAGCCTGGAACAAAATGAAAAGGTGGGAGTGGTCCACGATGCGATTCAACAATTAAATAACCTGGCTCAACAAAATGCTACTGCGAGTGAGGAGCTGGCTTCAACCTCAGAGCTTATGAGTTCAAGGGCCCAGGACTTAAAAGATGCAGTTGGGTTCTTTGTAGTTGAAGAGGCAGAACAAAACAGTGTTTTTGATGATCCCGGGCGTGTTCATGAAACCATAACCCAGAACACAAAATCAACAACAATAGAAGGTGCTGAAAAAGAACAGCCTGCTCTCATCGAGAATGTTGTGGGAGATGATGGGTATGTAAAATTTTAAAGGTGATATGTGGCGTTTGGGGGTGAATTCAATAAGCGTTTAATGCTGATTTTAAATAACATACAGATTTGGGTCAAAGAGGAAGCAGCCGGTCTAAAAACCGGCTGCTTAATAAGGAAGGAATTTTTTTAGTAGAAAAGTTAGAAGTTGTAGGTTAAATGATGTGAGAGAGAGCCTAATTATTTAATTACGGATTCTGTATTGCCAATAGTGTACCAAAATAATAGTGAAAAGGTATATGGATGACTTTCAAGGGATTGGCTTTTTTTGTTTGGCCCCGGGCTTTTCATAAAGAGAAAATCTCTCCTATAATGAGAAAAAGTATATCGAATACTTTTATTTGAACGTAAGGAATCCGGTAGCAGGCCTTTTTCGGAGCTATGCATAAAACGACAAAAACTCCTTCCAAAAAAGACGGAAGGAGTTTTCATTTCAGTTAAAACCCTGCCGGGGATGTAATCTCCGGCAGGGTTAAAGTAGTCTATTCTTTAACAATTTCCATTGTTTTCAGAATTGTTGAGTTATTGTTTGTCGTCAGCTTAAGAATGTATAGTCCGCTGGCTAAATTCAGGGCTGAAACATTAACTGATTGGTAATTCATACCTTTTGTAGCATTAATGTTTTGCTCAATCATTGTCTGACCAAGTACATCCGAAAGTGTAACCGTTATTTCCTCTTCGTCCTCACTGTAAAAGTCGAAGTGGATGGCATCAATAAACGGATTTGGATAAACATAAACGTTGTTTATTGCCCGTTCTGCAGAACTTTCGTCTACGGTGAATTCGTAAACATCGGATAGTTTTCCAACTCTGTCATTTGCCTTAAAGTTGAATGTATTCGTGATGTCGAAGGTGAGATTTTCGCTTGCTGAGTAATACCTGAAGCTTAGTGCTTCTTCGTTGTTCCCATACACGAACATGCTTACAATATACCTGTTTGTCTCACGAACATGGCTAAACTCTCCAACCCCGCGAACAACATTGTTTGCATCGAAAGCAATAACCTGATCCTTCTCGGAAACCTTCATGCTTCCAACAATTTCACCAGTAATGGTCAGGTTGTGCTCGTAGTTTGCTGGGTGAATATTCCATACGGCTTTACCTGCACCGGCCGACTTCAGATATTGGTTGTCCGGTTCGGGATATCCTGTTATACCATCCGTTAAGGTGAATTTAAGAATGTCTGCAACATCAGCTTTTACTTTGTATGCTTCAAATGGCCTGATTTCATCTAATGAACCCGTCCAGGCACCCCCCTCATATTCAGCAAGTCCTTCGTCAGACTTAATAATGGCCGATTTTGGTTTGTCCTCTTTAAATAACATAGAACCATTAATATCCTGTCTCATCTGTACAGGGCTTCCAACCATGTACCAACCCTCTGGCTTTTCAAGGTTAAAGCTGTTGTAAACGCTGGTTTCATCGCCTGAGAATTCAAGAATGTTCTCTTTGGCAAGATATATCCAATATCCATATCCCGGCGTAATGGTGTCAACGCCACTGGTACCCCACGACTCAGTTTCGCCATTGTACTGAACCATTGTGGTCCCGTTGTGATTCTTAATCATGTCTCCGTCAGTGAGCTCTAAACCATCAAATACATCTTCGAAAGCAGGTTTGGCAGGTAGCCCGTTAATTGAGAACATGTTCCAGCCGGCATCGAAGTAAATGCGGCGGATCCTGTTTTTCCATATGTCAATAATCAGGGTGTCCGGAGAAGCAGATGTTCCGTATACTGTATCCGCTTTAAATGCAACCGGAGACGCTGGAATGGCATGATATTCAATGCCGGTTGATGCATCGTAAATGCTAAAGTCAACTTCCTGGCCGAAATCAGCCTCGTTACCATGAATGCTTAAGTAAGCGGCATATCTTTCATCCGTTATTTTAGTGATTTTTGCAACACCTCTTCGTGTATTGTCAATGTATGCACCAATCACGTCAAGCGTATCGGCAGAAAATGTTGTTGAGTCGGTTACGTACTGGCCATCTACAATCTCATTGGTCCGGGAAACAAGCCTGAAGTTTGTAATCATATTCATTGACCGGGTGAAATTGGAAAAGTCAACATTCCAGTCAATGGATTCCCCCTGCACGGTTAGGGAAATAACAAGGTAAGCTGATCGGTATCCGTCTGTTTCAGCAAAGATCGTATCGGTGTATACACCCGGCCAAAGTCTGTTGCTGTTGAACATCAGGTAAATGTTCCGTTCACTTTGTCTGAACAATTGGGTTGTTCCTTCAGGAATTTCAACTCCGTATTCATTGATTACGGTAATCCACGAGGTATCATAACCCGTTAACCTGAACGTGTTAATGCTTTCGCGGTTTGTTGTAAGCGTTGCTTCGGCATAAGCAATATCTTCCCGCTCCATGCTTTCAACCATCTCGTAAGGATTGAAATATACGGGACTGTAGTTTACACGGAACGACCAGGAATAAGGCTCATCCAGTTGGTTCCCGTAAATGTCCGAAACGTGTGCTACGGTGGCTGTTAAAGTGCTGTCATGCAAAGCATGTAGCTGCTCTTCATTGAGCTTCAGTGTAATTTCACTTCCATCGGCAAACAGCTCATACGAAACCTTTGTTCCACCGGCAGTAACAACAGTGATAGAATCTTCAACCAATATTTCCGTATCGATGTTGTCGTTGAATGTTACAGAAACATACTCGTCCAATGACAGGATTTCATCAGTAGGAGATGCTTCAAATACCCTGAGTGAAGTCCTGTCAACAGTACCGGAGATTACATTTGAAAACGTATATCCGTCAGTTCCACATTCACACATGGCCCTGATTTCATATTTTCCGTCAACGATATCATCATTTCCGGTTATATTCCAGATTACAGGGTATACAGGTTCTTTGTACACTGTTTTGTATTCCTCATAGTAGTCTGCCAGTGTTTCGAATGTTACACCAGACAGATAGTTCCAATCGTTTGAACCTTCTCTTCTGTATTGTACTACGACCGAATCGAGATTGAATATTTCACCGTCTGTCGTGTAGTCCATTAACTTCATGGAAAGGTTTTCTTCGTAACCATCCGGTGATTTATTGATTACCCATCCGCTTTCCGGTTCGGCAATTGTTATATTGCTGCATGGTTTTCTGAAGAATGCAGCAAAAGTGAGTGTGTCACCAAAGAATGGAGAGCTTTCACATGTTGGACGGATAAGCAATTCAATATTCGGGTACTCATATTCCATAGGGTTAATTCGTTCAACAAAAATATCAAGTAATAAAGAAGAGTCGGCAGGAAGAAGAAGGGGGACCCTCTTGGTTGGCCTCAGTTTTTCTCCATAAATTATCTTGTTAATATTTTCTGTCTCATTTCCTCCCATTGGCATACCACTGATATCAACCAGCAGGTCTTCCCCGAAAGGGTTGCTGTTGGAAATACGTGCGTGAAATACGGTTGGGTCATCCGGGGCCAGGTTGTATTGCGCATTGTTTGTAGGAAGTCCGTCTTCGTCAACAATGGACGCAGCAACACTGTACCTGCTGATGGTCCCTTCTTCGTAAGGGCACATACTTCTTCCGCCAATAAGGCCAAAGTATGGTGTGTGTCCGGGAGTGGTCCCTTTTATCACCATAGTACTGAACTGGTCACCATCATCGTTATCGCTTAGAACATACCCGACTTTATAGGTGCTGTCTACCATAATGCCAGAGTTCTCAGTAAAAGTAACCTTGTTCGAGCGTTGAGATTTGATCATCAATGAATAGTGTGTCTTAAGGGCTACTTCAATTTCGCTTTTACCAAAAGGTCCCACAGAGAAAAATGCAAGATTTGTTTTTGCATTGGCCCCACCTTTTATTTTTGATTTGATTTCAACTTCTCCTTTAAGTCCGACCCCTCCGTAATCTTTAAAGGCATAGTACTGGTTGTAATTGTATTTGCCCTGAATTTTTGAACTTACCTGTTTCTCATACTTAGTGCCCCCTGTAAAGGTAATGTTCTCAACGCCGGCATTGGTGTACTGCTCTTCGAAAACACGTTTGGCTTCCTCCTGGTTATTGGCAAACTGATTGGATACATTAATTGGGTTTAGTTTGCCTTCAACCGTGTATAATCCGCCACTGCCGTTATAATCCAGTACATCCCAGTCTCCGTCATTTAGTAACTTGGAGTATTCGGTATTCACTTTGTTCATTTCTGCATTGTAGATGTCCATCCACTTGTTGTTCCAGTTCCCCCCTTCGGTATTTAAACCGGTTATGGCCGATTCATTAAAGGTGAAGAAGTTTTCACAGAAATCTTTCAGATCACCAGCTACATCCGGATCGTACTTGTCTGAACAGAGCTGATAATGCGGCAATGTTTTTATCTTGTAGTAATCATGGATTTCATTCCAGTTTTTCCATGCATAGTAAATAGACATGGTGTCATACCCGAATTCTGTTCCATTGTCTTCAATTTGTGCCACATAGTCACTGCCTATTTGTTCTTCCAGAATATCGTTGTAATTTCTTACAATATTTCGAATCTGGCTTTCGCTGTATATCCACTGGGTGGAAATACTGTCAGTAGAAACTTTATAATCGAGATAGTTTAAGGTAACACAACCGCCATCGGGATCATTAAAGTCTTTAACCAGCGTTACATTTTCGGCGATACCTGTTTGAAGGGCAATTCCCAGCCCGACAACAACATCGGCATTTTCTCCGATAACCCATTTTTTGTCATTTACACTTAATATCGGGGAGCTGGTTGTTGAAATCTTTTCGCTGGTCTTTACAGAGAGTGCCAGATTATAGCTTTCGTCTGAGTTGAAATCGCCCTGGGCATGATAATCCTGAAGGATATTGTATGCAACAACACCTATTTTTGCTTCTTCATCGAATTTAAGCTCAACACCATCAGACTTTTTAACACTCAGGTTTTTCGTGATTCCTACTTCTTTGTCGATATAACTGTAACTGTTATCTCCCGGAGGGTCGCGTAAAACAAACAGGGGTACCTGGATGTCGTCACCATCCCTGTCCGGAACAACCAAAACATCATTGCCTTCAATGTCCAGGTCACCGGTAACAATAACATATTCAGTCAGGTCAGCAAGGAATTCGCCTCCTTCGGAGTAATACTCAACAGACATGTCATAGAAGAATGGGGCAACTGTATTCGGATCGCCAACCGTAAAGCTGTACGGTTCAAACATTTCTGTTGAAGCATCATGGTTTATTAACTGTTCCTGGTCTACGCTGCTTGCAGCGTTGTTTTTAACAATTAAGTAACCCTCCGAAACAGGACAGTTTTCACCGTTGTATTCTTCCATTACAGCAAACTGTATACCGGAGTAGCTGCCAACACTTTCCATGGCAATGTGAATGCCTTCCAGGCTACAGTCAAACGTAGATGGATCGGTAAAAGATGATGCCGTCATGATTACTTCCGGCACTTTATGGAATGCGAATGATACCGCCGTGTCCTGTGCGCCTGAAATTCCCCGGGAAACTCTGTATTCATGCAGCGTTGCAAGCTCTAAATTGGCCGGCCTTACCCTGAAGTAATCAATAATTGGCTGCGATGTTACATCCAGAGGCGTAGCGTCTATAATTCTAAACGTATAGTTTAGCGGAGGTAATGCAACATCAAGATTCCCATTCGCATTGGTTGTATATGTTTCATAGAAACATCCGTTTGCCGATTCAACTCCAACCCGGAAATAATAGTCGCCAAGAGGCATGCCGCAACCGTTGGCTATTTCAACAGAAACATTGTAGGTTGTTGTGTCTGCGAAATTCACATTGCTGAGTGAGCCATCGATCTCATCAACATTGAATGTCAGACTATCCGGATCAAAATTCCATGTTGGAATAATTTGTCCGTTCGAGCTTAAATATCCGTCAGCAACAACTCCATAAGCTTCAATATCGTTCAGCGATTTTAAAATGAATGAATAATACCCATCCTCATCAGTATATACATTTTCTGTAAAGGCATTATTTAACGCATCGATATAGTTTAAGGAAATTTTGACACTGTCGAGCTTACATTTAGTGTAGTTTGCATAGGTAGCGTATCCCGAAATTGTTCGGCTTTCCAGATCGTAGATGGTTTCATCTGTTGTGTTTGAAGACATTTCTTCAGATAATTCTACATCCTGGCTATTGTTAAGGAAACGATGGTTCTCATAACTGGCCGTAATGGTGTAGGTCGTGGTTTCACCCGGCTTCATGAACAATTCATCGAAATCGTACATTCCGTTGCTGTTTGTAACCTGGGAGTATGCATATGCAACTCCGTCAATAACAGCCAGGGCTTTAACCGTAATTCCCGCTAATGCACTTTTGTCCTGATAAGCCTGTACCAGACCACTTATTTTTCCTTCGGCCTGACTGTAACCTTTGGCGGTAAGTGAGTTTTTAGCAGTACTGCCAACTTTTGGGGTTATCTTATACTGATAGACTTCACCGTCAATTACATCTTCATCGGTATAGGCATTCCACTGGCTGTTTTTCTCGGCTATTTCAACAAAACTACCACCGGAAGAAGCCCTGTAGATTACTACTTTATCAACCGAAACATTGTCTATATAGCTCCAGTTTAGTTTCACCTTGTCTTTGTTATCACCTTGCGAAGCCGTAAAGCTGTCAAATATATGATTAGATGAAGCACAGGATGAAAGTGTAAGCTTTGGTGTAGTTTTGATGGCCTGGCCCGATGTTGCGTAATTACCATTGATAATCCTGTAAGGTTCCACAGAATAGTAATATGAGCTTCCGCAAACATTAATGTGGTCGAAATACGCTCTTGACCATGATGGGATGGTGTCGAAATCGGAAATGTTTCCGGAGCCTGTTCCCCTGGAGATTATAAAGCCATCAATGTATGTCCAGTCATATGTCCAGCTTAAGGAAGAGTAAGAATTTGAAGTGTTTGTGCCGATAGTGGAAGTCAGGTTTGGGTAATGCGGGTAATCTGCCTCAACACGGACTTCATCGGAAAGGTATTCTTTTAGATCGTCACCTCTGTAATCATATGCATAAACACGATAGGTATATTTCCTCCCCGGCAATCCGTAATAGTCGGTATACAAGGTGTCATTTTTACCAAGTGTGGCAAGAGGTTCATCATCCCTGAAAAGGTAGAACCCTTCGATGTTTTCTGGAATGTAACTCCATTCAAGAGTGATGAGGTTGTCCGGTATTGAATGAGAAGGCCGATCTTTATCCTCATCGTACACGCTTATGGAGCCAACATCTTCGATTTCAGGATAAAAGGCAGTGTCGGTTACGGATTCAGAATAATACTTGTTGGAATTATCCTCCCGGAATGCTACAATGTCGTATTCATGCCAGGTTTCCGGAATACCTGAAGTATCTGTCCATGATGTTGTTTCCGGATGGTTGATTGTTGCCAGTTTTACTTCATTCCTGAAAATGACATAACCATTTATAGAACGGCCATTGTAGTTCCAGCTCAAATCAACTTCATTCATTGTTTTGTCACTTGTTGCTGCAAAATTTACAGGAGGGACCAGTTCCGGATAGATAACTGATGTGCTGGTGAAGTCTGAATACTGGCCCGTGTTGACATTGTATGAGCGGACACGGTATTTGTATGATAATCCCGGAATACCCGTTGAATCAACAAACTGGTGTTTTTCCTCACTGTTAACAACAGCAATTAGTTCTTCTGAACGGTACACTTCAAAGTAAGTGGCTTCTCCAACATGACTCCAGTAAACTTCAACCTGGTTACTTTCTTCTTTTGCAACAGCAGTTACCTGCGTAACCATGGCATAACCCGGATATAAAACAGGCAATGGTATATCAACAACGGTTCCTTCCTGGTATCCAACCGGACTGTCCCAGAATGGCTGTACCGAATAAATATACTCATGTCCCGGAGAACCAAGTGAGTCGATTACAGCGTAATCTCCCGAATGAAGGGTATAGTTCATTATCGGTTCATAGTCACGATAAATAATGAAACCGTCAAAGTTGTTGTTTTGCGGCTTCCATGAAACCTCTACGTTTCCGGCGACATCATTGGCAAAGGCTGATACTGCTTCTGCTTCGGTAACTAAAAGGTCGCTGGTTTTGAGGCTTGGGTACTCCACGCCGTCAATAAAGTTAATTCCGGAATAGATGTAATTATCTTCGGTGACCGGTAAGGTTTTGTCACCGAACAAGTGGTTTGTTTTTGAGGCCCCGATGGTAACCGATGTTGCATTGCTGAAATAAGGAACATCGTTAAACAGGTAGAAACCGGCAGCATCCGTTGTTGTGTTGATAAAGTGAAGTATGGTAGAATTGTTGTACCATATCATTTTAACTTCGGCATTGTTGATGCCGTTCAACTGATTATGGGTGAATACATTTCCGGACACCGTGTGTTTGGCCATTTTTTGTCCCGTGGCAACAACATTGGAAGATAGCACCCCGTCCATTAATGCTCTGATTTTGTATGCGTATTCCACACCAAAGTCAGCATTGTAATCTTTGAAACTTCTGTATTGGTATGAAACGGTATCAAGAGCAGTTTCATCTCTGAACAAAATGAAATCGGCATGTTTATAGGTAGGGTACTCCCAGTTTAGCTCAACATAATTGTCATAGGCATTTGAAGCCGTAAAACCTGTTGGTGCTTCAAGTATTCCTGTTTCTATGTTTACGGTTGCGCTTACAAAATCTGTCGGAATGTTTACGTATAGGTTATTATCAACAGTTTTGTAGGAAACGGCTTTGTAGTGGTATGTCCCGGAAGTTGACGTGTTTATTACATCAAGGTACTCTAATTGTCCGGCTTCAATTGTGGCGATACTGTCAGGTGTGACGTTTATGTCCGTAGTTCTAAGGAAGTACACCCCGTCAATATTCGCATTTTGACTGTAATTCAGGCGAAGGGTAATGGCATTGTTCCCGTTTCCTGCGGTTAGAGAAGGAGCCGGAAGTTCCGGGTAGCTAACCGTTGATTCACCATAATCGGAGATAATAGTTCCGTTATTTGTGTTTTTGTAAGTGAGGGCAACATATTTGTATGTTGTACCGGGAATCCCCGTTTTGTCAATCATGCTGTACCTGTAATAGTACTCTGTTTCTACCATATATTCCAGAGCCTCGAATGTGATGTCGGAGATTTCAATGCTGTCTTCCGCACTGACTCTGAATATTTTCAACCCGCTGAAATTGTAATTTTCTTTCCGGGTATTCAGGAATATATTACCATTTATGGTTACGTATCCGCTTTCGCTTTCGGCTTTTGTATGAATGTTTGGTGTAACAAGAGCAGGGTACTGAGCACTGAATGCTGTAGTATCTTCAGAAGGAACTATTTCGGGACCATTGTTGTTAATATATGGCCTGATGAGATAGGTAAATGTTGTTCCTGAAGCACTTTCTTCGTCAATATAGCTTGTTGCTCCGGCATCTTCAATCGTGGCAACAGTTTCTGTCAGGCCGCTTCCGTTAGCTTTGCGCTCAAGTAAATACCCGTCACAGTTCCAGGCTTTTTCATTTGTCCATGACAACGCAACAACCCCTTTTACCACATCCGGAATCGCTGTAAAGTTTGTTATGTAGTTTGGAACTTTACCCCATGAGAATTTTCTCGAAGTATTCTTACTGTACAGCTTATTATCGCCTTCGAAATAATATGAATACACAGTATAATCATACGATTTATTCGGACTGGCGGTTGAATCGGAAAATACAATATCGTCTGTAAAAACAATTCCATCTTCGCCGTTCGCTTCAACTGTTTTTACAAATGTTGATATCAGCTTGTCATCCCGGTAAACATTGAAATATAAATCAACATCGGTATAATTTGAATGAATCTCAAGATTATTGCTCCATTTAATGTTGAAGAACTGAACCGTGTCGGCCATTACCACATTGCTCAGGTTACTGATGGAATGCTTGTCGTTGCTTACAACTTCGTATTCTCTCAGACTGAAGAAATCTGCACCGGGCAGTTCCGGGTTAAACCTGTCGAGTATAAGCCTAGTAGAAGCTTCTGTACCCGTACTGTCAACAAATGAATGTCCGGGTAGTGAGGGGGTAATGGTAAATTCAGCTTTGTCGCCGTAATAGATATTTTTTAAAGTGTACCGCCCTAAATTGTCTGTGGTTGTCGAAACAACCTGTTTTTTTCCATCTATTACAGCTTCTGCGTTAATTTTAACATTTTCAACGGGATACTGTCCAATGGCGGTTAATATTTTCCCGCTTATTACCCCATTTTCACTGAGTCCGATGGTATTGAACACACCGGCATACTCTTTGCCATCTTTTACGAAAACCAAGCCATATTCATGTTCTTTTCCATAGACAGGATATGGATCGGTTAAAGAATTTTCCGATGAAGTGGTAGTGAATCTGAGTAAATCACCATCTCTCGTAATTTTTAGCGTGTCATATTCACCGGAGACAGAAGTAAAATCGGGCCAGGAAAGATAAATACTGTCATTTTTAGCTTCCAGGCTTAGGGCATAGTCAAGCGTTTGTCCTTCCGGAGTATTTGAAAGGGCGATCTCTCCGTATTTGTTATTGATCGCTTTGACCATGTATTCATATTCCGAACCAATTTTTATGGAGTTGTCGGACGTAAAACTGAAGTAGTCTTCATAATATTTGTAAGATGTGTCCTGAATAGTGGCCAGGTATTTCCATTCACCGGAACCACCTTCTCTACGATATACTTTATAGCCATTGGCCCAGTCTGATTTTAAGCCTTCCCATGACAGGGTAATCTTACCCGGATCATTAACCGTCGTATTTAAAAGGATATCTTTGTTTAACGGAGCCGTTTCCGCATCGTCAGAAATAATGTCACATACCTGCTCTCCTTTTCCAATGGTATATATGGCTAACTGGTAATTGTGATATTCATCCTGGTGGACATTCTCTGTAACAATGTAATGAAATTCCTGGTTTTCTTCTGTATCTTCAATAAATGTAGTGATAGTAGCAGATAGCGCAGTTGCCGGATATTTGTTGGTTTCGTCTTTAATTACAGCACTTGAGATATCCCCCTCATCCATTTTATAGTAAGCAACCAGGGTGTGTTCGTCACCTCTTAAGCCGTACAGGTAATTATAGGCAAGCTCCTGCGTGGATCTTACATCGTCCCAGACACGAAAGTTTGCCAGAATACCCTGCATGGTTTTTCCCGGGGTATCATTACCCAGAAAGTCGAATGTCCATCTCATGGCATCGGAAATGGAAGTCTGGAATATACCGTCTACATAAAATTTGGTGGTGGAAGAACTGGATGAGACAGCAATATGTGTCCATTCACCCAAAGGAATAGTTATATCGAGACTGGCATAGCTGCCGGTGTTGGTTAAATATTTTAATGCCGCCTTGTTATTATCGGTATAACTATAATATAAACCTTTGTTGTCGGTATTTGACAAGATGAAATGATCCCCGGATGCACTTTCTGAATTATCGGGTTTTATCCATAATTCAGCCGTCCAGTTGTTTTTACCTTCAATGGTATATTCAGGTAAGTTTACCCTTGAATTTGTCCCGTCAAAATTTAAAGAATAGTTGTTTTTAAACGAGCCAAAGTACAGGTAAGCAGAGGGGTCTTCAATGGTTTGAACATAAATTTCTTTGTCTTCGGTAAGGTCTTTTACCTGGAAATATACTTCTTCTCCATTTGGCCCTTCAAGGCAGTTGGCGTCAATATCCCACTGAACCTGGATTTCAGCGTCACTTCGGTTATTGTCGGCAATGAGCTGAAACTTATCGGTTTGTCCATAATCGCAAAATCTGGTGCCCATTTGAATAATGTTTCCATTGTCGTCAAGGGCAAAACCCTGGGCACAGTATAAATATTTACCTCCACTGCCCAAGTTTTTGTCAATGTATTCTAAATCGCCAAACTCAATACAGGTGTCCAGAATGTGCATATCGCCATTGGGATCTGTTCGGGTAAGGAAAATCTTAGGGGTAATAGCATCTCCATAATTCATTCCGGAAAAAATATCGCTTAGAGACCAGTTTAGCTTGATTTTTCCGAAGTCGAAATACTCCGATGCTTCAAAGTAGTTGATAATAGAGTCGTATGGAACTAAAGATGTATAACCGGTAAACTCACCTTCTTTTATTTCAATGAAGTTCGATGAGTAGATCAAAGCCTTATCCTTTGAGATGACAGCGTTTTTAACTCCTTCAATGCTGATAGAGGCATCTCCCAAAGAACTTACCGAAGCCTGGCTTACATTGTTTATGTTTACATCCTTTTCCTCGTAGGTTATTTCCAGCACGCAGGTGTCAGCCAGCTGTGCCCTTGCTTCGTGTGTTATTCCCAAAGTCAGGAGAAATAAACACAAGAAGAATTGTACTGTATGGTTTTTAAATATTGTCTTCATTATATGTTTTTTAGAAGTTATTAACTGGCGGACATGAGTGGTCAGGTTGTCAAATATTGACCGGTGTTTAGCCATTGAATTCGACTATATCTCTCTTTCTTTATCTTTTTGATAAGAAACAGTTGATAGCAGAAGCCTGACGAATGTCCGAATGATTAAGAATAACTCCTATTCCTTAACCTGAGCTTTAAGAGTCTCTATTTCCTCATTCAATTCGAGTATGTAAAGGGTTAGTTCTTCTATTTTTCTAAGTAACGTAGACTGCATTTCAGAAACATCAACACCGGTTTCTTCAACTTCCTGAGCAGAAGGTACATCGGGAAGGTGTCCGTTTGTGTTTATGAAGCTGCTTACTTCTTTCAGCGATTTAAGTTTATAATCAGGCTCGAACACATAGTCAGCCCAGTTAGAAGGATCAACAATAACCCCTTTCGTTTTTATTTTTCCGTTCACGGCCATTTTATATCCTGTAGGTACTGTAGTAGTTCCAATTCCAACATTCCCCTGATCACTGATGGCCAGATGAGTTTCCCAAGATATGGCGTCTCCTGCATTTTTGCCGGTTCCATCAGCAAATTTAAATTCCATCCAGTTTGAATTGGCAACTGAAGCAGTCCAGTCAATAAAAGAGGCATCTTCACCCCCTACAAGGAATTTTTCACCAGTTCCGGTTGTTGCATTCCATTTATGCTGAATTCTTCCATTACCATCCTGTACTGAAATGTTATACTGTGATGTTGAGCCGGGTAAGATAATTCCTTCATTCCCGTTGAGGGTTGTGCCGTTTTCAGAATTGTTGTGAAGAGCATTTGAATTTCCACCGGCAACTATTAAACCGTTTACATCCAATTTAGTCTGTGGTGTTGTCGTTCCAATACCCACGTTTCCGAGGTTATCAATTTTTAACCCTTCTACAAGAGAACCATTGTTTTGAGTTCTTAGCTGAAGGGAAATGTCGGAACTTCCCGAGTCGTCACGACCTTGTATAAAAGCTGTACCATCTTTACCATCGCCATCATAAGAATAAAGGAATATATGTCCCCTTCCGTAAAAGTCTCCATTAACATGTAATGTTTTTTTGGGAGAAGGTGTGGCAATACCAATTTTACTTTCTACAATAAGGTTCCCGTCTGGTAAGTCAGTCCAGGTACCATTGTTGTAATTACCAACAACTACACCGCCATTATAAAACTGAAAGGCACCGTCTCTAGCCAATAGCCTGTATTTATCGCCGGTTCCACCGGTGTTGTCGTCCCAGTCTTTTAATTGTAAGGCTTTAACGTTTTGTAACTCATAATCATTCGCATTAATATTTCCGTTTACTTTAAAAGAGCCGTTTACATGAAGTTTAGCGTCAAGGCTGGTTGTGCCTATTCCAACATTTCCTGAACCGTTAATATAAAATCGGGTTGTGGCATTATTTCCGTCTCCGTCTGTATCCTGAATGTAAAAGTTATCATCCGTCTGAATACGGAGGTTTCCGTCATCCATTATTCTGGAATACGTTTTTTCCCATGATGAACTGCCCCATACAATACCGGAACCGTTGTTTTTAAACCGGGTTGTATTATTAAACTGAATCTCGCTGGCCTGTAAACGGATTGGATTATATGAATTCCATGTTCTAATAAGCATCCCATTGCATGAGGTTTTTAATTCTTTGGAATTATTATCGCTTTCCCAAGTGGCCATTCCCAGCCACCATTTATTATTCTGTTCTTTAATTGCGCCCAAGCGCAATATACCACCGGTATAATTTGCATCATTATCAATATCAATTCGCTCTTCATTAAAGTTTTTTTCAGACTGGGCACTAATGTTTTGTGTGAGAAGCACCTGAATAGCGAAACCGCATAGGATAAACCTGAATAGTTTTCTGTCTTTCTTGTTGGACAAACCTGCATTTGAGGTTTTACTTTTTACTGTTTGTGTTTTCATAATTTTTTAATAATTAGAATTTGATTTGTAAATGAGAATTATGGAAAAAAAACCTTTGTATACGTCTTCAATATGTTTTGTAGTATACAAAAACTATAGAATTAGTAGTGTATCGTAGTGTAAGCTTCGTGCATAAGAATATGAGTGACTTTTTTTAAGCAACCCCGTTATCTTTACATGGTGCCGTTAATTGACACCCCGCCTGGTTTTTGTTATTTATTTCAGATGGTATTTTTTACACCCTGTCAAAAAGCAGCGTTTTCCTGGAAATACCGTATGTGTTTTAGTAAATCCGCACTTACACTACAGAGCGATTTTCCTTCTGGTTCAAAGGAAAATTGTCGTGTCAGATTCAGGTTTACGAAATGCTCCTCCTTGAAAGGAGGGGGATATGTTGTTACGTTATGGGTTAGCATTATCAGATAGTGTTTGGTTCATATTGTAAATTGGTTCTTAATAAATTATATCCGTTTTATAAACGGATTAAATTCGATGTAAATCACCGAAAAAAATAAGATATGTGCAGAGTGAATTCAACGAGCAAGGGAATTTTCTCAACGAATGGATTGTTTTGATATATTTTATTGCGTTCATGGAAAGTTATATTACGTTTATCTTTAGTGTATTTTTTCTAAGGAGCTACTTAAATTATAGTTTATGAAGAGGCGTTGTGAATTTGAATTTAGTTATATCCTGCCACCTGAAACAATGGAGACAAAGTATTCAAAATTATCAGGGAACAATTGGTTTTCTGAATGAACATTGCAAGGCTTGAGCTTATAAAAGTATTTCCTGAATCCGAGAGGGGGATGTTATTCTTCCTAAACCGCTGTAATTTAAGACAGCTCCTGAATAAAAGTGTTAGGGTGAATGCTGTTAATTTGTAATTAAATGACTTTCAGAGTAAAAATTGAAATAAATCATATTTCTTGATAATTTTGTAATTAAAAACATTTTTTGTTTAAACATTTTTTATTATGTTTGGCAGATAACGTTTTGAATAGATAAAACGAATAAGTTTCGAGTCGGTGTGAGGGTGTTTCATGATAAATTCCAGCGTATTTATAAATACGCTTAACCGGTGTTATTACCAGAAAAAATAGTATGCTGAGATGATTATATCTTTTTTTCGAAGGGTGGGGGATTTAATAATAAATAAGCTTCCATTCTACAATTTATCACCAAGGTTCCATATACAGGATCAGAACAGAGGAAAAAGAGATCTTATTAACGATTTGATACAAAAGCGAATCTTGGTAAATAAGCTGAACAAAAGGTTCAGGCTTAGTTTTATGTATTCGGCCATAGTTTCACTCCTGTTTTTTGGCTATGTTATTATAGACAGTAATGCAGTAATGGGGCCGGAAAGAAAAGTATTTAACTCTTATGTTAGTGATTTCTCCATACGCCTTAACAGTATGAACAGCAATGAGCAGTCTGTTGAAGATGCAGAAATACTGGTAGCCTTATCGTTTATAAAAGATGGGGATTACAAGCAGGCCTCGATGTTGCTGTCGGCTTTAAAATGCGAAAGGGCGAGTTGGTTAAGGGCTCTGTGTTGCATAAGAATGGGGGAAGATCAGGTTGCAATGAAAGCTTTAAGGGAAATAATAGATTCAAAGGGGGAGTTTTCTCTTTCTGCTAAACAAGTACTTAATAAATATTACCAACAGGATTATTAAACTGGTCAAAGCAATTGTTATTATCGGGTTCAATCTGATGCGGATGACCGAACTGTTACCGAAAATTCTGTAATTTGCCCAGAAAAATGGCTGAGACATATGATGAGGGCATTTTTCAAGGTAATCCAGTTTTGCATTTCTTAGAGCGGTGGCTTTATCTTTTCTAAAAAGCAGGTTCTTGTAAAAATTCCATATAACATAATACGTTGGTGCGTCAGAAGCATTCCACATGCTTTCAATTATAGATTCGGCCCCGGCAATATAAAAAGATCTTCCGGGAGAAAATATACCTTCCCCGTAATGCAATTTTCCTTCTCCGCTTTGACAGGTAGATAAAACAACCATATCGCGATGTTTGAACTTAAGGTTGTTAAGGTTTAGTGTGCTGTCGTAAAATTTTATATTGTAATCTTTAGGTGAATAATGGGTAGCTATATGCAGTATATCACCATCATTTATTAAACCCAATTTGGCATGTTGTCCAATTAATCGTTTTGAACTAAAAATTTTTAAATCATTGACTTCCTCAATAGCAAACTTTAAGTTTGTGTCCGGGGCAAATGCAATAATATTCTTTTTCCCCTTTCCTGTCGGGTATTCCCTGAGGATATAGTCGTAATGAATAGAGGATTGTTTTATCAAATAAGAAAGGTTCTTATAATCGGGGAGAGACGTGTCAGCAGGAAATTCGGTCAATAAACATTCAAAAGCCAGGTACTGGAGTTTCCCGCTTGGAACAATTAACATGTTATCAGAAGTCGACAGGCATAATTTTTTGAACAGATAATGACTGCTCTCGCAAAAATTCTTATAATTCTGGTAGTAATTTTGATCTATTGAAGAGTCGGCTTTTATGGTATTGAGGAATAGGTGGAATTTTTCCCAGAATTCATCTCCGGCATTTATTTTATAAAACATTATCTGGTCAGTGGAAACCTGAAAGTGATAAATAACACTGTCGAAATCAAAGTAGTTATAAGATTCCTTTAATTGGGATATATTGGAGCCGGTCCTTTCCCTAAGTATATTGCCGTGACTTTTTTGGGCAAACTGAAAAGCCTTTAAGGTGTCTTTTTTTAAGGCAGAGTCGATGGCGCTTTTGTAAATGAGCATTTCGTTTTTCTGTAAAAAAAGCTTTGAGTCAAGAGAAAGGTAAGATGACCTCAAAGAATCAATTAGTGGGACCGCCTTGTGCCATTGGTGTGACTTTACATAAACCTGAAGAAGTTCATAATGGTTTTCTTCAAGGTAAGCTTCTGCTTTGTCATAGTCTTTGGAGAGTGAGTAGTATAGTCCGTAAAGAAGCCTGCTGTCAAGGGTTTTTATAGCTTCAAAGAGGTCTTCCAGCATATCTTCTCCTAGTTCAACCAGTTTTATCCCGGTTATAATACTGTAATAGCTGTTTTTTGAGTAGACTTTGCAATTGTATTCATATGAAAGGTGATAGTTTCTTTTAGCTTCTTCGGTATTGTTTAAAAAGCCGTAGCACATTGCCATGTTGTAATAGAGAACACCTTTGTGGTTGTCATTTATGTTATCCAACGCTTTTGAGAAATACATAATTGCCTTTTTGAAGTTATTGAACTCCATATGGACCAATCCGTAATTATGATAAATGATACTTAAAAAGTCAGAAGGTTCAGTGGTATCGATTAGTACATATGCACTATCAAAATAATGGAGGGCAGTGTGGAAGTCTGTAAGCTTATAATAGCTAGAGCCAAGTGAATTGTATACTTTCATCAAATCCTCATGGGAGTTGCTGATACTCCGGCATTTAGACAGAAGTTCAATAGATAATTCAAAATCCCCATTTTGTCTTGCTTCAGAAGCTAATTTTCGGTAATTTGCGACACTTATGGAACTAGTATGGCTGGAGTCAATTAAACCAAAATGAAACCAGTGTAATATTATAAGACTAAAAATTATTTTCAATCTGGTCAAATTTAGAGCTAAATATAAGAATAAATAAATTGTCTAATTAAAACTTTTTTAAACATGAAAAAAGAAACAAAAAACATCGAAACACAGTCTTTGATTTACAATGAAATGCTTAATGTCAGAGGGGGCGGAAAGGGCTCTACAGGAGAACCTATCGATCCTATTGATGACGATGAAGATGAAAAAGAAGGTGGAAAGTAATAATATTCAGGAGGGTTTTCCCTCCTGAGTTATAAATAAAGTGGTATTATGCGCAAGAAAAATTTAAATTAAGCTAAGATGTAAGGAGGAAGTTGTTGAATGGGAAAGGCGCATATACTACCGTGAAGAAAGTATTATAGTGTTAGTGACAAATCATTTCTTTAAGGACAGGATAATTTCTTTTTGGTAGTTTATAATTTCATCTTTTGAACGAATAGTATTCTTTAAAGCTTCAATTATCTCTTTTTTTTCCTCTAATAGTTGAATTAAACTTTCGTGAGTGTACTCCAACCGGGGGTCATATTTTTCCTGAATTTCGGTGTTGTACTCCATGCTACCCTTTCCTGTAATAAGCCAGTTTAGGTTTAAATCGTAATAAATGGACGCCATCTTTGCAAGAACTTCGCTTGTAGCATTCGTTTTCCCGTTGACAATATTATTTATTGTTTGTCGACTCAGATCGCACTGAATAGCAAGTTCGTCCTGGGATATATTCCTTGATTTAATGTAGGATTCCAATCGTCTGCCAAATGCAATTCGTTCCTCTTTAGATACTTTCATTATAAAAAAATACAAAATTTTTTGCAAAAAACTTGGCTAATGTAAAAAAATGTAGCTAGTTTTACATGCATAAACAAACAAAACTATAATTAACTAATTATTATATGAAATTCCTAATGAAATCTATCGTGCCATTATAAGGTAGAAGTATGAGCAAATAGCTAGGAGGATGCCACGTTTCATAAGTTTCCTACTTTAATAGTAATAGTTCAGAATAAATTCTTCAGTCCGAAAACGGATGTTGATTAACAATATGTAGGATTCTAAATGAAACTGTTTTCCCTCCCGGGTCCGGTTACTACAATTTTCTGGGGCGGGAGGGATTTTGTTTTTATAGGTTTAAGGTCATTGTTTTATCGTTAAATGCTTGTTTGTATGTAGGTTGATTTTTGAAAAATCTGTTTGGTTCGTTGTAAATTTATTTCGCGTAAACCTTCTATAGTATATTGACAAATTGGTTTTATATGGAGTGATGGAACGGTTTAAGTTTTTGGAGACCCGTATTCGGATGAATCTAAAATGGCGTTTTTTTATAGTCACGAAATAAAATAAAACATCAATTCCAGGAATAAAGAAATCAAAGAATTCTCAAAATTAAAAAAGAGGTTCTACCTATTCGGTACAACCTCTTTCAAACTAAATCCAACCAAACCTTACATCAAATAAAATGAAAAATTTTCTTGTCAAAAACTTACAATACAAATATACGGTGGGAAAGCCTCATTAAAGTATGCATTAACACTTAAAATGTAAAGGGGAAACACTCTATTAATTCTAAGTGATAACCGACAGGTTTACTTGTGTAGCTTTCTTCAGCGTTTAGTTTTTAACGAACTTTTTGGTTTTTCCCATATAGTTTATGAAATATAGTCCGCGAGGTAGATTGTCCAAGTTTATTATAGTTTCAGCGCTATTGATTTTCTGGGCGTGCACGATACCACCTACAGCATTAATTATACTAAGATCATAACCTGTTAAGCCGGTCTGGATATTAATTATATCCTGAGCCGGAACGGGATATACATTAAGCTTTTCAACAACAGGTGTTTCTATGGAAGACTCTTCTTCGCTCATAACGGTAAACGGGCTTAGCGAATTAATCCCTTCTCTCATCAGGACATAATTATCTCCTTCTTTGACAGCTTCTGTTGCTGTAACCATGTCCCATTTGTTGTTGACAAAATGGCTGATAAAACATTTCTTTCTGTTAAAGCCGGCATCTTCAGAGCTTATGTTCCAAACTATTTTAACCTTTATTGTAATGGAGGCGCCATCGGTTTCAATAAACCAGGTTTTTTTGACAGTTCTTGTGTGCTGAATCTTAGCTCCGGAATTTCCATTGGCAAAAACGGTATCGCTCATGGCCAAACGGTATTCGTTTGTGTCTTTTCCTGAAGTCTGTGTAATTTCAGCAGGGGTGTAAGCAGAATCAGTGCCAACAGGGAATAATACAGGTTTATTATTGCCATCCATCTTTTGGACGAGTTTAGCTTTTTTGGTAACAATAATATAATTATTGGCATCAAAGTTTTTGATCATAGCTTTGCGTGCTATATGGAGTTCTCCCATTTGAATTTTCACCTTACCATTTTTTAAGTCAATTAAACTGTCAATTTCCAGTTTTGAAGCAATAATTATCGGTTTCTTCATGCTCCGGTCAATTTTCAGTGTTTTTAGTTTCTCTTTTGAAGCTTCAAATCTGAGTGTGTCAATCTCACCATCTCCTTTTAGTTCAAGGCTTGCTTTTTTATGGCCGGCTATCTTTCCTTTAGGGGCGTTGTACTCTTTATTGATGATAAGCTTATGGGCACCAAGAATAACCGTTCCCATATTTACAAATTTCTTCTCTATGATAAGGTCCGAGCCCAGTGGGAGCTTACTGCCTGCATTTTCTAAGCGCAATTCCTGCAAGGAATCTTTTTTGGCTTCAAATATTAATGTGTCCAGCAATTCTCCTTTCGTAAATTCCATTATCGCTTTTTGAGAGCCGCGTATTAATCCTTTTGCAGAGATAAGTTTACCGTCAATTTTCATTAATCCCTTTTTCAGTTCCAGGACGCCACCTTTCTCAATTGCCAGCGTGTCGGTAACTGTTAAACTGTCATCCAGGGATACCTCTCTGGCTATGTGAAGCTTTTTTAAGTATCTTTTTCCCGGGGCAAATGAAAGCATTACCGGGGCCCCACTTCCTTTTATGTGCAACATGGCTTTTTTGGAGCCGGCTATTTTTCCGTCTCCGGGAATAAATTGGCCAAGAATCACCAGTTTCTTGTCGTTAAGCTTTAACGTACCTTTTTTTAATTCCAGGCTGTCAATAATCAGGTTGTCGGAGAGAATAATGGAATCATTTTCTGCCGGTAAGTCAATTTCTACATATTCAATGCTGTCTGCGAATGCCTTTAGAGAGTCCATTCTTTGTTCAAATCTCATTCGTTTTAGCTTTGCAATAAGTGGGGTTCCTGATCGATTGATAAGTCGTCCGCCGTTTAAATGAACAAGAACAGAGTCTTTTAAGCGGAAGTTAGCCGTGTCTCTAACTATGACTACCCCTTTAAGAAGGATTAATTTCCTGCTTATCCAGATTTTTCCACTGTCAATAACCACTCTGCCTCCGCGGTTTATTAAATCCTTACAGGTTAATAGGCCATTATAGTTATAATTGGTACCCATACCGAAAAGAATTGTATCCACTTTGATGTGGGGTTTGGCTTTTCCCAGGCCAAAAACATGCATGTTTGACATTTTTAGTGACTTTCCGGCACCTTCAATCTTTCCATTAATAAGGAATTGCTTGGTTTTGGATGAATCTACTCCATCGATTATAATGGATTTGTCTAATCTAACGGTAACCCCTGCATTAATCTTTATGTTTACGTTTTTAATGGTATCGCCCGGAGGTGCCTGGTTACCTTGCCAGGTACCGGAGCTTGACCAATCGCCATTACTGTTTGCTACGTAATTGAACTTTACATTGGGTATTTGAGCATGGAGAATCAGGTTAAACAACAATAAACAGATTGTCAAAAAGACAATGCTTATTTCTTTTTTTAGAGTAAATTTTTTTTTCATACATCTAGAATTTAAGGTTATTTTTTTGTGAGAATATAAAGTTCTATGTGTGACCTTTTAGAGTCACGGTTGAAATATTGTTTATGTAAAAGTTTTCCCGAAGCGGGTAATTGAGAAGGTAATTCGTGATATGAATTTAAGCATTGTTCAGTTTATCTGAACGAGGGAGTGAGATTTATCATTAGGCACGGTTGAGCCAGGTTAGATAAAAAAAAGAGGCCGTATCTTGTTTGATACAACCTCTTTCCAACCTAATTAACCAAATCCTACATCAAAAACTAAATGGAAAACTATTCCTTTGAAATTAGTTACGTTACAAATATACATGGTGAAGTGCTTGGAAAAGTGAGTGTTAGTACTATAAGTAATCGAAAAAATACTACTTTGTAAGTACAGGATTACCGACCTCTTCTATTAAGTATAGTATGTCATTTGTCTACTGTTCGTTTGGCTTGTAAAAGCAGGTATTGTTATTGTTAGGTGGGTTCTTCAATCGGGCCAGCTTACTTCGGGTGACTTATGCAGTTTGATTTATGACGTGTAAAAGTTGATCGTCAACATAATTGTTCTCAAAATCTGAAAGAATGTCTTTTAGAAAGGGAAGACAAATCCCCCTGGTAATTAGAATCATGTAGCCCATATCGTGGTTGCTTAGTCCGATAGGAATAAAAAAAGCAGTATGTTTCCGGAACCGGAAAGAATAAACTTCTTTTTTTTCCGGGGGAATACTGAACTCAGATTCTTTTATCTCAGGTTCTTCCGGAATACTCTTAATGTAAGTATCGCAGTTTTTAAATTTTAACAGGCCTCCGCAAATAGATGCTCCGGGGTATTTAAAGAAGTTAAAAATAAAATCAGCTATTTCACTTTGAAACTCATTTACGGTTTTATATTCCTGAAGGGCAACTTTATTTTGAATAATGTCAAATTCTTTCGATAACATATATGGCATTAATAAGATAGCGTAAAGGTAGGACGAAACAATTATTCCCGGAATAACCCCAATAATAACAGAAGGAATCTGCCATGCCGGATCATCAAACAACAAGTATGCAATGGTATAGGTTCCGAGGGCGAATAGTGCCGTGCAAACGGCAAATACAATGTTTAATACAAAACGGTATATTTTTTCAAATGATCGGAACATAGCTTTTTTGTTAATTCTACAATCAAAAATAATGAATTTCTTTATGGGGCATAAAAACAAAAAGAAAAGAACTCAAAAAGAGAAGTTTTAAGATTTATCTAATTGAGTTCTTTCATATAGTTTTATCGTGTAATGTTCAGAATATCATCTGCGGTTGTCTCCACTACCATCCACTTGTAAGCGAATTGGCAATTTCTTGCAGGGTTTCGTTTAATCCTCCGGGTTTATGCAGAAACTCAATAAATCCCCCTGCCATTTGAGCAAGTATACCGTCGCCTCCTGCATTGTAAGATGCAGCACCAATGGCATAAAGGATAAAGAACAAGTATACCGCTCCCAGAATTGCAACATGCCGCATTTTCATTTCTTTGCTGAAATAATAAATCGCCATTGTAATTACAGTTACAGTAAGCAGCATAACACGAATATCAATTAAGGTAGGCCCCGCCTCTCTAAAATCAATTTTTTCTCCGGTAAGCATTAGGAAAACAGCTAGTGGTAACCCCATACTAACTGTAATGTCGAAGATGTTTGAGCCAAGTACGTTGGAAAGGGCATCATCATAATTTCCTTTTCTGGCATCTTTCAGGGAAATGATGGTATCAGGAACACTACTGGCCGCAGCAACAAGCACAAGTGCAATAAATAAAGGGTTAATCTTCATAGAGTCTGCCATTCCTTTACATCCTTCAACCAGTCCGGCACATGCAAGGGCTATAACAGATGTTGAAGCCAGTAGCAATAACCAGCTTCTTCCTGAGCGGAATTTTTCTGATTTGAACTGAAACCTTTCATACCATGAATCGTGTTCTTCTTCAATTTCTTCCTCTTCCTCGTTTCCTCCATTTTTCATCGACAATAAAGTGTATGCCAGGTATATAAGATAAAAGAAGGTGAAGGCCCATCCATGCCATTGTGTTATATAGTTACTGGATAGCAGAACAAGTAAAAGTAATTCAGCTCCGATTAGGAAGAGTCCGTCTCTTAAGATTACTTTTTTTGCGATTTTTATTCCTTTTACTCCGGCTATGGTTGCCAGAACAACCCAGATTACCAACATTGGAATGACAATACTGTTAAAAATAGCCGAACCAGTATCGCCTCCGATACTTGCCGCTAAATCCCTACCTAAATTAGCATGTGTTGCCAGTGTCAGGAAGAAAACAGTTGTTAGTAACTCCGGCATTGATGAGCCAATAGCATTGAGGGTTGCCCCTTTAACGCCGTCGCTTAAATTTCGGCCTAAATACTCAGTGGCAGCCTCAAAAACATCGCATGCCTTGGCAATTATTATTGAGCAAATAAGCATCAGGATTATGCTTCCGTACCAGCTTTGAAAAAACAGGTTAAATATTTCCATTTAATTAAACATTATTTTTAGTGTTAATAATAGTATTTAAATTAGTTGTTAGCGATTGGAGTTTATGCCCAAAATTAATATCTAAAATCTAATCACTAATATCTAGTTTTCATTATTCGCCATTTGGATGTGGGCAAGCCTTCCGCCGTTACCTTTTTCTAACAGAACCTGGGAGTTGTCTTCAAGTACAATATGTTTTCCAACAGGAACTTCGCACTTGTTTGTCACATCATATAATTCTGGTAGGTTTTGGTTAACCAGCACCCACTTTCCCTGATGTTTTACAAAATAACCAACTGGTTTTCTTTGTTCTTCTGTTAATTTCTCATTTGGAAAAACAAGCCTGTTGGTATGCCACCTGTAAAGATATTGGTTGTGATAAACCATCAGCCTGTAGTTGTCAGGTAAGAACTTATCATTTCCTTTCGACGAATAAAAATTTAAAACAGGAAGGGCATCGGTATACGGGGTGTTACAATATGGGCACCTGGGGGTCATTTTGTTATCAAAAACAAACCATTTATGAGAACACCCTGGATTGGTGCAGGGTTGTAATAAGTCCACCGTTTTTATCAGGGCATCTTCCCAGTCGTCGGCTGTTGGCCTTTTTTGTGGAGAATGCAAACCATCTATAAATGCTTTATCGAAAAGTTCCTTTAAATAGGGACCAAGAATTGTATAAGGAAGTTTTTCGACATCAGCATAGGGGAGTTCAGCCGGATGAATATCATCAAGGTTAGGGCGGTTTGAGGCATCCGTTGGGTTTTCAATAAAAAGCGCATGATGTCCCATTGCCATTTCTTCATCTTTAACCGGATCCGGATCGTGTATCTTTCCACCTTTTAGCGGATGACGAAAAAGGAGGTACATATATATTAATACCGACAAAGCATGCCTGTCTGTTAAAATTGAAGGAAGCTTCCGGTTGGGATCGTCAACGGGCAGTTGCTTCGTTTGGATAACCTCCGGGGCAACGAAATCGGGTGTGCCCAGCACATCGGGAGGGAACTTCCCGGGAACAACCAAACCGTCCAAATCAATAATACAGGCATTTCTTCCTTCCGGATCAATAAGGACATTGTTATAAGAAAGATCTGAGTGGGCCAGGCCTCCGGCATGTAATCGTTTTGTGGCCCTGCTTAACAGGATAGAAATTCTCAGGTAACTTAATAAATCCCCTTTCTCACTATTGTCCAAAAATCTGTTCTGGTTTTTTGCCGAAGCAAACCATTTCCCGTTTTTCTCTTTTCCTTTTATTCCTAAAAAATCGTTGTTGATGGAACCATGAGCAAAAAAGAATTCTTTTCTGTACGTTGGAACAACAACAGCAAAGTGCCCGTTGTACTCCAGCGTATCGTAAGGCCAGCAAAGCACTTTTTCCCAGTAATCTCCGTTAGGTCCATCTATTATACGTTCCTTATAAACCCCAACAATAGTTTTAAGCCTGTCTTCTGCCCTTCGGTCAAATTTACTTTTATCTCTGTAAAATCCAACTACATACGACTTGTCCGGGCTAAAATATACATCCTTCATTGTTCCGGATGCAATACATTTGTTTACCCATTCTATTCTGTTGCCTTTGTGGCTGGTTGTACTTTTTATGTCGCCCATTGTGCCTAAAATAAAATTGAGATTGTTCTGTCGTCATATTCACCGGGAATATAAAAATCAGACCACTTCAGCAGAAGTTCTTTTGTCTGAGACTTTTCATCCAGTAATATTGGTTTTAGCTCTTTCCACAGCTTATTCCAGTATTCCGTATTTCTTAAGTTGTTTTCGGTTCCGAATTTGGGATCTGAAATTCCATCAGTCATTAAGATAATGGAGGTTATATTTTCAGTAAAGCAGTGTATGCTGTATCGTCTTTTTATGTCTTCCGGATTTTTTGGTTTAAATATCTCCGGCATAGTCAGAAAGCAGGTTTGACCAGAAAATTCACCGCCATCCGGGTTTATCGTTAGCTTTGTATCTGTTTCCTGCATTACGCCAATTGCCCCGTCGCCAACAGAAAAAGAAATGACAACGGTTCCAAAATTAAATTCTTTGCTTAAGGCAAATAGCAATGTTGTGGCAAAACTCTTTTCTGACAGGCCTTCTTCTCCGGCGAATTTTTTTATGTCCAAATGACCTTTATAGGCAGTGCCTACAGAAATCTGATATATAAGCTGTTCCAGTTCCTTGTCAATGCTTTTGTCCTGTTGTTGAAAGCGCTTCGCGAGTAAATCTTCAAGTTTTTGAAGTTCTGCACTCTCCATAAATAAGCTTATTGCATCAGAGGTTGTTTCGCAGGCAATTTTTGAGCCCTGCCGGCTGAACTCTGCCGAACCCGCTCCGTCTGCAACTACTTGAAGGGTCCACCCAATGTTTTCAAAAGATTTTATGAGAAGATGATCATCCCTGAAGGAGCCTTTGTGTGCGTGGGATTTCCCTCTTACTGATGCCCCGACAATAGTCCGGTTACGGCATTGGTAAACAGAATAGTCTGTATTTTTTTTGTAATACGGGCCGTTTTCAGGAGGATCAATGTTCTGCCAGAGCGAACGGGGATCGGGATTAACCAGAAAGTGGACCTCTTTTTCTAAAGCAGGCTTGCCGTCAAGCATATCATCGGCCGTAAGCCAGTATAGTAATTTTCCGGCAAATTCACCAGACCGTTTAGGTGTACCTTCGAACTTAGATTCTTCCGCATTCCAACTGATCTGCTCAATTCCATTGAACTCAACCGGGAGTTTCTCCGGAATATTAAAATCGGCAAGGTTCATTTTTTCTTCAAATGGCATGCTGACCTGACCGTTCTTTAACTGAATAACCTTTTTGTCTTCTTTGGTGATTTCCCTTGCCATATCTTCGGGGGTTGAATTTATTTGCTCTTCGGTTTGCTGTTCTTTGTTTTCTGAATTGCTCAAATATAATTTTATCAAAGCCCTGAAGGACTCTGAGATTTTTTTTTGCTTTAGTTTAAGGGCATCAAGATCTTCGGAAAGCCGGTTTACCGAGCAGTCAAAATCCGCAAGCGACTTTTCTATTTCTGAGAGGTATTTCTGGACCTCTTCCGGAATTTTCATTATCCAAGCCTCCTGTCAATATCAAAATTTTCGTTGGAAGCACCGTAATAACCCGTTTCTCCACACCAACTACATGTTTGACCTTCACTTTGTGTGTCAATGCAGAAAATTCCTCCACACCTGCAAACAGCAACAGCATGGGGGCTGTCACAATAAGGGCACGGAGGTACCCCCCTGAGGTGTTCTACACCAACCTTTGCACTGCGGGAATCCTGGGACATTTCTTTATAAGTTTTATAATCAATTTTATATGCGCCTTGCAGTCGGTATACCGTTTTTACATCTTCAAGATGAGAAAGCTGGTATTCTATGTCCATTTGATATTTAATAAGGTATTTTTCCCGTGTTTTCTGACAGGAACCAAGTAAAACGACGTAATTATCATCAACCGGGGCTTCAGAATTGTCTGCTTTGTTCAGGTCTATTTTCGACAGGCCGTCATCTTTCTTAAGATCTCCATAATTTTTTCCTTGTTCCATACCTTCAGAAACCTGGATACTTGACTTGACAATAGAATCTGTCATCCACTTAAAATAACTGTCGAAACTATTTTTGTTACACTCTTCAAGTTTAACAGCCTCATCGGCAATTCTGTTAACCAGGCCTGTTGAACAACAGTCACCTAAAGTTGCCATTAAGGTCTGGGATTTTGATTTATAATTACTTTCCCATTTCTTAAGTGCAGCCTCGTATTTGTCAGTGGGTTGTCCGTCAGTAAAAATAAAAACTAATGGTTTCCAGTCCCCTTTAGAGTTTGGAGTGGATCGCCTTACATGTTTGTCTATTTCATTCATCAGGGCATCAAGCCCTTGTCCTATTGCTGAGCCTCCGCCAATAGGGAACTCGGGTGGATAAAACATAGGGAGTTCTTCGTACGGTTCTATTACCCGGGCTTTTCCGGCAAAGGCAATTATTTCTATCCAGACCGTATCCAGGGCATATGGATTACTTTTTAAACTCCTTATTAAATGTTCCATGCCTTTGTGGACCCATTCCAGAGGTTCTCCCACCATTGATTCTGAGACATCAATTAAAAAAAATACAGGTAATTTCCTCATAGCATTTCCTGTTATATGACGATATTCAGTTCGTTCGGAGCTGGCGGTAATTCCAGGTCATCATTTACACCGGCACTCTTACTTCCCTGGTTTACAACATCTGACACCCATTTGAAGTAGGCCTGAAATGATGCACTGTCCATGTTGTCCAGCATAGCGACATTATTCGTTAGTTGCTTTAAATATTCTTCCTTAGCTTTAGGCCCTGCCCCGCAGGCTATAATGTTTCCAAAATTCTTTGTCTTAATTTTTGCAGCCATTTCCCTGAACTTCATTAAATCAGATGGTTTTCCATCCGTCATGATAAAAAGAAGCGGCATCCAGTCCCCTTTTTGGTCTGAACTTGATAAAATAATTTCACTGTCAACTTTTTGGAAAAGTATTTCAAGGGCTTCCCCCAAATGAGTAGGTCCTGATTCCGGGCAGTGTACTTCGTTAAGCTGCACATTCGATAACTCTGTTAATGGGAGAAATATTTTGACATCTTTATCAAATGTAATAATACTTATATAGACGGTATCTAATGCATGTGGGTCTTTTCTCAAGGAAGAGACTAAAGACTGTAAACCAACATTTACGGCCTGAATAGGCTCCCCACGCATGGAGCCGGAGGTGTCCAAGAGCAAATAAACAGGTAGTCGTCTCATTATTTCAGTTCATTAATCCGGTTTAGTTGCCGGAGATATGTTGTTTTTATGTTACCGGAATTTATAAATTAAGTTTTTAAGAATCGTTTCTTTAAAAACTTAATTTAAAATCCCGGGGAAATAATATACTTGAAAAGTATTAATTATATGATTTAAGAATTCTTGAAATAGTTTGCAGGAATATCTGATCATCAGTGGCGTCTCCAATAGCATCAAACTTCCATTCATTGTTTTTTTTGTAAAGTTTGCCCATTATCAGGGCTCTCTTGTTTTGGTATGATTCATCCGTAACAACGTCAAAAGTAAGGTGTTCCTTTATTAACTTCTCAGGTGTTCCTTCAAACATTTTGATTTTTGCAAACGGGATATGTGAAAAGTCAAAATTCTGTCCTTTGTTCAGATAAATATTCAGGAAGAAAAACATTTTCTCAATTTCCAGGTGAACCTTTGTTAAGTCGACAGTGATAACCTCACGGAAATCATCTCCGCCCCCCTTTCCTAAATCATCACCACTATGGCGAAGTGCACTGTCGCTGGTTGTTAGTTTACCCAGCGGGAAGTTCTTGCTTTTTAAGAAACCATTATATTCCGGAGAGTAAACGTGGTCTTTCCATTCTCCATTACTATCTAACAAGACACAACTAAGGTCAAGATCAACATCTTCAATTACTTTTTTTGTTCCAAAAAGCCCTTTTTTCATTGTTTCTATCGCTCCCCAGCTAACTTCAACACAAAATTTTTCCAGTTTTTCACCTGAGTCTTTTACCAGGTTGATTTTTTGTCCTTTAGTAAGATTAATTGCCATAGTTTTATTATTTATCTGTTAATGTTTTAAAATTATGGACCAGGGTTCTTTGTCCCGGTCCTTTTGTTTTATTGTGCCTAAAAAAATGTTTTAAATGGTATTCTTCATTCAAATCCGGCAAAAGGACGAAATTAGTATTATTAAGCTGCCGGCAAAATTTTTAAACACTTTTGGATCATTTAAGATCCTGTAGCTTAAAATATAATTAGCGTAAAAAACGCACACCATTATCGTTTAAAAAAGACGTATAATTAAAATTTATGTCAAACAAAGGGAGTTAAATAACTTTCTCCCTAAGTTTTGTTGTTTCTTCAGGTTTTCAACCAACTATCTGTTTCATCTTATTTTTTAAGCGGGCAAACTGTTTTGCCCCGAACTTTTTATAGGTTGAAATCAGAGAGCAATGTCCTGATTTATCGTTTTTTTAGTTGTATTTACCTAAAAAGAAACCAAGGTCTTCTTTGTAACCTTTGCCCATAGCTTCAAACTTCCACTCTTCACCTTTACGATAAAGTCTGCCAAATTCAACAGCAGTTTCAACAGAATAATCTTCGTCTAATTCATATTTCATGATCTCTTCGCTGGTAGTTTCATCAACTATTCTGATGTAGGAATTTCTAACCTGGCCAAAGTTTTGATTGCGTGGCCCGGCATCGTGAATTGTTACAACAACAACTATTTCCTGAACTCTTTTATCAACTTTATTGAGCTGTATCTTTATTTCTTCATCATCCCCGCCATCAGAAGCACCACCGGTCCTGTCATCGTCGGCACCTTCAACAGCACCATCGGGAGAGTACTTGTTGTTATAGAAAATAAAGAATTCATCCTGAGGTATTTTACCATTTTCCCCTATCATAAAGGCGGAAGCATCGAGGTCGAATTCATGTCCTGTCCCCTCATTGGGGTCCCACCCTAATCCTACAGAAATGTTTGAAAGTCCTTTTGATAACGATATCCTTTCTCCTTTTGATAAATTAATAGCCATAATTAAAGTATATTAAAAATTACACAAAAAAATTTTTCTTAAAATAAAACTTTAAAGTTTAAAAAAGATGAATTATGTGTTTTTTTTATGAAATAACGTAACGGTTTTCTTAAATGATTCTTCATTGTTAATGAATAAGTTAGGATAAAGGTGTAACATTTGGCGTGTATTTACGGGGTGTTCGGTTTAAAGTACAGTTTAACATTGTGTTTCATGAACGGTATTTTAAGCTTTCGGCAAAATACCGGCAAAATTCAAATTATTTTTTTAAGTCTAAGGGGTTTAAAGTTAAACATTTCCCGACACTGAGAATATTTTAACGAAAAAAAGAGAGACTACATCAGGTGATGCAACCTCTCTCTTACCTAAAATCCAACCAAACCCTACAATACGAAGATACGAAGGGGGAGAAGATTGGGTATCGGTATTTCTACTCAACCTAGGGGCGGGAAGTACTACTTTATATTTAAGCAGTTGCCGAATAGATAGGCAGGAGGGCACAACAGAGAGGTTTATCATTTATTCTTCCTTTCTTTTGAGAACAAGTTGTTGCTTATTTGGGGTTGATTTTTGACATTGCTCTTTCTGCGATAGCTGTAATAGACAAGGACGGATTTACTCCTGGGTTAGCCGAAATCATGGAACCATCAACAATTAACATATTCTTGTAACCAAATACATTATTGTTCTTGTCTATGACTCCTTTCGTCGCATCTTCTCCCATTACAGCCCCTCCTAAAAGATGTGCTGTAGTTGGAATGCCCACAAGTATTTCGCCGATAAAAGAAGTAGCCTTCCCATTTGCTTTTTCAGCATATAGAGAGGTGAGCTCTATTGATTCTGGTATAAAAGGAGAAGGTTTTTTACCATCATTCACTTGTGATTTCATACCACCAAAAAGATTTCGTTTAAAGGTTAATGAACTATCTAATGTTTGCATAAATAGAATGGAGGCTGTCTTTTTTGCCCAACTATTTTTCCAGTAAATTTTAAAGTAATCAATGGGGGATTTGAAAAGGTTAGCGAAGACTTCATAAATCCTGAGAAAAGCATTCTTAGCAGAAGTATAAGGCAAATACACTAATTTCCATGCATTTGAACCTTCCTTGTACCTGCACACTTCTACATGCGTATTTTCGTCTGTGTTTAAAATGCTTCCTATAGCAACTCCTTTAGAAAAATCTTTGTTTTCGTCAAGTGTTGACACGCTTACCAAAGTCTCATTATTGGTTCTGATGGTTTTGCCTAACTCGTCAGATAAGTTGGGTAGAGATTTCCTTTTGAGTTTTAATAATAGATTTATTGTTCCGAGTACACCACCAGAAAAAATCACTCCTGTACTTCGAACCTTCTTCGTTTTTTTAAAGAATTTAGTGCTGCTTCTATAAGTCACTTCATAACCTTGCGAACCGTCTTTTTCTTTAATGGGGATAACATCTATAACTTCATTTTCTGCTAATATATCAGCCCCATACTTTTGAGCAAGATGCAAGTAGTTTTTATCTAATGTGTTCTTGGAATTATTGGGGCAGCCTGTCATGCATGCACCACAAAAATTACATCCTACTCTTTCAGGTCCTTCCCCATTAAAATAAGGGTCCGGATGAGCCACATCGGGTTCGCCAAAATATACCGAAACATTAGGTGTGTCAAATTTGTCTTCTTTGTCAATAGCTTTGGCAACTTCCTTCAATGTCTTATCTGAATCAAATAAAACAGGATTTTTGGAGGCACCCAGCATATTTAAAGCTGTATTGTAGTAAGGTTTAAGTTCTTCCTCCCAATTATTTAAATTTGACCAGGTGCCAGAGTTGAAAAATTTTGATTTAGGAACAGGCAGGGTGTTCGCATAGACTAATGAGCCACCTCCAACTCCAACTCCGGAAGCGACGGTAATGTGCTTAAAGAAAGACATTTTCATTATACCAAAAAACCTTAAGGATGGAACCCAAAGCCATTTTTTTATATTCCAATTTGATTTAGGAAAATCTTCCGGTTTGTACCATTTCCCTTTTTCAATGACTAAAACGTTAAAGCCTTTTTCTGATAGTCTAAGTGCACTTACTGAACCTCCAAATCCACTTCCAATAATAATATAGTCGTACTTCATTTATTTTTTCTTTTACAGCTAATGTATAGTATATTGCATGTATGGTTTTAAACAGCATTACCTGTCCGTTTTCCAGGTAGCAAGCTTAAACGTTTTAGAGTTGTCTATGTTCAAATTTGACAATTTTAAGGTTTACGGTTTAACAGACAGCTTTGAGCGTTATAACTCATATATACTATATACAGCACTGTACGCAGTATTTTCATTGATGTAACTTAAATTCAACAAAAGAAGTCAACTTTGTATCAATAGGTGTTTTCCCTGTTTTTGCTGAAATCCAATTATGTTTCGTTTTTTTTACTGCAATAATTACCGCTTCACTAAATGAGATGTCAGGAGACGTAATTATCTTAATATCTTGTACACATCCTTTAGTGTTTACGATGAAGCTAAATACAACTCTACCTTGAATTTCATTTTCAGCGGCATACTCTGGATATGATATTTATTGTAACATAAATGTCTTATATTCCTCATAACTTTGGTTGTATACTGGCGATATTGTATGTCTTCCGTTAATCAACGAAATAGCCGCCTACAATACTTTCATTTTAATCTTTACCGGTCAATCCACGAAGTGCAAATTTATTTTGTTTTTGAAGAGGCAACCCCTAAAACCATCCTGCAAGGCGGTTACCCGGGCGAGAAGTGTCCATGAAATAGCGTTTTAACTATTTTGCTTTTATTTTTTCTTTTTGTAAGGCAAAATTAGCAAAGCATAGCCATAGCTATGTTTAAGAATTTAAACGCTACAAAAGGAAAAAGAAGTGTGAAATATGAAGTGTTATTTTGTGATTGAACTACTAGATACAAATTTAGAGGAGGCTTAGAATGTTTGCTTTGTTTTATAAGTCAAATAACTTATCCAATAGCATCAAGTGTTAAACGAATAACCTGAAGTCATGATAACTTCAGGTTATTCATCTTTTATCTGAATAAGCTTACAAATTAATTTTCCATCCTACATTTATCATTGGCCAGCTAACATCCCAACCTTCTGATTCGACCATCCTGCCACTTTGGAATGTAATGTCTTCATCACCAAAAGCATAACCTGCAGATATGGTTGGTTCAATAAATAAGCCTAAAGTTTTCACAGGCTGCCAGAAATAACCAACATAGAACCCAGCACGATACAAATCTTTATCTATTGTTTCTTCCGTTGCTTTTTCCACTACTTCAGCCATAGTGAAATAATTAAAATCAAGACCAAAATTTAATCCGCGCTGTTCATCGCTTATAAACATACCAATATTTGCATTTACACCTTGGCGGATATGTTCAATTCCATCGTTGTCTAACGAGTTATTGTTCTCCATCACATCAAAATAGTTGAGACCTATACGTGTTCTACCAGAATTATAGGTTGCTCCAATTCGATATCCCTCATTAAATAATGAATAAGCGTCTGCATAAAGACTTAATGTTTTTCTTTTAAAAGGGTTGGGTTTTGGTGTGTATGACATGCCAATAGAAAAGTCATCCAATAAACCATCACCAATCCATTTGTCCATAAATTTTGCAGCTTTACTATCCATATTGGGTTGGTAGCGTCGTTCAGGGTATTTTGCCTCAATAGCTTTCTTTATAGCGTTTGAAATAGTGCTGACATGGGAACCTCCCTTAAACGCAGCATCAAACTTTACTTCGTAGGCTTTTAATTGTTCAGAGTAAACTTCAGCCAATTCTGCTTCTTTAGCTTTATCTAAAGTGTATTGGGCATTTTTCTGAAAATCTGTTACAATAAAACCAGGTTCAATAACAGTTACGTTTATTCCAAAATGCCGAACTTCCATGCGTAAACCATCAGCATATCCTTCCAAGGCGTGTTTAGAAGTCGGGTACCATGTCATACCAGGCATTTGAGCAATACCAGCACCTGATGAAATAAAAATGATTTGTCCGCTTTCTTGTTTCCGCATATGAGGTAGAACTGCATTTACACAGCGGGCGTGTCCAAATAAGTTTACATTTAATTGCTCTTGGGCATCCTCAATTGTTACCAATTCTGCTGGTCCATGAGTTGCAAAGCCCGCATTTGCAACTAATACATCAATGCGTCCTTGTTCTTTAATAACTTGTGCTACCCCTTCATTTACTTGTGTTATATTCGTGATGTCCATATCAAGTGCATGTCCACCAATTGAGTTTAAATATTTATTCTTTTCATACTGAATATCACCACCATAAACTACATATCCTTCTTGCAGTAATAATTCGGCGGTAGCTTTACCAATGCCTGCTGCTGATCCAGTGATTAACACGACCTTTTTCTCCTGAGCACTTGCAAACAAAATACAGAAAACAATAGCAATGCTTAACATTAATTGCTTTTTCATAATTTTTTAATTTAATTAATCGTTATTTTATTTTTCTTGATTTTTTACCGATCTGTTCTTCCAGAATCGGGGTGGCATAATTTCGATCATGTCAATATGCGTGACTGACCAAATAAAACTCGCCTGCCTTAATTTGTTTCATAGCGCCATCTGTATACTCATCAGTTGGCATACCGAATTTCATGTTCTCTTCTGGTCCTAATTCAGAGAGAACAAAGCCAAGGTAGATTAGTGAAATATCAATAAAACCGGGCAATTCCTCATATAGCGATTCTGTGAAGGCCATTACACTCTGTTGGGTAGCGCGACATAAGCTCCATTAAATGGTGTTTGTCTTTAAAATTATACATCTTCTAAGGTTTTATTGTTAGTGCTTATATTCTGCCGGCTCATGTCCGAAGCTGGTGCATTGCATTAGTCAAACAAACTATTTCAGAAGAGTTTTTTTTAAGTACAGGGTAATCTTTACCATATTTTTCCTGCAGCGCCTATTGCCTATGCTGGTTTTGTTTTGTCTATATTTGTCACTACTCTTAGGTTCGAAATTATTTTAAAATCCTGTTTGTTCTTTAATGCCACCCATAAATGTAGCATCATCAAGCTTCCTACGGTTGTCAATAATTTCAACGGCATCCGGACCGGCTTCAAAACGAAGCTTACCAGTTTCGTCAGTAGCAGCCTGGTAAATAACGTCGGCTATTAATTCGGGCTCTGAGCTGTAACCACCTGCGCCCAATGCAGCAAAAAACTTCTGAATACTTTCCTGGTACTGAACCAAGGATTCATCGTTCTGAAAATCAAACGATCGGCCACCAAAGTCAGTGCTTACCATGCCTGGTTCTACAATTTTTACCTGAACCCCAATTTTCCCCATTTCAAATGATAGTGATTCAGAAATTCCTTCAACAGCGAACTTCGTTCCATGATATAGTGAGCCTAAAGGAAAAGTCATTTTGCCTCCTATTGATGAGACATTAACAATTACACCATTGTTATTTGCTCTAAAATGTGGAATTAAAGCTCTTGTTACATCAAGTAAGCCAATAACATTGGTATTAAATTGACGAAGAATGTTTTCACGAGGGAATGCCTCAAGTGGTCCGTAGGCTCCATAACCTGCATTGTTTAATAATACATCAATTTTACCAAAATTATCAATGCCTGCTTTTACGGCATTATCAATACTTTCCAAATCGGTTACATCAAGTTTCTCAACCATAATGTTCTCCAATTTGTTTAATTCTTCTTCTTTTTCGGGTGTGCGCATTGTCGCAATAACATTCCAGCCTTTTTCATGAAAAAGTTTTGCTGCCGCGCGACCAATACCTGTGCTAGCTCCTGTAATTAAAATTGTTTTTCGCATGTCTACAATGATTAAGAGTTTTTAATTATTTAGGAAGTAAAATTATACCAGAACGGTATGAATTAATTGTCAAATATCTTCTTTGTACTTGTCAAATAATATCGTTAATTGAATAAAAAATCCGATGCTAAATAATTAACATCGGATCTTCACAGTCGTTTCTTTTAAGTCTATGTCATTGCTATATTCCTGATTTTAGATGGGTTTTGCCCAAAATGGCTTTTAAATGATTTGCTAAAATGAGCTAAATCTTCAAAACCAACTTCAATATAGATTTCAGAAGCCGTTTTTTTTGTCTGGGTTAGTAGTATTTTTGCTAGTTCTAAACGCTTTTGTTTAATCCATTTATGAGGCGATGTTCCAAACTGTTTTCTGAAATCTCTATTAAAAGTTGAGAGGCTTCGGCCTGACATCATCGCAAACTGATCTAAGGATAAGTTCTGAACAAAATTGTATTCCATAAAGTTTACTAAATCGGCTCTTGCCGGTTTAGAATAATCATTAAGAATATGTATTAATTCTGGCTTAGATTTTAAAATGCCATGCAAGGCCTCTTTTGTTTTCATTTGAATGAAATTACGGTCCAATTGAGCCTGACCTGAAATATACACCTCTATTGAGTTCATAAAACCTTTCAAAATAGGATTTTGCTTAAGATTTATAATTGGCACTGTACATGGTATAAAATCATCTGGTAAAGTGAATTCTCTTATAATCTCCTTAATAAAAGCATCATGTAAAACAAATATATGTTCTTTAAAACCATTTTGATTTTCCTGCCAGGTTTTCACAAATTTACCATGAGTGTATTTTCTTATCAAGACAAATTCCTTTTCCTTAACTCTATACTTTTTACCATCAGTATGTACATTTAATGTGCCACGATCTACATAGATTAAAAAATTACCAGGATAATATATAGGATGTTCATCCGAAGAATTTGTTTCTACAGATGCTGCAATTTGAAATCCCTCACATTCAATTGCTTTCATTCTTGAATTTTCCATGTAAAAACAATTTTGTATGATACGAAGGTATGAACTCCAGTGTGAGAAAACTTGTCAAAACTTGTCAATTTAAATGTCAGAACAGCTCATTGGTAAGTTTCGGTAGTGGGACGGCCTTAAGGAATTTGCAAATGTGCTTTTAGCTGATGGGATTTCTGGTTTGCGTTAAGGCACTAAGCAAGAAGTTGTCGTTAGCATGTAAGCAAAGAAGAGGGTGTTTTAATATTTTAACGAAAAAAAAGAGAGACTACATCTGGTGATGCAACCCCTCTCTTACCTAAAATCCAACCAAACCCTACAAGACAAAGATAAGAAGAGGGGGAGGATTGGGTATCGGTATTTCTACTCAACCTGTGTGCGGGAAGTACTACTTTGTATTTAAGCGTTTTCCGAATAATGATGAAAGGGATGTACGGAGAGGTTTATCATCCTGGTATTTCTCCAACTGGTGCACGAATTTTTCATGCCTGCCTTCAATATAGTTTTAACTAAAGCTGTGCTGCAATTTGTGTCGGAACTAAGCAAGAAGTTGTCGTTAGCATGTAAGCAAAGAAGAGGGTGTTTTAATGTTTAACGAAAAAAAAGAGAGACTACATCTGGTGATGCAACCCCTCTCTTACCTAAAATCCAACCAAACCCTACAACACAAAGATAAGAAGAGGGAGAGGATTGGGTATCGGTATTTCTACTCAACCTGTGTGTAAGAAGTACTACTTTGTATTTAAGCGTTTTCCGAATAATGATGTAGGGATGTACGGAGAGGGGCATCCTAAAATTTCTCCAACTGGCGCGTAAATTTTTCGTGTGCCTGTCTTCAATATAGTTTTAACTAAAGCTGTGCTGCAATTTGTATCGGCACTAAGCAAGAAGTTGTCGTTAGCATGTAAGCAAAGAAGAGGGTGTTTTAATATTTAACGAAAAAAAAGAGAGACTACATCTGGTGATGCAACCCCTCTCTTACCTAAAATCCAACCAAACCCTACAAGACAAAGATAAGAAGAGGGAGAGGATTGGGTATCGGTATTTCTACTCAACCTGTGTGTAAGAAGTACTACTTTGTATTTAAGCGTTTTCCGAATAATGATGTAGGGATGTACAGAGAGGGGCATCCTAAAATTTCTCCAACTGGCGCGTAAATTTTTCGTGTGCCTGTCTTCAATATAGTTTTAACTAAAGCTGTGCTGCAATTTGTATCGGCACTAAGCAAGAAGTTGTCGTTAGCATGTAAGCAAAGAAGAGGGTATTTTAATATTTTAACGAAAAAAAAGAGAGACTACATCTGGTGATGCAACCCCTCTCTTACCTAAAATCCAACCAAACCCTACAAGACAAAGATAAGAAGAGGGAGAGGATTGGGTATCGGTATTTCTACTCAACCTGTGTGTAAGAAGTACTACTTTGTATTTAAGCGTTTTCCGAATAGTGATGTAGGGGTGCGGAGAGGTTTATCACCCTAAAATTTCTCCAACTGGTGCACGAATTTTTCATGCCTGTCATCAATATAGTTTTAGCTAAAGCTGGGCTTCAATTTGTGTCGGCACTAAGCAAGAAGTTGTCGTTAGCATTTAAACAAAGAAGAGGGTGTTTTAATATTTTAACGAAAAAAAAGAGAGACTACATCTGGTGATGCAACCCCTCTCTTACCTAAAATCCAACCAAACCCTACAACACAAAGATAAGAAGAGGGAGAGGATTGGGTATCGGTATTTCTACTCAACCTGTGTGTAAGAAGTACTACTTTGTATTTAAGCGTTTTCCGAATAGTGATGAAGGGATGTACAGAGAGGGGTGTCATCCTGACGTTTCTTCAACTGGTGCGCGAACTATTAATGTCTGTCTTTAATTAACCAGTTGTTCGAAATAATAAAAAGGGCTACACAACGGTGCAGCCCCTGTTAACTAAAAATCTAACCAAACTCTACATCAAAAATCGTTATGAAAACACAAGAACAATCTCATTTGGTTATCTAATTATACGTTTCTCACCCGGCTGTGGTAATGAGTGGATTTACTAAAAACTCAATGTATTGTCACGAGTTTGCGGTACGTATTGTCCGTAGTTATTTTATGGCGGATAACAGCGGGGTGTATGCAGGGGGTTAAGTGTTCAGGTGGTATTAATGACACGCTTTTAGAAACATGTTTTGATTTGTAGCAACGAAAGGCTGCATTTTAATGCAGCCTTACAAATAAAGAAATTAACCTAACCTAAATCAATAGCTGTCATAAATAACCACCGGATAAAATTCTTTTGGTTTTTAATTAGTTATACGGTATACGGTAGTCGTGAGTGACACGTAATTTTACTGAAATATGAATGTATTGTCACTTAATTATTTTGCGTATTGACCGAAACGGATTTTGTCGGATTTCGGTAAGTTTCTGGATAGCAGTAAAGAGGGCTTGTAAGGAAAATTTATTTTAAGGATATATACGAATTGAAATAGTTATTTTATAAATTCTATTACTGGGTGTAAAGTTCGGGTAGAGCAGGAAAAAACGAATAGACGAACTGTTCAACAATATCTGGCTTGGGGCTATGCGGTTCATTTGAGTTCTGATAGTTTTTAGTAGCGGTGAAGTTCCATCTTTCTGAAGTCTGTAAGTCTGACATCCTGAAAGTAGAAATGGATAATATCTACGTAAGTATAATTAACTTTGGCCATTTCCATTGCACCGATCTGGCACATCCCTACACCATGCCCGTAGCCTCGTCCGGACAATACGATTTTATCCCCTTTTCTTCTTACGGAAAAGAATGACGAACGAAGCCCGAATTTTTCTCTTATTTCTCTGAAGGTGACTTTGGCGGGGCTTTCAATAAAATATTTCTTACGCTCCTTAGCATCATAAAAGCAAAATGCATCAGGGTTTGGTATACCTTTATTTCTAAGAAACCCAAACCATTCCATGAAGTATATTTCTTCCTCCCAGGTTGCATTTTTCCCCGACTTACAGAAGGGGTCGGTAACAGATTGAAGGTAAGGGAGGTCTGATTGCCAGTAAATTCCGGCGGTACTTGTCTGTCCTCCGCAGCTTGAGTGAAACGGGGACATAATAAGTATAGAGTCCTTGTCTATTAAAACCAGCCCGGCCGTAGCTTTGGTGGCTTCATATATTTCCTTTTTGCGGGCACTTCTTCCATGATAAGCCTGACAATGAACCTCGTCGCACAGGTTAAAACCTTCTTCAGCGTGTTTGTAAATATTCTTAATTGTATATGTCCGGATAAGAACAGCCTGTGCTTTGTAATATTCCAGGGGGGCATTAATTCCGCCCTCAGCTTCAATAACCCCGGCAATGTATTTTTCCAGGTTAATAAGGTTTATGGCTTGTAGTTTTCCCTGGTCAATTTTGAATAGTATAGATTCGTCGTATTCACGGGACCCGGTGGTCGGACTGATACCTTTAAGGGTGAAAATGGCGTTATCATCAATGCCGGTCAATTGTACTTTCTTAAAAACGCCTATCAGGTTCTTTTTATCTCTTACTTCAACTTTGTTGCTTTGCCTGGTAATATAGAAAATACTGTTTTTTTTATATTCACCGTACTTTTCACCATCGCATTCCAGTATGTATTTGCTTTGCCGGACAGAAACAGTATAAGCATTTACTTTTTTACTGTGGAATAGTCCAATTTGCATAGTTTGAGAATAGGATGCAGAGAAAAAAAGACAGATCAGGGACAGGAAAAATAACCTCATTTGATTTAATTAATTTAAATAGTTTGTCATTAGTTGAGCAGCCCTTTTAGAAGAACCCGGTTCCCCGGTCCTTTTTCTAAGCTCTTCATAGTCCGAAAATATTTCACTTCTTCTTTTTTTGTTAATAAGCAGCAAAGATAATTCTTCCTGTAATGCTTTTAAGCTAAAAGTTCTTTGGAAAAGTTCAATAACGCTCTCTTTCTCAAGTATAAGGTTAACCAGTGAAATATGGGGGACCTTCATAAACACCTTTTTAGCCATAAAATCGGTAAACCAGCTTCCCCACATCTGATAACAAACCACTTGCGGGCAGTTTAGTATGCCAGCTTCAAGGGTTGCTGTGCCTGAAGTGACCATTGCAGCCTGCGAAAACCTCAGGATCGAATATGTCTCATTAAAAACTACCTTGACATTATGGCCTTTTATATATGGGGTGTAATCATCCACAGTGAAGGAAGGTGCCCCGGCTATGACAAACTGGTAGTCGGGAAACTTATCGATCATTTTTAGCATGTCCGGAAGATTGTATTTTAACTCCTGGTTTCTGCTGCCGGCAAGTATCCCAATTACGGGTTTATCCTCGAGGTTGTTTCTTTTCACAAATGATTCCATGCTGTCATTCTTGTCAAACTTTTGGTGAATGGAGTCCATTATCGGGTTGCCAATATAGTTGACACTTACATGGTATTTTTTATAAAATGTTGTTTCGAAAGGGAGGATCGTAAACATCCGGTCTACGTATTTTTTGACTTTTTTGACCCGCTTTGTATTCCATGCCCAGAGTTTGGGCGAAATATAATAAAAAACTTTAAGTCCATTTTTGTGGGCAAATTCTGCCATTCTCAGGTTAAACCCGGGGTAATCGACCAGAATAACAACATCCGGTTGATATTTCAGAATGTCAGATTTACAGTCCTTAAAATTTTGTTTGATTTTTTTTAGGTTGGCAATGACTTCAAAAAAGCCCATAAAAGCGGTTTCGTTGTAATGCTTAACCATGGTGCCGCCTACATTTTGCATAAGCTCTCCGCCCCAGAACCTGAAGTCTGCATCCGGGTCGCAGGTAAGCAGTTCTTTCATCAGGTTAGCAGCATGTAAATCGCCAGAAGGTTCACCGGCTATAATGTAGTACTTCATCCGTTAAAGGTATTGCGCCAGCAACTGGCTTTTTGTTCTGTTTGTTTGCTAATGTATTTGAACCCTGGATTGTTTCTGCCTTTGGTCATTGAGTAAGACTGGTTTTTAAATTAGAAGACAATTTGAAGAATAATCAGAATTCCAACAATACCAACAGTTGAATACAGCACCCCTTTCGCGGTTTTTTCGAAACCGCTCCATATAAAAATAAAAAACAATAAGGCATTAGGAAAAACACAACGACTAAGAAGCATAGGAAGCATTTTTAAAATGGTTTTCCTGTATTCGGTAGTTATAAAATTAAAATTTTCAGGATCCAATGGGCGGAGGATAGGATATAAAATTAAAGGCAAAGCTATTCCGGCTATAAGTCCAATCCAGAAAGAATCATATTTGCGAAGGGTATCTATAGCTCCCATTTCTTTATAATATTTATTGATTTGTAACTTGTTAAGTCTGTTTGTACAGGCACTATTGAAACATACCCGTTTTTTAAAGCCCATTCGTCGGTGTCTTCTGCCTCCGGCTCAAAGTTGTGGTACTGGCCGGTCAGCCAAAAATACTCTTTTCCCACCGGGTCTGTGCGTTTGTCGAACTCCTCCCGCCATTGGCCCATAGTTTGTCGGCATGTTTTTATTCCTTTTATGGAATCTTTACCCCCGTATGGGAAGTTAACATTTAAGCAGGTGTTGGTAGGAAGTCCGTTTTCAAGAACCTTTTGGGAGATTATCCTGGAAAAATGTATCGAAGCAGAAAAGTCTGTGTCGTTACCGTAACTAATATGGGAAAAACCAACTGAATCAATATGGTTTATGCTCCCTTCAAGGGCAGCCCCCATAGTTCCGGAGTACAAAATGCTGGTTGATGAGTTACTGCCATGATTAATCCCCGAGACCAAAAGATCAGGTTTCTTCGGAAGAATTTGATTGATGGAAAGTTTTACACAATCAGCCGGAGTACCATTTATACCGTATATTTCCAAACCATTATTGTCCTCAACCTTTCTGATTCTCAACGGGTGTTTAACCGTAATAGCATGTGACATGCCAGACTGGGGCTCAAGGGGAGCAACAGCAATTACTTTTCCCAGAGGCCGTACAGCCTCAATTAAAGCATTAAAACCCCTGGCATCATATCCATCATCGTTTGTAACTAAGATTAACTTCTCGTTTTTCATTATATTAGCCCTGAAAATTAAATGCAAATATAAATTTTTAAGGCTTTAATTAATCTAAAAAAACAGGTCAAATCAGGCATTGTTAATTTTTAAACAAACAATAAACAGGAGAAACTAATCTTTAAATGTAGTTTTTTATTAAATTACAATAACGAAATACTAAAAAGAACAAAAATTACTCCTGTAATAATTCGGTAAATCAGATGTTAAAAGTTTTGATTGCCGGAAAGTTCAGGAATAAAAATGAAAAAACAGGATGAAAGTAGCCATTGTTGAACTTAGTGGTTCACATGACGAATGTATTTACTCACAATTAAAATTCATAAAATCATTAGAGGGGGTAAGTATTTCTTTGTTTTGTAGTAGAAATTTGCAGAACAATATAGAATATTTTGATTTAGTTGATAATGTATATTGTATTGATATCCATGATGGTTTAAAAGGTTATTTGCATTTGAGGATGCTGGCAAAGCAAATCCGCCAGCATAATTTCAACAAGGTTATACTAAACACAGCCCAGGGTAGAAAGATAATGCGGCTGCTAAAACATTCCCTTGGAAAAAATACAGAAATTATCGGGATATTACACAACTTAAGAAAACTTAACGGAAGTAATAGTCAGAAAAAAATATCAGCAAAGCTGAAAAAATATTATTTGTTGAGTGATTATTTAACAGAAAAAGTAGATAAAACTAAACACAAAAAATTACAGTTCGGGGCATTCTATCCGATATTTTTTCCAGAGTACCCGGAGCAGAAACTGAAAAAAAAGAAAGGTGAAATATGGATAAGTATCCCAGGGCAGGTGGAATTAAAGAGAAGGGATTATAAGGCTTTGTTTGATGCTTTGGAAACGGAAAAGATTGCAGAACACATTAAATTTATTTTACTTGGCAGATCAGGGCATCAGCACGGAGATGGAGCATATATAAAAAGAAGGTTAAAAACACTGGAAATTAAAAACAAATTTATAATCTGGGATGATTTTGTTCAGACAGATTTATTTTACAGTTATCTTAAAAAATCAGATTATATTATGCCTTTAATACATTCCGGTCATCAGTCTTTTGAGCTTTACGAATATCAGATAACAGGGGCATTTAATCTTGCATATGGCTATAAGATACCTTTGCTGATGGAAGACAGTTTGAAAAATATTCAGGACTTTAAAGAAACTTCGGTGTTTTATAACCAGGAAAATGTTATAAAAGTTATAAACAACTTAAAACCCGTTGAAGAAAAGAATAGCTTTGATATATACCAAAAGTGGACATTTGAATGTCAGAAAGAGAAGTATTTAGCACTTTGGGAGATGGATTAACTTTATATCATAAAGTGATCTAAAAACACAAAAACAGACAAAAAAAACTTTCTGTTGGTAAAACTCATGTGAAATACAAATTTGAAGAGCCCTAAAAATCATTATTTTTGTCAGCAATCGAAAAAGAATATGCATATAGCTATAAACTTGAACGTAATGATTTTTAAAGTTTACAGGGTAAAATGCCCATAGAGCTTATGCTAAAAAATAATTATTTGCCCTACATCAGGGAAAATGAAAAATATTTAGACAGATGAATATATCCTACAACTGGCTTAAAAATTATATTAAAACCGAAATTGAACCGGAAAAGATGTCTCAGATCCTTACAGACATCGGACTGGAAGTAGAAGGAGTTGAAACACATGAAGAAGTAAAGGGAGGGCTGAGAAACTTTGTAGTAGGAGAAGTATTAACATGTGGAAAACACCCTAATGCAGATAAATTAAGCGTAACGAAAGTAGATACCGGAGAGGGAGAACCTCTAAGCATAGTTTGTGGGGCACCTAATGTGGCAGCAGGGCAAAAAGTGATTGTTGCAACCATAGGGGCTGAAGTGTTTAGCGGGGATGAGAGTTTCAAGATAAAGAAATCTAAACTTCGGGGAGAATTGTCTGAAGGAATGATTTGTGCCGAAGATGAATTGGGATTAGGACAGGGGCACGACGGAATAATGGTATTGGATGGATCAGCGAAAACGGGAACACCGGCAGCCGAATACTTTAAACTGAAAACAGATACCATATTTGAAATAGGTTTAACACCGAACCGGATTGATGCAGGTTCTCATTATGGTGTTGCCCGCGACTTGGCAGCTTACTTTGGTCAACATGGGGGTGTTGAACTAACCAGGCCGGACGTTTCCTCATTTAAAGAAGGGGACAATACTTACAGCATTGATGTAAAAGTTGAAGACAAGGATGCCTGTAAGAGATATGCCGGAGTGACCATTAAAAATGTAAACGTGCAGCCCTCACCTAAATGGTTGCAGGAAAGGCTGAACTCCATAGGTTTAAACCCGGTAAACAATATCGTTGACATAACAAATTTTGTGTTACATGAACTCGGCCAGCCCCTTCATGCATTTGATGCCGATAAATTAAAGGGGCATCAGATAGTGGTGAGAAAAATGAAAGACGGAACAAAGTTTACCACTTTAGACGAAGTTGAACGTACCCTTTCGGAGCATGACCTTATGATTTGCGACGCAGAAGACGGGGCATGCATGGCAGGTGTGTTCGGAGGGAGCCTTTCAGGGGTAACCGGTTCAACCAGGAACATATTTCTTGAAAGTGCATATTTTGATCCTGTAAGTGTGCGGAAATCGGCAAAAAGACATGGGTTAAGTACCGATTCGTCATTTCGTTTTGAGAGAGGGGTGGATCCGGATAATACAATTTACGCATTGAAAAGGGCTGCCCTGCTTATCGAAGAAATAGCGGGAGGAGAGGTTTCTTCCGAAATAACGGATATATATCCCGAGCCGTTAAAACCTTTTGAAGTTGCTGTTAACTATAACCATATAGACAGATTAATTGGGAAGAAACTGGATCGTAGTTTAATAAATAACATTCTTACAGCGCTTGAGATTGAAATAGTTTCCACTTCAGGGGATACGCTGGACCTTTTGGTACCGCCCTACAGGGTTGATGTAACACGAGAGGCCGATGTAATAGAGGAAATTCTAAGGATCTACGGATATAACAATGTCGAGTTTTCAGAAAGGTTGAATGCAACTTTGTCACCAAAAAATAAACCCGACAATGAATTAATGGTTAATCAGTTATCTGATTTTCTTGCTTCAAATGGTTTTAATGAAATAATGTCAAATTCCCTTACAAAAGGGAGCTATTATGAAGAATTAAAAACCTGGCCGGCAGAAAACTGCGTTTCCGTTTTGAACCCTTTGAGTTCAGATTTGGGAGTTATGCGCCAGACTATTCTTTTTAACGGACTGGAAGCGATACAATACAATATCAACAGACAGAATGCCAGCTTGAGGTTTTTCGAATATGGGCGGTGCTACAGTACTACAGGAAAAGAAAACCAGAACTATCCGTTGGCAGCATATAACGAGGAAAGAAGGTTTGGGCTGTTTTTAACAGGTAACCAGGTGGAGTCCTCCTGGATGGAGGAAGATAAAAAAGTGAGTTTCTTCTATTTGAAGGCATACTGTGAAAAAGTCCTTCAAAAACTGGGTATCAATACAGGGAGTCTGAAAACATCAGATTTGGAGGATAAGTCAGACGTGTATATTGGTGGGGTAGCAATTAAAGATAAGAAAACATTACTCGTTGAAATTGCGTCTGTAAACCCTGTTATCTTAAAACAGTTTGACATTGAGCAGGAGGTGTTTTTTGCAGAATTGAAATGGGACGAATTGTTGAAGCGGTCCATTAGTGAAGTTGGGTTTAAGGAGATACCAAAGTTTCCTGAAGTACGGAGGGATTTAGCGCTTTTAATTGATGAAAAGACAGAGTTTGGAGAGATAGAAGAGCTGGCTTACCAGGTAGAAAAGAAACTCTTAAAAAGAGTGAACCTGTTCGATTACTACAAAGGCAAAGGGATACCGGAAGGAAAAAAATCATATGGGGTAAGTTTTCATTTACAGGATGAAACAAAAACTTTAACCGATAAAGAAATTGACCGTATAATGGGAAAAATGGCCGAACGCCTGAAAATCATTTTTCAGGCAGAATTGCGCTAGTCCCAAAATGAAATGACTTCTGTAGAAATATTTCGTGGAGATATAACCACACTGGACGTTGATGCCATAGTAAATGCTGCAAACAAAACATTGCTGGGAGGTGGGGGTGTTGACGGAGCAATTCACCGAACAGCCGGCCCTGAACTTTTAAAAGAATGTAAAACCCTAGGAGGGTGCAATACAGGAGAAGCAAAACTTACCCGAGGTTATAACCTGAAAGCAAGATGGGTTATCCATACTGTTGGTCCGGTTTGGCGAGGGGGAGCTTCCGGAGAAGGTGTTCGTTTAAGGGACTGCTACCTGAATTCTCTTAGTATTGCAGAAGAATTGAAAATTGAAACAATAGCGTTTCCAAATATAAGCACAGGGATTTATGGCTTTCCAAAGGACCGGGCAGCTGAGGTGGCAATAAATACTATAGAAAGTCAGTTGAATAACATGAATTCTCTGAAAAAGGTTGTATTTGCAGTATTTGATCCGGAAAATGAAGAGCTTTACAGGAAAATCCTCGAAGAATAGATTGATAGTTACCAAAGCCTTCTGTAAATTAGTAAAAAAAACAGTGTTCCGATTTATCTTCTCTATTCTGATAGTATTGGTTGCCGAACAAATATCTTTCTCTCAGTGCGAAGGAAATAATGCAACTTTTTCCGAAGGCGAAGACCTCAGATATATGGTATATTACAACTGGGGGTTTATCTGGTTGAATGCAGGATGGGTAAATTTTCAAATAAAACCCAAAAACTATAAAGGAGAGGATGTGCTTCATTTCGATGCTAAAGGTGCAAGCCATAAGTCATATGACTGGTTGTACAAAGTCAGGGATCATTATCAGGCCTATGTTCAAAAAGAAACAATGCTGCCACTATGGTTTCACAGGGTGAACTATGAAGGGGGATTTGAAGTAAACAATAAGTACTTTTTCGATTGGGAAAGCAATAAGGTATTTACATTTACCCAAAACTCAGATAAGCCCTTTGCGACAGATACAGTTGAGGTTCCCGATTGCACGGTTGACGTACTGACCTTAATTTACTATGCCCGTAACCTTAATTTTGAAGGGCTGAAAATCAATGAAACAGTTCCCGTAATATCCATTATTGACAATGTAGTGTACAATTTGCATATTCGTTACCTGGGGAAAGAAAAAATCAAGGATAAGAAGGGGAGTACATTTAAATGTATTAAATTTTCTGCACTTTTAGTAGAAGGAACCATGTTTAAAGGAGGGGAAGATTTAATAGTTTGGGTAACAGAAGATAAAAACAAGATTCCCATTCTGGTAGAAGCTAAAATACTGGTAGGTTCGGTCAAGGCTTATCTGGAATCTTATACGGGGCTTACATACCCTTTAAATGCTAAAATAAATTGAGTGTGATTATGAAATGGTTAATCCGGTTTACTTTTTTCCTGTATGTGATATCTCCTGTGCATTCGCAGGAAGACCCATATTTGTTAAAATCTTTTAAAGAGCATAAGGGAGGTGCCGGGGCTGTGGCTTTTAGCCCTTCAGGGAAGTACCTTGCTTCCGGAGGGGAAGATAAAAAGCTGTATGTTTACGATCTGGAAAGTTATAGCGTATTGTACGAACATAAAGACAACTATTATCCGGTAAAAGACATCGTTTTCTTTGGAGAAGAACATTTATTTGTCACAGCAGGAAACGATATAAAATTTGTAACCCTGGAAAACAAGGCACAGGGACTTTATGAAGGAAACAGTACACACGTTCAGTCATTAGCATTTGCACCAGAAAGAAATAAGATAACGGCAGGCTCGTATGATAATAGAATAAAGGTTTGGGATGTCGACTCCAGAGAAATAGATCTTGTTCTGGAAGGACATAAGAAAAATACCCTTGCTGTTGTGTTTAGCCCGGACGAGAAGTATATTATCAGTGGCTCTCTGGACAAATCAATAAAAATATGGAATGCTAAAGACGGAACTATGATGAACTCTCTGGAAAAACATTCAGAGAACATATACGATCTCGCTTTTCATCCCGATCCGGCTTATTTTGCATCAGCCTCAGGCGATAAAACAATTAGGTTATGGGATATAGAAACAGGAACAGTTGTAAAGACTTATTCCGGGCATGATGCTGAAATAATTGATATTGAATTCTCTCCGGATGGTTATTTTATTTATAGTGCCGGAACAAACGGGGTTATTGTAATATGGGAAACAGGGACAGGCAAGAAACTATATAGCTATGTGTTACACGAGGGGTATGTGAATTCTATTGAAGTAAGCAAAGACGGGAGATACCTGGCCTCCGCAGGAAAAGATTCAAAAGTATACCTTTGGGAATCAGCAAAGAATATAGCTGTTGATACATATTTTGGAGAAGAACTGAAAGAGGCATTGACCGGCAATAAATATTCAGGTTCGCGTAAAAAAGGAGAATCGAAAGAAGAATACGCAGAAAGACAGCATAAAGCTTTAGAGGAAAAAGAGAATATAATATCGGGGTTTTACGATAAATATAAGGCGCAATTGAACTATAAGAACCTACCTTGATACAGGGCATCCATTTTTAAGCAGAAAAGAAGCATACCGAAAACGGTGGCGGGTTTAAGGATAAAGGTGGGGTCTATTTGTTGATTTGGCTGAGATTGTTTAAGTATGGTTATGTCAATATTAACCAGCAAAGATTAGGGGATTGAAGCAACAAGTCAAAGAATAATAGGCAGGCAGATATGGGCTTATGTCTTCTCTTGATTCTGATGTTTTTTATATTTATACACTATGAAATAATAGGCACCATTATTGTCAAATTTTATTTCATCAGTTGCAAATCTTTGGCATAACCATTTCTGTAGTTTGTATCTTGCACATGTTTAGGTTGTTAATAGTGTTAAAAGCGCAGGTTCGGAAAGAATAAACATTCGGGTTCAATTGTAAAAATATTTAGACCGTTATAAAGTATTTCTTCAGATAATTTAATCTTTATTTTTTGTTTAGTATATTTGGTAGGATACCTAAAGTCTTAATTGAGCTTAAGTGAATAACCCCTTTATAGAGCACAACTTTTAAGATTTAATAAGATCAGTACTTAAAAAGAAGGTATTGTACTGAAAATTTTTAATCCATAAAACAGAAGAACATTGAGATACTTATTTATTTTGCTTATCGTAGCTAATATTGCAAATAACGTTAATGGGCAGGGAAATACGCGTATCCGGTTTAAGCATTACAGTGCAAACGAAGGGCTTTCCAGCAACAGAATATCTGCCATTTTACAGGATAGTTATGAATACATGTGGTTTGGAACAATTGACGGGTTGAATAAATTCGATGGTTATGAGTTTCAGGTTTACAGGTACGATCCTTTGTCCCCCTCCAATAATTTAGGTAGTAGTTACATAAGTGCATTGCACGAAGACGGGGACAGAAATCTTTGGGTAGGCTGCCTGGGAGCAGGTTTATACAAGTACAACCGGGCGTATGATAACTTTGAAAAAGCAAAGGAGTCTGGAATAAATCAGGCTCAAAGGATCTTTTGTATCTACACAACTTCGGATGGGACAATGTTGCTGGGCTCCGAAGATCAAGGGTTGCAGATTTATGATCGGGAAACGGGGGCAAGTCTGTTGGTAGGGTTGAAAGGCGAGGTTATTCGTAACATCTATGAAGATAAAAAGGGGGATTTGTGGGTAGCTACGGCTTCAGACTTATACCTGGCCAACTTATCGGAAGAGAAGTTTACCAATGTAATAAAAGATCCCAATTTGGCCTATAGCTTTTTTAACCCTGATGGAGCTGTTTTCTTTGAAGATGATGGATTTGTCTGGGTTGGGTGTAAAAAAGGACTGCTAAAGTTCAATGTGAATGATAAGTCAAGTTATTTGCACTATTCTCACGAAGAAGGGAAAAATAGCCTGAGCCATTCATCCGTATTTGGCATACAGAAAGCATTTGGTGAAAAACTGTGGGTTTCTACGTCAAAAGGGCTTAATTTATTCGATCCGGCAGAAGAAAGTTTTCAGCACTTCTTGCACGATGATTTTGACCAAAGTACCATCAGTATAAACTCGTTGAATTATATGTATAAAGATGATGAGGAAAATGTCTGGATTGGGAGCTGGAGCAATGGAATAAACTACTTTAACCCGAATAATACGGAAAATACAATACGACATTATAAAAAAGGAATAGATGAAAAATCGTTAGGGCATAATGTGGTCAGTGCATTTGCCGAGGCACAAAATGGTGATATATGGATTGGGACAATTCGGGGTGGTATGGACTACTTTAACCGGAAGGGAGGTTCATTCGAACACTACACGGAAGGAGAGGGTAATTCATTGAGCCAGGATATTATCAGGGCCTTATATGTGGATTTGGACGGTATATTATGGATTGGTACGTTTAGGGCTGGCCTCGACAGGTACAATGCTGATTCCGGAATATTTCAGAACTATAACAGGCTACTGGAAGATAAAGATATTCCACCGGAAATATTGAGCCTTCAGGACGACTCAGAAGGAAATCTGTACATTGGTACACGGGAAGACGGTGTAATTGTATTCGATAAGCAACAAGGAAAACCTGTTAAAAATATAAGATACCAGGAAGGGAATGAAAACTCCCTAAGCCATAATGAAGTATGGAGTATCGTTGTTAACAAGAACAACTTATGGCTGGCAACTGGTTATGGTTTGAATCAGATTAACCTTAAAACATTTCAAAACAAAGTCTTTTTGGCCGACGCATCACAAAAAGGAAGTTTATCAAATAACGTTACTTCTTCGTTACATATTGATGCAGATGAAAGGCTCTGGGTAGGTACCGGAGGAGGAGGGCTTAACCTGTTTGTTGAAGAAAGCGGGACATTTATTACGTACTCTACAAAAGACGGATTGGCAAATGATTTTATAAACGGCATAGAAGATGATAATAACGGGAATATATGGATTAGTACCAACAAGGGGATTTCAAGACTTAAAATAGACGAAGAGGGAAAGCTTTTACACTATGATAACTATGATAACAAAGACGGACTTCAAAGTAATATTTTCTTGCCGGGGGCTTCATTAAAAACACGTAGAGGGGATCTCGTTTTTGGTGGAAACAAAGGGTTCAATATTTTTCATCCCGACAGCCTAAAAGTAAATACGAAGGAACCTGTACTTCATTTTACGGGGGTAAAATTATTTAACGAACCCGTTGAGATAAGTAGTGATACAAACGAAACCGTCCTTAAAAAACATATCTCCGAGCTGGAAAGCATCTCGTTTAATTATAAACAGTCCAACTTCACTTTTACGTTTGTTGGCTTGAATTATTCCCATCCGGAAAAGAATACCTACTTCGTTAAGATGGACGGTTATGAGAAAGACTGGGTAAACATTGGTAATAAAAGAGAGGCAACATATTCAAACCTGCCGGCAGGGAAATATACGTTTATGTTGAAAGCGGCAAATAATGATGGCCTTGAAACGTCAACCCCAATATCGATTAAGGTTGTTGTTAAGCCTCCTTTTTGGAAAACGTGGCCATTCAGAATAGTTTTATTGATGATTCTTTTCTGGGTAATTTATTTCTTTTATAAGAAGCGGATGGACATGATAAAACATGATCAGGAAGTGTTGCAACAAAAAATAAAAGAAGGGGAGCATGTTATAGATCAAAAAGTAGAGGAAGTCGAACATCAAAAAGAAGAGATGAAAAAACGGGATGAGGAAGAGCGTGAAATGAGATTTACCAATATAGGTATCTCAAGGTTCTCGGAAATAACATCCAGTAGCAGAGACGATATCAATGAAATGTCTCAAAAAGCTATCGCAGAAATTGTCCATCATGTAGGCGCAGTAATGGGAGTGCTTTATGTTTATCAGGATGACAGTGTAGATAACCTTCATCTTGATTTAAGCGGGGCATATGCCGTAGGTGAAATATCATCATGGGAGAGAAAGCATGTAAAGCTTGGTGTGGGATACGTAGGGACGTGCTTTAAGGAAGGCAAAACAATTGTTGTTGAAGATGTCCCGGAATCATACCATAAGCTTGTTTCTGGCTTGGGGGCAACAAAGCCGAAATTAATTTGTGTAGTGCCAATAAAACAAAGTGAAAATATTCAGGGGGTAATAGAAATTGGCTCATTAAAAGAACTGGAAAAATACAAGATTGATTATATTGAAAAGGTGGCAGAGACGATAACTTCAATTATTTCCATTAAGAAAACAAGTAAACGTATGAACGATTTGTTAGAGCTATCAAACCAGCAAACCGAAGAACTACGTTCGCAGGAAGAAGAAATGAGGCAGAATATGGAAGAAATGCTGGCCACCCAGGAGGAAATGAGAAGGAGAGAGGAAAAATGGGAGATAGAGAAGAAAAATAACCTCAATAAGATTGCTCAGTTAAAAGAGGAAATAGAAAAGTTGCATAAGGAAATTGATGATATAAGAGGGGACGAGGAGTTTACCTAGTGTGGTAAGTAGTGGCTGCAAGAAAACTGTGCATTTTGAAAGTCTTTCTCAAGAAGGCTTCAAAGACAAGGCTTTATTCACAAGCTGATTTATTTTTATAGGTGTTCATGAGCTCCTTTTAGTCGGTTCGAAGTTTTGAAAATTAAGGAGTCCCGAAGCTTCGGAATGGATGTTTTCAAAACAAGAGTAACGCAGTATTTGGAGTTTTCTTGCAAAGACTAAGTACTAAATTCAATCACTTATTTCAGCCCTCTTTTTTCTTCCTGCTGTGTTAAAGTTTTTTGCCATAGCTAAGGCTATGCCTGTAAACTTTGCCTTGCATAGAGAAAAATTTGAACTAAAATATGAGTAAGCGAACTTAATAATTACCACACCAGACTGTGAAATCTGGTTGTCAATATAAAACCAAATGTCAATATGAGATTCCCGGATTCGTTTTACGAATTTATTCGAAATAATACCCTAATAGAAATAAAAGGAGGAAAGGACAGAGAGGCCTTCCTGCATGTTTGGATAGTTGAAGTCAATGATAGATTATTTGTCAGAAGTTGGAATAAAAACCCTAAAAGCTGGTTTACGGATTTTATAAAAACAGGGGTAGGGCAGATAAAATATAATGAAAAAATAATAAACGTTAAAGGTAAAAAACTGCCCAAGGAAGATGAAACAAACCTATTGATTGATGATGCTTATTTAAACAAATATAATCAGGAGATAAATATAAAATATGCAGAAGGTATTTCCCGCCCTGAATACGCAGATTATACCATGGAATTATTCTTTGATGGTGAAGAAAGTTAGACATATGAGAAACAACTGCCTGTGAAAAACATTGGGCGTTTGTTGTATGGTTTTGATTTATAGTGTATTGGCGTTTAGTCGATATAGGGGGTTGATGAATTGGTGCTTCAAGGTTTCAAATGGCTAGTATTCAAAATGATGGTATGAATACATTATGTGCATAATAGCATAACCTTTTTTCTTTTTTAAACTGAATAATTTCTTATCTTACTTCATCAGGCTGTAATTAAACGAAGCGACAAAATACAAATGGAACATTTTGAACACAATAGAGCAAGTTGGAATGAACTGACCTCAATACATGTTGATTCTGACTTTTATGATGTTAACGGATTTAAAAAAGGAAAATCTTCCTTAAATAGTATTGAAGTAAGTGAAATAGGAGATGTGACGGGGAAAACGCTGCTTCACCTGCAGTGCCATTTTGGATTGGATACGCTGTCATTTGCACGCTTAGGGGCAAAGGTTACAGGAGTTGACATATCTGACGAGTCTATAAAGACAGCCAGGGAGTTGTCAGATGAACTATCCGTTCCGGCAACGTTTATTCGCTCAAATATATACGAAATTGATAATGTGGTTAATGATAAATATGACATAATTTTCACTTCCTATGGTGCTATAAACTGGTTGGATGATTTGAACAAATGGGCTGAGATAATCAACCGGTTCCTAAAACCGGGTGGTTTTTTTTACATGGTGGAGTTTCACCCTTATATTTACTCGTTAAACGAAGATTTGGAGATTGGCGAGTCTTATTTTAAGGCTTCAAAAATTGAAACAAAGTTAGAGGGTACGTATACAGACAGCTCAAGAGGGGTGAAGCAAAATTTAATGAACGTTGAGTGGCACCATAGTTTGAGTGAGGTAGTGAACAGCCTGACGGGAAACAACCTAAAAATAGAGTTTCTCAACGAATATCCTTATCAGGTATATAACTGCTTTGGGAATATGATTGAGATAGATAAAGGAAAGTGGGTTTTTGAAAAATACCGGGATAAAATACCGTACATGTATTCATTGAAAGCGATTAAAATATGATGCGGTTGTTCAATAATAATATGGACAGGGGCAAGCCCGACAGCCCTGCCCCGATTAACCGATTTAAAAGCTAATTGCAGAGGTGCAAAAAAGAAACCGGCGGGAAGCCGGTTTCCTGTCTAAATATGTTTTTTCAGGATAGTTTTTCAAGGGCAATTTTCATTCTGTTCATTGCTTCTGTCAGGTTTTCATCAGAAGTTGCAAAAGAAATTCTAATGCACTCCGGATCTCCAAAAGCTTCGCCGGGAACAGTTCCGATATGTCCTTCATGTAAAAGGAACAGCGCTAAGTCATTTGAAGACTCAATTGTTTTTCCATTGTATGATTTTCCAAAATATTCACTGACTTTAGGGAATACATAAAAAGCTCCGTCCGGATTGTTTATCTCAATGCCGGGCATTTCTTTAATCATTCCGTAAACAAGTTCTTTTCTTCGTTTGAAAGCAACAAGCATATCCTCTACGCATTGTTGGTCCTCGTTTAATGCTGCAGCTGCTGCAACCTGGGCGACTGTTGTTGGTCCGGTAAGTAATTGTCCCTGTAGTTTTGCAACGGCTTTGGCTACCCATAGGGGGGCTCCAATATAACCAATTCTGTAACCGGTCATTGCATAAGCTTTGGACACTCCGTTTATAACAATAACCCGCTCCTTTATAGCGTCGAATTGGGCGATACTTTCATGTTTCCCCGAGAAGTTTATGTGTTCATATATTTCATCGGTAATTACAAAAATATTTGGGTGTTTCTCGAGAACTCTTGCAATAGCCTCCAGTTCTTCTCGTGTATATACACTACCGGTCGGGTTAGAAGGGGAACACAGTAAAAGTGCTTTGGTTTTGGGTGTAATGGCAGCTTCTACCTGTTCAGGTGTCACCTTAAAGTTATTCTCGAAGCTTCCTTTGATAACTACATTCTTACCCTCAGCCAAAGTTACCAGTTCTACATAAGTAACCCAGTATGGAGAAGGAACAATTACTTCATCGCCTTTATCAATAAGAGCTAAAATAACATTGGCCAAAGAGTTTTTTGCCCCGGCAGAAATAATGATTTGTTCCGGTGAGTAATCCAGGTTATTCTCTCTCTTGAATTTCTTCGAAACAGCCTCGCGAAGCTCTGGTATGCCCGTTGCAGGGGGGTAGAAAGAATAGTTGTTGTCAACAGCATTTTTTATCGCTTCTTTTATATGATCAGGGGTATTAAAGTCTGGCTCACCTACACTTAGATTGATTACATCAACACCTTGTGCCTTTAATTCACGGGTTGCCTGGTTCATTGCCATGGTGGCAGAGGGTGCCATTGCCGTGATGCGGGCTGCTACTTGTTCCATATGATTTTAAATTATTTATGAGTTATAGTTCTTTAACTTACAAAAATAAATGAAATTAAATAAAACAGGAGGGTTATATCATAAAAATAGCCCTGTCAGTTACAACAGGGCCATAAAATATAAAAGGCTAATATGTTCTTATTATTAACTTTTTAGCATAGGATTAAAGTAAATCAATACTTCTTTTTACAAATTTAGATAACTCCTCGCCTTTAAGCATGTTGTTGGCAAGAAGGGCAAGATCAATCAGTTGTTTTACCTGTTTGCTTTCTTTTCCAAATTCGCTAAGTACTTCTTCTTTTTTACTCCTTAGTTCACCGATTTTCTTGTCAAGCTTCTCAATTCTATCTTTATCTTCCTGAGGGACTTCTTCTTCTTTCTTATCTTTGTTCGCTTTTTCCAGATCCGCTTTGTTTGCCTCAATTGGGTCTATTTTTTCATCAATTTTCCCAATTTCTTCTCCCACTTTTTCTTCCAGTTCACTGTTTATTCTTAAAACGAGTGGGTGGTTGCCGTTTACAACCAGGTTATAGCTGTCTGGCATTTCACCGTAGAAGTTCATGCCTCCGCCCAGGGCTGACATATCTTTCATTCTTCTCATAAACTCAGACTGGGTGATAATAACAGGGCTTTCGCTTTCAGAAAGGCCTTCGTAAGTAACAATGAAATTGGCCTTTTCCGGTAAATGGCTTCTAAACACAGGTGTCAGGTTTGATTGCTGTGCCGAGTCCAGGGTAAGCTCTTTGTTTTCATCTTTTTCGATTAATTTATCAGCAACTTCAGAATCGACACGGACAAAGCGGGAATCTTTAAACTTTTGTTCAAGATGGTTTAAGAAATGTGTGTCCAGGTGGCCGTCCATTATAATAACATCATACCCTTTGGCTTTTGCCGCATCAATAAAACTAAACTGGGCTTCAGCATCTGTAGTGTAAAGATATACCAGGCTCTTGTTCTTATCGGTTTGGTTTTCTTTAATTAACTTCTGGTACTCTTCAAAAGTGAAGTACTTACCATCGGTGTTTTTAAATAAGGCAAATTTCTCAGCTCTTTCATAGAATTTCTCTTCAGAAATCATTCCGTAAGTAATGAACAATCTCAGGTAATCCCACTTGCTTTCAAATTGTTCCCGGTCATTTTTAAAGATTTCGTTTAACCGGTCGGCAACTTTTTTGGTAATGTGGCTTGAGATTTTTTTGACGTTTGAATCGCTTTGCAGATAAGAGCGGGAAACATTAAGTGGAATATCCGGGGAGTCAATCACTCCATGCAGCAGTGTCAGGAATTCAGGGACAATTCCTTCAACCGAATCGGTAACAAATACCTGGTTGCAGTAAAGTTGTATTTTGTTTCTTTGAATGTCCAGGTTATTCTTGATTTTCGGGAAGTAAAGAACACCTGTCAGGTTAAACGGATAGTCAACATTAAGGTGAATGTTGAATAATGGCTCTTCTGATACCGGGTATAATTCTTTGTAGAATTTTTGATAGTCCTCATCTTTTAAGTCTGCCGGTTTTTGGGTCCAAAGCGGGTGAGGGTTGTTTATAACCTTGTCTTTGTCAAGTTCAACTTCTTTTCCGTCTTTCCACTCTTTTTCTTTACCGAAAACGATTTCAACAGGAAGGAATTTGCAATACTTGTTGAGTAGTTCGTTTATTTTGTTTTCTTCCAAAAATTCTTTAGAATCATCGTCCAGATGTAAAATAATATCGGTCCCTCTTGATTCCCTGGTCGTGTCTTCAATGTGGTATTCCGGGTTGCCGTCGCAGCTCCATTTTATTGCCTTTTCGCCTTCCTTATAGGATTGGGTAATTACTTCAACCTTTTCTGAGACCATAAAAGAAGAATAGAAACCTAATCCAAAATGTCCAATAATGGCATTTGACTGATCTTTATATTTTTCAAGGAAGTCTTCGGCACTTGATAACGCAATCTGGTTAATGTACTTCTTTACTTCTTCTTCTGTCATTCCAATGCCCCGGTCAGATATTGTCAGGGTCTTGTTTTTTGCATCGACAGATACTTTTACATTTAACTCCCCAAGTTCACCTTTAAACTCACCAGTGTTGGCAAGGGTTTTTAGTTTTTGAGAGGCGTCAACCGCATTGGATACAAGCTCACGCAAGAATATTTCATGATCGCTGTAAAGAAACTTTTTTATAATTGGAAAAATATTTTCCGTGGTTACACCAATTTTACCATTTTCCATATGTCAACGTTGTTTTGAATTTTGCAACGCTTTATTCAAACGTTATGCCAACGAATAGTAGGTGACAAACAGTCATGTAAATTGGCTTTTTTGAGAGATGTGACTGAAAAAATATCAGTTTCTGATATCAATGTCAGGCTGGTGTGTCCATATACCATTTTTAAATATGAACCCGTCAAAAGAGAAGTCGGGGCCATAAAACTGGTATTGCCCTTCAAGGGATGGGCGGGAAGGGGAAAGATGATCAAAAATTATCATTTTCCTGTCTTCATAATAATTAAGTGACATTGTGGCTCTTTCTGCATATTCAAATATTATCCGGGAGAGCATTTTTCCCTGATATGAAAAAGATTTTCGGGGAAAAAACGGTTGGCCATTATTGTCAAATGCGATAATATCGATCAGTTTATTGTTGGAAAGAAGATCGTTGAAATGAAACCCAAGTACACTGTAATAAACCTGCCCTTTGTGTTTTGTTGATATGATTTTATAATATAAGGCGCCGGGCCATTTTATGACTGAAGCTGTTGCCTGAGGTGTGTTTTTAAGAAAACCCGGATCTTCGATTAATGGATATACATACGTTTTTTTATGCTTCTTTGAATAATACTGTAGGATTCCGTAATAATTATTATATAACTTATGTGGAATGTTCCAGGTAAAAATAATTAACCTCTCATCATCAGAAGTTATCCGTCCTATTTGTCTGAGGGAGTCAAATGGAAAATAAAAAGATCCGTCAATTTTAAGAATAGAAACCAAAGAGTCCCGAAAAGTAATTTCTGCTGTGTCTTTACTACGTCCTTCCGAATGCTGGATAGTATTGTAAACCTCCTGAAGCATTTTTTCCTTTTCCCTAAAAAAAAGGGAGTCGGTTTTTTGGGACTTAGCTACGGGGATACAGACAAGTATCCAAAATACAGGAATCAGGATTCTAAGACGCATATGGGTTTTTATTTCAATAACTTCAATTAAGGGAGGTTTATTTTATCATCAGGTTGATATCTCCCATTAATTTATCCTTGTATGATTTCCCAATTGGTATTGTTTTATTTCCTTCCTTGGTTTTTATAATAATAGAATTATCTTCTATGAGGTTGATACTACGTGTATTCACAATGAAAGAACGATGAACCCTGGTAAACAATGTTGAAGGTAGTTTTTGTTCTATTGCCTTCATTGTAAAATGAATAGTAAACTTGTCGCCATAAGTATTAAATATTACATAATTCTCAAGGGCTTCGACCCAGAGAATTTCATCATATTTAAGCCGGACAAGGGCAGAGTTCTTTTTTATGAATATTTCGTCGTCTTTTGAGTCAACTTTATTTTTAAAACGGATGTTTGCTTTATTGATAGCTTTAAAAAACCTGCTGTATGAAACCGGCTTAAGAAGATAATCCGTTACATCATAATTAAACGCGTCCAGGGCATATTTCTCTTTAGAAGAAACGATAATTATCTGAGGGGGGTTTTGTAAAGTCTCCAGAAAGTCAATACCACTCATTTCCGGCATTTCAATGTCGAGAAAAATTAAATCAACATCTTCACCCGTGTTAAATGCATTTATGGCATCCACAGCATTTTCGTAAGAGTTTAGTAAAATAAGTTGCTCTGTTCGGCCAACAAATTCTTCCAATACACGTCTTGACATCAAATCGTCATCGATGATAATACAGTTCATACTAAAATAGGTTCATCAATTATAATGCTATACTCATCAAACTATAGACCAAATATATAAAATTTTCGTGATTTCTTCGAAGGTATTTCTTTTTACGGCTAATTTGCTGTTTGTTAGTTTATTCCTGAGGGGTATTTGTCTATAATACTGTCGGCGTTCTTTATTGAACTCTTTAACCATTGCATCAAGACGGAGTTTTTTTCATTTTCAGACAGCTGCCAGTTTATGCCAGAGCTTCTAAGCTGGGTGCTCAGTTGGTGGAGGATGATTGCGGCGGAAACAGAGATGTTAAAACTTTCTGTGAAACCAAACATTGGGATTTTCATAAATTCATCGGCTTCAGACAATGCTTCATCGGACAAACCATTCAATTCAGTACCAAACAATAAGGCCGTTTTTCCTTTTGAGAGATCAAAATCATTCAGGTCAACATCATTTTTGTGAGGGGTTGTTGCTACAATTCTATATCCGTCATCTTTTAAGAGCCGAATTGCATTTGCCGTATTTGATTTTTCCTGATTATGTTTGATGAGGTTAAGCCATTTATCAGAACCCAGGGAAACATCCGGGTTGATATTGTAGGTGTTTGAGTTTTCTATAATGTGCACGTCCTGTATTCCAAAGCAATCGCATGTCCGTAATACAGCACTAGCATTTTGAGGCTGATAAATATCTTCAAGGGCAACGGTAATATACCTGGTACGTGTTTGTATTATTTTGTGGAACAAATTACATCTACTTTCAGTGATAAACCCTTCAAGGTATGATATAAGAGATTTTTCAGTCATGACACGAAAAAAAGGGAGCTAACATCACAGGTTATGCTCCCTTATCAGATTTTTATTAATGCTTATTTTACCGCTTCAGCAAGATCCTGTCCTACTTTGAACTTTACAACTTTTTTTGCCGGAATAGTTAGTTCCTTACCAGTTTGTGGGTTTCTACCAGTTCTAGCGCTTCTTTCAGAAACTGAAAATGAACCAAAACCAACAAGGGCAACTCTGTCGCCACCCTTCAGAGCCTCCGTTGTAGATTCTATAAAAGCATCCAATGCCTTTTTTGCATCGGCTTTGGTTAAACCAGCACTATCAGCGATCGCATCAATTAATTCTGCTTTGTTCATGTTAAACAAAAATTTAGGGTTAGTAATTAATTTTCACAGAAGTAAATACGCGTACAAATATAGAGTATTTAACAAGTAACGCAAATTTCACGCGGCTTTTTTCGCTAGAATTGCCTGTTATTTAGGTGTTTTGCTGTTTTTTTGAGCCAGAAAATGAATATTTATTCACTCATTTTTGTCGCTGAAAATGAGAAGTATGAACTTTTTCGGATATTTTTTTAATAGCCGATAGAGAAAAGATGGCTGTTTGCTGAATTTGAGTTGTTTTGCATATCTATGTTTCGTATTTAGTATGTTTATTCAGATGTGGGGAATGGGGCAGGGCTTTTAATCTTCTGTTTGGGTGATGGTTTGCAATTGAGATAGGGGGTTACAAAAACGTTAAAAAAATGTTAGGTTGTTTGTGTTTGGAAATCAGTTTGTTGCTAAAAAAAATAGAAAAAAGTATGTTTTTTTTTGCATTAAGTATTGGAGGGAAAGAAAAAAGGTGTACTTTTGCCGCCGGAGAAATGGCAGAGTGGTCGAATGCGGTGGTCTTGAAAACCATTGTACCGCGAGGTACCGGGGGTTCGAATCCCTCTTTCTCCGCCAAGAAAAATAGCATTTCGAAGGAAAACCCGCAAGTCGTTTACTTGCGGGTTTTTTGTTTTTTAGCACCAACACGAAAAAATGCCGATAAATGCAGGTCATAGGAGGGGTTTTGTTGGACTTGTTTTTTGAAGAATTTTAGTCCGCCAAAAAGAATGTAAAAGATTGAATTTCTTTCTATTGCATAGGTTTTGATTCGTTGTAACTACCGTTTGGGAAAATATTGAGTAGGAGTAAAACCAGGCTCTGTGCTACAATTTTGCAAATAGATTTCAATAACACCCGTTTCATTTTCTTGTAAAGCTAATAACACTTGTTAAATATTACGGAGGTTAAGGATCTTTGGTTATTTGTTCTGCCATTTCTTCGTAAACCTCCCTCCGTAAAATATCGTTCTCGTCTCTCTGGTTATAGTGTTCGACCAAAGCTTGTACTTTTCTTCTGTGAGACGAAGTTCTAACTTCAGCTAATTTTTTATGGTTAATTTCGTTCTATTATCTTCCAATAGCCACCTTTATCCGGCCCAATGCGTTCAACTATTTTGCCTACTTTAAGGTTGGCAATGTGCTTTGCAACTGCCCTGCGACTAATACCAAGTTTTTCAGCCAATACGCTCGTAGTTATATATGGATCTTTACTTATTAAGTCAAGGATTTGCTGTGAACTTTTCTGTGAACTTTCATCTGATTGGCTATTGTAATTCGGCTCAAAAGGAAAACTTATTTCTAAAAAATTATCCGACATTTTAAAAATAGTTTTATCATAAGCTTTTAATATGCGATGAATACCCGAACCTAACTGCTCAACCAATCTTAAATCCCTATAAACACGCATTAGTTCACGGTTGCGAGGCATAGAGCGACCGGCAAAAAACTCATCTTTACTCAGCCCTTGTACCAAACCACCATAAGATGTAATCGTTAATCGATCTGAATATATTTCGACTACAGGCGGAACTTCAGAAGTATAATCGTTGTGGACCATTGCATTTATCAATGCTTCTCTGAGGGCTGTTTTGTCAATCATCTGCTTTTGTAAACATTCTGCTGCCCCGGTAATTTTTACAAAGGTCTTGTTTTCTACATCCAGTTTATCGAGTATGCTGTGGGTTACCTTTATTATGGAGCAATATCCAAACTCTACGTTCTCAATGAGGTCTGTTTTGTCTGTTCCGGAATATTTTGCAACTTTCATTGATACTGCATTATTATAGGCTAACAAATAAGCGGCGTAGTTAAACATTCCTTCCGGTGTATATAAATCCAGGCTTCTCAAAAACTTCTTGTTTAGCTCAAAGCCTTGTGTGTTGTAATATATTTTCAGTTGCTCAAAGCTTAGAACCTATCTGTTGGAAACAATTTTGCCCAAAGAATTGCGTATACGTTTAGAAAACAGTTCCTCAATCATAGTCACCGGCATAGGTTCAGCAGCACTCCCGATACGAATAAAACAGCCTCTTTCGCTCATGCCTCTTTTTTTAATATAATAGGGTTTTTCTGAGCCACTGGCCACATTTACTTTTACAATGTCTTTGTTGCCCTTTGTTTCTAATATTACATCGAATAATCCCATGCAGGAAGGGAGAATATTATTTTTTAAGCGGTCTTTAATTTTAAGTTGCAGTTCATCCGTATTTGATACCCCGGTTGCTTTGCCAGCTTTGTCAATACCTATATATAAAACACCGCCTTCGTGTGAATTCAGAAAAGCGATTACTTCTTTTTCCAAATCATCCGTAAGTTCCTGTTTGTATTCTATGCGGTTGGTTTCCTGCATATTTTATTTTTGTTTTTAGGGTTAATGTCAAAAATCATTCTTTTCAATATCTTCTTCTAATGTATCCATTATTACCGACTGGATGCTGTAGTGAAACCACTCTTTAAATAATTCCCATGTTAGATTTTTCGGCCAAAGGGTTTCATCGGTTGTCCATTCGAAAAGTTCTTGTTCGAAAAAGACAATAAAATTTTCTTTTAAGAATTCTACAGCATCATCATAATGATAGAACTCAGGAATTAAAAACAAATCGGCTTCATCATGGCCCATTAATTTTGGACAATCTAATTTATCATTTGGAAAAATATAGTTTACCCAATCTATTAATGGTTGTTTTGGGGAAAGAATAAGTACGTCCCGGTTAATGCTTTTGAACATGAGAGTGATATCTAATTATTTTTTTCTGAATTTAAGATGTTGTTTCACAAACTATGTGATTGCCTGTGATTCTTAATGACACAATAAAAATGCATTTTCTTTTTTCAGGAGCCATTATTTCTTCAAAATTAGAAAAATTGCTTAGAAGGACTTTTTATTCTTCATGAGAATTGTTTTGATGGAGGTTAAATGTCAGCAATTGGTCTTGGAGGATTCTTGCCAAGTGTATAAGTGCGGATGAAAATCAAAAAGCCATTCCGGGATTGGAAATAAAAACAGAAAATTTGTTTTTTTTACTAGTAGATATTTAATTAGTTTACCCCTTTTGCGAAACTATAACAAATTGTTATATAACGGAATAGGATAGGGGTTCGAATCCCTCTTTCTCCGCCAAGAAAAATAACATTTCGAAGGAAAAACCCGCAAGTCGTTTACTTGCGGGTTTTTTGTTTTTTAGCACCAACACGAAAAAATGCCGATAAATGCAGGTCATAGGAGGGGTTTTGTTGGACTTGTTTTTTGAAGAATTTTAGTCTGCCAAAAAGAATGTAAAAGATTGAATTTCTTTCTATTGTATAGGTTTTGATTCGTTGTAAAGTCCTCTATAAAATACTATTGACTTTTTTAATTTGGAGGACCAATATGTTAAGAGAAAACTTAAAGATTTTATTCTTTATCAAGAAGACAAAGCTTCTCAAAACCGGAGAAGCCCCGATCTTCGTTCGTATTTCAATTAGATGCCGTGCTCATAGAGTTCGGAATTGTTGTTTCCGGGTAAAAAACAAATAAGATATGGTAGAGCGTTGTAAGATAGAAATGAGGCTGGTATTTCCTGAAAATTAGCTTCGAAAGCCGAAATTCATTCATTTAGTTCGTTCGCCCCTCTATCAACTTCAAGTTGATAAACTATCTTGTTATCTTTACGTCGTACATATTAATTAAATATCGTGAAAAGAGTATTGGTATTAGGAACTTTCATTGTTGTTTTTGCAAGTTTTGTTTCGGCACAAAAAGGTAAAGTTATAGGCGTTTCGCAATTGATTGAAAAGGGTAAGTATAACGAAGCCAAATTGATAATTGAGGAAGCCGTTAAGAAAAAAAGTACCAGCAAGTGGCCACGGACCTGGTATGTGCGTGGGGTATTGGGCCAAACTGCATATCAGAAAGGAAAGGGAAAAAATGATAAAAAACTATATGAGCTTTATCCAAATCAATTGTATATATCTTTTTATTCTTTTGAAAAAACACGAAGTTTCGATAAACGAGGGAGGTTTGATAAGCGCTTAAAGCCTAAGTATGTGCAAATGGCCAATGACTTTACTAAACAGGGGCAAAAACACTTTGACAAAAAAGAATACAGTGAAGCCTTAAAGTCTTTTAAACATGCTTTACGTATTTATAAAAGCCCGATACTATCATATGATTTAGATACCAACCTTTTATACAATGCTGCGATAAGTGCATACAAAAGTAAGACATGGCATGATGCAATTGAGTATCTCACCGAGCTAAACAATTACACTTATACACCCAATGTGCCCCATCTAATGTATTCAAGCTACCTGGAACAAGCTGATACCATAACGGCTATTAAGGTACTTAAAGAAGGGGTAAAAAAATATGAAGACAAAGAAACACTTGTAATGTTATTGGTTGATTTATTTTATAAAACCAACAATAATGATGAGGCCATTACTTTGCTTAAAAATATGCATAAACAGGATTCTCTAAATTACGCATATCCTTATGCCCTCGCTCTATTGTATCAAATGATGGAGAAATATGAAAAAGCATTAGCTACCTACAAGGGTATTCTCTCAATGCCTTCGGATACCCTAAAAGTTTACAAAGGTATTGGGACTTGTTATTTTAATATGGGCGCTGAGCTGGATGTACCTGCACGTCAAACATCAAGTATGAAGGAATATTATTCCGAGAAAGAAAAATCTAACAAAGCCTATAAAGAGTCAATGCAGTGGTTTGAGAAAGCTTATGGGCGAAACAACAGAGATGAAGAAATAATAGGCAAACTTCTTCAGCTTTATAAAGCTCTGGGTGAAAAGGGGAAATTAATGAACCTTGAAGATAAACATACCGAAATAACAAACAGATAAGTTGTTTTTAATGTGGTTTATGAATATTATCCTATTGGTGCCTGTCTATAAAGTATGGGTTCTAACGGACGTCTAGTGTGGTAATTATTACGTTCGTTTACTCATATTTTAGTTCTAATTTTTATTGATGCAAGGCAAAGTTTACAGGCATAGCCTTAGCTATGGGGAAAAACTTTAACACAGCAGGAAGAAAAAAGAGGGCTGAAATAAGTGAATGGATCTAGTACTTACTACACTGGCTAAGAGTTGCTTTTGTAAGTTTATCGGCGACTGAGATTTAACAACAAGACTTGTGAAGCTTGAAAATCTGGAGTTCCGCTTAATAGATCAGAATGACTGTTTTTCAAGCGGGCGTAAAGAGGTTGTTGGAATCTATAGACGGACTCTCATTAAATTTTGATCAGAAAAGTAACACCTAAGAATTGTTTAAATTGCATTTTTGGAACTTTTTTCTCACTACCATCCGGCAATAATATCGGCTTTTCATTTGCATCTAAAACAGAGAAACGGATGTTATCGTCATAGATCATATGCATGTTCAGAAGAATTGTGAAATACAGGCTAAGTTGTTTTTCTATGCTCATTTCCCATTCTATATCAATATTTTCCGGCTTCTCAAGGTAATTAGAGAATAGGCGCAATGAATTTTTCAATTTTAGATCATCAAAAAAAGTCAGCTCACTTTTTATAAGCATTTGTCCTCCCATTTCCTGTTTTGCCCTTTTATCCTTATCAATACCGTGGTCGGTTTGTGGAATATTAGCAGTGTCTAGAACAAAGGTGTTTTTATACGACAACAGCGATACGTTAATGGTTGACTTTTTTAATGGTTTATATTCAAATCCGGCACCAATAGTAAAAGTAGCAGGGTTCAAAAATCTTGATACAGTTATCTCCGTACTATCATTAGGGTATTTCTTTCCAACGGCTACCTGACTTTTAAAGTGAAAGAGTGTACTGAATGCGATTTTTTTCTGTATTTCTTTGTTGTACTTTGAATCTAGTTCAAGAATATCAGTATTTTTTCTCATGCCGTTTTCTTGTGTTATCACACTACCATACTTTAACCTGGCACTCCCGTTCCATTCGGTTTTTGCTTCCTTATTTGTATATTTAGATAGTCCGCTAATATCGACTAAACTGGCAAGAGAGCTTTCTCCTCCTTTGGCCCAGTTCGTAAGGTAGTTTTCGCTCAAAGAAAAAGAGCTTGAAAAATCAAAATCCCAAAAAACAGGAATTTCTTTTAGAGGCTCAACCTTTACCATCTTCACTAATGGTACAGCCTTTGTAAAAGGAATATCAACCAGGGCCTTTTCTATCCGCTTTATACTTATATCATCTTCAAGTGCAAATGAAATGGTTTGCTTGTCAGGATTTCCCATCCATATCGATACAGAATCATCTTTATAATTTTTTATCCAGTATCGTTGAAGTTCGTTTTCTTCTACTGTTAACCAGAACTGCGTTTCGGAGCCATCTAAACTAGTTAAATATAGAGGTAAAGAATCTCTTTTGTTCGTATATGCCAGCAAGGTTTGCATTGCAGCATCCAGAGAGTCCGCCAGTTTCCAATTAGGAACAATGTTGAACGGTGAGGCAGCGTCTGCAACAATTACATGAATAGGTTCAGAAATAACGATTTTTGAACCATCTTTTAAAAAGCGATACGATTGTACATTGTTAGCCGGCAGTAGACTCGGAACTATCTTTTTATTTCTAATATTGTAAAGCTGAATACCATTTTGTTGGAGGTAGGCTGTATCAATAATTACCTCGAAAGTGATATCTTCATTATGAATTATCGTATCTGTTTTTTTTAGTAATGAATCATTCTGAACACCAGTTGACGAACTTTTGGATATATAAACAATAGAGTCTGTAATTTTCTGAATAACTGTTTTTTGCATAAACATAGGCTGCCGATCAAGTTCTACCGTATCAATGATAAACGTTGAGTCGTTTAGCCATTTTACATGCAATGTGTCATGTAGATAAGAATTAGCCGTTCTAAATTCTGAAGCGTGCAAATCAATTTGTGAAAGTTTTTGTTCGATACTATCATAGGCTTCTGAATATTGATCCACCAACCTGCCCAGCTGAACTTTAAGGCTATCGTTACCCGTTTTCCATAATGTTTCCAGAATTAAAGTTTTTTGGATATAATCTGAAGCCGATATTGGGGTAAAATTTATTTGCCCTGATGGAACAGAATCATTACTTTCTCTGACGACTTCTGCTGGTACCTGCCCAAGTAATACGCTACTAAAGAATATAGCTGTAATCATTAAAAACAAAATCCTATGCATTGCGATGCGATATAAAATATTTAGTTAAAACCTCCTTAACACGCCCGCTAATTTACCTCTTCTTTTATTGTTCATTCAAAAATCATTTACCTTTTTATAACGATAGGAAGATTTAACCGATCTTGTCTGGCTCTGTATTTAAACTATTCAGGGGTAATGTCGTTGAGCTTGCTGAAAAAGTTAGAAGACGCCCGCAAATAAGGTGAGATGAAAAGAAGCAGATTAAACACATTGGTAATTATGGGGTTACGCGAAGGTGAAAGCCATTTTGTCATTAACTTTAAGCAAGATGTTTTATGTTTAAGTTGTTCTTGTTCTGTACACCATCGAGCATTGTTAATAGTTTATTAGTTTTTTAGTTAGTACGGTCGCTCCATATTCTGCTTCCAATATATAGATTCCTTTATTCTGAATATTTAGTGAAAAGTTATCGGTTTCTGTTAAGTTAATGTTTTTTACAAACAATAGTTTACCGTGTATGTCATATATTCTAATCGTTGAATTCCCTGTGAAATGATGAAACTGTAGAGTAAATTGATTGTCAGAAGGGTTTGGATAAACTTCCAGTAGTTGTTTTTGATCTATAAATTCCTCTGTTCTTGTACCTGTCGATTTGCAATGTGTCTTGAAAAAAGTCCAAATTTCGCCGGTCCCATTTATATCCTGACAGCTCAAACCAGTTAAAGGAACATGTAATGTGTCATTTTCCTGTGGCCAGGTATGCCCTCCATTATTAATTTTCATAAAAACTATTTCGGTAAAATCCCTGCATCCACTATAACTAAACTTAGTGACTGTTGTAAAGTCGAAAAGGGCTGTATTAGGCAAATCAACTGAATCAATAATTGGCACACACTGGTTATTCATAAGCCACAAGCTTATGGCAGAATCGGTTGAAATGTTACTTCCCCCTGACAGTCCCACACCTCCGGATATTACGGGGGTAATACGATCATTTGTCCCATTGATAAACATAACAGATATTGGTTCTGTTGGATTGAAATCAGCTACAAGACTATCAGGAAAGGAGGCGGATACAGAAGCAACTGCCGCTATTCGATATGATAATTCGCTGGCCAGTCGCTGACACATTATTCCACCATTGGATATCCCGGTGGCAAAGATACATGTTTCATCTATTGCGTATTTAAGCAACAGTGAGTCAATTAATCTGTCGAAAAAACCAACATCATCTATCCCCAGTGAATCCGGTAATAAAACTTCTCGTCCGTCAGCCCAGGCATGTCCTGGTTGACCACCGGCATTGATTCCGGTAAAAATGCCTTCCGGGTATACAACAATAAATCCAGCAGTATCTGCCGCTTTGTTGAACTGTGTGTATGCAGACATGTATGTTGCATTTCCTCCCCCTCCATGTAAAACAAATACCAGTGCATGGCTGTATGCCGGAGAATAAGATGGAGGTAAATAAAGTTCATATGTCCTGAATATACCATCATGTAGGATTGAATCCTTTATATTCTGAGAGTTTACCGTAGAAGAAATAATACAAGGAAATATTGTCAGGAATATCCATTTTACTATCGGGTTCTTATTTGGCCTCTGCAAGAAAACTCTATTTTCAGCACTATGCCTGTCCTCAAAATGTTCATTCCTAGGTTTTTGATCCCCAAATTTTTTAGACAGCACAAGCCTTGAATTTGAATTTTCTAGTCCGGACTCCTTAGTTTGTGGGCAGGCTCTACTTAGCATTGTCAGAAAGATTAATTTAAAAATATATTGACACAAGAATTAGTTTTATAATTAAAAAAAGTGCCATAAACTTGAAAAAATACTACAGTTGGGATTTTAGAAGGGGATGTTTCATATAGTCAAGGTTTTATGGTGGTGTGCATGTGTTCAGGTTGTTTTTGTTTTTATTGTTGAATCATGGGTTAAGTCATTTATAGTCAATCATTTGTTGTGTTTTTGCTTGTTTTTCTAAATTCAATTATTATCCAACTGGATGAAAGGTTGGTGTTTCTTCTATCATTTCCAGGCATTTATTCAAGCTTAAGCCACAGGCAATTAAACCCCATTTTTTTGTATGGCGCATATAGGAAATGTCAAAATTGTCTGTTTTTGTAATTTTTAATCTCACAAAGTTATCCTCAAATTCATCAACAAGCCCGTCAGGAGTTTCTGCTTTATATTTTCCGCAGAAGTATAGATAACCACGATACCACTTCATATAAATATCGACTAAATAGCTATATTTTTTGTCGGGATTTTTAGGCACATATTGTGCTCTCAACTTCTCAATCAATGGTTGACATTGATTTTCAATTCTTTTCTTTTCATAATTTGTAAGTTTCATTATCATTGTCCTATTTAATGATTCTTGAAATATCAATACTTAAAGCGATTGATTATTTCATTATACCTATTGGTTTCATCTATTTTAATCAAGTGTAGAGGTGCTTTATGCGTTTCGTTTCCGGAAACTTTGCAAAAACGTTTTATTCCTTGTCTTGATTGGTTTTCTATTTTATTCTTTATTTTGATTCTTCTCTTTTTTTCCGTCTCTAAAAGTTTAGAAATATCTTCATCAAGCAAATTCAATAATTATTTCTTTATCTATTTTCATTCATTGCTTTGTCGGCAACGTTTAGCATAAGACAAGTGGGGGAATTTAAAGCACCTTCCTGTCAGTTTTGTACTAACCTTAGCTTTTGTTTTGGTTACCCTAAAATTATTTCTCAATAGCCGGAGCAAACGCTTTGGCGGGCTTACAAGTTAGTAAAACATCCCAAAACCACATTGCCCCATTGGTTTTGTGCATTGTGCGTGCCCCGCATGAGTACCCCCATTAGGAAACTCTGAAAAAGTTATCCCGTTCGGTCATGAGAATAGTTCGTAAAATACAAATTTTTCGGAACAAAAGGAGTGGGAAACGGGAATATTTGTCCAGAGGGTGTAAGTCTCCTGGTATTTCAATCAGGACAAGACTTCCGGGCTAGTGCATCAAATCGTAAATAACGGGGCTAAATTTTAAACCTTTTTTCTCTTTACCAAAATTATAAGCAATCAAAAAATATTGAAATGTTTTGGAAGCTGGGGTTTCGGGTCAAAAAGTGTCTTCTTTTGCTTGTTGCACTGAGTGTAAGGTTTTTATTATCAGGAACAAGACGATTGTGGATGATGTTTTGTGAATCATTTTTTTACTCTTTAGTTTTTCAATAATACCCAAAAATTATTGCTTGTAAGGATAAGGTTCCTGATGCGGTGAAACCATTGAATAATTAACCGCCGTAATTTTCCATTTGTTGTCTTGTTTTATTAGCATCCACGATTCTTTGCCCCAATTAGAAAGCTGATTGTTAACAAAAAAACCGTAGTCGAACGTTATTGTAGCAATATAATCATCATTCCTAATGGCTATATTATGAAAATCTTCACGATATGATTTATCCGTGGATTGTAACATTTTTATAAATCCAGATGGTGTATCAAACTGCTTGCCAAAAGAACCATTACCTACCCAGGACACTTTATCTTCTTCCAAAAATAAGGGTTGAAACTTTACCAAATCTTTATTTTGAATACACATTTTGAACTGTTCTACAACTTCCATAAGCAGTGCTCTGTCGGATTTAGTTTCCTTAGCTTTCGGACTATATGTAGCTTGTAATCGTCTGCTCACATCTGAGGCCGTTGGTGGGTCGTAATTTGACAAAACAATAATAAAAACCTGATTTTCATCACTGTAAAAAATCTCTGCATTTGCCCCTACACTACCACCGCGAGCAGTATACACTGAATTTCTATTGTTATAGTTTCTGAAATGGTTCATTACGGCAGTAGTTGATGCTTCAGACAATAACTTATTTTTTTTAAGCGCGGCAACAAATTTTTGCAAATCGGTTAATGTGGAATATCCACCACCAGCCGCGGTTCCTCTAATAGGAAATCGGTCATTGACATTATATCGGTAAGGATGATTGCCTTCGCTCAAACTTCCAATTGCTTCACCTTCCTTATATTTTGAATACCCTTGGGCTAAATTGGGCGGGGGTTGGTTTCTCCAGTAAGATTCTGTATGGATCATACCCGCTTTTTTATACACGTTTTGCTTTACATAATCATAATAACTTATACCCGAGACACGTTCAATTAAAATTCCTAAAAGTTCATAACCTGAATTGCTGTATTGCCTCTTAGTCCCAGGCTTAGCGTTCAATTTATATGCAGTAATAATTGGTAAATAATCTTCTAACTTATCCAACTTTCTATACGTTTTTTGGAACAGTTCTGAATCCCAATACGACCCCAAACCCGATGTCATTTCCAATAAATGACGAATGGTGATTTCTTCTGTCATATCAACCTTTAATTCGGGTATATAGGTTTTTATTTTTTCATCTAAACGGATGCGCCCATCATCTATCAGTTGCATTACACAAACGGCCGTAAATGCTTTGTTTATTGAACCGATATTAAATTTGGTGTTGACAGTATTTCTTTGGCTCTTCTCTTTATCCGCAAAACCATAAGCTTCATTAATTAAAATTTCATGTCCTTTGGTAACCAACACGGAACCAGAAAATTGTCCTGTTTCTTCCTGACTTTTTAAGTACTTTTTTGCTTCTGACACATTGTTGAATGGTTCGGCCTTTTTAGGTATTTGACGTACTTGTTGCTGTGCCAAACCAAGCGTTATGATAAATGTGAACACAAAGCTACTTATTGCTAATTTCATGTTAAATATTTTTATTATTTATTCTATTCATTTAATGATTCGACGGGGTGTAGTCCCAAACAATGTCGGTAATTTTCCATTCTTTATTCACTCTGCAAAGCACGATGTATTCTATCCATTGCATTTTGCCAGGGTAACCTGTGCTGAGTTTTACATTTGCCGAGTTGTAAAAAACATCAAGGATTTCTATTTCATTTTGTTGTTCAGGCTTTGGTAATGGTTTCTTTTCGCTCAACAATTCACGCAACTCTTTTTCCGACATGTTCTGAAAGAATAGCCCTTCTTCACCACGCTTTTTAGATATTCCTCTTTTGGCTAATGCCGGGTGCAGATACTGATACATCTCTTCGGTGTTGTTCTCAAAGAAATTTTCGATGTAGCCATTGACAGCATTGGTGATCATTGAAATGTCTCCTGGTTGTAATCGTACTTTGGGTTTATTGATTTTTGCAATAAGTAGATTGTATTGGCCTGCTTTGTCAGGGTGTTCTTCTTTTAAATCCAAATAAGATTGAATTTTGGCTTGTTCCAAAGCGTTTTTAGTGGGTGTAATAAGGTCTGGTGTTACACCAACTCCTTGAAATTGCTTGCCATTGGGTGTGATTGACGTTCTTATTGAGACGGATAAACTAAAATCTTCTCCAATAGGATAAAACTGGTTGCTTCTGCCTGCGCCATGACTTTGCATCCCAACAACCTTAACCCTGCCCAATTGTTGCAAGTAAAACGCAAAACCTTCTGCAGCCGAACCTGTTTGTGGACTAGTGAGTACATACACGTTTTTGTTTTGATTGATTGTGCCATAATCTGTTTTTGTAGAATACAATTCTGTGGATTCATCTTTGCTATGATAAGTGGTTAACAAAGTAGGTCCAGCAATAAATCCGCCAGCTAAATAAGCCGTTGTTACACCTGAGCCTCCTGGACATCTGCGCACGTCAATAATTAGCGCATCGGCAGAATTTGACAATGCTAAATAGGCATCAATATCTTCTTTTAAATATTCCAACGGACCAAACATTGGTACTTCTAAATAGGCGATATTCCCATCGAGCATTTTGTATGTAAGCAAATCTTTGAAGGCACTAGGGTCAGGCATACTGCGCATCATTTGTCGCCTGGGATCCTTTTTGGATGCAGCGGTTTCTTCGTTGGTCACCAAATACAAATGCCCATCGTCGCTTACAGATTTTAAATCTTCAGTTATTTTTTCTTCAAATTCACTGTTTGAGGTGATGTTATCGTATTTGCCACTTACCAGATTGGTTTCGATGGTTTTTACAATCTTTTCTTTCAAATCTGGAATAATGTAATTTTCATCAATAGTTCGAAGGATAACTTTGGTCAGTTCGTGGATTTGTACTTTAGTCAATTCTTGCGAGTGAGCATATCCGCCAATCAGCATAAAACACCAAACCCAAACTGTAGTTGTTATTGTTTTCATCAATATAAAATTTTAACTAAGATTTATTAGACAAATCAAAATCAATTACATCTACTAAAAAAAGATGTTGTTTAAATTATTGAGTATCTTTTGCGAATGCATCAATCTTTAGTTTAAACCGAATACACATAAGATTATGATGGTTTTACATTAAAGATTAATGGTTTCAACAATAATAAGATTACGGCTACCTGGCATTCTGTATTTTTAAATATTTGAATTGAGATGAAAAAAGTTATTGAACCATTTTTGCACTTCCTTTTCTGGTTGCTCATTTTTTACATTACGTATTCCAATTTTGGGATTCACATAAAAATGATGAAAGTCGGTGGTGACTTTATTTCTTATAAGGAATTTAGTCAGGTTTTTCTTTTCGTCACGTTTATTTTTACAGGCTTTAAATCCTTGCTTTTTTATGGGAGTTCACAGTATTTCTTACCCAAATATTTACGAAGTGTAAGTAAGAAAAAATCGGTATATGAATTAAGCTTTTTTTTCATTCTAACATTATCAGTTTCTATGGTTGTCAATTATTTAACAATTAATCATTTCGGTGATTTTGAATCTAAAAAATCATCCAATTTGCTTTCTTACAGCGGGGTAATGCATTTTTTGATTTTGTTTATTGCTATTGCCTACCGACTTTCAAAAAACTGGGTTCAAGATCAATTGGTTATCACCCGATTAAGACAAGAAAAACTACAGGCAGAGTTAGATTTTTTAAAAGAGCAAATTAATCCACATTTTCTGTTTAATACGCTGAATAATTTGTATGCCGAAGCACGAAAACATACCGACAAGTCTGTAGCGAATGGCATTGCAAAATTGTCACATCTAATGCGCTATATGATTTATGACAGTAATGTAGAATTTGTTGTTTTAGAAAAGGAGGTTCAATATTTAGAAAGTTATGTTGAACTTCAGAGGTTACGCATAGCAGAAAGCGACCCATTTGAATTTGTATTTGACAAGACAGGTACTGATTTATCGGTAAAAGTTGCCCCAATTTTGTTTATACCGTTTTTAGAAAATGCCTTTAAGTATGGAATTCATTTGAGCGAAAAGAGCTACATCTATATGTTATTAAAAAATGACCAAAGCACATTACAATTTAGAATTGTGAACAGTAAATTTACTGCATCATCGTTGAATGAACATTCTGGGGTTGGGTTACGCAATGTAAAAAGGCGCTTGGAATTGCTTTACCCAAAGCAACATAAACTAAAAATTAAGAATACTGAAACCGAATTTCAGGTAGAATTAACTCTAAATTTGCAAAAGCAATGACATTAAAATGCATAATTGTTGACGATGAACCAAGAGCTATTGATGTTCTAAAAGAATATACAGAACAATTGTCTTCATTAAATTTATTGGCAACATTCAGAAACTCTGTTGAGGCTTTTGATTTCGTAAAACAAAACCAGGTAGATGTTGTTTTTTTGGACATTAATATGCCAAACCTTTCAGGCATTCAGTTTATAAAGTCTTTAACGCGTAAGCCAGCAATTGTTCTAACAACAGCTTACTCTGAATATGCGATAGAAAGTTATCAATTAGATGTTTTGGATTATTTACTTAAACCTATTGAATTTGAAAGGTTTATAAAGTGTGTAAATCGTCTCTTTGATAAGTTAAATCCATTAAATACTGAAAATAAAGTGCCAATAGAAACGCCTAAATTAACATCTAAAGAATACATTTTTGTAAAAAATGGGACCAAAATTGAAAGGATAGAACTTAATGATATTTTATATTTAGAGGGTTCCGGTAATTACGTTATATACCATACCGTAAATGGAAAAATAATGACATTAAGTACAATGGGGGACTCTTTAGAAACATTACCAAATCATGATTTTATAAGGATACATAGATCGTATATTATTAATTGGAACAAAGTGAAATCCGTTGAAAACAATCACGTGCATATTGGTGATGTTAAACTTTCTATAAGTATTTCTCATAAAAAAGCTTTTTTCGATCGCTTAAATAACCCTCATTAATTTCTTGCACATAAAATGCGTAGCCGCTTAATAATGCATAATATTGGGTATAAAAAATGTAAGTGATTACGAAGCGCTTGCCAGTCAATTTGACTGAGCCAAATTTGCGTAAATCACTGAACCACTTATGTTTTTTATATTGTTGACAACTGTACATTATAAGTTAATTTCGTTTTTCCAGTTTCTTTTTTTCAACGCTTCTAACATTTTGGCAACCTTAGTTGCTGCAAATATTTTTCCAAATATTTGTAAAAGAATGGTATGGGTTAATAGGGAAGGATGTAATTGCTAATGCGATACTCGAAAGAATAGTGTGCTCTTAACATCGAATTGAATAAACTGGTGAATCAAAAAAAATGAATATTTTAGCCGTAGAAATCGAAAAATGAACTGGCAGGGTATCGCCGGAATATCAATTAAAAAATAATATATAAAAATGAAAGAGAGGATATTATGAGTAACGATCAAGTAATAATGAGTACAATAATTAAAAATGTTGGTATATATTCCTATGCAATTGACAAAACAAATTATAAGTTATTGTTTATTGATGAGAATATGAAAAGATTTTCTAAAGGCGCTAAAATTGGAGAAGTTTGTTATAAAGCGTTTTATAACGCTGATAAGCCATGTCCAACATGTAAAATTCAAGAAGGGGATTTCGAATCATTAATTTATGATCCGTGTAATGGTGGAATATGGTTTAAAGGAATGGGAATTTCTGAAAAACTTGAAGATAATGAAAATTGTGCTATTATGATTAATACTCCAACGAGTAAGCCGGAAGAGATAATGGTGGTTAAATCAGAAGTTAAAGAAAACAAAGCGTAAATTAATTAATGTTTTTGTTTTTATTACAAGAATAAAAAGAAGAGGACGTACCTCTTCTTTTTATGAGGAATAATGTGGCTAAAAATAAGTAATTATCAAATTAATATATGTATACAATAAGTAGTATACAGAAAAAAAATTCTAATACGTTTATTTTCTGTATATTATCTTGTTTGGGTAACTTATAAGTGACACAAACTTAAAAAAAGAATAAACTCTGAATTGTGTGAACATAAAACGCTGCATTTCTTTACTTTGAAACAATATCCTTGCCAAAACCCGGGGCTTTGAAATTACACAATAAAAGTTAGCCCCCCCCTGATGAAGGGGGATGGCTCAACACAGGCACAAACCCAGTGGGATCCCCCAGACCGCACTGGGTTTGATGCCTAATTGTTATGCTGCTTTTATCCATCGACAAAATCTATCTCCAAATCTGTTTCAATTTCAAAATTCTTTGTTTTGGAAAGAACATTCAATTCTTCTTTTAATTTGTCAATGTCTTGGATTTTATATTTTGGAATAATGAAATATGAGCCTGATTTCATTTTAATGTAAATGAATCTCTTAATTTCAAATATCTTTTCAATTTCAGATGCCTTAAACTTTGATTCACCTTGAAAATCTATCGTTTCAACCAATTCGTTGTCACTTGATATTTTTACTTTAATTAAAGTATCGAACCGATTCTTAAAATTTTCGTCAACATATTTCTTATAATGTTTCGCAGATCTGTTCTTTGTCAATGTTGGATATAAGAAATACCATAAAATCCCAATCAAATAAAGAATAATTACAAAATAAATAATTGCAAAATGCTGATTTTCAATCGTTAGTAGGGTAGTCCCAAGAATCAAGTAGATAATAGGCAATGTAATTCTAACTTTTCTTTTCTTTTTTCTAATCATTTCCGATTTAGTTGCAGCAAAAAGTTGAAAACTAATATAATCTGCTCTACTTAATGAATATTCTAAATCCATTTGTTATTATTAATTTTTGTTTCTAATCGTTTCAGTTTTGACTAAATCATACGCTGTAACTGCCGAACTTTCCGTTATTTGGCAAGGCACATCCTTTACAAAAGTTAAAGGTTAGGGCTTACACCATATTTTGAAAAAGCCTTATTGATGTTTCTTTATTTCTTAAGTTCTTTTCATAAAAAAAACTCGTCAAATCGCAGATTTACTCCCTTTGGTCGTGAGCTAAAGGTTAGCGGAGGTGATTAAATGCTTTTAAGTTTCGCAAACCACTGAGCCACTTACGTTTTTTATACATTGTTCCGTGCTGTATATTTATTATCTACCTATCTTTCCGTATCTCTTGTAATCAGAGAAATATAATACAATCAACTTATCATCTTTATGATAAGGATAGTAAAGTTCATAATTTCCATCATGAGCACTAAATCGAATCTCGGTTAACTTTGAATCAAATACTTTCTTTAAGTACCCTCTTTCTTCTTTTGTTGTCTCAATGATATAGTTTTTCTTTTTTGGATTTGCAGTATCCTTTACAGGATTGTAACCATAACCCTGTCTGAATCCTAAAAAAAGTTCTGATTCTTGAATCGAATCTTTAACAATTACAGTTATGTGAGGAAAATGCTTATCAGTCTTGGAAAGAACAAACAGAATATCCTTAGTGTCTTTAATCCAATCTTCTGTAAATGAGTAATCAGCAAGTTTATTGGCTTTCTGGGTATGGTCATCAATAATTGATTCTGCTGATTTAATCAATAATTTCTCTTTTTTCTTAGAGCTTAGATAATCACCGCCAAATAATAGTCCAAATAACAATGGAAAACTTACAATCAACAAGACTACTCCAACCCGTTTATTGTTTTTTGTCGAATCGACATCACTATTGTGTTTTTGGGCAATCCTTGTCAAGTTAAGCATGATATTAATAATCAATGCTCCAAACATAAGAGCTAATATCCCAAGAATGCTCATGTAAAAAGTCTCCGTGATATTCTCCTTAAATACTTTTAACTCGAATACTTCCACTGTCATGAAGACGAATACCCAATACACCAATAAAATTATCGATGTAATTCCAATTATGTTGCTAAGTTTTACTAATCTCTTTGGATTCATAATATTTTGTTTTAATCATCAATTATTTCGGTTTCTGAAATATTACCGAATGGTACACATCGGTCAGTGTGTGCCCCTGCATGAGTATGCCAGTCAGGAAGTTCTGAATAAATTATTCCCTTCGGTCATCATGAGAACAGTTCGAAAAATACAAATTTTGCGGAATAAAAGGAGTGATTGATGGGAATATTTATCCGGAGGGTGAAAGTCTCCTGATGTTTCAATCAGGGCAAGACTTACAGGCTGGTTGGATACTATGTCGATGAAACAATTGTGGAGACATAGGCCTGTTAGTAAGCCGCACTTTTTGCGTATGCAAAAATGTAGTGGTTTGGGGCGACCCATGCAGTGGACCGGAACGAAGTGGAGACAACGACAGAAAGGAGTAACGAAGCGGGACTGTCCCGATATAAGAACAACTTGGGTTTGGATAAAAGCTTAGTTGTTCTAAATCGGGAGTACTGACGAATCCCGGACGTCCGTGACATACGAGGCTTTGTAAAGTGGGTAAGGTAGCATCCCGATATTGTGTTTGTAAGAATTTGCCAATCAAATTCAACAAAACACATGATCGGGATAGATGCAGCAGGAATTGACCGAAGGATAATGCTCTTATCCCGATGTTTCAATCGGGGCAGGAACAGGGGAGGCCTCCTTAACCACGGGATGGATCAGGAGAATTGTAGCGAAGCGGAAATCGCGAATGCCCTTAAAAATAAGAATTAATGAGCAACTCAGCAAAATCCATAGTAGCCAGTGGTAATGAGCTGTAGGAAATACAGAGGACTCACAAGCAGGTGAAGGGAGGAACGGCAACTGTCCCAATAATTTGGATGACCGTGCGTTAAACAGTGTTGATGGAAGTCTCCTGGCTGTTCGCAACATCTCCAGAAAACAGGACTAGCGAGACAGGTGAAAAGAGCTGTTTGTTTATGGTTACCGGAACCGCCGTATACCGGTCGGTATCCCGAAGGTTTGGGAGAGGTGTGAAAGGTGCACTGGCAGTCAATAGGACTGTCAGCCACCTATTCGATTAGCTGCTGATTGTTATGTGTTTAGTTCGTATCCATTTATAATCTCATCGAATATTTTTCTTGAATTCTCAGTCTTAAAAACCGAATCTAAAAACAATTTGTCAAGAATTAATGGATTCTGCCCTCCCTTTTGTTCTTTTTTAAAAATAATCTCCGACTCTATTTTATCATCCGAATTTATATTCCTACAAATCTGCTCAGCACGTTCTATCAATTTATCACCCGTGTTGTCAAAAAGTCTAACTCCACGTTTTGGAAGAATACATTTTTCAAAAACATCTTTCCCGTAAACACTCACATTATCAAATACTAAGTCAGTCAAGTCACAGTTTTTAAAAACAGTCTCGTTATTTTCAATCTGAGGATGTTTATCATTCAGTATCGGATTTTTCATCAATCCAGACAAGAAGCAGTCTCTAAAATGTTGTCCCGTAAACATATCTATCCCAACAAATTCACAGTTATCAAATCGGCAATCATTATACGTTGCTGGTTTTCCAAGTGAGCTATACTTTCCATAAAATTTACAGTCTACGAAAACACAATCAGAATATTTGGTGTCAAATCCAAGATGACTATTCTTAAAATGTACGTTTTTAAATACAACATCATTAATGTCAGCTTTTCTAACAACTAATTCATCGAATAAGATATCTGAGAATTCTTTCCCTTTAATCTTACCTGTCCATTCAGTTTTATGCTTTTTAGTTTTATTCATTGCAGGGTCGTCTCCTCAATTTGTAGCTAACGGCCTGCGGTATGAAACGTTGCGCATTTCGAAGCATAAACTTATCAGACCGCTAAGCCGTTAATTATATGTTATTTCGTTCAAATATAGCACTATCCGCGCAATGTTTTATGACCGCGTGTGTGTGCCCTGCATGAGCATGAGCACACCCGTCAGGAAGCTCTGACATAAATTTGCAAAATACAAATTTTGCAGAACAAAAGGAGTGGAAAGCGGGGATATTTATCCAGAGGGTGAAAGTCTCCTAATGTTTCAATCCGGACAAGACTTACAGGCTAGTTGGATACTATGTCGATGAAACAATTGTGGAGACAACGACAGAAAGGAGTAACGGAGCGGAAGTACTGACGAATCCCGGACGTTCGGGACATAAGAGGCTTTGAAGAGTGGGTAAGCAAGCATCCCGATATTGTGTTTGTAAGAATTTGCCAATCAAATCAAATTCAACAAAACACAAGATCGGGATAGATGCAGCAGGAATTGACCGAAGGAACCGATGCCGATGTATCGGCAGAGCTCACGAATACCGATTAAAGTAGTTGTCAAATGAGTATAATGCTCTTATCCCGATGTTTCAATCGGGACAGGAACAGGGGAGGTCTTCTTAACCACGGGATGGATCAGGAGAATTGTAGCGAAGCGGAAATCGCGAATACCCTTTAATAATAAGAATTAATGAGCAACTCAGCAAAATTCATAGTAGCCAGTGGTAACGAGCTGTAGGAAATACAGAGGGCTCATAGCAGTTGAAGGGAGGAACGTCAACTGTCCCAATAATTTGGATGATCGCGCGTTAAACAGTGCTGATGGAAGTCTCCCAGCTGTTCGCAATATCTCCAGAGAACGGGACTAGCCAATCAGGTGAAGAGAACTGTTTTTTTATGGTTGCCGAACCGCCGTATACCGGTCGGTATCCCGAAGGTTCACGAGAGGTGTGAAAGGTGCACTGGCAATCAATAGGATTGTCAGCCACCTATTCGATTAGGCACTGGCGGTTTATATTCTCAATCCGTTTATTTATGCAATATCTTTCAGTCTGCGTTGGAGCGAGATGGGCGAAAAGGCTCTTTAACAAAATTTGATTGAAGCGTTGGCCTTGTGGTTTTTGCTAAAGTGCCTTTTTGCGAAGAGATGATGTGTGATGGTACTATCAAATCTCGGTTTATTAATTCTGTCTCCCCATATAAGAACGAACATACCTAAAACCAACGTAATCATATGATTGGTGATAATCGAGATTTTTTAATCCGTCTGAAACCAAGTCTTTATAATTGTTCCCCTTAACTATCTTCTGGGTTGGTTCTATGTCTGATTGAAGATAATCTTGAGCACTTATAAGCTTCCTTTCCAATTTTTGTCCAGAAGGTAATACAAACTCTACATTTTGATTATCAGGTTGCTTCTCAACACCAGGAGGTAAAACAATATACTTACTAGAAGTATTAGACATGGAGTCCAGATTTGTAACAAAACTACTAGATGTCCATTCAGAAACATTATCATACATATTAAATACCCCCCAATCATTTGGTTTTCCATGTCTAATTTTAGCTAAAGAGGTAATTTTTGGAAATTCAATTTCGTCAGGTTGCATTCCGCCAAATGATGCATAAATCCACTCTGCTTCCAGAGGTAATCTATAATCATGAACTGGTTTACTTCCGTTTCTACTTAGTCTTTCATTCTCATCGTTTGTTTTCCAAATGCAATACAAACTTGCCTGCTTATAGCTTACTCCAACTACAGGGAAATCCTGATATTTTTTACTGGAAAAATAATCTTCGTAAGGAGCTTTGTCTAAGTCAGGTAAAAGTAATTTATATTCATCTGAAGTAACTTTCTTCTTAATTGAATTTAAATAATCGAAATACTCCCCAACTGTGACCTCTGTTTCTTTCATCCAAAACGGGTCAACAGTAACATTTCTTTCTGAAATTGATTCTCCTACGTTTCTTTTCATAACAAAGCTACCTTGAGGAATAAAAACCATTCCCTCAGGTTCAGTTTCCATGGCTTTCCCATTATCACTTATTTTATCGTCTAGGTTAATATCTGCATTTGAGAATGCAACCAAACTAAAAATTATAATCGGTAAGGCTAAAACCAGTTTGTATTTTGCCCACCATTTTGATTTGTTTTTTGTCATCATTCTAATTCTGTATTTGATTAATGAATAATTAAAAGGATGAGCTAGCTCTATGTGAATTTTACTTAAGTACTGTTTTAACAATAAAGATTGATAACCGACAATATCATCCGGTTTGTTTTCTATAAAATACTGGTCTGCCAAGCATTCGTGAACTTTTACAACAGCTGATTTGTAAAACCAAATGATAGGGTTAAACCAAAATAAAACCCTGCAAATCTCAATAAACAATATATCTACTGAATGCTTTTGCTTTACATGAACTATTTCATGTAAAATAACATCATTCTTATCATCATCCGAAAGATTCTTTTTATTCAAAAAGATGAAATTGAAGAAAGAGAATGTCGGATATTCGTTTGATAAAAGAACTATTTTGAAGTTTTCATGACTCTCTTTTTCATTTTGCTTGTAGAGCTGACAAATATGATATATGTTTCTTAATAACCGATAGAGAAAATACATAACACCAATTAAATAAATTATGCCAAGCAGATTAAGTAAGGAAAATAAATTACTTTCAGAGGTGAAAATACTTTCTGGGATTTGACCAAACACAACCTTCTCAAAGGTATCTTGAAATGTAATATTGACCAAATCCTGAGTTGGTTTTGTAACAATCAACTGTTCGATATTGACTGGCAATTTAGATGAAGATAACTGGGGAATAATTAAAGATATTAAAGCTGTGAAAATCAAATAAAACCTTTTCAGATAATAGAATGTATCGCCTTTAAATAGAATATAAACAGAATAAAATAAAGCAAAACAAATACTTACTTCTAAAAGGTATATAATGAATGAGTTCATTGCTTTTTGTTTTTAAGTTCATTTAATAGCTTAATTGCATCGTTTATATCTGTTGTTTCCATTTTATTGTTTGAAGCAAAGAATGATACAACATCTTTTATGGAGCTGCTAAAATATTTTTTGAAAATTGAATTAACATGTTTATTTGAATAATTCTCTTTGGATATTATTGGATAAAACTGATGTGCATTACCATAGGAATTATGACTTACATATCCTTTTTTTTCTAATATTTTTACAATTGTTGCAATAGTTGTATATGCTGGCTTAGGTTCATCATAATGTTCAAGCAAGTCTTTTACAAATCCTTTTTCAATTTCCCAAAGTATTTGCATTACCTGTTCTTCTGCTTTTGTTAATTCCATAATTTTTTATTTGCAAAACAAATCTACTAATATTTTAGTAATAACTACTAATTATTTAGTAATCATTTTGTAAATATTTTCCAAGATCCTGATAATTATGATGATATGCATGCGAAATTTAAGCGCGTTAGCAAAGAAAGCAAGTGTGTGGAAGCGAAGGGAAGGTTGTGGGATGGGCAGGAACACTCTTGCTTTGTGCGTTAGCTATCATTTTATTTTGTCTTTTTATCGGTTTAGTTTTCTTGTTGCACGGTCGCTCCTCCGCTTGTGCCTAAACATAGAATATCGTGTGTGCCCTGCATGTATTGCATTGCACACTTGTTGAAGCTCTTTGCAAATTTCTGTTAGCAAAGCAAAACGAGTGTGCATTTAGGTTCAAGGAGGTGCAAGCCCTCTATGGGTGGGATTAATGCCCTAACCATTAGCAAGTGACAAGCTGGTTGTTGGTAACAACAACAGTGAAAGAATCCATAACAACCAGCGGTAACGAGCTGTAGGAAATACAGAGGTCTCACAAACGGGTGAAGGGAGGAACGGTAACTGTCCCAATAATTTGGATGACCGTGCGTTAAACAGTGTTGATGGAAGTCTCCTGGCTGTTCGCAACATCTCCAGAAAACAAGACTAGCCAATCAGGTGAAGAGAGCTGTTTGTTTATGGTTGCCGAACCGCCGTATACCGGTCGGTATCCCGAAGGTTCGCGAGAGGTGTGAAAGGTGCACTGGCAATCAATAGGACTGTCAGCCACCTATTCGATTAGGCACTGGGCATTTTTTATATCTTAGCTTTCATCGAGTTTATATATTGCGAAATCTCTTCTGGTTTATTTGTACCAATCCAAATCTTTTTGTTTTTGTCCTTAATCTCCAATTCAATTGCTTTATTTCCAGAAACATTAAATAATATCACTCCAGGTCTTAGTCTAATTCCCCAGCCAAATGGGATATGGGATAAGGGTTTACAATAATTAATATCGCTAAACTTGTACTTGCCTTTTATAATTCCTATTCCCATTGAAAATTTAACATCTTGGTCTGTTATGGAAATCGTTAGTTTATAAAACAACAGAAGTAATACAATTGCGAGTGCTGAAAGAATTAAAAGCGTGTTCACATTTCGATTTTGGTATATAATAAAACCGAAAAATAAAATAATTACCCCAAGGAATATCCAACCAAATTGTGTCTTTTTCATTATTTTACTTTTTAATAAATTCAACAATATTTTTTACTAATTCATCACTGATTTGCAAATCAGGATTTGTATATGTAGCGATATTTTCTTGCATATCTCCTGTAACAGGTTTTAATACATGATTCATATTATTTATTATTGTAAGTTGACTATTTGAAGCAGCAGCATGAAGAATTTCTGCTTCTTTTACATCAGTCTGAATATCCTTATCACCATTAATTATTAAAGATGGACAATCTATGGTTTTAATTAAATCAATAGGACTATACTTAAACCAAGATATTAGGTAAGGCTGAACAGACTGTCTGAGCAAAAAATTCAACTGAGGAGGAGTATTACTAACGATTTCTCCATTTTTCAAACTGTCAATAATCACTTCTGCTTGATTGAAGAAGGCTGGTGGTAATTTGGGCTTAAGTTGTTCCTTTAGCAACACATCAGCAGAATTTCCCGCCCCTGCAAGTGATACGAAACCTTGGACCTTAGTGTTCTGTAAGGAAATCAAACTAATTAAAGAGCCTTCACTATGCCCTATCACATATATCTCTTTAAAACCAATTTGTTTAAAATGATTTATAATTGAGGTAACATCGTTTGCATATTGCTCAATATTTAATTCTGATTCATTAAACCCTTGACCTGTGCTTTTTGCAATTCCTCTCTTATTAAAACGTACAGTTGCTATTCCACTATCAACAATTGAATTAGATAAATATAACAAGCTGTTGTTTTTCATGTTTGGTCGGTTTCCATTCAAATCTGTCGGTCCAGAACCAGCAATTAAAATAGCCAACTTAGAAGCATTAGCACTTACAGGTTTTGTTAGTACTGTGTGAATTTCAAGATTATCACTCTTTACAAATATGGTGTTCGTAGTTTGAGTAAAAGATGACGGTACAATCAAAAGCATTATTACAAATAATAAATTCCTCATATCACTGAAGTTTTAAGGTTAAATTTTGGTTTAAATATCCTGAAGCAACTATTGAAAAAATAATAACGATAATAAAAGTTAATACAAGCTTTTTCCCTTTAAGATTTGCCGATACTTTAAGAGCGTTAAACATTAAGGTTATCATCCAAATTGTTAGTAAGAGAGAGGATACAAGAATTAAAATCGCTATTACAATCTGAATATTTGATATCTCTACAGCTTCGCCCTGTTTCAATAAAGTCCAAAGCAAGTGTTTACTAAAATTATTTAAAGAATCCGAAAACCCCATGAAAGAAGCTATGAGGTAAGGAAATCTTGCTAATGCCTGAGTCCCATAAATATCAATCAGTCTCACGGATGATTTAGAAAAAATGATAGCTGCTATATAAAATAAGGTGGCTACAATGAACCAATTCAAAAGACTTTGTACAATAAAGTACCATATTGAGAAGTTAGGAGATGTTTTAATTGAAATAATATCAGGAAAATGGGTTTTACTCAGATAACCCAATAAAGCTGATGCAATAACAATCAACAATCCAAGAATGAGGGACTTGAATCCTGCAAAATAATGGAATGGATTAATGAGTTTTTTTATCATGACTTTGGAGTTTTTCAATTTTACTTATTAAATCATCCAACATGTTTCTCACGGTTGGATAGCTCAATTTCAGTTTTGAAGCCATAACTTTCAAACTGCCACTACTAATTATGAAATCAAGGATGAAATTTTGCTCATTTACATCTAGTTTCATTAGAACTGGTAATTCAAATTGTCCTGTTATTGTGGTATCACAATTATTACAAAATAGACTTTGAACTTTCAATTCCGAACTGCAACTTGGACATTCTACAGGGAGTTTCTTTTCCATTTGTCAAATATTAATTCAACAAATGTAATAATTAAATACATATAACTCAAATTTTGTTTAATTATATTTATTATTCATTTAATATTATTAAATATGAAATTTACTTATCAATGTAGTAGAGCTGTTTCGCCTTACTCATAACGGCAAGCTCTTTACAAATTTGAAAAATACAAATTTCTATTAGCAAAGCAAAACGAGTGTGCATTTAGGTTCAAGGAGGTTCAAGCCCTCTATGGGTGGGATTAATGCCCTAACCATTAGCAAGTGACAAGCTGGTTGTTGGTGACGACAACAGTGAAGGAAGCGGGACTGTACCGATATAAGAATAACTTGGATTTGGATAACCAAACCTTAGTTGTTCCAAATCGGGAGTACTGACGAATCCCGGACGTCCGGGACATAGAGGCTTTGAAGAGTGGGCAAGCAAGCATCCCGATATTGTGTTTGTAAGAATTTGCCAATCAAATTCAACAAAACACAAGATCGGGATAGATACAGCAGGAATTGACAGAAGGATAATGCTCTTATCCCGATGTTTCAACCGGGGCAGGAACAGGGGAGGCCTCTTTAACCACGGGATGGATTAGGAGAATTGTGTAGCGAAGCGGAAATCGCAAAAGCCCTTAATAATAAGAATTAATGAGCAACTCAGCTGAATCCATAGTAGCCAGTGGTAATGAGCTGTATGAAAATACAGAGGTCTCACAAACAGGTGAAGGGAGGAACGGCAACTGTCCCAATAATTTGGATGACCGTGCGTTAAACAGTGTTGATGGAAGTCTCCTGGCTGTTCGCAACATCTCCAGAAAACGGGACTAGCGAGACAGGTGAAAAGAACTGTTTTTTTTATGGTTGCCGAACCGCCGTATACCGGTCGGTATCCCGAAGGTTCGGGAGAGGTGTGAAAGGTGCACTGGCAGTCAATAGGGCTGTCAGCCACCTATTCGATTATGGGCTGGCCTTGTTAGGCTCAATCTCTATTTTAAAGTTATTAAAATCTCATCCGCTTGAATAATTTCATCATCATCAGGATTTTCCTTATCATTTAAGTCAATCAATTTTGCGTTGCCTTTTAATGAAATCATTTTGTCGGATTCTTTTACCTTATCAGCAGAATATTTCATGTTTCCATCTATCAACATGTCTCTTGAATATTCAGCTTCCACTTTTCTTTCTAAGAAAATCCCTTGGATAAATAACGCATTAAATTCTCTTGTTTCTCTATCAAGCGCAATCAATTTGATGTTTTTAACTTTTACACCGCTCAATGTAAATGAAACATCCCGACCAATCATTAAACCTTTTTCTTCCATGCAACCATGGCATGAAAAATTAGAGAACACTAATTCTCGGTCGGAATCTTTTTTCACTTCCGTCTTCTCTTTGCCCTTTGTATCAATATTTTGGGCATTTAGTTTTCCATTCACAGCAAAAACTCCAAGAATAATCGCTGTTGTCATAACTGATAAAATCGATATTTTTTTCATCGTGTTTGTTTTTAAATTAAATAAATCAATAAAACTTATATAAAATTGCTCGAGCCACTTTTGTGTCAATCCCTTATCATCTTGCGATTTATCAAAGGAATAATCCAATGCTTCAAAAATCAACTTGAGAGTATAAGTCCTAGGTGTTGCTTCGCCTGATTCAATCCGTTGTAAAGTCCTAACATTGAGATTACATTTCTCAACAAGCTCTTCTTGAGTCAGTCCTTTTACTTTTCTTAAATCAGCAATCTTTTTTCCTAGTTCTGGTTGTTGAATCATTTTTGAATCTTTTGAACAATTTTAATGTTTAACTTAAAAATAGTCCACGTATTTCTTTAGGTTTTCAGCCGACTTTTAACACGGTGTCCACCCGACATTTTATATTAATCTGATTTTATGTGTTTTATAATCATAGTTTCAATCTTGCAGAATGTTTGTTTGGCTTGCGTACAACGGCTCGAATATGCGTAGTGAGGGATTTAAAGGCACTTTACTATCAAACCGCTATGTTGTTTATTAAATGCTTCAAAGTTAAAATTTACCAAATCGCCCCGCATTACGTATATTTATTGTGTGTGCCCTGCATGAGCATGAGCACACCCGTCAGGAAGCTCTGAATAAATTATTCCCTTCGGTCATGAGAACAGTTCGAAAAATACAAATTTTACGAAACAAAAGGAGTGGAAAACGGGGATATTTATCCAGAGGGTGAAAATCTCCCGATGTTTCAATCGGGACAGGAACAGGGGAGGTCTTCTTAACCACGGGATGGATTAGGAGAATTGTAGCGAAGCGGAAATCGCGAAAGCCCTTAATAATAAGAACTAATGAGCAACTCAGCAGAATTCATAGTAGCCAGTGGTAATGAGCTGTAGGAAATACAGAGGTCTCACAAACAGGCGAAGGGAGGAACGGCAACTGTCCCAATAATTTGGATGACCGTGCGTTAAACAGTGTTGATCGAAGTCTCCTGGCTGTTCGCAACATCTCCAGAAAACGGGACTAGCGAGGCAGGTGAAAAGAACTGTTTTTTTATGGTTGCCGAACCGCCGCATACCGGTCGGTATCCCGAAGGTCCGGGAGAGGTGTGAAAGGTGCACTGGCAGTCAATAGGGCTGTCAGCCACCTATTCGATTGGTATTTCGTTGCTTTTGTTAAAATGCACTTTTCATTGCTCTTCAATTATATCTAACTACTAACTAGATGAAACATTGACAATCAGAGTTAAATAATCCCTGGATATTTACCCAAGTAAATAAGTATAAAAGCCAAAGTATTAGACACTCCATGTGTAATGATAGGAATAGTAAGGTTTCTGCCATATTTCAGAAATATAATTCCTAAAAATAAAGCACTCATACCTTCTTGAATCCAACCTGTTACTCCTTGCTCAGTATGACCCCATCCAAATAAAATACTAGACAAAACTAAACTCACTACCCAAGCTGTTTTATTATTTCCAAAAAAATCAGCGATTCTGTTCATTAAGAAACCTCTAAAGCATATCTCCTCACCAAATGCAGCCAAAACCCACGATAACAGGATAAATAAAAAAAGCATAGCTAAGTTTCCTTTTATCTCTTGAAATTCGCTTAGATTTGGTTCAATATTGAAAATACTACTTAGTATAGGTGTTGAAATAAAAGTGGCAAATAATTCAAGAATAATTCCCAGCAAAATACCTATAAGAATTGCTCTGCCAATATTAATATTTTTAAAACTCAATCCAATTGAGCTAAAAGATTCTTTCTTTATCGTAAGAGTTATCCATATAAAAGGTATAATATATATAGTTTGAGTAATTGGCAAATAACCAACTGCGTCTAAGATAACTAGCAGTATAAAAATCGAAATTTCAACTATTAGTTTTATTTTGTTCTGTTTCATTTTTAAAACAATTTGTGTCAATTTTTTTCAATTGGTGACAAACTGTATCAGTATTGTCTTCAATGAATGCCAACGGCTAGGGTATGGTTTCGTTGGCGATTTCATAGCTCAAACATATCAAGTTACAAGATAAGAAAAATTGAAACACAAATGCTCGCATACCACTATCCCGCCAATGAACTAAACCCATTGAGTGTGCCCTGCATGAGCATGAGCACCCCCGTCAGGAAGTTCTGAATAAATTATTCCCTTCGGTCATGAGAATAGTTCGTAAAATACAAATTTTGCGGAACAAAAGGAGTGGAAAACGGGGATATTTATCCAGAGGGTGAAAGTCTCCCGATGTTTCAATCCGGACAAGACTTACAGGCTGGTTGGATACTATGTCGATGAAACAATTGTGGAGACATAGGCCTGTTAGTAAGCCGCACTTTTTGCGTATGCAAAAATGTAGTGGTTTGGGGCAACCCATGCAGTGGGCCGGAACGAAGTGGGGACAACGACAGAAAGGAGTAACGGAGCGGGAGTACTGACGAATCCCGGACGTCCGGGACATAAGAGGCTTTGAAGAGTGGGCAAGCAAGCATCCCGATATTGTGTTTGTAAGAATTTGCCAATCAAATTCAACAAAACACATGATCGGGATAGATGCAGCAGGAATTGACAGAAGGAACCGATGCCGATGTATCGGCAGAGCTCACGAATACCGATTAAAATAGTTGTCAAATGAGTATAATGCTCTTATCCCGATGTTTCAATTGGGGCAGGAACTGGGGAGGTCTTCTTAACCACACGGTGGATCAAGAGAATTGTAGCGAAGCGGAAATCGCGAATGCCCTTAATAATAAGAATTAATGAGCAACTCAGCAAAATTCATAGTAGCCAGTGGCAATGAGCTGTAGGAAATACAGAGGACTCACAAACAGGTGAAGGGAGGAACGGCAACTGTCCCAATGATTTGGATGACCGTGCGTTAAACAGTGTTGATGGAAGTCTCCTGGCTGTTCGCAACATCTCCAGAAAACGGGACTAGCGAGACAGGTGAAAAGAACTGTTTTTTTATGGTTGCCGAACCGCCGTATACCGGTCGGTATCCCGAAGGTTCGGGAGAGGTGTGAAAGGTGCACTGGCAGTCAATAGGGCTGTCAGCCACCTATTCGATTGGGTAAAGTAGATTTTTAATCTCCATAGTCCATTATTTTTGTATAGATTCTTTCGTCCAATCCCCATTCAGCTATTAAACTGTCAAATTGAATTATTGAAAGTGTATCACAAGGCAACTTCCCCATATAATCAGACCTTTTTCTTAAAGTAATCAAACGTGATGAATCTCTGATAATATTAGGCACAACAAATTCAATCGTCACCACTTTATCTTGTTGTCTATTGACAATCTCATCTTCTATGCTGTAAATATCAAATAAATCATACACAACTTTCTTGCTTGAGTGATAAATACTATCTCTACTCCTTGAACGAAAATAAATTCTGTCCGAATCGAGATTATTAATATGCATCATTGAATCAATTTGAGGTAAATTATATTCATCCCAAATCTCTTGGTGCTTATAAAGGGAGTAGTTTCTATCCTTATCAGAATAAACGATGTCAATTATAATTATTAAAAGAATCATTGCCCCTGATGATTTTAAAATCTTCCGTCCTATATCTGAGTCCGGTGATTTTAAAATCATAATCGCGCCAATTAATGCTGCGATTGCAAAAACTCCAGCTATAATTAAGAGTACTATTCCCGTTTTCATATTAATCCCAAATTGTTATCCATTATCTGCTATGCTATGGCTATTTTACCCAACGAATGGCGCTATAAAATCGTTGCGCATTTTGAAACACAAACTTATCAGTCCGCTAAGCCGTTGATTAATTGTTGTTTCGTTCAAATATAACACTATATGGGCAATGTTTTATGACCGCGTGTTGTAGCCAGTTTTCTCTTTCCTTACAATCTCAATTATCTGAAAAATCAAGAATGCTCCAAAGAATACAAGTGCAGAATTACCATCTCTTTGCCAAGTATAATAAATGACCATTCCAAGAGCTATTGGCATCAAATAGTTCAATACTTTTCCAAAAATCCGAAAAGTATTTAATGATTTCTCGGACAATTTTGATTTAATCCGATTCGCTATCTTTTGAAAGAATAGTCCAAGCAATTGAGCTATTGCCACTAATATTATAAATCCCAAGATGATAACTGTGATAAATCTCTCTGTGCCAGCTTGAGTAAATACCCTAATTAAAAATCGCACACTAAAAAATAGTACACCTAAAATTATAAGAGGTTTGAAAAACTTAGTCCACAATGTCTTTAAGAATTCTTTTCTGTCCATTTTAAAACTGTTTTATGGTTTTTCCATTGTAATCTATTAAATACTTTTTTGATTCAAAATCAATCAGCTCGATTTTATCCTTATGAATGGTTACTTCCTCTTTCCCATTTGGATTAACCCATATATCACGCCCCCCATAACTCCATTTTATATTTCCATTCCTGTCAATTCGATGTATTTGCAATTCACCCCTTAAAAGAAAATCATCATCTAAGTCATAGAATTCAAAAATATCAGCCATATCAGGTCTGATTTTCCAATTGAGTCTCATCTTATCTAAATCAAACGAAGCAAAGGTGAATCCTAAACTAATTATCAATTCATTATCAATAAGCTTAACAGATTGACTGTTGTCATCCATGGTTGATAAGTGAAAGTAGCATCCTCCATCAATTCCAGAAATCAAGCAATTTTTAAATGGCTCTCCTTTTTTTAAACAAATCAAAGCTAATTGTGAAGTCCCCTCAGCAATCTCTATTTTACAATCATATGTTTGATTTGCTATAATATTCTGAGGTGAATAAGAACTTTCATAAATCAAATCAATTTTCCACTTTGCAGATTCAACTGTCAAATTTTGTATGTCAAAGTTATTTGTTTGCACTATCTCTCTTAAAATTGGCTACAACAGTTTGCCAATATGAGGAGGCTGGGTTTTCAAAGCCACCAACTTATCAGCCCGTTATAATTTATATTAAATGAACAAACTTTTCGAAAACCACTTGCCCCAGCTTACTTATATTGGCTGTGTGTGCCCTGCATGAGCATGAGCACACCCGTCAGGAAGCTCTGAGTAAATTATTCCCTTCGGTCATGAGAACAGTTCGAAAAATACAAATTTTGCGGAATAAAAGGAGTGGAAAACGGGGATATTTATCCAAAAGGTGTAAGTCCCTTACTGACTGTTTAAAATTCACTCTATCAATCCAGAAATGTTGCTTAAAACTGGTGTTTTATGAGGCTTCTCTCAACTTGTAAAAAATTATACAATATGCTACATTAGATAAACGCATAATTATCAATCCTAAAGAATTTTTGCTGCAAAAAACGAATTTATAATACGCTTATTTTCTGTGTATTATCTTGTTTGGGTAACATGTAAGTGGCACAAACTTGAAAAATATAACTTGGTGCATATTCCGATGAAAGCGGACACCCATTCCGGATGAAGGCGGACACTTTTCTCAAAAATAAAATCGTGTTAAAACTAAAATAAATTACTGTTCATTTCTCAAAACTTTTCTCATTGATTCGCCCTGTAAATTTAGTTTATATGCCCCATTTATTAAACGGTCTAAAATGGCATCAGCAATGGTCGGTTCAGCAAAGCAATCATACCAGGATTTTACCGGTAGTTGGGAAGTAATAATCGTGGAACTTCTCCCATGCCTGTCATCAATTATATCCAGTAGCATTGTACATTGTTTGTTATCAATTTTCTTTAGTCCGAAATCATCCAGTACCAGTAATTTGAACTTAGAAATGGCGTCAAGTAGTTTTAAGTAACTACCATCGGCCTTTGCGTAAACCAGCCTGTCAAATAATTTATTTGCAGTGGTATACATTACTTTCATTTCATTGGTGCAGGCCTGAAAACCAAGGGCACAGGCGACAAATGATTTTCCTGCCCCGGTCGGGCCGGTAATGAGCAAATCCCTGGATTTTTTTATCCAGTCACAGTTTTGCAAGCGAAACAACTGGTCTTTATCAATTCCCCTTGGATATTGAAAATAGAATTGTTCTAAGCTGGCCTGTTGTTTAAACCTTGCTTGTTTGACCAACCGTTCCAACTTTTTATTGTATTTGTCATCAAACTCGGCATCAACAAGGTAGGCAATAAGTTCGTCTGCTGTGAACTTTTCCTGTTGGGCATTTTCTGTTATTTGGCGGTATGCCTTTTCAAAACCGTTCAAACGCATGGCACTGAGTTTTTCCAATGTTGCATTAATGTTCATCTGGTATGTTTTAGTTGTTATAGTATTCTTTTCCCCTGAGGTTCTCATGTTCAGGTATTTCAAATAATTCCAGCCCTTCTTCTGTGGAAAGGTTAAAAGCTTTGGTGTCCAGGGTGTTTTTTATGAAGCTATATTTGATACGGTTCAATTTTAAAGCTTTCCTGCACGCCTTAATGTAATCTTCGGGTTCATGTTTTTGTGCCAGCTTCAACAGCCCCATACAGCTTTTATATGCTTGTTCCGGATGTTTCCGGCTGTCGAGCAACAAAGTGACAACCTGTTCGGCTTCAGGGCCAATCTTCCGTGCCCAGCGCATGAACCGTTCTGGTGTCCAGTCTGATACGTACTGGTGATCCTGGGGGCGGTGCCCGCTCTTTGTACTATAGCCGTAAGCATGCCGGTTGCGCAGGTGGACAGCGACACGCTTGTTGTTGAAGTATACTTCCACGTTCCGGTTTGTATAGGTTACCAACACCTTTTTTCCTGTAAGCTGAAATGGGACGCTGTAATAATGTTTGTCTTCTTTCAGGTAGACATGGTGGTTGTATTGTACTGTGCCATAAATGAAACTCTTTAACTGGTAGTTTTGGGCGGGCAGTGGCCTAAGGTGTTGTTTTTCCACTTCGTCATACAAGTCCTGCCTTGAGTAGTCCCTTCCCTGGAAGTTTTTCCGGTTATACTTGTCAAGTTGTTCCCATAAAGCATTGTTCAGTTCTTCTACTGAAAAGAACACCTGGTTGCGCAACGGGGCATAAATCCGGTTGTATGCACTGCGCACAAAGTTCTCGGCCAGTGCTTTGTCTTGTGGGTGCAGGGCACGGGCAGGAAGGATTACGGTACCGTAATGTTCGGCAAAATCGTTGTAGGTCTGGTTGATTTCCGGTTCGTATTTATCTGCTTTGGTCACTGCGGACTTCAAACAATCCGGGACGATGGCCGCCGGTACCCCTTGATAGAATTTTAGGGCACTTTCATTTACGGCTATCCAATCTGCTTTGGTCTGGCTGGGAACTGCTTCTATGTATGAAAGCTGGCTGGAACCCAACACGGAGACGAAAACCTCATATTCCACCACCTCCCCTGTACCGGGGTTGGTGACAGCCAGCTTTTTCCCTGCAAAATCGACATAGAGCTTGTCCCCGGCTTTATGTTCCATACGCATGCTTACTTTCTTCTCTTTGCGCCAATGGTAAAAGTGGTGGCAAAACTGGCTATAACCGTAATGGCCTTCATGTACCGCCTTGTACTCTTCCCATAACAACTGTAAGGTTACCCCGGTCTTTTTTAATTCCTTCTCAAAATAGGAAAATTGACCAGATAGTGTTTTATATCGTTTGTTTTCAGTTTCTTTCTTCCGGTTGATGGCCTGGTACAGATCGGTATCCGACATTTTTCGTATGGCCGAAAAGGATAAACCGCAGGATTTGAACCCTGCGATATACTGACTGCCCGCTGTCTTACCAACACCAACGGTTTTGGCTGCCTGACGGGCACTTATTCCCTGTTCAAAATGTAAACGTAGTAGTTCTCTTACTTTTCTCATCTCTATCGGTGTATTGGCCATTGAAATTTGTTTGAAATTTAAATGGCGCAAATGTGATGAGAAAAGTGTCCGCTTTACTCCGGAACGACTGTCCGCTTTGCTCCGGAATAGGTGTCCGCTTTAAATCGGAACGGGTGTCCGTTTCCCCCCGGAATGGGTGTCCGCTTTAAATCGGAATGTCTGTCCGCTTTGCTCCGGATTTTGCACTTGGGGCAAAATCACCTTATAAAGTACACGCATACGTGGCTGGCGGGTAGCCTGTAGTCCTATTCTCGGGACTACAATTACCATCGAACGCCTTAAACAACGTGGCTATATTCCCTTTATTGAGTACTATCTGAAACTTCGTAACCCGTGAACTGATGGTTGCTGAACCGCGAAGTACGAGACCCGTACGCTTCGTGGTGGGAGAGGCGCAATGGCGGTCAATTGACCGTCATCCGTCTACTCAATTAGGCTGCGTTATTGCTAATCCTTTCAAGAAAATTTATCAAACAATCTGGTTCTAGGGCATACTGTGTTAGGGCTGAGATAGCAGTAGCAACCTCAAAACGCAAATTGCATTTGTGTCTTTCTGTAAAAACCTGAGAATTTCGCTTGCCGATTTCGTCTTGTAATCTCGATAAAAAAGAAACAATTAATTTTAATTCAAATTTCCCTCTGAAATTTTGCCATTTATCTACATCTGTAAATTGCTGAATTTTCTTATTCAGAATATCTTGCTCAATTTTGGGTGCATCAGGAAAGAGTTCCTCAAGCTTTGGTAAATCGTTCAAATCACTAAAATCAGAAATAGTAATTAAGTCTTGATTAACAATAGAATCAAAGTAACTTTTAACAGTTTTATCAATTTTAAGATGTGTTTTTATCCCAAGCTCTAATCTTTTGTCATGCTGGCAAGCTAGCCAAGCATTAAAAAATAATGTATCAGAGTGAAATTGATTTTGTAGGTTTTCAAACAACGTTATTGCCGTATTAAAATCAGGATGCGAGTCTTGTAGTTCGAATTCATTTTGTAAAATGGATTTTACTACTTCAATATTTGAATACAAGTTTTCAACTGAATAACAAGGCAAGCAATATATATCATCATTGATTACTTGGTCAGAATAGTCTTTATCTATGAAGAAGATAGAATTAGCATTCTTATATTCATCTTTTGCTTTAATTAATGTATAAACCTTATAAACCTTTTCTTTACCACCACAAGTGAAATTCTTAAACTCCTTTTTAACAACATGCTGAATTCTTACACCATAATACCTTTTATCTTCAAGACCTTCGTAGAAGCAATAAAGTTTATCTTCACCTTTTTTATAACTTAATATGAACTCCGTATACGCCACATGTTCAGATTCTGACTCTTCGCGCATCATATCTAGTAAATCATTTCTCATATGTCATCCCCCTTATTTAACATACGTACTCATTCCTACTGCATAAGAATCTAGTTCATTCTTAAATATAAATGGAGAATGCGTTACTGATAAAAGGAACTTACACTTATCAGAGTTTACAATATCTGGTAATAATTGTTTTTGCCATTCTAGAGAAAGGGATAATTCTGGTTCATCAAATAAAACAAACAAATTATCCTTTGATTCAAGATATAACTTAGAGAATAGAGATACAATTTGTTTTTCACCCGATGACAACTTATTTAATTGAACTTCTTCTTTTGTTCCCTTTCTATACACTTTAATATTTACTGAACTTTCATTGCAAACAAAATTTTTATCCTCTAAGTACTTATTGCAGATATCTCTAAATTTTTTAATTGCATCATCAATGTGCCTATGTTGATTATAGATATCAATCAACTTAAAGAGGAAATAAACAAGTTCTTTCTTTTGTTTTAACTCTTCTTTCCGTTCTAACAGGTTAAGGATTTGCTTCCTATCAAAGCTGGATAAACTATCTCCTACACGATGCAAAACAATTTTAGCATTTTCAGCATCCAATTGGTCTATTTCTTGGTCTTCGATGTTAGGAAAGCCTTGCAAAAGTTGAGAAAGCATTTCCCCTGTTACTTTTGAAAAACCAGCCATTGTAGACTTGTTGATTTGACTTTCAACTTTCTTAAGTCTTTCTTCAACATCTTCCATTCCAAAATGAATTAAGGTATCATCGCTAATTTCAATTTCTTCTTCTATCTCTTCAATGAATTCCTCTTCTTCATAGGGCGTTTTAAATCTTTTCCTAAATTTCCCTAAATTCTTTAAGTCTTCCTCAACTCGACGATAAGTCGGGAAATATAGGATAGAAAAATTTTGCTTCTTCAACACTTCTTTGAATTCGTTGAATTTCTTCGAGATAGGTTCTTTTAGAATTCCTAATAACTCTTGAACTAATATACGAGTTGGAGCTATTCTTGGAACATTCGTTTTTTTGAGATATAATTCAAGAATTGAGTTAATACTTTGACCTTCTTTGCTTGGGTTATCGGAAATGAATTGATATAGTTCATCAAGGTTTATAAAATCCATTAAGTGACTCGAAATATTCCTTCTTGTTCCCCTATCCTGAAAACGTAAATAACTTTCTAATTCCTTTTTGGTAAACGAAATCTTTTCCTTTGCAGAAAATGTAAGTTCTATTTTCTCGAAGTCAATTTGATATAGTTTATGATACTTTTCGTTTAAAACATAATATAGTGAGTTCAGAACTGTGGTTTTTCCTAGTCCATTTTCACCAACCAATATTTTCACATCCTTCTCGAACGGAATATTAATCGTTCTAAAGCCAAAGAGTTTAGTTATTTTAAATCTTTTTATCATATCATTTATTTTATTGCAGAATGTTCATTTATGCAGCCTAACGTTTAGTGTAAGAAACGTAAGTGATTTCGAAGCTCTTAACTGTCAAGTTGCACTGAGCCAAATTTGCGTTTTGACACAAATTTAAAACATTAAACAAAACCGTCAAATCGCAGATTTGGCGTAGTTGATTAAATGCACCAAAGCTCCGTAAACCACTGACCCACTTATGTTTTTTATACATTTGTTGTGGGTGTGTGCTTATTCATTTATCTTAATAATTTCTGCTTTTCCAATCTTATTTCTTCCTTCATGAATCCACCAAATTCGACCGATTTGGATAAATCTCTCAATGTCACCATGTCTTAGAAATCGGACTGTGGCATCAATCGATTCTCCAGGTGATAAAAACTCTTGTCCTTTGAAATTTACATCTCCGATATATGATGCTATAAAATCATTCGAATTTTCTTTGTACTCAAATACATGATTCGGTCGATAGCCAGTAATAATCGGAGTTTTCCGACCACCATTATCTGTTCGATAAAGCTTAAATTTTGCTTTTATGATAATCAAATCAGTATTCATTAGTCTTTTATATTATGCCATTCATGGCCACACCCATTTCTACATTCTGTTTCACGCCTATAAGTATCAGCTGTTTTGAAAATACTCAACATGATTATAAAAGATTTTCGTAGTTCAGAATCAGGCAAGTCTACAGTTTTATTAGTTGCAATCTTAAAAGTCTGTGTTTTGAAAAGAATTACAGGTGTCATTGTTTCTTTAATCGGTGCAATCTTTATCGCAGTTGAAATCAACTCGTCAGTTGGATGTGATTGTTGCATGAACATAATTAACTTATCTCTAATCTCCTTTTGAGCAGTCAAATCAAACCGGTCAAACCAATCCATTATCTCGGAGTCCGACAGTTTATCCTGAGCGTATTTGTTAATATTTATTTCTATCTCTGTCATTATGTACGATGCTCTTTTTGCATGAAGCGGATTGCGAGTGATTACTTATCATACCGAGTTGAAGTTGGAACGGACTAAAACCGCTCCAATTAAGCACTTCACCGTTTTTTGCTATATTGCGTGTTACCGCTCGTAATTTATTCATTTATTAGAAGGACTAATTGGTTTTGAACAATCTATCCCCATTATTTTATATTTAAAAATATCACTTTGAACTTTAATATCAGTGATTAATTTATCAATATTTTGATACTTTTTTGGCATATTAAATCCATCTGATGATTTGTACCATAAAACTAAATAAATTCCATATTCTGATTCAGCACCAATCATATAATCGGTTAATTGCGTGTTTATAGCATTAGTTACATCCTGATGATGAGCTTTTTTCACTTCAAGACAAATATTGAAATTAAGGTAGGTGAAAGTCATATCAACTCTACCATTTGCTATTGCCTCTTCTCTTGTTGTTTTAATATTTCTATCATCGCAGTATGGTTTTAATATACTTTTAATATATGGATGTATTTCATTTTCTTTTTTCTGTTCTTTGTGGTATAACTCATCTCTCCAAAACGACCTATAACCTTCTGAATATCTTATATTATGCTCAAGTCTACCCTTAATTAGATTAGAAATAAATTCATGTAATTCTTGGGCTGATGAAAACTTTTTAATGTCTTCATTTTTTGCTATAAGCTTCTGCCATTTTAATAATTCAAGTTCAACGAATTGATTTAAAGATTCAAATTGTACTTTATCCCAAAGCTTTTCATTCTGTTTTAGTTTAATTAAAAGAGAGTTTAGATAGTTCAATTTTTCATCTTTGCTTTTAAGTTTTACTAAATTATCAAGTATGATTTTTTGCTTTGAAAAAATTAGTCCCTCTCTTGTAGTATTTATTAGATAAAGCAAATGAGCTTTCAATCTGCTGAAATCGAACATTAGTGAGATATTATCATCTATCACTGGATTTATTGCTTGTATCTCCAATGTTTTGATATCAGCGATAGTTCTTTCTATTCCCTCACTTTTAACTATATATGTACCATTGTCTTCAAATTTCATTTCTTGAAGTTCTGAAATTAGTCGTTCAATTGTAGTTCTATCCGTATCTATAACTGAACCAGATATCTCGAAAGGAGCATACTCAGCATATTTATCGTTTTTTAAAACAGAGTATACTTTTGTCAAAATAATTCTTAATTCAAGAAGAGACCTAGATTGAGGTTCAAAATTTGACTTTAATGAATTATATATATCATCAAATGTTTTCATGTAACTTGTTTAGCATAAGACAAGTGGGGAAGTTAAAAGCACTTCCCTGTCAGTTTTATACTTAGCCTTAGCGTTTGTTTTGGTTACCATTTAAGTTTATTTATTTAGCCAAAGCAAACGCTTTGGCGGGGCTCACAAGTTAGTAAAACATTTCAATTTCCAAATCAGCCCCCATTTGTTTTATGCAGTGTTAGGCCATGTTGCCTCTCCGCGAACATATGACTTTCAATTTATCAAGTAGATCAGATCCCTCCTTTTCAGACATATATCGAAGGTAAATATATTTTACATCATTTTTTCTCCTCAAAGTAATCTTGTCTTTGTCTTTTGCTACATGGTCTATCGAATTTAAGTCATACGTTATTAGCGTATCCTTAATTACCAGTCTTTTAGTCAAAACTACATAATTACTATTGAGACTGGTCAGCAATTTAAACAAGACAATTAGACCAAATATGAAACAATTAGTCAAACCAAAATCTAAATCTTCAAATGAAAAAATCGGAAATAGGAGGAGTAAAAATCCAACCAGAAATATTGGAGTAACATGAATAAGTCTCCATGACCTCTTGCCAAATCCTTCTCGAATTCCTGATTTAAACTCATATATCTCAAGTCTCCATGAGCTTAATAAGATTGTCAATATTAGTGATGAGTTAATAATAAAAATCCAAACAGGAAACTTGTTAAGTCTATACTCCCCATAATAGTTGAGTCCGAGAAAAAGTCCTAGTCCAATAAAAATAATTATTCTGTTTACGATTTTCTGTCCCATATAAAAAGTCACTTAAATATTATTTAATATCAAATAACGAATTTCATTCAAAGAATCAGCCAATTTCATCTATTCCATTCCTGCAATTTGGCCTAACATATTAGTATTCTATCAGACGTTTTTATACAAAGCATCATAGTTGCAGGCTTTCTTTGCAAGAAATGAAAATGAAGTTAAGAATTGAAAAAATGTTTGATAGATCCGAATAAACGCAATTGCGTTTATTTATACTATGTCTTGTCTCTTGACACCCCTCACTTATTCTTTTGATCGTATGATACATATCCATACTAAGCATTTATAATTAATTAGCACTCGCTTATAATCGGCTGCTTATATCCTTTTTATTTTACAAAACGTATTTGTGGTAAGCAAATTAATGTTTAATCAAATACCAGTCAACCCTATTTTCATCATTTTTTGCAGCATCTGTTTAAAATTTAGCTTTTCAATTCGGAAAATATTGCTTAAAACTGGTGTTCTATGGGTTTCTTTCCGGTTGTAATAATTACAAATTAGCAAATCGCTTTTATGGTCTACATTATTGGCTATTAACTCTGTGTGGCGTTTGGTGTAAAAAACGAATTGTTGTGATGACAAAAGAATAAATTCGCTAAACTGCGATACTGGATATTTATTTGCATGTATCTTCTTAAATAGCTTTACGATATTTCCGGTTTTGATTGACAACGAAAATTAATGAATCAAATGTAAACGCGATGCATTAAACAAGAAATCATTATAAAAATTAACAATACCAAAACAGCCGGTAAAAACCGGCTGTTTTGAAATTTTCAGTAGTAGTGTAGTTTGTGTGTTGAGCAGTTTTGTAGTTTGTTCGTTGTTATGTGGTTTTAGTCAGTAGTTTTGTTGTTTAATAACGATTATTGTATTTGCCAAAACGGTGCCAAAAGGCTACTGTTTTGATAAAAGATTGTTTGTCTGTTGGTTATGTTTTGCGCGGTGTTAAAAAACTTCTCAATATGAAAAAGTGATTGCCAGATTGAGAATAAATAAAGAGAACCCGTGGGTTTGTAACTGTTTTAAATCCGGTTCGGGTTCTTTTTCAACTATACATATCTGAATAGATAATTTATTGATTGGCATTATCTGGAACGAGAGGGGGCTGTCCACTCCTTTCTGTTCAGCAAGTGTAGTTGGTAATTGGACGGAAAGACTTGCATTTAAGAAAGTAAGAAGAAAAATGATTGAATATACTTTATAAACCGTATTTGCATGAAAATTGGGGGGTAATTAGGTCTTTTGGGGTGACCTGCTTGTTAATCCGCTTTTTCAAACCTTCTGTTGACATATTGTTTTATAGATAAGCCGGAAATACTGTGAGAAAGATGGAAAGACTCGTTGGGGGAGACAATAATTAATTGATGTTCAAGGTGAAGGGTGTCAATTTGGTCGAACCTTTCTGGCAGGTAGTGGTAGTTTTTCTTTGCTTCGTTTTCAAACCTTTCATAGGTGCATAATGAATCTCTTGTATAATATACAGCCCTTATTTCTATATGTTTTTCTTCGTTCTCGAATTCACGAAAGCCATTGAACTGGATGAGCGTTTTTAAGCGTTCTTTTTGCTCTTTAAGCTTTTTTTCGTATTCATTTTGTTTGTTTATTTCAGCAATTTCATTTACGAATGGGATGAAGGCAAAAAACAGAATGGCAAATGCAATTTTCAGAGCTTTGTTCTTTTTCCTGCTGGTTTTTATGACCTGACGAGCCTGATAAAGTTCACAGCTTCCTTCTTTTTCTACAGGGATGTTCTTTTGGGTGCAAATAAACTGTCCAAGGTCGTTGAAGTTGACAAATGAGCAGTTAATGCATTTGTTTTTTTCCGGGTACATGTTGTTTAGGAAATTAGATTTAACTTTTTTATAAAATTAATTTCTCTTCTGAACCAAACAAAGTTACTCTAAAAACATATTTTTTATTCGTTCAGCCAACTCCTTCGCCTTGCCTTCATCAAGGCTTGAGATTCGTATTGTTGTGCGGTTATTAGATAAAGCTCTTTTCAACCTCCCCCTCAAAATCAATACATTGTTTCCTTCTTTAATATCTGTAATTTCGAATTTTAAAGGTAAAAGTCCGGGTTGAGGAGTTTCTTTGGAATGAATAACGGTGTCTAAGCCTCCCAGCATAGAATCTTTTATAAAAATGTGGTCATCGTGGACAAGAATATTTCCTCTTCCAAATTTAATGCTGAGTTTGCCAATAAAAGTAAGTCTTACCGGGAAGCTTTTAACAGAACTGTCTTCTTCATCGTTGTCAACTGCTCTTTGGGCATTTCTTTTAGATTTCAGAATGTAAAAAATAATTATAGCAGTAGAAATAACGCAAAAAAATAGTAACGGTGATTGATTCTCCATTTTATGTTCCCATATTTTACTGCAAATGAATGTGCATGGGTATTGTGAATTTCACATTTGCCCTTTTACCCTTATGTTTCCCGGGTATGCATTCCGGGAGTTGGTTTAATGCTTCCAAACCGGCTTCCTTCAGCTTTTTAATGTCTTCGGCACATCGATCAGAAGAGTTTCTTATTAGAACTTCTTTGTTGGTTATTTTTCCTTCGTAAGAAACAATTAAGCTGAAATAAAGGGTAGGGACCGGACAAACCATTGGTTCGGAAACGGTAAAGTTTTCTTGAATTATTGACTTGAACCCTTGAAGTAAGTCCCCTCCACTTTTTAGTTTGGGCATTTCTTCAACGATATAATAGAATTCGGAGGGATCAATGTCGTTAGGGGTTTGGCCATAGCTATTCACTGAAAATGCAGATTGTAGGAATAGAATGACAACTGCTATTGTTTTACTGTTGGATGACTTCATTTTGAGATGTTATGTTTTTTTTGTAAAGCTAATACATCCGTTGAATATTACAGCAGTTTTAGGTTGTTTGAAATATTATGGAAGGCCAAAAGTTGATGGATACTACAGTCCTGGTTATGTGGGTGCCAACCAGTTAATATACGTGGGTAAGAATGCCTCATATAGTTGATGGGGTTATGGATTGGCAATTTTTCACGTCAGATGATTTTCTCCTCTTTGGGTGGAGCCTATAACCAAAACAGCCGACTTTGATGTCGGCTGTTTTGAAGCGATTCTGTAGTAGTTGTGTGTAGTTGTGTAGTTTGTGAATCGTTTTGTGGTTTGTTAGTTGTTTTGTGGTCTTAGTCAGTAGTTTTGTTTTGTCGTTTAATAACGATTATCTTATTTACCAAAACGATGCCAAAAGGTGGTTTTGTTTCTAAGTGGTTTATTATTAGATGTTTGTTTGGGTGGGTGTTTCCCTGAGCTTCTCAAAATGAAAAAATAATTACCAGATTGGGAAAAAAGAGGGCGCAGTTTGTTTTCGACACAGTTTAATTCTGCGCGAAATTACGGGTTTACGTATAAACAAATTATCGTTCGGTTTTTCTGTCTCTGTCGGAAGCCGTTTTCTTATGTTCCTGCCTTTTCCAATAAGTTGATGGTTACCCTTATGTGTAAGCGTGAAATTTCAATGTCTGGTTGCGTTCAGGGATGTAAATTTTTCCACGGATTATCAACTATATTAGCTTAATAACCAAAAGTTGTAGCCCGGAACCGGAGTTGTTTTCCCAACCTCTTTGCTTTTCTTTCTTTACAAGAATAATATCTCCTTTGTTCATAAAGAGTTTTTCTTCGTCTATTTCCAGAATACCACGACCTTCCAGGACATAAAACATTACATTTACATTGTTCTTGTGGCTTTCCAGTTTTTCACCAGCTTTTAATTTTAAAACGATAACCTCTGCTTGTTCTGTCGATATTAATTTCCATGCATCCAGAGGGATTGGGAGTTTTATTGCATTTTCGGTATTATAGATTGTATTATCCATGCTATGTTTTTCAAAATTTGTCTGAAAGATATTGTTAGTTTTACAATTGGATTGTATCAATTGTTACAGAATGAGAGGAAAAGAATCTGTTGAATTAATAGAACCATGTAATAGCACATGTAAATTTTGTTTTCTGAACTATTCCGATGTGCTTGGGAAGAATTCCTTGTTCAGGGGATTAGAAATGAGGGAAATAGGCCGGATAATAAAGGAGGTCCATCATCAGGTGAGAGTTTATTCAAAAGGGGATGTTCTTGCGTTCAGCGGAGAGGTATTGGACAAACTTATAATTATTGTTCGGGGAGCGGTTGTTAGTGAAGTTTCAGACTTTGAAGGGAGGGCAATTTGCATTGATGAACTTAAGGCCCCGGAAACTATTGCGTCAGCTTATGTTTTTGGCGATAAAAGTAAGTTGCCCGTAAATGTAATTGCAATTGAAGAGACAAAGGTGCTTATTATCCAAAGGAATGATTTGCTGGCACTTTTTAAAAGAAACGATGTTGTTATGATGAATTTTCTTGACATAATGGCAAACAGGGCCCAGCATTTATCGTTAAAAATTAAATTGCTTGGACTTCAGACAATAAAGGGGAAGATTGCCCATTTTTTATTGGATCTTACTCAGGATGGGAGCAGTCAGGAGATAGTTCTTCCCAAAACGCAAACAGAACTTTCAACCTTATTTGGTGTGGCACGCCCATCAATCGCCCGGGTGATAAGGGGGCTTGATGCTGAGGGGATTATAGAAGCAAAAGGAAGAAGGATAAAAATTATTGATAAAACAGCTTTGTCCATGTTGCTTAAATAAAGCCTGCAGGAAAAGCAAGTGTTCTTATGTGTTTAAGAAGAGAAGTTGTCCCCAAAGCGACCTTTTTTGTGCGATTAAAATCTGAGTGTATCAGGACACTTTGAGGACAGCCTTCAGAATGTTAAATCAGGAATATTTTTTTAAGGGTACATTTTGTTTAAAGCCTGAATATCTCCTGAAGAAAGTTGGTTTCGTTGCCCTCTCCAGGTAGAACCATCTTTTTTAGTCATTGTAGGCTTGTTCGTGTTTTTGGCAAAACTATTAAACGAAGAATAAATCATGATCGAGCCATAATCAAAATTTCCAACATCAAATCCTTGGTTCGAAGGTAGTTTGTTGAATTGAGACTTTCTTTTCTCCTTAATATTGTCCCATTTTATTATTATATGGTCACTTCTGTCCCGGCGAGACTGTTCATGCCACATTCCAACGGCATGACATATTTCGTGAACACAGTTTCCTTTTGTTCCCCAGTTCGCAAAAGCTATTTGCTGTTTTCCACCAAGTCGGCCAATACCAGTACTCCACATACCGTCTGAGCTGTTTATGAACTGAATAAAATCTTTTTCATTCGTTCGCTTTACAAAATCCAGGTTTGTGTTACTTTCAACGTGATCAATGGCAGCGTTGATTTTATTTACTTTACTGTCAGGTAAATTACTACTAATAGTATAAGGGACTGTATTGTTTTTCCACCTTTTCCATTTATAGGCAGCAGTACCTTTTAGTTGAGCGTTAGCCTGGATCTGTTCAAACTGCTCTTTGGTAAATAAAATATCCCCTTCAAAGAGATATCCTTCATTCACCTTTTTGAAATGTAGGGTCTCACCACCGGAAAATCCAATGGTAACCATTTCTCCGTCAACGTTATCAAAGGCAGTCTCCATAATTGCCGGATCGTCAGCGGGAACTTCGATTTCATCTTTACTACAAGATAGTAGTGTGGCTGTTGTTAATAAGAAAATAAAACCTAGTTTCTTTAAAGACACAAGCATGCCTTTAATCTTAATTAAAAATTGTGTTTTCATTCGTTAAAGTTTGAGTTAATTTAAAAAATATGACCGTCAGGTTTTAGACGGATCCGTAAGGTACGAAATATTTTATAAAAACAAATAAAAATATTGATATTCAGTGTTTTAAAGGTTTGTGTTGAGGCGAAAACCACTTTTGTGACAATGCAGTCGGCTATTGCCGAAGAATCGGATTTTTTTGACTGTTGTCCTAAGGGTATCGTCTATAGTTTTGTTGGTAAACAATCATACTTTTTACTAATTTGATGCCAGAAAGCACGGTTTTTTTAAAACGATTTGTTATTAGGTGTTTACATTACTAATGTTCATGGTATACTATCTCAAATTGAAAAAGTAATCGTCAGGTTGGGAAAAATGAGATAAAATATGCAACACGATATTTACAACTTAATGCACAGGTACCTTTTTTTTCGCCTCACAATGGATTATTCTATGAAAGAAATCATCGGAGAAGACGTCACTGATTAAATGCGTACCTGGTTTTGGTGATGTATACTTTATTTAGTCTTTGCAAGAAAACTCCAAATTACTCACAAAAATAAAATATTCAATGATGTTCGTGAACTAAAGGTCCTGCGTTACGCTTGTTTTGAAAACAGTCATTCCGAAGCTTCGGGACTCCTTAATTTTAAAACTTCGAACCGACTAAAAGGGGCTCATGAACACCTATTAAAATAAATCAGCTTGTGAATAAAGCCTTGTCTTTGAAGCCTTCTTGAGAAAGACTTTCAAAATGCACAGTTTTCTTGCAGCCACTATTTAAAAGGGAATCGTAATAATTGTTTTTTTTGGTTGATTTTATATACAATGAATACGTTATTTTTTTATAATTTAGGTAAAGGAACCGGAATGAAAAACAGGGCTGGTTTTGTAGGCCAGCGATAGCCGAAGGGAAAGCAATAGGGCGAGGGCTGTTGTTCTTTGTAGTTGGTAGTTTTCACCAGTTTTTTTACAGGTACATGTTCGCTCAAACAATACCAGAAATGGAGTATTGAATATATTTCAGGACAGATGTTAGTGTCGTGTTAATCTTTGATCGACGGATGGGATTCATTAATCGAAATTCCTCGAAATGAGGTTGTTGTAATCTTGAGGGGCGAAAAAGAAGCAACCGGTGCCATTTTAATGGCAGGGCTCACCGAGGGTAATCCGTTCATGTCATTTTACTGTTGACACGACACTAGTTAAAAAACTAATTATTCAAAAGTTATATTTTTTCAATGTATAATTCCCGGGTTATTCGGGTAAATTGAATATCTAAAAATGAAAAACAACCACACCAGTTACACTATTATGGGAGAGGTTGCCAGCGTAAATGCAAACGGGGCATCCTTCAGTTTAACACTCCTTACGGGAGAAGAAATTTCTGTAATAATTGCCAAAAGTACCAGTTACGAGGTGCTTAGGAATGTTGGTGACGAACAAAGAGACAGGGTGGAAGATCCTGATGAAAGCTATGTTATTTCACAAATAGGTCCCCGGGAAGAGGCTGAGGACGTAGAAATGTGGGATGCCAAAAAGCAATTGATCAAATATATAAAGCCTGGAATAATGCTTTGTATGTTAGGGGTTGTAAGTACAAACTCCGAGCCTGTAACTGTGTATAATGCCCGCAGGGTGATCCTTATGCACTCAGAACCGGGAGTTTACGGCTGGGAATCTACGCACTGGTGGATACAGCAGATTAATACCTTGTTTGAACAGTGGCTGGATGTATTGTTTGGGACGAAGCGAAAATTCAACGAAAACGATTTTGCAGAAAATTACCGAACAAACCTTGATTTGCTTGGAGGGGTTACGGCAAATGAAATGCAGGAATGTGCAACCATGTCCCGTTTTCTTTACGGACTTTCTTCTTCATATATGCTTACGGGTAACGACCGGGCATTATCGGCTGCAAAAGCGTGTTCAAGGTATTTGGTAAATGCGTTCTCCAGTCCCAGTCACGATGGGGAACACGTATTCTGGAAGTTTGGACGGGTAATTGAAGGAAAAAGTACAAAAGACATTATCGGGTCCCTAAACCCTGATGACAAAGGTACTTTTGCTTTATATGAACAAATTTATGCACTTTCCGGACTAACACAATATTACAGGGCAACACAGGACACCTGGATACTTGGTTACATTGTGAAAACCATAACGGCATTCCAACAGTATTACTTAGATGAGTTTCGGGATGGGGACCCGTGTTATACAGGACTTGGCGGTTACTTCTCGCATATCGATCCGGTAACGATGCGCCCCGATTCCCCTTCTTTACAAAATATAGACGGAGACCCTCTTAAAGATAACAAAGAAAAGAAAAACTGGAATTCAGTAGGCGATCATATTCCGGCTTACCTTATAAACCTGCTTGTTTCTATTGATCCGCTTCCGGTTTCGGAGGAAACGGAAGCCTGGAGCGAGCTAAAGGTGATGTGTGTGAAAATACTTGATGAATGTGTAACCAATATACTTGAACATTTTAAACCAACGGATGGCTCTAAACTGGTTTACGAACGTTTCCATAAAGACTGGACTTTTGATAGCACCTGGGGATGGCAACAGGATAGGGGAATTGTTGGCCACAACTTAAAAATTTCGTGGAACCTTACGCGTTGCGGGCATTACTATACGAAGCTTGCTAAAGAGTATCAGGAAGGGGGAGACGATGTTATGCAGTTGAAGTACGAGAACATGGCGTCCCGTTGCTACGGGTTTTCTCGTGAAATAGGACATGATATGCGCGAAGTTGGTATTGACCAGATAAGAGGTGGTATTTTTGATGCCCTGGAAAGGCACCCTAATGAAGGTACTGTAACTGAATTTGCATGGAGTAGCACAAAAGATTTCTGGCAACAGGAACAGGCTATTCTTGCATACTATATTATGCAGGGCATTGGAGGTGATGGGTCTGAAAAGGCTGATTTCCTTCAATTGGCAAGGTACTGTTCGGCTTTCTGGAACCTGTTTTTCGTGGATCAGGATAACCGGAAGATTTACTTTAGAACAACCGAAAGCGGTGAACCTGTTATTCAGGGACAATACGGAATTCAAAGTGGACATGCAATAGCGGGATATCATGCTTTTGAGTTAAACTATCTGGCACATATTTATATCAGGACCTATGTTGACAGGGGCGAAAAAGAAAATGAAAGCTTTGTGCTTTATTATAAGCCGGAAAAAAATACGGGGATAGGTTCCCTGAATGTGTTGCCGGATTTCTTCAGGGAAGAAGACCTGAAAATAGTGAACGTGAAAATAAATGGATTGTCCATACCTATTGAGAATCAGCATCACTTCCAGATAGATATTTCCGGTTTGCCGGAGAACTCGGTTATTCTTGTTGAATATCTTCCAACCGGACTTGTTCAGGCTCCTTCTTATGATAACATCAAGTCGGCGAGATATGAAAGCGTGGCCTTTAAACAATTAATTGAACCGGCTTTAGCATAACTTAAAAAAGTTAAACAATGGATCAACCACTAAAAGGAAAAAAGATAGCTGTTTTGGTAGAAACCGAATATGTTCCTTCGGAGATTAAAACCTACCAGGAGAGGTTTGCCGAATTAGGTGCGGAAGTGCACCTTATGTCCCGCTTGTGGGGGCAATCGGAGATAACATTTGTTAGTGACGTAACAGAAGTTGGGCAGGTGCCGGAAAACCTGACCGTAAATATAGATTTCAATCATGTTAATATACATGATTATGCAGCAATAATTATGGCTGCTAACTATACAAGTGTCCGTTTGCGTTGGCTGGACGATGCCGATTTGGAAGGTGAGCCCATAACCGGTGACAGTGGGCGAAAGGCTTTGGCTGTCAGATTTTTCCAACAGGCAATGATGGAGCCAAAAATCGTGAAAGGGTTTCCTTGTCATGCTCTCTGGATACTTGCCCCAATACCGGAAATGTTAAAGGGCAGGCGTGTGATTTGCAACCGGGTTATGCTTGCGGATGTTAATAATGCCGGAGGGGTTTATGTAAATTCAGATACGGGTGTTGTGGTAGACGAAGAAATTGTCACAAATGACAGTGCAAGTCGGACACCGGAACTTGTAGATGCAATATGTAAACAAATTCTAGCGATTGAATCAGGGGAACTGGAGCCTAAGTTAAGGGAGGCAGAGCCTCAGTTGTAGTATAAAAGAGCCTGTCTGTAAAGTCGCAATGTTACTCACGCATCTAATTATTTTAATTGTGTTCGTGACCTACGGTTCAAAGCAGACTTGTTGTTATTTCGTGGTATGGTAACCCTGTTTTTCAAATTAACATAATCCCGATGAGCTCGGGACACGACTAACAGCACAGGCAACTCTCCGGGGGCAAGGTTCCGGATTAAATTAAATCAGCCTTTCAGGCTGAGAACCTTAGTTTATGGACAGGCTCTAAATAGTGGCACTAAACAATCCGGAGCAGTAACACCGAAAAACATTTACTCCCGGAGGCCGTAATTCCATCGGAATAAACCCAAACAGCCGGCACACATGCCGGCTGTTTTTATAGTACTGTTTGATTGATCTTGTGTGTTTGTCATTGGTCATTTTGTTTACTCCGTTTTTTATAACACGATCACTTACTGTTAATACGATGCCAAAATAAGGGACGGTTTTACGAAGTTCAAACCAGGATTAAAGAGCGTGGGAAAATGTTCGGAACATCTTTCAAGGACGGGTTTTAAACGGTCTCTTATACTTGGTTTCGCCATTCAACAACCTGTCCTCCGTTCTTACCCAGTAAGTTTTCTGGGATTGATTTTCTTATGTGGTCAAATAAAACATTAAACAGTTGTTGTTTTACAAAATTCCTGGAATAAACCATGCTAACTTCTCTTACAGGGACGTTAACGCTGAACTCTTTTACCCGGGCATGCCCATTGCTCAGAATATTATCGTCTATCGATAGTTCGGGCAATAAAGTATATCCCCCGTCAATTTCAACCATCTTCTTTATGGTCTCCAATGAGCCACTTTCATAATCAATCGAGTTTTGTTCTTTAATCTTATCATGAAAAGCACAGAGGTTAATCACCTGGTTTCTGAAGCAGTGCCCCTTACTTAAGAGCCAAAGCCCATCCCCGGCTATATCTTCGGGTTCAATGTTCTTTTTTGACGCTAAAAAGTGATGGTGGTTGACATATAAAAATACGCGTTCGTAAAATATGGGTTTTTCATAAATACCTTTGTCATTTAGCGGGGTTACTAATAAGCCAAGATCAATTGAGTCTTTTTTAAGTTGTGCTATAATATCTTCCGATAATAATTCAGTGATTTTTAGTTTTATTTCCGGATAGTTGCGAATAAAAGACCCGGTGAAAAGAGGGATTAGGTAAGGTGCCAGTGAAGGAATAATGGCAATAGACAATTCTCCGGATAAAATGTTTTTGTGTTCTTCTACTAAAGTGTAAATCCGCTTATTCTCGGCAAGTGCCTTTCTGGCTTGCTCTATGATAATGGCTCCTATTTGGGTTGGAACAACAGGTTGCCTGGTGCGATCAAAAATGATAACATCAAGTTCATCCTCCATCTTTTTTATCTGCATACTAAGGGTAGGCTGAGAAACAAAGCACTTCTCGCTTGCTGTTACAAAGTGTCTGTATGTGTCAACAGCAACAATATATTCCAATTGAGTTATTGTTATCATATTATTTTCTACAGTTGAATGTCCGTAAATCAAATATAATCAATTATTATAGATTTAATCTATTGCGATATAAAAACTATTGATTTGATTGATATTTCTAAAAGTCGCATCTTTGAAATGTCAAATAAGAATAATAGACATTACATCAATAAAGAATAAAAATTATAAACTAAAAACGATTTATCATGAAAAATTTAATAGGACTAGACACAGAAAAAACTCAATTAGTAGCTTCTAAATTGAATGGCTTATTGGCCGATTATCAGGTTTTTTACCAGAACCTAAGAGGTTTTCACTGGAATATAAAGGGGAAATCTTTTTTCGAGATGCATGAGAAGTTTGAAAAATATTATAACGATGCCAACGAGAAGATTGATGAAATAGCAGAGCGTATTTTAACCCTTGAAGTTGAGCCAAAACACACATTTAGTGCGTATTTGCAGGCATCTTCAATAGAGGAGGCCCAAGGTGTGGGTGATGGTGGCCAGGCTGTAGGGTTGATTGTCCAGACTTTGTCCGCATTACTAGTAAAAGAGCGTGAAATTTTATCGCTGGCAGGAGAAGCAGGTGACGAGGGAACTGTTGCATTAATGAGTGAGTATATTTCAGAAACAGAAAAGTCATTGTGGATGCTAAATTCATATCTGAAATAACCCCCTTTTGCAAGGTATAGTTATAGATATTCAGAAAGTGCAGTGTAAGTGAAAAACAGCCGGTAGTTAGCCGGCTGTTTTGTTTCAGATAGTTAGAAATTGTAGTTTGCAGGGCGGCTTTGTTCGTAGTTTTGTGGTAGAATCAATTAATAATGCTTTTCGTGTATTCTAAAAAAATGCCAGAAAAATGTCTTTGGGTTTACTTGTTGTAATTCAATTTTTTACGTGAGAGATGTGTGTGATAACCCTCTCGCTTTGATAAAATATTTTTCAAAGAGGGAATGGGGTTTAAACTAACAGGTTTTACTTTCCATTAAATGTGGGGCAGTTTTATATCTCCATAGTAGAATTACACTCCGGTTTATTTTCATTGTCGGGGGTGAGGGGTATGAGAAATATCCGGGTTATTTTGACCAATTATAAAATCATGAACGGAGTATTACGGGTAATCAAAATCAATAAGGCTGACTTTAGCGGCAGTATTTAAAGTTATTCTTTGTCCCGGGAACTTATTGTCCCGGGTTTTGTTAAATTAGAGAGGGGCAGGTGATTTTTATTGTTCTTTCGTTAGGGGCTAAAACGACTCAAACTCGTTGTCGTTTAAATCGGAGCTCCCCGGTGTAGTTTTAATATTTGTGTTGTTTTGAGACGAAGTCTTCGGTATTAAAGCTTTTTCTTCTGGAGCATCGTTTTTCTGGGGTACATGCTTGTTGTTGTTATTACTCGTTCTAAAATGGGCTATAAGGTTAATTAATTCTTCAGCATGACTGGCAAGCACGTCTGCACTGGAGGCAATTCCTTCACTGGATGAAGCATTTTGTTGAGTGACACCGTTAAGTTCTTGCAATGCATTATTTACCAGATGTGCCCCTTTGCTTTGTTCATAACTTGCTGCCGTTATTTCCTGCACAAGTTGTGTGGTTTGGTCGATTTGCGGAAGTGTTTGATCTATTTTTTCCCCTGCCCCTTGTGTAATCAGAAAACTGTTTTGAGCAAGGTCAACAATTTCATCAGCTGCAATTTTACTTCGTTCGGCAAGCTTTCTGACTTCAGCCGCAACAACAGCAAATCCCTTGCCGTGCTCTCCAGCCCTTGCGGCCTCTACTGCTGCATTTAAAGCCAGTATGTTAGTCTGAAATGCTATGTCGTTAATTATCTGAATCTTATTAGCGATTGTCCTGTTCGCATTAATAGCTTTAAGGGCTTTTTCTTTTACATCTGTCATTACCAACTTCGAATTGTCGGATATTTTTTCTGTTTGCGCAGAATTATCTGCGGTTTGTTGAATATTAGCACTCATTTGCTCCATCGTAGCAGTTACCACTTCCAGGTTAGCTGCCTGTTCAATGGCCCCCTGGCTGGTTTGTGAAGCAGAACTGCTCATTTGTTGGCTCGCAGCAGCAATACTGTTAGCACTTTCCTTTATTTTTGTAATAATATGCAGCAAACGTGAAGATAATTCAGCAAGAGCGTTGTTTAGTGCCCCAATTTCATTTTCTGATGAATCTCTTTTGTTTGAGGCATCAAGCCTTCCTTCTGATAGTGTTTTAACATTCTCAATTGCTGTGATGAGTTTTAACTTTATTTTTTTGTTGATGAGGTATACGCCATAAACATCTATAATTAATGCTACAGGTATCCCGATAATGCTGGGTAGGTACCCCATTACCATCCAATTCGTTATCATGGTATTTGTCAAAAGCAGCATTATGACGATAATGCCCATAAACATCATGATTGACTTTTTGAAAAAAATCCTAAGGGCAATTATGCCGATAGGTACACAGACTCCAAAATTAATTAGTTCTTTTAAGAGAAGCTCTTTCATTCTTTTTCATTTTAATCGTAATTAGACATAATAAGGGTTGGTGTTTCTAGTAGTGCGACCGCAAAATAACATTTCATATTTCATACTTCTTTTTCCTTTTTGTAGCGTTTAAATTCTTAATCGTAGCTATGGCTATGATTTGTAAATTTCGCCTTACAAAAAGAAAAAATAAAGGCAAAATAGTTAAAACGCTATTTTATGAACGCACTACTGGTCTGGATGAATAAGTTTTTGATCTTTATGTGGTAGCCTGTTTTGAAATTACAAAAAAGATTATTGGTAAGCAAGTGAAGGAATGCAAAAGAGGCTGCCAGATTTTTCTGGCAGCCTCTTTATCGAAATGTAAGTTATTTTCGGGATTTACTTTATTATCAATTTGAATGTACGGTGTATGTTGTTGCATTCTGTTAGCAAAATGTAAATTCCCGCTTTATTCACTTCAAATTGCATCTCAGTAGAATTAATTTTCTTTTGTTCCGACAGTTTTGTGCCAAGTATGTCGTAAACAGAGGCTGAATAACTGTTGAGAATATTCTCTGAATTGAGGATTATGAATCGGCCATCGGTCCTTACCGAGATTGGAAAAGAATTATCGGCAATTGTTTCCTCTGCGCTGCTTGGAGTTAATGTCAGAACGGTGTCGATTACCATTTTTGAGTTATTTCCCTCAATGTCATACGTAAGGGCAGAAATTTTGTATTCAGAAGAGTGTGTCAGCCCTTCGAAGGAATATGTCCCCTGTTCCTGGTTGGCAACGGAGACTCCATCAATGAAAAATTCATAACCTAGCACCTTTGTGTTGTCAAAAGAACCTGAACATGAAACCTTAATTTCATTCTCTCCAACATAAGTAACTTTCATTACAGGGGTCCCCGGTGAGGTAGTATCTATCCCCACATTAACAGTGTCTGTATAACTGGCAGTGCCTAATTCATTGGTTACAGTCAGTGTCACAATGTTTTTTCCTTCGTTTTCGAAAATAACTTTCGGGTTTTTGACCGTCAGGTCGTCGCCCGATGCTTTTTTTACTTCCCAAGACCATGATTGTGGTGAGCCGGCAGTTCTGTCCAGCAGTTCTGTTTCGAACTTCCTGTACACCATATCCTCAGATGCAAAGTATGGAATCAGAGTGTCTAACCCATTTTCGGCGCATAGTGCATGAGATTCACTCCAGGCATCTCCAACAACAGAATAGTTATACCTGGTACCTTCGTAATTGTTTTTCTGGTCAACAACAAAGGAATCTACTTCCTGGTTAAAATTGTAGTAGGCAACAAGATCGTCATACTCTGCCGGGTTGTCAATTTCTTTGTTAATTAGCTTTCGAATGTCAGTTTCGGAGCGTGCGGTATTCCATATCCTTAATTCGTCAATCATTCCGTCAACGCTATTCTCACTGCTATTGCCAATTTTAAACCCATTCCAGGCCGGGCAGGTTCCCATAATCGTTTTTTGTGCAAGTTGAATACCGTTTTTGTAAAGCTTTAAATCACCCTTGTTATAGGTTACCGCAAAATGTTGCCATACATCTGTTTCCATCATTTTTTCAGCACTGAAAACACGCTGGTCGTTCTTAGAATCGATTCCGGCAACGACCTTTCCGCTTTTTTCAGTTCGAAACAGAAATTTCCCCCATCCGGGGCCTATTTGCTGGTTCCAATCTTTATAGTTGTTAGGATAAAGCCAGAACTCAACAGTGAATGAAGTTATTTCATTACCAAATATATCCGGAATGTCCACATAATCATCTGTTCCGTCAAATTCCAGGCAATTACCGCTGTTCATGTTGGAAACGGTTATCATATTCTTAATTGTCTTCTTATTTTTCCCCTCTTTATTGCTTACTTCAAGGGTGACGTCGTGGGTTCCCGGGGAATAAAAATTAACTTCCGGGTTAACTTCAGAGAGCGTTTCAGGCTTCGTCCCAACTATTCTCCATGAAAATGCTTCCGGGGTGTTCAAAGACTTGTCGGTGAATTTTACGGTGTCGTTCTTAAAAATGTATTTTTTATTAGCTGCGAAATCAGCTGCCGGGGGCATCATTATCACAGTTATATAGTCCTGAATGATAAGCGAATCGGAACCGGCTAAATTTGTTAATTTTAGTTTTACCGGGAAGCTCCCTAATTTTTTATATGTTACTGAAACAAAGGGGCTGTTACTTTTTTCGATATCAGTACCTTCGAAAGACCATTCGTATTTTTGAACATCACTTCCGGGATTAACGCTCCTAAACGATACTTTTTGGTTTTGACCAACAACCACTTTGTCCGAAGATATTCCGGCAACTGGTTTTGATATGCCTTCTACCTTTATCAGTGAGGTTTTGATTAAAGAATCTGAACCCGCTTTATTTGAGACAACTAGTTTTACCTTATAAGAACCAGGCTTTTCGTAATAGACAACCGGGCTTTTCGATAAAGCGGTATCAGGTGTCCCTCCCTCAAAAATCCATAATGAGGATGTAGGGGTGTTTGTTGATAGGTTAGAGAACTGAATGCCTTCGCCAATAAATGCATTTTTTAATGAGCAATCGAAATTTGCAATTGGTTTAACCGCTTTCGGAGAGGTAAATGCATCAGACAACACCCGGTTGTTGTCCTCAAACCCGTTATATAAATTGCCATGGAAACTGTTGGCTGCGTCAACTAGTATTTTTCCTGTTGTTTCGTTGAAGTTATAATAGGCAACCAGTCCGTCGTAAACTTTGGTGTTAGCAATTTCTGAGTTTATGAGTTCTTTTATTTCTGATTGAGTTCTTGCCACATTCCAGACTCTCAACTCGTCCAGTTTTCCGTTAATTGTTTTACCCGGGGTAGCAGCTCCTAAGAGGAAATTCTCCCATGCAGGACATTTGCCAACAATATTTTTCTCTGCCTCAAGTTCTCCATCTTTATACAGTTTTAGTGCCCCTGAACTATATGTTATTGCAAAATGCTGCCACTGGTTAAGTGATACCAGGTTTTCTTTCGATTTCAGGCTGTCTCCATCATCCGCATTGATGCCCGTAATAACTTCTCCTTTTTCGGAAGTGTGGAACAGGAATTTCCCCCATCCGGGACCTAATTGCTGGTTAAAGTCAGTAATAGTTTCGGGGTACAGGTAGAATTCAACGGTAAAAGCTGAGAAGGGTTCCTTGAAAAAAGCCGGCAGTTTTGCATAACTGTACTCATTGTCAAACAATAAGGCATTTCCCGGAGCATTCATACGTATTGTTATTCTGTCACAAAGTTCTGATTCTACCACAGATTTCCCCGTATTATAAAGAGCTGATACCTGATAAGCTGTCCCTGTTTTTTCAGAGAGTGGTAAGGTATAATTAAGAACATCAGCATCTTTTACGGTATCTAATACAGCGCTATTTTTATAGATTATGAAACCTTTCGGAGAGAAAGTACCTGGTAAAGGTTTATTCCAGGATAAGTTGTAGTTTTCGCTTAATTCTTTAATAGCGAGGTTAAGGGGAGGGCTTAAATAATTTCCCGGTAATGTAACAGAAAGAGATGTTGTCGCCCCTGACTTTATGGGGACATCTCTGTGTGGACAAAATAACTCCATCCCGTCCGGATCCATTTCATAAGATACAACGGACATCTCTTCAATGCTGCCAACGGCAGATGAACTCTTTGTTCCAATATCAAAAAAGTATTTAACCGGGTCGTTGGTTGAAATGCCATCCAATAGGTCCGTAAGATCCAGAAGTAGCTCCATAGGTTCGTTATTTCCCTTACCTCTTAACGGGTGCGCACCTCCTTTATATGTGAACGAATGCCAGAATTGCTTTGAATTTTCCGGGATGGTGGAACTTGTATCGCTGGCAGCTCCAACAACTATTTTAATATTGTTTCTAATACTATAATTGAATTTTAACTTCATGGCAACACGGGGTGTATATTTCTTCTGGGAAATTGAGACTCCATATTGCTTGGTAATCAGTCGGTATGGTACGTAAATAAAACCTCCGTTTCCGTACCCTTTCCCCCAGGAATTAACAATTTTCCAGGCACCTATTTCACGATCTCTAACGTCAATTTTTCCATCGCCGTTTAAATCAATATCGTTCGTATACTTATTGTCTCCATTAAAATCCCATTTAACATTGTCGTCGTAACCCACAATGGTCATGGCGTGCCCGCCTTTGCTTCCCCATTTGGTTATAATTTTCTTGCCAGCTTCATGTTCCCCTTCGGGAATTTTCTTTTCTGAGCGGTTTGTTACGTTTACAGCAAAGCACAATAGCCCACCGTATTGTTCATTTGGGTCGAAGTGATTGTACAGCCAGGCCTTAACTTTAGCCAGCCCTTCTTCTGAAGTGGAAGAAAGGGAGAAACGGGTGTCAATTATTTTGTTTTCAAGAGAACGCTTGTATTTATCATATCCAGACATCCAGCCATTACTTCCAAGTGCCGTATTTGAACCTCCGTATAAGGCTGTGTTGGGAACCCCATGATCCATGATGATTTTCCACCCATCGGTATATCTGCTTCCGGTTCCTGTGCCCCGGTTCAGAAAGTTCCATGTGAAATGTGTTGGGTACCAGTTTTCTTTTGTATTAGCTGGTATTCCCCTTTTCCAGTTAGCTTCGTAAGTGAAAAGGTAACAAACACCGGCAGCCTGGGCACATGAGCCCCCACTTTGAGAAAATACTGGCCTGAAATACGGGGCTTGGGAATTGTCAATTTTTGAAGGCAATGTACCGGTCTTTTTCCAGTACTCTGCAGGAAGGGGCATGGCTGGTAAAGCTTCTTCCCCCGCAGATTTAAGGTCTGCAGGCATTTTACTTACATACCATGGATCCCCATTGGGGTCGGGGTTAATGTTGATCCAATACTGAGAAGTGTCATTAGGGTTTTCGTCAGCGAAAGCTTTGGTGTTTTGAAAAGTCAGAAAGAAAATTATCCCGAGGGAAATCCGAGTAATAGTGTTCATTCAGTTAAGTATTAATATTTAGAGTTAAAGTTTCAGGGTATGGTTCAAATTCAGTCTTTACGTAACAATTCTTAGATACATCTAACGGTTAAAAGTACTCTTTTTTAAGGGAATAAATTCTTATAAATCTTGAATATACTATGAGAAATATGGCAAAATAGTTTTATTGGAAACTTGGCAGTCCATGCTCAAGGAGCGAATTAGAGTGGCTTTGGGGCTGCATTCTTTGTTAATTTGCATTTTTGGTTTTCTGATAATTAAAAGTGTTGATTCTACTTTGCCACTTTTAAGTTTTTAAAATGCACATTTATGTCTTTTTGCCTTAAATAGTCCGTCTGTAAAGTCCATAACAGAATAATCAACCTTTACTTTTTCCTAAAACTTTTGATTTATAGTCGGATGGAAGGCAGCCGAACTGCTTTTTGAAACAGTCTTTAAAATACTTGTAATCGTTAAACCCGACATCCTCGGCAACCTGGTTGAGTTTTAAATCTTCTGAAAGAATTAACCGTGCAGCTTCTTTTAACCGGATGGAGCGGACAAATCCCGTAATAGACATGCCTGTTAACGATTTTATTTTTCTGTAAAGTGTCGACTGGCTCATAAAGAGTTGCCCGGTTAAAACTTCAATTCCAAAGTTTTCATTCCGAAAATTCCCCTCCACAATCTTCATGGCCTTCTGAATGAAGTCTTCTTCTGCATTTTTTACCTTAAAGTCAGTAGGTTCAAACCTGATTTTTCGTGTGAAATAATCACGTAGCTTATTACGGTTTTCAATCAGGTTATTTGTTCTTGATTTAACAATTAACGGGTTGAAAGGTTTTTTAATGTAATCGTCTGCCCCGGTATCAAACCCATTTAATTCGTATACTGCCGATGTTCTGGCGGTTAACAGAATAACAGGGATATGCGATGTGGAAACCTGGGATTTTACCCTTTTGCATAACTCAATTCCATCCATAACAGGCATCATAACATCGCTGATAATTATATCCGGAAGTTGTTCTGTAGCAATTTTCAATGCTTCTTCGCCATTTTTAGCTTCCAGCACTTCATAATCATCAGCAAACAGCCCTTTAAGATAATTTCTAATTTCAGGATGATCATCGGCAATTAAAAGTTGCAATTGTTGTTCCGGATCTTTTTTTGAAGTTTCCGTAGACGGCATGAGTGTTTCTTTAGGCCTGGTGTAGCGGGTAAGGTGTTCCGGATCTTTACTAGGTTTAGTATGATCAGTAACCTGATTTTTACTTTTAAATGGTAAATAAACAGAGAACTCTGTGCCTTTGCCAGGGGTACTTTCCACCTCAATTTTCCCGTTATGCATTTCAACAATCTGTTTTGAAAGGGCCAGGCCAATTCCACTTCCGCTCAGGTTTGACGTGTTGGTGGAGCCAATCTGGAAAAAACGGTCAAATATTTTGTCGGCATTCTCCTTGGATAACCCTGTTCCCGTATCTTTAACTTTTATTACACAGTACTTTTCATCCTTCGATATTTTAAGAACGACACTACCGTTTGCAGGCGTATATTTAAAGGCATTTGTCAACAGGTTACTAATAACAATTTCCATCTTGTCCGGGTCGAAAAACATTTTAAGTCTTTCCACTTCAGGGATAAAACTGAATTCTATTTTCTTTGTTTTAGCGAAGCTTTTAAATGTTATGGATATTTCGCGACAGAATTCTATTAGTTCGCCGTTAATAACATTGATTTCCAACGCTCCCTTTTCGGCTTTTCTAAAGTCGAGTAACTGGTTGATCAGGTGGAGCAAGCGGTTCGCATTGTTTTCAATTAGAATTAGTCTTTCTTTAATGGAGGCACTAAACTTTTCAATGGCCAGCATTTCAGTCAGGGGGCTTATAATTAATGTCAGGGGAGTCCTTAGTTCATGAGAGATATTCGTGAAAAAAGTAAGTTTTGCATCGGTAAGCTCATGTTCCTTTTCTTTCTCTATTCTTGCCACTTCCAGTTTAGCTTCGAGTTTTGTTTGCCGGAGTATCGAAAAAGTAATACTAAAAATAATCAGTAATAATATTGCCGTATAAACGAGAAATGCATACCAGGCAAACCAGGGTGCAGATGCAATTTTAAATTGTATGGAACTAACTTCACCCCAGTTCTGGTTGTCCCGGGTACACACGACTTCAAACGTATATTCGCCGGAGTTAAGCCCTGAGAAAGATACTTCGTTTTTGTCCTGATTGTCAATCCATTCATCCCTGAACCCTTTTAGCCGGTATCGGAACTTAATATTCTCTGTTCCCATAAAATCTACCGGCTGAAATACAATAGAAAATATTTTCTCTTTATGGGTCAGGCGAATATAATTTGAATGGTAGACTGACTTTTTTAGGATTACCCTGCCGTTTAATTCCTGATTAGCTTTAACAGATTTGTTATTTACCTTGAAATCTGTAAAAATAACATTCGGTGCGGATGTGCTTTTTTTTATCTCGAGAGGGTAAAAGGCTGTAGCCCCGTTTACCCCTCCGAAAAATAATTTGTGGTTACGGGTATTAATTACTGCATTGATATTGAGCGAGGAGGTTTTGATGCCATCTGTTGCCCCGAAATTAACAACAGTTTTGCGGTCCGTCGATAACTTTGAAATTCCCAGGGAGCTACCAAGCCAGATATTGTCTTTTTCATCACCGGTAACAGAAGTTATAAAATCGCTGGCTAAACCTGATTCTTTATCATATTTACAAACTACATGGACTTCTGGTAAATCAACTTCAAGTTTAATTAGCCCACCGGGTGTCCCTAACCATAGTTTCCCTGATTTGTCGAAATAGATGGAGTGGATTATTACACTGGGTAAATTGCCGGCAACTAATTTTTCGTGTGGAATAAAGTCGGATATCTCGGTGCCATAAACAAATAGCCCGTTATAGGTTCCAATCCATATATTTCCACGGGGGCCTTCTACAATGGTACTTATCCGCTCATTTCCGCTCCACCCTTCCGGCTTTTTAAGCACCGAACCTTCTTGCAGGGATTTAATGTCAAGGTTTTTACCAATATTTACAATTCCCAGTCCGTTTTGTTGGGTGCCTACCCATAGATTCTGTTTTTTATCTAGGTGTAAGCAGGTTATCTTTTGGTAATATCTCAGTAGCCGAAAGGGATGGATATCCGGATTCTTCCTGTTAAGGACAAATAGCCCCTCCCGGGCCCCGATAAGCATGTGCCTATTTACTTCAAGAATGGTGTTGATCTTTGTCAGGCGTCGATGTTCCAGGTGCCTGAAGGTTTGATAATCGTTGCTTATGTTGACGCCCCCGTTGTATGTGCCGCACCACAAGGTGCTGTCGCTGTCAATTAGAAGTGTTTGGATGTTATTGTCAGAAAGTCCAATGGATTTACCGGGAAAGTTGCCCAAATAGTCAAATTTATTGGCAGGGGTAAGTTTTACAATTCCTCCATAGGCTGTAGATAGCCAGGCTACATTATTTTTGTCAATATGAATATCGATAACGGACTCATATGTGGCGCTAAGTTTACCAAGGTAGAGCGGAGAAACCGACTTCTTATGAAAATTAACTCCGCTACTGTCACTTATATATACCCCGGATCCCCATGTCCCAACCCATAATCTGAATTGCTCGTCCAGGGCGAGTGTTTTTATACCTTGTATTTCCTTTTTTTTGGTAACTCGTTTTGCTTCATTGGTTCCCTGTTCAAGGTAAAATAATCCGCCACCAAAACTACTGAGCCACGTTCTTTTACGCAGGGTATCTTCAAGTATTTTTGTGATTCTGGCCGGCACAGAATACTTTATTGCAACGTTTTGTGCAGGGGGGTACCTGTGTAAGAAGGTTTTTCCGGATATCCACATAGAACTGTCCGAACTACAGTAAATATCATCTATCTGCGAAGATTTATAGAGGGTTTTTATTAATTCCTTTTTGTCGGGTTCTATTACATATACACCTTTATTCCAGGTCCCAACCCAGATGTTTCCCTGCGGACCTTCTGATATAGACGTTACCCTTATTGCTTTGCTTTCCTTTTCAACAGGAAAAATACTATTATACGAACTGAATATGTTTGATACCGGATTGTATTTTGATAACCCGCCACTTTTGGTCCCAACCCAGATGTTTCCGTTGTGATCTTCAAATATGGTTTCAATGTTTTCATTTTCCAGTCCTGTTGTGTTTTCTCCGGGCTTGAAAATTGAAAAGGTGTTCCCGTCGTAACTGTTCAGGCCGCCTTCTGTTGCGATCCATTTCAGGCCATTTTTTCCGGTAATTATTTTAGAAACATAGTTGTTGGACAAACCATCGGTTATGCCGACATAATTGATATTGTAACGTTCAATAGATTGGGCCTGTACAAAGTAGGAGACAAAAAGAAGGAATAGTAAACCAGGTAAACAGCTTTTTAAGTTTTTACTTTTAAATGGACAAACAGTTATATCTTCAAAAGATATTCTCACTCTTATGTATCATTTGAATTATAATAAAACAAGAATACCAAATTTTATTCAGAAATTCAAAGCAGAAGTATTTTAGCTGTTTGTCAGGTGAAAAGCGCTTCCGGTAACGTATTTGCGGTTAAATTGACTTATTTAACCCGCTGGTTGAACTATATGTATACTTGAAAATAACGAGTTGGAAGTAAGTTTGTTATCGTAACTTTTAACTAAAAAAACAGAAAAATGAGGAGATTGTTAATTTATTTAGGGTGCGCCTGGATTGGAGGGCTTGCAATGGGGCAGGATTTTATTGATCCGGAGACGGAAAAAGGTGTTATGCCGGAAAATGATTTAATTGGAAGTGAGTGGGAACTGGATTTTAGTGATGAATTTAATGCAGATACTTTGAATACGAATAAGTGGACGAAGAATGTAAGTTCAAAATCCCGAAATCCCCGAAAAAAAATTGGGGTTGACGATTGGTGGTGGAAAGCAGAGAATGTTTGGCAAGAAGATGGTAACCTTGTTTTAATGGTAGAAAAACATGATCATAACACCATGTATTGTGGTTCGGTTAATTCAAAGAATAAATATGAGACCATGTACGGTTACTTTGAAACACGTATTAAAGTTGCAGATGCTTCAAAGGGGACACATACGGCTTTTTGGTTTCACGGGCAGGGAATGAGCAATGTTGATGGTACCGCCAATGATGGGGCCGAAATCGACGTTTTCGAGTCAGCCTGGCTGGGGGATTATACGAAGTCGGTCATTCATATCGATGGATACGGGAAACATCATGATGCAAATACCAAACAATATAATACTCCGGGTATACATACCGGCTACCATACCTGGGGGTTTTACTGGACAGAAAATTTTATGAAGATTTACTATGATGGAAAACTAAAAGTTACTTACAGCGGGGATCGTTGGATTGTAAGGGCAAACGAATATTTATGGCTTTCGGATGGCGCCAGCTTCGGAATAGAAGGAGACTATTTTACCAGTCAGCCAAACGATACCCTGACCCATGCATACGTTGACTACATCAGATCCTGGAAAACGACCACAGACAGGCTGGAGTGTGAAAAGCTTACTGCAAGTTCACCAACAAGTACTGCGTTTAAGACAGATTCGGTTACTCTTGCAAGCAAATCTGCTTATGTTACGTTTGAGGCAGCTTCAGTTGATGAGGTTATTGACTTTCAGGTAAATGCTCCAAGTTCCGGGATATACAAACTTATGCTGGCCGGTATTTCATCAAAAGAAAATGGGGTTTACGGATGCCAGGTTAAAGATACAGCCGGGGAATGGATGGATTTAACAGGTGTTGTAGATTTTTATAGTGAAGATTCTTTAGTTACCCAATATTCATGGAGTGAGATAGCGTTGCAATCGGGTGTTAATAACATCAGGTTTATTAGTAAAGAGAAAAATGCATTGTCCGGGGGGTACACAGGTGCATTTGATTACCTGAAACTGGAGCGCACCGGGGACATTGTTGTGGTAGAAAAGCCGAACTCCACCAAACAGGTTAATGAAAATGAATTGAAAGTGTTCCCTAATCCGGTTGGCGATTATCTTTATGTAGAACAAGTAAATCCGGAAAATTACAGGGTTAGAATCTATACCATTCAGGGAGAGTTGATTAAGGAAGAAGAGGGGAAGGCTGAGATAGTGACTTCGGATTTGAGCCCAGGGCTTTATGTAGCAGTGGTTGGCGAACAAAGAAAACTTTTTGTGAAAGAATAATACTGACTTTTATAAAGAAAAGCCATGAATGTTTTCTTTCGATATACATTCATGGCCTTTTAATTTATAAACCGGACTATTATGAACTGAAATCCATATCAGTAAGTTGTAAATTGCCGTTGATGATTTGATATGTCAGCAGGACTTTTTTTAGGCTGTTCTTCTCTGCATTAAAAGCATAAACAACCTGCAATGCTGTTTGGTGAGGGGTAATCGGTATAATTCTGTGCTGAAGGGCAAAATGTCCTTTATTGAAGTCAATCTCATTCATATGCACCAGCCAGTTTTTTCGGAGTTTTGTTAGTGGGGTGTGTGTCTGAAACTTTTTTGGGAGCACACGGTAGAGCGTTTCTATGTCCTTGTTTAATATGTGCCGCACTATTGGCTGGCAGAGGCTGTCTATTGAATTGGACTTTGAGGTTCTAAATGGGGCTACGGAAACATGGGACAAAACCGGCGCATTTTTTAAATGGTACCCGAGCCTTAGTTCAACGGTGTCGATCTTCTCATAAGACGCCTTCAGATCAATGCCCACATAGTTTTCTGTTCCTGCAAACCCGTAGTCTTTGACCCGTTCTAAGTTGCCGTATATTTCGCTAACGATAGCGAAATAGTCCTGGAATGATTCCAGAGTAAAGTATTGCTTTAAAGAATCGGATGAAATGTTATACAGTTCAGTAATCTTATTTTCAAACAATAGAGTTGCTGCGTATTTTATCTCATTCTGGGAAAAGAACTCAGTGTCGAAATTTTGGGAAAAGTTAATTTCAATTGCTTCCGGGTAATTCCCGTTTTCTTCTTGTGATGTTTTACAGGATATGAAAATCAGGGCAATAGCTATGAGACGGGATGCAAATAAGCTCTTAAATAAATTCATAAATTATGGGGGTTGGTAATGCTTTGTTAATTGTTTTAGAAATTTGGTTCAGGTACCCTAAGGCACCTGAACCAAGGAAAACCTTACTTTAAGAGCGAGAGCTAGTTTTTATAAACCCTTACCCAGTCTACATACGCCATTGTGAGAAAGCCAACGGGCTGGTTTACAAAGTCTCCATCGGCAAAGCTGGCGCCAACAGACAACCACAGGTACTCTTCCACTTGCGGGATCCATTTGGAGCCACCATAAGTTGCTTTGCCTACACCATCATAATATACTTTTAGCTGGGTTGGTGTCCAGCGCAGGCCATAGGTGTGAAAACCACTATGGATTCCAGGGGCACTCCATTGTTTTGTATTTGCCTGATGAGCACTGCCATATCCGTCAATATGAACGACCGATTTTGTGTAGTTTCCGTTCCATGCCGATTCATAAACATCTATTTCAGCCCCGTCTCTTCCTGTTCCATCTTTGCTTCCCATATTATCTCCCTGGAACCAGAATGCAGTATGAACAGCTTTGGATGTTGCTGCGTTTGCTATGCGGGCTTCAAAATAACCAAATTTTGTTTCGTATTTGTTGTTTGAATTAATAGAGCCGCAATGCAGTGTGTTATGGTCTATTTTCCTGGCTTTTAGTCGCACCCTTCCATTTTGATAAGCGACTTCATCGGTTTTCCAATACCAGTCCTTTATTCCTTTTTTTGGTCTTGGGTTACGCGATTTAGAACTTTCCAGTATTGTCCATTTGTTGCTGTCAAAGCTGTTGAACTCGTCGCTCCACACCAGGGTGTAGCCACTCGGGGCAGCTTTTAAGCCGTCATCCAGAATTAATGGTTGTATACCAGCCGGGGTGGCCGGATCGATCATGGACAGATCACCTGAATGTATAGTTGGTGATACTTCTTCTTTTTCACACGAAAAAAGGGATAGCGTCATGGCTATCGCAAAAAAATAATTTAACTTTTTCATTAGACTTTTTGAATTATTGAGCATAAGAAGTGGCGCATGCAATATAAATTCCCACTGGTTATGCTGCCATTTAGTTAAGGTTAGAGAACGTACGTTGTTGATAATAAAAATAACCTTTCCGGAGTGAAGTGGGTGGGGGAAATCCTCTATTTTGATAGATAAATAGTGCATATTTTATAAAAAATCAATACTTGCTTAATGCTCATTTAACACTCATTTGTTAAGCGTCACTGGCAAAGAGTGTGCAGATCGATAAGCTGAATAGTCTCATGGCTCCTGGTCATTTTGGAAAGTAATGGGCTCAGAAAGTATGATTGCTTGGGGGGGTGTTTGCTTCGGGTAATTTTTGTTGTCCCGGACACTTTTGGACGGCAGTGTTTCCCTGCTTTTGGTGTTGTGTGTATAAGATAACTGTTTTGCAAGCACACAATTAGCCTTCAGTGGGTTAGTTTATAAAACATTATATATAAGAAGACGAAAGAATGTTGAGTTTAAGTTATATTTTATCGTAAGAGTTTAACATAAATCACCTTTGATATTTGAACCCACCGTCTCTCTTATTGTTAGTTTTGTAATGTTAAAGAATGAATAATTTATAAAAAGGTGGCGATGGAAATAATATCTGAGAAAAAAAAGTTTGCAAGGCGTTCCATCTTTACAGCTGTATTAGCTATCTGCTTCGCGATTTTTATGACCAATAGTTGTTACGACGATGAGAACCTGCTTCCGGAAGGTGACGAGGACTGGTCGTTTATTGTATTTGGGGATCTGCGTCAGGGATTTTCAGTATATGATATTTTAGTGAAAAGTATGGCTAAGATAAAGCCAACCCCAAAACTGGCCATTTGTGGCGGGGACATTATGGAAACTCCGAATAACTCGTTTGAGTGGAAGTCTTTCTGGGAGCATTCAAAACCGGTAACGGATTTAATGCCAATGCATATAGCCAGGGGAAATCATGAGGGGACCGGTCCGGAAAGTGAGAGGACGTTCAGGGAGCAAACGAAGTTGAAATCAACAAATTTTTACTATTCTTTTACGGAATCCAATGCCCGGTTTATTATTTGTGACACTGAAATTCAGGGAGCAGGGGGTGGCATTGTCGGAGAGCAGTTTAGTTGGCTGGCCAACGAGTTGAATATAGCAGAAAGGGACGATAGTGTTCAAAACATTTTTATTAGCTTTCACCGTCCTCTTTTTCCTCAGGGCTCTCATTATGGAGAAACGATGGTAAATGCATACGAACTGCATGATTTGCTCTTACAGGCAGATAAGCTCCGGGCTGTTTTTGTGTCCCATGATCATATATTTAACCGACTGACCATAGATGGTGTTGAATATATAACAACAGGAGGGGCGGGGGCATACCTTCACCGTAACAGAGGGGGTGACTATCATCATTACCTTAAGGTGTCGATTAAGAACGAAACGAACAGAATAAATATAAAAGCAATTGGGGTGTTCAATGAGGTTGTGGAGGATTTTGATTTGTAAGATATTTCTACTTTTAATACTGTTGTCTCAAAATGTCTCCGGTAAATATATTGCCCTAAAAGTTGGGGTGTATGATTTTACTTCAGAGTTTGCCCGTGATTTTTATAAAACTTCCCCTTTATTGCTGGTGAGCTCTAATTTATTGGAAATGTCACGTATTGACATGAACCTGACAACGGGCATTACGTATACATGGGTCCGTTACAACAAGGAGCGGCATACGCTTACCATGGTGCCTGTGTTTGTTACCATGATTTATAATTTGCCCAATGTTGGCTCCAGGGTAAAGCCGTATTTTGGAAGCGGTATGGGTTTTCTGGCAAAGTATGATAAGAATGACTGGTTGTCGGAATCGCATAAAAATTACACCTATGGGTATCATGTACAGGCAGGGTTTAAAATTCAAACGACCAAGCGTATTGTTTTTGCTATAACGATGCAGTATAATTCATTTACACCCCCAATCAACGAATCTTCCGATGTAAGTGGGGTTACGCACACCCTGGATATACGGTATAACTTGGGGAAGCTCCTAAAAAAAATCCCTGATAAAGATTGATTGTCAGGTGTTTGTGGTTTTATTTGGCGGCGGCTTGTCGGTTTGTCACCCTGCCTCTGGGGCAGGACTTTATCCCCGATCAAGGGGGTGTTGAGGGACTGTTTAAACTTTGTCGGGAAGCATATTTGGAATACCCTCCCGGAACAAACTTTAAACAATCCCTTAAAATCTGATTCATTTTAAAATAACCTTTGTAGAACAGTCTTCGTTGCTATTGTGCCAGTTTGCTCCATACATCATTTTTCATGTCTGAGTGGGCAGCTGACGAACTTTTTGAGTGAAACTGGTTACGGATAACCCTGCTCATTACGGAGCCGGATTTTTTCTTCTCCAGTGGTTTCAACATATCTCCGGTGGGCATCGTTATTTTCTGCTCATTTAACCGGATTTTCACCTTTAGAGGGTTCACGGGATACCCGTTGAGCTTGGAGTCATCGTAGAAATTAATTAATTGGGTCACATTTGCAAAGTGCAGGGAGCTGTCCCTCCAGTTTAGAAGATATTCCTGCTCAAGAATAAAAGGGGCCCTGCGTATTCCAAGTCGGGAAAACACTCCGTATGAAGGAAACGTTAATACAGAAAAGCCGTAGTACGGATATTTGTCTTTCATGTTTTGTTTCCAGCAATCGTATATACCCGCCAGCGCCATAGGGGTTCTGTTCTGGTTGAAGAACAGGTAGGCATTTTCCCCTTCAATAGAGATAAAATAGTCTGCAGGGATTACGCACCTTTTCTCATGAATAGGAACCCGAAAGGCCGGGTTGTTAATAAACCTTAGTTTTAAAGGTGAGCCTTGTTCGTAATGTCCGTCCCCGTCAACAGGGGCTTCATGGAATACCTTTTTGGATTTCGACCAGAAAGGGACCATCCCATATATTACTTGTTTGAAAGTGTTAGGTCTCTCGGAAAGCAAGGCCAACGTTCCTTTATCCGGATAAATATTCCAGTTGGCATATAGCTCTTCAATCCCTTCAAACCCAGCTTCAAAAAACTGCTCCAGTTTTTGTTGATCCGATACTTGTCCTATGATTATCATTTAATCAAAATTTTACCTTAAAAATTAACTTATTCTTTTCATAAATCCAATATCAGAGGGGATAATATATGTCTTTTTTTAGGAAGGGAAAACGCACCATAAAAATAGCTCTTTCTTTTACTGAAGGGCGTTGGGGGGTGTTCGTAAAATGGGTGGGTGAGGTCGTGTATCCGGTTTTTTTATAAGTTGGTTGTGCAGTTTTTTTGATTACGTTAAAAACGTTTAGCTGATAATGAGTTAGATGTAAATAGTGAGTTGTGTGGTAAAGCTGTCTTGTTAATCCACCTTTTTATATTTCGGAAGCAGTTGTTTATAACATCCGGGGGATTTGGCCTGTTGTTGCTTTTGTTTAAATCTGCAGGACATCATTTTTTGCAGGGCAAGATCCACAAAACGTAACAGGTTACAAGGCTTATTTTCCAAGGCTGGCTGCTGGGGAATTCATCTCCAAAACAAGAAGTTTAAGTTTTTTTTCTTCCAGGTCTTCAACGAAATGCCCTGTCAGCATCTGATGGCATATTAATGCTGCGCCCGGCAGCAGTTCGTGCCCGACAGGGGTGCTGTTTTCTGTAAGCAGTTTTATTTCTTCTTTATTCATTTTTCTTTTGTGGGAACCCGGTATAACCTGAACTTTTAATGATTTTATCTTTTTAAGGGTAAGCAAAACAAGTACGGTAAGTTCATTTTCTGAAAAGTTTTGCCCCCATTTCATGAGTTTTTTTAATGTTGGCTGATGCAGGACCGTACACCTCATTTGCGGGGGGGAAGGGAAAAGGTTTGTAATATGTGTTAAGTTTTTGTTTGTGAGATATTGCATAAGTTTTTCGTGGCCATGTAGGTTGATGGTGCTGTTAATTTCGGACCCTGGGCTTTTATCTAATACAGCTTCAATGTCTTTTAAGTTCCGTTTGCTATACATATTGTTTATTAAAGCGTACCCGTTTTTTGCGAGTTTCTGCTTAATTGATAAAACTCCTTGTGGGTTTAAAGAGGTGTTGTATAAATCAACACTGTTGTTTAATCGTATTTTTATGTTTCTTTTAAGCTTTTCGGGAGCAATAACCATGGCCCCGTCGCCAAGTCCCAGAATCTCTTTTTCAAGTTCAAAGTTGTGCTGGACTTCAAGCTCTACTGTAATGCCATAGCCATCTTTTTCTATTATTTTCTGAGATTTATGCAAGGGTTTTGTGATAACATACTTTGCATGTTTGTTTGTGATGAAGAGTACAACTTTTTCGGGTTTTTGGTTTGGGCTGACGGTTACCCCAATTACATCCCGAAAGTATGCTGCGGCATCAAAATTGTCATGGTGGATATATCGGGCATCAGAATGGTTGACGGATATAATACGATCCAAGGCCAGGGTCAGCAATGGTTTCTTTGCTTTTTTTGTCCCGATAACAAACCAACGGTTTCTGAATTCTTTTAATAGGTATGAATGGAAAATGAAAGAACTGGGCTGCCTTGCTTTAAATGACTGGTAGGTAATTTCAACTGCTTTTTGTCGAACAATTGTTTTGTAAAGGACGTCAAGGAACTCCAATCCCTTCAGGTTTTCGTTTTTTTCAAAATCTATGACGGGTTTCTGATGGTTTTTTCTTGAATAAACATGGTCTTCAAGTTTTTGGACCATACTGTCCAGCTCATTGAAATGCGAAAAGCCCTTAAACTGTTTCAAGAACTCAACCGTTTCGGATAGGTGTTCTAAATCCTGGTCTGTCAAAGGAATGTTTGTAATGCTGTAATCCGGGTCTTCGTAAGTATAGTACTTGTTGTCATAAACTATAATGGGGGCGTTATAGCCCAGTTTATCGCTCCGCATCATTTGTATATCCAGTTGAACGGTCCGTTTGCTGATGCCTTTGTCAATACCTTCATATTCGTATAATGCCTCTGAGCATTCGTCAATCAGGTTTTCCAATGTCCACTTCCGGTATCGGTTTTGAAGGCATTTGTCAATTGTTTTATAACGTAAGAGTGCATTTCTGTTTACTGGCATATGGAACAATCACATTTGTAGGTTATTCTAATCCTTTTTGTTACTGTAAATGTAAGGATAAAAAAGAAAAGCCTGGGGTGGGAGCTATTGGGGGTTGTTGGCTATTGGGTGTTGGTTGTTGGGGGGCTTTTGACTTTGTTGTTTGTCTGGTTTATGTGCGTACAGTCCTTGTATATGGCTGTGTTTAGCTGAAAGCAGGCTGCAAAATGTTCGTATGTAGTTGGAGCACCTAAATTTTAGGACGGAATAGAAATCTGTATATTCTATAATTCAAATCGTCTGTTTTAAAGGATTTTCAAACGTTCATTTTTGAGTCAAATGGTAATGGTTTACAAACTCATCTAATATTTCAATTGTACCCTTATGCATATATGTGAGTAGTGATGGATTGTGAGGTAAAACATTCCTTGCAAGTATTTGCTTTCATACAGGCTACAATTGCCCAATGTTTTGTAAATCACCACCATTGCCATGTGCATTGTTATGCGCTGCAATTTTTCTTTAATCGTCAGTTCGTTTGATGGTAAAACAATAGCATTTGTACTTAAATGGAACACCCCACGTGTGTCATTAGTTTGAATAATTATTTTAACGTCTGATTTCTTTGCTTGAGTTGAATTTTCCAATGCTCGAATAGCGTCATCAAGTGTCTCAAAATCTTTTTGTATTCGAACAGGAATTGGTTTTCCATTAACCTGCTCTTTTAAAAAACCATCAATCCCACTATTCCGTTGAACAGGAACCGCCCCTATGGATTTTAATAATCCTAATTCTTTACCTGATTTTTCTATATAACTGTCAGTGCCGTTTTTAAGCAAATTAGAATCGCTTACTATTAATTCTTTAAGTCTTCTGTTTGCTAAATTAATTGCGTCTTCTGATTTGTCTATACCAATATAATTTCGTTTTAAAATCTTTGCTGCAACGCAAGTAGTTCCACTACCACAAAATGGGTCAACCACAGTATCATTCTCATCCGTGCAAATTTTAATTATTTGCTGAAGTAATGAAACAGGTTTTTGTGTAGGATAGCCAACTCTTTCTTTTGCTTTTGGATTCAAATAAGGAATATCCCAAACATCAGATAAGGGAACACCTTTCTTTTCCTTTGCCAATATTACTTTACCTTTTTCGTCCTTTTTGTAAACAGATTTCCCGTTTTTATCTCTACGGCGTTCTTGTAAAATTTGGTCAATATTTGTTGTTGGGGAATAATCAGTATATAATTGATTGAATTTAAAGTCCCTTGATTTTGAATAAAAGTAAATTACCTGGTGTGAATTCAATAGGCCCTTTTTGGAGTTCGACCAACGCTTATAACTCCAGATTATCTCACTTTGAAAATTATTCATGCCAAATACTTCGTCTAGTGCTACACGAATATAGTGCGAAGCAGATTTATCACAATGTAAGAAGATTGAACCCGTAGGTTTTAGTATTCGTTTACATCCAGAAATTGCATTTTTTATTAGTGTTATATAGTCATTAATAGAATTCCATTTGTCATCGAATCTATATTCTTTAGAATTGTCCCTTGTCTTTAAGGACTGCTCTTTCTGAGTAAAAAAAGGTGGGTCAAGGTATACTAAATCTACAAATTCTGAATTGAACCCCTGCATAACTTCAGAACAATCACCTTGGTATACTTTGTTCAGTTCCATTATTCAGATTTCGTTTTTTTTGTCAGCAATTTTTGTAAGGATACCTTTTAAGTCAACACCAGTGTATTCCTTAACGAAGTTCCATGCATCGTCTCCAGCATAGTATTCTCCATCAACTCCAGCATATAAGGTTTTCAAGGTATCCTGTATTTTTATGGCTTGTGTTCTTTGAGGATAATAGAACATTACTCGAATTGGCTTAAACCCTTTGTTTTTTATTGTCTTAACCCGTGAATGTTCTTTAGTTATATGGTCTCCATCTGTTGTAGCATCCCTCCATTTTATTTCAATGGCATCAGTGTCGTTAAGGAAATCAATCTCAAATGTTTTTGGCCTAACTCCTTCAGTATTCGGAGTTTTTGTTTTTTCTCCCTCTGGGTACTTGAACTTAAAACAATAAGTTGCAGCTTCTTCAAGGAATGAGCCCGCGTATTTATATAAGAATCGGCCGACATTTTGATATGAATCAATTAGTTTTCCTTCTTCATCTGTAATTCCAAGAACTCTGTAAATCAAGTAGTGTGAGATGTCATCCTCCTCCATTTCCTTTTTTCTATCCTCTATTCTTGTCTTAAGGTTTGTGGAATAGTTATCTGCTAACGCTTCTATGTTTTTTATCAAATCATTCATTCTACAAATATACAAAAACGACTTGGATGTTCGAGTTCGTCCCCTTTTTGCTTCTAGCGGTGAGCGTATGAAAAGTAGCGGATTTCCGATTCACTTTCTTGCCCCTTGTGACTAAATTCCAATAAGTACAAAAGGTCCGTGAACCATATCGCCCCGCTTTTTTATACATATTGTGTGTGCTCAGCATGTATTGCAGTGCACACTTGTTAAAGCTCTGTACAAATTAGAAAAACACAAATTTTTATTGTTTAAAGCAAAACGGGTGTGTATACTTAAGCTGTGTTCTTAAAAGCTTCATTTGTATCACGTTAAATTCACTGAACTTTAATGAACAGGAGGGTAAAAGCTCGAACTGAAACCTGAAAAGATAAGCCTCAAGTGGGGGCTAAAATTTATACAGGCAATAAAAAACTACAAAAACACGTCGTAAAATGCATAGAAAAATATCGTGCCCTAGTGTGATAAATGCTAAATTCATTCACTTATTTCAGCCCTCTTTTTCCTTTCTTCTGAGTTAACGTTTTTCTCCGTACCTAAGGCTATGACTGTAAACTTAGCCTTGCATCAAGAAAAATTAGAACTAAAATATGGGTAAACGAACTTAATAATTACCACACTAGATTTAGTTTAACCGGGAATCATCAGTAGGTTGTGCCGAACACTCAGGGACCTATTTATCAGCAGTAGTTTATTTCATAGCTGTCAGCACTTTTTCTAATATCAAATTAAATTCTGTCGGTTTTTCTATCATTGGATAATGCCCAGTTGCAGAGATGGTTTCTACGTGAAAATTATTTTTACAATGGTTTTTCAGTCCGGTTTCGTTTGTTGGAAAACTGTCACTATTTATTAAATATAATTTGTAATTGAGTTGTTCCAATCTTTGGGCATCGCTATTTGAGTATTGCATTTGGTTCATAAGTGTCCCATAGCCAATAACAGGATCGCTATTTGCAAAATCAGTTTTTACCCGGTCTTTCACTTCCTTTGAAGTTGTCGGATGAAAAAGCATCATATCTGCATATGCAGGTGCTGAATTTTTAAAATCCTTTTCAAGCATTGAAATGAAATCGGTCATTTGTTTCATTTGTTCCGGTGTAAATACAACGTCAATTATTTTGAAATTGTCTATACCTACAATGCCTGCTATTTCTGGGTTGTTTGTTAATGCTGTTTGCAACATAATTTCGCCAGCCATGGAATGTCCAATAATTACAACATTTTTAAGGTTCATTGTATCTATAAATGCTGTTACATCGTTGGCATATTCCTCAATTGTCCAATTGGTTCTTTCTGCCTTTGATTTGCCAAAGCCCGGCAGGTCAATAGCGAAAACATTGTAAGTTTTAGAAAAGTAATCAACTTGATTCTTCCAATACATTCCGTCAATGCACCATCCATGTAAAAAGAGAAGTGTTGTGTCTCCCTGCCCTTGTTGAAAATAATTGATTTCAACTTTTTCTTCTCTGATTGTTACTTGTTTAGCTGTCATGTTTTTTTGTGTTTGTGCCTTGCTTACATTCGATAAAAGTGAAGCAATGACGATTAATAAAATTGCTTTTATGTTCATTTTTATTTGAATTTAAAGTAAAGATAAAAGGCACATAGGACAACCCTTTGTCAGGGGTTTAAAATAATCTTTTGGAACGCTCTTCTAAATAATGTTCAATGCTGAAGGACTTGTCGGGTTTGAAATGGGTTTGTTGTAATTTGAGTTCTTTTATTCTGTCGAGGCGAAACTCTCTTATTTCTCGTCGTAACTCACAAAAGGCAATAACAGACCAAACAGCACCACTAAAATAAACGGCATAAGGGGCGATTATCCGTTCCGTTGGCTGTTCTTTTCCTCTTGATTGATATATCATTTTCAGTTTTACGTTTTCTGTAATGGAGTGTTGGATATTGTCTAAATACAAACTCGTAGGGGGCCATGGTTTCTGAAACCCGATTCTTGAATTCAAAAATTCCAGTTTGTCCTTGTCCTTAGTCGATAAAACGGCCTTTATTTTCAAAAGTGCCGATTCGTAATTTTGTTTGAGAGAATCTTCGGTATGATAGTTTAAAATTTTACTTGTTGTTACCAAAGCTCTTGCTTCTTCCATTGTGAACATTACAGGTGGCAACCAGTAACCTTCAACTAAAAAATACCCCTTTCCTTCTTCTTCGCCAATTGGAACACCTGCAAGTCTTAATGTTTGAATATCTCTGTAAATCGTTCTGTTTGTAACTTCAAATCGTTTAGCTATTTCACTGGCTGTTGTCTGTCTTTTGGATTGAAGTTGTATGAGTATGCTTGTTAGTCTGTCAAGTCTATTCATTGTTATGTTTAGTGTTTCGTTAAATTGCTGCTGATGGCTACGTGTAAGTGCAGTACGGGTTTCGAAGCACAAACTTATCAAACCATTGCGACGCTAATTAGATCCTGTCTGTAAAGTCGCAATGTTACTCACGCATCTAATTATTTTAATTGTGTTCGTGTCCTTCGGTTCGAAGCAGACTTGTTGTTATTTCGTGGTATGGTAACCCTGTTTTTCAAATTAACATAGTCCCGATGTGCCCGGGATCACGATTAACAGCACAGGCAACTCTCCGGGGGCAAGGTCCCGGATTAAATTAAATCAGCCTTTCAGGCTGAGAACCTTAGTTTATAGACAGGCTCTAATTAAATGTTAATTCGCTCATATTTTACACGTTACCCGTGCTGCGTTTACAGTTAGCATAATTTTTTATTGTATTTAGTTCTTCTTCAATTCTGTATTTATATCAACTTTTGAGCCTTCAAATATAAAAATAGTTGTCCCAAATTCTCTCGCATATTTAGTTATAAAAGAATCATGATCTATACAAAACTCAAAATGAGGACTTGGATTTATAAACTCATTTTTCTCTTTTCATTCTATTCTTAACACGTATAGTGTTTTTTCAGATCAATCCAATTCACATAATCTGCATCAAAGGATACTGCATTAATTTCATTTATTCGGATTGGAGTATGGTCCCAAATTTTCATGAGAAGTTTTGTTGGCACACTGCCCGTATTTGTTCAAGGCTTGAAACAGGTGCAGCTTCTTTCTGCAGATACGTCATACCGGATGTCCCGGATATAGTTTTCCGTGCTTCATAAAAGAGTAAGGTAACTTGTTGACGGATAAAAAATAAACAATAACCGAGCTTGCATTGTTACAATTGTAATCTAAGTTTAATATAGCCATAACAATTCAACAAATCCATTATGAAGAACAAAACTCAGTTGGTTGTAAAGCAAGTATCAATTCTTGTTATACTTGTATTCGTGTTTGCCTGTAAAAACAGTCCGTCTGGTACCAGGGGCAATGAACAGACAAAGGAGTTGGGCGAAGTTGCAGATAGTATCTCTGTTTTAATGAAAAGCTACCACTATAATCCGGCGGAGCTTAATTCTGCTGAATACGGTAAATTGGATAAGGCCGTTCAGGAATTGGTGCTTACAGCAAAAACAAAGGATGAATTTATAAGTAATTACAATTTGTTATGGCAGGATGGCCCTTTTTCGCATGTGCGCTTAGCTATGATGGAACAGCCAGCAGAAAAAATAGCCCAATATATTGATTCGTTAAGAGTGGGGGAGCACGGACTTTCTTTAGAATGGATTGGAAATACCGCTTTGCTTACGGTGACCACAATGAATGGTGTGGATACAAAAGAACTTGTGTTTGATGCGTATAAAGAACTTTCGAAAAACAGTACAGATACGTTAATCATAGATCTTAGAAATAATACAGGGGGAACATTTGCCGGTATCCCGCTTATAGCCCATCTTATTAAGGAACCAAGGGATATCGGAATGTTTGTTTCCCAAAAATGGTGGACGAAAAATGCTGAAGCCCCAACGATAGAGGATGTTCAGGGATTAGCCCCCTGGAAAGGCTGGTCCATACAGGCCTTTTGGCACGATGTGCAAGAAAACGCGCTCACGCGTGTAAAGGTTGAGCCGATGTTGCCACATTTTAACGGTCCTGTTTATGTGCTGATAAGCAAAAAAACGGCAAGTGCGGCCGAGTTTACGGTAGATGCAATGGCTGGTCAGGAAAACATAACAATTATTGGAGAAACTACTGCTGGCGAAATGCTCTCGCAAAAAATGTTCGACTTGCCAAAAGGACTTCAATTGTCATTGCCCATTGCCGATTATTATTCCACCCGAATAGGAAGAATTGAGGGGAAAGGGGTGGCCCCCGATATTGAGATCAACCAAAGTGTAGCAATGGATCTTGCGATGGCTTTAATAAAAGGTGCTAAATTGGAAGAAGCCCTGGCTCAACTTGAAGAGAAATTATCTAAAATGAAGGTGCAGCCTTTTGAAGGAGAAACGCTCTACTTATTTGGGAACATGAATGACTGGGGCAAAAAATTGGACATTACACCAAAGTTTGAATATAAGGGGGACGGTGTTTTTACAACGAGAGCAGAATTTAAAAAAGGCAGTTATGAGTTTAAAATAGCCCCAATGGGTTGGGATTTTGATTTTGGGGCAATTCCCAATCAGGAAAAAGTAATAGTCGGGCAGAAAACAACCCTTGCAAAAGTTCCGGGAAGTGGCAATTTACTTCTTGAAATTAAAGCAGGTTCAAAACTCACCTTCAGTCTTGATGTAAGTAATATGGATAAAGCTATTTTAGAAGTATCTGAATAATTGATGGTTTTATTGAGGTAGATTGGCCGGGGGCGTTTTTTATATATTTCTTCTTTAAACTGTTTTTTGTTTTAGCTTCCTGTTTCAGGCTAAATAAATCGAAATCCTTAATTCCGGTTACTGATATAAGGTGATATCTTTTATCGTAGAAAAATCCCTTACTTTTAATATACACTTACCACAACAATGTTGGTAAGTAATTCTCAATTTATTCTCAAAACGCAGAAATTACTTGACCGAAATTTAACGGGCCAGGAATATTATCTCTAAAAATCTAACCATTAATTCACTACGAAAACCAAACTTTTTAAAAGCAGAACTTCTGCTTTCTCTTTTTTCAATTTAAGTATTCATCAGAAAAAATTATTTTACATATGTATTACTTTCTTCTGTTCAATGCCATTCCATCATGTAAACGAACAAACCCAGGCTGCTAAATTAGTCGAATACAGAGATCCGGGTGAAAAAGTGAAAAAAAACGATATACAAAACGAGTGAGTTTGATGCTTCAATAGCAGGCTTCAATGCAAAAAAAAGGGGGGTAAATGCAAAAAATGAAACCTCAACACCTAATAATAAAAGCCTATATGCGCGAGGGAAGTGATGGTTATTGGTATATAAAAGCAGATTTTAGAACTCATTATGACAATGAAACTTGGGATGTTATTATTAAATATACATAAAAAGAGTTGAGCGGAATAGGAGTAAAATCAAATGGCAGTGTTGGAATTGGAACATTATCTCCTGCCCAGAAACTTCATGTTGTTGGTAAGGTCTGGTCCGGAGACCGTGAGCAGGAATATACGGAATTCGGCCATAATGGTTCGAACGGATATACCAATACAGTTAGTGATGGTAACCTGGATTTCAGACATGACGGAAATATTAAAATGGCCATTAAACCAGGCGGATGTGTAGGTATTGGTACCACTTCACCAAAAACAAAACTACATGTAAACGGAGATGCAAGAGTGGGTTTAGTTAGAAATAAGAATGAAGGCACTGCCGACTATGGTAATAAACTTTATTTTTCCGGATCTTTTTCGCTGGTTTCTGTTGAAAAGTACCCTTCGTCAAATTCGGCTATTCCTTCAAGGCTGTAAAGATTGTCCCTTTTGCCCATGGCTTGGCGGATGCGGTGCATCATTGACCAGACCGTGTTGTATCTTTTGTGCCCCAATTGCCTTTGCAGTTCCATTGCCGACAGGCCCTTCTTGCTAAAGCTCATAAAGCCCCTTGCCAAATACCACTTTCTAAAGGGAAGGTTTGAGTTCTCAAACATTGTACCGCTCCTTAATGTAGTCCTGAAATTGCATTTTGAACATTGCCACATATATTTGGATTTTAACCAATAGTGTTTTTTACATCCGCACTTTTTACAGGCAAAACCCTCTAGCTCCCGTAACTGGAGGTATTAAGGTTCCTGCACTTTTGCTGTCAATGGCATAAAAAAGATTTTAGGGGCATCTCAGCGCTGCCCGCACACCGAGCCGAAAGGGAAGTTGTAGGCAGGCTCTGCAAAGAACAAAAAAGGCCGCCTGAAAATTCCTTCAGGCGGCCTCTTTATTTATTCGATCTTTTATTTATTATTTCAGGATAACTTTTTCAACAGCATTAAATTCGTTGCCGATTAATTCAATGTAGTACAATCCTTTTTTAATCCCGGAAAGATCTACTTCGGGTTTTTTTGTATTACGTTCCTTATAGCTTGCTATAAGCTGTCCGGCCGCATTTGTAATCCTGATATGAAGTTCGCCTGCTGAAGGGTTCTCTAAGAGAATAGAAAACTTACCGTTAGAAGGGTTAGGATACACAGAAATGCCGTTTTTGCTTTTATTTGCGTACGATTGATTTAATGAAGACGTTCCTTTTTTATTGGAAGGGACTGCCGCCGTAAATATTCCGGTTTCCGATGTGCTTACAGACAATTTGTTCTCTTCCGGTATTAATGAGCCCACCGGAACAAAAGCGTCTTCTGCGTACATTACAGGCGATATGTTATTTTCGTCTAAATTGCCCAGGTCTGCGTCGGTATACGGAAGTGTTGCATCCAGTTTAAAGTTGCCAAAGCCGTCTTCTGTTTTAATATTCCAGGCCCGTTTAAGGGTTTCTTTGTCTCCGAATAAACTATCGGTATTATTCATCATACTGAAAGATATGTATTTGTCCGAAGGGTTGGCCTCTGTAATTTCAGCTTCTATGGGCAAATAATCCGAAGTGTCCCCCAGCGGCAAATAAAGACTGGTTGCTTCCTGGTTAATCACTTTTCTGATTTCCCCGGATTTTTCAGAAATTATGACATCCGGATAGCTTAATGCACTTGCATTTTCAATAACAGCATTCTGCTGCAATGTAAGCGCGTGGCCGTTTAATCGCAAGGGGCTGTTGTTCAGGGTGATTTTATCGGCAATAGTAATATTTCCGCTTAATGCAGCCCCTGCCGGGTTGGAGATAGTTACCTGTGGAATTTCGCTGCTCCAGCGGATGTTTTGTTCTTCGGTACCGTTAAACTCAAATCGGGCGTTTTCCGTAACAAACTCACCATCAACAGTTAAATCTTCTTTAACAGCAGTTTGATTTTGGACAATCCATTTTCCACCCTGTTGTATATGTGCATTTCCTCCAATATTTGTTCGATATACAGGTCGGCCATTGTCAACGAAATTGGCTTCACCTTTAACTGTTAAGTCTCCTAAAATAGTAACAGGGGATATCCAGCGGGGACCTGCAAAATATACTTTTGAGGAGTCTTCTATAACAATGTTCCAGGCATAAAAATTACCCATTATAAAAGGGGTGAAAGCTTCACATTCCTTTCCTTTGAAAACAAATGTCCCGCCAAGAATCCTATCGTCATAATAAGACCCTATTTTTAATTCTCTATTGATATTGATAACAGGATCATTTTCTATGTAAAGTCTACATACAAAGTATAACATAAGCTTGTCGATGTTTATTTCTCCACCTTCAATAAGAACTTCACCAACCCCATATTCATCATGCATGCCCCCGTTCCAACTGGTTGCGTTTAATTTTCCGCCAGACATATTGAAGAAACTATTATAGGCCGATGTGAAAATATGATTGTTTACATTTAATTCACCATCAAGCATATAAACATTTCCTCCATTGGCGTTTCCAATGTTCAGGTGGTTCCCGATTGTAGTTTTTCCTGCAGAATGAACAAATAACCCCAAATCGTTAACGAACAGGTCTTCTGTAATTTGAAGGTTAGCGTTGCCTAAAACATCAAGGCTGGCTTCGCCTTCAATGAAGATGCTTCCGGCTGTTGCATCAGAATTTATTTCAGGATAGTTTGGTTCTCCGGTATAAATCTGTACGGTTGTGAATTTTGATGGTACTTTGTTATCGTCCCAGTTACCCGGTTCGTTCCAGTTTTTCGAAATGTCACCGAGCCATAGCCCGGGGGTTTTGGCCTCGGGATCAATCCATATTTTATAATCTTCAACAGAACCATATTTAGCGTGAGGAATTGGAGTGGCATTCTGATCTGTTGAATATACAACCCTCATGGTTGTCCACCCCTTAGTACTTGGCTGAACAGTTATGTCCCCGGCAATTTTTGCTGTTTCAAGATCGGTGAAATTGTGACAACCGGCTGTTTTCGCCTGCTCTTTGTCTTCGTAACAGTTTCCGTTACATTCAAATGGGTGCGATGAAGGACAGTTTCCGGCCTCGGGGCTAATGCAGCCCGCTGAAACAGCTTGTGCCGAGTCTGTATAACAATTGCCCCCGCATGCGAAAGGGTGCGAAGCCGGGCATGTATTCCCGTTGCCACCATTGATGAAACATCCGTCAGAAGCTGCCTGGACCGAATCGGTATAGCATTTGCCCCCACATTCGTAAGGATATCCTGTTGGACATAAAATGACGGCTTTTTTATTTATCCTGTTATAACACCCGGCGGAAGCTGCCTGTGCTGAATCGGTATAACATCCTTCACCACAGGGGTATGGATGCGAGCCGGGACAGTTTGATGTTGCGGAGTCGGTTACCATTGTACCGTAAATGTCGCCAAGATAAGTGCGTTCTGAATCTTCAAACTTTCCATTTTTATTCCAGTCAGCCCAAACATTTACATAGTACCTGGTTTCGCCTGGTTGGGTCCCAACCTGAATTTTATGCATACTATTGGGGGCAACTGTTGTTTCATGTGTTGAACGGAAATCGTGGTATTCATCCTTCGTTCTTTCGCCAGCATTATATAAGGTATTAAACCGTATATAATTTAAGGTGTTGGCGGAACCAAAAGAAACGGGAGGGAATTCACCGAATTTATAAGTAGTTTCTTTTATATGAGGGACGATTCCGTCTTTTTTGTACTTTATCTTATCTTCTCCGTTTATATACGGATAGATTTTTATGAAATATGTTGTGGCATCGTCTAATGAGTCTAACAGAATTTCACCAGTACCATAAGGTACAACCATCACTGATTCGGATTCCGGTTCAACATATCCATCTTTGGGATCGATAATATCATCAAATCCGGTAGTGCTCCATTTTACCAGGTACCCATATGGCAGTGCCCCGCTGACAGGCTCGTTCATGGTTAAGTGAATAATTGAGCTTGTTGTTTCAAGTACGGTTATGTCGGTCGGGTAGTGGGCGGGTGGTGCTACACTATAGGTTAATAACTTTAGCGTATTTTCCGAATATACCCGACCAAAGCTGTTTGTTGCATAAGCTTTGGCAAAATACACCGTACTCTCATCCAACTGTGTTATCTGTTGCGTAAACTTTCTTTCAGTAGCAGGGCTGGCTACTTCTGTCCATGCACTTAAGGGAAGGGTGGTGTCGGTAGTATAGATAATACCACGTTCTGTAATTTTATTGTTGCCATTTGTTAATATATGGGCATCAATCATAGCTGCGTCATAATCAATCTGATGGACTTTTACGATTTCAACAACCGGTTCGGCATCAACAAAAGTTACGGTATAATCTTCTACCTGTCCATACGCTGGACTATAGCATCCGTCGGTAATTGTATCCTCTAAGTATTCAGAAATCAGCCTTAGCCGTACATATTTGTTTTGTGGGTTTTCTTTTACGGTGAAAGTTCCACTGCTGCGTCCATTAAAGTTGTTTAGTTCGGAAACTTTCTCTGTGTTCATGTCAAATTCACCATCGTTGTTATAGTCGATGAACATAAACATGTTTTCGTTTCGTCTTTGAGCGCCCTCAACTATAAAAGGCGTTTCATGCCCTTTTTTTACTGTTATGATGTCCGTGGTAAAGTCCATGTAGGAATCATTCTTACCATCGTAGTCATTCATTGCCGCACCACTTCGTTTTTCAAAACCGTTTACTTCAAAAGACCATATTCCATAAACATTGTAAGGAATGTTGTTGGATTTTGGTTTGCAGGAGGCACTGTGAATAAAGATAACGTTCAGGTAGTCGGTTTTAGTTAAAGAATTACTTCCGTTCGCATTGCCGGCATCGAGAGTGATGGAATATGTACCTTCTTCGTTGAAAACCACAACGGGCCTTTTTGAACTTTCACTGGTCCCGTCCACAAATTCGAAAGATGCCGGAGAAATGCTCCATTTGTAGATGTCTGCGTTATAGCTTGTATTGTTTACCAGAGCAATTTTTCGAAGGTTGTCCGGAGAATTTACAATGGTTTGTACCGTTGTTGCAAAATCGGGTACCGGGGCATTTTCACACCCACTAACAATAATCTGGCCGGTTAATGGTTTGCGCCCCGGGGCAGATATGGTTACCACAACAGGAAGGCTGTCGTTTACAGGGGCAAATGTTAGCGAAACCGTTTTTGAATTAAATTCAGTTTTTGCAATTAAAGAATCTCCCTGAACAATGGTTGCAGTTCCAGAGTTAATAGAAATATCGGTGATGCTAAATGCTGTGGCACCGCATGAAAGGGTATCGCTGTAATTGGCTGTAATTTTTTCCGGTTTGCCGAGCCACATTCTTAGGGCAGGATCCCCGAAGAAATGATATAACCGGTGTGTATATTCGTACGCTGCCTGATTGCCGGACCATGTTTCACGCATTCTAATAAGCCCCTGGTTTAACACCTCGCCCATTGTATTTGCATTGTCATCGTGTCCGGGCAGTTGGCCAACATTTTGGGCACTTGTTCCAAAATCTGGCATATAACCGGGATCGGGCCAGATCGTGTTTATCATTCCGGCAGTTAGTCCATCGTTGTAGCCACTAAAGCTATAATACGATGCTGCAAAAACCCCTACAGCGCCACCATTTTCGTTTCTTAGAAGGCTTTCTGCAAAACTGGTCCCAATTAGAAATTCACCTGTATGGCAGTTCATAGAAAAAATTACAGGAAGTTGTCTGCCATTCCTAAGTTTATAGACATCCGGTATTCTGAAATTTGGGTGGGCCCAACCGAAAGCCCCCTCAAACCCGTGGTCTCTGTGGAGGACAAAAAATTTTCCTTCGTTAATTTCCCTGAGAATATCCTCTTCATCGCCATCCCAGGCAAACCCGTTGGATTTTAACAGTTCATCCGGGATTTTTCCGCCCGACGAATAGGTGCGATTGTTATAATGTGTGGGGGTGTTTAAAGAATCGGTGTAATATATTCTTTCTATATTGTAGCCCAGGGACATCATATAGTCCCTGACTTCCTCCGAACTAAGGCAAAACCTTCTTGATGCAATCCCGTCACGGGGACTACCGAGTTCGGTGTCTTGAAACTGGGCGCAGTTTAGTCCGTTTTTATAGAAATCCGGATCTTCCACAGGGTTCTTTTCATATTCTATTCCTTTGTTAACCATCATAACGGCCTGTTCGGGGGTGTTGGCAGGGATACGTCCTTTTGCCATGTCGGGGTAATAGTCGCCTGGGCCACCGGTGCAGGCATAATACAAATCAGAAGCATATAGGCGTTCGATATTACCCTCTGCGCGTATTAGTATTTCAGCCGGAACCTGATCGTGGTCCCCAATGATAACAAAAAATACAGGGGACGGAGAATATTTGGCAAAGCGTGTGTGAATGGCATTTTTAACTTCAGGGCTTTCCCAGTGTTCTTTCAGGATAACTTCTGTTCTGTAACCAAGCTGTGATTTCCATCGGGCCAGCATATTAGCCGATTCAGCATAGTCGGAACGTGCGATGACAAGATAATTAGGATCTTTTCCTTCATATGAACTCTTTTGCTGGGGCAACTGAAGGGCTTCGCTATTTAAAACAAGGCCTTTCAAAAGTGAACCACCGTTATTTGTGCTTTTCTTTGCCTGGGCATAATTTATCCGGTAGGTTATTTCGGAATAAACCCGGATTGTTTTTTTTACCGGGTTGTACTGAACGGGACAGATCCGGACGGAAGAAAAGTAATTTCCACGGTATTCTAAAACTTCAGAAATCTCCACTATGTTTTCCGGGTAAAATTTATCGGTGGAATACGTCTTCGGATCTTTCTTAAATTCTACCTGGTCTTTACCTTCTGTATCTCTGGCGGGGGGCAATGCCGGATGGATTGTGTAATCTTTGTATTCTATGAATTCAGATGAGATAATCTCAATGGTCGGGTTATTATTTCCCGGAGTAGCAAGAATGTCATTATGTGAGGGTAGGGCAGGTTTACCAATTTCTGCCATTTTTCCGAATCCCTCTACATGGATAAATTCATAATTGTTTTTATCCATGCCGACCATTTCAGATACCGTTCCTCCTATAAAACTATAGCTTATGGTCGCTGAGTTACGGGTTGTGTTAACACTACGTTTGGGCATCAGGTTTTCTGGTGCTTTAGCGTTAACTGTTTGCATTTTTCTTTGGGTAAAAGGCAGGTACTTGTTCTGCCCGCTCACCCTGAAACTTGTCATAGTGAGAAGTATCACCAGATAAGTTAAAATTGTTTTTCTTTTCATTTTTGTAAGTTTTAGAGTTAGAGTCAAACCGTTTTTCCGGTTGAAAATTGATTCGCCTATTTCTGGGCGAATAAGTGTTTCCTGTTGTGACAGGTAGGTTTTAGTACTTTAATGTTGGTGTGAATAGTTGGTGGTCAGGCTTTCTTTATTATGGGTGAGGCCTGGGAAGGTAGTCTGTTCGTTGAATAATCCAAAAAGAAAGCGCACCATAGCATGGGTAGGGGTGAAAACAGGAAGGAGGCTGCCCCGGAAGAGATTTGGGACAGCCATTTTTAACCTCGCTTTATGTTTTACCTGTTATTTCAGGATAACTTTTTCAACAGTGTTGAATTCGTTACTGATTAATTCAATGTAATACAATCCTTTTTTAACTCCAGAAAGATCTACTTCGGGGTTTTTTGTATTACTTTCCTTATAGCTGGCTATAAGTTGTCCGGCCGCATTTGTGATCCTGATATGAATCTCACCTGCTGATTGGTTCTCAAGGAAAATGGAGAACTTACCGTTAGAAGGGTTAGGGTACACAGAAATGCCGTTTTTATTCGTGTAAGAACCGTCTATAGAAGATTTTCCTTTTTTGTTGGAAGGGGTTGCTGCTGTGTATATTCCCGTTTCCGATGTGCTTACAGACAATTTGTTCTCTTCCGGTATTAATGTGCCAACCGGAACAAAAGCGTCTTCTGCGTAAATTACCGGCGATATGTCATTCTCATCTAAATTGCCCAGGTCGGCATCGGTATACAGAAGCGTTGCATCCAGTTTAAAGTTACCAAAGCCCTCTTCTGTACGGATTTCCCAGGCCCTTTGAAGAGCTTCTTTGTCCCCGAATAAACCATGGGTATTATTCATCATACTGAAAGATATATATTTGTCTGAAGGGGTGACTTCAGAAATTTCAGCTTCAACGGGCAAATAATCAGCATTGTTGCCCAAGGGCAGGTAAAGACTGGTTGCTTCCTGGTTTATCACCTTTCTGATTTCTCCGGATTTTTCAGAAATTATGACATCCGGATAGCTTAAGGCACCGGCATTTTCAATTACAGCATTCTGTCGCAATGTAAGCGCTTGGCCATTTAATCGCAAGGGGCTGTTGCTAAGGGTAAGTTTATTGCCTATGGAAACATTACCAGTCATTGAAGCTCCGTGTGTATTGGAAATTATCAACGTATTAATATCGTTTTCACTACGGATATTTTGTGCTTCAGTACCGGACAGGGTAAAACTTGAATTGCCGGCCAGCAAGTTTCCGTCGATTAAAAGATCTTTCGAGAAATTATAAGCAGCGTTACTTGCAACAAAGTGTCCGTTTTGCCCAACTTTTACATTCCCTTTAAAAGAACCACCCGATGCGGGCAGGCCATAACCAATAAAATTAGCCGTTCCGTTTACGGTAAAATCGCCAAAAATATCAATTCCATGGACTTGGCCAGGGTGTGTGAAATAAACGCTTGTAGAGTCCTCAATAACCAAGTTATAGGCACCGAAGTTTCCTAATCCAATACTGGTAGCCCTTATTCCGCCACCACCCTTTAGAACGTAGGTCCCACCGGTAAAGCTTGATTTCCATGTCGAAGTGCATAACAGCCCTTTAACATTTACCACGGGGTTTCCTGACATTTTGAAGTTACTATTCCAAAAGATGATAAAGTTAATAAGGTTTAATTCTCCGCCCGACAAACTGATATTGCCCATTGCCTCTAAAATACTCCGGTTTCTTCTCCAGCTTATTGCATTAATTGTTCCTCCGGACATGTTAAAGTTGGATGTGTTATTCGAAGTATAAATATCGTTTGTTACGTTCAGTACTCCATTTTTCATCTCGATTGATCCCTGCTTTCTGTTTCCAAGGTTCAGGTACCCGGCAACAGATACCTCACCATTCTCAAGGACAAATAGTCCGGAGTCGTTGACATATAAATTTTCAACAATATCAAGTTTAGCGTCACCGGACTGAACCGTGAGTTTACCATTTCCTTCCAGAAAGAGGTTTCCGGCAAATGCACCAGCATTTATTTCCGGGGAATTTTGAGCGTTCTTGTAGATCTGGACTGTTGTATGTTTTCCCGGAACCTTATTGTCATCCCAGTTTCCGGGTTCATTCCAGTTTGATGATATTGTACCCTGCCATAAGCCAGGTACTTTTGAGTTATTGTCGACCACTATTCTGTAATCTTCAACTGTACCATACTGTGAATTTGGTGACGATATAATAGCCGGGTCTGTTGTATAGACAACCCTTAAAGTAGTCCAGCCCTGTTTTGCAGAAGCTGGCACCTGAATAGGGAGTGCAACTTTTACCGTCTGTAGTTCCGATAACTTATGGCATCCGGCCATTGCAGCCTGCGTTGAATCGATATAGCAATTCCCATTACATTCGTATGGATGAGAAGCGGGGCAATCCTCAGTAACGGGGCTTAAACATCCGGAGGCAACCGCCTGTGCAGAATCGGTGTAACATTGTCCATTGCATTCGTATGGATGGGATGATGGGCAGGCAGAGCTGTCTACTTTAGTTAGGCAACCGCTGGAAGCTGCTTGAGCGGAATCGGTATAACATTCTCCCTGGCATTCGTATGGGTGCGAATCAGGGCATGTCCTAGCCAATTTTCGTTTGGTTCTCACAAAACATCCGTCGGAGGCTGCCTGGGCAGAATCAGCATAACACTTTCCACCGCATTCGTATGAATGTGAGTCAGGACATTCTTCAGGTTCCGGTTCGTTAATAAGTTTACCTGGCAGTAAACCTAAGTAGTAATGTTCCGTATCATCAAATTTACCGTCCTGGTTCCAGTCGGCCCAGGCACGCACCCGGTACCATGTGTTACCGGGTTCTGTTCCAACGATTAAATTATAACTTTCGTCGGGGCGTACATCAGTTCCATGAGTTGAACGGAAATCTTTGTACGAAGTCCTTTTTCTTTTCCCACTGTTAAACAGTGTGTTGAAACGGACGTAATTCATAGTGTTAGGTGCAGTAAAAGAGACCGGCGGGTACTCTCCGTAAGCAGGAATGCGGACCTCAATCTGAGGTATAGTTCCATCGGTCTTGTACTTGATTCTTTCACCATCATTTACATAGGGGTATATTTTAATGAAGTATGTAGTTGCATCTTTTAACGAATCAACCAGGATCTCATTCGAACCATAAGGAATAATTGTAACCGGTCCCGATCCTGTTTCAACTGAACCGTTCTGAGGCACAGTAATATCATTAAACCCGGCAGTACTCCATTTGGCAATATATCCGTATGGAAGCACGCCACCTTGTGAGTTGGTAAAGTTTAATCTGATGAACGAACTGGTCTTTTCTGTTAATTGAAGATCTGTGATGTGGTTTGTGGGGGCAACAGAACTGTAGGTTAAGAATTCTACAGTTGTTTTTGAGTATGCCCGTCCGATACTATTTTCGGCATATGCTTTTGCATAATATACCGTATTGTCGTCCAGCGATGTTAATTGCTGGGTGAATTTCCTGTCCGTTGAAGGGCTTTTAGCAATAGTCCACTTACTTAAAGGCTGTGTTGTATCTGTCGTGTAAATAATCCCAAGATCTGATATTTCAACATCACCGTTTGTTACTATTTCAGCGTCCACTAAGGCCGAATTGAAGTCAAAGCTATGGGCACGTATTATTTCGATGACAGGTTCAGCATCTATGAATTTCACCGTATAGTCTTCAACTTGGCCATATTTTGGTCCATAGCACCCACCGGTAATATGATATTTGGATTGATCGGATATTACCCGTAACCGAACAAAGTCATGAGCCGGAGATTCTTTAACCAGCAGTTCTCCGGTTGATTTTAATTTAAACGGGGCCATCTCGGAAACTTTTTCGGTTATGGTGTCAAATTCACCATCGTTATTATAGTCAATGAACATAACAACCGATTCATTCGAATATTCCCCGACTTCTATTTCATATTGAGCGTTGTGTCCTTTTTTCAGGCTTATTATTTCGGAAGTGAAATCCATGTAGGCACCGTTTTTGCCATCGTGGTCGCTAACAGAACACCCGCTTCTTTTAGTGAAATCACCAAATCTTAAATGGTAAATCCCACGTGTGTTATAATACAGTTCCTGTGTTTTTGGTTTGCAAGAAGCGCTGTGAATTGAAACAACATGTATATAATCTTTTTTTGTAATGGTGTTGCTGCCATTTTCGTTTGAAGCTTCCAGCGAAACTGAATAAGTTCCAGGCTGGTTAAAGACAAGTGACGGGCTTACAGAACTTTTATCTGTACCATCTGTATATTCAAAGGTAGCAGGAGAAATTGTCCATTTGTAGGAGCTTGCTCTGTAAGTGGTGTTATTTACAAAATAAATCTTAAAGAGAGAGTCTGATGTGTTGACAACGTTTTGTCTGCTTGCCGAAAAATCAGCAATTGGCGTATTTGAACAGCCGGTAAGCGTAATTTCTCGGGTCAATGGCCGATATCCGGGAGCCGAGACGGTTAGCACTACCGGGAGGCTGTCATTCAGTGATTGAAAAGACAGGCTTGCTGTGTTTGAAGTGAATTCAGATTTTGCAATTAACGAATCGCCCTGCACAAGGGTTACGGTGCCGGAATCAATTGAAATCTCCGTGATGTTGAATGAAGTCTCGCCGCAGGGCATTGATGCAGCATAAGAGGCGGTGATTATTCCCGGTTTGCTGGTCCACATTTTTAGCGCAGGATCTCCGAAGAAGTGATATAACCTGTGCGTGTATCTGTACCTGCTGGCGGCATCTCCCCACACTTCGCGCATTCTAATCAATCCCTGGTTCAGAACATCGCCCATTGTTCTAATATTGTTTTTGCGTCCTGGCAACGAAATAAAAGGGTCGTTTCCGCCAAAGCCGAATGCCGGGTTTATTCCATCAGACCAAATGGAATTCACCATCCCAATGGCCAGGGCATCATTAAACCCGGAGTAGCTAAGATTTGCCGCACCAACTACGCCAACAGCACCTCCATTCTGGTATCTTGTCAATGCTTCGGCAAAACTGTTGCCAATTAAAAATTCTCCCGAATGGCAGTTCATTGAGAAAATAAGAGGAAGTTTATTTTTGTTGTTCAGTTCGTAAATATCGGGGGTCCTGAAATTTGGATGGACCCAGCCAAGGGACTTTGAGTAGCCATGGTCGTTGTGAATGACAAAAAACTTCCCTTTGTTAATTTCGCGGATAATGTCATAGCGGTCTCCATCCCAATCGAAGCCATTCTCCTTCAAAAGTTCATCTGGTATCTTTTCACCGTTGGAATAGTACCCGTTATTGTAATTTGTAGGCGTATTTGCTGAATCGGTATAATATATTCTTTCCATATCGTAGCCTAAAGAAACCATGTAGTCTCTTATATTTTCTGAAGTCATGCAAAACCTGCGTGCTGCGAAACCATCAGGGGCCTCAGTATACTGAACATCCTGAAACTGGGCGCAGCTTAAACCGTTTTTGTAAAAGCTTTCATCGTTAACTGGATTTTTTTCGTAATCAATCCCTTTTTTTACCATCATAACCGCCTGTTCCGGGCTGTTGGCCGATATACGCCCTTTGGCCATATCGGGGAAGTAGTCGTCTGGTCCGCCTGTGCAGGCATAGTATAGATCGGAAGCATACTCTAAAGTTTCACCTGAAGTGTTGTGAAAGTATATTTCCGCAGGTACCTGTTCATGATCCCCAATAATAACAAAATAAGATGGGGCTGGTGTATAACTGGCAAACCGGGAGTGAATGGCTTCTTTTACTTCAGTGGACTCCCAACGTTCTTTAAGGATTACTTCCGTTCTGTATCCCAGTTGTGACTTCCAGCGGGCAAGCATATTAGCAGATTCCGAGTAATCGGAACGGGCGATGATTAAGTAAGCGGGATCTTTGCCTTCATAAGAACTCTTATGATTGACAGGTGATTGAAGGGCTTGACGGTTTAATACTACATCGTTTAATATTCCGCTTCCATTTTTCAAGTTTTTCTTTCCTCCCTGGTAGCTTATCCTGTATGTTATTTCGGAATACACCCTGATAGTTTTTGTTACAGGGTTATACTGGACCGGGCAAATACGGACAGACGAAAAGTAATTTCCACGATATTCCAGCATCTCTGATATTTCCACAGTATTGTCCGGGAAAAATTTGTTGCTGGTGTAGGTCTTCTCATCTTTCGCAAACTCTACCTTGTCGTTACTACTTGAAGTGCTCATAGGCGGAAATGCCGGGTGGATAACATACCCTTCATATTCGATAAATTCAGATGAAATGATTTCGATAGTCGCTTTCCCATTTCCCGGAGTGGCAATAATATCATTATGGGCAGGCAAGGCCGGCTTTCCGGTTTCGGTCATTTTTCCAAAACCTTCCACATGAATAAATTCATAATTGTTTTTGTCCATGCCCAAAGCATCAGCTACCATGCCGCCACGGAACTGGTAGGTTATCGTAGTGGAATTCTGAGAAGTGTTAACATCCCGTATTGGCATAATGTTATCAGGGGCTTTGGTCCCTGAAGTATATGCCTTTTCTTTAGTAAAGGGCAGATAACTGTTCTGCCCGTTTGCCTTGAAACTTGTCATTATGAGAAGTATTACAAGGTAAGTTAAGGTAATTCTGTGTGTCATTTTAATTAAGTGTTGTTTAGTGTTTCTGTGTTTTTTTATATAGGTTGTGATTTTTGTTCCTTAAAGAAGCTTTCGTTAGTAGGGCATGTGTTTTTGGTTCAGACAGTACTAACTATATAACCAGGGTTGTATTCATTAGTATGAAAACAATTATCCGGAAATACAGGAATTAATTCAGGTATTGCCAAACAGAAAACGTTTGCTTTCTAAAGTTTTAGTACCCTATTTACGACAGGTTTTTATTGACTTAGCCAAAGTGTCGAGGGGGGTAACGAAAGCTATAGAAATCATTTACAGGGAGATGAAAGAAAAAAGTAAGGTCGTGGTTTAGTTTTGAGATGTTCATTGGATGTGAAGTTTTAGTAGTTCATGTTTATGTAAGAACGTAAATATACTATTCGGGTTGTGTGTTCCAGGAAAAAACACAAAGAATGGCGTAAAATGTTATTGTAAAAGTTAATACGCTTACTGGTTTTTGTTGAAAATAAGAGGGTTCGTGGTTGTTTTTGTTTGGGGTTCTTTGAAGTCATGACAATCAATTTATGCCACCTTTTTCACAAAACTTTGTCTGTTAAAGCTTCGCATGAGAAAAAAGTAAAGCTGTGCAGGAAAATATTTCGTGTTGTTGCGGGGTAATTTAACCGTAGAACATATCAATTCAAATCGGAGTTACAATTTCCGATATCAGCATGCAAAGTAGCCGTGTGCCCAATGTTATTAAGTTAAGAGTCTCCTGCATTGTCTTTAGATCTTTTCTCTCTGGCGAAAACACGCCCTCCTCTTTCACTTTTTCTTTAATTCAGCCACCAAAGGTGCGAGATCCCTGACCTCACCCGGTAAATATTACACCTCCCAATGCGAAGGAAGCAGGACTGAAGCAATCTGCAATTACCAAAAGGTTCTTGAATATAGGTTTCGGACAGGCGTTTCAGCCTGAGCAGTAAATCAGAGGATAGCTGATGGTTAGGTTGGCTTATACCTGGTACATTGCCGTTTCTGAGCAAAGAGTTCTTCACGTAAACCGTGTAACACTCAATTCTGACATAACATTTTATATTTAAAAAATATACTTTATTGAAATAAATATGAATTGCGCAAAAACCTTGCGCATCCGGATTTAATCTTTGTATTGTCAATTTAGACAAAAGGTTCTTTGAGAAATTAACTCCTCTTAGCTCAAAAGGAAGAGCTGCGGTAAATGTTGACTTAACCGTGGAGTGTCAGGATTATACCGGTCGGGGCAAGCCTCCGGAAGGATAGAGTTTGCAGAGGCACCGAAATGCAAATGCAAAGTAGGGAAGCGCATTTACAGCCTGACTGATTTCTGTGAAGGAATAGTCCCGGTTCGAATCCGGGAGAGGAGACGGATATATGGAAGGTTGTTGTAGAACTTCTTAAAATGATGGTGGTGTAGTTCAATTGGCAGAATGCCTGTCCCAATTTTTCTTCGGGAGTCATTAGAGGTAAGGGTTCGAGTCCCTTCACTACCGCGATAAAATGAGAATAAGCAAAAGACCTGATGAAAGTTTCTGTATGGCTTCATGGTGTTATAACCAATAGGTATTAATATGCTGCTTAACTTATTTTCTTTTGTCTTTTGACGCTGTATGCTGAGGGTTCGAATCCCTTTCTCAACAAAAAAGTTGAGGTAGTTCAACAGGTAGAACAACAGATTAGTGGCACGGGTTCGATTCCCGTTCCCTGAATTTTCAGGGATAGCTTAGTTGGTTAGAGCACTGGACTTTTAATCCGGGATTGGACTGAAAATCCATTCAATTATAAGCTGATCACTTGTAAAAACGATTACCGGGAAGGGTTAAAAGCAAGCCGGTCTTTTCATTTTATGTGGAGGACAATCGGGAAATGACCGGAGCGAGAGGATGCGTTTATGTGCATTTAATTGCTTTCCTAAAAATGAATTTCCAGGTAACAAGGCTTTTAGCCTGGATGTCGGGAAAAGAGTTTTCAGGAAACCGGTTAAGGAATCAAAAACTTAATCAAACTTCCGTCTTTGTACGATGGCTGGCTTTAACTGTTCCTTTTTGAAAACAGTAAATATTAAAACTAAATAGAAGGACCGAATGTATGTTGGGTTCTGTAAATAATAGAGTTATGAGAAAAGTTAGAATTAACGCAGGAACTGTAGGTTTGGTTTATAAAAGAAATGCCTACAAAGGGGTACTGACCGAGGGTACATATTGGCTAATGCCTGGCGAAAAAGTTGAAATGAATGATATGGCAAAACCATTCATTCCAAAAACGGAGCTAAGTATTCTGTTGAAAGATGAGAAGTTAGCCGGATTATTGGCAATAATTCAGGTTTGCGATAATGAAATGGCCCTACAGTACGAAGACGGTATATTTAAGAATGTTTTAACTCCGGGAAGATATGCTTTCTGGAAAGGGGTTAAAGAGTTTTCATTTACAATATCGGATATAAGTAAAAAAGAAATATCAGAGGATATTAATTTGTATCTCCTACAACGAAGGGAAGTGCTTCCGTATATCAGGGCATATGTGGTAGAGCCTTACGAAAAGGGGGTGCTGTTTACTGATGGTAAATTTGAACGGTTTTTAGATCCCGGGGTCTATTATTTCTGGAAAAATGCCATCCCGCTTTCCGTTATTAAGGCAGACTTAAGGCAACAGCAAATGGAAGTGTCCGGACAGGAAATTCTTACGAAGGATAAGGCAGCTTTAAGGGTGAACTTCTACACCCGTTATAAAGTTGTTGATGTAAGAAAAGCCCTTTTGGACTGCAAAGATTATGAAAAACAATTATATATATTGATGCAGTTGGTATTGCGGGAATATGTCGGCATGTATTCTTTGGACGAACTATTGAGCAATAAAGAATCAATATCGGACAGAATTCTTGGAAATGTTAGGGAATCGGCAGGGAAAATCGGGGTAGAGATAACCGATTGTGGCATCAGGGATATAATTTTACCCGGTGAAATAAAGGAAATCATGAACCAGGTTTTAATCGCTGAGAAAAAAGCCCAGGCAAATATTATAACCCGAAGGGAAGAAACAGCTTCAACCCGGAGCTTGCTGAATACAGCAAAGCTAATGGAAGATAACGCCATGCTGTTTAAACTGAAAGAGATGGAGTACGTAGAAAAAATTGCAGATAAAATCAATAATATTTCATTGTCGGGAGGCAACCAGGTAGTTGGCCAGTTAAGAGAAATATTCTCTGTTTAAATGAGTTTGAAGAAAGGGGCTGCTCAGAAGGGGGCTTTGAGCAGCCACAAAAAAAGAAAAAAATGAAGAAAGTAATATCTACAGAACAAAAGCCGATTAAATTATGGCTGGATGATATGGAAGAAGGGGCTTTAGCGCAGGCGAGAAACCTGGCAAATTTACCTTTTGCGTTTAAGCACGTGGCCATTATGCCCGATAGTCATCAAGGGTACGGAATGCCAATAGGTGCTGTTTTGGCGACTCATAATGTTGTTATTCCGAACGCTGTTGGTGTTGATATTGGTTGTGGTATGTGTGCACTTAAAACAGGTTTAAACGAAGTGTCGCAGGAACAATTGAAAAAAATTCTGGGGGTAGCGAGAAAACTTATTCCCGTTGGGTTTAAACATCAAAGTGAGAAGCAGGGTGAAAATTTGATGCCTGCAAAAAGTGATGATATGTTTATTGTAAACCGGCAATATGAGGCCGCACTGAGCCAACTCGGGACCCTGGGAGGTGGGAACCACTTTATTGAAATACAGAAAGGCTCCGATGGTTTTATCTGGGTAATGATTCATTCCGGAAGTAGAAATATCGGACTCAAAGTGGCAAACCATTATAATCATATTGCGCAGAAGTTGAACCTAAGGTATCACTCGAAGGTGACGAAAGAAATGCAGCTTGCTTTTTTGCCAATTGAAACCGACGAGGCAAACCTTTACCTGGCAGAAATGCAGTATTGTGTAGATTTTGCATTGGCAAACAGAAAGCTGATGATGGAAAGAATGACAGAAGCCATAACAGAGGTGTTTGGTAGCTTTGAACATGGGGATATCATTAATGAATCGCACAACTTTGCCGCCTGGGAAAACCATTTCGAAACGAATGTACTGGTTCATCGAAAAGGCGCAACAAGGGCTTATAAAGGCGAATTAGGGATGATTCCGGGATCGCAGGGAACGAAGTCATACATTGTGAAAGGACTGGGGAACGCAGAAAGTTTTAAATCCTGTTCTCATGGGGCGGGAAGAAAAATGGGGAGGAAGCAGGCCCAGCGGGAATTAGATCTTGAGCAGGAAATGGACTTTCTTAATAAACAGGGGATCGTTCATGGTATCAGGCACAGAAAAGACCTGGATGAAGCGGCAAGTGCATACAAGGATATCAATATTGTTATGGAAAACCAGAAAGACCTGGTTGATATTGAAGTGGAGTTGCAGCCATTGGCTGTGCTAAAGGGATGATATTGTTATTATTAAGTTTTCGGATAAAGTCTGTTTATGGTATTTGGCAGATACTTGTTCAGGCCTGTCCGGAAACTTAATTAGAGCTTATCTATAAATTAGTGTCATGTCAATCCTTGATTGACGGATGGGATTACTCCCTATCGTCCGTGAGACCGCTAACGCTAAGTTCCTTCGTCGTACTTCCCCGGAATGACGTCATACGATATTAAGGGACGAAATAGAAGCAGCCGGTGCCATTTTAATGACAGAGCTCACCGAAGGTAATCTATACCCGAAACTTGATGCTTGACTGATACTAGAGAGTACCGGGAAATACTAAACCCGCTTAACGCTCTTCTTACTGTATTGATTTTATTTGGCGGATTAAAAAGGTTATGGTAAAAGCAATATCTTTAAGAAAAGAGTGGTTTAATATATTAATAGTTTGTTGGCCAGTAAGTAATCCAACGCGGAGAAAAAAGCAAACATGATTAATTGAAACTTATAGTTAAATGAAAACAAACAGAATAAAAACAGGAATACTTTTTTTAGTGCTGATTGGGTTAACAGCAGCATGTGTCCCGAATATGCTTTATGAAAATTCGGGGAGCAGTGTTTCAAAAGGGACTCCGGGGAACGGTTCGTTGAAGAATGCTTATCAAATTGATTATAAAATGAGCAATTCAAAATATTTTAGTCCGGTAAGCTTTTATTTAATGGGAAACGGATACGTTAATTCCCGACTGTATTACACCCTTCTTGATTCATACAAAGAATGTGAAAAAACATGCCCGGATATAGATTTTCGTATTATGGAATGCTCTGATAAGAAGGGGGGCAAGGTTTTATTGCACAGGACCCACAGAAACGGTTTAAGTGTTGATTTTATGGTCCCGAAGGTTAAAAATGGCAAACAGATAAAATTTTATGACCGCTTTGGGCTTTGGCATTATCTTCTTAATTTCGATTCTTCAGGTAGGTTAAAGCTAAATAAGAAAGTAACAATTGACTTTGAATCAATGGCGAAGCATATTATTGCACTTGATAATGCTGCAAGAAAAAACGGGTTGAGTGTTAGCAAAGTAATTCTAAAAATTAATTTAAAAGATGACTTTTACAAGACAAAATCCGGTCAGGAAATAAAACGCAGGGGAATATATTTTGCAAAAAGACTCTCTAAAAAGGTCGATATGGTGCATGATGACCATTATCACGTTGATTTTAAGCAGGTGAAACGATAGCTTAACTCGTATTGTTAGCTCTTTGAGCATTAAAGCTGTTCACAGCACATTACAGTCCTCAATGTAAATGTCATTTGGTCAGTATTATTCAAGAATCATCAAACAATCGACATAGCCCGAATTCGGGTGGAGTTTGCCAATCCCCTTACGCCTGCAATATTTAAAATAGCCTGCGGGTTTAGGTTTTGTAGCTACACAAAGAAGTTGTAATGGAGCCGTTAATAGATAGTTTTTCTTTTCTGGGATACGGTTTGAGGAGAAAAACAGGGAACCTATTCGAGTTCAGGCAGCCGTTTAACAAACAGGACCAAACCTTTCCAATAGCTGTTCCAACTGGCATTGTTGCCATCTATAACAACACCTCTCCTTGAACTGCAATGTATAAACCTGGGGTGCCCGTTTTCTTTTCCGTAAAATATTCCGGAGTGCTGGGTTTTCCATTTGTTTCCGTTCTTTTTTCCAAAGAATACCAGATCGCCAGGCATGGCCTCTTCCAGACTAAGGGTTTCCCCTTCAATTTCACTTTGCATTTGAGAACTGTGTGGCAGCTCAATACCAAAGTTTTTAAAAACATACATCACAAAACCCGAACAATCGAAGCCTGTTTCAGGGGTGATCCCTGAATATTTATAAGGAGAACCAATTAATTGGGAAGCGTATTGGATTATTTCCTTGCGGGAAGTATTATCTGCGGTTTCATTTTCTTCTTTGTGAGAAACCGGCTCTTTGAATAATCTGTGATATACACTTAATGTGTCGTTAAAGTGCTTAGAATATGATTCCGCTACCGATCTTAAATGCTCTTCTTCATCTTTGGCTTTTCTCCATGACGAAATATAACTCAGATATGCCTGGGTAATTTCATCTTTCCATTCGGGATAATGGTTTGCAATTCGTTTTGCATATATTGACGCACTGTTTAAATACTTCCACTGTTTTTTATTGGGCAGGTTCTCTATAGCATAATAGTGGTGTAGTTCAATTTGAGATAGATAATAGTAAGGGACTTTCGATGAAGGTGACTTTATCTTATATTTTCGGGCAGTTAATTCACATTTCTCAAAATCCTGCTTTTGAAAATGTTTGTTTAATATTTTGTCAATTTGTTCATCACTTTGGGCTTCTATTATTGAGGCAAATAGTGAGAAAAGAATAATTAGCAGACTTATTTGTTTAGTTTTCATTTGGTTGTGTGGTTGTTTTATTTAAAACGAAATAAGGGGAATAAATATTATGGTTTTAAAGGAAAATGCAGTTTTTGCATGACAATATTCCATGAACTTTCAGTAAATTTATTTATATACAGCCGATATTTATGTAAACATAAATAGCAGGTTGCTAAAAACTTCCTGTTCTTTTTGAAGCGAAAACGTTCTTTTTGTTTAAAAGTGTTTTGTACTTTTATGAACTGAATTACCAGAAAAAGTAGTCATATGAAACAACCATGTAGTAAGTAATTATTGGTTCACATTACGGGAGCAATTCCTTGTGTAACTTTTAAAGGTTTACAGGACTGCTATATTTGCAATATGGAAGGTTTCGTCTGATAAATAAAAATTAAAATATAAACATATGAGATTGAGTTGTTTAAATTATTTTGCATTGATTGCACTTTGCGTCGGATTTAGTTCATGTAAAGAGCAAAGCCATAAAACAGTAACCAGTGATAAGAAAACGAATGTTGTATTTATATTGGTTGATGATATGGGCTGGACTGATGTGAAAGCTTTTGGAAGCGATTATTACCAGACGCCAAATATAGATGCACTGGCAAAAACCGGGGCAAAATTTACGAATGCCTATGCAGCCTGTAATGTTTGTTCTCCCACAAGGGCCAGTGTTATGACAGGAAAATATCCCGCCTCAATTAATTGCACAGACTGGATTACGGGTTGGAAGTATCCTTATGCAAAGCTAAAAGTTCCTGAATGGACGATGATGATGGACACATCGGAATATACCATGGCAGAGGCTTTTAGAAACTCAGGCTATAAAACGGCACATATCGGGAAATGGCATTTGGGGGAAGATTCACTTTACTGGCCTGAAAATCAGGGGTTCGATATAAATATAGGTGGATGGTCAAAAGGGGCTCCAAACAGAAGTAAAAAACGTAAAGCAAAAGGGTATTTCTCACCTTATGGTAACCCAAGGATGACCGATGGCCCTGAGGGTGAATACTTAACAGAAAGACTTGCAGATGAGGCCTGTAAGTTTATTCGGGAAAATAAAAACAGCCCCTTCTTTCTTAACCTCTGGTTCTATAATGTCCACACCCCTTTAATGGCAAAAAAAGAAAAGATCGAGAAATATAAAACATTGGTCGACTCGTCAAAGAAGCAAAAGAACCCGGTTTATGCAGCGATGGTAGAACATACTGATGACGCTGTTGGTAAGGTAATAGGACAGCTTAAAGAATCAGGGTTGCTGGAGAATACTATTGTAGTGTTTACATCTGACAACGGGGGCCTAATAGGAAATAACAGGAAGAAAATAACCAATAATTATCCGTTGCGATCAGGTAAAGGAGATATGTATGAAGGTGGGGTAAGGGTCCCTTTAATTATGTACGCGCCCGGAATGTTAAACCAGGGGGCTGTATCTGAAGAACTTGCTATTTCTTGTGATTATTTCCCAACACTGGTTGAGTTGTGTAACCTTGATGTTCCGAAAAGTGTTAAAGAAGGCTTTGACGGAACGGACTTGAGCCCGGTGTTGAAAGGGGAAAATATTAAACGCGACGTGCTATTCTGGCATTACCCACATTATCATTTAGAGGGGGCAAAACCGCATACGGCAGTTCGAAAAGGCGATTGGAAACTTATTCATCTGTTAGAGGATAATAAATATGAATTATACGATCTGAAAGCAGATATTTCGGAAAGCCTGGACGTATCGTTTCAAGAACCGGAGAAGGTTGAAGAACTGAAGAAGGAGATGAAAGAGATGATGGAAAAAACAGAAGCACAACTGCCATCGGTAAATCCCGATCATGACCCGGAAAAGGAAACAAAAGTCGGATATTAATGACCTTTATTAATCAGGTTTTGATGCTGAGGCCGTATTCAAATATTGTCTCAGCATTTTTTTATTGCCTGGTAAATGTAATATCCCCTAAAAGGACTTCCCACGTTTGTTTACTTGTGTTTCCGAAAGTTTTATTTATTTTCTTAACCATTATGTTCCCTGTTGATATATAGTTTCCCCCGGGGATAACACTTTTTCCTTTCTTCGGGGGGGAAACCGTAAGTGAGAATTCTATCAAACCAGAGTACAAACCGGGCTTTTGAGGGGAAAGGTGCCTGGTTATTCTAATATTTTTTACTTGGAGATCTGGTTTTGAATATTTTTCGTCATTCAACATTTCCAAAAAACCGGTAATGGTGTTTTTTCTTTGTTTTTTACTCGTTTTATTTTTAATAATTAGCGCAGTGTTTTTATTTTCAAAGAGTGATAGTAGCATGGTTTCTGCCTGAAACTTAAAAATACTGTCTATAGAATGGTCGGATATTAATTCGAGGTAATCAACAAAGTCTTTTATTTTTTCTGAGGCCCTTTTTTCGAAAGCCTGAAGTCCCAGATCTGAGATGTTTTCTTTTTCAAACTCATAGTCCAGTGTTTTTTCAGAACGTTCTTCTGTTGTTAAAATATTGGGTGCTGCTCCATATTCTTTACTTAATTCATATGTTGAACCGGATGAGCACGAAAAAGCAGTGATTAAAAGTAATACTACTAAATATTGTATGTGCTGAATAATTCTCATCTTTAAAACAATGTCATGTTAATCATAAATGGTCATCTTTTATTCCCTTTTTGGTAAAATCTTAAAATGGATATTTTCTGTCCGGTATATATGGTTTCAATGATCTCAATATTTTTAAGACTGCTTACAGGCATGGTAAGTTTATTTATGAATTCCTGTTTATTATAAATTTCCATACCTGCCTGGCCTCTTTCAAAAACCTGATAGATTTGTGCATTTTCAGCTATCATATAATCCAGTTGGGTTCTTCTCTTTTTCCAGTCGGTAACATTTGAAGTCGAAAAGTAGTGAATGACCAGGGCATAATCATTCGTTTTCAACTGAACATTTTCACTTTTCATCTTCTTGTTAAGAATTCTGGTAATTGTATCAGTTTCATAATAAGGGGCTTTAACAACAAAGCGTACCTGAGGGCGGTTTGTCTTTAAAAGAAAGCACCCTGACTCATTTGTTCTTGTGTAAACTGGCGATTCTCCCGGGTAAAGCAGAATTATTTGGATAGAGTTGTTCTGTATCTGTTCTTTGCGGTCTCCGTCAATAAAGCAGAAATTATATGTTGCTGGGGAAAGCACTTTCGTTAAAGCCAGTCCGATTAATGCAGTAGGTATAAGAATAAATAGCACGGACCTTAATTTCCAGCGTTTTTTTCGTTTAGCGGCTTTAGACCGGCTTTCTTTATTTTTATTTATGAAATCATTCCACCCCGAATATCCGGCATACTTGCTAAGTAAATCCAGCATGTCAATACGGGGGAGTTTTTCATTGTTTGTTTTTAAATGTGTGTAAAACCATTTTTCACTGATTCCGCTGTTAACTTTTAGTTTCAAATCCTCCTGAAAAAGGGCTATGTCGTTTCCTTTCCAGTTTTCGATAGATTTTGAGATACCAGGTTCAGATTTTCTGAGGGTTTCAGTAACCTCTTTTTTTAGTTGTTTGAAATGGAAATTCTCATTCCGGGACATTTCTCGGTATTCTGTTAAGGATAACTAATGCGTTAATTATTAATATTTTGTAAATTGTAGAATAGCCTACAATAGTTTTACAATGGGTTTACAGCTTTTACAGGCCGCAGTATTTTAGGTTTGTCACATCATTGTAAAATTCAAAAATAAGAAATTATGAATAAGATTAAAGTCAACCGTAAATTAAGGTTCAAATCAAATTACACATGGGGTATCGCTATAGGACTTATGGGATTAATAATTTTAGGCTGCCAGACGGCACAGCAAAATGGAGCCTCTTATAATGCAGTAGCAAGAGAAAAAGTTGTAATGTTAGAGCTGGAAGAAACCGGTCAAGAGTTTAGTACGGAAGAGTATGATCGGATTTATGAAAATGAATTTAAGGATGCAATGCAGAACCCTCTGTCAACATTTTCGATAGATGTTGATAATGCGGCTTACAGTAACATAAGGCGTTTTATAAATGGAAATCAAATGCCGCCAAAAGATGCTGTACGAATAGAGGAAATGATTAATTACTTCAGTTATAATTATCCGGAACCAAGCGGGGAACATCCGTTTGCATTGTTTACGGAAGTAGGGGAGTGTCCCTGGTCTGGAGGGCACCTATTGGCCCATATCGGAATTCAGGGTAAAAGATTGGATTATGATAACCTGAAGCCCGCGAACCTGGTCTTTCTAATTGATGTTTCGGGTTCTATGTCCTCGGCAAATAAGTTAGGCTTAATCAAAAAGTCAGTAAAGCTAATGCTTCACGAGTTAAACGAAAAGGACAGGGTTTCCGTTGTTGTTTATGCCGGAGCAGCAGGTTTGGTGTTGCCTTCTACACCGGCAACAGAAAGAAAGAAAATAGAGAGGGCGTTCAATAAACTTGAAGCCGGGGGGTCAACCGCCGGAGGGGAAGGGATAGAGCTTGCCTACAAAGTGGCAAAGGAGAACCTGATTGACGGGGGGAATAACAGGGTAATATTATGCACCGATGGTGATTTTAATGTTGGAACTTCATCAACCGGTGAACTGGTTAGGTTAATAGAGGAAAAAAGAAACGATAATATTTACCTGACCATTTGTGGTTATGGAATGGGTAATTATAAAGATGGTAGAATGGAGCAAATCAGCAATGCTGGTAACGGAAACTATTTTTACATTGATAATATTAAAGAGGCAGAGAAGGTATTCGTGAAAGAGTTGAGGGCAAATATGTTTACAATTGCCAAGGACATGAAAATTCAGGTTGAATTTAATCCAAAACATGTAAAGTCATACAGGTTAATTGGATATGAAAACAGGGTGCTGGCAAAAGAAGATTTTAATGACGATAAAAAGGATGCCGGTGAATTGGGTGCTGGTCATACCGTAACAGCTATTTACGAAATAATACCGCAAAATTCCGGCGCTTTAACCAAAGAAACCGACGGGCTTAAATACCAGGATGTAAAATTAACCAGACAGGCAAAATCGGATGAGATGCTGACATTAAAGTTAAGGTATAAACCAATAAATAGTGAAAGCAGTAAACTGATAACAGAAGTTGTTGGAAAAGATTATGTAAAGCTTCCTGATTTATCAGGTGATTTTAAGTTTTCAGCTTCAGTAACGGCATTTGGTATGCTATTAAGGGATTCAAAGTATAAGGGAGAGGTTACCTATGATTTAGTTCTTGAATTGGCAGGGCGTTCAACTCTATTAGAAGATGATTATTATAGAAATGAGTTCGTTCAACTGGTAGAAAAAGCAAAACTGTTGAGTACAGGAAATACACAGTAAAAATACAAAATACACACTAATTTTTAAGCGGTCACAGATGATTTTGATGATCGCTATTTTTTATGTTATTGAATATAAGTGTTTTATATAATAGGTGAGGTATATCATTGAAATTCGCTTCAAAAAACACCGTTATCGTACACGGAAATATTAAATATTGTTGTACATTTGCCGTGAACGTACACGGAATTTTATACAATCAAATTCGGATGACAAAAGCAAAAGGGAAAATACGAATTAAAGATATTGCGGAAAAAGCGGGTGTTTCTATTGGTACGGTTGACAGGGTCTTACATAACCGGGGAGAAGTGAAGGAAGCTACCCGGAAGAAGATTCTTGAAATTGTTAATGAAATTGGCTATACCCCCAATCTTATGGCAAAATCGCTTGCTATGAAGAAAACTTTCCGTTTTGCAGTAGTTGTTCCGGAAGGGGGAAGCAATAATCCGTATTGGGAAAAACCATTAAAAGGAATTGCTGATGGAGCAACAGAAATAGGGGTTTATAATTCGGAGGTGGATATTTATAAATTTAGTACTACGAATGAAAAAAGCTTCCGGGATATTGTTAAAAAAGTTATTGAAGACAAGCCGTCTGGGGTAATTTTTAATCCCGTATTTAAAACAGCTTCGCTGGACTTTATTGAAGTAATGGATTCGTTACAGATTCCATATGTATTTATAGATATAGACCTGGAGAAAGGCAATAATATTGCTTACTATGGACAAAATTCGCGACAAAGTGGCAAGGTTGCAGCCAAATTAATGAGTAAGGCAATTCCGGATAATTCAGCAATCTTAATCGTGAAGTTGTCAAATCACAAGGTCATAACGTCACATATAGAAAAGAGGATAGAAGGCTTCCTGGATTTTTTTAAAGGAGACAAAAAATGCGGGCAGAACTTTATTTCTGTTGAAATAGATCTTTTGGAAAAGAATGAATTAGAACATACTTTAAAAAAAGTCTTTGAAGAAAATGCTAATATAAAAGGCGTTTTTGTGCCAAATTCAAAAGTGTATAAAGTAGCCCGGTTTTTAAAAGATGGGCAAAACAGTTCTTTGTTATTAGGCTTTGACCTGATACAACAGAACACCGCATTTTTAAAGGAAGGAATTATAGATATCCTAATAAGTCAAAAACCAGAGGAGCAAGGGTACAAGAGTGTTATGGCCCTCTTTAATTACATTGTTACCCGGAAAGAAATTCAAAAACAAAATTATAGTCCTATTGACATCATAATAAAAGAAAATATTGACTACTACAATTAAAAATAGAATATGAAAGAAATTAGTTTTTCAGACCTGAAAGGTAAAGTTTGTGTATTAACGGGTGGGGCTGGCGTAATTGGCAGCTCTATAGCCAGTGGGCTGGCATCTGTTGGAATTAAAACAGCAATTCTGGATATAAATGAAGAACTTGCGGTTGAAGTAGCACAAAGTATTGAAGAACAAAGCGGGGTAGTTACCCGTGGGTACAAAGCGAATGTACTTGACAAAGCATCTCTGGAAGAAGCAAAAGAAAAAATTAATGCTGATTTAGGGGAGATTTCTTTGTTAATAAACGGGGCAGGGGGTAACTCTCCAAAAGCAACAACGCAACTGGAGCGCCTGGAAGAAGAAAATCTTTCAGAGTTGGAAAAGTCATTTTATGGACTGGAAATGGAAGGTTTTCAGTGGGTTTTCGATTTGAATTTCAAAGGGACCCTTCTTCCAACCATGGTGTTTACCAAAGATATGTTAGAAGGTCGAAAAGGGAGTGTGCTGAATATCTCGTCGATGAATTCGTATAAGCCGCTTACAAAAATACCGGCATATTCGGCAGCCAAAGCTTCAATAAACAATTTCACAGAGTGGCTTTCTGTCCATCTGGCAAAAGTTGGGGTAAGGGTAAACGCTGTAGCTCCCGGATTCTTCCTGACAAATCAGAACAGATTTTTGCTTGTAGATGAGAAAACTGGCGAACCCACAGAAAGAGGGGGAAAGATAATAGCAAATACTCCGATGGGAAGATATGGTGAGGTTGAGGAACTGCAGGGCACGGTCTTGTATTTGCTTTCAGATGTCTCAAGATTTGTAACAGGAATATGTATCCCGGTTGATGGGGGGTACAGTGCATTCGGAGGGGTATAAAAGCAGTTTGGCCAATAGGGGCGGCTCTAAATAACAGCAGTCCGGACTGAATTTTAAATTTTAAATCAATAACCAGTAACTAAAAACATATAAAATATGGGAATGGAACAAACATGGCGGTGGTATGGGCCCAATGATCCGGTAACATTATCGGATATTAGGCAAGCCGGGGCAACAGGAATTGTAACAGCATTGCATGATGTGCCAATTGGAGAAGTATGGACAGAAGAAGCAATTGCTGAAAGGAAAAGAATAATTGAATGGGATGAAAGTGTCAGCCCTGCCAAAAATAGAGGCTTGGTATGGTCTGTTATCGAAAGTATCCCGGTTCATGAGGATATAAAACAGGGAAAACCAACCCGAGATGAATGGATAGAAAAATATAAAGAGAGCATAAAAAATGTAGGAAAGGTTGGTATTCCTGTTTTAACATATAACTGGATGCCCGTAGTTGACTGGACAAGGACGAACCTTGAGATGGAACTGGAAGATGGGGCAAGGGCCCTTCATTTTGATATGAGCGAATATATTGCCTTTGACCTTTTTATACTTGAAAGGGCAGGTGCTGAGGCGGAATATACCAGGGAGCAGGTAACAGCAGCCAAGCGCAAATACCAATCAATGACTCCCGAGCAGTTGAAAACACTTCAGAAAAACATTATTGCCGGACTACCGGGAGGCCAGGAAGGATATTCTATTGAGCAGTTTAAAGAACGTCTTGCTGAATATGATGGGATAGGTTCGAAGCAATACAGAGAGAACCTTAAGTATTTTCTGGAGCAAATTGTACCGGTTGCCATTGAAGCAGGTGTCCGTTTGGCCATACACCCGGACGATCCTCCGGTTTCACTGTTCGGGTTGCCCCGTGTGGTAAGTACCGAGAGCGATCTCAAGTTTATTGTAGATGTTACCGACTCTATATATAATGGACTTTGCGTGTGTACAGGTTCGTTGGGTGTAAGAGCTGATAACGATTTGCCAGGAATAATTGAAAGATTGGGAGATAAGATTAACTTTTTGCATTTACGCAGTACGCAGAGAGATAAAGATGGCAGCTTTCATGAAGCAAGTCACTTGCAGGGGAATGTAGATATGTATAATGTGATTCTCTCAGCTTTAAAAGAACAAAACAAAAGAGAACAGGCAAACCGAAACGATGTGCAGATTCCAATGCGTGCAGATCACGGACATACGATGCTTGATGATCTTAAGAAAGTAACAAATCCGGGATACTCAGCAATTGGCCGCCTGCGCGGACTGGCAGAACTAAGGGGGCTTGAACAGGGAATCGAGAAAAGCGGTGCGGTCAAAGCCTAAAAATAGGCCTTGAAAGTCATTTCCCAGCTACAAAGACATAAAGAGTTGTAAGTTAAGTGTGTGTGTTAAGTCGAAATAAGGCTTTCTGTCTTTGTAGCATAATAAACAACGAATAGCATTCAAAAGGCTTTAATACAAAGAGCATGAAAATGAATACGGTAAAATGGGGAATAATTGGTTGTGGAAACGTGACCGAGGTCAAGAGCGGTCCAGCTTTTAATCTGGTAGATGGTTCGGAACTTGTTGCGGTGATGAGAAGAAATTATGAAAAAGCAAAAGACTATGCAGAAAGGCATAAGGTTCCAAAGTACTATAGCAATGCATCCAGGCTGATTAATGATCCGGATATAAATGCTGTTTATGTAGCCACTCCCCCGGACACCCACGCCAGGTATGCTATTGAAGCGATGACAGCAGGCAAGCCGGTTTACGTGGAAAAACCGATGGCCAGAAACTATGCTGAATGTCAACGTATGCTGGAAGTTTCACAGAGTAAAAAGGTCCCCTTGTATGTAGCTTATTACAGGAGGGCACTACCAGGCTTTAGAAAAGTGAAAGAACTTATTGAGCAGGGAAAAATCGGGGATGTGCGCGGTGTAAACATTCAGCTGTTTAAATCTCCTTCAGGACCTGAAAAGTCAGGTAACCCTGGATGGAGGGTTGAGCCAAAAATATCAGGAGGGGGGCATTTCTTCGATTTAAGCTCTCATCAGCTTGACTATCTTGATTATTTGTTCGGTCCGGTAAAAGGTTTACAGTCATTTGTAACAAATCAGGCCGGGTTATATAATGCAGAAGATTATGTGACGGCGAGTTTTACTTTTAAAAATGAAATTGTATGTTCAGGAACATGGTGTTTCTCCTGCTCTGATGAGAGTAACAGGGATATAATAGAGATTTTTGGTGATAAAGGAGTTATAACCTTTTCATGCTTTGGCTTTACGCCTATTTTATTAAAAAATAGTGAAGGCTGTTCAACGTTTGAATATCCAAGGCCTCCCCATGTGCAGTATTGCTTTATAAAAGAGATGGTCCAGGAGCTAAGGGGAAAGGAAAATAAGCCTGGAAACGGAACCATAGCTGCAAGAACAAGCTGGGTGATGGAGCGTGTGGTTAAGGATTATTATCGGACCAATGACATAACCTTCAATACAATTCTACCTTAAGAAGTCCAAAAAAGAATTTTAGTACAAATAATAATGAGTAACAAAAAAGCGAATATTAGGCAGATCTTAATAACAACAGTTGTATTTAGCATAATAAGTCTGTCGTGTGGTAGTACCCAAAAGCAAAAGACACTAAAGCTTGCCCATGGTTTAGACCCGGCACATCCCGTACATAAAGGGATGGTTTTTATGGCGGAACGGCTTGAAGAAAAGTCGGGCGGACAATTGAAAATCTCAATTTATCCGAGCGGTCAGCTGGGTTCGGAACAGCAGTGTGTAGAGTTATTGCAGATTGGAAGCCTGGCCATTACAAAAGTTTCTGCCGCTGTAATGGAAAGTTTTACAGATAACTTTCAGGTGTTGGGGTTACCATACATTTTTCGTTCAAGGGAACACTCATTTCATGTACTCGATGGAGAAATTGGGAAAGAGCTTCTGTCATCTACCGAAAAATATAACGTTCGAGGCCTGTGCTTCTATGATGCCGGGGCCAGAAGTTTTTATACGATTGATAAATCCATAAAAACTCCGGGAGATTTAAAAGGCTTGAAAATAAGGGTGATGAAAAGTCAGACCTCAATGAACATGGTAAAAAAGATGGGAGGGGCACCTACTCCAATATCCTGGGGGGAATTATATACAGCTTTGCAGAGCGGAGTGGTAGATGGAGCAGAAAACAACCCGCCAAGTCTATATTCCTCCCGTCATTACGAAGTATGCAAAAACTACACATTAAACGAACACACACGGGTGCCGGATGTGGTCATAATAAGTACAGTAGTCTGGAACACCTTGACAGAACAGGAGAAAAGATGGATTCAGGAAGCAGCGGACGAGTCTGTTGTGGCACAAAGAAAATATTGGGAAGAAGCAGAAAAAGAGGCGATTGAGAAAGTTCAGAAGGCAGGGGTGAAAGTTACGTACCCGGATAAGTCTCTCTTTGCCCAAAAGGTTGGGGAAATAATACAGAGCTATGAAGCAAAGCCTGAAATTTATGATTTAATTACCAGAATACAGGCCGAAGAGTAGACAATTGATAATCAAGAATAATTCTTAAAATGAATATGAAGCGCAAAATAGATATTTTATTAGAAAAGCTCCTCATTTTTATAATGAGTATACTCGTAATTGATGTATTATGGCAGGTTCTAAGTCGTTACATACTGTCGTCCCCAAGTTCGTTTACCGATGAACTGGCAGGCTTTCTTTTAATATGGGTAGGGGTGCTGGGGGCTGCCTATGTCACAGGTCAGAAAGAACATCTGGCGATAGATTTATTAATTCAGAAATCAAAACCGGAGAACCAGAAGAAACTTATGGTGGTGATAAATATATCCATAGCCCTGTTTGCTCTTTTTGTTATGATAATAGGAGGGGGCTGGCTGGTAATAACAAGGTTTAAGTTTGATGTAAGTTCAGCAGCTTTGCAGCTTCCTTTAGGCTATGTTTATAGTGTGATGCCCATAAGCGGGGGGCTAATGCTGTTTTATTCACTGGTATTTATATTTCAAAAAACGGAAGGGGGTAAATAATGGATTATGCAGGGGTTTTAGTATTGGTTTTAAGTTTTTTGGCACTGTTAATACTGGGTGTTCCAATTGCTTATAGTATTGGCATTTCAGGTTTATTAACCATGCTGGTAAGCATAGATTCATTACCGGCATTTACAACATTTGCCCAACGGATGGCCACCGGGCTGGATAGTTTTGCATTGCTGGCAATTCCATTCTTTATATTGGCGGGAAACATTATGAATAGTGGCGGAATTGCAATTCGGTTGATAAACCTGGCAAGGGTTGTTGTGGGAAAGTGGCCTGCGGGACTCGCATTTGTTAATGTCTTTGCCAATATGTTGTTCGGGGCAATATCTGGTTCTGCAGCGGCATCAGCTTCGGCTATAGGTTCAATAATGGGACCGGAAATGAAGAAAGAAAACTATAATGAAGAATTTAGTGCAGCAGTAAATATATCATCTGCAACTACGGGGTTATCAATACCCCCAAGTAATATTCTTATCGTATATTCCCTGGCCAGCGGAGGTGTCTCGATAACAGCATTGTTTCTGGCCGGATATGTTCCCGGAATCCTGACAGGTGTGTCAATAATGCTCATGGCAATGAGCATGATGGTATATAAAAACAAAGGGTTTAAGGGGGTAATGATGGCATTGCTGAAATTTACGGTTTGGACATCAGTGTTTATTGGAGCAGGCGTTGGTTATAAAATAGCAGGCGATTTCTCAAAAATCTTACAAAACGTCCTCTTTGCTTTATTTTCATCTATTGTTGTTGCTTATGTGGCGTATCGGTACAGAAAGAGCCCCAACGGGGCAAAGCGTGCTTTTAAAACTCTGTGGAGGGCTATTCCAAGTTTGATGTTGCTTGTAATTGTAATCGGAGGTATAGTTGCGGGGATATTTACTGCAACTGAAGCGTCAGCAATTGCGGTAATATATGCCTTGATTTTATCTCTCATATATAAAGAGATTTCCCTTAAAGATATGCCACAAATTTTACTGCGTTCGGTAAAAACTACAGCAATAGTGCTTCTTTTGGTAGCTACATGCATGGGACTGAGTTGGATTATGGCTTATGAAAATATTCCGCAAACCGTAAGTTCAGGCTTATTAGGGATTAGCGACAACCCGCTGGTCATTCTGTTAATTATAAACTTCATACTTTTATTTGTTGGGGTTTTTATGGACATGACCCCTGCTGTATTAATCTTTACCCCAATTTTTTTACCAATTGTAACAGGAATGGGAATGGAGCCTGTACATTTTGGAATTATCATGGTGTTAAACCTTAGTGTTGGACTCTGTACACCACCCGTAGGGTCGGTACTGTTTATTGGTTGTAGCGTGGCAAACGTAAAAATTGACAGAGTAATAAAGCCCTTGCTGCCCATGTTTCTGGTAATGATTTTGTGCCTTCTGCTGGTAACATACTTACCAAAACTAAGCTTGTGGTTACCAGAACAGTTTGGATTTTAACCTTAAGCAGAAAGAGTTTTTTGACCTTATAAACGAAGAAATATTTAAACGAAATATCATTTAAAGAAGATGGAACCATTTATACAAGAAAACTTTTTACTTCAGACAAAGACTGCTGAATTGCTTTATCATGAACATGCAAAGAAAATGCCTGTTCTGGATTATCATAGTCATTTAATTCCAGAGCAAATAGCAGAAAACAAAAAGTTCGAAAACATTACACAACCCTGGCTTTATGGTGACCACTACAAGTGGAGGGCTATGAGGACCAATGGAGTAGATGAGCGTTATTGTACCGGTGATGCGTCCGATTATGAAAAGTTTGTAAAATGGGCAGAGACAGTGCCTTTTACACTTCGTAATCCGCTATACCACTGGACACATCTTGAGTTGAAACGATATTTTAACATCGATGAATTATTGGACAGGGATTCTGCAAAAGTCATTTATGAGAAAACGTCAGCACTATTGAACCATGATGACTACCGGGTAAACGGACTGCTTGGGAGAATGAATGTTGAATTGGTGTGTACAACCGACGACCCTGTTGACACTTTGGAATTTCATCAAAAAATAGACGGGGCACCAGGGATGATTAAAGTACTTCCAACCTGGAGACCAGATAAAGCAATGGCAGTTGAAAACCAGGAAACATATAATGCCTATCTGGATAAGTTGGGAAAAGTGGCAGATAAAAACATCATCAGGTTTAGCGATTTATTGGAGGCGCTGAAAATACGTCATGATTTCTTTGCTTCAGCGGGATGCCGGCTGTCCGATCATGGTATGGAACAGTTTTATGCAGAAGATTATACGGATGCTGAGATTGAGAAAATATTTGACAAAATACGGAGTGGTTCGGAACTACAGGAGGCGGAAATACTGAAGTTCAAATCGGCAATGCTATATGAATTTGCTTTACTCGACCATTCAAAAAACTGGGTACAACAGTTTCATGTCGGGGCACTTCGGAACAACAACAGCAGGCTACTCGCTAAACTGGGACCCGATACAGGTTTTGACTCAATCGGAGATTGGAATCAGGCACAAGTTATGTCAAGATTTTTGAATAAGCTGGATAAAGAAAATAAACTTGCGAAAACAATTTTGTATAACCTGAATCCGGCAGATAATGAGGTGCTTGGCACAATGCTGGGAAACTTTCAGGACGGATCCGTACCCGGGAAAATGCAGTTTGGCTCTGGTTGGTGGTTCCTCGACCAGAAGGATGGGATGGAAAAACAAATAAATGCCCTGTCAAACCTGGGATTGTTGAGCCTGTTTGTAGGAATGCTTACCGATTCACGAAGTTTTCTTTCATTTCCCCGGCACGAGTATTTCAGAAGAATATTGTGTAACATATTGGGCAATGATGTTGAAAACGGACTGATACCAAAAGATATGAACCTTTTAGGGCATATGGTGGAAAACATCTGCTATAATAATGCAAAAAACTATTTTAATTTTTAATAATCAGCTATGAGATATGGGAATTCTGACCGGAGTTTTTGTACATATCTGGAAATCTCTCACTTCTAATGTCTCACATCTAATATCTATAAAACAATGAACAAAGTAGTAACATTTGGGGAAGTAATGCTAAGACTGGCAACTCCCGGAAACGAACGGTTCGGACAATCTGACCGGCTAAATGCGACCTATGGCGGAGGTGAGGCAAATGTAGCTGTCTCGCTGGCAAATTATGGAATCGACACAAAATTTGTAACACGTCTCCCGGAAAATGATATTGCTGAAGCCTGCATAAGGGAAATGAGAGGTTTCGGTGTAGATGTCTCAGGGGTTATTCGGGGAGGTGAGAGAATGGGGGTCTATTTTCTGGAATCCGGAGCTGTGAGCAGGGCAAGTAAAGTAATTTACGACAGGGCCCATTCGGCAATTTCTGAAATTACCAACGGAATGATAGACTGGGATAAAGTACTTGATGGAGCAAACTGGTTTCACTGGACAGGCATAACCCCGGCGATATCGCAAGGTGCGGCGGATGCATGTGCAGAAGCAATTAAGGTTGCAAATAGAAAAGGGGTTACGGTTTCAACCGATTTGAATTACCGGAAGAACCTGTGGAAATATGGAAAAACAGCCAGAGAGGTCATGCCCTCATTAGTAGAAGGGTGCGATGTGGTGTTGGGAAATGAAGAAGACGCGGCTATGGCATTAGGGATTCACCCTGAAGGTGTTGATGTAACCACCGGTCATGTTGAAGCTGAAGCATACTTATCGGTTTCGCAAAAAATCATGGAACAATTTTCACGCTGTAAAAAGGTAATTACAACGTTGAGGGGATCCGTAAGTGCAAACCACAATTCATGGTCAGGAGTGTTGTATGATGGTAAAGAACTGTACAAGGCACCAACCTATCAGATTACTCATATTGTAGACAGGGTAGGAGGAGGTGACTCCTTTATGGGAGGCCTTATTTATGGTTTGCTTACCTACAAGGAAGATATGCAGTCAGCCTTAAATTTTGCAGTAGCGGCCTCATGCTTAAAGCATACAATTTATGGAGATTACAACAGGGCAACTGTAGCTGAGGTCGAAAAACTTATGGGGGGAGATACCTCTGGCCGTGTAAGCAGATAAGAATAGTTAAGGGTTTAAAGTTGTGAGTTTGTTGTTATTTATCGTAAAACTCTAAATACAAAATATTAAAGTAAATGTCACGATTTAAAAGACTGGAAGTACTAAATAAAATGGTAGAAACAGGGATTGTGCCCCTGTTTTATCATAAAGACGCCGAAATAGTTAAAAAAGCAGTAAAAGCTTGCTATGATGGAGGTGCACGTGTATTTGAATTTACAAACCGGGGCGATTTTGCCCATGAGGTATTTGCTGAAGTCAACAAATGGGCGGCAAGCGAATGTCCGGAAATGGTGCTGGGGGTTGGTTCTGTAGTAGATGCCGGAACGTGTTCACTATATATCCAGCTAGGGGCCGGGTTTATTGTATCTCCATTGCTAAACCCTGAAATGGCAAGGACATGCAACAGGAGAAAAGTGGCATGGTTGCCCGGGTGTGGATCGGTGTCTGAGGTTAATCACGCCGAAGAACTGGGTGCAGAAATTGTAAAAATATTTCCGGGAAAAGAGGTTGGAGGACCGGCATTTGTAAAAGCAATATTGGCGCCCTGTCCTTGGTCATTAATTATGCCATCTGGTGGTGCAACCCCCGAATTTGAAGTGCTTAAATCATGGGTTGATGCCGGAGCGGCCTGCATCGGATTGGGATCGGCTTTGTTTCCAAAAGAAGAAATTGCTAAAGGCAATTACGGAGCAATAACAGAAAAAGTTAAAGAGTCACTTGAAACGGTAAAAAAACTAAAAGTAAAATAAAATGCTAATTGAAAAGTATTCATTTGGAATAGGGGACAGGTTTGCAAAAGAAGGAAAAGCTCAACTTAAGGCTGTCCAGGAAATAAATAAGTTGGGGATACCGGTTGTGCCGGTATGGAATAAATCATACAGGGAACATGGAATAGTGAAAACCACCCAGGAATCGGTAGCCAAAGAAGCGGCAGATGCAGTGGAAGCCAATAAATGGGCAGGGAATTATTATGTCGATGCTGACCATATTGGAATGTCAATTGTTGATGAGTTTGTCGATTACAGTAACTTTTTCACAATAGATGTAGCCCATTTTATTGGACAAAAAGCAGACGGTTCAGTAAAAGCCGATTTTGTGAGCAGGCACAAAAAATATGTGGGTACCCTTAGTATACCGGGCATTGAAGAAAAATTTGAGATAACAGAGGACTTTCTGAATAATGTTGCAGACAACTACCTGCTTGCTATCCTGGAAGTGAAAAAAATATACGATCATATATCCGGAGTTAAGGGAGAAGACAATTTTATCCCGGAGGTTTCTATGGATGAATGCGAAATAGCTCAAACACCAATGGAACTGTTTTTCATTTTGGCAGAATTGAAGTACTTAGGTGTAGAAGTTCAAACAATTGCTCCGAAATTCACCGGACTTTTTGCAAAAGGAGTTGATTATATCGGCGATACCGCTCAATTTGAGAAGGAATTTGAGCAGGATGTGGCTGTGACCCAATATGCTAAAAAGGAACTAAACCTTCCAGAGAGCCTGAAGTTGAGTGTCCATAGTGGAAGTGATAAGTTTGGAATATATCCGGCAATAAAAAGGGCAATTGACAAATTTAACGCCGGGATACATGTCAAGACCGCCGGGACCACTTGGTTGGAAGAGGTTATTGGATTGGCACAGGGCGGAGGAGAAGGACTTGAGATTGCTAAGGAAATTTATTCTAAATCAATGGCGCGGTATGATGAACTCACAGGTCCGTATTCAACAGTCCTTGACATAAATCCTGAGAAATTACCTTCGGTTGATGAAGTGAACAACTGGAGCGGCCAACAATTTTCAGAAGCACTTACACATGACAAAGCATGTGATGGATATAACCCAAATTTTCGTCAGTTAATACACGTTGGGTATAAAATTGCGGTGGAAATGGGTGAGAAATATGTAGCGGCGTTGGATAACTATCGCGACTTAATTGAAAAGAATGTAACATACAACTTGTTCAACAGGCACTTAAAATTGTTGTTTGCTGATTAAAGCGGAACATCATTGGGAAGAGGGCAGCGCTCCGTGAAATTAAGAATTACCTTGCTTTACATACAGGCAGGGTTTTTTATTGGTTTATAATTAGGTGTTTATGTTTCAGTATAAATTATTTTTTAATAAAAAGTTCAAATTAAAAGCAACCATAACGATGATTTCTTCGTCTTAGGAATTAAAAGTGTTCTGTTTTATAAACCACAAATCATATCATCTTTATGAAAATAAATAAAAAAACAGATAGATATTACCTGGAACTTTTAAGGCAACGATACAGACAGCAGAGAAGAATGAATGTGATAGTGGCCGTGCTGGTATTATTTGTTGTGTCGCTTTTTTTATGGTAAATTATATCGAATTGTCAGAAAAGGACTGAACAATATCCGTTACGTATGTTTTTGATACAGGGAGTGTTAGTCCGTTTTCGGAATTTAGCTCAAGAAAAACGCCATCTTTTTCCCTCTTAAGTATTTTAACTTTACTAAAATTAACCAGATAGGAGCGGTGACACCTTAAAAATCCATGAACCTGTAATTTCTCTTCAAGGTTTTTTAGCGTATTTCTAACCATATACTTTGAAAGCTTGTTGCCGGAAGTGTAATGGATTGAAACATAGTTGTCTGAAGCTTCAAGGTAAATCAGGTCATCCAAAACAACAGAGAACTTCAATTTACCTTTATCATCATAAAAAGGGATCATTTTGTCCACATCCGGTTTTGGGGCCATGCCCTGAGAGTATTTTTCAAGCTGTTTGGTTTTTTCTCTGTAAGAAAAGTATAACCAAAGAACTGTATAGGGAAGTAAAAGCACCAGTGCGGTATTCGTTATTGCGGTCTTTAATAACTCCGTAAAGATTCGGGGATCATGTAATACATATTTTACATATACGGTATATCCGATTGCCATACTTAGTATCTCCACTGAGATCCATAAGGAATAATACAGAAAGGAGAGTTCTTTATTTTTGGAATAATGGTACATTAAAATCCGGCTGAAAACAATAACAACCATTCCGGCAAGAATAGCAAGACTGGAATCGAAGAATAAGTCAAGCTCACTAAGGTTTAACCATCCTTTAGCATCAAAAGGAGAGTACACATTAATAAAAACCAACGCAAAAAGCCCTGTAAATAAGGTGGTTCTTATAATAGAGTCTTTTTGGACAAGGAATGTGGGTATTTTTCTCTCCCAGATTAGCATAAGCAATTTTATTTATGAGGTACACAAAAATAAGCAATATGGGCTTACTACCTAGTACAATGAAATAAAAGTTAAGCGGAAGGCAATGTTTTAACTTGAATATCAAAGCTTAGTATAGTGTTTTATTTTATCCCGCATTAAATAATTTCACCCCATATAGCCTTCAAATACCACTTGGGTAGTGTTGTAAAAACCAAAAAATTGACTTTAATCATGTTTTCTGGCTTAATTTGGAAATAAAAAAGCGACATGAGTAAAAAAGTGGTTGGTTCATTTATAGAAAATACCTGGAAACGGATTGAGAAGCTGCTAAAACAAAAGGGATTTAAAACTATTGTATTAGAAAATGAGCGTTCCTTAAGAAGATTTATTTACGACACGATTCCGGATAACTGTATTGTTGGGTTGGGAAATTCGCTGTCAACAAGTGTGTTGCGCATCCGGGATATACTTTTGGAAAAAGGAAATAAAGTTTATTATGCATGGAATGGGGCAAATAATAACCGTAGCCTTGATACATTTGAAGAACACCCTAAACCAGATTATTTCTTGACAACAGCGCGTTCCATTACGCCGGAAGGAAACCTGATTAATGATGAGTACTCAGGTAAAGTGGCCCGTGAAAAAGGGTTTCCAGACAATATTATCGCTTTTTCAACTTTTCAGAATATTAACCGAAGGTCTGTTAGCAGGAATATTACCACAGAAACGATTGTAATTGATGAAAAACCGTTAGCAACAAATGTAACTGTAGCGGTAACATCTTTTTAAATTCATAGAAATATTTTGTCTTAGTTTACATAAAATTCCCGGATTCTTTGGATTCGGGGATTTTTTTATTAATGAGGCATGAATTTTACAAAATATTCTTAAAAGGTTATCTGTAATATTTAATCCGGATAGTTTTTCTGTATTCCAAAATAAGGGTCTAAGAACAGTTATGATGTTAATTTTTTATCAAAAATGCCTAATTATAAGGTTTTTATATATACTCGTAAAGTTAAGCTTGTTTGTTATCGGAAAGGTTTATTTATATGGGGTGCAGTAGGAAGTGGGGTTTGTATTTATCTGGCTTTCAGATAGTATTAACTTAAAGTTTTGCTAATAATGAATAAATATTGCTCCATGGCAAAATCATTACATTGTTTCTGATTAAAACCAAAAACATCACATAAAAATGAAAAAACTTTACGCAAAAATGCTTGTGCTTTTTATGGGCATGGCAGTTAGTTTCAATTCTATCGGACAAGTATTTATTACAGAAATTGCTGATCCGAATAATAACGCAGGAGCGAGGTATGTAGAACTTTTTAATGCAGGAGATTCTCCTATAAATCTCAATACTGGCTGGGCTCTTCAGCGATATACGAATAATAATGCATCACCTCAATCAGCGAAACCGCTCACAGGTACAATTGCTTCGAAGGGATTTTATATTATTTGTGTTAACGAAACAACTTTCGCTAATACATATGGATTCGAAGCAGATCAAAGTCTTGCCTCTGGTGGTCCCACCGATAGTAATGGAGATGACAACATTCAATTATTGAATGACAAGGGTGAAGTGGTAGATATTTTTGGAGTTCCCGGAGAAGACGGTTCAAGTACGGCTCATGAGTTTGAAGATGGAAGAGCAGAAAGAGTTGCTTCGGTTAAAACAGGAAAGACTACATGGGCTGATGCAGACTGGAACACATGGAGCGATGGTCCTGGTGGAGATTATCAGGTTGTAAAGAATGCTCCTGATGATTTTGATCCCGGAGCATGGATTGGTATGGTTACATCAGATAAAGAATCACCGGTTTTCGTTGCGGGTTATCCAAATTCTTCTGTTGTTCTTGATAATAAATTCAACCTGAATGTGAAAATGGATGAACCCGGTAAGGTTTATTTTTCTGTTTTGGCAGATGGTGCAACGGCTCCGGATATTGCAACTATTAAAGCCGATATGTCCCTTACGGTTTCAGACATCAATATTGATACAACAGTCATAATCAAAAACCTTTCAGCAGAAACATCATATGATGTATACGTTGTTGCAGAGGACGATGAGGGGACACCAAACGTACAGGGTGCTCCTGTTAAAATTGATGTTACAACCGGGGTCCAGCGTTCTATTTCATTAATACAACCTTCTAATGGAGATGCTGTAATTCTGGGAGATACCCTTTGGGTAAAATCGCAAACCACCAATATCGATAGTTTCATGGTTTGGTTTTACTTTGAAACGTTTGGTGTATATGTGGATTATGATACTGTTTATTCGATAGAAAAGGACAGTGTGGCAATGTTTATTAATGAGAGATTTAGTTTGTTTGATGATTTGAAAATGTACATTGCGGATAAAAACGATCCTTCATTAACCTCAGATACGGTTGTGGTATCATTAGTAGATACAATACCTCCCAAAATTGAGAAGTTGACACCTAAAAATAATACAGAAATGTTTGGTTCACATACATTCTCAATTCTATTTAATGAACGCATTAAACTAGGGACGAATGACAGCATTATAATTTACAAAAAAGCCGATGGTTCTGTTTTTGATGTGATTGACGTGGAGAAGGACAGTGTTTGGCTGGAGGTTGATGAAATTTTAGGAGTTCCCTATGGAGTGAACTTTATCCCCACCAGGTCGCTGGAACCTTCAACTTCATATTATATCCATATATCTAAGGGGGCTATAATGGATAAGGCAGGGAATGAATTTGGAATCCTTGACAATACAACATGGAACTTTCAAACAGGAGGGAATGATTTATTCTTTAGTGAATACATAGAAGGTTCTTCAAATAATAAGGCCCTTGAGATTTATAACCCAACGGAAAATGAAGTGGATTTAGCCCAATATGCAATTCTTACAAATTCGGCAGGCGCTTCGTGGTCGGAGCCATATCCAATGGAGGGTACCTTGGCTTCCAAAGATATTTTCGTTATCATAAATCCGGATTTTGATTTTGAGCAGATCGACTCAGCGAATGTAGTAGACACAGTATGGGGGAGCCCTGCTACTTATTATAATGGGGACGATGGAAGAGCATTGGTCCGTTTAATATCCGGAGACTGGAAGACCGGCGACTGGGAAATAATCGATCAAATAGGAGACGATGCAGGGGATCCAGGTAGCGGATGGACTGTTGCAGGTATTGGAGATGCAACTAAAGAGCATACATTACACCGAAAAGCTACTGTCCAGACAGGTAATCCGGACTGGCAAAGGTCAGCAGGGACAAATGAAGATAATTCCGAATGGAAAGTATATGGGCAGAATGTATTTAACAATCTGGGTAAATTTACACAGGATGCCAGTTCGGAAACGGAAATTCTTGAGTTTACTTTTCCTGGCTTAACAATATCAACCGAAATATTTAAGGAAAAAGACTCAATTGCATGTGAGGTTGTTTATAGTGCTCAGCTTGACAGTCTGTTTCCTGTGTTTACCTTATCTGAGGGGGCACAATCAACCCCTGCATCCGCAGACTCAATGGACTTTTCTGATTTAGCAGACACTATCCTTGTAGCAGCAGAAGATGGAATAACAACGGCAGAGTGGGTTGTTACGGTTAAGAAAGCAGCTCAGCCATCATCGGAAAAAGAAATCCAGGCTCTTTACTTTATAGAGCAGAGAGCAGAGCCTGTAATAAATAAAGATAAGAAGATAATAGTTGTTTCTCTGGCCTATGGTACAGAACTGGATAAACTAAAACCGGTGTTTAAGTTAAGTCCTGGAGCAAAACTGGATCCGGCTATTGGTGAAATAGTTGACTTTTCTGCAGATACAACACTTATTAAAGTAATAGCAGAAGATAAAACAGAGCAGGAATGGAAGGTTGTAACGCATTATCAGATAGAAGAAGTAAGTAATTTGGCTGAATTTAGGGCTAAATTGGGAAGTAAATCGACGATCCGTGTTACTGGTGAGATAATACTAACAGGACAGATGTCATTTAGAAATCAGAAGTACTTGCAGGATGCCACTGCCGGAATATTAATTGACGATCCGAAGGGAGTTATTAAAACCAGTTACAATACAGGTGATGGAATAACAGGAATTGTAGGGACAATCACAGAATATAACGGTGTTATAGAGCTGGTTCCCGTTGAAGATCCCGGAACAGCAAGCTCTTCTCAGAATAGTATTGCACCTAAAGTAGTAACAATTTCAGAACTTAAATCCAGCCTCAGGAATTATGAATCGCAGTTAATAAAAATAGAGGGAATTAAGTTTAAAGATGCAGGAGGTAAGTTTGAGAATGGAAAGAACCACACTATTTATTTTGGCAGCGATACTACCGTATGCAGAACTCAGTTTTACGATACCGATTTGACAGATACTGAAATTCCGGATAGCGTCCACATAACCGGAATAGCCGGAAACTATAAAGGAAGTGCTCAGATTTATCCTCGGGGATTATCAGATATCGAAGAAATTTCCAAAGAACTGTCAATGGATGCAACCTTAAGCGACTTAAAGGTAGATGGTGTTACTTTAACAGGCTTTTCTTCTGACAAGGAGAGCTATAAAGTAGTATTGCCTGCGGTAACCACAAAAATTCCCGCTGTTACTGCAACGTCAACAGATGTAAATGCAAAAGTAGATGTTAAAGCGGCTGAAAACCTTACAGGAACTGCAGCAGAAAGAACAACAACAGTAACAGTGACTGCTGAAGATGGAAAAACTACAAAAGCATATAAAGTAGAGTTTGAGGTAAAGACATCTTCATTGCCATCATTTACTTTAAGTGAGGTGAAAATATATCCATCTGTTGTAAATGACTATCTGTTTATTGAAAATGCATCTTTTGTAGATAATATCCAGATTGTTAATCTTACAGGAGTAACGGTTTTAAGTAGAAGTGAAAAAGGAGAGGAAAAGATTAGCATGGACATGTCGAAAATACAGACCGGTGTTTATATTTTAAAGTTGACAGCCGGAAAAGAGACTCAAGTCAAGAGGTTTATTAAAAGGTAAGTATATTTGTTTTATCCGTTCTAAGCACCTGTTTTTCAGGTGCTTTTTTGTATGCTAAAAAGAAAAAAGAACTTAAGGCTTTAGAATTAAATTAAGATATGAGATGAAAGGTAAAATCTCATATCTTATTTTTAATTAACAAGTTCTTATTCTGTAGCAGAAGAGAGGATCTTGTCCAGACTGGCAAATTTAGTATGGTAGTCATCCAGGGAACGTTTAATAACCTCAAAAGCTTCATCTTTGCCGTATGCATGGGTTATTTCCGTATTGGCTTTGTTGCCGGGAAGGTCTTTGTAGGTCAAGAAATAGTGCTTAAGCCTGTCAATTACCAGTTCAGGTAGTTCCGTTATATCCTGATATTGGTTGTAGAAGGCGTCGTTTTCCAGTACCGAAATAATTTTATCATCGGCCTCATTTCCGTCAATCATGCGGAACCCACCAATGGGTTTTGCCTTTGCAAGAATATCTCCGTGTGTTATTTCTTTTTCAGTTAAAATACAGATATCAACGGGGTCGCCATCTCCTTTAATGTCTTTCAGCCCCGATTTTTCCATGGCAAACTCTGCAACCCTTTTACCTGAATATGTCTGAGGTATAAAACCGTATAATGCAGGGACGACATTGGAGTATTTTTGCGGGCGGTCAATTCTAAGGTATCCCGATACCTTATCAACTTCATACTTAACGGTGTCTGTTGGGACCATTTCAATAAAAGCAGTGATTACATTGGGGGCTTCAGGTCCAACATCAACTCCATGCCAGGGATGGGATTTATACCGAAGGCCCATTAAACGGCCAATAGGATCCATTAGTTTGTTTGCCATAATTTTTTAATTTTTGATACACAAAATCAGCTTGTTAAATAAATTTTAACAAGGCAGTACTCGAATTGTTTGGTTAATACTTGATTAATTACTGTTGTTTGTGACATCCGGTTTAATAAAACAGAAGATGTTTAATGGTCTGACTGCTGTTCTTTATTGATGTGAGGGCCTGTATCCCTATAGTAATTTGCTTGTCAACATATTTATTGGTAACAAGGTTGTCTGATTTTTCTGTTTTAACACCTTCCGGAACCATGGGCTGATCCGTAATGAGCAGAAGGGCACCTGTGGGTATCCCATTGTTAAACCCGGTAATAAATATGGTTGCAGTTTCCATATCTATGCCCATTACCCTTATTTTTCTAAGATATTCTTTAAATTCGGTGTCATGTTCCCAGACTCTTCGGTTTGTAGTATATATTGTTCCGGTCCAGTAATCAAGACTATTGTCGCGAATTTTTGAAGATACAGCCCTTTGGAGGCTAAAGGCCGGCAGGGCAGGGACTTCCGGGGGCAGATAATCATTAGAGGTGCCCTCGCCCCTTACAGCAGCAATGGGGAGTATAAAGTCCCCGAGTTTGTTCTTCTTTTTTAACCCGCCACATTTACCCAGGAATAGTACAGCTTTAGGATCTTTTGCACTTAAAAGATCCATTATGGTTGCGGCATTGGCACTTCCCATACCAAAATTTACCATCGTGATATCACCCCATGTTACATTTGGCATGGCTTTGTCTTTACCTCTAATTTCCACACCTTTCATCTTGGAGAAAATTTCCAGATATTTGCTGAAATTAGTAAGTAATATATAATCCCCAAATTCATTTATTTCTAGCCCTGTATACCGAGGGAGCCAATTGTCAACTATATCCTGTTTGGTTTTCATAATAACCGGTTATTTTGACAGCAAGATAGTAATTAATGTTTAACCCAGTATGTTTCCATGGCAATCAGAAGGGAAGGTATTTTGTTTAAAGAGTACTTATCTGATCTTACCAAGAAAATGGTGTTTTCTGATAACCACTATTTATTCAAATATTCTTTCAGCATGTGTAGCAAATTGTTGGGTTCAATGGGCTTTGAGATATAATTGTCGCAACCTTTCTTTAACGCTTCTTCTTTATCCGTGTCGGCAGCGAAAGCAGTTTGGGCAATTACTGTGGTGTTGATGTTGTTCTCTTTAATCCATGTTGAAACCACATATCCGGACTGGTCTGGTAACTTAATGTCCAATAATATGAGGTCGATGGATTTTATGGCCTTACAGATTTCTATAGCCAGTTTTGCTGTTTTCGCATGAATAAGGTAAGCGTTTGTGCTTTTTAAAATTTCTTTCAGGTAGATGTAATTAAATTCCTCATCTTCTACGATTAAAATGGTTTTTTCTGCCCAGAGCGTATCTGAATAATCAATTTCAAAATAGTCATTTTCGGTTTCTACCGGTTCAAAAGTGTTGTCGTTAACTGGCAAGGAAAAATGAAACGTGGAGCCTTTGTTTTCCTGGGAATCTAACCATATTTTTCCACCCAAAAGCTCAATATACGCTTTTGATAAAGAAAGCCCGATACCAATACCTGACTCAAACCTTGAATGTTCATCTTCACCTTTTCTGAACCTTTCAAAAATCACATCTTTTATTTTTCCGGGGATTCCTTTTCCGGTATCTTTAACATAGAAAACAATTGAATTCCCGTTTAAATTAGCGCCGAGTTCAATGTAGCCCTCATTTGTGAATTTTTTTGCGTTGCCAACTAAATGGTAAAGTATTCGGCTAAGCTTTTCCCTGTCAGATTTAATTTTTATTTTATCGTCGGGAAGCAAAGAGTTTAACCTTAAAATGAGTCCTTTGGGTTCAACTTCAGGCAGGCATGTGATATAAACTTCCTCCAGCAAACTATTTATGTTGAACGAACTGGTGTTTATTTCAATATTTCCGGATTCAACCTGTGAGACTTCGATTAAATCATCTAAGATGTTGATTAACCTATTCGTACTCTCTTTAACAATAGCTTTATATTCGTCTTTCTGAAAGTCGGTTAAATCAGATTTAACCAATAATTCGGAGAAACCTACAATGCCGTTTAAAGGGGTGCGAATTTCATGAGATATATTAGAAAGAAAAGCGGTTTTAAGTTTGTCATATTCCTCAATGCTTTCTTTAGCATCTTTTAATTGCTGGTTGTACTTTTGAACAGAAGCGTAGCTCTTTATTAATTTTTCATTTAGTTTTTTTAGTATTTTATTCGAAGTCTCAAGTTCTTTTTCTTTACGGTATAATTCTAATTCAATCTTTTTCTTCTCAGTAATGTCATCAATAATTACCAGAACAGAGGGCTCTTTGCTGTTATTTAAAAATACGGTTGATACGACAACGTTTAGTTCCTGTATTTCTCCATTTATTTCAAGTAAAATGGGGGACTCTATTTTTGTGTTGTTTTTACCGTTTCGGAGAGTGTCCAGAATGGTTTGCCGTAGTTTACAGCTTTTACACTTCTCTCCGTATCCACACCCATTAGGAGAGTTAAATGAACTGATGCACCTAAAAATATTGCCAGGCTTTAAGCCAATTACATTTTCCTTTATTTGTTCTGCGAGTTGAAGCCCTGTGTCGTTTATATTGAGGATATTTAATTGGTTGTCAACGATTAAAGCTATGCTTGGGAAGTTGTTGAAAGCACTATTGAGTTCATCAATGTTTATTTCGGTATTATCGAAAATGCTGTGTGTGATTTGTTCCTGCCTGACAACACCCAGTATGCCAATAGTACTATTGAATTGGTCGGTTAACAGTAAGAAACGAATAGGTAGAATAAATTTGGTAAAGTTGCTTTTCACAAATACCCGTTTTCTGTAAGGGACAAGGCCGTGTTCAAATAGTTCTACCAAATCTCCCAGAATTTGATGGTGCGTGGCAAGGCTAAATAAGTTCATCATGTTAAAACCAATAACATCTTCTTTATTGGAATAACCAAATGTCAATACAAAATACTTGTTTACTTCAAGAATATTTCCGTCTACGTCACAAATGAAAACGCACTCCTGACTACATTCAAACAATTGAAAGATTTTGTGTGCTTGCTGATGATAAAGACTTTCAAATTTAGACAGCTTTTCTTTTATTTCAGATCGGTCTTTTTGAGTTTGTTCAATTTTGGGTACAAAACTTAACGCCTCCATCATTTTTTTTTTTAGCGATGCTATATAAATTTACAAATAAAACGTTACGCTTCAAAGAAAAACCTTAAAAAGAAAGGACTTAAACGGTTCCGAGTGGGCTGTCCCCGGGTTAAAATTCGTTGAATATTATCTCTTTCATTTTATCAAATTCTTCTGTGTTAAACAATCGGGTTAAACATATTATTTTCCCTTCACGGTTTATTATCACATTACGGGTAACCCCGGATCCTTTTAAGGCAAATAATTGAAAGATTTCTGCTCCGGGGTCTAACCCTATTGGGTAGGTAACTCCTGTTTTTTTTACAAAATCGAAAACTTTGTCTTTTGGTTCGTCACGGTCAATTCCTAATAAAACAAAATCATCTTTATCTTTCAGTGGTTTCCATATCTCAGATTCGATATAAGGCATTTCTTTTCTGCAAACCCCGCACCAGCTTGCAGTAAATTGCAGCATGATAACCTTGCCTTTTAATTCAGAAAGTTTCACCTTTTCTCCCGAGAGCAGTTCCGTTTCAAAATGAGGGGCTTTATCGCCAATATTTACGATATACCCACGATTATCAGTATTTGTCTGCGCTTGAATGAAGCAGGAAAAACTGAACAGGCAAAAAATAAGGTATGTTTTATTCATTTTATAGAATTTGCACTGTACAATAATACGACAATAAAAAAAAATAAGGCAATGACCATATAACTTTAACGCATAATTAACTCTTATATAAAGGTATAATTTATATTTTTTATGAATTATTTAGCTTAGTTTTGCCGCGCAAAATAAGATACAAAACATGAGAAAGATTTTTAGTGTTGTTCTGGTTCTGTTTTTTAGTGCAGTCTTTGTACATGGACAAAGGTTCCGAGGAGACAGGGTTATTGCATTTTATAACCTTGAGAACCTTTTTGACACAATAAATACGCCGGAGATAAGAGACGGAGAGTTTACACCAGAGGGAAGTAAGAAATGGAATGCAGAAAAGTATGAACAGAAGTTAAATAATATATCGAAAGTCATATTGGGAATCTCTGGTGCCGAAGGGAAAAAGGGAGGTCCTTCAGTAATAGGTTTATGTGAGGTAGAAAACGAAAATGTTCTGAGCGATTTGATTAACAGAACTCCGTTGGGAAAATCTGGTTACTCCATTGTACACCATCAGTCTCCGGACTGGAGAGGTATTGATGTGGCGTTATTATACAGAGAAAAGCATTTTGTCCCGGATACTTCTGTTTCTCAACCGGTTTATCTTTTTGATCCGGTTACGGGACGAAGGATTGCAACCCGGGACCAGCTTCTTGTTTCGGGATACCTGGATGGTGAAAAAATCTTTTTTATCGTAAACCACTGGCCATCACGCTGGGGAGGGGCAATGTACAGTCAGCCAATGCGCATTGCAGCAGCTCAGGTGTGCAGGCATATTGTCGACTCTGTGCAACAGGTAGATAGTTTGGCAAAAATTATTATTATGGGAGATTTAAATGATGATCCGGACAATCTCAGTGTAAAGTATTACCTGAATGCATGTGGAACACCTGATAGTTTAAAAGCGGGCCAGCTTTATAATTGCACATATTCTATATTTAAAGAAGGAACAGGTTCGTTGAAGTATAAGGGCGTATGGAATTTGTTTGATCAATTTATTGTTTCTTCAGAGCTGTTAAATTCATCGAAGGGGTTCCGGGTAAAGAAAACTAAAGTCTTTAAGCCCGGCTACCTTATTGAACAGGAAGGGGATTATAAAGGATATCCGCTAAGAACCTATGCGGGTAAAAAGCACCTCGGTGGTTTTAGCGATCATCTACCAACATATATTGTACTTACAAAAGATTAATTATTTCATGTTAGGTAACAACTATAGGGAGGAATTTATTGAGTGCAGGCCAGGATGCGGGGCGTGTTGTGTGGCCATTTCGATTTCATCGGCTATACCGGGAATGCCTAAGGGGAAGCCTGCCGGGGTAAGGTGTGTTCATCTTTCAGACAAAGGCCTGTGTAAAATATTCGGAAGACCTGATCGCCCCAAAATATGCTCCGATTTTCAGGCAGAGAAAGCAATTTGTGGAAAAAACAGGGAGGAAGCGCTGAAGAATATTTCGGAACTGGAAGGGGACGGACCGAAAGACGGTTTATAAAATATCTGATGGTATTTCGTACACAGGGATGCGGCGTTGCTGAACCGGCATAAAACCGTATTTTATGTGAAACTACAGAAGAACCCGATTGGTTATTCTGGGTGTTTAACGAAAACTTAAACTTTAATAATTGGTCCCATTAAAATGAATGCCCTAACTTTATTAGAATAAGGAACAGCCTGTTAAAAAACAAAAAGGAGCAGCCGTTTCTTAACCATATATAATCAATAAGTTCTTTTTCGCAGGCAGTAAAATTTGTTAGCCGTTCCGGATAAACCTACAGAAGTTAAACCGGTTAAAAATCCAACATCTTTTCAACCTGCCTTTTAAAAAATCATTGAATATGCAAACAACAGAAGTATTGTCCTCACTGGCCGTTGAAGCACTTGAAGGGTTATCGTCAAAGCCTAAATCTTTTTCTTCCAAGTTTTTTTATGATGAGAAAGGAAGTCAAATCTTTCAGAAAATAATGCGGATGCCTGAGTATTATTTAACTGACTGCGAATTTGATATATTAAAACATCAGGCTGGTCAGATAGTGAAGCAGTTTAAGAAAGGTAAGCAACAATTAGAGCTAATCGAACTTGGAGCGGGCGATGGCATTAAAACAAAAGTGTTAATCAAAGAATTGTTTCGTCAGGAAGTAGATTTCAGGTATATACCAATTGATATTTCCGAGGAGATTTTGTTTAGTTTAAAGTTTGCATTAAAGAAAGAATTTAAAAATATTGAGGTTGACGCGAAACCCGGGGACTATTTCGATATGATGAAAGAAATAGAAGAATATAGCTCAATACCCAAAGTAATTTTATTTCTGGGCTCCAATATCGGAAATTTTTCACACGAAGAAAGTGTCACCTTCTTTTCCCGTTTACGGCAGATAATCAGAAAAGAGGATCGATTATTTGTAGGTTTCGACTTAAAAAAGGATCCGGAAATAATATTAAAGGCATATAACGACCCTCATGGCCATACCAGGGATTTCAACCTGAATTTATTAACGCGCCTAAATAATGAGTTAGGGGCAGATTTTGATTTAAAAAAATTTAAACACGTCCCCAATTATGATCCGCAAAGCGGAATTGCAAGAAGTTATATTGTAAGTATGGAGGAACAGGATGTTACGATACCTGAAATAGAAACCACTATTCGTTTTAAAAAATGGGAAGCAGTTTACACAGAAATGTCCAGAAAGTTTGATACTGGTATGATTGAGATGCTTGCCCGGGAGACGGGTTTTGCAGTAGAAAAAAACTTTACCGATGAAAAAGCTTATTATTTAAACTCACTCTGGAAACCGAAATTTTAATGGCGCTCCTTTTTTAACCAGGAAGATACGGTAGAGCTTCACCGGTCCGAGAAGAAAATATTCCAAAAGCGAAGTAATTCCGGATTTTTATTCCTTTATGAACCTAAATATTCTTTAAACAGATTTCCGGCTGTTTGCAGTGGTATAGTTCATTATCAGATAAAATTAAAAATATTCATTAAACGTTATTTATGTTTTTGCCTCATATTAAGTGAGGCAATACCCCTGTAGTGCTTTGGTTTTAAAAAATAAATTAGTACCTTACAGTTAAGTATTTAAAATAGAGTATCGAAAGATGTGTTGGTTAATAATTTTCTATACTCCCTATTCTCTGTTATAATAAAAGAAAAATATTTTCCAGTCTTGTTGTTAATAGGTTAGCATTCTCAAAATTATTCGCTATTTGGTTTAAATGACTGGAAGATAATTGTTTTAAGGAATGTTGTTTCAGCAAACAATATTCTTATGGAATAAGTATGGCTTAAAAAATAACTAAATAATAATTGTAATGAGAAATTTTAAGATATCAACCAAACTATTGATATTAGGTCTTTCTATAGGGATATTATCAACAAGTATAATTGGGGTTGTTTCAATTTCTAAGTCGGGTAAGGCTTTGGAAAACACATATTTTAAGAAGCTGGAAGCTATTTCAGGGCTAAAGAAGAGGGTAATTGAAGATTTTTACAAAACAATGGTAGCGGATGTAGAAACATATGCCCAATCTAAAGATATCCAGGTTTTTATTCAAGAGTTAATTAGTTATCACCGTATGATGAGAACCGGCAGTAATGAAGGGTTTTATGTCTCAACCAGAAGATATGAATCGCTTTATAAAAAGCATTATGATGCCATGAATACCTATATGAGAAGTAGAGGGTATAAGGATGTATTTCTTATTTCCAGGAAGCATGGACATGTAATGTTTTCTGTGGAAAAGGGGGGCGAATTTGGAGAAAACCTGTCTGAGGGAAGTTTAAAAAACAGTGTGTTGGCAAAAGTCTGGAGTGAAGTTGCACAAACAGGAAAGACCAGTATCTCTGATTTGGAGCATTATTCCCCCAGAGATAATGAGCCTTCTCAATTTGTGGCCAGCCCTATATTTAGTTCCGGAAAGAGTAATGAAGTGGCTGCGATATTGGCCGTGCAAGTCCCGGACTCCCTCTTGAACCAGATTGTGGCAGACAGGCAGGGCCTTGGGGAGACAGGGGAAACATATTTGGTCGGGCACGATTATTTAATGCGATCTGAATCAAGGTTTCATAAAGGTGCTGTGTTAAATGCGAAAGTTAAATCAGAAGCAATGTTAAAAGTCCTTGAAGGGGGCAAAGGATCAGGTGCCGTTAAGGATTATCGGGGAATACAGGTTATAAGCGCTTATGATAAAATTGGAGTTGAGGGATTAAATTGGGTTATACTAACGGATATTAACAAATCGGAAGCCATGCAGGGGGCTGCCCAATTAAGGAACTTTATACTATTAATAACAGTATTTATAATATTGGCTGTAATACTAGCTACGTGGTTACAGGCAAGAAGTATTGCCCGTCCTGTAGAGGAGGCGGCCAGGCTTGCAGATGGTATTGCCAATGGGGATTTAACAAAAGAAATAAAGGTTGCGCAGGATGACGAAATTGGAACAATGATTAAGTCCTTGTCATCCATGTCATCTAAACTAAAGCAGATTGTAACAAAAATAATGTCCGGTTCTAACTTTATAGTATCCGCCAGTCAGCAAATAAGTGGATCAGCCCAACAAATGAGCGAAGGGGCCAGCGAACAGGCATCATCGGTAGAAGAAGTCTCTTCGACAATGGAACAAATAGTTGTCAACATTTCACAAAACAGCGAGAATTCGCGTTATACGGAAGAAATTGCAGCAAAAGCCTATAAAGGTATTCAGAATGTAAGTAAGCACTCGAAGAACAGTGTTGAAGCCAATAAACAAATTTCAGAGAAAATTAGTGTTATTACGGATATAGCCTTTCAAACAAATATTTTAGCTTTGAATGCAGCGGTTGAAGCCGCACGGGCAGGAGAACATGGGAAAGGTTTTGCCGTAGTGGCCGGCGAAGTGAGAAAATTGGCAGAGAGGAGTAAGGTTGTCGCGGACGATATTGTAAACCTGGCACACAATAGCCTGCAAATAGCAGAACAAGCCGGAAAAAGTATGGAAGAAATTTTACCGGATGTATTAAAAACAACACAATTGGTGCAGGAAATATCTTCGGCAAGTAATGAGCAAAACGAATGGGCCAGTCAGGTTAATAATACGATACAGCAGTTGAACTGTATTGCCCAGCAGAATGCTGTTGCCAGTGAAGAACTGGCCACTAATGCAGAGGAAATGAGTGGACAGTCGGAGCAGTTAAAAAGTACGGTGAACTTCTTTCAAATAGATAACGAGGACCTGTCAGTAATGAACACACTTGAAAGCAAAGTAAAAAACAGACAAGTTAAAAAAGTAGAACATAAAAAAGACGATGATTTGGTTTTTGAAAGCTATTGAATTACAGAAGACGGGAAGTAAAAACATTATAGATGAAAATAGTCATTCCAAATCAAACATTGTATGGCTATTTTTCAAAAAAAGACAATTATGAAATTTGATCCAGCAACAGCGTTGCAAAACTTAAAACAATTTGGAGAATTTGGAGGAGTCAATCCATCAATAACCGATTCGTCTACTTATACATTTTTGGAGGCTGAATCAATGAGTGAAACTTTTCTCGGCCAGATGGAAGGGTGCTTCTTGTATTCACGGCACTGGAACCCGAGTAATAAATATTTGGCCGAAGCTTTGGCGGCTATGGATGGAACAGAAACAGCATGGGTTACAGCTTCCGGTATGGCTGCAATTACCTGTTCATTGCTACAATTGTGCAGTGCAGGGGATCATATAGTGACAAGTGTTACAACCTATGGTGGTACATTTGCCTTCTTGAAAAATTACCTGCCAAAATTCAATATCGACGTTTCGTTTGTTGACATTTCGAACCTGGAGAGTGTTGAGAAAGCCATGCGCCCGAATACGAAGGTTGTCTATACCGAGAGTATTACAAACCCCTTACTGCAGGTTTCGGATATCCCCGGGTTAAAAAAGATAGCTCATCGGCATAATGCCAGACTAATGGTTGATAACACGTTTAGCCCGATGATTTTGTCACCAGCAAAACTCGGAGCAGATATTGTGGTGTACAGCATGACAAAGTTTATCAACGGGAAAAACGACTGTGTGGCAGGGGCCATATGTGCAAGCAATGAGTTTATTGATTCACTGTCTGATGTAAATTCAGGAACGGCAATGCTTTTAGGCCCGGTGCTCGATCCTTTAAGATCCTCTGGAATATTAAAGAATTTACATACCTTACATATTCGAATGAAACAACATAGCAGGAACGCTATGTATCTTGCCGAAAACCTGACAAAGTATGGAGTAAAGGTAACGTATCCGGGATTACAGCAGCATCCGGATCATGAATTAATGAAATCGCTTCAGAATGAAGAATATGGATTTGGGGGTATTCTGGCTTTAGAATTTGAAACATCGGAGAAAGCCAACTATATAATGAAGCAGTTGCAGGATGAAGGCGTAGGTTATTTAGCTGTAAGTCTTGGGTATTTTAAAACCCTGTTTAGCAATTCTGGTAAAAGTACTTCTTCTGAGATACCTCAGGAAATACAAGGGAAAATGGGGCTTAATCCCGGACTTGTAAGGTTTTCGGTTGGTTTGGATAACGATATTGAAAGAAGCTTCCAGTCTATTAAGGGAGTGCTGGATAAAACTGAGAATAATATCTAAGTGTATTATAATGAGCGGGGGTTTCGCCTACCGTTTGTTGTGTAATAAAAAATTATAATGGCATTATTGCATCTTATGGTTGTTGTTTTTCTTTAGTCTTAGACTACAATAGTGACAAAAATAAAAACAAAGAAAAGTCGTTTCCTTGTTGAGATTGATTATGCGTCACTAGTAAACCCTGGTTGCGAATGTTTCAACCTGTTTGTTTACGAGAATTCCGTTGGTGGTTGCGTTTGCTTTATTAAATTCATATCCCAACTTGTTATTTGCCGTTACGAAGTTAATAGCAGATCCCTGGGATATGGCACCCACCTTTTCGGTAATTAAAAGAGTAGGGTTTTCTCCGATAACAGATTTGGCTTTTACCAAAACATCCTTATTGCATTTACTTTCTGCAACCAATAGAATGTGAAATTTTGAAAAGCTCACCTGCTCAATTTTTGTCAGGTTCATTACATCAACATTTCTGTGTTGTAAACCTGTACCCATCGTAAGCTTGGAGATGGCTTTGTAAACATCAAAGGAGCCATAAACACCAATTTTAAAGTTGCCGTCTTTCATTTCCTCTGGCCACTTTATATAGCGTACCAAGGAGACAAGGTATTTAGCAATAATTTCAGGTTTCTCAGCTTCTTTTACCGTGAAACTGGACAAAACCATGAAACTCACTAATACCATGAAGGTAAGAAGTGCTTTTTTCATTATGAAGTCTATAAGTATTAAGATTAATTCCGGTTCGAATATACTCTCTCTAGTTTTTATGAATATTTTATTAATATTAATTAACTTTTAAGAAAAAAAAATTAGAATTAACGTTAATTAAACTTTTTGTGTTTGATTTTTTCAGGTGTCGTGTGCTTTGGTAGTAACGCTATCGGGGCTTTTCGAATAATTTGTTTGTTGATGCATGACGGCGTAATAAATTGATTGTATAGGGTTATCATGAAGTTACTGTTTCATTTGTTTGCAAGGAACCCTGATTGATTTTCCCAAATGGACTATAAAAGTAGTCTTGGTTTTGGTCTGTCTAACCTGAGCCTGGTTGTTGGAACAGCAAACCTCTAGTGAAATGTGTAGGTTTTGTCTCTAGCTCCCTAAAGGGTATCTAAAATACGGTATTGGGAGTATACAAATTAGGTGGTGGGGATAAGAAATCCTGAAAATGCATAGGTTTTGAAGATAAAAACTTAAACGGGTTAAACAGAAGATGGGGGCGTTTTATAAAAAAAGCCTTTTAATCTTCATATGCTTTCGATACTTTCGCTTTGTTTTGTTGCACAAAATGAATGTTTTTATGAAAGAGAAGTTTTTTGAAAAATACCGGATATTGAGTGAAGAAATTGATGAACAATGCAGTAGCCTATGGCAGTTGTATAAAGGTGAAATGCAGTGCAAGCCGGGTTGTGCATCTTGTTGTCAGGCTTTTAGGGTATTGCCAATCGAATATCATGCGATAAAAAACGCAATTGGAAGTGAAAAAATAGAAATAAATAAAGAAGCCGGAGAGGGGCAGTGCAGATTTTTGGTAAATGATGCGTGTTCCATATATGAACACCGCCCTGTTATCTGCAGGACCCATGGTTTTCCATTATACAGGCTAAACGATGAGGTAGAGGCTTATGAAATTTCCTTTTGTCCATTAAACTTTGAGGACTATCCATTTGAAAAGTTCACCACAGAAAATTTATTCCCTGAAGATAAATATAATAGTAAATTGTATATGCTGAACAAAGAGTTTATACAGGACTGTTCGGAGCAAAAATATGACCCCCTCGAACTCATTGAGCTGAATGAATTGTCGAAGGGGTTAAACAAAGCAAGTTGAAGATTACAATAATAAATCAAAAACACTATTTCTTTATAAGCATTTCACGTGTGGAATACCCATTTTGGGTAGTGACCTCAATTATGTAGAGGCCTTTTTTAAGTTTGTTAATATCAATCTCGGCATCCATGTTCCTGTAAATATTGTCCAGGCTATTTTCGCAAATCCTTTTGCCATATGGGTCAATAATGGAGTATTTGGCTTTTGTTGGTTCAAAAAGCTCATTGATCGTCAACCGAAATTGCTCATTAGCCGGATTTGGAGATAAGCTAAAAGATATTTTTTCAATGTATTCAGGGCAGACAAGTTTAATGTCCCGTTCGTCACAATTATCGGGACCATAGCAACATATTTCCCTGACATCGAAGTTTGCTGTCGGATCATAATTACAGGCGGCATTGTCCATACATCCCAGCCGGATAGAATCAGAACAGGAGCCATCATCACAAACGGCCTCAGGGGTGTATTCTGCAAAATAAGGGTCGGTGCAGCCACAAATTAACGGGAAAGAAAGCCATCGGTTATAGTGTTGGTTTTTCTTCGGATCCAGTAAGGTGTCGGTGGCATAATAATAGTAGGAGGTGTTCTTTCCCCATGCATCAAAATCAGTTAAACTTATTACTTCCAGGTTTAGCTTAAAAGAAAGTTCCCCTTTGGTGGTTAACTGGGCAACAAGCACCATGTTCTCTTTGTCCTTTCCGCTAACAGCCCCTACCGACGATTCAACTATAATGCCGTCTGTTTTACCGGTTGAATCGTTAAAAAGGAACAGGCGGCTTTTTTTATTAGAAGAAAAAGTGCTGTCAGAAATGGTAGAATGAATCCTGTATTTTTCAGCGCTACTGTCAGGTTCTACTAAACCATCAGCTATGGATATAGGACGGCCGGCAGATTCGTCTTCATGGGCAAGGAATTCTGAGCTATTGAAAACAGAAGTGTCGGGGTCACTTTCTTTGGGGATCCCAAGGTGATTTGCGGTTGCAAAACCAATAGATAACCATGAGTCCAGAGCTATAGTTCCATAGGTGAAAAAGAATGGGTTAATTGAACTCCCATATTCATCACCTGAAGGATGGTTGAAAAAACTTTTAGTACTTTGAACGATTACCGGATGGCGAGGATCCCCAATAATTGATTTTAGTGCATACCCTTCTTCTAAATCAGCGAATACGCGGTAGGTTACAGAGCCTTCTTCGAGGTGGCCTTCAAGTGGATCTAAAGTGTCTTTTTCTCCTGCTACATAATAAGTTTCTACAAAGAGCCTTTCTAACTGGGCACTAAGCTTTGAACACCAAACTAAAGAGAAGGACAATATAATTAGTATTTTATTTTTCATGTATTTTTAATTTATTGAATGTTTAAATTTTGTATGATATACTCAGAATATAGCTCGTTCCATAGGAATAGCTGTCAAATGGATAATCATTATAACTTCCTTCATAGTAGTACGCCCTTGTCGTTGATTCGTTGAGCAGGTTTCTGATTTTAAAATCAATGCTGAAATTATTTCCAACAGACTTTGATGCTTTAAAATCCAGGCGGTGCATCGGAAGCTCGTAAACATCGGGGACCTCGTCGCTTAATGAAGCAAGGGCAATTTTAGGCCCTTGTACGTTGTAGCTTAATGCCACTGTAATACCAAGCGCCTCGGAAGTGTAGTCAATCAGGCCATTTATAATGTAAGGGGCCTGGCCAAACATGGCGCGGTCGACTTTATCTGATAAAATTGTGTCATACTGATAAATATTTACGAGCGTATTTGATTCAACGATGGTTACGTTTGCGCTGATGTTTAAATTCCGGACAATTCTTTTTTTTCCTTCTACTTCAATACCAATGGCTGTTCCCTTGTCTGCGTTGGACCAGCTGTACAACCCGTTTGTATTGATCATTTCTATATGATCTTTAAAATTTTTGTAGAACAAACTGGCAGAGACGAATTCACCGGAACTGAAATAAGACTCTAACCTAAAGTCAAAATTATCGATATGGGAAATTCTTAAATCGGGATTTCCTATCACGTAGGTGCCAAACTCATAGTCGAAGAACCAGAATGGTGCAACCTCCCTGATACTGGGCCGTGCAATTGTTCTGCTGTAATTTAACCGTGTATTGAAGCTGACATTCTCGCTTGTCAGTAATTTATGTACTAAATTTATACTTGGAATATAGTCGATGCTGTAAATATTGGTAGGATTGGCCTTGTTCCCTTTTGTTCCCGGAGGGGCCCCGGTTGATGAATTAAATAACCTTTTCGGATCGTCACGGGGGAGCCCCTGCTCATGGAATTTCTTAATATCGTTGAAAAGGTCGGTGTATTCAACCCTTAACCCACCACAGATTCTGGTTTTTAGTGTTAAATCATAGTCAGCCATCAGGAACCCTGAAGAAATTTTCGTATGTCCGACGTTAAATAAAATGTCAGAACCTTGCGAAACATAATGTCTGTAAATAACCAGGTTGCCAGCCCTGTTTTCTACAATGTTAAACGTAGATTGTCTTATGGGAGCTGATGGATCTTTAACTTTTAAATTATCAAAACCACCAGTATAAACGTTATAAATGTACTGAGAAGCATCGCGTGTGTTGTTGAAAAATGAACTTCCGAATTTTATTTTTCGCACAAATCCGGCTTTTTTCGTTATGGGTATTTCTCCGGTTGCGTTTATATCCAGGATATCTTCTTCCAGATACCTATACCTTCTTTGCGGGCTAAAGCCATTGGAATAACCATATAATACAGCTCCGGTTGAATCTTTTAAGTCAGGATTGGAAGCGTAAGTAAAACTTTTATAGTCCGGAGTGGAACTGCTTCCATCGGTAAAAGAACCTAAAAGTTTAACTTTAAGCCGGGAAACGGGAAAGTAATGGCTCGATTGGAACTGGTAGGCGAATTGTTTTCTTTCCTCGTAATGCTGATCATGCTGAAAAGTATAAGCATAACCATATTCCTGCTCCATGCTAAAGGAGTAGCCCGAATCAAATCGGACTTTGTTTTCACCACTCATGTTTGGCATAAACAGCAGTGAAATGCTATGGTTAGGTGTGATTTTATAAGCAGCACTTAACAATGCGCTCCATTCATTTGTTTCTGTTGTGTATTGCCTTTGATAGTCGGTATAGTTTTTAAAATATTTCTCGCCCCTGTTGTATGAGTATGTGAGCTGCTCTGCGTTGGGGTCGCTTTTTGTCGAGCTGGAATAACGGATTCCGGCTAACAGGCCAAGAGGTCTACCGAAAAACATAATCTGATTACCTATCGTAATATCTTGGCTGAAAGACAACGGTGCTTGCCTTTTTGTTGTCATCCAGTTATCTGGCAGGGTTTTGCCAAATTCAGAAGTTGGGGTGTTCATCTTTGTGAAGGCTTCACGGTATAGTTGTGATTTTGGGTCTTCAATTTGTTGTAAAGCTTCATTAACGGCAGTTTTATCATAAATTTGTCCGGGCGGAAGAATTCCTAATTCAACCATTCCCAGCTTCACATAAATATTTTCCAGTGATGGGGTTTCGTTTACGTGTTCGTCAGTAGCCCCCATTGCATTTAAATGCTCTCTTAGTCCCAGGGCAACAAACTGATCGTAAGCTTTAGGCGAACCAATATATTCTGAATATTTGGAATGATCAATATCCCTGAACCCATCATCGTATCCCATCCATTCGGTGGGACTGTGTGCAGAAGAAACCACATCTTTAAAGGTTGTCTGGTCGTTATACCCAAAAGAACTTTTTACATTTAGCATGAACTTTTGTGGATAGCTCTTGGTTTCGATAGAAAGGTAAGCCCCGGTCCAGTCACCGGGTAAATCCGGGCTCTGGGTTTTTGTAATCACAATGTTGTCGATTAAACTAGTCGGAAACATGTCCAACCGAATATTGTTTGTAAGCGGGTCAAGGGTGGGGATCCGGGCCCCGTTTATTGTTGTTTTTACATAGCGGTCAGCCAATCCGCGAACTGTGATAAAGCCTTGAACGGTAGATACTCCCGTTACGCGTTTGATAGCGTCTTCTACTTGTGAATCTCCTGTTTTTTTAATCGTTTCTTTTGAAATATAATCAATGCTTGTTGCAGATTTGAGCTTGATGGTTTTCATGTAAACGTCATTCTCCCGGTTTGCTTTGCCGATTACAACAGCTTCTTCAATCTGTTCTGAACTGGACTGCAGTGTAATGTTTTTTATTATAACCTGATTGTCCTTAATGCTCAGAGGGAACTCTGTTTTCTTGTGGCCAACGTAAGAAATAACAATTGTATGCGAACCAGAAGGGGGCACTTTGAGTGAATATGCCCCTTCGAAATCTGTAATTGTAGCAACGCTATTATCGGCTTTGAGGACAACGGTGGCCCCGATAAGATCTTCTCCGTTTTCATCGGTTACTTTACCACGTATTATTCCCTGAGCCTGAGAAGCCGTTATAGAGAGTAATATGAATAAAAGGGGTAAAAGTGTTTTCATATGTTTTTGTTTATTGTTTGTTTGGTATTTCCTGGATTAACAGGTTTTATTCCTTGCTTTTATAATAAGGCAGAGATTAATTTAATGGAAATGAAAAAAGGAGGGCATCTCTAAAAAAGTATGTAATGTAGTGTTTTATAAGGAAACAGCTTTTATTATGTGATTGCTCAGTTTTAGCTTGTTGTTCTTGCAAAAAACCACACTTTTTATTATAGAGATACCCTTTATGAAATATGTTTAGTGTTTAGTAATGTACTTATAGGTGTTAAATCCTTTATCTGACGAAATATTAAGGATGTATACACCATCGATTAACCCGGAAAGGTTAAAAGACTTTTTAAACTCGGGAGCAATTGAACCTAAATCAAACGTTCGTAAAATTTTTCCGGTAGAGATATTTATAACTTTCAGGTTAAACTTCTCTGCGGCATTTTCCGAATTAATTTCAACAGTTAATACGTCTTTAACAGGAACAGGGTAAATAGTAACAATGGGGTTTTCCGTGTTCTTAGTTAAGTTAATGGACGAAGCTTTAACAACCTTAAAACTGACGGAAGAGGTATCGGTAAGACTGGTATTGTCAAAAGCAATAGCTTTTAAATGATGTTCATCAATGCTTTTAGCTTTCCATTTATATTCGAAAGGTGCAGCTTTTACTGTTGTAATCAACTTGTCATCCATATAAAATGCTACGGAGTCAACGGAACCATCGGAATCTTTTGCTTCGGCTTTTAGGGTTACGGTAGAATTTTCTGCTATTTCTTCGTCCTTAGCCGGTGATAGAATCTTGATTACAGGAGGATTTCCATCAACAAGGGTTACGGAAATAGAATCTGAATTGGTGTATCCATCATTATCAGTGGCCCTGGCTTTTATTTTAAATGTTCCTTCTTTATCCGTTTCCCAAGTGAAGTTATATGGGGATGAAATTGAAGTTCCAACTTTCGTGTCATTAATAAAGAATTCAACAGAATCAACTTTTCCGTCATCATCGCTGGCTTCAACCAGAATCTGTTTTTCCTGGTCAAGCTGAAGCATGGCATTGTTGGCCGGAGATGTTATTTTAATGCTTGGCGCGGCAAAGTTGTATAATATGTTTCTTGCCGTTGCCAGTCCACCATGCGGGTTTTTAACAGAGATGTTAAGTCTCATTTTGAGCTCTCCTGCTGTTGTTAACTGTCCGATAAAAACTATGTTTTCTTCAGCATCAGGGCCTCCTATTCCACCAGCAACACCCCAATAACTTAGGTAATCATTTAATATAGTTGCCGTATCAGATTTCAGAATATCTATTTTTTTAGGTACGACAAGGCTTCCTCCAATAGGGGTAGTAGAAGGGGTAATATCAATTCGTCCCAGGGGATTTGTCGATTTAAGAACTCCCACATATGCATTTCCTATTCTCCCATCTGTAACGTAAGAATCATATTCAAGGCTTGGGGCTAACGCGTAAAATCCCGGGGTGGCACCTTCTCCTTTATCTGTTCCCTGCGGATGATTATAAAAAGGTTTTGAACTCTTTATCGTTAAATACGTTAAGGGTTTGTCAGATCCGGCACAGCTAATAAACTTATATTCAGGCTTAAGGTCAACAAATAGTCGGTATGTTACAGTTCCTTCTGGTATATCTTTAATATCTTTCGGAACGTCAATTTTCTCGACAATTAGCTTTTCCAGGCCATGCAAGTTGACTTTTACCGTATCTACATTTGATTCAGAGGGGGTGTTTTCTTTTACGTTGACCGAAACGTTGTCTGACTTGTTTTCTCCTTTATTGTAATAAGCTTCTGCTGTTAATTTTATGTTTCCGGTTCTGAAAGCATCCCAAATGGTTTCGTAAGGTGAGTTCTTATCTATACCGATTTTGTAACTATCTGCATAAAAAACAACGGAATCAATTTTACCAGCAGTAGTTATATCTGCAGAGACTTTTACTTTGTCCCCTTTCATGAAATTGTCTCCGTTTTTGGGGGATGTGATGGTAACTTTGGGGTTAAGAGCTATGTTAACACCAATTTCTTTTGAAGAAACATGTTTTCCTTTGTTATAAAATGCCGTAGCCAGTAATTTTATGCTTCCCGTAATGTCAGCATGCCAGGTCAGCTGGAAGGGTTTTTTGCTGCTCAAACCAATTTTTGAGTTATTGGCAAAGAACACTACAGAATCAATTATCTCATCGTTGGTTATGTCTGTCTTAATTTCAATATCTTCTTTTTCGTTAAAAGTATCGCCATCATTAGGCGATGAAATTGAAATTTCAGGATTGGAGACAATTTTAATTGAAACGGTATCGGCTGCTTCTTGTGTAACTATTCTTTCTTTGTAGTGCGCAACAGCAATTAATTTAATTTCTCCGGTTTTATCAGGGTTTAGTTGTGTTGAAAACGGAACTGTATTATCGGATCCAATTTGTAGTTCGTCAGCAAAGAATACAACAGAATCAGCTGTTCCACCACTAACTTCCGCTTTAATGTCAATTGTTTCTCCTATTTGGTATACCGAATTGTTTTCGGGTTCTGTTATTTCTACAACAGGTGAGCCGGGTTTAACCGGGTAAACAATTCCGGCAATATCCGACGGTGTCCCGGAGGGGGATGAGACCGATAGGTTTAACGACATTTCCAGTTTACCGGCAGTTGTGAACTGTCCTATGAATATTATGTTGGCATCAGCATCCGGACCACCAATACCTCCATCCACATTCCAGCCTTTGTTATAATCATGTAATTCTTTTACATCATTAGCGGTTAAAATATCGATTTTGTTTCCGATAAATTCAAGATCTTTGGCCGGGGTTGTTGCCACTGTTAACCCCGCTCTTCCGGCTGGGTTTACAGATCTTAATACCCCAATATATGCCGTTCCAATTCTACCGTCGGTAGCATAAGAATCATACTCTAAACCAGGTTCAAAAAGATAATAGTCAGGACTGGCATCGGAACCTTTGCCAGTACCCTGATTGTGATTAAAAAATGACTCAGAGCTCTTTATCGTTAAATGGGTTTTGGATTCGTTTAACCCCTTACAGGCATTAAATTTATAACCAGGCTTAAGGTCAACAAACAATCTGTAGGTAACAGAGTTTTCCGGGGCCCCGGCTCCGGCAGGTACGGGAATTTGTTCAACAAGTAGATTTTCTAATCCATCTTTGTTTACATTAACAGTATCAACTTTAATGTTTTGGGATAAAATGCTTAAGCATGAAATAAAGCTTAAAGCCCCAATAAGTAATTTTTTTTTCATTGTAATTTTTTTTAGGGTGTAATTGATTGTGTTGGGTGCAAAAGTTAATATAATGGACTAAACTCTTGTATTAAGCCAATCAATAGTTTTAATTAAGGTTTTCATAGTCTATTACCGTTATTTGACAGGTTAACGTTTTAATTGGTTGAGTTACGTGTATTTACACTTTAACGTTAAGTAAATACATTATTCTTTTATAAACCTTAACATGTTCGCTAATAAAAAGAGTTTGTTCAACACAAAAAGGGTAATAAATACCCGACCAACAGGTCGGGTATATTTCAAAACAGATCTAATTCTTATTTAGTGGCTGCAAGAAAACTGACAAGAGTAATGCAGTGTATTTGGAGTTTTCTTGCAAAGACTATTTAATAAGAAGGCGGAATAACTTATCATTAATCTCAACCATGTAAACACCAGGATTAAGATTTTGTACATCAAAAGTAGTTTTCCCCTTTACATTCTCTTTGCTTCTTACTAATGTACCTAAGGCATTGTAGATTTTTACAGTAGAAGTACCTTGGGTAACAACATTAACAAAGTCGTTAGAAGGGTTGGGGTAAATTTTATCATCATCCGAAGAAACAAAAGAATACATTTGTTTGGCATTTTTCATTCCGGGTGCAGAAGATGCTTCTGTTGATGTAGTATAATTAACTCCGGTTATTGTATTAAAATCTCCGAGAGGATTCTGAACATTGATATTTAGAGACATTGTAAGTTCTCCGGCTGTAGTAAGCTGTCCGATAAATACAAAATTGCGTACAGAGTTGGGACCTGCAATTCCGCCAGGAACTCCCCAGCCACTGTTTACATCATCAAGTATAGTGCTGGTACTGTTAATAAGTATATCCATTCTAATTGGAACAACCAAATCACCTTTAGGTGTTGTTGCTTCAGTAATGTCAACATAACCAGCATTGTTTAATGCTTTTAATACACCAACATAGTCGTTTCCAATTCTGCCATCGGTAACGTATGAGTCGTATTCTAAACTTGGTGCAATTCCATACCAGCCAGGATTGGCCCCTGAACCTTTAGCATTTCCGTTAGGGTGATTAAAAAATGGTTGGGTACTTTCGATTTTTAAGTTGATTTTAGGAGTTGTATTGTCTACTCCAAAGCAACTAAGGAATTTATGATTTTGAGCAAGATCAACGAATAATCTGTAAGTAGTTGAGCCCTCGGGGACATCTGTAAGGTTTCCGGGAACCGCTATTTTTTCAACTAATAGCGCTTCCAGGCCGTGTTTTTTCGCTCTTACGATGTCTACCTGGGAAAAGGCAGACAGGCTAAGAGCCAGGTTTAAAATTGCTGCGAGTGCAATATTTTTCATCATTAAAAAATTTAAATCAATATAAATTAATGTATTATTTACAGTTGTTCCCGTACTCATTCAGTACTTGGTTCAGGTCGGCAGGGCCAGTAGAACCACTGTTGTCAATATCTGTTGGGCAACCAACAGCAGCATCATCAGTTCCCATATTAGCATGAAGGGTCCATCCGGTAGTCCAGGGCTCAACACCTGGCTCAAAAGCACCTTTGTATGGAGCGTAAGTGTAAAAGCTGTCTTCTTCCCATGGGCGGTAGTCAGTTTTTACAGCCTCAGTGCCTGCAGCAGGAACAGGGTTTACTCTATCTGCTACTTCCTGAGTGTAGATGTTTCCGGATTGAATGACTTCAATGGATAGCTTGTCATCAATAACGTCATCAGAAGCTAAGAATTCACAACCTTCTAGTTTAGATTCATCCAATTTGCTTGAAGTACAGTTTAGGAAAAGCGTGTTTTTAACTGAAGTAACAGCGCCACCTTTATGTCTTCCTGCAATGTCAAAACCAGCAATAATAGCGTTACTAACAAGGCCTTCGCATTCTTCTTTCAGTTCAAGGCCTTTGTCATCTCCACCTGCATAACCAATGATAGTTACGTTAGTAAAACGTGGGTCAGAAACAATTTTGCGACCGTCAAAGTCGTTACCGTCCCATTCCATTCCATTGTCTCCAAGTTTTGCAACAGAGTCTCCTTTAGTTTCTGGAAGCATAACACCATAGATAAACTGTCCTTTACCTTTGTATCCCTGGTCAGTGTCAATATAGTCATCTTCGCAGAACATGATGTTAGCATACTTGATGTTTACAGTACCACCAAAGAACTCAATTCCGTCATCACCGTTAGAAACAACTTCGATGTGCTCTAAAACAGTTTTGCTTCCAACAGAACCACAAGTTAATCCGTTGATTTCGTTAGCCACTCCGATTTCAGAACCACCATGACGGATAGATACATAACGTAAAACTCCTGAGTTGTCATCGTTTACGAAAGTAGGGTTTCCTTCAGCGTCATGCTCCATAGCACCGTAGTGGTGTCTGGTATCAGGGTAGTCAAGACCTTCAATGTAGCTTTCCCCGTTATTAATTCCAATGACAGCACTTGGCTGAGCTTCTGGGTTCTCATCCCCTTTAAGAACATTGTTATAAGCTTTTCCAAGAAGAATAATCCCTCCCCACTTTTCTTTGTTGATAGCAGAGTAAGTTCCATCCAGGGCATCTTCAATTGTAGTGAAGATAATAGGCTTCTCTTTAGTACCTTCAGCGTAAATTTTACCGCCACGGGCAACAATAATAGCAGGGGCATCAAGGCCTTGCCCGATTTCTGCCTTAATTACGGTTCCTGGTTCAATGTGTAATTCCTGACCGTCTACTACATAAATTTTCTTGTCAAGAATGTAAGTCGTATTGGCATTAAGCGTAACTACATCCTGGGCTAAGTTACCTTCCGTGTACTGGGTCCCTCCGGCTGGAACAGCAAGAGTCGATAACTTTACTTGGTTTTGGGCAAAACCTGTTGCCGCAAAAGCGATTGCTGCAAATGCAACTGTGGTAAATTTTTTAACCATTTTCATTGTGTAGAATTTTAAAAAAAGTGAAACAATTTTTTAGAAAAACTCGCATTAGTTTTTGTTATAAGGCTGTGCGAATTTCAATAATTGATGTCATTAAGCGTCTTTAATTCCCCTGATTTTATTCTTAAGAAAACCCGTTATTTGCCTATATTTAAGCTTAAATATTTAGTATTTATGCTTTATAAACAATGGTATTGTTCTATTTAATTGCATTTTACGAGTTATATAAAAGCACTTAACGTTTTGTTAATATTTTTTCATTCTGTCATAGAAAAGAAGGGGTGTTTTGATGAAGCTCTGGATATATCGTATATCAGGATATTTATTTCTAAAAACTTATTCTTTAGGTATGTATAAGCTATTGGGGTGATGATTGGGAAGGGGTGGCGTGAATTGAGAATTGCTTTTTTCAATGTTGAGAAATTGTTTAGGATAAAATGCCTGGTATGGGTTAATACATTTTGATGCAAATACAGAATGTAACTAAGATGGATGATTTTGTTAGATTGGTGTAAAAAAGATTGTTTATGATGCTAAATATATTAGCTTTTTTTAAGATGGGCAGGAAATAAAATTGCAGGGTTCATTTTGCTGATGTATTTGTTTAGTCTAATAACGGTATTGTGACATGTTGTAGCGCAAATTGAGTGGAAGGTTGAGGTTTCCGGAGGTTTCTTGCACGAATTTATCAGCCGGTTTCATTTAATCGTGTACCTGCCATTTACGCTTAAAAACAGATAAAATATTAATGATTTAATGGTTCGTTAAAATTTATGTCTTAATAGGTGTTTTTAGTAACTTTTGTCAATATAAACAATGAGCTATATCATTATACTTAATGCGAATTTAAAGAGACCTTAACTTAATTTCAAATCATACTTGCTAAGTTGCAAGCAAAAAAAATATAACCCATAAAACTATAATAATGAAAAATTATACCTGGACAGAGAAAGAGCTCAAATTATTCGAAGAGTGGGACTGGATAATGAGCTTTATAGATGCCCATCAATATAATATAATTTCTGAAGACGTTTTGTTAAGGCGATTGTACTGCGAGGCCAAACTTCTTTTGGTCAATAAACTGGTGATTTTATATAGGCAGGGGGAGCAGGGGCTTCCGGAAATAATAACCTACAACGAGTTATTGACTTTGTTACAAAGTTCGTACAAAAAATACTTCTTGTACAGCTTTCACCCGATTAACTTTAAAAGGGTTGAAGAGTTTAGAAGTTATATTACAGGTGTAAGAGAAGAACTGTTTTCTGAGATGACATAAAAAGAGTCTCAGGATGTTTCAATGGCGTGTCCCAGTTCAAAGGCTTTAATGTTTATGTCAACAACTTCTGTTCCTTTACGATCAAAAAGTGTTTTAATGGCTTTTTTCACTGAATCAAGAGGGATGTCCATTTTTTTTGATGCAGCCCCAAGCATCACCATGTTAGTGGTTTTTAAGTTTCCGGCTTCCTTTGCCAGCTTTTCTGCATCTACAATAATTTTTCTCTCATAGGTGTTTAACTTATCAAGTAGTTCCTCTTTTTTCGGATAATTAGGGATGTTTTTATATTCGTTTGAAGAAGTAATAATCCAGCCATTTTTTGCCAGAAAATTAATATACCTTAATGATTCCAGGGGCTCAACAGAGAGTATTATATCTGCACTCCCTGTGGGGATTAAGTCAGAAAAAACAGGTTCGGAGGAAATGCGGAGATGGGACTGAACAGTACCACCCCTCTGGCTCATCCCATGCACTTCAGCTTGTTTTACATAAAGTTTCTGGTTTATTGCGGCCTGATCGATAACAGCAGCAATACTTAATATACCTTGTCCGCCTACTCCGGAAATTATGATGTCTTTTTTCATTGTTTAATCTTTTGTTCTGATTGTTTTGACTTTAATTTGCCTCCTGCTTTTCTTTCTTTTTTTTCCTTGCCAGGGTTTGGACGCATTCTCTTTGTGCGAGTATAACAGAAACCCCTTCATAATCAAACTCTTCGTTTAATATTTTTACATTTTCTTCAAGGTTTTTCTTAAGTGGGGTTAACACCCTGATATGCTTTTCCTCAACTCCCAGTCCTTTACATATGTTGATGTATTTGCCCTCTCCTGAAGACTGCTGGCCACCGGTCATTCCTGTAGTGGAATTATCAGAGATAATCACGGTAACAGGCGACTTGTCGTTTACGGCATCAAGCAGCCCTGTTATGCCTGAGTGTGTAAATGTAGAGTCGCCAATTACTGCTACTGCAGGCCGGAGGCCGGCATCGGCTGCGCCTTTAGCCATTGTGATAGAGGCCCCCATGTCAACACAGGAAGAAATTGCTTCAAATGGCTTCAGGGCCCCAAGCGTATAACATCCTATATCAGAGAAAATGTGCTTTTCTGTGGAGCTGAAAATTATATTCAGCGCTTCAAATACATCACGGTGACTACAGCCTCTGCATAACATTGGCGGACGGTTCGGCAGCCCTTCCTGAGGGGCATGATTTTCTACTTCTTTTATCTTAAACGCATTGGAAAGATGATCAGGGTTTAGTTCACCTGTTCGTGGCAGGGTACCGTCCAGGCGCCCCAGAATATTGCCCCCTTTGTCGAAATAACCGCGGAAATGCTCTTCATAGATTGGGTAACCTTCTTCAACAATCAGGACTTTCTCACATAAATTGAACAGCTCTTTTATTTTTTTATCAGGAAGCGGGTATTGTCCGATCTTTAAAACCGGAAAGTTTAGCCCGTAAGCCTGTTTTACATCCATTACATAATTAAAACCAATGCCAAACGCCAGTATGCCAATTTGCTTGTCATCACCCTCAATAAAATAATTTAGTTCTGACACTTCCGATGCTTTCTCCATTTCTGCCTGTTTGTCAATCAGGTCTGCATATTGTTTTCTTGCATTGGACGGAAGAAGAATAAACCTGCTGTCGGAATTATGCGGGGAAAGTTTATTCTGTTCCAGGGGATTTTTTCTGTTAATTCCCGCCCTGGAGTGGGAAATTCGTGTTGTTAGCCTTATCATTACAGGGACTTCCAGTTTTTCAGACAGGTCGAAAGCATAAAAAACGGAGTTGTAGGCTTCCTGTTGGTTGGCAGGTTCAATAACCGGGATCATGGCAAATTTGCCATACATGCGTGAATCCTGCTCATTTTGCGAAGAGTGCATAGAGGGATCGTCTGCTACGACTAAGATCATCCCGCCTTTAACACCTGTGATAGCAGAGTTCATAAAACCATCTGCTGCAACGTTCAGGCCTACATGTTTCATGCAAACCATACTTCTTTTGCCTGCATATGACATGCCTAGTGCGGCTTCATAAGCGGTTTTTTCGTTGGTCGACCATGAGGAGCGGATGTTTTTCGTTTTAGCCTCTTCCGAATTCTGAACGAACTCTGTAATCTCTGTTGAAGGTGTTCCCGGATATGCATAAATACCCGACATGCCCGCATCTATTCCTGCCTGGGCAATAGCTTCATCTCCCAATACCAATTGTGTTCCCATTAAAATTTGCCTTAAAGTTTGTGAATATAATGTATTGAAGATCTGCCAGAAGAAACATGATATTTGTTGTCATGTGTTTTGAAACACCTGCTTTTTTTCTGGTTCGGCCTAACCGAATGGGAACCGTTTTCTTTAAGCAGGGATCCTGATTACAAACTTAGCTCCCTCACCATATTCCTGATCCAGGTAGAGCTCACCTTTCAGTTTATTTTCAATAAGGTTTTTGGCAATGTGTAATCCGAGGCCGGTATGTTTTTTCTTTTCAGTAGTAAAAAATGGTTCGAACAGTTTATGCCTGATATTGGGGGCAATACCTTTGCCATTATCAGCAACGGTCAATTCTATCGTCTCTTCATCAACAATACCGCACCCTAAACTTATTACACCTTTGTTTCTGTTCTTTAAGCCATGTACATAAGAATTTTGGATGAGCAGGGTTATGACCTGTGATAAAATCCCCGTAAAGCCCATTATTTCAGAATGCTGGTTGCATTCAATTACAAATTCAATGTTTTTTTGCCTTATCGAAGGTTCAAGGACCCGTACGACATCTTTTAAAAAGTTATTTATATTTATTAAGTGACGGCTTTCCTGAAACTGATCAAAAGCAATGCTGCGAAAACTTTTTACAAGCCCTTTTGCATTGCTTAACATATCGTGGATCGATTTTTCATCAGATATCAGGTCCTGTGTTCCATTTACAGATTTTGTTCTGGAAATAATATTTTCAAGCAGGTGTAATGATTGAGAAATAGGGTGATAAATCTCGTGGGCAATTCCGGAGACCAAATCGGCAAGAGCAGTCATCTTTTTTGCCTCCATCAACTGGCTTTGCATATTTGACAGATCTTTAAGGGAGTTCTCAAGCTCTTCGTTTTTATCTTTAATCTGCTCATAAAGCAATGCATTTTCGATAGCAATGCCAATTTGTTCACCAATCATTTCCAGATATTCAATAATGTCTTCGGTGAACATTTCTGTTCTTTTATCGTTTAGTTGTATAAGCCCGATGTTTTCTTCCCTGGTTTTTATCGGGAAGAGCCCAATAGATTCATATCCTGCCGCGTTGCAGTGGTTTCGGATGATAGTGTTCTTTTCTTTCTCAACGAGAGTAGGGGAGAGTATGGTAGAATTGTTTGTCCAAAAGCTGCCCTTACTCGTGTAGTAGTTATTGACCGGATTGGTTCTTCCGGAAATAACATTACCACAAAGGCATTCCGGTTTTTTGACGGAACCGGTGTGCTGACATAAACAATTTTCCTGTCTAATAAAGGTTTCGGGAAACCCTTTGTGGACAATGTAAGGATAATCATCATCCTTGTGGAGGCGCACGCTTACAGCCTCAAACCCGGTTAGGTCTTTTATTTCTTCTATTATGGTAGAGAGAGTATGCTTAAGGTCAACAAAATTATTGAGTCTGGCACATATTCTTTTAACAAGTTGTTCACGTTTAATGAGAATCTCTGTATCCATGTTTAAACACTTAGCCCGAATGATTTAAGCCTAAATAGAATCATTCAAAATAAAAATTAAGCAAAATTAAAATCTTTTTCTCATTTACAAAAGAAAATCCATGGGGTCGCGAGAACTATAATGTTAACGAAATGTTTAAAACGAAATTTTTTGATACTTTGAGTTTAAAGAGGGGGTGTTGTTGAAAAATAAATCAGAATTTGTTTAATGCCGAAAAATTTGTATGTTGATTATTACTGATAAAAACAGTATTCAACATACAAACTTTAGGTTAAGCTTTATTTTGGTTGTCGGGTACTACATGAACGTCCGCTCAGATTTTTCGCTTCTCTTATTGCGTTTAAGCTTTCTTATTCTTTTATTCTGCTGTTTTGAAACGTAACTTTTAAAAGTAGGGCAACTATCGGCGTGGAGTATCTTAATGTTTGTCTTTATTTTTTTCTTTTTCTTGTTGTTCTCTTTATATCTGTTTCCCGGCTCGCTATTTATTATCTGGCCGTTGTTCCCGACCTTTTCGCTTGTCTGGTCGATTACAGAATTTTCGTTAAAACCTTTTGCATAGGAAGTGGTTTGGTTTGAAACGGAAAGGAAAAAGGTAAGGCATGAAACAAAAAGAATTTTTTTTAACATAATACAATGGAATTTTTAAGTTATCTATTAAGATATACGGATTAGCCCATCTTTGTTTTCATAAATATAAGTGATGTAAATCACCTGATATAGGTGGCATAAGTTGTTTTATTTTTGAAACTTATTTTTAGGTGTACCCGACAAAACCTTTAACGGTATTGGTTACATGATATTTGTCATGCAGTCAAAAGATAAGCCAATTTTTTTTTCATCTTTAACAGAATTATAAAAAAAAGTACTATGAGTAAAAGAACACCATTCCCAAAGGTATTTTGGGTAGCAAACATTATTGAAGTTCTGGAACGATTTGCATACTATGGGATTTACATGGGTTTCGGAATCTATTTACAGCAAATGGGATATAATAAGGGAGACTTAGGCTTTATTCAAAGTTTATTTCTAGGGCTGTCATATCTAACGCCGCTTTTTTCGGGTACTTTTGCCGATAAATATGGATTCAAGCGGGTACTAATCGTTTCATATCTGGCTTATTTACCTTCGATATTACTTTTAATTATAACCGAGTCTTTTAGTGGGATAGCATTAACCATGCTTTCAATTGGTTTTGCAGCGGGGATATTTAAACCTCTGATATCTGCTACCGTAAGGGCAACAACGGATTCAACAAATAAAACCTTCGGTTATGGAATATTTTACGCAATGGTTAACCTGGGGGCATCGTTTGGGCCTATTATTATGGGAAAACTACGGGCCATTTCATGGGATTATGTTTTTTATACAGCAGCAGGAACCATTGGACTGATGTTTTTAGTTACAATCTTCTTTTATAAAGAGCCGGAAAGGGAAATTGAAAATGTAACCCTTAAAAAGAAATTTAAAGATATCCTTGTAGCTCTCTCAGATTTTAAATTTTCGGTTTTCATATTATTGCTTGGTGTGTTTTTCTGGATGCCGTTCTGGGCGTTTTTTAATGTTTTGGCAGTCTATATAAATGATTATCTGGATACGGCCAGTCTTTACCTTGGAGTAAAGTCGGTGCTGGGCGAATGGTTCACAAATACCCTGATTTCAAGTCAGGATGATCAAGGTGTGTGGAGAATAAACGCAGAGGCAATTTCTCATACAGGATACATCATCATTGTTTTTCAACTGTTAATTTCCAGGATATTTGAGAAGCGGGCAGCTATAGGTTCATTTATATTTGGTCTGTTTATTGCAGCAGCAGGATTTCTGGTATTAGGTTTTTCTGTAACATCAGCAAATGGGTTGGTGTTTCTCGGAGTATTCCTGTTTGCCATTGGAGAAATGATTTCTTCTCCAAGAATACAGGAGTATATTATGTGGATTGCCCCTAAAGAGAAAGCCGGATTATACATGGGGACAAACTTTCTGGCTACATTTATTGGAGCGGTGGCCAGTGGTATATATACCGGGATAATGGGCAACTTCGAAAAATCCGGACATCCGGAATATATTATGTATACATTGGCGGTCCATGTCGGACTGGGTATTCTTGCAATATTTATTTTTACTAAAACAATGGGCGAATTTACAGAAAGAAAAGAGTAGGGGAAGCTTTTCTTTACGATATAAAGATGAGGGGTGTTTACGTCCCTCATTTTTTATTAGGTGATGAGTTGATGAATACTTAGTCTTTCTTGAAAATGCTGTAAGATGTAAACTACAAGAAATATCAAAGTTGAACCTGAAGGTGCTAATATTTATTGTTTTTGAAAAACAGTAAGCGGACTGATTGGGCAGGAACCGCTATCAGGGAAGGTTACTCATTTTAAATTTTCTCCATAATAACATAATCTATCCCGCCCCTGGAAAACTTGTTGTCGCTTTGTCGCAGGCCAAACCTTTCATAGAAAGTGGCTTTGTCTGTTCTGGCATTGCACCAAAGTCTTTTAATCTTTTTCTGATCCAGGTTTGTCATCATGTATTTAAGAAGTATTGTTCCATAACCTTTCCCTTGCTCTTTCTCAACTGTCGCAAATTTTCTAAACTGGGCATCGGTACCCGATATGAATAACGAAACGATTGAAATAAGTTCTTCATCCTTAAACAAACCGTAATGAATACCGCCAGGGTCATCGGGAAGTTTAACATATTCAATGGGTTTGGTAGGCCACATTACTTTTTGTCTTATTTCCCAGGTTAATTTGTAAAATATATTTTTAACGGTAACCACATCTGTATTGTATTAGTTATTTAGAAGTCATTCGTTTTCGAAAGCTTCGAAAATAACGATTATATCGTTTAGCTTTATTGGTAAAATCTAAAAAAGTTATTGGTGCTATAAATTGTTTTTCGCTGATTAAACGCCAATATGGAAACAAACCAGGCATTATAAATTTAAAAGCTGAAATTAAAGTGGATATTTAAAAATCATCGTTAATATTATCTACTGAAAAAACGAATCAAAGATAAAATGAGAGATGTAGTTATTGTAGGAGCTGGAATTGTGGGACTGGCAACAGCACTCAGACTTCTTGAGAAGAGGCCGGGGTTAAAAGTTACTGTTTTGGAGAAAGAAAAGGGCCCTGCAAAACACCAGACAGGAAATAACAGTGGAGTTATTCACGCCGGAGTATATTATAAGCCAGGCAGCCTGAAAGCCCGCAATTGTATTGAAGGATATAGCCGGATGGTGCAGTTTTGCGAGAAGGAGGAAATAAAATACGAATTATGCGGAAAAATTATAGTGGCCACACGCGAGGAGGAATTACCAGGGCTTGAAGAACTGTATAAGAGGGCCCGTCAAAATGGATTAAACCGGGTAGTAAAGATAGATGGACCGAAAATAAAGGAATTTGAACCGCACGCCTCGGGAATTAAAGCACTTCACGTGCCTTACACAGGAATTGTGGACTATGCCGAGGTAGCAGAAAGATATGCCCAAATTATTAAGGGGCGTTTTGGTGCAGAAATATTTTATGAACAAGAAGTTGTTGATGTTGTAAAAAGAACAGGACGGGTTGAAGTCATTTCAAAGGGAGTAAATGTGCAGGCACGTCTGCTAATTAATACGGCAGGACTTTTTAGTGATCGGGTTGCTTTGATGACAGAAGACAATCTGGATGTCAGGATTATACCGTTCAGAGGGGAATATGTTGAGTTAAAAGCAGACAAAATTCATTTGGTCAATAACCTTATATATCCAGTTCCGAACCCGGAGTTTCCGTTTTTGGGGGTGCATTTTACACGTATGATAAACGGGGGGATAGAAGCTGGTCCAAATGCCGTATGGGCATTTAAACAAGAAGGGTATCACAAAACAAGCTTTAATAAGAAGGATTTTCTTCGCTCTATGAACTGGCCCGGTTTTAGAAAGGTTATGAAGCAGTACTGGAAGACAGGAGCAGGGGAGTACTGGCGCTCGTTTAACAAACTGGCTTTAACGAAGGCCCTCAATCGTTTAGTGCCGGAAATCTCCCACAGGGATTTGCTGCCCGGTGGGGCAGGGGTAAGGGCGCAGGCCTGCGACCGCTCCGGAAGGTTAATAGATGATTTTCTGATAAAAGAAAATGAATGGGCCATAAATGTTTTAAATGCTCCATCTCCTGCTGCTACGGCGTCACTTGCAATTGGAGGTTCAATTTCGGAACTGGCAATGAAAAGATTTTAAAAAAGGCAGTTCCCACTCACGCGCATAGGGCTTTGGTGTATATTGGCTTAGAATTCAGTAAATTCAACTGTTCAGGACTTTTCAGGAAGGGGATGGGTTTCTCTTTCTTTGAAATGCATTAATGAAAGGGTAATACAACCTCATACCTTTTTAGTTTGCCGTGAGGTGAATCATTATTTGTCTTTTTGTTCATTTAACATATTAATAATCATTCTGCTTTCTCCTTCGCAGGTATGGAAAACGACAATGCGTTCCCGGTCATCGCACAGGCAATGGGTGTATAAATCGCAACCCAGAACGGAGTCAACTTTAACAATAGAGTCCTGAAAAGTATAGTTGAAAATGTAATAGGTGTAGTCAAAATAAAAGACTTTGACCGTATCGTCATTTTCTGTAATGTAATAAGTTCTTTCATCAATGTTAAAGGTGTCTTTTATGTACAAAAAAGCTTTCTTGTGAAATACAATAGGGGTAGTATCTACGTATTTTATAATTTCAACAGTGTCCCGGATTATTTTTTCAACGTAAACCGTGTCACCAGAATAAAAATAGCCGGGAGGTGATGTGTTTTCAGCTTTACTGTTCAGGATAATGTTGTCGATAAATATGAGAACAAAAATCAACGCAACAATAGTTGTTGCCGGTACTTTTCTGTTTAATAAGTTAATACGCATTGGTAAGACGTTTGAATCTTACTCAAGTTACTAAATATTTACAGTAAATTCAAAACACGTTCCATTTAGGCAAGGTGATATTGGTCAACAGGATAATTATAAAAGTGGGGCCACAAAAAAAGCTACCCGTAAATCCGGATAGCTTCTTTAAAAAGAGTGTTATATTTTATTTATTTATAGTCAGGTGCTTACTCTTCTGAGCTTGACTCTGTATGTTGTTTCATAACCCTGTTTAACCAGGGAAGCATACTGAAAATAAGAATTACAGAAACAGCAACAAGTAAAGTATTTGTTAAGAAGAAGAACGCTTTGTTCTCGTAGACGCCCCACATTCCCGACAGTACACCGGAAAGTTTGTTTCCGATTGATGTAGAAAGGAACCATCCTCCCATCATTAAGGCGGTAATCCTTGGTGGGCTTAATTTCGAAACCAGCGACAGTCCCATAGGGCTTAAGCACAGCTCCCCGATGGTGATTACTGCGTAGGTTCCAAAGAGCCATCCGGCAGAGGCTTTTACCGCGCCATTGTTTGATGCCATAACAGCGAAAATCATTACGACGGCAGAGAGTGCTGTAATTACCATCCCCCATCCAATTTTTGCTGGTGTGGTCACCGGTCCTTTCTTTCGCCTTCTTGCAATGAAATTGAAAAATCCTACAACAAGAGGGGTAAAGAGTATGATAAAGCCCGGGTTAATGGATTGGAAGAGCTCTGTTGAAATAAGCTTGTATTTTCCTGATTCCGGCCAGTCCTCTTTTGGGATGTTATGGAAGTAGCTGTGAGGTTGCATTTCAACAACAGCCTCACCATTTTCATCAAGAACTTCGGCCCCATGCAGGTCTACTTTGTGAACAGGCCTTAATTCAGTAGTAACTTCCTGGTTAAGGCTTAAATAAGTAACAGGTTGCTCCAATGCAGCAGGAACTTTTCTATTGGTGTGGTTTTCAGCCCAAACGGTCAGTGCTGCACCATTTTGATGGAAAATTGCCCAGAATACCACAACGGCTCCAAAAACAGCTAATAATGCTTTAATGGGTTGTTTTTCCTCTTTTTTTGCTTTTCTTAAAATATTAACATAGAAAATAACCACTACAATACTAAAAAACAGGAAAGCATCTGTAGAGTCAGAACTGAAAATATTTCCAGGGATCATCCAGCCTAGAAAACCGGCAATTGTAGCAGGAAGGAAAAGGGTGTAAAGAATTTTGCTCATTGGGATGTCATCCTTTGTAGGAGGGGACACTTTGTCTACCTCTTTAATGTCCGGCGCTTTTAGTTGTCCGGTCCAGAACCAGATAACCCCGATAAGCATACCGACTCCGGCTGCAGCAAATGCCCAGCCCCAGCCGTAATTTATTCTTAAATAAGCAGCAATAAAGTTGCAAATAAAGGCACCGATATTGATTCCCATATAAAAAATGTTATAACCACTGTCTTTAAGATCCTTGTACTTTGGGTCAGAGTCGTATATTTTACCCACAAGGGCGGAAATATTTGGTTTGAATAAACCATTACCAAGTATAATTAGTAATAACGCGAGAAAGAAGGCTGTTTCATTATTTACTGCCAGCAGGAAATACCCGGCAGAAAACAGAAGCCCCCCGATAGTTATGGAAAGCCTGTAACCAAGGTACCGGTCGGCCAGAAGCCCTCCGATAAAAGGGGTTAAATAAACAAGGGCCAGATAAGATCCGTAAATATCACTGGCTTTTGCCCCGGAAAATCCCATTCCGGGAAAATTGCCATCTTTACTGGCAGTCATATAAAGGAAAAATATTCCGATAAGCAAATAGAAGCCAAAACGTTCCCACATTTCAGTAAAAAACAGGACCATCAGTCCTTTAGGATGTCTTTTTTGTTTCGCCATTTAGATAATCTTTGAGTTTTTATTGTAATTGTTCATTGTTTTGTCCAGGAGGATTGGAATTGTCGGATGGCAAATATATAAAGTTTTATAGATTGACTATAAGATGAATGTCATTTGTGTGTAAATTTGTGTAAATAAACAATAAAAATCGAAACATTTTACCTGTAGCATGATGTGGGAAGTTTTGTGAAGGAGCAGACGCCTGGATTTTTGTAGTAGTTCTCAAAACAGAAATTTTAATTAAAGATGAAAATATTTTCTTCAGCCCAAATTAAACAGATAGATGCCTATACCATAGAAAATGAACCTGTTGCGTCGGTAGACCTGATGGAGCGTGCAGCTAACGAGCTTTTTGTCTGGATAAGCAAACGGTTTAAGAAAAAAACTCAGTTTCTTTTCCTTATAGGGCCAGGAAATAATGGCGGTGATGGCTGGGCGTTGGCAAGAATCCTGTTTCATTACGGGTATGAGAATATTAGGCTTTATCTTCTTGATATATCTGATAAACTTTCTCCTGATTCAGAAATTAACAGAACACGGCTAATGGAGGAAACGGACGTCAAAATCAAGAAAGTCCAATCAGAAGATGGTTTTCCGTATATCTCTGAAGACGATGTTGTTATTGATGCTTTATTTGGCACGGGACTTTCCAGGCCTTTGGAAGGGGTAAGCGCAAAACTTGTTGACTATTTGAATAATTCCCCAAAACGCAGGGTAATATCAGTGGATATACCAAGTGGGCTTTGGGGGGAAGATAATTCAACGAACACACAGGGCAAAATTGTTCAGGCAGACATTACATTGTGTTTTGAATTTCCGAAGCTCTCTTTCTTTTTTTCAGAAAACGAGAAGTATGTTGGGAAATGGCATGTTTTGCCAATAGGTTTGCACAAAGAAATAATTCATGCGGAATTCTCACCATACAAATACCTGAAAAGGTCAGATATAAAGGAGCTGATAAAGATTAGAAGTAAGTTTTCGCATAAAGGAACATACGGGCACGGACTGATAATTGCCGGGAGCTATGGTATGATGGGGGCGGCGGTACTGGCGTCGAGGGCTGCCATAAGAAGTGGGGCAGGTCTTGTATCGGTGCATATTCCGCGGTTAGGATATGAAATTATGCAAATGTCTGTTCCAGAGGCGCTGGTGTCAATCGATGAATCGGATCTTATTTTTACAGGCCTTAACCATACCGATAAATATTCAGCCATTGCCATAGGTCCGGGCATTAATACAAAAACAAATACCAGTCGCGCAGTAAACAAACTGCTCGAGAAAGCAAAAATACCACTTGTAATAGATGCTGATGGGCTGAACATACTTTCAGAACAGAAAGAATGGCTGGCAAAACTGCCGGAAAATACTATATTGACACCGCACCCTAAAGAATTTGACCGGCTGACCCATAATCACGATACGCACTATGCCCGCTTTGTCACTCAGCAGGAATTTTCGAAAAAGAATAAGGTAGTTGTTGTGCTAAAAGGTGCCCATACCTCTATTAGCACACCCGATGGAGATGTATGGTTTAATACAACAGGAAACCCGGGAATGGCAAAAGGGGGAAGTGGAGATGTGCTGACCGGAATTATTTTAGCTTTGCTTTCACAGGGCTACGGTCCGGTGGAAGCAGCCCGGATAGGGGTGTACATTCATGGTTTGGCCGGCGATATAGCGTTAAAAACTTACGGGCTACATGCTTTAACACCATCAGATATAATATGTAAATTAGGCCGTGCGTTTAAAAAAATAGAACAAAATTAGTTTTACCTAAATTATTGATGAATAGAAAAAATAACATGACACGACGATTTCAGCTTTTTTTATTATTGCCCTTGCTTATTGCTTGCAATACATCGCGAATTTCAACAACGAACATTCAGGATTTGGCTTCTTTTGAGCCTGAAGCTAATATTTACGCCCTTCCGCAGACACGGTTGGTCATAACAGTAAAGGTGGTAAGATCAACGTTTTATCCCGGTCCTTTCAGTAAGTATTCAGAGAAATATCTTGGTATTGAGGGGGCTCAGAATATATCAAATGTTCATTGGGACATTACAGACATTAGTTTCAGTAAATTAACCGAGCCGGATAAGGAGCATTTTTATTCAATCAAAGGGCAGTCCGGCTTATTTGAGGAAATTTCTGCATTAGAAAGAGATGGGCTACTATTCTACCCTGCCAGCTTAAACAGCTTCCAGGTTTTTTATAACGATGCGATTGATCCGGTAGAAGAGATACATTACACCGACCTGTCAATTAGCCCGTTTTTTTATGATAAAGAGAAGAAAAAGAAATCGGGTGCCCGCGATTCAAACTTCTATGGGATACCTGTTTCAAAAGACTATGTTCAGGAAAAGTCAACAGCGGAAAAAGCAAAAGAAGCGGCGGCCTTTATTTTTAAAATGCGTAAGCGAAGGTTTAAACTGCTGGCCGGGCAATATGACGTATTTCCGGAAGGAACGGCATTAGAGACCAGTGTGAGGGAGATTAATGAACTGGAAGAAGAGTATTTATCTCTTTTTATCGGTAAGGTTGAGACGGATACCATACAGAAAGTTTTCACCTATACTCCGGTTGCCAGGGAAAAATTGCAAAGAACAACCATATTCCGGTTTTCTTCAGAGACCGGGTTCAGCAATGCAGGAAGTTCTATTGGCGTGCCTATTGTAATGGAAGTCGCCGATTTAGATAAGACAGGGGTTTTAGAGCAGCTTCAGTTGCCCGTTTCGGCATCATCTTATCAGGATATCCTGTTTTATAGAATACCAGATAAGGGCAGGGTTAAAATACTTTATGGGAGCCGCATACTAAATGAGGCTGAGGTTCCGGTCTGTCAGTTTGGAGCATTGATCCCAAAATATATTTATCCACGCAAGGCGAAGGACTAAAAATAAAATAAATGTTGAATCGAACGGATATTACTTAATAGGCGATTCATAGTTTGTTGACCACGCTTCCCATTTCTCTGTTGTATAGTGGTCGCCGCCGATAAATTTCAGCATTTTGTCAAAAGGTTGTGCTTCCGTAAACCCTTGTTGGAGGTGAATAATACGAGCCTGTTCATCAAGAAAGACCACCGACGGATAGCTCAACTTATTATTTAACAGGGCCACAGCCAGCTGATGGTAACCTTTTGTTCCCTGAGTGGCGACATATTTTAGGGTGTCTTTTCCCAGGATTACATCTTCTTTCTGTTCGGCATTAAACTTAACAGGATAGTATTTCTTATTTAAGTATTCAGCAATTACAGAATGGCTGAACGTTTTTTTGTCCATCACTTTGCACCAGCCGCACCAGTCTGTGTATACGTCAACCATTATTTTTCTGGGCTGCATCTGGTTAAGTTTAAATGCTTCCTCAATGGTATACCATTTTACCCCTTGTGATACATCCCCTTGGGAATAAGTAGATAAAGATAATACAGTGGTGAAAATAAATAAGAAAACACGCTTCATAGTATTTACAATATTTGTCTAGTTTTGTAACGCAAAGTAACGAATTTTGTTGCAAATTCCGTTGTTAATCAAAAGTTAAGGGACCGGTTTTCTGAGAAGGTGGTTTTTGTTTGTGTAATTTATTAATAATCAATTTTTTTCAGTGTTTGTGCGGGCAAAAAAATATAATACTGTAAGCAAAACCGGCAAGAGCAGATTTTTCAGGCTATATTCGTATTTTAAAAAAGTATAAATAAATGGGAAAAGAAATTATAGATTTATCACCTTCCTTGTTATGGAAGCATTTTTATAACCTAACTCAAATTCCTCGTCCATCAGGACATGAAGAAGGGGCAATAACTTATATAGAGAAGTTTGCAACAGAAAATAACCTCGATTACATAAAAGACGAAACCGGCAATGTAATTGTAAAAAAGGCCGCATCTAAAGGTAAGGAAGAAGCTCCGGTTGTAATCCTTCAGTCGCATGTTGACATGGTTCCGCAGAAGAACAGTGACAAGGAGCACGATTTTAAAACAGATCCCATAGAGACCATCATAGATGGCGAATGGTTAAAGGCCAATAAAACAACCCTTGGTGCCGACAACGGGATCGGGTGCGCTGCCATGCTGGCCGTTCTTGAGTCGGAAGATATACAGCACGGAGGAATCGAAGCTTTGTTTACAGTTAATGAAGAAGCAGGAATGGATGGTGCATTCGGGTTAAAACCAGGAGTGCTAAAAGGAGAAATCCTGATTAACCTTGATTCGGAAGATGAGGGGGAACTGTTTGTTGGTTGTGCCGGAGGAATAGATGTTTCGGCAACATCGACTTACGAAGAAGAAGATGCCCCGGAAGGAAAGTCCTATAGAATGACAGTGTCCGGATTAAGGGGAGGGCATTCAGGGTTGGATATTGCTTTGGGCAGAGGAAATGCAAATAAAATTACAGGCAGGTTTCTTTGGAGCGCATTAGCGAATTTTCCGATAAGAATTGCCCGGGTGAAAGGTGGCGATTTAAGAAATGCCATACCACGCGAAGCTTTTGCGGATATAATTGTCCCTTCTGAGTTTGAAAATGAATTTATGAATTATTTTACCAACTTTCAGCATGCTATTAGTAATGAGTATAGGTCTGCCGACCCTCAGGTAAAACTAACACTGGAGACCGTTGGCGATCATGAAAAGGTAATGTCGGAAGCGGATGCGAAGCGCTTCTCGGGAATGCTTAATGTGGCTCATAACGGAGTGGTAAGGATGAGCAATGAAATGCCGGGGACTGTTGAATCTTCCTTAAACCTGGCCATTACTGATTTCAATAACGGCGAAGTCAATATGTATTACCTGGTGCGTAGTTCAGTGGATAGTGTAAAATATGCAGTAGCAGAACAGGTATCGGCAATGCACGAGTTGCTTGGCTGTTCCATTGAAGTAGGCGGCGATTACCCGGGATGGCAGCCAAACACAGAGTCACACGTGCTTAAAGTAATGTCTGAAATTTATAATGAACTCTATAATAAAACGCCAGGGGTCCTGGCCATTCATGCAGGGCTGGAATGTGGAATAATAGGTGGAAAGTACCAGGGACTGGATATGATTTCTTTTGGCCCCACCATTCGGTTCCCGCACTCTCCCGATGAAAAAGTACATATAGAAAGCGTTGGAAAGTTTTATAACTTCCTTGCGCACACATTGGAAAAGATATAGAATATAGGTAAAACCGGAGGCTGTCCAAAACGTCTTATGAGCGTCAGGAACAGAATAGCATATTAATATAAGGGTTATTCTTTAGTTTGCTACGCTATGCTTGCTTTGTTGGGCAACGGCAGTTTTTATTGATTTTTTGGACGGCCTCATCGGTTACGTTTCGTTTTTTTGCTGTTGATCTATTTTTTTAATTCAAAAAAGTTTGGGAACCAACTTTATTTATACTCAAAAAGTTATATTTGACCAAGCGAATAGTGATTGCGCTTACAGGAAATAAGTAGCTGGGAAGGGGCAAAATAAATATCAGATAACACCTTGTATATGCCTGATTTTTTAGCTATATTCATAGTTCCCTGAAGTTGATTTAAACAAAAAACACCAAACTTGAATTAAATACTATGTCTGCAGAACAAGAGAAAATGTCACAACAAAGGCTGTATAATGGCTTGAAGCATAAACAAATATCTAAAGAAGAAATAAATGACAGCCTTCTTTTTGAAGTTGCCTGGGAAGTATGTAACAAAGTAGGCGGAATTTATACCGTTATTCAGTCTAAGGTTTCAACTGTTTTAGATAAGTGGGACGCAGAAAAATATGTTCTGCTTGGTCCTTATATTGAAGAACAGGCTGCGGCAAATTTTGAGCCCGTTTTTGATTCAAACGACAAGGTAGCAAATGCAGTAGATGAAATGAACCGGAATGGCTACAGGGTTTTTTACGGACATTGGTTAATCGCCGGCCGCCCAAGGGCCATACTGTTCGATCCGTATTACATTTTTTCGGAGTTGGGAGGGCTGAAATACAGGCTTTGGGATCTTTATGGCATTTCTACGCCAGAGCATGACGATTTAATAAATAAGTTGGTGTCTTTTGGGCACCAGGTATTTCGTTTTTTTCAGATATTCTCGGGGTTGAATGCCGGAGAAAATAGAATGATAGCACACTTCCATGAATGGATGGCAGGCATATCCATTATGGATATCAGGCGCGAGAACTTGCCGGTTAAGATAGTTTTTACTACGCATGCAACATTGCTCGGGCGCTACCTGGCAATGAACGATCCGTTTTTCTATGAGCACCTGCCGCAATATAACTGGGGGCACGAGGCCCGGCACTTCAATGTTGAACATATTGTAAATATAGAACGGGCTGCAACCCGGGGGGCACATGTATTTACAACAGTGAGTGAAATAACAGGAGAAGAATGTAAGTACTTCCTGGAACGGGAACCTGACGTAGTGCTGCCTAACGGGATTAATGTAGACAGGTTTGAAGTTATGCACGAGTTTCAGAATCTTCACCGAATCTATAAAGAAAGGATTAATGAGTTTGTAATGAGCCACTTTTTTCAGAGTTATTCTTTCGATTTGGACAAAACGCTTTATTTCTTCACCTCAGGGCGTTACGAATATAAAAACAAGGGGTATGATTTAACACTGGAAGCCTTGGCCCGTTTGAATTACAGAATGAAGAAGGAAAATATTGATATGACCGTGGTAACCTTCTTTATTACGAAAAACCCGTTTACGAATATGAACCCGGGCGTGTTGCGCTCAAAAGCAATGCTGGAAGAAATTCAGCGAAATTGCGAGGAGATGCAGGGGCAGATAGCCAAAAAATTCTTTTCAACGGTAGCTTCTAATAACCGTAGCTTTACCATGCCCGACTTAAACCAGATGATAGACGACTATATGGTGCTCCGGTTAAGGAATAACCTGCAGTCGTGGAGGTCAAATAGCCTGCCCCCAATAATAACGCACACACTTTGTGACGAGCCGAAAGACGAGATTATGAACTTTTTGAAGGTGAGTAACTTACTGAACCATGCTGAAGATAAAGTAAAGGTCGTTTACCATCCGGACTTTATAACCACATCGAACCCTTTGTTCCGAATGGAATACTATCAGTTTATCCGCGGGTGCCATCTTGGGGTTTTCCCCAGTTATTACGAGCCGTGGGGATATACGCCATTGGAATGTATAGCAAGTGGGGTCCCTTCAATAACAAGTGATTTGGCAGGCTTTGGCTCGTTTGCACAGGCAAATGTGAAAGATTATGAGAAGGCCGGGTTGTATGTTTTGGAGCGCAGGAATAAAGATTTTGGCAGGGCTGCCGATGAACTGGTGGACATAATGATGAATTTTATTCATTTAAACCGTCGTCAGCGAATAATGCAGAGGAACAGGGTAGAGGCGGCATCAATCCAGTTCGATTGGGAAAAATTAATAAGGTATTATTCTTATGCATATGGAATGGCTGTACGCAGTCAATAATACGAAGAGTTGAAAGCAGGTTTGCTTTAAAAAATAAACTCAGGTTGAAAGGAAAGTTATTTTTCAAACCTGAGTTTTTTTATCGTAAGAAATCAGAATTTTACTGAACACCAGCAATTATATGCATGTACAATAAACTCTTTTTTTATTAATAAGCAAACAATGAATAGCCGGCCATTAGTTCATTGACGCGCTTACGTACATCTTCAATTACCGTTTCGTTTTCAATGTTTGTAATTACCTCATCAATCATGTCGACTATTTGGGGAATAGCACCTTCTTTTACCCCGCGGGTTGTGATGGCAGCAGTTCCTACCCGGAACCCTGATGTTTGGAAAGGGGAACGGCTGTCGAAAGGTACCATGTTTTTGTTTATGGTAATATCAGCTTTCACCAGTGTGTTTTCCACCTGTTTTCCTGTAATATCCGGAACTTTGCTTCTTAAGTCGATAAGCATGGAGTGGTTGTCTGTACCCCCTGAAATAACCTTATACCCCTTAGAAATAAAAGTTTCAGCCATAGCCCGGGCATTTTTTATTACCTGCTGACCATATTCAAGAAAACTGTCGGAAAGCGCTTCCCCAAAAGCTACAGCTTTAGAGGCAATAACATGTTCAAGTGGCCCTCCCTGTATCCCTGGAAAAACAGCACTGTCCAGCAATTGGGCCACGGTTTTTACTTTTCCTTTTGGGGTAGTTATTCCCCAGGGGTTCTCAAAATCTTCAGCCATTACGATTAGTCCGCCTCTTGGTCCGCGAAGTGTTTTATGTGTTGTTGTTGTAACAATATGGCAGTGCGGAAAGGGGTTGTTCAATAGTTTCTTGGCAATAAGCCCGGCCGGATGGGCTATGTCGGCCATAAGAAGGGCTCCAATATTATCAGCAATTTTTCTCATTCTGGCATAATCCCAGTCGCGCGAGTAAGCCGAAGCTCCGGCTATTATTAACTTGGGTTTTTCAGCAAGGGCCGTAGCTTCCATTGCATCATAATCAATCAATCCGGTTTCTTCGTTAACTTTGTAGCTAACAGGTCTGTATAACATACCTGAAGAGTTTACCGAAGAACCGTGCGAAAGGTGGCCGCCGTGCGAAAGGTCAAATCCCAGAAAAGTGTCGCCGGGTTTTAAAATGGTCATTAAAACCGCCATGTTTGCCTGTGCTCCCGAGTGGGGCTGAACGTTAGCCCAGGTTGCCCCGAATAATTCTTTGGCCCTTTCTATTGCCAGGGTTTCGGTTTCGTCAACAACCTGGCACCCCCCATAATATCTTTTCCCAGGATAACCTTCTGCATATTTATTGGTTAAATAAGAACCCATGGCTTCCATTACCTGTTCGCTTACAAAGTTCTCTGAAGCAATAAGTTCAATTCCGTGTAATTGTCGTTGGTGTTCCTGTTCAATCAGGTCAAATATTTTTTTGTCTCTTTCCATCAGAAATCAGATTGAATGATTAAATACTTAAAAGCACGCAAAATTAAGCTTTCCAAACATTATTTAAAAGTAAGGTTAACAAGTTATGAATTAAAAGTCAATTTATTGAGAAAACAGGAACTGACTTTTTACAGGAAATTCTTACTTTCGGCTTGAATTAAAACCGAAAGGGATGACAAATAGAAATGAAAGGCCGGTTCTTTTATCTGTTTTGTGCATATTAACATGGGTTGGCTCTGCATTTACCTTTATTGGGTTGTTACTTCTCCAGTGGTTGGTTTCTTCCCTGAAATCAAAAGTCAGTTTAACCCAGGACGAGAAGGATATTCTTTTGGATATCAGGGATGATGAGCTTCTTGATGTTTTTGGGGCTGGTTTTAGAGAGTTGGTTTCTACAATAATAAGTTTGGTGCTCCACTTCTCCGAGTTAATCTTAATAAGAATATTGGGGGTTTTAATGGTCTTTGTCGGGTCCCTTCTTATGTGGAGGATGAAGAAGGCCGGCTTCCTTTTATTTTTAGCAGGGAAAGTAACCATTATCCTGGGCATCCTTGTTTTTTTCAGAGAAACCGGTTTTGCAATCCAACTCATTTCATACACAGTAATAGCATCCATTTTATTTGGTTCGTTGTATTCGATCAATCTTAAATACATGAAAGAATAGTGGGGGCTATGACAGGGTAGAAATCGTGCAACTTAGTAAGAAAACAGAAGAATATTAAACCTGGGCAGGCAATAAAAAAACAGCAAGTATATAAAAATTTCATATTTTCGATTTAAACCAAAACTTATAATTATGACAAAAGAAAATGAACGCCCAACATTTTTAACCGTGTTATGTATTTTAACCTGGGTAGGCTCCGGATTTGTTTTAATGTCACAGTTGTTTTCGTTGGCAATGGCCCCTATGATTAAGGCAACCAGCGGTTTTGCACAGGCAGGAATGGAAGAGGCGATGGATGAGGTGGCTGCTGAAGCGCCTGGTTTAGCACCGTTTTTTCAAAAATGGATGGGAGGATCGCTACAAACAATGGAACACTTGACCGAGTTAGTCTTAATAAGGTTAATAGGTACAATATTTGTGCTTATTGGTGCAATTTTAATGTGGAAACTGAAAAAGACGGGGTTCTTTTTATTTGTAGGCGGAAAATTAATTATTATTGTTGGGGTACTTGTTATCCTGGGAGGAACTGGTTTTGCCTTTTTGTCTATAGCCTTCTCATTAATAGTGGCTATCGCCTTTGTTATCATGTATGGCGTTAATTTAAAATATATGGACTAAACAACAAAACAGAGATGGATTTAGAAAGGGTAGATGATAATTCAGACAACAGGCAGTACGTTAATAATACGGTTGTGAATAAGCAGCAGTTGCCTAACGCCAGTACTGTTTTGGTAATGGGGATACTTTCGCTGGTTTTAAGTTGTGGAATAGGGCTAATACTTGCGATTATAGGATTAAACCTGTCAAAAGAAGGTGTAAGGCTCTGGCAGGAAGACCAAATGGGATGGGACGGGTACGGCTCACTGAACGCCGGAAGGGTTATGTGTATAATAGGACTTTGCCTGAACGGGTTGGTAGCGCTTTATTTTCTGGTCATATTCCTTTTTGTGGGTTCAATATTCGGGACCTTTGCGAGTTTTCTGGGAACAATATAAACAGGTTCAGGGCAGGAAAATATAAAAAGTAAGAAAGGCTGGCCTTAACTTTTAGGCAGCCTTTCCTGTTATGGATAAACTGAATTAATCTTCAAAACATTACGTCAAAGTTTTATACCTGACAGCGTTCAAATAATAAAACCAGAACGTGTACATTCTTTTGTTTTAACAGTTTGGCCGGTTTAATGTTTAGGTACTATTTGAAATTTGCCCCGGGAGAATGTTCTTCACATTCCATTTAATAATCCTAGAACCGTCTCTTAATATACTTCCGGCTTCAAATTAAGTTGAGAGGGTAAGGGGGGTTTGTTGCTTGATGTCGGCCTGAAAGGCCAGGTTAATACAACCCGGTAGCTAGTGCATTAAGTTATAAATATCGTATTGTATATTATTATCTCATTTCTTTATTTCTACAAGGTACGGTTTGCAAAGCGTAGCCATAGCTACGGCGAAAAACTTTAACACAGCAGAAAGGAAAAAGAAGGGTGAAATATGAAATGTTATTTTGTGATCGCACTACTAGAGGGCCTGAGAAAGTATTATAGGGCCTGTAAGCCAAAAGAATACCTTTTTGAAGCACCAGGCAAGAAGTACGGTGCAGAAAGTGTAGCAAAAATAGTTGTCCGTACAGCGCGTAAAGCAGGGATAACAAAGAAGGTTACCCTCCCCCCCATACCCTGCGGCACAGTTTTACTACACACCTGCTTGAAGCAGGCGTTAACCTAAGGGGTATTCAAGTACTGCTTGGGCACAATTCAACAAAGGGCAGAGAGATATACACACATGTAGCAAGCCATACAATTCAGAATATAATAAGTCCATTGGAATTCTTATATTTGAAAGAAAACAAACAATAAACGACAAAACGGTTCGATGAAAGGAAAATACCATTACCTTTTTTAAAAGTTATGCTATTTTGTTGTTAGCATGCATTAGAAAACAGTACCCTCCCTAAATATATGGAAACAAAGATTAAAGATAATATTGATAATCCAGAGCAACTTGAAAAGTTGTATCGAGCTGATAAGAAAGGATTTCAAAAAGCATTCTTCAGTATTTATAGCGAGATTGCGGATTTTAAAATGGCGGACTTTTGGAAAGCAAGATTAGAATTTAATTTCCAAAGTGATTCCAAGATAAATGTGGAAAAGAGTGATGTTTTATTCCTAATAATTACCTGTTTAATAACTGGATTCTTAGTTAAAATACCACAACTTTTTGATATTAAACTAAATGATTATTTCTACTACGAAAAGAATGCTGGATTAATAATATTATTGGGATTATCTGCATATTCATTCCTTACAAAAAAACAGATAAACTTTAAGCATCTGATAACTTCAGTTGTGGTGTTTAGTTTTTCTGCTATCTATATAAATCTTTTACCTTCTGACAGAGATAGCCATTCGATTAATCTAGCATATATACATTCGCCTTTACTCTTGTGGTGTTTGTATGGATTGGTTTTTATTGACTTTGACACAAAAGACAAAACAAAACGAATTGATTACATAAAATACAATGGAGATATTGCGATTCTTACAGCAATAATATTAATTGCTGGGGGGATTCTTACTGGTGTAACACTTGGATTATTTTCAGCGATTGATTTAAACATCGAACGTTTTTATTTTGATTACATTGTTGTTCTTGGATTGGCCTCTTCTCCAATTGTTGCAACATATATCGTCAGAAACTTTCAGACAGTAACGAATAAAATTGCTCCGATTATTGCAAGTATATTCAGCCCTCTGGTGTTGATTACTTTGATAATATACTTGGTAAGCATTTTATTAACAGGCAAAGACCCATATAATGACAGAGATTTCTTGATTGTTTTCAATATTATGCTTTTAGGAGTAATGGCAATTATAGTATTCTCATTTTCAGAGACATCAGTGAACAAAAAACAGAGATTTAACGAACTGACATTATTTGTTTTAGCAACCGTAACACTGATAGTTGATTTAGTTGCATTATCAGCTATTTTATACCGACTTGGGGAATTTGGCTTTACTCCTAATAGGACTGCTGTTTTGGGTTCTAATCTTTTGATTTTTGGAAACCTCGTTTTGATAATGATTGATTTATATAAAGTTGGTTTTAAAGGAAAAGAGATTAAATCTGTTGAATTGACTATTGCAAGATATTTGCCAGTTTACACAGCTTGGACGATTTTTGTGACATTTGGATTACCGTTTATATTTGGTTTGAAGTAGGTATAACGCATGCTAACACTTAGAATATAATAAATCATTCATTGCCCAAAAAAGTCCCGGCAAGGACTCAAAATGATTGATTATATTCGTTGTTGAACGGAACCGGGAGAAACGGGCCAACACTATGGGGATTGATATTGGGACGTTTGGTATTTTAGGTATCATCATCATCATCGTATGGGCAAAAAATCAAGGTTTAATTAATAAACCATTAAAAAAACAGGGACAAATCAGCTTCAATGTATTAATTAACAGTTGGTTTTGACCTGTTATGTTGTCAACAGGACGTACCTTTCCCATTATGCCTATGGAGGCATTTGTTACATAGGGATTGGTTGGCCTGTTTGTGTGGGTATAACATCAGGGCTTCCCCTGATAAGAGGTCTAAAAGAGGCAATACGCCGCATGGTGCCACATTTGCATTTAGGGCATTGATCGTGGGGGTGGCCAAAAAGCAAAACAAACAATTCCTGCCAGGGAATACCTTTTTTAGATTCGGGCGCAACGGCACCCAAAGCTTCCCGGATGATAGCCAAACAGCTACCTTTCTTACAAGAACTGAAAATTCCATAGTGTCGGACCTTCATAAATCCGGGCGGAAGAATGTGCATTGACAGCCTTCGGAGGAATTCAAAGAAAGACAGGGACATTACGCCAATCCTGGAGTTTTTATAGTTGGGCCACGAAAAGTATACGTTATCACCATCAATACCTTTAATGCGATGGTTACTAATAGCCACCCTGTGTGAGTACCTGGACAAATAATCCAAATATCCTGGAGTTTTCTAATAAGTATTCATAAGTCCATAATCCATAAAACTTTTTGCCCGGAATTTTTGGCTGGATCAGCGATATTTTCATGGACGGTCAAGGCTAAATGTTTACACAATAAAAATACTTGATTAAGATAATTGCACCCTTCGGTGGTTTAGCTTGCAAAAACATATAAGGCGTGCCCCATCCAACCGTATAAGTAATAACCCCTACTATATGTTTTATACAAAAAAAGCCGGAAAGCCAAATGGACCGTTCCTTTACAACCATTTTTATAACTTTATGCTAAAAATAGGGTGAAAAGCATACAACGTTATGTAAAATTCATTGCAAAACATTGTAATGCAACAAATTTTACACTTGTTATTGTACACATGCTAAAAAAATATACTGCATATGAAAAAACACATAATGATTTTTATAATTGCTCTTTTTGCACTAAGCTGTTCATCAGATGGACAAAAGAGTAAAACTGACACTAAAGAGCAGATTAAGAAATACCAAGTGGATTCAAAACAAAATAGGGAGACCATTTCTGATTCTGATGCGATTTCTCTAAAATGGAAACTTAAACCAGATGAGACAATTGGTTATAAGACCGCAATGGAGCAAGTTGAGAGTTCTGATTTTGAAATTGACTTCGGTGACGACAAAAATATGCCCAAAGAGGAGTTTAAAGATATATTCGATGGACTAAAAAAGGAATTCGAAAAAACTTCATTTATTACGACAATGCAATGGAATGATAGAGGGAATATTGAGACAAAAATGTTTGCTGAAGGCTTCAATGACGAAGAAACCAAACCTATTGACCCTAAAAATTTCAATCCTGCGAGCATGATGAAAGGAGTTATGCTAAGAGGAGAAATAAATGAAAGTGGACAAATTGAAAGTTTCTATTTAAAAAACGCACAGAAAAATTTGATAGCTATGTATTTTGAGTTACCAAACAAGCCAGTAAAAATTGGTGATACATGGAATTTAAATGTAAGCTTTCTACAATATGACCAATCTTTTGTTTGCAAATCAGCTGACAGGACAAATGATGTTGAGTTGATAGATGTACTCAAGGACAAAAATGATACGATTGTAGTTTTTAAATATAATATCTATGAGTCAGCAAGTGGATACATGAAAAACCCTATGACTAATGAAAAGATTGAGAGTTCACTATCAATGAGCTTTAATGGTATTGCTGAATTTTCAGTAAGCAAAGGGCGTTGGATAAATTATAACGGAATTATAGAAACGATTCAGAAAGGAATGATGTCTGGGAGTAGCAAACAGAAACTTGCATTGATACCATTCGATAATCTGACAAAAGAAATGATAAACATTGAATAACAGCCAGTGTACAACAAAGAACTAAGGTAAAAACCAAGTAAATTTCCCATAATTTTTCTTTTCGAACTACCTGAGTTTTTGGGGAGGCAGATTCGAAAAGGAAAAATTATTTTGTTGGTACTACTGACCTGAACTCTGGACTATACAGTACACCTGATTTGGCAATTGCCAAGGACTGAGACAAGAGTTTATTGGGCACAGCAATCAGTGCAAGCTTTTTAGGCTTACCTTTATTCACCAGCCTTTCATACAGATCTCTAAATTGTTGATTGCTATGGCAAGCAGTAAAGCTGCACATAAATAAGTGATTTCGAATTAAAGGATTACCTCTTTTTGATATTCTGGGTTTTCCCCTTACACTTGTTCCAGATGCCGTGATGACTGGTGAAAGGCCAAAGAAGGCCGATAGCTGTCCGGAGCTTTCAAATGATTGAAAACCATTGGTACAAACAATGAGCATAATCGCTGTCTTTTTACCAATCCCTGGGATTGGTAAAAGATTGGTCAATAGCTCTTTTTCGTGCTCTTTTATTTGCTCTTCCAGCTCCTTTTCAAGTAACTTAATCTCGGAGTTGATTTGACGAATTTGGCGTTTTAAAGATGTTATAATCCGTCCTTTGCCCCCTTTGTCAATAAAGCTATGTAGTTTGTTTTTAAGGGCGGTGTTTTGCTTAAAAAACAAACTTATTGTCGTATGTAAGTCTTTACAGTCATTAATATATTTAGGTAATGGTTTCCATCGGCTAATACTCTGCTCTTGGGCATATTTTACTATCATTTTGGCGTCACTTTTATCCGTTTTATTATGCTGTAATTTCATTTGGATAAAGCGTTTAATTACCAATGGATTTATAACAGGGACATTAACCTGGTTCTCATGAAGGAATACAGCAAGCCGATGATAATAACTTCCGGAGTATTCCATAACACACCAGCTATTTGAATCAATTAGCAATAAGAACTCATAAAATCCATCTGAGGTATTCTTGAACTTTCTATGTCCCAGCTTAATACTCCAAACATCAAAAACCTTTTTTGAAATGTCAATACCAATAAAATGTGTATTTTTATTCATGATAATTAATTTGTAAAGAACGATGCTACTTTGATATAGCAACCTAAAAACAGGCTCTGCCCCCCAGAGAACTAATCGTATTTAAGTAGCGAAAGAGTGGTAATTTTCATTGTTGACTAGCTTTATGCTTTATGTATAAATTAATCTTGTCCCACTCTTCCGTTCTTTTAATTTTATTATGAAAATAAGAAATTGCAAACTTAGGATGTATAAAAAACATAAGTGGATCAGTGGTTTACGGAAAGTTGGCACATTTACTCAGCTCCGCCAACCTTTAGCTCACGACCAAAGGGAGTAAATCTGCGATTTGACGGGTTGTTTTAAAAAAGTAAATTTGTGTCAAAACGCAAATTTGGCTCAGTGCAAATTGACAGGTATGAGCTTCGAAATCACTTATGTTTTCTTATATTCAACATTTTACGCCATATAAACGGCCATGGTGCAATAAAATAAACTGATTTAGAGGAAAAATTAATGAAAATATACCGCTTCATATTTATTATCACGTTTCTAGTTCTTTCTATTTCTTGCGACTTTGCGAAACGGAAGGTAAAAGGAGGAATTAATAAGATTGCCCAAGAAGCAGGTGAATTTGTTGATGAATTTTTGACACTGCCTGACAGGACTGTGAAACGAGATGTTTTAGACAATGAATTATACGGGGAATGGATTTTAACAGGACAATCTTTGAAGTATCTAAATAAACAACAAACTGATTATCCAGACTGGGAAAGCATAACTTACCCTTCGCTGAGATTTGAATTAAAGGAGAATAAAACTGTTGATGCTTGGATTTATAAAAAGTATCTGCCTATTTCATTTTTTAAATATCATGTAACAGTAAATGACTCTGCAGTAATATCAGGCAAATGGACAATAGGAAAAGATTCATACAATGTTGATACAGCTTCGACTTATAAGAACAAACTCTTTTTGGATTTTAATATAAATGCAATTGTCAGCCTTGATATTGCCGAACAAGACGGGAAAATAATATTATGGTCATATATTGGTGACCCTGACGATTTGTACTATCAAGAGTACAAAAGATAGACAAATATCTTAGGAGATAAGACCATGAATAATATTGAATACGGATTTAAAGTTAAACTTGTTTTTGAGAATGGCCTATCTGAGCAAGATTACGATTCTATAACTGATGAGTTCATAATGGATGCTATTGAAAAAAATGACCTTTTGTTTGGAGGCGGAGGTGATTTGAACGAGTATGAAGGTTTTGTTACATCGGCTGACAATAATAAAAGGTTAGATAATCATGATATTGAAAAGGTTAGAAAATGGATTGAGACTAAAAAGAAAGTAATAAAGAACTTTGAGTTAAGTGATAGAATTGATGCAAATAAATAATACGGCGTACACGCGGTCATAAAACATTACGCGGATAGTGCTAATTTTAAACTAAATAACAATTATTAAACAGTCGAGTAGCTTGATAGGTAAGAGCTTCGAAATGTGCAATCTTTCTTATTGCCATACGTTAGGGCACATCCCCCACATCAGGAGCACTTCCAAAATAGATAGAAAATAAAGGTATCTATTTCTCCAGAGCTGATTAAATCCTTAAGCTAACGGGATCGTACCTACGATTAAAAGTTCTGCTAAATTTGGGCTGACTCTATGCAAGGCCGATTCTAAAATGGTACTATGCCTTTGGTAAAGTCCGAGCGTCATTCTTGTTGAAATGTAAAAGCCCCAGAAGTAGTGATTCCGAGGCTTGTTGATAATTCCAGTGGTGGTGTCAAAATTTTGGCAACCCCGTTCATGATAATTCTCAATTCAAAGATACATTTCCTTAGGGTCATTTTGTAGAACTTTTAAAACAAAAAAATGGCAAAGAAGAAAAAGATGGAAATGGAAGTAATAAACACCAATGCAGCAGGTATTGATGTTGGAAGCCGTTCGCATTATGTAGCAGTGGGACAATCATTGGAAGATGTGAAAGAATTTGGAGTTTATGCTGAAGGTTTAGTTGAGTTATGTAAGTGGTTGCTTTCATATGGCATTACATCGGTAGCAATGGAATCTACAGGAGATTATTGGCAAAATCTATATACAGAACTTTTAAAGCATGGTTTGGAGGTGGCCTTGTGCAATGGCAAGTTCACCAAGCATGCCAAAGGGAAAAAGACAGATGTTAAGGATTGTAGGCATATTCAAAAGCTCCATGCTTTAGGCCTTTTGGATAGTAGCTTTCTGCCTGATGAGACAACAGAGAAATTGCGGACATATTGCCGTCAAAGAAGTGGCATGATAGACCGTTCAGCCACAGCTTCACGTAAAATGCAGAAATACTTGAAATTACTGAATTTTAGATTAGATGTAGTAGTGAAAGATGTATGTGGGCTTACAGGGTTGAAAATAATTGAAGATATATGCAAAGGTAATTTAGACCCGTATTCATTGGCGGAACATAGGCATTATAATTGCCGCAAGCCTAAAGAAGAAATAGCAAAAGCATTACATGGTAATAATAGGGAAGATTTCTTATTTGGATTAAAGCAAGAGTATGAGGCATACCAGTTTTATCAAAAGAAGATAAAATCTTGTGACAAAATGATAGAGCAATTTGTTAAATCGGAGCTAAAGAAATCGCCAGGGAAACTTAAGCTTAAAACAACAGATAAGCCATATAAAAGAATCAATAAAAATGCCCCGGAAATAAAAAACTTTAACCAGATCGCATTTCAATATTTCGGGGGTATCGATTTAATGGCAATTGAAGGGGTAAGCCATGGAACAGTTCTGGCAATAATGAGCGAGATAGGACAAAATAGTTTTGATAAATTCCCCTCATCAAAAGAATTTGTATCGTGGTTGCGTTTAGCTCCCAACAATAAAATATCGGGTGGAAAAGTATTGAGTAATAGGATACCAAAGGGCAGTAATAGGTTGAAAATTGCATTAAGGCAAGCAGCAAATGCTATTGGTAATTTGAAAGACACACATTTATCAGATTTTTTTAAACGGGTTGCATTTCGGAAAGGAAGACAAGCAGCAGTAAGTGCAACTGCACGAAAATTAGGTGTTATAATTTGGACAATGGTAACCAAAAAAGTACCTTACAATCCACCAGCAGAATACCTGTTCCTTGACCAAAAAAGGAAGATGGGAATGGCAAAAAGAATAAAGAAACAAATGGCTAAATTTGACATAAAACCAGAAGAAATTGGAATTGGCAACTCACTGACACCCAACTACAATTTTTGACGTTAGTCATGATAAAAACATCGTACTATGACTACAGGGAAAAAATGGATGCTTGTATATTCAATCATTTTTTTATTACTATCGATATTATTTGTTGCGAATGATATATCAAATGAATATAACTTGGTATATATAATATGGATGTCAATTAATTATATTTTGATTAATACAGGTAATATTTTATTTACAATCGACAGAAAAATTAAAGGAGTTCAGAAAGTGTGGAAAGTTCTATTTCCGATTTTTTTAGTTAATCTAATTATATCACTAATAATAGACCAAAAGTATGGTGCAAATTCATCACCTGATGATAGTTTAATTCTTAATATTTCTACTTTAATAATTGTTATTGCTCTTTTTTTTCCAGCATTTAGAGCAAATTTTAAATGGGCATATAAATAGGACAATTGAGTAAATATGACTAAAGATCAAATTGAAATAGGTAATAAAATTTTAAAATTATTTTCTGAGCATAATGGTCAGATGTCTGACAATATCTTTTTTAATCAAATACAAAAGGAAGGATGTATATTAAGCGAAGGTAGAATAGTATTAACCATTTTGATTGATGATTATAGTCTAATTCGACGAAATAGAATGAAGGCATTACACATAATATTCGGATTGATAATTTTTCAAGCATTTATTGGTTGTAAACAAAACCAGTTTGAGAATATGGATAAACTTGTGTTGTTAAACTCATACAGGCGTGATAGTGTCTGGAAAACTGATTCATTGTTTTTAAATAAATCGATTAGTAATGACACATTAGGGTTTATCTATAAACAAAAAACAGATACATTTGGGTATTCATTTTTTAAATCGACATACAATGATTCTTTAATTTATATATATGGTTTAAATTGTCCGCTAGTAGCAACAAAGACTTTCAAAATAGACAATAATGACTTTAAAATTCTTAAATACTACTATGATGAAGAAAACTCAGTTGATGAAGAATCAAGCTTTTTTTATCATGAGAATTATGGACTTTTAGTCTGTTTCAATGACGGTTGGCTGGATTTAATATTTTCGATTGAATATGATAATACTTCAAAAATTTTAATTGATAGTATAATAAATGACAGATCAGGATTCTACCTTCAAAATAGTCCACCACCACCTCCACTATTAGACTCATTAATAATTAAAATTGGAGAGTATGGGGATTTTTAGAAAATGTCAGATTCTTATATTGCTTTTTGTTTCTCTTCATTGTTTCGGACAAATTGAAAGGGAAAACATTTCTATTGATAGTACTGCTCAGTTTGTAACTATTATTGGAAATGATTTCAAAGGAGCAATTATTTCAAAAGAAATTGAACCAGGTTTTAACAAAAAGAAATTGGCGAAAAGGTTTAATCCAACAATTGACGAAATCATTAAAGCAGAAAATGGATTAACGGAAAACTATAATTCTGCAATGAAGAAGGATTCAAGAGTTAATGGTTTTAAAAAAATAAAAAATATACGTTCAAACTTCAAAGATTATACAAGACAATATCTCGGATACTTCAACGAAAAAGGAGATAGAATAATAAGGATTCATTTAGCGAGTGTTGAGAAATTAAAAAAGGAATATGGTAAAAACGAATTTGATTGGAAATCAAGTATCGTAACCGGGTGCGGTGATGTATTTTATGAGAACATGATAACATTGGTTTATAATCTTGATAATGAAAAATTAGGATTATGGTAAAATTGCGTAATATCCAGATAAACAATAAACTACTGGTGTCAATCGAATAGGTTGCTGACACCCCCCGCTCGTGAGGGCTTGTAGCCTTCACGAATAACGAAACAACAAAGAGCCATACTAATAAAGTGAGGCATTTTGGTTTAATAAGGCAACAAACTGGCATATTGTATCTGCTATTGTTTTGCAAAAACAACAAAATGTGAGGAAAATATTGATTTTATAGTTATAAACATGAGTGGTGCAACCACTCATGAGCGAAGTAACTAAAAGTAGGAAATTTCTAGTTTTGAAATGTTTTTTATTTAGAATAAGCCTGTCCAGCTTTATAGTCCCCGCTCGTGAGGGCTTGTAGTTTTCACGAATAACGAAACAACAAAGAGCCATACCTATAAAATGTGGCTTTGGTTTAATAAGGTAACAAACCGGCAGATTGTATCTGCTATTGTTTTTCAAAAACAACAAAATGCGAGGAAAATATTAATTTTATAGTTATAAACATGAGTGGTGCAACCACTCATGAGCGAAGGGGCTTTGTTTTGAATAATTAGATGTTTTGTACGTAATTTCTTATTTTTAAACGACTTATTTGGTCTAAGTAAATTTATTTAGGACAGTATTGTTTTAAAACAATTACTAATTTTGATAAGGTGGTTTTACCGAAATTTTCATATATGCTAAAGAAAAATAAGTATCAACATATTCAGGCGTACGTATCTAATTGTGCTGATGACAAAGAGATAAATTTATTAATCTTAGGGTTGTTTTACTTTTCAAAAAAGCAATATTCAAAGGCAATTGAATTGTTAAACGAATATAAACTGGCAGAATATAGTTTCTTGAAGTACCAGTTAATCGCAGATTGGAAATACGAATTCTTATCAAATAAACGTGAATATGAAAATGTAATAAATGATTACCAAGTTGCGTGGGATATTGCAAAAAATGAAATAAGTAAAGCTGTTATTAATAACCGAATTAAACACATAAAGTATAGATAATGAAAGGGTTTAAACAAATTGCATTTTTTCTGCTATCAATTAGTTCATTAATCAGTTGTACTTCGACAAGAAAGATTCAGAAGAACCTTAATGCCAATAGTTATTCTATGGTATATTTAATGGATTCGGAGATTTCTAATTTTAAAAAGGATATAGGAGTTTCAATTGATTCAATAAATTATAATGCAGGCATATTGAATGATAGTACTAAAGTTACTAGGGAAAAGGGATGGTTTATACCTTTATTATTTGCTTACATATGGCATTCAGAGAATAATTGTATTCAAGGAGAGTCAATGTTTGAAGAAGATTTACCTTGCTTTTTAAGACAATCAATAATTAAAGAAATTAATAGGTCAGGGAGGTTTTATTATTTTGATACGTTAGAAACAGATTACACTTTAAAATTAGAGATAAATGATATTGGAACAAAAGGTCCATACATTAGTAAAGGGTATGCATACTCACTTGGATTTTATGATGTGTATTCTTTTTCGGATGTTGCAGGTCCGGCATTCTCACATTTAGATATTACCTATGAGTTAATATTAAATAATCACGTTGTAAAGAGCAATACATTTTCTGTTAATAGATTCACAGAACAAATTAACAAATCATACACAACAAGAGCTTTACTGCAGAGGGATTATGCGATAAGTATGGTTGAAGCCACCTCTAGCAATTTCAAGGAAATAATTAAATTGATTGTAGATGATTTAAATACATATTTTAAAGAAAAGTAGATAAATAAACAATTGTAGCAATAAATAGGACTAAGAGCGGTCTGCACGTCCCGGTTGAACTGCATCCAGGTTACAACAACCCTATTCGTATTTTACTAAACGATATTGTTGTAGGAAGATTGACCTGGGCAACGTAAGTGGGTTGCTGAGTGGAACAGAAACCGGGACTTCAGACTGAAGCATTTCAAAAAGCAGGTTCGAAGCAATACTTTCCGGCCTTATAAACTAACATTAAACAGGAGTTGCAAAAAAATAACGCAAATAAGGCAGACCGGTTTTGAAGGAAATAAAAAAAACATACATTAGGTACGTTTAATAAAACACAGAAGGCATCAACAGCCGATTATGAGCATTTGCCAATTTATTACAAATGCTAAGTGAGCTTATGTGTTAGATTACCATAAGACATTAACAAAATTCTACTTTGAAATGTATAGAAGAAATATCATAACCTTTTTTAAAAGTTATGCTATTTTGCTGTTAGGCACAAGCGGAGGAGCGACTGTACAAATAATGATTCTAAACCGATAAAAAAGACAGAATAACATGATAGCCAACGCGCAAAGCAAGAGTGTTCAGCCCTTCCCTCAACCGTCCCTTCGCTTCCACACTCTTGCTTTTTTTGCCGACGCACACGCTTAGGGGATATTGATTTTAGAATTGTCTGAAAAGAAAAAACAAATATTTTTATGGAATCGGACAAAAAATTGCACCCTGATAGAGAAATGAAAAATAAAATGGATTTAATATCTCACAAACAAAAGGCAGTAATCCTGATAATAACATTGCTTTTTTCACTCAATTCTTACAGCCAGAAATTAATAGAAAGTCGACAAACGAGTTATTACACCTACATTTATAAGATAACTAAAAAGGAAGCTGAAAAGATTTACAAAAAAGATATTTGGAAAGTTGACACCTCCTTTTTTCACACATTGGTTGATTCATTTCCAACAGATAGTCAATATTATGGAAGACTTCAACAAGGACACTATTTAAAAACCTTTGCTGAAAAAGAGAAACAAAAACTTTCAATAACAACTATTCAGGATTTTGATGTTTTTATTTTTAACAACAACACTGATTTATGTGTACAGGTGTTTGATTTAAAAGGAAACCTTATAGAGGATGCTGAAGTTACTATTCGACTGAAAAACCTTCGTTTCAATAAAAAAACACAGTCCTACCTTGATAAAAAATCAAATCAAAAAGGATTGTTAAAGGTTACATATAAAGGTTTTACAGCCTATTACAATCTATCCAGACAATATAACAACTCTTTTATTAAGCGAGGAACACGAAAGGTTGTTTATGGAACTCCTATAAAATATGTTTGGATGCCAGTAAACTTTGTAATATTTCTTCCAATAGATGGAGTAAAATCAATTGTAAAAGGTTGGCCTCAAGGCACTATTTATAGAACCAAGAATTTCTTTGTTAAGTCCTTCAACAAAATTGCTTGTATGTTCGATGATTACTATTGCGATTATTACACAAATAAAAAATTCAGGAATAAGCATACTGGTTACATGGTATTCAATAAACCGAAGTACATGCCCGGTGATACGGTGAAATTTAAAGCCTATTTATTAACGAAAAAGGGAAATCCAATAGATGAAAATGTTCATGTTATTTTGCAAAACAGCAGAAAAGATATTGAATTAACCGAATTAGCGCCATATAGAAGTGGAGGTTATAATTACGAATTTTATTTGCATGATTCACTTCAGCTACAACTTGACCGGAATTATACAATTCGCATAGAACTTAACGATAGAAAAGAATATATAAACGGTTCTTTTAAATATGAAGATTACGAATTATCAAAGAATCAACTTTCATTGAGAGTTGATAAAAAGGAACATTTTCGAAATAAAAAAATTACTCTTTATGCCAAAGGTACAGATGAAAATGATTTAAACCTGATGGATGCACGGATTGAAGTATTATTGACTCCAAAATCAATAAATAAATATTTTGAGAACCATGTGTTCATTCCTGATACTTTACTCTTCCATAAAAAGAAGCTTAATCCGACCGATGAAACCGAAATAGTATTATCAGATTCAACGTTTCCTAAAGCAAACTTCGAATATACAATAACTGTTAGGTTGCTAACTTCTGACAATGAATCTATTTCCGAAAATGAAGAGATTTCATACTTCTACGAATCAGAAAAATTCGATATTAAAGTAAAAACTGATTCCATCCATTTTGAATATTTAAAAAATGGCGAAAAAGAATCAAAAGAGGTAACTATAAATTCACAAGACAATTTTGGAAATAAAACTCCAGTTTATAATGGGATTACACCCTGTAGCATCGAATTAAACCCTTACTTTTCTTCTTATACAATTCAAACAGATTCAATTTCAGAAACCATAAATATTTCAGAAGAATCATCTTTAATACAATGCTTTTCAGAAAGAACATCAGATTCAGTTTACATTGTTGTTAATAATCCTCGTAAGATTCCATTTATCTACAATATTTACAAAAAGAATAGCCAACAAGCATCTGGCTACACCGATTCTTTGGATATTCGTAAAAAAACATCTTCCAAGCAAAATTATTTTGTGTCAATTCGTTACTTATGGGGCGGTCAAGTTAAGGAAGAAAATTTCAGAATACCTTTAATTGACAAAAAGCTTAATATTTCCGTTACTCAACCTAAAATTGTTTACCCCGGACAAAAATCAAGAATTGACATTCTGGTTACAGATACCGAAGGAAAGCCAGTTGAAGGAGTTGATTTAACCGCATTTTCATTAACAAAGAAGTTTGATTATACTGCTCCTGAACTGTCATATCTGGGGAAATCAAAGAAAAACAAAAGCGTCATAAATAATTTCAATTTTAAAAACTTCAATCTAAATACCCATTCTGGTTTGCAGTTAGACTATGATGCATGGAAAATTATAGCAGGTATTGATTCTATTGAATATTATAGATTTATTTATCCGAAAAACTCCATTTATTGTTTTGAATATAAAACAATTGATTCAATAACACAGTTTGCTCCTTTTGTTATTTCAGATGGTGCAATTCAACCAGTTCATGTTATTTATGTGGATAATAAGCCAGTTTATTTTAGTTGGTCTACAAATACCCGTCCCTATTCATTTAATATTGATAGTGGCTATCATCAAATAAAACTCAGAACTAATTTCAGGGAAATTACAATTGACAGTTTGCATTTTGAAGAAGGTAAAAAGTTAATTCTTAGCTTAGAGCAGGATGCAAAAAATGCTAATATTAAAATAAATAAGGTTGAAGCAAAACTAAGTGATTTTGAAAAACGACTTCTTTATAAATATATCGTTCCTTATAGGGATAATTTCGGAGAACAATATGCTTATATAGAACAAAACGAAAATATTCAATTACTTACTCCTGAATCAAAATATCAAAGAAATAACTATGCCGGGCCTCTGGTTGGTAATTTAACTTTTCAACTTGTAGACAGTTTTTCGACTACAATTAATCATGAACCGTTTTTTGAATATGAGTTTTTACCTGAACTTTTAAAAATGCGTAGTATTGATTCTAAAAGATTTCCGGAATACTTATATAGCTATAAAGCAAACAATACTTTAAATGATGCTGTGCTAACCAAACAAGTTGTAGAAAAACAATGGAGGGATTATTTAGACTCAAAAAGATATCTTACTGCCAGATACAGATATCCTAATTCTACAAGTCATGGAGCTGGTAAACTATTAATTAATTTTAAGAGGAATGATGAGCTAATTAAAGATATTCCTTTGAATGTTTTGATTTTTAGATATGATAATCATCAATTTCTGAGAGTTTATCCGGGCAATAGTTCATTTATACATGAATTGCAAAAAGGTTATCACAAATTAATATTCTTTTATTTAGGAGCGAAATACCATATTGAAGATTCAATACTTATTCAACCGAATGGATTGAACTATTATGAGTTTGAACAACCAGTTTCATATAAGAAAGATACTTTTAGTCTGTACGTAAGCAATGTTATTGAAGAAATGCTTTTCAAACCAAATCCATATTATGAAAATGAAGAAAAAGAATTGAAGCAAATTTATAATATGTATCAGCAACAGTTTAAATATACTGGTGTTGGTGATATTGTTGAAGGGTATGTTTATGAAGAGGAAGCTGGTGTACCTCTACCTGGTGTTACTGTTCTAATAAAAGGCACAACATATGGAACAGTTACAAATTTAGATGGATATTATTCAATTAAAGTACCACGCGGAAATAGTGTTTTAGAGTTTTCTTTTATAGGTTATGAAAGTCAAGAAGTAATTGTTAATGGTCAAAATACAATTAATGTTACTTTTACTCCAGAACTTCTTATGATGCAGGAACTTCAAGAAGTCGTTGTTGTTGGCTATGGAACAACAAGGAGAGCTGATTTAACAGCATCAATTACAACTGTAACTACAAGTAGTCTATTAGGAGGTATGCCCGGAGTAAGTGGGAATGTTTCGGAAAGTTTGCAAGGGAGAGTTGCTGGTGTTTCTATTTCATCCAATAGCGGAGCTCCTGGGAGTGGTGTAGAAATAAGAATAAGAGGTGCTTCAACTATTGAGTTTGATAAACCCCCTCTTTATATCATCAATGGAAATGTTTATACTGGAGATATTTCTGAGTTAGACCCAGCAATTATTCAAAATATTGAAATTTTAAAAGATGCAAGTGCCACAGCAATTTACGGTTCAAGAGGGGCAAATGGGGTTGTTATAATTGAAACGGAAGCTGGAGCTTTTAAAACTACTGAAGCTTCACTTAAAGGTGCTGAATATGATGAGACATTTTTGGAAGCGGCAAGCCAGTCAAGCTCTATTCGCGATAATTTTTCAGATTATGCATTTTGGCAACCAAATTTAATAACGGATAAAGAAGGGAAAACAGGATTTGATGTCATTTTCCCCGATGACGTTACCAGTTGGGAAACATTCTATTTTGCTATGAATGATAATAGACAGTCTGGACAATCAGAGGGACTTATAAAATCTTATAAACCACTTATGGCTCAACTTGCAGTTCCCAGATTTTTGGTGCAAAGTGATACTTCATATGCAATTGGTAAAGTTCTAAACTACACTCCCGATTCAGTTAAAGTTGAAACAAAATTTGAAGTTGATGGTAAAGAAATGCTAAATACTTCAAGATTTTGTAATAACTCATTGATTGATACGCTATCATTTTTTGCTTCGACTGATTCTGTAGAATTAAAATATTTTCTTGAGACTAATGACAATTATTTTGATGGTGAACAAAGAAACATTCCCGTTTTTTCAAAAGGACTTGAAACAACTAAAGGTAATTTTTATGTGCTTGATAAAGATACAACTATTCAGTTGCGGTTTGATTCTACATTAGGTACTGTAAATCTTTATGCCTGGGCAGATATTCTTGATGTTATTGAAGATGAAATTAGCCATTTGATTAAATATAAATATTCTTGTAATGAACAAATTGCATCAAAATTGAAAGCTCTGCTGGCAGAAAAGAATATTGCATATTACAAGGGTGAAAAATTCAAAAATGATAATGAGGTTGAAAAACTAATCAGGTTATTGAAGAAAAATCAAAAAGATAATGGTTTATGGGGTTGGTGGAAAAATTCAGATGAAAGTTTGTGGATTAGTTTACACATATTAGAAGCCATTACACATGCTGAACAACTTGGTTATAGAACCTCGATAAATAAAAATCAGATTACGGAATTACTAATATGGGAGTTAGAAAGTTCTCGTGATTTCTATGAGAAAATACGAATACTAAAAATTCTGAATCTTTTAGGGTCTCAAATAAATAATCAACCCTATATTACTGATTTGGAAAGAACTAAGAATATTTCATTAAATGGGCTACTTAGTATAATTGAGTTGAAACAACAATGTGGTATTGATTACAATTTAGATACGCTGGATTATTATAAAAAAACAACCTTATTTGGAAACACTTACTTTTCAGATGAAACTAAGGCGACTAACTTATTAAATAACGATATTCAAAATTCATTACTTGCATATAAAATTATTAAAGCCGATTCAATAACAGATAGTCAAGGATTAAACGAGCTTCAAAATTATTTTCTTGAAAACAGAAAAAATGGATATTGGAGAAACACTTTTGAATCAGCCCAAATCATAGAAACAATATTGCCCGATTTATTAAAAGGTCAATCTGAATTAAGTAAACCTGAATTGTCATTAAAAGGCGATATTAACAGGACTATTTCTGAATTTCCTTTTGAAATGAATATTAATTCAACTCAAAAGATTGAAGTGTCAAAAACAGGAGACTTTCCAGTTTATTTAACATCCTACCAAAGATATTGGGATAATAATCCAACATTAAAAATGGAGGACTTTGAAATTTCTACAAGTATTAATAATAAAGCAACAACCATTTTAACTGCTGGTCAAGAGACTAAACTAATCACAAAAGTAACTGTTAAAAAAGACGCTGAATATGTAATGATAAACATTCCAATTCCTGGAGGCTGTTCGTATACTGATAAGAAGAATAATTTACGAAATGAATCACATAGAGAATATTTTAAGAATGAAACAACAATCTTCTGTGATTATTTATCTAAGGGTGAATATACTTTTGAGATTGAATTGATAACTAGGTATTCCGGGACATATACAATTAATCCTGCAAAGATTGAGTTAATGTACTTCCCAACTTTTAATGCAAATAATGAGATAAAAACGATTAAGATAAAATGATTGCAACCCACACCGTCCCTTCGCTGCAAGGCACATTGGCAAAACGCACAAAGCCAACACTTCAACCAAATTTTGCCAAAGAGCCTTTTCGCCCGTCCTGCTCCAACGCAGGACAGAGAGACAGTGCAAACTTGATAGGTATATTGATTGAGATAATAACCGCCAGTGCCTGACAGGCGGTCATAAAACATAGTGCGGAAAGTGGTATATTTGAGCAACATAACATTTAATCAACGGCAGCAACGGTCTGATAAGTCGGTGCTTCGAAACGCGCTACGTTTCATACCGCCAAACGTAGTAACGCATTTTGGCAGACCGTGAAATAATAAATTGATTCATAAAATGATAAATAGAATTTTGCAGATAATAATATGCTTGACAATGATTTCATGTTCAAGCCCAAATAAAAATAATGACATGAGTGTTTTCAAAAAGCTATTCGGAAAGAAAGAGGTTAAAAAGGAATTTACACAAGAAGAATTAGATAAGGATTATGAATTAAAAATGGCTGGATTGGAAGCTGTTTTAGGAAAGTCTCATGGATTAGTAGGACATGCGATAATTCCATTTGATATTGGTGGAGCAGTTGATATGTATTATTTTCCGAACGGAATCAAAGGTACTGGATTTGCTACAATGGAGCTATTACAACCCGATGGAAAAGGACCGATTCCGAATAAATTAGGAACTTATGAGATGGTTGCCTTTACAAAACTTGATTATGTTCAAGATACGACCGAGACAAATCCTTTTAATTTAATCGAAAGAAAGATTTGTGGGATTTTTACAGGGATTGGCAATTATTCGTTTCAAGCAAAACTTGAGCCTTTAGAGACGATAGAACTACCACAAAAAGAGGGAGAACCAAATCTGTGCTTGATACTTGATGACTACAAGATTGAAAATAAGGAATTTAAAATTGGTGATAGGAAACATGGATTGCTTTTAGTTATGGAAGTACATCGAGCTGAAATGGAATATGCAATGGAAAATGGCACTGGTAAACTGATTGATAAACTGAAAGCAAATGGATTTTATCCTTATTCTGATATGGGTAGAAAGTCTGTGATAGAGTAAAAAACAACGCTACAACAAAAAATATACGTAATGCGGGGTGATATGATTAAATTTAAGCTTAATACATTTATTAAACCAAATATTGGTTTGATAGTTTGGAGCTTTGAATTTCCTCGCTACTTATATTCAAGTAGTTATCAGTAAGCTAAATTGAGTGATAAAATGAAATATGTATGAAAATAAAAATAGCAACAAGTCAGTTTTCTGTTAGTTCTAATATTCGAGAGAATAAAAGGAAAATAATTGTTCAGATTAGTGAGGCAAAGAAATCTGGAGCACAACTAATACATTTTCCTGAAGGAAGCTTATCTGGATATGCTGGAATAGATTTTGACTCATTTAAGGAATTTGACTGGAAAGAATTGAATGTTTCGACACAAGAGATCATCCTAGAAGCAAAGAGCAGAGGGATGTGGATTATACTTGGTTCTGCACATAGACTTGAAAATCATAAGCCACATAATTGTTTGTATATAATTGATAGTAAGGGATTTATTGTGGATAGATATGACAAAATGTTCTGTGCTGGAACTGATAAAGAAAATACCGAAGATTTATTACATTTTTCACCGGGTGATCATTTTACAACATTTGAAGTTTTTGGAATTAAATGCGGGGTTTTGATTTGCCATGAGTATAGATATCCTGAGTTGTACAGGGAGTATAAGAAAAAGGATGTAGAAATTATGTTTCACTCATATCATGCTGGAAATATGGATGCTATACGACAATCCAGTATGGAATCAGAAGTTGGGGAGGAATTTTTCGCTTTCAATAATGGAAGGACAATACCTGAAATTACAATGCCTTCGACAATGATCTCATATGCTGCAAACAATTACATGTGGATAAGTTGTAGCAATACTTCAGCCCAGGAAAGCTGCTGGGCGAGTATGATAGTCAGACCTGATGGTGTTGTTTCAGGAAAACTTGATAAAAATAATGATGGAATACTTATCACTGAAATTGACACAGACAAACGATATTATGATTCAACAAAACATTGGAGAAATAGAGCTATGGATGGACTTTTTCATAGTGGTAGTTTAGTTGATGATAAGAGGTCGAAAAATAGAAATGAAATTTAAAACCGCACACCTGATTTGGCAATTGCCAAGGACTGGGACAAGAGTTTATTGGTCACAGCAATCAGTGCAAGTTTTTTGTCTGAAGCAAAGCGGGTTTAATTCTTTTAGCCAATAAGTCATAAGTGGGTTGCTGAGTGGAACAAAAACCGGAACTTCAGGCTGAAGCATTTCAAAAAGCAGGTTCGAAGCAAAACTTTCCGGCTTTATAAACTAACATTAAACAGGAGTTGCAAAAAATAACGCAAACAGGGCTGGCCGGTTTTGAAGGAAATAAAAAAATATATACATTAGGTACGTTTAATAAAACACAGAAGGCATCAACAGCTGAATATAAGCATTTGCCAATTTATTACAAAAGCCTGGAGAGCTTATGTGACAGATTACCATAGATATTAACAAAATTCTACTTTGAAATGTATAGAAGAAATATCATTGCCTTTTTTAAAAGTTATGCTATTTTGTTGTTGTGCTGCATGCGAAGACATAGGCTCGTGACTATTAAACCGATTGATTATAAAAATTAATGGAAAAATTCATTGAAATACTTGATAGTCCGATTTCATTAATTATTGGTGGGATAACGATGATTTTTGGAATAATTTTTCCGTTTAGAATTGCACTGATAAATTATAAAAAAGCAAAAGAAAGTAAATGTTGGTCAATGACCTCTGGATTGATTACAAAATCTAATATCAATTGTTACAAGGATAATGAAGGCACAAAAATGTATAAACTAGATTTTGAATATTCATACCAGATTAATAATAAACAATATTTTTCAAAAGGCAGATTTTTAGATGAAGAGTACGGACAAAGTTGGATTGGAAAGCTACAATATTTTGTGGACAATAATCAGATAAATCAAAATATCAAGGTGTATTATGACCCAAGAAAACCTGAAAAGTCTGTGGTAATTAAAGGATTAAAACCAAGATACTATTTAATGATTTCGGTTTACTTTATTCTTATAGTATCCGGAGTTATATTGATTTCAATAGGACTAAATAAAATTTGAAAAAGTAAAAAGCACTACAGCACACACAATGTGTATAATTCATAAGGGGTTCAGTAGTTTGCGAACAATATCACTCGCATCAATTTTTGGTAGTAATTTGATAGGTTTAAAGCTCGCAATCCCTTACGAAATCAAAAACTCAACTTGGTAACAGATTACCTCAGCAATGAAACCAATCAATAAAGATTAATATTGTGCATGTTGTGGTTATGACACATATGATAAATTAGTATATTACAATTGTCCAATTTGTTTTTGGGAGGATGATCCATTCCAATTGAGGACGATGATTTTACCAATGGTGCAAATAATGTTTCATTAAAGACAGGTCAAGAGAATTTTGAGAGATTTGATTAGGAATTGCAGAAAACCAAACAACGAGGACAATAGAAAACCAAATTGGACTGATTGAAATAATTAAAGAATAACTTCAAGGACCAATTATTAATAAATAGATTTCATGTTTAAGATATTTAAAAAGCAAAAAAAAGACAAGCAATTTGATAGTTTCGATAAACCAAGATTTGATGAGAAGATTCAATCAGAACAGTTGATTTACTCAAGGCCATCTGATGATTTCTACAATGATTTATTGGAGTTATTAATCCCAAGCTTTTTTAATGAATCAAATCCAATTCATAAAAAGTTTGATGAGGAGTTTAGAAGTAATATCTCTGAATTATCCATTCTATTTAATGATATATTAGAAAGTGGACTCCAAACTGATACAATTGATAAGTTTTATTTGAGAATAGAGCATCTAGCCAAAAAGGAAAGAGAGGTCCCATTTATAACTTCACAAACATTATTGTACTGGTATCATTTTATTCAAAATATTAAGATTGAGGTAAGTTCAAGAATTGGCGATAATGCCATAAACAAGTGTGATATTCTATCTGATAAGATTAAGCAATTGTTTGAGGATTTTAGAAAAAAAAACAGCCATAAAAAATAACGTGTGCCAATGAATAAGACTACGAGCGGTCGGCACGGCCCGGCGATGCGTCCCGGTTGAACTGCATCCAGGTTACTACAACCCTATTCGTATTTTACTAAACGATATTGTTGCAGGAAGATTGACCTGGGCAACGTAAGTGGGTTGCTGAGTGGAACAGAAACCGGGACTTCAGGCTGAAGCATTTCAAAAAGCAGGTTCGAAGCAAAACTTCCCGGCCTTATAAACTAACATTAAACAGGAGTTGCAAAATAACGCAAATAGGGCTGACCGGTTTTGAAGGAAATAAAAAAAACATACATTAGGTACGTTTAATAAAACACAGAAGGCATCAACAACCGAATATGAGCGTTTGCCAATTTATTACAAAAGCCTGGTGAGCTTATGTGTCAGATTACCATAGATGTTAACAAAATTCTACTTTGAAATGTATTGAAGAAATATCATTACCTTTTTTAAAAGTTATGCTATTGGGTTGTTGCAGCTAATGCCAAGAAAGAGAGCAGTGCGGAGATAAACACCACTATTCTCATTAAATACGCGGGGAATAATTTGTATATTTACCGCATAATGATAAAAGTTTATGGCAAAATATATCTATGAATATGACAACTGGCCAGAATTCACCTGGGATAACAAGAGGGTTGTTGTGACCTTAGGGAAAGTTCGTCATCTGCAAGGAAAGATTTTAGGACAAATGAGTGCACTTGGTTTTTCAATAAAAGAGGAAACAATTTTATCTGCTTTGACACTTGATGTTTTGAAATCTTCTGAGATAGAAGGTGAATTTCTAAATCAAGAACAAGTTCGCTCTTCAATAGCAAGAAGACTTGGTTTGGGTTATGCAGGCATTGTTCATGTTGACAGGAATGTGGAAGGAGTTGTAGAAATGATGCTTGATGCAACACAAAGATATGATGCAATTCTTGACCATGAACGAATTTTTGGCTGGCATGCAGCCTTATTTCCTACAGGTTGGAGTGGAATGCATCGGATTGACACAGGATGTTATCGTGATGGAGAAATGCAAGTTGTATCAGGTCCGATGGGAAAAGAAAAAATACATTTTCAAGCTCCTTCAGCTAAAGTGGTTCAAAAGGAAATGGACGCGTTTTTAAACTGGCTTAACAAAGAAACTGATATAGATGGTGTTCTAAAAGCAGCAATTGCACACTTTTGGTTTATAATAATCCACCCTTTCGATGATGGAAATGGACGTATTGCCAGAGCAATATCAGACATGTTACTTGCTCGTTCAGAGGAAAGTTCTCAGAGATTTTATAGCTTATCGGACCAGGTTCTAATTGAGAAAAAAAAATATTATGAGATATTGCAAAAAGTTCAGCATAGCTCTTGTGATATAACTGATTGGTTGGATTGGTTTTTAAATTGTTTGTTTCGTGCATTGGAGAACACAGAAGAAACATTGAAACGAGTGCTGAAAAAAGCAGACTTTTGGGATAAAAACAAAGAGACAATTCTGAATAGTAGGCAAAGATTAATATTGAACAAATTATTTGATGGATTTGATGGCAAATTAAAATCATCTAAATGGGCTAAGATTACTAAATGTTCAGCTGATACTGCACTAAGAGACATAAAAGATTTGATTGATAAAGGAATTTTAAAACAAGAAGAATCAGGTGGCCGAAGCACAAATTACGAATTAACGGAAGAATGGAGAATGCACTAGTGTCAAGTCAATTCTCGATTGACGGATGGGGTTACTCCCTATCGTCCGTGAGACCGCTAACGTTAAGTTCCTTCGTCGTGCCTCCTCTGAATGACGTTATAGCGATATTGAGGGACGAAAGAGAAGCAACCGGGGCCATTTTAATGGCAGGGCTCACCTGCCAACGCATGACTGAACTGACTGCAATAAAGCACGAAACGCTAATGCGCGGTCATAAAACATTGCGCGGATAGTGCTATATTTGTATGAAATAACATTTAATCAACAGCTTAGCGGGTTGATAAGTTTGTGCTTTGAAATGCGCAATGTTTCATGCCGCAGGCCGTTGTGGGCAATAGGGCGAATCACTCCGACAAACTAAAATCATGACAAATAAACAGATAGAAAAAGATTTTGCAAAAAGTAATACAGACTGATTAATAAATTTATAACACTTAATAAACTACTAAAAGACAAGATTAATATTAATAAACGGAGAATCAATTAAAATCATAAATCACATCGAAATTAAGAAAATGAAAAACTTTGCAATTATTTTAAGCATTTTGACAATATGTTTATCCAACACTTTTGCACAAACTGAGAATGATTCAATTACTATAAAAAAAGTATTTGGAGGGTATCAATTTTATCAAGGAGAGCAAAGGCTTAACATGAATAAACTGGTTAATACAATGAAACCAAATGAGGAAGCCTATAAGCAAATTAAATCAGCTCAATCAACTTATACAATGGCAACGATTTTTAGTTGTGCAGGTGGGTGTATGGTTGGTTGGCCACTTGGAACCGCAATGGGTGGGGGTGAACCTAACTGGATAATGGCTGGTATTGGAGCAGGTCTGATTGTTGTGACAATTACGATTAGTCAGAGTTTTAACAAAAAAGCAAAACAAGCTGTTGACACTTTTAATGGAGGATTACAGACATGTTCGTTTTGGGATAAAAATGAACTTAACTTAACAATGACAGGAAATGGAATTGGGCTGACTTTGAACTTCTAATAAGTACTGCCTAATTATTGTATGTAAGTCTTTACAGTCATCGTATTTAAGTAGCGAAAGAGTGGTGGTTTTCATTGTTGACTAGCTTTATGTATAAATTAATCTTATCCCACCACTCTTCCATTCTTTTAATTTTATTATAAAAACAAGAAATTGCAAACTTAGGAGGTATAAAAAACATAAGAACGTACTACAAAATAAATAATATGATATGAAAAGATTATTTTACGGATTTCTGATTTTAATAATTGCAGGATGCGGACAGCAAAATTCTAGTAATGATTCCAAGGATTTAAAATTTTCGTGGGATTTTAGTAAACCTCAAAAGTTGATTTACTCATATTCTCAGACTGTCAACAATGAGAATAAAATGAGACGTGATGAGCCAGCCGACAAAACTTATATGACAGCAATTGGAAACCTTAATATTAAGATTAAGGAGAATAACTTAGCTGATTTGAGTTTGACAAATATTGAGATGAAAAGTGTTGACTCTGATTTTGATGGAAATCCACGAGACACAATGACGCAAAAAATGCCTCCTCAAGTGCTTCAAGATATGAAACCTGATGGGAGTTTTTCTGATTCTAATATTGATATAATGTTTAAAATGCTTTTTCCTTTACCATCAAAAGACTTAAAAGAAGGAGAAAAAGATAAGGTTTCGATGCAAATGCCTTTTAATGCAAATGGCTCAAGACTATATGCTAAAGGATTTAATACTTTAGAGTTTTCTGGATACGAGAAAATTAAAGACAGAGATTGTGTTGTTTTAACTGGAGTAATTGATATATCAAAAATGGATGTTCCAGAAGAACTGACAGGAGAGTATAAAAATTCTACAACAGGAAAAGCAACCTATTATTTTGACTTAAAGGATAGAATTTATATTGGAGCAGACATTGATATGACAATGGATGTATTAATGGATACGGAATCAGAAGATAAAAATCAACATGGAATGTATATGGCAATGAAAAATCAGAATACATTCAAGATTAGATTGGAAAAGATTGATTAGAAGGCACATACCCACAACACGCAATATACCTAAGCCGGGGGATGTGGGCAATTTAAACTTTTGTACATTTAATAAAAATTGTAACAGTTTGACAAGTTGGAGCTTCGAAATCCCGGTCTCCGCATATTGCCACCGTTGTATGCAAAGACGACCTGCAACAATGAAAATTATATTGATAATAACTACTTTAACTTTTTTAAGTTGTACAAATTCTAAGACAAATAATATGGGATTATTTGACAAACTATTTGGTAAAAAAGAAAACTCAACACAGACCGATAATAAAACAAAGTTTGAGACATCACAGATTCAAAAAACGGCTGAATTGTTAGACGCTGAATTGTATTGGGACATCATTGATAAATCATTAAAAAACACAAACAATCAAGATGACCAGGAGCAATTCCTAATAAAGGAGATTGGTAAGTTGGCTCCTAAGGAAATGATTGGATTCCGCTTGTATACAGACAAATTGCTGTATGATACATATAATTCCGAAATGTGGTGTGCCGGATATATAATGAACGAAGGTTGCTCTGACGATAGTTTTGAGTATTTCAGGAATTGGGTTATTTCAAGAGGTAAAAACACATACTTGAGAGCAAAAAAAAATCCTGATTATTTAATAAACGAAGTCGTTGACGGGGCAGAATTTTATGATTTTGAGAGCTTTTGGTACGTTGCATTAGAAGCATTTCAAAAGAAGACGGGTAAGGATTTATATGATTACATAGATTACGACAATTTCAAAATGGGAGAAGGAAACTATCCTCAATTTGAATTTACTTGGGAAGAAGAAAATCCTGAAAGCATGAAAAATATTTGTCCGAAATTATTCGAAAAATGGAATAGTTAAGGAATAACTAATGCCAATAAGTAGGTATCAAACCCAGTGCGGTCTTGGAGACCCCAATGGGTTTGTGCCTGTGTTGGGCCTAACCCCTTAATCAGGGAGGTAATTTTTCCTGTGTAATTTCAAACTTTCCGGTCTTATAAACTAACATTAAACAGGAGTTGCAAAAAAATAACGCAAATAAGGCAGACCGGTTTTGAAGGAAATAAAAAAATATATACATTAGATACGTTTAATAAAACACAGAAGGCATCAACAACCGAATATGAGCGTTTGCCAATTTATTACAAAAGCCTGGAGAGCTTATGTGACAGATTACCATAGATGTTAACAAAATTCTACTTTGAAATGTATTGAAGAAATATCATTACCTTTTTTAAAAGTTATGCTATTTGGTTGTTGTGTTTAATGCTAAGAGAGACCGTGCACAAGCCGACCCACATTTGGCACATTTGCAAGCCCAAACCCACAAGCTAATGCTTCAGCTTGCAAAAGAGCCAAATTTTAGCCGGCACACGATATTAACTATATTGAAAGAAATTTTATGAGTAATGATTCAATAGGAAAAAGTTTTGCTAGAAGTAGGTTTCACAAACTTGTTGGACCTTCTATAGAACGCCAAAGGGCAATACATGAAATAAAAGATTCTTTAGATTTTCCAGAATTATGTAATTCAGTAGATTATATTGAAAAAAACATTCCAAAGGTTAGGCGGGAATTAGTATGGGGGAATCCTCTGCCCAAAGGTTATGAGGAACTCGGAAAGCTAATTGATTTACCTTTTTTAGAAAAAAACATTGATGCTGAGCTAAATCTTTGCTTAATCGGAATTAGAAAATACAAGTATGAGATAAACCTATTCTTAACTTATAAAGAGGCTTATGAAAACTCTCTAATTATTGGAGAATATGAAAATGCGGAAAAATATCTCTCTAAAATTGAAAACGAAATCTGTTTCTCTCTGTGGTCTTTAGAAAATAGGTTTGTTCTAAAAGAGTTGTCTGGCAATGCTTCAGAAAATAAAGAATTATTGAGTCGTTTTAACGACATTAATGAATCTAGTAGTATTACTAAGAATATAGCCCACTATCTTAGTTTGAGAGCAGAACATTCATTATCTGTTAGTAGATATTTAAATGATTTAGAAATTGCAATTAGTAGGATATCTAGTAAAACGGAAAATGTAACTGAAGCATTTCAAAATTATTATAGATTTAAATTAACCTATTTAAGTCATATTGATTTTGAAAACTATGCTGGTATCTTGGCATTGGATTTTGTTCATAGCATCACGGACAGATATTTGAATCTAATAAAGGTACTTACAAACTTGTTGGCAGTTTCTAGCTACCTAGAAAAAGATGACGAACGGTTTAATATTTTAAAATCATATCTTCAAAATAGAATTAATTATATACTTAGAAAAGTTGAAGACCCCGTTCTTTACAAACTAAAGTTATTTTCTGGAAATTCAATATTTCCAGCATTTGACATAAAAAAGAGCATAGAAGATATTAAAATAATAGATTTATATTCCAGTGGGTTATATAGTGAAGCTGAAAAAGTGTTGCCTAATCTTTTGATAGAGCGTCCAACTCAGTTTGATTTATACATTCTATATGTAAAGACCTTGATTTATCAAAAAAAGGGTTTTAAACCAATCGGTAATAAAAAAAGTATTCAGAATGAAATATTATCCGACATTTATACAATTACTTCGGTAAAATCAAATCCAAAACAAGCCGGTTTAAACTTGCTTAGAATAGCGAACAATCTTTCTAGCTCAACCTTAAGTTATGGCCTAACTGACTTTGTTCACTACCAAACTCAAGGTAGAAGGGAAAGGCAGTTATTATCAAGAATATCATACAACGTTGCTAATCCAATAATACATGAGATATATACTGAAGAGTCTGATAAAGTTGAATTCTTGAATATGTTATCAGACAAATTCCCAGATTCATTAACAATTCAGTTTTTTAATGAAAAATTAAAGGGAGTTGACAATTTAATGAAGTTCAAAAAAAAGATACCTAAGGCAAAATTTAAAGTTGAATATGCAAATAAACTTCAGGAGAAAAAGGACTATCTCAATGCATCTGTAGAATGGGAATATCTTTTAGATAACTATTCCGAAACAATTCCAATATATGAAATAGCATTAATAAATCTATTCATTTGTTATTTAGCACTTGACAGATTGGATGATTGTGTAAAACTATTTGTTAATAGTTACTTTTTTAATAAGTATATAATTGAAAAGATAGAAACAGATGAATTAATTCAAAAAATTAATTCTAATAGATTCAGAAATGTTTCAAAGACCATTGATTTACCTATTTTTTATACTCTAGTAAATGCAGATGAAGTTGAGACGCATATTGCCGTAGAATTATTTAATAAATCATGTGGTATCGAAAAACCTTCACAATTAATAAGTAATTCAAAAGAAATTGATAAAGAAAAACTTATTTATTATTTAAAATATACATGTAGTCCAAAAATTCTTCGCCATTCTACTTTTATTATGAATTCAAAAGAACGCTTGGAAGAGAGGTTAGCAATAGCATATTACATAAAAGAAATAAATCCAGAAGCATCGATTGATGCCGAAATAAAGAGTGTCGAAAATATTCTTGTTATACAACAAGGTTTGATTGATTTAGATGAGAGTAAAATATATGTTAATGAGCAAGGTATTGTTGAAAATGAGTTAAAAGACTTTGAAGCAATATTTGAGCGTTTCAAAGTAATATCTGGTATAGCTGATAAAAATAAGCTTTTACTGCTGGAAGGTGGTAAATTGACAACATACTCTTCAGAAGAAAATACTAAACTTGAGAAAACAGAGTATTCAAGTAATCCCGTTTTTGAGATTTATATGGAACTTTTTGAGGTTGTTAAAGATAAATTCCTTAACAGCCAGTTCGGAATTGTTGCATATCTAAGCACAAGGATTAGACATGGAGTTTTAGTTGGGGAATTACGCCCTGTCTTTGAGAAGCATAAGTTAATCACAATGAAAGAGGGAAAATCCTCAAATTACAGAAGGAACTACTATTGGGATATTGTCTATGAAAGGCTAAGCGGTGAAAAGAAAGAACAAATTCAAATACTATTAAAAGACTTTTCAAGTAAAATTGACGGTTTAATTTTTGATTTAATTAAAAAACATTTACAAGTATATAGACCAGAACTAAATGAAGATGGTTGGTTTAATTATGAGTTTGATGCTAATACGCTTTGGTATCATTCGATTACAGCGATATATTGTGAAACATTTCCTGATTTTGTAGAACAAGTCTTCGCTGTTTTGTGGCAAAAAACAGATGAAAATTTAGCAACAATAAGAGAATGCATATTGAATGATATTCTAAATCAATTTAATAACTACTTTAATGAATTAGAATTGAGTTTGACAAGTCAGATTGGGCAACATGAGACTCAACAATTAATAAAATCAATAAAAGATTGCTCAACTGAGGTACAAACTGTAATGCAAAAAATTAGTAGATGGTTTAAGCGAAGTGAAGTAAAGGTTTCTGATTTTCAATTAACAGAATTAGTAAATGTAATCTCAGAATATACAAATAAAAGCAATCCATACAAAGGGTTAAATCTTACAAAAGAATTGCTTTTTGATTGTGAAATAAAAGGAGAATATAAGACCCATTTTGCGGACTTGCTAAGAATCTTCCTGGAGAATATAATAAAACATTCTGATGACAGTGTTGATGATATAAATTGCAAAATTTCAACTAATAATAATGAGGAGAAGGTTTTGCAAATAGAGATAGAAAATGAAATAACTGATTCAGAAAAATTACAACTGTTGAATGATGTTTGGCAAGGTGACAGATTAGATACTGAAAAACTACTAAATGAAGGAAAATCAGGTTATCACAAAGCATATAAAATCTTAACATACGATTTAAGGTGTTCTGATAAGAATTGTCTAAACACTTGTATTTGTGAAGAGAATAATTTGTTTAGAGTCACACTTAATGTAGATATTGAAGGAATTAGCGTATGAAAATAATATTTATTGAAGACCATCCTCTAAAACAAGCACAGATAAATAAGTTTATTGAGGAAAAGTTCAGTGATACTGACATAGTAAATAAGAACTCATATATAAGTGGATTAAAAGAATTAATCCATAACTACGAAACATATGATGTATTATTATTAGATATTAGTATGCCTAATTATGATATTTCTTCTGAAGATAGTGGTGGCGATTGGATGCCATTAGCTGGAAAAAAGATATTGAAAGAAATGTTTTTAAGAGATATTCCAACACAAGCAATAGTTGTTACAATGCATGGAAGTTTTGATGATGGCACAAGGATTACTGAACTTGATTCAAATTTAAAAGAAGAATTCCCCGAAAATTATCGTGGGTATGTTTATTATTCCCAGATAAGTGAAGAATGGAAAGATAAGTTGGAACAATTATTAAATGGTTTGAAAGAATGATTCAAGTATTAATAGTTGATGACAATAAGTCAAAACAAGAAAAAATAAAAGCGACTATTTTAGATAATCATGATATCAAAGAATCCGATGTTTTTGTCGCTGACTGTGTAAAATCGGCAAGAAAGTTATTGTACACTGAGCATTATGATTTAATGATTCTAGACTTACTACTTCCTATTGAAGATGATGGTGAATGTGAAGCTAAAAATGGAATTCGTTTTTTAAATGAGATGGGAATAAGCCCATCAATCAATCCACCTATTCATATTGTGGGTTTGTCAAGTTATAAAGACCAAGTATTAGAGCATAATGAAGATTTTAGAATGAAACTTTGGAATTTAATTGATTACGAGGAAAATTCTTCTGCATGGCAAGAGCAATTAGATTCTATTATTTTCCATTTGGTAAGAACTAGACAAAACTTTTTGGGTGCATCACTAAATGAAAAATTATCTATTCACTTCTCAGAACTTGAACAAAAAAGTATTCCAAATACCTTTTTAGGTTCAGATTGGCAGTCTGTTGGAGCTGGTTTAATATCTATTGTAGAAAAAGTAATGGATGTTCCAAGTTACTTTTCAAATGGAACTAAGGCTAAGAATATAAATTCCGATATTTTAAAGATTTCAAATGAATATGATTTTCAAAACTTGATTCATATTGTATTGCGACCGTGGATTCCCAGTGTTGAAGCAGAGAATATAGCGGTAATATTTGATGGGAATACTAAGAATGCAGATTTCTCTATTAAGGGGAATTCAATTATTATTGAAGCAAAATACATTGATACAACAGGAAAGAAAAATGACACTCTCAAGACTCTTGAAGGCTTAAAGCATTTTTATAGAATGAATTCTAATGTTAAACTACTACTATTTATGGTTCTTGTTGAGGATAATGTAAAGTTGGATAAACATAAAATAGAATCTGAATTTAGTCAACTTGGTGATTCTCCAGTAATAAATGTAAAAATATTTGAAAATAAACTAAAGAAATAGCCCCCGCTCGTGAGGGCTTGTAGCCTTCACGAATAACGAAACAACAAAGAGCCATACTTATAAAGTGCGGCATTTTGGTTTAAAAAGGCAACAAACGGGCAGGTTGTATCTGCTATTGTTTTTCAAAAACAACAGGAGGCGGGAAAAGCATGTGCGGTTCAATCTGGCTTGCCGCAGAATATTTTATAGCCTGGCGAAGATTGCCCCGCTCGTGAGGGCTTGGGAGTCTGGACTTTATAGACAGACTCTTAAACATCAGGACGTAGGGCATGAAAACAATTAACATTAGATTAATGAAAAATGGACCGGTTGAAGTCGTCCACACAGGGGCTTTTTAGATAAGAAGGGGCAGTCTGGAGAGGGGACAGGGAGCCCGAAAAGCAGGTGAAAAATCAAGGATTAATTAAGGTTAACTAAACAGGGAGTATTTTAGGATATGGATACATTCAGTGCTGTTTAAAACCAGATAATTAATCATTATGAAAAAGGACTATTTACGCTTGGGCATCATGTTGTTCATACTTGTTGCCGTAACTTTTCATTTTACCCTTACAGCCCAAACCCCGCCTCCCGGACTAAAAGACCAGGCGCTAAGAGAATGGCTGAAGGAGAACTACTACGACGGGAAACACAAACAACTGGGCTATACATCTGCCCGCAGGTATATGTATAACTATATCGACAACAACAACAATTACATTACCGGTGTGTATTCAGGCTACCGAAAGCATTGGAACTATGGGGGGACAGGAACAAACCCGGACCCGATAAATTGCGAACATACCGTTCCGCAAAGCTTTTTTGACCGCAAAGAACCAATGCGTTCCGATATTCACAGCTTATTTCCGGCCTACAAAAACTGGAATTCTGTGCGCTCTAACCACCCTTTTGACGAAATAAACGACAACTCAACCACCAAATGGATGTATCAGGACAAGTCGCAGAGCTCGGTGCCAACAAGCAATATCGATGCATATAGCGAATATGCCCATTCAACGTTTGAACCACGTGAAGATCACAAAGGAAACTGCGCCCGGGCAATTTTCTATTTCTACACCATGTACCCGTCTCAGGCAGGCAACATAAGTCGTATAGGAGAATTGGAAACGCTTTATGAATGGCATTTAGAAGACCCTGTTGATGGAAATGAACGAGGCAGGAACGATAAAATAGAACAATATCAGGGAAACAGTAATCCGTATATTGAGGATCCCGAACTGGTAGCAAGGGCATGGGGGTTTTCTTCGTCACCAACTTCAGGGGAACTGTTTTTTTCTGAATACGTTGAAGGCTCATCGTACAACAAAGCCCTGGAAATTGCTAATTTTTCCGGTGCAGCAGTTAACCTGTCGGGCTATTCAATAAAAAAGCAAACGAACGGAAGCGGTAGCTGGGGTTCAGAGCTTAAGTTAAGCGGGACATTGGCCAATGAAGAAGTGTATGTTATAGCAAGTTCAAGGGCGGGGTCTCAGGTATCGTCTGTTGCCGATTTAAAAACCAGTTCGAATGCCCTGACATTTAATGGGAACGATGCCGTTGCCTTATTTAAAAACGGGGCCTTAATTGATGTGTTGGGAACGTTCAACAGCAGTTCCAATTATGCCAAAGATGTTACACTTGTCCGTAAACCTACGGTAACCTCCCCGGTTACATCGTACAACACAAATGAGTGGACAAAATACTCAAAAGACGAGTTTGGCTATTTAGGGGCGCATAAGGTTGGCCCTTCAGTTAAAGCAAGCTTTGTAGAAAACATCAGTAACCCTGTTGGTTCAGATTTTTCCATTAAGCTTTATCCGGTCCCGGCAGATGATTTTGTGAATATCGAAGTAAAATCCACGCAGGAAACAGAATTGGACATCAGGGTTATGAATGCCCGGGGAAGTGTGGTTTATACGGCTCAGGAAAGAACGTCGGGCAGTATTTACAAAACCGGAGTTGATATTTTGACATGGGAGAGGGGCATATATTTTATCAGCATAAGTTCGGATAAATCGGGCTTTACAAGAAAGTTAATTGTTGAATAGGTAAAGCACCTCAGCAGGTTTCACCAGGTTCAGGAAGATGTATGGAAAATGAAAAATATGTCTTCCTGAATTTCACTATTTAGGCGAAGAAAAAAGATAAGGAATTCTTTCATGGCGTTTGTCTGCATTTTGTATATTTTCGAAGCCCTGTACCACAAAATTCAGATTAACTTTACCTGATAAAAGAAACCTTATTCCATATTACACGTTTGGGTATATTGTTTTTCATGAGCAAAATTAATGATAAGAGTTACGGTTTCCATCATTTTTATTCTTCTTAACAGCTTAACTGTATTCTGTCAGGGAAATGTTACATTTCAGCAGATAACAATAGAAGATGGGCTTTCAAACAATACGGTCCTGGACATTGCGCAGGATCGTTTCGGGAGGGTGTGGTTTGCAACCTACAACGGCCTTACTTTTTACGATGGCGTTGGTTACCATAGTATTAATCATAACACCCAACAGGCAGAGGGTTCCATTCCGGCCGGAAAGGCAGAACAGGTACTGGTCGATTTATCCGGTAATATCTGGGTAATGTTTGAAGGTAATGTTTTGGCCTGTTTAAGCGGGGCAAACAACAAATGCAGGGTTTATGAGGCACAATTTAGTAAATACGGAAAAAAAATGGCCCTTGCCCTGAACAACAACGGGGCCCTTCTGGTAAAAGGAGAGGGAAAAACATACACGTTTATTCAGGGAGAGGGGCGGTTTGAAGTACAAAGCACCAGGGTTTCGCCGTCTTTGGACATAAACCGTACAGATGAGTTGCAACAACAACTGGAGAAAATGGCCCCGGGGGTGGAAGTATATTCATATTTTGAACCTTCAGCAACAAAAGACATTTGGGTAGCCACCCTGAACAGTGGCTTATTTCTTCTTCCGGGGGGCAAGGTGGAAAAATCAGTAAACTATAGTATGGGCTCGGGAAAGGGGCGGAAACTTTCAAGTAACGAGGTGTACTGTGTTTTTGTAGATAATTCGGGCACTATATGGGCAGGGACCAAGGATGGAGGGGTAAACCGGGGTAAAACGGAAAATTGTTCGTTCAGGACACTGAAAGTTGCACCGGGGCCGGGTACGTCAGGGCCGTTGGGCACTATAAGGGCAATCCATAAAGATCAAACAGGTCGCTTATGGCTCGGTACATATAATCATGGAGTTGTAATTCAGGAGAATGGTGTGCCTGAATTTATATCTTTTCAGGAAGAGGGGGGGCAGGAAAAGTGGAATTGGATACGCTGCATTTATCAAAGTACAGATGGTTACATCTGGGTTGGCAGTTATGCAGGGTTATGCCGTATTGATCCCAAAACCGGACGCCGGAAATACTATAGCCCCGAAAAAGAACAACAATCCATTACAAGGGGGCGGATTTACAGTATCGAAGAAGATGCCCGGGGAAACCTGTTTGTTGGCGAATGGGGCAGCCTTGACTATTTCGACAGGAGAACAAATACCTTTCACCGCATAGACAATCGCAGTGCATTAAAAGACCAAAAAATACGCAAACTGCTTTTGACCCGTAAAGGTGAACTATGGGTCGGGACAGAATCATCAGGGGCCTTTGTGCTCGATACAGCCGATTACTCTTTAAAAAGAAGGTACAACGATTCCGGGGACAGGTTAAACAGGATAATAAACAACAGCATATTTGATATTTATGAAGATGAAAACGGAACCGTTTGGCTGGGCAGTTCCGGAGGGATAAACAGTATTGATAAAAACGGAAAAATAGATAAGCAGGAAAGTGTAAATGAAAAACTCCCCTCAACACTAATATATAAAATCTACGGAACGTCCCGGAACACCATCTGGTTTAGCACAACCAAAGGAGTTGTAAAACTGGACAAAGCCGAAAAAAAAGTCAGGGTGTACGACAAAGGGGACGGGTGCGGAATTTTTGAGTTTGCCGAAGGGGCCGGTTTTCAGGCAGCAAACGGAAGGCTATATTTTGGGGGAGGAGAGGGCGTATGCCGGTTTCACCCTGATTCAGTTAAAGTAAGCCACCAGGTACCAGGTGTTTTATTGGAATCCGTCGATATAAAAGGGAAGAACTTTACCAGCTCAGGAACAACCACAGTTAGCCTTTCCCCCAGGCAAAAAGATATAGCCTTCGGAATAAGGTCAATATCACCGGACTGTGCCGATAAAAATGAAATAGCCTGGAAACTCAAACCATATGATGAAGCGTTCCAATATGCAAACGGGGCCGTTTGTACGCCAAAATATTTTGGTTTAGCTTCTGGTAAGTATGAGCTAATTGTAAAAACAGCTAATGCTGACGGAATTTGGTCGGGAAGCAAATTGCTTTACACCTTTAAAATAGAAAAACCATTCTGGGAAGAGTACTATTTCTACCTGATAATTATTTGTGTTTTAGTTGTGTCTGTCTTCCTGGTTGTAAGAATCCGGTTTAAACAAATAAAAAAGAAAAACGAACAGTTGGAAGAACAGGTTACAAGGCGGACGCGCAAGATACAAAAGCAAAAGCAGGACCTGGAAGAGATAAACAGTGAACTGGAAGAAAAAAATGCAGAAATCCTTGCACAGCACGATCAAATACTTGCCCAACGCGACCATTTGCTTGAAATGCACGAAAAATTAGAGCAAATGAACCAACTGAAACAAAAGTTTTTTACCAACATTTCACACGATATCCGCACACCACTGTCCCTGATTTGTGGCCCACTGAACGAAATACTTACAAAGGACAGTTTGCCCGAAGAATTATTGCCCAAATTAAAGCGGATGCAAACAAATTCAAATTACATTTTGCAGTTGTTGAACCAGGTGTTAGATAAGAAAAAAATAGAGTTTGGCGGAATGCAGGTAAATTATACACAAGGCGATTTTGTTAAAGAATGCGGGGCAATAGTAAACTCTTTTTCAGATGAAGCCGGGCTGAACAATGTGGAATTAAAATTTGTAACCGATAAACCCGCCTTTCAGTGCCGGTTTGATTACGAAAAGCTGCACCAGGTTGTTTTCAACCTTATAGCAAATGCCGTAAAGTTTACGCCAGCCGGAGGAAAGATTACCTGTGAACTGTCCATTGGGGAAGAAAAACTAAAACTACAGGTGCGGGATTCCGGGATTGGGATACCGAAAGAACGCATCCGCCATATTTTTGATCGTTATTATCAAGTTGGAAAATCGCAAAGTAAAGAATCTAAAGGGACAGGAATAGGCCTTTCGCTCGTAAAAGACTTTGTAGGCTTGTTGCAGGGGACAATTGAAGTGGAAAGTGAAGAGGGGAGCGGGAGCTGTTTCACTGTATCCCTGCCACGGGCTTGCCCTGCAGAAGAAGTTGGTGATAACGGAGAGGGGAAAACAATAGAAACAGAAGAGAAAGGAAAGCAAGCCGGTACAAAAAGTGCCCCCACAGATAAGGATATAATTTTACTGGTAGAAGACAATGACGAACTGAGAGGGTATCTGGAAGAAATACTATCGGGACATTATAAAGTCGTTGCGTTTCGTGATGGGCATAAAGCCCTGGGGTACATTAAAAACAACGCCGCGGTCAGCCTTGTGCTGTCGGACTGGATGATGCCGGAAATGGATGGCATAGAGCTATGCAAGGCACTAAAGAAGAAATCGAGGTTTAGGACCGTCCCTTTTGTTTTACTTACCGCATTATCGGAGATTGACAATCAGAAAGAAGGATATTTTGCCGGGGTTGACGAGTACATATCGAAACCATTTGACCCCGATTTGTTAAAGCTGAAGATATCCGGGTTGCTAAAAAGAAACAGTATGATTAAGAAGGCGGCGGAAGTAGATCAAACAATAAAGCCCGAGAACAAGGAAGTAAAGACCTTCGATGAAATACTTGTTGACAAAATAAAGAAAACAGTTGAAAAACAGATTTCAAATCCGGCTTTTGGACAAGCTGAGCTCGCCTTGGAAATTGGCTTAACGCCCATGCAACTGTACCGGAAATTAAAGGAACTGGTGCAGATGTCCCCAAACGAATTTATCCGTACAATAAGAATCGTCAGGGCAGCCCAGCTTTTGGAGAACAAAGGGCTGATAATAAATGAAGTAAGTTGTATGGTGGGGTTTAACGACCCTAAATACTTTAGCCGTTGTTTCTCAAAACAAATCGGGATGAGCCCTTCAAAATACCGGGAGACGGTTTCAGGTTAAAAAAATGGCATTATTGTTATTCGGGTATTGAAAAGAGGCCTTTAAAAAAAAGACGGGTGCATTAAGCACCGTTATTTATGATTTGAAGCACTACCAGGTACCTTGTTATGGAACTCAGGGCAATTCGATGGTCCAGCATAGAAATATCAACAACTACCGCAAATTTGCAACTTATGCTTTCTTCATTATCCTATATAACCCCCAGCATCTCTTTCTTTTGCAAACATTAAGTGAAGTTTAAATTTTATTTAATTTTTTATTGGCTTTTATTGAAAAAAAATTAGTTTTGCTAAATGTTGAAATGAAATTGATAATATCGTTAACGCTTTTATTATGAAACCAGAACCATTAAAACCCACGCACGTTTACATGTTAATAAACCTTTTGCGCTTACATGAACAATATGCCGCCCCAAATAATAAATACCCGGAAACCATTAATAGAACATAAACCAGTTGTTTTACAGAGTAAGCGGACACGGTCAATAAAAAGCCTTGCATTAACAACCGCCCGGCATTTTAATTGTCGGCACATAACAGGCAAAACAACTTGTAAGGAAATAAGTTATAAATTAAATCATTCAAATATGTCAATAAAAATTAAAGTTATAGAGAAAAGCAAGCCCGGCATTACCGGTGGTGGCGAAAAAAAGTTTTATGCGTCAACCGTTTATGATGGAGAGGTTACACTCGAAAAACTGATAAAAAGCATTACAAAAATCTGCACGGTAAACGGGGCTGATGTAATGGCCGTTCTGTATGCCCTTGTGGAGGTTACACAGGATGCCATTGAAAATGGAAAAATAGTCCGGTTAGGAGACTTAGGGAGTTTGCGCATAAGCATTAGCAGTAATGGCGAAATAAAAGAAGAAGATGTAAGCGCGTCTTCGGTAAAGAATGCCAGAACCGTTTTTACTCCCGGAAAAAGATTAAAAAGTTCACTACGGACAATGGAGTATACAAAAGTGATAAAATAAAAAAAACGTACTTCCCCGCTCCCGGGTTTATTTCAAACCAGGGTTTTTCTCAAAAACATAGTGTTTCGATCAAGATTCCCACGTGTAGAAAACCAAATTTCCTAGTGTGAAAATAAATATTATCTAGTTAGGAAATTATAGTTTCCTAGCGTGGAAATTACAATTTCCTAGTATGGAAATCACTATTTCCTAAGCACAAAATTCAAAAAACATAGTTAAGAGATCTGTTGAACAACAGTATATTTTTGGAAAGCAATGCTGTAGGAATTTACTTTTGTCCGGCACTATTGAAATTAGCATCCGTATATCAGCTGTCAAACGCAACGTAGCCATGCCTGTTTGATGAAGGTTGTGGTTGAACCGTTGTTTTTTCTCAAAATTACGTCAATGTGCCCTGTTTTATTCTTTTAATTGTAAATCAAAGACTTATGGTGGTGGGGGAGGTGAAAAAAGCCCTCCACTCGTCCGCGTTTGCAACGCGGATGTTTGGCAAAAGCATTTATAATGCGAAAAATGAAATTGGCAATTATTGTGGATAATATAGAACGGGAACAAAGGCATGTGAAACTTTTGTGCGCCCAATGTCATTAAGTTGTGAAAAAGGCTTCGACTCCGCTCAGCCTGACCGTCACTCTGAGCGGAGTCGAAGAGTGGGTTAGGTGGCTTTAATATATGAAACAACCTTTAATTTAATAACATTGGACGTGCCCCACTCGTCCGCGTTTGCAACGCGGATGTTTGGGCAAAAGCATTTATAATGCGAAAAATGAAATTGGCAATTATTGTGGATAATATAGAACGGGAACAAAGGTATGTGAGACTTTTGTGCGCCGGGAGGCAAAATAATTAAACCCCGGCACCTTAAGTGGCATGCAACCTTTATGTTCTTTTTTTTGTGGGCAGATGCCACTTTATATTTGCTACCTGTTTATACCCTGACGTTCCATCAGGGCTGAAATAACTTAGCCCTTTCAGGGCTGCTATTGAGGATAAGATAAAACCGGAACAAAGGTATGTGAAACATTCGCGTGTCCAATGTCATTAAGTTGAGAAAAGGACTTCGACTCCGCTCAGCCTGACCGTCACTCTGAGCGTAGTCGAAGAGTGGGTTAGGTGGCTTTAATATATGAAACAACCTTAATTTAATGACATTGGACGTGCCCCACTCGTCCGCGTTTGCAACGCGGATGTTTGGCAAAAGCATTTATAATGCGAAAAATGAAATTGGCAATTATTGTGGGTAAGATAAGACCGGAACAAAGACACGGGAAGTATTTGTGCGCCCAATGTCATTACGTTGAGAAAAAGGCTTCGACTCCGCTCAGCCTGACTGTCACTCTGAGCGTAGTCGAAGAGTGGGGTAGGTGGCTTTAATATATGAAACAACTTTAACTTAATAACATTGGACGTGCCCCACTCGTCCGCGTTACAAACGCGGCCCAGTCGTAGGGTTCAAGAGATACGAACATAAAAGCAGATAACAATTACTTTGGCTTGAACCAAAGTAACAAAGTTCAAGACTCAGCCACTCAGCGACCCACTTATGACTTATTGGCTAAAAGAATTAAACTCGCTTTGCTTCAGACAAAATTCTTTTTACGCCAATTACATCAAGTGGGTACCCCGCTTACGTTGCCAAGGTCAATCTTCCTACAACAATATCGTTTAGTAAAATACGAAAGGTAAATGTAAAAGATTGTGGGTGTTTTGTCTGTTCCCCTCCACTCGTCCGCGTTTGCAATGCGGATGTTTGGACAGAAGCATTTATAATGCGAAAAATGAAATTGGTAATTATTGCGGATAATATAGAACGGGAACAAAGACACGGGAAGTATTTGTGCGTCCAATGTCATTAAGTTGTGAAAAGGGCTTCGACTCCGCTCAGCCTGACTGTCACTCTGAGCGGAGTCGAAGAGTGGGTTAGGTGGCTTTAATATATGAAACAACCTTAATTTAATAACATTGGACGTGCCCCACTCGTTCGCGTTTGCAACGCGGTCCAGTCGTAGGGTTCAAGAGATTCGAACATAAAAATAGATTACAATTACTTTGGCTTGAACCAAAGTAACAAAGTTCAAGACTCAGCCACTCAGCGACCCACTTATGACTTATTGGCTAAAAGAATTAAACTCGCTTTGCTTCAGACAAAATTCTTTTTACGCCAATTACATCAAGTGGGTACCCCGCTTACGTTGCCAAGGTCAATCTTCCTACAACAATATCGTTTAGTAAAATACGAAAGGTAAATGTAAAAGATTGTGGGTGTTTTGTCTGTTCTCCACTCGTCCGCGTTTGCAATGCGGATGTTTGGGCAAAAGCATTTATAATGCGAAAAATGGAATTGGCAATTATTGCGGATAAGATAAAAACCGGAATAAAGGCATGTGAAACTTTTGTGCACCGGTTGGCAAAACAATTAACCCCTGGCACCTTAAGTGGCATGCAACCTTTATGTTCTTTTTTTTTGTTGGCAGATGCCACTTTATATTTGCTACCTGTTTATATCCTGACGTAACGTCAGGGCTGAAATAACTTAGCCCTTTCAGGACTGCTATTGCGGATAACATAAAACCGGAACAAAGGTAATCTGTACCTGAAACTTTAGTGTTGACTTGACTCTAGTGTGAAGATTTGATATTAGCCGAACTATTTTTCTTTTTTCCATCATATGTCCACTCAAAAGGCTTAGCCCGTTCTTTGTTGTAGGTGTCTACGTATTGAATTATCTGAGAAGCCAACTGTTCTTTACTTTGCCAAACAGCGCCTTTAAGAACATCTTTTGATAATATATTAAACCAAATTTCCACTTGGTTCAACCATGAAGAATAGGTCGGGGTAAAATGTATTGTCATCCGGTGTTTTGAATCTACCCATTCTTTAACATCTTTATGCTTATGGACATTCAGGTTGTCTGCAATTACATGGAGCTGTTTGTTAGGATACTTCCGGTATATTCTCTTCAAAAACCGCAAGAAGTTTTGCGCATTGTTTTTGTCAATTGTATTTGCAGTAACTTCACCATCATGAACGGATAATGCTGCTATTAAAGATACCGTACCATGTCTTTTGTAAGTGGCCGTTAGGCGCTTGGGATTACCTGACCTCAAAGGCAGTTCAGGCTGAGATCGATCCAAGGCTTGTATTTGTGTCTTTTCGTCTACGGATAATACCAATGCATTCTCTGGAGGGTTCATGTACAACCCAACAACATTAAGCATTTTTTCTTCAAACTCCGGATCGGTACTTTTCCCGCACCAGTAATCCACTTTGTGTGGTTTCAGGTCGTGAGATTTAAGAATGCTCTGAACTGTGCTTTGACTCATCCCAAATTCCTGCGCTATCCTTCGTTGACTCCAATTAGAATATCCACCTTCAGGTTTTGAGCAAGCTTTCTGCACAACCCTTGCCTTGTCCTCTTCAGTATAAACAGGAGCTTTTCCGGGTCTTGGTGCATCGTTCAAGCCTTCAAGGCCTAACTCCAAGTAACGCCTTTTCCATTTTGCAATGGCTTCCCGCCCCACTTTTAATTCGGTCTTTATAGAATCGTAACTATGACCATCATTAAGCATCAGAATTATTTTGGAGCGCACTACAGCTCTATAATCCGCGCTGTGGGCTCTTGATGTGGCAACCAAAGTTACAAGGTCTTCGTCGCTTAGAGATATCTTTCTTCCTATTCTTGCCATAAGGCAAAGATACTTTTAATTCGGCTATTAAACAATCTTTACACTAGTTTATAGACAAGCTCTAACTAAGAAAGCTGCCTGAATATTCAGGCAGCTATTCTTGTATGCAGGTAAAATCCAATATTTCTATTCTTTAACAAACATAGCCCTTTTGCTATTGGTTACTACCCCATAGTTCCCTGCTTCAAGGCCAGATACATTAACAGAGCTTCCTTCTCCACGAATCACTTCTGAGCCAAGGAGATCAAATACTTTATAACTTGCAGGTTCATCAACACCTAAATAGAGTACACCTTTCACAGGGTTTGGATAAATAGGTAATGATAGGCCTGCGCTTGAAGTAAGTGCTTCAGCCGATTTAAAGCTAACATTGGCGCATACTTGTTTTGTAAATTCAACATTACGTTTCTTTTCTACATACTGACCTGAAGCATCATCCTGAATTTTAACCTCAATATCATATTTCTGGCCTAAAACACCGGGATAGTCGCGATAGAATAACCCACCATCTTTAGTACCATCGTTGCAAGTACCATTTAAGCATATGTAATTCCAATGGCCTGTCCAGCCTTCGTTTTTACGGTATACCCTTAGGGTGTTGCCATCAACATATGATATACCAAATGCGGGACAGTCATCTTCGTCAACCTGGCCGTCACAATCGTCATCTATATTGTTGCCCGGCACTTCCGGTGCCCCCGGGTTAACATCTGCATTATTGTCATCGCAGTCAACATCACTATTGTAACCATCACCGTCGTTGTCCACAGGGGCAGGTTCATCGACTTGGCCATCACAATCATCATCGATATTGTTATCGGGTATCTCATAAGCCCCCGGGTTAACATCCGGATTGTTGTCATCACAGTCTACCCCGCTATTATAACCATCACCATCATTGTCAACCGGCATAGCAGCAGCTACTGCTTTATGGGCGTTAAGGCGGCCAGTTCCCAATTTTCCTTCAAAACCCGGATTTACATTGTCAATAGGATCGGTATTGTTAACTAATATATTCCAAAGTTGACCGGCTGTAATATTGCCATAGTTTTTTGATACCACCAAGGCTGCTACACCGGAAACATGAGGACAGGCCATTGATGTTCCCTGAGCAAACCCATAAAGACGGTTATGGTGCCATGTACTAAGCACCCCCCTGGGGTTAGTACTCCTTGTTTCACCACCAGGGGCCGCTATATCGACCCATGTCCCAAAGTTTGAATACCATGCTTTTTTATCCTGGTTATTTACCCCGGATACAGCCATTATTGCATCATAATAACCTGGATAATACGCTCCATCGGCATCATGGTTCCCTGCTGCAAATATCACGATCCCCCCATTCATTGCTGTTCCGGGACCGCCAGCGTTTTCTATAAAATAATCTATACCATCTTTAACCGCCTGGTCAAAAACTCCCGCTCCTTTGTGCCCCCAGCTATTTTGTGATATAACAGCGCCATTATCAGCTGCATATGTGAATGCTTCAGCAAAACCGCCCAGGCGATCTGATGAAAATACCTGGCAAGACATAAGCCTAACACCATCATCGGCACCTGTTCCACCTGCAATGCCAGCTACACCAATTCCATTGTTCGTTTCGGCACCTATTGTTCCTGCTACGTGTGTTCCATGGTCATGGGGTTCAATTTTCCCTCTTTCTTGTGCAAAGTTGAAGCCATGAACATCATCAATATATCCATTGTTGTCATCATCAATTCCATTTCCGGCAATTTCGCCCGGGTTTGTCCATAAATTACCTACTAAGTCGGGGTGGTTGACATCAATACCGCCATCTTCAATTGCAACCACAACGTTGGGGTTGCCCGCCTCAATAGCCCATGCAGCCTGTAAATCGATATCGGCATCAACAGTCCCCCCATTTGATCCGTTATTTTCATAATGCCACTGCTCCCCATACCTTGGATCGTTTATGGTATCAGGAAAAACACCCGACATTTCGGTTGTATAAACAGGGTTCGCTATTTGTATATATGATAAATCAGAATACGCCTCAATGGCCTGGCTTAAGTCTAATTCTGGTTGATACTTAATTTCATACCATAAATGAAGCCCAAAATCGCGGTGTTTTTGTTCATGTTTTCCTGCTGGCCGAAAAACGCGCTTCATCTCCGTTGCCGAGAACATTCTGTTTAACCTGTTTAAACCAGCTAATCCAGCTACTTCAAGGGTCCCAATTTCCGATTGTGCAATTGCTCCCCGCGAACTAATTGCTGTTTCCATTTTTTGTATTATGGCTGGTTCATTGGTAAACTTAAGCCTAATTACATCTGGCACTGCAGATTGCAGGGGGCTTTGTGCAAAAAGGCTTACTCCCATTAAACAAATTGTACATAATAGCACAAGTTTAGTTGTTTTTCTTTTTTTCATGATGAATAAATTTAGGTTTATAAATTAGGCACAAACGAACTGTTACGTAAGTTTGATTGTTTGCTATAGTAAATTTTTACATGCCATTGCTCATACACATAATGTTGTAGCTATGCGTTTGTTGGACGCCAGGCATCTTGGGCTTCGTCTATCCCTGGCCAGTGAATGGGCATTGAGATAAATCCCTGTAACTTTCAAGGGGGGTACTATTTCATAGTCAGTTGATTTTAGCAAGTGTACTGATAGCCAGGTAAATTCAAGAATAAATAAATGTTTCATGGCCATGAAACGAATGTGTGTAAAACACTAAACGAATATATAAAATTCCCCGACACTACATGACTTTTTTTAGCGTATATATTAAGAGGTATTTGAAGCTTTTAGAAGGCGTTTTTGTTAACACCTGGGTAGTGGGGCGTTAGGACTTATGAGTGGCAAATAAGCAACAAAAACACAGAAAAGTCAGGGCGAAAAATAAATTTTAAGGTATAATGTGTTGTTTGTGTAGCCCTGCCATTTTACCAACACATACTTTTGTTTGCCATTTTCTTTCCTGGCAAGGAATCCGTATTTATAACAAAAAAAGGTAAATGTCGCCTTTAGAGTTTTTCCTGTAGTTTGTGACGTATTCCAGCTCAAAACCTTCGTTAAGCAAAGTTTCTTTTCGGACGGAGTGGCCTTACCTGCCTTGTTGTATTTTATGCGCATCCCCCTGTTAAGTTTTAACTGGGCATCTATTTTCCGGAATAAGCTCAGTTCTTTGTTTTTGTTGTTCCTGTATTGGTTGGCCGATTTGCAATATGTAGAACAAAAGACTTTGTCGGCCGTCCCTTAAACGGGGGCCCCGCATATTGGACATTTTCTTTTCTTAAGAGAACAGTATATTATACGTATAATTATACGCATAATATTCCGGTAAATATGGGGTTATGTACCGTAAGTGCTTGATTTGTATATTATGGTACCATCAAAACACACCTCTTTAAAGCACCTTTTTATTGAGGGGAAGAAACAGATCGGGTTAAAATATTACCCGGACAAGATAATTGAGCATGTCGTAGAAAGCCTTCCCGGGGTTAGGTGGGGCGAGGGGGCCAAGATGCCATATATTAGCAATGCCAATAATAACCTTGAAGCCATCTACGGCGCATTCAAGGGGATTGCCTGGATAAACGGGGGCACTTTTATGGTAAAGGATCAAGCAGGGATAACAAAGAAGGTCCCCCCCCCACACCCTGAGGCATAGCTTTGCAACGCATCTTTTGGAGGATGGGGTTAACCTAAGGAATATTCAGGTATTACTGGGGCACAATTCTAGCAAGACAACGGAGATTTATACCCACGTAGCAAATAATATGATTTCAAAGATCATAAATCCATTAGACTCCTTATATTTGAATAAATAAAAACATAGTATAAATAAACGCAATTGCGTTTATTCGGATGTTACCACACATTTTGAGATGACAGTGGATACATTAGCAGCATATTTGGAGAATAAGATTAGTGCAGAGGAATTATCGAATGATTTAGAGGGGACGATTGAAAAAATGTCTCATGACAATTCAAGGGTTCACATAAAGGATTCTGACTCTTATGTTGAATTTAAAGTTGATAAAGACCATTTGTGTAAAATCTTAACGGATACCTTGATTGAGAATTTGTCGTTTGATGATTTAAAAGCTATTGCTGCATGTTTTATGTTTTCGAATTTTTTTACTTGGGATTCTGACACAGAAACTGGAAAAAGAATCTCAGATATTATTTTTGAACTTGACAACCCCGAGATAAACTTTCCAATTACACACCAGAATATTAAACTATGGATTGACTTCTTGGAAAATGGAAATCATAACTTGATAAATAAATAAAATGAGTTGCGTTCTAAGAGTTGAAGGAGAAAGTTTCAAAGTAGACCAGTTTCTGAAAGAGACAGGTTTGAAAGCTTATGAGAAGCATGTAAAAGGAGAAAAACTTACTATTCCTAAAAAGAACAAGGTTACCCATGTTACAAGCGGATGTACTTTTAATTTGAGTAAAGTTGATTTTGATAGGTTTGATTTACAAAAAAAAGATGCTATTGAGTTTCTGAAAAGTAATTATGATAAGTTAAAAATAATTTTCTCATTTGGATTAAACCAAGATGAGAATCCAACGATTGATTTTGCTATTGAAACACGAATGCATGAAGTTGGTGCCCAATTTGATTATCTTGAGCCTGAATTGTTAAAGTTGTCAGGGAATTTGGATTTTGGAATAGAAATTAGCCAATACCATCCAGCATCAGAAGAAGACGAATAAACGTGTGGTAACAATGTATAAAAAACATAAGTGACTCAGTGGTTTTCGGAACTTTGGCGCATTTAATTAGCGCCGCCAAATCTGCGATTTGACGGTTTTGTTTAACATTTTAAATTTGTGTCAAAACGCAAATTTGGCTCTGTGCAACTTGACAGGTAAGAGCTTCGAAATCACTTACGTTTCTTATACTAACCGTTGTATGCAATAAGCCAGTTCTAATAAAAGATTTGGTATTTAATTAACGATTTAATATCAAATTGATATTTACTATTATAGTTTTGTGTTAGTGTCAACCTAGCCAGGATTTTTATGATGAGTCTATTTTCAACAATTAAGATTTTTAATAAACAAAAAGTATTAAAAAGTAAGCAAATACTTGTTTATGTTTGGCTTAAAGATGGTTCTTGTAATTTTGAAAAGAGTTTACTAAATTTTGTTTTAACCCTTAAGAGCGCCGAAGAACAGGCAATAGTATTACATTCTGTGAAGTATCATCAAAACATTGGAGTGTTTGAACTAAGAATTCCAAAGGTTAAATTAAAGAAACTAAGAAAAATACCATTAGTAAATAATATTTTTATAGCTCCACAATCTTTTACTTATGAGTATTCTAAACTTGTTAATGCCTTTGAGAGATTTTTAAGTGAAGGTTTTGATGAGTATATTGATGTTGTTAATATATCTTTACAACCGGTTAAACTTTATAGCTACAGCAAAAATGATCCAATTGTGGTTGCAACTAAGATAATTGAATCAAAAGGGATTACAATTGTAATGGCTGCTGGAAATTTTGGTCATTTAGGAAAAAACAGTTTGAGTACATGGGTAAAGTCTTCATGGATTATAAGTGTTGGAGCTACAAATCTTCACGGAAATAAACTTGCAAGTTTTTCATCAATTGGGATGAATAAAAAAAGGAATATGGTAGCTCCAACTGTTGTAGCTCCAGGAATTAATATAATTGGTAACTGGCCAATTAATAAACCAAAAGATAAAAAAAGACAATCAAAAGATCTTAAACTTATAACCTCTGAAATGGTTTTTTTACAAACAGGAGAAACTGTCGATATTAATGATTCTTATTTAGCATCTCACACCATTGAAAGTGGCACTAGTCAAGCAGCACCTATTGTTTCTGGTCTTTGTGGTTTAATAATTGGCTTGCGTAAAAATCTTCGCTTAGATCATACTCCTTCAATAATAAAAGATATTCTCATAGAAGCCGCAGAACCATTAATGAATTACGGGACTTATAAGGTGGGAGCAGGATTTATAAAAAAGGATGTATTAGTAAGGTACTTTAGAAAATTAGATAATAATGAAATTGAATCTAAATATTGGCCAAAGAACGTTGCGTTAATTGATACAATGAATAACACTAATTGTGGTGCAAATATTGCGGTAATGGATGATTAAAAACAAAATATTATGTTATTTTACAAAATCGAAAGAAAAGCATCTTTGTATGCTTCGAAAGAAGAAACCAAAATAAAATTCCGGTTTTACACCTTATTAGCTTGGTTATCTTCAACTACCATTTTTATTGTCCTTGCAATTGTTGCTTTTTTATTTAATTGGTCAGAAGGAGGGAAAATTATCTTAGGAATAGCATCAGCAATGATTGGGACAGGTGGATTAGGTATAGCTTTAGGTGAAAAATCTGCTATTAAAGCATTAAAGAATAACGAAGAATGAATTACTGCATACAATAATTAGGTATCAAACCCAGTGCGGTCTGGGAGACCCCACTGGGTTTGTGCCTTTGTTGAGCCAAACCCCTTAATCAGGGAGTTAATTTTTCCTGTGTGATTTCAAAGTTCCAGGTTTTGGTGAGAATATAGTTTCTACAGAACAGGAGGTTAGTGTTTTTCTATATTCGGACATTTTATACATTGATTTTTTCCTTTTTTCACCCGGTTTTTTTATGTGTTGTTCATGGAAATCTATCATTTCGGCATACCCCCTGTTTATACAGGCATACCCTTCCCAGTCCGCCTTTAGGCAGGTACAGGTTTCATTATCGTTCATGTCAGGCCGGTACTTTATTTCCGGTAGGTTGCCCCCTGCTTTTAGGGATAGTTTCAAACACCACCATTGTTCCGGATTTACAGCTTTTGCAGAGGAAGGGGTCTATGCCCATGGCCAGTATCATGACTTCACGGACAGATAGTTTTGGTTTATCGCCAACATCGTCAGCATTTAATAGCCCCCGGATAATTTTTAGGTTTTGTTTTTTTACCCTGCAGGCCAGCATACCATGGTGCCTGATGCGGACAAACCCTTTGGGCAGGACATGTTGCAGGAAGCGGCCAATAAACTTATCTGCCGGCAGTACCAACTGTTTTTTCTTGTTGTTGTCATTTCTGTCCAGGTAAGAGAAAGTGACTTCCTTTTTTTCCTGGTCGATATTTAGTATCCGGTAATTGCCAATGGCTATTTTGTGCGTATACCGTCCCAGGTATTCCAGAACGGATTTCGGGCCATTGAACGGTTTTTTGCAGTTTATCACCCATTTTTTATGGTAAAGTTTGTCTTTAAAACCATAAAACTTAGCCTTGGGCTTTATGGCCTGCAACTTACCTTCGAGTTTCAACTCCCCGGATAAAAAGAGTTTGTAAAGGTTGTCAAGGAATTTTCCCCGGAATTTTAAAGCCAGGTTGGGGACATAAAACAAGAATTCACCGTTTCCTTTGCTTTTTTTCCACTTGTTGTCCTTGCTGATACCGCCATTAGGGACAATACAATGGATGTGTGGGTGGTAAACCAGCTTCTGGGTCCAGGTGTGGAGTATGGAAACGGCCCCAATGGCGGCCTGCATTTGTTGGCGCTTGTCTTCTGCAAATTCTTTGAGAGTTTCCCAGGCAGACCGGAACAAGAGGTTGTAAAGGGGTTTCTGGTTTTGATAAAACAAATCCCGTAGTTCAGAAGGAACGGTAAAGACCACATGAAAATATTTGACCGGGAGCAAATCGTAAGAACGTTCCAGTACCCACCGTTCTTTATTTACGCCCTGGCACGAAGGGCAGTGCCTGTTCCCACAGGAGTTGTAGTGCCGCTCAATACACCCACAATTTTGACAGGCCTGCCAATGCCCTCCCAATGCTGCTGTCCGGCAATTACGGATACAGGACATTACTTTTTGTTGTTCAAAAGAAAGGTGGTGCCTGCTTAGGTACCCGTCACCAAATGCATTGAACACTTCAGCGACTGAATGTGATGGGGCAATCATTTTTCTTCCCACTTGTCCAGGGGGCTAAAACCTCCATGCAAAGGGGTTTCGCTAATATGAAGGTAAACCATTGTAGTTTGCACCGAGCTGTGCCCCATCAGGTACTGGAGGGTCTTAATGTCCATGCCTTCCTCCAGGGAGTGGCTGGCAAAACAGTGGCGAAAAATATGCAGGTTGATGCCCTTTCTTAACCCGGCCTTTTTTACTGCTGCATTTAAAGCATGCCTCAACCCTTCATTGCTCATGGGCATGCCTTTATACCTTCCGTTAAAAAGGTATTCCCTGGGCCGGCAGCTCGTAAAATATGCCCTTAGTTCGGGGAGGACTTTTTCTGATAATACCGTGTACCTGTCTTTACTGCCTTTACCATTGTTGATGCGGATTCTCCGTTTGCCGTCCTTTGTGTCGATATCTTCGGGCTTTAGCATCCTTAGTTCGCTGCGCCTTAAACCAGAGGAATACATCAGCCGGAACATTACCCTGTGTTTATCGTTTTGGCAACCTTCAAACAACAAGGCAAGTTCTTCCCGGCTTAGTACTTTTGGGAGCGTTTTTTCTTCTTTTGGGTAGGGGATTTGAGCGGCCAGTTCTTCGTCTAGTTGTATTTCCTGGTAATACCACCGCAACCCGGCAACATAAATTTTCAGGGTGCGCCATTTCAATTCTTTTTCCTCTTTCAGGTAATGCAGGTAATCAATCACCTGATCAATTTCGAGACCGGAAGGGGCACCATCGTGAAAGTCCATTAGAAACTCAATGGCCCGCATGTAACTTTTGACCGTTTGGCCCGAACGGTTTGCAACAACAAGGCGCTGGGTAAATTTCTTAAGGATTTGTTTGCCTTCAAAGGATTTAGAAAACCTGTTTTCTGTTTCTTTAGTTTGTTTTTTCATTGTATAATGGTTTTTACTTATAACGGGTATGTTTGAAATGCAGACTTTTAGCTACCTTTAGGTTTGGTTCAACAATAAATATACGTAATACGGGCGATTTTGTTAATTTGAACATTAAGGCATTTAATAAACATTGTCGCGGTTTGATAGTGATGTGCCTTGGAATCCCGCACTACGCATATTCGAGCCGTTGAACAAAACCGCCTTTGGCGGCAATTGTCTGTAATTTCGTACTTTGCAGGTGAAACTAATAATTTATCGATGAAAAAAAAATGTTGAGCAACAAATGCTCCAGGAAATGGCCATACGCAATTACAGTCCACGCACCATTAAGACATATTGCAGCCTGGTACAACGATTTTTGCAGTCCACTACAAAGGAAATCAATGATATCACAATAGAGGATTTAAAAAACTACCTTTACACCCGTATCCGTAAAGATGAAATTTCTGTTTCAACAATCAATCAAACATTAAGTGGGTGGAGGATAGTTTGGGTCCATTTATTGGATAAACAATGGGGGGCTTGTCGCATAAAACGTCCCAGAAGAGAGAAAAAGTTACCTGAAGTTTTATCCCAGCAGGAAGTTAAGTTGTTGGTCAACCCACCCATAAATATTAAACACAGGGCTATACTCAAACTTATGTATTCAACAGGGATACGCAGGGCTGAGCTCTTGGGGCTAAAATTAAAGGATGCCGGTTCATCCCGTATGGTAATCAATATAAGACAAGGTAAGGGCAAAAAGGATAGACAGGTTGTATTACATCCGGAATTATTGAAATTATTACGGGGGTATTATAAACATTACCGCCCCCGGTGTTATTTGTTTGAAGGTTATGGCCCTGAAGGGCGTTACTCAGCAACCAGTTTGATGAAAATTGTCAAGAGGTATGCAAAGAAAGCAGGGATAAGCAAGAGTATATCTGTTCACACTTTGCGCCATTGTTATGCAACACACATGTTGGAGAAAGGCGTAAACTTGAAAATTATCCAACAATTTATGGGGCATACATCACTTAGGACAACATCGATATACCTGTCAGTGGCCAATATAGATTGTACGTCACTGCCCAACCCATTGGATTGAGATGGGCCCCATGAATACCAGACAAGAGGTTGAGCTGGGGGCTATCTTACAAATGGGAATAAAAAGCTACAGGAAAGCAAACAGGCTAAGTTTTGAGCAAGAAAAAGCAGTAGAAAGTATAATCTCATGTAGGACCAAAAAGCTCGGGGGACATGTAAAACGCTGCACGTCATGCGGCTTCAACCAACAAGCGTATAACCCATGCCGTAACAGGCATTGCCCCAAGTGCCAGTTTGTAAAACAGGAACAGTGGGCAGACAAACTGGCCCATAACCTATTGCCATGTAAATATTTCCACGTGGTGTTCACCCTTCCGGAAGAGTTGCGCGGCCTTGTGTTTTACAATAAGGAAGTATGTTGTTCCTTATTGTTCAAAGCCAGCTCAGGGGCTTTGTTACAGGCAACATCCAACCCTGATTTTCTGGGCGCCCAGTCAGGGGCCCTGGCCGTATTGCATACATGGACGCAAACATTGTTGTTCCATCCCCACATCCATATGCTTGTCCCGGCCGGGGGACTGTCGGAAGATGGCATGGAATGGAAAAGTTCAAGGAAAAAGTTTTTCCTTCCGGCGAAAGTATTGTCGCGGATATTTAGGGGGACAATGGTAAAACTATTAGAGGGGGCCGTCGAAGAAGGGACAATAAACTTGCCCCATACAATCCCGGTTTTTTCGGAACTAAAAGACAAATTGTACAAAAAAGACTGGAACGTGCATTTGGAAAAAGCGTTCAGGGGGGTAAACAGTGTGCTAAAGTACCTGGGGCGGTACACCCACCGGGTGGCCATAGCCAACAGCCGGTTGGTTTCAATATCAGAAAGCAATGTGTCTTTTAGGTATAAAGACAATAAAGACCGGGGCAGAAAAAAAGTAATGACGCTCCAAACCAACGAGTTTATCAGGAGGTTCCTGCAACATGTCCTGCCCAGGAATTTTTATAAGATCAGGTATATCGGAATTTTGGCCCCGGTAAATTCAAAAACAAAGAAAGAACAATGCCTGGCTTTGATAGGAAAGGAAACGTATATACCTGTCCTGGAAGGGTTGAACGCCATGGAGGTTGTAGAAGCAATAAAACAGTCCGATCCCTTTATTTGCCCTAAATGCAGAAAAGGGAGAATGGCTTACAGAATTAGGGCCCCTTCCTAAAATATTTAAAACAGGTTCTTTGACATATCACCTTCATTAAACGCCACGGGCGTAATGGGTAAGGTATGTCTTGTCACATAAAAAAAACAAGGTGAAATGACAGAAAACAATTTTAAGCTGACATGTATTTGTGCAAAGGCAAAATAAAAACGGGGGACAATTTGTTCGCGGAAAGGATAGTGCCAAATAGAATGCCCATAGCGGCGGACGGCATTGTTCAACGATATTCTATCAAACATTTTTTCAATTCTTAACTTCATTTTCATATCTTGCAAAGAAAGCCTGCAACTATGATTCTTTGTATAAAAACGTTTGATAGAATACTAATATGTTACACACCATAAAAAAACAGACCACATGCTATCTAAAGAGCAAGAAAGATTAATCGGTAAATCACTAAAAGACATGACTAGTGAAGAACTTAGTCTTTGGATTGATACGTGTGATATGATGGAGAATGCTGTGGACTTCAACAAGGCGAGACGTAATTGGACAAAATCAAGAGAAGAAACTAAAATTGAGCTAAAATCAAGAGAAAGTAACATGACATTGTATGACTTTCTGGATAAAGAATGCATTGACTATATTAAGATGACTCTTCAAGAGATTAAGGATCATAAGCTTGATTGGCGCTATAATTTTAATGGACATAAACTTAGCTCAAGTAAAAGGGAATATAATTGGCATGTGTTCAGTTATAATTATGTAACTGATTATTTAACTGGTGAGCAAGCTGATGATAAATATTGTAGTCTTTATGTAAAGGACTTTGTAGTTATTGGATCTGAAAAAGTTGGACTTAAATGTTCTTCAGACCATTTACCTGAATTGAATAGATTAAAGAAATATATAAAAGACAGTAATGAGATTTTTGACTTATATATAACTCACAAGAATTTTAATTGGACTTATGTGATTTCACATGAAGATGATTTTGGACCATATTATGCAGAGAAGCAGGAATAACGGTGTGTAACAATGTATAAAAAACATAAGTGGCTCAGTGGTTTACAAAACTTTCGAGCATTTAATCAGCTTCGCCAAATCTGCGATTTGACGGGTTGTTTTAAAACTTTAAATTTGTGTCAAAACGCAAATTTGGCTCAGTGCAAATTGACAGGTAAGAGCTTTGAAATCACTTACGTTTCTTATACCGAACGTTGGCAAAAATAACGATAACCACTGAACTATAACAAGCAAAAGAATGACAGAAATAAAATAATAAAAACAGGCATGAAATTAATAATCACATTTATTTTCACTATTCTATTGATTTATGGATGTAATACAACTTATGAGTACGCAAAAAGGATAGATAATTGTCATACTAAACAGATAAAAGAGTTTCTTGGAAACGGAGATGTAAAGTTTACGGAAAATCCATTTCGTGATTGTATGATTGAAAATGTAATTGGACAGGATTTTCCAAATGTTATCCTTTCTCCACGATATGGTGATAAATTTAAATTATCCGAGATTGATAAACCTATTTTTTTACAAGTATTCTCAAGGTCAATTAAGCAATGTACAGGACAGGTCAATGCGATAAATGAATTCGCTGAGAAATACAGTGATTCCATACTTTTTGTCATCTTGATTGATAAAGAACCTGATGGTTGGTCGACAATTGGTCCAAGATTAAAAAGAAAAATGCCAGGATATGTAGAATTTCATACCTCAATAAAGCAAATAATATACGATGAAAAAGATATAAAACAGACTGGATATTCTAAAACTGTAAAAGGTATAAAATGTACTGGTTTTCCAATGACCTATCTTTTAACTAAGGATAAGAAAATAAATGATATTGAGAGTATCGAGGATGTATTAGTAAACAATAATATTATTTTTAAACAAGACAATTCAATACCTAAGGATTCTCTATATTATCTGAGTACAAGGCGCTTTGATAAAAAATTAAAAGAATTGTTAATTGAATAATTACTGTTGCCAACACGCGGTCATAAAACATTGCGCGGATAGTGCTATATTTGAACGAAATAACATTTAATCAACGGCTTAGCGGGCTGATAAGTTTGTGCTTCGAAATGCTCAACGTTTCATACCGCCATTCGTTGTGGAGCATTCCGTGGTATGGGGCATAGTTACAATTATTAAGACAAATTAAAAATATAAATAGAAAACAATTATGAAATCAAGCACTAAAGCACTAATCTTTAGTACATCGTTACTAATTACATTAACTATAAGCTGTAAAGAAGAAGATGACCCGATAATACTACCTAACCTTGCTACATTAGGAGCAAATAATATAACTTCATCTTCCGCAAATAGTGGAGGTTTAATCTCTGATAATGGTGGTGGTGATATTTCTGAACGTGGTGTTTGTTGGAATATTGAACCGAACCCAACTATAGAAAAAGCATCGAAATCAATTGATGGTCTTGGAATTGGCAGTTATACTAGTACCTTAGAACAACTAATTTCAGGAACTAAATATTATGTAAGAGCTTATGCGACAAATGAGGCAGGTACGGCTTACGGTAATGAGATAAGTTTTACAACAACAAATTCTAATGCGGAAATTTCAACTGCTACGATTTCAAGTATAACTTATGAAAGTGCCATTTGCGGAGGAAACGTTTCTCATGACGGTGGAGCTGTTATTACATCGAAAGGCGTTTGTTGGGGTACAAGTCAAGATCCCGTTATAGAATCTGATTTATTTTCGAATGATGGAAGTGGCAAAGGAGAATTCACAAGTGAAATTATAAATTTGGAGCCTGGAACAATTTATTATATAAGATCATATGCTATTAACGAAGTTGGTATATCTTATGGAAATCAACTTAATTTTGAGACATTGAAAACAACTCCTACCCTGAAAACAACTGACGCAGGTTCTATTACTTCAAGTTCTGCTATTGTAACGGGATCAATAACATCTAATGGAGGGGATATGATTTTGGAATCAGGCTTATGTTATAGCACTAGTACTGAACCAGACATGAACGATTCAAAACTAATAAGTGAAAACGGTCAAGCAAACTTTTCTATTAAAATCGATCAACTTGTTTTAGGTACAACATATTATGTTCGTGCATTTGCTACAAATAGCGTTGGAACTTCTTTCGGAAATGAAATTAGTTTCACCACACATAATAATCCTCAGATAACAACAATTTCTCCGTCAGATATTACGAAGTTTTCATTTACATCGGGTGGAAATATAACCAACGATGGCGGATCATCTGTAATTAATAGCGGAATCTGCTGGGATACAAACCCGAACCCGACTATCGAATTGAATACTAAAACCATAAATAGCACTTCGATTGGGAATTTTTCAAACACCATCCACGCTCTTGTTCCATCAACCACTTATTATCTAAGAGCTTATGCTACAAACACTGTCGGGACTTCGTACGGAGAAGAACTGACAATTACAACCAATACAACTGATGTCGGATTGCAAGTAGGACAAGAATATGCTGGCGGGATTATTATTTATCTGGACAATACATTTGAACATGGAATTGTAGTAACCACACAAGACCAGACTTCTGTAGAATGGGGGTGTCGCAATCAATTTATAAGCGGCACAAGTTCTTCAGTTGGAACAGGACAACAAAATACAAATGCCATATTAAATCAATGCAATAGTTCAGTTTCAGCAGCAAAAATTTGTGATGATCTAGTATTTAATAGATATGAAGACTGGTATTTGCCATCAAAAGATGAGCTCAATTTAATATATACCGAATTGTACTTAAACAATATAGGTGGGTTTAACAATATTTATCGTAGTTCTACAGAAAATGATGGTAATAGTGTTTGGACTCAGCAATTTATAGATGGTCAGCAATATACTCTTTGGAAGGGTAGTCAAGTTGGAATCAGGGCAGTAAGATCATTTTAATTAGAAACGCTCCACAATAATTAGGTATCAAACCCAGTGCGGTCTTGGAGACCCCACTGGGTTTGTGCCTGTGTTGGGCCAAACCCCTTCATCAGGGGGCTAATTTTCTCTGTGTAATTTCAAAGTTCCAGGTTTTGGTGAGAATATAGTTTCTACAGAACAGGAGGTTAGTGTTTTTCTATATTTAGACATTTTCCACATTGATTTTTTCCTTTTTTCACCCGGTTTTTTTTATGTGTTGTTCATGGAAATCTATCATTTCGGCATAACCCCTGTTTATACAGGCATACCCTTCCCAGTCCGCCTTTAGGCAGGTACAGGTTTCATTATCGTTCATGTCAGGCCGGTACTTTATTTCCGGTAGGTTGCCCCCTGCTTTTAGGGATAGTTTCAAAAACAACCATTATCCCTGATTTACAGCTTTTGCAGAGGAAGGGGCCTATGCCCATGGCCAGTATCATGACTTCACGGACAGAAAGTTTTGGTTTATCGCCAACATCGTCAGCATTTAATAGCCCCCGGATAATTTTTAGGTTTTGTTTTTTTACCCTGCAGGCCAGCATACCATGGTGCCTGATGCGGACAAACCCTTTGGGCAGGACATGTTGCAGGAAGCGGCCAATAAACTTATCTGCCGGCAGTACCAACTGTTTTTTCTTGTTGTTGTCATTTCTGTCCAGGTAAGAGAAAGTGACTTCCTTTTTTTCCTGGTCGATATTTAGTATCCGGTAATTGCCAATGGCTATTTTGTGCGTATACCGTCCCAGGTATTCCAGAACGGATTTCGGGCCATTGAACGGTTTTTTGCAGTTTATCACCCATTTTTTATGGTAAAGTTTGTCTTTAAAACCATAAAACTTAGCCTTGGGCTTTATGGCCTGCAACTTACCTTCGAGTTTCAACTCCCCGGATAAAAAGAGTTTGTAAAGGTTGTCAAGGAATTTTCCCCGGAATTTTAAAGCCAGGTTGGGGACATAAAACAAGAATTCACCGTTTCCTTTGCTTTTTTTCCACTTGTTGTCCTTGCTGATACCGCCATTAGGGACAATACAATGGATGTGTGGGTGGTAAACCAGCTTCTGGGTCCAGGTGTGGAGTATGGAAACGGTCCCAATGTTTGCCTGCATGCCCAGACGTTTGTCCTGGGCAAATTCCAGAGGTTTAAACCAATCAACACGTATTTTAGGTTAAACAATAAAAATACTTAATTAAGATAATTGTATCCTTCGGTGGGTTAGCTTGTAAAAACATATAAGGTGTGGCCCCTCATACCAACCGTATAAGTAATAACCCCTACTATATATTTTATACAGAATAAGCCAGAAAGCCAAATGAACAGTTCCTTTTCAACCATTTTTATAACTTTACGCTAAAAATAGGGTGAAAAGCATACAACATTATGTAAAATTCATTGCAAAACATTGTAATGCAACGAATTTTACACTTGTCATTACCTGCAAGCTTTAAGAACTAAGAATAAAATTGACAATATTATGACGAAAGGATATATGTTACTGATAATTTATGTACTTACAACAACATTTTCTTTTGCCCAGAACTGTAATTGCAAAGCTAAATATGAATGGGTAAAGAAAACCTTTGAAGAAAATGATGCAGGATTTAAGAATGCATTAAAAACCAAAGGAGAACTGTCATACGCAGACCATAATAAAAGAACTTTAGAGAAAGTACAAAATGCAAAAACTCTTACAGAATGTTTACCTGTTTTATATGAGTGGTTGACATTCTTTCGTTCAGGACATATTGGTATACGTCTTATTAAAGAAGTAGAGTCAGAAAACCAATACGCTAATTGGGAAACTTATACTATTAAATTAGAAGGTTTTAAAGAATATTTAGACAAGAAGAAGACGACCGATTATGAAGGAATCTGGAAATCAGAGCCATATATAATCGGAATTAAAAAAGAAGGCGATAAATACATTGGGTTTATAATAGAATCAGGTGTAGAAAGTTGGACGGAGAAACAAATAAAACTAAAACTCAACAAAACAGGAAACAAAGTAAATGCTGTTTATTATATGCGGGACCATTCAGCCGTTGAATTCGACAATGTAACCATGACAGATAAAAATTATCTGCAAATTGGGAACATTAATCTTTTAAGGCTATATCCAAAAATTGAAGTTGATCCCCTATATGCTAAATATATCATGTCACTAAATTCAAATCAACCATACATTGAAAAGTTAGATGAATCAACGCTATATTTAAGAATACCATCTTTTGACCTTAGTTTTAAAGCAAAAATAGACAGTGTGCTTAAGGTAAGCAAAGAGAAGATACTTAAAACCAAAAATCTCATTATCGACATCCGAAATAACGGTGGAGGAGCGGATGATTCTTATGTTTCAATCATTCCATACTTGTACACCAACCCTATCCGAACTGTAGGTGTAGAAATTCTTTCTACAAAACTTAACAACCAATTTTTGTTATATTATAACAAACCTGAGTACAACTTTAATGAAGAAACTAAAAAATGGGCAAAAGAAGCATATGATAGATTAGAAAGTAATTTAGGTAAATATGTGAATCTGAAAGAAAGCAAAGTTTCCGTAGTTAAAAAAGATACTATTTATCCTTTCCCTCAAAATGTTGGCATTATTATTAACGAAGGAAATGGTAGTACTGCCGAACAATTTCTATTGGAAGCGAAACAAAGTAAAAAAGTTAAGCTTTTTGGAGTAACTACGTTTGGAGCATTGGACATTTCTAGTATGCGATTTGTAGAGTCTCCCTGTAAAGAATTTCAACTAGGTTACTGTATTTCAAGAAGTATGCGAATACCTAATTTTACTATTGACGAAAAAGGGATACAACCAGACTATTATTTAGATGAAAGCATTCCAAAACATGAATGGATAAATTATGTAGATAAAATACTGAAAGGACAATAAAAATGCCAGCAGGTAATAATTAGGTATCAAACCCAGTGCGGTCTGGGAGACCCCACTGGGTTTGTGCCTGTGTTGGGCCAAACCCCTTCATCAGGGGGCTAATTTTTCCTGTGTAATTTCAAAGTTCCAGGTTTTGGTGAGAATATAGTTTCTACAGAACAGGAGGTTAGTGTTTTTCTATATTCGGACATTTTATACATTGATTTTTTCCTTTTTTCACCCGGTTTTTTATGTGTTGTTCATGGAAATCTATCATTTCGGCATACCCCCTGTTTATACAGGCATACCCTTCCCAGTCCGCCTTTAGGCAGGTACAGGTTTCATTATCGTTCATGTCAGGCCGGTACTTTATTTCCGGTAGGTTGCCCCCTGCTTTTAGGGATAGTTTCAAACACCACCATTGTTCCGGATTTACAGCTTTTGCAGAGGAACGGGTCTATGCCCATGGCCAGTATCATGACTTCACGGACAGATAGTTTAGTTTTTTCACCTACATCAGGGGCATTCAATAGCCCCCGGATAATTTTCAGGTTTTGTTTTTTCACCCTGCATGCCAGTATACCATGGTGCCTGATGCGCACAAACCCTTTGGGCAGGACATGTTGCAGGAAGCGGCCAATAAACTTATCTGCCGGCAGTACCAACTGTTTTTTCTTGTTGTTGTCGTTACGGTCCAGGTAAGAGAAAGTGACTTCCTTTTTTTCCTGGTCGATATTTAGTATCCGGTAATTGCCAATGGCTATTTTGTGCGTATACCGTCCCAGGTACTCCAAAACAGTTTCCGGGCCTTTAAACGGTTCTTTACAGTTAATTACCCATTTCTTTTGATAAAGCTTGTCTTTAAAACCATAAAACTTAGCCTTGGGCTTTATGGCCTGCAACTTACCTTCGAGTTTCAACTCCCCGGATAAAAAGAGTTTGTAAAGTGATTTAGATTTTTACAAGCAAAGTTTGGCATATAAAACTACAAATCAAAATATTGTTTATATATCGCCAGACACAATTTCAAGTATTGCATTAAAAACGGAATTTACAGTGGTTGATGAAAATCAAGTCAAAGAAAAAGATTGGAATTCGGCATTGCAATTGAACTGTAACTGGATTTCCCAAAACCTGAACCCATCGAAATCCGATGCTGAATGGTTAAATCTAGTAAAAAGCAGTTTCGTTTCAAGGATAATGACACCAGTAACTTCATATTTGGTCGTTGAGAATGAGGCGCAAAAAGCCATTTTGAAGAAAAAACAGGAACAAGTTTTATCAAGTAATAAATCATTAGACGTTGGAGAAGATGCTCAACGCATGAGCGAACCTAGCTTGATTGTTTTGGCTATTTTATTGGGATTGTTTCTTTGGATTCGAGAAAAAAGAATGATGAATAATAAAGTACGGTTGGCAACACGCGGTCATAAAACATTGCGCGGATAGTGCCATATTTGAACAAAACAACATTTAATCAACGGTTTAGCGGATTGATAAGTTTGAGCTTTGAATTGCGCAACGATTTTATACCGCCATCCGTTGAACGCCATGGAGGTTGTAGAAGCAATAAAACAGTCCGATCCCTTTATTTGCCCTAAATGCAGAAAAGGGAGAATGGCTTACAGAATTAGGGACCCTTCCTAAAATATTTAAAACAGGTTCTTTGACATATCACCTTCATTAAACGCCACGGGCGTAATGGGTAAGGTATGTCTTGTCACATAAGAAAAACAAGGTGAAATGACAGAAAACAATTTTAAGCTGACATATATTTGTGCAGAGGCAAATAAAAACGGGGGACAATTTGTTCGCGGAAAGGATAGTGCCAAATAGAATGCCCATAGCGGCGGACGGCATTGTCCAACGATATTCTATCAAACATTTTTTCAATTCTTAACTTCATTTTCATACCTTGCAAAGAAAGCCTGCAACTATGATTCTTTGTATAAAAACGTTTGATAGAATACTAATATGTTATGGGCAAGCATGAGAGCGACCTGCAACATGACAAACTGATAGTAAAATGATTGATAATCTAAATATAGATGAACAGATTCCAACAATGAAATGGTGGAATAGTAAACGGATCAAATACAATATAGGCTTGATTAAATCTGGATTTCTTGCTTTCATTTGTTATGCTCTTGTTGTTCAATTCATGATTATTCCCAAAGACACTAATGCAGAGATTACTCTTTTTACAACTTTATTTCAGGGGATTGGATACTTAATTATGATGTTGATAGCAAATCTGTTTTACTTTCTTGGGCCGATAAGTGAGAATATGATTAAACCTGACAACATTGATAATTTTAGAGAAAAGACTTTTAGATTAGGTTACTGGTTTTCATTTATTTTGCCTTTTTTGATACCGATTACTCTAATTGTGATTAATATTTAAAGAATGACAAAACATATTTTAATAGTATTTGGATTACTTGACCTTTATTCTTTCGCAAGAATGTATAAGTTTGGCATAAAGATGTTTGATAATATTGAGCATTTTCCGATAATGAGCATATTAGAGATTTTATTGATTGTTTCATTAATTGCATCGGGAGCACTATCAATTCTGAGAAAGAAATTTTCCTTGATTATTTATTACGTGCAAATTCCTTTGAGAATAGCATTTATGATTCTAACATTTGGATTCTTGTTAAAACTATTTGGATTACAATATGATTCGGTAGGATATAAAATTTTAGTCGGAATCACATTTTTGCTTGAGATAGCAAGACTAGCATTTTCGATAATGATTCATAAGAGAAAATTTAAAAGCTAAACATTGCCAGCCCATAACAAGCGGTCATAAAACATTGCGCGGATAATGATAAATTTGAACGATATAACATTTATTCAGCAGCTTAACGGCTTGAAAGTTTTGTGCTTCGAAATGCGCAACGTTTCATACCGCAGGCCGTTGTGTGTGATTTTGAACGAGCAGCCTGACAAGAAAATGATTATAATATGAACAACAAAGAGATTCAACTTTCAAAAGAATTTAAAACTCAATTAACAAAGGCAATTTTTGCTTTATGCTTTTTTGCTATAACTTATTTGATTATACTAGCATTAGCCGTCTCACTAACTGGATTGTGTATTGCAGGAGGAGTTGCACTAATAGCAATCAAACCAATGTTTATTACGATTGCATTAGGTATAGGTTTGGCAAGTTTGGGTATCCTGATTTTAATTTTTCTATTAAAATTTATTTTTAAGACGCATAAAGTAGACCGCTCTCATTTAATTGAAATAAAAAAAGACGATGAACCTGAATTATTCATGATGATAAATGATATAGTAATGGCAGTAGGGACTAAATTTCCTAAAAAGGTTTACTTGTCATCAGAGGTAAATGCTTCTGTATTTTATAACTCAAGCTTTTGGAGTATGATATTACCTGTAAAAAAGAATTTACTAATTGGAATGGGTTTAATAAATACTGTGACAAAGGAAGAACTAAAGGCTATTTTATCACATGAGTTTGGTCATTTTTCTCAAAGAACAATGAAGGTTGGAAGTTATGTTTATAATGTAAATCAAATAATTTTCAACATGTTATTTGACAATGATTCCTACGAAAACCTTATTCACAGATGGGCTAACGTTAGTGGTTATTTTTCAATTTTTGTATCCTTTGCCGTAAAAATAAACGAAGGAATCCAGTGGGTGTTGAGAAAATTATATGAAGTAGTTAATAAAAATTACTTAGGTCTTTCAAGAGAAATGGAATTCCATGCTGATGAAATTGCAGCGAGCGTAACAGGTTATGAACCATTAAAAAAATCCTTATTAAGAATGTCACTGGCTGACAATTCATATAACAACCTTCTGAATTTCTATGAAAGTAAAATTTCGGAGAATATTCGAAGCGAGAATATCTTCAAAGACCAAATAGCCGTTGTAGGTTTTATAGCAGAAGAAAATAACCTTGCTATTAGTAATCACTTACCTGAAATTTCTTTTGAAGAACAAAGTAGATTTGATAAATCCAAGTTAGTTATTAAAGACCAATGGGCATCACATCCAACAGTTGAAGACAGGATAAAGAGATTGGAAAAGACTGGCTTTTCTGCAAAACATAATCCTGAATCTCTTGCTATAAATATTTTTAAAAACATAGATTCCTTACAAAAAAGATTAACAAACATAGTGTTTAGTTCAGTTAGCTATGAAATGCAACCAGAAGAGATTTCAACGGATGAGTTTCTAGAAATATATAAACAGGAAGCCTTATCAAATTCATTTTCTAAAATATATAATGGTTATTATGACAGCAAGAATCCAATAATTTTTGATTTGAGCGAGGTTGAATCGTTTAATGATAATACTTCTTTAGATGATTTATTTTCCAATGAAAAAAATGATTTGGTTTATACTGCAATTGCATTACAAAATGATATTGAGACCTTAAAAGGAATATCTAACAAGACACTTTCTATTAAAACATTTGACTATGATGGATTAAGGTATAATCGTAAAAATGCAGATACGCTTATAGAAAAACTCCAACAAGAAATGGAGCATATTAATGGGTTAATTAAGCAAAATGACATTCAGATTTATAAGTTCTTTATAAATGCAGAAGAACATCAGGGGAAACAAAAAGAATTAGAGAATCTATATCGTGTATTTTTTGAGTTTGACAAGACTTTTGATTCAAAAAATGAGGTTTATCTTAAACTTTTAAATGAATTACAATTTGTAAGTGTTACTACACCATTTGAGCAGATACGAGCTAATTTTAAGAAAATCAAAACCACCGAAGAATTATTGAAAAAAGAATTAAATCACTTATTGTCTGATTCTTATATTCAAACAGAAATTAACAATGAAGTTAGAGAGAAATTAGAACAATATTTATCCGAAACATTAGAGTATTTTGGAGGTGTTTCTTATTTCGATGATAACCTTAATGTTCTTTATGAGGCGATGCATAATTATGGGTATCTACTATCAAGAAAATATTTTTTAATGAAAAAGAAATTGTTAACATATCAAGTAGAGCTAATAAAAAACCACACACAAAAAATATAGGTCATTTGGCGGATAGTGCTAAATTTGAGCATGGTAACTTTTAAAAAAACATATAGCAGTTTGATAGGTTGGTTTTTCAAAATGCCAAACGCCCCATATTTAAACCGTTGTGTGCAAGCGGGGCAGACGTCATTGAGATAAAGCAACCAATTGATGAAAAATTACATCTTCAAATTAATTAAAACATGATACAATGAGACTCTTTATAATATTAGGATTAGTATTCATTTTGAATGGTTGTGATAAGGAAGATAATCTTCAACCATCTGGAAAATCAATTGACATTTACTTGATTTCAGAATATAAAAAGATTGATAATACATTCAAAATAATTGATAGCACAGCAGTAATTAGTGCAACTAAGATTGTTGGCTATTCCGATATTATTTCATATTCATCAAAAGATTACACTTTTACTGTGAGCGATAGCATATCTGATAGATTAAATGATTTTGAGAACCACTCTGTCCATGGAGTACCATTCGCATTGACTGTTGACAAAGAAATAATTTATACTGGTTACTTTTGGGCAAGTTTTTCATCACTTAGCTGTGATTGGATTACAATTGACCCACTGGATTTTTCAGGGAAAAATGAGTTAAGAGTTAGACTTGGATACCCAGGAATGATTATAGGTGATAGCATACCTGACAAAAGAAATGATTCTCGAATTATTAACATTTTGAGACAGGATAAAAAACTAAAGGACTAACAAATTAAAAATAAGACCATGACGAAAAGTATTTTATTCGGATTAGTATTATTATTTGCACTTTCATGTGACAAAGAGAACGATGATAAGGATATTAAACATGAAAACGGTAAAGTTTGGCTTAGCGGAGGATTGTATTATTGTGCTGAACAGATACATTTGGATAGTGGTGATACTTTAACAGCCCCAAAAGGTGAGTTGATTTCTTTTAAATCAGGAGATAGAGTGAGTGTAAAATATAAAGAAATTGGTGAGAATGAGAATTGTACTTCATATCTTGATTGTGAGATTATTGAGATTAATAAGGTTGAACAATAAGTAAAAAATCGCCAGCACACAACAATGTGTATAGTGCATAAGGGTTTTAGAGGTATTCAAGAGGCATCACCCACATCAATTTTGGGTGGTAACTTGATAAGCTTGAAGCCCGCAATCCCTTACGAAATCATACACTTAACGTTGGTGTGCCACGAAGCTGTGGTAATCCAGTAGGTGCAAATCCTACCTAAATAATTTGCTGTTCATTTAGAAGAGGTGTCGACAGTTCTGTCCGTGAGGATATCGCTGAAGCCCGGCATTCTTAAATGACCAAGCCGTAATGCGTAAGCGTGAACCCGTGGTAGCTTCGAGAAGTGTATCAGTAGACGGGGAGAGTTTTGACGGTCTTCGAACCCTGTAACGTTGCATGGATTAACAGCAATGTGAAGTGCAACGGCCTACCGGAGTCATAGGGATGGCGTGGTTATAGATGGATTATTACGGAACGTGGGAGATCTTTTGTTTCAAAGATTGGCAATCTTAAACGGGCTGATATAAGTATAGCGAAGTTCAGCATGGGAACAAGAGAAGTCGGAGGGGCCCATAGTACCCATGATTGAGGCGACAACAAAACGCAGCATAGGGAAGGGGCTTTACTTTAGAGGGGCTTATATGGAAAACAGGACGACCTATATTGACAACAGTCTATTAGTAAGTCCATCGGCGTATTGTACCGATGAAAGAGTCCGTGGATTCCAAAGGAAGCTATACATTAGAGCCAAGCAAGATAAAGGATTTAAGGCATATAGTTTGAGCGATAAAGTGAGCTTAGAATATGTTATAGAAGAATCTTATCGCAGGGTAAAGGAGAATTATTCCGAAGGAACAGGTGTAGATAAGATGTCGTTTTCAGACATTGAAGAATATGGGGGACCCAAGTTTCTAAATGAATTGCAGACGGAACTCCGCACCAATACCTACAGGAGTAAAGCAGTCCGTCAGGTTGAAATGCCAAAGGGGAAGAAAGGTGGGTTTCGCATGTTGGGCATTCCAACAATAAAAGATAGAGTGGCACAAATGGCAGTAAAGATGCTGATAGGACCACTTTGGGAAGCTGACTTTATTGACACTTCTTATGGTTTTAGGCCCAAACGTGGCGCACATGGTGCAGTCAAGCAAATAAAACAGAACACCTACGAAGGTTATCACTTTATCTACGATGCAGGTTTGTCGAAGTATTTCGATACCATCCCACATGATAAGCTGTTCATATTGCTAAAAGAACGTATTGCAGATAGGGGAATTCAGGATATCATTAAACAATGGCTAACTGCACCCAAACAGTTAAAAAATGGGAAGCTGGTTGCAACCAAAGCAGGCACTCCGCAAGGAGGTGTAATTAGTCCGTTGTTATCGAATATTTACCTGCATGCTTTTGACCGTATTGTAAATAATCCAAATGGTAAATTTGCCAAAGCCAATATTCGCATAGTTCGTTATGCAGATGATTTTGTGCTCATGGGAACATACTGTTACAGTAGGGAAATATTAACCTACATTGAATCGTTAATGACACGTATGGGGTTAACCATCAACAAAGAAAAGACCTCCCTTCTGCATGTTCATAAGAAGGGCCTGTTCTTTCTAGGATTTGAATTCAGGGTTGTCCGATCTAAGTTTTCATGGAACACGAAGAACTATACCAATGTTCGCCCAAGCATGAAATCACGATCGGAACTCTTTGCCAATATCCGAGAGCTAATGGCAAAACGGCGGCATTGGAAGATATCTTCCATGCTTTACAAGCTAAATTCGTTACTTAAGGGTTGGTTGAATTATTTCTCAGTTAGTAAAGTTGCCCACATATGGGAAACCATTAAGGTTATAATCAAACACTTGGGTTATAAACTGTTTAAATGGCTCAAAAGCAAAGGACGTAAAGCGCACAAGTCGCTCCGCCAGCGACCTTATAGTACTTTGGTACAAAGCAAAAGACTGTTTGATTTAGAAAAGTATGCGCGCTTGAAAACCCTTGCGAAAGCTCAATGAAGAACTCTATCGGTAAGCCGTATGAGGGAAAACTTCACGTACGGTTTGATGAAGGGGGCGCTGATAGTTTACTTATTATTGTTACTTTTAAAACAAATAATTTGAGTAGACTATCAGGCTCTACTCTACGCAAACATTTAAGAAGCATCCTGCAATAACGAAACATTTATGAATCGAAAATATCATTTAGAATTTTGCAAAAAGTGTGTTAATCAGAAATTTGACAGGAATCAAGGGGTTATTTGTAATTTGACAAATCAAAAGGCTGACTTCGAGGAGAATTGTGAAAACTTTATCGTTGATGAAAGCAAAGTACAAAAAGCTGATTCTTCCATAAAACCTGAGAAAACAAGGAGAAGAAATAAAATCCGAATTCCAAAGCCAAAGAAAAAATACATTGAGATATTTATTTTAGGAATCGTATTTATTTACTTTTTAAGTGGAGCACTTGGAATCTCTCATTTTCCAGGTTTTTCATTTTTGAGTCTTGTTTTGGTTGCTTTGATTGCAATACTTGGGTTTAACCTTTACCGACCAGAAAAATACACAAATAAGACAAAAACAATATTGTTTGGTATTCTTTGTGGATTCGGATTTTCGACAGGTATTATTTCCTTCGGTGCCAAGATATTGAATCACACAAATCTTGTTTCCTTGATTTTTGCCACTCCCAATTTCATATTATTCCTTATACTGATTTTCCTTTTTATTAAAAGCAGAAAAACTTCTGATACAGAAAAGACAAGATTTTTAAAAGGGCTTCTAACACGTTCGACAATTATCCTGGTAATATTCTTAATTGTTCTTCCTTTACCCTACTACATTTTAAACGTACATTTAAATAAATCAGACGCGGTTCTTCATAATCGAGGGCTTGGTAAACTATATTATTTAAAATCAATAGAACACTCACAGAAAGACGAATACAATGAGGCACTAAGATATGCCAATAAATCCATGGATTCCTATAAAATTGCATGGGGACAGGATAGTACAAGATATTGGGAAGTATATGATGCATTCTTTCAATCGTATTTTGGATTAATCCAGCACAACTATCAGGCTGGTAATTATCAAGAAGTTTTGGATTACGCTGAGCTCATAAAAACTCCGATGGAGATTTGGTATGGTGATAGTTGTAAGCAAGAGGCTGTAGTTATGACAATGGTAGCTGGAGCATACCAACAAGATGAGAATTACAATATTGCAGATTCTTTATATATTGAGGCATTACAGATTTATAAGCACGTTTTTAAATCAAAGAATATATACTACTCATCAACTCTTAAGTTACTTGCAAATTCTTACCGAGAACAATATTATTATAAAGACGCAATTGAATTATATGAATCAGTATTATATCTTTTGCAAAAAGACACATCTAATTACACAAGTACAAAACAACCCGAAGAAGCAAAAAATATATTAGAAAATTCAATCGCTAGTGCAAATTCTGAAATGGCGTGGGCATATTCATTAAATCAAAACTATGATACAGCACAAGTATTATTTGAAAAGGCTTTAGCTATTGAAAGCTTTACAATACATCAAGATTTCCCAACGACTTTAACACGATATGCATATAATACTCTTTATCAAGGGGATTATAAAGAGGCCAAGGAGCGGATAACTAATGCTGTGCAAGTATCTCTTGAAGCATTTGGTGAAAAACATTATGACTATTTATATGCTCTTGATGGTTTAAATTCTGTTAACACAACCCTAGCTGAATATGACGAGGCGGAAAAAGGGTGTGTTAATGCTATTTCAATACTAAACCAAATTACTCAATTGAAGGATGATTATTATGCTTCTCTTATTTACGCTTATGGACAAGTTAAATATAATCAAGCATCTTATGATTCTGCTTCAATGCTATACAACCAAGCTTTAAGATATACTTCTGACAAATCGATTCAGTATGCGGATATTCTTGTATCACTATCAAGGCTAAATGGTGATTTAACAAAATATGATGTAGCGTATTCACAAGCAAAACAAGCATCTAAGATTGCTCATGAATATTTTGATAATGAGGATAGTCCATTTATGGTTGATTATTTAAGAAATGAAGCCTATGTCAGCTATTTATTAAGTGAATATACAAATGCGGATAAACTATATAAAAAGTGTTATTCTATTGACACTACAAATAACAATGAAGGGGACGTTGGTTTTGCTTCAACATTAAACGGATTAGGACTAATTAAATCCGCAAAGAATGATTTTATAGTGGCTGATACTCTTTTTAATAATTCCTTAAAAATTTATAAAAACAAGATTGGTGTAAATCATCCAAACTATGCGACTGTTCTATACAATAGAGCATATTTGAGATTGAGACAGAAAAAGTTGAATGAAGCAGAGAAACTTTTTGATGAATCTCTTGCCATAATAATAGAAACTATAAATGGCACGCACGATAAGGTTGCTGACAACTATACTGGACTTGGAGAAATAAAACTAAAACAAAAAGATTATAAAACGGCTTTGGATTATTTCGAAAAAGCATACTCAATTTACACCGGAAAATTCGAGGCTGAACATGCAAAGGTGATTTTAACGTCAGGATATATTGAAGACTGCAAGAAAAAGATTGAAGAAAAAACGTTTGCCAACACGCGGTCATAAAACATTGCGCGGATAGTGCTATATTTGAGCAATATAATTTAATCAACGGCGTAACGGGTTGATAGGTTTGTGCTTTGAAATGCGCAACGTTTCATACCGCAGGCCGTTACACACAATATAAAAGCACGATGAAACATTTATACATAATATTTACAATTTCACTATTGCCAATACTTTCGTTTGGACAGAGTGAATATTTCTCGACTGACAGCTCAACATCTGTTGGAATAAAATTGATAGATGGTGGAGACTTGATAAATTCACAATTCTGTCAAGTAAAAAAAGGAGAAAAAACAATTCAATACACACCATACGAGGTTAAAGAATTTGGATTTAAAGATGGTCAAATCTATATATCAAAAGAAATTCAAATAGCCGATTCGTCAAAGAGAGTTTTTTTGGAACGTTTACATAAAGGGAATATAACGTTGTATTTTTATAGGGGAAAGGGAATAAAGACATTTTTTATTGAGAAAGACAGCACCTTATTTATTGAAGTACCAAAACAAGTCTCAGATGATGTTTATTCTAAGCAATTATTAAATTTGACTGTGGATTGCTCAAATGTTTCAGATGCATGTAAACTTGTTAGCTACAATAAAAAGTCATTATCCAAACTAATTTCAAGATATAATAAGTGTGAACTAAAACCATTTCCACATTTTAAATATGGATTTTTAATTGGTTATGAGTTTTTACAACTAATTCCTTCAAGTGAACAAGATGATAATTTAGAATATTTTGATCACAAATATGATGGCGGTTTTACTCTAGGTATATTTTTAGACAATCCGATTCTTGTAAGTGATTTTTCTGTACATGCAGAGTTATTATTAGCTAAACATGGCTATTCATATAATAAACTAGTTGATAATAAAGACCTAGATTTTGTTGCTAATTTTACTTCTTTAAATATTCCCCTTCTATTTAAATACGCATATCCTTCAAATAAAATTCGGCCATTTATTAATTCTGGTATTATTGGGACATACTTTATTAAAAATGAAACTCTTCTGTATGAAACAACCATTAATGAAACCATAATAGAAATAAATGATACTGAAATTACATCCATGATAAGTGATTATCATTTAGGATATGTTATAGGTGGTGGATTGGAATATAAACTTAATTATAAAAATTCAATGTTTTTTGAATTAAGATATTGTAATCAATATAACCAAGGGGATTCCGAATTTATTGGTAATTCTGCATTTAGTGTATTAACAGGCATAAATTTCTAATTATGAAATATCTTAAATTTATTATAATAATTACGGTGTCATTATTCTTCTCAAATTGTGAAAAGGATGCAGAAGTTCAGCCCAAAGAATATCCTTATGTAATTACGAACTCGCCAACAGTTAACAGCAATGGAGCTGAATTTTCAGCAGATTTAACCAATATAGGTAATCAGGAAATATTAAAATATGGATTTGTTTGGAGCGCAGAATCTAATCCAACAATTCAAGATTACAACAAATTATTTGATGATAAACCAAATAAAGGTATTTATACTTACAATGTTAAAAGTGGATTAGCCGAAGGGCAAACCTATTATGTGCGTGCTTGTATCCTTACAGACCAATATGCGGTTTATGGAAATGAGAAATTATTTAGTAGTCAAGGAAGTTTACCCCCAGTATTAGACGATTTCGAACCCAAATTTGGGCCAATTGGTACAGAAGTAACTATCGAAGGGAAAAATTTCGCATTAACAAAAAACGGAAATGTTGTAAAATTCGGTGATGTAGAAGTTATTGTCGATTCGGTTTCAGAAAACAGATTAGTGGTTACAGTTCCTCAGATTACCAAACCAGAAAAAGTTCAAATAACGGTGGAAACAGCGGGTATGATCGCTTCATCTCAAGGCCCCTTTGATTTATGGTTTCCATGGAAAAGGTTAGGAGATTTTAACAAAGAATTTCAAGTTTGGAGGAAGCCTGTTAGTTTTGAACTTAATGACAAAGGTTACTTTGGACTCGGTTATGACCAAACTAGTTTTTGGCAATATGATCCACAAAAAGACAGTATTATAAAAAAAGCCAGTCTTCCTAAATCATACCAAGAATATCCAATGAGTTTTACCGCAAATAATCGGGGATATGTTTTATTTGTTGATGATAGTTATAGTACTCCGGGTGGTATATGGATTAATGACACAATTAATGAGTTATGGGAATATAATCCTGAAAATAATTCATGGACAAGAAAAGCAGATTTCCCTGGTTTTAAACGCAAAAATGGAACAGCTTTGAGCATTAATAATAAAGGATATATTCTTGGCGGTGTCTATTGGAAATACTCATGGGATTATTATCCTACAGACGTTTGGGAATATGATCCACTCGCTAATGAATGGACTCAAAAAGCAGACTTACCCTGGTCTCATCAAACACAAGCTCAGTGTCTTGGGTTTTCTCACAATGGAAAGGGGTATTTTGGAATAGGTTCTTCTACAAGACGCATATACGAATACGACCCTGTCTCCGACAGCTGGGGTTATATTACAGATTATCCAGGAGAAGGATTTGATAACATTAAAGGATTTGTCATAAACAACAAGGCTTATATGGGGCTAGGAAAAAATTTTAGTGATGATAGCTATTCTGATTTTTGGGAATTAAATATTGAAGATAAAACATGGAAAGAATTGCATTCATGTCCTATAAATATGGCTGCAACTATAAGCTTTACAATAAATAATAAAGGCTATATTGGAATAGGCTGGAATGATCATTACGACTATAGTAAAATATTATATGAATTTGATCCTTCAAAAAATTAAAATATACTGTGTGTAATTTAGTAGACGGATGACGGTCAATTGACCGCCATTGCGCCTCTCCCACCACGAAGCGTACGGGTCTCGTACTTCGCGGTTCAGCAACCATCAGTTCACGGGTTACGGAGTTTCAGATAGTACTCAATAAAGGGAATATAGCCACGTTGTTTAAGGCGTTCGATTGTAATTGTAGTCCCAAGAATAGGACTACAGGCTACCCGCCAGCCTCCCAGACTAGTACGCGACCATGCATAAGCTTCATCCGGAGATTTTCCAAGTCGTATGAGACTGCGCATCTTTTTGTTTCTCTTTTTCTCCCGAGAATTCGGGACCAGATGCAATACCTCAACCATGTGTCGAGTTCTACAAGTTTTGCATTGATACTGGCATGGTGGAAATAGTTGAGCCACCCCCGCATCTTTTGGTTGATGCGTACGATACGTTCATCCAAACTTATCGGGACAGTCTTTCTGGTCAACCGTTTGAGTTCCCGTTTAAGCTTAACAAACTTGGGTTTGGCTACAACCAGTTGGTAAATACCTTTCTCCCCTCGTTTGTAGCTTGGGACAAAACCGAAACTAAGGTATTCGTAGCTATGCGGGCGACAGACTTTACTCTTGGAGGTATTGATTTCCAAGTGTAATTGTTCCCGGATGAACCTGCCAATAGAACCCTTTATCCGGTAAGCGGCGCGTTTACTTTTAGTGAAAATGCTAAACCGAGCATCAGCGAGCTCATGAACACCATTTATAATATTTTTCGGGTGAATAACTCGTCGGCGTACCTGACGAATTTAAGCCCCCGTTTTTCAAGTTCTTTGTCCAGTTCATCAAGCACGATGTTTGAAAGCAAAGGGCTTAGTGGGCCACCTTGTGGAACTCCTAGCCTGCGCTTGTTTAACTTCCCGTCAATCTCTATCGGGCTGCGGAGAAACCTCCATATCAGCCGAAGAAGTTGGGGGTTCATGTACTTTTCGCTTAATCAGGTTCATTAGGTAATCATGGTTGACCATGTCAAAGAAACTTTTGAGGTCGATGTCTACAATATTCGCATATCCGGAATTAATATAGGATTGTGCCTGTTTAATAGCCATTCCAGCGTTCCTTCGGGGTCGGAAACCATAGCTATGGCCAGAGAATTCTTTGTCCCACACCGGGCTTAACACCTGATGTATCGCCTGTTGGACAAGCCTGTCGACTACAGTGGGGATGCCTAAGAGACGTTTTCCCCCGTTTTCTTTGTCGATGCTTATTCCTAGTACGGGCCCTGGGCAGTAATTTCCCTGCAACAACCGTGTTTTGGTTTCTTCCCAGTGCTTGGTCAGGTGGAAAAGTAAATCTTCCAGCCCCATTCCATCGACACCTGCCGAACCTTGGTTCTTCCACACAGCCTTGTACGCCATGTGCATGTTTTCTTTACTAAGTACCTGCTCTAATAGCTTCATAATTGCACTTCTGTGCTCTGCTTTATGGTGATGTTGCCGGACAGCTAGGAATCTACCATTATTGCTATCCTGCACGGTCATTCCTCATTGCAAAGCGGTTGCCGTTCCTCCCTTCACCTGTTTGTGAGACCTCTGTATTTCCTACAGCTCATTACCACTGGCTACTATGGATTTTGCTGACTTCTCCTTGTCCATCCCGTGGTTAAGAAGACCTCCCCTGGTAAGTATTGGTTCTTTCATCCAATCGCTGCAACATCTACATATAATTCTTTTACCTGGGGCGTTACAATCATGTGCTTGCTTACCCAAAATTATATGCCTCGTATGTTGTTCTTGTTCATCAGCACTCCCGATTTAGAATAACTAAGGTTTGGTTATCCAAATCCAAGTTATTCTTATATCGGGACAGTCTGACTTCCTTCACTGTTGTCGTCACCAACAACCAGCTTGTCACTTGCTAATGGTTAGGGCATTAATCCCACCCATAGAGGACTTACACCTCCTAGAACTTAATTGCACACTCGTTTTGCTTTTGCTAACAGAAATTTGTATTTTTCAAATTTGTAAAGAGCTTCTACAAGTGTGCACTGCAATACATGCAGGGCACACACAATGTATAAAAATAATAGCCTAGATAGTAGTAAATTCAAGGGGTGTAGCCCGCTTCAACTTTCTTGTAACTTGACAGGTAAGTGCCACGCATTCGGCTACTATTCTTATACTCACCGTTGGTGTGCCACGAAGCTGTGGTAATCCAGTAGGTGCAAATCCTACCTAAATAATTTGCTGTTCATTTAGAAGAGGTGTCGACAGTTCTGTCCGTGAGGATATCGCAGAAGCCCGGCATTCTTAAATGACCAAGCCGTAATGCGTAAGCGTGAACCCGTGGTAGCTTCGAGAAGTGTATCAGTAGACGGGGAGAGTTTTGACGGTCTTCGAACCCTGTAACGTTGCATGGATTAACAGCAATGTGAAGTGCAACGGCCTACCGGAGTCATAGGGATGGCGTGGTTATAGATGGATTATTACGGAACGTGGGGGATCTCTTGTTTCAAAGATTGGCAATCTTAAACGGGCTGATATAAGTATAGCGAAGTTCAGCATGGGAACAAGAGAAGTCGGAGGGGCCCATAGTGCCCATGATTGTGGCGACAACAAAACGCAGCATAGGGAAGGGGCTTTACTTTAGAGGGGCTTATATGGAAAACAGTACGACCTATATTGACCATAGTCTATTAGTAAGTCCATCGGCGTATTGTACCGATGAAAGAGTCCGTGAGTTCCAAAGGAAGCTATACATTAGAGCCAAGCAAGATAAAGGATTTAAGGCATATAGTTTGAGCGATAAAGTGAGCTTAGAATATGTTATAGAAGAATCTTATCGCAGGGTAAAGGAGAATTATTCCGAAGGAACAGGTGTAGATAAGATGTCGTTTTCAGACATTGAAGAATATGGGGAACCCAAGTTTCTAAATGAATTGCAGACGGAACTCCGCACCAATACCTACAGGTGTAAAGCAGTCCGTCAGGTTGAAATGCCAAAGGAGAAGAAAGGTGGGTTTCGCATGTTGGGCATTCCAACAATAAAAGATAGAGTGGCACAAATGGCAGTAAAGATGCTGATAGGACCACTTTGGGAAGCTGACTTTATTGACACTTCTTATGGTTTTAGGCCCAAACGTGGCGCACATGGTGCAGTCAAGCAAATAAAACAGAACATCTACGAAGGTTATCACTTTATCTACGATGCAGATTTGTCGAAGTATTTCGATACCATCCCACATGATAAGCTGTTCATATTGCTAAAAGAACGTATTGCAGATAGGGGAATTCAGGATATCATTAAACAATGGCTAACTGCACCCAAACAGTTAAAAAATGGGAAGCTGGTTGCAACCAAAGCAGGCACTCCGCAAGGAGGTGTAATTAGTCCGTTGTTATCGAATATTTACCTGCATGCTTTTGACCGTATTGTAAATAATCCAAATGGTAAATTTGCCAAAGCCAATATTCGCATAGTTCGTTATGCAGATGATTTTGTGCTCATGGGAACATACTATTACAGTAGAGAAATATTAACCTACATTGAACCGTTAATGACACGTATGGGGTTAACCATCAACAAAGAAAAGACCTCCCTTCTGCATGTTCATAAGAAGGGCCTGTTCTTTCTAGGATTTGAATTCAGGGTTGTCCGATCTAAGTTTTCATGGAACACGAAGAACTATACCAATGTTCGCCCAAGCATGAAATCACGATCGGAACTCTTTGCCAATATCCGAGAGCTAATGGCAAAACGGCGGCATTGGAAGATATCTTCCATGCTTTACAAGCTAAATTCGTTACTTAAGGGTTGGTTGAATTATTTCTCAGTTAGTAAAGTTACCCACATATGGGAAACCATTAAGGTTATAATCAAACACTTGGATTATAAACTGTTTAAATGGCTCAAAAGCAAAGGGCGTAAAGCGCACAAGTCGCTCCGCCAGCGACCTTATAGTACTTTGGTACAAGGCAAAAGACTGTTTGATTTAGAAAAGTATGCGCGCTTGAAAACCCTTGCGAAAGCTCAATGAAGAACTCTATCGGTAAGCCGTATGAGGGAAAACTTCACGTACGGTTTGATGAAGGGGGCGCTGATAGTTTACTTATTATTGTTACTTTTAAAACAAATAATTTGAGTAGACTATCAGGCTCTACTCTACGGCTTAATTTAAAATGAACGAATTCAAACTATATGAACGAATTGTTACTGGGGATTTGAGACCTCATTTAGAAACATTTGATACAAATGATGGAATTAATGAGTTAAGAGAAGAATTTTATTCTAAAAAACTTCTAATAGAGAAGGATCTTCTAGAAACTTTGAATAAAGCATTTGATAGTGACTTTCACAATTATAAAGATGGTGATAGATTTGAATTAGAAATAGATGAGGAAACGAATCCAATTCGAATAAGTTTTCGAAAGATTCCAAATCCAAATGAAGATGAATTGATAAATATTGATATACCACCGCCACCTGATGAAAAATCAGAATTATTTTTAAGAATAATTGAAGATGAATATAATAGGATTACTTCTTCTTTAAAATGTAAGATTGAAAAATCAACAAATCTGGATGAATTAAATTTTTATACATTAAAGAACATCCAATTTGCTAAAAATACAGCACGTGAAGCACATCTCTTAGGAAAAAAGCTTAAAAAAGAAAAGGAGGATATCTTTAATAACCCAAACACATATATTATTTATGTGTTGAAAAAACATCTTGTATATTCTCTTCTAAAAATACAAGAACTATGTTCACCAATTATTGACCTGAAATTACAAAACGAGCATGAATTAGAAGATGAATTATATGAATATGAATATTCATTAATGATGTCGAGAGTTAGGATTCTTAGTGAAGATTTAAATAAAAGGCATATTACAAGACTTTATGAAGAAGTTGGAGAAAATTCATCAAAAAGAGAACAAATTACTTTTTTTAAAAATAAACTGATTAACCAAATTGAGAAAATAGAAAAGGATTCACGATCCAAATATGGAGTAACTCGCCATGATATTGAATTAGAAAAACTATATGAAAATGAATTAGGAAATATTTTATCAGATTATCACCTTGAAAAACTAGAAAAAGAAACTAAAGAAATAGGAGAAATAGAAAAATATGAGATGTTGATTAGGTTAATTGCAGAGTTTGATATTAAAAGTGAATCCATAGAATCTAAAGCATTAAGAAGAACCAAATTTTTCGATAAAATAAAGTTGGAAATTGACTTACTAAAACAGGTTATTCAAATTTCTAGTTTATTGCCTCTTACACAAAACGTTTTAAAAGACTTGATTTCATTACTAATTGTACTCCAATCTAGAAAACATTTACAATTAGATGAAGATGAATGGAATGATTATCTTAGTGACTTACTGAGGGTTAAAAAATATTACGTAGCAGATCAATCGAGAAGTGGCAGGTCTGCATCTAGCATTACAAGAAAACATAAAAGTGGAGAGCTTGATATTTCTATACGGGATAGTGAGAATAATGGAATAATTAAAACTATTATTGAGACCTTTAAGCTAAATTCATGTGGACCAAAAAATAAAATTGTAAAAGAACATATAGATAAATTACTTAATCGATACGATACAGCCGGAAATGAGGAGAATTACATAATTATTTTTTCAACCGCTGAATCTTTTGATTCTCTTTGGTTTAAATATATAGACTATATTGAAAATCTAGTTTTTAAAGAGTCTTCAAAATTTCAAGAAATGGAATTTAAGGAAATATCAAAATCTGATATAAAACTTGGTTACAATAAATTAAACCGAAATAAAAAAGACATGAAATTATACCACTTATTTGTTAACATGAATATAAACTAAGCCCAACACATGGTATAGTGCATGCTGGTTTCAAAGGTTTGCGAGCGTTTGTGGCTCGTAAAAAAATCGATGTAAATTGATAGGAAATTGCTTCGTATTCCCGCACGACACCATACCATAAACCGTTGTGCGTAATTCCGCAACGCTAAAAGATGTAGCACGAACTATTTCATTAAAAAAAAATAATTTATGAAATATAGTATGAGGATTAGCTAAAAACTAATAAATGGATAAAGTAGACCATAGTTTGTATTAGTACAAAATAGGATTAAATTTTACAACAGATACGCAAATGACACGATTGTTCTCAGCTTTAATTATTTTAATTTGTCTGACTCTAATTTCATACGGGCAAACTGATAAGATTTACGGAAAGATTATTGACTCAAGAACGGGACAAGCTATTAATGATGCAAAAGTTGAATTAACTACAGTATTCATCAAAGGTGGCAAATATCCTTCATACTCAATTTTGTATGATACTATATATTCTTTAGTGAAAAGGACAAAAACAAATCAGGATGGAGTATTTAACATTGATTCATTAGAATCTTTGATTTATAAAATTGAGTGTGGTAAATGGCTCGACTCTTTAGGCTATAGGTTTGTTAGACTAAATCTTAATATGGAGTCATCTGATTCAATATATTTGGATGTTAAATTACCCGAGTACTGTCCTTTCCATACTCAAAATAACAGAAATGGAATATGTCCAATATGCGAAAAAACTGATTCGGTTATTCCAATTTTGTACGGGGAACCTACTCTAAAAGCACTGGAAAAGGTGAAAAATGGAGAGTTATATCTTGGGGGTTGCAGTGTTGATGATTATTGTCAAGCTAACTGGTATTGTAAAAATGATAGTTTGGCATTCTAAAAATAAACTACGCACAATAATTAGGTATCAAACCCAGTGCGGTCTGGGAGACCCCACTGGGTTTGTGCCTTTGTTGGGCCAAACCCCTTAATCAGGGAGTTAATTTTTCCTGTGTGATTTCAAAGTCCCCGGTTTTTGGTAAAACATAGTTTTTTCAGGGCAGGAGTTGAGATTTTTTCTATAACCAGGTAGTTCTGTCATTATTTTTTCCCTTTTTTCCTATTTATTTTTCCTGATGTTCACACAAATGCATAAATCAAGTATAAAACCTATTGGAAAAGGCATATTTTCCCCGATCCGCCTTTAGGCAGGTACAGGTTTCATTATCGTTCATGTCAGGCCGGTACTTTATTTCCGGTAGGTTGCCCCCTGCTTTTAGGGATAGTTTCAAACACCACCATTGTTCCGGATTTACAGCTTTTGCAGAGGAACGGGTCTATGCCCATGGCCAGTATCATGACTTCACGGACAGATAGTTTAGTTTTTTCACCTACATCAGGGGCATTCAATAGCCCCCGGATAATTTTCAGGTTTTGTTTTTTTACCCTGCATGCCAATATACCATGGTGCCTGATACGGACAAACCCTTTAGGGAGGACATGTTGCAGGAAGCGGCCAATAAACTTATCTGCCGGCAGTACCAACTGTTTTTTCTTGTTGTTGTCATTTCTGTCCAGGTAAGAGAAAGTGACTTCCTTTTTTTCCTGGTCGATATTTAGTATCCGGTAATTGCCAATGGCTATTTTGTGCGTATACCGTCCCAGGTATTCCAGAACGGATTTCGGACCATTGAACGGTTTTTTGCAGTTTATCACCCATTTTTTATGGTAAAGTTTGTCTTTAAAACCATAAAACTTAGCCTTGGGCTTTATGGCCTGCAACTTACCTTCGAGTTTCAACTCCCCGGATAAAAAGAGTTTGTAAAGGTTGTCAAGGAATTTTCCCCGGAATTTTAAAGCCAGGTTGGGGACATAAAACAAGAATTCACCGTTTCCTTTGCTTTTTTTCCACTTGTTGTCCTTGCTGATACCGCCATTAGGGACAATACAATGGATGTGTGGGTGGTAAACCAGCTTCTGGGTCCAGGTGTGGAGTATGGAAACGGTCCCAATGTTTGCCTGCATGTGTTGGCGCTTGTCTTCTGCAAATTCTTTGAGAGTTTCCCAGGCAGACCGGAACAAGAGGTTGTAAAGGGGTTTCTGGTTTTGATAAAACAAATCCCGTAGTTCAGAAGGGACAGTAAAGACCACATGAAAATATTTAACCGGGAGCAAATCGTAAGAACGTTCCAGTACCCACCGTTCTTTATTTACGCCCTGGCACGAAGGGCAGTGCCTGTTCCCACAGGAGTTGTAGTGCCGCTCAATACACCCACAATTTTGACAGGCCTGCCAGTGCCCACCCAATGCTGCTGTCCGGCAATTACGGATACAGGCCATCACTTTTTGTTGTTCAAAAGAGAGGTGGTGCCTGCTTAGGTACCCGTCACCAAATGCATTGAACACTTCAGCGACTGAGTGTGATGGGGCAATCATTTTTCTTCCCACTTGTCCAGGGGGCTAAACCCCCCGTTTAAAGGGGCCTCACTAATGTGCAGGTAAACCATGGTAGTCTGCACCGAACTGTGCCCCATCAGGTACTGGAGGGTTTTAATGTCCATGCCTTCCTCCAGGGAATGGCTGGCAAAGCAATGCTGGAAAATATGCAGGTTGATATCTTTTCTTAACCCCGATTTTTTTATTGCTGCATTTAGTGCATGCCTCAACCCTTCATTGCTCATGGGCTGGCCTTTGTGCCTCCCGTTAAAAAGGTATTCCCTGGGCCGGCAGCTCGTAAAATATGCCCTTAGTTCGGGGAGGACTTTTTCAGATAATACCGTGTACCTGTCTTTATTGCCCTTGCCTTTGTTGATACGTATTCTCCGTTTGCCGTCCTTTGTGTCGATATCTTCGGGCTTTAGCATCCTTAGTTCGCTGCGCCTTAAACCAGAGGAATACATCAGCCGGAACATTACCCTGTGTTTATCGTTTTGGCAACCTTCAAACAACAAGGCCAGTTCTTCGCGGCTTAAAATTTTAGGGAGCGTTTTTTCTTCTTTAGGGTAGGGGATTTGAGCGGCCAGTTCTTCGTCTAGCTGTATTTCCTGGTAATACCACCGCAACCCGGCAACATAAATTTTCAGGGTACGCCATTTCAATTCTTTTTCCTCTTTCAGGTAATGCAGGTAATCAATCACCTGATCAATTTCGAGACCGGAAGGGGCACCATCGTGAAAGTCCATTAGAAACTCAATGGCCCGCATGTAACTTTTGACCGTTTGGACCGAACGGTTTGCAACAACAAGGCGCTGGGTAAATTTCTTGAGGATTTGTTTGCCTTCAAAGGATTTAGAAAACCTGTTTTCTGTTTCTTTAGTTTGTTTTTTCATTGTATAATGGTTTTTACTTATAACGGGTATGTTTGAAATGCAGACTTTTAGCTACCTTTAGGTTTGGTTCAACAATGTGTATAGTGCATGCGGGTTTTAGAGGTTTTCGAGCGTTTGTGGCTCGTAAAAAAAGCCGGTGTAAACTGATAAGTTTTCTCCTCGTAATCCCGCACGACACCATACACTGAACGTTGGCAGCAAGGCGATCGCTGCTTGATATCTTGGTATAATTGCTTATTTGATTTAGCTGGTTTATTATTTATTGTTTTTGGAAAAGTAGCTCACTGAACTAGCAGATGCAGAATTGTTAAAGTATTTTGTTTTGTTTACTCCACATGAAGTTTAATTTGAAGTCAAGTAATTTTTAAGATTATTTCATTAAAACAGATTTCAGGGAGCAAGATTTGTTTTTTTTTATGTTCTCTATTCTAGTACCTTTACGATTTAATATTTCATTTACATTATGATTAAGTCATCTCTCATCTTTATAGCTCTATTATTAAGTACCTTTTCTTTCTGTCAAATAACTTATGACACAACAGTGTTTGAAGGACAAGGTGGGTTTTATGGTATGCCTTTCTCGACAGATTTTGATATTACTGATAAAGGGAGTGTTTACTATATGTCTTCATCCCCTAACGTTTTATCGATATATAATGAGGTTGATAGCAGTCCTGGTCTTAGTATTATAAAGTATATAAAACCTAAATTTGATAGTATTGTAGGTTTTGAAGATGCTTTCACTATGGATGTAAGTGATGATGAAAAATATTTATTTTTTGGTGGTATAGGAGTTGTTCATGCTTATAAAATAAATTCCAATTCAAATTAATATTTCATTTACATTATGATTAAGTCATCTCTCATCTTTATAGCTCTATTATTAAGTACCTTTTCTTTCTGTCAAATAACTTATGACACAACAGTGTTTGAAGGACAAGGTGGGTTTTATGGTATGCCTTTCTCGACAGATTTTGATATTACTGATAAAGGGAGTGTTTACTATATGTCTTCATCCCCTAACGTTTTATCGATATATAATGAGGTTGATAGCAGTCCTGGTCTTAGTATTATAAAGTATATAAAACCTAAATTTGATAGTATTGTAGGTTTTGAAGATGCTTTCACTATGGATGTAAGTGATGATGAAAAATATTTATTTTTTGGTGGTATAGGAGTTGTTCATGCTTATAAAATAAATTCCAATTCAAAGAAATTAGCATATTTGAGTAGTGTTATAAGAACATATTCTTCAGATTCTATTTTTTATGACAATTCTACTGCATGGCTTAATCTGACACCAGATAATCAATATTTATTTACTAAAAGCATCAAGAATTTCTTTGGAATGTACAAGTTCGACACAATATCGGGTGAATTATCACATTTATTTACCTACCAAAGGCAAAATTCAACAATAGGTCAAAAGATAAGTAGAGATTCAAAATTCTTATATACTATAGATAGTAGAAATATATTTATTTCTCTCATAAACTATGAGGCAGACACACTTGAACCCGAGGTTCTTCAAAATGTATATAGCTATTCAGATTCTATTGGTATTATTGACTTAGCTGTTAGTCCGAACAATAACTACCTTGCTATTTTGTCCAATATTGAGATTATTATCTATACTCGCAATTTAATTGATGGTTCTTTGGTCTTGCATGCCAGGTACCCATACAGTTTTGCAGATTCATTTTATTTTCGAAATCTTGAATTCTCACGAAATGGAGAGTGGCTTTACGCTGCAGGAGATTCTGTGAATGTCTATATTTGTGATACATCCTCTGGTAATCTTACTTTGGTTGAGCGTCTGAATACAAAAGGGTATGCAGTACCTAGCAAAAAGTATAACAGATTTTATCAGTTTTGGGAAGGATATGTTAGTTACGGTATAGATACTGTAATAGGTAAGCATGTCATGCACGATAGCATTGCAAACCGTTCTGGAGGTGTGCATGGTCTTAATGAGGTAGATAAATTATCCCTTAGCCCCAATAACAAGTATTTATATGCTATTGGCAAGTACTATTTAACTGTCTTCAAAAGAAATATTGAAACAGGATTTTTAACTCAACTCCAAAAAATAGATTTTTTAGGCTTATCTGATATCAAGGTTACACCCGATGATAGAAATGTTATTGCATTAACCGATTTCTCCCATAATTACAATATTCATAATTTTAAAGTAAATGATGATGGCACTCTGGAAAAAATACAAAAGATTCAGAACTATAATACAGGACAAGTAGAAATAACATCGGATGGCAATATTGTATATGTAACAGGAGGTCATACCTTAGGCATGTCCATTTTTAATAGAGATAGTCAGACCGGGCTATTGAGTTATGTGGATAAAAAAAGTCAATTAGTATCAGTTCACGACTTTATTATTCATGATGACGATAGACATATTTATGAAGCAGCGGATCATGTTCATTATCATTATGGAAAAAGGACTACTGGGATAAGAGTAGCTGCTAAAGATTCTAATAGCTATACGATTCGTGGTAAGCAGTTATTCTTTAAGAATGATTCAAATTTATCTGATCTTGACAAGGTTGAGAACATTGTTCTAAGTCACGATAACAAATTTTTATATGTTTCTACCAGATTAGCTTTAATGATATTTTCTATTGATAGTATTGATAAAAAGTTAAGTTTGTATAAATCGATTAAATATTCCTCTCTACCCTTACATAAAGGTTATTTTTCTGAAGGACTTGCTGTTACAAAAAACGATAAACATATTATTTTGGGAAGGTATCTGGGGGGCGTATTATATATATTTAATAGAGATCTTGAAAATGACTCTATATATTATGACTCCTTAATAACAAACACATTAACCTCCAAAGCTGATGGATTAAGTTTGTTAAAGTCAATTGATATATCTTCTGATGGTGCATTTTTATACACAACATCATTAAGTGATGATGCCATTGGTATTTATAAGATTAAAAGGAGTGCAAATGATTTAGATTTGGGTGAAGATATATACAAATGTTCTACGGGGCCAGTTAGAATATCAGTAGGTGGAGGCTTTAAATCCATATCATGGTCGACTGGAGAAGTCGATAAACATACAATTTACCCTACGAATGAAGGAACATATTCGGTTAAAGTTACAGATTTTGATGACAGCACTTCAACCGATTCAATATCAATTATATATGATACTTTACCCGAAATGCGAATTATTTCAGTTCCCCATTCAATTGAAAACGATACTATTACCCTTGATAAAGATGAACAGATAAACCTAAGCGTAATTGATGGCGACTATAATTATGCATGGAGCTTAAATTCCTTTCAAAATGAAATTGATATTGATGAGGATATGCTTTATGCTCCATATCAAAAAGTTTGGGTAACGGTTAATAGTAGGAAGGGGTGTCAAGCAAGTGATACTGTCGTTATTAAAAACCTGGAAAAACTATATAGTACAAGTTCATATCTATTAGAATCCGTTTGTAATTCATACACATCTCCAAGTGGTAAAAATACCTGGACATATGCAGGTTACTACAAAGATACATTGACAAATGCAATGGGCTATGATAGTATTATACATATAAGTTTAAATATTAAAAGAAGTACAATATCTCATTTAACTGAAACCGTCTGTAACCAATATATTTCACCAAGTGGTAAATATCTTTGGACAAAATCTGGCTTATATTCTGATACATTAATTAATGCTGAAGGATGTGATAGCATTGTCTCAATTGATCTTAGCATTGAAAAATTAGATAATTCTGTAGATATATTCGATGAGCAGATCACTGCAAAAGAAATTGCTGATTCATATCAATGGATAGATTGCAATGATAACTTCAAAGAAATTGCGGGAGAAACAGATAGAACACTTAACACAACAGAAGGAGGGGAATATGCTGTAGTTTTATCTAAAGGAGTTTGTGTAGATACATCAAGTTGTTATGTTATTTTACCATTGGTTAGTAATCTGCAAATTAAGGATTGTACCTTTAAGGTATATCCAAATCCTTCTTTTGGATCATTACTGATTGATTTACCAAAACCGATGGATTTTAATATAAGGATAAGGGATGTTCATGGAGTTTGCTTATTTGAAAAAGAATATCTTAATACAAAAGAAGTAGATCTAGAACTAAATGAACCGGTAGGAGTGTATTATTTACAAATTATTACCTTAAAGGATAAGGGCACAACATTAAAAATATTAAAGTATTAAAGATTTTTTTGTAGTCACCATGGCATGGCTTCATGTAGGTATTTGTAAGATTAAAATTTTTCTCTTTAGGCCATCAGGTTTGTAGTTCAACATAGACAAAACAAATACCATTTGTGGTAAATCACATGCTGAAATGGACCGATAAATTATTTTTTTAGCACTAACTTTGAAGATGGTAGCATACCTTTTGAGTGCCCAGCTGCCAACACACGGTAAAAAATATTGTGCGGATTGTGCTACTTTTAAGCAATATAACAATTAATCGGCATTCTTGCACGGGGATAATACCGCGGCCCGGAAATGCACAACAGTTTTTTACCGCGGGAACGTTACCAAGCATTAAATAGCAACCTGCAACGATGATAATTTACGTACTGATTATATTACTTTTTGCTCTTTCATTTCTGCCTAGGATTAGAAACTTTAATCGATTTGAGATTATTAATAATAAGCTCAATGACTTTAAATTTACGAACTCGATTCTATTGATTTGGATAGTTTTAGGATTCTTTACCCGACTGGACTTTTCTCAAATGATGGGAGACATTATTTTCGGTGAAAAGATTTTTGATTATAACAATATCGGATTCTCATCAATTTCATTCCTTTTAATCTTAACTGCTCGATTACTAAAAAATGGAAAAGGAAAAATTCTAATTATTTTACTTGAGTTATTATTCTGGTCGTTTAAATATTTTTACTACAAAGGTGGATATGCAATGGGATTGGGAGCAAGTTATCCAAATGACTTGATTGTATTATTTGACTCTGTTGCTTTGTTACTCAGATTAAGGCTGATTAGTAATATAAAGCAGATTAAGATTCTGGAAAAATGGAGAATATATTTAGTAGTAATTTTATTAGTTGCGGTAAAGATTTTTATTTTTCCATTTCCACATGATTTATTCTGGGTAACTAAACGGATTCAGAAAGAAATTGAGTATACTAAATCAATAGTAATAGGTGATTGGTCAGGCACAGTGAGTTATGATAGTTCATGGTTTGATACACTTGCTATATACAGACTTGATACGATTCCTGACGATTTGAACATATTTCTGATTACTGGAGCAGATAGGACACATACAGATTCAACTCATACATATGCATTAAAGGAAATGAGTCAAACTTTTTCGGATTCTGCAAAAATTTCGATAGGTCACAATTTGATTTCTTCATCTAAATCGCCTGACTGTAGTATGGATTATTGGGCACCTGAATTTGGTGATTTAAAACAAAATGATTCGACTGAATATGGTAATTTTAGGATTTGGAAACTTGACCAAGATTCATTAATAATTACTATTACAGAAGGATTTGGAAAGAATTATAGATATAAACTAAAAAGAAAATAACGCTTGGTAACAAGCGGTCATAAAACATTGCGCGGATAGTGCTAAATTTGAACGAAATAACAATTAATAAACTGCTTAGCGGGCTGATAAGTTTGTGCTTCGAAATGCGCAACGATTTTATACCGCCGAACGTTAGTGTGCCACGAAGCTGTGGTAATCCAGTAGGTGCAAATCCTACCTAAATAATTTGCTGTTCATTTAGAAGAGGTGTCGACAGTTCTGTCCGTGAGGATATCGCTGAAGCCCGGCATTCTTAAATGACCAAGCCGTAATGCGTAAGCGTGAACCCGTGGTAGCTTCGAGAAGTGTATCAGTAGACGGGGAGAGTTTTGACGGTCTTCGAACCCTGTAACGTTGCATGGATTAACAGCAATGTGAAGTGCAACGGCCTACCGGAGTCATAGGGATGGCGTGGTTATAGATGGATTATTACGGAACGTGGGAGATCTTTTGTTTCAAAGATTGGCAATCTTAAACGGGCTGATATAAGTATAGCGAAGTTCAGCATGGGAACAAGAGAAGTCGGAGGGGCCCATAGTACCCATGATTGAGGCGACAACAAAACGCAGCATAGGGAAGGGGCTTTACTTTAGAGGGGCTTATATGGAAAACAGGACGACCTATATTGACAACAGTCTATTAGTAAGTCCATCGGCGTATTGTACCGATGAAAGAGTCCGTGGATTCCAAAGGAAGCTATACATTAGAGCCAAGCAAGATAAAGGATTTAAGGCATATAGTTTGAGCGATAAAGTGAGCTTAGAATATGTTATAGAAGAATCTTATCGCAGGGTAAAGGAGAATTATTCCGAAGGAACAGGTGTAGATAAGATGTCGTTTTCAGACATTGAAGAATATGGGGGACCCAAGTTTCTAAATGAATTGCAGACGGAACTCCGCACCAATACCTACAGGAGTAAAGCAGTCCGTCAGGTTGAAATGCCAAAGGGGAAGAAAGGTGGGTTTCGCATGTTGGGCATTCCAACAATAAAAGATAGAGTGGCACAAATGGCAGTAAAGATGCTGATAGGACCACTTTGGGAAGCTGACTTTATTGACACTTCTTATGGTTTTAGGCCCAAACGTGGCGCACATGGTGCAGTCAAGCAAATAAAACAGAACACCTACGAAGGTTATCACTTTATCTACGATGCAGGTTTGTCGAAGTATTTCGATACCATCCCACATGATAAGCTGTTCATATTGCTAAAAGAACGTATTGCAGATAGGGGAATTCAGGATATCATTAAACAATGGCTAACTGCACCCAAACAGTTAAAAAATGGGAAGCTGGTTGCAACCAAAGCAGGCACTCCGCAAGGAGGTGTAATTAGTCCGTTGTTATCGAATATTTACCTGCATGCTTTTGACCGTATTGTAAATAATCCAAATGGTAAATTTGCCAAAGCCAATATTCGCATAGTTCGTTATGCAGATGATTTTGTGCTCATGGGAACATACTGTTACAGTAGGGAAATATTAACCTACATTGAATCGTTAATGACACGTATGGGGTTAACCATCAACAAAGAAAAGACCTCCCTTCTGCATGTTCATAAGAAGGGCCTGTTCTTTCTAGGATTTGAATTCAGGGTTGTCCGATCTAAGTTTTCATGGAACACGAAGAACTATACCAATGTTCGCCCAAGCATGAAATCACGATCGGAACTCTTTGCCAATATCCGAGAGCTAATGGCAAAACGGCGGCATTGGAAGATATCTTCCATGCTTTACAAGCTAAATTCGTTACTTAAGGGTTGGTTGAATTATTTCTCAGTTAGTAAAGTTGCCCACATATGGGAAACCATTAAGGTTATAATCAAACACTTGGGTTATAAACTGTTTAAATGGCTCAAAAGCAAAGGACGTAAAGCGCACAAGTCGCTCCGCCAGCGACCTTATAGTACTTTGGTACAAAGCAAAAGACTGTTTGATTTAGAAAAGTATGCGCGCTTGAAAACCCTTGCGAAAGCTCAATGAAGAACTCTATCGGTAAGCCGTATGAGGGAAAACTTCACGTACGGTTTGATGAAGGGGGCGCTGATAGTTTACTTATTATTGTTACTTTTAAAACAAATAATTTGAGTAGACTATCAGGCTCTACTCTACTGTACAATTTCTAACGATACTAAACTGCTATAAAAACTTAATGATTAAATAGATTGAATTTGAAAATATGAAAAAAATTCCACTCCTACTTTTTCTATTTCTATTATCAGTTATAGGATTTACACAAACGAACATCAATACTCAAAAAGGTTATATAATTACTTCTTCGCATGACACAATCCATGGAAAAATAGCTGAATATCCTTACACCTTTTTGTCGGATAAAGTGAAATTTACTCCATTCGACAACGATGAGATATTTGATTATACTCCAGAAGACTTATATGGATTTCATATTGAACCAGATAAGGATTTTATAGCTATTCCTGTAAGCGAAAAAGTAAAAAGGGATACAATTGAAAAAAAGTATTTTGCCTTAAAGTCAGTAAAAGGAGAAATTGATTTATTAGTCCTAACACAGAATAATGGCAAAGAGCGTTTTTTTATCGAAAATGATGAATTGGGATTAACGGAATTAATTCAAATAATTAAAGTTGAAAATAATTTAAAGAGTACTGATAAAGCATACAAAAGAACATTAGGAAAGTACTTTTTTAAAAACACAGACTTTCAGAAACAAATAAGTAATACAAACTTTCATTATAAGTCACTTAGCAAACTAATTTACGATTATAACTTGATGTTTGAACAGTCGTCCTCAATTATTGAAGAAGAGAAGGTAAAATGGCATTTAATGGTTAATAGTGGTTTTGATTATTATTTGGGTGAAAAGTTAGATAATCATAACAATGCAACAGGAATGGTATTTGGTCTAAAGAATTCTTTTTATAGCAATGAAAAAAACATGAAAGTAGAATTTGTTATTGGAATTGCATATCGTTTTTACTCTTATAATTACCCTCTAACAGTACAAAAAATTATTGATACACTTAGTGTAATTGAATACCCGATTGGACCGCCAAGATATACATTTGCTTATGAAGAAGAAGTTCTAGATTTTAAATTCTCCGCAAACATCATCGAAATGCCAATATATTTTGAGTATAATAATAAACTAAAATTTATTTCACCGGTTATTCAGGGAGGTATTAAACCATATTTAATTCACGAAAAGATAAGTCTTGCGAAATACGATATGGTGGAAAAGGATGATTGGAAGTTTACAACAGATTTTATTTTTGGATTGGGTTTTGGATTAAATTACAATAGATTATCATTTAAGTATATTATTTATGCTGAACCTTTGTTACTGAATTCATTAAGCATTGATTTTCGGATAAATTAAAACTGTACACAACACGCGGTCATAAAACATTGCGCGGATAGTGCTATATTTGTATGAAATAACATTTAATCAACGGCTTAGCGGGTTGATAAGTTTGTGCTTCGAAATGCGCAATTTTTCTTATTGCCATCCGTTAGCAAACATTAAAACGCTGCAAATCAACAAATAGGCTATATCGGCAACCAATTTAAAAAAATATAAGATTAGAATCAATAAAATTAGAGAAAGACATACTAATGAAAAATAAAATAATATTTCTAATTATTTCTTTTGTTTTAATAGCTAATAATTCATTTAGTCAAAACGATTTCAGAAATGGTTATATAATAACTCTTGAGAAAGATACTATTAATGTTCAAGTAGATTATCGGTCAAATACAAAGAATTATAGATCTTGTATCTTCAAAGACAAACAAGAAGAAAGAGAGTATTATCCTGACGAAATCTTTGGCTTTGGATATAACAATGACAAGTTCTTTTCATCACAAATAGTTGAAGGTTCTTTTGTAGAGGTTCTTGTATTAGGTGAAATTAGTCTTTTTAAATCCCAGAATAAGTATCATTTAAAAAAAGATACTAGCGTTTATGATTTAGAATCCTTTTCCGAGGAAGTTGTAATGGATGGGAAAGTCGGAATTAAAGAAAATAACAGATGGCTTGGGATTACTTCTTACCTGATTAGTGACTGTATTAACAATCCCAATAGCGTTGTTTCAAATTTAAAGCTGGGAGAAAAGAATTTAACTAAATTGGTAGTTAGATACAATAAATGTAAAGGTTTAGATTATACAGAATTTAAGGTTAGCAAACCGTGGATAAAATATGATTATGGAGCAGCTGTAGGAATAGCAAGATCTGAAATACAATTTAGAAACATATCTAGAACTATGTCCTATATGGATGACTCATATAGTTCAATTAATCCTTCAATAGGAGTTCTTTTTGATATTTCTTCACCTCGAATTACAGAAAAAATTGCATTCCAAGGTGAAATTCATTTTATCAAGTCTAGTTACTCATCATTAGTTATAATAGAAAATTCATCAACTGAATATCATGACACCTATATCGATTTGAGTACTTTATCTGTGCCTCTTTCTTTCAAATACTCATTTCCTGAAAAAAAATATGGATTGTATTTACAAGGAGGAATAAATTATGATTATCACTTAATCGCAAAGTCGAAACTGCTTTCTGAGAGTGTTACTGGAAATGTTGTTAATACATCTCCGGAGCGTTCAGCTTTTGAAATTAATAAAAATCAGATTGGGTATTGGGGAGGAATTGGTATTCTTAAATCGTATCAAAAGTTTAAAGCAAGTATAGCTATTCGATATTTTAAAATGCCTGCACTAAATAAAACAGGTGATTTTACAGCAGGTAATAGACGTGTTTTAATAAATTTAATTCTATTCAAAAAATGAAAGCAATATTAAGATATATTCTATTGGTCTCATTATCGAGTTTGCTTATAAAGTGTGATAAAGATGAGATTACTAGTCGAAATTACCCAAGATTAAAAACACTACCTGTTTCAGATATTAACTCTGAAGGGGCAAAATTCAATGCTGAAATTACATTTAGAGGGAATTTTGAAGTTACCAATTATGGGTTTGTCTGGGGAGAGAGTGAAAACCCGACTGTAGAAAATAGTGACCGTGTTATATACTCTGAAAATATAAACTCTAGTCAATTCTCAGAGAGAATAGAAACAACATTAAAGGAAGAAGTTTCTTATTTTGTTAGAGCCTTTGTTGAGACCAATGATTTTATTGTTTATGGTGAAAATGTGAGTTTCCTGAGTTTAGGGAGTAATGGTCCTGAATTAACTGATTTTATACCCAAAAGCGGGCATCTAGAAGACACAATCAGAATCAGTGGAAGCAACTTTGGAAGAATTAAGTCAAACATTGAAGTAGAAATCAATCAAATCAAAGTTGAAGTAGTAGAGTTTGAGGAAACCGAACTTGTAGTGTTGGTTCCTAACTCACTTTCAGTTGAAAACTCAACCATTTCAGTATCGGTATCTGGCCATATCACTTCTTTCGATGAGGAATTCGAACTATTAAAACCAACAATTAGCAATCTTTCTCCGGTAGATGTGACTTTTGGCTCAATTGTAGTCATTGAAGGAGAAAATTTCAATACTGCCCCAAACAAAGTTCTAGTAGAATTCATCGGAACAAATGAGATGATATTTTCCTCAAAAATTATTTCCATTTCAGAAAATCGGATAGAAACCAAAGTTCCGCTTAACCTTGGTTCTAAGCAAAGTGAGATCTCTATTTCAATGAATAATTTTGAGGTTAATGGAAATCAAAAAATAACGATTCAAGACCCGATTATTAACTCATTTTCTCCACAATCAGGTAAGACCTTAACCGAAATCACGATCATAGGGGAACACTTTAGTACAGTAGCTTCAAATAATATTGTTAGGATCGATGGATATCCTGCAGAAATTGTCAGTGCAGGTAACAATGAACTTATTGTGATTATTCCAGATCAATCAAATCATATTTATAGCAGCAGACAAGCTGAAGTTACTATTGAAGTTCTTTCTTCCGAAACTCTAGCTATTGATCAATTTGTTATTACTGACAAATGGTTTAGGTTAGATGATTTACCTTTTGGTTCATATGTGTGGAAGGGTTTAACAATTAATAACGAAGGTTATGTTTTATTTCAGGGTGGACTTTGGAAATACAATGATGTGACTGGCCTATGGAATGAACTTACTGCATTTCCTGACGCAACAAGGAATGGCCCAGGAATTTTTTCTATTTCGAATAGAATCTATTTAGGTGCCGGAAGCAACTCAGTTAATAGAAATAACAAAGACTTTTGGGAGTACGATATTTCCTCAGGTACATGGACACAAAAAGGCGATTTTCCGGGTGAACCTAGAAGCGGGCCACTAGCCTTTTCTATAGGAACAAATGGATTTATGGGGGCTGGTCTTGAATCTAAATTTTCTTCTTGTTGTTCAGGCTATAATGACGTTTGGCAATACGATTCCAATCTAGATACTTGGAGTGTAATTCCTGATTACCCATTATCGACTGCAGAGTTTAGGGGCTACTGGAGGATGGTTTCAACAGAACTTAACAATGAAGTATATGTTGGTTTAGGAACCACAGCAACCCAGGGCACATCGAACAATGAAATATATAAATACAACGAAATTGGTGATGAATGGATACGAATTGAAGATTACCCTACACATGCCCAGTATAGTCATGTTGATGGTGTAGCTTTTACTGTTGACAATCAGGCCTTTTTTGGATCAGGTGAATACCCTGATATACTTTGGAGTTATGATGGTAGTAATTGGATTTCTCAAGAATCCGGAAGTAGAGTCGGACGAAATGGTGGGTTTTCATTTGTTATCAATAACATTGCTTATTTAGGGGGCGGTGATGTTGGAAATCAATTTTGGTTGTTTGATGTTTCACAGCCAGACTAAAATAATAACGTTTGCTAATAATTAGGTATCAAACCCAGTGCGGTCTGGGAGACCCCACTGGGTTTGTGCCTGTGTTGGGCCAAACCCCTTTATCAGGGGGCTAATTTTCTCTGTGTAATTTCAAAGTTACGGTATTTTGTGAAAATATGTTTTCTGCAGGGCAGGACTTTCGTGTTTTTCTATATTTAGACATTTTCCACATTGATTTTTTCCTCTTTTTACCCGGTTTTTTTATGAGTTGTTCATGGAAATCTATCATTTCGGCATAAACCCTGTTTATACAGGCATACCCTTCCCAGTCCGCCTTTGGGCAGGTACAGGTTCCATTATCGTTCATGTCAGGCCGGTACTTTGTTCCCGGTAGGTTGCCCCCTGCTTTTAGGAATAGTCTCAAACACCACCATTGTTCCGGATTTACAACTTTTGCAGAGGAACGGATCTATGCCCATAGTCAGTATCATGACATCACGGACAGAGAGTTTTGCTTTTTCACCTACATCAGGGGCATTCAATAGCCCCCGGATAATTTTCAGGTTTTGTTTTTTCACCCTGCATGCCAATATACCATGGTGCCTGATACGGACAAACCCTTTAGGGAGGACATGTTGCAGGAAGCGGCCAATAAACTTATCTGCCGGCAGTACCAACTGTTTTTTCCTGTTGTTGTCGTTCCGGTCCAGGAAAGAGAAAGTAACTTCTTTTTTCACCCTGTCGATATTTAATATCCTGTAATTGCCAATGGCAATTTTATGGGTATACCGCCCCAGGTACTCCAAAACAGTTTCCGGACCTTTAAAAGGTTCTTTACAGTTAATTACCCATTTCTTTTGATAAAGCTTGTCTTTAAATTCATAAAACTTAGCCTTGGGCTTTATGGCCTGCAACTTACCTTCGAGTTTCAACTCCCCGGATAAAAAGAGTTTGTAAAGGTTGTCAAGGAATTTTCCCCGGAATTTTAAAGCCAGGTTGGGGACCTAAAACAAGAATTCATCGCTTCCTTTGCTTTTTTTCCACTTGTTGTCCTTGCCAATCCCGCCATTAGGGACAATGCAATGGATGTGTGGGTGGTAAACCAGCTTCTGCGTCCAGGTGTGGAGTATGGAAACGGTCCCAATGTTTGCCTGCATGCCCAGACGTTTGTCCTGGGCAAATTCTTTGAGAGTTTCCCTGGCAGACCGGAACATTACCCTGTGTTTATCGTTTTGGCAACCTTCAAACAACAAGGCAAGTTCTTCCCGGCTTAGTGCTTTTGGGAGCGTTTTTTCTTCTTTTGGGTAGGGGATTTGAGCGGCCAGTTCTTCGTCTAGCTGTATTTCCTGGTAATACCACCGCAACCCGGCAACATAAATTTTCAGGGTGCGCCATTTCAATTCTTTTTCCTCTTTCAGGTAATGCAGGTAATCAATCACCTGATCAATTTCGAGACTGGAAGGGGCACCATCGTGAAAGTCCATTAGAAACTCAATGGCCCGCATGTAACTTTTAACCGTTTGGCCCGAACGGTTTGCAACAACAAGGCGCTGGGTAAATTTCTTAAGGATTTGTTTGCCTTCAAAGGTTTTAGAAAACCTGTTTTCTGTTTCTTTAGTTTGTTTTTTCATTGTATAATGGTTTTTACTTATAACGGGTATGTTTGAAATGCAGACTTTTAGCTACCTTTAGGTTTGGTTCAACATTAAATAGAAGTCAGCGGGCTGATAGTAGTTTATTGAAAGTTTCTAAATTTACTAAAACAATAAGCGGTGAATACCATGCGGTATGCGGATGTGAAAGTGGCACAGAATTGCCCGCCGCCTCATATTCTTGCCGTTGGGTGTAAAATGCGATCGTACTGCAACTTGACAAATACGGATAATTATTTTATATTTGTACGTATAACTTAAGTTTTGCAATTATGGATGCTAAATTGACATTGAAACTGGATAAATTAGTGATTGATAAAGCGAAAGAGTATGCTTCATCTCATAAAAAGAGTCTCTCCAGGATGATTGAGTCTTATTTAAAGTCATTGATTGATAAAGATTCTAAAAAGCCAGATGATAATTTTGAGATTTCTCCCTTTGTAAAGAGTATGCGGACTGGTATTCAGATTCCAGCTGATTTCGACTACAAAAAGGAATATACTGACTATTTAATGGAGAAATATAAATGATTGATAGGCTATTTTTAGATACAAACGTTGTATTAGATTTGCTAGGAGAGCGAGAGCCATTTTATGATTCTGCAGCAAAGATTGCAACACTTGCTGATAAAGGGAAAGTAAACCTGATTGTATCCGCTTTATCCTACTCGACTATCTTTTATTTATTATCAAAATTTGAGGATAGTGAAGCTGTAAAAGAAAAATTACGCAAGTTCAAGGTGATTAGTGAGACTTCTGATTTGACTGACAGGATTATAGATAAGGGACTCTCATCAAAGTTTTCTGATTTTGAGGATGCATTGCAATATCATTGTGCAATAAGATTAGATTGCAACATTTTGATAACTCGTAATGAGAAAGATTTCAAAGGATCTGATATTCCCGTAATGACTCCGGATGAATATTTAAAGAGTCTCACTGATAAGTAATCTACGCCCAATAAAGAATAAAAGCCAGAAAGCCAAATGAACAGTTCCTTTTCAACCATTTTTATAACTTTACGCTAAAAATAGGGTGAAAAGCATACAACATTATGTAAAATTCATTGCAAAACATTGTAATGCAACAAATTTTACACTTGTCATTGGCAATAATTATAGGGTGCGCTAATAAACGGATATCTTCAAATTGATTAAATATTTTAAATTATGCATAAAAGAGTTCTCTTTTTTTTAATCATAGTCAGTGCTTTATTAATAAACAGCTGCAATGAACCAAAAGGATTTGAAAAGCCAATAACAACCGTGAAAGGATTTGTGGATTTCAGGACTAAAATTGGAGAGTTTGCAGATTATCAAATTAATCTAATTACATATGATCGTGATGCTAGTTTTGATCCATATGGAGATTCGCCTATATATGATCAAATCAATATAAATGCGGATGGTACTTTTAGTGAGGATTATTCTGATTTAAGTTGGGATTTTGCCTATTACCTTGTAGTGTCAACAGATTCAATGGCTTCATCTTTTCATAATATAAAAATTGGTGAGGAGAATGAAATTTCACTTTTAATTGAGGAGGTATGTAAGTTGAAAGTGTCGTTAAAGAATGATTCATCGGATAATACTGGCTTATTTCTTCAAGTTTTCTCTGACCATAGGATATATAATAGTGTAAGTATTTATGAGCAAATAAAGGATACAACTATGTATTTTAAAGCATTTACAAACTCTTACTTTAAAACAGTACTATGTATTAGAAACCCTGAATTACCTGATTGCATCGTTGATTCAGTTTATGTTGATTTAGTTGGCACTTTGCAGGTTGATATTAGATATTGAAAAATACTATTGCCAATCGAATAGGTGGCTGACAGCCCTATTGACTGCCAGTGCACCTTTCACACCTCTCCCGAACCTTCGGGATACCGACCGGTATACGGCGGTTCGGCAACCATAAAAAAAACAGTTCTTTTCACCTGTCTCGCCAGTCCTGTTTTCTGGAGATGTTGCGAACAGCTAGGAGACTTCCATCAACACTGTTTAACGCACGGTCATCCAAATTATTGGGACAGTTGCCGTTCCTCCCTTCACCTGTTTGTGAGACCTCTGTATTTTCATACAGCTCATTACCACTGGCTACTATGGATTCTGCTGAGTTGCTCATTAATTCTTATTATTAAGGGCTTTCGCGATTTCCGCTTCGCTACAATTCTCCTAATCCATCCCGTGGTTAAGGAGGCCTCCCCTGATTGAAACATCAGGAGATTTTCACCCTCTGGATAAATATCCCCGTTTTCCACTCCTTTTGTTTCGTAAAATTTGTATTTTTCGAACTGTTCTCATGACCGAAGGGAATAATTTATTCAGGGCTTCCTGACGGGGGTGCTCATGCTCATGCAGGGCACACACACAAAATATACGTAATGCGGGGCGATTTGGTAAATTTGAATTTTAAAGCATTTGTTAAACAGCGCAGCGGTTTGATAAGTAGGAGTTTTTAAATCCCGCACTCCGCATATTGCCACCGTGTGCGCCCGGCGACAGAGAACATAACGAATAAATAAACAATGAGAAAAATAATTATCCTTGGTTTCGGACTATTAATGACAATGACTGGATTTGCACAGAATAACGTCAAAGTTCAGATTTTTCCTTCAAAAATCATTTCAAGGACATTAATAGTTATTCCAGAGGGTGATAAGTACATTTATGAGGATTATACTTATTTTAAATATGTTTATTGGCTAAATCACAGGGATACATTAGAGTTGATTAATGATTCTGTTATGGCAAGTGAATCGCTTAGGATAAGTTTAGACCTTTACACAACTGAACATGATTTTTGTGATTCTAAGATTAATAAAATTCGTAATTCTTCTTTGACGCATCGACTTTTACATTCCATGATTAATGATTCATGCAGCAAGTATATTGGATGGGATAATAATGAGTTTAAATATTTCCAACGTGATTTGGCATTTGAGGAAGGATTTGAAGAGAAAATATGCTCTGATAGATTTCCAGTGATTGCATACGAGCGTTTTGATTCGTTGTACAATAAGATTCAAGAAATTTATCAAAGAAAAGAACATAGGACTGAGTGGATTAAGAAAAATCACGCAAAAATTGATAAAGATTACATTAACTCCTTCTTGATTGATTTTAATTATAACGAACCTGACAAAGAAGCATTCATTCAGATTCTGATTGCAAATCCAAATACTCTGATTCAGGAGATTGATAAACTTGAAGAGCCTTATTTGATTATCTGGAAAGTGAAGGAAATCAAAAATATCGATGGGATTTTAGAGGCAATTGAAAGATTGGAAAAAACTGACTTGAAAAGTAAAACGAAAAGACAGATATTGAATAACTTAAAGAAAAATGTGACCTAATAATTAGGCATCAAACCCAGTGCAGTCTTGGAGGCTCCACTGTGTTGGGCCAACCCCCTTCATCAGGGGGCTAATTTTTCCTGTGTAATTTCAATGTTGCGCTATTTTGTGAAAATATGTTTTCTGCCGGGCAGGACTTTCGTGTTTTTTTATGTTCAGACATTTTCCACATTGATTTTTTACTCTTTTCACCTGGTTTTTTTATGGGGTGTTCATGGAAATCTATCCTCCTTTGAAGCCCTGCGCCGTCTCACGTTGATTGTGTCCAGTACTTCTTCAAAGATCCCGTATCTTTTCCATTTTTGAAAGTAAAGAGACTTGATTTTTAAGCATTCTAATGAAATTTTATCTAACTTACTAGAAATACATGATATAATATTTCCTTGTAATACAAATAAAAAAATCATTAGTTAGCATACGTAAATACACTAAAAATGAAACCTGAAAAATTCAAGAATTATTACATAGGAATTAATAACCTTTTCTTTCCTGAGTTTGAATTTGTAATAAAGCTCAGCTATCCACGAGTATTTGTTCGTTATAAACGCTCATCAGGCTATTACACTGATTTTGATAAATTCTTTGAGAAAGTAGCAGAAGTACAATACCTCGAAGGTGAAAAGCCTCCAAAATCAGAAGAGAAACAAATATTAAATGATATTTGGAACTTTCTAACCATGGAAAAAGGTACCAATCAAGACGACTATTTTGAAGAAGATAAGAGTTAACTTCTGTTTCTTTCAGATTTAAATATCTTTTGATTAGTTGTATCCTTAATGTCTTACTCCATAAGTCATTGCGGCATATGGAATAATAAATTATTCATTTTCTGTTGATTATGGAAAATAATAGCATATCTTTGCAACGAAATTGAACATAAAGAAAAGTACAATTTATCCTTTCCTTGATTAATCTGATACATTTTTTTATCCTTTTTCAATAATGCAGTTTGCTTAGAAAAAGAGAAATCCCTATCAGATTACTTCCACTCTAGTTAGACTGCGCAGTAATAATCAAGTCTTAAGAAATATAAGGCTTAAATTTTAAGATAACAATATGAATATTTATGTAGGCAACCTTGACTTTAAGGTTGATGAAAATGATTTGAAAGACCTTTTCGGAGAGTATGGTTCTGTAAACGAGGCTAAAGTTATAATAGATAAATTTAGCGGACGTAGTAAGGGCTTTGGGTTTATTACCATGAACGAATCTGCTGAGGGAAAAAAAGCAATTAGCGAACTAAACGGTACAACCTTTAAAAATCGTGAGATGGTTGTAAACGAAGCACGCGAGAAACGTGAATCTAATAATATAGGGAGGTAATAAGCGATGAACGAAGGAACAGTAAAATGGTATGACGAAACCAAGGGGTTTGGTTTTATTGAGGCAGAAGGTAAAAAGGATATTTTTGTTCACCGTTCCGGTTTGTCTTCTCCTTTTGGTAGTCTTTCTGAAGGACAAAAAGTTACTTTTGAGATTAAGCAAGGTGACAAAGGAGATGTAGCAATTCACGTAAAATAAAACGATAATTTGAAATCATTTAAAATTGGAGATTTAGTTATACCTGTTCCTATTATTCAAGGAGGAATGGGTATAGGCATTTCCTTGTCAGGTCTTGCCTCTGCGGTAGCAACAGAAGGTGGCATTGGTACGATAGCTACGGTCGGTGCAGGCTTAATACACGGAACACCTGATAAAACTTATAGGCAAAACAACATTGAAGGTGTTATTTGGGAAATTCGTAAGGCCCGTCGATTAACAAAAGGAGTACTTGCTGTAAATATCATGTCAGTGCTTACTAATTTTACCGAATTGGTGCAGACTTCTATAAAAGAAAAAATTGATATTATTTTTTCAGGTGCTGGCTTGCCTTTAGACTTGCCAAAATATAAAACTAAGGGAAGTACGACTAAACTGGTGCCAATTGTATCGTCTGGCCGGGCAGCCCAAATCATCGCAAGAAAGTGGCTGCAAAATTATAATTATTTACCCGATGCTTTTGTGGTTGAAGGCCCGGAGGCAGGAGGTCATCTCGGATTCAGTTATAGTGATTTGGACAAAAAGAAACATAATCTTCAATCGCTTGCTCGTGATGTATTAAAAATCACAAAGGAGTTAATGGCTCAGCATAAAAAAGAAATTCCTATAATTGCTGCTGGAGGTATAGTAAACGGGCAACAAATTCGTGAACTACTTAAGTTAGGAGTTTCCGCAGTTCAACTTGGCTCCAGTTTTATAGCAACCAAAGAATGCGATGCTTCTATTAAATTCAAACAAGCTTTCATTAGTTCTGGCATTAAAGATATTCGTCTGATTGAAAGCCCTGTGGGGCTTCCCGGGCGGGCTATCGAAAATAATTTCCTTTTAGCAGCAGAACGTGGAGAAAAACGTCCTAAAAGTTGTAAGCATAACTGTATTAAATCTTGTAATCCTAAAACAACTAATTACTGTATCGCTGAAGCCTTATTGTCGGCCTATTATGGTAAGTTCGAATCCGGATTTGCTTTCTCCGGAGCAAATGGTCATAAGATAAAATCAATCACCTCGGTGAAGGAAGTTTTTCAGCGTCTTATAAGTGAACATAACATTAAATAGTAACGCTAATGAGGCAACTAAAAATAACCCAACAAATAACCCAACGCGATGAAAATTCTGTAAAACTTTACTTTCAGGAGGTAAACAAGTACGAAATGGTAAGCGTTGAGGAAGAGGTTGAATTAACACTAAAGATTCATAATGGTGATGCTAATGCACTGCAAAGACTTGTTGAAGCAAACCTCCGATTTGTTATCTCAGTGGCCAAACAATATCAGAATCAGGGTTTATCATTTGCAGATTTAATAAACGAAGGAAATGTAGGCTTGGTAAAAGCCGCAAAAAAGTTTGATGAAACACGGGGATTTAAATTTATTTCGTATGCTGTGTGGTGGATACGACAGTCAATTATACAAGCAATCCAAGAACAAACAAGAGTGGTTCGGCTGCCCTTAAACCGTTTGTCAACCATGAAACAAATATCAAAAGCCACCTCGCATTTGGAGCAACAGTTAGAAAGAGAACCTTCTAATAACGAAATTGCTGAATTTTTGGACATTAGAGATGAATTAATTTCTGAAAACGATAAGCTTAAAAACCGACAGGTATCCTTTGATAAGCCATTAGTATTTAACGGTGAAAGTGACTCATGTTTGTATGATTTAACCCCAACTGAGAATCTCCCCTCTCCCGATAGTGAGTTGGTTTCTGATTCTTTGAAAATAAATCTGTCAAGGGCAATTAAGAAGTTAACAATCAGAGAAGCGAAAATAATAAACTTATCATTTGGACTTAACAATAATCCTCCGTGTAGTTTGCATGAAATAGCTTGTCATTTAGAAATTTCAAGCGAAAGAGTCAGGCAGATTAAAGGGATTGGATTAAATAAACTTAAAAGACTTATTTCTGGCAAGAATAGTTTCTATAATAATTTATAACAAATGATATTGAATGGGAAGATCCAAAGACTCTTTTGGCAAAAAAGAAGTTAGAAAAAAACAAGTGAAGAAGCGTAAGGATAAAGAAAATCGCAGACTTGAGAAAAAGGAACAAGGAAAAAAGGTAGTCTTGATGATATGATCGCCCGGGTAGATGAAAATGGAGTAATAACCTCAACGCCTACGGATTTAACTCAAAAGAAAGAAATAAAAGCTGAAAATATAGAAATTGGAATACCAAAGGCAGAATCTCGTATTTTTTGTAAAATAAGAACAGGTTGGCTTAAGAATTTTGATGAGTCGAAAGGACTGAAGGCGATTAACGTTAAGATGCTGTAATCATCTTGCCAGAATAAAGAAAAGTTTTAGAAATTAAAGATGAATATAAACCTGGCCGTCCTAATTGACGGTGACAATATACCATCAGCATCTGTAAAAGAGATGATGGAAGAGATTGCCAAATATGGTAATCCAACTATTAAAAGAATTTATGGTGATTGGACTAAACCGAACCTTTCCAAATGGAAAAATATGCTTTTGGAACATGCTATTACACCAATTCAGCAATATGCGTATACATCAGGGAAAAATGCCACTGACTCTGCAATGATAATCGATGCAATGGATATTCTGTATTCTGAAAAAGTTAATGGATTTTGCATTGTATCAAGTGACAGTGATTTTACACGATTAGCAACCCGATTAAGAGAGGCGGGAATGCAGGTAATTGGAATAGGAGAAAAGAAAACTCCAAATCCATTTATTGTAGCTTGTGACAAGTTCATATACATTGAAATTCTGAAGAACAAACCGGAAGATAATAAAGCCTCAGAAGAAGAAAGGGAACGGGAAAAGGAGTCATTTGAAAAAATTACCAGTAAGGTGTTAAAACTAATTTCAACCACAATAACAGACTTGTCTGATGATGACGGTTGGGCTTTTTTAGGCGATGTTGGTAGCCTATTGCAAAAGAAACAACCAAATTTTGATCCTAGAAATTATGGATTTCAAAGACTCACACCTTTGATAAAATCAACTAAGAAGTTTGAGATAGAGCAACGTGATACTCCAAGAAGTAGTCACAAATTAATATTTGTAAAAAATAGATAATCCCTCCAAATTCATAAGCACATTGGCAAGCACACACACATGTCATTGATCAACCAAGGACTATCCAACCGAGGCGATAGCCGAGTTCATGAACTCATTCATCAGTTATTATCATACGAATAGGCGCAATTATACCATTTGAAAAGGAACAGACAAAACACCCCACAACCTTTTACATTTACCTTCCGTATTTTACTAAACGATATTGTTGTAGGAAGATTGACCTGGGCAACGTAAGCGGGGGACCACTTGAAGTAATTGGCGTAAAAAGAATTTTGTCTGAAGCAAATCAAGTTTAATTCTTTTGGCCAATAAGTCATAAGTGGGCCGCTGAGAGGCTGAGTCTTGAACTTTGTTACTCTGGTCCAAGCCAAAGTAATTGTAACCTGCTTTTATGTTCGTATCTCTTGAACCCTTACATATTACATCTTTTTAGTGGTGGTATAAAAGCGGCCTGTCATTTTGTTTTTCTGCACATTAGGTGTAGCATCCTATTCTCCGTTTGAACGAAGTCACTTATGGGACATATTCTTATTCAAAAAACAGCCATCAGTAGGCTTGGTAAGTTGGTTGTTGGAGACCTGCTACGTGGTATGGTCCTGATGGTATACAGAGTTCTTTTATTGCATGTTTTGCATATGGATGTATCAAATCCTACAGCAAGGTCCTCTTGCTTTAGTTTACGTTTCAACCCGTCCAACATCTTTCTGCTAAATACTTTGCCCAGTTGAAGCACCGGGTATAGGTAGCTTTTGTGTTTTCCTATGTGTTTCCAGTTGCCGCAGAGGCTGTAACCTGCGGCAGGTACAATGCAGTGTATATGGGGATGAAGGCTCAGGTTTTGCCCCCATGTATGCAATTCGGCTATGGCCCCCGATTCTGCCCTGTGGTTCGCATAACCATTAGGCATGGAAACTCCAGCTTCAGTGCATGAATTTTCGGCACGGCCTTTCCCTGAAAGGGTTCCTGACTATGACTAGGGTTCCGAAATGAGAGTGCTCAAAGTTACCCAAAATGGAGCTATGCGTTGGGGTGCATATTACTGGATATATTTAACAGCTTCGCTAAAAGGAAAATACGTCGGTGTACTGGAAATTGGAAATGGAATTTGGAGAGTATTTTATAGAAACGTATTTTTAGGTTTTTTTGATGAAAAGAACTTAAGAAATAAAGAAACATCGATAAGGCTTTTTCAAAATATGGTGTAAACCCTAACCTTTAACTTTTGTAAAGGATGTACCTTAACAAATATTGTCAACATAACAAACATATTGGAACATGAAAATAGTAATATCCTTTCTGTTGAGTTTGTTTTTATTTGGTTGTAATGATAATTGCCATTCTTATTATTCATATAGTAAGCCTAAATATTATTCGGACAAACTATTAACTGCTTCACTATCTGAAGTAAGAATGGATAGTATGCAATTAAAAAAACTGGTTAACGGCATATATGCTAATAAATTTGATCAAGTTCACTCTATACTAATCTTTAAAGATGATCGGCTTGTTTTCGAGGAATATTTTGAAGGAAATAAATATAAATGGGATGGAAAATTCTACTATGGTAATAGAATTAAATGGCACAGGGATAGTTTGCATATGATAATGTCTTGCACAAAAAGTATTACCTCTGCTATTATTGGAATTGCTGTCGATAAAGGATATTTTAAAGTTGAGGAGTCCATTTTTAAGTATTTACCTGATCATCAACAATACAAAACTGGAGGTAAAGAAAACATTACTATTGAGCATTTACTTACAATGACACCTGGTTTAGAATGGGACGAGTGGAGTGGTGCCCATGGCACTACTGCTAATGATATTGACCGTATTTATTTTGAATGCCAGGATGATCCTTTGGCATGCATTTTAGGAAGGAATTTAACGGACATGCCAGGAGAAAAATTCACCTATAGCGGAGGGAATATGATTGTGCTGGGTGAAGTATTAAAAAATGCAGTTGGAACAAATATTCTTGATTTTGGCAATCAGCATTTGTTTACTCCCCTAGGTATCGACTCTGTGTATTGGTATCATTTTGACAATGGCGTGTACGCCTGTGATGGTTCCATAATGCTAACACCCCGTGATATGCTCAAAATCGGAATTACTTTTTTAAACGAAGGTGAGTGGAATGGACAGCGAATTATTTCAAAAGAATGGGTTGAAAAAAGTAAAACAACCTATCGGAATAATACGGGCATAAATATACCATTAGACGATACGGGCAAAAATGGTTATGGATACACTTGGTGGATAAATGATGTATCAGCTGCGGGTAAGAATGCTAAGATTTTCCAGGCAAGTGGTTGGGGTGGGCAAGAAATAATTATTATCCCCAAATTAAATATGGTGGTAGTCTTTACAGGTGGGAATTACACTGAAAAAAAACATATACATAAGATGGTTGAAAGATATATTTTACCATCGCTTGAATAAAATATGCTGCACAATGTATATAATTCATAAGGGTTTCGAAGGTCTCCGAGCGTTATCTCCCGCATCAATTTCGGATGGTAACTTATAAGTATGAAGCCCGCAATCCCTTACGAAATCATACACCCAACGTGTGTTTAATGGAGGCGAACTGCTAACTTTCATACAATGAGGAAAAATCGCATTTTTGAGAAAAAGTATTAAAATGGCAGACGCAAGAGAAAAATATATAAATCCGTTTACTGATTTTGGATTCAAGAGACTATTTGGAGAAGAGCCAAATAAAGACTTGCTTCTTGACTTTTTAAATGAATTGCTTAAAGACCAACAAGGTAAAATAGTTGACCTGACATATTTAAAAACAGAGCAATTAGGCAAAACTGAACTTGATAGAAAAGCTATTTTCGATTTATGCTGTGAGAATGAAAAAGGAGAGAAATTCATTGTTGAAATGCAAAAAAGCAAACAGAATTTCTTCAAAGACCGAAGTGTATATTACGCAACATTTCCGATTCAAGAGCAAGCTGAGAAATCTGATTGGAATTATGAGTTAAAAGCTGTGTATACGATTGGAATCCTTGATTTTATATTTGATTCAGATAAGAATGAGCCTGATAAATACAGATATGATGTAAAACTTCAGGACATTGATACCAACAAGACCTTTTATGATAAATTGACTTTCATATACTTTGAAATGCCAAAGTTTAATAAGTCGATTGAGCAATTAGAGACACGATTTGATAAGTGGCTATATGTATTGAAAAACCTTCACAAACTTGACAGATTGCCTGAGAAACTTAAAGAAGAAATATTTGAGAAAGTATTTGAGGTTGCTGAGATTGAAAAGTTTTCACACGAGGAATACATTTCATACGAGGATAGTTTGAAATATTACCGAGATTTAAAAAATTCATTAGATACGGCCAAGGATGAAAAGGCTTTGGAGATAGCATTGGTTATGAAAAAAGATGGTGAGCCGGTTGAAAAGATATCAAGATTTACTGGGCTGACAAAAGAACAAGTTGATAGGTTGTAAAACCACTAAACACAACCGAGTAGCCTGCCGCTAGGCTAAGTACCTAGCGGAAAAGCTTTCAAACCACCCAGCATACGGGCCTCGTACTGGGCGGTTCGGTAACCATTAAAGAGCGTTAACAAATTTGACATATTTGGCGGAATGATAGTAGAAATTTCAATGATTTAATAGTGACTGTAAATAAAAAAAGGAGCCAAACCATGACTTATTTATCTCGATAGATTACAATGAAAGAGAATTTGAAGGAATTGATGAGTTCATCGAAGATTTAAAACATAATTACGTATGCCAAATTAGGCCTAAATGGATTCCATCATTCGCAGAGGGTGGTGAGTTTTGGTTGACAGTATTCATTAACTCTGAGATTGGTAACTTTATTTCTGCGGCAATAACTGGAGGAATAGCTTGGGATTTGATTAAGATTGGAGGGAGGAAATATTTTTTAGCACCTTTGCTAAGTGCATTGGAAAAACTAAATAATAGAAACCAAGAGTATTATGGCGGATTAAGGATACTTAGACTAAAACTACAATTCGACGATTGTGAGATTAGGATTGGTGGGCTAAACCGTAATTTCACTTCAGTTATATCAACAGTGTTTAATGAAGTATCAAAGCTTAAACCTAGGTTTGAACAGGAGATTGGGCAGGAGGTTATAAAAATTGAGTTGCCCGTATATTACTCAGAAGATAAAGAGCAAGGGGATTTTTTTCTGGATGTGCATAATGAAACATATACCATCGAGACCTTTAAAAACATGTGGAGAATTATTTTTTCAACAGAGTATCCAGTTATGATATACAATTTTGAAATGAAAAAATTATTTGAACCTGAAGAAATGGTAGCAAAGATTAAAAACGCCAGCCAATAATTAGGTATCAACCCCAGTGGGGTCTCCCATCCCCCACTGGGGTTGTGCCTGTGTTGGGCCAAACCCATTAATCAGGGAAGTGATTTTTCCTGTGTAATTTCAAATAATTTCTATGGAACAGGAGGTTTGTATTTTTCTGTTTCCGGACATTTCCCACATTGATTTTCTCTGTTTTTTACGGGGAGTTCATGCAAACCTGTCATTTCGGTGTGCATCCTGTGGACAGGACATGCCCGAACAGTCCCCTCAAGGAGGTGGGTAAATTTCATGAAAAAAGATTAGCGGAATGCAGGTTTGTAACTGCCTTCTGGTTGGGTTTAAGAAAAAAATCACCTAATACAGCGGTAGCTATGTTTTATGAGTTTACAAGTTGTTTGGAGGAGCCAAGTTTCCGGGACGAAAATTTATTAAGTTTAAGAAAAATTTAAAAACGTAAATTATGCTATGTGCAGGTTTAGACAGGAAAGTGCTTCGAAGCTCTGTGTAATGCTTAAGACAAATGTTACTGTGTATTAAAACGAACAAATGAACATGAAACAAATTTCACTGATCTTTTTACTGACTTTATCTTTCTTAGCTTGTAATGATAAAAAAAACGACACAGATAAATCGTCAAAGACTGGAAAGTTTTATCCCCATATTGAACAAAGAAGCGTATTGATTGGCCAGATAACCAATTTTGAGGATTTTATAGGAGCTTCTAAGAAAATTACATTAGGGGTCAATGATATAACAATTGATAGCCAACATTCATTTGAGACTGAAATAGACAAAAACGGAAATTTTATTTTTGATATTCCTCTTTATAACCCGATTAATACTTACTTAAACTATGGCGAGGCCCGCATAACACCCTATCTTTTCCCAAATGACACCATGCACATAAAATGTAAAATAGGCAGAAAGGGAACAAGAATAGGTATGGTTTCTGGCGAATTTGACGAAAAGCATGATGAATTTCAAAAAGATATAATGAACCTAAATCATTGGGTGCATTATAAACAGATAAACAGGTTTCGAAATAAAATTCCGCAAGGTTTATCTGCGCAGGAAATCAAAGAAAAATATCTTGACTATGAAAAAATACTACTCGATAGAATTGAAAAAAGGATTGCAGAAGATTCGCTGAGCGACTTTCTGGGAGATTACTTAAAATACAGTGCCAAATATTCAATTTATGCAGAGATAATAGGGGTTAATAGGACATTTGAGAGTTTTGAAGAAAAGCAAGCGTTCTTTTCATTTCTCAACGATTCAATCGTATTTAATAAAAAAGCATTAATTACCAACGACTACCATCACTTTCATAACAGGTACAGATTTGGAGTTGAATTTAGGCCAAGAGTTGTTTTAGAACCAAAAGAAAGGACAAAGGAACAATTTCGAGAAGAAATTACCATCAGGCGACTGAAGGAAAACCTGAAAATGAGATCAGGGATCTGGTCAGAGTTTTTGGCAGCATCGAATATGTTTTTTACCGGATTTTTGGAAGAAGAGGTGAATCAATCTGTAATTACGTCATATTCAAAAATGATTGAAAGCAGTTTTAATGACCCATATATAAAGCAATTATTGTTGTCAAAATGTGACGAGACCAGAGAAAAAGTACTGTTGGGCAATAAACAGAAAATGCCAAAGAATGCCAAACTGAGCAAATACACCTCTTTGACGGGTGTTGAACTGTTTAATAAAATATTGACGGATAAAAAGGGTAATGTTATTTATATTGACATTTGGTCAACATGGTGTTCGCCATGCAAAAGACAGTTACCTCACTCGGTTAAAATGCAGGAAATGTATCGAGATGTGGAATTCGTTTATTTATGCAGCCAGTCAAGAGAGGAAACTTGGAAAAGCGTTATCAGACAGTATCAAATTAATGGAACACACATATTACTGACCGAGGGACAATTTGATTATATGAAGAAGGAATTTTCTATTACAGGAGTTCCACACTATATTTTGATTGATAAAAATGGGAAGGTCGATTTTAATAATTATCCCGGATGTAAAACGGAAGAAGTGATTGAAACTAAATTAAAGGACCTGACCAGCCAAAGATAACATCGACTAAATTTGACGTTAGCCAGGATATAGCAACAGGCTATATATGAAGTACATTATATTGTATCAAGAATAGAAAAGGAAGAAAACAAGACGGGACAGAAAAGGTGAATATATTTTACGCAATTTCTTGTTGGTGAAAAAATGCAAATGATTAATGGTGTTGCGGCAGACGGTTTTATAAGCAAAACGCAGTCCCGATAACGCTTTTGCAAAGTGTAGATAGCCAATTACTTAATAAGAAGATATTTTAAATTATAAATATAACCGGGAATATGAGCAAACGAATAACAGACGTTGATAATATAGCAAAACCAGCTACATCATTGATAATTATTGGGGTATTGAAAGGATATGTTAAGAACCCGGTAGGGTTTCTTATAAAAACGAAGATGACATTTAAAAAATATAAAAAGAACATACAACTTGACCTGCCATCAGATTTTATCGACTCTACCGGACTAATCGCATGGATTTATATTCGATTAACTAAAGAGATTGGAAAAGAAAGGGCCTTTGAGGTAGTAAGGGCATGTGTTTTGACTTCAGGACTGGCGGTGCAACAGGCAAACTTCAGAAATGTAGAAGCTCACCGGACATTTGAGAACCTGAAGAAATTCCAACAAAGAGCAAATAAAGAAGGAAGTACAAAGCTAAACACTGTTGAAATTGTTGAAGAATCGGAGAATAAATATGAATTCAGGGTCACCAGGTGCTTGTTCCATGAACTTTTCACATATTTGAATGTCCCTGAATTAACATCGGTAATGTGTTCGATTGATAATGCAATATTTAATACCTACTTACCAGAAAAATTGATATTTCACAGAAACGGGATGAACAAGACTTTGTTAGGTGGGCAGAAATACTGTGAATTTGTAATAGAAAAGAAAGAATAAAAAACTCCAATACATGCATTTTGTATAAGCAGTGGTTGTTGAAGTTTTAACTATCATGTTTTTAGTGGGCTTAAACAGCTACTGCCTATGTCGTTTCATCATTGAGCCAAATTTCAGAATAAGCACAACATGATTGAAATAGGGTCTTGGGTATTAGCTGTTGAGGGATAGGGCGGTTGGTGGTTCAAGCTTCAAAGGAGCAAAGTCAAATAACCATGAGTACTGCTCATTCATGAACGTATCGTCGATGAAAGCATACGCCTGCTTAAGCATACATCTAATCCAATATCCCCCCAATAGCATGTCATTTAAATTATACCGGTCCATCACATTTTGTAAAATTCTTCAAGTTCAAAACAAACCTTACACCAAATGGATACAGGAAGAAGCTATAACGCGTAATATTGACTCCGTGGAGGGCTAAAGCGTTCATGTTTACCCCTTTTGTGAGGTATATAAGTCTGTGCATTAAGGGATTGGTAAACGGTAGTGAGTGTTGTTCTTAAAAAGGCGTTGAAAGCCAGTTGTTTATGTTAGATCTTGGGGTGTGTGGTGAATGAACTTAACTTTTGGTAGATCCAGTGTTGGGGCATAAGTGAATGAATTTAAGTACTATAATTAGGTAATTATTTACCATGTAATATAAAAAGTAAAAATTACTTTTGTCGCAGGTTGATAAAAGGTTTTATATGAATAGAAAATTATTAGGAACATATCTCGCCCTGTTCTTATTTATAACAGGGGCAGTGCAGGCACAAAAAGTGGGGGTTATTAAGGGAACAATAACGGATAAACAAAGTAATGGGAATATTCCTTTCGCCTCTGTGGCGGCAATACTTACCAGTGATACCAAAACAGTAGGTACAGTAAGTGATGTTAATGGTGTTTTTTCAATTAACAAACTCAGTTTTGGAACTTATGATGTGGTGGTTTCCTTTATGGGGTATACGGCTGATACCATTCACAACGTTACCATAAATAGTAATTTGCCGGTATACGATGCAGGTAAAATAGGGTTACAGCCATCTAAAATCGCCATTAAAGAAGTGAACGTTACAGCCATGCAAAGCACAGTGGTCAATAAAATCGATCGAAAATCATATTCTGCCAGGGACTTTGAAACAGCAAAAGGAGGGACCGCTGTTGATATTCTTGATAAACTTCCTTCCGTATCAGTTGATGGGGAAGGGATTGTTTCGGTTAGAGGGACCAGCGATTTTATGGTGTACATAAATGGTAAACCAGCCCAAACCAATGCCAGTGATATTTTAAACCAGATTCCTGCCGGACAGATCAGGGACATTGACATTGTTACTGTGCCCGGAGCGCGTTATGATGCGCAGGGGAAAGGTGGAATTATCAATATAACAACACAAAAAGGCGCAATGGACGGACTTTCGGTTTTAGTCAACGGAATGCTCGGGGGTAGCCCCTGGACCAATGCGAAAGACGTTTATAGCCATCAAAAACTGAACAATGACCGGTACAGTTCCGGTCTTAGTCTTATGTATAACAAGAAAAGCTTGTCCATTTCAGGCTCCTTTACCATGCAATCGCGTAACAACAAAGGTAAGGGTATCATCGATCCGTATATCCACCAGCATCCTGACAACGCTGTGAACGGTTTTCCCGGTATGTATTATGTGCTTGACGGAGAAGGTTCGCGCCCAAAATGGTATACGAATATAATGGGAAGCATGGCACTAAGCTTTCAGGTGAATAAAAGGGCAGAATTAACGGCTAATTACCAATATTCGCAACGTACCAGCGGAAGGACAGCCAATTATGCATATGATGCTTATTTTGCCAATGAACCGGGCGCTAATCCCAGGGGTGGGACTTTGCAGGAAATATTTAATCCCAATGATATCCACCGGAATGGATGGTTTAGCAATTTGAGTGTCGATTATAAACAAAAGCTTGGAAACCAATCGCAATGGGGTACATCGCTTATTTATGAAACGTCAGACCTGGAGCAAACTATCGACAATAAAGAGTTTGCCTATGATGGTGAACGCTACTACTACAACGATGCTCCCGTTTTTCATTCTTTTCAAAGCGATAAAACCCCCTTATATGCCTATCGCTTTGTGTTCGGTTATCAGCATGGATTCGACAATGGAAATACTTTAAATATGGGCGTTCAGCCGCAATGGGTACGTTTGGACGGCGAATTTACATACGACACAATTATCGGCAACGACTACTGGGGCGGCACTGGCATTAAAAGTTACAATAACAGCATAGATTTGAAGCGCGATGTGTATGCTGCTTACGCAGATTTTAATGGAGAAAGTGGAAAGCTAAAATACATTGTTGGTTTACGCTTTGAGTATACAGATCAGTTAATGAACGTTGTCAGCACAGAATATTTTGAATATGTATATGCATATTTTGTCGATGTAGGAAATGGACGGGATTTTAATCAGACCGATTTTAGTCAGCAGAAACCAGAGCTTTTTCCTACAGTTCATTTAAACTACGGGTTTAACAAGTTAAATAGTCTTTCACTGGCAGCCAGCCGCCGGATTAACCGTCCCCCGGCCAAAGACATGGCACCTTTCTTATACCGTCGCCATCAGGAAATTTATGAAATGGGAGACCCCCTACTGGAGCCGGAATATATTCTAAATGCTGAACTCAACTACACCCGCAAATTTGGAAAAAACAATTTAATCTTGACCGGATTTTACCGCGGAGTAGATAATGCCATTTACCGGGTAAACCGGGTAGCTTATGATATGGGGAATCCCGGGGGGGTATTGCTGCGTAGTTATACTAATGCAGGAAATCAAGTAGCGCTGGGAACTGAACTAGGGATAAATTTTCATATTTTAAGCAAAGTAAAACTATTTGTAGGCGGGGCAGCCTACGACTTTCGTGTCATTGCCGATGATGAGCTACTGGGGGAAAGCCGGAACAGCAGGAGCACGAATTGGAATGTAAAATCGAACCTGAACTGGTCAGTCATTAAGCCACTAAAATTCACGTTAAATTATTCATTCAAATCAGGTTCGGTTACCCCACAGGGAAAAAGTAAGGAGTTTCAGGCTTTAAACGCCGCTTTAAACTATTCGCCGGAAAGATTGAGCGGATGGAGCTTTTCGGTTAAAATGCAGGATATTCTTGGAACGAACCAAACGGGGGGCTACACCGCAGCATACGAAGGGGAACAGATCCTGCTTCGCCGTAATTACGTGTACGATTATGAAGGACAAATACTCGAACTAGGGATCAGTTATACATTTAACAACAAAAAAGAAATGACTCAGAAAAAATATATCGGAGATGAATACTTCTAGTGTCAAGTCAACAGTAAAGTGACGTGCACGGATTACCTTTTGGGAACTCTGTCATTAAAATGGCTCTGGTTGCTTCTCTTTCGTCCTTCAAGATTTCAATGACTTCATTACGATGAGGTCCGACGAAGGAACGCAGTGTTAGCGGTCTCACGGACGTAAGGAGTAATCCCATCCGTCGATCAAAGATTGGCATGACGCTACGTAAATTTGAAAAACAGGGTTACCATACCACGAAACAACACCAAGTCTGTTTTGAAGCGAAGGTCACGGGCACATTTAATAGTATAAAATGTGTGAGTAACATGGACTTTTAGAAGGACTCTATTTAATGTCCCGAGGGTAATATTTATGAAAAGTTAAGAATAACTTAATATTTATGGAGGGGGTGAAATGTTAGTAGGGAAAATAAAAACATAAATTATGAAGTATTCTTTTCTCTTTTTTTCTTTTTTTATTCTCATATCAGACTTGGTGTATTCACAGGTTCCGGTTGAAGGTATGGGATACTCAAGCCAAATACAAAGGCTTGAGCGGACTTTTAATCATCAGGTGGATGAACTTCCTTATGATAAGGATTTGGCACCTTTCTATCACGGGGTAGCATCCGGGGATCCCTTAAGCGACAGGGTTATTATCTGGACAAGAGTTACTCCCGATACCGATTTGGATACATTGAAGGTAAAGTGGTTTATGGCGCTTGATGAACAGTTTAACAATATCGTGGCACAGGGGGAAACATCTACTTTTGAAAGCCGTGACTTCACGGTAAAAGTTGACGTAGAAGGATTATCACAGGCAACGACTTATTATTATATTTTTTCGTATAACGGAAAGAACTCGGTTACCGGCAGAACACGCACCAGTCCGGAAGCTAATGGAGTGCAGCAGTTGAAGTTTGCAGTTGTCTCATGCAATAATTATCAGGCAGGATATTTCAACGCCTTTGCCAGAATAGCAGAGCGAAAAGACCTGGATGCCGTGATTCACCTGGGAGATTACATTTACGAGTATGGTGCCGGAGAAGGCACTTATGGCTTCGATTCAAGCCGGTTGGAACGTTCCAATATTCCCGGCACCGAAATTATAGATTTAATGGATTATCGTACGCGTTATTCCCTCTACCGGCTGGACAAAGATTTACAGGCAGTTCATCAGCAACATCCGTTTATCGTCGTATGGGACGATCATGAATCAGCAAACGATTCATATGCTGATGGTGCTGAAAATCACAATGATGGAGAAGGTAGCTGGGAAGAAAGAAAGTCCATATCAAAACAGGTATGGTTTGAGTGGTTGCCCGTAAGGGAGGTCACAGGCCAGCAAAGTATTTACCGAAAATTTTCGTATGGCAACCTTGCCGATATAATCATGTTGGACACCCGGTTGGAAGGAAGAGAGAAGCAACCGGCGAATGCCATTGATACGGCAACCTTTAAAACCCTTCTGGGGAAAGAACAGAAAAAGTGGTTAAAAGAAGAGTTGAAGAATTCTTCTGCGAAATGGAAAATTTTGGGCAATCAGGTTATTTTTTCTCAGCTGAATGTTGGATTTGCAGCAGTCGATAGTTCCGGAAACCCTGCACCAACGGATAAAAATGCAATTATCGGGGTCGAAAGTATATTTGTTGATATCTGGGACGGTTACCCTAAAGAAAGGGAAGAGATAATCAGTTATATCGATTCGGGTAATATTGAAAATGTAATTATCCTGACCGGAGATTTTCACAGTACCTTCGCATTTGATGTAACACAGAACCCGGTTATTTACCCGAACCCGATGGCGAATAACCTGCCAACGCCAAGTCCGTCATACGATCCTTTAACCGGAAAAGGTTCTGTTGCGGTTGAATTTGCCAGTCCAAGTATTACTTCAGCGAATTTTGACGAGAATGTCAGTGCCGAATTGGCGACACAATTCGAGTTGTCGTTTAACAATCCGATACAATTATTGGGAGATGTAGTGTATAATCCTCACATGAAGTATGTTGACCTGGATCAACATGGATATTTCCTGCTGGATATAAACGATACTACCGCACAGGCAGATTGGTACTTTGTAAATATTCTTGATAAAACAGACAAAAATGAAAAGTTTGGACAGGGATGGAAAACCCTGGATATGAAAAATCATTTAGTTCAGGCAGATACATCAAGCACCGGGAAAAAAGTTCAGCCTGCTTTAGCCCCGAAAGAAATCCTTTCTAAAGATTTTACTACATCCCTTTATGAAATTAACCAGGAGTTTGTATTGTTTAATGCTTATCCTAATCCGGTGGCATCAGGAGGTGAACTGTTGGTCAATTTGTCATTTCTTAAAAAGTTTGAAAATGTAGCCATTGATTTATTTAGCCTGGAGGGAAAACAGGCAGTCAGGCTTACCGATAAAGATTTTCGCCCGGGCAACTATACCTTGTCGCTAGGTTTGCCAGATTTGGCCCCGGGTATTTACCAGCTTAGAATTCAGGTACCCGACGGAGGGGTACGGACCAAACAAATTATAGTCAGATAAGTAATTCGTGTGGCGTAGTAAAAAACACCGGGAACAAGGCATGTGCAGTCAGGAAAAACAGCGTATTGTTCCGAACAAGTATAACCTTGTTCCTGGTGTTTTTTTGCCACTAATTAGAACCTGTCCATAAACTAGGGTTCTCAGCCTGAAAGGCTGACTTAATTTACCCCGGGCCATGCCACCGGGAGTTTGTCAATGCTGTCAGTCGTGGTCCCGATCACATCGGGAACGAAGTAAAAAACTTGCGCAAGAGATTAGCAGGAAATCTAAGACTTTGTCATTTGCCGGTGCCTGGCAGGATATCGATGATTCTGCTTTTGATGATTTGACTAAAAACTTGATGAGTAATCACAAAAATAACAGACGGAGGATTGATGGACAGGGCCCTGATTGACACAGATATTCTTTCTTATTATTTTAAAGGGGATAAAAAAGTTACAGGTAATTTTAGGGGTATCTTGTTTATTCTGGCTTGGTTAGGATTAGCGTTGTCACTTGTTATGAGATAATCTGGGGTTATTGGCCAAGAATGCATTGAAACAGCTCAGTGTCTTTAGGGATGCCTGCACTATGATACGTTCGGTGAAATTCAGGAAGGGAAAACCATAATGTTTTTACAATACGCAAAAATCAATAATTTAATATGAATAAGCAGAAGCCATTAATGGTTTTAGCTACAGGGCCATATCGTTCTGGAACCAATGGCGATCCACAATTAATACAAAAGAATGTTAATGCAATGAATGAAGTGGCATTGATTTTTTACAACAAAGGCCATCTTTCAGTGTTAGGGGAATGGTTTGCATTGCCACTAATTGAGACTGAGGGTTCAAAAGAAATGGGGGGCAATTTGGAAAGAATTATTTCACCCGGTTGTAATTCGATTAATAAGTAAAGGTGATGTAATTATGCGAATAGGAGGAGCATCAGGTGGTGCAGATGAAATGGTGAGAATTGGTAAAGAAAAAGGAAAAGAAATTATCTACAGAATTGAAGAATTAGAATGAATACTGCCACTAATAGTAAGGCGCCAAACCTGGTTTGGACATGGACAACTATCAGAAAAATAATGATTTGCTATGAGTTCGGCCGCTAAAATTTACACTTGACCGTTGAATTCAAGTGGATGGTTCACATAAACCGTTCAAAGCAGAAAGAAGTAAAAGATGGTTAATATTCAACTCTAAATTTTCACAACAATATTGAATAAAGATAAAAAATGGTACGATGAAAAGAATAATTATTTGTGCAGATGGGACATGGAACCGGCCAGAGGGCAAAGGCTATAAAGACGACCCCACTAATGTCATACAATTTGCCCGTGGTATTTCGCCTACAGATGAACAAGGTGTAAAGCAAGTGGTTTTTTATGATTGGGGTATTGGGTCTTACCACTCCAAAGTTATTGGGGGCAGTATGGGATCCGGGCTTGATAAAAACATTAAGGATGGCTACCGCTTCCTCATTCATAATTATGAACCAGGTGATGAAATCTATCTGTTTGGTTTTAGCCGTGGGGCATATACAGTAAGAAGCTTAAGTGGCTTTATCAACAAATGTGGTATACTGAAAACCAGCAAAGCACCAGATGTTGACAAGGCTTTTGACTTTTACAAAAAAAAATCAGCTGTTCCAAGTTCTAACGAGGCTCAGGCTTACCGCAACGAAAACTCTGTTGAATCAAAAATATATGTTCATTTCATTGGTGTTTGGGATACCGTTGGTGCAATGGGCTTGCCCTTCTCCATTTTTGGACTTATAGACCAAAAAGACCTATTCTATGATCACCACATTGGTAGTAATATAAAAACCGCTCGACATGCTCTGTCGTTAGATGAAAAACGTGATGATTTTAAACCGACCATTTGGAAGGACAAACCCGGTGTAGATATGGAACAGGTATGGTTTGCTGGGGTCCATTCAGATATTGGGGGTTCTTACAAGGCAGATAACCAGGGTTTTAAATTGTCCGACATCGCTATGGTGTGGATGAAAAAAGAAGCAAACGCAAAAGGGCTGGTTTTTGATGATGACTTTGGCACAATGCCTCTCAACCCATTGGCTAAGATTCACAAAAGTTATAGCAAAATGTGGAAAATTCTTGGAATGAGCAAACGTACAATACCGAAGCAAACAGAAATAAAGACAAAAGTCCACAGAAGCGTTTATATTCGCTACGAGCAAAGTGACTATCGGAACGATGCCCTTGATAATTACCTGAAAGAGAATAATGGCACGTGGCCGGAGATTGTTGAATAAAAACTACCGCCAATAATCAAGCGTCAAAGCCAGTAGGGTCTCTTATACCGTACTGGCTTTGTGCCTTTGTTAAGCCAAAGCCATCAATCAGGGGGTGATTTTTTTCTGTGTAATTTCAAACTTTAGGGGAAATAAAGTTTCTGCGATAAAGTGTTTTTCTGTATCAAGTCATTCCTCCCGTTCATTTTCTTTTTTTCGCGCTTTTCTTGTTATTGTATCAGTGCAGTGCTGGGAAAAAGTGACTCTTATTCTTTTTTCCGATTGATGTTTAACTGCTTTGTTAAAAGGGAAATAGCTCTGTGAGTAGGAGGTGGAAAATGGAATTTGGAGAGTATAGTAAAGAGATGTATTTTTGGACTTTTTTGACGAAAACACAGTTGGAAATATAGAAATATCAATAAGGCTTTTTTTTAATATGGTGTAAGCCAACCGTAGATTTATGCGCACCATGCGCCTTAACAAACATTGAAAAAACGATATTGAAAATGATAAAAGCTTTCACTGGGACTATAATCGGATTATTCCTGTCAGCAGGATTAACGGCACAAGAATATCAGAAAAACTGGAGTGACGGAGAATTAACATGGCAAGACTTTTTGGAAAAAGAAACGAACCAGGGGATTTCTGAATTAAAATATTTTTTAGGTTATAACACAGGCAAACAAAGATATGGTGATACAGTAGTTCTGAGAAACACAGCAAAATGTTACATGGACAAAAATCTTTCCTGGATAAATCCGACATATAAGACGGAGCAGTATTTGAAGTATAATCAAGTGATTTTTGACATTGTGGAACTTCATCGGCGTAGGTTGCAATATGAACTGGACAGAGTAAACTCATTAGTTGAAATTGAGGGGAAATTTAATCATATCTACACCTCATGTAATAACGAAATTGACAAATTCAATCAGGAATCACATAGTGGGCAAGATTTAAATACGATTAATTTTTGGGAACAAAAGACATCAGGTGAACTTGAATTTTCATCAGACAATAAAATTCCTGAGTTCGAAAATAGAAATTTTGGATATGCCTTGCACGCAGGATTTGGCTCTGGATTTTTTACTGGTTCGCTTGGAGAATATTTTGCCCCGACATTTAATTTTATATTTGGGTTTGATATTGCATATAAAAAAACGATTTTTTACTTAAATGCAACGCTTGCAGGGGATAAAGTGAAAAAAGATTACGTATCTGAAAAAAGCTGGAATGATGGACAGCACGCTAATGTTGCAATAATTGATGTTTCCTGTGGTTATGCATTAATGGATAATGAGCGATTTAAAATTAGCCCGTTTGCAGGTTTGGGTATTACTGAATTTACAGGGGAAAATAAGGATGATAAAGAAAATGGGTTTAGAATTGTCGATTACAATATAATTTTTGGGATAAATACGGATTATAAAATCCGGACACGGTTAAAACTTGTTCCAAATCCATTTTTTGGAGTAAAAGAAAAAGTTGAAACATCAATTCGTGCAAGGCTTTACGTAACCAGGGCAAATTATTATGAGGACTTACAAGGGTATTCGATTAATTTAACAATTGGGTTATGTGGGTTTGGAAACATGATTAACTTGAAATAAGTCAGCAGTTAGTGCCAACATTCGGTTATTAAGTATTAGGGACAATTGGTTATTTGAACCCCGGTTCTTGCATCAAGGTATCCTTTTCCCTTTTTGTGAACGAACCGTCTCCTATCAACGTATCATGTGCTAACATTTGACAATAATAAAAAAACAAACATCGCAAATGAAAAAAACGAAACTGATTTTTCTGATTATCACTTTATTTCAGGTTTCAGGTTATTCTCAAACAGATTCAATTGAAATTAAGTGGCACGTTCTTTCTTTGTTCCCAACAAAAGCCACTAAAGTAAATGGATTTTGTTTTGCTGCTTCACATAATAAGCCAAGGATAATAAACGGATTGAACATAGAGTTTCCTGGCGCCAGATTTACAGAATACTGGGTTTATAAGCTTTCAGGAGAAATTTACCCTGAAAGGTTCAGTACTGTAAATGGGGTGACAATCACTTTTAATCCCATATATAACAAAGTAAATGGATTAGGAATATTTGTATTTATCCCTGAAATCTATGAGTTTAACGGAGTAGGCATCGGCGGATTTAATGGAGTGGCAGAAATGAAAGGGCTACAGTTTGGAATATTCAACACCGCAATAGATGGTAAAATGGTTCAAATTGGGTTGATTAACAGAATTGATTCAAATCCGAAACCATTTCAAACTCTGCCGATTATTAACATGAGATTCAGAAAAGACAAACAAGGTTAATATAAATAATATGAGAACACTGTTTACTATAATTTTTGCAGCTTTAACATTTTATAGTTTTGCTCAATTAACGGAAAGCGAACAAATTTTTTCTAATGCCCATGGGCTGGTTCATGAAGGAATGTTGTATTTTGAAGTAGAAGGGTACAGCGGATTTACAAGTGTTCACAGCAATCTTTTCTTCGATGAAAAAGGAATAAAAAAAGCAAAGAAGAAATTTAAAATACCCAAAGAAACCCGGGGAGGTGTTGATTCCTTGATAAAAACAAAACATGAGTTTTATGTAACTGATTATGCAATTAAAGATGGGGTGTCTCAAAAAAGTGTTTTTTATTTCGTGCCAGCTTCAAACAATAACCTTAAGGTTATTGCATTTTCCCGTGCTCCTGACAGAGATTTAGAAGTTGAGCGGCTATTTGTTGAGTCTATCGTTGAAAATAAACTACCAGATTCCGTAACAACCACGTCTCTAACTGATTCGATTGATTTTGCAGGTCGAAAAATATATCTTGGTGGAGTTTGTCGCTGGATGGAACCACATAATATTCAATGTCCTAATTACGGTCAGATTAGTTGGTCAACATTTCGGAACCTGGATGACGCTAAAACATCTGCAATGGCAAGTTACGAGATAACTGCAAATAAAAACATGGGCGAGGTTCTCGAAAAAGATTCAGTGAATGTGATATTTGAGGGCGTCGGGACGAAAGCTTTAAAAATAAAGTACAGGGTTAAGATCCCTCAACTGATTATGGGAGGCAGTAATATCCTGATTATCTATTACGTTGCACTGGAAGTGAGAGGGAAAAGTATTGCTTGTGTAATGAGCCAGTTTACAGACGATGTGAATGCAAAGGATTTAGCACCTTTGTTGCAAGAAGTAATGGAACTTAAGGAATAGGATGTTTTGTGCTGACAGTAACTATTTAAAAAGAATTCGCCTATATTTAACGAACCACATCATGCCGGCCGGAATGCAATATGGTGAGAGGTTTGAAGCTATTTTTTTGAATTTTGTTTTACTTGATTTTAAACAATTGTAATATACAGTGTGCAAACAATAATCAATATAATTATAAATAAAAGATGAAAACAAATTTTATTATTATCCTGCTTTTAGGAATTAGCTTTTCCGTTTTTAGTCAAACATTTGATATTAATGGAGATTATAAGATTAGTGGTAAATTGGGTATTGGAGTTAATGATCCAACCTCGAAACTTGATGTAAGAATACCAGGAGAGAGCGGGTTGATTTCCACATACTTAAGTGATGGGGCTGTTGCAAGTACTGAGACTCTGCATAAATGGACATTAAGAATTGGCAGAAGTTATAATTATCCGAATAGGACTATTGATTTCGGGATGCTATCAAACAATAGTGGACAAGAACCATCGTTTTTGGTCACGAGTCCATTAAGACAAGGAAATATTGCCAATTTCCTGACAAGTGGAGAGGGGGAAGAAGGTTATGCAAGATGGTCATTACGGATAGGTAGAGAATTTGATTTTCCAAATAGAACTATTTCAATTGGAATGGCTTCTAATTCTCATGGACAAAACCCGGGGTATTTTATTTCCTTGAGTGGGACGGAAGTTTTTAGAATTTTATCTAATGGAAATACAGGAATTGGAACTACTTCTCCGGATTATAAACTTGATGTGATAGGTACTATTAGAGCGCAGGAGGTTAAAGTAAACCTTGAAGGAGCTGATTTTGTATTTGAAGATGATTACGATTTACGGACTTTAGACGAATTAGAAAGTTTCGTTTTAGAAAATAAACATTTACCTGAAATAGAGCCGGCAGCAGAAATGGAGGCGAATGGCTCGGATTTAGGGAAACTCAACACAAAACTCCTTCAGAAAATCGAAGAATTGACGCTTTATATGATTGAAATGAATAAGGAGATGAATTCTTTAAAGCAGAAGAACTTGGAATTGGAGAATGAGATTGAAGAAATAAAAATCAAGTAATAACGCATACTATCAGAAAATCGAAGAATTGACGCTTTATATGATTGAAATGAATAAGGAGATGAATTCTTTAAAGCAGAAGAACTTGGAATTGGAGAATGAGATTGAAGAAATAAAAATCAAGTAATAACGCATACTATAATAAACAGGTAACAAGTCCTGTGCGGTCTCCCAAGCTCCACAGGGTTTGTGCCTGCTTCGTCCCAATGCCTTAAATACAAGGATCTAATCTTCCAAGCCTAATTTCAATATTTCAAATTTTAGGGGAAATAAAGTTTCTGCGATAAAGTGTTTTTCTGTATCAAGTCATTCCTCACATTAACTTCCTTCTTTCTCCCCGGTTTTTAATTTATCATGGCTTACCGTAACCTTATCAGACTGTTAACTTAACGTTAATGAGAAAAATGACAGATGTTTTTGGTAAGAATGTCCTAACAGTGCAAGAATAGTCCACTCTTTTTGGGGGTTGTGTCCACTCATAATTGTCGGCGTTCCAATACATTCGCCGGGGTTATAAATCATTATCAAACACAGCATGAAGAGAATAAGGTACTTAGCAGCATGGGTAGTATTAACCACGATTTCAGGTTATCAAGTCAATGCCCAAAACAGGTTCCTGTCCTTTACGGATAAGGAAGAAATTACAGCAATTGATTCAGATAGTCCCACCGGTGACGAAATAAAACCGGAAAGGAAAACAATTGATTGTAATTCAAGCTCTACCACGGTAACATATAAAATCCCGGGGGGGTATGTTGCCGGAACAATTGGTATGGATGAAAATAAATATGATTATGTCCATATAGACGGGTTTGGTAAAATGGCCGAAGTAGGAAAACCAGCTTTACCTGCCCGTGAAGATATTTTGGCAACACTTGGATCCCGAAACCCGAAAATTGAGGTGGTCTCTGTAAAATTTATTGAGTATAAAGGATACAATATCCATCCGGCATTGCCTCCCGCCAGAGATACGGAAGGTGATGACCAAGTGGAATTTGTTAAAGACGAAGAAACATACAGTACCAATAAGTTTTACCCAAACGAAGTTGTTGAAATAACAGAGGTGTTGGAATACCGGGGCAACTATTTTTCTTCCGTTCGGGTCAGTCCTGTGCAATATAATCCGGTTACAAAGAAAATCAGGGTATACTCAGAAGTTACTTATAAAATTACTTACGAAGAAGATAATTCACTCAGGGGCAGTGGAGATGCTGATTTGTTTAAGGATGTTATTATTAACGAAGATGCTATTGAAGAAGAGAATATAATAACAAAAAGTTCTTTTAATACAGAAGACCCGGATTATCTTATTGTGGCACGAAGCGACTTTTCAGAAGCAGCAAAAAAACTGGCCCAATGGAAATCGCAGCTTGGTTACAGGACGGAAATTATCCTGAAAGATAGCTGGACATCCGGAGAAGTGAAGGATGCTGTTCATACAAGATATGCAAACTATACCCCTAAACCCTCATATCTTACAATCATAGGGGATCATGAGCAGGTTCCCGGAGAGATATTGGTCAAGAAAAACGGATGGTGCAAACGATTACTATGCATCAGATTTATATTATGTATGTACAGGAGGAGGAAGTGATTACACCCCCGATATGGCAAAAGGCCGGATTCCCGGTAATACCCCGGAACAGGCATTAATGATTGTAAACAAAGGGATTGAGTATGAAAAGAACCCTGTTGATGACGCCGGTTTTTATCAGAATGGATTAAACTGCGCACAATTCCAGGATAAAGCAAAAAGCTCATCAAAACCTGACGGATATGCAGCCAGGAGGTTTTGTCATACTTCAGAAGAAATCAGGGATTACTTAATATCATTAGGGTATAACATAAGCAGGGTTTATCAAACAGATGAAGGGAATAACCCCAAAAGGTATAACAATGGTTATTACTCAAAAGGCCAGAAAATTCCGGATGAATTACTACGCAGTAATGGTTTTAAATGGGATGGAGGAGCAGAGGATATCATCAACGAAATTAACAAGGGGAAGTTCTACGTACTGCATAGGGATCATGGTTATAGAGGGGGCGCCGGATGGGCACATCCAAAATTTCTGGCACAGGATATAAACAGACTGGAGAATGGTAAAAAACAGCCTATTGTGTTTTCAATGAACTGTCATACAGGGGAATTTCGACTAGGTGACAGTTTTGCAGAAGCCTTTTTGCGAAAGAAAAATGGAGGTGCCGTTGGAGTAGTTGCAGCCGCTTACTACAGCCTAAGTGGGTATAACGACGGACTTACTGCCGGAATGTTCGACGCCATTTGGTCAAGTCCCGGCCTAAAACCAAATTTTGGTTCAGGGGGAAGAAACGGGGGCAATGTGGCCGGACATGAAAGTAACGTAAGGGCCATGGGGGATGTCCTTAACCAGGGATTAATCAGAATGAGAGAAAACTGGACCGGGGACAATAACGGTACAAATAAAACATATACGCACAGACTGTTCCATTTCTTTGGGGATGCAGCTTTAAAAATATGGATAAAAAAACCGGAACAAATAACGGCAACTTATAGTAAGTCATTAAGTTGTGGGGCAACCTCGCTGGAAATAAAAGATATTTCTATTGATAATGGCACGGCTACACTGGTGCAGGGAGATTCTTTAATCGCCTGTGTTAATTTTACAACAAACTCAATAAGCTTAAACTTTAATTCGGTAAACGACACTTTACCTTTACTCTTAACACTATCAGCGATAGACTCTAAGCCTTTAGTAGAAGAAATAGATATTACCGGTTGCACAAACCTGCCTAAACCTGCTTTCATGGCAAGCAATTATAGTGTAGTAGACGGTCCGGGCAATCGAGTGTATTTTACAAACCAAACTACTAATACGGCTGATTCTTACGAGTGGACAATTTCACCTTCTACATTTAATTATATAGATGGGACCGGTGCTACTGCTGAAAATCCCGTTGTTCACTTTACAGCAGCCGGAAAATATACAGTCAGCCTAAAGGCAACCAACATAAATGGGAGCAGAACAGAGACTAGAAATGATATCATTTCGGTGAGAAACTCTGTGGGGGCAACAAATTGCAAGCCGGGGAGCTTTAATTTGAAGAGCATTAAAATGTGCGGGATATATCATTTTCAAATGAACGAAATCAATAAAGTAAGCTCCGGGACAGCAATAGACGATGATGGTTCTAATGGGGGGTATATGGATTTCACCAATGAAATGGCCACACTGAAGAAGGACCAAAAGGTTGATTTTAAGGTAACCGTAGGAGAAAGGGAAGAGCATTTCGCCATGTTTATTGATTATAATAACGACGGCGAATTTGACAATGGTACCGAAAGGGTTGTTGACTATGAAAACATTCATATGGTCCACAAAGGTTCATTTATGGTAATTCCAAACCCGCCTGCAGGCATGGTGAGAATGAGGATTATTACCGATTATAAAGATTTCTCAATAGCAAATGCTTGTTACAGTCCCAGGTACGGACAGGTTGAAGATTACACCGTAAGGTTTGTCAATGTTGAACCGGAATCGGAACCCGGACAGTTAAAAGAACTCTCCTATGCGTCGGCCTCTATGGGGGTAAGGCTCATTTACAATGGAGGGGACGAAAATACAGAATATGGCTTGGTTTACTCAACCGATCCTGATTTGGATATGGGCAACTGGACAAAAGTTGGCAGCTCTGTAAAGGATAAGGAAGCAACCATAAACCTGACTTCTTTAACGGAGAACACAACATACTATGTAAAGAGCTATGCAACAAATGAAGTGGGAACAGTATATTCCGGTAAAATAGTTGAATTTACGACACATATTAACGGTGCACCAACAAACTACCCGACAAATTTAAGGAATTCAGGCCTTGCCGGCACTGGGGCAAAATTAGAATGGGACGATTCGAAAGGTGGCACTTTACCAGCAGGCTACCTTATAAAATGGAGTACAGAAGGGTACGATAAAATTGTTGCGCCCCTTGATGGTGTTCAGGAACCGGAAAGTAATTCTATCGCCATTGTTGAATATGGAGCCGGGGAAATATTGTTGAGTGGGTTATTGCCGGAAACAACCTATTACTTTGAGGTTTATCCATACGTGAACAATGGTGCTGATATTAAATACAAGAAAGATGGAACGGTACCACAAATGGAGTTAACAACAATTTCAGCCGGAGCTTATGGGCCCGTGTCATTTGTTTCCCCGGTAAACCTGGTGTCCGTCAAATTCAATACAATAGAGAATGCTGAAGACAGGGGAGGGCTTGGATATATTGATTATACCCCTAAATATGAAACAACAGTTGAAAGGGGGCAGACTTATGATATAACAGTTGAAACCAATCAAACCAATCAAACGGCATATTACCACGCGGCCTGGATTGACTGGAACCAAAACAACCTGTTTGAAAGTTCGGAGAAAACGTATTTGGGGATCTTAAAAGGGGCTATGACAAAAACAAAGACTGTCACCGTTCCGGCTTCAGCAAAAGGCGGGGCTACTACCATGCGCTTAATGTATGCCCAAAAAAGTACAGCAAGTCCCTATAACCCTGTTAAATCTGATTATGGTTCTGTAGAGGAATATAAAATTATAATTGACGCCGTTCCCGGACTATGGAAAGGGACATTCTCCAGTGCCTGGGAAGACGCACAGAACTGGGACAATGAACTATTGCCAGACAATAATGTAGATGTTGTAGTCCAGAATGGAGTGGTAAATTATCCGGTAATCCGTTCAGCAACAACAGTAAAAAGTATAAAAGTTCAGGATGGTGCCAGCCTGATAATTGCAGAAGGGACCGATTTGACCGTTTCTGAAAATGTAACCTTAAAAAGTGGAGGAAAACTCAATGTTAAAAACGGTAAAACAGCCATAGCCGGTAACCTGAATGTTGGAGATAACGGTCAGGGCGAATTAACCGTAGAAGGTGGGGTGCTTAACATTACAGGTGATATGTATACCGGGACAAATCAGTCTCGGGTTAATATTTCAGGCGGAAGTGTGGCCCTTAGGAACTGGAAGAAAGACGCCGGTAACGAATGGACAGAGGGTACCTGTCATTTTAGTGGGGGTGAAATAGATTTCAATAGCCTGAAGTTTACCAATTCTACGGCTTCTAAGGTTGTTGTTGACGGTCCGTTTAGTATGGTAGTAAGAGGTTATTTATGTAACAACAAAAAGAACTGGACCTTTACTGATGGGAACTTAATTTTTAGAGGGGACAAAGAAGCATGGTTTGGATGTGCAGGGCTTAATGAAACGGCCGTAGCAAATAATGTGATTGTTGAAAATACAGAAAGGGTATATTTTACCAGGCACGAATCAAACAGAAATGCATACTTTAAAATACAGGGAGACTTTGTTATAAAAGGAAAAGCTGCTGGTGTTTATAAAGGGAAGTCTAACAAAAGTATGACGATTAACGGGGACTTTATCGTAGGGCCCGGGGCCGAATTCAATTTAGGAGATGTAGAACCAATCCTGATGAAGAACCTTATTGCGGAAGGTAAATTAATTGCCGATGATTCGGAACTAAAGTTTCATGGTTCAACAGAACAGTCAATAAGCTGTAATCAAATAATCGAAAGGCTAGTAGTTGATAACGATGCTGGTGGTGTAAGAATGGCCAGTGATATTATGATTAACGATAAGCTTATTCTAAGAGGGGGCGTCCTTAAACTGAACGGACAGAATTTTACGGTTCTTGAAGACGCCTACATTGAAGACGCAGACGAACTGGGATATCCGGATGCAATTATAACCGATAAGGGCGGAGAAGTAAGAAAAGTGATGAAAACAACAGGGTTAAAAGACTTTTTTATTCCATTTGCATATGCAGATAAGGATTTTCCCGTAGTTGCAGATATAAGCAATGTTACTCCCTCTGGTAAGTATGTCGCATTCAGTGTAACAGGCAAGGCAGACGAATCTGTAGCGGAAAATACCTCATTGAACAGAAGGTGGGAAATTAACACCGAGGAAGGTTTTGGCGAAATTAAAGTGGATGCCCGGTTGACTTACCTGGATGAAGATTTAGGAAACCTGGACGAAACAAAGTTGATCCCTGCAATGAAAAGTGCAGTTTGGGAGTCATGTGGCAGTGCGGTGGCAGATGAAAATAAACTGTCAGTTACAACAACGCAGACAGGGGTAATTTCTGCACTGGTCCGCCCCGTACTGGATTACACAATTAATTTTGAAAATGAAACAACAGGCGAAAATGTAGCTTCAGGTGTCAACTATAGTGAAAATGCCGATTTTTCAGGAGCTAAAGTCGGAGAAGATAAGGTTGTTGAGCTGGCTCCGGGAACCAACCTGTATTTCAGACAACCCGCAAGTGAATCATCGCTGGCAACAGAAAACGACTTTGTTCTTGATGTACCGGACCGTCCTGAGAAGCCGGAAGAAATAACAATCGATTTTATCACAGAGACCAGTGCCGAAACTGTTCCTGAAGCAGTTGAATACAGTACCGATAATTTCGCCACATCCGTTCAGGGAACAGATAAGGCAATTAAGCTTGTTCCATCCCGGAATGTAAGTTTCAGGTACAAGGCCACCAGTACTGAATTTAAATCGGAAGCCAGTGGGCTCATCGTTCCTGCGCGTCCTGAAACCCCAACCGTTCCGGTAGTAAATGACGTTGAAAATACATTTGGCTTTACGTTCAATCCAAACTATACGGAATTTTCAGACTATGAGGTTTCTCTTGATGGCGGAGGCCAATGGGATATCGCCGAAGCTTCGTTTGTGGAAGTTGGGAATGTCGATTTGGAAGCCGGAGCAGTCCGGGTACGTATCAGGGCATCGAATGATGCGGAAAAAGCCCGGTTCAGAAGTGATGTTTTGGTGAGCACAGAAAGGTTTACGCTGTTAACAAGTACAGAAAATGTATTTAAGGACAAACGCTCAATTTATCCAAACCCTTCTGAAGGAAAAGTGTTTGTAGATCTGAACGGGACACATGTTGACGAACTGACTGTTGCTGTTTTCAATGCATCAGGGCAAAGTGTTGTTCATTATGAAGAAGGCAACCTGTTGAACCCAGAGATTGATCTTTCAGGTTTTGAAAAGGGCCTTTATTACATACAATTAGTAAGTGACAAGTTTAATGTAACAGAAAAGGTTATTATCAGATAATAGTTTGAGCATTCAATTTAAAGGACTGTCTGGGAAGGCAGTCCTTTTTTTATCGGTATAAGGCCTTATAAAATCACTTTTTCCAATGGCTTTAAGTGACTTTGTTCGTAAAGGTCATTGATAATATGTATATGTTCAGGTTCAGTAAGCTTGCTCAAGATACGGGCTTTGTCTACATAATTCAGAATTCCGTGGAGCACAATCATATTATGGCCGGGTATCAGTTCAATATTCTTAAAGTTCTTTGTGGCTTCGGCAGGCCACGGTTTATGATAATAACTTACATTAAAATTGGCTGCTGGTTCTTTCAACATGGTCTTCAATAAGGGCTTGTCTAAATAGGATATTGCAATTGCGGCTTCAAAAGAATTAATGGCCCGAAAATGGAGGGACGTGTTTTTATCCAGTTCGAATGCACTTAGCACATTTACAATACTCTTCGTGTCTTTACGGGTAATTGCCGGTACAATGTTGTCATAAAACAGTTCTACATAATACTTCGCTTTATGCCAGTTTTCCAGTTTTTTATCACCAGTAGTTTTATAAATCCTTGCAACTTTGCGGGTAATCAGCCTTTCGGTATCAGCTTTGTTAAAATTAACTTTGTCATTAACCAGGTAGTGCTCGTTAAGATATTTTCTAATCATGTCAAAACGGTCTAAAGGGACCTGGGGCTTATCAAAAAGAAGCTCACTCAAAGTATTGTACGTAGTATTGGAAGCGTGTTTTTCTTCTTCAGGGTATTCTTTTTGAGAACTGATATAATCCATGTAGTTTTTCACATCTTCCAGCCAGACGTTTTCCAGTATATGGAAGTTTTCTGGCTTCAGGGCAGAAAACTCAATTTCATTTTTTAAAATTGCAGTTACGATAACAGAGGTACATGCATTAGCCCATCCCTCTTTCTTTTCATCCTTATCACTTTGTAATGTTTCGAGCATATTCAGAACAGGGTTGATGTCCGGAGTGTTCTGAGTTTGACTGTTGCCCGAGACTTTTTGTTTCAGGATACCTTCCAGGATTTTCCGTGATTTCGACATAGTTGTATTCTTAATTGTTGAACGAATAATTTTTTGAGATAGATGCGCTATAAATAATAGGCGGAAAGACAGAAATCAGCATACGGGATTGGCTAATTAAATTTATGGAATAAATATCCCAAAGTCAATAGTGAATTGATACTAAGTGCTTACAGAAAAACCAGTTTTTTTTAGAGCATATCCATTAGAAAGGTGGAAGAAACAGGAAATATTGTTCGTTGCTTTGTGTCTAAAGTATTATGCTAATGTTAAGCCACTATTAACGCAAGAAATGTCGCCCATTTTTGATAAAAAAATCCTACTGGTGTAAAAAACATCCACCTTTTTAAGGCATATCATCCACCTTCGATTGGGACCGTTCAGATACATTCGTTCTGGATTCAAACAAATAAACAGAAATAAAGAATCACTAAGGAACAAGTATTGAGTGTTTAATTAATTCAAAATCAAAAATGCAAATCAAAAAACTGTTATTAACAATTCCACTGTTCATGGTTTCAATGTGGTGTATGTCACAAACCATATTAACAGGAACAGTGGTGGACGAATTCGAACGTCCCATAGCAGGGGCCAGTATCTTTGTGAAAGGAACAACAACAGGTACAGTGAGTGGCCTGGATGGAAAGTTTTCATTAGATGCAGGTCAAAGCGAAGGGGTGCTTGTTGTATCTTTTATTGGTTACGTAACATTTGAACAGGCTTTTAGTTCATCAGCCGATTTCTCCGTTTCTATGGTATTTGACGTAACCGGACTGGAAGGCATTGTTGTAATCGGATATGGTTCTGCAAAGAAAAAGGACCTGACCGGGGCCGTAGTGCAGGTTTCGAACATGGAACAGATCAGCAGTCGCCCGGTTTCCTCTGTTCAGGACTTCTTCCAGGGGCGTTTGGCCGGGGTTACGGTTCAGCAGCAAGGTGGTGATCCGACGAAAGAAGCAAAGGTTACAATCAGGGGAATGGGAACAGTGAACGCAGAAGATGTCCTTTGGGTTGTTGATGGTATGCCGTATTATGGTAGTCCGGTAAACCCGAATGATATTGAATCAGTTACTATCCTGAAAGATGCCGCATCAGCCGCAATATACGGTGCACAGGCGTCGGGAGGTGTAATACTCCTTACAACGAAGAATGCAAAAGACAAGAAGGTGTCTGTTTCGGTAAATGCATACTCCGGTGTTCAACGGGCAATGAATTTACCGACACCATTAACGGCCGAACAGCAAAACCAGGTTTATAATCTGGCGGCAGATAATAGTGGCAAAGAAAGGAACCCTGCCCGTAATCCGGAAGTAAATCCATGGGGGAACGTTAACCGCACAAACTGGGTTGATGAAGTTTTCAGAAGTGCAGCCATATATAATACCGATGTAGCGGTAAGAGGGGCAACAGAAAGTGGAAGATATAGTGCTTCTTTTAATTATCAAAACAGAGAAGGGGTTTTAATAGGGACACAATCAGAAAAACTAGGCTTACGGTTGAAAACAGATTTCGATTTAGGCAAGAGATTTAAAATAGGGCAGAACCTGTTTGTTACACGCAGCGAGGCGATTGGGACAAATACATCATCGGGTTACTCCGGTACAATTATTAATGCCATTTATATGCCTTCGGCAGCCCCTGTATACAACGAAGAAGGAAACTTTCATGGTGTGGCACCTGAAGATTCAAAATATGCCGGAACTTATGGCGATGTTTATAACCCGGTAGCTTTATTATTAAGGCCAACAACAACAAATCCGGTAACCTATATTGATGCTAATATATTTGGAGAATATAATATTCTGGATGGACTTAAATATCGTTCTTCCTTTTCTATAAATCAACGGGAATCTGAGTTTAAGAAGTTCTCCCCCAAAAGGCCTGAAAATGGCCGTCCATCAGAGATGAATTATTTAAGACAAAGTTCATCAAGGCGGAACATGTGGATTTGGGACAATCAGGTTTCATATTCAAAATCATTTGGAGTGCATAAAGTCGACCTTACAGGAGTATATTCAGCACAGTTTATAAAAGATGACTGGGACATGGTTGAAGCACAGGACTTCTCAAGGGAAGAAGAATGGTACCAGTATATTGGGAATGCAGGGGAAGTTAACAAATTTGAAAGCGCCCCCTCAGAAGAAGCTTTAACCTCAGCCATTGGCCGGGTAATATATGGTTATAACGACAAATATATTTTATCGGCCAGTATTCGTAGGGACCAGTCGTCTCGTTTGGCCAAAGAAAACAACACAGACTATTTTCCTGCCGTTTCCGCAGCATGGAAAATATCAAATGAGCCCTTCATGCGCGATGTTCAATGGCTAAAACACTTAAAAATTAGGGCCTCATGGGGGCAGATTGGTAATATTCAGTCGGTACATAAATATGCCTATAATGTCCCAATGTATTCTAATCGTCCAACAATCGGTGAGGGCGACGCCCAAAGGGTCCCAGGGTACTACGTCAGGAAACTATCGAACAGAGACCTAATTTGGGAAACATCCGAATCAACTGACTTGGGTTTAGATGCAGCCTTCCTAAATGGACAGGTTGAAGTAACCCTGGATTATTTTCAGAAAAAAACCAAAGACCTGATATTGGAAGAAAATAATCCAAATGCACACGTGGGGGTGTCAAAAGGAAAAACAGCGAATTATGGAACGGTTGAAAACAAAGGTGTTGAGTTGGCATTGACCTATAAAGGAAACTTTAAGGACTTCTGGTATTCTGTTAGCGGGAATATTGCCTCGTTAGAAAATGAACTAATTGATTTGGAAGGGTATAGTGGAGATTATATATCGCATGGCTATGATGTGCGTGAAAAACTAGCGCCTTTCCGCTCTGCACCGGGAGAAGAATTGTTCTCCTACTATCTTATTACCACTGATGGTATTTTCGAATCGGAAAAAGAAATTGAAGAACACCTTGGTCCGAATGGTGAGATTCTTCAGCCGAATGCCAAACCAGGGGATTTAAAATTTCTGGACAGTAACGGCGATGGGAAGATTGACGGAAAAGATAGAACATTCAAAGGTAATGCCTTCCCTGATTTTACCTATGGGCTTAACCTTACTGCGGAATATAAAAACTTTGATCTTTCCCTGTTTTTACAAGGCGTAGCCGGAGCAAAAGTATTCAATGGTTATAAGTACACAACTTACAATGCAGCATTACAGGGCTATAACCTGGACAACAGGGTGTTGGATGCCTGGTCAGAGGATAATCGAAACGCTGACATACCAATGTTAAGGTTAGACGATGACAATAACAATTTTGAGACTGTATCTGATTGGTACCTTGAAGATGCTTCTTATTTACGTTTGAAAAACCTTACTGTTGGCTACAGTCTTCCTGCATCAATCATGGACAATCTGGTAGAAGGCTCTTCATTGCGTATGTATGCTTCTTGCGAGAACTTGTTCACAATTACCGGTTATTCGGGCATGGACCCTGAAGTAGGAGGGGTAGGACTGGACGTAGGAAATTATCCGGTATATCGCACATTTTCAGCAGGAATATCATTGAAATTTTAATAAACCATTAATAAAAAGCTAAATATTATGTGTAAAAAATATATAAATATTGTTGTGGCAATTTTGGTTATGCTAACCAGTTGCTCCGATGATTTTACAGAATTGGATCCACTTGGCGGATCTACACAGGCAAACTTCTGGAAAACCCAGACCGATGCCGAACACGCGGTAAATGCAATGTATTATTACATGGGGGATGAAGATATGTTTTCCCGTGGTTTTATGTGGTACATCAATGCTTCAGACGACATGGTAACCGGCCGTACCAACTCCGTAGCCGATAATATTAAGAACTTTAATATGGATGGTGGCGAGAAATATACAAAATGGATGTATCCGCAATGTTTTTTAATTATCAAAAGGGCCAATGAAGTGCTGAAAAATGTGCCGGATATGGGATTTGAAAGTGAGAATAAAGATCGCTACCTGGGAGAGGCATATTTTATGAGAGCTTTCCATTACTTCTGGCTGGCATCTTGTTATGGCAACGAAGTTAGCGGAGGGATCCCTATTGTGACGGAAGAAAATATGAAAGCGGATTCATTTGCACGTCCGGCCAGTGTGGTTGAGAATTATGCCCATATTGTAGAAGATTTAACAAAAGCAGCCGATCTTCTTCCGCTTTATACAGAATATTCAGGCGAAGATAAAGGACGGGCCCATAAAGACGCCTGTTACGCTTATATTGCCAAAACCTACTTGTATTGGGCGCAGTATGACAAAACAAAATGGGAAAAAGTAATTGAATTTTGTGATAAGGTGACAAACTCAGGTTCAAACCGTGCATTAATCGATACAGACAAACCGGAAACAGATTACCGCGATGTGTTCAAATATCAGAATGAGTTTGGTGCGGAGTATATCTGGTCTGCAACATCCGGAATAGAACGGGGAAGTAAGCTGGTAGGCGTAATGCTTGAAAATAAAGGATGGGGGTATTATAATGGATGGGGATATTATATGCCAACCCTTGAATTATATGAAGAATTTGAAGACGGCGATTATAGAAGAGAGGCTACCATGCTGGCGTTTGGCGATGAGTTTAAATTCTGGGGAGAAAGCAAAAGGTACCAGTCGACCAATTCGCTTTCCGGTTTCCAGTTTAATAAGTACATGGATATATATTCATACGACGACCCAATCGGGAATGGGTTAATAAATGCAAATGGAGATAAATTATATACCGTTCAGGATGTGCCGATTTTAAGATATGCTGAAATCCTTTTAATGAAAGCAGAAGCAAAAATTATGCTGGGGCAAAATGGCGATGCCGGGATAAATGCAGTTCGTAGCAGGGCTGGCCTGGCAACAAAAACAAACTGTACACTGGACGATCTGAAACACGAGCGCAGAGTGGAATTTGCAGGGGAGTTTGCCAACCGTCACCGCGACCTGGTTCGTTGGGGAGATGCAAAAGAGGCGTACAGCAAACCATTGCACGGACGTATCCATAAGGATAAAACAGATCCGGATTCAGAATACACGGTTGAGGAAATTTGGCCTGCACGTAATTATAAACCTGAGGTCCATAGTGTTTGGGTAATTCCAAATGAAGTGATTGAAAGTTCCGGAATTAGTCAAAATAAAGGGTGGTAGTAGGTTAACTACTGCACCTTCGGTTTATTGGTTCAACCGGAGGTGCCCCTTTTTCTGCTCCTGGATGAGGTAGAACATATTCCTGGGGGCGCAATACCCGTTAAGAATTGTTAGAAAAGTCTTGAAGAGAAGAAAGATATGATGAAAAAGATTATACAGGTCATTTGTATTGGGGCAGTACTTGGTCTTTATGTCGGATGCTCCCATACCCGCGACAAAGAATACAGGTTAAAAGAAGAGTTGGTAGAGCATGAGTCGGAGTTTTGGTTTAACCAGGCAATTTCACATGTTTTGTTGAACCGGTACATGAGTAAAGAAACACAAGTTGTATGGGGGACGAACTTTCATACTGCTGCTCCGGTCCCACTGGGCGCTGTTGGACCAGAGAAATATACCCAAAGGCTTAAAGGAATTATTCATAACGATTCTATTGGGAGAGTTTTAAAGAAGGCTGTTAATGAAGGGATGAATGTAATTCTGGTAATTGGCGACGGAATGGGGAACATGCATATGTCTTTGCCGGTTTATCTTCGTCATGCCGAAAAAGATACCGTTCCAACCATGTTTGAGAAAATTATGGATAAAGGTTCGTGTGCTTATGTATACACCAGCACAGCCCGCGGCCTGGTAACCGGATCGGCTGCATCGGGAACAGCCATTGCCTGCGGTTCCAAAACACTAATGAATATGGTCGGGGTCGATTCTTCCGGTAAAAAACTGGAAAGTGCCTTGTCCTTAGCCAAGAAAAACAGATACCGGACAGCTCTTGTTACCGACGCAGGAATAACCGATGCTACCCCTGCCGCCTTTTATGCGCATACTATAAATCGCGACGATGAGGATAAGGTAGCAGAGCAACTTTTGAACTCGGGAGAGGTCGATATTATTCTTGGAGGTGGCGGAAACAGGTTCCTGCCGCAGGGTGTCCGTTTGTCTGATTATACAAATGCAAAAGTTGCTGAGGATTTTAAATCTTCAAGAAAAGATACAATGAACCTTTTTGAAGGGTTTAAACGAAAATCGTATCATTTGTGCTTTAACCTGTCGCACCTTGAGCAGGCTCAGGACAATGACCGTTTACTGGGACTGTTTTCCGGCGGGGGATTGCCAGCTCCAATTAACAGGGATAGTGCCACCGTCCTTATTCCAACTGTCTGTGATATGGGTGAAAAGGCCTTAAAAATGCTTGCATCTGCCGATTCTTCTTACTTCATAATGATTGAGTGTGCCCGAATTGATTGGGAATCTCATGATAACGACATAGGGGCAGTTTATAAAGGGGTGGAAGAAATGAACCAGATATTGGAAACAGCTTATTCCTATTATGCACAGGCTCCGGAAAAAACACTGCTCGTTTTTACATCAGATCACGAAACCGGCGGACTGGAAATAGCCTATCGGAAAATGCCTGAAAAAGATAGAGAGAAAAAAGTATTGGCAAACGGGGAGGTTTGGGAAAATATAACAAACCCGCTCATGAACGAACAGTTTGTAACAAACCTGAAAAGTCAGAAAAAGTCAATATCAAAAATACTGAACGGGTCAACAACAACAGATGAGTTGAAGCGTAACCTGCAAAACTATCTTGGTGTTGTTCTAACTAATGAAGAAGCTGAGTTGTTGTTCTATTCAATGACCGATTATAAAAAGTATAAGGATTAGTTTTAATAGAGGCCGGTCTATAAACCAAGGTTTTCGGCCTGAAAGGCCTGCTTATTTTAACCCGGTGGCAACGCCCCGGTGGTTATCCATGCTGTCAATCGTGTCCCGGGCACATCGGGACGAAGTAAATTTGAAAAACAGGGTTACCATACCACGAAATAACAATAAGTCTGCTTTAAACAGAAGGTCACGGACACATTTAATATAATAAAATGCGTGAGAAACATTTCGACTTTATTGACAGGCTCTAATACAGGGGAATTAACCAGCAGGGGGGGGGACACTGGGAGTACCAAAGCTTCCTTCCTGCTTTTTTAATGATTATTATGCAAAAACAAAGTTTATCAGCATTTATATTGTTTGTTTACCTGTTTGCCGGATGTATAGATCATTTGCATGCGCAGGGTTTGTATTTCAACGAAAACAAGAAATTCAAGATTGTTCAGTTTACAGATGTCCACTGGGAAAGTGGACAGGAGGGGAATGAAACTACCATTGCCATGATGGAGCTTGTCCTGGACAAGGAAAGGCCCGATTTAGTGGTTTTAACCGGAGATATAATAACATCCGGAGATCTAAAGACAGGTTGGGGCGAGATAGCTGTGCCTATGGTGGAGCGGAAAATAAACTGGATTGCTACGCTCGGAAATCATGATTCGGAAGGGGATATCCCAAGAGAAAAAGTATACGATATCATACAGTCGGTACCATACAACTTAAACACCTCTAACCCGGAAAAACTATCCGGGTTCGGGAATTTTTATCTGCCCGTTTTGTCAAAAGATGGTGAACGTTCGGCAATCCTTTACTTTTTTGATTCGCATGATTATGTGACACCTTTTCAACCGGGTAAATATGCATGGATAAAACAAGATCAGATTAGGTGGTACAAAAATGTATCAAACCAAATTAAACAGGAGAACAATAACCGGCCGGTTCCGTCTCTCGCATTCTTTCACATACCACTGCCCGAGTATAAAATAGTAAGGGGGTTAAAAGGGACCACCGGAAATAAGAATGAAGGGGTTTCTTCACCAGAATTAAACTCGGGCATGTTTTCAGCCATGTTTGAACAGCAGGATATGATGGGGGTATTTGTTGGGCATGACCATGACAATGATTTTATCGGGACTTATCATGATATAGCACTGGCCTATGGAAGGCGTTCCGGGAGTGAGAGTTATGGCAGGTTAAAGCTAGGTGCAAGGGTAATTAATGTTTATCAGGATGTGTTTCATTTTGATACATGGATTTCGACCGGAGATGATATTGAATTCCCATTTACATATCCTTCAAAAGGACTGACGGATTTTAGCAAAGAAAGATTGAAGCCGGCAGTGAAGCCGAAAAAAAAGCTGAGGCCCGGAGTAACCTATACGTATTTTGAAGGTAATATTAGTTCTGTAAATCAGATAAATAATCTAGAAAGGGTAGAATCTGGCAGAATAAATAATTTTAGTCTTTCCCCGGCAAAAACTGAAGACCATTTTGCATTTGAGTATCACGCTTATATAAAAATACCGGCAGACGGAATTTATCAGTTTTATATAAACTCCGACGACGGCGCTGTTCTTTTTATTGATGATAAGGAAATAATTAATAATGATGGAGGTCACAGCCCTAGGTTAAAAAAAGGCAGCATAGGGTTAAAAAAAGGATACCATAAAATAAAGGTGCTGTATTTTGAAGATTATATGGGGAATGTGCTAGACGTAGGAATCTCTGGTCTAATGCTACGTCCGGGAAAAATCAGGGATGATATGCTTTTTACCGAATCGAGTGGTAATAATTAAGTTCGTTTACTTATTTTTTAGTTCTGATTTTTCTTCATGCAAGGCAAAGTTTACAGTCATAGCCTTAGCTACGGCGAAAAATTTTAACACAGCAGAAAGGAGAAAGAGGGCTGAAATAAGTGAATGAATTTCGTACTTACCACACTGGTTCATCATGTTTTTGGTATTTGACCAACCACTCTAATAATCAAACGTAGTCTTCAAATTAATTATAATCCAGCATTAAAAACATCATTATGAAAACATTAAAGCTTCTTATCTTATTCCTGATGTACGTCGCCGTTTTTTCGGCATGTGAGAAATACGAGCTAAATGAACCCGGTTCCCGAAAAAAAAATGGGGGAACCACAGCTTAAGTCATCCGGGGCATACAGTCCCAATAACTGGATGGGGGCACTTGACAACAGTTTGAAAATATCTCAGTTGTCAATTCCAGGCACACATAATTCCAGAGCGCGACATGAAGTATTTCCGGGAACTGCCAAGTGTCAAAACCTTACTATTTCGGAACAGTTAAATAACGGGATCCGCTTCCTGGATATTCGTTGTCGTCATTTCAAGGACGCCTTTACCATACATCATGGTTCAGTCTATCAAAAGGCAAATTTCAATGATGTACTTGATGCATGCCTTGAGTTTTTAGAAAACAATCCAACAGAATGCATAATTATGAGTGTCAGGGAAGAACATAAGGCCGCTGACAATACCCGTTCTTTTGAGGAAACATTCGATAGATATGTTAATCAGGCCCCGGCAAGTTGGGAATTAGGGAATTCTATCCCGCATCTTGGGGATGTTAGAGGAAAGATTGTACTTTTTAGAAGGTTTAAAGCAAATGATTTGCCAAAAGGAATTAATGCCACGTACTGGAAAGATAAAACAACTTTCACAATAAATTCTACCGCTAAAGTACGGGTGCAGGATGTTTATCGTGTCGGGGATAAGAGAGAAAAGTGGAATAATATTTTGCCCCTTCTGGAAGAGGCAAAATCCGGGGCAGCGAATACTTTATATGTGAACTTTACAAGTGCGTATAAACCGGGTGTTTTTGGAATACCGGACATTACAACCATTTCGGATCATGTTAACCCCAAATTGAGAGCGTATTTCACTGAAAATACCCCGGGCAGATATGGTGCTGTTTTAATGGACTTCGTTGAACCGTCAACTTGTGAATTGATTATTAAAACAAACTTTTAAGGGACTAGTTTTTCTACTTGTTTAGTTTTATAACAGCTTAGTTAGAAAAGTATGCCAGCGGAGTTTTTATCTGACTGGCATTTTTTTTCAATGGAAATCAGCCATGTTTATCTTATTTAGGCGCCTTAAAACCCCGCTTTTTTCCCGTTTTGAGAAATTATTTCTCATATTGAGAGGAAAATTGAGGTGTGTGTGTTGTTAATGTTTTGTTTTTTAGTGTTTTGTGGAGTCTGGCTTGGTTTGGCATGTTATTGGTTATTAAAGTTACAACTTTTAAATAACAATGAATAAACGAACAAAAACTACGACTATAATTAAACCGCTGGAAAAGTCACAAAAGGGGATATCTGCTGGTGTTGCGATACCCCCTTTGTTTGACTAAAACCAAAAACTATCAGTTTGATTGCGGAACCAGTATAACCAAACAAAACTACTAACAAGCCAATAACAAACCACAAAATGAACTTGCATAAAGTCAATCAAACTGAACAAAACTACTAACTTAACTAACGACCTAAATATTACAAAAACCAAGCCAAAAACCACATTTTAATAAAATAAATGAAGCCTGAATCACAACCAAACCGAAACAAAAAAATAGAAGAAAGATACTAACTAAGTTTTAAGATATTTAAAGTACTGGTTACTTGGTATATTGATAGATAAGAGGGGGGAGGCCTGATGGTTCGACCCCTTTTTTATTTGCACAGCAGAAGTTGAGGGGTTTAGTTAGGGGACAATTAGGGCGCTTATATTTTCAATTTTATGGGCTTGGCATTTCGATCGGATAAACAGTCTTAATTATTCATTTTAGTTTTTTTACACTCAGATATTGGATTAAGCAGCATTGTTTATTAGAATCAATTATTGGGCGAATGATTGATAAGAGATGTACTTTGGGGATGTTTTAGAAGTAAAATGGTTCCAGTCTTGTTAAATTTCAATAAAACCAGAACCAGTTAGGCAGAATATAATATATTTATGTAGCTTAAAAAGGGTACTTTACGGAATGCCTTTGTTATCAAATCAACCTCAAAAACCTCCAAAATATGCCCGAACAATCCGGAATTCCTCACCAATTATTAGAAAAGGGTGTTAAGTGGGTCGACTCAGAAGCATCCGATGATTTTATGCCACATATCCCAAAGTATGAGTACGAACATCGTATTACTAAAGCCAAAGAAACATTAGTAAGGCATGGCGTTGATCCCGCTCTTCCGGATTTGCAATCCGGAAGAAAGAGTCCGGGATTTGCAATACCGTTTTTAAAGATATAGGAGGGACGGTTTATACGGAAATGGCAGGATAAACCACCGATCTCTTCCTGATTTGTACCCTCATCCCATATTCTTTCCCGTTTATCGGTAAAAAATGAGATTTTAAATAAAAAAAACGGTAAATCATCAAAGATGACGGCTGTCATCTTTGCACCATCATATGAATTATTACTTTTGCAGACATAAACCAGTGAAATTACTAATTCAGCAAATTCGCGAAACGTTATGCTACAAAAAGCAAACATTGAAAAGAAAATAGCGGGAACCCGGGCTATTCCGGCAGCAATATTAAAAATTGAACGAAACATAAAGTACTTCAGAAAAAAAACAGCAAACGGATTCCCTGACCGAAAAAGTACCAACTCCTAACCCCCCAACACCAACTCATAGTTTCAGAATGACAGAAAAACTTTTAAAATTCGTTCATGGTAAAGCTTTAATTGGGCTGTTATTTCTCTTTTTCATCACACCTGCATTCTCACAGGCGGGGCAGGAAAAAGCAGAACCCGGTACCGAACAGGAATGGACACGGGAACGGGTCGATTCGCTGGTAAAATCCATCCGGGAATACTTCGATGAACTGCTTGATGTGGAACTGGGCTGGGCAGCCCTTCAGGCAAGGCATTTATCAAACGTTGGGTATGGGATCGACAACCGTATTGGACTGAATGGGGAACTTCGCGACACCCTGGAGTTCCTGCGCAATGTGTTTGAAAGTGAGCTGTTTGTGAAAAGCATGCTGAAATACGACCATTTCTGGCCCAACCTCATCAACCGGAAACAATACAGCCCCAAGCCCAACGAGCTTGAAAAACAGCACGACGGACTGTATGCACAAAGCCTGTATTTCGATATTGTCTTTTACCCCTCGTGGGACACTGTAGCCATGGATGTCGATGCAGCACGGGAAGCCGGGAAGATAGGCTATAAATGTACCATTGCGGTAAACGGGCTGGGACAGTTCGAGGCCGACCTGGACGGGGATGAAATGTCGCGCATCCTGAACGGACTGATAACCGGGAAAGAATACACCAAAATAAAACAACAGGCCGGTCCCGATGTCAACGAAAGCATGATGGCCGGGTTGGGCTGGCTGGCCGAAAAATTCGATTACAGACCCTTCGATGACCCCACAAACATAAAACGGGTAGACTTTTATGCCCCGGTAAGCCAGAATTACGGGTACGATGCGTATGAGAACGCCATACTCTCCGGAAACTACGACAACGTATCGATAAAAGGAAAGCAATACCATGTGCCATGGAAATCGGTGGCGATTTCTTCAACGGAGTCAATAAAAGCTATTGTTAAATTAAAAGAAGAAGATAGGCCGGCAGGGGCAGAACTGAAATTTGTAACTACAACCGGACAACCGACAGGAACAGTAACCCAGGTAAACGACACAACCTACGAGATAGTTCTTCCGCCAGTTACATCAGAAGGAGAGTTTGGCTTACTGGCCACCTACAGCTACAAAAACGAAGAGGACAAGGAAATAACGGTAAATGCGGGGCAGGCGAACATATCGGGCTATACAACAAACCCGAAGAAGGTGGTAATTGTCCCGGTAAACGGGAACAAAGCGGGACTTACAGCCACCGGTCTAAAGAAGGCCCTCGACGAAATCTACAAACAGGCGGCCACTACCTGGGACGTAAAAATCTACACCGACAACCTGCAGGTAAAGAGCGTCTATGCCGATGACGGAAAGCTGGACGATGGCGAAACCGGTTTTCTCTCGAACTATACCAAAGAGATGAACGCGGTAATAGAAGCTTTTAAAGACCGCCCCGGGGTAGAGATAGACAAAAATACCTGTTACCTGTTTCTGGTCGACAAAGCCAAAAGCGGCCCGGGCAAATGCGGGTTTATGCCCTTAAAAAGGCCGTTTGGATTCATCTTTACCGACAGCCGTTGCAGCAATAACATAAGCCACACCATAGCGCACGAACTGGGCCACGGTCCCTTCCGTTTGTACCATACCTTTAGCAGTGAAAACGAATACACCCAGGGCAAAGGCACCACAGACAACCTGATGGATTACATGACTTCTACTGAAAAATTAGGTAAAAACAAAGCTCTGTACAAATACCAGTGGGACTTAATCCACGACCCGGAGGCGATGATTGCCTTGTTCCAGGATAAGGAAGAGGGGGCGATGATGAGTGATTACTTAGTTCTAAAGATTGAAGAACTAGCCAAATCACTGGGGTTGAAACTTGGAGAAAATGCTTTTGTTACAGTGCATTCGTTCCGTTGTAGTAATATAGGTGATTTAGGTGGAGCCAGCCCTCTTGATGTGTCCGGTTATTCAAATCTTGAGTTTACTAAGTTCAAACCACAACGAATTATTATTGCAAATTCAGACAACGAAGGCAATGCAGATGTAGTCAATATAGCCATTCTATTTAAGGTAAATGACAATGAAGTAGAACCCGAAGATAAATCATCAACAGGAATTGTGCTACCTGGAATGGAACCGCCATTTTTAGGAGTGTTGCAAGAAAGTGGTGAATTGGTCGAATGTCTGAACCAGTTGTCAATGTTGGACGAGTTTGGTTGTGTTGACGATAATAGTTTGGTAGCACAGTTTGCAGAAGAAGATTATAGAGGTCTGTATATATCAAAAGTTTTAACAGCTATCCATGAATGCCTTGAAGAACAGGAAATAGATAACTCCGAAGGAAAAGTAGGCGACTTATTTTATACAGAATACTTAAAAGATGCTGAAAGTGAAGAAGAAATAAACCAGTTAAAACAGGTTGCGGATTTATTTAACCGCATTGGGGATGTCCTGTTTGCAAACAATAATGCAACAACATGGCAAGAATATGGCGACTTTATCAGGGCAAGTTATGATGCCTATAAACAGGCAGAACAAGAAAAGCCATTTTCTGATTATCTGAGCAGACTTGAAGGCCTAATAAGCGATTACGAGCATAGAAAAGAGCTACTAGAGAAATTTGAGGACAGGGAGAAAGTAGCTATTTTGGTTAATACTTTTAGTGATGCAGAATTAGAGTTCCTTCCAATGGAATTAAGGGCGCATAGCTTAAATGTTTTGTCAAGCAAAGAATTAAGAGGTGCGTTAAGGTTATCCGGGCATAACGAAGAAGAACTTACTTTAAGGTTGCTAAGATTTATTAAGTCGGAAGAAATATCGAGCCTGATTGACGAATTAAAGAAAGGAGATTTACTCAATACCATTGATAAAGGCTTTAACGACCTGTTTACTCTTGTAGATGATAATTATGCAGGTTTGCTTGATGTAATTGATGATTACGTACTCCAAACAAAAGGCATTACTGACGGTGAAGCAAAAACAGAGAAGCTTGTTGAACTGCACGAACAAAACAGGTTCTACAACTTAACAGACGACCAGGAAGGTAAAAAATACATATCGGCTGCAAAAGTCCTTTCGGAAGGAAAAGTTTCCATTACAATATCGACCATTACAGGATATGACATTGTTTATGTGAAACAGGCAGATGGGCCATCAGTTCCAGAAATAAAGCCAACCATCCAAAGTGAAACCGTTGAACTTCCTTTTGATGAACCGATGGCTTTATATCACAATGCTTATTTGGATGGTGTAGACGCTTCAAAAAGAGGCGAGATAGAACTAGCATCGGCTCTGAAACTACATTATTACCTACAATGCAATAAGAATGAGAATATTAAAACAACCGCTTCGGTAATCATTGATGTTGGTTCTTTAGCCGTAGGTGTGGGCGTAATATCCGGCGGTATAAAAGGCGTAAGGCTTGTGTTGGCAATATGCGATGTTGCTTCGAGTACGATAAGTTTATTATCTACAGGCTCTGAAAAGTATTTGATAGATAAATACGGGGCTGATGGACAAGCTTATGTAAACTCAATGCAGATGATTTCTGCCGTTCTGGGCTTTGTGGATTTAGGGGCTACAGGAGCAGGTAGATTAAAGAACCTGTTAAAAGACGATGTTGTAACCGCAGGCGCATTTTATGCAAAACACGGCACAGAACTGGCAAGTGATGCCAAAACGACCGAGCTGGCAACCCAAACCAAGAAAATAGTAGATGAATTTACAGACTATGACGATGAAATAGCTAGGCTAATTGATAATGCCGGGGACTTGGGAGGTGTTTTTACGTATGACATAACAAAAGTAGCAGACCATATAAAAGCAGCAATACGGAGCAGAGGGTATGTTGATGCCGATATAGAAGAGTTAATTAAAATTAATCAGCTTGCAGCTTATGGAAATGCAACAGAAGCACAACTTTTAAAGGCAAGGAAGATTGCTGAAGAGTGTTTTGATATGCCAACAGCAGCAACCAAAATGAGAAAGGTACTACCTATTGAGGATGTTAACGCCTATCACCTTGGAAATGCAAATATCTCAAGTCAACAAAAAATGGTTGGCGGTTTTGTTGCAAAAGTTGAAGATGTCGAAGTTAAAAATGCAGAGCAAATGTTTAATGATTTACGATTAGATTACGATGGTACAAAATTCTCAAAAGATAAAGGATTTGCGACCATTGAGTATGATAATGTTGGAAATCCAGTACGCCCCTACAATTCTGCGGAAGCGCACACTTTTGGTCCGCCAAATACATTAACAGGTACCACAGGTGCTTATGATAAAATCGTACCTGAATTTAAATTGGATAATATGGTAGAATTACAGGAAGGAGCTATTTTAAGAATTTATAACAAAGATGGGGTGGTATTTGAATCTTATAAATTAGATAAAAACGTATGGGAAAAAAGATAATAAAACAACTACAAAATACAATGAGTTCATTCATTGTATTCAAGAAACAAGTATTTCCGTATTATGGTAAAAGTAAATTATATGCTAACAATTCAATTAAACTGGAAGACCTTATTAATGACAAAGATTTGTTTGCTACGATTATGAGTTCAGATTTTAACAAGTTTAGTTTTGTGTCTGAATTTGAATATGAAGAATTAAATAGAGATAATTTAATTGAATATTTAATTAATAGAAAAACACGTTTAGATGATGATGAAATAAATATATACAGAGAGTTAAAGCCAAAAGATATTTCTTCCTTTTATAAGTTTGAAGTAACAATTGAATTAGATGGAGTTTTAATTGAACCTGGTCGATATATGCAATATCTACAATACCCAGATGATTTAATAGTGCTAATCTATAATAAAGAGCACCTATATTTAAGTAGAAAAGAAATTCCTGCTCCAATGGAAGCTCGTTCCAAAGCACATTTAGTTCCTAAAGAAAAAGTTAATAAGGTAATTGGAAAAAAGAGATTTAAGAAAACTAAATGGATAGGAACAGAAAAAGAAGATGAGTTTACGGGGAAAGAGGAAGTCTTTGTTTTAGATTTAAACAATTTTAATCAGGATGTTTATGCTGTTTTTAAAGAGCATGAAGCGATAGAAGTGCTTCATGGTTTTTCTAAGGATTAACCAATTCTTTCTTCCCATTTATCAGGATTTTCGTGAGTGCAGAAAACCGCTTTAACGCTAACAGTTTTCTGGCTTTCCAAAAATTCGGTAATGAATCATGTGCGGAAACTTTTTAACAGGCATACAGCGAATGTCATCGTAACGAACGGCAAAAGAGAAATAGTTTTTAAAGATATAGGAGGGACGGTGTATACTGAAATGGCAGGATAAACCACCGATCTCTTCCTGATTTGTACCCTCATCCCCCACTCGTCCGCGTTAGCAACGCGAATGTTTGAACAAAAGCAATGATAATGCGAAAAATAAAAATGGTAACAATTGTGGATAACATAAAAATCGTTACAAACGACAGAAGAATAGAATCCGCGTTTGTAAGGCTAACTAGAAGGGGGGGGCACTGGACTCCCGACTCGCGCGCTTTTGAAAAGCGTGAGCATAATATAAATGAAGATTTAAGGTATTGAACAGCAAGAAAGATATAAAGTGATAAATAATACAAGAAATGAAACAAACGAAAGATTAGCCACACGCATTATAAATGCGCGCGAGTTGGGGGTTGTTTCCGTAAATAGTCTAGCAGGAAAAGGCGGTGTTCCATACTTGACACAGTTACATCTTGATAAGATTGAAGACGTTGCTACTGCTATTGGTAAAGAAATCATAACGGCACCAAAAGAGTATGCCTCTGGCTATACTGTATCTACCATATTTATTAAGTATGGAAATAATGTAAGGGGTGAACTCCAGTTAATAGGTCAAAAAGCTCTGAACATTGCTAATGCAGAACATTGGGTATACGATGCATTCCTGGGTAAACCATATACCGACTATCTAAATGTATTCTCTAAAGCGGATGTCAAAGAGGTTGCTACAAAACTTATTGAAAGGGTTCGCAAACCTGCAATAGCTCTTACAGAAGAACAAAGAACCATCTACAACAGCTATATGAGTGAGGTGTATAAAAATGCCCGTAACATAGAATCAGGAAATGAGTTAGGCAAAGTAATCCTCCCTACTGGTATTCCTTCTGAACTTTCAGTAGAAAGTCTGTTAAAAACTGAAGAGTTAATTAATGGTCTCAAAAATGGCTCGGTCTCAAAAACACAAGCATTAAATTTCTTAAATGGAAAATAGTATGGACTCAGAAAAAGAAATCGTTTCAGGGCTTTTGAAAGATATTCATAGGCAACTTATTAATGGAGCAATAGTTGAAGCTATTCAAAGTTATGAGCATCCAAAATGGGGTAAGCTAATATTTAAAATGAAAACAGTAAATATTGAAGACCCAGATTTTGCTAAAGGTACTCTTGCTCTGGATTTTTCAATTAATGATTGTAGTTCTTATTTAAAAGCCGGACGAAAAGAAAAGCTACTTGATGAAATAGAAGAGCTTATTAATAATCCTGAGCCTATCTTAGCAGGGGTTACCAATAAGTATAGGATGCTGTTTGATTACCCTTGATAAAAGTCATTTTGCAAAAGCCTGTTTAGCTTTTACATTTTGCAGTAAACCATCCAAAGTATAAAGAATACAGTGTTTGTCTTCTTCCGGTAGTTCGCTGATTTGGTTTAATCGGCGAAGCATGTCGGGGTCTTTAAGAACATTGGTTTCGTTTGTTTCACCTAATAGGTAGCCAACCGTGGTATTAATCAGTTTGGCTATTTTTTTGCTGCTTCTACAGAGGGGGGCATTTCATCACGCTCGTATTTGCCAACAACAGAATAAGAAATATTTAAAAGCTTCCCCCACTCGTCCGCGTTTGCAACGCGGATGTTTGAACAAAAGCAATGATAATGCGAAAAATAAAAATGGTAACAATTGTGGATAACATAAAAATCGTTACAAACGACAGAAGAATAGAATCCGCGTTACAAACGCGGACTAGACGGGGTGGATAATTCTTACTTAATCGAAGGATTTGGAATCGGGGATGCTGTTGAAGTTGCTTTGTGGGTCTACACAGGAGGGACGGCTGGGGCTGTAAAAAAAATTACTTTGAAAGTAGGGAGTAAAATGCTTTTTGCTACATATTTAAACTGGCAAATGCAAATATTTACTTTGATGTTGGATGGATATAAGTATGAAGAAGCTGTTTGCAAAGTAAAATATGAAGATGCTATTTGGGTAGGTCTAACATCTATCATTGATAATCACCATCTTTCTGGGGCTTTAAATTGTGTTAGGGCGACTATTAAGAATGTTGAGAAACCTGATATTAACTTTGCTGAAATAGGGTTTGATTGTATCGTTGAATTACTTAAAAGTGGAGGAATGGAATATTTGATATCAAGACCTAATAGTCCATATCAGATATCGATTAGTAGAGCCTTAAATGGGAAAAACAGAGGTAAAATACTAAAAACACTTAAAAACATGGGATTAACAGAGAAGGAAGCTATAGACTTTTTAGGTATGTTTCCTAAAGAAATAATAAATCAAACAATAAAATGAAAATTCTAAGAAAAAAATATTATGGCCCTATTTTTTACGGTGTTCTGGCTATTGTTGCAACCTTGTTAATAAATGATAAGGTTTACTATAAGATTCAACATCCGAGCAATAGTTCAGTTGCAAGTACTGGAGGAAAAGTTTTTTATGCTTTAATTCATTATATAGATAAGTATCTTGGTCTATGGGGGGTATACGCTTGTTTTATTTTAATAGCAGGATTATTTTTCTTAAAAGCATATAAAATGTATAGAAATGAAAATAGGAATACTTAGTGTATATTCGACTGATTGGTAAAGTCTGTATTTTTAAGTGTAAAAAAGAGCAGTTTAATTGTCGACCCCCACTCTTCCGGATTTGTAATCCGGAAGAAAGAGTCCGGGATTTGCAATCCCGTTTTTAAAGGTATAGGAGAGCCGGTTTATACGGAAATAGCAGGATAAACCACCGATCTCTTCCTGATTTGTACCCTCATCCCATATTCTTTCCCGTTTATCGGTAAAAAATGAGATTTTAAATAAAAAAAACGGTAAATCATCAAAGATGACGGCTGTCATCTTTGCACCATCATAAGAATTATTACTTTTGCAGACATAAACCAGTGAAATTACTAATTCAGCAAATTCGCGAAACGTTATGCTACAAAAAGCAAACATTGAAAAGAAAATAGCGGGAACCCGGGCTATTCCGGTGACAATATTAAAAATTGAACGAAACATAAAGTACTTCAGAAAAAAAACAGCAAACGGATTCCCTGGCCGAAAAAGTACCAATACCCAAAATCTAACACCCCATAACCCATAACTCACAATTTATAACTAACAAACAATTACAAATGAGAAAAATACTACTCTTCATCCCGTTAATTAGCGTGGCAGGTTTTATAAATGCCCAGACGGTTATTGATTTTAAACTCACCCAGCCGGAAGAACTGCTTGTGAACATTGGGGACGATGTTACCATAAACGAAGGCGAAACAGTTGATATTGGTTCGGAAAACTCCATCAGCGGGGGCACCCCGGATTATTATTACTACTGGTCTCCCGGGGACTATATGGAAGACAGGGACAAAAAAGTGGCACAGGTTACACCAGAAGAAACAATAAAGTATGTATTCCACGTAACAGATGCCCGCAATTGCCAGTCGACCGACACGTTGGAGGTAAAGGTTGCGCAAAAAACAGCAACAGAAGAAGCAAACATCGCAGAAGGACTTAGTATTTATCCCAATCCGGCCGTACGGTATTTCAAGGTCAACAAAGCCGGGACCGCAGAGAGTGTTACCGTAAAACTGCTCACCGTTTCAGGGGAAGTCCTTTTTACAGAAACGGTTGAAGGTGCACAAATAGCCGATAAAGAGTTTGCCCTTCCCGAAGGACAGGGTATTTACCTGGTAAACATAGCGTCAGGAAACATCAATAGAACGTTTCAACTTATTGTCAATGAGGGTTCTCGACTACGCTCGAACTGACAAGAACCGGCTACGCTCGAACTGGCAACCCCGGCTCCGCTCAAACTGGTGCCGTGATGCCTGTCAGTGCGGGACCTGAAAGTCGGGAAGAACAAGCCCTAAGAGTTGAAAAAACAAAAACAGCATAAAAAAACAATTATAAAAATGAAAAAAGCAATATTATATATAGCAGGATTAATACTCACATGCACCCTTCAGTTAAATGCCCAGTACCGGTACGTTTCAAAAAGCGATACCGCATACCTGTTTAATGACGAAACGGTTACGTTCAGGGTGCCGGAAGGGACAAGAGGAAATATAAGCTGGCAGAAATTCTGGGACAATGATAGCTGGGGGGAAATCGGTAATACAAACGGACAACTGACTATCGATTATAAAATCGAAAAAACAACCTCGTACCGGGTATTGGCCAGGGACGGCCAATGCAATGGCGCATTCAGCGACACCATAACGGTAGGTTATGCCACCGACCTGAAAGACTTACTGGAACAGGAGTTTAGCTTCAATTACCTGTTAACGGTCACTAAAATACCGGTACAGCAGTTCCTTGATGATGGGATAACGGTAGAAAAATTATTAAATGAAGGCCTGCCACTTGACAGCCTTTTAGACAACAACATACCTATAGAAGACCTGCTTGCCGGAGGTGTTGCCGTAAAAGAGCTGTTGGACAAAAATATATCGGTTACTACCTTGTTTGAAGCCAAAGTTGGCGTAGGTACCCTTTTGCAAAGCGGGGCCGATTCGGCCACACTGGAAACTGCAGGGCTTATAGGTACAGCATTGGACCAGGAAAATGGAACATTCCCATGGGTGAAAATAGGAAAACAGGTCTGGATGGCCCGTAACCTGAATGTTACCCATTACAGAAGGGGGGGCCAGTTAGTACCGATATATTCAACACCAACACCGGATAAAGATATATCAGAATTCGACCACCCGGAATACTACTGGGCTTATGAAGGAAAAACTGAAAATGCTGAAGAGTACGGTTACCTGTATACCTGGTATATTACCCACCCATTAGATACCGTAAGGGAAATATGCCCTTCAGGCTGGCATGTGCCTTCAAAAGCGGAGTTCGATACATTGGCAGCATACCTGGGCGGAAAAGCCATTGCCGGGGGGGCTTTAAAAGAAACCGGAACAGAACACTGGAAAGAACCCAATACCGGGGCAACCAATGCCAGCGGATTTAATGCTTTGCCTGCAGGAGTCAGGGTTGCAACAGGAACTTACAGTAATATTTCTACTTATACTTATTTTTGGACATCAACAGAGTATAATAAAGAGGATGCTCATCGACCTGGAATTGATTTTGAGAATAAAAGTAGCTTTCATGTTAACACGGATAAGTTTCAAGCTGCATCAATCAGGTGTGTTAAAGATTAAATGCGTAATGTGTCAAATTCTACTTTAAGTTTATTTCAACCTGTTAATTATGCAAATTAATTTCAAAAAGTTTTTTTTATTAGTATTGTTGTTAGGTCTTATTTTAGTTAACATAAAAGCGCAGGACAAAACGAAGCTATATATTAATACATCAAAATTCAGGATAATGCAGGGAACCGGGGTATATATCCGCGGTTCCCTTGAAGTTGATGTAAAAGGGAATATCGATAACGGGGGAAATATTATTCTTACCGATTCGCTGAAGAACAAAGCACCGAATTTGTTTGAGCCTTCTTCCTATGGGAAGTTGAATAATCAGACTAAAAAAGTTGACTCTGTACTGAATATTGGTTTAGTAACCTTTTGTTCGGATTCCATCCAGTTTATTGAAAACAAAGGGGGGGTCATCTTTGATACCATATGGGTAGCTGCAAACGATAGTGTTATCCTTACCGATTCCATTAATATGGTAGGGCAACTGGAGTTCAATAAGGGAAATTTTGATTTAAACGGAAAAGGGGTTTTATTGTATTATAAATATGATAAAACAACCCGCCGCTATGGGACCATTGGCATAGAGCGTAACGACAGCCGTATAGTCGATTCTTCCGGCACCGGCTTTATCGAAGCGGAAAAAAACCTTACCGATGGCGGAAGGGACAGTTTTCATACCCTCGGTATTGACCCGAACTCAAAAGGCGGCGTAACCGGTATAAGGCGCTACCATTATCACGATTCACGGGTTACCGATACCAGCATAGCCAAAGTTTATGAATTGTACCGGGTTACCCAGGGCGGGGGAGTTGTGCAGTCTGAGTTTAAATACCTTGACAATGCCGACCTTTTGCCGGGAATGGAACAGGACAGCCTGGCCGTATGGGGCCTGCAGCCCAATAAACACATAGAAGGTTTTGAAACCTGGTATGCGAAAGATTCCGTCATGTACATTATGTCAGAAGGCAACAACTCGGCAGATGCTGCAAGTGATAAAGTAACCGGGAATACCATTTTCACCGAAGGGTATAAATTTACCCTGGCCGAAAAAAACTGCGACAGCCTGCCCCCGGTCAACCTGGGTGGCGACACTTCGTTCTGTACCGGTAAGCTTGCCAAATTAAAACCCTTTAAAGACGAAAGCCTCGACTGGCGCGATTATTTCTACCAGTGGGGGACATCCACAGACATAAACCGCCTTGCCTCGCAACAAAACAATGTATTTGAATACAGTTTTTCAACCGACTCTGTACCTGCCAATGCTGATTTGAAGGTTTGGGTAAACGTTCGCGACTTACGGGGCTGCCATGCCTCCGATACCATAAATGTAAGGATTAACAGTTCCAGTGATATGGGCCTGAAAATTTACGGGGCAGACATGTCCCCAAGCTTGTTTAATGTTTGTCAGGGGGAACAATTTTACATTAAAGACACCTGTAATTCCGATGATACCGATAACAATTACACCTGGTGGTTCGAGAAAGATACACTGGCCGATAAAAACAATACCGTATTTCATGCATTAAACGTTCCGGGCGATACCATAAAATTTGGTGTAAAATATGTAAACAAGCATGGCTGTGTAAGCTATAAACCTACTTTCCTTACCGTTCATCCATTACCGGAAGTAAGCCTTGAAGCCGAACCGCCAATTTGTTCCGGAACGTATGCAGCCATAAACAACCTCTCTACTATACCGCCCAAAAACCCGGTGTCATCTATAACAAGCTATACCTGGACCATTGATACGCTGGATAAAATAAAGGTGGTATATGGTTCGGTAACCTCAGAAAAGGGGACCGATTTCCACAGTAAAACCTTAAAAGAAACGAGAAACCCACACCTGGATTTCCGTTTTACGGAAGCAGGGTGGCAAAATATTAAACTGGAAGCCATGTCAAATGCTAAATGTGTGTCTTCCGATTCAGTAAAGGTATATGTTAACCCGTCGGTAACAGCAAGTTTTCAGGCCGACGGGCAAACCAATGTCTGTCATGGTAACCCATCTCTTTTTGCCCCCGATGCGCAGTGTTCCGTAGTAAAGAAAAATGCCTATTCGTGGTTGGTCAACCCCAATTTGCCATGGATTAAAAACGATACGGCCACACATACCTACCATTCGTATGGAAGTTACCATGTAAAACTGGCCATCGTATCAGACAGTGGGTGTACCGATACCGTAAGCAAAGCAGTGACCGTTCATCCGAATGCAGAAGCCGGGTTTGAGGCGGATAATAATTGTTTAGGGACAACCACCTTTGTGAAAAACACATCAAAAAAAGCCGGTACATACGAGTGGGACTTTGGTAACGGGACAATCAGCAATAATTTTGAGCATTCGGTAAAATATGCCCCAGCAGGAAAATACCCGGTAAAGTTAATAGCAGACAATCAATGGGGATGTAAAGACTCCATCATAAAAGAAGTGGAAATATATGCATTGCCCGATATTGGTTTTACCGCCAGGCCGGATGTGTGTATCAATCAGCAACAGGCATATATTGAAAATACATCGGAAAAAGGACTGGACTATTACTGGCAATTTGGTGACGGTTCCTTCTCTAAAGAAAACTCACCGAATAAAATATACGCAACACCGGGCAGCTATATCATAAGCCTTACAGGAACAGATAAACACGGGTGTAAATCCGATTCGTCTTTGCCGGTTACCATACGCGGGGTAATTCCTGCCGGGTTCGACCCAGCACAGGCATCGGTTTGCGAAGGGGCCCCCTCGTTATTTCAGCCAACCAATGCACTGGTCAACCTTGACAGCATAAAATGGATATTCGGGGACGGAAATGAAAATAACCAGCCCGCAACATCGCCAAGCGTAAGCCATAAATACAACGGGGCGGGAATGTACCTGGCCAGCCTGGTAACAACAACCGGTTACGGATGTAAAGACACCGCATCGACAGAAGTTGTAATATCACCAAACCCGCAATTTAATATAGTAACTGAAGGGCAAAACTGTACAGCCTCCGAAATAGTGTTCAGGGTCAGTAAGGGAACAACCGTTGACGATATAGCCTACTACAATTGGAATTTTGGCGATATTTCCCAGCCCGCAAACAATGTGAGTGATATACCCGTGCCGGCCCATTTTTATAATAATGCCGGAACATACAACGTATCGCTTCATGCCATAACCCACCAGGGGTGCAATGGGTACGATACCCTGCCCCTTGAAGTAAACCCGGTACCGGAAATATCGTTTGGAGACCATACAGGAACATGTGACCAGTCTCTCGAACTAATAGCAGGGCCGCCTTCAAACGCCTATAAATGGCACGACGGAAGTACAACAAATTCCATTATTGTAAAGCAAAATGGTTTAAACAGCGTTGCGGTTACTAATCCGGTAACCGGTTGCAGTAGTTATAAGGAAACGTATGTGGAGCTTTCGGCCAGTGTTCTGCCCCGGTTAGGGAACGATCTGGAAGCCTGCGACTATGCCCTGCTCGATGCCCATAACCCCGGGGCAACCTACCAGTGGTCAACAGGGGAAAAAACACGGATAATTGAAATAAAAAACACAGGGACCTATTCGGTAACAGTAACCGATATAAACGGGTGTAAAGGGTACGATACCATAAATGCCACTATAAATGCCTCACCGGAAATAACCCTGCCGGCCTCTCTCGAATTTTGCGAGGGGGCATCGGCAACTATCGATCCGGGAGTGAAAGACGGTACATTTAACTGGAATACCGGGGAAAACACAAGCACAATTGAAGTAGGTGCCCCCGGGCAGTACTGGGTAGAAATAACCGGAGCCAGTGGGTGTTCCGATCAGGCAATGACCAATGTGGCCATAAACCCCTTACCAATTATAAGCCTGGGAAGTAACTTGCAGGCCTGTGAGGATGTTGTCATGACCTTAAATGCCGGGAATCCCGGAAGCACCTACGCATGGAACACCGGAGAAACAACGCAGGCAATAAAACCCGGTCAGTCCGGATGGTACACGGTAGCCGTGACAAACGGGTTTGGTTGTGCAGAAAAAGATAGTGTGCAGGTAACATTGCATACAATGCCTGTGGCAGACCTGGGAGTTGATAAATCTGTCTGTAAGGGGGACAAAGTCCTGCTGGATGCCGGGGCACCCGGACGTTATTACTGGTCTACAAATGAAACAACCCCAACCATTACCGTGTCAAAAGCCGGAGATTATTGGGTAAGGGTAACAAACAGCAACAACTGTACAAGTATTTCCGGTCCGGTTAGCGTAACCGTAAGGGAAATGCCGGAAAAGCCATTTGATGGAGGCCGGACGGAAGCCTGTAAGTTTGCACTCCTGGATGCACAAAATCCGGGCTCTGCCTACAACTGGCACAATGGAAACTCACAGCGAAATTACTATACCGAAACATCGGGTTGGGTATGGGTAGAAATAACCAATGCAGAAAACTGTTCGGTAAGAGATTCTGTTGAAGTATATGTAAAACCGGTTGCAGATCTTGATTTACCCGACGGGATAAACATCTGCGATAACAGTCATGAATTTATAGATGCCGGGTATTTCGGGGAAGGTTACACCTATAGCTGGAATACCGGAAGCAGTGAACAGTTTATTAAGGCATCGGCCCCCGGCTGGTACAAAGTAGATGTGGAACATGCAGAAGGGTGCGTTGTAACCGACTCAACCTATGTAGTATCCATGCCGGCACCGGAAATCAGGTTGAAAAAAGAAATCATCATGTGTTCGAACTCAGGCCTTGTACTGGATGCCGGAAATCCGGGAAGCCTTTATTCCTGGGGGAACTCATCGGGAGAAACATATAGTGGGCAGGTGTGGGACATAAGCAGTGCCGGAACATACTGGGTATATGTAATGGCGCCAAATGGATGTGCAAACAGCGATACAACAGAAATACTTCAGACAAGCATGTCCATTACGCCGCACTTTATGGTTGCCAGTAATATACGGATAGGCGATACAGTGCGTTATGTTGATCTTTCGGTACCCGACCCCGTAGATTATTACTGGGAATTTGGCGACATGATTACCAGCACCGATAAAGAACCCACCCACATATATTATGTACAGGATACATTTAATGCAACACTAACCGTAAGCAACGAAATATGTTCGGCAACTATAAGCAAACCCATTCATGTTGAGGGGTACAACCCTTATTATAGGATAAAAATGGGAATGGATAAGGAGCAGCAAGAACTTAACAGGTTAATAAAAATACTGGATGTAAATATTTTCCCAAACCCGACAGTTGACGATGTTACATTAAAACTTCTGGTTTCGGAACCTGCAAATGTTGCGTATTATATGTATTCAATGAACGGGCAGTTAGTGCAATCTCAGCGGTTCGATGGCATTGAAGAGTTAGAACATCATGTAAACCTGTCAGGATTAAGCCAGGGGCTTTACATCTTGCGGATAGTAACCCGTAACCAGGCAAAAACATTTAAAATATTAAAACAAAATTAGTAAGGCAGTAATGAATAGACATCTGATATACAATAAGTCGTACGGCAATACATATTAAGAAGTAATTAAAAACAAAGAAAACTAAAAACAAAATAAAGTAAAAAGTTATGCAACGATTAACATTACTAACACTAGCGCTAATAGCAACCGTAAAAGTGTTCACGCAGGTTGGAATCGGGACCACCGATCCGCATGAGCATGCGGCTTTACACATAAAAGGCGATGGAAAAGGATTGCTTATCCCTGTTGTGGATCAACGTAATTCTTTGCCCGATATATCGGAGGTGAGGCCGGGCTTGCTGTATTATATTGAGAAAGAGCATGCTTTTGTTTATGCGGACAGTGTGAACGCTACAACAAGAAGATGGCAATCGGCAACACCATTTGATACCGACATTTCAACAGGAAAAATAACAATGGATGAGAATTACACAGTTATTAACGCCAAATTTGAAGGTTCTGTATCTGGAAACCTGGATGCAAGCGGTTCTAATACATTCTCAGGCAACGGAACAGTACCGGTTGGTGGAATTATCATGTGGAGCGGTGTTTTAAGCCGTATTCCTGCTGGTTGGGCACTTTGCGACGGTCGAACAAAGGACGGAATAAAAACCCCTGACTTAAGGGGGCGTTTTGTTGTTGGTTATGGTGCGGATAGTGTCAGTCATGGTAGTGGAGGTGTTGATCCGGATATATGGGACAACAATTATAAAAATCCGGGAAATCTAAGCGATAAAAAAACCTCGGAGGTCTACCAGGGAGGCTACCAGGGAAATTCAGATAACGAAATAACCATAAAGGCCAACAACCTTCCCCAACACTGGCATACGGGGGAAACTTACGGAAGTGAGGATGGTAAACATAATCATATCTTTAAGGATGCATTTAATTCCGAAACGTATATTGATGTGGCTGATCCTAAATGGAATATTTGGGGAATTCAGGAAAAATTTTCGGATGATTTTTGGTGGACAGGATTTTCAGGAGGAGGTCGAGATAACAATAATAACTATTTTCATACTCTATATCGTTCATCTGACTATAGAGGGTTTATTGAGCCATCTACAGGACAGCCAGATGAGAGAAAATTTACTGACTTTCCTAATTGGCCAGGGTATATTGTTGATGGGCATAGCCATACCATTCAGACAAACACAACAAAGACAGGTTCTTCTGTAAGTAGTGCCAACACAACAAATCAGGCAATTGATATACGTCCCCCATACTATGTTCTTGCTTTTATTATGCGTACCAAATAATGCTGAAGGTGTAACTTTTAAAATAGAAACTCCGGCTCGCACGCTTTTGTACCAAAAATCCGCATGTCTCAGAAAAATTACCTGAGGGACAATACCCTTCGGCTCCTGCTCAGGGTGACTGTCTGGCTGATCGGAGTCGGAGCTTGGTATGGCATTCAAGAAAAGACTAGCGGAATCCAGTGTCAAGTCAACCTCCGGCTCGCGCGCTTTTGCAAAGCGTGTGCATAATGTAGAATTGATCATACGCATTAAAAACTCCGGCTCGCACGCTTTTGTACCAAAAATCCGCATGTCTCAGAAAAATTACCTGAGGGACAATACCCTTCGGCTCCTGCTCAGGGTGACTGTCTGGCTGAGCGGAGTCGAAGCCTGGTATGGCATTCAAGAAAAGACTAGCGGAATCCAGTGTCAAGTCAACCTCCGGCTCGCACGCTTTTGAAAAGCGTGTGCATAATGTGTAATTCAGCATCACCAGAGAAAAAATAAAAAAGGTTTATTAATTTAGCCGGCATATGAAAGGCAATTTTACAAGACAGTTGGATTTGCACAAAGTTAATCATAGTAAGCGAAGCAAAGGGGGCCTTTTACGGGGGGTGAGGTCTCGTTACAGGTTTAGTTTAAAAGGAGTTGTATTGTTTTTTCTGTTCATGACAGTAACATTTGCACAGGCACAGGAAACTCCCGTTCAAACAAAAAATAATGAAGCCGAACAGGAATGGACACGTGAGCGGGTCGATTCGCTGGTAAAATCCATCCGGGAATACTTCGATGAACTGCTTGATGTGGAACTGGGCTGGGCAGCCCTTCAGGCAAGGCATTTATCAAACGTTGGGTACGGGATCGACAACCGTATCGGACTGAACGGGGAACTTCGCGACACCCTGGAGTTCCTGCGCAACGTGTTCGAAAGTGAGCTGTTTGTGAAAAGCATGCTGAAATACGACCATTTCTGGCCCAACCTCATCAACCGGAAACAATACAGCCCCAAGCCCAACGAGCTTGAAAAACAGCACGACGGACTGTATGCACAAAGCCTGTATTTCGATATTGTCTTTTACCCCTCGTGGGACACCGTAGCCATGGATGTCGATGTAGCACGGGAAGCCGGGAAGATAGGCTATAAATGTACCATTGCCGTAAACGGGCTGGGGGAGTTCGAGGCCGACCTGGACGGGGATGAAATGTCGCGCATCCTGAACGGACTGATAACCGGGAAAGAATACACCAAAATAAAACAACAGGCCGATCCCGATGTCAACGAAAGCATGATGGCCGGGCTGGGCTGGCTGGCCGAAAAATTCGATTACAGACCTTTCGACGACCCCACAAACATAAAACGGGTAGACTTTTATGCCCCGGTAAGCCAGAATTACGGGTACGATGCCTATGAGAACGCCATACTCTCCGGAAACTACGACAACGTATCGATAAAAGGAAAGCAATACCATGTGCCATGGAAATCGGCTGCGGTTTCGGCATCGGAGTCAATTATGGCTATAGTTAAATTAAAAGAAAAAGATAAACCAGCGGGCGCAAAACTAAAATTTATAACCACAACCGGGCAGGAAGCCCAACAGGTAACCCGGGCAGACGACACCACATACCACGTTGTCCTTCCGCCAGTTACATCAGAAGGAGAGTTTGGCCTTCTGGCCACCTACAGCTACAAAAACGAAGAGGACAAGGAAATAACGGTAAATGCGGGGCAGGCGAACATATCGGGCTATACAACAAACCCGAAGAAGGTGGTAATTGTTCCGGTAAACGGCAACAAAGAGGGCCTTACGGCCACCGGTCTAAAGAAGGCCCTCGACGAAATCTACAAACAGGCGGCCACCACCTGGGACGTAGAAATCTACACCGGCAACCTGCAGGTAAAAAGCGTCTATGCCGATGACGGAAAGCTGGACGATGGCAAACCGGGCTTACTTTCAAACTACACCGAAGAGATGAGCGAGATAATAAAAACGTTTAAGGATCGCCCCGGTGTACACATAGACAAAAATACCTGTTACCTGTTTCTGGTCGACAAAGCCAAAAGCGGCCCGGGCAAATGCGGGTTTATGCCCTTAAAAAGGCCGTTTGGATTCATCTTTACCGACAGCCGTTGCAGCAATAACATAAGCCACACCATAGCGCACGAACTGGGCCACGGTCCCTTCCGTTTGTACCATACCTTTAGCAGCGAAAACGAATACAAGCAGGGCAAAGGCACCACAGACAACCTGATGGATTACATGACTTCTACTGAAAAATTAGGTGAAAACAAAGCTCTGTACAAATACCAGTGGGATTTGATTCATGACCCGGAGAGTATGTTCTTTGCCTGGGCGCAGGATGAAGAAGAGGGGGCATTTGGAATATTAACCCATCAAAACATGGTTGCAGAAGCTATCACTAAGATTGATGGAAGTTTAGAGTTGAATGAGCGAAATTTTAAGCTTCTAATTTCTACAGGTCTTTTAGCTGATGGAGGAAGTATACTGTGTGAGGTAAATAATGGAATGAAAAATGCAGAAATAACAGAAGAACTATCTGTTTATTTAAACTCAAAAATAAGTGACCTCTATACTATTTTTGACAGCCCTTATAACATATTGAAACGAAAGTGGATTGATTATTGGTCTACATCAATTGAGTTTCCTAATATGAGGAATGTTTTCCGAAGAAGTTGGCAGTATGGTTCTGAGATGAAAGAGTCTATATTTTTATTTAAGGAATACTTCTCAGCTGTAGCAAAATCAGATGTGAAATTTGAGAAGCTTGTAATCACACCTAATAATCAGTTCAAAATAGAATTACTCGATATTACTTTATTAGAGCATCCTGAAGTATTATTTGATTTGCTTTTTCAGATGCAAGATTATAGAATGCAAGATTACATGAATGTAACGGCAGAAATGGAAACTCTTGTTTTTAATGGAGAAGGAATTGACCTAATACCGGAATGGATAAGTACTGATGTCAATGTTAACTCTCAAACTTCGCTAAGTATAAGATATTTCAATAAAGACCAACAAAGTGACCTATTTAAAGTAACTTTTGATGTAAATGCTTCTTTGGTTAATTCTGTAGAGCTGGTAATGTCGTTGAATGATATACCTTTCAATTTTCCATTGACTTGTGAAGAAGAACGGATTGAAATTCATTTTGATAGCAAGTATGAATCAAGTGATGTAAAAAGTGAATGGTCAAAATTAAATAATAAATTAAATGGTATCGCAAGCCTTGATGGTGATGGAGCTATTGATTTAGGATTAATATTACATAATGTTGCAGATTTTTATTCACATTCAAATTTTATAATTGCCTATATTGATTGGTGGATGGAACAACCAGATACTGATATTAAAACTCTGAAACCAGAAGACATTCCAACTTATGAAGAGGTTGTTTTAGGAACATCAAATACATCAGGAGTAGATTTGGGAGCATTTTGGCAACAATATGAAGCTGAAATGTTTACTGGGGCGTGGACATTGGAATTAATGATGGATAGAGTTAATCAAAAAGAAATGGACTTACCAAGACCATTTCATGATGATATTGCTCTTGATTCACCAGATAGTGGCAGAGGGTCAGATAAGCCCGATAAGGCTGCATTGTGCAACTATTTTGAATATGCTAGAGGTGCAGCATCTAAACATTTATACAAAATATTAAAAGATAAACTAAAGTAATTATGCGAGGACTCCTAATATTCTTATTTGGAATTTTACTTTTTACAGCATGTGAAAATCGTGTTTGCCCTCCCGAATATTACGATTGGGCATATCATGATACAGAAGACCCAAAGCAAGGAGAATGGGCAGGTTCTCTTTATCGTTATTTTATTCGAGTAAATGGAGAGTCAATCTTTGTTCAGTCAAAAAGCAATAAGAAGTGCAATGAATTAAATGATTTAGGAGAAGTAGTTGGTAACTGCAGTTTTGATACAGTACAATTTAAGAATTCTTTAATTTCAATTAAATCATCACCAAACTTGTGGAAAAACAAAGTGGTTCTAAATGATAGTTCTCGTGTTTCATCGGTTTACCTTATTTCTTTCCCCATAGAAAAAACACCAATATTATCAAGACAATTACCCAAAAGAGAGCATAGGATAGAATATTTTTTAGATGGGAAAGGTCATTACATTAAGCTCGCTATGGAAAGTAGTGGGAAATGTGTTTATGATATACTTCAATATGATGCGACACGTTTTCTTATGTCTATAAGAGGACAAATTAATGAAATTAAATATGGGAAATCACAACATTATGTTGTGATGATAGATTTAGAGGATTTATCGAGAAAAAGATTTTTAGGAATAAAACTATAAAGTTTATATAGCCTTTAGTTTAGCTGCTCCCTGACTCGCGCGCTTTTGCAAAGCGAGTGCATGATATGATTTAAGGTTAAAAGTGTCAGCAACAAAAAAGTAAAAACTTAAGGAAGAATTAGCCACACGCATTAGAAATGCGCGCGAGGGGGAAAATCCCCGGTTGTGAAAATTAAAATGACAGGAAAACGAAAAGGTTTAAACGGAGACTTTCATGAAGCAAATAAGGCAGCGGGCTTGTCTGATACATATAGTTATGAGGCACCACGTGGTTATGTCTGGCACCATATGGATGATTTTAATCCATTAACAGGTGAGTGTTCAATGCAATTAGTTAAATCTACAGCACACACCAAGGTGCCAGGTATGACGCATAGTGGTTCAGTTGCACAATGGAAGTCATATTATATCGAAGCTTCAAAAGCTCCAAATAACTTATTTTATGCTCAGTAAAATGAAAGAACTAAAAATAATTGAATAGGAAAAGCAAATATCTTCAATAGGAGATATAGAGCTTTTCGAGCACAAACATGGCTTAACTATGCCTGATATATTAAAAGGTTTCCTTGTTAAATATGAAGGAGCTTTTTTGGGTTCTGTTGAGTATAATGGAATCCCAGCATTTAAAGAAGTTCTGTGTTTAAATAAAAATGAAGACTTTGCTTCAGTTGAAGCAATTCTAGAAGGTCATAAAGAAGAAGGCATTGAGGGATTTATCCCATTTGGGATTGATTCAGGTGGGTGGGATTACAACGTCTCCATCAATGAAGAAACCTATGGTCAGGTATGGGTGAACAAATTTGATAGTGGAGAAGAAAACACGATGGAGTACGTAGCCCCGTCTTTTGAGGAGTTTATTAATGGCTTGCGTTCACCAGAATAGTTTTAATTAAAATAAATATGACTGCCCCCACTCGTCCGCGTTTGTAACGCGGATGTTTGAACAAAAGCATTTATAATTCGAAAAACAAAAATTGCAACAAACGGCAGAAGAATAGAATCTTCGTTTATAAGGCTAACTAGATGGGGGGCAACAGGACTCCCGACTCGCGCGCTTTTGAAAAGCGTGAGCATAATATTATTAAGATTTAAGGTATCGAACAGCAAGAAAGGTATAAAGTGATAAATAATACAAGATATGAAATAAACGAAAGATTAGCCACACGCATTATAAATGCGCGCGAGTTGGGGGCAACAACAGCAACAGGACAGTATGATTGGAGTAATCCTCGCAAGCCATTTGGTAAGGATGATATTATGGAAAAATGGCCAATGGAGGGGTGGAGAAATAAAGATGACAAACACAGCCATACCATTCAGACAAACACAACAAAGACAGGTTCTTCTGTAAGTAGTGCCAACACAACAAATCAGGCAATTGATATACGTCCCCCATACTATGTTCTTGCTTTTATTATGCGTACCAAATAATGCTGAAGGTGTAACTTTTAAAATAGAAAGTCCGGCTCGCACGCTTTTGTACCAAAAATCCGCATGTCTCAGAAAAATTACCTGAGGGACAATACCCTTCGGCTCCTGCTCAGGGTGACTGTCTGGCTGAGCGGAGTTGAAGCCTGGTATGGCATTCAAGAAAAGACTAGCGGAATCCAGTGTCAAGTCAACCTCCGGCTCGCACGCTTTTGAAAAGCGTGTGCATGGTATGATTTAAGGTTAAAAGTGTCAACAACAAAAAAGTAAAAACTTAAGGAAGTGTGCACATAAGGAAGAATTCGTCACACGCATTAGAAATGCGTACGAGTTGGGACTTCCTGATCATGATAAGCCACAGCTAGCGCAAGCCCAATGTCATTAAGTTCAGGGGGTATTGCGTCTTAGCGAAGGAAGCGTGACTGAAGCAATCTGCTAATTAACAAGAGATTGTTTCACTAAAATTCACAATGACGGAGCAGCTTTTAGGCTTAACTTAATACCATTGCCCCCCAATACCAATCCCCTCAACCCTCAGCGGATTCTATGGTGCGTTTAAAAAATAGAACTAAAAGGTTTATAATATATTCGTCTAACGAAAACAAGTTTTAGTATAAAAATCCTGAATAATCATCAAAAGGAATCAAATGCCACTCTAATTAGTGAGATATAACACTATTTTTGCAGGCGAAATTCAATACTGTAAGTACAGGATAACGTTGGTGAATAAATAGTGTACGGTAACAGGAATGTTGATTTAAAGTTAATATTATTATTAATAGGTAATTATGGGAATCAATGAAGAAAAGAAGGAAGGTGTTTCAGGACAGGGAGTAAAGGGAAATGATGGGATAATACAAAATTAAAGTCTGCAGGAACCCGGCCTATAGAAAAAAGGACCTATCAACAAGCCCATGGTTTTGAAATGAAAAGCTTACAATTAATCACCTCATTCATTAAGTAGAAAGCCGGTATGAGTCCCCTTACAATGAAACAAGATGTTAACATGTTGAACTTAAAAAGGGGAGAGAAGTGGGCCCATAATTCAATGTAAGGGAAAAAAAATAAACTTAATAGCCTGCCTCTTAAATAGAGTTGACTTACAATATTTTAAAAAGTTATGTTTTGCAGGGCATGTTATTACTTCCGAAAAGAGACGGGAATATTTGCTCATATTAAATAGAGAATAAAGCCATTGAAAAATAAAAAAGTAATCATGTTACAAAAAATTAGTGTATTCATCATTTTGTTTTTGTCAAATATTGTTGGCCTGCTGGCCCAGCCTTGTATGGAAGATTATTCCTACAGGCGTTCGGTTACCGTCGCGAATGCGTCCGGGGCAGAACAAACCGGACAGTTGGTCGAAATCAGGTTTGAAGCCCGGAGTTTGATTGATGACAGCAAAATGCTGGCAAATTGTGCCGATATCCGGTTTACCGACAAAGATGGTAATCCCTTGTCGCATTGGGTGGATGGGGTTAACCAAAAAACCAATAACCAGAGTGCCTGGGTTAAGCTGGATGTAGTTCCGGCAGGCGGGAATACCATATATATGTTCTACGGAAACCCTTCAGCTTTGCCGGTAAGCGACGAATCGGTATTTGCAGAATTCGACAACCTTGATAACCTCAATAACTGGGACTTCTGCGGCAGCACATCATTAACCTCCGGAAAACTAACACTCGGAAATGGAGATGTGATAAAATCAAAAAAAGAATATACGCACGATTTTGCCATAGATGCATACATAAGCAATACAACCGGAGACAATACAGTGCAGTTGGCCATAGGCCAAATCAACAGTTTTAGCGAAGGCTTTTCCCTGGCATACCGTCCGGACGATCCGTCAAATGGCTTTTTTGAACTCACTACAGCGTCAGGCAGTTGCCCGTTTCCGGCAACAACCCTGGTGGCATCGGCCACAACCTCGGGTGAAGGGGAATGGTCTTTTTACTGGAAGCCGGGGGAAAATACAGTTTCCGGAAGAACGCCATATGTGAATATGAATTCACCCGTAACGCCGCCGGCCAACACAACGGCTAAAGCAAAAAGCTTTTTAAGTGTATCGGGACCCGGGTCAATGGAAATTGACTGGATAAGGGTACGGGAAATAAATGACTATGGAATTGAAGCAAGCCTTAGTGCTTCAGAATATCTGATAAACTCAGCGGTAGAACTGAGTATGGCCAGCAATGCACCTTTCTGTGCAGGAAATGGTAATACACTCACCATAGCCGCTTCTAATATTACAGGGGCAACATATCAATGGAGCCACGACACAGATGGGGTATTGCCCGAAACAACAAATACAGTAAATATCTCAAATGCAGATGCAGGAAATTCAGGGACATATACAGTAGTGGTAAATATCGGTTCACCATCATGTGCAACCAAAACAGCGCAAATAAATGTAGTAGTGGACAAGCCTGTTGATGTGGGGCAGATTACAGCCGATGATTCCGTTTGTCAGACATCCAACAAAGGAGTAGTTAAACTTCAGAATTATACCGGGGATATTTCAGGTTGGCAATACAGGGTCAACAACACAGGGTTATGGCTTGACATGATTATTACGGCCGACTCAATAGAATACGATGGCTTAGAGGAAACACACTCGTTCAGGGCACGGATAGAAAGCGGGACCTGTGGTTCCGGGCTCAGTGGCATATCTACCGTTACCGTTTCCCCCGCAACCTATACCGGGGTAACTACAGAAAATGTAACCGTGTGCGAAAACCATACAGGAAACATTGAAGTAAGCGGGCATACAGGAGATATATTGTATTGGGAAAGTAGCCCGGACAAAACAAACTGGACAAAAATAAACCATCAGCAAAATACGTATCAGTACACAACAATTCAGGATTCAACCTGGTTTCGCGCCATAGTGAAAAGCGGTGTATGTCAACAACTCCCTACCGGCACCATTCTTATTTCCGTAAACGATTCCACAAAAGGGGGCAGCGTTCAGGAAGGGACTTTTGTGTGTGCGGGGAGCAATAAAGACACCCTGGTTTTAAGAAACAATGTGGGGGACATTGTCCGCTGGGAGTTTGCCCCGACATCAACCGGGCCATGGAGCGAGAACAGCAGTCACGAAAACTATTTTATATACCAGGGACTAACAAATACAACCTATTACAGGGCACTTGTTGAAAGTCCGGGCTGTCCACAGAAATATTCTGAAGCCGATACCGTTACAGTAGAACCAGTGCCGGGAGCGGGAGAACTTGCCGGGGCTGCATTAGTGTGTGAAACCGGGAACGCCGGGAACCTGGAACTAAAATCGTATACCGGCAAAGTGGTCGGTTGGGTTTCTTCTTTCGATAAAAGTTCATGGACACATTTAAATCATGCCTACGATACCCTCAACTATAAGAATTATAAGCAAAACAGGCACTTTAGGGTGCTTGTGAACACGGAGCACGAAGTTTGTAAGCCGGACACATCAGCCATTGCAAGCATTGAGGTTTCACAGGCAACCGTTCAGGGAAGCCTTTACTCGAACCATACCGTTGTCTGCGAACTGCAAAATAAAGAAACCATAAAGCTAAATGCTGAAGTTGGCGAAGTGGTGCGCTGGGAAAGTTCCTTTACAGGAGAAGCCCCATGGTCAACAATAAACAATACAACAGACAGCCTTGTATTCAATAACCTGGAATCAACCACCTTTTACCGTGCAGTTGTGAAAAGCGGGGCATGTGAACAAAAAATTACCAATCCCATAGAAATTCATGTTGACAAAGCAAGTGCAGGAGGCGCGATATTAGGGGGTACGGAAGTTTGCGAAACAGTGAACTCCGGCGAACTGGCCCTTTTAAACCACACAGGCAGCATAGCCCTGTGGGAACAATCAACCGATAAGTTAAACTGGTCAACTTACCCCAATGTTGCCGGGAATATTTTAACGTATGATTCATTGCCCGATACAACATATTTCAGGGCAATCGTGAAAAGCGGACAGTGTCCGTACGATACATCAGTAACAGCAAAAATAACCGTAAACCCATTGCCCGATGTCGCTTTTCTCGTGAACAATGTAAACCTGGGCGATCCTGCGGTATTCCAAAATAAATCAGCCATTCCCGGAGGAAACATACAAAGCTGGTTGTGGGATTTTGGCGATAATGAAAGCTCTGCCTCAAAGAACCCTTCGCACAAATATGGAAAAGAAGGAAATTATCACGTAAGGCTAACGGCATTCTCAAACAAAGGCTGTGTAGACTCGGCCTCTCGAACAGTGAGTGTTTTTGGCCTTCCCGATGTAAACTTTACATTTAAAAATGTCTGTTTGTTTTACGAAATGAACTTTACAAACACATCGGGGCTAAGCGGAACAACAACCTATACATGGAGCTTTGGCGACGGAGAAACAGCTTCCGGGGCCAATGCCGCCCATAAATATAAAAATCCCGGAAGTTACGATGTTACCCTTAAAGCTGTTTCTGCCTCAGGAGGTGTAGACTCCATTGTTAAAACGGTAATGGTTTATCAAAGGGCGGAACCCGGTTTTGTGAGTGGAAATGTATGTGAAGGAAATATCGCAACATTTGCAAACCATACAACACCAACATCATTGAGTTTTACCAGCTATTGGGAATTTGGAAACGGAAAAACAGACACCCGCACCGATCCGGAGGCCCTTTATTCAGCACCAGGCGCTTATCTTGTGAAACTGGTAACAACAACCAGTCAGGGCTGTGTCGATTCTATTAAGAAAAGTATACGGGTTTATCCTAATCCCGTTGTGGATTTTGCTGTTGAAGACGTGCCCTACAGGCAACCCTCTGTTTTTCTGAACCAGACCACTATCCCCTATGGAAATTTGTCGTACACCTGGGAGTTTGGTGATGGTGAAACATCAGACAGTACGAACCCGGTTTATATTTATGGAGCTGCAGGGGTTTATCCGGTAACATTAAAAGCCGTTTCCGATTCAGGCTGTACGGCTTCAATAATGAAAACCACAAGGATATTTGATTTGCCGGTGGCCAAATTTTCGTTTAACAATGTCTGCCTGGGAGATAGTGTGCCATTTATAAATGAGTCAACGATACAATCAGGAAGCCTGTCTTACGAATGGAGCTTTGGTGATGAAAACACTTCAACAGAAGCGTCACCTTACCATACTTTTGATAAGCCGGGAAGCTATCCGGTAAGGCTTATTTGTATTTCAGCAAGCGGGGCAAGAGATACGGTTCAACACCAGGTTAAGGTATATGGTTTACCCATGCCCGACTTCTCATTTAACGAAGCCTGCGATGGGTTCACCACCCGGTTCGAAAATCAGAGTTCAGTCAGCAATGGTGAAATAGCCGGTGTTTTGTGGGATTTTGGCGATGGTTCAAACTCCGTGCAGTTTCATCCCGAAAAAGAATTCCTTAACCCGGGCATTTATAACGTAAACCTACAGGTGGTTTCATCAGATGGATGTGAACAGAATAGTATAAAACCGGTAATCCTTCACCCTAACCCGTTAACCGATTTTTCCGGCACAGAAGTGTGTTATGGGGATTTTACCGAATTTGCAAATACCAGCAGCATTGATAATACACTTCGCCCTTACACCTTGTTTTATAGCTGGGAGCTTGGCGATGGTTCAAAGTCGGTACTGAAAGAGCCCGAATATAGATATAAAAACCCGGGAATATACAGGGTCCGGCTTGTTGCATCAACAAATGCAAACTGTCGCGATACACTTGTTCGTTATATTGAAGTTTTTGCCCTTCCGGAGGCGAGTGCCGGAGAGGATACTACAGTAACAAAGGGGTTCCCGGTAACACTGGAAGCTACCGGGGGAGTGTTTTATGAATGGTTGCCGGAAACAGGCTTGTCGGACAACGCAATACCAAATCCGGAAGCACGTCCTATGGAAACAACAGAATACGCCGTGCGGATAGTTGACGGAAATAGCTGTGTGAATTCAGATACACTAACAGTTTATGTTGAAGATGAAATGAAAATTGTTCCATCGAACATCCTAACCCCGAACCATAATAACCAAAACGATACATGGCACATTGTCAATATCGACAGTTATCCGGAAGCAGAGCTTATGATATTCGACCGTTGGGGCAAGTTGGTTTATGAAACAACAGATTATCAAAACGACTGGACGGGGTTAAACCGGAACGGGGATATACTCCCCGACGGAACGTATTACTACGTGATAAGGATAAGGAATGGGGAAGAAGTAGTGTATAAAGGTGCAATTACCATATTAAGAGATAAGTAGAAGTTATGAAAAGTTTAAATATTTGTTTAATGAGAATGGCTCAGTTAAAGATGGTGAAAGAACTTCGGGCAAACAGGGGGATCCGTAAAACGATTATTGCTGTTTTTGTTTACATGATGGTAATAACAGGGGGCAATGCACAGCAGGACCCCTTATATAACTCTGCATTAATTAACCCCTTACTGGAGAACCCTGCAATGGCCGGGTTTAATAAATATTCCCAATGCTTTTTGCATTACCAGAAACAGTGGCTCGATATTGAAGGGGCTCCGGAAAGTGCCATGTTATCGGTTGACTGGCCGTTGAAAGATGAAAAAAGCGGACTGGCCGTTGTGGTTTCGTCAGACAGGGCCAATATTCTGGGGCATGTCGGGTTTATGGCAGCATATAGCCATGATGTAAAAATAAACGATGAACAGCACCTCAGGCTGGGGCTGGGGTTAAAACTAAATCATAATACGATTTATTTCGACAGGGTAAAGGCTGAGAATACATCAGAATCAACCCTCTTTAACTATGTGGAAACGGCAACAGGTTTTAACTCCAACTTTGGGCTTTCGTATAGTTATAAAAAACTAAGGGCCGGACTGTCCGTAAAAAACCTTGTGAATTCCAGGTTGCTGTATAGGAATGAGACCGATGAAAAGAACCTATACTTTCAATACATCCCCCAATATTATTTAAACCTTCAGTATACTTACGATATAACAGAAGATATATGGGTGAGGCCGGAAGTCGCTGCACGTGGGTTGCAGGGAATGCCAACACAGATAGAAGCGGGTGTTCTGGCAACATATCAGGATAAATATTCAGCAGGACTGGTGTTCCGGAATAAAAACTCGTTTGGAATGTTAATGTCTATGTTGATATATGAAAGGCTTACCGTTTCATATTCATATAAAGCGGCCATGGGCGAAATTTCCGGATATAACGGGGGATCGCATGAGGTAACCCTTGGGTACAGGTTTTTACTTCACATTTCCAGGGGTATAAATCGGCAGATGCCGAAAAACTTGATGAACTAATCGCATTTTCCCAAAAGCAGGTTGAAGACAATAAAGAACTGAAGCAAAGCAACCAGGACTTAAAAGAAGAGCAAAAAAGGTTAAGCGAGGAGCTGAAAAAAGAAAAAGAAGAAATAGCAAGGCTTAAAGAAATATTAAAAGCTGAACGGGAAAGGTTTAACAGTGCAAGGGAAGAAGATGAAATTGAACTCGACGAATTGCCGGAAGATTTGATAAAGGATCCAAGTGAACCAATTTACGTCATACTTGGGGTGTTTTCAGATAACTATCAGGCCAAAAAGTTCCAACATATTTTAAAAAGGGAACACGGGTTAACAACGGTGGTGCTAAAACGGAGAGATAAACAAGACTATATCGTTTGTGTAAACCGGAAGTACGATTCGAAAAAAGCACTAAGCAAGGAACTAAAAAGGTACAAAAACATTTCACGATTTTATTCCGATAACGATGCCTGGATTTATGTCATTCAGTAAACCCTTGAAATATTATTGCATTGTGTTCCTGTTTGCTTTGTTTCAAAACATGCAGGCGCAGGATTTGGAGAATATCCCGGATTCATTGTATGTGAAGGCAACGGGCGGGATAAACCTGGGGTTGCAGGGGTACTCATCGAATGGCATGAATGCACGTCGCGATCCCTTTTCATACCTGTTAAATGCCAACCTGACAATCAATATTTCCGATGTGATAAACATGCCTTTTAGTGCTACGTTTAGTTCCGGAAGTAAGACTTTTAACCAGCCAAGCTTTGCCATACTGGGAATAAGCCCCAAATACAAAGCTGTAACACTACATGCAGGGTACAGAAATATGCAGTTTTCACCCTATACCCTAAACGGAATAAGCTTTATGGGCGGAGGGTTGGAAGTAGATCCAAAGGAAAGCATCTGGAAATTCAAAGTCCTTGCAGGAAGGTTTGCCAAAGGTATTCCTTTTAAAGATGATATCAACGGTCAGATTGAACTTCCCTCTTATGAAAGATGGGGGTGGGGAGGCATGCTTACACTGGGTAAAAAAGATAATGCTATAGACCTTATCCTGTTTAAAGCAACCGACGATCATAGCTCTGTTAACATACCCGATTCATTAAACATTGCCCCCAAAGAAAACCTGACCTTTGGGGTGAACACAAGGTTTAAGGTTTTTAAGAATATCAATATAAAAACCGAATATGCAGGTAGCGCGTTTACGGAAGACACCCGGATGGAAGAAATTGTTTATGACCGCTATACATACCTCAACAACATGGGGGGGCTGTTTACACCAAGGTTGTCCAGCTCTTATTCGCATGCTTATAGTATGAATGCAGCATATAGTGCAGAAACCTTTTCAATCGGTGCAGGTTTTCAACGGGTCGACCCCGATTATAAAACACTGGGTTCAACCTATATGTCGAACGACTTCAGGAACATTACCCTTAATGCCTCAAAATCGCTGCTGGAAAATAAAGTTACTGTGTCCGGAAATTATGGTTTTCAAAAAAACAACCTGGAAGGGGACAAAGAACAGACCACCAACAGGGTAATTGCAGCCGTGCAGGGCTCTGTTAATATCAACGAACACTGGAATGTTTCCGGAAACTATTCCAACTACTCAACCGAAAGTAACCCGACCTATATCAACCTGGTAGATTCAATGAAGTATATGCAGGTAACAAAAAATTACGGGGGAATGCTTTCATACTCCACAGCGTCCGAAGCGGTTTCTCATAATGTTATGCTCAACCTTACAGTTCAGAACTCAGATATGTTAAACAATTCTGCAACAGAAGTAACCCAGACAAACACTTTGTCAAGAAATGCTTTATTGTCATACTCCATTAGCATACAGCCCTTACAGTTAAGCGTAAACAGTTCGGTAAATGCAACAGTTTTCGAGTCGGAGGATAACACATCAAAAACCGTTGGCCCCGTAGTGAGTGTTCAGCGGCCGTTTTTAAAGAAAAAAATTAACACCTCATTGTCATGGTCAAGAATGATAACCATGAACGAAGGAAGGAACAATTCAACATCGGTAATACGGGCGAACGTAAAATATAAGGTTTTACCGAAACATACCATAAAACTCTCAGGCAGTGCTTCATTTTTTAACCGGTATACACGCAATGAAGAAACGGAAGGGTATGTGAAAGAGAAATCAAACGAATCGCGTGTGATGCTGAATTATGGTTTTAATTTCTAAAAGAAGGATAATGAATAAGATATTAGGAAGGGCATATTTGAAGATAGTTATTCTGTTAACAGCAATATTGTTTGTGAATTTAGATCTGCACGCCCAGGAAGAAAATGCAACGGAAAAAGCAAACGGAGAGGAAGAAAAGCAGGAATGGACACGTGAGCGGGTCGATTCGCTGGTAAAATCCATCCGGGAATATTTCGATGAACTGCTTGATGTGGAACTGGGCTGGGCAGCCCTTCAGGCAAGGCATTTATCGAACGTTGGGTATGGGATTGACAACTATTTTGGTTTAAACAGGGAATTGCGCGACACCCTGGAGTTCCTGCGCAACGTGTTTGAAAGCGAGCTTTTCGTAAAAAGCATGCTGAAATACGACCATTTCTGGCCCAACCTCATCAACCGGAAACAATACAGCCCCAAGCCCAATGAGCTTGAAAAACAGCACGACGGACTGTATGCACAAAGCCTGTATTTCGATATTGTTTTTTACCCCTCGTGGGACACCGTAGCCATGGATGTCGATGCAGCACGGGAAGCCGGGAAGATAGGCTATAAATGTACCATTGCGGTAAACGGGCTGGGACAGTTCGAGGCCGACCTGGACGGGGATGAAATGTCGCGCATCCTGAACGAACTGATAACCGGGAAAGAATACACCAAAATAAAACAACAGGCCGGTCCCGATGTCAACGAAAGCATGATGGCCGGGTTGGGCTGGCTGGCCGAAAAATTCGACTACAGACCTTTCGACGATCCCACAAACATAAAACGGGTAGACTTTTATGCCCCGGTAAGCCAGAATTACGGATACGATGCGTATGAGAACGCCATACTCTCCGGAAACTACGACAACGTATCCATAAAAGGAAAGCAATACCATGTTCCATGGAAATCGGTGGCCGTGCAAAAGCCGGAATCGGTAGTGGCCATAGTAAGGCTGAAAGAAAGGGATAAACCAGCGGGCGCAAAACTAAAATTTATAACCACAACCGGGCAGGAAGCCCAACAGGCAACCCGGGCAGATGACACCACATACCACGTTGTCCTTCCGCCGGTTACATCAGAAGGGGAATTTGGCCTGCTGGCCACCTACAGCTACAAAAACGAAGAGGACAAGGAAATAACGGTAAATGCGGGGCAGGCGAACATATCGGGCTATACAACAAACCCCAAGAAGGTGGTAATTGTTCCGGTAAACGGCAACAAAGCGGGCCTTACAGCCACCGGTCTAAAGAAGGCCCTCGACGAAATCTACAAACAGGCGGCCACAACGTGGAACGTAGAAATCTACACCGGCAACCTTCAGGTAAAAAGCGTCTATGCCGATGACGGAAAGCTGGACGATGGCAAACCGGGCTTACTTTCAAACTACACCGAAGAGATGAGCGAGATAATAAAGACGTTTAAGGATCGCCCCGGGGTACACATAGACAAAAATACCTGTTACCTGTTTCTGGTCGACAAAGCCAAAAGCGGCCCGGGCAAATGCGGCTTTATGCCCTTAAAAAGGCCGTTTGGCTTCATCTTTACCGACAGCCGTTGCAGCAATAACATAAGCCACACCATAGCGCACGAACTGGGCCACGGCCCCTTCCGTTTGTACCATACCTTTAGCAGCGAAAACGAATACAAGCAGGGCAAAGGGACTACAGACAACCTGATGGATTACATGACTTCTACTGAAAAATTAGGTAAAAACAAAGCTCTGTACAAATACCAATGGGATTTAATCCATGACCCGGAGGCGATGATTGCACTTTTTCAGGATAAGGAAGAGGGGGAATTGGAAACGATTATGGTGTTTGACGAAAATGCTAATGTAGGTGGAATGATAGATTTTATTGAATATATTATAAAACATAATAATGCCTTTGAATATTTTAAGGAAGAAATGATTTATAATCAAATAGATAATGTAAATGCTATCGATGAATCTTTAAGTCTAACATTACTTGAGAATATTCTTGATAATAAAATCCAAGTTGATATTGCTGCAGAAGCTGTTTACATAATTAGAAGTGTTTATATGTATTGGATGCAGGAGGAAGTATTAAATAATCAACAAGCATTTATAGATTTCTTAGAAGGTTTTGAAGAAGATGCAGAGACATCAGGAATTATTGCAAGTTTTTTAAGCTTTCAAACTTATAAGTTTGCTACCAATGGACTATTCCTAGAAAAATTAACAGAATATTCTAATGCATATTATGCTTCAAAGATTGATGCAATAAAAGTTAAAAGTTTAAGTGAAGTTAAGGAGTGTGTGTTCAAAATATCAAGTAATCAGCGATTTAAGAGTATGCTGAGAGATGTTTTAGGAGTCACAGATGGGAATGAACTTAAACGAATAATGGATTTAAAAAGAACCGGTAACCTTGACGATTTCTTAACAAGGAATGGAGAGTTTCTTTTACAGAATAAAAACAAGTTGAGTAAATATATTTCTATTAATGAACTTGTAGAGAATACAGTCGAACAGAACAGATATATAGCATCATCACTAAAGAGAAGTAATTTTTTTAGAATAGTTGGGGAGAGTGCACCTTTACTTGATGCTGCAATGTTTTTTGTAAGACTGTATCAAGGTAAGGAATCAGCTATTAGTTTAAGTGCAACTATTACTACTGCATTAGTGGTTAGTGAAATGGGATCTTGGGTTGGTGCAACAATAGGAACTGCGGCAATTGCAGCTTTGGCTATAATTTTTGAATTGGAAGTAGCGAGAATAGCTAATAGCATGGAATTAAGGGTAGATGAACTATGGAGCTGGAGACATCTGAATACGAATGATAAAAACTCAATTGTAGATTGGAAACAATCAAATTTATACTCAGAAAAATATAATAGTACAGACTTATTAATACAATACGTCGATGAGCTTGGAAAATATAATTTTAAAGCACCAACAAGTATTAGAGTACTGGATGCGCAGATAGCAAAACAAATTTTTGGATTTATACCTAAATTTGTTAATTATGATTTTCCTCAAGAAGGGAACTTTAATCCAAGATATTACGTGCCATATGAAACAACAACATCATACTAAAAAACAAGAAACTTTAGATCTTATTGATAAATGTAATAATACTATAGAAGAGGTGAATGACTTAAATAAGTTATCAGAAAATGAGGTTTTTAGGAAAGATATAAAAGTTGTCGATAAGCTCGTAAAATATATATCAATTGTAAATCTTAATATTAAACCGATTAGATTTAGTGAGGTACGTAATAAGGGGAAAAGAACTGATAGTTTTGGATTTCTTATTGTTACATTTTGCTTGTTGACTGTGTTTTTAGGCTATTTCGGAAAATACCTTTCTAGACCAGGATTTTACAATTTCAAAGGTCAAGATAAATATGCAGCAATACTGTATTATGGATTAGCCATAGTAACGATATTTATAGGAATTGTATTATTTTTTAAGTATCAAAAAACAGTTGTGAAGAAAAAGGATAGGGTAACTTTATTAACATATCGCTACAATCTTAGATTGTTAAGAGATGTAATAAAAAACATGACTAATAAAGAGTTTGATGAAATTTACGGTTTGATATAAAGGATAAATGAGGAGTAATCAATTAAATGAGTCTGAAAGAAAATATCTAAATCTCCCCAACTCCCGCCAGTTTGCAACTGGTGGGCTGTAATACTAAAACAAATAAGACTGTTTAGTTTTAAAATCTCTTGGGTAAGCACCAAGTACCTCAAGAATAACGTAGCGTTCACGTTCCGGTAAGTTTTCTACCCTGACTTGCGCGCTTTTGCAAAGCGTGTGCATGATATGATTTAAGGTTAAAAGTGTCAGCAACAAAAAAATAAAAACATAAGGAAGAATTGGTCACACGCATTAGAAATGCGCGCGAGTCGGATAAAGGCTACCGCTGTAAACAAAAAAAATCCAGAACTTTATGTGATAGGTAAAGTGTGGGGAGTATTAAGCCAGGAGGTTAAGATGGAACTCCAAGATGAAATGGGAGAAGTTGAGTATTCAAAGTTGGTCGATTTAATTACTGTAATAAATAAAGAATTATAATATGAGTATTTTTGATAGAACACGATATCTGAAAACATTATTTATGTTATTACCGACTGGCATCATTATGTTGTATTTTGGGATAAAAAATTTATCTACTGGAGTAGAAGATTTGTCATATAACAAAGGGGTAGTTGATACTTTTTATATTGGTAAGAAATACTTCGATGATTGTGACTGTAGAATGAAAACCTTTTTTATAAACTTGGTTAAAGATAAGCAATCTTATATTACAAAAATTAGTGTTCATATCGATACTCTCAATCAAGTAATCTATAAAGGCGATCAAATTGAAATTTGGGCTGAAAAAGAAGATAAGCAAAAAAGGATTAAGCAAGTGAAATTGAATGGAGAAATGATAATTCCATATAATAAACTATATGGATTCAATATAATAATAATTTTAGTAGGTCTAGGTCTAACTTCACTAAGTTTATTTTACATATTCAAATCTCCGGAAGATTTACAGGGAGGTGTAAAAGAGGCAAAAGATGCCGAACAGGAAAAAGAAGAGAAAAAAACACCCCCTCCCGACACAAGTAAATATGATAAATATATGGGGATATAATTAACTGTACCTTTCTGTCTCGCGTGCTCTTGTACAATGTGCGCATAACTTAGTTAAAGATTTAAGGTATCGAGCAGCAACAAAAGAATAAAGTGATAGGTATTACATACATGACATGAAATATACAAAAGATAAGCCACACGCATTAGAAGTGCGCGCGAGTTGGAGGATTCCATACCTATACACGGCCACCATTAGATCCTTTTGATATAGTTACAGTTTACTTCAGAACACCGCCAAAACATGTGTCAATGAATATTCCAGCTGATACTTGGTTGGCCATGCCTGCATTTATGTTCGAATGGTATTTGAATGAATTCAAAAACAAGCAGATAGCGAAATATTTGGATGGAGCTGTAACTGTTGCTGCATTTATCATTCCTGTAGGGGCTTTGTCAAATGGGATTAAAGCATGGGCTTTAATCAAAGCAGCTATTGGTTCAGTTAACGCTCTTTTATTGGTCAATGATTTTAAGCAGATTGTTGAGGATAATTTAGGCGAAACAGCTGTTCAACGTTGGAATGACATTTGTTTTTTTCTAACAACAAAAGAAAGTCCTCTAGAAGATATTGCCAAATTAAAGCTAACAAGTGCAACGGCTTTTTTTGCCACTTGGACTATTTTTAAGTCATCAGATAAATATAATTATTTAATCACAAGCGAAGCGTCTAAAGAAGCTATTGAAATGGCAGAGTATCTAATGGATGAACTAAAAAAAATACAATAAATATGAAAAGGAAGAATATCTTTGTAGGTTCAGCAACCCAAGGTTTCTGGGCTCCATTCGCTTTTCTCTTTGTAGGTATAGCTGTGATAATCAAAACACCTTCAAAAGAAGATTTAATAATATTTTCAGGTGTAATTAATCCTGATCACTATTTTGATGGTATACTTCTTGAAAATGAAGATAGCAAGTTTATTTTTGATTTAAAGAAACAAAAAGATATAGCCTCGCAGAAACTTAAAACAGCAACACATGCTAAAATTTGGGTGACAAATAATTCAAAAGAAAGAAAGGCAATTAAGCGGTTGGAATTAGACGAAGACTTAATTCTAGAGTATAATTATGTAGAAGAAATAAGGTTGTATTTGATTTTCATTGTTATAGGGGTAGTATTAATACCTGTTGTGGTAAAAGAAAGAATAAAAAATCCGAATGATTTTAGACCGGAATAACCTCAAAAGAAGCTATGGTTTTATTTGAAGGCTTATTAGAGAATATAAATGAAATAAAATAGATGAGATTAGAAGAAGATACACCCGCTCTTCTGGATTTGCAATCCGGAAGAAAGAGTCCGGGATTTGCAATCCCGTTTTTAAAGATATAGGAGGGGCGGTTTATTCAGAAATAGCAGGATAAAACGAAATGGGAATAAAGAATAAAATATCAGATGGAACCTGGCTCGCACGCTTTTGAAAAGTGTGTGCATGATATGATTTAAGGTTAAAAGTGTCAGCAACAAAAAAATAAAAACATAAGGAAGAATTGGTCACACGCATTAGAAATGCGCGCGAGTTGGAGTATTAAGTTATGTGCCCCATCCTATTAGTTTATTTGCAATACTTGGAGATATGATTGTTAATGATGAAATTGAGAAGATTAATAGAACATATTTTGAATTGGCTCCGACTTGGGGGTTAGTTTTAAAGTGGAATAAAGATTATAAAGGACAACCAAGGTTGCCAGACGAGAATTTGTATATATGTTATACAGACCAAAAAGCAAAATTTAATCCTCATGTATTGCCAACTAGTATTATATTTAAATCTAAAGAAGATGCTATAAGGGTTTTAAGGTTTGAACCTACAATTGCCGATTTTGATATAAAGTCAAAAATGATAAAACAGGGTGAAACTCCATATTTTAAACCACATAAACAAGTTCCGATAGTATGGCAAAAAAGATCGCAGATAGGACTGCCTACAAAGAATTGGTAAGTTCTTTTAGAGAGCTTCGAAAAAAAACAATGGGTCAACCATCTCTTATCGAAAAAGATTTTTTCTATTCCAAATTAGATAAAGAAACTATTCAAATGTATTATCAGGTAAAAAGGAACATAAAAAGCTATAATGTAGTATCAACAGAAATAAAGGAACTCATCAAAAGAATGCCAAATAATATATGGTTATTGAGAAAATATGTTTTTGAATTTTTAATAATATTTACATTGTTAATCATTTTCTTTTTTTACGTGAAATTTGTTCCTGTTTTTAAAGGATATCTCCCAGTTTTTATGTGTTTTTCAGTGTTAGTGTGTTTTTTTCTACGTCGGGCTATCTGGAATTTAGACGCAGATCTAACCCATTCTATTGGTGCTTTAATCAAAGCAATTGAGGGGGAAATGAAAGAGTTGAAAAAACTAGAGAAATAAAAAATGGCTTGCTAGGTGTAAATCCCTGGTTCGCGCGCTTTTGAAAAGCGTGTGCATAATATGATTTAAGGTTAAAAGTGTCAGCAACAAAAAAATAAAAACTTAAGGAAGAATTGGTCACACGCATTAGAAATGCGCGCGAGTTGGAGTATTAAGTTATGTGCCCCATTCTATTAGTTTATTTGCAATACTTGGAGATATGATTGTTAATGATGAAATTGAGAAGATTAATAGAACATATTTTGAATTGGCTCCGACTTGGGGGTAGTTTTAAACCGGAATAAAGATTATAAAGGCAACCAGGGTTACCAGACGAGAATTTGTATATATGTTATACAGACCAAAAAGCAAAATTTAATCCTCATGTATTGCCAACTAGTATTATATTTAAATCTAAAGAAGATGCTATAAGGGTTTTAAGGTTTGAATCTACAATTGCCGATTTTGATATAAAGACGAAAATGGGAAAACAAAATGAAACTCCATATTTTAAACCACATAAACAAGTTCCGATAGTATGGCAAAAAAGATCGCAGATAGGACTGCCTACAATGAGCTATTAAAAGAGCTGAAAGAATTTAGAGAAAAAAGAATTCATCAACCGCCTCTGGAAGAAAAATTTTTTTTTTACTCCAAATTAGATAAAGAAACAGTTCAGTCCTATTATCAATTAAAAAGGAGTCTAAAAAAATGCCATAGTGAAATAACAGAAATAAACCGACTTATAAAGAAAATGCCTACACATGTTTGGTTATTGAGGAAAACTGTTTTTGAGACGTTAATGATAATTGGTCTGTTAATATTTTTTTATTTAGTTTATGCATATACTCCTTCATTTAAAGGGCGTTTTCCAACCTTTATAAGTTTCGCTGGATTGACTTGGTTTTTTTTACGTCGGGCTATTTGGAATTTAAACTATAGATTATCTGGTTCATATAATGATTTAATTAAGGCTATAGAAGAAGAAATAAAAGAGTTGAAAAAACTAGAGAAATAAAAAATAACTTGCTAGGTGTAAATCCCTGGCTCGTGCGCTTTTGAAAAGCGTGTGCATAACATGATTTAAGGTTAAAAGTGTCAGCAACAAAAAAATAAAAACATAAGGAAGAATTGGTCACACGCATTAGAAATGCGCGCGAGTTGGATAAAGGCTACCGCTGTAAACAAAAAAAATCCAGAACTTTATGTGATAGGTAAAGTGTGGGGAGTATTAAGCCAGGAGGTTAAGATGGAACTCCAAGATGAAATGGGAGAAGTTGAGTATTCCAAGTTGGTCGATTTAATTACTGTAATAAATAAAGAATTATAATATGAGTATTTTTGATAGAACACGATATCTGAAAACATTATTTATGTTATTACCGACTGGCATCATTCTGTTGTATTTTGGGATAAAAGATATATCTACTGGAGTAGAAGATTTGTCGTATAACAAAGGGATGGTTGATACTTTTTATATTGGCAAAAAATACTTTGATGATTGCGACTGTAGAATGGAAACTTTTTTTATATATTTTATTGGAAAAAAGAAACCATATGTAACAACCATAAAACTGCATATTGATACTCTTAAAGCTACGATAAAAAAAGGGGAACAGATAGAAATTTGGATGATGCAAGAGGATAAGTTAAATGAAATTGAACAAATAAGAATAAATGGAGAAATGATAATTCCATATAATAAACTATATGGGTTCAATATAATTATTATTTTAATAGGGATAGGTCTAACCTTATTAAGCCTGTTTTATATATTTAAGTCACCAGAGGATTTACTGGGAGGTGTAGAAGAGGCAAAAGATGCCGAACAGGAAAAAGAAAAGAAAAAAATACCCCCTCCCGACACAAGTAAATATGATAAATATATGGGGATATAATTAAATGTACCTTTCTGTTGGATAATCTGAGCCAATCCCTGCCACTCATTCCGATGAATTACTGCCACTCATTCCGGCATACCCTGCCACTTTTTTAAGCGGGTGTTTTTAGTGTTTTTCTGGACAAAAAGGACTTGCATTCCGAAGCAAACACTGCCAAAACGTTTTTATTTTTCGATTTCTATCTGTATTTCTCTGATTTATTAACCCATTTCAGAGAAAGAGGAAATATGGCTGCTTTACAGATAGACATTATGAAAATTAAACAATTACTGCTTTTAAAAAGCCAAAAGAAGTCCAACCGCAAAATTGCCACGGACATAGGTATTGATCGCAATACGGTCAACGAATACGTTAATAAGCTAAAAGCTTGTGGAAAGAGCTTTGAAGAACTGCTTAAGCTGGACGACAAAGAACTCCAAGGCCTTTTCCCTTCCAGAGAAGCTTTGGATAAAGATCGCTATACTGTTCTGCATGGTCTGTTCCCAGGTTATATAACCGAGCTTAAAAAGCCGGGGTGTACACGTCAACACCTTTGGCTCCGGTACAAACAAGAGTATATCGATCATTACAGCTACTCCCAGTTCTGCCAATTATTTAGTGACTGGCAAGAAAGCAAAAAAATAAGTGGAAAACTCAACCACATTGCCGGCGAAAAGCTTTTTATCGATTATGCCGGAAAGAAGCTGCAAATAGTAGACAAACAAACCGGAGAGGTCCAGGATGTAGAAGTATTTATCGGCATCCTTCCTGCAAGTTCTTATACCTATGTAGAGGCCAGCCATGATTAGGCCCGAGAGTCACTGGTTAAGTCTGTGGGCAACTGTCTGGATTATTTTGGGGGCGTACCACAGGCAATAGTTCCCGACAATTTAAAATCAGCTGTTACAAAGGCCAGCAAATACGAGCCCGTACTTAATAAGACCTTCAGGGATATGGGGTGCCACTATGGCTGTGTAATAAACCCGACAAGGTCATATTCACCACAAGACAAAGCTTTGGTTGAAGGTGCTGTTAAGTTAGTTTACCAACGAATTTATTACGAACTGTCAAACATGGCCTTCTTTAGCCTTTCGGGGTTAAATAAACACATCCGCAGATTACTTGAGCGCTATAATGACTATAAGCTCCAAACAACCGGAATAAGCCGGTTAAAGCAATTTATCGAAATAGAAAAGGGGTTTTTGTCTTCCTTGCCATGTGAGCCATACCAGATTAAATATTACAACCGGGCAAAGGTTCAGAAAATGGGGTACATCTATTTAAGTGGGGCCAAGAACTATTATAGCGTTCCTTACCGCTTTATTGGAAAACATGTGGAAGTGCAACATACCATGGATACCGTCGAAATATATCACAATAAAGAACGGATAGCTGCCCATGCAAAGAGCCAGCGAAAAGGGAGTTATACAACTATAAAAGACCACCTTTCCAGTACACACCAGTATTACCAATCCTGGAGCAGGGAGTTCTTTGTAAAAAGAGCTGCCGAGATAGGGATAAACACTGCAAGCTATATTGCCAAACTAATAGGGCAACAAGCTTATCCGGAAATTGGCTTTAAACGGTCTCAAGGTATAATAGCCTTGAAACATAAATACACTAAAGAGCGCGTCGAGGCAGCATGTAAAAAAGCTCTGACATATGATTTATGCTCATACAAAATCATTGAGAACATACTTAAAAATAAGGCGGATAAAGAACTCGAAACCCCGCAGCTCAAACACGGGATAAAAACACATAGTAACTTACGAAATGCTAGTAATTATCAATAAAACCAATATTATGAACAATCACAGTACCATTGAAAAAATGAAACAAATGCGGCTGTCTGGTATGGCTGAAGCCTATCACAACAACCTGCAATCATCAAACTATCAAGATTATACCATTGACCAATACTTAGCTATGTTAATCGATCAGGAATGGGAGTCCAGACAAGAACGGAAAATAAACGGACTTGTTTCAAGGGCTAAATTTAAACATCAGGCTTCTATAAGGGATATCAATTACAGTCACCCCAGAGATCTTGACCAAAACTTATTTGAACGTTTAACTACACTTGATTTTATAAAAAGAAACGAGAATATCATTATTACAGGACCTACCGGATGTGGAAAAAGTTACCTCTCGCAAGCCTTGGGTATGCATGCCTGCCAAATGTTACATAAAACCTTTTACTTTAACACAGCAAGGTTTATGGACGGAATAAACCTTTCAAAACTCCAGGGCAACTATCTAACTTTTCTGAAAAAGATACAAAGCTCACAGCTGTTAATAATGGATGATTTTGGCTTAACAGCTATAGATCAAATACAAAGACAAGCATTACTGGATATTGTTGAGCATAAATATGACTGCTCTTCAATAATCTTCACATCTCAAATACCCGTGAATGAATGGCATGGACTAATCGGAGAAGATACTATTGCCGATGCCATCCTTGATCGAATAGTATACTCTTCACACAGAATTGAATTAACTGGTGACTCAATGAGGAAAAATAAATTAAAAAAATGAATATTTTAGCCGTAGAAATCGAAAAATGAACTGGCAGGGTATCGCCGGAATCACTGGCAGGGTATCATCGGAATATCAATCTGTCTCGCGTGCTCTTGTACAATGTGCGCATAACTTAGTTAAAGATTTAAGGTGTCGAGCAGCGACAAAAGAATAAAGTGATAGGTATTACATACATGACGTGAAATATACGAAAGATAAGCCACACGCATTAGAAATGCGCGCGAGTTGGAGGGAAATCGATTCTATATCTGACATCAATATCAAGGCACGTTTACCATTGTCATCCCAATATGTGACTTTCTTACTATTCTTGGTAACAACCTCAATTCTGATCTTTTTACCCGATTTGAGAATAACTTCATGGCTAGGTTTCTGAGCATAAATGTTAAAGCATAAAGATGTAAAAAGAACTAAAAGTGACGTTTTCATAATATCCATATTAATGTAACTTACTAACTATATTTTCTCTACATCTTAATCAAATTGTCATTATACTCTTTTGTCACATATCAGTACTAGCTGTTATGTTTGCTACGAATTTGTAATGAGCGATAACGAATAAATGTTCGTCACATTTATTCTCGTCATCCATTCTAAAGTACCATTTTATCAATACTTCTGGTAACTTGGCTCAGGTTCATATTAAGTATAGCAAATGTTTACAATCGGCTGCTTATATCTTTTTTATGTTACAAAACGTATTTGTGGTATGCAAATTAATATTTAATCAAATACCAGTCAACCCTATTTTCATCATTTTTTGCAGCATCTGTTTAAAATTTAGCTTTTCAATCTGGAAAATATTGCTTAAAACTGGTGTTCTATCGGGTTCTTTCCGGTTGTAATAATTACAAATTAGCAAATCGCTTTTATGGTCTACATTACTGGCTATTAACTATGTGTGGTGTTTGGTGTAAAAAACGAATTTCTAATACGTTTATTTTCTGTGTATTATCTTGTTCGGGTAACATATAAGTGACAGAAACTTGAAAAAGTACTGTATGTTGAAACAGCTTTATGTCAGGTCTTAGAATTCGATTGGCCACTGTGCAATCCTGTTCATGCACTACTTTTTTCTGGCTTCTAGCTCTTGAATTTCTCTTTCACTCAAGATATTCCCATTTGAAAAATCGATTGCAAATGGAACACTGTGATCCTCAGCTTTAATCTCTTTTAGAAGTAGATACCTGTCATGAATTACATTCTTCGAAATCTCATTGTTAGAGTCTACTTCAAAGCTTTTTCCCTGAAATACAAAGTATATAGAATCAATTAAACCTATTTTTGGCATTTCAGCATATATAGCGCTGAATACACTATCAGTTCTTTTATCAAGAAATAGGCTACCTCCTTTAATATTGCTATTCGGAACGCAAAAAGATTCAACCTGTTTTGGGTTATACAAGTCCATTAAGTTATAACAAAACATCCCCATACCCCAGGAGTAGCCTAATATGTATTGTCCTTTGCCAAATACTGTTCCAAAGTTCAAACTTCCATCCTGAGAATCACCTCTCTCACCTTGGACTTCAGGAGAAATAGGTCCTATAGTCTTGAAATTGCTCAGATTCAATATGCCAAATTTATACCTGCCTAACTTATATATTAAAAAACTGCGTTGTCCCAGATAATAAACTCCAAATCCTGATAAATCAATGTCAATATCGTTATAGTCAACAACGATATCCTTTATAACTTCACCTTCAAGTTCTTTTACTCTAATTACCATATTGGTCGGCATTGATTTCTGCATTGTCTCTTTTACCGCACCATGTTTCCCATAGAAAAGTTTTCCTTTCCCATCATTTATAATCTCATACTCTGATTTGATTAAATGCCCCATCTGGTAAATCCTATTAGTTTCTGTGATTTTTATTTCATGATAAACTTTGAAATCACCTTGTGAAATACCAAAAAGATAAAAAAGGGAGAAGAATATTATATATGCTATTTTTTTCATTTCGATATGGTTTCAATTTAGCACGAACGCTAACGTTCCGTATAAAAAGCGTAGCGGGAAACCACAACGCAACTTTCAATTTGTACCAAACATAACAAAAAGATGAGAAAGTAGCAGCCGATTATATGGAAAACTTAATTCAGAACGAAAGGTAGTGAAGGCTGCGGCGCAGTCTTCAGTGCTGCTATGATTTTTATATTTTGTGTGTGCCCTGCATGAGCATGAGCACACCCGTCAGGAAGCTCTGAATAAATTATTCCCTTCGGTCATGAGAACAGTTCGAAAAATACAAATTTTGCGGAATAAAAAAGGAGTGATTGATGGGAATATTTATCCGGAGGGTGAAAGTCTCCTGATGTTTCAATCAGGGCAAGACTTACAGGCTAGTTGGATACTATGTCGATGAAACAATTGTGGAGACATAGGCCTATTAGTAAGCCGCACTTTTTGCGTATGCAAAAACGTAGTGGTTTGGGGTGACCCATGCAGTGGATTGGAACGAAGTGGAGACCACGACTAGAAGGAGTAACGAAGCAGGAGTACTGATGAATCCCGGACGCCCGGGACATAGAGGCTTTATAAAGTGGGTAAGGTAGCATCCCGATATTGTGTTTGTAAGAATTTGCCAATCAAATTCAACAAAACACAAGATCGGGATAGATGCAGCAGGAATTGACCGAAGGATAATGCTCTTATCCCGATGTTTCAATCGGGACAGGAACAGGGGAGGTCTCTGAAACTACGTGTAGTTATACAGAGAAGTCAGCAAAATCCATAGTAATCAGCGGTAACGGGCTGTATGAAAATACAGAGGTCTCACAAACAGGTGAAGGGAGGAACGGCAACTGTCCCAATAATTTGGATGACCGTGCGTTAAACAGTGTTGATGGAAGTCTCCTGGCTGTTCGCAACATCTCCAGAAAACAGGACTAACGAGACAGGTGAAAAGAACTGTTTTTTATGGTTGCCGAACCGCCGTATACCGGTCGGTATCCCGAAGGTTCGGGAGAGGTGTGAAAGGTACACTGGCAGTCAATAGGGCTGTCAGCCACCTATTCGATTGTGTGCCGTATTTTCCATCAGTGACATTGAAGTATAAATTCTATTTTCTCTGATTTTTCATCATAGAATACATATATCAACCCAACGTCTCCCCACATCAATCCAGCATTATCTTCAGAATCTATTTGAAATAAAAGATTCATTGGATTTCCGTCATTATCTACAGGGGTAGATTCACCTTGCACCCATTTCGGATAACCTCCTAATTGACTTTGATAATCTTGTTCACCAATCAGTCTAGTTACAACTTGGTCATAATTTCCCCATGGCTCATCCTCATTTAGAACACAAGATAGTTTAGATGCATTATTACAATGCAAATCAATTCCTTCCCAGTCAGGCAATGTTTGAGTCGGATTAAAAGATATTTCACAATATTTAGATTTTTCCAAGTCTTTGGGTTTCTCAATTAACTCAATATTTTCTTTCTGGATTTTGTTGTAAATTTTCACAAACCATCCTTCATTTTCAGTATCCCAAGGAAATTCGTCCCAATCGTAATAGAATTGAATTAGTCCAATATTTTCAGGTAAATTTATATCAGATGAGTTAAATACTTGAAAAATGAAGTCTAAATTCTTACCTGTCTTAGTTGTTGGCCATGTCTCTCCCTTTTCAAAATATGGTTGTCCACCAAAGTGCGAATTTGATTGAGAATTTTCAGGAGGTCTTGAAGCAGGTGCAACCTCAATTTTAGTTGTAATTTTAATCAAAGGTTTTACTAACTTCTCCAAATCAGCAATAGAATTTAACTCTAGTTCTTTAAGTTCCTTCCTGTATTCATCAAAATGGGAATCAGAGTTTTCATTTTTACTTTTATTCCCAAATATTTTCTTCCAAAAGTTCATTTTTGCAGTCTGTTTTATATGGCACACAACGGCCTTCGGTATGAAACGTTGCGCTTTTCGAAACACAAACCTATCAACCCGTTGAGCCGCTGATTAAATGTTATTTCATTCAAATATAGCACTATCCGCGCAATGTTTTATGACCGCGTGTGTGTGCCCTGCATGTATTGCAGAGCACACTTGTTGAAGCTCTTTACAAATTTGAAAAATACAAATTTCTGTTAGCAAAAGCAAAACGAGTGTGCAATTAAGTTCTAGGAGGTGTAAGTCCTCTATGGGTGGGATTAATGCCCTAACCATTAGCAAGTGACAAGCTGGTTGTTGGTATCGACAACAGTGAAAGAATCCATAATAGCCAGTGGTAATGAGCTGTATGAAAATACAGAGGTCTCACAAACAGGTGAAGGGAGGAACGGCAACTGTCCCAATAATTTGGATGACCGTGCGTTAAACAGTGTTGATGGAAGTCTCCTAGCTGTTCGCAACATCTCCAGAAAACGGGACTAGCGAGACAGGTGAAAAGAACTGTTTTTTATGGTTGCCGAACCGCCGTATACCGGTCGGTATCCCGAAGATTCGGGAGAGGTGTGAAAGGTGCACTGGCAGTCAATAGGGCTGTCAGCCACCTATTCGATTGTGGGTATGTGCATTTTATATATTATCAAAATCTGTAATTAAAGCTCTCATTAACAATTCTCCTTTTGAACCTAAGCTCTTATTTTTTAATCCCAAATCTTTTCTCATTTCCAACATCACTTTTGTAATCATACCAAAATACTCCTTTGGATTTTCTTGAGAATCTTGGTGATATGTATACTGCATAAAATCTCCAAATGTTTTAATCACTCTTGGCGATGCATAAAGGATATACTTTTTATAAAAATCATAAAGTTCCTTAGTAATATTATTCTTGCCTTGGTTCTTATTTGTTTTATGGTTTTTCCAGATATCGACCATCAATGTTACATACTTTAAATACAATTCTCGTCGTTCTCTTGTTACTTCACTTGAATACTCCTTTCGCTTTTCAATAATCGACTTAATGTAGAATCCAATTATCGCACCAATGGTTGGAAGTAATATGGTTAGAAGTGTTTTATCCATTTATTTATAATTAAATATGTCAATTTTCTATAATCTCAACAATTTCTGCTTCTCCAATCTTATTTAATGCCTCATGAATCCACCAAATCCGTCCAATTTGAATGAACCTTTCAATATCGCCATGTCTTAAGAATCGAACTGTTGCTAATATTGATTCTCCAGGTGATAAGAATTCTTGTCCTTCAAAATTTATATCCCCGATATAAGTTGCAACCAAATCATTCGAATTGTCTTTATATTCAAAAACATGATTTGGTCTATATCCTGAAATTATTGGAGTCTTGCGTCCACCTTCTTCCTTTAGATATAGTTTAAAATGAGCTTTTACAATTATTAAATCTGATTTTTCCATAAATCATAAATAGTCAAAATATCTTATTCCCCATGATGGAGTTTCTCCTCCCAGAAGATTATAAAAATCTGTAAAACTCCCATCATAGTCTTCGTCTAATTCATCAGTACTTACATATATAAATCCATTTTTGTCAAGTAAATTGATAATAGTCTGCACAGTCTCTTTAGAGTATTCGGACTCAAAGTTAATCGTTGCCAATTGTCCAAAATTGCTAATCCTAATCGAGTAACCAATTTGAGGTTTAGGATTAATAACCAAATCATGTGGCATTTTAATATCACAAAAAAAACTTGCATCTTGAATCTGGTCATCTACCATAAAATCAACTCCAAACTTATCAATCAAGTTATTAGTCAATTTAGACACGTTTGATTTTATCTCCTTATAATTAAAGACAGTTGGAGTTTCGTAACTACCAAACTCATCAAATCTTATTAATATGTCCTTAGTTTGCTGTCTCATCTTGCATCATGACTAACGTCAAAAATTGTAGTTGGGTGTCAGTGAGTTGCCAATTCCAATTTCTTCTGGTTTTATGTCAAATTTAGCCATTTGTTTCTTTATTCTTTTTGCCATTCCCATCTTCCTTTTTTGGTCAAGGAACAGGTATTCTGTTGGTGGATTGTAAGGTACTTTTTTGGTTACCATTGTCCAAATTATAACACCTAATTTTCGTGCAGTTGCACTTACTGCTGCTTGTCTTCCTTTCCGAAATGCAACTCGTTTAAAAAAATCTGATAAATGTGTGTCTTTCAAATTACCAATAGCATTTGCTGCTTGCCTTAATGCAATTTTCAACCTATTACTGCCCTTTGGTATCCTATTACTCAATACTTTTCCACCCGATATTTTATTGTTGGGAGCTAAACGCAACCACGATACAAATTCTTTTGATGAGGGGAATTTATCAAAACCATTTTGTCCTATCTCGCTCATTATTGCCAGAACTGTTCCATGGCTTACCCCTTCAATTGCCATTAAATCGATACCCCCGAAATATTGAAATGCGATCTGGTTAAAGTTTTTTATTTCCGGGGCATTTTTATTGATTCTTTTATATGGCTTATCTGTTGTTTTAAGCTTAAGTTTCTCTGGCGATTTCTTTAGCTCCGATTTAACAAATTGCTCTATCATTTTGTCACAAGATTTTATCTTCTTTTGATAAAACTGGTATGCCTCATACTCTTGCTTTAATCCAAATAAGAAATCTCCCCTATTATTACCATGTAATGCTTTTGCTATTTCTTCTTTAGGCTTGCGGCAATTATAATGCCTATGTTCCGCCAATGAATACGGGTCTAAATTACCTTTGCATATATCTTCAATTATTTTCAACCCTGTAAGCCCACATACATCTTTCACTACTACATCTAATCTAAAATTCAGTAATTTCAAGTATTTCTGCATTTTACGTGAAGCTGTGGCTGAACGGTCTATCATGCCACTTCTTTGACGGCAATATGTTCGCAATTTCTCTGTTGTCTCATCAGGCAGAAAGCTACTATCCAAAAGGCCTAAAGCATGGAGCTTTTGAATATGCCTACAATCCTTAACATCTGTCTTTTTTCCTTTGGCATGCTTGGTGAACTTACCATTGCACAAGGCCACCTCCAAACCATGCTTTAAAAGTTCTGTATATAGATTTTGCCAATAATCTCCTGTAGATTCCATTGCTACCGATGTAATGCCATATGAAAGCAACCACTTACATAACTCAACTAAATCTTCAGCATAAACTCCAAATTCTTTCACATCTTCCAATGATTGTCCCACTGCTACATAATGCGAACGGCTTCCAACATCAATACCTGCTGCATTGGTGTTTATTACTTCCATTTCCATCTTTTTCTTCTTTGCCATTTTTTTGTTTTAAAAGTTCTACAAAATGACCCTAAGGAAATGTATCTTTGAATTGAGAATTATCATGAACGGGGTTGCCAAAATTTTGACACCACCACAGGAATTATCAACAAGCCTCGGAATCACTACTTCTGGGGCTTTTACATTTCAACCAAAATGACGCTCGGACTTTACCAAAGGCATAGTACCATTTTAGAATCGGCCTTGCATAGAGTCAGCCCAAATTTAGCAGAACTTTTAATCGTAGGACGATCCCGTTAGCTTAAGGATTTAATCAGCTATGGAGAAATAGATACCTTTATTTTCTATCTATTTTGGAAGTGCTCCTGATGTGGGGAATTACCCACAACGAATGGCGGTATAAAATCGTTGCGCATTTTGAAACACAAACCTATCAGCCCGCTAAGCCGTTGATTAAATGTTATTTCATCCAAATTTAGCACTTTCCGCGCAATGTTTTATAACCGCTTGTGTGTGCCCTGCATGAGCATGAGCACACCCATCAGGAAGCTCTGAATAAATCTGTAAAATACAAATTTTGCGGGATAAAAGGAGTGATTGATGGGAATATTTATCCGGAGGGTGAAAGTCTCCTGATGTTTCAATCAGGGCAAGACTTACAGGCTGGTTGGATACTATGTCGATGAAACAATTGTGGAGACATAGGCCTATTAGTAAGCCGCACTTTTTGCGTATGCAAAAACGTAGTGGTTTGGGGTGACCCATGCAGTGGATTGGAACGAAGTGGAGACCACGACTAGAAGGAGTAACGAAGCAGGACTGTCCCGATATAAGAACAACTTGGGTTTGGATAAAACCTTAGTTGTTCTAAATCGGGAGTACTGACGAATCCCGGACGTCCGGGACATACGAGGCTTTATAAAGTGGGCAAGGTAGCATCCCGATATTGTGTTTGTAAGAATTTGCCAATCAAATTCAACAAAACACATGATCGGGATAGATGCAGCAGGAATTGACCGAAGGATAATGCTCTTATCCCGATGTTTCAATCGGGACAGGAACAGGGGAGGTCTCTGAAACTACGTGTAGTTATACAGAGAAGTCAGCAAAATCCATAGTAACCAGCAGTAACGAGCTGTATGAAAATACAGAGGTCTCACAAACAGGTGAAGGGAGGAACGGCAACTGTCCCAATAATTTGGATGACCGTGCGTTAAACAGTGTTGATGGAAGTCTCCTAGCTGTTCGCAACATCTCCAGAAAACGGGACTAGAGAGACAGGTGAAAAGAACTGTTTTTTTATGGTTGCCGAACCGCCGTATACCGGTCGGTATCCCGAAGGTTCGGGAGAGGTGTGAAAGGTACACTGGCAGTCAATAGGGCTGTCAGCCACCTATTCGATTAGGTTTAGTCCCTTAATCTAATTGAAGTACTAAATTTCCAATCGTTAAGCTGCTCCACATAAACGTACCTTGAAATCTTTCCTATTTCCGAGTAATCATATTTGTAAAATAAATCTTTACCATTTCCTAAAGATGAGTATTCAGAAGTCAAAATAGTATCAACAAGATTGTATGATAGATAGGTTTGATAAGCCCACTCTGGAATTAAAATATTGTTTAATGTCCTAATTGGGTTAACATTATCATTGTAAATAAAATCTTTTGTCGAAGTCAAACTATAATCCCAATATTCATTCATTTTAATTAAATTCCTATCTTTCCAAGAATATTCCTTGTAGTTTCCTGTAAAAATATAGTTTCCATCTAGGTTCTCACTATACCACAATTCTTGTCTAATACATTCTCCAATTTTATTGTAAAATAAGATTCTTCTACCTCCTTTAATTTTACCTGAAGGAGAATATTGATCAATGATGATTCTGTCATAACCGTAATCATAGAAATAAATAGTTGTATCCTCAATTCCTGTTTCATATGATTTAATAATTCTTCCAAATTCATCATACTTAAAGAATTCATTCCCGATATATTCTACTATATCCCGCGAATTATATTCAAGCTTTGTTTTTCCAATATAATCAACAGTATAATTGTACTCGATATTATAAAACTCCTTATTTGGAAAATGAATATCTATATCATCTTTATTACATGAGACTAAAGAAAAAGTCGTACATATAAAAGAAAATCCAACTAAATATTTGCTTATCATTTTGCTATTATTTTAAATCCGATTATTACTTTGTTTGCGTCTCGTTTTTGGATTAAACCTAACGGGCTGAATATGGGGTGTTTGGTATACTAAAACACCAACCTTCCAAACCGCTATATATTTTATTAAATCTACCCATTTTCAAATTTATTACTATCCGCCAAATGACCTATATTTTTTGTGTGTGCCCTGCATGAGCATGAGCACACCCGTCAGGAAGTTCTGAATAAATTTGCAAAATACAAATTTTGCAGAACAAAAGGAGTGGAAAGCGGGAATATTTATCCGGAGGGTGAAAGTCTCCTGATGTTTCAATCCGGACAAGACTTACAGGCTGGTTGGATACTATGTCGATGAAACAATTATGGAGACATAGGCCTGTTAGTAAGCCGCACTTTTTGCGTATGCAAAAATGTAGTGGTTTAGGGTGACCCATGCAGTGGACCGGAACGAAGTGGAGACAACGACAGAAAGGAGTAACGAAGCGGGACTGTCCCGATATAAGAACAACTTGGGTTTGGATAAAACCTTAGTTGTTCTAAATCGGGAGTACTGACGAATCCCGGACGTCCGGGACATAGAGGCTTTGTAAAGTGGGTAAGGTAGCATCCCGATATTGTGTTTGTAAGAATTTGCCAATCAAATTCAACAAAACACATGATCGGGATAGATGCAGCAGGAATTGACCGAAGGATAATGCTCTTATCCCGATGTTTCAATCGGGACAGGAACAGGGGAGGTCTTCTTAACCACGGGATGGATTAGGAGAATTGTAGCGAAGCGGAAATCGCGAATGCCCATAATAATAAGAATTAATGAGCAACTCAGCAGAATCCATAGTAGCCAGTGGCAATGAGCTGTAGGAAATACAGAGGACTCACAAGCAGGTGAAGGGAGGAACGGCAACTGTCCCAATAATTTGGATGACCGTGCGTTAAACAGTGTTGATGGAAGTCTCCTGGCTGTTCGCAACATCTCCAGAAAACAGGACTAACGAGACAGGTGAAAAGAACTGTTTTTTATGGTTGCCGAACCGCCGTATACCGGTCGGTATCCCGAAGGTTCGGGAGAGGTGTGAAAGGTACACTGGCAGTCAATAGGGCTGTCAGCCACCTATTCGATTGTGCGTAGTTATTCTAAGAAATATTCCTCTCCTGTATCATAATTTATATAACCATAATTTCCAGAGGTAGTAACTACTTTTAAAATCTTTGATTCAGAAGTCTTTTCAATCTGTTTGTATTTAGGAGTTACAGTGTTGTAATTATAATGATACCCCCATAACCCATTTTTTAAATATTTTGCCAAAAAAACCATTCTATTGTAATAATTTATAGTCTCTATCAGCTCATATTCGCAATTAAGTATTTTCTTAAATTCGACTCCATTTTTTTCATAAAGCCCCTTATAATTCCCTTTGACAGTAACATAATATGTGTTTGCAATCCAATAAATTGAGTCATATTCAATTGGGATTACTAGTTCATCCCCATAATAAGCACCCCATTTATTAGCTTTCTTTACGAAGTAAATTAAATGATTTGCGCTTCCATGTTTGCCACTGTGATATACATGATGGTAAATAATTTCTTCAGGTTTTATTTTTTTGAATGTTTTTTTGTTAAAATCCTGAGGCATAATAAAAGATGATACTATGTAATCTAATCCCTTGTTCTCTTTTATTGTTTTAAATCCATATGGATATGTATACTTTAACTCTAATTGTTCATTTAATATTTTTTGGCTTCCATTTTTCCATACTGAAGCAAACCCATTATAGAAATCTGTAGCATAGTCATAAATTGTATCAACAACAAGTTTACCACTTTTATCAATAAAGCCAAATTTATCATTAACTCGAATTCTAGCGTATTCTCCTTGAAAAAAGAATGCTTCATCAAATTGAGGTTCGATAATCACTTCAAAATCCTTTGTATAATTCCATTCAATAAAACCCCATTTGTCAATCTCTCTATACGGAACTTGTGAGTTAAGAATTGTCGAATACCCAATAATTAGTATTGTAATAATTATAGTTTTCATACTTTTTCTTTTCAATTATAGATTAAATGTATATCACCATATTGCGACTCAGAATTACGCACAACGACTAGTGTAAAAAACTGTAGTGCAAAAATTTGCGCCGAGCTTAACTAGCCGCCTTACATTTATTAATTGTATTAAACGCTTAAATATAACCATTCCGCACTATATTTTTTACATTTTGTGTGTGCCCTGCATGAGCATGAGCACACCCGTCAGGAAGCTCTGAATAAATTATTCCCTTCGGTCATGAGAATAGTTCGAAAAATACAAATTTTGCAGAACAAAAGGAGTGGAAAGCGGGAATATTTATCCGGAGGGTGAAAGTCTCCTGATGTTTCAATCCGGACAAGACTTACAGGCTAGTTGGATACTATGTCGATGAAACAATTGTGGAGACATAGGCCTGTTAGTAAGCCGCACTTTTTGCGTATGCAAAAACGTAGTGGTTTGGGGTGACCCATGCAGTGGACCGGAACGAAGTGGAGACAACGACAGAAAGGAGTAACGAAGCGGGACAGTCCCGATATAAGAACAACTTGGGTTTGGATAAAACCTTAGTTGTTCTAAATCGGGAGTACTGACGAATCCCGGACGTCCGGGACATACGAGGCTTTGTAAAGTGGGCAAGGTAGCATCCCGATATTGTGTTTGTAAGAATTTGCCAATCAAATTCAACAAAACACATGATCGGGATAGATGCAGCAGGGATTGATCGAAGGATAATGCTCTTACCAGGGGAGGTCTCCCTAACCACGGGTTGGGTTGGGAGAAGTCAGCAGTATTTGAGCCGCTCAAGCGGCATATCCAATAATCTAACGGGAGTACTGGTCAACTTTTTCATTGAAGGAGGTGTTCCTAAAAAAAAGGTAATGTTCAGACCTTGTACGGTACTGGTGTTTAGAACCCTATCAGCAGTATAGGCATATATGCATTTAAATATCCAATTGACGACTTTGATCTCTTATGAAAGAATATTTAATCCATTCTGCATGTTGAACATTACCAGCTAAATAAAATGATATGGCAAAGTTAATAAAACAAAATGCAGCGGGGATTGACATTGCATCCAATGTTCATTATGTGGCAGTTGCCCCAGATAGGAGTGAGACCCCGGTAAGAAGTTTTAAAGGTTTTACCAGAGACCTACATGAGTTAGCGAAATGGCTTGTTTCTCTCGGTATAGACACAGTCGCAATGGAATCGACCGGTTCATACTGGTACCACTTGTACACCATTTTGTTGGATTATGGCATAGAAGTGTTTTTAGTTAATGCATATCACGTGAAAAATGTTCCGGGAAGAAAGACCGATGTGATAGATGCACAATGGTTACAAGAACTTCATGCCAGTGGATATCTCAATGCCTGTTTTCAACCAGATAACCTTACAAGGGAACTTCGCACATATGTTCGTTTGAGGAAGCAAATCATAAGGGACATGACAAAAGAAACCCAACATATTCAAAAGGCTATGGTGTGTATGAACATTAAGTTGCACGATGTTATCAATGACATTAATGGCGAAACGGGCTCGAAAATAGTTAATGCTATTATTAACGGGGAAAGAAACCCGTTGTTATTAGCGCAACTCCGCAACCATAGGATTAAGTGCTCAGAGGAAACATTAATAAAATCATTGGAAGGGAACTGGAGAAGTGATCAGTTGTTCTGTTTAAAATTGGCGCGGGATAGATATAGGGAACTAGGGGAACACCTTAGAAAGGTTGATGCCGAAAGCGAAAGGGTGGTTAAGTTATTGGCATCTCCGGAAATAGTGGAATTTAAAGTTAAGTGCCGTCCCTCCAAAAACAAGCAACCAACCTTTAATGTTTCACAGCATTTGTATAATACATATGGGGTGGATGTAACCGAAATATATGGATACAAACAAACTACAGCACTGACGGTACTTTCCGAGACCGGCCCTAACCTAAAAGAAAAGTTTCCGACAGTGAAGCAGTTTTTGTCATGGTTAAATTTAGTTCCCGATAATAAAATATCAGGGGGCAAGGTGCTTTCATCAAAGGTACGTAAAAGAAAGAACCAAGCGGGACAAGCTTTTAGGGAGGCCGCCAATGGGCTATGGAATGCCCAAAATCCCATTGGTGATTACCTGAGGTCTAAAAAAGCTAAATCAGGGGCGGGGCCGGCCATAGTTGCCACCGCAAAAAAAATTGCAACCATATTTTATAAAATGGTGACCGAAAAAGTAAGCTTTAACCCTTACTTAATTGAAGGAAACCGTAAAACATATTTGCAAAAAAGGGTTAATTCCCTTTCGAATACAATCAACAAGCTTAATGCAGAACTGGCTGTATATGTTTGAATTATGTGTTTGGTTAGATGAAAGACGCCATAGTAACTAATGGCAATGAGCTATGTAAAGAAAACATAGAGGTCTCACAAGTTAGCGAAGGGCTGAACCATAAAACGTCGCCGATTTCAACTGGAGGTCCATTCCACAGTTATGTGGGTGCCAGCCACTGAGAAAGGCAACAGGGAATAAGAAAGTAAAAAGGAAATGATTGAGAAAATTCTGGAAGCAGGCAACTTAACGAAAGCCTGCAAAGAAGTAGTCAAGAACAAAGGAGCAGGGGGAACGGACAAAATGCCGGTAAAGAGACTGAAAGCATACCTGGATTCCAACAGGGGCAAGCTGTGCGAATCGGTACGTAGCAGAGACTATATCCCACAACCAATTCGGGGCAAGCAGATACCCAAGGGCAATGGCAAGAAACGACTGCTGGGGATACCCACAGCTGTAGACCGTATGCTCCAACAAGCAGCGCTCAGGGTTGTGATGCCCCTGTATGAACCTGATTTTTCGGGCGACAGCTACGGCTTCCGCCCGAAGCGTAATACCCATCAGGCTGTCTCCAAGGCATTGGGTTACATCAATTCAGGGTTTCAAAACATTGTGGAAATCGACCTTAAAGCTTTCTTCGATGAAGTAGGCCATACCCTGCTAATGCAACTGGTCTACCGCAAAGTAAAATGCAAGGAAACCTTATTGTTGCTGAAACGCTGGCTCCGCGCCCCGATAGAAATTGAAGGGAAACTGGTCAAGCGAAGAAAAGGGGTGCCGCAAGGCAGCCCTATCAGTCCGTTGCTTTCAAATGTCATGCTCCACGAGCTTGACACCGAAATGGAACGCTTAGGTTTAAAGTTTATCCGCTATGCGGATGACTTTAGCATTTATTGCAGGACTAAACAAGATGCAGTGAAAGCAAACCACATGGTCTCCAAATTTCTGCGCGAGAAACTGAAATTACCCGTAAACACCGACAAAAGTGGTATCCGAAGACCCGTCAACCTGCAAGTGCTGGGATTTGGGTTTGTCCCTACATACCGCAAGGGTGAGAAAGGGAAGTACCAACTTGTAGTAACCGCAAAGAAATTCAAGAACTTCAAAGATAAGCTTAAGGAACTGACCCGAAAGACTACACCCATGAGTTTCGACGAACGTATTGAAAAGATCAACTCTACAATACGGGGATGGCTGGAATATTTTCGCTATGCAAGTATCCAACAAAAACTCTGGAAACTTGATGGATGGCTGAGAAACCGTCTGCGCTACTGTATATGGCACCACTGGAAGAAAACCGAGAAGAAAAGGCGCAGCCTTATCCGTCTGGGCGTCCCACATGGTCAGGCATATGCTTGGAGCCGAACACGCATGGGCGGCTGGGCAGTTGCCCAAAGCCCCATACTCGGTACTACAATCACCATCAAAAGTCTAAAGAAAAGGGGGTATATTCCAATGGCCGAACTCTTCAAATCAATTTCTCCGGATTACAGCAATTCGCTATTCCCTGTGATTTAATGGAACCGCCGTATACGAGAACCGTACGTACGGTGGTACGAGAGCTTCTCCGATAGGCAATCAGCCTATCGGCAGGCTACTCAATTGGGACCAGTTATTTTTTCATTTTGATAGTTTCATTTCTTATCATATGCTCATCATGTAAAGCTTCAAATTCGAAAAATATTTCCAAAAAATCGGATTCAAGCTTATTAATTGTCAAATATCTATACCAGCTATTCACTGGTTTTAAAACAATATACTTTCCTGTTTTGCTAATTTCCCAATCACCAGTTAAAGTATCCTGCTTTTGTATCTTATCCGTCCGTTTAACAATTGTGCCAGATTTTTCTAATCGAAAAGTTTTATTATCATTAAAGTCAATCTCGAATTTCTGATTCAATACGGTGTCAACCTTGTGTAAGTCCTTAAACGAAGTGTCAATGCTCAAAGGATTGTTTGTTGCCATCCATTTTCCAATCAAATCCGCTTCCAATGTTTTTAATTGTACGCTATCAAGAAGTTCGTGTTTTATCAGTTTAATATCTTTCAATGGCGGTGGTTCTGTTGCAAAATAGTAATGCTCATAAGTGTTGCCAATCAAAGTATTACCTGTTCTATCATAAAGGTGGTAAACCTTAGTTTCAAGTCTATTCCTATCTGTAACGCCTACAAATAAATGGTTTTTATACCAATCAATTTTCCATTCGCCCCAATTCGTATATCCAAAATTCCCGTAGTCCTGATTAATTATGGCGATAGCACTGTCCAAAAAGTGATAATTGAATCCGTAGTTATGAGAAGAAGTATCGGTATCAACCGCCCAATTTGAATTAACAAATGAAATACTATCAAGTCCAGTTTTATCGGTAATTTTTGAATCATTAAGCCTTTCAAAAAATGTCTCTCTAGTTTCTGATTTACTGACTTTATCAGTTATGACAATACTATTTTCGGAAATCTGTCCTTTTAACTTGTATCTTTTTACCTTAATTATCAGATTATCATTTTTTGCAGTGTATTTACATTTTTCTTGTCTACCACCAAGTCCCTTTACAATTACATTCTTATCATCTATGAAGTTAAGAAGCATGTACGCCTCATAGTAAAATGTGTCTATTTCTGTCGAATCTAATTTGATTGTAACAAATTCATTGTCCTGTAAATCTTCCCTTTCATTGACAGACCTTAATTCCCTGTCATGGGTTGAAATCCAAATCCCTTTGAAATCCTGACCATTTGTATTACTAAAAGTCAAAATTGCTAATCCTAATAATATGTAGTGTAGTGTCTTCATCTAATTGGCCCCAACGGCCACTTGTATGAGCAGTAGCGGTTTGTGTACCACAAACTTATCAAATTATGATGAAGTTTGAGCGGCTTACCGAACTTAAAATTAAGCACTTTGCCGCTATTGCTTATACAAATTGTTGTGTTTTCGTGGTGTGTCCTGCGTTACTCCAGGATGCAATATAATAATAGTTCTCAAATAATCTGAGAACAAGTTCTTTGAAAAGAGTAACATAACTGTAGAATAGATGATAGGCTATTGCAAGGTCAGAGAGGATACGAGCTATTCAAAGCCATCGATTACGATTAGAGGACTCACACACATCGGCAGCAATAGAACTGGACTATCAGTCAAGGCGATTAGGCGCATTGACTAAACCACCACATGGTGCTTCCCTTTCAAGGGGTTGGTATCGAGCGTTGTGGGAAAGGTGTCGGGCATTTTTTTTAAGTGTCATGGTATCAGGTATGAGTTTGTAGAGATGAATAAACGTGAACCCTTGACGAGGTCTCGATAATAACGTATGCTGTGTCAAAATCAAAGGTACTGCGAGCCTGCGAGACAAAGCTTAACGGCTACCTAAATGTTGGTTAAGTGGCACACGGGATATAGAGGGCATGACTCAAGCTCGGGCTATTCTACGGAACAGGAGAAGCTACAGGTCAGGTGTAAAGAGAGAATAGCGAAAAGCCTATTTTGGTAAGCTAGAGAGTATCGATACTGTTTTCCTGTAGTGGCGGATCACCTCGTATTAGCGAACAGCATCCAAAGAACGGTCAGAGAAATCCTGACTTTAGCGAAGGGGGTGACGGGGTTAGATTGGTTAAATCTGACAACTTTAAAATTTATTAGAGGATGATTAGTTTATCACAATCAAGGACTCAACCGATTAGTAAAGAAGCGGTATGGAGTGCCTTTGGCAAAGTAAAATCAAAAGGCGGGAGTGAAGGAATCGATGACACAAGCATTGAGACCATATCACTCCGCAAGATGAAGTACCTGTATCCAATATGGAACAGGCTTTCCTCAGGTAGCTACTATCCGCAGGCAGTTAAACAAGTACCTATTCCCAAAATTGACGGCACAAAGCGCCTCTTGGGGATACCAACGGTATGCGACCGTGTAGCTCAGATGGTCATCAGAGAAGAACTTGAAAAGCGAGTCGAACCCAAATTTCATAATAGCAGTTTTGGCTATCGCCCCAAGCGAAGTGCTAAACAAGCTGTGCAGCAATGCAAGGAGAACTGCATGAAATACGACTGGGTAATCGATCTTGACATAAAAGGCTTCTTTGATAACATAGACCATAAGCTACTTATGCAGGCAGTAAGCCATCATACAGAAGAGAAATACATCTTAATGTATGTTGAACGATTTTTAAAAGTCGATATCCAGTTACCTGATGGTAGTATTCAAAAGAACACCTCCAAAGGAACACCACAGGGCGGAGTAATCAGCCCATTATTGGCAAACATCTTTATGCACACAGTTTTCGACAAGTGGATGGACAAACATTATCCGAAAAATCCATTTGAGCGCTATGCTGATGATGTAGTAATACATTGCAACAACTTTAAAGAAGCACTCCGCTTATTGGAGACCTTAAAATTAAGGCTTAAAGCATGTAAACTGGAAGCGCATAAAGAGAAAACAAAAATTGTATACTGTAAACGCAACCAGAAGAAGCATCCACCATTTCCAGTATTGTACCGTACGTTTGATTTTTTAGGCTTTACCTTTAAAACCAGACTGGCACGAGCGAAATGGGGGCATCTTCAGTTGGTATTCACACCAAGTATGAGCCGCAAAGCCATCAAACGGGTAGGGGAATGGCTCAAAGAGTTGAAGATACATCGTATGGTACACAAACATATTCGGGATGTTGCTGAAATCCTTGCTCCTGTTGTCAGGGGTTGGATAAATTATTACAGTCATTTTAACAAAACCGGATTGAAGCGTGCTATGCGCAGAGTAAATCTCAAACTCATATCATGGGTCATTAACAAATACCGCCGGTTCAGAAGGAAACCACGAAAGCTTGCATGGAACTGGCTTCGGGATGTTTATAAGCAAACTCCCGACTTGTTCCCTCACTGGCAGAAAGGTTTTCGTCCGTAGAGTCCTACTTCGAAGAGCCGTATGATGCGAGAGTATCACGTACGGTTCTGTGAGAGGTTTAGGGGTGAGATTCCCCTTTACCTACTCGACCATTTCTATCTCATTTCAATTTATCAAGGATGTTATTCCGAAATATATTGAAATCATCATTAATAATCCAGTAATCACCGAAGGCAATACAGACAATCCAATTACTACTCTCAATCCTTTGTCATTATTCCTAAGTAAATATCTTAGAATCAACACTACAGAATGAATGAGTATAAAAAAAGAATAAATGAAAAAACTAAATGTATCTCCCATTTCAAGATATTCTCTTGAAATTAGACGAACCATGATATATCCCCAATAAATCAGGCATAACCATAAGTATGAATCATATGAAATCAGTTTGCTCACTAATGTATCTATAAAATTGAAGGTTTGTTTTTTTTAATAAAGCCATAATCATCAAAACTCAATCCTCCAATAATCGGAATGTCATGTTTATAGTTAATTTTATTCAATTTAATCATACTTCCCTCTTCCTCTGACATTGGACAAAACGCTCCACCTGGCTCTCCATGATTAAAAAAGTCTCCTTGAATTGAATTGCAATGCACACAATTGTTTGCCCAATATTTCCCTTGAACTGTCTTAGAGTATGTAAGTTTAAAAAAGGGGAAAATGGCTTGAATCTTACTTATTATTTGTTTTGGCAAATAAGTAACATTTGAAAACAAAGCTAAATTCTCCTTCCCAACATACCATTCAACATTATCTGAATCGTCATCCATATAATCTTGTGTTATAATCTCTAATCCGCAAATAGCAATCAAGGGAGTTTCTTTGTTGCATTTCCAACAATACCTGTCATTTTTTGCAATCAAAATCGGGGCTTTAATTATACAATCTGCTTGCTCTGGTAACCATTCTTGAAAATCAATAATTTTCTTTTTATCAGGTATATACCATGTTTTATTATCATTGTCCCAAAATGCACCTTTAGCTTTCGCTTTATCTTTATCATGATATGGAACTTCAATTTGTATACTCATAGTTTATATTTTGCAATAAATGCTGTAGCATGGCACACAACGGTTTGTGTAAATTTTAGTGGCCGATTTAGCAGCACTTTCGTTTCCGACCGTTATTAGTTTGAGTAAATGTATAAACTTTTGCGACAACATCATCCCGGCCATTAAATTTACATCTTGTTACCTGCCGTTAAAACTGATCATAATACCAATCTCTTGGAGTAGGTCGTCTGGGACCTCCAACGGGACCAAAAAACACTTCTAAATTCCTTTGTCCATAAACTGGTACTCGAAATGATATTTTTATCGACTTTGCTTTTTTATCAATCCACGTATTAAGTAAATAATAATCCTCAATCTCGTCATTTTTACTCTCTATTTTGTTTTTTAATCGTTTGGCTTTCCAAGTCTTTCTTTTAGTTATCGTGCAATTCTCATGATAATAATAATCTCTTGGTTTTACAGAATCAACCATAGCCAGATCCAAATTTATCTGATCAACATCTCCATATTGGTCTATCAAATTGAACACCTGCCATCCTTTGCTCCACCCATGTCTTGTCTGCCAATAACATAGACTATCTTGTAAACGATAACGTCTATCCAAAAAATCAAAACTATTGTCAGTTGGATTATAATATTCAATAATGTGAATAATATCAAAATCAGCGGTATCAATATTGAAACAGGAATAATCACGCATACTAAGAATCACATTAAATGCTTCAATCGATTGGCCTGTTATCAAGTCAGATACAGTATCTTCTGATAATTGATAAAACTCATCCCAAGATGTTGATTCCCAATCCTTATTTGTTTGGCCAAAAACGATTATGCCTATCAAAAGCAATATTAAAGCTAAAGTCGTTCTCATATCAAAACTAGTAAAAGCACTATTCTTTTAAATTATCACCAACATTAATGCCAACTAATAAGGCTCCGATCCTAATGGCAGGTAACGGCTCGAATAAGGGGTCGTGGGCTGATTTGAAAAGCCAAACCTCCAAAACCCCACCAAGCCGAAGCTTTTGTTTTGGTTATAAATTTAATCTTTTCACTAGCCGAAGCAAAAGCTTCGGTGAACTTGGTAAACGAGCAAAATTCCCAAATTTTACACTGCCAGCCCATGCCCTTTATTTATTGTTACCATTTGTTTTTATTGTTTTCTTGTACCAAACTCTGCATATAATCCCAGTCTTCAACTTTGTCACCTAAGTATTTTCTTAAGCATTCTCCAACTTCCGAAATTTTATACTTTAACTCAAAAACACTGCCTCCCATCATTGTCGCTCCTTCTGCCGATACTGCTTTTAATAGTCCTGAATTTATTAATCCATCCTTTTCAATACTCTCCTCGAAGTCTGTGAGTTGCATCTTTAAAAAATATTTCAAGTCTGGTTCAAATGACCTATTGATTGCGTCTGTGCAACGGATATACATCTTATATCCTAATTTTTCTTGCAACACATAACTAAATAGTCTTCCGATTAATTTAGCCTTTAATGTGTCGCCAGCTTTATCAAGTATAAATATTATTTTCTCTCCAACATTTGATTGAAACTGTTTTGATTCATTAATTTCTCGAATGACTTTTTCTCTTTCGTTTTTCGGAACGTCTTGGGTTTCATATAAAAAGTGAATCAATTTCTTTATAAATAATCTGTCTTTTATATTAATACCGATTTTAGTTAAGCTAGTCAAAGTCCCTAATACAGGTATATCTTTAAGTAAACCATCATCTAGTATAGAGTCAAGACCTATTTCCAACATGTCTTTTGAGATATTCGTGAAATCAGAACTTAAAGTCTTCTCAATATTAAAATCATTCATGATGTATGCTCTTAAATAAATGGTAACGGCTTGAATATGCGTAGTGCGGGATTTCAAGGCACTTCACTATCAAACCGCTACATAGTTTATTAAATGCTTTAAAGTTCAAATTTACCAAATCGCCCCGCATTACGTATATTTATTGTTACCAACTGGCCATTTATACATTTCTCACAATCTCATTATTTTTCTATTTCAATCCCCTTTTCTTTTATTAACTCTTCAAGTTCTTTCCTAGCTATTCTTGTTTCAATAAAATAAGCTTTTTTATATATCAATAAAGTATCATGCTTTGAATATGAGATTATAGTTTTTCTTAGATTTTCTGTTTCCTCGATTTTGGTAAGATTATTTTTACCATCAAATATCAGAAACAATCCTGCATGACTAGGAAGGTCATCAATTTGTTCAATCTTACGGGCATTTTTACTAACATAGTTGTACTCTGCGCTTAAAGCAAGCTCACTATTAAAAAAAAGTAAAACGATAAAAGTTATTACGAATGGAAGTATTAATAGACTATAAAATGTGTATAATTTAAAGTTTGAGTCAAACTTTATTTTAAACAGCCATAAGTTTATCGGACTTGCTTTTTTTATCGTTGTAGTTAAATTCATTTCAGGATAAAAATCTGAAAAAGAGTTTTCAATATTTAATCCTTGCGACACTGAACCATGTAATAGGCGATGATACCACCATTTATCCATTATGAAAAGTGCAAATAAAACGATAATCCCAATGCCAGAAACTAAGGCTGCAAAAGAGAAAGAAATTCCAAATTTGTAGATAAATACATTTTCTTTTATGCAAAACCCTACACCTGCGAAAACGAAAGTGAAAATTGTGATTGCGAAATTTCTAATTTTTATTTCAATATCATTGAAATGCATTTGAACATTAACTACCTGTTTCCATATTTCAATAATATTCTGTTTGTCTTGTTCTGAGTATTTATTCTCCATTTTTAAAATTTGAAAATTTGATTAATGATAACAGTTCAGAGTAATTGCTTATGCTATAGGTTGGTTGGATTGAAATTCCTTTCATTCCGTTCTTAAATTCTATCTCTCTTTTAACCTCATCATCTGTCCAATGCGTTACCTTCTTAAGCAATTCATATGCATCGTTATCAATTATATGTCCATATGTTGCATGCACTGAGGTTATATTCAATTGATTTGCCATGTATATATCTCGGTCTAGTTTATCACCTACATAAATGGCTTCATCAACTTTTGTATCGTTATCTAATAAAATTTGTTGTAGAATAGCTTTATCAGGTTTTTTGAATTTGTTTTCTAGCTTAACAACAGTTGTTGTTTTTAACTCCCAATAACTTTTATCATAAAAGGGTGTGACTGTTTCAGGTATATCATGTGCTTCTGGTGAGTAAATAACATCGAAAATCCCATCAAGTTCTAACATTTTTAACCGATACTTAGTGTAGAAAATATTTGACTCAGTAAAACCAATAATCTTAGTGCCCTTTGCTTTAATACTTTTTAAAGTTTCCAAAACACCTGTATACATCTTTAAATTTGCATTTTTATTTCCGTAGTACTCTCTTAAAATATTTTTGGGATTAGTCTCCTTGTGTTCAAATTTTTTGAAGTGTTTTGTGTCTAGGTGCAGTAGTTCCTTATATGCATACGAAACTTCAGATGTATGATACTTTTGATGTAGCTTTTTAAAATCTTTAATCAAGTCGCTTTCTTTGATACTACATTCAGTCTTGATTCTCTCAAAATATGGTTTAAATGAATTATGCCACATTGATAACCAGTCCCATATAGTATCGTCTAAATCAGTTATAAGGAGTCTTGTGTTTCTCATATAGTCTTGTAATTCAACATATTAATAATATTACTTGCAAATATATTGCATTATGATCAAAATACAATTATTTAAACTAGAGAATATAATTTATATGGTTTCTATGTTTCAAATCAATTGTGGAACATAATAAACTGTTTCAGAAAAGCTACCACGCTTAGCATGACCGCTTCTTTCAGGCTTGTTGGTAACGTTCAGTATATGAAACGTAAGTGATTTCGAAGTACTTTCCTGTCAAGTTGCACTGAGCTAAATTTGCGTTTTGACACAAATTTAAAGTATTAAACAAAACCGTCAAATCGCAGATTTGGCGGAGCTGATTTAACGCTCCAAAGTTTCGTAACCCACTGAGCCACTTATGTTTTTTATACATTGTTGTAACACGTTATTTTTTCTTCAAGGTTATTATTCCTTTCTTTTTCTTTTGTCCATTTTTCCAATTTAATAAGAATCTAATAACTCGACTGTTCCCAAAGATTCCTATATTTTTCTTTAGAGTCAAATCCGAATAATTGTCAGGAACAAAATCTCTTTTTAGTTCTCTAAAATATTCCTTTGCTAATCCATGGTTCTCTTTTGGAAAAGAAGATAATTTATCGGGAAGAACCAATTTTATTTGATAACGAACGTCAATATTGCGGTTCTTAATAAATTCCTCCATTAAAAGTCTTTTCCTTTTAATCAAAAGTCTATTTTCAATTTCCTTGCATTTTTCAACTTCAGATTCATTCATTTCAAAATGTAGTCCGCTTTCCCAATCATAATCGCCATAGTAATGACCGTTCCATTTTGTTAAATATCCTTTAATCTCAAAAGGTTTATTCCCGGTTTTTACATTTGCTAAAGGAGTCCTTGCCCAATAATACAATTTACAAACCCCAATTTTAACCTGATTATTTCCGTTTTGAAATTTACTATCTAACAATTCGAAAACTCTTTCAAATCCAAATACTCTCAAACAAGGATTAATATAATCTGCATTTTGGCTTGGGTCAGGTTCCGTTATTCCTGCATTAATAAATGATTCAAAAAGCTTTTCAGGAACTTTCTTCTGGATTGCAAATAAATTTGCCACAAACCACTTTTTGTCAACTTGATTTAGGTAATCAGAGAATACTTTTATCTCATCATTAGTCCATGAACGATTTGATTCTCGAATCTCATAAAGAATCTCAGGAAATCCGTATTTCCCATGGTATCGAACTTGCTCGTTCTCCCACTGTTCTTTCCAAATCTTATGTATTTCCTGTACGGTCATTTTAATGTGTTACAACGGTGGCGGTATGAAACGTTGCGCATTATAAAACACAAACTTATCAGCCTGCTAAGCCGTTGATTAAATGTTATTTTGTTCAAATATAGCACTATCCGCGCAATGTTTTATGACCGCGTGTTGTAGCCAGTTGTTACTCCTCAAATTTCTCCTCAACGTTATATAAAATCTCACAATCACAGTAACCACCATTTTCTTGAAACCAATCAAACAGAGATTCATTATTAACTCCTTTTTGTTTTAAAAACTCCTGTGTGATTTGATAATCGTGATTACATTCTCTTTCTCCAAGCTCTAAATCAAGAAAGTCAAACAATTCTATTATAATCGTCTTATCAATCGGCAATGATTTTAGAAAATCTTCATATTCCTTTCTCGCCAATTCTCGATGCAGTTCTTTTCTTCTTTGTTTCTCAGCTTTTGATGGCATTTTTAACTTTTATTCAATTAGTTTCTTAAATTGCTCCAATTCTTCCCGTGTATAAACTTTTCGATTCAAAGCAGTCGCACCTCCCTCAATTCGTGCGTTGACTTGAGGTGCATTTACTAATTTATTGTCAATTATTAATCCTAATCTTTCACCAATTGATTTTCCAGTTGCATCTGCCCATAAGTCAACATACTTTTTGTTTATCCGAATTGATAAACCGATGTAATCATCATATTGACCTTGAAAATCCGTTTCGAAAATCTCAACTTTATCAAAATGCTCTTTTACTAAAATCGGTTTTGGGTCAACAAAATAAATCTCTTCTGTTTTGTCAAGTCTCATCTTAAATCCGGGTTCTGTGTCTGAAAGGTAATACCAGCCAGTTGCTAAAACAGAATCCGCTAAATTTTTCTCATAAACCGAATTTAAGTCAATCTGTTTCTTTTTATCTGGCTTCTTTTGTCCATTGCAACTTGTCGTACTTATCAAAGTGCTTAAAATTGTTAAATAAAATAAAAAATGTCTCATTTTAGAATTTGGTAAAATTTATCAATTAAGTCTTCGCAAATCCGACCGAAATTAGTCGGGTTATAATCAATGTCAAAACCTTTATAAATCAGTTTGTCTTTAATCAACTCGTCAAGTTCAATTGCCTTATCAATATTTTTAAATGTCAACAGATAAACTTTCTCATTAAGAATTTCAAGGTCAAAATAATCTGTTTTTGATTCAATTATCTCATTAATAACATCAAGTTCAGATTTATTAATCCTCAAATTTATATGTTTAGCAGTGTCGTTCATTCAATTGGCTACAACGGTAAATTGTATGAGTAGTGGCAGATTGCGTGGTAGTTTCCTGTCAAACCGCTATGCAGTTTGAGTGGGATACAAACCTTGATATTTAGTACTTTGCCTGCCATTACTTATACAAAATGTTGTGTGCTGCCATTTATTATTAATCAATAAAATATCAGATAAAAGTCACTCTATCTTTATTTTCTTTTGCAATCAAATCAATATTTTGAGTCCCAATAAAAAATCTAGGATAAAAGGGATTCTCTATCGGTTTGCTTAAATCACTTAAATAATATTGTCCCGAAACTTCAAAATCAATTATTGCAAGCTTAAAACTATAAACATTAAATAATCCAGTTACAATTGATTTAAAAAAGTATTCAATCTGAGGAGGACATTTTGATTTTTCTGTCCAAGTCTTATAATCCGCTCCAAATACATGTTCAATCGCCGAAGTATAAAAGCATATGTCAAACCAATTAAATCCTGTCTCAATCGGTTCGTCCTCTCTGATATTATAGGTTTTAAAGGGAATTACATATTTGTCAAGTCTTAATAGTCCATTATGTTCGAAATTATTGCAATCAACCTTAATCTCCTCGAAATCATAATCAAATGGTCCAATTACATTGTCAAGTGACCAGATATAATCCGTATATTTTTCAATCGGTTCATTATCTATGCTTGGGCAAACCTGAATGGATAATTCATAAAATCCGCCCGTTTTCAGGTCTTTTCGTTGGAATATTTCTTTTTCTTCAGTCATTAGTTATCTCGTAGCTGTCGGTTTTGGTTGCACACAACATCCGAATAAACGCAATTGCGTTTATTTACACTATGTTTTTATTTATTCAAAAATAAGGAATCTAATGGGTTTATGATCTTTGAAATCATATTATTTGCTACGTGGGTATAAATCTCCGTTGTCTTGCTAGAACTGTGCCCCAATAATACCTGAATGTTCCTGAGGTTAACCCCATCCTCTAAAAGGTGCGTTGCAAAGCTATGCCTCAGGGTGTGGGGTGTCACACGCTTTTTTATACCTGCTTTTTTGGCTGCTTCCCGTACTATATTTGCAACACTCGTTTCGCTATATTTTTTGCCTTTATCTCCCTCTACCAAATAGGTAATTGGTCTATAAGCTTTATAATAAAGGCGCAAATTTTCTAACGTGCGTTGCCCCAATAAGGTGTATCTGTCTTTATCGCCTTTTCCTTCGCTAATTTTAATAACCATCCGGGCACTATCAATTTCGGTCAATTTAAGGTTTAGTAGTTCCGAACGCCTAAGACCGGCAGAGTACAAAAGTTCTATTATACATCGATGCTTTAAGTTTTTGGTACTTTCGATCATTGCCGCAATTTCGGCCTTGCTTAACACCGTCGGCAATTTTTCATCTCTTCTGGGGCGTTCGATGGAGTAAAACCTATTGGGCATGCTCAATACCAGTTCATAGTAAAATTTGATGCTATTGATGCTTTGGTTGATATAGGAATCCGATTTGCCCTCCTGCACTAAACTTTGAAGGTATAACCGAATCTCGTTTTCGTTGATATCCTTAAGTTCAAGGTGCTTGTGCTTTTGCAAAAACGACTCAAAACAATGGATATAACTTTTTGCAGTATTATATGATTAACGCTTGATCTCCAGTTTTTGTAGGTATGCTTCGGGGCAGGCCCGGTAACCCGGCTTAAGGTTTCTTTTTCGGTAATCGTTTATGCATAACGGTTTATTGCCCATTGTTTTTTTATTGCTAAAAAAAAGGTCCCCATTTATCCATGCCACGCCCCTAAACGTTTCAAAAACCCTTTTTAAATTATCCTTGGTATATAATAGGTAACACATTGAATAATCGTTGCTCCACTTTATCCCCGGGACAGTCTTTATAATAGCCTGTATGGTTTTATCAGGGTAAAACTGTAACCCAATCTGCTTCCTTTCATTAATAAGGAGCTGTTTCAATGTAATGTTTTTGTTGGGCTTCATGATAAACAAAAAAAAGGAAAATAGCACGTTAAAACTAAATTAACCGTATATTTATACGTATAACTATGCGTATATTATTCTTATAATTTAATAACTGCTATGGATAGGATCTGTCCCGTTTGTGGAGAAAAGGTAGAAGGCCGTTCGGATAAAGTTTATTGCTCAACCTATTGCAAATCCTCCAACCAATATCAAAACAACAAAAACAAGGAAGACAGCTTCTTTGTAAAAATCGACCGCCAGCTTAAAAAAAACAGGCGCACCCTAAAACTATATACTAAGGCAGGAAAAGCCACGGTACGAAAAGAAACCTTAATTAATGAAGGTTTTGAACCAAGATGTTTTACCCATTATTGGAAAAACAATAAAGGCGACACCTATCTGTTTTGCTATGAGTTTGGTTTCCTTGCCAGGGAAGAAAACGGAAAACAGAAGTATGTGCTTGTGAAATGGCAAAATTATATGCATACATTCCCTAATTTATAGAATGGATTAATTCCGGCTGTTCGGTTACCTCCTATAGTTTCTTTTCATTCGAAATTGTATATCGAGAAACAACCCTGCATGTCTTCAATATAATTATAGCTTTTATCATCTTTCAAAATACCCAAATCTTTATTGTGCAGTTCATCAGTTCTCAGGCCTACATTTTATTTTCCTTTAACTTTGCTCAGTGTATCATTGAATCGTTTAGAAAAATTGAAAAGACTATTATGAAAAGATGGTTCCTTTGAAGTCGTTGCGAAAAAACACGCAACAGTTCATTATTATAAATGATTAGATTTGCTACTATATGAAGAATCACAAACCTTATTTTTACGTTCTTTTACTCATCAAATATATTTAAAAACATGGTTAAATGCGGTAATTTTGTGGTCATTAATTCTATAACAAATTGATAATCAATAGATATTTTTTTAGTGGCTGCAAGAAAACTGTGCATTTTGAAAGTCTTTCTCAAGAAGGCTTCAAAGACAAGGCTTTATTCACAAGCTGATTTATTTTTATAGGTGTTCATGAACTCCTTTTAGTCGGTTCGAAGTTTTGAAAATTAAGGAGTCCCGAAGCTTCGGAATGGATGTTTTCAAAACAAGAGTAACGCAGGACCTTTAGTTCACGAACATCATTGAATATTTTATTTTTGTGAGTAATTTGGAGTTTTCTTGCAAAGACTAACTAAGTGATGTTGAACTGGCGCCAGCAAGGGCGGCTTTAACCAACAACCTCATTTTAAGCGAGTTAAAACTCGCGTCTTTGGTGGTTTCTTTGTTGTTCAACACCTCTTTTTTGTTAAAAACCATGAGTTTTCAAACATTTAATTCTTCCAAACAGCCCTAAATTACAAGTCCGAAAGGGCTGAGATGGCTAATATACCTATGTTAACACGGATAGGACCAGATAAAAAATAAGTTACTATAGTACTGTTTTTCAAAGATATACTGTTGTTTAACAGATCTCTTAACTATGTTTTTTGAATTTTGTGCTTAGGAAATTGTAATTTCCACACTAGGAAATAGTGATTTCCACGTTAGGAAATTATAATTTTCTAACGTGGAAATGGGAATCTTTACAGGTGAAAATTATATTTTCCTAACTAGGGAATATTTATTTTCACACTAGGAAACCTGGTTTACTACACGTGGGGATTTTATCGAAACGCTATGTTTTTGAAGAAAAATCTGGTTTGAAATAAAACCGGGAGCGGGGAAGTACGTTTTTTTTATTTTATCACTTTTGTATACTCCATTGTCCGTAGTGAACTTTTTAATCTTTTCCCGGGAGTAAAAACGGTTCTGACATTTTTTACCGAAGACGCACTTACATCTTCTTCTTTTATTTCGCCAATACTGCTAATGCTTAGGCGTAAGCTCCCTAAGTCTCCTAACCGGACTATTTTTCCATTTTCAAGGGCATCCTGAGCAACCTCCACAAGGGCATACAGAACGGCCATTACATCAGCCCTGTTTACTGTGCAGATTTTTGTGATACTCTTTGTCAGTTTTTCGGGTGTAACTTCTCCGTCATAAACGGTAGACGCATAAAACTTTTTTTCTCCACCACCGGTAATGCCGGGCTTGCTTTTTTCAATAACTTTAATTTTAATTGACATGCTTGAAAAATTTAATTTATAACTAATGCTATTACTTGTTTTGCCTGTGAGGTATTGAATGCTGCGAACTAATTTTTTTGTGCCGATAACTAATGCATTAAGAATTGGAGCGCAGTAGAAAGAGAAAAAAGGTTTAAAATTAACCACCATTATTTGCGATTTAATGCACTTGATATTTGATGGGACCATTATTTATTACTTCCAGATAGTATTATACAAGTACTGAATTTCTTGAAAATGTTGTTTCTGTAAGCGCTAAAAGATAAATTGAGGTGTGGGCGAGCTTTGGTTTTTATTGGTGTTAGTTTCATAATAAAAGTGTTAACGATATTATCAATTTCATTTCTATTTTAGCAAAACTAATGTTTTTGTAATAAAAGCCAATAAAAATTAATGAAAATTTAAGGTTTACGTAATATTTTATAATGTTTGGCATATATTAAAACCACCTGATGGTAGGATCAAATAAATTCCGCTCAGGTGTTGACGGTTTGGAAGTCCTTTAAAAACATTCAGGGCTGGCCGATAAACCTTAATCCGTTCAAATACGGGTTTTAAGTAAATATTTGAATAAGTTGTCAAAAAGGTGATGCCGGTCAATTAAAACCAATGATAAATATTTATTTTTGTCGCAATTCATATTATAGGGAGAAGTCATAAAAAGTTTTTCTGCCGTTTTAAGTAGATAATTTACTTATTTAGGTGTATTAATCAGGCTTTTAAAAAAGAAAGATAGTTCTAAATTATACGAAAGAATAAGCAATATACGAATGAATCAGGGCAATTATAGTAAAAAGGGTTTTCTTGTTTTTGTGTTAATAGCAACATTTATTGGTTTAATAAGCGTAAATGGCCAGTCAGCTTCAAAAATCAAGGCTCAGGTAGCTTCTTATATGGAGGCGGTAAGGAATGAGGCCGCAAAACCTGATATTTCCGGACTTTATGAAAGCGGGAAAAGTAGGGAGAGGCTTCTTGGAGCGGTATCGGAATTTTTTAATGATACGGTTTATGAAATACGTTTGGAAGCTTATAGCATTGCATATACAACGGCACTAAAAAGCACAGAGACGGACAAGCGTCAAATGTCTGTAGGGATAGTGGTAAAAGGGTTAAATGACAGTAACGGCTCCATTGTCCGCTGGGCATCAGGGCATCTGTCTGTGTTTAACCGTGAGGATTTCTCAAATGAAAGCAGGCAGGTAATTACAAAATCAATAAACGAAAATAAGCCCGGACTTGCAGAATTAGTTAAAGTGGCCGGTTATTTAAATATTAAGGAGGCAGAGGGCGCTATCGTAAACATTGCTTCTTATTCAAAAAAGACATCAGTAAAATGGGCTGCATATTTAGCATTGGCCCGAATGGGAAAAGAAGAATATATAAACAAGGTTACAGCAATAGTCAGAAAACAAGGGTTAAATGATGATGTAGTTTTCGAACTTATTCCCGGGTTAATTTATACCCGACAGAAAGAATGTATCGGTTATGTAATAGAGGCGTTGTACGAAAATAAAAAGAAGTGTACCTCAACCAATCCGGACAATCCGGTAAGGGTGCAGTGTGGATATCGTATAATGGAATACCTTGCCCCGGTGGTTAAAGGCTTTCCGTATAAAGTAAAAGTGAGTGGCGATATTGATACCGATGATTATAAGGAAGCTTTGATAACCATTCGAGAATGGTTTCTTGAAAAGGGAAGTGGGTATGAAATAATAGATAATTCGTTTTAATACAACACAAACTTTTTTTATCGATTGACAAAAGTCAATACTTTATCTTGTTAAAGGGCATATGATAAATAATAAAATGAAAGACAAAATATAAGGGCCTTTATTGAAAACCATAAAAAAACAACTAAATAAATATTCCAATGCGAAAAAGCAGTTATATTAATCTGATTGTATTCTTCATCTTTACAATTATTTCAGTTCGGGTAAGCGGGCAAACATCACCGGTTACCGTTACCACCATACTAAACTATCCGCCATCTATTTATTTGCCAGACTATTATTCTTCAGCTTCAAATAAATTGATGACAAACATAATCCTTAACGACTTTAATGAGCCCTCAAGAGATGTTTATGTGAATGTAAGGTTTGAAAGTCAGGATATTAAGCTTTATACAAAGCCGGATTATTACCCCCCTTCCCCCATTACATTGTACCCGGGAGAACCCGTGCAGTTTTCGGGTGATAACCTGGAAGAGTACCTTAATTATGATAACCTTGTACTGGAAGGGACAACGCGTTCAGAAATGATTACGCGGGGAGGCCGGTTGCCGGAAGGGTTTTACAATATTTGTGTGGAGGTATATGATTATACGACAAAAAAACTGCTAAGTAATACATCCTGCGTAGTTGCACATTTATCGCAATTTGAACCCCCAAAAATTATTGCTCCGGAAAAAGGAAAAGTTGTTGCTCCGGGAGATGCCCAGAATATAATGTTTACATGGGCAAACGAAGCACCCGTTAATCCCGCAAATATATCGTATAAATTTACGTTGCACGAGTTGCTTGAGCCTGAAGCAAATCCGGCACAGGCAATACAAAACAAAAAGACCGTTATTGTATACGAGGAAGAGCTTGCTGCCCCGGTTTTTAATTATAACACAAGCCATCCCCTTCTTGAGGTGGGGAAAACATACATTTTTACGGTGCAGGTTATTGACATGGACGGAAAAGCCATGTTTAAAAATAATGGGGTAAGCGAACCATCATACTTTTATTATGGCTATCCCGGGAATGGAAAAATACAGCTTTTGTCACCGGAAGATAAATCGGCTTTACAGTTAACCCTGGAAAAAACATTTTCGTGGTCAGCACCGGACAATATCCTTATCGGGCAGCATTATAACTTTGAAATAAGAATAGCAGAAGCTGACAGTGCACGGGATGATGAAGAGATTTTGGGTTCAGACAGCCTTTTGTACGCTCTTGTTATGCCGGAACGGACCGGAAAAATGAACCATTACCAGAATGTAAAGGCCCATTTTCCGACCGGAAAGAGCTTTATCTGGCAGGTGAAAGCGTATTCCGGTGAGCAGGAAATTGCGAAAAGTGAAATTGCCATGTTTGGGGGGCCTCCGTGTGTCCTGGATTTTATTGCAGCGGATGAATATATAAAGGTAACTTTTACAGATGGATGTGATTTGTCGAACCTCTCAGGTACCGGAAAAGTGAAAATAAATGAAGAGGGTGAGGAACATGATGTCTGGTTTAACAACGTCCGAATAGAAAAAGACGGGGTTCAGTACTACCTGAGAGAGGGGCAGGTGCTGGGAAAGATTGACGACATGCCCCCAATAAAGCTTAAGCCTGAATTTGACAGGAACGGAGAGGCATTGTTTTATCCGGATTCCCTGAAGATTACACGTTATGACTATAAACTAAAGGGCCAGGTAGAGTGGAAATTTCCGCATGCCGTTGAGCAGGAAGAAGCACCTGTTATTGCTTCGGTTCCGACCTGGCTAAGTTATTCCAGCTTTCACCTTCTCGGGGAACTTAATTTTCCGGATTCGCTTGGCTTTGATCTTTTAGATCCAATGAACTTTAGACTGGATTTTGCCAAAGGCTCCAGGTTCTATATTCGGAGGGGACATCAATATTTTATTGATTTTACAGGAACGGTTACATTGCCGGAAAGCGTTACCGGCCCGGAAGGGAACACTATTGTAGTGCCTTTTGGTGTGCACGAACAGATTTTCAATGTCCACTCTGTCCCGGAAGCCAATTATCCGGTTATCCATGTTGCCAATAAAACAACATTGAACCTTGAGCCGGAGGAGTTTGTTTTTGACTTTGATAACGAAGCTTCACCCAAATATTTCAAAGGGGATCCATTATGGAGGGGGTTTTACGTGAAAACCGGGAAATTTACTTTTGAGGGCGATTATAAATTCTCAAAACAATTTGCCAGTACTTCCCCTATTGCCGAAATGTTTGATTTTGATAAGCGTCAAAGCGATTACGCATACATTGTAGCGGACGGCTTGTATGTGAAGTCCGATATCGGCTTTAAAAATGACAATAAGCTTTTCTTTAATACATTCCCTGCCTTGTTGAATAATTTTCATATAGATGTTGAGGCGGGTCGGACAAAAGAAGGGCAAATAACCGGAGACCTTATTATTCCACTACTGAGCGATAAAGAGGATTTTCCATTTACGTGTAAATTGAACCATTACGGCTTTCAACCGGGATATCTGGATGAGGCCATAGAAGACAAAACGTTCCATTTTAACAAGGGAAGCGGAGAACAGGCGCTGAATATAACATTTAACAGGGGGTACTTTGCTGATAATGAACGTATTGAATCAACAATAACCATTGAATGGCCGTATTTGGGAATAACATTCGATAAAATTCCGGCTTTCCGAATCTGGGGAAATTATGATATAGGCTTTGGAATGCCCAATGGGGCATTCACCCTTTCACAGCAGCTTCAGACTAAAATTAAAGGATACGAAGTAACAATAGATGGAATTGGGGCAGGTCGTCAGGGTAACCTGTATTCAATAGGAACAACAGCCAAAATAGTAATGGCAGAGGATGTTGCGGGAGAAGCCGGTCCCCCGGTGATTAATTTGTACTCTATTATTGAGAGTTCTAAAATTGATGAGAAATATATATTAGGAAATTCACCTGATTATAATAATGCAAATACAACAACAGGTTCAGAAGGTTACAAGGTAGATGAAAATATAGGTTCGGGCGCAGAGGGAATGGCTACAGTTGGGGATGTTGAAGCAATAATGGCTAAGTATGAGCGCAGGGCCGCAGAAACAGAAGCTGCTATAGAGGCATTAAAGCCAAAGCCGGTTGTTGGCCGCGTATTAACATCGGGTAATTTGGAGGAGGATTTTGGAGCGTTAATTCCCACACAGGAGCAAATAGATGCCGCGAATGATCCGGTTGACAACCTGACCCTTCAGGAACTGATCGAAATCATTGATTTTATAGCACCGTTTCTTGAAAAAGAGAAGCAGGATAAAGTTTATGAGCTGAAAGAATTGCTGACCACTTTTTCACCGGACGAAATAAATGCACTTAAGGAGAAATTAGGTGATATCCGGGGACTATTAAATGGAGCTATTGTTTCCTTTATTGATAAACAGTTATTGAAGGTTACAAATCCATTGAAAGAAAAAGTCAATGGACTGGAGAAAAAGGTAGAGAAGTCTATTATGGCCGGAGGCGACTCTTTGGTAGGAATTATGGGCAAAGGAATTGATGAAATTATTAATGGGTTTACAGATGGGGCTGTTGGGCTTATACAATCAAGTGGGATGGAAGACCCATCAAAAATGATAAAAGTTATAAATGAGCTATCTTCTTCATCCAGACTGGCGCTTAAAAGTGAATTGAAGCGTACCGTTTCAAATTCTGTAAAAAAGAATATAGTGGTGCCGGCTAATGGATTGATAGATACAGTTTTGTATGTAGGGACGGTTGTGTACCTCTCCAATGCACTTTCCAAAAATGCCGCAACGCTTATAACAGATCCGGGCTTTGGTTTTGATGATATCAATATAGATTTTGAAGGTATGGTTGACAGTATGTCCAATTACCTTGGGGCAAGAATTAATTTTAATTATTTCCAGGAACGTATTACGGCAACCGTTGAGGATGCATACAATGGGTTTAACTGGGACTCTGTTGCAAACCTGTTCTTTAGAGACCTTACAGGGGCAGCAATAGAGCAATTTATAACAAATAAAGTGGAAGAGGGGGTTTCCCAGGTTTTAGGCAGTACTGCAGGAGCGGTGGCCAAAGGCCTTGCACAGAACGTAGAACTTGATTTCAGTAATATTGGAGATAAGCTAAAAAACGGCGATTTAAGTGGGGTTGTAAAGTTTGACCCGACATACATTGTTGTAGTAACACCTACCGTAGAGTTGGAAGGTTATGTTAAAATGACTGAGGATGATCCGATTTGGGGGGATAGCTGGCAGGCAATGTTAACTGCAACCATAAAGGTGCCAAATCCGCAGAAAGGGTTTCAGGCTTATGCGAAATTTGTTAACGGGACTAAACCCAGAGGAAATACATCCGGACTTTCGGATAACGAGTTAAGGGAAGTCGAGACATTTAAGTATTGGTTTGTGGAAGTGGGCGCAAGGAAACTAAGTGTTCAGTTAGGCCCCCTTCCGGTAATACTTACAGGAATGGATGGTAAACTTTATCATCATATGAAACAACAGTCGGATCATGTTACTTATCTGCCAAGTGAAGAGGTGCGCTATGGAGCAGGCCTTCGTGTTTATATGGCTGATTTTGGCTCAGGGGGTGGAGTAGCTGACTTTAATATCGGACTGGAACTTCAGTTGTTGAACGGTGGGTTTATATTTGAGATGAATGGAACTGCTTTGATAGCGAATGTTGTTAAAGTTAATAAGGATGGCGAAAGGACTGTTGTTAAGAACTTTGTTTATGCAAATGGGTTTTTAAGGTATAATTCAGTCGAGAAACACTTATTGGGAAGCTTAATAGCGGAAACAAAGGCTGCACCACTTATTTGTGCAGGTGGGCAAATGGTCATAGATATTTCAAAAGATTGGTGGCAGTTTGCAGTAGGGACCCGGGAAAAGCCACTTGGGCTTGCAATGTTCTGTAAAGATACCATATTCAGGGGCTGGTTTGATGTAAATAAATATGGCCTTGATATGGGGGTTATGAAGAATATGGATATTAACTTACGAACCCCATGGATTAATATTGGAATTGCGAAACTCCAGGGATGGGCAAGGTTTAAGTATGATTTTGAGTGTGAGTTGGTCATAGCCTGGAACCCGGGTTTTAAGATTCAGAAGGCAAGGGTGTTTATGGATATTTATGTTGGAGTCGGGGTTGACTATAAAACGCCACCATTTTTCAAAAAAACAAAAACTTTTACCCTTGCAGCGGTGAACCTTGGAGGGACGCTTGAATTTGCAACGTCGCCTGAGGCATATTTATATGGAGAAGTGCATGGTAGTATAACAATCCTAAATCAAAAGGTTGGGGTAGGTATGGAAGTTGATATGAAATTTTAAAAGGAGTTGGAAATAATGAGCAGTATTTTGAAAAAATATATCGGCATGATTAGCCTTGTTTTGTCTTTGTTGCAGCTAAATGGGCAGAGTACAACAGTTCTTGTTAGTAATTCAAAGGAAAATCCGGGTGAAGAAATAAACATAAAGTGGATAGCAAACGGACTTATATTTGAAGAAGGCGTTAATGTTTATCGTAGAGAAGAGAATACCCCTCTCTGGATAAAACTAAATAGAGAACCGATTCGAAATGGTGAACATAAACTTCCGGACGAAGCTTTCAGGAAAGACTCTTCCCTTCAGAGCTATATTGATATGATGATAGATACGAAATCATCAGACATTCAGGGGATGGCGGAAGCTTTGATTCTCTTAAAATCGGTGTACAGTAATGATTTTGCAAGGTATATTGGTATACAATATGACGACACAACAGGCGTTCCGGGAAGTACTTACAGGTATATGGTAAAAAGGGTCAGTGGCGAAAAGGAAATCTTTGAAGCTGTATCTGAACCTGTCACTCAGGGGCCGTTCGTAGCATCACCTTCCCCTAAAGAGGTGAAAGTGGAGGCAAGAAGCAAAAAAGTGAATATTTGGTGGAAAGTGGAAAACGAAAGGTTTCACTCTGTAAATATTTATCGACGGGCAGAAGGAAGTTCCGTTACTGAATTAATTACCGATAAGCCTGTAGTGCTGGCCACAAGAATAGGTCCGGACGGTAAAGAAGCATATCCCGATGTTTATTTTATGGACAAGAAAGTTGAAAACGGGTTAACTTACTTTTACCAACTGGCCGGAATTGATTTCTTTGGACGGGAAACAAAATGGTCTGCAGAAATTAAGGTGATGCCAGTCAACAAAACACCACCTCCTGCTCCGGATTATCTGGACTCAAAAGTAAACCTGTTAAAAGTAAACCTGGAATGGCAGGCCAATGACATGAAAGGGGTAGAGGGGTACCATATTTACAGGACTTCGTCAATTTATAAACCATATGTCCGGATTACAAAGAGTTTACTGGCCCCTGTTACTGTTCGTTATACCGATGAGGTGGACGAGCCGGGGTATTATTATTACTATGTAGCGTCTGTAGACAAGAATGGAAACGAAGGAAGATCAAACAAAACAATGGCAGAAGTGTTGGATATTTATCCTCCGCCAGTACCGCAAAACCTAAAAGCAGAATCAGATTCGGGAACCATAACATTAACGTGGAACAGTGTGGAAGACAAACACCTGGCTGGTTACCGACTGTACCGGACTGTAGATGCAGATAAAAGAGAATTTTATGCCCTCGTAAATGCTTACCCGGTAGAGGATACAGTATATGTTGACAGTTTGCCGTTTAATGCACGCAATCCGTTTTATTACTCCGTTGTATCAGTTGACACGGCATTGAACATGAGTGAATTTAGCACGCCGGCAAGTGCTACTTTGCCAGATGTTGTGCCTCCGGATGTCCCTTTTATAAAAGAGATAAAGGAAATAGATGGTGCATTGGATATTACATGGTTGCCGAACCTGGACGTTGATTTAATGGGATATTATCTTTTCAGGGAGGAAATGAAGGATTCCGTTCCGTTTATTGCCCGTTTAAACAACCAGCCGATTGGAGCGAAAAAAACAAGCTATGTCGACTTAACCATATCAAAAGATGTTGAATATAAGTATTACCTGAAAGCGATAGACAGTGTTGGGAACCAATCTTACCCATCAAACAAATACCCGGCAATGGTCGAAGCGAAAAAAAGTAACGTTCCGGCAAAGCTTAAAAATATTTCGGTTAAGTATAGCCCGGTAAATAAGCAGGTAACACTTAAATGGCAAAGTCAATCAGAGAACTCAATGAAAGGGACCGTGGTGTTTAGAAAAGAAACCGGAGCCAAAAGCTTCTTACCCGTTTCAGGCTTGATTAAGGGTAAGGAATATAAAGAAAAGATAACTGTGGGAACAAAATACATATACAGGCTTACAGCTTATTCCAATTCGGGAACAAAATGGACATCGGAAGAGTTTGTTATAGAGACAAATGATAAATAGGGGCTAAAACGCCGCTAACTGCGTTATGCTTGTCAGGGAAGTGTTTCGTTTTTCCTGACTGTGTCAGCCTTGTTCCGAGCGTTTTTACTGCGGCACACAAAAAACAGATTTTTCTTAGTGGCACTAAATCAGGCTTAAATATTTTCATGTTACTTTTCCACACAGCATAGAGGAGGTTGATGCTTTGAACCCTCTTTTAGTGAAGGCCGGATTGTCTGTGAACAAAGGATGAAAACAGAACAGGAAGTTTCACCGATGGGAGAAATGGGCAACAAAACCAAACGGCTACCTGAAAATATATGGAAGGTTGATAGTTTGTTCCTATAGCAGTAGCTACCAGCTTGCGCCCAATGTTATTAAGTTAAGAAAAAGGCTTCGACTCCGCTCAGCCTGACCGTCACTCCACTTGTCCGTGTTTGCAACGCGGATGTTTGGGCAAAAGCATTTATACTGCGATAAATGGAATTGGCAATTATTGTGGATAAGATAAAACCGGAACAAAGGCACGGGAAACATTTGTGCTCCGGTTGGATAGAACCCGCGTTACAAACGCGGTCCAGTCGTAGGGTTCAAGAGATACGAACATAAAAGCAGGTTACAATTACTTTGGCTTGAACCAAAGTAACAAAGTTCAAGACTCAGCCACTCAGCGACCCACTTATGACTTATTGGCTAAAAGAATTAAACTCGCTTTGCTTCAGACAAAATTCTTTTTACGCCAATTACATCAAGTGGGTACCCCGCTTACGTTGCCAAGGTCAATCTTCCTACAACAATATCGTTTAGTAAAATACGAAAGGTAAATATGAAAGATTGTGGGTGTTTTGTCTGTTCCTTTTCAGATGGTATAATTGCCCCACTCGTCCGTGTTTGCAACGCGGATGTTTGGGCAAAAGCATTTATACTGCGAAAAATGGAATTGGCAATTATTGTGGGTAAGGTAAAAACCGGAATAAAGACGTGTGAGACATTTGTGCTCCGGTTGGCAAAACAATTAAACCCTGGTGCCTTAAGTGGCATGCAACCTTTATGTTCTATTTTTTTGTTGGCAGATGCCACTTTATATTTGCTACCTGTTTATGTCCTGACGTTCCATCAGGGCTGAAATAACTTAGCCCTTTCAGGGCTCTTTAAAACCGTGTTTGCAACGCGGATGTTTGGGCAAAAGCATTTATACTGCAAAAAATGGAATTGGCACTTGTTGCGGATAATATAGAACAGGAACAAAGGTATGTGAGACTTTTGTGCTCCGGTTGGCAAAACAATTAAACCCTGGTGCCTTAAGTGGCATGCAACCTTTATGTTCCATTTTTTTGTTGGCAGATGCCACTTTATATTTGCTACCTGTTTGTACCCTGACGTTCCATCAGGGCTGAAATAACATAGCCCTTTCAGGGCTCTTTAAAACCGTGTTTGCAACGCGGATGTTTGGGCAAAAGCATTTATACTGCGATAAATGGAATTGGCAATTATTGTGGATAAGATAAAACCGGAATAAAGGTATGTGGAACATTTGTGCTCCGGTTGGCAAAACAATTAAACCCTGGTGCCTTAAGTGGCATGCAACCTTTATGTTCTATTTTTTTGTTGGCAGATGCCACTTTATATTTGCTACCTGTTTATATCCTGACGTTCCATCAGGGCTGAAATAACATAGCCCTTTCAGGGCTCTTTAAAACCGTGTTTGCAACGCGGATGTTTGGGCAAAAGCATTTATACTGCAAAAAATGGAATTGGCACTTGTTGCGGATAATATAGAACAGGAACAAAGGTATGTGAGACTTTTGTGCTCCGGTTGGCAAAACAATTAAACCCTGGTGCCTTAAGTGGCATGCAACCTTTATGTTCCATTTTTTTGTTGGCAGATGCCACTTTATATTTGCTACCTGTTTGTACCCTGACGTTCCATCAGGGCTGAAATAACATAGCCCTTTCAGGGCTCTTTAAAACCGTGTTTGCAACGCGGATGTTTGGGCAAAAGCATTTATACTGCGATAAATGGAATTGGCAATTATTGTGGATAATATAGAACGGGAACAAAGACACGGGAAGTATTTGTGCGTCCAATGTCATTAAGTTGTGAAAAAGGCTTCGACTCCGCTCAGCCTGACTGTCACCCCTCCACTCGTCCGCGTTTGCAACGCGGATGTTTGGGCAAAAGCATTTATACTGCGATAAATGGAATTGGCAATTATTGTGGATAAGATAAAACCGGAATAAAGGTATGTGGAACATTTGTGCGCCAATGTCATTAAGTTGAGAAAAAGGCTTCGACTCCGCTCAGCCTGACCGTCACTCTGAGCGGAGTCGAAGAGTAGGTTAGGTGGCTTTAATATATGAAACAACCTTAACTTAATAATATTGAGCTTGCGCTAACGGGAAGATATTTACACGGTGTATTTTGGAAATATGCCGGAAGATATGTTTCTTGTGACAGAAAATGGCCTGGAGAAATTGGGGATTGACTTTCCTCTGGGTGTTTATTTATGTGAAAATTATTAAGATTAGATGTCGGATACGGTGTATTTGAATGGAAAGCGGGGACAAGCTTATCCAACGGGGGGCAGAGATGCAACAATTATTTTAATATTATTATGTTTAACATATCTGTTTGATTATGCAGACAGAATGGTAATCGCTTCATTACTTTCTTTAATAAAACAAGACTGGGCTATAACCGATCAGGCTGCCGGGATGTTAAAAGGGGTAGTGAATATTTTTATTGCAATTTTTGTTTTGCCATTCTCATTTTTAATAGACAGGTGGAGCCGAAGAAAAATGGTGTCGCTGATGGTTTTTTTCTGGAGCCTGGCGACCTTGGCTTGTGCATTTACTCAAAATTATAATCAATTATTAATTGCAAGGGCATTCACAGGAATTGGTGAGGCAGGTTATGCTCCGGCGGCTGTGGCTATCATTGCAGCGGCTTTTTCAAGAAAGGAGCGTGCAAAATATACCGGAATATGGGATGCTTTCGCCCCAATGGGGGCAGCCATTGGAATAATAGTGGGCGGATATGTCGGGGTACATTACGGTTGGCGCCATGCCCTGGGGCTGGTTGCAATACCCGGTGTAGTGCTGTCTGTGATATTTTGGTTTACCAAAGATTATGGAACGGTCTCGTTGGTAGGGAAAACGGAAAGCAGAAATGGAAAAGCCATTGATATTGCCGGAGCGGGGAAGGAGATATTTAAACTTGGTAAAGTGAAGACTTTATGGTTTGTGTATGGTGGTTTTGCAATGAACCTGGCCGTAAATACATCAATTTTGTTTTGGATGCCGTCATATTTTGAACGGGAAATTGGATTAAGTGAGCAGCAGGCCTCAGCATTTGCAGGGGGCATGGCCATGTTGGCACTGGTTGGTGCGCCATTAGGAGGTATTTTGGCCGACAGGCTGACCAGGAAGTACAGGGCTGTCCGTATGGTGCTTTCCGGCATAACTTCACTTATGTCGGCTATTTTTCTGTTCATTGCTTTAGTGGTTCCGGGATTTTCTGTTTCAATTGTATTTTTCCTGCTGTTCGGGATTCTAACCGTGGCATTTCTTGGACCGGCATCGGCGGTAGTTCAGGACGTGGTTCACCCGGGAGTGCGTGCCATGGCTTTTGGGCTTAATGTTGTTTGTATGAATGTTTTTGGATCTTCATGGTCGCCTGTGGTTATAGGAAGTTTGTCGGATAAGTACGGGTTGTCAAATGCATTTCTTCTGTTGCCATTTTTTGGACTGCTTGCAGGAATCTTCTTTTTGGTCGGTGCAAGGTTCTATTTAAAAGATTTGAAGAATGTGAAAAGAACACGGCTTTTTGTTGGGAATTAGTAAATTGAACCTGATTAAGAATTGAAAATATGAACAAAATAACAGAAGGTTTCTCAAAGAAGTGGATGATAATCAGCTTTGTAATATTTGTAGCAACAGAGTTAATATTAGGAGGGCTTTTGGGGCACGTGGTATTTGGCAGGTTTATGTCAATGAGCCTGTTGTTTATGTTGCAGGGACTGTTAAACCTGGTGAGTTACTTTATCGGGGGAATTATAATTGGTGTAATTTCGCCTGGTATCAGAATATATGAACCGGCAGCAGGAGCATTTTTGGCTGTTCTGTTAATGATGGTATTGACAATATTTACCCCATTTTCTTTTATTCATTTTAGTCTTTTCAAAGTGATAATAGGAGGGGGGATCGCCTTTTTTCTTGCATTAACGGGGGCAAAAATAGGAGAGCGGCTTACAGGGAATATGTAACAGTTGAGTATGTCCGGGCATATTTATGTCGTACGGCAGAATATTTTTTGCACCCGGAGGTTCAGCAGAAATGTTATATAGTTTTCTTCTTAGCTATTGACTGTTTTATTTAACTTAAGATTGTACTGCGCGAACCCCATAAGGAGGTTAGTTTTTTCTGACGTCAAAAAAAGATGTTGTGTTGGAACTAAACACGAATTGGTCCGGGATTAGGAAAATAAAAATTCTGACAATTTCAAAACGGAGCATCAAATTTTGTCCATTTTAAAAGGGGGTAATATTAGAAAAATGGTGTGAATTGGTGTGGACGGAGGACTAACCCGCTATAGCTGCTTCTGTAACCCTTTCTGTTTTCTTTTTTATCTCATTAACGGTTTCATGCGGAATAAGGTTGTCGTCGCAAAATGAAATGAAGTCATTCGGTTTTAATTTAATCGCGGCCGTATAATCATTTGTAGCACCGTCAAAGTCTCCGTTCTCTTCTTTTATACTGCCCCTGTTAACCAGGGCTTCTGCAAAGTCCGGCCTTATCTCAAGTGCTTTGTTGTAATCATTTATGGCAGATTTACATGCGTTAAGCCAGCTCTTGGCATTTGCCCGCCAGAAATAGGTGTCAGGATCCCGAGGGTTTATTTCAAGGATGATGGTCCAGAAAATAATTGCATCACTAAAGTTTTCTGAACTGTAAGACTCAAACGCCTTAATGGAATATTCGTTTATTTTTGCCTTGTTGAAGTCGGGATAATCCTTCTTTCCTGTGTTTGTATAAGGCAGGACGTAATTGAACCTGCAATTAAATAAGTCGCCATTGGCTTTCATGTCCAGGGCCCAAAAAGTAATCACCTCCTTTGTAAGTGGCACAGGGCTGGTTTTTCCACGCAACAAATAGCTTTCCCCCCAGGTAGAAATTCCCTCCAGTTTGTGTTTGTAGTTATACAAAAGAAAGGCATTTAACTTTTCTAAGGTTTCAATGGTTTCTGATAAAAAGTGAAAATTGAACCTAATCAGGGTAAAGTCTTCGAGTCCAACAGACTTCAGGCTCCGGTATATTTTATCGGTAATTTTGGACTGTGTGTCAAAATTGTTTGCTAAAAGCTCTTTTGGGAGTGCTACTTTATTCATGCCGGGTGAATTAAAGGTTTCAAAAAATTGTTTGTTATGCTGGTCTTTCTGTTGTCTTATTTTTGAAAGTTTAAACATGAAGTATCAACTTTCTTTTGTTGCCAGATACAGAGACATTTTCTGAAAGGAATACCAGGTAGCCAAATGAGTTGTATCTTATCTCCGTCAGGATATGTAGTTTTCATCTTCCTGATGTGAAATTCTATCAGGAAGATTTGTCAATATAGTTGGTTAATAGTTAGCAAGTGCCATTCTTAACGTCTTTCTCCTCAAGTGGTTTTTTCTTCTCATTTCATTGATGAATGAGTTTGCATATGTTGGAAAAAACCTTACATCAAATGAAGAAAACTTGTTCTTGTTGGGATTGTTTTCCGGGAAGTAACGAATAGATTCTTTAACAATATTTTTTATCGTTTCCCATTCTTCGTTTGGCAATAGCTCAATAGCTGTACTATTATTTTTTACGGCAAGTTTATTGGACTCTCTGGAAAATGGTCCCTGTAGGGCAAATTCCGCAAGGGTATCTGCAACGGAAGAAACTTTTTCTGTTTCCAGGTTGCTTTTTTTTAGATAATCTTTTCTTGCTTTTTCGAAGGGTTTTTTTAATGAAAGGCGGAACGATTGCATATTACAAAAATTAAGTTAGTTAGTGCTTGTGAGAGTGATTTATAAAAAAGATAATCCGGTGAACCGATTCAGAGGAGAGGGTTGAATATTCGTCTTAATGAAAGAAAACTTCCGAGACTCAGTTTTTCTTTTGAAGTATTTGCCACGATTATTCATGGATTAGTGTAATTTTTTAGGTGTTTAATAAAAAAAACGACAATGCTATATTACAAAAAAAAACAATACACTGCCACAAAAAAGTTAATAATGTAGCAGTGTAAAGAACATGAAGAATATAAGTTTTTCTTTTCCGGAGAAGCCGGGGTTGCCATAATTATTTTACCGCGTCAATCAGTCTTTCAGCCTCTTCAACATCATCAAAAGCTTTATGCACCCATTTGCTCCCCCAATAGAAATTACAGCTGGTTTCAGCCCTTAAAATGTGCCAGTATGCCTGATCAAGAATATCGTGGCCTTCCTGGCTGTTACCGTTATTTTCGTGTGCAAAACGCTGTTTGTGATAATCTTCACTTACACGTTTTACTTCTTCAATGCCTCTTTTTTGCAAAAGAGAGCCTGTCCACTGAACAAAGCCATCTCCGGTATGGTGGTCTGTATTCCATGCGCCGGGGCGAATGGTCACTTCACCTTCATATCCGAATTTGTCCAGATATTCATTAATGCTTATCTGAGTAAGGGCAAGGGTCCCTTCTCTTTGCCAGTGCAGCATGGGTTCGTAAAACCATCCCCAGAAATTTGCTTTTTCATAAGAATTTCTGAACCAACCTCCGTTTTCTCCGTCGGTGTAGCTGGTCACCAGGGCAGGGAAGTCGGTGCAATGTTTTGTGCGTTCCCCAAGTTCATAGGCAAACCAACCCGGGTCAAAACCGGCAAGTTGAGCGTTTGATATTTCGCGGTCGCGCGGGACAATGATAATCTCGTGTCCGCCGTACCTTGCAACATGAGGCCTGTACCTGAGCTTTTCCCACCTCATTTTGTCTTTAGGTTCAATATATTCGATATCAATAATTACGTACCTGTACCCAAATTTTACCAGGTGCGGGATCATCTCCATTGTAAACCCCATTTCCGGGGCCCAGAAACCCGGGAACCATTCACGTCCGAGAATGTTTCTGGCCATGTCGAGGTAACGTCCAATCTGGGTATCCCAGTCTTTAGCCGATATAAGGGGAAATACAGGGTGCGTGTACCCCGAACCCAGAAATTCGATATTTGAAGTGCGGAATTCATTCATCAACCACTCAATATCCATTGTGTACTGGAATGTTTCCCTCACCCCTGGATCTGCAAGCTGCATAAGCAATGTTCCCGAGAAGTCGATATGCAGGCGCGCATCCCAGTTCTGTTTTACATAACGCGGTATACGTTCGTATGCATCCAGAATTTGTTTGGCCTCCCACTTTTCTGTATTGATTAGGTCAATCAGGTTGCCATAAGGCTGATGGAGGTTAAGTCCGATAGCGTAATAGGCATGTGCCATAGAGATTAGATTTTAGTTTATAATGATTCTGAAATTTGGTCTAGTAGTTCCCTTGCTGGTTTAGTCCGATCGTAAAGTTTGGGGACCCAGTCATCTCCCCAGAACAGGAAGCAGCTTGTTTCTGCTTCCAGAATATGTTTTCGGGCGAGGTTGAGCTTGTCGTTTAATACTTCGTTTTGCAGCTTACTTAGTTTTTCGGAAAGTGACCAATAGGTTTTGCTTACATCGGCAATTTCGTCTACCCCGGCCTTTTGCGTGTCTGATCCGTTCCACTGAGAAAAGTCCTCTCCACTTGTTGAAGCAACATTCCATGCTCCGGTGTTTATATCAGCTTTTAGTTTAGGAGGGTATTTTGTAATGAACTCGGATATTTTTATAGGGGTAATGGGACCGGCATTTCTTACCTGCTCCATAAATGGGGAGTAGAAGTGCCCCCAAAATCCGGAACCTTCATCCATCCGTCTAAACCAACCACCGTTTTCACCGTCAGACCAGGTACAAACAAGACGGGGTTCGTCCTGGTTGGGGTTTTCTCTTACCTTATGGAGTACTTCATTTTGGAACCATCCGGCATCCATTCCTGATTCCTGGGCATTCGAAACATCCCTGTTTCTTGGAACAACGGGGATTTTATGTCCGTCATGCTCAGCGATGTATGCAGAAAGCATGTCAGGCCTGTCGGAACCTGTTTGGGTTTCTGGTTTTAAATGAAACGAATCAACAACCAGGTACTTGTACCCGGCTTTAACAATTGAGGGGATCATTTCCATCGTAAAAGCCATTTCAGGAGGCCAGAACCCTTCCGGCTCGCGTCCAAAAACTTCTGCGACCCTCTTTCTTCCATATGAAAGTTGTTCTTCCCAGTCTTCCTTGGGGATTAGCGGGAAAACAGGGTGGAAATGCCCCATGCCAAGAAGTTCTATGTTGTCGGCTTCCTGGTACCCTTTAAGCATTCCATCAATGTCTATATGTTTTGCGTAGGCTTGTTTTACATTAGGATCGGTTAATTGATCAAGTAAAATACCACTGATACCTACATGTATTTTGGCTACATCTTTATGCTGATGGGCATATCTTGCAATTCTGTCGTATGCATGAATAACACCAATACCTTCAAATTCTGCGTGGTGAAGCATGTCCAGCATGTTTCCCGGGGGTTGGTGAAGGTGTAAGCCCAGAGCATGATAAACTTTTCCTGATTTAGCGTCCATTTTTTGATTGAATTATTCGTTGAATTTGATTGTGTCTTTTGGGGCAAAGTTTTTTTAGGGTTTTTTGTACTTCTGCCTGTTAAAAAGTTTTGCAACCACTCCTGAAATGAGGCTTTTGCCCACATTACTTAACCGGAGGGGTTGCAAACCCTATATGTAAACCTGAGATATTTTGTGCTGGTTACAAATCGTGTTTGATAATGTTAACAGCCCTGTTACTAAGCTCCCTGCCATAATCGGTCCATCTCCCTTCGCCCCAGTACCTGTAGCAGGACGTTTCGCAGGAAAGTAAGTGGAACAGGGCATTTCTATATCTGTGGTCAGAAGAGCTGATACCTTTTTCCAGAACTTTTTCGGAAAAAAGAGCGCTTGCTTCTTCCATAGGCGCCAGGACATGATCATAGCCTTTAATCCAGGAAAGGTTATTGGTCCATGAACCTCCGTCCATGTGGAAGTTATGGTCTTTGGCTTTAATTTCAAGGATTGCCTTTCCAATTTTATCCGGGCCGTCGCCGGGTTTTACTGTATCCCAGATCTTTTTCTGGTGTATAGGTTGGATGTCCGTAAAATCTTTTATTGTAATTCCTAGTGTGTCAAGATATTCAAGATATTCTGTAGCATTAACAGGAATAGTCTCAGAATAAGAAGACTCTCTCATTGTTTGCTTGTAATGATCAGGGAATTCGTTCATCATTACACCGCCATTTTCACCGTCAGCAATCTGGGCAACCATGGACGGTACTTGTTTTCCGGCTATTTCTGTTTTCTGAAGTCCCTTGGCTTCGTGGTAAGGTTGCATATGGGCCACAAGTTTGGTGTCACTTCCCTGTGTTTTTATAATTGCCGTTATTTCCGCTTCTTTACCTTCTGAGTTTCTTACAACGAGTCTGTGAGGTACGAATGGATAACGTATTCCACCACCGTCACTGACTTGTTCCACAGAGTGTTCCTGTACCATCACCCACCTAAAACCGCAATCGACAAGTGTTTTTACAAATTCGTATGCTACATCCGGCTGATTAGGTAAAGCCATTTCGGGAGGGGAAAACCCTCTTACACGGCTCAGGGCATCGAAGCCAAATATAGCAGCAAAGTGGTGTTGCCAGGCTTTAACATGTAATTTAAAGTCCTGAACGGGTGTCGAAGGAGCTACCGGGTGTCCCCATCCAGTCCCCATCCATTCAATAAACCTGTAATATTCGGGGTTGCAGGTAATGTTTTTTATACTGTCCATTACGTCATAAAGCCCCATATCCATTAGGCCATGAAGAAGACACCCCGAATAATCGAGCATTATTCTTGGGTTTTTACCTTCATGGGCAAGCTCAGGAATGAATTCACCCATACGTTTATAACACCACTGGAAAACCGGGGCGTCTTGGTTTCCATGTATATGCAGGTTGTCTATCATGTATTTCAGGTGGCTAATAGTTGGCGAGGATGCTATGGATTCTCCTCCTTCCGGAATTAAAGGCTGATGCATATGCAGCGCGTTAACAAAACAGCTTTTAGCCTTGCCAAAATCCAGGTTGCTGTTGGGCAGATAATGCGGACTTTTGGCTTCCATTGCTTTTTCAATTTGAGATTCTTCACCACAAATATTGGGTAAAGTCTCTACCAATGCAGGAATAGAGTGCATAATTTTTCTTGTTTAGATGATTATTGAATAATATCTAATAAATAAATACGGATGTGAGATATGTGGAAAGTTATAAAACGGAGTTGTATACCCCGATTGTTTGTTCGGCAATGGTGTCCCATTTAAAGGCTGTGCCTGCAGCATTTCTGCCGTTTTCGCCCATCCAGCGGGCCCTGTCAAAATCTTCAAGCATTGTCCCGATTCCCCAGGCAACAGATTCAGGGTGATCATAGATTGTATACCCGTTTACTCCGTGCCATACAAATTCTGAAGGGCCTCCGTTCATTGTGGCAACAACGGGTTTTCCAGCACTCCAGGCTTCGAGGACAACTATGCCGAACGGCTCGTTACGGCTTGGGACAGCAACTACATCGCAGGCTTTGTAGAGGTTTTTCAAATATTCTCCGTTTTGGTATCCAAGGAAACGTACCGCATGGGCAATGCCCTTACTCCAGGCCAGTCGTTCACAGTGGTCTTTTTGGTCGCCATCGCCGACAAAAACAAATTTTGCATGTCCGTAGTAATGAAGGACCATTGGTATTGCCTCAACCAATATGTCCGGCCCTTTCTGAACAGACATTCTACCAACAAACAGGACCATGGGGTCCATTGGCCCAACATGGATCTGAGTCCTTATATCGGCCGGGTTTATCCAGCCGTCGAAGTGCTCAGGGTTCACCCCATTATAAATGGTTGCTACCTTCCAATCGGGAACTTCATAAATCCATGCTATTTCACCCCGTAAGGCATTCGAGACGGTGATTACCTTGTCGGCACAAAATGTCCCGTGCCGTTCATGTTCCCGTATTCTTTCTGATGTGCTGTTGTAGAACTTATTACCACATCTTCCATACTCCGTCGAATGAATGGTAAGTATCATTCTTTTTTGCCTGCCTTCTTTAATCCAGACAGCTGCATTCGATGTAAGCCAGTCATGTGCATGGATAATATCAAACCGCCCTGAATAGTTTTCTACATCAAAGAAACGGTGTACCATCGAACGGCACATATTGTTGATTTCGTCAACAAAATTGTGGTGTAAATCAAAAGGGCAATAATGGTAATAAACACCATCAATATTTTTCCAGCCACTCCAACCATCAGATGAACGGGTAAACACATGAACCTCATGTCCCTTGCGTTCCAGTGCAGCAGCAAGCTCGGTAACATGGACGCCAACTCCCCCAACACTAACGGAATGAAGCGATTCCCATGTAAACATAGCAATACGCATAAATAGTAGAGTTTTAAATGTTTCGAATAGGTTATTATCTCTAACTAATTTATGAATAATTAATGTAAATGGAAACAAAAAATGAATCCGGATGGCGTTTTTTACGTAACTTTAATATTGTAAGTTGGTGCCTCTGGCGGTGTTTAATGCTGGATATGCTGAAAGTGGTGGATGAAACTCGTTTACTCTTTATTTATGCAGATTACATTAATTTAACAATAGGGTAACCATGCCTTGCTTGTTTGGTGATGTGCGTTAATAATATCCGAAACCTCAGCAGGTGATCAATGTTGATATCTGTTAACCTTTCTGTTGCCTATATACTGTTCTTTAATTAAAATAAAATAACGTTTTATGTGTGTGTAGTTATCTGAAGTGAATGATTTTTGTGAGCAGGATTCTTCTAAATGGCCTTCCGGGTGCCTCCTGTTCTGTCATTTTAATACTTTATGAAGGCTGCTGAATGTTTGTACGTGTGTGTTTAGCCTTAGTAGTTTGTGGGGGGATGATATTTAGTCTTTGCAAGAAAACTCCAAATTACTCACAAAATAAAATATTCAATGATGTTCGTGAACTAAAGGTCCTGCGTTACTCTTGTTTTGAAAACATCCATTCCGAAGCTTCGGGACTCCTTAATTTTCAACACTTCGAACCGACTAAAAGGAGCTCATGAACACCTATAAAAATAAATCAGATTGTGAATAAAGCCTTGTCTTTGAAGCCTTCTTGAGAAAGACTTTCAAAATGCACAGTTTTCTTGCAGCCTATTTATTCGTTTTCTGTATGATGTTTATAAATAAGGTGTTTTTTTACTATTTCATATAATTTATCTATGTCAACCGGTTTTGTGATGAAGTCGGTACAGCCGGCACTGAGGGCAGTTTTTTTATCAGCATCTGTTGTGTAAGCTGTTTGTGCAATTATGGGTAATTTTGGCCTTATTTTTTTTATTTCTTTTGTTGCTTCAAGCCCGTTCATTTCCGGCATTTTTATGTCCATTAGGATCAAATCGATTTTGATGTCGCGCAGGCACATATTTAAGGCTTCCCGGCCATTTTTTGCATGGAGTATTTTAAAAGAACAGTCTTCGAAGTCATCAAGTAGAGCCTCAACATACAAGCAATTTACTTCTTCATCTTCGGCTAATAAAATGGTGTATGCATTTTTAGTTTTTATTTTTTTTGCCTCATAGGGTTCTTTTTCCGCTAATTGAAAATTTTTAGGCACCTTATGTGGAATAGTTATGAAAAATGTTGAACCTTCACCTTTTTTAGATTCCAGTTTTATTGAGCCACCAATTAACTCGGCATTTTCTTTGGCAATGGACAACCCCAGGCCCAGTCCACCGTGTTTTTTTGACATCTCCTTTTCTTCCTGAGAGAACCTTTTGAAAATAATTTTCTGATTTTTTTCTGCAATTCCTATACCAGTATCTTTTACAAACAGCTCAATCGTTTCTTTTTTTAATTCGTATCCAAATTCAATAAATCCCGAGATAGTAAACTTGAGTGCATTTTCCAACAGGTTGTTCAGTATTTTAGTGAGCTTCGACTTGTCGGTTCTAATTAAACAGGCATAATCGGGCAAGCCTCGTTTTAGGTATAAGGGAATACTGTTTTCTTTTGCTCTTAGGCTAAAGATTGAGTATAGTTCCATTAACAGGTCATTCAGGCTCAAGGTTTCCATTTCTACTTTTACCTGTTTTGTGCCCAGGGACGAAATTTCAAGGATGTCATCAATAATGCGTAAGAGTTGCCTGGAGCTGTTTTTTACAATGTTGGCGTAATAGTTTCTTTTCTGTGGGTGGAGATCCGGTTTGCCCAGGAAGTTGGAAAAGCCTATTATACCGTTCATTGGGGTGCGGATTTCATGCGACATGTTGCTGAAAAATTCGGACTTTAAACGATCGCTCTCTTCAGCTTTTTCTTTCGCAATAACCAACTCTTTGTTTTTCTCCGCAAGGGCCGTGCTTGTTTCTATGAGCTTTTTATTGGTGGCTTTAAGTTTTTCCTTAGAAGCCTGGAGTTCCAGATATTTCTGGGCGAGTTCTCTTTCTGTTTGTTTTAATTTTGTTGTGTCGGTTATGGCAATTATACTTTTAAGGTCACTGTCAAAAGAAAAGATTTGAACAATAGCAGAAATTACGGAACCGTCTTTTTTTACATATTCGGTTTCTTCATAGAATTTTGTTTCTCTGTTGGCAAGGGTAAGCAGCAATTTTTTGAATGCTTCAAATGAATTTTCATTAAAGGTTTTATGCAGATTGTTGGTGATTTCGTCTTTGGTATTGTATTGAAACAGGTTGAGTGTAGCCCTGTTAGTGTCTTTTATTTTTATTTTGGAAGCACACGCATTTACAAAATCCGGGTTTTCATCCAGGAATTTTTTTATGTCGTTGGTGTTTTGCTTTTGTTTGATCATTATACGCTTAATTTCAGAAAAGTCTTCTTCCCATAACGAAGCCGGATTGTTTTCAAAAAGGTGCCGGAACCGGCGTTCATTTTTTTCCGCTAATTGTTTCGCTTCATATAGTTTCTCGTTCTGGGCCCTGTACTCTTCATTAAGACAGTGATATTCTTCATTCTGAATTTTTAACTCTACCTCCGCTCTCCTTTTTTGCAGTATATTTATAAATAATATGATGATGAGAATAATGAGAAACAGGAAAACCGGGATTATAAGAAGTGAAATCTTTTGGTGCTTTGTATAAAATGTCCCGGACTTATTAATAATGTAACTTTTTTTTGATGTTTTGTTTTCAGGAATGTCTAATTTGTCCGGTTCTTCGGTATTGTCACCTTTAGGGGATATAAGATGGTGTTTTTTTGTTCGGTTAGTTTTATAGGGCAGCAAGGCTGAGGATAAAAGGGTGTTTTCTTTTTCTATAAAATATTTGCTGTCCATAAATTTATGGGCGGGTTCTATTTCATTCATATCCGTTACCGCCATTATTCCTTCAACATGTTGAAAAAATGTAGAAGGGGCTGAATTATACGAATGAAGTAAAAGGCCCTTTTTTCGGTTTCGTGAATGCAGGTCGTGAAATAAAGAAAATAATATACTGAAAACCAGGACTATTTTCAAACAATATTCATAATGTCTCATTTTGTTTGTTTTTAACTCCGAATGCTATAATAAGCACTGCAAGTTAATTTAAAACGCGTTATTTTTAAAGGTTTTGCGAGAGCTTTCCATAATTTCAGATTGAAGGTGTAATTGCACTGAACCTTAATCTCTACCATTAAATATATACAACCTAACAGTATAGTTATAATATTGTTTAACTGTAAAGGGGTTAGTGCCCCTGACTTTTGGCTGGTGTGCGCAAAATATTGGGCTGGTTTAATAGCACTTATTCTATATATTTCAACGTAAGGTGATTTTTTTAATATATGGTATAAAATTAATTGGATATTTTATTTTATTTGAGAATATTCTCGTTATATTTGTATCGAGAATATTCTCAATTTAATTAATTGTAATTCGGATGCCAAGAAGAGCAAGGTTGAGAAAAGTTGTGGCCCCACCAAAATTTAAAGGTTATAAACCCCATGGGGTCAATTGCAGTCCAAAGGTTCCGGTAGAGTTGCTTTATGAAGAGTATGAAGCGTTAAAGTTGACAGATTATGATTTGATGAGCCACCATGAGGCTTGTGAGCTTATGGGGGTTTCACGTCCAACTTTTGCACGGATATATGAAAGTGCTAGACGCAAGATTGCAAAAGCTATGGTTGAGGCCAGGGAAATTAAGACAGTTTATGGTAATGCAACCATGGATAAAGACTGGTTTGAATGTAATGAATGCCATGCCAGGTTTACTATTCCCGGAAAAAATAAGAAGCAGGTTTGTCCTGTTTGTTCTTCGGAAAAAGTGGAGCCGCTTGGTAATTGAAGCATTATAAAATATTTAATGATATTTAAAAATACGTGAATGAAAACAGTTATAACATCATCGGGTAATTATGTCGGAGCGTTATTTGACCAGCGTTTTGGCCGTGCTGCATGGTTTTGTCTGTTCGATGAAGAAACCGGAGATGCGGATTTTTACGAAAATGAATTTGTGGATGCCGGAAATGGTGCCGGAGTAAAAGCGGCGGAGAAGGTTGTCGGATTAGAAGCCGGAAAGGTTATCTCGGGTGATTTTGGACCAAAGGCAAAAGATATATTGGACAAATTGGATGTTCAGATGGTCGTGATTCAGGATCAGGGCTTTACGGTTAAAGATGTCATTAATAAGCTTAAGTCAAGACTTTAAAATTAGGAGGACAGAGCCATGTCAGGATTAGACAAAACCGGATCTAGCGGTAAAGGTGCCGGTACAGGTAGGAAATTGGGTAAGTGTAAGCGGAGAAACTATAAAAGTGAAGATCTGCAAGCGGAACCGAAATTTATTACCGGAAAAAGGAAGCAGAAGCTGGGACTTGGAAAACGGGGAAATGAAGGCAAAACAAGGGGCACTGGAAGCAGATTGGGAAATGGTCCTTGTTGCGCCAGAAGTAAGGAAAGCTGGTAGGATACAGAGGGGGTGAAAAGTACACTATTTAGAGTCCGTCTATAAAGTCCAACTTCAAAATATAAATCCTCATCCGGACATTCGGAAATACGGTTTATATTTTTTTTACAATGCATTGTATTTTAATTGTGTTCAAGAGCTCTGCCGATGTCTCGGCATCGGTTCACACACCTTGAACCGAACGGAGAGGTCCTCATGACTGAAAGGAATAATTTGAACTTTCTAGTCCAGACTCCTTAGTTTGTGGACAGGATCTATTTAGTAACACTACTTACGGATGCAAAGTCCTTTCTTTGCAAAAGAAGCTGGTGAACCCGGGAAAAGTAAGGAATTCCGGGTTTCCTGAAAAGGGGAACCTACAGTTAAAGTTTGGGAAAAGCCATATAACGGCTAAAAAATATTTTTCCAGATATTGTCAAAAGGAAAGAATCATTCTTAACAAAAATACATGATGAAGAAAAAAATTGCAGTTCCGGTGGATAACCGGGGAGTTCTGGATGCTCATTTCGGGCATTGTAAATTTTTTAGAATAATTGAAATTGAAAACGGTGAAATTATTGGAGAAGAAAGTATCGTCCCACCACCACATGAACCGGGAGTGCTCCCCGGATGGTTAGCCAACAGGGGGGTGAACGAAATAATAGCTGGAGGAATAGGACAGAAAGCTATTTCTCTTTTTAAGCAGCAAGGAGTGAATGTTCTCTTAGGGGCACCGAAGCTTCCGGTAAAAGAACTGATAGACGGATATCTGGATAACACACTTGAGTTTTCAGCAAATTATTGCGATCACTAAATGAGCAAATACTTGCTGAATAGTAGGAGCATTGTACCAGAATAGCAAACGGGTTGAGCCGGTTTAGGTTTGGAAGAAGACAACGGGCTTTCCTTTAAAAACAAGGCAAAATATGTCGTATAAAATAGCAATAGCCAGTGGGAAAGGAGGTACAGGAAAGACAACCGTATCTGTGAACTTGTTTCATCATATTCAGAAAAAATTGGGGCAGAGCGTTCTTTTGGTCGATTGTGATGTCGAAGAGCCCAATGATGCAATATTTTTCTCAGGGGCTATGTGCGGGCAGGAAAAACAAATATTCCAGAGCATCCCTCAGATAAATAATAATTGTACTTACTGTCGCAAATGTGTTGGGTATTGTGAGTTCAATGCAATTGTAATGATTCCCCCGGCAGGTTTTGCAGAAGTAAATGCAAACCTTTGTCATTCCTGCGGGGCCTGTTTAATTGCCTGTGAAGAAAATGCCATAGTTGAAGTTTTTCACCCGATAGGAAAGGTATCCTTTTATGAAGAAAAAGGGGAAACAGTACTTGCAGAAGGAAGGTTGCAAATAGGTTCCGCCATGCAGACGATGCTTATAAAAGAACTTAAAAATCAGGTGGATGAGGCCTATGATGTCATACTTTATGATGCGCCTCCCGGAACCAGTTGTCCCGTGGTAGAAACGATTAGCGATGTGGATTATGTTGTCCTGGTGACGGAGCCAACACCTTTTGGTTTACATGATTTAAAGTTGATGTCGGAACTCATGAATGAGGTTGTTAAACCATTTGGGGTTATTGTCAATAAATCAGGACTGGGAAACAATGATGTTTATGAGTTTCTCGAAAATGAAAGGATCGAACTGATTGGTGAAGTTCCTTTTAATAAAGAATATGCTGCTGATTATGCAAAGGGAAATTTATTTAAAAGTAATTCACAGTCTATTTTAGAAAGCTATGACCGGCTATTTAATGAGTTAAAATGTAAAATACTTAAATATGAGGGAGATAACCATATTAAGTGGTAAAGGTGGGACGGGAAAAACAAGTATTACAGCAGCATTGGCATCTTTTTCAAGGAATACCGTGTTTTGCGATAATGATGTTGATGCCTCCGATCTGCACCTTATTTTTCAACCGGAGATAAAAGAACAACAGGTTTTTTATAGTAACTGGCTCCCTGAAATAAAAAACGAAAGGTGCACTATTTGTAGAACATGTACTGAATATTGCCGTTTTGATGCCATAAAACTTTCTGCAAGCGGAAAAATTGTAATAAACCGTTTTAAGTGTGAGGGGTGCCGCTTATGTGAAAGGGTATGTAAGAACAACGCCATTTCTTCAAAGCGAAATGGGAACAGCCATTGGTTTGTCTCTACAACCCGTTTTGGGGCATTGGTCCATGCTAAAATGGGGGTGGGGGAAGAAAACTCGGGTAAACTGGTTACACAGGTCAGAAAACGGGCCAAAAGGGCGGTTAAAGAATCCCAGTCAGAATTCATCATCAGTGATGGGCCTCCCGGAATAGGCTGTGCAACCATATCGTCTCTTACCGGTACCGATCATGTTCTTCTTGTAACAGAACCAAGCCGTTCGGGCATGCACGATGCGAAGCGGTTGATAGAACTTGTGAAACAATTTAAAATACCCATAAGTGCAATAATTAATAAATGCGATATAAATAAGGAGTTATCCAAGGAGATAGAAGAACTATTATGGGAAAAGGGAGTGGCACTACTGGCAAAACTTCCATTCGATAAGAAAATGGTCGAAGCAATGGTTGAAGGGAAAACTATAGCAGAGTATAGTCCGGGCGCCATTATTAGCCAAAAACTGGAAGAGGTATGGGGCAAAATTAAGGTGCAGCGTCAGTGAAATGACCATTGCTAAACAATGGGCTTTAATTAGTCTTCTTGAGAAAGACTTTCAAAATGCATAGTTTTCTTGCAGCCACTAATTAGGAATAAGCTGAGGTAGAAAAAATAAAATTTAAAAGTATGTTGACGAATATTAAAAACGTAATTCTTGTTGCATCGGGCAAAGGCGGGGTAGGAAAGTCTACGGTTGCAGCAAACCTGGCGGTTACACTTTCTCGGGAAGGTTATGCTACAGGAATAATGGATGCTGATTTATACGGGCCCTCGATTCCAATAAACCTGGGCATTAGCGAGCAACGCCCCGCTGTAAAAAAGGATGGGGACAGAGAGGGGTTTGAACCGGTTGAGAACTATGGGGTAAAAATAATGTCTCTCGGGCTGTTAATGAACAAAGAAGATGCAGTTATCTGGAGGGGGCCGCTGGCATCAAAAGCGCTAACGCAAATGCTTGAAGGAACGAACTGGGGGCAACTGGATTTTCTGATTATAGATATGCCTCCCGGAACCGGGGACATTAATATAACAATAGCACAAAAACTGCCGCAGGCAAAAGCTATTGTGGTAGTTTCTCCACAGGAAGTGGCCATTGCAGATGGAAGAAAAGCTGCAGCAATGTTTAAAACAAATGGTATTGACATCCCGGTTTTGGGTGTGGTGGAAAATATGTCATACTTCGTGCCTGAAAAACATCCCGATGAAAGATATTTTTTATTTGGTAAAGGTGGGGGGAAGAAATTATCCGTAGAACTTAATGTCCCAATGCTGGCTAAAATCCCCTTAGTTGCCGATGTTTGTGAACTAGGGGATGCAGGTAAAACTATATTTGCTTCCTCAGATAAAATTATTGTTGAAGTGTTTCAGGAACTGGCCTGTAAATTAAACCAGGAAAACATGGTAGTGCCGAAATAAGTAGGTATATCAACTATCGGGTAGTTGATGGCGAGAAATTGTATTGAATGCGGTATTTGGATGGCAGTAGCAATTAATAGGAATTGTTTTTACAGTTATTCCGGATATAAGTGACAGATACGGTATAGCGTAAAGAAATAAAAATATATACCAACAATTATTATGATTAAGCACGAAATAAAGTTAAGGCCCCGGTACGGAGAAGTTGACCAGATGGGATATGTTTATCATGCAAACTATGTAAGCTATTGTCACCAGGCGCGAACAGAACTTTTGCGTAAATTTGGGCTTAATGATAAAATTTTGGAAGAAAATAGGGTGATGTTACCGGTAATTTCTTTTAATATTGAATATAAGAAACCCGCATTTTATGATGAATGGTTAACCATTAAGGCTGCTATATCTGAAATGCCCAAAGTCAGGTTCAACTTTGAATTTGAAATATATAACGAAAAAGATGTACTGATTGGAACAGCTAAGTCAACTGTTGTTTTTGTTGATAGTAAGTCAAGGTACCCCAAGCAGGTCCCGGGCTTTGTTGCAGAAATTCTGGGTGAATATTTTAAACCGTCAAATATATGAAAATAAGTGTTTTGGTTGATAACTTTGCCGGAGGGGGATTCCAGGCCGAGCACGGACTGTCGTATTTAATAGAACACAATAATACCACCATTCTTCTGGATACCGGGCACAGCGATATGTTTTTAAAAAATGCCCAAAAATTAGGAGTAGATCTTAATTTAGTGGTTAACACAATTGTACTAAGCCACGGCCATTGGGACCATGGAAACGGACTTCGGTATTTAAACGGGAAAAAACTGCTTACACACCCTTCGGCATTTATAAAACGTTACAGAAAAAGTAACCATACATATATAGGCTTAGCCTTAAGTAAAGAAGAAACAGAGAAGAATTTTGATTTGCATACTACAACAGGGCCATATGAAATAGGCGAAGGTTTTATCTTCCTGGGGGAGATACCGCGAAGTAATGATTTTGAAGCACAGGCAACACCATTTGTAAAAGAAGACGGGACTTTGGATTTTGTGCCAGACGATTCAGCTCTGGCAATAGTAAAAGAGAATGAATTGGTTATCGTTTCCGGATGTGCGCATGCGGGAATTTGTAATATTACTGAATATGCAAAAGCAGTAACGGGAATTAATAAGGTCAGGGCAGTTTTTGGAGGGCTTCATTTAAAGCAGGAAGATCACCAAACTAAACAGACAATACAATACCTGAAAAATCAAAAGGTAGATAGGATCTATCCGTCTCACTGTACGAAACTGCCAGCACTTGCTGCCTTTTACAGAGAGTTTGGTATACATCAGGTACAAACAGGAATGATTATAAATATTTAAAACGATGGATATAAAACCAATAGAAATTAATCCCATAGGGATAATTCATACCCCGCATACAGAGGTAAAAAATATGCCCATACAGCCAATAGCAGCAGAAGGGGTAAAAGGACATATAGAACTCTTGCCTGAATATACTGAAGGGTTAACCGATTTGGAAGGGTTTTCTCATATAACCCTTTTGTATCATTTTCATAAAATAGAAGGGTATGAATTAATGGTAAAGCCATTTCTGGACAATAAAAAACACGGTATCTTTTCATGCAAGGCACCAAAGCGCCCGAATGCAATAGGTACATCAACGGTTAAACTCGTCGGGATAGACAAGAATATTATATATGTTGAACAGGTAGATATGTTGGATGGCACTCCGTTAATTGATATTAAACCGTTCTTTCCTAAATATGATAACCGGTTGAATGCTGTGGCCGGATGGCTGGAAACAAAGGTTGATGTTCCTCTGCATGAACTAAGATCGGATGAAAGATTTAAAAGTGAATAAACGGCATGAATAAATGAAAAAGGGGCTAATATTCCCTGTTTTTATAGTGGTTCTATGTTCCTGTAAGCCAATAAACGAAAAAACTGTTACGCTACTGGCAGGAGTGGGAATGAGTGATGTGGTTGAAGAAATAGTAAAGGCATACGAAGAAGAAACTGGAATCGATGTCATAGTAAGCCTTGCTAACTCAGCCGTTCTGGCATGGCAACTGGAAAACGGAGCAGAAGCAGATGTTGTAATATTTGCCAGTAAATGCTGGGCTGATTACAGTGAGGACAGGAAGACAGTCGATGCCAAAAGCCGGAAGACTGTAGCAGGAAACAGGATTGTATTGGTGACGCCAAAAACATCAAGGCTCGTTCCTCTTGATATTAACCAGGAATGCAATTTGCCAGATAAATTTGAAGGAAGGTTAGCCTTAGGCGATCCAAAAGCGGTGCCTGCCGGAAAATATTGTATGCAAAGTCTGGAATATTTCGGTTGGGAAGAGTCGTTGCAAAAGAGGTATTTACTGACCAGGGACGTGCGGGCAGCCCTTCTTTATGTAGCGTTGGGGGAGGTAGAGGCTGGAGTGGTTTTTGCTTCTGATGCAACAAAATCAGACAAGGTAAAAGTGCTGGGGACATTCCCGGAGGAATCACATAACCCAATTACTTTCATTAGTTTTAAGACGATAGGGTGCGACAAAGCAGGCAGTAATTTTTACGACTATTTACAACGACAGGAAATATTGGAAGTATGGGGCAGGCACGGTTTTATAGTTGCGAAAGAACGGAGTGCCGGTAAAAATTAGAGCTTTGTTACTTCACTTTATTCAGGAATTTTTCAAGTTCCTTCCAATAGGCTTCATGCCCTTCATTTTCTTTCCATAGTGCCTGAGAACCATGTTTCCCTTTAAATTCAGGAAGGAACGAATGTTTTTCTTCAGAAGGGATGGCCTCGTAAATCGCTTTCCAGGCCTTGTGTTCGTTACCGGCAGATGTGATAAATACAGGGCATTCTAACTTAGCAGCAAAGTCTTTTACTTTTTTATTCTCATACGTAAAATATTCACCTGGCGAGAAGGCCACGATTCCTGAAATAATACTTTGATATCTTTCTCCCAGTATTAATACCAGTGAGGCTGAATAGGAACTTCCCCAGAGAATGATTTTTCTGTCTTTGAAATTATTCTTTGCGTACTCGATAGTAGTAATCAGGTCAGGCGCAGCATCAGGGTAATGTGTCCCAAGGCCAAGTTTTTTGGCTTGTTGAAAAGTTTCATTAACTACCCCGTTAATTTGATCCCCGGAACGTTGATCGATAGCCAGACAGCTAAAACCCAATTTGTTGAGCTTTCCGGCGGTTGGCCTGTATTCACCACGGCTGTATCTGGCCTGATGGAAAAGAAGTATTACCGGGGCATTTTCTTTTTCAGCCTCATAAAAGTCGGCTTTTATTTTTAAATTGTCACTGCTTTGCAGTGTTATGGTTTTTCCCGAGAATTCGGTTGCTTCCTGGGTATTGCCCAATTGACTTGTTGTCATAATGATTCCTGCAATTAGTAAGTGTTTGGTTAAATTGTTCATTGTAGTTTTTTTATCATAAAAAGGTTTAGAAGTAAGTAAGTTCTGCTCTACCTTATCAGGAATTGTTGTATAAATATAAAAAAAGCTGAGAAATAAAGCATTAAAAAATAATACTTAAGAGTTGGTATGGAAATCGGTTCAAGTGAATACTTTGGTTCCAATAACGGGTGGCTCAGCATGGAACTGGAGTTATGTGGGGCCGCCAAAATTGAATACTCAAGAAGTGCATGAGTAGGGGGTGGAGGCCGGCATTTTTTATTAGGCACCTAAAATGGATAAAACCGATATCAGTGTCCAGAATATCCATTGAAACATTTTTACAGGACCTTTTTTTACAGGCGAAGCTAGGGCAGTTACAAACTGGGCGATGGCAAAACTACCGTAAATGAAGCCTAATAACATCGTAATTGTATAGGAATCGAGAAAGCCGGGGGTGAAATTTATGGCATGAAGAAATAAAAGTATTGTACTTAATACCATGAAAACAGACATATAGTGAAATAAACTTTTCATTACAAATTTCGGAATATCAGCAATGTCAGAGTTTATTACGGGCTTTAAAAAATCTTTTATTCCAACGCTGAAATGCCCACCAACAGCCATAAGAGAGATGACTGAAGCTGATAATACAAGGTAATTCATTTTGTGTCGTGTTAGCTCAAATCAGTTTTTCATATCCTGGCAAACTGATTTGAGTTTTGCATAAAGAATTTGTTGAAAATTGATTGGAAGGATTTATTTTACAGAATGCAAAGCTACTTTGTTACCTTCCGAATCGATAAAGTGTCCAATGAAACCATGCTCTCCGATAGAAGTTTTTGGAAGGATGAGTTCGCCGCCCAGATCAACAACTTTTTTTAGCTGGTTTTCAACATCCTCGCATGTGAAATAAACCAATGAGCCTTTGGTTGACGGTTCATAGTGCTCAGCCTGGACAATGGCTCCGGTTGAGTTTTCCCCTCCCTGGATCATCGGAAATGCTGCTAATTTCATGTTAGGCATTGGCAGTTCCTGAAGTTCAATATTAAAAAGAGAACCATAAAATTTTTTAGCCCGTTCAAAGTCAGTAACGGGAATTTCGAACCAGTTTACGAGATTTTTTTCCATTGTTTTATGATTAAAGTAATTATTCTTAAAACAAATGTATGAAGCTGTGATATCATAAAAAATGTCAATCATGACAATTAATGTTGGTATATTTGCCATTTTAATTTGATGTTATGCAAATAGCTGTTTTACAATATCCAAATGCTGTAATGAGCAGTGTCGTTGGTCCATACGATATGTTTAGCCAGGTAAATGATCTTGTTCAGAGCTTCAGGCCTGATATTGAACTGCCCAAGGTTGAGGTTTCAATTGTTCAGTTGTCTGAAATAGATGATCATACAAATTATGATTTGGTTGTGTTACCGGCCATGCAGTTTACACATATAGATAATGTGATTCGTAATTCGCAGCAACTTACCCCTTGGCTTAAAAAGCAATACAAAAACGGGGCAGAAATTGCTTCAATTTGTTTAGGGGCATTTTTATTGGCCGAATCCGGATTGCTGGACAATCTAAGCGCAACAACACACTGGTTGGGAGCAGGATTATTCAAAGCCAGGTACCCAAAAGTGAAATTGGTGGACGATAAGTTTATTACAGACTTTAGACGAATTTATACCAGTGGGGGGGCTTTCTCTTTTACAACCCTTGTTATTTATTTAATTGATAAATACTTTGGAAATGAAGTAGCGATATTGTTGTCGAAGGTATTTTTAATTCACTTGCACAATTCACAACAAACCAGTTATAAAATTCTGGCTTTTCAAAAGCAACATAACAATGAAGCTATAGAAACGGTTCAGAATTTCATTGAACATAATATAGAAAAAACGATAACTGTTGAAGCGCTGGCGGAAAAAGCAGGTATGTCAGTCCGTACTTTTATGAGAAACTTCAAAAAAGCAACAGGGGATACCCCTAATGCATATATTCAGAAGGTAAGGGTAGAAATGGCAAAAAAAATGCTGGAGAGTAGCGAAGAGCGAATTGAGCAAATAAGCCTGCTGGTTGGTTATAATGATTTTGCATCGTTCAGGAAAACCTTCAAGAAAACAGTTGGTTTAAACCCTTCGGAGTATAAGCGTTTATACAACAGGCCTTTTACGCAGGTAAACGTTAGTTGTTAGGTGAGAGGGGACAAAAAAACAATGCCTTTTATCAGATATTTTACTTTTGGGCTTTCTGAAACTAATATTTATACCGGTTGGGCATATTAATATAAGGTTATGTGATTAATTGTGTTTGTCTAAGGTATGGAGACGTTTATGTAGTCTTTGCAAGAAAACTCCAAATTACTCACAAAAATAAAATATTCAATGATGTTCGTGAACTAAAGGTCCTGCGTTATTCTTGTTTTGAAAACAGTCATTCCGAAGCTTCGGGACTCCTTGATTTTCAAAACTTCGAACCGACTAAAAGGAGCTCATGAACACTTATAAAAATAAATCAGCTTGTGAATAAAGCCTTGTCTTTGGAGTCTTCTTGAGAAAGACTATCAAAATGCATGGTTTTCTTGCAGCCGTTATGTAGAAAAAATACAATTTAATGTTTTTAGGTTACCGCAGAAATGTTGATTTGTAGGACATGTTGTGATTATAAACTAACCTAACGTAAAATGGATTTTAAGAGTAACCACCAAGCGTGTTTTAAAAAAGAAGCTGCTTATATAAAACGATAAGTGGGGCGGGGGTTTTATCTACAACATTAACTATCATTTTAATCCTAATTAATTTCTGTCAGCATTTTTCTAAATGCAGGATTTCTTAATCTCAACTAATTTATGACATTAAAGTTGCCGGGGAAAAAAGCAGCTCTTTCTTACTCTGAATATATTGAAGGGGTTGAAAAAGGGTGTACTAAAACACTAAAAACAATTTATGAATTACATTATTTCAGAATTGAGAAGTTTATCTTGAATAATTCTGGAAATAAGGAAGATGCGCAGGATGTTTTTCAGGATGCGCTCATGGTTATTTTAAAACAAATAAAAGAAAAGAAACATGCTATTAAATTTGATTTTCATGCCTACATCTTTACTATTTGTCAACGATGCTGGTATAAGAAATTACGGGATTCAAGATTGAAGTATATTTCGGAGGAAGTTACGGAACCAGGTTTCACGGAAAATATGGATGAACTTATTGACAGCTTTGAAAGGGAAAGACTTTTTAAAGAAAAATTAGGTGAACTGGATGAAGTCAGCCGGAAAATACTTTTGATGTATTTCAATGGTGCCAGCATGAGGGAAATTGCATTAAAAATGGGCTTTTCAAGTGTAGGGTACACTAAGAAGAGAAAGTTTATTGTTCAACAGCGGTTAATAGAAAACATAAAAAAAGATCCACGGTTTTGGCAAATGGTATACCTGGATGCCCCTTTGAAAGTTATAAAAAAAGGCTAGTGTCATGTCAGTAATAATGTGACGTGTACGGATTACCTTCGGTGAACTCTTCCATCAAAATGGCACCGGTTGCTTCTCTTTCGTCCCTCAAGGCAATGACGTCATCCGGGGAGGCACGACGAAGGAACTTAGCGTTAGCTGCCTCACGGACGATAGGGGTAACCCTGTCTGTCAATCGAAGATTGACTTGACACTAGTGCATCAAATTATAAATAACGGTTCTTAACCGTAAAGCAGTAGAAAGGGAAAAATGAGATAAACGATGATTGTAGTTTAATGCATTGGTAGTTAATTGTTTATATTTTGCCTGACAATGTTTGTTATGTAATAATCCGGGATAAAGAAATAACAGAGGAGGCCGCCTTTTACTTTTAAACGGCCTCCTAACTGATTTTTTATGGTGCGATGTTTAGTACTTAATTATTTTCTCGCAAGTAGAAACGCCATTGACAATGACTTTTGCATAATATACTCCGCCAGGGAATTCTGATAAATCTATTTCAAAATCAGTATCGGATGTTTTATGACTGAGCATGAGGGTGCTGGTTTTATTGTAAACATTAATTGTGTAAACATCGGAATGGTTGTTTGCAGAGACTGATATAATCCCGTTTGTTGGATTGGGATAGATTTTAATATCCTTATTCCGGATTGTTTCACCTTTAAATTCGATAGTCCTGATTTCATAATTGGGGCCCGTTGCCTTAAAAATGTCAGGTTCGTTTGACTTCATTACTACCGGGCTGCTTACAGAAAAGCTATTAGAGGCAATTTTACCAATATAAGCATTGAAAGATGCACCAGCGGAAACCTTAAACCCCGATTGCAACTGGATACCATCCTGAGCAGCAAAAGTTACTTTTCCATCCTTCTCAACCGAATAATCTGAAGCTGTAATGTGTTTGGATTCATACTTCTGAGGACCGGAGTTTTTGACATCTCTTAGATTAAGTTTTCCTTTTATGAAGGTACTGGGTGCTATTAAACCGTCATCCCCTAATTGTGGGTTAGAACGCACGGAATCACTAATATCTGCATCATGAAAAAGTTCATGGAAACTAATTTCATTGTCGTTATTATAATCAGCATCGTATTTTTTACCTGTAGGATCTTCTCCATACAGGGAACTGGTAACGGTGTAGTTAAGTTCTGCATGAATTGTTTCTTCAGGTAATTGTAGAGAATAAGAGTAGTCGTCCCATTCAGAACTGGAAATAACAACGGTCTGGTCGTTTTTTAGGTTTTTGTTACCGTGAACAATGCAACCCGAATGGCAAGTCATCCACACAATTGTTCTACGGGCATATTTATCTATCTGGTTAATCATGGGGTACAGATGCCTGTCAGAAACAGCCTGGTATCTGTTTTCAATTTCAACAGAATAATTATCAGCGGTATTGGTACTACCATGACCAACAACCCAACGAATATGGACATTGTCATTAGAGGTTATTTTTTGCCCAATTTTACCGAACTGAGTTTTCATTGTCTGGTAATCGTTATCGAAATCGGTAATTTTTCCCCACCCGTGCAAAGATGTTCTGTATCTTGGGCGGTTGGAATAATAATCTTCACCGTCGCCATAGAAAACAATTATATTATCGTGGGTATAACCTTCATTTAAAATCAGGTCTTCATAGGCAAGGAATAAATCGTACCAGTACTCGGAATTGCTAAATACATCATCCGTCGTTGCTTTTCCGGCCGATATCAGAATTGCATATTCATCTGCAAATAATCGGGGAGATAAAGAAAAGCCTAATATCATTGTAATTATAAATAATTTTTTCATTTCATTGATTTTTAATTATTTAACAGATAGTTTTATAACAGATCCGGACTTTTCCTCATAGGTATAAATAAAGCCATCTTTATCTACAGTAAGTCCTACAGGTTCGATAACAGGCACAGTCTCTTCGCTTAATAATTTACCAGTGGCTATGTTATATTTTCGAAGCATTCCATTCTGGTTCTCGATAGACTTATTGTAGAGATACCATAGCGTTCTTCCATCGCTATACAACCCGGCCGGGATACCAATCAAATATCGAAAATAGCTTTCACGGTTGTCTTTTTTGACAATCATACTTGAATATGACTGCTGTCCGTCTTTAAGTAACAGCCTACACGTGTAAAGATCAGGGGATTGACCAGCAAGAAATTTAAGTTGGGTTTTTTCACCGGAGTTGTTTTCATAACTGGAAAAGTCAATTTCATTCAGCGTTTGTAAGCTGCTCGATTCACCATAGGAAATACCTCTTACCCCACGGATGTTTTGACGGTCTTTAATTTTTCCGTCCTGATCAATAAGGTAAATACCATCAGATGTTAGCAAGGTCAGGTTGTTTCCATTTATATCCAGGTCTTTAACCGGGGCGCCAATGGAAATACTGGTTTTCTTTTCAACCAGAAAATTGTACTCTTGTGCACTAACCATTGAACCAACTGATATGGTTGTTGCAAAAATTAAAAGGGATAGTTTTTTCATTTAGTTTTCATTTAAGTTAGAAATTTAGTTAGGTTGTTAAAACCATTTTTGTTTTTTATATATACGATAAGAGTTATTTAGTGGTGTGATTTTTCTTAAAAAAAGCCTGATATTTTAATGCCAGGCTCAATTGAGAAGTTGGGTATTGAGTCAGGTAACCGCAAAGTATCATAAAAAAGCCCGGCAGAATATGCCAGGCTTAAAAAATCTGCCCTTGAATCGTTGGTTGCAATATGCTCTAAAATGAACATCAAGGCAGACTTTTAAATCAGATAGTTTTCATTTAATTCTATATTCCCAAAAGCGGGGAAAGGTTACCCCTGAAAACCGAAGTATTTAAAAAAAAAGAATGTATTTTCTGTTGTAAAAAAGACCGGCATGAAGCCGGTCCTGAACAAATAACCCCTTTGGGATTGATAAATAACAGTTTAAACAATAATGTGAGAACATGGAATTTATTTCTTTATAATTTTTTGACTAATTGTTTTGCCATTGGGCAGGTTAACAATTATAAAGTACATACCTTCCTGTAAAGTGCCGATGTTAATTTTACCCTGAAGTTCGTCCTGGCCGTTCAGCCTGTCTCTGGTGCTGATAAGCTTTTTGCCAGCAATGTCGTAAAGGCCAATATTAACCTTTCCGTCTTCGTTGCTGAACACCGAGAAATTAACGATTGAACTGGCCGGATTTGGATATACCTCCAGCCGGGCTTCACTTCTTTCTTCAACGGGGGTATCCATTTTCACAATTTCAGCTTTCGGAGAAGTTTTTAGCCTGCCTTTAGCTTTGTCGTTTTGACAGTCGCAATAGGTTTTCATGATAGCCTCAAAGTCGTCATCTGAATTATAAATGTTGTAACGATCTCCAAACTTATATTCCGTATTATTGCCGAAGTTGTAGTTTTTAAACCTTCTGTCAGCAATACTTTTTCCGGAGATACCATTTTCAAGTGCAAATAGACTTTCCCCGGTATAGAACTGGTTTACATTATTATATACCCGGTTTAAATCGCGGCTCTTCAGATTAGAGACCGTTAACGACCATGCGTTGTAAGATATCCGAATCCACTTTTTCAGGTGGGCTTCAATATTTGCATTGCTTTTATTGCTAAGGCTGTTGATGTTTTTTCTGATCTGGTCCCAGTCTACCAAGTAGCTAATGTCAATATTTCCGGGAAGTGGCAAGGCTTCGGGGCTGCCATACATTGTCGTGTAAGTTTCACCAATATTGCTGTTTACTGCTTTGGGGTGTTCGTCATTATTAATCGTTTCGACCCTAATGGCAAGCATAACTATATCATCAACTTTACCTAAGGCACTGCGGTTGAAGGCAAAGTATGGTTTCTCCTTAATTTTAAGGTGGGCATTGAAGTAGTCTCCGTCCTTTGCCACTCCTACAGCAAACAGGGGTTGGTTTAGCAGGGTAAAATTCCCCATTGGTTTGTTATAAAGAGGGGCAGCTCCCCATGAGCCATTATTGTACCATTCCGGGGCTTTGTCGGAGTTTTTTCCGCCCGGGGTAGCAATGAATTCAGAAGGGACAAGGGTAGTTTCAATGTTAAGTTTACCTTTTAAGGCTAATTCCCCAAATACTGCATGAGGCCTTGGTTGGGGAACTTCCATTTTTATCTCCTGATCGCTTCGTTTTACTTTATCTTTTATACTGTTGTAATAAAGCTTTTTGGCATGAGCTAAGTCTAATCTGGCATCACCTTTTACAATTTTCGCAGCTCCTCTGCCCATTGTAGTGACCCCCTGTGCAATTTTTGCCCCGGCTTCAAAGGGTTTGCCAAATACCCATCCTCCTTTAGCCATACCTTCAACAACTTTTGCTACTCCCTCTGCAATTTGCAGAGAACCATCGGTTATTTCAGTATGTCCAATTGTTTTAGTTGCTTCCCATTCAATTCTGGCTTTTTCTTTTTCCCAATCAGCTATTTTTTTCCCAACCAGGGTACCTTTAACTTCATCTTTAAATTTCAATAAGTCAAAGTTTTCATATTGGTTAAATGTAATATCTCCCAGCGAGTTTTCAAGGCTACCAAAGTTATTGTCCATTACACCAAGCAGGAAGTTTTCCCTGTTAGCTTTCCAGTTATCGTACTCCTCTGTCCCTGCAGGAATACTTCCTCCTTCAAGCCGCCCTACCATTGTAAGGTTACCTTCTGTTGTTTTATATACTTTTAGCTGGATGCTGGACTCAAAGAAAGCAATACACGGATCGTATTCCATGGTGAAGTCGGAGAAGTACCATTTTCTTCCCGGGGTACTGTAAAACGGCATGGCCTTACTGTACCACGATGAAATTACTTCATCCAAAGACTTAAATTGCTGCAGGCTTCCCCATATTTTTGGAGAATAGGCCGGATCTCCCGAATTGTTCCCCGGAAGTCCCCTGTCTATGCCAAGACTTACGGTAAGCTGATTCGCTTCCCCCTGATTGTTTGTGTATACAAATGCCCTTAAGGTAGATGAAATCCTGTTATATAAAATAACATAGGGGTGATGAGGGGCTTGTCCTTTCTTTTCTCCATCAGCATCATACCCAAGGTTTGCTTTAATAAGCTCCCATCCTTCTTCTGTAGCAAAATCTTCTGCTCCCATATATTCACCACTTTTGCTGTATTGGGCAGCTATATTGGAAAATGCCATGTCGTTTTCATAGAATGGGCTGAATATTTTTTCTTCAACCAAACCATTGTCACCGTAATATCGTACAGGCCATTGGGTTTGTTGCCAGTCAAAAGTATTAATAAGAGAGTTGCTGTTACTGTAAGGGAAAAACGAGTTGGTTGCAGCGAAGTTTTTTCCATCGTCATACCCAAAGTCGTTTTTCGAATTTATAACATAGTTTTTCGGGGTATACGAAAGCCGCACCGTTCCTTTTTTTAGTCGTGTCAGCATTCTGGCGCTGCGGGTAATGGATTGGTTGAAAAATAGTTCTGCCGGGGATATTTTGGTTAACTCGTAGCTTTTCTCATTTTGAGTAGCAACAAATGAATATTGCTCATTAAATCCAAAAGTTATTGGCGGACCCGTAGTAAAATTGGTAACCACTTCACCTCCTGGTTTTTCTTTACTGTTTGGAAGTGTTTGTTTACCGCTTAAATAAAATAAGGTTATAACACCATTTTTTACTTTCAGCCCTATTTTTGGCTTTGCATTAGCATACACATTACTGGTTAAATGGTGGTACTGGTATTCAATAAAACCAATAGAACCTTCAGCACCATCCTCAATAATAACTTTGAAGTCATTTTTACCAAAACCGCCAACAAAAAAGTTAGAGGAAACAAAGTTTTTTGGTAACTCCGATGTTTGTTGACTTATTTTAACCTCATTACCAGTTATTTGTATTTTACCCTGCTGGTTATTGTCCGCTTTTTCAAAAGCTATTGGGATATAATCGACAGGTATACTATTATTGGCCTGGTGAGCTTTGTACCGGGAACTTCCTGTACTCAGTACATTGCAATTGCATTTATCATTACCGAAATTTTTGTCTAATTCTTCAGTTATTACATGGCCAATGGCAACTATGCCTTTTTCAGCATCTGCTTTTGTTCGTGTTGGGCCCTCCGTAAACATACGAAACAGCAGGTTGTTTTCTGCATCGGTTGTTTCCTGTCCTTTCACCATCTGTGATGTGCCATTAGCATTGATTTTTAGAAGTTTATTTTGCTGTTTGGCACTATAAATCTGGAATTTCTCAGTCCAGGCATTTTCTGTTATCCAGAAGTAGAAACTCTCATCTTCTTCATTTAAAGGTGCAGTAATAAGTTTTCCGTTTTCTTCTTTCAGGTAATTGCTACTGTTATTATCTAATTCTATCTGGTAAAGGCCTTTGACTATTGTACCCCAGGGTAAGTCTGAAACGGACAATGTTTTTATGTTTTGTCCAAAACCCGGAATACAGAAGCACATGAACCAAATAGCAAGATAAATAACAGCCTTACTATTTTTATTTTTCATATTTTATATTTTTAGTTTTTAGAATTAATTTTGAAACAGGGGGTTACAGATTCATGTGCTTTTTTAATTCAGCATTTTCCTGCTCCAGGGCTTCTACTTTTTTACTAAGTTCGATTAAGTGAAGGTAGATGGTTTCGATATTTTCAACAGACTTAATTGTTACCTTGCTAATATCCATACCATTTTCAATGACTTCTTTTTCGGAAGGCATGTTTGGTAGGTGTTTATGCTCATCAACGAACAATTCCAGTTTATTTAAAGGCATTATGTCATAGTCCTTTTCGAAAACATAGTCTGGGAAACTGGCCGTGGAGCTAATAAAGCTATTTGCTTTCACCACACCTGCTACATCTAGTTTATAACCAGGATTTGTTTTACCAATCCCAATATTTCCATCTTTTGAAATAGTTAGATGGTTATTGTTGTTGTAACTGAAAACTAATCCCCGGTTACCCCAGCTACCGGCAGCGGACATTTCCCACTTGTCTTTACCATCATTGGTCGTTAATAGAACCCTTGGGTGCCAGTTTGTTTTAGAGTAAAGTTCCAGACCAGGGTTGTGACTGCCAATTATTCTTACAATTGCGTCATCATGTGTTTTTACCCCTGTGTTTACTTCGAATATTTTGGAAGGTGATGTTGTGCCAACGCCTAAAGATCTTTGCACGAATAAGCTACCATTTCCATAGTCGGTTCCGTTAGGTTGATACCCTACTAGTACAGAATTTTTAGAAGAGAACACCCATTTAGAAACGGGAGCGTCATACCGGATACCCCATGACTCCCTCATTCTTGCCTGTGGTAAACCGTCTGTATGGGTTGCACTTTGTGAGAAAAATAACCCGTTTGATCCGGTAATAAATGTACGTCCATTTATTTTTAAGATTTTGTTGTCGAACTCGCCGTATATAAGCGGACTGGAAGTAGAACTATTGGCAATATAAAGTTTGTTAGAACCTGAGGAATATCGACCTGCAGAATACCCTAAAAATACATTGCCAGTTGCAGTGGCCTCAGAATTTGATCCAGCTTCCCAGCCAACATATGTATTGTAACTTCCTTTAGTATTATCGTATCCGGCACCACGTCCAAGGAAAGTATTGCGATTTCCTTCGGTGTTCTTGTGACCAGCCAGGTATCCCGAGAACGCATTTTCAGTACCTGTAGTATTGTAGTATCCGGTTTGGTACCCTATGAAGGTGTTATTATTTCCTGTTGTGTTATTATTTCCGGATTGTCTTCCAAAGAAGGAGTTTCGCCCTCCTGTAGTGTTGTTGCTTCCGGAATAATAACCAAAAAATGAATTATTAGTCCCTGTAGTGTTGTCCACACCAGAACCTTGTCCCATAAAAGTGTTATAGTTACCTGTTGTGTTGTTGTAACCAGCAGCCTGACCAACAAATGAATTACCGGTTCCGGATGTGTTTTTATATCCTGCAGCCTGTCCAAAGAATGAATTGTACTTACCGGAATTTGTTTTCTCACCGGTAAAGGCTCCGAAATAGCAATTTTGTTTACTGTCATTATTAAAGTCTTTGCCAGCGTTTACTCCAAATACAGAATTTCTGTACCCTCTTGAACTTGTGGCTTTTCCGTAGGCCGTACAGTCTTGTCCAAAGATGTAATGCGTTTGAAATGAAATAAGTAGAAATGTTACTAAAATAGATAATTTTTTCATTTTGCTTTTTTTAGATTAGAAATTCAATTTTTTTAACACTACTAAATACCATTTACAGGAAATAGGTTACCCGGTACCCGACTTAAGAAAACCTTAATTAAATATTAAGCAAAGGTTAAGGGGTAGCCTTCTCTGTGAGGGACCAGAATATATAAGAAGCTGTATTTCTTGTGGGGAAGGGAGTGTTATTTGGCAAATTTTACAAACGGATATTTTCTGATTAGGCAGTTACCTCATCTGTCAAGGCTTTTAAACGGGTAGAATTATTGAAAAAAAACCGGCATTATATGCCGGTTGTGTAGTAACCACTTCGTGTTTATTAAAAGTTTTGCAATATTTTTAAATAAACATTAAAACGGTTTCCAGGGGTTAAAAGGTGTCATGGTTGATTGTCTTCATTTAAAGTATTAACTACAACTAAATAGTTTTGAGGTAACCCGCAAATTTTCACTTTTTTCTTTTTTATAAAAAAACGAGGCCGTCAACATGTTGACGGCCTCGTTTTATCTTTTATTGAAGTATGTAATTTGTTAAGAATACCTCTTCGTTTATTTACAAAGGGTTTTGATCTGCTTCAGTCAACGCCTTATTTGTTTTCATCTCATCTTCCGGTATTTGGAAAACAAGTTTATTTCTATCCTCTTCGTTATTTTCAAAATCTAAGCCCAATTTACCGAACGATATGTGATTTGAACCCGGATAATCTCTATCAAAATTGACCTTCAGGCGTTTCATGTCAAACCATGCAAAACCTTCACCCCAAAGTTCAATCCTTCGGTGTAGGTATATTTCTTCAAGCAATTCTGTATCGGTTCTTGTAGATTTTACATATTTAGGATCCCGGGTTGAGATAAGTTGAAATAAAGTTTCTGCGGCATCGGCATCATTGCCCATATTGGCAAGAGCTTCTGCTTTCATTAAATACATTTCTGCAGTACGCATGTACACATAATCGCCTTCAAAGAAGGTTTTGTCTACAAACTTATTCGCAAGGTACATCTTCTTGCCAAGAGCACTGTCACCACTGTTGAAGGCTTGTCTTCTTATATCAGAGGAAGCAATTGAATCGTAAAGTTTTTTGTCGATCAATTTAAATACATTGTCAGCATATCCGGGACCTGTATTATACATATGGGAAAAGAATGAAGCATAAACAGTAGAGGATTCGGCTGTCATATCGGCGCCCCAGATCCATTCAACGTTGTTTATGTTACTGAACCCTTTAAGCCAGGCGGTAGAGTCCATAAGTGTGTGCTGTTTAATTACATCATCAGTGTAATCCACCACTTTAGACCATTCCTGTCTTTCAAGGTGTACCCTTGCCAGTATTCCTGCAACAACGCTTTGGTCTATTTTATACTTAGGGCCTCTTTCGTATCCTTCCAGATAAGTATAAGCTTTGTTTAAATCAGAAAGTATCTGTGTGTAAACTTCTTCCACGGAAGAACGGGGGTTGCCCTCATTTCCTACAGTATCGGCAATACAAACTCCGGGAAGGCCTTTACTATCAACATAAGTATGTTGGTAAACCCTTACCAGGTTAAAGTAGGCGAAGCCTCTTAAAGCAAGGCCCCTTCCGAGGCTGGCTCTTAATTCCAGGTTATCCGCATTATTTGAAAGCAGGTTAATATTTGTATTAACCTGTCTGATTATTTTATAATAAAAGTTCCAGATAATGTGGTTGACGGAATAAGTTGTTGCACGGCCGGTATAATTATAGTAATGGATAAACCAATGATATTTCGTTTGAACAATATCATTCGACATTAAATCTAATCCCAGGTCAATTGATTTTTGTCCAAAGTCATCGTGTCTCGATGCTGTCCAGGTTGGGCTTTCTCTCATAAAAGCATAGCTGCCATTTACAATAGCATTCGATACGGCAAGCAGTGCTTCAGGTGATTGTTCTGCAACCTTGTCAATTTGTTCCTGGGATACATATTCTTTGTTTTCTGTATCAAGGAAACTGTCGCTGCAACTTGTCGCAACAATGCAGGTTGCAACATAAATGTATGTAATTATTTTCTTCATTTTCTTAAAATTTAACATTTAACCCCATCGAAACGGTTCGCATAATTGAGTATTCATTTGAACTGGAGGCAACAACACTTAATCTCGGGTCAAAACCTCGCCGTTTAGACCATAACCATACATTGTCAGCCAGTCCGTAAACCCTAATTGATTGTATCCCAAATGGAAGGGCATCGGTCCTAAAGGTGTACCCAATTGAAATATTTTTCAGGCTTAGGTATGAAGCATCTGTCAGCTTTAAATCAGACGAATTGTATTGGTCACCTTTCGCAATATCAATACGGGGCAATGAAGCATCTTTATTTTCCGGGGTCCACGCTTTATTAACGTCTTTTACAAAATTCCGTCCGATTTCTGTTGCATCAAAAAGCCCATAGTATATGCCATCGTATCCATAACCGCCTAACTGGTAGGTGAACGCAATGGAGAAGTCAATGTTTTTATACGTAAGAGAAGAAGAGAACCCACCAAAGAAATCAGGAATTGCCGTTTTTCCAATGTAATATCGCTCAGCTTCATTGTATACATTTGTTGTTATTAGTTTTCCTGTTTCAACTGTATTGCCTTCACCGTCAGTTTCCGTTTCATTTTTATACCAAAGCGCATCGCCGGTTTCACGATCCACACCGGCAAACCTTCTTAGATAATACTCGTATCTTGATTTTCCTTTAGTTAATTGAAAATTGCCATCCAGAATTTCGTCATCGGGGAGCTTTGTTATTTTGTTAGTATAATGTGTTGTATTTATATTGAGGGACCAGTTTAAATCTTTGGTATTTATCAGGCTAAGGTGTAAGTCAATTTCAAAACCTTTGTTTTCCATGTCTCCAACATTTCTTGGAATTGAAGGCATACCGACAGAAAGGGGAAGGGGGTCGTTGAAAATCAGATCTGATACAGCCCTTACGAAGTATTCAAAATTAAGCCCAATGCGGTTGTTCATCCAAAATGACTCAAAACCGGCGTTAAAGTTGTTAGAGAGCTCCCACGTTAGGTCTTTATTTCCAAGGGATGATAGACGAATTCCTATTTCATCGTTATTACTTATAATTTCATACAAATCACTATATGCATAATAGTTTCTCGTTGAAGAATTATCATAGTTTACGTGGTCGTTGCCTTGTTGTCCAAAACTGGCTTTTAACCGAAGGTTGTTTAATACTCCTGAAAAGTTGTCCATAAACGATTCTTTACTTATGGAATATGCTAGCCCAACACCCCAGAAGTTTCCCCATCTGTTATCCGGGTGGAATACCGAGGAGCCATCTCTGCGAAAACTGGCATTCAGGATATATTTATCAGCGTAACTGTAAACAGCTCTTGAAAGATAGCCTTCAACATGATAATCTCTTTCGTAATTATCAATCCCCTGAATTTTAACAGCTCCATCCAATATATATTGGTCGGTTAACAGGAAGTTCGTTTTGGCAGCCCTGAAATAGCGATAGTTATAGGAAGATGATTCGTGACCGAGTAAGAGACTAACGGAGTGCTTGTTAAAGTCTTTTTTGTAGTCCAATAATTGCTGGTGGGTTACTGTCTGGCTTTTATTGCTGTAGGCATAGCCCCTTCCATTGGCTTCTTTCGCATCTCCTCCAATAGGGGTTGTAAAACGGGTGTTGTTTCCCATCCTCAAATCAATACTACCATTATAGGTGAACGAGAAGTCCTTTAGGAAATTTATTTTACCATAAAACCTGCTTGAGAGATTTTCGTGGAGGTTTTGCTGGACATTTTCTTTCGTTGTTGCGTATACATTTTGGTTCCCTCCCATATATCGCGTCCAGGGTGAACTTTCCGGACCGGAAACACCATCACCAAAATCATAAATTTTATTGCCGTTTACGTCTGTCCTTACATTTCCGTTTTCATCATATGCGTAAATGGGGTATATTGGGGCAACTATTCTCGCCCAGTTAAACAAATTAGCGTAAGCTCCCGAACCATGGGCTTGTACAGGGGCGTTCTGTTCAGTATGAGAGTAACTAACCGTACCGCCTATTTTTATAAAATCAGTTACATTGTGGTCAATTGAGAGTCTTGAAGAAAAACGGTCAAATCCTGAATTTAAGGCATATCCTTCGTTTGCATCATACCCTACAGAAAGGTAATAAGCCGATTTTTCACTTCCTCCGTTTAAGCTTATATGTGCTTTTTGCTTATAAGCATTATCGAAAAGGAAATCACTCCAGTCCTCATGATATAAGAGGTTCGCGTCAGAAGTTACCTTCCCTGTTGTTGGGTCAATGATGTCAGTGTCCGGAACATCATAGTTGTTATAACTTACACCTCCACCAATTCTGTCCTGATCATTAATCATATTCCTGGCAGCAACTAAAGATGCTCCGGACAAAGAGGAGTCCTTGGTTACATGCAGGTAATTTCTTAGTGCTGTATAATATGCTTCATAATATTCAGCAGGTTCTTTCATTACATCATAATCCTTTGTTCCCCTTGAAATAACCCCGGCACTAACATCTGCTGTGATGGTCATTGTATTTTTACGTCCTTTTTTGGTTGTTACGATGATTACTCCATTTGCCCCTCTATGGCCGTATAAGGCGTTGGCCGAAGCATCTTTTAACACGGTTAGCGACTGGATGTCCATTGGGTCAATTGACGATAAACTACCGGTGAAAGGTACGCCATCAACAACATACAGAGGTGCACTGGACCCATTAATTGAACCTATTCCGCGTATACGTATTTTAGGACCGGAACCAGGTTGTCCACTTTCCTGGATAACCTGTACTCCCGAGAGTTTTCCTTCCATGCCTTGCAGGACGTTTCCATTTTGAACTTTTGACAGTTCCTCAGATTTTACGGTTGCTACAGAGCCGGTTATCTGAGATTTTTTTTGCGTTCCGTATGCAACAACAATTGCTTCGTCAAGTTTAGTGGTTTCCTGGCTCATTGCAATATCAATTGTTGTCTTGTTGTTTATGGCTACTTCTTGCGTAGTCATTCCTATAAAGCTGAAAACCAGTGTTGCATCCGAAGGTGCACTTAGACTGAATTTCCCGTCAATATCAGTTGTAGTCCCCGTCGTGGTTCCTTTTACAACCACCGAAACCCCGGGTAAAACAGAGCTGTCATCTGAACTTGTTACCTTACCCGTAATGGGAACATCCTGAGCAAAAGTAAGTGTCAGGAGCATAGTAAGGCAAACAAGAACACTTGTGATTCTTTTCATAAAAACTAGTTTTAGGTTAATAAATACTAATTGCCCAAAAAGCTACAGGAGCATTCTAGGAAATTTTAGGTTGATAAACAAAGTGCTTTAAAGGAAATAACTGCGATTCAGATAGTTATTTTTCTCCCCTTACTTCATAGAGTTGTTTGCACGGGCTAAAGCTAACAAAAAAAAATAAAACAGCACTATTTACATACACATTATCGTTATCTATCCCAAGGGAATCGAAGCATTCGACAGGCTTGGCCCCATAGGCATTGTTACTGTTAAATCAATACTCTTTTCATATATCTGTACGGGTGACCCGGAACACAAATTATGGGAGTTTTAATAATGTGTGGAGAAGCTTAAGTTGCATAACTTATTGTTTGTGTGTACGGTAATGGCCGGGGGTGGTCCCTTAATAGGCCATAGGGTTTATTTAACTTCATTTTTAACTTTGATAATAATATAAAACCATTATTTTTACACCATACCCGTGGTGTTATGACATTTGAACGTTTACAAGAAAAATCAGATAAAAGTATAAGTAATAATAAAGCTTTTGTGGAAGGGATAAAAAAGGGGGATTATTACACATTAAGGAATATTTACACTTTATATTTTGAGAGGGTTGCAACTTTTGTAACGAAAAATAATGGAAGCGAAGAGGATGCTAAAGACGTTTTTCAGGATGCTCTAATGGTTTTATTTAAAAAAATTACGAAAGAGGATTTGCACTTAACATGTAGTTTTTATGTTTACCTGTATTCCGTATGCAGAAAAATATGGTTGAAGAAACTGAGAGATTTAAAGAATATTCAGCCTGTGGAAATAATAGAGGATTCCATCCCAGTTCAGGGAATTGATGAATATTCCGAAAAACTTGAGCGCGAAAAACTTTATAAAGAAAAATTTGGTGAGCTTGGAGAGATATGCCGGAAGTTATTACAGTTGTTTTTTAACGGGCAGAGTCTATTAGAGATATCAGAAACATTAGGCCTTTCAGGTGTTCCTTATACCAAAAAGAGGAAGTACTTGTGTCAGCGGCAATTAATCAGGAGTATAAAAAGTGATCCGCGATATTCTCAGATTTTAGCATAATGATAAAATGATACAGAGGAGAAGATACGAACTGATTGAAGATTACATCAGCAATAACCTAAATGAAGAATCTAAACGAGTATTCGAAGAACTCTTGAATAATGATCCGGATTTTGTAAAGGAATTGAGACTTGTCGAAGATATCCGTAACACAATTGCCAATGTTCCCGAGATGGAGTTTGAAGAAAACCTGTCAATTGTCCAACGAGAATTCTTTTCCGGAGAAAAAACCAATAAACCCCGAAAGATACTTAACTCAGGAACGATTGCCTGGTGGAAGTGGGCTGCAGGTATATTACTTTTTATGTCTGCCACAATGGTTTTTCTTCTTAATAGGAGCCCGAAAAATACGGATCGGGGAGATGTATTTGCACAGTATTGTGAACCTTATCCCGCTTATGGCTTATTGAGGGCTGATGCAGTTTCTGATAGTATTCTGATGAAAGCCGTAACGTACTATCATAAAAAAGAGTTTGGACGGGCACTTGATTTTTTTCAGCAGAGCTTGTCCAATGATGAAAACACAGACATTTTATCGATATTTTATGCCGGAATTTGCCACCTGTATTTGGATCAGGAAGAGGAGGCACTTGGGGCTTTTCAAAAAGTGGTTAAGCAAAATAATAATCTTTTTGTTGAGCAGTCTAAATGGTATATGGCCATGTGTTATATTAAATTCGGCGACGAGGAAAAAGCTAAAACAATACTTAAGGAATTGAAAGGGACATCTCAGGAGCGTAAGGCAGAGGAGCTTCTCCAGTCGTTGGACCGGTAGGGTTTTTCCAGATTTAAATGATATGTCCTTTTTCGTACGTATATGTATATTTAATAAACATACATAAAATTAAAAATGGAGAATAAAAAGGGATATAAAAGCAGGGCATTAACAATAAACAGGCGGGCTGTTATAGCATCTGCAACTGTTACAAAAGAAAAAAACTCGATACATAGTTTCACGGATATTGATATAACCGAACCCCGAAGAATAATAAAAGAATACGTTGAAAAATATGGGACAAAACTTTCATTAACAGCTTATATTGTTGCATGTCTGGCTAAAACGATAAAAGACTATCCTGATTTTAACTCATTTATAAAGGGACGAAAGCTTATCACACTGGATGACGTAACAGTGAGTGTCCTTATTGAGAGGGATATTGCCGGAGAAAAGGTTCCCGAACCAGTTGGAATAAAGAGGGCCCAGGAAAAAACGGTCAATCAGGTACACGAGGAAATACGAAAAGCAAAAGACCTGAAAACAGATAAGCTTGGAAGTCTATCCGGAAAAACCTGGCTTCGTTTAATACCTGATTTTTTACTTAAAACCTTCATCCGGATAGCGGATAGAAATATTAATATGGCGAAAGTTTATGGTAAAGTTGCGGTTACATCTGTGGGAATGTTTAGTAAAGAAACCGTTTGGTTTATACCCCATGGAAGTACTACGGTTCTGATTACTGTCGGAAGCATTGTCCCAAAAGTTATAGAAATAAACAATCAGTTTGTTTCCCGGGAACACCTTTGTGTTACGGCTTCGTTTGATCACAATATTGTTGACGGGGCCCCGGCTTCAAGGTTTATGGACCAGTTTATAGAAACAGTAAAGAGTGGACGGCTGTTGCCCAAAGAATAGAAAGCAAGGCTAACTTTAAACGAAGAGATTAAAATTCGGGACATGGAACGGCTTGTTTTTTATTTCTGTCCGGGATTAAAAACTTGTAAGTAACGGATATTTCATGTGACCCTTTCGTATGGGAGACCATGTTAGAGATAGTAATGTCATAGCTGTAGCCAAAATTGAAATTAGAAGCTTTAACACCGCCCATTAAAACAACAGCTTCCCCCCTGTGGGAACTAATGGTCGGAATTCCCCGGTACCAGCAACCGAGGGTGAAAGGAAAGCTATACCAGTATGCACCCAAATCCAACTGACGGGTTTTATCCTGTTGCTTATAAAGAAATGAGAAAATCAGCGCGTCTTCGCTGGGTTTTAACAGTTTACCTTTTCTACGAATATCAATCCCCCCGTAAATAGTAGTTTTGTAAGGTATATTGGCGTCACTTGAATGTATGGATACGTTGGGGGCCATTAAATGATCAACCGTTCCCCCCAGCCAGAACCCTTTTGTATAGATTAATAAAGAAGAGCCGGCATCAATATCCTTTGCGCGTTCAAGTGATTTTTCCGGAGCTGAGGTCCGTCCATCCGGATGAAGGAGTTCATCAACGAACAGAATTTCTCCAAAAATTCCTTCTTCCAGATAGGAAAAACTGAGTCCCGGCCTTAAATGCCAGGTATTATACAAAACAAGATCATACGCGTAGTGCACCCCCAATTGGGTAACCCCTAATTTTCCGGAACCGGCAACATCTGAAATACAATTTACACCGACACCACTGTTAAAGCTCTCAAAAAAATGGTCATAAGAAAAGCTGTAGGCCACAAACTTACTTCCCAAGTCCCACCACTGGTTGCGATACTGCGCCGATAAGCGGCTCCCTCCGGTTGCCCCGGCAAATGAGGGGCCTAAATACAGGGCATTGGCATAAAACTGGGAGAATTGTGGGTCTTGCCCTTTGACCATTGGGGAAAGGGCAAAGAACAGCAGAATGGAGGTTATATTTCTTAATGTTATAATTCTCATAATCTTGAAATTAATTCTTTCTAAATAAAAAGAATAATTTACTTCTGGCCTGATTTAGGTGACAATATCTATTGATATGTCGATGAAAGAGAAATTAAAAATAATGTGTTTTGGACGACAATGAAATTGAAGCCCGGTTTTTTTCTCTGCATCGTCTTTTATATGAAGTACAGCCATTTAGGTGTCGTTACCTGGAGAACCTATGGTAAGTGGTTTTTTCTTTTGGAGTTCTGTTATCACCAAATTTCCATAGGTGCTCATACGGATAAGTATACTTGGTTTTAACTTCTAATGTTACAGTAAAAAGTTGGTACCCATTAACTATTTTTTACATACGGGTAACTCAGTGGACAGGAGGGAAAAGCACGTCTTTTTATATGCTCTTGCACATTTCGGAGGATGGACTTTTTGTTTTAATCCGGAATGGTTTAGGAGATAGAACAATGTCACTAAAGCATTGAGGCGATAGATCGTGCATTCAATTTTTTATCTTGAAAACGCTTTTTTTTTATCCGTAGTAAAAAACACTTGGAACAAGGCTTTCGCAGTCAGGGAAAACGAAGTGTTTTTCAGACAGGCCTAACACCATTACCGGCGTTTTCAAAAGGTTACTGGAAAATTTAAAGCTCCGGGCAGGGAACCGCACCTTTTTTATTTCTGTCAGGAATTAAGAATTTATAAGTTATCGATATCTCATGGGATCCTTTTGTATGAGCGATCAGGTTTGAAATCGTAATATCATAACTATATCCGAAATTGAAGTTTGAAACCTTTAAACCAGCTAAAAGAACAACTGCTTCACCCCTGTGGGAACTTACGGTGGGTATTCCCCTGTACCATGTTCCAAGTATGAAGGGGAAACTAAACCAATAGGCCCCAATATCTAACTGACGGATAAGTTCCTGTTGCTTGTATAGGAAGGATATCGTAAAAACGTCATCGCTGGGTTTTAATAATCGCCTGTTCCTTCTGATATCAATTCCACCATATGCGGAGATTTTGTAAGGAACATCGGCGTCGCCGGAATGCGACGATATGTTCGGGGTTAGCAGGTGATCTACGGTGCACCCAATCCAAAACCCTTCAGTATAAAGTAAAACAGAGGAGCATGCATCGATGGCTTTTGCACTTTCTAGCGATTGGGCAGGGGCAGCAGTATTTCTTCCCGGGTGAAGAAGTTCATCGACGAATAAAATGTCGCCAAAAATTCCTTGCTGCAGATATGAAAAGTTAATTCCGGGCCTGAGGTGCCAGACATTGTACAGAACAAGATCGTAGGAGTAGTGAATTCCAAACTGGATAACGCCCAGTTTGCTTGAACCGGCAATGTCAGAAACGAAATTTAGCCCTACTCCGCTGTTAAATGATTCAAAGTAATGATCGTAAAAGAAACTGTGGGATACAAATTTGATCCCCAAATCCCACCATTGGTTCCGGTATTGGGCAGATACGCGACTACCCCCGGTAGAACCGGCGAATGAAGGGGCTAAATACAGGGCATTGGCGTAAAACTGTGAAAACTGGGGATCCTGCCCTTTTACTGTAATGCTGAAGACAAAAAAGACAAGTATATGTTTGAATCTTTTAATCGGGATTGTTTTCATTGAGCTCATTTTTATTCGTTGGAGTGGTTGGCTTTGCTTCTTTTTAATCTAACATTGGCACAAATACCAAAAGGTTCTTCTTTGGTATACACAGCAAGGGACGTTATGGATTTATAAGGACGAAGGGTTCCGGAAATGATAGAAAATAATAATGTAACTGTATTGTGAGAATCAAAAGTAGTAACCCAGGAATGTTCAGGCTGTTCTTCAGGAAGAGTAATTTTATGAAAAACATTTATAGCCGGGATTACAATCCAGAGTGTGGTATCTGTCTGAGCTTTCTGTATAGTTGAGATATAGAGCACAAGAACTAAAACACACTTAAATGCATGCATAATCCCAATAAGTTAGCAATGTATTTCTCTTCGAACGTACAATTATTTAATCCTGTTCCTGTATGAACAAATGAATGCGTGATATTAACCGGATTTAACCAATTCGAGCCATACAAAAAAGCCCCGGTTGCTTAAAAATTAAGTGATACAGCGTCCAGGCTTTTATTTTAAATATACTCAGAAAATAATGTATTTCCAAATTCTTCGTTTTGCTTAAATTGTTTTCGACATGAATTATTGGATGTGATATTTGTTTTGGTCCAGTGAATAAGTTTGTTGGGTTAAGTGTTTTATTATGTGTTTGTTGTGTGGGGTAGGGTTTGAGGTAGAGCTTCCGGGGAGCAGAAATTGTTAGATTTTTAATTGATAACGTTATTGTTGTATAAGTAAGGAGGTGGGGTTAACAGACGAGAAAGCGGGCATTCGATCATTGGATATGTTCTGACTATAGATATTTGAGGGGTAAAAGGTACGTTAAACTCTGAAGTTCAAGGAGTGTGTATTTTTCCGGCAAAATATGATGATTTGATTTCAGGTTGAAAATTCAGAAAAAAGGAATGTGTAAGCTTTCAAGTCTTTTTAATTTTCTTTTTTAAGCAACCTTGTGGCCAAATATACGTCTTTACAAGTGTAACAATTAAACGACGAACAACAAACCTGAAAGTTATGGACAAAAAAAATTTTATTACACCAACTTTGGTCGTTGGATTATCCCTGATTTTTATAGTAGTTTCTTTGGGTGTTTTTCTTTCTAATGGTAAATCCCGTTTCTGGATTTCGAAGAAAATAAAAGTAGGGGCTATGTTGTTATCATTAACAACACTGGCAATGGTAAATCAATCATGTGTAAATTGTTACGATCCTGCACCGGAAAACGAGATTGTTATGGATACCGATGATTCATATGTTGTTAAGGCAGATTTAAACGTAAGCAACAAACTAACCGGGATTTTATATGACCGAAACATGGAAGATTTTTCATTTAATATAATTAACGAATCAGGAGCAGATACTGTTCAGGTTGGTGAAATTCAGGCTGCCGACGGAAAGTTTGATGAAGGTACCGAAGAGATAGTTATTGAACTGGATTCCGGCTTGCCAACAAGTACCTATACATTAAATTTATACCAGGGAAAACCAGCAGCCCAGACTTATCCGATGTCAACTTATCAGTTAGAAGTTAAAAATGAAGATAAAGCTCCCCAATATTAGTTTTGAGATAACCCCTTCCTGTAACCTTAGTTGCCGTTATTGCTATAATCATTGGAAGGCTGGTAAAAGTGTTCCGGCAGGTTCTTATAAAATTGCACGTAAAACCCTGAAGCAATTATTAAGGCTCGCCGATGTTGACAATATTACGTTTACAGGGGGGGAACCCTTAATGGCCGAACGTTTTTTGGAACAGGTTCTGTTTGTAAGAATGAAAGGTATATCCGTAACGGTAATTTCAAACGGGACCTATGCTGATATGCCGGTATACAAACAATTGGTCGGTTTGGGGGTGTCTTTGTTTGAACTGCCAATACACTCGTATGATTCCGCTGAGCACGATTATTTGGCAAATCAGCCTGGTTCCTGGGAAAAATCAGTTCATATTGTTACTGAACTTTTAAAATCCGGGGCAAATGTTGTGGGGGTAATCGTGTTAACGGGGAAAAATTGCAAAAAAGTCTCCGAAACGCTTAAATTCATTAAATCTTTAGGGATAACCAGGGTTATGGTCAATCGCTTTAATATTGGCGGGACAGGGATTGGTGAAGTTAAAAATTTGATCTTGTCGAAGGCTGAAATTTCAAATGCGTATCAACAGATTTCAGAAAAAGCAATGGAATTGGGCTTGTCGGTATCTTCTAATGTTTGTACACCAATCTGCGTATTAAACCCTAAAGATTACAAAGGAATTCGGTTTACAACATGTTCTTTTGATTTTTTAAAACGTCCTGTGACACTGGATGAGATCGGGAATATTCGTTTCTGCAATCATTCGCCTGTTGTTTTAGGAAATATATTTGAAAACTCGCTGGAGTCGGTTATTAACTCAGATTCTGTTGCCAAGTGGAAGAATATAGTGCCCCGGTTTTGCAAAGACTGTTCGATATATGATAAATGTAAGGCAGGGTGCAGGGCAGCTTCAGAACAATTAGGGTTATCATTGGACTATCCGGATCCAATTATGGATTATATCGAACCGGATAAAGATTTATTAAAAAAAATAATGCCGGCGGTTAATCGTTGAGATTTCTTTAGGCAAAATACAAAGGAATATAGTTGCCGGATAGCAGCGTTTCATTTTATTGCTAAAGCCTGTCCATAAACTCAGTCCTTCGGGTTGAAAAGCCTGCCTAATTTCGGGACAGTTATTGATAAAACCATGCCTGAGCATTGTAGGGTTGATATGCCGTAGTTTTTTTGTGCCCATAATGTAAATATTCTCCGAAGGTTAGGGGATAAACTAAAGGTTTCTAAACCACGAATGGCCCTCCTGATATAAAATCGGATTAAACTGGAAATTCAATAAAACTGCTGTCTTTTCTTAAGGGTGAATCAATACAAATAAAACCGACTAGTGCATTAAGTTATAAATAGCGTGCTGTATATTTCATCTCATTTTTTTATTTCTACAAGGCACGCTTTGCAAAGCGCAGCCATAGCTGCGGTTAAGAACCGTAACGCAGGACCTTTAGTTCACGAACATCATTGAATATTTTATTTTTGTGAGTAATTTGGTGTTTTCTTGCAAAGACTATTTATGATTTGATGTATTAGTAACCAACTAAATGAGAAAGGCACTTATCGAAAGGACAATGTATGATGAAATATATTGGCGCTGCTTTAAAGTTTTGATAATTAATAAATTATTTTGATATGTACGAAAAGACAGGTTGTGGGTACGATATGAAATATTTTAACGTTTTTAACGTTATATAAACTAAAATTATATTTTTGTAACAACAAAAAGCTACATTAACAACTAACTAAAACTATCATGAAGTATCAGAACACCCTTTTTTCGGCAGAGTTTAGGTCATTGCAACCATAGTTCTATTAATCGAACAGTGTGTTTGTTAATCTGAAATTTTGTAAATGTTTGGTTAAAAGCTTAGTAATATAGTTTTCAACCTTACCTTTTTTCAGGAAGAAATCATCCACCTGTTCCCCAGAATTTATTGTTTCAACCACAACACAAAACTACCTTTCTAAAATGAAAAATAATAAAAAGTTAATATTAGTTGCACTAATTTTACTTACAGTACTATCTCTAAAAGCCCAGTTAAGCGAAGGTGGAACACCCGTAAGCTTTAAACGGTTTCTGAAATCAGCCGGAGACATTCCGGTGGAAAAGATGGAGCCTGTTGACCATGAAGAATTATTGAAGGAAGATTCTCTGAATACAGGAAAAAAAGGGGCATACCGGTTTGCAAAAAGATTTTTCGTGGAATATAACACAACAGATTTTGGCCTCTGGCAGGTTTTAGATGATGGAGCAAGATTATGGCGCCTTGGTATACAGTCAGAAGGGGCTTATTCTATAAATATTATTTTTAGCAAATATAAGTTGCCTGAGGGGGCAAAGTTGTTTTTATACAATGAAAGCCGTGAGCATATATTGGGGGCATATACCCATTTAAATAATAAGGAAACTGAAGTGTTGGCTGTTCAACCGGTTTATGGGGACAAAATGTATATCGAACTCTATGTTCCTGCTGATGCTGCACATGAACCTGAACTTATTATAGGGCAGATTGGGCACGATTATAAAGGTGTTTTTGTAAACCCTAAGTCAAAGATAATCCAGAAATCGGGTACCTGTAATGTAGACATAAATTGTACGGAAGGGGATGAGTGGCAAAAAGAGAAAAGGGCCGTATGTAAAATGATAATTGATGGAACATATTTATGTACAGGAACATTAGTAAACAATACCAAGGAAGACGGAAAACCTTACCTTTTAACGGCTCATCACTGTGTGGACCACGACCCTAAAGGCATGGGGCCCAAAATAGTATATTATTTCAATTATGAGAATACGAGCTGTGACGGGGGAGGGGCTTCTTCGAATCAAACGATATCCGGCTCAGCCTTAAGGGCAACAACACCTAATCTTGATTTTTGTCTTTATGAAATGAGCCAGGTTCCACCAGTATCTTACAAACCTTATTATGCCGGCTGGGACCGTTCAGGAACCGACCCTACGTATGTAACCTGTATCCATCACCCGGGAGGGGATGTAAAGAAAATTAGCGCAGATAGTGATGGGGCAACTACGGCAAGTTACGGGTACGATTACAGAACACACTGGAAGGTGCCATCATGGGATTTTGGGACAACAGAAGGGGGATCGTCCGGTTCCGGCCTGTTTGACCAGAATCACCGCTTAATAGGAGATTTAACCGGGGGGGACGCGAGTTGTGGGAACAGTGTTAACGATTATTTCGCACAGTTTCATTATTCCTGGGATAAGTATCCGGAAACCGGTAAGCAGTTAAAGGCGTGGTTAGATCCGGATAATTCCGGGGTTGTTACACTGGATGGATATGATCCTCAAAGCGGAAACACCTTTGTTCCGGTAACCGGTGTCGTAATTTCTCCAAATTCAATAATAGTTAATGAACAGGAATCATACAAACTCAATGTATATGTAACCCCTGAAAATGCTTCAAATAAATCGATAAGGTGGACATCCAATAACACTTCAATTGCGACGGTTACCACAGATGGGAAAGTAACGGGGGTATCTGAAGGTGTAACGAAAATTACTGTGAAGACACAGGACGGGGGGTACATTGCAGAAGCAGACGTTACCGTTAAACCTAAAAGTTTGCAGGAGGCTTACCCCCATGGAGTGCCCCATAAAATTCCGGGAATAGTTGAGGCGGTCTATTTTGACAGAGGCGGTGAAGGTATAGCCTACCACGATGCAGATGGAGGTAATTCAGGAAATGGCCCCAGAAATAACACCAATGTAGATACGGAACGACGGACAACGCCAGGGAATATTGGTTGGATACGGCAGGGGGAATGGCTTGAGTACACTGTTGATGTTGAGAAAACGGGAAGATACAATATTGAAGTTCAGGTAGCGTCACCTACAAATGCCGGTAAATTCCATATTGAGTTTGACGGTAAAGATGAAACCGATATTTATAATGTTAACTCTACCGGAGATTGGGGCGCTTTCAAAACGCTTAATATGAATAAAGTAGAATTGACAAAGGGCAAGCAAATTATGCGGGTCTATATGGATGGCCCAGATTTTAACCTGGCCCGTATGGAGTTTAAGCTAAGCAACTCTCAGATTGATTCTGTTCCTCCAACGGCCCCCGATTCTTTGATAGCCAATGATGTGACCTCAAATAGTGTGATTCTAAGCTGGAAAGCATCTTCAGATAACATTGGTGTATCTGAATACGAGATAATATCAAACAAAGAGGTTATTCAATCAACCACCAGTACAAATGTTAAAATAACAGAACTGATAACCAATACCTCATATAAATTTACCGTGCGGGCAAAAGACGAAGCCGATAATGTTTCCCCGGAAAGCGACGCTGTAAGAATTATTACACAGGATGCAAATGCAGATGACGGGGGCAGGTTAATAAACGGGACTTTTGCTTATGGAAAACTGGACGAAGAAGATGGAAGCGACATGTGGTTCATAGATGTCCCGAATGGAATATCAACGCTCAGAATATTTATGGAATGTGGCGATAAGGATTTTGATACCTATGGAAGATATTATACTAAACCGACAACGCGTGTGTACGATTGGAGGGGGTTCACTTTGAAAGGGGAAGATAACACGGTTTACAGGCCTTCGGTCGGGCGGCACTATATAATGGTCGACTGGTACAAGGGAGAGGGAGAGTATTCTATTAAAGCTACGTTTAATGATAAAAGCGATTCTAATCAGGAAGAAGAAAAGGAAGAAGTAACAGGTGTTGAGGAACAAATGTTGGCGGAGGAAATCTTAGTCTTTCCTAACCCAAGCGAAGGGGACATAACAATATCTACCTTGAACGGAGGAAATATCCAGTCAGTATCAATTGTTAATACAACAGGGAGGCCTGTGTACTCCAGGACAAATGTAAATACCGGTAATTTGTTGATTCAGGAATTGAATCCGGGCTTATACATTATGAATATTCTTCTGGACAATAAACTTTATCAGAAAAAGATTATCATAAAATGAACCTGAAATAATTTTTAATGTCATGTCAATCTTTGATTGAAATGGGGTTACTCCCTATCGTCCGTGAGACCGCTAACGCTAAGTTCTTTCGTCGAACCTCTTCGGAATGAACGGCATTGTGTTCTTGAGGGATGAAGGGGGTATTTTGACGTGAAATGAAAAAAAACACTTATAGTTTATGCGTTATGTGAAATTAATTATTACTTTTATAACCGAAACAAAGACACAAAAACTACTAATAAATTCTATAAACTACATGAGAACTGCCCAAAAATTACGCCTCAGCTTTTTTTATTGCACCACTTTGTCAGGCAACGTATACCTTTATTGAATTTTTTTTACTAAATCGATAAACGTATTTATTTAAGGTTTAAGAATAAACATATTAAATACGAGGTGGGTTTTTTTTGCCCGTATGCGCATTTGCCGGTGCTTTTTTTCTGATTATTTATTTACAGCTGTTGTTTATCATAAGAAAAACAATAGCAGCAAAATGTATTTTGATTCTTAAGACAGGAAGAAATCAGAAGCGGTCATAATTTTCACTTAACTAATATAAATTAACAACTATTTAAACTACTAAAAATGAAGAAAACAAAGCTTTCATTGTTGACATTAGGCTTACTAGTCTCAGTGTTTTCATTATCAATTAGAGTAGCGGTAGCTGCTCCGGCTGTTCCAGGGTTGATTGATTTTAAACAACCAGACGGAACTGTTATCAAAATCAACCTCTACGGAGATGAGTATTTAAGTATGGCAGAAACAGTTGACGGCTATGCTTTAATGTTTAACGATAAAGGAGAGTATGAATATGCTAAATTGAATGAGTACAGCGATTTGGTCCCTTCTGGTATAGCTGCCAGAAACGAATCGGAAAGAAGTATGAAAGCAAAAACTTTCCTAAGTAAAATCCAGAAAGGTTTATCGTACTCTCAGGAACAAATGAATGTATTGAGAAGCATAAGGGTAAAAAGGGAACAGGAGTTTGCAACAAATGCATTCCCAACAACCGGAAGCCGAAAACTTGTTTGTATCCTCATGGGCTTCAAAGACAAATCATTCACGAAATCAAAATCTGCTTTTCAGAGCCTTTTTAACCAGGTAAACTATACTGCCGGAGGGGCAACAGGAAGTGTTAAGGATTACTATAAAGAAAACTCTCACGGGCAGTTGGATCTGTCGGTCACTGTAGCCGGACCTTATACAGCAGCTAACAATATGAGTTACTACGGGGCACAAAGCGGAAATAGTAAAGATGCGAATCCTCGCGCATTGGTTACAGAAGCTGTTAAATTAGCTGATAAAGACGTTAACTATGCCGACTTTGACAACGATGGTGACGATTACGTAGATGGTGTTTATGTAATTTATGCAGGATATGGACAAGAAGCAGGTGCAAGTAGCAATGCAATCTGGGCCCATGCATGGAGTATAAGAACAGTAACCCTTGACGGTAAGAAAATCAGAAGATATTCTTGTTCAGCAGAGTTAAGGGGTAACTCAGGTTCAAATATTACCAGAATCGGAGTAATATGCCATGAGTTTGGCCACGTGCTTGGTGCACCTGATTACTATGACACTGATGGTAATACAGGAGGAAAATACTCAGGGACCGGAAGATGGGATATGATGGCAAGTGGTTCATGGAACAACGGAGGGGCTACCCCTGCCCATCACAATGTTTATACAAAAACAAAGATCTATAACTGGGCAGCGGCAACTGAGCTAAAAACAGCACAAACCATAACAATAGAAGACGTGGTGAAAAACAATACAGGGTTTTACCAGATCAATACAAAAACATCCGGAGAATATTTCTTAATTGAAAACAGGCAGAAAACAGGTTTCGACGCAAACATTCCCGGACATGGAATGGTAATTTATCGTGTGCACAAAGGTGTTGATGATGTAGGAAATAAAATTAACGCAACACATCCACAACGTATGTACCCAGTCTGCGCAAACTCTTCTTATGCAATGCCAACTTCTTCTTCATCAAGTTACGGAACCATTAATGGAGGAGGGTGCCCTTTCCCCGGAACAGGAAAGAAGACTTCTTTTACAGATGAAACAAAGCCAAGTGCAAAATCATGGGCAGGTGCAAACACCGGGAAGCCAATTACCAAAATTGTTGAAAAAGACGGAAAGATAACTTTTGACTTTATGGGTGGAGGTTCAACTGAGCCGGATAATGAAGCGCCTACTGTACCAACCGGCTTGTCGAAAAGCAGTGTGGCCCAAACAAGTCTAGTGCTTTCGTGGAATGCCTCGACTGATAATATCGGTGTAACCGGGTATGATATCTATCAGGATGGTTCATTCGTGAAATCAAGTGCAAAAACAAATGCCCAAATTACCGGACTGACAGCAAATACAACCTATAGCTTCACGGTTAAAGCAAAAGATGCGGCAGGGAACAAATCAGCGGCAAGCAACAGCTTAAAAGTAACAACGAAAGATCAAAATGCAGATGATGGCGGACCATTGGCTGAAGGTGTTACTTCAAAAGGTAAAATGGACAATGCTGATGATTCTGATATGTGGTATATCGATGTACCTTCCGGAACTTCAAATATGAGGATAGTTTTGGATTGCCCTGGATCTGATTTTGATACCTATGGAAGGTTCAATACACAACCAACAACAAGATCGTACGACTGGAGAGGTTATACTTCAGGAGGAGAGGAGAATACGGTAAGAAACCCCCAATCAGGCCGTCATTACATTATGGTGAAGCATTATTCGGGTTCCGGAGAGTATTCACTTCGGGTAACCTTCAATGATAATTCAGGGGTAATATCTCAGACAGATAATAGAGAAACCAGCGAAACAAAAGAAATTGTTTCAGAGGAAGCCTTTAGCGTTTATCCTAACCCGAACAATGGAGAGTTTCAGGTTGAAATGGGAAATATTGAGGATGTTAACGGTGTGTTTATTGTAGACATATCAGGAAAGCAGGTTTATTCAAATACTAACCTGACCGAAGGAACTTTGCAAATTCAGGATTTGAAAAAGGGTATATATACTCTTTATGTTATTGGAGGAACAGGAACTGTTCAGAAGCGACTGATCGTAAAATAAAAGTAAGCCCTATCTCATCATAATTTAAAAGGTTGTCTTTTTAAAGGCAACCTTTTTTCATTTAGCAGGAGGAGTGAGGGCACAGCGGAATTCGACCATAGGGCACCTGTCTTTAAGAAAAGGGGAGTAGGATATATTTCGACATGAAATGAAAAAAAAATTTACAGTTTATGCGTTATGTAAAATTTATTCGTATTTTTGCAGCGGAACAAGACACAAAAACTACTAACAAAATTTCAAAAGCAACATGAGAACAGCTAAAAAATTACACTTTCATATATTCCTTTTATATGCTGTTATTCACCAACAGCGATCTCTTTTTAATCTCTTTTAAAAACTAAATCAATAGACATATTTAAAGTTCGGGATGGAATGATTTTCTATCATTAACATACGCTTATACCGGTATTTGTCAGGAATTATTGTCAGAAGGAAACAATAGCAGGTTTAAACGGCAGGGCAGAATGCCCTCTGGTTTCTTGGGCAGGAAAAAGTACGATAGGTCATTTAAGTCTGATTGAGAGTAGCTTCTGGCTAAAACAAGGGTGTATGCCTGCCTGAGTTCTTGTTACAGAATCAGTAAACTCGGAATATTAGTGATTTCCCGATAAAACAAAGTATTTATTTCAAATAGCATAGTTTAATTTAAAACAAATCAAAACAATGAAAAAAATTTTTATGACAATTTGCGCAGCCGTATTATTGGGCTTGTCCGTAAATGCACAAATAAGCGAAGGGGGCAAACCCGAAAGCTTTAAACTTTTATTAAAGTCGGAACAGGCTGTTCCCATTAAAAAAATGGCTCCTGTAGATGTTGAGAAACTGCTAAAGGAAGATGGGAAAAATAATGGCAAAAAAGGAAAATACAGGTTTGCAAAAAGATTTTTTGTAGATTATTCTACGGAAAACTCAGGAGTTTGGCAGACACAGAGTGATGGGAGCCGTTTGTGGCGCTTAGGTGTTCAATCAGAAGGCGCTTATTCTCTAAACGTTATTTTTAGCAGGTATAATATGCCGGAAGGGGCTAAAGTATTCTTGTATAACGAAGACAAAGACCATGTATTGGGAGCGTTTACCGACCTTAATAACAAAAAAGAAGGGGTGTTGGCCGTTCAGCCTGTATATGGAGACAAGATTTACATTGAGCTTTATGTTCCTTCAAATGTAACGTTTGAACCGGAGCTTGTAGTAGGGCAAATAGGTCACGACTACAAAGGAAGTTTTGTAAACCCTAAGAACAAAGTGAACCTGAAATCACAATCATGTAATGTAGACATTAATTGTTCGGAGGGAGAAGCATGGCAGGCTGAAAAAAGATCGGTCTGTAAAATAATAATAGACGGAATGTATTTGTGTACCGGAACATTATTGAATAATACTAAACAGGATGGAACTCCCTATTTTCTTACTGCACATCACTGTGTAGATCACGACCCCGCAGGTTCAGGGCCTAAAATAGTTTACTATTTTAACTACGAGAATAAAACCTGTAATGGCGGTGGGGCATCTCAATCTCAATCAGTTTCAGGTTCTCAGCTAAGGGCCACCACACCAAACCTGGACTTTGCACTTTATGAAATGAGCAAAGTGCCACCAGCTGCTTATAAACCTTACTATGCAGGTTGGGACAGATCAGGAAACAATCCAACAGAGGTAACAGGGATACACCATCCCGGAGGAGACGTAAAGAAAATATGCGGGGACAAAGACGGTGCAACAACAGGATATGCCGGATATGATTATAACACACACTGGCATGTGCCATCGTGGGACTATGGAACAACAGAAGGAGGATCTTCCGGTTCAGGGTTATTCGACCAAAACCACAGGTTAGTTGGTGATTTGACTGGAGGCGATGCTGGATGCGACTATAACTTTAACGATTACTATACACAGTTTCACCAGTCATGGAACAGGTACCCGGGTTCAGGTACGAGCTTAAAATCATGGTTGGACCCTACAAACTCAGGGGTTATAACACTTGATGGGTATGACCCGCAAAATACAACAGTTGTTGCTGTGTCAGGTGTAGGTGTTTCACCAAAGAATATATCGGTTGCAGTAGACGGAAATGCAAAACTGACTGCAACTGTACAACCTACCAATGCAACAAACAAAAATGTAACCTGGAGTTCAAGCAATACATCCGTAGCGAAGGTTAGTTCAAACGGCGTTGTAACCGGCGTTGCAGAGGGTGATGCCGTAATAACAGTTAAAACAAAAGACGGAGGTTTTACCGCTACATCAAAAGTAACCGTTGACGGGACCGTTCAGGCTACCTGTAACGATGGTATTCAGAATGGTGACGAAGAAGGCGTAGACTGCGGTGGTTCATGTCCTAACACATGTGAACCTGAAAATGATTGCCCTGCTTCACACCCATATTTTGCTTGCGGAAGATGTTGGGAAAGCAAAGCCCAGGCTGAAAGTGGAGGATGTAGAAAAAAGGCAGAAAAGCAAATGACAGAACAAGAGTTTGCCGTATATCCAAATCCGGTAGAAAGTATGTTAACCATACAGGGAATTTCTGCAAAAACAGGATACAAAGTATATAACAGCACGGGTACAGTGGTGTTTGACGGAAATGGAAATGTTCTTGATGTATCAGAGTTTGTTTCAGGAGTGTTTATTCTTGTAACTGAAACAGGAAAACAAATACGCTTCCTAAAAGAGTAGGACTTTTTTGTAAATGATAAGTAAGGCCCTGGTTTTTTACCGGGGCTTTTTTCTGCACAAAAGTTTCTTTATGAAATTTTCAGTAACATCCTGAGTGATTTTCATAGAAATAAGGAGGTGGTATCAATTTAACGTAAGCTTAAGTCCGGCTTAAATTCCTTTATAGTTTAAGCGTTATATATTAGTGCGATATATAATAGTAAACCCCATGTTTTAATAAAAAGTACGTGAACAAAACGTATTTCAAGGTGTCTGTATACACTCTGAATATGATTAAATAACAGGTATTTCAATTATTTCAGAGGTGTTAAATTTTCGTCAACATAGTCAAACTAAATTATTAAACAAAATGAAAAAACACTTTACAACAGTGAATTACAGAAACATTACTTTAGCATTGCTCTTTGCTGCTGTGCAACTGTTCTCAGGAGGCTTTCAGGCTAAAGCAGGAAATAGTGATTCAACCAAAGCAATATTAATTGGCCACGCTGTTTTAGATGCCAAAACCTTTTCAGAAGGGCCGTCGTCCGGTAATTATATCGGGGAAGGCCCCATAAACGGAATAGACGTTCCGTTTTTTGAGAAGCAGCCGGTCCAGGGGTTTTCGGCAGTGATTAAAGGCAGCTTCAATAATTATTACGGCATGTCCGATAATGGGTTTGGAAGCATTGAAAACTCGGCGGATTATAACCTTCGGATTTATAAAGTAAAACCTGTGTTCAATAATTTTTTTGGAAAACAGGGAGAGGTTAAAGTAAATGGCTTTATTGAATTGCACGATCCGGATAAGAAAATCCCTTTTCCAATAACCAATGAATTTACAGAGGAAAGGGTTTTGACCGGGGCCGATTTTGACATTGAATCTGTTCAGAGAACAAGGGATGGTTTTTGGATAGGGGATGAATTTGGTCCCTTTATTTTACATGTTGATAAGAACGGAAAAGTCCTGGAAGCACCAATTCCCCTTCCTGACTTTGAAAATGAAGGAAAAGAGTTGCGCTCACCTCAAAATCCATTGAATGAAGAAGCATCGGCAATAAGGGTGATGAATGCCGTTAGGACCCATGCGCAGAAAAACGGAAATAAAAAAGCCCCTGTGTTTTCTCCATGGTCGGTTATGCTGGCCGATAACAACGAACTAACCATGGTGTCGTACCGGGAGAACCCACCCGCAGGTTCAGGGTTAAAAAGGGCCAATAGCGAAATATTTAATCATAAATCGATACAAAAGGCCGGATACCCTGTTGTTGTGTGGACAGTAAACGACAAAGAATACATGAAGCAGCTCATTGAATTGGGTGTGAACGGGATAATTTCAGATCGTCCTGATTTGTTACTTGAAGTTGTGCAAAGCTACGATGCTGATGGGGACAGTGTACCCGATTTTCTGGATGAAGACGGATTGATTGATATCAATAAGTTTGATGCCCAGGGGCACCGTGGAGGTAGAAATGTCCGTCCGGAAAATACATTACCGGCAATGGAGGCTGCCCTGGATTATTTAATGACCACTTTGGAGACTGATTGTGGCATTACAAAAGACTTTGCTGCCGTATTGGATCACGACCCACATATTGAAGCTGCGAAGACACGAAGGGCTGATGGAAAACCATATGCTTTTGAAAACGAAGTGTTGGTAAAAGATTATACCCTTGAGGAAATTCAGGAAACATATATTGCTGATAAGATATTACCAGGAAAACCGGCCCAGACAAACAATCTTGATTTATCTCCGGTGTCAGTTTTATTTGCTAAAGGAAAAGGGTTAATGTCCCCATATGTTATGCCGTCTTTACAACAACTGTTTGATTTTGTAGAGTTTTATGCAGCGTATTATAAAAATGGGACCGGAAAAAACCACCCTCAGGCAGAAAAAAGATGGAAGAATGCTAAAAGGGTACGTTTCAATATTGAAACTAAAATTAATCCACGTACAGATAAAGACGTAAAAGGGGATGTTTTTGCAGAACGGACTTTTAGCCCGGAAGTATTTGTAGATGTTATTGCAAACATTATCGTCAAGAACGGTTTGCAGGACAGGGCTGATATCCAGAGCTTTGATTTTCGCTCACTGCTTTTAACACAAGAGAAATTTCCGGAAATCAGAACCGTTTACCTTTTCGGTGATTTCCCTAAGGTAGGGGAATCGGGAGACGGGACCAACCTACAGGATCAGAACGGGGAGAACACCCCCTGGATGGCAGGTATGGTGTGGCCATATCGTTCAACAAAATATGATACTGATTTCCGTGTGAAGCAGAGTGGTGGTTTCGAAGGTATGGCTATCAGCAAAAACAGAAGGTACCTGTACCCTCTTCTTGAGAAACCGTTGGCCGGCAGCAAGGAGAGAAGCTTATTGATCCATGAGTTTGATATTAGAAAAAAGGAATATACCGGAAAACAATTTAAGTATAGCCTTGACCCAAGGGGAACTGCTATTGGTGAGTTCACCATGTTTGGAAAAGGTAAAGGGCTTATTATTGAGCGTGACGGCACCCAGGGCGACATGAACGGGTTTAAAAGGATATATGAAGTGAGTTTTGATGAGGATAATGAAACACTAAGCAAAAAACTGGCCGTTGATTTATTGAGAATTAACGATCCTTTTGGCGTATCCGGAGAAGGCCAGCAAGGCGATGTTGGGATAGGCGAAAACTTTGGTTTCCCGTTTGTAACTATTGAAAGCGTTGTTTACAAGTCCAGAAGGACAATAATGGTTGTAAACGATAATAACTTCCCATTCAGTGTAGGGCGTCATGTAGGTACCGGGCAGCCAGACGATAATGAATTTATTTTGCTTGGGTTAAAATCCCCTCTTGGACAAATTGCCGGTTGCAGCTTAAAAGAAAGTTCATTAAAGTCGGCAACAAACTCGGATAATAGCGCGCAGGTAAATAACAATGAGAAAAAAGTGCTTATAAGTACCACTCCTAATCCTTTCGAAAATGAAGTAAATATTTCATTTGAACTTAATGAAAAACAAAAAGTCAGAATCTCCGTCATGAACACGGCCGGAAATATTGTAAAAGAAATAAGTAACAACCTACTGGATTCAGGAAGACACGAGATTATGTGGGACGGGACAGATAATGCGCATCATGTTGTTTCTCCCGGGGTATACTTTGTTATTGTTCAGGCAGACAAACAACAATATAAAAACCGCGTGATAAAGTTTTAATCACAGGAATACATAACAAATAACAGCTACGTTTATACCTGAAGCATGCCTGTCTTTATATTTTTTTAAAGACAGGCATGTGTTTTTTTACCCCTTAAAAGGGGTGACGTTCTGTCTTGTTAATTGGGTTTGAACCTGAGAGTTGTGGGCACGGGCATAGCAAGAAGGAAATGAAATTATGGCAGCCCTTATATGGCTCAAATGGACAAAGAAGATGAAGCTGTTTGAAAATAAAAATGGCCGAACTTACGGTTTAGATAAAAAAAAGGGCGGTTTTTCATAAAACCATCCCTTTGTTTCTTTTCCCCTGTTATAAATTATAACTCTACCTGGTTATTTATTGAACTGTTACAGGTTTTTAATTAAGCCGCCTCGTGTTGAAAGATATCGTTAATCACATCCTCGTGAGTTGACATGTACTTCTCCTTCAACCAATCATAAAGTGCCGATATTTCATCAGAACTTAACCACCTAAAAGATTTAATAATCTCTTTATGAAAGAATTCTTTATCGTAACTAAGTTTGTCAAGAATTAATTTTTGATGTTCAAGCATAGTAGGTAAAGTGTTATACGTTCAATGTAAAAATAAGGATTAGAAAGAAGGGTAGGAAACGGACAGGGGTAATATGAATCATCGCTAAGGGATAAAGAATATCGTATGAAAACACCGTTCTTTTTGAAACAAAAAAAAACAAAAGAAAAACAAGGGTTTAGGGTTCAAAAAATCCTGTTCGTTTACAGATTTACCATATGCTTAAAAATGTTATTTTTATGAACGAAATTTTCATGCCCGTCTCATTTTTAAACAGGATGTACATGAGCCGTTCGGATTTTAGGTCCTGCATAGAAACTCTGAGGCTGTGAAAATTAAAACATGAACAGATAAATAATCAAACTACAAATAACCATGAAACAGACAATAAACAGAGTGGTACTATTTCCATTAATTTCTTTCGTTCTTTTAGCCGCTTGCTCCGATGATGGCGGGAACCCATCCGTAGAGGTACAGAATTTGCTTGAAAATCCGGAAGACGGGCCACCGGCGGGAAACCCTGAAGGGAAATACCACATACCTTCAGAAGCAGCCCCTGAAGATGTGTCGGAACCCGATTACATTATTGGGGACGGAACACCGGAAAGCTGCACCTGCGATGAAGTAGTAAAAGCTATTGCACAGGGTGGAAAAATAGTGTTCAACTGCGGGGATAAGCCCGTTACCATTCCAATGGACAAGCCGGCAAAAGTATTTAATGATGCAAGCCCGGAAATTGTTCTTGACGGAGGGGGTTTAGTGACCTTAAGTGGCGAAGGCAGGACCCGGATTATATATATGAATACCTGCGATCAGGCCCAACACTGGACAACATCGCATTGTCAGAACCAGGATCATCCGAGGTTGACAATTCAGAACCTGACATTGATAAACGGCAACTCAAAATCGGAAACCGAATACAATGGGGGGGGCGCTGTATGGGTACGCGGTGGCAGGTTAAAAATAGTGAACTGCCGGTTTTTTAATAATATTTGTGCAGAATCAGGACCAGATGTTGGAGGTGGCGCTGTTCGGGTTTTCAGTCAGTACGAAAACAAACCGGTATATGTCGTAAACACAACATTTGGTGGGGGCGAAGGATATGGCAATCAAGGGGCAAATGGTGGTGCCGTAAGCAGTATAGGTGTTTCGTGGACATTCATAAACTGTTTGTTCTCGTATAACCAGGCATTGGGCAATGGAGGAAACCCGGCACAGGCAGGTACTCCCGGAGGAGGTAGTGGCGGTGCTGTTTATAACGATGGAAATATGATGACACTGACCCTTTTGGGGACGAAAATAGAGCAGAATAAGGTAAATGCTTATGGAGCAGCAGTTTTCTTTGTGACAAATAACCATACAGGAAATATCAGGATAGATCGCTCAACGATAAGAAACAATACCGGAGGATCCTGGTATCCGGTATTTCCGGGTATTTCTATGCATAGTGATACCAAAATAGAAGTTACGGATTCCGTAATAGAAGAATAAAACATTTATAATGAAAGTAAGCAGAAAGGAAATTCCTTAATGTTAATAAAATATCCGGTGTTTTAAGTACTGAATATAAAGGGAAGAGGAAAGATTAAAACAGCTTCACTGTTTATGTGTAAGTGTTTGCTCAGTTATTATTTTTATGCTGTGTTAATTCTTTTTCTCTGATGTTAATAAGTTTTACCGGTAAGAGGTCAACTGGTAAAATGAATCGCCAGGAGTACTTTTTTAAAAGAAAAAAACCGGAATTAGGACAATAAATGATGTAAATTACCGCTATTAACCGGAAAAGTAACAGCTTATATGGGTAGAATGTAATATAAATTTATTAAATTTGCCTGCTCGTTGGATAAATGCAATAAGCCAAGAATAGAATAAAAAAAACAATACAATACAAAAACAAGTAATAATTACATAATCAAAAATGGATATTTATATTAAAAATTTACATCCTAATTTAGATGAGGATGATTTAAAAGTGTTATTTGAACCTTTCGGTGCAGTAATAAGCACAACAGTTGTTAGGGATAGAGAATCCGGCATGAGCAGAGGGTTCGGTTTCGTTAAAATGCATCATGCAATTGATGCGCAGCGTGCTATTGACGATTTAAACGGAAGATCCGTTGCAAGCCGTACCCTGTTGGTGTCAGAGGCTGTACCAAAAGATGAACGAAGAATAACCAGGCAGGCAGTAGGTGATGAGCGCGAGTTCGAGAATCAAAGGTTCACAAAAACCAAAAGCAGCTTTGAAGAAGATGGTTGGGTTTCGGTAAAATTTGAGAGGACCGAAGAGGATGATGAACCTGATGAAGAAATTTCGCTTGAGGTACAGGATGAAGCAGAATTTACCAAATCTGTCTCATCAGACGGCTTGATTAGTATTAGTTTTAAAAGTTAATGCTACTTTTTAAAGCCTTAACCAATCAAACAAAGTACATATTTTAATTCCATTACCGGAAGCCATATGGAAGTTGTTTTATGGTGAAGGGAGGGTTTTAAACGAAAACCTGCCCTGGATAGAAAACGTACTTCCGGGTGTTGTGCGGATTTTTCACACAGAAATCAGAAGGCTAAGCAAATGAAAAGCCTGGTTTAGCCAGGTGCGTAGCGTTTAACCGGGAGTGTTTCATATGTATCCCTGCATACTTTTTCTAACAGGATCCTAAATTTATTGCGTTTTTGCAATATGAAAACGTGTACCTGTTTGTGAAGGATTAAGGGGTAGCCAGTCCATACCATTAAAAGCCCGGATTGTACACTAAAGCTTGTAAAGTAGCCCTGGAAATTTAAAGGGGAGGGAGGAATTCCTTTTCGTTAAGTTCAGGGTATTTTTTTGTCTATTATTAGAGTAGTGAGGGCATAATTTTAAAACCCGGAACTGGGGACAAATTGAAAATAGAAGGTTAAATCACCCCGGGGACCAAATCAATTCCGGATTTCCTTATCATACGGAACCGGCCTATGCATTGAGGTTTCAGTCCGAAAGGCGGCTCATTTTAACCCGGGACAAGGCTCCGCCAACTGGTGCGCAAACAATGTGGTTAAGTTAAGCCTAAAATGCCCCCCTCCCCAATTTATTTCCTTTGCACTGCAAAATTCAGGCTGTATATGCTACACAGCCCTCAAAACCAACCTGATAAATAAAATTGTGGCCTGTTTCCCCCAAAGTGCTTAGGCCGCTACTGATTCAACCTAATTATTTCTGGCAGCCCCTTACAGTTTATGGCTTACAGCGTTTTCTAAGAAACACTAATTAGTGGCTGCAAGAAAACTGTACATTTTGAAAGTCTTTCTCAAGAAGGCTTCAAAGACAAGGCTTTATTCACAAGCTGATTTATTTTTATAGGTGTTCATGAGCTCCTTTTAGTCGGTTCGAAGTTTTGAAAATTAAGGGGACCCGAAGCTTCGGAATGTCTGTTTTCAAAACAAGCGTAACGCAGGACCTTTAGTTCACGAACATCATTGAATATTTTATTTTTGTGAGTAATTTGGAGTTTTCTTGCAAAGACTAATTAGCAGATTATTTCAGTTGAGTACTCATTCGTAATGATGAAAAACGGTCTTAACAAAACGACATGGGATCAACCTGTACGAAGTTCCTTTGCCGATAACCCGGGTTTTAGAATAATAAAGAACCACAGTTTTGCAGGCAAAAATAAAACAAAGCGCAGCAAATTAAATTGCTGCGCTTTTTCATACGTAATTAACTGATAAGGTTAATAATGGCGCAAATATAGAAAAGTCTGACTTATAACCTAAAGGTTTGATGGTTGAGATTCAAAAGTTTTTAACTTTTAACAAAAAAATAAGATTTCACCCCCTCTTTCCCTCATATTTATTCATAAAACGGTAACATGGAAACGTTAGCGGGCAATTCTGATTTTTTATCTACAAAGGCATATTTTCAAAGAAATCTCTAAATAATTTGGAATACCAGATAAAGAGTTGTTCTTTAGCGCTAATTATAAATTTAAATAAAGCTTATGACGGCTAAAACAAACGATAAAGTAAAGGTTCATTATAAGGGGACTTTAAGTAACGGGGAAGTTTTTGATTCTTCCGAAGGCAGGGAACCTTTGGAATTTACATTAGGTGCAGGACAGGTTATTCCCGGTTTTGATTCAGGTGTGGAAGGAATGGCATTAAATGAAGAAAAAACAATTAATATTCCGGCAGCGGAGGCTTATGGAGATGTAAGGCCAGAACTGATACAGGAGGTGCCTACAGCGCAATTGCCAGCTGAAATTAAGCCCGAAGTGGGGCTGCAGCTTATGTCAAACACTCCGGACGGGCAACAAATCCCATTGGTTATTACTGAGGTTAAAGAAGCGAGTATTATGGTAGATGCAAACCATCCACTAGCTGGTAAGGACTTGACTTTTGAAATTACCCTTGTAGGGATAAATTAGAATATTTTAAGCAAAAAGCAGATGGGGAAGTCCGAAAAGTCATGAATGGATTTTTGGTCTGCCCCATTTGCATATATACTGGTTATCAGAATATTCAAAGCACGATCATCCTTCCTGGAATTATAAAGAGTATTCTTAATCCTCAAAATATTCCTTGCCCCAAATGTCGATGTAGCCTTCTTTCATGCCTTCTTCGGTGTTGGTAACCACTTCAATCAATCCATCTTTCATAAAAATTAGCTCATCTCTCAGACGATATAATAATTCATTCATATCATTCCCTATGCTGTAATACTTCAGGGGTGCTATTATTTCATTTTTTCGGTTTATTATACCCCAACGCTCCTGTCCTTTATTTACAATAATCCGACTAGGTGTTACCGCTACAGGGGGGAACGGAGAATCTCCATATACAGGAGGTATTATGAAATTTCCTGAAGCATCAACCATTCCCCATCCCTGTTTGTGTTCAACACAAAATAAGCCATATTTATAATAGTAGATATCCATATCCTCATAAATGAAGTTCAAAACTTTTTCGTTTTTTTTGTTTATTACTCCCCAGTTTTCATCTTTAACAGCCGGGATCAACCCCTTTTCAAACCCTTTCTTTCCTAGTAAAGAATAAACAAAAGGGATAACAACGTTTCCTGTAGTGTCGATTACCCCACAGTACCAGTCCTCGTTTTCAACCGTTGCAACACCTCTGTGAAAGTCTGATGCTGAAATATATTTAAACGGAATAACAGTCTGCCCTTCACTGTTTATATATCCAAAGTGATTGTCTTTAACAGTTTTTGCAAGATTAGAGCGGAACCTGAAAAAACCTTCAACATCAAGGTCTGTTTTATTCTTCAGGCTACTGTCTATAAAGCAGTGCGCCCTTTTATTTAACGTAGCAACAATTACTCCATCCTGAGCATTCACATCATGTGCGATATTAACGTATTTTCCTGAATCAATTAAAATATTTCCTTTCGTATCCAGTAATTCTACTGCTTTGTTGGAATACCTTGCTACTAATTTGTTGTTTACACTTTTGCTAACTTCCATGTATTTAAATGGAATAGTGGTATCTCCTTTCAGGTTAACTGCTCCTTTATAATATTCTCCATTCTCAGCTGCAGTCAAAACGATTAATCCCTCACTAACCTTGTCAGGATCCGAATGGTTATATATAATTGGTATGACAATCTTTCCAGTCTTATTTATGTAACCATATAAACCGTCTTTCGAAACCAGGGCCAAATTATATGGATTAAATGGATAAGCTCTACTCCATTCCCCTTCGAACGCTTTTGCATGTCCGGCATAAGGTCCCTTTGTTCGCCTGTCAACATAAAACCATTTATCACCCTGCCTGTAAGGGACAAACACTACTGTGTCAATTGATTTTTCGTATGAATCGGATAAATACTGTTGATGTATTTTGTATTTGCTGTTACAGGAAGAAACAACAATAATTATAAAGAATAGTAAACTCAGTTTCATCAATGGTTTTGTGTTAGAATTGATTTAATCCTCAAAATATTCCTTGCCCCAAATGTCGATGTAGCCCTTTCTGTATTCTCCATTTATATAGTAACCGACAGGGATCAATCCGTTTTCAAATACCTTAAAGTAGTCATCTTTCCCAATGCTGGAATATTTTAAGGGGGTAATTGCCTCATTTTTTCGATTAATTAATCCATACTTCCCATTTTTTGGTTTTTCTTTTATTACAATGCGGTTAGGGGTAATTGTGTAGGGATAAAAGTAAAGTACACTCTCATATTCCCTGAATGTTATAATTTCTTTTCCTCTTGCGTCAATCATTCCTATGAGGCCGTTTTTCTCGACAGGGATGAGACCATATTTGTAATGACCAAGTTGAGCACTTTCGTATTTCGCCTTAACTAAGATTTTTCCGTTAGAGTCTATGACCCCCCATTTATCATTCTGTTCGAAAGGCATAATATTATCTTGAAACCCCTTAAGCCCTAATTCATCAAATTTTAAAGGGATTATATTTTTCCCATTTTTATCAATTACCCCAGATAACTTATTTTTAGAAACTGTTGCTGTTCCAGAAATAAAAGGATAAGCTTCACCATATATACAGGGAATTACAACTTCACCATGTTGGTTTGCATAGCCATATTTCCCATTCATATACACAAGTGCTCTGTCGTCTCCGAAACTTGGGATGTCATCAAATATTGGAGTTGTTAAAACTATTATGTCGGGTTTAATAAAACCATATTTCATTTCATTTTTAATATTGACCCCATAAGATACAATTAGTTCTGAATTCAGTTTGTGTGTTGTTAAATACGCATAATGTCCAGAATCAATAACAACTTCACCTTCTCTGTTAAAAATGGCATGGTTATCTTCGGCATATGCCACGTCAATTAATCCTCCCAAACACTTTCCAATACCCAAAAACTGAAAAGAAAGGATCGTGTCCCCTTTGGTGTCCATACAGCCCCAAAGATCATCTTTGCCGGGTAAAGCAATTACTCCTTCCGTATAATCCCAATCGAAACTTTCTTCTACATTCGTTTTAATAACTGTTTTTCCCGTGGTGTCAATAAAGGACCATACCTCTTGTGAAAATACTTTAGCCAGGTTTGAACTGTTAAATGGGCGGGCTTTATTCCATTCTCCCTCGAACGCTTTTGCATGTCCTGCATAAGGGCCTTTTGTGCGGCGGTCAATAAAAAACCACTTATCGCCTTTACGATAGGGTACGTACACAACCGTATCGATAGATTTTTCATAGGCATCGGATAGGTAATGCTCGTGAAGTTGGTATTTGCTATGGCAGGAAGAAACAACAACAATTATGAAGAATAGTACACTCAGTTTCATCAATGGCTTTATGTTAGAATTGATTTAATCCTCAAAATATTCTTTGCCCCAAATGTCGATGTAGCCCTTTCTGTATTCTCCATTTATATAGTAACCGACAGGGATCAATCCGTTTTCAAATACCTTAAAGTAGTCATCTTTCCCAATGCTGGAATATTTTAAGGGGGTAATTGCCTCATTTTTTCGATTAATTAATCCATACTTCCCATTTTTTGGTTTTTCTTTTATTACAATGCGGTTAGGGGTAATTGTGTAGGGATAAAAGTAAAGTACACTCTCATATTCCCTGAATGTTATAATTTCTTTTCCTCTTGCATCAATCATTCCTATGAGGCCGTTTTTCTCGACAGGGATGAGACCATATTTGTAATTAGTGAAATCAGCTAAATCATATTTAAACCTAACTTCAATTTTTCCTTTTGAATTTATAATACCCCATTTTCCTTTTCTTTTTGCGGGTATAATATCATCCTGAAAACCAGACATGCCTATCATATTATATTTTATTGGAACTGAAATATTGCCATTTTTGTTAATTGTTCCGTATTTCTCGTTTATAGCAACAACAGTGAAATCATTATGGTAATTTTCAGCTTCATTGAAAATGCATTTTACTATAAGCTTTCCGTCTAAGTTTATAAAACCAAATTTCCCATCCAGATATACAGCACCCCTTTCATTATGAAAAGATTGGATGTTATCGAATTTTGGCTCTGTTATTGGCTCTAATTGATTATTTAACAGTCCATATTTTTTTTTGCCCTTTTTAAATACTCCGTATGAGAATACATTATTAGAATCATTTAAATTCAACTTGGCAATATAGGAGTATTTTCCAGAATCGATTAAAACTTCACCTTCCTTATTAAATAGAGCATAAGTGTTTTCTCCATAAGTAGCTATTATGAAATTATTTCTACACGTTCCAATACCAGTGAATTTGAATGGAAGTAATGTGTCCCCTAAATTATTTAAACACCCCCAAAGATTGTCTTCATTCGGTAAAGAAACTACACCCTCTGAAAAATCCCAGTCAAAGATTTCTTTCACTTTTGTTTCAATAACTTCTTTTCCAGTGGTGTCAATAAAGGACCATGCTCCCTGTGAAAATACTTTAGCCAGGTTTGAACTGTTAAAAGGATAAGCTTCCTCCCATTCTCCCTTGAACGCTTTGGCATGTCCTGCATAAGGACCTTTTGTTCGCCTATCAACATAAAACCACTTGTCGCCTTTACGGTAGGGTGCATACACAACCGTATCGATAGATTTTTCATAAGCATCGGATAAGTAATGCTCGTGAAGTTGGTATTTGCTATGGCAGGAAGAAACAACAACAATTATGAAGAATAGTAAACTAAGTTTCATCAATGGCTTTATGTTAGAATTGATTTAATCCTCAAAATATTCTTTGCCCCAAATGTCGATGTAGCCTTTTCTGTATTTTCCATCCTCTTTGAATGAAACTGGTATTAATCCGTTTTCAAAAAAGTCTTCTCCATCTCCTCCGCCAATACTGCGATATTTTATTGGTGTTATTTCTTTTCCTTTTCTGTTTATTATACCTCTTGATTTGTCCGGAGTTGTAACAACAATTCTATTCGGTGTTACACAACGAGGAGAATCAAAAGACGATGTATTATATCTAAATTCCACAATTTCGTTCCCAAGTGAATCAATCATACCCCAACCTGAATTTGTTTGCATTGCTACTAAACCATATTTATACTGGAAAGCATTTGAGTAATTATAAACCGAAGGTATTATTACATTACCTTGTTGGTTTATTATTCCCCATTTTCCCCCCTTTTTAAATGGGCTCATATTATTAATAAACCCCTGATACCCCAAATTCGAAAATTCGAATGGTATAGCAATATTTCCATCCTTGTCGATAGCTCCATAATTATTGTCTTTAGCTACTATAGCAATGTCATTATAGAAAGGTCGAGCATCAGTATATTCAAATTGAATTACCAGATTACCGTCTTTTTCAACATAGCCATAATAATCATTCTGTTTTACGACACCTCTTTCGTTATAAAATATACATTTATTGTCGTATTCAGGCTTTGTAATTTGATTAAAGTCTTTATCTAATAATCCGTATTTTACTCTTTCATTAACCTCTGCTCCATAGGTAATAACACTATCCTTATCATAGGCAAAAATATGACTTACATCCAAATATGTAGCAGAATCAATTAGTACATTGCCATTACTATTAATCAAACATTTTGTATTGTTTGGATAAGTTAAAATTATTCGATTATTAATAGCTGGACCAATAAATTTGAACTTAAAAGGAATTATTGTGTCTCCATTAAGATGCATACCTCCACTTAAATTATATTGGTTTCGAAAAGTTACAATGCTATCATCAATTGTATAATCCAGTTTATCATGGTCAACATCTATTAAAACTTTACATCCGGTTGTATCAATATAATTACCGAGTTTCTCTTCCTGTATTCTGGCTAAATAATACTTATTATACGGATAAGCCCGATCATATTCTTCGTCAAAAGCTTTTGCATGTCCTGCATAAGGACCTTTTGTGCGCCGGTCAATATAAAACCACTTGTCGCCTTTACGATAGGGTACATACACAACCGTATCGATAGATTTTTCATAGGCATCGGATAGGTAATGCTCGTGAAGTTGGTATTTGCTATGACAGGAAGAAACAACAACAATTATAAAGAATAGTAAACTCAGTTTCATCAATGGCTTTATGTTAGAATTGATTTAATCCTCAAAATATTCCTTGCCCCAAATGTCGATGTAGCCTTCCTTCGATTTTTCAAGAAGCCCTTTTCCATGAATTACTACCCGTAATAGACCATGAAATTCGCTCCCTGAAATTTCAACACTTTCAATTATATTATATTTCATCGGTGTTATATTTTTATTTTTTCGATTAACTATTCCTTTCAAATTATCGTTTGACAAAACAACTATCCTGTTAGGCGTTATGCTTATTGGGTAATTTAAAGGAGATGCGTCATAGTTCGTGCCAATCAATTCATTTCCAAGAGAATCTACCATAAACCATTTGCCACTTCTCTCCATTGCTATTAGGCCATATCCATTATTAATCTCATCAACGTTATTATATTTACACTCAACGATAATATCCCCTTTACTATTTATAATTCCATATTTATTGTTTTTTTTAACTGGACTAATATTTTCCTTAAATCCAAAATTAGAAATATAATCAAACTTAATAGGTATTATTATATCCCCTTTTTTGTTAATTGCTCCATATTTCCCATTTTGGGATACTACTGCAATATCTGTATTAAAAACCGAAGCTTCATCATAAATCAAAGGGATTATTGTAGTTCCATGTTTATCAATATATCCATACTTGCTATTAATACCAACTTTGCCTCTATCATTTCTAAATTCCAAATCATAGTCATAAATAGGTTCAGTTAGCGGGTTGAGGTTTTTGTCTAAAAAACCAAATTTTGTTTTATTGTTAACCGATATTCCATACCCCCATATCTGTGAAGGGTCATTATTAAAATTATAATTAATGGTAGAATATACACCAGTGTCAATTAATGTTTTCCCATTTTTATTTATTACAGCAACTTTATTATCTTCATAATACACTAATGCTTTACCATATTGCATAATACCAAAATCTGAGTAGGCAAAATTTGTTAAAATATTTCCATCACAATTAATAAGGCAGTACTTATCATTTTCCCCTGGCAGAAAAAAAGTACCTTCAATAAAATTCCACTGCAAATCTCCTTTGTATCTGATAGTTATTTTCTCTTTTCCAGAAGTGTCAATAAACGCCCATCCGTTATCTGTTTTTACTTTTGCAAGCTTGGACCTGTTAAAAGGATAAGCTTCCTCCCATTCTCCCCCGAACGCTTTTTCATGTCCGGCATAAGGGCCCTTTGTTCGCCTGTCAACATAAAACCATTTATCACCCTGCCTGTAAGGGACAAACACTACTGTGTCAATTGATTTTTCGTAAGCATCGGATATGTAATGCTCGTGAAGTTGGTATTTGCTGTTACAGGAAAAAACAACAACAATTATAAAGAATAGTAAACTCAGTTTCATCAATGGCTTTATGTTAGATTTGATTTAATCCTCAAAATATTCTTTGCCCCAAATGTCGATGTAGCCGGTTTTTCTTTCATTATTACTATAGTAAACAACACTTACAAGGCCATTTTTAATCTCATATCCTACATCACTATACTTCAATGGAGTTATTTGTTTATTTTTTCGTGTTACAATTCCCTGCTTCTTGCTTTTTAAGTCTGTAACAATAATCCTATTTGGACTTAGAAAATAAGGCTCTCTAAGTTCTTCACTACTATACATTATTTTAATTATTTCGTTTCCAATTGAATCAATTACTCCTGATAACCCATTTTTTTCTACAGGGATTAAACCATACTTATAATTTGTGATGTCCGCAAAATCATAAATGAAATCAACCAATACTTTTCCTTCTCTATTTATAACACCCCATTTACTATTTTTTTCAGCAGGTATAATCCCATTCATAAATCCAGATAGCCCAAGTTGATCATACTCTAAAGATATTACAACGTTTCCTTGTTTATCAATTACACCATATTTATTGTACTTATAAACTACTGCGGTTTCACTAAAGAACAATTGGGCTCTTTCATATATACAAGGAATTACTACTGTTCCCACACTATCAACATATCCAAAACGGTTTTTCATTCTAACTACTCCTCTTCCATTAAAGAACTTTGGGATTCCCTCAAAGATTGGAGGGGTGATTCTGGTGAAGTCTTTATCCATAAAACCATAAAAAGTCTCACCTTCTTTTTTTATTCCGTATTCAATTATATAAGATGGATCATTTTTTTTATGCCTACCCAAATAATAAAGTTCACCAAGTTCGATTAATACGTCACCTTTAAGATTCAAAACTTCGAAGGTTTCTTCATTATGATAGACCTTTAACTTATCCCCCTGTATAACAACCCCCTGATAATTAAAAGGTAATATTGTATCTCCCCGTATGCTTAATACACCTTCAGTATTAAACTTGTTCCTCAAAACAATTAGCTGGCTTTTAGAGTCAACAACTGAACTTTTAAAGTTAACAGGAATTATAATTTTTCCTGTTGTATCAATAAATCCTCTTAAACCATTCTTTTCTACTGCGGCAATACGGTTATTGTCAAAAGCATAAGCACGATCCCAGTCTCCATCGAACGCTTTTGCATGTCCTGCATAAGGACCTTTTGTTCGCCTATCAATATAAAACCACTTGTCGCCTTTACGATAGGGTACATACACAACCGTATCGATAGATTTTTCATAAGCATCGGATAAGTAATGCTCGTGAAGTTGGTATTTGCTGTTACAGGAAGAAACAACAACAATTATAAAGAATAGTAAACTCAGTTTCATCAATGGCTTTATGTTAGAATTGATTTAATCCTCAAAATATTCCTTGCCCCAAATGTCGATGTAGCCTTCCTTCGATTTTTCAAGAAGCCCTTTTCCATGAATTACTACCCGTAGAAGACCATAATAATGTAGGTAATCATATTCAATACCTTCAATTATATCATACTTTATACCCGTAATTTTTTCATTCTTTCTGTTTATTATTCCTTTTTTATTTTCTTTTGAAATAATTATTATTCTGTTTGGTGTAAAACAATAGGGGGTTTTATCCGCTTCAACATCATATTCAAAGTTAATGATCACATTTCCTAAAGAATCAATCATACCCCATTTCCCATTTTTCTTCATAGCTATTAATCCATATTTGTAATTCAAAATATCAGAATCTTCAAATTGAAAGTCAACAACTGTTTTGCCCTGAATGTTAATAATGCCCCAATAACCATTTGCTTTAGCAGGCATAATGTTTTCATTGAATCCTGAGTTTGAAAGATAATCGAATCTGAATGCTCCAATTGTATCTCCTTTTTTGCTGATAATTCCATACTTACTGCCGTCAGATACAATGGCGTATTTGTCATAAAAAGGTTTTGCTTTCTCATAAATACACGGGATTACTAATTCACCATGAAAATTGACATAGCCATATTTACCATTCATCTTAACAACACCAATGTCATTAACAAATTTTAAACCCTTCTCATATAAAGGGGGGGTGATCTTTTTTAGATTTCTATTTAAAAACCCATATTTTACCTCTTTAGCCTCTAAAACTCCATAAACCCTTATGCTAGAGTCATCTTCACTAATAGGGTATTCCAAATATGAATAAGTTCCCGGATCAACTAAGACCACTCCTCTATTGTCAATTATTCCTAATGAATTATCTTCAAATTGAAGTAATGCTTTTTCGTTCTTAAAATGACCAATCCTTTTATATTTGAACGGAACAATAGTATCTCCATTTATATTAACACTTCCCCATTTCCCTTCGGAATTAGGATATGAAATAATTTCTTCTGAAAAATCCCAGGTTAATTTATTTTTCAAGTCTGTATCTATAATTTTGTTGCCAACGGTATCTATAAAAAACCATTTCCCATTGTTTTTTATCTTAGCCAAAAACCAGGGGTTAAATGGATATGCTGCATCATATTCATTTTCAAAGGCTTTGGCATGCCCAGCGTATGGCCCTTTTGTTCGCCTGTCAACATAAAACCATTTATCACCCTGCCTGTAAGGGACAAACACAGCGGAATCAATTGATTTTTCGTATGAATCGGATAAATACTGTTGATGTATTTTGTATTTGCTGTTACAGGAAGAAACAACAACAATTATGAAGAATAGTAAACTCAGTTTCATCAATGGCTTTATGTTAGAATTGATTTAATCCTCAAAATATTCCTTGCCCCAAATGTCGATGTAGCCTTCCTTATCAATTCCATCCACTTCAATTATAATTGGCAATAACCCAAATTCAAATGTTTCCATGAATGTAGCATCTCCAATATAACCGAATTTTACTGGAGCAATAACTTCATTTTTCCTATTCACTAAACCTTGTTTTCTCTCTTTATTTTCCACTTTTATACGATTGGGGGTAATTGCGTGTATCTGCGAAAATTCTGACGATAATTCATACTTAAATTTTATAATTGTATTTCCTAAACTGTCAATCATACCCCATTTCCCATTTCTCTTTACTGCAACAAGACCATATTCATAACTAAAGAAATTAGCATTTTCATATCGAAAATCGACAAGAACATCTCCCTTTGCATTTAACAGGCCGCACTTTCCTTTTTTTTCTGCCGGTAAAACCCCAAACTGGATACCATTGTCCCCTAAAAAACCATATTCAAATGGTATTATTACTTTACCAATTTTGTCAACACCTCCATACATTCTTGTTTTAGGATTAACAACTATTGCTATTCCGGAATGGAAATCTCTGGCTCTTAGATATTTGCACTGAATAATAAGGTTTCCACTATAATCTATATAGCCATTATAGCCATGCTTATCGTTACATCTAACCTGTCCACGTCCTTCCCGAAAATCATCGATCCATGTAATTTTGGGAGATGAAATTGGTTTAAACTCTTTATTTAGTAAACTAACTTTCCCATTAAAATCCTGAACTACGACAAATCCTGTAGTGTCTTCAGCTTCTAAAAGCATTACTTCCCGATATTGACCAGGTCCTATTAACAAGCTATCTTTAGAGTTTATTAAACCACAATTGTTCTCTCCAAATTCTACTCTAGCTTTTCCATTAATAGATCGACCAACACTATAATACTTGAAAGGTGTCACAGTATCTCCATGATAGTTAAGCCTTCCCCACACATTATTAGAGTTACATATAGGTATCAAACCTTCTGAAAAATTATAGTTAGGGTTATCACTAAGCTGTGCACGAATTATTTCTTTACCCATTGTATCAATAAAAGCCCAATGGTTACCTTTATTTACTTTGGCCAGATGGTAGGCATTAAATGGATAAGCTCTTAACCATTCACCGTCAAAAGCTTGGGCATGTCCGGCATAAGGGCCCTTTGTTCGTCTATCAACGTAAAACCACTTATCACCTTTCCGATAGGGTACAAATACTACTGTGTCGATTGACTTTTCATAGGAATCTGAAAGATATTGTTTATGCAATTCATATTTATTGCTACATGAGTTTAGCACTAATATTAGATACCCGATAAAAATAAGTAGTGGTATGGATCGGTGTTTGAATATCATAATTTATTCCTGTTTTTGTTATTAATTTTATCTATGCTCATTGTTCTCTGATTCTATGTCCGAATTTGTGTCTAGTCCCATCGCTGGATTAAGGTATTCATTTATGAAGGTTTGTCCCCCTTCTTGATTGATAAAGTTTTCTATCATATCTATAGCATCTTCAACATATACACCCGCAATTTTTGCTGACGCATGCAGTCTGGCTTTTCCTTCCAATGCTGCAATACTAGCTCCGGCAGCGAAACCAAATTCTCCAACCATTGCCAGTTCAGCTTTGTTAATCGCTTCCCTAGAAATGATGAAACTCCAAAGTTCTTCAAACAGCTCACTTTCAACTATAGGTTTTCCATTTGATAAAACATCAAAGATATGCTCCAAAAACATCTTTTGAACTTCCAACATATCTTTATTCCTTGTTTTTTTTATGAACTTTCTCCATATATCACTTACAATCCTCTTTAATATAAATGCTCCTTTGTTTTTCAAAAGTTTTCCGATATCAAGTTCAAGTGTTAAATAACTAGAGAAATATACTCCTGTGTTCTTATAGTTTTCTTTTAAGAGTGTCTTTGTTGCCTGTTGTTTTTGTTTTGTGCTGTTATATCTACCAAACCCCTTATCTGCCAATAACTGGAAGCGTTTTTTAAATTTAATAGTCCCTAAAAGATTAGCTAACTTTTCTGTTATATCTATTTTTTTGTCAAAAAGTTGCTCTATTTCCTTATTGCTTTGTGAAGCAGAAATTTCCATTGCAGCCCCTTCATAGTTATCTAAATCACCCCCTTTAAACGCTACAGCAGCACCGTATTGTTTCCATTTACCTTTTGCATACTTGAAGGTTAGTTTTATTGCTCCACCTACATCAACTGCCAATGCTGGTAAGATAGGTAATTTTGCATGAGCTTGAGCCCTGCCATCTAAAAACAATGCACCATCAGCAGATATTAGTTCATTGTTTTTTTCATCTCTTTTTACGTTTTCTGTTTCTGCTCCGAGGAAAAATTCGTTACTTATACCCACTCCTGCATTTATATGCAACCATCTCATCAAAGCATTTGTGGCACTTGGATCTGAATCTTTTTTATGTCCCTTATATTTTGATTTTACTTGTTTTCTAGCTTGTTTATCGGCCTTTATTCCCATGTTAGCATCAGCAGTCGCCTGTGCTTCAATTCCCAAAGCAACTTTTGATTTTGTTAGATAGTTTGAAGTATCCAGGTTTAACCCTGTTGCCTGATGCAAAAACTGAAAAAATGATTTTCGCGGAGTATTTTTTACTATTGTACCCGCATCGTCAACCCTTGGCGGTTCCATAACAGAAGTAAGCAGCATTAATATTGTGGCATCTTTCTTAAATGGGAATGTAAATTCGAGATCCGTATAAGCTGTTCCCATTGCACTAGCATTAGCTCCTGCTTCTGCTCCTGCTCCAATACCCTTACTGCTTCCCCAATAAATACCAGCTCCTACTCCTGTATCTGCACCCACGCCTCCTTTTAAGAATCTTCTAACAACAAAATTGTCTTCATCTTTCCTAAACAAAGATGTTTGTGCATTTACAACAACACCAACCGGAATTCCAAATGTAACACCAATGTTTGAATCGGTAATTAAAGAGAACCCAACTGGCCATAGCCTATCAACAATGTTTGAAACAAAGCCGTTTAAAGAATATGCTGTTTCTTTTATTTTTTTTTCTATGCTATAATCTGGAATTTGCCCGGCTAAACTAAGCACATAATTTTCATCTGGCACCCATATCCACTGTTTCTCTTTTACATGAAACTTTTCGTAACTTGTGATTTTAAATAATTCTTTTAACTCTAATGCCCCTTCATAAGTAATACCTCGCCCTTGTTTATTCTCAGGATTATTAATTTGCATTAAAGCATTTGCATAGAACCTTCTGTCATGAGCTTCTCCATAACTTTCATTTATAATCTTCTCCAGACTGTCACCTTTCCTAACCTGGTAAAGTTTTGAATTAGTGGAAGGCATTCTAGTGTTTATTGCTGCCGATTTTATGTATCCAGTTTCACCTTCATTGGTTTCAACGTAGGACCAACCGGGAAATGGTGATGAAATAACAAAAACTCTTGTATTATAATCGAGAACTTTTTTATCAGTGTTCTGGGCGTTGTCAGGCTCGTCTCTCAATAAAGCAAAGAAAGTTTCAATACTGTCCTCGTCTTCTAGTATTTTTTCTACTTCAAGTTTTTTATACCCTTTTTTTTCTAAAAACAGGATGCTTTCTTCAGTTTCCATTTTTTCTCTCCAAACCATTCCATACTTATTAATCTGGTTTGAAACAGCTTTCACTTCTTCTAATGAAACACCTGCATATTGAGATACTACATAAAATGTTTTGCTTTTTCTTTTTAATCCCTTTATGGCTGTTAAGTCTTTATATCGTTTTGCTTCAGGTTGCAACTCAACAACAGAACCATTATCAAGTTCAAACGCCTTTTTGAATTTATTATTTATAATAGAATAAGCGGTTACATAACTATCCTCTGGATTATGTAATATAATTTTTGCTCCGGAACCTACTGCTTTTTCTTTTTCTCGGGGTTCTTTATCTTTTTCGTTTATTTCTTTCCTTCTTATACTCTGCGTTGTGCCTGCAACTTGTGGGGCAGCCGCTTTCCCCTCCGCTGCTTTTTTTCCCATTTCGTCCGCTTCGTTTTCGAGTTTGGGATCATCGTTCACGGCCATTCCTTTGCCCTGTGCCGTTGGTTGTACCCTTCCGGCTTTCTGTTGTTCTACGTGGGTAAGTTCATGGCCGATTAATTCCTGTCCTTTTTGTGTGCCCGGGCTGTATTGTCCGGGGGCGAAGTGTACATCTTTACCCTGCGTGTAGGCCAGTGCGCCCATATCTTTTGCCCCCTCATCGTTCGGGTGGATGTTTACATCGGAAAAACTTGTGCCGAATGAATTCTCCATTTTGGACTGCACCTCTTCGGGCAATTTCGTCTTTGTCCCACTGCCGGAAGGGGAGGGCGGGTTACTGCCCCCTTTCTTTGCCTGCCGTTCTTTTTCCTCTTCCTGCTTTTGTACGGTTTTTCCCTCTGCGGCCTGTTTCCCCATTACATCGGCTTCGTGTTCCAGTTTCGGGTCGTCGTTGACCGGGTTTTTTCCAACATCTTTCTTGTAGGCCGGCAGTTCAGTGTCAAAGTCAGGGAAGCATTGTTTTACGGCAGTGTTATATTCCGGGCTTCCGTAGGCTATTTTGTTTTGTATCATTGCCCGTTTAAAAGCATTGGCCTTGTTGTTAAGCAGGTTTTTTTCGTGCTTGTTTCTTTTTAGCTGTTTGGCCTGTTGTTTTACGTAATTGTTAAAGTGGCCGCGCGCCATGTCTGCTTCCAGCCCTTCTTTGTCGTACTTTAATTTTAGCTGCATCTGTTTTTCCGGCGACATATGCTGCATCCCCCAGGTTTCGCGGAACTGTTCTTCCTTTTTTAGCTGGGCGGGCGATTTTGGGGGAACGGTTGGTTTTAATTTCGACAGGTCCGGCATTTGCCTTGCCACAGGCTGCTGCCCCGGGCCGGCTTTTGCCTGTACATTGCCACTGGGCTTGACCGTTGGCCCTTCATCGAAGCCAACAGACATGGTTTTTGAAAGGGCTTCGGTCTGTTCCCGGTTAAATAAAAAGGGGAGCCCCCGGCTTTCTTTGTCCGGATCTGTTCTTTTAATCCGATCGCTGGAATCCTTTGAAGGTTCCGGTTTAAACGCTTTTTCTGACATTGCTGGCTGTATTGTTTTTATCTTGCATATTTTCTGACGATCTCTGTGAAACTTTATTTCGGGAAACTAAATATAAATAATTTCGTGCAGTTTTTTTATTTCTTTTTAAAAGACATGTACTGTAATATAATCTGTTTATTTTCAATGGTTAATTTATTATCATCCTTTTTGGTTTAAGGACAAGGGTATTCTTTAATTAAATCACACAGCTTCTTCTCAATATTATCATAATCAACTATTGTACTGTTTTCTTTATTTGTTGTTGAACCGTTCAATTGGTTGTAAATGTTTGTTATTTGCTCATTGTCAAGCTTTTTTGAGGCGCTTTGGATTATGCTTATGAACCGGGCGGTTTTGCTGTTCTTTTCTTTAAAGGTTGAATCACTAAAGACCTCTGTTAAAGATGGATCTGCGATGTGAAAACCCGAATGTCCTGTAATTTCATTTCTCTGATTGTTTTTAAATGTGAAGGAAATCAGATGGTTGATGTATTCTGATTTTAAGTGCTTTACAGCAAAGTTGTTTTTTTGGATATAACTTTCCAGGAGTTTAAGATATTGGCCTTCTTTATATATGTATGTTTTTTCATTTTCTGAATAGAAAAGAGATGCTAACCGTTCGCCTTCTGTATAGCATGCAATGAAATCCTGAAGTTCTTCAGATACATAATTTTTCACAAGACTTTCTATATATTCCGGAACAGGTGCGGTAATAATATCACCATGAGAGATTACTCTAAGTTTAAAACCGGATAGAGCAAGCTTTTCCTTGTTGAAGCTATCGATGAGTTCTTCTTTAGGAGTTCCGGAATCATCATAAAAGTAGCTATAATCATACTCCGGACTATTGTTGAAATAATCAAATGCCCGGTGATAATAAATAAAGATCAGAAGGGCCGTATCTTTACCGAATCAGGTAATTTTCTGTAATATAAAGCTCCTTCTGCAAAGTATTCCGGTTTGTCGGCCAGTAATTTTTCCAGTGATTGGGAAAATTCTATCAGGTTTTGATTATTTGTTATAACTTCTCCATATAGGGCGTTGAGTTTTTGTTTTTGGCAATGGGCATTTTTAGTACACATAAAAACGAAAATAAAAAATAGAGTACTCCACTTTTTCAGGATTATAATTATTTTATTTAGTATCATAGCAATTGGCTCTCCACTTATACGTTGTCCATTCTTTATCAAGGTTTTTTGACCATGTAGCAAAATAATATCGGGTGTTTTTTATCGTTTTTTTGCCCTCTTTTTTTTCCACCTCTTTTGGAGAACGGGTTTCGCTCGGTCTATATTCCCAGTGGTGCGCTTCTTTTACCCCCATGTCTAATGGTTTAACAAACCCAAATTTATAGGCATTTTTCATTAACCATTTATTGGTGCTATTATTTCCACCATTAGTTTTTACATAGTTCAAATCTACTGCAATTCCAATCTGATGTTTTGAGTAACCCGGTCTGGCAGCAGGAATACTGCTCTGTTTGTTCAAATACTTTTGACGTAGTTCTTTTTGTTTTGGATAATCTCTGAACCCACTGGCCATGCTTAGGGTTATGCCGGCAGATTTAGCTGCAGCAGCCATTTTAACGTACTTGTCACTCATATCGTTCTCTATGTTTTTCGAATCGGCTTTCATATATTTCATTCCCCCATGACCAACAATATAAACTAAATCAATTTGTCCTGTGTAGACTCCTTTGCTCCAGGTTGCATGTTTCCCCTTAGCATCAGCCCATTTAGCTGTTAGATTATCAGTAAAAACAAAACCTTCAGAGCTTTCTTTTTCTGTATATGTATTATTTTGTTTTTCTGTTTGTGCTATTTTCGTATATTTTGGATTCTCAGCTATTCCCTTAGTAATTACAAAATCACCAGCATTTAATTTTTTTCCCGTGGTAATATATTTTCTCTGTTTTACTCTAAGTCTTGCATCTGGATCATGAACTTCGAATATATCCGATGTTTCTGTACTTTTATAATTTCCTTTGGATGTCCATCCTAGATATGTTCCGTTTTCATCCGCCACCTCTGAGAAATTACCATCCGTATTATTTATCTTAATTTTTGTGCCTTTAGGTATTTTTACATATTCCTTCCCCTTTTTAAGATATTGGGAATAATCATATCCTTTAGCTTCCTTATAAATTATTGTATTATTACGATTAATTGTATTATGGTTTTTGTTTTCTGAAACATAACTGGCCTTTTCAATGCCCATTGTTTCATTTAGTAATTTGCCATCTATTTCTGAAGCTTTAATCCAGCCATAATCTTCTTTTGTTTCTTTATCAAAGGTTAAAACATACATTACACCTTTAATCATTTTATACTCCCTAATTGAGATTTTGGAGGTCTTGGAAATGGTTCTACGTGGTCCATCTACAATTTTACTATCATTTCTAATAGTTGCAGTACCTGAGATTACTGTATATAGCCCAGATTCATCTGCTTCCGCTGATATATTTTTTCTTGTTGTCCAGAACTCTTTTCCATTCCATTCAGCTTTACCTTCATCTGTAACTTTAACCTTGGCAACAGGAACATTCTTAGGCTTCTTTCCTTCATAACTATTGTCTGTTTGTACAATAGTTACTTTCAACCCTTTTAGTAAAGTGCCGCTAGCAAAGTCAAATTTTTTAGCCTTGTCTCTTAATATTCCAGTACTTGATTTTCCATCCTTGGTTTCAATTGTATATAAACTGGCATTTTTAGAAGTACTAAATTCTTTTGATTTATAACTTTCATACTTGCTTTTGGCTTCTTTTGATCCATTTTCATCTGTTTGTTCTTTTTTTTGTAAACCTTTACCATTTCCGGAAATACTTGCCGCCTTCCCCTCCGCTGCTTTTTTGCCCATTTCGTCTGCTTCGTTTTCGAGTTTGGGATCATCGTTCACGGCCATTCCTTTGCCCTGTGCCGTTGGTTGTACCCTTCCGGCTTTCTGTTGTTCTACGTGGGTAAGTTCATGTCCGATTAATTCCTGTCCTTTTTGTGTGCCCGGGCTGTATTGTCCGGGGGCGAAGTGTACATCTTTACCCTGCGTGTAGGCCAGTGCGCCCATATCTTTTGCCCCCTCATCGTTCGGGTGGATGTTTACATCGGAAAAACTTGTGCCGAATGAATTCTCCATTTTGGACTGCACCTCTTCGGGCAATTTTGTTTTTGTCCCACTGCCGGAAGGGGAGGGCGGGTTACTGCCTTCTTTCTTTGCCTGCCGTTCTCTTTCTTCTTCCTGCTTTTGCACGGTTTTTCCCTCTGCGGCCTGTTTCCCCATTACATCGGCTTCGTGTTCCAGTTTCGGGTCGTTGTTGACCGGGTTTTTTCCAACATCTTTCTTGTAGGCCGGCAGTTCGGTGTCAAAGTCAGGGAAGCATTGTTTTACGGCAGTGTTATATTCCGGGCTTCCGTACGCTATTTTGTTTTGTATCATTGCCCGTTTAAAAGCATTGGCCTTGTTGTTAAGCAGGTTTTTTTCGTGCTTGTTTCTTTTTAGCTGTTTGGCCTGTTGTTTTACGTAATTGTTAAAATGGCCGCGCGCCATGTCCGCTTCCAGCCCTTCTTTGTTGTACTTTAATTTTAGCTGCATTTGTTTTTCCGGCGACATATGCTGCATCCCCCAGGTTTCGCGGAACTGTTCTTCCTTTTTTAGCTGGGCGGGCGATTTTGGGGGAACGGTTGGTTTTAATTTCGACAGGTCCGGCATTTGCCTTGCCACAGGCTGCTGCCCCGGACCGGCTTTTGCCTGTACATTGCCATTGGGCTTGACCGTTGGCCCTTCATCGAAGCCAACAGACATGGTTTTTGAAAGGGCTTCGGTCTGTTCCCGGTTAAATAAAAAGGGGAGCCCCCGGCTTTCTTTGTCCGGATCTGGCCTTGTACTGTTGTTGTCCCTGTTTTCTGACTGTTTGGGGTTTAACGCTTTTTGCTGCATGGTACCTGTTTTTGTATTATCTTAATCGCTATCGTTGGCTGCATGAAATTACAAATTTTTTGAATGAAAAAAAGCAGGCATGCGTGTAAAAAAAATCCCCCGGGAAGGGGGGATTTTATATTTGAACTTTCAGGGTAACCTGAAAAAAAATCTATCGGTTTGCTTTTGTAAACTTTCGGCTTATTTGTGTGCCGTCCGGCCTGGACAGTTTCAATATATAAAGCCCTTCCGGTAATTCACTGGCCGGAATTTCCACCGGACCTGACGGGTTGCTGTAGAAACTTCCCTGTTTAATACGTAGTCCGTTTATGGCATGTATTGTCCAGATAATTTCTTCATCTAAGCCCACCGGAGCGGTAAGGGATATGTTATCTTTTACCGGGTTAGGGTATAGGGCCCATTCATCAGCGAAAAGAATGTCTTTTGTGCCGGTAGGAACAGCCCTTTGTGGAACTTTGTCCGGGTCGATGTCTTCGAAATAAACCTGTTCAACAACATCATAGCGGCCCAGTCCCTGGACGTAAATGATAAAACGGAAATTATTGTCAATAGTCCTTACGGCAGGGAGCCACGATCCTTCCACATCTATAGGGACCCCTGCTGTGGCCTCATCTGCTTTTATGTGCTTAATTGTGTTCCCGGGACCATTTGGCAGCAAGTCTATCATTACATTGCGGTGCCCCTCATAGTCTTCTTGCACAATGGCACACCTTACCACATATTCTGGTTTGTAAGGGTCATCGAGCACATTTCCGAGCGGGGTGATTTTAGCCTTTATTTTAAGGGAATGGCCATCGAGTTCGGTCGTAACGTCTGTAATATCGAACGAAGGATCAATCAGGCCCCTTTCTTCCAGTGCTTTTCCGTAGGTCAGTTCCCTTTTTGGTTCCCCTCTGTTGTTGCGGCTTTTAATGGCACTTCCGTCCATTACCCACATGGGGCCCCATGAAAAGGCACCGTATTCTGAAGCCCTGGCACTGTTGTCCTGCCAGTTGATCCTGTCGAACAGGGGATCTTTATAGATTCTGGATTCAATATGGTACCTGATGTCACAAACCTCTTCCTTATGGCTGTCAACAAATTCATTAAGTGCGTCCAGGTCGGTATTGTGATTGTCTTTTTGAAGCTCGCTTGCTGTAAATGCCGCATTTATAAATTCTTCTACCAGTACAATACGCTTACGTTTACCAATAAGGAAATTGTCGAACCCAAAACCCTGGTACCGGCTGTCGTGATAATCGTTGCTGGAGTATAAAATCCTAAACCGGGCACATCCTGTTTCACTATTGTCAGCTTTTTGCTTGACATTGTCCAGTATGTAACGTGCAGTAAGCCATTCGTTGGTATCTGCCGACCATCCTTTGGAACCGTCATTTATCCCGTTATCGCTTACCGGGTTGGTGGAAATACCTTTCTGGTTGTACCAGTTTGCCCCGGAACCTATGTCGCCCAATCGTTCCCAGGTTTCCCCGTCGTCTACCGTATATTCAATTATGGTCCCGTCTTTCCCGGGTTCAATTGACTGGAATATATCCAGGGAAATCATAGGAAAGCTAATGTCTGATAAATCAAAACACGGGGTTTCTATCCACCCGAATTCATCGTCATTCAAATCGGCAGGGTTTCCGGTGCGCCACATAAAGCCATTGTCGTCTCCTGCCCCGGAATGTTCGAACCCGGATTTTTCTGCATACGACCAGCCGTCTTTAATCTTGCTGTCTTCCATGTATTCAGAGGCTATCAGCCATCCTGCGGGCCTTTCCGGATCACTAAAGTCGCTTGCATAATGCATTTGTTCGCTTAGCTCAAAGGTCGGGAATACGGCTATGGTCGTGTCTTTCTCCGTTCCGCAGCCTATTTCAGATACCGCTCTCAGGTTCAGGTTGTACACGCCGGCTTCGTTTAAAGATGCTTCTACCGGATCGTAAGAGGTGCCGTTTGTTTTGATGTTTGCATCCAATATAAGTTCATTGCCCGATGTTTTATTTGTGAGGGTCCAGGTACAGGTGTCTATTTCTCCAACATCGTTGCTTGAATGGTTAAACAGGGTGACCGGTTTCTCAAGGATACGGCCTTCGGCACTTAAGCTGACCTTGGGGTAGCTGCCAACAGTTACGTTAAACGAAGTGTCGTTAGAACATCCTTTGTTGGTAGTAACGGTAAGTTTTACATTGTAATTTTTGGCTTCGGTATATAAGTGGACCGGAGATTTGTACCTGCCGGATGTATTTCCCCCGTGGGTGCCTTTGGGTACATTGCCGTCGCCGCTATCGCCGTACTGGTTTGTCAGTATGTAGTTGTCCTCAAAGTCCCAGGTCCAGGTATCAATATTACTTTGGCCGGCTTTGTCTTCAGCGGTTTCACTAAAGTGGACGGTTTCCCCGATGCAAACATTTTCAAACTCAAACTCAGTTTCAGGGACTCGATATATTTTAATTTCCTCATGGGTCGTCCAGGCACATTTGTCCCCGTCGTTGTAAGAGTAAGTTACCCTTGCAATATTGTCTTTGGTCCGGTCAAAGGCAGTGTCGTTACCCGGATTAAAGTAAAACTCGCTACCATTGGAATGGACCCCGGGACCTTTAAGTATAAGGATATTCTTATACAGGGCGTTAATTTGAACACTGTCATCCCCGAAACAATATGCAGAATCTAGTCCGGTAACACCATTCGTGTTTGCCAGGCCACTAATGACCCTGACGCTGTCCCTTACAGATACCGGGCACCCTGCCTTATCTTTGTAATGTAAGACATAAAAGAAGTTTTCTCCGGATCCAAGGGAATCTGCTTTATGGGGGTTAAATTCCCATACGCCATTAACATTATCGTAATTAAAACCCTGACCTGTTGTGAGGGTTGAATCTGGTCCAAATACATAGGTTGTGGGAATGTTCTGGATACTGTCGATTGTGTAGTCTGTGTTCATTTTAGCAGGTGAAGTTGTTTCTGTTAAACAGTAACGGGAGTTGAAGTTTATCAACCGACCTGATGCATCTGCTACACTTGGGTCAATACGAATAGGCTCTGATTTTTCTACCGGACAGAGGTTTTCGTCAAAATATATGTAGTTAACCTGAACATGGGTGTTGGATAATTTATGTGCCGCATCCGAAATAAAGTACCAGTTTTCATCAAGTGGGTCATAATTAAACCATTCTCCGGCATTGCTATTTGTAACCGTATCAACAGAAGAAACCCTGAATTTATTAAGACGAAGATGGAGGGGTTCCAATGTTGGGCATACAGGGTTTTTTTCCAGTATAAGAAAGGCACTTGTATCTCTTTTTACAATGCTTGTTGGAGTGGGGTCTACTTCAATGATTTCAGAGAGTATTAGTTCTCTACTGCTAAGCTTGAACTTAAATTCTACATCGTAATAGCCATTAATATATTTTCCTGAATAATTCCAGTTGCCCCCGTTTTGTTTTGGAACGGAATCAATAATTGTATGTGCACTGTAGTTTGCAACCCTATGGTTGTAAATGTAATCCTTAAACTTATCCTGAAGGGTATCGAAATTATCTCTTAGCGTATAATATGAGGGATTAAAAATACCTTTTGTAGCTTCTAAATAGTCCTCAAATTTGTATTCGACAATTTTGTTAACAAGGTAAACATTTCTTTCCATTGAAATTTCTGCCTCAATATCAACCTGTCCCAGTTCTTTTCCTGAAGCTCTAACAACATCATTAAAAATAATGGAAGGATAAATTTCAAATAAGCGGTACTCATTATTGTCCCCTTCAAAACCGGCAAATGGTAAAGGGTGAGGTGCATTGTTGTAGGTTACTTTTAAATCATGAAATATTGCTTCCGTAATGGTATCCCCTACTGTATCCTGATACTTGTCGACAAGCCATTTAACTCCGACTTTTATTGTGTCAAGATGGTTGCTGGTATCTTCTTCATAACAGTATATAGCTGGAAGGGACACGCTACTGGGGATTATCTCCAGTTTAAGTTTGCGTTCTGTGGTACAGGTCCCGTTTGTACGTGTTATCGTTATATCATGTTCTCCGGCCCCAATCTCTGACGGGGTTATGGTAGAGTCGTTGCTGGTATTACCGTTACTGAGTGTGTATGAAAAAGTATCCGTAGTTTTATTATAATCAAGTAGTATCTGGTACAGATTTATAATGGACTGCTGCCTGGAGATGGATAAGGTGTTTTTACCGTCTTTAAAGAAAATCTCCGGAGAGGTGTTCAGCTCTATATCGTCTGCTGTGCCATCGTTAACGTTTCCAATGGTCAATGTTTTAACAATAGGGACATCCCTGTCTTTAAGCCATACCTTAATTGTTACCGACTCGTAGCTGTCTAACAGAAGAAGGCCATTTACAGGAAAACTTGTGCCAGGAATACTTTCCGTTTTCTCACTGTACAGCTCAAAGTTGCCCGGTGTGGTTTCAATATAATGTTTTACCGAATCTATGGCTTTGGTTAAAACATTCCCAACCGTATAGCTAAGGTTTATTTCATTCCGTTCACACAAGGGTGTGGGTAATATTTTAATATCGCTAAAGTTTGGTGCCATGAACCTGTTGTCAACAGTTACGGGCAGTGATTTAACCGTATCAATTGCAACAGAAATGATGTCCCCTTCATAAAGCTCCAGTCTTTTTCGTAATGAATCGGTAGATGGGCCAAAGGGGCTTATTTTAATGGTATCGGTTACACCTTTATGGGTAATAAATATTGTGTCTTTGCTTCCATCTATGTGGTTGCATTTTGTCGATAAAATATCGACGGCTACATCGCGGCCAATTAAGTAATTGTTTCCTTTTAATTTTACACTTACGGCCGGCTCTAAAATATAATCATCAATTTTTTTAATTAAGCGGTGTTTATCCTCATTTATATGTTTATAATTAGCGTCATCCCATCCGGTTAGCTCAAACCCGTTGCTGAAATAAACTTTTATTTTATATTCACTGTTTCTATCGAAGTCTTTTACTGCAATGGCGTATGAGGAATCTTGCGGAGCTTTATCTTTAAGAAGTTTATGGGTGTTGTTATCGCTTCCCTTTTTTGCCCACTTAAATTGTGCTGTTATCGGAGAAGGTGCTGTGTGGGTTAATCTAAACCTAAGGTTTTCGTTATCATAACACAAGGAATTTGAATCAGAGAGGATTTCCTCAATTTTAAAATCTAATTTGGTGAAATTAAGTGTAACTGTTTGTTCATTTTCATCAGAGTAATAAGGATCTCCTGTAGCTGTAGTGCCAGCATATTTTCTGTGGATAATCTTCATTTCATAGATGCCGGTTGCTAGACTTGTGTCTATTTCTACACCCAGAGCATTAATGTCTATAGAGTTTTTTTCATCTGCCAAATTTTGGTTTAGTGTAAAAGTAAAGTTTTTATTACTACCTACATATTTTATGTCGTGTTTATAATTGTCTCCAATAAGATCTGTTTTTGTTGGGTCTTTTAAGGTAAACTTACCGGAACTTGTCGGAAAGCTTATTTGAATGATATGTTCTTCATCTAAAGTAAAGTCATCTACGTTTGTTTCGGTTATGTCAATGTCGAAATAAAGAGTTTCACCGGAATAAACATTGATTGCGGAGGATGTAGCATCGCTTCCGTCTTTTTTTACCGAATAGGTGAGTTGGGCAAAAAGATTTGCACAACTTAATAGTGAAAATAGAAAAGTAGAGACTAGAACTTTTATTAAAGGGGCTTTACACTTCATGGTCTGTTTCTTTTTAATAACAATGAAATTGAGATATTTTATTTTCGGCGTTGGGTTTGCAAAAAAAGCAACTTTTAACAGGTTATTCAGATGAGGCAAATAAGGTCGGGGAAAATCCCGACCATAAATGACTATGCATAATTTAGTTACTCAATGGTTAGTTTTAAAAGGCCTTTTGTCGTTGATAAAACTAAATCTTCATCAGGGTTTATAACCATATCATAAACATCTTCAATCTTAAGATCAAGGTATTTGTCCTGTTTAATTTTCTTGAAAAATAAGTTGCTCTTTTGATAGGTCGTGTATATACCTGCAGGATGGTCAAGCAGAATGGTGCCTCTTGTGAATCCCTGACCTGTTAATACAGAGGAGTAATCTGCCCAAACCGTTCTTTCCCCTTTTGGGGGATAAGAATATGTTTTTCTATCGACCCTAGCTTTTACCAGTAAGTTGTCATCTTTATCAAAAACGATGGTTGACGGTAAAACTATATCTGTAATAAAGTCAGTTAGACTAAAGTCCGGGTTTACTTTAAATACTTTATTATCTCCATGACTACTAATGTATATTTCTTTATTGCTATTCTGGGCAATAAACAATTCACCATCGGTAGTTTTTATTATTGTGTCGTGGGTAACACCATCTTTGGAACGTAATACTTCATTATCATCCGTTAACCATATTTCTCCGTTTTTTAGAATAGCAACATCCGCAGCAAAAGAGTTTTTAAAGATGGTATCCTGTATTACAAAGTCCGGGCTTAATTTTATAAGCCCATAACCAGTGTTTGAAGAAACATAATAATAACCATTTTCATCTATTTCAATACAAAGGAAATTACCTTCAACTAAGTAGTCCTTGCTTAAGGAATATTTTTCCTTATACGCCAACTTCTTATCAGCCGTATCTCTCTGTTCACCTTTTATTACCACTACGTCGCCCGACCAAGTTTTTGCTTCCAGCTTAATTTTAACCTGGCCGTCGGTTACTTCGGTCACTTCCTGTTCTTTTCCGTTTACCATTACGGTAATGTCGCCTTTTTCCGTTCCAAAGTTTTTACCGCTAATGGTAACCACATCGCCATATCCTGCAGAGTCAGGCATAAAGCCTTCAACGGATATGGGTTTGGCTTTAACCATAAATTTTATCGGAAGCTTAACCGGGCCGAAACCTTTAAGGCTTAGTACAATTTCAGCCTCACCGGGTTCCAGTTCCGGTACCTGTGCTTTTATGGCGGTTTCGGAATATTCAATTATGGCCGCTGTTTCGCCCCCAATGGTCAGGGTGGCATCAGATTGCGCCCCAAGGTATTCACCGGTAAGGGCAATGGTGTCGCCCGGCATTGCTTCTGTAGGGTCCACTGTTTTTAAAACCGGCTTGTCGGGTTCCGGTTCGGCAATTTCAAATGTATTGTAAACATTGGATTTACGGCCTTCAACCGTCACATAGACATCAACGGGGCCTACTTTTGTAACGGTAGCAGGAACGGTTGTTATAATAGTGGTTTCGGTGCTGCTGTTAACGGTTGCACCTTCTCCGCCAATGTTTACCGTGTTGTTTTTTGCTTCTTTGCTAAAGTGTTGTCCGGTAATGGTTATTTGTGCCCCGGGCAGTGCCGATGCCGGGCTGATAGATGTTATTTTCGGGTCTTCCGGATCGTCGTCACCGTCTTTACAAGACTGGAAAGTAAAGGCCGAAGCGAATACGATTAAGCCGAGTGTGGCCGCAAAAATCCTGTTTGCACCCTTTCTTCCGCCGGCAAAAGATTTAATTGTAGTTTTTTTCATCCGTTTAAAATTTGTGACCAGCCTGAACATTTGTCACACATTTTAATCCTGGTCTGTGTGTGTCCCCCGAAGCACCGGGATAAATCAGGCATGGTCTGTTTCATCTGTTTATAATTTAATTTTTAGTTATATTTTTTGAACTGCATGATAAAGGATCGTTGGGGGCATTGTCTTCCCTATAGAAAGGGGCACTGGTATTTATTTCTTTGTACGTCCATTCCGGACCCCCGGGCTTAATCATGCCTGTTCTGTGTTTAACCGGTTTTAAAACAATGCTGTAGCAAATATATGGGCTTGTGTTTTTATCCTGAAATTCCGGTTTGTGAAAAAATGTTTTTCGGGACAAGTATTCTGTATTGCCCTGTTTTTTTGTTTTGTTCCGTCCGTTAACCTGTTTGCGGCCGGTATAAATTTTTCTGGTGGTTTGCTTTTCGGTACAACGATGGAATGTTTCTTCGGGCGTATGTGGCAGATTCTTGTTTTTTTGGTATTTAGGGGCAGCAACAGACAGCACCCTTAATGCGTGGGGGGGAGGAACAGTTGGTTTTATTACATTTAAATCTGCAAACATTTTTGTTACGATATTTCTCACTTCCATTTAATGATTCGAATCACCGTTTTTTACGTTAGTGTGTAAAAAAACGTTGCTGTTTCCGGTATTTTTTTGACAAATGTTACTGTTTTTTTAATATACCCGTTCATTTATCCTTTTTTTGTGTCCCGCTTTGTTTATAAAACAGTCTTTTTATATGTATACAGTTGTAAAGGTCAAAAGTGTCTTTTTTATTGTCTTATTCATGAATATGAGAATAATGCCATACGCTGTTTTTACCTGTTCAATTGCTGTAATGTGTTCAAAAGCAGTTTTTTTATACTTGAAACGGTTCGAAATTATTAAAAAAGTTCTTCTTATAAAAACTTTATAGGCAAAAAACGTAATATAGTTGGTGTGGCGGTGGTTTTATTGAATTAATTTTGTGCTAAACGAGGTGGGGCTTTAAGTGGCATGTAACCTTTTTGTTCCATTTTTTTGTTGGCAGATGCCGGTTTATATTTGCTCCCTGTTTGTGTCCTGACGTAACGTCAGGGCTGCTATTGAGGATAAGATAAAACAGGAACGAAGGTGCGGGAAGTATTTGTGCGCCCAATGTCATTAAGTTGAGAAAAGGGCTTCGACTCCGCTCAGCCTGACCGTCACTCCACTTGTCCGCGTTTGCAACGCGGATGTTTGGGCAAGAGCATTTATAATGCGAAAAATGAAATTGGCAATTATTGAGGATAACATAAAACTGGAACAAAGGTATGTGAGACTTTTGTGCGCCGGTTGGCAAAACCATTAACCACTGGGTGCCTTAGGTGGCACGCAACCTTTATGTTCCATTTTTTTGTTGGCAGATGCCACTTTATACTTGCTACATGTTTGTACCCTGACGTAACGTCAGGGCTGAAATAACTTAGCCCTTTCAGGACTGCTATTGCGGATAAGATAAGACCGGAATAAAGGCACGGGAAGTATTTGTGCGCCCAATGTCATTAAGTTGTGAAAAAGGCTTCGACTCCGCTCAGCCTGACCGTCACTCCACTTGTCCGCGTTTGCAACGCGGGCCAGTTGTGGTTCCGAATCTACGGTAGCAAATGTTAAATAATTCAATCCACCCAGATTGTTTATTCAGAACTTGTGGTTGTTTTTTCCATGACTATTTTTGCTAAAAATAACAAAGCAGCTGAAAAACCAACTGCTTTGTTCATTGTAATTGTCAAGTCACAGACTTTTTTATTGTTTGTCGCTCACGGTCACATACCGAGAGCTGCGGGGGCATAATTAATAGTGCCCCCTTCATATTTTAATGTTATTCAACAATTACTTTGTAAAGTCCGGTTATTGCTTTGTCAGAGCCGGAATCTTTTTTACTTCCAGTGAACAGTAAATCATTTGTTTCGGTTATTACCGCATCAAAAAGTCGTGTTAATTCAAGAGAGAATTTTACGTTTATATCAATGTATATATCTTTGTCAATTACTTTACAGATGTGGCTATTTGTATTGTAAATAACAAAATCACCTACGGGATGGCCTAAAATAAAACCACCGGTAGCAGAGGTGAGAGAAAATCCCTTATCAAAATTAACCCAACTAGAAATATTATTTGCATCAACAATTCTTTCGGTAACTTTGGTATTTTCATTTTTCACAAGAAGATTATCGTTGCTGTCAAAAGTCATATCTGAAGGTTGATCGTATGTCGTGACAAAATCCTTAAAAGTATATATGCCGCCATCTTCCGTTAAATAGCTTATTTTAAGACTAGTATTGCTAGCTAGATAAAGGGTGCTTTTGGTGTTTTCAGCAAAATAATTATAATCCACATCGGGGGTAATCTCTTTTTCCTCCTGATTTGACGGAGAGTAAACAAATATTCTTTTATCATAAAATCCGGTACCCCAAACTTCTCCATTGTTTCTCAGTATAATATCACTACAGGATATTTTTTTGAAGATTGTGTCTATGATATTGAAAGATAGGTCGAGTACATAAGTCCCTTCTTTGTCGTGATCGGAAACAAAGTAGTTTTGTGCATTTTTAGCCAAACAAACAAACTTACCTTCCAATACAGGGTTTTCCATTAGGGTATATTTTTCCTTATACGCCAACTTCTTATCGGCCGTTACTTTCTGTTCACCTTTTTTTACAACAACATCGCCCGACCATGTTTTTGCTTCCAGCTTAATTTTAACCTGGCCGTCGGTTACTTCGGTCACTTCCTGTTTTTTTCCGTTTACCATTACGGTAATGTCGCCTTTTTCTGTTCCAAAGTTTTTTCCGCTAATGGTAACCACGTCGCCATATCCTGCAGAGTCAGGCATAAAGCTTTCAACGGATATGGGTTTGGCTTTAACCATAAATTTTACCGGAAGTTTAACCGGGCCAAAACCTTTAAGGCTTAGCACAATTTCAGCCTCACCGGGTTCCAGTTCCGGTACCTGTGCTTTTATGGCGGTTTCGGAATATTCAATTATGGTTGCTGTTTCGCCCCCAATGGTCAGGGTGGCATCAGATTGCGCCCCAAGGTATTCACCGGTAAGGGCAATGGTGTCGCCCGGCATTGCTTCTGTAGGGTCCACCGTTTTTAAAACCGGCTTGTCGGGTTCCGGTTCGGCAATTTCAAATGTATTGTAAACATTGGATTTACGGCCTTCAACCGTCACATAGACATCAACGGGGCCTACTTTTGTAACGGTAGCAGGAACGGTTGTTATAATAGAGGTTTCGGTGCTGCTGTTAACGGTTGCACTTTCTCCGCCAATGTTTACCGTGTTGTTTTTTGCTTCTTTGCTAAAGTGTTGTCCGGTAATGGTTATTTGTGCCCCGGGCAGTGCCGATGCCGGGCTGATAGATGTTATTTTCGGGTCTTCCGGATCGTCGTCATCGTCTTTACAAGACTGGAAAGTAAAGGCCGAAGCGAATACGATTAAGCCGAGTGTGGCCGCAAAAATCCTGTTTGCAAGCTTTCCCGTGCGGGCGAAAGATTTGATTGTCGTTTTTTTCATGTTTCAGTTCGTTTAAATTTAATTTGTCCATTAAAAACGGGCCGTTTGCCGGACCTTTGTATGTAAGTTAATTGTTTGCATCCTTACCGTTTGGCAAAAATACTTTTTTTTGTCTTTCTGCATGTTTTGTTTGTGGATTAAAATTCAATCATACATTTTGCTTTGCAATGTAGTTTTTTTTCTTTGCTTAAGCAAAGGGCTAATTCCGGTCCAATTGTGCTCCACTCGTCCGCGTTGCAAACGCGGATGTTTGGGCAAAAGCATTTATAATGCGAAAAATGAAATTGGCAATTATTGCGGATAATATAGAACAGGAACAAAGGTGCGGGAAACTCTTGTGCTCCGATTGGCAAAACAATTAAACCCTGGTGCCTTAAGTGGCATGCAACCTTTATGTTCCATTTTCTTGTTGGCAGATGCCACTTTATACTTGCTACCTGTTTGTACCCTGACGTTCCATCAGGGCTAAAATAACTTAGCCCTTTCAGGACTGCTATTGCGGATAACATAAAACCGGAATAAAGACACGGGAAGTATTTGTGCGCCCAATGTCATTAAGTTGAGAAAAAGGCTTCGGCTCCGCTCAGCCTGACCGTCACTCTGAGCGGAGTCGAAGAGTGGGTTAGGTGGCTTTAATATATGAAACAACCTTAATTTAATAACATTGGACGTTCTCCCCTCGTCCGCATTTGCAACGCGGTCCAGTCGTAGGGTTCAAGAGATACGAACATAAAAATAGATTACAATTACTTTGGCTTGAACCAAAGTAACAAAGTTCAAGACTCAGCCACTCAGCGACCCACTTATGACTTATTGGCTAAAAGAATTAAACTCGCTTTGCTTCAGACAAAATTCTTTTTACGCCAATTACATCAAGTGGGTACCCCGCTTACGTTGCCAAGGTCAATCTTCCTACAACAATATCGTTTAGTAAAATACGAAAGGTAAATGTAAAAGATTGTGGGTGTTTTGTCTGTTCCTCCGCTCGTCCGCGTTTGCAACGCGGGTCAGTTGTGGTTCCGAATCTACGGTAGCAAATGTTAAATAATACAATCCACCCTGATCGTTTATTCGGAACTTGTTGTTGTTTTTTTCATGACTATTTTTGTTAAAAATAACAAAGCAGCTGAAAAATCAACTGCTTTGTTTATTGTAATTATCAAGTCACAGACTTTTTTATTGTTTGTCGTCACATACCGAGAGCTGCGGGGGGCCATTTGTTCCGCCCTCATATTTTTTATTAAAACTTATTCGATAATTATTTTATGCATGCCGTTTTTTCGGTTAACAATTATTAAGTCTTTTGATTCTGTTAGAACTCCATCAAGGATTTCAGTTAGTCTCGGAGAAAAATCATCGTTAATGTTGATATAAGAATCTTTGTTGATAATTTTACAAATATGGTCATTTCCATGATATATTACAAAATCACCCGCAGGATGTCCAAGTATAAAGCCTCCTTTGTTAGTGGCCGAGCCAGTAAAGGTAAATTCACTTTCAAAGTTGACCCAATTAGAAGCGGTTTTTGTATCCGTAATGATGCTTTCAGTTATTTTTTTATTTACATTTTTTACCAACAAATTATCATTGCTGTCAAAAGCAATATCAATTGGTTGGTCGTATTTCTCAAATATTTCTATAATCGTATCTTTGTCATTTTCTTCCTGTAAATAGCCCATTTTGTATGCGGTACCACTTCCTAAATAGAGTACCCCTTTGCTATTTTCCGCAAAATTGGTATAGCTAACTTGTGTTTTAAATTCTTTCTCTTCTTTGTTAGAAGGGGTGTATATAAGTAGCTTGAGTTCAAATATTGTACTACCCCATACTTCTCCATTGCTTCTAACAATAAGATCAGGGCAAAGTACGTCTTTAAAAATTGTATCTACGATATTAAAAGAAAGATCCAGTACGTATGTTCCGTTTTTTTCATCATCACCGACGAAGTAGTTTGTCGCACTTTTTGCAATACAACCGAATTTTCCTTTTAACAGCGGATCTTTTACCAAGGTATATTTTTCCTTATACGCCAACTTCTTATCGGCCGTTACTTTCTGTTCGCCTTTTATTACCACTACATCGCCGGACCAAGTTTTTGCTTCCAGCTTAATTTTAACCTGGCCGTCGGTTACTTCGGTCACTTCCTGTTTTTTTCCGTTTACCATTACGGTAATGTCGCCTTTTTCCGTTCCAAAGTTTTTTCCGCTAATGGTAACCACATCGCCATATCCTGCAGAGTCAGGCATAAAGCCTTCAACGGATATGGGTTTGGCTTTAACTATAAATTTTACCGGAAGCTTAACCGTGCCAAAACCTTTAAGGCTTAGCACAATTTCAGCCTCACCGGGCTCCAGTTCCGGTACCTGTGCTTTTATGGCGGTTTCGGAATATTCAATTATGGTCGCTGTTTCGCCCCCAATGGTCAGGGTGGCGTCAGATTGTGCCCCAAGGTATTCACCGGTAAGGGCAATGGTGTCGCCCGGCATTGCTTCTGTAGGGTCCACCGTTTTTAAAACCGGCTTGTCGGGTTCCGGTTCGGCAATTTCAAATGTATTGTAAACATTGGATTTACGGCCTTCAACCGTCACATAGACATCAACGGGCCCTACTTTTGTAACGGTAGCAGGAACGGTTGTTATAATAGTGGTTTCGGTGCTGCTGTTAACGGTTGCACCTTCTCTGCCAATGTTTACCGTGTTGTTTTTTGCTTCTTTGCTAAAGTGTTGTCCGGTAATGGTTATTTGTGCCCCGGGCAGTGCCGATGCCGGGCTGATAGATGTTATTTTCGGGTCTTCCGGATCGTCGTCACCGTCTTTACAAGACTGGAAAGTAAAGGCCGAAGCGAATACGGTTAAGCCGAGTGTGGCCGCAAAAATCCTGTTTGCAAGCTTTCCCGTGCGGGCGAAAGATTTGATTGTCGTTTTTTTCATGTTTCAGTTCGTTTAAATTTAATATGTCCATTAAAAACGGGCCGTTTGCCGGACCTTTGTATGTAAGTTAATTATTTGCATCCTTACCGTTTGGCAAAAATACTTTTTTTTGTCTTTCTACACGTTTTGTTTGTGGATTAAAATTTAATCATACATTTTGCTTTTCAATGTAGTTTTTTTTCTTTGCTTAAGCAAAGGGCTAATTCCGGTTCAGTCGTAGGTGTTCGTTCTCTTCGGTTTGAGTCTAAGCTAGTCATTGTTCCGTGGTATGATACGTCTTTTTTTCAAATTTACTTAGTCCCGATGTGCTCGGGAGACGGTCGACAGCACTGACAACTTTCCGGGGGCAAGGCCCCGGATTAAATTAAGTTAGCCTTTCAGGCCGAGAACCTCTCCACTCGTCCGCGTTTGCAATGCGTTTGTTTGAGCAAAAGCATTTATAATGCGATAAATGGAATTGGCAATTATTGTGGATAAGATAAGACCGGAATAAAGACGTGTGAGACATTTGTGCACCCAATGTCATTAAGTTGAGAAAAGGGCTTCGACTCCGCTCAGCCTGACCGTCACTACACTCGTCCGCGTTTGCAATGCGGATGTTTGGGCAAAAGCATTTATACTGCGAAAAATGAAATAGGCAATTATTGTGGGTAAGGTAAAAACCGGAATAAAGGCATGTGAGACTTTTGTGGACCGGTTGGCAAAACAATTAAATCCCGGCACCTTAAGTGGCATGCAACCTTTATGTTCTTTTTTTTGTGGGCAGATGCCACTTTATACTTGCTACCTGTTTATACCCTGACGTTCCATCAGGGCTAAAATAACTTAGCCCTTTCAGGGCTGCTATTGCGGATAAGATAAAACCGGAATAAAGGCACGAGAAACATTTGTGCGCCCAATGTCATTAAGTTGAGAAAAGGGCTTCGACTCCGCTCAGCCTGACCGTCACTCTGAGCGGAGTCGAAGAGTGGGTTAGGTGGCTTTAATATATGAAACAACTTTAACTTAATAACATTGAACGTGCCCCACTCGTCTGCGTTTGCAACGCAGTTCAGTCGTAGGGTTCAAGAGATACGAATATAAAAATAGATTACAATTACTTTGGCTTGAACCAAAGTAACAAAGTTCAAGACTCAGCCACTCAGCGACCCACTTATGACTTATTGGCTAAAAGAATTAAACTCGCTTTGCTTCAGACAAAATTCTTTTTACGCCAATTACATCAAGTGGGTACCCCGCTTACGTTGCCAAGGTCAATCTTCCTCCACTTGTCCGCGTTTGCAACGCGGGTCAGTTGTGGTTCCGAATCTATGGTAGCAAATGTTAAATAATACAATTTACCCTGATCGTTTATTCAGAACTGTGGTTGTTTTTTTCATGACTATTTTTGCTAAAAATAACAAAGCAATTGAAAAATCAACTGCTTTGTTTATTGTAATTATCAAGTCACAGACTTTTTTATTGTTTATCGCTCATGGTCACAGACCGAGAGCTGCGGGTTGTCATTTTCACCCTGCTCAATGCTGCATAAGTGACGTTTATACTTTTTGGACAGCCCGTAAAAATAGTTTTTAAATAACTGTAAGCGGTTAATTATTTAATAGTCAGTTTTAATAGTTTGTTACTGGTAGATAATATTAAATCTTTATCCGGGTTTATCACCATATCATAAACATCTTCGATCTTAAGGTCAACATATTTATTCTGGTCAATTTTTTTGAAGAACAAGTTTCTACTTTGGTACGCAATGTATATGCCTGCCGGATGATCGAGAAGAATGGTGCCCCTGGTAAAGTCCTGGCCTGTTAATACTGAAGAGTAATCTACCCAGACCGTTCTTTCCCCTTTCGGAGGATAAGAATAGGTTTTTCTGTCCAACCTTGCTTTTACCAGAAGATTATCGTCTTTGTCAAAAACAATGGTTGAGGGGCGGGTAATGTCACTGACAAAATCAGTTAGACTAAAGTCAGGGTTTACTTTGTAGACTTTGTTGTCCTCATAACTACTCATAAACATTTCTTCGTTGCTGTTTTCAGCTAAAAAGAGCCCTGTATTAGTTGTTTTAATAATTGTATCGTGAGTTATACCATCTTTAGAACGAAGAATGTCTTTAGAGAGCCTGTCAGAAAGCCATATTTCTCCGTTTTTTCGAATAAAAACATCTGTAGCAAAAGAACGTTTAAAGATGGTATCCAGCATGACAAATTCTGGGCTGTATTTAAAAAGTCCGGTCCCAACATTCGAAGAAACATAATAATTTCCTTCTTTATCAACCTCAATACATTTGAAGCTACCTTTCAGTACTTCCTCTACTTTTCCATAGGTCTCCTTATACGCCAGTTTTTTATCGGCCGTATCTCTCTGTTCACCTTTTATTACCACTACATCGCCGGACCAAGTTTTTGCTTCCAGCTTAATTTTAACCTGTCCGTCGGTTACGTCGGTCACTTCCTGTTCTTTTCCGTTTACCATTACGGTAATGTCGCCTTTTTCCGTTCCAAAGTTTTTACCGCTAATGGTAACCACATCGCCATATCCTGCAGAGTCAGGCATAAAGCCTTCAACGGATATGGGTTTGGCTTTAACCATAAATTTTACCGGAAGCTTAACCGGGCCGAAACCTTTAAGGCTTAGTACAATTTCAGCCTCACCGGGTTCCAGTTCCGGTACCTGTGCTTTTATGGCGGTTTCGGAATATTCAATTATGGTCGCTGTTTCGCCCCCAATGGTCAGGGTGGCATCAGATTGTGCCCCAAGGTATTCCCCGGTAAGGGCAATGGTGTCGCCCGGTATTGCTTCTGTAGGGTCCACCGTTTTTAAAACCGGCTTGTCGGGTTCCGGTTCGGCAATTTCAAATGTATTGTAAACATTGGATTTACGGCCTTCAACCGTCACATAGACATCAACGGGCCCTACTTTTGTAACGGTAGCAGGAACGGTTGTTATAATAGTGGTTTCGGTGCTGCTGTTAACGGTTGCACCTTCTCCGCCAATGTTTACCGTGTTGTTTTTTGCTTCTTTGCTAAAGTGTTGTCCGGTAATGGTTATTTGTGCCCCGGGCAGTGCCGATGCCGGGCTGATAGATGTTATTTTCGGGTCTTCCGGATCGTCGTCACCGTCTTTACAAGACTGGAAAGTAAAGGCCGAAGCGAATACGGTTAAGCCGAGTGTGGCCGCAAAAATCCTGTTTGCAAGCTTTCCCGTGCGGGCGAAAGATTTGATTGTCGTTTTTTTCATGTTTCAGTTCGTTTAAATTTAATATGTCCATTAAAAACGGGCCGTTTGCCGGACCTTTGTATGTAAGTTAATTATTTGCATCCTTACCGTTTGGCAAAAATACTTTTTTTTGTCTTTCTGCATGTTTTGTTTGTGGATTAAAATTTAATCATACATTTTGCTTTGCAATGTAGTTTTTTTTCTTTGCTTAAGCAAAGGGCTAATTCCGGTTCAGTCGTGCTCCACTCGTCCGTGTTTGCAACGCGGATGTTTGGACAGAAGCATTTATAATGCGATAAATGGAATTGGCAATTATTGTGGGTAAGGTAAAAACCGGAATAAAGGCATGTGAAACATTTGTGCGTCCAATGTCATTAAGTTGAGAAAAAGGCTTCGACTCCGCTCAGCCTGACCGTCACTCTGAGCGGAGTCGAAGAGTAGGTTAGGTGGCTTTAATATATGAAACAACCTTAATTTAATAACATTGGACGTGCCCCACTCGTCCGCGTTTGCAACGCGGTCCAGTCGTAGGGTTCAAGAGATACGAACATAAAAATAGATTACAATTACTTTGGCTTGAACCAAAGTAACAAAGTTCAAGACTCAGCCACTCAGCGACCCACTTATGACTTATTGGCTAAAAGAATTAAACTCGCTTTGCTTCAGACAAAATTCTTTTTACGCCAATTACATCAAGTGGGTACCCCGCTTACGTTGCCAAGGTCAATCTTCCTCCAACAATATCGTTTAATAAAATACGAAAGGTAAATGTAAAAGATTGTGGGTGTTTTGTCTGTTCTCCACTCGTCCGTGTTTGCAATGCGGGTGTTTGGACAGAAGCATTTATAATGCGATAAATGGAATTGCAATTATTGTGGATAATATAGAACAGGAACGAAGGTGCGGGAAACATTTGTGCGCCCAATGTCATTAAGTTGTGAAAAAGGCTTCGACTCCGCTCAGCCTGACCGTCACTCTGAGCGTAGTCGAAGAGTGGGTTTGGTGGCTTTCAATATATGAAACAACCTTAATTTAATAACATTGGACGTGCCCCACTCGTCCGCATTTGCAACGCGGACCAGTCGTAGGGTTCAAGAGATACGAACATGAAAATAGATTACAATTACTTTGGCTTGAACCAAAGTAACGAAGTTCAAGACTCAGCCACTCAGCGACCCACTTATGACTTATTGGCTAAAAGAATTAAACTCGCTTTGCTTCAGACAAAATTCTTTTTACGCCAATTACATCAAGTGGGTACCCCGCTTGCGTTGCCCAGGTCAATCTTCCTCCAACAATATCGTTTAATAAAATACGAAAGGTAAATGTAAAAGATTGTGGGGGTTTTGTCTGTTCTCCCCTCGTCCGCGTTTGCAACGCGGGCCAGTCGTAGGGTTCAAGAGATACGAACATAAAAATAGATTACAATTACTTTGGCTTGAACCAAAGTAACAAAGTTCAAGACTCAGCCACTCAGCGACCCACTTATGACTTATTGGCTAAAAGAATTAAACTCGCTTAGCTTCAGACAAAATTCTTTTTACGCCAATTACATCAAGTGGGTACCCCGCTTACGTTGCCAAGGTCAATCTTCCTACAACAATATCGTTTAGTAAAATACGAAAGGTAAATGTAAAAGATTGTGGGGGGGGTGTCTGTTCCTTTTCAGATGGTATAATTGCCCCGCTCGTCCGCGTTTGCAATGCGGATGTTTGGGCAAGAGCATTTATAATGCGATAAATGGAATTGGGTCCCGTTGTGGGTAACAAAAAAACGAACTTCTCCGCCCCCGGTTTTTTTTAGAAAGGACTGTGTTCGGGTCAAAATTTCCGTGTGTTGAAAATCTGATTTCCTGGAGCCCTGATAAATGTTTTCTGATGAGGAAAATAGAATTTTTACGTGTGAAGGTTTCTATTTCCACGTTAGGAAATCATAATTTTCTAACGTGGAAACTACAATTTCCTAGCGTGGGGATTATAATTTCCTGGTGTGAGGATTTCAATTTCCTAGTGTGGAAGTTACAGCTTCCTAGTGTGGGGATTTCAATTTCCTAGTGTGGAAACTATAATTTCCTAGTGTGGGAATTATAATTTCCTAGTGTGGGAATTATAATTTTCTAACGTAGGATTAAATGTTTTCTAAGTGGCCAATTCTAAAAATGTGGTTAATGGGCACATGAAACATTTGCGCTCCAGTTGGACTAACCGGATAAAAGCCCGAAGGGTTGAAAAACACCTTGTTTAGAAGCTTATTCTATATATTCAACGTTAACGTTTCGTTTTTTAAGAAATCGTTCGAGTTGAATAAGGTCGTCCCATTTTATGCCCCGAAAGCCGCACTTCATTTTGCTTTCATCGGTCAGGTAAAATATTATTTTTCTCTCGTTGTAACGGGTTTCCTTGTTGTCGATGATAATTTTGTCGATTTCATTGTAATAAAATGTATTGGTGGCCCCCATGAATTTGAGCTTGTTTATAACCTCAATTTCGGTTTCGGAAACCCGGAAGCTGTGATTGTTATTTTTAACCAGGAGGTAGGTGACAAAGATATAAATTGCCGGGATTATAAGCGTGGGAAACAGCCCAATGAAGTTAAAATATAAAAAGACGGCTAACCCTAATGCTACCAGGGAAAATATAATTACTGAACTCAGGTTCCTGCTTCTTAATTCCAGTATGTTATTTTTCTTTTCCATCTGCAAATTCCATTTGAATTTCAGCACCTTGTATGGTGATATTAGCTATATCAAAAACAGAAGGGGGCCTCCCAATAAAAATAGAGCCTTCTACTAAATCCAAGATAGCATTTATTCTTCGGACTTCCTCTGAATCGCCTACTGTATAAAGTAATGTTATTCCGATAACGTCACTATAATCTGTGGGGATCCATTTTCTAATGTCCATTTTCCCTTTTGAATCAAGGATAAGTTTTGCTGTCCCCCCTCCCAGGGCAAGGCTGGAACCAACAATGGCAAGGTAGAACATGGTGCCTGTGCCACCAGAGAATATAGTAACCGCCAACCCTGCGGCACCCATGGCTATGCTGGTTATGTCTTCGCAAATGGCATCGGTTTTGGCCCGTTGGTACTCAATTCTTAAGCGTTCAAATTCCCATCTCCGCCTGTGGGCTTCTTCTATTTTTTGTTGCCTGTATACTTCAATGTTTACGTATTCTTCGGAGTGTGGCTTTATGCGCTCTTCTATAGAAACCTGGTAGCTGGTAATTAACCTTTTTAAGTCTTTTTTTTCTTCTGGCGTTATTTTCATCCCGTTTATGTGGGATTTCAGGTATGCTGCGGCCCTCATTAAATATTTGTTGTAAGCAACATTTATTGTAGAGGGCATCATTTCTTCATCGTTCAGCCTGTAGTTGGCGTCCCGGGTAACCATCTCCAAAACTAAGGATTCGTAATCAGGAATATTGAACTGTGCTTCTTTCTTTTTCTGGTCGTAAGAAAAAAACGTTGCCGGATCGATGAAGTGGATATTTTTTTGAACCTGTGCCCCAAGGTTGTTTTCTTGTTCTAATTGGTGCAGGGGACGGGAGCCTTTCTCTATTGCCTCTGCCTGGTCGTTAAGCATTTGTGTCGGGTCTATGCCCCCTGTTTTCCCGGCGGTTCTTTTGTCCGGTTCCTTTTTGCGGGTACTTTCTGGTTCTTTTGCCTGTTGAAACATATAACTGGTGACTAAAATTGCAATTTATTATTAACGGTGCAATGTAAACTTTTTTCTTTAGTTAAGCAAGGAAACAGATTTAAAGGGGGAGGTGTGGACTCAGTTGTATATGGAGCTTGTCTATAGATTGGGGGCGGACTGCTATTGCTGATAATATAAAACCGGAATAAAGACGTGTGAGACTTTTGTGTGGCGGTTGGCAAAACAATTAAACCCTGGTGCCTTAAGTGGCATGCAACCTTTATGTCCCATTTTTTTGTTGGCAGATGCCACTTTATACTTGCTACCTGTTTGTACCCTGACGTTCCATCAGGGCTGAAATAACTTAGCCCTTTCAGGGCTCTTTAAAACCGCGTTTGCAACGCGGATGTTTGAGCAAAAGCATTTATAATGCGAAAAAGGGATTGGCAATTATTGTGGATAAGATAAAACCGGAACAAAGGTACGGGAAGTATTTGCGCGCCCAATGTCATTAAGTTGAAAAAAAAGGCTTCGACTCTGCTCAGCCTGACCGTCACTCCACTTGTCCGCGATTGCAACGCGAATCAGTCGTAGGGTTCAAGAGATATTAACATAAAAATAGATTACAATTACTTTGGCTTGAACCAAAGTAACAAAGTTCAAGACTCAGCCACTCAGCGACCCACTTATGACTTATTGGCTAAAAGAATTAAACTCGCTTTGCTTCAGACAAAATTCTTTTTACGCCAATTACATCAAGTGGGTACCCCGCTTACGTTGCCAAGGTCAATCTTCCTACAACAATATCGTTTAATAAAATACGAAAGGTAAATGTAAAAGATTGTGGGTGTTTTGTCTGTTCTCCACTCGTTCGCGTTTGCAACGCGGATCAGTCGTAGGGTTCAAGAGATATTAACATAAAAATAGATTACAATTACTTTGGCTTGAACCAAAGTAACAAAGTTCAAGACTCAGCCACTCAGCGACCCACTTATGACTTATTGGCTAAAAGAATTAAACTCGCTTTGCTTCAGACAAAATTCTTTTTACGCCAATTACATCAAGTGGGTACCCCGCTTACGTTGCCCAGGTCAATCTTCCTACAACAATATCGTTTAGTAAAATACGAAAGGTAAATGTAAAAGATTGTGGGTGTTTTGTCTGTTCCTTTTCAGATGGTATAATTGCTCCACTCGTCCGTGTTTGCAATGCGGATCAGTCGTAGGGTTCAAGAGATATTAACATAAAAATAGATTACAATTACTTTGGCTTGAACCAAAGTAACAAAGTTCAAGACTCAGCCACTCAGCGACCCACTTATGACTTATTGGCTAAAAGAATTAAACTCGCTTTGCTTCAGACAAAATTCTTTTTACGCCAATTACATCAAGTGGGTACCCCGCTTACGTTGCCCAGGTCAATCTTCCTACAACAATATCGTTTAGTAAAATACGAAAGGTAAATGTAAAAGATTGTGGGTGTTTTGTCTGTTCCTTTTCAGATGGTATAATTGCTCCACTCGTCCGTGTTTGCAATGCGGGTGTTTGGACAGAAGCATTTATAATGCAAAAAATGAAATTGGCAATTATTGTGGATAAGATAAAACAGGAACGAAGGTATGTGAAACGTTTGTGCTCCGGTTGGCAAAACAATTAAACCCTGGTGCCTTAAGTGGCATGCAACCTTTATGTTCCATTTTTTGTTGGCAGATGCCACTTTATATTTGCTACCTGTTTGTACCCTGACGTTCCATCAGGGCTGAAATAACTTAGCCCTTTCAGGACTGCTATTGCGGATAAGATAAAACCGGAACAAAGACACGGGAAGTATTTGTGCGCCCAATGTCATTAAGTTGAGAAAAAGGCTTCGGCTCCGCTCAGCCTGACCGTCACTCTGAGCGGAGTCGAAGAGTGGGTTAGGTGGCTTTAATATATGAAACAACCTTAACTTAATAACATTGGACGTGCCCCACTCGTCTGCGTTTATGCGCCAGTTGGCACCTGCAACTAACAATGTTGTCAAAAGAATAAATTTGAGCGGCGGGGGCAAACCCGGGGCCGTTAAGCCAGGAAAACCCTGTTTCGCTAACTCCGAAGTTGTGGATGAGGCCTTTTTTTTAATAGTAGGCACGGGTTATGCCATAAAGGTCTATCGTTTGCAAGTTGTAATGCCGGCAGTGTTTTTCGCTCACTGAGCAAAATGGCTAAAAACAAAGAAATAAGTACTATGTGGAATGTTTTGAAGTGTTTAGGGGCAAATAACGGCTAAGCCTGAGACATAGGGGGGCAAAGAATAAAGAAGGTGGGATGTTGTTTTTTTTTGCTTTTAAAGGGGGGGATTGTAAAATATCTTTAGTAACTTTTGATGATAAAACTGGAGTTGACTCAAGTTGGTTTGTGAATTATTTACATAGAAACTTTTATTTAAGTGAGCTTTTTAATGGCCGGTTCCGGACCTTATGGACCGGAAGGGAAAATCTTTTGATGCTATGGCTAAAACAACAGTAATGGTTGATAAAAGTCAAAAAAGGGCATGCAGAAAAGGACTTTGTAAAGAACTTCCGGGATTAAGCTTAAGCAACGACACTAACTAAACATTTTTTATTTATGAAGAATCTTAAAATTAGTCAGAAGTTATTACTGGGAGTAGCGGGCCAGGCAATTTTTATTTCACTGTTGGTTTTCCTTTTTTTTAACCAGAACCAGAAAATGGAGCACGTTTCTAAGTATACTGTTGAAGGGACAAAGGAGATAGAACAACTTAAAGGGGTGGCATCTTTGTCAAATGATTTTATTTACAATAAAGTCAGTTATGAAGAGATAAACGAATACTTTTCCGGGTTGATGGAAAAAAAACATACCCGCGTTGTTTCAGATATGATAGAAAAAATAAAGGCCCGGTTGGGCGAGATTAATACATTCAAACAAAACAACGATGAAGTTGAAAAAGAGGTGATGGCATTAACAGACAATTCACTGGAAATGTCAAACTCTTACCTAAGTTCAATGAGCCAAAAGTTGGCAGATAACAGGGAACGAAGAAATGTTACAACCCTGGAACGCCTTGTTATAGCAGGTGCATCAAACAATACCAATAATAACCACAGGTTAAAGGTTTTGTTTTTGAAAATGAAAGAGGACATAAAATACAAAGATGAACTTTTAACGACCTTAAACGATTTAACTTCACAAGCTGAAGAAGATGTGGAACGATTAAAAGACACTCCTTTTGAACAATTACCTGTAACTGCATTGGAGGCAAACAATGAGGTGATGCGCTTAACAAAGCACTTTATTGATAACACAGAGCAGATTGTTGTAATCAGTAATGATATTTATTCATCAATAGCCGAATTGGACAAAGAGTTAAACCAGGCAAACAGACATGCCATGCAGGAAGGGTTTAAAAGTATAAGAGGGGCTTTTGGCACTGTTTTTCTGGTACTTTTAATTACATCTATCATTTTAGCGGTGCTGACTTTTTCACTTTCCAGGGGAATTACGGCTTCATTCAGGCGGTTGGAACAGGTAATAAATAAGCTGTCCATCGGAGATTTATCCGTTATGGTTTCAGGTACATATGAGAACAGAAATGATGAGATAGGGAAAATGTTCCAGTCTTTTGCCAAACTGGTGGCGAATTTAAAAATGATTATTGGAAACATCCGGTCCGGGGCAGATAATATTTCTGCGGCAAGTCAGCAGTTAAACGAAAATTCGCTTCAAACATCGCAGGGGGCCGATGAGCAGGCTTCTTCTGTAGAAGAAATTTCAGCAACCTTAGAGCAGATTTCAGCAAACATTAAGCAGAATGCAGAGAACTCAAAAGTAACCGAAACCTTGTCTAAGGAGACCCAGAAAAGCATGGAAGAAGTTGTGGAGCAGGCCACGAAAGCTTTGGAAGCCACAAAGCTGATAACGGGAAAGATTCAGATTGTTAACGATATAGCGTTTCAGACAAATATTCTGGCGTTAAATGCAGCCGTTGAGGCGGCCCGGGCAGGGGAGCATGGCAAAGGTTTTGCTGTAGTGGCAGCAGAAGTCAGGAAACTGGCAGAGCGCAGCAAGCAGGCAGCAGAAGAAATTGTTGGACTGGCAATGGAAAGTTACGGCCTTTCAGAGGGGGCGGGAAAAAGAATGATTGAAACCTTACCCGAAGTGAACAAGACCAGTAACCTGATGCAGGAGATTTCTATGTCGAGTGTGGAGCAGGACAGGGGAGTGGATCAGGTAACATCTGCAATAAACCAACTGAATAGCGTAACTCAGCAAAATGCAGCATCGAGTGAAGAACTGGCATCGAATTCGGAGGAATTGGCAGTGCTTGCAGAAAAACTTAAAGAGCTGGTTGCTTATTTTAATTTCTCAGGAGATGAAGCATATGAAAGTTCCAAAAAAACATTAGAAGAAACGTTTTTTCCCAAACCGGAAAATAAAGAGGTCGATAACACGTCGGATGATGGATTTCAGGAGTTCTGAACCGGTTAGCAACCCTGGACCGGAGAAAGCCCTAAATCTTTACCAAGCCTTACCATCATTTGAAAAGCTTCATCGTAGTTGTTGTGGATTTCTCCATCGAGAATGGCCTCTTTTATGGCATTTTTTATTATTCCAATCTCACGTCCGGGGCTTATCCCAAAGGTTTCCATGATTATTTCTCCGGAGATGGGGGGCTGAAAATTGCGGATAGCGTCTTTTTCTTCAATTTCTTTTAGTTTCTGCCTTACAATTTTGAAGTTTTTCAGGTAACGTTGTACCTTTTCATCGTTTTTTGAAGTAATATCTGCTTCGCACAACAGCATAAGATCATCAATATCGTCGCCTGCATCAAATAAAAGGCGGCGAACAGCGCTGTCTGTAACAATTTCCTGTGAAAGCACAATAGGCCTGAGGTGCAATAAAACCAGTTTTTGTACATATTTCATAGGGGCGCCCAATGGAAGTTTTAAAGACCTGAAAATGCGCGGGACCATTTTTGCCCCTATAAATTCATGCCCGTGAAATGTCCACCCGGCGTTACTGTCCCACCTTTTTGTTGCGGGTTTTGCTATATCGTGCATCACAGCCGCCCATCTTAGCCACAGTTTGTCTGTTTTTTCTGAAAGGTTGTCAAGGACCTGGAGGGTGTGATAAAAATTATCTTTATGCGCTCTTTTTTCTTTAATGTCTACTCCCTTAAGTTTTTGCATTTCAGGGAAAAACTCTTTTAACAACCCGCTTTTTTCCAGTAATTTAAAACCGGTTGACGGGGTTTTGGCAAGCATAACTTTATTCAGTTCATCAATAATCCGTTCCCCGGAGATTATCCCAATTCTTTCCGCATTTCTTTTTAAAGATTCGAAAGATCCCTCTTCAATGGTGAAGTCCAGTTGGGTAGCAAAACGTATGGCCCGCATCATCCTTAAAGGGTCGTCGCTGTATGTGATGTCCGGGTTTAGCGGGGTGCGAAGCATTTTGTTTTTCATGTCGGCCAGGCCACCAAACGGGTCGATGAGCTCTCCCCAGGTTTCTTTGTTTAAAGAAATGGCCAGGGCGTTTATGGTAAAATCCCGTCTTTGCTGATCGTCCTCAAGTGTTCCGTCTTCAACAATAGGCTTTCTGCTGTCTTTTCTGTACGATTCTTTTCTGGCACCTACAAACTCAACTTCAATATCCGGAAGGTTGACCATGGCCGTTCCAAAGTTTTTAAAAACATTTACCGGACGTCCCCCCATTCTTTTTGCAACTTCCCGGGCCAGTTCAATTCCGCTCCCAAGTACCACAATGTCAATGTCCTTTGTTGGGCGTCCCATTATTGCGTCACGAACATACCCTCCAATAACAAAGCAGGGTTGTTTTGTTTCCTCAACTATTTCGGATATTATCTTAAAAACCGGTAATTCTATATGTTTCTCCATTCTATTCGAAAAAAGGGGCGTAAAAATACAATTTATTTGGGAAAAAGGAACAGGGGTTTGTCAAATTGCTCAGATACTGCCTGACAGGTGTATGACAAGCTTTACTCCCGGTTAGGGACAAATATGTTTGTGGCCTTAGCCGTTCTGCCCCCCCCGGGCAACCCGTAGGATATTCATGTTTAGGTATGAACAATGTGCAAGTGGAACTGTTGCTTAAATAAACTAGCAATCATTATGATAGAATATTTGTCAAAAGATACCTTCAAAGCGAAAGTATTCAATTTCGAAGAGAATAAAGACTGGAAGTATGAAGGTAGTTTGCCTTGCCTTATTGATTTTTATGCAGACTGGTGTGGCCCCTGCAAAACTATTGCTCCGGTTCTTGAGGAACTTGCAAAAGAGTATGAAGATAAAGTGAAAATTTACAAGGTAGATACCGAGGCCGAGCAGGAACTGGCATCCATGTTTGGCATTCAAAGTATTCCTTCGTTATTGTTTGTCCCTTCAGAGGGGCAGCCTCAAATGGCAATGGGGGCCTTGCCAAAGGATAGCTTTAAAAAAGCATTTAAGGAAGTCCTGGGGGTAGAGTAGCAGATCTTTTTCCAGCTCTGGTTGCGAAAGTAAAAGAGATAAAATAACCATATAAGCTTTCCCGTCTGTAATTGTGGGGGAGCTTATTGTTTATTGTGGAGCCGGAAGAACAGGGGCAAACTTTGATAATGATAGTTAGCGTCTGTCTATAAAGCTGGAATGTTACTCACGTATTTTATAATATTAAATGTGTCTGTGACCTTCTGTTTAAAGCAGGCTTATTGTTATTTCGTGGTATGGTAACCCTGTTTTTCAAATTAACTTAGTCCCGATGTGCCCGGGACACGACTGACAGCATGGATAACCCCGGGGCGTTGCCACCGGGTTAAAATAAGCAGGCCTTTCAGGCCGAGAACCTCTCCACTCGTCCGCGTTTGCAATGCGTTTGTTTGAGCAAAAGCATTTATACTGCGAAAAATGAAATTGGTAATTATTGCGGATAAGATAAGACCGGAACAAAGGCACGGGAAACATTTGTGCTCCGGTTGGCGAAACAATTAAACCCTGGGTCCTTAAGTGGCATGCAACCTTTATGTTCCATTTTTTTGTTGGCAGATGCCACTTTATACTTGCTACCTGTTTGTACCCTGACGTTACGTCAGGGCTGAAATAACTTAGCCCTTTCAGGGCTCTTTAAAACCGCGTTTGCAATGCGTTTGTTTGAGCAAAAGCATTTATAATGCGATAAATGGAATTGGCAATTATTGTGGATAAGATAAGACCGGAATAAAGACGTGTGAGACATTTGTGCACCCAATGTCATTAAGTTGAGAAAAGGGCTTCGACTCCGCTCAGCCTGACCGTCACTACACTCGTCCGCGTTTGCAACGCGGATGTTTGGGCAAAAGCATTTATACTGCGAAAAATGAAATTGGTAATTATTGTGGATAAGATAAAACCGGAACAAAGGCACGGGAAACATTTGTGCTCCGGTTGGCGAAACAATTAAACTCTGGTGCCTTAAGTGGCATGCAACCTTTATGTTCCATTTTTTTGTTGGCAGATGCCACTTTATACTTGCTACCTGTTTGTACCCTGACGTTACGTCAGGGCTGAAATAACTTAGCCCTTTCAGGGCTCTTTAAAATCGCGTTTGCAAAGCGGATGTTCGGGCAAAAGCATTTATAATGCGAAAAATGAAATTGGCAATTATTGTGGATAATATAGAACAGGAACAAAGGCACGCGAAACATTTGTGCGTCCAATGTCATTAAGTTGAGAAAAAGGCTTCGACTCCGCTCAGCCTGACCGTCACTCTGAGCGGGGTCGAAGAGTAGTTTAGGTGGCTTTAATATATGAAACAACTCCACTTGTCCGCGTTTGCAACGCGGATCCCGTCGTAGGTGTTTGTTCTCTTCGGTTTGAGTCTAAACTTGTCATTGTTCCGTGGTATGGTAACCCTGTTTTTCAAATTAACTTAGTCCCGATGTGTCGGGATACGACTGACAGCATGGATAACCACCGGGGCGTTGCCACCGGGTTAAAATAAGCAGGCCTTTCAGGCTGAGAACCTCTCCACTCGTCCGCGTTTGCAACGCGGATGTTTGGCAAAAGCATTTATACTGCGAAAAATGGGATTGACACTTGTTGCGGATAAGATAAGACCGGAACGAAGGTATGTGAAACATTTGTGCTCCAGTTGGCAAAACCATTAACCTCTGGGTCCTTAAGTGGCATGCAACCTTTATGTTCCATTTTTTTGTTGGCAGATGCCACTTTATACTTGCTACCTGTTTGTACCCTGACGTTACGTCAGGGCTCTTTAAAACCGCGTTTGCAACGCGGATGTTTGGGCAAAAGCATTTATAATGCGAAAAATGGGATTGCAATTATTGCGGATAATATAGAACAGGAACAAAGGCACGCGAAACATTTGTGCGCCCAATGTCATTAAGTTGAGAAAAAGGCTTCGACTCCGCTCAGCCTGACCGTCACTCTGAGCGTAGTCGAAGAGTAGTTTAGGTGGCTTTAATATATGAAACAACTCCACTTGTCCGCGTTTGCAACGCGGATCCCGTCGTAGGTGTTTGTTCTCTTCGGTTTGAGTCTAAACTTGTCATTGTTCCGTGGTATGATACGTCTTTTTTTTAAATTAACTTAGTCCCGATGTGCCCGGGACACGACTGACAGCATGGATAACCCCGGGGCGTTGCCACCGGGTTAAAATAAGCAGGCCTTTCAGGCCGAAGACCTTGGTTTATAGACCGTCGCTAGCGTCTGTCAATAAAGTCCATGTTAATCACGTATTTTATAATATTAAATGTGTCTGTGACCTTCTGTTTAAAGCAGGCTTATTGTTATTTCGTTGTATGGTAACCCTGTTTTTCAAATTAACTTAGTCCCGATGTGCCCGGGACACGACTGACAGCATGGATAACCCCGGGGCGTTGCCACCGGGTTAAAATAAGCAGGCCTTTCAGGCCGAAGACCTTGGTTTATAGACCGTCGCTAGTTAGGGGTGGTAGGAAAAACAGTTTTTTTAAATTATTGAAAAGGTGTGGCACAGATAATAGATTATGGTTTTCTGTGTTTTTCCATTTTTTTATTCATAAGGTAAAGAGCAGGAAAGCAACAAAGGGGGAAGGTTACTTTGTTAAAACCCAGGAGATATAGCTCTGTAATTATAACGGAGTGCTTGCAATAAAGAACAGGAATTTGGTAACGCTGTGCCGGAACTACCGACTTCGGTTTTATTAAAAGTTTGCCGTGAAAAAACAAATCTAATTCTTGACATGAGATAAATCCGTTATTTGTGTATTGAATGTTATCGGGTAAAGGAGAGCCTTGTTTTTATCAGAAAGCCAAGCCCTCAGTAAAAACAATATGAAGAGAAAGGGCACAACAGTGTTGTTGTGCCGTTGACGAATGTTTTAAGGACAGCAATGAACCGAAATTTTGCTGAACGTTATTTTATAAAACTAATTTTTTGGGACAAAGTTCCAAAGTTACCGTGCAGGACAAGAATCAGGATTCCGTATGGCTGCCCTGTGGTTTTAACCTCTGTTATGTTAATGGTGTGTGTGGTATTCAACGAAGGTAATGGACGGTCGATTATTTTTTCCCCTAAAAGATTATAGACCTCGATTTTAGAAACATGGTTGCCGGCAGTGTTTTTAATATAAAGGTTTTGGTGGATAGGGTTCGGCCATATTTCCACCGTGTTGTTTGCAGTTTGCAGGATTTGTGAAGAACGTGAAGAACGTGAAGAACTGTTTTTATAAAAATACTTTAGCGTATCGTAAGCTTTTTTTGGCACCCTGTTAATGTCAACAACACCAAACCATTCTTCGTTTGAGGAGTGGTCGTATGCAACCCCTATGTCGAAGCCTGCAGGATCCTGGGTATTGTCTGAATTTCCGGAGGGGGCTTTCCACCAGCCATCAGTAAAAGAAAACAAGGCAATGCCCGAGCAAATGTTTGCCCTGCTATTTACACCGCTTAGTATATTCGCTGTTGCATTGGCCTGCATTTCCTGATCTTCTGCAGATTTAGACTTGTTATAACTATCTGCCCCCGACTCTGAAAGGTAAAAGCATTTTTCTGAGCGTTCGGCAAATTCATCAATGGCAGGTGAAGGATCGTCCCAGCGGTATATGTTCATTCCCCAAACATCAATGTCCGGACATTTTGCCAGTACAGAAGAAGTCGGGACTTCTCCGTGCGCTGTAGCAACAGGGTGAGACGAATCCCTGGAATGAATTTCAACCGCAGCCGAATTTAACATGGTATACCAGTTGTTTATATTATTCTCAAACCATTCCGGGTGATAGTTGTATTCATTTCCTAATTCCCACATTAAAATTGCCGGGTGATTTTTATATTTTTCTATAAAGGTAAGGTAGCTTTTACTGGTAATATCAGAATACTTTTTTGTGTCGTCATAGCTGGGGATCCCTACTATTACTTTCATCCCGGCAGTGTTCAGTTTGTCATAAAAATTTTCGTTGTCAATTGGAACGTATATTCTTACAGTATTTATTCCCGCATCTTTCATTAGCTGAATATCTTTGTCCAGGTTGGAGAAGTCAACACCATCGTACCTGTTGTTCCCCTTTTTAATGGGGTGATAACAAATTCCTTTGATTGAATATTTGTTCCCGTCAACAAGAAGGTCCCTGTTTTGAATTGATACTTTGTTTTGGGCAAAAGAGGCTAAGGTTAAAATTAGGGCAAAAATTGTAAATTTTGTTTTCATATGTTAAGTGTTTGTAAAAGAGTATAAAACTAACGAAATGGAACCTGACCGGGGAATAATTTACTACGTCAAAAATACGTTTAGCAATAAATTAGGAGATATTAATGAATGTTTCAGGCAAAAAAATGTACCGGTAACTTAAAACAGAACATAATTTATATATAATTAAGATAAACATGTTGAGGTTTGTCAGGTTATATTAGTAACTTTATTTGTATATAATTTAATTCGAAATTCTATGATCACATTTCCTGAAATTACCACTAAAGAATTAAAAGAAAAACTTGAAGAAGAAAACCTGAGGGTAATAGATGTCCGGCCGGCAGATGCATATAATGGATGGAAGCTGGAAGGGGAAGCCCGGGGGGGGCATATTAAGAAGGCCCGGTCCCTGCCTTTTAAGTGGGTAAAATATATGGATTGGATTGAGGTTGTGCGCTCAAAGAAGATTTTGCCCGAAGATAACCTGGTCATATATGGTTATTCAAGGAAGGAAAGTCAGTTGGTGGCAAAGTCATTTATGAAAGCCGGATATAAGAATATTATACTTTATAACCATTTTGTTAAAGAATGGGTCCGTAACCCTGAATTGCCAATGGATAAGCTGGAGCGATATCAGAACCTCGTTTATCCGGAATGGGTAAAGACAATTGTAGATGGGGGCATACCCGAAGGGCATAATGGCGGAAAGACGGTCATTTGCCATGCACATTACAAAAACAGGGATGCATACCTCTCGGGGCATATTCCCGGGGCAATAGATATTGATACCCTGGCACTGGAGTCGCCGGAGACCTGGAACAGACGGACGCCTGAGGAATTGAAACAGGCATTGCTTCAGCATGGTATTACATCAGATACTACGGTTGTTTTATATGGGAAGTATATGTGGCCTGACAATGACGACGAATTTCCGGGAAGTGCGGCCGGCCATATTGGGGCTATACGCTGTGCTTTTATAATGATGTATGCCGGAGTAAAAGATGTACGGGTTTTAAACGGAGGGTTTCAGTCGTGGGAAGATGCAGGGTTTGAAATAAAAGAAGAAGATGAAAGGAAAGTACCTGTCGCTGATTTCGGCGTAAAAATTCCGGCAAAGCCTGAATTGGCCGTAGATGTTGTGCAGGCGAAAGATATGTTGCCCTCACCAAATGCAGAACTGGTATGTGTGAGAAGCTGGCCCGAGTATATTGGAGAAGTAAGTGGTTATAATTATATCGAAAAAAAAGGGCGGATACCCGGGGCAATTTTCGGAAACTGCGGAACGGACGCCTATCATATGGAAAATTATAGGAACCTGGATCATACAACACGCGAATTTGGCGAGATAATTGAAAACTGGCTGGAAGCGGGTGTTACACCAGATAAACATCTGGCATTTTATTGTGGTACCGGCTGGCGCGGAAGCGAAGCTTTTTATAATGCCTGGCTAATGGGGTGGCCACAGGTGTCTGTGTTTGATGGCGGATGGTTTGAGTGGAGCAACGATCCGAAGAATTCTTATGAAACAGGGGTGCCTGATATGGAGTATGCCTAGTAGTGCGATCACAAAATAACATTTCATATTTCACACTTCTTTTTCTTTTTTGTAGCGTTTAAATTCTTAAACGTAGCTATGGCTATGCTTTGCAAATCATACCGGGTAGAAATAAAAAAATGAGATAAAATATACAGCACGATATTTATAACATAATGCATTAATATTCTGCCAAAAGGATAGTTGGGACAAAAAACAGAAACAGGGGTTTACAAAACATAGAATATTGAATTGTTGTTGTTGAACAGAGGTTTTTTCGCGGTTTAGAGACGGGGCTATGTGCTTGACTGTTTATTAATAGTAAATAAAAAGTGTACTTCTGGAAAATAAAGGTTACCTTTGTGCGGTATTTCGATTTGAGAATTTGTGCTTTTATTTACTAATTCCTCTCTCACTATTAGTTTATTACTGCTCTTTTTTTTAAATCAATAAATTATTTTCTTTCTATCTGTCTAAGGGGCGGAAGTCAACCTGAACAGACAGGGGAATAAGGCGGGACAGAAAGAAATGTTCTGTTTTTTTATTTGTACAGTTGATAGCAGAGATGGATTAAACGCAGATTGGAAAGCAGAAATAGTCACTAAATGCATTTTAAACTATATATAAACGAAAAAACAATTTATGGGTAGATCACAAGAAACCTTTAATAAAAAAGAAGTAAGAAGTAAAAAAGAAAAGAAGAGAAAAGAGAAAGAACAGAAAAGGCTGGCAAGAAAAGAGGGTGGAAAGGGTGGAAATAGCCTTGATGATATGATAGCCTATGTTGATGAAAACGGGATGCTTTCCTCAACCCCGCCGGATCCGACCGTGAAAAAAGAAGAAATTAAACCTGAAGATATTGAAGTTAATATTCCCAAAAGAGGATTGGAGAAGCCTGATCCGATAAGGAGAGGGGTGGTGACCTTTTTTAATGACAATAAGGGGTTTGGATTTATACGTGATACAGAAACGAAAGAAAGTATCTTTGTCCACGTTAACAATATGGTTGATGAAGTACGGGAAAATAATGTGGTTACTTTTGAAATAGGTAAGGGACCTAAAGGGCCAACAGCGTTAAATGTTAAGTTGAGCCGGTAACAATTTAGAAAGTAAAAGAAGTAAACTTTGTAAATATACTATTGCTATTGAAGGGGGAAGCAAACTGAAGGTCAGGAGGCATTCCCTTTTTTTGTGGGCTAAATTGCTTCTTATTAAACCGTAGGTATTACCCGGTAACTTATTCATGAAGGGACAGGAATTTTGAGCTCCCCATAACTTTCCGAAATTGCTTTGTTTTAGACGGTATTGTTGCCCTGCTTTACATTATTGCGGGAACAACAGAAAGCCGTTATATTTAATGTCAGGCCGCTTTTATACCACCACTAAAAAGATGTAATATGTAAGGGTTCAAGAGATACGAACATAAAAGCAGGTTACAATTACTTTGGCTTGGGCCAAAGTAACAAAGTTCAAGGCTCAGCCACTCAGCGGTCCACTTATGACTTGTTGGCTAAAAGAATTAAACCCGCCTTGCTTCAGACAAAATTCTTTTTACGCCAATTACATCAAGTGGGCACCCCGCTTATGTTGTCCAGGTCAATCTTCCAACAACAATATCGTTTAGTGAAAAACGAAAGGTAAATGTAAAAGATTGTGGGGTGTTTTGTCTGTTCCTTTTTAAATGGTGTAATTACGCCTATTCGTATTATATTTTTGTTTTATTCGACTAAACATCGATGACTGTAAAATTGCTAACTGACTTTTCTGAATTGCCTTGTTTTTCAGGCTGGAAACTACAGGGCATAAAATAAATGAGATGTAACCTTTACAGCTTACAATTCATATTGACCAGAAAATTAAGAAGGGGTTAAAGGATAGCGACCGTTAGATAAAAAAAAGAATTGAGGAGATAAAAACCGTTTGTATTTATCTTCTCAATCCATCGTTTGATCAAAGAAAGATGCCCAAGTTGATCGTTGTCAAAATTAGTAAGATTTTTCGTATTAAAAATTTTTTCCTGTAAAAAAAACAACTTTTTTTCTTCCGCCGTTCAATCGTTTTTCTGTCAGGTTGTTTCGGATGGCTGCAATTACCGTTCAAATTCATGAATATTGGTTCGCCCGAAATTTAATGCCCATTGGCGGGGTGGTACAATAAAAAAGCCCTCAGCATGCTGAGGGCTTTTTTATTGTATGTGTTGAATGAGACTATTTAACTTCTTCAAAGTCAACATCAGTCACTTCATCATCACCTTTTCCTGTATTCTTATCGGTATTTTCTGCCTGTGCATCAGGTCCGGGCTGTTCTCCTTTAGCTCCCTGGGCTTGTTGACTGGCATTGTATAAATCCTGTGAGGCAGCCTGCCAGACATTGTTTAATTCAGCAGAAGCTTTGTCAATCTGTTCAATATCCTGTTTTTTATGGGCCTCTTTTAGTTCATTAAGGGCTTTTTCAATAGGGCCTTTCTTGTCGGCAGGAATCTTGTCTCCAAATTCTTTGAGTTGCTTGTCAGTCTGGAAGATTAAACTGTCAGCGGTATTTAGCTTATCAATTTTTTCTTTTGCTTCTTTATCGGCAGCTTCATTTACCTTGGCTTCGTCCCGCATCTTTTTTATTTCATCATCAGTAAGTCCTGAAGAAGCTTCAATACGTATACTTTGCTCTTTTCCGGTTCCTTTGTCTTTTGCTGATACATGTAATATCCCGTTCGCGTCGATGTCAAAAGCAACTTCGATTTGAGGGACACCGCGTGGAGAAGGTGGGATTCCGTCTAAATGGAACCTTCCGATAGTTTTATTGTCATTGGCCATTGGCCTTTCTCCTTGTAAAACATGGATTTCAACCGAAGGTTGATTGTCAGCGGCAGTTGTGAAAGTTTCTGCTTTCTTGGTAGGTATTGTGGTGTTTGCTTCAATCAGCTTAGTCATAACTCCTCCCATTGTTTCAATACCAAGAGAAAGAGGGGTAACATCAAGAAGCAGTACATCTTTTACTTCACCAGTTAAAACCCCACCCTGTATTGCAGCTCCAATAGCCACTACTTCATCGGGGTTAACACCTTTAGAAGGCTTTTTTCCAAAGAACTTCTCTACAATTTCCTGAATAGCAGGAATTCTTGTAGAACCACCAACTAAAATAACTTCGTCGATTTCAGATGGAGATAAACTGGCATCTTTAATCGCTGTTTTACAAGGCTCAATGGTTGCCTGGATAAGTCCGTCTGCAAGTTGCTCAAACTGTGCACGGCTAAGGGATCTCACAAGGTGCTTTGGGATTCCGTCAACCGGCATAATATATGGAAGGTTGATTTCAGTTGAAGTTGAGCTTGAGAGTTCAATTTTTGCCTTCTCTGCAGCTTCCTTCAAACGCTGTAAAGCCATTGGGTCTTTCCGTAGGTTTACCCCTTCATCTTTCTGGAATTCATCAGCCAGCCAGTCAATAATTACCTGGTCAAAGTCATCACCACCAAGGTGAGTGTCCCCGTTGGTTGATTTTACTTCAAAAACTCCGTCCCCTAATTCCAGGATAGATATATCGAAAGTACCACCTCCAAGGTCGAAGACGGCAATTTTCATGTCTCTGTCTTTTTTGTCAAGGCCATATGCCAATGAAGCTGCCGTAGGCTCATTAATGATACGCTTAACAGTAAGCCCGGCAATTTCGCCAGCTTCTTTTGTAGCCTGGCGTTGCGAATCGTTGAAATATGCAGGTACGGTTATAACAGCATCGGTTACTTCTTGTCCAAGGTAGTCCTCTGCCGTTTTCTTCATTTTCTGAAGTGTCATTGCCGATATTTCCTGCGGAGTGTATAACCGGTCATCAATTTTCACTCTGGGAGTGTTGTTGTCTCCCTTTTGAACAACATAAGGTACACGTTCAACTTCTTTTAAAACACGATCGTATGTTTCACCCATAAACCTTTTTACAGAAAAGATTGTTTTCTGGGGATTGGTAATGGCCTGACGTTTTGCCGGATCACCAACTTTACGCTCACCGTTCTCAACAAAAGCAACCATCGAAGGGGTTGTTCTTTTTCCTTCACTGTTTGGAATAACAACGGGCTCATTTCCTTCCATAACGGAAACACAGCTGTTTGTTGTTCCTAGGTCTATTCCAATTATTTTACCCATAATACGCTAAATATTATATTTTAAACTTGTTTTTCGTTTTTCGAACTTCTTTTGTCAATGATTATGCCAACAGCATATGGTTGAATTTTTGTCTGTCATTTATGCTTGTTGACTGGTGTTTTTTTTTAATAAATGACAAAAAGACAGTGTTTGACGGGCGGTTTTTAGGATATGACAGTTTATGGTGTTCTTAAAGGAAATATTCATCCGGTATTTTGTAAATAATTACAGGATGTTGTAAAACTTTAACGCGAATGGTTTCAGATATTAATCTTTTTTTAAACTTTGTAGCGCAATAAATAAATATTATTATCATGTCGCTACATAGTCAGGTTAAACGTGTAACAACCCATGTGTTACACGAGATGAAACTTAGGGGGGAGAAGATTTCAATGCTAACAGCATATGACTTTTCCATGGCAAGGATAGTTGATCAGGCTGGAATAGATGTTATTCTGGTAGGGGATTCTGCCTCGAATGTTATGGCTGGCCACGAGACCACCGTGCCAATAACATTAAATGAAATGATATATCATGCAGCTTCGGTTGTTCGGGGAGTAAGCAGGGCTTTGGTTGTAGTCGATTTACCTTTTGGGACATATCAGGGGAATTCAAAAGAAGCATTGAATTCTGCAATCCGTATTTTAAAGGAAACAGGGGCTGCGGCCGTAAAGCTTGAAGGTGGGAGAGAGGTGCTGGAATCTGTGGAAAGGATTTTGTCTGCAGGTATTCCCGTTATGGGACACTTGGGATTGACCCCCCAGTCTATCCATAAATTTGGGACGTATGTTGTAAGGGCACGTGAGGAAGAAGAAGCCAATAAACTGAAGGAGGACGCAGAAATACTTGATAAAGCGGGCGTTTTTGGAATTGTACTTGAAAAAATACCAGCTGTGCTGGCCGCAGAAGTTACCCAAAATATTAAAGCACCTGTTATCGGGATAGGCGCCGGGCCTCATGTTGACGGACAGGTCCTGGTTTTACACGACATGCTTGGGATAACACAGGCATTCTCACCACGGTTCCTGAGAAGGTACCATAACCTGCACCAGGAGATGCTGGGGGCTGTTGAGAATTATATTGATGATGTAAAAAGTATGAATTTCCCTAATGACAGGGAGCAGTATTAAGCGTTATGTTTCAGCACGATTTAAACATCCTTTATGAAGACAATCACATTATTGCAATAAATAAAGGGAACCGGGAACTGGTACAGGGAGATAATACAGGGGACAAATCTCTTGATAAAAAGGTCAAAGACTATATTAAAGATAAATATAATAAACCCGGAGAGGTGTACCTGGGCGTAACACACCGGCTCGACAGGCCGGTAAGCGGGGTGGTTTTGTTTGCCAGGACAAGTAAGGCGCTTTCCCGTTTGAACAATATGTTCAGAGACGGGCAAATAAAAAAAACATACTGGGCTTTGGTAAGGGAAATCCCCCCTCAGAATACAGGGACACTTGTCCATTACCTGAAGAGAAACCCCAAACAAAACAAATCTTATTGTTTCGACGATGAGGTTAAAGATTCTAAACGAGCAGAACTGGACTATAAACTGATTGGCCGAACCGATAATTTTTATCTTTTAGAGGTAGACTTAAAAACAGGAAGGCACCATCAGATCCGGGCACAGTTGGCGAAGATGGGATCTCCCATAAAGGGGGATCTAAAATATAATTATCCGCGATCAAATAATTATGGGGGAATAGCATTACATGCCAGGAAAATTGAGTTTGTCCATCCGGTAAGTAAGGAAGTGATAACAATTGAAGCAGAACCTCCTTCAGAAGAAAATTTGTGGGAGAAAATTTCTTAATTATACGCAGGGGGTATTTAATTCAGGTATTTTCTCAGGAAAAAATATTACCGCCTTTTATATTTTTCTATTTCGGAATGAGCTGATTTTAAGTCCTTCTGCATTTTTTTCATGGATCTGCTGTTTTCTTCCTGAGTAGCCATTAGTTCTTCCATGTTTTGTCTTAACTCCTCTTCCTGGGCCTGCATTTGTTCTGCCTGGACCTGTGTTCGTTCAAGAAGTTGGTGGGATTCCTGCTGAATTCTTAGAGAATCGATCGTTAAAGCAATATCTTCTGCAACTTCTTCGATAAATTGCTTTTTGAAACCTTCCATTTTCTTAAGGGAGGCAATTTCAATAACCCCCAAAACCCTATCGTTATATTTTAAGGGGGAAATGATTAAAGAACCAGGAACATTTCCACCTAACCCCGAATTTATTTTAAGGTAATTCTTAGGTAGCTCTTCAATGTATGTTGTTTTTCTTTCCTTAATGCACATGCCAATAAGGCCTTCTTCGTATTCGAAATTTTTTCTGTTGAATTTCTCCCCGTCAAAACCATAGGAACCGATCAATTCAACTTTTCTGTTTTTTCCGGTATTATTTACAATATAAATCCCTCCCTGGTTGGTTTCTGTGTACCTTACAATATAATTTATAATATTTTGCATGTACTCACCAAAATTATCGTTGTCCTGATGTAAAACATCACTCAATTTAGCCAGTCCGTCCAACGTCCAGTTTCTTATTTTATCTTCTTCATGCCTTTTTTCATCTTTTTCTTTCGCATCTAATAGCCCCTGTCTCATATTTAAAAGGGCATTGCCCAAACGGTCATTATCTCCGCGGGTATCATATTGGGCAAGGAGGTTCCCTTTTTCAATCTCCCGGGCAAATTTCTCAGTTTTTTGCAGGTTGTCAATAAGCTGATTGACAGATGAAGCCATGTCCTGAATTTCATCTTTCGTATTAATGTTGAGGAGTTTTAGGTTGTCGTTTATATTGCCGGTTGCGAGCTCTTTAAAAACGCGGGTGGTGTCTTTTAAGGGTTTCACAATTTTTGAAGCATTAATCCACACAACAAAAATGACGAAAAGGATGCCGAAAAGGCCAATCCAAAAAATGTTTTTGCTCAGGGCCATTGCTCCTTCAAGAAACGGGTTTATGGGCAGTGTAATACTAAACGCCCATGGCGTATTTGTATTTTCAACATAAAATGGCACAATGGCCGTATAGTAGGGCTTCTCATCAATTTTATGTTCGAACCCTTTGGGGTTACCGCTTTGAATTATTGAGACAAAGTCTTCCTGGATATTTAAACTGGCCATAATATCCGTAATATTGCTTCCAACCAATTCCGGATTTGAGTGGCCCAGAAGGATTCCGGAGTTGGAAATAACCATTGAAGTGGCACCGTCCATTATATACAGACTGTCGATGAAATTCTGAAAAACATCTATCCGGAAGTCAATTCCGGCTTGCCCGGCAAAAGCGCCCCCTATTCTGATTGGTGCAGTTGTTGATGTGATAAGAAAGTTACCGACTTCAGGATCCACATAAGGATCCGTAACAGCAACAATATTATCTTTTTTCATTCTGTAATAGTTGCCATTTGTATTGTGGCCGTCCATATCTCTGTAAAACTCAACAACGTTGTATTCCATTCCGGATTTAACAGCTGCAATTGATTTTCTTCCGTAATCGTATGGGTAATTTGTATCGGTATACTGCAATTCTATTGTATTCCAAACAGCTACAAATTTTGGGTTTTTCTTGATCATCCTCAGATATACAGCTTTGAAGGCTGAGTCCCTTTGGTGCCGGGGTAGTTCTTCAAATCCTGATGCGGCATCTGCCAGTGCCTTTGTATATCCAAGGTCAATATCTAAATAATTCTTGCATGTAGCAGCATGTTCCTCTGCATTGGAACTGGCCAAAGCAATAGCCTGTTCCCTTGAAAGTTTTTTGAGTTGCTTGTTATAGAAAAGGAGGACGGCCGCAAAAGAAACCGTTGTCGTGAAAATAACAACCAAAATAAGTTTTGTCCGAAGTTGTATTCTGAACATGAGTCCGTTCTTAAAATGAGGCATTAAAAATATAAAAATCAATTTATGTGACAATATTAAACCACGATACCATTAGATTTTTTGGATGAACGGTATTTGGAAGAAAGGTCAAAGTACGGTTGTTTTTGATTAAATTCCATGTGTGAAGCGGGTTAACAGGCAGATTAATGTTAATAAATACAATGATGGAGGATAAAAAATCGTTAGATATTCAATTAGCTTTGCAAAAAAAGAATCAAATGCGTATTTCACTGGCTTTTATTTTCATCGTAATACCGTTGGTCGGAATGGCCCAGAAACGGGGAAGAATGACCCAGGCCCAATATATTGAAAAATACAACGAACTGGCAGTTCAGGAAATGACACGTACAGGGATTCCGGCAAGTATTACATTGGCTCAGGGCATACTGGAATCGGGAAGCGGAAACAGTTCGCTGGCTGTTAAAGCCAATAACCATTTTGGAATTAAATGTCATGACTGGAAAGGGCCAAGTGTCCGGCATGATGACGATAAAAAGAACGAATGTTTCAGGAAATATAAATCAGCAGAAAGATCGTATAAGGATCACTCAGACTTTTTAACAGGAAGAAGCCGCTATGCTTTTTTATTTGAATTGAAACCTGATGACTATAAAGGATGGGCGAAAGGGCTTAAAAAGGCAGGTTATGCAACAAGCCCAACCTATGCTAAAGCCTTAATAAAAGTAATAGAGGATAATGAACTATATGCGTATGACAAATTAGCACTGTCAGGTGGAAAAAGCACCAGAAAAAGAAGGGCGGGCAGGTCCGAAGTCCATACAGGAAAGAGAAAAATACACTATAATAACCGGGTGAAATATATTGTTGCAACCAGCGAGGATACTTATGAATCGTTGTCAGAGGAGCTTTACCTTTTAAACTGGCAGCTTTCGAAGTACAACGAGAAGCCGGCGGGCAGTAAGTTGGAAGAAGGGGAGTTTGTTTATATCCAGCCCAAAAGAAATAAAATATATGGTCCGAACAAATCGCACTTGGTGAAGGAAGGGGAGACTCTTTATTCTATATCGCAGAAATATGCCATTAAGGTAAATAAGCTAAGGAAAATAAACAAAATCCCAGAAGGGCGTGAACCACAGGTTGGGGCAATGATTTTGCTTCGTGGCAGGTTAAAGGGGAAAATATCATTACAGAAAAGTAATGATAAAGAAAGCGGGCAAGAAAACAATAACGAAGAGGAACCTGAATTTGAGATTGAATTCGACTTAGGTGGCTGATGAATATTTTTCAGCTTCCTGAAATCCCCGGAGGAAGGACTCCGCTTCCATTCTCTTCTTTCCTGCCTGTTGCAGGGAGAGTATTTTTATATATCCGTCGGTGCAACTGATTTTAAAAGACGGGCCTTCTTCAAAAAGTAATGTTCCCGGGGCTTCCTCAGGAACTGCATTCTCCACAGATGCCTCAAAAATCTTTAAGTTGATTGGTTTGGCTTCTTCACCTTTTATTTCTGTCCAGGCAGCAGGATATGGGCTTAATCCCCTGATTAGATTGTAAACTTCGCTTACAGGCTTGTTCCAGTCAATTTTGCAATCGTCTTTAAATATTTTTGGGGCATTTTTTAATTCTTTTTTTATGAGCACATCCTGTGACACAGCTTCGTAGTAGCCTTGGTCTATACAGTTTATTGTGTCCACCAGTACCTTTGCCCCAACTTCCATTAATTTGTCATGAAGCGAGCCTGCATTTTCTTCAGGTTCAATAGGGACGGTTTCCTGCCGTATTATTTTTCCGGTGTCTATTTCTTTTTCAATAAAGAAGGTGGTTACCCCGGTCTTTTTATCTCCATTTATAACGGCCCAGTTAATTGGGGCGGCCCCCCTGTAATTAGGAAGAAGCGATGCATGAAGGTTTATTGTCCCTGATTTGGGCATGCTCCAAACCGATTCCGGAAGCATTCTGAAAGCCACAACTACAAATAAGTCTGCTCCAAGTTTTTTTAATTCTTCGTTGAATTCCGGATCTTTAAGGTTCGTAGGTTGAAGGACGGGTTCAATATTGTTTTCTATGGCGTACTTTTTTACAGCAGAAGTCTGAATTTTTTTTCCTCTGCCGGCGGGTTTATCCGGGGCTGTTATTACACCTTTAATGCAAATTCCCGCTTCTTTAATTGCTTTTAGTGACGAAACTGCAAAGTCAGGCGTGCCCATGAAAACAATGCTGATACCTTTGTCCATAATGGTTTTACGTATTTGTTTTATAAGAATTCTTCAACGTTTACCGAAAAAAAGTCTTTTTTTAAAAATCGGGCAAAAAGATTGGATAAGCAACTTTCTGTACCTGATTTTTTAATTCAGCCCCAATCTTTGTCAAATAGAAGCAATGTTCAGGAATATTACCTATTAACAGTTGTTAATCCTTTTTTTCGGGTAGTTTATATTCATGTCCCATTTTTTCAACTTTTGTTTCCATATACTGAAAATTAAACTTATTGGGTTGAATTACCAAAGGGACATTCTCAATTATTTCAAGTCCGTAGCCTTCTAATCCCGCTCTTTTTACAGGGTTGTTGGTCATCAGTTTTATTTTTCCTAATCCGAGCTCCCTTAAGATACTGGCCCCCACGCCATAGTCCCGTTCATCGTCATCAAATCCCAGGTCAAGATTAGCTTCTACCGTGTCCCGGCCTTCTTCCTGTAGTTTATAAGCATGTATCTTATTGAAAATGCCAATTCCACGGCCTTCCTGCATCAGGTAAACGATTACCCCTTGCCCTGCTTTATCAATTTTCTTCATTGCTTCGTGAAGCTGAGGGCCGCAATCGCAACGATATGAACCAAATATATCACCAGTCATGCACGATGAGTGGACCCTTACCAGAACAGGTTCTTCTTTGGTCCAGTTCCCTTTGAATAAAGCAACATGTTCAACACTGTTTGATTTTTGGATAAAAGGAATAATGTCAAAATCGCCAAATTCGGTTGGTAATTTCGCCCGGACCCCCGGAATAATCAGGCTGTCACTTTTAAGCTGGTAGGCTATAAGGCTTTTTATTGTAATAATTTTCAGGTCAAACTTATTCGCAATTTCAATAAGTTGGGGCAAGCGGGCCATTGTTCCATCTTCGTTCATAATTTCAACAAGGGCACCGCCAGGCTTTAAGCCGGCAAGCCGTGCAAGATCAACGGCAGCTTCTGTATGGCCGGCACGTCTTAATACCCCTCTTGACTTTGCTTTAAGAGGGAAAATGTGTCCGGGCCTGCCAAGTTCTTCAACTTTTGTGTCAGGATCTATTAGCGCATTAATTGTTTTTGCCCTGTCGCTGGCAGAAATCCCGGTTGTACAACCATGTCCCAATAAATCGACAGATACGGTAAATGCGGTGGCATGAGAAGAGGTATTTACTTTTACCATCATCTCCAGTTCCAGTTCATCGCACCTTTCTTCTGGTATTGCACAGCAAATCAGCCCTCTTCCGTGAGTAGCCATAAAATTTACAATTTCCGGAGTAACTAATTCTGCTGCAGCTATAAAATCTCCTTCATTTTCCCGGTCTTCATCATCAATAACTATTATAAGTTTTCCGTTTCGGATATCCTCAATAGCTTCTTCAATTGTATTTAACCGGTCTTTAATCTCTGAATTACTCGGCATTTTTTACGAATCTATGTTGAAACCGCAAAAGTAAGATTTGTATTCTAAAATTCACAACATATATGTCATGTTTACGAATAATATTGCGCTTCCTTAATCATGGAAACAATAAAGCTTGTTTTGCTAACATATTATTATTTAAGGGTGTTTTTGGTGTGAAAGTGAAAATTGGGGCGAGTGCGCGCTAATTGGATTTAAACCGTCCTTATCGTTGAATCAACAATGCGATCTAATTCTTTGGGTTTAATTAAATATTACCCGGAGGGGCGCATTTTATGTATGCCGATCCGGGTTGTGTGTGTGGCTGTTGCACTAAGAAGTCCGTTTTGATTTTTCCCAGGCAACATTTTGTCGTCCGGATAAAAATTTCACTAAACCAATTATCTGGGAGTAGTTGGCGATGAAGAAATAATAGGGTAAGAAGAGCATTTTAATCCGTATAGGGGTATTCCTTAGCATATATCCAATGCAGGCAATAAGATAAAAGAATAATTGAAGCCCAAGGCTAACGGAAAAAATGTTTACCTGAGTGTTCTTAATAACAATCAGAAAGTTTACAATGAACAAAAGCCCAAGACATAACGGAGTAACCAGCCATCTCAGCACTTTGTGTGAAAGGTATTGAAAACTGAACTTCGGGTGTTTGCGAAAATTTAGAAAGTCTTTTCTTAAAGCGAGGACCTGAAACCCTCCGGCAGCTATTCGACTTTTCCTCTTCATTTCTTCCCTAATATTAAAAGAGGAATTCTCCTGAGCAAACGCTTCCGATGAGTATACTATCTTATATCCTTTTTCTGCAATATCCATTGAAACCATAAAGTCATCAAGAATTGTGTTTTCTGGCGGAGGGTCAAACAGGCTGGTTTTTATGGCATATAATTCACCAACGGCCCCCATGGTTGAGCCGAATGAAGATTCAAGCTTTTTTATAAAGGATTCATAATTCCAGTATTGCCCTTCACCTGCCGCAGAAGCTTTGTCTGTTTTATTATAAATTATCCTTTTTTCCCCGGCTATGCAGCCAACGTTGCTATGGGACAAAAGCTCGGCCATGTTTCTGATTGCCTTTTTTGACAGCATTGTATTGGCATCGGAAAAAACGGTTATGGGTGTTTTAACGGTTTGCATTGCCCGGTTAATGGCTGCGGTTTTCCCTTTTCTTTGTTTTTCGAAGAGAAGCTTTATTCCTTTTGTCTTTTTCAGGATGTTTTCGCTGTTGTCATCAGAACCGTCAATGACCCACAGGTGTTCGATTTTTTCTTTGGGGTAATCAAGCTGGTGGCAGTTTTCTATTTTTGACGGAATTATTTCGGCTTCATTGTACGCCGCAATAACATGGGTTATTTGAGGTAAGTCCTGCTCACTTATGGGTGAGGGGGTGGATTTTCGTTTAATAAAGAGATGGGAAATAATAAGGATTAATGTGTACCCTGCATAAGTGTATACAATAACCCCGATTAATATCCAGAATAAAACAATTAGCATTATTTATTTGACTGATAAAATGATGCCAGGTCGCGGGCCAAAGCTTTATTGGTGTAGTTCGTCTTTATAAAGCGAATTGAGTTCTCGCCAAGTTTTATATAGAAATCGGTATTTTCCAGGAGAATCTGTACCCCTTTAGCAAAATCTTCCGGCATATCAGTAACGATAGCATGATAGTTTGGAATAATATCTAGGCCTTCTGCTCCAATGTGGGTGGTGACTATTATTTTTCCCTGCGCCATGGCTTCAACAATTTTCACCCTCATGCCCCCACCGGAAAGTAACGGGACAATCATAATATCGTATTTATCTACGTATTCCTTTGCATTTTCAACTTCTCCGTGGAAGGTAACCCCCGGCTTCGATACAGCTTTTGTAAACCATTCCGGGGCATTTCTTCCGGCAATGTGGAATTCTATTCCCGGATTTCCATGCCAGATCATTGGCCAGACATTCTTTACAAACCACAGTACCCCTTCCTGATTTGGCAACCAGTCAAGAGAACCAAGGAAATACAACTTGCGCTCTTTTCTGACCGTAAGTGATTCTGCAATTCTTTTTTCCGGAATTCCGGTTTGTATAACCTTACTGGGTTTTTTATTTCCCAGCTTTTGATATTCAACAGCGTCTCTATAGGTAATTGGAATGAGGTAGTCGTATTTGTTGATCCAGCTTTTTTCAAACTTTGATATTCTTTTTGCCAGATTTTTAAAGTATAACTTCTTAAGCCCAAACTTTTCGTTTTTATACAGGCGTTTCCATATTTCATTCTCAATGTTATGGGAGCGCAGGGCTATTTTTGATGCGCAGTTTTCTCTGATTACAGGTAAATAGGGTGCCAGGTATAGGCCCTCTAACTGCACAATGTCGTATTTATTTTTCTCTAGCAGATTTATTAAAGTGGTTTTAAACTCGTTGTTAATAAATCGCTTTGCAATATACGGGGTTTTGCCAAAAAAGAAGTTTTTAACGAGGTGGTGCCACTTAATTGTTGTGTCAACAAACAAGTAGTGAAGTGAAATATTCGGATGAATGCCTTCTTTTCCTTTTTTTGCCGGGTGTTTGAACGTTTCCATTGCCAGGATATCAACAGTGTTTCCTTGTTCTGCTAAACCTTCGGCCAGATTATACATGGCAATGGTCCCTCCATCAATTGGAGGATAAGGAACTTTGTTACATAATTGTAATATCTTCATCGAAACTAAAATTCAGATTCATGTCTTTTAATAATGGAACATAGTTCGGGTAATAGCTGTTTGATTTTTCTCAACTTAATTCTTACCAGTAAAATTCTTATGTATTGCCTTAATGCCACCAATGGGGTTAAGACAATTGTTAAGGACAAAACTATTCGCAGGGCCATTCTCCATTTTGTGTCTCCCATTTCTTCTATACTAAAAGAAGGAAACTCATATATTTTTGCCCTGACCGTTTTTTTATGAAATACCGGATGGTTTATTATTATCCTGAAAGTATTGTTATAATACCGTTCAAACAGTATAATGTTTGAGTCATTTTGAGGGGTGAAAAGAGAACTGATAAAGTCACTAAGCCTTAGCCCTTCTTTGATTTTGAGCAAAACATTATCCACAGATTCTTCCAGATTGAATAACGAGGCTTCAATCTTGTCGAGGCGGGCGTAGGATTTATCCAGCTCAATGGTTTTGTCGATGTTTATCTTGTCAACAATATTATAACGTTGTCCAAAATATTTTTTTAGGAAATTTAAGTAGGTGTCCAGGTTAAGCATTGATGAATCTGTAGTAGCCTGGTAAGTTAAAAAGCTACCAGCAAGGCCAAAAATAGCCGAGGTTAACCACATGCCCTGATAACTGGGGACAATACTTTCCCTGACCAGTTTTTCTCCGGTAAGTGATAAGATGTAGTATAAAATAAAGAATATAACCGATAAAACCAGGGGGAGCCCCAGGCCGCCTTTTCGAATTATGGCCCCTAAAGGAGCACCGATAAACAGGAAGAGCAGACAGGCGAAAGAAATGGTGAATTTTCTGTGCCATTCAATTTCATAGCGCCTTAGCCGGTGTATTTTTCTGTCAAGAAAAGGGATGGAGTTGGCTATTAAGTTTGTAGAAGAGCGGGCAAAAGACAGAGCGGAACTGCCCACCCGGCTTTTTTCTCTTAAGGTCAATATGTTAAATACAGAATCAATATCAATTGGGCTTACGGTGGGCAGGGCTTTTGTTTGTGCGCTGTCGGTTTTTGTTGCGCCCGAGTCTTTTTTCTGCTTAGTTGGAGCCTGACTGTGGCTTTTTTCAAATCCAGGTGGGGGGAGTTCAAAACTTGCTTCAGCTTCGCCAATATTACTTCCCCTTCTTTTGGGTTTTTTAAATGGTTTGTTTTCTTCTCTTTTTTTGAAGAGGTACACAGAAATCAGACTTTCATAAATGCTTTTTTCTTTTTCGTTTATCTCGGTTGAAATAGAATCCTTTTCATGGCTTAACTGTTCCAGGTTCATCATTGCATAATGGTTCTGGAACAAGCTTTGGTCGCTTCGTTCAAGATCGAAGCCGGTTAAATGTATCAGGAATTCCTGTTTCTCGAATTGGTCATACCTGTGCGGATAGCTCCTTTTCTTTTCAGGGGTGTTCATGTCCTGTAGTTCGTTGTAGCTATGTCCGTTGTGTAGGGTCATTAAAAGGTTTTGTTCATCCGGTGTCATTTTCATGGTACCGGAATCGGCAATTACCACACTAACATTTCCCCTTCTCTCGGAGTGGTCATAGATCTGAACGTTATACATTGTATTTGTTTTCGGATCTTTGTCCTTTATCCTTATACTATAACCATCAATAAGGTTGTTGAATTCTCCCGGCTTTATTTGCAGCTCAGGTCTTTGTTGCTGAATATCATAAAGAAGGGTACGCATTTGAAGGTTTGCGTATGGAAGGACATTGTTTGCAAAAAAAAACGTGCCAATGCTGATCAAAATAACAGAAAAGACTAATGGCCGCATGATTTTCTGCAGTGAAATTCCTGAAGCTTTAATGGCTGTTAATTCATACCTTTCTCCAAGGTTTCCAAATGTCATTAAAGAAGACATAAGTATGGACAAGGGGAGGGCCATTGGCACCAAGGTCGCGGAAGTGTAAAGGAGGAATTCTAGTATGATGTTGAATTCAAGCCCTTTACCGATAAGCTCGTCAATGTAACGCCATAAAAACTGCATAAGCAGTACAAATAGCACAATGAAAAAAATTAAAATAAATGGACCTATAAAGGAACGTAGTAAAAATAAATGAAGCCGCTTCACAAGTAGAGAATTTTCTTTCCGAGAATTAGAATAACCAAATTACAAAGATAGAACGGATTTGTTTATAAACCTATAGTATGTTTTAGTTCTGCAATCTGTGTGTTCCAGAGCTCTACAGAGTCATCTTTCTCATCCTCTTCAACAAAGTCTGTTACCACAAGAGCAGTATCCTTGGTGAGTTCGTCTGTGTTTATTCTGAATTCAAAATAAGCATCATCGTCATCATCAACCCATTTAAACCGGATAAATTTGTTTTCCTTCTTTTGAATCACTTCAGCTTTTTGTTCTGCACCGTCCCAAAAGAAAGAAAATTCAGAGCCTTTTAAATTAACGTCGTCAGCAAACCATTCAGATAGGCCTCCCGGGGTACTGAGTCTCGTATAAAGAACTTTCGGTGATGAATTTATAGCATATTCTAAAACTATTTTTTGCTTCATGTATTGTGCTTTAGTCAAGTTAATGTGTGCAATATAAGAAATCAAAGTTGATTACAAAAATTGCCACAGATGGCTGCAAAAATAAGCCAATATTTCTTTTTTTTGCTCACATAATGAAAAAAATATTGGTTATTAAAAAAAGAAGTATATCTTTGCATCCCGTTTTGAGGGAGTAACGATTACTTCACATTAATTAAAGGAACGGATAAAATACAATAATATTCCACAGACATTAATAATAGTGGAAAATGGCGAGGTAGCTCAGCTGGTTAGAGCGCAGGATTCATAATCCTGAGGTCGCGAGTTCAAGTCTCGCTCTCGCTACAAAACAAATCCCTCAATGTGTTAGCATGGAGGGATTTGTCCTTTACGGAGGTTTAAGGGCCAGATAATCTAAGAGCCTGTCTTTTTCATTTTGTAATGATAAACATTCTGATTTGAGATAGTAATTATATTAGCATCCACATATTCCCATCCATGTTCTAGAAAGTAATTTAAGGCTTGTATCATAGAAAAAAACTTTATTTGAGAGCCATCTTCTCTAATGATATAAGAATCATTTCTTAAGTCATGTTTTTGACCATAATCTACACTTACAGTAACTTTTGTTCCCCAAAAATTTGATAATCCAACAACTTGAACCATGTGAACATCTTCTTTTTCATTAAGATTTACATGTATTACCTGACCATTGGATAGTTTTTCTACGACTGTAATTTGGGATTTAACAGAAAGGTTAAAGAATAAAAGGAGGACTAAAAGATTAATAAAACTTTTCATAGATAATTATTTTAAGGTTAATACTAACTTTTGCATACCAATCTCTTAAATTATGAAATAATCAATAGAACTGGTCTCAAACTTTTTTGATTCCGGCAACTAAACAGATTGATGTTGTTTGTTTGCTTGTGTTTTTGCCTATGTCCGATTATTAAGTGGTTAGCTTAGCTTACATGTGAAGCTTTTCGATTAATTTCTTACAGGATTTGAATTAATAATTATATAATTGCGGGGGACAAAAGAATACCTTAGCGTTTTAGTTTTAAAAATGACGAATAATGAACAAACCTGTTATTTATATTTTCTCTTTCCTTATTGTTTTCCTGATTTCATGTTCGCGGTATGGGAATTTCGATGATAATACAGACTTGAAGAATGAAAATACGGAATGGGAAGATCCTTTGGTGTGGCAGATTAACAAAGAAGATCCCCGGGCGTATTTTATACCTTATAAAAGTAAGGCTGAATCCAGCAGTAAGGATAAGTGGGCATCGTCATGTATTTTTAGTTTAAATGGAGAATGGGACTTTAAATTATCAAAAAACCCTTCAGAAAGGCCATATTTCTTTTTTAAGGATAAGTATGATACGCGCAGATGGGACATGATAGAGGTACCTTCAAATTGGGAGTTGAAAGGTTTTGATTATCCGATTTATGTAAGTGGCGGGTATCCGCATGATAAAACCCCACCCAAAATTCAGGAGCACTATAACCCGATAGGTTCATATAAGAAAACATTTTTACTTCCCAAAGGATGGACAGATAAAGAAGTTTACCTGGTTTTGGGTGCTGTAAGTTCTTCTTTTTATTTATGGGTAAATGGAGAGTTTGTGGGATATAGCGAAGATAGTAAAACTCCGGCTGAATTCAACATAACCCCTGTTTTACGCAATGGACGTAATACCTTAGCTTTAGAGGTGTACCGGTGGAGTGATGCCAGTTATCTTGAGGATCAGGATTTTTGGAGAATGAGTGGGATTACCCGTGATGTTTATTTGTTGGCAAGGGAAAAACAACACATCCGGGATTTTAAGGTTGTTTCATCGCTCGATAAGGATTATAAAAATGGCCTTTTCAGTGTCGATATTGATATCCTGAATGTAACTGAGGAAAGAAATGGACTTCAACTGGGTTTGCAGCTTACCCGCAACGATACTTTAATTAGGGAGTATGCCCGTGAGGTGTCAATACAGGAAAAGGAAGAAAGGATCTCTGTAAGGGATACAATTTTTGATGTAAAAAAATGGTCGGCAGAAATTCCTAACCTGTATAGTTTGAGCATTTCTTTAAAAACAGCAAGTGGGGAGCTTATCGAATATATTACTCAGGATGTCGGGTTCAGAAAAACAGAAATAAAGGATGGGCAATTCTTTTTTAATGGTGAGCCAATTTATCTTAAAGGGGTAAATCTTCATGAACACCATCATATTACAGGGCACGTTATTGATGAAGCTACGATGCTGGAAGATATCAGGCTTATGAAGGGGCACAATATAAATGCTGTGCGGACCTCGCATTACCCTATGCCTGAGAGATGGTACGAACTATGCAATCAGCACGGGCTTTACCTGGTAGATGAGGCAAATATAGAATCTCACGGAATGGGATATGGGGAAGAATCACTGGCAAAAGATTCCCTTTGGATGGGGGCACATCTCTATAGGACAAAAAATATGTATGAACGAGATAAAAATCAGCCTTCTGTAATAATATGGTCGTTAGGAAACGAAGCTGGAAACGGTATAAATTTTTATAAAACTTATGAATACCTGAAGTCTGTTGATACAACAAGACCAGTCCAGTTTGAACAGGCTAAAGGAGATTATAACACCGATATAGTATGCCCGATGTATCATGATATTTCCAGGATAAAAAAATACGCGGAAGGTAACCCGGAAAAGCCACTGATATTGTGCGAGTATGCCCATGCCATGGGGAATAGCGTTGGCAATTTACAGGACTACTGGGATGTTATAGAATCATATAAATCCCTGCAAGGTGGTTTTATTTGGGACTGGGTAGACCAGGGGCTGCAAAAAACAGACTCCGCTGGACGCAAATATTGGGCTTATGGCGGGGATTTTGGACCAGATACGCTTCCTTCTGATGCAAATTTTTGTATAAATGGCTTGGTCAACCCGGACAGAGGGATAAAGCCGGTGCTTTATGAAGTAAAAAAAGTATATCAGAATATAGAATTTACTCCGGTCGATCTTCTAAAGGGAAAAATTCGTGTAAAAAATAAATATGGCTTCATCGATTTGTCTCGCTTTGATATCCATTGGGAAATAATCTCCAATGGGAAGGTGGTGCGGACAGGTAAAGAAGAACTTCCTGCTGTTTTGCCGGGAGGGGCGTTTTTGCTGGAACTGAATATTAGTCAGGTCCTGAAGCCTGGTAACGAGTACTTTTTTAACCTTTTTGCTAAATACAGAAAAGGGCATGGGGGGCTTCATGGGGATCATGTTGCTTCGGAACAGTTTAAAATACCTGTTAAAAGCGCCTCCCGACAAACCCCGGTTGCGCATTTTCCTTCTCTATCGGTTAAAGAAAGCGACAGTACATTAAAAATTGAAGGGGCATCATTTTCCCTTTCTTTCAATCCCCAAACAGGTACACTGGATAGTTGGGAATCTGGTGGGAAAGAAATGCTGAAAAAAGGCCCGGGGCTAAATTTCTGGAGGGCACCGGTAGATAATGATATCGGGAATAACCTGCATAAGCGGGCAAAAGTATGGAAAAACATGGAAGAAAGAATGACGGTTGTGCAGTTTGATAGAAAAAGCGGTTCAAACAATGAAATTAGCATTATCGTTTATTACGATTTATATGATGAAGCAGGGGAAGTAATTGCACGGAATATAACTACATATGAGGTTTATGGTTCCGGAGATATAGTCGTCAGGAATGATTTTAAAATGGTAAAAGAGGACGCTCCTGAAATCCCCAGGTATGGAATGAACCTAATCCTGCCTAAAGAGTATTGCTTTGTAAGCTGGTACGGCAGGGGGCCCCATGAATCTTACTGGGATAGAAAAACCAGTTCATTTGTCGGATTATATGAAAGTAAGGTAAAAGAACTGAGATGGGACTATATCAGGCCGCAGGAAAATGGAAACAGGACAGATGTTAGATGGATGGCACTTAAAAATGAAAAAGGAAAAGGTATTTTGTTTGTTGGAATGCCGTTGTTAGAGGTAAGTGCCCACCATAATCTCAGAGAGGATTTTGAGCCAAAGGCAAAGTCTAAAGCAGGACAGGAAAAGGTAACGGCGTTTATTAACAGGCACCCTGTTGATTTGGTCGAAAGGGACTTGACATCAGTAAACATTGATTACAGGCAAATGGGAGTAGGGGGAGATAATAGCTGGGGGGCTGAAACGCACCCGAAATACCGTTTAACAGGCCCTGAATACGGTTATTCTTTTAGAATGAGAGTTGTTAGCAGGGAAGACAATATCGAAGAATTAACAAAAATGAATATCAGTAAAAATTAAATAAAATATTATTAGGAATGATGAAAAAGTATTTCATTTTCACATTATTGGCCGGAATCTTTTGTGTTAACAGTTTTGGAGCAGATGGTAAAAAGCCAAATGTCATTGTAATAATGGCAGATGATGCCGGATATGCAGATTTTGGCTTTATGGGCAGTCCTGATTTAAAGACACCCAATATAGATCGGATCGCAAATGAAGGTGTTTACTTTACAGATGCCCATGTTACAGGTTCGGTATGTAGCCCGTCCCGTGCAGGTTTTATTACAGGGCGCTATCAGCAAAGGTTTGGTCACGAAATGAATAGTCCGGGAAAAGGTTTGGGCATGGATCCGGAGGAAAAAACAATGGCCGATGTGCTTAAAACAGCAGGGTACAAAACGGCAGTTTTTGGGAAATGGCACCTTGGAGACGATGAGCAGTTTCATCCGAATAACCGCGGATTTGATGTATTTCATGGGTTTCTGGGAGGGCACCGTCCGTATTTTCCCAGCGAGAAAGCAGATAAGCCCGGAGCTCATACAGCCGTTCAATTCAATGGAGAGTACACAACATTTAAAGGGTACTATACCGACTTTCTGGGGGAACAAACGATAAAGTTTATTGACGAAAACAAGGGCAACCCATATTTTATATTCTTGTCATTTAATGCCGTGCACACTCCAATGCAGGCCACTAAAGAAGATTTAGAACGTTTTAAAGGCCACCCCCGGCAAAAGCTGGCAGCAATGACATGGGCAATGGACAGGGCTGTAGGTAATGTACTGAGCAAATTAGAGCAGGAAAAAATGCTGGAAAATACAATTGTCGTGTTTCTTAGTGACAACGGGGGCTCACCCCATAACCAGTCAAGCTGTGCCCCGTTAAAAGGTTTTAAAGGAGTAGAGTTCGAAGGGGGGCACAGGGTCCCGTTTTGTATCATGTGGAAATCAAAAATTAAAGAAGGTATTAAGAATGATATGTTAGTGTCATCATTAGATATATTTCCAACAGTTATAAAGGCCGCGGGAATAAAGGAAACAACAGGTAAGAAATTGGATGGTGTGGATTTAATGCCGTATTTAAACGAAGTGAAAAGTGGGCATCCCCATAATGAGTTGTTTTGGAGAATGGGCTTGTGGTCGGCTGTTCGTTATCAAAACTACAAACTTGTTTCAGCTGAGGGGGTTGGTCAGGTACTGTATGATCTTGATAAGGATTTAGGAGAGACAAAAGATATCTCAGGAGAAGACGTTAAAATACTCAAAAAAATAAATGAAGGCTACACTGCATGGGAGAAAGGAACGATAGAGAAACTGTGGCCTGGAAAAAAAGAGTGGGACGATGTAAAGAAGGTTATGTATACCGACATGTTTCAGAATAAGAAACCATCGGTTATGACCCCTGCTCAATTGAAGAGGAAACAAAAACAACATTAGTATTAGTGAAGGAACAGAACAAGAGGCTTTGTTCAACATATTTTACGATTATATTAACTTAAGACATTAATAAAATATGAGTCGAATGAAAAAAATAATTATTAGCAATTTACTAATTCTTGCGGCAGCCTGGTTTTTTGTTGCCTGTAGTACTGAAAAACTGGTCCAGAAGCCAAACATTATAGTTATCCTTGCAGATGATGCAGGTTACGCAGATTTTGGTTTTATGGGCAGTACCGACCTGGAAACGCCGAACATTGATGTGTTGGCTAACGATGGGGTTGTTTTTACAGATGCACACGTTTCGGCAACAGTTTGTGCCCCCTCAAGGGCAGGGCTGTTAACAGGGCGTTATCAGCAGAGATTTGGTTTTGAATGTAACATTCCTCCGCACGGAAAGGGTATAGGAAAAGATGATAAGACAATAGGGGATGTGCTTCAAGATGGTGGCTATAAAACCATTGCTATTGGAAAATGGCATGTAGGGGAAACAGATGAACACCACCCCAATAACCGTGGTTTCGATGAGTTTTATGGATTTCTGGGGGGCAGCCGCTCATATTTTTTGAATGAAAAGACAGATAAGGAAGGGAACCCTCATGCCATATTGCATAATAATCAACAGGTTGACTTTGAAGGTTACCTGACTGATGTCTTTGGGGACAAAGCGGTAGACTATATTGAGGAATATAGTAACCAGCCATTTTTTATGTATTTGGCATTTAATGCGGTACATACGCCAATGCATGCAAAGAAAGAGCACCTGGCAAAATACGAAGGGCATTCAAGAAAGAAGCTTGCTGCAATGACCTGGTCTTTTGATGAAAATGTTGGAAAAGTGATTGCTAAACTGAAAGAAAAGGGGATTTACGACAATACATTAATATTCTTTCTAAGTGATAATGGAGGTGCTGCAAATAACCAGTCTAGTTGTGAACCGTTAAAGGGTTGGAAAGGTAATAAATTTGAAGGGGGGCACAGAATTCCTTTCATTATGTCTTATCCGGCGAAAGTTAGCGGAGGAAAGAGGTTTGAAGGGCTCACTTCTGCATTTGATATTTTTACCACTTCATTAAGTGTGGCAGGTATGAATGAAACAACTGGTAAACCTCTTGATGGTGTTGATTTAATGCCATATGCATCGGGGGCTAAGACCGGAAATCCGCATGAGATTTTATTTTGGAGGAAAGATAAAATGGCCGGTATGAGGCACAATGACTATAAACTAGTTCGTTTGGACGGCTATGGTTATAGGATGTACAACCTTAAAAATGATATTGGTGAATCGAAAGATTTGAGGGAACAGGATAAAGAAGAGTTCGATTTTATGGTTCAGAAATTAAGTGAATGGGATTCAACGGTAATGAAGCCCCTTTGGATTGAAAACGAAGGTTGGAATAAAGTGACCTATGAAATCCACCAGGCATTAATGGAAAACAGGGAGCCCAATTATACAAATCCGGGTGATATGAAGAAATTTCTTGAAGCAAACGAATAATAGGACCTAAAACGATATATGAACTAAACCCGGGGATTTGCCCGGGTTTTTTAATTTTCGATACTGGAAGTGGGGGTGCAGAAGAAAAAAATAATTATACATTTGTGTACATTAAAGTAATACTATATAAAATGCTTTGACCGGCAGTTACGATACGTTTTCTAAAATGAAGGAAAAAGACCAGTACATTCTTAATGAACTTTCAAAAAAGAATGAAAAACCTTTCGAAATTTTTTTTCATGACTTATATCCCGATTTAGTCCGCTTTGCATATTCTTTTGTCTTAGATCAGGGAATGGCAGAAGATATTGTTCAGGAGGCATTTCTGTATATTTGGGAAAACAGTAAAAAAATACGGCTGCGGCATACACTGAAATCGTATATTACAACTACAGTAAGAAATAGTTGCCTGAAAACACTAAAAAAGAATTACAATTGGGAATTTATTGAGGAAATCGAGTTGCTGAATTACGCAGTAAATGATACCGCTCAGATTGATTCCGTTGAAGTGAAAGAACTTAGGGGGCATATAAAAAATGCCATAAAACAATTGCCGGAAAAATGTCGGGAGATCTTTCTTTTAAGCCGTTTTACCGGGTTTACATATAGGCAAATTGCAGATAAATTGGGGATTTCTGTGAAAACTGTTGAGGCACAAATGAATATAGCCCTTAACCGGATAAAGAGGTACCTGGAAGACAACAAAGTATTGATTAGTGTTTTGTTGTTTGTTTTATGTTGCACATTATTAGTGGTATAGGTGGTTTTTATTGAAAAAAATGAAAAAAATGCAATTTGTTTTTAAGGGTAACACCTTAAAAAATGCCCTTATAGTTAAAGGACATTAATTATGGACGGGAATTTAAGGGACGAGGTACTGATAAAACATATAAAAGGAGAATGCAGTTCAGACGAGAACGCGCTTGTGGAAAGTTGGCTGAAGGAACCTGAAACATACCGGCATTATTCGAAACTGAACCGGATATGGCAGGAGACAGGAAAATTGCCGGACGGTTTACTGATCGACAGCAATAAAGCCTGGAAAGCAATTCGTGAAAAACATTTAGCAAGAAAAGGAAATAAACGGATACTGCCATTGTATTTAAAAGTTGCGGCATCTCTATTAATTCTGTTTGGCGCATTCTTTATGTTCAGGAACACAGTTGATAAAGCACCGGAGATAATAGTTGTGGAAACAGGAAACAAAATTAAGGAAGTAGTATTGCCCGATAAATCAGTAGTTAACTTAAATGCAAATTCATACTTGTCTTACTCTGGTAACTTTAAAAGAAACAGGAATATAAAACTTAAAGGAGAAGCGTTTTTCAATGTAACCCGGGATAAAAAACATCCTTTTGTTGTTAATAGTAAAAGCACACAGATACGAGTACTGGGAACTTCATTCAATATTAAAGAGCAAAACGGTTTGGTTACAGTAGGAGTAAATACGGGAAGGGTCGAAGTGTCTGATAGCTTGCTGAATAAGAAAACAGTCTTAAGTCCGGGAGAGTTTGTTGAAATTGACCAGGAAAAGGTAAGGATGACAAAAGGACAACACAACAATAATAATTACATGTCGTGGATTACAAAGAAAATTAAATTTAATGACACTCCGTTAGCCGATGTAGTTGAGTTTTTATCAGGATATTATAAAACAGAATTAGTAATTAAAAACAAGGAACTGTCAAACTATGTATTAACGGCTTCATTTAATGATCAGGGTTTGGCTGAAGTCTTAGAGGTAGTTAGCCTTACACTAAGCCTCCGGGTTGAAAAGAGCGGGGATATCTATTATTTGATTCAGGATTAGAGCATACAGAAACCAAAACCATTATTATATATTACAAATGATAAAAATCAAAACTTGTTTTTTGAGAGCTATAACTATGTTTATTTTTTTGAATGTGAACAGTGTGTTGTTGATGTCTCAAAAATCAGAAAACGAGGAGATTGTGGAGTTGCCTTCGCAAAGAAACCAGGTAAAAGAATTATTTAAGCATCTTACAAAAAATTATGGCTATGAATTTACATATAGTGCAAACTTTCTTAACGAACAGGAATGGATTGTTACCAGGCAAAAAAACGTACCCATTCATATACTTTTTAAAGAGATATGTGAAAGATGTAACGTAGCATATAAAAGAAGAGGAAAGAATGTGATTTTTTATGTCAGGAATAAGGTAACTATAAGCGGGGTTGTTACCGATTCTGAATCAGGTGAAACATTGCTTTCTGCTAATGTTTTCAATGCAAAGACTTATCACGGAACGATAACAAATGATTATGGACATTATGTATTGCACGTGGCAAATGGCGAAGTAACCATTGGGTGTTCCTATATTGGTTATAAACCGTGTCAGTTGAAACTGAATATAGACAAGGATACGGTTATAAACTTGTTGATGGAACCTAATCTTCATATTAAAGAAGTGGTTGTAATAGATCAGGGGCCGCAAAAAACTGTACAGAGCCCGCTAATGAGTCAGGTAGAAATGAAAGTTGCAGATATAAAGAACTCGCCGGCACTTTTGGGAGAGGTGGATATTATTAAAATATTTCAACTTAAACCTGGAGTACAATCCGGAACAGAAGGTTCAAGCGGGTTTTTTGTCCGCGGTGGGGCAATGGATCAGAACCTGGTATTGCTTGATGGGGTTTCAATGTACGGGATTAATCATTTATTCGGTTTTTTCTCTGTTTTTAATGCCGGAGCAATAAAAAGGGCTACCCTTATAAAAGGTGGTTTTCCGGCAAGGTATGGAGGCAGGCTCTCGTCGGTTGTTGATGTTAGGATGAAAGATGGAAATATGAAAGAATTTCATGGTGAGGGTTCAATAGGTGTGATATCAACAAAGTTTACCCTGGAAGGCCCTGTTGTAAAAGATAAAACTTCATTTTTGATTTCAGGAAGACGAACATATTATGATGCTATCTCTAAGCCATTTCAAAATTTGGTTGAAGGCGAAAGTGTGGAAGGGGATATCCTAAATGTTGGGGCATATTTTTATGATTTAAATTTAAAGGTCGCTCATAAGTTTTCTGAAAAAGATAGACTTATTGCAAGTGTTTATTTTGGTAAGGATAAGTTTCGTTTGCGGGATGAGACGAATCAGGGTATACAAATCGGAGATGGTTATAGCATTGACAATAGTGGGGTGCTGAGCTGGGGGAATTTTATTACGGCATTGCGGTGGAACCATAAATTTTCTCACAGGCTTTTTGGAAACCTCACAACCTTTTTTAGTGACTATACCCTTAGGGCAGGAGTTAAGAGTGACTATATAAAAGGGCATTCCAGTTTATCCGGATACAGTTATTTTAATGGGAAATATTATTCGCGGGTTAGAGATTATGGAGTAAAGTATGATTTTGATTTTCCGGTTTCTGAAAAGCATTTTTTTCGTTTTGGGGCAAGTAATACCTATCACCTGTTTTCGCCCGGGGTCGGAAATTTCAAAGAGGAAACCAATGCAGGGACATGGGATTTTGATACCTCTTTTGGGAGAAAAAATATTCCGGCAAATGAGCTGTTTTTATATGTAGAAGACGATATTAAATTAACCAGTCAGTTGAAGGTGAACGTTGGGATCCATTCAAGCATGTTTAATGTAGAAGGGGGGACTTATTTCTCAGCAGAACCAAGAATCTCCGGAAGGTACCTTGTAACACCAGATTTATCCTTAAAGGCAAGTTATGTGCATATGACACAGTATTTAAATCTGCTGGCAAGTTCGTCCGTAGGCTTACCTACCGATTTATGGGTGCCAAGTTCAAAGAAAATAAAGCCACAGGAATCCTGGCAGATAGCATCCGGGGTAGCGTATAATATAAGGGATAAGTACATGATGACCCTTGAAGGGTACTATAAAAAAATGACAAACCTTTGTGAATATAAAGAAGGGGCGGAGATATTTACTATGGGGGCCGATGATATAGATAAACTTACAATTCAGGGAAACGGACAAAGTTATGGAGCCGAGTTTATGATTGAAAAATCTTCAGGAAAACTAACTGGGTGGCTGAGTTACACACTTTCTTGGAGTAACAGGGCCTTCCCTGAAGTTTCGAATGGTAAAACATATCCCTTTAAATTTGATAGAAGGCATAACCTTGCGATAGTAGCAAACTATAATCTTTCAGAAAGAATAAACATTGGTGTAAATTGGGTTTATTACACAGGAACGGCTTTTACCCTTGTAACCGAAGAAGCTGAATATATATCATCAATAGGAGAACAAAGTTTTAGATATGAAAATATGGCATATAATAGTTCTGTGAATACTGTTGGGTATTTCAATACAAGGAATAATTACCGAATGCCTGATTACCACCGCTTGGACATAGGTGTGAACCTGAAAAAAAAGCTTAAGAGGGCGGAACGCACATGGAGTTTTGGAGCTTATAACGCATATAATAGAAAAAACCCGTTTTTACTAACATATAGCAGGGAATATAGTATAGCACAGCAAAAAGCAGTCCCCACTATAAAGCAGGTCACTCTTTTACCTGTTATACCATACGTGAGGTATACGATTAAGTTTTGACAAAGGTAGTTGATAGAATGAGCGTTGCTATTTAACAGATAAAGATTTAGTTATGAAAAAATATTTTAAGGTTGTTTTATTGCCCCTATTAATTTTTATAATATCCTGTGAGAAACAACTTGAGGATTTTAAAATAATGGAGCCAGAACCAAAGTTAGTTCTGAACGGCTTTGCCATAGCCGACAGTTTTCCTGTTCTCTACGTTACACGGAACATTTCACTCAATGGACCTGAAGGTAAGTCCCCATTAAAAAATGCTGTGGTAAAACTTTATAAGGAAAATGAGTACCTAACAACTCTTGAGGAAAAGAAACAGGGGTGGTATAGTAACGAGGGACTAAAGTATGAGGAAGGGGTGTATATGCTGGAAGTTGAAAGCATGGGGTATAAAAAGGCTTCGGTAAGCCTGGTAATTCCCCCAAAGCCATTGGTTCGCAGAGCTGATACAATTTCAGTGATATATAAAGTGCCTGACTGCGAAGACTGTAATTATTTTAGAGATTTTCAGTTAGAGATAGAATTTGAAAATACTCCGGATGTTGAAGAGTATTTTGCGGTAATGACGGGAAGTTATACCTGGAAAAATATTTCATACGGAGAGGGGGGTAACCCAACCGATTCATCTTTAATATTATCATTACAGGATATGACTTCTAATGCCCCGTATATAGAAACACAGCAATATGGTGAACATGTTGATGGGTACAGAAATTTGGATAGGGGGGACAAAGCATCTGGGCATGTGCTTTATTTTAGTGATAAGAATCTGGAAAATGGAAAAAACCTGTTGGTGTTATCCCTTGGTTATTTTGCATTTGAGGCTGATGAGTTTGATAAAATATTTAGTTTATACTTTATGGCAATAGACAAAAACCGGTTTGAATTTGTACAATCTCTGGGAATAGGGAATAGGGAAGAAAATGTTCTGCCGGTAGAACCAGTGAACATATTTTCAAATGTAGAAAACGGATTGGGGATAGTTAGTGGAAGTTCCGTGTATAAGAAAGATTTTGTTATAAAAGCAAAAGGTAGTAGTTAATGTGGTTCAGGGTTGTGTTAACAAATAACTCTTTTAAGAATGGGTAAGAATAGGAATATTGTTTCGGGTGCTATGTTTCTTTTTCTTTACGTGAATATCCTGAATGGAGTTGCCCAACCAACAAATGCTAAGCTTGTGGTCGAACTCCCACATCAGAAAATGCAGGTAAAAGAAATAATGGATCTGGTAAGCTCAAATTATGGATATTCGTTTTCATATAGTTCCCGGTTTTTAGATGAAGAGGAGTGGTTTATTCTTAAAGAGGAGAGTATTACGTTGACTTTGCTTTTAAAAAAAATATGCCTTAAATGTAAGGTGAGTTATAAAGTTATTAAAAAAACCATAGTGTTTTATTTAGAGGAGAAAGAAACCGGGGACACAAGGGTGCGCATAACAACTCGATCCAGGGTATGAGTTGTTATATAAAACCAAAGTTCATTTGGGAAACAGAATAAATAAGCCTGAGTTTGCGTTTAGAATCATAGTTGTAGCTTAAACAACTAAATAACAATCCTAACTAAAATAAATTACTATGAAAAGATCATTTTTCTCCTTTTTAGGGGCAATAGCGGTTGTAGGACTGCTGAACTATTCGTGTTCCGAAGATTATATGCAACCGGAACAAAAACAACAGGATCCTCACCTTAAAGGCACTTCATTACGTTTTAATACAACAAGCTCTGGCACCAGAAAGGCTATTTCCTATTGGGGTATAGGCTGGATCGGAAATACTGATGCCAGCATTAAAAAAATGGGAGGGGCCCATGAGATTGATGTAGTGCGTATTGGTTGCCCTAAAGAGTGGGCGTTAGATGGTGGTAGCTTAACTGCCGATGCCAAAGCAGATATTGACAAGCAAATGGGAAAAGCAACAAAGGTAACATCTGCCAATCCAAATACGAAAATTGCGCTCGTTTGCAGTGGGGGTAAAAGCCCGGGAAATCCTGATAAAGGAATTCACTCCTGGTATGTCCAGTCGAACGGAAAAGAAATCATTGGAAGCCGGTGGCTGGCATTATTTAAAGCAACAAAGAATTACGTAAGAAGCAACTACAACTTGGATATTGCATACATTGAAGTTTGTAATGAGCAGGACTATGGGGGAAAAGTAGGGACAAAAGGGAATTTTAATAACATTCTTGCAAAATTTCAGTCAGATTCAGAACTTGGAGCTTATCCAATGGTAGGTCCCTCAACTTTAAGTGCAAATGCGGCAGCAAACTGGTACAGTCCCATGAAAGGAAACCTGGATTGGGGGGCAACTCATGCAATAGGCGGTTCCGGAACAAAATATGTCGATTTTGTGAAGAAAGTTAGAAGCGATGGAAAAGAATACTTTGGCAGTGAAGTACACAACCTTGTAGAAATGATTATTGGTGCAGATCATGGAGCAATAGGTGGTTTGTGGTGGAATACCGTAAAGGAAGAGCAGGGACTGTTTTCGCAGTATTGTCAGCAGGGGAACCGTATTTGTTACGAAAAGGTGAAAAGTACTTTTTCAGCAGCATGTGGTTACAAAGGGGCACAAACCAATACAATCCATCTTTTTGCAGCTTCAATTAAAGGTGAAACTTTTACTTTTAATTGTTCAGACAGGGATGTTTATTTTGACGGACAGGGACCTCAGAAAAACTATACAGTTAATGTACCTAAAAACGGAGAGGTATATGTAAAGGTGACCTGGTAAAACTGATTTAGAATTTGACATAAAAAATTACCGGGTAATGAGCTACTGAGTGCTCATTACCCGGTTTATATTTTTTATCCCAGGGTGTATATAAAACTGCTTTAACCCAGGGCAATCACGTTTCTTTTCCTGAGTCTTTATTCAGCTTTGGTATAAAACCTGAAATAATCATACTCCGCTTTACTGTCCTGGGCACCAGCTTTACACCAGTTTGCAGAAATTGCGGTTAACCATACATTAACCAGGTCATGCTCAAATTTATCCGCAGGATATTCAGCTACATGTGATACAACGCCATCAACATAAAAAGTTACGGTTTTTTCATCCCACTTAAAGCTGTATGTATGCCATTCATTCGCATTAAAATTCTCTGGTTCAACAATATCAGCGGGTGGTTTTGGTAGCCGTCCCCATTCTTTTCCGTTCTCGTTCCATACAATGATATGCTGTGTAAACCGGTTAAGTCCGGATTCTTTTGCATGTTTATGGTCGCTGGCATTCTCATAGCAGTCAATTTCTGTGCGGCGAATGTCAGGGTAGGTGGTGCTGACTTCGGAGCCTTTTACAACAGCGGCCATGGCCCAGAAGGAATGATGCCAGCCGTCATCGGCGAAACCATCATTGTCCGTGTCTTTTCCTGTACCAAGTTTGGCCCTTACTTCATAATATCCGTATCTGAACTGACGTGTTGAAACAATACCTGCTCCCGATGCCAACTTTCCTTCAATTGGTGTTTTATGCTGTCGGAGGTTTAATACAAGGTTTCCGTCTTTGAATAAAACGTTTTCCTTTAATTGGATGCTACGGTGTTTATTATCGACCCTGTAGGCCCATTTTTTTGTATCAAGGCTGTTGCCGTCGAATTCATCGTGCCATTCCAGTTTGTATCCTTCAGGAATATTCGGTACTATATCAAAAGGATTTGAAAAACCTTCAAACAGGTTCATGTAGGCAAGAGAAAGGTTCCAGTTTGCGTTATAAACTGTCCAGCCTTCGCCCCAGCGTGGACGCCCATTTGGGTTGAAGGGGTACATCTCGGTTCCGGGGAGTGAACTTAAAGAACCTCTTACCGTTTCCAGCCGTGCACAAATGTTACGACGTTTGTCCCCATAAGGCCAGCCTTTGTCCACACCTTCAAACCCTAATTCAGGATGATTGGCGCAGTGCGAATTTTGAGGGTTTCTTCCACAGAAATTGTCATAGTGGGCATAGGCTAACTCAACAATTCTGTCTTTCGTTTTTCCTTCTTCAAGTACCATGGCTACAGAAAGGGCACAAGCCGGGAAGGCAATAATGTTTCCAGCCTCGTTGAAACCCGGGATCGTCCAGTTTTCTTTTAAATCAAGGCGACGGAAATCCCACATATTGTCAGAAAGGGAAACGACAACATCAGCCCATTCGTTAACCAGTTCTTTTAACCCTTTTGGAGCTTCATTGCCATGCTTCATCAGAAAATAGGTGAGGCCGGTTATCAGTTTTTGTTCGCTGATCCTTTGTCCCTTAGAGAATGCCGGATTGTTCCAGTCAGCATTTTCAATTATCCATTGAGTCTGGTTTTTTGCAGCTTGCAGGAACTTATCTGCATTATCCATGTGTTCCCGTTTTGCTACTTCATACATTAGCAGGTTTGGCATAATGGAATGACCAGGGCAATGGCGCCCTTTTCCACCACCGATGGTTGTAATTACATCAAAGAGGCCGGATTTTTTCCACCATATCAACGTTGAATCCAGTACCATTTTGTAAAATTCCTCTTTGAAGTACTGTTTGAATACCGGGTATCCATATAAGAAATAAGCAAACTGTTCAATGGTCTGGCTGTGTAACTGCTCTCCAAGGATATCTCCGGAAGGGTCTGCTGAAACCGGATCAATCAGGTTCCAACCAACACCAAACCGTATACATTGAAGAATATCAGGGATATTTTCTGAATTTGGTTCTGGAAGTTCCGAATAATACGATTTTACGGTTGCTTTTGCGTCTTTGTCTTTGGGTTCCTTGGTCGGTTTAAATTCTTCAGAGAAGATAAATTCTTTTTCTTTTTTCCAACTTAATGTAACAGGCATTTCGTTGAACAATTTCGGGTTCGACAGGTATAGCATTACCATTCCGGGAACTTCAAAGGTATAGTAAGCCCCGTCTCTCCATGCCGTTCCCCCATAAGCCGACGGGTGCGTGCCTATCATACTTCTTGCATCGTTAAAGAAAGCTACGGCGGACGGATAGGCATTTTCCTGCAGAGCATGTTTGCCGATAATAAAAGGATAGGATTCCGCATTTTTGAGCGCCCCTCCTTTAACGGAAATAACGTACTCTTTGCCTTTCGAATCTTTTGGGTTGAAATCGGAAAAATTACCTTTCCCGTTTATGACTTTTCCTTTATAAACCACTTTTTCGGAAGCTTTTTCTTTTATCTGGAATTTCAGGGTCTCACTTGCAGCCGTTGGAACGGTGAAACCTTTTGGCGCACCAAGGTTGTATCCAATCTGATTTACGCAAACCCAGTGTTTGTCCGTTTTAAAAGGTTCTTCCCTCTCCATTTTAATGTCGTAGGGCATATCAGGGATATCTTCACCCCAAACCTGGATCTCTCTTATTCCGAAGCCTGTTTTACTGTTTGTAAGTAACCGGACAGCATCTGCAGAGGTGGTTTCAGGAAACTTTACTTCTACCTGGCTACTAAAATTATTGTCAATTGAAGAACCGGGGATGTCTTTCCATTCATTATTTATTCTGTATTGCAAAGAAAAACTGGCCAAAGGCATTCTTCCAACATTATCGATAAATAAGTGGACTGCACCTAACTTAAATTCAGCGGTTAAATCAACTTCAACCCAAACCTCTTTTCCTTTGGGTTTTTTTTTAACAGCTCCTGTTACAAGGCTGCCATCGGTTACCCATTCCGGGTTTTTTCCGTCCCAACTGGTAGAAACCGGTTTCCCGACAGAATAGTTTATAAAGTTTTGAGCCTTAGAACTCAAGGTGATCGTTATGAGTAAACTTAAAGCGACAATTATTCGGTTCATAGTATTTTTGTTTAACTAAAAATTAACTACAGGTCATAAAAACAGCCTTCGCAGCGGAATATTTCTGAGAATTAATGCCCGGTTTCTGAGTTTCCGGGAAAGGAAAAGCTTGTATGTTAATCAAACATACAAGCTTTAGACTAAAATTACTAAATATAATTTACATCGGACTCACCGAAACAAATAATTTCAAATACAGACGCCGGAGTATGCTCTGAAGGGTGTTCGAATTGGATCTTTAACCCGCTTGTCTCAATGGCTTTGTCGAAGTTTATATCGTTTATTGTCTGGTAATTACCTGTTTTTTCATAAAGTAGGTTGCTATTCTGGTCAAAGACCTTATAGTTTTTAACACAGAACGGGATCATATCTTCAGGGTGTCCCATTAAAACAGATTCCATAGGGTGATCGTAGTCGTTATCAAAGAACAGACGAACCTTCTTGATTTTTTGAGGGGAATCCCAGCTTAAGGTTAATTCCGGTGTTTTGTCCTCAAGGCTTGCTGTCCATGCATTAGATTGCAGGTAAGGGCGTACAAAACCATTATTGAGGTTTTCAGTACTGTACATTTCAATGGGTTGTGTAACCCGCAAAGCCATGTTTTTTCCTTCCGGACGACGTTTTGGGGTCCAAAATTCGAAAGCATCGACACCGATTCCTTCTGGTGGCTCCTGTTTACCATGGTTGGAAACAGCCTTGTTGTATTTTTGGAACAGGGAAAGGGTACCACTTAACCTGACGTCGCTGGTTTTTACCTCGATATTTTGGTTTGGTAGGAGTGTTACAAACGCGTACTGGTCAGCTTCAAGGGTTTTTTCAAAAGAGATGTCCAGTTGCTGTTCTCCTTCAGGAATTATAATTTCAATTGTTTCAACTGTTTTGTCCGGGGTATAATTGCCAAATGTTGATGATTTTCTAAGTTCAATGTTTAATGTGCTTGCTTTTGAGGCTTTTACTTCTATACCGAATCCATAGTTGGTAGCTGCTTTTAGTGGCAGTAACTGGCAGAACCCTTCTTTTAGAGTAGCCCATTCCCCGTTTGAAGGCAATTCTGTTAACTGATAGGTGCTTGAGGCTTCAATTTTTGCTTTTGGCAATGATAACTGATTATAGTCAATTGCAATACCCGGTATACTTTGCCCTTCAACGTTCAGTTTGTTTTGTAACTGTTTCATTCTTTCCGGGGCAAGAATATCCAACGTATTCAGGTTGTTTTTAGCACACAGTGCGGCAGCTTGAGCAATGGCTTGCGCACCATGTCCACAGGTTGCCATTACACGGGTTGAACCGAAAGCAACATGGCTGGCACTTATTAAGCGTCCAGTGAAATAAAGATTATTTATTGTTTTGCTGATATGTGCGCTGTACGGAATCTGATATACACCTTTTGAATGCCACTGGGTACAACCGGGTAAATTACTGTAAACGCCGTCAGCAGGGTGAAGGTCAACAGCCCATCCACCAAAGGCAATTGCATCATCAAACTGCTTTTGTTCGATAATATCCTGCTGCTTCATCATGTATTCTCCTTCAAACCTTCTGCTTTCACGCTTTCCTGGTACAGTTCCAACCCACTCAAGAGTAAGGTTTTCAGCTTCAGGGAATTCCCCGGAATTTTTTATGTAGTCCCAGACTCCGTATACAACTTTCCAGAGTTCCCATTTAATTTCTTCGGTGGTCTTTATAGTATCAGCTTCTCTTCCACCATATTCAAACCACCAAAACTGGCACCCCTTCATATTACTTTGGATAGCCTTATGTCTTGGTATTTTTTCAATTTCTTTCAGGGCAAACGATGGGGCAACATATTTAACGGGTTTTCCTGCATCCTTACTGTAAAAGTAGATGGTGTGGCCAAGCATCTTTCCGTAGCTTTCGTCCGGGGCAAACAATTCCCCAAACTCTTCTTTAGTTTCTGCTCCCATGCGAAATGGTGCCCCGGCAAGAAAACTTACAATTCCGTCACCTGATGAGTCAATAAAAACAGGGGCTTTAATGGTATATTCTGTGGAATTCTGGCTGTTAAATGCTTTAACGGAGTCAATATTCTTTTCACCTTTTTTTGATACTTCATATACGGAAGTGTTTAACAATAAAGTAATATTGGGCTCGTTTACTACTTTTTCAAGAAGCACTGCATCAAAAATTAATGCATTTCCATCTTTGTTGCGGTAGAGGTTTTCTACCAGTATTTCATCCATAATGCCACCTTCCCGGGCCCAGCGGTTATTGTTTCCCATGTGTGAAGTGGCACCAAGTATCCATAGGCGTACTTCACTTGAAGCATTCCCCCCCAGTACGGGCCTGTCCTGTATTAAGGCAACTTTAGCCCCGGCTCTGGCAGCGCTTATCGCTGCACAGGTCCCTGCCACGCCTCCGCCAATTACTACTACATCTTTTTCTATTACCTGGGAATAATTCTCCCTGACTTCAGCTTTATAATTTTCCTTTATCATTTCGATTGTTTTTTTCCGGGTTTTATTATAAGACCAATTATTAAAATAGTAGCCCCAACTATTGATACCAATAACTTTCCATTTGTTGATGTAAGTCCGATTATTGAAATCAAAGCGCCGGTTCCGGCTACACCTAAAGCAATGACTTTTCTTCCATGAGTGTTTTCGCTGGAAGATGTATTATCTTCTTTTTCAAGAGATTGCTTGCTTTTTAGTTCGTCTTTTATTTTCTTGTATCTGATATAATCCGGGTTAGGGGCTTTTTTCATCGCATAATATATTTCGAAAGCGATAAGGCATACCAGTGGTGTGACAACCCCAAGAATCATTTCCTGTCCTCTGGTCAATGTCAGGTTTAGTACTGCAGGGGCCGCAAATTTGAAGAATACGTTTACAGCAAGCGTTATTAAGGTGGTAGAGAGAATACTTGTACCGGTTTGCTTTTTAGAAAAGAGTGCCCATATCGGGGGTAAGTATAATGCACCTCCGGTAATGGCCCCTACACTTAAGACAACCTCTACAATTCCTCCCATACTCTTAATAAGCAGGGCAATAATTATAGTAAGTAATCCAAAAACAACCGTTGCAATACGGGCGACCTGCATTAATCTTTTATTGCTTGAATTCGGGAAGAAATTTTTATATAAATCATTTGTAAATACTCCCGCAGAAATGTTGAGGGTGGTATTCACAGAACTTGAAGTGGCGAATATCATTCCACCCAGCATTAAACCTAACATCCCTGCTGGTAATACTGCTTTACACATCATTAAGTAAGCACCCTCGCTTTCAGTACCCACCAAACCCGGGTTCATTATTCTGTAAAGCATAGGTGGCAGCATCCATACCACAGGGCTAAATATGTAAAGAATTCCAAAAAGGTTACCAACTTTCTTTGCGTCCTTTTTGGTCGGTACACTGGTGTAACGTTGCACATATGCCCAGTTCCCGCTGATAAAAAAGAGGTTGTACAATCCAAAGGCGATAATAAAGCCCAGCGTATACTTACCGTCTAAAAGGTTAAAGAAGTTTTCCGGGGCGTTGTTCATCAGGTTTTCAACCCCACCAATCTTTTGAAATGCCAGAGGCACTACAATTACAACAGCAGCTGTCAGGATAATAAACTGTAACACATCTGTGACAATAACAGCCCAAAGCCCGCCAACAGTTGTGTATAATATGATAACTAATCCCAGGCCTATTACACACCAGTGTAACGGAAAACCGGTAGATACTTCAACAATCTTCGCAACCGGGTATAAAAAACCTCCGGTAGTAAAAAGAGATATAAAAAGGAATAAATAGGAATAAAGTTTCTGGATCTTCAGGCCTAACCTCTGAGTAATAAACTCAGCAGCAGTTAACACTTTCGCACTGTGCCATTTTGGGGCAAGGACAAAACCGATTATCAGTCCCGCAATTGCCATTGTCCATTGAATTGTTACAGCTACCCACCCGTGTGAATAGGCGATGGAACCCCATACAACAAATGTTCCGGCGGAGAAAAAACTCATAAAAAGAGATAAACCGCTAATCCACCACGGTACAGCTCCTCCTGCAGCGAAAAAACTCTTCATATTCTTTCCTGAGCCGGAAAATGAAAGTCCCGCACCTAAAATTCCTATCGAAAAAACGATAATAACGATGTAATCTAATGAAGGCATAATAATATATTTCTCTATTGATAATTATTGTTTTGCAAAAAAACACAATTTTATGTTCGGTTCTATTTTAAAGTTCGAAACCGTTTTCGTGCTTTGTGTAAAGCAGGCAGGATGGTTTTAGGAATACTATCTTCAATTAAGAAGGGGGCTGAAACATGGTTCAGTTAATTTCAGCCTGCTTTCTAAGTTCCTTTCTTTATGTTTCCTGTTTAGTTTTTTAACCATGTTTTTACTTTTTACTAAACCCTGTGATTGTTGGTTTACTTTTAACGGGTAAATCCCTTCTGTTAAATCATCTACGTATACTTCTTTTCTACTAACTGGATAGGGTATATTTCTTTCCGATAGAACAATGCTATCAATTTTGTTATGGGCAGAGGGCCCTGAAAGGTTCAGGATATTACTTGCCAGGCCGGGGGGGACTGAAACATATTTCCCTAATTCGAGAATATTAGTTGATAAAAGAATATGGACCTTTTTACCGGTTGTCCTGCCCCCAGGTATAGTGCATTTGTCATAATAAACTGAACCACCATCTTCTCCATTACAGGCAGAGACACCTTCTCCACGCATTACAAAATTCCCTGTTCTATCAAATGTTGTTGTTTTCATATTAGTTACTTTAAATTACTTTTAGGTTAAGGTGTTGGATTTCAGGTCTTTTGTGTTGATGTTTGTTGGCGGGGCAAGGATGGTGCTTTAGGTTTTGGCTTTTGAACGTGGCTTGGAAATGTGGAGTAGTAGATTGAAATATTTAGAAGTTTTAAAGGTTAATCACTGGTATTGAATCAAAAGAGTTCCGGAGTTTTATTCCGGAACCCTTAAGGATTAGAATTAATTCTTTATAAAGCGCAAAGGACTGTTCCCTTCAATTTGCAGAATATAAATACCGCTTTTTAATTCACTAACATTTATTTCCCCGGATGTAGTTACAGACTTAATATGTGTTCCGGTCATATCGTAAATATGAATAAGGTTTTCTTTATCAAGCCCGGTGATATACACTTTTTCGGAAGAAACACTAGGGAATAGGGAGAGCGTGTTGTTGTTAGGCGTGTTTGTGTTGGTGATATATTTGCCAAATACTTCTATTTCAAACAACTTTACCACATCTTCATCTGCTTTGGTAACTTCCAGGCGTACCTTATTGGTTAACGTGGGTTCGAACCCTGCATAGAACTCTGAATTTGAATTGTTTTTAATATTTAAAAGGTCACCCCAGGCAGAACCGTTCCAGTACTGGAATTTGAAATTATTTAAAGGCCTGTTGTATCCTTTGTAACCCGAGAATGCTTTAATAAAGGAAATTTCATATGTTCCCTGAAGATCAATCTCAATCCAGTGAGGGTAAGAGGCTCCGGAGCCTGTTAGCCAACGGCTTGCATCTGAAGAAATATTTCCATCAACTGCCATCTCTGCAATATAATCGCCACGTGTCGAGCTTGCTGTAACAGGCTTGTCTAAAGCTATATTTATATCGCCAAGACGCATATAACTGGCTGTTGCAATACCGGAATATGGAGAGTTTGATTTATCGACAATTACCTGGCGAACTCTGTAAGCGTAGCCACCGAATGTAATACTTGTATCTGCATAGGTTGTGACATTAGCTTTTTCAATCCGGGCAATTTCCTTAAACTCTCCGCCGTTTGCCGCCCGTTCAATTTTCACCCCGTTTTCATACTCGGAAACATCATCCCATGTTAGAATGATTGATGGTTTTTCACCAACGAAACTTAAAACAGCCTCAAGGTTTGTTGGGAGGGGCAATTCGTTAAATGGTGATTCATAAGCCTGTTCTTCATTAAACGCCAAGGGGGATTTGTTGTCCCTGTATGCCTCCCCTGCAAGAGTGTAGGTGTAAGGATCCCACGAGGAGAGCATTTTATGGTATTTGGTAAGGTACTCGTAAATGGAATATCTTTCGACGAACGAAGTCGTGTCCAGCATTTCTATCATTGCTGCAATTTTCTTTTTTTGTTCTTCTTCAGATTGCGGGATACAGTTCTTTGTCCAGTTTGCTCCGTTGTTCCATTCTGTAATCCATATTGTACGGCCTGTTTTTTGGTGAACCCATTTCAGCCGGTCGTAATAGCTTTTGGCTGTTTGGCATCCCAGGTACCAGTGCATGGCAACAAAATCGACCCTATAGTTCCTCTCATCGCATTCTTCGATAAATTTGAACAACCAATTAAGCCCACCATCCGATGGAGCGGGAGAGCCAAGCCTTAATCCTGTAGCCATAAGGTCAGGCCATATTTCCAGCGCCTCTTCCACGCTGCAGTTTGCCTGATCCGGACGGTCGGGTTCATTAAGCCCCAATAGGTGTGTAGTGTTCTTTTTTGCTCTAATCTGCTCATTGCTGGGCCAGTGCAGTTTTTGTTTTATAGGTATGTATTCAATATTCAAAGTTGATTCCCCTCCGGCACTCCAGTTATAATGCCATGAACAGTTCAGGGCTTCTGCGGCACCCCGTCCGCTTGTCCATCCTTTTTTGTGTGGCCATCTCCATGGTATTACCCTGATAAAGGATACTTTATTTTCAAGTCCTGCGGGCATTGTGTCAATAACCAGATCTTCTTTGTCTGCAATAAATACCTTGCTATACCCTGTGCCATCACCATTTTGGGCCATAGTAACATAATACCCTCTTTTTACTGTGAATGAATTAATGGTGTTGTCCATATCTTTCAGGTTTGTGTCATAGTAGAAGGTATATGGTTTAAATTTCATAGACTTCCCGGTCTGCTGTGTTCCGCTATATACCGTTACGGCTTCGTAGTCCGGACTGTGTGGGATAACCACAGAGCCGTCAAGGTATTGAACAACCCTTACTGTACTGTCCAGAATAGCAGGTTTATCCAAAGCCCTTACATCAGTTAGGAAGCTGTCGGCTACGGTCTGGGGTAAAATATTGTCAAAAAATAACCAGGCATCTTCTGAGCCTAAAAATACGGAACTAATTGTAAGAGGGTTTACTTTATCTGTTATGTGCAATTCGGACTTACCTTTTAAGATATACCGTTGTAAATTCAGGTTAGCTTCAGAAACATTCTGGTCTGTGATAACCTGTTCTGTAATTTTCTGCGAATTCAGGGAAATAGAATATAATTTGATGTCACCGTTTTCTGCCCGGACATTAATTTTAAGGGTGTCATATACAATTGAATCACCAGCAATTTCATTTCCTTTGCTGTCTGTTACTTTTGCTGTGGCGTAATCCGATAAAGCAAGTACACCTAATAGTTGATAAACGGCCATATTCTGAGGGATGTCTTCCAGGGCAGGGAGACCAGCATTTATTACCCCGAGCCTTGTGGAAATAATGCTGTTTCCTGTTCCGATTGCTCTAAGGCTTAGTGTATAATCCCGTTGTCCGTAGGTTCCTGTAACCCGAACGATCATGCTCTCTTTAATGGTGTCGTTGGGGTTTGCAATTGTATCAAAAGTTGCTGCATTCAGAACGGCTATGGATGCACCGCTGTATAGTTCAATATCATTTTTGAACTCAGCAACCGATAGGACCGGGGTTATATTTGAGATAATGTATTTTTCATTGTCAAGCAATGCTCCGGCAGAAACCGACTTGATTACCTGATCGGCAATTGCAATGGTGTACTTTTGATATGTTCCGTTTTCAGCAAATACTTTAACATAATTTTCAGCATTAACAAAAGAAGAAGGATTTATCCATCTGTGATTACTTGCAAAGACCACCGCCTCGGCCTTAGGGCTTAAAGTGAGTGCTTTTAATAAAGAGTCAACCGTAACTAAATTCGGAGGGATATTGTTTATTAATTTGGCTGAGTTGTCGATATTTCCAATTGAAGTACCGGTTATTGCTTTTTCGTTACTTAGTGTTTCCGGATTTGTTATTTCTGTAAGTTCAATGTCATCAATCCATTGGGTATAGCCTTTGTCTTTTGAAAATGCCAGCCTGAATTTAGTAATTTCTTCCTCGTCGGGCCGTATTATAAAAGAGTATTCTTTCCATTCTGTTGATGTTAATGGAACATATCGCAGGTAATTCCAGGAGCCATTATTAAACTGGGCAGAAAAAAAACAAAGATCGTTTACGGTATCATTTTTTGCGTGGCATTTTAACCGGTAGGTTTTTCCGGCTGTTACGGCAATATATTGATTAAACCAGGCTTTTTCTTTAATTTCAGCAGCATAACTCCCTGTGTTTTTTTCTTCAGATTGAACAGACAGGTTTTTTGCCCCTCCCCATTTGGTGGTGTCTCCAGTTTCAAAATCTCCGTTCGTAATTAAGTTTTGAGCAAGTCCCAGGTTAATGGTAACCAGGAATGTAAAAAAAGTAAATATTAGTTTTCTCATTTTCTATATAGTTAGGATTTATATTGATTTTTTCTCGTTTTCCCATACAAAATGGGGGTAGGGGCATTAGGTTTTTTTGTTAATGCTCTCATAGAGAGTGAGGTGTGGGATTCAATAACACAATATAGTAATTATTGTCAAAGGAAAAGCATTTTTTTTCGACAACGTTACCGTTAGTTTTTGCATAAGAATCCTGTAAGACGGGTAAAGCATTTTTTTTCTTAAAAATGTTTGTGCATATATTATACGAGAAAAGGCTGGTTAGGTTATGATTAGCGGCGGGAGAAAGATAAAAATACAAGTTTGCTAATTGGCTGAGTTTTTTAATTTGGTGTTACCTTGAAATAAAGAGGCCGTCCTTTAAAAAGACGGCCTCAACCAGTGAATAAACTTTAATGCCTTTGTTGGTTAATAAACAATAATTTTTGTTGTAGAAGCAAATCCATTGGAAACAATCCTGCAGAAGTATATCCCAGAACCCAATCGCCCTCCGGCATTGTTGTATGGGTTCCATTCCAGGGTATAATTTCCAGCTTCCTGAATTCCGTTTTGCAGCGTCACAATTTTTTGTCCGTTAGAGTCAAAAATATCAACATCAACATCAGAACGGGTTTTAACAGAATAACGAATTGTTGTTTTATCTGTAACAGGATTTGGATATACCATAATTTCATTTTCTGTAAAAGCCGGGGCGTTAACGAAGTTTGACTTCTCGTCTCCGTAAACTTCAATTTCAAATAGTTTTACCCAATCTTTTTCAACCTCGGTAATATAAAGACGGACTTTTGAAACTTCCTGTGGTTCGAATACAAACATACCATCAGGGACCTGGTTGTTAGAAACGCTCTTTATATTCACCCATTTGGTTCCATCCCAACTTTGAAACTGAAATTCATTTAGCGGCAGGCTATATTTATCAATACCGGTGTATAAGCCTATGGCATAAATAGAATAAGAACCTTGCAAGTCAATTTCCAACCATTGAGGTAAAGCTTCTCCTTTGCCAGCAATCCATCGGCTTGAATTTTCCAGTAGTTTCCCATCAACAGCCTTTGCTCCTGAATAACTGCCGTGAACAGAGCTGACTGTAACAGGCTTGTTCAGGGCAACGTTGATAGCGCCCGACACAGTTACGCTAACTTCATCTGAGGTAGTTTCGCAGGGAGAGGAGCCAAGGGACACTGCATATTTCCCATTTTTAATTGCGTAGAAAACTTCGTCAGTTGCCCCTGATATTGGGCTTCCGTTTAATAGCCACTGGTACCCTTCACCTTTACTGGATGTTAACTTGTTACCATCGACTGTAATAACCGGCTTTTCTTGTATAATACAGAAAGATTGATATTCGGTTACAGGTAAAAGAGTGTCGTTCCCTTCGTGGAATGCTTTAACGATAACCTGACCAGCTCCGGTAAGTTTAACGGACCCGTTTTCGATCTTTGCAGCTCCTGTTACAACTTCAAATTTTGGCTGAAGTCTGGAACCTAGTGTCGCTTTTAGCGTAACATCATCACCTCCGTATGGAAGATCACCTATGGGGTCAAACTGAATGGATTGTTGTTTGAGCTCGGTTTCGTACCCCGTAGTGTCCAAAACAATTTTAAGCGAATTAACACTAAATGGATTGAGGTCAAACGCAATTTTGTTTCTGGATTTTGAATAAGTTGTGTCAACAGTTAGTTTTTCGTCAAGATCAACATCGCTTACCCATGATTTGTATCCTTTAATGCCGTACGTTTTTGAGCCATCATCCGTAATATCAATGTAAACTGTTGAAGGTTCAGCAGTGACATTAGTGATATGAAGATAAACGGTATCCTGGTTGTCTTTTCTGAAAGACAAAACACGGTTGGTGCCGGTTCCTGTTGTATCCCACCCAATACAGTTTGATTCGGCAGGTTGCAGAGAGGTTAACTGCCTGAAACCTGAATATACTTTCGATTTTGAAGGCTCGCCCCCTTTAGGGGTTTTAATTAGAGCTGCATTGTTTCCCGAAGAATTGTTCAGGTTGAAAATAAAAAAGTAATTAACTCCACCATTTATCGCATCACTAATTCTTAAGGCAATAGAAACATCGCCGATGTGCCAGGGCTCTTCCTGTCCAAAGATCTCATACAGGCCATCGCCTTTCTGAAGCTTTCCTGTTTGCTCGTTGTTTTGAAACGGCTTATTGCCGATAATATCTTTAATGTTTTGATAACTTTCAGAAATCCAACCTTGTCTATAACCATGAGTAGTAACAATGTCCAGGTTGTCCCAGGCTCCTGGTAAATCTTTTTGCCATATGTCAAGCCATTTCTTTGAACCGTCCACAGCCCACCCACTTGCCCCGGCAATTTGTGGCATGGTAATGCCAAGGCTGTTCTTCGATACGGTGTCTTTTAAAAGATCAATTACTTCATCAAAAAGGTGCCCTTTTGGAATAGCATGGTCGGTGCCCCCTGGCTCGTTAAGCAGATCCAATTGATCAACAACGATGTCATGCGCCTTAAACCCTCTGAGAACAGAGAAATAATAATTGGCAACACTGTCGTAAATACCTTCAATAGAAGGATCGTATTCACCTTTTAGGTTATCGCCGTTTCTGTTTTTTCTTTCCAGGTGATCCGGCAGGTCACTAACGCAGATCTGCACCTTCACATCAGGGGAAACGGTTCGTATCTCTTTAATAAAATTGGAAAATTTCTCATATTGTTCCGGAACAGTTTCCGGCGTACCATTAATGTAGTTTTTAAGAAAAACAAGGTTGATGTCTTCAGCAATCATTTTAGCGGCAACCTTCCTGTTCTCTTCATTCATACTGAACCAGTGTCCGATATAGCTGTCACATGTTCCACCGGTACCCATAAAGGGTTGTTTTTTTTCTTTTGCCTTTACCGTAATAGTTTGAGCATTAGTATTGCAGAGCAGAAAACTACTAATGATAACAATTAAAAAAGTACGTAAAAAAGTCATTGTTAATTATATTTATTAATAATGGTTCTAATAGCAGAAAAAAAGTTGACAATGTGTATGGAATTTACAGTAATTACTTGCTTTTTCCTCCATTTTATCTTATCTTCTCGTTTGAATATACGGCAATATGATTTTTTCAGAGAAGATTTTCAATTTAATTGTTCGGAACCGTTCTCGTTGCAGCATGGTTGAATTAATTGTTGCCCGGAGCAATTCTGACGGGTTGGTTTTCTGTTTCGGTTAATCTATATTGTTGTTTAAGCCCCGGTTTGTGGCGGTTAGCTTTCCGGAAAAAGAATCGGAAACGTTACCGTAAAATAATAAGGAAGTGTTGTTTTAAAATATTTACTTGCGTGGAGCGTATGATGAAAAAAATGAAGAACAGTCAATTAGAGATTTACTTATTAACACAGACGACAGACTGACAGAAAACGCAGCGTGTATTTTTTGTGATGCCTGTTGGGGCTTAAGGTATGAGTTTTAAAATTAAAGAGTGACAGGTGTGGTCTTGATGGTAAGTTTTGTAAAAAGATTGTCTAATAAAAAAACAAATGTTAAAATGAGGAAAAAATAATTACATTTCGTAACGTACTTTATTTTTTATGAGTATAATAGCACGAATTAAAGGAGTGAGAAAGAGCATGGAGAAAAGAAACCGCGAAGAGAATTTTAGTAGTTAGACAGATTTTATAGTGATGTTTAACATAAAGTTAGGCATCAATTACCCTGGACTCCCCGACCCAAATAACAAAAATTAGTATTTTCATGACGTATGTAACAAATAATCAGAGTATGGGACAAGATGTTAAAATGGAGAAAGTTTCGGTAACGTTACCGGGGTTTTTGTTGAGTAAATCTCAGCCTAATAGTCGAATTTACAGTACATTTAGCCAGCCTTAAACTAAAAGAACGAAAATAACAAACGGTTAAAACATGAATACGATGTTTCATTTATATTATGAGCATATGTTGCAAGTGATATAATATTAACCCTTAACAATTAATAAACTATACACTTATGAAGAAAGCGATTCTATTATTTTTAATGGTTAGTTGTTGGGTGTTTGCTAATGCACAGCAAAAAACCATTTCAGGGACGATCTCGGATGAATCGGGAAGTCCGCTGCCGGGAGTGAATGTAGTGCTCAAGGGGACTACAGTGGGAACGATTACAGATTTGGATGGTAACTATTCACTTGAAGTGCCTTCCGATGAAACTATTTTAGTAATTTCTTATTTAGGATACCTTAGCGAAGAAATACAGGTGGGTGGACAAACTACCATAGACTTGACACTAACACCGTCTTTGGAAGCTTTGGAAGAGGTTGTGGTTATTGGTTATGGCTCTGTTAAAAAGAAAGACCTGACCGGTGCTATTGCCCAGGTTGGAGGGGAAGATATTGCCAGCCGTAATTCCACACAAATATCTCAAGCTTTACAGGGGGCTATGCCAGGGGTAACAGTTACCCGTAACAGTAGTGCACCCGGTGCTACGGGAACAATCAGAATTCGGGGTATAACCACAATGAGCAATAACGATCCTTTAGTTATCGTTGATGGTGTGCCTGGATTTGGTATTGATGATGTTAACCCATCGGATATTGAGAATATCACAGTTCTTAAAGATGCTGCCGCAGCCTCTATTTACGGTTCACAGGCAGCTGCCGGGGTAATTTTAATTACGACTAAAAGGGCTAAAGAAGGAAAAACTAAACTGGAATATGGATTCCAGTATGGTATTCAGGTGCCAACAGAGCTTCCTGATTATGTTGATGCCCAGCGTTATTATGAAATGCAAAATGAGCAGGGGTGGAACGATGCTCCAACTAGTGCAAAAGGAAACAGGTTCCCCGCTAAAGATTCAACTACTGTAGCTGATTATTTTGATTTAAACAGGGAAGATCCGGACGAATATCCAATAACAGACTGGACGGATATTATTCTAAATGATTATTCCACAAGACAAAAACATACTTTAGGTTTTAGTGTCGGAGCTAAAAATGTAAAATCTTTTGGTTCAATGTCTTATGAAAAAAGTGATGCTCTTTATGATCATTATACATATGAAAGATATAATGTGAGATTGAATAATAGCATTAAAGTAAATAAATTCATATCCACAGATATAGATTTAGCTTATAAAAGATCTCAAAAAGACGAACCATACGCCAATCCTTTAGGGGTTATGCGTGAAACTCCTCCTATTTGGGCCGCTACATGGTCTGACGGACGCGTAGCACGTGGTCGTGATGGATTAAATGTCTATGGTAGTTTGCATAGTGGTAGCTACAAGAAGTCAAACAATGACAAATTTAACGGAAAGTTAGGGCTCTATCTAAAACCAATTGATGGACTAAAAATTAGTGGGATTGTATCTCCTTCTATAAATTTTGTTTATAAAAAGAACTTTAAAAAAGCTGCAACCTATACATTGCCGGATGATACGGAGGGATTAGATCCAAGGCCTCTGACTGGTTATGAAAACACATATCTGAAAGACGAAAGAAACAACAAGTACCGTATAACCAGCCAGGGTTTAATTAATTATAAGAAGACTTTGTTAGGTTCGCACAATATTGACTTACTGGCAGGATATGAATATCAGTATTACAAAGAAGAAGATACATGGGCTGAAAGAGACAGGTTTGAAGTAAATACTTATCCATACCTGAACCTTGGGCCAGAGGATAATCAGGATAATGGTGGAAAAGCGAACCATTTAAAGAGAGAATCTGTATTTGGCAGGGCTATGTACAATTATAAGAGTAAATATTATGTGCAGGCAAACTTAAGGTACGATGCCTCTTCACGTTTCCATAACGATAATCGTTGGGGAGCCTTCCCTTCATTCTCTGCTGGTTGGGTAGTTTCTGAGGAATCTTTTCTGAATGGAGTGCCCGTACTCTCGTTTCTTAAGTTAAGGGCTTCATATGGGGTCTTAGGTAATGAAAGGATTAATGATCAGTGGTTTCCGTATATGGGGTTAATAAGTTTTAGCGATGCTTTGTTTTATGATGGTGATGATATTATTTCGCGACTTACTGCAGCTCAGTATGCATGGGTTGTTGGAGGAATAACATGGGAAACAACCAGAACAGTTGATTTTGGTATAGATTTTAACCTTTTGGATAATAAACTTAGGGTAACTGCCGATTACTATGATAAATTAACAAGCGATATGTTGTTAACGGCTGAAATGCCAGACCATTCCGGTTATGACGATGCTCAAAGAAATGCCGGTGAAATGTCATCAAAGGGATGGGAGTTTGTACTTAGCTGGAAAGACCGGATTGGTGATGTCGGTTATTCTGCGTCGTTCCATATGTCTGATAATAAGACAGAAATGTTGGAAATGAGTGGTAAAAGGCAGGTGAAAGATGGTAAAATTACCGAAGAAGGCAGTGAGTATAAGGAATGGTACGGTTTGGTTTCAAATGGTATTTGGCAATCTGAAGAAGAAATACAAGAAGCAAAAGATAATGGATATGTTTTATACGAGAATCCGGAGCCGGGAGATGTTAGGTACGTTGATATAAGCGGACCCGACGGAGTGCCGGATAGCGTAATTAGTGAAGAATATGACCGTGCTTATATAGGAGGGTCATTACCCCGGTATACCTATGGTGGTACTATTAAACTGGATTATAAGGGCATTGACTTCTCTATGGTATTTCAGGGAGTTGGTAAAGTGAATAAGAAGCGTACAGCTTATATGGTAAGACCATTGCGAGGTGCATTTACAACTATACCCAGTGAAGTAGATGGTAAATACTGGAGCTTGTACAACTCTTCGGAGCAGAATCAGGGGGCAAAGTATCCAAGGTTATCTACCGTTGGAAGAAATTATGCAACTTCTGATTACTGGCTGTTTAATGGGTCATATTTCAGGTTAAAGAATGTAACCTTGGGGTATACCTTGCCAAAGGAACTAACTAAAACAGTAGGGCTTTCAAAGGTCAGAGTTTATACTTCTGTTATTGATGTATTTTCAATTAACAATTATATAAAAGGTTGGGATCCGGAAGTTAACCAGGATTCGCACCCTATAACACGTACCTTTTTGGTAGGTGCCCAAGTTAACTTCTAATTTTAAAATATTGAAATGATGAAAAAATTATATATAATTCCATTAGTATTTGTATTATTCTATACTTCCTGTGCGGATTTGGATATAGATCCGCTGGGGGAAGCGTTGGCGGACAGTTGGTATAGTACTCCGCAAGAACTGGAAATGGCCTTAAACGGGCTGTATAGACACAATTTTTTCTTTGAAGATGGGGATTCCTGGACTGATGATGAGACTCAGAGGGATAATGCATCTGTAAGTTATTTAAACGTGAGATCTACTTTGTCTAGTGGTTTCAAGAAAGATAACTGGAAAAACGCATATAAGGCAATAGCCAGGGCGAACCTGATAATTGAAAATTCGAAAAATGCGCAAGGAGACATATCTGCTGCTTTATTAAGCCAATATGTTGGTGAAGCAAAATTTTTCAGAGCGTGTCAGTACTCATACCTTATTTCGAGGTGGGGGGATGTACCACTTCATTTGGTGCCTTTTGAGGGAGATATAGATAAGCTTGCAGAAAATACGGTTAGAGAGGATAAGAATGTAATATTGGAGGCAATATATTCAGATTTTGATGATGCAGCAACTAGTTTGCCTGTGAATGGAAAAGGCAGGGTTTCTAAAGGTGCAGCTTATGCCATGAAAGCAAGAATTGCCCTGTATAACAGTCAGTGGGATATTGTTCGTGATGCAGCGAAAGCATGTATTGATTCTGGTGGCTATCAGTTATATCCGGATTATAGGGAACTGTTTTTAGACAATGGTGATAAATCGGATGAGATTGTATTTTCTTTACCAAGGTCTTTTGAACTGGATGTTTTGGTCGGAAATGAAAGCAAAACGAGTGAAGCAAAAAATTTCATGAGAAGAAGCATATCCAGGAACGCGCTTGGCTGGGGTGTTTATAACCCTTCATGGGATTTATTGGCAAGTTATCTGTGTACAGATGGTTTACCTATAGATGAATCACCACTATTTGATCCACGGAATCCTTTCAAAAACCGGGATCCACGATGCTCAGAAACAATTGTTGAGTTTGGGACAATGCACCTTGGGTATATTTATCAGCCTCACCCGGATAGTAATAAGGTTTATAAAGCGGAAGTTGATTCTGCAGTAGCAAACTGGGACATTCGATCATATTCAGAACATGCTTCCCATAATGGACTTCTTCAACGTAAAGGTATAGATGACACCTGGGCCGGTCCGGTTTATGCAGCAGATAATGACAGGATAATAATTCGTTATGCAGATGTAATGTTGATGTATGCTGAGGCTCTTATTGAGAATAATGAGGAATTGGCTACAGCACGGAGTATGATTAACCAGGTAAGGGCCAGGGCCTATGGTGTTGATGAAGGTGCTACGGATCAATATCCTGCGGTAACAGCAAATACTGATGACGAATTGCGAAAAGCGGTTCGGGTTGAACGAAGAATGGAACTGGCACTAGAAGGTTTAAGACTAATGGATTTAATTCGTTGGAGTTCTGTAGTGGAGCCAAATAGAAAAGTTGCAGACAGAGCACTTGTAGGACCAGCTTGTGGAATGCTTACCGTAAACAAATGGATAAGTAAATCAGGTGAACCAAACGCAACAAGAAGTGGAGCTATTTATGATGATCTAATTGATAAGGGATTATGGTTTTGGGCTGAAATACCAAGTATTGATGATGACGGTTTGGCAGATTTTAGTTCAATGTTGTCAAACGGTTATTGCCGTGAGTTATATACAAGAGCATTTGAATCTCCTAAATTTTATTTGTGGCCATTGCCTTTAAATGAAAAAACAACTCATCCACATTGGCCGACCAATGGATATTAATAAACACTAAAATATTAAAAACCGGAAAGATAATTCTTTCCGGTTTTTTTGTCACTCTTAGATATAAAAAGCACTGTGTGATTGGGCGTTGATCTACAGTATGTTATAGGTAACTTTCTTTGGGGTTGATTCGTACAATATATTGAGTCTCGCCATATCCAAAAACAGTTTGTTATTTTGTTAATTAAGTTTTTAAGCATGAAGAAAAAAATATCTACACTACTTTGTTGTCTGTTAGCTCCTTTTGTTGTCCTGTTCGGGCAATCCACAGATGATTTGCTTATTGAAGCGGAAAGTTTTAAAGATAAAGGTGGCTGGCTCGTTGATCAACAGTTTGTTCACCTTATGGGCAGTCCTTATTTAATTGCACACGGAATGGGGAGTGCCACCGAAAATGCAACAACTAAGATAAACCTGCCTTCAACAGGAACTTACAAGGTTTGGGTACGCACAAAAGATTGGGTGCCGGAACATGTAGCCACTCCGGGAATATTTAAATTAAAAATAAACAGCGATACACTTTCGGCAACTTTTGGAACAAACAACGGGTGGAACTGGGTTAACGGGGGCCAGGTCACTTTTGTAAATAAAGACGTAGAGCTTACATTAATTGATTTAACCGGGTTCGATGGCAGGTGTGATGCTATTTATCTGACTAAAAATTTGACATATACACCACCAAATACGAAAGAAGAACTTAAAAAGTGGCGAAGGGAAAAATCCGGACTTGTCACAGTGCCAAAATCTGGCGGGCGATATGACCTTGTTGTTGTTGGAGGGGGAATTGCCGGTAGTGCCGCAGCCATAGCTGCTGCACGGGAAGGCCTCACGGTAGCCCTTATTCAGGACAGGCCAGTTTTGGGAGGAAACGCCAGTCAGGAAGTGAGAGTCCATACCCTTGGTGTAGTAAAACAAAAGATTGTTGGAGAAATAAACACTGCTCATTACCCTAACGGGAACGATGAAGTTATTGTATATGATGAAAGAAGGCACCAGGTTGTCGAAAAAGAGTCAAAGATTAAGTTGTTCCTGTCGAACAGGGCTTATGCTGTAAATAAAAGTAAAGACAATACGATATCCAGTGTAGACATAAAGCATATTGAAACCGGTGTGGAACAACGGATATCCGGAGATGTTTTTATTGATGCTACCGGTGACGGGTGGATCGGCTACTGGGCAGGTGCGAGTTTTATGATAGGGGCTGAACCTGAATCGAAATTTAATGAGAGCCTGGCAGCTGAAAATTTATCTGGAAGAAGTTACAATTTGCGCGGAATGATGGGGGTGAGTTTGCTGTGGAACACCAAGAAAAGAGCAACAGCCCAAACTTTTCCTGAAGTACCCTGGGCTACAGAAGTGTCGAAGAGTTATTCAGCCAACAGGGGAGAATGGTTTTGGGAATATGGCATTGGCTTAAACTCGATTGATGATGCCGAACACATAAGGGATCATCTTTTAAAGGCTGTTTACGGAACATTTTCAAATACCTGGAAAAAAGCGGGTAATGAAAACTTGTACTTGGACTGGGTAGCTTATATAATGGGGAAAAGAGAATCAAGAAGGATAGTGGGTGACTATATTTTAACGCAGAATGATATAGAGGAAGCATATCCTTTTCCGGATGGAGTTGTAACGGAGAGCCGGGCTATTGATATTCACTACGACAGGCCTCATGATAATTATGACTTTTTATCCGAAGCGCATTTCCATAAAATCCCGGAATATACAGTGCCTTTTAGATCATTATACTCAAAAGATATCCCGAATTTAATGATGGCAGGAAGGTGTTTAAGTGCAAGCCATATCGGATTGGGAAGCCCCAGGGTGATGAATACAACTGGTCAAATGGGGGTAGCCGTTGGTTACGCGGCATATCTTTGTATAAAACACAATACCCTTCCAAGGGGTGTTTATCAGGATCATATCGGTGAGTTAAGGGCGTATCTTGGCTACGATGTTCCTGAGACAGAACTACAGGATCATGCGGTAATAATTGATAACCTGGATAATGTCAGGACAGAAGTCTCGGGGGAATGGATAAGCAGTAGTTATACTGAAGGTTACTATGCTGAAAACTATTTTCACGATGATAACAAATTAAAAGGGGAGAAGGAATTTAAATTCTTGCCGGAAATTACTATTGATGGTGAATATAAACTTTACCTTCGGTATTCCGAGGGAAGTAACCGTGCTTCAAATTCAAAAATCGAAATAAAACATGTTAATGGAGATACGAATGTCTTTTTAGATCAAAGGACGAATAATGTTGGTTGGGTAGAACTTGGAAAATATGGGTTTTCTTCTGTAGCGGAAGCAAGTATAACAATAAAAACTGAGGGGACGGATGGCTATGTTATTGCGGATGCCCTGGCTTATGTGCGGGAACTTCCAAATACATTAAAGCAACATGTAGCTGATAATGATTTAGATATTCGAATAAGTGACGGGCAGGTGAATGTTAGTGTTTATACTGATGGAGAAGAAAATATACGTTTAGAGGTGTTTGATATTCAGGGGAAAAACGTCTCCTTGTTAGCAAATGGGCAATACTCAAATGGTTACCATACATTTATCTGGGACAAATCTTTTAGTGCAAATGGTTACAGTCCGGGAGTCTTTATACTCCGGTTTGTTTCAGGGAAAAAAGCGGTCTCTAAAAAAGTTCTCTTAAAGTAAGCCGGCTTCTTCTTATTTACCGCATAGTGGTAGCGGCTTCAAACAGAAGGTATTGGTTTCGGCTATAAATTACCAGAAGATAAATTGCCATGTTGTTTAGATGAGAGCTGTTCCATACCGGTACTGTATTAAAGCAAAATGACCGCCATTTCAATCTAAAAATAACGGAGCCGGTTATCTCTGATTTGGCGAGGGGACAATGCAGCGAGAATAAATAAATTCCAACCCATATTTGAAGTTCAGCTTATTACTGATTAGATTTGCATTTTTATGTAAATTGCGCTATTGTATCTCAGTTAATAGAATGAATTTTGAATATTAAAATACTTTACATCGAAGACGAACCCAATCTGGGTAAAATAGTGTGTGACACGCTTAAACTTCAGGGTTTTGAGGTAGTATGGGAAACTGATGGAGCTAAGGTAATGACCCACTTTCAGCATTTTACACCAGATTTATGTTTACTGGATATTATGTTGCCCAACATTGATGGTTACAACTTGTGTAAGCAGATCAGAAAAGAATTTGAAGCATTGCCAATTATATTTTTGACGGCTAAAATTGAAACAGCTGATTTGGTTAGAGGGTTTGATGCCGGTGGTTCTGAATATATAAAAAAACCTTTTAGTATTGAGGAACTAATAGCCAGAATTAAGAATCAAATACGCATTCATGGTTTGGATCCTAAAGAACGGCTAAACCCCAAAGTGCGTATTTCTGAGGAAATTAAAATCGGTGATTATATTTTTTTTCCAAAGCGTTATGAACTGCAGGCCCCTTCCGGCTTAAAAGCACTTTCTAACAGAGAGGGGGAATTGCTTGCCTTGCTCATAAATGAGGGCAACAGAGTTGTTGACAGAAAAAAAATATTGTTGAAAGTGTGGGGGGACGATTCTTTTTTTAACTCTCGGAACCTTGATGTATATATAAAAAAACTCCGTAATTATTTTCGTGAAGATCCGAATATTGAAATCCAAACCCTAAGGGGCAGGGGGTATTTGTTTTTTGTTAGATAAAGAATTAGTTATATGGCCTACCTGTAAACCCAGTTGTCTATTATACCTATTTTGCAACCTGTTGTATGGATAAACCACGGGGTGATAAAAATAAGTCAAACGGCAGAATTTAAGAGCCTCTCCAATGGCAGTGAGTTTTTAAGGGAACTCACCTCTTAAGGCTCAAACTCATTAGCAAACAAAGCATTAACCTTAATTAACCTTAACTAACATCAATTAATACATTTACAGATAAAGGATGAATACTTTTGGAAAATAAAGATTTAGCAATGCGTATTCTCCATATTTTTATTGTACTTTCAATATTGGCAGTGTGTTCAAATATATTTGCACAGGACAATTTGAATATCAGAGGTGTAGTCCTGGATGCAACGGGAGGGAACCCATTGCCCGGAGCAACCGTTCTTGTCAGGGATATCGGCGACACACTTAAAACTGAAGGTTCCGTGTCCGATTTAAAGGGGGTATTTATTCTACCCGTAACAGCCGGGAAACATGCTTTAACCATTTCCTTTTTAGGTTATAGATCATACACCGATACAATAGTAATCAGCAACAACCCGGTTAATATTGGAACAGTCCGGCTCTATGAAGAAGCCGAACAAATAGAGGAGGTTAAAGTGATCAGCAATCTTGCCCCCGTGCTTCAGCGGGGCGATACAACAGCGTTTAATCCCGATGCATATAAGGTAAACCTGGACGCAACCGCAGGAGATCTAATATTGAAAATGCCCGGGTTTTACAGCGAAGAAGGTAAACTTATGGCCATGGGAGATACTGTTGTTGAAGTTTTAATGGATGGTAAAAAGTTATTTGGCGAGAACATTGACGAAGCCCTGGAGATGATTCCTCCAAACATTATCAAGAAAGTGGAGGTTTACCAGTATAAAAGTGAAGGGGAAAAACATTCGGGGTTTAATGAAAGTACTGAAGGGAAAACCGTTAATATTAAAACAAACCGCAAGGCTCCGGGGCTGATGAAATCAGAAGTTGCCGTTGGGTATGGCAAAGATAACCGATATGTAGGGGAAGGACGTTACAACAATTTTCAGAAAGAAAGGCGGATAGGGATAAATGCTAATGCGAACAATATAAATGTGCCGATTAAAATCAATCGGGGTAGGGAACAAAGCTCTATTTCGGGCGACAAAACAAATAATCATAGATTTATGTCGACTTATGGAAAGAGCGGGAAAACTGAACTTAGCGCGAATTATTTTTTTAATAATAACAAAACCGGAGCATTAAACTCATCCAGTACTGAATATATTGCAGGTTCATTAAGCGGACAGAAATCAGTCAACCAAACGAACTCCAATAACAACTTAAATTCACATAGTTCAGGGATTAACTGGCGAAACAAGAAAAGTTCAAAAAATTATTTCAGTAGTAATTTTTATGTAACGGCACAAAATTCAGATAATACCAATAGTTCTGATACAGAAACCCTTTTATATGATGAGAGGCTTAACTCAAACTGGAGTAACCGCGATATAGATAATTCCAGCTATAGCCTCAGGGGAGGCCTAAACTATACCCGAAAATTAAATGATAAAGGCCGTTCAGTTTCAACGGAGCTCGCGTTGGGATACAACAATACCGATGGTAATGTTAACCAGCAATCAGAGACTGTTAACGAAAATGGGGACATGTCTCAGCAGATCAATCAACTCTCTAACCGTAAAAGCGATACCAGAAACCTGACCTTTGGGCTTTCTTTGAGCGATAAAATTGGCAAAAACGGATACTTGTCGGTTGGATACCGTCATAGAAATTCTTTGGACAATTCAGATAAACAGGCACTGAGCTTTGACAATGAAACCCGGCAATATAGCATTGTAGACTCCCTTACCTCCAATACCTTAAAAAACAATTCATTAATACATACTGGTAAATTGGGGTACCGAAACCAAACAGGTAAGGTGAAAACTTATCTGGGAGTAGATTTTAAGCATACGACCATGAAAAGCAGGGAAACTTTCCCTAATGACCGTTCATTTAAGGAAGACTTTACCTCTATTAGCCCTAATGTTAACATATCTTATAACAGCCGGAAAAAGTATCGTTATTCTCTCCGTTATAGTATGGAGCAACGTATTCCTTCTCTGCTGAACCTTCAGGATATTGTTGACAATACAAACCCCCTTTATATATCAGCAGGGAACCCAGAACTGAAAATTACCTCAGAACACAATATAACCTTTTCTTTTTCAGGGTCCAACCTTAAGAAATCCACATTTAAATCGTTAAGGCTAAACGTAAGAATAGCTGATAACACAGTTGCCCAGAACCGGATAATTGCTGAAAACGATACCATTATATTGGGTTCATATTACCTGCCGCGGGGAGGACAGTTCTCCCGTCCGGTAAATATGGATGGGCAGTATTCTGTCAATTTAAACGGAACGTACAGTATGCCCCTCAGAAAACTAAAGTCGAAGCTAAACCTTTTGTCTAACATAAGTTATAGCCATATACCGAACATACTGAACAATGAACAAAACAATGCCCGGAAATTAAGTGCTTCACAAAGCTCAACCCTAGCTTCTAACATTAGCGAAAAAATAGATTTTACCATTACCTCATTCAGCCGTTATTCGTATGTAGATAATTTATCAGGTACCAGGCCAAACTCTGCTTACTTTTCTCAAAGCACATCCATAAAACTATACTGGAACTTTTACAGAAAGTTTATTTTTAAAGTAAATACAAAACAGGTTTATACGGGATCTTCACAATCACTTGCAAGTAATTCCCGGTGGTATGTTAATTTAAGCCTGAGTAAAAAAATGTTCAAAGATAATAAGGGGGAAATTACCTTGGCTGCCTACGATATTTTAAACGATGAAAGCGAAATAAACAGGAACCTGGGGGATTTATATATCATGGAAACATACCGGCGGACGTTGAACAAATTTTACCTGCTTAGTTTTTCTTATAAGCTATAAAGCTAACGTTGCACATTGTGTCACTAACCTTTTGAAGCGCCTAATTTAGAAAGGGGGAATAATGTGGCATTTTCTATTTTACGGTAATCGCTCTAATTTTTCGATTTTAGAATAGGGATGTCCAATTCACCCAGCCCTGCACCCCGGAGCGAAAAAACAGGCTCTAATGATCCCGTTCAGCTTCGCTTTGGGGATCACGAGAGCGCATTGCAAAGTTCTTCCCCTTCCCAGATAATAATCTTTTTTTTACTCGTTTGCAAGGGGTATGTTTAATTCAACCTTTAATCTAAAGTCTTAAGCGCTTCCTTTATTCCATCAAGATGAACACCTGTTGTGATGCCCCTTTTGGCATAGAGGGATTTATAAACATCGTACCATTCTTGTGCCTTTTTTTTATTTTCAAGTTTGATGTACAAATAAGCTAAAGCCCAACATGATCCTTGTGCCTCTTCGAACACTTCGTCTGAACTTTTGTAATACTTATCCCCTTCAAAGGCCAGTTTCTCCATCGCTGCACGATCCACCTCAGCAAATTTAGGATCCTTTAATAACTTACCAGCCGCACTTTTTATTCCGCTTACAGCCGGGAAAAGATTACCGTTATTATGGTGTCTTTTGACTTCGCTTAACCAAAGATCTATTAATTTATCCCACTCCTTGTCGCGTATATAACGATCCTCGTAAACTTCATTGACCGCATACATCTTTGAAGGATGATTAACAGGCTGTTTTAAATACCCTTCAATAACCTTGTCTAATTCTTTGTCGGATAAAGAGTCTTTATATGTTTGTAGATATTTACTATAAATTTTAAACATAAACATGCTATAAAGCTTAGCTCCAACCGAATCAATATATTGCTGTTGGTTCGTACTTATATGGTTAAACATCTTTGATCCATAAGATCGCTGATTGGCATACCTGGACATAATATCAAAATTATACGGATTCAACATATCATCGTAACTCAATTTCGACACGTATTCCTTTCCTATTTTCCTCATGTACTCGCTGTTATTGTCCCTAATTGCCTGTATTACCAATTCACTTACAAATTCCGGATCACGCTTTCCATTGTCCCATTTTCGATAGTTGGCTGATGCCCTTAAAGCAGGATCTAATGCTTTTTTAGCTTCTGCAATCAATGTGTCAGCTACCAGAAAACCAGACTTTCTATGTAGGTTTTCTCCCGAAGCATCTAAAAACAACAATGTGGGAAAAGACGAAACATTGTGTTTCTTTTGTAGCTCAATACCTTCACCTTTTTCCATGTCAATTTTTACATTCACAAAATTTTTATTGAAAAACTCGCCTACTTCGGGTTGGGTGAAAATTTCTTTGGTCAGTTTTTTACATGGCCCACACCAGGTTGTATAGCAGTCCATAAAGATCATTTTGTTTTCAGCTTTGGCTTTGGCCAATGCCTCGGCATATGTGCCGTGTTCAAACTCTATTCCCTGTGAAAATGCATGGCTGGCAACTAGTATAGCTGTGCAGGTAATCATTATTAGTTTTTTCATTGTCTCTTGGTATCAAGTGTTAATAAATAGTGGCTATAAGAAAACTCCGATAACTGCGTTATGCCCTTTATGAAAACAGTCATTCCGAAGCTTCGGGACTCCTTGATTTTCAAAAAGGGACAAGCTTTGTTCCCGAACCTTTCTTAAGAGCCACTTCTATAAATGATGTGTTTTCTTAGCAGCACTAAATAAGTATAAAGGCCTATTTTAATCTACTGTTCTTTTTTGTTTTCTAAAATTACAGAGTTACAATCTCTTCCAATTTATTCACGAAGGACTCTTCGTACCCCTCGCTGACCAAAATGATTTTACCATTTTTATCAATGAGGACCGCTTCGGGGACTGCTGTTACACCATAGTGAACGATCACTTTGCTTTTATATCTTTTCAGGTCGGTAACAACTGTCCAGGGTTTAGGTTTTTTCGTAACATAGTTTAGCCAGTAATCTTTTTTGCTTTCCACGTAAAAGCTGGCCACATTTAAATTGTCCTTTAGCTTATCGTATCGGCCCAATAAATCTTTTTCCAGCACCCTGCACCATTTGCAAGACACGCCGGTAAAAATTATCAGCGTATATTTGCCTTTTCTGAACTCCGATAGTTTAAAACCGGATCCATCCGGTTGTATGGCTTCAAAGTCATAAAACTGATCGCCAACTTTTACCGGTTCAAACGCATATTTGTTATAAATATACTGTCCGTCTTCGGTATTTTTAAGTTCATCGGGCAATAAACTGTAAAGTTTCTTGTTTTCTTCCCTGCTAAAGAGAGGGAACTGATCAGGCTGGTTCGCTAAGCGGTTTACAACGGGATAAGAGTTAATGTTCTTTTTGGCCCATTCCTGCTCAATTATTATTATTTGGTCATAAAGTTCATCGGCTTTTTTCCGTATTTGTTTCGATTCTTCCCTGGTGAATTTACCGGAAAAGGCTTCATCTATCAGCGTCCTTCTTTGCTTTTGCAGCTGTTTTGTCCTGGCGTTTAGTTCATTGAACACTTCCTGCGATTTTCCCCCGGTAATTGCACAGTTGTCAAAATCGTTAAAATCGCCTTCCACCTTTACCTTTGCATTGTCGAGATAAAAAGATGTAACTACAAACTTTACCCCTTTGGTATTTTGATTGTTAAGGTAATATTTTTGGGGATAATCTACTTTTCCAATAAAGCTGAACTTCCCCCCGCTGATAGCAGATGAATCAATTGTTTTGCCTGTTTCTATATTTCGAAGATAGATCATTGAGCCTTCTTCAAACCCGCTTACTTCCCCTTTTATGGTGTAGCCGTCGTGCCCGTGCTGACAGGCCTGTACTATGCCTGCAAGTATAAATGCCAATAGTATGAGCTGCTTTTTTCTCATTTTAAATTCGGTTTTATTCGTTATTTACTTCGATTTTATTTTTTGTTGTCGGAAATCCCCGGAACCGTTCAAATTCTATCATGTGTAATGACGGGAAAGAACTTGTTGGAGCAGACTTTCACATTTCGACTACGCTCAATGTGACACCGACTATGAACAGGCTCACAGTTCCAGCCTTTCTCGGGCAACCATTTAGTGAATGGGCGGAACGTACAAACATTCCTGTCCGCGAATTTGGGAAATCGCCCTGCAATGTTAATTTAGGTTAATAGAGGCCTTTTACAAAAAGAGGATCACCCTGTGGCAATCCTCTTTATCTATTTAAAGTCCTTTTTATTTTATGACTGTATTACCACCTTTCACAAAGCACAGGTTCTCATTTCAGTCTATAAATCGTCTGACGGTATAACACACCCCTTTGTTGTGCCACCGGAAATTTCAACAGGATCTATTGAAATATCTACGGTTCCGTCCTTACTCAATTCACACAGATAAACAACACTTTTTCCCAGAACTGTGCCTCTTATCAGGCCAAAGCTTTCGTCAATACAATATATTGCGTATCCATCTTCAATATCTATGGATTGATCATCAGCTAACATTTGTATGGCTGCAGCACTAAAGGTAAGGGAGTCAACTTTTGAGCCTGTTGCCTCTAATGAAGTAATGTCAACTTCAACAAAAGTTGGATCATCACCACCACTAATAAACTCCTGAGATACGTAAGGCATATCGCCAATTAAACCTATTCCACGTATGAAACGACTATATATCCCGGCTTCTTTTTTTGTTTCGACCACGGATCCGTCAGCCAGGTTAATTTTTGCGATTAGACTAGCAGGAGTGAAGGTCGTCATATCAAAATAGGAATAAAGAATGTATGCATGGGCACTTTCAATAAACATTCCTGTACCATTTACAGAACTTCCTGCAATTCCATTTAATTCAGCACTATTATCTTTTACCAAAGTGGCGGCACCTGTAGCCAAATCTACGGAGTAAAATTTAGCTCTGTTGTCGATGTAAACCTTTTTTCCGGCTCTGTCATAATCAATTACACTTCCACTAAGAGGTTTGCCATCTAAGGTAATCGCAGTAACCGAATCTTTAGCACCACTAATAGGGTTAATGGAATAAAGCGTTGTTTCTCCCGAATTTTCCATTAGTACAAACATATCGCCAACTTCATCACTAATTACGGTAACCTGAATTTCATTCTTTTCGGTCCCTGCTTTGATGAGGTCGTTTTTTCCGTTTGCCAACGTAAAGGTAATCACTTCATCATCTTCCAGTAAATCGTCATCGATCATGCTAAGGGTGAACGTTGCCGACTCGGCACCTGCTGGTACAGCTATTGAAAATGTACCTGAAATACCTTCAGGTATAGTCGTATAATCCTCGTTATAGACTCCACCCTGTGCCACAAGGTTAACTACAATATCTGCATCTCTGGCTATGGGCTGGTCAAACAAAATTGTGATGGTTGTATCCCCCCCGACTTCCAGAAAGGAGAATGTAGTGTCTTTGAATGTTGCCACTGGATTATCTGCAATGTCATCGGTAACACCAATTGTTAACACGTAAGATGTTGTAAGTTCGCCATCGGTAACACTAACAACAATTTTATGCCAGTCGGCCTTTTCATAGTCCAGCGATTTTCCCGAGGCCAGGCTAAGTTCTCCTGTAGCCGTAACTTCAAATAAATCATCGCTGTTTAACAACATTGAAAACGAAAGCTCCTTGGATTCGTCTTCGGCCATTAAGTTGCCAATTACTTCTGTATCACTAATACTTTCACTTACCGTAAAATCGGTTGGTTCACCCGAAACCGGCTCTTTGTTGGGTATTGGGTCATCATCTTCACAAGCATTAAACATAATGGCAATCACCAAAATTGAAAAAATGTACTTCAAACTTTTCATGAATTTTAAATTTTAAATTAAAACTATAATAGGGTAAATTATTACTGACTTTAATCGCTCTCTTTTAGATTTAGTCGTCCTCAAGGTTGAGAAAATCGGTCATGTTTTTTAAATCAGCCACTTTACTGTCGACATCGTAACGTTTAAGTTCACGCTCATTTACAAGATCGTATAAAATCACCGTTGATGCCGAGCCGTTATCAATAACAATCCCCAGAACATCACCTTTGTAGTTAATGGCAAGGTCGGTAATGTTTTTTCCGGAGTAATCCGATATATAGCCGGATTCGAAAGCACTTGTGCTATGGGTAAACCGGCCTACTAAACCGTTGTTGGTAATATATGTGTGTGGTGTTACCCCGTTGTTTAAATACACTGAATTAGCGCTTATTATATCCTGGGGAACAAGTACTTCAAGCGTTCCGGTGAAAGAAGCACCTGTATTAAAGTCAAACATCTGAAGATAATATACACCACTATCATCTTTTAAAATAGAAATGGCTGTTCTTGTTAGGTTAATGGCATCCAGCCAAAGGCACTCTTTTCCCAGGTTTCGAGGATCAAATGCATCAGACGCTCTTTTTTCCGGCATTTCCTGCACATTAAAATAGCTGCCGGCTGCATCGATATATAAATATCTTTTGTTTGCCCCATCGTAAAAAACAAAATAATCATAGCCCATGATAGTCCCGACATTTGACATCTGGTAATCACCTTCTACTATTCCTCCCCAGAAGTTTGATGTTAAAGACTCTCCCGCTTTTGGGTAGAGCTTTCCGCCAGCAAAAAGCAGCCCATTTCTGTTATTTACAAAAGAACTGAAGTTTACACTAGCACCCGTAAAAGGTAAATTGAGATTATCGGAAGTGCTAAACATCTCCTGAATGGCATCTTTTTTTAATTGCATTGAACTTAAATCGAAGATGTACAGGTTCTGTTGGGTTAACAAATTAAGGTAGTAGAATGTACCTTCTTTATTTATTTCCCTGGTTGGGTACATGTCAAATTGAACAGGGGCCCCTTCTACTTCAATGCCACTAATATTTTTCAGGTTGTCAAGAATATACTCGTTAGAAACATTGGAAATAAAATCCAATTCGGTTTTTCCTGATTTTTCTTTCAATATACCCCAACCATCCAGATATACAGTAGAAACCTTAACATCAATGACGTGTTCATATTTAACATCCAGCGCTTTGTTGTATACATTATAATTTAATTCAACATCGCCAAGCGGAAAATCCACAACAACGTTCAAATCTTTGGCAGTGCTTATGGTATCAATAACTTTCCCAGAAGACTCTGAATTTTTTTCTACATACCATACATACGATAAATCGGCCTCGTTTGCATTGGAAGCAAAATTCCCTTCAATGAATAATGTTTCTCCTAAAAGGACGGTTTCTTCCTCAGTCATTGTAGAAAAGTCGATCTTATCCAGGTTAACATAATCGTAATTTCCATCGTCTTGCGAACAAGCACAAATAAACAGGACTACGAATAAGTAAATGAGTATATGTTCTAGCTTATTCTTTTTCATAACATTCAATTTTAATAGTCAAGCGTTTCAATTATCCTTTTACCATTTTCATCCAGCAGGTCGGTTCCAGATTGCTGTTCTTTGTTTGCAAGCCACGTCCTGAAAGCCAGAACATCGCCAGAACACAGCGGCAATTCTACCTGTGGGTAACCATAAAAGCTATTATAAGACTCTCCATCCCAATAAGGAGGGCAGCACCATGGGTCAGAGCCATCATCAATGCCGTAAAACTCAAGCCAGAAACCAGCTTTTCTTTGCGAAAAAGGCCCAATGTTTGGAAAATTAGCTGCTTCTCCATAATCTTTTATCCACCAATCCGGCTTTGTAAAGAAGTCGCTGAAATTTATAACATAAACGTTGTTTTCCCCGGTTTTAAACGCATCATCAGAAGTAAGTTCCACTGCCAGGGTTACCATCTTATCTTTAAGATCGGTTGCACGGAGTAACTCAATAATTAATGTGCCTCCCGTTGCTTCGTCGGCTATCGTTCTGCTGTTTTCCAAAATGGAGTAATGGGTGCCCTCAATGGCTGTTGAAAGGGAATCGATGGCCTCTACAGAAAAAGTTCTGTCTTTTCCGGTAAATTTTCCGGTAATCAATACCGGCAATTCAATTTTCCTTGTCGTTACCGAAGCATCCTCAAAAATAAACGTATAAGACTGTTCGGGATACTTTGCGTCTTCATCTGCAGTTTCTTCAAAATATATGTAATTCACGTCCCCGTAAGTCAGCAGGCTTTCCTCGCTGCATGATGAAAGTATAAGAATTGCTGACAGGGATATTATATTTATTATTCGCCTCATAGCTTAATATTTATTTATTATTTTATCGTACAGGCATTCAGGAAAACAGCTGAATACCTGTCACTGCAATCTTTTAATCAATAATTCCGAGTTCGCGTTCATCTTCTGGCAGTGGAAGGATATAGTCGGCGGCGGTTAAGTCAATAAATCCATCAATGCTGGTGGCGTCTGGTATCTTAGTGTAATTTAGTCGCTTATAAGTAAAGAAGGTTTGTCCTTCGAGGAAAAGCTCTTTCCGGTATTCTTTCACAATATCCTCCATGATTACATTATTAAAAGAAGTTGAATAATCGGTTAGTTGGACCTCTCTGTTCTCCTTTACTTCGTTTAATAATTCAACGGCCAGCGACCTGTTATTCTCAAGGGCGGCTTCAGCCGCAATAAGTTTCATCTCAGATATTCTGAACAGCGGTACAGACAAATGCAGGTAAAAATCTAACCCTGTGATGCCTAATCCATCTTGATCAAACTTTTTTGAAATGGCATTTCCAAAAGCCCCTTTATCCTCTCCAAGCAGGTATAAAAACCTATAATCATTTCCACCGTCACCATTCGTGTTAAAAATCCTGGTGGCTGAATTAAATTCTTTGCTGGCTGTTGTGTACCCTGTTCCCGGACCACTAAATGATTGGTCGTAAATGGTGTTGAGGTTAATCACATTTAACGCACAAATCAATTCGTTATTAAAAAGGACATCAACCGGACTGTTGGACAACATATCCTGAGTTGTCCAGGACCATTCTGCCTCTTCTATTACTTTGGTGGAGAATTCCAGGGCTTTCTCGTTATTACCCATTGTAAGGTACACCCTCGCTTTTAGAGCATTTAGCGCGTGGTAATTAAAATGGTATTTACGTTCATCAGTATTAAAGAGGTATCCGTTGTAATCAGAGAATACCGGATCGGAGATTGATAAAAGCGAATCGGCTCCATTTAAATCAGCCAATAATGCTTCATAAACTTTCTCTGTACTTAGATGCGGGTACCTTACTATATCGGCACTTTTAACATAAGGAACCTGTGGTTTTTTACTTTCTGTTCCGGAAGCATAGGTCTCCCCAAATAAGCGTATAGCATCAAAATGAAGAAATGCCCGCATGGTAAGGGCTTCTCCCTTCAGAATATTGAAATCATCAGGGTTGAAAAGATCTGCTTTAGCATCAATATTATCGATGATCAGGTTACAATTAAAGATGGTATTATAAATATTTTCCCAATAGCTTTCGTAACGTATCCTGGAATTCACATCGGCAAAATCGTAGTTAATAAAGCCTTTGTTTCCAAAACTATTGGGGTAATGATTTTGTGCGAGGTATTCTATATCCCCAAAGGTTAAATGTTCGCCATAAAGCTCGCGCTGTGCCACGGCAATATATACGCCGTTTAGCATTTCCAGGAACCCCTCTGCACTCTTTAGCTGCTCCTGTAACCTTACTTCACTGGAAGGCTCCACATCCAGCCAGTCACTGCATGATAGCAGCGTAAACTGAATAAGTAGTATGAAAATGAATAATTTATATGTTTTCATTATGCAATTCGCTTTTTTTTCTTTCATGGTAAAATACTTTTAAAAGTTAGCTCTCAGCCCGAAGGTAAACTGGCGCGCAAAAGGATAGCTTGTCCCTCTTTCTTGTTTCACGGTTGAGGTGTAAAACATCTCGTTCATATTGAATGAGATGCGTAATGATTTCATTTTCAGTGTTTCTGAAAAATCGCCAGGTACATCATATGTTAAACCGACGGAACCCAACCTCAAATAATTGTAATCCTGAACGAACCTTGAGCTTGCAAAAGTTGATGTTTGAGAAACAAAACCACTGGAAGAAACACTTACATTGGGCTTAAATTCCACCACGTCCCCCGGCTTTCGCCACGAGTCGGTTAATACCCTTCTGTCCACATTGCCAAACTTATCGGAGTTTTCTACTTTATCTACCAGAGTCTGATTATAAATTTGCCCCCCATAGGAGTAATTGAAGATTACGTTCAGTGTAAACCCTTTATATGCTGCATTAAAACCAAAAGTTCCCCTTAATTTAGGTTCTGTATTACCAACTTTTACTTTGTCCCTGCTGCTCCATGTGGTGGTAGCTATACCATCTTTTGACAGGAAAAACTCTTGCCCGGTCATCGGGTCAATGCCCAGGGACTGAACGGCATAAATGTCATTTTCCGAGCCACCTTCCTGGTACTGTAACAGAAAATTGTGTGAATCCTCTGCCAGGTCAACGTATATTCTTTCGCCATTTTCATCAATATAACTACCCAATTCGTTAATTTCCCGAAGTTGATCCTCGGTATATCCTAAACTATTGGTGTTGTCGTTGAAGTAGTCCAGCGATTCACTGATGCCCAAGATTTTGTTTTTGTTCTGAAAAGCTGTCGCGAATACATTGATGCTTGTTCCTTCCTTTTTGTATATGTATGAGCGCAGGGATATTTCAAAGCCTTTGTTTTCTAATTGCCCCAGGTTGGCTACGAATGACGGAAATCCCTGGGAGGGTGGTGTTGAAACCTCAGTGACCATGTCTGTTGTAGTTCGCACATAATACCCAAGCTGTGCAGACACAAAACCTTTAAATGCCATTAAATCAATTCCTAATTCCACATTTTCGGTGGTTTGCCACATTAACTGCTCATTCCCTACACCCAAAGCATACGTTCCTACATCATTCAGGTACCTGTAATCGCTGTAGTATTTTAAGGTAGTGAGTGCCTGGTACGGAGAAAAACTGACAGCTCCGGTTTCTCCGTAAGTCGCTCTAAGCCGGAGTGAATTAATCCTTCCGGATTTTCCGAAAAATTCTTCATTGTGTAAATTCCATCCGATTCCCATACTATAAAACGGGGCAAACCGGTGTGACGAACCAAATACCGAAGAACCATCCAAGCGGTAAGAACCATCAATAAGGTAGCGTTCTTTATAGGTATAACTCATGGTTGCAAATACCCCTGCCAGCCGGGTTGTTGCCTCCTCTGAAGTGGGGAACCCATCTTTCTGGTACCCCTTGGAAAACGCCGGGTCAGGATTAGAGGTTGCATATCCATATGCCGTAAAACCATCCCGAAGGGCTACAGAGTTTTGTATGTTGGCGCCCAGGTTAGCACTAATCATATGTCCTGCAATGTCCTTATTGAAGTTCAGCGTTGCGCTACCGTCTATTCTTTGGGTTTTTGTGTTTGTTTTGGTATATCTTCCCCTGTCACTAACATCAAGCACATTATAGAAATCAATGGAGAAGGGGGAACGAAATATTTCCGATTCTCTTAACTGGTTGCTAAAGCTAACATTACTGTTAAACCTGAACATGGAATTGATATTCCAGATAATCTCAAAGTTATTGGTTATGATATTGGCAGAAGACTCGTTTATGTTACCCGCCTGAGCTTCATAAAGAGGGTTATAAAAGACGCTACTGCTACCATCGGTAAAATCTCCGGAATAGCCATTTCCTTCATATTCATATATCTGTGTAAGCCCCCCGTTTAAATTTTTAACAGGGAGGTAGGAGGGGATCCGGGCATAATAACTAAAATTACCATATGGAGATTCTTTTGTATTATTGAACTGTGTCTCCAATCTATTTCTGAAAGTCAGCTTGTCATTGGCATTATACTGCAAAGTAGCTGCTATTGAATACGTCTCCCGGCCTGATTCTTTCATGACACCCGGATTGTCAGAATAATTAAGATCCAGTCCGTATCTCATTTTACTGTCTCCTCCTGAAAGGTTTAGTGAATGCCTTTGTCCAACCGCATTTCTGACAGGCTGCGCAAGCCAGTCGGTTTCAACCCCGGAAGCTATATTTTTTTGGATTTCCCTGTATTCATACCCTCCCACGCCTGTTTCGGAGCGCATTCCCAACTGGTTTTGCAGCTCGAATAGTTCTTTTCCATTCAGCAGGTCGTAAGACTCTACATCAGCTATGCTGATATCTGTGAATACATTATAAATTACCTGTAGCTTGCCTTCTTCTGGCTGTTTTGTTTTGATTACAATAACCCCGTTTGCTGCACGGGAACCATAAATAGCCGTGGCCGAAGCATCGCGAAGAATGGTTATGGACTGAATGCGTGTCTGGTCCAGGTCAAGAACCTGCTCCAGTGTTGTCTGGAAGTTATCCAGGATAAATAGTGGCTGATTGGGATCGCCCAGCAGGTTTGATGCTGACAGTTCACCAGAACCGGCACTGAGTACCGATTCCCCGCGTAGTCTTAATTCCGGCAAGGCGTTAGGGTTTGAGCCCAGTAAATTATTGTCAACCAATTGCAATGATGGGGATGCGAGTGACAAATTTTCGACAAGGTTCCCACCTCCCATTTTTAAAACATCTTCCCCTTTTACGGTTGTAGCCGTACCCGTATAGCTGTCTTTGTTTGCATTGAAATAACCCGTTACCACAATCTCATCAATCCCCTGTATGTCTGTTTCCAGAGTTATGTTAATGGAAGTTTGATCGGTATATTTGACTTCCTCGGTTATCATTCCGATAAAAGAATAGACCAGGACAATATCTTTACTTGGTAACTCAATGCTGTAATTCCCTTTTTTATCGGTAATTACTCCTAATGACGATCCCTTTATGGTTACATTCACCCCTGGCAAAGGCACGTTACTCTCATCGTATACCTTACCGGTAACAACCGGCGGTTTCGGCTGCTCCTTTTTCTTGAGCTGAGGGTTGGTCTCACGGGGGACAATGAGGATAACATTATCTTTTATCCTATAATCCAGGTTGGTGCCTTCCAGGCACTGTGACAGAACAGACTCTACCGGTTCGTTATTTACAATCACAGAAACAGGACGTAATTTACTTACCTGCTCCGAATCATAAATGAAATCAAACTCGGTATCCTTTTTTATTTCTTTTATTACTTTTTCAAAGCTTACCTGATTATACTTTAAGGAAAGCCTGGTTTGTTGTGAATACGTATGTGCAGAAACATGTATTATCCCTAAAAAAAGAAAGATGAATATATAATTCATAACCAGCCAAGTTTTATTCACTTTACCTTTGGTAGAATGACTTTTTTTTACATAGATTTTTTTCATAAATTAAGGTCCAGATTCAACATGGGTATCTTTTCGATACCATTTATTATGAGTGGGGAATTGGGCGATTCCCCATTCTTATTCTATATATAAGTTACCCAAAAACCGGTAACTGAGGAATTATAAATCTATTATTTCTCCTTAACAATAAGGGTCCTGTTGTTTATTTCGAAATCAACAGATATGACCGGAGAGACCAAATCCAGAAATTGCGTAATATCATCGTATCTTTTTAGATCAGCAGACAAACGCTTCTTTTTAACACTTTTGTTCTGATAGAATACTTCAATATCGTACCAGCGACTTAATTTGGTGAGAATGCTTTCGAGTTCTTCATCTTCAAACAAGAACCGGCCTTTTGTCCAGGCTGTATAAAGGTCTGTATTAACTTTTAAAACCTTTGTGTTACGATCCGATCTGGAAACCCTCGCCTGTTCTCCTGCTCTTAATTCCACCGATTTGTTATTCGATGTATTTACTTTTACAACTCCATCAACAAGAGTTGTTTCAATGTTATTAGCATCTTCGTAGGCCATAACATTAAATTTCGTACCTAAAACTTCTATTTCAACCCCCTCTTCTGCAACTACTATAAAAGGTTTGTAATCAATATGCTTTACTTCAAAGTAAACTTCTCCTTTTACCCATACTTTTCGGTTATTGCCTGTAAACTGAACGGGAAACCGGATTTCTGAATCAGCGTTTAACCATACCTGTGTTCCATCGGCTAATTTTAATTGATATTCCCCATTTACAGGGACCTTCACTGTATTGTATAAAGTTTTTTCACTATTCTTTAAAGATGCATAGTTTAATTCTCCTTCTTCGTTGTTAATCCGTGTACCGTCCTCTTCCGTAAAAGAATTATTTTCCGCATTTTCCAATTGAACAACGTCCCCATTATTAAGCTGTAGAATGGCCTTTGAGGAACCAGGTTCAATTACCGGGTGTTCTGCTACTTGCTGAACCTCATTGTTTCGGGTAATATAAATAAAGGTTGTTAACAAAAGTCCACATATCAAAATAGCTGCAGCACTGGCAAGCCAGGTATTCATTCGATATGAAGCATTTCTTTTGAGGTTTGTTTTTGCCTCAATATTCTTCCATGCCATTTTCAAATCCAAACCTTCTACATAGGTATCCCTATCTGTTTTTCTTCCTCCTTCCTTGATTGCTTCATAGAGCGCCTTGTTTTCGTTGGTTTCATTGACCCAATCTTCAAGCTCTCTGGTTTGTCCAACTGTAAGTTCCTCAATTTGGGATCTGGCTATGAGTTGGCTAATACGATAATTGATGGCGGGTTTCTTCATTTTATTCCTTTATCTGTTAAAATGACAAATGAAAAAAAAAGAAAGATGATAGCCTGCATGTTTTTTTTAAAAAAAAGGTTTGGCAGTGGTTGGGAAAGTTAGTCTGACCTAAACTATTTGTAAACTTTGGGTAGTTCTTTAGCTGGTTAGTTTATTGTTTAACGAAGTTACGCTCTTTAAAAGTCTAGCTCAGTTCTAAAGAAACATTTTGTTTTTGCTTTCGGGAAGTTGTGGCATGGTTCGGTAAAAACAGATGTCTATTGTTATACTGATTGTTATAAATGCTTGATTTTTAGAATTTATACCCATATAAAAAACGAAAGCCAATCGAAAAAATGTTGATTGCTTAGAGGTAGGCTCTTTTTAACTAAATAGTTATGTGTTTTTTTTCAGAAGATATTGGTTTCGGCAATTAATAACATGTCTTGTTTCTTGAATATGTAATTTGGTGACTATAATAAATAAAAAAGCCCCTGTTATTAAACAGGGGCTTTTTTTCTGAAAATTCAGGTTGTTATTTTATCATTACTTTACCTAGGTAAGTTTCATTGTTTACTTCAAGCTTAACGAAATATAAACCGGAATTTAAATCCGAGACACGAATGCTCGAAACACCTGATTCAACAACCTTAACAATTTTCCCGGTTATGTCAATAATACGTAATACGTCATAGTTCTGATCAATATTAATCTCATTGCTTGCGGGGTTAGGGTATAGATTTAGCATGCTAATTTCTGAATTTTGGATTGAAGAACCATCTTCAAATACCAGTTGAGGGGGATTTACTGCTCCTTCAAACTCGCTGTTAGAACCAAAGCTATAAACTTCTGTTAATTCATCATGTCTTTCAACTACAAGATAAATACAAATTGAATTTCCTTTTTTAGCATTTATTTTTTCGGTGAAACCGTCAGAGCTTACTTCAATATACGATTGTAATTTATTACCTGATACCGTTCCGGAATCAATTAAGGTAGCATCAGTCAGGAACCCCTGGTCATCCGAATACCCCATACTTTCCCATGTTGGGGGAGTGTCCTTACTAAGGCCATCTTTTAAATAAACAAAAAATTTACTGGGTGTAACTTTGGCCGAGTCTTCAAGTGAAGTAGCAACAACATTACCTCCACTATAAGTGTAGAATCTATTGAAGAAAAGTTTTAAAGACACCTTCTTTGCATCGGATGGTACATTACTTAAATCAAAGAATAGTAGAGAATGTTTAATGTACCAATTGTCGGAATAAAATCTGGTCCTGATGCTTAAAAGGTCTGTGCTAAATGCTGTTGTTGAGCAGGGATCCGGGTTGGTAACAGCTCTTTCATAACTTCCAATAAAACCACATGTGTCGGGAGTTAAAGTGGTTTGTGCATAAGATGTTGTAAGCAAAAGCGTTAAGGTGAATAGTAGTGAAAAATTTTTCATCGTAATATAAATTTAATTTAGTTAGGGTTAATGAATTCAAAAGATAAAGAAAAAACTATAGATGGCAAAAAATGCAAGAGTGTAGCATGTTTTTTTGAAGTGTAAAACGCTGAATTATACGTTGTTTGATATCTATTGCTTTTTTGTGGGGGCTCGCGGAGCCGCAAGGTGCTGGTTTGTAATAGATTGCATGGTTGAGTCTGTGACAGCCTAAGCATTTTCGCGGTTGGTGGTATTGGTAGCGTTATGGGCTAAAACAGAAATAAGTGAGAGATTAAAGGTTCCGGTGTTAATAAAAGAAAGGCTTGTTCCTGCTAGTTCTTCCTGACAGAAGATGCCCTTGAAATTAATTGGCCACTTAGTACAATTTTCTCCGGCTTTGGTATTTGGTCTTCATCGGCATTGATTTGTTTGAGGAGTAATTCTGCGGCAGTTTTGCCCATTTCGTAAGTTGGCTGTTCTATGGTTGAAAGCTGAGGCTCAACATATTTTGATAACAGGGTTTTGGTAAAACCTATTACAGCAACATCTTCAGGGATTGCAAGTCCGTTTCTTTTAAGGGCTTTCATTGCTCCTATAGCACACAGGTCGTTAACCGCAAATACGCCATCAAATTCAAAATTACTTGAAATAAGGTTTTCTATTCTTTCCTCTCCGTCTTCGGCATGGTAATCAGCATTCACTACTAGTTCCTCCGGGGTCGGAATGTGGTGTTTACTTAAAGCATCAATAAATCCTTGTTTACGGTTTCTTGCTATTGGGGTATCGTATGGGGCGGCCAAATGAACCGGACGGTTACAACCCTGGCGGATTAGATGTTCGGTGGCCAAAAATGCCCATTGGTAATCGTTGAATGTAACACTGGACGCACTTAGTTCATCTTGTGTGCGGTTGAAGAAAACCATGGGGAATTTTTTTTTAAGCAAATTTTGATAATAGCTAAAGTCTTTGGTTTGAGTACATATTGCAACCAAGAGTCCGTCTACCATGTTTTCAACAAGAGCTTTCACATTTTCAATTTCATTTTGTTGCAACTCGTTCGATTGCATAATAAACACCTGATACCCTACCTTTAAAAATACATCCTGAATTCCAACAAGAACTTCCGGAAAAAAGCGGTTTACAAAATCGGGAACCACAACACCGATATAAAATGATTTTCTTCGAAGAAGCTTTCTGGCTATAGTATTAGGGATATACCCCATCTCTTCAGCTTTTTTTAAAACGAGTTCACGCGTTTCCTTTTTTATATCATGTTTGTCGTTAAAAGCTCTGGAAACGGATGATACAGATATTTTTAGTTCTCTTGCAATATCCTTTATTGTAACGTGTTTCATAACATCACGTTTTTTAGAAGTTTTGTGCACTTCCGATTAATAATGTAAAGTTATTCAATAATGATCATGTTTGTTTTGAAATAAAATTGTTTCCGAGAAAGAAAAATAAACCGGAAGATAAAATATTTGCGATTTCAATTCAATAAAATTATATTTATTTTAATATGTTGTTTTATAATCATTTTTTCTGTTTATCTGTATTTGGCTCACCTATATACAATTCTAAATTAATAAAACTTAGGCCTATGAAGAAAAAATTATTTTCAACACTAATGGGTGTGTTATTAATTTCATCAATTTATGCACAATTTAGCGGAATTTTTCCTGATTTGGCGATGTTTAACTATTCAAATGAGTGTGGACCAGGTGCGGTTGTACCATGGTATGGTAAATTGTATGCTATTACTTATTCTCCTCATTCACCGAATGGAAGCAGCGATAAACTTTATATAATTGATGAACACAATTCGATGGAGATCTACGATGGGAGTGTTGGTGGAACTCCGGCAAACCGAATGATACATAAAGAATCCAATCAACTTATTATCGGACCATATTTTATCGATTCAACAGGTGGTATACGGGTAATACCTCCGGCTCAGATGTATGGGCGCTTAACAGGGGTTGCCCGTCATTTAACAAATCCGGATAGTCTTGTTTATTTCTATACCATGGAAGAAGGCTGGTATGAGGTAAATGTGCATACCCTGGAGGTAGAAACCTTAAATGTTGATGGAAACGCCATTGGAAATACTAATGGGACATTGTTTCCGGGCTATCATGGGAAAGGGGCGTATACAGGCCAAAACAGGCTTATCGTCTCAAATAATGGAGAGGTAGGTGGGGCTAATGTCTCGTATACAGGTCCGTCAGGATCGCTGAATGAGTACAAGGATGGTAGCTGGAGCCTCGTGGAGAGAATGCAGTTTGTTGAGGTAACGGGGCCAGGAGGGATTTATGGGAATAGCAGCATGAGCGACCCGGTTTGGGCTACCGGTTGGGATGAAAAATCTGTTGTGTTGAAATTGCTGGATAATGATAAATGGTATACATACAGAATACCAAAAGCCAGTTATACTTACGACGGAAAGCATGGCTGGCATACGGAGTGGCCCCGTATCAGAAGAGTAAATGATACTTTGTTGCTGATGACCATGCATGGAACTATGTTTGATTTTCCGGAAACGTTCTCTTTTAATAATTCTGCCGGTATTAAGCCCTTAACAACATACCTGAAAATGGTTGTAGATATGGCTCCAATGGCAGATAGTATTGTTCTGGCTTGTAACGATGCCTCAAAATTTTCTAACAAACTGGTTGGACAGGCGCAGTCAAATTTGCTCTTTACTTCAGTCGATGAGTTTAAAAACTGGGGACCGAGAGATGGTTTTGGTGGTGTCTGGATGAATGATGATGTTTCAGCAGGAAATGCCTCGGTTCCATACCTTTTTGCAAACTACGATAGAAAAGTATTGCATATTTCTCATACAACCTCAGAAAGCCTTACACTTACTGTAGAAATTGATAAATCGGGTAATAATACATGGGAAAAGGTTACTGATATTGAAGTTCCTGCGAAAGCATACAAATGGTACGAGTTTCCCGAAGGACTAACGGGGGAGTGGGTGCGTTTGTCAACCAATAAAGATGGGGAAGGAGTAACCGCTTTCTTTCATTATACCGATAGTGCAAAAGGTGCTGAGGTTAATTCCAGGGGTGAGGGTATTTTTAAATCACTGCCGTTTGTTGATAGTGAGGATGATGTTGTTGGAGGAATAGTCAGACTGCGCGGAAACGATGAGAGGGCTTTACAGTATATTGCCCGGTACGAAAACGGAGGTGACGATCATTATCGGATGAATGCAGATATGAAAATAAACACTTATAATAATAACAGTGCTTACCAATATTTTCTGAACAATGGTGATGTAACAAGCCTGGACTTTTCAATAGATGATGCATCAGCTTATCTCACAAAAGACGGGAAAAAATACAGGCTTCCTAAAGGGCATAAAGCGTATGCCGGACCATTTGAAGTTGGTTTTCCAAGAGGGCATAGAGAAGTTGTTACAGAAAGAAGCCTGTGGAACCTTGCCGGTAGTTTTTACGAAATTCCAAGAAATATTTCCGGGGGGATACCCTATCTCAAACCAATATGTACACATAATAGAAAGATTACCGACTTTGCTTCTTACAGGGGTATGCTGGTTTTGGTCGGAACAAATGCATCTTCTGGTGAAGATGGCCATTATATAAAGACAGAGGATGGGAAAGCTGGCCTATGGTTTGGTAATGTTGATGATTTATGGAGGATGGGGCAGCCCAAAGGTGTAGGATCAACCTGGAAAAATAAGTCAGTGAATGCTAATGTGCCTTCAGACCCATATGTGATGCTGGGATATGATGAAAAGCGGTTGCTTATGAGTCATAAATCAACGGAGACTGTGGAGTTTAAGGTAGAGGTTGATGTTTCCGGCAAAGGCAACTGGAATACATATGGAACGTTTAATGTTGTACCCGGGGACACCCTAATTCATACTTTCCCTGATGGTTATTCTGCTCATTGGGTGCGGACAACAGTGAACAAAAACTGTGAGGTAACAGCAACATTTGTATACGATACGGAAATACCAGACAAAGATGATAGCACAACCAGTATTCCAAAACCTGAAGGTAAAGGATTAGAACAAATCAGGATGTATCCTAACCCGGCAAAAGATTATTTAACAATTATTTCTGTCAGAAATAATAAAATAAATATTGTTATATCAGATTTGTCCGGTCAGGTGATTTACCAGGATGCCTTCTTGCATCATGTTAAGATAGATATCCGGAAAAGGACTGGTAGAGGTGTGTTTACTGTGAGGCTAAATTCTGGCAATGAATGGCTTTTAAAGAGGCTGGTTGTTTTATAGGTTGGCCTGAGTGGCTCAGGGCAACTTAATAACGAACAAATAAAATTAAACTCCGATAGAGCTTAATAGGGATTTTTGTTATTACGAAGTCAGGGAGGAAAAATAAAAAATCCCGGTTGAATTTTCAACCGGGATTCTAATTTTTTATGTAAACCAGTATGGGCTTATTTAATCATAAGTTTGCTACAGTATACTTTACCAGCTGATTCAACTTTTACAAAGTAAAGTCCTGCTTTAAGGTCACTAACATTAATTTCAGAAACACCCGAGGTTGCGGTTTTCACAACTTTACCCGTTACATCAATTATGTTCAATACATCAAAATCCTGATCGATAGTAACTATATCATCAGCAGGGTTAGGGTAAATATTAACAGAGCTTAAAGTTATGTTTTGAGTAGCAGAGCCACCTTCATAAGAAAGGTATGGCTTAACAATTGTTTGTCCTTCAATGGGGTTGTTCCCATGAAACCAGAACCTTATCTTGGTGGGGTTAGAGTCGTTTCCGGTTGTTGTAGAAAGTACAAGGCAGGCTTTTTTAGCAGAACCGGCGTAATTCTTTAAAGAATCGGTTAATGCGGCACTGGTAAAAGCAATGCTGCTGTTAACTTTATCTGCAGTAATTTTTGCCGATGCAACTTCTTTGTAAGTTAACTGTTTTGTTTCAATTAAATAAGTGTATGAGGTGTCGGTTAAGTCAGCCTCTTCATACGCTAAAACACTAAGTTTGAATTCAGCTTCCCCGTTAACATCAGAGAGGTCATAATCTACCCAACCTCCGTCATGGTGCTCAATCCCATAAAGGAAAAGGTTTAAAGTAGCTCCTTTGATATCGTCAGCAGACTTTTTGCTCAGGTCAAAAAACATTAACCCTAAACGTTGCCAGCTATCAGATTCCCGCGTTGAAATGTTCGTTGTAATCCATTTTTCTCCATCATATTGTCCCTTACCAATGTAACCCGATTCCATTGTTGTGTCCGCAGGGGTTTGTGCCATTGTTGAAAAGGAAAATCCAAAAGCTACTAATGCTAAAAGTAATCTTGTTTTCATATTAGTTTGATTTTTAATTTTTTATTATATAACAAAATGTGTTTGTGTAAATTTAATATTAATTACGCTTTTATGCGAAGGGGATGCTCGGAAGCGGTTTCGAGGATTCTTTGTGTGAAATAAATGCAAGAATCCCGGTAGAGAATTCAACCGGGATTCCAATTTTTTTATGCTTAAAAAGATTATTTAATCATAAGTTTGCTACAGTATACTTTACCAGCTGATTCAACTTTTACAAAGTAAAGTCCTGCTTTAAGGTCACTAACATTAATTTCAGAAACACCCGAGGTTGCTGTTTTTACAACTTTACCCGTTACATCAATTATGTTCAGTACGTCAAAATCCTGATCGATAGTAACTATATCATCAGCAGGGTTAGGGTAAATATTAACAGAGCTTAAAGTTATGTTTTGAGTAGCAGAGCCACCTTCATAAGAAAGGTATGGCTTAACAATTGTTTGTCCTTCAATGGGGTTGTTCCCATGAAACCAGAACCTTATCTTGGTGGGGTTAGAGTCGTTTCCGGTTGTTGTAGAAAGTACAAGGCAGGCTTTTTTAGCAGAACCGGCGTAATTTTTTAAAGAATCGGTTAATGCGGCACTGGTAAAAGCAATGTTGCTGTTAACTTTATCTGCAGTAATTTTTACCGATGCAACTTCTTCATAAGTTAACTGTTTTGTTTCAATTAAATAAGTGTATGAGGTGTCGGTTAAGTCAGCCTCTTCATATGCTAAAATGCTAAGTTTGAATTCAGCTTCCCCGTTAACATCAGAGAGGTCATAATCTACCCAACCTCCGTCATGGTGCTCAATCCCATAAAGGAAAAGGTTTAAAGTAGCTCCTTTGATATCGTCAGCAGACTTTTTGCTCAGGTCAAAAAACATTAACCCTAAACGTTGCCAGGTCTCAGACTCTCTTGTTGAAACACTGGATGTTATCCATTTTTCCCCATCCCATTGTCCCTGGCCAATAAAACCCGACTCTGCAGTTGTGTCAGCAGGGGTTTGCGCCATTCCTGAAAATGAAAATCCAAAAGCTACTAATGCTAAAAGTAAATTTTTCTTCATAATAGTTAAGTATTTGTTATAAGTGTGTAATATATTGCCATCCGAAAGTGCGGATAGTTAACATAAAGTTAATGTTTAAATGGAACTATTCCAAGTGTTTAAGTTATAAGATTTATGAAAAAATGTTAAATGATGCACCTGGAACGAGTTATGCATAAAGGGAAGGTGGGATTTCTACGAGTTGTTTTAAAATAAGGTTGTCCATAAAACCTTTTGAGGTGTCATTTCGAGCGGAGTCGAGAAGTGTTTTTTGATAATCAATACGTTTCGACTACGCTCAATATGACTCAGGAATTGAGGACAACCTCATTTGTTTTCCTTAAAAAAGAGTTACTCAACAACTAAAGAATTGATAATGTTTTCGTTGTTTATTTCAACTTTAACAATGTAGTTGCCTGAAGTTAATGAGCTAATATCCACTTCAAGGATATTTTGAACTGAAAGAACCAGGACTCCATTGTTGCTGTAAATTTCAACATTTGCCGGGCTTGTCCCCTGAATAGCTATGTATTCCGAAGCCGGGTTAGGGTAAACAATCACTTTGTTGGCGAATGCATTGTTGGTGCCCGAAGTTGCTTTTGTTGTAAAGCTAAAGCTGAAAGCTTCAAGTGCATTTCCCGACATATCGGTTGCTGTTGCAGCAATGGCTACTTGATATTCTGTGTTAAGCGTCATGTCATCACCAGATATCGTAAGAGCATTATTGTTCCAGGTAAATGTTTTGTTTGCAATATCCGGAGTTATTGTAACCGCACTTTCTACAGTTGTTTTGTCCATTTCTTCAGAGAATGTAATTACAATGTCATCACTTAAAGCGACGTCTGTTGCAGCTTCTTTTGGAGTTACTTCAGTAACAGAAGGAGCTTCAGCATCAGCAGATACTTTGAAGTTAAGTGTATAACTGGTCAGGGTGTTTCCTGCATGGTCCTTGGCATAATCAGAGAATGTTAAGGTGTATGCCTGTCCGGCTGTCAATGCCTTGGTTGAGGCAATTGTCAGGGTGGTGTCCCCACTCCACTCAAATTTCATGCTATCAATTGAAGGGCTTATGGAGAGCGCTTTCTCAACACTTAATTTGTACATTCCTTCCGAAAATGTTAATGCAATCTTTTGTGTTGATGGGTTTACATACTGATTATTGTTTTCGGGGGTACTTGAGATAACAGTAGGGGCGTCGTTGTCGGGACCTGTAAGTACGAATGGTTTAGCAACTTTGCTGTTTACACCGTAAAACTGTACAACAACAGGCAGGTCTGCTGCAGAACTATCAATAGGCATGACAATAAATGCTATTGTGTCGCCGGCATATTGTTTGAATGAATTGGTTAGTGACGCACTTTTTATTTGAGTGAATTTGCCAATATTCTCATCCGATACTTCAAATGAATCGACCAGTTGCCCCATGGATTTATTTAATTTAGACCATGCTAAAGAATCTTTAACAGTATACGAATAGTCCACAACATAAAGGCCCATTGTAATTGATTTACCAGTGCCGAGTTCTATTTTTGGGAAATCTCCAGAGAAAGTTCTTTCTTTAAAGCTTGAAACGGCAAGGTTTACAATGGCTGTGTCCAGTGTGCTGAAATCTTTCAGGTCAAACATGAACACTCCCGAGCGTTGCTCAGCAGGCCTATATTCACTGTTTTTGTCGTTTCCGGCTTCTTTTAATAAGGTTTTCATTTCTCCCCAATAGCCAGCATCTAGTTTGTCGGCATCGTCGCGGTTCCAGCCTGAGTAAATAATCTGGTTGGGGAACAATCCGGTTTTTCCAGTGGTAAATACTAATGAATCTTTTTCAGCCAGTGGGTTTCCAGCTTTATCAAGGCCAACGGCGTCGCTAAACATTAGTTTATATTCAGTGAGTTCGGCAAATGTATTCGGGTATATGGTTAATGTTGTTGTGTCAGCATTCCATTCAGTATCATAAGCTGTAAATGACGGGAAAAACAACATGGCTTTTTTTACCGAGTCAGCAACCACTTGTTCGTCAAATGTGATTGTTAACGGGGCGTAAACAGGCACTGAAGATAACAGGGTGCCATTAGGAAAAGCCTTGCCGGTAATTGCAGGAGGGTACGTATCGTCTTCAACAGTAAAACTGAATATTGAATCTTTGGCCAGGTGGTTTCCGGCTAAGTCTGTTGCGTGTATTGCAGTAATGGTTACAGTGTATTTCTGTCCATAAGCAAACGGATCATGCCCTATGGTTAACTGTCCGTCTGCCCAGCTGTATTTTAAGCCACTTACTTCCGGAACAATAGAAATCGCATGTCCATTAACTGAATCCTTATTCATCGTTGACTCGCTAAACTCAATAAGGATGTCAGAGTCACTTTTTACATCAACCGAAGCATCCACAGGGACAACAGAGAGGACAGTCGGAGGAATCTGATCTTTCTCAGTGGTGAAAGAAAATTCATACGGAGATGCCAGAGAATTCCCGGCTCTGTCTTTAGCTTCGGTCCCAATAGTAATTGTATACTGAGTTTCGTCACTTAAGGGGACTGATGAACTGATGGTTAGTGAAGTTGTGTCCCAGGTAAATACAGTGTCAGGAAGAGCAGGGCTAAATGATATGGCTGCTTCAACAGAAGGCCTGTACATTTCTTCCTTAAAATCAATGGTTATTACGCTATTGGCTTTAATATCAACACTGTTGTTTGCAGGTTTTACTGAATCCACAACCGGATCGGTAAGGTCATTAATGATTAGCCAGGGTTTCTTGAGGTCTCCATCTTCGCCACCTTTAAATGTCAAAACACGTGCTGCGGCATCGTTACCAGAGGGTGTGGTGTCGTTGGCTACAAGAATAATGTTTAAAGAATCACCAATATAGTTTTTTACAACATTTGTTAATGCAGCGCTATTAACTGTAGTGTATAAACCAATGTTTTCTGTATTTACATCAAAAGAATCAATAAATACATAGTTTTCAGATGGATTGATCTGATTCCATGTGTTTTTTTTACCTATTTCTATTATATCATCGTTTTTGTAATACATTGAAACAGTCATAGGTTTATCAAAACCAACCGACTGCCAGCTGCCAACTCTGTTTTGCAGTTTTGCCAGGTATAAATTTAATGCGACAGCATCAATTGTTGTAATATCTTTTAGATCAAATAGCATAATTGCCTGCCTGCTTCTGCCGTCATCGGCTTCGGTACAAATTTTTAAGTCATCACCAGCAGTTTTTGTGGGTTTTTCTGCGTTAATCCAAAAATCACCAGCGTTAGAAGGAACCCATACGGACTGACCAAAAGTAAATACGCCCAAGGTCAGGATAATGCTTGTTAAAACTGCTTTTTTTAAGTAATTAATTGTTTTCATATAATTTTGTTAGGGTAATAAATATTTGTTACGAGATACAACAAATTGTTGTTGTATGTGAGAGTGAGAGTGCTCCCAATAGCTTGTACTGTTAAACGCGTACAATGCTTTAGCAGATCACTGTTTAAAAAATGGGAGTTTGTACTAAAGAATAATCCCTCCGGTCTTAATGGCCATTCACTTCTTATTTAAAAAAGCCTTTAAGTTCTGGTACTATGCTTTCCCTGCTTATTCAGCAGTCTGGAAAACGAAATTCAAGAGGAAATTTAACGGTGTGGTTTTGGTAAAGTTTTTCTCATACGTTTTACATTTTAGTTATTGGGGTCGTTTTTATTCTTCTCGTCTGGTGGTAAGGTATATCGCTAATATAAATATAATCTGCTGAAAGTTAACGAGAACGTTTCCGAAAGCCTTGGTCTGTAGATATTTACATCTTATACGTTGGGGGCTCGTGTTGGAGGCATGCTATCTTATGCCAATGTCATTTAAACATTTATTTCATTATAGAGAGAAGAGGTGTTATGGGAATAACCATATTTAGTAAGGAGGGCAAATGTTGCAGCGCTTTATTTTATGCTGTTTAGGGAAGCAAATTATAAAAGAATGTTTTTGTGTTAAGTAATTACGTCAACTATCAGGAGAGGGAATCAGCGTCTGTTGCAGCTAAAGTGCTTTAGAGTTTAGTGGAAGTGACCAAATAAAAAAAGGACTGTATTTTACTACAGCCCTTTTCTTATAATAAATTCCAAAAGTATTATTCAATAATTAGTGAATTTACCACAGTCTGGCTATTTATATCAATTTTAACAATGTAATAGCCTGTTGCTAATGAACTGACATTTATTTCGGAAGCATTCTGTTCAGAAAGGACAAGTGTTCCATTAGCTTTGAAAATTTGAATGTTGGCAGCGCCTTCACTTTTTACGATGACATAATCTGAAGCCGGGTTTGGATAAATAATAACCTGGTCTGTCAGGATATTGTTAACCGCAGAGGTTTTAATTGTGGTGAAGCTAAAGCCGTACTCTTTTTCGAGGGCATTTCCGGACATATCTGCCGCAGAGGTACTGATGGTTACGGTATATTTGGTGTTGTTTTCCATCGTCCCCCCGGAAATAGTAAGTGTGTCTTTATTTGTATTCCAGCTGAGTTTTTTGCCGGTAATATCCGGAGAAGTGGTTAATGCTTTTTCAACACTATCTGTGTCCATTGCTTCAGAGAAGATTATTACAATACTCGCATCGATAGCAACATCTGTTGCTGCGTTGGCCGGGGTAACTTTGGTAATGGTTGGCGGAGTTGTTTCTTTGGCAGACATAAAGCTAAAACTAGAATCGGCTTCCAGTGCATTTCCTGCAAGATCGGTTGCCCCTGTACCAATTGTTATGGTATAGGTTATACTGCCTGCCATGTCATCGCCGGAAATAAGAACCGTGTCATTTTTCCAGGTAAACATTTTATTCGCAAGGTCAGGAGAAACCGTAATAGCTCCTTCTGTTTTTGTTTTGTCCATCGCTTCGGAGAAAACTATGGTGACAACAGAGTCTAAAGCAATGTCTGTTGAGCCATCAGCAGGTGCAACATAAGTAATAGTTGGCGGAATTTTTTCATTAATTCCGGTAAAGCTAAAACTTGAGTCTTTAGCTATTTTGTTTCCGGCAAAATCCTGAGCTTTAGTCGTTATTTCTACAGTATACTCCTGTCCGGCACCAAATGCGTCATGGTCGATTGTCAGCGTCTTCCCATCCCAGGAATACGCTAAATTGCCCGGATCGGGAGTGACTGATATGGCAGCCTCAACACTGTCGGTATTCATTGTTTCCGAAAAGGTAATAGTAATTACAGAATCCAGTTTTATATCAGCAGAACCACCGGCAGGGGCAACACTTGTCATTGATGGGGCAACATTGTCGCCGGTTACAAGTATTACCGGAGGTTTACTGTCGTTAAAATCATAGAAGCTGGAAACAAGTCCATTACCCGCAGTTGCGGTGTCATGTCTTGTAATAACAAAACAAACCGTGTCGCCGGCATTATCTTTTATTGTTTGAAGGAACCTGGAACCTGATAACATGACATACCTTCCGGTGTGATTGTCGGTTACATGGAATGAATCAATAAATACCAGGGCGTCACCTCTGTTGTTAATAGCCTCCCATGTAGAGGAATCATTTACCGGATATGGGTGATTGGGCTTATAGTACAGCATAAAGGTTGTGTCGCTTCCAATAGGGGCTACAGACCAACTGGCGTTGGGATCCTGGGTCTCTTTATATCCCAGGAATAAAGCGGCAGTGTCAACCGTAAAATTAATGAAGGACAAATCGGCAAAGAAAACTCCAATGCGGTCTGTTCCCCCGTCATCCTCATTAAGTAGTTTCATTTTATCTCCGTTGGAGGAATTAGGGTCATCACTTCTGGTCCAGCGGCTATTAATGATATCTGAAGGTGTGGAAGCCGGAATTCCCGTGCGAAACCTTAGCGTATCGGCAGTTCCAATGGTTAGGCCGTCATTTACGTCTTCGCAGGATGATGCAATAGCAATAGTGTATTCGGTCAATGCTTCAAAACCGTCGTGCGTAATAGTCAGCAAGCTGTCGCTTGTCCAATTATATACAGGGTTTTTAAGACTTGGGGATACACTTATCGCTGCATCCACGGTTGCTGTTTTCATTTTTTCCGAGAAGGATATTTTTATGGAATCATTAATTTTTGTAATATCCCCCCCTGTTAGTGATTTTTCTTTTAGTACCGGGGCTATTTTATAACTGCCTTCAATTTCGAGGTACGGGGTATTTGTATTAGATGAGTTGTGAAACCTAGCCTGTTCACTTGTATTTACATCAAACTTTCTGCATATGATAAGACATAGTTCTTTAGAGCCTCTCGCTACCTCAGCGTTAATTGTATCAGCCAACGTGGTGGAGGTTAATTTTATATAAGAATCTTTATCGGAATCTTTAACAATGAACGAGTCCACCAATGTTCTGTTTGTTTTCGGATCCAGGTTCGTCCAGTTTGGTTCTCCACTGGTTCCTCTGTCATAGGTTTTTGTGGTTAAATAGAATATTGTATCGTTATTAATAAGTTCCGATCCGGATTCTACACCACTGAAGTAAAGGTTTAGAGAAGCAGATGTGAGATTTATTACATTGCTTATGTCAAAGAAAAGAACAGAGTATCTGTCTTTTCCGCTCAGGGATTTTACTTTTAGCAATTTAGCACTATAGCCCGGGGCTTTGTATAAGTTGCTTTTACTGTTTTCAATGATAAAGCCATCAAGGGTTGGGTAAAGTGTTCCCTGTCCAAAAACAAGGGTGCCCATTGTGAGGGTAATAGTGATTAGTACAATTTTTTTTAAGGAAATAATACGTCTCATATTTTCAGGTTAATCAATTAAGTAATGTGTGTCAATTAAAATAATGCTGCAACAGGTTAAACCGTTGCAGAGAAGAGTGGCGGAACTTGTAATTTGTGCGTTGTTTATTGTTACAACTACAAAATTTTAAAACAATAGCGGTTTACTAACTGTTTTTATCTTTTCTCCAGGAATAAGGCCTGCAAATTTTCACCGTATGGTGAATGTCTTTTTATATATACAACAGGTAGCTTTTTTATTCATAGAAAGTTTAATTAGAGGCATTTTTTAATGGGTAAAATTCATCTCATATACTCTTTTTTATTTTTAAGGTAATGAATAATTTATGCTAAAACAAGCTTATAACTGCCGGGGATAGGGGGTGTAATCTGTTTAATAACAGGTGAATTAAGTTTCCTGAAAATGGTTTTGCCGGTTTTTGTGTATGTATTTGTTTGTAGGTAACGTTTTTTTGTCAATCTGATTTTGTTGGGGTTTGGGTAAAGGAGAAAGGGATTTTAAAAAAGGTGAGGTTAACATCATAAACCCGGTGATGGATGTCACCTGGCAATTTCCTGTAGTTGTTAGCTTTCATTTCAGAACTGAGCAATAATGTTTTCTTTCCTGTTGTACGCAGAAATACAATTAGTATAAACAGTGGTGTGCCCATAAAATGGTATTTTAATTATTTTGTTTTTCCTGGTGTGAGCTTCCTGGTCCGGAAGCATTATGGAATAAACGTTCTGGTATATAATGGGAAATAACAACCTTTCTTATCTCTTTTTTTTAATTCTCAAGCATCCTTATCCCCTTGTTTTGTATCATTACAAAGAAGTAATTCCTTTATAAGAAACACTCACTGTAACGTGAGGATATTTATATTTTTGTATTTATGATGGGAAATAACTGTTACGTGTATAAATTAGGCGCAGATGTAGGCTCGACAACCATCAAGGTTGTGATGTTGGATAACAATAACCGCTTACTATTTTCTGATTACAGGAGGCACCAAGCCAACATAACCGATAGTTTAGCCAAAGTATTCAAGAAAATAGAAAATCAATTTGGCAATGTTCACGCTCAATACGTTTTTACAGGTTCCATAGGAATGGGGCTCGTAGAGGGCACTGGTATAAGGTTTTTACAAGAGGTTGTTGCTGCGGAAGAAATTGTCCGGCTTATGTATCCGGATACAGGAATATTAATTGATATAGGAGGGGAAGATTCTAAAATTATAGATTTCAACCATAAAGTGTTTCCCGAAATTAGAATGAACGGCAATTGTGCCGGTGGTACCGGGGCTTTTATTGATCAAATGGCAGCATTGCTTGATGTTTCAAATCAAAAACTGGATGAATTGGCTTTACCTTTTGAAAAAGTTTATTCAGTTGCCTCAAGGTGTGGGGTTTTTGCTAAAACTGATGTGCAAAACATGCTCAGTAAAAATATTCCGGTTAACCATATTGCCTCATCAATATTTTATGCGGTTGCTGTTCAGGTATCTGCCACTCTTTTACAGGGAACCGAGATTCATCCCAAAGTGCTGTTTTCTGGTGGTCCATTACATTATTATGAAAGTCTTCGTAAAGCTTTTATAAAGGTTCTTGGTATTTCAGAAAAGGACTTAATCATTCCGGATCATCCATTGTTGCTTTCTGCCATGGGGGCTGCCCTTTCTGCAGCAGAAAAGGATGTAGTAACAACTATTGATGAATTATCAGAACTGCTGAAAAGAAAACAAAAAGACATTCCGGATAATACACAAAACCTAAAACCTCTGTTTGAAGATGAAAAACACTTTAGGGATTGGAAATCTGTTAAGTCCAACCAAAAAGTACGCTTTGTTGAAATAGATACAATAGACAAGCAAGATGCTTTTCTGGGTATTGATTCCGGCTCAACAACCTGTAAAATAGTACTGACAAATAAATCAGGGGAAATTGTATATTCTGATTACACAAAGAATAAAACCGACCTTTGTAATACAGTAAAGGAAGCGTTGACCAGACTGGGTGATACTCTTAAACGGAAAAATATAGCCCCCGATATTAGATATGTGGTTGCTACGGGATACGGCGAGGAGTTAATACGTAACGTTTTAAACTGTGATGAAGGAATAGTTGAAACCCTTGCCCATTATAAAGCGGCGAAATATTTTAATAAGGATGTATCATTCATCCTGGATATTGGGGGGCAAGACATAAAGGGCCTTTTTATCAAAGATAATATTATTGACAATATTATTATAAACGAGGCCTGTTCCTCTGGCTGCGGCTCTTTTGTTGAAACATTCGCAAATTCTGTCGGATTAAAGATTGAAGACTTTGTTGAAAAGGCATGCATGTCATCAAAGCCGGGGACTCTCGGTTCCAGGTGTACGGTATTTATGAACTCCAGGGTTAAACAGAGCCTCAGACAGGGGGTTAGCATTAACGATATTTCAGCCGGACTGGCGTATTCAGTGGTGAAAAACTGTTTTAATAAAGTTCTGAACATTCATGATCTTACGTTACTTGGAGACCATATTGTTGTCCAGGGAGGGACTTTTCGGAACGATGCCATCCTCCGGGCCTTTGAAATATTCCTTGGGAAAGAGGTAATAAGGCCGGACAGGAGCGAGTTAATGGGGGCCTGGGGGTGTGCGTTGACCGCAATAGAAAGAACAAAAGGAAAGCAAGCCGGCAAGAGTGGCTTCATTGGATTTGAAAAACTGGCCGAACTCAACAATTATACTTCATCAACAATAAGTTGTAAAGGTTGTAGCAATGTATGCGATATTATAAAAAAGGAATTTGGGGATACTTCAAAACCGGGCCATGAAGGCCAACCGGATATACGCAAGACATTTTTTTCCGGGAACCGTTGTGAAAAGTACTTCTCAAACCAAAAGGGGGAAAGGAAACATAAAGCACAAAACATATATGCTGCAAAGGATTCATTATTGTTTGAACGTAAGCTGAAAAATATTGAAAAGCCATTATTTACCATAGGTATTCCAAGGGTATTAAATATGTTTGAAAATTATCCTTTTTGGAGCACTCTCTTTTCAGAGCTAAATATCAGGGTTTGCCTGTCATCACCTTCTTCTTCGAAATATTTCGAAAGAATTGCAGCTACATTGATGTCTGACAATATATGTTTTCCGGCAAAACTGGTACACGGACATATTTTTGACTTACTGGATAAGAAAGTTGATCGTATATTCTATCCATTAGTACGTTACGAAGAACCTGAATATGAAAATGCTGTTAACTCATATAACTGCCCTGTTGTGACCGGTTACCCGGATGTTATAAAGAGTGCAGTAAACCCGGAGAGAAGGGGTGTTCCATATGATACCCCTGTTGTTGTGTTTAACAATACCAAGTTGCTGTATAAGGAATGTTTTAACTATGTGAAGCAATTTGGAATAAACCAGAAAGATTTTTTATCAGCCTTTGAAAAAGCAATAAAGTCTCAAAAAGATTACAAAAAGGATGTTTTGAAGATAGGCCGGGACATAATTACATCCGTACGAAGTAAAGGGAACTATGGAATAATACTGGCAGGGCGTCCATACCATACCGATTCATTTATAAACCACAATATTCCTCAAATGATTGCAGATATGGGAATAGATGTGCTTTCGGTTGATGCTGTTCCCGAAAAAGAAAGTGAGGGGACAAAAGATGTACAGGTACTTTCGCAGTGGCAATATGTAAACAGGCTGTACAATGCCGCTGAATGGGCAGCAAAGAATGACAACTTTCTTTTCGTTCAATTAAACTCTTTTGGTTGTGGCCCCGATCCAATTGCCATTGATGAGGTAACGGAAATTTTAAAACAATATGGGAAGAATCATACTCTGCTAAGAATTGATGAGGTGAGCAATACAGGGCCAATGAGATTACGTATCCGTTCATTAATAGAATCTCTCGGTTTCAACCAGAAAAAAGCCTTGCCGGTAAAAACCGAAAGGGAAAAGGTGCCGCCATTTTTAAAAACCGATAGAAAAAGGTTGATTTTAGGCCCAAATATCTCAGAATACTATTCATTATTTATTGAGTCCATTTTTTATCCAGGTAAGTACAACTTTAAGCTCCTTCCTGCGTCTGACAGGGATAGTGTTGAAATGGGGCTGAAATATGTAAACAATGATATATGCTATCCGGCCTTGCTGCTTATTGGGGATATACTTAAGGCATTAAAGTCCGGGGAATATGACCTCAATAACGTAGCTGTCGCCCTAAGTGAAACCGGAGGGCAATGTCGCGCATCAAACTATGTACCGTTACTAAGAAAGGCTCTCGTAAATGCAGGCATATTAAATGTGCCGGTAATTGCGGTTTCAACCACACCTTCAAATTATAATTTTCAGCCAGGCTTCAGGGTCCGGTTCGCCGAGTCACTTTCATTGTCATTAAGCATCCTTATATTTACCGATGCTTTGCTGAAAATCTATAACCACCTGGTGGTGAGGGAAAGAATAAAAGGGGAGGCCAAAAAGGTGTTCGACAAATATATTCTCAGGGCCCGGGATAACCGTAGGAATTTTATTGTTAAAAATGCTACTCAACTAATTCAGGAAGCTATTCATGAGTTCAGCCATATTCAGGTTAAACCAGAGAGCGAAATAGTCCCTGAAGTAGGAATAGTAGGGGAAATCTTTATGAAATACAATCCTTACGGCAACTACAACCTGGAAGAGTACCTGACCAGTAAAGGTGTTGGGGTAATTTCATCAACACTGAATACTTTTTTCATTGAGTCTTTTGTGAACGTTAAATTTAACCACAGGAACAATATTGAAAAAAGTAACTTTTTTATTCTGGAAATATATAAACTGATTGAGAAAAGAATTGATAAATATATTGATAGGGTTAATTGCGTACTGGACAATTTTCATTCCCCACTGTTTAAAATTCCCCGAATAGGCAACCTGGCAAAAAGTGCAGAGAAAGCTGTAAGTTTAATACATCAATACGGAGAAGGCTGGATGCTTCCGGGAGAAATTATTATGCTGGCCGAAGCAGGAATAAAAAATATTATTTGCGTACAACCATTTGGATGTATTGCCAATCATATTGTAGCAAAAGGAATTTCAAAAAAGCTAAAAGAACTTTACCCGGATCTAAACCTCTTAATTATGGATGTAGATGCAGATAGTTGTGAGGCAAATATGCACAACAGATTAGAATATTTCATTAGAAATACACAAAAAGCTCAAAAAATAAAACGATTAAACGCTATAAATAATTAATAACCAAAACTTTTACAAATGCTGAATTATATTACCTGGGATATTTCCCCAGTTCTCCTAAAACTTGGCAGTTTAAAACTAAATTATTACGGTTTGTTATTCGCCAGTTCTTTTTATCTCGGATTTCTTATGTTAAGAAAACTGTTTCTTAGAGCAGGGTTAAGCCAGAAACATGTTGAAAAGCTAACGCTCTACGTACTTATTGGCACTATTGTAGGTTTACGGTTAGGGCATTGTCTTTTTTACGATCCAAAATACTATTTAAGTAACCCCCTTGAAATTTTGAAAATATGGGAAGGGGGGCTGGCCAGTCATGGAGCTGCAATAGGTATTCTGATTTCCATTTACTTGTTTGCACGAAAGTTTAAAATGTCTTATTTGTGGGTGCTTGACCGGATAGTTATTGTAGCCTTAGTTGTTGCTCCTTTTATCAGAATAGGCAACTTAATGAACTCTGAGATAATAGGAGATAATACCGGTGCTTCACATGCTTTTTTGTTTGTAAACGGGGTCGATCAAAAATTTGCAGACCGCTATCCGGAACATATTGAAAAAACAAAATTTAAGAAGGTACACAAGGATACGATAGTTGAAAATATTATTTATACGGAACTGGAACTTGATATTTACTTTAAGAGAAGAACAGTGCCTCAGGATGAAATAAAGTCTTTTGTTTATAGGGCTTTAGTAGATAAGGTGGAGGATAAGGCCAAACTAAAAGAAAATGTAAAGTTTTTTACACCCCGACCGGAAATTACAATCCGGAGCCGTTCAGGATATCATATTGCAAGTATGAAAATATATGCCATTCCCCGTCATCCAAGTCAATTGTACGAGTCGTTAGCATACGTTGGGATGCTGATAATTTTGTTGTTATACTATAATAAACAGGATGGAAAAATAAGGGAAGGGGCCCTTTTCGGTTCTTTTCTAATCATGTTATTTACCTTTAGGTTCTTAGTTGAGTTTTTAAAAGAAGTCCAGGAAGATTTCGAAAAGGACTTGTATTTTAATATGGGACAGTTGCTTAGTATCCCTTTTATAATACTGGGCATAGTGATTGTGGTAAGAAGCAGGATTAAAAATAAGATTAATTGATGGCTCAAAAATTTCGTAAAAAAGGGGTGCTTTTCAGATATTCCTTTTAAATAATAAAACCCGGACACTCAAGGCTACAAGCTCGCGATCAATGTAATTAAGTTAAGAATCTTTTGCGTCATTGAAGGAAGCTCGAATGAAGCAATCTGTTAATTATTAGAGGATTGCTTTACTGAGGTTCGCAATGACGGAGCAGCTTTTAGGCTTAGCTTAATGGCATTGGGCTTGCGAATGTTTCGCGTACCTTTGTTCCGGTCTTATGTTATCCGCAATAGTAGTCCTGAAAGGGCTAAGTTATTTCAGCCCTGATGGAACGTCAGGGTACAAATAGGTAGCAAGTATAAAGTGGCATCTGCCAACAAAAAAAAGAACATAAAGGTTGCATGCCACTTAAGGTGCCAGGGTTTAATTGTTTTGCCAACCGGCGCACGAATGTTTCCCTATTCCTGTTTTTATGTTATCCACAATAATTGCCAATTTCATTTTTCGCATTAATAAATGCTTTTGCCCAAACATCTGCGTTACAAATGCGGACAAGTGGAGTTGTTTCATATATATAAAGCCACCTAACCTACTCTTCGACTCCGCTCAGAGTGACGGTCAGGCTGAGCGGAGCCGAAGCCTTTTTCTCAACTTAATGACATTGGGCTTGCGACAGCAAGAATTTTTGGGTTTCGTATAACCAAGCTTTTTTAAGGTAGGGTATTTCTCTGAATAGTCGTTTAATAAATGTAAACTAAAAACTATTGCAGATGATACAAAAAAAGAACTTTCTTAAAACACGGACACTCAAAAAAACAGTCTTCCTGTTTTTTCTGTTTTTTCTTGGTGGGAAAGTTGGATTTTCACAACCTCCTCATGAGGATTGGCCCAGAGCTGGAATGAATTTGGAGTGGCAAGAACTCCAGAAATGGACAAAGTCTGTTCCGTTCAATAATTTATTTAAAGTTGCCGATCCGTTTAAGGGAGCAGAAAGTTATGACTCATCAGGGTATCCATTGACCGGGCTGCCTGCCACCTCCGATGTATATGTAGGAGAGGAGTTGCCTTTGGGTACCTATAAAATACGCTGGGATGGCGAAGGCTCTTTTAGTATTAGGGTTGGGGCAAAAACATATCCTTATTCAGGAGCATGTCCTGTAGCAGGAGAGGAAATAATTGTTGATAACCCCATGGATAATGTGTTCCTTGAAATTACCGGGACAAACGGTAGCAATCATTTAAGAAACATGAGAATGTATCTTCCCGGATACGATGATTCTTCTCCACATCAGTTCAATAAATGTTTCCTGGATTTATTTCAGGCCCCGGTTGATGTTCTTCGGCCAATGTGGTGGGCTATGGTTCCCGGGTCCGATGTTATAAAGTGGGAAGATAGGCCTAAAGTTGATGACTACTCTTACGGTGGCGATGAAGAAGGGTACATCAACCGGGGTACTGCCTATGAGCACATGATCGATATTTGTAACGAGACAAACTCAGATTTGTGGATTTGTGTTCCGGTAATGGCAGATGATAATTTTGTGGCCCAACTGGCACTCCTGATTAAAAAACGTTTAAATAAAGAGCTGAACATTTTTGTTGAGTACTCCAATGAGTCCATCTGGAATTACTGGTTTAAATATCATGACGGCTTGAACCCTGGAGATGTAGGGTTGGATGGTTATAAGGGTGATGATGGAAGTATTTATGCCTCGCACAAGTATGCTGCCCGGACTATACAGGTCCTGGATTTTTTCGACAAAGTATTTGGTTCGGAAAGTAACCGTTTAATTGGTGTGCTGGCCGGACAATTTGGATGGACCCCTCCAATGCCTTTTATGATAGATGCCATTGAGTGGATGGGAACAGATAAAATGGATTTAATTGATGCCTTTGCTATTGCCCCTTATGTTGGAGAATCAGATATTGTAGAGATGAAATGGCCTGATATGGATGCCGTTTTCGATACTTTGGATATTTATGCCTATAATTTATTGAATGGTACAGTAGCCCCAGGCCTTGCAGGCGATAAAAACGATCCACTTACAACTTTTATTGACTTAGCAAAAAAATACAATAAGAAACTAATAGCTTATGAAGCAGGCCAGCATTTTGTCACTACCAGTATTGGCGACGTTGGAGGAGGCTTAACCAACGAGCAGGTTGAAAAGCTAAACTCGCACCCGAGAATGTATAATTTCTACCAAAATTACATAAAAGGGTGGTTTAATAACGCACCACTTACTTCAACAATGGTGTTTTACACTTCTACATCTGATTGCCCTAATGGAGGTGGTTCTTGTTTTGGGACAGTTGTTTCATGCTCGCAGCCCCTCAATGAAGCCCACAAATACAGAGCGATTCTGGATTGGTTCAACAAATCTAACCGCGTTACAGGCCTGGAGAACAATAAGGCTTTAGACAACAGCATTGAAACAGTAAATGTTTATCCAAATATTGTGGAAGATGGCAGCTTGTACATACAAACAAGCGAGGGTGCACTTTCAACCATCAGCTTGTTTAATTTGAACGGTACTTTGGTGTGGCAGCAAAAAGGTTCTGATGACAATTATACGATTAACACCAGTAGCTTAAATGACGGGGTTTATCTGTTAAAAGTGAGCAGTAACAACGCTGTGCAGACCATAAAAATAATTGTAAATAATTAATGTTTTTTTTCTTTTACCATTCCGGACAGCCCCCTGTTATCTTGATTCGTCCGGAATGGACATCGCTATCTATAGTCTGTCAATAAGCTAAATTTCCAACAAAGAAACTGTACCTGGTAAAGTTATCGGTGAACCCCTTTAACAGTCCATTTAAACCAATCGCTTTAGCCCATATTGTTTGGGTTAAAGCGACTTTTTTAGCCCCTTGCAACATCAATCTTGCTAACACCAGAACCTGGTAGGACATGCATAAGTGTGTTGTGTTTTCCGTTTCTCATCTTCCGGCCGCTCAAGGCTGAACCTTTGTTTTTCAAGTAAAAAGTCATTGGACCAATGACGGCGGACTACCAAAGTTAACGCAGCGCTGTTATCTTTATTGGGTTTAATTTTGGTCACTTTTTGGTCAAGTAACCAAACGTAGCGCGTTCATGAACGCCATTGTAAATAAACAAAAAGTGCACCAGGGAAATTCAATACGCTAAACATTTACTGGTTTTTGAAAAACATAGTTTTTTTAGTGTCACTTTATGCAGGTAAAACCTCATAGGTACAAAACATATTATGAGCTGGCTATTCCGATTATAAGCACAATGCTCAATATAACAGTTGTTATAATGGACAATGCTATCTGGTTCGAAGTTTGTTTCACCGACTCATCCCTCTCCTTCCTTACTGTGGTTACAAAAGTGGTATCAACTCCAGAACCATATTTTTCCAAAAAAGCTGAATCGGTATCTATTTTAACCGCAATGGCACTATAATACCTGGAACTGTATGTCTCTGTTAAATCTGAATCGAAATCGAAAAGATACCCCTGCTCTCTGTCTTTAAAACTACTGTTAACATTTATTAACCCGTTTCCGCAACTTTTCCAGGCTTCGTATTTTAGATGGTTTAAAACCTCATTGGGCCCCGCATATTCGTCACCCTCTGCTTCTACAATGCCGATCTTCCGATATTTGAAATCCAGCATTTCACCCTCAAAAAACACGTGTATTTTAGGTGCCCGATCTTCACAATTAACACCGGTATTCTCCAGATAAGAAATCTGACTGGACGTATAATCTCCATAGCTAACAAAGCAACCTTTCAATAATAAAATTGAAGGTGCCAAAAACAAAAACATTTTAATTAATTTTTTCATAACAAAGCATTTATAATTTGATTGGATGAGAACCTTAGCACATTAAAAAACTACCCTTCTGAAAAACCATTCTTCTTACACAGAACAAAAAAGTCAATCCCGACTTTCTGTATGTACTACTGACTTTATCGGTCAAAAGCAATACAGCAAAAAATACGCCAAAAGTCGGCCCTGAAAAATACGAGTTCATTGAACCTTGTTTCTGGTAAAAACGAAAAGCTTGTCCTTCTGGAAGACAGGTAGGGGCCGAAGGGACAAATAATTGATTTGAATGAAGCCTGAGGTATATTCAGGGACTGTTTAGAATATCCTTGAGGAACGAATTTTAAACATTCTCAAATGGAAGAAATTTACATGGCCTTTATTATGAAGTAATACAACCCATGTCTCACAAGTGGCAAATAACTTTTACTGACAAAAGACACAGTTTATTTGTTTGATAATGTTAATTTTGAGTGTGACAATGTCTGTAAAGGCATATAATGATTTGACATGTTAATACTTCAAAGTGTAAACGCCAAATAGTGAAAGTGAAATATTTCCTTTTTGTTATTCTAATACTTTTTCAGTCCGATCTGATTTTTGCTCAGGAAGAAAAAATGAATGTTTATTTGATCCCGGGCCAGGGCTCCGATTTCAGGCTCTTTGATAGTTTAAATTTAGGGGGTGGTTATAACTTGATTAATGTTCATCATTGTGTCCCGGAAGAAGGAATGACAATGGCTGAGTATGCCAATGAACTTTTTTATCAAATTGATACAACCCAGAAATACGTATTGATTGGCGTTTCGTTAGGGGGTATGTTGGCTGTTGAAATAAATGGGATCCACACCCCTTTAAAAACAATTATTATTTCAAGTGCGAAAAGTAGAAATGAACTTCCATTAAGATATCGCTTTCAAGAACACATACCTATTTATAAGGCAGTCTCAGGTGATTTGAGCAAAAAGGGGGCTCTTTTGTTACAACCTGTTGTCGAGCCGGACAGAAATAACCAAAAGGATACTTTTATTGCAATGCTTGAAGATAAGGATCCGGACTTTTTAAAAAGGACCATTGCCATGATACTGGAGTGGCAGCGAACTGAATACCCTGAAAATATAATCCATATTCATGGAGATAAAGATAGAACAATCCCAATCGGGAATGTTAAACATGACTACCTTATTGAAGGAGGTTCCCATATGATGGTTTTGACGCGAGGGGGTGAAATAAGCAAACTGATTGTTAAAATACTTAATGATAATTAACGGAGTACAAAAATCAGGAGTCAAAACCTTAAATCGGGTACTAAACTTTTTCTGTGCCGAGAGATGTTACTGACATTTATAGGAAATTGCGCAAGAACGGCCTATTAAAATAAAAGCTGCTTTTATCCATAACAGTCTTACCTAAAATAGAAAAGTCTCAGCTGCTCAGCTTACAAACTAATTAAAATAGTTGTGGTTGATTTTTAAAAAAATCGTTAAATTAGAATTGGGAGATTAAATGTTTAATGAAAATAAAAATTGAAATAGAAGTTAAAGTGCCTTAATATAAACTAAAAGATAAACAAGATGGAGAATATTTATAAACACTCTAGTTGCGAAGCAAACTATCTTAAAGATAAACAAAGAATGATTTTTACATTCAATGGGTATATCAATCTTGATGAGGCTAAAAAGATGTATTTAACTGCACTGGATTTTATGAAAGTTAATAAAACAGTAGCTTTTATTAATGACCTGAGGGAAATAAAAGGGACATTCACCGCAATGAATAAGTGGCTTTTCGAAAACATGCGGGAATCGATTGAATTAGGTTTAAAATACGATGCAATGGTTTTGAATGAAGACATCTTTACTGCGTTTGCGGCAAATGATTTTATAAAAAAGGTGAAAATTTTAGAGGTTCAAATTTTTAAAACTCGTGATGAAGCAGAGGAGTGGCTTGACAGTACAAGGGTATAAAGAAATTTAAATTCTTATAAAAACGAGGGGCGCTGAGTTGCTGAAGGTTGGGCGCGCCACTTCCAAAACGGCATGTGAAGGTTTCTTAATTTACATGTGGAAGGGTTTTCTAGGAGAAGCACTTTAGGCCTGCGTGTGGCCTTTTTCTACACGGGCCGGGAATAACTTCAACCAAGGCCATCTTACAATACGGCAGGGGTGGACCTGCAGCTTGATGCCCATCCTTTTAAAAGGAAAGACCCCTTTCTTGTTCCATGTTATAGACATCGGGACCACAGATTTTATGCTTTCCGGTTAATGCGCCGCGACTTGTTTATAGATGCACCGGGCACCCCCCCGTAATAGCGGATGCGCATAAAACCGGGAGACCGTATGTACGGGTAAAACACGTATAGGAAGCTGTTACCTGGTAAGGGAGTAACCTGCTTTTGGTAATTGTTCCGACAACCCCTCGATGAAAAAGTTCCGGGTTTTTGCTTTACTTTCAATATACGGCCGTTGGAAATCGCAATGCGATGGGTGTATCGCCTAAGACAGATGCCAATTTTTCGTTGGTTCACCGAAAAAAAGATTGCTTAAATTAGGGCAACAAAATTTTTAGTAAGTGAAGGACCAAAATGAAAGGAATTCCTGTAAGATGCATTAAAGGGGAAAAAAGCCGTTCAAAGCCCATAGGTGGTTTTAAATCTACAACCTGGAAAAATTGTTAGGTGATAGAGAAATGCTTCAAAATACGCACAGGCATGATTTTTATTTTGTTATGCTTATAGAAAATGGAAAGGGTGAACACACCATTGATTTTCAATCCTATTCAATTTCTAAATCCGATGTGTTTTTCTTAAAGCCGGGACAAGTGCACTCGCACTATCTTTTGGCGGGCTGCAAGGGTTATATTATTAAGTTTACAGACAGTTTTTTTAGGCACGGAAATACAAAATACCGAATTGTCAAAGACTTGAAAGGGAAACATTTTATGAAATAAAACTCATTGTTGAGAAAATTGAGAATGAGTACCGAAAAGAACTTAAAGATCACAGAACAATTATATTGTCTTGTTTGGAGATATTGACAATAGAGCTTTCCCGATATTGTTTCAATTCAACCCTCAAAAACAACCGATACGGCCAACAACGTTTAGAAGAACTTTTAGAACTGATAGAAACTTACTTTAAAGAGCAAAAAAACGTTGCTTTCTATTCCGGGAAAATGAACCTGACCACCTATAAATTAAATACCATCACAAAAAGCCTTCTTGACAAAACACCTTCAAAACTAATTACTGAATATATAATTCTGGAGGCCAAACGGCAATTGTTGGCAACGTCAAATCAGGTGCAGCAGATAGCTGATTCATTAGGCTATAAAGACACTTCATATTTCATCCGCTTTTTTAAAAAACACACATCCTATTCGCCTGAAGCTTTTCGGAAAGGTTTTGAATAAGTACCATTAAAGCTCAATATCGTCCTACAAAGGTATGGTGCAAGTGTTATAATTTTGCTGACAGTAAAATCCAGCCAATTATGAACACTTGGTCAAGGGCAGTTTTATTAGGTGTCGGAGCAACATTTCTTACAGAGATTTGGGCTATGTTACTTCTGTTCTTCATTATAAAATCAAAAGACTTGTTCATCGTCGGGAATTGGGTTTTAAGCAATTTATTTGGTGTGGATCCAAAAGCAGCGCAAAACAGGGCGACAGGTTTGACAAAACATTCCGTCATTTGGCTGTACTTGACACCCATATCAACATTAAAAATTAATCATAATAAAAAGAATAGAAATGAGCAATTTTAGCGATTTGGAGTACCAGAATTTTTGGGATGAAAGGTATAGAAACCAACATTTTGCATATGGTGTTGAGCCAAACAATTTTTTTAAAGACTGCATTGGCCAATTAAAGCCAAAAACAATTTTAATGCCCGCCGATGGCGAAGGCAGAAATGGCATTTATGCTTCAACTCTAGGTTGGAAAGTAGTTTCAATAGATTTAAGTGTAGAAGGAAAAAACAAGGCTTTACGGTTGGCAAAAGAGAATAATGTAGAGCTGGAATACATCGTGAGCGATATTGAACAGCTTGATTATCCTGCAGAATCATTCGATTGTGTCGGTTTAATTTATGCCCATTTCGTAGCCGGAAAGATTTCCGATATCCACCAAAAGCTGGGGCAGTGGTTAAAGCCCAAAGGGGCAATTATCTTTGAAGCCTACAGTAAATCGCATTTGGAATACCAAAAAAACAATCCAAATATTGGCGGTCCACGAAGTTTAGATATGCTGTTTACGATTGAAGATATAAAGCGGGACTTTCCAGATTTTGAATTTCAAATTTTGGAAGAAGTTGAAATAGAACTTAACGAAGGGAGTTCTCACAATGGAACTGGTAAGGTGGTCAGGTGTTTTGGCACAAAAAAATAAAGTAAGATATATAGCGTTAATTAGTTTCTTTTTTTCCGTTCTATATTGTAAAGCCCAAAAAGTAGACCAGTTCAACTCTTGGTGGTTTTATTCCGGTGAATATTCAATTGACGGCATTATAAAACTTAAGCCGCTTTATGCCTGGAGCAGAAATGAATTTGTGAAAAACTGGCAACAATCCAAGCTATCCATTGGCATCCATTATGTGAAAATGAAAAATATAAGTTTTGGGGCAGGTTACGAATGGATAATATTATTCCCTTATGGCGCACACCCGGTTCCTAAAAGAAGGACTGAACACCGCATTTTTGAAAGCGTGGAAATAAAAAACAAAGTGGCCAATGTCAAGGTCAGTTATGGAATTATGTTGGAACAGCGTATCTTCAGCGACAGAACCCGGCACCGGGCACGCATTAAACTAGGGGGCAGAATACCTGTAACATCTTCGGAGAAGGTACATGTTTCAACTTTTAATACTGTGTTTCTAAATGTCGGTAATTTCCGAAACCATACTTACTTTAATCAAAACAGAGTATATCTTGGTTTGGAAACAGCATTCAAAAAATCCACATCCATTAGTTTGGGGTATATGAATCAATACCTTGTTATAAACCCAAATCGGATAGAAAACAACCACACCTTAATGTTCGGCTTGCACCATAAATTAAACTTTAACGGCCTTTAAACTTCATTCCCTCGTTTTAACAGCTCATTACAATCTTTATATCTGTTTATAAAGAGCAGTGTCCCTCTGCTGACAAAATAAGAGGATAAAAAGCCGGCAACTAATAACCAGCTGTCAAACTGGGTGAGTGCCGGATTTGTAACTGTATGTAATTTCAATGCACCTAATTTTGGTGAAAATATACTTTCTATAGTAAAGGGTTTTCGTGTTTAATGGTCATGCATTTTTTGCATTGCGTAATTTGTCATTATGCTTAGTTAGAGCAGAAAATTAGTACATTTGGTAATCCACTGGAAGATTTAAATATGGATGAATGAAAAAACGGAATCGCTGTCTTCGCTTTGTATGTCTTCGGGAAATTGAGGTGATATAGGTAACTTTTGAGGTCCAGTGGCCGGGGTATAAAAGAATTGTAGACTGTCTGTTTTGAGAACACAATTAATGAATAAAAGAATAATAGGAATTGACGTTGCACGTGCGCTGGCAGTTATTGGAATGATAATCGTCAATTTTAAAATCGTTTTTGGTGGGGAAGGTTCAAATTGGGTAAAGGCCTTTGCCGGTATTTTTGAAGGAAAAGCAGCAGCGACTTTCGTGGTGCTTGCAGGTGTAGGGCTTGCCTTGATTACTAAAAAAGCCACAGAACCGGATAATATAGAAAAGCTGAAAACGGCAAAAAGACGAATACTTAAAAGGGCATTGCTTTTATTTTTAGTTGGAATTTCATACATAACTATTTGGCCGGCTGATATTTTACATTTTTATGGAGTCTATATGCTTGTCGTTCTGCTATTGTTGAAAAGTAGCGGGAGATTTATAGCATTGTCAGGCTTTGCGCTGATATTGATTTATCCATTGTTAATGATGGTTTGGGACTATGAAGCCGGGTGGAATTTTGACACCTTAAATTATCAGGGATTTTGGACAGTTAAGGGATTTATCAGGAATTTATTTTTCAATGGTTTTCACCCTGTTGTCCCCTGGGCAGCGTTTATGGTTTTTGGTTATTGGCTGGGGAAGCAAGATTTACAAAACAAGAACTATGTAAAAAAGCTGTTCATATATTCTTTTATTTCCTTTCTAATTATTCAGCTTATATCTATCCTCTTGCTAAACCTGCTTTCTGACGGAAGTCCGCAAACAACAAAAGAATTATCTGAAATATTCGGAACAAGCCCAATGCCGCCATTGCCTATTTATATGCTTAATGGTATTTCAATTGCTTTTACAACTATTTCAGTGTGTATTTTAGTAGCAGAAAAGTATAAAAACAACGCAATAATAGGTGCTTTAAATAAGACTGGGCAATTGGCCTTGACATTTTATGTGGCTCACGTAGTTATTGGAATGGGGGCAGTCGATATAATAAGCCCTGAGAGCCTTGGAAAGTACTCAATAGAATTTTCGGTTGGTTACGCATTGTTTTTTAACGTTCTATGCATTTTATTTGCAACAGTCTGGTTGAAACACAAAAAAAGTGGCCCTTTAGAATGGATATTCCGGAAATTGACAAATTGAGAAAAACATGAAACAGTGCATAAAAAAATAAGCACTATAGTATCTTTAAGTGGTGTGTGATCAGTAGACATTGCATATATTCGTTTATTATCGGTAATGCGGCAAGAACTGCATCGTAGAACGGGTGGAAATTGATTTTAGGATTAAGGAAAAAAAATATCGGGTATGCTATTAGACCAAGATCTTCAAGAACAAAAACAAGAACAGGAAATAAAATTATCAGACACGGAAATCTTCACTAAGATATGGATCTCGCCCCGAATGGTATTTAAATATCTCAACGATTACAGTTATGAAAAGTTTGTCACAATTTTGCTTATTCTGGCAGGGATAACAAGAACATTCGATAGAGCGTCCACGAGAGGGGTGGGGGATAATATGTCACTAGGAAGGGTGATTATATTATGCGTAATTTTAGGTGGATTACTGGGGTGGATAACATATTATATTTATGCGGCCATGATTAGCTGGACCGGGAAGTGGCTAAATGGAAAGGGGGGACACAAAATCAATATTAAGAACAATTGCTCATGCCATGACCCCTTCAATCGTTTCTCTAATATTCCTAATTCCACAAATAGCATTATTCGGAAACGGGATATTTCAAAGTGAATTAGATATTTATGGTAGTGGATGGGCTCCTGTAATTGTTTTTTACGTGACATTGATAATTGAAATTACGCTTACGATATGGACAATCGTAATATATGTAATAGGAATTTCAGAAGTTCAGAAAATCTCAATCGGAAAGTCGATTATAAATATTATTTTACCAGGATTGATACTTATAGTGCCCATTGTAGTAATAATCCTGATTGTTAGATAATGATGTGTATTCCGCCAAAATAAAGGATGAAAAGTGGTGAATTCGAGACGGGTAATTAAGTAACAAACGGTTGGGTAGAATAGAAAGAGGCTTTAAAGGGCCTTACGTTTGTTGTTGCCCTCCGTTGAGTTAAAAATAGAGCGAAGAGTAACCAATTATGAATGAATTAAATATGAATCAATTTACATTCCTAATCTTAGGGTTAATAATCTTTACAAGTTGCACAGAGAAGACAGGGGGACAAAATAAATCTATTTTTAATGAGGGACCTGTTATTGTAGCCGGACAATTAGAAAATGCAGTTAACAAAAGAGTAAAACTAATCATTCTTGAACCTACAGGAAGGGTGGGGCACATTACAAAAACGGATGAAAATGGCCGGTTCCAGTTCAACGTTGAGGTATTGAGTGCACATGACAATTATATACATGCAGGTCAGTTGACAACAATTTATTTAGAACCTAATGACAGCCTATACATTACTGGTGATGCCGGGAATATTGACGAAACCATTAAGTTTTCAGGAGATAATTCGAATATTAACAACTGTATTAGAGACTTTAATAATGAATTAAGTAAACGCCTGACAGCGGAAGAGTATTTTTATAAATACACAAAAAAGGCTGAAACCCAGGTAAGCCCTGCTGAGTACAAAAAAATCGTTTTTGACTTTTTTGATGGCATGGAAGTAGTCGTTGACTCTATTGCACTTGTTCAAAAGGCTGACAAAAAAGCAATTGCCTGGATGAAGGCTTATATAAAATACAGGGAAGCGGAAGAGATACTGGAATACATTGATGATTTTGACGGAGAGTTGCCTGAAAAGTATGCTTATTTCGATAATGAGGGGTTTCTGGAGCGGGAAGAGTCAGACTTTTTTTGTTCTCAGTATTTCGAAGACTTTTTAAAAGCATACTATCTGGGATATAAATTGAGGCAGGTGGATGGCTTTGGAAAGGCAATAAGTGGGTATCGGGATATGACTTATGAGGGGGTCGAAAATTTACTTGATTTCTTAAATGAGCATGTACATGACACGCTATACAAGAATATTTTTCTGACCATGCTTTGTAACAGTTTAATCGAAGCTGATTACCAACTGGTTGATTCTATTTATCCTAAATATGCACAATTAGTTAATGATATTACCTGTCAGAATTTTATTCGGCGGCGCGTTACCAATGAAAAAGCAAAACCATCTTTAGTAAATACACTGGGAGAATTAGCATCCAGGCAATTTATTGGTGATATTTTTAATGATATCAGGAAGAAATGTAACGGAAAGGTTGTTTATATTGATGTGTGGGGAACATGGTGTGGTGGTTGTGTAAATGCTCTTCGATATGCAAATGAACTACATAATAGCTTGGCACATAAAGATGTTGAGTTTGTTTACCTGTGCCTTATGTCGAAAGAAAATGATTGGAAGCGTATCAGAAAAAAATATAAGCTTGAGGGTTTGCACTATCTATTGGATAAAAAGCAATATGTCGAAATAGGCGATGTGCTAAACATATCCGGGGTTCCACGCTATATCATAATTGACAAAGAAGGGAACATTGTTGATGACAATGCAAAACCACCATATAGCAGTGCAATAAAAGAAGAGTTATTGACCTTGACGGAATAAAAAACTCAACACATAACCAGGTTACATGGCCAATGAAATCTATTTTGTTCCCAAAGGTTAAGTAAACAACCCCAGTACGGTCAGGGAGACCACGCTGGGGTTGATGTCTGATTGTTGAACAGGGGCTTCGTGTTACTTCGTATCGGTAGGCGTTACTCTTTTAAAATCTTGATTGCCTGGGTTTTTCCTGACATTCTGATTCGCATGATGTACATTCCTTTCTGACCTTCAAAGTTGACTGTTATCAGCCTTCCATTTTGATTGGATTGAAAAGGGACGGCTTGACCCATTAAATTGTATAAGCTCATCTCTACATCTTCAGCATGAATGGACTGAAGCTCAATAGTAAGTTGTCCATTAGTGGGGTTCGGATAGTATAACAGCTTCTCTATTTTTTCTGAAGGTTCGGTACTTACTGCTACCGCTATTGTTACCGTTACCGTCCAACTCTTTTTAGTGCCGTTGGCAGAAGTTACGGTGTAGACAACAGGGTTAGTAAAATCGACAGAATCTTTACTGGCTGGAGAACAAGTAGCGCCTTTTGAAAGAATGAGTTTTGGGGCCAGCCTGGTAAGATCGGTGCCTGGCACAACTACAACTTTTATGGTTTGATTTTCGTCATCGAATAGGACCGGAATATAGCGGTACATTCCATCCATTTCGATGAATAAAATATTGGACTCAGCAACATCAGGGCATTCCATTCCAGCATCGGTAATAACCCATTCCTTTTCACCGGTAAGGTACGAACGTGCTTCTTCACCGTTACAATATTTATTGCCTCCGGCACCCAGCTGCACGGAATATTTCACCTCCTGAGACGCCCATCCGATAAGTGTACGGTCGTAGTTAACTTGTGATAGTCCGCATTTTAATGCGTCGGTCATATTTACTACATTGCTGATATCCCAGCCTCCTAAACTTCGGTCGAAAGAACCTGCGGCAAAAAACATCTGTTGCATACTTTTTAAGTTACCCGTACTCCATCCACTTATATCACTATTAAAAGCTCTTGCTTCTCTAAACATTTGGTTTGCACCTACCAGGTTTCGAACATCCCAATTACTTATATCTCCACTAAAGGCTTTTGCGCCATAGAACATTCCTGACATGTTTGACACATTTCGAACATCCCATTTACTGAGGTCACCATTAAAAGAACCAGCCTTTTCAAACATTTTCCCCATATCGCTAACCAGGCGTAAATTGGGAACATCGGTTGCACTAAAGCTCTCTCCCGGCCAACTTCTGAAACTACCAAACATACTTCGCCATGGAATATCTCCCCATTGAAGTACATCCGTTATCATATCTTTATAATTAAAACTGCTAAAGTAAGGGTAGTCACCAATGATTTCTAAAGTATATGTGCCTGCTTTAGGTAAAGTTGCACTTATTACTCCTCCTTCTTCTTGATCTGATTTAAAGGTGTTGTTTGCTATTACTTCGCCATTTGCATTTTTCCAGGTATACTCAAAATCCCAGTTGTAATTTTCACCAAGCGTTATGTCAACATTCTTTTTACCCTGAGCCTTCCATTCTGTAATAAACGGCCTGAATTTTTCAGTTTTCACCGTCCAGTATTGAATATTTATACCGTCTTCGGCAGTAATTTGAAACAGTAAAGGTTTTGTCAAATTTATTGTTTCGCCACTTTTAGGTTGGCAGGTGGCTCCATCTGATAACGTAAATATAGGTTTCACTGATTTTAAGTCGATGTCAGACAATAAATTTATAGTTACCGTATGGTCTTTTTCATTAATTGTAGCAAAGCGGGCAACATCTTTCAATTCAAAAGTAATGAAGTCGGTACCTGTTCTTGGTGGCACAACCCTTACGTCTACCTGCCATTCTTTAGGGGCAGTACTGCCCGGTCCTGTTACCTGGTAGTCTACCCGCTCGGTAAAGTCTACAGTCTGTCCGCTTTCAGGTATGCTGGCAGCTCCTTCCGATAAAATAACGGTTGGTGTTAGCCTGGTTACATCGGTACCCCTTTCTACCTCGGTATTTACCGTATAGTTTTCATGGTTGATCTGAGCTAACCCGGTCTCTTCGGGCAATATGAACCTTCGGATATGGTCTTTGGGTAAAATATGATTACTGGACTCAATAGCATATTCATATTCAAAATCAATATTTGCTGGGCCAAGGTGCTCTTTGCTAATAGCTGTTACAACAAGGAATAGTTGTTCGCCTGCCTTAGCGCTTACTTTAATCTGGGCTTCACCATTACCTAAAGTAACAGCTTTACTAACAGGTAGATCATAATAGGCGTATGCTCCTTTTGTTCCTGTTATAACTTTTGGGATATATTTTAAGCTCTCCGGATTATTAACCGATCCTTTCAGCTTAATCGTATAAGTAGAAGCTGCGGTAGAATCGATCCGAAAGGCATTCCAGGCATACGAACCGGGTTGATATTCTTTTGGAACCGGGGTAAATATCCCATAGGTACCTACTTCTGATAATATATTGACAAAACGGTCGTCTTTATGTCCGGAATTAATTGCTTTTCTTTCATCAGCTTCAAAGTCTGTACTTATTTTCGGGTTAGGATAGTCCCACGCTGCAGTACGCGCTGCAAATTCTGCAAACGATTCGTCGTAATCAACCCCTCGTTTCGCTAATATAAAGCTCATACGCTCAATCAGATTATAACTTTCTGCGATTTCATCGTTATAAACTTCACCAATAAAGCCTTCATCTGCCAGGAACTCTGTTATATATGCCAACCATATTCCAGCATGGTAATATCGAACTACCGGCAGACTCTTAACAGGAAAAATCTCATAAACACCGTAATGTGGATTAAGCGTATATGACCAGGCACTTTTTAAAGGTTTCTTGTAGAAATTCCATATGGCCCAATCGGCGCTGGCTTCTGCCATCCATTTACCCGGGTTAGCCGGATGAAGTAGTGGAACCTGGTATGCATGAAAGTTTTCGTGCAGCCAATAGTCCGTATTTCCGCCTTCAGGAAACATACGATCGAAGGTAAAATAATCAAAACCTGCCGATAGTGTATTGCGTTCCCTGTTTACCCAGGCGGTTAAATCCGAGTGGTCGTACATGCGTGCGTCAAAGGTATTTCTGTCATACGCTATATCCTGGGCATATAGGTACGCCCGTTTTTTTTCTTCCTGCAATTGTTCCTTAGTCTGAACCCATAAGCAGCTATACACAGCGTGGTGTCTGTACGGGTAACCCGAATTTGGCACATAGGAGGGTTCAACAGCATTGGTGCACCGTGCGCTTATATCATTAATAGTTTCATCGCTTAATTGTGCGTCAACACACATAACATCCCATATATTCCCATTGTATTCTCCTAAAGTAAACGAACTGATATCAAACTCCCCAACATTAATTTCTTCAAAATACTGTCCGTTTACATAAGGGGTCATTTTTCCATTATTAAATCGCAATACAATATGGTTGCAGGTAACCGAATCCAGAAATACATTGTATGTTCTTTGTTCTCCATTGGCCATAACGGAAATTTGATTTTCTACCTGGCGAATTGAGAGCAGATCTGATTTTAAAAAATCAATTGTCTGGCCATGTGTATTAGGCATTATTTTGAATGAAATAGAAGCGTTTAGCGTGGTTAGTTTCTCCTCCAAGGTAACATTTATCTGTTTGCCGATCATGCCCGGATGTCGTAATACATTATTTACTGTATCGGCGGTTGTGGTGACCTTAATCACGTTATTTTTACTGGTTCTGTCGTAATCGCCGGCTAATCGTTGCATGTAGAATACAATATGTGGAATTTCCAACACTTCGGCTTTTTCTTCGTTACTTGGAAAAGACGACATATCGTTGTTAACAGCCCTTACCCGGTAAAAATATTTATTGCCCAATTTTAAACCATCATCGGTATAAGAAGTAGTGTTAGGGCCAAGTTCTGCAATGGGTTCAAAAAGAATAGTATCTCCGTTTATCGCTCTTTCAATTCTGAAACCGGTTTCATTATTTGAATTATCACTCCAGCTTAGGGTAATTTCGTCAGTTGGGCTGACTTCGGCTTTTAATCCGGTTGGATGAGCAAGCGTGTTTTCTCCATGAGAAACAGAAACATCTCTCCAGGTAGCCTTACTGGTTTTATCGTCGGAATTGGTATGAGAAACTAAACCAACATAAGTGTCCTCTCCCATTGATATTGTTTGTCTTTGTATTTCTACCCAGTTTTTTCCTTTTTTAGAAGAATAAGCTATAAATGTATTACCAGATCGTACCAGCTTTAACCAAACCGGCATATCATAGCTAACAGACTCGTCTATCTGATTGATGTAATTACCGTTTGCCCTTGCTCTGAAAACACAGGCTCTTTTACTACGATAAAACTCGGCCATAGCATATTGCGAACTATCAGCCAGCGTTTCTCTAATCATGATACCCTGATGATCCCAATGAGCCTTTAACATCCAGGTAATTTGAGCCACTATTTCCCCATCACCTTTTAAGGGTTGATAAACAAAGTGAAAATTATCGTAATTATTTTGCATCCAGCCATTTCCTTTGGTTTCAAAGAATCCTTTCGTGTAGCTTGCAGAACCTTCAAAACGTGGGGAGCCTATATCTGCACTGGTCCATTGGTGTGGAAGTTCTGCTTCATTCGCATTGGTGGTTGCGGTTCCAACCTGGGTATTGCCCGGTTCTCCGTCTGCATTTATTGCACTAACTCTGTAATAATAAGTTGTTGCCGGAGATAAACCGTATTGCATAAAATAAGTTGAGTTTGCTGCTAAAACTGCAACCGGCTCAAAGTCGGAGGTCGGGTTTAAAGATCTTTCTACTTTAAAACCTGTTTCATCATTTGAGTTGTCGGCCCAGCTTAGTTCCAACGCACTACTTGAAACAGTGGAAACAGTTAATTCGCTTGGAGGGGCTGCAACAGCCATGGCAGAACTAACAATTTTTAGGTTTGAACAGAACTTTAACGTTGCCTTCTCTGTAGTTAGCTTAGCATGGTGATTTTTTGCACTTACATTTTGAAAAAGTGTTAAGGCTGCAACAAAGAGCCATACACTTATCAAACAACAAATTTTTTGAAGCCGGATAGTTTTATGATTTTGTTTTTGTAAATCCATAGTATTAATGTTAGTAAAATAGTTTCGAATTTTTACGTGCTCAAATTAAACAGGCGTGGTTGTTTTGGAACGTTGTGTTAAAATTCTGATTCATTCTCAAAAAATTAAATAAACAACTTCTTCGGTTTTTAAACGACTTGATGGCTTGGGAAGGGTAACCCGGAAGTCCAACCTTTAAAGGACGGACGCGTAATTATCAGGTAATATGCTTCTTGTGGAATAATACAAAGAATAAATAACCGGAGTATGCCAGTCTGTATCCGGACGGTTCGGTAATGGTATAAGAGAGGAAGGACAAAGGTGTTTTTCGTATTTTGCTCTGTTTAATCCGGAAAATTGATTACGCCGAACTCTGCATTTCTCCTGTTCACGTAATTTTCATTGATATAACAAGTACTATTGATTGTAGAATCTTCTATTCTCCAAATCCGAGTATTAGTAGCCCGGGGTTTACTTTCAGTGAATCAGTTGTTTATTAGTATAGGTTCCCGCATTTCTTCCTAAAATTCCCCACATATTGACTTCGTTGATCTCCAATGCGTTCCGGTTCATGACATTACTCTCCCGATAAACAAGCATCATAAGAATGCTTCACTTAGTTCACATCGTTTTAATCTTAATCATTAAACTAAAATTATGAAAATTACCTACAGGTTTTTAATAAAGTCTGGCTCGTTAAATGCAACTTTATAATGAATTAACAATTAATAAAATTTCAATTTACATCTGACGTTTGTATTTTCATATTTATCCCGGATAAATTACTCCGAATTAAACCCGCTACTTTCATATCAGACATCCGTTAACATGGCTTACAATATGTTATTAATGACTTAAAGAAGTCTTAATAAATATTCATTTTAACGGAACTATTTTTACCAAAGCATCTATGGTGTCCAACCCCAAAAAAACCACATATTAACACACAAAACATATTGCATTAACAATAAGTTAAGGTTTATACGAACTGCGTTATGTTTTTGGTTAATAAGGTTTTAAAAACCCACGTGCTGACTGGATATTAATAATGATAATTAATCAATAATTAATCAATTAAGGTCGTGTGCATCCATAATATTGCATCAGAACACAATTCAAAAACCTGTAAAAAGAATTTATTAATATGCAAAAAACAAACAATATAGAGGCTGTAATTTTCGACTGGGTGGGTACGTTAATTGATTATGGCTGCATAGCACCCACGAAGGTATTTGTAGAAGTATTCGGAAAGTACGGGATAAACATCTCGATGGAAGATGCACGTGGACCGATGGGGATGGCAAAATTGGATCATTTACGAATACTGACCGGGTTGCCACATGTACAGGAAGCCTGGCAAAAGGAATACGGCAGACCGGTTACGGAATCTGATGTTATTAAGATGTATGCAGAACTTGAACCCAACTTGTCGAAGGTTGTAAAAGATTACTGTACACCTATCCCCGGAATCGTTAGTCTTTTTGCCTATCTGCGTGAACAAAACATCAAAATCGGTTCAACGACAGGTTACGTTAGTGAGATGATGAAAAATGTTATTCCTGCCGCAAAAGAAAACGGCATTCATCCCGATTCGATTGTAACTTCATCTGATGTTACCAAAGGAAGGCCATTTCCATTTATGTGTTACCAAAACGCAATCAACCTGGAGGTTTCACCCATGTGGAAAATGGTAAAAATAGGAGATACGGTGACCGATATAAAAGAAGGGCTTAATGCCGGCATGTGGACTATTGGCTTTTCAAAATGTGGTAATGGGGTTGGCCTTTCCGAAGAGGAAATTGCAGGACTGAATGCCGATACCCTTTCCAATAAAGTTGAAGAAGCCCGATCAAAACTCTTAGCCGCAGGGGCTCACTATGTGGTTGAAGGCCCCTGGGAATGTATGCCGGTACTGGAAGAAATCAATTTAGAAATAGAAAATAACAATAAGCCCCAATAATGTCGCATCATCCCCCTATATCGAAGGAGCAAAAGTACTGGCGAGTTAGAATATTTGCAGTAACATGGCTTGCTTATGCCGGATTCTATTTATGCAGAAAGAATTTTAGCGTAGCCATGCCAATTATTACAAGAGAACTTGAAACAACCAAAGAAGAGTTTGCCATTGTTTTAACAGCCTACAGTTTGATGTATATGTTGGGCCAATTTCTAAATGGCTTTTTATCCGACAAAAAAGGGCCACGAATCATCGTAACAATCGGGTTGCTTATATCAGTAGCCGCCAACATTCTCATGGGGTGGTCCGGTGTAATTGGCTTTTTCGTTTTTCTTATGGGGTTAAATGGGTTAGGGCAATCTGCCGGGTGGTCAGGTACTGTTAAAAACCTGACTCCCTGGTTTCGGAAAAAGGAAAGAGGCGTTGTGATGTCGTTCTGGACGACCTGTTATGTGGTGGGTGGAATAGTAGCCACTGCTTTTGCTACATATTGGGCCACACACGAACGGTTATTTGTTCATTTAGGTTGGAAAAGAGCTTTTTGGGCACCAGCGGTTATACTTTTGCTGATCGCAACAATCTACTTTACTTTCACCAAAAACCGCCCTTCCGATGCCAATATCGGGGAGATTGATACCGGGAATGGTATCCATCAGAACCCGGAAAAGCAAAAAGCAGAGAGAAAGTCTGCCCAACTGGAAGTAATCAGGAACCCGGCTGTGTGGTTAACCGCAACCATGTACCTGTTTGTGAAATTTACGAGATATGCATTTTTGTTTTGGCTGCCATTATATTTATCGGAAGCATTGGAATATAGCGACAAGCAAGCCGGTTACACTTCCATTGCTTATGAAGCTGTGGGCTTTTTAGGTGTTATTGCTGCCGGATTCGCTTCCGATTATCTTTTTAAGTCACGCCGATTTCCGGTGGGTTCAATAATGCTGTTTACCCTTGCTTTTGTATTATGGCTTCAGCCAATGCTTACTTCCTTAGGAATGCTACCTACCATTATTGCCATTGGGCTTATTGGCTTTTTTACATACGGTCCCGATTCACTGATGTCCGGAGCTGCGGCAATGGATTTGGGAAAGGAACATGGGGCCGCGCTTTCAGCAGGAATTATTAATGGGGTTGGATCTATTGGTCAGTTAATTTCTCCATTTGCGGTTGCCCTCGTGGTGGAACGCTATTCCTGGAATACCTTGTTTCATTTGTTTGTGGTGGTGTCGTTACTGGCGGGATTTGTACTGCTCTTCAAATGGAACTACGGTAAAATCAGCACAACAAAATAATAGTAGAATCAATCTAAGCACTCATAAAAATATCGCGATACATTATCAAACAAACTCAAATTAATGCTCTAAAACCATTTTAATCAATTGAAAATTATGAAAAAAGTAATCCTCATTAGCATTATATTGTTCTGGGGTATGCATTGCCTGTTGGCACAGACCTATCAGGTGTCTGGTAAGGTTATCGATTCCGACGGGGCAAGTCTGCTTGGGGCCAATATAACGGTGAAAGGCTCATACATCGGGACAGTATCCAATATAGAAGGTTTCTTTGAAATCGATGTCCCCGATACTTCAACTACCCTGGTTGTTGCTTTTATTGGAATGGAAACCCGGGAAATTAATGTCCAGGGAAAAACATTCGTCGATGTTTCCATGTCTATGGCAACGCATAATCTCGATGACGTTGTAGTTACAGCTCTGGGTATATCACGTGAAAAGAAAAGTTTAGGTTACTCTGTTCAAGAGGTACAGGGCGATGATCTAAACGAAGCACGTGAATCTAATTTTGTGAATTCGCTGGCGGGTAGAATTGCAGGAGTAAAAATTTCTTCATCTCCTGCGGTAGGTTCTTCATCAAGAATTACCATAAGGGGCGAAAACTCGTTCAACTTTCATGGAAACCAGCCCTTATATGTTATTGATGGTGTCCCTGTGGGTAACTCGGGTACCAGCAATTCCACATCGGCCGATTACGGGAATAGTTCAGCGGAGATAAATCCGTCAGACATTGCCTCTGTAAATGTACTGAAGGGGGCTGCAGCTTCTGCACTGTATGGTTCCAGGGCAATTAACGGTGTTGTGGTTATTGAAACAAAATCGGGTAAGGGAAGCAAAGGTGTAAGCGTAAGTCTGGAGTCAGGACTGACCTTCGAAGAAGTGCTGCGTTTGCCAAAGTTCCAAAACGAATTTGGACAGGGTAAAAACGGAGAATATTCCGGCTCCAACTTTGGGGCAAGCACTTCAATTTACCCTGACGGTATTTACGACGGATATGACGAAAGCTGGGGGCCACGTTTAAATGCCGGGACACTGGAGGCACAATTTGATTCGCCCACTCTGGGGGGAATGCGTGGTGCTGATGTTGCAAACCCGAACCGGGGAGAAGTCATTCCAACTCCATGGGTATCACAAAACGACAACATTAAAGATTTTTTTGAAATCGGACGCACGATGTATAATAATATTGCTTTGACCGGGGGGAATGAAAAAGGTTCATTTCGGTTGTCGTATACCAACCTGGATCAGAAAGGAAACATCCCGAATAACGACTTGCAGCGCAATACGGTTGCATTTAAGGTTGGATACCAGCTCAGCAAGAGATTAAAAACCGAGGCATCTATAAATTACATTAATACTCAGGGAACAAACCGGCCTGAAACGGGGTATGGACGCCATTCGCTTATGTACTTTATGGTATGGACCCCCAGAAATATTAACATAAACAGTCTGAAAGACTACTGGCAGGAAGGATTCGAAGGTTCTAAACAGTTTCAGTATAATTATGGTGAGAACCACAATAACCCTTATTTCTATTTATACGAAAACACGAAAGGGCAGGACAAACACAGAGTTTATGGCCAGTTAAAACTTTCTTATGACTTTACAGAAAAACTAAACTTAAATATTCGCGCAGGTCAGGATGTTTTTCATGATCATCATCCCATGCAGTGGGCTGTAAGTACAGTAAATGTTGAAAATGGAAGATATCGGGATGAAAACTATTTTGAACGTGAAGAAAACTACGAGTTTCTTTTAAACTACAGGGACAACCTTGGGAATTTCAATTTCTCGGCTTCAGCAGGAGGTAATTATATGCGTTGGAACAGGCGTGTAAATATGACCGAAGCTCCCCAGCTATTAGTGCCGGGTATCTATTCTCTGTCAAATAGTGCTACAGAACTGGTTGCAACTTCCTGGACGGGCGAAAAAGTAATCCAAAGCCTTTATGCATTTGCCCAATTGGATTACAAAAAAACCGTTTTTATGGAACTGACCGGTCGGAATGACTGGTCAAGTACCTTGCCGTTGGACAATAATTCATATTTCTATCCCTCTGCTTCCTTAAGTGTCCTGGCAAATGAAATGATTCGATTGCCCAATTGGCTTACCATGGCTAAACTAAGAGTTGGAGTAGCCGGGGTAGGCGGAGATACCGCTCCGTACAGCTTAACAACACCCCTTAATTTTGGCTTGCCCTGGGACAATAATTACGCGCTAAGTATTAACTCTACGCTGGGCAATAATACACTTGAACCGGAAAAGAAATTTTCATACGAAATCGGTACCGATATCAGATTTTTCAACAACAGGCTAAAATTTGACTTTGCCTATTACGATACACGTACAAAAAATCAGATAATGAGTATTGAGTTGCCAACATCAACCAGTTATACAGGCAAAATAATCAATGCCGGAGAAATTCAAAACCGGGGAATAGAATTAATGGTTCACGCACGGCCGGTTGAAACAGCAGGCGGCTTTAGCTGGGATATTTATTTCAACTATGCAAAAAACATCAGCAAAGTATTAGAGCTTGATGGCGAATCGGATATTTTGGTACAAACTGCACCGGGTGAAGATGCTTCTATCCAGGCGCGGAAAGGAGAAAGAATGGGGGCTATTTATGGTCCCGGATATCAGCGCGTTGAAAGCGGTCCCATGAAAGGTGAAATTATCATCTTCGATAACGGACGTCCGAAACCTACTTCAGACGACATTCACCTGGGAAACATTAACCCTGACTGGACGGGAAGTATTTCAAACAGTTTCAGGTATAAACGATTCGATTTAAATACCCTGGTGGACATTCAATGGGGAGGCGATTTTATATCCAGGTTCTATAATAAGGGAATGGGAGCCGGACAGTTAGAGGAAAGTGCCAAAGGACGATCAGCCCGTTTGGTTGGTAATGAATATGATGATAATTACTACATGGAAGGTGCTGCCGAACTTGAAGACGGAACATATACCCCTAATAATTTAAGCACCGACGGAACCTACAGTGAAGGTGTTTATGGAGTTGACGGCCGTGGTTTCCATAAGTACTTCCTTGACCATATCAGTGAAGGGCAGGTGTTTGATGCAACATATATCAAACTTCGGGAAATCCGGTTCGGTTACGTTTTACCAGACAAGATTTTTGGAGACCGGATAAGCCATATGAAAGTATCGGTGGTTGGAAGAAATTTATTGTTGTGGACACCGGACAGCAACCAGCATTTTGACCCGGAAGTATCTGTAGCTACCGCTGGAAGTGGCCTTGTTCCCGGTTTTGAGAACATGAGTTTTCCTTCGGTTAAAAGTTATGGTTTTAACATAAGTGTAAAATTTTAATTCATAACCAATGAAAAGCAGACTTAAAAACTCAATATTAAGATTTGGTACACTGCTACTGATATTCACATCATGTACCGATAACTTTGAAGAAATCAATACGAACCCTAATGCAGTGGATCGTACAACAAACCCGGCCTTGCTTCTGCCCAAAACAATAAAGGATCTTGCTGACGATAACTGCGAAAACTCTTTCGATCGCGGAGCAATTGTAGCCGATCAAATTGCAAACCATTTTGTGGGTTCGTTTAATGACTGGACCCGGCTTGATGCTGGCCGCTTTTCGTGGAACTACTATTATCACGTAAAAGATATTGATTATTTAATTGAAATCAGCGAAGAAAAAGGCTATGACAATTATAAGGCTGTTGCCATGATTCTCAGGGCATGGCTGTTTCAGAACATTACCGACAATTTTGGCCCTGTTCCGTATTTCGAGTCGAACAAAGCCACTGAAGAAATATTTAAACCAAAATTCGACAGCCAGGAGGACATTTACACGGATCTTCTTTTGCAATTAGAAGACGCGAACAACCTGTTAAGTGCCTCGAAAGAGGTAGTAATTGGTGACATTCTTTATAATGGCAATGTTGAGAACTGGAAGAAATTTGCCAACGGGCTGCAGTTAAGAATCTTACTTCGTCAATCCGACAGAAAAGATCCATCGGTACAAATGCAAAAGATGATGAACGATCCGGCGACTTACCCGTTGTTTGCATCACATGAAGAGCAGGCTGCGCTCCAATATTTAGAGACCGAGACAAATGCGAATCCGCTTTACAGAGGGAATGTGAGTGACTGGGCTTCATCTTCTTCAACCCGTCTGGCATTTACAATGGATTCAATATTAAAATCAATGAATGACCCGCGTATTGCTGCATTTGCCCTGCCCACCTCTGCTTCCGTTGACAACGATTCTGTAGAATATCATGGCGTACCAAATGGGTTAAATCCGGGTGATGCAGGCAACTGGAATGGCGGAGTGCTAAATCAGTCCCTGTTAGGGCTTTTAATGGCCCCGAAACAATACAATCCGGACTTGGTTTCAATGAACGCGTTACAAAGCGTACTCATGCCTTACTCCGAAGTTCAGTTCATCCTTGCAGAGGCCGTTGAAAAAGGATACATTACAGGTGACGCAGAAACCTACTATTTAAACGGGGTTAAAGATCAATTTGCATATTATTCCAGTCGAATTCCATCCGGCTGGACACTTCCCACACCTCAGGATTTAATACCGGCACCTGATTATTACGCGCAGGAAACCGTAGCATACACCGGCACCCCGGAAGAACGGCTGAAGAAAATTTACACTCAAAAATGGTTGTCGCTATTTCTTGTTGGTTTTGAGGCCTGGTCGGAATGGAGGCGTGTTGGAGTTCCGGAAATCATTCCCGGTCCCGCTACTTCTGGTTTTATTCCGGTACGATATGTTTACCCGGCCGATGAAATGAGGCTTAACGAAGAAAATTATAACCAGGCTGTAGAAATGCTTGGAGGCAATGGAGATGAGATATCAACTCCGGTCTGGTGGGATATCGACTAACAGTCCGGTCTGTAAAGCTTGTCAGGATTTACCTGATGAATTACGGACCGGGATCCATTAAAATTTGAATTATAACTCAAGCAAATAAAATCGAAAGATCATGAAAAAAATCAAACTTAAATTAAGTGTAGCTTTTACTTTACTCTTGTCATTCGTCATTATATCCTGTTCTGAAGATGATGACAATACAGCTGACATTATTAATCCTTACGTTGTAAGTTTCAACCCAACCCAGGGCGTTGAGGGGGTTTATACCAGCAGCGACCTGGTTCTAACCTTCAACGAAAGCGTTATAAAAGGAGAGGGGAACATTACCATTACAACCGATGTAGAATCAGGCAAACAGGTTATAGATATGACGTCTGATGCCGTAACCATCGGGAACGTTGGCCGCGTTGTTACGATTAACCCACAGGATTTTCTTTCAGGAAGAGACTACAAGGTTGTTATCAGTCAGGGAGCAGTGAAAGACCTTGCAGGAAACCTGTTTGGCGGTGTTTCGGATAGTGATATGTGGGAGTTCAAAACAGGAGGAAATACGGGTGATTTGGATGCTCCGGAAATTTCAACACTATATCCGGCAGATGGTGTAACTGACGGTACTGTTGTGATGTTGACCCTTACGTTTAACGAAGATGTAAAAACATCGGCAGGAAATTTTGTTATCTATAATGCCTCAGATGTTGCGGTTGCGACAATCGATGCCGAAAGCGAAGACGTTACTGTTCATGGTGCAGAAATTACAATTGCCCTTACAAAGGCCCTTGATTTTGGAACAGCATATTATGTGAATTTTGATGCCGGTGTTGTAAAAGATGTTGCCGGAAATCCTTTTGCCGGAATCACCGATAAAACAACCTGGAACTATACAACGACTGCCGGTAGCGGTTCTGAACTGATTGTTCACATGCCTTTTGATGGCAATCTTAATGATGTCAGTGGAAATATGTTTAATGCATTTCTGGGACAAAGGGAAAACGAAGATGCCGTTGATGTTTCGTTTGAACAGGATGCAACAAGGGGTAGTGTAATAAACTTCCCGGCCGGTGCTTTTGCCGTGCTGCCAAAACACGATTTGCTCCGCCCAAGCGAAACACAGGATTTTAGTATCAACCTGTGGGTGAAAATAGCGACAGGAACCGATTCCGATCCTGTTCTTATTGGGAATTCAGACTGGGGCAGCGGAAGTAATCCGGGAATCCTGCTTTGTACAGATGACGCTCATGAATATGCACCGGGTAACGGAACAGACCACGGATGGATTGTAAACCTGGCAGGAGATCCTAAAAACGATTTCAGAATGGACTGGAAAGCTGCAGATACCTCTCCGCAGGCCCCTTCAATTACGGATGGTGAATGGCATATGATTACGATGGTACTAGACCAGGTAAATAAAGATCTACGTGTGTATCTCGACGGAAAAGAATATCGCAATGATGTAGAAGCTTCATACCATGATCTTAGCACCATTAGCGGTCCGTTGTATGATGTGACAAAAGATTACCCCTGGACAATATGGGAAGATGCAACGGGCAAATATAATGCAGGCGATGATCGCAGAGCTGCATTAACGGGTTTAATGGACGAACTTACCATCTACAACAAAGCACTTAGTGCCGATGATATAGCCGCTTTATTAAGCAAATAACTCTCTAAAAGCACTATTCTGACGGGCTCCGGCCTGTCGGGATAGTTAACTACAAACGATCGAAATGAATTGTTGAATCAAATGATACCGTAAAAATGATGCCGAAAATAAATATTACGCTGCTCATCTTCGCCGCCATATTTACACTCCTGGGATGCACCCCGGAGTTTAAACCCAAATCCGTTAAACATGTTGTTGTCATTGGAATAGACGGTATGTCTGTTGGCGGGTTAATGGAGGCCAATACGCCAAACTTCGACCAGTATATTGCAGAGGGTGCTTATTCATTTAATACCCGTAATGTGATGCCTACCAGCAGTGGCCCAAACTGGACTGCTATGTTAACCGGTTCGGGAGTTGCCCAAACGGGAGTAACATCGAACGACTGGAGATATAACAACTACAGCTTGCCACCTGTTGTTACAACAAAAAATGGCCGGTACCCTGATATCTTCTATGCTATTAAACAGGCTAATCCAAACCTGAAAACTTCATCCGTTTATCACTGGAGCGGGTTCAGTAATCTTTACGACCACTCCCATGTAGATCTGGATTTTGATCCGAAGACAGAAGTGTTAACAGCAAAAAAAGCTGCTGAAATTATTGAAACAGAAAAACCCAACTATTTATTTGTTCAGATCGATCATGTGGACGGAGCCGGACATCATTCGGGACATATGACTCCTGGATATTTTAAGGCGGTTGAATTAGCTGATTCGTTAACAAATATTATCGTTGAATCGACTAAAAAAGCAGGAATTTATGAAGAAACTGTATTTATGGTCATTGCGGATCATGGTGGTGTCGGTTATGGTCACGGACATGAAACCGTGCAGGGGAATGAAGTCCCTTTTATACTATTTGGAAGCGGAGTTAAGAAAAATTATAAGATCCCGGTGGCGGTTAATCTCTACGATATTGCAGCAACATCTGCATTTGCATTGAATGTAACCGCTCCGCAGGTGTGGATTGGCCGGCCTGTTGAATGTGCTTTTGAGAAATCACCGGATATTAATCCCGAATCTTTAATGGGAGAGTTTCTCTTACCATCCACCTATGTTCCGGTAATCTCTCCCAGAAAAACGAATGGTGAGTCCGGGGGGCTTTTTATTGATAAAAACGCAGTGGTATCCATTGAGAGTACCGGAGCAAACGGTAAAATATATTACACCCTCGATGGGACTATCCCAAACAGAAAATCAATGGTTTATGACAAACCTTTTGAAATAACGACATCCGGTGTTATAAAAGCCGCTTTTTTTAGCGATGCCGGAGGACAAAGTGCCTTTTCCGAAGGGTATTATCGGGTGGTTAAAGGTGTAAATGCTTCAACCGGAGTTAACTACACCTTATACAAAGGAAAAGAATGGACGAAACTGCCCGACTTTTCTTTATTGCAACCGGTTCATCAGGGAAAAACCCTTGAAATCAGCTTAGATGAGATAGAGGATCAAATTAAAAGCTATACCGGAGTTGTATTTGAGGGAAAAATACAGATTGATAAAAGTGGTGACTATTCCTTCACGACTCGTTCCGATGATGGAAGTAAACTATACATTAATGGTAAAGAGATCGTTAACAACGATGGCGATCATGGAATTCAGGAGCGGGAAGGATCAATATATTTAGAAAAAGGCCGGCATGATGTTAAAGTTGAATACTTTAACGGAGGAGGTGGATATTTTCTAAGTGCCACTTATCAGGGACCGGATACACCAAAACAAATCCTGTCTCCCAACAAACTTACAATTAAATAATTATACAAATTTAAAATCAGGATATGTCTGTAATTGAAAAAGTAATTCAGGAGCAGGGCGATGCAAACAATACGAATGAGCGCCAAAAGCATTATAAACATATTGAAGACAAGGAGATACTTTACTGGATTGAAGAAGATGCAAAGTACTTTTTGCACCAGGAATTATCAACACCGGTATTGAATATTTTGAGTGAAACAAAAGGTGCATCAATTACAGATTTATCCGGAAACTCTTATATTGACCTGCATGGTAACGGAGTTCATAACACAGGGTTCAGCAATCCCTCCGTTATCCATGCTGTAAAAAATCAATTAGACAGCAACCTGGCATTTACTCCGCGGCGATACTCGAACATTCCAATCATTCAACTGGCGAGAAAACTTGCATCCATTAGTCCGGAAGGTTTATCCCGTTCATTATTTGCCCCGGGAGGAAGTGAAGCTGTTGAGATGGCGATTATGCTTGCGAAACAGGCAACCGGCAGGTGGAAGACGATATCATTCCGGGATGCTTACCACGGAACCGGGTTTCAGGCCGCTTCGGTAAGTGGAGAAGAACATTTTAGTACAGGCAACGGGCCGATGGTCCCGGGAGCATTTCATGTAGATTTTCCTAACTTTTACAGAAATCCCTGGGGGTATAATTCCTCTGAGTTAGTGGAACAAGAGAGCATCCGGCAAATAAAGGAGGTTATCAAACGTCATCCTGATATCGCCTGTATCATTGGGGAGCCTGTTTCGGCCACACCCTGGGTGCCGTCAAAAGCCTACTGGGAAGAAGTACGCTCTATCTGCGATGCAAAAGGGATTTTTCTTGTTTTCGATGAAATTATTGAAGGTTTTGGCAGAACGGGAAAATTCTTTGCAAGCGAACACTATGTTACTCCGGACGTATTGGTTATGGGTAAATCACTAGGTGGCGGACTGCTCCCTTTTGCAGGAATAATAGCAAAAGAAGAGCACAACGTTTTACAGCATCGTTCAATAGGGCATTATACACACGAGAAAAACCCGCTTTGTGCAGCAGCAGCCCTGGCCAACATCAATTATATCGAAGAAAATCATATCGTGAAGCAGGCAAAGGAAAAAGGAGATTATCTGAAAGATAAATTGCTGGCTTTAAAAGATAAACACCCTGCAGTAGGAAACGTAGAAGGTCTGGGGCTGCATCAGGGAATCGACCTGGTAAAAGACAGGGCTACAAAAGAGAAAGCCACGCAACTGGCAGAGCAATTCATGTACGCCTGCCTGAATAAGGGGGTCGCTTTTAAAATTATTGAAGGGAACGTTATTACCCTTCGCCCGTCACTCATCATCACTTACGATGAAATCGATTACGTCATCTCTGTCTTTAATAGTGAACTTACAAAACTGACAGGCTCTAATTAGTGCCTGTCCATAAACGATAGAGTCCGGGCTTTATAGACGGACTCTAATTAGTGTCTGTCCATAAACTAAAGAGTCTGGAGTAGAAAGTTCAAATGCAAGGCGCGTAAAAACCGAACGAAGTGAGCTCTTGAACACCATTGAATTTAAACACTTGGTGAACCGAACGAAGTGAGTTCTTGAACACCATTAAAATAAACAAAAGGTGAAAAAAAAATTCAACCCGCAGTCCCGAAGGTCGGGATGAGGAGTTGAATTTTGAGCAGCAACGCAGCAGTTGGACTTTATAAACAGACTCTAATTAATATCCCGATTTATGTTGAAATTAACAAAACCTACTCCGGATCTCTTATCGCTGCTTTCCTTGTTTATTTGTTTATTCACAAACGGACAAGCAGTGAATAAGCTCCCTAAAATCCACTCCCACAACGATTACGATCAAACATCACCTTTTTATGAAGCATTTCGTGCCGGGGCAGCATCTGTTGAAATTGATGTCTTTTATAAAAACAAAGAGCTAATGGTGGCTCATGAAGAACATCAGATACAACCCGAAAGAACATTTACAAACCTGTACGTAAAACCTCTTCAACATTTACTGGCAGACGGGGAATACATACACACAATCAGCTACCTTGTTGATGTTAAAACGGAAGCATACTCAACGTTGGAGAAATTAGTTGAGGAAACTTCCCGGTATCCACATATATTTAACAATAAACCTCATGGGTTAAAATTGATAATTTCCGGTAACCGTCCCCGTCAACAAGATTTTCATACCTATCCGGAATACATCTTTTTCGATTCACGGGAACCGTCTGATCGCAACGAACGGAATGGTGACAGAATAAAAATGGTGAGCAGGGATTTTTCCGATTTCACGAAATGGAAAGGGGAAAACCGGTTTCCGCAAGCGGATTCTGTCAATCTGGTCCGGTTTGTTCAGGATTGCCACAACAACATGCTGCCGGTGAGGTTTTGGAATACGCCGGATGAGCATGAATTTTACAAAAAATTAATCGAACTTAAGGCCGATTATATTCATACCGATCAGCCATACCAGTTGGCTAATTTTCTTGACACACTCGATTCCGGAATTCATTTGGATAAGTGGCACCCTGGTCTTTTAGACATCCATCACATTCAAACCGGTCGCGGAAATGCAACATACATTGTTTGTCCGGACGGCACTACGATGTTAATCGACATGGGCGATATGTCAGAGACACATACCCGTAATTTATCACACCGCAATACTCCGATTACCCCCAATAATACTAAAACACCAGCCGAATGGGTGGCTGATTACATCAAACAGTTTCACCCTAAAAACCGGAAACTGCAATTAGATTATGCACTTATAACACATTATCACGATGATCATTTTGGCGAGATTGACCCCTACAGGGAAAAACATAAGAATGGGAACTACACCCTAACAGGAATCACGGAATTGGGGTCCATCATTCCAATTTCGACCTTAGTAGACCGGGGGACTTCGTTTCCCATAAACTTAAAAGATCATGAAGTCTGCACAAAATTTGACCTTTACAACGATTCGTATTCCATGATGCAGACATTAGAGCAATACTGGAAGTTTATCGATTACCAAAAAACAATCGTTGATTTAAAGCACGAAGACTTTATACCCGGCTCTGAACAGCAATTTTTACTAAAGCAGAATGCTGCATCCTATAAGAACTTCAAAATATCAAATCTTTTTGTTAACGGACAATATATCAATGCAGAAGGAAAAGTGACTTCTATTTTCTCCGAAGGTTCTTACCCCGGTGAGAACGAATTGAGTGCGGGCATAAAAATTACCTACGGAGATTTTGATTATTACACCGGAGGAGATATTAACGGCATTGGCGATTTTGGCGAAGAAAACACGCAAAGCACAGAATACAGGTACGCGCCTGTAATCGGGCCGGTAGATGCTGCAACCCTTAACCATCACGGGGCGCGCGATTCACAATGTCCCCGGTTTGTCTGTACCCTTCGTCCTACAGTATGGGTACAGCAGGGCTGGTCTTCGGATCATCCGGGAAATGAAGTGCTGGGACGGATAACCTCTAAAAAAATCTATCCGGAAGATCGCGATGTCTTCGCAACAGCTTTGTTGAAAGCCAATCACCTTGTCTTAGGCAGTGATGTGGAAGATAGCTTTCGTTCGCTTTCGGGACACATTGTCATCAGGGTTTATCCGAATGGAAAGGAATATTCGGTATACGTTTTAAACGATAAAACCAAATCCAGAAAAATTATATCAGAACATAAATACCAATCGCACTAAATCATTTTACCAAAAAATTATTTGAAAACCAGTTATTATGTCTGCAAAATTTGAAAGAGCCGAAGGAGATGTAAATTTTTCAAAAATTCGGGACAAATGGCAACAGGAAAATATAACGGATGCCCATACGAAAGATATCCTAGATAAAGATGCCCGTTATTTCCTGCACCAATCCATGTCAACTCCGTGTATTGACGTGCTGAAAAGCTGCAAAGGTGCAAGCATAATCAACCTGAACGGCAAAGAATACCTTGACTTTCACGGCAATAATGTCCATCAGATTGGCTATGGTAACAGCTATGTAATCGACAGGATAAAAAAACAGCTCGATACGTTGCCATTTAGCCCAAGACGATACACCAACGAGGTAGCAGTGAACTTTGCGGAAAAACTGACCCGCCTTTTGCCCGGTGATTTAAACCGGGTACTGCTGGCTCCCGGAGGAACATCGGTGATCGGAATTGCCTTAAAACTTGCCCGGATTGTAACCGGTAAACACAAGGTAATCTCGTATTGGGACTCATTTCATGGTGCTTCGCTTGATGCAATCAGCGTTGGGGGTGAAGCCATCTTTAAGCAAGACCTTGGACCAATGATGCCGGGTGTGGTTAACATACCGCCCCCAATGAATAAAGGGGGAGTTTTTAGCAGTGAAGAAGATAACCTGAAATATCTTGAATATGTCATTGAAAAAGAGGGCGGGTTTGGTGTTTTTCTGGCTGAGACTATTCGCAATACCGATGTTCAGATTCCCTCCGAAAAGTACTGGAAAAGCGTACGGGAGATTTGCGATAAAAACGGGGTGCTGCTGGTGCTTGATGAGATTCCCATTGCGCTGGGCAGGACCGGAAAAATGTTTGCCTTTGAAAATTATGGCATTGAACCTGATATATTATGTATCGGGAAAGGACTTGGAGGCGGAGTTGTTCCAATGGCCGCCATGGTTTGTCGCGAAAAATATAATGTGGCTTCCCACGTTTCACTAGGGCACTATACCCATGAAAAAAGTCCGCTGGGATGCATCGCCGCACTGGCATCAATAGAATACATAGAGAACGACAATATACTGAAGAAGGTGAAGGAAAAAGAAGCCTGGATGCGGATTAAGTTAAATGAGCTAAAATCGAAATTCAGTATAATTAGCGAAGTAAGGGGCATTGGCCTTTTATGGGCAGTTGAAATAGCTGATGACGAAAACGGCCGGCAGCCTGCTGGTGATTTGGCAGAAAAAATAATGTACAATTGTCTGGAGAATGGTTTAAGCTTTAAGGTCTCCAATTCAAATGTGCTCACATTATCGCCATCACTGATGATTGATGAAGAAAAGCTCGAAAATGCCATAAAAATATTAAGTGAGTCATTGAGCAGGGTTACCCGTAAGGCAACTGAGAATTCGTAAATAATCCGGATGAAGCTACTTTCTTTCCTGTTCGGCTTTCCTGGCCACCTCGACCTCTTGCACCAGGTCACTTAGGTCGAATTTTGGCTTCAACAGACCGTAGCATTCGGTCTTCGCGCAATCGGAGTACAAATATTCACCAATTTCCGGATAATCCATACTTTGAGGATCATCGTAAAAATTCACTTCTAAATTGTTGTAGAGATCCTCATCAACTTCCCCTGTAATCTGGTGAATAATCATCTTACGGGCAATTGGCTGACGCGAATAGTTCAGTGTATTGAAGATCCCCCGTAAATATCCCATTTTACGGATAAACGGAATGGTCAGGTTCATCATTAAGAATTCTTCCGGTTGTTCATTTTCTTCAACCAAATGTAACGAGAGGGTGTGCATGCTTACAACAAGGCAAATGCCATTGTATCTTATTCTGCTGTGTTGGTTTCCCTTAATGCATTCAAAATATTTGTCAACGGAATTAGCTTTGATGATAAATGCTTCCCTTTTTATATTGTAGTTGTCCGTTGAAACATAGTACATGTAGTAAACCCCTTCGAAGTATTGTTTAATATAATCAAACGAACCCTCGGCATGGAATCTTAGTTTTGCAAAATAGCTTAAGGATTCGGTCGGTTTAATCTTATCGCTAACGAGCTCTTTTAACCGGGTGTTGTAAAATTCAAGTTTTGATATGGTTTTGGACTGCGAAAGATTGTTTACCATAGAGAAGGCCTCATTAATTTCCCTCTCCTGAAAGGATTCGTCTTTATTTAAATCAATAGAGGCAATGTTGGGGAAAACAGTCTGTACAAGGCTGGAAAATACGGGAGCGTGCATCTCAAGATGTGATGCGATATCTTTTTTTCTAAAACCTATTCCCTTCAGCTTTTGGGTAAGCTCCAGGAAAGTGACTGCTTCTTTAACTACCTCAACCATAATGTTTAAAGCACTGTTTTCCTTTCAATTAATTATTATAATTAATAATTAATTATTTACTTCATATGAAGCAAAAATATAATATTGTCGATATAAACATGTTACCTCAACATTAAAAAAGCGAATAGTGCTATGGATATTAACAAGCTTCCCGATAATCCGTATTTATTATTAACACCCGGTCCCCTGTCTACTTCAAAGAGTGTGAAAGCGACCATGCTGAAAGACTGGTGTACCTGGGATAATGATTATAATGATCTGGTGCAACATATCAGGCAGGGATTGTTGAACATGGCCAATGTTACAGAACGTGAATATTCAGCAGTGTTAATGCAGGGAAGTGGTACTTTTTCTGTGGAATCTGTAGTAGGCTCAATGCTTCCGGAAAAGGGAAAACTTCTGGTTATAGCAAACGGGGCATACGGGGACAGAATAGCAAAAATAGCACACCAGCTTAAAATTAATACGGTAGTTCTTGATTCCGGTGAGCTTTCTCCGCCAGACCCGGTGCAGATTGACAATTTACTTCGATCAGATGAAAAAATTACACATGTGGCAATGGTGCATTGTGAAACAACAACCGGAATGCTAAATCCAATAAAGGAAGTCGGAGCAATCGCGAAGGCGCATGAAAAAATATACTTTGTTGATGCCATGAGCAGCTTCGGGGGGATTCCAATCAACTTTGCCGATTCACATATTGATCTTCTGGTAAGTAGTGCCAATAAATGTATTCAGGGAGTTCCGGGTTTTGGCTTTATCATTGCAAAAAAACAGGAATTAGAAAAATGCAAAGGCCGGGCCAGAAGCTTATCGCTTGACTTATACGATCAGTGGGATGCAATGGAAACCGGGAATGGTAAGTGGAGATTTACGTCACCAACACATGTTGTCCGTGCATTTTATCAGGCCATGCTGGAACTTGAAAAAGAAGGTGGCGTTCTGAAACGTTTTAAACGATATACTGAAAATCACAGTATACTGGTTAACGGAATGAAAGAACTGGGATTCCGTACTATTTTGCCATTACATCTACAATCACCCATTATCACAGGCTTTTTCTCTCCCCAGGCTTCAAATTATAACTTCAACGAATTCTATCATTCAATAAAAAACAAGGGGTTTGTTATTTATCCGGGCAAGGTAACCGATTTGGATTCTTTCAGAATTGGAAATATTGGCCATGTATTTCCGGAGGATATGCAGCAACTTGTTAAAGCGATCTCCTCCAGCTTACAGGAACTGAATATCGGAATGCCATAAAATGAACAACAGAAATACGTAATGTGATATGTTTAATCTGGTTAATAAAGAGTCTGTGCTATACGCACAGACTCTTTATATGCCCCGTATTTTACCTCAAATGGTATCCTCACTATAAATTTTATGGATTAAGCAATTTGTTTGAACTGCCTGGATGGATGTGCCCAGACGATAGATGATTTGTATATCCCCCCCCCCAAAAAAAATCAGAAAGTTTTTCGACATGGAGAAGCCATGCTATAGATAAACAGATTTCGTCAGATTTATGGCATGGATTTTAATCAAACTTTCCGATTTCCCGAATTACTTCTTCACAAGTATCGCAAATTGATAAGATCATGTTTTTGTACTTCTTCTCTTCAGTAAGTTTAATAAGTAAAGGATAAACCGGAATTTCATCAGACCAGTATGAGCTATTGAAAAAGACCATTGGGCTTGCAAAACCATAGCTTAAATAATGGTTCTGGGTTGCATCCTGGAAAATTTCCTGAACGGTCCCTGCATTTCCGGGAGAATATATTACCCCACCTTTGGCAATGGCCAGTAATCCTTCTTCCCGCACACTATTGGCAAAATATTTTGCAATATGTGTTGCAAAAGGGGTGGGGGGCTCATGTCCATATAGCCAGGTAGGAATACCAATACTTTTATAGTTAGAACCAGGATAAAGGTTTAACACCTCATATGCCTTGTCGAGCCACAATTTATCTGTGTAATTGGGGGCTTCCGATAAAATTTGAATAGCTGTTATCAGGTCTTCCTCTTTTTTGCCAGCTAACCATGCGCCCACATGAGTAGCTTCCATTGCACCAGGGCCTCCGCCGGAAATCATTAAATAACCGGATTCGGTTAACTGTTTACTAATCCTGGTTACTTCTTTGTAATCAGCATCGTTTCTTGCAAGGTTATGGCCTCCCATTATGGCAACAATTTTCTTTTCCTCAAAATCTTCGAGAAAATCATAAAGCGCATCGGTAACAGAGTGGTCATGAAGTCTTCTGGATAATGTTTCCTTTATGTCCCCGGCTTCTTTTCCATTTGAAATATAATGGTCATAAACTACTTTGTCCAGCGTATGTTGATATGAGTCCGGGTTTCCTGGCTGATATCCACCCAAAAGTGTGTCCTTGTTATATAGTTTGCTGATAAAAGGATTAAAGGGAACGTCAATGGACGGAAATATCAAACAGTCCTTTGAAATATTCTGAGTAAGGGAATCCGGCATTTTACACCCCAGGAAAATACAATCCGTAAATGTTCTTTTAGAAACTAACCCTTCAAAGCTTTCGAAATCAATATCCTGAAATGCAACATGATGTATGTTCTGAGTCTGTTCTAACAACTCAATTAATTCTTTCTCGGTTTCTATTTCGGTGTAAGCCATTCTTTATTGGATTAAGATAAAACATATTGCCCGGGAATGAGATATTAAATAAGAATGAAGGTTTTCCACCGATGTTTTATATCTCAAACCTTATAGTATGAAGGTTAAAAATAAGAAATTCACCTGTTATAACAATTGGTATTATTATGTTGTATTTTACGGGCTAATAATAAGGAATTGTTAAAAAATGGTGATGAAATTACAAACCGGGCAAAGCTTTGTTGTTTTTTTATATTTTTGATTATAGAGTTAATGCTGTATTTAAAACCGGAATATATGTTTTGGTACAATGAAGAGGTTAGTGAACTGGAGCAAAAGCCCATATTGCCTAAAGGCCGCAAAATAAGATTAATGTGCTATGGAAGTTCCTCTATGCGTCTTTGGCCCGATATTGAAAGTGATTTTCCTGATTTTGAGGTTATAAACCAGGCATTCGGAGGTTCTACGCTTGCTGCTTGTTGCTGGTATTTTAAGCGGTTAATTCCACAATATACGCCGGACGTAATGATTTTTTATGCCGGAGATAACGATTTAGGTGATGGGCGTCACCCGGAAGAGGTTTTTTTCTATTTTAAAAGTTTGATGGAACTTATTAAAGAACATTGTGGTGATATACCTGTGGCTTTTATATCAATAAAGCCAAGTTTTGCCAGAAATAACCTGTTAAATTCAATAAAGTTTACCAATAAGATTATTAAGGATGAAATCTTAGATAAATATCCTAACTGTACTTTTGTCAACATATTCGATGATATGCTTGCTATAAATAATAACAGCAGACGGCTTTATGAAGAAGACGGGTTACATATGAGCCGGTTAGGTTATCAATTGTGGAAAGTGACAGTAAGAAAGACTTTTCTAAATCAATTTATACCCCATAAGTAATTAAGTTTTTTTATGAAACGAGAATATCGTAAGTGGTTTAGCCCCAACCTACAACGGGACATGGAACTTTTGATTTATGGACATTCAGGAGCCCGTGTTTTATTATTTCCGACTCGAACGGCAAGGTTCTACGATTATGAGGACTGGAGTGTAATACATTCCATACAACATTTTGTCGAAAATGGATGGTTGCAGATATATGCCCTGGACAGTATAGACCAGGAAAGTTTTTATTGCTTTTGGGCACATCCGACTGGGCGGATTCAAAGACATATTCAGTATGAAAAGTATGTGTTGGAGGAAGTAATGCCTTTAAGCTATAAGTTAAACCCTAATTTATATCTAATGGCTGTAGGGTGCAGCATGGGGGCGTATCACGCAATGAATATTGCACTGCGCCATCCGCAATGGTTTGGCAAAGTGGTATCGCTGAGTGGAAGGTATGATTTAACCCTCCATCTGGGGATGTTCGAAGATCTCCTAAGTGGATATTATGATGAAAATGTTTATCATCACATACCAAGTCATTATGTCCCTAATATTCCTGAAAGTGAGCAGTTAAATCACATTCGTAGACTGGAAATTACATTTGTTATTGGCAAGGATGATGTTTTTCGTCAGAATAACCAGGACTTTAGTAGTTCGTTGTGGCAGAAAGGTATATGGCATAGTTTTTACGAATGGGATGGGCTGGCCCATAAAGCAAGGAACTGGCGTCAAATGTTACCTCTTTATTTATAGTTTTAGCTTTGACCTCATTTGTCTGGCAGAAAGCGGAATGGGGAGTTCTGGCTTAGGTTTATTGCTTGAAATGGTGTTGCCCCGAAAATCTTTGAAAAGGGACATTTCAATTTATTATGACTTTAAGTTTATGAAATGTCCCTGTAAACGTCTGTTTAGATTTTTTTTATTCCTTCCAGTATTCCGGTTTATCAAGCTGGTCGGCGCACCGGACTATTCCCTGGCTGGTTTTAAGTCCATCAGGAGTTAAAGGTTGAACCATCCAGGCATCGGCATCTTTGTCCGGAATTGGATAAGGGGCGGGAAAGCCTAAACTTTTTGCATCCGGAATAAAACCATATTTCGGGTAGTATGCTTTATGTCCCAGGACGAAAACTAATTCACAACCTTTTTCTCTCAGGATGTTGAGTCCGGCTTTTATTAGTTGTCCGCCTACTCCTTTCTTTTGAAAATCAGGTTTGACAGCCAGCGGGGCTAAAATGTATGCCATGTGTGGGCTTTCCCTGTGGCTAACATATGCCCTGGTAAATAAAATATGTCCGATTGCTTCGTTTTTGTAAAAAGCAAGTAAGGATACGATCGGACCTGCGCTTTTATCTTCTAAAAGGTCAGCTACTAATATTGCTTCTTCTTCAGAGCCAAAAGCCTGTTTTTCTATGTCCATTATGTTGCAAAAGTCTGTATTTACAGCTTCTCTGATTTGGATATTTTGTAATGTCATTATTTCTAATCTTTATGGATAATCATTGGTTTTTTATGCCGGATGTGGTTCCGTGCAAAAATTGACAAAGAACACAAATCCGGGCTAAGTACTATCGGTTTATTAAGTTCTAAGAAATATTATGTGTGGAATGAACGGTCGAAAATACTATATCAACCACACGTACCGAAGAGTTCGACAGGTATGTTGTTATTTGTTTCTGAATAAAGCAATTACAGAGAATAATAAAAAAGACATTTATACCTGCCTTTTATGCCGATATCCAAAAAGTTAAAGATGTATGTAGAAAAGTATCTTTCATGCACCGCAAAGATAAAAAATTACAACTCATGAAGCAAGTTAACAGCCCAGTCGTCTTGTTTTTTTAGAAAATTTCGAAGCGAGTGTTTTATTATCCACTTTCGCTCTTTACTTACATTGCCATTCGTCCAACCTGAAATTATTTGCCGGCCTGTTTCCTGGTTGTCTTTTAAGATATCATTTAAACAATTTGCAACAGATTTCTGAACATACTTTGATGGATCATCTTTAAGGTTATTCAGAATTGGAGTAATAGGGCCCGGTTCTTTTATAAAGATATCCAGTTTTTTTGCCCAGGGCAATCGTGGCCTTACGCCTTCCATGGCAAGCCTTCTTACATGACTATTGCTGTCTTTGGACCACTCTTCCATGTTCCTTAATGTTCTTTTGGTTTCTTTTTCCAGGAACGGGCGAATGGTATATTCCCCGGTGTTTCTTTTAGTAATTTCTTTAATGGCAGCCATTGACAGTTCCCATTCTTCCAATCCGTATTTTTCAACATATTTTGCAATGGGCATTATCCAATAGAAGTTGCTGAACATTCCTGTTTCTTCCGGGTTTTCCGGACCTAATATTTCTGATAGAATGGCAATGCCGGATTTGAAATCATTATCCAAATTGTCGTTTAGTTCATCAGCAATGATCTCCACCCGGTCTTTTAGTTCAAGATCATTTACTTTTTCATCTACTGCACGTATAAAGCCGACCGTGTTGAAATCGTTTTTTATAACTTCAATTTTATTTGCCAACATTTGCGCCAGTTCTTTGTCAAACCAATATTTTAGTTTTTTATATGCCATTTTTTTATAAGGAAAACAAATGTAATATACGGGTGTTCATTTACTTACGTATATTTAACATGTTAAGCGTAACATGGATTTAACCTACCCATCCTTTGGTTAAAAAACGGGAGAAAAAGAATATTTGGAAACCTATATTTAATATGATAACTAATACTGCCGCTGTTTTTCTAACAAAAACCTTGTCAATTTTAAGAATGAAGAGAAGTACCACATATAGGGTTAACAGGGTAAACCATATTATTTCCTGTATATGCACGAAAGAGTTAAAAAGAAACCAAAAGAGAAATATAGTTCCGGTGATATAAAGAATTTTTTTAGTGGTCAACTCTAATTTCAACTTAAGCCAAAAGTTAAAAGCAGCTATATATAACATTTATAACCTGAAAGAAGCCAGGTAGAACATCTGTATAAACAGAAAATAACAATGAAGCCTTCTCTGAAATAAATAATGTTCAATCTGCCGCTTCCGGAACAACTATAATTTATCCACAAGTTAAAGAGCCGAAAATTAGTACATTTGTTAATTCATAGGTGACTTAAACATGAGTGACAAAACTAAAGAACGATATCGGCATTCCAATTTATTGTATATCACAAGGAATTTTAGAATGATGTCAATAACCATTAAGGAACGGTGGTTTGGCACGTAAAAAAGTTGCCCGTAATTAGAAAAATTGAACTGAATTGAAAAACCTGAATTTTGAAACGATATTTAAAGATGCGGAAAGACTTGCTTTGACAGGGGGTGACTCATATATCTCAACTTATCCGGAATTTCTAATATATTTTGCGAATATTGACCGTATTAAAGAACATCATTTGGTAATCTCAAGCCATTTCGTTTATGGCTGGATGCCCACCATAATCCAATTAAACCTGGAGCAAAAGGACAAAGTTTTACTCTTATTGAATGCAGTAAAAAGCGGGCACGCTCTGGATAAATCGGAACTGGAAATACTAAAAAGCTCTATAAATAATTCTCTGGTCGGACTTTCGAAATTATTGCATTTTATCAATCCAAAAGATTACGCGATTTGGGACAGTCGGATTTATAGATACTTGACTGAAAGGAAAAGTAGTTACGGAATTGATAAGCCAGAACTTTATCTCGAATATTTAAACGGACTTAAACGTATTGCAAAACACAGAGATTACGCAAATTTGCACAAAATAATTGCTAAGAATTTTGATTATGAAATATATCCGAATAGGGCTATTGAAATCACCATGTTTGAAACCGACCGAAATAGACAACGGCGGCATGAAAAGTTTACCGTTAAAACAACAGAAGGATTGAAAAAAGTAACGATAGGCAATACTATGTAAAATACATTTTACATTAAGCGTTAGCAACAAGGTCTGGTAGATAAATAATTTAAAAGAAGGGCTGAGTCAGCTTGAAAAAATTTGTCTTTAAAGAAACAACAAGAAATGCAAATAGAATTTTCAGCAAAAGGGAACCCGCAGGAATGGTTAGAAAATTTTGCTCAACAGTTTGGGGAAGATGTCGTTGATGATGCCTTCAAAATTTCTTCAGCAGTTGGAGAAGGATTTATAAGGCAGGTTCACTTCTTTGATGGTTTCACACTTACCTACCTTCATGTTAAACTTGTTCAACCGCTGGAATTTATACGACATTCGGTAAAGGATTCAAATTTGTTCCCGATAATGTTTTATAGTCAGGAATTGCCCTTTGAGCAAGATATTGACGAAAAAAAGAAAATGATTGGATATCATACTTCTAACGGAATTTTTATGCCCTCCCCTCAAATTGAGACCCGTTGGAGCATGCCTGCAAATACGGATGATTTTCAGATTACTTTAACCATTGAAAAAGATTGGTTTACAAGCTTATTCGCATCATCCGATGATAATTATTTAAAACAGTTGTTGGAATCAAACAAACCATTTTATTTATTTGAGTCACTTCAAATTTCAATGAAAAATTTGATAACCGATATTCATTGTTTAATTAATTCCGATGATAAATTAAAGCAATTCAAACTTCATCAAAAAGCAATAGAGTTGTTTAATTTATTTTTGAAGCAATTGGAGTATAGAAACACAAACCTTAACATCTCCGCTATCAATCAGCATGATGTGCAAAGAATATTTGTAGTTCAGGCAACTATTCTTGAAAATTTAACAACACCTCCCTCATTAAAAGAACTTGCCCAAGATGCAGGAATGAGTATCAGTAAACTTCAAAAATGTTTTCAACAGGTTTTTGGGAAAAGTATTTCACAATATGCCTTGTCTGAAAAAATGCAAGTGGCAAAGCAAATGCTTGAGACAAAAAAGTATTCAATTGCAGAAATAGGCTACGATCTGGGTTATTCCAATCTTAGTCATTTTTCGAAGGCTTTCCACAAAAAATTTGGTGTCAATCCGAAAACATATCTTTCTTCTTTATAATTGAAATATGATTTTACTTAGAAACGTTTTTGCGTTTCAGGGGTGTTTTTTGGGGTGATAGGGTTATTTTACCCCTCCGCGCTAAAATATCTTTGTGCTAATTAAAACAGACAGAGATATGAATATACACATTTTGCATCTTATTTCAATATTACTCATCTTTGAAGCAGTAATTCCATCCTTTTTAAAAGCTCAAAGTCTTTTTGAGAGTTCGCTTTCGGAAAGTGGTCCCGCCGGTGAAGCCAAATACCAGTTGGGGGGGTATATGCGGGGAGGTGTTTTCGGAGACGATGAAAACATTCTTGACAAATACGCGGAAGGAGCATTGAAATTAAACATAACGGGTAATGACTTCGGAGATGCTTATGCTGAAATGCGATACAGAGTTTCGGGGAATTCTGATTTTTCAGACCATATTTGGTTGCGTGAGGGTTATGTCAACTTGTATTTGGGTCGATTTGATTTTCGCATCGGGCAGCAAATTATAGTTTGGGGACGTGCAGATGGTTTTAACCCTACCAATAATATTACGCCTGCCGATTTCACAAATTATTCGCCAGATGAAGATGACAGGCGCCAATCTAATTTTGTCGCCAAAGCAACCTATAATTTTCAACTTTTAAAATTAGAAATAGATTGGGTGCCATTTTATCGTGCCACCAAGTTTTCGCTCGAAAATGCAACTTTGCCGATGGGGGTTGACTGGAGCGAGAATCAATGGCCCGATCCCACCTGGAAAAATAGTTCAATTGGTTTAAAGTTAGATTATCAGGGAGCTAAACTTGATGGCTCACTTTCGTATTACAACGGTTATCATAAAATGCCGGGTTTGGGGTGCAATTTTATCATGTTGGGTGCCGAAATCTTTATGCACGCATATAGGGTTCATGTGTTCGGGGCAGATTTCTCCACAACAGTGGGGAGTTACGGGTTACGCGGTGAGTTCGCTTTCACAATGCCCGACGATGAAAGCGACTCACTTTTTTCTGTCCCTTGTAAGCAACTGGAATACACTTTGGGGATTGACAGAGAATGGGGAGATTTTAGTTTAATAGCTCAATATGTGGGCAAATATGTGTCCGATTTCGATGAAAATATTGCATTGACGAATCCATTGGCTTACACCGTGAATATTTGGAACAGGATGTTTTTTTCTCAAACTTCGGAATGGAACAACTCCGTGTCCTTGCGCCCTTCACTCAATTTACTAAATCAGACCCTAAAATGTGAACTTTTGGGGCTGTACAATTTCAATACAGAAGAATGGCTGTGCCTTCCAAAGGTTACTTACAATATCTCCGATGGATTGAGCTGTTGTGTGGGCGCACAACTTTACGGCGGCTCAGACAATACACGCTACAATTACATGGGGAGGGTTAGGGACGGCGGTTTTCTGGAGGTGAAATTAGACTTCTAAATCAAAAGAATATAAACAATTAAACATATTTACAATGGAAAAAATTGCTGAATTCGCCATTCGTTTCAGATGGCTCATTATTGTGGTATTCCTGGGGGCAACGGTCTTTATGGGAAAGCAAATGAAAAACGCTAAGTTTAATACTGATATGATGACCTATCTCCCTGATGATATGGAAGCCAGGGTACATCAAAAAGAAATTGACAACATCTTTGGTGGCACTCAAATGGTAATGGTCGTATTTGAAGCTGAAGATGTGATAAATGCCTCAACTTTAAAAAGTGCAAAACATTTTTCACAGAAGATGAAAAAAATAAAAGGCATTGAAAAAGTAATGTCCGTATTCGACACCAAACAGGTTCACAGTGAAAACGATGCTATGTTGGTTGATCCTGCCGTAAGTATGATTCCTCGTACTGCAGGCGAAATCGCAAAAGTAAAGCAGGAAATTAAAGACAATGATTTGGTATATGGCAGCATAGTGTCGAATGATTTTACCACAATGGCGGTCATTGGCTTATTAACCCCCGATGCATCCGATAAAAAAGTGATTGAACCATTAGAAAAACTAATAAAAGAGCATGCCGGAGATGAAAAAATAATGTTGGGGGGGTCGCCTTATTTACGGGTTGAAAATGGTTCTAACATGTCAAACGACATAGGCAAATTATTACCTCTTGGGCTTCTGTTTATGCTTGTGTTCTTATTTATTAGTTTCCGACAATTCAGAGGTGTATGGTTACCTACTTTAGTGGTAATTGTTTCCATCGTCATTTCTCTTGGCTTTATCCCTTTTTTCGGCTGGGACTTTACCATAGTGACCATTATTCTTCCTGTTATGCTGATTGCAGTTGCTAACGATTATGGCATTCATATGGTATCTCATTATCAGGACGACAATTACAAGGGTAACACATTTAGCAAAAAAGATATTTCGGCACGAATGGTAACAAGCCTTGGTAAACCAATTATGATTGCAGGGTTAACAACTATGGCTGGTATGCTTTGTATGCTGGGGCACATTCTGATCCCTGCCTGGCAAATGGGGGTTTTGGCAGCCATTGGAATTGCTGTTGCTTTGTTGGCAAGTCTGTTGTTAGTCCCTGCTGTAAGTTCATTATTAAACAAGCCCAAACCAATTGCTACGCCGGCCAACACTTCTGATAATAAAGGGCTTGTGCCTAGGTTGTTGTTTGCAATAGGGGATCTGGTAACGTTAAAACCTAAAGCGGTTATTATTACACTTATTGTTATCATATTGTTTTTTGGCTTTGGTATTAGCAAGCTGTCAGTAAACACCAATCCTGCAAGGATGTTTCCGGAAGGCCATCCGGCCAGAGAATCCTCAATATTGATTAATGACAAGCTGGGCGGATTTATGCCTCTGTCTATTGTTTTTGAAGGTGATATTAAAGACCCGGTTTTGTTTAAGAAAGTTGATGATATAGAGCAAAGAATAAAAGAAATGCCCGAAGTTGGGGCCACTCAGTCTATTGCAAAGGTTTGTAAACAAATTAGCCGTGCTTTATTCAATAAAGGGGATAGGATGTATGACAAAACTCCCGATACGTATGAAGCTATATCGCAATATTTCGAATTGTATATGATGAGCGGTGATCCTGATGACCTTGAGAAAATGGTGGATTTTGATTTCGAAAAAGCAATGATCCTTGTCCGTTTTAATAATATGAATACGCCGGTAATGCGCCGGTGTATAAAAGAAATCAAAGCAATGGTTGCAGATATTCCTGAAGTAAAATACATTGGTGGCAATGCCGACATCTTTTCTTCAATGGATAAACACATTGTTGACGGACAGATTAAATCCATTATTATGTCGCTAATAGCCGTGTTAATTATTATTACCCTGGCGTTTGGGGCACGATCAATCAAAGGGGCTGTTTTACTCATTATTCCCCTGTTAATGGCTATCATTATCATGTTTGGAATGATGGGGTTTGCAGGCATAGAGCTCAACTTTACCACGGCACTTCTTTCTTCCATTATGATTGGCGTTGGTATTGATTATACCATTCATTTGGTGTGGAAATACCGTGAAGAGCGCCGTAATGGATTAGATGAGGTTATGGCCATAAAAAAAACAATTCATACCTCGGGGCGTGGGATTATCCTAAATGCTATTTCAGTAACCATCGGTTTTGCAGCCTTAATATTCTCTGCCTTTCTTTCTGTAAGGTTCTTTGGCATTTTAATGGTTGTTATTATTCTCGTTTGTTTAATTGGAGGGTTATTGATGATTCCATCATTGTGTATGGTGTTAAAACCAAAGTTTTTGGAACCAAAAGAAGAATAAAATATAAATCATAAAATCAAAAAAGCTATGAATGCGATTAAATTATTATTACTGGTACTTTGTTTAAGTAGCATAAGCTATACAGCACCAGCACAAAACCTGAGCGCAAAACAGGTACAGGAAAAATCAATAGAGGCTACGCGTGTTAAAGGTTCTGAGGCCTTGTCAATACTAACGACTATTAGTAAAAAAGGTCAAAAACGAGTACGTAAAATGTCGATGGTAACAAAATTATACGACAAGGGGGAAACTGAAAAGAAACTGGTGAAATTTATAGAACCTGCCGATGTAAAAGGCACTGGTTTTCTTTCATACGATTACAATGCGAAAGCAGATGACAAGTGGATTTACATGCCAGCCTTACGCAAAACACGCCGCATAATAAGCTCTGAAAATGCAAAAAGTTTTATGGGGTCTGAGTTTTCGTATGCAGATATGTCGTTGCCTACGGTTGAAGATTATACGTATAAATCTTTAGGGGCAGAAACCATTAACGGCGAATCGTGTTACGCCATTGAAATTATACCTAAAAATGATGATGTTGCCAGTGAAAATGGTTTTTCAAAAAAAATTACATACATCAGCAAAAAAGATTTCGTGATGCGTAAAGCTGTATATTACAGCTTGTCTGGTGAAAAAGAAAAAGTTTTAACGGTAAGCTCTGTCATTGAAGTTGATAAAACGAACCATAAATACAGGATGAAAGAAATGAAGATGGTGAACCTGTTAAATGGTCGCCAATCCACTTCTACTATTGAAAAAATTCAATTCAACCCAAATGTTTCGGATGAATATTTTACCACCCGGTTTTTGGAGAAATAAGAAAATTAATATCGGTCATTCTTAGGGCAACAATTAAACTTAGGGTTCCATTTCAAATGAAACCCTAAGTTCTATGGCTTTTAGAATTTTTTATTAAAATAATTTGGCTACACAGTTTGCTAAGACTGAAATCACTACTTAGGGACTAAAAGAAAGTTCCGGTAGCTACCGTGCACCCTTTTGGTGTACTGGTTGTTCGGATGGTGTTGTTGTAACTCATGGATTTTCAAAGGTGTCGGTCTTGTTTTCGAACTTTTCTTAAATTCCACTTTCAGACATAATGCGTTTTCTTAGGGTTCTAATTAGTTAGGAGAATGTAGCCCTAATTTATTCCCTTCTGAGTCAATAAATAATGCGAAAAATCCACTTTCATCGGGGAGAGCAGTTTTGGGGACTGTTATTTTCCCACCACTTTTTTCGACTTTATCAAGAATTACCTGAAGGTTGTCCCCTCCATTTAGGTAGATTGTTACGCCATCTGCCGAAGGTTGGAACCCTTCCCCTTTTATTATCATGCCGGTAACCATCTGTCCTTCATATGGGAGTATGCCCATTTCCATACCTGCCATTTCTATTTTCTCAATGCTTATGCTCAAAATGTCCTGATAAAATTTGATTGCACGAGAAATGTCTGTCGACGGAATTTCAAAAATCGAAATATAACTTTCCATATTTTTTACAGTTTTACTTAAGGTTGAATCCATCTTTTGTCTTTCTGGAGCAGAATTGTTGCTGGTATTACAAGCGGCAAAGCTTAAAACCAATATTGCTGTAGAAAGGTGATGTAATGTTCTCCTCATGATTATTAATTTAAAATGTCGAGACTAAATTAAACGACCCATGAGAAACGAAATTGTAAAAATGCGACACCCCCTTGGTTTATTTGTAGAAAAGGGTAGAAAGGGCCATGTTTTCATTGCCTAAAAACTCTCTTGGGGTAATTCCGGTAAACTCCTTAAAGTCTTTAATGAAATGTGCCTGATCGAAATATTCGCTTTCATATGCTATGTCAGTAAGGTTTTCATTCTTGTTAAGTAACATCTTTAACGCGGTTTGCAACCGTATTACCTTTCCCAGTTGTTTTGGGCTAATGCCAATTTGTTTTTTAAAATTCCTTTCCAGTTGTCTCCTTTTCGATAAATCATCTTTCAGAATAGTATTTATCGGGGTGCTCCCGTTAGTGGATATAAGTGTATCAACCGTTGTTTTTACAATATTTTCAATGGTTGTTCTATCATTGAGTTTGTTTAAAAGAAATGTTTCGATAATCCTGATACGTTGTTGGGTATCGGCCACGTAAATAATTTCTTGTTCTAATTTTATTGCTGGAATTTCTCCGAACAGGTTTTTGACAGGCGTTTCTATGTCTGCTAAATTTTTGAGCGGAGTGTTTACAAAGTTTGCAAACCCGTAAGGATAGAAGCAGATTGCAAACGAATTGACATGTCCTAAAGGTTCGATATAATAAGATTTTGTTCTTTGCCCCATAACCATTGCACAAGGGTGTAGGATAAATTCTTTATCAGAGATATATCGCTTTATGTTGTCACCAAGATTAAAAGTCATTTCAATACAGCCATCAGGAATAATTTTTTGCTTTTGGTTATTTGGATCAAAAGGAACTTCCAATGTCCAATAAAACTTGACAAGTGCTTCTAGGTCCGGGTGAGCTTGAAAAGTTTGATAATTCATGAGCAGATAGTTTTTCTTAAGTGATGCAAGACGTTGAACATATTAATAAGCGACTTTTTTGTTACTTTCACGTTAAGGTATAAGAACGTTTAAGCAGGCTACATTTTCTTTTTGTACTAATGACTTGGTTATGATTTTAGTACATGGTTTGTGCCGTAAGAACAAATAAACCCGTACGGAGGTTCTGGGGTTCTTTGGTAAAATATAAATTTTCGTACTTATTTACCAGTATAAAAATGCGAAAATCAACTGTTATTAACAATTTCCACACGAAAAAGTAAAAATCACAGTTCTAATTTCATGAAAATCAGGTGATATTAACAAAATTGGTTGATTACATTTTATAACTGTCGTGTGATTCATTTGATTGAGTGTAAAGAACAACCGTATTTTTGATAAAAAAAGATTTGGATCAAAATACGGCCATACAAAACTTAATACTCAAAGTTGAAAAACTGACAGCCAGGGTGCAGCAGTTGGAGAAGTTTGAAAAAGAGAATAAAATACTTCGACAGGAAAACGCTGCACTAAAAAAAGAAAATACAGAGCTAAAAGAACGCCTTAACCGCAACAGTCGCAACAGTAACCAGCCACCATCGGGTGATGGATATAAAAAACAGCCCGCTTTCCCAAAAGAAACCAAGGGGACAAAAGGTGGCCAACGTGGACATAAAGGCTCAAACCTGAAACAAATTAAACACCCTGACAATATAATAGAGTGCAAACCAGAAAATTGTAGTTGCGGACATGCGCTTACTGGTGAAAATTTTGAATTGGCCGAAAAGCGCCAGGTATTTGACCTTCCCCATCCCCGGTTAGAAGTAACCGAATATCAATTATATAAAGCCACATGTCCAAAATGTGGAAAAGCACACAAAGCAGCAGCGCCGGAAGGGATAAACGGCGCGACACAATATGGCAACGGGATAAGGGCTTATGCCGTGTTGTTAAATGTGCATTATAAACTGCCCTTCAAAAAGATACAGCAATTGTTTAACGACTTATATGGATACCCGATAAATGAATCTACCATTGTTTCAGCATCGGCACAATGCTACGAAGGGCTTGCAGAGAGCGAAGAAATAATAAGGGCGAAAATAGCAGGCAATAATGTTGCCCATGCAGATGAAACCGGCATAAGGGTTGCCGGAAAATTACACTGGTTGCACACGGCCACTTCTGCATTGTTCACCTATCTGTTTGTACACGAAAAACGTGGCAGGCTGGCATTAGAAAGTGACAAGTCGATATTGGGGAAAGCTAAAGGGTGGCTCATCCATGATTGTTGGGAGGGTTACTTCAAATTCACCAATGTAAAACATGGCACTTGCAACGCACATATACTCCGCGAACTCGAAGGCCTTGTGCAAAATGAAAAAAGCAAATGGGCAAATACTTTTAAGACCTTCCTGTTGCAAGTTTATAAAATGCCTTTTGATGAAAGAATAAAGCGAAAACAGATCATTAATAACAGGTATAAGCATATCTGTTGTATCGGAGAACTATTAGAACCACCACCATACAAACCGAAAAAAGGAAAAGGACGTTATAAACGCACCAAAGGACGTAATCTTGTGGAACGGTTAATCCGGGAACAGGGAGCTGTACTGGCTTTTGCCTTTAATGAAGATGTCCCTTTTACAAACAACCTTGCTGAAAGGGATATACGCCCGGCAAAGGTGAAACTAAAAATATCAAACTGTTTTAGGACTGTTGCCGGGGCTGATAGCTATGCCCGGATAGAAGGTTTTCTGTCCACTGCAAGAAAGCATAATAAAAATGTCTATTCTGAATTATTGGCTACTTTTGAAGGCAACAACTTTATTACTGCTTAAATAGCCGGTAAATATTTACAAATTTTCAATAAATTGTTTTCTTAGTACAGCTAAATATGAAGCGGAAAACGCGACTGTTCAATCAGTTAGGTTGATGTTAAACAGGATTTGTAAAATAGAAGTGAAACGAGATAAAAGAATTGTTTTTTTAGTGGCTGAAACATGATGACGAGACCTGTCTTTTTCGTAGTGGGAGAGGTGCAATGACGGTAACATTCATCTTTATCCGTCTATAAACAGTAATTAATTTATCGAGTTTGCTTTTTCCTCAATAAAATTAGCTGCTTCATTTCTATCCATTGTTGCAGTAAGTTGATATGTTATTGGGGGTTTAATTGGTTTGGTATAAGTGTTTATTCTACATATTTCATTGTCAGCTCCATAACAGCATCAATGTTTTCTTTCTGCATAGTGTATGGTGACGGGTTTACAGTTTTATTTTTTTCATTAAAGTATTTTCCTGTAGTTTTGATTACTTCAGAAGATGCTGCCAAATAAGTATAGGTCTTTGCCATATCTTCCGGTGAGATTGAAAATCGGCTTTTTATTGAATAAAGAAATTTCATAAACCCTGAAATATCAGGGTAGCGGCTTGTGTCTATTTTTACATTTGTTACCCGAATGCAATTTGCAGTTATATCGGTGTTCTTAAGCTGTTCAGACAACCAATGGGTATACATAACCTGAGCAAGTTTCGATTGATAATAAGCATTTGGAACACTGAATTTTCTGTTTTTAAACTCGGGGTCTTGTAAGTCGACTTTCAGTTTAGGGTGCATTACCAATCCTTGAGAAGCAATTGTAATAATTCGGCCTTGCTCGCTATTTTTAATCAGGTTCATAACCGAATCCGTCAATAGAACTGGCCCAATATGGTTTGTGGCCCAAATGGTCTCAATTCCATCGGCAGATTTTTCAGCTTGCTTACGTGCTATGTCAAAATCAGCAGCATTATGAATGAGTACGTCCAATTTCTCAATTCTATTTTTTAATTCACGCGATGCATTTATTATTGATTTCCTTGATGACATGTCAATCTGCAATAGCTCAATGTCATTTTTATCCGATTTCTCTTTAATTTCCTCAAGTGCAACCTCTCCGCGCTTTAAATTTCTAATGCCAATGATGACATGAAATCCGGTTTGGGCTAATTGAATAGCAGCCTGTTTTCCAATTCCGGAATTTCCGCCAGTTATCAAACATGTTTTTTTTATCATATTTGTTTGTTTTTATTCTGTATAGTTCAGTTCTGATGACTTTTATAGCGGATAGAATATACTAATTTAACATTTTATATCTTTACAATATTAGTCCGCTGGATCTTTAACTCTGTTACTAACTAAAAGTATTTATTTTTTTAATTGGCTTTATCAGATCCATATGTTTTTGTTGGTTACTGATTTCACCTTTTTTTTGCTATTTCCCTTCTTAACCGGCTCAATGACGATTGTGTTACACCAATGTATGAAGCTAAGTACTGTAAAGGAACCCGATTTGCAAGATTTGGAAAGTTGTCCAGAAAGTATTCATATCGTGATGTTGCATCCTTAGGTATCATTATACTGACTCTTGCAACTTTTTCAGACAGAGCTTTCGCCGTTATCTTTCCTATAATATTATCCCAAACGATAATTGTTCCGGACAAGTTGTCCATTGCTTTTTTTGTCAGTATACTCACTTCGCACTCTGTTACAGCCTGAATATACTCTGTTGATGCCAATCCGGTGTTATAGCTATTCATATCAACAATAAAATTGGTTTCGTCGATAAAATACCTCGTAATTTCATTTCCGTCATTATCGTAATAACAGACCCTAAATATACCATTTTGTATAAACCCTATTTCATTAGATATTTGCCCGGCCTTTAAAAAGTACTCTTTTGTCTTATAGGTCTTTACTTTTAAGCTGTTGTTTATCAGCTTAATTTGTTGCTCATTTAAAGAGCCAAATTGTAATATGTAATTGATAAAAGGTTCGTTTGTCATCGTTTCGTTTTTTTGTACATGTACTCGGTTTGTCTTTTCATTTCTGCTAACGTATCCTTCATCCAAAACTGGTGAGTAGTTTTGATATATCTTTTAATTAACCATTTAAAGATAAAATTCTTCTGGTCAAAACCATAAGTCCAAATAACCTCAGTTCTCCCATCAGGAAGGGCGCAGTGCCTGAAATGCCCCCTAGCCCTGTTTGCAACTTTTTTCAAATTAATTTCTAACTCAGTTAATTCATAGGCAAAACTTTTTGGCTTTCGCCATTCAATAATAGATTCTAACAATGTCTGGTCTGTATTGAAGTAAACCCTTCTGCTGTCCCCCACGTTTGAGAAGTTTCCTTTCACAGGTTCTGTTTTAACAATTCTTGGTAGATCTTTATAATCCCCTACACTTCCAATTTCTTCCAGGTTAAGGTCAAATGACAAATTCCAATACATATCAACCGGAATATCTATAGTGTCCCTAACTGTATGTTGGGCCCAGTTTCCAGGAATTTGTGCCTTTAATCCTGTTGTTGTTATAACAGTTACTATTAGAACTTCAAATATTGATTTCATGTCTGCTTTTTAATTGTTTAACAACACAAAAATCAAGTATTAAAATTTCTTTTCAGTTGTCATTTGGTAAAATGTGATTAGGTCGCTTAAATTACGGGGGTTTTTTTGGGAAATGGAAACATTATGGATTTGTAGTGATTTTTTAATGAGTTGTAATGTGTTTAAATGTAAGGGTTTGGGTTCTGTTAAGAGGGCTGTAGCTCTCCTTTTGAAGAAAATCAATCTATAAAACCGAAAGTTTCATAGCAGGACATAATCTCCAAATCTAAATGTGCAACCCATCATAAAAATCAGGTTTGCGGCTCTTGTTAACATGTAATAAATGAGAGTGAACAGCTGTTTTTTTTCTTGATCTGTAAAATGTTTAAGCCGATCTGGAATTGGTATACGCTTAATGTTTTAGTTACCCATATCTTTGGTAAATGAGATATATGTTAGAATTGGTTTTAAGATAAAATTGTAAAAAGAAGATTATGGATTTAATAAAGATTGGAGAAGTGTGTTTTGAATCTTCGAAAGTAAGAATTATTTATTTAGACAACGTAAATGCACTTTTAGTTGAGTGGAGAGGGTATTCTATAAGTAAGGAGTTTAGGAAGGAAGCGGCTCTGATTACAAAATACTTAACAGAGAAAAGGACAAAAAATATGATTTCAGACAATCGTGAAGCAAAAGTAATGGGGGAAGAAGATAGAAACTGGTCGGAGAACACCTGGATACCAGAGCTTATTCGAGAAGGGTTAAGGGCTTCTGCGGTAATTGAATCTAAAAATATTTTTGGGCAGATGAGCACAAAGGCTTTGTTGAAAAGTGTTGAACACGAAGGTGGTGTAATCAAAACAAACACATTTCAAAATTTGAGTGATGCCATGGAGTGGATAAAAAGCCTGTAGTTTGTTGAAGACATTGGGTTTTTAGGTGCATTTTTTAGTTTAACATGACGGAAGAACTATTTCGGTAATTTGTATTAGTAAAAAAGTAATATGTATAAAAGCGCCATATAATAACTGGATAACTTTAACCAAATAATTATTAAAAAACTAAACATGAAAGATTTCGCTTTTTATAACCCAACTCGAATAGAGTTTGGAAAAGGAAAAGAAGAAAACATAGGGCAATATATTTCAGAGTATGGCCTTAAAAAGGTATTGATTGTATATGGGTCTGATCGAATAAAAAAGAGCGGACTGTTTAATAAGGTTACAGCATCGTTAGAAAAAGAGGGAGTTGCATACGAGGAACTAGGTGGGGTGAAAAGTAACCCCGTGCTAAGCAAAGTTTATGAAGGGGTGGAAGCAGCCAAAAGCAGCGGGGCGGATGCCGTGTTGGGTATAGGTGGCGGTTCTGTTCTGGACTCGGTAAAAGCAATTGCTGCTGGAGCTAAATACGATGGCGATGTTTGGGACTTCTTTACATCCAAAGCTGTTCCAAATGATGCCTTAAAGATTTTTTCTATTATGACCCTTGCTGCAACTGGAAGTGAAATGAATAATTTTGCTGTGGTCACCAAAGAAGATACACAGGATAAACTAAGCCTTATGGGCTCTGCTACATTCCCAACAGTGTCTGTGATTAACCCGGAATTGCAGGCAACTGTGTCAAAAGAATACCTCGCCTATTCAGCCGCGGATATATTTGCCCATTGTTTAGATTTATACCTTACAGCCACTTATCTTTCGCAGTATAGTGCAGGTTATATTGAAAACATATTGAAAACAGTCATTCGAACAACAGAAAAGCTTATTGAAGTGCCGGATGATTATGAAGCAAGGGGGGAATTTGCATGGGCAGCAACCCAGGCGCTAAATTTATCAACCTTTTGTGGAGTAGAAGGCAACCGGTTTGACACACACTTTATTGAGCATACCTTATCCGCATTTTACAATATAGCGCATGGTGCCGGTTTGTCAATTGTTGTTCCTGCCTGGATGAAATGGCAGAAAAACCTGTTACCGGAACGTTTCGGCCGTTTTGCAAAAGAAGTGTTTGGGGTTGAAGGTGCCGATGCTGGTATTGAAGCATTAAAGCAGTGGTATACAAAGATTGGTACCCCGATATCTCTTGAAGAAGGGAACATTCCAAGAGAAGATATCTCAAAAATTGTCGAGAAACTATTTGGATACTCTCAGGCAATGGGAGCAGAGGCATTATACTCTAAGGAAATGATTACTACAGTACTGGAGAACGCCTGATAATTTTTCCGAACAGGCATTTTAAATAAAACATTAGAGAGCTGTTTTTAATAAAGACAGCTCTTTTTTGTATAATGTAAAAGGGGGCACGGTTTTGGTCAGGCGAGGTAAGTGCCCCGCCTGGATAAATCAATAAGTGTTAGTTAATAGTTAATCAAAAACAGTGTCTTTTTGAGTAGGGTGGCCTCCCCCTTGAATTTTTATCAGTTCTTTTTTGTTAAGTTTTTTAATTCCCGGCTTTTCTTTAAGTTGTGTAGCTTTCATGATTATTAAATTTTAGAATTATTGAAAAAATATAGATTCGCATTTGGTGGATCTGTCAGGATTTAGTCAAAAACAGTATCCTTTTGGGTGGGGTGGCCACCTCCCTGTATTTTTAACAGTTCTTGCTTATTAAGTTTTTTAGTCCCGAATTTTTCTTTAGGCAGTGTGATTTTCATGATTATTAAATTTTAGATTAAAAAAATGCAGATTTTTCATTTTACAATTTGTCAAGGGGCTAATCAAAAACAGTATCTTTTTGGGTGGGGTGCCCACCTCCCTGTATTTTTATTAGTTCCTTTTTACTAAGTTTTTTAGCTTTGGACTTTTCTTTTAGAAATAAATTTTTCATAATTATTAATTTTAATTAAACAATAAAAATTACTGTTGTACTTATGCACAACGGATTAGAAATATAATTATTTTAGATAGATGAAGTATAACCCGCTGATAATCATATTTGTGATTGCGGTTTTATTGTTTCACCCTTTGATTATTGTTCGTAGTTTAGCTTGTTCATTTCCAGATACTTGTCTGGCTAAAAGGCTCTACGGTAATGCCAAAGTTAATTATCAGAAAGGGGAATACATTAAATCTTTGCAAAGTTTAGACAGTATTCTGATAATTAAAGGAAAGATGGTCAAAGATACCACTCCGGAATACTTCAAAATATATAATCTGCTCGGTGTTATTCAAAAACAAATGGGAAACCTTAAAAAGGCCATAATGTTTTATAAGTTGGCTGCAAAGAATACCACAGATAGTTATTATTTATCGGCTCTCTATAAAAACATTGCAAATGTATACTCGCTCACCGGGGATTTCTCTAAGGCATTTAGCTATTTAAGTGAGGCGCTGGTGATTATTTCCTCTGCTGAAAATAAAAACGCCCGGTTAGAGGCTGATATCTACCATAACCTGGGCTATGCCGAGTATTACTCGGGAAATTTCAGAGAAGCTTTGTTAAACTATCAAAAAAGTATTCGTACGATAAAAGAAAATAACCTGGAAGAGGATGGCGAGACATATTACAGCTTTGGGCTTGTTTATCAGCAACTCAACAGGTTGAGCGAAGCTGATAAGTGTTTTAGAAAAGCAATAATTTGCAATGAAAAAAAATTTGGTGTCACGCACCATATAACGGCTATGTCATATATGAATTATGCCGGTTTTTTTCTGGATACTGAAGATTATATGAGAAGTGGGCGGCTTTATGAAAAAGCGTACCGAATTTTAAAGAAAACTGTTGGGGAAAAGCATCTTTATACTTCCTATTGCCATAAGTATAGGGGCGACTTGTATTATCAGTTAGGGGAATATTATGAAGCCCTGCAATATTACCAGCGGGCACTCATTTCCAAAATTGATGATTTTAACGCGCATTCAGTATCTGTAAACCCTGATATTGATGTGTTTCCCGATCTTGACTTATTAGATATCTTAAAGGCAAAAGCCAATGCCTACGAGAGGATATCCGAAGGGGAAAACAGGGTGGAAAACCTAAAAAAGGCACTTGGCACTTATGAAATTACGGTTAGGTTTATAGAAAAGCTTAGGACGGGTTATTTATACGAGAAGTCTAAATTGGCATTAGCAGAAAGAGAACACGACACTTACCTGTCAATTATTCATCTTACGTATGCCTTGATGCAGATTACCGGGAATGACAATTATGCAAAAAGGGCATTTTCTTTTTCGGAAAGGAGTAAGTATACGGTATTAAGAGAATTAAATGAGGATGAAGAAGCAAAGGTCAAGGCATTGGTGCCAGGTGGCATTAGGAGCAGGGAGAGAGAAATTCGGGAAACAATCGGAACAATAAGAATTCAAATTGAGCAGGAAAATAAGTCTGTAAGCCCTGATATTGATAGAATAAATATGCTAAAAGAAAGCTTATTTGAACAAACACAGGAACTGGAGAGACTTACAGCCGAAATGGAGGAAGAATATCCGGAGTACTACAACCTGAAGTATAACAGTAAAGTTGTTGAAGTTTCTGTGCTACAGGAAAAACTCCGGTGCAAACAGGTTGCCCTGGAATATGTTTTGGCCGATAGTTTATTGTATACATTTATTGTCACAAAAGAACAGTTTAAGTTTCATAAAACGCCAGTGGGACAATCGTTTTATTATCATCTAGATTATTATAAAAGTTTTCTTTTTGGAAAATATTCAGCGGGTTATGATAGTTTTAGGGTCTCGGCTTACAAGCTTTATGAAGCTTTATTGCAACCGTATGAAGATAAGATAGCGAATAAAAGTTTACTCATAATTCCGGACGAGGAAATGGCCCTTATCTCTTTTGAAGCGCTAATTGATGAGCCATACCAAGAACGGGAATGGGTCGATTATGCTTATGAACCGTACATTTTAAGGAAATACCCGATTGGGTATGCTTACTCTGCAAGTTTATATAACCGGACGCTAAAAACAACGGCTAATATAAAGAAAAGGGTGCTTGCATTTGCCCCGGGGTATGAAAACTCACCGGATTCTCTTCCGGTAATGAGGATACCGCAGCGATATCTCCGTAAGTTAACCTCCCGTGGAGGTAAACTGTTTACCGGAGAAGCGGCGACAGAAACAGCACTGAAAAAATACTCGGGGCAGTACAATATCTTGCAATTATTTGTACATGGGTATGAAGATACTTTGACCCCGGCACTGTCCAGGATGTTTTTTGCGAATCCAGTTGACGGTATTAATGATGGCTACTTGTATGCCCATGAAATCAACAGTATTCAAATGAGGGCTGATTTGGTAGTTCTGGCTTCCTGTTATTCAGGTTCAGGGCAAATTAGAAAAGGAGAGGGGGTGCTCAGCCTTGGGCGTAGTTTTTTAAATGCAGGTGCCGGTTCTTTAATTTTGTCATTATGGACAGCATCTTATGATCCAACAATAGAAGGGCTAAAATATTTCAGGAAATATTTATTAATGGGGAAAAGAAAAGATGAGGCATTGCGCCTGGCCAAACTCGATTATCTAAAAACAGCATCACCACTTGCTTCACACCCCGGAAACTGGTCGAACCTTATATTGGTTGGTAATCAGCAGCCTTTGTACACATCACCTTTTCGCTTTATTATCCTGTTGGTCCTGGGAGGTATTGCCGCAGTATTTGCACTAAAAAAAATCAGGCGGAACAAATAGGGCGATTAGAATATGGCATTTCATGTTTCATACCTCTTTTTCCTTATTTTATAGCATTCAAATTCTTAAACATAGCTGCAACGATGCCTTCCGATTTTGCCAAATAAAAAGAAAAATAAAAGCAAAATCGTTAAACGCAATTTTAAGGACGTACGACTATGAATGCTTCTCAAGTTTCTTTAAAATACGAATTACTTTTTTCCTGTAAACAGAATTTCCTGAAGCAATAGTGTTAAATGCTTTTTTTGCGTTCGGAACATCATAAAGTTTTAAATAGCATAATCCCTGGTACCATTTTGCCAAAACAATAAAATTTTTATTGCCGGGCATATCAAGTAGGATGTCGAACATTTCTATTGCTTTTTCATATTCTTTAAGTTCAATAAGGGTTAAAGCCTGGTAGGCGGTTTTTTCTTTCTCAAAAGAGAAGGTCTTCGGCAGTCCGTCCATTAATAGCCATGCAACCGTGGCATCGCCTTCGATATATTCCAGTTTTGCCTGATCAAAAGCCGTGTTTTGTATTACATAGGTCGATAAGTCTTCCTTTATCGGACTATAATATTTTTGGAATAACCTCTCTTCAAGAATATCGCGGGTTAAAAAATGAACAGTCAGGCCACCGGATACGATAAAAATTAAAAGTGTACTTAGAATGGATTTTAATTTCCGGGAACTGGTTTCTTTGGCAAGTTCAGAAGGTAAGCCTTTTTCTTCCTCGAAAGGGAGGATAACTTTCTTTCCATATTTATCAACCCGGGCCAGTTGGAAGGCTTCGTTTTCACTTTTTATAGATACCCCTTGATTTGTACCTTTTAGGTTTATAATGATTTTGGTTGGGAAAAGTTTGAGCATCGTTTAAATGTTTGTTTGTTGTATAGTGGTAATCGGTTAAGTGTAATTTATTGTTGCAAAACAATAATATTGTTATGAGATATGCAAAAATAAAAGAAGGTTTTATGAATGTTTCTTTCTTAAAAAAACCTGTTTTTGTAAGTGTTTGTTTTTGAGTGAAATGATGACTGTTAGAGTTTTTCTAAAAGTTTTTTTATTAGTTCGTTTTGGGTGTCAACCGTGTCTTTTAAGGTCTTGTTGTGTTTTTCTTTTTCCTCTAAAAGGGTTTCAAGGTTTTTTATGTCTTTTTCGTTGTTTACTTTTTCTTCTGTTGCAAAGTACATATTACCGTCACTGGTCATCGTAAACTTATGTACTCCCGGTTGGCCAAACATTTCACCATCACCAAAAAGAAGCCAGTCTGTGTTAATTTCCCTGTTTTTTGCCAAAAAGGATATAACCCGTTTTACTGCAGCGCTTGCAGTATTTTTTCTCATCTGACTTATGTTCTGTGGGTATACGCCTAGTTCTCTGGCCAGCTCAACATCTTTTAACCCCATTTCTTTGGCTACAGCCAATACCCTTGCAGTTATTCCGCTTGCATCATACTCCATGCCGTTGAGTTTTGTTGTGTTTTTTTAACTATTCTATAATAAAAATAATTTGTTTTTATAATATTTTTAATTTTACTTTGATTGTAAAAGTAGCATAAACATTTGATAAAACCATATAAGATTTTCTCTTGTTGAACAAACCTATTCGCTTCAGGCTGTTTAGAATAGTGTACCAAAACAGCAAATAAGAAAAGGTTTTAAGGGAATATTAAATGCTAATTTGACTGTAAAGTCTCTGTTCTGGTTTACCCGGTTACGTTTATTGAACAGAAGGGCTTTTAAGGCAAACAGTTTATGGTAAGTTTGTGGTTCCTCCCTCCTTGTTCTGGTGGTCGGTAAACATTCGGGACAGGAGGGATTTTTTTGCAATTGGCATGAACATTCATATAACCGTTGTTTTTAATTTATCACATATAGTCACCCTAACCCCAGCTTCGTCTTTTTTATATAAAGCCTGGCCATAAACAAAGGGCCTGGCTGTAAAGTTTTCCCCTAAGGCTTTTGGAGCCTGAAAAGGAAAGTTCCAACAGTTTGGGATTGGGCATTTTTAATAAGCGTAACGCGGTATTTGGCGTTTTCTGGCAACAACCAGGTAACCGTTAAACCAAAGGGGCAATATTTGAAACTCTGGTGTAAATAAGGTACTTTTGTAAATAATGCAATGCAAATTATTTGTGATAATGTTGGGTAAAAAAATAGAAAAATGAAGGACTTTATTATCCGTATTCCTGGACCGGTGTTTTTACTTGTTTTCATAGGCTATGTTTTTTTGGTTATTTACTTCGTGAAAAGAATTGTTCAAAATGATAAATCCCGCTGTCTGGATATTCCGGAGCCTTCCAAATTTTCGGCGCTTGAACTGGCATATATTTGCCAGGAAACAGAAGGTGTAATTTTTTCTGCTGTTTTTTCATTGTGGAGAAGAAAGGTAATTAATGTTTATCAGAACGGTAAATCAATTGCTTTGAAAAGAATAACTAAGGAAAACCCGAATGGGAATAAACTGGAAAAAATAATTGTTCACAACCTGGCAAAACCCAGGTATTATAAAAGCCTGTTTACAAGGGCGAACAGGGCGGTCGTAAAAAAGGCGATTGAACAGGATATCAGGAAGCTTCGGGAGCAAAAAATTATAACCGGGAGTGCTGAAAGAACAAGAGGGTGGATAGTATTAATTACTGGTTTTCTTTTTATTGCGGGTTTTGCAGGGATAAAGCTTTATTTGGGAGTGAGCAATAACAAACCCGTTGGCCTGCTGGTTTTACTATTGATGGCAGGGGTATTGGCATTGTTCTTTGTTGTTCGTCCCGGAAGCTTGCATTTGACAGCTTTAGGTAGAGGGCTCAAAGAAGCTGCAGAAAAGAGGTTTGAATGGGTGAAAAATGTTTCAGTAGGAGATAAAAACCTTAAAGATGAAAGTATTTTATACAGCGTATCAGTCTTTGGTGTAGGTATATTTAGTAATACCATACTGGGGGAGGAAATGAATATACCCACCGGGTTTGAAAACGGAAAAACAGCCTTCGGGGGAGGTTGCGCCGGCTGTGGGGGCAGTACGGCAAGTGGTGGGGGCTGCGGAGGGGGCTGTGGAGGAGGTTGCGGTGGTTGTGGAGGTTGTGGAGGGTGAAAGCATATGGACGAATTCCCTTCAAATATTACTTTTCAATGGCACGTAACAGACAAATGCAACCTAAGGTGTGCCCACTGTTACCAGGAGGCCTATGCAGATGATGGAATATCTTTTGAAAAAAACCTTGAAATTCTAAAAAACCTCGAATCCTTTGTAAAAACAGGCAAAAAGGCAGGTGGCCTGAAAACTGCACACATAAATTTCACCGGAGGGGAACCTTTTTTTAAGCAAGGGATAATGGAGCTGCTTAAGGCAACCGAAAAAACAAAATGCTTTCGTTATGGAATTTTAAGCAATGGTTACTTGCTGCCGGAAAGCGAATTGGTAGAATTGTCGAAGTTAAAATTGGAGTTTGTACAAATAAGTGTTGAAGGGGGAAAAGATTTAAACGATCAAATTAGAGGAAAGGGAACCTATAATAAAATAAAAGCAGCTCTTCAGGCATATAAAAAGCTGAAAATTCCCGTAATGTTGTCTTTTACCGCAAATTCAACGAATTTTCGGGAGTTTTCAAAGGTTGTGAAATTAGGACGCTCCTATAAGGTTACTAAGGTTTGGTCTGACCGGTACCTGCCAAATGGGGTAAACGACAGACTGGAACTGAACCCCGAACAGTTCAGGGAATTTAACCATATATTGAGCGTTGAAAAGGATAAAATTCAAAGAAAGATATTTCCCGGAACTAAGGTGGCCACCAACAGGGCTTTGCAGTTTTTGTGTTCAGGAGGTGCCCCATATCAATGTTCGGCTGGTAAAACTTTGTTGGCAATTCTTCCTAATGGGGATATTTATCCGTGCAGGAGACTTCCTGTAAGGCTCGGGAACATATTCACAAACAATCTACGGGAACTTTATGCTGACAATAAAGTATTGAAGGAATTGAGGGATGTCTCCAGGCTAGACCCAAAATGCAAAAACTGTTTTTATTCGAAAAGTTGCAATGGCGGGTTAAAGTGTTTATCGTACATAAAATATGGAAATTTTCACAGGAAAGATCCCGGATGCTGGATCTGAAGAACAGAGGGGGCAGGGCATAAGTTGCTTATTTCATACTTACAATTAATTCACCTTGGAATATGCGGATATTAATCATGCAAAGCCAGGGACCGGTCAAGTTTTGATTGAAATGTACGGTGTTGGTCTGTAAATTTGATAAAAGATTACAGAAGAGGTTGCAGCCTTTTTTTAAGCAGGAAGGAAGATGGCTAAGGAAATCAAAAATGGGGGTATGGAACGTTTCGTCTTTTTTATCATTCATAACGACATGTGCGATTATAAGTTTTATACATGTATGATGGGAAAATGTTCATGGGGTTTTAAAAGTGTGCCTTATATAAATAAGGTGATGTATATCATTCGACTCATGTTCATATGGACGACGGAATTCATTAATTTTAATGAACGACCAGGAACGTATACGGTGCAATACCTGAAATTGCCGGCCAATTCTGTTTATAGCTTTTTTAGGAGTATTAAAATCAGTAGGGATGGGGTTAAGAGTTTTAATTTTTTTTGGTTCTTTTTTATCGCTGGTTTCATGTGGTGATGGGGAAGAGAGTTTTATTCCGGATCCGGAGGGAATAGGTTCGGGAACAGCCACCTCGGCAGTGTTGATTGTTAATCCGGTTATAAATAAAGGGTCCGTTCCAACAGTGGTGCCGGGCACTTTGCGTGAGGGTGTCAGTGTTGAGTCGGGCAGGGGCCACTATGCTGTTACCGATGCAACGGGCCTGGCGGTAATAAAAGGCTTGCCAACGGGTAATGTCCCATTGAAATTTTTATCAGGGGCAATTAACCTGAACATTGTCCGTGAAAACGAGCTGTATGATGTTGTTGTTTCTTACACATCTGCTGAAGTGTTGGAAGTAATCCCTGCCATCCGCTATCCGGTTGGGGGTGTTGTTACCAGGGTTAAACCCGGCGACGATCTCAGCAATATTGTAAAGCAGAAAGGAGCAATTGTTTTTATGGGACCGGGGGTTTATAAAGAAGATCTAGTTATAAGTGCTCCGGGATTGCTGCTCCTGGGTTCTTGGTCCCCCCAAGATGGTCCTTTATCGGTAATAGAAGGTTCTTTAAAAATAAATGCCAGAAATGTAAAAATGCGGGGAGTAAGCATTAGTGGCCAGACAATAGTAAATGGCAATAGCTTTACAGCTTCATTTTGTGAGTTCAAGGATGCTGAAATTTCAGGGAATTCTGTGTTGTTGTTGCATAATGTATTTAGTGGGGGCAATGTTTCCTTGCCAGTAAGCACAGCAACTTTAATCGATAATAAGAACTTACCGTAACAACATGGGGAGGCCGTTTTCCTGTCTTAGGTTTTTTAATCCCCGGATAGTGAAAATTGTTTGTGCTACAGTTTGTTATTTTTCGTGTTTTTATTGTTGCTAAAGTCTGGCCGAACGGGCGGGCAATATTGTTTCTTCGTTTGAACAAATGGCCGGTTTCAGGTATATTATGTCTGAAAAAAGTTGAGTAATTGGAATAATTTAATCAATTATTGAATTTCGGATATAAGACCCTTCCATAAAACCAATAAAATAACTAAATTGTTATTACAAATAAAGAGGCCCTAAATAAGTAAGAAAAACCATAAGTGGTTTTGCCAATTTAATAATAAGGTACCGGATTATGAATAATCAAACTATAGCTGGCAGGTGGATGAGAGCGGTACCTTTTTCGGAACAAAGAAGGTGGCCCGGCCTGGTTTCAGACAAGAGTCCGGTATAGGAACAATTACAATATTTTACACAAAAGAGAATTAATATAACAATCATTTAAATTTATCAAAAATGGCGACAAAAAAAACTACATCAGGGAATTCTGCCAAAACGGAAACAAAGAAAACTACGGCTCAGAGTTCTGCAAAAACAACAGCAAAAAAAACAACGGCCCAAAGTTCAACCAGAGCTGCTGCCAAAAAAGCCACACCTGAAGAGCAGCCTGTAAAAGCCGCAGCAACAAAAAAACAGTCATCACCAGTTACAGAAAAAGCTACGCAGACTCTTACCATTACAGAAGAAGATGTTAGGATAAAGGCTGAGAAAATTTATTTAGAGAGGGTGAACAAAGGGATACCGGGCGATGCTGAATCAGATTGGTTGCAGGCAGAAAAGGAATTGGGTTTAAAATAGTGTAAATGTGCCTGACAGGGAAATTCGTTTTCTTCGATGTTTTTTCAGGCCTGAACGTAAAAAGCTGCTATTATTGTAATTGATACTGACGAATAAAATTCCATCGGGCACAATTACTTGCCCGATGGTTTGGTCATTTTATTGCAGGGAAAGATAAAGGCATAAGCCTGCATATCTGTACCAGAAGGTAAAATGGTTGGGGAATATGTCAATTATTAATACTAGGTGGGGGTTAAATGGACAAAGGGGGAGATTAACAAATGAGCGAAATAATACAGATAAACACTTCTAATATTAACAGTGAGCATATTTGTTGTGCAATATCTGACAAGAAATGTAAAGATAGCTACGAGCTAAAGAAGAAGTGGCTAAAAAAAGAGTTTGAAAACGGTTATGTTTTTCGAAGAATAAACGAACGGGCTAAAGTTTTTATTGAATATGGACCGGCCGAAACCGGATGGTCCCCGGTTGACGCCCCCGGTTACCTGCTGATAAACTGTTTTTGGGTTGCAGGAAAATATAAAGGTAGTGGTTACGGTAAAAAGCTCTTGCAATATGCTGTTGACGATGCAAGAGAACAAGGCAAAGAAGGACTGGTAACAGTTGTAGGCACAAAGAAATACCATTTTATGAGCGATGGGAAATGGCTAAAACGTCAGGGCTTTGAGGAGTGTGACAGCATTCAGCCTACCGGGTTTAGTTTATTGGCCCTTACCTTTAGCGAGCAGGCAAAAGGCCCTGTTTTTAACAAATGTGTTTTAAGTGGGGAGTGCCCCGATAAAGAAGGCATAGTTGTATATTATTCAAACCGTTGCCCGTTTTCAGAATATCATGTAAATGTTTCGTTAAAAGAAACCGCTAAAAAAAGAAATATCCCTTTAAAGGCCATAAAACTTGAAACGGCCGTACAGGCTCAGTCTGCACCAACACCAGCAACAATATTCAGCCTTTTTTATAAGGGAAGGTTCATTACCACCGACCTTAGTATTTGCATGGACAGCAGGTACGATAAACTAATGGAAAAGGCAAAAATACCCACCCGTTAACCTTGCCCCAGATTATTCATGCCACTTTGTGCAGCTGCCAGGCATCTAAACCCGTAGGCATGGGTTTCTGTTTTAGGGGTTTCGTGGTAAGGTTTATATGCCAAGGAATTGGCAAGCATCACCCAAATCTGAGCTAATCTGATTATTCTTGATATATCCTTATAACATATATAGTGGCTGCAAGAAAACTGTGCATTTTGAAAGTCTTTCTCAAGAAGGCTTCAAAGACAAGGCTTTATTCACAAGCTGATTTATTTTTATAGGTGTTCATGAGCTCCTTTTAGTCGGTTCGAAGTTTTGAAAATTAAGGAGTCCCGAAGCTTCGGGATGACTGTTTTCAAAACAAGAGTAACACAGGACTTTTAGTTCACGAACATCATTGAATATTTTATTTTTGTGAGTAATTTGGAGTTTTTTTGCAAAGACTATATAGTAAATTGATAAGATAAGACAAGCCTGTTATTTGTGTGGTGAATAATGAGGGTTAAAAGATGCAATGGGCAGGAACAGCTTTATAGGGGCGGGGGCAAGCGCTTTGCCCTATGTAACGGTATAAGAATGAATTTGGGAAATACATGGTGCGGGAAAAGGTATTTTTTTAACTTTGACGCTTATGAATGTACGACTTACAGACAAACATAAAATAAAAGTATCCGGTTCCGACGATATTTTTGAAGTAATGCGGCACATACTGCTGCGCGACAATAAAGTGGATCGGGAAAAAGAACATTTCTGGCTCATCTGTCTGGCAAATAACAACCTCATTCTAAATATTGAACTGGTAAGCCTGGGCAGTGTTAATTCTACTGTTGTAAAACCCATGAATGTGTTTAGGGTGGCTGTAATGAAAGGGGCGGTAAAGGTTATACTGTGCCATAACCACCCAAGTGACGAGCTGGCACCTTCAGCCCCCGATATGGATTTAACCGACCGCTTAATACAGGTTGGTAAAATACTGAACATTGAGGTAATCGATCACCTGATAATTACCACCAAAGATTACATGAGCTTTTGCGATACCGGCCTGCTGGAAGATATTTCGAAAAGTACCAAATGGGTCCCAAACTATACCATAGCAGAAGAAATACGTAAAGAAGAAGCCGAAATAAGAAAACAGGCGGTGAAGGAAGCTGAAGAGAAAACACTAAACAATAGAAACATTGAGATTGCCAGAGAAATGAAAAAAGCGAACGAGCCTATTGAAAAAATAATTCGCTATTCAACTTTAACCAAAGAAGAAATTGAAAAACTAGAGGTGTAAAGTTCCGGGGGCAGATATCTAAAATAATTTCATCACCGAATAAACAGGGGGACAGCCTTCGAACTGTGCAACCTGATTGACGTTTCGATATGCAAAAATTAGCGAGCAGAGAATATTTTTGGACTGCAGGCAATAAATAGAGTTCATAAACACCCAAATGCGTAAATGATACGATAAGGCTTGAAAATGAATTGGCAGGAAAAGCAGGAGGTGTTCTAAAGCATACCTTTAGATCTTGTTTCCGAGTAAGGAAATTTTAATGTTTGATAATGAATACACCTCAATAGGGTTTAAAATAAAAAACCCCTTAACTTGTTTTTGTTAAGAGGTTTAAGTTGTCGGGATGATAAGATTCGAACTTACGACCCCTGGTCCCCCAGACCAGTACTCTAACCTGACTGAGCTACATCCCGAACTATTTTGTGGATGTAGCGAAGTGCCTGTCCCGACACCTCGGGAAGCTACATCCCGAACTATTTTGCGGATGTAGCGAAGCGCCAGCAAATGTTTGCTCTATATCACTGAAACTACATCCTGAATAATGTGCCCGCAAAAATAGATATTTTTTTATTAATGGGAAATTTCTGGTTGATAAATTTTAGCTGTTGTTTGTCATATAAGCTCTCAGTTTGGGTTTGGGTAATTCGGGTTACTCGTGAGGACGAAATAAACAGCGATAAAAAAATAGACGGAGCGAGTGTTTTACGGCAAACATAGAAATGGCGCAAATGGCCTGAAAAACGTCATTAAATGCTATAGGCTTATTTGATAACCATACTCCGAATTTGACCTGACAAATATTCATGTTCAAAAAAGCGTTCATGTCAACATTTCCATAAAAAATGTGTTTATTTAACGAATATTTTAATGGTATATATATTGATACTTGAAAGAAAGGAAGTAGAAACAAAAGCAAATTAATATATTATGAGTTTATTTAAACCACTTGATAATATCGAGGAAGATAGCAAAACAGTTACTCCGGAAGGGGATGTTGAAAAAATAAAATGTTTAATAGTTGGTTCTGGCCCTGCTGGCTATACGGCAGCTATATATGCTGCTCGGGCAAACCTTAGCCCTGTGCTTTACGAAGGGCTCCAGCCGGGCGGACAGTTAACCACAACCAATGATGTGGAGAACTTCCCGGGGTATCCGGAAGGAATAACCGGACCGGCCATGATGGAGGACTTGAAAAAACAAGCACAACGCTACGGTACGGACACACGTTGGGGAATTGTTACCGATGTTGATTTCAATGGGACCGTCCATAAAGTTATTGTTGACGAAAAAAAGGTGATTGAAGCTGAAACCGTAATAATTGCCACCGGTGCCACGGCCAAGTACCTTGGGCTGGAGTCAGAACAAACGTATATGGGCTCTGGCGTATCAGCTTGTGCAACCTGTGACGGTTTTTTCTATAAAGAAAAAGTTGTTGCAGTTGTTGGCGGCGGCGATACGGCTGCAGAGGAAGCAACTTACCTGGCAGGGTTGGCCAAAAAGGTCTACCTTATTATCCGGAAAGATCATATGAGGGCTTCTAAGGTAATGGTTGAAAGGGTAGAAAAAACGGAAAATATTGAAATATTATATAACCGAAATACAAAAGAACTAAGGGGAGACGGAGTTGTTGAGGAGGTTGTACTTATAAAAAACAAAGACAAATCCGATGAGGAAGAAGAAGTTATTAAAATAGATGGTTTCTTCCTGGCTATAGGGCACACGCCTAATTCGCAGCCATTTGCGAAGTTCGTGGACACGGATGAAACCGGATATATAAAAACCGCACCTGGTTCAACAAAAACAAACAAGCCCGGGGTTTTCGCCTGTGGCGATGTGCAGGACCATGTTTATCGTCAGGCGGTTACGGCGGCAGGTACTGGTTGTATGGCCGCAATTGATGCCGAGAGGTACCTGGCTGAAAAAGAATAACGAAAAGAGGTTATTGTTTGAAACAATAATAAAAAAACCAGGGTGCAAGTCCTGGTTTTTTTATTGTCCATATATTTCTTAGCGAATTTCCAGGCTTTCAATTTCATCCAGTAGCTTTTCAATCTTTGGTTTAAGTGTATTAAACTCTTCTGTTAGAATCTTTGCCGATTTTAACTGGGCGTCGTTAACTGGTTCCGATGAATTGGAATAGGCTCTTTTTATGAAGCTCAACCTTTTTTGCAGAGGGACATCCGTTGGCGGAATTTCTTCCCTGCTGGCTTTTGCTGTATGTCCTTTAATTGCAAGAAGCAGCGCTGCATTTCTGTTTTCCAGTTCAACCAATTTTTTATTTGTGGTTTCATTGATGTCCCCATGCCTCAAATTTGCCTGCTTCAGTTGTTGTATTTCAGTTTTTGATCTCTCAAGCTGTTGAATTGTTCTTTGAAGCTGATAGTTTAGTTCAGTAATTTGTTTTTGGAAATCATGGGTTTTTTGACGTTCTGAATCTGAGAAATTATTAGATGCCAGTGCATTGATTTTAAACGTTCTTTTTTCGGTTAAAGGAGATAGTACGCCTTTTTTCGAAGAATAAAGGGTTACACTATATTCTCCCGGCATAACATAAATGCTGCCATTTTTTTCTTCTTTTCCCATTGGGTCAAACTCTTTAACAGAGTTATTGACAGGGGCAGTTGAAGGGAGTTTAAGATCCCAGTAAACTTTGTGTATGCCCTTTTCTGCTTTAGCTGTTATCTTCCTGATAACATTTCCTTTACTGTCTTCTATAGCAAACACCAGATAGGGCTTCTCTTCCAGTTTTTCAAGTCTTTCATCTTCCCATGTACCGACCTTAATTCTTTCTCCATTTTTAAACTGGTCAGCCTCTTTCTTCTGTCTGAGTTTTTTCTCTGTTTTTATATCATCTTTCAGATAATAGGTAAATTCCGCTCCGAAAGGCTGGTTTTTAGTTATATAAAAATCATCGCCAAAGGAGTATGTTCTTCGGTACCGTTGAATATATAACCGGGCATCTTTTACAGAAAAGATATGGGCTTCTGCATCAAGGTTAACAGAGTTTATCTCACGCAGGGCATTGTAATTATGTAAAATATAGAATCCCCGGCCAAAGGTGGCCAAAACAAGATCCGACTCTCGTTCCTGTATTACCATATCGCGCACAGCTATGTCTGGTAGCCCGTTTTTAATCCGGATCCATTTTTTCCCGTTGTTGAAAGTAACATAAAGGCCAAACTCAGTTCCGCAGAATAGCATTTCGGGGTTAATAAAATCCTGGGTAATTGTGTAAACAGCACCTTCCGGTAAATTCGAAGATATAGATTTCCACGACTTGCCTTTATCCTTACTCATTAGAACATAAGGGGTAAAATCGTTACTTTTGGTATTGTTGAAAGTAGCATAAACAATGTTTTCATCAAAACGCGAAGGGAATATATCGCTGACATATGTATATTCCGGAACGTTGGGGAATGAACCGGCTTTATACCAGTTAAGGCCTTTGTTTTCGGTTATATGGATCAACCCGTCATCTGAACCGGCGAAAAGCAGCCCCTCTTTTATGTGGCTTTCGGCAAAAGAGACAAGCGTGCCGAACAGCGATGTGGAAATATCTTTGGCAACAGCACCTGAACTCCAGTATTTGCCCATAACTTTAAAGTCGTTCCTGTTTTTTTGAGCCGTAAGGTCATCGCTTATTGTTTTCCATGAATTTCCCTTGTCTTCGCTCACAAATACTTTATTGGCAGCCATATATAACCGGGTATTTGAATGCGGGCTCAGGATAAGTGGCGCATCCCAGTTCCATCTATAGGTAAGTTCACCTTTATCTTCCTGGGGCCTTATATAAACTATCTCCCCATTTTTGTAATTATACCGGTAGGCATTTCCATATTGGTATTCGGAGTAAATAATATCAGGGTTTTCCGGATCAGCAGCAACCCAAAATCCATCCCCTCCAATGGAAACAAACCACTCATCATTTGTAACGCCATCGGTGGTGGTGTTTTGAGAAGGACCGCAAAGTGTATTGTTGTCCTGGGTCCCTCCTAATACCCTGTAAAAAGGTTCCGAGTTATCAACATTCACCCTGTAGAACTGGGTTACCGGCAGGTTGCCTGAAAATTTCCATGTTTTGCCTCCGTCATACGACTCATATATGCCACCATCTCCTCCAATACGAATATGGCTTGTCGCATTAGGGTTTATCCATAAAGCATGATCGTCAACATGGCGTTTTTTGGTCGAAAGTTTGCGCCAGGTTTTGCCCCCATCTTCCGATACTTTGGACCATGTATCCATAGAGTATATTTTATTAGCATCTTCGGGGTCTGTGTAAATGGTGGTATAATACTGGCCTGAAGATGTATAATCGCTCATTTTTACCCAATTCTCTCCCTGGTCAGTTGAACGGTAAAAACCGCCCTGGTTATCTGCTGCTTCAACTATTGCATACACGAGGTCATTGTCGGCTTTAGAAACAGCAAGTCCGATTCTGCCCAGATGTACGTTTGGGAGCCCTTTGTTAATTTTTTTCCAGTCCTTTCCGGCGTTCACGGACTTATAAACAGCCGATTCAGGACCGCCATTAATTTTGGTGAAGCCCGTTCTTCTTCTCTGATGCACTGAAGCATAAATAATATCAGGGTTTGTGGGGTTAAATTCTAAATCGTAGGCACCGGTATTTTTACTTATCTCCAGTACAAGTTCCCAGTCTTTTCCTCCATTAGTGGTCTTGAAAATCCCTCGTTCTCCTCCGGGGCCCCAAATGGAGCCTTCAGCGGCAACATACACAATATCGGGGTTTCTGGGGTCGATAATGATTTTTCCAACCTGCCTGGAGGTCTTTAGCCCCATGTTTTTCCAGGATTTACCGGCATCAAGCGACTTGTATACTCCATTTCCGTACCCTATAGCCCGTTGACTGTTGTTTTCCCCGGTACCGGCCCATACAATATTAGGGTTCCGTGGGTCAATGGCAAGGCAGCCTATGGCATAAACCCCATAATCATCGAAAACAGGTTTCCATGTAGTGCCATTGTTTGTTGTTTTCCATATATGGCCCGATGCTACAGCAACATAAAACTCAAATGGGTTATGCGGATTGACAGCAAAATCAGCAATTCGCCCGGACGCCATTGCCGGACCGATACTTCTGAACTTTAATCCGTTTACAAGAGTGGAGTCTGGTTGTAGCTTTGGTTGTGCAAATAGGTTAAATAAAGATAATTGAATAAATAAAATAATTGAAGCAGTTTTCATAGCAAAATTGGTTATTCGTGACAATTACACAAAGTAAAACAAAAAAAGCCTTCCCAAAAGAGAAGGCTTTTTTATTTTTTTGTTCAGACTATTATTGCATTAATGAAGCAATTTGATCTGATTTATATTTTCCATCTTCCAGTTTGGCTTTAACTTCTTTAAAGCACTTGATGGTATAGTCAACATCCTCAAGTGAATGCGCAGCTGTAGGAATAATCCTAAGCATGATAACATCCTTAGGTACAACAGGGTAAAGCACCATAGAACAGAATATTCCATAGTTCTCGCGAAGGTCCATCACAACATTTGTTGCTTCAGCTACATTTCCCTGAAGAAATACAGGAGTAACAGGAGATTCAGTTTCTCCTAAATCAAATCCGTTTTCTTTTAGTCCGCTTTGCAGGCGGTTTACAACAGCCCATAGTTTTTCACGAAGCCCGCTTTCTTTTTTAAGTAATTCAAGTCGTTTCAGGGCACCAATAGTCATAGGCATTGGCAGTGACTTTGCAAAAGTTTGCGAACGCATGTTGTAACGTAAGAAGTCTATAACATCTTCTTCTCCGGCAATAAAAGCACCGATTCCGGCCATAGCTTTTGCAAAAGTTGAGAAGTAAAGGTCAATACCGTCCTGAACACCAAAATGCTCTCCGGTACCTGCTCCGGTTTTACCAAGAGTTCCAAAGCCATGAGCGTCGTCAACCAGTAACCTGAAACTATATTTTTCTTTCAGGGCAACAATCTGGTCAAGTTTTCCCAGGTCGCCGGCCATTCCAAAAACACCTTCAGTAATGACCATGATTCCACCACCGGTTTCTTCAACCCTTTTGGTTGCCATTTGAAGGAATTTTTCACATTTTTCAACATCATTGTGCGGGAAAACAAAGCTTTTACCTCCGGCAGCTTTATGAAGAAAAATCCCGTCCATAATACAGGCATGAGATTCTGAATCGTAGACAATCACATCATTCCTTCCACACATCGTCTGAACAATAGACACCATTCCCTGGTACCCATAGTTTAAAAGGAAAGAATCCTGCTTGCCAACAAAATCGGCAAGTTCAGCTTCCAGTTTTTCGTGATAGCTGGTTTGTCCCGACATCATTCTAGCCCCCATAGGGTAAGCCATGCCCCAGTCAGCAGCAGCTTCTGCGTCAGCTTTTCTTACTTCAGGATGATTGGCCAGGCCAATGTAATTATTTAGACTCCATGTTAAAACCTCTTTACCACGGAATTTCATTCGCGGCTCTATTTCTCCTTCCAGTTTAGGGAACATGAAATAACCATGTGCTACTTTCTGATATTGGCCCAAAGGACCCCTATCTTGCTTTATTTTGTCAAATATATCCACGATGTAACATTTTTAAATTCTGTGCAAAAGTAGTTTTTTTTGATTTCTTAACAAACCTAATAATTATCATCAACAATAAACGTTGTATATTGCAATGGTTTTATATTTATTTGTAAATTTGCGCGATATTTTGAAGTATGATGAAGAGAAGCTTAATCCTTTATTTTTCAATAATTTTATTAGTGGGCAGTGCATGTAGTGGGTATGAGAGGTTGCTTAAAAGCACTGATTATAAGTTAAAGTATAGTGAAGCCAAGCGGTATTATGCGAAGGGCGATTATTACAAAGCCCAGGTTTTGTACGACCAGATAGCTCCTGTTTTCAGAGGGACAGAACAAGCTGACACGATATATTTTTATCAGGCAATGAGCTATTTTAAACAAAAGGACTATATCATGTCCGGGCATTATTTTACGCAGTTTTCGCGAACTTATGGTGGAAGTTCTTTTGTTGAAGAAGCTGACTTTATGGCGGCTTATTGCAATTATATGGAATCTCCAAGGCCGGAGTTGGATCAGGATAAAACCATGATTGCTATTCAAATGTTCCAACTGTACTTGATAAAACATAAAAACGGAAAGAAAAAGGAAGAAGTCCTTAAGTATATTGATGAGATGAGGGAGAAACTCGTTGAGAAATCCTTTATCTCGGCAAGATTGTATTACGACCTTGAAGACTATAAAGCTTCTATTGTGGCATTAAATAATAGTTTGCTGGAATTTCCCGAGAGTAAATATCGTGAAGATATTATGTTCATGATGTTGAAGTCGAGCTACAGGTATGCCAATAATAGTATTGAGAAGAAGAAAAAAGAAAGGTACCAGGCTACAATTGATGAGTTTATTTCTTTCAAATCGGAATTCCCGGAGAGTAAATACATGAAAGAGGCCGATAAATTTTATAAAAGCTCATCGAACTATCTGGGCGAAGAGATTATTTTAGAAGAAACAGAAATTAATTAAAATATGGCGATGGATTATAAAAAATCAAAAGCAGCTTCTACAACAATTACGAGAAACACGAAAGAGCTTGAAAACAAAGCAGAGAATATTTATGAGGCGGTTGTGATAGCTGGGAAAAGAGCAAACCAGATTAGTGTGGAAATTAAAGAAGAGCTTAACCAAAAGCTGGAGGAGTTTGCGAATTACACAGATAATCTTGAGGAAGTCTTTGAAAATCGTGAGCAGATAGAAATATCAAAGTTTTATGAACGTTTACCAAAGCCAACACTTATTGCTTTGGATGAACTGGAAAGCGATTTGATACATGTTAAGAAACATGAATAGTATTGCCTTATGTTGAAGGGCAAAAACATATTACTAGGAATAACCGGAAGTATAGCAGCTTATAAAGCTGCTATTCTTGTTAGGTTCCTAGTGAAAGAAGGGGCGAACGTAAAAGTGGTTATGACGGAGCTTGCAAAAGAGTTTATAACCCCGTTAACCCTGGCAACATTATCAAAAAACTCTATCCTGGTGGATTTTTTCGATCCGGAAGATGGAAGGTGGAACAGTCATGTAGATTTAGGCCTGTGGTCTGATGCTTATGTAATAGCCCCGGCTACAGCAAACACTATAGCTAAAATGGCAACAGGGGTTGCAGATAACCTCCTGATTACAACTTATTTATCTGCCCGGTGTCCGGTATTTGTGGCTCCTGCTATGGATCTGGATATGTTTATGCACCCAACAACGGCAAGGAACCTTGAGACGCTGAAATCTTTTGGAAACTCAATTATTGAACCAGCAGAAGGAGAACTCGCTTCCGGACTGGAAGGAAAAGGGCGGATGGAAGAACCGGAAAAGATTGTTCAAAGCCTGAAGGTTTTTTTTGAAAAAAAAAAGGCCAATACCTCGAAACTAGCGGGTAGAAAAATCCTGGTTACTGCCGGGCCTACCCACGAATTAATTGATCCGGTAAGGTATATTGGGAATTATTCTTCAGGAAAAATGGGGTACGCAATTGCAGAAGAAGCCCGTAAGAGGGGGGCAGAAGTAACCGTAGTTTCAGGTCCAGTCACTATATCGGCGCACCATGCAATTAATTTGATTAATGTCACTACAGCAGAGGAAATGCTCGAAGCCTCTTTAAGAGAATATCCACAGTGCGATGTGGCGGTACTTTCAGCAGCAGTTGCTGACTTTAAACCTGTTCAACAGCATAAAGAGAAGATAAAAGAAAAACAAGGGTTGACCTTAACCCTTCAACCTACAGTAGATATTGCAAAAGAACTGGGCGGGCTGAAAAAAGGGGCGCAGATAAATGTTGGTTTTGCACTGGAAACCAACAATGAACAGGTCAACGCAGAAAATAAGCTCAAAAAGAAAAAACTCGATTTTATTGTGTTAAATTCATTAAATGATGCCGGGGCCGGGTTTCAGCATGACACAAATAAAATTTCAATCATTGATAAAAACAATAACATTGATAAATTTGAGTTAAAAACTAAAGCAGATGTTGCTATTGACATTCTGAACAAAGTAGAAGAAATGCTTACTTAAAATATGCGACGAATATTTACACTCATATTGATTTCCTTTTTTGGAATACTTGCAAACGGGCAGGAACTGAACTGTAATTTCACCGTTAACCATAGCAAGATACAAGGGACAAACAAACAGGTTTTTACTACATTGGAAGAAGCTGCCCGTGACTTCCTTAATAATACGGTATGGACACATCATGTCTACGAAGCCCATGAGCGGATAGAGTGTAATATTCTCCTCGAAATTAGTGACCAGGTCTCTACCGATGAATATAAGGCAAAATTGCGCATTCAGGCACGTAGGCCTGTATTTGGTTCATCTTATAATACAGTTCTTTTTAATTATATCGACAACGATTTCCAGTTCAAATATCAGGAATACGATCCGATAGAGCTGTCTGAAAATACGTTTGTGTCGAATTTGTCTTCAGTACTTACTTTTTACGTTTATTATATTCTGGGACTCGATTATGATTCATTTTCCCGAATGGGGGGCACACCATTTTTCCAAAAGGCCGAGAAAATAGTTAATAATGCACAAGGTTCAGGGTTTATTGGCTGGAGAGCTGCAGATAGTAAGAACAGAAAAAACAGGTACTGGTTAGTCGAGAACATGTTAGATTCAGATTATCAGCCCTTAAGAGAATTTAATTATAATTTTCACCGCCAGGGGCTTGATCTGATGGAGAAGTCAGTAGAGCAGGGACGCGGCAATATCTATAAATCGATAGAAGAATTAAAAAGGTTTCATGATAACAAACCAGACCCTTTTTTAAGCCTGTTACAATTATTTATTGATAGTAAATCAGAGGAAATAGTAAATATTTTTTCATCGTCTACACAAGATAAGAAGAGCAAAGTGTACAGCATTATGGTTCAGGTAGATCCGGCAGGGGGCAGGAAGTATGAAAAACTAAAAAAATAATGCCCGTTTAAAAGATGTTCAAATAAAATTTCGTAAAACCTGATTGTTAATTATTGAATTATTTAGTTTTGCTGAACAATTCAGAAACATATGTTGCTGTCATTAAAGGTTCAGAATTACGCATTAATAGACAAACTCTTTGTTGAGTTTTATAACGGATTAAATATTATTACCGGGGAAACAGGGGCCGGGAAGTCAATCCTTCTTGGAGCTTTAGGTTTAATACTGGGTAAACGTGCAGACCTGGGGGTGTTGCGGGTAAAAGAAAAAAAATGTGTAGTAGAAGCTGAATTTGAGGTGAAAGAATACGACCTGCAGGCATTATTTCTTAAAAATGAACTGGACTACGAGGAACATACTGTAATAAGGCGTGAAATACATAGTTCCGGAAAATCCAGGGCTTTTATAAATGACACACCCGTAACCCTTAACGTACTGCAAGAGGTCGCAATGCGCCTTGTGGATATTCATTCTCAGCATCAGACCCTGATGTTAAACAAACAGGACTTTCTTCTTGGGTTGATAGACCGGTACTGTTCTAATGGGGAACTACTTGACGAATACAGGAAGAAGTTTCAAACCTATAAAGAAGAAGAAAGAAAGTACATTCAAAACTTATCTGATTACGAAACCATTAAAAAAGAGTTTGAGTTTGTAAATTACCAGTTTAAAGAGTTGGATGACGCAAATCTGGTTTCCGGAGAACTGGGGCAACTGGAAGCGGAAACCGAAGAACTTGAAAATTCCGGGGATATTAAAACGACCTTACATGAAGTAGAGGATATGCTTTCGAATGAAGGGCTTGGAATTTGTGAGCAAATGTCGTCTATACTTCAAAAACTGGGTAAAATATCCGGTGTGTACTCAAAGGGAAGTGATCTTTATACAAGGTTTGATGCATTGTCCATTGAGTTGAAAGATCTCCAGGGGGAGATTTCGCATTCATTTGAACATCTTGATTTTGACCCACAGAGATTTGAGCTTGTAAAAGAAAGGTTGAGCCAGATTAATGGTTTGTTGTTAAAATACAAGAAGCGAACGCTTGAAGAGTTAATAGAGGCGAGGGAGGAACTTCGTGAAAAGGTTACAGTTGCGAAAGATGGCGGATTTGACCTTGAAAAGCAAAAAAGTGCACTGGATGTTCTGCTAAAAGCCCTTAATGAAAAAGCCGAAAAACTGTCCGAGAAAAGAAAGAGCGGTTTTAAAGGTTTAGAGGGTGATGTATTGGGAATCTTACATGAAATTGGATTAGGGCACTCACAGGTAGCCTTTAGTCATTCAATGCAAAGTATGACAATAAGTGGAACAGATAACATAAACCTTCATTTTTCGGCCAATAAAAACCACGCTTTGCAGGAAGTGTCAAAGATTGCATCGGGAGGGGAACTTTCCCGTTTAATGTTGGCTATAAAAGCAGTGCTTTCAAAATCATCAGGAATGCCCACTTTAATATTGGACGAAATTGATACAGGGGTCTCCGGCGAGGTTGCCAGCAAAGTTGGAAGTGTAATAAACAGAATTAGTAAAGGAATTCAAATAATTAACATAACTCACCTTCCGCAGGTAGCCAGCAAAGGAAATTCACACTTTCTGGTTTATAAGGACTCCGAACAGGAAATTTCGCGAACATTGATAAAAAAATTAGATAAAGAAGAACGGCTTAAGGAAATAGCAAAAATGCTAAGTGGAGAAGAACTTACGGAAGCTGCACTGGAAAATGCCAGAATGCTTTTAGGAAAATAGCCTTCTGGTTTTTTAGTGAAAAACACATTAAATAATATTCTTACATTTGCATACAATTTTAATAAATTACAAGAAATATGGCGTATAATCTATTAAAGGGTAAACGAGGGATAATATTCGGTGCTTTAAACGATATGTCTATTGCATGGAAGGTTGCGGAAAAAGCGCACGAAGAAGGGGCCAAATTTGTGTTGACCAATACTCCTGTTGCTTTACGAATGGGGGAACTTGACAGTCTGGCAGAAAAAACAGGTGCTCAGGTTATTCCTGCGGATGCCACAGACGTGGATGCCCTTGAAGAATTAGTAAAAAAAACAATTGAAGTACTGGGGGGAAAAATAGATTTTATCTTGCATTCAATTGGTATGTCACCCAATGTCAGAAAAGGATTACCTTATGATAAATTAAACTATCAGTACTATCAGAAAACGCTTGATGTATCGGCATTATCTTTTCACAAAGTACTTTATGTATGCCGGAAGCTGGATGCGATAGCGGAATGGGGGTCTGTACTTGCGCTGTCATATGTAGCAGCACAGAGAACATTATATGGATATAATGATATGGCGGACGCCAAGGCATTGCTGGAGTCCATTGCAAGAAGTTTTGGGTATATTTATGGTAGGGACAAGAAAATCAGGGTAAACACCGTTTCTCAATCGCCAACACTGACCACAGCAGGTAGTGGGGTGAAGGGGATTGACCGGTTGATAGACTTTTCAGAACGCATGTCGCCGCTGGGAAATGCCGATGCAGAGGACTGTGCAAACTACTGTGTTACTTTATTCTCTGATTTGACCCGGAAGGTTACTATGCAAAACCTTTATCATGATGGAGGGTTCTCTAATATGGGAATGAGCTGGCGTGCCATGAACCAGTATGACAAGAGCTTCAGAGAGTGCGGAGAAGAAGATTAGAAAATAACCAGTGCATTAAGTTGTAAATATCGTGTTGTATACTTTATCTCATTTTTTTATTTCTACAAAGAACGATTTGCAAAGCGTAGCCATAGCTACGGTTAAGAACCGGAAGGCAGTAGAAGGAGAAAAACGGGTTAAAATTAAGTACCGTTATTTATGATTTGAAGCACTAGGAAATAAACAACAAAAAGCTGTGAACTAATAAGTTCGCAGCTTTTTGTTTTGTGAAGAGAAACACAGTTCGTATTTGTTATACCTTTGAAGATTCGCAGAATTCTTCGTGCTAGTTCAGGTTCCTGTATTCGGCAGGACTCATTCCGGTTTTTTTCTTAAATATTTTACTGAAATGCTGAGGGTATTCAAAACCCAGCCCATAAGCAACCCGGCTAATTGATTCTCCTGAGTTTAATAAGAGGGTCTTTGCTTTTTCAATGACATAAAAATGGATATGATCCTGAGCATTTCTCCCAGTCTCTTTTTTTAATAAATCACTTAGATAATTAGGGGACATGTTAAGCTCTGCTCCGCAGTATTTTACTGATGGGATTCCTTTTTCAAGAGGTTTGTCTGAATTGTAATAATTTCTTAGGAACTCCTCAAAACGGGAGACAATGTCTTTGTTTAAGTTGGTTCGTGTATAAAACTGCCGGTCGTAATAACGAGTACAATAATGAAGAAGTAGCTCAATGTTTGCAATAATGAGTTTTTGACTGTGCTTATCAAGGTTCTGACCGTATTCTTGTTTAATTTTAACAGTTATATCATAAATAGTTTTTTTTTCTTCATCCGACAAATGGAGGGCTTCATTAACATCGTAAGAAAAAAACGAGTATTTATCAATGTTTTTTCCTAAATCCGATTTTCGGATTAGGTCAGGATGAAAAAAAAGTGTCCATCCTCCGGGATTTATTTGTTTATCCCATTCTGTAATGGTCATAACTTGCCCTGGTTTTGTGAAAACCAATGCGCCTTCATGAAAATCGTAAGAACTTCTTCCATAGCCAAATGATCCAGGATTACAATTTTTTAACGTTATTTGGTAAAGGTCAATTGCAAAACTTATATTTAAGTATTCCCGGGTTAGTTTTAAATCCTCATGTTTGTAAATAGTTACCAGAGGGTGCATTGGTTTATCAAGGCCAAACATATCTAGTGCCTGGGATACACTTTCAATTTTTATTATCTCTTTCATTCTTATTCAAATTAATAATTAGCCTTTTTTTCTATAAAGATTAATCATCATATAGGTCGAATTTAAAAAATATTAATTAAATGTGAGTTTATCATTCATTCTAATATCTTGTTTGTTGGAAATTAGGATGTTGTTTTTTTTGTAACTTTTTCATTATCAGCTAAAGGGAATGCCTGAACCCATTGTAGGCGCACCAAATCTTAAAAGGGGACACGTATTCGTACTGCTTTTTATTTTTTAGTTTTGGAGTGCTTCCAATACAAAGGAAATCATAGCAAAAATAGCAAACGTATATCAATTCCGGATTTGCTAATACTTTTTACAGAACAGCATAATTAAACGGGAAATATATATATCACTCTTATCGTAGAAAACTTCACCTATAAAATACGAATCTAATTATAAAACCCTTTTGTCCATTGTGTCTAATAGGTTCCGCAGTGGTTTTCAGATGGGAGGATACTGGCCGGGAACACTTTTAAAAAATAAAATACGTGAGTAACATGGCATTTATAAACGGACTCTAGTTAAAGCCATTCAAATCCATATAAACGGTTGGAAGTAAAAGTAAGAAGCCGGTAATAATCAGTATAATAATCAGAGGGGCTATCCACTTGAACCATTTTGTATAGGGAATTTTAGCAACGCCAAGAACAGCCATAAGTACGCCGGATGTGGGGGTAATCATGTTCGTAAATCCATCTCCAAATTGGAAAGCAACAACGGTTGCCTGTCTTGAAAGCGAGACCAAATCGGAAAAAGGGGCCATAATTGGCATTGTAATGGCAGCTTTTGCAGAGCCGGATGGGATAATAATATTTAAAAAGGATTGTATTAAATACATTACACCAATAGTAGAGGATTTTCCCAGCCCCTGCATTGAACCTGCTGCTTTATGCAGAATTGTATCAATAATTTGTCCGTCTTTCAGGATTACAATAATCCCTCCGGCCAAACCAATAATCAGGGCTGCACTTAAAATGTCTTTTGCACCTTCCATAAACAGTTTAACGATATCGTTCCCTTTCTTTTTCATTGCAATTCCTGAAGCAATACCAAGGACAAGAAACAATCCGGATATTTCATTAATATACCAGCTGTATCCCATTACACCAATTAAGAGGTACAAAATAGAAAAGAAAAGCAGGTTAAGGATGAAAAAATGAACAGATTTTCTTAGCGTTATGACACTGAAAACTCCAAATAATATGGAGAGGAAAGGTAAGGCATATAAATTAATGCTGGTATTCCCCAGCTCAATGCGAGTTTTGGGATAAAAGAATGAATAGATGACAGTTGTTGCCTGGAGAATGATAAATATAATCCAGGCTGTATTTGTACGGTAGTATTTTATTGATTTCTGTTCTGTTGCCCTTTTTCTCCAGTGAACATCTTCTTCATACATAGGGGATGTTTCTGGTTTTGCATAGACCCTGTTTGCATAAATTAGAATATAAGTAATACCAATAATATTTAATACGACCCAGCAAAACAACCTGTATTCAATACCCGAAAAAAGCGGGATTCCTGCTATTCCCTGGGCAATGCCAATAGTAAATGGATTAAGAATTGCACCTGCAAACCCTAGCCCGGCAGCAACAAATACAAGGCAAACACCCGTTATCGAATCGTAACCCATAGAAATGGCAAGAGGAATTAAGATTGCTACAAATGCAATGGTTTCTTCGCTCATGCCGAATATTGCACCAAATGCGCTGAAAATTAGCATTACGGTAACAAGAATTATATTTGAGATGAACTTAGGCGATATGTTGGACCGTTTTTCGAACTTTTTTAGTTTTCTTAAAAGAGTAAATATTCCAGCATCAATAGCCCGGCTATAGTTCAGGATCCAGAATACACCACCTACCATGAGGACGAATATTATGATTGAGGCCTGTTCGGAAAACCCTTTCTGAAATGATGTAAATACCTGATAGCTTTGGGGGGTATTGTCCACTTGCTCATAGACTGGTTGGTCAGGGTTGCTTTTGTTGTATTTTCCACCTGGCACAAACCAGGTCAGAACAGCGGCAATTAAAATCAGAAAGAAAATAATAATGAACGTATCCGGAATCCTTTTAAACATAATACTTTTTTTTACAAATGTAATACAGCTTTCCAAATTTCAAACAGAAATGCCCTGATTAAGGGAAAGCAAAAAAACTCGTGATAAGTTCCGTTTTTTCTATTAAATACGGAAAAGACGACTTTGTTGGAGTGAAAATATTTTTAGCTTTACACAAACCTATTGAAATGAAAAAATTGCGCTATACCTGTTTTGCAACACTCCTCTTTTTAATTGCTGGTTGTTCTGTGCTTAGGACAGATTCAGGCCTATCTGTATATAAAAAAGAAGGTTATAAGGAAAAATATAATTCTGATTCTAGCTATGTCTTGTATTTCAAGCCGTTACAGGATATTGCGACCAGTCGATTGGCAATTGTTGTTACAGACAATAAGGGAATTGTAGTATTCGAAGACGAAAATAAATATCATAGTGCGATATGGAAATCCAGGTATGAATTGCAATTGCTTATTTATAGGGGAATAAACCTACATAATGCGGTGCATAGTAGGAATGAGGAAGACAATAATGTAAGGAGGTTTACGTATTACGTGAACAAAAACCAACTAACCGAAGATAACCAAAAAATACCATGAAAATTATTAAAGCGTTTGCAGTTAGCTTAATGTTGTTGGCTATTCCGGCAATAATAGTTATTCAAAAAAATATTTCACAGAAAAGCCTTTGGGAGGAAGCATATAACAGAAAGAAGGAGGCAAGAAAAAAAGGAATAAAGAAAAACAAAGAGGCAAAAATATTACAGCTTAAGGAGTATTTTGATGGAATAAAGATTGCCTATGGGGAAAAGGAGTCGGGTTACCCGGCAAATTACCTCATGGATGAGTACAATAAAATGCTGGCCAGCAGGGCGGGATTGAAATCGACAGACAACATTGAATGGGTAAAAAGAGGACCAATAAATGTAGGGGGAAGAACCCGGGCTTTATTGTACGATCCTGAAGATAAAACATATAATACCTGGTACGCAGGTTCAGCAACCGGGGGAGTATGGAAAACTGTTAACGGGGGGCAGGACTGGGAGTGTATTTCCAACTCGATACTTTACCAGGCAACAACAACCCTTGCTATGCCAAAAACAAACCCAAATGTTATTTATGTCGGAACCGGGGAAAGTTTCCCGGGAAGTATGCAAACTACAGGAGGGGGAATCTTTGTCTCGGAGGACAAAGGGGCAAGCTGGTCGCATCTGGAATCAACAGCCGGAAATAAAGACTTTCGGTATGTAAACAGAATTATTATCCACCCGGAGCATGCGGACACCATTTTAGCGGCAACAAGTATAGGTATATTACGCAGCAAAAATAAGGGGGTAAATTGGGAAAAGGTATACAGTGGAGCAAATGTGGAAGATTTGATAGCGGATAAAACTGATTTTAATATAATTTATGCCGGCGTAAATAAAGTTGGGGTAATACGTTCGTTTGATATGGGAGACACGTGGGATACAGTTACTGATGGAATGGAAGGCGGTTTGGAACGAACAGAACTGGCAGTCGCAACAAAAACATCCGGTTTAATATATGCCAGCATGAGTAAAATTGACAACTTCTCGGTATTATATTGTTCAGAAGATTTTGGCAATAACTGGCAGAAGGTAGCCACAGAAACGGAAAACAATTTTGATTTTCTGGGAGGCCAGGGAGCTTATAATAATACCATTGAAGTTCACCCTTATAACGATAAAGTTGTTTTTTGGGGAGGGGTAAATCTCTGGAAGGCGGCCATTGGTGATAAAAAACGTATCGGAGGGGCAGAAATGAAAGCGTTTTATGGAGAGAACACAGAAGGGTTTTTAAGCTTCAATGAATTTAAAGGGAACGGACTGCCAGGAATAAATACCGGGAAATACGAAGGAAGCATTTCAATAACTACAGACGAATATGTTAATGTGGAATTGAGGTTTGGTCCAGGTAAATCGCAAAAAGCCCACCGTTTTACAGTCCCCAATCAAGCAACATTCGGAGTGTCTGCTTCAAACTACTATTATCAGGATTATGTAGAGGTGCCTTTTGAAGTGTGGGACACCGATAATAATAAGCAGCTAATGTGTTCCTTCAGGGATCAGGAGAAAGACGGAACATTTAATCTTTATGAAACAACAGGAGAAGGTTGGGGACAGTTGGGCAGAGAATACATCTTTGTTCATGCTCTGGATTATGATGGACAGGATCCGGATCCCAATGTTGCCATAGATGGAGGCAGATCATACAAATTGATTTATTTCATGTGGCCACAACTGTCAAATGGGGGTAAATGGGAGCCGAAAAACCTGCCGGAATCAAAACAGGTGATAAAAAGCATAAAAGTAACAGAACAGCTATCGTTAATTTCCAATGTGTCGGATGCTTATGACGATTATGATAGTGAAAATAACTATAATCAGTATTTAGGTCTTGGGAAAACCTCTATTCCCGGTTTTCATCCCGATCATCATAACCTATTAATGATTCCGGTGAAGGAAAGCAACGGGGAATTCTGGATATTAAATGCTAACGATGGTGGGCTGGGGATTTCTAAAGACAAAGGAAATACCTTTACCCAGATAAAAAGGGGATACCAGACAACCCAATTTTATGGAGTGGCAAAAAAGCCTTACCGAAACGAGTACATCGGGGGAATGCAGGATAATGGCACATGGCAATCGCCAATAAATGCAGAGGCCGGACTGGATGAAGAATTTATATTCCGACTGGGAGGAGATGGGTTTGAAGCTATCTGGCATTCAGAAGACTCAAATAAGATTTTAGGCTCGGTGTTTAACAATCGGATTTCTTTTTCGCTGGATAATGGAAAGTCATGGGATATTAGCGAAAGTGGTATTCAGAAAGATGACGGCCCTTTTATTACAAAACTCACTAATCTGAAAACAAACCCGGACAAAGTTTTTGCTGTCTGTAATGATGGTTTGTATATAAACGATGACTTTGGCGGGGGGAGCTGGTATAAAAAGACTATGCCGGAAGGCTGGTTGGGAAATGGACTGTTAGTTTCCAGTTCACATAATGTTAAGGCGTCACTTGCTGACGATGATATTATATGGGCGGGTGCCGGAATGAATGATAGGAATGGGTTGAAAATTTTTGTCTCTGAAAATCAGGGAAGTACCTTTAGAGCGGTGAACGCGCCAACCTTTGATATGCCCTATAGGATATCAGGAATGGTCACTCATCCGGTAAATAAGAAAGAGTGCTTTATGTTGTATAGTGCATTTGGAAAGCCTAAAATTCTTCGCACCACAGATTTAGGCAATACATGGAGTGATATTTCAGGATTTAATGAAGGTACCGAAAGTTCAAATGGATTTCCTAATGTTGGTTGTTTATCATTAATGGTGTTTCCCGATGATACGAACAGAATATGGGCCGGAACCGAAATAGGTATTGTTGAGTCAAAAGATAATGGAAAAACCTGGGGCCTGTTACAAAGTGAACTGCCCCCGGTATCCGTCTGGCAAATGTTTATGCAGGATAATCAGGTGGTTGTGGCAACGTATGGCCGGGGTATCTGGACGTACCAGTATAAAGAGGCCCCAATAAAACCATCCAGTGCAAAAGAATTCATGGGTAACATCGTTGAACACAAGATTGATGTCTATCCCAATCCTTCATACGGTAAGTTTAATATAGAATTAATTAATATACCGAATAGTGCCCAGGTTAAAGTCTCCGTCTACAACCTTTCCGGCACTAAAATACATTCTTCATTGTCTTTTATTGATCCGCAATCAGGGGTGATTGAAAAGAACTTGTCTTCTCTTACAGAAGGAATATATGTTTTAACAGTAGAGACAAAGACAGGTTTGTTTGTTACAAAGAAAATAGTAATAAGAAAATGATATTTGTTGGAAAATAAAAAGGTGTTTTATTTCAGATGTGATTTTTTTCTGTAAACTTGTAATCGTAAATTGTAGTGCAGGTGGGAACAAACTTAGAATTTATTGTAAAGTTTGATATCATTTTTGATGTGTGAGGTTTTGTTTAACTGTTTGCTTTTTAGTTTAATGTGGTTTTGTTTGAGAAAAGGGGGCGGCATATAGTGTGGCGTTGTGGACAAGATTTTAATGGACAAACCCTATTTAGACAATAAAGGGCACCGATTAAGTTAAACTTTATTCATTAAAAAATGTGGGATGATTTATGAGCCTATGAACTAAAATCATTAAATTTTAATGATTTGTATCCAAAATAATAATCAATGAAGAAAAAGGCAAACTTGTTCGTATTCTTCTTGCTTTTTGGTCTGATAGCGACAGCACAGGAGGTACAAATTTCAGGTAAAGTCACAAATGTCAAAGACGGAAGTGTTCTTCCGGGCGTCACAATATTTGTGAAAGGGACGAGTCAGGGGACTACAACCGATATTGACGGAGGATATGTTATGACAGTGCCAGGCGATGCCGTTTTAGTGTTCAGCTTTATTGGAATGAAAACAAAAGAGGTCAGTGTCGGAGGGAGGACTGTTCTTAATATTTCTTTAGAACCTGAAGTAACAAAACTGGAAGAGGTTATTGTAACAGCTTTGGGGATTAAGCGTTCTGAAAAGGCTATCGGTTATTCGGTTACAACAATAAATTCAGAAGAGATAACCAAAACCCGTACCTCAGATGCGGTAAGCGCACTGGCTGGAAAGATAGCAGGAGTGGATATTTCTGTTAGTTCCTCCTCTCCTGGAGCTTCCAATTCAGTGATAATCCGGGGGATATCATCTCTCGGAGGCAGCAACCAGCCGCTTTATGTGGTGGATGGAGTGCCAATTTTAAACAATGCAAGTATTAATACAGATCTTAACGGAGGATACGACTTTGGAGCCGGAAACCAAATGTTTAACCCTGATGATGTTGAATCTGTAACAATCCTTAAAGGGGCTGCGGCTTCAGCACTCTATGGAAACAGGGCATCTAATGGGGTCGTTGTTATAACAACAAAACAAGGTGAAAATAATGAAAGGATAAAGGTGGAGTTAAATTCTTCCTTAACAAGGAGTGATTTGTTAAGGCTGCCGGAATTCCAAAACGAATATGGAATGGGTTGGGATGGGCATCATACATCAAAGGAAAATACAAGTTGGGGGCCAAAGTTTGATGGGACCAGTCGAGTGTGGGGGAATATATACGGTAATACACAAAAAGTAAAACCCTACGAAGCGGTTCCGGATAACGTTAAAGATTTCTATGAATACGGATGGAAATATCAGAACAGTGTATCGGTTTCTGGGGGAAATGACAAAACAACTTATTATGGAGCTCTTTCGCATACAGAAGAAGATGGAATAATTCCCGAAGATCATGATAGTTTTAAAAAATACACAGGGACACTAAAGGCAACACATAAATATAAGTCTTTAAAAATAACTTCATCGGTAAACCTTTCCCGTCAGGAAAACAGTTTTGTCCCTACAGGACAGGGGTACACGGTAATGGACAATGTTGCACAAACCCCAAGGGATATAAGTGTGGTATCGCTCAGGGACTATAAGGAAGATCCTTTTGACAACCTGGATTACTATTATACACCTTATGGAATAATAAACCCATATATTGCCCTGGACAACCTGAATACAACCTATAAGGGGCAGAAGGTATTTGGTAAAGTACAGTTGGAGTATGAAATAACGAAAGGATTAACAGCCACTTACCGCACAGGGATTGATGTAAGTGATAATGAAATCAAAGAGGCGTTCCCTCGCCTGGTATTAACACCAGGTTCTCCAAATTATGGAGAAGTTAATGAATCGGGATATGTAAAAAAAAGTATGACCAGGCGCCAGGAACTTAACCATGATGTGTTTCTTAACTATAAGAAAGCGATTAAAGACTTTTATGTTAACGTCTTGTCCGGATTGAGTTTATATGATTATTCGTCAAGTTTTTTGTCTGCAAAAGTAACCAGGCTGGATATTCCAAACTTCTTCGATTTGGATAATTCACCAGAACCACCGGTAGTAAACGAAACACTGGTAAGAAAAAGAATGTTGGGTGTTTACGGAAGTGTTGAGCTGGCATACAAAAGTATGGTTTTTCTCACCTTAACAGGTCGTCAGGATAAAACCTCCACATTGCCGAAAGAAAATAACACGTACTTTTATCCGGGTGCGCAGTTAAGCTTTGTTTTCTCCGAACTTTTAAAGGGTGAGGGCAAGGTGTTGTCTTTAGGTAAGTTAAGGTTGGCCTGGGGAAAGACGGGGAAAGATGCAGGAGCGTATGAGCTGGATCCTTATTTTAGGCAGGCTTCAATATCAAACCCTTACAACGACATTGAATTTCCATTATCTGGCCAGAATGCTTACAGTGTAGGAGATATATTAGCAAATAACCAACTTCATCCGGAAATACGAACAGAATATGAAGCGGGTACAAGAATGGAGTTCTTTACCGGAAGGTTTGGCATAGACCTTACCACTTATTATTCAGTTTCGAATGGACAAATATATACACTTGGGCTTGACCCGGCTACAGGATATACCGCACAAACAACGAATATAGGGGAAATAGTAAATAGGGGTGTGGAAGTTTTAGTGAATGTAACCCCGTTGAAGTTCAGTAATTTTAGCTGGGATGTTGCTGTGAATTACACAAAGAATGAAGGGGAACTGAAAAGTCTGCCAGAAGAGTTGGGGGACAAAATAATCATTGATGGACTGGCTTCCATTTCTTTTGTAGCCCAGGTAGGGCAGCCTGTTGGCCTGTTTGAGTTAACAGAACCTCAACGAACTGCCCAGGGAGAGATAGTTGTAGGTAGGGACGGGCAACCTTTGGCTGCTGCTGAAAAGGTCATAATTCCTAAAGCCGACTTTGACTATACAATGGGAATTACAAATACGGTTACGTTTAAGGATCTATATTTAAGTTTTGATTTTGATATTCGCCAGGGAGGCTTATTATATTCAAGGACCAAAGACAGAAGCCTGTTTACGGGAAACCTTGTTGAAACGCTGTATAATGACCGGAACCCATTTATTATCCCGAATTCTGTTCGGGCGGTGGAAGACCTTGATGGAATTATGGATGAAGATGGAAGTGCTCAGGAAGATTATGTTGAGAATAAAACTCCAATTGACGATGATGGAATCTTAAAGTATTGGGAGAATGGTGGAGAGCAGTTGGACCGGGGATTTTTATTGCCTCGTTCTTATGTGAAACTTAAACGAATAGTGGTTGGTTATTCTTTACCTGTTAAATGGATAGAAAAAACCCCATTAAAGAAAGCAGTTCTTTCATTATTCGGGAATAACCTTTTAATATGGACACCCCGGGAAAACTATATCCTGGATCCAGAAGTGTCAACCTTTGGAAATGATTTGAGCGGGCGGTTTGGAGAATATCTGGCAAGCCCGCCAACAAGAAATTATGGAGTTAATATAAAGCTAATATTTTAATAAACTAAATCAACCCGGGAAATGAAAACCATTACATATTTATTTATATTTCTAACAATGTCCCTACTGCTTAGTTGCGATGGTTGGTTAGATGTGAATAAGGATCCTAATAATCCTACAGAAGTTAGTTCAGATCTGGTGTTGCCGGCCGGACAAGCATCAATAGCAGTGAATTTAGGAGGTTCTTTGTTTAATACGGCAGGTTTTTTTGCCCAGTACTGGTCACAGGCTCCGGGGGCTAGTCAGTATAACTTTTTGGAAACTTACGATTTAAGGACAGATTTTCTAAATGTGGAATACAACGAAATGTTTGCCGGGGGACTTAATGATCTTGAAAGGGTCCGTACTGATGCCGAAGAAAAAAAGAACTGGGGAGATTATTTTGTAGCAACCGTATTGAGAGTGTATACTTTTCAGATGTGGGTAGATATGGTAGATAAAGTACCTTACAGGCAGGCTTTACAAGGTTTAGATTATCTTAATCCGGAGTGGGAGGAGGGGGAACAGGTATATTTTTCGTTAATAGAGGAATTGAATGAAGCAGAATCAAAACTGGAAAAGGTTTCAGGAGTTTCAGGTTCCGATTTGATGCTGGATGGGGATCTTAACGAATGGAGAGGGTTTGCCAATGCATTAAAATTAAAGATGTATATGAGGGCCAGTTATAAAAGGGATATCGCTTCTCAGGTCAGGGCACTTATTGAAGAAAACAATTTTATGACCAGGGATGTAGCTTTCTCTGCGTTTGAAAATGTCAAGAATAAAAGGAACCCCTGGTATGAAACAGCGGAAGGCTTTGGGGATAATCATGTTGCTACAGTAACAATTATACGTTTTCTTGAAGAGAAATCGGATCCCCGGCTGGAAATATTGTTTGATAAGGCAAAAGGGCCACAAACATTTGAAGGAATATACCCGGCACTAAAGCAGATAGAAACAGGTTTGAAAGCTGATGATTACTCAAAACCACAGGTGGATACCCTGCAACCCGTATATTTTTTCACCCTGTCGGAGCTTCACCTTTTTATTGCAGAAGCTGAATTGAGGTTTAATAATGATCCGGAAACATCAAAAACGGCTTATGAAGAAGCAATTGATGCGAATCTTAAATTGCATAACATTGCTTTTAAAGATTTGTATTCAGATAATACCAAAGCATATTACTTTGATCCGGAGGCGCCAGTTGATACATTAATGGAAAAAATAATGATGCAGAAATGGGTGAGTTTGTGTATGATCAATCATTTTGAGGCCTGGTGCGAGCTAAGAAGGACAAAAATCCCCAGGTATTACGGGGATTATAATAAGTATGGTAATGGAGAAGGGTATCCGGCCGGACAATATTTGAACCCGGCAAAAAATGTTAGAACAGAAGGGGTTTATGTTCCCAACAGGTTGCCTTACCCTGATGTGGCTGTTTCGAGAAATGTCAATACACCGAGACTTACGGGAAACCAGGCTTTCGAAAATAAAATTTGGTGGGATGTGAAGTAAAGTAAGATATTATGAGGCAATTACAGAAAATAATATTTCCGGTTCTGTTTTTATCAATATGGTTTTGGGGGTGTGAAAAAGAAATAAACTCAGAAGATAAATCAGGGCTTACCTATTATGTAGAGCATGTTCTGGAAGGGGACAAAACAACATTTATACCGTTAGGGACAGAGTTTGTTGAGCCCGGTTATAGGGCTTTTGAGCATGATACGGAGGTGACAGATAGAGTAAAAGTAGTACACAATATAGATCATAATACAATTGGACTTTATAAGGTCGTCTATTCGACTGAAAATACAGAGGGACTTGAAAGCCAGACAGAGCGCATTGTTTTGGTCTATGACCCGAATGCTCCGGATATAGACTTGTCCGGAGAATACTCAGCTAAAGTATTTCGTATGGATAACAAGTCAGAAGTCCCGGATGAAGATTATGAAAATTATACGGTTGAAATAGAAAAAATTACACATGGGGTATTTTTATTAAGTGATTGGCTTGGAGGGTTCTATGAATATGGACGGGGATTGGGGGAAAGTTTTAGCTGGCCAGGTCTTTTATCACTCGAAGCGGACACCACCATTGAACTTATAAACGGTTATATCGGAGAAACAGTCTCTGAATGGAAAGATCCCATTGATTCTGTTTATAATGGGGGGTATAATCAAGAAACAGAAGAACTCAAATATAATGTGGCCTGGAGAAAACGGTACTCTTTTACCTTAAACATCAAAAAGAAATAAGACATGATAAAGAGAATATACATTATAATACTCATTGTCGTTATATGTTTAGCTTGTCAGGAAGACTTTAAACCAGGTAAAACAGCAGCGGCAAAGTTTGCAGGAGAATGGTTTTATGAAGTTCAAAATGAAAATGGCCAGGTTATCAGGGAATACGATTATGAAAGTAGAGTTTTAAGGACGTATAACAGTGCATCAAATAAAGCTAACCACTTTTGGATAGATGATCAGGGAGATAGCTTTCCGGTTAAAGCTCTGGTGGAAGTAAAAGGTGAAAAAGCTTCATTTGTAACAACGGGCTATGCTGTTAATGAAGCCCTTGTTGATCCGGATTCGGTGCCCGATAAAGCAAACGTAAGCTTCTCAAAGGCCTCAAATAGAGGTTTAGTGGAAATACAGGAGGGGAAAATTCTTTATGGAGCAGCAAGAGTGTGGAAGGATAAAGAACAGGCTCCGGCTGACAGTATTTATTTAAAGTTGGTTTTTACTCGGTGTACTTTAAATTATACTTCAAGAGAGAATGTAAAGTATGATGCTCTTGGAAAACCTGTAGATACTACCTTTATTTTTGAACCGGACGATGATTTTTATGAGGTTGACAATCAGGTGTATACATTTATTATTAGTGGGCACAGACAAACAGGCTGGGAGGTTTATTTTTAGGAAAGACGAAATTGAATCTCTGAGCTTTGGTTGGTGAGGAATAATTTTTTCAATGTGTTAAGAGAATGTTAGGTTTATGGAGGCCAGTATGTCGAAATGGAGAGTGGGGCAGTTTTAAATCTAAATTTTTGATCGGTAAAAAATAGTGTGTGTGGGGGTGGTGGAAGAAAAAAGGCGTAATTGTTCTGGAATGTTAAAAAAGTGGGAGGGAGTGTTGGTTGAAATGTGATTTTGTAAGAAGAAAGGGGTGTTATTTAAGAGTTGTTGTGTTAAAATTGAAAAATGCTTAATTTTTTTCGTGTTTTTTTAGTGAATAAAAATACATAGAAAGTGTTGTTGAAAATTATGATTAAAATTCTAAAATTAGAGGTGAATAATTTATAAATATACGATATACGTGATTTGATTGTTTGGAAAAGTTGTTGTGGATCAGTAGTTTAATAAGGAGTGTGGGTGATTTTTGTCAGTAATATGAAATACCATTAAATAAATTTTATTGAATTTTTATTCATTTAAAATGAATTTAAAGTGATGGTTATTTAAACAAAACTCATGCCATAGGAGGTTAGTTGGTTTTTGTTTCTTGTTTTTTTTTAGTAGTTTTGAACTGCCTATGTATAAGTTCAGTAACGGATAGAATAGTTAACCTATTGTAAACCTAAAACAAAAATTTATGAAAAGATTTACAAGTTTTCTTGTATGTCTTCTGGTATTTGGTCTCGCACTTAATGCCCAGGACATACAAATTTCAGGTAAAGTAACAAATGCTGGTGATGGCACCGTTTTACCTGGTGTTTCGGTGGTTGTAAAAGGAACAACCACAGGTACAACAACGAACATTAATGGGGAGTATACCATATCGGCTCCAAAGGATGGTTCTCTTTTATTTAGCTTCATTGGAATGACAACAAAAGAAGTTGGAATTGGAGGGAAAACCAGCATTAGTGTTACAATGGAGATGGAATCTACCGGTTTGGAGGAGGTAGTTGTTACAGCTCTTGGGATTTCCAGAGAGAAGAAATCTCTTGGATATTCGGTTGAAGAAGTTAGCGGGGAGGAGCTTGAAAAACAACAGGTTGTTGATGCAGCCCATGCACTTCAGGGGAAAATTGCTGGAGTTTCAATTTCAACTTCCTCAGGAGCTCCGGGTGCGTCTACCCGGGTTATTATAAGGGGAGTTTCTTCGTTAACTCAGAATAACCAGCCATTATATGTTATAGATGGTGTTCCGGTAAACAACGGATTTGCAAATGCAAACAGTACGCAGGTAAAAACTTCGGTTAACCGGACTGTGGATTTTGGTAATGCGGCATCCGATATTAATCCGGATGACATTGAGTCTATAAATGTCCTAAAAGGTGCAGCAGCAACAAGTTTGTATGGGTCGAGAGCTGCAAATGGTGTTATTGTGATTAGCACAAAGAGCGGAAAAAAGAACCAGGATTTACGTGTTAATGTGTCAAGTTCTGCATCAATCCATGAGGTAGGCAGGTTACCGTATTATCAGGAAAAGTTTGGCCAGGGATGGAATGGGCATTATGATTCCAGAGAAAACGGTTCTTGGGGACCAAGATTAGATGGAAAAGAAAGACTTACTGGTTATGTTGTAGATAATTCTCAGCGGTTAGTGCCGTTTAAGTTCTATGAGAATGGTTTAAGGGACTTTTATGAATACGGCACTTCATTTCAAAATTCTATCTCTCTTTCTGGAGGTACGGAGAAAATGGGCTATTATGCATCATATACAAATACAACGCAGGACGGTGTTGTTCCTGGAGATGCCGACCAATTAAAAAGAAACTCCTTAACTTTTAAAGGAAACGGTGGAACTGAAAAAACAAAAGTTAATTTTAGTGTAAATTTCACCAATAAAAATATTAATGCAGTTGCTACAGGACAGGGTGATGATGCTGGAGGAGGAAAGACATTATTTCAGGAAATTCTTCAAAATCCGGTAAACCATTATATTCCCCTTTACAGAGATTATAAAAATAAATTTGATAACCTGGATAATTATTATACTCCTTATGCGCAAAATCCATACTTTATAATAAATGAAAATGGGAACGACTATGATGAAAATCGTGTAATTTCCAGTGTAGGTGTCAGCAGGGATATTATATCTGGATTGTCTGTTTCATGGCGTGGGGGTATGGACTATCTTACTGATTTTTATAAGGATTATGGTGCTGTAGCTGCTATAACTCCAGGTGCGCCGAACTCAACCGCGAATAATGTGGTTGGTATGACCAAGGAAGAAGCCAGAACAATCTCACAGCTAAACTCAGACTTCCTGATAAACTATGAAGGAAAATTAGAATTAGGAAAAGAGTTGAAGTACGGAGTTACTATTGGAAACAACATAAACCATAGATATTCAAAGAGGGTTACAACTATTTCAAATGGTTTGGTAGTTCCTGGATATTACAATGTTGCCAACATTGAAGGAAGTGCAGACGTTTCTACATATGAAACCAAACGCAGGTTAGTAGGTTTGTTTGGAACTCTTTCTTTGGATTATGGTGGTTTTCTTTTTATGGAGTTTAATGCTAGAAATGATTGGTCATCTACTCTACCTAAAGATAATAATTCATTCTTTTATCCGGGTGTTAACTTTGGTTTCGTGTTTAGCGAACTTATTGATAATAACATACTAAGTTTTGGTAAGTTTAGGACCAGTTATGCCTTGGCAGGTAACGATGCTCCTGTTTACTCAATTAATGCCTTCTACAATGCAGCTTCGATTAGAGCTGGAGGATTTGGAGTCTCAAACTATCCAATTGGTGGAACAGCAGCATATGAGAAAAACCTTAAACTGGGTAACCCAGAGTTAATTCCGGAAATTTCTAAAGAATTCGAAATAGGAGCAGATCTTCGGTTTTTAAATAATATGTTTGGGGTTGACTTTGCATATTATCAGAAGGTAACGACTGACCTTATTATGGATGCCAACATCGCATCATCTTCAGGTTATTATCGTCAAACAACAAATCTCGGAAAAATTACGAACGACGGTATTGAACTAAAATTAGATATCAGACCTGTGCAGACAAAAGATTTCTCTTGGAACTTTACTTATATCTTCAATAAAGGTAATACTATACTTGATGAGCTTTCTGAAGAGTTAGGGGTTACCGAATATATTATAAATGATGCTTATGAAGCGGAATTTGTAGCAATTCCCGGAGAACAACTGGGAATGTTCAGAATACCGGATTATAAATATGCTCCTGATGGGAAAATAATAGTTGGAGATAACGGTTTGCCACTGGAAGGAGAAAAAAAATTGGTGGGTTCTTCGGTACCCGATTATACAATGTCTTTAACGAATAATCTTTCATTTAAAGGATTGAATTTATCATTTCTGATCGATTATCAAAAAGGTGGTTATATGTACTCGTATACTTCAAGTATTACGTATTGGTCTGGAAATAATGAACAATCGGTCATTAACGAGCGTCGTCCATGGGTAATTCCAAACTCGGTTCAGGAAGTTACTGCGGAGGATGGTAAGGTTACATATGAAGAAAACTCAACTCCGGTTCATAACAACTGGCATGAGTATTTCTCAAGTAATACGAATAAACCAATTGAGGAAGAACGAATTCTGGAAAAAACTTATTTTAAGCTGAGAGAAGTTACGCTTAATTATAGTATTCCTTCAACTTTGGTTGAAAAGGTCAGGCTGCAATCTGCAACAGTTGGTATTTATGGAAGAAACCTGCTTTTATGGACCCCGGCGGACAACAGTTTTGTTGATCCGGAAGCATCTACCTGGGGTAACGATATCGAAGGTATGTTTGGTGAGTTTGGTGGGGCTCCGGCAGTAAGGACATATGGTATTAAATTAAATCTGTCATTTTAAAAAGAAGTTATCATGAACAAAATAACAATCATTTTAGGGGTATTAATCATTTTACTGCAAGGATGCGATGACTTTCTTGATGTAAATGAAAACCCAAATTATCCGAAAGAAGTAGAGGATTATCTAATTCTTCCTTCAGCACAAGCATCTGTTGCTAATGTTTTTTCAGCAGATTATGGTCTTTTAGGTTCCTTTTGGTCTCAGCACTGGGTGCAAAACAATACTTCTTCCCAGTATAAAACATATGAAACATACACCTTTAGTAATAATTCCGGTGTAGTGGATCGTTCATATCGAGAATTATTTATTGGAGGGTTAGCTGATAATGAAATTTTACATGTAAAAGCGAAAGAAGAAGAGAATTGGGGACTATATTTAATGACCTCAACTTTAAAAGCCTTTACTTTTCAGTACTTGGTAGACCTTTATGGAAATGTTCCCTATACGGAAGCTTTTCAGGGGGATATAGGAAATTTTAACCCAGTAATAGATGGGGGAGAAAGTATATACACCAATATTTATGAATTATTGAATGAGGCATTATCGAAAGATATAAGTGATTTTGTGAAATCAAATTATTCAGGATATGATTTGTTTTTTAAAGCGGATATGACGAGTTGGACTCGCTTTGCCAATACCTTAAAATTAAGAATTTTGTTGAGGCAATATGCAGCTAAAGAGTCTTGGGCTGCTACAGAAATAGCAAGTTTGCTTAATTCTGGAGAATTTTTAACCAGTAATGTTGCGTTAACAAATTTTGAGGATGCTGATAGTAAGTCTAACCCTTTATATGAGTCAGATCAAAGAAAACTGAACACGTCAAATAATATACGAGCAAATGCAACATTCACATCCTATTTAAAATCAAATAGCGATCCAAGACTTTCAGTACTTTTTGATAGCGTTGGTGATGATCTGGTTGGAATGATTACGGGGTCTTACGAGGTGCCGTCGACAAGATTTGAAGCGCCGAATTCAGTTTCAAAACCGCATCTTACTCCTACAATGCCGGTTTATTTAATGACTGTTGCAGAAACAGAGTTGCTTTTGGCCGAAGCTTATTTAAGGGCTGGTAATACGGCTGAGGCTAAGGCTCATTATGAGGCAGGTGTTCGCAGTTCTTTTTCAAGAATGGGCGTGAGTTCAGGGGATTTGCTTGATGATGGCAAGGCTTACGCATTCCCTTCATCTGGATTCGATGCTCAGTTGGAAGCTATTATTATGCAAAAATGGGTAGACGCAGCCGATGGTCAAAGAGGTATAGAATCATTTATAGATTGGGTCAGAACCGGATATCCAAAGGTTTCTGAAGTAAGTTCCAGTATTCCAGAAGGGTTAGAGTCTGATTTGCCTGCTGGTTATGAGCCAGGTACTCTAATTTATAGTAAGAAAGGAACAACTGGAGGTAAATTTCCGGTTAGGCTGCCATATGCTGCCAGTGAAATGAACTATAACTCCAATGCAGCTGAATATAAGAGCCTGACTTCAGCAGAAGTTATGCAATCTAAAGTATGGTGGAACAAATAAAAATAAAATCATGAAATACATTAGAAAAATAAATATATTACTGGGCTTACTCATCATTGTTGGTGTTACCAGTTGTGAGAAAGAGTACGAAGATGTAGCCAGAATAACATACTTTCCTGATATTGTAATAACCGGTTCAGAAGATGTTTTTATAGCTGCAGGTGGAAGTTATGCTGATGAAGGTGCTAAAGCTTTTGAAAATGAGGTCGAGATTGAAGTGAAATCTTCTTCAAATGTGAATACAGATAAGGTTGGAGCTTACACTGTTGGTTATTCAGCCGAGAACTCAGATGGGTTTAGTAAAACAGTTTCAAGAAACGTTTATGTATACGATCCAAGTACAAGCAGCGTGGATCATTCAGGTACCTATACTGCAAATGTTGTACGTAATGGAGGTGAATCGTATACAGAAAATAAGGTTACTCTTACTGCAGTGCCGGGAGTAGGTGGGGTATATCTTATTAGTGATTGGATAGCAGGGTTTTATGCTGTAGGTCGTGGATACGGATCTGGATACGCTTTCCCCGGAGTAATTCAAATTAAAGGCAATAACGAAGTAATTGAAGTTTCAATGACAAATGCCTGGGGAGACCCTTTTGATAGTGTTGTAGGAACATATGATCCGGCTACTGGAAAAATCAATTATAGCGCTAAATGGATTGGCAGGTATGATTTCGTTGTGGATATGACTAAATAGTAAAAAGTAAAATTTAGAAAAAATGAATAAAAATATTATATATGTAGTTTTCTTAATACTTGTGTTTGCCGCATGTGATTTGAAAGAGGACTACGAGCAAATAGATTCCAAAGTTGTGGAATATGCCGGGGAATGGTATGTTAAATATACTAATGATAGTTTGGGTACGAGTGGATATTCAACAATAATAACTTATAATACAGCTGATGATGTTGCTGATCAGATTTGGCTTTCAGATCAAGGACATTATTGGGATTACAAAGTTAAAATCCCCGTAAATGGCAATGTTGAAAATATGACTTTTGGTTCCTCTGCTATGGCTCAAAATGCGGTTAAGGATTACGAGATAGATGTTTTAGTGGAAAATGGAATTGTAATTAAGGATGGAGTAAAAAACCTTCCTTCTGGTGCAATTACAGATAGCATTTACTTTGAAATCTATTTTGAAGATTTGGAGGATGCGACAAATGTTGCAAACGACAGAATTATTGTTGCAGGCTATAGAAGGACGGGGTTTCTTGAAGATGAACATTAGATTGTTATAAAGAAAGAATATGATAAAAAGAAGGCTGCCGGAAGGCAGCCTTTTTTTATATCTCAAAGTTTTTAAGAACCATAAGGAGAGAAGGATTTTGTGTATTAGACGGTCCGATCTTTTATAAGCGGCTTAAAGATCGGTGTTTTGTAATTTACCTGCAGGTATAACATAGTTGTTCTGGCTAGATATTAGGATTAAAAGTATTTCTCTTAAAACCTAGTCTCTTATTCTACCCAGAATAAAACCAGAGTTGAAAACTTATCTCATAGTTGCTTAAATCACAGACAGTTTTCTTTTAGGTTTCTCTTCTCGGTTTTACCCGCCGTAGAATGGATTTTAATTATATAAAAATAGTTTTGTTACAGATTAGTACTTTATCTTATTTAAATATAACAAAACGGTTATTATTAAACCTAAATAACGTATATTTTATAAATATTACAATTTTTTTTATTAGATTTGTTACAACCTAATATATTGGGCTGGAGGATGATAATTCTGTCAGCTTATTTAAAACCTAAAATTAAAATCTATGAAAAGAATTACAAGCTTGCTTGTATGTATCGTTGTGTTCGGTCTTAAAATTAATGCACAGGACATACAAGTTACAGGGCGGGTGACGAATGCCAGTGACGGCAACGTGTTGCCCGGGGTTTCAGTGGTAGTAAAAGGAACAACCACAGGAACAACAACGAATGTTAACGGAGAATTTGAGATTTCCGCTCCAGCTGATGCTTCTCTTATTTTTAGTTTTATCGGGATGAAAACCATAAATGTTCCAGTAGGCGGTCAGACAATGCTTAATGTCGCAATGGAAACAGAGACAACAGGACTGGAAGAAGTAGTAGTGACCGCGTTGGGGATTTCTAGGGACAAAAAGGCTCTTGGTTATGCGGTTCAGGATGTTAGTGGAGACGAACTGTCTGAGTCAAGAGAAGTAAATATTGTGAATTCACTTTCTGGTAAGGTTGCAGGTGTGAAAATTACTGGAGCACAGGGGAATATGGGAGGATCATCAAGAATTCTGATAAGAGGGGCTAATTCTGTAAACGGAAATAACCAACCATTATTCGTAGTAGATGGAATTCCTTTCGATAACAGAGGGTTTAATACAAAAGACACTCAACGTGGGTCTGGGGGATATGATTATGGAAACATGGCTCAAGATATAGACCCGAATGATATTGAAAGTGTTTCAGTTTTAAAAGGGCCTTCAGCAGCAGCACTTTATGGTTCAAGGGCAGCTAATGGGGTAATCTTAATAACTACTAAAAAAGGTAAAAGCAGTGGTGGAATAGGTGTAACTGTTAATTCAGGAGTTGCCTTCGAGCAGGTTTCGATTCTACCTGAGTATCAAAACTCTTATGGGGGAGGGAATAAAAACCCCAATGGAGGGGCAGAATATAAAACGAAAGCCGAAATTAATGGGGTTGAATATAATGTAGTTCATTTCGGTATGGATGAAAGTTGGGGGCCAAAGTATGATGGACAGATGGTATTGCACTGGGATGCTTTTGATGAATGGGATGCTGAGAACTATCTTACACCAAGGGAGTGGAAAGCTCCTGTTTCTGATGTAAAGGACTTTTTTGAGACTGGGGTTACCGTTACGAATAACATAGCAATAGATGGAGGGAACGAGAAGGCAAAGTTCCGTGTTAGCTATACAAATATGTCAATTGAAGGGTATATGCCTAATAGTGAGCTGGATAGAAATACAGTTAGTTTTAACGGGTCATCAAAATTAACGGAAACAGTAGAGGCTTTTGCTTCCATTTCATATGTTAATACTAAGGCTTTAGGGCGTCCGTCAACAGGATATGATGACAACAATATTATGCAAAAATTTAACCAGTGGGGACAGAGACAGTTAGATATGGAACGTCTTGAAAATTATAAAAACCCTGATGGTTCTCAGCGCACCTGGAATAGAATAGCTTGGAATAATCCAACTCCAAGGTATTCAGATAATCCATATTGGACAAGATATGAAAATTATCAGGAAGACGAGCGTGACAGGTATTTCGGAAATATTGGATTCAGATGGGATATTTTTGAGTGGTTGTCGTTTCAGACAAAGTTAAACCAGGATGAATATGATTTTGTTCAGATGGAACGAATTGCGGTTGGCTCACAATCATTATCTCAGTATCAGGAAATACATAGAGCAAATTTTGAAAGAAATTCTGAATTCTTATTTATGTTAAATCAAGATATCACTGAGGATATTTCCCTGAATGCTACATTTGGAGGGAATAGAATGTATAAAAAGTATACCAGGAACAGAGCGATAACAAAAGGTGGATTAAATATTCCGGATTATTATACTGTGACTAATTCTGTAGCTTCTCCTGCGTCAGCACAAAATATGGAAGAAAAAGCAATAAATAGTCTTTATGGAAGTGCTTCTTTTGGTTATAAAAGTCTCGTGTATTTAGATTTTACACTAAGAAACGATTGGTCATCAACTTTACCTAAAGACAATAATTCTTATTTATATCCATCAGTAACTTCAAGTTTTGTATTCACAGAACTGAGCGCCCTTAAAAACATTAACTGGTTTTCGTTTGGGAAAGTAAGAGCTGGATGGGCAATGGTTGGAAACGATACAGACCCATACAGTTTAAATCCATATTATGTTCAGCCATTGGATTCTGACCTATACCCATACCACTATTGGGGAGAAAACGCTTTATACAGCGTTCCGCGCAAATTAAATAACCCTGGGCTAAAACCAGAGACAACAACTTCATGGGAAATTGGAACAGAACTTAGATTCTTGAGTAACAGAGTTGGTGTGGATGTAACTTACTACGATATGGAAACAACGGATCAAATTGTTGATTTTAGAGTTTCAGCTACAACAGGATATTTAGACAAACTAATGAATGCGGGTAAAATTACAAATAAAGGGGTAGAAATTATGCTAACCGCCACACCTGTTAAACTGTCAAACTCATTCCAATGGGACATAACTATGAACTGGGCAAAAAATAGGAATGAGGTAGTAGAATTAGCACCAGGATTTGATAACTATTTATTAGCCGATGGTCCATTTAATGTAAGTGTAAATGCGAGAGTAGGGGAAACTTATGGGGCTTTAATGGGAACCGATTACATTTATGATGAGAATGGGAATAAAGTTGTAGATTCCGATGGCCGATATTTAAGTTCTGATGTAAAAGTAATAGGAAACGTTTTGCCGGATTGGACCGGTGGTGTTACAAATTCATTTAGTTTTAAAGGAATAGATTTAAGCTTCTTAATTGATATGAGTAAAGGAGGTGAATATTTTTCAACCACTCATATGTGGGGGACATATAGTGGGATTTTTGAAGAAACCGCAACCCCAACCAGCAACGGGAATACAATTCGAGAGGATGGACTTGTACTTGATGCTATGACAGCCGCTTACGATAATGATGAAAATGTGATATATAATGAAGATGGAACAGCACAGGTAGCAGGAAAAAACGCGACAAGTATTTCGGCATACCATTGGGCAGTTGACCACTATTCTGGTCCAGCCAAACAAAATGTATTTGATGCGAGTTATGTCAAGTTAAGAGACCTTAGAATTGGATATACAATTCCACAAAAGTACACAGGACCAATAAAAAATGTAAAAATATCTGCATTTGGAAAGAATTTAGCAATGTGGGGGACTGATGATGAAAATCCACATGTTGATCCTGAAAATACTACTGGTTCAGGTAATATCCAGGGTATTGAAGGGGGAGCTTTGCCGAGCCTTAGGCAATTTGGGTTTAACCTCAGTTTTAAGTTTTAATTATATAAAAAGTCGAAAAAAATGAAGAAAATAATATATGTCGCATTAAGTCTGGGGATGTTATTGACAGCATGTACAAAGGACTTTGAAGAGTATAACTCAGATCCGAATAATCCGGGGAAAGTTACAACCGCATCGCTATTGACCAACGCTCAAAAAGCAATTCTCAATCACACCAGAGATGAATGGTGGGGAGGGCGTCAGGTTTTCTTATATAGCCAGTATTTAGCTCAAAGAAACTATACAACAGAAAGCCGTTATCAGATAAGACAAAATACCAATAACTCATATTGGAGATATATTTATACCGACATAATGGATTTAGTTGAAATAATAAGGCTAAATACGGATGAACAAACCAAAGTGGAAGCTTCTGTTTATGGCTCAAATAAAAATCAGATAGCTGTTGCTAAAATATTAAAAGTTTATGCAATGCAGATACTGACTGATACTTATGGAAGTATTCCTTATAGCGAGGCTTTTAATATTGATGAGTACCCCAGTCCTGCTTATGATCCTCAGGAATCTATCTATTCCGGTTTTATTAAGGAGCTTACAGACGCTTCTGTTATGATTGATGAGGAACAGACGGCTTTTGTTTCAGGAGATATAATATATGGCGGAGATGCATCAAAATGGAAGAAATTTGCTAATTCATTGAAGTTGAGAGTTGCGATAAGAATGAAAAATGTCGCAGGGTCAAATTGGCAAACTTATTTCGACGAAGCTGTAGATGCTGGAGTATTCGAATCAAACGCAGATAATGCATTATTTAGTTACATTGGATCAGATCCAAATAATTCACCAATGTATGATGCATACAGAACAGATGGACGGAACGATTTTACCGTTTCAAAACAATTTGTTGATATATTAAAAGGTGTCGATGATACGGTAAATACTAAGGTGAATCCATTTAATAGCTTGTTAGACCCAAGGTTAGCTGTTTTCATAAGCGATGAAAATGTTAAGGAATATGGAGATGGGGATGCAAGTAAAATATTTGGAACGCCTTATGGCGTAACAAGTTCAGATGTTTCAAGTTTTGAGGGGCTAACCCCAGATTTATATAGTAATTTAGGGATTTTTAATCAACCAAATGCAAAACTAGTCTACATGACTTATGCAGAGGTGTGCTTCCTTATTAGTGAAAGAAATAATTGGGAACAGACAAATTATGATAAAGGTGTAGCAGCTTCGCTAGATATGTGGGGAGCCTTTGCAAATGAACTGTATGGTTGGTCGGCATCCAGGTTTTCGGAATATCAGGCTGATGCAGCTAATTATATTGCAGGATTGCCTAAATTAACAGGTAATTCTGAGGAGGATGCAGATATGGTAATAACTCAAAAATATATAAATGGGTTTATGGATGGTAATGAAGCGTGGGCAGAAATAAGGCGGACTGGATATCCTTCCATGTTAGTTCGCCCTGGAGAAATTACATACAAAGGTCCCCTTGTTACAGATGAGGACACTAAAGAGCAGGTTGCCCTGATATTTAAACCTTCAATCAATGTAAGCGAGATAATGCCAAGGCTAACATATCCATTCGAAGAGCAAACATTAAACGAAGAAAACTATAAAAAAGCAGCAAGTGCAATTGGGGGAGACGAACATAAAACAAAACTGTGGTGGGCAAAACAGTAGCTTTATAAAATATTTAAAAGAAAGAGGTTGTCATTTGACAACCTCTTTTCTTTTTGGGAGATGGGAATAAAGATCTGTTAGGTATATGCTTTAACAGAGTTAAATTAAATTAAATCAATTGTTCCATATTTCTTATATTTGCCCTCCGAACAATATATGCTAGGTTTTGATAAATCAATAATATGGAGAAATACGATATAAACCATCTGCGGGAACTGGAAGCAGAATCGATTTACATTATGCGGGAAGTTGCTGCGCAGTTCGAACGTCCGGCATTACTATTTTCTGGAGGAAAGGACTCAATAGTAATGTTTCATCTGGCCAGAAAAGCTTTTTGGCCGGCAAAGGTGCCATTCCCTTTGTTGCATATTGATACAGGGCATAATTTTCTGGAAACAATCGAATTTCGAGATGAATTAGCAGAGAAGCATGGGGTTCAATGTTTAGTTCGTTACGTTCAGGACTCGATCGATCAAGGGAAAGCTGTGGAAGAAACAGGGATAAATGCAAGTAGAAATAAACTGCAAACAGTAACCCTTCTGGATGCCATCGAAGAGTTAAAACTCGATGCAGCTCTGGGCGGGGGACGCAGAGATGAAGAGAAAGCAAGGGCTAAAGAAAGGTTCTTTTCTCATCGCGATGAGTTTGGGCAATGGGATCCAAAAAATCAACGCCCGGAGTTGTGGAACGTTTTTAATGGAAAGAAAAATATGGGGGAGCACTTTAGGGTTTTTCCATTAAGCAACTGGACAGAAATGGATGTGTGGCAATACATTTATATGGAGAAAATAGAAATACCTAATTTGTACTTTACCCATAAAAGAGAAGTCTTTAATCGAGACGGTGTTTGGTTGGCAAAAGCTGATTTTATGCCAATGAAAGACACGGAAGAAATTGAAGTTAAGGACGTGCGTTGCAGGACAATCGGCGATGTAACCTGCACCGGACTGACACTTAGCTCCGCTAATTCACTCGAAGATATCATCCTGGAAGTGGCGGCAGCGCGCTCAACGGAAAGGGGCGGACGTGCAGATGACAAACGTTCAGAGGCAGCAATGGAAGATAGAAAAAAAGAAGGGTATTTTTAACAATCGCTTAATAGAATTTTAGTATGTCTGAAACAGTAGATAAACACAAAGGTTATTTAGATATGGAGTTACTTCGTTTCACTACAGCAGGTAGTGTGGACGATGGTAAAAGTACGCTAATAGGACGCTTGTTGTATGATAGCAAAGCCATTTTTGAAGATCAAATGGAAGCGATTGAGCAGGCAAGCATTAATAAGGGAGAGGAGCAGGTAAACCTGGCACTTTTAACAGATGGATTAAGGGCTGAAAGAGAACAGGGAATTACTATTGATGTTGCTTACAGATATTTTGCTACCCCAAAAAGAAAGTTTATTATCGCTGATACTCCCGGTCATATACAATATACAAGAAATATGGTCACCGGGGCGTCTACAGCAAATGCTGCGCTCATTTTGGTTGATGCCAGGCATGGTGTTGTGGAACAAACATTGAGGCATTCATTTATAGCTTCTTTGTTGCAAATACCCCATATTATAATCTGCATAAATAAAATGGATCTGGTAGGTTATGGAGAAGAAGTATTTGAAAAGATAAGAAGGGATTATGACAAGGTAACGGAAAAATTAAATGTTAAAGATATTCGTTTTGTTCCGATAAGCGCCCTTAATGGGGATAACGTAGTGGAGCGTTCGAAAAATATGAACTGGTATGATGGTCCAACACTTTTATATTCACTGGAGCACCTTCATATTACAAATGACAGGAACTTTAGTGATCAACGTTTGCCGGTTCAGTATGTGATTAGGCCACAAAGTGACAAATGGCATGATTACAGAGGATATGCAGGTAGAATCGCCGGAGGTGTATTTCATCCGGGAGACAATGTTGCTGTTCTTCCGTCAGGTTTAACATCAAAAGTTAAATCAATTGATATGATGGGAGAAGAAAACAAGGACATGGCGTTTCCTCCGCAATCTGTAACTTTAACGTTAGAAGACGATATTGATATAAGCAGGGGCGATATGATTGTTGCCGAGGATGATCAACCTTTGGTAGGACAGGACATAACACTGAAATTTTGTTGGTTAGGGGAGAAGCCGCTCGTGCCAAATGGTAAGTATACATTACGTCATACAACAAAAGAGGTCCGGTGTGTTGTGAAAAGTGTTGATCATAAAATAGATATCAATACACTGGAAAAGAATAATGACGACAAAACGGTTTCATTAAACGAAATTGGTCAGATGACAATCAGAACAACCCAGCCATTGATTTATGATTCTTATGACAAAAACAGGGTTACGGGTAGCCTGGTTTTAGTAGATGAAGGAACAAACAATACGGTTTGTGCGGGAATGATAGTCTAAGGGTTTCTACAGATATAAAAATTATTGAACCGAAAAGTATTTTCTTTTCGGTTTTTTGTTTGAAATAAAGGGCTTTGGTAATAATTATTTGGAGGACTGAACCCTTTTTACTACCCTGAGTTTATGGGTGTACTTATCCAGGTGGGAATTAAAAATCCCCTGATGATCAATTTTATCAATTCTTACAGAACCTGATGCATGTAGAATAAGTGACTGGTTATAAATTAGTCCAACATGGTTTATTTCTCCCTCTTCATTGTCAAAAAAAGCTAAGTCGCCTGGTTGGGCCTGTTCAATAAAAGGAACAGTCTGCCCTTCAGATACCTGCTGACTGGCATTACGGGGGAGGGGAATGCCTATGGCTTTATATAAGACCTGAATCAAACCTGAGCAGTCAATGCCCATAAATGTGCGTCCTCCCCATAGGTATGGAGAACCAAGGAATTGTTCGGCCAGGGTAAGGATGTTTTTTTCATCAAGTTCCGGGTTAATTTTAATAAGGAACTCCTCCTTGCTATTTATTCGGCCAGAATGCAGTTCACTGCCCGTCGAAACCCAAAGGGAATTATTATCTGTTTTTACAAGCCTGTGAAACCCTCCGGTTATATCAAACTCCTCTTCAGGATGGGCAATTTCTTTTACTGTTTTCCTCTCAACCCAGCCAATATAGTTGTCAAAACGCGTTTCTATATGCAGCCATTCTCCAGATTCTTCAATAATGTTAGCCGTTTCGCCAAAAATTAACTGGCTATCCTGTTCCGATTTGTGTGATGGTTCTTTACGAATAGGTATATACGTCAGAGGGCAAGTAATATGTTTCATTTCTTTAGAAGAATAAAATATTTTTAGAATGATATTGCTAAAATAAGAACTCTTGCTGAATTTTATCGCTGTAATTGCTTTTGGTATCAGACAGAAAACTGAGATCGATCTAAAAAGAATACTTTAAAAACAGCAATTATTGTTTCTCTAATGCCATTACCGTTGTAAATGTTTTGATATATAGGTTTTTATGGGGTGGTGTTTTAGGTGTGGGCGGTGGTGGGGTGAGGATTGTTTGATTAGCAAGCGGGATGTAATAGTAACATTTACTTTTCACATAGCCAGTCAACTCGAACTAAACTATATCGCTGTTTGTTCATTAACAGAGGGTAAGCCCCATAGGTTTAAGGCTGTTTTAAGAAATTAACAGGGAAACTAATTCATTGTAAACTGTTTTTTTTGGTATTTTCGGGTATTAAATTTTTTGTATGATAAAGTTTCTGAAAAAAATCCGGGATTATTTCAAAGTAGTGGCAGTGTTCATTTTCTTTTTGATATCCATAGCCTTGGCTTCGTATATGTTACCCAGAGAGAAGAAGTTTAGGTATGAATATTATACAGGGAGTGTTTGGCTACACGATAATTTGACAGCAAAATTTAGTTTTTCGATATATAAAACAGAGGCAGAACTTGAAACAGAACGAGATTCGGTTTTGAAACAAGTGAAACCATACTTTATGTTTAATGCCTACGAATTTGCCGATAAACTTAATCAGTTCAAAACTGATTTTGAAAAAAAGTGGGAGGCGTATACTTTGAGAGAATTCGGCATTGACGAAGAAAAAATATATAAGGAAAGCCCACGATATTTTTCTCTCAGAGAAATGCAGCAAGAATATTATATGTTGTTGTCTGATTTACTTGAGAGGACATATTTAAAAGGGGTCGTGCAGCAGCCGGAAGCAGAAGATATTCAATTAACATCAGAGACTCCGGTCAAGCTGGTGCGTGGAAATGTGGCCGAAGAAGTGTTGTTTGGTCAGCTGTATTCAATTCGGAGTGCATACCAGCATATTCAGAAATCAATTGAAGAAGAGTTAAGCAACGATAACAGAAGGCAACTTAAAAGGTATTATGATTTCTTTGAGGAACAGGATATGAACAGGTACCTGATTGCCAATGTAATGTACGATTCGGAAACAACAGAGAGGGAGAAAAAAGCACGCTACGATGATGTGTCACTTACAACAGACTATGTAGCTGAGGGGACACGGATTATTTCTAATGGTGAGATAGTAACACCTGAAAAAACAAAATTGCTGGATTCATATAAAAAGGAATACGAACAACAAAGAGGGAATGTAAATACACTGATTGTGCAGGCAGGAAGAACATTAGTGGTTGTCATATTATTTCTTGTTGTTTACTTCTTCTTGTACAATTTTAGGCGCGAGGTCTTGAACGAGTTAAAAAAAATAATTTTTATTTTATTTATGATGTTGTTCATGCTGTTTCTTGGGTACACATCGTCACGGTTTGATTACTTAGATTACTATATCGTCCCCTTTACCATTTTGCCAATAATTTTAAGAACATTCTTTGATGAGCGTATTGCTTTGTTTATCCATATAATAACAGTAATGTTAGCAAGTTTTCTGGCCCCCAGTAGCTTTGAGTTTATTTTTGTGACAATTATGGCCGGTATGGTGGCACTTTTCAGTCTGACCAACTTATATCGCCGTTCTAAGTTTTTTCTTTCGGCTATACTTATATTTCTAACATATTCTTTGACTTATGTCGGTGTTTCTGTTATACAGGAAGGAAACTTTTCTTTGATTGAATTGAAAAATTTCCAGTATTTTAGTTTTAATGGAGTTCTGGTATTATTGTCATTTCTTCTGATTTATGCATTCGAAAAATTATTTGGTTTTTTATCAGATACAACTTTAATGGAACTTTCGGATACGAATCAACCTTTATTGAGAAAACTGGCGGAGATGGCTCCTGCAACTTTTCAGCACTCTATGCAGGTCGCAAATTTGTCGGAAGAAGCGGTCAGGCATATCGGGGGTAATCCAATGCTTGTGCGTACCGGAGCACTTTATCATGATATAGGAAAGATGATCGATGCTTCGTATTTTACTGAAAATCAACTTGGGGGATCAAACCCGCATGCAAATAAGGATTTAAAAGAAAGTGCCAGGATAATAATTGATCATGTAAATAAAGGTAAAGAACTGGCGAAAAAACATAATCTGCCAGAACCAATAATTGACTTCATTTTAACACATCATGGAACTTCAACAACGAAGTATTTTTTAAAAACCTTTCAAAATCAATTTCCGGATAAAGAATTAAAAGTTTCTGACTTTCAGTATCCTGGTCCGCGCCCAATGACGAAAGAAACAGCAGTTTTGATGATGGCCGATTCTGTTGAGGCAGCATCACGAAGTTTGCCAACCTATTCAAAAGAGTCGATAGGTGAACTGGTTGAAAGAATTATTGACGGACAGATGGCAGAAGGACAGTTTGAAAATGCAGATATTACATTTAAGGATGTTAGAAAAGTGAAAGAAGTATTTAAAACAAGGTTGAATACGATCTATCATGCACGCATAGCATATCCTAAATAACAGACAATCAATTTACAACCAGAAAATAAACTTACTTGGTACCCCCATAAACACAGAAATTATAATATTTCCATATTATATCGACAGATCTGAAACCGCAGCGTTCGAGCCACTTTAATTGATCGGTCAACTTAGCCGGACGGTCTTCTGATTTATATTTCAGTAACCAGTTGGCGTAAATTTCTTCTTTTGTGATATTTAATTTCATGAAATCGATCCACCGTTGAATAAATATTTTCTGGTTATATTCTGACGATGCTAAAACGATATCCGCATTATAAAACACTCCGTAATCTGTTAAAAGGTTATAGATTCTTTCGAAAAAACCTTTTTTTTCATCATCCGTCTCAATTTGATTTAAGGTCAGTGATGAAACTACAACATCAAACTTTCCATTTATACCGGAAGAAGAAAAATCACCAGTTATAAATTCAGTGTTTTGTTTATGTGATAGTTTTTTTCGGGCAATTTGTATCATATCTGGAGAGCTGTCCATGCAAACAATCCTTGAATTAGGATATCGTTCAGAGATGCTATGGGCTATCGTTCCGGTCCCGCACCCCAGATCAATGACACGTATTTCGGCATCATATTTAAAATAAATGGAGTCGATTAATGCCCTAATCATTTGTTTGTAATTGGGAATTAGTTTTTTGATGTTTTTGTCAAATTCAATGGCTTCTGCTTCAAGTTGTTCTTTAATCTCATTCATTGTGTTTGATTTTCTGTTTACGTTAAAAAAAACAAACATTAAAATGTGTCAGTAAGGTGTTTGTCAATCTTAAGAATGCTTTTTTATTCGGGTAAAGCAAAACAGTGTTGGAAATACTTCTGAGTAATTAGCATTCTAATTTTCCCAGGCTTAGTAACTATCATCGTCTACAATTTTGTAACTCTTTTTTATGGTGTTGTTAAAGTCGCTGTTATGCTGGAAAAATAATTTCTGTTTTGGCTGATGCCAGTTCGATGTTGACGAATAGAGGACTTAGTAAGGCATGTTATGAGAAGCTTATTTGCGGGAGAATTGATGCCGAAAGAATTCACGCGCCTTGGAGCTCCTTTCTTATCATGTTCTGTTACAAGTCTTAACTCAGTGGAAAAGTTAATTAATGAAGTCATGTTTGGTTGTTTGTGGTTTTTGCCAAAAGGCCGACTTAAACGATAGAATTTAAATTGATCTTTTAATTCATGGGCATTATTAGCTAAAAAAGATCGGCTTAAAGTAAATAAAAAGTTTTTAGATAGACTATGTCTCTTATTAAATATGTTAAAATTTTATCTCGATAGTTCTTTAAATTTTCATACGGGCGAAAGAAACGTGTATATACCAAGTATAAATCCAACGTAAAGCATAGGTTTCCGGTACTTAAGCACTTTATCTTTATCTGTTTGCAGTGTCATTGTTAATTCGGTTTTGGTTATAAGATTAAATATGTAATGAGATTTCTTTCAAGTCTAAATTAAACCCGAGACGGTAATTTTATGTTTCCCAGGTTATCGGTGCGAACTAAAACTATTAAATCAAATTCCTCCAAGCGAAGCCTGGGGTCTTGGGGGCATATTTCCTATGACAGCTCTGCCATACAGCCCCCTAGTGAGCGGCATTGGTTCCCTGTCCCTTAAGGCGAACCTAAAATTCTTAAACCAATACCCCTGCTGCTTGACGTGAAATTGTCATTTAGTCTCTCTACTATTAATTGCAAAACCAGGAGACTTGTAACCCTTGATTTTGATTTTTTTCAATAAAATATTTTTGGGAAAAGACAGTATTTGCAGAATACGTTTTATTATCCTGATTAAAAGGTTAAAGCTTAGAGGGCAGAGGTAACCTGTTTGTCTTAATGTTTGGGGGTAATATTTTTTACCCTTTGGTGACGGATTTAATATATATTATGACTTTAAGCATGTTTCTTTTGGCAAAGATGTTTTATGTTTAATAAAATTTAGTATTGAAAAGTCTTCCCGAAAAGCAAAGAACATTAATTTTACAGTTATTACGTCAACTGTAAGGATTCCTATCACTATCACTAACTTTTTCTATGCTTTTAAGGGAGGTAAATGAAGTATAGATCGGTTAGTTGTTTTTTATAACCGAACAAATTACCCAGAGAGTTTACTGTATTAACTATTCAGGCATATGGGGAGTACTATTTCAAATGGTATTCACTCCCTTTTTGATTTGGATTAAAGAGGTGTTAATGGCTTTTGGTAAGCTGTCGCCCTAAACTATTTATAATTTAATCAACTAAATGAAAAATGATTATGAAGAATTGTTTTAAAGGCTTATTGTATCTGACATTAGGCATGTTTTTGTTCTCCTGTAGTATGCAGGATGATGAAGTAAACCAGGAAATTCAACAAATGGGTGAGCAACACTTTAAGGCTCCTGGTAATCTACCGGGCCATGCTGAACAAGGTGTGATGTTACATGCCCATATTTGGCCATTTAGCGGAATAGAGAAGGCCATACCAGACATTGCAGCTGCCGGATTTAATTCAGTGCAGGTATCTCCGGTTCAAAAGACAAAAGGTACATCTCCCTGGTGGATTGTTTATCAGCCTTGTGATCTGAAAATTGGAAACATGGTGCTTGGTTCGGACAGTGAGTTTAGGAGCCTGTGTCAAACAGCAGAAAGATACGGTGTGAAAATTATTGTTGATGCAGTTTTAAATCATGTAGGAGATAATGGTTCGGCTGGTAATTGGGCAAATGAACTGGATCCTTCGTTAAAAAGGTGGGAATATTTTCACCGCAATGGCTCAATTAGCAATTATCAGGACAGGTGGCAAGTAACCCAGCAGGATTTGTTAGGCTTGCCAGACTGGAACACTCAGAGTTCAACCGTTCAGCAATTACATATTGATTTTCTTAATTTATGTGTAGATGCAGGAGCAGATGGTTTCCGTTTTGATGCAGCTAAACATATGGAAACCAGTGGAGGGGAAGATGGAAATTGGGCCGGTCGTTACTGGGAGAATGTTCTAGGGGGAATAAAAAATAAAAGTAGCCTGTATCTTTTCGGTGAAGTTCTTCCTGACAGAGGGGACAATATAGGAATGTATTTAAGGTATTATGATATTACAGCCCATAGCTATGGTGGAACAATACGTAATGCAGTCCGTAATCGTAATGTAACGAATATAATGAATATCCCACATGGCGGTACAACACTGGATCCAAACAAGGCTTTGGTTTATATGGAAAATCATGATGATTTTGAGCATAATCAGGATGGAGCTAAAGATTTAAGTTACTGGCAAAGAAAAATGGGATTTGCAATTATTGCTGCAAGGGCTGCTGTAACTCCCCGACTTTTAGACAGACCTGGATTTGAAGATTTATGGAAAGACCCGGGAGTTGCGGTTATAAATCATTTCCATAATGCTATGGTAGGGCAAAATGAATATCTAAGGTATCCAAGAAGAGAATGTTTAGTGGTCGACAGAGGTTCAAAAGGAACAGCAATTATAAACCTCGGTGGTGGATTTGATTTAAATACCTCAACTAACCTAAGTAATGGCTCATATTCAGGAGAGGCAGGAACTTTTAACGTATCAGGTGGAAATTTAACAGGGCATGTACCAGAAGGGGCAATTATTGCACTTTATGATGGAAAAAGCTATGGCACCAGCGGCGGAGGCGGCGGTGGTGGTGGCGGAGGTTCTGCCACAACTACAGTGTACGCAAAACATGATATCGGTTGGGGAAATGAAATGTATATCCGGGGCGATACCCATCCATTGAATTGGAATAGTGGTATAAAAATGACGAACGTAAGTTCAGACACCTGGATGTGGCAAACAACTGAGATTCCGGAAGGACAGAAGTTTGAATGTAAGGTGCTTATTAATGATAACCATTGGGCAACAAACAGTAACTGGTGGGTATATGGAGGTCAAACGATAGATATATTCCCTAATTTTTAATGATAAAGTAACACCTCTTTAATAAACCGACAGCTTAACATATCGCATACCCCTCCTTTAAAGTCGTTCCAGCGCTTTAGGAGGGGTTATTTATATTCTGAATTTGAGTGTTAAGGTTTATTGTGTTCGATGTAAATAAAATATAAAATTCCTTTATTTAGTCTAAATAATTACTTAAATTTACATTATGTGATATTTGTAAGGTGTTGGCTCTTAGTTTAAAATGGAGCAGTGAGAGTGATGGATATCACCTTTTTTCATAAATATCTTTTTTGTTTTCAGTTTGCTAAAATTATGTGAAGCAGCATTTATTTGAAGGGGATATCGAAGTATTCGTCGTGTATGCCTATAAAATTGACATTTAGAAATAATTAAATATTTACAGGCTATGATAACAAATAGAAGTTTAATCTTTATTATTGAGGATGATATTCCTTACGGTAGAATGCTACAAACATACTTGAGAAAGAAAGGGCTTGAAAACGTTAAGCTGTTTCATGATGAAAAACATCTTCTGGATAATATGGAACAAAAACCAGAAGTTCTAATTGCTGATTATCACCTGAATTACCTGAATGGTTTAAAAGTAATTGAAGAAGCCAGAAAAGTCAGTAAAACCTTTTATTCCGTTTTGCTTTCGGGGGCGGTTCACAGAGAAAGGCATACAAATGACATTTCAATGGTTCATATTGACAAGTACATCAAAAAGGGAGAGAACGAGATGCAGCAGTTGTTTGATGTTATGGATGAACTGATGAACCCCGAATATGTCCGTCAATTCTTTTAGCTTATTTCTTTTTACATATTGAACACTCCTGAAATTGAAGGCATTTATTATGTTAAATCCTTATGTGTTCCTACTATGCATACATAAGGATTTATTTTATTCTTCAGGAGAAATTTGGAGCAAACATAAAAGTTGCTGCTTCTTATCTTTATTAGGTATGGGTTATGTGTATGTAGTATGTCGCATGGTTAGATGGAAGCTACGTTCGACGAATTTATGGCAGGGGGCAGGCCGCATCAATTTTCTGGATAACCAATTAGGTCATACCCCCCCAACTGTAGCTGAAGCAACTTTAAGTATTACGTCAGATCACCCGACTTTTATAGTCTCATATCAATAACTTCCACTTTTGGGTGATCGGATGGGGTAAATGAAAACTGGTTGTCGTTTATCTTTAAATTAAACTTTGTATTTGTAATATAAATGGTGTAATCAATGGCATCTTTACTAACAGCTTTTACCATATATATCATTTCCGTTTTTTTATCTACAAAGAGCTTGAACTTGGAATAAGGCTGATCAAGGTTTTTGGGGTAAAGATCAATTTCATACATCAACCTTTGCTCTTTTTTTATTTCACCAATCAGGCGATATTTAAAATCCCGGTTGTAAAAACTGAAAATAAGGGCCGGATTGTCCACAAAGTCGCTATCTCCTGTTTTTGGTTCAGTTATCGTAACTTCATTTATATCCGTCATATAACTCCACATGGTTTTTCCGTCGTAATAAACCTGGTTTCCCATTGACTCCATGTAGTATTTATCTCCTTTTATTTGTATGGAGCCTGAGTTTTTTGAATGTAAATCTTCCATACGGTTGTCAATGACTAATTCAAAATCAGCAAGAATACTTGTGTACCCGGTCAGTTTATTACTCACCTGGTCTAAAATAACCTTAGCGGCAGAGTCCTGAACCATGTAGTCCTGCGCAAAAGAGCATAGACTAAGTAATATAAATGAACATGTCAGTATGTTTTTTCTCATTGTAATTGTTTTTTATAATGCGGAATAATGACCAGGAATTAGATACCGGGTTAAATCGGTTTTTCTGAATTTTTTTCATTCCGTATTATTTGATTTATATGAAATTAACAAATTGTTTTACTGTAGGGAGTTCAAATATTGTTCCAAAGAGAATTCATCCGGAAATAATACCTGTCGGGCTTTACTTCCTTCAAAAGGACCAACAATTCCTGCAGCTTCAAGTTGGTCAACAATTCTTCCTGCCCTGTTATATCCAATCGAAAATTTTCTTTGAATCAGGGATGTAGAGCCTTGCTGGTGCGATACGACCAACCTGGCAGCATCGCTAAATAAGGCGTCTTTTTTTGACAAATCAACCTCTCCCGGGCTGTCGCTGCCACTATCATCACTATATTCAGGCAGGAATAAAGCTGTTGGGTAGGATTGCTGTTCGCTAATAAAATTCGTAATTCGTTCAAGTTCAGGAATGTCAACAAAGGCGCATTGAAGCCTAACCAAGTCACTTCCCGGGGCAAAAAGTAGGTCTCCACGTCCAATAAGCTGGTTTGCCCCCGGGCTGTCAAGAATTGTTCTTGAGTCGACCATAGAGGTTACCCTGAATGCGATTCTGGCTGGGAAGTTTGCTTTTATAAGACCGGTAATAATGTTAGTTGTTGGACGCTGTGTGGCAATAACAAGATGAATTCCAATTGCACGGGCAAGCTGGGCCAGTCTGGCTAACGGTGTTTCTACCTCTCTTCCTGCCGTCATAATGAGATCGGCAAACTCGTCAATTACCACAACAATGTATGGCAGGTACCTATGTCCTTTTTCCGGGTTGAGCTTCCGTTTAATGAATTTTTGATTATACTCTTTTATATTTCTGACCTCTGCTGACTTTAAGAGCTCGTAACGGCTGTCCATTTCGATACACAAGGAGTTAAGCGTGTAAATGACTTTTTGTGTGTCCGTAATTATGGCTTCATCAGCATCTGGAATTTTGGCTAAATAGTGTTTTTCAATTCGTTGGTATAGGGTAAGTTCTACCTTTTTAGGGTCGATTAGCACAAATTTTAACTGACTGGGGTGTTTCCTGTACAGCAGCGAAGCCAGAATGACATTCAGCCCAACAGATTTTCCCTGACCTGTAGCGCCGGCAACGAGTAGGTGAGGCATTTTTGCCAAATCGAAAACATAAGTCTCATTTGAAATTGTTTTGCCAAGGGCTACGGCTAATTCAGCTTTTGACTCCTGAAATTTTCTCGAAGTGGCCAGTGAACGCATTGATACAACTTCGGGATTTTGATTTGGTACTTCAATACCGATTGTTCCTTTTCCGGGAATTGGGGCAATTATCCTGATTCCCAGAGCGGAAAGGTTTAACGCAATGTCATCTTCAAGGTTTTTAATTTTACTGATTCGGACCCCCGGAGCGGGAACAATTTCATAAAGTGTTACGGTTGGGCCTATTGTGGCTTTTATTTTGTCAATTTGTATTTTATAATGCCCCAGGGTTTCAACAATCTTGTTCTTATTGCTGATCAGTTCTTCATTCGTTACCGAAGAGTTTTGGTTGTCATGTTGTTCGAGTAAGTCTACCGGAGGTAAGCGGAATGAAGAAAGTTCCAGGGTAGGGTCATAATCTTCAAGGGGTAGGTTGGCATATTGCTCCCCTGTTTGTTCTAAAGTATCTTTGTTTTCAACCGTAAATTGTAATCCCTCATCAGTTTCTTTAGCTGAAGGCTGACTATTAATTTTTTCTTCAGGAAAATATTCTTCTTTCTCAATTTGATTGATTTCAAAATTTTCATCCTCTTTATTGGCTGCCTTTTCTTGCTGAGGAAATTCAGTCTCAAAGACCAGGTCATTATCCTGTTCTTGTTTTGGTTCCTGAGTTACTTCGTTACTGCTATTTGGTTCTTTATGGGATTTTGTTGGAACTTTTTTGCCTTCCTTGTTAGTGATATTTTTTGAAAGTAAGTTTTTTATCTCAGTCAATACTCCGGGCCATCCGAAAAGTATTATTCCCAGGCTGGCGATCAATAACAATACAATGGTTCCAACCGTTCCTACTAAACTTTTAAAATACAGGCTTATATGGTATCCGTGTTGTCCTCCAAGACCGCTGCCCAGCAATGGGTTCGATAATGTGAACAGGCCTAACCATACAGAAGATACTATTGTAGCAAAGGAGGTTATAAGAAATGTTCTGCGAAATGGCAGGAGTCGGATTTTCAGCATTTTTAAGCCAAGTAGCATAATGATAAAAGGAATGGCAAAGGACGCTAAGCCAAACCATTTGTAAATTAATAACTGGGAAATAGAGGCGCCTAGCTTTCCTGTCCAGTTTTGTGCAACAATTCCAGGATTATTATATTGAGGGGCAAACTGAGAGCTCTGATCTTCTTTCCACGAAATGGTATATGAAGTCAGGGCAAGAAATATCGTCAGGGCGGCTCCAAGAAGCAGTAGCCCAAAGATTATCTTGTACCTTTCATCATTTAAGGAAATCTTTTTTGAAATGTTTTTCTTTTTGTTGCCAGATTGTTTCGTCTTTTTCTTTGCCATAAAATGTCTCACGGTTATCGGCCTCAAATTTAATAAGCCCCAATTAATTAAACCGGATAAAAGTGGAAATATTATTCAACAAATTGCATGTAATTCGAGGGGCTGTTCGGAATTGCTATATAAACAGGTTTTAGGGAACAGTGTAGCTTCATACTTTTGGGGAATTAAGCCCGGAAAATTGGTTGGGCTGAACTTCGCATTGCTCCGGTTCACGGAATTTTCAACGATATAACAAATATAATCGATAGGACGATCTTCTATTCCCCAAATCTGAGTATTCGTAAATCGGGGTTTACTTTCAGTGAGTCCAGCCGTTTATCATCATCGGTTCCTCTATTGCTTCCCACAATTCCACACACATGCACTTCGTCGGGTTTTTCTGCGTTTCAGTTCATACCATTACCCTCCCGATAATTACGGATCATGAGAACATTTCACTTAGTTAGCTTCGTTTTTACATAAACCATACGGTTTAAGAATAGGCCTGGCAGGTTAAAATGTAGGGTGATTTATTCGTTATACACTGAAGGTTTTTAGCAGCCTTATTTTTCAAAGGCGGCACATTGCTTTTTATTGTTCCATTAGCCTTTCCAGTGCATATATCATTTCCTGACGTGAAACCTCTTTGGCTTTTGATGGGATTAAAATTGATTCACTGGGCATTTTTTCAGGGGTAAATTTTTTCGCTTCAAAACGCATACGGTAAGGTCCCATAAATAATACAAAATCCATGAGGACACCATCAAGTTTATGGTAGGGGTTTGTTACGTTTGGATGTTCCAGTTTAATATCGTATGTGTAAAAAATATCAAACCTGTAATCGGTTTGAGGTATTATTGCTTTTGCATGTCTGGACTTTAATCCTGCAATCATTTTTGTTGTAGTGTCGAATTCAAACTTCATGTTTTCAAACATGTCGAAACAACACATCAACTCATTCCTTTCACCATAAAGCACATAACTTTTATCAAGCACTTTCAAGGTTGTTATACTTTTCTTATCATCAAAGTAAGTGGCATTGCCTAACCGAAAGAATCCCATGAAACCATCAATTGTATTTGTACAGAATTCACTGTTAAACTCAAGCACCATTTTTTTTGGTAAAAGTGCAGGATCAAAGTTAACTTCTTCTTCATTTAGGTAAGTTATCCTGTACTCAATTTTTCCGTGCTCATAAATTCCTACCGGTCTGTCTTCTTTACAAGAAAGAAGTAACATGAAGAGTGATAAAGGTAAAAGTAATCGGCTCATTTTCTATCTCCCAGCTTTGCAACTAATTTAAGTAAAGTATATGGAAGTTTAGGCATGTGATTATTTTATATTTGACTGATGAACACTTTTTATTTATGAGTATGTTGAATGTAGATATTGAGTATGCTTAAATCAGTGCAACTCAGTAAAGGTGGTGTTCGGTTAGAGGTGTTGTAGTAAGCTTTAAATTAGCAACTTACTGGGGTGTTTAGGGCGGGTTCTTGTCAGCGCTTTTACTTTTTAACGGTCATGGCATTAGAATTTCTTTTACACTGAATAAAAATACTTTTTCCCTGTAAGAATATGCGTCGATTGATCTTCATCATGATGTGGTATTATATTAAATATTACATTTGTGATAATAGTAAATAATTTAATGAATTGAATATGCCTATAAACTTAAAAAACAGACATTTTTTGAAGTTGTTGGATTTCTCTACCCGGGAAATAGAATTTCTGCTAAAGCTTTCTTCTTCATTAAAAGAGGCAAAATATGCAGGAACAGAACAACAAATGCTTAAGGGGAAAAATATTGCTCTAATTTTTGAGAAATCTTCAACAAGGACAAGATGTGCGTTTGAAGTTGCAGCGCACGATCAAGGGGCTCATGTAACTTATCTGGGACCTTCTGGTTCCCAAATAGGGCATAAGGAATCAATGAAAGATACAGCAAGGGTACTGGGAAGAATGTATGATGGTATAGAATATCGTGGGTTTGGTCAGGATATTGTTGAAGAATTGGCCAAATATGCAGGAGTTCCGGTTTGGAACGGATTAACTAACGAATTTCACCCGACCCAGATTTTAGCCGATTTTCTCACCATACAGGAGAATATTGACAAACCATTACGGGAAGTTAAGTTTTGTTACCTTGGAGACGCAAAGAACAATATGGGGAACTCTTTGATGGTAGGGGCAGCAAAAATGGGAATGGATTTCAGGGCAGCTGCTCCAAAGCAATGTCAGCCCGAAACGGATTTGGTGAATACCTGCAAAGATATCTGTGAAGAAACCGGAGGAAGCATAACCGTAACCGATAATTTAGAGGACGCTGTAAAGGAAGCCGATTTTCTTTATACTGATGTTTGGGTATCTATGGGAGAGCCGGAATCAGTATGGGAAGAAAGGATTAATTTGCTAAAACCTTACCAGGTTAATGCTGGTGTGTTGGAGAAAACAGGAAATCCGGATGTTAAGTTTTTGCATTGCCTGCCTGCCTTTCATAACCTGGAGACAAAGGTCGGACGAGAGATACATGAGAAATTTGGACTGGAAGCAATGGAAGTAACAGAAGATGTTTTTGAGTCTCCGGCATCAATTGTTTTTGATGAAGCAGAAAACAGGATGCATACTATAAAGTCAATAATGGTGGCGACCTTAGGCTTTTAATCGGGTTTAATAGCCTCATAAGTACTCAATTTTGTCCTGGAAAGTTTCGCTTTCCGGGATTTTTTTTTTAACTTGTATAATGTAGTAACCATTTCAATTTTTCGATATGACTATTTATGTGGGCAATATCAATTATTCGCTTAGCGAAGATGATGTCAAACGTATTTTTGAAGTAATTGGCAAAGTAGATGCTATCAAAATCATTCGCGACAAGAAAACCGGAAAGTCCAAGGGATTCGGGTTTTTAGACATCCCCAGTAAAAAGGAAGCTATGGAATGTATAAAAACCCTTGACGGAAAAACTGTCGCAGGACGGAACCTTCGAGTCCTTCGTGCACACACCAATAAGGTTAGGGTTGCAGTCTAGTTTTTAACGGACTTCGGTTAAAAGAAAGAACAGCATCTGTTGTTCTTTTTTTGCTTAGGAACCCTTAGCCTATTTAACATTAACTTTTTGGTACCATTGAAATACTTGTGTCGCTTTTATGGCGGGCATGTAATTAAAATTACTTACGGTGTATTGAGCCGTACCGCAGCCTAATTGCAATGCATCTTTCGAGAGTATATTCGCCCGGTGCCCTTTGGAGTTCATCCATAATTCCATCAGGACATCGGTGAGGGATATATACGTATGAAACGGTAGCGGGACGTCTGTTTTGGGGTCAATAAATTCACCTTTTCCACCAGGTTTAACATTTTCGCCTGATTTATAGGTGATAAGGAACCCTTCTATTACATTTTCTGCAATACTGGGATTTGTAACTCCGGCAATTCTAGCCCTGTCTTCCGGTTCTTTTCTTTTCTTGTTAATGGTATTTGTATGGCCAAAGAAGTTGTGTTTTGCCATGTCTGCTGAATGCATTTCGGCTGCAATTTCCAGCGTTTTGTTGTACTCAAGTATGGTTAGTCTTTTTTTTGCCCTTATTTCATTTGTGGCAAAAAAAATTGCGGCATTAAGAGTTTCAGTTTTAAGGTGCTCAGGGTTTATTTTCTGGTTGAAATCGGGATATTCCCTGAAGTTTCTATGGTCCAGGTGTGCATATTTGCCTTGTGCATTCATATTCATGGATAAGGAAGCTAGTACAAAAATAAAAGTGTATTTAATCATATTCTAGAATTTATCGAAATGTGGTAGTGATTATTTCTTTTACAAATAAAACGGCAAATGTTATTGAGGTCGCAAGCTTCATAAATGTTCCGGCTAAAAAACCAACAAAAGAACCAAATGCAGCTTTTAATGCTTTTTTATTTTCCTGCCCACCTATGGTTTCACCTATCCAGGCACCAAAAAACGGACCAGAAAGTATTGTGATAATACCAAAAGGACCAATTGCGGGTAAGAAAAATAGACCAATAATCAGACCAATAATACTTCCCCAGGAACCGTATTTTGTGCCTCCGAATTTTTTTGTTCCCCAAACTGGAACAATATAGTCGAGAACCTGAACGACAATGGCTATAGTCCCCAGAATTACCAGGGTAACTGTTTCATAATCTGAAAAGCGGGTAAAATGGATGAGTAAGATTCCGACAAAACTTAATGGTGGTCCCGGAATAACAGGCAATACACAGCCAATTATTCCGACAATTATTAATACAATAGAAAGAGATAAAAGGAGCCAGTCAATAATCATAATATATTAAATAAAAAATCCTCCTAAAAAATAGTAAATTTTAGGAGGATTGAGGTTATTATTTAAAAATGTTTTTTACGCAGCCATAGTAGCAAGGCCATTATTAATTAGAATAACAACAAGTAATCCAAGAATAGCATAAAGTTCAGGGAACACACCAAGAATCATCGTGTTACCGAATACTTTGTGGCCAGAACCAATAGCTGCAATACCATTTGCACAAACCTGTCCCTGACGGATACCGGAGAAAAGGCCCGCTAATCCCATGGCAAGGCCGGCACCAAATACGGCTGCAGCGGCTGTCCAGCTCATACCGTCAACTAAAACGCCACTCATAACGAAAAAACCTACGAAGCCGTAAAGTCCCTGTGTACTTGGAAGTGCTGATAAGACCATGTAATTACCAAATGAATCGGGGTCTTTTTTCATTGCACCAACAGCAGCATTACCACTGATTGATACTCCATAAATACTTCCAATACCTGATAAGCCTACCATAAGTCCTATTCCGATATACGCTAATACAATTGCTTCCATAATTTTAATGTTTATTAATTTGTTTTATTTTTTATTTCTTAGTTTTTTACTATTTGTTTTTATTTTCTAAAAGGTTCGTATTTGCTTCCACCCCCCATAAACCCGGCATTTTTATAAAACTCGACAAAGGTTAACCTGAGTGGGTGTACAAAAGAACCTAAGGCAGCCATAAAGAAGTTTAGGCTGTGCCCAAAGGCAAGAATGAGAATCATAACCAATTGTCTCACCACAACAGTTTCGGGGCTAAGTTCTATAGCTAAAGTGTTAAACACATTGCCAAGAATTGCACTTGAAATACCAAGAGCAAATAAACGTATGTACGATAAGACATCCCCTAATAATCCGGATGCGGTTTGATATGTATCCCAAAGGCCAACTCCAAGGTTCAATATCGGATTTTTTCCAGGTGTATTATAGAAAATCGCCGGTATTCCTCCAATAATTAAAGAAATAAGAGCAAATTTATTTGCGGTATCAGAAGGAATAACATTGAAGTTACCCATAGCAAAAACAGGGATTGTAACCATTACAATTAAATTCCATCCCAACTGTGAGACAGAATATTTAAATCCATACATTCGCGCTTTATTGGCAGCCTTAATGAACATTCCGAATAGTACCTGAATATACCCGATTGCAAGAGCAATCATCATTAAAGTATTTGAATCCCAAAGGAGATACCTGAATGAATTCAGAACTGGATAGTCGGATTCCGTATGTTTAAGAATTACCTGCTGGTATTCCTTCAGCTCGTCATTACTTATTACAGAAGAAACCTTTTTGATGAACTCATCTTTCTTGTTAAAATGCAGATCCTGAATGCTAGCAAGCTTTTCACTTACCTCAGCAGGTAAAGATGATTGGAGAACTTCAATTGAATGAGAAGTTAATGTATATCCAGAGTCAATTAGGTTTATACCAAATAGAGTACCACCAATTGCCCCCATAATAGTTGTTGAAATACCCAGAAATATTCCCAATTTCAATAAAGGTTTAAACTTGTCTTTCACCTTAAATAAACCATAAATTGTTCCCAGGGTAATTAGAAGTCCATAACCGGCATCTCCAAGACAGAACCCGAAGAATAGCATGTAAAATGGGGCGAAAAATGGAGTTAAATCCAGCTCCTTATAATTCGGGAATGTGTATAGCTCCCCAATTGCTTCGTAAAGTTTTGCGAAACTGTTGTTTTTAAGTTTAATAGGGGGGGCTTCTTTTATATCAGGTGATGAATTTTCAAAATAAACCCCGGAGTTATTCAGAAATTTATCCAATTCTTCAACCTTGTCTTCCGGAGCCCAGCCTTCAAATACCATCAGTTTATTTTCGGCCTCCTTTTGTGTGTTCAGCTTCACCAGTTCAAATGATAATTCGCCATTAAGCCGTTCTTTTAACTCGGTTAAAACAGGGATATACTGTTTGGCATAATTGTCAAACACTTCTTCTGCTTTGGCAATTGCTTCATTTGCTTCATCTATCTGTTTTGAGACTTCGCTTAAAGACTTTGAAGGAAGATGTGCTTCCTCTGCATCTATTTCGATAATTTCATCCAGTTTGTGGAATAAAACAAAATAAACGTTCCCTTCTGCCTGTTGGATGGTCTCAACAAAGTATTTGTCACTCCACCCGGAATCTTCAAAGACCTTTGCAGAACTAATCATTAACCTGGCTTTCAGGCCGGCTTCTGAAAGCCGTCCAATATTGTTCCAGTCAAATTCCCCCCAGGGCTTAAGCACTGCATGTTCTTTATTCAGTGTATCCAACAGGGCAATGTTGCTGTCATAATCCTTTTGAACATTTTTAAGTTCTGCCAGAATTTCTTTCGCATTCGCTTTTCCCGGAGTTGTTTCGTCCTCAATGCTTCTTTTCTCTAAAAATTTTATTGCATTTGCAATCTCATTTATTTCAGCATAGCGTTCTCTTAACTCCTCATTTTCAATATCTCCTGTTCCTTTTTCTATGATGTGCACTACGCCAAGCCCTTGCAAATCGGTGAGGAACTTTTCGTATTCACGATGGTAAACCAGGAAAGAATATTTCTTCATTGGGACTATCATGATGCAGCCTCCTGTTGTTGTCTTGTTTTTACTATTTTCTGTGCCGATTTAGACAAATTGTCTTCATCTTCCATAAATCGCTTAATCTTTCTGATTGCATCTTCGTACCCAGGTATCTGTACTTTTTCAAAAAGGTTTACTTTTTGGGTTGTTTTCTTACGGGCATAATCCAGCAATTCCATTTTACGGGTGAATACTTCCCGTTCTATTGCCAGTTCAACCATCTTTTTAACAATGGCAATCCCCCCCAAAAACCACTTTGGTTTATTGAATACGCTGAAATCAGAAATATTGAACTCTATTTTTTCAAGCACAGGGGTTTTTACTCCCGCTATTTTCTTAACGCCAAGCTGAACATCAGCAACGCTTATAAGAGAAGGGTCAAATTCACCCCATAGCGCTACCATGTTTTCGTATGAACGGATTGCATTTTCCAGTTCATTGTTTAGACGTATGCTCTCGTCTTTTGCTTTCTTAACTTCAATCCTAAGTGCAGATTCTTTGTTTTTTATGGTAGGCAAAGCCCGAACCCGAACCTTAAGTTGTTTTTCAAGCGTTTGAAGAGCTGTTTTATTATATTGAAATTTTATAGCCATTTTTTTAAGTTATTAGTTATTAGTTATTAGTTGTTAGTTGTTAGTTTGTTAGCAAAGGATGGAATCATTTTTTCAACTTTATTAATCAAAGGGAACTGTTTCTCAAAATCAAAATTATTCACAAAAACATTTTTTTGTATAATGAGAACCTGGGTTTCCAAGTCATAATAAGACTCAAGGCAAATGTCTGGAAACCTCTTAAAATCCTTACGGCAGCCTCTTCCTAAACCCTCAGTTATATTTGATGGAATAGATACAGCTGATTTAATAAGTTGCGGCCTAATGGAAAACTGTTCCCCTCCAGGTAACAATCTAACCAAGTTAAATACCTGTTTAACGATGTCCATTCCTTTTTTCCAGATCAATAAACCTGTAAAATTTGTCATTCTGGTTTTCCAATTACTAACAACCGGTTTCTAATTACTTTTTGTCTAATTCTTTGGCCAATACTTATCTATCAAGTCTTGTTTGATACCTAATTCTTCTGCTTTAAAGTGTTTGCTAAACAGGTTCCAGCCTGTACTAAGCATTTCATCAATATCAACATTTACATCAATAGCCAGAAGTTTATTTGAATAGTCTTTCGCAAAATTCAGACTTCGTTGGTCATATTCTGTAAGGTCAAAACCATTTTCAAGCTTGGTTTTTGCATTAGCAGCATCAGCAAAAAGACGAATTGCCGCATTCATCACCTGAGGGTGATCTTCACGGGTTTTCTTACCGATTACCAATTGTTTAAGACGGGATAAACTTCGGAACGGGTCAACAATAACCTTTCCAATATCTGTATCACGACGCAAGAAAAGCTGCCCTTCGGTAATATATCCTGTGTTATCCGGAATAGCGTGGGTAATATCACCGCCAGATAAAGTGGTTACTGCAATAATAGTAATCGAACCTCCGGCAGGAAACTGAACCGCTTTTTCGTAGATTTTCGCCAAATCAGAATAAAGAGAACCCGGCATACTGTCTTTAGATGGAATCTGATCCATACGGTTTGATACAATACTCAGGGCATCGGCATAAAGAGTCATGTCGGTAAGAAGTACCAGTACCGATTCGTTTTTCTCTACAGCAAAATATTCTGCCGTAGTTAGTGCCATGTCTGGTACAAGAAGTCTTTCTACCGGTGGGTTGTCTGTAGTGTTTACGAAACTTATGATACGGTCCAATGCTCCTGCATTGTCAAATACATTTTTATAGAAAAGGTAATCGTCATTTGTTAATCCCATTCCCCCAAGAATAATCTTGTCTGCTTTTGCACGCAGAGCAACCATGGCCATTACCTGGTTAAAGGGTTGATCGGGATCGGCAAAAAATGGAATCTTTTGTCCGGAAACCAGCGTATTGTTAAGGTCAATGCCAGCAATACCTGTAGCAATAAGCTCTGAAGGCTGTTTTCTTCTTACCGGGTTTACTGAGGGACCTCCAATTTCAACCTCTTTTCCTTCAACTTCGGGACCGCCATCAATAGGTTCTCCAAAAGCGTTAAAGAACCTTCCGGCAAGATCGTCGCTTATTTTTAAGGTAGGAGCCTTTCCCAGAAAAGTAACCTCTGCATCTGTAGGGATACCTTCAGTACCACCAAACACCTGCAATGTTACGCTATCGCCAATAATTTTTACAACCTGGGCCAGTTTCCCATTAACAAGGGCTAACTCTTCATATCCAACACCAGTTGCTTTTAATGAGCAGGTAGCTTTTGTAATCTGGGAAATCTTTGTGTATATTTTTTGAAAAGCTTTATTTTCCATGCCTTTTTTGTTTTTCTATTTAGATTTAATTTAAGCTACTCGTCTTTCTTTAATCAGTTCTTTCAATTCTTCTTCGTACCTATTGAATTTCTCAGACTTAAATTCAGAGTAGTTCATTTGTTTGTAGGCATTAATGACTTTCTTGAAGTAACTACCAACTTCGTTGAATGAATCAAATTCGAAACCTGAGTCACAAACATCAAGAACACTTGTAAGCATATATTGCTGACGTTCAATTGGACTGGCCTGGTCGATTTTATCAAATGCATCCTGTTGTAAAATAACAAAATCCATTAACTCCGACTTCCAGTAGGTGATGTGATAGTCAATAGGTACCCCGTCATCACCCAAAATGTTTAACTGTTCGTAGGTTTCTTTTCCACGCTGAAGTATGGTTTTTGTCTTGTTTACCATATCCATCCAGTCTTCGGAAATAATTCCGGCGATATATTCGGTAAATTCCGGATATTCAATATATTTAGAGTAGCTGTCTATTGGATCGACAGCTGGGTACCTTTTTCCGTCTGCACGTCCCTGAGCAAGAGCATAGAAGCATCTCGCAGCCTTTTTTGTAGATTCTGTTACAGGTTCCTTTAGGTTACCACCAGCAGGCGATACCGTACCAATAAAGGTAATAGATCCTGATTCACCATTGTTTAGGTATACATAACCGGCTCTTGCATAGAAGTTCGATATAATTGCCGACAGGTCCATCGGGAATGCATCAGGTCCAGGAAGTTCTTCCAGTCTGTTTGACATTTCACGCAGTGCCTGTGCCCAACGAGAGGTTGAGTCGGCCATCATTAATACCCTTAAGCCCATTGAGCGGTAATATTCACCAAGGGTCATTGCTGTGTACACAGAAGCTTCCCTTGCAGCAACGGGCATGTTTGATGTGTTTGCGATAATGGTTGTTCTTTCGATGAGCTTACGTCCGGTCCTTGCATCTTCAAGTTCCGGAAACTCCGTGAAAATCTCCACTACTTCATTTGCCCGCTCTCCGCAAGCCGCAACGATTACTATATCAGCTTCTGCCTGTTTTGATATTGCATGCTGAAGAACTGTTTTTCCAGCACCAAACGGACCCGGGATAAAACCAGTACCGCCTTCTACTATGGGGTTAAGTGTGTCAATTGTTCTTACACCTGTTTCCAGAAGCTTAAAAGGCCTTGGTTTTTCTTTGTATGCCGTAATAGGCACTTTCACAGGCCATTTCTGTATCATGTTTAAGGGGATATCATTGTTGTCTTTATCAACGAGAACAGCAACGGTATCTTCTATGGTATAATCACCTTCCTCAACAACACTTTTAACGGTGTATGTTCCTTTGAAAGAGAAAGGTACCATTATTTTATGAGGCATTCCGTTTTCATTAACTTCACCCAGCCATGAAGCGGTTTCGACCTGATCTCCCGACTTGGCAAGAGGTTTAAAATGCCACTTTTTGTCTACATCCAATGGGTGGGTGTATTCTCCTCTTGTTAAGAAGACCCCTTCCATTTTATCAAGGTCGTTTTGCAGCCCATCATAGTTTTTGGAAAGTATCCCAGGGCCAAGAGTTACTTCAAGCATATGTCCTGCGAATTCAACGGGGCTGCCTACTTTTACACCACGTGTACTTTCGAAAACCTGTACAGAAGCCTCGTTTTCATTAACTTTGATAACCTCGGCCATGAGTTTATTGTCGGTAGTCTGTATAAAACAAATTTCATTTTGCGATACAGCACCTTCAGCTTCAACTATAACCAGGTTTGCTATTATTCCTTTTACTTTACCTTTTGTTGACATGTTTTAGATCTTAATTTAAACTAAACTCACCCGGGAATTCATAGCTTGATTCCAGGTTCTTTAATAATTCCTCAAATAATTTTAATCCCGTATCTTTATCCAGGCTTATCCAGCGCTCTACAATAGAAAGCTTAACCAGAAATGTAAATAACTTCTCAATCGTAAAAAAGTGAAAGAAAGAATCGTCTTCAATCAGTTCCCATTTCACCCGATCAATTTTCTTTTCCTGTTCTAAAAGATCTGTTTCTTCAAGGGCTTTTTGGATTTTATTCAGAGAATCAATTTCATCAGTTAATCCAAAATCACGTGCACTACTCTTCGATAGTTTTTCATTTAACTCACCGGATCCCACCAATTGCTTTTCCAAAGGAATGTTATTGTTTCTACAATTAATGGCAGTTAAGATATTACTTAAGTCAAGTTCAAATTTAAACCAGTTTCTCACAAAAGAATTTTTTGTGGTTAAAACGTGGTTATAATAAAGTTCAGTGAGTTGTAAATCCCAGCTTTTACCGGAATAGATCGCCTCGCCCGCTTTATAGGCTTCTATAAATTCGACTAAATATTCCGGTACTGAAAAATCAAGAGTTTCAATAGAGTCATTCTTCTGGGCGGCAATAAACTCATCAAGCTGATTGGAAGATAACACGCCCATAGTGTTAATCTCAGCATCAGGATTGTTTAGCCTGCTTAAAAGATTTGTATTGTCGTATTTCCAAAACAAAAGGTTAATTAGTTCCATGTCGTCAGTGGGCAGGTGTTCTGAAAGGTAGTTTCTGAAGTCTGCTGATGTGTGGACTAATTTTTTATCCTCAAAAATTAATTCTGGTAATCCGGCAACTAAATAATGATATTGTCGGCTCATATATGATTTTTTTTACTCGAAAAGGATTGCAATAAGTTTTGGGCGAAGGTATTGCTTAAAGAAGTTGTTAAAATCCTCTTCTGTAAAACTTACTTTGTAGCTACCGTCCTTAGGGGCAATTTGAAACCCTGCCTTTACAGCTGTGTCAAATTTTATCTCAAGCCCTTTGTCTAGCAAATCTTTAATGCTTTTGTTAAGATGAGCGGTCAGCTCTTTTTCCTCGCTGGCAGGAAGAAGTACTGTTAAGTCTGCTATCTGGTCTTTGCTCCAGTTGGTCAAGGTTGTTTCTACTATCTGTTTCGTATAATCAGCGTCGAAAGCCTTTTCTGTTGCCTGATTAACAACAGCGTCTTTTATTACATTTGTAATTTCCTGTTTAAGTGCATTTAAAGCCTGTTTTGAGGATAGTTTGATTTCAGATTCTGTGTTTTTTCTGGTTTCCTCAGCTTTGTTTTTTGCGTCGTTAGAAATCTGTTCAGCCTCTTTTTTGGCTGCTTCAACAATAGCAGCGGCCTCCTCTTTGGCTTTGTCTACAATTTCTCTGGCTTCTTCGTTGCCTTTCTCCAGTCCTTCCTGGTATATTTTTTCTGTTAATTCCTGTAATTTGCTTTGCATATTATTTAACTGTTATTTTTTAGCACTTGAATGTATTTTGTTGTTATTTTAATAACAAAAGGGGGTGCAAGATAATGAAAGTTTTTATTAGCACTACTGGTTTTTATCTTAAATTAAAGCAATTTAAATCTTGTTAAAATTGCTTAAAATGCACCATTTATCGGTAAATAAATGAATAATACCGGTAAATAATTAGAATCTCCGATTAATCTGTTTTTATCCCTTTGAGAGAATTTTCAAAAATAATTATTTTTTAATTCTATAAGTCTTGTGTTTTTTAGTTTTTGTCTTTTTTGAACAATCACAATCCTTACTTTTCTTGCGCAAATCTCTTGAATATTTTGTAGAAGCGCATGAAGCAAGAAGCAAGACCGATAGAACCCCGATAAATATATGTTTTTTTGAAATCATAAGCCAACACAGAAAAATACAGGCAATGAAACTACTGGGTTTCAGCTTACATCTGAAAGTAATTTCTTTAAATTTGCCGCTTTTTATTAGATTGCAAATATATGGATAAATACGTCAGTAACCTTAATAAAAAGGTGGGCAGAACAATGAAAAAACAAGGTTTGTTGAAAGAAGGGGACAAAATACTCGTTGCGCTTTCAGGAGGGAAAGATTCTATGATTTTGTTGGATGCCATGACAGACATACAAAAACATCTGCCATTTAAGATTGAAATTATTGCGTCCCATATTCTAATATCAACAATTGGATATAAAACAGACGTAGAATACTTGGAGCTATTTTGTGCAGAAAGAGGGGTGAAGTTTGTGCTGAAAGAGTTTGAGATAGAATTGCAGAAGAACTCAAAGAAATCGGAATGTTTTATTTGTTCCTGGAACCGGAGAAAGGCCCTGTTTGAGCTGACCAGGGAGTTAGGCTGCAATAAACTGGCTTTTGGGCACCACATGGATGATGCTGTCCAAACGCTATTTATGAATATGATGTATCATGGTTCAATCAGTTCGCTACCGTTTAAGTTTTCGATGTTTGATGGTAGAATAAATGTAATACGTCCTTTATTGGAGATTTCAGAAAAAGAACTGGAAGATTATGCAAAAATAGTAGGGTATAAAAAAGAGCTAAAAAACTGTCCTTATGAAAACACTAAGAGGTTAGAGATTAGAAAAATAATTGAACAAATGAATCAGGTTCATCCAATTTCGGGAAAGAATATTTTTCGTTCCATGGACAACTTTTATTCAGAGTACCTGCCACATTGGGGAGACTGAGTTTTGATTTAATGCATTTTTTATTAATTTAAGGCAATCATACTTATTTAACTATAAAATCATGAATACTGTAAAAAGATTGGCAATAGTTTTTTTATTGATGTCTTTATTCTCTTTTGTTTATTCACAGGAGAAGGGGCAGTTAATTAAAGATTTTACTTCATCAGACTGGAAACAGGTTAAAAAGTCAAAAGCAGAATTGGAAAACATACAGGAAGGGGTAATTCCATTATTGATAGAACTTTTTGACAATAACGAAAAGGTTAAGCTGAAAAACTCCGGTAGTTTGATATATCCCGGGGCAGAAAGGTTTTTTGGGCATGGACAAATATTGGATTATGATATTGATTATATCTCCATTCGCGCCGGCTGGTTAATAGAAGATATTAGTTTTAATAATTTCGGCTTTAGTGGAATACATTTGCCTAAAGAACAAATAGTCAGTCATATAAAAAAAACATTCCCGGCTTATTACAACAATCCGGCAAACAGGAAGAGAATGGAAAGTGCTGCCCCGGAAGAATTGAAGAAGATAGCCTGGAAGCTTTCAATAAACAAGGTGGAGGAATGGTGGGAAGCTGAAGGAGCAGATTTTACGCGTTTAAAAGCACTGGTAGGGGCGCTGAAAAGTGTTGATGAGAAGAGGCAAGTAAAAGCATTATTTTATATGAGAAACGGAACCTCTAAATGTAATGGACTTACCAGGGAATACTATTATGAGGAGATCTCAAAGGAGATAGTAAGGCTAAGTGGGAGTGACGTTCAACGGATTTCAGAACATGCAAAACTGATTCTTTTAGATGGTAAGCTTGACTGGTTAACCATGAAAACTGAATAAGTTGTTAATATCTAGGGATCTGCTTTTTTCATATTCTTATTAACTTTATTTCCAAATTTAAAAAGTTAGTGTGATGAAAGGATTAAAACTAGTCGTTTTAATAGGGGTTTTAACAGTTTCTTCGATAAACAGGGACGCGAATGCCCAAAAAGAGATTTTTATTAAGCAGATTGAGTTTGAACTAACCCGGGTAAGCGATGTTGATTACGAGAATGAGTACTTTTTAACTTTAAAGCTAACGAAAGGTACAAAATATGTTTTTGTCATTGAAAATGGAATTGACAATAAACCCGGAGACGCAATTCTGGAACTTATGGATGCGGATAACCTGATCCTAACAAATATATTTGATGACAAGTACTATAAAACGGTTAACTTTCAGTGTAATAAAAGCGGTTTTTACGATGTTCTGGTAAAGTTTAAAGATAACGCGTTGGGACATTGTATCGTTGATGTAAAAATGATTCAGTGATCCTGGGGAAACATTATCGTTAAGTAGTATAATTTGTTTGCGGCATCTCCTGTTCTATGTATGTTTTTCCTAAGGTGCAAGGTTTTTGCTCTATACACAACAGGGGCGAAAAAATGTTTTAGGGGTAGTTTTAGTAAAAAGCTTGTTTAAATTTCAAAAACTGTTAATAATAAGGTTATTTTTAAAGTTGGTAACCGGCACCTTATGATAGACGGTATTTTGCTACAAAACAAAACTAAAATTAAATGGGCAGGAAAACTACACATTCGGGCTTTGGTACAGCACCAGTTTTTTTTACAGCCATATCAACCATTCTAGGAGCAATATTATTTTTAAGATTTGGTTACGCAGTAGGTGAATTAGGGTTTATGGGCACCCTGATGGTGATTTTAATTGGTCACCTGGTAACAGTCCCTACGGCTTTGGCCCTTTCAGAGATTGCAACCAACCAAAGGGTTGAAGGAGGGGGGGAGTATTTTATAATATCCCGTTCGTTTGGACTAAATATTGGTGCAACGATAGGAATAGCACTTTATTTATCACAGGCGATAAGTGTGGCTTTTTATGTTATCGCATTTACCGAAGCGTTTGATCCCTTGTTTCAGTGGCTGAACGAAAGTTTATTTGCTGATTCTGATAAAAGTGTTCCCAAGCAATTGATAAGTGTACCAACCATGATTTGTTTATCCTGGCTGATGTTAAAAAAAGGTGCTAATTTAGGTGTTAAGGCACTTTATTTTGTAGTTGTGATATTAGCAGCCTCATTATTGTTGTTCTTTCTTGGAAAGACAGGGTACAGTCCGGTATCAGACTCAAGCATTTTTTCAGTTCAGATAGGAGATATCAATCAGAAGTTTTTTGTCGTTTTTGCCATAATTTTTCCGGCATTTACAGGAATGACCGCAGGGGTTGGACTGTCCGGAGATTTGAAAAATCCGGGAAAGTCTATTCCCCTGGGTACTACAGTGGCAACAGTAGCCGGAATGATCATTTATTGTTTTATTGCATATAAGCTTGCAATATCTGCCAGTCAGGATGATTTAAGTACAGATATGCAAATCATGAAAAGAATTGCGCTTGGGGGGGCAATAATTATCCCTTTGGGACTCGCAGCATCCACTATATCTTCAGCGCTTGGGTCAATTATGGTTGCTCCACGTACCCTTCAGGCCCTGGCCCTGGATGGTTCAATTCCTTTTCACCGGTTTCTGGCAAAAGGGAAAGGTAAAAGTAATGAACCAGTAGCAGCAACTTTATTAACCAGCATTATTGCCTTGGTTTTTGTAGCAATGGGAGAGGTTGATTCTGTTGCTAAAATAATTTCAATGTTTTTTATGGTTACTTATGGCTCAATTTGCCTGATTTCGTTTTTATACCATTTTGGGGCCGATCCTTCTTACCGGCCTGTTTTTAGGTCGCGCTGGATTGTTTCCCTGATAGGGTTCGTTTTTTGTGTATGGCTCATGTTCAAAATAGAAAAGGGATACGCATTCGGAGCTGTAATAATAATGGTCATTTTGTATTTGATGATAAGTTATTTCCATAAAGAAAGAGGCGGAATGCAGTCAATATTTAAGGGGGCAATTTTTCAGTTAAGCAGAAAGATTCAGATTTATATACAAAAGAAGACAAAAGAAGATAAAACGGAAAAATGGAGGCCTTCAGTCGTATGTGTTTCCAAGAATTCATTCGAGAGAGATAAGGCTATGCGCCTTTTGGAATGGATTTCGGAAAAGTACGGTTTTGGCACATACATTCATTTAATTGAAGATTATTTTTCAAAAGCATCAAATTTAAAATCGGACGAACTCCATGATCGGTTGTTTGAACTATCTGATGAAGATAGTAATGTGTATATCAATACACTGATATCTCCGTCTTATACTTCCGCCATAGCACAAATAATACAATTGCCAGGGATATCCGGGATGCCAAATAATATGATTTTATTTGAATTTGATAAGGAAACAAAAGCCGGTTTACAACAAATTATTGAAAATGTGCCTTTGGCGCGTGCTGCCAATTTGGACGTTGGGGTCCTTTGTTCAACAAACAGGAAGATTAATTTCAAACATGGTATCCATGTTTGGATTAAAAGTACTGATTTTGAAAATTCGAATCTTATGATTCTTTTAAGCTATATTATTTTGGGTCACCCGGACTGGAAAAAGGGGAAAATTAAAATTTTTGAGATGGCCCCGACCGGTAAAGTCCAGGAATGCAGAGATGAGCTTATCGAAACAATAAGAACTGGGCGGTTGCCGATTTCTCCAGGTAATATTGAGATTCTGGAGACAGATCCAAATGTTAGTGTGAAAAAAGTTATTAATGAACGTTCTTTTGACGCCGGGCTCACTTTAATAGGGTTTAGGGAAGAGCAGGTAAAACATTCTCTTGAAATTTTTGAAGGATATGAAGAACTCGGAGATATTCTGTTTGTCAATACAACTTTGGAACGGAAAATTGAATAATGTTAGGGAAAGGGGCTGGCGTTTAATGAAGGGAAGGGATATGTAACGTATAGTTTTTTTTCGTCAGATTATCGGGAATAAATTTTTTATCACATCTCGGATGCAGAAATAAACGAACTTGTTAAAATGTCATTTGTTTTCCTGTCAAAGAAACAGAGGGGGAAAGGGAAGATACCAATAATCTCTTGTGAAAATTTTGAAACAGGTAAAAATGGCAATGAATAAGAAACGAATAAGAGCGCTAAATACAAAAATATATTCAGAAGGAAAGGTTGTATACTGGATGGACCGTGAACAAAGGATTGGGCATAACTGGGCTTTGCTTTATGCGATCATGATGGCAAACAAATACGAGGTGTCTCTGACGGTTATTTTTTCGGGGCAAATTTTTGAACCGGTACCAACACTTCGTCAGTATAGTTTTGCATTGGAAGGATTAAAGCAGTTAAAGAAAGAACTGAATAAGAAAGGTGTTGGGTTTGAATTGTTGGTAGAGAATTCTATAGATAAATACATTGAAAATGAGGATGTTGGTGTGTTGGTGTGTGATTTCTCACCGTTAAGAAGTATACGGCAGAAGAAAAGTCAGTTGGCAAAACAACTGGATATTCCGGTCTGTGAGGTTGATGCCCATAATATAATCCCTTGTTGGGAAGCTTCTGACAAAGAAGAATACAGTGCGTTTACTTTTCGAAAAAAGTTAGAGGTGCGGCTTCCGGAATTTCTTGATGACTACCCTTCTTTACCTCAACTAAAGAAGAGGGTAGAGGTGTCTGGGGAAACAAGATGGGAGCGTATAATCGAAAATGGGCAAATTGACGAAAGCGTTTCTCCTATTAATGGGTTTCTTTCCGGAGAAAGCATTGCAATAAAAATAATGAATGACTTTTTGGAACACAATTTTGCGAAATATGCCGGGGACAGAAATAACCCCAATGAAAATGTTCTTTCCGGGTTATCACCATATTTACATTTTGGGCAAATATCGGCGCAATATATTGCCTCGACAGTAATTCGATTAATGCCAGAAGGGGAGAACAGAAATACATTTCTTGATGAACTGATTGTCAGGAGGGAGTTGTCTGATAACTTTTGTTATTACAATAATAATTATGATAATTTCAATGGTTTCAGGGAATGGGCAAAAAAATCGTTAAGGAAGCATATGGGGGATGAAAGGGAATACATTTACAGCCTTGAACAGTTTGAGAAAGCCCGGACTCATGATAATTTATGGAACAGTGCCCAGCACCAAATAATCTTAACCGGCAAGATGCATGGATATATGCGTATGTACTGGGCAAAAAAAATACTCGAATGGAGCACCTCTCCGGATGAAGCGATGAAAATTAGCACCTACCTTAATGATAAATACAGTCTGGACGGTAATGATCCGAATGGATATGCCGGGTGCGCATGGTCTGTTGGCGGGGTACACGACAGGCCATGGATGGAAAGAGCAGTCTTTGGGCAGATAAGGTATATGAATTATAATGGGTGTAAAAGGAAGTTTGACGTTAATAGGTATATTATGGCCATTAATCAAATAGATGCTTAAATAGGAGTCTTATAATAAAATCATTTTGTAAATTAGAATAGCTTAATTTTAAAAAGTTATCCAAATGTTAAGAAGAAGAGAGCCCATTGTCTATATAATAGACAGAAACCGGGGCTATAAAAAAACAGTAATTTTAAGTCTTGAGTCAATAGGACTACGAAACTTTGAGACATTTGATAATGGAGAAAACTGTTTTGTTTCAGGCCTTCCCAGGGCAGATATTGTAATTTTGGATTACAATCTTGGAGAAGAGAACTGGAATGGACTGGAGTTTATGGAAGAATATGAAAGGTTAAATGAAGGGGCGAAGTATCTGTTCTTTTCGTCTAATTCAAAGTTGGAGATTGCTGTAGAGGCAATACGTGCGGGAGCTCAGGATTATATTGTTAAGAGCGAAATTGGTCTTGCCAGGCTTAAAAAACAAGTAAATTCAATTGTTAGTTTCGAGCAGGAAAAACTACCTGTTGAAAAATGGAATTTATGGAAAACGCTTTTGTTTTCATAAGTTCCTTCATTATTTCGATTTTTTTTAGGTTAAAGCCGATGTCAATTTTAGAAGTTCGTTTCTTTTGATTGTTTGGTATTGAAAAATAATCAGAGTACCTGAAACATCCTCAACATTATATAAAAAACATTTATGATAAGTGAATATTTTTCAATAGAGGACGGCTTTGGTTCATCTCATCTATTCTTCTACTTATTCCATTTAATGTGGGGGTTGTTCCTGATGTAATTCAGTATTATTAGTTGAATTTATAATCTCATTGCTTTCCGAATGGACAAAAGGAATACGGTATAAATCAAATTCTTTGGAGAAGTTTATAAAGTTGATAGAGTAAATCTTAATTCCACCCTGCTTATTTATCTTAAATTCGTATTCAAGCTGAGGCATTGTTTCTTTTATAGTGCAAAGGCAATTAATGAAATTCGGGCCATAATTCTTGAAAGCTTTTGAGAATAACAGCCCCGTTTCATAGCCCAGATAGGTGAAATTGAAGCCATTGCCGTTTCTGTCTGTTCGGTATGGTTCATACCCCAGATCTTTCCTGCATCGTTCAACAAATCGTTTTGTGGAAGGCTTGGTGTAATCAATAAAAAAAGGAGTGTAAAGAATAGTGTTAAGAGAATGAAGTTGATCAACTCTCAGGTTTTTAAATTTTTGCCAGCTTGGTAATCCAAACACCCTGATTTTATAGGCTCTCTTTTGTATAGTTAATAACCCTATAATATTACTAACATAAGCTTCATTGTTAGATGCAATAATGACAATATTTTCCAGGTCTTCCCTGAATGCATGGGCAAGGTTCCTTTTTAGTGTGTCATTAATCCGAATTTCTTTAAAAAGGGCATTTTGGTATGAAGATTTTGAAGAAAAGTGGTCAAATAGAGTCTTTCTCAGGAAATTTATGTTGTCCATGCGAGAAGTATCCTGATTGTGTACCATAACAATATTTTGATCATGATATTGCGACAGGAAATCAGAAGCGAGGGCCAACTCTGTTTCGAAATCCGGCAAAAGCGTAATAACGTAAGGGTTGGTTCCGGTAAGTCCTTTTGAGGCCTTGGTTAGAGGAAGAATAAGCGGAATCTGGTTTGAATCAGAAAAAGCTGAAGCCCTCTGTATATTTTCACCTTTTACGGGACCAATTATAAAATCGGGTTTGATAATTTCCAGTTCTTTAAGAATTTTGTCAACCTGAGTTGTATCGTATTTGGTGTCATAAGTAAAAAGGGTAATGTTCTGTCCGAGGGATTTTATTGAATCCAGGGATAATACAAGGCCTTCATAAAATTCTATAAAGCTTCTTCCAATAGCTTTATTTCTGTTATACAGGTGCCCCCTTTTAATAGAGTCATTTTTTATAGAGTCAAGTTGAATGGTTTCGTCTACATAAAAAGGAAGCATAACTACTATTTTAATGGCTCCGGTTCTGTTGTTCCTTTGAATGGAATCGCACTGGAATCTGTTAAGAAGCTTCATTCTTGTGAATTCAGGACGAAAAGAGTCGTCAGGAGAGGCTTCAAATAGGTTATGAGGAATAGAACTTCCGGGTACTTGTAATGTCATACCAGCTTTCAGCCCCCAGCGGAGATCCGGGTTTGTGTTAATAAAGTCAGAGACACTTACCCCGTATTTTTTTGCCAGGGAATATAAAGTATCTCCAGCTTTTACAGTGTAGCTATACGATTTATCCGGATATTGTTGTTTGGGCTTGTTTTGAAGAACATGAGGCTTCGGAATTTTCACAACCTGACCAACCTGAAGCACTCCCTCTGTTTCCGGATTGTATTTGTATATAGTTTCTTTATCAACTTTGTAGGTTCGGGTAAGATATAAAACTGTTTGCTTAGGCTGAATGGTATGGTAATAGAAGTCATCTTTAGATAATCCGAAATATGATTCTGAAATAGAGTCAAGTGTGGACAATACAGGTATTTTTATAACTTGCCCGGGCTGAATGACTTCGAGAGCCAGTGTCGGGTTCGCTGCAGCTATGTCTTGTTGGGTTACGCCGTATGCGCGACTGATAGAATATAATGTCTGGCTAGCTTTTATGGTATGAACATAATATGCTTTACCCTGGTAGAGTATCTTTTGCGTTGATTTTTCTACAGGGGCAGGGGTAAACTGAGCCTGTAGTTTGATTGTCGGAAAGACAAGGATCAAAAAAGTAAATGAAATAACAAACCAAGTAACTCTCCCCATTGATAATTGAAACATTATTTTTATAAAATATTTTTATTCCTTAATGGAAGAAAACCCAAAATCAAAATCATATTGAGTCTTTCTACGTCAAGTCATACCTTGATAAGCACACTTATTTTCCCCTCATAAAATTTATGCCCGGGACGAAAGTGGTTTTAAAGGCATATGTTACAAATATATAAAACTGTATGAACACATCAGGCAAAGTGCCTAAAAAGAACAAAAGCCTTGCAGAAGTCTTTATGAAAAAACTTCAACTTATTGAAAGTAGTGAAAAACATTCATGCTACAAGGCTTTTAACTATATTCTTTTCGGCCGCATGCGGTTTTATTTCAACCGAATTAGGCTATATCAAGGGTACTAAGAAAATCAGTGACGTTCTTTTCAATTCTTTTTATAATGTCCGAATTGTCGGCCCTGCTAAATTCTTCTCCGGTAATATTTTCATATAATTCAATATACCTTTCGCTTACTTCGGTAACAAACTCGTCTGGCATGTCCGGTATGTTTTGTCCTTCTTTACCCTGGAAATCGTTTTGTATGAGCCATTCTCTTACAAATTCTTTAGAAAGCTGCTTTTGAGGTTCTCCCTTTGTAAACCTTTCTTCATAACCTTCTTTATAAAAATACCTGGAGGAATCAGGCGTGTGAATTTCATCAATCAGATAGATTTTTCCATCTTTTTTTCCAAATTCGTATTTGGTATCTACCAGGATGAGCCCCTTTTTTTCCGCAATTTCAGAACCGCGATGAAAAAGCTTTTGGGTATATTCTTCAAGCATCAGATAATCTGCTTCACTAACAAGCCCTTGTGCAATAATTTCCTCTCTTGAGATATCTTCATCATGTCCCTGATCGGCCTTGGTTGTGGGGGTGATAATTGGTTTTTCAAACCGTTGGTGTTCTTTCATGCCATCGGGAAGCGGAACTCCGCACAGCATTCTTTTCCCTGCCTTGTATTCTCTCCATGCGTGTCCGGTAAGATATCCCCTAATCACCATTTCAACCTTAAAAGGCTCGGCAAAATGCCCGATAGTGACCATCGGATCGGGAGTGGATATTTTCCAGTTAGGAACTATATCTTCTGTTGTGTCAAGGGAACTTGCCGCAATTTGGTTTAATACTTGTCCTTTGTATGGAATTCCCTTTGGAAGTACAACGTCGAAAGCAGATATTCTGTCGGAAACAATCATTACCATGTACTTATCCCCAATATTATACACATCACGCACTTTGCCGTTATAAACTCCTCTCTGGCCAGGGAAACTAAAATTTGTTTTAGTTAATGCTTGCATCATTTGTTTTTTTATTGTTATGAATTACTTGTTTTTTCGTAAGCTTCAATTATTCTTTTTACCAGTTTATGTCTCACAACATCTCTAACATCGAAATGCACCACAGCTATACCTATAACATCACTAAGAATTTGCAGGGCTTTGACCAGTCCTGAAGTACTTTTCCGGGGCAAATCAATTTGAGTAACATCGCCTGTGACAATAAACTTGGCATTTTTCCCCATACGGGTGAGGAACATCTTTAATTGGTTGACTGTAGTATTCTGTCCTTCATCCAGTATTACAAATGCATTGTCCAGGGTCCGCCCACGCATAAATGCCAGGGGGGCAATTTCGATTGTACCATCCTCAAGGAACCCCATAAGCTTTTTAGCCGGGATCATATCACGTAGGGCATCGTAAAGGGGTTGGAGATAAGGATCCAGTTTTTCCTTTAAATCGCCGGGAAGGAACCCAAGGTTTTCTCCTGCCTCAACCGCAGGGCGGGTTAATATTATTCGTCTGACTTCTTTGTTTCTTAAAGCCCTTACGGCCAAAGCTATTGCCGTGTAAGTTTTTCCCGTACCGGCAGGTCCAAGAGCAAAAAGCAGGTCATTGTTATCGAACTCTTCAACCAGCTTTAATTGATTAACCGACTTGGCTTTAATTAATTTCCCATGGTTACCATAAACCAGGACATCACTGTTTGACGGTTTCTCCGCAATCCATGGGGTGTCTCCTGATTCGAATAATTCTTCTATGTCAGAAACCGTAATTTTATTGTATTTGTGGAAGAAAGAAATCAGAAGATCAATTTTCTCCTGAAAACTTTTAATTTCTTTTTCATCTCCGATTGAAATTACTTCATTTCCACGCGCAACTATTTTTAACTTAGGGAAAAACGCCTTTATTTTATCTAATAATACATTATTAGCCCCATACAAATGCAGAGGGTCTATACCCTCCAAATATATCGACTTTTCTATCATAGAATTTTCACGAAGAATGTTTACTTTTGGGCTCTACAAAGTAAACCTATTTTTTCAATATATTCAATTTTAAACATATCTGTACCGGACTTTCATGGCTATAATAACACTAACAACCGATTGGCGCAATAGTGATTACTACATAGGGGCAGTAAAAGGAAAAATTGTTTCCAGGGATCCGTCCACAACAATTGTTGATATTAGCCATCAGGTAACACCATTCAATATAATGCAGGCTGCATTTATTATTAGGAACTGTTATTCGGAGTTTCCGGAAGGAACGGTTCATATCCTTGGAGTCCACACAATACTTTCAAAGAAAAGGGCTTTGTTGATAATTGAAAAAGACAAGCAGTTTTTTCTGTGTTCCGATACGGGGTTTCCTGACTTGGTTTTTCCTGAAGAGGAAAAAAAAGTGTTTCGGGTTAATGTTGACTTAAATCCGGGGGATACTTTTGCAAGCCTCAATATTTTCGTAGATGTTGCATTCCGTGTCCTGGAAGGTAAATTAACTGAAGCCTTGGCCGAAGAATGTAACGATTATCGTCATCAGGTACCGTTGCTGCCAACCATAGATAGTAATCAGATAAATGGGAGTGTGGTTTTTATTGACTCCTTTTCAAACGCAATCACAAATATTAATAAAGAGACTTTTGAACGCGTAGGGAAGGGGAAAGCATTTGAAATATTTGTACAAAGCAATCATTATAAAATAGATAAGATGTGCAATACCTACACAGATATGCCAACTGGAGAACTGGTAGCGCTGTTTAACTCTGCAAACCTTTTGGAAATAGCAATAGCAAACGGACCGGCATCGGAATTATTAAACCTGTCTAACAATTCTGTTATCAGGGTGAAATTTAAGGAACAAAAAGATTTAAATAATTTATTTCTAAGTGGCGAATAATAATGAATACAATACAAGAAAAACTAGAGGCGTTTGAGAACTTACTGAACATAATGGATGAGTTGAGGGAAAAATGTCCGTGGGATCGGGAACAGACATTTGAAAGCATAAGAAACCTTACAATTGAAGAGACATTTGAACTGGCCGATGCGATTTTGCAAAAAGACCGAACAGAAATAAAGAAAGAGCTTGGCGACATATTACTGCATATTGTTTTTTATTCCAAAATAGCGTCTGAAACCGACGATTTTGATATTAAAGATGTGATAGATGCCATTTGTGAAAAGTTAATTTTCAGGCATCCACACGTTTTCGGAGACGTAGATGTAAACAACGATGCTGAGGTTGTAAAAGAAAACTGGGAAGAATTAAAGCAAAAAGAAGGTAACAAGTCAGTGTTGTCAGGGGTGCCGAAATCATTGCCAGCATTAATAAAAGCAAACAGGGTGCAGGAAAAAGTCCGTGCAGTTGGGTTTGACTGGGATAAGCCCGAACAAATTTGGGATAAGGTTAATGAAGAACTACATGAACTGAAGGAGGAAATTGAGGTTAATAATAAAGAACGGATTGAAGCTGAATTCGGTGATTTGTTATTTTCTGTTGTTAATGCGGCCAGACTTTACGGGGTAGATCCGGAAACAGCCTTGGAAAGAACAAACCGTAAGTTTATTAAAAGGTTTAATTTTCTTGAAGAACGCACCTTAAAAAAAGGTATGCCATTAAAAGAAATGAACCTGGATGAAATGAACGAAATTTGGGAGAAGGCAAAAAAGTATGATTAGAGAAAAGAGATAATGTCCCGCTGTTGGAAGGGGCAAATGAGTTTGTAGCTTCACCCGGTTCACTGTTGTTTGCATAATTCGCCTTATTTTTATGTAAATGGGGTAACTATTGAAGGATCAAGGCTAAAAGAATAAATTATGAAAAAAATAATCTTCTTTTTTGCTGTTTTTTTTTGTTTTTCTTCGGAAGGCGAAGGGCAAATATTTAATTCCAGACTGGATCTTGCAGCAGGGGTTGGTGTACGGGATTATTTACATGGCGGAGCCCGGTATCAATATTACGATTTCGCACAAATAGGGTTTTATGTTGGTAATGATTGGGAAATACATTCTGAAGAAAATATTACCACATTTAGTTTTGACCACCTTTTGCACTTTGGCCATACATCTCTCATTACAGAACGCCCTTACTGGTATATCAGGACTGGCTATACCTTTTCCAGAAATGAATTAAGCGAAGATGAATTAAGAAAATACTCTTATATGAACCTGGGAGTAGGACGTGAATTACCAGTGAACGATTTTTTTGGACTAAACCTGGACTTAGGGCTTATTTGGCAGTTTCGGGAATACATTGAAAATAAAAATATTCCACTGGAAACTCCATTAAACAATTACTGGTATGTATTTCCAATGGCAAGGCTCCAATTTTTTATATCTTTTTAACTCCTTTTTAAAAGTTTTAGAACAATTTTTGTAATAATTTCGTTAAATAAAACAAAAAGATATGCAACGACTAACGAAAATCACATTACTATTACCTGTTTTGATGCTTTTCGCATTTTCAGGGCCGAAGGCCGCAATTGAGTGGGAATTCACAGAATATGATTTTGGCTCGATAAAAAAAGGGGAGCCTGCAACAATTGAGTTTAAGTTTAAAAATCCCGGAATGATCCCACTAATTGTAACCAATGTTAAATCCAGCTGTGGGTGCACGGTTCCGGATTATCCTAAACAACCAATAACTTCCAATAAAGAGGGGGAAATCGCCGTTACTTATGATGCTAAAACCAGTGGGCATTTTAGTAAAACAGTAACTGTTTTTACGAACACCTCGGATGGCTTGACAGAGCTGGTAATAAAAGGAGTAGTAGATTAATTCCGAAACATTTCTTTACCTAAGATTTTAGGTTGACAGGATTAAAAGATATCGTAGATCCTTTGAAGGTAACTTCAAGGGATTTTTTTCTACATAAATTCGATGCTGATTTAAACAAATATGGTTTGCAATAGGGCGTTTATTGTTTAATAATGAATACATCCGGGGTTTTTAATATCTGTAGGAGCAGATATCTTGCCTCAGACAAAACTAATGACGGGATGAGTCATTATAACTTACTTTATCAAGAGGTGGTGGGCTCACCTGAAACTAGTTTTATCATTTAATTTAAGAAAATAGTGGAAAAATAAAACTCTTTTAAGTTGTTGGCGTATAAAATATTGACATTAGTCAATTAAAAATAATTATTCATGTAAAAAAGACTTGACTGGGCTATGAGTTTACGGTATGGAACAAATCAAAGAAAACAAGGGGTGAAATCTAAATTTGTTGTTGCTCTAATAGCATTTGCTATTATTTTGGGAGTAAAGGTGTTAAGTTCAAAGTCTGATACAGATGAAAAAAACACAAAACAAACGATTATAGGATATTAGAATCATATTTATCCATCTCACTGACCGTTCTTTTAGGACGGTTTTTTTGTTTTGGAGAGATGTTAAAGAGCTACTTTAAAAGAGAGCAGGTGAATTTTAGAGCCCGTATTTTGTTGTGGGTAAGACTTTTATGTTATTTGTGGGAATAAAATATTAAGAATTTGTTCCTATATGAAAGAATTTGATTATTTTTGATTGTTCTAATTTATAAATAGAACTAAACTAAGACAGTTTAATACTGCAAATGTTTTGTTGGTGTCTGAAAACACAAAACAGAAGTAACAAAAATTTAGCTTGTTATTTATATGGGCTTTTCACGCTTATCGAATTATATCAGGCACTTTAATTTTTACGTAAATCGAATACAAAACGTCCTAAGGGTGTTTATATATAGCATTAAAAATGCAAAGTAGTCGGGTGGTTCCGGCTACTTGCTTCACTTCATGGTTTCTAGGGTTTTGGTTGATTGCCGGGCTTTGTCCCGGCATCACTTTTTATGGGAGGATCTTGATTATCTGTGTTTTATGTTAGAAGGATGAGTTTCGACTTAAGGTTTTCGGGGGACGTTCCTTTTTTATTTTATATGATATTTAGAAATACACCATGTTTATTTATTGGGGATATATTAGATTATATATAGGATAGGGGTTCGTTTTGCAGCTAGAGTGGAAGAACATGTGTGCTCATACCCGGATTTTCCCTGTTTGCACCATCCTTTCGCATACCAATTGGGCATAAAAACCATCTGCATATTATTTTTTCTCTTCAGTTTTAATGTGAAATTAATAGGAGAGGTGGCATAACAAAGCCATCGTTTTTTTGCCGTGTGTAAATAAAAAACAGAAGTGATTTTTGTAAAAGAGAGCAGAGGAGGTGAGGAGAAAGCAGGTAATGTATTATTAACATTACCCGCTTAAATATTATTTTTTATTTTATTCAGAGACTTGTGTTGTATCTCCTTCAGAATCTTCTTTTTTTTCCTCTGTGCCTGTTTCGACGCTTGATTCAGTTTCCTCTTCATCCTGTTCATCCTCATCAGACTCATTGGGGTCTAAAAGGTCTAAACCGATAAGAGTATTATACCAGAGTATAACTTTTTTAATATCACTAACATAAACCCTGTCTTTATCATAGTCAGGAAGAATTTCACTGAATAAGCTTCTTAAAGCTTCATTGTTTGATTTATGGTCAATAGTGGGGTTTCCATCTTCTTTTTCATAAAGTTTGGTAAACACATCTTTTAGAGGGACCTCTTCAACTTCTGTGTAAATGGCAATGTCTTCAAGGGCACTGACCTTTGTGGTTGAATGGACAATCATTCGTTTGTTATCTGTAAAGGATTCAACGATAATTCCATTTCTGCCTTGTGAGACAAATTTAAATAACCCCGGCTTTCCTGAAATAGCAAGAATATCTTTCAGCTTCATAAAATTTTTATAAATTATAATCAGGATGCAAAAATATAATTTACTTCTTAAAGAATAAATGATTTTTCAATTGTTATTTAATTCCTCGTTCTTTTTTTATGAACTCATATGCATCATTGACTTTTCGGAACTTTTCTTCAGCGGATTTTTTAAATTCCTCCCCAAGGTAACTTACTTTGTCAGGGTGGTATTCAACAGCTAATTTTCTAAATGCTTTTTTTATTTCTTCATTCGTTGCTGAGGGGGCGGTCCCAAGTATTTTGTAGGCATTTTCAGTAGTTTTTACAAACATACTTTTTATTGATTTCTGTTCAGTAGGTGAAATGCCCAGGTAGTAAGCCGCTTTATCAATGATGAGAATTTCTTTTTCATGTATTTGCCCGTCAGCACTGGCAATGCCGTATAATAAGTGTAATAATTCTAGGCGCGAGGAATAATCAACGTTTAATTTAATCTGAACGCAAACATCCTGCAAAGGAATATCCTGTTTCAGTAAATCGCGTAATATTTTAAGGGCTTCACCAGCAGATTCTTCTCCAAACCTTTTTATCAGGAAGCGCTTGACATAGTCAAGTTCAGAGCGGACTATTTTCCCGTCAGCTCTCATAACAGCAGCTATCAGAACCAAGAGGCTCACTGCAAAGTCACCAGAGGTTACTTTAGAAGAACCGGCTCCTGTTTCGGCCTCACCTTCCGCAGCGCTATCAAACATCCACCCTAAACTTAAGCCAATTAACGCTCCAATCGGTCCACCGCCTAAAACAAATCCTAAGCCGGCACCTATCCATTTTCCGAATTTCCCCATATACTGTTTAATTTTTTATCTATTTCAATTATTTGAGGTAAAATTAGCTTATTGTCGTTATTTTCTATTAGGAAATCGGCTAATGATATAAGTTTCTCGGTGGTCCATTGGCTGTTAATCCTTTTTTTTACCTCATCAACAGATGTCTTGTCTCTTTGGACAACCCTACTTATCCTTACTTTTTCAGGGGCTGAAACAAGAATAACGGCATCAAGTTTTTTATAGGCTCCGCTTTCAAAAAGAATAGCAGCTTCTTTGAGAACATATGTATTGTCTTTTTGAGAAGAACACCATTGAAGAAAGTCCGTTTCTACGGCTGGATGAACAATTGTATTGAGTTTATTTAGTAAATTCTTATCAGAAAAGACTGCTGATGCAATATATTTCCGGTTTAACTGATGTTGAAAGTATGCTCTGGAACCAAATATTTCCTGGATTCTTTCAATGAGATGAGGTGATGTGTTCATTAACTCTTTAGCCCTGGTGTCAGAATTGTAAACCGGTATGCCGAGTTTGCCGAAAACGCCGGAAATAAACGATTTTCCACTACCTATTCCACCTGTTATTCCAATTTTTATCATTTCGTGATTCTATTAGAAACTCTACACTGGTTGGGTATATTGATGCAGAAATAGCGTGCTCAGGAATTGAGTCCATGTAAACGCTTATTTTTGAGTTGTTTATGTTTTTATTTTTGTTGTTTATGTCGTTATAATCAACATATGGGTAAAAGTCAGATTCTGTAATCTTACTGTACTGACTTAGTGTTACCCTGTAATTTATTTTTACGGTTCTTGGAAATACTTTTAAAAGTATACTGTCAGGTTCATGCTTTACCTTTAATGGCAGGTTAAAACTTGATTCCGTAAATCTGTCTACAGGTACAGTCAGAAACACTTCCTGGGCAGAAAGCTTTGTTCCTGGAACAGGCATAAGCTTTAAGGAGGCTTTAAGGGTATCTTTTAATTCTGTGACCATAACAGGTTCTGTATTGATATATGTGACCGTATCCACAATTTTTGCCGGCCCAATAATAAACACAGAGTCAGAAGAAAGTTCCATTTTTCCATTCAATGTATATTGTTGGGCAAACAGTTTTTTTTGGTTAATATACACAGGAGTTATCGGCAACTTTTTTTGTCTGGTTTTAGCAAAGTTGAAAAAGATAGTGTCGGGTAAAATGCTGATTATTTCAATTCTTTCGTTTTCACTTTTGAGTTGTTGAGAGAGAATTTCGTAAGTGCTTTTCGTAATTAAATAAACGCTGAGCGAATCTAAAGACTGGCTATGCAAACGAAAGTTATTTACATCGAATGTTAGCTCCGGGGCATTTAGTTTTTTACTTAAAATTGAATACCCATCTCCCCTTACGCGAAGTACAATTTTTTCGGGAGGTTTATTTGTTGGGATTTTATTTTTAGGCAGGTTAATAAAACTGACTGAGCATTTTATGTTTTCCACATATGTATCATCTAAAGCTCTGTATAGCCAGAAAAAAAAGGCGATTATGACAAAAATAAAGAATATTAAAAACCTTTTTTGTAATCTCCTATAAAACGATTCCAGCATTGTTCTTAGTCTGACAATGCTAAGTAAGAACCTGAACTGATTTTTGCTTTTCTTGATCAAATTATAAACAGTTTAAAGTATTGCAAATATACCTTAAACTGCTTACATGGCAATATTGACTAAATAGCAGGTGAGAATTATACTGCTTATTGTTTCTGTTGTTGAGCTTGAAGATCTGACGAGTCTTTTAACACAGCGCTTTTGTCTACTTTTATAATTACACCGTTGCTAATTTCAACAGACATGGTTGTGTCAGAGATACTTGCAATTTTTCCGTATATTCCACCCGTCGTTATAACTTTGTCACCCTTTTTTAAAGATTCTCTGAAATTTCTAAGCTCTTTTTGGCGTTTTACCTGTGGACGTATCATGAAAAAATAGAAAACAACTATAATAAGGGCAAGCATTATAAACATATTTGCCGGGTTTTGTTCTGTACCTTCCTGCGGAGGCATTAACATAATAAAGTTTAAAATATTATTCATAATTTTTATTTGATAATTATTGTTTTCTTTTTGAAAAGAAGCCGCAATGGTGGGGGATTTTTTTAGACCTCCCCAATTAAACCTCTGCCTTGTTTTAGAATTAGATTGTTTTTCTTAAGATGATTGAATATTTTATCAAGCATACCGTTAATAAAAACATTGCTTCTTTTTGTGCTATAATATTTTGAGAGTTCGATGTATTCATTAAATGTGACCTTAATAGGAATACTTGAAAACTCAATGGCTTCACCAATAGCTATTTCAATGAGAAGGATGTCCATAAAGGCAATGCGGTCGAAATCCCAGTTTTTTGAATGCTCTTCTATTAATTTTCGGTACTCTTTCTGGTTTAAAATAACTTTTCGGAAGAGCTTTTTTGTAAATTCCTCGTCAGATGGGCTTTTGTACAGAGGCATAAGCTCAACATCTTCTAACTCTTCCTGTTTGAACTTCTTTATTGTTTTTATAATAGCACTTATTACAAACTCAATTTCATCGTTCCAGAAAATACTTTGCTCCTCCAGAGCTGTATATAGAGGCTCATAATTCGCAATTATATTTTTGTAGAGTTTGCCAATAAAACTTTTATCTGCCTGGTATGAGTTATTGTTACTTTCTATGTACTCTTTGTAATCGGGGTGTTCTATCATTTCATTGTATATTCCCTTAATAAGCTCCGGGTAATTGGCCCAGTTAAGCTTGTTAATTTCAATATAGCGCAACAACTGATGGTTAATCCGTAATTGCTCAATGAACTTATTATCTACAAAACGTGTGTTGGGGTGAAGATCTTCTTCTGATGGAAGTTTTTTGTTTTGGGCTATCTCAATTCGTTTTTGTCCGTAATTAGAGATATCTATGACCAATGTCAGTAAATAGTGATACAGGTCGTATGTTTTTTTTATACTGAAGAATAACTCTTTCTCAATTTCGTTAATCGAAGTGTCTCCGGCATGCTTGTAATACGCATATAATGCTTGCATTACCTTTATTCTCAATATTCTTCTACTTATCATATTTAAAGAACCGCAATTATTTCGGCTGCAAAATAAACGGTTTTTTATGAGTTTATCATTAGTATTTCGAAAAAACTTAACAAATATGAAAAAATAAATTTATATTCTTGCTTGCGTTAAGTGAAACAGGTGTTTGATAACTAGAGCTATATGTGGAAATTCAACTAGAATAAAGTGTTTAAAAAAATGTTTAACAGTAAATTTCACATCTGTTTAACCCCGATAAATTATAGCATTAAAAAAAAATTTTTATTTTTGAACAATACAACCGGATTAAAATTATAGTGAAATGGCAGAAGGTAAAGAAATAATTGAAGATGCTGCTAACCTTGACAGAGAAGAAATATTCTCTAATGCAGTACGAGCTGGGAAAAGAACTTATTTTTTCGATGTAAAAGCAACGAGGAGAAATGATTACTACCTAACAATCACAGAGAGTAAAAAACGTTACAATAAAGATGGGCGTTTCTATTATGAAAAGCATAAAATCTTTTTATATAAAGAGGATTTCGAGAAGTTTATAGAAGGATTACATAGTGCTATTGATTTTATTAAATCTTCAAAATCAGAGGAGCAGGTTGGAGAGTTTTTTGCAGAAAGAGGTGAAGAGCAGGAAAGCCCGGTAGCAAAAAAGTATACTGATTTGGAGTTCGAAGATCTTGAAGTTAGCTTAACTGCAGAAGAAAGTTCAAGAGAATAGAAATAAAGGTTTTCTCAAAAGTTTTTTATAGATTTTTCCCACAGGGTGATACATATAAGAATCAGGTGGTATTCGTAAGGGACTTTTGAGAAAGCTTTCACTTCTAAAGATATAGTTTCAAAAAATCATGAGTTTGATTTTTTTTGCCGCAGTGTTATCGAAATGTTATTTTATTGTAAATTTTTTAATGGAAAGTCAGTGTTTCTTCACTGGAATTAAAAACCATAAGTTATAAGTTTCTAATAAATATTGTTTACTCTTAGCAGTTCTCTGATTTCTTCAGTGTGCAAGGCTTTAACGTTAGTGATAATAAAATCTTCGAAGAGAAATTTTCCAAGTTCGTTGCACTCACTTATTATTTTTCTAAATAAATGTTGAAGGTGTACTTTTAGAGGTATAATTGCCAGGATCGAAGCAAAACTATCTTCAAATAAAATATCTTCCAGTTCTGCGCCGTATTTTGGGAGATAGAAGCCAAGCTCTTTGTTGATAATATTTTGTTGTGTTTGGGTCAAAGCCTTATCGTCGGGGGAAAAAAGAACAATGAAGTACCTTAGTTTTAGTCCCTTGCCTCCCAGCCCCGTTGAGATTAAAACTTTGTTTTCATTTAAAAGGTTGGTTTCCAGATGTAACCTGCTTTCCTGAAGGGCAAGACAAGCCCAGTCATAAAGCTTGATGTTTGGCTCGTGCAGATATTTCTCAATGGTTCGGTATGCTTCCGCACTGTTAAGCGAGGCTAATTCTACCAATGTAGACTTCTTATCTTCAACGGGGAAGTTACGATCAAAGAGTAAATCTTTAGACCGAATGATCTCTTCTTCCGATTTTGTGTGTACATAGTTCCTGGAGAATTCAAAATACTCAACCTGTGTTGTGGAATCAATAGTTTCCTCAAGAATGTTTATACTTTCTTCTTCAAGACCCAAATATTCTCGCAATTTCTCATATATGTTCTCCTCTGTGCCCACAATATCAGCTTTTTAAATAAAGAAACATTGAATTCTTCTAACTAAATATAGGAAAAACTTAATTCAATGTCAAATTATTGTTTGTTTTTTAAATATATCTTAATGTGTTTGTTTATTGTCTTGATTGTTAGTGTTTTGTGTTATTTTTTTGTGGGTTGTTATTGGAAGAATATATATAAGGAACAGAAGGCAAATGACAAATACCAATAAGTTGGTATTGGCTGAAAAGCGCGCTCTTACTAATATTGCATAGAGAAGTGTTATATCATGAAGAAGTTGGCAGAACTCCAAAGTGGAGAAAAAGCATATGTTACGAAAGTGTTAGGAAGAGGGGCCTTTCGTAGAAGATTAAGCGAAATGGGGTTTGTAAAGGGGAAGGAGATAACCGTGATTAGGAATGCCCCTTTAAAAGATCCGATTGAATACTCAATTATGGGGTATAATCTGTCGTTGCGCAGAAGCGAAGCTCTTAATGTTTTGGTATCCATCGAAATGCCTGTTAACGGTTATGGGTTAAATGCATCTTCGTCCAAAGATTTTGAAAAGAAGAAGATTGAGAAATATAGAGAAAAGGGGCGCTATATTAACATAGCCTTGGTGGGTAACCCAAATGCGGGAAAGACTTCAATCTTCAATTTTGCCTCCCATTCAAATGAGCATACAGGTAATTATTCAGGAGTGACAGTGGACTCTAAAACATCCAGAGTAGAACAGGACGGATATATTCTTAATATTACCGATTTGCCAGGAACATATTCCATATCTGCATTTTCCCCCGAAGAGCTTTATGTGCGAGACTACATCATACAAGAGGTGCCGGATATTATTGTCAATGTTATAGATGCCTCAAATTTAGAGCGCAATTTACTTTTAACCACTCAACTAATCGATATGGATGTGAAGGTGGTTCTGGCACTTAATATGTATGACGAAATTGAAAGAAGCAATAGTAGGCTGGATACCAAATATTTGGGGAAACTTCTGGGGGTTCCGATGGTCCCGACAGTTGGGGCAAAGGGACTGGGGATTCATGAACTGTTTCAGAAAGTCATCTCTTTATATAATGATGAGGATCCCGTATTCCGGCACATCCATATTAATTACGGAGGTGAACTTGAAAAGTCTATTCAAAATATACAAGAAAAAATCAAGCATCCGGATAATTATGCAATAACCGATCAGGTTTCATCAAGGTATGTGTCTCTAAAACTTCTGGAAAAAGATAATCATATTCAGAATTATCTTTTGGATGCAAAAAACCTAAAAGAGATAAAAGAAACGGCACGAAGGGAGGTTGACCGGGTTTCTAACTTATTTAATGAAGAGCCCATCACCTTAATTACCGATGCAAAGTATGGCTTTATTGGAGGGGCGTTAAAAGAAACTTTTTCGCCAGGAAGTCAGGAAAAAAGGGATGTGACGAAAATACTGGATGCTTTTTTGACGCATAAATTATTCGGGTTTCCAATCTTTTTCTTATTTCTTTATTTAATGTTTTCTTCAACCTTTGTTATAGGTGGATATCCTATGCAATGGATTGAGACCGGAGTGGATTTTCTTTCCGGCTTGGTGGAAACATATATGCCCGACGGCTCTTTTAAGGATTTATTGATTGATGGTGTAATTGGAGGAGTAGGAGGTGTAATCGTTTTTTTGCCTAATATATTGCTTCTCTTTTTATTTATTTCCTTTATGGAAGATTCGGGATATATGGCCCGGGCGGTATTTATAATGGATCGGGTAATGCATAGAATTGGTTTGCACGGAAAATCATTCATTTCCTTGATTATGGGGTTTGGTTGCAATGTTCCTGCAATAATGTCGACCCGAACCATTGAAGACAGGAATAACCGGTTGATTACAATATTGATTAACCCTTTTATGTCCTGTAGTGCCAGGTTGCCGGTTTATTTATTGATAATAGGGGCCATTTTCCCTTCACATCGAGGCTTTATACTATTTGCAATCTATATATTAGGAATTATCATAGCAGTTATATTGGCTCTGTTATTTAAGAAATTTCTGATAAAAGGAGAAGATACTCCTTTTGTAATGGAACTTCCACCGTACAGAATGCCAACATTAAGGTCGACCTTAAAGCATATGTGGTGGAAAGGGGCTCAGTACCTGAAAAAGATGGGCGGGATAATATTGATAGCCTCAGTTTTACTTTGGGCATTAGGATATTTCCCCAGGGAAACTGTTTATTCCTCTGAGTTAATTGCAGAAAAGGGCAGTGTTGAAATGCAACTGGAACACACCAGTGACGAAAGCTCTGTTGAAAAATTGGAGAGAGAATTGGAAGTTGTTCAAAGTAAAATGGAAACGGAACGTCTGGAGAATTCCTACATTGGCAGGCTGGGGAAAGGTATTGAGCCTGTTATGCGTCCGTTGGGTTTCGACTGGAAAATGAGTGTAAGCCTTCTCACCGGTGTTGCAGCAAAGGAGGTTGTAGTGAGCACAATGGGGGTTCTTTATCAGGTTGAGGAAAATGGAACAGAGAATAACCTAGTGCAGAAAATAAGAAACGAGAAGTATTCAAACGGACCTCAAAAGGGGGAGGCGGTATTTACCCCTTTAGTAGCAATAGGCTTTCTAGTTTTTATTCTTATATATTTTCCATGTATTGCTGTAATAGCAGCGGTAAGGAGAGAGGCTGGCAAGGGTTACTGGGCTGTGTTTTTAATGGTTTATACCACACTGCTGGCCTGGGGGGCTTCATATATTATTTTTAATGTAGGGAAACTTTTTATAAATTAAATGATACAGGATATATTAACATATTGTACTATTTTCTTTGCACTACTCGTTGTTGTGGTTAAAATGCTAAAGCCTGTTTTGAAAAGGATGTCGACCGCAAAAGTAGAAAGTATAGAAACAAGAAATTACACCTGCACTGGTTGTGCCCTGAAAAGTAAATGCCATACAAGACAAACGGCCAATTTTGATAAGAAACGCTTTGTCTACTGAATTTAGAGGTAAGGTGTCAATTATTTCGTATTTAACGTACCGTACCGCTCAAAATTGTTATATTTGGTGCAATGTATATCGTTTGCTTTGAGTAAAGGCAAAAAAATATAACAACTGTTTTATATAGCATTGTGAGTGACATTAAATCTAGGAAAATACTCGAAGGGATTCGAAAAAGAGATCACAAAATCCTTTCCGATGTATATAAGCGATACTATCCATTAGTATTAGCTTATATTATACGTAATAGTGGTTCGGAATCCGATGCAAAAGATGTTTTCCAGGAGTCGATAATGGTTGTCTATAAGCAAGTGGACGATAAAGATTTTACGATTAGGGAAGACTTTGGGGCTTACTTGATTGGCATTTCCAAAAGAATCTGGCTGAAGCAAATCAGGAGGGTCTCGGTACATGAAAGATATATTGGCCAGAGTGAACAGGAAACTATTGAACATCACCCCGCTGACGTTGAAATCGAAAATGAACTGGAACTTGGACTGATAAGGAAGCATATTGTAAATCTGGGTGAAGAGTGTAAAAAAGTCTTAATGTGGTCCGCTGACGGAATTAAAAACGCTAAAATTGCCGAAAAGTTGGGGTATAAGAGCGAGAAAGTGGTAAGAACAAAAAAATATAAGTGTAAAGAGTATTTAATTAACCTTATAAAACAGGATCCTGATTTTAAAGGTCGGGCTCTTTAAGCGAAATTTTAGTCTTTTTCTTTTTTTGAATGGCCAATATCAATACTAAAAGAAAAATAATTAATACCCCGCCCAGATAGGAATATCTTCTTGGAAAATAAATGGGGGAAGGGTTTCCGATGCAAATGTAGGTTGACCAGTAAAAAGGGTGTTTCTTCTGATTCGGAACGGTGTTTAAATATTCAAGTTTTGCTTTTTGTAAAGCTACTGGTTTCGAATAACCTTTTATAAGGTATTTGTAATAGAGCCTCATTAACATCAGTCCGGATTCGTCGTCTACCTGCCATAAGGTCATAATCAGGCTGGGGCATCCGGCATAAAAGAAACCCCGGGCCAGACTTAAAACCCCCTCACCTTTTTTAAATTCCCCTTCCCCGGAACTACAGGAACTCAAAACGGCCATACGGGCTTTAAGTTTTAGACTGAATATCTCATTTGTTGTCAGAAGCCCTTCGTCTGAACGATAATTTTCATCATAAAAGACGAGTTTTGAGTATAGTGGGTTGTTGTCATCTATAATAGTATGCATAGCCAAATGCAGGATATCATAATTTACAGCATTGCTTAAAAAGGCTTTTTCTGTCGCTTGAATACCAATAAGACTTCTTCCCAGGGTCAGGGATGAAACAAGTTCTGCTTCCTTACGGGCATAAGGAATCGGGTGTAGGTTATCACGGTACCCTTTGTGGGAGGCTTTTGTTATGATTAGAGATTCTGTATTTACGGGTTTATAGTCGGGGGCAATAGACAATAATCTGTTATGCATTTTTCTCCCTTTGGATGCCCACGATTCATTTAATAGAGAGGAAGAGTAAGAGTATGAAACAGGATGTTTTTTTATAAGAAAAGGTAATTGCTTGTAAGAATCTATATTCATACTGTCTTCCCGTGTCATTAGTGATTCAAAAGGAATGTACGACAAAAGATCGTCCGGAATAATAATCAAATGATCATTGGCAATTTCATCCTGAAGCGGACCTATCAGTTTTTTATATAATTCATGACCGGATTTATTTAAATCCCGATAAACTGTTTTACTCTGGTTTACGAAAGAGAAGTCGCGGAATTGATTGAGGTACTTGTTTGTATGAATAAGAAAACTGCTGTCAATTTTAATTCTCTTCAAATTCAGGCACTTTGTTTGAATACAGAAAATATACAGGTTCGTATCTGTTAGGGAGTATTCAATAATGGTTGTGTTTTTCGGTAGTATTTTCTGAATTTCCTCAGGGGTAGTGTTTTGCTGATTATATTTAAGAAAATAATAGTCATTATACTCCTTCTCCAGCAGATTTTGGAGTTCGTTTTGATCCTTAGTATGAGAAAATAAATATCCGTTCCATATTCGGAGTTTATTTGAATCGGGAGATGGTTTCAATGATTCTTCATAAATACGTTCCTTATAAAATGCAATTTCTTTTTTAAGGCTTTGTTCTTTTTTTAGTAAAGTATCAGGTATTGTACTAAAAGATTTTGCTTTTTCATCCTGTAAAACAGAGAGTAAGACAGAGGATTTACTTTTTTCAGAGAAATAGAAGGCTTTGTCCAGAAATTTGGGTTCCCCAGTGTTGTTAAATAATTGACTGGCGCAATGTAGGCCCATTTCATAAATTGAAGTCTCATTTTCAGCAATCATTAATTTACTCTCTACTGATAAATAGCTGTTCCGGGCTTTATCTATTAGCTGAGTAGCAACTTCAAGCGACTCTAAAGCCGAGAGCAATTTTCTTTTTTCAGGTTTAACATTATTCCATTTTATTAGACACTCAGCTTTTGATTTGAGTTGGGATATTCCTAATGTTATATTTTTAAAGTTTTCTAAAGGAGGGGTCTTATATTTGTTTTTTACAGACCCGAAACACGTAATATTAAGAGCCAAATGGTGATAATATAAAGCAGAGTCATAGATATGAAATTTATTATGTATTTCAGCATAATCGGTATAAAACCCTTGAAAGAAAACGGAATCAATAGAGAGAGGCTTAATTAAAGTTTTTGATTTTCTTATGGTTGTGAAAGCCTTAGTCTCATCATTAATTTTCATGTAAAGGAGAGCTAATTTCTGTTGTAACCAAATTTCTTGAGTTTTGTTTGTTTTTTTAGAGGAGTGGATCAGGTTTAAGGCCTCATGATAATATTTAATTGCACTGTCAAAATCATTGATTGATGCGTATGAATCGCCTAAATTCGAATAAAGATAAAGAACGAGCACAAGGTTGTTGCTATGATCGAAACTTTTAATTCCATTTCTAAATTCATTAATAGCTTCCTTGTATCTGTTTTGCTTCATTTTTAGCAAACCTATTCTATTAAAGGTTTCAGCTTTAAAAAGATTAGCTTTTGGGGTGAACATTTTCTTTAGGTAATTTAATGCATAATTGTAATATTGTTCGCTAAGTTCAAAGTCACCTTGCAAACTGTATACATTACCTCTATTCGAAAAAACATTTGCAATATACAGATCCGTGCTTTTGAAATGCCTATATATTTCTTCTGCTTGTTTGTAAAGATCTAACGCAGATTCGTATTGCCAATAACGCATGTTGATAACTCCCAGATTGTTATAGGTGTGAGCAATACTAATGCTTGTGGAATCTTTATAGATGAGTTTTTTAAGGTTTAGGGATGCCCGAAGACTTTTTTCTGCATTGTAAAAATCACCAGTCTGATAAAAATTATATCCATCATTATTAAGTTGCTTAGCTGAATCTATTAAAGTGCTATCAATATTTCCAAACAGATATTGAAAAAGAAATAAAAATATAGATATAAATATAAATAGTTTATGCATGGATGTCGGGTAATAACTTATTTAAGTATTAAAAATACAACATTTCTTTTTTTTTAAACTATTATGCGTAAATGTAATGATCAGTATTACAGATTATTGTGTATTTAATACGAAAAAAAAATAAAAAAAGTTTAAAAAAGTGGTGACAATTTAAAGTTAAAAGGTACTTGATTATGAGAACTTATTTAAACATAATATTCAGAAAGATGGAATTGTTCAGTTTTAGAAAAATAAAAACAGAAGAAAAGACAATTAATGATAAAAGTGTTTTGTCTTTTGAAGATTTAGGAAATATCCGTGGAGGAAATTACGAAGCGAACAGTGATTTAGGTGATCTAGGAGGAATGGTAAAAGAATAAAAATATTTAAGAATATCCCCCAGGCGAGATAAAGTTCTTTTGGTTTTAATGGCACTCATACAATTTACTTCATTCTCCCTCGTACTTTTATCTCGCCTTTTTTTCTTTTTTTCAGTAAGAAGTGATAGAAAACAATTGAAGTGCCTCTTTAAATGAATACTAACTAAACAACGTTTTACTACTGGGTAAACACACCAGGTTTTACGAAAATAATGTGTATAATGTCTATTTGTTAAGTAAAATTAGACTCAAATACGGATCGATGTATCCACCCCAATTGCTATGAAACAAGATTTTGATTACACAGAATTTATCGAAAGATATCTTCAAGGGGAAATGGCTCCTGATGAAAAGGTATGGTTCGAGAAAGAAATAGAAGGTAATCTCTCTTTAAGAGATGAAATAAACTTAAGGAGAAAGGTGAATTCAGTGCTTACTGATAAAGACATGATTGAGCTTAAGGTTCAACTTGATAAGATTCATCAGGAGATATTTGAAGCCACCGAAAAAGGAAAAGGAGCTATTCGAAAGATATATAGAAAGGTTTACTTTACTGCCGGAACGTTAACTGTGTTTGTTTTAATGTTCTCATTCTACCTTTCGAATAGAAATTATTCCAATGAAAAACTTGTTGAGTTATATTATCAACCCATAAAAGCGTCTGTAAGTGTCAGGGCAGCAGACCCCTCGGGGGATAAACTTTCAAAGGCTATGGTATTGTATAATGCCCAAAGATATGAGGAGGCCATAAGTGCTTTTGAAAAAATATTGACAGAAGATAAAACCAAGGTTGGAGTAAACCTGTATTCAGGTATCTCTCATATGGAGATGGAAAAATACGATCTGGCAAATGAGCGTTTTCAACGTGTGATAGAAGGAGAGCCAAATCCCTTTGTAGAATCAGCTTACTGGTATTTAGGTATGTGTTACCTAATGACCAACAACAGGGAAAAGGCTGCAGAGAAATTTCAACTTTTAACTGATTCAGAAGGTTTTTACCATCAACAGGCAAAAAAGATTTTAAAAAGAATTAAGTAAGCATATTTATTCATACGGGGTTTTAAGGGTCGGGGGGAAACCTCCGATCCATTTTTTGATTAAACGCACACGACTACTTTACAACTTAACCACATGCTATATGTTCAAAGGCTTAAAGAATTTATTTTTACAGTGTAAAAAGAAAAAACCGGAAGATGACGTTCGGGGAGATTATTATGAATTGCTGCAAAGATTAAAAAAACTTGAGCGACAGGTTGAGGACAGGGCCAAGCAGCTTGAGTTGGCAAAAACAAGTTTTTTAAAAAATTTGTACCATGAAATCAGAACACCTTTGAATGCAATTATTGGCTTTACAAATCTTTTGTCTAAAGAAACTAATCTGAACCCGGAAGAACAAGAAGAATATCTGACAGTTATAAATAAGAGCAGTAACGATTTTCTTCGGATTATGGACGACATAATTCAGGCTTCGTTGCTTGAAGCTGGTATGGTACATATGAATAATGAAAAGTTTATGTTGAAAACACTTATGGATGAAACCTATTCATACTTTTCTATACGAAAGCATTTACTGGAGAAAAATAATATTGCTCTATTAATGAATATTCCAACCCAATTTCAGGATTTGGAGGTTCTCTGTGATAAGTATTATCTTATGCAGATACTAAATCAGTTACTTGAAAATGCATTAAAATTTACCGAAAAAGGGACGATAGAATTTGGCTACTCCCTTGACGAAAAGAATGTGGAATTCTTTGTGAAAGATACAGGAAATGGTAACCTAAAAGGAAAGGAAAACTTTTTATTCAGCAGATTTACAAAAGTGGATGTTTCTGACAATGCAAAAACAGGACTAGGAATCGGTTTGTCTAACTGTAAAAATCTGGTTGAATTAATGAAAGGTAAAATCTGGTATAATTCTATTCCAGGAAAGGGGACCTGTTTTCGGTTTTCACTGCCTGTTGTGGCAACAGAAGGACTGGTTGCTGAACATGCGATAAAAATGAAAGAAACAAGCCTTCTTGAAGATATTTTAAGGGGACAGGGTTCATTAGCTGTATAATTTTGTTTCGTTTTTACCATTCTGCTCATATTCTTTAAGTATTCCTAAATACTGACTGGATTTATTAGGAGTTGCTTTCATCAAAGCATATTTTAAAAATAATCTTCATGATATTGATGGAAAGAAATGTAGAACCTTACAATAAATTGATACTGTAAGGTGTTAATGGTTTTTAATCTGTATGTTTCTTATGGGTTGAAAATCATTTGATTGAGGGGCATTGTTTTGTGCAGATTGTAGTATTTAGTGTGAAAAGGCTCCCGAATTGCAACGTATGAATGAAATAACTTCTGTTGCTTATGGATTTAACAAGGGCTGAAAACTTTTAATGGGATGAAAAAATATGTAGTTTAGCGGAATTAAATATTAAGCTAAAAGTTTTCATGGCATCATTTCCTTTTTTTAAGCAATTGGATGCAAACGATTGTGGCCCGTCAAGTTTAAGGATGATAGCAAAGTTTTACGGTCGCAGTTTATCTTTATCCAAACTACGGGCTAATTCTTATATCTCGAAAGATGGCGTTTCTTTACTAGGAATAAGTGAAGCGGCAGAAGGAGCCGGGTTTCGAACGGAAGGATTAAGGGTAACTTTTGATCAATTAAAAAAAGATGTTGTTTTACCGTGCATAGTTCATTGGAAGCAAAATCATTTTATTGTCGTATACAAAATTACCAGGAAAAAAGTCTATGTGGCAGATCCGGCTTTTGGGCTTATTACATACAGTTATGAGGAGTTTCTGAAAAGCTGGGGGTCAACTAAAATTGATGATGAGGTTTATGGTATTTGTTTGCAGTTGGCTCCAATGCCAGAGTTTTATCAGCAACAGGATGAGAAGCAGGATAAAGCAAAGTTTGGGCTTGTTTTTTCTTATCTCAGGGAATTCCGCCCTTTAATCGTCCAGTTGTTGTTAGGTATTGTTCTTGCAACTTTTCTTCAACTCGTGATGCCCTTTTTATTTCGGGTAATTGTTGATAAAGGAATAATTATACCCAACTTATCTCTTATTAAAACCATATTTATTGCTCAGATTGTTCTTGTGGCCAGCAGGTTTTTAATCGGTTTCTTTCGAAATTGGATATTACTGCATATTGGTTCGAAAATAAATATTTACCTGGTTTCCGATTTTCTTATAAAGTTAATGAAACTGCCGATTTCTTTTTTTGATTCGAAAACTACGGGTGACTTTATACAGCGGATTTCTGATCACAAGAGAATTGAAAATTTTCTTTCAAATACCTTGCTGGATTTATTCTACTCATTTTTAACCATTATTGTCCTTAGTGGGGTCCTGTTTTTATTTAATTCCCAACTTTTCTTTGTTTTCATCGCCGGAGTAATACTTTATTTCTTGTGGACATTGTTTTTTATGCGAAAGAGGCGCGAATTAGATAATAAGAAGTTTGCCCAATTATCAGACAATCAAAACTCCCTTATTCAGTTGATACATGGGATGCAGGATATTAAGCTAAACAATTGCGAAAAACAGAAGAGGTGGGAATGGGAAAATATTCAGGCCCGAATATTCAGGATTAATGTTCAGAGCCTGACAATTCAGGAAAGACAACATGCCGGAGCTTTGTTTTTTAATGAGTTTAAAGACATTATAGTATTATTTCTGGCAGCCAAAATGGTACTTCAGGAACAAACACTTACTTTGGGTGGTATGTTGGCAATCTCATATATATTGGGGCAACTCTCCGGACCATTAAATTCCGTAATAAATTTTATGCATAGTACGCAAGATGCAAAAATTAGCCTTGAAAGAATGGCAGAGATCCACAATATGGAAGATGAAGTTGAAGCAGAAAAGTTGTATGTGGATAAGATTACCACAAAACAGGATATTGTGATAAAAGATTTGTCATTTCAATATGAGGGGCCGCATTCACCATATGTTTTAAGAGATATTTCGGTGACTATTCCGTCCAATAAAGTGACGGCAATTGTGGGGACAAGCGGAAGCGGTAAAACTACATTGGTAAAGTTATTGTTGAGCTTTTATCAGCCTGTTGACGGGGAGATACTAGTCGGGAATCAGAGCCTCTCGAACATAAACCCAAATGTTTGGAGGGGTAAGTCCGGGGTGGTCATGCAGGACGGTTTTATATTTTCCGATACAGTCGCCAAAAATATCGCTTTGTCTGCCGAGGAAATAGACGTTGAGCGTCTTTATCAGGCCAGTAAACTGGCTAATGTAGATGAGGTTATCCGCAAGCTTCCATTGGGAATTAATACCAGGATAGGGAGTAGTGGTTTAGGATTGAGCCAAGGGCAGAAGCAAAGAATTCTGATTGCCCGGGCAATATATAAAAATCCGGATCTGTTGTTTCTCGATGAGGCCACTAATGCATTGGACGCACAAAATGAACGTTCGATTCTGGAAAATATGGATTCTTTTTTTAAAAACCGAACAGCAATTGTGGTCGCCCATAGGTTAAGCACAGTTAAGAATGCGGATCAGATATTGGTGCTGGATGAAGGAAGACTGGTGGAACAGGGTACACATAAGGAATTGATTGGTTTGAAAGGAAAATATTTTACATTGGTGCAAAATCAGTTAGAGTTAGGAGGTTAGAGTGGATAGGATTGACGAGAAATACGAGATTAGAAGTCAGGAGGTGCAGGAACTACTTGGCAATGTACCGCGTTGGATTATTCGTTGGGGAACAATTGTTGTGTTCTTTGTTTTGGTTGCACTTGTAATTCTTTCCCGGGCATTGAGCTATCCGGATGTTATTAATTCACAGATAAACCTTACCGCAAATGTCCCTCCGGCAGAAATGAAAGCGTATATGGATGGAACAATAAAACGGATATTGGTTCAGGATCAGGAGAGTGTGCAGAAGAATGAAATATTGGCTGTTATCCATTCAGCAGCTGATTTTCATGATGTCTTGTGGTTGTCAGACAATCTTCCGGATGGTTTTAATGTTGAAGTGCTTTTAAATCAAAAATTCAGGGAAAAACAGCTTCAACTGGGAGGCGTTCAGAGCGTGTATGCTGATTATATAAATAACCTGGAAGAATACCAGGGCTTTATTGATGTTGATTACTATAGAAAAAAGGCAACGGCAATACAGGATGAAATAAATAAATACCAGGTTTATATTTTTAATATAAATGAACAAAAAAAGGTTTTGTTGGATGAATATAACTTGATTTACAAGAAATACAAAAGAGATTCTTTGTTAACGGAAAAAGGTGTGTTGTCTAGAAAAGACCTGGAAAAGAGTGAGGAAGAAAAATATGCAAGTCTTTATAAATTGAAAGAAGAGGAGTCTCGTTTGAGCCAGGCCAAAATTGAGGTTATTAGGTTAGAACAGAGTTTGTTGGAGCTGGAACTAAATTTAAAACAACAGGATCAGCAGATTTATAGTTTACTGAAGTCAAAGTTTGAAAACCTGAGAGGTGCAATTGCACAATGGCGAAAGGATTATTTAATAGAAGCCCCTTTTGATGGAATTGTTTCAATGACCAGAATCTGGAGTGAGAATCAGTATGTAAGTGAAGGGGAGGTGGTGTTAACTGTTTTACCACAAAATTACGAAAGAATATTTGGTCGGGTGTCATTATTGCCGGCTGGTGCCGGAAAGATAAAGAAACAGGATAAGGTAATTATACGTTTCGATAATTACCCTTATCTGGAATACGGGGTCGTAACCGGGCGCATTTCATCAATGTCTCTTGCCCCTGAAGGGGGTGTCTATTTCGCGACTGTTACTTTGGACAGTTCCAGGTTAGTCACGAACTACAATACTTATCTAAATTTTAGTCAGAATATGCAAGGAAGTGCTGAAATAATAACTGAAAGCCGTTCTTTGATGGCAAGAATAATTGCCCCTGTGAAGTCAGCTATCGAAATCCAGCAAATGTATAATGATCCGGAATAGTTTCTTCAATTAGCCCGTAAGTTAAGAGTCGTTTACAGGGGTTGTTAAAACTTAGTACTTAGCTATGAAACAACAGCATGTTGCGGAAGTGTGAAAGAGAAGGTAGTCCCGATGTTGAGAGAGCTGTCCACAGATAATTTCCCTTGGTTTTTTTCGATGAATTCCTTACAAATTATTAATCCCAACCCTGTTCCTGATTCCCCGTTTGTCCCGGCGGTAGAGAAGTATTCATCAATTTTAAACAGCTTTTTAATATTGCTCCCGGAAATACCAACACCAGTATCAGTAATCGAGACAATGCATTCGGAGCTTGAATGGCTGCGGCAGGAAATTGTAATTACTCCATTAATGCCCGTAAATTTGACCGCATTGCTTAGCAGGTTTCTGACAACAAGGTTGATCATGTTTAAATCGGCCCAGACTGTTCCATTGTATTCAAGAGAGGTTTCAACTGAAATTGACTTTTTTTCTGTATTGGCAAGGCTTAGGGTTACATTTTGATCAATTAAATCATTTATGTTAATGTAAGACGGGTTATACTTTATCCTGTGCGTTTGTGAACGGGCCCATTGAAGCAAGTTTTCAAGAAGGTTGTAAGCACTTTCCGATGAGGTTTTTATCATAGTAAGTAACTCAATGCGCTGTTTCTCATCAAAATCTTCAAAATTACGCATGAGTAGCTCAGAAAAGCCAAAAATAGCCTGAAACGGGTTCTTTAAATCATGGGCTATAATGGAAAAGAATTTGTTTTTTGTTGCATTCAGTTCTTCCAACTGTCTGTTGGTTTGCTTTAAAGTTTCGGCCTGTTGGTTTAATGCTTCAGCCTGAAGTTGAATCTTTTCCTGTCTTTCCTCCAGCAAAGTGTTTACTTCTTTAAGGCTTTCTGCCTGCTGTATTAGTTTAATCTCCGAATTTTTTTGTTTGGTAATGTCCCTCCCAATACCTACAATTCCGAGTATTTTACCATCTTTGTTATAAAAAGGTACTTTGGTGGTTGATATTACGCGCTCTTTTCCATATTCGTCAAACCCAATTTCCTCTTTATTGATGAGTGGCTTACCCGTTTTAACAATTTGTTGTTCATCTTTATAATATTCCTCGGCAGCTTTTTTTGAACGGACTAGTTCGAAGTCTGTTTTCCCAATAATAAAGTCTAAAGATTCAACATGAATAGTTTTTAATAAGCGTTTATTTGCCGTTATAAACCTGCTTTCGGTGTCTTTTATGTAGATGTAGTCCGGCATATTGTCAAGTAGTGTCCGCAATAAAATCCGTTCTTTATCTATGACGGCATTTTGTTCTGAAAGTGATTCAGATTGCTTCTGTATTTCTTCTGCTCTTTCTTCCAGTAACTGGTTGGCTTCTGTTAAATCTTCAGTTTGTTTCTGCAAGGTGTCCTGAATTCTCTTTAATTCTGTAATATCCTTGCTAATTCCAACAATTCCCAGAATTCGGTTGTCCTCATTAAAATAGGGGACTTTTGTTATCGATTTAATTCGAATACTGCTATCAGGTAGTTCCCGGATTTCTTCTTTATTTAAAATAGGTTGTTTTGATTTAATAATTTGCTGTTCGTCGTCGAAGAGTTTTATCGCAAGTTCTCTCTTGTAGAAGTCAAAATCACTTTTGCCTTCCAGTTCTTTAAGGGAAAAAATGTTCAGGTTTTTCATCAGGTTTTTGTTCGCTGTAACAAACCTGCTTTCGGTATCTTTTATGAAAATTGATTCCGGGATATTATCAATTAATACGCGCAATAAATTTCGTTCGTTTTCGAGAATCGTATTCTGGTGAGAAAGTTCGGCAGATTGCTGCTCAATTTCTTCCTGTCTTTCTTCAAGAAGAACATTTACTTCTTTAAGATAATCTGCATGTTCTTTAAGTTTGAGTTCCGTTTCTTTTAATGAAGTAATGTTCTTACCAATTCCAACTATACCTTCAACCTGTCCGATAGCGTTTTTTATAGGAACTTTGGTAGTTAGAACATGCATTATATTTCCGTTTTTATCAAGTCCGGTTTCTTCAATTCCTATTTTTGCCTTCCCTGAACTAATAATTTCCGAATCGTCCTGGAAAAATTTTTCAGCCATTTCTTTTGGATAAACATCAAAATCGGTTTTGTTTTCCAGCTCTTCAGGGGAATTTACACTAAGTGTTTCGGCCAGGTATTCGTTTGCTGTAATAAAACGTCCTTCAGTGTTTTTAATATAAATGAAGTCAGGAATGTTATCGATTAGGGTTCGCAAAAGGGTTCTTTCTTTTTCAAGCAGCTTGTTTTGTTCATTCAATTCGTCTGACTGCTGGTTTATTTCTTCTTGCCGTTCTTCCAGTAATACGTTTATTTCCTGAAGGTTTTGGGCTTGTTCTATTAACTTTTCTTCAGTTTCCTTTAATTTGGTAATGTCCCGTCCTATTCCAACAAGCCCTAATATATTACCATTTTTATCAAAGTAAGGGACCTTAGTGGTGGAGCGCACGCTTATATTACCTTCAGTATCAAATCCAATTTCTTCTTTACCAATTATCGGTTTTCCGGTTTCAATTATTTGTTTGTCATCTTTGAAAAAAAGCTCTGCAATATCTTTAGGGTAAAAGTCATAGTCAGACTTATTTATAATGTTTTCTCTTGTATTGGCTTTAGTGATTGCAATTTGTGTGGGGTTTGCATCTAAAAATTTCCCTTCTTTATTTTTAATGTATATGGCATCTGGCATGCTATCGGTTAATGTGCGCAGAAGGTTTCTTTCTTTTTCAATTATTTCAGACTTTTGTTTTAATTCATTGAAAATGGATTTTTGTTCTGTTACATCGGAAAAAATTCCAATTAAGCCTATAATTTTCTGGTTCCTGTTTTTTAAAGGAATTTTAGTGGTTATTGTATATTTTATTTTTCCATTTTTTTCGCTTTTTTGTTCCCTTACCAGTTTATTCTGTTGCCCGGACAGAATAATCATGTCCTCATCATAATATTTATTGGCAATTTCAATTGGGTAAAAATCAGAATCTTTTTTTCCTGTTAATTGAGAAGAGTTCTGAAGTTTTAACAGCCGTGCAAAACCATTACTTGCAGTAACATACTTGCATGAAGTGTCTTTAATATAAACATTGTCAGGTAAATTGTTCAAAAGTGTATTAAGAGGGGCATTAACATCAATGGCGATGTTTTTTGACGAAAAAATACGTCTGTAATTCCCTTTTAAAAAAAAAGATACCAATACAGTAGAGACACAACCAGCTATGAAATATAAAATTAAACCTGGGAAAGAAGCAATATTTAAACACAAATAATCAGACACGCTCTAAATTGAAAACAGTTTACATCTTTATGGATGAGAGTAAAATTAATACTATTAATAAAAATATCAATTTGTTAAGATATAATAATAATAAAATAATTTTATTTTAGGGGTGTTTAATAAGAAAGTTTTATTTTGAAGTTTTCAAAAATAGGGGGGTATTGTTTTAATCGTGTTTAAGTACCATAATATGTCATTATCAACTTTGGTTAAATGAAGAGAATAGAGGTATTGTTGTATTAAAGAAGGTTCAGTGTGTTAAAAAAAATTTAATCTATGCAGGGGAGTTTTTTTATTGGGGTAAAAAAATCAGCCTCTATAATGAATATAGAGGCCTTTGGGTTTACTCGCTGCGTTTTCGGATGTGTGTTAAATGACCTGTTAACTTTATTGTAACAATCGCTCAATATGAAGATGTGTTAAATCAAAAAAGGTTGCGTACAAAAAAGAAAAAAAATGAAAATAATTATCGATAATAAAATTCCATTTATTAAAAGTGTTTTAGAACCCTTCATGGATGTGGATTATATGGCTGGTAATGAAGTTGATAAAGAAGTTTGTGAGGGGGCGGATGCTTTAATGATTCGTACCAGGACAAAATGTAATGCGAAGTTGCTAGAGGGGAGTTCGATAAAATTTATAGCGTCAGCAACGATTGGCTATGATCATATTGACACAGAATATTGTGGGAAATCCGGGATTAAATGGACAAATGCTCCTGGGTGTAATTCTGGTTCGGTTTTACAATGGGTTATGGCAGCCTTGTTATATCAGGCAAAAAAAAGAAAAATAGATTTGACTAAACGGACACTTGGTGTTATTGGAGTAGGAAATATAGGGGCGAAAATTGTAAATTTTGCTGAACATGCAGGAATCCCTGTGTTACTTAATGATCCTCCAAGGGAAAGAATGGAAGGACGATGTGGGTTCGTATCTTTGAATACAATATTAAAAGAGTGTGATATAATTACATTTCATGTTCCGCTCATTAAATCAGGAGTTGATAAAACCTACCATTTGGTGGATAAAGACTTTTTGTCACAATTAAGGCCAGGAACAGTTTTAATCAACAGTTCCAGAGGAGAGGTTATTAATAATACGGATTTGTTAGGGTATATGAATAATAAGTTGATCCAGGACGTTCTTCTGGATGTTTGGGAGAATGAGCCGGATATTAACCTGCAGTTATTAGAGAAAGCATTAGTTGCAACCCCTCATATAGCAGGATATTCATTAGACGGGAAGGCTAATGGTACGGCATATGCAGTGCAGGCCTTGAGCCGTCATTTCGGGTTACCTCTTGAAGATTGGTTCCCCGAAGTTCAGGACGAGAAAGAGCAGAACAGGTTGATTAAGATTAATGCGTCGTTTAAGTCTTTTCAGGAAATTATTCAGGAAATATCGGAGTTGTCTTATCCAATAGGGGAGGATGTAAGGGGATTAAAAGAAAAACCTCAGAGGTTTGAGAGCTTAAGGGGGAATTATCCGGTCAGAAGGGAGCCATTTAACTGGCAGGTTGAATTAACGAATGACTCTCATAATTATAAAAAAAAGTTAGCCCGAATGGGATATGAGGTTTTATAAGGTCAGGCTAACTTAATTAATGGGGGGGCTGTTCAGATAATTTTAGTGCTATTCTGATATAGTGTGCTTTATATTTAATATAATTATTTCCACTTTCAAATTCCCAGTATACATTTCTGGCTTTATAAAGTTTGCCTATGCAGGATTCAAATATAAGCGTGTAACCAATTCCAGTAACTTTTTCTGCTTCAAGAATTGAAGGGAACCTTATGCTCTTGTTGGCAAAATGACCTATTACCGGAACATTATATCGTCTGGAATTACGTTTATTTTTCGTGTTGGCATTCATTCAAGGTAAATTTAAAAAACAGACAGGGGGCTTGTTGTTGCTCATTGTTTACCTTAAATTTATAAAAAAAACAGGAGGAAAACCATTCTCAAAACCTTTAATTAAGCTTAAAAGAGGAATGAAACGGTTAATTTATCGGACTTGCTCCTAAAATTTCCCAGACTTAAAAAGATGGAATGTCTTTTTTTAGTGTCCCTGTATTAACCGGGTTCAGGAAATTTTTGGGCTGTCCAGTTGTTGCTATAACATTTGACCATAATTCACTTTCTATATTAATTTTTTTTCTCTGCTTTACCGCAACAGGTATAGGTAGTAATGTGAACTGAGAATTCCAATACCCTACAACAAAGCCGGTTCTTCCCGCCATAGCCCCATGAACAGCATGTTGTGCAAGTAAGTTGCAAAACAGACTGTCGTTTGCATTTGCAGCAGCACTTCTGATAATATAACTGGGATCAATATACTTAAGTGTGTAAGGGAAATTTCTTGCTTTAAAGTCTTCCTCAATTTTCACTTTTAAAAACAGCCCGATGTCTTTATACTTTACATTTCCCGATGGATCTTTTTCATTGTTATGGGTGTCGAAAAGTGATTGTCCTGCACCTTCTGCCACAACAATTAAGGCATGGCGTTTTCTTTCAAGCCGCTTTCTTAATGTATACAAAAACCCCCTCGGTCCATAAAGTTCAAATTCCATTTCTGGTATTATGGCATAATTGACCTCTTGAGTTGATAATGTTGCCATTGCTGCAATAAAACCAGAGTCACGCCCCATTAACTTAACAAGTGCAATCCCATTGAAAGCCCCTTTTGCTTCATTATGGGCTCCGATTAAGATCTCAGAAGCAACGGTAAATGCTGTTTCAAACCCGAAAGACTTTTCAATTAAATTAATATCATTATCTATTGTTTTTGGAATTCCTGCAACAACAATTTTTAAGCCTCTTCTGTTAATTTCATCTGTAATAGCCTGGGCCCCACGAAGCGTTCCGTCCCCTCCAATCGTAAACAGAATATTAATGTTCATTCGTTCCAAGGCATCAACTATTTGGCAAACATCCTGTTCTCCCCGAGAAGAACCAAGAATAGAACCTCCCATCATGTGAATGTCCTCAACCAGCTCAGGAGTTAGCTCTATTATATCGTGCTGGTATTTAGGGATAAAGCCTTCGAAACCATATTTGATGCCAATTATTCGCTTGACCCCGTACCGGCTGTAAAGCTGCATAACGAGCCCCCGGATAACATTGTTTAGGCCAGGGCAAAGTCCGCCACAGGTTACGATAGCCGCCTTAGTCTTTGTAGGGTCAAAATAAATGTTTTCCCTCGGGCCTCCTTTTTCAAATGAGACGGGTTCGATTCCTTTTTTACAACAGTCATTATAATACGCCAGATTTGACTTATATAAGACTCTTTTTTCGTCTGTGATATAATTAAAAACTCCGTCTCCTTCCTTTCTGGAAAGGTGCAATGGAGAAGGAATTGTTCCGGCTCCCAGTTGCATCACTTTAAAATCTTCTGGTTTATACATAGGGTAAAATACTTGATACTTTTATCGCAAAAGTATTAATTAGTTTCAAAGCTAACATAAAAAATGAATTCTTATTTGTAGGTAGGGGACAGGCTGTAAAAGCAAAATATAATATCGAATTGATTTTTTCAGATAAATGCAAAGGCTTAGCTAAATTGGAAAAGAAGGATAGGGGAATGGAAAACCTACCCATTGCAAAATACTTTAGTCTGACTGTTCAAATAATGCTTTGTATTGTCTGGTAATAGCTTCCCATGAATATTTTTTTTGAGCGATATGGGTTAGTTCCTCAGGGGGAGGGTTTATATCTTTTATTTCTTTTATGATATCCTTACTGTGTTTAAAATATAGAGCATAATTCTCGGTAGTTTTCCTGTTAAAAGAGTTGTCATGACAGATTATTTTTTTTCCGGTCCACATTGCTGAAGTTAAAGTAGGGTTTGTCCCTCCGGCACTGTGTCCATGTATGTACCCTTTGCATCCTGATATTAACTCCCCAATATATTGGTTGTCATAGTTGGCGCATAAGAAGGTGATATTTGACTGCCTGGAATATTTATGGTGTAAGAACTTTCCATATGCTGTTTCCTGATGGTTTGAAAGGAGAACCCATTTTTCGTTTTTAAGTTTCAGAAACGCATCTGCTATTAATTCAAGGCTGTTTTCTTTTTCTGCTCTTGCAATTGTCAGCCAGTAATTATTGTGGGGCGTTTTTTTGATATTAAATTGGTTCCCTCCATAAGAAATGAAGCAGATTTTGTGTGAATAGTTTTCATAATATTTTATCAGCTTTTTGTTGTCCAGAATAATGCTATTAGCAAATATACAGCCGGTTTTTGTGGAGAGTTTCAGGAATGCGCCGGCAAGAGCGTTCCACTTGTTTCTTCTCCATTCTATTCCGTCAGGATGAAAGATTATTTTAGTTTTAGGAAACAAAATCCGTACTAAAGGCAGAATAATTGTTCCACTACTACCTAGAATCAGGATGATATCACTTTTACGTCCTCCTATTAGTATACTAATTATGTCGTAAAATATACTTTGAATACCATTTGCTTTAAAAGGAAGGAAAATTCGTTTAACATTTTTCCAGTTTGGGGATTGTTCATGTTTTAAATAATTTTTTTTGCTGCAAAAAACTGTGATGTTAAAATCCCTGCTGAGTTTTAAGCAAAGTTGCTCAGCGAGGGTCTCAAATCCACCGTACCGGGCGGGTACCCCCACAGAACCTACTATGGAAATAGTGTTTTTCGTTAACATTTCTAGTGTTCAAAGTTATTAACAATTTGAAATATCTTACCTGATTTTATATGAAATATTCATTGATTCCGTTATATCATATAACAGTTAAATTGTATGTTTAAAATTAACATTCTATTAAGTCTTAGTAAACAATGAATTAACAAGGGGTTTGGTGCATAACGGTTTTAAGAATCTGATTGTCAATGAGTTGAAAAAAAATATTTTTTTTTTAAATTTTAATGTATTGAGAATAAATATAATATAATTTAATTTTAAAAGTCAAGAGTGGCACCTCTTTTTTTTTATGTTTTTTTTCACAAAATTGCCATCTGAAATAATTAACAAATGCCAAATTCTAATCAACTAATTCCTAACGAAATAAAAGAAATGCATAGGGAAGTTTGGGATAATTGCTTAAAAGTAATAAAAGATAATGTACCTTCAATAAGTTTTCGTACTTGGTTTGAGCCAATAGTTCCTTTAAAATTGGAAAAGAACATTTTAACAATACAGGTTCCCAGCCCATTTTTTTACGAATATTTAGAAGAAAAATACATTGAGATTATCAGTAAAACGCTCAGAAAGGAATTGGGGTATGACGCTAAGCTGGAGTACAGCGTTGTTATGGAATATAATTCAGTCCCCGATAAGGATTCATTAACAGTTAATTTGCCTGCTAATAATCAGAAAGAAATTAAAAACCGCCCTGTTTCTGTACCATTAAATGCAGAAGAAAAGACAATAAAGAACCCCTTTATAATACCAGGCCTTAAAAAGCTCGACATTGATCCACATTTAAACCCGGAAAACTCCTTTGCTAATTTTGTAGAGGGGGAATGTAACCGTTTAGCCCGTTCCGCAGGAATTGCTGTGGCTAATAACCCGGGCGGAACTGCTTTTAACCCATTATTGATCTATGGGGATTCTGGATTAGGGAAAACGCATTTGGCACAAGCAATTGGTATTGAAGTAAAAGAAAAGTACCCGGATAAAACAGTTCTTTACGTCAATGCAAATAAATTTCAGACACAGTTTGTTGAGTCGATAAGGAATAACAATCGAAATGATTTTTTGCATTTTTATCAAATGATTGATGTGTTGATAATTGATGATGTTCATGAATTCGCCGGAAAGGAAAAGACCCAGGATACTTTCTTCCATATTTTTAATCATTTACACCAATCAGGAAAACAACTTATTCTTACTTCAGATAAGCCTCCTGTTGAGTTGCAGGGAATGGAACAAAGGTTGTTGTCAAGGTTTAAGTGGGGGTTATCAGCAGATTTGCAAAACCCTGATTTTGAAACCCGGATAGCTATCTTAAAACAAAAGGTATATAAAGATGGCATAGAAATGCCAGATGAAGTTGTTGAATATATTGCAACGCACATCTCTGAGAATATCAGGGAACTGGAGGGAGCTTTAATATCATTATTGGCACAGTCAACGCTAAACAGAAAGGAAATTACTTTGGAGTTGGCCAAGGAGATGATTGATAAGCTTATTAAAAATACTAAACGTGAAGTTTCAATTGACTACATCCAAAAAGTTGTTTGTAGTTACTTTGATATAGGAGTAGAACTGCTTCAGTCTAAAACCAGAAAGCGGGAGATTGTGCAGGCAAGACAGGTTGCAATGTATTTTAGTAAGAGTTTGACAAAATCATCTTTAGCAACAATTGGGGCGCAAATTGGGGGGAAGGATCATGCTACGGTATTGCACGCCTGTAAAACGGTCAATAACCTAATGGATACAGATAAGCACTTCCGTAATCAGATGGAAGACATTGAAAAGAAATTAAAATTTTAAAAAAGGCAGGTTCATATAGAACCTGCCTTTTTTATTTTACATAAAAAACTTAGCATAAAGTTTGGCTCAAAATTTTATCTCAGGTAATACATGTTCTCAGACTGTTGATTAGACAAGTAGTATAATTTTGGCATTGAGTTGTATTTTCAAATAGTATTGTGAAGTATTTGAGGTAAATAATAGAGAGTCAAACTAAAAAGGAAAGCGTCCCCTAAATTTCCGCACCTGTAACGTGTGCAGACAAGAGGGAGCAGCTATTGTATACAGAAAAATTCGATATGCTGATCGGAGTCATTTTATGCGATAGGATATTTCGTACCTTGTGCCAGTTTATTTATTGTGAAATAATTATCAGTGAGAGTTGGATACAGAATAAGTCATGTAAGTGCAAATTTTGGTTTTTCTGTGTTAACTTTAGATGATGTTTTAACAGCAGAAAGAATTGCCAGTCGTTTTTTTCTTGGCTATATATCAGGTATAAAAGTTGATTCCTGGTAAAAATGTGCACAAGAGACAATTTTTCAGGCAAGATAATTCTGAGAGAAAGGGACGTTTGATATTAATGAAAAAAGATTCATATAAAACGATAGATAGAAGTTCAGAAGGTATTTTTAAAGATAGGGGGAGTAAGTTTCTTGCTTTTGCATTTCCCGTTATAAGAGAAGAAGAAGTAAAAAAAGAAGTTCAGAAAATCAAGAAAAAATATTATGATGCACGTCATCATTGTTATGCCTATAAAATAGGAGTAGGAGAGGGGAGCTCTTTTAGGGTAAATGATGATGGTGAACCCTCCGGAACAGCTGGAAAACCTATATATGGTCAAATTCTGTCCAACGATCTGTCAGATATATTGATAATAGTTGTGAGGTATTTTGGTGGCATTTTATTGGGTACAAGTGGCTTAATAAATGCGTATCGTAATGCGGCGGCAGATTGTATTGCAAATTCTGGTATTATTGAACGGGTAATAAAAGAGAGACTAAGAGTGAGGTTTGGCTACGATCTTATGAGTGCCATAATGCGAATTGTTAAAGATGAAGATTTGGACGTTTTGGAACAGGATTTTAAGGAAGACTGTCTTTTAACATTAAATATACGTTTAAGTGAATACGAACGCATTGAAAAGCGTATTAAGAATGTTTACGGACTTTATATTGAAAATACTACTGATACTTGATATCAGCAGATAGATTATAGTTTATATTAACTTGAAACAGAATGAAGAACAAAAGTTTAGTTTCTATTACTGATTACTCAAAAGATGACTATTTAGAACTTATTACACTGGCTGAAGATTTTGAAAAGAAATCTTATCAGAACCTCTTAGATGGAATGGTGGTCGCTACATTATTTTTTGAACCTTCAACTCGGACGAGGCTTAGTTTTGAGAGTGCAATAACCAGGTTGGGAGGCCGGGTTATTGGATTTAGTGATTCAAATACTTCCTCAGCTACAAAAGGAGAGACTTTATATGATACAATAAAAGTGGTGGGTAATTATGCTGAATTAATTGTTATGAGACATCCACTTGAAGGTAGTGCAAGATATGCAAGTGAGAATTCAAGGGTGCCAATTATAAACGCCGGAGACGGGGCGAATCAGCATCCAACACAAACCCTGCTTGATTTATATTCAATATATAAAACACAAGGGACATTAGAAGATTTAAATTTTTTCATGGTTGGAGATTTAAAATATGGCAGAACAGTGCATTCCCTCCTCATGGCCCTGTCTAAATTTAATGCGACGTTTTATTTTATATCGCCGGATGAATTAAAAATGCCAATGGAATATAAAATGTATCTCGAAAAGATAGGCCTGAATTATTATGAGTATAAAGACTTTAATGAAACAATAACTGATGCCGATATAATTTATATGACCAGGGTACAAAAAGAAAGGTTTTCCGACCCTATTGAGTATGAGCGAACTAAGAATGCTTATGTGTTAAAAAGAGAAATGCTTGAAGGAACCAAGGAAACAATGAAAGTTTTACATCCGCTTCCGAGGGTTAATGAAATTGACAGGGAAGTGGACGCAAGTCCCCATGCCTATTATTTTGAGCAAACTGAAAATGGCGTTTATATGCGTCAGGCGATAATTTCGAATATACTTGGATTAAAATAGTAAAGGATGGATACGAATAATAATAAACTGGAAGTAAGTGCTATTAAAGATGGTACAGTAATCGATCATATTCCTGCCGGGAACCTGTTCAAGGTGATAAGTATTCTGGATCTGGATAACATTAAAGGAACAATTACTTTTGGGACCAATTTTAAAAGTGATCGACTGGGCAAAAAAGCAATTATTAAGCTCTCTAATGTTTTTTTCAAGGAAAGGGATATTAACCGGATTGCACTTGTTGCCCCTCAGGCCAAACTTAACATAATAAAAGATTATAAAGTTGTCGAAAAGAAAGTAGTTGAGGTCCCCGATGAAATTGAAGGTATTGTGAAGTGCGTAAATCCCAAATGTATTACGAACCATGAGGAAATACGGACAAAATTCATTGTTGTTGAAAAGGAAAAAATTAAGCTACGTTGCAATTATTGTGAGAAAATTACGGATCCTGAGCATATAGATACCTTTTAATAGTTATCATTTTATGCATAAAAGAGGACTACTAAAAAAGAAAGTAGTCCTTTTTTTATTACATTTGGTTTCGTCAATGTTCTATAGCTTATCACATCAATGAAGTCAAGAAGTGTATTTTTCCTTTTCCTTTGTTTGTTCTTTTTTAAAATATTGGTTGGGCAGGTTAAAGATATCGGAATTCCAACAATTCATAACTATATGTCAATTGTTTATGGAGCCGGCACCCAAAATTGGAGTATTGCGCAGAATGCCTTAGGGGTTATGTATTTTGGGAACAATGACGGGTTACTTTCATTTGATGGGAACTACTGGAAACTGCATGAAATGCCCAATAAATCAATAGTAAGAAGCCTAAAGATTGATACGTTAGGTAGAATTTATGTAGGGGCTTATAATGAGTTTGGCTATTTTGAGCCAGATTGCGATAATAAAAAGTTGCAATACATTTCTTTGTCCTCACAATTGCCGGACTCACTTAAAAGTTTTGGCGAAATCTGGCGTATCGTTTTAAATGAAGAAGGAATTTATTTTCAGTCATTTTCACATATCTTCTTATTAACTGAGACGGGGCTGACACTATTAATGAAGCAGCAAGGTTTACAATACTTAACAGTTGTAAATGATGAAGTTTATATTAATATAGAAGGAATAGGATTAAGCAGAGTTGGGCCGGGGGGCGTTAAACTTCAGGAAGGAGGGGCGTTTTTTGCAGATAAGTTAGTTAAAGCATGCTTTGAGTTGGATGATAGATTATTTGTAGGGACAACAAATTCAGGTATTTATCGAAAAGAAAATAATAAGTACATATATTGGGATGTCCCCATTAGCGCTTTAGTGGAAGATGCGCAACTGTATTCTTTGGAAACCGTTAAAGATTATTTGATTTTAGGGACCATATCCAATGGTGTTTTTATCGTTAACAAGCAGGGGGGGATAATACAACATCTAAATATGGATAAAGGGATACAGAACAATTCGGTTCTTACGGTTTTTCCTGATAATCAGGATAATTTATGGTTAGGGCTGGATAATGGGATAGATTATATTCATTTAAGTTCCCCCTTGTCGTATATAAATCCCAGGGGTAAGCTTGGGGCGTGTTATTATTCGCATCTGGAAGGTAATAATTTGTATCTGGGAACGAATCAGGGGCTATATTTAACAGACTGGTCTAAAATTAAATCGAATGAATTTACGGTAGACAAGGAGCTGTTTAAAAATATATTAAATGGGCAGGTATGGACACTAAAGACTGTTGGAGGTAAAATTGTATGCGGTAGTAATGAAGGGACGTTTATTATTGATAATGAAAATGTTAATCAAATTAGTGGAGTGGATGGTGGATGGCAATATCATTTATGGCCAGGTGATAACACTAAAATGCTGGGGAGCACATTTAATGGTTTAATTTTATTTGAGTATAAGAACGGTTCCTGGCATTTCGTTAAACGTTTGGAGGGGTTTAATGAATCATGTCCTGAATTCGAAATCGATAAAGATGAAAATATCTGGCTTTGCCACAGATATAAAGGGCTCTTTAAAATAAAACTTAATAAAAGCCTTGATCAGATTAATGAAATAGAATTTTATGATACAGCCCAGGGATTACCAAGTAATTACCTGAATTCATTGTTCAAGTTGTCAAATGAAGTGTACGTTTCCGGAGGTCAGTCAATATACAGGTTTAACTATCAAAAGCGTGTTTTTGAAAAAGAGCCGGAGTTAACCGCTGTTTTTGGAAATAAAAAGGTGAATAAGGTTTATGCTGATGACGAAAGTAATTACTGGTACTTTCATGATCGGGGGGTTGGTGTTCTAAGAACAAACTTTGATGGTTCTTTTACCAGTCATTCTTTGCCATACTTTGACGCGGAAAGGTTGTTTCTAAAGAATTTTGAGCACTTATTGCCTATTGATAACACAAATATCATTGTATCAACAAGAGATGGGTATATCCATTTTAGTCCTAATTTAACGGTTAATGTAAATAAGGAGTTTTCCATATTTATCAGACAGGTTAAAGCTAATGGGAAACAGCTCTATTTTAACAGCGAAAAGTGTTTGAAAAGGAATACTGTTGAAGCGTTATCGGGAAAAGAAGTTTTTTTAGGTAAGCTATCCTATAGGAACAACTCTATCCAGGTAAAGATCGGAACAGATTATTATGAAAATATATCTTCAGTCCGCTATCAGTATTGGTTGGAAGGGGATCAGCCAGGATGGACAGAATGGTCACCGGAAGCTTTCATTGTATTAAATAATTTGCATGAAGGAAAGTACCTTCTTCATTTAAGGGCAAAGAATGAATTTGATAAGCTGAGCGGAGAGTTGGTGTACTCATTTGAGGTATTTCCCCCTTGGTATCGTTCAACATTTGCTTATGGTTTTTATGCAATAGTAATTATTTCCGGTATATTCTTCTCTGTTGTATTCATTGTTAGAAAAATTGAAAAAGAAAAAGGATATTTAAGGGAAAGGCAGGAAGAAGAACTGAAGCAGAAACAAAAGCAGTTTGAAAAAGAATCAATGTTAGCTGAACAGGAGATTGTAAGGCTTAGAAATGAAAAGCTAAGGATTGAGATAGAAAGGAATAAAGCAGATCTCGAAAATCAAAGCAAGGAACTGGCATCTATCGTAATGCAGGCTAATTATAAAAACGAATTACTGGACAGGATAAAGCATAAATTAGCAAAAGTCAGCCAAAAGATGATTCATACGGAATCAAAGAAGGAAGTTGAAAATGTTGTAGGGGCAATAGAAAAAGAGTTGGATCAAAAAGAAGACTGGAAGAGATTTGAGGTTCATTTTGACCAGGTCCATGAAGATTTTATTAAGCGTATTAGGATTAAATATCCAAATTTAACCCCTAAAGATGTAAAGTTGGCTGCGTACCTGAGAATGAATTTAAGTACTAAGGAAATAGCCCCGCTTTTAAATATTTCCCTTCGCGGAATAGAAACAGGCCGTTACAGATTAAGAAAAAAACTTGGATTAGATAGAAGCGCTAATTTAACAGACTTTCTATTAAATATTTAGATGTTGTTTGAAGATGAGGCTGTTTTCTGTGATTTCATGGCACATGTTCATAAGTGTTTTAGCGAACCTTACCAGTGGCTTTTTCATTTATTTTGACCAGCTTTTAACCTTTGGTACAAACAATCAGGTTGTTTTGCTTAAATCGCTGTGTTAACTGCCCCTTCTGTCTAATAAAGGCTTTTCGTCTTAAAGCCGACCTGGCTTTTACTTTTATTCTCCTCCTGGTGATATTTTTTGTTTTATGAACTCCCTCTGGTCATTTTTTTTGTGTAACCCGCATTATTCGTGTCAAAAAGAAGTGGACTAAATGAATAGTTCACATGGACCGAGTTGCCGGGAGAGTAATAGCATGAACCGATTTGCAAAGAAGCAGGAAGGAGTCAGTGTGTCGAATTGTGGGAAGCAGTGCGGGAACCGATTCCGTAAAGGGCAGAAGCATACTGAAAGTAAATCCTGATTTTACTTACCTTCACGACTCTTGATAAAAAAGAAATAATCAAACGAAAATATTTAGCTATAATTTTATCAATCATTGCCATAAAGGCGTTGAATATTTGTTCTTAAGCAATCTAAATACTAAATAAGGAGGTTTATTTTACATAAAGAAGGCTATGGCTAATGTGTTTTCTCCAGACATCATTATTGCCTGTATGTTTTGTGTAATTTTCTGTTATTCTCATCTAGTTTTAAATATATTCTATACGAAATAGAGCGGCTGTTAAATAACCTATTGCTGTGTGGGATTAATCCAAACACCCGCTTATAGTCCTATAGACTATAAATGTTTTATTGAACTTTGTGTGAGTATATAATAAAAGTGAAAAATACTTTTATGCACATATTTGAATAGGTAATTAATAATGACGAATTATTTTGACGTGGTTTGTGCGAATAAAATTGGATTTTGTTGCTAAATATGGTTATATAACAACTATTTGGCGATATTGTAACGAAGTCATGGCGAGATCATGACGTAATAATAAATTGAGTTTGATGTATTCGTGAATGGTATATTTGAGCGTTAAGAATTCGTAATAGTCATAGAAACTATATAAGAAGATAATTGATTTATATGTGTGAGTTCTAATTGTAGAAATCTATAAATCAAGAAATACTAAAGCGAATTTTTAATGCTTATAATTATTGTTAATATTAATTAGTCAAAGATTAATGGAGTCTTATTAAAACCGTAACGTAATGAAAAACAAAATTTTTTTTAAGCAAAGTGGAATATATTTTGCACTTGCCCTAACAGTTACATTTCTTTTCACCAGGTGTGATAAAGATGATGATGATGACAACCAGACCGAAGACAAGGAGGTCACAGCTGTTTTCTCTTATGCAGCAGAGGCTTTAACAATTACATTTACTAATGCATCTGTAAATGGAGTAACTTATGCATGGGATTTTGGAGATGGAAATTCTTCAACAGAGGAAAATCCTAAGCACACTTATGAGAAACCAGGTATTTATGAAGTGAAGTTAACAGCATCAAATCCAACTTATAGCAATGATGTGACACAGGAAGTTTTAACCCAAAATGCTGGAGCAATTGCTTCTAAAATTGTTGGAAAAACATGGATGGCTGCAAGAGGTAACGTATGGTGTTATGCCTTAGGGCCACAGGACCAGGGAGACTTTCAAGTAGGCAAAACATGGTTTGACCAAAGTCCACCTTGGTGGGGCTGGGGCGATGCCGACGGCCAGGATGGCGGTTGGGCTCAATTAGAGGTTAGACCTTCTTTGTATAATGATAAGTATACTTTTAATGTTGATGGTTCTTATACCGTTGATTTTGGCGGTGATTTCTGGGGTGAGTATGGACTTTGGACAGGTACTGATTCCGATGAAAAAGACATTACAATTGGTTCAGGTCTTCCAAAAAACGCTAATGGTGATGACATGACTGCATTTGCATCAGGAAAATGGGAGTTCGTTGTTGATGAAGACAAAAAAACCATTAAGGTGATCGGAAAAGGAGCTCATATTCTTAGTCCACGTGTGGCAAATGGAGGTAAACAAATCACAACCCCTGCAGATGAGTGTACATATGATGTTATTCGTGTTGTAGAAGGAAGTGATTGTGACACCTTAGTTATTCTTGGTAAAGCTAACGATGGAACTAATGATATAGCACAGTATATTACGCTACATAGTTATCATGAAGGTGTGGAAATTCCTAAAGTACTTCCTTTACCTTGTTCTATTAAAAGAGAAGGAACTGTAGCAGCAGCTAAATTTGCACATACTTTTACATCTAAAGATGGTTTCACCGGAATGGCGACGATTAATGCAGATTATACATTTGATTATGGTGTTACCATGGGAGGAGAAATTTGCACAAAAGTAGATATCCAGAATGATGGCGCACCATATGGAAACATAATGCTAAGAGCTGGTACTTCAGGTACTTGTGAGGCAGGAACAGAAAAGTATGTGGATGCCATTACTTTTGATAACCAGGAATATGTAGTCAAATTTGATATTTACATACCGAAAGATGGTAACGACTTTGCCGGAACTGCTTTGGAGAACCTTGTGACTGTGCGTTGGGTAGACGAAAGTCAGTATAACCAGTTCTGGGAGCACTATTTATATATAGATAAAAAAGACCTTGCTTTAGACCAATGGGTAGCTCTTGAATATGATTTCTCAACAAATGCGGACGCAATATATGTTGGAGATAACAATGCTAAACATAGTCTTTCTGAACTAATTACGGCAGGAAGTAATGTGCCGGATGCATTACACATAGATTTTGGTGGAGATAACCATAAAGCTGCTGGAACATTCTATATTAAGAATGTAAGACTTGAAGCAGCAGTCAAATAATATCAAATAAATACTTAAGAACTTGGTTGTGGCCTGGCTGCAACCAGGTTTTTCTTAATAAGCAGATTTTGGAATTTACCATCTGAAGGTTAAGAATGCTTAAATAATATATAGAAGTTTTAGATCTAGTTATGAAACTATTCCCAAACAACCCTTTTATATTAACTCTAACACGATGAAAAAAAACAAATTTAATTTTATAAGTATACTATTCAAATTTGCGTTCATCATTATCTTCTTCAGTATTAATAACCTATCCTTTGCCGGTGTAAATTCTGGCAATAATTTACAAGATGAAAAGGTTGTAACCGGAGTGGTGAAAGATGAAACAGGTGTGACGATTCCCGGAGCAACTATTATGGTGCCAGGAACAACAATAGGAACGATAACCGATATTGATGGGAAATTCTCTATAAAAGTACCAGCGGGTTCTAAAACCATAGAAGTGAGAAATGTGGGGTATACCACCGAAACAGTGGATATTACAGTAAGAAATCATATCGAAGTAACTTTGGAAACAGATGTAACTGAACTGGCCGAGGTGGTTGTTACCGGATACGGACAAACCCAAAACGAAGAGCTTGTTACATCATCTATCACTATGATTGAACCGGAAGTTTTAGTAAAAGATAAGCCAACCGCTCGTCTTGAGCAGGCTATCCAGGGGCAATCTCCGGCAGTTGTAGTTATTAAAGAGTCAGGTTCTCCGGGGGCCACTCAAACGGTAAGGATTAGAGGTATTGGTACGGCAGGTGATGCTACCCCCCTTATGCTTTTAGATGGATTTCAACTACCTGACATGGATTTCATTAACCCAAATGACATCGGAAATGTTGGTATATTTAAGGATGCTGCTGCAAGTGCTATTTATGGGGCACGGGGTGGTAATGGAGTGTTAAATATCCAATCAAAAAGCTATAAATACGGACAGAAAAAAATTGAGGTAGATTATACCGGATACTTTGGAATTCAGAGTCTCGAAAGTGAAGGGGACTACATGAACACCCAGGAATATGTAGAGTATTATAATGCCTCAATAGACTATATGATTAGAACGGGTACACAGCCTGCTTCTATGGAAAGAGGGAAATATACGCCAGGTGAAATCAGTAAACTGCCAAATACAACCTGGATCAAAGAGGTAACAGAAGACGCGCCAATTACAGATCATCACCTTGCTGTTAAAGGAGGGAACAAAAAAACTAATTTTTATCTGGGGACCGGTATTTTTGATCAGGGAGGATTATTAAGCTCTACCAGTTTTAACAGGAAAAGTGCCATGTTAAAAGTAAATCACAACTTTATTGACAGAATTGATGTGAGTGTCTTAGGGAACTACACAATAAATACAAGGAGGTTTATTGAGGAAAACAGTGAAAATTCCCGCTTACTTTCATCCGTAGCATCTTTACCTCCTATCTATCCTGCTTATACAGCAAATGGGGATCCTTATAATAATGGAATTAGGGAAGGTATTAGCTATAATGGCGTGGTTTTAGACCCTATTGGAGAATTTGGTAATCCTGTTGTGGGCTTAGACCATACAACTCAGGAAGCAATTACCAATATTGGTTTTGTTAACGGTTTGGCTAAAATAACAATTTTTGAAGGTTTGAAATTTAACACCTCATTTGGTTACTTGTCGCAAAAATCTTTCACAAAGCGATTTTCTGATTTATTTAATTACCCGGAACAGCAAATCAGGAGTGAGTTTAATTCTTTATCGGAAAGCGATTATGATCAAACATATTTACAGTGGGAAGGGTATTTCAACTACGAAAAACAATTTGGCGAACATGACATAAGCGCCGTAGTTGGTCATAGTATATTAAGATATGAGTCGAAGTCCACAGGGAAAAGTGGAAGGGGATTTACCGAGAATACTTTTGATGATGTTGATTTTGATAATATTGAAAACGACTCTTCTATCAATGAATCTGTTACCAGAGAAGTACTTAATACTACAGTTTCCTATTATTCAAGAGTAAACTACAACTTAGCAAAGAAATATTTACTGGGGCTAACTTTAAGGGCGGATGCTTCTTCAAAATTTGGACCTGATAATAAGTGGGGATTTTTCCCATCTGTTAATGTTGGATGGAATATCTCAAACGAACCTTTCCTTGAATCAAGTGATTTAATAGATCTGCTTAAACTTAGAGCCAGTTGGGGGATTAATGGAAACGATAGAATTGATCCCTATCAACATTATAATAGGTACTATCTTGATGATTCAGGCTTGTTAATACCAAGGGATATCAATACGGAAGTTAAATGGGAGGAAGTTGCTCAAACAAACATAGGGCTTGATATTGACCTTTGGAGAAATAAACTTGGGTTTACGATTGATTATTACATCAAGGAAACCGAAGATATGCTCATTGAATTTCCAAACCCATCTTTTACAAGTAGACCTGCTCCATGGAGAAATGCTGCGACGGTAAGGAACAAAGGATTGGAATTCGATTTTACCTATAAAAATAAAATAGGGGAGAACCTTAAGTTAACGCTTAGAGCTAACTTAGGGTTTACCGATAACGAAGTTACCGATTTAGGTGGAGGCCTACCCATGTATGGGGCTAATACAAGGGTGTTCGAAGGGGCGCCGGATTTGTCGGCATCTTATGTTGGTGTGCCTGTTGCCAGTTTTTATGGATTTAAGTTTGATGGGGTAGATGAACTAGGTAATCCGGTTTATAAAGATATTAGTGGCCCTGATGGTGTTCCCGATGGTAAAATTGATGCTGATTATGACCGGACAGTAATTGGAAACCCTTATCCAGATATGATTTATGGAGGATCTGTTAAGGTGGAGTATAAAGGATTTGATTTGTCCGTATTTGTGTCAGGAGTGGAAGGAAATGATGTAGTAAATGCCTCAACAGGTTATCATGTGGCGCTTACAAACAGGACCCGGAGAGATCTGGATGCCTGGTCTCTTGAAAATAAATCCTCAAATGTAATGCGCCCTTCGTTGTTTAATCAGAAAGAGGACCGGGAGCATTTCCTTTTTTCAGACTATTATATTGAAGATGGTAGTTATTTAAGGGTAAAAAACATTACGTTGGGATATAATATACCATCTGCTTTATTGGAGAAAGTATTTATCTCAAGCGCAAGGGTTTATGTAAGCGGTAGTAACCTTTGGACTTTTACCGATTATTCCGGGTATGATCCTGAAATTGGTTCAAACTCAGATCCGAGAGATGTTGGTGTTGACAGAGGATTTTATCCACAGGCAAGAACAATAATAGGTGGTGTACAGGTATCATTTTAATAATTTCAAAAAAGTGATAAAAATGAAGATTAAAATATTATATATATCGCTGGTAACAATGGGCTTAATGAGTTCTTGTTACGAGGATTATTTAGAAACTCCTCCAACAACAGATCCACTTACGAGTGTTGTGTTTTCTAACGTTTCTACCATTCAAACTTTAATGAAAAGTGCTTATCAACCAATGCGTTGGGAGTTTAACAGAGATTTTGGCGACAGCTATTGTATGCCTCATATTTATACGGATGTCAGATCGGATGATATTGTACTGGAGAATACAAATTTTCAACCCCATAGCCATCCATTTGAAAACTATGCAGATCTCTCTTCAACGAACATTAATATTAAAAGTATCTGGGCTAAATTTTTTAGAGGCGTTGGTTTATCCAATGAAGTTATTCGTGGATTGCTGGTGGCAGACAAAGAGGTTGTTTCTGAAGAGCAAATAAATGTGCTAATAGCTGAAGCAAGGTTTCTTAGAGCGTATTACTATTTTGAGTTGGTAAAGAACTTTGGGGAAGTGCCCTTGTTTGGAGATGAAATAACAGATATTTCCAAGGTTGAAAATATTACCCGTAAACCAGTTGAAATGGTGTATGCTCAGATAGAGAGCGATCTTATTGAAGCGTCTAAAAACCTTCCAGTTGCACAGGGCGAAAAATACAGGGCGACAATGGGGGCTGCTTTAGCACTGTTGTCTAAAGTATATTTATATGAAGAAAAATATCCGGAAGCAGCAAAAGCAGCGAAAGATGTGGTTCAACTTGGAATATATGGGCTGGAAGATGATTACGCAGACAATTTCAAAATAAGCAATGAATTCGGAAAGGAATCAATTTTTGAGATTAGTTATACTGATGATGTGTCCGGGCAAACCTTTGAGGCAACATCATTGAATAGCTTGAGTTTGCAGTTCTTTTCCCCTAATCTTTCTCCAACAGCTATTACGGGTTGGAATTACAACCTGACAACTCCTGAGTTACTAAAAGCTTTTAATGATGAAGGGGATACAGAAAGAAGAGATGCAACAATAATGCTGGAAGGGCATGAGTTTAATTCTCCAATTCTTCAGGCTGAAGGGTTTGATCCTGTACCGGCAACTATGTTTGATGCGATTAATGAACCAGGCAGGTACGGTGACGACTTTAGATACTCATTAAAGTATTTTCTCACTCCTGAGGAACTGGAAGAATATGCTCCGGGTGTTCAGGAATCACCGCTTAATCAGAAGGTTTTAAGATATGCGGAAGTTCTTCTGATATTGGCAGAAGCTTCGCTTTATGCACCGGAGTATGCGGTGGATGGGCAGGACGCTTTCGATGAGGTTCGTACTCGAAGTGATGGTCTCACAAAGAAAACTTTAACCCTTGAAGCACTCAAGATCGAAAGGCGTCTGGAACTTGCAACCGAGTGGAACAGGTTCCATGACCTGGTGCGTTGGGGTGATGCGGAAGCCGTTTTAGGTCCTTTAGGTTTTACCAAGGGTAGGGATGAATTACTGCCCATACCTCTTGATGAAATAAAGCTAACCGGAGATGATGAAAATGGTGACCCAATATTGAAGCAAAATTTTGGATACTAGAATATTTTAAGCCTTAATTAATTTACAGTTTTATGAGAGTCATTATCTGGTTGAAACAAGTTTCGTTAGAATCAGGTAATGACTTTCTAAAATAATGAAATGACGCTCTGAATTATGAAAGTCCGGGGTAAACTCCGATATAATTAATTCATGAAGTAAAGTGGATTTCCGATTAAGGGTCTAAAATAAAGGGGGGTATCAGTTATTTGGATAGTGTTCTTTAATGGAAAACGTAGTTGAGCCCCTTATATCATAACATCGGAAAATTGTGATTTAGATTAAACAGCGCATTATCTAGATATCGAATCAGAACAAGTAGAAAACAAATAAAATCCATTAATAATGCCCAATAAAATTATAAATCCTATAATAAAAGGTTTTAATTCAGATCCTTCTATCATAAGGGTAGGAGATGATTATTATATTGCAAATTCAACATTTGAATGGTTTCCCGGCGTACAGATACATCACTCCAGAGATTTGAAAAACTGGAAGTTGGTTGCGAGGCCATTAAACAGGGTTTCTCAATTGGATATGAAAGGAAACCCCGATTCCTGTGGGGTTTGGGCGCCATGTTTGAGTTATCATGACGGGACTTTTTACCTTGTTTATAGTAACGTAAGAACATTCGACGGAGTATGGAAGGATACCCCCAATTACCTGGTAACAACAAACGATATTATGGGAGAATGGTCAGACCCAATACCGTTAGCTGCATCCGGGTTTGATGCTTCATTGTATCATGGCGATGATGGTAAGAAATGGTACTCTACCTTACTTGTAGATCACCGAAAAGGTAAATTCTTTGGAGGTATCGACTTGCAGGAATACAGTGAAAAGGAACAAAAACTTGTTGGCCCGGTTCATCATATTTTCGATGGAACAGAACTGGGTATAACAGAAGGGCCTCACATATATAAGTTAAATGGCTATTATTATTTGCTAACAGCAGAAGGAGGAACTGAGTATGGGCACGCTGTAACCATAGCAAGATCTAAAGATCTCACCGGGCCATATGAGGTACACCCACAAAACCCTGTCGTTACCGCCAGAAATAACCCTAAACTGGAGCTTCAAAAAACCGGTCATGCGGATATTGTTCAGACTCCCCAGGGAGATTGGTATATGGTATTCTTAACAGGAAGGCCTTTAACTGAATTAGGACGGTGTACGCTGGGAAGAGAAACCGCTATCCAGAAAATAGAATGGAAAGATGACTGGCCATACTTAGCTCATGGAGGTAATGAGCCGGTTGTAACGATTGATGGACCCGATATACCGGAAATGCCTTTTGAAAAACCCGCAATCAGGGATAATTTTGATTCAACAGAACTTGACATCAATTTTCAGTCTCTCAGGATACCGGTAACTGACGATTGGTTGAGTCTGTCTGAAAAACCTGGATATTTAAAGCTTTATGGAAGAGAGTCCCTGAGTTCTTTTCATCATCAAAGTTTAATTGCAAGACGGGTTCAAAGTCATAATATACAGGCATCAACCTGTCTTGAGTTTGAGCCGGACACATTTCAGCAATTAGCCGGGCTGGTACTCTTCTATAATACTTACCATTATCATTATTTGTATATCTCCACCGATGACTGGGGGAAAACAAGGCATATAAACATTATAACTTGCGATAAATATAATACAACGGAACCGCTGTCGGAGCCGGAGAATATTGGTGATGCTAAACGGGTTTTTCTCAAAGCTGAGTTTAACAGGGACACAATACAGTTTTTTTATTCCCTGGAGGAAGAGAAGGATTGGAAAAAGATTGGTCCGGAACTGGATGGGAGCATACTATCTGATGATTATGTGAGAGATGAAAAGAACCGTTACAGACCGGCATTTACAGGTGCATTTGTCGGAATGTGCTGCCAGGATTTTTCTGGAAGAAATAAATCGGCAGATTTTGACTGGTTTGAGTATAATGAAATCACTTAATTAAATTTATCATGACTAAATACAATAAATTGTTTCCCATATTACTGGGAGTTTTATTATTCGCTTGTAAACAACAAACGAATCAACAGGGACAGGTTGGACAAGGGGCAGTCATATTAGAAAAGTTTGAACCTGCAGATGGTGAATGTATCCTTTTTGTTGGTCAGGATCTGGGCGCTATAGGTGGTTTTGAAGGATATTCAGACGGATATTTGGATCATTTCGAGATACCCGGAGGTTTTACCATGTATACCAACTTTAGACCGGGAGACACCTCTTATGGACATGTTTACAGAGGTTTGGATGGTGTGAAAACTACAGATAATTGGGGATCAGGGGACTGTAATATGCAGATGCAAATAGATAACCCTAAATTTAAGAATAGTGCTTTGGCTATTGGACTGGAATTAGTAAACCATGATAGTGCAACGGCATATGGCGTCCATGATAGTTTAATACTGGAACTGGGAAAATGGATAAACGGTCTTGGGGAACGACCGGTATTTCTGCGTATTGGGTATGAGTTTGATGCGCCAGACTGGAACAACTACGATAAAGAACATTATAAGGCGGCATTTAAGCATATCAAGACTGTATATGACTCAATGGGGATTGATAACATTGCTTATGTCTGGCAGTCGAAAGGTTTTGGAAGCACAGAAGAGGAATTAGCCGAGTGGTACCCCGGAGATGAACATGTTGATTGGTGCGGGTATACCCACTTTGTATGGGGAGTTAAAGGTGGAAAGCCTATGATAGACTTTGCAAGAAAACATAATAAACCGGTTTTCATTGCAGAGGCAACGCCAATGCTGTTTCAGGGGGATACTTTACCTCAGGATTGTTTTCTGGATAACCCTGAACATGCCAAGCAAGCTTGGGAAACCTGGTTTGTCGATTTTTTCAAAGTTGTTGAAGAAAACCCGGATGTGGTAAAGGCTATTTCATATATAAATGTTGATTGGCCAAGTCAGGCAATGTGGGAGAACAATCCACCATTTAAACATATTGATTCAAGAATTCAGGTAAGCCCTTTAATAAAAGAGAACTGGATGAAAGAAATATCAAAAGAAAAGTATCTGAAAGCAAGCCCTGATTTATTTAATCACTTGTGGGGGCAAAAGAAATAAGGTTGGTTAAGATTGTCAGTATTTGACACAAATGAGGGAGATGAATTTCTCCCTTGTTTTATTATCTGAATTTTAATATGCAATTATCAACATTTCATATATAGAAAAGAGATGAACAAATTAATTTATAAATTTTCTGCATTTATTCTCATTGTTTGTCTGGCAAATCAGGCTCAGGCACAGAACTTTCAGTTAAAAGATTCAGATAAAGAGCTGGAGATGCGTCGGAAGTCTGAGAGGGCCGGTGATGCCATACTGGAAAAAAAGATTGACAGTCTTCTTGCGATAATGACAATAGAAGAGAAAGTAGGGCAGATGATACAAATAGCCGTAGACTTTTTTTCTGAGATAAAAGAATATGATGAAACCTCTTCAGGTATTACGGAAGTGAAAATTGACAGTTCCAAATTTATGTCATTTTTAACAAAGTACCCGATAGGTTCTATTATAAACGGATATGGATTTGCGCCCGAAAATTGGTACAACTTTGAGATGAGCCTGCAAAAAATGAATCAAAGGCATACGCGTTTAGGCATACCCATTATACATTCAGCAGACCATCAGCATGGTGCAAATTATGTTCATGGAGCAACCATTTTTCCGCATAGTTTAAATATGGCAGCAACATTTAACAGGGAGCTTGTGGCTGCAGAGGCCCGAGTAGTATCTGCTGAAACTGCTGAACTAGGGCACCGGTGGATATTGGGACCAATTGCAGATTTAGGTTGTAATCCGGGGTGGCCGAGAATATTTGAAACCTTTGGGGAAGATCCTTACTTAACAACGGAAATGGTCAATGTTTACATGGACGAGAGGCTCAAATCAGAAAAAACAGCTCCTTATAAACAGGCGTCATGTGCAAAACACTTTATCGGGTATTCAAATCCGACTGGTATTTGGGATCGGACACCTTCAGATATTTCAATGCAGACCTTGTGGGAATATCACATCCCTTCTTTTAAAGCGGTAATTGATAAAGGGGTAAACGGGGTTATGTTAAACAGTGGGGAATTAAACGGGGAAGCTGTTCATACCTCGTATAGACTGGTTACACAACTCTTAAGGGATAAACTTAATTTTAAAGGTGTAGTAATTACTGACTGGGATGATATTGATAAAGCCTGGAAATACCATAAAGTAGCCAAAAATGCAAAGGAAGCGACTCTTCTTGCTTTAAATGCAGGAATAGACATGACCATGTCTCCTGATGAACTGGAGTTTGGGGACTTTATTCTGGAGTTTATTGAAGAAGGAAAAGTTTCAGAAGAACGAATTGATCTTTCTGTATCGAGAATAATGAGAATGAAATTGCAGACAGGTCTATTTGAGGCACCATTGCCGCGAAAAGAAGGGGTTGGCCGCATTGGACAAAAAGAGAATAAAGAAAAAGCCCTTCAGGCATCCAGGGAATCGATAGTGATGCTGAAAAACAACAAAGTGCTTCCCTTAAAGAAGAAGAAAAAAGTAGTGCTGGCAGGACCAAATGCTAACATAAAACGTTCCTTGACCGGAGGGTGGACTTACAGATGGAACCCGGTAACAGATGAAATATTCCCGAAAGAAATGAAAACGTTTTATCAGGCATTAAAAGAAAATTATGCCACAGGGAGTGTAATCCTCTCGGATAAAGAAAAACTTACCAAGGATGCAGAAAAAGCAGACATAATTTTTCTCGCGTTGGGAGAGGGACCACATGCTGAGGGGCTTGGGAATATTAATGATATACTGTTGCCCAAAGACCAAAAACAACTTCTGGAAGCAGCGATTAAAACGGGCAAGCCAGTTGTTGTTGTTATGATAGGGGCGCGTCCGTTGATAGCAACAGAACTATTTGATAAATGTAAAGCTTTTATTTGGGCAGGTTTGGCCGGGACGGATGCAGGACAGGCAATCTCAGAAATTATTACCGGAAAGGTAAACCCATCAGGAAAAATGGCGTTCTCTTATCCGGCATATTCAGGACATTACTATAATTATAACCATAAACCGTCGCATACAAATTATGATATTCCAGTAAAAAATGAAAGAATACTATTCGCCGAATTTGGGGATGGGTTGAGCTATTCTGATTTTGAATACAGTAAAATAGAGCTGAGTGACTCCATAATAGATGAAAACGGCTCTGTTGAAGCCAGGGTATATGTGACTAACACAAGTAAAATGTCCGGAAAAGAAGCTGTTTTATGGTACCTTACTGATGAAGTGGCAAGCATTACCAGACCTGTAAAGCAGTTAAAGCATTTTGAAAAGAAAGAACTGTCTGCCGGAGAGACTCAAAAATTTATATTTAGAATAACGAAGGATGATTTGAAATTTGTTAACGATAGAGGGGATGAGATTCTGGAAGCAGGATATTTTACAATATGGGTAGGAGATAAAAAAGAGAAACTTCGGTTGAGGATCAATTAAATAGTACAGATTTTATTATGGCCAAAACAACCATTTGATGTATTTCAAATGGTTGTTTTTTTATAATCTTAGAACATATGCAATGAATTTTAAGAAATGAAATCTTGTACCGGATTACAGCTTGAAAAAGTCAATTCTGCTTTGAAGTACCTTGGCCCGTTCAAGAAGTGCTTTTGCCTTAGCATTCATTCGGTCAGCAATATCGGCATTTTCTTGCATTGCATTACTAATGTTTTGGATGGCTAAATTAATTTCATTTGCTCCAATACTTTGCTCTGCACTGGAAGCATTAACTTCAGAAATAATTGTAGAAGTCTTTTTTATTTCCGGAATAATGTCGGTTAATTTAGAACCTGTTTGCGTGACGGTTGAAACCCCTTTGATGAATAGTTGAGAGATGGCATCTGCGGAATAACGACTTTTTTCGGAAAGTTTTTTTACTTCGGCCGCTACAACGGCAAATCCAGCCCCTACTTCCCCTGCTTTGGCAGCTTCGATAGCAGCGTTTATTGCCAGAATATTAGTCTGTTGTGCAATATCCTCGATCGTTTTAATCTCAGATTCAATTTCTGACATCGATGATATTGCTTTATGGGAGCTTTCATTTCCTTTTATAATCTCTTTAACCGATTCAGAAACGTTTTCTTCGGCTAAACTGGCATTCTCTTTATTCTGCTCTATGGTAGCGGCCATTTCTTCCATTGAAGCCGAAATTTCCTCGACAGCTACAGCATGGTTATTCGTTAGGGATGATAATGCCTGAGACTCGTTCATTGAATTTTCGCTCTCAATATTCAGGGTTTCGCACGCTTCGTTCACCGAGGAGACAACGCTTCTAATCGAATCGACTACTCCGTTAATATGAATGGCAATGTTGCTAAATTCGTCTTTGCCCCTGATTTCGATTTTTGTGGTAAGATCCCCTTCGGATATTCTTTTGTTCGCATTTATTACTTCCAATATTTTTTTGCTGGTTTCCCTTATAAAACCGACCATAAATAATAGTACAATAATTAACACAATCGCCATTAAAATCACAATACCTCTAACGGCCTCCTGAATGGTGGCCTGTACTTCATTATCATTGGCACTTAAACTGGATTTTAGAATGAACAGTCCCGCAATATCGCCATCCTTAAAGTTTTCCATCTCATAACCAAGGATGTCTTTAGAGTTGCCCCAGGGACTTTTTGATGGCGCACCATGACATAGTAAACATGACTGCTGTTCTGACAGTTTAACAGGGCGTACAACCCACAGTTCATTAGTTGCCTCGTTGATAAACGAAGAATCGGCGAGCTCAGAATTGTCTTTGAAAGTACGTATGAGCTTTTCTTCCATCTTATCTGCCTTATTTTCCGGATTTCTTGCCTGTGAGGAAGCAACGCGGAAGGTGTAGTTGTCGTTTCTGGAATCTTCACCAACAGCCATTGAAGCAAATATCGGTACTTTCTTAAGTAATCTTTCTCTCTCAAAATCAGGGATCTTTCCATTCGGATACCGCTGTTGAAGTTGAGTGACTTCATCTTTAAGAACCGTCTGTGTTGCAACATATGAGCGAATAGCTTCCATTCTGTTTAGAATGGCATAGGATTGCCTTTCCAGGGTTTCTATTCCCTGTTCTTCCAGTTTGTTGGACGAAACAAACAGGGCCAGGATGGTACATGTTAATAGAGGAATGGTGGTTGTTAGGATGAGTTTAGTGCGAAAAGAAAAATTTATCATTGTGTATAGTTTAGACTCATTCTAAATAGTAGTTAATTACGTTCTTTTTGACTCACACGTTCAGTAATTAATGGAGATTAACAATCAATTAACATATGATGTCATGTTCTACTATAAAGCCGATGAGGTATTAGTGATTGAAATAATATTAAATGAAAATTACAGAACGTGTTTATCGTTGGGAGCTTTATCAAAGATAAAAAATCCTGGCTGGCAGGCAAGAGGACAAGCCGGATTCATAGAAAAATATGTGTGGTTGTTGTTATTTGTCAGGTAACTAGTGTGTTAAGTTGTAAATATCCTGTTGTGTATTTTATCGCATTTTTTATTTCTACAAGACATGCGTCGCAAAGCGTAGCCATAGCTGTGGTTAAGAACCGTAACGCAGTATAAAAAGAAAAAAGGGTTAAAATTAAACTCCGTTATTTATGATTTGATGCACTAGAGTCCGTCTATAAAGTCCAACTTCCGAGTTTATAGACAGGCTCTAGATAGTTAGTGCTTATTGAGGGGGGCGAATTGTTACGGGTAATTTCTTTGTACAACTCGAAGAGGAGCAAAGCTACAGAAATTGAATTCTATATAATCTAAGAGGGTAACTAAGTAGGTGCGCAGGGGGGCAAACAGTTACTGAATTCGCTATGCGGATGTTTTGAATGCCCCGGAGATTATTGGGAAACACGGTTTTACTTTAACACCGCTGTTTGCGTGGTAAATAACTTTAGCTTCCCCGGGAGATAATTGCCCGGGGGAGTCACCGTCTTCTGCCCGTTTTATAACCATGAGTTATATAGTCGGAATTACTATTACATGACTAACTTATCGCCTGTCAATAAAAATGGAATAAATGGAGGTTTATGTATTTTACCGCAATCGTTCGTAAGCTTTCACCAATACTTCATCTTTTCGTATTCCTCTAAAAGCAAGGTACAATAAAATAATATTTACCAGTGGAATGACTAGTGCAAAGTCGTAGGAATTAGAAACTACCGGGTTGTTCTTTGTAAAGTTGGACATTTGGAAAATCAGCAAGCCTATCATACCAAGGTTTAATAAAATGGTGTATATACACACCCTAATCTGAAGAATCCTTCTACGGTATAACAAAATGGATACAATGGTTAGAAGCACGATAGCAAAGGATAATATGTAAACAGGGGCGGTAGGGAATAAAATTTCGCCGCTGGTATTTTTAAAACCACGGGCAAAAAGGTCCATTGCATCGTTGTTTTCCATAATAAAGTGAGAAAGAGGAAGACTGATGAAAAGGATTTGGGCAATTACTGAAAGTATTAAAAATATTGATTGTATTCGCTGTATCATAATTGTATAATGTTTTTGACCGCCAAAATTAATGAAAAGAATGATTTGTTTGTAACACACGGTTTAAATATTAACAGGAAAATACATGTTATGTGCATGCTTGTCAGCTGGATTAACTTTAGCGGGCAAGGGGGAAATGTTTATGGAAAATAATTGTTGGTTTCTATAATCTTTGTCTGCAACAGAGGAAGTTATTTAAGGAGATGTGAAAATTCTTATTGCTTAGGGGTTTGAAATATGAAGATTTATTCTTAATATTGTAGTCATAAAGACTATAACAAAAAAAGAAATAAAACTACCATGAATACAGTAATAGAACATTCAGCCAATACCATACGTCGACTTTCTGCGGCAATGGTAGAAAAGGCAAAATCCGGTCATCCAGGAGGCGCAATGGGTGGAGCTGACTTTGTTAATATATTATATTCTGAATTTTTAAATTTTGACCCGAATGACGGAAACTGGTTTTTAAGGGATCGGTTTTTTCTGGATCCGGGGCACATGTCTCCAATGTTGTATTCAATATTGTGCTTGTCGGGGTATTTTAAATTAGAAGAGCTTGAAGATTTTCGTCAATGGGGAAGTTCGACCCCCGGACACCCGGAGAAAGATTATGAACGCGGTGTGGAGAATACATCAGGGCCATTGGGAATGGGGCATACAATGGCGGTAGGTGCAGCTATTGCAGAGCGTTTTATGGTAGAAAAATTTGGGGAATGGATGTCCCACAAAACATATGCATTTATATCAGACGGGGGAATTCAGGAAGAAATTTCTCAGGGAGCAGGAAGAATAGCAGGTCATTTGGGGCTTAGTAATTTGATCATGTTTTATGATTCAAATGAAATTCAGCTTTCGACTTCTACTGATGAGGTAACAAGTGAAGATACAGCAAAAAAATATGAAGCGTGGGGCTGGAAAGTAATAACCATAAATGGAAACAATGCTGAAGAAATTCGTTCGGCTTTAAGTGGGGCTATTGAGGAAAAAGAAAAGCCTACGCTTATTATCGGAAGGACAATTATGGGAAAAGGTGCTGTTGATGCGGATGGTGATTCTTTTGAAGGAAAATCATCGACCCATGGAATGCCTCTTTCTAAAGCCGGGGCATCTTTTGAGAAAACAATTGAGAATCTTGGCGGTAGCGCAGACAATCCGTTTGATATATCCGGTGAAGTATTGGACTATTGGAAAAAGGTGGCTGAAGATAAAGCCCATGCAGCCGAAAAGAAGAAAGAAGAGCAAAAGGCGTGGGAAAGTTCGAATACGGAATTAGCTGGAAAGTTGAATAAATTTTTATCCGGAGACCTTTCTCATCTTGATTTTGAAAGTATTGAGCAAAAAGCGGATAATTCAACAAGAGGGGCTTCTGGTACCGTTTTGGGGTATTTGGCTCAGAATGTGGAAAACATGATAGTTTCTTCTGCCGACCTTTCAAATAGTGATAAAACAGACGGGTTTTTAAAACATTCAAAAGCAATTAAGAAAAACGATTTTTCAGGCAGTTTTCTTCAGGCTGGTGTTGCAGAACTAACAATGGCTGCAATAGCAAATGGAATAGCCTTGCATGGGGGGGTAATACCAGTCTGTGCTACATTCTTCGTCTTTTCAGACTATATGAAACCAGCAGTCAGACTAGCGGCATTGATGGAGCTTCCTGTAAAATATATTTGGACACATGATGCTTTCAGGGTTGGGGAAGACGGTCCAACACACCAGCCTGTTGAACATGAGGCGCAGATCCGTTTGATGGAACATTTGAAGAACCATGCAGGAGAAAACAGTTTTCTGGCCCTTAGGCCTGCCGATGCTGATGAAACTACGGTAGCTTGGAAAATGGCGATTGAAAACGTTAAAACTCCTACAGGCCTTTTACTTTCCCGTCAAAATATTAAATCAGTACCAAAATTGAACGGGGGGCCAAGGTATAAAGATGCTCTTGAGGCTCAAAAAGGAGGATATATTGTTTACAAGTCAGAAGGTGAACCATCTGTAATTTTGGTTGGAAATGGCTCTGAGGTATCTACCTTAATCGAAGGTGGTAAAAAAATTGAGGAAGAACTGGGTGTCTCAGTTCAGGTTTCCTCTATTATATCGGAGGGGTTATTCAGGAATCAGGATAAAGATTATCAACAGGAAATAGTTCCAGCAGAAAAACTTATTGTTGGTCTAACGGCGGGTCTTCCGGTGAACTTGCAGGGCTTGGTTGGTCAAAACGGGCATGTGATTGGACTGAATAGTTTCGGTTTTTCAGCACCAGCATCTGTATTGGATGAAAAACTGGGTTACACCGGGGAGAATGTATTTAATGTAGTTAAAAGTTTACTTCATAATAATTAGGTAGTTTTCATTAATAGGGTAAAACTGCAGGGTTTTGGTTAACTCTGCGGTTTTTTTTTGTCTAATTTTAATTGGATGTTATATAGGTGTTCCGGCTTTAATTTCCTGTTCCTTCAGGTGGACGGAATGAAATCTTTACGATGCCAGATCAGCTCACAATACGCTCTGTTCGCGAAATAAAATGCTGATTGTAGAATGAATTAGTGAAATAATAAAAATGTAAAGTATAGGGTAAATACATCTCAAAAAAAATTATCTTTATAAAGATTGCGTTTATCAGGCACCGGATTTACAGATTGTAAATATTAAATGCATTTTTATTAATTAATTGACAATCAATTAACAGAAGCGGATGGTTTTAGAAGGAATAGATTGGGTAATTATTGCATCGTACTTTATTATCAGCATCGGAATAGGAGTTTTTATGTCAAAACGGGCTGGTCGTAGTACCGGGGATTTTTTTTTAAGTGGAAGAAATTTGCCCTGGTATATTGCAGGGACCAGTATGGTGGCAACAACTTTTGCAGCCGATACTCCCTTAGCAGTAACTGAGTTAGTGGCACAAAAAGGAATAGCAGGAAATTGGTTGTGGTGGAATATGCTGTTTGGGGGGATGTTAACCGTTTTTTTCTTTTCAAGACTTTGGAGAAGGGCGAATATTTTAACAGATGCCGAGTTTGTTTCTATCCGTTATTCTGGGAAGGAGGCTGATTTTTTAAGGGCTTTCAGGGCAATTTACATTGGTGTTTTTATGAATGTTATTGTTATAGCATGGGTCAACCTTGCAATGGTAAAGATACTGTCTGTAATGTTCCCGGAATTTACCATATTTGGTCATTCCTCCGTTTCTTTTCTGGGATTAGAGTTAAGTTCACATTTATTATTAGTGGGTGCATTATTGGGGTTTGTAGCTATATATTCGGCACTTTCAGGATTATGGGGGGTGTCAATAACAGATACGTTTCAATTCATAATGGCAATGACGGGCAGTATAGCATTGGCAATAATTGCCCTAAAGCACATTGGAGGAGTAGAGGTGCTGAAAAGCAGGTTGTCTGGTGTTGATTGGGTATTTGATTTTTTACCGGCACTGGAAAAAGGTGGCGATAAAACAGTTTCAACCACGGGAGTGTTGAAAATGTCGGTAACAGCAATGGTAGCGTATTTAGGAGTGCAGTGGTGGGCCAGTTGGTACCCCGGGTCAGAACCGGGTGGTGGAGGGTATGTTGCCCAGCGGATGATGTCTGCTAAAAACGAAAAGCACAGCCTGTTTGCAACGCTTTGGTTTCAGGTAGCCCATTATGCTTTACGGCCCTGGCCCTGGGTTATCGTTGCACTTGTAACCCTGGTTGTTTATCCAGAGGTAGATGACAGAGGGGCAACATATGTGATGATGATCCGCGATTTTTTGCCAGCAGGACTTTTGGGTTTGCTTATGGCAGCATTTTTGGCGGCATTTATGTCAACAATAGCATCGCAGACTGTTTGGGGGACTTCTTACATTGTGAACGACTTATATAAGCCTTACTTAAAACCCGGAAAAAGTGAGAAGTTTTATGTTAAAGTATCAAGGATTACAACATTTCTGTTAATGCTTTTTTCATTAATTGTTACTACCCAGTTCGATAAAATAAGTGACGCTTGGAAGTTTGTATTAACACTTAGTGCAGGAATTGGTCCGGTTTTGATATTACGCTGGTTTTGGTGGCGGATAAATGCCTGGAGTGAGATATCTGCAATGCTTGCTCCGTATGCGATTTTTCCGGTACTTAAATATATTTTCCATTTTGACATTATCACTGAGGATTTTGAGCTAAGTCTTATTCTTATTGTAATCTGGAGTACAATGGTCTGGTTGCTTGTGACATATCTTACCCAGCCGGTTGAAATGAAAACTTTAAAAAGCTTTTACAGGAAAGTACACCCGGGAGGCATTGGTTGGAAGCCTTTGAGCAGGATGGTTACGGATGTGGAAGAAGATGAAGGATATGGTTATCTGTTTATTAACTGGTTATTGGGCTGTGCTTTGGTTATGTTTAGCCTTTTTGGTTTCGGGAAAATTATTTTTCATGAATATAGGGAGGGAATAATAAATTTGCTAATTGCTCTCTTTTCCGCTGTTCTGATTTATAGAAACCTTAATAAAATACGATGGGAGAAATAGAATTTGTTAAGGAATGAATGGTGAAGTTCAAAAAAGTATCCCAACTCTCCCCGAATTAATAGACTTAAGTTATAGCCGGTTCGGAATGAGTCGGGATTGTTTTTTTGTGCGTATGAAGTGTGGCGGATTAAATCTTTTTTATTCCCCATGTAACAGAGGAAGTTTCTTCAGGTGCAAGTTCAATTAAACCAATACGGTTGTTAAATGCGTTAGCAATACAAGACATTGGTTCTATTGCGATTGAATTTCTGTGTGGAGGAGTATAAATTTGGACGAAATTTAGCCCTTTGTCCCCGGTTTTTTGCCATACCGAAATTCCTCCATTTAATTTTTCTGAATATAGTTTTGTTTCTGCAATACCTTCTTTGTTGTTGAAACTGTAACAGGTGTCGAACTCGAACGAGCCAATTGGCTTTGGTTTGTTAAATTCGGTAAAACTTTCCATTTTACCGGTAGGTAACATTCTGCTGTTAACGTTGAACGACTTAATAGAAGGGAATTCCAGAATGAGATCGTCGACCTTGCAATCTAATTGAAAGTAAGGGTGGAAGCCAAAGCCAACAGGGATTTTAAGTGATTTTTCCAGGTTCCTTGCTACAACCTCAACCGTAATACCATTATCCTTATCAAAAATGTAAGTTATGTTCAATTCATAAAGAAAAGGGTATCCTGTTATACTAGGATCTGATGTGTATTTGAGTTCCAGGGAGCAGGAGTCCTCAAGTACTTCTGTTTTTGAAATTTCAAAATGCTTGTCTGAAATAAGCCCGTGAATTGCATTGTTTTCGTGAGGAAAATTAATGTTTAACTGTAGTTCTTTTCCACTATGGACATATTTTCCACCGTCTATTCTATTCGGAAAAGGAAACAGGTTGCTTCCTTTATAACTGGATGAAAGGTCTTCTTTTAAATCTTCATCGTTTTCATAGCAATCTAACGCCTGGACCAGGCTGCTGTTATACCTTAAATCCATTGATAAAAGCATACTACCGGTTCCCGGTAGTATGCTAACATATTCGTTTGTTTTATTATCAATAAGTTTTAGTAATTCCTGATTACCAAACTTTTCTTGTAAAATTTGAAATCTGGTTGTTTCTAATCTTGACATTTTTTATAGATACTGGTTAATAATGCTCTCAAACAACTCTTGTTTGCCGCTGATCGGAGCAGGTTCTCCAGCTTCTGTTGCTATTTTTTTCAAATCTTCAAGTCCTAATTCGCCGTTTTCAAAAGCTTTTCCTGCACCGGAATCAAACGAAGCATATCGTTGTTTGCGGAGGCTAAGATAATCGCTTTTTTCTAAAATATCGTTAGCAACGATTAAAGCTCTTGCAAAAGCATCCATACCAGCAATATGGGCGATGAATAAGTCTTCGTGGTCAACAGAGTTACGTCTTCTTTTTGCATCAAAATTCACACCGCCTGTAGTGAAACCTCCGGCAGGAAGGATTACAAGCATTGCTTCAATTAATTCGGTAATGTTAATTGGGAATTGGTCAGTATCCCAGCCATTCTGGTAGTCACCACGATTGGCATCAATAGATCCAAGGAAACCGGTATCGGCGGCAACCTGAAGTTCATGTTGGAAAGTATGTCCGGCCAACGTAGCGTGGTTAACTTCAATGTTAAGCTTGAAATCTTTATCCAAACCGAAGTGCCTTAGGAAACCAATTACAGTCTCAGAGTCAAAGTCGTACTGATGTTTCGTTGGTTCCATGGGTTTTGGTTCAATTAAGAAAGTTCCTTTAAAACCATTCGCGCGTGCATAGTCTCTGGCCTTGGTCAACATCATGGCAAGATGCTCTTTTTCACGCTTCATATCTGTGTTTAAAAGCGAAAGATAACCTTCACGGCCTCCCCAGAACACATAATTTTCCCCTCCCAGCTCAATGGTAGCGTCAATAGCTCTCTTTACTTGTGTAGCAGCATGGGCTAAAGTGTAGAAATCCGGGTTTGTTGCAGCACCGTTCATGTAGCGTGGGTTGCTAAATACATTTGCTGTGCCCCAAAGCAACTTTACTCCGGATTCAGCTTGTTTTTGTTTGGCATAATCGACAATCGCAGCAACGTTTGCGTCAGATTCGGTTACAGAAGCGCCCTCATTAACAAGGTCAAAATCGTGAAAACAATAGTATGGGGCTCCAATTTTTGTAAAAAACTCAAAAGCAGCGTCCATTTTATATTTTGCTTTGGAAACTGCATCGCTACCATTGTCCCACTCGAATTTTATTGTTCCACTTCCAAAAGGATCCCCGCCATCACCGCAGAAAGTGTGCCAATAAGCAATAGCAAACCTGAAGTGTTCCTTCATGGTTTTTCCTGCAACAACCAAATTTTCATCATACCATTTAAAAGCCAATGGATTTTTTGATTCTCTTCCTTCGAACTTAATTTCTTCAATTCCGGGGAAGTACTCTTTAACGCTTGTCATTACATTCATATCAATAATTTTTATATGTGTTAATACTTTTGATGGTTCTTTTTTTTGAAGAGCATAAAACCATCGGAGAAATAGTGTTTGATTTAATTGAAACGGGAAAGAACCTCTAACCAGTTGCTGTATGCATCCTGATATTGAGTCTCTTTATTGTGTTCCGGTTCAATGGTCAAAATATTTTTTAATGTGGAAAATGCCTCGGCAGAGTCCTTATACGTTTTTATGCCAATCCCGGCTCCTCTTGCTGCTCCTGTGGCTCCATCTGTATCGTAAATTTCAATGGGTTGCCCGGTTATCGATGATAAAGTATTTCTAAAAACCGGGCTCAGGAACATATTTGCATGTCCTGCACGAATTGTTTTAAGTATAAGTCCGTTATGTTTTTGCATAATGTCAATTCCATACATGAACGAGAAAGCAATACCCTCTTGTGCTGCTCTGAACAAATGACTGGAAGAATGCATGTTGAAATTAATGTTTGCAAACTGACAATCAATATTTTTGTTTTCTAGTACTCTCTCGGCTCCATTTCCGAAGGGCAGAATAGCAACCCTGTCAGAGCCAATGCTAACAGAACCGGCAAGGTTGTTCATTTCCTCATATGAGTATTGGTTTGCCCCAGCATTTTTATTTAACCAACTGTTTAATATTCCGGTACCATTAATACAAAGAAGAATTCCGTACCTTTCGTTCTCTTTTGTGTGGTTAACGTGAGCAAAGGCATTAACACGAGACTTTGGATCGTACTTCTGCTCATCGCTGATGGCATAAACAACGCCGGAGGTTCCTGCTGTAGCGGCTATTTCACCAGGTTCTAAAACATTAAGGGAGAAGGCATTGTTTGGCTGGTCTCCTGCCCGGTAAGATATTGGGGTACCTGCTTTTAATCCGGTTTCCTCAGCAGCGGGGGAGGTAACCTGTCCCTGTTCCGAAAAAGTAGGGCGGATTTCTGCAAGCATTTCTTTAGGGATGCCGTAATGAGATAAAAGAAAATCGGCAGGCTCATGTTTGGTGTAATTCCAAAACATTCCTTCAGAAAGCCCTGATATGGTTGTGCAAATTTCTCCTGTTAGTTTCATGGCAATATAATCACCAGGTAACATTATTTTGTGAATTTTTTCAAAAACTTCCGGCTCGTTTTCTCTGACCCAGGCTAATTTAGAAGCGGTAAAGTTTCCCGGACTATTTAATAAGTCAGTTAAACATTTTTCTTCTCCTATACTTTGTAAAGCTTTGTTGCCCGTTTCAACGGCACGACTGTCACACCATATTATGGAAGGACGAAGCACATTTTTGTCTTTGTCTATACAAACTAGTCCGTGCATTTGGTAAGTTATGCCTATGGCTTCAATGGCTTTAAGATCAATTTGTGAAGAAATAACTTTAAATCCTTCTTTCAAATTGCACCACCAGTCTTCAGGCGATTGTTCAGCCCAGCCCTGCTGTGGGGCAGAAATGGCCATCTCTGTTTCTGGATACTGTGCTTTCGCTACAATATCTCCGGTTTCACTTTCAATTACAGCTAGTTTTATACTGGAGCTTCCTAAGTCTATACCTAATAATTTCATAATTCAAATAGTCATTACGACTACAAGAATATAATTTTTTTTTCATAATTCCAAATTGTTTAGTAAAGTTCCTGGAAATGAAGTTGAAAACCTGATTTTTTATTATTTGTGGTGTTGAATGAGTGTGGTTGTAAAATCTTTTATATAAGTTGTTTATGGTTGAGTTAAAAAACGCTGAAGTTTTTGTTGATAGGTGTGTGCCAATCTCAGAAAACAATAAAGCATATAGTGAGAATATATATAACAGAGGTTCATGGGGGATAAATTGGACGGGCGCAATGTTTCTAAGCTCAGGTCAAACAAGAGGGAATTTATTTTTTTGTTAAAAACTAAAAATCGACTTTATTGAATTGAAGTTTATATTTGTTTCTAAATCAAATAACAAGTTTGGAATAATGGGTCATGGAATTGAAACATTAATAGGGCTATTGGATGACAATGATTCGGAAGTTCTTCATGCGGTTACCGATGAATTGTTAAAGCAGGGGATAGATGTAATCCCTCAATTGGAGAAGGCTTGGGAGACCGCTCTGGATGAAGGTTTCCAGGAGCGCCTTGAAAATGTAATTTATTTTATTCAATTTGAGAATACAAGAAATAAATTAAATAAATGGATAAAGGAAGGGGCAAGGGATGTGCTGGAAGGTGCTGTATATGTTTCTCAATTTCAATATCCCCAGGTTGATTATAAGAGGTTGGACAACATTGTAGGGGAGATTTCAAAAGATGTTTATTTGACAAAAGGGGATGGGTTGACTGCGATTGAAAAGGTCAGGTTATTAAATTATGTTTTGTTTGATTTAAATAATTTCAATAGAAATACAGCAAACTTCTATTCTCCTCAAAATTCTTATATAAATCAGGTAATAGAAACCAGAAAAGGCAATCCAATATCTTTAGGGGTTGTTTATTTGGCTGTTGCAAGAAAAATAGGTTTGCCAGTATTTGGGGTAAATTTGCCTAAGAGCTTCATATTAGCATATATGGACGAATTAAGGTATTATGACTCGAATGATGCGGCGGATGATGTACTGTTTTATATAAACCCTTACAGTAAGGGAACAATCCTTACCAAAAAGGAGGTGGAGTTTTTTTTGAATCAACAAAAGCTGGAATTAAAACCGGATTACTTCAGGCCGTGTAATAACGAAAGTGTTATAATCAGGTTGTTGACAAACCTTATTATAGCCTACCAAAAAATTGGCTTTGAAGAAAAGGCTCAACCTCTTCAGGAAATTCTACGTGAGATGATTAAATCAGTTCGGTTAATCTAGTAATTTGTGTACGTTTCTTTAGATTCTGATATTTAGGCAGAGGTGGCAGCCTACTTCTTGCCTATAATTCGTTATTGTTTTTATTTCCACCCATCTCTTAAACTCCCTTTACCCTGCAACTGCAGTTGTGTTTTGTAGTCATTTTCGGGGTATAAAAGTCTGTCTATATACTAAAGTACTCAGCCAGAAAGGCTAACTCAATTCAATCCGGGGCTTTGCCCCAGGAAAGTTTGTCTATGCTGTCAGCCGTGGCTCCGTGCACATCGGGGGCGAAATAATTTTAAAAAAAGACTTATCATACCACGAAACAATAACAAGCCTGTTTTGGACCAAAGGACATAACACAATTAAGATAATTAGATACGTGCGTAACATTATGACTTTATAGGCAATCTCTGCGTAGTGGTGTTTGGTGAGATAAATAAGCGGTAATAATCAAGGTGCCCCTGGTTAAACGGTGGTGTTTGACGAAAAAAATATAAAAAAATGTGATTTTTGTCAAAAAAAGAGGGGGTTTCTGTTTGTTTTTTCAAAAAGATGTGTATATTTACATACGTAAGTAATGATGTGTTTTTGTACTTAATTATAGAATTTATGAAAAGATTTACAATTTATTTAATCTTAATCGGACTTGCGATAACGACATGTCTTTTAGCTGAAGAACCGGTTAAGCCTTTCTTAAATAAGCATCGGAGTTTATTAAAGGGGGTGCCAGTTGATGGAGAAGAGGATGGGAAAGAAGAGGGCTTTAAGCCATCGTTTTCTGTAGGTAGTATAATTCATATGTACGCTGGCACCCAGCAAAAGGGGTTTGCATTTGGAGGGGATCCTTCTGTAGCTGATGCAGATGAGTGGAGAAGCGATTTTGTTGTTTACAGGGGGCGTATCCTGGTAGGAGCACAATTATCGGAAAAAGGTAATTTCTTCATGGAAACAGAGCTTAGCAGTTCAATAAGCGGAGCGAATGATGAGGACGGAAATAAAAGCGTACGTATCACACCATTTATTTTAGATTGTCAATATGAACATGTCTTTAATCCGAATTTCTCTATAATCGCCGGGTTACAGTTGGTTTCGCATAACAGAAACGGCCTTCAGGGGGCAGCGGCATTAATGGCTAATGATTTTACATACTTTCAGTATCCTTATAATTTACATCCCAATAGCCCGTTACAGGGTAATTTAGGCAGAGACCTGGGGGTGAATGTGCGCGGTTTTCTGTTAGGGGAAAAAATGGAATATCGTTTAGGGTTCTTTTCAGGAAGAACTTCTTATACAGGCGAGGATAAATCACAGGTTAGAACTGTTGGGCGCCTGGTATACAATATTTTCGATAAAGACAAAAGTTTTTATTATTCAGGAACGAATTTAGGTAAAGGTAAAACCTTGTCAATTGGTGGCGGAATAGATGCACAAGGTACTTACGTATCTGCCGGTGGGGATGTATTTCTTGATATGCCGACCGGAGATGCCGGTTCTGTTACATTAAATGCCGCCTATTCATATATAAGCGGGGGTAACGATACAACAAAAACATATAGTTTCGCTAAAATTATCCCGGCTCAAAATACACAATATCTTGAATTAGGCTACTACTTAAAAGCACTTAAAATACAACCTTGGATTCGTTACGAAAAACAAGCTGTAAACTCGAAAGATCAACAAACCGGAGGCTTACCTGTTGATGTTTTTGATAAGTATTCAACCACCACCGTTTTAGGAGGAGGAGTCAACTACTGGTTCAATGCATATAATACAAACTTGAGATTATCTTATACAACATCAACCACCACATTTATGAACAATACCGGATCGGAAGAAACGAAGACGTATGGTCAGGTATGGCTTCAGCTACAATTATTTATCTTTTAAATTAAGCATCTAAAAATTAATACTATGAAAAGAATAAGAAAAAGATTTTGGATATGGACGACTTCCATATTAATGTGTGCTGCTGTATTGTTATTAAATGGATGTAAAGCAAGTGGGAAAAAGAGTAATGGAACGGATACAGAAAGTCAGGAAGAAACAATCAAGGTAGGCGTTTTACACTCTTTGACCGGAACAATGGCGATTTCTGAAGTGTCGCTAAGGGATGTCGTTTTAATGGCAATTGAAGAAATTAATGCTTCGGGCGGAGTGATGGGTAAACAGCTTGAACCCGTTGTAGTTGATCCTGCATCCGATTGGGATTTGTTTGCAGAAAAAGCCAAAGAACTTTTAACAAAGGAAAAGGTAGATGTTACTTTTGGTTGCTGGACCTCTGTTTCACGTAAATCTGTTTTGCCGGTTTTCGAGGAATATAAGGGCTTACTTTTCTATCCGGTACAGTATGAAGGGCAGGAGCAATCGCCAAACATAATTTATACCGGAGCCACACCCAATCAACAGTTGATTCCTGCAGCGGAATACCTCATGAGTGAAGATGGGGGTGCTTACAAAAAATTCTATTTATTGGGAACCGATTACGTATTTCCGCGAACAGCAAATAAAATTCTTAAAAACTTTTTATTGGACCAGAATGTGCCGGCCGAAAATATTATAGAAGAATACACCCCTTTTCATCATCAGGATTATCAGACCATTGTTTCAAAAATTAAAAGATTTGCCTCTTCGGGTGACGCATGTGTGTTAAGTACAATCAATGGAGACAGTAATGTGCCTTTCTACAAGGAGTTTGCCAACCAGGGGTTGTCAGCTTCAACATGTCCGATTATGGCATTTTCTGTAGCAGAGGACGAATTAAGGGCAATGGATACGGAATTTCTGGTTGGGCATCTGGCCGCCTGGAACTATTATCAGTCGATTAAAACACCTGAGAATTACAAGTTCGTAGAGAAGTTTAAAGCTTATTGCGAAAAAGAAGAGCTGCACGGAGGTATGGATCGGGTAACAGACGATCCAATCCACTGGTCTTACGTTGGGGTTTATCTGTACAAAAAAGCAGTGGAAAAAGCAGGTACTACAGATGTTGTGCAGGTTACCGAAGCTTTAAAAGGATTAAGTCTGGATGCACCCGGTGGGTATGTTGAGATGCATGAATCGAATCACCACCTTTCGAAACCGGTACTTATTGGCGAAATTCGGGCGGATGGTCAGTTTGATATTATATCAGAAACCGAAGGGTTAGTGGTTCCGGAGCCATTCAGTAAATACGCAAAATAAATTTTTATTGGTGAATGCTAAGTATACTTTTTGATAACAGGTCTTTATACAGGTTTGACCTGTTATCATTTCTTCTGAATAAGAAAAATATATGAATAAAAAATTTTTGTTATACCTGTTTTTACTTCATTTATCCATGTTTAAGCTGCTTGCTTTCCCGGCAGACTCATGCGTCCGGATTATTCTGAACGGGGATGAAGAAAAGACGGACAGTGCAGCATGGGAACTGATACAATCAAAGGAGATTAAAACATTTGCCTTTATAGCTGCTATACTGGAAAGGAGGTTGCTCATGGTTGACGGAATACCGGCTACCCGATTTCCCGGGAACGATACCATTTACGAAGTTTATCCGTCACAATACAGGCCGGTGAGCAATTATCAGCATATGGAGGAAATAGTAGTGCCGCGTAAAACCAGGGTACGACTTAATGTCATGGCAAAATACACTAACCTGGTTAGCCCTGACCCTGAAGTAAGACTGATGGGCTATCAGGCTTTAAAGAGTAGTGGAAATACAGAAGATATACCTGTTTTGCAACGGATTAGCCGGAACGAAAAAGATGAACGGGTTGCAAAGGTTGTCCGTGAAGTTGTATTCGTAATTTGGCTGTCCAGTGGTAATGCCGAACTGGAAAAAAAAGCGTTAGATTCCCTGTCTGTGAGTAATTCCTATTCATTGCTGGAGCCAATTGAGAATTATATAGAAAAGGTGAATCCCCAAAGTGTTAACCATGAAAAAGCAATGCACATTAAAGAAAAGATTGTGCGCAGACAGAAAAGAGTTTCCTGGCTTCAAAACCTCTTTAGCGGATTAAGCCTGGGGAGCATCCTGCTACTCGTGGCTTTGGGGCTGTCAATCATTTACGGACTGGGAGGAGTTATTAATATGAGTCATGGTGAATTTATGATGATAGGAGCCTATACTACCTTTAGTATACAACAGCTTTTTCTGAATGTCTTCCCCGGTGCCTGGTTCGATACATTCTTCCTCATTTCGTTACCGCTTTCATTTCTGGTTGCCGGAATCTTTGGTGTTATCATTGAACAGCTGGTAGTGAAATACCTGTACAATAAGCCACTTGAAAGTTTGTTGGCCACATGGGGGATAAGCCTGATTCTCATTCAATTCTCGCGTACTGTTTTTGGGGACGTTACGGCTGTTAAATCACCCGACTTTCTGTCTGGAGGGATTGAGTTAACAGAAGGTTTAATGTTGCCATTTAACCGAATTTTTGTGATTGGGTTGACCATTCTTATGGTAATTCTTACTTATCTGAGTTTCTTTAAATCCCGACTTGGTCTTAAAATCAGGGCAGTGACGCAAAACCGGAGTATGAGCGCAGCCATGGGAATTTCAACGAAAAGGGTAGATACAGTGACCTTCTTCCTGGGGTCGGGACTGGCAGGTGTGGCCGGTTGTGCAATGACGTTAATCGGTAATGTTGTGCCCAATATGGGACAGACATATATTGTTGATTCATTCCTTGTCGTTGTTGTAGGTGGTGTTGGTAAATTATTGGGGACCATCCTTTCTGCTATGGGAATCGGTGTCCTTTCCAAGGTTTTTGAATTTTTCTTTCAAGCCGTGTACGGAAAAGTTATTTTGCTTGTGATTATTATATTTTTCCTGCAGTACAAACCTAAAGGTTTATTTCCGGATAAGGGCAGAACGGGTGATGACGATTAAATTAAATACTTAGTAACAATGCATTTAGTGAAAAATAAATATTATCTCGCCTTTTTTATTTTTTTTATGGTTCTGTTCCCGTTGGGCAACAGGCTTGGTTTTATATCCACCAGCACTCTTACACTTTGGGGAAGATATTTCTGTTTTGCCATTGCAGCCATTGGGGTGGATCTTATTTGGGGATATACAGGAATATTAAGTATGACACAAGCCTTCTTCTTCTGTCTGGGAGCATATGGAATGGGAATGTATATGTCACTTACGAACCTGCCAAAAGGTGAGGCTCTGCCGGCATTTATGATTTGGAACCAGGTAAGCGAATTGCCCTTTTTTTGGAAGTTCTTTGGAAACTTCCCGCTTGCGCTCGTCCTGTCACTTGTGGTTCCGGCAGTATTCGCTTTTGTTTTTGGGTATTTTGTCTTTCGAAGCAGAATTAAAGGTGTTTATTTTGCTATTATTACCCAGGCTCTGGCCCTGGCGATGTACCTGTTGTTTAGTCGAAATGAAACCATGCTGGGAGGCACCAACGGGTTAACCGATTTTAAGTATCTCCTGGGGTTCGATCTTAGAAATGATACCACAAAACTAGTCCTCTATTTACTGAGCTTTTTGACGCTGTGTTTTGTATATTTACTCTCAAAACGGTTAGTGAACTCCAAGTTTGGTAAATCACTTGTTGCTATTCGCGACAGTGAATCCAGAATGCGTTTCACCGCCTATAAAGTAACAAACTTTAATATTACCATATTTGTAATCGCGGCTGTAATCGCTGCAATTGGCGGTGTTTTGTACATGCCGCAGACAGGATTAATTACCCCGGGAAGAATGGATGTTCAGGCATCAATAGAGATGATAGTCTGGGTAGCTCTTGGTGGACGGGGCAATCTGAAAGGGGCTGTGCTGGGAGCCATTCTGGTGAATTTACTTTACAGCGTCTTTACGTCAGTTTTACCCGGAGGGTGGCCGTTCGTGCTTGGAGGTATTTTTATTGTAACGGTCCTGTTTCTTAATAAAGGCCTTATTGGTCTTTTTGGACAGGTGAAAAATCAATTACGAACGAAAAGAATAATTACGAATTAAATTAAACCGCTTGTATATGCTAAAGGTTGAAAATCTGTTTGTTTCATTTGGTGGTGTTGTGGCTTTAGATTTGGATTTTTTCAGTGTACGAGAGAAAGAATTAAGAGTAATAATAGGTCCAAACGGAGCCGGGAAATCTACATTTATGGACATTATATGCGGTAAGACTAAACCACAAAGAGGTTCGGTAATGTTCCGCGATCACGAGTTGACGGGAATGAAGGAAGTAGATATTGCTACGCTTGGGGTAGGAAGGAAATTTCAAAAGCCGTCAGTTTTTTCCGGTTTATCCGTTTATGATAATTTAATGTTGGGACTGAAAACCTCTAAGGATATCTTCTCTACTTTTTTTTATAAATTAAAGTCGGAACACAAGGACAGAATATTGGAGGTTGCCGACCAGCTCGGGTTGACCAAAGATTTGAATGTCACAGCGGGTATGCTTTCACATGGAAAGAAGCAATGGCTGGAAATAGCTATTGTCCTGTTACAAGACTCAGAGCTAATGCTAATTGATGAACCAGCGGCCGGTTTATCCGATCCCGAGACAGAGAAAACCGGCGAGTTGTTGCTCAATGTCAGCAAAAAACATAGTGTGATTGTCATTGAACATGATATGAAGTTTGTTGAACAGATTGCTGTTGATAAAGTGAGCGTTCTGGTGCGTGGAAAAATACTTACAGAAGGAACTTTTCAGGAAGTAAAAAATAATCAGGACGTTATTGATTGTTACCTGGGAAATTCAGATTCAGCACAGGGAGTTGCTTAGCAATATGGACACAATGTCGATAATAAAAATATGACCGATATGAAGGGAGAAATACATTTAGAACTTCAGGATCTTCAAATTGCATATGGAGAAAGTCAGGTTCTGTGGGGCGTTGACCTACGGGTTCAAAAAGGCAAAATTACTACTATTATGGGGCGTAATGGTGTGGGGAAAACAACTACCCTAAAAGGTGTCATGGGTTTATTAAAACCTAAGCGGGGTAAAGTCTACTACGAACATCAAAATATATCAAAATGGCCAGCTTATAAAAGAGCCAGGGCGGGTATAGCTTATGTGCCGCAAGGGAGAGAGATAATCCCTAAGCTTACCGTACATGAAAACCTGTTAATAGGGCTGGAAGCCAATCCGGATAAAAAAGCAAAAATTCCTGAAGATGAAATTTATGAGATGTTCCCGATACTGAAAGATTTTAGAAATCGTCCGGGGGGAAACCTAAGTGGAGGGCAACAACAGCAACTTGCTATTGCCAGGGCCCTGTGCGGAAATCCCGGAACCCTTCTGATGGATGAACCGGCAGAAGGAATTCAGCCCTCTATTGCGCAGGATATTGGAGAGGTTCTTATAAAGCTGGCCAAAGAAAGAAAAATGACTATTCTCCTGGTTGAGCAGAAATTTGATTTCGCCCGAAAACTATCCGATTATTTTTTTATTATGGATCGAGGCAGAATTATTAAAGGCGGCCATGCCGAAAAAATGGATGTAGACGAATTAAGAGCCTATTTGGCAGTATAATACATAATTATAAATACAGATATATGCATTTAAGCCCGAAAGAAATAGAAAAACTCATGCTGCATAACGCCGGGTTTCTGGCTCAAAAGCGTTATGCCCGTGGAATACCATTAAACTACCCGGAAACTATTGCTCTTATATCGTCACAGTTACTGGAATTTATCAGGGAAGGGGCCTCTGTTGCAGAATTGATGGATCGGGGGAAAAAGATTCTTGGATTAGATGATGTTATGCCAGGTGTTGAGGTAATGGTTGATGAAGTGCAAATAGAAGGTACTTTTCCGGATGGAACAAAACTGGTTACCGTACATCATCCAATTTGCGACAAACAACTTGATTCAGGATGGGCGCTGTATGGTTCGGGTTTGGAAAAATCAAATCAAAACATTGTTGTTGATAACGTAGTTAACCGAACTCCGGGCGGTAAGTTGCTGGGGGAAGATTTAATCGTTTTAAATGCAGATCGCAAATTGATTGAACTGGATGTAACCAACGAAGGAGACCGTCCTGTGCAGGTGGGGTCGCACTATAATTTTATTGAGTGTAACCCGATGCTTAAATTTGATCGGGAACAAAGCCTCGGGTTTCGTCTGAACATACCGGCAGGAACCGCAATTCGCTTTGAGCCCGGTGAAATGAAGAAAGTGGAGCTGGTAGAAATCTCTGGCACAAAAGAAGTCTACGGCGGCAATAACATTGTGGGGGGCAGTGTTGAAGCAATTACGCGGACAGATCTGAAAAGCAAAATTTCAAAATTTATTTCCTGATTAAAAAAACGGATGGAATGGCAAAGAAAATGAACAGACAAGCCTATTCTGATATGTTCGGAATTACTACCGGAGACAGAATTACCCTGGGCGACACAAATTTAGTCGTTGAAGTAGAAAAAGATTATACGGTCTATGGCGATGAATGTAAATTTGGCGGGGGTAAAGTATTGCGCGATGGGATGGGACAGGCAACGGGTATTTCCCCGGAGGAAGTATTAGACACAGTAATTACGAATGCTTTAATCATTGATTATTCCGGCATTTTTAAGGCGGATGTGGGGATAAAAAAAGGAAAAATAAAGGTTCTCGGAAAAGCAGGAAACCCTCATGTAATGTCCGGAGTGCATCCCGATTTGATTGTTGGTGCCGGAACCGAGGTCATTGCCGGAGAGGGGTTTATTCTTACGGCAGGAGGAATAGATTCCCATATTCATTTTATCTGTCCACAGCAAATTGAAGAAGCGTTGGCATCCGGTATTACTACATTTATCGGGGGAGGAACGGGACCGGCAACCGGAACAAATGCGACAACCTGTACTCCGGGAGAGCACCATATAAAAATGATGTTGCAGGCGACTGATCAGTATCCCCTGAACTTTGGTTTTTTGGGAAAAGGAAATTCATCACACCCCGATGCATTGAAAGAGCAGGTCCGGGCCGGAGCTTGCGGACTTAAAATTCACGAAGACTGGGGATCAACACCGGCAGCAATAGATACGTGCCTGCAAGTTGCAGACGAGATGGACGTTCAGGTGTGTATTCATACCGATACATTGAATGAGAGCGGATTTGTCGAGACAACAAGAAAGGCATTTAAAGAACGGACTATTCATACTTATCATACCGAAGGGGCAGGAGGGGGGCATGCACCGGATATCTTAACGCTTTGTGGAGAACCGAACGTTATTCCCTCTTCAACGAATCCGACAAGGCCCTACACCGTAAATACAATAGACGAACACCTGGATATGTTGATGGTATGTCACCACCTCGACAAAAAAATTGTTGAAGATGTAGCTTTTGCGGAAAGCAGGATTCGGCCGGAGACCATTGCAGCAGAAGATTTGCTGCATGACATGGGAGCCTTGTCGATTATAGCTTCTGACTCACAGGCTATGGGAAGGGTTGGAGAGGTGATTTGCAGAACATGGCAAACGGCCTCTAAAATGAAAGAACAAAGAAGTTTCCTCCCGGAGGATAATGGGAATGATAATTTCAGGGTGAAACGATACATCGCAAAGTATACTATAAATCCGGCTCTTGCTCATGGTTTTTCCCATCTTACCGGTTCGGTTGAAGCGGGTAAAATTGCCGATCTGGTACTTTGGAAACCGGCCTTTTTTGGGGCAAAGCCAGAGATGATAATTAAAGGAGGAGATATTGTTCAGGCTCAGATGGGGGATGCTAATGCTTCTATTCCTACCCCGGAGCCGGTATATTCACAGCCAATGTTTGGGGCACTGGGCAAGGCTGTTGGTGGAAATTCATTCGTGCTGGTTTCGAAGGGTTCCTTAAGAAAGGTAGCCGGGTACGGGTTGTCTAAATCTGCAGTAGCAGTAAAAAACTGTCGCGGAATCGGGAAAAAAGATATGAAACTGAATGATCTTCTGCCCGACATCTCCGTTGATCCGGAAACCTATAAGGTGATTGCCGACGGGAAACACCTTACCTGTGAGCCTGCAAAAAAAATTCCCCTGGCACAATTATATAACCTGTTTTGAAATTGAATCCGGATTTCTTTAGAATATTGCATCTGGCAGATTCTGCATTTCCGATAGGTGGTTTTGCTTATTCTAACGGGATGGAATTTGCCGTTAAATCAGGAATGATTAACGATCTTGAAGGGCTGGAAAATTACCTAAAAGAGTATGTTAATCAGTTGTTAAGCTTTGATCTTGTGTTCGTAAAGAATGCCTTCGGAGCAGAAGGGCTTGATGAATTGAGCAGGATTTCTGAAATATACAATGCCATGCTACTCAATCCGGCGGTAAAAAAGGCCGGGCTCACCCTGGGTAAAAACTGGCTGAATGCCCTTCTTGCCTTTGATGACAAAAACGAGATAAGCTGGCCTGGTACATTAGCTCCTGATTTTCCCCTGGTGTACGGACGGCTATGCTGCCAGTCGGGTTTCGAAATTAATGATGTATACTGCTTATATTTATACATGAGTGTCCGGGATCAGTTAAGTGCTGTTATCAGACTGGGAACATTGGGGCCTACGCAGGCGCATAAAATTCAGTCCCGGTTACTGGACAGACTTGTGGATTGGTTTGACCCGAAAGAAATCGGCGATGTGGAGCAGGCGGTAAAGTCGGCTTACATGGTTGAGATGGCGCAGTTGTCACACAAAAACTTATACGCTAAACTATTTCAAAATTAATTCATATGAACTTGTTTTTTGACCCTTTTGAACATATAAAATACCATAAAGACTCTTTTGAACATGCCGGTTATTTTACGAACAGAGAGCTGGTGCGTCAGAACAGAGATTACTCAAAGAGAGCTTTCACCGTTGGAATTGGAGGTCCGGTAGGAACAGGAAAGACGGCATTGTTGCTTCAATTATGCAGAAGGCTCAACAAGGAAATGAAGCTTGGTGTTGTCACCAATGATATTTTCACCCGTGAAGATGCTGAGTTTCTTACAAGACATAAAGCACTTGACGCAGAGAAGATTATAGGAGTTGAAACCGGAGGATGTCCACATGCCGCTATTCGGGAAGATATTTCTTTGAATATGCATGCGCTGGAAGAACTTATGGGGAAATTTCCGGAGACAGAACTGCTCTTTGTTGAAAGCGGGGGAGATAACCTGGCAGCACACTTTAGTAAAGAACTTGTCGATTTTTCAATCTATGTTATTGATGTCTCGGGAGGGGATAAGATTCCCCGGAAAGGAGGTCCCGGTATTACACAGGCCGATCTTTTGGTAATTAATAAAATTGATATTGCAGAATTCGTGCATGCAGATTTAAACATAATGGATCGCGATGCAAAAAAGATGAGACAAGAGGGGCCCTTTGTTTTTGCCCGGGCATACGACGGTTATAATGTGGATAAAATTATCGATCATATCCTGCATTCCCGAAAACATGCTTTGAATTTAGGGCATCATCATGAAAAGGGTTGAGGCGGACTTTAGTGGCTATTAATATTTACGGTCGTAAGGGTTAAACCCCAATAGTTCTTTTTGTTTTAAGGTATCTGAAAAACTGCGGATAAAATCCCATAGTTTGTCGATATTAACCGATGAGGCACGGGTGATATGCACATACTCGTTCACCCGATCCGAGGAGGCAAGAAACTTCGGTTGAACATGACTATCTCCCGGCTCTCTCTTTTTTACTTCAGTATCCAGTCCTTCTTCTAAAGATTTAACGATTGTTGAGTCTTCGTGTCCTGCAAGGTAGATGTTGATAAAACTGTTGTGGTTAAAAAAAACAGCTGGTGATGTACAGTTAATCTTGTCGGGGGCAATGTTGAACTTGTCCAGAATAATCGGTTGGTTTTTTACATAAACAGAGCACTCCGAGTGAAAATTTTTGAACCTGAACTTTTCCTGGTTTAAAATTCGTCCAACTTCAACCCAGTCTGCAAGTAAAAGCACAGCTCCTTCTTTCAGCCTATACATATGGGACTGGTTGAATATGCTACCTTCCTGTAATACAAGGGGGTCGTTTAACTGAACGAAGAAGGCATTTTCCGCAAGGTGTGTTTCCTGTATATATTTACATGCAATGTTATTGACCGATTTATATACTCGGGTATTTGCCTGTGTTGTCAACAGGCTGCGCGTATTATTACCCGCAACAATATCCAGTTCGATCTTGTCGCCCTCAACCAATCCGCCCCCATAATTAGTGGAAATTAAATGACACACGCTTCCATGTGAATCGGGATTGAGCATTTTTAGTGGATTTTGACAGTAGATTCCGGTAGCCCGGCTAACATGGTCAATGCACTTTATCTCTATGTGCGTAGGTTTTTGTGTCATATACGTAAGTAATGATGCAAAAATAGGAAACATCCTCTTGAATAGCTAATGAATATTACATTTCCTGTTGAATATTTTATCACTGATTAGGAAGTGTTTTGTTTTTACCTAAGTATATTTGTTGGTGTTGTTCAGAAAATTCCGTTTTTTAGCAAATGGCAGGTTAAAATTATAAACATATGGAGCGTAAAGACAGGAGAGAAATTAGGCAGTCGCCCTCAAATAAAACCCTAAGATATTATCATTTGATGTACGCTATAGCATTGTCGGTTATCGCAGTTATAAGTATTATCAGTCAAATTCTTATTCAGAGCTACCTAAATCATCAGCATCACGATTCACACCTTATAAATTATGCTGCCCGTTTAAGAACCAACTCACAACAGCTGACTAAGCAGGCCTTGCTAATTGAAAGTGGAAGGGGCTTTGATACGCACCGTAAGGATTTTAAAACAATTCTGGCCCAATGGCAGTTAACGCATGAAAGCCTGCTGGAAGGAAATGAATTTTTAAGTCTGCCCGCAAATAAGAATGAGGATATGGCAGAGCTGTTCAAAATAATACACGGGCCGTATACAGAAATTATTGAAGCAGGAAAAAAGATGGTCGATGTGATGTATTCTGAAAGAACGATCGACCTTGCAGAGTTAGATGAATACATCGATATTATTTTACGAAACGAGCAGGCATACCTTTTAGGGATGGAGATGATTGTATTCGACTATGACAGGATCTCAAGAGGAAATGTGGAGTCGCTCAAAAGAGTTGAACGGGCTCTTTTATTTATAGTTCTGTTCCTGCTTTTACTGGAAGCGATGTTTATTTTTCGTCCTTTGGCAAATAGAATAAAGTTTACATTCAATAATCTCATTCAATCTGAAAAAAATGCTACAAGTCTGGCCAATAAACTCGGGCAGACGAATTCGGTGCTGGAACAATCGCATAAAGATTTGAGGGACATCAACCATACGCTGGATAAAGCAACCTATCTTGTTAAAACAGATGCGAAAGGGGGAATTATTTATGCGAATGATAAATACTGTCATGTGACAAAATATCAGGTGAGTACACTAGTCGGGAAACCGGTTTTTTATAACAATATTGGAGAAGAGGAAAACGTCATTTATCAGCATATCAGAGATCCACTAAGAAGCCGGGAGGTTTGGCAGGGAGAAATCTTTGATCATGCTTCAGACGGAACCGGCTTTTGGCTGGAGATTACCATGATGCCCATTATAAATTCCACCGGGGAATTATATCAATACCTCATTATTGGTTTTGATATAACAAAACGAAAAAAAACAGAAAGAAAACTTCATTTCTTAATGGAGGATAAAATAAAACGTCAGGAGGAATTGCAGAAAATCAGATCCCAATCTATCATTGCCGGGCAGGAGAAGGAACGTAAACGTCTGGCAACCGAGGTGCATGACGGAATCGGTCAGATGCTAACATCGTTGAGAATTCATATTGAACTACTGGAGGAGAAATATCCCCGGTTTTTGGAAGAACTTTCCGGTGTTTACCAGATGATTCAATCTATTGTTGATGAATCAAGAAGGATTTGTGCAGAATTGCAACCCAGTGTTTTGAAAGATTTTGGTTTAAAGGCGGCTGTAAGTGAACTGGTCGACAATTTTAAATCAAGAACCGAACTGAACATAGAATATATCGATAACTTTTATATGAAAGAACTAAATGCCGAAATTGAAATAGGAATATACCGGATTTTGCAGGAAGCTATGAATAATATTGTAAAGCATGCCCGGGCCACAAAAATATTTATACACATGGAATCGGATGCAGAATATATCTATCTGGAAATAAACGATAATGGCAAGGGGTTTTATTATAATCAGGAATCTGTTTTTGATGAAGAAAGAGCAAATAATACACATGGACTAAGAAATATGAGGGAACGTGCAGAGTTGATCGGAGCACATTTCGAACTGATTAGCAGGGAGGGGGAAGGAACAAAAATCAAAATGGATGTGCCGGTTGGAGAGATTGAAATTTAGTATTATAAAGTTATTGCTGGTGTTTTCTTTCAGCTACAATTTAGGTTTGACCTGAATGATGTATTAGAACTTTGTTATGAGCAATGAAAGCACGATAAAACAAGGGAGCACTGAAAGGAGGAGCCATCGTTCATGAGTTGAAGGAATGCAACAAAGTGTCTTGTTTTGAAGTGATTTCATCGTGTAATAGATTTTCTAATGCATATTTCGGGTTTAATGTAAACAATCTCTTATTTTTAACTGCAAATGGTTTAATAAAGCAATGGAAGTGAAAAAGATAATGTTGGTTGATGATCATGAAATTTTTCGGAACGGGGTTCGTCAGCTAATTGATAAAGAAGTTGATATGGAAGTAATTGCCGAGGCAGGCAGTGGCTATGAAGCCGTTCAAAAGGCCGAGCAATATAAACCCGATGTAATTCTGATGGATATCTCTATGCCGCAGTTCAGCGGACTGGATGCCTCCCAGGAATTATTGCGAAAAAACCCCGAAACACGTATATTATTTCTCTCTTTGTATGATCGTGAAGATTATATATTAAAGGCTGTGAATATGGGGGCTAGTGGTTATATTCTTAAAGATGAGTCGAACAAGGACTTTCTTAAGGCGATTCGAAAAATTGCTGAAGGTAAATATTATTTCTCAGGAGATACAAGTGACGTTATTCTGAACAGCATAAGAAAGGGGGCAATTCAACAACATATAACGAAATCGAGAAATACCAGCGAAGAATTTCATTTGTCCCGCCGGGAGACCGAAATTCTGGTGCAAATAGCAGGAGGGCTAAATAATAAAAGTATTTCCGAAAAGTTTAATGTAAGTATCCGAACCATCGAAACACACCGCTTAAACATCATGCGTAAGTTTCGGGTTAATACAATTGAGCAGGCTATCTTAACAGCAAAGTCAGAAGGATTAATTGCTGATTGAGCAATTAAGATAAATACCCGTTCATAAATAATCTTAACGGCACTCTAAAAAGGGCTGTCTCAACCATATGGGACAGTCTTAAATATATTACCTAGATAATTTTAAGCTCTTTTTTATAGCATATGTCGCCCCAAACGGCACTGAATATGCAGCTTTCAACCCAGACGTCGAAATATAGGAAATGGGGTTTTAAATATTTAGTATTCCTCGTTAGAGCTTGTGTGAATAAAAAAACCACCCATAATCAGGTGGTTTTATTTTATCTGTTGGAATTTAATCCTTATTTGGCGTAGCTTACTGCCCTGGTTTCTCTTATTACGGTAATTTTAACCTGGCCAGGATACGTCATTTCATCCTGGATTTTTTGAGCGATTTCATATGACAGGGAATCAGCTTCTTTATCAGAAACTTTTTCGCTACCTACAATTACACGTAATTCCCGTCCTGCCTGTATTGCGTAGGTTTTACTTACACCAGGATATGACAGGGCGAGGTTTTCAAGGTCTTTAAGGCGTTTGATGTACGATTCAACAACTTCACGCCTTGCTCCTGGTCGGGCACCAGAAATAGCGTCACAGGCTTGTATAATGGGGGAAATTAAGCTGGTCATTTCAATTTCGTCATGGTGAGCTCCAATTGCGTTGCACACTTCAGCTTTTTCCTTGTAACGTTCGGCCAGTTTCATACCATAAATTGCATGAGGAAGTTCTGGTTCCTCATCAGGCACTTTTCCAATATCATGAAGTAAGCCTGCTCGTTTAGCAATTTTAGGGTTAAGCCCAAGTTCCGAGGCCATAACGGCGCATAAATTTGCTACTTCACGTGAGTGTTGAAGTAAATTTTGTCCATATGATGAACGGTACTTCATTTTACCAATAAGACGAATTAGCTCCGGGTGCAGTCCGTGTACGCCCAGGTCAATGGCTGTACGTTTTCCCACTTCAACAATTTCCTCCTCAATTTGCTTTCTGGTTTTAGAAACAACCTCTTCAATTCTGGCAGGGTGAATACGTCCGTCAGTTACAAGTTGATGAAGTGATAAACGGGCAATCTCGCGACGTACCGGGTCAAATGCAGAAAGTATAATAGCTTCAGGGGTGTCGTCTACAATGATCTCAACACCTGTAGCAGATTCCAATGCTCTAATGTTCCTTCCTTCCCTTCCAATAATACGTCCTTTTATTTCGTCACTTTCAATGTTGAAAACCGTAACGGCGTTTTCAATTGCAGTCTCTGTTGATACACGTTGAATGGTTTCAATGACAATTTTCTTGGCTTCTTTATTTGCCTGCATTTTAGCCTCATCCATTATTTCACTGACCATTGAAGATGCTTCGGCTTTGGCCTCATCTTTTAAGGAGCCGACTAACTGGCTTTTGGCTTCTGAGGCAGAAAGCCCAGAAATAGCTTCCAGTTGCTCTACCTGTTGCTTGTGCATTTTTTCAAGTTCGTCACTTTTTTTATCAACTAGTTCTAACTGAGCATTCAGGTTTTCTCTGATTACTTCGAGTTCTCTTTTAGTACGCTGGTTATCTTCAATCTTTTGTGAGAGATTATTTTCCTTTTGTTTAAACTTATTCTCAGCATTAGAGAGTTTGTTGTTCCTTTCATTGATATATTTTTCATGCTGAGATTTGAGTTCCAAAAACTTGTCTTTAGCTTGTAAAATTTTATCCTTTTTAATTATTTCTGCTTCAGTTTTGGCATCTGCAATAATTGCATCTCTTTTCTTTTTTAATGCAATGTTCCAAAAGTAATAGGATATGCCCATACCGATAAGGAACGTCACTCCGCCAATCACTAATCCCTTAATAATAAAGGGGATACTTGCCATTATTGTTATTGTATCCATATATATAATTGAGTTTATAATAAATAAAAAACCCGCATATTTCCTCAAAATTTATTAAAACCCCATTCAGTCATGGGTGGAGCAGCCGTACCATGTCGGGTTTCCAATGCTCCGGAAGGAGACCTGCATGCAGGTTATGGCCTACCCTTGATGACCCGAGCTTATCTCCAAAATAGAAAGTGTTGAGTTTTACAAACTGTTGAAGAAACAATGCGGGCAAATGCTTTGTATATGTAAAGAACCTAATTACTCTTCTTCTCTAATGTATTCGTGTAGCTCTTCATTCAACTCTTTTATGTTTTCAATAATGGTCAGTACATCTTGTTTTTCCTCTAATTCAACCATTCTGGTAACAAGCTGTAATGCCGTCATTGCCATAAAATCAAGAACGTCTTTATCTGCGTATCTTTGTTTATATTGAAGAACCCTGTCGTTAATTAATTTAGCAGCTTTCCTGATCCTTTCTTCCTCTTCTGTTTTTATTTTTAAAGGATAATACCTGTCTGCAATGTTAACACGTATGGAAAGCTTTTCGTCCATTGTTGATTATTTATTTAAAAGAGCAATACACTTATCTATCTCCCGCACAATCCGGTTAACCTTTAATTTAGCGTCATGACTACTGTCAAGCGACACCTCAAGGTTTTTTGCTAATTTTAAATTATTATATTGTATTGTTAATGTCTCGTTTTCGTTTTTTAGTTTATTTATATTTTCTTCCAGTTCTGCATTTTTTTTCTCCAGTAACCGGCATTTTTCTTTCGATGCTTCATGAAGATTAATAATTCGTTTAATTTTGTCCCTTAGTAAAACAAGTACCTCATTATTATTGTTCTCCATTCACATAATCATTACAAAGTTAAAAATTGGTCACGCAAATATAAAAAAAACTTTAAGTTATTTTTAACAGATGATTATTAGTCATAGTTTTGCTAACCTGATTTGTTTTAAAGATATGAAAATTATGCGACATTTCACAATCACGTATCTTCTTTGTATGTTAATTGTTACACTCTCTGGCAGATTGTTGGCACAGAAGGTTAATGTTCAGTCTCCGTTGGATATTCCATTGTTTTTATCAGGTAATTTTGGTGAGTTGAGGAGCACTCATTTTCATGCGGGAATTGATTTAAAAACGAATGGGAAAATTGGTCAGCCTGTCAGGCCCCTCTCTGACGGGTATGTCTCCAGAGTTAAAGTTCAGGCAGGGGGCTATGGAAATGCCATTTACATTAGACATAATAACGGTTATACCTCTGTGTATGGTCACCTTGAGACTTTTTATCCCGCGATTAGTGCCTATGTTAAGAATGAACAATACAGGAAAAAAGCATTTGAGGTAGATCTTTATCTGGAAAAGAATAAATTTAAGGTTACACGGGAAATGGAAATCGGAAAGTCTGGTAATACAGGTAGAAGCGGAGGTCCCCACGTGCACCTGGAGTACCGCGATCAAAATCAGGTGCCAGAGAATCTTCTTTTGTTTGACTTCCCCGTAAAAGATACAATTCCACCACAGGTTAGGAAGCTTGTCCTTTATGACAACCTGGACCCTGTTACTTTTCAATGGCAGAATAAGGTTTCTTATCCATTGTATTTTTCGGACGGCGAATATAAGCTGAATAAAACAATACGGGGGCATTCAGATATTGCATTTGGAATTGAAGCGTATGATTACCTGAATGGTTCTTCAAATCGTTGCGGGGTATATTCAATTAACTTTTATCTTGATGGGGAACTCGTTTTCTCTAATGCAATTGACAAGATTAGTTTTGGAGAATCCAGATATATTAGATCGTATGCCGATTATGAGGAGAAGATCAGGTACCGAAGGAGTGTTCACCGGCTTTTTGTTGAACCTAATAATAAGCTTTCGATATATAGACAGGTTAAAAATAGAGGGATAATTTCAATAAAAGATACACTAAAGCATGAAGCTCAGATAATTGCAAAGGATGTTTATGGAAATAAGTCCTCGGTAAGGTTTAATATTATGGCATCGAAAATGGAAAATTCATTCTCCGATACGGGTAAAATAATGCTAAGGTTTGATGAGGATAATGTATATGAGAATGAACAACTAAGGTTTTTTGTGCCTAAAGGGGCACTTTACGCTAATAAATGGTTTGATTGTACGAATTCAACTTCTGGAAAAGGAGGGTTTGGTAAGATATTCTCTCTGGGCGATGAAAATATTCCGGTACATAAGTATCCGGAGCTTTCTGTAAAATATAATGGTGAGCTCAAAGGTGTAATGCCTGATAAACTTCTTATTGTTAAATTGGGATATAATGGAAAAAAGACCAGTGAAGGTGGAAGGTTGAAGAACGGTTGGGTTACCGCAAAGGTTTCAGGCTTTGGGAAATATACTATAAGAGCAGATACAGTTCCCCCGGTTATTGCCCCTATATCCTTCAGGGAGGGATGGTATTCGGTAGGTGACGAATTAGTGTTCAAAATAACCGATAATTTATCCGGAATAAAAACATACAATGGATATGTCAATGATAAATGGGTCCTGTTCGAATATGACGCTAAATCAAACAAATTAAGTTTTCGGATCGACAAAGAGGTACTTAAGCCATCAAAAAAACCGCATGTGCTAAAACTCTATGTTATGGATGAGCGAAATAACCTTCAGTCTTTTACAGGAACGTTTTTTTATTAATAACTGAAAATATGGGGAGGTGTGATTAGAGGGGCAGAGCGAATCGGAATTAAAAAAAATAATTAGTGAATAACTTATTCAATCCAAGATGGAGACTTACATAGCACTAGGTTTAATGTCAGGAACAAGTCTCGACGGACTGGATCTTGCATTGTGCCGGTTTACTTTAGAGAGAGGAAAATGGTCTTTCGAGTTAACGGACTCTTCTTTTGTGTTGTATGACGAAAAACAAAAGGAAATGCTCCTTAATGTCTACAGCGGAACAGCATTAGATTTAGTAAAAGCCGATGTTCTTTTTGGACGGTTTCTTGGGGAGCAGGCAGCTATGTTTTTAAAGAAACACAAAGGGGATGTTGATCTAATAGCCTCACACGGACAAACGATTTTTCATTGCCCGGAAGATGGTTATACATGTCAGATAGGTTCGGGGGCAGAAATAGCATCTATTACGGGGTTGCCTACAATCAGTGATTTCCGTGTTATGGATGTGGCCAGAGGCGGACAGGGGGCTCCATTGGTGCCACTTGGAGATGAGTTGCTTTTTGGCGATTATGATGCTTGCGTAAATTTGGGAGGGTTTGCGAACATTTCATATAATAAGGAAGGTAAAAGGGTAGCTTTTGATATTTGTCCCGTAAATATGGTTTTAAATCATTTGGCGTATTCCATTGGGGAAGAATTCGACAAAGACGGTAAAGTTGCCAAACTCGGAAGTTCAAATGAACTTTTGTTGAGATCCCTGGAAGAATTACCGTACTACAGACAAAAATGGCCTAAGTCACTAGGGAAGGAATGGGTAGATAAGAATATTTACCCTTTGTTGAACGATGATGTACCAACAAAAGATTTGTTGCACACATTTACAAAACATATTGTACTACGTTTAAGTGAAGAGATTGATAAACTGGATGGAGAAAAGGTTCTTTTAACCGGAGGTGGAGCTAAAAACAGTTACTTGGTGGAACAATTGGTGAAAAGCACAGAGAAAGATATTCTTGTTCCTTCTCTTGATATCGTGGATATGAAGGAGGCGATTGTATTTGCTTTTTTAGGTGTTTTGAGATACCGGAATGAAATAAATAGCCTCGCTTCAGTTACCGGAGCTTTTTCCAACTCAATAGGCGGGGTGATCCATTTACCATAAGTAACCTCCTGTTAACGTAAAAATAAAAAGGGGACCATGTGAAATTGAATAAATTTTCAAGAGAATTTTAGTGAAAAAATAACGTGGTCGTTGTTTCTGGTGTAAATGTTTTTTAAGGATTTTTTTGTTTAAGTGGCTGTTTGTGAGGTTGTTGTAAAAATACAAGGCGGAAAAACCGCCTTGCACCCTAACTAATTGAAAAAACAATCTAATTACTAACTAAATCTCTTATTACTAAAATGAAAAAATCAATTTGATAAAAAATAAACAACTGTTATCGTTTTTTTACATATAAGTCGAACAATTGCCTATTATTCTTTGCTTTTATTTATGTTACAAAAATAATACTTTTTGACTTTTTGATGATAATAATATTTGAGGTTTTATATAATATTACTTGTTTTGTTGGTAATATGACAGATTTGATTGATTAACGTATAAATTTTACAATTAATGAGTTTTACTATGAAAAGAATATTAATTTTCGGAATTGTACTATTGTATTCCCGGTTGGTTGCATATTCCTGTACAAATTTTCTGATAACAAAGGGAGCTTCAGTAGATGGCTCAACAATGATAACTTATGCCGCAGACAGCCATGTCTTATATGGTGAGCTATATTTCTGGAAAGAAGCCGGTTATAACGAGGGGGAGATGTTAAAGATTTATGAGTGGGATACAGGAAAACTTTTAGGAGAGATTAAACAGGCAACTTCGACTTACCGAGTTGTCGGGAATATGAACGAACATCAGTTGGCCATTGGGGAGACAACTTATGGAGGCAGGCCCGAACTTGTGGATTCAACAGGAATAATGGATTATGGAAGTCTGATATATGTTGCATTACAAAGGTCGAAAAATGCAAGGGAGGCTATAAAAGTTATGACAAACCTTGTTAAAGAATACGGTTATTATAGCAGTGGCGAATCCTTTTCGATAGCAGACCCTAATGAAGTGTGGATTATGGAGATGATAGGAAAGGGAGCCGGAAATAAAGGAGCTGTTTGGGTGGCCTTAAAAATTCCAGACGGTTATATCTCGGGGCATGCGAATCAGGCAAGGATTACGACCTTCCCAAAATCAAATAAAAAAACATCCATTTCATCAAAATATATAAATAATGATAAATACTTGTACCGAGACGATTTAGAATGTATTTATGCTGAGGATGTTATTGATTTTGCCGTTGAAAAAGAGTATTTTAATGGCGATAAGGAAGAATTTAGTTTCTCAGATACCTATGCACCTTTGGATTTTGGAGGGGCGCGTTTTTGCGAAGCAAGAGTATATGCTGGTTTTAATAAAGTAACCGAAGGGTTAGAGAAGTACGAAAAATATGCAATGGGATATGATTTAGAAAACAGGATGCCGTTATGGATAAAACCAGATAAAAAACTTACCGTTCATGATGTAATGGGGATGATGAGGGATTATTATCAGGGAACCCCTATGGATATGACAGAAGATATAGGTGCTGGTCCCAGCGGGTGTATTGTGAGATGGCGTCCTTTGACCTGGAAGGTAGAAGGGAAAACTTATTTTAATGAAAGGGCCATTTCAACACAGCAGACCGGATTTTCGTTTGTAAGCCAGAGTAGAAGCTGGTTGCCCGATCCTGTCGGGGGGATTCTTTGGTTTGGGGTAGATGATACCTATAGTACCGTTTATACTCCAATATACTGTGGTGTAACAGAAGTCCCTCATGTATTTGAAGTAGGGAACGGAACACTAATGGACTACAGTGAAACCTCAGCTTTTTGGATGTTTAATCAAGTGTCAAATTATGCTTATACGCGTTATGATATGATGATACCTTTTGTTCAGGAAAAACAAAACAAGCTTGAAGGCGGGTATTTTGAAGAGGTAAAATCTGTTGATGCAAAAGCAAAAGAGATTAAAGATAAAGATGAACAGCAGGCATTTGTTACCGAATTTTCTTTGAAAGCAGCACAGAATACTTTTGATGAATGGAAAAAGCTTTATCATTTTCTGTTTACGAGATTTTTAGATGGAAATGTGAAAAGTAAGGTAGAAGTACCGGAAAACTACAAGTACGTAAACCCTAAAGTTGAATATCCCGGGTATGGTGAAGGCTGGTATAAAAAAATCATAGAGGAAACGGATGATAAATTTTTGTATCAGGGTGAAACCGGACATTAACAACCTCGGTTTTTGCAGTTTTAGTCCTTCTTTTACGCAGGGTAAATCAAAAAAATGTTCTTTGTGAAAAATAAGTTGGTTTTATTTGTTGTAATTAGAAAATAATTAGTAATATTGCGACCTGAAAAATTTCAGGGTTGAATAAAAATATTAACTAGGATGGATTTACTTAAAGTTGCTGAAAGTCAATTTGCTGCTGAGAAACAGTTTCCAGAGTTTTCAGCTGGCGATACTATAACAGTTCACTATAGAATTACAGAGGGAAATAAAGAACGTATACAGCAATATAGAGGTGTTGTTATACAGCGCCGTGGTTCTGGAATAAAAGAGACCTTTACTGTTCGTAAAATGTCAGGTAATATTGGTGTTGAAAGAATATTTCCGGTAGCTTCTCCTTTTATTGATAAAATTGACGTTAATAAATACGGTCAGGTAAGAAGGGCCAGAATTTATTACTTTAGAGAGTTAACGGGTAAAAAGGCTCGTATTCAGGAAAGAAGATTCTAATAAGTTTTATTCTTATTATAAAAAAGGCCGACTACATGTCGGCCTTTTTGTGTTTCCATTAACGGGCTATTTTGTTATGCCTGCTTTTTTATAAATGCTATAAGAAAAGTGAGAAAGTGTTGGGGAAATGATGCTACTTTATGATGAAATCGAGCATCTGGGACAAAATATTTATTGATGTGTTTCTATTATATTTAGGAAAGGAATGGTTTTTTGTGCAAACCATAAAAAAAGAGGTAATATAAAATACCACCTCTTTTTTAATATGTTTCAGCGAATATTATTTTAGTAACTGATCCGATTTTTTTCTCGCCGAGTCAAGAATTTTTTGGGCTTGTTCATCAGATTCTTTTTCAATTCTCCGAGCCTTTTTCTCACCTTCTTCCCGGACTTCTTTGGCCCCTACTTCAGCGGCTTTCTTCAGTAATGGGTTTTTAGCCTCCTTGACCATTTTATTGGCATTTGCATTGGCTTCTGAGCGTACTTTATCTGCGGCAACTTTTCCTTGAGCTCGAATTTTTGCTGCCTGTTTTTCTGCACTTGCCATTATTTTATCAGCTTCGGCACGGGCTTTGGCTTTGGCTTCTTCTTTCTTCGTATCAATAGTCTCTTGTGCTGTATTTTTAAACTCTTGTTTTATGGATTCTGTCGTTTCCTTTAAACCGGCTACAGGCTTTATTTTAACCTTTGGCTTATTCATTTTGCCGGTTAAGTTTACTAACAAATTGACTGTTTCTGATGTCTTAATATCAAAGTCCTTGAGTGGATTTGCGGCATATAATTCATTTAATGACGAGTTTGAACTGCCAAACAGCGATTTTGGGGCACTTAAGTTGATTCCATAATCCATGTTGTTTTCAAAATCCTGCTCACCGGAAATGGTTAAGTCTGTACTTCCCATTTTTGTATCAAATGGATTTACAAGTAGTTTTCCGCCAAGAACTTCAAAGTCGATGTTTATGTTCTTTAGTATCATCTTCTTAAACTCATCAAGGTTAAGTTGTTTGCCGATAGCGCTAAATGAATTAGAACCGTTTACCCCAACCTTATTGGACGAAAGGTTTCCTGCCCCAACAATAGATTTTAAAACTGGTTTCATTTGTTTGGTCAGAAAACTACTGTAATCCATACCAAGGGAAACCCTGCCTGTTGTTTTGGAAACAATAGGGGCTATTTTTTCAAGAACACCAAAACTGGCAACAGCCATTGGTATGTCAATTTCGTTGGCCTGGAATTTAAAATCAACTAAAGGGTTGTTGATATCCTTGGTGTTATATTCACCATTAACAGTAAGGGCCCCGGCAAGGGCATTCATGTTTAACTTTTCTAATACAACGCGACTGTCTTTTATGTATATCATGCCAATAACATTTTTCATTTCCAGTTTGTCGTAGTAGAGGTTGGTAATATTGGAATTAAGTGCAAAATCAATATTAGCAGGAACTTCAATAACCTGAATTGATGCTGTATCCTCAGTGCTTTCCTCTGTTTCTTCCGGAGATGATGGTATAAGTTCGTTCAAATCAATGGTTCCGGCAGTGAAATTGAGTTCACCATGTATGGTTTTATCCTTAAATATGAAAGGAAGAAAGTCTGATACTTTTCCGTTTAAAGCAAAATCGCTCTTTCCCATAGTTGATTTAAAGTTGTTGATATGAAGGTATTGGGGGGAATATGCAATGTCTGCCTGTTGTATGCTAAAAGGTTTAGGCATATCAGGGGAGCTAAAAAAGAAATCTGCAATTTTAAGAGTTCCTTCAGCCTTAAATTCTTCATATTTTTCATCTTCTATTAGCGATAAATTCCCCATCATATCCAGGTTGGAGTTGATTTTTCCTCTTATCTTGGTGTCTTCCAATGGGATGATGTCTGAAAATGTGGCAAGGTCGATATTTGCCAGAAGCTGGCTGTTGACAAAAGGATCGCTGATAGGAGTCTTTAGGTTAAGTGTTAAATCTATTGGGTTGCCCCCGAATTCTACATGAAACTTATTAATGTCGACAGTAGTGTTGTCCATTTGTTTTCCATCGTAATGGTAGGCAATATTGATATTTATGTTGTCAGCACTTTTAGGGAGATCCGGGTAACTGAATTTGGCTTTGGACACAATAAGTTTTCCGTCCACATTTGGCAACTCCTTTTCTCCTATTTTCCCTTTTATTTTTCCATCCAGGCTAATGTTGCCACCGGCTTTTAGATCCTGAAAGTCACGCATGTAAATTGCCGGTACAAGAGAAAGGAGCGATTTGAACTCAGCATTGTTTGTTTTGTAGTTCAGGTTGATATCCATGTCTGCTGAGTCAGGCATGGAAAAGTTTCCATCTAAATTCAGAATAAAATCGTTTAAGGCAAAACTGTTTTCTAGCAGGTTGAAATTCATGTTCTTTAAGTCAGCATCAAGGTTAATCCGAATATTCAGGTTTACATCTTTCATGTATTTAATTCCTGATAAAACAAAGTTTAACTTGTCCGTATTTGAATTTATCAAGAGCTTGGAGAAATCCTGAGACAAATCACCACTTAAATCAAAATTGAAATTTTCCAATGATGCTTTCATTCCGGCTTTGTTGTCTGTAAAGAATATATTTGCGCCCGAAATTTTAAATACTTTTAACGCAATATTGGCATCAAAACCAGAACCGGCAGTGTCTGTTTCTTCCTCCTCTGTTTTCTCTTTTTCTTTAGCAATGTCCCAATTGGCTTTCCCATCTTCTAAAACCATGGCATTTATAAGGGGTTCTGATACGATAATTCTTTTAACGTTAATGTTTTCCATTTTTATGGCGCTAATAACATCAACTGCTATGTCAATAGATTTGACATATATTAGCGTGTCGTTACTAAATTCTTCAAGACCAACAACAGATAATTCTTTTATTCCTGCATTCAGGTAAGGGAAGTTCTTGAAAAAAGACAAATTAATGTCTTCAAAGTTGGCTTTGGCATTAACATTATTGTTTATTTGTTCTTTAGCAATGGTCATTATTTTACCCTTAAACAATAATGGGGCTGTAAACAAGACTATAAGAACAAAAACTATAAAGAAAAAAATAAATTTGAGCAGCTTTTTCATATGTATAAAGTTTAGTTTATTTGCTTCAGTAACTTAGCTGAGCTACCACATTAATTCAGTACTGGTTTTAAGCGTACAATTAAAATATAAAAGATTTATTTTATAAATAATTCGTATGTATTTTCTTCGTCTGAGAATATATTTTTTTGTGATTGGAGAATACGGTCCCATTCACTTTTTGTCCAAACAAATTGATTTTTTCAACACTTAGCAAAAGAACCTGGTGGTTGTATACTCTTATAGGGTCAGATGGGTATGTCTGTTCCATGAAGTAAAGGGTATTATGTTAAAAAAATAATGCCGGATTTACGACGTTAAAATTTCTTTCTAAAAATACCAATTCAATTTACAAAGCCGTTCTTTAAAAAGAAAAAAATGGGGGAGTTTTTTTCTTTTGGGATAAATGGCCTCTGTATTATCAAAGTAACAACTATGATGTAAAGAAATGAAGGATAATTTGAGGGGGTTTATACAAAACTGCAAAACATTTTAAATTTAACTACGTAAATATTGATGAAAAATACACTTGATTATATTATGTTGAAAAGTTCATCATCTTTTGTTAAGCCATTTCCTGAATTGGAAGGGCAGGGTGCATTGTTTCAGTCTTTACTAGATATTTCAGATGAAGCTATCTTCATTTTAAATAAATCCGATTTTACTATAATTGATTGTAACCTGGCTGCAATAAAGCTTTTTGAAGCAGAGTCAAAGTCCCAGTTGACAAATATACAATCGTTTAGGTTATATAATTTTGAGCCATTTGAGTTTAGTGTAAATAAGCTAAATGACGATTTAGATAAGCAGGGGCAGTATTCTCAGGAAATGTCTTTCAGAACATGTAAACAGAATGTTTTTTGGGGGAAAATGGTTCAAAAGAACATCGACTTTCCGAATGTTGATTTTACTTTATTGAAAATTACTAAATCAGCAAACTATCTGAAAGACGAAGAATGGCTGTCGGAAATTCTCAAATCAACATCCAGGACAATTGGACGCCAATACTTTAAACAGGTTACCAAATTACTGTGCGAAACTTTTGATGCGAATTGTGCTTTTATTGCAAGAACTGTTGCCGGGGATGAAAATCGTTTAAAAATATTCTATTGTCACGGAGAGCCCCTACAGAACAATTTTATTGAAGTGAAAAATTCTTTTGTGGAGAATATTATGAGAGGATATACCTCATTTTATCCCAATGGACTGGGAGAGCTATTTCCTCATGATAAAATCCTGAAAAAGATATCAGCAAAGAGTTTTATCGGTTCGCCTTTATTTGATGCTAGTGGCCAACCATTTGGACTTATTGGGGTATTGAGTGCAAAAGGTATGGAGGAAATTCCTAATTCAAGGTACATGCTTCATATTATAAGTTCACGAACAGCAGGGGAAATTCAGCGAATCAGGTCGAAAGAATTACTTAGACAGCAGACGAAGGAACTAGCGGAAATAAACCATATGAAAGACCGGCTTTTATCTGTTATTTCAAATGACTTGCAGGCTCCCTTGAAGACAATTCTTGGTTACTCCGAGATGTTGTCAAACAGAATAAACTCTTATAAACCCAAAGAGTTGTCGGGCAAAATAAAAGCAATGGATAGCTCGTTGCGCCACTTGTATATGTTAATGGAGAATTTGTCAGATTGGGCAAAATTACAACAGGGGGTATTACGCCCTTCTTTAAAGAGAAATAATATCGCCAATATACTTGACGAAATAAAACCATACATTCACTTTATAGGTAGGCTAAAAGATATTGGTGTAATAAATAAAGTTCCTTCTGATTTTAATGTATGGGCAGATAGTTATTTGTCCAGACATGCCATTAAGAACCTTACTTCCTATGTGTTAAAGAATACAATGAAAGAAGGAACGGTTGTCATTGAAACACGGAGTGAAGGAGACGCAATGGAACTTTGCTTAAAAACAACCCAACATTCGATAGATAAGAGGGAAATAGAGCTGGTACTTAATTCTTCACCATACGAAATATCCCTGTCGGCAGATGAGTTATCTATTTCCGCAGTAGGACTTTATATATCCAAAGAATTTATGGGGCTTCAGCAGGGAAAATTAATAGCCACTTGTCAGGAAAAAGAAGTAGAGTTTGTTCTTACGTTTAATAGGGAGTAAGCGGTAAGGATAGTTTAGCTGGTTTTTAATCAATAGTATCCTGAAAGATATTCAGGAAGTAGGTGTCGGGTCTTTTCGCTACGATGAAGTTTTATAGAAGACCGTCTGCCTTTCCAGAGTGAATTCTAGGAGATAGTTTAAATTTTGTTAGATGTAATGTGTGAAAAATCTTCCAGGCAGTTTTTAAATAGACATTGGCACTGATGTCCTATTCCCGTTGTAATTTAAGACTATGAAAAGTTGACCGAAATCAATGGATAATAAATAATCGGCAATGGCATAATCTTTCCAGATAGCGTTTCCAAGAAAACATTGTTGTTTTAAAGTGGCGTATTAAAAAACGCAGGGAACAAGGCTTGTATAGTCAGGAAAAACGGAATCTAATGGTTGTAAATGAGTGTTTTCCTGACAAGCATAACGCAGTAGGCAGCGTTTTTTTATAGCATCTAATTGCAACCAGTTTTCAAACCCTTTAGTCGGGAAAGACGGGGCGTGTAAACATAATGGTAAAAAAAGGGGGCTACTTTTCTCTTTACAGTTAACTTTTATTATCTTAACTAAGGTACGTATAAAACCATAAAACAATTGATAAAAGATAGTTTTGAAATAGAGGTGCTTAAAAGGGTCGTGGAGCAAAGTCCTGTGAGTATTGTTGTTACAAATGTCAAGGGGCAGGTGGAGTATGTGAACCCATCATTTTCAAGAGTAACCGGTTATGCAAAGGAAGAAATGATTGGAGAAAATCTACGGGTACTGAAATCCGGTTTTCATAATAAAAACTTCTATAAAAACCTATGGGATACGATAAAAAAAGGTGAAGTATGGCAGGGGGAATTTTTAAATAAGAAGAAAAATGGCAGCCTTTATTGGGAGTCGGCAACAATATCAGCAGTTTTTGATGAAGAAGGAAAGGTGGTACACTATGTTGGTTCAAAAGAAGATATTACAGAGAAAAAGGCTGTGCTGGATAAACTACTGAAGAGTGAAATGCAATTCAGGAATTTGGCCGAAACAGCTCCAATAGCAATAGCAGAAATTAATAATAGGGGTAATTTGCTTTATTACAACAATTTTATTGTCCGAAAAGATAAGTTAAGCTTAACAAATATTTATGAGGTACTTAGCCCTAAGTACAAATCGGTGCTGGACAAAAAGATTTCTAATGTTTTTTTAGGTAAACAACCGGAGAGTTTTGAATTAGAGAGCAAAACGGAGGGCGGGGGCTTTACGGTTTATTTGATAAAAATCTCGCCGGTAATGGAAAAAGGGGATTCGAAATCAGCTATTTTAGTTGCCCAGGATATTCATGAGCTTATTGAGGCTCGAAATTTATTAAAAAAAAACCTGGAGTATACCCGCTTGTTAGTGGAAAATATGGTAGATGTTTTTTGGATTATGGATGAAAACAAGGAAATATCTTTTGTTTCTCCTTCATTTGAGGTAATCACAGGGTTTAATATGGAAGAGGTCGTACAACTAAAAGCGTTGTTTTTAACAGATAGGATTGATGCTTTGATAAGGAATAATAATCCTGAATATCTGGAGTATACAGAGTCAAAGTTTAAACGTAAAGATGGCGGATATATCTGGCTGGAGACAAGGATGAGGGTAGTAAATAATGAAAATAAAGAATTCAATGGAATAGTAGGTTTAACCAGGGATATTACTGAGCGTAAGCATACGGATAATGCAGTATTGGAAAGTGAGGTAAAGTTCCGTTCTTTTTTTGAAAAGAGCAATGCAATTATTCTTGTTATTAATCCGGAAAGCGGGGTGATTGTAAACGCTAATAAGACGGCTGAAAGGTTTTATGGTTATTCGAAAGAGGAGTTTCTTGAGGTCGATATTGATAGGTATATGAGGGGGTTAAGAGGAGTGGCTAAATTAGAGGCTGTTGATAATGAATCCGGTAAAGATAGTGTGTACGTGCAGAGCCATGTTCTAAAGGACGGGCAGGTGAGGGATGTCGAAATATTTCCAACCAAAATAGAGGTAGAAGGAAAGACTTTAATATACACAATTATTCAGGATATATCGCAAAGAAAAAGAGCCATTGAAGCTTTAAAAGAAAGTGAGTCAAAAAAACTGGCATTGCTTAGGATTATTCCCGATTTAATTTTAATACTGAACAATAGAGGTGAATTTCTGGATATATATACTGACGATCCGAAGCGATTAGGAATTGCTCCATACAAATTGTTGGGTAAAAACTGTTATTACCTGTTTCCGGCAAGAGCATGTGAGAAAATTGCAAAATGTATAAACAAAGCAATTGAAACCAGGGAAATACAAACGTTTGAGCATAAATATCAAAGAGAAGACTTAAACAATATAGTAGAGGAAGTAAGGATTATTGCCAGCGGATATGAAGAGGTCCTGGTAATAATAAGAGATATTACGCAACAAAAGAATAATGAACAAGAGTTGAAACGTGCCTGGAAAGAAGCGAAAAAAGCAGATCAGGTGAAGAGTGTATTTTTAGCAAATATCTCACATGAAATACGTACCCCATTAAATTCAATTCTGGGTTTCGGAAAACTTTTGCAGACAGAACTTGAGGAACCGGTTCACCTGAAATATGTTGAATCTATTAGTAGTAGCAGCCAGTCGCTATTGGATCTTATTAATGACCTGTTAGATTTGTCAAAAATAGAGGCCGGAAAAATGACAGTTCGTTATGATGGTGTAAGTATCAGATCTTTAATAAAAGAGGTTGTTGGTGTTTTTACAATTAAACTTGAAGAAAAAGAACTCGGTTTTGAAGTTGAGGTGGAGGACGGGTTACCATACATGTTATTGTCAGATGAATCAAGGCTCAGACAAATTTTGATTAACCTATTGAGCAATGCTATAAAATTTACGCATGAAGGATTTGTTAGGGTTATTGTTAAAACAAAGAAACAACAGATATTAAATGACATCAAATACGTAGATATTCATATTGAAGTGGAAGATTCCGGCATTGGAATACCTCCTGAAAACCATGAGAGAATATTTGAAGCATTTGTTCAGAACGACACGCAGGACGCAAGAACATACGGGGGGACAGGTTTGGGGCTTGCAATAACCAAGCGTCTGGTTGAATTATTGAATGGAAGTATTAACGTTGAAAGTGAATTAGGTCGTGGTAGCCGGTTTGTTGTGGTTTTGTCGGGAGTTGAAGTTGTTCAGTCCAAGGGTTCCGATATTGGAACAGCTGAGGCCTATTATGAAAAGAAAGGGGAAGATGAAGATTTGGTTAAAGTACTTTTTGTTGATAATACAGCGTCAAACAAGGAGTTAATCAAAGGTGTGTTTGAAAGAACAAACATTGTTTTTTATGAAGCTGAAGATACTGCCGAGGCTGTTGCCCTCATAGAGAAGCATAAACCGGGGCTGGTAATAATTTCACTAAAAACAGTCGAAATGCCGGCTTTAGATGTTGCCAGGTTTGTAAAAACAAACAGTTTATATAGTCAAATCGTCACCTTAGGTGTGATTGAAACAGCAACTAATTATGAAACGGATAGACGGAGTGATTATTTGGACGAGATTTTTTCTGAAACATTGAATAGAGGGAGGCTTATAAGTGTTATTTCAAAATACCTTCCTTCCGGGATGTTAAAAAAAGGGGAAGACACGGATGGTGTTTTAAACCAGGAGAGAGAGTCCGGGGCGGAAGTGTTGAAACTTAAACATGAAATAGGAGAAATTATAACACCAGCTTTTAATGACATTACTAAAACTTCATCGTTTGCAGACTATGACAGGTTTGCGAGATTATTATTAAAGAAAGGTAGGGAATTTGGCATAAAAAAGTTAACTTACATTGGTAATGGAATTTTAGATGCCAATAAAACTTTTGATTTGGATAGAATTAACCAGTTTTTATTGGAATATAAAAGGTTAATAGCAAAAAAACCGGACGATGCTAAAGAATGATATGGAAGAAAATAGGGTGCATAGAATCTTAATTGTAGATGATGTTCCCAAAAACATTCAGCTTATTGCAAATTTTTTAACAAAAGAGGGTTATTTAATAAATTTTGCTTTAGATGGTGTGAGTGCTTTGGAGCATGTTACCAGAGAAACGTTTGATTTAATATTGCTGGATGTCATGATGCCGGGGATGGACGGGATAGAGGTTTGTAAGCGTATAAAGAAAAGTAGTGAGTTTGCTGATATACCGGTAATCTTTATAACCGCAAAGACGGATAATGATACAATAGCCAGAGGGTTTGAGGCCGGGGGTGTTGATTATGTGGTTAAACCGTTTAACCCAACAGAATTGCTTGCCAGGGTCAGGACGCATTTAAATCTGCGCAAGAGAGAAAAAGAACTAGTGGAGCTGAATAACACAAAGAATACTATTTTATCTATTATCGGACATGATTTGAAAACCCCACTGGCAAATATTATTTCATTGGGTGAGATAATCGTAAATTCTAATGATATTTCAAAAGAAGAACAGGATGAACTGCTGGGGGATTTAGTGGATTCCGGTTATCAGGGGGTTTGGCTGTTAGAAAACCTTCTGTCATGGACACGTATACAAACAGGCAGTATATCAAATCAGCCAGAAGAGATCGATGTAAGTGCAATTGTGCAGCAGAATCTGGATTTTATTTTTCAAAATGCCCAGCATAAAAATATTCGACTGGAAAAAAAATGCGAGGAAGGGTTAAAAATATTTGCTGACAGAAATATTGTCCATACAATTTTTAGAAATCTTCTATCAAATGGAATCAAATTTACTCACCCGGGAGGAAATTTAACTGTTTGGGCAGATAAGACACGGGAAAATGAGATTTGTATCCGGATAATTGACACGGGGGTTGGAATAGTAAAAGAAAAGCTGGAGAATATATTTACTACCATTGGGCTGGCTTCAACAGACGGTACAGAAAATGAGAAAGGAAGCGGGTTGGGGTTAGTACTGGTTAGAGAGTTAATGGATATTATGAAAGCAAGAATTGAAGTAGAAAGCATAGTCAGTAAGGGGACAACTTTTAGCTTATATTTCAGGAGCTATGAATAAAAATGAAAATTTCGAATAAAGATTGCTTTATTATAAATAAAGTTTTCTATATTTGCACTCCCATTACGGTTCCGTAGCATAATTGGATAGTGCACCTGACTACGGATCAGGAGGTTGGGGGTTCGAATCCCTCCGGGATCACTTTATTTAACCCTGTAAGAAGCTAAAAAAATGCAACTTATAGGGTTTTCTTTTTAATTTGCTCATTTGCCCGCCTTTTAGTTATTTTTTTCATTTTTTTATTAATTGGCGAAAGGATTGGTTAAATGAAATCTTCTTTCCGGTAGTGTCATGTTTGTGTGCATGAGGTCAAAAAATCATTAAATCATCATTGATGTAAAGGTTCGGGGTTATTTATGTTTTAAGCGTTTCTTGCATATTAGTTTTTGCATATTACATGACAGAGACCGGAAAATAACAGGGCAATAGACGAGTTGAATTTTGATGTTGGTTATTTGTTTAAAGTGTTATATTTGTGGCGGTTTTGGTGATGATCAATTGAAGTCATGATTGTTCATTTAAAAGGGAATCCGGTGAAAAACCGGAACAGTACCCGCTACTGTAAAGTCCGGTTCAGGCAGTGCCTGAACAATTGTTTTTGATATTCTTTTGCCACTGATCATCTAGTGATGGTTGGGAAGGCTTTCAAAAACGGGCTAAGTCAGGAGACCTGCCAGAACAATGAATTAGTTTGCTTCCGGGATAGAAGTCAGATGCATAGATTATCACATCTCCCTATCGTTCATCATTGATGATTATTGGTTGCAAAGTTTGTTTAATCTTATTTAAAAAGTATTAAAATGCAAAAGCAATGGTTCTTTTTTATGGGTTTTATTTTTTTAGCCCTTTTCTCTAATTATTCATACGCACAAAATGCAATTTCCTTGAAGGGAAAAGTACTGGATAAAGATAGTGGAAGACCACTTGAAGGGGTTCATATCTTTTTAAAACCATCAAAGCAGGGCACTATTACAGACGGTCAGGGTAATTTTGAGATCAATAATGTTAAGGCTGGAACCTGCATCCTTCAGGTGTCAATTTTAGGATATGAAAGTAAGGAAATGGAACTGGTTGCAAAGCAAGGTATGCCTGGCATTAGTTTTCAGCTTAAACAACAATCAACTAAAATTAATCGTGTTGAGGTTCAGGGAAACAGTATAAGGAAAACAGAAGAAGCCCTAAAACTGGTAGCCCCATTAAAAGATATTCCTGTTACTACATCAACGATAAGTGGGGAGTTGTTGTCTGAAAAGCAGTTTACCAGTGTAAATGATGCAATGAAATATACTACCGGAATAAACCCAACCGTAAACTATGGTGGTTTCCAAACTTTTAATATGCGGGGGTTCAGGGGACCGGTAATAATGGTTGACGGGGCCAGAGACGAGCGTATGAATTTTTCGAACAGTGCCCCGGTAACGTCATTGGCAGCAGTTGAAAGGATTGAATACCTTAAAGGACCTGCATCGGTACTCTATGGACATTCGGCTGTTGGCGGCATCATCAACATTGTTCGCAAGCAACCTTCTGAGGACTTCACACTTAACATGAAAGCTGGTTATGGTAGCTGGGATACGAAAGAAGTTGCTATCGGTTCCGGAGGAAGACTAGCTGATAAACTAAACTATAGAATAGATGTAGGCCTTTCTGACCGGACGGGCTGGAGGGAGAATAACGATAAATATGCTAATGCTTATCTGGCATTAGATTACCTGATAAATGAAAATAACAAACTGGAATTCAGGTTTGGGGCAAACAGTGATTTTTATGGTACGGAGACGGGCTTGCCTGCGGTAAAAAGTAAGATCTATGATAAAAATGAGGCTGTTGTATATGAGCAAGGGGAATTACCGGCACACTTTGACCGCGAAGAGAGATATAACGATCCCGCAGACTTTTTAAAGCACGAAAACCTTAATGCAGCCTTAAAATATAAACGGCATTTAAATGAAAATACATGGGTTCAGTTTCACTCTTCATTTGCAAAAGATATCATCGATTATTTTTCAACAGAAGAACTTAGCTATCTAACCGACACCAATGATATTTACAACCATTACTTTTTAAAGGACGAAAAAAGGGTCTATATATGCCTGGATACCTTACAGCGGACTTACCCGTTCAGGTTTTCTCACCGAACGAATACATATCAGAATTATTTAGACTTTTTTACAGAACTGAACACTGGAAACATAACCCACAAACTGGTGGCAGGATATTATTTTATGTATGTAGATCGGACTACATACACTGGCTATGGTTTGGGCGAAGACGTATATGGGCAGGGATTATCAGCCAAAATATCTGTTGTTAACCCTGTGGTTAATCAAGGGGCACTTCAAACGAAGTTTTCCGGTGCCAGAAATTATCGCGAAATGATTAATGGAATCTACTTTCAGGATTTATTGGAAGTGTCGGAAAGTGTAAAGATTTTGTTGGCTGCTCGTTACGATTATTATCATATGAAATACAGAACAGCTTCGGTGAAGTCTGGTTTGGACTTGAATGGCTATTCTCCAACAAATACACTAAGCTTTTCTTCGTTAACATACCGGGCAGGTTTAGTATGTCAACCCGTTTCATCGCTTTCGTTATATGCCTCATATTCGAGCTTTTTCAAACCAAACCGTAGGGTTTATGATACCAATTATGTGCTTGTTGATAATAACGGGGAAATATTTATTCCGGAAGAAGGAAAAAGGTTTTTTAAACCCCTAACCGGATATCAATTAGAAGGAGGAGTGAAATTTGCTTTAACCAAATCATTGCACCTTCATTCAAGTGCTTTCTATATTATTCAGAATAATATGGTTGAATCACTGGGCTCCACAGACGATGGTAAAAAGATTTACGGACAGGTTGATGTTGTTGATTCAAAGGGGATTGAATTAGAAGGGATTGTTACTTTGTTTCGGGGGATGAAGATGATTGTTGGTTATGGACTAACTGAAGCAAAATACCAGGAGTTTTCTAACAATGATTATATTGAAAGTTCCAAAGAAGGAAACTATGTAAGACAATGCCCTAAAAATACGTTCTATAGCTGGTGTAGTTATAAGGTAAGGCGAGGGATATTCGAAAATTTAAATATTGGAGCAGGAGTTAATTTTAGGGATAAAATATATACGGAAACCTCAAACACCTACGTGTTACCGGAATATTGGCAGGTGGATGCAAGTGTTGGTTATACAGTTAAAGATATGCACCTGAGGTTTGGTGTGTATAATTTAATGGATAAAGAATATTATTCGAACTACGTCTATTCTAACCAGTATGTTCCTGGCCGTGAACGAAATTATAAGTTTACGGTTGAAATAAAATTATAAGGGATTCCTGCATGATAAAAAGACTAATTCTAAAGTTACATCGAATGCTGGGCTCAATACTGGGCCTGGCATTTGTTGTTTGGTTTATATCAGGCTTTGTAATGCTTTTCTCCGGATTTCCGCATGCTTCGCAGGAAAAGCAGTTTAACCGTCTCATTTCATTTTCCGGTGTTGATAGCATTCTGGATATTCGCCATGTTAAATATGATAATATATGCGGGGTAACACTGGAAAAAATTAATCATACCCCCGTATACAGAGTCGATTTTAATGATGGCGAAAGCAGGTTAGTTGATGCATTTACTTTGACCGAGGTTAAATCAATTGAACCATCTGAACTGGATAGGCGGATAAGGCATACTTACAACACCGATCTCTTTAAGAAAAAAGTAATATCCGACTTCGATGCCTGGATTCCATGGAGCCATTTTGAGAAGTACTTTCCTATACATAAATATTATTTAGAGGATCCGGAACACGCTGTTGTTTATGTATCGGAAAAAACGGGTGAGATAGTACAGGAAACTACCCGAAAACAAAGATGGCTGGCAAGGTTCGGGGCAATTCCGCACTGGTTCTATTTTAAGAGTCTGCGCCTGAAAAAAGAATTATGGGCAAAACTGATTATCTGGATATCCGGAATTGGAAGCATGATGTGCATATTCGGGATAATACTGGGCTTTCTTAGGTACAGAAAGCCAAAAGAAGGGCTGCTTTCATTTTCTCCATATAAAAAGAAATGGTATAAATGGCATCACATATTCGGTTTTATTTTTGGGGTATTTACTTTTACTTTCGTTTTTAGCGGTATGATGTCCTTGCAGAAAGTTCCGGAATATATTGTCCCTGTGAAAAATACGCTGGACTACGCAGAAATATGGAAACAGAAACACCACGAACTTAGTGCGTTTAAATTACCTTTCGGTAAACTGTTTAATGATAGAAGGTTAAAAGGGGTAAAAAGGATTGATTGGCATTTAACCGCAGCAGATTTTCCGTATTATTTTGTATACACTCATGATTTGCACCGGCCATACATCGTTAATGCATCTCAAACCGATACCGTGTTAATATGTGACTTCTCAGTTTCTGATGTAGAAAAAATTTTTGCTGCGAAATTTAACGATAAAAAGTATTCTCATCAATTACTCACCGCATCTGACGGGTATTATAAAAAGAATAAATCACGTCCTCTACCTGTAATAAAATTTGTGTTGAACGATAAGGACAAAACCTGGCTGTATATTAATCCTGCCAATCTGAAAATGGTCAAAACATTCAATAGAAATACACGTGTTAGAAGATGGCTATACAAAGGGCTACACTCATTTAACTTTAGCTTTTTGGATAATATGAATTGGCTGCGAATAACACTCTTAATAATTTTATGTATAACGGGGACAGTAATAAGTGTAAGTGGTTTGTTTTTAGGTTTCAAGTATGCAAAACGCAAGCTAAGGTAATTCTCCATTATTTTGGTTGACGGATATTGGGAATATTTATTATTAAATAAAGCTACGTTTTATAGATATAGAATGTATAACTCCAAAGAGGTGTTAAAAAGACAGAGGGGAACTTGGGAATGGTGCAATTCCAAAAGGGGAACGGCTTTAGCCCTCAGCGGAGTCAATAATCCGGATTGTTGACTATTTGACAAGATCATTTGATAAGAATAAATTCGGTTTTCCATCTTAATATAATTTCTGAACTGATGCCTATTATGGGGCATTTTTATAAAATCCAGAAAATAAACCCTTTGTTGTTAATGAGGAGCAGAAGTTGTATGGGTTTGATGTATGGAAAACCAACGGTTCCGGGAGGGCAATCTATAAATAGCGCATATAATTCCAAACCTTTTTGCAGGATATTCGTAATAGGTGAGGTGTTTTTCCGGAAACTCTAAATCCAATCAAGACCTTACCTGTTTAGCCTGCCCTGGGAGATTTGAATTTCCTTTAGGGTTCAGCTCAGAAAAAAATAAAACCGCAATATTGAAGAGTCTGTCAGGACAAGGAGAATTTTTTTTCCTGTTTTTGCATTCTTCCAAATAAGAAGTTGTGTCGCTTTGTTGTGGCTTGACAATGGGATACGAACAATAAGTTTCAGAAAAATGCACATGAATCAATAACACTCATCATAAACGAGTGGGAGGTAGGAAATAATCTAATGGGAACTTAGCACACTAGCTAAGGCAACGGCATTGGTTTCCATTCTTTCCGAATAAGTGCTTAAAATAAAAACCTTACTAATATCCCGTTGTTTGCGGCGGGTTTGTTCGTTTGAAATTTTACCAAAACAGAGAAGGGTCGCTTTATTAATCAGAGCGGCCTTTTATTATTAGATGGATAGAAAGCAAAACAGAAGAAACCTGGAAATAGTTAATATAGCCGCGAATGTTGTTTGATGTATTCATAAAACCTGTTTCTGAAGGTATTCCCTATAGGAATAAGAATATTTCCGATTTTTATCCTGTTTCTTTCAATTGACTCTATTTTGTTGAGTTGTACTACCCATGATTTGTGAACCTGGACAAAATGTTTCTCGGGTAAAAGTTCCAAAAGGTTTTTGAAACTTTGCTTTGTCAGTATTTTTTTGTCAGGAAGGACGAGCCGAAGATATTCTCTCATCCCTTCAATATAAAGAATATCGTTTATACAAACATTCTCTATGTGGTATTCTGTTTTAATGAATATATGTGTATTTAAGGAGGGGACAGATCCCTGCTTTTGTTTTACATCTTCAATGACCTTGTTGACACTTTTAAGAAAACGGTCGAAGCCAAAGGGTTTTAACAGGTAATCAAAGACACGGAGTTCATAACCTTTTAATGCATACTCGGCATAGGCAGAAGTAATGATAACGTAGGGCTTTATTTGAATTGATTCAAGAAATTGAATGCCATTCAGATGCTCCATTTCAATGTCAAGAAAGATAATATCTGTTTGGTTGTTTTGGATAAACTGCATCCCATTCATGGCATTATTGAAGCTATCGGAAAGCTCAAGAACAGGTGTTTTACTGATAAAGTTTTCCAGTTTCTCGGTAGCCAGTGGTTCATCTTCAATAATGATACAAGACAGTTTCATGAAAGTTCCAGCTTAAGTTCAATAGTGAATATACCATTATTTTTAGAGATATGAAGTTCATATCTGTCACTATAGATAAGCTCCAGTCTTCTTTTAACATTTTCCAGGCCGACACCTCCGGAATGAGAACTAGATTGGGAATCTTCATTGAACTGATTTTTACATTGAAATGCCAACAGGTGATTGTAGCAATTAATGTTTATTTCAATTCCCGGAAGTTTTCCCTGAGAGGAAGCATGTTTAAACGCATTTTCTATAAACGGAAGAAGTAACAATGGGGCAATTTTAATGTTTTGGCAGTTGTTGGGAAGAGAATGTTTAATAAACTGTGGCTCCTTGAAACGTAGCTTCTGCAGGTTAATATAGTGCCGGATGTATTCTAATTCTTTTTCAAGCGGGACGTAGTCTGTATTGGTTTCATAAATCATATATCGCATCATATCAGACAAGCTTATTAATGTTCGCGATGCATCATCGGGAGCTTTGTGAATCAGGGTGTCGATATTATTTAATGTGTTGAACAGGAAATGAGGGTTTATCTGCGATTTTAGTAGCTCCAGTTCGTTTTTTAGGTTTCGGTTTTCCAGTTCGGCCTTTATTCTAATGTTTTTAAACCAGTTCTCAAACCCTTTTATCAGGCAACCACATTGTGCAATGACAAAGCTGCCCACAATTGGAGGTCCAAAGTTTTTGTAACGGAAGACATTGAACTCAGGTAGAAACACTTTATGAAAAGGCAGAAACAAAAAGGTTATTGCAATACTTAGTATAATTGAGTACAGGAGGTATTTAATAAACTCCCGTTTTTCAAAATAAATGATGAAATAGAAATAGAACACATAGAAAATTGTTATGCCCCATATTGTGTTAATTACAATATGGGGCATTAAGTTTGATGCTGTAAATGGTTTCGCTTCACTAATATAAGAGTATGAAATAGTGACGCTTAGGAAAACTAACCAGAAAATGCTGTGAATTAAAACCTTTAGGGGGAGCTTCATAAGTTGTTCCGTATTTTTATTATTACTGATTTAACTTCAATAGGGCGGGATACTTTTTAAGCATTGCTTTTACTATAAGTTTATGAAATGGTCGAACAAAGAAGAAATAAACGTGCCCCAGCCAATTATTAAAGACTACAACTGTTGTTATTGTTAGTTTTTTACTGAATCCATGCCCCGGATATGCAGATAATAATAAGGAAATTCTGAAATTCAGGTGTTTGTCATCTTCGCCATAAATAACCTCATTCTTTGTCCTGTCAAAAACCCTTAGGATCCCGAACCTTTCTCCGGGTTCACATTTAAAATCTTTTAATTGTTCTTTAGGAATTCTTGGTTTACCTTGTTTTAGTCTTAATACCGAAGCGAATGTGTTCCTAATAAATACCATAAACTTCATCCATTTTGGAGAGAAGATAAGAAAAGCTTTTCCAACGTCAAGGGAGTTTAGTTGATTATTCTCATCCGTCAGTGCTCTGGAGTAACTGTCTGTATAATCATATTTAATTGGGACCACATTAAGAATGGAGTCTTTCGGTATTTTGGTCTTAATAATTATCATCTTTTATTGTTGGTTTATTGAATGTGGGTTTTTCTGTTTACAAAAAAAATTATAAGGAAGCTACCCCCTAAAATGGTCTCTATAATAATTGGTTGCATAATTGCCATGGTAACCGTTTTATTCATCAATTCATAAGTTCCCATAAAAGCCAGTCCAATTAAAATAATAGCCATAAATAAGCAGATGTACTGTCTGGCATTCGAGTGCTGTAAATTCATTGAGCAAAGAAGTAAAAAAGAAACCGCCAGCATAAATACGGAAGTCCGACGGGCCAGGACGGCCGTTGCAATACCAGGTTGTAAGCCAATGTTGCTTAAAAAAGAACCGGAATTGAACAGGAGAAGGAAAAAAAGGTAAGCAAACAGGGCTGAAGTTATTATACATGCAATTTTAAAATAATTCATAATACATTATTTTTTGAGGTTTTTTTTATGTTTCTATTAATCAGTATTGCAGGAGTGAGGAGAGACAGCCCGGATAAAAACATTAAATACGCAAAAGGGTTGTCGTTCATAGTAATAATGGCTCCAACTCCCATAAGTAAAGAGTAAGCAGCGCAAATTAGAATTATATTCCGGGAGTTTTTATTCTTGGTATTCAATCCGGTTGTAGAGATCCATGAAATCACGCCCGGCAAAATTGTTCCGATACCGGCAGCAAAGTACATAAAGAGAAAGACCAGGAATTGTTCTTTTGCAAGATTTTGAAACATAGGTACAATAAAAACAGTCGCTGCCAGGTGAGTAATGCCTAAAAAGGCAAGGAAAATACAGGAACCTTTGAGCCATTTAATGTATTTATTCATTATTCGGGGATTTTTTAGGATTACTTAGTTGTTTCGGGAGAAAAGATTGAAGAAAAGAAACCCACCACAGGGAATAAACACAGTGGGATAATTATTAAGGCCTGAGGGAACGGTAATTTCCAGAGTGTAACTTCGGTAATAATCCGGATAATAAAAAGGGAGGAAAACAACATTAAAGCGCTGTTTTTAATGGGGCTCTTGATAAGTTTCACCGTTTGAAAAGTAACGATTAGTCCCATACCTCCCAATAACGCAATTAAAATATAGTGATATGTAATAAAAATGTATTTCATATCTTCAGGCATATCAGATAATGTTGGTTTCCAGTCGGGCATAAGCGGAAATAATAAATGAAATACAGTAAAAAGTAAACAGATAATTCCCGAAATTCGAAGTAGGATCATTTTCATAATTAAAAAGTTTGAGCCCGTTAACGAATTAAAAGGAAAGGGCTTTGGAAAAGCTTGCTCCTTTTAGAGGCGCCTCGCGGGCTTGGTTAGTTGTCGGGTACAAAGTTCATACTTGTTGGGGGAATGAGGAAATAAAATCAATAAACGAAATGCGTTTGTCAACGAACAAAATAAAAGTGAGGATCAAGAAAAGATTACCCGGGAATTACAATAACAGTTTTAGATTTACGTGAGCCCCTCCTTTTTGAATTACCCTTTTTTTAATGTTATGCGTGAATTTTAGCAATTCTTAGTGCTTGTCAGAAAGCAAAGGTATTTGCGGGTATGTTACAGGAAAGGCTTATTCAGGGTTCGCCTAATATTAGCCCTGAAAGTATCAATTTTATACGGTGATGCAATGCGGGAAGTTTTGTATGATTCCAAATATAACATGAAGCATTAATTAGGGATCGTGTGCAAAGTCGCAATGTTACTCACGCATTTTATATTCTTAAATGTGTTCGTGACCTTCGGTTCCGCGTTGTCGCACAAAATATAAACCCTCATCCCGACCTTCGGGAATGTGGTTGGTGTTTTTTACAATGTATTTTTATTTTAGTTGTGATCAAGGGCTCTGCCGATGTCTCAGCATCGGTTCATACGCCAAGAACCGAACGGAGAGGGCCTCATGACAGAAAGGAATAATTTGAACTTTCTAGTCCAGGCTCCTTAGTTTATGGACGGGTTCTTGATTAATCAGGTTTATTCTCCATTTTTAAAACGAGCCTGCCACCATTAATAATGTCTTTATGTCGGATTTCGTAATCATCAAGGGGCTGATCATTCAAAAGCACTTTTTTAACATAAACATTTTCAGGACCGTTATTCCGGGTTTCAATGCTAAAACTACTGCCTTCATAATAATCAGGGTTTAGCCGAATGCTTATTTTGTCAAATATAGGGCTGCCTATCTGGTAAGCAGGGTTTTCCTCAGTACCTCCTGTCATTTGAAAAAGACCAATTTTCATTAAAACACTAAGTGAGCCCATTAACCCCTGATCTTCATCGCCGTTGTATCCCGTGTCCGGATTCAAGCCGGAGTAAGCAGCTTTTACAACTTTACGCGACCAGTATTGTGTTAAATCAGGCCGGCCTAGTTTGTTGAAAATAAACGCCGTTTGAATGGACGGTTGATTGCCATAGTTAACAGGTATTCTGTTGTATTCCGGATGGAGTTCTTTGTCGTGTGAAGTACCGGCCGTAAAACCTAATTTTTCAGCCTCCACAAAAGAGTTGTTTAACTTTTCAATAGCTCTTTCCTTTCCTCCCATCAATTCAGCCAGCCCGTTTAGGTCGTGAGGGACAAACCAGGTTGACTGCGCCCCGTTTGATTCATTAAACCCATTCTCATATTCATAGGGGTCAAAAGGTTCCTTCCAATTGCCACTGGCATCCTTTGGGCGCATCCAACCTGACGTGGGATCATAAACATGTTTATAGTTTTCAGAGCGTTTCATGAAATACTTGTAATCATCATCTTTTTCCAAGGCTTTCGACATTTGGGCCAGGGTCCAGTCCTGGTAGGCATACTCCATAGTTAAGCTCGCCCCATCCTGATGATACCCAAAGTCACCTTCCGGAATGGGCCAGGGGACATAACCTTTCTCAACATAATAATTCAACCCGCCGCCAAGGTTTGTTTTATGTTCGTATCCTGCTTTCCCCATGATACCTCCTGGCATGTGGTTTTTCTTTAGCCCTTCATATGCAGCATCAATATCGAAGTTCCGAATGCCTTTCTGGTAAGCACTAACAATAAACGGAGTTGATGAGGCCCCGGTCATTACATAGGTGTAATTTCCTCCTGACGGTCCGCGGGGAATGAGCCCTCCATCTTTGTAATATAAAAGCAGGGAATTGACAAACTCTTCTGAAATTTCAGGGTATACTAAATGCCAAAGAGTATTTAACGTCCATTGCGCACCCCAGAATGCGTCAGAATTGAAGTGTCTGTGCTTTGGAGAACCGTTTTCATCCAGGTCGATTTGCCTTATTTTTCTCTCTTTACCGGTAAAGTCTGAGTATTTACCATTTACGTCGCTTATTGTCCTTCTGCCTTGCAGTGCATGGAACAAGTCGGTATAAAACCTTTTTCGGTCTGTTTCTGTTCCTCCTTCGATTTCAATTCTGCTCAAATATTCATTCCATTCATGCTGCGATTCACTCACAATTTTATCAAAATCCCAGTGGGTAAGTTCCGTGTCAAGGTTTAACAAAGCCTGTTCTTCGTTTACATAGGATATGCCTACCTTCATAAGTAACGGAGTGTCCCTTTTGCCGAGGTTGACAATTACCCCTGAGTTTTTCCCGGATATCTGATTAATGTTCGAATAAATATTATTACTAACCCACCCATCAATTGACTTAATTTCATCATTAAAACGAACAGCAAAAAAAACAGGCGTACTTTTAGGCCTCCTTTTTGTAGGTCCGTTAACAATTTTACCGGTTAATAAATCACTGTCAACTTTCTTTATTTCGCCGTATTCAATATCAGAGGGGCCCAACATTCCTCCGAGTTTAAAAAGTACTTTTTGATCGTCATCTTTATTGTTAAAGGTATATCTATGAAAACCGGTCCTGAGTGTAGAGGTAAGTTCCACATCAATATTATAGCGGTTTAGGGTTAGTTTGTGGTAGCCGGGTTTTACAACTTCATTGTCGTGCGAAAAACCGGAATAGTAATTTTCTTTAATGCTACTTACTTCATTTTTCTCTGACACAGGCATTAAGGAAACCCCTGATAACTGCCAGGCATGTATGTGGCTGAACCCCTTAACAGAATCGGAGTTGTAGCGGTAGCCACTTCCCCAGGCACCACCAATTTCGGTGTCAGGACTTAAATTAACCATTCCGAACGGCCTTGTTGCAGAATTAAAGAAAAACCATCTTGAGTTGGCACAATCCAGATGGGGGTATACCATGTCAACAATCCTATTTTCAGGGGTGCAACCCGATAAGGCGAAAATGAGGATGAACAAATTAAGCGAAAGTTTCATTAATGTATTTTTTTTATCAAACATATATGGTGTTTTTTTTCACATCAAACGTTAGTTGTTAAGTTTGGATTTACACTTCTCCGTTAGTTCTTCCCTGTTTACCAAAAAGTAGGCTGTTGTGAAACACTGTAGGAAAAACAAAATGGTACCCTGGAAGTGTTTTGGAACAGTCTCAAATACTTAAATTTAAATAATAAAATCAATAAAATTAAAAGGCCAGGCTTGTTTTAATATGGAAAATTTATGCTGAAATATGGAAAATATTTGTCAGCCTTAAGTTTATATGAAAAACAAAAAAAAGTCCATGATATTGAAAAAAAAATCCATAACTTGAAATTTAGTTCCACATAGCTTTGTTTAAGTAAGACCGCGCAGAAACATGCCGGTTAGTATTAATCCTAACTTGTTTTCTTATGAAACGAATTTTACTACTACTATTAGTTATTATTATTTCAGGAGGATACACAATTGCCCAGAAGGAGATGTTGGGGAAAATTGTAGACACTGAAGGAAATCCATTGCCAGGTGTTAATATCTTGGAAAAAGGCACTACGAATGGGACAATTTCTGACTTAAATGGGAAATATATGATTTCTGTGAGTTCAGATAGCGCAATTTTGATTTTTTCATATGTCGGATTTTTGACAGAGGAAATGCCGGCTGGAACAGAGACCGAATTAAACATGACGCTGTTGGAAGATTTAATCGGGCTAAGTGAGGTTGTGGTTGTTGGATATGGAACCACAAAAAAGTCCGATTTGACCGGCTCTGTAACTTCTTTTAACTCAGAGCAGTTAACGGGAATGAAGAAAACTGATGTTTCGCAGGCTATTCAAGGGCAAATGGCTGGGGTAGACGTGCGTAGACTGAGTTCTAAACCGGGGGCTCCAATGTCAATTAAAATTAGGGGTAATACCGTTATAAAAAACGATAATGTTGGTAATGATGGTGTTAGTGATAGCCCAGACGATGATTTGTCAAAGCCGCTTTATGTTGTGGATGGTATTTTTATGGATGATATTAATGCCATTAACCCTGCAGATATTGAAAAGATGGACATTCTTAAAGATGCTTCTGCAACTGCAATCTATGGCTCCCGGGGGGCGAATGGTGTGGTGATTATTACGACCAAAAGTGGTTTTGAAGGGAAAACACAAATAACATATGATGGGTCAATAGGTTTTAATCAGGCAACAAATATTCCTGAAATGCTAAATGGCGAGCAGTACGTAAAATTTGTTGATGATGCATTAAGAGCGATAAAGTGGCAGGATGCCATAAACAAAGGGGGGACACCATCAGCAGATGTGTGGAATAATCTGTCGGTTGATCCAGCTACAGAATTTATCGGTTCAAACGAACAAAGTAATGTTGCTAATGGAAGGTACACCGATTGGGTCGATAAATTTCAAAAAACAGGAGTACAAACCAGTCACAATGTTGGAGTATTTGGAGGAAGTGATGGCTTAATATATAATGCATCAGTAGGGTATTTAAAAGATGAAGGTGTTATTGGAATTGAAGAGTTTGAAAGATATACGGCTAATGTGGGGGTTGAAAAGAAGTTTGACGCGATATTCTCAGCCGGTTTAAAAACCTACTTTTCTTATTCGGAAAGAGAAGAAGGCAGTAAGGAGCTATTCCGTAGTTCTTTTAGGTTAGCACCAACTGTCAACCCTTATGAAGATAATGGGGAAATTAAGTTAATTCCTGACGAGCAAGATCAACGTTTCCTGAACCCTATCTATGAAGAAGAGGGAGCCTGGCGTGTAAATAGCCGGACAACACGGTTGATTAGCAATTTATATATCAACATTAAGCCTTTCGATTGGTTAAACTTTCGCTCAACTTTTGCTCCTGAGTTAAGGGCGTATAGATATGGAGAACACAGAGGGTTGTTAACGAAGGCGGCAAGAAACGAGTCAGGTAGAACAAGGGCATATTTTAATACTGATTTCAGTAATTCATATACTTGGGATAACATAGCCAATTTGGATTTTAATATTCTTTCGGGACATATGCTTAAAGCAACTATAATATCTTCGGTCTATTATAAGCAGGATGAAGGTTCTGGAATACAGGCTCGAAATCTTGGTTCTGATTCATACTTGTATTATAATACCGAAGGTGGGACAGACGTACGTGATTATAGTTCAGAATATAAGAAACAAACATTAGCTTCATTTGCAGGGCGGCTTAACTATAATATTCAGGAAAAGTATCTTTTTACTTTTACAGGCAGGTACGATGGTTCTTCAAAATTAGCAGAGGGTGAAAAATGGAAATTCTTTCCATCAGCTGCCTTTGCATGGAGAGTATCAGAAGAAAATTTTATGGGAGGAATAGATTGGCTTAACAACCTAAAACTTAGATTAAGTTATGGAGAGTCAGGAAATGATAACCCTGTCCAGCCATATAGTTCTAAGGCATTTTTAAATAGTTCATCATATTTGTTTGGAACATCAGGAAAAACAGCGATGTATATTAACTCTTTGCCAAATCCATCTCTTGGCTGGGAACGTTCGGTAGAAACAAATATCGGGTTGGATATTGGATTATTCGGTGGAAAAATAAGATTAGAAGCTGACTTTTATAACAAGGAAACTAAACAAGCAATTCTTGACAAGAAATTAATGTTTGTTACCGGACTATCTGATGGAACAACCGGTAATTTTGGCTCAGTAAGAAATCGGGGGGTTGAGTTTTTGTTAAAAACGGTAAACGTTAAAACGCCCAATTTTTCTTGGGAAACCAGTATAAATTTTGCAAAGAATAATAATGAAATTCTTGAACTTGAAGGAGAGAATGAGAAAATTCCCTTTGGACGTCATGGTGTATTGGAGGTTGGAGAATCTATAACATCAATGTACGCTTATGAAGTTGACGGGATATGGCAAACAGATGAGGTTGATGAGGCAGCTGTCTATGATAAAGTTCCGGGACAATATAAATTTGTTGATCAACAAGCAGAGGGAGAAGATGGTCATGGAGTAATAAATGAAGAGGACAAAGTAATAGTTGGTTCACATGATCCCGATTGGACCGGTGGTATGACGAATACTTTTAGGTACAAAACCTTTGACTTTTCATTTATGATTTATACTCGCCAGGGAGTTTTTGGACACTCGGAGTTTTATCAGAACTTTGCTTCACACCAGGGTGATGGTGCTAAGTTTAATAAACTGGATTTAGATTACTGGACTCCAAACAACCAGGGAGGGGAATATCCACTACCTAAGATTGGTCATCCTGGTGAGTGGTATTTTGAAGATATGTCGTTTGTTAAGATTGGAAATATCGGATTCGGTTATAATCTTCCGTCTGATTTGTTAGAAGGGTTGAAAATCAGTAGTTTGCGTGTTTCTGTTGATGTTCAGAACCCATTTACATTTACTGACTACAAAGGTCCAGATCCGGAAACCGGACTACAGAATTCGTATGGAATGGCATATTCTGTTAGAACAATACTTTTTGGTGTAAATCTTAAACTTTAAGTTTTTAAAATAATTACGATGAAATTGATTATTAAATATACATACAAGGTGTTGTTGCTTAGTTTGATAATAAGTTTTTCAGCTTGCGACAACTTTATAGAAGAGGATAACTATACAAATGTAACTACCGACGAGTATCTTGATGAAAGGAAAGCGGACGAATTAATTGTAGGTATTTACCAATCATTAAGAGCTGTTTATAAAGATTATAAGACCGCATTTTCAGGAACAGACATTTTCACTCAACAGGGGCAGTTGTTTTCGGTTAACAAACTAAATGAATATGATGGTTTGAGTTCGGACGAAGGAGCTGTTTTGGATTTATGGAAACGAAATTATATTACTATTGCCCGGGCGAATACAGCTATTAATAGATATGAAAACCAGATAATCTGGACATCTACGTTTCTTGAAGAGAAAGCATATGGCATTGCGCAGGCAAAAGCATTGAGGGCACAGGCTTATTATAATTTGGTACAACAGTTTAGTGATGTCCCTCTTATTCTTGATGAAATAACAGATATTAAGGAAGACTTTACAAGGGATCCTGAAGAAACTGTATTTGCACAAATAATTAAAGATTTAGAGGAAGCTATTCCTGTTTTGAAAGATAAACCTGATTTCGGTCGTTTTTCATCGCGCGCAGCACGACATGTTCTAGCTGATGTTTATGTTAGTCGGGGGTATAAAACCTATGGCAATAATCCTGGGGATTTCACAAAGGCAGCGGAATTGGCTGAACAGGTAATAGGAGACTATGATATCCGCAAGCAAACTTTTGAGAAATTATTTGAATATAGTAATCAGAAGAACGATGAAGTATTGTTTTCAATACAATATGGCTCCGAAGGAATAAATTATGATGATCGGAACAATAATAAGCACGCTATCTTTATGAACTCTGTTAATAATTATAAAGGGATTGCACGGGCGAATCCTTACGGGCGTCAAGATTTAGGTTTAATGCCAACAGAGTATTTCTATTCTCTTTTTGAAGAGAATGATAGTAGGGAAGCAGTGACACTTCACAGGGTATTATATGCAAACGAAAAGGATACTATAAAGTCAGATAACGGAATAGACCCTATAGCTGTAGGAGATACAATTATATTTTATCCTAAAAAAGCATTGAGCGCTGTAGAGTTAGCTAATAAATTAAACCGCTACTGGGTGTACAATCCGGATCAGTATTATTATGGTACACCGGATAATGTCGCAGGTGCAGTTTATCAGTATTCGTCCAATGTGAATAAAACAAACTTTCCGATCTTTAAGAAGTTTGATGATGTTGGCTTTGATGAGTCACAGGGAGGTTCAAGAGATACATACGTATATAGAGTGGCTGAAACGCATTTGATTGCAGCAGAGGCCTATTTGCAAACTAATAACGAAACAAAGGCTCTTGAGCACATCAATATCGTTCGTGAGCGGGCAACAGGAGAACCGGCACATTATACCGGATCTCTTACCATTGACCAAATACTGGATGAAAGAGCTATAGAGCTTGCCGGGGAAGAAAACAGGTGGAATATCCTGAAAAGAACAGGTACGCTCGAAACCCGGATTAATAAATATAACCCTCATGTAATTGATCATGGAGAATTTAAGACCAACGTGCACTATTTAAGGCCAATTCCGGCTCAGGAAAGGGAACTTTCTGATGGTTCTTTAGGTCAAAATGAAGGTTACTAATCGAATTGAAAATGAAATAAATACTGGCGGGCAGATTATAATATCTGTCTGCCATTAATAAATTAACGGTTCATTCTTTTATTTGTTTGAGCTAAGAATGATTTTCATCAGATTTTAGTTGAAAGTAAACAAAATATATTTAATACAATGAGACTCTTTTTCCTGTTTTCTATCATTTTTTTTACTTGCTGTTCCTCACCTGAAGTGAACGAACAGGCTAAGTCCAACGTTGAATTTATTGACCCTTTCATGTGTACATCCGACGATAGGGGGCAGACCGATCCTTCTGCATCTATCCCTTTCGGAATGGTAAAAGCGGGTCCCGATACCCGTCCTGTTGCACATGCCGGGTATGAGTATACTGCCGAAGAAATGCAGGGGTTCTCAAGTACCCGGTTTTCCGGAGTTGGTTGTCGGGGAACAGGGGGGAACCTGAGGGTACTGCCGTATAATCTGACAAACAATGATACTGTTCCTGAAGCCATAAAATATAAAAAGCAAACAGAGGTAGCCATTCCTGGATATTATTCTGTAACGCTTGATAATGGAATTAAATGTGAATTGACTGCTACCCGCCAGGTTGCTGTTCACAGGTACACATACCCCGAGTCCGATAAATCAGGTTTGTCCATTGATTTGGCAAGTGCCTTCGTGGAACCAAAAATTGAAGAACACACCATAAATGCAGATGGCATAATCACGGGAAAAGTTTCATCAGGATGTGTGTGTAAAAAAGGAATATATACATTTTATTTTGCTATAAGTACGGATAAAGAAGGTATTCAACCAGCAGAACGGAATTCTGTGTTAAACTATGTCTTTTCAACAACCGCAAACGAAGAGCTAAATGTTTATTGCGCTTTGTCTGTGGTAAGCGAGGAGAATGCAAGAAGAAACTTGAATGCCGTTAAGGACCAGAGCTTTGATAATGTGAAAAATGCAGCATATACCCAGTGGGAAGAACTGGTAAAGGTTGTTGATGTGGAAACGGACAACGATACGTTGAAACGGCTTTTTTATACCCACCTTTATCATGTTGTGCAATCGCCGTTTATCATAAACGATAATGTTGGAGAATATCGTGGAAGTGACGGGAAATTATATAAAACCGAACAAAACTATTATCATGGCTGGTCAATTTGGGATACCTTCCGAAGTAAATTGCCCCTGCTTTCTCTTTTTTACCCCGAAAGGTTCAAAGAGATAACAACCTCGCTGGGAGAGTTGTATAAACAGGGAAAACCCGATTGGGGAACTGAAACAGAACCTTTTTTAACGGTGCGGACGGAGCATTCCGTGATAGTTTTATTGGAAGCATATCGTAAAGGCTTGTTAACATTTTCATTGGAAGATATTTATCCACAGTTAAAAGAAGAAGCAACAAAATTGCCATTCAAAACGCCGGACAATATTCTTGAATCCAGCTTTGATCTTTGGGCGTTGTCAGAAATAGCAAAAGAATTAGGGCATGATGAGGACGCAGAACGATACCATCAAAAAGCTTTTCAGTACGATTCCATATGGAAAGAAAAGTTTATGGTGATGGATGAAAACTCAGACATTATGCATGGAGATGGTTTGTACGAAGGTACCTTGTGGCAGTACCGTTGGTTTGTTCCCTTTGATATTGAAGGTATCCAAAAACTTGTAGGGGGGAAAGATGAATTCGAACGGCAACTCGACTACTTTTTTGAGAATGAACTATTCAACATAGGAAATCAGCCCGACATCCAGGTGCCGTATTTGTATGCCTACACAAATGCACCGTGGAAAACTCAAAAGCTGGTGAATACCCTTCTTACTAAACCAACCAATAATTGGTACGGAACACATAAAAAATGGAAAAAACCGGAGTATCGAAAAATATTTCAGGACTCACCGGAGGGGTATGTCAAAGAAATGGACGACGATGCCGGGACCATGTCTGGTTGGTATGTCTGTTCAGCAATTGGGTTATATCCCGTATTTCCTGGAAGTACGCAACTTGTTGTCAACACCCCATTGTTTCACAAGGTTACAATTAACACAACAGGGGGTAGCCCTTTGGTGATTGAGGCAACGAACCTGTCAGATAAGTCGATTTATATTCAGAGTATAACATTTAATGGAGAAGAACTGGATTCAAATTTCATTGATTTTAACAGGATATCCAAAGGGGGGAAACTGGAGATTGTGTTGGGGGAGCAGCCGGTCAATCAGGGCTGAGTAAAATATAAATAACTACAAATATATATGAGAACAAAACAAAAGACCAGAAGGTTTGCATTGTTGTTAACGATGTGCTTATTGTGTTCTGCGGGTTTTTCAAAAGAAAAAGAATATCCTGTTGTTAAGTATGGTGCAGTTGGAGATGGGAATACACTGAATACAGAAGTATTACAAAAACTCATTGACCAGGTTTCAGAAAAAGGAGGGGGCAAAATTGTTTTCTCCGAAGGACAGTTTTTAACAGGTAGTTTACAGTTGAAGTCCGATGTCCATTTATATTTTGAAGAAGGCGCCGTTTTGCAGGGGAGTGACAACCCTTACCATTATAATGTAATTGAAATGACCGGAAGGCCGGACTCACCTAAAAAAGATGATAACTCACAAATGGCTTTGCTGGTGGCGTTTAATGCGAGAAATTTCACAATATCAGGAAAAGGTAAGATTGATGGCCAGGGAAGGGCGCTGGCATTAAATATCGATAGTCTGCATCATGCAGGTATTAAAGAAGACCCCCAATATAATTACCGGCGTATGCGGCCAAACGAAACGGCGCGGCCAAAGTTGTTCCGATTTTCTCAATGTGAAAATGTTCGTATTTCAGATATCCATGTTCAAAGCAGTGCATGTTGGGGCTTGTCGTTTGAACTATGCAATAACCTTACTATTGATGGCCTAAAACTATTAAACCGTGCTTACTGGAACAACGACGGGATGGATATTACGGATTGCAAAAATGTTAAAGTAACAAATTGCGACGTAAATTCTGCAGACGATGGTATTTGTCTGAAATCATATTACCCGGGACACTATAACGATCAGATTTATATTGCGAATTGTACGGTACGTTCCAGTGCCAGTGCTATAAAATTTGGTACAGCTTCCTGGGGAGGGTTTAAAAATGTGACCATTGAAAATATTAAGGTCTTTGATACGTTCCGTTCTGCTATAGCCATTGAATCTGTTGATGGCGGACATATTGAAAATATAAAGGTTAGTAACATTGTTGCAGAGAATACCGGGAATGCCATTTTTATCAGACTAGGGCACAGAGCGGGTGAAAAACCTGGAGTTGTAAAGAATGTCAGCATAACGAACATGAAGGTCCAGGTCCCTTTTGGACGCCCGGACATAAATTACGATTTGCGTGGACCGGAAGTCAATTTCTTCCATAACCCTTTTCCTTCTTCAATAGTAGGGATTCCTGGGCACAAAATTGAAAATGTTGTTTTGGAGAATATCGAAATTTCATATCCGGGAAGGGCTACTAAAGGGATGGCATACGTGCCACTAAGTCGCTTGGAGCAGGTGCCAGAACAAATAAAAAAATATCCCGAATTTTCGATGTTTGGTGAATTACCGGCATGGGGGCTTTATGTGCGTCATGCAAAAGGCATAAAAATAGAAAATGTGAAATTCACCCTTGAAGACACAGATTTCCGTCCTGCTTATATTTTTCATCAGGTTGAAAGTGTCGAGATGAACAATATACAGTTGCCAGATGGTAAAAAAGGGCAAATTGTACTAAAAGATACGGAAAAAATTATATTGGATAAAGAAGCGGAAAAACAAAAAAAAGAACTTTAGCATTTAACAGGGGTCATGCTTATGAACAATAGTTAAATCAGGATTTACCCAATAAAATAGAGATACTTGCAGTTTTGAGAGAACCTGTCAATAAACACTAAAAAATATTTAATATGAGATTAAATTCAGTATTCCGGCTATTTATTCCTGCGGTTTTTCTTTTTCTTGTAGGGTGTGTAAATAATCGGGAGCAGGAAGGATATAACATTAAAAAGTTTGGTGCGGTTGCTGACGGAAAAACACTTAACACGGTTGCCATTCAAAAAGCCATAGATGCTGCCCATAAAAATGGTGGAGGAAAAGTAATAATACCTGCGGGGACCTATATTTTGGGGACAATCTACCTTAAAGATAATGTTAACCTACATGTTTCGTTGGGGGCAACACTCTTAGGTTCACCAAACCTTGAAGATTATGATTCTATCCGGTGGGGGCATAATAACGACCGACAGGCATGGCACCTGATTTTTGCAGATTCTGTTAAGAATGTAGCGATTACCGGCGAGGGGACTATCGATGGGAATGGTGAATTTTATTGGCAGGAATATGAGAAGGATGAAAACGGAAATATGGTTGTTCCCCGCTGGATCAAAGCTCAAAAGCATAAAATAAGCCCGTTAATTGATATAAACTACTCATCTAATATTATTATAAAAGATGTGACTGTAAAAACAGGAGGAGGGTGGAATATTCATTTATTTAATTCTTCAGTAGCAAAAATACAGGGAGTGCGCATCATCAATAATATTTACAGCCCGAATTCCGATGGGATTGACCTTACAGGATGCAGTGATATAACCATTACCGATTGTTTCATAAAAACCTGCGATGATGCCATTGTTATCAAAACCCTCAGGGACAGTTATGAATCGGAACGCATTTCTGTATCGAATTGCGTAATGGAAACACTTTGTGTGGGGATAAAACTTGGAGCAGGAGAATCGTACAAAGATATGCGCGACATAAACTTTTCGAACTGCATATTTAATGGGACTTCCAGGTTTTTCGGACTTTATTCCAAGAATGGGGCAGTAATAGAAAATATTGTAGTGAACAACCTGACAGGAAATACCAACGCTAAATTGGTTTATAACCGTCCCATACAGCTCATGGTACAGAAGAACGGTGATGGGGTTGTAGGGGGTATCCGAAATGTGGTTATAAGCAATATGGCAGCCCATACAGACGGGCGGATCCTTATGACTTGTCATCCGGATGGGTTTCTTGAAAACATCTATTTTCGTGATGTCATTCTTACTTACCCGAGGATTGAAGATCCAGAAGCCATGATAGACGGGGCACGAAGCAATCAGTTCCCACGGGTAAGCGAATTCCGGGAAGCTGGTTCAGCCCGGGCAGCGTTTGTTGCCGAGAACCTGACCAACCTCGTAATCGATAACCTTAAAATCAACTGGCCGGGAGAAGAGGTGCCCGAAAGCTGGCAGCACCCTGAACGTATAGAGAACGGGACCCGACGGATTCATAAACACGATTATTCGAACCCACGGCAATGCGAATTTTCCGTATTATGGGGAAAAAACCTTATGGGGGGGTACATTCATGCGCCATTGGCAGAAGCTTCATCGAAAAAAATGAAGACTTTTCAATTAAAATCATCCAGTATTAAAGTCAAATAGAAATAAACAGGAAGGGTCTTTGGGCTCATCCAAGATCTATATTGTTGATAGCAGCGTGGTATTTGTTGGCATAAATTGCATTACAGATAAATTATTCCATAAGGCTTTTTTATAAAAGCGAAGGTTTATTGACGATGTAGAACAATTCTGGAGCAGGTACCCGGAAGGTAATATGAATAATAAAAGATATTTATACATTAATCAATCTTGTAAATTGTAATGAGAACTCCACTTGTGTCATTAATTTTAATACTAACTTTTGGTCTTTATTCCTGCACAGATGAAGGAAAGGGAAAAGATATCCTGGATTATGTAGATCCTATGATAGGCACTGATGGTATTGGCCATACATTTCCAGGTGCCACTGTTCCTTTTGGGATGATTCAGCTTAGCCCTTCTGATGATACCGATAAATGGAACTGGTGTTCAGGTTATCACTACAGCGATAATGTTTTAAAAGGGTTTGCCCACAATCATTTTAGTGGAACCGGACTGACAGGTATGGGAGATATCTTGTTAATGCCAACATTTGGGGAAATAAAGATGAATCCGGGCACAAAAGAAGATCCTGACAAAGGTTATCGCTCACGCTTTTCACATGAGAATGAGAAAGCCACACCAGGCTACTATGCAGTATTACTTGATGACTACAACGTTAATGTAGAATTGACAACCTCTCCGCGAGTTGGGTTTCATCGTTACATATATAATAAAGCAGGCAGACAAAATATTGTCGTTGATCCAACGCATGGAATGGTTAAAGAAATTTATGATGCTTCTGTTGATATAATATCAGATACCGAAATAATTGGATATAAGTATTGTAATGATAAATCCTGCGGAATAAGAAAGGTTTACTTCTACTCAAAGTTCTCAAAGCCCTTTTCTGAAAGTGGTGTTTCTGTGAATGATACAATATTAACCGATAAGCAAAAAGCATCAGATAAAACGGCAAAAGCCTTTGTTAGATATAATGGAAACGCAGGGGATACAGTAGAAATATCTATGGCAATCTCATATGTAAACTATGATGGTGCTAAAGAAAATTATATGGCCGAGGGAAAAGGTGCTGATTTTGATGTTGTACATGAAAAAGCGCGTGAATTATGGAGAGATAAAATTAGCCGTATTCAAATTGAAGGGGCATCAGAGGAGGAGAAAGTTATTTTTTATACCGGGATGTACCACAACTTTATTGCCCCAAACATAATTTCTGATGTTAATGGGAATTATATTGTGGAAGGGAAACAGTACAACTCTCCCGGCTTGGTGCAATATAGCAATTTTTCGACCTGGGATACTTACAGGGCAACTCACCCGCTATGGTCAATTATCGATCAGGAAACCAATAAAAAGATGATTCAGGTTTTAATGTCTAGGTTTACACAACCTAAAACAGGGTTGGCTTTGTGGGAAGCACTGGGATTTGATAACTATTGTATGATAGGATATCCCGGAATTTCAGCTATGGCCGAAGCTGCCTTAAAACATCCCGAAGGTTTGGATAAGAAATTTATTTATGATTGCATTCGTGAAACTTCATTCAGGGATGGTGGAGCAAGTGTAAACTACGGATCAGACAATGGAGTAAGGTATTATGTAGATTATGGGTTTGTTCCGGCAGAAGTAGGTTGCGGGGTTTCTAAAACAACTGAATATAATTACTACGATTTTTGCGTAAGTGAACTGGCCAAAGATTTAGGATTAAAAGAAGATGAAGAATTTTTCAGAAAAAGAAGTTTAGGATATAGAAACCTATTCAACAGCAGTAAAAATTACTTATGGCCATGCTTGTCTTCTGGTAATTTTATCGAAATGGATACCACCGGTTGGGATGAACTGGTCCATCATTATGTGTCGGGTAATATTTGGGCTTATTCTACCTATACCCCACACGATATGCTCGGGGCAGTAGAATTATGGGGCGGAAATGAAAAGTACTCAGCCTGGTTAGATAACATGATTAATACCCCGCTTGATATGGCAGGTGAACAACATGTAGATATAGCAGGGTTCATTGGGAAATATAGTCATGGAGATGAGCCCGGGCATCAATTGGCTTACTTGTATAACTTCGCAGGTAAACCATGGAAAACACAGGAATTAGTACGCCGGGTAATGACCGAGATGTATTCTCACGAGTTGGATGGTTATGCGAATAATGAGGATTGTGGCCAGATGTCTGCATGGTATATATTTTCGGGAATGGGATTTTATCCTGTTGCCCCATGCGATTTGAACTACTATTTTGGTACTCCGTTATTTCCTAAATCGATAATTCAGCTCGAAGATGGTAAAACTTTTACTGTAATTGCCAAAAATAATCCAGCTAAAAATAAATATATTCAGTCAGTTACGTTAAACGGAGAACAAACTGAACGATTGTATATTACACACGATGAAATAATGAATGGTGGTGAACTGGTATTCGAAATGGGCCCAAACCCCAATAAAGAATGGGGTGTTAAAGATAATGCAATTCCTTCTTACTATAAAGAAAACCAAGGATATAAACCCAAGGCTTTAGCGTGTTTTACTCCATACATGACTGATGCAAAAATCCGCTTTAATAAAAACAAACAAGTGGAATTAGTTTGTAAAACAGAGGGTGCAAAAGTATTTTATACCTTGGATGGTTCAGTTCCTGATAAAACCTCGAAAGAATATACGGGACCTTTTGAAATAGATAAATCCTTATCAGTTAAAGCTGTTGCCTTTAAAGATGGTTTGAAACCCAGCCAGGTGTTTGAAATAAGGTTATTTAGATCAGTATTTGTTGGACTTAAGCAAGGATATCCGAAATTAAGCTTTGATAATATCCCTCAAAAATATGGAGCTAAAGATGGAAGTCAACTGGTAGATATGGTTTTTGGTTCGGAAACTTTTTCTGACAGAAGGTGGACCGGAGTAAACGAAAAAGACCTGATAATTAATGTAGATCTGGGGGAAGAAGTAGAACTTAGTATGGTTGAGCTCAATACACTAACATCTACACAAAAATGGCGGTTCCCACCCAAAGGCATAAATGTTCTGATAAAAGATGATGAGGGCAATTATAAGACAGTGGGAAGTATAAAACCAGGAAAAATCGGTAAACACGATAAAAAAATCAATTATCACGAAATAAAGTTTTCTAAACAGAAGGCTCAAAATGTAAAAATTGTGGTTGAGAACTATGGCACATTGCCAAGATGGCATAAAGGTGCAGGTAAATTACCATGGATATTCGTAGATGAGATAAACATAAAATAAACAGAGTATTCTAATGAAAATAAAGCAGATGAAGCACAAAAATATTACATTAATTATTTTAGCGGCTCTACTCTATTTATCAAGCTGCAAAAACACAGGCGATTCTATTTTCGATATAGTATCGTATGGTGCAATCTCAGATGGAGAAACAGTTTCAACAGAAGCTATTCAAAAAGCAATAGATGCAGCCAATAAAAATGGGGGAGGTAGAGTAATAATACCGGAAGGCAATTTTGTTACCGGAAGTATCATATTGAAATCAAATGTGGAATTGTACCTGAGCGAAGGTGCCACCCTATACGGAAGCATTGATCCGAGGAGTTACAGAAAAATTGAAGTAGAGGGAATGCCCGTGTCGCCAAAAACAGATGACAATTCAAAGTTGGCCATCATTCTGTCCCATGATGCCCACAATATTTCTGTTACCGGTGAAGGAACTATTGATGGCAGGGGCGGGGAACTGGTAAAGGTTATGGACAGCCTGCACAAAGCCGGAATTTATGAAATAAAAGAGTACGATTTTGCCAATAAAAGGATAAGGGAAACAGAACGGCCAAAGATTCTAATGTTTATGGAGTCTGACCATGTGACTGTTTCCGGGATTACCATCAAAAATTCAGCTGTTTGGGTCCAAACGTATGAACTGTGCACCCATGTTAGAATTGATGGGATTACGGTAGAAAGCCGGGCTTTTTGGAATAATGACGGAATGGATATTTCAGATTGCAGGAATGTGCAAATTACGAATTGTAATGTCAATGCCGCCGATGATGGGATCTGTTTGAAGTCGTACTATCCGGGTTATTGTAACGACTCAATATACATTGCTAATTGCAATATTCGCACAAGTGCAAGTGCCATAAAATTCGGCACCGCTTCAATTGGTGGGTTTAAAAATGTAATCATCGAAAATATAAAGGTCTTTGATACTTTCCGGTCGATGATTGCGATTGAATCTGTAGATGGCGGAGATATTGAAAATGTTCATGTCTCAAATATGGAAGGCAAAAATACCGGAAATGCTATTTTTATTCGCTTGGGGCACCGGAGTGGCGAAAAGCCGGGAACAGTGAAGAATATAACCATTAAGGATTTAAAGTGTGAAGTTCCATTCGGAAGGCCGGACGAAGGATATGCATTCGAAGGTCCCTGGCCAAGAGGGGCGCACAACCGGCATCCGGCACCTATTGCGGGTATACCTAATCATTATATTGAGAATGTAACACTCGAAAATATTGAAATATCATATCCGGGAAAGTCTTCGAAAGAAATAGCATATATTGCTTTAGACAAGTTGGATGATGTCCCGGAGAAAATAAGTAAGTATCCCGAATATAGTCAGTTTGGTGAATTGCCATCGTGGGGGTTTTATGTACGGCATGTTAAGGGAATGTCGATGAAAAACATAACCTTAAAACTGGAAGATAAAGACTTTCGTCCGCCATTTGTGTTTGATGATGTGAGTGGGTTAAAACTAACAGACCTTAAAATGCCCGGGGATAACAACAAAATTATATTCAGAGGCGTGGAAGGTTCGGATTTAGGTGAGGGATTATCAGAAAACATCAAAGTAATACCAGCAAAATGCAAAGTGGTAACTGACACAGATAAATCATATTGGTTTAAAGATAAACGGGAGATAAGGTTGGAAACTGAAACCCCAAAGGCAAAAATCTATTATACATTGGATGGAAGTGTGCCAACAAAAAAGTCAAAGATGTATAACCAGCCTTTTAAAATTACACGAAATGTCTGGTTAAAGGCTGTAGCAATGGCAGACGGGTATTATCCCAGCGAGATATTCACAAAAAGATACGCAAAAAGTATATTAAACGATTTGCCGAAAGGCTTTCCAAAGATAAGTTTTAAGGAAATTCCGGATAAATACGGCAATCCCGATGGTTCACAGCTTATTGACCAGGTGTTTGGGACACTTGATTTTAGGGATAGGAAATGGACTGGCCTGAACAGAAAAGATTTAATTGTGGAATTTGATTTGGGGCAAAAGGTCAATATGAGCAGAGTACAGGTTTCAACACTTACATCTACTGAAAAATGGAGGTTTCCGCCTAAAAGTATTTCCATATTCGTTAAAAATGAAAAAATGGAGTATGAGAAGGTGAAAGAACAACAAATTAATCATATATTAGAACATGATACCCAAATTAACTATCACGATATCAGGTTCTCGGAGAGGGAAGCCCAATATGTTAAAATTGTAATAGAGAACTATGGAACTTTACCGGATTGGCATAGAGGGGCAGGAAAATTACCATGGATTTTTGTGGATGAGATAAACATAAATTAGATAATCATGACAACAAGAAGAAGTTTTATAAAGAAAAGCATGGTAGCCACAGCAGGAATATCGCTACTGAGCAATACGCATATGATGGCCATGAAAAAATTTGATTTTAAATCGGGAAGGCCAGAACTGGCAAAGCGCACATTTACAAGCGAAGCTGTTGAAAAAACAATAACAACGGTTAAAAAAGGGATTAAAAATCCGGAATTGGCGTGGATGTTTGAAAACTGTTTCCCCAATACCCTTGATACTACAGTAGATTATGAAGTAATTGATGGAAAACCGGATGCTTTTATTATTACCGGGGATATTGATGCCATGTGGTTGCGGGATTCTACAGCTCAAATATGGCCATACCTGCCTTTAGTGAAGGAGGATAAAAAGCTCGCAGATTTATTTAAAGGGTTAATTAACCGACAGACCAAGTGTATTAATCTGGATCCTTATGCAAATGCCTTTTATAAAGACCTGAACAAAGAATCGGAATGGAAAAAAGACAGGCCAACCCCTCAACCAGGTGTCCATGAACGTAAATGGGAGATAGATTCATTGTGTTATGCCGTTCGTTTGGCGCATGGTTACTGGAAAGAAACAGGGGACACTTCCGTTTTTGATAAGGATTGGGACACCGCAGCACGTGTAGTCGTAAAAACGTTCAGGACCGAACAGAGGAAGAACGGGGAAACTCCTTACTATTTTGAAAGAGTGCGAAGAAATAAAACCGTAACAGCTCCTTTTAAAGGAAAAGGGCGCCCTATGAAGCCGGTTGGAATGATAGCTTCAGCATTTCGTCCTTCAGATGATGGCTGTATGTACCCGTTTTTAATTCCCTCAAACCTGTTTGCTGTAGAATCGCTGGCCCAGTTGAGCGAAATCTACAAAGAAGTGTTCGGGGACAAGACTTTCTCCAATGAATGCAGGCACTTCTCAAAGGAAGTATTGGAAGCCATCGATAGCTACGCTATTTCCGAACACCTCAACTATGGTAAAATATATGCTTACGAAGTAGACGGGTTTGGCAATAAAGTATACGTTGATGATCCTAATATTCCCTCGTTAATAGCAATGAAGTATCTCCTTCAGGAAAAGTATTATCAACCTGAAGTGTACCAAAATACGCGTAAGTACTTGTTGAGCAGTGACAACCCGTATTACTTCAAAGGTAAAGCCGGTGAAGGGCAAGGGGGACCACATGCCGGACTGGATACCATATGGCCAATGGGAATTATTTTGCGTGCTATGACAAGCGAGGACGATAAAGAAATAGTATGGTGCATAAAACAACTAATGGCAACCCATAATAATTCCGGGTTTATGCATGAAACTTTTCATAAAGATGATGCCTCTAAATTCTCCCGTTCTTGGTTTGCCTGGGCAAATACATTGTTTGGAGAGTTAATTGTAAAGTTGTATAATGAAAAGCCTGAACTATTAAAATTGATATAGAAAAAAAATTATTATAGTATCCGACAACAACTTTCGGATACTATTTTTTATCCTAACTCTTAAGCGATAAAATCATATAATTTATGGCCAGAGTTCGTTTACATCGAGTTCAATAGGATCTATTCTTAGCGGATGAATAACAAAATCTGTTTGTCCATGGCCTTTCACTTCAAAAACGGCTTTAAAATTATCTGAGTTGTTTTTTTCAACTCTTTCTTTCAATTTGTTTAAATTCTCTACATTGCTTAAGTAATCCAAAACAGCTTTATTTCCAATATCCTGTCCACAAATAAATGAAGATACTGACCTGCCATCTTCAGTTTTGAAATATATTAATGAACTATACTCAGTATGTTGCTCATTAATACTGTTTGGATTATATATAATGGTCGAGTCTTTAACCTGATACCTTAAATTAAGGTTTTTATTGTCATATTCTACGCCAACTTCTTTATGAAATTCGTTTAAAAAGCATTTCGTTTTTAAAGAAGATATATAAATTACATTACAGTTTTTTACATCGTTCCATCCTGCGTTAGATGAATAATTCAGCGTTAAATCTGCTTTGCAATTAACTAAATTCTTCATAACCATAAACAAACCATAAGGAACCTGTTTGTTTAAGTATTCATAATTTAAGGTCGAAATTTTATTTCTTAAATCCATATTGGAATCAATCAAAACATTCAAATCTTCATCCGAATTAATTTCATGCCAACGCATAATGGTATGGCTCCCAAAATTGGCTTTATATTCAAAAAAATAATGATCCCCTAAAATTATGCGTATAGGGTAGTCTGATTCCCAATAATCTTCCCAGATAAAACATTTTTGTAATGGAAGTTTATCTTTTTTCATGAAAAAAAACACCGATATAATTAATGTCATCAAGCTGATAGCTAGTATGTAAGGGCTGAATCTATTTATCCTGTTCCAAATAAACATGTTCTTATTTACAGAAAATTTTGTTACATAATGTCCTTTCGGAATTTCAAATATTATTTCATCATTTGTGCCTTCGTTCCTATAGTATTCTAACAGCTTTTTTCTGAGGTTATGAACATAAACCCTTATGTTTTTTTCTTTTTCATCTTTAGCCCTTTCTCCAAATAGATCATAGGCAATTTGAAATTCCTTTGGAGATTCACCTTCTAAAGATTTATTTACAATATATTTAAGTAACTCATTACTAACAACACTCTTTTCAAAAGTTTTACTATGAAGAACTTTTGATAGGTATCGGTGTACGTTATTCGTATTTACTAAGATCATTGATTAGATGAAATATAACTTACCTGAAAATAAGAAAGATTCCGTTGAAACCCAAGCAATTTAGCATTTAATTTAACGGATTCAAAAATGCCATATGGCGGTTAAATGATTGTAGTAGAAAGAATAAAAATCTGTATTGGGAAGACAAAAAAATGACACTAATTCTGTGATAGGTTTTCATTGAAAAGTTGTATGATATTCTTTTATTAATCGGGTTAATTCTATTTGGTATATAATAGCACAATAATCGTATTATAATTCTTACAACAGACGATATAAATTCATGTAATTCTCGCAGGGGCATAGCTTTTTTTAACGAAGTTTAGTAAAACATATTGTATTTAGTACATTCCATTTTGTTTGTTTGGAATGTGTGTATTGTTTTGTGTGTCAGGCTTGTAAAATGTTCTTGTAACCCACTTGTAACGTAGTATTAACCCATATTTATGCTGATTTATGAAAAAAAAGTTATTATTTGAATCTAAATAATTTGAGCAGCTGAGCAACACTAACCATGTACAGGTTATAAGTCTGAATTAGTATAAAATGAAAACTTGTTTAATTAAGAATTACAGATTAATTAAACACATAACACAGAAAGTAACTACTAATTGAAGTTTTAGTAGTTGGATATTTTAACCTTAACTAAAAGAAAATTTATGAGAAAAAAGATGTATGTTTTGTCTAATCGACAATACAATGCAAGGTTCTTATTGCCTAAATTGTGGATACTCTCATTACTCTTTTGTATAAGCCAAATAAAAGCATTTGCAAATGATTTGGAGAAACCCCAACGAACTAGTGTTCAACAGGAAGAAAAGATTATTACAGGTGTTGTTGTTGATGATAACGAGCAACCACTTGTTGGAGTTTCTGTTTTTATAAAAGGAACAACGCAGGGAACTACCACTGATTTGAATGGGAGTTATAGCATCGCTGTAGAGTCTGAGGAAACTGTATTGATTTTTTCATTTGTTGGTTATTTAACAGAGGAAATTACAGTTGGTGATAATCTAAAGATAGATGTAGCATTAAATCAGGATTTAATAGGATTAAACGAAGTTGTGGTAATAGGATATGGAACTCAAAAAAGTGCAGACCTTACCTACGCAGTATCTAAAGTTAAATCTGAAAACTTAATAAACAGACCTGTTCCCCGTTTAGAATCAGCTCTGCAAGGTCAATTGGCGGGTGTGACCATTAGACAGTCCAATGGAGGTCCGGGAAGTGCACCTGAGTTTTTAATCCGGGGTACAAATTCTATAAATGCTGGTAGTGGACCTTTATATGTAATTGATGGTATGCCAACAACAAATTCAAATATTGTCGGTAACCTTAATTTCAATTCTGTTGAATCTGTTGAAGTATTAAAAGACGCGGCTGCAGCTGCAATTTATGGTTCAAGAGGCGCAGGTGGAGTGGTTATTATAACTACTAAAAAAGGTGAAAAAGGAAAAGCAAAGCTTTATTATAATGGTTATTATGGAATTCAGGAGCCCGAAAAATTAATTGAAATGCTTAGTGGCCCTGAGCAAAGGGCCATGATTAGGGAAGCTTATGAAGATGTTAATGGGCCGGGTACATTTGTTGATTGGGACTTACCAGCGGATGAAGACTATAATCATCTTGAAGAGTATTTCAGAACAGGCCATATACAGGGACATGAACTGGCTTTAAGCGGAGGTTCCGACAAATCAACTTATTACGGTAGTATTAACTACTTAAATCAGGAAGGGATAATATTAGGTACGGCTTACGAAAGGTATTCGTCACGAATGAATGCAACATTTAATATTAACAAAAATATTGAGATTGGTACCAATATTGAAGTTTCATATAGTGATAAACAAGACTCAGAAGCTCATGGAAAGGGAAAAGCATTGGATCATATTATTGTTAATGCTGCATTTCTGCCCACGGATCTATATCGTAAATATACATATAGTGAAGAGCGCGCGGAACCATATGAAAACCCTTTATATGGACCAAGTAACGGGGCAAGCCGGTCTTTGGACAGAGCTGAATTTATTGATGATCATGATAAGCGGGGACAATTAATAACAAATACGTATTTGAAGGTCAATCTGATGGAGGGATTAACCGCTAAAACAATGTTTGGCTTTGTACATATTGGTACTGATCGTCGCAAATTTACTCCCTCTAACAGATTCGAAAGAACTGGGGTAGAAAGATACACTCGATCATCTAATAACTGGTTGTCTGAAACCACAATAGATTACAACAAAACTATTGGAGGGCATAATATTTCATTACTTGCAGGAATTACCGCACAAAAAGATAAAAGAGAAGATTCTGGTATAAGGGGATCTGATTTTCCTAATGACGTTGTACCAACATTAAATGCCGCGACAAATTACAGCCGCATTAGTAACAATATTAATGAATGGGGGCTCATATCACAGTTAGGAAGGGCTATGTATAGTTATAAAGACCGTTATTTTCTTACTGCCAGTATTCGTAGAGATGGAAGTTCCAAATTTGGTGCAGACTCAAGATGGGGTATTTTTCCGGCCGCATCAGTAGGTTGGAAAATAAGTAGTGAAGAGTTTTTTAATATAAGTTTCGTCAACCTGCTTAAGGTTAGGTTCTCTTGGGGGCAAACCGGTAATAATCAAATTGGCAACTATGATCAATATGGTGTTTTAGAACCGGTTACAGCTGTTTTTGATCGAAGTACCATAGAAGGTGGATATGCTATTAGAGATTCTCAATTAGAGAACAGGGATCTGGAATGGGAAAAAAATAATTCAATTAATATTGGATTTGACGCTGCACTATTGGATGGACGGGTTCAATTAAATGTGGATTATTATAAAAATACAACTTCTGACCTCTTGTTGAATGTTCCACTGCCAACAATAAGCGGATATCGTCAGGGTAGACAAAACATTGGTGAGGTTGTCAATAAAGGTGTAGATTTTGAAATTACAACCAGGAATATATCCAGGCAGAATTTTTCATGGTCAACCACATTTGTGTTAAACATTAATGATAATGAAGTAACAAAAATGAATGAGCCTGATGCTGAAATCCTTGATGGACCGTGGTTCGCTAAATGTAATTTAACCAGGGTTGGAGATCCTATTGGAGCATTATATATGTGGGAAGCTGATGGTATCTATAATAATGAGCAGGAAATAATTGATCATAATGTAGAGTACGATGCCGGGACTCCGCAAGCCGGTGATCTTAAAATTGTTGATCAAAATAATGATGGTATAATTAATGAAGATGACCGCACGGTAGTTGGACAAGCTATGGCCAAATATACATTTGGATTCACAAATACCATCACATATAGAAACTTTGATCTCTCTATGTTGATTGCCGGGGCCGGTGGTAATAAAATATACAATGCCGCAGGTAGAGAAGCTGGTAATTTTAATGCAATGGGAAGAAAACAAAATAAGTATGCTTATTTTAAAGACCGATGGACTCCCGAAAATACAGATGGCAAATACCCAAGGGTTTCCGGTGGACAATTTCCATATTCAGATGGAAATGCCAAAGAAACAACGTTGGATTTATTCGATGGCGATTACTGGCGTATAAAGAATTTAACCCTTGGCTATAATTTAAATAGAGGACTACTAAATAATTATATTGAAAGAGCACGGTTTTATGTGACAATTGAAAACCTGTTTCTGGTTGATGACTATGAAGTAGGAATGAACCCTGAAACTAATGGTGCTGAAGGTAGTTCTTCTGCTATTGATGGTGCAGGTATGGACTATGCTACTTACCCTAACCCACGCACATATACTTTTGGGGTTAACTTAACATTTTAATTAAAGAATTCAATGATCATGAAAAATATAAGATATTTATTTCTTTTACTTGTAATGACAATATGTTTTATGGGATGTGAGGAGGATTTATTGGAACTACCTCCCATAGATAAAATTACAACAGCCAACTATTATCAGACACCAAATGATTTTTTAGAAGCCTCTGTTGGAATATATGATGCATTTCAAACATTTGCAGACAGATCCTATTTGAGAAATACAGAATTACGAAGCGATAATGTTAGTGGCCGTAAACAAGCCGATTTGGAAGATATTAGTAACGATGCCGATGCATTAAGTTCCGGTACAACCGATGCGTTGTGGAGCCGTCTTTATAAAATGATATTTCTGTCAAATAATATTCTGGATCGTATTGATGATGTTGTTTTTACCGATTCGGTCCAAAAGAATACGATAAAGGGTGAAGCTTCGTTTTTTAGAGGTTTGGGGCATTACTATGTCGGTAAATTTTTTGGAGAAGGAGTTGTACTAAATGGTATTATGCATGTTGAAGAAGCACAAAGCCTCAGTAGTTTAAATAGTCAGGAAGAACTATTTAATCAGGCCATCTCTGACTTTGGTAAGGGAATAGGGCTATTACCTTCAGAGGCAAAGTTTGGAAGGGTAACCATAGAGGTTGCTCAATCTTTTTTGGCTGATTTGTACATGTTTACCAATCGTCCGGATATGGCTAAGCCATTGCTTGAAAGCATATTGCTAAACACAACAACTTCTTTTGAAGATGTATATGAAAATATCCATAAAAATGACAGGAACCAGGAAGTAATATTTGCTGCAATCTTTGCTGATGGGGACGACATAGCCAGTTACTATCCGCAAACTTTTGTTACGTGTCATGGAGGACTTAGTGATGGTTATTTTTTATATACAGATGATTTGTTGAATCATTTTGAATTTGGCGATTTTAGATTAGATGCAACCCTTCAGACTGGTGATTGGACAAGTCCGGTTACAGGAAGTGTTTTTGAGGAAGCTGAAAACGAAATGAGAAATGTCAAACTCGAAAACGGTAATAATGGAGATAAAAAAGGAACCGGAGATTTAATATTCATTCGATATACAGATATATACCTTTACTATGCCGAAACGTTAGGGGATGGTACAGGCGTTAATGGCTGGACGGCATTAAGTATAGTAAATCAGGTTCGGCAAAGAGCAGGGCTTCCCGTATTGGATGCAGTTTCAACCGATGATATCATCAGGGAAAGACGAAGCGAATTTGTATGGGAAGGCCAACGTTGGTGGGATCAAGTACGTACCGACAATACAAAAGGTCTGAGAAAAACTTACGATGTTCCGGAAATAGAATTAATCCGTATGGGCTTCTAAAAGTCTAAATCAAAGTGTGAGACAAATATTTTTGTCTCATTACTTTGATTGGATTCAAGCTGCTGACTTGCAACAGGGTTAAAGAGTTGGTGCGATAAAATCTTGGAATCTAATTAAAATGAGGGTGTTGTTCGTGTTTTCTGTCTTCCTCAGTATTTAATCATGTAGTAACAAAATACCTAATTAAAGAAGAAAGATGAGAATTTTTATTCCACTTTTAATCATACCATTGTTAATGACTTCTTGTCAAAACAAACCGGAGTTAGTGAACGCTCGATATATTGATCCATTTATTTGTACAGAAGATGATCATGGTCAAACCGATGTAGCGGCAGCAATACCTTTTGGTATGGTCAAACCGTGTCCTGATACAGACCCAATTGGCCATTCAGGATATGACTTTAATTCAAACGAAATTTTCGGTTTTTCACATACACGTTTTTCTGGTGTCGGATGCCGGGGTGTTGGTGGAAATATCCGTGTGCTGCCATTTGCCAATAAAGATACCATACCACAAAAGCTTAGTTATAATAAAAATTCTGAAGTGGCAAAACCAGGCTATTATGAAGTGGTTCTTGAAGAGGGAATTCATGTTAAACTAACGGCCACAAATAAAGTCGCTTTTCACAGTTATATATTTCCCGAGTCAGACAAAAGCGGTATTGTAGTTGATTTATCAAGTTCATTTGAAGGGCATATTTCAGAACAACATCAATTTGATGAAAGTGGAATTTTATACGGAAAAGTTGAATCAGTAAATGTATGTCAATTAGGTAAATACTCTTTTTATTTTGCGTTCTGCCTTGATAAGGCTGAAACAGGGGTTTATAATGAAGGTTCAAAAGTAATTTACAACTTTAAAACTTCTGAGGGTGAAAAAGTTAAAGCTTATTGCGCTCTTTCTGTCATCAATGAGGAACAAGCCATTTCCAACCTGAAAAAGGACATGGAATTAAGCTTTGTTAATGTTAGAAACAAAGCATTTGAACAATGGAACGATTTAATGAATGTAGTGGAAGTTCAAACCGATGATACCGTTGCTAAACGGTTATTTTACACGCATTTATATCATGCAACCCAGTCCCCGTTTTTAATTAGTGAGGATGATGGGACCTACCGAGGAAGTGATGGGAACTTATATCAGAGTAGACAAATAAAACATTACCATGGCTGGTCTATCTGGGATACCTTCAGAAGTAAACTTCCCTTATTGTCATTCTTATACCCAGAACTATATTCTAAAATGACAGCTTCAATTGGCGAATTATATAAACAAGGTAAACCTGACTGGGCAACTGAAACCGAGCCATTTATTACCATAAGAACGGAGCATTCTATTATTGTATTACTGGAAGCTTACCGCAAAGGACTACTAACGTTCCCGCTTGAAGAAATATATCCTTTATTAAAAAAAGAAGTTGAACACCTTCCTTTTAAAACGCCGGATAATGTTCTGGAATCCAGTTATGATTTATGGGCATTTTCAGAAATAGCAAAAAAACTGGGGAATATGGATGACTATTACTGTTATAAGAAAAAGGCTTATCAATATAAAGAAGTCTGGAAAGAAAAATTCATGGTAATAGATGAGAAATCTGACATCATGCATGGCGACGGACTTTACGAAGGAACTTTATGGCAATATCGTTGGTTTGTACCATTTGACATTAAAGGAATCCAGGAACTAGTCTCTGGTAAAGATACTTTTGAACAACAGTTAGATCAATTTTTTGAAGAGGAGTTGTTTAACATAGGTAACCAACCAGACATACAGGTGCCTTATCTGTATGCATACACTAATTCTCCCTGGAAGACACAAAAGGTTGTTCATACACTTTTAAATGAAGTAACAAATAATTGGTACGGGACACATAATAAATGGAAAAAACCAATGACACGCAAAATCTTTCAGGATTCCCCTAAAGGGTATATTAAAGAGATGGATGATGACGCTGGTACAATGTCAGCATGGTATGTGTGGTCATGTCTTGGGTTATATCCGGTGTTTCCCGGTTCAACGGAGATGGTTATTTCAACACCTCAATTCGAAAATATTAAAATAAAGTTACCTAAAGGGTTTTTAGAGATTGAATCAATAAAACCTTCAGCTGAATCAATTTATATCCAAAAAATAGAAATAAACGGGGAAAATTGGAATTCTGGTTTCATTGATTTTAACCTCTTGTCTGATGGTGGCAAAATATTAATTGAGTTGGGAGAAATACCTAATAAAAGTTGGGGAGTGGTAAATAAGAATTAAAATCTAAATATTTTTTTTGATGAAAATAAACAGAGTATTCTAATGAAAATAAAGCAGATGAATCATAAAAATATTGCATTAATTATTTTAGCGGCTCTACTCTATTTATCAAGCTGCAAAAACACAGGCGGTTCTATTTTCGATATAGTATCGTATGGTGCAATCTCAGATGGAGAAACAGTTTCAACAGAAGCTATTCAAAAAGCAATAGATGCAGCCAATAAAAGTGGTGGGGGCAGGGTAATAATACCGGAAGGCAATTTCGTTACCGGAAGTATCATATTGAAATCAAATGTGGAATTGTACCTGAGCGAAGGTGCCACCCTATACGGAAGCATTGATCCGAGGAGTTACAGAAAAATTGAAGTAGAGGGAATGCCCGTGTCGCCAAAAACAGATGACAATTCAAAGTTGGCCATCATTCTGTCCCATGATGCCCACAATATTTCTGTAACCGGTAAAGGAACTATTGATGGCAGGGGCGGGGAACTGGTAAAGGTTATGGACAGCCTGCACAAAGCCGGAATTTATGAAATAAAAGAGTACGATTTTGCCAATAAAAGGATAAGGGAAACAGAACGGCCAAAGATTCTAATGTTTATGGAGTCTGACCATGTGACTGTTTCCGGGATTACCATTAAAAATTCAGCTGTTTGGGTCCAAACGTATGAACTGTGCACCCATGTTAGAATTGATGGGATTACGGTAGAAAGCCGGGCTTTTTGGAATAACGACGGAATGGATATTTCAGATTGCAGGAATGTGCAAATCACGAATTGTAATGTCAATGCCGCCGATGATGGGATCTGTTTGAAGTCTTACTATCCGGGTTATTGTAACGACTCAATATACATTGCTAATTGCAATATTCGCACAAGTGCAAGTGCCATAAAATTCGGCACCGCTTCAATTGGTGGGTTTAAAAACGTAATCATCGAAAATATAAAGGTCTTTGATACTTTCCGGTCGATGATTGCGATTGAATCTGTAGATGGCGGAGATATTGAAAATGTTCATGTCTCAAATATGGAAGGCAAAAATACCGGAAATGCTATTTTTATTCGCTTGGGGCACCGGAGTGGCGAAAAGCCGGGAACAGTGAAGAATATAACCATTAAGGATTTAAAGTGTGAAGTTCCATTCGGAAGGCCGGACGAAGGATATGCATTCGAAGGTCCCTGGCCAAGAGGGGCGCACAACCGGCATCCGGCACCTATTGCGGGTATACCTAATCATTATATTGAGAATGTAACATTAGAAAACATTGAAATTACTTATCCCGGGAAATCGTCAAAAGATATAGCCTACATTGATTTAAATAAACTGGATGATGTTCCTGAAAAAATCAGTTCTTATCCTGAATATAGTGCGTTTGGTGAACTACCTTCCTGGGGCTTTTATGTGCGGCATGTTAAAGGGCTTTCAATGAAAAACATTACGCTTAAACTTGAAGACAAAGATTTTCGCCCCCCATTTGTGTTTGATGATGTTTATAATTTAAAACTTTCAGGTATCAATGCTCCCCAGGATAACAATGCTATTGTTACCAGAGGAGTTGAGGATATGGAAATTGATGACGAACTATCAGAATCGGTAAAAGTTATTCAATCCAGATGCAAGGATATAAACGATGGAGGTGCTTTATACAGGTTTAAAGACAAAATTGAATTAGAACTTACTTCAGAAACAAAAACGGCAAGAATTCATTATACACTAGACGGTAGTACTCCAACCAAAAAATCGAAAATTTATGATAAACCGATTAATATTACAGATAATGTTTATCTAAGAGCTATTGCATATGCGGATAATTATTATCCAAGTAGGGAATTCTCTAAAAAATATGCTAAATCAATTTTAAATGAATTGCCTGAGGGATATCCAAAGGTTAACCTCAAGCTTAAACCCCAAAAATATGGAGATCCGGAGGGTAGCTTATTGCTCGATGGATTTTTTGGAACGGATGATTTTACAGATAAGAAATGGACAGGCCTGAATAACAAGGATTTTGTAATAGAAGTAGATTTAGGTGAGGAAGTAGCCTGTAGTGAAGTTCAACTTTATGCCCTTACATCTACCTTGAAAAGAATTCTTCCACCTGAAAAAATTTCAATTTATGCCAAAAGTATGGCGGGTGAGTATGTTAGAGTAAAAACCGAATCATATAAACCAGTTAGTAAGCATGCCATTAACACCAACTATTATCAGCTAAAATTTCAAAGAATAAAAACCAGGTTAATTAAGATAGTAATTCAAAATACTGGCGTTTTACCGCAATGGCATCATGCAAGGGGTGAATTGTCCTGGTTATTCATAGATGAAATAAATGTCAAATAGAAAATTTTAATCGAGTATTATGAAAAAACATTTTTACATTTTCATTGTGTTTATTATTTCGTTATCACATGTTCCGAATTTCGTTTTCTGCCAAAAAACGGAGCCTGTTGATTTTGTAGATCCTTTTATTTGTACTAAGGGTGACCATGGTCACTGGCACCCTTCAGCATTGGTGCCGTTTGGACTTGTTCATGTTGGTCCGGACACATATCCCGGAAGCTTAACCGGCGATGGCGATTTGGCTCATTCAGGTTATGATTTTGACGATTCTTCTATTCGTGGTTTTAGCCACTTTCGTTTAGGTAGTTCAGGAGGGGCAAGTGTCAGCGACAGGTCCGGTAATTTTTCATTACTCCCGTATACCAGCACTCCCGGTGCGGCATGGGTTAAACATCCGGTTGTTTCAGTGGATAAATCGCGGGAAGACGCGTCTCCGGGATATTACACAACATATTTGGACAAAGAAGGTGTTCAGGTAGAACTATCGGCAACAACCCGATGTGCAATACACAAATATCAATATGCGGCCAATAAAGATGCAAAGATATTTTTATATGAGGGGCAGTCTGGCCTCGAAGGTAAGATAAGTTATAATATTAAAGACCCTTATACAATCGAAGGAAAAGGGATGCCATATTTTAAAATAGTATTCAATCAACCTATCCTGAATATTGAAAAATGGGATGGTAGCAATATGGTGTCATCTGCATTTAGCGCACAATTGATAGAAAATGGTTTTTCCTGCGATTTTGGTGAAATTACAGAGCCGCTCATTGCTAAAATTAGTTTTTCATTGGTTAGTTTACTAGGGGCAAGAAGAAATTTTGATGCAGAGGTTTCACCTTGGAACTTTGAACAGATTAAATTACAAGCATCAGAACATTGGAATGAAACGCTTAATAATATTTCGATAAAAGGCAGCAGCGAAAGAGATAAAACCATTTTTTATACCGCACTTTACCATACTTGTTTTCATCCAATGATCCAGTCAGATGTCGACGGAAGGTATTTTGGGATGGATAAACAAATACATTCTGCCGATGGTTATGAACAAATTAACGGATATGCTTTTTGGGATACTTTTAGGAATAAATATCCATTATATAGCCTGTATCTTCCTGGTGCATACCGAAATGTTCTGTATTCAATTAAAGATATCTACAATCAGGCTGTAGGTTACAGCCCCTTCCCGGCAAGCGACCACAGCCCTCATGGTTCATCCTACAGGGCACAGGGTAAAGACGGGCACAGGTTTTATAATACGGTCCGCCATGAGCATATGTTAATGGTTGTTGTAGATGCTTATTTCAAAGGATTATTTCGCGAAGATCTGGATATCAATGATTTTTACGATTATTTAAAAAGTGAAACTTTATTGCAAATGCCAGCCAGTTACGATGAAATTGGTTATATACCCAAAAGAGCAGATCAGACAGGTGAATACAGCATGGATAACTGGGCAGTTGCTAAGATTGCAAATGAACTGGGGCACACAGAGGATTATGAATATTTTAATAAAAGGGCCAATTATTGGAAAAATACCTGGGATCCTTCGATTAAATATTTCCGTGCACGTGCAGAAAATGGATCCTGGCTTGATTTTCCCAATGACCCCACCATCAACCGTGAAAAATACACTTACGAAGGTTCTAAATGGCATTGGAGGTGGAATGCATTACATGACGTAACCAGCTTGATCTCATTATTTGGAGGCTTCGACGATTTTACCGGGCAACTGGAATATTTTTTTGATAACGACCTATATACTGCGGGGAACCAAATAGATCTACATGCCCCATATTTATTTAACTATGCGGGAGTTCCGTCGTTAACACAAAAATGGACATATAAAATTTTAAAAGAACCAATCACCCAGCTTTATGGGACACATGATTTCTTTGATAAACCAATTACAGATTATATATATAAAGATACTCCGGATGGATATCTGTTAGAGATGGACGGTGATCTGGGCTGTATGGCATCCTGGTATGTACTTAGTGCTATGGGGCTTTATCAAGTATGCCCCGGGGAAACCGTTTATCAAATTACTACTCCTATTTTTAGTGAGATTACATTAGATTTAGATACGGCTTTTTACGATGGTTCTAAATTTACCATTAAGGCTGAAAATTTAAGTGATGATAATTTCTATATCCAGTCTGCCACACTAAATGGTGAGCCGATCGATCGTCAATGGTTGACTCACAATGAAATCACACAGGGTGGAGAACTGGTTTTGGTAATGGGTAATAATCCTGGTCAGTTTGGAACAAGCGTTAAAAAGGTTACGAGTAATCAGTCGGCCCAATTGGCACAAAACTATCCAAATCCGTTTAGTTCCGGCACGACCATTAACTATTCAATTCAAACACCGGGTTTTGTTGCTATTAAGGTCTATGACTCATTTGGAAAAGAAATAAAAACACTTTTTGAAGGAAAACAGGATCCCGGAAACTATTCTGTTTTCTTAGACGGACAAGACATGAGCAATGGAGTTTATATATATACTTTAGAAACGAAGGGAGGGACTCAGTTTAACAAAATGCTTCTGTTGAAATAACAATACAGCCTAAATCCAATCAATATTTATTGTTTAACTAAAAATAACTATTATGAGAGGAATTAATTCTACACTATTCATTTTTGTATTCCTATTTACTTCGAGTATAGTATTTGGGCAAAAAACGACCAGTTTAGGTTTTCATTTTGAGGATGAAAACAGTCTTGTTGATTGCGGATTAATCACTGAAGATCTGTCAAATTTTACTATCGAAACGTGGGTGTATATTTCTACTTATAGGGATAATTATTTTCTTGCCAGCGAAGGTAGTGAAAAAGTAGGTGAAAGAAGCGGCTTTGTATTAAGAACGTCAGAAGGTGACAATAAGAAGAAAGCACTGCTGAAATATGGAGGGAACAATTCCTGGCACAGCGTAGAGGGCTCTACTGAAATGGATACCATGACCTGGTACCATATTGCAGTCACTTACGATGGAACAACCTTAAAGCTTTATGTAGACGGTATTCTTGATGGATCATCAACTCCATCTGCATCGATGACCGCTGCCGGTGAAAACCTGATTATGGGTGAAGGTGCCCAATGGAGAAACCGCAGATTAGAAGGGAGATTGTCGGACGTTAGGATATGGAGTGTTGTCAAAACCCGTCAGGAAATTGTTGATAACAAGGATAAATACCTTGAGAGTGCTCCTGCAGGCTTGGTTGCAAACTGGAAATTAGATGAAGGTACAGGTACTGATATTAGCGATTTAGTTGGAAATTATAACGCCAAAATTGGTTCAGGTGTAACCTGGGAGGTTGAAGAGGCCGGTCCAACATCGAATAGCCTGGTATTTGATGCTTCAGATGAAAACAGTCTGGTAGACTGTGGTTTAATAACAGAAGACCTTTCCAATTTCACATTCGAAACGTGGGTGTATATTTCTACATACAGAGACAACTATTTTCTTGCCAGTGAAGGTAGCGAAAAAGCTGGTGAAAGAAGTGGCTTTGTATTGAGAACATCAGAAGGTGACAATAAAAAGAAAGTGTTGCTGAAATATGGAGGGAACAATTCCTGGCACAGCGTAGAGGGTACTACAGAAATGGACACCATGACCTGGTACCATGTTGCTGTTACTTATGATGGAACAACATTAAAGCTATATATGGACGGTGTTCTTGATGGATCGTCTACTCCATCTGCATCGATGACCGCTGCTGCGGAAAACCTGATTATGGGTGAAGGGGCTCAATGGAGAAACCGCAGATTAGAAGGGAAATTATCAGATGTTAGAATATGGAGCGTTGCCAAAACACGTCAGGAAATCGTTGATAACAAAGATAAATATCTGGAGAGTGCACCAACGGGATTGGTTGCAAACTGGAAATTGGATGAAGGTACAGGAACGGATATAAGCGATTTGGTTGGGAATTATAATACAACAATTGGTTCTGGTGTTAGCTGGGATATGGGCGGTGAAATCCAGACTCCCAGCTATGCATCCGCAACTACCGATACAAAAGGAACGGTTGTTGAAGTAACGTTTAGTAAGGATATGGCTGATCCATCATCTGAAGCGGCAAGCTTTACTGTTATGGTTGATGGTAGTAGTAATGCCGTTACAGGAGCAGCTCTTAAAAGCGGTGATGCCAAAACAATTGTATTGACATTAACAAACGCTGTTAGCCAGGGCCAAACCGTAACTGTTGCATACACTGAAGGTGCATTAGAATCTGCGGATGGTAATAAATTAGCAAGCTTTGAGGCTACAGCTGTTACCAATAGAGTTAATTTAACTGCTCTGAATTCGCTTTCTTCAGATGCTGTTAAGGTATTTCCAAACCCGTTTGAAGATTATGTATATGTTGAAACTATAAGTCAAATCGCTAACGTTTCTCTTATTACTTTAAATGGTCAGGAAATAGAAATAAATTATTCAATTAATAATAATTCAGCTACTCTGAATACGAATGATGTTAAAGCTGGAATATATATTATAAAGGTAATAACTGCGGAACAGGAAATTGCCATACATAAAATTATTAAGAATTAAATCCATTTGTGTCTGCATAAGAAATTATGCAGGCACATTTTTTATCAATCACCATTAGCATCAAGTCAATTCTCAAGTTTCTGGTAAACTGTTTTTGGTTTTGCTCATGCATTGCCTGTGGTGAATAACCAACTTAGTTGGTGTGTTCATATTATTTCCGGGGCCATACCAGTTTTTAACTTCGTCTTTTACCATTTCTATATTATCAATTCTTTTGCAAAGACGGCGGTTGCCTTTGTTTCTTCTGGCTAAAATGTTTTATGTAAAGCTGAAGCCGGGAGTGTATGTAGCTTGTCCGTTACCAGCTTAATCTTTATTGTTTTTCTGTAGATATTTTTAATCGTTTTTATCGTTGTTTTTTGGTTTTTCTGTAGTATTTTCCATATACTTTAAAAAAAAATCCATGTTATGCATCAGCCAGGCATATATTTTTGAAAGGCTGAAAAACAAAGTATAATGAAGCGCTTGTTTATAAACCCGGGTGTTTGAACGATAAAGTTCAGATAAATGGGTGTAAACAGATTTCGAGACATCGACAGAGTTCTTGAACACAATTGAAATAAAATGCATAATGAGGAAAATTCAACACGTAGTCCCGAATGTCGGGATGAGGGTTTGGATTTTGAGCAACGACACAGCAGTTGGACTTTATAGACAAACACTAATTATACAATAAAAAATAAACAATTGATAAAGAGAAGTATAACCTCGAAGATTAAGGGGCTATTAAAGTAATAAGGATTAGTGTTTAGTACGTGTAAGAAAACCAGAATTATCATGAAGTACCGTCAACAATTATTGAAACTAATTTTAGGGATATTATTTATTTCAGCCATATCATGTAAGGAAAAACAACCTGAAATTAAATTAAATGATATTCAGGTTATTGGTAGTCATAATAGTTATAAGATTGCAATTGAAGAACCACTTTGGAAGCATCTTTATTCAATCGATTCAAATAAAGCTTTATCATTGCAATACGATCATATATCCATAGAAGAACAACTCAAACTTGGCCTTCGTAACCTAGAGCTGGATGTATTTCATGATCCTCAGGGAGGGCATTTTTTGAACCCAAAAGGCTTAGAGATTGTTAAAGAAATGGGAGAACAACCTTTGCCCTTTGATGAAGAACAAAAACTAAAAGAACCAGGTCTGAAAATGTTTCACATTCAGGATATTGATTTTAGAAGCCATTACCTGTTATTCAGAGATTGCCTCAAAGTGATGAAAAAATGGTCGGACGGGAACCCTAAACATACACCTGTTTTTGTTCTCATGAATACAAAGGATAAACACGTTGAAGGTACAGTAGAACCATTGGCTTTTACTAAAGCAGCCTTTGACAGCCTCGACATGGAAATCAAAAGTGTGTTTAAAGAAGAGCAACTGCTAACACCTGATTGGGTAAGAGGGGGGCATAAAACCCTGGAAGAAGCAATCTTGTCGGAAGGTTGGCCGACTTTGGAAGAATCAAAAGGACGTTTCGTATTCATTCTGGATGAAAAAGGAGAAAAAATCAAACGTTATATAGAAGGACATGCCTCATTAAAAGGTCGTGTGCTCTTTGTAAATAGCCCGGAGGGTAAGCCTGAAGCGGCTTTTAGGGTTATTAACAGACCATTAAGAGATTTTAAATACATCAAAGAACTGGTAGATAAAGGTTATATGGTGAGAACCAGGGCTGATGCGGGAACAAAGGAGTCGCGAATAAATGATTATGAGAGGTTTAAGGCGGCTGGGGAGTCGGGGGCGCAGGTTATTTCAACCGATTATTATGTGCCGACAAGTCTTTATGAATCAACATTTAAAATTGTTTTTGAGAATAACAAGTACGAACGTATAAAGGCAAAAGGTATGATTGAATGATAAGATATACTTTCCAGAGTGCGCTTCAGTGTCATTTAGATAAAATTCACAAGACAACTATATATAAAAGAATAGAATAATGCAAAAAAACAACCCTTTAAGAAAAAGCATATTGTTTATATTGTTTGCAGGGCTGTCACTGGCAGTAAATGCTGGTGATATCACCATGAAAATTGCAAATAAGAAATCGGTGGCGGACATTATAGTTGATGAAAACGATGCCAAAGTTGTTCAGATTGCGGCAAATATGTTAGCAACGGACCTCTATAATGTTTCCGGTAAAAAGCCTGTAGTGAAAAGTCGGTTGGATGTGCGTTCAAAAACGGGTATCATTGCCGGAACAATTGGACAAAGTAGTTGGATTGATGGATTGATAGCATCAAAGAAAATAGATGTTTCACAGATAAAAGGTAAATGGGAAAGTTATTCGGTTTTTGTAGTGAACAATCCGGTAAATAACTTAAAACAAGCATTGGTTATTGCGGGTAGTGACCGCAGGGCAACCGCTTATGGTTTACTTGATATTTCGCGGATGATCGGTGTTTCACCCTGGGAATGGTGGGCAGATGTAACTCCGGAAAAGAAAGAAGAAATCGAATTATCCATAGAAAATAAATCATATGGTTCCCCTTCTGTAAAGTATCGCGGAATATTCCTGAACGATGAGGACTGGGGATTGCAACGTTGGGCTGCTCTTAACTTTGAACCGGAAACAGGCGATATAGGACCCAAAACGTATGCAAAGGTATTTGAACTTATATTACGTTTGCGGGCGAACACCATATGGCCGGCAATGCATTCCTGCACAAAACCTTTCTATTTCTACCCAAAAAACAAACAAGTAGCCGATGATTACGCTATTGTTGTAGGAACGTCACACTGCGAACCCATGCTTTGTAATATTAATGCAGAATGGGATAGCAAATCAATGGGCGAATGGCGTTACGACAATAATGCACCAACCATTAAAGATCTCTTTAAAAAGAGGACAAATGAAAGTTCAAGCTTCGAAAGTATTTATACGATGGGAATGCGGGGAGAGCATGACTCACCGATGATTGTCGGGGAAGATGATACCGAATCGCAAGTAGAATTACTTGAGAAAGTAATAACAGATCAAAGGGAAATCCTGAAAGAAAAAACAGGTAAGGATATTCAGCAGGTACCACAGGTTTTTATCCCTTACAAAGAGGTGCTTACCTATTACCAGAAGGGGTTGGAGCTTCCAGGTGATATTAGTTTGGTATGGACAGATGACAACTATGGATATATTCGCCAGTTGAGCACCCCCGAAGAGCAAAAACGCCCTGGAGGGGCAGGTATTTATTATCACACTTCTTACTGGGGGCGCCCTCACGATTACCTTTGGTTGAATTCAACCCATCCGGTATTAATGTGGGAGGAAATGAATAAAGCATACCAGTACCAGTCACGTAATTTATGGATTTTAAACTGTGGCGATATAAAACCACACGAGTACAACATAGAACTGTTCCTGGATATGGCCTGGGATATGAGTGGCTTTGATGAAAGCAAAAGCATAAGAAAACATATGCAGCGTTGGGCAACAAGAGAGTTTGGAAAAGGTGTGGCAGCAGAAATAACAGAATTGTGCTACGAATATTATCGCCTGGCATTCATTCGCCGCCCTGAGTTTATGGCCTGGAGCCAGGTAGAACCTGTCACAAAAGCAAAGGAAACGGAGTTTTCTCATATCCATTACGGAGACGAGGTCACTTCCAGAATTAACAAATATCAGCAATTGGTCCAAAAAGTTGAAGAGCTTTACGACAGGGTAAGCCCAACCAGAAAGGATGCTTTCTACGAATTGGTTTATTATCCGGTAATTGGTGCTTCAATGATAAATCAGAAGTGGTTATATCAATATAAAAATAAGTTTACCGCAAAGCAGGGCAGACAAAGTGCAACCTATTACGGAGAAAAATCGCTTGAAGCATTTGAACGCATACAGAAAGAAACAAATTATTTTAATAAACAGCTACAAAACGGAAAGTGGAATCATATAATGAGCATGTCGCCAAGGCATTTGCCAGTGTTTTCTTCGCCGGTACGCACCTCCGTGCCCAACAATTCAGAAGCAACGCTGGGGCTTGCACTGGAAAGTTATGAGATGGAGGTAAATTATGATATAATAAATAGTTACGCAGACGTGTTGCCCGTATTTAACTCCTATACAAAAAACAAATATTACATTGATGTATTTCTTAAAGGGAGCGGAGAAGTAAGTTGGAAAGCAGTTCCACAAAAAGATTGGATAAGAATATCTGCCAGAGAGGGCAAGCTAAGTAATCAACCCGGAAAACAGGAGCTAAGGTTGTGGGTAAGCATTGACTGGGATAAAGTACCAAAAGGAGGGGACAAAAAGGAACCACCGTTAGGGCACGATTATCAGTTAATTCCTCCAGGGTATAAAATAAATAGTGCCATAGATTTTATTTCCGGGGATAGCTCAATATCAGTAGGGGTATCTGCATATAACCCGAAATTTAAAGAATTGGCAGATTATGAGGGATTTATTGAAGATAAAGGTTACGTCTCTATACACGCCGAAAACTACGGACGCAAGGTTAAAGGAACGGAGGGGGAATGGCAGGTAATCGATGGTTTGGGTTATTCCGGGAAAGTAATTACAGCCTTACCATATACAGTTAAGCCGCAAACAGATAGAAAAGAAATAACAAAAAGTAGTCCGCTTATAGAATATGAGTTTTTTACTTTCAATTTTGGAAAAGCACAGGTATATTTGCAAGCAATACCTACGCATGCATTTTATGCACAAAGAGGGGTGAGGTGTGCCGTTGCTATAGACGATGCGGAGCCGGTTGTTGTTGATTTTCAGACATTCGGGAGAAGTAACGAATGGAAGCAGAATGTGTTAAGGAATGCAGCAATTGAATCTTCAAGTCATATTATAAATAAAGCAGGGAAACATACCTTAAAAATCTGGATGGTAGATCCGGGAGTGATGATAGATAAAGTATTAATAGATCTGGGTGGATGGAAAGATAGTTATACTTTTCCACCGCAAACGGGATTAATAAATAAAAATATTTAGATGAATAGGTTACTCTTAACAGCAATTTCAGTTGTTTTAATCCTGCTTTTTATTTCATGTAACAGAAGTTCCCGGTCAGGCACGGGCGCCTTTAATCCCGAATTAAAAGGCTTTCAGGTCGCATTTATGGCCGATGTTCATTTGCAGGATGTTTATGGAGAATTTGAAGACACAGGTTATAAAGGAGTGAAAAACCCCAAAAATGGAGAATACGTTACAATTAGGACCATGGAGGCCCAATTGCATTCAACGCGGATTTTTAACGAAAACTACTTTGCATTTTTAGCCGCACTTGATGATGTGGTGAAAAGGGGAATAAAGTATGTTGTACTTCCCGGCGATTTTAGTGATGATGGCCAGCCAGTGAACATCAGGGGACTGAAACGCATTCTTGATGAATATACTGAAAAATATAATATTACATTTCTGAGTACTACCGGTAACCACGATCCTGTACGCCCATTTTCAATGGATGCAGGAAAAGAAGATTTTCTTGGAGAAGGGGGACGGCGGCAGCCAATTATGAGCTCGGAAGGTATGTATGTGCCGGATACCCTGAGGGAACATCCGGTAATAATAACAAGGGACATTCGAAAATTAGGTTACGATGAAATAATAACAAGGCTTGATAATTTTGGTTTTTTTCCGCATGAGGAGTACCTGTATTGGGAAACCCCGTTTAGTACGTACAACGAAAAAACATATAGTTATAAAAAAGCAACGGAAGCGGCAAAGCTGACGAATAGAAACTATCAGGTTTCTTCAAAGCAAATATTGTTACCGGATGTGAGTTACCTTGCAGAATTGGAAGAAGGGCTCTGGTTTTTAGCCATTGATGCAAATGTTTACATCCCCAAAAAAAAGGCTGTAAAAAGCCCCGGAAAAGCAGAAAGTTATAATAGTCCAAGCATAGGGTATAATAACGTATTGACGCATAAAAAACACTTGATAAAATGGGTAAAAGAAGTTACCCAAAGAGCGGAAAGGCTGGGGAAAACATTAATTGTATTCAGTCACTACCCAATGGTCGAGTTTAATGATGATGCTACAGAGCACATAAGATGCCTTATGGGGGATAATGCAATGCAGTTACATAGGGTTCCGGGCGAAGAGGTTGCCAAAGTTTTTGCCGATGCAGGCATAAAACTGCATTTTGGAGGGCACATGCACATAAACGACACCGGTATAAGAAAAACTAAAAAAGGAAATACAATTATAAATGTACAGATACCTTCGCTGGCGGCCTATATTCCGGCATATAAGTTGCTGACAATAAAAGGCCATAACCGAATGGAAGTAGAAACCATTGTTATTGACTCCGTTCCAGAGTTTAATAAATTTTTTAATTTATATGAGTCTGAACATGAATTCCTGCAAAGTATTCAAGCCGAGAATATATGGAGTAAAGACATCCTGCACGCCAAAACCTACAAGGAGTTTACCAGTTGTCACCTGAAGGAACTGTTACGCCTGAGGTTTTTACCTGGTGAATGGCCATTGGAGTTGAAGGAGTTCCTTTTAGAAAAAACAGGGCGCCAACTGTTTATTATTTCAAATATGGAAGATGAAGGGTACTGGAAAAAGACAGGGGCAACAGAAATCGGGAATATAGAACAGGCAGGTTCATGGAAAAAGGCAGAAGAACAAGCTATTCAACAGGCAGTAAATAATAATCTGGAACTGCATAGCTTTGATGAATGGAATGGTTTTGACTTAATTTTTGATTTTTATCGTTTACGAAATGCAGATAAGCTGGCAATTAGTGATATTGGAACAGAACGTTTAAAACAATATCAATTGGTTGTAAGTTCTTTACTGAAGGACACTAACGTCAGGGAGCATAATACCATAAAGCATAACCTGAAAGAACTGGCAATTATTTTTGAGAAGTTTATGAACGGGGCCCCGGCAGGACATTTTGTAATAAATACAGAAACAGGTGAAGTAGAAAGTGTAAAATAAGTCATGCGGGTTTCTGTTTTTGAAGAAGTTACTCAAGAAAGGGCTAGTTTGAATATATATAAAAAAGGTGATGTAATTTTACAACAACTTAAAGTGTTTAACGTTAAACCAATCTATAAATTTTTTATCTTGCATACGGAATAACCATACAGAAATACAGCAATGAGTAATATTTTAAAAATCACCGTAGTCATCTTTCTTTTTTTAAGTTGTGAGGAAGATGGAGTGCGCACTTATCCGCCGGCAGGAGGAACAATAGGCGACGTAGGATTAATTGAAGATTTTCAGATGTGGGATGCACCTGCATCGGCAGTTCATATTGATCCGGAAAACACGAATGACCCGGAAGCTGATGGGACAATAGAGCACCCATATGCTTCATTCAAGGGTATTACCATGGAAGAAAATGGGGTGTATGCGATTAAAAGAGGAACAACGTTAAGGCTTACGAAAATACTTATAACAGAGGACGGGGTGACAATAGGTACGTATGGAAAAGGTACAAGGCCCAGAATTCTAAGTGATATACAAAATGCGACCGGGCGGCATGTGATTACCGGGAGAACAAAAGGTTTTAAAGATATTGTGATACGGGATATTGAGGTGGAGGCTCCAAATGGCACCAGTTGTATTGTTATACAGACAAATAGTCGCAATGTGTCCATAATTAACTGTAAGTTTTCAGGCACAACATGGGGGATAAGGGCATTTAGTGCTACCGGAATATTTATCCAAAACACAGAGGTGTTTAATATTAAAGATGACGGTATGTTCATTAAAGAATGTAAGGATATTGAGATAGCAAACTGTTATGTGCATAAAGTTAACCTTAACTGGAAACCGCCCAAAACATCAGAAAAAATAGCGGGCGGAGATGGTATTCAGTTTTACCTTTGTGACTACTGGCATGTCCATCATTGCTATATCAACCGCTACAATAGTGGAAATAAATTCTGCTTTATTTCTAATAACCCGGATCAAAGAGATGGTGTTTTTGAGTATAACAGACTGGTTGGTCCCACTACAGATGGTTCGGGGGTTTATCTTCATGACGGAGACGGGATAATTGTTCGTTATAATTATATTAAAGGGTGCGGAGGTGCCCCTGTTTATACACATAGTTCAAACATTAAAATTTACGGAAATATATTTGAAAATACAGAGAGCCCATTAACGGCTACATCTACAGCAAAAGTATATAACAACGTGTTTTATAAAATGTCGCAAGGAATTATTGGACATATTATTGACTTAAAAAATAACGTTTTTGATGTAGAGGAAGAAAAAGTAAACCAAATAAATTCCCTTTCAGGATCAAATAATCTTATTGTAAGCGGAAAAGAATTTGAGGGTTCCTTTACTGGTGATCCTAAATTCGTAGATGCAGAAAATGGAGATTTTCATTTACGCTCTGGCTCTGACTGTATTGATAATGGGGTAGAGGTTGAACTGGATTATGACATGGACGGGGTGAGAATATCTTCAGATGGAAAGCCAGACATTGGCGCTTTTGAATATACAGGAGCTAAATAAAAGTAGAGTTTTGATTATATACATATAAGAACCGATTATGCATTCACATAATCGGTTTTTTTATGGTGAAATGTAGCCTTCTTTTATCCGGACCTGATGCTTGAGATCCCCCCATTCAGTTTTAAGCATAGGGCATTGTACGGATATTGCTGAAAATCATGGTTTTTATATTCGTTGAAAGTTGTAATGAGTTGATGGTGTGAGGTGTAAAAATTTGGTGTTGTGCTAAGACCGCTATTTTTTTCTTCATTCATTCAAAGGGAGTAAATTACAAGACAGGAAATCAAGGAAGCGAGGTGCCCCAGCTGAGAAGAGGGACATTAGCAACGAGCACGTAGCAGTTATTGTGACTGCGGACAGAGACACGGAACTTGATTTGGCGGCTGCTACATTTGGGAGAATAAAGAAATCAGATATTTTGAAAGCTATAGGGCAACGGGTATCCGAAGATACTATTCTTTGTAGCGACAGTCATGTAAGCTACAAAGGTTTCGCCATTAACTATAACATGAATCTCCATGCGGTACGTGCAAACTCAAAACAATACGTAAAGCGGAAAGTATACCATGTGCAACATGTGAACTCTATTGATAGCAGACTAAAAAAATGGATAGAGTACCAATTTGGCGGGGTTTTAACGAAATACTTGCAGAAATATCTTAACTGGTTTAAAACAAAAGAAAGATTGAAGCAATCTAAAGAATTCCTAAAAGACTTTACCAACAAAAGCCTTTTGTGATATTATCGTTCGCAATACCTACATGGAGATTGGGCAAAAATATTAGGACCTATTAAACACAACACAAAATTAAACTACAGGCAATAACAATAAAACTCAACGGGGACAGCTATTCAGATTAAAGTACGCTAAAAGTTTATACATTTACCAAAATTACATCGGTTCGTTAATCAGAAGGTTCAGAAAACCAGGTCTTCTCATGTTGGCAATCCGTTGTGCAGAAATATTGAAAGTGAAAAATATTAATTACTTAATTCTGTTGGTATGAACTTGAAACAATCCTTAATTCTTTGCTTTATTCTGGTATCGTCTTTTTTATTTGCACAAAAGGATTCCCCTGAGACAAATATTACTAAAATTGTTATGCTGGGTACAGGAAATCCAAACCCGAATCCATCGCGTTCAGGTTGTTCTATTGCTATTGTAGTAAACGGCACCCCTTATATCGTTGATTTTGGTCCGGGATTAATTCGGCAAGCAGCTGCTATGTCGCCCAGATATGGGGGTTCAGTAAAAGGGCTTAAAGTGAAGAATATTAAGCATGCTTTTTTAACCCATTTACATTCTGATCATACAACAGGATACCCTGATTTAATTCTAACCCCCTGGGTAATGGGACGAAATGAACCGCTTGAAGTATATGGTCCGGAAGGCATAAAAAAAATGACTGAGAATATTCTGGAAGCGTATGAAGAAGACATTAAATATCGTTTATACGGTCAGGAACCGGCAAATAATCAAGGGTGGCGTGTAAACTGTTATGAAATCCTGAAAGAAGGTATAATTTATCAGGATACAAATGTAACTGTTGAAGCATATCCGGTCCCACATGGAAGCTGGCCAAATTCATGGGGGTTTCGTTTTACAACGCCGGACAAAGTAATAGTAATATCAGGAGATACTGCGCCGTCTGAAACGATTGTTAAATATGCTAAAGATGCAGATGTTTTAATTCATGAGGTATATTCAAAAATAAAGTATGATGAGAAAAATGAATTCTGGAAAGAATATCATGCTAAAAATCACACATCTACATATGAACTTGCGGAAATAGCAAATAGGGCAAAACCAAAACTAATAGTATTATACCATGTGTTGTCCTGGGGGCAGACAAATAACGAATTGATAGAAGAAATATCAGAGCATTATAAAGGGAAAGTCGTAGTTGGAGAAGATTTGGATATATATTAATTATTAGAGAAACGTTCACAACAACTAAGGAACCTTATTTATAAGGCGATTTGTTTTTGCAAATTAGAAATTCACCCTATTTTAATCAGAAATTGGATCAGAAGACAATAAAATATCCGGATCCTGATTTTGGGCAGCATAAAAAAATGAATCACACTCTTTATTTAGATTCATTCTACCTCAAAAGCCGCTAAAACGAATCGTTTTCTTAGTGGCACTATATAGAGAAAGAATTTCATTATTAAACAACCAGGTTTTATTGATACGAAGTTGGTAAAAGGTTGTGACAAAAATCAATGGTTTATGATGCATCATTATGAATCAATGGCGGAAATTCAGGAAGTTGGAAGAAAGATGGATTCTAGTGGAATAATAGAGTTTTTTTCGGGAATAGTTAATAAGGATACGGTGAAAATTTCTTTATTAGAGCAATATAAGTATTGGAAACAAGAGATAGAGTGTTGTAATACATTAACGTGTAAAATAGTAGCAGGGATAGAAACCTGTCAAGGACTGTAGCCGTTTTAAGTTGTCTCGGTCCGGTAAGTTTGAACACCGTAATTAGAGTATTTGCACTTACTCAAGCTTGTAACAAATTCATTTTATCAAAAGCATAGTTAATCCAATTTCGAACCCCCGGTTTTTTATTTACATAAAATACGTTATGTTTTTTATTTCGAATGCCATGAATTTTGAAATAAATACAGAGAGAAGGCTTAAATGCCCTCTCTTTTAAATGTATAATCTTTTGTTTTACAGCTCTTTCATGGTTAATTGTATGCGTTTTCTTGCCACATCAACTTCCAAGACCTTTACTTTCACATGTTGATGCAGACTTACAATTTCATTGGGATCGGATATAAACCGATCTGCCATTTGTGAAATATGTACCAGCCCGTCCTGTTTAACCCCAATATCCACAAATGCCCCGAAGTTTGTTATGTTTGTAACTATACCTGGCAAAGTCATTCCGGGGTGGACATCCTCAATTTTGTGGATTCCTTCAGCAAAATCAAAAACCTTTATTTTAGTTCTGGGATCCCTGCCGGGCTTTGCCAACTCATTCATTATGTCTGTCAATGTAGGAAGGCCAACCTTTTCGGTCGTATATTTTTGAAGGCTAATCTTCTTTCTCAAATCTTCTTTCGACATTAAATCTGTTACGGTAACGCTCAGGTCTTTCGCCATAGTATCAACCACGCCATAACTTTCCGGGTGAACGGAACTGTTGTCCAGTGGGTTTTTCGCATTCCGGATACGAAGAAAACCAGCAGCCTGTTCAAAAGCTTTGGGTCCTAACCTGGGAACTTTCTTCAATTCCGTACGGGATGTAAACGCTCCGTTTTCTGCCCGGTAATTGATGATGTTTTGAGCCAGTTGGGGCCCCAGCCCTGAAATGTATGTGAGCAGATGCTTGCTTGCCGTATTTAGATCTACTCCAACGGCATTTACACAACTTCCTACCACCTGATCGAGTGATTCTTTTAAACGTGCCTGATCCACATCGTGTTGATATTGTCCCACACCAATAGATTTAGGTTCAATTTTTACCAGTTCTGCCAATGGATCCATCAATCTTCTTCCTATGGAAACAGCACCACGTACGGTAACGTCGTATTCAGGAAACTCCTCCCGGGCAACCTTTGATGCCGAATATACAGAAGCCCCGGACTCACTTACAACAAAAACCTGCACGTCCCGGTTATACCTTATGGCTTTAATAAACTGTTCGGTCTCCCGGCTTGCCGTTCCGTTTCCGATAGCGATAGCCTCTATTTTATACTGCTCCACAAGTGTTGATATCTTATTTTTTGCCTGCTTTATCTCTTTTTGCGGGGCATGCGGATAAATTGTACTGTTATTTAAAAGATTTCCCTGATTGTCCAGGCACACTACCTTACATCCAGTACGGTAGCCAGGATCCAGTGCCAATATTCTTTTCTCTCCTAACGGAGATGACATAAGCAATTGCCGGAAGTTTTTGCTAAACACCCCAATGGCAACTTCATCAGCTTTCTCTTTTGATAAAGAACGAAATTCATTTTCAATAGAGGGTTGTATAAGCCTTTTATAGCTATCCTGAACAGCTGCCTTAACCTGTTTGGAAACATCCAGGTATCCCTTTACGAACTGTTCTTCCAGAATATTAACAGCCTTTTCTGCTTCCGGGACCACAGAAACTTTTAGAAAACCTTCCTCTTCACCTCTTCTCATGGCCAGTAGTCGGTGAGAAGGGCACTTTTTTAGCGGTTCAGAAAAATCAAAATAATCTGAATACTTCGCCGCTTCCTCTTCTTTGCCCTTTACAAGCTTGGAAGTAATATAGGCTTCCTTTTCAAACAAACGGCGGATCTGGTTTCTTGCCCTGTTATTTTCACTTACCCATTCAGCAATAATGTCCCGGGCACCCTGCAAAGCATCATCCAGCGATGGGACCTCATCCGTAATAAATCCGGATGCTTTTGATTCAATATCATATTCCTGTTGTTTCACTATAATAGCAGCCAATGGTTCCAGCCCCCGGTCCTTTGCTATTGTAGCCCTGGTTTTCTTTTTTTGCTTATAGGGCAGGTATAAATCTTCTAAAGTAGTTGATGATGCAGCCTCTTCAATCTTTTTTCTTAAATCATCGGATAATTTTCCTTGCTCCTCAATTGACTTCAGAATAGCCTCCCTTCTCTTATCCAGTTCTTGAAGCCGCTTTAGTTCGTCGCGGACTACAGTTATCTGCTCTTCGTCCAATGAACCCGTCATTTCTTTCCGATAGCGGCTAATAAAAGGAACAGTTGCACCATCTTCTAATAACTTTACCGTATTTTTTATAAACCTTTCATCATGATTTATCGTCCCTGCAATAATCCTAATATATTTTTCCATTTCAATCATAAACTTTTCCAAAAACCAAAAGTAATAGATTTATATTGATGTATAATTACCGGCAACCCACAATTAATTTTTATTTTTTTAAGCTCAATAAAGAAAATCAGCCACTTATGTAATTTTTATTTATTCTTTTTTCCTTTAATTTATAGCATTGAACCTGGTTTCGGGACTTTAAGTATAAAGATTTGGTTAATATGTGATTATAGCAAGTAAATAGCTCCTGAGCCTTGCTTTTAAAAATAAAAAAACGGGATTTTTTTGAACAAAAATCAAAGGTTATCTGCTTAATAAGCACTAAGATTAGTAACCTATAACACATTCTCTGCAATTATATTTTTAGAAATGATTAAAAAAAGGTTACTTTGTGCTTCCAAAAATTGAATGACCGATATAAATCATAGCGTATGCAAGCCAGAGTTTCAGTTATATTGCCTTTTCACAATGCGGAGTTGCGTCTTTCGGACGCTATTGAAAGTATGCTCTGTCAGTCTTATGAAAACTTTGAACTAATTCTAATTGATAATAATTCACAGGACGACAGCCAGAATATTGCAAATGATTTTGCGTCCCGTGATCCAAGGATAAAGCACATTAAAGAACCCCGGCAGGGACTAGTATTTGCTATTAACGCTGGAATAAAACAGGCTGAAGGAGAGTTTGTTGCGCTAATGGATGCGGATGACATATCTTTTCCGAGCCGTTTAGAGAAGCAAGTGGGCTACCTTGAAGAAAAGCCGGAAATTGGTGTTGTTTCGGCACAGGTAAGACATATTCCAACTACTGACGATCCGGATGAGCAGGAGAATTTCTCTCAATACGTAATGTGGAGCAACCGGATAATTACCCATGAAGACATTTCCCTGAACTGTTTTATTGAGGCTCCAATGATCCACACTACGGTAATGTTTCGTAAAGAACTGGTAGATTTGTACGGAGCCTACAGAACCGGAGATTTCCCCGGGGATTATGAACTTTGGCTGCGGTGGATTGCCAAAGGTGTTAAAATGTACAAGTTACCAGAGGTTCTTGTTGACTGGACTGATTTGCCGGAAAGGCTTACAAGAATTGATGAAAGGTATACCGACCAGGCTTTTTTTGAAGTAAAAAGCAGCTATTTAATCGACTGGTTAAAAGCGAATAACCGTTACCATCCCGACGCTGTGATCTGGGGAGCTGGAAGAAAATCAAGACAACGTTTTTTCATTTTGCATGAACTTGGTGTACAGGCTAAGTTCTATATCGATTTGAGGGCCAATCCGGAAAGAAAGGTGATTCAATATCAGCATACACCTCCGGCCGGAAGGCATTTTATAATCAGCTATGTTGCAAACAGAGGTGCAAGGGAAAAGATAAGAATGTTTCTGGTTGAACTAGGTTATATAGAAGGAAAAGACTTCATTTGCATCGCCTAAATAGAAGTTCCTCATGCTCTTAATGAGCTTATTAGGGGCAATGGGTTGAACAAATCGTTAGCCTGGATGTTAAGCATGGGTAAATTTGTTCAAGATGATAATTATCCTTTCGCCAGCAAAATCACTTAACTTTAAAACAGATAGTCCTTTTCAAAGCTTTAGTCTGCCGGCTTTCGTTAATGAAGCTCAAATTCTGATTAATGTGCTCAAGTGCTACTCTCCGGATCATTTAACGGAGTTGATGAATATTAGCAACGGTCTGGGGGAGTTGAATTATTTAAGGTTCCAGAAATGGGAAACAGCTCACAATAATGAAAACTCCAAACAGGCGATTTTTGCTTTTAACGGAGAAGTTTACAATGGCTTTCGGGCTCATACCTTAACGGCCGACGAGATTGACTTTACCCAAAAACATATAAGAATCCTTTCCGGACTTTATGGGGTTTTAAATCCCTTGGATCTCATACAACCCTACAGGTTAGAGATGGGGACGAAGCTAAAAGTTGATGCATTTCGAAACCTTTATTCGTTTTGGGGTGAAAAAATCAGCTCCATACTCAATGAAGAACTTGAAAAACACAAGTCGGCCTGTTTAATAAACCTTGCATCACATGAATATTCGAAAGCAGCCAAATTAAAAGAAATAAAATCTCAGGTTATCACCCCGGTTTTTAAAGAATTCAAAGATGGTTCCTACAGGGTAATTGCTGTTTATGCTAAAAAAGCGCGGGGACTGATGTCCCGCTTTATTGTAAGCAATAAAATAGATATCCCTGAAGACATCAAACATTTCGATGCTGAGGGATATCATTTTTGTGAGAACCTCTCTTCTGGCGATGAATGGGTTTTTACCCGTTAATTACATCTCCTTGTCTTGTTTTTTTGCAAAAGGCCCTTTGTTATTTTTTTATCAGTTTTATAACTGTATCATAGCCTAAGTTGGTTTTTATTGAAATAAGGTATAAACCGGTTACATCAACTCTGAATATAATTTCATCTCCATACTCAAATGTTTTGCTGAATAACTTTTGTCCCAGTACATTTTTAACCTGCACCTCTAGTTCCTGATAATCTTCTTCCAGGGTTACTTTAACTTCCCCCATGGTTGGATTTGGGAAAACCCTTAGTTTAGAAAGAGTAGGAACATTTTTAACGCTTACTGTTTGAATGGATTGACAGGCTGAAGTATCTGTACATCCATTTTGTGTTATAATAGCAGCATAATTTCCTGACTCCGATGGTGTAAACGACTGTTCTTTAGCTCCGGATATTGATGTGTAATTGTCACATTTCATCCACTGATATATCGCATTCGTAGCTTCTGCCGTTAAAACACCGTTAGCGTTTTGGATTTCTGTATTAACCTTGTTTACTGTTAAATTTACTGTTATTATGCTGTCACCTCCTGTAGAATTTGGAATGGTGTCATTATACTTTCCGGATAAGGTCCATTTATATTTTCCGCTCGGACTTTCATAACTTCCGCATGCTGCAGGTGAGATAGTGTTGTATGTGTTCTTGATCATGCAACTGTAATGCAGGAAGTTAAACTCTTTTCCATATTTATCCCATAAGCTATCGTTCTCGGTAAACTTTCCGGTTTGCAAATCGACCATTAGAAGGGTATTGTCTGTCTCCGCGTTATTGATAGTTACTATATAAACTGTTTTATTCTCCTGGTTATATGCTGGAGGGAAATTTGGATATGGGGAAAAAGTCAAACTTGTGTCCAATTCTTTTATGTGCTCCATAATGCCTGTTTGTTCATTTACCTTATACAGATTAAGAGGATATAATTCGATTATGGGATCTGAAGAACTTGTATCTTCCAGAGCATAAAAAGCGTTGCTGTCCACATCATAAATCACAGAAACAATATCTTCAACAGTTTCTTTAATATTTACTAGCCCAGTGTTAACATTGACCGTCAAAAAACACATTGTATCCTTTTCATTAACAGTAATTAATTCATTGATTAGAAAATTTTTTGTTTTCGGGTTATATGCATACAAAGGTTCAGTAATTTCATAGTTCGGATCAAATTCCGCAATCCTTGTTATTTCGCCGGTAGTTTCATTTACAGAGACTGTAAAAGCCGAATCAAAATCAGCACTGTAATACCCAATGCCATAAATCTTATTGTCTATATTATCATATGAAAGACATTGCAAAAAAACATTTGTGTCAAAATGGGCTACAACACCCCCGGTATCATAATTTACGATGTAAACACCCATGGAGTCGTCTGTTTCGCCCGGACTGCTAAATAAAATATAGTTTTTTGTTTTAGGGTTGAATGTACCGAAGTCATATTCCGAATCCAGGCCAATTCCTTCACTTATAGTCCTGTGCTTTTCCGGCAATCCGGTTTCTGTCGCTATATTAATAACATGAATGCTGTCTCCAAAGAAGTCAGTCAAACCATAAATATTACAATCCTGAGCATTGACTTCTACCGAAGCTAACGCAATCAGGCCTAGTGTTAAAAAAATCCGGTTCATAATCAATTATTTAAATATTATGGAAACTCTACTGCCATTATAACGAAAGACACTATCCACCCTCAATCGAATAAAAAACAATATATCAACCCCTTATAAATTTAAACAAATAAAATTTAGCACTGTAATAAAAGATGTTTTAAAATAGAAACTCCGGGAAGAAATACACACATTTTCCCAACTGTTTAATAACAGACAGAAACCAGTCTCCACTTTCCATAAGAGAACCTTTTCAAAAAAAAGTATACTAAAATAAATTCCATTAACATATTATCCCACAACTTTTCTTGCGCTTTCATTGAGAAAAATAAAATCTTTTTATAAATTTAAAAGATGCTAAAATAATTTTATAGAGGTCAGTAGATAAATACATACCTACAAAATCAGTGTTGTCAAGGTGTTTCAAAAACTCAACACAGGAGCAACAATGCATGCGTGAAAAGATTGGAGATTGATATAGCGGAGGAAAACTAGTTCTCACAACATAAGCTCTATGTACGCTGCTAAATTAATATGTACTTAACTACTGACCTCTGTAATTTTAATACTTGAATTCCCACCCATTTTCACCCGGGATTATATTTTGAATTAAATTATGATAAATACAAATTAATTATGGGACTTTTTTCTAGAGGTTTAATTGACAGGATCAAATTTGATGGTTCCGAGGATGATGTTGTATGGAAATTTCCACATGACAATTTAACCACGGGCGGACAGCTAATTGTAAATCAGTCACAGGAAGTTGTTTTTTGTAAAGAAGGTGCATATTACGATACGTTTGGCCCTGGCACACACACACTAAGCACTGCCAACATTCCCTTATTACAGGGGATTGTAAACTTACCTTTTGGTGGGAAAACCCCTTTTACTGCAGAAGTTTGGTATGTAAATACCCGCGTATTTAAAGAAATAAAATGGGGCACCCCGAACCCCATTAGTGTGAGAGATCCGCAGTACCAATTTGTAATTCCCATAAGAGCTTTCGGGCAATATACTTTCAGAATTTCCGATTCGAAAAAATTCATGGAAGAGATAGTTGGAACCTTACCCGATATCAGTACAGAAGACTTACAGGATAAGTTCAGGGCTGCATTAGTATCAAAAATGTCTGATGCTATTGCTGAACAGGCAATAAAACAAAAAATATCTGTTTTGGACATGCCTGCCATGCTGGATGAAATTGCTGCATTTTGTCTTGATAAACTAAAAGCTAATTTCAATAATTTTGGGGTAGATATTGTTGAGCTTTTTATAGAATCCATCAATTATCCTGAGGACGACCCGAACGTACAAAAAATTAATGAGGCTTATGCCGACAAACTCAGCCGTGATATTCAGGGAACAAACTATCAACAGGAAAGAACTTTCGACACTATGCAGTCTGCTGCTGAAAACCCTGGAATGTCGGGAACCGGAATGAATTTTGGCATGGGAATGGGAATGGGCAATGCTATGGGAAACGCTATGGGAAATATGATGAATAATACCATGGGAAACCCCAATCAGCCACAACAACCACAACAGCCAGGTGGAGCAGTGCCCCCGCCCCCACCTACTGAAGTTACATTCCATGTTTTAATTAATGGCCAACAGGCAGGCCCATACGGTAGCCAGCAGCTTCAACAACTGGTATCGCAGGGACAACTTAATGCTGAAACTTTGGTATGGAAAGCAGGTATGGCAAACTGGGTAAAAGCCGGAGAAGTGCCTGAGCTACAAAATATATTCGGTAGTGTTCCGCCACCACCGCCACCACAAATATAGAACTAAATGAAGTATCCGGTTATACTTCTTATAGCAGCAGGTGCGCTCACAATCACCGGTATTGGCTTGTTTTTTATTCTGAAAAGAAAAAGCCGGAAAGACACAAGTCTGCGCCGGGAAGAATTAAATGAAGTAAAGATTCTAAAGGATAGTTTTAAAAACTTATCTTATCATTATTCCAAGGCTTTAGACGAGAGGTTCATCGAAGAGTTACCGGCTCTTCAGTCTTTGTCTCAAAAAATCGAATTAATTCCGGATAACCACATTATGTCTGATCCCAAAAAAATGGATACCCTAAAGGAACATCTAAGGTATTTTGAAAATAACCTGGAAGACATTAATGACCTGGGAAAAAACTTTGTTTCTAAAAAACTTTTAAACTCCATTAATTCAAAAGCTTCTGATATTATTAACCTAAAATAAAAATGATGAGAACATTCATGAAATTTTTCAGTATTGTCTGTATTATCGCTGTACTTGTTTCCTGTAAAGCAACCGTAGAAGGTGAACAAAGTAAATATGAAAGGAACAAAAATGAACTTTCAGGACTGGCAATTACATATCCAAAATTTGCGGATCCCATTAATGCCCATATTTCTATCATTGAAAAAAAATGGCAGGAAGCCCTTGCTATATCAGGAGATGAAGAGAAAATAAAGGCTTTATCGAACATAAACAAAACATTCAAACCTACTGCTGTAAGAACGTTAATGGAACTGGAAAAATCTATCAGCACTTTAGAAGCAGACATTAAGTTCCTTGAAGAACAAAAAGCGTCAAATGTAACGCTGGGGTTAATCCGGGAAATAGATGAAGCAAGACAAAAAATACAGGAAACCGAGAATGCCCTGAAAAACACCGAAGAAGAAGTTACTGATCTGAACCAGATGCAAACTATTGTAGGTGGCCACCTGACCAACATGAACAAGGTTAAAGGTGTAATAAGTGCACAGGCCAATAAAATAAGGGAAGAGCAAAAAGCTGAACAAGAAAGTCAGCAAGCCTCTCAACAAGGTGAAGCTTCACAAGCAGGCGATGACCATTCTTCTGACAAAACTTCTACAGCACCTGCAGCCCCAGCTAAAGAAAAAATGGTAAAATGCTCTTACTGCGGAACTAAGAACAAAGAATCAAGAGTAAAATGCTCAAATTGTGGAGCCTCATTATAATGCTTCCTTTTTTTATTAATGAAATTTGATAATTCAGGTTTTTTTTTAATAATTGGTCTTTTTTAATCCAGAGGCTTCCAAAAGTCAATAAGATCCTTCATTGCAAGAAACGAAGCAAGCTCACCGAAGACAACTCTTAAGGCTTGACTGCCAAAACCACGGAGATTGCAACACTAAATTCGTAATGATGTAAAAAAGACTTTTTGGAGGCCTCTTTTTTATTAAAATAACTGGAATTGCTACATTTACTGCCTGCAGTATTTCCACTCTATTCTGAAAAATATTGACATGCGATTATTGCCCCTTTTAATTTTCCTTCTTCAACCAGGCATTCTTATTTCACAGGACAGTCTAAACTGGCAGCACCTGAACCCTTCGACAGACAAAATCCTCGGGATAAGCACATTTAAGGCGTATGACTTTTTAAAAGGCAAACAACCGGATACTGTTGTTGTTGCCGTACTTGATAATGGCGTTGAGTTAACACATGAAGCTCTAAAAGGGACTTTCTGGAGCAACCCTGACGAAATTCCTGGAAATAATATTGATGATGACAACAACGGTTACATTGATGATATACATGGCTGGAACTTTCTGGGGAATATGAACGGCAAAAATTTAAAACTAGAAACAACAGAACTTACAAGGTTGTATAAGCTCCTCTGTGATAAATTTAATGAAGGAAATACAGAACAAATTCCGGGAGAAGAGTTTAAACACGATAAACAAATTGAAGAAGCCTACCTGACAGAGGTAAGAAAGAAAAAAGAAGATGTTTTTTTTTATGAATTGGTTTTAAATGAATTTCTGAATGCTCAGGAAGTAATTGACCAGTTCTTTGGTAAAAGAAAATATACTGAAGAAGACCTGATTAAAATTAGCAGTGAACAACCGGATGTTCAGGATGCAAGAAATATCCTGATAAGTATGTTCAAGCAAAAAATAACGATTGATATTCTGGAAAAGCAAATTAAAAACCTAAAAAATGATTTAAATACTCGATTAAACCCAGACTTTAACAATCGTCAAAAAATTGTTGGAGACAACCCTGATGATATTACAGATACTATTTATGGCAACGGCCATCTGAATGCAAAAGGGCCATACCACGGGACTTCTGTAGCGGGTGTGATTGCTGCCCGTCATAACAACTATGGCACCAACGGGATAGCCAGGCACGTCAAACTAATGATACTAAGAGTAGTGCCTGATGGAGACGAAAGGGATAAAGATATTGCCCTGGGCATAAAATATGCTGTTCAAAATGGTGCAGACATAATTAATTGTAGTTTTGGAAAGAAATACGCGTCGCACCCCGAATTTATAAGGGATGCTATCCGGGAAGCCGGGAATGCCGGAGTGTTGATTGTTTGTGCTGCCGGAAATTATGGAATAGACATTGACAATAGTCGATATTTCCCCCGAAGTGCGATTAAGAGCACAGAGAGGGTGGAGAACCTAATAACTACAGGGGCTTCGATGATGCACGACAATAGGGAATTGGTGGCATCATTTTCGAACTATGGCAGAAATTCTGTTGATATTCTGGCTCCGGGGTATAATATTTACACCAGTGTACTCAACAATTCGTATGCACCTGGAAACGGAACAAGTTTGTCAGCCCCTGTTGTTACAGGTACGGCGGCAGTGTTAAAGTCTTATTATCCGCACCTCAGCGCTCCACAGTTAAAAGAGATAATAATACGATCTGCCTATATTCCTAAAACTAAAAAGGTTTTTCTTCCGGGCGAAGCTTCCGGCAAGAAAAAAAGGCTCAAAGAAATTACAGTTTCCGGAGGCATAGTTAATTTGTACCAGGCTGTTCTTTTAGCCGAAAAAGAGTACCAATAATTTTTATTCTACATATACCACAAGCCCCTTTAAATACTCTCCTTCAGGATGATATATGTTAACCGGATGATCGGAAGGTTGCGATAATTGATGTAAAATCCGGACATTTCTCCGGGCATTTGCTGCTGCTGCAAAAACAGACTTTCTGAAATTTTCTTTTGAAACAACCTGGGAACATGAGAATGTAAACAATATTCCTCCGGGACGGATCTGTTCCAATGCGGTCTGATTTAAACGCTTGTAACCTTGCAATGCGTTGTGGAGTACATTCTGGTGTTTTGCAAATGCCGGGGGATCCAGTACAATTAAATCGTATTTGTCTTTTATGTCTTCGAGGTATTTAAATGCATCAATAGCAATCGCTTTATGAGGGCTATCCGTGAAGTTTAGTTCTACATTCCGGTTTACCATACGAATGGCCTTTTCAGAACTATCAATCGAATGCACAAGCTTAGCTTCCCCTTTTAACGCATAAACAGAAAAACCTCCGGTGTAACAAAACATATTAAGCACATCGCGGCCTTTTGAGAACTGTTGCAGTAGCAAGCGGTTTTCACGTTGGTCTATAAAAAAGCCCGTTTTTTGCCCTTCCGTCCAGTTTACTTCAAAATTTAACCCGTTTTCCTGCACTACTTCCGAGGTACTGTCACCTAATAAATGTTCATTTTTTCCTTCTACCTGTGCTTTAAAAGGAATAGTTGATTCGCTTTTATCATAAATGGCTTTTAGCTCATCACCATAAATTTCCTGCAAGATACAGACAAGCCAGTCCCGCATGAGGTATATTCCAACCGAATGGACCTGGATTACAGCAGTTCCATTATAGAAATCAATAATTAGACCGGGAATTCCGTCACCTTCGGCATGAATTAGGCGGTAAACATTTGTTTCCTTTATATTGGCCGGTCCGAGTTCGACCCTTAATTTATAGGCATTCCTGATTTTATTTAACCAGAAATTATAGTCAGGCTCTATATCTTCAAAAGAAAACACCCTTACGGCTATTGATCCAACCTGATAATGGCCGAGAGCCAGAAACTCATCTTTGTTATCGTATACTGCTACAACTTCCCCTTCTGAGGGATTTCCATATGTTTTTTTTATTGCCCCTGAAAATACCCACGGGTGATACCTTCTTAATGATTGATCTTTTCCCGATTTCAGTACAATCTTCACTCTCTCTCCTGACATTTCTACTTGTTTAAAGTTTTGAATATTTCGTAGCACACCCATGCGTCTGTAGCTGCGTACTGAATTTGCGCCTCAGTTAAAACGTCTGCTTCCCAATTAGATGTTTGCTGCCGTTTGCTTATTTTAAACCCAAGAATATTTGCGGTTAGTTTTTTCAGGGCATTATCTTCAATACCAAACTCTTTTACGTACTGCTGAAGTTCTATGAATCCTGCTGATTCAAAATAATTCAGCTTTTGTAAAGATGATATGTCATCGTGTATGGCCACCCCAATCTTTTTTATTTCATCTGAAGATAAAAGTTCACGCAATTCATCGGGCAACCCTATTTTATTCAGTCTGAACAAAAAGGCTTTATTTCCGGCACTTAGCTGTAACAGCGACACTTCATTTAATTTTCCCTTTTTGAAAGTGGGCCGTGTTTCTGTGTCGAAACCAAACTCTTTTTCTGTCTGAATGTCAGGCAATACTTGCTGGTACTTTTCTTTCGTGTCTATATAAAATATTTCCCCGGTAAAGCTCCGAACGGGGAGTTCATTAATTTCTTCTCTTGTAATAGATGGTTTAAATGAAAAATCACTCCTCATTCTCACCCCCCTCCTGCATTTTTGAAATTAACCAATTGCTTGTATCAACGCTGTTATAATCAAATTCATCTCCGGTACTTTCCCCGGTATTTTCTTCATCCAGTTCCACAACTACATATTTTAAATGATGTAAAACCCTTAATGTATTAACAATTCTTTGCCCCCAATATTGCTCGAAAGTTTGTTTACATTCCCAGATCGCATTAAACATTATCTCTTCTGTACCCACTCTGTACTGCATGATAAAATCTTTTATGTCCTGGTAAATGTCGGCAATGCTTTCTCCAACGCTTAACTGCGCCGGCTCATCGTTTTCCTGTCGTAACGGGTCATATATCTCATCAAAAGAATCATGTTTACCGAACTTTACCTGTAACATTTCCCTGATATAATTGTAATCGTTCTCAGTTACAAATTTTTCGTTAAATTCTTCATAAGAATCTTCGACCTTTGGCAACATAGTGCCCTTTAAATAAAGCAAGGGGAGTAGCCTATGTGCTTTATCAATTAAGTCTTTAAGGTTTCGGCTTTCTGCCGATTCCAGAAATTTGCAAAATTCGTTGGCTACAGTAACAAATTCAATTACATCTCGTGAATAAACGGGACTGTCCAAACCTTCCATACCAAAAAAAATTTGATGCAAAGGTAACAGGAAAAATTAGAATCCAATTAATGAATACAAAAGGAATTAAGCTCTATGTCCTGCTCCTGGGAAATAACCTCGTAATAAACTGAAATGTAACTCAGGAAAATCCAAAACATTTGTATAATTTCGCCCCCTGCTAAGCTTATTCTGTTTAGTATTGACCAAACTCCATTAGAAATTCTATTTCTTGTAGATTTGATAATAAAAGGCATTTAACAATGAGGATGTTACATTTATCTTAGCTGTGTAGTTTTTATTTCAGGAGACATTCCATTCTGATATTTCCCCTCGGGAACCGGCCATTGAAATTACAAAGCTCAGAGCGAATAAAATTGTGTACATGACAAGCAAAACAAACAGAAAAGACGAAAAGAACTGTGATTACTTTCCTAACCTTAAGTCAATCATAAAAGCCAAAATAATCATAAACGATATATTGGATTCCACCCCATTAATGAAAAATAAGAGGCTTTCTGAAAAGTTTGATGCGAATATTATTTTAAAAAGGGAAGATTTGCAGGAAGTCCGATCATATAAAATCAGGGGGGCATACAACAAGATAAAGTCTCTTAATGAAGAAGAGATAGGCAAGGGGATTATTTGTGCAAGTGCGGGAAATCATGCACAGGGTGTCGCATATTCATGTCGAAAATTGGGGATACAGGGAAAAATATTCATGCCCTCCACCACACCAAGACAAAAAATAAAACAAGTACAGATGTTTGGAAGAGGGTTTGTGGAAACCATTATTACCGGAGACACCTATGACCAGGCATATAATGAAGCGATGAAAGAGTGTGAAAAGACAGGAATGGTATTTATACACCCTTTCGATGATCCTCTTATTATTGAAGGACAAGCCACGGTTGGAATTGAAATATTGCAGGACATAAAAACATCGGTTGATTATCTTGTTGTTCCCGTTGGTGGCGGTGGACTCATTGCCGGACTGGGTAGTTACTTTAAGCAAATGAGCCCCGAAACTAAAATAATTGGAGTTGAGCCGGCCGGAGCCCCGGCAATGAAGGAATCGTTGGATAAAGGAAGTGTTGTCACGCTGGAAGATATCGACAAATTTGTTGATGGAGCTGCCGTTCAGCGGGTTGGAGATCTAACGTTTGATATTTGTCAAAAAGTCGCTGATAAAATGGTGTTGGTACCCGAAGGAAAGATATGCACAAAAATTCTTGAACTCTATAATTACGATGCTATTGTTGTTGAGCCGGCAGGAGCGCTTAGTATTTCCGCTTTGGATTTTCTTGCTGATGAAATTAAAGGGAAGAATGTTGTTTGTATTATGAGTGGAAGCAATAACGATATTACCCGGACCGAAGAAATTAAAGAACGTTCATTATTATTTGAAGGGTTAAAACATTATTTTATTGTCAACTTTCCACAACGGCCAGGGGCCCTGCGGGACTTTGTTGACCAGGTACTGGGCCCTACGGATGATATAACTTTCTTTGAATACAATAAAAAAACCAGCAGGGTAAAAGGCCCGGCGGTTATAGGAATTGAAATACAGGTCCCTGATGACTTTGACAACCTTGTTGAGCGAATGAATGAACATAAGTTTACCTTTGAATATATTAATGACAAACCTGACCTCTTTAGGTTTTTAATGTAGGCTTATCCCTTTTTATTTACTATCTGCAAGACAGGCACCCCCATATGTCAAAGCTCAAAGCGGGCTGTCTTCAGATTAAGAAATGGTGCTTGTCAGCGTAGCGTAAAACTGTCTGACAAGCACAGGTTTTTATTCGGGTAACCTTGTTTTAAGCCAATTGCAAGGGGCAATTAAAACGTTTTTTTTACGAATGACACTTGTCAGTTCTTAATAAATTTAATGATCTGGGTCTTGTTGATGATTAAAAAATAGATCCCTTCTTTAAGTTCACTAACATCAATAATTTGCCCCTTACCAGGTTGCAACAAACGCTCTCCAAACATGTTATATATGTCCGTTTCCCTAATTTCTAGGTTACCTTCAATATATAAGCTGTTTTGAACCGGGTTGGGATAGGCAACGGCTTGGTTTTCTGAAAGATGTTTTCCTTTTCTTTTTTCGTCTGCTTTTGCGGATCCAGCACTTTCAAAATAAACTTTGACTTCATCAATGGAGATATCACTCATATAACCATCCCCGGTGGTTCCTGAAAATCGAATCTTTACATTTTCATTCCCGGCATAATCCTTTAGACTTAGCTTAGATGAATGCCATTTGTTTCCATGATCTCCAAAGACAGACCATCTTTCAGTCCAGTTGTTTCCATTATCGGTACTGACCTGAACACACAATTTACCCATGGAGACACCAAACATGTGGTATTTGAATTCTAAGACTGGTTGTTCAACATTATGAAAATTAAAACAAGGTGTAATAATATTGGCTGTTTTTTCCGGATAGCCTTCTCCTTTTCCGGTAGATTCTGTGTACAAGTAATAATCGCCATTTGCAGCCATTTTTGGCCCGGTATTTTTCGACTTGGTAGCCCCTTTTTTTCTTATCCAGTTTAAATCATCCCCTTCTGTCTGCACAAATGCTCCAATACCTTTTTCGAAGCCTTCTGTGTAAGGAAATGAATCAATGCAGATGTTTTGTGACAAAACCCGAATGTAACCTGACATTATTTTTGTGTCTTTTCCTTCGCTATTGCTTACCGTTAATGTTACTTTATAAGTACCAGGTTTATTATAAACTACTGCCGGATGCTGTTTGCTACTGATATTTGGCTGTCCACCGTCAAATTTCCACGACCATGAGTCAGGTTTGTTTAGTGACAAATCTTTGAAAAATACCGTATCCCCTGCGGTAATTATAGTTGCGTCAGCAGTAAATTTAGCTACAGGCATTGAAGTATTTATCCAGGTAAGGGCTTTAAAAACATCCAGACGGCCAAAGCCTGTTTCTTCATCATAGCCATCAGCTCCGATATCTACTGATGTTTCTCGCATTATTTTTCTTATTTCATCATTCGTTAACGCTGTATTATGTGATTTCAAAAGTGAACCAACTCCGGCTGCTATTGCTGTTGCTGATGAAACACCGTTAAACTCGTAAAAATAATCTCCCGGGCCTTTCCCTTTAGTCCCTCTAATATCCGTAGTAATGTTGCGAACACAAGGAGCAATAAAATCCATTTTATCTTTACCTCCTCCATAACTGGCACCCCACCAGTTTTCGCCGTCACATGTAAATGGGGTCTTTCTTGAGTTACAGGGGCTTAACCCGCCAACGGAGATAACGTTTTTATATGCTGAAGGATAAACCGCCTCAGGATTATCCCTGTTTCCCCTGGATGCAAATATTGTACATCCTAGATTATAAGCATATTCAACAGCGTCTCTCAGTGTACAATTATTTTGGGTCGTACTCAGGCTCATAGAAATAACATCGGCTCCATTATTCGCTGCAAAAACAATCCCATTGGCTATGGTTGTATATGAGCCACCTGCGTATTTATCCAAAACCTTCACGGGCAAAACAGAACACTCCCAGTTCACTCCGGCAATACCGGAATTATTGTTCCCGGTAGCTGCCGAAAGGCCGGCACATGCTGTTCCATGTCCATTATCATCCATTGGGTCATCATCATTATTTACAAAGTCATACCCTTTCAGAACTCTGCCTGCAAATTCAGGGTGTTCATAATCCAGTCCACTGTCTAAAATGGCCAATATAACGTTTCTGTCTCCCGTGCAGATATTCCAGGCCGGCTCTGCATTAATATCAGCACCCTCAATCCCAACAGTGGCTTCCAGGTTTTTCACATAAGAAATTGCGTTAGCAGTGTTTTTAAATCCCCATTGCCCCTTATAACTAGTATCATTAGGGGCTATGTCTGCATAGCAATAGTTATTCATTTCAATGTATTCTACTTCCGGGTTTGCTGAATACTCTTTAATAACCTGGCTTTTATCTGCGTTATGATCGATTTTAAAAACAAATGTCCGTTCTAACCCGTATTTTTCAGCTAGCATCTGATTCTGCGGCCTAAATTTAAATACGGCATTTACCGCCTTCACTCTATACTTTCGGTTTAGTGCATCAATGCTCCTAATTCCTGTAATCGCCAGCCTTTCTCCATTTTTAAGGGTTGTTACCGGAGACACTTTTGTCTTAAACTTAACTATCAGTTCCTCCGGAACTCTTTTTTTTTCAGCAGTTTGGGGCTGGGCAAAAGACAGAGCTGGAAATAATATTCCGGTAAGTAATGCCACAACAATAGAATTAAGGTAATTTTTACTGTTCATTTTTTTGATTTTGTTTTTGATCATACTAAAGTTTGACGTAGTTCTTCAACACATGTGTTCCTTTCCCGATTAGTGTCTTAGTACTATCAAGGTGGTTTATTTCTTAGGTAACTTACGAGATCCTTTAATCCGGTAAGTGAATAAACAACAAGATGGAGTTCCTGAATAAAAAACATTTGTTAATATATGTTCTTCCCTTTCCAACATAACCGGGAAAGTGCATGCCGTAAATAATAATCTGATGAAAACCGTAATGAACGAACCTCACCGAATCCCTCCAAGAGCCTGGTATAATGCAAATGGGCTGCAACAAAACTCTTTTAAGAGGACGAATATTTTTATCATATTTTCAACTCGCAGATAACTTGATAACACGGCTGCCTGGAATAGACTTAAATTTTATGCAAAAAGAGCTTAAACTAAGCTTCGCTATAATCAAACCTTTTAATCAAATTTGATTCTGGAGTAGAAAGATTAATCCTGTGGCGATCAGGAAATCTCCTGAAGCCTGTGTGGAATTAAAGCAAATAGTGAAAGAAATGACATTTTATTTTGTCATGTTAAACTTATTAATCTTTTCGAAAAGTAGCAAAATGCCATCCTTTTTTTTCTCTGGACAATTGAAAAAATAGTTTCCTCATCATGCTTTTCATTCGATGCAGACCATATATCTGAAACACCATTTCGCAATTGAGATTGCGCGCTGGAAGGGTAAGGACGCTGTTTTTACAATAAGGTTTGAATGTATCAGTAGAATGTAACTGACACTATGTGTCAAGTACAACTACATTGTAACGTTTGAGGTGTAATATGCACTTTGGTCTATTTATAATTGTACGCTTTAAAGCTAATACCGCAGGCTTACTTTTATTCCAGTTAGTGTATGGGGCGGAACGTTAAATAAAGCCTCTTATGTATTGCCTGTTGTTATAATCGTGTGGCATCAAATACGATTTTTGGTATACCGGACATTTCATATTTAAAATAAAAAAACAATATATCGCTTGCGATATAAAAATTATTTGTATGTTTGTATCGTAAGCGATTTAATCTTGAAGGATTAAAATAATGTAATCATCAAGAAATACGTATGAAGTATTTACAAGAAACTTTATTGGGCGTTATTGCAGAGGCGCCACACGTTCTAGCCCTTCAGCAATTAAAAGTCCTTATGGGTTTTAAAAATTAAGCCATTGCAAGTGAAAAAACTGAAAGAAATGGAAGAAGCGGGCATTTTTATAAAGTGGATTATTCATCATGATTATCTAAACGATAAATACGGCACTGCATTTATTAATACTGCATTGAACTTAATACATTCAACAGGAGTTAAAAATTATTTAGCATTACGAATAAAAAAATAAAAAATGAAATTATCAGACAATTTACAATGGGGGATAGGGGTGAAGACCAATTTATTCCAAACAATTTTTAGAATATTGCTTGGCCTGGTCCTTCTGTATGCAGGAATTAGCCACTTAACATTTAACCGCCTTGAATTTGTAGCTCAAGTCCCCAACTGGGTACCCCTTTCCACCGATTTGGTTGTTATACTTTCGGGCATTGTGGAAATAATACTTGGGGCATCGTTAGTGGCATTAACTAAGTGGAAAGCCCTGGTTGGTTGTGCGACAGCTATTTTCTTTGTCCTGATATTTCCCGGAAATATTGCTCAATATATGAATCAGGTTGATGCTTTTGGCCTGGATACAGACCGGGCAAGACTCATCCGTTTGTTTTTTCAGCCTGTATTGGTTGCGTGGGCCCTGTGGTCTACCGGAGGGTTCAAAGCTTTTATCAATCGTAACAAATCTTAAATTTTTAAAATATAATTGATATGGAACAAAATTTTTATCAGTTTGAAGCTAAAAGTCTTCAGGGAAAGCAGGTGAGTATGAACGACTATAAAGGAAAAATAGTTCTTGTTGTAAACACTGCCAGTAAATGCGGACTAACGCCACAGTTCGAAGGTCTTGAAAAGTTATATCGGGACTATAAGGATAAAGAGCTGGTCATATTAGGTTTTCCATGCAACCAGTTTGCCAACCAGGAGCCAGGTGACGAAAAGTCAATTTCGGAAGGTTGTGTCATCAACTACGGTGTAAGTTTTCCAATGTTTGCGAAAATAGATGTAAATGGAGAAAATGCCCATCCCCTGTATAAATACCTCAAAAAGGAATTGAAAGGTACGCTGGGCAGTAAAATAAAATGGAATTTCACAAAATTCCTTATCGATTCGGATGGGAACCCGATTAAAAGGTTTGCTCCTACAGCAAAACCAGAGAAGATTGAAAAATACATACAAACAATACTTAATTAATAAGAACTTTAAAGTCGCAGGCGATTAATTCATGTTTTAGTATATTAGCAATTATTTCCTGCGGCATTTTTTTTATGAAATACGAGCAACTTAAATTAGAAAATCAATTGTGCTTCCCCATTTACGCAACATCGCGCTTGATAATAAGGGAGTATCAGCCTTTTTTGGACAGTCTGGGAATTACTTACCCACAATATTTAGTTTTAATGGTTTTATGGGAGAATGACAACCTTACCGTTAATACAATTGCCAGCAAACTCATTCTTAACACGAATACTATCACGCCTTTGCTAAAACGAATGGAGCATCAGGAACTGATAACCAGAAAGCGTTCGGAAACAGACGAACGTAAGGTGATTGTTCAGCTCACAGAAAAAGCTAATGAATTGCAGGAAAAAGCTTTTCAGGTTCCAGAGAAGTTACTAAAGCGTATAGAAAATAGCAACCTGAAATTAGATGAGCTAATTAAAATGAGGGAAAATCTCAATTTAATTATCTCGTTTTTGTCAAAATAATTCTGTTTGTAAATCAGGTGTTCCTGCTGTGGGTTTTAAGTTACGGTCGCAGCGGCAAACATTTGTCCATAAGTTAAAATTTCAGGAGTGTCAGAATTAAATGTGAAGACAAAGTATCTTAATGTCCTTTAGATGTAATTTGAACGGGACATTTATTGTTCAGGTCAAACTTTTCTAATCCCAAGGCTGCCATCAGTTTGTTGGTAGTTTTAGAATCAAAGGGCGGACGAAGTTCAAAACGTCCCTGGTTTATTCTTTACTAATAATTTCGATTTTCTTTTATTGTTTCAAATGGGAATATTCCAATTTTGGTATTGGGTGTTAGGTAACCACATTCTTTTTAACGGTCAGGTTAGCTGTTTTTTAATATATAAACCTTAACAGTTCTTCCTTGTGAGCGATCTGTAGTTTTTCGCTTTTTGATTTTAAGGTAATGTCGACAGCACTGATTTTATTTTTTAGTGATTTCTCCATTCTTCGGAACATGCTTCCTGTTGCCACTTTGTAGGTCGTAAATAAGCCCACCTTTTTATCTTTGAATTCCGGAAGGCTTTGGGCGAATTCCAGCCAAGGTTTATCCGGGTGTTGAAGAAATATCATCAGGCCATCTGTCCAGCATCCTAGTAATACATAATCAGCATTTTTAATCAACTCGGGTTTTGCGTCATAAATCGAAACCGTTTCAGTGTCAACGTTGTTGGTGTTCAGGAATTCCTGTATTTTTTCTCCAAAATACTTTGTTGTTCCCTTTTTACTCTGATAAATAATAATGGCTTTTTTCATTTTTTTTAATTAATGCAGTAACCGGAGCAATCAGTCCATTCCGGTTTGCTGCTTGTTTAAGGAATTGGTTTACAGTCAAAAATAGAACATAGATATGGGATGAGCATATATTTGTTCGGTGATGACGGGTGTTTCATCGGTAGGATGCGAAATAAGCAAGTTATTCGGTAAAGGAAGAACCTGAAAAATTCATCCAAAAACGGATCTAACTACAAAATAGGTGGTAGATAAAAGTAAAATAATATACTTTTGTTGTTTAATGGTCAGGATATTACTTCCGTTTAATTATTAAAATCATGAAAAGATTCGAGTTTTTATCAATTAGGAACTTATTTTTGTCCTCTTTTTTAGGATTACTATTAACTTCTTGCACAACAAGTAAAAATATGGAACCACCAATAGCAAAGAAAATAGCAAAAGAATTAACCGTTCACGGAGATACACGGGTAGATAATTATTATTGGATGAATGAAAGGGGAAACGCCGATGTTGAAGAGTATTTAAATGCAGAGAATGCTTATGCGGAGGGACAGTTAAGCGATTATAAGGCTCTACAGGATACTTTGTATGACGAAATAATTGGAAGGATCAAGCAGACGGACATGTCTGTACCCTATAAAGATAACGGGTATTATTATTACACCCGTTACGAGGAAGGGAAAGAATACCCGGTTTATTGCAGAAAGAAAGAGAGCCTGGAAGCAGAAGAAGAGGTCATTTTGAATGTGAACCAGTTGGCAGAAGGGCATAGCTATTATAATGTAGCCGGATATTCTGTAAGTCTGGATAATAAAATGATTGCATTTGGGGTTGACACACTAAGCCGCAGAATATACACGATATACTTTAAGGATCTTGAAACCGGCGAAATTCTTGAAGAGAAGATTGAAAATACAACGGGGCGTGCTACATGGGCTAACGATAACAAAACAATTTTCTTTTCTGTAAAAGATGAACAAACGTTAAGGCCTTATCAGATTTTAAGATATGCATTAGGTGGAAATGGAAAGGCAGAGTTGATTTTTCAGGAAGATGATGAAACTTTTGACAGTTTTGTATACAAGACCCGTTCAAAAAAATATATTATTATTGGTTCATCAGCAACGATGTCTGACGAATACAGAATATTAAGTGCCGATAACCCGGAAGGGGAATTTAAGGTTTTTCAGCCCAGGGAGCGTGGACTGGAGTATTCCATAGGGCATTTTGAGGATAGGTTTTTTATAAAGACGAATCTTGATGCAAAAAACTTCCGTCTAATGGAAACCAATGAGAAAGAGACCGAGAAAGGAAATTGGACAGAAGTAATCGCCCATAGGGATGATGTATTTCTGGAAGGTTTTATGGCTTTTTCAAAATACCTGGTCTTGGAAGAAAGAATAAAAGGGGTAACCCAGGTTCGGATTATTCAACATGAGGGCGATGAAGAGCATTATATTGATTTCGGTGAAGGCGCTTTTACGGCATGGATGTCGATAAACCCTGAGTTTAATACCGATCAGCTCCGGATAGGTTTTTCATCTTTAACAATTCCGGTTTCAACTTACGATTACAATATGCAAAGCCGGAAAATGGAGCTGTTGAAGCGTCAAGAGGTAGTCGGTGGGTATGAACCTACTGAATATCAAAGTGAGCGGTTGTATGCAAAGGTACAGGATGGGGTAGAGGTTCCTATATCATTGGTATACAAAAAGGGAACTAAAACGGACGGTAGCGCCCCATTGTTGCTCTATGCATATGGCTCGTACGGTTCTACTATTGACCCGTTTTTTAATTCTACCCGGCTAAGTTTACTCGACCGAGGGTTTGTGTACGCGATTGCCCATATTCGAGGGGGGCAGGTAATGGGGCGCCAGTGGTATGAAGACGGAAAACTGCTAAAAAAGAAGAATACTTTTACTGATTATATTGATTGTGCAAAATACCTGTTGGCGGAGAAGTATACGGCTACAGACAGGCTATTTGCCATGGGAGGAAGTGCTGGTGGGCTATTAATGGGAGCTGTGGTTAATATGGAGCCGGAGCTTTTTAAAGGCGTAGTGGCTGCCGTTCCGTTTGTGGATGTTGTTACGACCATGCTTGATGAAAGCATCCCTTTGACTACCGGGGAGTACGATGAGTGGGGCAACCCGAATGATAAAGAATATTATGACTATATGCTTTCCTATTCACCTTATGACAATGTTAAGGCTAAAGCTTATCCAAATATGCTCGTAACTGCAGGTTATCATGACTCGCAAGTACAATATTGGGAGCCTGCCAAGTGGGTGGCGAAGCTTAGGGAGGTGAAAACAGACGAAAATCTGCTTCTTCTGCGCACGAACATGGAAGCTGGGCATAGTGGTGCTTCCGGCCGGTTCAAGCGGTACCGGGAAACTGCAGTGGAATATGCTTTTATGTTCAAGCTGATGGGAATACAGGAATAAAATCAGAAAAATAAATATGGATGACAAAAACCGGAAACTTTCCGGTTTTTGTGTTTTTATTGCATCAGTTTAGTTCGTCGAAAAGGCTGAGTTGTTTTGGTTTGTTATGGCCAGACTCCAGTTCCAGGAGTTTTTTCTTTGCTTCAATACCTCCGGCATATCCTACGAGTTCCCCATTGCTGCCAACGATACGGTGGCAGGGCACAATTATTGAAATGGCATTGGCCCCATTTGCAGAGGCAACCGCACGGATAGCTTTTTCATTCTGAAGGTTCACGGATAGGCCTGAATAAGTATCTGTTTCTCCAAACGGGATTTTTTTCAATTCGTTCCAAACTTCTTTTTGAAAGTTGGTGCCTACCAATAAAAGGGGGACGTCAAAAGCTGTACGTTCTTTATTAAAGTATTCCTCTAGCTGATTTACCGCTGCCTGGATAACCTCACTTTTTTCATACATATAAACCGCATCCAGTCCGTCCTGTATTCTTTTGTCAATGGAGGCCCGCATTTTTCGGTACCGCCAGTCACACAGGCAAAGCTTATCTTTATACGAACCAAGGATTAATTCCCCCACAGGGCTTTTGTAATATTTTATACTTATTTTGTTCACAGCTATTTGAGCGTATCCATTTAGAAAAAGAACATTTACTGGTTTATTCGGTTTACTCAGGGTTAGGCAAAAATAATGTATTTACACATTAAAATATGGTTAAAAACTCAGGATTTTATACCTTAACCTGAGCTTTCGTTTATTATGAAAACCCCAATTGGTATGAGACCTTTAACAAGCGGGTTCCTTTGCATCTTTTTACTTTTTAGTTGTAGAAGCGATAGGGACAAAAAACAGGCAACGGAATTGATACATTTAACACCCAAACAGCAATTGGGTAAATTGTTATTTTTTGAAGAAAAACTTTCAGAGCCGTCAGGGCAGAGTTGTGCAACATGTCATGAACCTGGTGTGGCTTTTTCTGATCCCTTGCAAGACTTGCCGGTTTCTAAAGGGGTGGTTTTTGGACGGTTTGGAAGCAGAAATGATATGCCGGTGTCGTATGCCGCATTTATTCCGGAGCTTCATTTTGATAAAGAAGCAGGTAAATGGAAAGGGGGGCTGTTTTGGGATGGAAGGGCCGGAAGCCTGGAAGAACAAGCAATGTTCCCCCCGCTAAACCCTTTGGAAATGGCTGTTCCTGATACGCATGCAATGGCCGAAAAGGTTCGGAAACTGTCGTATGCTTCAAAATTTACCGAGATTTTCGGGGAAGGTGCGCTTACGGATGATCGTCAGGTGTTTAGTTACATGGCAGAGGCAATTGCAGATTATGAGAGAAGTGAAGAGGTGAGTCCGTTTACCTCCAAATATGATTATTACCTAAAGGGAGAGGCGCAACTTTCTGATGAGGAATTAAGAGGGTTTCAAGCCTTTGTTGCACCGTCTATCGGGAATTGTGCTTCATGTCACCCGAATGCTCCCGGAGTTAATGGAAAACCTCCATTGTTTACTGATTTTAGCTACGATAATTTGGGCGTGCCGAAGAACCCGGAAAATCCGTTTTATTTGTTGCCCCAGGACTTAAACCCGGAAGGAAAGGGGTATGTCGATTTAGGGTTAGGGGCTATTCTCAATGATGAAAGTCAAAATGGTAAGTTCCGGGCCCCGACCTTACGAAATGTAGAAATAACTCCGCCATACATGCATAATGGTGTATTTAAAACCCTTTACCAGGTTATTGCTTTTTATAATACGCGCGACGTGGTTGACTGGCCAGAACCGGAAGTTCCTGAGAATGTCAATACAGAAGATATGGGGGATTTGGAGTTGTCGAATCAACAGGTTGAGGATTTGGTGGCATTTCTGAAAACACTCACAGATGGTTGGGAAGGGGAGTGAAATAAAATGTAAAGAGCTAACCCTCTATCCGGTCGCACTTTTTAATCGGCCTGAAATGAAGAAAAAGATATTGTTGAGGTTAAATACAAAAAGTATTAAGCCGGGAAGTTGGTTGCATCGAGCTCTCCTGCGTTCCGCGGATTAAGTTGTTAGCGGCGAACAAATCAAAGAAAAGTAATGAATTCATATAAAGAGGCTGTCTAAGCGTAAATTAGACAGCCTCTTTTTATTACTGTAATATTTACTGTTTATTCGAAGATTAATTTCTCGACTTCAGTGTTGTTGTTACCTTCAATTATTATTATATAGTATCCTTTAGGGTATTGGCTTACTTCAAGTTCGTGAAGAGGGGCTCCAGGATATTCTTTGCTCAGGATGGTTTGTCCCTGTGCGTTTATCAAACGAATACGGATATTTTCATCCGTTTGGGCAACTATATTTAATAGGCCGGAACTTATTGGATTTGGATAAATGGAAAACTCGCTATTCCTGTCTATGTCTTCAGATAATGACAGACTTTCCTTTATTTGTTCATTGTTGTCAATTTCTTCAGATCTGGAAGTGCCCCCCCAGGTAAAAGTTTCCCATGGACCAATACTTCCCCGGTCGCAGGTCATTGGTTTGGCACCATTCTCCGATGAAACATATTTATTGTTGCTGCCAATTAATGCAAACTTATTATCTCCAAATTCTACCCATGTAAACTTCTCCCATGGGCCAATTTGTCCTCTGTCACATATAATTGGCAAGGCACCATTTTCGGAGCATACGTATTTGCCATTATTACCACGTAAAGCAATTTTTCCATTACCGGCATTAATGACGGTAAACTTTTCCCACGGACCGACATGGCCTCTGTCACAATTCATCGGTTTAGCGCCATTCTCAGAGCATACATGTTTTCCGTTATTTCCTTTAATGAATATAGTCTGGCCAATTGGAATTACCGTAGCACTTCCCCAGGTGAATGTTTCCCATGGACCAATACTTCCCCGGTCGCAGGTCATTGGTTTGGCGCCATTTTCAGAGCACATGTACTTTTCGTTACTTCCCCTTAGTGCAACTTTATTATTTCCCAGGTCAACCCATGTAAATTTTTCCCATGGACCGAGATTTTCTCTGTCGCATATAATTGGCAAGGCACCATTTTCAGAGCATACGTACTTACCATTACTGCCACGTAAGGCAACTTTTCCATTACCGGCATTAATGACGGTGAACCTTTCCCACGAACCAATATGATCTCTGTCACAATTCATCGGTTTAGCACCATTTTCAGAGCATACATATTTTCCATTACTGCCTTTTAGGTAGATAGACATTCCAATTGGGGCACTACTTCTTTTTTCACTTAGTCCCATTGCATTCCAGAATGCAGATAAGCTTGCAATAGTACCACTGTTTGTTCCACCGTTACTTCTGCACCCACCATTGGTATGAACTCCAATTGCGTTACCTGTTGATTCATCAATAACAGGAGAACCTGAATTTCCACCTTTCGTGTCCACTCTGTAATAAAGCTTAGTACTTGTGGCTCTTGAGAACGGGCCGGTATGGGTTTGCTGAACCTGGTTTCTTCTTCCTCCATCGGTTCCATAACCTGTTATCCGGATGGTGTTGGCATTATTTTTCTTGACTACATTAAATGCCTTGCCCTGTGCTTCAATCGTAGTTTTCCCTGTTTCGGAGTTTTTGTTGCATTCAAAAACAGCCCAGTCCCTGCGGCCTTCTTTTATGCTTGATTTATTGATGGTATATTGATGTTTGGGAGCCGGGTGTTTTACATTTCCGTTTGAGGCAGAAAGGGGGACATTAAATTCAAGAATTTGCATTCTTCTGCCGTTACAATGCCCAGCAGTAACATGTTTACCATTTTTAATTATCCAGCCGGTACAACCTATTGGCATTATTCTTCCAATTGCATCATCGTATGAGCGGATGCGATCGTCTGCAGAACCACAGATTGACTTAAGAGAACCGGTTCCCGGCTCTCCAACTTCTACTTCAGATATCTTTAATGAAACATCCTTGTCTAATGATGATTTATGCAATTCTAATTTAATCTTACTGCCGTTAAAGTATGCTGTAGAATAATCCCATTTTTTTATTTCTTCAGCATTTAGCTTTTGTTGAGCACCATCTTTCAAAGATGTGGCAATTACATAACTATTTGAACCTAAGTTGACATCTTCAAAATACACACGAAGCCATATGGCATCAGGAATATCTACAACATGTTCAATGATCTCGGTTCTGTGATTTGCCGGGGTAAAATCCCAGGAATAGCTTTGAACATGCATGGGTATTGGCTCAATCTGAGCAAATAGCGATAAGGGGACTGCAAGTAGCAATAGGAATAGTCTGTTTAAACTTCTAAAAGATTTAGTGAAGAAGTGTAGAATGTTAGTTTTCATAATAAATTTTTGTTTTGATTAGGTGTTAAAATGTCAGAATTTTTTTTCGATAGATAACATTCAGTTAATTAGTTGTTTACCCGGGATTTGCTAATAAAACTGAAGTGGAGTCGTATCGAATGAAAAGTGAGTTATACGCTGAGAGAGTTAAGTAAATATAAGAATTTTTTTTATAACATCAGGTTATGAGAAAATAAAAAATAAATGAGTTTTATGGCAAGATTATATCCGTGACTATATGGGCGATGCAGAAGAAAAAAGGACGGGCTGGTTTAAACGGGCATCATAAAAACGGACAGGAATAAACCTCGTTTTACCTGGTAACTATCGTGGTATGAACCTTTCTACCTTAGCAATGAGAAGAACGTAGCAAAGCGGGTCATGAAAAATAACTGTAGGGAGTTGAACTTGCTTTGCTACGTTTGCATTCTAAATGGGGAACTTTATCTGGTGTATAGACAGATACGTACTTCATCCAGGTTTTTAAAGCTGTTGTAACCGGCATATCCGGACCATCCTCCTCCCTCGCTTACCCAAGGGGTGAAAACCCGGGGAGACAGGTGGGGGTTTCTATCATGATCATAGCTTTGTATACCGATCCGCAGATCGTCAACGATAAAGTTTTTTCTTGGACGGGTTTGCAGCATAATTCGGATTACGTCAAATTTGTTAACGTTTGCATCAGAAGCCCAGGGGGACCAGCCACCACCACTGCTTGCCCAGTGAGTGTAACATACGGTTCCGAACTGTGACGTTCCGTGGTCGTCTGCTACCTGAATGGCCAGACGATAATCTGTATCTACCATTCTTGTAGGTTTGTAAGAATCTAAAGCAAGGCATACCTGCACCCAGTCAGGATCATACAGGTTATCGTCCCCTGCCCAGTGTGACCATGTATTGTTTAAAGGAGTAGACACAATTGCGCCGCCATTATTTCCAAGGCCTTCATCTCCAACTAACATCAATACTTTAAAATCGCAGGTATAATTTCCACAGGGTTCATCATATGAGATGTTGCCGTAATTTTGCTCAAATATTGCACCTAAATCCTGGTGGGATCCGGAGCAGCTCAGATTGTTAATTTTATCTCTGGTATCCTGCATTTCCCTGTATGCCTGCTTGCTTTTGGCAGGGGAGTTTTTGTACACATAGTGCAGACGATCGTAATATAATTCGTAGTCTTCTAATTGTTTAAGGCATTTTTGTTTTTCGGCAGTTTTTTGTTGCAATATTTCGTCTTCTACCAATTCACTGTATGGTGTTAACTCCATTTCCATTGTTGTGGCTTTGTGCAGATTCTTATTTAAATAATCAAGCAGGTTATTCATTTCTTCAGAGGCATCATCAATAGTTTTAACCATTTTTGGGGCATAGCCCGGTACACCAGACAAAATATGGGCACTTACCAGGGCTTCTTCAATATGTCTTTTGTCTTCTTCTGTAACATTTATAGAGGTACTTTGCCCAAAGATGCCTAATATATTCGATTTGGCTATATCGATAAAAGCCGACTTTGTCCACAGTTCTATATTGCAGTAACTGTAGTTATACACATATTGTACTTCTCCTCCAATTGTCCGGCTGCTTACAAAATAAGGGCCGTAATTTCCCAGAAACTCATCATATTGTTTTTCGTCCAATAGTTTTTGGGCCTCAGGGAGTAACGAAGGTTCTGCATTCATATGAAAGCGTTTAAGATGAACTTTTATCTTAGCGATAATCGATATGGATTGTTCGTTAATCTTTACATAGGTTTCTATTGTCCGGGTAGTGGAGTGTGTATGTTTAAACAGTCCCAGGAACTTATTCTTTTTTGTTGTTACTGTGTAAGTTGATTTCGAATGCTCTTCAACTTCATGTAAGCTTTTAACAGAGCCTACCTGTACACTTAATGCCGGTTGAATATCAGTGCTTTCATAAACATCGTGAGGATCTATTGCATTGCGGTAGGCCCGGTCTTCTCCCGGATCATAACCATAGCCGGCGTATATTGGTTCTCCATTTACTATAATGGTTTTTAAGTTTTGAGTGTCGGATTCTTTATTGTTTCTTTTTAAATGCTCTTCCTTTTCACAGGAAACCATTGCCAGAAGTGCTAAAGCAAGTGTGCTTAGCTGAACATTGATTTTTTTCATTGTTTAATAGACATTATGAGGCTTGGTGATTAGATTTGGTCAGCCCGGGTTAATAATTCTGCGTTTAAAGATTGTGGGGAGGTTTTAAATAAGAGAAACGGTTATTCCAGCTCCATGACAACAACCTGGTTGTCCGATTTTATTATACCGTAAATCACTTCTTTGTCTTCTATACTCCTGTCTAATGCAATTCCCTGTCCTTTAGCCTGTATTGAGATTGTTTTTTCCAACTGCAAAGTATAGCCCATGGTTGGGATGGTAAACACATATATTTCCTGAGCATCGTGCCCCGTGCAGTACAACTGGTCTTTTCTGTTCCAGGCCGCACCGGAATTACTCCTGCTTCCAAATTTTTCTACAATCTCACCGGGAAAAATCCAGCCGCCAGTTCGCCGCCATTGTTCATCAAACTGAACAACCTGTGTCCAGGAATTATCTTTTCCTTCTGATGCCCCTCTGCCTGTATAGTGAGCAAATCCTACCCACCAGGAACCTTGGTAGAAATCGACCCATGTTGCGGAGCCGTAATTAATACCAAAACTGTGGTTTCCGATATGTTTTAGTGTTTTGGGATCAAATATTTCAATAGAGCTGGCCATAGGGGAGGCAGGATAATTTGAATGGGCACAGTATAGTTTGCCATTAATAATAATTCCGCTGTTTAAATGTTTAAGGCTTTGATTTTCATCGCTCCACCGGGCAATTTGCTTTCCGCTGCTTTTCAGGTGTTTCGTAATTGACTGGTTGTTTATTACGTAGAAATAATGGCTGTCTACTGCGACTCCCTGTCTTGCCTCTTCCAGGTTAAATGTTTGCACTAACCCGGCCTTTTGTGCAAAGCTTGTATTTATCAGTATACTGCAGATGAAAAGGGTAAACTTTATTTTCATTCGAATCTATTGTTAAGGAAGCAACAACTCAGTAAAGAGTAGCTGCTTCTTTTAAAAACTAATTTTAAAGTTTATATCTTAAAGTAATGGTGCCGTAGGAGTTATACTTTTCCCACTGTAATACCCGGGCATAATCTTTGGCAGGATCCCCAAGTACTTCATGTTCTTCCTGATCCGTAAGGTTATTTAGCTGCAAGAGTACCGTGAAATTCTGTCCCAACTGTTTTCCTACGGAGATATCAAGGTGGTATTCGCTGTCGAAGTATACATCCCTGTATTTATTTTCACCTTCAGATATAAGAATTGCGTCGCGATAATTATTGGAAATTACAAAGGACCACCCGTTTTGAGCGTTGTCATACATCAGGGCCAGGTTGTAAACATTCCTTGGGCTGGCGCTAAGTGGCAGTTCCCGGCCATCCACTTCATACCGGGTATCTGTAAATGTATAGTTTCCATAAATGGTGATATCTTTTAAAACCGGCATTTCGATGAAGTGCAAACGCTGATTGAAAGCCACCTCCAAACCGGTTACTGTTGCATCTTCCCGGTTTTCAGGCATGGTTACTTCCCTTGTCAGTTCCGCGGTCCCCGGTTCCCTGAAAGTCCGGGATGTAATAATATCAGAAAGTCTTTTGTGGAAAACTCCTAAACTAAAAAGCCCGAGGTAGTTGGTATACCGTTCAACCATGATGTCGAAGTTGTTCGAGCGGGTAGGTTTTAAATCCGGGTTCCCTTTCGTAATGGGAAGTATATTGTTCGATTCGTCCCGTTCAATTTCCACAGGTATCAGGGAAGAATAAGCCGGTCGTGCAATTCCTGTGGAATAGGCTAAACGGATATTTGTTTTGTCAAGAGGTTTAAGTGTAAGATGTGCCGATGGAAGAATATTGGTGTATGAGCTTTTTTCCTCACTATTATTCTGATTGGCCTCTGATATGAACAAAGAACGATATTTGTTTTGGGTATTTTCCAGTCTGATCCCTGTTAACAAGCTTACCTTAGGGCCGAAATTTAAGATAAACATTCCATAAGCGGCTGAAATTATTTCTGTTGCTTCGTAGCTTTCTTCCCGGTAGCTTTCCTGGTCAACATGTTTCGAAGCTCCATACGTTGCTGTGTCTACATCTGTAATGCGGACATCAATCTGACCAAACTCGCCCCCGTCAATAAATAGCGGGTTTGAGAAATCGGTAAGGGTATAGCGGTTAGGCCTGTAAGACACATTTTTGTTGAGGTATTTACCTCCGGTTTTGAAGTAACTCTTTGCGTTAAAAAAGTTGAAAGGGATGTTTATATTAAACCGACCGGATAAGTCTTCATCTTCTTTGGTGTTGTTGTTCCAGCGCAGCCTGGCTAATTCCAACCGTTCATCGCCTTGTATATTTGTTTTTCCATCAAAGTTTTTTACTTCGTCATTTGTAAATTGTGAAAAATCCACATCCCGTTGAAATCTCCAGTATGTTCTGTCCGGCATTTCTTCTGACGCTTTTATCCAGGAAGCCATGTAATCTATCTCAATATTTTCTATGCGGTTTTCACCACCCAGGGTCAGGTTTATTAATTGCTGATCCTCCCTGCGGTTACGGGTCTCCCTGCGTTCCCTTCCACTGTCGATGTTGTAGTCAACCGAACGTCTTATTTCATCGTCCAGGTAAATATTATAGTTTGCATTGAAGTAAAGCTTGTTTGTCTCGTTAAATCTGTAATCGGTATTTGCTATAATACCAACGCGTTGCCTTTTTACATCGTAATCGTTTGTGTGCTGGGCAAATATTTCCTCGTCATATATTTCATCTTCATCCGCGTATTCATATTCTCTTAATACAGATCCCCGGTTTGTTCTGTAATAACTTCCGCCTAACATAAAGCCGACTTTTTTATTCATGAACCGGTCCCCCCAGAAACCAGAGAAATTCATAATGTCTTTGCCGTATGTTGTAAAGTCTGAGTGTTGAGGGTTATAGCCAGCTCCGGCCTCAAGCATTAAAAGAGTGGAGTCGGGGGCCTGTTTCATTTTGAAGTTAATTGCTCCACCGATTGCATCTGCATCCATATCGGGGGTGATGGCTTTTGAGACTTCAATAGACTCAATAAGGTCATGGTTAAGAAGGTCGAGCCCAACACCCCTGGAGCCGTCGTCAGGATCCGGAGAGGGTATCCTTTGTCCGTTAATCGTCAGGGAATTATATTCCGGAGACAGCCCCCTGATTTGTACATTTTCTCCTTCACCCTGGTCGTAATCTACCGATACAGAGGGGATTCTTGCTACAGCTTCTGCAGCATTCCTGTCCGGGAATTTTTTAAACTGGTCGGATGAAACAATGTTTTTGATATTTGGGGCATTTTTTTGCTGATTTAGTGCTTTTGCCTGGCCACGTGTCAGGTTCCCATACTTAACAACTTCTTTTAGTTTTGTTCCCATGGCCGATAATTCAAAACGAACGGTTACCGTACTTTTTGCAGTGACTTCAATTTTCCTGGTTTGGGGTTGGTAACCTAGAAACGAAGCCGAAATGGAATAGGTGCCGGTAGGTATTTTAGATAAAGAGAACCTTCCGTTACTTCCTGCCACTGTCCCCAGGTTGTTAAGTTCCGGGATAACTATGGTAGCATACATGAGGGGCTCTCCATTATTATCTCTGACAATTCCGGTGACAGAACCTTCTCCCCTGGTTGATTTTAGAATTTGACCTGATGGAGTAAGAATGATTTTGTCGTTTTTTACCGCATAGCTAATTCCAAGTGGTTTTAGGATATTCTCCAAAATAACATCAAGTCTCGCTGTTCTTTGTTTCAACTCAACTTTCGATTTCAAAGGAATTTTGCTTGCGCTGTAAACAAACCTGAATTCTGTTTTTTCTTCAATTTGCTTAATAGCCCTTTCCAAAGTGAGTTCCGGGCCGGAAAGAGAAATTGTCATTGAAGTAGGTTGCCCGTTCAACGCATAACATTTTGAATTAAATGTAAAAACCAGCAATAGGCCTAATGCCACCAGATGGATTTTACAAGCGAAAATTGTTTTAAACGTGAAAAATTTCATAGTTTTAGATTGTATTAAATTATTAATATAATTGTTTAATAAAGGCTAATTGTGTTGCCGCACGTTAGCCTTTTTGTTATTTACAACCTGGCAGCCATCTCCGTTAATAATAATGGTGCGGTTTGTTGAGTCTGTTGAATAATCAAAGTTTAAGGACATGCTCAGCATTTCTACGATGTGCATGATGGGTTCATTTTCGAAAGCACCTTTAATCAGACAGTTACCGATTGTGGGGTTTTTGAGTGTAAAGTTTACGTTGTGTTCCCGCTCAAGCCTTTTTAGTGCAAGGGTGAGGGGGATGTTGTCAAAAACAACTCCTCCGTTTATCCAGGCCAGTTCATTTAAATTATTGGTGGTTACTTTTTGGAGGTTGCCGGAATTTCTATGAAATATGGTTTTTTGCTTTTCTGTTAGCAGTATTTTGTTTTCAGGCTGTTGTTTCCTAAAGACCGCAACTTTTCCGTGTTTTACCGTTACGGAAAGTTTATTGTCATCCCCGTAAGCATTTACATTAAATTCTGTGCCCAGTACCTTTGTTGTTATGTCATTCGTTTTTACTAAAAAAGGCTTTGTAGTGTCTCTTTTAACTTTGAAATAAGCCTCGCCCTGTAACTTTACTTCGCGATTGTCTCCGTTGTAAGTGTTGTTAAATGTAATACGGCTTCCTGAGTTAAGGAAGACAGTTGTACCATCAGGAAGGTTAATTTTTTTAGTTTGTCCGTTTAGCGTTTCAAAATGAACAATCTCTTCATCCTGCTGTAAATTTTCCTGATTGTTCAGCAGCAGAAATGTCAGGGAAGTAATTAAGCCAAACAACAGAACAGCAGCAATACGCCGTGTTTGTATGATAAATGCCTGTGAGAACCTTTTCTTTGTAGCGGACTTTTCTTCTCTTTCAATTTCACTCAGTACATTGCTGAAAATATCTCCGGATTTTTTTTCACTAAGCGTTGATTCGGGGGAAAACTCTTCCCATTCATGTTTCAACCTGTTTTCCAAGAAGGTGTTTTTTTCTTTTTGATTTAACAAAGCGGTAGCGTTTTTTTTATTTTTTCGCCTGGGCATGTTTTATAAACTTTTTTGATTATTGATTATCTTCAGAATATGTTTGCATTGCGGTCCCGGGACTTCGTCCAATGTCATTGAGTTAAGGTTGTTAAACCACCTAACCTACTCTTCGGTTAAGAGTGACAGTCAGGCTGAACGTAGTCGAAGCTTTTTTCTTAATGTAATGACATTGGGACTTCGCCCGGGGAGCGTTGTTTTTTTAAGGATTTAAGGTGTTTATTTACACTTTTTGCTAATCCTGGAATAATTGGACCCAGCGCCCGTCAAAACCACCTTCTGTGGTATTCCAGTTTTGGTATTCACCTTTACCCAAAAATATTCCACAATTTTCCATTTCATATTCGATAGAGCCATTACCTCTAATTCCGTTATGGGCAAAGTATTGATGCTGATACCATGCTCCGGGGCCAAGCTCATCATAAAACTTTTCACCATCTGAGCTATATTGATAAACTCCCCAAAACCAGTGTTTCCTGATGTATCCCTTGCGCTGATCATCATCATCCTGGGTGTCTAATGCTCTGTAGTAAAAGGTTTGGGTCCCTTCTGCAACTTCGGTAATGCCGTTTTCACTTAATATGGGAGTTACAATTCTTACTTCCAGTGCATCTTTCCAGTTTCGGGTATCTAAGTGTGTAGGAATGATATCTGCTAAATCCTGAAGTTCATACTTTATTTTCTTTACTTCTGACATTGAAACTGTTTCTCCTTGCCGCTTACCGGAAGACAAGCTCCTCGCATTGTTTGAATTAATCGTTTGGGCCTTCCAGTATTCTGTGGCTTCAGGATCGGCCTCGTCAACAAAAACATAATGAAAGCGGGTTCTTCCATGTGCATTGATGTCAACTCTTGCTGAACGGTTATTTTTGTTTAAATTGTCAACATCGTTCCAGCTTTCCTCAACAAAATGTAATTCTGCCTGTGAGGGACCGAAAATACTAAAGTCCCAGTCGGCCTGCCAGATCATTACGTGTTTACCATAAGCTGTTTCCATAAAATTAAGATCTTCATGAGGGTATTCGCGGGCATTATGTAAGCTGTGCCTAGTAACAACAACGTAGTTGATTTCCTCTCCGTTGCCCGGAGCCCCGTTCACATCATCAATTCTTATTTCGATGCGTTCCCAGTCGTGTATATCCCAACGCTGTTTGGCGTGATAAACATGATAAAGAAGCACAACACTGTTTGTGTTCAGTGAATTGTCGTGAAATAAAATAAGCCCGGAGTACAACGTTGGCCGGATTTGCCAATTGGTATGCTCTCCGCTGTTTACATAATTTTTCAATTCTCCGGCCCAGTTTTCTTTATTGTTTGCCAGGTAACCATCTTTGTCGAAATCGAAATTTGTAATCCAGTCATGTCCACGGTGTTCGTTATCAAACTCATTCGCCTGTTTGAAGATGATCGGGGAGTAGTAGTGCAGGTATTCACGTAATTGCCCGTCGGTAAGCCCGGCAATTCTTGACGTGGCACTTTTAATCGTCTGGCCATCCTTTGCTTCACTGTCAGCTTCCGGTGTTACGTCATCAAAGTCGGAACAGGCATACATGCCAAATATAGCCATTGTAAGAAATAGCTTAGGAAGCGTTTTGTTTTGGAGATGTTTAAGGTTCATTTTAATCATGTAATAAAGTTAGTTTGCAACCCTATTACAATTCTGGTTGTGCCGAACCACTATTCTTAAAGTAATTTTTTTTGAAATTTAGAAAATTATAGAAACATATTTTCCTTTCAGGAATAGCTGTAAAGTTCTTTTCCAATATTTTTTTCAAGGTATTCTTTTATATCGCGCAAGGCTTTTCCAATATGGATTTCGACGGTATTTACTGAAATTCCTAATTTTATGGCGATTTCTTTGTGAGAAAGCCCCTCTTTCCGGCTTAACTGGTATACTTCTTTTCTTTTTTGTGAAAGAGAGTCGATTGCTTTGTTCATGATTTCAACATAGTCGTTGAATATAATTGTGTTACTGGTATCTTCGGTAATTTTGTTTTTATCAAGAGAACTTAGTTCCTGGTGGTTTTTTCTTCTTTTGTCTGACTTAATAAAATTAATTAATGTGTTTTTTATCAGGGTGAAAAGGAACCCTTCAAAGTTTTGATTTTCGTCTATTATTTCTCTGCTTTTCCAGACTTTAATAAATGTTTCCTGAAGTGCTTCTTCTGCTAAATATTCAGAGTTTAAATGTTTTAAACAAAAGAAGTAGAGTTTGTCTTTATATTTTGTATATAATTCACCAAATGCAGCTTTGTTGCCTTTTTTAAGTTTTCTTATCAATACAAAATCGGAAGTCATTCAGCATTCTTTAAATTTCCATCAAAAGAAAACCAGAAGGGTTAAAACAACTTTAAGCGATAGTTAAGTAATTGCCAATTTTAACGTTTGACAAGGTGCCAAATTTTTAGTAAGTAGTTTAATTGCCTGAATAATAGATTTTGGGGTGATTGGGTGTGTTCTAAAATGAGGTGAGAACTTCTATGCTTCTATGTCTTTCGGCATAATACGGCCTGGCGAAGACGATAGAAAAAGAGCTGTTAGAGCATTGGGGGTGGCGTTAATGAGGAAGGGGGCATTTGACAAGAACGCTGTCTGCCAAATATAGAGTAACGCCTTTTTGCAACCAGTTCGTACATAAAGTCTCTGAGTGGAGCAGGGACAATAATGAAGCCAAATAATAATCTGTAAAAGCCCCCCAGATCTTTTAAAAGATAAAGAACGGCATCTGATTTTTTTAATGGTACCCCGTTTCTTAAATAATACAAAGTGTCTGGTTGTTCGCCTTGTATGCCATATTTAGCCAATACCAGCTGTCCTTGACAAGACTGGTTAGGAAGAAACCTGAACAGATTTTTTTTATCTTTTAGGATTAAGAAATTAACCAGCCTGAGGCAAAGGTTGCAAGTTCCGTCATGAAATATGATATGCTTGTATTCCGTGTTATTTTCTGCGTGCATCAATAAAGCTTTTAATAAATGTGACCATTGCCCATAATGTAGCGGCCAACATGATAGAAACACGGGCTACTGCATAAGCATCTTCTCTTGATAAAGCACCTTTTAATGGCATGAAAAGGCCAAGCAGGATAATAAAGGTCAATAGCACAACCACATGGGCAATAGCTTTGTTTTCCTTTTTTAGCCCCGGGTTTAGTACTATAATTATAGTTCCGAATGCAACGGGTAACAGGGCTGTCAATGAAGGAGAGGGGGAGGAGAAATATCCCCACGCCCCAAGAGCAATCAGTAAGATAGCGTTTATTAGACTTGAGATATACGGTTTCATACAATATTGTTTTAAGTGATGCTTTGATATCACTAACAATATTCTTTGTTGGGGGTTCATTTGGAATTGAAACTATCCGGCGATTGCAGTTTTTTTCTGAAGTCTGGCAACTGTAAAACTATCTCCCGGTTTGGGGTGGAATTACTTCTCTTTTTTGGGACTAAACCCCATTATTTCTTTAATATAGTTACAGTTTTCTTCGCCTGTAAGTATTTTGAGTAATTCATAGGCCACGTTTATGGCTGTCTCCGGAGAGCGGGACGTTATGATGTTTTTGTCGATTACCAGAGGGGTATCGATAAAATTAGCATCAAAATCAACCAGTTGCTGCTGCCTTTTCTCGTTCATAATGTTGTAGGTTGTGGCATTTCTTTGTGCAAGAACTCCACTTTTGGCAATTGCAAGTGCTCCGACGCAAACGGACACAATTGGCTTTTGCAGGCGGTCAAAACTTTTTATGACCCTCGAAAATTCGTTGGAATACGCGTCATTATAAAACCCGTAAATTTCAAAACCACCCGGTATTGCAAGGGCTGCATAGTCATCCGGTATTATCCTGTCAATGGTTTGTTCCACATCAATTGGAATACTGAATGTACTCCTGACATGCCTCTTTTTTGAGCAGGTTACGATTTTGGTGTCTTTTGTTCCATAAATGTTGTTCCATCCGAAAACATCAATGAATGCACTTGCTTCGAATAGTTCAAAACCTTCAGATAACAATAAAAGAATTTTTTTCATTATTTAGTATTCTATAGTTCTTATCCCCTTCTACTACGGCGTAGTATCAAGAGAAAAATGTTTCAAATAATGGTTGCGCTAATACTTGCGTATCTAGTGCTGTCCGGTTGTTTAATAAATTTAATAAATTCTCACGAATTTTCTAACAATGATAAGGTCTGGATGTGCATTTTTTTTGGACTTACGTTTTTTTTAATGATAAACAGGTTGAGGTTTCGGTGGGGCTATAGCACATTGTTTTTTAGGAAAGGATAGGATAGTGGTTGTTTAACAGTGTGTTACGGAGTCAGGGATAATGCTTGTTTTTCATTAAGACGGAGATTATGGTTTAATCATGAATTATTTTGTGCGGATTTAAAATCACCTAAAAAAATTTACTTTGCATCAAAAAAAGGGGTGAAAATTTCAATTTTTTTGTTCTGTTTGATAGAGTATAGTGGGATTTCCTCTTCTTTTCGCAGAAATTGGGCACTCATCACTTCAATATAAATTCCATTTTTTTACTGCTATTGTTTGTTGTTGTAATTTTGGCAAAACCGTCCATTCATGAAAATGGATAAATGAAGAAACATACGGGCTGAGGCGAATGAAAAAATCTCTCCATTTTTCTTATAGTCATTAATTTAGCCGGGTTGAAATGAATGGAGTAATACGGATGCATATATGTAATACGCCAAATATGACACATAACTTTGTTAGTGTATTTTTTTTGAAATAACTTGGCCCTGCCACAGATTTACTAATTGTTGTAATGCGAACACTTTAAGTGGTTTGCTTTTAGTAAATGAGTGACAGGGATTTGTTTCGGATTGTATCCCGTGTTACTTTTTAGCCGTAACTGTAATGCTGAAAATTCCTTTTTCGCTTGATTTATAGTCCTTTAATTCTGAATCACTCAGATATCCTTTTAGTATTTCATCAGGAATCGAAATTTCTTTTTTCTTGTGAACCTTCGTGTCGGAAAAGCCGGCATTTTCTATTATATTCAGGTACTTTTCTTCATCTATTGCTCCGGATACGCATCCGGCATACATGGCAGCATCTTGTTTCAGGCCATCGGGTAAGTTACCTTTCAGGACAACATCAGAAATACAGAAGTGTCCGCCATTTTTCAATACCCTGAAGATTTCCCTAAAAGCCTTTTCTTTATCGGGTACCAGGTTTAAAACACAGTTGCTTATAACAACATTAAAGTTATTTTCCGGCAGGGGCATGTCCTCAATATCACCTTTTACAAATTCAACGTTAGTGTACCCAAGCTTTTCATTGTTCTGTTGTGCTTTTGCCAGCATTTCTTCCGTAAAGTCCAGTCCAACTACTTTGCCATTATCTCCTACAAATGAGCGGGCAACAAAGCAATCATTTCCGGCCCCTGAGCCTAAATCAAGTACGTGGTTTCCTGGTTGGATATTTGCGAAATCACTCGGTATTCCGCACCCTAGCCCTAAATCGGCATCCGGGTTATAACCTTTTGTTTTACTGTAATCGTCACTAAAAATGGTGTAGTCAACATTATCGCAACATCCTGTGCTTCCACAGCATGATGATTGATTTTGTTCTTTGCTCTGGTTGGCAATTGTGCCATACTTTTCCTGTACAATTAGTTTTAAATTTTCAGGTTTCATGGTGGTGTGTTTAATTTATGTTTATTAATCCAAATATTTGCCCACAGCTTTTTATTAAGGATTCTGTTTGTTTAGGCTCAAAAAAAACTGTGGGAATGGGAGTGTATTTTGCTGTTATATAAAAACGGGTATTACTTCGTGTTTGTTTATAAAGCCGCAATTTTACACAGGCATTTTTTATTTTACTCTGAGAGGCTTTAATTCCCCGCCCCCTGGGCTGAATAGATGATGCAATATTCCTATTGATACCCCGTCCGTTGAAGATAGTTCATTTTAATTGGTTCCCGATTTGCCTTGGTCCAAGGTAGGCATCGCCGAAAATTTTCCCGGGGACAAGGGCTGGGATTGAGTGAAACCGGCCTTTCAGGACAAAGAGCTTAGTTTATGGACACGCCCTTAACAGCAATTTTCATGGTCAGAGTTGTTGCAACACCCGATGTTTTCGAGGAAAGATTCGAGTGTAGTCTTTAATTCATTTAGTTCTGAGGTATTTAAGCAATAATTCTTTTTAACACCTTCAATTTCCCCTTTTATCAGGTTCAGCTCTTTTAGCTCCTTAAGGTGCTGGGCAACCGTTGTCCGGCTTAGCGGAAGCTCATTGGAAATGTCTCCGGAAATACAAACTTTGGCTTCGGCAAGGTATTGTAGAATAGCCAGTCGTGCCGGATGTCCGAGAACTTTGAAAAGTTTAGCTGTATTGATCAATGCGGGCTCAAATAACTCAAGTTTTGCCATAAAGCGGGATGATTAAATATGTACCTGTGAGAATAAATAGAGCATTTCAACACTAATTTGTCTGCAACGCTCATCGTACTTGGCTTCTTCTTCCGGGGTATTGTCTGCAACCTTAGGATCTTCATAAGGAATGGCAAACCGGCCATCGGCACCAGGAACAAACGGGCATGCTTCATCGGCGTGTGAACAGGTCATTATCGCTGCAAAGTTTTCCTGAGGGTTAAATTCATCAGAAAACTTTTTGCTGAAGGCTTCTACTGGTGCTTTATCCTTACTTATCAAAACAGAATAAACAGGGTTGGAAGTGTCATCTTTCGCAGAAATGGCAAAGCCAGCCTTTTTCATTGCTTTAACTGCCCTGGGATTAAATGCAGTAGCTTCGGTTCCCCCGGAATAGCAATGGACTTTCGGAATACCATAGAAATAAGAGGCCGCCTGTGCCCATAGTTGGGATAAATGACTGCGGCGCGAGTTGTGTGTGCAAATAAAATTTAGGTTGATTTCTGAACCGGACTTTATTTTTTTCTCAATATATCCGGCCAACGCGTGTAATTGTTCTTTACGGTTTTCATTAATAGAGCCGAAACTTTTTACAGACTCTCCGATGTAGTTTTCAATATCAGGAATGATAACTACTTTACTGGTTTTGGTTTGTTCCATGTCTTTTGTTTTTGTTGTTTTTTCAGAGTTTGTGTTTTTACAGCAAATTGCTAAAAATGCAAAAGCTGCTACGTAAATTATTTTAGGCATTTTCTATAAACATTTGTTTATGGCGTAAAAATACGTCAAATATATTTATGTCGCAAATTTACGTCATAAATAATCGTTAAATAAATGTTAAGTCCGGAACAAAGAAGAGGATGAACTGGTTAAGAAAGAAACGAAGACTATGAAGCAACTCGTATTTTCAATATTGATCGCGATATTCTATTTAAATGTGAATGCCCAGGAAAAAATGATTTTTAACAAACTGACACTCGAAGAAGAATATGTAATTGTCCATAAAGGAACGGAAAGGCCTTTTACAGGTGAATATACCAGTCATAAAGAGGCTGGTGTGTATGTCTGCAAACGTTGTAATACCCCCCTTTATGAATCAAAGGACAAGTTTGATTCTCATTGTGGCTGGCCAAGCTTTGACGATGAAATTGAAGGTGCTGTGAAGCGGGTACCTGATGCCGACGGCCATAGAACTGAGATAATTTGTGCAAAATGTGGTGGACACCTTGGACATGTTTTCACGGGAGAGGGATTTACGTCCAAAAATACCCGGCATTGTGTAAATTCCATCTCCCTTAATTTTGTTCCGGCTAAGCAGAGGTGATTTTCGACTGAGATATATTCTGCTTCAGGTTCTTATTATGCAGAAGCTGCATGTAATGCCGGTACTGCCTGATATTAAACCTTCTGTTATTTTCGGGATATACTTCTGAACAGAAAGATGATAATAAGCAGAACAAAAAAACCGGTTACAATAAAAGCCCATTTATTTACGGTTCTTGATTCCGTATAAAGCTGAAAGTCTTTCGTTAGAAACCATTTTTCATTAAAATTCCAGAAAATCCTTTCGGAACTAATACTGTCTGCGTTTGTGTTTATTAACAGGCCGGGCATTGATGCAGAATTTTTTATTGTTTCGCTTTCCAAAAATAGAGCACCAATGTTCTTTGTTTTTGTGTTAAGGTTCTGAAAAGCTTCCGGATTTAAACTTTTAATTGAGTCTTCATTGTAATTTATGGCCAGGCTTAAAGCTTCCAAGGGCTCCTTGCTGTTTTTTGTTTCAGAAAAAAGATTGTCAAGGTCGAAAACATAATCTGTTTTGGCATCTTGGTAAATGGAGTCTTTATGCTGGTTCAGGTAATGTGATTTCTCAGGGGCTTTTGATTGAAGTTCGTGGCAAAGAAAATTGAAGTACGCTTCGAAAGTGTTTTTGCCCATAAATGCAGATAGTTTCAGTAAAATTTCATTTTCCAGTTCTTCCATCCTTAATGAATCTTCATGGTTCAGTTGTGGCATTTGCTCAAGGTCGCTAAGAAATATAAGGCTGTCTTTTTCTCTTACGTAGATATAGTCATCCCGGTAAGTATAGCTGAGTTCTTTATCGGTCAGGAAATTTTCTATCGGAAAATAATTGAATGGAAAACTTTTCTTATAGGTTTCTGTATACCTGAAATACGTGTAGAACCACCTGAACTTTTTCTGAAAATTAGTTTCAATATTAATCAGTGTTGTGGTGTCACTTTCAACTTTTAGGTAGTCATTTAGTTCCTGATGGTTTTTAAAGAGTCTGGTAGCCGTATATTCGTATTTTCTATCGGAGGTTGTGTCGTTTGGTTTCTCATAAAACCATCTGGTTGATATTTCCCAGCTCGAATCTGTGGGGATAACAAGGTTTCCCTCAAAGATACTTGAAGAGTCACCAACAACTGTAATTGTTCTTTCAAGAGAACCGTCCGGGTTTATTTTGGTTGATATTTTGTAATAATCGATACAACTGTTGGTAATAACCATTATGATCAGGGCAAAAAGAAGAAGTCTTATGTTATTGTATTTCATAGTCGTCAATTTTGAGTTAGACAAATGTTATTATTTACGATTTAAGGTTGATTTTACAGACTTAATAATGATTTGCTTTTTTTCTTCAGGATTAGCATTGGCGTAGTCAGAGAATGCTTGTTGACAGGCATTGGATGCTAATTTGTTTAGTTGGCCTGGGGTGAAAGGTTGAAAAGCAATACTTTCAAAGAATTCCGGACTGTTTTTGTTTGTGGCAAGAAAATCCGCATATAATCTTTCCGATGATTCCAGGCATTCGTTATAGTTTTTTATGAACGCTTTGTTTTCGGGTGAACGTTCGTGCTTTTTATGAAGGTCGCTTAGCGAATCGTTAATGTACTTTCTCTGTTGATAGTAGAAGCTGAAAATAAATAGTAAAGCAATACTTGCAACAGCCCTGGTAAATATTTGAAGTTGTTTTTTTAAAGGTTTGGGCATTGTTTTTTTGCTTTCCTTAGGAAGTGGACTTATCTCCTTCATAATAGATGAGGTGAGTTCTTCAGGGTTGGAAAGTGTTGGTAAGGTGTTTTTGATTTTTTTAATTAATTCCTTGTATTCTTCCATCTTAGCAGCTTCGCTTTTACATGAAGGACAACTTTCAAGGTGTTTCAATAAATTCAGTCTGTCCTTTTGCGGGAGTTCTTCAAAATCCCCGCAGATTATATATTTTTTAAACTTATCACACGGCATTGTAGTTCCTCCTGTTTTCAATCTTAAATAATTTGTCTCTAATATTTTTTCTGGCGTAATACAGGTTCGATTTTATCCGTCCTTTTGGCATGTCCAGAACCTTTGCCACTTCATCAAATGATAATCCCTGCAAGTCTTTCAGGATAAAAATGATTCGTTGTTTGTAAGGCAGGTCTTTTGAAAGTATTTTTATTTGTCGGATTAAATCCCGGTTAATAATTGATGTCTCTGCTGCATTATGGGAGTCTTCATGTTCAGGTTTAAGAGAAATATTGTTCTTTTTTCCTTTTATTTTATCAAGACAGGTGTTTACAACAATTTTATACATCCAGGTTGAGAAAAGGTACTCGTCTCTATAGTTGTCAATATTTTTCCAGATCTTAACAAATGTTTCCTGTACCGAATCTTTGGCGTCATCTTCATTTAAAAGGATTTTGAATGCAAGGTAATATGCGTAATGTTGCATCATTTCTACAAGCGATTTAAAGGCATTTGTATCACCATTTCTACATTTTCGAATCAGGTTTTTATCAGGTTGTGGAATTTTCGTTTCCGTTTTTATCATCCGCTGTTTATTCTTCAGGGTTTGTATTCAATGATACGCCGGGGAATCTATTTGGTCAAAAAGAAAGTTAAAAAAGAAATGGTAAGTACGAAAATGGGGTCGGGGGGCGCATTAAAAATTACAGATATCACGAACAATTAGGTAATTATAATTGTTTCAGGATGATAGTTTTTGCATTTTTACCAGGAAAATAAATAAGATAATCAGGAATGAATAAAATTAGTTTGGCCATTACATCCGTAATGATACTTCTTTATGGGTGCACACCGCAGGATAATGCAACTAAAAACCAGGAGAAAGTAATTGGAAAACCAGAATTAAATATGGAAACAGATAAATTAACGCCTGAAATACTATGGTCGTTCGGCCGGGTAGGCGAGGTAGCGGTTTCACCCGATAAAAAAACGGTTATTTATGGTGTAAAGTATTACGATATTTCTGAGAATGCCGGAAATTCTGATTTGTATTCGATGAATATAGATGGAAGCGGTTTGACCCAGATAACCCGGACAGCAAAGAGCGAGTACAACATTGTATGGCGGCCCGATGGAAAAAAGATAGGTTTTATTTATGCGACAGATAAAGGAAGCCAGATGTGGGAAATGAACCCGGACGGGACGGAAAGGGTAAAAGTGTCAGATATTGAGGGAGGCATAACCGGATTTAAATATTCGCCAGACCAGAAAAAGATAGTTTATACAAAGGAGGTTGATTTGGTTGAGCAGGTAAAAGATAAACATCCGGATTTGAAAAAGGCAAATGCCTATATAGCAGAAGACTTGATGTTTCGTCACTGGGATACATGGACAAACTCATTCAGCCATATTTTTGTCGCTGATTATGACGGGAAGTCGCTTTCGAACTCAAAAGACATAATGAAAGATGAGAAATATGATGCCCCTAATAAGCCATTTGGAGGAATGGAGCAGATCTCATGGGCTCCTGATAGCAAGAGCCTTGTTTACTCCTGTGTGAAAAAATTCGGAGTTGAATATACAGTATCGACCAATGCCGATTTATATCATTACACGCTGGAGACCGAAAAGACAGAGAATTTAACAGAAGGAATGATGGGGTACGATGTTGCTCCGGCGTTTTCTCCCGATGGAAAAATGTTGGCCTGGGAAAGTATGGAGCACGACGGATATGAATCGGATAAAAACAGGCTTTTTATTCTGAACCGGGAAACAGGGGAAAAGAAAGACTATACAACAACATTTGACCAGAATGTGCATGGCCTTACCTGGAATGATGAATCATCGAAAATATATTTTTACAGCGACTGGCACGCAAAATACCAGTTGTATGAACTAGAACCTGCATCGGGCGATATTGAGACGTTGACAGAGGGTGTCCATAATTATCATTCGGTTGTGTTTGCCGGAGACCGGTTGATTGCGAAGAAAATGTCAATGTCAATGCCTTCAGAGATATTTTCTGTTAATCTTGCCGATAAGAAGGAAACACAAATTTCAAATGTAAATACCGATTTGTTGGCTAAACTTAATACAGGCAAAGTAGAAGAGCGCTGGGTAAAAACAACGGATGACAAGGATATGCTTGTATGGGTTATCTACCCACCAAATTTTGATCCCAATAAAAAGTACCCGACATTGCTTTATTGCCAGGGCGGTCCCCAGTCTTCAGTAAGTCAGTTTTTCTCTTATCGCTGGAATTTCCAGATTATGGCTGCAAACGATTATATTATTGTAGCGCCTAACCGCAGAGGGTTGCCGAGCTTTGGGCACGAATGGAATAAACAAATCAGTGGAGATTATGGCGGACAAAACATGAAGGACTATTTTAGTGCAATTGATGCTGTTTCTAAAGAGCCTTTTGTTGACGAAAACCGTTTAGGTGCAATTGGCGCCAGTTATGGAGGGTTTTCTGTATTCTGGATTGCCGGTAACCATAACAAGAGGTTTAAAGCATTTATAGCGCACGATGGGCTGTTTAACCTGGAAGCCCAATACCTGGAGACGGAAGAAATGTGGTTTGCCAATTGGGATTTGGGTGGCCCTTATTGGGAGAAAGACAATGAAATAGCGCAAAGGACTTATGCAAACTCGCCGCATAAATTTGTTGATAAATGGGATACTCCAATAATGGTCATACACGGGGAAAAAGACTACCGCGTATTATATTCGCAGGGAATGCAGGCATTTGCTGCAGCGCGTTTAAGGGGGATTCCTGCAAAATACCTGCATTTTCCGGAAGAAAATCACTGGGTACTCTCACCACAAAACGGGGTTCTTTGGCAAAGAGAATTCTTTGGCTGGTTAGACCAGTGGTTGAAATAAAGATATAAGTTCTGCTTAATAATTTAATTTTGGAGTGAAAAGTCTGGTTAGCCATTTTAGGTGCCAGACTTTTTGTTTTGTAATCATATATCTTTTATGACTTGTTCTGAACAACATAGCATTCGCATTGTTTTTTTATAGATGTCGACAGCGTTTTATACTGTAAATTTCAACGTTTTGGTTTTTTTAACCATAAAATTAATTAATACATGGGACACGGCCATGGGCACGGGCATTCAAACGAACATGAGAAGAAAACAAAGTGGGTAGTGTTGCTTACCTTAGTTACTATGGTGGTGGAAATTATATTCGGAATAACATCCGGGTCAATGGCTTTGTTTGCAGATGGAATACATATGGGGTCCCATGTTCTGGCAATTGGGCTTAGCTGGGTAGCTTATGTATTGATAAGAAGGTTACAGTACAGCGAAAAGTTTAACGGGAGTTCGCAGAAAATCCTCTCCTTGTCAGGTTATACCAGTGGTTTATTGTTGTTAGTGTTTGCTTTGTTTATTATTGTTGAAGCGATAGAACGCTTTTTTAAACCGGTAGAGATACAGTATAAAGAAGCTATGTTGGTAGCGGTTGTTGGCCTGGTCGTAAATATAGCCAGCGCTTTTTTGTTGTATCACGATGACGACCATACCGATCATAATATCCGGGGAGCTTATCTCCATGTCATAGCAGATGCATTAACGAGCCTTTCGGCAATAGCTGGGTTGTTTATTGCAATGCGTTGGGACTTATATTTTATTGATGTAGTTGTTGCTGTTGTAAGTTCACTGGTCATAATCCGCTGGTCAATAGAATTGTTGAAGGATTCCGGAAAAGTGCTGCTGGACATTAACAGACCTGAACATAAGCATGAACACAAGGGGTGAGCAAAAGACTACTCTTTTGCAATATCAATCAGTCGGTTGAATGCCCCAATCATCCGATCCCTTGTTTCAGGATCGTAAATCTTAAACTTATAAATGTTGCCCGAAACTGTTTTGTCTTTAAACTCAATTCGTTTCATTCTAATCCATGCCATTTGTTTATCATAGCGGTTCATTAATCGTTTATACTTTGTTTTACTTTTGTAAAATCTGTATTTCACAAGTCCTTTGGTTATGAATACAATTTCAGGAATATTGTTTGAGTCTTTGGCAGCCCTCACCTCATCTACATCTTTCAGGCTGAAGCTGATTTCAAGTTTGTCAACATTCAGAAAATAGAAATAGGTAGCATCATTGGTCTTGGTTTTTGAATCAAGTTGGCATGTCCAGTCTCTCTCTAAAGAGTAGAACATTACATTTAACTCCTCAACATCAATGTCAAGCCAACATTCAGCAACAGGAGGGAGCACTTTCTCGTTTTCCCAGGCAGCCTTACAGTGGTTCAAATTGCCCCTGTAATTGCAATAATCAAAAGAGCGGTTCTTTTTAGCCTGATCAATTATCCAGGCAATTGTTATCTCCTTTGTGGACTTTCCTTGTGGGTAAGCTGTTGTTTTCAGCAGACAAAAAGTAATTAGTATGGATGGAATTACAACAGCTTTCATAGTGTATCCTATTTTAATTAACTCAATAAATAAGAAGGGCTTGTCTGGGTGGGTTATCTTTCTAGGTATACAAAATTAAGTTTTGTTGCAGGAAGGTAAGAAATATTCGATAGAAAATAGAGCCAATTAACACCAAAAATAATTAAATGTATTTAGTTGTTTGTACGTGAAATTGTGAATATAATTTTTGTAAATTGCCGCCGAAAAAAACGACCAATAATGGCAATAACAAAATTGTGGATAGAAGAAGGATGTACTTCATGTGGAGTGTGTGAAGATTTTTGTCCAAATGTTTTCCTGGTGTATGTAGGGGCTGTTGTAAAGGAGGATGCTGATTTCGGAGAATACGAAGAGAGTATTATAGATGCAATAGATACTTGTCCCGCAGAGGCCATAAAGTATGAAGATTAGGGTTATTTTTAGATAAAACGTACGAATTAAATTTTATCGTACCCTTACGTAAGAGGTTTATCGGTCTGTTCCTGATGTGTAACTATTTCTACAGTCAGGGAGGAGTGGTGGCAGTTGCCTGTAAGTCATGTGTTCGGTTTCCTGGCTATCTTCTTTATGCTGAGATGTTTCCAGTTGAATGGTGCCCGTAAGCTGATTGTAAACTTGGGTTGCCAAGGGGATTGCATTAATGAGGAAGTTTCGAATTTCATTCATGATAGGTTATAGCATGTAGGTGTTGAGCTTCGAAGAATAGTATAACTATGTCACCGATAATTTTTATTTAGACCGTGAATCAGAAAGGAACAGCATCTCTGGGTGGAAGTCATTTTGTGGCAATGAAACGATAGTAGAATGAATAAAAAACTATTTGTTTATGGCACGTTGATGATTCCGGAAATCAGGCGTGCCCTTTTACAAAAAGAAGTATATATTGAAAAGGCATATCTGCCTGGCTATTCAGCTAATTGCGTGATGTACGGGGCTGATATAACGGAATACCCGTTTTTAAAACCAAATAAAAATAAAATGTTAAAGGGGGTGGTTATATATCCGCTTAATGTATCTGACTGTAATTTGTTAAGTTGTTATGAGGGAGCCGAGTACGAGATGAGAGATATTGCTGTTATGATAAATAGAGAAGAAGTTGAAGTTGCTGTTTTTATGCTTAAAAATACGGACAATATAGAATTTGGACCGGAATGGGATGTTGAAAAATTTGTAAATGAACACCTTGAGAATTACATACAAAAGATAATTCCTGAAATATTACTTAATTATTACAGGTGAACTAATATACATTCAGTATTGTAAAAAACGTTACCTGATGATACTGTTTTTTTAGTTTTAATCCTTGTATCCAAGTATATTAAACATCTCGTTCACAGATTGTTCTTCTCTGTAAACATGATCGATGATGTTGCCTTTCGGATCCCGGTCGATTATAACATGTTTAGGGGCGGGTATAAGACAGTGTTTTATTCCTCCGTATCCGCTTATAGAGTCCTGATATGCACCCGTATGAAAAAAGCCTAAATACAAAGGTTCTTTATCTCTTTTGTCAAATTTCGGAAGGAGTATTTCCTGGTTTAAGTCTTCTGAATTATAGTAGTCGGAATGATCGCAGCTAATACCGCCAATATTTGCTCTGCCATATTCATTGTTCCACTTGTTGACCGGAAGAAGGATGAATTTTTCGTGAATAGACCATGCATCAGGAATTGTATTCATCAGGCTGTTGTTTATGATATACCACATTTCGGTGTCGTTTTGTTGTTTTTGTTCCAGTACCTGGAAAATAATAGCCCCGGCTTCACCTACTGTGTACTTTCCAAATTCGGTAAAAATGTCAGGTTCTATTACATTTTCTTTTGTGCATGCATCTTTAACATTGTTGATGATTTCATTAATCATATATTCATAGTTGTATTCAAACCCAAGGTGGTTTCTTATAGGAAAACCTCCGCCAAGATTGAATGAACTCAGGTTTTTGCTTTCTTTCTTCAGTTCAACATATAGCTTCAGGGCCCTCTGAAATTCGCCCCAGTAGTAGAGGGTGTCTTTTATTCCGGAATCGACAAAGAAGTGGAGCATGTGCAGTTCAACCCTTTCATTATCCCGGATGTATTCTTTAAAAAACGGAATCATTTCATTGTGAGGAATACCTAAACGGGAGGTGTAATATGCTGATTGGGCTTCCTCGTTTATGGACATACGTAATCCAATTTTCACCTTATTTTTTGTCTTGATTTTCAATAAACGGTGAAACTCATTTTTACTGTCAAGAACTATTATAGAATTTTCAAACCCCAGTTCATCCTGAAGCTTTATTATTTTTCTTAAATAGTCATCGGTTTTATATCCATTATGAACGATTAGGCGGGATTGATCAATTTTCTTTTTTTCATACAGATTTAGAATTAGGTCAATGTCAAACGATGAAGAAGTCTCAAGGTTAACATTATGTTTTAAGGCTTCATTAATAACGTGGTAGAAATGGTTGCATTTTGTACAGTAGCAAAAATGGTATTTACCTTTGTAAGCACTATTTTTTATGGCCCTGTTAAACAGGTTTCGGCTCTTTTTTATCTGATCGCCGATTTTAGGTAAATAGATAAAACGAAACGGAGTTCCATGTTTTTCTATTAGGTGTTTCAAAGAAACCCCGTGAAATGTTAAGTTTCCGTCTCTTAAATCGAAACCTTCCTGAGGAAAATAATAAGTCTGTTCAATCAGGTCAAAATAAGAATTCTTCATTCAATTTTTAAACTAAACAGTTTTTGATTTTTTTTTCGGGCACAAAGAAAGCAATTAGTTTATTTTTTTTCCATTAAACTTATTAATTTCTTGGGTAGGTGTAAAAGAAAAAAGGACTTGCTTTTCTTGAATGTATTTTAATGTGAGGATTTGTGCTTCTTTTTTTTGAAAAAGGCCATTTCGTGGTGAGAAAACAGCCTTTTGGCTGGTGGTTAGTAAGTTTTCTTTTTAGTTGGCACTTAATGAGCATTTACAGCACCTGAAGCTTTCGGTATTAACTGCTACTGTTCTTAATGTGGCTTGATAGCCTGAAGAAAAGTGCCTGGTGTTTTGAATAATGTATAAAAGTCTAAAAAGAATTGAAATAAAAAGGAGAGAGCTGGTAGTAAAACCGGCCCCCTCCATCTATTTTTGTTTAACACGTACTTTATGGTTTGGTTGAATTTAGGTATTGCCCTAAGGGCAGAATATCTTATAATTTCTATGTAAATAGTAAATGCTCTTTGTTTGCTGGTTGGAACATTTGGTTTTCATTGGTTTTATATAGTCTGTGGTTGCTTATTTCTTAATTCGGAAATGTCTGCAAGTTCTCCTGAATTTGCATTAATAACTACCTCCATTCCTAAATCGGATATGAAGTGCCAGTGCGGATCGAAAAGATTCAGATTAGATGGTTTGCTGAGCGAAAGAGAAGAGAACTTTGTTCCCCGGTTAACAGAATGAAAAATCTGAATAGCTTTTTTGTAGTTGATTTTATACTCTTTGAATACCGATAGCCCATAAGGCCGTGGACATGGGAAAGCATGTGTGCGATTAGCTGTTGGAGGATTTGAACAATAAAACTTGTAGCACAAATGATCCCAGATAACAACATAGTCAAATCCGTCTATATCTTCGGGAACACAGGCTAATGAAATTTTGAGGCGACCGGTCTTTCTGAGTAAGCCATCACTCTTTAAATCTTCATCTGATTGATGATGAGCTTCTTTTGTAAGAATTTCGTTTGTTACCATATTGACAGGGGTTAAAGGTTGGATCATGCCTGAAACAGATAAAACGAATGAGCAGTGCCGTTTAGGTTTTTAGAGCCGGATGTGTAAACACATTCATCAATGACAGTTACTGTAAGCGTAAGGTTAGCTTCATGCCAGATACTGTATAGTTTTATTTTGTGATTTAGTGCTTGGAGCAGGGAGCTATTTCTGCTTAAGGCAACGGAGCCTTTTAGTCCAGTTGTAGCTCTATCAGCCCTACTTTTCAGAACTGCAAAGTGATTAGCTCTATCTTTTTCTTTGCTCATTTGGTTCTATATATCAGGTTGGTTTTTGCTTGTACTGTTTTTTTCTATTTATTGTTCAAATGCCACTGGCTGAGGAACAGTAAGACCCAGTACTTCTCCAATTTGTGTTGCCCAACTAAAGTCTTTATCACTGGAGAACTGCCAATTCATTATACCTCCAAAAGATTGGCTTGTCTGTAATGGGCTTATTATATTGTCGACCACTTTATTAATTGGGAAATATCCGCAATTGGCATCTTCAGGTGTAACTGGCAGTCCTACAATCAGTTTTTCAGGGCTAATTCCCGGAAGTTTACAGTATTGCCTGCATGAAGAAACAATATTTTCCGGGGTTTCGCACCAGGGCGGATTGTCATAAAACTGAATATTTAGCCAGTCAATATCTTCACCAGCCTGCTCCATAACTTTTGTGTACCCATCCATACCACTACCTTTTTCAAGATAGAGGGGGTGAGTGGTATGTGATATTGTATAATCGGGAGCAGGAAGGTATTTTCTCAGTGATTTGGTCAGGTTTGCAAGAAAACTGACGCCGTTGTAACCGGAAACTCCAAGAAAAGCAGCAGTGTCCGACCAATATATATTTATGCCGTCCAAGTTATTTTCTCTAATAAAACGTGCAATGGATTTGGCCAGGTCATTTTCATATCCGACAACCTTCCAGTAAATATTGTTGTCTAAAGTAATTTCTCCAAAAGAGACCAATACCTTTTTTCCGTTATTTTTAATTTCATTAATTGCACTTTTTATTTCCGGGTTACGCAATGAAAACGGAGCATTCATGTCTGTAACAAACTGAATGGAGAACGGCTTAATTCCAGAGGTAAGTATGAACGAAAGAATAATATCGGTGTAAGGAAGCCCGGCAGCTTTTCTCAATGGCAAGAGTCCCGAGGTGTAATAGGTAACCAATTTTAATTCTGACATGATAATAGGTTAAGTTGTTATTGTCTTTATCCGGATAAGGATTTGTTTTTGTGCTCAGGAACAAACTGCAATTGTTTAATTAACCTCTTTGTTCTTGATACTTAATGCAAATATTAAAAATACTTTCTGAAAGAAATATATCACACTATATCATCAAGGAGCTTTGGTAAGGTATTGTTTGAGTCCGTCTATAAAGTCCGGGTTATTCACGTATATAGTCTTTGCAAGAAAACTCCAAATTACTCACAAAAATAAAATATTCAATGATGTTCGTGAACTAAAGGTCCTGCGTTATTCTTGTTTTGAAAACATCCATCCCGAAGCTTCGGGACTCCTTAATTTTCAAAACTTTGAACCGACTAAAAGGAGCTCATGAATACCTATAAAAATAAATCAGCTTGTGAATAAAGCCTTGTCTTTGGAGTCTTCTTGAGAAAGACTTTCAAAATGCTTAGTTTTCTTGCAGCCACTATATATGATTTTATCGTGTTATGCTTGGTGGAAAATATTCATTCCGAGGCTTAAGACATTTTTTGTAATTCTACAATGTGTAAAGACAGGGAAAGGGGGTATTGAGCTTGCGGGCTGTCAGTTCGAGTCCTATAAAACGGGAAGGACATGTAGTTCCAAAAATTTGCTTTTAGGGAAGCCTCACACCTAAAATGTGATTTTTTTTACAACTCTTTGTTGCATAGGGTGTTGTTTGGTTTTGTTGTTGGTAAGCTTCGGAATTCCATTGTTTTTAGAGCTTTACAAACCTTCGGGGTGAACTTTCCAGCAAGTCTCTTAGCCCATGGAGATATTCTGCTTAGAGGACTCGCAGTTTTTTTCGTTAACAGGAAAGGAAGAGAAGGGGGAATCCGGTTTAGAAAGAGAGTTGAAATCCGTCATTGCGTTGCAAAATAAAAAGCGGTCTGCTAACAGTCATAAAAATGTTTTGCTTAAGGCAATGACGGATCAACTTTAGGCTTAACATAAAAGGTATCGAGTCTGTGTTGGTTTGGGAAGCCTTTCTTTATTTTTCATAACGTGTCTTCTGAGAAAGGGAGACTTGAGTGCATGACTTTTTATAGATGAAACTTTTTTCATAGAGTGCCCAATTTATAGTTCATAAAACTTTATATTATGTGTACTCTGTTTTAGCTTTGTTCTTGTTATCAAAGTTAAACGATGATGGTATAAAAAAATATATCTTTCTATATCATTTGTCTTTAAAGAAAATAAAAAAACACACCTTTCCAGATAGATAAAACATGGATGGCAATGCCTTCAATACTAGGTCATAGCCGGTATTTTTGTTGCGGCTTCAGGGTTAAACAAAGCAAACAGGTCTCCGGTATCTCTGGTATGTTCATTATAAGGTATAAGTTTTATTTTTCCTTCTGAGTTTGAATAGGGGGGGGCTTGCAAACTTTTTAATACGAAGTATTTTTTTCCATCTACGGTTGTTGTACCATCAAGTAATACCCGGTTAATATCATTCATAAACACGGGGCCTCTTACTGTACGTGCTGTTCCTGATGTTAGCTTTTGTGCCTCTTGAAATATATTCAGAGCCTTGGCCAAAGGGACCCTAAAGCAATTTTCCGGGTGATGATTGGCATCCATAAACATATAATATGGAATCATACCAAGGGTAATTTGTTTTGCCCATAATTTGCTCCAGTCTTCAGCCGTATCATTTATCCCACTAATAAGTGGCCCCTGGCAACGGATTATGGCCCCGGTATTTCTTATTCGATTAACGGCCTCTTTTATCACATCGTTTTCAAGTTCGCGAACGTGGGTTATGTGAGCAATGAAACTCAAATGTTTACCTTTCTTTTGAATAAGTTCAAATAGTTTTAAAATATCTTCAGCATCTTTATCTGTAGTGAATCGAAATGGCCAGAACGCCAGTGATTTGGTGCTGATACGGATAGTCGTTAAAGACTTAATGTCCAATAAAGGGCTAATGTATTTTTTTAGTATGTTGGCATTGGGTACGAATGGATCTGCCCCGGTGAGAAGTGCATCTTTTACTTCAGGGTGCTTCCATAGGTATTCAACCGGGGCCTTAGGGTCTTTGTACGAAAACGTATGTTGTATTTCTCTGTTATTAAATATCATCCACCTCAGACAGTAAGAACAATATGAATGACATGTTTTAAGCATTGGTTCCGGACTAAGGCTGATTATGGTTTCAAAGTCGCGGCACATACCGTCTATTCGCTTTTCGTTTAGCTTTACAAAACTACTTTTGACAAACTTTAACCTGGGCGTCATACGGGTTTTAATATTCTGTATAAAAGGTTCGAGTTCTTTTGCCCCCATTCCCAGGTTTATGAGAAGCTTTAGCCTGTTATAGTCTTCCGGGTTCAGCATTTCCCTTCTTGGAAACACTAACTTGTATATCGGGTCATCAGGAACATTTTGCCAGCATATAAGTTGTTCGTGAATATAGTTGTTCGATTTATAATGAAATACCTTAGATAAGGTGTCGAACGTTTCTTTTTCATCTTTCGGTAGTTGCTTGTAATACTCTGTTTCTTTGAACAGACGGGAGTTATAGGTTGTGAGTTTCAATTTTCAGGTAGTTTAAACAAAAATACTCTTTGGGTTTAGTGTTTCTTCTGTATTTGCTTTTTGCAGCCACCCCATTTCTACCGGGACATCGTATAAGCGGCCAGGGGCAGTGCGTCTCCAGAAGTGCCTTAGTCCGGGAACAATTACTTTTACAACTGGCAATCCGATATCCGGTTGCGTAAGGTCAAGTACCAGTGTTTCCAAGTTGTTTTCTTTCGCTGAATTTATGCAATACTGAATACTTTCGTATATAGATGCTTCGCATAATTGGGGGTATTCGGTCTGTATGTTTTTTATCTCGTCGGGAGGTGGCACAAAGTGTTTATGTTCTTCTACTTTTTCATTTTCCAACCACTGCGTAAATACCGGATCTTTTAAAAGGGATCTGTTTTTGGTTGCAATAACCGGAAAAAGTTGGTTTAGTTCCACAATTGATCGTTCGAGGGCCAGGTGTGCATCTACATGAGCCCCAAAAGCATATATTATCTCATCGTTGTCTTCTGGTGATAAATTATGGCTTATGGCAACAAATACAGGTATGTTCATATCTGTGGTAATATCAAGAACATAGAGGCTTCTGTTTGCCTTTTTATAAAAATCTACCACTTTATTTATGTAAGGGTTTCGTGCACTTGTCAAATCAACCCTTGGCCGTTGGAGACGGTTGTACCACCAGATAGCCGCTGCATCACGTTCAATTAATTCCAGAAAGCCCTGTAATATGGCTTCTTCTATAGTATTTCCTGCGGCACAGCCATTAGAGTCCGGGTATGAGTATGTTTCTTTTCTGGTTCCGATGGGATACTGAGCATAACAGTATTCTGATGGCAACAACTTAAATTGTTTGTGCGTCAGACTATAAACCGGAGTCCAATCCATAACCATATTTTCGTTAAAAACATTAGGGATTAAGGCATAAAATTTTGTGTTTAGCCTGTTGGTCAGTTCTCTTTCCCGGTATTGTTTGTTGCTGTACAGCATGCATTTATTGGGATGAATGGCATTCTCAAGTTCATTTAAACATCCGGAAATGGTATGTGTTTTTCCGTTGTACATTAAACTGTACCGTTCTATTGATTCGCATAAGGCACCAACTTTTGACTGTAAAACCGTTTTGCCTTTTCCGCCGTTAGCACTTCTTAAATGATGATTCAACCAAAACATTGAAGTACTTTGCAGGGCCATATTTTTTCCTGAACTGTAGTTGTAGACCGGGGCACCTTCAATTTTTCGGAAAGGCTTAAGATAGGGGACAATTCCGGTAATATTGCTTACATGATGCTGATATTTTTTCAATGTTTCTTCAGCTGAAATGGAGCGATAACCCCCTGCTACATGAATATCTCTTTCCTGTTTCGTTAGTATTATGGGCTTTGGCGCTTTTAGCAACAGGTGGCCGTCACTACAGGCACTGCATTGGGGACGCTTCACTACGTGATGTTCAGTTTTATGTCCGGTTTTTAAATCAAGAGAAAAGAGTTTGTTCTCAAGTGGGGTTATTTCATGATAAAGCCATGAAACTATTTCCATTACAGTCATATGGGCAACCAGCCCTTCTGATAATGGGTGGCAGATTACGGGTTTTTTTAAATTTTCATCTGTTTTTTTTATAGCCTGATAGAGTTTGTTGTCGTGGTTGTGTATTTTTAATCTGTGTTCCAGGCATTTCCAGCAAGCGGATTTTTCTTTTTGGGGGTCGATTAATGGACCGATCAAAGGTGTACTGCCTGTTGTTTTAATGAGAAGCCAGGGAGTTTTCCTTTCTAAAAATTCCTGGTTGTAAGCGTGTAACTCTTTTCTTATAAAGCTATCCGTTAAGACCACAAATAAAGAGGGGGTTTGAGAAAACTGCAACCCCGTGTCCCTGCAAATTTCTTTAAATACCAAATCTGAAGCTGAACCGACAGTTTTTATATCGATCTTTTTCTTTTTTAGCACTTGGGATAATTGTAGTTCGTTGTATCCAAGCTCAGACCAAAACGCAGACTGCTCGGGGGTAAAAAGAGGGGGGTCTCTTGTAATTACACCTTCCTGTTCTAACTGGTATAGAGTAAATACCGCCTCATTAAAAAATGAGGCGGAAAAATAATCATTCAATAATTCTTCTTTGGTAATAGCCTGAGAGGATATGGCCTTTATAATCTTAAATGCTACTTCGGATTTGATAAGGGAACTGTCTTTCTCCGAACTTACAATGCCAAGTCTGTCAGTTATTTCTGAAAAATTGTATTTGTCTTTTAACCTATAGGTTCTCATTGCTATATCTAGGTTGTCATTGTCCATAACATGGGAGTCTCTTCTTGTTCTTCGTCTGTAATTTTCATTAAAATGTCCTGACGAGGGGTGTTTAAGGGGAGTTCTATTGTAAATTCATTCCCATCTTCTGAAAGAACATTTTTACTTAGGAAAACTGTTATGCTAAAGAAGTCAGATTCTTCTTTTTTTAGGGCATTTGAGTATGACTTTTGCAAAGCCATTTCCTTTACAGGTTCTTCGCCGTCAACTGAAACTGATACCATAGCATTTTCAGACTGCAGAATATTTACTCCCCAGTTTGTTTCGTAAAGGCCAACCATTTTTTTCTTTTCCCTGTTGTTTATAATAAAAGAAGGAAAAGTAATCTCCGGGTTAGGAACTGTAAAAATGTTGTAATTCCTGGGCAATACTAAGCTACACCCTGGCCACTCAAATACAGTTTGCCCGTTCTCTGTGTTATCAGATACTTTCCCTATGCAGAGAACGTCTTCTTCGTCAATTTCTGGTTCTACGTTCATTTCTTCATGCGGAAATATGTACTTCTTATACGAATAACTGATTAACTCATTATTAACAACTTTTACCCTTACTCCTTTTGTTATTAACTGAATCCTGAATTTGTTATCTGATAAAAAGGCTTTGAATAAATCTTTTTGGAACAGGCTTAATAAGGTGTTTAGTAGTTGGAAACGGTTAAAAATGTTTATAACCAAGCATTTAGGTGTGTCTTCTTTGGAGAGTTCTGCAGCACTTAAAAACTTGTTGGAAGTCTCGGGGTTACTCAGAGGTTCATATAGCTCCTCCAGTGTGTCTGTAAATTTTTCCTTACCTTGTTGGCTAAAATGAATATTTAGTTGTTCATTCATTTTTGCAACCATGGGAATTCCGTTAATTTCATTCATTTTTCTTTGTGTTTAGTTTTTAAATAGGATTTTATTGAATTTATAGCTGTATTATCATTCTCGAAATGAGAGGCCAACTCTTTAACAGAGCTTATAAGGGATGGGATTTCTTCATTTTTTTCACCTGTCCCAGATATCTTTATATAATTGTATTTTATATTAAGTTCAAACCACTTATTATTTTGTTCCCGGGCTATTCTTATCGCTTCCTGAAGATAATTTCTCGCTTCATCTGTAATTTTTCCAGATAAATGGAACAGGCTAATGGCAAGGAGGTTGTATACCTTTGGCAATAAGCAGACCTCATTGCTCTCCTGGTTCCTTTCTTTAGCCTCTTTCATTATTTCATATGCTTCTCTGAATTGTTTGTTGTTTATATAGGTGTCTGCTAAAAGCATTTCATACCAGGTTAGTATGGAATTCTGCTTGGTGTCAATGTATTGCTGTCTGACCCTTACACTATTCTCGGTTTTTCCGTTTACCCAGTCTTCCATAAAAACCAAGAGAGATGAGATCCAACAATCTTTGATTATATCTTCATATTTCAATTTTAATTCCTCCAGAGCCTGTTTAACTTTTTCTTTCTCGCCAAACAAGCCCATTAATAGACTTTTGAATATGTACGATGTGACAATGTCAACTGAATTGTTTACTTTTTCTGCATAGGTTAATCCTTTTTCCAAATGCTCGGTAACTTTGGAATAGTCACCTAAAATTGTGTATAAACTGGCAAGGTTTCCATGGGTCATTGCAATAGGATCAAACCCTAAAGAGTGAAACAGGTTTTTCTTGTTTAATTTATACCCTTCTTCTAAAACAGCCATCAATAACTCTTCCGCATCCTCAAAATTCCCTTCGAACAGGTTCATTTGTCCGATACATGCTCTGATATAAATCCGAAGATTAGATTCCTTAAGGTTTTCCAGTTTTTTTAGTACCGGTTTAGCGAATTGTCTGGCCTTTTCTCTTTGATTGCTTCCATGCAAGTGGTTGAGGTATAAGCACTCGCTCTTTAATAAAATATTTTCAAACTGTTGGACTAGTTTTTCTTTCTTATGTGATTTAAGAAAATCTATGGCTTCCGTATTTTCTTTGTAGATATGAACGAACTTAGGTGTACCATACCCCTCGGTATTCAGATATACAGGGATTAGCACATCGTTCAATCTGAGCCTGAAGCACTTTTTTTCGACTTCGTCTTCAACACCATTAATCCATTGTTTAATTTTTTGAATAACAGCCAATGTCTCATGGTTTTGCGATTTCGATACGAGTTTCTCCACATGTTTCAGGCCAAATTCTATTGCATCATTAAATTTTTTAGCCTCTGAAAGATGACAGGCTATTTCAAATGGGTTTTTTTCAATTCTTTTTGGGAAGAATTCTCTTAATGCTTCAGCTATATAGGAATGGACTTCCTTACGCAATTGAGGTAACATACTTTCATAAGCAGCATCACGAACCAATGCGTGTTTGAATATATAAATATTGCCATGTACATTTCTTTGATGGTAAACTAAATCATTTTCTGTCAGGAGGTTCATGTCATTTTGTAACGTTTCTTCATCTTTCAGGGATGACTTCGAAAGAAGCTCATAACTGAATTCTCTCCCAATGGCAGCAGCCAACTGAGCGGTTTCTTTTGCTAATATCAGATTGTCAAGCTTGGCATTTAACAAGTCCTGGAGGCTTATAGGAATAGTGTGCTTGTCTACATTCTCGGTTAGTTTGTAAACCTTGTTGACAGGTACGATCAGGTTTTGTTCAACCAGCATATTTATTAATTCTTCGATGAAAAACGGAATACCATCAGCCCTGTTTAAAATGTATTTAACAACTTTCTCTTCAACACTGTTTTTACCCAGATATTCCTGAATCATTAGACGGATTGAGCTTTCTGGTAAGGCATTCAGGTTAATATGCGATAAGCCGTTGTTTTTCCATGGGCATTCAAACTCAGGCCTGGTTGTCATTAACAGCATGTAGCGCTGTCCTTCCAGGTCGGATATTAGATAATCAATAAACTCTCTGCTGGTTAAATCAAGCCAGTGAAGGTCCTCCAGGACCAAAAGAAAAGCAGAGCCCTGATCGATATGTAGTATGCACTTTTTAAGGGTTTTAAAAAGTATGGCTTTTTGTTCTTCAGGCGAAAACTGGCTTAAGCTATATTCATTCGGTAGCGGGATCGACAACCAGGAACAAAGCATGGGCAGGCTTTCATTAACATTACAGCCGTTCTTTTCCAGCTCATTTCTTATGATAGCGACCACCTTGTTTTCATCTTCGGACTGGGCAATTCCCCAATGGTTGCGAAGCATTGTCAAAAAAGGGTAAAGGGCATTGTTTTTATGTTCCGGGTAACAACGGCATTCCTGAACCTTTTTTTCCTGTTGTTGTATCTCAAACTTAATTTCATGTGCCAGTCTGGATTTTCCGATGCCGGCTTGTCCGCTAATAATTATGGCTGAACCTTTGTTTTCGCTATTGTTCCATATGTTAAGAATAACTGCTTTTTCTATGTTCCGTCCAATCATTCTTTTGGGATCCTTATCTGATCGCCAGTTGTACAAAGCTTCAGTTCTGTGTTCTCCAATTAGCTTAAAGGTTTTTTCCTTCAGGAGGGATTGGTTTACATCAGCTTTTTCGAAATCGAGAAAGGGCTCCAAAAGTTTTTTTGACGATGCACTGACTAATACTTCTCCGGGAGCTGCTTTGTAAATCAGATCAAAAGCCTGGTTAGGCACATCTCCTTGTGGAGGTTGATTGTTTTGTATTAGTACAATCCCCGTATGGATACCTATCTGTATATTTAAGTTCATCCCGTACTGTTGTTGTAAGAGTGTCCCTCTTTTTCTCATTCCTGTAACAAGTTCAAGGGCAGTTCTTCCAGCCCGCCTGGCATCGGAATCACAGGATTCCGGGTACCCAAAATAAATAGCCAGGTTATTCATAAATGATTCTGAAAACCATCCGCCGTATCTTAGCGCTGTATCTTTACAATGGTTAAGAAGGTCTTTTTGTATGGTGTCCAGTATTTTAAGGCTTGTGTTTTGGTCCGCCAGTGGTGTTAAGCTGATTTTCAGGCACAAGATGGTTAATTGCTTTTGTATCCCGTCGGCAATGTTTCTGACGGTACTCTGTGTGAGTGTATCCCCATTCAGGATGTACGGCTTTACCGGAGATTCCTGAATAGATCCGGTAAGGGTATTAAAATTTATATTTTCAAACTCTTTAAGAACAGAATCGGCATCGCCAATTCGGTTTGCCGGGTTTTTTTCTAAAATTCTATTTAGTAAATTCCCAAGTGGATGGTCTACAATTGTAGGGGGAATAGGTACTTTTGCCGGCATTAACTGATGCTGGAGCACCTCGGCCAGGCTACCGCCGTCCATTACCGCTTTTCCTGTAAGACATTCGATGGTTATCAGTCCCCAGGAATATAAGTCGGATTTAACCGTTGCCGGTTCACCTCTGAGCTGTTCCGGGGCGCTATATGAAGGCGTGCCTAACTGCTCTTTTGTTGTTGTCAGGCTTTTATAGTCAAAAGAGTTAAAGTCATGGGTGAAAGTGCCAATACCAAAATCCAGTATTTTAATATACTTTTTTGTTCCGTTTTGGGTAACCATTATATTATGTGGTTTCAAATCCCTGTGAACAATTCCTTTTTTATGAACGTGGGCCAAGGCTTCGAGGACTTGCCCCATGAGGATACTCATGTCTGTAGCAGAAAGGATTTTGTTTTGTAAAATATGTGCTTTTAGAGTTTCTCCTTTTATGTATTCAAATACGGCATACGGCCCTGTTTGCTCAGAATAACCTTTGTCTAGTATTTTTACGATATTCGGATGATTAATTTCGGCACATAGCTGAGCTTCTCTTTCAAATCGGGCTAGCTGTTGCTTAACTTTTTGTTTCTTTAGCCCCTGGGGCATCTTTAATGCTTTTATAGCAACTATTTGCCCGGTACTTATTTGCCGGGCCTTATATATAATGCCGTATCCACCTTCTCCTATTTCCTCCAGAACTTGATAGTTTTGATTAACCAGGGGTTCATTGGTATAGATTTGTTGGGTACTCATGGTATTGTTTCATTCATTCTTAACTTGGCCTGGCAGCTATTTGGTAAGCATTTGCTCCTTTTTTATTTTGAAATCAGACATGCCAAATCTTAATTTCCCTTTTTTTCGTTCAATGATATTAGCAAACAGATGACCAAATGGTGATAGGTTAAGCAGGTTTTTACGAAGTCTGTAAATTTGATTGTTAATATAGTATTCATCAATATCTTGCAAAATCTCTTTGCTTAAAGCATGGTTTAAAGCGTCAATATGTACCCACCCGCACAAGTGTTCACTCATACCCGATTCTAAATCCTGTTTCTTTATTCTTGCCAGGTGAAGTAAAAGGTGGTTGTATGCTCGGTTTCCAAGATCCAGAACAAGATCGTTAATTTTTATTTGAGCTGAAATATCTTCTTCGTCATTGCTCAATGTTAATTCAAAACAGGCATTTTCTGTAATGTCAATATTTCGTTGAGTTTCTTTCTGACATTCATTTTCAATAAATATATATTGTTCGGTATCGATATAGTACATTTTTCCGCCTTCAAGAACTGTTTCGGTTATACCATTGTCAATGATCCAGTTTTGCTTGTTGTTTCGGAAAATAACCCATCTGGAGGAATTAGTAGGAAACATAATGCCATTCTCCAGTTCAACATACTTTCGAGGTGTATGGACAGCTTTCAGGAAACTGCAGGGGCGGTTACTATTTATGAGTTTCCACTTGCCGGTTTCTTTAGAAGAAAACTGGATGATATCATTTTCTTTGAGCTTATGGGTTGAATGGTGCAGGTGGATATTGTTAAGCTTTGTTCCATTACTGCTATAGTCTGTTAGAAACCAACTGTTTCCTTCCCAGTATATGACTGCGTGCTTTCGGGAAACGTCGCTTTCATTTAAAATGCTCAGGTTATTTCGGTTCCTTCCAATTGTATGCTGGCTTTGGAGGATTATACATTCTTCTGTTAGCATGTTTTCAAGGATAGCCATCTATACTACTTGTTTAACAATTGAATAAGGTATCTAACTGATTAAGTCTATTTGTTTTCAGGAACGGATAATGTCCCGGGGAGAATGTTGTTTCTGCGAGTACCACAGGAAACTTCAACTGAAGCTATCTACACAGCCACTTATTCTTTCCCTAATACATCTGAGATTTATAAAACTGAAAACAATACAATATAGCAATTTTTTTATGACTTTTCTTCTGTATTCCTTTATTTATTGGGTTTTTTCTCAAAAAAGAACCTGGTTTTTATTTGTTCATAAATGTGATTAGAGAAAAGGGTTTTTAGGTAACCTCTGAACGGTGTTATATCGTTTATCATACACTAGAGATGGCCTGTTATTACCTCCTTATTATTTGAGAATTGCAGCGAGTTTGACCATGTTTATTTGTCATAGGGTACATATATTTATCGTATTTGAGGTACAGTGATTAAAAAGTTCATTGATATTAATGCGACACCTATTTAATATAAGGCGCACTATTGTTAATATATTTTATACTTTGGAGAATAAGTTCCCGGAGCCAGGTTTTTTAAAGCATGGAAGATTGGTTTTTTGGAAAAATGCTTCGTTGAGTTCAATAAAAGATAGAGCATACTGAACAAAAAGCTCCACACAGAGATTGCTGGTCAAACAAAAATATTCTTTTTTAAATCAGGTTCGGTTGAAACAGCTTGTTGTATGGATTATATTTGGACGGAATAGTTTATCAGATTTTTGAATAGGTATGCAGCTATTTTTATTTCCTGAGGCCAAAATGCATGATAAGGAATTCCTGCCCGTTACTAAGAGAAAAAGCAAAAGAAATTGCTACAGCATAAGAAAAACTTGGATAGGAAGGTAAAGAAAGGTTGAAAAATTTGCGGAGATTAGGAAGGTAGTTAGTGAAATGCTATTCAATGAATAAAAAACCTGCTAATTTGAACAATTAGCAGGCAACATATTTTTAACAGGTGTTTATTCCATCTTTAAACAATATTAGCAAACCCCATAAAAGCCATTGCCAGAATACCGGCAATAACAAAAGCAATAGGCACACCTTTCATTGAGGCTGGGACATCGGCCAAGTCCAGTTGTTCGCGTATTCCGGAAAATGTTATAAGGGCCAGCCCGAAGCCTATGGCATTTGCCAGTGCAAAAACAACACTCTGAACCAAATCAAGGTCTTTCTGATAGGCTAGTATGGCAACACCAAGAATTGCACAGTTCGTTGTAATAAGCGGAAGAAATATTCCTAATGCCTGATATAAAGGCGGGCTTACTTTTTTAAGGATAATTTCTACCAACTGGACCAGTGAGGCAATGACCAGGATATAGGTCACCGTTTGCATAAAGGGTATCTTGAACTCTTCAAGAATAATTTGAATCAGGTTTACTATTGTAGCAATAATCATTACAAAAGCAACAGCCCCGGTCATACCAATTGCGGTGCTGACCCTTCCTGATACACCAATAAAAGGACAAATACCTAAAAACTGGGCCAGAACAATATTATTAACAAATACAGCACCTATAATAATTAGAATCAGTTCCATAATTTTTTAAGAATTAGAAGTCTTCTTTTTGATAATGTTCATAATTGCGATAAGATACCCTAAAGCCAGGAAGGCACCGGGAGCCAGAACAAAGGCTATCATACCGTCACCTTCGATAAACTTGTGGTTGAATATTGCCCCCTCTCCAAGTATTTCACGAACAGATCCGAGAAGAAAAAGGGCAAAAGTAAACCCTAACCCGATTCCTAACCCGTCAATCAAAGAAGAAACAATCTTGTTTTTGGAGGCAAAAGCCTCGGCCCTTCCCAGAACGATGCAGTTTACAACAATAAGAGGGATGAAAAGTCCCAGGTTGTCATAAAGACTAGGCTCCCCATTCGGTCCGGGAGTGTTGGTATATGCCTTCATCAATAAATCCACAATGGTCACGAAAGATGCAATAATAACAATGTATGACGGTATCCTCACCTTGTCTGGTATAAACCTGGCAAGGACTGAGATAACAACATTAGACATAACAAGAACAAAGGTCGTGGCCATCCCCATTCCAATTCCATTAATTGCTGAACCCGTGGTTCCCAGTGTTGGACATAAACCTAAAAAGAGAACAAAAACAGGGTTATCTTTAATAAATCCTTTAGAAAAATTATTCCACTGGCTCATTTTTCGTCTCCTTTCTTAATATATTCTTGTATAAGTGTGTTGTAAGCCCGTTGAACAGCTTCGCAGTATGCTCGAGAAGTTATCGTAGATGCGGTAATTGCATCAATATCTCCATTATCTTTTTTCACTTTTAGCTTGTATTGGGCAGGATCCTTTCCCGGAAACTGGTCGGCAAACTTTGGTTTTGTCATTTTTGTTCCCAGGCCTGGAGTTTCTTTATGCTCAAGGACGGCAATATTATGTATTTTGCCTTCCGGGGTAAATCCGGCAAGAACTCTTAGTAAACCGGCAAACGCATTTTTCGAAAAGGACTCTATGGCGTATCCAACAACAACGCTGTCTTTTCTGGCAATATAAAAATAGATGCTGTCTCCTGCAATATCGGAAGGTACAATAATTTTTTCTTTTGCCGGCTCGTTATTGAATTCAGGGACTACCCTTTTTATAGCCAGATTAAGTTTGTTTGCCTCAGCAATTTCAATAGGTCCTTTGGTCTTTTCATAAACAAAACCAAGGGCAGCGGCGGCGCACAATGTTACAATAAACAAAGTGAGTACCATATTAATAAATGTCGATTCTTTTTTAGCCATTTTTATTTTGTTATTCCGAAACGACGGGGTTTAACATATCTGTTTATTAGCGGGGTAAATCCGTTCATTATAAGAATAGCAAATGAGATACCCTCGGGATAAGCGCCGAAAACTCTTATAACTATTGTTATCAAACCAATTCCAACACCATATATGATTTGCCCTCTTGGAGTCATTGGTGATGTTACATAATCAGTGGCCATAAAAATCCCACCCAGTAATACACCTCCTGTGAGAAGATGGAATAGCGGATCGGCCATATGAAACGGAACGAGTTGATTAAGGTTTTTATCGGTGTATTGAATATATGGCAGATCCCAGCCCAGTTTATCAAGAATTAAATCGTGTCCGTTGATACTGAATACCCAAAGAATTCCGGCGAACAGGAAAACGGTCCCTAAAACCGAAATGGGGGTATGCCAGGTAATAACTTTGGTCGCCAACATGTAAATAAGTCCGGCAAGTAGAGCAAAAGCAGCTATTTCACCTAGTGAACCTCCAATACTTCCAAAAAAGAAATCGCCATAATTAATGCCATTTTCCGCAAATATGGAAGATACGCTTTCACCGCCTTTAAGACTTCCTTTAATTAGTCCGAGAGGGGTTTCTCCCGTATATGCATCCAGATTTTCTCCAGAAATTAGTGTCGGAGTGCTGAACCCTTTTGCCAGAGGATATTTGGTCATTCGTGTGGGAAAGGAAAGCAAAAGAAATACCCTTCCGACCAGTGCCGGGTTAAATGGATTATTGCCCAATCCGCCAAAAGTCATTTTCCCAATGCCAATTGCAACCAATGCGCCAATAATTATAATGTGTGGGGGTAAGCTTGCCGGAAGGTTAAATGCAAGCAGCACTCCGGTAACTAGTGCTGAACCGTCTGATATTTTCACCTGGGTTTTTAAGATGAACTTTTGAATCAGGTATTCGAAAAGTACACAGGAAAAAACGGACAAAAATGTGACATATATAGCACCTGGTCCAAAAAAATAAAAGGACACCATCAGGGCTGGGAGCATGGCAATAATAACTCCATACATCAGTTTATTGACTGAATGCCCGCTATGAACGTGCGGGGAGGGAGAAACTGTTATTAATTTACTCATTATTATTTTCTTGATCTGATTATTCTTCCAACATTTGTTTTTCCAAAGCGTATGTGATCAAGCAGTGGACGTCCGGAAGGACATGTGTAGCTACAGGAACCACATTCAATACAATCCATTACTTTATCGTCCTCCAGCCTGTCAAACAATGATTTTTCACCCAGTACAGCAAGCAGGTAGGGCTCAAGGCCCATAGGGCATACCGAAACACATTTTGAGCATCTGATACATTGTTCTACAGGTTTACGTTTAGCCTCATCTTCTTTCATTAAAAGTACTCCGGAACTTCCTTTTACTACAGGGATGTCAGCACTGGAAAGGGCTTTCCCCATCATAGGGCCTCCGTTTATTATTTTACCTGTATCCTCAGGTAAACCACCAGCAGCATCAATTAAATCTTTTATTGACGTTCCCAGCCTCACCTTGAAGTTAGATGGTTTTGAGACAGACTTTCCGGTTATTGTAATAGTGCGCTCAAATAAGGGCTTATTTTTTTGAACGGCTTCGTAGACAGCGAAAACACTACCGACATTGAACACAACCGCTCCTATATCTATGGGGAGCCCACCGGAAGGGACTTCCCTGTTTAGTGTTGCATTGATCAGCTGTTTTTCTCCTCCCTGAGGATATTGAACTTTTAAAGGCTGAATTTTGGTTCCGGAATAAGAACCTGCAGCCTTACGCATTTTTTCAATAGCATCAGGTTTGTTGTTTTCAACACCAACGATAGCTTTTTCTACCCCAAGGGCCTTTTTAAGTATTTCAATCCCAACCAGAAGCTCATCTGCTTTTTCCAGCATTAAAACATGGTCAGCAGTCAAGTAAGGTTCGCATTCAACTCCGTTAATAATCAGGTATTCCGCTGTTTTACCTTTAGGGATTGAAACCTTAACATGCGAGGGGAATGTTGCTCCGCCAAGACCTACAATGCCGGCTTCTGCAATCCGTTTTATAATTTCTTCCCTGGACAGAGCAATGTCTTTTTTTAGATCCGGGGAACGGTCAATTGAATCAAGCCACTCGTCGCCTTCAACATTAATGAAAACCGCATCTCTCTTATAGCCACTGGAATCAAGTGATTTATCAATTTTCATGACCTTTCCTGAAACAGGGGAGTGGATATTGGCAGAAACAAAACCATTGGCCTCGGCTAAAAGCTGCCCAACTTTAACTTCATCTCCTTTGGCAATTACGGGTTTTGCCGGAACCCCCAAGTGTTGGCCCAATGGAATGATAACGGATTTTGGAACAGGGAGATCCGAAATGGCAGATTTTGTAGAAAGCTTGTTTTCAGGTGGGTGAACACCACCAATAGCAAAAGTCTTTAACACGGTAACCTCCTTTATTTTTTTATATTGATATTCGAATCACCTTTTGGGTTATCGGCAGGTTTTTTATTTTCTTCTTTTATTTTTTTTGGCGGGAAACCAATTTCTATAATTGCATTTGTGGGGCACTCTGTAACACATTTACGACATAATCTACATTTATTACTGTCGATGTATGCCCGGTTCCTGTTCATCGTGATTGCTTCAAACGGACAAACCTTAAAACACTTACTGCATCCGATACAGGCAACAGAACAGCTTTTTTTAGCTACTCCGCCTTTGTCCTCGTTTTTGCAGGCGACATAGATCTTACGATCTTTTTTTGCTCTTTTGCGTAATTCGAAGAGATCTTTTGGACAAGCCTTTACGCAAGCTCCACAAGCTGTACAGTTGTCATCATTTACAACCGGGAGTCCTGTTTTTTCATCAATGTGCAATGCATTAAAGTTACAGACCTCCACGCAATCCCCCAGTCCGTGGCACCCGAACTGACAACCGGTTTCACCTCCGTAAAGAGCTGAGGTTATGGCGCATGTCGTGGCGCCATCATAAGAATTTGTTTTAGGGCGATTATCACAAGAACCTTTACAAAGCAAAACAGCAACCTGAGGATCCTTTCCGACTGCATCGCGACCAAGTAGCTTGGCTACTTCTGACATGAGTTCGTTACCTCCAACAGGGCAATAAAGTCCTTCAAAATCTTCAGATTTAACGCAGGCTTCAGCAAAGTTTCGGCACCCGGCAAACCCGCATCCACCGCAGTTTGCTGCTGGTAGAGCTTCCTCAACCTCGTCTATCCGAGGATCTTCATGGACTTTAAACTTTTGGGCAACAAAATATAAAACAACCGCAGCGGTTATTCCCAGCCCGCTTAATGTTGCCATTGTGTCGAAAATGACTAGTATCATATTAAACTACTTTATTCAATGTAAACTGAAAAGTTTTTTGTAAAGAGCTTCTAAAAAGAAACAGGATTGTATAGTAAGGAACTAACAGGAGTAGTGATATAACCCCGGACAGCCACTCGGATATTCCTGTTGATGTTAGAATAATTAATGAAAAGATAATAATAATAAATGGGAAAATGTAAGCCAGTAAAGTAGCTCTTATTCCCAAAGTTTTTTTCATCAAAACCCTTACAGTATCCCCTTTTTTGTATTCGTTTTTTTCTACCGGCACTTTAATAATCTTTGTGGCCGATTCACTTATCTGGCAGGCAGATTTAGACTCACAGGCAGAACAAGCCGAAAATGAAGTGATATTTATCTCAGCTATTCCGTTTTTAATATTTTCAATTATTCCTTTCTGTTCAACACAGTGGGTGGAACTCATTAAGATCTATTTTTTTATTAGGGCATGACAAAAATATACGATCTCTTCTAACATAAAATTACAATTCTCATATTCCTATTAAAATAGAATTAATCTAAATAGGTTCTATTCTGAAAGTATTTACGACTGTGTGGGGAAAGGAGACTATGTTTGTGACAGACGTGATGTCTGATTCTAAGCAAAATAAATTCTGAGTAACCATTCATTCCTTGAAGAATGAATCAATATTGGTTACTTTTTACGCAATAATTTAAAAGGCAAAGAGCCAGAAGCGTATAAGAAGTCCCCAAACGGGGGACATAGGTCTGCGAATAAGTTGTAAAACCGTTCTATTTCTTTTTGGATGTCAGTGGGTACCTGTTTCCTTTTATTGAAGTTAGCCTTGCTTTTACCGATCCAATTAATATCGGACTTTCTATGTATACCGGAATCTGGTTCTTATCATTTGTCACCCAGATAAACATATCTTCCCCTTCATGAAACATGGAGCCTTCAACCAGAAGAACAGTGAATTTCATACATTCAAAAGTTCCTAAGTCCTTGACTTTTATTTCTTCAATTCCCAGGTACCTGAAATACAAGTCATATATATCCTGGTCAAGAGCAACCGAAATAGGTATTTTATCACCTTCTTTACATCCGCTGAAATCAAAATTACGAGTGTAAAGAAGTGAACTCATAATATCCCAGGTACAGGAGTTCGATTTAAGGGTGTCGTATCTTAAGGGGGAGTCTTTGACCCTTGTTTTTCGGTAAATTACTGAGTCTCCTTCATAAGTGTAAGTTTCATGCTGCCGCCAGTTTCCTTCTCTGGTGTTTCTTTGGAAGAATAATGGGCGCAGGTTGTCTTTCTTAACCCATACTTCGTACCGGTCCCGAACTTTAAAGAATTTATCCCACCAGTTAAAAGTTCTTCCCTCACCAATAAAGTGAAAAGCTTTCTGGTCAAACATTTCATCTTCTTCAATTTTGAAGGTAACATATCCTACTTCTGAAAAAACGACAAACCAATTATATGCTATAATGTAGGAATATTCTTCCCCCGGGAGAAAAGTTGTATTGCTTACCCGGCAACTTGCAGAGTCGTTCTGTGAAAAAGAAGAAAGACTTGTGGTTAGAACGAATGCAAATGTCAACAGTAACTTTTGATACTTCATGATGAAACTGGTTTTTTTAATCCTGAACCTGTTTTTTCGGTTTTTATTGTTTTACAACAAAAGATGTTAAATTGTTTCGGTTATAAAGCTAGAAAAGTTTTTGAAAAGGATGGTTATACGAAATAATTTTTGTTAGTCGGTTTCAATGAAATTAAATTTGACATCAAGAATTGATTCATAATATTCACCTCTTTCAAGAATATCGTCATCACCTTCTTCGTAATACCAGTTTACATTAATTTGTTTTCCTTTAATCGCTGAGTCAACAAGGGCCCTCAATATTTCTAAAATAGCTTTGGACGAGCCACTATTAAAATACTCAAGTGAAATGTCAAAAGTGGTTGCTTCGTTTTGCTGCTGACAATAATGAAATATCCACTCAAACAGTTGATCGTAAAATTTTGTAGGATCCTCAGGGATTGATCTTCCACTAATTATAAGTCTCCCGTCGGTATTGAAGCTTACCTCCGGTGTTCTTTTAGTACTTACAATTTGAAGATTTTCCATGAAAAATATGAAATTTAAGATAACACCATTAAAAATACAATAAAAACATCTTAAAGAAATGTTTGTTTGTGATAATTTGATAATTTACTCATTTATAGCAATAATAACATAATTTATGTACGTCAGCAAAAATAATAGCCAATAATTATGAGCAATGAAATTAAATTATTAACGAAGGCATATTTTTTTTCTGCCTTGAAGCATGCCCGGCAAAGAAGAAAAGGAAGCGGTAATATCCCTTATATAAACCACCCCGTTCATGTAGCAAATTTAATTGCCCAAACGGTTGGGACTGATGATATGTTACTTTTGGCAGGCGCCGTTTTACATGATATCCTGGAAGATACAGATACCAGAGAAGAAGAGGTTAGCGATGAATTTGGAGGGCAGGTCTTGAAAATTGTAAAAGAAGTAACAGACGATACTACTTTATCAAGAGAGGAACGAAAGGCTGAACAAATCAGAAGGGGACCGTATTATTCAAGTCAGGCAAGAATAATAAAAGTGGCTGATAAAAGCTGCAATATTATGGATATGGTCGAAACTCTGGGACATTGGAACGATGAACAGAAAAAAGAATATATCCGGCACGCAATATCTTTGGTGGAGATCTGCCGAGGGGTCAATACCTCACTTGATTCAGAGTTTGATAATGCCGTTCTAAGGGCAGGGCATGTGCTAGGCACCTTGTAACCCTCTTCAAAAGAGTTGTTTGTGTGGGCGGTGCCCAGGATGCATTAATGGTAAATAATTAAAAATGGCACACCTGAATGTCAGGCTTTATTTCTGGCATAGGGAGCGGCATCAAGGCTTCCAAACTGTTTCTTTTCGAATTTAAAATGACCGGCAATACCTATCATGGCTGCATTGTCGGTAGAATATTTGAATTCGGGGATATAAACATTCCAGTCTTTGGATTTTCCGGTTTCGGTAAGTGCGTTTCTTAAACCGCTGTTAGCAGATACCCCACCAGCAATGGCAACATGTTTTATGCCAGTTTTTTCTGAAGCGATAATTACTTTGTCCATTAAAATGTCGATAATTGTTTTTTGTATAGATGCACAAATATCAACTTTGTTTTCTTCTATGAATTTAGGCTTTACTTTAACCTGATCTCTCAGGAAATATAGAAAAGAGGTTTTAAGTCCGCTAAAACTATAGTCAAGTTCCTGTATTTTGGGTTTATTAAAACGAAAAGCCTCCGGGTTCCCTTCCTTGGACAGTTTGTCAATTAGTGGCCCTCCCGGGTAAGGTAAGCCCATAACTTTTGCACACTTGTCGAAAGCTTCTCCGGCTGCATCATCAATTGTTTGTCCTATTATTTCAGACTCCAGGTGACTCTTTACAACAAGAATCTGTGTGTGCCCTCCTGAAACCAGGAGACAAAGAAACGGAAATGGGGGCGTAGGGGTGTCTTCTCCCTCTTCCTGAAGAAAAACAGACATAATATGTGCGTGAAGGTGGTTTACTTCAATAAGCGGTATATTGCGGGCTAGGGCAAACCCCTTGGCAAACGAGGTTCCCACCAGAAGGGCACCCATTAGTCCGGGGCCACGTGTATAGGCAACAGCAGAAATATCTTCGGGGGTAAGTCCGGCTTCTTTTATCGCAATGTCCACAACAGGTATAATGTTCTTCTGATGCGCCCGGGAAGCAAGTTCCGGTACTACTCCCCCAAACTTTTTATGAACATCTTGGTTGGCAACCTTATTACTTGCTACAAACCCGTTCCTGATAATAGATGCAGAGGTGTCGTCACACGAAGATTCAATCCCTAAAATTATACTATCCATAATATTTTATTAAAAAACTAGCATGAATTTTGCTTCCTTTGTATAGCTAAATTTCAAATGCACAAAAATATTAAAAAAATAGTGTCATTCCTGGGATGGACTGTATTCCTTTTTGTCCTTTTAGGAATATTGGTAACGGTACTTATTAATTCTAATCGTGGACAAAACTTTCTTACAGGTAAAACACTGGAGCGGTTAGAAAATAAGTTAGAAAACAGCCTTTCCTGTTCTGAAGTGAGGTTTCGTCTATTTAATAAATTGGAAATGAAGGATTTGTTGGTGACAGATCTTGCAGGGGACACGATAATTTTTGCGAAGAACCTTAAGGCAAGCTTTCCCGGACTAATTAAGAATATCGTTTTGAAAAAAGATCTGCCTGTTAAAATAGGCGGGTTAACTTTTGATAATTCCTACTTTAGAATTTATAACGATTCTACTCAAACCCCTAATATTAAGTTTATTACTGATAAATTGAAAGCAGGGAAGGATACAACTGTTCCTCCCAAACCATTCTATTTGAACCGGATTACCATAAAGAACAGTCGTTTTGCCCTCGTAAAATACGATACAGCTACTAAAAGAGACGGAATCGATTTTTCTCGTATGCTCTTTAATGATTTGAATATCAAGGTGACAGATTTAAGGGTATTCACCGATACCTTATCAATGCAAATCAGGAGACTTGAATTTAATGAGAAATCAGGTTTTCGGATGAAATCATTTGATTCAGATTTACACTTATGTAATCAGCATCTTTATTTCAAGGATGTGAACATGCAAATGGACGATTCAGAGCTTAAGTCGGTTAATGTCAACTTCGATTTTAATGATTTTAAAGACTTTGGTGGCGGGAAGGTGTTTGAAAAAGTCAAAGTGAAAATAAGGATCGGGGAGTCGGATATAAATATGCGTGATGTCGGATATTTTGCAAGGATCTTCCAGGATATGGATTACAAAGTGAGGCTTGGTGGTTTCTTTTATGGGACACTTTCGGAACTGAAGGCCCGTAAACTGGAACTGGGATCCGGTGGGGGCACTCTTTTAAGAGGACAATTTAATATGTCAGGCTTACCGGATATATCAAATACTTTTCTGTTTTTTGAGATAAAAGAGTTTAAAACAAATGTTGAAGATATAAATGCCCTAAAGCTGCCTGGGAATAAACAGATAACACTTCCGGAAGCGTTCCGGGAAATTAAAACCTTCAATTATAAAGGTGATTTTACCGGCTTTTTCAGAGATTTTGTGTCCTACGGCGAGATTAAAACCGAACATGGAAATGTAATGACAGACCTTCTGTTTGCACCCGATTCAAACAACCTGGTAACCTTCTCCGGGCGTTTACAAACCAGTCATTTTAATGTAGGGGTGCTGACGAAATCGCCGGATATGGTTGGGGCAATATCCCTTGATATGAACATTGACGGACAGGGAAGGATAGAGGGGGGATTTGACGTGGACCTGAAAGGGGAGATATCAAAATTTGAGGTTAATAAGTATAATTATTCAGACATTACGGTTGATGGAAATTTTTCAGAAAACCGGTTTAATGGAAAACTGGAAATAAACGATGAGAATGCAAAAGTTGAGTTTGACGGATTGCTGGATCTATCTTCAGAGGTAAGGCGTTATAATTTCCAGGCCAATGTTTATCATGCCGATTTATATGGGCTGAATATTCATGAAAATGATTCAAACTATACCGGCTCATTTTTAATTAAGGCAGATTTGGCAGGGAATACCGTTAATGAAATTAATGGAAAGGTTAAGCTTATCAATTCTTTTTTTACAAAGTCTGACGCTCAGATTCAGGTTTATGATTTACAATTGGATATAATAAATGACTCCCTTAAAAATGAGCTAAGAATAAAATCAGACTTTCTTGACGGAGAAGTTTCCGGAAACTTTAACGTAACCCAATTGGCAGACGAATACATTTCATATGCTTCAGGAATACTTCCGGCATTATCGTTTAAAGAAAAAGCAACAGAACTTGACGACAGTGCCAATTTTCATTATTCACTGAGGTTTAAAAACAGTTTGCCAATGTTTAATTTTTTCCTGCCAGAATACAGGGTTTACCCTAAAACAAAAATTAGCGGTTTTTTTAAGAGGGACTCTGTTATTGGAGGGAGCATACACCTGGAATCGCCTGAAATAAGAATAAAGAAAATTGGTTTTACGGATGTTGTATTGAATTCGACCCTGGAAAATGAAAAAGTGGATCTTGATTTCGGAAGTATCAGTGCTAATCTGAACAATCGCATTTCTTTAGATAATTTTTCTTTGATAACCTTTGCTGATTCAAATAACATCAATTTTTCAACACGATGGATGAATTGGGACACTGTATTGTACAAAGGTGCCATAAAAGGTCAAATGAGCTTTTTAAACGATGGTGGGGAGAAAATAAAAAGCCTGGTTGAATTTGATAGTTCAGCTTTTGTTATAAGCGATTCAAGCTGGACATTTGATGCTTTCGATGTCCTTATAGATAGTTCTTCTTTGCAGGTAAAAAACTTTAACCTGAGGCATAAAGATGAATATATACTTATAGATGGCATGTTGACGGATAATGCCCCGGATAGCTTGTTTTGTACGTTTAAAGATTTTGATTTTTCTAACCTGAACAGTTTTACCCGCTCAGAACAGTTAAGATTTGGAGGTATATTAAGTGGCGATATTAAAATTCAAGGGTTTAGAAAACCTTTGTTTTTTGCAGAAATGTTTATTCAGGAACTTAATTTGAATAACGAGCCTATAGGTAATACAGAGATTAATTCTTACTGGAGTGATGAAAAGTCGTCTTTGACTTTTGATGCCGATGTTTTCAGGGGAAAGCTAAATACACTTAATCTTAGAGGGGATATTTATCCACTCAGGGGAAACGAAATGGACCTGACCTTAAATTTTAACAAGTTCAAACTTAACTTTGTGAACCCATATCTGGATAATGTTTTCGATGATGTAAGAGGATTGGCAACAGGAAGGGTTACCATATCGGGTACAACAAGAAAGCCTAAACTTAATGGGGGGCTTAACCTACAAAAGGCAATTCTTACGGTTGATTACCTTAATACGAGGTATAATTTTACATCAATGTTAGGTATTTCAAATAATAACCTCGTGTTTGATAATATTCTTTTAAATGATGAATATGGAAATACGGCCACGCTTAATGGTTTAATTCGAACAGATTACTTTAAGTCTTTTAACCTGAACCTGTCGTTAAAAGCGGATAATTTTCTGTTTTTAAATACTACCCAAAATGAAAATGAGAGCTTTTACGGAAAAGCTTTTGCAACCGGGCTTGTCAGGATCAATGGGGAAACATCAGCATTGAAAATTGATGTTTCGGCAAGAACAGAGAAAGGTACAGACTTTAATGTACCATTGTCGGGAAGTGAAGAGTTGGCCGAATATACATTTATTAAATTTGTTGATTCGGATAGTTTAAAAACGGAGCAGGAGGTTTTTGAGTACGATGTGAACCTTACAGGGATGCAACTTGACTTCAACCTTAAAGTAACCCCGGAAGCAAAGGTGAAAATAATATTTGATCCCACAATGGGAGATATTATAGAGGCAACAGGGAAAGGGGATATGAGAATCGCTATAAACACTGCGGGGGATCTTCAGATAATCGGGGAGTATGAAATAGAACAAGGCGACTACCTGTTTACGTTAAAAGATATGTTAATAAATAAAAAGTTCAAAGTAGAGCGGGGAAGTACGGTACGATGGACGGGGGATCCGGTGAACGCAGATATTGATATTAATACCTTTTACCGGACAAAGGCATCGTTAAATGACTTGAACCCTGTTTCGTTTGAAGGATTGGGCAATGTTACAACAGATTGTCAATTAGAACTGTCTGGTAAATTATTACAGCCAGATATTGGGTATGATATATACCTCCCCTATTCTGACCAGGGTTTAAGAAGTCAGGTTGCCAGCCTGATAACAACGCAGGAAGAAAAAGGTAAGCAGTTTCTGTCGCTCTTGATTCTTAGTCGGTTTTTTTATTCAGGTCCGGCAAGTACAGAAGAAGGAAGTATAGGCGGAGGTGATATTGCAGGAGTTAATGCAAGCGAACTTCTGTCTAATCAGTTGAGCAACTGGTTGTCGCAAATAAGTAATGATTTTGATGTAGGGGTGAGTTACAGGCCCGGAACAGAAATTAGCCCACAGGAAGTGGAAGTTGCCCTGTCGACTCAGTTGCTGAACGACAGGCTAAGTATTAACGGGAGCGTTGATATGAAAACAAATGCAGAGGTCCAGGAAACAAACTCTATCGTTGGAGACGTAGATATTGACTATAAGATTACCAAAAATGGAAAAATACGCGCCAGGGTCTTTAATAAAGCTAACGAAGAAGAGAGCATAGAGGATTTTTCGACAAAATATACGCAGGGAATTGGTATTTTTTATACAGAAGAATTTGATAAGTTTGGGGAAGTAATAGACCGGTATAAAAAAGGTTTTTCAAAAGGGAAAAAGGATAAGAAGAAAAAAAATAAAATCCAGTCTGGAAACGATCAGGCCATAAAGGATGAAGATGAAGACAAACCTAAATAATGTTTATAATTCTGCCGGAAAATATTTATTCGGCATATTACGTTTATATATTTTTAGAGCAAATTAATAAAACAATTATGAACGCATTCTTTTTATTACAGACAAGTGTTGCGGATACACTGTCAAATGGTGGAGGCACTGAAGAATTGAACATGCCATTCTTTGATGTGGCAAAAAAGGGAGGGTGGCTCATGTTGCCCATCGTGCTATTGTCGATACTTGCTGTGTATATATTTTTTGAGCGGTATTTTGCAATTCAGAAAGCGGCAAAGGCAGATATGAACTTTATGAACCGCATAAAAGACTATATTTTTGATGGAAAACTTGATTCCGCACTGGCTTTATGTCAGTCATATGATAACCCGAATGCACGTATGATTGAAAAAGGGATAAACCGGATAGGCAGGCCTTTAAATGATGTCAGCACTGCTATTGAGAATACCGGAAAATTAGAGATATATAAACTGGAAAAGGGGCTCCCTCTTTTGGCAACAGTATCGGGCGGGGCTCCAATGATAGGTTTCCTGGGAACTGTAATGGGAATGGTAAGGGCATTTTATGATATGTCTAACAGCGGAAACAATATTGATGTATCACTTCTTTCAAACGGAATATACACAGCACTTGTAACAACAGTGGCAGGACTGATTGTTGGAATTATTTCTTACTTTGCCTATAATGTATTGGTTGCAAGGGTTGAAAAAGTTGTTTATCAGTTGGAAGCAACAACTACAGAGTTTATGGATATTCTTAATGAACCGGCAAAATAGATTTTGTTATGGCGATAAGAAGTAGAAATAAAGTTAATGTGTCGTTTAGTATGTCCGGAATGACAGACATTGTTTTTTTGCTGTTGATTTTTTTCATGTTGACATCGACACTGATAGCACCCAATGCCTTAAAGTTGTTATTGCCTAAAAGTAGTAACCAAACCCAGGCAAACCCACAGGTTGTTGTCTCAATAACTGAAGATTTAAGGTATTATGTTGGGAAAAATGTGGTGACATTGGGGCAATTGGAACCAATTTTGCAGAAGGAACTGAAGTTCCGGGTGGAGCCCACTATCTCTGTTAATGCAGATAAGTCGGTTCCGGTAGAACATGTGGTAAATGTGATGAATATTGCGAAACGCAATAAATACAAGGTTATTTTGGCTACGGCGCCCGAGTAAAAAGAAATTGTAAACGTGGTTTATGGAGTGGGATAAAAGGGCTTTTATTATTACATCAGGAGTATGTACCCTGGTTTTGTTTCTATTGTTAATGTTTGGATTTACAACACCATTGCCATTACCGGCAGAGGAAGGAATTCTTATTAATTTTGGAGATGACCAGACAGGTTTTGGCAGTGTGGAGCCTCGTCCGGTTGAAAAAGTTGTTAAGCAACCAGATGTTTCAGATCCGGTTCCTACAGTCCAGACTCCCGAACCTACGCAGATGACACAGGATTACGAGGAAGCTCCCACTATACAGGTGAAAAAGAAGGTGGCCGAGACGCCTAAAAAAAAGACAGAAACAAAGAAGAAGCCGGAAGAGAAGCCCAAAGAAGAACCCAAAAAAGTAGTTGACTCAAGGGCCCTTTGGGGAAGAAACCGAAATACACAATCGACAGGTTCAGAGGGGGTGTCGGGCGGAGCTGGAAACCAGGGAGATCCTTCCGGAGATGAGAATGCCAAAAGCCACTCACTTGGTTCCGGAGTTGGAAACGGAATATCCTTTAGCCTCAATGGAAGGGCTGCTGTTAAATTATCACCTCCAAAATCAGATCACCAGAAAGAGGGTACCGTGGTTGTGCAGATAAAAGTAGACCGCAACGGTAAAGTTATAAGTGCCGTACCCATCGCAAAGGGATCAACAACACTTGACAGTTATTTACAGGGTATTGCAAAACGGGCGGCGCTGGCTTCGTCGTTTAACAGGAAAGACGATGCCCCTGCAATGCAGGTAGGGACGATTACCTATGTGTTCAGGTTGAAATAAGAGCGAATACCTTTCTAAAGTAGAAAATCAAACAGGCCAAATAATTTTGCGGTTAATATTGCAAGCCCTGCTATTAGTACATACCGGATAAATGAAGGTCCCCACTTAACAGCGGTTTTCGTGCCAATCCATGCTCCGGTCATATTTCCTATTGCAAGGGTAAACCCCAAAACATAATCAACTTGCTTGTTGATAATGAAGATAAACAGTGCCGGTATGGTATAAAGCAAAACAATAAACACCTTAATAGCGTTCGATTTTAATAGGTTAAGGCCATTAATGAGCACTAACCCAGTTAGTAAAAAGAATCCGGTCCCAACCTGTATGAAACCACCATAGGCTCCAATTAAAAAGAAAACCAGAATGTTAATCCAGCTTGATCTTGACTTTACAAGTCCGGCACGGGATTTAATCCAGATATCCGGCTTAAAAATAACTATAACCAACATAAGAATAAGTACACCTCCAATTACCTGTTGAAGCAACTTATCGTTTAATTTAACGGCAACAATTGCCCCGGGTACTGCCCCAATAACAGCTGGCATTGCAAGCCATAGGCTCCCTTTCAAATCAAGGATTTTTTCCTTTTTAAACCCGGAAGTGCCAATCAGGTTTTGAAGTAGTATGGCTATTCTGTTTGTTCCATTTGCCACAGCAGGGGGGAGGCCAGCGACAATGAGCATAGGCAATGAAAGCGCGGAGCCTCCACCAGCCATTGTGTTAATAAATCCAGCCAGAATTCCTATAAATACAACAAGAGGGTAGATATACCAGTTCATTTGATAACTTTTACTTAGACCCAAAAATAGTTTTAATTGGGTAATATCTTCATTTTTTAATGAGGGGCTGCTTTAAAATCTGATTTGTATCTGATGAAAAGAGATGTAATTCCGGAACCAACCACCATTACTCCTATAAAATACAGAAGCCAGTTGAACTTTTCGGGAATATAATCACTAACGATGTTTGTCAAAGCTTCACTTGTTGGCCATACCCATATTTTGGAAAACGAATGGCTTTTTAAAACATGAGATGAATAATCCCATGTAAAGGCTGTAATTATGATAATGGATCCTGAAATAAATAAAAGCCACTCTCTGGCGGAAATAAAAACCGGGACATCCCGGTTGTCCAGATAAACAAGCATAAATGCCAGGCCAATCATAAACAAAGTGATAATAATAGGGGTAATGACCGGACCAATCCAAACCACAGGAATTAAAAAGAGGATGTCATAAGTCATAAATGAATCAGGCCAGTCCAGAAATATTTTAAGGAATACATAATAAAATATATCCCATATTGCCCATGAATATAGAAACCAGCCAAAACGAGAAGCAAAATTTCTACCAGCCATATACCCAACACCAATTAGCATCATTATGGTAGAAAGCTCTCTTAATAACTCAGTTATAGATAAAGATGGCTTGAAAGGAGGGAGGGGGAACTTAAATCCGTCAGGGAAGTATATTTCACGCAGATAAGCTACTACGGCATACTCCATAAAACCCATCGCCACACTGAAGACGGTAACAATAACTGTTAGTTGTATAGCTTTACCTGATTTTGTCATGGCTCTTGAATTAAGGTTACTGAATTTAACAAAAAAAGCCGAGAAGATTATTATAATACATTCTTTTGTGATCGGGCGTTCGTTGTCATTTCTTTTTACAATTGTTTTTTGTAATTTTAATTATTGTAGTTCATGACTTTGAAATTAACGATACATATTCCACACTAATTTAAATAGTAACTAAAATCCGGGAGATGAAGAAGGTTTTGCTGACACTCGGCTTGGTTGTTGTTATTGTATGCTCTGTCTTTTCACAGCAGATAGTTACAGGGAAGGTGACAGACGGAAATAGAATGCCCATACCAGGTACAGATATTAGTGTAAAAGGTACAGAAATAATTGCAGGTACTGATGAAAAAGGGAATTATTCGATTTTCACCCCTGCTGGTAACCATATGTTAATAGTGAAAAAGGAAGGGTATGTAACAGTAGATACAGTTGTAGGGAAAAACGTTATGGATATAATAATGGAAAGGAGGGTTGACTATTTTGATATTACATTGAAAGAATTAATGAATATACAAGTAGTAACGACATCCGCAGTATCAGAAACCCTTCTTGATGCCCCGGCGGCCATGGTAGTAATATCTGAAAAAGACATAGAACAAAGGGGGTATACCAGTTTGAACGAAATCCTGTACGATCTTCCGGGGTTTGATATTGCTTTTAGTAATTCCGAGGTTTATATTAACGCATATCAGAGGGGCTACAGAACGGGTAAAACTCAGAGGACTTTATTTATAGTAGATGGAAAGGTGGACAACCACCTATGGGTTCATGATGCCCAGTTATCAAGACAATATCCGATGGGGATAATCAAGCAAATAGAAGTACTATATGGACCTGTTTCGGCTGTTTATGGGCCCAATGCTTTTCTAGGGGTAATAAATATAATTACGAAAGACGGAACAGATCTGGAGGATGAAGAAATGCATGTCAGGTCGAATTTGCAGGCCGGAAGCTGGAACACGAAAGGGGGGGATATATTTTTGGCTGGAAAGAGAAAGGATTTTGCATTTTCTTTTGGAGGGAGGCTTTTTACAAGCGACGAGCCGGATTTATCGGATAAATGGGGATACAGTTCAGAGGAGTGGCTTTCAAATGAGGATGTGTGGGGACCCATCCTGGAGTTAGAGAGTCGAAATGTGAAATTAGGTGGGTATAAAGATATCTCTGAAGATTACGGTGTTATGGGAGAAATTTCTTATAAAGGTTTTAATCTCGATCTTTTACACTGGAACATAAAGGAAGGTTATGGCACACGTTATGCAGCTGACAGGGCACAGGTTAACGGAGGGTGGGAAAATATTTCAACTCAGGTTTCCATGAGTATAGAAAAAAACTTTTCAGAAGAAATAAGAGGAAAGACATTGATGTTGTACCGAAAGAATTTTGTGGGAGGGGATTTTGCAGAAGCTATACCTGATATGAATGATAACCGTTATTCTTATATTAGCTATACAAATTGGGCAAGCAGGAATAACAGTATCTTATTTACCCAGGAGATATTCTATGAGGTACATAGTAATTTCACCATCTATGGTAGTGCGAAACTTGAACACAAACACCTGACCAAAGCTTATGATGTACCTGGGTATTGGACAGGTTCTTATGGTTCGACAACCATAGCGGGAATTGATACGGGGCTTTATGGTTTTGGGGCAGGAATTGGTCATAGCACAGATGAAGTCTACAATATACCCCCGGTTCCGGCACATAAAATGCCAAACCATAATATTGTCGTAACGGATGATCTGGGGGGGAGTCTACAAGGAATATACAATTTAGGACAGTTTCGTTTTAATGCCGGGCTTCGTTACGATGAGAATTCTGTTTATGGAAGTTCTTTAAATCCCCGGTTGTCGGCAATCTATAAAGTTAACGGTAAAGGGGCTTTAAAACTTATTTATGGTGAGGCTTTTCAGGAGCCGCCCCCGGTTTTTTTATGGGGAGGGTGGTCCGGAAGGCAAACAAATTCGAAACTGAAACCCGAAAAAGCAAGGAATTTGGAATTTATATGGGTAAAGAAGATGGAGTACCTGTTGCACGATATTTCTGTTTTTTATGCAGCTTATGAGAATGTGATTAAAGAAGAAACAGAAAACTCAGGAACAAGAAAAATATATGGGCTGGAATACCGGATGCGTTATCTTATCCCTAATTTTATATCAGCTTCAGCCAGAATAAGCGGATATGCCTATTATTCATTTATTGTTTCTAAAAGTAGTAAGTATTATAATCACAGTGTTGGGGAATGGCTGGATGGTGAAACCGCTATCGGAGATATTGCCCCGCATAAAATACATATTGGGTTAAATTTTCCGGTAAAAGAATTCCTTAATATAAACCTCAGGGGCAATTATGTCAGCCCAACCGAACTGTATTCAAGAAACCCAATGCGGCAACAAGGGAGACTGGATGGGTATTTTGTTTTAAATGGAACGGTGACTTTGAAGCAAAATCACTGGTCTATGGCACTAAAAATAAACAATATTCTAAACAAAAAATACTTTCACCCGGGAATTGACGCTGCCGATGCAGGTAATGATTTTACCAACAGAAGCCTGGGCTTTCATAATTCTATTCTACCCCAACCAGAGCGGAATTTTATGGTAAATTTAACTTTTCAGTATTGAGTTTTGGGAAGGGTTTATTAAACAGCGGACTTGTATTACTCTATTGTTTCCCCTCATGAAATTCATATGTTCCGTATTTTTATGGATTATTAAAAACCTTTTCTAAAAAACACAGCAAATTTTAATGTATTTGTAAAGTATATACTTCGATTATGTTTGTTCTTAAACCCGAATCATTCATTATAAATTCTATATGCAAGGGTGGGCTGGGGCTGTAGATATGGTCTACGATGTTCTCAATTCAGGGGCAGAGCAGATACACAGGGGGATTGCTAAACGATTCCCGGATCTACGTTATGCTTATTGTTTGAGATTTTCTCAAATATTGTTGGTAAACAGTGTTTTATGGCGTGGGTAATGCTTGATTGGAGGACAATTTTAGCAACCAAAGGGGTTAATGATCCGGGCTAATCTTTGCCAGCATCGTTTTTTCTTTGTCATCAGCAATTCCTGTGATGATTACATTATGAAAAGTGTTGCGTTCAACCTTTGCGTTTTCAATGGCTACCGGGATATAGTTTTGCCCATACCCTTTTGCTCCATGCCTTGCTTTTGGTTTTTCGACCAGTACCCGTTGTTCTTTCCCAATGAAACCTTGTCTGTATTTTAGTTTGTTTTCTTCAGCCAGTTCACGGATAAGGGCACTTCTCTCATTCTTAATTTTCATTGGTAAATGGTTGGGCATTTTCTCCGCAATGGTACCTTTTCTTACCGAATATTTAAAAGTGTGGATGTGGCTGAACCCTAGCTCTTTTACAACGTCGTAAGTTTCTTTGAAAAGCTCATCGGTTTCGCCGGGAAACCCGACAATAATATCCGTTGTAAAGTTAAAATCGGAATAAACTGATTTAAATTTTCCCATTAATTCACGAAAATGACTGACACTATAAAACCGGCGCATTTGTTTCAGCACCTCATCGGAGCCACTCTGAAGGCATAAATGCAGGTGTTCACACAGTTTTGGGTGCTCAAAAAGCTTTATAAATTTATCAGTAAAGCCTTCAGGTTCTATTGATGAAATTCGTACCCTGAAATCTCCAGGAATCTCAAGTACTTTTTCGACCAGATCTTCGAAATTGGTTGTGCCACTTTTATACCTGCTGATATTTACCCCGGTAAGAACAACTTCTTTATACCCGGATTTGAGGACGCTTTTAATATTGTTCAACACATCTTCTTCAGGGCGGCTTGTTGCACGCCCTCTTACCTTAGGGACAATACAGTAGGTGCAGAAATTATTACAGCCATCCTGAATTTTAATCATACTTCGTGTATGGAACCCTTTTTCTACAACCGAGAAGTTGAACAAGTCTTGTTTGAAATCAGACGGATGAAGTACTTCTCCGTTGAAATGGGCATCTACAAGAGGAAAAACCGAGCTTTTCTGTTTGTTGTCAACTACGTAGGTGAGCTCGCTCCGGTTTTCAAGATATTCTTTCTGGCTCTCCACCATACAGCCGGTAACAACTGTTAATCCTTTATTCCCGGCAAAGCGCACAGCCTGGTTTATCGTGTTTTTCGATTTCTGATCGCTCTGATTGGTTACTGTGCATGTGTTTACAATATATACATCGGCTTCTTCTTCAAAAGGGACAATTTCATACCCCGCTTTGTGAAAATCCGTAACAATGGAGTCGGTCTCAAACTGGTTTAAACGGCAACCAAGTGTTCTAAAAGCTGCTTTTTTCTTCATCTTCCTAAACGTTCACGTTTTCCTCACTATAAACTTTAATCAGTTCTCCTTCTGTAGCAAAATCAGCAATAGAATTAATTTTTACAGATACAAATTTTCCAATTAATGCGTCATCATTAGATTCAAATCGCACAATAATACGGCCTTCGGTTATACCGCTCAGGTATCGGTTCTTCCTGTCCTTTTGAACAACCAGTACTTTGAATTCCTTGCCAATCATGGTTTTATTGTATGCATGGCTATGGCCTGCAAGCATATCAGAAAGAACATGTAGTCGCTGTTTCTTTACAGCATGTTCGATATCGTCTTCCCAACGTGAGCTTGTAGCCCCCGGACGTGGGGAATAACGGGCAATGTAAGCCATGTTGAACCGGAATTCTTCCATGGCTTTTACCGTATTCATAAACTGTTCGTCCGTTTCTCCGGTAAAGCCTACAATGATGTCGGTAAATAAAGTGGCTTCCGGGGTGTATTTACGTATGGACTCAACAATTTTCCTGTAGTCACTTAACGAATGGTTTCGGTTCATCCGGATCAACACATGATCGTCGCCCGATTGAAGGGGCAGGTGTATCTGCTTTGCCAGGCACTTATATTTTGAAATTGCAATGATAACATCATCGGTCATATCCTGCGGGTGAGGGGAAGTGAAGTACAACCAGAAATCTTTTCCGCTTTCGTCGCCAAATTTCCCAATCATTTCAAGAAGTTCGGCAAAGTTTACTTCTTCTTCTTTCTTATCTTTTCCGTATGAGTTAACGTTTTGTCCCAGAAGGGTTATTGATTTAAACCCTTTGTTCACCAGCCTTTGTACTTCAGCAAGAATCTCACCGGAAGGGCGGGATATTTCCCGGCCTCTCGTGTAAGGGACGGCGCAGTATGTGCAAAATTTGTCGCATCCGTTTTGTATTGGTATAAATGCTTCAAAATCGGAATTGTATGAAGGTTTTATGTCCCAGAAACTTTCGATTTTTTTGTCGGGCTTCTTCATTAGAACAGGTTGGCCCGTTATCGTTGTTTTTCCGTTAAATGTTAAAGCCGAAAAGTCAGATTTTACCGGTACTTCTTTTACTTCTGGAAGGGCCAACTCTTTATCTAACTGCATCCTGAATGGTGTGGCGATACCGTACTGGCTTAGCATGGCCGGAACCTGGGTGAGTTCGCTCATTTGAAAAACTAAATCAAATTGCTTTAAAAACCGTTCCCGATCAGCCGGAAGTACACACCCGGAAACAAAAGTTATGAGGTTTCGCTTATCCTTCCATTTGTTCCATTTGTGAATTTTAGTATAAACCTTATCAATAGCTTTTTGTCTTACAGAACAGGCTACAACTCCCAGTAAATTAGCTTCTTCCTCACTGTCTGTCGGTGTGAAACCCATGTCTTCAATCACCCTCGATAATCTCTCGCTGTCCGATTTGTTCATCTGGCAGCCCAACGTAACAACATGATACTTCATACAATATTGATTTGGAAAATCAGATGTGAGTTACATATCCTTTTGCTTACTCACATCTTATATCTTTCGCACTGAATTTTTTAAAAATATACCTCTGTGCGGATATTGTCTGGCGAAAAGCCTTTGTTTGTAAGAATATCATACACAGCATGTATCATTTCATAATTTCCGCAAAGATACACTAAAGTATTTGAATCCACATCATGCTTTTTAATGTAATCGGTTACACGCCCATGAAAATCACCTTCTTTGTCGCGGGAAGTACAGGCAATATACTTTTCTGACGGGTATTCATCAGCCTCATATCTTTCTTTTCCGTACTTTATTCCGTGTAAAATGGTATAGTCAAGCTCCGGAAAGCTTTTTGCCATACTGTGGAATGGCGCAATACCTGTGCCAGTTGCAATAAAAAGAATTTTGTGAGTTGATAACTTTTCTTTATCAAGGGTAAAGAAACCGAAAGGGCCTTCAACATTTACAACATTCCCGGGCTGGAGCTTTTTTAGCTTTCTTGAAACAACACCTTCTTCAACTTCTTTAATAAGAACCTCCAGATAATCTACATTACTAGGGCTGTATACCGAATATTCCCGTAACTGAGTGTCCCCGGCCAGGCCTAGCGTAATGTGCTGCCCCGGTTTAAAATTCAGTTCATTTTTGTCGAAACGAAGAATATATGTAGTGTCGGTAAGGTGCCTTACGCTCTGTATCTTAAACAAAACATCGGGTTGGACATTGTCAATGTTTTCACCTGGTGTTTTGTTGAGTTCTACCAGGCTTTTGCTTTTACTTTTCTTGCTCATATACGTCTGTTTTGAAATAAAATATTTAATTACAATCAAACAGAAAAGCAAAGAGGTTGTTCAATTCGCAGTTGAAAAGATTTTCTGTAACCGCTAAGGTCAATGGGGAAGTGTAATCTCAAAGATGAGTTCCGAGAGGTAACGCAACCATTGTGAAACAAAAATTGTCTAATAGAGGGAAAAACAATAAATCAGATGTTTATGAAAAGTACCTTTTATTCTATGACAATGAAAAAAACAATGTTTTTATTCGTAAGCATTTTTATAATAATGTCATGCTCCGACGAAGAGGAGCCAATTGGAAAATGGGATGACATTATTAAGTTATCGACAAGCAATGTTGAGTTTGGGGCAGGAACTGATTCGGTAACAATAACTACAGAGGGAGACTGGTGGTGGATTAATGACATTTCATTCGAAGACAGTACATATTTTTACTACCACAGGGAAGACTTAAACCTGGAGTCTGATTCTTACTTGATAAAGGAAGAAGGTTTTATTGTGGAACGACGTGATAAAAACACATTGTTTGTGAAATTGGGAGAGAACAATACAGGAAAAGAAAGAATTCTGAAAATCACTCTTGAAGCCGGCAATTATTTTGATTATGTATCTATTAAACAGGTAGCTAATTAGAGTCTGTCTATAAAGTCCATGTTACTCACGTATTTTATATTTTAAAAGTGTTCGTGACCTTCGGTTCCGCGTTGTTACTCAAAATATAAATCCTCATCCCGACCTTCGGGACTGAGGTTTACGTTTTTTTTGCACGTCTTGAACCGAACGGAGTGAACCTCATGACTGAAAGGAATAATTTGAACTTTCTAGTCCGGACTCCCGAGTTTATAGACAGGCTCTGAATTAGTGGCTATAAGAAAATGCCAGGAACAAGGCCTGTGCAGTATGGAAAAAAATATACCCCTGTAGGATTAAATCGCATACAGGGGTAATTATTGACCCGAAATCTATTTTCGGATTGGTTTGGGGTTAGTTAACTAAAGATTACTTTATAACTTTCCAGGTGATGTGATTGCCTTCTTCTCTAACTATTATGATCATGTACAGTCCGTTATTATATGAACTTATATCAATGTGTTTTTTAGTGCTGACTGTTAGCAGCCGTCCCTGAAGGTTGTATATCTTCACTTCCTTAAATCCGGAATAATTAATGAGAATATTCATGGTGTTTCTGTCAAGGTATACAAATTCAGTCCTATTGCCCGCTTCACCTAATCCTGAAGTTTTACTTCCTTCCTGGTTTACCGTAATGTTGATGGGTTCTTTGTTAAGTGGTACTACGGCCAGGTTTGCATTCCTGGCTGTTGTTTCGGTGTTGGCATTGGCATAAAATGGTACGGTTGCATTTCCAAAACCCCAGGTCTGTTGAAGTTCCAGCCAGGTATCTTCAGAGGTAATGCTCCAGTATGTATTGGATGTAATTTCAACTTGTACCTGAGTTCCGGAATGGGGGATGTCAAACAAGCGGGTTGCAACGCTTAATTTTGGGGTGACCGCATGTTGGACCACCATGATACTTGCAGAATTGGCCCCCGTTCCCTGTACATTAATTGTTGCTGTTCTTTCCCGGGTTGTTGTATTCGGGGCAACCTTAAAGCTTACCGTGCCGGAATTATTACCACTGTTTTTTTCGATAACTATCCAATTGCTTTCAGAGGCAACGATCCAGCTGGTATTCGAGGTGATATCGAAAGATTTTTCTGTAGTGTCCGAGACATTGGTGATGTTAAGTTCAGAAACAGAGACATCAAGGTTTTTATCGGCGATTCCCTGTTCAACTTTAATGGTGTCAGCGGGTATACCATTTCCGAGCACATAAATTTCCCCCAGGCGAACAGCACCCGATTTATTCTCGTTACAGGTAACCTTTATTTCGTAGTTATCCACTCCGTGAGTTTTATGGCATTTTATCCACGGGCTGTTTGTGGTTATGTGCCAACTGGTGTTTGATTCGATGGAGAATGACCCGGCACCGGATTCTTCCACACCAAAATAGAGGTTTTCTTCAGAAGTATTTAGAAAAGCGGAGCCTTCTAATAAAACGGTTATTCCCTTACTTGTTCCTACCCATATATTGTTCCTGCTGTCGGTGTTGATACAGTTTAGAAAAAGTTCTTCCTGGTTATTGGTGATGTCAGTGTTTTCGAAATTTACACCATCATATCTTGAAATGCCGGACTGTGTTAATATCCATAAATCTCCATTGGAGTCAACGGAAATTGCATTTATAAAGTTGCTCATTAAACCATCATCTGTTGTGAATGTTGTCCAGTTTTCACCATCATATTTCGATAAACCGTTGCTGGTCCCTATCCAGAGATTGTCTTCCATATCGACAAGCAGATTTTTAATCGTGTTGTCAGCAAGGCCGTCGCTATCGGTAAAAAAAGTCCAGGAGTCACCGTTGAGCATGGCCAGTCCGTTGCTATATGTGCCAAACCATACTTTATTTTTTTCATCTACAGCAATGGAATTTACCATATATTCCAAATCATAAGTACTCCAGTTTTCTCCATCAAACTTTAGAACATATTCCCTGTCCCCGCCAAACCAGGTATTTCCGTCTTTGTCGCAGGTAATGGCCTCAACGGCAAACCCTTTTAGCTTGGGGTGGTCTTTATGGTTGTAGGAAGTCCAGTTCTTTCCATCGTAATGGGAAATGCCCCGGTCCATCCGTTCCCGATATAACCACTGGCTATCCATACTTCGTTTTTGTCTGAAACTGCTATAACCCGTACATCATAGGTTCCCAGCTTACCAAACTTTTCGTGTTTCACCCATCCTGAATCTGTTATCTGAACAGCCCCGGAATTAGTCCCTATCCAGATGTCTCCGTTTTGTGCAGTAACGATGTTGCTTATCTGGTCATCCAAAAGACCGGTGGTTAAATAAGTTGTCCATTTTTCGTTATCCAGTTCCGAAATCCCTCTCCAGGTGCTGAAATATACTTTTCCGTTGGTGCCGGCACTGATTCCGCTTATGATGTTGTACGCCAGTCCGTCTGATTTTTTGTAATTCGAAAATTTATGTCCATCGAATTTTGAAACCCCGTTAGAAGTGCCAATCCAGATGTGTCCGTTTTGTGTTGCTTCTATTTTATTGACGTTGTTATATACCAGTCCGTCTGATTTGTCGTATTTCTTTAAGCCGGTTTCGTTTATTACTATTACTCCATTATATGTACCTGCCCATGTATTGTTAAATACATCAATTTCAAGGCAGTTTATGCTTTCTGTCTGTTTCTCTCCATCGGAAGAATATATCTCCCATTTCCCATCTTTATAACAGACCAGTCCTTCGCCTGTGGCAAACCAGCCAGTGCCATTGTTGTCAAATATTATCTCTTTGGTGTTGTTATAGGCATAACCGTTGCTGTCATCATAAATACTCCATGTTTCTCCGTTGAAGTAGCTTAATCCCCCATAGTGGCCTGCCCAGATATTATTGCTGCCATCTAATGTCAGTGTGTTCGTATAGTCCTGTCTTAGGCCATCGGCAGTTGTGTATGAAACCCAGGTTTCCCCATCGTACATGGATATTCCCCAAGTGGTGGCAACCCAGCAATTTTGATCTTTGTCGAAAAGGATGTCTTTGACATCATTTCCGGACAAACCATCGGAAGTTGTATAAATTGTCCAGGTTTTTCCATTATAAACAGAGAGTCCCTGTCTCGTGCCTACCCAGAGATTGTTATTGTTGTCAACTTCAACACAGTTGCCAAATAAACCGGATACCCCTTCTGTTGTGTTTGCTACGGTATACTCTTTAAAGGATTGTGAAAATGCGCTTGTGTGAATGAGGGTTAGTAAGGTGAAAAAGGGAATGTAAAGGAAATTCATGCATTTATTTTTATGTTTTGTTCGTGTTGTGATTTGAGTGAAAAACCAACCCGGAAACCGAACCAATCCGGGCTGGTGTTTAAAATGAATTGCGCCTTATTTAACGAGTTTATGGGAATATCGGGTATTGTCGTTTTTACTGACCAGTACAATGTAAGTCCCGTTTCTATAAGCGTTGATGTTGATTTTATTGGCGGTGCTAACTTTTAATAAGCGCCCGTACATGTCGTAAACCTGCACCCTGTTTATATCGGAATAGTGAATGTTTATTTCTTGTGTAATCCGGTCAAGGTATACAAATTCGTTATTACGTTCGGTTTCATTGATATCCGTAACTTCATTTCCCTGTTCAACTTTTATGGTTTTGGAAGGTATTCCGTTTGCGCTAATATAAATTTCCCCCAGGCGAACAGCACCCGATACATTCTCGTTACAGGTAACCTTTATTTCATAGTTGTCAATTCCGTGTGTTTTATGGCATTTTATCCACGGGCTGTTTGTAGTTATATGCCAACTGGTGTTTGATGTAACAGTAAATGAGTCAATTGAAGACTTTTCGGCGCCGAAGTTAAGTGCTTCTTTCGAAATGTTTAGGAAAGGAGATTCCATAGATATTACGGATATACCTTTATTCGTGCCAAACCAAATGCTGTTGTTGTCGGCATACAATGCTCTTGAAGAATTGTCTAAAAGCCCGTTCTCTGTTGAGTAATGGGTAAAGCTATTATCTTTAAATACCGAAAGCCCTTCGGTATGACTAACCCATATATCATTGTTGCTATCAACAGCCAGGTGTACAATAGAATTACTGATTAAGCCATCTTCGGTAGAATAGGTCGTGAAATTTGTCCCGTCATATTTTGATAACCCGTTGGCTGTTCCGATCCATAGATTACCATTGGAATCAACAGCCAGGGAACGCACGTGCTTGTCGCAAAGTCCGTCAGATTCGGAAAGGGATGTCCATGACTGGCCGTCATATTTAGCAATTCCGTTTTGGAGGGTCCCAATCCATAAGTTATTTTTACTGTCCGAGATCATTACTCGGGGCACAACATTTAAATCAATGGTTTCCCAGTTTATGCCGTCAAACTTCACAATATAATATTTATCGCTACAGAACCACATATTTCCTTCCTGATCTTCGGTCATATTATAAATAATGAAGTCATTGGGCAGGCTTGTGTTTTCACTGTTGTATATCTTTCGGGTATTTCCGCTGTAGCAGGATAAGGCATCACCGTTTCCGAAACCGTAAACTCCGTGAGAAACCCAAACGTCCCCGTTTTTTGCAGCCGTCAGGGCAATTGCTCCGTTATTGTTCGTGCGCTGTACCCAGCCTGTATCCGTTACCTGTATAACTTCTTCACTTGTGCCAATCCATATATCGCCATTAGCTGTGCCGGAAATACTGGTAATTAAATTACTTAACATTTTTTCTGATCGTATGGCAGACCAGTTATTTCCATCAAATTTTGATACTCCCTTATCGGTACCTAAAAAAACATTCCCTTTAGAATCTGAGGTTGCCTTTAGTACTTGGTTGGAAAGCAGTCCATTGTTCTTTTCGTAATTTGTAAACAGTGTTCCGTCGAACTTAGAAGCCCCGTTTTCCGTTCCGAACCATATATGGCCGTTATGGTCCGAATGAATTCCAAATATACTTTTACCAGCTACACCGTCTGATTCCGTATATAATGTCGAAGAACTTTTATTGATCTTATAAGCTCCGTTGCTGGTGCCTACCCATTTATTGTTAGATAAATCTACATCAATGCAATGTGGATTCTGAATAGATTTTCCATTGTCAATGGTGTATTCTGTCCAGGCTCCGTTTTCGTATTTTATAAGCCCGTCCTGCCCGGAGACAAACCAGCCAATACCATCGTTGTCAAATCGGATGTCTTTGACAGAGGTGTAAGGGAATCCGCTATTCTCGTCATAAACCGTCCATTCAGTACCATCGAATTTCGCTATCCCGTGGTAAGAACCAATCCAGACATTCTTATCATGATCTACAGCCACAGCTGCAATATAATAATTCGGAAGTCCGTCTTCGGCATTATATCCGGTCCAGGTTTCTCCGTTGAATATCGATATACCAAAGGATGTGGCAACATAAATATTTTCTCCTTCAAAAGCTATGTCTGTCACACCGGTTCCAATCAATCCGTCTTCAGTAGTGTAGATTGTCCAGTTTTTACCATCAAATTTTGAAAGCCCTTCATGGGTTCCAACCCAAAGGTTGTCATTGTGGTCAACAGCCGTGCAGGAGCAATACATACCTGCTATATTTTCAGATACGTTGGTCACGGTGTAATTGGTAAAGGTTTGTGCGTAACCGGAACTCCATGTAAGCATTAGAAGGGTGATTAAAATAGAGTTGAAAATTTTCATAAAGCTATATTTTGTAATGAATACTATATTTTAAAAGTTTTACTGTTTTCTAATGGTATTACAAGCAGCCTAATGATAACTCCCATAAAAAAAATATTTTTTTTGAGTTTTATGACCAGATATTTCTGATTTGCAATACAATTAGGTCTTTTTTAAAATGGAACTTGTAACACATTTGATAAGATAAAAGCAGGTAAACGGACATAAAAAAGGAATAGAGAATAGGATATGAAGAAGGTAAATGTTTCAAGGTATAACGAACACAAAATAAAACCAACCCGGAAAACCAAACTATTATGAACCCGGGTTGGTGTTTAAAATGAATTACGCCTTATTTTATGAGTTTGTGCGTATACCGGGTGTTATCGTTTTTAACGACAAGGACAATATAAATTCCACTTTTATAGGAACTGATATCGATTTCATTTTTGTTGCAGACTCTTAGTATTTTGCCATACAGATTGTATATTTCAACCCTGTTCAGGTCGGAATAGTTAACGCTGATGTTCTGCGTTGCTTTGTTGAGGAATACAAATTCATCCGTATGGCTGGTTTCGCCAATTCCGGAAGTGCCAAATCCGTTTTGGTTTACGGTAACATTAACCGGGCTACTGTTTATTGGAGATATGGTTAAACGGCCATTCCTGCCGGTTTCATCAGAGTTGGCATTAACATACAGAGGGACAGTTGTGTTGCCGAATCCCCACAGTTTATTGAATTCCAGCCAGTTGTTTTCAGAGGAGATGCTCCAGAATGTGTTGGATGTAATTTCTACATTTACAAGGGTTCTGGAATAAGGGACGTCAATTGAGTTTGCAGATATGTTTAACATGGGTGTTTCAGCTTTTTGGGTTACCACTATGTTTGCAGAATTTGCCCCGGTGCCATGCACATTAATTGTAGCCATTCTTTCCCGGACTGTACGGTTTGGTGAAGCTTTGAAGCTTACCGTACCCGTGTTGTCACCGCTTTGGTTTTCAACGGTTATCCAGTCGCTTTCGCAGACTACTGTCCAGCTGGTGTTCGAGGTAATGTTGGAAGATTTATCTATAGTATCTGAGGAGTAGGCAAGGTTGAATTCCGCGGCCGATACTTCAAGGTTTTTGTCGGCGATTCCCTGTTCAACTTTGATGGTTTCGGCAGGCATACCATTTCCGAGCACATAAATTTCCCCCAGGCGAACAGTTCCTGATTTATTCTCGTTACAGGTTACCTTTACGACATCGTTTTCAATCCCTTGTGTTTTATGGCACTTTATCCACGGGCTGTTTGTTGTAATGTGCCAGCTGGTGTTTGAATGAATGGCAAATGAGTCGATGGCAGACTCCTCAACACGAACAGCGAGTGTTTTTTTCGAAATGTTGAGGTAAGGAGATTCCGGAGAAATTACAGATAGTCCATATTGGGTTCCATACCAAACATTGTTTTTGCTGTCAATATACATTGTTTTGGAGTATTTGCTTAACAGTCCGTTTTCTGTTGAATAGTTGGTGAAGGTATTGTCTTTAAAAACAGAGAGGCCTTCAATATGACTAATCCATATGCCATTGTCGCTGTCAACAGCCAGATCTGTTACAGAGTTAACAGGCAAGCCGTCATCCGTGGTGTAAGTTGTAAAGTTTGTTCCGTCATATTTTGACACTCCTTCTGACGTCCCGATCCATAAGTTGCCGGAGGAATCAATAGCCAGGGTACTTACATGCTTATTGTTAAAGCCGTCTGATTCGCTAATGAAGGTCCACGTCTGGCCATCAAATTTGGCAAGTCCTTTGCTGCTGGTTCCAACCCATACGTTATTTTCACTATCTGTAATTATTGCACTGGGCATAGCGTCGATGTCAAAAGTTTTCCAATCTGTCCCGTCAAACCTTACAATATAAGTCCTGTCGCCACCGAACCAGATGTTTCCGTCCTTATCTTCGGAAATATGGTGAACAGCTAATCCGTCAGATAAAGGGGTGTTTTTATTGTTGTATAATTTCCATGAATTCCCATCGTAGCAAGCTACACCATTATTGCTGCCACGCCCGAAAGCCCCAGTAGAAACCCAAATGTTCCCGTTTTTTGTTGTTGCAAGGGCATATACCCCGCCGTAGTCTGTGTGCTGTACCCAGCCTGTATCTGTTATCTGTATTACTTCTTTATATGTGCCCAGCCATATATTGCCATTGGCAGTGCCGGAAACCCCATTAATATCGTTGCTTAAAAGCGTTTTTGATTTTATTGTAGACCAGCTGTTGCCATCGAATTTTGACACTCCTTTAGGGGTACAGAAAAAAATGTTGCCTTTCGAATCGGAGGATATATCCTGTACTTCGTTTGTGACTAAGCCGCTGCTTTTTCTGTATTTTTTAAACTGTGCCCCATCGAATTTTGAAGCTCCGTAAGAAGTGCCTAACCATATGTTGCCATTCATGTCTGCATGAATCCCATATATGGATTGACCGGCTACTCCGTCTGATTTGGTATAAAACCGGGACGTGTTTTTATTGAGCATATAAGCCCCGCTGCTGGTGCCTACCCATTTATTGTTGAATAAATCCACATCAATACAAAATGGGGCATTAATCGTTTCACCATTGGCATCAACATATTCTGTCCAGGTATCATCTTCGTATTTTATTAATCCATCCGGAATGGAGACAAACCAGCCAATACCATCCTGATCAAATTTAATATCTTCAATACTTGTATAAGGGTATCCGCTCTGCTCGTTGTAAGTTGTCCATTTTGTACCATCGAATTTGGCAACTCCGTGAACAGAACCTACCCAGATATTTTTATCGTGATCTAAAGCTATTGTTGCAATATGAGAATCCGGCAGTCCGTCATCATAAGTATAGCTGGTCCAGGTTTCTCCGTTAAATATCGAAATTCCGGAGGATGTTGCCACATATACATTTTGCTCTTCGTCAAAAACAATATCTGTAACCGTGTGTCCGATTAGCCCGTCCTCAGTTGTGTAAATTGTCCAGTTTTCGCCGTCAAATTTCGAAAGTCCCTCTCGTGTGCCAACCCAAAAATTGTCGTCGGGATCTACAGCAGTGCAGAAGCAATGCGTGCCGCCCATATTTTCAGACATATTGGCTATCGTATAATTTGTGAAGGTCTGGGCGTAAACGGAAAGCCCTGTAGCCATAATGAGGGCGGTTAAAATAAAGTTGAAAATTTTCATAAAGCTGTATTTTGAGTTAATACTATTTGTAAAAAGTTATACTCCTTTTTCTGATAGTATTACAAGCAGTTAAATGATAACTCCCATAAAAAAATGTTATTTTTTGTAAAAGTTTCGTGTTTTATTCATCGGTGAGGTTTATTTTGGCTTTTCTGATTGTGAATATTAAAAGACAATAAAAGTCTTCAGGCCGGTGATACAATATTTATTCATGAAGGTGTTTATAAAGGGGGCTTTGTTACCTGCGTTGAAGGGGGAGGAAGGTAAGCCTGTGGTTATTTGCCCTTATGAAAATGATAGGGTGGTTTTTGATAACACGAGTGATGATCCTAAGGATTATTACAAGATCCATTTCAGCGTTAATTTTCAACATATTCAGTTGAGAGGCCTTATTTTTACCAACTCCTATGAAAACAACAGGTCTTCAAATAAAAGGGGTTTATTCGGGCGGTTCAGTTGATGTTACCATGCACGGTTCAGATCATAAGATAAAACAGCCCAATGGCACAAACATTGAACACATTAAACATACCGAAAAAGAGTTTGGGGCTTTTCTGTTAATGACCAGGCCTTTATACGCTGAAGAATCAGAAGGGGGCGATACGACGAATGTTTCGACTTTGCTATCAAACAAACGAAGCCCTGCCGGTATTGAATATTGGCCAAACCCAACGAAGGATAATGTTGTATTGAAATTTGCATCATCCGCAAAGCAAACATTTATAAAACGTAACAGATATTGCAGGAAATGTAATACTCACCCAAAGTATCCCTAACATCAACTACCGGGTGGAGAATAATGTTTGTCAGTATACTTTAGATTTATCTTCAGTGCCTTGTGGTATTAAATGATGGCGACAGATACTACTCCTGCAAAGTGATAAAAAAACCAGGCGCATATAATTACGGATAGTAAGCATTTTGGCTCACCATTTTAGTCTTTAAATTTTTGAGGGCAGATGTTGCTGAAAAAATTAAGCCCTGATAATATGTCAGGGCTTTTTTTTGCTTTCATGTGATGGAGGTTTTCGTGCCTGTTCGTATTTCTCTGATATTTTTATACCTGTGTTCATATTTTTTTTATCATTATCTGTTAAGTATTTCCAGGTAAAACAGCATGCAGGGAAATATCCCGGAGAGAGGTAAAAAAGCAATGTTGCAGGATAGTATTTTTCAACTTCATGGAACGAATAATATACGGTATAATAATTATTTTTACATGAAGGGTGGGGCATTCTCCATTCTGACTTAGATAAATGTTCTTAAAATGGATCATCAGAATGGTAAAATAACATTCAGATTATCGTATCATTTATCAGGTTTTGATACCAAACAAAGGTTTATATGAACAAAATACTGGAAGTGTGTTGTTATTCGGCGGAATCAGCAATTAAAGCTGAACAAGCAGGGGCTGACCGCATTGAACTTTGCGATAATTACAACGAAGGCGGCACCACTCCGTCTTATGCTACTATCAAATATGTTGTAGATTACCTGAACATTCCGGTTAATGTAATACTCCGGCCCCGTGGAGGGGACTTTTTGTATTCCGATATCGAATTTGAAATTACGAAACAGGATGCACAGGCTGTCAAAGAACTTGGTGCCAACGGCATTGTTTTCGGTTTCTTAAAAGCAAACGGGGACATTGATGTTGATCGTACCAGAGAAATCATCGATTTGGTTTATCCATTGGAGTGTACCTTTCACAGGGCTTTTGATATGAGTAAAGATTATTTTAAATCACTTGAACAACTTCATCAATCAGGTATAAAACGCATATTAACGTCTGGTGGAGAAAATACTGCGTATTGTGGGGTTGAAATTCTTGCAAAACTGGTTAAAGCGGCAGGTGATGGGATTACCATTATGCCCGGAAGCGGAATTAATGAGGAAACACTTGAGGCGATTATGACAAAAACCAGGGCTACGGAGTTTCATGCTTCGGCGAAAACATTTGTTGGCAGCCAGATGAACTATTATAATCCAACGATAAAAATGGGTAAAAACAACGAAATTGACGAGTATAAAAGCATCAGTGTTCGTACTGATTCAATAAAAAATATGCTGAAAATTTTAAACCAATGAAACAGATCCTGTCTGATCCGGTATGGGGATACACACGAACCATGATGAAAATGTGCAGTAAATTTTCAGGCAGGTCACAAATTTTAAATCGATGAGAATATACTTTTTTTTAGTAATTATTGCAGTCTTTTTATTTGGCTGTAAACAGGAAAATGAACGGCCCAGAATAGCAGTAGCCGGACTGGCCATTGAATCCAGTACTTTTTCTCCGGCACGAACGCATGAAGAAGCTTTTCACACCTTAAACGGGAAAGAGGTCCTTGAATATTACCCCTTTTTACAGGAAGGTTCTGAAAACATAAAAAAGGCACAGTGGTTTCCGACCCTGAAAGGGAAAGCCCTTCCCGGAGGAATGGTGACCCGTGAAGCGTATGAGTCACTGGTGAATAAAACACTGGCAATGCTGAAAGAAAACCTTCCATACGATGCGATGTACCTTGAATTGCATGGCGCAATGAGCGTTGAAGGCCTGGATGATCCGGAAGCTGATTACGTGGAACGGATTCGGGAAGTAGTAGGGGCGGAAACAATTATTTCAACCTGCATGGATCTACACGGTAATGTGTCAAAACGGTTAGCCTACAATATTGATATGTTTACCTGCTATCGACTAGCTCCGCACGAAGATGCAATGGAGTCGAAACAAAGGGCTGTTGAGAGTTTGTTAAAACGGTTAGAAAACGGGAAGGGCAAGCCGAAATATAAGGCCTGGGTGCGGGTGCCTGTTTTGCTGCCCGGTGAAAAAACCAGTACCCGAATTGAGCCGGCAAAAAGCTTATATGCAAAAGTTGCCCCGGCAGCAGCACAGGAAGGGGTTTTAGATGCGTCAATATGGGTTGGTTACGCCTGGGCTGATGAGCCACGGAACCATGCGGTTATTTTGGTTACAGGTGATGACCAGACGAAAGTGAAGACCACAGCGGAAAGTCTGGCAGGAGATTTCTGGGAGGTAAGAAATGAATTTGAATTTGTGGCACCGGTCGCGCCTTTGCATGAATGTCTGGATAAAGCCATCGAAAGTGAAAACCAGCCTTTCCTGATTAGTGATATGGGCGATAATCCCACAGCAGGAGGTGCCGGAGATGTAACCTGGACGCTTAATGAAATTCTTAACCGCCCTGAGTTTAAGTTGGAAGACGGTCCGTCAGTCATATATGCCTCTATTCCCGGATCGGAATTTGTTGAAAAAGCGGTAAAGGCCGGAATTGGAGGTAAAGTAGAAGGAAAGGCCGGAGCGATGGTCGATGCCCGTTATTCTCCCCCGGTTTTCTTATCAGGAACGGTCCAGTCCATTAAGCAGGGGGATAAGCATGCCGAAACGGAAGTGGTCGTAAAGATAGGCAGCGTATCGGTGATTGTCACAAAGAAGCGGAAGCCGTATCACTACGAAAAAGATTTTACAGAACTAGGATTAAATCCGCGAAAAACGGATATCGTAGTTGTGAAAATAGGTTATCTGGTTCCCGAATTATACAATATGAAGGCCGACTGGATAATGGCACTGACCCCTGGTGGGGTTGATCAGGATCTGGAACGCCTTGATTATAAACGCATAATTCGTCCAATGTACCCTCTGGACAAGGATATGGAAAAACCAGATTTAACCGCTGTTATGGTACCGGTGTACGGAGAAGGTTTTTAACGGTAACTTCCCCTGGTAAGGCCATAGGCTTGTCCTTGTTGGAAATATCAGGGGAAATTTTTTGAAAACTATAAATGATTGTATATTATAGATTTAACCAGATAGGTTTGTGCGTTTATGTAAATAGGTGTTGCAATTAACGTAAAGCATAACAGATGAAATTGTTTTATTGGTAATTTACTCTGATTAATGTGAGTTCTAGTCGCAGATTATCAGTTGTTTATGATTTTTTAAATTTGTTGTTTTTTATCGCACTTTTACTATCCATTGTGCTGAATCCATTTTCTTCGTTTTTATCGGATTTCAAATCTGCATACCTCTTCTCGAACCCCATATTTTAGAGTATCAGTCCTTTAAATCCACTAACTTTTGGTCAAGCCTCTAATATCTCAGATATTAACGATTTATATTCTTGAATATCCTTTTTGAATTTCATTTTTATCGCAATCCATAATACAACTCCTAATAGTAATAATATACCTCCTGGAACAATCAACGAAGTACTGTCACTAAATCCTAAAATAATTGCGATAATAAATCCTAAACCCAGGAGCATCTGTGAATATACTATCAATTTTATGAACCAATGTTGAGTAAAGGAAATTTCTACATTGGTCTTGTTAGCTGTTCCTGCTTTTAATAATTTTCCAGTAGCAATAGTCCAATTATGAAAATACATATACCAAATATAAAGTATCCTTTTGTGTAATTTAAATGTTACTGAATTATCTCTATCTTGATTAACCCTAAAAACAAATCGGCCTATAAGGGCAGACTCTAATTTATTGCTTGTCTCTTGAGGGTTACGCTGTATGTAAAGACTCCATTTTTTCATATTATTTCGTTTAAAAACAACTATCCTCTATAAAATTATAAAAATTTAACGCATTCAATCGTTCTTCTTGATAATTTATCAATGTCTACGGTCTTAATCAATGTTATTATCTCTAATGCATTGTAATCAAAAATCTTATCTTACCTAAAGATAGTTGCGTTTGCAGTATTCGGTGCAGCGTTGGGTATCTGATATCGTAAGGAGTAGCGGCTTTTGATGTATCAATTTATTACCGAAAATTGATACGGGCGGTGACGCTCGAAAGCCCTTGAGTCCCTTATGAGTTATAAACTCTGTGTGTCGACCTAAAAATAGTCTGCAGTTTTTAGTTCAACCCTATGTACATATTATGGCTTAGTCCGTAAAAAGAGGCTTAATTATTGACATTTTATTATTTCCCAAATACTGCTCAAATCTATTTTTCAATTTTATATGTTTTCTTTTCTAACCCTACTCCTTTGATGGTTAAAGATTTCCATGATTTTGGTAGTAGGGGATCCTTTTGAACGATTCCTTCTTCTGTAAAATGCAGTCCACCAAAACCAAATAAGACAGCTTGCAACATTCCACCTGCAGCCGTAACAAAATAAGGATTGTTGCTTGTTGCAGATTCTGAAAGAGCGCCAAATGGTTTTCTTTTGTTAGGTTCATAGCTCTCTTTAAATAGTCGGAAGGCATTTTTTGAGTCCCCCGTTCGAGCATAAATTATTGAAAAGATAGACTTGCTCATCGCAGGGCCGTCTTTAATCAATTTGGGCTCGTAATACGCTAAGTCTTTTAATATTGATTCTTTATCGGTGATAATGTCTAATGGGTATGTCAGGAGATTTACGTCAGCCTGTTTGATCTTTTCTCCTTTGTATTGACTGTGCTCCATTGTTGTGCCATCTTTAAAGTGATTCATTTTAATTCCTTTGGCAACAGCCGTCCATACTGGATCTTTTTCTCTTTCTAGCACATCTGCCGCCAAAGAAGCGTATTGCAGGGCGGTAATGGCGGCTCCGTTGGTGAATGCATTGTCATCTACATTGTGTGCATATTCATTGGCGCCAATTACATTCTTTATGGAATAACTACCATCAGGGTTTTTAGTAGCACGACTTACCCAGAAATCAGCTACTTCTTTAAGCATTGGGTATCCTTTTGTTTCTAACCATTTTTTGTCCTTTGTCACCCGGTAATAGTTCCAAAAGGCAATACCTATGTCTGCAGTTATATGATGTTCAAATGTGCCGGTTAATGCCCACGTAGGGGTAGCTTCTTCTCCCGTGTCATCACTTTCCCAGGGAAACATTGCTCCCTTAAACCCAAAATTCCCTGCTTTTTGTTTTGCTTTTTCCAATCGATCCGATCTGTAATTAATCATCGATTTTGCTATACCATGATTGAGGATCAGTAGGGGAGGGAACATCCAAAGTTCAGCGTCCCAAAAGATGTGCCCATTATATCCCATAGAAGATAATCCCATAGGGGCAATACTCAAATCTGAGTTGGCCCTTCCGAAGGCATATAAATGATATAGCGCTAATCGAATGTCTTGCTGAGATTGTAAGTCTCCTTCGATTATGATGTCACCTTCCCAAAGTTCTTCCCAAAGTAATTGGTGCTGTGCCAATAGATCATTTTTCGGTGTGAGCAGGTTAAAAATCACAAAGCGTCCGGATTCTGATTGGGGGTCAAAAAAATCTTGTGTCGTGCATTGTGCGGCTGTCCATGCAAAGTCCAGTGAGTGCCCTTTTTTGATGTCCTTTTTGAAAAATAACTGGTTGTTGTAATCAGATACTTTGCGCTGATGTATTTCCGGACGTTCTTCCGCTCTGGTAGAATTAATGTCATGCCAGATGAAAGTCCCGGAAGTTGCAATGGTATGTTTCCCGAGCCTGCTTTTAGCAACAGTCTGAAGTATTGGAATGCTGGTTTCTAAATCTCGGAATGTTCTAAATGTACTTACCGGGGACTGATATTCAGTTGGGGTTAAAATTTTTGCACTGGCTTGAATTGCTATGTCTTTCTTTGCATCAATTTTCACATCAATGTACCCTGAGTATGGCACATTCCGGAGCGCATAAATGGTGTATGAGACTCGCGCCTTATCCTTAAAAACAAAAGAAGTAGTAAAGCTGGCCTCTTTCATGTTTAGTGTTTGTTGCCAATGACTAATGTTTGATTCATTTATCAATTCTCCATTAATCTCAATGTCAAGGTTTGCGAAGTTCATCCCTTGCAATATTCTGCTAACGCCCGAAGGGGATTCTTTGTCATAGACATTGTTAAGGATAATGTGTTTTACTTCAAATGGTTTTTCTGAAGGCAAAATACCAATACGCCCATTGGCAACAACGACACCAGTATACGCTTTGTTTTCTGCGACGGAGATGTTCCATCCGTCATTTTTTTGAGCAACTACCAGAGTAGAAAATGATAGTGCTATGATTAAAGATAAAATAGTTTTATGCATGGAGCAACTGTTTTTATTGCTGAGCTTTAAAGCGAATGGCCTGACCACCTCCAGGTGCTAATTTTAAAGTTAACGTGTCCTTGTTTGTAACTTCCAATTTTAATAATTGATGGGTGTAGGGGTTATTTTTCCAATCAGTGTCTTCTGCGTCTGCATATATTTCAGCTACATACCTCTTTCCCTTTTCCAGAAAATCAAGGCCAACCGCAAGTTTACGTTGTTTTTCATCCGTTACTGCTCCCAGGTACCAATCATCACTATCGATATCTTTTCTAACTATGGTGAGGTAATCTCCAATTTTTGCATTCAACACGTGGGTATATTCCCAATCTACCGGCACATCTCTGAAAAACTGGAATGCTGGTTGGTTTTCATAGTTTTCAATGAGATCGGATGCCATCTGTTGAGGGCTGTAAAAAATGATGTAGAGGGCCAACTGTTTTGTTAAAGTAGTGTTCGTTCTACTTGTCCCTTTGTCTAAGCCATTCCACTTCACACGCTTGCCCGCATTTTTGTACAAAAGATCAAATATTCCGGGGGTATAATCCAAAGGGCCTGCTAAGATTCTGGTAAATGGAAGGATGACATGGTGTTCAGGAGGATTCCCGTCACTCCAGCCATTCCACTCCATTCCTCTTGCGCCTTCTCTGGTCATCATATTTGGAAAAGTTCTTCTAATTCCTGTTGGTTTTATTGGCTCATGAGCATTAATGGATAGCTGATATGTAGCGGCAGTTTCTACTACTTTTCGGTAATGGTTGACCATGTATTGACCATGATGGAAATGACCGGAAGGCACAATTGGACCTGCATAGCCTGTTTTAACCTGGTGTATACCTAGCGACTGGTATAGGGCAAAAGCCGTATCCAATTTTTCTTCATAGTACCTGGCATCGCCACCTGTTTCGTGATGGCCAATTAGTTGTATCCCTTTTTCCTTAGCATAATTTGCAATTGCATTTAAATCAAAATCCTTATAAGGTGTTACAAAATCAAAAGCTTTAGGTTGTCCCCATTTTTCCCATCCTGTACTCCAACCTTCTGCAAGTACAGATTGAATATTGTTTTCTGCTGCAAAGTCAATATACTTCTTCACGTTTTCGGTGCTAGCTCCATGTCGTTCACCCAAGGTCCATGTTTGAGTGCCCAAGTGCATTCCCCACCAGATACCTATGTATTTTGTAGGCTTAATCCAGGAGATATCCTCAAGTCGGTTGGGTTCGTTGAGATTAAGGATGAGCTTTGATTCTATTAATTTTTCTGCAGAACGACTTATTTGAACCGTTCTCCAGGGTGTTTGCATGGGTGCTTTTGTTTTCACTTTCACACCATCAGGCCATGGCACCAGATCTGCTTGAAAACATAGGTCAGTGCTATCTTTCTTTTTTAGCGTCATTCCTGCATAATTGGTCAGGTTGGCTTCATGCACACTCACAAAAACATCTTGCTTTGGAGATTCAAAAGTGATAGGTGTATTGGCAGATTCAACTTTACTGGCAGGTTTATTTTGATACAATGCTTCGTATGAATCAAAATTGGCAGGAATAAACCAGGAAGACAGATCGTCTGATAAATGAAATTCGGTCAATTCATTGGTAATGTATAAAGAGTCAAGGTTCTTTTGTTCAGGAATCACATAGGAAAAGCCTATCCCATCATTAAATACCCGGAAAATAATGTCCAGCTTTCGTTTGAGGTTATCAACTTCTTCTAAATGAACAATAACTTCATTGTAGTGGTTCCTGACATTTTTTTGTTCTCCCCAAACCTGTGTCCAGGTCTCATCAAAAGTAGACTCTGCTGAAGATACAATTTTTAGATTTCTGGATAGAGCTGGTTGATCCTTGAATTCAAATCCTAATTTAGAGGGGGTGATTAGAGGTTGGTTGTTGAATTTAACTTGATAAAATGCCTCAAAATCTTTTATATTAAAGTCTAAAACTATTTTTTGATCTGGTGATTTTAATTGAATAGTTGTAGGTGGTATTTCTGCTTTTTTTGAACAAGAGATTAATAGGTAAAATGCAACTAAGAGCGAAATGTTTTTTATCATATACTATTAGGTTTAAAATGAGTGGCAACGTTGAGTATGTTGCAAGTAAGCGATCTCCGGTTTCAAACTTATCAGGTCGGGATGAAGTTGGAGCAGACTACGGTCCTTGAATTTACTACTACCTCGCCTAATTGCTTTATACATTGAACAAAACCTAAATGTAGCTAAAAGTCTGCATTTTAAGTATAACCGTTATAAGTAAAAACTATTATACATTGAAAAGAAAAATTAAAGAAACAGAAAACGGGTTCTCTAAAACATTTGAAGGCAAACAAATACTTAGGAAATTTTATCAGCACCTTTTGGTTGAAAATCGTTTGGCAATTCGTGTCCATGTTCGTCTAAATTCCATTTTGGTCTCATTTTCATTGTGGATAACGGTTTAAATACGGGGTGTTTGACAATTTGAAACGCTTACCTTTCAAACTGTTATATTTATATTAAATGATGTTACCATGCTCGAAGTTAGCACTATCCACCAAATGTTTTATGAACTTGATTGTATGCTGGTGTTTATTTCTTATTGATTAATTATCCGTCTTTTATTGGTTTTTTTATGCTCAATCGAGGCATTTTCGTTCCTGAAAAACATCGTTTTTAATAGGTTTTACCTAAAGCCTTTCACACTAATCAATATCCTTTTATATTGATTAGTGTGAAATATTTTTAATGCTAAATCTCAAAAATTCCTACAGCCTTTTCGCACCCTTCCCAATTAATTTTAAGGTTAGATTCATCAAGCAAGAGTTCTTCTGGTTCCAGTAATTCAGGAAATCCACCCCAGCCATCTCCAGAAGGACCATAAAAATCACCTGATTTTGCATCTTTATCCATTGCAGCCCTTATAATTCCGGTAGCACCGTCTTCGGGTGTTTGGGCCATATTCATAAAGTCTGATTTGGCATCCATGCCGCCATCAGCATCGGTAGTAATTTGAAGGTTTGTAGCAGACAGTCCTGGATGTGCAAGAAGTGGCAATACATTAGTAATGTTCTTTTCTTCCAATCGGCTTTTCAGGCCATAAGTAAATGCGCAATTGGCTAGTTTTGTCTGATGATAACGTAGCCATCTTGGCCCCTGGAAGTTTTGGTTTTCTTCGTCAGTGCCATCTCCACCCAGATTGCCCCCGTTTTTTAAGAAATACTTCATCTCAAGTGGGCCTCCCAGCCTTGCCATTGAGGAGTGGTTCACTATTCTTGCTTGTGAGCTGTTTTTCAGAATTGGGAATAATTCTTTCGTGAGCAGAAAGTGCGAAATTACATTGGTTTGCATCTGTACATCGTAACCATCTACAGTAGCTGTATCTTTCAAAGCCATAACTCCCGCATTATTTACGAGTACATCTAGCTTGTTGTACTTTTCTTTAATGATGGAGGCCGAATTTTTCACGCTGTCAAAGCTTTGAAGGTCGCATTCAATAGCTTCAAATTTTCCTTCCGGTACTAATTCCTGAAGTTGGGAAAGGGATTTAGCTGAACGTTCGCTTGCACGGTTCAGGAGTAGAATAGTGCCCCCTTTTTTTGCGGCTTCTTTTGCTAAAACAAAACCTGTTCCACTAGTGGTACCTGTTACAGCAACAACCTTACCCGTCATGTCCTGGGTGTGATTTTTAAGTACATTTTCAAGGTGAAGGGTTTCTTTCTTATTTGTCATAATGTTTTCTTTTATGGTTTACAAAATTTTCTGGAAGTAAAATTAGCAACTGAAGGACATTTTGTTAACACAAATTACTGTTACACTAACACAAATCGTAGAAGTATGTTTACTTGGTTGTGTTGGGTGACGCTTACAGGGTGAAAATAACAACAAACTTCTGTGCCAAGGTACTATCCACGTGCGAGAATGCTTAGCAAAATGTTGTAATATTCAAAAGAATTAAGCTTTTATCTTTATCTGTTTGGTCAACAAGCCTTATTTTTTTCTGAGAAACAGAGAATACAAATTGTTCAAAACCTAAATCCAGTTAATCTGGTTAGCTCTCAACGGAATCAATTACCCGGTTTAAAATAAACATTTCCGAGATAGAGAGGACCCAGGTGGGGGGAACTTTGAAAGTCTTCATCTTCGGAATATGCCCAGGACATTTCATCGTAGCCAAAATTTGTGTTGTCGACATCATAATAAGTAATGTTCATGCCAATGTCTTTATTTGGACGGGCTTCAAAATTTAGTAGCTCATGATATAGTTCTTCCCCTTCGCGCGGGGTTATCTCTATTTCCATTGCCAGGTACGAAGCATTCTTTTTTACTTTCCATTTTGAATTTGTTGCGTTGGCAAGATCAAAGGTGTTTGCACCATCTGTAGCATAGCTAAATTTGTATGTACGTCCGGTGTTGTTAAAATCAAAACTTATTTCAAGGATGTCGTTGTCGTATTTGGATTCATAGCCTTGTCTGAAATAGTAATCGTTAATGGAAAAGGACAGGTATATGCTTTGAGGCTTTGCAGGGTTCCAGGCTATTTTTGCCGAACCACTGAAGTCTGTTTTGCTGATGTTTTTATCCCCACGATATAAAAGTTGAACGGAGTCGCAGTGTTGCCATTCGGAGAAGTCTCCATCAATGGCAACATCACTGGGTGAAGCAAAGTAGTTATATGCTGTTTTTCGCTGAATGCTGACGTCCGGGGTGGTGGCCGGAATGAAATAATTGTATACCATCTCTTCCAGGTTGTTTGTAGGAGATGAAGGACTACTGAAGGTAACAACGACCAAATTATGGGAAGGGATTATCCATAAATGCGGGGTGCCGCCCCTTGCGTAATATGTATACGTGTTAAGCAGGTAATCGAAGGCAGATTTGTCTTTTACATAAAACCCGTACCCAAAATAAGGGACAGAAGGACTGTAGGCTGAATTTATGCGCGTGTAGATCCATTTCTTTTTCGATTCTCTAATCCAGTATTCAGAAATAAGCTGTTTTCCCTGCCAATTCCCTTTATTTGAACAAAGCAAGCCTATTTTTGCCAAATCCCGGGTAGTCAAGTGCAGTCCTTCGCCGGCCCCATCGGCACGAAATAATCTGTTCCGGTGTTTGCTCCATCTGTAGTCCGTTATATCAAGCGGTCCAAAAAGATATTTATTGGCGAAGCTGTCTATTTTCATTCCAGAGGTTTTCTCAATGATGTCGCTTAAAACCATATACATGCCCGGAAAGTAATAAAAGGACTTATCTTCACGGATATTTGTATTTAATATGGTGGTAATAACAGAGTCTTTCCATTTCCAGCTTCCATTGTTAGGGTAACCAGACGACATGGTAAGAATTTCGTGTATGGTTATCTCATTGAAGTATTTTGACTGTGTACTGTCAAAAGTATAATAAGGATAGAATTGCGATAATTTTGAGTCAGGACTTTCGATAAATCCCTTGTCTATTGCAATGCCTGTAAGCAATGATGTTATTGCTCCGGTAATTTTATGAATATAGAATTGAGATTGTTCCGTATAGTTTGAAAAATACTTTTCGTATATCAACTGGTTGTCCTTAAAAGCAATAATGCTGGAAAGGTTGCCGAAATAACCTGCATCAATCTGTTTTCCAAGTTCTTCAAAATAACCCGATGAAGCATATTCGATATGTATGTTTTCAAAGTCAATAGAATAGGGTTCCGGATAACTGTCATCCTTACAGCTATTAAGTGTAAAAACAAGAAGAATGCAGAATGGTAAGTGTGTTTTTAAAACGATTTGTGTCAGAAGTTGTATTTTTTTTGATAAAAAATTCATGTTGTAATCGTTTTGTTAAAAGTTTATTTCGACAAAAAGGTTTAACATTCTTCCGGTGTCGTACTGGTTTTTTAATTCGGAATTTTTTACTGGTGTAAAGTCTTCATCACTCTCACTTTCATAGTATTTTGAAATAATGTTGTTTATTGCCAATACATTATATACCGATAAGCCAACAGAACCACTGAAAAATAAAAGGTTGTCCCAGCTTTTTCTTAAAGAAGCATCCATTCGGTGATAGGCCGGCAATTTCTTCATGTTGCTAATTTCCCAGCTTACAGGGTGGCGCAGGTATAAAATGTTGTTCTGGCTGTAGTTATTTGTATAATAACTTGCAGGATAATTCTTCCCGGAGGCAATCAGGTATGTTAATCCAAAGTGCCAGTTACGGTAACCGATCTGGTTCATAATCGTCAGTTCATGTTCGCGAGAGTCAGGTGAAGTAAATTCTTTTCCATTGTTCATATAAGGGAACCTGTACCGGGTCGTTCCCCAGTGATAGGAAATAAAACCGGTATGTATGCCTTTACTCTTTGATAAGAAAATTTCCAGCCCCTGCGAGTAACCATCACCAATAAGAATGTCTGATTTATCGTTACCATTCGAGATGTATTTGTGGTCGAGTGTCCAGTCAAGGTATATACTTTGTGTTAATCGGGGATATTCGTTGTCAATTCCAATAAAATCCGTTTTAGTAGGTGTAAGGAACGACAGGTTGTAATATTTTTTATAATAGGTTGATATGTTAGCAGCGTATTTTTTGAATTTGAACCCAATCCCGGCAATATGGTGGGTCGACCTGGACGGCCTTAAGTCTTCCTGAGCATTGACCCACGTGTTGGAAGAGCCAAAAGATGAAACATTGAAAAAAATTACAGACGGAGTTCTGTGCATGTACTGATAAAATACCCCCCAATTATACGAAAGGGTAATGTTATTTGTTAAACGATGTTTGATGCCGGCTCTGGGCATAAAATTAATGGCATGGGTAAAATCGTGATGGATAACCCGAAGGCCTAGTTGTATGTCTGACTTTTTTAACAGGGTCAGGTCGTTTTCAATGAAAGTAATGTATTTGTTGTTTGTTTTATCATTGTCAAACAGGTTGTACATAACACTGTCATTAGACATAAAAGTCCTTTCTGCCATAGTTTTTACCCGGGAATACTCAATGCCCAGTTTCAACCTGTAAAAATGGGAAAACCTGATAAAATTTTCTGCAGCTAACCTCAGGTGGTTAATGGTGTTGTTGTTTTCGTAAGAAGTTGTAATGCTGTCTTCCTGGCTGGAATTTAAATATTGGTAATCAAAACGGGTTTGGTTTGAATAGTCGGAATAAGCAGCAGAGAATACGGAATGGAAATCGGGGCGCCATTCCCGTTTATAATGATATCCCAACCCCAAATTGTTCCAACGCTCATTTCGGACTCCTGTTTTGTTTTCTGTTGGGGCAAGTGTTGCATCAATATTTATTTCATCGGTTCCAAAGATTACGGAGAGGCTCGTTGTATCTTTTTTTCCGGAATATTTTAATTTCGCTGAAAGATCCTGATATTCAGAGAAACGTTGTTGTGCCTGCGGAGATGAGGAGCCATAAGCATCAAGGTTATAGCCTGCCTTAGGCTCGCTGGAGGCATATATATTGTCGTATTGATTGAAAAAAGCATGATCGTTCCGGTCAGTTATTTTTTCTTTCTGCTGCAAGACATCGATGCTTTTTGTGTAATTCGTATACAAATTTATTTTTTTTGATACAGGAAGGTCAAGATATCCGCTTAGGTTGAAGAAGTCAGCTGTAATTCCGTAGTGCAGTTTTTCGTTATTGCCTGATTTTCCCTGCAATTCCAGTATACCGGAAAGGCGATCTCCGTATCTGGCAGAAAAGCCACCGGAGTGCAGGCTTATTTTTTCCACACTGTTGGCATTAAAGGCGCTGTTAAACCCCATGAGGTGTTGTGCATGGTATAATGGAATTCCGTCGAATATCACTAAGGTTTGATCGGGAGAACCTCCCCGGATATTGAACCCACTCAGGTTGTCATTAACTCCAGATACTCCCGGGGTTATCCTGATATTTTGGTTTAAGTCGCCGGGGTTCAAAGTGGCAATTTGTTTTATTTTTTCGGGTTCCAGGGTTAAGGTGGTGGCGTCTTGGTCAACATCCAGGGCGTGGATCTTTGATGTTTTAATCACTACTGCATCAAGGTTATAGTTCGTAGGGTCCAGCTTTATAAGGCGGGCTTTGGTTTTTCCTGGTAACGTTAGGTCGGCAATTAGGGTGTCCGGGTTATATCCTACATACATAATGTTTAAAGCGTATTTGTCTGCAGGTAAATTAAGTTCAAAGTAACCGTTTTCGTCGGATGTAACCCCTTTATTGGTCCCCTCTATTAAAATGGTAGCATACGGCAACGGTATATCATTGATTGAATCGGTAATAAAGCCTTTAAGGTTGCGGTTTTCAGAGTTGCCCTCTGTTGGCCCGGTATGTAAGTTGCCTGTTGAGGAGTTATACAGGATAAACTGGTTTTTAATTTGTTTCCACTGAAGAGGTGTTCCTTCCAGCAGGTTGTTTAAAGCATCCTTGGGCTGACAGTTCTGGCATTCTGCGCTTACGGAAATATCTTCAATTTCCGTGTTGATATACAGAACGGGTATATTATGCTCGTTGATGAGTACTTGCAGGGCTTCCCGCAAGGAGGTGCCCGGGAAGGAATAATTAATTCCGGTATCGTTTTGAGACAGGATATTGCCTTGAAAACCAAAAAAGAACAGGATAGCAAGTAAGGTGTTTAAATGCTTAGTATAATACATATGTCTCCCCTTCTTTTCTGAATTCTCTTTTTATTAAAGTACACAGAGCGGTTAGAATCTCTTCCGGATTTTTGCCTTCAAACATTCCACTGATTTGCATTTCTTTAATTGCAGGGGTCTCAATCTTTATCGTAGTGTTGAATTTTATTTCAATCTCGCGACATATTTCTTTTATACTCGCATCTTGAAAGGCCAGTTTCCCTTTTATCCATGCAGGGTACTCATCAAAAACAATTTTTTTGGCTTTTTCGGGAGAGGCTTTTTTAGAGCAAGTAGAGTATTCTCCACGAGTAAGTCGTATGGTGTCCATAAAATTTTTTCGGGAGGGGAAGAAGTCTACAATTCCTTCATTAACACCGACTTCGGTTTTGTTTAATCGCGATTTTACATTAAATTCTGTTCCAACAACCTTCACATTGGCTTCCGTAGTTTTAATAATAAAAGGCAGTTGTCCTTTTTTAACTTTAAAATAAGCTTCTCCGTGAAGGTCTACATTTCTGTGTTTTTCGTTAAAACTGAACTTTACCCTAAGTCGGCTGTGTTTGTTGAGCAAAACCTCCGAGCTGTCAGGCAGGAAAACAGTTTGCAGTTCGTTCTGGCTTCTGTAAATATCAGTAGTAAGAAAAGAGAAAACACTCCAGGTTCCCAAAAGCAGTATTATGGAAGCTGCAGCATAATACCATGCAGGTGACAATTTAACAGAACGTGTAGGAACGTCCTTATTGTTTAGTTTGGGTTCAAGATCCTCCCATTCCTTCTCAGCATCAGGTATTTCAACTTTTTTATGGTCAGAACTGATATTCCATATCCTTTCCAGTTCGATAAACTCATTTTTTTGAGTTTCGGAAAGCTTTGTGTTGTTTTTATTATTTAACCAATTAAAAAACAGGTTCATGTTATCGTCCTTTATACCATTAATACAACCAAACAATAGAATACACCCATAACTTTTTATCTAATTTTTTTCGAATGACTTTAAGTGCGTTATAGAGTTGGTTTTCAACGGTTTTTTTACTGATCTTCAAAATGTCTGCAATCTCATCGTTACTTTTTTCATCAAACCGGCTCATAATAAAAATGGTTTGACACTGTTTGGGCAGATGCCGGGTCACAATGCTATTGATTTTTGCTTTTAATTCCTTCATTTGAATGTCGGAATCGGCCTGGGGAGGGGAGTTCAATTCCTGTTTTTCGGCTTGTTCCCGGTAGCCTTCTTTCACTTTCTGATGTTTAAAGTGATTGATCAATAGATTGTTTCCTATTGTAACGATATAGGCAAAAAGGGAGTGATCGGTATTAAGGTTTTCCCTGTTATTCCAGCATTTAATGAATGCCTCCTGAACAATGTCGCGGCATAATTCTTCATTACCGGCCCTATAATAGATTTGTTTATATACAGACGGGAAATAATGCAGGTAAATTTGCTTAAAGGCTTCCTGGTCACTGTTCCTTATCCTTCGTGTTAAATCTATCTCAATTTCCCTGTTGAAGTGTTGATGCATAAATTAAATTGCAATAATATTTCAAAAATAGAAATTTTATTGCGGTAAATTATCCGTAGAAATATTTTTTTAAGAAAAGTATTTAAAAGTAACTGAATTGTTCACAGTTGTTTGTTGCCGGCAATATATTTTAGCCATAAGGTAGGTTCACAGCATAGTTTAAATATTTTGAGACCAATAAAAGTTCGGCACTCCTGCACCTTTTGTGGTCGTTTAGGTAAACCCTCAGTTTTTTATTCCGGTCATGGGTTTTTAAATGAATAATGTAGCCTAAGGTAAGTCGTTTTCCGGTTTTTATTACTTTTATGCCCAAATTAGTAATGGAGATGGCAATATACCCCGATTCGTTTGAGAGTAAGATTGGATTTGACAGGGTCCGCACCTATATTTCAGAATCATGTTTGTGTGAGCTTGGGAGGGAAAAGGTTGAAAATATGTCTTTTATGACAAATTTCGAGTTGGTAACCCTTAATCTGAGTATCACAAATGAAATAAAAACAATACTGGAATTTGAAGAGAATTTTCCTCAGGATGATTACATTGATGGCCGGCCAAGCCTTTTGAAAATCAGGGTAGAGGGAACGGCTCCGGATGTAGAGGATTTAGTAAAACTCCGAAAATCGCAATCGGCAATAATACAGTTGGTTAAGTACTTGTCTGGAAGAGAAAAGGAAGAGAAATACCCAATACTTTATGAAATGGCCGGTGAGGTTGAGACCTATCCGGAAATTATCAAAGAGATTGATACCATTATCGACAAGAACGGGCAGGTTAAAGATAACGCATCACCAGAGCTAAGGGATATCAGAGGAAGTATTAAACAACGGGTAGCCGAAGTAAACAGGAAGTTGCAGAGCATACTGAAAAAGGCAAAAGTTGACGGCTTGGTCGACGATGATGCAGAAATCACCTTCCGGGACAGTCGTCCGGTAATTCCTGTTCCTGCGGGAAATAAGCGCCGACTTGGGGGGATGATGCATGATGAATCGGGGTCGGGAAAGACAGCATTTATTGAACCCGGGGAGGTCGTAGAGTTAAATAATAAGGTAAGGGAATTACAGATAGCAGAGCAACGTGAAATAAGGAAAATTCTACTTCGTTTTGCTGATAATTTGCGGCCATATATTTCCGATATTATTGAAAGTTATGATTTTCTGGCAGAAATAGATTTTGCGCGTGCAAAAGCCAGGTTTGCTCAGCGCCTTAAGGCTGTTTTACCGATTTTGCAGGAACAGCAGGGGTTTTCGTGGAAGAATGCGGTCCATCCGCTTTTGTATATTACCCACAGCATGGATAACAAAGAGGTTGTTCCACTTTCTGTTTATTTAAATTCCGAGAACCGTATTTTGGTTATCTCGGGTCCCAATGCCGGTGGAAAATCGGTTTGTCTGAAGACAGTGGGCTTGCTGCAATATATGCTTCAGTGTGGATTACTGGTGCCAATGAGCCCGAATTCTGAAGTGGGCGTATTTAACTCAATATTCATCGATATTGGTGATGAACAGTCAATTGATAATGACTTGAGTACATATAGCGGGCATTTGGAAAATATGAAATACATGGTGAAAAACACCGAAGGCCAAACATTGATTCTTATTGACGAATTTGGAACGGGAACAGAACCGGCTCTTGGTGGAGCAATAGCTGAAGCTGTTCTGGAAAAAATCTACAGTAAAAGAAGCTATGCTGTAATTACGACGCATTACGCAAACCTGAAACATTATGCATCGGAGACTGAAGGTATACTGAATGGCGCTATGCTTTTTGATACGCAGTCGATTCGTCCATTATATCAATTGTCAATAGGCCGTCCGGGAAGCTCATTTGCAATAGACATAGCCCGGAAAATAGGTTTGCCGGAAGATATTCTTCAAAGTGCATCAGAAAAAATCGGTCAGGAACACTTTAATTATGATAAGCATTTACGGGAGATTTCAAGAGATAAAAAGTATTGGGAATCAAAACGGCAACGAATACGAAAAGTTGAAAAGACGCTGGATGGCCTTTATGATAAGTATAATAACGAACTGGAAGATATTCAGAAAGAACGTAAGAAAATTATAAAAGAAGCCAAAGCCGAGGCTCAGCATATGCTTAAAGAAGCGAATGCGAAGATTGAAGGGACAATCAGGCAGATAAAAGAAGCCGGTGCAGAGAAAGAGAAAACCCGGCAACTCCGCAGGCAAATGGAGGAGTATAAATCCCGGATGGATGGAGAGCAGAGGGGCAATGACAAATATGATAAGAAAATAAGTGAGCTGCAAAAGGCAGGAAAAAAGCTGGAGAAAGCAAGCCCTGAAATTGAAAAGTCAAAAGTTGGACAAAAGAAGAAAGAAAAGGAGAAACCAAGAGAAATACAACCGGGAGACATGGTTAAGCTGCAAGGTATGGAAACAGCCGGGGAAGTTGTAAAGATTGACGGGAAAAATGTTACTGTAGCTTTTGGAAGTATGATAACGACTGTACAGATAAATAAGATAATCAGAAGCGAGAACCAGGAAAAAGTCAAACCTCAGACAAAAGTCAGGGTGTCTTCAGAGATTACCACAAAAAAATTAATGTTCAAACCGGAAATTGATGTCAGGGGAAAGCGTGGAGATGAAGCAATTATGGAAGTGCAGGGCTTTATTGATGAAGCCGTGATTGCCGGGAATACAAACCTTGCGATACTTCATGGAAAAGGGAATGGGATCCTTCGCCAGTTAATAAGAGATTATTTAAACACTATAGCCTTCGTAAAATCCTGTTCCGACGCACATGCAGACAGGGGAGGGGCAGGAATTACCATTGTAAAGCTGGAATTCTAGCGAATTTTCGCGTAATAGTTTTTTATGGATTGCTACGCTGAGTTTCGCAGAGGTGCCGCCGAGTTTCGTAAAGCTTTTGTCTTCGCGAACCTTTTTACTTCATAGCGAATCTTTGCGTAATAGCTTTATGGATTGTTCCGCAGAGTTTCGCAGAGTACCGCCGAGTTTCGTAAAGTTTTTGTCTTCGCGAACCTTTTTACTTCATAGCGAATCTTTGCGTAATAGCTTTTTGGATTACTACGCTGAGTTTCGCAGAGGTACCGCCGAGTTTCGTAAAGCTTTTGTCTTCGCGAACCTTTTTGCTTCATAGCGTATCTTGCGTAATAGTTTTTTATGGATTGCTACGCTGAGTTTCGCAGAGGTGCCGCCGAGTTTCGCAAAGTTTTTGTCTTCGCGAACCTTTTTGCTTCATAGCGTATCTTTGCGTAATAGTTTTTTATGGATTGCTATGCCGAGTTTCACAGAGGTACCGCCGAGTTTCGTAAAGCTTTTGTCTTCGCGAACCTTTTTGCTTCATAGCGTATCTTTGCGTAATAGTTTTTTATGGATTGCTACGCTGAGTTTCGCAGAGGTACCGCCGAGTTTCGTAAAGTTTTTGTCTTCGCGAACCTTTTTACTTCACAGCGAATCTTTGCGTAATAGCTTTTTGGATTGTTCCGCCGAATCCCGCAAAGTTTTTTTTCTCGGATCTCTGTGTATCTTCGAATGTCTTTGTATTATTTTTTAAGAAGTTTTAGGTAGGGAGTTGTGTTTTTTTCTTTTGTGAATATTCCTTCATTATGAATCTTTATGATTAAAACGAATAATTTGGTATGTTTAAGGCTAAAACGTTATTATAAATGGATGAAAATCAGATATCAAAAATTATAATCGGTAAAGCAATTGAAGTGCATAGAGCGTTAGGTCCGGGACTTTTGGAGTCAGCATATCAGGAATGTTTGTATTACGAGTTAACCACAAAAGGTTTAAGTGTGGAAAAAGAAAAACCTATGCCAATTGTTTATAAAGACATAAGGTTGGATCATGGTTACAGGATAGATCTTCTGGTTGAGGATAAAGTTGTAATAGAGCTAAAGTCGGTTGATAGGTTGATCGATGTCCATACGGCACAAATATTAACATATCTTAAATTGGGTGACTACAAATTAGGATTGTTGATAAACTTTAATGTTGGTCTTCTAAAAGAAGGAATAAACAGGTACGTGAATAACTTATAAGAGTGAATTCTATTTTTGAGGACTGTTTAGTTTTTCATCGCGAACCTTTTTGCTTCATAGGGTATCTTTGCGTAATAGTTTTTTATGGATTGCTACGCTGAGTTTCGCAGAGGTGCCGCCGAGTTTCATAAAGCTTTTGTCTTCGAGAACCTTTTTGCTTCATAGCGTATCTTTGCGTAATAGTTTTTTATGGATTGTTACGCTGAGTTTCGCAGAGGTGCCGCCGAGTTTCGCAAAGTTTTTTTCATAGCGAACCTTTTTACTTCATAGCGAATCTTTGCGTAATAGTTTATTATGGATTGCTACGCTGAGTTTCGCAGAGGTGCCGCCGAGTTTCGTAAAGCTTTTGTCTTCGCGAACCTTTTTACTTCATAGCGTATCTTTGCGTAATAGTTTTTTATGGATTGCTACGCCGAGTTTCGCAGAGGTGCCGCCGAGTTTCGTAAAGCTTTTGTCTTCGCGAACCTTTTTGCTTCATAGCGTATCTTTGCGTAATAGCTTTTTGGATTGTTACGCTGAGTTTCGCAGAGGTACCGCCGAGTTTCGTAAAGTTTTTGTCTTCGCGAACCTTTTTACTTCATAGCGTATCTTTGCGTAATAGTTTTTTATGGATTGCTACGCTGAGTTTCGCAGAGGTACCGCCGAGTTTCGCAAAGTTTTTGTCTTCGCGAATCTTTTTGCTTCATAGCGTATCTTTGCGTAATAGCTTTTTGGATTGTTCCGCCGAGTTTCGCAAAGTTTCTTTCTTTACGGAGTAGCTTCTTAAAAAGAGCAGGACTTTACAGTTTTTTCTTTCTGATACTTAATTTATCTTAGCAGGGCAGAAAGTAATATGCAGGGAATTACCATTATATCACATACAATTTCTAACCGCCTGAAATATGTTTGTAAGGTGTTGTTTGGACATCTTTTAAAGTGTGATTTCATAATTGTTAATTCACAGGATAACATACAGTCTGAAAGCAAAGTAATCAATTATACAACAGGTTTTATTGAGAATACTTTTCAGGTAATTCCAAGTGGGTTAATCGCGGAACCGGAGGTTCAAAAACAACAAATCAGTACCGGAACATTTGAGGGGCTTCCAACAATTTTTCATACCGACAAAGGCCATGTACCATTCGATATTTTCTCGGCAACATTCTTTTTGCTAACCCGTTATGAAGAATATTTAGCTTTTACTCCGGATATTCATGGCAGGTTCCCGGCAAAAGAAAGCATCGCGTTTAAAAAAGGTTTTTACAAACTGCCAATTGTTGAACATTGGGCTAAATTAATCGCAACAAAACTAGAAGTGCCTTTTCAAAAAAGCAGCGAACGCCAAATTATAACTATTGATGTTGATTATCCATGGAAATATAAACACAAGGGAGTTGTAAAGAATACAGGAGGTATGCTAAAAGCCATGTTAAAAGGAGACTCCAAGTTAGTAAGAGAAAGGTTACTGGTTCTGCTTAACAGAAAAGAAGATCCTTTTCATACCTATAATTATCTTAGCAAAAGCAAGGAAGTGAATAATACAGACCTTTTATATTTTATTTTGGTGGGCAACAAAAGCAAATTTGATACCGCCCTTTCTGTCAATAACCTTCATTTCAATCGGTTAATTGGTAGTTTGGTTAAGAAAAATCAGATAGGAATTCATCCTTCTTATCACTCAAATTCATCAGAGAAGATATTGAAATATGAGATTGATAAACTAGGGGCGATATCAGGGGAGCTTATTGATAAAAGTCGTCAACATTTTCTTATTTTAAATTTACCAGATACGTATGAGCAGTTAGAAAAAGCCGGAATCAAAAATGATTATTCAATGGGATGGCATGATTTACCGGGATTCAGGGCTGGGATGAGCCGGTCATTTCCTTTTTTTAACCTCAGGCAAAATAAAGAGACGGAGCTTATCCTACATCCTTTTGCTATAATGGACAGGACATTGAAAGATTATATGGGGCTATCAGCGGAAGAAGCTTTCGTGGAAGTTGGAGAGATGAAAAGAATAATTAATGAGGTTGGTGGACAATTTATCTCGGTATGGCATAACGACAGTGTAAGTAACTCAGGAGAATGGAGCGGATGGAGAAAGGTTTTTGAAAAGGCGGTTAATCGTATAGAAGAAGATGAAAGCTAAGTTTTTAGAATACACATCCTCATTCATGCCATTCAGACGGTTGCAAAAATGGGTGGATTACCCTGTTGTTCCGTTGTTTTATCATGCTGTTGGCAATATTTCGGAAATGTCTTATTTAAAGGGGTTGTATAATGTTATTGATGCCCGAAAATTTTCAGAACAAATAGACTTTTTGTTAAAACACTATGTCCCTATTGATTTAAAGTGTGCTTTGAGGTATTATACGGAAGGTGTTTTGCCGGGGAAAGGCCCTTTTTTCTTTCTTAGTTTTGATGATGGCTTAAAAGTTTGTAAAGAAATAATAGCACCGGTCTTAAAATCCAAAGGAGTACCGGCAACTTTCTTTGTGAATACATCATTTGTTGATAATACGAACTTCCTTCATCGGTTCAAAACAAACCTGATTTCCCAGCAAATACGAAAAGATGAAACCGGAGAATTAAATAAAATACTGGAAAAATTGAACGGAACGTCGTATAGCAGGAAAGAGGCTGCTGAATATGTACATTCGTTGAGGTATAATAAACGAGATGAAATTGGGATCATAGAGAAAGCAATGGGGCTGGACACCGAAAAGGAATTAAGAAGCCATGCTCCATATATGGACAGAAATGATATTCAGGAATTGATTGATGAGGGCTTTACGATTGGGGCTCATAGTGCCGAACATCCTGAATATTATCTTCTTTCAGAAGAAGAGCAGTTGCAACAGACAATCTCATCCATGAAAAAAATAGTTGAATGGTTTAATGTTGATTATAAGGTGTTTGCGTTCCCATTTACAGATGTAGGTGTAAAAAAATCATTCTTTGAAAAATTAAATGAACGTTGCAAACCCGATCTTACCTTTGGATGTTCAGGCTTAAAAACGGATCCGGTAATTACAAATATCCACCGAATACCTCTGGATGATACATTCAGGGACATTCACGCCAGGTTAAAGTCAGAAATGGTGCATTACATCTTAAAAAAACAATTTGGTTTTCATATATTCAGGCGATAAAACGGGAGAGGAACGGATTTAAGCAGAGACCGGATGATAAAAAAAATATATAGAAAACTTATATCAGAGAAATCAAGAATAGAACTAAAGTTTCTTTCTTTTAAAGTCAGGGCAATTTTTTATTATGGAAATAAGAAGTATTGTAACTGTTGTGGCAAATCTTTCAGAACTTTTTTAACGCATGGGAATATTCCCAGGAAGAATGCGGCATGCCCTTATTGTAATTCCCTTGAAAGAACCCGGTTGCTGTATTTCTTTTTAGAGCGGGAAACGGATATATTCCAAAAGAATAAATATGTACTACACTTTGCCCCGGAAAGAATGCTGGAAAAGCGCTTAAGTTCAATCTCCGAAAACTATATTTCAGCAGACATTAACCCAGCCTATGCAAAAACTGTCGTAGATATTACAAAAATACCGTACCAGGAAAATACCTTTAATTTTATTATATGTTCCCATGTGCTGGGGCATGTTCCGGACGAAGCCAAAGCCATTGATGAGATGTACAGGGTTTTAAAACCCGGAGGAAAAGCTGTTGTAATGACTGTTTTAGGTAAAAGACAGGATGTTACCTGTGAAGATCCGGAAATTACCAGTCCGGAAGGGAGATTGGAGCACTATGGTGAATCGGATCTTGTAAGGTTGCATGGTAATGATTTTACAGAACGGCTTAAAAGAAAGGGAATTGAGGTAGAGAAAATTGATTATCGTTCAACGTTTTCAGAAGAAGAGATTGAAAAATTCAGCCTGGGAGATAATCAACGGGAACTTATTTTTTATTGTAAAAAGCAAATGGGTAAAGAGTGATAAAACATCTGAGCAATATTGAGATAGACAAAAGAAAATGGGATGAATGTGTGCAAAATTCAGAAGATGGGCTAGTCTATTGCCTTTCATGGTTTCTGGATATCGTAACCCCCGGATGGGAAGCTCTTGTTTACGGCGATTATGAATATGTTTTTCCGCTTTCGGTTAAAAAGAAATTTGGGTTCCGGTATCTGATTCAACCTTTCTTTGCTCAGCAGTTTATGGTTAATGGAACAGGGGGACATGAAGGTGTTTACAAGGATTTTATTCAATATGTCCATCTAAAATTCAGATATGTCCATCTAAATATCGGAAACCGTTTAGCAGAAAAAGGAAAGGGATTTATTGAAAAGGAGAATTCAAACTATGAGCTGGTATTGAATAAGCCATACGCGGAGCTTTATGATGCATTTTCAGCCAACAACAAAAAAAATATCCGTTCTGGAAAAAACAAAGGCTTACAAATAGCCAGTTGTGAAAATGCGAAAGAATTTTACGGGTTTTCCAGGGCGAACCTGGAAGGGCGGATTCAAAATGTCACCCCATTTTTCTGGGAAAGTATGAAGGACTTGGCAAATTATGTTTTCGAAAATAAAATAGGAGAATTTCTGGCGGTCCGGTCCACTGAAGGGGAAACGCTTGCAATTGGTTGTTTTGTTTTATTTAAGTCCCGCTGGTATTTAATGGTGAATTCAACGAATGAAACAGGTAGAAAAAAAAGGGCGCATTACTTCATGGTTAATTCATTTATTGAGAAATATTCGGGCAGTGATTATATTCTTGATTTTGAGGGATCCAATGTGGAGTCGATTGCCTATTTTTTTAAAGGGTTTGGGGCAAAAAGAACCTGTTATTATACATTTAAGGTAAACCGGTTGCCGTTGTTTCTTAAAAGTTTAAAGAAATGAACTGTGCTATAATGTTTAAAAACATTTATTTACGATTATAAATTCTTATCAGCAATTTAATTGTTTTGCCGGAAAACAGGAAAACAGAAAACAAATAGGTCAGGGCAAAGACAAAACCAATCACTATGCTTAGTTTTAACGAAGCGTCTGGATTATACCTGGCTTTTATAATGAAATAAATGACGGTTTGGAGCCCCAGGGTTATACAGGCTGGTAAGAGGTCTTTCCATCCCGAAAAAGAAAAGGACGAGTGTTTAATGTCAGACCAATAAAAAAAGACAGCCAATATAAGGTAAGAAATAGTAGTGGTTATGGCGGCCCATTTGTAACCAAATATAGGGACAAAAAGAAAGTTTAATCCGATATTAATAAATGAACTCGTAAGAAAGCCGATAATAACCAATTTATATTTCGATTTAAATTTTAGGCGATTTTCAGGAAACAAGGTTAAACCATAAATAAAAATAGCCGACGCAATCCATGGGATTATGTTATATCCGGTCCTGAAATCCTCTCCCAGCAAGATGTTGGCCGTCCAGTATGAAAATATTGACATATAGATAACAATAGGCATCAAAATGAGCATATAATTCCTCATATAGATTGAAGTTAACTTGTTTGTTGCGCCAAAGTTAACCTCCAGCTCCTTGAGGAACCCCGGGTTAATAATTGCAAAAAACAGGTTTACAATTGCCATTGTACTAACCTGGCATAAGTTATATACCTGATTGTATATTCCAACTTCATTCATTTCTCCAAATAAAGCAATAACATAACGGTCGCTGGATGTAAGAATAAAGATTCCTACGTTAGAGAGAATTCCCGGAACAGAATATCCGAGAAAAAGCTTAATCGTATCCAAAGAAATGAGACTGAATGAAACTTTGTTTCGTGAAAGAAACCGGGGGATTTGGTAGCATAAAATAAGGCCTTCTGCTATCGCCATTGCGATGGGTATAGCTTCTATTCTTAGCCCCATCCTGAAAGTAAGAAAATACTGTATGCCGAAAGCCACTCCCACACGTAAAGAAACAATAATGTTTAATCGGGCAGATTCTTCCTCTAATCGATTGATTATTAGGAAGTAATTATTGAGGTTGTCGATTAATAATTGGATCGATATTAGAATAATTAGTTTTTTTGAGAGTTCATTAATCGTAACACCGCTCCATATTAGTGTGATAATAAGGAATATTGCAGAAAATAGAGCGTAAAGGGTAAAAAGGTTACTGTATAGGGTAGGAAGTTTTTGTCCTTCTTTGAATTTATTGTAAAATCTCCAAATAGAACTGGCTAACCAATTGTATAAGAATATGGAGAAAACAACATACGTAATAAAGATAATTCCATAAACACCATATTCTTCAGCCGTAAAGTATCTGGTGAAAATCGGGATACGAAAAAAACCGACCAACAGTGGAAGTGTGCTTCCGGCCAGATGCCAAAGCAAGTCAATATGAAACTTATTTTTTTTACCTTCCGGCATCAGATTTAGAGATTATAGATTTTAGTTTATTTTCAAACCGGATAACTGTAAGGATAGCCGGTAACCCATAATAAAAAAATGGTTCGTTCCTCCTGTTTGCGTTTAATAAGTATTGTAAGTAATCAATATCAAGAATGTCAGAACCACCTTTAACCGTTTCATCAATCAACGCTGTAACCCTTTTTTTTGTTGTTCTATATGTTTTGTATGTTGTATAGGTAAAATGTTTCTCCGGCAAAGCAAACACTTTTTTTATGCCCCGGTAAACCAGACTTCTTTTCTTTAATTGAAGAGAAAAATCATCGTTAATACTTTTAATCATTCTTTTTTCAACCGGTATATGTCTGTATTCCCTGAAGTTTCCTTTAAAGGAATACTTGCACATGGCATTTACATACGCATGTTGGTGATAAAGAGAATCAGGAGGAAGGGATAACATGAAATCGAAGAACTCATAATCGTAATAAGGAAACAAAGGAGTAGTATCCCTGCTGAGAACCTCATAAATAGACAGAATATTTTTTCTTATTTTATTCCTGAACGTCCATTCATAGAAAGAGGATATATTATCATCGCTTTTCTTTGCAATATATTTTTTTATTTTTTGTTTTATTTCCGTTTCTGCAACTCCGGTATTTTTTCCCAGTAGCTGATTGAAGTATTGGGATGCCATTCTTGGGGCATTAATTGAGAAAAGGTAATCTGTAAGTTCACCCTCATTTTTAAGCGAAAACAACTTTTCATTGGCCATTAGTCCAATAGCAAATCCATCAGATCCGGTCAGGAGGAAATCTGTTTTCTTATAATTACCGGCTAATTTATCAATACCATATCCCTGGTAATATGTGCAGGAAAATCCTATTTCGTGAATCAGTTTGTCAATAATGTCTGTTTTAAAAAAATCCAGAAAAGGGTAATCAAAGGTAAAACTGATATGATCGGTCCCTGCTATTTTAGCAACCTTTTTGGCAATACTGATATCTTCACTTTGTTGGTCACCGTATGTGAAGGTGTTTATATCTTCTCCAGATATACCATTCGTTCGCATGAGACTTAAAAGGAATCTTGAATCAATCCCCCCTGTTAAATTTAGTCCGATAGTTTTGTTGGGGAAAAGGTTCTTGGAATATCCCGAAATAATTTTGTCCAGAATATTAAATAGATTTCTTTCGGCTTCTTTTTTATCTGTTTCCACCGGATTGTATTGGAAACTCCAGTATTGGTAATGTTTTTTATTTAGTTTTCCGTTTTTAAAGTTGAACTGATATATTGATGCAGGTATAACTTCCGAAATGCCTTTAATCATTGTATGATCTTCAAAAACATAGCGCATTAGTAGTAATTCCGAATATGCCTCCAGGTTAATTTCCGGTTTTTCTAAATGCTCGGATAGTTTCCAAAAATCGGAACTTATGAATAGACTATTATTCGTTTGATTATAAAAAAGATGGCCGAAACCAAACCTGTCATTACATATGGTTATCTCTTTGTTTTTTTTATCAATAATAATGCAGGTGAAAATTCCGTTACAGTTATTGATCTTTAGCTTTAATGAGTTGTTTTCGAATAAGTAAAGGAGATGTTTTGCTGCTGTGCGATTTGTGTGAAAATTATCACCAACAAAAAAGTAACCTTTAAACCAAACAGAAAAATCGCCGGCTTCAAGAATATTCCTGTCGGCTTCAATCAGTATCTTATCTTTAGTCAGCTCTATGAACATGGTAAGCTTGCTCTTTTAGGGTGTTTGATATCAAATTCTTTCTCGATTTTGAACAAATACCAGTGGAGAATTCTATAGATATATGATGAACCATTGTCATTAACACAGATACCATTATTCTCCAATTGCTTTAAAAATAACTCTGTAATCTCATCATAAAGCACCCAGTCGTTCTTTTTTACAAATCTCTTTTTGATTTTAAGGGGGAGAAAAGGCCTTATTGAATTTTTAACTTTAAGAATTGTAAGATCCCTTTGGCTTGGTTGAAGCCTGGAGTGAAAATTTACCCCTAAAGGTTCAAAATATTCTTTTTCAAGAATTTCATTATATTTTTTATTAAAAAGCCTTTCTTTTAGGGGCATGGAAAGCCAAATACGGACCAGTTCGTCATCCCAGAAGGGAAACCGGACTTCCCCGCCAAAAAAATCAAAAACATGCGAGGAATTCAAGTTGTATTTGGCAAGCTTCTCCCTTATCAGCCATTCTTCAAACAAGGCCGGATCGGTTCGGGGGAAACCTTTGTTGAGCTTAATCTGTTTCAAAAAACCGGATATGCCCTGTCTTAACCTTTTTTCTTGCTCTTTGGATAACCTCGTTTGGTTAAAGACTTTCTTTTGTATAATTTTTTCAATGTTATTGATTGGGTGTTTAGGCGGAACAATTTTATAGAGCTGGCTTCCCCCAAGCAAATCACCTGAATGGCCGGGAATAGCTACAAACCCGTCTTCAATAATGCCTTGTTTCTTTAATTCCCTTAGGGCAAAGTATTCCTGCATGTAAAACATGGAAGTTCCCCGGGACATGTATTTATAGAAGCGGTTAAACTCCGGAGTGTCTATGAAACCATCAATTAGTGTTTTGTTGTATTCGATATAATGCCATTTATAGCCAAGTTTATCGGCAACCTTTCGGGAAATAGAAATATCCTTTGTGTCTTTTCTGCCAAAAGTGAAGCAGGTTACATTATTTAGATTATTGGATTTTAACCAACAGGCGATTAATCTGGAATCATACCCTCCGCTAAGTGGAAGCAGAATGTGCCTTTTTCTTAATGAACCAACAAGTTTTTTGCCTGCATTAAAAAGAGCATCTTTCGCTATTTCTTCCCATTTTTTTTTCGGAATGGGTTTATTGCATGGATAAGTGAGGGGTTTAAACCGGGAAACCGTTTTTTTTCCATTTACAAACTCAGCTATTTCTCCGGGCTGAAGCTGGTAAATGTCTTCAACAAGCGTTGAACTTCCCGTTGTAAAGGCTCCCGATAGGAATTGTTCAACGGCCGGCGCATTCGTTTTTGCATTGCGGTTGTTTTTAACCAGCTCGTAAAAATCATCGGATATCTGTATAGTTTCTGGGTCACAACAATAAAAAACTGGAAAAAAACGGGATTTGTCGCATGCAATAAAAACGGAGCCTTCACGAATAATAATTACACTGAAAACTCCATTGATATTATCAATAAGAATGTTTAACTGCTCGAAACAATTACAGGATGAGAAATATTTCAGGGCAAATTCATTAGTCCGGTAATTTCCTTCTTCGTCATGAAAGTATCCAATAAAGCGGACATTTCCGTCGGTAATCCAGCCTTTATTGTAGCCAGTGTTTATTTGTATTTTAATTTCTTCGGACACTTTTTACCCTCTTGACTTTAATTTGAGTAAAACAGATTTTGGTAAATTTTTAGCAGCTTTTCTTCCATAAACGCCCATTTATATTTTTTTTCGAAAGCATGGGTCGCGTTCTTTGAATGCAGGTCGTATATCGGGACCGAGTTTTTATAAAACAATATTTGATCAAAAAGATCTTCAGGGGAAGATGGGTTAATTCCTACACCACAGTCGTGTTTTTTTATCGTTTCATAGGTATGCCCAAAGTCAGAACTAATAACCGGTAAGCCGAAACACATATATTCAAACGTTTTAATCGGCCAAATAAGGCGATAAACCTTAAGATCCTCAAAAATTACAAGTCCACACCGGCTTTTTCTGTAGTACTCTTTTACTTTATGGAAAGGGACAAAAGGTTTAAAATCAATAAAATCGCTGATGTTATTGTCGGATACGAACTTTTCAACTTTTTCTTTTAGTTTAAATTCTTTTATATTCCCAAGCATTAAAATTTTTAGGCGTGTATTTGTTTTTTTTGCGATAAGTGCTGCGTTTAAGATTGTCCATACTCCCCGAAAGCCGGAAATTCCCCCGGTATAAATTGCATCATAAATTTTATTGCTGTTGGAGTCCGGTTCACTACTGTTCAGATTGCAATAGTTGTAAATAACTGAAATATTTTTTTTCGGAAAGCGCTCTTTAAAACTTTCTGCAACGTTTTCTTCAGTAGTTATTATCACATCGTAGGTTTTCGATTTATTAAACTGCCATTTTTTCAACCTTCTTCCGAGTGCTAACCTGGCCAGTTTCAGAAGTCCTTTGTTCCGGTGTAAAAATGAAGTGATTTCCGGATAAGGTTCATGCACATCATAAATGAGCTTTGGGTGATGGGGGAGGCGCTTAATTTTGGGCCCAATTCTGTTTAACTGAAGGTCATGAAGGTGGTATGCGTCAGATTGCAGCTTTTTTGCCTTTTGAAGAAGGGTATGATAGATATTTTTTCTGAAGGTAATTTTCCGAAAAAGAATATCCAGGTACGGATTTTTTAAATATCGTTTTTTCCTGACAGATATTAGCCGTATACCATGCTCAGAAATAATTTCCGAATTTTCGTCCCCAACCCCAAGGTGAATAACATTAAAACCGTTTTTTTTGAGCGTGAGCCCTTCTTTCCAGTATATCCGGTCGTCATATAATGGATGAAGACAAGAAACCATGCATATGGTATGGTTTTTCATCAATTACTCCTCTTTACCAAGGTTCCCGGAAGAAAGTTCAATAACTTTTCCGTCTTCACATTTTAAAGTTCGGGCAGGGTACTTTTTTAGCAGGTTGTAATTGTGCGTTGCCATAATAATGGCCCTGCCGGAGGCCTGGATTTCAAAGAGGATCTGCATGATTTGATCTGATGTGTCCGGATCAAGGTTTCCAGTGGGCTCGTCTGCAAGAATAACTTCCGGATCATTCAGCAAAGCCCTGGCGATTACAACACGCTGTTGCTCTCCCCCTGAGAGCTGATGGGGCATTTTGTAACCTTTGTACTCAAGTCCGACTTTCGTCAAAACTTCTATAATTTTATTTTTAATCTCTTTTTTATTTTTCCAGCCCGTTGCACTCAAAACAAACTTGAGGTTATCATAAACAGTGCGATCTATTAAAAGCTGGAAATCCTGGAAAACAATACCAAGTTTCCTGCGCAGGAGAGGGATTTGTTTGCGTTTTATTGTTTCGATCTGGTAACCACAAACCGTTCCAACACCCTGTTTAAGCGGAATTTCAGAATTAATTGTTTTTATTAAACTGGTTTTACCGCTCCCTACTTTACCAATTAAGTAAGCAAACTCATTTTTTTTAATGCTGAAGTTGACATCAGCTAAAACAAGATGATCCCCTTGAAATATAGAGGCAGACTCGAAATTTATAACATCACCTATGGACATATTAATTGTTTTGCAGGTTCACTCTGGCGGTCTAAATTATAAAGAAATATCAACATGCCAGTGGAGAATGGAAGCAAAGTTTTAAGCATCCCGGTTTAAAGGCTTGATTTTTAATGTTTTTTTGTATGAAAAGAGTAACCCTTTACGGAATTCTTTCCATGCTCAGAACTAAAAACCAGCACCCGAAAACGAATTTTCAATAACTTTCCGGTGCAACTTTGTTAATTAAAAACTGTCTCTACAAAATAAATTGATTCCATAATCCGTAATTTTACATGATACTTAAACGTATTTAGAGAATGAGGAAAATATTCATATTATTTATTTTATTGATATCTGTATCTGCGTGGGGACAACGAACAATGTACCATGTGGATGAGGACGTAAATTTTAAGCAGGCACTGGAGTTATATAATAAAGAGAAGTATAACACCGCTCAAAAGCTATTTCTTAAAGTTTATGAAGAACATAAGGCTGACAAATCGGAATTACTAACACTGACACAGTATTATATAGCCCATTGTGCCGTGCGGCTTTTTAATGAAGACGCCGAATATTATACCTTTAAGTTTGTGTCGGATAATCCGGGGAGCCCGTTAGTAAACCGGGCATATTTTAATCTTGGAGGATACTTTTATGCACAAAAGAAATGGAACGATGCCATAAAAAACTATACCAAAACTGACTGGCGGAAGCTTTCCGAAGAGGAACAGGCAGCGTTTTTTTTCAAGAAAGGTTACAGCTATTTCATGAAAAAAGATTACGAGGCCGCAAAGCAGGCTTTCTATGAAATAAAAGACAAGAAAACTAAGTACACCTCTCCGGCTCTATACTATAATTCACATATTCATTATAAAGAGCAGAATTATCAAACAGCACTTAATGGGTTTCTTTTGTTGACCGACGATAAAACATTTGGTCCGATTGCCCCGTACTACATTGTTCAGATATATTATAAGCAAGGTAAATACGAAGAGATAACGGAGTTTGTGCCGGGAATAATTGATAATGTTACCGAAAAACGTCTGGGAGAGGTTTCAAGAATTGCTGCAGAATCATTTTTTAACCTGGAAAAATACGACTCTACCATTTCATACTACGAAAGATATATGGAGGCTGTTAACTCACCGGCAGCTGCTGCTGTTTATCAGTTAGCCTATGCATGTTATATGAAAGGAGAATACGAAAAAGCCATTACAAATTTTGAGAAAATTTCGGTTTTCGAAAATGAATTAGGGCAGAATGCAAGTTATTATCTGGCCAGTTGTTATTTGGAAAGCGGGGACAAGCCGGGTGCCAGAAAGGCTTTTGCTTCTGCTGCCAGGGGCGATTTCGATCCGGCAATAAAACAGGATGCCATGTTTAATTATGCCCTGTTGACATATGAAGTAGGTGGTGACCCATTTAATGATGGCATAAAGGCTTTCGAGGAATTTATAAATACGTATCCGGAGTCGAAAAGAATAAATGAAGCAAGAAGGTTTTTGATTCAGGCATATCTTGGAGCAAGAAACTATAAAAGTGCACTGGCATCAATCGAAAGGTTAAACGTAAAAACCGATGAACTGAAAGAGGCATATCAAAGGATTGCATTTAACAGGGGAATAGAGCTGTTTAATAATAATGATTTCGTAGGCTCGGCACAAATGTTTAAAAAAGCATTAACATACAAGGGCTATAACTCCCAAAGAGAGGCCCGGGCTTACTATTGGTTAGGGGAATCGTATTTCAGAGCGGGAGAAAACTCCAAAGCTATTGAAACGTACAAATTATTTAAAGGGGCACCCGTTGCACATACAGTATCAGAATATAAAACAATTGATTATAGTCTGGCATATGCTTTTTATAAGTTAAGTAATTATGCTGCAGCAACCGAATGGTTCAGGCAATTTGCAAGTAGTGCAGAGGAAAATCAGAAGAATCTTAAAGCCGATGCAGAACTTCGCCTGGGTGACTGTTATTTTATGCAATCAAATTATTATCAGGCGATTGATTTTTACCAAAGGGCAATTGATTCGGATGTGGGGACGAAAGATTACGCTTTGCTGCAAAAGGCCATATGCCAGGGATTAGCAAAGAAAGAACTGGATAAGATAACGACTTTGCGACAATTGATATTGGCTTATCCGGCCTCCGTATACTCCGATAATGCATATTATGAAATAGCCCTGGAATATATGAAACTTCAGGACTCCCAACAGGCAATAGAGGCTTTGTCGGATTTGTATAACCAATTTCCGAATAGTGAACTTGCGGGCAAAGCTTTAGTACAGTTAGGATTATTGTACTACAATGCAGACAATAATAAGCAGGCAATAAAGTACTATAAACTTGCAGTTTCAGATTTCCCAGGAACGGAAGAGGCAAAAGATGCCCTGTTTGGCTTAAAAAACATATATATCGACATGGGAAGAATTGAAGATTACTCAGCCTTTGTTGATGGTTTGTCCGGACATGTTCCGCGCCTTTCTGTAAACGAAAAGGATTCCCTTACCTATGTTGCAGCAGAAAAACTTTATATGACAGCGAATTGTGATGAGGCGAAACAAGCATTCGGCAGGTACATAAAACAATATCCGGAAGGGGCGTATTTACAGGGTGCACACTTTTATAAAGGAGACTGCCATTATCAGGCGAAGGAATATACACAGGCCTTGGAAATGTTTGGCTATGTGTTAAAGCAGCCTCAGAATATGTTTACCGAACAGGCTTTACTGGGCTGTGGACGAATAGCCACAAATATGGAAAAACACGATAAGGTTATAGAATATTACCAGTCTTTGGCAGAGATATCGTCCACCCCGGCTAATATAAAGGAGGCAAGGCTGTCAGTAATGAGGGCACACTACCTATTAAAGAATTATTCTGAGACTAAAAAGAGTGCAGAGCAACTTTTATTACTGACAAATCTTACAAATGAAAATAAGAAAGAGGCAAAGTTTATGAAAGCCAGAAGCCTTCAGGAAAATGGCCGGGATAAACTTGCGCTCGAAGCCTACAAAGAATTGTCCGGAGAGGTATTAAGTGCCCGGGGGGCCGAGTCAAAATTCAGGGTAGCTGAACTGCTTTATAAAGAAGGCGATCTTGAAGGAGCCGAGAAAGAAATTCTTGAATTCAGTGGTAAATCAACGTCCCATGATTACTGGATGGCCAGAAGCTTCCTGCTTTGGGCGGACGTGTTTACAGACAATAAAAATTATTTTCAGGCCATTGAAACGGTTCAGAGTATAATTGATTATTATGAAGAGTCTGACGATGGAATCCTGGATATGGCAAAAGCAAAAAAGGCAGAAATAGAAAAACAAAGCAAAGAGGCTGTTGGCGAATCTGCCCAGGAATCTATGGAAGTAAATATTGAAAAAGAATAGAACAGAAGAATTTAATTAAGAGACGGTATTGTTTTTGCAAAATTAACAGAACAATAATTAAAACAGGAGAAGATGAGATTAAAATCATATATAGCAACAGGGTTATTAGCCTGGGGAACAATATTTACTTTTGCCCAGGTTCAAAATAAAATTATAGTTGTTGAGACTAATTATCGTCCGGAAGTCGAGCAAACAGAAAAACTTAGTGTAATGCCTGAGTTTTCTGATACAACAAATGTGAAACCGGAAATAAACTATAGCGTACTTCCATCCCGTTTAAAAACAACGTATAATATAAAACCTATTAAACCGGCAAAATTGGTAGGCTCTCCTCTCGATGAACTCTACAGAAGTCAGATAAGACTTGGGTTGGGGAACTATACAACACCATTGGCAGAATTTAATATTAATAACCTGAGATCAAAAGAGTATTCGATAGGTGCTTATGTGTTCCACCGTTCATCGCATACAAAACTTAAGCTGGACGATGGAAATAAGGTCCCGGCCGGTTATAGCAGAAACAAGCTTAGTCTCTACGGGAAAAGGTTTTTCAAAGATGTGAATGTGGAAGGAGAGGTGTATCTGAATACCGATAAATACAGGTTTTATGGATATAATACCTCTGTTGTTCAGGACACAAGCCTGGAAGCAAAAGATATCAGGCAATATTTTACACAGGTAGGGGCAAAAGCAGAAGTATATTCTACAAAAGCTGATTCCGGGGAGTTTCAGTACAGGTTAGGCCTTGATGCCAATTATTTTGGAGATGATTATGAAAACCGGGAAAATCAGATACATTTGCCGGGACAGGTAGAGTTTTCAGTTCAATCGTTTCAGGTAAAGTTAAACGCCGATTATAATCTATTTGCACAAAAGTTCAATTCGGAGGAACAGAACAAACATGTATTTCTGTTTAATCCCCAGGTGAAAAAGAGGCAGGAACTTTGGGAAGTAATGTTGGGGGCAAAACTTTTTATTATAAATGCAGAGGAGAGCAAAGTATATTTTTATCCGGAGGCAAACCTTGAATTTAAAGTGATAGACAGGGTGATGAATGCTTATTTTGGAATAAACGGGGGTGTTAGTGTTCATAACTTCTCTGCTATAACAAAGACGAATCCATATATTCGCCCTGGTTTGAGTGTTGAAGATTCCCGTAATAAACTTACCGGATATGGTGGGCTGAAAGGACAGTTGTCGTCAAATTCAGGCTATTTAATGGACGTTAGTTTTAGTTCGCTGGATAATGTTCATTTTTTTGTAAACGACACCTTAAGCGAGCTTGAAAATCAGTTTGGTGTAGTCTACGATAAAATGGAACGGGTGCAGGTTAAGGGAGAGCTATGGTATAAACCATTGTCATTTCTTGACTTTTACTTGAAAGGAAAACATAATACGTATAGTCTTACAAATGAAGCTGAACCATGGCATGTTCCTGCATTTACCATGTCTTTTACCACCCGTTATAATTTTAAGGAAAAAATATTCGCAGGACTGGATATTATTCATATTGGGAAAAGGTATGCTAAAGATATGCACAATGCCGGACAGAGCTTCACCCTTGACCCTGTATGGGACTTGAACCTGAATTTGGAATATAAATATTCAGAAGTGCTGAGCATGTTTTTGGAGTTCCATAATTTATTCGCACAGCAATACTATATATGGAATCAGTATCCTACACAAAAGCTTAATTTACTGGCAGGTTTTAGCTATAAATTTTAGTTGAAGCAGAAATACTGGCGTTTTTTGAATACGGGTAAGGGAATTTTAGTGCCTGTCCATAAACTCGGGAGTTGGACTTTATAGACAGACTCTTAGAAAACAAGGGGATTTCTCCGGCTTAATTATTCCGGAACCTGTATCATAATTCATGTTTTTTATGAATTTTTCAGGCGGATTAACAGGGCTTGAAACCGAATAAAATGCCTTAAAAATCGCCGTTATGTGACAAGTAAAACAGGGGTGTATTTATGTTGTTGGTATTCAGTTGTTTACGTTGTTGATTATGTGTTAATAAAAAACAACCTTTCTGCCTCATAATCAGAAGGAGTAGGAGGTATTTTTATTATATTTGAGCAGCCAACAAAAAGCTGATATTCATAAGAAATAGGGCGATATATTTTCCTTAGTAAGCTTTTAGATTCAGCGGGTCAAAACTACGTGGATTGGCAAAATAAATAAGAATATTAATGTAAATGATATGAGTGAAAATTTGAAGGATTCTAACCAGAATAATTATTCGGCGGATAATATTCAGGTACTGGAAGGGTTAGAGGCTGTTAGAAAAAGGCCCGCGATGTATATCGGGGATATCGGCACTAAAGGCCTTCATCATTTGGTGTATGAAGTTGTGGATAATTCGATTGATGAAGCTTTAGCGGGTTACTGTAAAAATATTGATGTAGTAATAAACGAGGACAATTCGATAACAGTAACTGACGATGGACGGGGTATTCCGGTTGATTTTCACGAGAAAGAACAAAAATCGGCGCTGGAGGTAGTGCTTACCGTATTGCATGCAGGAGGAAAGTTTAGTAAAGATTCCTATAAAGTCTCCGGGGGCTTGCATGGAGTAGGTGTTTCCTGTGTAAATGCCCTTTCAAGCAGTTTAAAGGTAGAAGTGCACAGAGAAGGTAAAAGATATACTCAGGAGTATGAAAAAGGAAAACCACTGTACGATGTTAAAGAAGTAGGGACAACAGATAAAACAGGTACAATAGTGTCCTTTCTTCCGGATAAAGACATATTCAACGTACACGAATATAAATTCGAAATATTATCATCCCGCTTGCGTGAGCTGGCATACCTGAATAAGGGTATTCACCTTAATATTAAGGATATGAGGGAGATGGAGGAGAACGGGAACGGAGGAAAGCCTCTTTCAGAAGAGTTCTACTCAAAAGAAGGTTTGAAGGAATTTGTTGAACTGCTGGATCAAACAAGAGAGAAACTTATTGATTCAGTCATTTATATAGAAACAGAGAAAAATGATGTCCCGGTTGAAATAGCCCTTCATTATAATACATCATTTTCAGAGAATATCCACTCCTACGTTAATAACATCAATACTATAGAGGGGGGGACTCACCTGGCAGGGTTTAGACGTGGTTTAACCAGAACGCTAAAAAACTATGCAGAGAAGTCGGGAATGCTGGCAAAACTAAAGTTCGATATTAACGGAGATGATTTTCGGGAAGGCTTGACTGCAATAGTTTCTGTAAAGGTTGCTGAACCTCAGTTTGAAGGGCAGACAAAAACAAAATTAGGAAATAGTGAAATAGCAGGGTCGGTAGATCAGTCTGTGAGTTCAATGTTAGGTTTTTACCTTGAAGAAAACCCAAAAGATGCCAAGGCAATCGTGCAGAAGGTGATATTGGCGGCCCAGGCACGGCACGCGGCCCGAAAAGCAAGGGAGCTGGTCCAAAGGAAGAATGTGTTGTCAGGATCCGGATTGCCGGGTAAGCTTGCAGATTGTTCGAATAAAGATGCAGCACTTACTGAAGTTTATCTTGTTGAGGGAGATTCGGCAGGAGGAACAGCCAAGCAAGGCCGTGACAGGGAATTTCAGGCCATTCTTCCGTTAAGGGGTAAAATTCTTAATGTGGAAAAAGCTATGCCTCATAAAATCCTTGAAAACGAAGAGATAAAAAATATATTTACAGCATTGGGGGTTTCAATTGGGACAGAAGAGGATTCCAAAGCCTTAAACCTGGAAAAGCTCCGTTACCATAAAGTAATAATAATGACCGATGCCGATGTGGACGGAAGCCACATTTCAACTTTAATTATGACATTCTTTTTCCGTCATATGGAGGAGCTGATAAATAGAGGCTATTTGTATATTGCAACCCCTCCTTTATACTTGATTAAAAAAGGAAAACAACAGCGTTATTGCTGGTCAGAAGAACAAAGGTTACAGACAGTGGAAGAATGGGGGGAAGGTTCTCATATTCAACGCTACAAAGGTCTTGGAGAGATGAACGCAGAGCAGCTTTGGGAAACTACCATGAACCCGGAAAACAGAACGCTGCGACAAGTTACCATTGAAAGTGCAGCAGAAGCAGACAGGATTTTCTCAATGCTTATGGGGGATGATGTTCCGCCACGCAGAGAATTTATTGAGCGGCATGCTAAATATGCTAATATTGATGCGTAAAATAAATCGAGCAAGATATTTTAAAAGTGCCGCAACTTGCGGCACTTTTTGTTTTTATATAGTATCGTCCATGTTATTTTGCTAAAATTCTTAATTAAATGGCTTTTGAGAATTTGCCAGAAAGCAAATTTGGGGGTTACTTTGCTATAAACATTTTTGGATATGGAAAAAATATTTTTGACTGTTCTAATAAGTTTATTATCAATAATAAGCAAAGCTCAGGTGGCTGAAATGAACTGGGAACTGGATTACCAGATTTACCTGAAACTGGCAAATGATTCAAATTATGTATACGACATTCGTGATGCATTTCATGTAAAAGGGGCAAAGGAAGAGTTTTTGTCTGATTTTATATTCTACCCGGTTAATCCGGGGCAGGAGTTCGCCACAGAAGTTTCCGGACAGGAAAAGTCAGATACAGCTTATAAAACCCTGTGGAGTGCCCTGCATGCAAAATTAGGCGGAGGATGGATACATTTTTCAAATTGTATTGCCTATGCTTTAGAGACCAAAAACCTTCGGCTAACCTCCCCTTTGATGAAAAGGCCTCAATCAGACTGGAAACCGAAACCAATGACAGAATCATATAGGAGGACAAAGAACTGGCCATATTATGTTCCGGTTTCGCAGAAAGAGGCTCAAAAAGAGTATAAAGTAAGATTGAAAAATAATACACTGGGAGATATAAAAAGTTTGCCCCAAAGTTATACAGAGCTATTTCTGAATACTTCACAGAATGATTATGAGCGACTGGTTATTGAAGGGAAAAAGGATGTTGTAGCAAAAATTGATTTGGTAAAAGTAATATTGGGGGCGAACTATTTAAGCGATGTGCAGATAAACTATATGAGCAATGCGATTCTGGAAGCCGTTTTATCCTATTCCTCAAATATACTTCCTTCCGTAATAATTTTTGATGAATACGATGCGGCAGTGGCCATGTCTTTAAATACAAATGGATACAGGGTTGAGAACATTGTTTACAGGGCATCGGCAAATATTTCAGAACGGGAGGCGGAGAGGAGAAAGATAGAAATCGAAAGCGTTGTGGCAAAGATTAACCAATATAACCACAACTCATTCAGGAAACGGCTGGGCAAGTATTACCACGATTAATATGGAGTATCTAAGGGAGTTAAGAGAAGAGTTTGAAAAGGCCGCTGACGCGGAACAGGCTGTCTGGTCGAAAAACTATATGAAAGGGCATTTTGAATTCTTAGGCCTTAATGCTCCCGCAAGGAGAAAGGTTCAGAATAAATTCTTTAAGGAAAAAGGATGGCCAGAGCATGATGAAATGATTGAAATGGTCCTTTATCTATGGAGCTTGTCACACCGGGAGTTTCAGTATCTGGCAATCGATATTTTGCATAAACAGAAGAAGTGTTTCAGGAAAGAAGATATAGAAACAATAGAGAAATTAATCGTAACCAAATCATGGTGGGACACAGTTGATGGACTTTCAGCCTGGAATTGTGGTGCTTATTTTAAAATGTACCCGGAAAACATAGCTCCATTTACCCGGAAATGGATGGACTCCGGAAATATCTGGTTACAGCGTTCGGTTTTGTTATTCCAGTTAAAATACAAAGAAGGTACAGATGTTGAACGATTGTCGGAGTGGATAGCTGAGTTGGCTTTTCATGAAGATTTTTTCATTAACAAAGCTATCGGCTGGATATTAAGGGAGTATTCAAAAACATCACCGGAATGGGTTAAAGGTTTTGTAGAAGAGCATCAATTATCTAATCTGAGCCGACAGGAAGCCCTGAGGTTTCTAAATAAAAAAAATAGCAGGTAAGCTAAACTTTTATGGTGCCATCAAAGACAGGTGTCGCTGGGCCCTCAAGCCAGATATTCTCAAAAGCATTACTTTTTTTTGAAAAACTGACTTTTAAATCTCCACCGAGTGCTTTCACATTAAACTCTGACTGGGCCACATCAAGTTTTAATGCTGCAGCTATTGCCGAGGCAGTTATTCCTGTTCCGCAGGCGTACGTTTCATCTTCCACTCCTCGTTCGTAGGTCCTGACAAACAAGGCATTTTTTCTCAATTCTACAAAGTTGACATTTGTTCCTTCAAGTTTAAACCTGTCGTTATAACGTATCTTACGGCCTTCCTGATATACATCGAATTTTTCCAGGCTATCCCTGAAGGTTACATAATGCGGGGAGCCGGTGTTTAAAAAATAATAGTCTTCCCCCGTTTCAACCTGATGAACATCCCCCATTTTTAGTTTCACATAGTTAGGGGATAAAACAACAGCATCATGTTCTCCATCTATAGCCATGAACTTTGCGCTGTCTCCAATAATTTTCCGGTTATAAGCAAAAGCAACAATACACCTGCCCCCATTCCCACACATTGTACCTTCAAAGCCGTCTGAATTGAAGTATACCATTTCAAAATCGAATTTTTCCTTGTCCTGAACCAGCATCAGTCCATCTGCCCCTATGCCAAATCTTCTGTCACATAACCGGCTTATTAAGTCCTGATCTTCGTTATTAAAAAAACCCGTTCGGTTGTCAATGATAATAAAATCATTGCCTGCTCCCTGATATTTAGAAAAATTTAGAATCACGCTACGTTAAACTTTGTTAAAGGAATGAACTCCCTGTTTGTTTTTGCATTTATTTTGTAAAAGAAAAATGCAGAGCAAAACTACAAAATTGGCTCAAACAAGCAATTATAAATATGAAGAAAAAAGAAATAGTAAATGTATAACAGATAAAATTTATTCACCATGAAAGTTAAAAATATTTTAGCATCTGTATTGATGGCTGTTTTAGGAGGGGTTATAGCTGTTTTTGCATATACCAGATTTGCACCAGAAAAAGAGACTGTTGTTAAGGAAGTAATTAATCAGCCATATAGTCTGGCAGGACTGTCAGGAGTGGATCTTGCCCAGTTTAATTTTGTTGCGGCTGCCAAAAATTCAGTCGAAGCAGTAGTTCACGTAAAAACGGAATCGGTACGTGAGACATATAATCCGATTATTGAGTTTTTATATGGCTATAAAGAAGTAGAACCTGTTGTCGGTTTTGGTTCTGGAGTAATTATTTCGGATGATGGGTATATTGTTACCAATAACCATGTTATTGAGGGGGCTGAACAAATAACAGTTGCCCTTAATGATAAAAGAGAGTTCACTGCAGAGTTGGTAGGGACCGATCCAAGTACCGATTTGGCATTGTTAAAAATATCGGCTGACGATCTATTGTATGTCCCATGGGGCAATAGTGACGAACTTCAGGTTGGAGAATGGGTGCTTGCAGTTGGAAACCCATTTAATTTAACATCTACTGTTACAGCTGGCATTGTAAGTGCAAAAGGTAAAAGCATAGGGATAATAAAAGATGATTTCAGAATGGAATCCTTTATCCAAACAGATGCCGCAGTAAACAGGGGGAATAGCGGAGGAGCATTAGTAAATATAAAAGGTGAACTGGTAGGGATAAATACTGCAATAATTTCACCTTCAGGTGGATATGCCGGTATTTCATTTGCCGTTCCTGTTTCAATCGTTCAAAAAATTGTTGAAGATCTCATTGAATTTGGTGCCGTTCAACGGGCAATTCTCGGAGTATCAATTAGAGAGGTAAATGCAGAAATTGCAGAAGAACAGGGTTTAGAAGAGATACAGGGGGTTTTTGTTGGCGAGGTAAGAGAAGACGGAGCTGCAAAAGCCGCCGGTATTTTGAAAAATGATATTATTATAGCAGTTAATGGGGCCAAGGTTAATAGCCCGGGGGAATTACAGGAACAGGTGAGTAGGTACCGACCTAATGATAAAGTGACAGTTGAGATAAAAAGAAATGGTAAAACGAAACAATTTGAAGTTGTTTTACGTAACTTGCAAGGGAGCACTGACATAGTATCAGTCAATACATTTGATCCCATATTGGGGGCACGTTTTGAAGAACTTTCAAAACAGGATAAGGGCGACCTCGGGTTGAGAAACGGTGTAAAGGTTGCTGAACTTAAGCCCGGTAAATTGAGAGCAGAAGGAGTCAAAGAGGGCTTTGTTATTACACAGGTTAACAATCAAACTATTAGTTCTGTTGGACAGTTAGCCAATATCATTAAAGAAATAAAAGAAGGGGGAGTTTATATAGAGGGGGTATATCCCAATGGAAGAGTAGCATATTATGCATTTGGTTTAAAGTAAAACAGTAGAGTCGAAATAAAAAACAGGCTCGCAGTTTTGCGGGCCTATTTTTATATATATAGTTTAACAATTTATATTGAATTTAAATATTAAATAATCTAAATTCGCGGAAATTTAAAAAGGTGAGATGAGACAATTAAAGATCACAAAGTCAATAACGAATAGAGAAAGTGCTTCTCTCGACAAATATCTTCAGGAAATTGGTAAAGAAGACCTTATTACTGTAGAAGAAGAAGTTGAGTTGGCGCAAAGAATAAGAAAAGGTGATCGTGTTGCTTTGGAAAAACTTACTCGTGCTAATTTACGTTTTGTGGTGTCAGTGGCAAAACAGTATCAGAATCAGGGATTAAGCCTTCCGGATTTAATAAATGAAGGAAACCTGGGACTGATAAAAGCAGCAGAGAAGTTCGATGAAACACGTGGTTTTAAGTTTATTTCATACGCTGTTTGGTGGATTCGTCAGTCTATATTGCAGGCATTAGCTGAGCAATCAAGAATTGTAAGGCTTCCTCTGAACCAGGTAGGATCATTAAATAAACTAAATAAAGCATTATCTAAATTTGAACAGGAAAATGAACGTTCAGCTACTCCCGAGGAATTAGCCGACACTTTGGAACTGCCTAAAGAAAAGGTAGCCGATACCCTTAGGGTTTCAGGACGCCATGTGTCTGTTGATGCCCCGTTTACCGAAGGAGAGGATAACAGCCTGTTGGATGTTTTAATTAACAATGATTCCCCTAAAGCAGATCGGGAACTGATGGGAGAATCATTAAACAGGGAGATTGAACGGGCATTGTCGACCCTTACAGAAAGAGAAAGAGACATTATAAAGTTATTCTTTGGAATTGGCGTCCAGGAGATGACACTTGAAGAGATTGGCGAACGTTTTGGCCTAACACGTGAACGTGTGCGACAGATAAAGGAAAAAGCGATTCGTCGTTTACGCCATACTTCAAGGAGTAAGCTTTTAAAAGGTTATTTAGGCTAAATAAGAATTATTTCTTACGAGATAGGAGAGTCGGAACGTATTATAAATGTTCCGACTTTTTTATTCCATATTCTTTTCAAGCAATTCTTTCAGTTTATTCATTTCGTCCCTGTATTGGGCAGCTTCGATAAAGTTTAATTCTTCGGCAGCTTTTTCCATTTTTTTTCTGGTCTGCTCAATTGCCTTTTCAAGTGCGCCATTGTTCATATATTGAACAACAGGATCCGCCGCTATATCTGGTTTCTCTGGCTCATTGTAAGCGTAAGGTTCACCGGAAACCTGTTTAACGCCCTGGATTATCGTTGACGCAGGTTTGATTATCTGCTGAGGGGTGATATTGTTTTCTTCATTATATTTAATTTGTTTTTCGCGGCGACGGTTTGTCTCATCAATGGTGTTTTCCATTGAGTTTGTCATTTTATCTGCATACATAATTACCCGTCCATTTACATTTCGGGCCGCTCTTCCTGCAGTTTGTGTCAAAGAACGCTCTGAACGAAGAAACCCTTCTTTGTCGGCATCGAGGATGGCAACCAGGGAAACTTCCGGCAAATCGAGCCCTTCTCTCAAAAGGTTAACCCCGACCAGTACATCAAAGGTGCCTTTTCTCAAGCCTTCCATTATTTCTACCCTTTCTAATGTGTCAATATCTGAATGGATGTACCGGCATTTTATTTCAAACCGTAAAAGGTAGTTTGTGAGCTCTTCGGCCATGCGCTTAGTGAGCGTTGTAACCAGAACTCTTTCTCCGTTTTCAATCGTTTTATTTATCTCATTAAGCAGGTTGTCTATCTGGTTGGTACTTGGCCTGACTTCAATTATGGGATCTAAAAGTCCGGTTGGCCTCACAACCTGCTCAACAACTACGCCTTCTGATTTTTCCAGTTCATAGTCGGCCGGAGTGGCACTAACATAAAGAATCTGGTTGATCAGCTGTTCGAACTCTTCAAATTTCAGCGGACGGTTGTCAATAGCAGCTGGCAACCTGAAGCCATAGTCTACCAGGTTTTGTTTCCTGCTGTGGTCCCCGCCATACATGGCCCTTATTTGTGGTATGGTAACGTGGCTTTCGTCTATAACAGTTAGGAAGTCTTCCGGGAAATAGTCTATCAGGCAGAAAGGCCTTGAACCTTGCCCTCTTCCATCAAAATATCTTGAATAGTTTTCAATTCCCGGACAGTGCCCTAATTCGCGAATCATCTCTAAATCGTATTCAACACGTTCCTGAATACGTTTAGCTTCAACGTGTTTCCCAATTTCCTGAAAATATTCTATTTGTTTTACAAGATCATCCTGAATTAGCTCAATGGCCTGTTTCATCCTGAATTTGGCCGTGACAAATATGTTGGCAGGAAAGATTGTTGCATGGTCATGCTCTTCAATCGTGTTGTTGTTAATTGGGTCTATAGATTCAATTTCTTCGATTTCATCTCCCCAAAAAACAATTCTGTATGCAAAATCAGCGTAAGCAAGAAAAATATCTACAGTGTCGCCGGAAACCCTGAAAGTCCCTCGTTTAAATTCAACTTCATTTCTACTGTATAGGCTGTCGACCAGTTTTCTGAGAAAAACATTACGGGCAATTGTTTCACCTTTTTCAATCCTAATTGTATTGCTGTAAAAATCATCCGGGTTCCCAATTCCATACAGACAACTAACAGACGATACTACAATCACATCCCTTCTTCCTGAAAGTAGAGAAGATGTGGTGCTTAACCGTAGCTTTTCAATTTCATCGTTAATCGACAGATCTTTTTCAATGTATGTGTCTGTTACTGGTACGTAAGCTTCTGGCTGATAGTAATCATAGTAAGAAACAAAGTACTCAACAGCGTTATTTGGGAAGAACTGTTTGAATTCGCCAAAAAGTTGAGCGGCAAGTGTTTTGTTATGACTAAGAATCAGTGTTGGGCGTTGCACCTGTTCAATCACATTGGCAACGGTAAACGTTTTTCCCGATCCGGTCACACCCAGTAAGGTCTGTTCCTGGATGTTTTCATGTAACCCCTCCACAAGTTGTTTAATAGCACCTGGTTGGTCTCCTGTAGGTTTATAATTCGATGTTATTTTAAATTTCATGTTTAAAAGGAAAGAGAAAGTTTATTTGTTACTGATGAAAAAAAAGTATAACTTTTTAGTGCGAATTGAAACATATTGTTCTCAAAAATAGTTAAACAAGAACGATTACCATAATTTTTAAAGAACAGGCTTATATAAAAATATGAATCCGGAAGAAAACAGCCAGTTAAAACATATCGCGGAATTAATAACACAAATTAAAAGCCTGGAAGAAGAGAACCTAAGGTTGCAGCAACAGGTTGATACACTTACGCTGGATCTGGAAAAATATAAGGCCCTTGCTACTAAGTATAAATTTGAGACAAAAGATATATCCCATAAAAAGTCAGCCGATTCCAATGTGTTAAAGTTCAAAATGGCCACTGTCTTGTATGCCGATGCTCATGGATTTACAAAAATATCAACAGAGATGGACAGCAATCAGTTGGTTGATAACCTGGATGAAATATTCCTCCAACTGGAGTCTACAGCAACAAAATATGAGATTAGAAGATTAAAATCGTTGGGTGATACGATAATGTGTGCCGGAGGTATTCCCCAAAAGAATATGACCAACCCGATTGAAATTGTTCAGCTGGCAATTGAAATGCAGTTTTATATAAAGGACATACAAAGGGCGCATAAACAGGGGAAGATTTGGAACCTGAGGTTTGGGATACATACCGGACCCGTGACCGCAATGATTTCAGGGAGGAAAAAAATCCAGTATGAAGTAAAAGGTGAAACAGTTAACCTTGCTACCCGGATCCGTTCATTTTGTGAGCCCGGCGAAATTCTTATTTCTGAAAACACCTATGAACTGGTTAAAGACCTTTTTATTTGTGAGTATTTTGGACGAATGCCGGTGAAGTATAGAGGAGATATGGATTTATATACAGTAAAGGGTATTAAAAGTCATTATTCTTTGCAGCACAAGGGAATTATTCCGAATAAAAGGTTTAGTATTCGGTTTAATCTCATTCAATTTACCGATTTACAGGAGCTTATGCTGAATAAGCTTGAAAAAGAATTGCCACCATACCTGTATTATCATAATGTTAAACATACCATTGATGTCGTAACTCAGGCTGAGTTGATTGGAATAGGGGAAGGTGTGAACGATGAACAATTACTTTTGTTGAAAACGGCAGCTCTGTTTCATGATGCCGGGCATATTCTTTCATATGACAATCATGAGCACTACAGTACATTGATTGCCAGAGAGGTCCTTCCTGATTACTTTTATACCAGTGGGCAAATAAAGATTATTTGTGAGTTGATTATGGCAACAAAACTGCCTCCTAATCCCCAGACTAAACTGGAACATATTATATGTGATGCCGATCTGGACTATCTGGGCCGCAGCGATATGATTCCTGTATCAAATTCTCTGTTCAGGGAATTAAAGGAAATGGATAAAATTGGCTCGCTTCTTGACTGGAACAAGCTTCAAATGAGGTTTATTTCCAATCACCAATATTATACCCATACCGCATTGTCCCTTCGGGAAGTAAACAAGCAGAAACAGATTGAAAGAATTAGCCGGCTAATTGACGAAGCTGAGGAGTAAATACGTCTTTAATTTTTAACCTTTTCTTTCTGTAACTGGTATTCACGGGTTTTAAAAAAACGAAGCGAATAATACACCAGAAAAAGAAATACCCCCATAATAAAAGTCATTCCCCACATAGCAGGATGTTGCAATGGCGAAAGTGCCCGAACAACAATATCATTTAGAATGGTCCCCGGATTTTTAAATATGTCCCAACTGTTCCATCTTAGGTACCTTCCGATATAGATTCCGAATCCGGCAAGAAAAAACAGAAATATTATCAGAAAGGTGATAAAGCGTTCATTGAAAAAGCGCTTTAGGATAATTTCAACGTGCATAAGGCTTAGGAAACCAAACATTATCCCTGTCCAGGAATAAAAAAGGAGCATAAGCAGATCGTACCAAACAGGCATTGATTTTATATCCCGCAGGTGAAAAAGATCTGTCAGTATATATGGGGCGTTAGGAAAAAATAGCAGCCAGGAGAACAGAACAAAGATTACGGTTAATTTATTTTGCTGGTATTTCTGCCTGGTCATCAGGATAGCGCTAAATATATATGGGATTGAAGCAAGGAATAAATTCCAGATCAGAAACTGGTATACCGTTGTTTTTGAGTACAGAAACCTAAACAGAAACAAGCCCGTGCAAAAACACGTCAAAACACCAAGAAATGTCACTTCATTTTTGATTCTTTTGTTGTGCCTTAAAGGTTCCATAGTGCGATTATTTTAGGGGTAAAAATCAGTAAAGCAATAATTACAGCCGTAAAAGATGCAAATAAGACAGCACCGGCAGATATATCTTTAACTTTTCCTCTGGTACTGTCGAGAGAATCCGGTAATGTATCTGTAATTTCCTCAATAGCCGTATTGATTATTTCTGTTATGAACACTAATGCTATTGCTATAGTGATTCCTAGCCATTCCAGAATATTTAACTGAAGTATCGTTCCCGCTGTAATAGCCAACACAGCAGCAAAAACATGGATACGGGCTTTTACTTCCTGACTGAAAAAGATACGAAGTCCGTTAAAAGCCCATTTGAAAGACTTTACCTGATAACGGACTGATAATTTTTTGTTTTGGTTTTTCATAGTAATTTTTATGCGAGCCGGTTAAAATTATGTTCCTTTAATTGATATTGTTTGTCTTTATTCTCTGCTTTTACATTTTCGCCGAACAAATTATTTTTTTTGCCGGACATATCCACAGGATAATTCTTTTTAATTTGTTTGAGGCAATAGAAAGCGTTCATAAAAAGTGCAAGCAGGAAAGCTCCGGTTCTTAAGTAGAAAAAGCTCTTTACTATTCGTAGCAATGAATTTTTAAACGAAAAGGCCCCTTTCCATAATTCCCGGTGAGCTTTTAAAAGTTCTTCAGGAGTCATGTTTTTCGGCTGGAACGTTACATTGTACCCATTATAGTAATTCCAGTTTCTTTCTTCTAATAGTCTTTTCTCATTGTTAAGCTTTGTATGGGCTTGTGTTCCTATAAACGGTGTCATTATACTTATAAACGGGACATCAACACCAATTTCCATAATTTTTTTGGACATATCAACAATACTGGCGTATGTGTCGTGGTCAAATCCTGCTATCAGGCCAGCCATTACCGCAATTCCATGCCGGTGAAGTTTTTTTACAGCCTGTTTGTATTCTTTTATCCGGTTCTGTCTTTTGTTTGCATCTGCAATTGACCCCTCACCAAAGGTCTCGAGCCCGAGGAACACTCCAATGCACCCCGATTCTTTCATGAGTTTTAAAAGTTCATCGTCTTTTGCAATATCCACACTGGCTTGTGTTAACCACCATTTTTTTAGAGGCTTCATTTCAGCTAGTAGTTTTTTTATGTAGGGACGATCTATAGTCAGGTTGTCGTCCCAAAACCAAACTATTTTTCTTTGCCACCAATGGCTGAAGTTGTCATAGCTAATATCCTGAAGGACATTGTTTATTGGTCTTTTTCTAAAACCGGGGTTGATTATCGGAACAGAGCAAAATGAACATGAGTAGGGGCATCCCCTTGTGGCCTGAACGACTTTTCTGATGAAGAAATTACGGGGCAAAAGGTCATATCTGGGAGTTTTTATGTTGCCTAAATCAGTTGGTGAACCGTTATAAACTTGTTTTAAAGTGTTGTTTTCAGCGTCGGTAAGTAATTTTTCCCATACCGATTCAGCTTCTCCGGTAACTACAGAGTCGAAATATTTTAATGACTCAAGGACACTGAAGGAAACATGGGGACCGCCACCAATAACTGTTTTTCCTCGTTTTTTAAATTCAGAGGCAAGGTGGAACGCTTCATTGGCGAAGCCGCTGAAAAAAGAAATGGCTACCAGGTCGGCATCGGTGTTAAGGTTTATTTTTTCAACCTGTTGGTGTATGACCCTGACGGGGTATTTCTCTGGAGTAAGACCTGCAAGGTGTATGCCAGTTATGGGGGGCACGAAGTCTTTTTCGTGCCCGAACTCATAACGTTGAATGTATGCAATAATAATATCGATTTTCATACTTGCTGTGTTATTGGCTGACATGGTTGCCTGAATTGTCTGTTTTTTCTGCATCTTCATTCTCATACCAATCTACTTTTCTGGAGTATACCATTACCAGCCCCAGAACAATAACAAGCCCTATATTGCCAAGTATAAGTGCGTAATCAGCAATCTGTAAAATGGTAAACAGAAAAACATAAAGAAGGACCAGGAACGCACCAATGGTGGCCGTGTTTTTCCATTTTTTAAAGAGAGCCTGGGCATAAGCAACGATCATTCCAATAATAACGAGGCTCGCGATAAGGTATGCCAGGTTAAAGGCAATATGTTCTGCTAATGCAATAAGCAGGGAGTAGAATATTATTAAAGCCAGTCCGACAATTAGATATTGAACCGGATGTACACGTTTTTTACCTGTGATTTCCGCAAAAAAGATAACCAGAAACGTCAGGGCGATAAAGAGAAATGAGTATTTAACAGAACGTTCCGATTTTTGGTAAGTGTCTACCGGTAATGACAGTTTGACACCGAAACTTTGACGATCCGGAGTGGAAATATAACTATCGCTTGTAATTATTTGAGGGTAGGGGCGGTTCATCTCATTTGTGAGCCACCTGGCAGAAAAGCCTTCAGATGTAACGTTATTGTCAGTGGTAATATAAGAACCGTCGAAACTGGGATTGTTGCAGTCGGATGTTATACTGACCTCTGTTTCGTTTCCAAGTGGAGTATAGAATGCAGAACCACTTCCGTTTAACGTTAAGTCAATGGAGAAAGTATTGGTTTCTTCCTGGTTAATAAAGACATCTGCTTTTATACCTGAATTAACTAAGTTACAATTATAAGCTCCCGGAGAGAACTTTTCTTTCATTTCATTCCAGTTCAGGTGGACAATTTTTGAAATCCCTTTGGGATCTGAAACCCCCAAAACAAGAGTGGCCTTTTTCCAGTTAATTGAGCTGTAAGTATCCGGCCAGTTTGAAAAATCACCGGGCTTAAAGTTTCCTGTTATTTTATAGGTGCCAGTATATATTAGAACATCGTATATTCCTCTGTACCTGGAGTCTGTATCAAGGTGCCCTTCAATCTTCAATTCGCTTGGGAATATATTAAAGTATTTAGTTTTGGTTGAATATGTCCCGTCAGAATATCGGGTCTTTTTTTCATACGGAACCACCAGGATTGGACCGGAGAGGAGTTGTTGTGCCCCCCATTTTGAAGTAATGTCCCGTGTGGCTTCATTTTTCCTGCTTTCTCTTTCATTAATAAGTTTTTTGACCATTAATGAAGGTATTAGCAGAATTAAGGAAAGAATTACCACAATAGTCAGTTTAAGCGTAATTGAGTTTCTGAAACGATTTTGTTTTTTTTCTTGTGTTGCCATTTTTTATTAAATTTAAAAAGAACTTTGAATTTCAAAGTATAATTATAAAAAAAATTATTTTCCTCCCTGAATTAACCTGTTAAGGTTTTCAAGGTGTTGAGAGAACATTTCCCTTCCTTTGTGGGTAGCTTTATAGCGAGTGTTAGGTTTTTTACCTATAAATTGTTTTTGAATTTCAATCATTTCGTGTTTTTCCAGGTTTGAAAGATGGCTGGCCAGGTTTCCGTCAGTAACATCGAGCAGATCTTTAAGGGAATTGTAATCCATCCATTCATTTACCATAAGTACCGACATTATTCCTAATCTTATGCGACTTTCAAATACTTTATTTAATCCGGATATTATACTTTTCACCTGAATCCCTTTCAAATTTTTTGGTGCTCGTACTTAAAGTACATTACAATACCATAAATAATATGTAAAACGCCAAACCCAATCGCCCAGAAAAGTAATCCATATCCGGGAATAATTGTTGCAAGAAGCCCTAATAATAGTTCTGAAATTCCCAGCCATCTAATTTCAGATAAGGTGTACTTGCCGGCATTAACAAGTGCCAGTCCGTAAAAAATCAAAGTAGAAGGGGCAATTAAGAAAATTAGTCCGTAGTATAGTAAAAGGAGACAAAAGATACCTCCTGGTACTAGTGGGATTAGAAGGTTTACCAGAAGTAGCCTGGAGGTGCGGCTCCACATTTTTACCCCTTGTTTTTTTGCCTTACGTGCCGTAAAAATCAGGGCGACGGTAACCGCAAGTATGAGTATGGTTAAGGCCATTAGGACCAGTATGATAAGTTCTTTAAACGATAAATATATGTCCGGGTTATTAAAGTATGAATTGGGATTAAAATATCTCAGGTCATAATTAAGATAGAAAAACGCGAAAGCAGATCCAAACAGGGCAATAATTCCTGCAAAAACTCCAGATAACCCGCTAAGCGAGATGAACCTGGATGAACGCTCCATGAGGTTTCTTATTTCCGTTAATTCGTTAACTGGTTGTGTATTCATATAAAGTACTTTGAATTACAAAGTAATTATAAAAATTATTTTAAAACAAATTTTGAGCTTGTTAAATTTCTAAAATAGTGATAATTGATGTTAAATAATGTGAAGTTCTGGTGTTGGCAGAAGATGTCAATTGTTTGTATGAAAGTTTTTATTAACAGATGGTTGTTGTGTGTGCTGTGGGCGAATTTGGTATGTAGTAAGCAAAAGGCCGGTTTAAGGTAAACATATGTTTGGCTTAATGTTAAGGAAATAATATGCGTGTAATTTTCATGACTAAATTTCACAAAGAAAGAGTGGAATGAAAAATTGACAATCTAATCTATACAAACATAATATGAAAAGCTTAAAATTTATTTTTTTTGCACTGGTAGGGGTGCTTATCCTTACGGGTTGCGAGAACTTCGAAGATCTTTCCAATAATGGAAACAGAAATTCAATGATAAAGTCGGCCGATAATTTTGAATATGATCTTGTTTACCGGTGGGCCCCGGTTCACCATCAGGATGTCGACGTGACAGGTTCTCATGGGTTAAAAGGTAAGGCTGACTATATTACAGCGGTGAATTTTGATAATGACTGGAATGCCAAAAATAACTGGCAAAATATTGAGAATCATTCTGCAAAAGCGCATTGTTATTATTCTGTTGTAGAAACAGGCTCTCACTGGTACATTATTTACGCGTTTTTTCATCCCCGGGACTGGACCGACAATTGGTTTCTTTACTATTGGGACGAACATGAAAATGATTTGGAGGGTTTGTTGGCAATTGTTGAAAAGGATGGGTCTTTATATGGTAAACTTCATGCAATGGTGACCGTTTTTCATTCCGACTTTTATTCCTATAACATGTCAGGTGGTTCAATTCAGGGGAATAACGAGGATGTTGACGGAACAATAACAATGGAAAAATTTGATGGGGAACATCACCCGGTAACAGCACAGGAAGCTAAAGGGCATGGACTAAAAGCCTATCCCTATGTAAAAATAAGAGGAGGGGACGGTGTGGTTTATTATCCCTCATATGCCGGAATTGCAGAGCAACCAGAACATGCAAATGACAGAAATGTGAGCTATAAATTGGTCAATATTTTTGAGCCAGACGGGTTATGGGAACAAAGGTTTAATAAAGACTTGTTTACATCTCCTACCGGAAGCTTTCAGAAGAGTGAAGGAAATGGGAGTGCAAATCCGCCATGGAACTGGGATGATGGAGATGACGGCGCTACTTATCGTGGCGAAATGGCTACTGATCCGGTAAATCTTGTGAAAATTTATTTCAAAGGATTTGATTCATTTTCTAATACTTATACATCGAATAGGTACGTGCAATAAAACAAGCTAACAATAACGATCAAAAACAGCAATGTTCTTATGAACACCGCTGTTTTTTATGCTGTCAAGATTTTTTCTCTAAAATTTCTTTGAGCGTATCAAGCCCTTGCTGAAGATCGTTTCCGAGAATTTCTTCCATATTCATGAAAATCAACATAATATTCATAGGGTATTTCATTTCCCCATTAAACCCCCACTTCACAACCGTAGAGTCAATACTTTTACTTTCCGTAATCATATAAGCATTGTCTGTTGTCTCCCAGGGTTCTATAAACCTAATCTCAAAATCAATACGCTTACCCTCTTCAACTTTAAGGATTTCCTGTTCGCCTTTGCCAACATTTTTGTGCTCACTGTTCCATGAAGAAACGAAACCAACCGTTCCGTCTGTTCCGGTGAATTGTTTTTCCATGTCGGGATCCATTTTTTGCCAGACGCTGTAGTTTTCCTGATTTTTCAGGAGTTTTATATAGTTAAAAACAACAGTTTTTGGTTGATTAACTATTATTTCGCGTTCTACGGCATAGTCTTTTTTTACAATAGCAGCAGAAAGTAAAACGATGGCAATTAGGGCCACAATTACAAAGGCAATTCGTTTTAAAATTTTCATTTTTCTAATGGGGTTGATTTTACCTCATAACCCATTTTTACGCTTTTTGTTCAGTTGTTGGGAAAAGAAACTAAAATTTTTCATCATATTTTGACCAGAGCGAATCTCCTAATCTCCAGGCTTGATCAACAACTTTGTTTCCCCATTCAAACGTGTAGCCCTGTAGGAATTCAACAGCAAGTTCGGGCTTTTTTTTATGAAGGGAGAGTGCCTTTTTTTCTATTTCATCCTGTTTCGAGAATAGCTCGTTCTGTAATGGTCCCCATTTATTGTCCACGTCATGTCTCATCTCTCCCCATCGTTGAGCTGTGAGCGTACCCAAGCGATTAAAAGCCCACCAAGCTGATTCCTGGGTATAACCATTTGTTCGTCCTGGTGTTTTATATGACTGAGGTAAATCTTTTGTGTTGCAATAAACCGGAATATAAACTGAGGTTGCAACATTGTCCTGGGCTAACCACACAACACCGCCTATTTCATTTGGCAGCCAATCGCGACATTGGATTATAGTAGCGTACATGGTATACCACCGTGCGATTGTTCTTTCTCCAAGAAAATTGATTTTGTCCTTTTTCTCGTCTACACTGTACCAGCCTCCGCTAACATTGCTGATTTCCAATTGGTCATATGGCATAAAGGGGTTGGCAAGTGGAGAAATTATTTTCTTTCCTTCCTTGTCGGTTGCAGTAATATTTCTTGTCATATCATAAGGGGTGCCCTCGTAATAATCTTTGAAAACAGTTACTAAATCTTTCAGGCTTACATTAGTGTCCGGCTTTACAGAAAAAGGATAATCCTGTGCGTTTGGATGAAGGTCAAGGGAAGGTGCCAACAAGTCAAAAATCCTCCACTCCCTTCGTCTTGCAGCAACAGAGTTTCTGCTTTTAGGGGCATATGCGTAACACCATTGGAAGTCACCATTTTCCGGGTTCCACCATCCGTTTTCTTTTGCAACATCAAAAACATTTTCCGAGGCCATGAAATAATCGGGGTTTCCCAAGTCGATTTTTTTTATTGTTGATGCGTTGGCATTACAGGAGATATGGTCGTCCGGTACACGCTGTGCAACCCATACCCCGCCTTTTTTTCCTTTTCCAGGGCCAACGATTTCCAGATGCCAGACTTCGTCCGGGTCTGCAATGGTAAGGCACTCCCCATAGTCAATCCATCCATGTTCAGCTATTAGTGTTCCTGCCATTTTTATTGCTTCGCGGGCGGTTTTGCACCTTTCCAGCATGAGTTGGCACAGGCGCTGGCAATCAATAAGCCCTGTGTCGCTCTGTAATTCTTTACGGCCTCCGAAGGTTGATTCTCCGATTCCTAACTGAAACTCATTCATACACGGATATGCCGTGTTAATAAAGGAATAAGTTTCTTTCACCTGCGGAATACTTCCGATCGGGGTGTGTTTATAGGTTGGCATGACATGTTCATCACTGGCTTCACGCTTGTACATTGTGAAGGCATCGTTTTTTTTATGTTTTTTCCGCTGTTGGATATCCATCCACGAACGGGTCCGGTGACTGTCGTCGGTATGAGATGTTATTACAGAGCCGTCAGAAGAGGCTTTTTTTCCGACCGTTATTGAGGTGCACCCTTCCGGGAACTCACCGGCCCAGTCAGATTTATCCTGGGAATAAGAAAGGGTTGTGCCCGACAGGGCAACAATAAAGAGATTAATTTTTAATAGACGGTTCATAAGATTATTTATCATCGTTTTTTTATTATAGAAACTGTATTTAGAGCCTGTCTATAAAGTCCATGTTACTCACATGTTTTATATTTTAAAAGTGTTCGTGGCCTTCGGTTCTGCGTTGTCGCTCAAAATCCAAATCCTCATCCCGACCTTCGGGAATGCGGTTTGTGTTTTTTTTCACAATGCATTTTATTTTAATCGTGTTCAAGAGCTCTGCCGATGTCTCGGCATCGGTTCACACGCCTTCAATTTGAACTTTCTAGTCCAGACTCCTTAGTTTATGGACAGGCTCTATTTAAGGAATAAAGTTAGTTATATCAATCTGGAATTCATAAGGCTAATAAATTCATCTTTTTTATTTCTTGAAATTGCTACCTGAGAACCGTCGTTCATTTCAATGTAATTCCCATCTGCTTTAACAAACATCTTTACACAATTCAGGTTTATGTAGTGAGATTTATGGGGGCGGAAAAATGAGTTGTGATCTATTGTTTCAATAAGCTCACTTAGCAATTTGGTTGCAGTAATCTGTCTTCCACTTGAAAGGTAAATGTTACAGTACCGTCCATCAGCTTCCAGCCTGATAATATCCTGAATGTTGATATATTCATAACCTTTATTGCTGGCAATTGAAATTTTATATGGTTGTTGGGCCTTTAGGTTTTCAAGCAGAACTGCAAACTTATCACGATTTTGACTTTGACTTTTTATTTTATCAATTGCTTTGTTTGTGGCCCTGTCAAATTCTTCGATATCAATTGGTTTTAGAATGTAGTCAATGGCGCTGTACTTGAAAGCACGTATTGCATAGGTGTCATATGCGGTGATGAATATCGTTTCGAAGTTTCTGTCGGGCAGGGCATCAAGAACATCGAACCCATTTGCGGCAGGCATCTCTATGTCTAAAAAAATCAGGTTGGGTTTTTGGGTGTTAATCAGCTTAATTCCTTCAATCGGCGAATGGGCAGTGCCCACAACCTGAATGTCGGGGAAATTATTCTTAAGAATAGAACTAATCAGGTTAACTGCGTTTGGTTCATCATCGATAATAACAACTTTTATCATATCTTTTTACTATTATTGTTCTATGTATGTTTTTGTCCCGGGTGTGTTAATTTCTACTTCGCCACTGAACTGACAGGCGTATTGCTGCTATAATTTGAATATGTAGCACTCACATTATGCATTATGCACTCTTTAAATTTGTAAATTAACTCTGTTCTCCCGATGTTAGTATGGTTTTTACGAAAACTTAATCCATACTTCACATTACTTAAAGTTTCCAGCGTATTTGATTTAGGGGAGTAAATATAAACAGAGGAAAAAAAATGAACTCTTTTATATTTCAACTGGTTAGCAATGGTCCAGCCTGAATGAATTGGCACCAAGGATGCGGAGTCACCGACAACCCAATTGTTACTCCCGTTAGATGATGTACTGTCTTTAAAGGTACAATAAGTTCGGGTATTTTTTATTCTAATCCACGTTTTGTCGTCTTTTGAAGTCTGGTTTATAATAGAGCAGCTTTTTATAAAGAAGTTTTTAAAAGAATAAACATTAAACCTGTAAGCTTCGTTATCGTTGGCACGTTTGACGTGGCTTTTGTATCTCCATAAAGAATGCTCCACTTTTAAGTCGGGAAGCCTTTCTTTGATAAAAGTGCATAAGTAACCATTTGAATGTGAGATGTGAGCGGTGCTGTTGAGTAGTGGGCTACTCAGAATAGTGTCGAGTTTTCTTATTAACATATGAATGGTTCCTGAATGAATTTGGAAATTACAAAAATCTGCATTTTATTACACAAAACAAACAATTCACAACATATCTTTTGCAGTTTACAACATAAGAAAAATTATATGGCTTAGAATTATTTACTTATACAGTGAAATTATTGAAGTTGTAGGTTAGTTGCTTTAATAAATGTGCTTGCATTTAATGAAACCCCCTATTGAGCGAAACACAATGTGTTAAATGTAATTTTTTAGGTTAAGTATTATAATAGCTATTGTAAAATATCAGTGCAAGGATATTTTACAGTAGCATTTTTTTTATCTGAAATTTTTAATGTAATATTTTCCGTTAGGTATTTAACAGATAATGTTTCTATAGTACATATTATATTTGGCTAAAGCTACTAAGAGTTATTATTTCTTCGCAACTTATACTTAATCCCTTCGGGGAGGGTGCTCTTACTTTTATTTCGGAATTATTATGCGGATCGGAATGCCTTGATTGTTAAAAAAATACCGCGATCTTTAGAGTGGGGAAGTCTTGTTTGGCGGTAAGGTGGTTGTTGGGGGGGGTAAAGAGGTTTTGTTATTAACCATAATGCAAAGGGGACCAGTACTCATTTTTGATTTTGAAATAATCGTGTTTTACTACATAAAACAAACATTTCATAACATATCTTTTGCGGTTTGCAACAGCAGGAAAAATATTTGAATTAAAACCTTTTTCTTCGCTTATGAAAGTTAAGGTTAGTTCTTTTAAAAAATATGCTTGCATCTTATGAAAACCCCTTATGAATAAGGCATTTTGTGTTGAAAGTAATTTTTTTTAGGTTAAGTATTATAATAGCTATTGTAAAATATCAGTGCAAGGGTATTTTGCAATAGCATTTTTTTTGCGGGCTATTTACCGCCTGTTTTCATGCTAAACAAGAATGAACGTTATGTGTTCTCACCGTGGTCTGGTTTTAGTTCTACTCCACGGATATGTTGAAATTATAGTCTGCCCCTCGGCTCACCTTAGGGATTTCTATATCAACTCTGGTACCCGTTGTTTCTGGATTTTCACAAAGATCGGTATATTTTATTGTCATTTGTTTGCCATATGTGCTTGAAAAAAGTTCGAGGCGGCGTTGGGTTATTTTTGAACCCAACGATTTGTGTAGTTTTTGTTTTTTTTGCTGAATTTCTTTTGAGAACTTCCTGCCAACACCATCATCTTCAATTGAGCAAAGAAAAACTTTCTCCTTATTTATGAACTTTATTGTTATCCTTCCACTGTTTTTCTTATGGACTAACCCGTGCCAGATAGCATTTTCAACAAAAGGCTGGATTAAAAGTGGTGGGATTTGAAAAAAGCTTGTGTCAATTTCACTGTCAATATCAATAGAAAAGCTGAGTTTTCCATTTAACCTCATTTCTTCAAGTTCAAGATAAAGCCTTAAGGCGGAAAATTCATCTTTAATCGGGATGATATAATGTTGTGAGTTTTCCAATATGATTCGGATTAATTGTGAGAATTTAGTAAGGTATTTATTTGAAAGTGCTTTTTCGTTCTGGTAAATGAAATACTGTATGGAATTGAGCGAATTGAAGATGAAATGAGGGTTCATTTGTTGGGAGAGTGCCTGTTGTCTGTATTTCTCAATCTCTCGTTGAAATTTATTTTTGTTTTTTATAAACTCTTTTTCAAGCTCGTTGCGTTTGTTAATTTCCCTAATACGTATTCTGTAAAACATAAAAAGAATGATGGAGGTGAACAGAATAATGGTTAGTGCCACTACAACAATGAACCATTTGGTCCTCCAGAACGGGGGGTTGATAATAAGTGCAAATTCTGCCGGGGTTTCACTTTCAATATTGTTTTCGTTTATAGCCTTCGCTTGAAAAGTATAGTTTCCGGGAGAAACATAGGATAACTGAATGTGACGGTTTGATGTGTAGATCCAGTTTGTGTCATTTTGGGGCCCCTTTAAACGGTATTTGTACATTACATTTCCGTGTGCCTTGTAAGTCAGGCCGGTAAGTTTTATGTTCAGTGAGTTCTCATTATGGGGCAAGTTGTAGGAGTTAAGTAACAGAGTGTCTTTATTATTAATCTTAATCTGTTCAATGTAGACCGGAGGAGGGGAATCATTTATCTTACACTGTTTATATTGAATGATGTTTAATCCCAGGTTTGTGGATACGAAGGCTGCGGTGTCATTTGTAAAAATGTGGTTGATCTCGTTGGAGAGTAGACCGTGCACCTGATTCCAGTTGCGGATGGTTGAACTGCCATTTTCTAAATGGTTAATGGTTATCCGATATATCCCCGAACCTTTTGTCCCAACCCACATTTCGTTTTCCTTGTTGGTGAGGCTGGTTATAAATTTACTTTCTATTTTGCCAAAAGAGCTTAGTTTTAAAAGAGTGTCATTTTTTAAAATGTACATTCCGTTTAGTTTAGTACCTATCCATAAACTATTGGTTGTTGCATGCTTTGCAAGGCAGGTAATGCGAACGTTTAACTTTGGGAAATATTCCCCTAAGTTAGTTAGTTTTTTATTGTTTGTGTTGTATTTCCAAAGTCCGGTTCGGGCACCTATAATAAGCGAAGAATCATTAAACAATAGCAGAGAGTTCACAGAAGGGGTAGGGGTAGTGGGAAAAGAAATAGAAAAGGCATCCCTATAGTTTAGAAGGCCGTTAAGCCCTCCAACGGAGCCAACCCATATGGTTGAATCCTTGTCATGAAGCACGGTTTTCCCCCCCATAGCAACTCCGGCTGTGGGACTTAATGCAGATAAAGTAAATTTATTATTGTTTTCTTTAATCAAATAAATATCACGCCCGGTATGCACAATTTTTGTGGAATCGTCTACATTGTCAAGGCCTGTTAAATAAGAAATTACATCTTTTTCTATCTCGAATAGTTGTTTAACCTTGTTATTTTGAATAAACCCAAAGCTTCCGTTGGCAAGACAGTAGAAAAGCCTGCTTTGGTCGGCATTTGTTATGGAAAACTGTTCGGAAGAAATCCCGGAATTCTGTTTTGTGACAGATTGTATTGTTAGGTCAGGCAAAAAATATACGCCGTTATTGAGGGTTGTAAACCATACATTTCCCTCCTTGTCTGTTGTCACCGATGAAACCGATTGCCCGGAAAGCATTTTGTATTCCGGGGTTTTAGATATATCTGCAGCTTTGAACCCAAAGGCTCCGTTTCTGGTGCCAACCCATAAGATGTTTCCCGAGTAGCTTAACCATATAATATTGGAGCCGAAATTTCTGGAATAAGTATTGGTCGAATCATCAAAAGTATGTAGCGTATTAAGAGAGGATAAATAAAAATGTTTGTTGTGCTTAAGTATCACTTTGAATCCATGGCGGCAATAAACCCCATTACCACATACTCCGGTGAAGCGGGTTTTTCCGTTTTTGTGAATAAAGATTGAATCTGTGGAGTGTTTATTGTTTTCATTTATTAAAGTAATATTATTGGTGTCGAACAAAATGGCGTTTTCTGGTTTCTCAACAAAGCCGTCATGTCTTATAATCCGGAGCCCGTTGTTAACATCGCTATAAAATACATTGTTAAGGGAGTCAACATAAAAGGAGTTCTTAACAGGGTTTGGAGGGGTGGTCATACTTTTTAGAAGCTTGTCGTTATGGATGAACCTGTAAATGCTGTCATTATAAAAATAGGAAAGCTGTGCTGTAAAAGAAATAAACCATATCCGGCCTTTAAAATCTTCATAGAACTCAAAAACAGTATTGTCAGGAAGTCCGTTTTCTGTAGTGAAATTGTTAAAAGTGTAACCATCATACCTGGAAACACCATTATCCGTAGCAAACCACATGCTCCCCTTAGAATCCTGAAGTACATGATAAATTTCAGAACTGGGAAGGCCATCTCTGGTTGTAAAATGCCGGTAGTTGTAAAACTGGCTAAAAGAATGTAATACGTTTAAAACAAGAAGAATAGAAAGGATTAGTTTCCTCATAACACAAAATTTCTAAATAAGTAGGTATATTCAAAGACAAAAATCTACATTTTATTACTTAAAACAAACAGTTGACAACATATCTTTTACCGTTTATAACAGCATGAAAATCTCTCTGTAAAAACCAGTTATATTCAAAGTGTGATTCAGGTTATGTTCATTCATTTTATGTTAGTTAGTGCTGATAAGGTATGTGAACCTGATAGACCAAAGGTATTATTAGCATTAAATTATTTTTTTAGGTTATTTTAATTTAAAGCTGTTGTTAAAACATCAATGCATGGATATTTAGCAACAGCATTTTTTTAGAAAATAATTTCGGGTCTTGTCCTTTCATAGTATAAACCAAAATACCAATTAATACAACGTTTCTATGTATTTTGGGGCAAGGTTTTATACACCCCAACTCATTCAGGGTATTCATCTTTTTACAAGGGCAGGGACTTTTCATTTTGAAAATATAGCATACTTTTTAATGCAGAAGGAGGTGCTATTAATGTTTTCATTGGCCTAAAGGCTTAAGTAGTTAATAATAAAGTGCATATGCAAAAGTAGTATTGGAGCCTCTGGTGATTCTCCGGGACAAATACTTTAGGAAGGTAGACGGATAGGCAGGACGAAGAAATATTCCGGCCCCTTCTTTCATTCTGGGGCCGGAAATCAATTTCCGGAACAGTCGTACCGAGCTGTCTGGCATCCGGAAAAGAACCATTCTCCCAATTAATTGAATTTATTGCGTTTTCTCGTATAAATAGTCGCCCCAGGCAGGGGTAGGGCTAATGTGGTAAATGCTAAATTCATTCAATTACTTCTGTCCTCTTTTTCCTTTCTGCTGAGTTAAAGTTTTTCGCAGTAGCTAAGGCTATGCCTTTAAACATTGCCTTGCATAAAGAAAAATTAGAACTAAAAATATGAGTAAACGAACTTAACAATTACTACACTAATGTATTATATAGTACGCGTTTGGATTATTTGCCGAGAATTTTTTTAAACTCCATGGATTGAGACTCTTGTTCTTCGTTCCATTGTTTTATTTTTTGTAGGGCTAAAGTTATAATCCCCTGTCGGTCTGGTTTTTCTCCGGAGCATACTTTGCAAATAAGGCTGTCAGAGCAATTGAGTTCTTCAGCAAGAATCTTAGCCCATGAACGCCCCAAGGCCTGCTTGAGTTTGTTTCTTAGAATTTTATAGTCCATTGATCAAAGAGAGTGTTTTATTTGTGATGATTTATTGATATATTCGTGCTGAGTTATTGTATTACAAAATAAGTCAAAAAGTATTATTAATACAAGCAAAAAGAATTATTTTTTTCAATATAATTATACCAGATTGATTGTGAATGATATAGATAGACTGCTGAAAATAATAAAGATATTAGGGTTAAACGAAGCTCAGTTTGCACGCAGCATTGGGATAAACCCACAGAATATCGGGCAGTATAAAAAAGGCGAAAGACCGGTGAGTCCAAAGGTTTGGATCCATACAATAAAAATATATCCAAAACTAAATCCAAGGTGGGTAGCAATCGGAGAAGGAAAGATATATGCAGATCCGGTAGATAATGAAAGCCGTGCAACCTCAGAGCAGGAAAATATCAGTGAACCCGTATCATCGTATAACCGTTGTGTGGAGTTACTTGAAGAAAAAGATAAGCGAATTGGCGAACTGAAGGATACAATAGAAATGCAAAAGAAGATGCTTGATAAACTATTTGAAGGGAAATAAAGGTTTCTTTCAACAAAAAAGCATTTATGCATCAGTCTTTACAGTCTTTACTGCTTGGTTAAAATTTATGCGTATTGATGTGGCAGTTTTCTGGTACATACCCAATGGGGTAGTTTTTAAATCTTTTTGTTAAAAAGGCTGTAACAATAAGTCAATTGTTCCCATATTTTTTTAAAAGTTCAGTTATACCGAGTTTTTAGAAAGGTTGTTCCGTTGTTATTAATTATGGAGAGATTAGAGGAATGATTTTTGCTTGGTTAAAGGGAAAAAAGAAAAGTAAACGTATATTTGAACAGGTAAATTCACCAAACCGACCGATGGCTTGTTTAAACATTTTCTGATTAAGGACCGCAATAGTATAGTTATGAAATAAAACGTTCATGCCTTATCACGTGTTTACTGTAAAGGACGAATGTTCAGGTTTCATGACGAAATACATATTGCTTTGTACGGAAAAGAAAGAAAGCGAGTGTGTCAAAACCTGTTTTTAGGGGAAAAGTCTCAGGGCACTGAGAGCACAAAGACAAATGATAGTGCAAAATATACATAAAGGAATATTGGGGGCTGTTTTACATTCAAAGCAGATATATGCAACGAGGTGAAACCGTAAAGTAATACTTTAACAATATTATTGCAGGGTTGTTGTATTGTATTATTCAGTTATTTTTTCTTCAGACAGGACATATTTGTTTTGGTGGGTTTATTTTAAAATAATCTTCATAATGGTTAAAGTTATAGTAGTAGAAGACGACATTAAAGCTATAAATGCAATTGTTGATACATTAAGTCTGTTCTGCAATGGTTTTGAGATTACGGGTATAGCTAATAATATACGATATGGGTTAGAACTAATAAAGGAAAAATCACCCGATCTGGTTTTATACAATATTGATTTGCCCGACGAGACGGTGGGTTTAATGCATAAAATAGATTTTAACAGTTTCAGGAGCATTTTCATAACAGCTAACTCTTGTTATGCGGAAAGGGCAGGAAAACTCGGGATATTAGACTATTTGCTTAAACCAATAGATCCTTGTAAGTTGGTAAGTATGGCATATAAAGTGTGGGAAAGCAAAGAAAAAAAGAACGTGGCCAGGCAGGAGGTACAAAAACCAGTGGTTAAGACAGAGCAGGGGGTGCACGAGAAGCTTGTGTTAAGGACCCTTGAAAGTATTTACCCCGTTAGTATAAAAGATATACAACGTTGTGAAAGTGGGGGGGCATACACCTTTTTTTATTTAAACAGTGGAAAAAAAATTACTGTTTCCAAAGCATTAAAAGAATACGAATACTTGCTGTCGGCATATGGTTTTTGTCGTGTTCATCAATCGCACCTGATAAATATTAATCATGTTGACCGGTATGATAAACGTCAGGGTGGGATGATTGTGATGAACGACGGGGTTTCTGTACCTGTGTCTTTTAGGCGAAAAGAAGGGCTTTTGGAGCTGTTTAAGCGTTTCTATGTCGAGAAATAGCTGTGTTTCAAAAACAGTAATAGTTGTCTTGTTGTTCGATTTCAGGAGGTAATGTGGGGCGGCATAAAAAGATGAGGCAGGTGTTTTTTTATGATGATTTCAGGCTGAAAAGGAAAAGGCAATGACTTTTTTTTATAATAAATAAGTTGACAAATATCAGATGACGTAGTGCGATTATAAAAATTAGCCTAACGAATATAAATCTGACAAAAATCAGGAAATATATTCCATACATTCGTTCTCGAAAACGAATTTTCAGCGAGAAAATTTGTCGTTCATTTTGCCTAATTATTTAAAATTATCTAGTCATGAAAAACAACAAACTTAGCTTGAAGCTAATGGCATTGCTGTTAAGCACGTTTATATGCGTTGCTGGTAGTTTTGCCCAAAAAGAAAACTACACTTATTCAGATTCGTGGGGAAAACATGGAATGACCCTAAAGAGCACTAAATCAACCGGTGTTCGTGTTAATTTTTCAGTAAGTGAGTTTGCTTTGACCGACCAGACTGTTGGTAAAAGTACAATGAAAACTATTGAAATGCCTGGCAATATTTTGCCAAACGAGGCAGGTGCGCCGGATTTACCCGGCTATTCTAAATATGTTGCGGTACCAAACGGTGCTGTTGCAGAGTTAGAGATTGTAAGTTTCCGTAAAGAAGTTATTAAAAATGTAAACCTGGCACCAGCACCGGAGATTCCGTTTGTAGGTCAGGAAACAAAATCAAAACTGACAAAAAATGAAAAAATTTATACCAAAAATGCTTTTTATCCTGAAACCCCGTTTCAAATATCGAAGAAAAAAGTAATCAGGGGAGTAGAAGTGGTGGCCTTAGGGGTTACACCGTTTCAGTATAACCCTGTAACAAAAGAATTAGTAGTATACCGTGATGTAGAAGTCAAGGTAAACTATAAAGGTTCAAAGGGCAGTTATGGAGATGCCCGATTAAGGAGCCGCTGGTTCGATCCAATTCTACAAAGTACCATAATAAATTACAACACATTACCTGCAGCAAACTATAGTAAAAATAAAGCAGATGCAGAGAAAACCGGGTACGAGTATGTGATTTTAATTCCCGATAATGACAATTTTAAATCATGGGCCGATACGATTAAAGAATTCAGGACATTACAGGGGATAAAAACCGGAGTTGTTACAATCTCGGAAGTTGGGGGCAATGATGTAGAAACCATTAAAAAATACTTTAAGAATGCTTATGATAACTGGGATATTCCCCCTTCTGCGGTACTTATTATGGCTGATTATGGTACTTCAGGAAATGGAATTACAGCAAAACGCTACAACCACCCTTATAGTGAGACATACATAACCGATAACTATTATGCGGACGTAAAAAATAACGATGGGTTGCCTGATATTGCTTTTGCGCGTATGACGGCCAGAAATGAAGGGGAGCTTAAGGTAATGATAACGAAGTTTAAAAATTATGAATTAAATCCACCAACGGATAAAGATTTCTATAATAACCCTATTACTGCGTGTGGATGGCAAACTGAAAGGTGGTTCCAGCTCTGTTCAGAAGTTGTAGGCGGGTACTTCAGGGAAGTACAAGGTAAATCGCCAATCAGGATAAACGATGTTTACAGTGGGACCCCGGGCAGTAGGTGGTCTACTGCAAGCAATACAGCAGAAGTGGTTTCATATTTTGGACCGGATGGGTTAGGGTATATACCATCAACTCCAGACGTATTAGGAAACTGGAGCGGTGGTGGAGCCAATGAAATTATAAATGCCGTTAACGGAGGTTCATTCCTTCTTCAGCATCGTGACCATGGTCTGGAAGAAGGATGGGGAGAACCATATTTCAGAAATAACAACATCAACTCCCTTGATAATACAGATCTTACTTTTGTACTTTCTTTAAACTGTTTAACAGGACGGTTTGACCATTCTTCAGAGTCGTTTGCGGAGAAATTTCACAGATACACTAAAAATGGAGAGAACTCCGGTGCTTTAGGGTTAATTGCAGCAACGCAGGTTTCTTACTCTTTTGTTAACGATGCTTTTACCTGGGGGATGTATGATTATATGTGGCCTGACTTTATGCCGGATTATATCAGTACCGATTTAAATAAAACACCAGCAACTATATTGCCGGGGTTTGCAAATGTAAGTGGAAAATACTTCCTCGAGCAATCAAACTGGCCGTATAACCCTAATAGCAAAGCAATAACTTATGATCTTTTCCATTTGCACGGAGACGCATTTACCATGTTGTACTCAGAGGTCCCACAGGAACTAAGTGTTTCACACGCCGACACATTGGAAGCCGGTGCCGTGACATTTGAAGTAACAGCCGACTCAGGTTCATATATTGCCCTTACGGTTGATGGAGAGATACTTGCCACGGCAGTAGGTGATGAAACTTCACTTGAAATGAATATTCCGCCCCAGGAATTAGGAAGCACAATGATTGTGACAGTGACTAAGCAAAACTATTACAGGTATTCAACCAAAGTAACGGTTTACGGAGAACCTCAGGCTCCGGTAGCTGATTTTTCTGCTGATGTAACATCGCTAACACAAGGTAAGACGGTTAATTTTAAAGATAGATCCAAATACCTGCCAACTTCCTGGAAATGGGTGTTTGAAGGAGGGACTCCGGAAACAAGTACAGAAAGAAACCCTTCGGTTACATATGAATCTATTGGAGAATTTGATGTAAAACTTATTGTATCTAACGATGAAGGTTCCGATGAAATTGTAAAAACCGATTTTATAAAGGTTACTCCTGTACAGGCACCGATTGCAGCATTTAGCATTTCTGCAAAAGAAATTTTTGTAGGTGATGAGGTAAGGTTTACAAATAAATCAGAAAATGACCCAACCAGCCTGAAATGGACATTTGAGGGTGGCTCTCCGGATACCAGTTCAGCGGAGGCTCCGGTTGTTACCTACAAAAAAGCCGGAACGTATAAGGTTAAACTGGTAGCGAACAACATAGCCGGAAGCGATACTGTTACAGATTCTGTTACGGTTAAATTGGAATACTGCACATCACAAGGAAATAGCAACAGTTATGAGTGGATTGCTGCTATAAAAGTTGGTGATTTTGTTAATAACTCCGAAGCTTCTTCCTACTCGGATTTTACATCTAAAACTGTGCCAGCTTACGACTCTGTTGAAGTAACGCTAACACCTGGTTTTGCTGGAAGTTCATATGGGGAAAACTGGAAAGTCTGGATTGACTTTAACATTGATGGTGATTTTGAAGATGAAAATGAAGAGGTATACAGAGGTTCAGGTAGTTCCGCTGTTTCCGGAATGCTTAATATTCCAAAAGAGTATTATGGAACAACAACAAGGATGAGAGTTGGAATGAAATATGGTTCGTATCCGGGTTCTTGTGAAGCATTCTCTTACGGTGAAGTAGAAGACTACACTGTAAGTATTGGAAAACCGGAAAGTGATGTTGTAGAGGAAGCTTTAACGGTTGAAAACACAGCATCTAAAACTGAAATTATGGTATACCCTAACCCGGCAAAAGAAAGCCTAAACATTGCCATAACTGGAAATATTCATAATGCAACTATCAGCTTGCTTGATGTCTCGGGAAGGTTGGTAGACACTTACAATATGAACACGGAACTTAAAACAATTTCGGTAGACAAACTGCAACGTGGTATGTACATGCTTGTGGTAGAAAGCGAAAAAGGAATAAGAACGATAAGTTTCATAAAGAAATAAGTTTCACAGAGAATCAAATAACGGGGGATCAATTTTCGGTCCCCCTTTTTCAGCATTGAAACGAACGAGATAAGCATTCATTTTCAGTTACTTTTGTCTGCGTAGAATTTCGTCAGGATGAGGTAGTATTAAAAAGTGGGTGTTTTTTTTATATTTGATTGCATTATACTCATAAAACGTTATATTCGCAACTATGAAATGTGGTGCGGATTGAACTGTTATAAGTATCTGGTCGGTTAGGTTTGACTAAGGTACAGAGCCTTTTTTTTGAATTATAAAAAATATTTTTTGAATGATGAAAAATATCATTTATGCCATCTCCATGGTATGTTTTCTGAATTCTTACGGTCAGCAGAAAGGAAAAATAGATTTACAATGTGAACATTTGCCAGCTAAAATGTTAGCAGCAGCAAAGGGAGCATCATTTGTTGTAGAAAGCAGTTTTTCGCAAATAGAACTAAAGACTAAAGAAACCAGAAACGGTAATTTCACGGAAATATCAATACCAGGGACTTATTTCTCATGTAAAACAGGAACACCTAAGTTGCCCCAGGTAAAAAAAATAATTGAAATTCCCCACGGAGCCACTGTTCGTATAAAGATACTTGATTATGAAACAGAGGAGTATGCTTTGGAAGATTATGGCTTTTATGATAAAGTAATTCCTGTTCAGCCAAGCCTTTCGAAGAAGGAGCAAACAGATACAGTAAAGTTTGCATACAATCGGAAATCATACAGCCAAAGTGCTTTTGACAAGAGGCCGTTGGTTGAAGTTCATGAGGTGGGACAGATGCGTTCATCCCGGTTAGGGCGGCTTATCATATCGCCAGTCCGTTACCATCCGGGTGAAAATAGAATTAAGGTATATAAAAGGATAAGGTTGGCTGTAACATTTGAGGAGAGTGATGTAGAAAGCACAGGGCCGTTATCCCAGGCTACAGATTCCCCCTTTTTTAAAAAAATAAATTCATTAACTAACCCAAAAAGTGAGGCTCAGGAGGAACAAGGAACTCAGTATCCGGTTAAATATGCAATTGTGTCGGACCGCATGTTTGAGTCAACTTTACAGCCATTTATAAAGTGGAAAACCAGGAAAGGGTTTAACGTTGTTACTGCCTATACCGATGAAATAGGTTATACGGCAACAGAAATTAAAGAATACCTGCAAGCTCTTTATGAAGCAGGTACGCCAACAGATCCTGCGCCAACATTTGTCTTACTGGTGGGAGATGTTGCCCAGGTTCCATCATTTGACACCCGGTTGAGCGGAAGTACTCATGTAACCGATTTGTATTATGGAGAATACACCGGAGATAATATACCTGAAGTATATTATGGGCGTTTTTCAGCCAATAGTGTTGAAGAACTTAACCCCCAGGTTGATAAAACCCTAGAATACGAACAATATAAAATGCCGTCTCCCGGATATTTGGATAATGTAGTGTTGGTTGCCGGTGTTGATCCGGAATGGGCTTCTAAATATGGAAACGGACAGGTAAACTATAGTAAGGACTATTATTTTAATAACGAACATGGTTTTAATACAATGGCTCATATGTATCCGGAGTCAGGCACACAAGCAGAACAAATCAGAAACGAAATAGGTAAAGGGTGTGGTTTTGTAAATTACACGGCGCACTGCGATTATTATGGATGGGAGAACCCTTCTTTTAGAATTGCTGATATTCCGGAACTTGGCAATGCTCACAAATATCCGTTGGTCATTGCAAATTGCTGCCAGTCTAACCGGTTTAACGAAAACTGCTTTGGCGAAGAAATGCTCAGGGCAGAAAATAAGGGCGCTGTTGGTTACATAGGGGCATCGGACGATTCGTATTGGGACGAGGATTTTTATTTCGGAGTGGGTGCCGGAAAAGTGTCGGCAAACCCTCTTTATGAAGAAACAGGAGCTGGTGTTTACGATTGTGTTTTTCATGAAAACGGCGAAGAGGAAAATAAGTGGGCAGTGACCAACGGGCAGGTTATAATGGCCGGGAACCTGGCTGTGACCGAGAGGGGAAGTGCTGCTATTGATTATTATTGGGAAATATATCATTTGATGGGAGACCCCTCTGTAATGAACTATTTTGGGAAACCGTCAGCAAACAGCGTATCGTATCTGCCAAGCATTCAAACCGGAACTTCGACGCTTACAGTAGAAGCAGAAGAACATTCGTATGTTGCCATGTCAGCGAACGGAGAGTTGTTAGCGGCTGGTTATTCCGGGAACAGTAAAGAAGTAACATTGAAATTTTCAGAGATTGGTTTGCCGGGACTGGCAGAGGTAATTGTTACTAAACAAAACAGGATCCCTTATTTTGGTAACATAAAAATAGAGGGAAACGCATTATCACCGGTTGCAGGTTTTGAATCAAATATAACAACCGTGCAGGAGGCAGGAACAGTAATGTTTCAGAATAAATCATCTCGTTCCCCTGAAACTTTTGAGTGGTTTTTCGAAGGGGGGACACCTGCCAAATCAACCAATAAAAACCCTACAGTGGAATATTTCAGGGAAGGGAAATATAAGGTGACACTTATTGCATCGAATATCGCAGGGAATGACACGATAAAAAAGGCGGGGTACATTACTGTTAAACCTCCGGTTGTTCCGAAGGCGGATTTTTCAACCTCAAATGCAATAATAGCAAAGGGTGGTACGGTAAAATTCATGGATAGATCAATAAATAAGCCAACACATTGGAAATGGTCTTTTGAAGGAGGGGAACCAGAAACCAGTAACGGGCAAAATCCGGTTGTGAAATATAATGCTCCGGGAGTATACAGGGTCAGTCTTTCTGTATCTAACAGGGCCGGGGAAGATAAGAAAGTAAAAGAAGGTTTTGTAACGGTTGAGTCGGCGCAGTACTGCGAATCAAAGGGAAGGGATGCCGCTTATGAATGGATATCCCGGGTGCAGTTTGGTCCGTACGAAAAAGAATCAGGTTCATCTTCCTACTCCAATTTTAAAATGGATACCGTTAGGCTGTTCACAGGTCTTAACCCGGTTACCCTCACCCCGGATTTTAATGTCGACAAGTATAATGAGTATTGGAGAATCTGGATAGACTATAATGTTGATGGCGATTTTGAGGATGACGGAGAACTGGTATTCGATTCGGGTGAATTAAGCGATACCGTGGTTGAAGGGGGAATAAGCATCCCTAACGATTGGGTTGGGGGCATCACTACAATGAGAATATCAATGAAGAATGATGGTCCCCCTGGATCTTGTGAAGAATTTGATTACGGCGAGGTTGAAGATTACACCGTACGTATTTTTGAAGGGGATAAGCAGGCGCCAAGCATTCCTGAAAACCTTACAGTAAGAAATGTGTCAGAACGTTCTGTTGAACTGCTTTGGGACGCATCAACAGATAATATTGGAATAAAAGGTTATTTGATATTTCAGGATAACGAACTGATATCGAAAACAGGGGAAACAAACTATAAGGTTACGGGATTGAGAACCGGAACACGGTATGTTTTTTATGTAAAAGCTGCTGATGCTGCCGGCAACCTGTCGGAAGAAAGTAGGCCGCTGAAGGTGGAGACGAATAAAGCGGATCTGTATTGCCATTCAGGCGGAATGCAAACAAAGCAGGGGTGGATCGTCAGTGTGAAGGTGGGAGAGTATATGAAAAAATCAGGAGCTATAGGGTATGAGGATTTTACGCTGGATAAAATTAGGCTGGAGACGGGGAAAACTGATATTGTCCTTACATCAGGATCTGGAGACAATGTTTCTGCGAAATACTGGAAAATATGGATTGATTTAAATACAGATGGTGATTTTGAAGATGAAAATGAATTGCTGTTTGAAGCAGTATCAAATAAAAGCAATGTTGTAAATGGTAAAATTGAAATACCAGGCGAAGCAAAAAGTGTTGTTTCGCGTATGCGGATTTCTATGAAAAATAATAGAGAGCAGAAGGTGTGTGAGGAGTTTTATGATGGAGAAGTAGAGGATTATACCGTAGAAATTATTGAGGGGAAATCTGTTGATGGTGTAGCCGAAACAGTCACGCATAAAAAACCAGGGGTTTATCCGAACCCGGTTAATGATATCCTAAATATAAATATAGACAGGTTTGAGGGGGAGTTGCATGTTAAAATTTATGACCTGACAGGGGCGGCGGCGATAGAAAAAAAATTAGAAGAAGGTAATTCTAAAATTAAAGTAACCGGGCTTGTTAAGGGAGTCTATTTTATTAAAATAAAAAGTACAAAAGAGGAATCTGTTTTTAAATTCATAAAGAAGTAATTCAGATTAATCATGTAATAAGGATGGGAGGGACGGCCAGTAAAGGTTGTTCCTCCTTTTTTGCTTTCAGGCCAATTGTTGCAATTTATGGGGTTTTCTATTACTAGCAGGTCATAAGGTAATCTTCAACAGTTACTGACAGGGGGGATTTCACAAAAATCAGTTTTAAGCAACATTCCAATGAATGGAGAAGCTAAATTTTAAGTAGTGCCACTAAGCAGGTGCAGCAAAAAAATAACAGGAATAAGGTTGGCGATTTTCAATTAAATATTATCTTGCATACATCAAATACGTTTAGCATAAAGTGAGGGGCAAATAATCGGTAATTAGTGTATGCTAAATAATTATAAATACTTGGTGTGAATATATGTCGGTCAATCAGTAGGGTAAGTTTGTACTGTTTAAGGTAGGTGCAATGGGATGTGTATATTAAACTTATTTGGTTGTTGACAGTCCGTAAAAAAACAATAGAATTATGTTTGAAAAAATTAGTCGTTTTAGAACTGAATTAATGGGCTTTGCAATTATTTGGGTTATTTTATTTCATAGTGAGATTAGTATTCCAATTTTGGGCAATTTATATCGGATTGGTTATGGAGGTGTAGACATCTTCTTTTTTTTGAGTGGATTGGGGCTGTTTTTTTCATTCAGTAAAAATCAAGATGTAACACTTTTTTATAGAAAAAGATTTACCAGAATATTTCCTACCTATATTATAATTGTTTTATTTTCAATGCTGTTCCTGGGACCATTTCGGTTAACTCAATTTTTGGTAAATGTTTCAACAATAGGGTATTGGATAAACAAAAGTTATTTTGAATGGTATATTCCTTCCTTAGTATTATTTTATCTAACATTCCCATTGTTGTTTAAGCTTATTAATAGAAGTATAGGGTTGTTTTTCTCAGTAATCTTATTCGTGACGGTAAGCTTAATGGTTATGAAACTACAATTTCATTTAAATGAAAAATTAATATTGTTTATTACTCGTATTCCAATATTTTCAATAGGAATATTATGGGGTAAATGGACTGTTGAAAAGAAACAATTTAGTAAATTATCAACAAGGTTAATTATAATATTATCGTTGCTAGGATTGATAGGGACAGTTTTATCAAACAAATATGTTCCCAGGCCCATATTATTGAATTATGGATTGTTTTGGTATCCATTTATTGTAATTACCCCTGGGTTATGTGCTCTAATATCCTATACCCTGGATAAATTAAAATTACCCTTTATAAACAAAGCATTGGCTTTTTTTGGAACAATTAGCCTTGAACTATATTTGCTTCATGTTAAATTATTTGAAGAGTCGGGTGTAATTGCTGAATACTTTAACATGTCAAGACCTTTAATATTATTAATTATTATGCTTCTAATAATACCGTGTAGCGTTTTTATATCAAAACTGATAACCTTCTTACATAAAACGATCAACAATGTCGAAATGCCAGTGCGCAGACATGGAGCACTGCGTGGATAACGCTTTATTAGAGCAAATAGCATTTAATCATAGAAATTTTATAACAATCCTGTTTTATTGCCAATAAACTGTGCGATAGCATATGTCAGAATTGTAACAACTACCCCTGCAATTTCTAAGGGGGTCGTCCAGTGAATGTATTTAACTATACGAACCGAAATTTCAAAAACTTTTAATCAGACAAAACCATGCAATATTTCTCTCTGCACCTTGCCACGCCTACATACTTATGGTTAGTATTGCGGGGTGTTTATAATGATTTGATTGTAAGGTGATTGTGTTTGGGTGTAAAAGAAGTGGGCGATGTTGTCAATCAGAAAGGGGGGACTGTTTCAGTAAAAGCAAACATTAAATTATATCTTGTTCCATGATGTGTCAACAGGGTTAATGCTTGCTTTTACTGATGGTTCCATTATGCTGTTAATATATGGTTGCTTGTCCGCAGTTTATGTTGATGGAGCCTAACCTTAGTAATTGACTCCAATTTTGAACGTGGTTGTAGGTTCTGAAAAATAATTATTGAAGTTCCGTCATTCTTATATGCACCATTGAACATAGCCCAATAATATCAGGAATACTTAGAATCATCTTTGTTTTAAATGGAAGCCCTTTTTTTATCCCCTTGTTCATGGGTGTTGCGTTAACTACTTTTATCCGGTTGTCCCATTTTTCAAGCGATTTTATAGGTTTTATTCCCTGGCCATCACAGGAAATGTTTTCCATTCCACCTTTTTTAAGCACAACTTTTTTGGCTATTTTCATTCCCAGAGGAGAAAAGGCGTCGAAATAAAACTCACAGTTTCCGAAATAATCTGCAGTTGCAATAAAGAAGTTTTTAACCTCTTCCTCACTCGAATAATATAGAACACCTCCGGCAAGGAACAGCAAACCGTCAACCACTTTTATCTTGTTAAACCATTTTTCTGTATCGTGAAAGGAGGATGCAATGCTAATGTGCCTGTCGCTATCTTTGTAAAAATGCTTGCGCAATTCAATTACATCAGGAAAATCAAGTTCATAAAAAGTTATTTTGCCATTATCAATACGACTAAAGGTGGTGTCCATTCCGCAGCCAAGGTTAACGATGGTGGCATTGGGATATTTTTCAATAAAAGCCCTTGCAAGCGCATCTGTATGAAGGCTACGGGCGACCCATCCATGTTGCGACATGGCTTGTGTTTCATATACGGTAGAAAAATCGTAATCGACTTTCTCCATAATTTCGACAGCCTTTTTGTCAACTAACCGGGGCTTTTCCTGCTTGGTTTCATAAGCCCTGCCCCATAGTGGAAGCAACAGGGTTTCCTGAACATTTCCTTTTTCAATCTTAATTTTTTGTTTCATGCTTCTTATATGTTAATTTTATTGAAGTACCGAAAAAAGATCGTGCTTTTGAATTAAGCTTAGACTAATAATGTTTAAATTTTTATTTGTAAACCTCGTTTAGCCTTAAATTACAACTTTTTATATGGTCAGCCATGATAGAGGTTTTGTTTGATGTGACAACGATATATTATTCTTTAGATGATTAAAATACTAAACTCTTTTAGTGTATGCAATCATTAATAGTTATGATTTTTATTGTGAAGTTTAGAAAAACGTAATGTGTTTTTTTAGAAAATTAGAAAAAACTGAATGTTCAAAAAATACCCCCATCACACTCTACCGGAGAATTTGCAATAACATACTTCGAAAAAGAGTGGAATGATGGGTTTGAAATTAAATCCGGGAGATAAGATTGAAGTCTAAATTCGAAAAATTTGAGGCTGTCCCTGGAAAATATGAAATTTGGTTTTAGTCATATTGATTGTAGCTGAAATACTTTATTGTAAAATATTCATGTTTTTCAACTCCGTTAGAAATAACATTTAAAAGGAGTTTTGGGACAGCCACAAATCAGCAATGCACTATTTTTTTAATAATTTTCTTCACGGACCTGCATATATGATTTTGGATGCAGGCATGCCGGGCAGGTTTCCAGAGCTTTTTCAGCTTCATATACATATCCGCAGTTCAGGCATTTCCAGAATACTTTTTTATCTTTCAGGAACACTTTATCTTCAGAAATATTCTGTAGTAGTTTTAAATACCTACGTTCGTGTTCCGCTTCTACTTTAGCAATTAATGTAAAAGCAGCAGCAACTTGCGGAAAGCCTTCTTCTTTCGCTATTTTGGCAAATTCAGGATACAGCTCTGTCCATTCTTCGTTTTCGCCCTCTGCGGCAGCTTTAAGGTTTTCTTTGGTTGTTCCAATAATGCCTGCGGGGTAAGTAGCGGTTATTTCCGTCATACCACCTTCTAAAAATTTGAAAAAGCGCTTAGCATGTTCTTTTTCCTGATTAGCCGTTTCCTGAAAGATCGCTGCAATCTGCTCGTAACCCTCTTTTTTAGCTACTTTTGCTGCAAACTCATATCTGTTGCGGGCTTGAGATTCACCGGCAAACGCTTTTAATAAGTTTTGTTCTGTTTGTGTTCCTTTTATCATTTTCGACATGTTTTATTAAAATTTATAGTATTGGTAAAATAATCTTTTGATTTATGTGTAAGGTGTTTTTGTGAGCTTGGATATTTTAGGGGGAATTGTGCATGCATAAAGGTTGCTTGGTTTGCGCCATTCTTCTAGGTATTCATCATTTCCTTGTCGTATAATCTTCAATAGCATTGCATGTTGAGCGATATAAATGGCCGTGACTTTTCAAAACCCTGTCGTACTTCATTTTGTCTTTCTCAGTTTTGACCCTCTTAATTATTTTATTGTTTACCAGAATGTCCAGGGCTTGGTAAATATTATCGTTAGCTGTATTTGAGTGAACACAACGCTTAAATTCAGTAATGTTTTTTTCGGGGGGATAAAAATTTAGTATATGAATGGTTTTTAAAAAGGCTATTCTTTTCAGGGTAACCCTTAATCCTTTTACTTTTATTTGTTCCTTAAAATGAAGATTAGTCAAAATTAATTAGTTTTACTAAATGAGATTGTTCCTTATGAAAGAATTGGCAAATTTAATGGAGTGGAGAGGGAAAGTCAACAGTCAGGGCAAATTTAGATTGGGTCTAAAGTGTGCGCGAATCTTTTAGTTGTTATAACTTTTGCAATAAAATTACATTTTAAATATTTTCAAATAAGATTTTGAACCTCATGAATAAAATACAATTATACATAGCAGTAACAATTGATGGATTTATAGCCAGGGAGAATGGTTCACTTGACTGGTTGGACGAAATTCCGAATTCTGAGCAGACGGATTATGGTTATAATGACTTTTATAAAGAAGTCAGTACGGTTGTGATGGGAAGAAAAACGTATGAAGAAATTCTCGGATTTGATGTAGAATGGCCTTATTCAAATTGTATATCTTACGTTTTTACAAAGGATAAGGATTATTTGGCAAAGACTGAAAACACGAAAATTCTAAATGAGGTGAGTAATGAGGTAATTGAAATGCTTAGGAAAGAAAGCAACCGGAATATCTGGAATGTTGGGGGAGGAGACTTAATTTCTGACTTTCTAAATCTGGATGCTATTGATGAAATGGTTTTGAGTATTATCCCTGTTGTTTTAGGAAAAGGAATACGACTTTTTCCGAACGAACCAAAGGAGACAAAATTTGAACTGAAGAAAGCAGAGCCTTTTGAAACCGGAGTGGTTAATTTGACATATTTGAAGAAATAACAAGGGAACTTTAATAGATGTTGTTTTAAACAGTATTTATATCGATTAAGCTAAGCTCTCTGTAATATAGAGGTATGTTAATATCTCACAAAAGTGAAAATAGAATCGGTAAGTTTATACTTTACATTAACAGGCATATTGAGTTTTTTAAATTTAGGTGGCAAGTTTAAAGGCTTGACCAGTGTGTCTGTAATGCGTATTGGAAAACTGTAATCACCTTCATTCAGAATGCTTCATTCTTCACACATGAAAGAAATGAAGCTATTATAATTGAGAGTATAATATTGGCATTCATTGTTTTTTGAGATTTAAAGTTAGTCAAAAGGCATGCAAACTCATAGATCCAGTAAATATGCATTATGAGTCTGCATGCCGGGCTATAACTTTATTGTTGTTTAAGAGGCTAGTGACGCATCACTTTTGGCAAGGAGAATTGTTTTCCTTTGTTTTTGCCTCTTCCCAAATAGTATTTTACGTTACTTTATCGTTGACTTGATACTAGTTAATTATTACTTTTTGGTAAGCAGGCATACCATTAATTGAAATAAACACGAAATAGACACCAGGCTTCATTTCTTCTACATTAAGCTGAATTTCGTGCGAACCGGCATTCTGTTTTAGGTTATTGGAAACAACCCGCTGGGTTTTTCCAAAGAAGTCAACTATAGAAATGGAAACTACGCTATTCGAATTCAATTCATATTTTATGTTTAGGTTGTCGGAAGAAGGGTTTGGATAAATGCTGTATGAACTGTTTTCTTTAGTGCCATTAATGGTTGCCGTTTTGCTTAATCCCTTTTTGAGGGATGATTCTGTGTTGCTTGCAGAACCATAGTTTGTTGCTGGGGCAATTGAAGCTGAGAACTGTGAGCCTGGAGCAACTCTAAAACCACTTAACAGACTGATTTTCTTTTCTGCACATAAGTGCAAAACAGAACCGCTTACGACTGTTTGGTTTTCTTTAATGATGATGTTCGGAATTGCAATAATGTTGCCGTAAAGACTGTTTGCAATATCCTCTTCGTTTACCGGAGATTCTTCTGATATGGCATTTGTCTCACGGTTTTTTAATACATCAGTTTCAAGAGTATAGATTAACTGCTTGTCTTGTCCGAATCCGGCAGTAAAGGATGCAAGGAAGACAAAAAGTATGGAGGTCTTTATTATTTTTTTCATTTGTGTATGCTTTATAATTGATTTATAAACTGGAGTTAATTTGCAGAGGTTTCCTTTACCTCTTTTATCTCATTTTCAAGATTATTGATCTTGTCGGCCTGCATTTTTAAAATTTTGTTCTGATTAATTAAATAAAGCGTCAGTTCTTCGATTTTTTGCAGAAGTTTAATGTTCATCTCGGAAAGGTTAATTCCCTCTGCCTCCATCTGATTTGCCGGGGCAATTTCAGGAAGGTGTTTGTTTTCTTTTATGAAGGCTTCTACTTCTTCGATTTCTTTTAAATCGTAGGATTCATCAAAAACGAAGTCTGCACCTGCATTTACAGTAACCTCTACTTCACGGCTTTTAATCTTTCCGGCGACGGTTAATTTACTATCCGGACTGGTAGTGCCAATACCAACGTTACCGTTGGTTTTTACATAAATACCCTTACCTGAACTCCAAGGGGCTTTTCCGTGGGCCACGTAATAATGCCTGACATTGTTTCCGGAGCCTAATAGACCAACACCACCAATGAAGCTGTTTGCAGAATCAGAGTTAAAAAAACCTCTTGCCCAACCACCAGTTGTATTGGGTTTAATAAGGTTAATATATCCACCGTCAATAGTAGTATGTCCTTTTATTTCTAATTTGCTTTTAGGTGCTGTAGTTCCGATACCAACTCTGCCATTAGTTTTTACATAAATACCCTTACCTGAACTCCAGGGGGCTTTTCCGTGGGCCATGTAATAATGCCTGACATTGTTTCCGGAGCCTAATAGACCAACGCCTCCGATAAAATTGTTAGTAGAGTCGTCTATGTTGAAGAACCCTCTTGCCCAACCGCCGCTAGTCGATGGTTTAATTAATTTGATATATCCGCCATCTATTGTAACGTGAGTGTTTTTATGGGTTGGGAACTTGTTTTGAGCTTTAATGCTAAAGCAAACAAAAGAAATAAATGCGATTAATATGAAGTTTTTCATTTCTAATAGATGTTACTTTATTTTCCTGCTTCCAGCTTTTTAATTTTTTCTTCCAGCTCAACTATTTTCTTATTTTGATCTTTTAAGGTTTTTATTTCCTTATTTTGCTGGATTAGATAAAGTGTAAGTTCTTCAATTTTTTGAAGGAGCATTGCATTACTTTGTCCCAGGCTTAGTCCGTTTTCTTTTACTTCGCTTTCGGTTGGAACATCAGGAAGGTGCTTGTTTTCATTTATGAAGCTTTCTACATCTTCAAGCGATTTTAGATCGTAACTATCCTCAAAAACAAAGTCGGCCCAGCCACCAAGTTTTACTTCAACTTCGTTGGCAGTAAGTTTGCCTCTGATTCCTAAATTTCCATTGCTGCCGTTTAGGTACATTGAGTAGTAATTTGGTTTGTCGGCAGACTGTCCTGTACCCCAGTAAAAGTTGCCATTTGAGTGAAGTCCGAACATTAGCTCATCTTTTTGACCGGGATGAAATACCATAGCTCCATGTGGGCCACCAACAAATTCGATTCTGTTTTGAAATCCATAAACAGACGCGGTTGGGTTTGCACCATTGATTGAAGCAGCTTTAATTCCTTTAGCACTTAGGGTTCCGTTGATGGTTAAATTTCCATTGCTGCCGTTTAGGTACATTGAGTAGTAATTTGGTTTGTCGGCAGACTGTCCTGTACCCCAGTAAAAGTTACCATTTGAGTGAAGTCCGAACATTAGCTCATCTTTTTGACCGGGATGAAATACCATAGCTCCGTGCGGGCCACCAACAAATTCGATTCTGTTTTGAAATCCATGAACAGACGCGGTTGGGTTTGCACCATTGATTGAAGCAGCTTTAATTCCTTTAGCACTTAGGGTTCCGTTGATGGTTAAATTTCCATTGCTGCCGTTTAGGTACATTGAGTAGTAATTTGGTTTGTCGGCAGACTGTCCTGTACCCCAGTAAAAGTTACCATTTGAGTGAAGTCCGAACATTAGCTCATCTTTTTGACCGGGATGAAATACCATAGCTCCGTGTGGACCATCAACAAATTCCAGCCTGTTCAAGAAACCGTTTACAGAAGGGGTTGGGTTTGCACCATTAACCGACATTGCTTTTGCTTTATTAATCCCCTTTACATTTAAATTACCATTACTTCCGTTTAAAGTCATAGAATAATAATCAGGTTTAGTAGCAGATCGTCCTGTGCCCCAATAGAAATTACCGTTGGAATGCAACCCAAACATTAGTTCATCTTTTTGGCCTGGATGAAAGACCATAGCTCCGTGTGGGCCGCCAACAAATTCGATTCTGTTTTGAAAACCATTAACAGAAGGGGTTGGGTTTGGTCCAGTGATCGAGGCAGATTTGAACCCTTTAGCACTTAAAACTCCATTAACGGTTAAGTTCCCATTGCTACCGTTTAAGAACATCGAATAATAGTTTGGTTTAGTGGCCGATTTTCCTGTGCCCCAGTAATAATTACCATTAGAATGAAAACCAAACATTAGTTCGCCTTTTTGTCCTGATTTATAAACTATTGCGGCGTGAGAGGGAGAGGTTAGCTGGAGGGCATTCCTGAATCCGTTCACTGATGGGGTAGAGTTAGTTCCGGTTATGTCTATCCCTCCATTGACTTCCAGTTCGGTTTTAGGACTTGTAGTTCCAATCCCAACATTTCCAGATGTTGGAAAAACGTTTTGAGCCTTGATACCGAGGCTTGTAATTGCTAAACATGAAATAATTACTGTTCTTTTCATTTTTTTTTGATTTATAGTTATAGAGCTTATTAATTGGATTCATTAATGCGCACGGAAGCACTGCTTTTAAAAGCTTAAAGCAGTAGAGGTTTTAAAAAGGTGAAGCTTCACCCGGTTAGTTAATGTTATATTTTTTAATTCGATAATGAACCGAAAATAAGGTGGTTATTTTGTTTTGGTTTTTCATTGTTTGCAAAATTTGGTTTGGTCAAAATTGTCTGTTGTTTTTTTATTCTCAATTAAGGTGAAACTGAATTATTAATTCTAACTTCACATACCGTTTGTTGTGTATTTTAATCAAACTTAAGAATTTAGTTTTTGACAAACAATGATCCCTTAGGGATCAATTTTAAAAAAAAGGATGTTTTGTGAAAAGGTTGGCGTTTAGATGTTAATGGTTTGATTGTTAGTTTTTTTGGTCGTAAATTTTAAAACAAAATGGACATTGAAACAGAAAAACATATTCTTTCCGAGCAAGGTGCAGAGAACAATAGCTGTAATTGTGCAAAAGAACTTGTCAAATTGGTTAAAGATATCTCTTTGATAAGCAATAGATGCTATGCTGTATTTGATTGTCATAGAAATGAATACCTCTTTGTTTCCGGAGATAACTCTGTCTTTTTTAATATAAAACGGAATGAAGGTGATGGTTGCCAATTGTTTTTTAATAGTTCAGAAGAAGAGGATACTCTTTTGGTTTATCAGATACAAAAGAGAGCTTTAAGGTTTTTGCTTAGGCAGGAAGTTAGGGAACGCACGAAATTTGTCTTTTCTATAGTAGTTCGGATGGCGTGTTGTGAAAGGGAGACGGATGCTATATTTAGGGTAAAACCGCAGGTCTTAGATAGGGAGGGCAAAATTTGGTTAAGTATTTCAAGTATTGAAGAAACAAGTAATTACCAACCACCAAAAGTGATTCATATTGAAACAGGGGAGGAATACTTCTTCAAACTGCGCAAGGAAGAAACGTTAAAAAGCACCATAATCCCTTTAACAAAGAAAGAAGAAGAACTTTTAAAAGAAATGGCTAAAGGAAGATCGTCCGGGGAAATATGTGAGGAGTTGCGGATAAAAGAGCCAACTTTTAAAAGGCATAGGGCTGAGATTTACAGAAAACTTGGTGTAAACTCCAAAATACGGGCAATAAACAAGGCTATCGTTAATGGAATAGTTGAGGTTTAAGTTATAAAGTCCGTTCAAATTGTTTTGAAAATAAGCCGTTTTATTTATTTTGCAATAAATTTTAGATTTTCAAATGCAAAAAGTATTCTTAGTTCTTTTGGTATTAATTCCATGGAATGTAAAAACACAGGAAACCAGATTCTCCAGTAAGATTAACTTTCAAGATGGTATATATCTTTCTTATAGGGATTTCGCATCCAATTCACCATCTCTCAGGCTTTATGAGTTAAATTATAAAGAAGTTCGCGGAGGCTTGCCGACCCAAAAATATTTTTATGAGTTTAAAGCCGGAGAGGGGACTAAACTTAGTATGGACACTGTTAGAATTTGGGGGGGGGGTGTAAATGGGACCCCCGTACATTAATCAGTCTAACTTTTTTGACAATTCAGTTTCGCGGGCAAAAGTAAAAGATTACCTGCTTGTAGAGAAACATGCTTTTATATTTACCAAGGTTGTATTGATAGGGCATTTATGTCACTTTACAGCATTGGGAGAAGTGGGGGAACCTTTACACGACATGGTGCCGGAGTGGAATGATTTTTTGGTTCCGGGAGAAGGGCTGGTCCAGCAACAGTACTTATTGAAGGTTTCTACCGGGGAAATTGAAAAGTTTACGAGTAACAATATGCTTCGTTTAATAAAGGATGATGAGGAATTGTTTTTAAAATATTCAGGACTTTCAGGAAGAAAAAGAAAAAAGGAAATCTTCAGTGTTTTCTGGGAGTATAATTTCAATAACCCGTTTTTTCTTTAAAGTGATATTTTTTATTTGATTTTACCCTGTCTGGAAAGTCATTCTAGAATAACTGAGCATAAATGAAAACAGATTAAGTGTTGTACTGAAGATATATGAACCGGAATTGGGATAAATAATTTGATGCCGACTTTCTTTGTATATACAAAAAAAGTTATATATTTATAGAGTGAAATTAGATTAATTTTTAGAGGTAAGGAATTCCTGTTACGGCTATTGTAAGTGGTTCTTTTTAACACTTTTTTGATATGAAAATAACTCTTTATAACAACTAAATCCTAATCTGTATATTAAGAAATAAACAGTCTTAACCTTATTTTTAAAGGGGCGTTATATCTAGTATTTGACCGTTCCCTGACTTTGGCAATATGCAAGGCATTTTTTCAGAGGGGAGTTATACTGTACAATTAGTTATCTCCCGAAATAAAACTAATAGTGCATTTAACATGTAATCTTTTTTATCACGAGTCGATTAGAAAATCTTTAAAAATTCAAAAAATGAAAAAAATTAGTTTTTTATTCTGCTTAATCATTGGAGCTTTAATTTTTAATTCCTGTCAAAAGGAAGAAATTGGTCCAATTGCTGAAATGGAACAAGACAATTGTAATTGCCAACATGAAGTATACTCACAAGAAATCGGTGAGGTTGTTAATTACGGAGTAGGAGAGAACGCAATGTCTGTAACAAATTATGATGGTGTTTATGTATTTGAAGGAGATGTGATTTTGACTGAGGCCCAGCTTGTTCAGATGACAGCCAAAGGTGAGGAAGGGACAGTGTTGAAAAGTACAGGACGTTCAAGCGTAGCTGCACGTTGGCCTAATAAAAAAGTACCTTATGTTATCAATAGTAGTTTGCCTAACAAAAGAAGGGTTACTGATGCAATTGCTCATTGGGAATCAAAAACAAATTTTGATTTTGTTCCTCGTTCTAATGAGAAAAACTATATTGAATTTGTAAAAGGAACAGGCTGTTCATCTTATGTTGGGATGATTGGTGGGCGTCAGCCGATTAATTTGGCAAATGGATGTTCAAAAGGAAATACAATTCATGAAATTGGTCATGCAATAGGCTTGTGGCATGAACATTCAAGAGCCGACAGAGCTTATGATATTGAAATAAAGTGGGAAAACATTTCAGCTGGAAGGGAGCATAACTTTAAAGCTTATAACCTTAGGGGATATAGTGGGTTTGATCATGGGGAGTTTGATTTTGGTTCAATTATGTTGTATGGTTCATTTGCATTTAGCAAGAACGGGGAGCCAACTATTACAAAGAAGGGTGGAACAACCTTTACAGGACAGCGTACCAAACTTTCCAATACAGATGTTTCAGGTGCCCATTTTATTTATAAAGCAACAAATCTTGCAGCACCACGAAATGTTGTTGTGAGTCATGACGGGGATGAAACATTGACCATGACCTGGAATGCAGTTAGCGGTGCTGCTGAATACTGGATTTATACATTGTATCCAAAATATGATGTTCAACCCAAACTTTACAGGATTAGAAAAGGGACATCATACAAGAGAGAGATGAAAAAGAAATTTATTAAAGGATATCGTTTATGGGTGTGCGCTCGAGATGCAAACGGAAATACCGGAAGAGCTGTCGAAGCCACTTGGAAATAGTCAGTTGAAAAGAAACTACTTTTTGTATTGTATGTATAGTACTGTCTTATTAGAGACAGTACTTTTTATTGGTGTAAAGATGTTATCATCTTTTAGATGGAAGAACTAAAACTTAATAGAAGGTTAGTTTTAATTAAAGGTGAAATTCATTTAATTCTCTTACCTTTAATTATTTAATATTATGGTATTGGAAAGATTAAATAGATTTAAATAAAGTAAATATGGATTGTCCTAGATGTAAAATTCCCCTTTCTACAAAAAATGTACAAGACATGAAAGTTTCTTTTGATGTCGATTTTTGCGAAACATGTGGGGGAACTTGGTTTGACCAAGGTGAACTTTCTCAAATTGATAAAGTAGTGGAGCCAACATTTCTTGAGATAAGAAAAATTCCCCGGAAGAAAGAGCAGATGTTAAATTTAACTTGTCCTTCCTGTGGACCCCAGCAAATAATGGAGAAAATGGAGCACGAAAGAGACAGTAAGGTTATTATAGATTTTTGCCCTTCCTGCAAAGGGATCTGGTTAGATAAGGGCGAACTGGAGGCTATTCAAAAGGAAAACTGGCTAATTACAGTAGGACGTATTCATAGATGGTTGCTTGGGGCATAAAACACTTGCGGCCAAAGGCGGATAAAAGAAATGAGAACACGGTTCAGAAAAAGGCTGTAGCTTATTAAGGTTTTTAATAAACTACAGCTTTTCTCACTAAAATTGATTTCTACCTTGTCAATTGAAGGCTTTTCTTTGAGTTTTCATTAATTAATTCAACGCTTTTTTTATCATGTTTAACTAAGCGGAGTAACATATCATAGTTTAGTTCTGGAGAAGTCGCGGATTCCCTGAACCGGGCATCGAAGTCCCGAATAAGCAGGTACTGTTTTCCATCTTTAGTGCTTTCCATCCAGAACTGTTTCCTGATAGAAACATTTCTTTTATCTTCTTTTTCTGTTTCTATAGTGAAAATTTTATAATTAGACAGAAAAAAATACTCGTAGTAATATTGTTCATCTTCAGCCTTCCATGCGCCTAATAAACCAGGAGCCTCGCTATTTTGGTTTTCATTGTTGAGCTTAACATTTATTGCATTAAATTTATAAAGGGCCTCCATTGCAGGGGAAGCACCTTCAGGAACGTCTGATTTAGACTGTTGGTTGAGTTCATGGTAGTCCATTAATGAAAAATTATTGATGGAAGCCGCTTTTGCTTCGCTTTCCACTTTTGAGTATTCCATCCTGGCATTTAAAGCCCATGCCCTGGCTCTACTGGAATAGCTCCTGTCAATTAGTTGCTCGGTCATTTTCATGGCAATATCAGCTCTTCCAAGCATAAAATTACTGTGGGCAACCGATAATTTTAATCCGTCAGCAACGTCTTTTGAGACCTTAGCCTTTTTATCTGAAGTGTTTTCCTCTTCCAGCCATTTCTCCCAAATCGTTTTCTGATCATTAACTACTTGTTTGTACTCTTCTAATTTACCTTCTTTTATTAAAGCTCTTGCTTCTTTCAGTGCATCAAAGGAGGCGTCCAGTTCGGAATAGTCATATGAGCCTTTGCCCCCCATGAAGGTAAGCTTTACAGGGTTGGTCATGGCAAAATACAATTTTTCAAAAGTATGGATCGAGCCATAAATATCTCCATTGGTTTTTCCCAGAAATTCATAAGCAACATTTCTCTTGTAGATTGACTTGTTGTTTACTTTAGCCAGATCGGCACCAATAGGGAACCCAGTTCTTTCGGTAGTTAAGCTTATTGGTTTTCCGTTTACTAAATCGTAGTAAAGAATTTTATTGGTTGAACTTTCTTCGACATAAATCAAGACAGAAGGAAGTACTTTTACAGAAGAGCCTGATTTTGAAATAACCACTGGGTTAGGGTAGTCAAAATGAATTTGCAAATCGCCATTTTCTTCAACTCTTTCTAATTGCTGGAAGTTAAGCTCGTGCTTAATCAAATAATCCATATCAGAATCGGATAACAAAGCGCTGTGGTAATGTACAGTAAATGTTTTTACTTCAGGGTTTAACGCTAAGCATGGCAGCGTTGAATAATAAACATAAAAGCTTTTATAAGAAGGTTTCTGGGCTTCAAGATTAAAAACAAAGAATAATAATGTTAACGATATCAGTAATCTCATAATTGAATGTTTAATTTTTAAATAATTTGTATTAAGGTTATTATGTGTCTTCTAAAATTAATTTTCCTAAACCGGGATTTACGTATTGACATTTAAAAGGTTACAGTTATGTTTAATTGAGGAAGGCCAAAAGCCCCTCAGATTACTTTTTTTAGTGCCTTAAAGCGGTTTTGGTGTTAAAAGAAATTTTTTTTCTGAGTGAATTCAATCCACATAATTCAGCATGTCGTATCTTTCTGAATTTTTTTTTTTCTTTGTCTAACGGAATGCGGTACGGGGTGTATTGACCTTTTGTGGTAACGGTTTCAATGTTTTTTTTAATTACAAGCGGCATACCTTGCTTGTTTTTCGGGGCAAAGGCTTTGTCTGGCAGTTTTTTTAATAAAAAAAGCCTGGAGAAAACCCCAGGCCTTTTCGATATTATATTCTGAATTATGGAAATTATTTAACAATAAATTTTACTACATGTATTCCTGCATCTGATTTTGCCCTTATAATATATGAGCCTCCGGGAAGATCTTGCAGTTCTATTTGCAGTTTGTCTGAAACCGGATGGGTGTTGTAAACAACGTTTCCTGACAGATCCAGAATTTCAATGAATGAAATATTGTTATTGTCAAAATCAACAGTAACATAATCTGTTGCCGGATTAGGATAAACCATAAGTTTTGAAACTGCAGTAAAATCGATACCGTTACCTTGCTCAATTTTCACTTTAAACATTACAGAAGCCATAGCATTATGAATGTCAGTGGCTGTAGCGGTTATGGTAGTTTCACCATTTCCAACTTCAGTAACAGTAAGTTTTTCATCTTTTACAGATGTTGTGGCAATTTTATTGTCGGCACTTTCAGCACTAAGGGTAAGTTCTTGTTCCTCAAAATCACTAAATACACCTGCAAGGTCAACTTCTACACTGTTAAAACCATTCTTTTTGCTAATATCAGCAAGGTCTTTATTAATTTGTGGAATAGCGTTAACACTTCCTTTACCTTCAACCGGATAACCTGCAGCAGAAATTACACTGTCCAGCCCTCCGTTGTCCGAATCGGTTATGAAGTTATAGACTGCCTGCTGATAACTGGTTCCGAGAACAGTAATTTTCTTGTTGGCTAATGGGTACTGGTCGCCGCCACGAGCAAGAAAATCAACTATAGCGATAGTTATTTTAGGGGCACCAAGTTTAATCTTTCCATTTTCAATTATTACCGATCCGTCTTTAAGTTTAACATTTATAACTCGTTTCCCTTCGGTTGAAATTGTTCCATCGTCTTCGGTTTTCATTGCAGTACTGTCTGGAGAGTATTCTACCATACAGCCACTTAGTTGGGCAAATCTTCCCGAAACAGTCTCAACTTTAGAAACAGCATTTTCAAGGATTTGCTTAAACTCAGCAGGTGTCAAATCTTCAATAATGGTCACAAAATTTGGGAATGGGACCATGTCATAAGTGTTTAGTTCGGTAATATTCCCTGCAGGTATTACGTTGTTGTTCCTTATTCCACCACCATTTTGGATGGCAACCTGTGGTTCTTTGGCCCCAAACTCGGCTGCTTTTTGTTTTGCCTGCCAAAGGATTGCATCTGCAATTAGGTTACCTTGATTTGTTTCTCTGGTTCTTAATTTGGATTTTACACCATTAAGTTCAACTTCCGAAGTTGCAATGATGTTTGATTCCAATTCTTTTACGTAATTGTTAATAGGTGTAATAACCGAGGCCTTAAGTCCTTCCTCTTCTTTTAAACGGCCAATTAAAATAGGTCCGCTTGAAGGGTCGATATAGACAATTTTACCTGCATTGTTGAACTTGACACGAAGGTTGCCAAGGAATTTATATCCTCCCGGAGCTGTGATAACATAGGTTGTGTCTCCGTCTGCATTTTTTACTGGCAGAGGGTAACCACTCCATATTTTTGAGCCAGGGAATGGAAGGGTGTCAGCGGGGTTGTTTGTCAGAAGCTCATCCCCACCACCGGCAATGGCAACATCAATTCCGCTTACCTGTGCAATTAAAGCAGTATCTTCCTTAATGGATTGCAGGTGGCTTATCAGGATTATTTTGTTGACCCCTTCTCCGGTAAGAACTTTGACATGTTCTTTTACGGTATCAACGATGTTACTTGATATTTCAACCTTACGGGGACTGGAGATAAAGGGTAAGTTTGGAGTGGTAAGGCCAATTACGCCAATTTTTTCTCCTCCTTTGGAAACAATTGTAGTTGCGCTAATCCTTCCTGCATCTACAAGCTTTTGTAGCGTATCTTCTTTAGAGAAATCAAGGTTGGAACTTAGGTATGGTGCTTTTGAAACCGAAACATCATCAATGAATTTGGCAAGAACATCAGGACCAAAGTCGAAATCGTGATTTCCGATACAAATAGCGTCATAATCTATTGAATCAATAGCAACAGCATCATAATATGGCTTTCCTGAATTTTCAAGGCTTGCACTAAAGGCAGGGCTCGCCAGGAAGTTATCTCCGGAAGACAACATAATATCTGAGTAGCCTTTGCTTTTGCCATCTTTTCTTACATAATCAACTGTGGAACGGAATATGGCAACATTACCATAACCCTCGCCGTCTTCAGTTAATTTTGATTCTCCGTCATTGTTGTGCATAATGCTTAAAGAAAAGAGGTCAGTATCTCCGAATTGCCATAAGGAAACTGTTCCACTTACCTCATTGGCTACTGCTATAAGGTCTTTTCCGTTCGGGCTTTCTATAGCAGGGATGAACAATACATCTTCCGGGGCAACGTCGCGTGTGAGTTTCCGGTCAGGGGCTCCTTCGTCTGCAAGATCCTCGTCAAGGTCAGCCGCAAAGTTCCTGTTATGGAAGAATTGCGAGAATACCGGAGCTTTAGGGTTTGTAATGTCATAGACAATTACGCCACTGGTTCTTTCCAACCCTACGTATGCATATGTTTTTCCGTCTTTTTTTACGATTTCTATTGCTTCTGGTTCAGGTCCTTTTGCATCGGATCTTGAATCGAAGTCGGTGTCGTCGTTACTAACATTAAAGAAATCAGGAAGGAGGGCGGCAATTTTTCGTTCTATTTCATCTCCGCTGTCCCACACAAGGTTTCCATATTGATCCCAAATTGAGAATGAACGACAACCAAAAGAGTGCAGGTATTCGAGTTTTCCATCTCCGTCAATATCACCATCAAGTGAACTGGCTTTTAGTCGGCCAAGATTTTCTTTTTCCTGAAGGTTATTCCAACCGGTAAAGTAACTTTCATTAAGCGTAAGGTCTTTTATTCGCTCATCTTCACCACGGTCATCGCCTTCGTTTGCTGTTACAAAGTAGGTTATGTCACCAATGCTGAAACTTGAAATAGCATCGCTCATGAACATTCCGTAAACCGGCCAGTTGGTAATGTTTATATCATCATCTTTATCACTGGCGTCGAGGGCATAGTTTTGAGCGAATTCAACAATGCCGAAAGAAATATCATCAGATGCTCCATTTCCGGCTTCTCCAAAATCATTATCGTTTAAAACAGCAATTTTACCACCCGGTAGTAATGCAATACCTTCGGTTTTATCACTTCCGTTGTAACCAATGGAAGGCAGGTTAAGCACTTTTAGTTTGTAAACAGGTTGAATTTCTTTAGCCATTAGCTCGTCGGCTGTATGTTCCTCAAGAGTAGGAGATGTCATTTTTTTTGACAATTCTGTGTCAAGAATATTGGTTGCCCCTTTAAGGTCAACAAGGTAAATATATTTCTTGCCCAGCGCATAGTCGACGTCGGAAGGGTGTTTAGAATCTCTTTCTACAACATAAAAGCGGCCATTTCCAATGAAGACAGCGTCTCCGATTTTATCTACAACACCGTCCCGGTAACCTTCCGATTTTATTCCATTTTCAAGAAGGTAAACGTATTCGGCCTGAGGTGTTCCGCTTGTATCAATCGCAAGTATTCGAATAACACTGGAGCTGTTTTTCACACCGCTTCCCGGGTTATACATAGGGGACTGAATAAATGCATAGATGAGTTGTTTGGTTGAGTCGTATGCGATGGCTTCAAAACCACGGTTTGCTCTTCGTTTTGCGTAAATGGCCGGTAAGGTTTCTTTTCCGTAGTAACCAGAGTCTTTCGGTGTGGTCCCAAGTTTGGAGGTGCCATCAGCAACAAAACGATTGATAAGGTTTCCGTCCGGGTCGAATTTATAAATAGCTGGCCGGTATTCGTCACACATCCAGAAATTTCCTTTTACATCACGGAAAATTCCTTCGAAATCGCCACCAAGTGAGTCATAGTCCAGTGCAGCAAAATAGAGGGAGTCACCAACCGAATAGGCGGTATCTTTATATTCAACCTTATCGGCATAGGTAACAGGAACTTCATCTGCACCGGGAATGTTCCCCCTTCCGGTAATAGGAGTAGTACCGTCACCGGCAAATAAAAGCTTCTGTTCAGCACTGTCGAGAGCAACAGTTTTATTTACAGGGTTGTAAGTGAATTTTACTATTCTGGCCTGGTAATTGGGAAGTTGAAAGGGACGGATATTCTGAACAGGAACCGGAGCTCCATTGTGCGTATTGACATCGCCTGCACTAATGTTATCATCGTTTGGTCCACGGTCAGGAATGGCATAAAAAACATATTCGTTTTCTGAAGAGTTCTTATGATCGAAGTAAAGTCCGGAAAACCCTCCGAGCAGTACTTTTTTTCCACCTTCATAAACGGGAGTTCCCAGTGAGGGGAAATTGGGTAATTCATTGAGAAGGTATTCGCTGACCATAGGTTTCCCCTGGTTATGGTTTTTTAATCCCGCAGGAAGAATATCAATTACCTCTGCATTCATGATGTCAACAACAGCAAAAGCATTGTTTTCCTGAAGGGTAACATATGCCATTTTACTGTTCTCGGTTACCGCAATATATTCGGGTTCCAAATCCTCGGCGACTGATGGTTTTTTATACATATCCGGGTCCTCAGAAACCATAACACTGTCGAATATACGCACTCCTTTATTTCTTAATGCATATTTTTTGTTGTTGTAACTGGTGAATTTGGCGTGTTTTACAGTGGCATTTTCAACATCTCCGGAGATATCAATAATGCTTATACTTCCTTCCGGGTTAACTCCATCATTGGGTTCACCTTCGTTGGCAGAAAGTACATATTTTCCGTCAGGAGAGAATACAACATTGTCGGGTAAGGCACCAACTTCAATTTTCTTTATGTAAGTTCCGTCTGTTTTATAGAAAACAATGAATCCATTGTCTGTTTTTTTATCTGCTTCAACAGCAACTGCAAGAATGCCATCTTTAACAGCAACGCTGTTGGCCCCTCCGCCTATTGAATCGTAAAGGATAGAACTAGTTTGTTTTGGATTAGAAGGGTTGCTGATGTCGATTACATCAATCCTTCCTTTAAAGCCGTTTGTTGAAAAAAGTTTTTTGGTTTTAGAATCGTAAGCAACAATTTCAGATGCACCCTCATCAAATTTACTTTCAGCCTTAAAGGAAGAAATAAGATGCATTGGATGATCCTGGGCATTTAGAAAAAACCCCAATTGAGCTAACAAAAAGAGTAAGGATAATGATTTTTTCATATAATTGGTTTTTAATTAAGATTATTATAAAGCGAAAGTTGTTACTTAATCTGATTTTACTGTAAGCTATTTTTTAAGTTTTTGTAAAGACGGGAGGTTTTAATATTAAGATTTAATAATTCGTTTCGCCATAAAAGAAGTGGGGGGTGCTGGTTGAAGAAAAAAACTTTAAAAAAGAATCTATTTGGGCCATATATTTTTTATATTGAAAATGTTTGGGACGGTGTTCTGTTAAATATCTTTCTTGTATGACTGAAATATTACCAGGTTTGATTTTTGATGAATTTACCGAAGGGGTTCATGGCGCGGGGACATAAATCAATGTTCTTTAAATGAAAAGTTGTGAAACTGAAAGTATAATACGTTAAAATGTGAGTGTTTCATTTTAACCGGTTGGAAATAGAGCAGGAAAACAATTTTAGTACTCTGTTTACTTGTACCTTACCCCGCATTAGAACGAGCATCTTGCACAAAATCAACATCGTGATTTAGATTTGTATATTTAAGAAAAAATTAAATAATGAAAAATTCCGATATTAGGATATATCAGTTAGAGGATGGAAAAACAGAAATAAATGTGCAACTAGTTAATGAAACAGTTTGGCTGAACCTGAATCAAATGGTAGACTTGTTTGGGCGCGATAAATCTGTTATATCCAGGCATATAAACAATATATTCAAAGAAGAGGAATTACAAAAGAATTCAGTTGTTGCAAAAAATGCAACAACTGCATCAGATGGAAAAACGTATCAAGTTGATTACTATAATTTAGATGTAATTATCTCAGTTGGTTACCGGATTAAATCAAAGAGGGGGACGCAATTTAGAATTTGGGCAAATCGGATAATTAAGGAGTATTTAATTAAAGGATACTCGATTAATGAAAAACGATTATCTCAGCATAATGAACAGCTAAAAGAGTTACAGGAATCTGTTAAGATATTGGGGAATATTTTACATTACAAAGTCCTAACAAATGATGAAAGTATTGGGTTGCTACAAATAATTTCGGATTATGCATATGCTTTGGATATTTTAGACCAATATGATTATCAAAGGCTTGAAATAAAGGATACAACAGAAAAAGAAGCGTTTCAACTCACTTATGAGGAAGCAATAAGGCAGATACAAACGGCGAAAAAAGCTCATGGGAACAGTGACTTGTTTGGACAGGAAAAAGATAATTCATTTAAAAGTTCAATATCAACAATCTACCAAACTTTCGGTGGAAGGGATTTATATCCAAGCATAGAGGAGAAGGCTGCTAATCTGTTATACTTTATTACGAAGAATCATTCGTTTTCAGACGGAAATAAGCGGATTGCAGCATTTATATTTCTCTATTTTTTAGAACGAAACGGAATCTTATTTGACAAAAATGGAAACAAAAGGATTGCAGACAATACGCTGGTTGCGCTGACTTTGATGATAGCGATTAGCAAACCAGATGAAAAAGATACGGTAGTAAAAGTAGTTGTAAATCTCATAAACAGGAACAATTAATGTATGGTAATTTGTATAATTCATAAGGATTTCATAAGTTTTCGAGCATTATCTCCCGTATCAATTTTGGGTGGTAACTTGATAGGTTTGACACCCGCAATCCCTTACGAAATAATTTGCTAAACATCAACAATTCATTACAAAATGGCATGAAGGAACTCATAAATAGAGCTAAACAAGAAGGGATATCAGAAGAGGTTGTTGAAAAAGTGCTTGTTCGTGCGTGGTTTAAGAATATAAAAGCCCGGGAAATAATTCTGGACTATGGACAAAATTGTAACCTGTTTTATTTTGTAACCAAGGGGGGCTTTGTAATGCGTTGCTGGGACGAGGAAAAAGAGTCTGAAAGAACAGTGAATTTCTTTTTGAGCACTTACCAACCTTTTATGACTGACCCAAAGAGTTGTTTTTTGGGTTCAAATAGTGATTGCAGAATACAAGCTATAACTAATTCTGATGTTATTGTTTTTTCTAAATCTGATTTGGAAAAATTTACGGAAACAGAAGAGGAGTTCAGGCTTTTTTTTCATAAAAAAATCTTACAAACGCTATTAACAGAGAACGATTTCAGAATAAAATTATTGACATACAGGCCTCAGAAGTTATATAAGCACATGGTCAAAAATTATCCGGAGATTATTAAGAACGTTAGTTCAAAGGATGTTGCAGATTTTCTTGGGATTTCAGACGTATGGCTCTCAAACCTTAAGAGCAGGATTTAAACTCTTAAACTAGTTTAAGAAAACAGAGAATTCCGCCCTTTATCTTTACTACTGTGTTTAATAATCAAAGATTAATTATTATGAATTTCAGAAATATTTTAAAGGTGTGGTTTGTCACACTATTGTTTCCCAGTTTTTTATATAGTCAGGTAACTGACGGGAAACTGGCTAAATTATCTACAGATTTTGATAGATACGGTTTAAAGAAAAGTAATGTCCCGGAGAATTGGGAAGACGGTTTCAGGACTAATGGGGAAAAAGGAACTTTGGAATGGTGGTATTTTGACGCTCACCTTGATGACGGGACAGCAATTGTGATTGTTTTTAATACCAAAAACTTTGTTAATATAAAGAAGGGGTTAACCCCTTATATAACAATAAATATTGATAAGCCCAATGGTGAAAAGATTGAGCGGGCGGTTTCTTATGAGCCCGAATTGTTTAGTGCTTCAAAAGACAGTTGTAATGTGCAAATCGGGGATAATTATTTCAGGGGAAACTTAAAAAACTATGAAATACACTATGAAGATGAGGATTTGAACATTACGGCGAAAATTGACAGGACTTCAGAAAGTTGGCGGCCTGAAACGGGATATTATGTTTTTGGTAAAGATGAAGCAAAAGAGGGTGCCTGGGTTGTTGCTGTCCCGCAGGGCGAAGCTCATATTAACTATTCTTATAAAGGTGAGGCACATAGCCTGAAAGGCTCATGTTACCATGACCATAACTGGGCGAATGTGAGTCTGGCAGAGGTGTTTAATCATTGGTATTGGGCCAGGGCGGAAATAGGGCCTTATAACGTAATAGCATCGGAGATGATTTCGGAGAAGGAATTCAATAATGACAATATTGTTGTTTTTAATGTGTCGAAAGATGGTAAAACCATTGCAGATAATGGTTCTGCAGTTAAATTATACCGCACTTATGGAAAAATGCACCCGGAACTCCACAAGGATGTCAGTGATGATATCGTTTTTGTTTATGATTCTCCAGAAGATGAATTCCGATATGAATTTTATTTACACAGGAAAAAGAATTTAGTTGAATCCGATCTGCTTAAGTCGGCTATAACGAATAAATTTAAATACAGGATGGCAAAATTGCTGACAGGTTTCAACGGAGCTTATTTTAGAATGACCGGAACGGCAGAAATAAGAGTGTATAAGAAGGGGCAACTGGTTGAAAAATATGAAAGCCCAACAGCCGTTTGGGAATTAATGTGTTTTGGGGAACCCAATAAATAGCAAAACACTGATAAAAGAAATAGAAACAAGTATAATGAATTAAAAAATAAACAAATGAAAGTTAATACATCATCATATACGAGGGCAATATGGGTGGTTATCCTGGTTTTTGCAATAACAAATACTATTGCGGGGTTATCTGACAGTAAATTAATTCAGGAACTTAACCCTTTTATTGCTGTACTGGCATTTATGGTATTCTCGGTTATGCACGGTATAAAGAACATGGGTGGGAGAAATATGCTTGTCTTCTTTATGCTGACTACTATCATTAGCTGGAGTTACGAAACCCTGAGTATCCTGACCGGTTTTCCGTTTGGTAACTATTATTATACAGAATTGCTTGGTCCAAAACTATGGTTGGTACCTTTACTTATTATGCCTGCATACTTTGGAGTGCTTTATTTATCATGGCTTATAGCTCATGTTCTTCTGGACAAAATAAGCTTGCGCTTTTCCAAAGAGAAAGTTTTTGTTGTTCCCTTAATTGCATCGTTTGTAATGGTGATTTGGGACTTATGTATGGATCCTTTTATGGCAACCATTAGTAAAAACTGGATCTGGGAAGACGGAGGTGCCTATTGGGGAGTGCCATTTGTAAACTATATGGGGTGGTTCTTGTGTGTTTATACCATTTTCCAAATGTTTGCCATTTACCTGTTAAAAAAGGATAAGGGGCAACCCGAAAATGATGAACTTCATACAAAAGCAAATTGGTTACAGCCGGTTCTTTTTTACGGAGCTGTATCAATAAAGCATCTTCTTGATCCGATAAATGCAGAATCAGAAGCAATTCTATCAGCGGATGGGAAAACCTGGCTGACTGACGATATCTATTCAGCACTGTCACTGGTTACAATTTTTACTATGGTTTTTCTTGTTATATTATCAGTAATAAAACTAAACACTCATTTCAGGAAACAGGAATAGCCTAAAGGTGTTATTGTAAAGCACCATAATGATGAAAACTCAGTATTATTGTTGCTTAGCTTTTCATTGTTCAATATACTGGACAATGAAAAGCTAAGTATAAAATATTCACTTCTTAGATAATTTTCACCCTGACCCCAACCTTATACGTTCTGCCAATACCTGAAATTGCTTTTCCTTCTTCATACGATTCAAATTTGTTGTCCAAAATATTCCCAATGGAAAAAAAAGCTTCTGTTTTTTTGAAAAGTTGTTTTGTAATGTTCAGGTTTACTAATGTGTAATCTCCCAAATTCTGTTCGTGTCCCTGTTTGTCTTTATATTTTCGTTCTCTTGCATTTTCAACAGAAAGCATGGTTGTTAGCTGTATTTGCTCAGCAAAATAATGACACCTGAAGTGGATGGTGTGCGCCGGGTTGTAAGATAGGGCGGATTCCTGGTTGTCTTCTGCCTGGATAAAGGAGTAGCCTGTGCCTGCATAGAAATTTCCGCTGCGATACTTTATTTCAAACTCAAGTCCGTTGCTTTGGGCCGAGTTGATATTTTCCTTTCTGTGAATTTCAAGCGTGTCTTCATAAACACCCGTGGGAACAACAGCGATTAAATCTTTAAATTTATTCTGAAAGAGCGAAACCCGGCATGAAATATCTGGCGTCAGGTCTTGTTCTACACCACAACTATAAGAGGTGCTGTATTCCGGCTTTAGCTCAGGGTTGCCATCTCTGTAATAGGTCTTATGAAAGAAGTGGTATTCATATTTGTCTTGTAACGAAGGTGCCCGAAAGCCACGGCTGACCGATGCCCTTATTCTCATTGACAGGAGCGGTTTAAACATAACGCTTGCTCCGGGAGAAATGACGGGTTGGATATTCTCGTGGAAATCTGTCCGGACAGAAATTACGGAAGATATAATACGGGTTAACTCCCATTCATCCTGTATAAAAAGGTTGAAAATGGTTTCGTTTTCATGCGGGGTAGCCACACGACGAAAATCTTCGGACCTGCATTCTCCCCCGGCCGTTATCTGGTGTTGGTGGTTTATAGGAAGAACATACTGAACATTAAAATTTGATGTTATGTTTGTCGCATCTTTCCTGCTGCCATTAAATTGGGAATATGCAAGGGTTGTTTTTAAGTAGGATTTTTGAGGTAACACAGTTTTCCAACTGGTGATAATATCGGTTTCATTATCATTTACGTTGCTTCCCTTGAGGTAATTGATGTTGTAATGTTTAAGGTTAATATTTAAAGCATTTTTAGGGTTAATGTCGTATTGAAACTTTCCTAAGAAATTCGATTGGTTATACCAGTTCCCCTGGAAACCGTCTGTTGAAGACATTCTGCTACTAAGCAAATATCCGGCTTTTCCAGGCTTGTGTCCGAATGAAAGATTGGCATTATGCGTGTTAAAACTACTGTATGCATATTCTGTTTCCAGGAATAACTCTGAAGGGATTGGCTTAGAAATTATATTTATAATTCCCCCCATAGCTTCACTTCCATAAAGAGAAGAGGAAGGTCCTTTTATTACCTCAATTTGTTCAACCATGCTAACAGGAATAAGGTTCAGGTTAATACCCGTGTGGATGTGTTCGCCTTTGACCCTTTCCCCGTCAACCAAAACAAGGCTGTAATGTGAAGGTAAGCCTCTTATCAGGGCCGTAAACCTTCTGGAAGAACCATAAGCAGCCCCGCCGGAAATGCTAATACCCGGAATCCACCGGATAGCATCTGCAACTGTTTGTGCCCCCGAGTTTTTAAGGTCTTTCTCGTTTAAAACATTGGTCTCAGTCGGAATGTCCTTAAGGGGGCGTGGGGTTCTGGTGGCTGTTATTACTACATTTTCGATTTGATAGGTCGGAGGTAATACATCATTCACAGTACTGTCGGCTTGAGCGAAGACACATACTTGCAACGAATGAATTAAACATATGTGAAGTAACAAGAAATAATTAAACTTCATAAGATTAGATTTTGAAGATTTTAAGGAAATTATATGAAAAAATGAATTGTAATATTGCCTGCATTAGCAAAAGCAATTAAGTCATAGGGTATGGGAAATATGGTTCACTATTTGGACGGGTAGTACTTATTGGGTAAGTACCGGTTAGGTTATTATTATAAAAATAAAAGCTTAAAGTTCAGTGGTCAGATAGCTCCCATTTGCTTTGAAACTAAGCTGTTCATATGCGCAGAAAAAAAGGAAGCACAGGAGGGATAATCTCAGTGCTTCCGGAATTTATATTGAGTGATTTAGGATTTCTTTCGTTTATCTGAACCACCTTGCTTTTTGGGGATCACCTATTCAACTATCAGTTGACCGGTTTCAAGTTTATTGTCCCAAACAACTTGGACGTAATAAGTTCCCGATGATAAGTCTGAAACATCAATGTTGTTCTCTATTTTGAAGCTGCCTTTCGGAATTGTAAGGCGTCTTTTTAATGTCCCGTCCAGTGCATAAATAGAAATAAGGGCTTCGGACCTCTTATCTGAAGGAGTTACTTTGAGTGTAAACGATGAGGTTGCCGGGTTAGGGAAAATCTCTATTTCTTTGATTGTTTTATTCTCTTCAAAAGAGGTGTAAGGATTTCCGTTTTTTAGTGTTTTAGAAAGCGTAAAATCATCAATTAAATTTCCATTCGTCTTGATTGCTCTGACTCTAAGGGAATTTCCGTCAACATCTATTTGGCAATGGTGGTTAACAGCCTGTACTTTAGCATACCAGCTATTTGCTGATACTCCGTATAAAGGGGCTCCGGCCCCACCGGTAACAACTTGACATCTGCCCTGGTTAGAACCACTTCCGTAGTTAGAAACAGGTCCGCCTGTAGATACGTTTCTGTTTATAGGATTTGTTCTTTGATAGTTATGGGCATGTCCATTGAAGATAAGATCAACACCGTAATCATCAAATGCTTTCCACCAGGTGTTAAAATACCTGTCCATTTCTCCGGCATGCCCTCCACAGGTATAAAAAGGTTTGTGATAGAACACAATTTTCCACTTTTTGTCAGAGTTGTCGCTTAATGTTTTTCTTAGCCAGTCGTTCTGAGAAGAACTTCCGGGGTTCTGACTGTCAAGACAGATGAAAACGGCATTGCCGAAATTAAATGAATAGTACTTTTCGTTACCCGGTAATACAAATTGGCGGGTATAATTACTGGAAGAACCATCGTGATTGCCATAGCAGTGATAGAAAACCATTTCCTCATTTACCGATGTGCCGCTTTCATACCAGTCTTCCCAGTCCTGACTGTTATTTCCATTGTCAACAATATCTCCGGTGAATAATACGAAGTCAGCCTTTTTTACAGAGTTGGCAACACTTTTCCAGTTGTCCATATGTGTACGGCTGTCTCCCATAGCAATGAAAGAGAATTTTGCGGAAGTTGTAGGGGTTGAGGTTTTGAAGACCTTGTCACCGGTCCAGGTGTTATTGTTGGAGTTAAACAGTTGGTAATGTATTGTTGCATCAGGTTTTAATTCGGGGAACTCATAGTCAAATAAAGAGCCTTCATCGTAGTTCTCATATTTGCTGCCGGAAAACTCTCCTTTTTCATATGAAGTGGAGTACCCCCATTTAATTTTATCAGTGCTGTTGGTTTTATTGCCCCAGGTTATGTTGGTACCATCCGTAGGGGTGTTTTTTGAACCAAAGCGGATATTCCCAAACCGCGGATCTGAAGAGCCACCGCCCCCACAGGCATTTACTTTATTTATGGAAAAGCAAAGGCATACTAGGGAAAGTACAATTGATTTTAGTAAGTTTTTTTTCATTGTTTAAATTTTAGGTTAAGAAGACTTGGTTTTGTTATAGAGCAGATATCCTAAGATGAATATTATAGTTATCATAGCAATTATTCCTATGTAATCTCCGTGTTTCGAATAAAAGGAGGGAACCGGGTTTAGCTTAATCATCGACTTTAAAGCTGTGGGCGCAGATTTTGAAGTGATTTGATAGGTTTTTCCCTTTTGATTAACAAACCCGGATATTCCTCCGTTAGAAGCCCTTGATATATAACGTTTTGTTTCTACTGCGCGTACGCAGGAGATATATAAAAATTGTTTTGATGCAAACAGGCTGTTGTACCATCCCTCATTAAGAATTACGGCCAGGGCCTGGGCACCTTTTTCTGTGAACCTTGAAGTATATCGGCCAAATGCACTCTCGTAGCATATTACCGGGCTTACCTTCCAGGTGCTTTTTCTTTTAACAGGTGCTTCAAAAGAAGAAAATTGAAAGTCTTTCCCAAGGGGTTTCAAGAAACGCTGTGTAAAATTCAATATTTCCGGATAAGGAGTGCATTCCTGGAAAGGCACAAGTTTATCTTTTGTCTTAAACCTGACGGGAACACTTTTTTTTCCGTTAATAGAAAGGGCCGCGTTAAAGGTTTTGTAGTAACCATTAAAAAAAGAGGAGTACTTAAATACCGGATTGTTTCTCATTTGCACGTCCTGTGTACCTGAAGTTCCTGAAGGGAAAAACTCGAACCCAATGGCACCGGATATTAACTGAAAATCAGGGGCCATAAATTCTATCTGGTTTCTGATTGAATCAAACACAGGGAAAATGTTCAGCTCCTTTACCCATCCGGCATTTGTAATGGCCGTTTCGGGCCAGACAGCATAATTGGTTTTAGGTGTGATTACACGGTTAGTTAGCTCTGTATATTCATTAATTAACTCATAAATATCAGCATCATATTTTTTATTGAAGTTGTCCGTGTTTGGATGTATTACCACGACTTCAGCATTTTCACCTTTTTCCGGAGAGAACCTGAGCATTAGGACGGATATCAGTATTGGAACACAAAGAACCAGAATAGAGGTGAATAGCAGCTTGTTTTTGTTCGTTTTGGTCTCTTTGAATGCCTTGTATGTGATGATTATTAAGAAATTCACTGCCAGGATCCAAAGACTTCCACCAAGCACTCCGGTATATTCATACCATTGATAAAGAAAAGGATAGGGGGCCAGGGAGTAGCCCAGGGAAAGGAATGGAGAGCCGAGTTCCCACCTGGATGAAAGATATTCAAAACACACCCAGGCCGCGACAAAATATAAGTATGCTACATTTAATCCTAAATTACGCCGGATGAAGTTATAAGGGTAAAAAAGCACCAGAAACGGAACCAGGTATACGCCTGCAGCAGCTATTCCAATCGGCAGGGCTGATTTAAAAAGCCAGTGCAACGATATATTAATCCATACTAAATGGAAAATAAAGAGCTGAAGGACAAAGTATTTATTGCCGCTGTAATAGGTTTTACCCTTAAAAAAAGAATTGGGTTGAAATAAAGGGAAAAACACAAAAAAAATGAATGGCAATATAGATAAAGGTATCCAGGATATAGCTATTAAAATTCCACAGCATACTGGAGGTATTAATAAGCGCAAGAACTTCATTCGTTGTCAGCTAATTTTAGTTTAGAGTTTTTTATATGCGATTCTTGGTTGTTAGGATGTTCAAACCTATATGTTTAATATTTAGTCAATCTGAACTAAACCCTAATTAAAAGTGAAAGATTAATATTTATTGCTTTCTCCATTTATTATATTTTCTTGACTGATATACTTGGGTATAGTTAGAAAAATGAGCAGGGAATACTCAGAGGTGTTCAAAAAGAATGGAATTGGTTTTTACGTTTGATTGGATGTGGTTAAAATGTGTTGATTATCAGGTGTAAACATTTCTTTAGTTCGTGGCGAACTATAACGGGAAGGGCTTTTAGAACTATTTCTCATTTACAATTTGTATGTTCTAATAATCAGAATACGAAGAAAAACAGAGAGCGGTTTAAAGATTATGGTTGGCTGAGCAATAATTAGTGGCTGCAAGAAAACTGTGCATTTTGAAAGTCTTTCTCAAGAAGGCTTCAAAGACAAGGCTTTATTCACAAGCTGATTTATTTTTATAGGTGTTCATGAACTCCTTTTAGTCGGTTCGAAGCTTTGAAAATCAAGGAGTCCCGAAGCTTTGGATGGATGTTTTCAAAACAAGAGTAACGCAGAACCTTTAGTTCACGAACATCATTGAATATTTTATTTTTGTGAGTAATTTGGAGTTTTCTTGCAAAGACTAATTATTTAAATGATTATTTTATTTTGTATAGACACGTTGTGAATCTTGAATTGTATTATATGTAATAAGTATCTATAACGAAGGTTTAGTTTATTTAAGAGCGCATATTGACAGCCGTTTTGTGTAATTAGAACCAGCCTTTGAATTAAGCAAAACATCATAAAAAAACTATAAACATGAGAAAAGTTGGAATAATATTACTCGCGGGTTTTTGTCTTAAACTAATGATATCCTGTTGTGGAAGTGATGCTGATACGGTATCCACAATTAGTTCCATGACTACAAGTCATCTTAAAGTTACAGAAGAATATACGGTGCCGGTTAATGATGGAAAAGTTTCAAAAGATGCATATGGTATAAGAATTAATTTTTCGTTTGGGGAATTAGCATTAAAAAAAGACTTTAATTCTATAGGGTTTAGTTCTTCTTATGCTTATTTGGTTAACTGTCAGCAATTTGGTTATATTGTGGATACAATAGCGGATATAAGGATAGTAACTTTAAATGATTTTAATACCGAAACCCCCGAAAATTCTGATGTTAGTAGTTGTTTTGGGGTTTCTGGATACACTGGATATATGAGCCTTAAGGATTATGCCAGGAATTTGAAAAATGGAAACATTGAAACACGCGGCCGGATAGATTTACATTTAATAGAAGCCCCAGAATTTATTGGAGAGTATAGATTTAAGGTTGATATTTTATTATTAGACGGGAGAACACTAACAGCCACTACAACGACTATTAATCTTGAATAAAAAGAAATGAACCGTGTTTGATGTAAAACTAAGGCCTCCGTGGCATGTTACCAACGTTTAATGGATTAGTGCTGGAAATAATAGAAATTTTCCACAAATCGCCGGCCCAATCATAATATTTAAGCATACGAAACAAGTTACATTCGGATAAAGATTAAGTAACCGGGTTATATTGGGGCTATGGACGAGAATGGAGGTTCTATTGTGTCCGGGACTATTGAAAATATTAATCTGAAATTGAAAACCGGTGAGTTGTCGGAGGGGGAAGCAGAACGGATTAAACATACTGTTATCGGACTAAAAGATTTAAATCAGGTCAAAAAGGAAGAACTCAATGGCATCTTGAAAAGGATGTAACACCAGGGTATTATTTTGTAGAAGTATTAATGGAAGGAGGAGTTTCAGCTATCTCTAAACCGGTATGGATTAAGTAATAGTATTAAGGATTTCACTATCGCTCTTTTATTGTCTGCTTAACGTTTGTAGATGGGGTATAATTGAAAGTTATCGAAGTGTTAAATGCCACAGAGACGTGCTTTGTAACGAAATAATGACTAACTTATTGATTGTAAAAAACAATGTATTGATATGATAGAACCTGAAATACCTGTAAACGAAAAAGAGCGACAGCAGGCACTAAAATCGTATTCTATACTTGATACGATTCCTGAAAAAGAATACGATGAGATTACATTAATTGCTTCGCAGATTTGTCAGACACCGATTTCTCTCATAAGTTTGTTGGATGATAAACGTCAGTGGTTTAAGTCTCATCATGGATTAGCAGCAACACATACACCAAAAGAAATTGCTTTTTGTGCGCATGCAATAAACGATCAGGACAATGTTATGGTGATCCCTGATTCAACAAAAGATGAGCGCTTTCATGATAACCCTTTGGTAACAGGCGATCCTCATGTTATTTTTTATGCCGGGATACCGTTGGTAAATCCAGATGGGTTTGCTCTTGGAACCCTTTGTGTTATTGATGAACACCCCCGTGAAATCAGTCAGGAACAGCTAAAGGCCTTAAGGGGCTTGTCGAATCAATTGATGAAGTTACTTGAACTTCGAAAAAATGTGATAGAGCTTCATAACAGCAAATACGAACTCAAGATTCAAAATGAGGGGCTGGATGAGTTTGTAAAAAGGGCCGCGCATGATATAAAATCGCCAATAGGGAATATCATAATGTTAAGCGATCTTATTATAGATCGATATTCCTCTGATTTCAAGGGGAATGGATTGGATATGTTGAAGCTTGTCCGTACATCGTCTGTTAAGTTAAAAGATTTAATAGACGGGATTCTTGAATACAGTAGAGACTCAAGTTTAATTCTAAGGGAAAAAGAAGACATAGAATTAAAAGGAATTATTCAGGAGGCCATCTACATAGTCGATGGAAACCTTAAATCAAAATTCAGAATAGAGTTAGAAGAGGATTCTTTTATTTTCGCCAACAAAACAGCATTACTGCAGATTCTTATCAACTTATTCTCTAATGCGATAAAATATAATGATAAAGAACAGCCGGAAATTACGGTTCGGATTAAGGATGAAAAGGAATACATAAAACTGAATATCATTGATAATGGACCGGGTATAAGAGATGAAGATAAAGAAAGGGTTTTTAAGTTGTTTGAAACAACTGTTAATACGGACAGAGACGGTTGCCGGGGTACAGGAATTGGCTTGGCAACAGTAAAATCGTTAATTGAAAATATGGGGGGAACAGTAAAGGTGTATTCTAAGGAAGGTGAGGGAGCTAACTTTGAACTGAAACTGCAAAAGTAGTTTTTGTTTTGCATTGTAAGGGCAATTTGGATTAACAAACAGCCATCTGAAAATATTTATAATAATGAGAAAAATAACCGGCTGAAAACCGGTTATTTTTAAATTGAATGTGCTGAAAGTAGGTTAGTAAAATAGGTTAATTAATAGTTTTGTGGTTAAGTACGTTATGATATTTACGAATAAAATGCCAGAAAATATTTTTTGTGTTAAAGTGTTTATTATTAGTTGTTTGATTCTTTTTTGTCCGGGTTGGTTTTTCTCATGATGAAAATACTTTTCTCAATATGAAACAATTACAACGTTACTTTAGTCGTAACCATTCTTTAGAAAAAAACCGCTTTAACCCTTTTTCATGAAATGACCAATGAGAAACGTATCTACATGTGTTGATGATGTTGTTTTTGTTTGACTGGTAGTTTGTTAGCGTTTTTTTTATGTGTTCGGTGTACAGTAAAAACCTCAATCACGTTTTTCGTTCGTTCATCTAATAAATTTAGATAATCATGGAACAAAAAGTGTTTTTGGTCACAAGAAAAGAACCAATGAGGAAAATCACCGTAATAAGGTAATATAGAACAGGGAGCAATAAGTAATTGGATTTTAAAAGTGTTATTAGCAATGAATCGGAATTTTGAAAATACGGAGGGCGGTAAACCAATTTGAGAGGATATTAAACAGTTAAGTAAAACTACAATCATATTCCGTATTTTCAGACCGTTATATATTAATATATTAAGGTGCTGAAACCGTAAGGAGTTAACCTACGGTTTTTTCGCTATTTCTCTACCGAATAAATTTTAAGAAAAAAAATACCAGGCTCTTGATATGCACTGTTTATAGTTGCGCAAATTTCTTATCATAAGAAGGTTAGGTGCAAAAACGTTGGTTTTGTTCTTTTAGGCTCAGTTAAACAGGTATAACTACACCTGTTTGTATTATTAAATTTAATATTGATTTAAGGAAAAGAAAGTGATTTGAATCACCAAAATAATTATTTTAGTTCCTGTATATACAATACCGGTTGTTAATTTTTAAATACTTTTTAAGTTATGAAATCATTTTTTTTAGTTTTTTGCATTTTTTTAGTTCAATTGGTTAATGCACAGGTGTTTGATGAAACTTTTAATGAGTGGCCAAATCAGGAATGGACGTATCATAGTTTGGGGGAGAATAAAGAAAAGGGGTGGATAATAGAATCAGATCTTATATATTTAGAACGGGGCGATAGTGTTATTGCGCATCACAACCTTAAAAAGTGCGATAATTGGCTGGTGTCTCCATTAATAAACATAACGAAGAGTTGTTTTCTTATGTTTGATGAGTATGGAGCGTCATGGAAAGAGAATAATTCCCGGGGGGTGTTTATTTCTAAAGGAAGTAGTAACCCTCTGGATGGGGACTTTATACGATTGTATGAATCCTCTGAATATATGAAGGAATATGCCACAAAAAAAATATCACTAGCCAGCTATACCGGAGAGAATGTCTACATAGCTTTCCGAATTGAAAACGAGGACGGGCAATATTGGAATTTGAATAATATTGTGGTTGATGAGTTTCCGGAAGAGGATCTTTCACTTGAACAAGTTATCGTAGAAGAGTTTGTAACCGGAAAGGACAACTCAAAAGAAATTGGGCTTGTTGTAGGGGGTAATTCTTTAAACCCTGTGCCTAAAGGGACGAAGATTGATATGTATGCCGGGAATACATATATTGAAACTAAAGTCCTGGAGAAGAATTTAGTGTTTAATGGAAAAGACACATTACGTTTCAACTGGAATACTGAATATGGAAAACAGGAACTTAAATTTGTAAAAACGATAAAAGATCATGTTCCGTCAAATGACACAATTACGAAAACTGTTGTTGTTGCAGGAAGTAACTCTGTAATTGAGAGTTTTGAGAGAAATCAGGCCTCGTTTGGGTTAAGTTACAAGACAGAGCTGGAAAACAAGTATGGTTGGAGAGGCTTAGGAGACTTCAGAGGCGGTTCGTTTCGGGAATTTATATTAACGGAACCAGTAATTGACACCTTGTTTTTTAATAAATATTTTATAACCGATTCGTCTTATTTTTCGTGTTTTATTGAATCGTCTCAGGGTTGTTCCTTTACATTATTATATTCGGAAGATGGGAAGAAGTGGAATGAGATTGGGGGTAGTTTTGTAGAAAAGAGCCCCGGGAGATTTAGCGGTAAGCCAGTTATGATATGCCATCCTTTATCTGGCATTTCTCTGAAAGAGGCATATCTTGCTCTTGTGTTTAATTATTCCGGTACAGCTATAAATAGTATTGATCTGGATTACTTCCTTTTTCCTGAATCTCCTAAAAAACTACCTGAATGCGATATGTTCAAATCAAGTATAGTTCTCGGCTCTCTCGGATATTGTTATTTGAGGCTGAAGCTAAATAAGATTAGCGATACACCTCTCCTGGGTGTTGAGGTTTATTTAGGTACAGATGGTGGGGGAAAGGAATTGCCGAAGAATGTTTTAAATAAAAAAGCTATTAAAAAAGAAAGTGTTTTTCTTGGAGATATCAATATTGAAAAGACTTTTTATGGACAAATTATACCCGTTAATAAGTTTGGACAATCTTCTGGTTGCAAAATAGAAACTGTATTAATGCCCAAAGAGGTTCTTTATGAAACAGATACATTAATAACTTTTAACAAAGGCTGGCAGTCCGGATGGTTATGTGGGACAGGATTGCTGGAAGATAGTACTAAGGTTAAAACTCAGGCTAAATACTGGAGCGTTGAACAATGGAATTATATGGCCAATGCAACAAGGGCTTTAAATACATGGTTATTCGGAGAAGCACAGTACACATGGGTTTTCTCTCCAAAAATTGTATTAGGCGATACGATCCATAAAGACTCTCTGGTTTTTGATTTTTCTTTGCGTTCAGACTCAGAAAATCTGGTTCCGGGAGACTTTGCAGAGGATGACTCTTTGGCTGTTGTTGTGTCTGAAGATGGAGTCTGGAAAAAAGACAATGTTATAAAAGTATTTTCGGAAAAGGATAATACAATGGGATTATATAAGCGGATTGCATTAAGTCTGGATGATTATGCTGATACCATCCAGATAGGTTTTTATTCGCATTCTTCTGCAATAAATTCATATAATTTTGTTTTTATTGACAACTTTGAAATTAAAAGGGTACCGGAAAATGCTCTGCTGGAAAACCTGTTTATTAACAGCAACAAGCTCGAAGGCTTTAATGCAAATACACTTGAATATACAGTGAACCTTGAAAGTGATTCCGGGATCCCTGTTATTTCAGCTAATTCAGAGGATAAAGACGCTACGGTTAAGATTACCCTACCAGAACAGTTACCCGGAAAAGCAACGATAGAAATTATAGCTCAGAATAGTAATTATTCAAATACTTATACTATTCACTTCACCCGTGAGAAGAGCAAAAATGCACTTCTAAAAGAGTTGCTAATAGAAAATGAACAAGTAGATGATTTTTCACCGGCTACTTATACGTATTCATTATTACTGTCACCAGAAGCAATTATACCAGAGGTTAAAGCAAAGGCTCAGGATAGCCAGGCACAGATAATAATTACTCAGGCACAAAGTCTACCGGGGACTGCTACAGTAGAAGTTATTGCAGAGGATAACAATTTTAAAAAGAAATATACTATAGATTTTGAATATGTTTCTGGAACAATGGAAGTGACAGATAGAGGGTATAATATTTATCCGAATCCTGTTAAGAACGGAAAAGTGGTTGTTTCTGGCAACAGTACCTGTTCGGTCGGATTATTTGATATCAATGGCAGAAAATTAATGGAAAGAACAGGAAACAAAGGAGGGGAATTAACACTTCATGTCTCAAAACTAGAAAAGGGGATTTATTTCGTTGTAATACGAAATAATAATAATTCAATTACAAAAAAAATAGTGCTGGAATAACACAAATAGGATAGTGTTTAATGATATTATGAGGGTTCCGGCTCTAACAGAAAAAGTGCCCGGAAGCCCCTTAATGATTGTTAGTTGGAGAAGTGAAACGTTAAATTTAACAACATAACGTATTCGTCAAATAAAAAAACAAGAATATCTATTAAAATTCGACTTTAGTCACTATATAAAAACTAATGACCATGCTCATCGTAACATGATAATATAGAACAAGAGGGCAATGAGTAAATTGATTTTAATGAAAAAAAAAGTTATGAAGAAATTCATTTAGATTTTGAAAATTCGGGGTTCGGTTAATCTTTAGAGAGGACGAAACACAGTTAAGCAGAGTTACAAAGTCCTGTATTTTCAAAACAGTATTTATTAAAGTTAGTGCTATAAAACCGTAGGTACCAACCTTCGGTTTTTTTTGTGATAATAGTTATACTTTTCCTTTTAACAAAGAACAAAATAGGGTAAAACAGTTGCTTGTTATAAAATATCAATCCCCGGGTACCCCCGGGGATTTTTATTCTATCAATAATAGAAAAGAAAAAGGTTATTGGAAACCCCAACCAATAACCTTATACCTTATAGTTAGTAGTTGTTAAACCATTGTAAAATAACACTTATCTTATATGCCAATAAAGTGCCAAACTGAAACTTATTTAGTAAGTGATTGGTTTAAAAGTCTTTTGTCCTTTCATAAAGCCGGTAATTTTCTCTTTTTGAATAAAAAGTTCTCAAATTGAGAGAAAACGCCTAGTTTTTTTATAGTTCCAGGTATTCATATCCTGAAAACTATTACTTTATTCTTAAAGGTTGTTCAGAACATGTTTCAGTCTGTAAATACAAATAAGAAGATGACCGTCCCTGAGCTTATGCCTGTTTTCATATAAATCTTCAATGGAAATCCAAAAGAGGGTGTCAACCGGGTTTTTTAATGTAACAGCATATGGATAGACCTGTTCCGGCGACACACCGGTGCATGGAAAGTATTTCTCCCCCAGTCTTGATATCTGGGTTACCTCTCCACCTTCTATCGGTGTGTTAAAAATAAATTGCTCTAACTTCTTATAATCGGAAATACTTTTCGGCAACCTAAATGCTGGTGCCGCAAGTAAAAGGCTGTTCTTTTCTTTTATTTGGGGCACGGGCAAATGACGAAGTTCAATGCCAAGGTAAATGGTATTTTTGAAACGATATACAGGTATGGTGAGAACTGTATTTACACTCAGTTCTTTTGGGGTGATAAATTCGAATATGGCGGTACTGTTTTCTCTTTTAAACTCATAAAATTTTGCTCTTTCATGTTTAAGAAATCCGGGACTTTTGTTAACTGGTTTGAATACGCACTTATTATTTTGCTCAAGGACTTCTTTTAATGTGTTGGCTGGTAGTTTGTTCGTTGTGTTGAATTTTGGTGTGTTGCTAAGCCATTTTCCATAATCAATTCCATATTTTGAGAGCAGGTTGTAAAGGTTTAGTTCTAATCTAACATCAGGAACAGCACCAACCTGTATTGATTTTAAAAGCTGGAGGGCATCGTAATCTCTTATTTCTCCTGATTCTTTGAAGCCGCCATGAACGGGTTTGGTATTTCTGGAAATCGTAAATCCTGATTTCAGCTCAACCAGGTAAGAATCGATAATTTCATCAACACCGCCGGGAGTCGTATAAAATTTTAATGATGGATATACATTAACAATATTTTCAGTATTGACCGAAGCTCTTTCCAGCAAGGTTTGTTTGATAAGTTCATTATCGGGTAAGTTGCTTTTCATGGCGGTAACCGATTCTGTCAGATATCCGCTATAATTTTTACCATCGATCAATTGGTTTTTATCAGCACAGGTTACAATCGGCCTGGGATATCCATGTCTGGCCAATATCCTTATATTACCGTCATTTCCGTAAAAGTATGGCAGTAAATCAATAACCGGAAAAGGACGTTGGGCAATTTCGTAGGTTTGGCTGGTTTGGCTATTCTGGAAATGTTTTATTTCCAGGAAGCTGTTTTCTTTTACCGGAAGCCTTCTTATTTCTTTCAAGGCCGTTCCTCCCTGTCTGGTTTTTTCCCCGGCAATAATATAGTTGGTTGGCGGGTAACCAAGGTCATCTCCGGATAGGGAGCAGAGCCTGAAATTGTTTTCGTACCGGTTTTTTATAATCCAGGGATTATATACCGGGTTTGATACGATTGTTCTTAACCCGAGAACAGAGAAAACCTCTTCAAACTCATTTTGAGAGTAATATCCGTATTCTTCCTGAAGTTCAACTTCCCAGTCATCCAGGTAGTTTTTTCTTCGAATGAATTCAACAGCATCGACGAGGTTAAGGCGAAAACGGATATCGGAGAGTGGGGTCAGAGGGAACCCTCTTTCTGTATCCGGGCTTAAGGAACGGGCAGTTTGAGAAAACTGAACCAATAAAGCAGCGTCAGCACATCCTTTTTGTGTGTCAGGAAATTCTATAATTATTTCTTCTGATTCCGGTTTTACAAAATCTCTGATTACCAAAATTCCTCCCGGAGATAATAGTTCAGACTGCCTTTTTATAGAAAGGAATGCTTTGTGCGGATTGTAGTTGTTAAATGATGTGATGTGGTGGATAGAGGAACAGCTAAAAAAACCGTTTATTTTTTCATCTGCCAGACTGTTCAGTGTTTCACCGTCATCTGTAATAAACTCAAGGTTGGGAAGCTGGTAGTTTGATTTTGCAATCTCAATCATTTTTGGGTTAATGTCAATACCAATTATCCTTGTATTTGGAAAAAGAAGCCCCAAAATGTAGCTGCTGGTTCCTGAAGCCATGCCCAGGTCAACAATAGTGTTCCCGGGTTTATCAGTGAAAAAGGCACTTGCAGAAGCTACTTTCTCAACTACGATAGCATCCATACCAGCAAGGTACTTGGTGTATCCTGAAGAACTTCCCCTGTCTTGATCCTGATATGGATTTGTGTCTTTTGATGCCATGCAATTTCAATAAGTAATTAAACGGAACAAAGTATAGCTAAAGATAGGGGATTAAATCTCAAAATTGAAGCCGCTGCTTAACAGTTCGTTGTATTTGTTTTTATCAAACTTCAGAAGGCGAGGGGCACGATGGGGGGTGCCTTTTTTCTTTTCATCAAGAGCCACAAGCAGGCCTGTTTTCATCATTTTTGTGCTAAAATTCCTACGGTCGAACTTAATTCCCAGAATTGATTCATACAATAATTGCAATTCCGGCATGGTAAACTTCTCGTTAAGAAGTTCAAAGCCAACAGGCTGGTACCTTATTTTTGCTTTCAGTCGATTATGGGCTACACGGAGAACCATGTCGTGGTCAAATGCCAGAGAAGGGGTCTCTTTTAGGGAAAACCACTGAGCTTTACTGGCGTCGTCACCAGCCAGGACTTCATAGTCAGAAGTACGGACGAGCGCATAGTATGCAACGGAGATCACCCTGCCACGGGGGTCGCGGTTTACATCGCTAAACGTATAGAGTTGCTCAATGAACACATCTTTTATACCTGTTTCTTCATATAATTCGCGTTTTGCACCTTCTTCTGTACTTTCTTCCATATTCACAAAACCACCGGGTAAGGCCCATTCTCCTTTGAAAGGTTCTATTCCACGTTCAATTAATAAAATGTTTATGCTAATTCCGTCGAAACCGAAAATTACGCAATCAGTTGTTACTGACGGACGCGGATATTCGTAACAATATTTCTTTTCAGGCATAGATTTCTTTTTTTATTACTTCCTGTTGTTTAAAGTTCTGTATAATAAAAGGGTGTTTTTCTTTATCGTTGCCGGACCTGTTCCCGACCGGGATTTGTAGCTAAAATATCTTCTCTTCTCAAATTAAAAGGGTTGTTTCTTTTAAAAGCAGAACGAATATGACGTTGAACTACCGGACTATGGCTTCCTTTTCCGGTTTTAAGGTGTTGGTGCAGTATTTCATCAGCTTCTTTGTACGATTTAACACCCAGTTGTTCCAAATCAGAATTGGTAATCCCTAATCCGTCAGTTGGGACTGCTTCAATGCAGGCCTTTAAGGCATTCTTTTTCTCCGCGGTTTTTAGTTCATTATTAACCAACCATTGTGCGAGTTCATACACTTCGGTTTTCCATAGTTCCTGAATCATCCCAAAGTCGCCAACATCGCCATGCAGGGTCCAGAACCCCTCAAGATATTCTGTGAAGTTGTCGGTTGAGAGGACCAGGCCTTTGTGTTGTTGGGCCAGGTTGTACAGATAAATCATTCGTATGCGTGCTTTAATATTTCCCCTGCGCAGTTTACACGTAAATTCATCATCTTCCGTATTTTCTTCGATACTGTCTTTTAAGGCTTCATATGTGGTTGTCAGGTCTACCGTTTTGGAGTCTGTACAGAAAAATTTCCCCATATTTTCACCCCGTTCAATTTCATCCGGTTTGTTCGATTCTATCGAAATGCTTCTTCCTATAAGTCTAACGCCCAGGTCTTCGCAAACCGGACTGGCCAGAACGGTGCACAAGGCGCTGTCAATTCCGCCGGATTGCCCTATTATCAGTGCGTTAAGGTTGTGTTTAAAAAGATAACCTTTTAATTCCTTACGAATATTTCCTATTGTTTCTTTGCAAATGATTTTTTCCATAATTAAACGTTTAAAAATTGATATATTTTGCAGGAACTTCGTCCGTTAACCATACGTTGTTTTCTGATAGATAGAATTTATATCCGTCATCGCACATCATACCAGATTGTATTTTAAGTATGATTGGTTTTCCTCTGCGGCTTCCTACTTTCATTGCTGTTTCTGTATCGGCGGAAAGATGTACGTGCTGTCTGTTTCTTTTCTGTAATCCGGTTTCTTTGATTGGGGGGAGAAACTTTTCAACCGTGCCGTGGTATAATATTTCAGGAGGAGTAACAGGGGAAAGCTCAAGGTCAACCTGGACGCTGTGTCCCTGGTTGGCCCGGATTGATGTTTTTCCCTGATTAAAAGAATACCGGTTTTTATTATCTGTAGCAACAACTTCTTCCAGAAATTCTTGCGTTATAAGATAGAACTTCGCATTTGAGGGAATTTGTCTAACGGGGTTTCTACATTTGTCCAGCCGTTTTTATCAAGTTTTATTCCGGCTTTTTCCGGGTTGTGCCTTAAAATCAGGCTTAATATTTTACTTGTGTTTTTTATTTTGTTTTTCACACTAACTTAATTTTAGTTTCTGGTTAAGTGAATTATTCTTTCGGCCACTGTTTTTCTTGTTTATTATAAAATTCGATTTCTAGTTTCATGTTTATCTAAACGTTTAAAAATTCTTTGATGCCTCTTAAGTTCTGATTCGGTGTAGCTTACCAATAAAACCTTTTCAATTGGAATGTTTTTTTTAAGGAAGTGGTTAATTGTTTTTATGGCAATTAAACCTGCTTTTTCGAATGGGAATTTATAAGCACCGGTACTAATAGACGGAAACGCAATGGATGTAATGTTGTTTTCTATGCAGAGTTTCAATGTTTCGTTGTAGCAGCTTTTTAGTAGAAATTCTTCATTTTTGTATCCACCATACCAAACAGGTCCAACCGTGTGAATAATATATTTTGCAGGAAGGTTATAGCCTGGTGTTATTTTGGAAAACCCCGTTTCGCAGCCTCTTAGAGCCTGACAAGCATTCATGAGTTCTTTTCCTGCTTTTTTATGAATTGCTCCGTCTACCCCTCCACCTCCTGTCAGCGATTTGTTTGCGGAATTAACAATTGCGTCTAGCTGCAGTTCTGGTATATCAGCGCATATAAGTTTTATTCTTTCGTCCATTCTATTATGGTCACATTCTCATTGCTCAGTTCTTCTTTGATTATGTCAAGAATGATTTCCCAGTTACCACCGGCTAATCCTGCTCCGATTTTTGGCATGCCAATCTTCTTTCCGGAAAAATGTTTTTTTATCTCCTTCATGCATAACCTCATGGCATCGTAGTCGCACTGTCTTTTTTCTATTCCGTAATTATACTGGGTGTATGCGTTTACGATTATTGGAATTGTGCTTGTGTATGAAATAGTTCCAAGCTTGTTTTTGTCCCCTTTGGTAGTTTTACAGTCGGTTTCGTAAGCCTCCGGCCATTTCGATTTAATTTGCGGTGCAATGCCGCTTTTCATTGTGCAAAAACAATTGCAACCGTGCACGATCACCTCAAACTGGTCTGATTGTTTTACTAAGTCACCTTTAATTTGCTTTATCATATCCTTCTGTTATTAAATTTTCCCGAAGCTCAGTTAATACTTCTCCGAGCCAGTTTTTTCCACGCCATTGTTTTCTGTCTTTTGCCCGTGGATCGTCTTCAGCCAGACCGATTCCCCAAATGAAATCAACGGGGCTTGCTTCAACCAGTGTGGTACCCTTGGTTTTTAACAGGCTTTTTAAAATATTTTCGTTTTGTGTAAACTTCGCGTGATTTGCATCATAAACGATAGTTTTGCAATGTTTTTCCCAGATTTCCGGGATGAAATTCTGTACTTGTCTTCCCAACGCTTTTTGTTTTCCCGGATTTGTAGCCTGAAGTATCTTTTCCGCAGCTTCCGTATCTTCAAACAGAATTGCTTTCATGTACATCATATATTGCTCTGAGCTATTGAACCGCTTTCCTTCAATTTCAAATTCTATTCGGTGCCAGTTTGAGAAGGGAGAACTGTTGCTCCAGAAAAAAGTGAACTTTTCTTGCATAACATTAAATTTTTAAAACTGCTTTACATAAATTAATTTCATCTTTATCACCGGTGTTTTTGCCTTCAACGTCAGAAAGTTTCACGGTTGGGTGATAACTGTCGTCTTCTGAAAGGGCTGCATGGGTGAGTTTTATTACCATGTTTAAGGGTTTTGCCCCTACATCATTTGTAAGGTTGGTCCCAATCCCGTACGCATCCTGAACTTTTCCCTTTGTATAGTTTTTAATTTTTTTTACGGTTTCAATGTTTAAAGAATCACTGTAAACAATGGTTTTTGAGCGGCTGTCTATCTTGTTCTTTCTATAAAAGTCCAGGGCTTTTTGTGTGAATTCCAGGGGATCCCCACTGTCCCAGCGCAAGCCGTCAAATAATTTGGCGTATTTTAGTTCAAAACTGTTAAAGAAGTTTTCTGTGGTAAAAGTATCGGTAAGGGCAATGCCCAAAGAGCCTCGGTACACTTTTGTCCATGCTTTAAGAGCTTCATGGTTGGCCCTTCTGTAGCCGAAGTGGGCCGCATGGTACATAAACCACTCGTGTGGGTGTGTGCCAATGGGAGTGAGATCATGTTTCATTGCCAGGTATACATTGCTGGTGCCTGCCAGGAAGTTCCCTCCATTTTCTTTTAATGTTTTCAGTACCCGGTTATGCACGTCAAAAGAAAACCTTCTCCGGGTGCCGAAATCGGAAAACTTTGCTTCAATTCCGGCAAGTTCTTTAGCTTTAAAAGTGGCTTTGCTTTCAACATTTTCTGGTGTATCTCCATTCATCTTGAAAAACAGTTCGGATATAAGGGCCATTAAAGGGACTTCCCACAAAACGGTACGGTACCAGTAACCTTCAATTTCAAGTTCCAGTTTGCCTTCCCTCCTGTTTAATCGTAACTTCTTCAGGCTGATATCTGTACCCTTTAAGAAAATCTATAAAAACCGGGTCGAAATAATAGCATTTATTTTTTAAAAATTGTTCCTCTTGTTTTGAGAGGCTCAGTTCTGACATCAAGCTAATTTCTTTTCTTAAGGTGTCAGCAAAACCTTTCGGAAAAGGGGTGTTGGCACGGTTAAAAAACTTATACCTGACTTTTGCATGCGGATACAATTTTTGTATGGCATACATCGTGGTGAATTTGTATAAATCGTTGTCTGTAAAATATTTGATTATCATTGTTATTTTAAGGTTAAGTCGTTAGTATTTGTGATAACAGCTCCGGCTTTTTTTGCTTCGTTGTAGATGGGCGTTGCTATATCGTCAAAGCCGGAAACATTTGACATCGTGTCGTCAAGCAAGAGAATTTTTTTTGCCAAGCCATTGATTTCACACATTTGTTTTATGGTGTTTGCAACACAGTGACTTTTGGCCTCTCCGGCAATAATAATATTCTCATAGAGCATTAGTTCGTTTACGAGCACCTGGTTGAGTTGAGTACCAACATCGGACGCTAAAGGAATGTTTGCTCTTAGTGCTCCAAAATGCTCGGTTAGTGGATTAAGTCCTTTTTGAATAATGGTAAAAAAATGCCCCCTTCTGGCCCAGCTTTTTATGGCGTTCATAAGCTCATCGCTTATTGCTGCCCCCGAGGAACCAACAATACAATGTTCCGGCCAGATTACATGTGGAAATTCATTTTGCCGGTTAAGTTGATTAACATAATTAACTGCTTCTTCTTTATGAAATTTGGGACGCCAATAATTATTGTTAATATCTTCAATTGAAATTTCCGTAAATGGAGTAGGAGCGTTATCATTCTCGTCTGCCCAAAAACCGGGATGTGAAATGTCGATTATGTGGTGAGTGTCCTGGGTAAGGATGATATTGTCTATCCTTTCTTCATTGTTCTTGATAAAGCTGCTTAACCTTTGCACATCTTTTTCGCCCCCTTGAACATACAATGCTCCTTTTTGCAAGCAGAAGTCATTTTGCATGTCAATAATCAATAATAGGTTTCTTTTTATCATAATTCAATGTGTTTTTATAACACAAAGAAATGAAAATGTTTTGACATCACCAAATCTTTGTGTTAAAAACACACAAATAATGTTGTTTTAGTCCAAAAACATTCCCTCTTGGGGGCACAGGGAACCAACTTTTATTATTGAGCAGAAAGAGAATACTGGAAAAAATAGCCTCTATAACTATAAGATGAAGGATGAGATTGAAGCTTCTTTCCTGTATTTTAGAACTATGTTTGAGCAATAAAGGGCTTTCGGTTTAGCTTATTTGCATGATAGACTTATTGAGAGGATCTCAACTTTTGGCATACGCTGGTTGTTTTTGAGTCCTTAACCATTCATCAAATCCGCTTGGTAACACCCTAAATTCGTCATTATTATTTCCATTTATGACAGGTTCATTTACTTTTTCAAAATATGCAAACAATTCGGCAACAGCCTTTAATTCCGTTTTTCCCGACAGCTTTCCAATTATTTTTAACAGGCCAGTGGAGATTACCGATACTTTCTTTATTTCGGGGTGAACCTGTTTGCAGTATTTGGAGAGCAGTTCTTTCAAGCTATGCTTTTCCGATCCAAGAATATAAAGGCATTGGTTCCTAACCCGGCTATCGTAACAAAGGGCAACAAACCTTCCGAAATCGTTAGCTGAAATCCAATGGTATTCGGGAAGATTTTTACCGACAACAGAAGCTTTGTTGTTTCTAATCATCAACTCAAGAGATTCGTAAAACCATGTGGGCTTGTATATGTAGTATGGTATTCCGCTGTCCATGATGATTTTTTCAGCTTTTAATTTGTTTTCAACCATTGTGAACCAACTGTTTTCCTGGCAAACAGAAGCTCCTGATACATAGCTTATAAGTTTTATATCGTGTTTTTTTGCTTCATTTATAATAACCTCAACGGCACGGGCTTCGTTGAGCCGGGAGAGGGTAATGTGAACCGCATCGCATCCGTTAATTGCTTTGGATATGTCAGAATGGTTCAGGGCATCTCCTGAAACTATCTCATAACGATTGGCCAGAGCAGATTTTTTAATTGTTCTGGAGAATAACCGTAACTGGTGCCCGCTTTTGTTAAGTTGCTCTATTACTGGTTTTCCAAGAAGCCCAGTAGCTCCGATAACTAATACTTTCATACTATTTCTGTTTTAACTTGTTAATTTATACAGTACAAAAGTATGGTCTATGTATGGTCTAACCGTTTGACATATGTCAAAAAAACTATTTTTGTTTTCTAATTCTGCTTAAAGTTGAAATATCGATACCTAAGTAAGACGCAATTTGACCAAGAGTGACTTTCTGACAAATTGCAGGGTGTTCTTTACAAAACTTATGATATCTTTCTGCTGCCGGACATGTTTGAAGTTCCTTGGCCCTTTCTACCAGTTTTATTGTTGCCTGATCGCCAACTGTTTTACAGATTTCATTCCATTTTGGGATTTTATGGCATAGTAAATTCCAGTTGTCAATTGTAATGGATAGTATTTGGGTGGGTTCAACTGCGATAATATTCTCTTTTGCTGGTTTTCGGTTATTCATACTATCAATGGAAATGGCCAGTTCCGGAGGTTCAATAAACTGTGTTGTTACCTCGTCACCGTCTTCATTAATAAAGAACCTGCGTAACAAACCATTTGTAACTATAGCCAGGCTGTAAGATATTTGTCCTTCTTTTACAAAATACTCTTTCTTCAAAAGTGTTGTGTCTTCAAACAAACTTGTTGTAATTTCTACCTCCTCTTTGGTAAATCGTAAAGTATTTGATAAAAAGTCCCGGAAACTCATATTGTCCTTCTTTTCTGATGACTGCCAGCAAGGCTATCAAGTGTTTCAAAATGATTTTTTGCAAACATTAACGTATAAAACTAACAACTTTACGCGGACAAATTCTTATTGGGGAAGGGAAAAACTAAATTTACTCCCGATACCCACCCTACTTTCAATTTTTAATTCGCTATTATGTTTTTGAATAAACTCTTTGCACAATAAGAGGCCAAGCCCGGTGCCTTTTTCGTGAGCAGTGCCATAGGTTGAATGGATATTTGTGGTTTTCTTTATAAGTTCCAGTGTTTCCGGAGCAATACCAACACCAGTGTCATTAATGCTTATCTCAATATCATTTATTTGTTTTTCGGAATTAATAAAGATGTGCCCTTCATTTGGTGTAAATTTCAATGCATTGGTAAGAAGGTTTCGTATGATTGAATTAAGCATGTTTTTATCGGCCCTTACCATTGTATCTTCATGCACAGAGTTTGTTATTTCAATTTTTTTCTCTTTAGCAGGCTGACTTATTAATCGAATGTTATCATTTACAATCTTGTTCAGGTTTAGGCTCCTGGGGGTGAACTTTGTTTGTCCAATTTGAAAAACCGACCACTCCAGTAAATTTTCCAGAAGTTTATAACTGTTTTCCAGTGTAAAGTGCATTGCTGCCAGGCTTTTCCGTATTAGTTCAATGTCATTGTGGTTAATTCTATTTTTCAGGGTTTCAGCGAAATTCATTGCTGAACCAAGGGGACCTTTTAAATCATGCGCGATAATTGTAAAGGTTTTATCTTTCATGGCATTAAGCTCCGTTAACTCCTTGTTTTGTGCAATAACCTTATTTCGGCTGTCGGCAAACATTAGTGCCGAGCGCGTTCTTGAAATCAGTTCAATATCATTTATTGGTTTTCTCACATAGTCAATAGCCCCTGCCTTAAGGGCTGTTTGAAGGTTTTCCGGTGTAGTCATTACGCCAGTGCACATAATAACCGGAATTTCTTTTTCACTGGTAATGGATTTAATATTTTTAACCAGTTCGATACCATTCATTTCGGGCATATCCCAATCGGTTATTACCAGATCCGGCATTTTTTTTTGTATGAGCTTCATGGCAATGACACCATTGGGAGCTTTTGTAATCATGTAGGGCAAATTACTTGCAGCAAAACAATCTGCAATCGCCTGAAGGTTTTCCGGCTGATCGTCTACGATCAGGATATTTCTTTCTCTAAACTGCCCCATTTTAATGTAAAGTTAGCAAGAAACTAATTTAATTAAATCCTCGTACTTTTCCTCGTTCATTGAAAATAAGCATTCTCTTATTTCTTTTTTCCAGCTTTCAAGTGCATCGCTATTTTCTGTTTCTATTAAATCCAGTAGTTTCTCAATGGCAGAGGTTTCATAGACCAAAAGTTTGTTAAAAGAATTTATGTGCGGTTTTATTCGTGTTTTGTCTGATGCCGAAAGTTTAACGGATATATTGGTTTGGTGCGCTTTTTTTTGTGTTGATAAAGGTTGGGAACCAGGGCTGCCTTTTTTCAGCGCAAACCAAAAATTAGTACCTTCGTTTAGCATGCTATCTACATTTATTTTGCTTCCATGTGCCTCAATTGCCATTTTACAGAAGGTAAGCCCTAAACCTGTTGAACGGATGTTTCCGGAATCTTTGGCTGTCATTTGTACAAACCTGTCGAATATTCTGGGGAGTTGTTTCGCAGGTATTCCCAATCCAGAGTCCTTAACTGACAGGACAAGTTCGTTCGTTTCATTATCGTTACGGGCAGATAGTTCTACTTTTCCGTTATTCGGGGTGTACTTTATGGCGTTGGTCAATAAGTTCACCAACACTCTATCTATAAGGTATTTGTCGGCTCTTATGTCGCTATTGTGTTCTATGTTGTTTATTATTCGGATATTTTTCCGATCGGCAAGGAAGATTACTTCGTTTATTGCATTCTGAGAGAGCAGGTAAGCATTTTCAATGCTCGTGCGAATAGGCATGGTTGTATTTTCATATTTATTTACATCCAAAATATTTAAAACCATATTCAGCATTATTTTTCCAGATTGTTTTACTTTCTTTTGGTATGCTTGCAGATGTGTTTCTGTGGCATTAATGATGTAGTTTAACGGGTTTTTCAGATCGTGAACAATCATGTCTGTTAAGCCCTGTCTGAAGTCGTCCAGTTCGATTAATCTTTGGTTGGTGGATTTCAATTTTCTAGCTTGTGTTTCAATTTCTTCTTTTTGTCTGACGACCTCTTTTGTCTGTTTTTCTACTTCATGCTCCAGCATTTTTTTCTGGTTTTGGAGAACAGATACCCTTATTACGTAAAGTGCGGCCAGGATGCTAATAAGGAGGATACTCCATAAAGCTTTTGCCCACCAGGTCAACCACCAGGGGGGAAGGATCTTTATCTTCAGTGAAATTCCGCGTTCGTTCCAGTACCCACTGTTGTTTGATGCTTTAACATGCATGATATAGCTTCCGGGAGGAACATTGGTATAGGTAATGCGCCGGTGTTTATGGTTGGTTTCATTCCAGTTTTTATCAAAACCTTCAAGTTGGTATTTGAATGTGTTCAGTTCAGGTTTTATGTAGTTTAATGCAGAAAACTCAATGCCAAAAATAGAGTGTGTGTAGTTTAATGTTATTTCACCAATTGCGCTAATATGCTGGGGCATGGAGTAGCTTGTGGTTCCGTTAAGTATGGTTTCATGAATGTTTGTTTTAAGTTTTCTCTTTCCCACTGTCGGCTTTATATTTACCGCTTTATTAAATAGCAGGAAATTGGTAAAAACAACCGGAGGTGGTTTTGTGTTGATCTCTACCTCTGAGGGGGAAAAAGTTGTTATTCCGTTCAATCCGCCAAAGTGAAGCACTCCGTTCTTATTTTTAAACCCGGAGTTAAGGTTAAACTCATTTTTTTGGAGCCCGTCCCTCTCATTAAAGGTTATGATTTTTTGTGTGTTGATATCAAAGCTACATAATCCATTATTGGTTGTAATCCATAGTTTCCCCATATTGTCGCCCAAAATGGCGCAGACCTTATTTCCCGGCAATCCGTTTTGAACATTAAAAGATTCAAATGAACGGTTGTCAGATAACAGGCGACAAAATCCGTTTTCGGTCCCAAACCAGAGAACTCCGTCCTGATCTTCGTAAATACAACTGATTCGTTTCCCGGGAAGGGTTGCCGGATTTCGGGCTTCGTGATAGAAATTACGAAAGGTCTTGTCTTCAGAATTAAATTTACTTAATCCGTTTTTCCAGCTTCCAATCCACAGATTTCCTTTAGAATCTTTAAAAACAACAGAGATATCGTTATTAACGAGGCTGTTTGAGTTTTCCGGGTTATGTGTATAGGTTTCAAACCTGCTGGTTTCCGGAGAGAAATAGTTAAACCCCATAAATGTACCTACCCAAAGCTTGTTGGCGGAATCGATTTCTATGCATGTAACAAAATCGTTGGTCAGACTGTTTTTATCTCCGGCTTTATGTTTATATATTTTAAATTTATATGTTTTTGGATTGAAAGATACCAGTCCTCCCCATTCTGTGCCTATCCATAAGATACCATTAACATCAACTTTTATTGAAGAAATATAATCGTTCTTAAAAGGGGCTTCTTTACCAATTATTTCATCTATTGATTGTAATTGGTTGTTGTTTTTATTGTAGCGGTAAACCCCGGCCCCATGGGTTCCAATCCACAGGTTACCGTTAGAATCTTCCGTTACCGGATATATGTTGTTGTTTGCCGTATTACTTTCTTTGGGAAAATGTAAATGCCAGAAAGGACGGGCAAGTAAATTTAACACACTAACTCCCGTTTCATAATGCCCGGTCCATACTAAGTTTCCATCAGGAAATACGCAGCGTAATCTATTGGAACTTAGGCTGGTAAAATCTCCGTGCACATGGGTGTATGATTTTGTTGTATGCTTTTCAGGTGAAAAACGATAAAGGCCCGAATAGCCGGCTATCCAGATATGTCCCATTATATCTTCACCAAAACAAAAAACACGTTTGCCGCTAAAAGGATAATCCATTGCACTAAGCCGTGTAATTTCCTTAGTTTTAGGGTTAAGTTTGTCAACTCCGCTAAAATTGCCCACCCATATATTTTCCTTTGAATCCAGAAATAGTGTCAGTATGGTATTGCTACTTAATGTGTTCTTTTTTTTGGGAATATGCGTGAAGTGACGTATTTCCTGTTTTTCGGGGTTATAGCAGTCCAGCCCATTGAGTGTGCCAATCCATATTTCTCCGTTTGGTGCTTCTAATGTGCAAAAGGTAGTATTTCCGGACAGGCTGAAACTACTGTTCTCCTGATAAGTTATTTTTTTTATTTCTTGTGTTTCGGGATGAAAAAAAAATATTCCCTGGTTGGTTGATAGAGACAAATATCCATTTCTTAATTCAGATATGTGCTTGATATAAATGCCGGGGAAATAATTGGTAAAACACTCCAGTTCATGGTCAAACCTACTTAGTCCGTTTATTGTGCCGGCCCATATTGTGCCATTTTTGTCCATAAAAATGTTCCGGACGTAGTTTGCTGATATAGAAGTTGAATCATAATCGTTGTGGATAAAAACTTTTGTTTCATATGCATTGTACCGGCTTAGCCCATTGCCGGTTGCAAACCATATATATCCTTTGTTATCTTTGATTATTCTGTTTACGCGGCTGTTTGTAAGTCCGTTTTTTGAAGTAATATGTTCAAAATAATAATTGTGGTACCGGGCATTTGCCTGCAGTGTCAAAATCACACTGATCAGAATACAACAGCCCGGTATAGAACGGATTGCATTCACAATATTTTACTGCTTAAAGTGGTACGTGAAATTAGAAAAAAAGCATTCTATATCAAAAAATTCTTGTCCAGATAATCCTGAAATTTTATTTTATATTGTTCGCTGACAGGAATGTAAACATCTTCATCGAAAATAATGCGGTTACGTTCAATGACGGTTATCTTTTCCAGGTTCACAATAAATGAGCGGTGTACACGCATAAATTTGTCTCCAGGCAATGTTTCTTCCAGTTTTTTCATACTGGTTAAAGTCATAATGGGTTTTTGGTTTGCAAGATGAATACGGACATATTCCCTCATTCCCTCAATGTATTTGATTTCTGAAAGATTAATCCTCATAATTTTATGTTCAGTTTTGATCATGAGGAAGTCTTTAGCTGTTTTTATATCATCAGATTTGGGAACCTGACTTTCAAACCATGATTTTGCTTTTCCTGCTGCTTTTAAAAAATCACTGTAACCTATAGGTTTTAGGAGGTAATCTATGGCGTCAACTTTGAAGCCCTCAACGGCATATTCACTGTACGCCGTTGTGAAAATTACTTTTGGAGGGGTGTCCAGTGATTTCACGAAGTCTATTCCGTTTAAATCCGGCATATTAATGTCCACAAACATCAGGTCAACTTCATTTTGAGAAATAAACTCTATGGCATCGAATGCACTTTCGAACTTTCCAACCAATTCAAGGAAAGGGGTTTTTTGTACATATCCGCTCATCTGTTTTAGAGCTATCGGCTCATCGTCAATTGTTATACACCGAATCATAATGGTAGCTTTAAGGTTACTGAAAAAATATCATTCTCTGAAGAAATATCCAAATTATAATTATTTTGATAGATGATATCCAGCCTCTTTTTTGTGTTTTCCAATCCGATTCCGGAGTAAAAACTTTTTTCTTTGGGTTGTTGTGCTATTGAGTTTGATATCTTAAAAACAAGCATTCTTTCCTTTACTGAAAAATGTATATCAATAAAAGTTTCTTTTCTATAGCTGATACCATATTTGAAGGCATTTTCAATAAAATTTATAAATAATAACGGAGGGATTTTTTCTTCTCTATCGGGCACATTCGTGCTTAGGTCAACTTTTACTTTATCACTTATGCGCATCTTCATAAGTTCGACATAACTTTCTACAAAGTTTAGCTCTTCTTTTATTGGAATTAAATCCCGTTCGGTATCGTATAGCAAGTACCTCATAAGTTTTGAAAGGCTGATAACGGTCTCTTTGGCAAGTTCGGAATCAATATCAACAAGTCCGTGAATATTATTAAGTGTGTTCATTAAGAAGTGCGGGCTTACCTGGTTGCGCAGAAATGCCAGTTCACTTTTTATTTTCTCATTCTCCAGTAATTTTTTTTCCTCTTCTGAACGGGACCATTTAAAAATGGTTCGCAGCCCGGTGTCGAAACCCAATATTAGAATAGATGTGATTGCAGCATTTAATGCAGGGGGGAACATTCCGGGAACCTGTCTTTGTGGGTGCCTTCTGTTTTGCCCGGACTGAATATGTGGAGGATGTTGTCTGAAAACTTCTCTGGCATGATGTGGAGGTGGTGGACGAAACTCATTCTGGGCGGTTCCCTGAGATAACGGCTCATTTTTATGTTTCTGCCGCATATATAAATATGAATTAAAAGCAACAAGTATTATTATTGCAGCTAAAAGATAACGCGAAATACTTTTTTTAAATAAAAAGAGTGGGACCAGTGCAAAATGGTTAAAAAAAGATAATAACAGGAATGGGGACAATCTTCCCCAGTGAAAGAATATTCGTTTCCAGTTAACTTCCTCGGTATTGTTTGTTGAAAACAGGATTGGACTGGCAAAAACGATTATCCAGATTAAAACCAGAATGGAAGTCTCTATGAGTTGGATTACTCTTTTTTTTATTTTGGTCTGCATGATAACAAAGATAGTTTTAATTGTTTTTTGGCTAGGCTGACTTTAGAAGGATATTATTTATGCCTGATTATTGAAAGGGTATTACCTTTTATCTTTTTTTTGGTGCCGTGCCCGTATGAATTTTTCATATTCAGTGTATTGTTCTTTGTTAAGGACTTGCTTTATTTTGTTTTCAAAAGCAACCCGGCGCTTGTGGTGTTCTTTTTGAGCTTGTTCTTTTGACAGGTTATGCCCTTTTTCCGTTTTTTTGAGTTGTTCAAAATGCTCATTGTGTATTTTTAAGATTTGTTCTTTTTGCGTTTTGCTGAGCGATAAAACTTTTTCCATATCATCTACCATTTTCACAATTTGCTCAGGGGTGGGAGTAGGCGGTGGTTTATGTCCTTTGGGGGGTTGTGCAGGGAGTATGCTAATGCAAAAGAATGAAATTGTTAAAACAGCGATGGATCTAATGTGTAAATTACTATTCATGATATCAGTTTTTTATCATAAAAGTATAGCACATATTGCAAAGGAAAAAGAAGAATCAATTAATCCGGCTTTTTTTTCAATGGATTAGGTTGATGGGTAAACAAGGAGTTAAGAGTCGACACTATAGGTTCTTAGTATTTTATATTTTTGAGTGCGAATTGTTCTAAATACTTTATTCGTTGAATTCAAAGGAAGGTTTTTCCTTCTTTAACCCGGATTATTGACTCCGCCGAGGGGTAAAGCCCTTCATGCCAATTCCTTTGTGAAGCTGCAAGGTATTTAATCCTGTAGGCATAGTATTCGATTTAATGGGTTTAGCAACAAAGCAGACGTGTAAAGGAATTGGTAAATCATATCCTTGATATTGTCATCAATGTAAAGCGAAAATTACCCTTCAGAAGGAGGCATAGCACGAAATAATTTCTTAAATTGTTATAAAAAGACATACAGCTATGATTACCGACTGCCAAGCCAATACAGTATATTTTGCCGAGGATACAAAAGAAGAATTTCCTGAAGAGTTTCTGCAACTGGAAGACATAATAAAATCAGAAGGATATGGGGTTGATGTATTAGAGGGGACGAATGACTTTTATTGTCGCGATTATATGCCTGTTCAATTAACAGAAAAAGATTTTGTCCAATTTGTTTTCCGGCCAGATAAGTTTTTGGAAGAGAACGCCCTGAAGTATGAAAGTAATCCTGTGCAAATAGCGCTGTTAAACCAATTGCCAACCCCAAGGCACAGTAAAATTATCCTGGACGGGGGGAATATTGTTAAATGGAAAGATAAAGTGATTATTACTGACAGGGTTTATAAAGATAATATTCATCAGTTTAGCGGCAAAGACGAATTGTTGAAAGAACTGGAGGTAACATTGCAATGTAATGTTATTATTGTTCCGGAATATCCTAACGAGGAAACAGGGCATGCCGACAGTTTAATTCGTTTCATTGATGGGAACAGGGTTTTTATAAATGAAACAGGAAAAGAACCTCACACTGATTGGCTTGAGGGTTTCCTTAAAATTATTGAAATAAACAACCTTGATTTCATAGAATTACCTTGTCCGGTATTCGGAGAGCATGAAGACGCCAAAGGGCTTTATATTAATTTTTTAAATATCGGGAATGCTATACTGGTACCTCAGTTCGAAATTGAGCAGGATGAAAAAGCACTTCAGGTTTTTAAACATGTTTTTTCGGATAAAAAAAGGATTATCCCTTATCCGTCAAGCTGGATTGCAAAATATGGTGGAGTGTTAAATTGTTTGAGTTGGAACGTTATTAAATAAAGCTCACAAAAAGTTCGTCTGGTAATATGTAATTGATTCGTTTATCTCAAAAACAGATTAATCGATAAAATTGTTATTGGTATCAATGTTAAAATGTTTACAACTTTGATATTTAAAACTATCTTTAACGCCGATCTTGTAAATATTTTTTCATATGCTCTTCATTTCAAATTATATAAAACCATTGGTAGCAGTGGCGTTGCTTTTTTTTCAGGCTTTGGTTAGTGCCCAGGGGGGGCGGCTTCCTGATAGTATCTTAAGAAAAGTAGCACCAGGAATACATAAAACGTCATTAAAAAGTACAGAATATAGCTATAGAGTTTTAGCAGAAGATCCGAAGAAGTTTACAGACTGGTTGGAGCAAGAGTACCCGAATGTTTTAGTGCAGCCAACAAAATATTCAAATGTGTTGAATTTAAAACATGTAGACGCCGAAAGTTTTAATGCAATAATTAACCACAATGCATGTACTTATATTGATTTTCCGGACAGGACTGTTGTCGAAGAAAGATATATCAGGACACTGGACTTATCGGTAAATTGGATTGAGCGGGTTCATAAGGACTATCTGGATGTTGACGGGGAAGGTTTGGTTGTTTCAATAAAAGAAAGGCCATTCGATACTTCTGATATTGATTTTCATCATCGGGTTTTGAAACCAGGGAAAGGACAAGGGCGTTCTACAGGCCATGCTACAGATATGGCAACAGTTATTGCCGGAGGGGGGAACTCAGGGGATAAAGGATTAGGTGTTGCCCCAAAGGTTCATATCGTAACATCCGGTGTAGAGTCTTTGTTGCCAGAGGAAAGCCACGTTTTGAAATCAGAAGGGGTTGCCGTTCAAAATCATTCGTATGGCATCGGAAGAATAGAGAATTATTATGGGATTGAATCGCAATTGTATGATAAACAGTGTAATGAGCAGCCTGAACTTGTTCATGTATTTTCGTCAGGGAATATAGGAAATACAGCCGCAAATACAGGGAGATATACAGGTGTTAACGGATATGCGAACTTAACCGGGCAATTTAAAACATCAAAAAACTCCATATGTGTAGGAGGGACGGGTGATAATGTCGAGCCGGTAGCCTTTAGTAGCAAAGGGCCTGCTTATGATGGCAGGGTAAAACCGGAAGTTGTCGCTTACGGAGCTGCGGGAACATCTGATGCATCAGCGTTGGTGAGTGGCGTTGTTACATTGTTGCAGGATTACTATATTAAAAAATTTCAGGAATTTCCATCATCGACGTTGGTTAAAGCTGTGTTGGTCAATAGTGCAAAGGATATAATGAACAAAGGTGTTGATTATATCACCGGATATGGTGCTGTTAATGCTTATCGTGCAATAAAAACGATAGAAGAAGAACGTTTTATGGACGATACGCTTGAAATAGGCGGATTTTTTGAGTATAACATGAAAGTACCGGAAAACAGTGATATGGTGAAGATTACACTGGCATGGAACGATCCTTTTGGAGAAGTAGGGAATGATAAGGCATTGGTAAACGATTTAGACCTGGAACTTACAAATATCAATAATGGTAAAACATATTATCCATGGGTTTTGAATACATATCCGCATATAGACTCCCTGAACAAAGAAGCAGTTAGAGCTGTGGATACACTTAATAATTTAGAGCAGATAACCATAGATAAACCAGAAGCCGGAACATATAAAATAGTTGTTCGGGGAAGCAAAATGCAAACACAAAATCAGGCTTTTAATCTGGCCTATTGCGTTCGAGAGGAAGGCTTAATATGGAATTCCCCAAACTCTGGCAGCCAGCTAACAGCCGGAGAAGAAATCTCCTTAAGGTGGAACTGGACCGGAGGTGATCAAATGGCTAAAATTGAATATAGAATAGCAGGAAGTGAAGAGTGGAAAGAAATTACAAATTCATACAACCTGAAAGCAGGAAGTGTTAGATGGACATTGCCGGAGATAAACTCGATAATGAATGTCAGGGTCAGTTCTCAGGATATTTTATATGAAGTTGATTCAATAATAGTTTCCGGAGATATGACATTACAGGTAGGGTTTAATTGCGAAGAAGATGTTATGTTATCATGGAACAAACAGGAAGGGGTTGACGAATACTGGCTTTGGCAACTGGAAGATGATGGTTATATGAAAAAAAGGATTAGTGTGCCTGATACAATTTATCAATTTACAAAAGATGATGCAACGTCACCATATTTTGCTGTTTCGCCTGTTATTGAAAATAAAGATGGAAAAAGAGCAATTACTAAGAACTATGCAGAGCAGGGGGTGAACTGTTACCTGATTTCGTTTTATCCTTTACAAAATGCAACGAAGGGCATTGTTCAGTTTAATCTGGAAGTGGCATCGGTTTACGAACTGGAAAATATTGTTTTAGAGAGGCTGAAAAGTGGCGTTTTTGAAGAGGTTGAGGTGACTAAACCAAATCATACGTTGAATTATTTGCTCTCAGATGAAGCCCCGTTGCCTCAAAAAAATATATACAGGGTGAAATTTATCCGGAAAAACAATAAAGAGGCCTATAGCGCTGAAGAGGTAGTTTATTTTGTAAACGAAAATAACTTATTTCTCTATCCTAATCCGGTCTATGGCAATTCGGAGGGCTTATACCTTATTAGTAGTGATGAACGTTTGTCTGTAACAATTTATGATCTGTCGGGAAAACCCATAATGGAAACCGGAGATTTGTACGGACAAATCCGATTACTGGAAATAGCAGGACTTGAAGCCGGAATATATATTCTTAGGGCAAAAAACCAAAACGAAAAAGAGATAATAAAAAAGTTTATGATTGTTAAGTAGTAAAAAAATAGGAAAGTATAATTTAGAAAAGGGAAGGTGAACGAGGAAATTTCAGATACAAAAGAGGCCGCTCCAGATGGAGCGGCCTCTTGATAATTTTTCAACTCAATTATTAATATAGTGCTTTAAGCGCTTTTTTGTCGTTTGAGTTAAATGGACGGTCAGTACCATCAGCACATGAAAGCATCCATGAAGCATTGGCAGCACTAGGTCTCGTAGGGGTTCCCGGAATGTGGATTGCTCCAACACCTGCTTCACCTTCGTCATCTGGTGAACCACCGCAGCTAATTGATCTGTCCATATAGTCGGTGTGTCTGAAACCGATATTATGGCCAATTTCATGAGCCAGAACAGTAGCAAGGTACCCTGTACTTGCACTACTGAATGCTGAAGTGTTCATTTGGACCTGATTGTAAGGATCTCCGCCTTCAGGGAATCCACCTTGTCCTAAGATTCCGAATAAGTTCCACCACCATGGGCCACTTTTAATGGTAATGTCAGCATTAGAAGTTACGCGTTTAAACTTAATGGTTAAGTCTTCCGCATTATAACGATCTAATGCTTCGTCAAGAGCAGGGACAAAATTGCTTGGAAGGTTACCTTGTAAAGCAACGGTAATTGTTCTTGTTCCGTTTGTTGTAACCAAATTAGTCGTGTGATAATGTTCACCTTCAGCAATTCTTAGAGAATTATCAGTTGGATTACTGTTAAGGAAACTTGCAGTTAAGCAAATATCTCCTTCAACAAGATAACCATCTTCTGTTCTAAGAACATTTTCAGTGCTGAAGCCATGTTTTGCAATTTTTTCAAGAATTTCTTTGTCAGTTACTCTTCTTGATTCAATTTCACTTGTAGTTTCATTGTTTTGTTGACAGGCTGTAAAAAAGATTAAAGCTGCTGCCATTGTTAAAAACGAAAACTTTTTCATTTAAACAAAAGGTTTTAGAGTTAATAAATAGTAATTAAGAATAATCGATGTTAAACGATTACTTATGACAAATATATTTATATAAAATAGAAGTTATCAAATAAAACATAACTTTTAACATATATAACGTGTATGTAGTATGGGGTGTGTGTTGTGTTTATTTGTGTTAATTTATTGTTTTATAGTGATATAGGTTGCTGTGTTGTGTGATTTTTGTCATTAAAAAATATTTTTATCGAATGTGGTAGTTTTATTGTTGTGTGATAATTGTCATGATAAATAATTGAAAAAACATGATAAATTCTTTGTTTAAGTACAAAAAAAGTAATAATGGTATATGTCTGCTTACAAATTATCAGCCATTATGAAAGAACGAGGAAAACACGATTATGAATAACAAAACATGAACAGGAAGAAATAGTATAAATTTAAAATCGGAGAATTGTTGATAACCATGATAAAGTGTGGGTTGCCATTTAACCTGAATGTTAATTGTTATTTTTGGCTTGGTGATAGATAAGAATCTTTAATATTTAGCGAAAATTGTAAAACCAGAAATTCAAGGTATTGCACTTTTCGTTAATTTGGTTTTTTAGAATATGAACAGTCTAACAAGGCAGATGTTAATATTCAAAAGATTTTAAAAATTTATTAAAATACAAATATATAGCATGCAAGAAGAAACTCCCAAAAAGCGAATTAGTCCATCAGGCCTTAAAAACCTTTTAAAACTTTACAAATATCTAAAACCATATATGCTGGAGTATTCAATAGGAATACTCTTTCTTTTTGGTTCAAGCGGGGCCACGTTGTTGTTTCCAAAATTTTTAGGAGATCTTGTTGATGTTGGAAGTAAAGGCGAGATTTTAAGCGAAATAAACAGGGTTGCCTTACTATTAATAGTTGTATTGGTTGCCCAGTCCGTATTCTCATACTTTCGGGTATACCTGTTTGTTAGTGTAGCGGAGAAAACGTTGTCAGATCTACGACAAGATACCTTTAACCATCTGGTCCGTTTGCCAATGAAGTTTTTTTTGGGAAGAAGGGTGGGGGAATTAAACAGTCGGATATCTGCAGATATAACTTTGTTACAGGATGCCCTAACGACAACACTGGCAGAATTTATCCGGCAAATAATAATTATAGTTGGGGGCATTGCACTTCTCGTGATAATGTCACCTAAGCTTACTCTTTTCATGCTAGCGGTTTTACCGGCTATAATGGTACTGGTCGTGATATTTGGCCGGTATATAAGAAAGCTCTCGAAGAAAGCCCAGGATCAAGTTGCTGAATCTAATACGGTAGTTGAAGAAACATTACAGGGGATACCAAGTGTAAAATCCTTTGTTAATGAGTTTTTTGAGATGAAGCGGTATAAGGAAATCACACTTAAAATAGCGGAAACCGGAATAAAAAACGGTAGGGTAAGGGGAGCATTTTCTTCGTTTATTGTTGTTGGGTTATTTGGGGCAATGGTCGCAGTAATCTGGAAAGGGGCTGGCTTATTAAGTGCAGGTGACATTGAAATGGGGGAATTTTTTTCTTTTATTGTTTATTCAGGCTTTATTGGAGGAACAATTGGTGGAATGGCGAGTGTCTTTGGCCGGGTTCAGCAGTTTCTTGGGGCAACAGAAAATTTACTGGAAATATTTGAGCAGCCAGTTGAACATATAGAAGAAATTGATCCGGAAGAAGATAAAATTAAATTACAGGGTGACATAAGAATTGAGAACCTGTCCTTTAATTATCCGTCCAGGGAAGAAACCAGGGTGTTAAACGAAATAAACCTCAGGATACAGAGAAATAGTATGGTTGCTATAGTTGGTCCCAGTGGGGCGGGAAAAACCACATTGACATCGCTTTTAATGAGGATGTATGAGCCAACTTCTGGAAAATTGTTTTTTGATGATGTGGACAGCGGGGATATTTCATTGTCAGTTTTAAGAAGTCAGATTGCAATAGTTCCTCAGGATATTTTCCTTTTTGGCGGGACAATCAGGGAAAATATCGCTTATGGCAAACCTGGGGCAACAGACAAAATGATTATTGAAGCCGCTAAAAATGCTAATGCCTGGAATTTTATAAAGGATTTTAACGAAGGGCTGGACACAATTGTGGGAGAGAGAGGAACTCAGCTATCAGGAGGGCAAAGGCAGAGAGTAGCTATTGCCAGGGCCATGTTGAAAAACCCCAGGATCCTTATATTGGATGAAGCTACTTCTTCACTTGATTCAGAGTCAGAAAAACTTGTTCAGGATGCTTTGGAAAAGCTAATGGAAGGACGGACATCCATTATAATAGCACATCGTTTATCTACCGTGCGGAAGGCGGACTTAATTTTTGTTGTAGACAAAGGAAAAATTGTTGAGCAGGGAGTGCACAAAGAGCTTATGGAAATTAGTGACGGAATTTATAAAAACCTAAGTGAGCTGCAATTTGCAGATAGATAGTCCTTTATTGGGACATGGTTTACCCGGAATGTGTCGTGTCGGTACTTGGTTTGTTAAGGCTATGACTAAAAAAGTGGCGGGTCAAAACTTTTTTTAATTCACGCTCAATGACAAGATCCGTTATGATATGGGAGACCGGAATGTCGGGAAACTCTTCCTTTTTCTTTCGGATATTTTTTTCGGGTAAATCAATTCTGTAAAGAATGGAAACCAGTTTATTGTTATTCGAGTTCCACATTTCAGAAATATGACCATGTAACTGCTCGTAAAGTTCACTGTATGCATAGGTCATTTCCACAGGAAAAAAAATATCAATGCCAAAAACAGCAAAATCTTTTATGATTTGTTCGGCAGTTTGTTTTATTATTTCCTCGTTATTATGTTGCTTTTTTAAGGCTTTATCAGATAGGTCTGGCTTCATATTCAGCAAATATAAAACACTATATTGACAAAATCCGGAAAATAATTTAAGAAATTACTTTAGCTGGTTAACAGTACATTAACAAGGAAGGTAAGTTGCAGTGAATCAGTTTGCAAGTAAGAGGGAGCTGTTTTTAATTAGCTTTTGTGTGACGGGAAAAGAAACATTGCGAAGCGTCATATGTTTTTAACTATGTCAAACCAATAACCACTAAAATATGAATGGTCAAAAACTGTTTTCAGAATACGATTTAGGGAATATTACACTAAAAAATCGCTTGGTAATGGCTCCAATGACACGGGCCCGGGCTACGGGTAATGTTCCAAATGAGTTGGTAGCAGAATATTATGCACAACGTTCCGGAGCCGGATTAATCATAACAGAAGGAACTTCCCCATCGGCAAATGGACTGGGATATGCCAGAATTCCCGGCATCTTTAATAAAGAACAGATAGAAGGCTGGAAGCTCGTGACAAAAGCTGTACATGAGAAAGGTTCTAAAATTTTTATACAACTAATGCATACGGGGCGTGTAAGTCATGTGGACAATCTGCCGGAGGGTTCGGAAGTCCTTTCCCCTTCTGATAAACCAATGTCTGGCGAGATGTATACGGACGCTAAGGGAAATCAACCCTATACCCACCCCAGGAAAATGACGGTGGATGATATAAAAAATACTGTAAAAGAACATATTGAGGCAGCTAAAAATGCTGTTGAAGCCGGATTTGACGGAGTTGAACTTCATGGTGCAAACGGATATCTTATTGAACAGTTTATTAACCCGAATGTAAATGACCGTACCGATAACTACGGTGGCACCCATGAAAACAGGAGCAGGTTTCTTTTAGAGCTTGCTCAGGGGGTCTCCGAAGCGATAGGGAAAGATAAGGTGGGGCTCCGTCTTTCTCCTTATGGAGCTTTCAACGATACAGGTGAATTTGATGGAATTGAAGAAGCGTATAAATATATTATAGGCGAAATGAGCGGTTTAGGAATAGCATATATTCATCTGGTAGACCATTCTTCAATGGGGGCACCTCAGGTACCTGCGGCAATTAAGGAAATGGTTAGGGATACTTTTGAAGGAACGTTAATCCTTAGTGGGGGATACGATGTGATAAGGGCTGAAGATGATTTAAACGCCAATAAGGGTGATCTGGTAGCTTTTGGGCGCCCCTTTATTGCTAACCCAAATTTAGTTGAAGCTTTTCAAAAGGAAGATGTGGAGTTGGCTCAACCCGATTTTGATACTTTTTATACTCCGGGGGCTAAAGGGTACACCGACTATCCGGATATACAGTGAGGAGTAGGCCGAAAACGGGGAACGTATTTTAATATTTGACTGAGAAATGTAAGTTGAATGTGCGAATACAAAAATATACAGAACCCTCTTAAAATTGCAGAGGAGGGCACAATTAAACAGTCAAGGGCAAAGCTCCTGGCTGTTTAATTACGACGTTTTTCACTTTTTGGTGATTCATGAAGAATGCCATAATATGCTTTTATATATTACCCGTTGTATGCAGGTTTTTATATGGTTTTTTACACTCAGACGATATTGTCAAAAAAAACAGGGAATTGAAGTGACTTTTTGTTTTATTTTACGTATAAATAACTAACCATTCAAAACTATTTACAGAAAGAGAATGTATTTTTTTCTTTTTGTATTTTAACCATAAAAACTAACTGATTTAGAGGCGTTTGTTGAGTCAACAAGAATGTCTCTGGTCGCTGACTAAACCACAATGTTGAAAAAAAGTACTACCGCTGAACTGGCCCATGTCAAGGGTATTTACAGAGAAGCTATTAACCTGAGAAGAGATGGCTGGATAGTAATGGCTAACCATATTCCCGGATTTAATTTACCTCCGGAAATTGAAGGCTGTGTTCCGGACATTTACGCAGTAAAGGAATCCAAAACACTAATTCTTGAAGTTGAAACACAGGGAGGTGATAACCCGGAACAACACCTGGCATTGCAAAAATATGCCAACAGTTTTGATAATATTATTTTCGAGATATGGATTGTTGGCACAGCCGGAACAAGATTGTGTAACGAAGTCTATAAAGTCCCGACAACAGATAATATGTTTGCTGGCGTTTAGTAAGTTACTATAACTATAGGATATGCATGAAATCTGCGGGAAAAATAAATTCCCGTACAGATTTATGGTGGTATACCTTTCTTTAGTGTTCTAAAGTGTACGTGTTCAGTTCCGTTTTACTCTTTTTAGATAAGACTAAGAAACAATATATCAAACAAGAAAGTAAAATATTTAAATAATATTTTCGGTGTTATTCAAATAGTCCTTCATCTCTTACAACCATTAACACTGCAGAATGTGGCAGTATGACATACTTTTCTTTTTGGAATTCAATATCGAAGCCACTCTTTTGCATAAATATAGCCAAATCACCTTCTTTGATTTGGAGAGGAACGTATTTAACATCTTCACTTTTCCCCATCCAGGGTTCTTCAGTTTCATTAATTGCTGGAATAGGGTACCCTGGTCCTACTTTTACTACATACCCAATCTGAATTTTTTCCTTTTCATGTACTCCCGGGGGTAAAAGTAATCCCGATTTGGTTTTATCTAAGGGCGACTTAGGCTTAATTAAAACCCGGTCACCAATCATAATAAATTTATCTAAATTTTGTTCGCTAAGTTCTAGAGTCATAATTCCAACGTCTCAGGTATCAATTTCTTTATTTGGGTTATTTATCTTTTTTTCCAAAAAGAGAGAAATGTACATATCTCTTGGGGTGGTCTTTAAGGTTGGTAAGAAGGGAATCCAGACTTGCTGTTGACGCTGTCAGGTTCATGTATAGGGCACTGTCATTTATAAGTAAGCCCATGGTCCCTTCGTTTTCATTAATTTTGGAAAGAAGTAAATGTGTTGCCGCAAGGGTACTGTCCAGTGTGGAAATTGTTTTCCCCAAATCGGCACTGTCTAAAGAGGCACTTATATTCGACATGTTCTCAATTGAAGCGCCAATTTCGTTCTTTTTTGAGGCAATGGTAGCAGAAATAACTTCCATATTTTTTAATGAAGTGGACAACTCTCCATTTGGGGCAAGAAGATCGGATAATGAATTACTTATTTCTTTAGCAGATTTTATGCTTGCTTTTATGTCATTTTGAGTATCTGAGTCGAGAATCTTGTTTAATGCGGCAAGTGTCTGGTTTACCCCGGTAACCGTTTCTTCTAACTGATTTTGCAGGGGTTCTATGACTCCCATTAAGCCTTTGTCGTAGGCGGGGAGAAGGGTGTCTCCTGGTTTGTGGTAAGCGGAAGTGTCATTGAATAAAACGACTAAATCCTTTGCTCCGGCAATTGGGTTAGATGCTTTTGCCATTATTTTGGATTGAAGGGGTATTTTTATCCCTTTATCAAGTACAATTTTTACAATAAAACGATCGGGAGTAGTGTAGTCAAAAGAAATCTTATTAATACTTCCAACTTTGTAACCTCTGTAAAACACAGAACCCGATTCTATTAAGCCTTCAATTTGATCGTATTTAACGTAGTAAATATCAGTAGGGCTAAAAATATTTTTTCCTTTGAGGAAGTTAAAACCCCAGATACTAAGGACTAAAACAAATACTGCAATCAGACCAGTTTTAACTTCTCTGGATAATTTCATTCTTGATTTATTTAATGTTAAAAAGTTACAAAGATAGTAATCTTATCTAGTTAGTTTTAATGATTTCAAGAGCTTCCGATAATGGAATGATTTTGCCTTTGGAGATGGCGACAACAAAAGCGTCAGGGTGACGGCTTTTGACCCACTTGCTATACTCAATAGCGTCAGAATAATTGGTTTTGGCACCAACAACATATTTGTATTTGCCATTAGCATTTATTTCCTGAACATCATTAAAGTCAATAAAAATTTTATCGTTGAGATCAACTTTGTTTTCGGAATAAAGAATCTGAACTTTAAATACAATATTACTGTCTGTTAAATGAACGGTTTTAGATCTTTCGGTGTTGTTCTGGGTGACTTCTGTTTCTTGAGGGGTGACTTTTTCTGATTTTTTAACAGTATCCGGTACACCAGAAGGGGGTGATGTTTCTTGCTGCTTGTTAACCGTTGGAATTGAGGGAGGGACTTCTTTTTTCTGGAGAACTTTTTCCGGGGCTTCTCCTTCAATGTAAGTTTTGTAATCTCTGAAGGCCCTGAATATAGCAGAAGCCAGGTAATCCTGCCCTTGTTTGCTTGCCAGGTATTTTTCTTCATTCTTATTGGAAAGAAAGCCTGTTTCAATAAGGATACTGGGCATGGATGTCTGCCATAGTACAAGAAATCCGGCTTGTTTTACCCCCCGATCTTTTCTTTTGGCCCTTTCCCTGAATTGATTCTGAACAAAAGACGCGGCAGTCAGGCTTTGCTCCAGATAAGTGTCCTGCATAAGGGAAATCATAATATAAGATTCAATGTCATTGGGGTCAAATCCCTCGTACTTTGCTTCATAATCCTCTTCATATACAATTACAGAGTTCTCTTTCTTTGCAACCTCAAGGTTGTTGTCTGTTTTATGAAGCCCCATGGCAAATGTTTCCGTCCCGAAAGGGTTTCTATTAGGGTTTGAGTTTGCATGAATGGAGATGAAAAGATCTGCACTCGAGTCATTTGCGATTTTTGCCCGTTCGTGTAACGGAATAAAAACATCGGTTGTACGGGTATAAATAACCTTTACATCCGGTATTTTTTCTTCAATGTACTTTCCTGCCAGTAATGCAATCGTAAGTACAATGTCTTTTTCTTTGGAGAACTCCCCGACAGCACCGGAATCTTTCCCCCCATGACCCGCATCGATGACAACGGTACGAATTTTGTGGCGGTCTTCGTCAATTTCCTGACAAACAACAAAAAATGCTATTAAGTGAAAGAGACAAATAACAATTCCTGCACGGACAAAAGTCATTCTTTTATTTCGTTTGAAAATTTTCTGCATGAGCAAACGTTAATTTTATTAGTTTTGCTGCCTTTCAAGGTTGTTGTTTCAACTACAAAAATAGTACTAAAATTGCATTTAAAAACAACTCTATATTTAACGTTATTAACAGTTTTTATTCTGTTAAGCATAGAAGGTAAGGCTCAGTCGGTTACAGATAGTCTGGGCGCTTCAGTCGGGGATTCGGTATTAATTCAGGCTGACACGGCTTTGTCAGATACTCTTGACTCGCAGAAAACAGAGAAAAAATCTATTGTTGACGAACCGGTTTATTATACCTCAAAAGACTCAATGCAGATAAAAGTTAAGGAGCAAAAAGTCTTTTTGTATGGCGATGGTAAAGTCAATTATCAGAAATTTGAATTAAAAGCCAATTACATTGAATCGGATCTTGGAAGGAAGGAGATTTCAGGAAAAGGAGTAATTGATACAACAGGCAAGTATTCAGGGAAACCGGTTTTTAAGATGGATAATGAAGAGTTTGAATCGGATTCCGTAAATTATAACCTGGACTCAAGGAAAGGTCTGATTTATAATGTTGTTTCAGAGCAAGGGGAAGGCTATTTGCATAGTGATCTTACAAAAAGGGATGAGCAGGGGCATATTCACGTTAAAGGGGGTAAGTATACAACTTGCGATGCAGAACACCCTCATTTCTACCTTGAGTTGACGAGAGCAATTGTAATTCCCGAAGATAAAATCATTAGTGGTCCGGCGTATCTGGTGATAGAGGATGTACCAATACCTATTCTGGGGTTACCTTTTAGTTTCTTTCCTAATTCAAAGAACCGGTCAGCCGGGGTTATTATTCCACGTTACGGAGAGGAAAGGGTGAGGGGGTTCTTTTTAACAGACGGTGGATGGTATCAGCCGCTTGGACAGTATGCGGATATGCAGATAACCGGAGATATTTATTCAAAAGGTTCCTGGGCTGTAAAGTGGGGGGGCGGATACAAAGTCCGGTATCGTTTTAGAGGAAGTACAAGTGTGGACTATTCGGAGAACAGAAACAATGATGTTCTGGATTATCCTGTAAGAAAAGATTTTAAATGGATTTGGTCACATCAAAAAGATCCTAAGGCAAACCCCACACAATCGTTTAGTGCAAATGTGAACTTCCAGAGTGGGGGATATGATAGAAGTAACCCTAAAATAGGGCGAAATGTTATATCTCAACAGAAGTCGTCCAGTATAAGTTTTTCCAAAAACTGGCCGGGAACACCTTTTAACCTGGCTTTGTCGGCAAATGCGCGACAAAATACGGCTGACAGTACGGTGAGTATTGATTTGCCAACAGGTTCGTTTAATGCATCAACAATTTATCCGTTCAGGAAAAAGGACGGGGGAGGGAAATATAAATGGTACGAGAATATAGGGTTCAGCTATAATTCCCAGTTTGCATCTAAGATTCAAAATGTTAAGGACTCTACATTAGGAGACCTGGAGACCTGGAGAAATATGAATGCAGGGTTTAAACATTCTATCCCTTTTGTAATTAATCTTAAAACCGACAAAATAAAGATGTTAACTATCTCTCCTTCATTAACGTATGAGGGGCGGTTGAACAATAGGTATATCACAAAAAGAATAGAGCCCGGAACTACGGACATAGTAGTTGACACAACGCATAAACTCGCTTATGCTCATGCAATAAACCCAAGTATTTCGGTTTCATTGTCGCCAAAAGTATATGGAATGTTTCAAAATACCCGTCCGGATCCTAATGTCATTGCAGTAAGGCATATGATTCAGCCAAGGGCCTCTTTTTCATTTACACCGGATATGAGAGAAGTTAATCCAAATTATTATGACACTCTGGAATATGTTCAGGATGATCAAATAAAAATACACCGGTATTCCTATTTTGATTCTCCGTATTGTTTGTATGGGGCTCCGGGTAGTCCGGGCAAGAATGGTACATTGAGCTTATCACTGGGAAATAACCTGGAGATGAAAATGAAGCCAAAGAATGATACAACGGGTGAGGCAGAACCAGTGAAAGTCCCTATAATTAGAAATTTGAGTGTTAGTACGTCATACAGGCCTTTTGAGGATGAGTTTAATTGGAATGACGTGTCTATAAACGGAAGTACACAGCTATTTAAAAATAAGCTGAACATCAATGTGAGCAGTAGGTACAGTTTTTATGATCTTGATTCCTTAGAAACAGCAAGGATAAATGAATTTTATTTTGATAACGGAAAAGGATTGTTACGATTTACAAACCTAACGCTTTCAACACAGCTTTCCCTTCAATCAAAGCAGTCCGATAAAAAAGAAGCGGAGGCCGGGGCTGAAGCAGATTTGCAGGAAGACCTCCACAAGAATCCATACGATCCTAATTACGAGTTTATTCCAGGGTATTCTCAATTTGGTAGTTATGTCGACTTTAGTGTCCCTTGGTCATTAAGTTTTAGATACAACTGGTCATTAAACAGGCCAACCTCTGCGGCAAGACAAACAAGGACGCATACGTTGGGGATCAATGGAAACCTGAGCCTTACAAAAACGTTAAAAATCGGCTTTGGAACAAATTACGATTTTGAAAACAAAGAAATGGTAAGCACAAATATCAGGATTGATAAAGACCTTCATTGCTGGGTAATGGAGTTCAGTACAGTGCCTTTCGGAGATTACAGGAACTATTCTTTTACTATTAGGGCAAAATCAGGTTTGCTCAGGGATTTGAAGTATGATAAAAAACAGTCCTGGTATGATAATTACTAATCTTGGTTTTATTAAAGGATGTCATTCCCGGAATGAAGGGTTCAGAGAGGCTTTTCATTCGTTTACTTTCGATAATCAAAAATTAATACTAAGCAAATGAAGAAAATAATATCAACACAAAATGCGCCGCAGGCAATAGGTCCCTACAATCAGGCAACAGAAGCGAATGGTTTTGTATTTGTAAGTGGTCAAATACCTTTGATTCCAGAAACTATGGAACTGATTGAAGGAGGCGTTGAAGAGCAAACCCATCTGGTCTTAAAAAATTTAGGTGCTGTTTTAGAAGCTGCAGGGTGCTCCTATGAGAATGTTGTTAAAACTACCTGTTTTCTTAAATCTATGGATGACTTTGTTGCAATGAATGAAGTATACGCACAGTATTTTAAGGAAAACCAACCAGCACGGGCTGCTGTTGAAGTTTCAAGACTGCCTAAAGATGTACTTGTTGAAATTGAGGCAATTGCTGTTAAGTAGTGCTCTTTCTTATGCGTTGCTTCCTTTCTGGGAGAAGGGCGCCATTAGCATATTTTAACAATTCTACCATGAACTTTTCCATTCTAAAGTGTACCGAGGGACAAACTCAAACATTTATAGAATGGAAAAGAAAAAAATATCAAGGTGGGCTGGAATAATTGTTTTTGTAATAGCAGAAACGGTTTATTTATTTACTCTTGAGCCTACTACAAGTTACTGGGATTGCCCGGAATTTATAACATGTGCAAATAAACTTGAAGTAGGGCATGCCCCGGGGGCTCCTGTTTTTATGTTGTTGGGGCGTTTTTTTAGTTTGTTTGCCGGAAATAATCTTTCTAAGATAGCACTCATGGTTAATGCACTCTCAGCTACAGCAAGTGCTTTGACCGTTGTTTTCTTGTTTTATATTATCGTATGGTTTGTTAAGAAGTTATTGGCAAGATGTTTTAGTGACTTAAGCGCTAAAAATACTACAACATTATTGTACGGGGCCGCTTTTATTGGAGCAATTACCTATGCTTTCACTGATAGTTTCTGGTTTTCGGCAGTTGAAGGGGAAGTTTATGCAACGTCATCCTTGTTTTCCGCTCTTGTCTTTTGGTGTATTTTAAAGTGGGAGGAAACATATGATAAAGGATATGGAAAAATAAAGTGGATTTATTTGCTCTTTTTTTTATTAGGATTGTCCGTTGGAATTCACTTGTTAAATATGCTGGCTCTTCCTGCAATCGTTTTGGTATATTATTCAAAGAGGTTCAAAATAACAATGAAAAGATTCGTTATATCTCAGTTTGTTTCCCTCTCGTTATTGTTGTTTTTTGTCTTTTTTATTATTCCTGGAGTAGCAAAGTCTGCTGCTTATACAGATTTGTTTTTCGTAAACACTGTTGGGCTTCCCGTTTATTCAGGGGGGCTTGCATTTGTGTTAACTCTTGCAGTAGTATTGAGGCTTATGTTTCTTTATTTTAGGAAGAAGCAGAAAAAAGCATTAGTGATTGCAACTGTTGCTTTTAGCTTTTGGTTAGTAGGGTATTCGTCATTTTCAGTGTTGGTTGTTCGTTCCGGAGCTAATCCGTTTGTTGATATTAATAATGTTGAGAATTTATTTGGACTGGTTGATTATCTTAATCGGGAACAATATCCCACCAGGCCTTTGATTAAAGGGAATAACTACAATTCACCGGTTATTGATTATAAAAAAAGGTATACATATAAGTTGTATGACGGGAAATATCATAAAGATGAACTAAATCCGGACTACATATTCGATAAAAGTACACTCACCTTGTTCCCCAGAATGGCAAGCCTGGATCCGGGGCATGAGCAGTTCTATAAAAAATGGGTGAAAATTAAAGGACGAAGAGTTAAAACGCGAACTTCGGGAGGGGAGTCAAAAGTTGTTCTTGTACCAACACTTCTTGATAACATTAGCTTCTTTCTGCGGTACCAGCTAGGACATATGTATTTACGGTATTTCATGTGGAATTTTAGTGGAAAACAAAATGATATTCAGGGGCTTGGAGGTAGGTTGCATGGTAACTGGATTAGTGGGGTCCCATTCATCGACACTCTGAAGTCAGGGCCGCAGGAAAAAATGCCAGATAAATTTAAAGAGCACAAAGCAAGAAATGTTTATTTTATGTTACCTCTGTTTTTAGGGCTCGTGGGCATGTTTTATCACTATAAAAAAGACCGCGTAAATTTTGGGACCGTTTTCCTTTTATTTCTGATGACAGGGGTTGCTATTGTTCTATACTTAAATGAAATACCTGTTACTCCTCGGGAAAGGGACTATGCATATGTGGGATCGTTTATGGCATTTTGTATCTGGATAAGCGTTGGTATTATAGCCCTTTTCCGGTCGGTTAAAAGGCTCCTTAATAATAAGGTTTGGATTTGGGCTGTACTGATAACTTCTTTTGTTTTGGTCCCTTTAAATATGTTTATGGAAAACTTTGATGACCATAATCGCTCAGAAAGGACCATGGCGCGCGATTTTGCATTGAATACCCTTAATACGATGGACCCCAATGCAATGTTCTTTACAAATGGAGATAATGATACGTATCCAATATGGTATATGCAGGAAGTTGAGAACGTAAGACCGGATATACGTCATGTTTTGTTCTCATTTTTGTCAATGGACTGGTATGCAAATCAATTGCAACAAACCTGGCAGTCTAAAAAAGGTGTTAAAGTTTCTTACAGCGGAACAGAATTGCTTATGAGTAAAAACAGCTATTTTCCTGTAATTAGAAAATATAATAATCACTTTGATACAGAGGAAGTAATTCAATTCTTGAAAAGTCCGGATAAAAGCTCGAAAGTGCAACTGACAAATGGAAATATGGTAGATTATCTGCCTTCCGGGAACTTATCCTTAAAGGTTAATGAGGATAAATTTTTAACGTCATGTTCTTATGCAAGAAATTATGAAGGGGAGATACCTTCGCATATAAATTTCACTATAAATAAAGACTACTTAAACCGCGCGGATATTTTATTGCTGGATATATTAACCCGGAATAAATGGGAGAGACCAGTTTACTTTGCGTCTCCGCAAACCCTGGATAATTTGGGACTGAAAGAGTACTTGCACAGGGAAGGGAATGTCTACCGTCTTTTACCTTTTAAAAACCGGCTTCCTGAAAAACTAAACAGGGAACAGGCACTAATACAATATGAGTTAATAACTCGAAAGTTTAAGTGGGGAAATATTGATAAAGAGAAGGTGTTTTTAGATAATACCTGTATGAATTCAATACAATCCTTCCGGTATCACCTTATGTTTGCTGAGTTGGCCGGTCAGTTGAAAGAAGCCGGAGAATTAGAGAAGGCAGTTGAAATACTGGATATCTGTATGGATAAATTGCCCGAAGAAAAAATCAGCTATAATGTATTTTCCCCTCAGATTGTAGAAGCATATTATCTTTTAAATGAGACTGAAAAAGGAGATAAGCTGGCCGAGAATATAATTACTGCAAATTGTAAGTTATTTGAATATTGCAGGTTTCTACCAGGAAAGGGGAATGTTAGTGCAAAAACAGACGGCGAAATTGATTTGGCGATGTATATTGTGAGTGAAACGTTAAAGTTGACTTCGCGGTTTTCAAAAGACTTGTTTAGAAGCTATAGTGATACCGTACAAGAGTATTATTCTCTTTTCTATATGAACAGTTAGTTATGTTGGTGCACAATAATTTTAGTTTATTCCTAATTTGGGATAAACTAAAATTATTTAAGAAAATTTCTGATTGAATGGCTTTCATCCTCAAATTAGGCTATTCAAAAAGTCCCTTCGGATTTCATCTTGAACAGGTGCTGGGGTGTTTGTGTTTGATAATCAATGTATCTTGGTTGCGCTCAATGTGATGTTAAGTCGAACTTCATGCTCTTTTTTAACAGCTTCATTTCTTATTATAATTGGAGGCCTGTTGAATCTTCCTCAGTAAACAAAAAGCTAGTGTCGGTTACCGGAGATGCCATAGTCGAATCAGTACAGGTAAATGGTGCCGAATGAGAAGTTATGTGATGATAACCAAAGAAAGTTAAAAATAACAGGCATATTATTCCAACTTTAATTGCAGACAATGCTCTAAGCTGTTTTATATTAATAATCGGGGATATAATATTCATGCGTACCGAAGAACGCGAAGGAATTAATCTCATATGATTTTTAAGTCGATGTATACTGGCCGGATCTGCTTCAAAAGGAAGTTCGTCATTCCGGATACTATCCTGCAATATTTTATCAAAATCATTCATCGCTATAAGTTTTATATTGTTGAGCAGTGTCTTTACTCTTACATATTCTTTTTTGAATCTTTTTTCTTGTATAATGTAACCTGGACTTTACTGTTCCGACTGGTAGGTTTAGAATGTTGCTAATCTCTTCTAAATTAAACCCTTCTCTGTATTTTAATATAAATGCTGTTTGATGGGTTTCATCCAGTTTGTTTAGTTCTTCATAAATTTTTTTTACGGAAAATTCGTAGGTGTTTTCTGGATTGTCAGCATAAATAAATGAATCAAGGCAGTCGTTTTTTATGATTATCCTTCTTACATCTCGGCTTCTATATTCATTTTTGCACATGTTGTGCGCTACGCTAAATATCCAAGTTGAAAATTTTTTATCGGTATTAAACAGTTGCGGTTTATCAAGAACCTTGTAGAAAATGTCCTGTAGGAAATCCTGGGCAAGAGTTTCATCATTTCCCAGCATTCTGTAAAAATAATACAACAACCGCTTTTTATAACGCGAGTACAACTCTTCAAACATGGCTTCGTTTCCATTTGTGATGCCTTTGAAAAGTTCCTCGTCGGATAAATCCGGTGGTTGCTTTTTGAGCCTTACTTTAAACATTAAGCCTTATTTTTTCATTATTCCGACAGCAATAAGAGAATACCCCAGAAGCAACAGGCAGGGGGATAATGTTAATGTCATAAAATCAAAAGGATTGCCCGAATATTTATTGCCAAGAGCCATTAAGCTAAAACCACAGAATAAACAAATAGCGGCTAACCAGAGTACTTTGTTGTTAATTTTACTTATGAAATTCATTTTGTTTTATGTTTTTAAAACGGTACACGGTAAAAATAAAAGGTTCAACTGTTGATTGTTTTTTTTGCAAATTGGGAGCAGAGTTAGGAGCGGTTAATGCAAATATAAAGTGAATAGTGAGTGTTATCCTTTGATATATAAATATTTAAGTTTTGTTAACTTAAATTAAGAAAATTGAAAATCAGGATTATGGGAAACGCTTTGGTTGTGTTTTCGTCATTAAAGCATTCAGGGAGGATGATGCCGATTGCCAGGTGTGTTGGGATTAGTGGTTAATAGCTAATAGATATTCACTTTCTTTTGCCGTGCAGAATGAGAATGTTAGCTATGGTTCTGTGTGATATTCTGAGATTTTTCAGACTTGAGTCTTTCTGGCTAATTGTGTGGATTAAACAAAAAAAGCTATCCATTTGGATAGCTTTTTTTTAGAGAAAATATTTTTTCTTATTCCGCTACAATTTCAAAAGGAATTTCAACTTTCACTTCCTTATGTAATTTAACTGTGGCAGTGTAACTTCCGACTTCTTTAATAAGCTCTTCTTTTATGCTGATGTTTTTACGCTCAATTTCGTATCCCTTTTCTTTAAGGGCTTCAGCAATTTGAATGGTATTTACAGAACCAAATATTTTTCCTTTGGAACTTGTTTTTGCACCAATCTTTAGGCTTACTTCTTTAAGTTTTTCAGCAGCTTCAGCAGCCAGGTTTCTGATTTTTTCTTCCTTATGGGCACGTTGTCTTAAGATCTCCTCGTGTTGCTTTTTTGCCGACTTAGTAGCGTTTATTGCAAATCCATTAGGGATTAGATAGTTACGTGCGTACCCATCCTTTACGGTTACGATATCATCTTTGTAACCTAAGTTTGTTATATCTTGCTTTAATATTATTTCCATTTTTTCTGCAGATTTTTTATTTCATCATATCGGTAACATATGGCAATAATGCCAGATGACGCGCACGTTTTATCGATGTAGCAACTTTACGCTGGAATTTTAATGAAGTACCGGTAATACGACGAGGTAGAATTTTACCTTGTTCATTTAGGAATCTTTTTAGAAACTCAGGATCTTTGTAATCAACATACTTGATTCTGTTTTTCTTAAACCTACAGAATTTTTTCTTTTTGGTTTCAATTGTAGGCGGTGTAAGGTATCTTATCTCACTTTGATTATTTGCTGCGCTCATGATTATCCCTCCGATTTTTCAGTTTGCTTCTTTAAACGTTTCTTTTCTGCGTATTGAACAGCGTATTTGTCCATTTTAAATGTAAGAAACCTGATAATACGCTCATCACGACGATATTCGGTTTCCAATTTGTTAATGAATTCACCTTCTGTCTCAAATTCAATCAGGTAATAAAAACCAGTAGATTTTTTTTGTATTGGATAAGCCAGTTTTTTTAGCCCCCAATTTTCTTCATGAGCAATTTTACCACCATTTTCAGTGATAAGCCCTTTGAACTTTTCAACCGCTTCCTTCATCTGAGATTCAGATAAAACGGGAGTTGCAATGAAAACGGTTTCGTATCTGTTCACCATTTTTTAAGAATTTAAATTATTTATTTTATCTTATAAATTTCGAGGCGCAAAGATAATCTAATTTAACTATTTATCAAATATTTGGTAGAATAAAAACATGTCTTTTCTTATTTTCGAAAGTGATATTGATGGTCCCATACTTATTCCACACCTCTTTTTCTCTAACAAATTATCCCTGTTCTATTTGGGTATAGAACAGGGATAAAAAAGTAGGCATGTATTTCTGTAGTAATTTTACACGAAAAGAAACCTGTGATCTAATTTTGCAGGCAGTTCAGGGAAGAATCCTTTTTAATGAAAGTTGGTGTTAAACCGGCCATTCATCTAAAAATTCCTGTTTGTTCCCTTCCATGTCAACAATTTCATCTTCTGTGCATAAACAAGCTTCCAGTTCCTGTTTAAGAACCTGAACATCCATTTCCTGACCAATAATAACAATTTCATTCTGGCGGTCACCAAAACGCTTATCCCACTTTTTCATAATATATTCCTCGTTTTGCTGGAACGATGGGTGCCGGTTACGCTCTGCTTTAGAAAAGGAAGCCCACCACACCCCTACTTTATCTGCCATTAGCGAACCTCCAGCCTGGCTCCAGTTGATAGCTTCATCCGGACGGGAAGCAATCCAAAATAACCCTTTGCTCCTGATTATTGTGCTGTCCCAATCGTTATTGACATATTGCCAGAACCGGGCCGGATGGAAAGGGCGTTTATCCCGGAAAACAAAAGATGAAATGCCATATTCTTCCGTTTCCGGAGTATGTTCTCCTTCAAGTTCTTTTATCCAACCTGCCGAGGAAGATGCTTTTTCGAAATTAAAAAGTCCCGTGTTGACAATTTCTTTTAGGTCGATTTTTGAATGGTCGGAAGTCAATATTTTTGCTACAGGGTTTAGTTTATGGATAACTGCTTTTAACTGCTCCAGTTTTAGAGGGCTAATCAGGTCTGTTTTGTTGATGACAATTACATTGGCAAACTCAATCTGATCGGTTAGTAGATTAACAATAGAGCGTTCGTCATCCGGAATGTCGTCATTTAAGTTTCGATCCGAAATGGTATCAAGACTTCCAAAGTCTTTGTCAAAGTTGTAAGCATCCACTACGGTCACCATGGTATCAAGCGTTGCCCACCGGGAAAGATCGATGTCCATGTCCTCAAAGGAATAAGTAAATGTTTGTGCTACAGGAATGGGTTCCGAAATACCCGTACTTTCAATTAAAAGGTATTCGAAACGATCCTGTCGCGCCAGTTTTTCTACTTCTTTCACGAGATCTTCACGCAGGGTACAACAAATACAGCCGTTGCTCATCTCTACCAGCTTTTCATCGGTACGCGACAGTACATTTTCGTTCTCAACCAACCGGGCATCAATATTTACCTCGCTCATATCGTTTACTATAACTGCTACGCGGAGGTTTTCCTTATTATGGAGGATATGGTTGAGTAAAGTGGTTTTTCCTGCTCCAAGAAATCCACTTAATACGGTTACAGGTAATTTTTTGCTCATGAATATTTGGTGTTAAATTTGATAACAATTGTGCGTATGTTTGCAGCTTTGCTTATTGCATAAATGCAGTGCACCAGGTATAAGGTCAAACCTGTCACTACCATGTTTGTCTGCAGAAAAACAACTTTTTATTGCAAGCTTAATCATACTTCAACTTATTTTTTGATAGTAATGAACAGAGGTTCATGTGTATTTCCTCTTCCCGAAGATTTGTTCCTATAAATACCATTCGGCTTTTTCTGTTTTCTTCATTTTGCCACTTAGTTCCTTGAGTAATATGAAAACTTCCCCCGACCGATTGAATAACCATTTTATGCTGCATATCTTCAATACTTAAAATTCCTTTTACCCGAAGTACATGGTCGGCATTCTCAAACAGGAATTTTTCCATCCACAGCGAGAACTTTTTCATGTCAAAGTTTCCGGGAATGGTAAAACTCAATGCCTGAATTTTATGGTTATGGTGGTTCTCCTTCCCGGCGAAGGTAAAACCACTGAAGTCCGTAATGGTTTTTTCAACATTTGCAGGTTGAAACAATTCACAATGAATGATTTTAACCCCTTCTGTATTACTGTGTGCTGTTTTTTCTATTTGCGCTAAAGGATTGATAACAGCAACCTGTTCTTCAATCTCTGTTAATATGTCCGGTTCTACCAGGTCGGTTTTATTGATTAAAACAATATCCGATTGCGCAACCTGTTTTCGAATTTCGTTAAAGTTGTTTAAACGCTTTAAAAATGTTTCGGCATCAATAAGGCAAATAACCCCGTCAAGATTAAAATATCGTTGTACCCTGGCACCGGAAAACATGTTTATAATCTGAGCCGGGTCTGCTATTCCTGTAGCTTCAATAAGCACATAATCATATTTCACCGTTGAAAGTATAATGCTGTTTAACAATGTGCCCAACTCAGTATTTAAAGAACAGCAAATACACCCATTGGTTAATTCGTATACATTACTTTTTTCTGCTTTGTTAAGCAGTTCTCCATCTATGTTTATTTCTCCGGCCTCATTTTCGATAATTAAGAAATTAGTGCCTGTATTTCTATGGAGTATGTCATTTAACAGGGTCGTTTTCCCTGAACCCAAAAAACCGGTAATAATAGTAACCGGCATTAGTCTTTTGTCCATCGTTAGTTTTTTTTATTGACAGACAGAACATTGCCTGCAAAATTCTTTAATAATTGGTTCTATCTCATTTATTGAACAGCCGGAAGGCAGTTCTGGTTTTGGCAATGATACAAAATCTACGCACCGTAACTGTCCACATTTTTTATAGAAAATATATACAAGTTCTTTTTTGTCTCTAACTAAATATTTAAGTGAATATTTTAAGGGTTTGTTGTCAACGACAATTTTATGAATAAGTTTATGCCTTTCCGGTATTTTAAAAGAACAATAAAAAGTACTCTGAAAATAATGATTATTCAGCCTTTCTTGAATTTCATTCTCCGAAAGAGCGTTTTCCGCATTCACGTTAACTTTAAGTATACCTTCGCGGAAATGGGAGCGTTTTAACTTATGTAAGTTCAATGGTTCAACTGGCATCATGTCTGCATTAACATTTCAACTGCAACATTGTTGCAAAAAAGCACGACTTATTTTATATGCAACATCTTATATGAGAAATGCTAATTGAAGTACGAAAGAGAGTTCTTCGGGATGCAATTTTCCCATATTCTTTGGTTTTATTGTCTACGTTTTCCCCCGGAAATTGAATGTGAAATATTACGTAACACAAATTCGCGTTAACATAAAAAATTCGTGTTTTAGAAGAATGAAAATTCACTGATAACCAACAAATGTTATAAGCAGAGTTGTTTTTATTATTTAATTTAGAGTCAAATACGTGTTTTTAGGTGATTTCAAAAATAGAAGGGGAAAATATAGTAAGGTTGATACAGAGTCGCGATGAAAAAGCATTCCGAAAACTTTTTGATTCATATTATCAATTATTGTACGCATACGCCCGCAAATTTGTGGAAGAAGATATTGCTCATGATGTTGTTCAGGATCTATTTGCAACCATCTGGCAAAAAGCGGATCAAATTCATATCCGGACATCCGTTCAAAATTATTTAATATCAGGTGTCAGGAATAATTGTCTACACTGGCTGGAGAAACAAAAAGTCAGGAAAAAATATATTAACGAGTTAACGATTAAGCTGGCAATTAATGAGATAAATTTTTACACCGATTCCAACACGAATTACAATAGCCTTATCGAAGCAGAAATTCAGGGAAAGATGCAGGAAGCTGTCAGCAGGTTATCTCCGCAGTGTAGAAAAATATTCATTATGAGCAGAATGGAAGGGAGAAAAAACCGGGAAATAGCCGAAGAACTAAACATCTCCGTAAAAACTGTAGAAAAACACCTCAGTAAATCCCTAAAAAAAATAAAGGGCGAACTAAAAGAATATTTACCATTGATTGTGCTGTTACTGGGATAACGATTATTACCATTAATTGATAAAAATTTTATTTCTGCAGGGTAGGGTAAAATTATTTTTACCGGTCTATTTAATAGAAAGCAAATTATTATCAATGAAAAAAGAAGAATTAGACAGCTTTTATGAAAAGGTAATTCTTAATCTCCAGAATAAACTATCGGACATTGAACAGCGCAATTTCCTGGAGATATTAGAAGCCGACAAGCTCTTGGAAAAGCTGTACTTCCAGCTAAAAGATGTTTGGGAATATCATCAAATTGGTGATGAAGCTTCCAGGATTGATTTAGACCAGGCTTGGGCAGAAATGCTCACCAAGCATCATTTACTGGATGATGACGAGGTTACAGAAAAAATAGCTCCCCCTAAAATATCGTTGAAAGTTCAGAAAAAATGGATGATTGCAGCAGCCATACTTTTCTTAACCGGGTTAGGGGTATTGATAGGAACTCAAAACCAGCTATTCAAAGATAATCTTCTGGTTCATGAATTTGAATGCCCTAAAGGCGAAATGGTGAAAATCAATTTATCGGATGGTACCACTGTCTGGCTTAATTCAGACTCTAAACTAACGATGAAACAGAATTTCAGCCCTAATCACCGTGAGTTATCTTTTGTTGGAGAAGCATACTTTAATGTACAAAGCGATCGTAAACACCCCTTTATTATAAATGTGGCCAACCGTCAGGTTGAGGTAAAAGGGACCGTTTTTAATATAAGGTATTACCCGGAAGAAGAGTTGTTTCAAACTTCGCTGGAAGAAGGGGTGGTTCTGGTACATTCAGATAACCGCTTAATTGAATTGTTGCCCGGAGAGCAGCTTAGTATTAACACCACAACCGGAAAATCCCAACTTAAAAAAATGAGTAAAGTTGAAGATTATTCGGCTTGGCGAACCGGAAAGTTGATGTTTGAAAATATGCCTATGGAAAACCTGATGCAATTGGTGGAACGGTGGTATAATCATGAAATAATTTTGGACGATCCAGATTTGCTGAATTTGAAATTATCCGGAGTGCTAAAGCGAAATAAAAGTATTGAGCATTTTATGAAAGTTTTAAGCCTGGCTCAATCAATCGAATATGAAATAAAAGAAGATACAATACATATAAGTAAAATGAATGATTAGATCACAGACGAACAGGTAAAATATTCGGGAATTGTTGGCGCAATTCCCGAAAAATAAGCCTTGTCGGCTGTACAAAGTATTCTAACTGAAGACAAAATTATGAAAAAAAAATGGATCAGGAGTACTCTCTTTAACAGGGGAGGTACATCTAAACTATCAAGGGTAATACGAACAACAATTTTATTATTTGCCGTTTCCTTACAGATTTCTGCTAAAATAATCGCTCAGAGCACTTTAATCAGTGTTAAGGTAGATGATGTTTTCTTAACGGAACTGTTTAAAGAAATCCAAAAAAGTTCGGATTTTGATTTCTTTTATAAACCGGAATCTGTTCCCAATAAAAAAGTTACCCTTGACGTACAAAATACAGACATAAAAACGATTTTAAAAATAGCCCTGAAAGAAACGAATCTGGATTACAAGATCGTGGACTCCGACATTGTTATATTTGAATTTGACGAAAACAACCCGCATAAAGGTACGCTTAAACAAGAGCGAATAAAGGTAGCGGGAAACGTGAAAGATGAAACCGGAACTCCTTTACCCGGTGTTAATGTTTTTAATAAAGCAGATCCTACACATGGTGTGACTACTGATGTGAACGGTAATTTTTCGATAGAAGTAGAATCTGCTAACGCTGTACTGGTTTTTTCTTATATCGGATTTCACACTGAAGAAAGAACCATTACGGAGTCAGTCAGCATGATTGAAATTGTTTTAAAATCAGATATTGAAAATATTGAAGAGGTTGTTATTACGGCTCTGGGAATTAGAAAAGAGGAAAAAGTACTCGGGTATGCCGTTCAACAGGTCGATAGCAAAGAACTGAAAGAAGGAGGTAACCCCAATGTTATTTCTGCCATGCAAGGTAAGGTAGCAGGGGTCGAAATTAATTCCGCAGCAACTGGTCTCGGTGGGTCAAATAAAATTACCATCCGGGGGAACAGTTCCATTGCGGGGAACAATGACCCATTATGGATTGTTGACGGAGTACCTTTTAACAACAACAGCAATTCCGGTCCGGGCACCTATGGCGGATATGACAGAGGAAGTGCTGCTATGGATCTAAATATGGATGATATTGAATCGATCTCTGTGTTGAAGGGCCCTAGTGCAGCAGCTCTTTATGGTTCCCAGGCAGGTAACGGTGTAATTATTGTAACCACGAAGCGGGGAGCTGCAAAGAAAGGCCTAGGTATTGAATTTTCTTCAACAATAACTATCGAAGATATTACCGAAACACTGGAAATGCAAAATAAATACGGCAGAGGTTTTAACGGAGAGGCAAATACCGAATCGTCAACCTCATGGGGAGATGTCATGGATGGAAGTTCAAAGGAAGCCTGGAATGGTGAACCTATTCCCTATAGCCCTCAAAAAAACAGAATGAATCAGTTTTTTGAAACCGGGGTGACACAAAACTATACCCTGGCAATTGGAGCGAGTGACGAAAAAAGAAGCTATCGTTTTGGAACATCTTACCTCAATACAAAAGGTATGATTGATAATCAAAAACTAGAACGTTATAATTTAGACATTAGTGGCTCTACAAAATTAAGCAAATACATGGCCATTGACTCAAAAGTGTCACTGGCAAGAAACAATACCCAAAACAGGACTTATTATGGAACTTACGGAGTGGTAAATCAATTGTTGCAAATGCCGCGCAATATCCGCCTGGAGGATTTAGATCCGTATTATTCCACAGATCATCAGCATATAAACTGGACGGGTGGTGCCCCTACCATCGATCATCGAAACCCGTATTATTTGGTTGAACAGTATAAAAATGAAGAAATGAGAGACCGGGTTTTTGGGTATGCCCGCTTAAAATTCACATTTAATACTTTACTGAATGTGGCGGTTAAGCAGTCGCTTGATTATTATCACACCAAATTTGAGGATAAACGAAAAGATGAAGGTTTAACTGCAACCGGAACAGAAAAATCATTTTATTCGGTTGAGGACAGAACCTATAATCAATTGAATACGGAAATGTTGATTACCGGTCAGAAATTATTTCAATTACCGGGTAAACTGGACTTTTCATATATTGCCGGTTTAAATCGTACACACTATACGGACGAGGAGGTGAAATCGGAGGCCCAGAACCTTTATAATATGGATTTTAACCTGGGCGCCGGAAGAAACATTTCTAAAATTCCAAGTCAGTCTTTAAAAGAGAAAGAGGTGCAATCCGCCTTCGGCTCCGTTCAGTTCTACTATAACTCATTTATCAATCTTGAGGTAACGGCACGTAACGATTGGTCTTCAGCCTTACCCGAAGACAACAACTCTTATTTCTACCCTTCGGTAAATTTAGGGTTTATCGGAACAGGTTTGTTGGACCCTTTAGCTTATCCCAAATGGCTGTCTTTTGCAAAACTACGCTTGTCATGGGCACAGGTTGGTAAAGACTGTGCACCACATCAACTGGAGAATACATATGGTTACAGTCGCGATCAGGATGGGAACATCCAGATTATACCGGACAGCGAGACAAGGGTAAATGAAAACCTGAAACCGGAGTTGACAACATCGCGCGAAATTGGTGCAGACCTAAGGTTATTCAGTAACCGCTTTGGAATAGATTTTACCTATTATGATGCTTTTACCGAAAATCAGATTCTAAAAGTTGATGAGGTTAAAAGTTCATCTTTCAAGTACAAATACATTAATGCCGGTAAAATATCAAACAAAGGGATTGAACTTTCCATGAACATGATTCCGGTAAAAACAAAAGACTTTACGATTAAGCTCGATGTTAACTACGCTCAACGGGAAGATTATGTGGATGAGCTTGATCCGGATAACTCGAATGGCTATCAGACCCTGGGCGAAAACGATATGATTAAAGTGATCGCTAAAACCGGGGCTCCGTTAGGGCAGATATTGGCAAAAACCAGCTATGCGCACAATGAAAACGGAGATGTGTTAATCAATGAATTCACCGGCTTACCTCAAATACTTACAGGAAAAGAAGGTGAAAAAGTTATTGGAGATATACAACCCGACTGGACTGGTTCTGTAAGGATTTCACTGGAATATAAAAATGTATCACTGGCCGGATTATTTAATGTGAAAAAAGGAGGGGAAATAGTATCCCTGTCGGAATCTATTGCTACCTATGCCGGAACATCGAAGCGGACGTCTGACCGGGAAGACATAGTTTTTGACGGTGTTCTGGAAAATGAAGACGGAAGCCATTCGGAAAATAACACTTTAGTAACAGCGCAACGATATTTTCGATCAATCGGGAATATGGGTGGAGTTGCCGAAGAGTTTATCTACGATGCCAGTTTTATAAAATTTGGTGAGCTTTCATTAAGCTATACCCTGGGAGAGCGCGTCACCGAAAAATTACCCATTGCCCATTTAACGGTTTCAATCATAGGCCGCAACCTTGGATACCTTTATAAAGACACTCCAGGAACGAGCCCGGAAGTAGGCTTCGACTTATTTTCGCAGGCTCACGATTTTTCTGCAACACCTTACACAAGAAGCTTTGGCTTCTCAATTTATTCAAGGTTTTAACCATTAAACGCTAAAAAAATGAAGAAAATAATATCTCAAATTAATGCGCTGCTGTTATGCCTGTTCTTCCTGGGGTGGGTGAACCATTCCTGTACCGATGGGTTTGAAGAAATGAACAAACCGAATTATCAACCTGAGCAGGGAAAAATTATTGGAGACAAACCCGACACGAATAATAATAACAATGATACTACGGATATTGTTATTGTGGGAGATCCTGGTGATTATATTTTCAACTTTACCTATAACGGTATTGTAGATAACCACCAAAGAACAACCAACCTGTACCACGATTTATATGCCCACTATTTTGCCAATAATAAGTTCGAGGCAAGTAACCACTATTTGTATCGTGATGACTGGATGAAGTTTAGATGGGAACAGTTTTATACAAACAGGTTTCAGGAATTTAAAAACATCAATAAAATATGTTTACAGGATAAGGATACGTATTTCCGAAATGCATATCATATTGCATGGATAAACTTTTATCTTTTAACAAGCTTAATGACTGATACATACGGCCCTGTTCCCTGTGAGAGTATTATCAAAAACATGGAATATGAGATTGCCAATGATGAAATTGTTGACAATCCGGACATTTACTATGACACCCAGCAGGAAATATATGACAGGATGTTTAAACGCTTGGCCGCGCACCAGGATTCTATAATACTTGCTGCTGGTAGCGAAACTTACAGTTATAACGAGCGGGAGAATATATACGGGGGCGATCCGGATAAGTGGAAGAAATTTGCTAATTCTTTGCGTTTACGTCTGGCAATGCGCATCTCCAATATAGATCCCACAAGGAGCAGGATGGAGGCGGAGGCTGCTATTGCCGATGGACTGATGTTGTCCAACGAAGACACATATGCGGTGAATTATAATTGGCCCGACGGACATGAGAACGACTATTCACTGGTGGGCTTCTTGTGGGGCGATGTGGTAATGAGCAAGGACTTAGAAAACATGTACAAACAGCAATCTACAATTCTGGATCCGAGGTGTTCAAGGAGCTGGTACCGAAACCTGTCCCCTCACAGCGACATTCTCCAGTTTGTTGAAGCTCCGTTTGGAGAGTATGTTGGCAATGATAACGGAGCAGAAAATGTGGTTCATCACGACAGCCGCTTTTCTTACTTAAAGTCTAAGATGGGTGAACGTAATAATGACTTCTGGTATGATTATAACCGGCCAATGGAGGTCTTGAACTATGCCGAAGTATGCTTCTTACTGGCAGAAGCCAGCCTTCGGGGATATGCCGGGGCCACTAAAAGTCCTGAAGAATATTATTTAGATGGAATAAGGGCCTCAATGGAATATTATAACATACCCCAATCAGAAGCCGATGAATATATAAACAATTTAAAGAATGATCCGTTCGACGGTGGCAATAAAGAAGCTGTCCTGGAACAAATTATCAATCAAAAATGGCTCGCAAATTTCCCAAACGGGGCCGAAGGGTGGGCGGATTTCAGACGAACTGATTATCCAGCACTAAGCCAGATTGTTTCTAATCGTTCAAGTGATGTAGAACAGGGGAAGTTTATTAAACGCATAAATTACCCGGTTTCCGAACATGACTTAAATGCTACCAATGTTTATTATTCATACGGGAACGACAGTAAGGGGACAAAACTGTGGTGGGATGTAATGGACACGCATGCAGCCCCGAAATCAAGAAATCAACCCAATAACTTTAGATAGATTCTTCATGGTTTATTATTCTTCTTAGGAAAGCATTTAAATACGGGAAGCCAATGGTTAATCCGGAGGGTTTCCCGTGTTTATTGCAGTTGAATAATAAGCAATAAATTAAATTGGCCTGAAAGCCATCAGTATTCTAACAAATAAACTAAATGATTATGAAGAGAGATTTTTTACTTCTCGCGTTACTTTGTTTGGCGACAATGATAAACGCACAACAACCTTATTCGGGTTGTTATCATCCGGAAGATGTAAAAAACTGGACACCGGGTGCAGACCCCAACAATGTATTTAACCGCTCTACCGTTGCTCTGCAGTCAAGATTTGTAGACAACTCCATTAAGGCGAATCCAAACTCTACTTTTAGCGAAACAATGGTTTCACCATGTTTAACTTTATCAAAAGACGCAAGTAAAGGTTTCTCACAGGGTAGAAACCAATTTGACGAGATGTACATTTTTAACTACTGGCAATATGTTGACATGGTTGTCTGGTGGGGAGGAAGTTCCGGAGAAGGTGTATTTGTTTGTCCTACAGGTTCGGCAATTGATGCAGCGCATAAAAACGGAGTGAAAATTTTAGGTAACATCTTTTTTGCCCCGTCAGTTTATGGGGGACAGGCTGCGTGGGTTGATGAAACCCTTGAAAAGGATAGCCTGGGAAATTACATTATAGCCGATAAATTAATTGAAATTGCTAATTATTTTGGGTTTGATGGTTGGTTTTTAAACGAAGAAACCAAGCACTTTAGCGATAAGGATGAATGGGAAAAATTCTGTGCTTATTATTCTGCAAAATCCGATTTAGAACTTCAGATGTATAACGCAACCTCTTCCTTTAGTTCCAGCAATGGCTGGATGTTACGTGATAGTAATGGCAATGTTACAGGTACATCCTATTTTGTAAATTACGGAGGAACCGGTAATGTAGACGACCATGTTACCTATGCAGAGTCTATTGGGGCTTCAAAATGGGATCTTTATTATGGCCTTAATCAGGGAACAAGTGCTTATTCCAACAACGCAGGAATCCAGGCAATACTTGGAAAAGATAATCATAAAGCATCTTTGTCTCCTTTTATGGAGAGGGTTACATGGCGGTTAAACTCCACTCAGGAAAAGACGGGTACAGGAGTTGATCATATCAATAGTTATTTTAAAGTTGCAAACAAATACTGGGTTGGTGCAGAAGAGCCCAATCCGGGAAACGACAGATCTGCTGAAGCATGGTCGGGAATGGCAAATTATATTCCGTCCCGTACATTTATTCAGTCAAAACCATTCGTTACAACATTTAATTCCGGTTATGGAATTCGCAGAAATATCAAAGGTGTAGACCAGGGAGAAGCCGGTCAGCAATGGGTTCACCAGGGAATGCAGGATATCCTTCCGACCTGGAGATGGTGGTGGCAGGATGCTGCGAACAAAGAACTTTCATGTGAACTGACTCTGGATGATGCATATGAAGGAGGAAACAGTTTAAAAGTGGAAGGTAACCTGAATGCTAACGATGCCAATGAAGTTAGACTATACAAGACAAAAATTGCCATTGAAAACGGTGATGTATTTAAACTGGTATTTAAAAATTCAGTAGCAGGACAATCAAATATTCAGGTTGGACTGGCCTTTGCTGAAGATAATAATGCCTTTACCTATTTAAGTGCAGGAACTGCATCGGGTGCTTGGGATGTGAAAGAGTTTGATTTATCTGCGTATGCCGGTAAAACACTCTCGATGATTTCCCTTAAGTTTGAATCAACTTCAGCTGTAACAGATTTCACCAGCTATATAGGAGAATTGGGTGTGTTTGGGGCAGATGCCTTATCCTGTTCGGCTGTAAGTAATATAAAATCAGAAAAAAAACTGGGCATTGAAACCGGAAATATCCGCTTAACATGGGATGCGGCGACCGGAGATGTGTTGCATTACAATATTTATTTTGAACAAGACGGAAATAAAAAATTAGTTGGCCAAACACCGTCAACTGCATTTTTTGTACCTGAAATTGAAAGAACAAAGCCATCGGAAACCGGAGTAAAAATATCAGTCGTTCCTGTAGCGAAAGACTTTAAAGAATCAACAGAAAGTTCATTAACTATAAACTGGCAGGACATTCCGCTTCCGGGAGTGAAAATTAAAGCAAATTCTACTTTTGCTGTAACAGGCACCGAAATTACTTTTACAGCTATTGCCAGTTATTATCCGACAAATTATGCGTGGACAACACCTCAGGGTGCAGAGCTGGTATCCGCAGCGGGAAATGAAGCTGTGTTCAGGTTTCCGGAAGAAGGTACTTATGATGTTTCTGTTGATGTGACCAACTTATCGGGTACAACCAGCTATAAAATCGAAGAATTGGTAACAATTGACAATACCAATAAATTAACCAATGTGATTCTGAAGAAAACTGTGGTTGACCATAACGGACATTATGGCTCAGAAGCTCCGGAAAAATTAATTGACGGAATAACAGACCAGGGAGGTAGCGAAAAATGGTGCTTCGGAGGGGCAAAAGAACATTATATGATTGTAGATCTTGGCCGTCCTTACAAATTATTTAACTCTAAAATTTTTGACACCAAACTTAATGAAGATGCGCCAAACTTAAAGAATTATAAAATACTGGTAAGTGATGATAACACTGAAGGCAGCTATGTTGAGTTATTTGATGAAGACGGGAATCGCGAGGCTGATACCATAAAAATAGACCATTTTAAAGGAGTAATCGGTCAGTTTGTTAAGTTCGTCCCTTATGATAAAACAGATGAAATAACCATCCGCTTATGGGAACTGGAAATATACGGATTGGCCGGACCGGACATTTCAGTTGAGACTCCGAAGGATTTATCCCTTAATAAGTCTGAGACCAGTACGATAACGCTAAAATATGACCTTGCAGGAGAAACAAAAGCCGATAATTTTGGTATAAAGGTATTACCTCTTTCAACAACAGATAGTTCGTTGATCAGTATTTCAAATGTTGTTGTGAATGACACATCGGTTTCATTCGATATTACTTCCAGTGAATTTGGAGACGCATATTACATGGTAAAGCTTACTAACGGAGAATGGTTTACCTCTATAGCCGGTAAGGTGGTGGTAGAATATCCTTTCTGGGTAAACCTGGCACTGAACAGAACGGTGAACAAAGGTGACGCTTCCAGATATGGCGAAGAAGTAAACACTATCGACTTAACCGTGGATGGAGATACGAATACATACTGGGTTACAAAACTGGGTTGTGATTTATTCTCATTGGATTTAGAACGGAAATGCGATGTTTATAGAATTTATGCGAAATATACCCAGGACAGTGGTTCTTACAGTGGAAGGTATAATAAATTACCAAATAGTGTTGTCATACGTTATAGTGACGATAGTGCGACCTGGACAGAAGTTGAAGTGGAATTAACAGGTAATGAACTGAATGTGCCGACCAATTATAAGGAAATACAATATATTGAACTCAAAATGAATATCAGCGGATCCATATATTATCATTATGGATTATTTGAAGTTGTGGTAACAGGAAATGAGACCGGTGATACCGATATGGACGGAGTTACGGATGACAAAGACAACTGTCCGGAAACGCCTAATGCCGATCAGGCTGACGAAGACGGCAACGGAGTTGGTGATGCATGTGAACCAACTATTGAAGATGCTGATAAGGATGGTATTGCTGATGACAAAGATAATTGTCCGAACATTGCCAATCCCGACCAGGCTGATGCTGATGGAGACGGAATAGGAGATGTATGTGAAGATACAGACGAAGACGGTGTTTACGATGTAGATGACAACTGTCCTACAGTAGCGAATGCCGACCAGGCTGATGCCGATGGAGACGGAATAGGGGATGTATGTGAAGATACAGACGAAGACGGTGTTTACGATGTAGATGACAACTGTCCTACAGTAGCGAATGCCGACCAGGCTGACGCTGATGGAGACGGAATAGGGGATGTATGCGAAGATACAGACGAAGACGGTGTTTACGATGTAGATGACAACTGTCCTACAGTAGCGAATGCCGACCAGGCTGATGCCGATGGAGACGGAATAGGTGATGCTTGTGAATCGACAGGTATCAATGTTGCCGATAATGACAACCTGAAAGTCTATCCAAATCCATTTACCAGCAAATTGAATATCGCAAGTGAATTTGAGATTGAGGAATTAATCATTAAAGATATTGTTGGTAAAATTATCGAACAGAAAACAGTGAAAGGTACTGAAGCAACGCTGAACCTTTCTGATGTATCCGGAGGACTGTACTACGTAACAATCGTTTACTCCAATGGAGATGTTAAAGTAATTCCTGCAATTAAAAATTAGTTGTTGTAAAGTTACTTTGACTCACCGAAGGCCGCTCTGCTAGCAGAGCGGCCTTCTTACATTTAAAGCATATTTCCCGGATATTCCCCTTCATGCCCCCTCCGGTTTTTTCCTCACTCCGCCATCAACCTGTTCATCCTTCCAAACACACAAACCTGTCACTTCAATCCACTTTTTTTAAAAAGACTGCTTTTGGTTCAACACGGCATTGCAGTAACATTCTCTATGTATAAATGAATTAGAGGTGAAAAAAGTATCCTCAACTTTGCTGATAAAATAGATTTTTAATCATACTTTTGTATCCTCATTGGTTTTCAATTACTGCTTTTAATAATTAAAAGTGTAAGAAATTAAAAGGGAATGCCGTGTAAATCGGCAACAGTTCCCGCTGCTGTGAGCCTCAGTGTCTGTTTTAGCAAGATGCCACTTTTATCCAGATAAGGGGAAGGTGCTAAAAACAGGAGTAAGTCAGAAGACCTGCCAATGAAACATAGATTTTGCGGTCTGCGGTGAACAGATAGCTAATGCAAATGATGTTTTATGCCCACCTGTACATCATCATGTACTGCAAAATCAGAAAAACAAATGTTTAATAGAATTTTGCAGTTAAAATGGAAAAAAACAAACTCAGCCTTCGTTTTGGAATACTCTGCCTGATAGTGCTTTTGGCAGCATTTAGCCGTTCAATCCCTCACCCGCCCAATTTTGCACCTATAGGCGCAATGTCATTATTTGGAGCAGCATATTTTTCAAAGAAACACATCGCAATCATTGTTCCCATAATAGCCATGTGGCTAAGCGATTTATTTTTAAATAATGTGGTATATGGTCGATATTTCGATCATTTTGTGTGGTTCTATCAGGGCTTTTACTGGACGTATGGTGCTTTTATAATGATTGGCCTGATAGGTTTTTCACTGTTAAAGAAAGTGAAAGTTCAAACTCTGGTTATAGGGGCTTTTTCGGCCTCCGTCGTGTTTTTCCTGCTATCAAACTTTGGTGTATGGTTTTCCGGTACAATGTACCCGAAAGATTTAAACGGACTTCTAGCATGTTATACTGCGGCCATACCATTCTTTAAATTTACCATTTTAGGGGACCTTGTTTACTGTAGTATACTTTTCGGAATGTTTGAGTTTGCCCAAATTAAAATACCGGCTTTAAAACAGGCCGGATATGTTTAGAGCCGAAAGATAGTTGGGGGTTTTTGAGTGCAGAATAAAGAGCATAAGGGAATGCGAATGTATAAAAGGACCTGTTGAAGTGCAAGGATACACGGAATTAAATATAAAGATGGTACGCTGAATGTTTAAAAGAAAATAAAAGAACGACAGTCTTCGCTAAAATTAACTGCCGTTCCCAATATGAATAACACAATAAATACTAATTTAAATTGCATTATGAAACAAATTTACCCTTTTTTGCTGGCTTGTTTAAGCTTTTTGCCGATAAGTCAGCGCAGTATGGGCCAGTCGTTCTCGCATAAAAATGATGTTTCGGTCTCCAGGACACGAAGTTCAAATGACTATAAAAAAACGATCCGGTTTTCCGATCTTTTTAATTACCCTGAAGGATATGATGTAAAAGCACACATTGCCGATAGTGCTGATGTTGAGATTACTTTTGCCTCAACCAATAAAGAAAACCTCGACTTTAACGAATATTATTATTCGCAGTGGAATGGACAGTATTTCTATTACATTATCCCGGCAGGGGCATATGGAAACGACACTTTAACCGTATCCATCGAATACAACGGCTATAAAACCGTATCCAGGCTTATTGCCCGGGTATCCCCTCTTGTCTGCGCAGATGATAACTATACAATAGGTGTAGGAGATACTTCATTATTTAATGTTACACGCAATGATCTCCCTTCAGCCTATTATAATAAATCGAGCCTGGAAATTATTGAAGCACCTGTCTTTGGGGCAACGGATATTACCGATGATTATCAAATAAGCTATATCAATAGTCCTGCAACACCAAATTACAGCACGGATAATATACTCTATCGGATGGCCGATAGCATTGGGAATTATGATACTGCTATGGTTGTCATTGATATTCATTTCAATTCGTATGTAACAGAAGTGTTTGATTTTTTGCCTGGACCCGGACAGTTTGTAAATACTTCGTGGGCAAAAGCGTCTTCAGCCAGCAATATTGTTGGAAACAGTTCTTCCGGGATTTCACTGGGAGGTTTCGGCGGTTATATAATTGCCGGTTTTGAGCAACCCATTGTGAACCGCGCAGAAAATCCCTACGGTGTTGACTTTTCTGTTAAAGGTAATGCATTTGGCGGCTGGGGCGAACCAGCTGCAGTTCAGGTGATGAAAGATGAAAATGGTAATGGTTTACCGGATGATACCTGGTATGAACTGGCCGGGTCAGAATATTATTTCAATACAACCATCAAAAACCTGACTATGACCTATTATAACCCCAAATACGACGGGCGTTATACCATTCCATACTCAACAGACAAAGCCTTGAACGGAGCCATGCGCACAAATGGGTTCCACAATCAATCGTACTATCCGGATCCTTTTGATTTTAATATTTCAAAAGATTCCGTTTCATATACCGGAACTCTAACTAAATTTTTATTGGATAAGAGCAAAGCAAATTATGTTGAAGCAAAACGTATTCCATTGTTCGGATATGCAGACAATAAACCCAATGGGAGTAATTCCACCATTCCGAATAATCCCTATACGGAAAGTGTTGGAAACGGATTTGATCTGGAATGGGCCGTAGATGCAAATGGAAACCATGTCAGCATTGATACAGTTCATTTCGTAAAATTATACAGTACCGTGCAGGAAGACGGAGGCTGGCTGGGTGAAGTGTCTCCAGAGATTTTTGAAATAGGAATTACCACTCCGGATCCGGATTACGTGCCGGAAGATTATTATGTGCATGCCATTGGCGCCGGTCCGTTACAGGTACTTAAAGGTACTTCCTTTCAATACGAAGGCCTTTTATTTAAAAACGGTATTCCCCGGAACGGAACCGCTACATGGTCTTCAACAGATGAGTCGGTAGGAACAATTGATAACACGGGCTTATTTACAGCAAATAATGCAGGGGAAACAACACTGACCTTCAAGGTAGATCCGGCCATTGACAGTGCCACCATAGATATTGAAGTCGTTGAATTAACACGGGTTTACATTGAATTGGAAGGAAATACTTCTTCTGTAGACAGTACAGCCCTGATAAAAGGTGAAACCATTTATCTGGAAGCACAGGCCATCGATAGCAGAAGCAGTTCTTCACACTTTGTTTATGAAGACTATAACTGGAAAACCTCTAATCCGGAAGTGGGAACGATTGACAGAGGTTTGTTTCAGGGAAAAAAGGAAGGGATAACAACGGTAATCGCACAATCTGTGCATTATCCCGACTTAGCAGACACCGTTGTGGTTACTGTTAAGGGTATTCCAGCTGTAATAAATGTGGCGGATACAGTTGAGATTCCTTATGAAGAACGGGCAGGATTTTTTGCCAATACCGATTTGTTTTCGATTGAGGGCGGGGCATCCATTTTTATGGAAGGTATAAAAAATGCTGATAGATCGTTATCCCTGAACATAGAACAAAACAAGCTCAATTATGAGTTACAGGCAGGTAGCTTTGGTTATTTTCCGGTTACTTTAATCATAGAGTCTTATAATGAAACGCAGGAAAAGACCATAATATTTAAAGCTTCGGAACCGGAAACCCTAAATAACCTGGTATTTGTAAATGGAGGGCAGTTCATGGACGTTAATTCTCCAACCATGTTATTGAAGTATAATCCGTCAACAAACAAAACCGATACCATTGACAATTACATTGCCGGGGCCACTTCTGTGCAGGATATGATTATTGAAGGGAATTATGCTTTTGTATCGGCAGATTATTACATTACCCGTTACGACCTGTTTGAAGGAATTGCCGTTGATTCTGTTTATACTCAGGATAAGAGCAGTACCGAAGCAGATGGCACGGGAACCGAAGGAGCCGGAGTGAATCATAAAATGGCTATTTATAATAACCTCCTTCTTGCAACCCGACAGAACAGCTCTTCTGCTCCGGAAGACGGGTATAATGTTCGGGTTTATAACAAAGGGGATCTGTCCCTGGTGAAAAAAATTGCTGTTTCCAATCAGGCAACAGATGTTGTCGTATATGGCGATACTGCTTATGTCATGATAAATGGCGGCTTTGCAGGAACAAAAAGCGCGTTGGCTGTTATCGATTTAAAAACACTCACCCTAAATCGTGAAATTGATTTAGGCGAAGACGGATTAGGTGTGATGCAAATGATTGTAAAAGATTCTTTGATCTATGGTATCCGCTTAGCCAGCTTTAACGGAGCCTTTGGTTCCGGTATCATTGCTTACAACATAAAAACCGGAGCAGTAAACGAATACGGGTATACCGCCGGTATTCCATACGATTCCTCACCACTGGCCATCGAACCGGTTTTTGGCGACACCATATTTGTGAAGAAGGATCTGGGGTATGTTGCATTTAATACAAAAGACAATACTTTTGGCAATGATATATACTTCGAAATCCCATCTTATTATACTCAGGATTTGGATCACATAGGAAAAGGTTCCGTATATGATTCCGAAGATGATAAATTTTATGTAGCCTATGCTTACTGGCATGGTACCGGGGTGGGGCAAATTTACAATAGTGCATCCGATAGTATTGGTTCATTCAAAGGAGTTGGCGCGTCACCCGAAGTATTAAAGATGGCCAGAATTTACGAAGGTAACCATTCGCCAATAACACAGAAAGAACGTTTAACCTATTATGTTCGAGACAACGAAGAATTTGAAATACCCGTTCCTGAAAATATATTCCGGGACAACGAAGATGTCACTCCTGAAATATATCTTTTCAATCCGGTGCAATACAATTGGCTATCCCTTGACAAGGAAAACAAAAAGCTTACCGGAAATTACAACAGCCAGTTAACAGACACCATCGAAGCTAAAGTGGTATTACAGGGAATCGACATGCAGGGAGCCTGCGTAACAGATACCATAACGATAAATATTCATCCATTTGATGAAGCTCCATATGCCATAAAGTCTATCCCCAATATCTCTGATTACGAATATGCCGGTGACAGTATCATTAAACTGGATGGGTTTTTTGCCGATGACGACAATGCCGGGCCATTCACCTACCAGGTAACTGTAAACTCCGACTCATCCGTAGCTATTGCCGGAATAGACGGGAATAAACTTTCTATCGACTATATTGCTGCCGGGCAGACTAATATTACTGTTCAGGCCGTCAGCAATGGTAAAACAGCAAGTATATCTTTTGTAGTAGGTGTCTATCCGGAAATTAACGTGCCATATGCAGTAACCGATTTTGAAGATCTGACGCTTACAGCTGAAAGCTATTGGAACGGTTCTGACAATTCGGGTAAATTTACAAGCGGGCAGGTTGATTTTGATAACGCTTACAATGCAGACTGGGGGTCATGGACAGGATGGGCTTATTCGAATGTGTCGGATACCGAAACTGCCGGATTTGCGAATCAATACAGTGCTATTACCGGAAAAGGGTTTGATACGGCTGCTTCAAACGGTAATATTTATGGTGTGGCATATCAAACTACCCCTCTTAAATTCAGCGATGGAGCTTCCCATCATGTAAAAGGATTTTATGTAACGAACAGCACATTTGCAGCCTTATCGATGCAGGAAGGTGATGCCTTCGCTAAAAAATTCGGAGGAGAAGATGGCAACGATCCGGATTACTTCAAATTAAATGTCTGGGGTATGTCTGACGGGGCCGAAACCGATACAGTTGAATTCTATCTGGCTGATTTCCGTTTTAATGACAGCACGAAAGATTATATCGTTAAAACCTGGCAATGGGTTGAATTAAGTCAACTGGGAAAAGTTGACAGTCTTTTGTTCAGCATGGAGTCATCCGATATAGGCGACTGGGGAATAAATACCCCCTTGTATTTTAATGTGGATAATTTCTATGTTGCACCCGATGCTGCCCCTGAAGTGGCCAATCCGATTGCAGATGTTTCCGTCACTGAAAATGCAGCCGACTCGGTTCTGTCACTGGCCAATCTCTTCACAGATGCAGACGATGATGATGCAGCCATCACAAAAACTTTAGAGAGCAACTCAAACGAAGCTCTCGTTGATGCAGTTATCTCCGGCGAAGAATTAATATTGTCATTTGCTTCAGATGCTTCCGGTGAGGCTGAAATTGTAGTGGAAGGCGTATCAAACGGAAAAGCGATTACCGATACCTTTAAAGTTACCATTACTCCGGCAACAGGAATTAATAATGTATCACTTGCTGATATAGTCCTTTATCCTAACCCGTCAAATGGTGTTTTCAGGGTAAATACAGGTCTGAATAAAACGTGCACAGTTCATATTTTCAATACGGACGGAAGTCTGGTTTATACCGAAGGAAATTATAATAACCACGATGAGATTGATATCAGCAATCAACCATCCGGTCATTATGTAATATCCATTGAACATGAAAATAGCATTAAAACGCTATCAATAATTAAAGATTAATTCTATCAAAAGGGAGCGGTTTTTCGCTCCCTTTATTAACTTTTTGCTATGTCAAAAAAAAATATATTCATTTTTATTGTTCTGGTAAGTTTAAAACAGGTGCAGGCACAATTCATTTCAGAAGTACTGGAATACAAGCCGGCACCCGGTCAGTTTATTAATACAGCGGCCTGGGGATTACCCTCGTCGGCTGAAAGTTTACAGGGGACCATGAGTGGAGCGTTAAGCCTTGGGGCTTTTGGGGGTTACGTTGTGTTTAAATTCGACAATCCGGTTGAAAATCATGTAAACAATCCTTATGGAATTGATTTTGTGATTTATGGAAACCCCTTAAAAAACCTGTCTACACCTGAAATGAATAACAATGTTACCTGGGCAGAACCGGGAATAGTATCGGTTATGAAAGATGAAAATAATAACGGCTTGCCTGATGATACCTGGTTCGAGCTGGCAGGAAGCGATTATTTTTTTTCGACAACGCAAAAAAATTACGAAGTAACGTATACAAATCCGGGAGGCGATAAAGCGGCAGATGTTCCATGGACAGATAATCTTGGAGATTCCGGATATGTTTATGCCAACTCCTTCCATTCACAAGTTTATTATCCGCTTCCGGATAATTTTCCAGAAATAAATGCCACCCGATACACCCTTAAAGGAACACGAATTAAAGACTATGTTGACCGAAGCAATCCAAGTTTCATAACAGCGGCAGGCAGGCCGTGGGGATATGTTGACAATAACCTGAGAAATACTTATAACGGACTTCCCGATAATCCATACACAGATAATATCGAAGAAGGCTCCGGAGGGGACGCTTTCGATATTGACTGGGCGGTAGATGCCAACGGAAATTATGTTGAACTTGACCGGGTTGACTTCATTAAAGTTCACAATGGCACCTTTGCCGATGCCGGCTGGCTGGGTGAAGTCTCTACTGAAATAACCGGAGCTTTTGATGTGGCTCCCGATGCATCTGTTTCTGAATGGGATTCAACCTCCCTTGTGTTAAACAATATACCCGTACTGGTGAACCTGGGCGAACGCTATCAACTGGAAGCCGCATTTTTTGTAAGGGGAAGAAAAACCGATGTGGTGAACATGAAATGGACCGCTACGCCCGAATCAAAAGTCTCTATTGATGAGAATAACCTGTTAACAACTATTGATACAGGCAAGGTAACCCTTACCGCCAGTTGCAGTTATGCCGGAAATACATATTCAGCATCCATGATAACAGACATAATTGCTCCCGCATCTGTTGAGATAACTTTCGCGCAAAGCGAAATTCAGGCAGGACAAAAATACCCGATAAAGGCTGATGTCAAAGACCAGAACGGAGGAATCCTTCCGGGACTTTCGCTTGAATGGGAAACATCAAATAATAATGTGAAGGTTGTTGAGGAAAGCGGGAACTTTTATCTGGCACCCGAACAAACCGGATCTTCAAGAATTTATGTGTATCCGGCAGGTTATCCCGATATTCGGGATTCCATTGATTTGAGCATTCTGAAAGCCTCAGACACTGTTTCTGTTTATTTAACCATTAAAACCGGTTCAAAAACAGTTCTGCCGAAAACAAAAATCCAACTGGGCAATTTTGACCTGGTCCCGTTTATTACCGAAGGTAAACATCACTATGGACTTAGCAGTGTAGCTCATATTACTGCCGCACATGCTCTTGCTTCTGTATTTGAAAATGTTTCGTTTGAAAGCGATCTGCGTTTCAAAGATTCGGAAGATAACGGATTATACATTTATAAACTGCCGGTACGCTCCGGCTCCAGAACAACATATTATTATGGTTACGGTAATAACAGCACTGCCAATACGGGTTGCTGGCTGGTAAATATTGGTGATAATACCCACTTTCGTGATTTGGAAGATGTCCTGTTATTTGAAAACGATGAAATAACGGCCTATTATGTCGATGACATCACCACAAACTGGGACGTATATACCTTAATGAGTTCTGCTACATCCATCGGACAAGGAGTTTCAATTGATTTATCCCTTTCTAAAGAAAGCTTTTATCTGTATAGCGGAACGACCATAATGAGTGCCGGAACTTCCCCGGCCAAAGGAAAAATCGTGTATCATAACGGAGAAGTATTGCTGGCGGGCAAAGATACAGTAAGAACAGATGAACAGGGAAAAGTAACACTCACATTTAATACCTTCGGAGTTCAGACAATAAACATTGCAACCGAACAACTCGAACTGGTAGTTGACAATAATAGTGGAATTCACAAGCGGAATAACGAACCAGTTACGGTTTATCCAAATCCGGCGAATAATCGCATAACCTTAAGTGCTCCGTCTCTCAATGGTAAAGTAGATGTACAGGTATTTTCATTAACCGGAGAAAATGTGGTTTCCCGTAGTTTTAATGATTGGACGGATAACCATACCTTAAACACAGGGGCATGGAACAACGGGTTTTACCTGTTACGGGTAATCACTTCCAAAGCCGTGATTGACAAAATGATTGTTGTAAAACATTAAGCGAAAATGAAAATTTTAAAGAAACATCTGTTCTTTTTCTCTTTTCTGAGTTTTACATTACCTGCTTTTCCGCAAGGGATACAGGACACCATATTTCAAATACAGGAAGTTGTTACAACAAGCAAAAAAATATTTAAAAAAGAAGAAGCAGGAATGAAAGAAGTACACATGGATACCCTGATTCTGCAGGAAAATCTTAATGTGAACTTATCGAATCTTTTAGAGCAAAGCAGCACCGTGTATATAAAAAGTTACGGACGTGGGGCACTGGCCACGGTTTCGTTTCGGGGCACAGCAGCAACACATACCAAAGTTACCTGGAACGGGATGCCAATTAATTCCCCCATGTTGGGAATGGTTGATTTCTCTACTATCCCGGTTTATGTTTTAGACGATATCAGCATACAGTATGGCGGCTCATCCATATCCAGCAATAGTGGTGCGTTGGGTGGTAATGTAAACTTAGGAAACGTGGTCGACTGGCAAAATCGTGTAAGTGGCCGGGTTCTTTTAGGTTATGGCTCTTATTCAACTTACAATGGATTGGGACAGATCAACCTGGGAAATAAAAAAATCCAGTCTAAAACACGGATATATACGAGTAATTCAGCTAATGATTATAATCTGATTAACACTTATCAAATAGGGCACCCTTCTGCTCGTAATGAAAACGGTAAATATGGAAGGAAAGGAGCCCTTCAGGAATTCTACTGGCGTATGAACGATAAATGGATATCATCAGCGAAAGCCTGGTATCAGAATATCGAGCGTTCGTTACCGATGGTATTGAGCTATGAAGGTTCGGACACTGCCGGCAAAAGTAACTCACAAACAGATATTACCTTAAAAACTGTTGCCGATGCGAAGTATTATGGTAAAAAACTGGAAGCCAAAATCCGCTCGGGTTACGATTACCAGCAACTTGATTATGTGATGAGTGTGGATATACCCGGACAGGGAACACATAAACCGGTCAATTCCGGCAGCGACATGCACAGTTTGTATAATCATGCCGAAATGTCGTATAAAGCCTATAAAGATTTATCGTTTAAGACTTCTGCAGATGTGAACCACTTCGACATAACAAGTCTTGATAGTACAAACCAAACGGGCTATGATGTGCAACGTACTGAGTATTCTGTTTTTGCGGGAGTTTATTATCACCTGTGGAAACCCGTAAACGTATCCATGGAATTTAGAAGAGACTTCATTCCGGATAATTCCCCGCCACTGATCTATAATTTTGGTTTAAGCATTAAACCTTTTAGCAATTCAGGCCTGGTATGGAAAGGTAGTTTCTGCAGAAACTATCACAGCCCAACATTGAATGATTTGTTCTGGGTACCCGGAGGTAATCCTGACCTGGTAGCTGAAGAGGGGCATACAGGCGAAACGGGCCTTCATTATTTATTCAATACGCAAAAATCGGAGCTTGAATTGCAACTGACAGTCTACTATTCAGATATCAATAACTGGATTTTATGGCTGCCGAGTATAAAAGGATACTGGGAGGCCATAAACCTGAAACGGGTTGTTTCAAAGGGGATTGAGCTGAATATAAAATACGCCGCAGAGTTCAATAACTTTTTATTAAAAACACAGGCCAATTACTCCTATGCAAGTACGACAAACCAGGGCGATCCGCTGAATTCGGTAGACGAATCGGTAGGTATGCAACTGCCCTTCATTCCTGAAAACTCATTTAATGCACTGGTTTATTTAAAATATAATAGAGCCTTTATTACCTATAAGCACCAGCTTTACGGGGTTAGAAATTTGTTAAGCAGCAACATGGCTACACTTGAAGATGACTCCGATGAAGAAGGACTGGTTCCCTTCTACCGTTTATATGCTGTGCCACTGCAAAACATGAGCCTGGGATATGAACAGCCCGTGAGTAAATATAGTATTTTGGCAGAGCTGAAAATCAATAACCTATTTAACGAAAGTTACCGGAATGTATTAAACCGGTTTATGCCCGGAATTAATTTCAACCTTTTGCTCACTTTTAAATTTTAAACATGAAGAAAACAGGCTTATTCATTTCTATCCTAATCATCTGCTTTTCGTGTGTTGATGATGCCGAGTGGTATTCGTTAAACGACAGAAATCTTCCTGTCCCTCAGGATAATGAACGAGGGCTTTTTATAACAAACGAAGGCAACTTTATGTACGATAATGCTTCGCTGTCCTATTATAATATTGATGAGCAGAAAGTTTATAACCTTGTTTTTTTTCGGGTAAATGATGTTCCCGTTGGAGATGTAGCGCAATCGATGGCCATACGCGACAGTCTGGGGTATATTGTGGTGAACAACAGTGGAAAAATCTATGTAATCAACATTAACACCTTCGAGTATGTGGGCAGAATAACCGGCTTAACCTCTCCGCGCTATATTCATTTTCTTAGTGATACTAAAGCATATGTGACCGATCTGTATGCTAAAGCCATTTCTGTTGTAAACCCATCGACCTTTCAGGTTACCGGTTACATTGATGCGAATAATCAGGAAACCGAGTTTTATCAACACCCAACCGAACAGATGGTACAATACGATAAATATGTTTTTACCAATTGCTGGAGCTATGATAATAAGATCCTGGTTATCGACAGCGAAACCGACAAAATTGTAGATTCCATTGAAGTATTAAAACAGCCTACTTCCTTGGTAATGGATAAATATAATAAAATCTGGACCATAACCGATGGAGGTTATGAAGGAAGCCCTTATGGGCAGCAAGCCCCCGGATTACAATGCATTGATGCAAAAAACCGCGTGATAGAAAAGACCTGGCGTTTCGACCTGGATGACTGGCCTTCGGAAGTAAGGTTGAACGGAACTGGGGACACACTTTACTATATTAACAGGCATATTTATCGTCTCCCTGTATTATCCGATGCCGAGCCGGAATTATTTATTGAAAGTCCATACACAGGAACATACTCCGGTGGTTATTATGGCATAGATGTAGACCCTGTGACTTCGGAAATCTACGTGGCCGATGCTATCGATTATGTGCAGCAGGGGGCTGTGTACCGCTATACCCCACAGGGTGTTTGCATCGACACCTTTAAAGTAGGGATAATTCCCGGAGCGTTCTGCTTTAAAAATTAAGCGGAGTGTAGATAGAACGGTTTTAAATATACCGTTATCTTGCCTAAGCAAAACGATATTGTCATATTTTTTGGTTTCGTTCTCTCTTTATTCAAAGCTTGTAGCTACGAAATAAGACAATCTTTTACCATTATAATACAGGCTCTTGATTATACGAAAACCTGACACTTTAAAAAAGACGACCACAAACACAGTCAACCAACACTGTTTATCTGCCTTAAGGGGTAATTAAACATGTTGGATAACTTATAATGAGACAATGAATGAATCACCTCGAATTTAATTATTTCGGGTTGATTAAATAATACACTTTAAATAAAGTGTTTGCGGTGTTGGTTGTAACCTTTAGAGGGGATTTATTGTGTCAAAGTGTTGTTAAAAGTGGCTGGAAAGATTTCTTTCCAGCCGTGAAAATAAGGTATGTTCCCCTTATGTAAACCATATTTTGTGTGTCTAACACTTCTGATTTTAAAAGTATAAACTCTATACTTTTGCCCAGTTTTCACCATTTTTAATCCGGCTTATTTGCATCTCAGATACACCGAAAGTTCTGGCAAGAACAGAGCCTGACACGCCTAAACCTAGTTGATGTTTGATGATTCTAACATCACTTTTTTTCAATTTTGAGGCTACCTTACGTTCAGGTAACTCATAACAGTCTCCAAGAAACTCGGACCAACTGGACCATTTTTCTTTGTAATACTGATCAGGTCTGGCCGGGAGTTTTGCTGGTCTGTTTTTCCATGTTCTGTACTCAATGGAATTTTTAACACCAAGACGTTTGCACAGCTTTGAAGCTTCTTCATAGGTCAGGTAGCTACGGTCGAAATGAATGCCATCTTTTCCAAAGAAATCAGACCAACCTTTCCAAACGCCAATTTTTTTGAAATACTCATCGGGTTTTCTGGGGAAATTTTTTGGTAAATAGTTTCCTTCTCGTTTATAGCTTTCAAATTTTCTCGAAGAATTAATGCCCATTGGGATAAGGTTTTCTTTTATCCACAAGCTGGCAAGTCTGTAAGACCACTTAATTACATTGTCGTATGAATCAATTTTCATGTCAGTAGTTGGATTTGACGTTAGTTTTATGGTTATTTTAAAGCCCCTTAGATAACGGGTTCGTATGTATATACGGAACAAAAATAGAAATATTTTTTATTAAACCGTATTTTTTATAATTTTTTTGATTGTTAATAATAAGTTTGTGTTTGTATGTTATTGATTTGTTGTTGTTTATGGTTTGTTTTGTTTGTGAAAAAAAAATAGGTTTTTACGACAATATTAATTAAATTATATTTGCGCAATAAGAAAAGCCCATGTCAGAATATATAGTATCAGCAAGAAAATACCGGCCTTCAACATTCGCATCTGTTGTTGGGCAAAAGAGTACTACTACTACTCTGAAGAGTGCTATCAGAACAGGGCACCTTGCTCAGGCTTATTTGTTCTGTGGTCCCAGGGGGGTAGGTAAAACCACATGCGCTAGGATTTTTGCCAAGACTATAAACTGTGAAAACCTAACGGATGATACAGAACCGTGTAATGTATGCGAATCTTGCAAAAGTTTCAATGAGAGCCGATCGTATAATATCCATGAACTTGATGCCGCATCAAATAATTCTGTTGATGATATAAGAAACCTGATAGAACAGGTTCGGATACCTCCCCAGATAAGCCGTTATAGTGTTTATATAATTGATGAGGTGCATATGTTGTCTCAGGCCGCATTTAATGCTTTTCTTAAAACACTTGAAGAACCGCCGAAACATGCTCTGTTCATTCTGGCAACAACGGAAAAACATAAAATATTGCCAACCATTTTATCGCGTTGCCAGATATTTGATTTTAATCGTATTCAGATAAAAGATACCGTTGAGTACCTGGAATATATTTCCAAACAGGAAGGTGTTGATTATGAGGTTGATGCTTTTAACTTAATTGCTCAGAAGGCCGACGGGGCAATGAGGGACGCTCTTTCGATATACGATCAGGTTGTCAGCTTCTCTGATAATCATGTAACTTACCGTAAGGTAATTGATAACCTGAATATCCTGGATTATGAATATTACTTTTCCTTAACAGATGCTTTTTTACAGGAAGATGTGAGTAAATGCCTGCTTCTTTTTGATGAAATTCTCAACAAAGGTTTCGATGCCCATAATTTTGTGAATGGATTAAGCCGGCATTTCAGGGATTTACTGGTGTGCAAATCTCAAAGTACCGTGCAGCTACTGGAAGTAGGGCAGAATATTAAGGAGAAGTATCTTGAACAATCGGCCAAATGCAATGATAGTTTTATTTTTGAGGCCCTGGGAGCTTGTAACGCAGCAGATGTGTCATACCGGACCAGCAAAAATCCCCGTTTGCATATAGAGCTGACCCTGATTAAAATTTGCAATTTGGGTAACGAAAAAAAAAAGATCTAACGGGAAGTGAGGTCTTGTTGTTGGTTGGTAATGAGTTGGAAGTTCTTGAGCAAAAAAGGAATGCCGGGAAAAAACCAGGAAAAAACCAGGCAGTACCAAAGGAAGCCCCACCTCAAAAAGTAAAAATAGAAAAATCCCCGTCATTAAAAGACACATTAAAAAAGATTGATTCAATAGGAAAAGAAGAAGATGACGGGCGTAATGTTGTAAAAGATCCAAAAATTACATACGGAGAGGAACAGTTAAAAGAGGCATTAACGCAGGAAGCCGTTATAGCTCAATACCGTATTTTTCTTGATAAGGTTAAAAAAGAGCAGCCTCGGCTGTATTCTTCTTTAAAACAACAAACCCCTGAACTTAACGGAGAGCGGAAAGTAGATTTACTGTTTCAGAATAATTCATTACTTGAAGAGTTTAAGGGCAGGCTTAAGCCTTCATTAATATCTCATTTCAGACATTTTTTTGGAGTGGAACTAGAAATTGCAGAGCAGGTAGCCGATGAAGGGAAAATAGCTAAACCTAAGCTTTTTAGTGACGGAGATAAGTTTAAAAAGATGAGTGAGAAAAACCCCGTGCTAAAGAAGCTGAAAAACCTGTTCAGCCTTGATTTTGATTAATATTAACGCAAGAATAAAAATGGACTGAATTAATTCGATGCTCCATAGTTTTAAACTATCAGGGGCGATGTTTGTATAGAAGTTGTTTTGATTTATTTGTTGTATGTCAGTGTTTTAAGGGGAGGGGTTCGTGTTTTCCAGGCAAAGGGATAAACATAATAAAATCAAATCTGTTATCATATAATTTGATTGTATAACTTTGTGAACATTGAAAAATTAATGTATAAACGAAAAACTCATGAATTCTAAATCGCAAAGAATTATTTATACCCAGACAGATGAAGCTCCGGCACTGGCTACATATTCATTATTACCTATAATCAGGGCTTTTACTTTAGGTGCAGGGATTGAGGTGGAGACCAGTGACATCTCCCTTGCGGGAAGAATTATTGCAAAGTTTCCGGAATATTTAACACAGGAGCAGAGGGTTCCGGACGCGTTAGCAGACTTAGGCGATTTAGCTCAGAGACCTGAAGCCAATATTATAAAACTTCCTAACATAAGTGCGTCTATCCCTCAGCTTAAAGCAGCAATAACCGAGCTTCAAAGCAAAGGGTATAATTTACCTGATTATCCGGACGAACCAGCGAGTGATGAGGAGAAGGAAATAAAAGGCCGGTATGATAAAATAAAAGGGAGTGCTGTAAACCCGGTACTCCGTGAGGGAAATTCGGATCGAAGAGCCCCGCGTGCAGTTAAAGAATATGCAAAGCATCACCCACATTCAATGGGAGAATGGAAAGCAGGGTCCCTTTCTCATGTTTCGAGTATGGAAGACGGAGATTTCTTTGGTAGTGAAAAATCTGCAGTAATACAGAAAGAAGGGGTTTTGAAAATAATCCTGGAGAAAGCTAACGGTGAATCTGTTGTATTAAAAGATGAAGTGCCAGTGCTCAATAGCGAGATTGTTGACGTTGCGCTAATGTCTCAAAAAGCCTTAAGGAAATTTCTTAAGGAACAGGTTGTTGATGCAAAGAAGCAGGATGTGCTTCTTTCTGTGCACCTTAAGGCAACAATGATGAAGGTTTCCGATCCAATTATTTTTGGACACGCTGTTGCTGTTTATTTTGAACCAGTATTTGATAAGTTTGGCGAGGAATTAACAGAACTGGGTGTAAACCCAAACAACGGACTTGGGGATTTATTGTTAAAAATACAGGGACTTCCGGAGGCCAGGAGAAAAGAAATTGAAGATGAAATTCAGGAGTGTTATCGTATTAATCCGGATTTGGCCATGGTTAATTCAGATAAAGGAATAACAAACCTGCATGTGCCAAGCGATATCATTATTGATGCCTCCATGCCGGCAGCCATTCGTTCTTCTGGGAAAATGTGGGGGCCGGACGGAAATTTGAGAGATACGAAAGCAATCATTCCAGACAGATGTTATGCTGGTATTTATCGGGAAACGATAGATTTTTGTAAAAAACACGGTGCATTTGATCCTAAAACAATGGGAAGTGTATCGAATGTTGGCCTGATGGCCCAAAAGGCCGAAGAATATGGTTCCCACGACAAAACATTTCAGATACCTGATAATGGTTCTGTGAGAGTAATTGATCAGGACGGAGAAGTGATTTTTGAGCATTCTGTGGAAAAGGGAGATATCTGGCGGATGTGCCAGGTTAAGGATGCACCTGTAAAGGACTGGGTCAAGTTAGCTGTTTCAAGAGCAAAAGAAACAGGGGCCCCGGCGGTATTCTGGCTCGACGAAAACAGGGCCCATGATGCAAACCTTATAAAAAAGGTTAATCAGTACCTGAAAGATCACAATACTTCAGATATTGAAATATTAATAAAATCACCGGTTGAAGCAATACGTTTTTCCCTGGAAAGAATTATTGAGGGAAAGGATACAATTTCAGTAACAGGAAATGTTTTAAGGGATTACCTTACAGATTTATTTCCAATACTGGAGTTGGGCACGAGTGCAAAGATGTTATCAATTGTACCGCTAATGAATGGGGGTGGATTGTTTGAAACCGGGGCGGGAGGTTCTGCACCGAAACATGTTCAGCAATTTGAGGAAGAAGGGCACCTTAGATGGGATTCTCTCGGAGAGTTCTTAGCTTTAGCTGTGTCATTAGAGCATTTGAGTAAAGTGTCAGGAAATTCACGGGCAAAAGTATTGTCAAAAACTTTGGATGTAGCTACCGAAAGATTTCTTGAAAATGCAAAATCTCCATCCAGAAAAGTAAATGAACTGGATAACAGGGGGAGCCATTTTTACCTGGCTATGTATTGGGCCCAGGCCTTATCTGAGCAAACAGAGGATGAAGAACTGAAGGATACTTTTACAGTGGTTGCCGGTAAACTTGCCGAGAATGAGTCCGGGATTATCAATGAATTGAATTCAGCCCAGGGAGCTTCCGTAGATGTTGGCGGGTATTATATGCCCCGTGTAGATTTGGTTACAAAGATGATGAGACCAAGTGAGACCTTAAATGAAATAATAAATTCACTAGTGAATTAGTATTTTAAAAACGGTACAACCTTACAGGTTTATTGTAAGGCTATACTGAAAACAATTATCTTTAGCGAGTAAACTTAATAAAAGAAAATATTATCATGTTAAAACAAAAGATAGAAGATGTTCTAAATGAACAAGTAAAAAGGGAGGCATATTCTTCAAACCTATATTTGTCAATGGCCTCCTGGGCCGAAAAAAATGGTTTTGCAGGTATTGCGGACTGGATGTATGCCCAGGCAGATGAAGAAAGACTTCACATGCTTAGGTTTGTAAAGTATATTAATGACAGGGGGGGGCATGCAATAATTGCTGAAGTAGAAAAGCCTCCGGTTGAACACGGAACGATTAAAGAAATGTTTGAAGCTGTTTTTAAGCACGAACAATTTATTTCAGAGTCTATTAACGAAATTGTAGGCGTGACTATTGAAGAGAAAGATTTTACAACCAATAGCTGGGTTCAATGGTTTGTTAACGAGCAGATTGAGGAAGAAGCTAATGTTAGTTCAATTCTTGATAAGCTGAATATGGTTGGGGCAGACAACATGTATCTTTTTGACCGTGATATTATGAGTATAAGGAAGAGTGCCGCAGAAGCTGCAGCGAACGAATAATTTAAACTTTCTAGTCCGAACTTTCCAGTTTATAGACAGACTAAATAAGAAAGGCTACTTTGAAAAAGTAGCCTTTCTTATTTTATTCTTACATGAACTGTTCCTTTAATTCGTTATCTGACAATGAACTTTTTGAATAATGTCAGCTCATTTGTTTTTATTCTGAGTATGTATAGCCCCTTCATTTTTTTTGCGTTAAACGTTTCTTCATAAAAGCTTATTTCTTCAACACCCTGTTTTGAGTGCACAATATTTCCATTACTGGAAATAATATCAACATCAACTTTTGATTTGTTAGGAACAATCAGGCGCACAGTGAATTGTTCTCTGGCAGGATTTGGGAACACAACCAAATTACTTGTCTTTTTTGTAGGAAGCTCGATGGAAGTTGTACCATCCGTTACTTCAATGGTAAATTCCCCGACAACGCCTCCATACGATCCGTCAACCTGCAAATAAAGCGTGTCTCCAGGTGTTAGGTTTGAAATGGTTTTTATTTCCGAGTTTCCATCAAAGTCACTTTTGTCATCATTAGCAGCTATTAACTGGAAGGCACTTTGCTGAAATAGGGAGTTGCAGTTATCAGCTTTATAAAGAGCTATTTTTGAGTCAAACCCTTCTGCTCTGATGTTTAGACTTCCATTTTCCGGAACGGTGACTTTAAACCATAAAGAGTGCTTTATTTCATTTTCTCCTTCACACCAGCCATCCTGAGAAACACATCCGTTTGAATTGCTATGAGAGCCCACAGGAGGAAAGGGTTCTTTATTTTCAATAGAGGCACATGCATTTGAGAATATTCCGCTTATTTCCCCCGCCGGCAAATACAAAGCAGAGCACGCATTATCGGGCATAATCAATAGCTGGAGCTCTTTTTTAGACTCGCATTCTCCGTGTTTAGCAGTAATTGAATATGTCGTATTTCCTGATGGAGCCAACGTCAGCCAGTTGTTTTCCATGTTAATTACCGATTCACTTGGAGAAACAGTGTATTCATATCCATTGGGTAAAAACACTTTATGTTCTGTGTGGTTACACACGTATTGCTTCTCCGGTTTTATAAGGATATCAATGTTATTGCGGATTTCGATATAATTGTAATTGATTTCGTTTGTAACCTTACCGTTATAATAATGCGTTAACTTAATTGTCTTAAATCCATTTGTAGAAAAAGAAAATATCAACGAGTCATTCTTAGCACTTTGGTATATTATATTGGCTTCGTCCAAATCCCAGTTCAGGCTGTCAAATTCTGTAGTTCCGTTATACACAATTGTAATAGGGGCATTTGGACAACCACTTACAATATTTGCATTGAAAGCAGTTTTGGCAGGAACGGGTTTGTCCAGTTCTGTTTCCCAGATTCCCCGGCCGTAAGTGGCAGCCCTCAATTTATTAAATTTTTCAGATATCTCAATATCGCTTACAATTACGTTCGGGAGGTTGTTGCTATAATTCAGCCATGTATTGGTGTCACCATGTCTGTAGTAAATGCCAATATCTGTGGCCAGGTATAATTCCTTATGGGTGTTTGACCGGAATATAACTTCGTTGGCCGGAATATTAGGTAATCCCTCAGAAAAGTTAGTCCAGTCTGTTCCTCCATTATTACTATAATATACTTTTTGATTAGGACTGTACCCTGATAGGGAGACCCATATTTCATTATGGTCGTTGGGTGAAATGCAGATAGAACTTATATATCCATTGGGTAGATCGTTGGAAACGGTATTCCACGTAGTGCCTCCATCAGTAGACTTAAATAATGTATTTCCTGAAGATGTATAAATATAGTTGTCATTTGAAGGGGCCACGGCCAGGTTATTTAATGCATTGGTAGAAAGATCTTTTGAGAGTTGTGTCCATGTATTTCCTCTATCGTATGATTTATATACATCCTTATAACCAACATAAAGTATTGACGGATAAACAGGGTGAAGGATAAGTGGGGTAACCCAGGCCCCGTCACCTGAAGAGGCAGGCTTTATACTTGAAAACGTAATTCCTCCGTCATCGGAACGGCTTATTTCTCCGTAGTAAAGGGAACCGTACAAAATATTGTCGTCGGTGGGGTCAATGTGACATTCCATACCATCACCTCCCAACACCTCAAACCATTCAGAATTGGTCAAAAGAAATGTCCCATTATCCTGGTTGCCCGTAATTATTCTCCCATCGCTTATTCCGGATATCCCCATTTTGTATGACTGAAGAATCTGAAGGTCATTACTTATATCTTCCCAGCTGCTGCCTTTATCTGTACTTTTGTACAATCCTCCATCATTTGCTGCATAGGCATTGTTTGTAAGAGGTGAAAAAGCAAACATATGTTGATCAGCGTGTACATAATCAATTCCCGAGGTCTCCCTGTTTTCCCAAAATCCGGTTATTGTCCATGCAGTTCCCCCGGTGGTAGATTTCCATATGTTTACGCCTCCAGCAATTAAGGTGTTAATGTCAGTCCGGGAAACAGCAAGTGAAAGATCATACCAGCCCTGTCCCTCATTGTCATTGCCATCGTTGCCATTTATGTCCCAGCCAAGGAGCTCTTCTTCGTTATTGTCAAAAACCATCATCCAAGAACTGCCACTGTTTGTTGAGCGGCAAAGGCTATGAAGATAACCGGAGCTTGCTTTGCAGGCAAGTGCATAAACGTAATTACTGTTAGCGGGTGAGACCGCCAGTTCAATACGGCTGACATCTGAATAGTCAAGCCCTGTGGTTGTTTTAGTAAATGTTTCTCCTTTGTTTGTACTTCTGAAGATTCCTGCATTGCCACCGCCATTATATGAGGAGGCATAAACATAGTCAGAAACTCCCGGTTTGAATTCAATATCTTTAAAGTTTCCTTCCTGAACCTGCTTAAATGTGTTCCACCCGTCGGTAGTTTTATATATACCATTTGAAGATGCGGCCAGCATTATATCTGCATTATTGGGATCCATAATGATTCTTCGGAAATATATCCCTTCTGTTACATCAAGGCTTAAGGCTGTGGTGTCCCATAAATAGCCACCATCGGTAGATTTTATTATTCCAATGCCATACGTGTCGCCGGCATCTCCGTCACCAGTGGCAAGAAAAATATGATCGGGGTTTTCATGCGATATAACAATGTCACTTACACCAATAGCATCAAGTTTGTCGGTTGTTGTAGACCAGGATACCCCCCCGTTTGTTGTTTTCCAGAATCCGCCTGAAGGTGCCCCGACATATAAAATGTTAGCATCGGTAGGGTGGAATGCAACACAGTTTAGCCTTCCGTTTCCTGTTTTCTTTTTTGTTTCTACTTGAAAAGGTGTTTTATCCGGGCCAACAAACTTCCAGTTAGCGGAACTAGAGGGGGTATTTATAGGTTTTATTTTAATGGCATCCCATAATGCTTTTGAATTAATTGTTTCATTATTGTATAATCTGGGGGCCATAATATATTCCCATCTTTTAAATTGTTTCTGGCCTTTGGCCCTAACAACATCTCTTTTGTTCCAGTAACTGTAAAAAGCCCTCTGTTGCTCTTTAAAAGAAAGTACCTTAGAAGTTGATTTTAGTTTTGCGCTTTCATATAACCAGGGTTGGGCATTACAAAAATCAGATAAGAAAACCACCATTAACAAGAATATAAAATTACGTTTATTCGCCATAATATTTAACTGGTTTAGTTTAAATGAATACAAAGGTATGCATTACTACTGTTTAAAAAATATAAAATTATACGAGGGTGATGGTTTAAGGTTTTATTAACTCAACACCCGGAAACTATTCTCACAAGAATCTGTGCCACTTATCATAAACACTTGGGGTATCGAATTATGAGTTTTAAAAAACAGTTAATTCTAGTGTGATTCTTGATAAAACGATTAAATTTGTTGCCTTTTGAGATGAAAAAATAAAACAACATACGATGAGTATTATAAATTCAATATTGAGCAAATTTTTGGGCAATAAATCGGAGAGGGATATAAAAGAGGTGACTCCGATGGTTGAGAAAATAAAAAAAGAATATGAGTTGCTTCAGAATGTTTCAAACGATGAACTCCGTGGAAAAACGATTGAGCTGAAGGCAAAGATTCAGGATTATATCAAGCCTCAGCTTGACAACATTGAGGAATTAAAAAGGAAGGCCGATTCTGAAGAAAACATTTCTGAAAAAGAGAACATTTATGATGAGATAGATAAAATTGAAAAAACGGTTAATGAAAAGCTTGAGGAAGTATTAAACGAAATCCTGCCAGCAGCATTTGCCGTTATCAAAGAAACAGCTCACCGATTAAATGATAATGAGTTTGTAGAAGCTACAGCAACTGATTTTGACAGGGATCTTGCAGCCAGGCATGAACATGTGGAAATAACAGGCGATAAGGTAAAATATGAAAGTTCATGGATAGCCGGTGGCAATAAGCTGAAATGGGAAATGATACATTATGATGTTCAGCTGATTGGCGGGGTGGTTTTGCATCAGGGGAAAATAGCTGAAATGGCTACCGGTGAAGGTAAAACTCTTGTGGCCACTCTTCCTGTATTTTTGAACGCCCTGGCAGGCAGAGGTGTGCACGTTGTAACGGTTAATGATTATCTGGCAAAAAGGGACTCGGAATGGATGGGACCTTTGTATGAATTTCACGGTCTTTCTGTTGATTGTATTGATAGGCACCAGCCAAACTCTCTGGAGCGCCGTAAGGCATACCGTGCAGATATAACGTTTGGGACAAATAATGAATTCGGCTTCGATTACCTCCGCGACAATATGGCTATTGGAACCGGCGATCTCGTTCAACGAAAACATCATTATGCGATTGTTGATGAGGTCGATTCTGTACTTGTCGATGATGCCAGGACCCCATTGATTATTTCAGGTCCGGTGCCACGGGGAGAACATCATGAGTTTGACGATTTTAAGCCACGTGTTGAGAAACTGGTTTCTACACAGAGGAAACTTGTTACCGAAATGCTCGCAGACGCAAAAAAACTTATTTCAGAGGGAGATAAGGAGAAGGGCGGCTTTAAATTATTGCAAGCGTTTAAAGGTTTACCAAAAAATAAGGCCTTAATTAAATTTCTTAGTGAAGAAGGAAATAAGGCATTATTATTGAAGACGGAAAACTTTTATATGCAGGATTCCAGTAAGAATATGCATAAAGTAACCGATGAGCTTTTCTTTGTAATTGATGAAAAATTAAATTCCGTAGATCTTACCGATAAAGGTATTGAGGCAATAACCACAGCTGCAGAGGATAGCGATTTCTTTATAATGCCAGATATAGGGAGTGAAGTTGCAGAGTTAGAAAAATCAGGTTTAAAAGAAAATGAAATTCAGGAGAAGAAAGATAAGTTGATCCAGGATTATGCTGTGAAATCTGAGCGGATCCATACGGTTAACCAATTATTAAAGGCATATGCCATGTTCGAGAAGGATGTGGAATATGTAGTAATGGACAATAAGGTTAAAATTGTAGATGAGCAGACCGGACGTATTATGGAAGGGCGTCGTTATAGCGATGGCTTGCACCAGGCGATAGAGGCCAAGGAACGGGTGAAGGTAGAAGCAGCTACACAAACATATGCTACAGTTACGTTACAGAATTATTTCAGGATGTATCACAAATTGGCCGGTATGACAGGTACGGCTGAAACGGAAGCCGGAGAATTCTGGGATATATATAAACTGGATGTAGTGGTTATTCCTACAAACAGGAGGATACAACGGGATGACAGGCAGGATTTGATTTATCGAACGAAAAGGGAGAAGTATAATGCAGTAATTGACGAGTGTGTTGAGCTTGTTAATAATGGCAGGCCGGTCCTTGTTGGTACTACATCGGTTGAAATTTCAGAGCTGTTAAGCCGAATGTTAAAAATGAAAGGTGTAAAGCATAATGTGTTAAACGCCAAGCTGCACCAACGGGAAGCTGATGTTGTGGCAGAAGCAGGAAAGGCCGGGGCAGTAACTATTGCAACCAACATGGCTGGCCGGGGTACAGATATTAAACTTCCTCCAGAAGTAAAAGAAGCAGGCGGACTGGCAATTATCGGAACGGAGAGGCATGAATCCAGAAGGGTTGACAGACAGTTAAGGGGTAGGGCTGGCCGTCAGGGAGATCCAGGTTCTTCTCAGTTTTATGTTTCGTTGGAGGATGATTTGATGCGTTTGTTCGGAAGTGACAGAATTGCCACCTTAATGGATCGAATGGGACTGAAAGAAGGAGAGGTAATCCAGCACGGAATGATTACAAAGTCAATTGAGCGGGCGCAAAAGAAAGTAGAAGAAAACAACTTCGGAATACGTAAGCGGCTTCTTGAATATGATGATGTAATGAATAACCAGCGGGAGGTTATTTATAAAAAACGCCGAAATGCACTTTATGGAGAAAGGGTTCAGGTTGATATTGCTAACATGATGTATGAAGTGTGTGAAAGTGTAGCCGAAGAATGTCATGGAAATGTAGAGTTTGAAGATTTTGAAATGGAGGTACTAAGGTTTCTATCGGTTTCCAACCCTGTTTCGAAAGATGAGTTTATGAAAGAGTCGTCCGCCTATGTTGCAGATGCACTTTATAAGGCAGTGAGGGAGGCATACAAAAGAAAGGTAGGAGGAGTTAAAACTCAGGCTTTCCCAATTATAAAACATGTACATGAAAGACAGGCAGATGCCTATAAAAATATCTTAATACCAATTACAGACGGGTTAAAAACATATAATGTAATTACGAACCTGGAGAAAAATGTAGAGACAGAATGTGAAGAACTTGTCCGCTCTTATGAAAAAACAATAAGTCTGGCAACCATTGATGATAATTGGAAAGAGCATCTACGCGAACTTGATGACTTAAAACAATCGGTTCAAAATGCAACATACGAACAAAAAGATCCTTTGTTAATCTATAAATTCGAATCCTTTGAGCTTTTTAAAGTCATGATTGACAAAGTGAACAAAGAAGTTGTTGGTGTGTTAATGAAAGGGGTGATACCTTTGGAGGATCCAAGTGAAGTGAAGAAGGGAGAGGAACCAAGACGTTCTAATACGGGTAATTTGCAGGCAAGAAAAACTGATTTTGGTTCAGCTTTCGACGGAGAAAAGGGAGAACAAAAGCGGGAGCAAAAGAAAGCCCAGCCAGTGAGGGTAGAGAAAAAAGTTGGAAGGAATGATCCTTGTCCATGTGGAAGCGGTAAAAAGTATAAAAACTGCCATGGTAAAGTAGCGGTGGAAACAAAACAATGATGATTATAAATCCAAATAAAACGTATTATGGAAAAGAACAATACATTTGCCTGGGTTAGCTATTTAACAGTATTCGGGTGGCTTATTGCTTTAATAATGTATAACGGTTCTCAAAAAGGGAATACGTTAGTACGCTTTCATATAAGACAGTCGCTGGGGATTTTTTTACTTGCATTTGCAGCATATATCCTAAGGGGACTTCCTTTTCTTGGTGGTGTAATTGCTTCGATAGTATCGATAGCAGTAGTAGTTTTTTGGGTAATGGGGCTGATTTCGGCAATTCAGGGTGAAGAAAAGCCGGTACCGCTCGTTGGTAGTTTTTTTCAGAGTTCGTTAACCTTTTTAAATTAGATATTAAAACCTGGTTTCGTCCAGGTTTTTTTATTATGGGTTAATCTTTTGTTTAAACAGATTGTTAATTCAATACCATTTTTAATCTGTAAATATGAAAATTGCCATAACAACAGCCAGTGGGGGACTGGGAAAATCAGTAATAAAACAGGCCGTAAAAGAATTCGGAACTGAAAATATTATTGGTATTGCCAGAACACCTGAGAAAGTAGAAGAACCGGGTATAGAAATACGTAAAGGAGATTACAACAGTAAAGAAGATTTTCTTACCGCACTAAAAGCTGTAGATGTTGTTCTGTTGGTGTCAGGTTCAGATACGCCTGATAAAAGAATTCAACAGCACAGAAATATTATAGAAGCTGCAAAGGAAAATGGGGTAAGGAAAATTGTTTATTCCAGTATTTTCGGAAAAGAAGGACAGTCTACCTTTGATGCGATAATTAAAAGTAACAGGCAAACAGAAAAAGATATACGGGAAAGTGGCCTGGATTGGGCTATTGGCAGAAATGGACTATATCTTGAACCGGATCTGGAATTTGCAGGATACTATCTAAAAACAGGAAAAATATCGAACTGTGCAGGAATAGGAAGATGTGCCTATACAAACAGGAAGGAACTGGCGATAGCATACACTGAATTGATAAGGGACGATGAAAAAAGTGGTGATGTCTTTAATTTAACCGGAGAGCCTATTACGCAGAATCAGTTAGCCCGGTATATTAGTGAAATTTTTAATGCTAGAATCGAGTTTGAGAACTTAACTGTAGATGAATACAGGGAAGATCGGATTAAGGCACATGGAGAGTTTTTTGGGAATATAATAGCCGGGATTTATGTGAATATTTTAAACGGGGCATTTGATGTTAAATCAGATTATAGGAAAGCAACAGGAAGGGAACATCAGGATCATATGGATTTTATGAGGGAATGGCAAGGAGGAAGAAGGCTGTGATTTTTTATGAGAGTGCTTTCATATAAGGTTGAGGCTATCATAGAATGATAGCCTCTGTTTCAATAAAAGAGTTTATTATTTTTTAATAACTCTAAAGTTTTTTGTGTTAGTTTTCGTTTTTATATTAAGGATGTAAATTCCAGAAGGTTGATTAGTCATGTCAATCTCCATATCTTCATTTATTATACTGTTTTTATAAACTGTCGTACCTGTTATATTAATCAATTCAACTTCAGAAATGTTATTTAAATTGTCGACAATATGAACATTAAGTATTCCAGAGGTAGGGTTTGGGAAAATACTTACATTGTTTTCATTTCGACTAAGTTCATTTGTTACAACAGATTCACCTTCTTCAGTAGTATCAGAGTCCTTCATAAAAGACTTTTGGGAAACTCTGGTGTCAAAGCCGTCTAACCAACCACTAAGTCCGGCTGTTGAGTGGTTTAACCAAAGAATTGTTGAGTTATTCATGATGTCTTTTACCCAAACTGCTCCACCACTATAGTTTGTATTAATGAGAACAAGGTCAGCTTTGTTGTCTGCATTTGCTTTAAATAAACGCATTCTGTCAGAAGAATCCATCCAACCACTGAATCCACTGCCACTATGGTCGATCCATTTTAGGGTAGCACCAGTAATAAGATTTACAGCTCTTATTGCACCACCGCTATAATTCGTGTTAACAAGAACTATATCTTTTTTGTTGTCGGCGTTAACATCACCGAGGAACATTTTGTCGGAGGAATCCATCCAACCATTAAAACCACCGCCATTGTGATCGAGCCATTTGATTGTATTACCAGACATAATATCAACAGAACGTATTGCTCCTCCACTGTAATTTGTGTTTATAAGAACCAGGTCTTCTTTTTTGTCTCCGTTTACGTCTCCTAGGAACATTTTGTCAGAAGAGTCCATCCAACCATTAAAACCAGCACCAGAGTGGTTAATCCACTTTATGTTAGTGCCACTCGTAAGGTTTACAGCCCTTATTGCCCCACCGCTGTAGTTCGTATTAACAAGGACTAAATCTTTCTTGCTATCAGCATTTACATCACCGAGGAACATTTTGTCGGATGAATCCATCCATCCACCAAAACCACCATCACTGTGATCGATCCATTTAATTGTATTACCAGTCATAATATCAATAGAACGAATTGCTCCTCCACTGTAATTTGTGTTTACAAGAACCAGGTCTTCTTTTTTATCTCCGTTAATATCTCCAATGAACATTTTATCGGACGAATCCATCCATCCATTAAAGCCTGATCCAGAGTGGTTGATCCATTTAATTGTATTACCTGAAGTAAGGTCAATCGCTCTTATTGCACCACCACTGTAATGTGTGTTTATGAGAACAAGATCATCTTTTTTGTCTCCGTTAACATCTCCCACTAAAGCTTTATCAGAATTATCCATCCAACCTCTAAAGTCAGAACCTACATGGTTTTTCCATAACATGGTTTTTCCAGATACCGCGTCAGTAACTCGAATTGCACCTCCACAATAGCTGGTGTTAACAAATATGAGTTCATCTCTTCCATCACCATTTACGTCACCATATAAAGTTCTATCGTTTTGTTTTGCGAGTGGAGTGCATGGAATCTGAAAGTCAAAGGTTATCTTTCCTCCTGATTCTTTAATGTTTATTAAAGATTTATTTGTTTTATTACCAGCCCATGAACGAGAATTAGGAGTTGTAGCATCTGTAAAAGATGTTTTATTGCCAGACCCTGGGAAGGGACATCCACTACTGTTGATTGAGCCATAACTTGATGGTGTTGATGACGGGTTTGAAGTAGCACTTGCACATACCGGGTACATTTTCTGAGGATGCGTAATGTTAATATTTCTATTTCCAATGTCTTTATGTACATGGTAAATGAGCATTCCATGTCCTGGAATATGGGCATCGAATTTGGCTTTCTGTCTGTTTTCAACAAGATAATACTCGTTGGTTGTTGTTGTGTTATAACGATAAAAACTGTTTGAATTTGTAGCCGCATTATTTAAGGTAATAGTTTTGGTTGAACTAAGAGTTGTTGCTGATGCCCATTTGTAGATATAAACTTTTGTATATGGATTGTGATGAGCAGGAGTTGCTCCACCATTGTTCCATGAACCACCGGCCATGCAATCCCATCTTCCTGTTCCTGAAAACTGACCACCTTTTGAGTAATCGGTATCGTAATAATCGGGAGCACCGGCAACATGACCAAACTCGTGACAAATAACACCAATTCGGGAAATACCAGAACCAGAATTTCCTCTTAATTCGGCAGAGCAGGAGTAACGATTAATTTTTTTTCCATCCAGAGTAATAGTCGATATAGACCAGGCATGAGCCCAAATGGCATTGGCACTACCTCCGGCTTCTTCACCATAACCAGCATATATTACATAAATACCATCAACTGTGCCGTCATTGTCATTATCAAAGTTATCATAATTAACGTCTTTATTTGCAGCTTTAACAGCTTCCGTTATTAGGGCTCTTGGATTTTTATCCTGATTGTTACTGTTATTACCTCCATAGTAGCTCATGTTATTCGCAGCTGTGTATGGTCCAGTGACTGTAACAGATAGGTTGAGTTTTCCATAGGAGTTTTCTTTATAAAAGTCTTTTACGCTTCCTGATGCTCCGTCAACACTATATCCGATCTGGTTAAAAAGGTTGTAGAAATCATTTCTTGATTTAGAAAAGCTTCTGTCCTTGAAGCCTATTAGAATACAAACCAACTTCCTATTTCCTGTTGTTGGGAAGGCTCGCTCTGCTCTTTCTTTTTCAACCATCCCTTTTATACTTTTCATCATAGAAAGCTGTCCAGAAGAATAAGTCAACTCTTTTGGAGTTTTTTTTAATAACTCAATTGTGTTGTTATCTCGTTCTGACTCATTACGGGCGAGTATACCAGAGGGAATAAGGTTTTGATTTTCGTCGGTAACGGCGTACTCGTAAATCCCATCTGCATTAAACATAAGGGTGTATCCGTCTGTTGTCTTTGCCCTTTTTACAAATTCGTCACCTTCCAGTTGTATTGTAAGAATGGTTCCATCAGGCTGTGTAATAGTAATAGGGTAAGGATAAGCTGGTGACGCTTTTACAGAACTACAGAGGATTACAGACATTGTGAATGTGAAAATACACAACGTTACTTTTTCAAAAAGTTGTTTTCTCATTTGAATTTAGATTTAAGGGTTACTATTAAAAAAGGTTATATAGAATTCATGGGAGTATATGAATAACAATTATCTGTATAATTCAATACGAACTCTTCCTAATTAGCAAAGAGAGTGATGAATTCCTAAATAGAGTTCATTACAAAAAAAACTTTCTTTTATTCTTGTCTATAAATTTATTCAAAGTATCGCATAAATATGCCTGAAGTAAAGTTACTTTCTGGTATGTTTCTTTTCATGTTTGTTATGTTTGATTGGTGTATTAAATATAGTGCTTAGTTTTTATTTAATCAAAGACATTTTAATACGATTTAAACTTCTTTTGAGAATTACGGTTAAAAAAATGATTGGAGTGGTTGTCTAATAACATTTTAAAGAATCAGCAAGGTTGTCTAAAATAAAAAAGCAGCCCAACGTGGACTGCTTTATTATTTGGCATGTAGCTTTATCTATATCTCTGCAATAAGCTTCTTTAGTTTTTCATAGTGTTCATCGCTGACAGGGACTAAAGGTAACCTGACGATGTTTTTACATAAGCCCATTATTTCCAGGCAGGCTTTTATACCTGAAGGACTGCCTTCTTCGAAAAGTCTGGTAATATAATTTAAAAGCTTATATTGATTGACGTTTGCTTCATCAAAGTTTCCTTGTAGGGCCGCACAGACCAGACCCGAGAACTCTTTGGGGTGTGAGTTTGCCACAACAGAGATTACTCCTTTGGTGCCAAGGCTAATCATAGGAAGGGTAAGTGCATCGTCACCAGAGAGAACTTCAAATCCGTCAGGCTTGTTTTTTATAATTTCCATTATTTGCTGGAAATTTCCCGAGGCTTCTTTAACAGCTTTAATGTTCTTACATTCATTAGCAAGTTTAATAGCTGTACTGGCAGAAATGTTTGAACTTGTCCGGCCGGGAACGTTGTAAATAATAATAGGTAAATCAGTAGAGTTCGCAATAGCTTTAAAGTGCTCAAAAACACCTTTCTGGCTGGGTTTATTATAATACGGTGCAACAGATAATATTCCCGAAACCCCGTTTAAGTCAAAAGATTTTATGGAATGAATTACTTCTGAGGTATTGTTTCCTCCAGCACCAACAATCAGGGGTACTTTTCCGTCTATTTTTTGTTTGCAAAATTCAACAACCTGTATTTTTTCGTCTTTACTCAATGTAGCAGACTCCCCGGTTGTCCCTAATGCAACAACGCTGTTTACATCACCAGAAACAACATGGTCCAGTATTTTTCCAAGGGAATCAAAGTCAATGGTTAAATCTTCATTGAATGGCGTTACAATTGCCACGCCCGTACCTTCAAATATATTTTTCATAAGGTTTAATTATTTTAGCTTGGATAAGTAATGAACTAAATGGTTAATAAGGTAGTTGAGTTGTAATTCTATGTCAGTTTTTCTTTCAGCAATGTTATCATAGTTGGCACTGTGTCCCCGCTTCACATTTCTATCTTTGTCTATTTCAACCTGAAGTTGTTTAAGGGCTTTTTTTTCAGGTTCAATATCAAGCATGAAATCAAGAATTTTATTATCGGGAGAAAATCTTCCTGCTTTGAAAACTGCATGAGAGGCTGAAGAAATGTGGTTCATAGGGTAGCTGTCTTCCAGGTTCAGATCAATTAAAATATCAAATTTTTGCGCGATAAAATCATTAACCGCTTCACCTTCCGGTTTGTTGTACCAGTTAAGGTTAGATTTGGTGAAAAACTCAAACCCTTTTCGGTACAGATAATGATCGATCATTTGTTTGCTGTCAACATAACCTAAGACCATCACTTCATTTTCTGGTTTTGTTATATGCTTAACAAACTCTTTAACAATTTCAAAACTAACAAGATGAGTTGCATCAAATAGTACGCCTATTTTCCTGGCTTCAATTAAACTACATGATTTCACATTTCGCTTCTGATGCCCAATTTGTTTTTTTAAATTAAACTCACCAACTTTCTTCTTTAAAGACCCCATCAAATTCATACTGCAATTTTAACAAAATTCATCTTTTAACTAAAGGAAAACCACGAACAGTTTTTTGTAACTTACGCTTTTTTAAGAATTTTTATCTCCAATGATTTTTAAAAACTCACCTTCATTAATTATTTTAACGTTCAAGTTTTGAGCTTTTTCAAGTTTGCTGGGACCAATTTTATCACCCGCAACCAGGTAGTCGGTTTTTCCCGATATACTGCTGACATTTTTCCCCCCATGTTGCTCAATGAGTAGTTTTATTTCTTCTCTGCTATAATTTTCAAACGAGCCGGAAATAACAATGTTTTTTCCCTCCAGTGCATTTCCAACGGGTGTGCTTGTCATCGATGATGACGTTAAACTAACACCTTTGTTTTTTAGTCTGCTAACGATTTCTTTGTTTTCTTCTACGTTAAAGTAATCATAAACGGCTCTGGCTATTTTTTCTCCCACTTCATCAATTTTCAATAAGGTGTCAATGTCTGCCTCCATAATAGCGTCAATGGAATTCATGCTTCGTGCAATTTTTTTTGCTACTGTTTCTCCTACATATCTTATACCCATAGCATACAGAACCCTTTCAAACGGTATTTTTTTGGATTCTTCTATACTTTTAATCAGATTTTCGGCAGACTTGTCAGCAAACCTTTCCAGCGATAATAACTGCTCCTTGTTCAGGTCATAATAGTCACAGATATTTTTTAAAAGCCCTGCAGCAAAAAGCTGTTGTACAGTAGCTTCAGCTAAACCTATATTCATGGCTTTTCTGGAGACAAAATGTTCGAGCCGGCCTTTTATTTGGGGCGGGCATTCATTCTCATTCGGGCAAAAGTGCTTGGCTTCCCCTTCTTTACGAATAAGCTCGGTCCCACATTCGGGGCAATGGGTGATATATTCGGTTTGTACTGAATCAGAGGGACGTTGTGCTTTGTCAACGCCGACCACTTTAGGAATAATCTCACCGCCCTTTTCAATGTACACCATATCGTTAATTCGTATATCGTGCAACCTGATTTGCTCTGCATTATGCAAAGAGGCCCTCTTTACTGTAGTGCCGGCAAGTTTGACGGGAGTGAGGTTTGCAACGGGTGTAATGGCTCCGGTTCTGCCTACCTGGTATGAAATGCTTTCAAGTTTTGTGAGGGCTTGTTCGGCTTTAAATTTATAAGAAGTTGCCCATCGTGGAGATTTGGCGGTCATTCCCAGTTGCTGTTGTTGACGGTAACTGTTGATTTTAATTACAACACCATCAATGTCGAACGGTAGCTTGTGGCGCTCTCCGTCCCAGTAATCGATAAAATTGTATATTTCATCAAGTGATTTGCATTTTTGAGTAATATCCGGGATTTTAAGCCCCCACTCGCGAGCCTTCTCCAAATTGTCGTAATGATTGTCAAACGGGAGGTTTTCTCCCAGAATGTAATAGAGATAGCAATCTAAAGGGCGTTTTGCAACAAGTGAGGAATTTTGGATTTTTAATGTTCCGGAGGCTGTATTTCTTGGGTTGGCATATTCCGGCTCCCCTTTTTCTCTTTGTTCTTTGTTCATTTTTTCAAACCCTTCATGAGGAAGGAAAATTTCACCCCTTATTTCAAAATTTTCAGGATAATCCGTTCCATTCAGTATTAATGGAATGCTGCGGATTGTTTTTACGTTGGCCGTAACATCATCTCCTTTTTCCCCATCACCGCGGGTTACGGCCCTTGAAAGTTTTCCGTTTTCATACCGTAGGCTTATCGAGGCCCCGTCAAATTTAAGTTCACATACATATTCAAAATCTTCATCTAAAAGCCTTTTATTTCTTTTTTCAAAGTCAGCAATTTCTTCTTTATTGTATGTGTTGTCTAACGAAAGCATGGGGTAATTGTGTGGCACCTGCTCAAATTCCTGGTTGATGTCACTACCTACCCTTTGTGTGGGGGATGAAGGATCAGAGTATTCCGGGTGTTCTTTTTCAAGTTCCTGAAGCCTTTTGAGTTTAGTGTCATACTCAAAATCACTTATTTCGGGGCGACTTAGAACATAATATTTATAGTTGTGGTTGTTTAGTTCTTTACGAAGGTTTTGAATTAATTCCTCAATTTCTTTCTTCATATTATCGTCTTTACTCCTTTTTTGGATAGAATATGTAAAGATATTCTATCGGAAGGTGGTATCAAATACATATTTTATTTAGATATCAATAATTTGTTGACAATAAAGAAAAAAGGATTATTCTTTTATTGTTGGTTCGTGGTTGGTTTTTAGGGATTCCTTAGGGGATTTATGAAATGGAGCATGTTATTTAGCACTGAATTCATCATGCATGAGCTTGTTTTGGTATGCTTTGAAACTCGTCCCACGTGTCAAAATGAATTATTTTAGATAAATTACCCTATTTTAATTAAACCTTTTTAATTTCATGTAGTCAAATAACCGAATATTTAACGGGAGATTGATATGGATAGATTGATTATAATAATTTTATTGGTTGCTGCCCCCTGTGTTTCTTTTTCGCAACAAGCTGCGAAAAAGCCCAACATAGAGGAGGTTAAGGCGCAGATGGTGTTAAGGGCCAATACCCGCGATCAGGTCAGGATTGTAAAGGATAACCTGCACCAAAAACAGATGCTCCAGAGAAGAAAAGCGGTAATAATGCGGCAGCAAAAAATGATGCAGCAAAGGAGAATTCAGATTAACCGGAGACAACAAAAAAAACAGAGGTTAATCCAACAACGAAAGTTAAGGCAAAAGGCTATGCGCCGTCGTCAAATGCAAAGAAGAAGGTAATTTAAAACTATCCGTATGAAATTAATATTAGCAATTGTTTTACCAGTTTTATATATAAACGTGTCGGCACAGGGCAGTACTGCCCAACTTGTAAAGGAAGGACTGGAAAGTTACGGCCAGAAGGATTTTGTTCGGGCAGGGAAGTTGTTCTCCGAAGCAATAAAACGGGACAACTCGGATCCGGATATTTATTATTACCGGGGGAATACATTTTTCGCGTTAGACGAATATAAAAAGGCTATTGAGGATTATAACGAAGTTTTAAGGCTGGATGACAAGTATCTGGATGCATTGTTTAACAGAGGGAATGCATATTTTGAGCTGGAAGATTATAAACACTCGGTTGAGGATATGTCAGCCTTGGCCAAACTTGATAATGATTTCGCAGAAGCTTATCAGGTCAGAGGTAGCGCATATTTTAACCTTCAGGATTATAAAGCGTCTCTTTCTGATTTCGAACACGCGTTAAAACTTAATAAAGGAAATGCCGATCTTTGCTATGATTGCGGTAATTCCTATTTTATGTTGGGGGATTTTAACATGGCCATCAACAGGTTTAGCGAAGCCATTAAGCTGGAGCCGGAGAATGCGAATTATTACTTTAACAGGGCATTGTCTTATTTTTACCTGGAAATCTATTCTGAAGGGTGCGCCGATTTGGAGAAGGCTTCAGGTCTGGGGGATAAAGAAGCAAAGTCTTATTTTGAAGAGTTTTGTAAGGATGTTTTTTAATACGGGAATATATCCGGGAGAATAAAAAACGGCCTAAAAGTTTAAGAACCTGAACTTAAAGTTTTAAAACTTATTTTTTTAGTTATTAAAACATTACAATTAAGATTGATAAATGGGCACATGTTCTCTCAGTTAAATAGAGACGGAGAATTAGGAATCAGGTTTTCAAAGGAGGTGCAGGAAGAAAAATATATAAAGAAACTTGGAACTCGTCATTTTAAATCATGTGGGGCAATAATGAAAGGTTATGTTCTGATGCTTGAGAATATTTGGGGTAATTTAGATTTACCGGTCGGTTATCTGAATAAAAGTTACGATTATGTGATGCCTCTTGAGCAAAAAAAATATTATAAGATGCGTGAGTAACATTGCGACTTTATAGACCGACTTTAAAAGTTAATCCACGCTCCGGGTTTAAAGAACCGGAATAGTAAAAATGAATTTTGAGCCTTCTCCGGGGGTACTTTCTGCCCATATTTTACCTTTGTGAAGTTTAATAAACTCATTACAAAGGAGCAGCCCCAGGCCAGTTCCCTTTTCTCCAACTGTACCTCTTGTACTTTTGTTTTTGGTGATTTTAAAAAGAGAGTCAATTTGTTCGGGCTGCATGCCAACACCTTCGTCCTGAACGGAAAATCGAACCTGCATGTCAAGAAAGACAACTTCAACGTAAATAACCCCTTTTGTGTGGCTGAACTTTATTGCATTGGAAATCAGATTTCTAATTACGGTACCAATTAGATTAACGTCTAAGGTAGTAAGCCGTTCATTTCCTCTGGCAGAAAACTTAACGTCTATTTCTTTCTCTGAAGCCTGTTTTTTTATCAACTGTAACTCATTTTTTATAAATGCAACCAGGTTTGTGGGGCTTGGTTCTAAATGAATGGCACCCTTTTGCGCCATTGACCATTTGAGTAATTTTTCCAGGAGATCATATGTTATTTGGGCTGTAGAGGATAGTTCAGCAAGGACTTCCATTAGCTCTTCCTGGGTAAAACGGTTCAGTCCGCCGGAAAGTACACTGCATATGTTCAATATGCTGCCAAAAGGGTTTCGTAGATCGTGTGCAATGATAGAGAAGAGCATATCTTTCGTGGTGTTGTATTCATAAAGCATGTCGCGTTGTAACATTATTTCTTCCGACTGTCTCACTATCTTCAACTGCCTTTCCTGCAGCTCGGTATTGGTCTGTTTTATTTCTTCGGCTTTTTCTCTAAGAAGGGCGTTTGCGTCCCTGAGTTTGGTGGTTTGTTTAAGTATTTTCTTTTTCTGGTTATTAAGTATTCTATTTTGTTCTTCAAGTTGCTTGGTTCTCGTTCTGACTTTTTGGTTTAGAATTGTATTTGACTTTGTTAGCTTGCTTACCTTTATTCGCACATAACTTAATAGAGTGAATATGAATAGAATAGAATAAATAACAATAAATAAGGTTGTTTTCCACCAGGGAGGGGTGATGGTGATGTTCAGATTGACTCCCCGGTTGTTCCATTGTAGATCGTTATTCGAGGCAATAACCCGGAACGTGTATTTTCCTGGTTTCAGGTTTCTGTAAGTGGCAAAAGAACTGTTTGTTCCAACATAGTTCCATTCTTTTTCAAGTCCTTCCATTCTATAAGCAAACTGACATTTTAATGGATAGGTCATATTCACAGCCCTGAAGTGGAAAGTAAATACTGATTGTTTATAGGAAAGGGTAAGGCTTTTTGTCTGACTTATATGTTTTTTGAGGGGAGAACCCTCTGCTCCAATAACTACTGGTTTGTTAAATAAAAGAAAATCAGATAAGTATACGAATGGAATGTAGTCGTTATCTGTTAGGCTATTGGGAGAGAAAGCGATAAATCCATTATAACCTCCGAAATAGATTTTTTCATTGCGGTCTTTTAAAAATGACTGAAAAAAAAACTGATTGCCGGGAAGCCCGTCATCTGTTGTGTAAAACCTGATTTTTTTATCTTTTCGGTTAAATTGGTTTAGTCCGTGATTTGTTGATATCCAAAGGTTTTCGTTGTTGTCTTCAGCGATGCCCTTAATTATGTTGTTAGATAAACCATGAGAAGTATTGTAGGTTTCCAGTATATTTCCGGAAGAATCAAACCTGAAAATGCCCCTGCTGCTGGTTCCCGCCCATAAGTTGCCATCGCAATCTTTGTGAAACGCCCAAATGTTATTGTCTGGGAATTCATTGTAGCGAACAAAGGATTTATCTGTGCTATCGAACAGGCACACCCCTGATTTCGTGCATACCCACATATTATTTTGCTCGTCTTCGTGAAATAACCATGCAGTATTACTGGCAAGAGATTTTTCATTGTTGGGTTCAAAGGTGAATTGTTTCACAACTCCTTTGTCTTTGTCAAAAAGTTCTATTCCTTTATTATATAAACTAATCCAGATTATATTGTTATGATCAACCTTTATCGTCCAGATATTTTGCCCGGAAATTGCAGAAGGGATATTTTTATCCGGCAAGTAACGGTGAAACTTCTTCGTTTTTCTGTTATACATATTTAACCCGGCATCCCAGGTCGCGATCCATATATTATGTTCACTATCCTCGTCAATAGCGCGTATAACATTACTACTGATACTGTACTTGTCTTGAGGGTCGAAAGTAAATATTTTGAAATTTCCTGTTTGAGGATCATAGACATTTACTCCTTTTCCATCCGTACCTATCCAGATTTTTCCTTCGGAATCTTCAAAAAGGCAACCAACAACATCATATGAAACAGAATTCGAGGTTGGACTGTGATGGAAGGGGTGAAACCTTTCGCTTTTCGGGTTATAGTAATTTACTCCACCTCCGGTTGTCCCAACCCATAAAATGTTTTCTTCATCCTTATAAAGTTCCCAAATTCCATTGTTGTTTAGGCCTTTTTCCCAACTTTCATCATATATTAAGTATTCAAATTTTTCTGTTTTAATATTAAGCCGGTTTATACCCCCCTGATCCACACCAATAAGTAGGTGATTGTCATCTTCTTGAATAATGGATGTAATTCGGCTTTTATTGGTGCCGTTTCCATCACCTTTTGTATTGTATTGTTTAAAGTTTTTCGTAATTGAATTGAAACGAATGAGCCCTGCCCCGGTCGTTGCGATCCATATCATGTCATTGTTGTCAATAAAAATGTCCTTCTTTGTATTTTCTCCGAAGTCAATGTCATTGTTGTTAAATAAAGTAAACTTTCCGGTGTTGCTATCGAACCGGTTGATGCCTCTATCGTAAGTTACAATCCAGAAATCGCCCCGGCTGTCGTGTGCCATTGAGGAAATGCAATTGCCATAGGCCCCTGCCTTGTTTTTATACCGGGTAAAATTTTCTTTTTCCGGGTTCCATTTATTTAAACCACCATTATAGGTTCCGATCCAGATGTTTTTCTCCGGGTCTTCATAGGTTGTAATAATCTGGTTGCTACCGATGCTTTTATCGTCTTCCGGGTTATGGTGTAGTGTTTTAAAGTTATTGTAGTCAGGAGAGTACAGGTTTAATCCATGGTTTGTCCCAACCCACAAGCTACCTTTGCTATCTTCCATCAGGCATCGAACCCAGTTATTGCTTAGGCTTCCTGCAACCGTATCATAAAGGTAGTTTACGAAGTGGGTCCCGTCAAATCTCGAAAGCCCGCCAGAGGTGCCAATCCAGAGGAAACCGCTTGTATCGCGGGTAAATGATGTTACTCCATTGTTTACAAGTCCTTCGTTGGTGGTTAGATATTCAAATTTAACGCCTTTTTGAGCCTGAGTTGAAAGGCTGATAAAAAAAGCGGTTGACAGAAGTATTTTTTTTTGCAATATCCTAGAAAACACACCCACTCCCCCAAATAATTTAACCATGTCACCACGAATAAATGTAGTAAAAACTTTGATAACTCCTAAGAAATTAGATGATTAATTGGTAGGCACACAGAATCTTTCCATAAACGAAGGTAATATGCACCCTTGTTTAGAATGAATTTATTTTATGATTTTATATGGACTTGATAAAGATTATTTTGATTGCAGAGATAAATTAAAATGACTTTTTTCATGAAAAAAAAGTGAAAGTTAAAAGATATATGAATATATTTGTCATACACATACATGGTTATGTGCTCTACTACTAAACTAATAATATTCTATGAGTTCCCGTCTTTTAAATTGATCCCGACAAACGATTGCTTTAATTTTTTCCGAAAGGATGTAGTTATGATGTTTAAAAAACAATGACAACTATCATCTCTTTCCGGGGCGGGATTATAGATGCTTATTGGTATCAGTATTAATTGCCAATGTCAAATCTTTAAGAAATCTAACAATGAAAAAAAATTTTGGATTAATTCTTTTGGCCTTTCTGATTCCTGCTTTGTTAAATGGGCAGCGCACGGTAAAAAAAGTTTCAGAATCGGTAAAGAAAAATGAAATTAAAATTATCAGTCAAAGCTCAACCGAAATGGTTGTTGAGGTTGACTTAAACGAGGTTTTTTCAACCGAATTAACTGTAAACGGAAAGGAAACAGAGATATTCTCATTACAAGGTGGAAGTCCAATATTAGAAAAAGGTGCTCCTGATTTGGGGAAATTATCGGTTTCGTATGAAATCCCTAATGCCCGGAAAATGGCTTTTGAGGTTTTGGAGACAGAATATAAAGACTATGAGGGAGTAGAAGTAGCACCTTCAAAAGGAAATTTAACCAGGGATCAGGATCCCTCAAAAGTTCCTTTTATATATGGAGATGTTTATAAAAAAGATGGTTTCTACCCACAAAAACTGGTTCAGCTTAATACGCCATACATACTAAACGAAAAGCGTGGCCAGAGCGTTTGGTTCTATCCACTACAGTATAATCCGGTACAAAAAGTGCTTAGAGTATATTCTAAGATGAAAGTGCGGTATTATCAGACTACTGAAAAAGGACAAAACGAACTGGTAAAAGTAGAAGCGAATAACAGCAGTGAAATATTTAACAACATATATAAGGGACACTTTGCCAATTATAAGGCATTGAAGTACAACGCCCTTTCAGAAACGGGTAAAATGTTGATTGTATGTTATGATGACTTTGCAAACGAGATGGCCGGTTTTGTTGAATGGAAAAAGCAAAGGGGACTTGAAGTTGAACTTGTAAAATATTCTCAGGTTGGCAGCTCATCGAATGATATTAAAAATTATGTAGAAGATTATTATACTAAAAAAGGACTTACATTTCTACTTCTTGTAGGGGATGCACAGCAAATTCCTTCCTTAAGAAAATCAGGAGATTCAGATGCAGCTTACGGCCATATCAAAGGGAATGACTCGTATGCAGAAGTTATCGTTGGCCGTTTTTCAGCAGAGAATGCTGCCCAGGTAAAAACTCAGGTAGAGCGTACAATCTATTATGAGCGCGATATTGCAACTGGCGATACCTGGTTAGGTAAAGGTATGGGACTAGCTTCAAATGAAGGTGGCCCGGGACAGGGTGATGATGATGAAAGCGATAAGCAACACATGGACAATATTAGAAAGGATCTTCTTAATTTCGGATATTCAACAGTAGATCAGGTTTACGATCCGGGAGCGTCTGCTTCAACAGTAGCTTCTAATTTAAATTCGGGGCGTGGTGTTGTTAATTATGTTGGCCACGGTTCAAACACGTCGTTTTCAACAACAGGATTTAATATTGCAGACGTGAACGACCTGAAAAACGAAAATAAACTCCCATTTATTTTCGATGTAGCTTGTGTAAACGGTAACTTCCATGGCAGAACCTGCTTTGCTGAATCGTGGTTAAGAGCGACCAACAATGGAAAACCAACAGGAGCGGTGGCCATTATTGCTTCAACTATTAACCAGTCATGGGCACCGCCTATGGACGCCCAGGACGAAATGAACGATCTTTTGGTCCACAGTGTAAGTAACAATACAAAGAGAACCTTTGGCGGAGTGACCGTGAATGGAATCATGCATATGATTGATGAGTACGGTTCTCAAGGTTCTAAAATGTCTGATACATGGACTATTTTCGGAGACCCATCCTTGATTCTAAGAAATAAGAGCCCGAAGGAAATGGAAATTTCATATAATAATACATTGCCGGCAGGTTCCACATCAATGGATGTTTCCTGTAATTCAGAAGGTGCTTATGTATGTCTTTCCAGAAACGGAGAAATAGTTGGGAAATCAATTGTAAGTGGTGGTAAAGCAACACTGCGGTATGATGCTGTTTCAGGAAGTGACCCTTTAAAACTAACAGTTGTTGGACAGGATAAAGTAACTCACCAGGGAGATATAACGATTGGAGATGCAGGTTCTGTTGTTGCTGTAAATGGTTACGACATTGTCAAAGATGATAATAGTAACGGACAGGTTGATTTCGGAGAAAGCTTTTCATTCTCGGTTGAGCTTATAAATGAAGGGGACAAAACAGCAGAAAACGTAAAAGCATCGGTTACTATCTCTGATGACTATGTTGTTTCAAGCGAGAATAAAACATTGACTTTTGGAAATATTTCTTCGAATGGGACCAAGTCAAGTAACGAAACGGTAAGTGTTCAAGTGGCCAACAATGTTCCGGACGGATACGAACTGCAATTTAAACTTGTGATTACAGGTGATAACATTCAGGGAGAAATAAAGAAATCTGTTTTTATGAAGGTTAATGCCCCGAATATCCTTTTCGGCGACCTAAGTGTAGACGACAACTTTGAAGGAAATACTGCAAACGGTATCATTGAGCCCGGAGAAAAAGTAAAGTTAAATATTAAAGTGGAAAATAACGGACATGCAGACGTTGTTGATGCCGAGGCCAGTCTTGAGGCATTCGAAGAAAAATATTTCGTTTTTGACCCAGTCCTAAAAATTGAAGGACTTGCAGTTGGAAAAGAGACAACTTTAACCTATACGTTAACAGCATCCGATGATATACCAGCCGGATATACAGCGAAATTTACAAACAAAGTGAAGTTTGCAGGATATACGTTCGAGAAAGAAACAAGCGTGCTTTGTAATAAGGCTTCTGAGATTAACATGTACAATGGTGAAATTTCAGTTAATTCAGCTATGTTCTACGACGATGGTGGTAAAACCGGAAACTATTCCTTAAATGATTATACCTTGACGATGTTGCCAGGAATTGATGGTAAGCAGGTACAGGTTACTTTTATTGATCTGGAATTATATAGCCATTGGTGGTTTGGAAGTGATTATATTTATATATATAACTCAAAAACAGTAGATGAGAATGCATTAATTGGGAGATATACAGGTAGATATCATGCAAATGTTGGCGATAATGGAGTAGTGACAGGTACTAACCCTGACGGAGCATTAACTTTCGTGTTTAACCCAACAGAAACTTCACGCGACGGTTGGGAAGCTGAAGTTGCTTTAGTTGATGCCCCCCGTGCTGAAAAAGAAATTACGTCTGTTGAGCTTGCTGAAGGTGAATCAGAAATGAAAGTATACCCGAATCCGGTGAAAGATGTACTTACTTTGGTAAACGTAAGTGATTCAAAGATAAAACTGATTGATATGACCGGAGCTACTGTAAAAAGTATTGTGACACAGGAGAATACTGAATTTATTGATGTTTCAGATATTGCTAACGGAAGCTATATTGTTCTTATCAGCAGTGAGAATGCCGTGACAACCCACAGAATTGTCGTGGCAAAGTAAGTGTAAAGCATAATTGTTTTTAGTTTGTCGAGGATATTAAAACGGATGCCCGCTATTTAGCGGGCATCTTATTTTGTCTTTACTTTTCGTCGAGCGAATACATGTTTTATTTTTAGGGTTACCTTTCATCGGCTCCAATATCCGATTTTCCTGCCATTCTTGGTTGTCCGTCGAAATCAGTTTCAACATCTTCAAGATCAATAGCAGCATCTGTTACTCCCTCAATAATTCCATTAAGGTGTAAATTACCTTTTCCGATATTTTCAAACCAACCGGCTTCTGCATTGGAAATGTTGTTTTCCACTTTAGCTCTTGCCCCTTCTCTGTTTGTAATTTTTTTATTTGTCAGGTTATTTATTATTTCACAGTTTTTGGTTTGCGGAAAACGGGATTCTATAGCATTTCCATAGTCAGAGTCAAGGTATACAGAGTTGTTGTATACTTTTGTCCCTTCAGCAAAACAAAGGTAAATTCCCACATCATGCGTTATATGCATCATATTATTACGAATAATTCCTCCGTAATGCATTGAGTTATCAAGTCCGAACATAATACCACGGTCGCAGTTGATAAAAGTACAGTTTTCTACAATAGTTCCCTTGGAATCTGTCCAGAAGTGAACTCCTCCTTCAGATAAATCTTTGTCCGGGCTGTAAATATTTTTAAAAGTACATTCACTTATTCTCCAGTTTTCTCCATGGTGGACATCAACACCTCCGCAATAATGGTAGAACGATTTTCCGGCAGTATATTCAAATAAACAGCCTTCAACAACACCATAGTCTGCATGGTTCTCAGGCTGTTTTCTATCATACGAGCCCTTAATCATTTGTTGTCGTATATCAAAAAAACGCACATTTTGAACATATAGGTTATCTGCATCTTTTTCTCCATGTATCTGTATACCATGATAATGGACTTCTCCAATGGAAATGTCTTTAACGGCAAAATTATCGCCCGCTATGCTAAATATAAAGCCCACATCGCCATCCATTCCTTTTCCTTTTAAAATAACTTTGTTCCTGTCTCCCGATTCACTTCGGTAAATCAAGTTGTTTCCGGTAAGCCACAACCTTTCCGTAAGCTTATATTCTCCATTTTTAATTATAACTACTTTGTTGCCTTCTTTTGTGGAAGTAGCGGTTGCCATTAACTCCTGAACATTACTGACCCAAATGGTATCTTTTCCGTATTCGAAAGGGAAGTCTGATGTTTCATAACTGTTATTGGAACCCGGAGACGGAGTGTCTTTTTCACATGAAATAATAACTGAAAGTGAGAATAAAATTAACAGTGTTTTTAAGGTGTTCATAATTAAGTGGTTTTGATTCTGGATAAAAATAGATATACGCTTTAATTTATCAAAATCCCCAAATCCACTTATATAAGGTAAAGGTAATGAGGTGGTTTTGAAAGACCTGTCAACTAAGGGGGCGAGGGTAAAACCAAAAAACAGGGGCTGTTTAGAATTTGTTCCTGTAGGAGGTGTTAAACGTCCTATTTCGTTAAATTTAAACAGTTTCTTCGTTGTTTTTTTAGGGAAGGATTGTATTCTATTTATTCTGAATAAAGTAAATACTTACTTAACGTTAAATGTTCTTTTTGTTTACGGAAAACTAACTTTTAGTTTATATTAAAAACGATTTCGTATATATAATTTCGCTATCCAAATTAACTACTTGTTCGAACAGGTCTTTTCAAGATTTCTAACTAAAATTTATTAAACAATTAAACAATGAAAAAACTATTTACTTCTATTGTTTGCCTTGTTGCAGCAATATTAACCGGCTATGCTCAAAACCCAACTATTGGTGGTTATAATACCTATTACGGACACCTTCATAACCATACCGGTTATTCCGATGGTCAGGAAACTCCTGATGTAGCCTATGCTTATGCCAGAGATAAGGCGAAAATGGATTTCTTTGGATTATCAGATCATGCTGAACTACTTAGTAAAAGTGAATATAGAAAAACAATAGAATCAGCGAACTCTTTTAACAAAGATGGTGAATATGTGACTTTTTACGGGTTTGAGTGGACAAGCGGACGGGTTGGCCATGTTTCTGTATTTAATACCGAAGACTTTACTTCATCAGGATTATGGATTTTTTCTTCATTCAATAGCATTCTAAAATGGATGGACAAGAGGGAATGTGTAGGGTTTTTCAATCACCCGGGGTTTCCTTCACTTTGGAAAGAGTTCCTTCATTTCGAGCCAGATGCCGTTAAAACACGTAAAATGGTAGGAATTGAACTTTGGAACGGGACAGGAGATTTTAATAAGTATTATTACAATGACGGATACTACAAAAATGATGGAAATAAAGGATACTATGATGAAGCTTTGGTAAGAGACTGGAAAATAGGAGCTTCAGGTTCCGACGACAATCATGGTACAACCTGGGGGACCAGAACCGATTACAGAATGGGAATTCTTTCGAAAGAATTAACAAGAGAAGCGTTATATGAAGCCATGAAAGAGAAAAGATTTTTCTCTACACTTGACAAAAACCTGGCTATGTCATTAAAAGTTAACGGTGCAGAAATGGGGTCTACTATTGACAGAGGTGCTGTTGATATAGAAATTGCACTTAAAGACAGTGATGGGGAAAGCTTCACAAAGGTCGATCTTATAAAGAATGGTGCTGTTATTAAAACCTGGAATATCAATGAGAAAGAACCCGTATTAACACTTGCCGAAAGCTGCGTGGACGGTGAATATTTCTATATCCGTTGTAAGCAGGCTGATGGTGATGAGGCTATTTCTTCTCCTGTATTTGTAATGGGCGGCAGCGTATTTACACCTACTTTTGCTGATGTTACTGAATATGAACTAAAATCGGCTGATGTTGCTGAAGAAGTTGTAGTTGATGAGGTTGTAGTTGAAAATATCGATTTTACTGTATATCCTAACCCTGCAACTGACGAAGACGTTAATATTAAAATTGAAAACCTTGTAGAAGGGTTACAATTGGTTGTTGTAGATATTAACGGAAGAATATTATTAAACCAGGAGGTTACAAACAATATTGTTCCACTTCCAGTTTTACAGAGTGGTGTTTACTTTGTTAAAGTAACCAGCCCAAATGCAACCCAGACAAAGACACTGCTGGTAAAATAATTTGATGACCTAAACTGTTAAAAGTCTGCCTGATAAAGGCCGCCCAAAAAGTCAATGGTCCCGTTTCTTCGGCGGAACGAGATAATTCATAGGAGGTTACTACAGACACTGTAATCTCAGCGCTTTACGGATTGTTTGTAAACGACTTTTTGGGCGGCCTTCTTCTATAGTGCCTTGTCTATAAATGCAGCAGTTGGACTTTATAGACAGACTCTGATTAGAGACGATAAGGAAATTCCGATACCTGCGTTACACCTCTTTGAAAACAGATATTCTGAAGCTTCGGAACACCGTGATTTTCAAAAAGGCCAAGCCTTGTTTTCGAATCTTTCAAAAAGGCCCACTTCTATAAATTAGGTGTTTTCTTAGAAACACTAATTAACTGCATCTTCATTTATCTCAGCGGTCCCTTTTCAAGGGGGGCATTAGCAGTGGGTGTGTTGTTTAGCAGAATAACCCCCGAGCCAAAACGGTTCGGAATATTATGGACTGGTTTGCGCCTTCCTTCCTTTGAGACATCAATAACTAAAAATCAAATAAAATGAAAAAAGCACTACTAACTTTATTTTGCACGGCCATTTGCATAGCCCTAACTATGGGCCAACATCCTTCAATAGGGGGATATGACGTTTACTACGGACATTTACATAACCATACCGATTACTCCGATGGAAAAGGAACCCCTTGGGATGCATTTAATTATGCCCGACATGAAGCCGGACTGGATTTTATGGGGGTGTCCGACCACGTGGAAGCACTAAGCAAAAAGGAATACAACAGAACAAAACAAGCGGCTAGTGAATGTACGGTAAACGGAGAATTTGTTGCTTTTCACGGATTTGAATGGTCAAGCGTAAGGTACGGACATGTAACTGTAGTTAACTCACCAGATAGAATAGGTTCTGGAGCATGGCTTTTTGCTTCTTTCCTGAATTTGGTGAACGATGTAAAGAAAAGAGACTGTATTGCATTTTTTAATCATCCGGGAGAAGAAGACCGTTTTGGAACAGAATTCAGCCATTTTAAAAAAGGATATTCAGAAAAGTTTGTTGGAATGGAACTTTGGAATGGAACGAAAGACTTCAAAGCTTATTATTATACCGATGGATTCTATAAGAACGATGGCGGGAAAGGCTTTTTTGATGAGGCAATTGAGCGCGGATGGAAAATTGGTGCTGCAGGATCTGAAGATAACCATAGTGATAACTGGGGGCACAGAAGAGATTACAGGTTGGCCATATTGTCGCCAAAGCTGACTAAAGCAGACCTATATTCTGCTTTAAAGCAAAGAAGGTTCTTCTCTACTTTAGATAAAAATCTATCTATGTCTTTTAAAATAAATGGTAATGAGATGGGATCATTTATAAGTGACGGCAACCATGACATCCGAATAGAACTAAAAGACAATGATGGGGAAGCCTTTACAAAGGTTGAGCTTTTAAAGAATTTTGTAGTTGTAAAAACATGGAATGTAAACGAAAAGAATCCGGTGCTAACTTATTCTGATAACGGAAATGTAAACGACTATTATTATGTCCGTTGTAAACAAGCGGATGGTGACGAGGCTATTTCTTCTCCCATATATGTTACCACTTCACGAAATGCTGTTCCTAAAGTCCCTGTTGCCGAAACACCTTTAACTGAACTGAAATCAACTGAGGACGAAAAAGACCTAATTATTGAAGAACATTCGAAAGAATTAAACTTCGTAATATACCCTAATCCAACATCCGGAGAGAGTGTGAAAATACATATTGAACATCTTAAGGAAGAGGTGAAGCTAATGGTAGTTGATATTAATGGGAGAGCGGTTGTTAACAAAAACGTTAGTGAGAATACTGTTTTGCTGCCTGGCTTAAATTCCGGATTATACTTTGTTCAAATATCAGGAAGAAACTTCTTTAAAACGGAGATTCTAATAATTAAGTAAGAATTGTCTTTTAAAATTTAAAAATCGAATAAAATGAAAAAAGCATTACTAACTTTATTTTGCACGGTCATGTGCATTGCCTTTACAATGGCCCAATATCCTTCAATAGGAGGATATAACGTTTACTACGGACATTTACATAACCACACCGGATACTCTGATGGGGAGGAAAATCCGGGGGAAGCATTCGACTATGCCAGGCACCAGGCCGGACTTGATTTTCTTGGTGTGGCCGATCATGTGGAAACACTAAGCAGCCGGGAGTGGGGTAGAATGAAAGATGCTGCGCGGGAGCGTACGGTAAACGGTGAATTTGTGGCATTTCATGGTTTTGAGTGGTCGAGCTCAAGGTTTGGGCACGTTGCTGTTATCAATGGCCAGCACCGGATAGGTTCAGGGTTGTTTGGTGTAACAAAGTCTTTCAGCAGGTTTATCAGGGAAGTAAATGAGCAGAACTGTGTAGCCTTCTTTAATCACCCCGGAAGAGAAGATGGTTGGGATCATGAATTTGATCATTTTGACAATAATCCTTCCCCTAAATTTGTTGGAATGGAACTCTGGAATAAAAACAGTGGTTTTGACAGGTATTATTACAACGACGGATTTCATGGGAACGATGGGGGTAAAGGGTTCTTTGATGAAGCTATAGCCCGCGGGTGGAAAATTGGGGCTGCAGGTTCCGAAGATAATCATGGTGATAACTGGGGAAATAAGAATGACTATAACCTGGCCATTCTTTCTAACAAGCTCACAAAAGAAGATCTTTACTATGCCCTTCAGCAAAGACGGTTTTATTCTACGTTAGATAAAAATCTTGTGATGTCATTTAAGGTTAACGGCCATGAAATGGGGTCGTTCATTAGCAGCGGAAAGCATGATGTCCGTATAGAACTAAAAGACAGCGATGGAGAAGCCTTCACAAAGGTGGAGCTTTTAAAGAATTTTGTCGTTGTAAAAACATGGAATATAAACGAAAAGAACCCGGTATTGACCTATTCAGATAACGGAAATGTAAACGACTACTATTATATCCGTTGTAAACAGGCCGATGGAGATGAAGCCATTTCATCGCCCATTTATGTAACAACATCACGGAACACAGTTACTGATTCACCGATTGCAGAAACATCTTCAGCCCAGTTTAAAACAACAGAAGAAAAAGAAGAGGTGCGGGAGGCTGTTGTTGAAGAGTGCTTAACAGAAGGTTTAAATTTCACCATTAGCCCAAATCCGGCATCTGGTGATGATGTAACTATAAAAATAGATGAACCTACCGAAGGTTTAGTGCTCACTGTTGTAGATTTAAATGGAAATTTGATACATAAGCAGAATGTAAACGAAAATGTTGTTTCGTTAGAGCATTTGAATGTAGGGGTTTATTATGTTACTTTATCTGTAGCTAAAGGCGCTAAAACAAAAACTTTAATTGTGAGATAAGTAAATTAAAATGAGTGTTGCAGAGGGCTTGGCTGTAAGTGCAGTCAGGCCCTTTTTGTACCTTTTGTGTTATATGTAAATAATCAATATATGTAAATTTTTCGTTATATGTTAACTTAATATATATAACCTTTAATTTATGTATAATGCTCTATTTCTTAATATCTAATTAAAAAGCAGGTTATATATTCGCAGCCGGTTGCAACCAGAATTATATTCACCAAAAATTGATTCTTAATTAAATCAAAAATGAAGGCAGTACATTCTGTCTTTGTCAACAAATCAAAAACCAATGAAAAATAATAAATTACTTTTAGCCTCTTTAGTTGGGGCAATGCTAACCATTGTGTCTTGTGAAAAAGAGAACCTTAATGCACCTGTTCAGGAAGGGCCACAATCGACTAATTTAAAAACTATCATTGTGGGTGGAGAGCCAATGTACGCTGGTTATGGATATGATCCGGTAAAAGACCGTGCTTACAGGAATGCAATTGATCCATGGAGTACTTTTGAAAGCACCGATATTAAAGAAGCACTTACCGTTGAGGTCGAGGCCATAGAAACAAAAAGCCAACTGGAGAAATTTGTTGGAAGAAGTTTTTCTATCGAAGCTAATGTAACAGTTGCTGAAATATTTGAAATAGGGGCATCTATTGGAAGGGATATTGAAGAAAAGATTACGATTGACGAGAACCACGTTACTGTAATCGCGCGTATTAAATCAAGAAGCCATAAATATATCTGCGATAATTACCCCTTCCTTACTGACCGTGCACAACAGGTAATTGATAGGGGGAACGTAAAGCAATTTGCAGGGAACTTTGGATTGATGTATGTAAATACAAGAGTTGTTGGTGGAGAAGTTTACTATGTATACAACTACGATTACAGACAAGTAACTCAGTGGGACAAAAAAACATTTAAAGCGAAAGTTACTGCCGGAATCTCCGGGATTTTTGGAGTTAGCGTTGGCGGCGGAATCTCAAATGAAGATAAAGAACTTATCAGCAATGCACAAAAATCAGCAAGCATTACTTCAACCATTCCGGGCTATGCCCCAAGTATCATTACCGATATGAACCAGGTAAACGGTCAGATTGCAGGAATTCAGGGTTATTTGAATAATAACCCGGAAAAGGCGACTACAGTTGAAATGGTTGTGAAACCTTACAGCAGCTTTATTGAGTGGGCAGAGCTTGAAGAAGCTTTTAACGACTACATAGAAGAAAACAGTAAATAAAATAGTGTAGCCGTTATCCCTATAATAACCTAACCTATAGTTGTATGAGTTGGAAAAGAGGAGTTGTCATGCTTTCTTTTTTTCAACTCATTTTTATGATCGGGGGTACCTAAATAATCACCACTATGAAAAAAATAAATATAAAGATAGTATCGCTATTATTTATTGTGATAGCAATATCCATTTCCTGTGAAAAAGAACAGATTCAAAGGAAAGGTCCGGAAAAACAAAATCCGCAATTAAAAACCATCATTGTTGATGGAAAACCTATGTATTCAGGGTATGGGTACGATCCGGTCAAGGATCGCGCCTACCGTAACGCGATAAGTCCCTGGAGTACTTTTGAAAGTACAGATATTAAAGAAGCGCTCTCAGTGGAAGTGGAAGTAATAGAGACAAAACAGCAATTAGAGCGCTTTGTCAGCAATAGCTATTCAGTAAACTCAGGTTTTAACCTGGTCGTTTTTTCGTTAAATGCTTCCGTAGAAAGCAGCATCGAAAATAAAATTACGATAGATGCCAACCATGTTACGGTTGTTGCACGTATTAAGTCCAGGAGCCATAAATACATTTGCGACCGGTATCCTATGCTGGAGTCAAGGGCAGAGGGGCTGGTAAACAACAATGACATTAAGCGGTTTGTTGGTAACTATGGGGTAATGTATGTGGACACACGCGTTACCGGAGGCGAAGTGTACTATGTATACAATTACGATTACCGCCTGGTGAGCAAGTGGAATAAATCTGTATTTAAATCAAAAGTGTCGGCTAACATTTCACAGGTTTTTGGCCTAAGTGTATCATCAGGGGTAACTTCAGAAGAAAAGAACCTAATCAACAATGCTCAAAAATCTGCAGGTATTACCTCAACCGTTCCGGGGTTTGCCCCGCAGATTGTTACCGAACTAAATCAAGTCGATCGTGAAATTCAGGCATTGCAGAATTACCTGAACAGCCACCCCGAGAAAGCAACCACTGCTGAGATGAAGGTAAGGCCTTACCATAGCTTTCTTAAATACGATTACCCGGGATTTGCTTCGAAAATGGAGGCTGAATATAACAAATACATCGAAGAATACTCTGATAAAAGCGGTTCTTAATTCAGGTTAACCAGAAAGTGAATTTTAAGATTTTCATGAAAAAGGGAGTGATGTAAACAAGGGCTGATGCTATGAATAAGCAAAGAAGTCCTTGTTTACATTTTTCACATTCTTAAAGCATCACTTAAACACAATAAGTAGAGACATCTATGAAAACAAAAAATATAGTATGGGCTGCTGCACTGGTAGTCCTTTTCTCGGTTTCCTGTGAAAAGGAAGAACTGGGGAAAAATGCAGAAAACGGAGACGGGACTCCGAAATTAAAAACCATTATCGTAAACGGCGAACCGCTTTATGCCGGTTATGGTTACGATCCGGCCGAAGACCGGGCATATCGGAATGCCATTCACCCCGAAGCTGTTTATGAAAGCACAGATATACAGCCGGCGGTAAGTACACAGGTGAGTAAAGTAAGCAAGAGAGAAGAGTTGGAAGAGCATGTCAAAAGTACCTATTCTGTTACCCGGAAAAAAAAGAAGTTTTTGGGACTGGTGAAAAGCTCGCATACTACCACGCGTACGCTTGAAACTTATGTGAAGATTAACGAAGAATCAATTTCCGTCATAGCAAAAGTAAAGGCGCAGTGTCAACGTTTCTATACCGATGCGGCACCAGAACTTATCCCGCCCGCGCAGCTCCTGTTGGAGCAGAAGAAGTACGCTCAGTTTCTGGACAACTACGGCCACTTCTATGTCGATAGCCGCACAGTGGGAGGTGAGGTCCACTATATGTACAACTTCAGCTATTGTAAAATAGACCGGTGGAGCCGTGCTACCTTTGCGCAGAAAGCGAAAAGCAGTGTTCTGGGCATTTTCGGTAAAAGCTCGAATGTTACTCTTTCCGAAGAAGACCGAATGTTATTGGAACAGTCGCAGGAAAGTGTACATATGCTATCAAGCGTTCCGGGCTATGCCCCAAAGATGATCCACTCGGTTGAAGATGCCAATGCAGAAACAGAGAGGTTACTGGCCTATCTAAAAGAACATCCGGAGAAGGCAACTACCATTGAAATGGATCTGAAACCGTACAGTGAACTGTTCGAGGATGAAGCGTTCGGCCAGATGTCGCTGGAAAAAGAAGAATGCCTGAAACTGGTGGAAGCTTACGAGAAGCATTACGACCGGCTTCACTATGTATATGAAAATGCTTCCGATCCCGCTAAACGTCAGGAAGCTAATGACGATATGCAAGCAAACCGGGAGCAGCTAAAGAACCTGAACTGTGGACAGGCCCCGCCTTCATTCGAAGCTATTTTCGAACAGAAATACGGCGATGTTCTTTATGGAAAGCCTTGTGGCAATTATTCCAGCGATTTTAGGGTTCAAATACGTGTTTCTGATCGCTACCCGGGAGGCCAGGCACGCATGCAATCTACCACTCTGGCCAATGTATGGTCACACTGGATTGGTGATGAAAATTTATTAGATCCCGATTTTCTGCAAATAGGGCTGGCATTGGACCAGGGCATTTCTACCAAGTTGATGGATACCGATTACAGGCTGGCGATTCAGGTTGCAGACGATCAGGGCTCATCACAATACGGTACTGTCCGTTACACCCCGTGGGCAAGCGAAGGCGGCGGATGGTCTGCCTGGGCCAATGATGCCAACGACTATAATTTCGATGTGATTAGGGTGATGTTACAGACCCGCCCGATGAAAGGTTTCTTTGTCGGAGATCTTCGTTTAGGAATTCAGACTTACGATGGTAACAGTAAACCTTATTACTCTCCTGAGCAATTTTCACCCTGGGTGCGCCAGGGAGGCGGCATGTCAGGATATGCCGGCCATGACAACTTTGGAGGATTGGACAGGGTTCGGGTTAATCTGGATGTACGTACTGAATAACAAGTAATTATGAAAACAAAAACGATACGATGGACTGCCGCGCTGGCAGTCCTTTTTACCCTTTCCTGTGAAAAGGAAGAATTAGATAAAAAAATAAAGGCAGAGGAGAGTAGTCCCGGTTTAAAAACCATTATCGTAAATGGAGAACCGCTTTATGCAGGCTATGGCTACGACCCTGGCGAAGACCGTGCTTTCCGGAATGCTGTTCATCCCGAAAATATTTATGAAAGTACCGAGATACAGCCTGGTTTAAGCATGCAGTTCAGTACTGTTACAAACAGAGAGGAGATAGAGGAGCACTCCAAGGAGGAATACAGTATTACCCGAAAGAAAAGGAAGTTCTTTGGCCTCTCGAAAAGTACACATACTACAACACGCAGTATTGAAACTTACATAAAGATAAATGAAGAGTCTATTTCTATAATTGCTAAAGTCAGGGCTTTGACACAACGCTTTTTGGTCGATGCAGAACCCCGGTTGGTTCCTCCTGCACAAAATTTACTCGATAAAAAAATGTATGAACGGTTTTTGGACAACTACGGACATTTTTATGTTAGTGACCGAACTATTGGAGGAGAACTGCAATATGTATACAACTTCAAATACTGCAAAATTGATAAATGGAGTAAAGCAACTTTTGTAAAAAAAGCGGAAAGCAAAGTGCTGGGAATGTTTGGCAAAAAAACGGCTACTACTCTGACAAATGAAGAAAAATATACTCTGGAAAAAGCGCAGGAAAATGTGCACATGCTTTCCAGCGTTCCTGGTTACGATCCACGGATTGTGAATAATATAGACGATGCCAACAGGGAAACACAGCGATTGCTGGAATACCTGGAACAGTATCCGGAAAAAGCCACTACTATCGATATGGAACTGAAACCATATAGTGAATTAGTTGCAGATGCTGCTTTTAGTCGCTTGTCCGGGCAAAAAGAACAATGCCTCAAACTGCAGGAAGCCTATGAGCTTCAATATAACCGCTTACACTACGTGTATAATAATGCATCTGATGCAAACAAACGTAAGGAGGCCTACAACGACATGCAGGATAACCGTGCAGCCTTGAGCCAGCTAAGCTGTGGGCACGAGCCACCTTTTTTTGAACAGATTTTTGAACAAAAATACGGAAACCTATTATATAGCTCGCCTTGCCATTACAAATTATTAATGAGAAGGTGGGCTACCCAACAGGGAGGATATTGGGACAGCCAAAAATGGCTGGTGGGCGATTTTAATGGCGACGGAAAAGATGACCTTGCCAATGTGTTTAAGGATCATATTGATAAAGGTAAGGCCTGTATTGATGTGCACCTATCAACAGGAAGCGGTTTTAAAATGCAACGGTGGGCTACACACCAGGGAGGCTATTGGGGCTCACAGAAATGGATGGTTGGCGATTTTAACGGAGATGGAAAGGATGATCTGGCAAAGGCATTTAACGATGCCAAAATCAATTCTGACGCAATAATCGATGTGCACCTGTCCAATGGTAGCAGCTTCTCCATGAAAAGGTGGGCTACCTATCAGGGAGGATACTGGAATTCGCAAAAATGGATGAGTGGAGACTTTGATGGAGACGGCAAGGATGATCTAGCAAAAGCATTTAACGATGCCAGAATCAATTCTGACGCAATAATCGATGTACACCTGTCCAATGGTAGCAGCTTCTCCATGAAAAGATGGGCTACCTATCAGGGAGGATACTGGGATACGCAAAAATGGATGAGTGGTGACTTTGATGGAGACGGCAAGGATGATCTGGCAAAGGCATTTAACGATGCCAGAATCAATTCTGACGCAATAATCGATGTACACCTGTCCAATGGTAGCAGCTTCTCCATGAAAAGGTGGGCTACCTATCAGGGAGGATACTGGAATTCGCAAAAATGGATGGCAGGCGACTTTGATGGAGACGGCAAGGATGACCTGGCAAAAGCATTTAACGATGCTAGATTCGATTCTGACGCAATAATCGACGTACACCTATCCAATGGTGATAGCTTCTCCATGAAAAGATGGGCTACCTATCAGGGAGGCTATTGGGATTCGCAAAAATGGATGAGCGGAGACTTTAGAGGTGATGGTAGCGATGATTTCACTAAAGCCTTTTACGATAATGGATTAGCCAGTATTGATGTTCACGAAACTAAAAGAATGAATTAGTGTAACATAATTAATTGGAATGAAAACAAAAATAATACGATGGACAGCCACGCTGGCAGTCCTTTTTACCCTTTCCTGTGAAAAGGAAGAATTAGATAAAAAAATAACGGCAGAGGAGAGTAGTCCCGGTTTAAAAACCATTATCGTAAACGGAGAACCGCTTTATGCAGGTTATGGTTACGACCCGGGCGAAGACCGGGCATATAGGAATGCTGTTTACCCCGATGCTGTTTATGAAAGCACAGACATTCAACCAGCACTAAGCGTTGAGGTAATCGCCATCGACGACCGGAAAAACCTTGACGAATACAACAGAATCTACAAAGTAAGTACGAAGAAGAAGAGCTTTTTCGGGCTGTTTAAAAAAAGCCGTGCCACTACAGAGAGCTTGGAGGCACGTACCAAGATAAACAGTACCCGGATTGCCGTTATTGCACGGATCACTGTCAAGACGCAGCGTTTTTTAACGAACGCAGCCCCTGATTTTATACCACCTGCAAAACGGTTTCTTGAGAAAGGGGAATATTCAAAATTCTTGGATAACTATGGCTCATATTATGTTGCCGACCGTACCGTGGGCGGCGAAGTTTATTATGCGTATGCCTATAGCTACTGCGAAATAAGCAATTGGAGCAAACATGAATTTACGGAGAAAGCGAAAAGCAGCATTCTGGGTATTTTCAACAAACAGTCCACAGTAAATGTTAACAGCGAAGACCAACGCTTGCTGAACCAGTCGTTGCAAAATACCTCTATTCATAGCAATATCCCAGGTTTTGCGCCTAGAGTGGTACGGAGTGTAGAAGATGCGAATGCCGAAACACAGCGCATTCAGGACTACCTGAAAGCGAACCCCACCAAGGCGACTACCATCGACATGGAGCTAAAACCTTACGAAACGCTTTTCGATGCACCTGCCCTTGCTTCTCATTCTGAACAAAAGGAAACATGCCTAAAATATCTTGATGGCTGGGAGCGCCTGCACCAAAAGATACATCACATTGCTATTTCCACAAAAGAGGCTGCGGTGAGGCAACAGGCTACCGATGCCCTGCACACGATCCAAATGGAAATCGCCAAAGCTGCATCGTGCAACAATCCTACGCCTCCGAATTATCAGCCTTATGAAGCTTTATTGCGTGAAACTAAGAAGAACCAATTCTTGGTTCCAATATACAGGTATTGGAATTTAAGTAATGGCGATCATTTCTATACAACAAACTTTAATGAACTGGGGCATGGTGGAAAAGGTTATAAATCCGAAGGCATCACGGGGCATTTGTTCTCTGTACAGTTAGTAGGTACTGTTCCTGTTTACAGATATTGGAGTTCAAAGCTTACAGACCACTTTTACACTACGTACTTTAATGAATTGGGGCCTGGACGCGACAGTTATCGGTATGAAGGCATTGTTGGTTATGTCTACCCGAACTTCGATTGCGACCGTAAACCTTTGTACAGGTATTGGCATTCTGGTAATGGCGATCATTTCTACACCACGAACTATCATGAGCTGGGGGCTGGTGCTTTTGGTTGGAAATACGAAGGGATCATAGGGTATGTTATGCCATAAAACGGCGTTTAAGTATGCTGTTAACTCTTTAGTCAGGGAAGTCATTTGACGCGCATTAAACAATAATCACTTAAATTTTAAATCATTTCATGAAGCACGCACACATTCTTGCGTTGATAAGCATATTTCTAATGTTTTCATCCTGCGAGAAAGAAGAACTTGAGAATAAAACCGAAAACGGGGAAAGTAACCCCGGTTTAAAAACCATTATTGTAAACGGAGAACCGCTTTATGCCGGTTATGGGTATGACCCGGTTGAAGACCGTGCTTTCCGGAATGCCATTCATCCGGATAATGTCTACGAAAGTACAGATATACAGCCGGCCCTGAGTGTTGAGGTAAAAGGTGTCACTAAGCGTTTGGAGCTCGAAGAGTACATCAAAGACACCTACACCATTACCAAAAAAGACAGTAAGTTTTTCGGGCTGTCAAAAAAAACACATACCACAACACGTGAAATAGAATCGTATGTTAAAATCAACTCACAATCTGTTGCATTCATCGTAAAAGTACGGGCCAGGCATCAACGGTTTTATACCGATGCGGCACCAGAGCTGATCCCTCCGGCAAAAAAGTTGTTGGAGCAGGAAAAGTACGGCCCGTTTCTGGATAACTATGGCCATTTTTACGTAAGTAACCGGACTACAGGAGGTGAGGTCCTATATGTATACGCTTACGATTACTGTAAAATAGACCGCTGGAACCGGGAGCTTTTTATCAAGAAAACAGAGTCGAAACTTCTGGGAATTTTTGGAAAAGAGGGCTCTACCTCTGTTTCGGCAAGTGATAAGCAACATATTGAACAGGCAAGGAGCAGCGCACGTATTATCTCTGGCATACCTGGCTTTTCCCCGGGAATGGTTTTGAATGTAGAACAGGCAAATACGGAAATACAACGCATTCAGGATTACCTGGACGAGAATCCGGAAAAGGCAACAACAGTTAAAATGGAGTTAAAGCCGTATGCGGAGTTAACGGGCAATCCGGTTTTGAAACAGAGGTTGGCCGAAAAAGAAAAGTGTGTCAAAGTGCACCAGAACTTTGAAGAATACCACGACAAAGTAAATTTTGTGTACCAAAATGCTTCTGGTTTCGAATACAGGCTGGCGGCAGAAGAAATGTTGGAATACGACGTTAATAAAAGCGGCATTGACTGCAATGATGATCCTGTGCCAGCGGAAACATTTTTTAATGTACGCTACGGCAATGCAAATTACAATAACAATCCTTGCGACAATTATTCTCCAAAATTCAGGTTGAAATTCTATGTGGGAGACGAACACAACAGAAAAACAGGGGCTACACGGTACACGAACCTGTTCAATGAATGGTCAGCCTGGGCTTCGCAGACGGACTACGGTGCGCCGGATTATATCAAGCTCGGGCTGGAAAGAATGGATAACAAGCCTTTTCGCATGGTAGATCAGGATTTTCGCATTGTGGTGCAAATGGCCGATTTCGAAGATGGCAGAGTGCTTGATGTGGGTAAACCGGCTTATAGTCCTTGGTATTCAGAATATCATGAAGAGAACGAATGGTCGGACTGGGCTTATTCGGACAATTGGAATTTTAACCTTGTGAGGTTCAAGATTGAAACCCGCCAGCATAAGAATTTAATTGTAAAAGATTTCAGGGTCGGTATTCAGATGTGTGATAGAAATATGAGCGAGACCAAAGGGCATGCCAGGTATACTCCTTACATGCAGGAAAACTCAACATGGGCGCCTGAAAGGGCTACAGACAATAATTTTAATAGTCCCAGTCAGGTACGGGTGTATCTGGAACCAATTTATTATTGACCCAGTGCATTAAGTTGTAAATATGGCATTGTATATTTTATCTCATTTTTTTATTTCTACAAGGCGCGATTTGCAAAGCGTAGCCATAGCTTCGGTTAAGAACCGTAACGCAGTAGAAAGAGAAAAAAGGTTTAAAATTAATCGCTGTTATTTAGTGGTTGCAAGAAAACTGTGCATTTTGAAAGTCTTTCTCAAGAAGGCTTCAAAGACAAGGTTTTATTCACAAGCTGATTTATTTTTATAGGTGTTCATGAGCTCCTTTTAGTCGGTTCGAAGTTTTGAAAATTAAGGGGTCCCGAAGCTTCGGAATGGATGTTTTCAAAACAAGAGTAACGCAGGACCTTTAGTTCACGAACATCATTGAATATTTTATTTTTGTGAGTAATTTGAAGTTTTCTTGCAAAGACTATTTATGATTTAAAGCACCAGAAAAAAATAGGGCAGCCATATTTACGGGTTGCCCTTTTTATCACTTTAATTCTGAAAAGTTTTTAGTGGATCAATTTCGGTATTATTTAATTTAACCGATACAAAAATGCAAGGTTTGTTAATATTGTGGTAGGCATAACTCATATTTCCAAGTAACTGTCCTTTTTTAACTTTTTTTCCAACCGTTAAGAGTTTCTCCGGAACAATACCGGAAATCTGATAGATATGCCCATCTTCAGTTTCGATTGTAATACGTGCGTTCAGACATTTTGTGTCTATTTTTTCACCTAACGAGGAATAATGTTGTATTTTTTGCTCCAAATAGGGTTTCGAAGGGATTAATGAAAATTCTTTGCAGTTCTTTAAATCATAATAATAAACTAATGAGTAGTCTACCACTTTCCCTTTAACAGGTGAATAGATGAAATTTCCGTCAAAACTGGTTAGAATGAGGTTCGAGGTGTTGGTTTCATCACCAATCTTTTCATTAGGGCCATAGAGCACGCATCTCTTTAATGCTGTATTATGAACCGGGCACAGAGGTTTCTCTTGTGCAATTAAACTGAAATGAATAAAAAGAGTTGCGATTAGAATGAATAGGTGTTTTTTTACCATTTTTTTATATTATTAATTGATGGGGTAAAGATCTAACGCCAATCTGATAAAAATATCATGTTATTGTTGCTTGTTTGTTAATTTTTATACGGACTTGGTATATGTGGCTAAATAGAGCCTGTCCAAAAACGAAGGTTCTTAGCCTGAAAGAATGGCTTTATTCAATCCGGGACCTTGCCACCGGAGAGTTGTCAGTGCTGTCAGCCGTGGTCCCGAGCGCATGGGGACTAAGTAAATTTGAAAAAGGCTTATCATACCATGGAACAATGACAAGTTTAAACTAAAACCAGAGGTCATGGATACATTTAATATTATAAAATGCGAGAGTAACACAGACTTTACCGGCGGACTCTAAAGTAGGAGGAAGCCATTAACCTTGCTGTAATGGTTAAGGTGCTTTTTTCGCTTAATTAAAACGAATAGCTAATGAATGTATCTTTTCTACGTGACGTTATAAATTATTATTCCCCCAAAAGCTTTTTCAGATAACTGGAACTGTCGATTTCCTCAACTTTTCCAGTTTTTGGATTAACCTTTAAGTTCATCAGAGATTTTGACAGATCAATTTTTATTCCGTTTGCTTCCGTTATAATATTAACAATTTCAATCGCCTGTTCCTCGGTAATACTAACACCGGTAACTTTTGAAAGCTTTTTGAGCAGTTCTTTGGTGATTTCCATAGCATCTAAGTATTTAATTTACGTACTCTAAGATAAAAACAGGCAAATTAGATATTTTTTTTTAATTATTTCGTATGTCGAACAATGACCGAAGGTGATAATTAAACCACTAATCCGGAGGGGGAATTATTTTACTCTTTTTCTATACTGGTTCGAACCTGATACCGTTTCCTTTTGACGGTAAATGGTTGAGCATTTGTCCATATTCTAATAGTTAAGCTTCAAAAGCTAAATAAAGAACATGGGGATGAACAATAAACATTGTTTTTTTACTTTATTAAATTGAGATAAATTAGAGTGCAACAAAAACGAACCGACAATGAACACATTTGTTAACAAATCCTGGTTGTATTTCCCCATCAGCATTTCATTGATACTTTTGAATGTTTACATTTTACAATCCAATCCCAACCCCGATTTTGGGAATATACGTTTTACATCAACAAAAACACCCAATAACGGTACTACGATTACCTGGACAAATACCACGGAAGGAACAGATAAAATAATGTGGGGCTATTCCCCTTCTTTAGAAAGAGGGGAATTTGAAGGGACAAAACACAACAATTACGGAGAAGGCCACCTGTTTGACTATACATTTCCAAAGCTTAAACCGAATTCAAAAATCTATTATAAAATCTACAATTCAGATAGGCAAAAATGGTCAGAAGAAAAGTCGTACAAAACTTCAGACACCATTTCAACAACGTCCTTCTCGTTTATTGCAGCAGGCGACAGCCGCACAAAAATCCGCCGGTGGAAAGCTGTGGCAAACTCTATGCAAAAATCAGATTTTGTGCTTTTTACCGGAGATATTGTTGCGAATGGAAATGTAGGCAAACAATGGGAGCGCTGGTTTAAGAAAGGCACTAACATGAACGAACAGATGGTGGTGTACCATGCGTATGGGAACCATGATGGCACACCTGAAAATTTTAAGCGGCAGTTTGTACTCCCGGGGAACGAAAAGTACTATTCATTTACATATGGGAATGCCTTATTTATTTGTCTTGATAGTGAAAACCCTAAAGATGAGGAACAACATTCCTGGCTGTTAAAAACACTTGAAGAAAATGAAAATACGGACTGGAAAGTAGTATTCTTCCACAAACCATTCTATACCTGTGGCGGACATGAAGGTGAAATGGATGCGTATTTTGACAGCTGGTGGAAAGCTTTCGACGATTTTAACGTGGACCTGATTTTTAACGGGCATGCCCATAATTACCAGCGGACAAAACCTATAAATAGAAATATATCTACGGTTGAACCTGTTGACGAATACGGAAAAGGTGAAGGGCAGGGCAGGTGCCAGATCGTAACCGGTGGAGCCGGTGCCCCTTTGTATGAAGTTCCCGGTGGAATTTGGTATGAAAAAGTAAAAGCCGAGAACCATTATTGCCTGGTAGATGTTGACAGCCATTCTTTAAGGATCCGTGCAATTCAAACCAACGGGGAAATTATTGATGATTTTATTATTTCCAGATAAAGTTCATCGATCATCTCTGGAGTTTTTATTGTGTTTGGCGGGCAAAGAGAACAACCTCGTTCGGGAAACATCCATCATAACGAACTGTTAACACAGCCCCTTTTTTACAACAAAGCCCCCATTTTTGTGTTGTTCAGAACAAAGTATCGTATTTTAATTATTTGTTGAAATGAGGAGAGTTGTATTTTTAGTAGCCGCAAATTTTATTTTTTTTCTATTCTGTCAGGGCCAACAGGCCGCAATTGAAGGATATAACATTTATTTCGGGCATTTACATAACCATACCGGGTATTCCGATGGAAAAGAAACCCCTGCAGTAGCGTATGCTTATGCCCGTGATTCGGCAGGGCTGGATTTCTTTGGATTAGGGGATCATGTTGAGCTTTTAGGCAGAAGAGAATATAAAAGGATGAAGCAGGCCGCAAATACCATGAATGAAAACAACCGGTTTGTTACTTTTTATGGTTTTGAGTGGTCAAGTGCCCGTTTCGGACATGTACTTGTTGTGAATGCGGAAAAGCAGATAGGTTCCGGTATGCACTACCTGTTTTCGTTCAGGCATTTAATGCGAAAACTGAAAAAGCAGGAGTGCGTGGCATTCTTTAACCATCCCGGAAGGGAAAACAAACACGGAAAAGAATTTGACCATTTTAACCGGGAGGTATCAATGAAATTTGTGGGCATGGAACTTTGGAATAAAAATAAAGGTTTTGATGTTTATTATTATAACGATGGATATGATGTAAGTGATGACGGGAAGGGCTACTTTGATGAGGCCCTGGCAAAAGGATGGAAAATAGGGGCTGCTGGTTCGGAAGATAATCACGGAAGAAATTGGGGGAACATGAACGATTACAACCTGGCCATTCTTTCAAAGAAACTTACACGGGAAGACTTGTATGCTGCCCTGAAAGAAAGACGGTTTTATTCTACACTGGATAAAAACCTGGCCATGTCGTTCAAAATAAATGGAAATGAAATGGGCTCAATCATAGAAGGGGGAAGCCTCAAAATTGAGGTAGTACTAAAGGATACAGATGGGGAGGTATTTAAGACTGTAGAGCTGTTGAAGAATGGGAATGTGGTAAAAAAATGGACAATGAACAAAGCAGAACCTCAAATATCATACACAGAAGAAGGGGTTAGCGGGGACTACTTTTATATCCGGTGCAAACAGGAAGATGGTGATGAAGCCATTTCTTCTCCAATTTTTGTGGAAAACGAATAGTTGGCGGAGCACTTCGTTTTGTCTTTTTTTACCGGGCAGCAAAGAATTTTTAATTCAAAGTATATCAGGGGAAAGTGATATCTATTCCATATTATTGTTAGAGGCCACTTGAGTTCTGGTTCTGTTAAACATTGCCCGGGCATTGATAAATGTGTAAATGTAAATTTGAGAGTGTTGCCCGGTCTAAACGATGACGGGGCACATAAAAAATAATTATTCAACAGGGGCCTGAACAATACCAGTTCCAATGTTGTAGGAATCGATATCCGGCGAAAAAAGTTTTGCTTTTCCACTGCCAATTAGTTTTGAAGATAAAGCCCCCGTAGTTAAAGCATCCTGTTTAATAAGTTTTTCTGCCCAAAGAGCGGCAACACCTGCAACATGTGGGGCAGCCATGCTTGTTCCGCTCATTTTGGCTAACCCACCACCCGGGGAAGCTGACAATATAGACACCCCGGGAGCCGATATGTCAACATTTGAATTAGAGAAATAGGAAACGTCCAGCATGTTGTTTTCCCTATTTAACGCTCCAACCGCAATTATTCCATTAGCTGCTGCAGGTGGGGACACTGCAATTTCCCAATCCGGCCTTTGGCTTTCATTACCCGATGCAGATATAAAAATAGTGGGTTGAAACATTAATGCCCGTTGGTTTACGAAATTTGCCAGGGAACCAAAGATATTAAGATTGGCCCTGTAGCCCTCTAATGCAATGGAAGTGGCAGCTTCAACCGGTAAGTTATGTTTCTCGGTAAGTTTTTTCACAAATCCCGGAAAATCAATGCCCAGCGACATTGAAATAATATGGGCACCTTCATTAAGGGCCCACTGTATGGCATTAATAATACTATCGCTACCACCACCACCTTCACCAATCACTTTTCCAATTAGTGCCTTTTTAATGCCCGGAGCAATACCGATTCTTGTACGGTTAACATCTTTACCGAAAATAGTGCCGGCACAGTGAGTTCCATGCCCGTCAATATCTTCACCGCCTTCATTAGTGAAATTTTTTGCTACAATGTCTGTTCCCTCAAAGGCCGGGTGGTAAGCATCAATGCCCGTGTCGAGTACCGCAACAACTACACCATTTCCTGTGTATGGCGATTGATGCGCGTTAACAGCTTCCAGCCCCCAGGGAAGGGCCTGTGTTGGTACAATATTATCTTGTATGTCCAAAGGGCGGTGCAGTTTCATAGGCATTACAGGTCCCAGGGAAATTACATCGGGGGCATGACGTAGTGTTTCTATATCAGCATTTCCAAGTTCTTCAACCTGAAATTTTATTTCTTCCCGTATTGTAGAAGTTTTATCCCTTCCGGCTTTGTCCTTAAGCTCAAATTCATTATTGCTTGCTGTACGGGAACGCTTCCCTGGAAATTGTCCTTTTTCACGAAGGACAAGGTATGGCAGTTTAAACTTGGTTTTCATAGCGTAAATTTTTTAAGTGTGGCAAAACACCAACATGAGTACAGGCCGGCGCTGATTTCTCAGTGTAATAAATATAACGCGGCATCTTTGTGTTCTAGTGCATAAAGTTATAAATATCGTGTTGTATATTTTATCTCATTTTTTTTTTCTGCTACAAGGCACGGTTTGCAAAGCGTATCCATAGCTACGGTTAAGAACCGTAACGCAGTAGAAAGAGAAAAAAGGTTTAAAATTAAGCACCGTTATTTATGATTTGATGCACTCGTATTACGTTTAGGTTTTACTTTCTCCCAAAGTACTAAACGGTGGTTGGCGATCAGCGGAACCTGCGCAGTCTAAAATGAAATTCTTAAACCGGGGACTGACTGTTTTCCGGGGATAGTTCTTCAACGAAATACAAATAAATTTCTAAATCAAAAATTCGTCCGGTACTATTACATTTTCTGTACGTACCTATTTTATTAAAAAATCATAAAAACGGAAAGACAAGAAACAAAACAGCAATATTAAATGTTAAACAGGCGTTTGTTTCCTTGATAATATCAAAGGAAAAAGCGTCATTAAACGTTTATCTATATGTTAGAACATCAAAAAATTGTATTAAAGGGAGTTGGCAGCAACAAAGGCTTGTTCAGAAAAGAACTGATAAAGTCCATGACATGGCTGAACGACTATGAACAAGTCCAGTTAAGGAATTGGGTTATGGAAAACTATTCTCAACAACATGCCGATATAATTCAGGAAGTACTTTACCCAAAACTCAACGTTGCTTCCTGAACCGTTTGGTTATGGGAGTGCCGTGCCATATCTGTGACCGGGGGGCGAAAACCACCCTTGCCCTTATTTGTTAAATTATGCGTTGGTGAAATTTATTGTAACCGAACTGACAATGAGGTATGAAAGCAGGGAAACGGCAATGCCGAAAATATTGGCATCTAAGCCCCAGGGAAGGTTGATATTCAATATTATTAATGCTAAAGTCGTACCTCCACCAGCTATCATGGCCACCAAAGCGGCTTTCGGATCAGGTTTCTTTGAAAATAAGGCTGCTAAGACCGGAATAATCATTCCGGAAACCATAAATGAGTAAGAATGCAGCATAAGTTCCAGTACACTGGTCATCTTTAAAGCAAGTAAAAGGGCCGTAACACCAATAATTAATGTTAGTAATTGAGAATAACGCAGGCTTTTCGCAGAGCGGTGTTTTTTTAGCACATCGGTAAGTATATTGCCCGAGGCTGCCATTAAACAACTGTCTGCCGTAGACATAATTGCTGAGAAATAAGCAGAAAGTACAATGCCCAGAAAACCAACAGGAAGTATGGTCCTGAGAAGAAGTGGCAGCCCCATTTCGGCGTCAAGATTAGATAAAGAATAACCGGGAAGTACCCCGTTTTCCAGGGCAACACGGGCAAACATCCCCAAAACAACACCAATGAATGCCATTAGCGGGTATTCAAAAAGGCCTGCAATGAACCAGCCCCTTTGTGCTGCTTTGGTACTTTTTGCGGCGTATATGCGCTGATATAGAGTCATTCCAATAAACCAGATGGGAATAATGGTAAACATCCAGTTAACCAATTGGCTCCATTTTATAGAAGTAAGTTGCAGGAAATCGGGGGGCAAAGTGTTTCTGACTGCTTCCAGCCCGCCGGTTTTGGTATAGGCAAATGGTATCCCAACCAGTATTAACCCGGCCATTAAGACAATCCACTGCACCGTGTCGGTATAAATTACAGCTTTTAGCCCGCCAATAACGGTATATACAATGGCAATTATGCCCATAACCAGCAAAGCCGTAGTTAAAGTAAGTTCAGGAAAGGTTGAGGATGCTAATTTTGCCCCGGCCAGAATTTGTGAACTTGTAAAGCCCAGGTAGCCAACTGCGGATATTATTCCGGCAATAAAGGCAACCCGTTTGTCGAAAATATGCTCAAGAAACTGTGGGAAAGAAAGAAACCCCTTTCTACGGGCCAGTCCGGACACTTTCGGGATAAGAAAAACCCCACTTAACCAGGCACCCAGCAATCCGGTAAATAATAACCAGCTTCCTGACAGCCCCATGGTGAAGCCAAGCCCTCCCAGTCCGATGGAGAACCCACCGCCAACATCGGTGGCAACTACAGATAGTCCAATGTGCAAACTGCTTAGCTTTCTGCCCCCTACATAGTAGTCGTCTGTAGTTTTATTCTTGCGCATGAAGTAAAAACCCACCCCAAGCATGGCCAGCAAATAGAAACAGAAAAGGGATAAATCAATCCAGCTCATTCAAATTAATATTATTGAAAATGTACACTCACCTGAATAAATTCACTATTCTGTTCATGTTTTCATTCATCATGTTTAAATATGTTTGTAGTAAACGTTCATGCTTTCAATGCTTCCGGAAATATTCGTGTTTTTTATAAGTGTGCCCGAATAATTATAACCGGCCCTGAGGAATGTTTTGTTCATGGGAATTGAGTTCAGGCGGGCAATCGTATATAATGTTTTGATATCCTGTCTTTTCATCTCTGTTTCCATGGTTCCGAGCAATAAGCCGGCCAGGTTGTTCCCATGGTGTTCCGGCACAGTCGCAAAATCCGTCATTTCAGCGTTTTCCCCTTTAATGTCCATTTCAGAAGATGCCAGGGCCACAAGTTGCCCCTCTTTCTCAGCCCCGTAATACTGTACATTTTCATCCATTGTTTTAAGGATATAGTCCGGATGATGGATGGGAAAAGGGTAGCTCAAAAACACTTCCCGGTATATTTCGGCCATTTGTTCAACATCCGGTTTGTCCAGTTGGCGGATATGGTAATCTGGTACAGCCTTTGGGGGAGCCTTCTTTTTTGTGTTTGTTTCTTTTAAAAGCGCACTAAGGTTTTTAAGCGGTGTACCTTCAATGTTCAGTAGCCTGTCGGGGCTTAAAAACCTGGAAACAAACAAGGCGTCTTCCTGTCCGTTGTAAAATCCGGGTATATATGCCTCCAGGACATATCCATCGGCAAAAAAGAGCGGGGCTGTGTGTTTTGGCAGTTTACAAAATATTTTAGTATAACTGTTTTTTTCGGCAAGCCTGGAGAGCTCGTTTAAGATAATGTCGCCGTCTTTTTCGTCCAGTTTTAGCAGGTATATCCTGTTATTGTGCTCCCCATGCTGTATTAAAGTGTTTTTTCCAATAAGTTCTACAGCATCATGCATTGTCGTCCCTCCTTAGAATCCTCTCGTTGTTTTCGGGTATTAACGAAATGGTGTCGCATGAATCGGACAACAGCTTTTCAATGCCGATAGCTTTTTCTTCTTCCTCGTATTTATTAAGGTTGAGTTCCAGGTTACAGTCATCGCAGTTCCGGTCGCACATTTTGGGCTCGTAACTGTCCGGTTCTTTGTAAGTTGTTATTACACCTTCGTAATTTCTTAGCACTACTTTATTTGTGGACCAGGAAATAATATAGTTCGGCATTACAGGAATCTTTCCGCCGCCTCCCGGAGCATCAATAACATAGGTGGGGCGGGCAAATCCGCTGGTGTGCCCCACAAGGCTTTCCATAATTTCAATTCCCTTGCCTATTGGGGTCCTGAAATGGGACAAACCTTCGGATAAATCGCATTGATAAAGGTAGTATGGACGGACCCTGCTCTGAATAAGTTTGTGTAGCAACGATTTCATTATTCTCGGGCAGTCGTTAACGTCGGCCAGAAGTACAGACTGGTTCCCGAGGGGGAGGCCTCCGTTGGCCAGTTTTGCCAATGCTTCTTTAGATGAGGTCGTTATTTCGTTAGGGTGGTTAAAGTGTGTATTTATCCACAGTGGGTGATATTTCTTTAATATCGACACAAGGTTATCGGTTACGCGGTAGGGGAGGACAACCGGAATTCTTGTTCCTATACGAATTATTTCAACATGGGGTATTCTGCTTATCTCTGACAGCAGCCAGTCTATCTTGTCATCCGGAAGCATAAACGGGTCGCCACCGGATAAAAGGACATCCCGGACCTGTGGCGTTTGGGCTATATACTCGATGCCTTTTTTGAGCTGGCTTTTAGACGGGACATGGTCAATGTCACCAACTTTTCTTTTTCGTGTGCAGTGCCTGCAATACATGGCGCAGACATTACTGACATGAAACAGTACACGGTCGGGATAACGATGGGTTATTCCTTCAACCGGGCTGTCCTTGTCTTCTGACAAAGGATCCCTGAGTTCCGATTCCAGGGTTGTCAGTTCTTCTATTCCGCCAAATGCCTGCTTAAAAACAGGGTCGTTTTGGTAATTGTCCCTGTCAATAAGCGATAAGTAATACGGAGTTATTGACAGAGGGAACTTATTGAAGGTTTTCCTTAAGTCTGCCTTTTCTTTTTCGTTAAATCGGATTCCGGTTAAGTGCTCAAATTTTTCAAGCGTCTTAATTGAGTGCTTTAATTGCCACCTCCAGTCCTTCCAGTTCAAAATCTCCGGTTTGTCAACAATTTTTCTGGCAATTTCTTTTTGAGCTACATTATAAATCATAGTTAGAAGTATTGTTTCTATGCGAACAAAATTACGAAAATGATATTACTAACCTAAGTTATTCGCTAAAAAGAACAAATACACAAACCGGGAAAACGTAATGTCAGGCCGTTTCCCCCTGGGTTTCGTCAATGTCTTCAAGGTCGCTTTCCAGCGTTATTAAAGGAGAGGCTTCTACTTGTTCAATGTCCAGCAGTGTTATTAAAGTGTTTAAACTTTCTTCCACCCGTTTAAGTTTTTCGTTGTCCAGTTTTTTTAACCTTTCCGATAATTGTTCGTGTAGAAGCGATGGAATAGAGCTTAGTAATTTATCCCCTCCCGAAGTTAATGCAATATTTACTACCCTTTTATCGCCCGATTTTGGTAACCTTGCCAGAAACCCCTTCCTTTCAAGCCGGTTGATTATGCCACTAACGGTGCTTGAGTTCAGGTTTAAAAACTTTCTTATTTCGCCCTGTGTACTTTGATAATTAGGCGAGTTGTGAAGGAAACTCAGGCATAATACCTGGGGTATGCTTACGCCGTATTCCTTTTGTATTTTTTTCGATTCAATGTCTACCGAACGTACTATTTTTCTAATTTTTATTAAAATTTCTGTTGTGTCCATGAAAACTCAATTTGCTGTAAAAATAAAACAGTTTTTATAGAAACAAACTTGTTGTTTTAAGAAGTTGTACATAACGGAATATCAGGTTTCAGTTTCTTCGTTGTGTAAAACACAATACCCGTAGGGGGGCAGTTTTAAAAAGTCATTTCCTTTTAAGGTCATTTCCTGGTTGGAAAACAATTCGTTATACCGCCCTTTGTTGTTTTGGGCATCCAGGCATACATTAACCGTGTTTTTACTGAAGTTGACAACAGAAATTATGGTGTTGCCGTTTTTCTTGCGGGAAAAAGAGATGACCTGGCCGGGGCAGTCATTATTTATTTTCACCACTTGGCCTCCCCAGTCCCCGTTCCAGGCGGCCTGGTTTGTGTGCTTTAACCCGAACAGCTTTTTAAATATGAGGGCAAGCGGGTGTGCTTTCCATTCAATTTCGTCTTTGTCGAAGAATTTTAACTTACGGTCGAGCCCGGCTTCCTGGCCACTGTACACCATGGGCATGCCATGTATGGTTGAACAAAAAACAATAGCGGCTTCCAGTCCTTCTCCAAAATTATCGAACTGCGAACCTTCCGTTGAGTTTTTGTCGTGGTTATCGGTAAAGTTAAGCCTGTAGGCCCCTTTTGGAAAAGATTGTAAATCGGCGGCAATGTGTTCAATTAGTTTACCAATGTCCCTGCCTTTGGCAAATATGTCGTGCAGCAAATTCCATAAGGACCAGGAATAGTTGCAGTCGAACGCTCTTTTCAACAAATCTCTCGATTCCCATTCTGCCAGCATAAATACAGGTTTAATGGCATCCAGTTCAGCCCGTGCATTATCCCAGAAATCTACAGGGACAAAACCTGCGGCATCGCAACGGTAACCGTCAATATTTGTTTCACTAACCCAGAATTTAAGGGCTTCGGTCATATATTTACGGATGCCGGGCCGATTGAAATCAAGGCACACAGTATCGTCCCAGTCGAACCAGGGGACAGGCTGCATATTTCCGTCCGCGGCTTTTGAGTACCATTCGGGGTGTTCCGAAACCAGGGGGTTGTCCCAGGCGGTGTGGTTCGCAATCCAGTCAATAATAACATACATACCCAAACTGTGAATTTTGTTTACCAGGTACTTAAAATCGTCCATGGTGCCAAATTCGGGGTTAATACCGTAGTAATCGCTTACGGCATAATAACTGCCCAGGCTGCCTTTCCTGTTTTTCTTCCCAATAGGGTGCACGGGCATTAACCAAAGTATGTCTATGCCCATGTCTTTTAACCGGGGAAGGTGGGGGGCGAATGCTTTAAACGTCCCTTCCGGTGTATATTGCCTTATGTTTACTTCGTACACCGTGGCATTTTTGCTCCATTCCGGGTGCTTTAGTTCAACATAAGGCCGGGGCAAATATCGTTCTTCAATTCTATGGGGCATTCAATCTGTTGTTTAAAGGTATTAATGAATTCTTGGAATTTTATACATCCTAAATTACCTAATTTCCCCGAATAATCCCTTTCAAAAATGCCGGTTCCGGTATGCATTTGCCTAAATGGGCGGACAATGTCATTAAGTTGAGAAAAAGGCTTCGGCTGCCCTCAGCCTGACCGTCACTCTGAGCGGAGTCGAAGAGTAGGTTAGGTGGCTTTACTATATGAAAAAACCTTAACTTGTTGATATTGAATGGGCGGAAGGAGGGGGCTTCTTTATATTTATGGGGCAAAGGCTGCCTTTTCCTGCGGTGGGTGTTGCAGGCCTTAACATTAAACATAATAAGGGCGGCAGGTGTTTATTTTATAAATAACGGTATTAAATTAAATATGGTAAATATGACAGGTGCCCCCAATATCCTTTACTTTAACAATGATGAAGCCAACAGGGAGTGTTTGCTGGCTTTGCGCGATATTATCCTTGAACAGGACAAGGAAATAACCGAAACCGTAAAGTGGGGGATGCCCTGCTTTTGTTACCGGGGTAAAATGTTTTGTTATTTGTGGGTTGACAAAAAAACAAATGGCCCTTACATTCTTATGGTTGAAGGGAAACACCTTAAGCACCCGGAACTGGAAGCCGGAAAGCGTTCAAGGATGAAAATTTTCAGGGTAGATCCACATAAAGATTTGCCATTGTCTACTATTCGGGACATCTTAAAACAGGCGTTAGGTTTATATACAAATAAAACGGTAAAGGTTAAAAGGTAGGCAGGAAAGTTTAATGGACAGGGGAGGAACAGCCTGTTATGGCAAGGGTGCCCGGGTTTCGGGCGCTGCATGTACCGGTGTTTTCTTACGCATATTTGTAATAAAGTAAACGGCCCGTAATGCATTTTTTATGTACCCTTTGCCGGCTGTGGCTTACCGGACATGTCGTTCTAACGTTTAATTTATATTTTTTTTCACAACAAAAGTTGCATTGTCCTTTGTATTTATAAAGTGTTTGCCCTAAATTTATAAAATCCTGAATTGATTGGTAATACTGTTTTGTTCCATGAAAATGGTATTGCATTTTATAACAGAATAAACGGAGGGTGAATCCTTTGAAGAACCTATATAGTAAATTAGTTATTCTTGCCTTTTTTGCCGGGATTACGGTGTTTTGCGGAGCACAGCGCCCGGTGTTTTCTTTCGATAAATTTGGTATTAAAGAGGGCTTGTCCAGTTTAAAGGTGTTTTCGGTTGCCCAGGATAACCAGGGCTTTATCTGGATTGGTACGGCCGACGGACTGGACCGGTTCGACGGTTACCAGTTTAAAATATACAGAAATATTCCGGACGATTCTACCAGTATACCCGTTTCCCGCATAGTAGAAATGAAAGTAGACAGGGAGGGCATGCTTTGGCTGGCTACAAAAAATGAAGGGCTTATAAGGTTTGACACGGAACTGGGCAGGTTTAAACATTTTTTGCACAGCCCCGATGATTCTGCCAGCCTTCCGTTTAACGATATATGGGACTTCTACCTCGACGATAACAATACACTATGGTGCACATACGATATGTACACGGGGTTTTACATAACAAAAGATCTGAAGTTTGTAACAGACAGTATGCCGCCGGCTTATATGAATGAAGTAAGGCAAAGGCTGTTTTTTCAGGATCTGTTTAAACGCAAACTCAACAAGGAGATAGGTGAAAAGCTCTTCAGGCTCGAAAGGCTCGAAAGTGGCGATTACCTGGTTGGGTTGGTGTACGGCGGGCTGTACTGCTATAGCCCGGTTTCCGGCGAGCTTAGGGAAATTAAGGAAAATGGTTTTGAAAAGGTTACGTCCATTACAAACCTGTTTAAAGATAAAGCAGGCAATATTTGGGTTACAAAGTCCGACGGAGGGGTTTTTAAATATAACCCCCTAAAGAAGAATTTCCGGAATTACTCTGCACTGAATAGCAGAGGTGTGGATTTTGATAATATGTATGTACGCACAATGGCCCTCGATCACCTTCATAACCTCTGGGTGGGCACCAATAAAAACGGGGTGATTAAAATAAATTCAGCCGCCAATAATTTTGTACATTATGTAAATAAGCCTTCCGACCCGAATAGTTTGCCGGGCAACGAAATAAGGAGCATATACATTGATAACGAAAATAAACTGTGGGTAGGCGGCAGGGGGTTTATATCGCAATTGGACAAAAGTACGGGGAAGTTTAAAAATTATAAACTGCGCGACGAGCTGGGCGGGCAGTACCATGCAAGGACATTTGACATTACAGAAGACAATTACGGAAACCTTTGGCTGGCCAACTGGGACAACCTGGTAAGGTTCAATAAAGATAAAGGGACCTTTCGTTATTATTCGAAGGACAGGTTTAGTATGGACAATATACGCCATATACTTATTGATAATTTAGGCTATTTATGGATATCGGCCGAATATGGCGGCATTGTTGTTTTTGATCCCGATAAAGATAAGGTCGTGAGGCGATATAACGATACCACGGGCTTGTCAAACTCTGGGGTTTTCCAGGTTCACCAGGAAACCGAACACATTTTCTGGGCTGCTACTTTTAACGGGCTGGACAAAATTGATATAAGGGACGGCCAGGTTAAAGTATATACAAGCGCCAGCGGGCTTACAAGCAATGTGGTACTGGGAATTATTGAAGACGCCTGGCATAATTTTTGGCTGCCAACTGCAAACGGCCTGGTATGGTTCAACCGTGAAAACAATTCTTTCCGTTCATTTAAAGTTAGCGATGGCCTGGAACAAAACGAATTTGTGGAAGGGGCCAGGTATTTCAACAAATATACGGGCGAGGTATATGTTGGGGGGGTAAAAGGGATCAATTTTTTTCACCCCGACGCTATTACCGTGGATACAAATGTGCCCAATGTGGCAATTACAAGTTTTAAGCTTTACAACCAGGAGGTAAGGCCCGGGGAGGTACAGGACGGAAGGGTTATACTGGACAGGCCGATTGAATATACCGACGAAATAGAGCTGCATTACCTAAAAGATAAAGTATTTACCTTTGAATTTGCCGCCTTGCACTATAACGGGCCGGGAAGGAACAAGTATGCCTATAAAATGGAAGGGTTCGACGATGATTATATTTATACCACAGCATCGGCCCGTTATGCAACCTATACCAACTTAAACCCCGGAACGTATTATTTCAGGGTAAAAGCCTCTAACAACCACGGAATATGGAACGAGGAAGGAAAAACGGTCAGGCTGGTCATTGTTCCGGCTTTTTGGCAAACACCCTTGTTCCAGTTTCTGGTACTGGTATTTATCATAAGTGTTTCAGCCGGTTTTTACTTCATGCGCATAAGGAAAATAAAAAAACAACAAAAGGTGCTGGAAAACAGGGTGGAAGAGCGCACCATGAAACTACAGGACTTAAATGCCGAACTGGAAGAAAAAAAAGAAGAAATAGAAACGCAAAAGGAATTGTTGCTGGGGCAGAACGAAGAACTGGGCATGCACAAAAACAACCTGGAGCTGTTGGTAAAAGAAAGGACCCGTGAACTGGAGGCTGCAAAAGAAAAGGCAGAGGAGTCGGACCGGCTTAAAACATCTTTTTTAAACAATATGAGCCACGAAATAAGGACCCCCATGAATGCCATACTGGGCTTTACTTCATTGCTTATCGACGAGATGGACCCCGAAGAAAAGGGCCGGTACATTAAAATTATCCATAAAAACGGGGGGCTGCTGCTGTCCATTTTTAACGATATAATAGATCTGTCCAAAATACAGTCGGGGGCAACCAGGCTCGCCAAAGCAAACTTTAGTTTTAAAGAATTGCTCGAAGAGCTGTACCAGACCTATTGCATGAACGAGGAACTGGTTAAAAACAAAGACATAGAGTTCAGGTATAAGCCCGTTAAAGACGATATTGTGGTATATTCCGACTATTCCAGGTGCAAGCAAATTATTAATTACCTGTTAAGCAATGCCTTTAAATACACCATGGGCGGTTTTGTTGAACTTAGCTATACCATAACCGGCTATAACACACTAAATATTATGGTAAAAGATACAGGAATAGGGATATCAAAAGAAAACCTGGAACTTATTTTCGACAGGTTCAGTAAAATTGAAGAACGTGAAGACAAATTGTTCCAGGGGGCAGGGCTGGGGCTGTCCGTTTCAAAAAAACTGGCCCACCTGCTGGGGGGCGATATTTCGGTAGAGTCTGTTTTAGGAAAGGGGTCTGAGTTTATCCTTACCCTCCCTAATTGTGTAAAAGAAGAAGAAACAGCGCACAGGCAACCCGCAGCAGACATTAAAGACTTTATTTGGAATGGTAAGCACTTGCTTATTGCCGAAGACGAAGACGATAATTACTTCTTCATAGACCGGTTGCTGAAAAATACCCGCTTAAACATTATCCGGGTAAAAAACGGGCTTGAAGCGGTAAAGTGCTGCGCAGAAAACGAAAATATTAACCTGGTGCTCATGGACATAAAAATGCCTTTAATGAACGGCTACGACGCGTTAAAAGAAATTAGGGGCCTAAGAAAAGAATTGCCCGTAATAGCCCAGACAGCCTATGCGCAGGACAACGACATTAAAAAAATGAAAGCCGCCGGCTTTACCGACATTATTACAAAACCCATAACCAACAACCTGCTGTTAAGCATGATTAGCGACTACCTGGAATAGGCCATCCCCGCAGGTAATTTTAAGCCCCCACCGTTAAAGCCGCTTTTTGGTTTTTTGCTCAGTAAAGAAAATTCCCTGAGCTGCCCCTGTTTGAATTTCCTGCCAAAGGCGATGCGTCACATATCAGGCAACTATTTCAAGGTTATGGTTATCAAGGGTAACAAACCTGCTTTTTGTTTACAGCTTAGTAATAATATGAAAACGAATAACAGAAATGAATTTTTATAAAGCAAAAAGTGTTTTTTTTTATTCTGATAAAATTGAATATATCTTGAACAGGATGTTTATTTTTTTTTCTAAAGACGAAGAGGCTAATTGATAGTTTTAACTTGACCTGATGTTCGTTTTTCTCAATAAAGAAATTTCATTTAAATACAAAAAGTATTATAAAAATAATACAAAAATTAATAATAGTATTATATTTAACCCCAAATAACATAGTGAGTTATTAGAATAAAATCAAAAAAACAACTAAGACCTACTAAACATGCACCAAAAATCTGCTGACAACAATTTTTATACAAATCAGAGCTCTAAAAGCGAAAAGTATGATGGGGAAAATAAAGATACTTATCCAATAATGGACAGAGAAAATATGGCTATACTTTTAAAGACGATGTCAAAAGGTATTGACGCAACCCGGAATAATTCTGCACCAGTAGCTAAAAACGATCCCGGGAATACACATCCAAGAGAAAAAGAAACCACTAAACCGGGCCAACAAGGCAACAAACAGAATAAAGTTCGTCCGAACCAGACCGGGATGATGGGGGCACAACTTAAAGCTGTCTGTGGAGATTGTCCATCTGCAGGAATATTTTCTAATGAAGAAGAAAACAATGAAGCCATAACACAGGCAGCAAACACCGGGATACAAACCAGGCTGCCCGGTGAAGTACAGGCAAAAATGGAAGGTTCCTTCGGGACAAGCTTTGGCGGTGTAAACATATATAAAAACGATGACGGGGCTACGCAGGCAGGGGCATTGGCATATACACAGGGAAACAATGTGCATTTTGCCCCCGGGCAATACAACCCTTTAACCCAAGCTGGACAGGAACTTATTGGTCATGAACTAACACATGTAGTGCAACAACGGGAAGGGAAGGTACAATCAAAATCACACATAAAAAAAGAAACAAAAGCGGAGAAGCAAGCAGTTTCGGTAAACAACAGCCCAACACTGGAACAAGAAGCCAATATAATGGGAAAGAAAGCTTCAGAAGGAAAAAAAGCTAATGTAGCAGGCAAGGGCAATGGTATGCAAAAGGCAGAAAGAAAGCAGGATAATGTCGATGATTTACACCATAAACTTAGTTATCTTTATGACAGTACAGAAAAACTGGAATCAAAGGCACTGAGAAGGCTAATTGCGTGGGAGGTGTATTCACGAAATATTGGTTCCATCTATGCAGTCGCAATAGATGAGTTTAGAAATGTCGTAAAAAGCAAAGACGAGTATTCCGAAAACCTGGATAGTATATGTTCAGCAGTGCTTTCTGGTGTAGCGGCCGGACTATTGGGGTATGTGGCCGGTTTGGCTAAACTATGTCCTTCGGTTACAAAACTGACCGACGACTATCGGCGCGTTGCAGAAAGTGGTATTGACGCAGCCCGGTTTGCAACTTATAATTCCGGAAAAGAGATAGAAGAACTTTATGTTTCACAAACAAAAGGGGCGGTAAGCGGAGAAATTCCTCAAGTCTACCAGAATAAACTTTTAAATGACATGACCAACCGTCACCTTTTAATACTAAATAAAATTGATGAAACCAAAACGGCCATTTTAGAGGCACGGGCATCACTTTGGGAACGTCGAAGCATGTCCGAAAAAAGAGAGCTTCATGAACAGGCCCTTTATTCAGTTGGAAGTATTGAAAACCTGGTCCGGATAAACTTACCACCTGTTCCGGAAGTTCCGGCAGGCTTAAACCATGAATTTCAAAGGGCCTTTTTTAAGGGCTGGATACCAAACTTAAAAAAAGTAGTCACAAAATATACAGAACAGCATGACATTAAACATCCAGCACATAAGTATACCGATATAGAATATGATACCCGACTGGGGAAAACCATGATAAATCACTTTTTGATGCTGGGCATAATAAAAAAAGACTTTGGAATCTGGACAAGTGAGAAGGATATTAAGACATTGCTTAACTGGGCTTCCTCATACGAAGTGAAAAAAATGATATGATAAAAGAGGGAAGATGAAAATCACATTAAAATTTTACATGTAAAAGAAAACGTATTAAATAATGAAGAAATGAATTCACTTTTTAAAATCATTTTGCCTTGTGTCATATTAGTTGCTTCTGTAATGTCATGCAAAAACAGCCCTTTGGGCACGCAAAGAAAAACCCGGAAAGCGGATACAGCTTACTATATAATCCCAGTTGCTAAAGTTATTTTTCCGTTCGATTCTATTTACAGGTTTGATTCCGATGATGAGATGAAAGACTTCTTACTGTTTCAGATTGCATTGGAAAATAAATGTAGAGAAGTGGGTGGGTTAGTAATTGATAAATACACCAAATGTCCTACTCTGACTGAAAAAAACAGATATTCAAACCATATTCTCTTTGAAGATTATCTAACGCATATAATTTGTTTTGCGAATGAAGAAAATGAAGCTCAATATTGTGAAAAAGTTATAACGGAACTATACCATCTTATGCGTAAAATGAGTACTGCATATATTTATCAGGCAAAGGCTTATCCTTTGTTTGGCAGGAATGAAAACACAAAAATTAAAGGGTACATACTTCCCCAAAAAGCTTACCCGAAATACGCAGATAAATTCGATTATAATTTCTTTTTAGACCGGCTTTACTATGATAGATTAGATCATTCGAAAGCATCTGTTGATTCTTTGACCTATTTGGAGGAAAAGATTTTATTGTTAGGCTTATCAAAGAATTTAGAGAACAATCCGGACGTATTAAAGGTCGTTTCGTTCTCAACGGACGAAAAAGAAAAGTAAAAACGCACACTGCCGATTATCAATATACGATGTTTTATCACACGCATACAATCTGAAAGGTATGTGGAAGATTTATATAAACCAATTCAAAATCAAAATGAAAAACACAATCACAAAATTCTATGGCCTTGCAGCCATACTTATATCGGGGGCTTTACTTCTCAACTCCTGTAAAGACGATGACAAGGAAGAACAAAAAAAGCCGCTTATTACATCTGTTGCCCCTTCCGAAGCTTATGTAGGGGAAACGGTAAGCATTTCCGGTGAAAACTTTATGGCCGAAGGAAAAGCAACAAAAGTAAACTTTGGCACTACCGAAGTTACTCCCACCGAAAATACCATAAGTTTTATTTCTGTAAAAGTGCCGGAACTGGAACCGGGGAGTGTAAACGTTTCTGTTTCCTGCGGGGAACAGGTGTCTGCAACCACAACATTCAAGGTATTGGAGAAAACCGTTATGCCAATGGAGTTTTCTGATTTTAGCCCGAAAACAGGAAAATTCCAAACCGAAATTACCATTAGCGGTAAAAACTTCGATGATAACGTAAACGTGTACATTAACGGTAAAGAACAAACCGAAAAAACCGTAAACGCTGAAGGGACAGAGATAAAAGTAAAACTGGCCAAACAGACCGGAAACGGTAAAGTAACCCTTAAACGACAGGGCGAGGACGATAAGGAACATGCTGACGAACTGGAATATACCTTCGGCTATAAGGTTTCCGATTTTTTCAATAAAAAAATATATGGAATGGCATTCTCAAAGGATGGGAAAGTTTATGCCTCAACAAGCGACAAGGTTGTAGTAGAACTGGACAAGCAGGGAAACATAAAAGAAACTTTATTGGAGTACGAATATGGTTTTGAGCGTTTATTTATGGACGATATTGGAGAGTTGTATGTGGCCAGTCATTATGCATTTGTCTTGGAATATAACCCTGAGACTAAAAAAGTAGATACTATTGCAAAAGACGATAACACCTATTCTCCATTTGATATAACGGGCGACAATAATGGCTTTTTGTTTTTGACCACAAGCGGCAAACAAAAAGTTGTAAAAATAGACATTGAAAATAAGGCTACAGAAGTAATTACAACAACCAATGAAGATGTTACCGGTATATGTTTAAAGGGGGACTCTCTATTTGTTTTAACGGACAATGGCTTTTTTAGCCTCAACAAAAACAATGGAGGAAAAAGAAATATCTTAACAAAAGCCGATGGTTATAAATTTAATGATGCGGGCATATGCCTTTATCCTACGGGCGATATGTTTATTACAGGTTTCAGGGACGGCAACCTGTATAAAATGGGAGCCAATTACAAGATTAAAGAAGTGCTTTCAGCCTCTCAGCTTAATGTGGGCGATACCCGAAATATTGTTCAGGACAACGGCGGAAACCTTTATGTACTTGGTGCCAAAGTTTTAAAAATAAGCATAGAATAAAATTACAGAATAAAAGGTTGCCCGGCAAGATTGGCGTCTGATCAGGCAACCCGAAATCTTTACAATTAAACCTAATCGTAAAAAAACATTTTTATGAAATTAACACCTATTTTCCAAAAAGTAAGCCGGAAACGGATAAAATATATATTCCCGGCTGTTTTTCTTTGCATTTTTACCCCCTTATGGCTTATGGGCCAAAATGTAAATGTTGCCCTTTCCCCTTCAAAAAAAACTATAGCTTATGGCCAAACTCTTGAAATAGAAAAGATTGTTGTTACGGAAAAAGACACAAATAGTTTTGGTTCGTCTTACCCCCGGTACGATTCAATTATTCTACGTCCAATAAACGGTTATCGGTTTATAGAAAAGCCTGAAATATTAAGTTCTGTAACAGACTTTTCAATGTTTCCGGACAGTTCAACAGCAACTTTAACCAATGATAAAATAAAAATTGTCTTTGAAACAAATGCCGTTAATGCCAAAGACTCCATAATAATAAAAAACCTAAAGCTTGTCCCTATTAAAAATGCCCCGTCTTATGGTACATCATTCCATATTGAAGTAATAAAAAGGGCCCCCGGCCAGGCCGATCAGGTTATTTATAATAAGGACATTGGCAACTACCGCATGGTTGCCCCCCGCATAGAACTGGCCAATTACCCGAAAGAACGTTGTGAGAATGATCCTTTTGAAATGGATGTTATTTTGCGCGCTACAGAGGGCACACTTAAAGGAAACGAAAAATTTATTATAAAATATTGCAAGGCCATTAACAATGACACCAATGCCCTGGTTGTTACGGAAGCCCTTTCTGCAAAAGATACGATAGTGAAATACAAATTAGGGGCATTGGCCCGGTATAAGAATGCCATAAAAGTACAGGCCGACTTTGGAAAAGGCTGGACAATAGAAAAAAGCCTTACCATAGGAACGGGCAACGCCGACATTAAACGGAAAATAAAGGCCCCGGTAACATTTACAAAAAAAGATTCGGTAAGCGCATCGTTATTAATCAGCTACATAAAGCTGAACGAATATGTTAAAAACGCAGGCCATAAAGATTGGGAGATAAAATTTGAAGCAGGGGGCAACGGGGGCTACGTAAAAGAGTCTGGCGGCGATTACCTTTTTTATCCCGATAAAGCTGGGGAAGGTTGGAGCAAGGTGTACATAACAAAAACCAATATTAAAGAGCCCGGCAATTATTGCCCTGTTACCGACAGCCTTTTTATAAATGTTTACCCCAACATTATAACCATTGACGATATATTTTGCTACGGGCAAAACACCGGTTCCACCATAAGGGTTGCCGAAGATGCCCTGGAATATGCCTACACAGAGGTTTCGGAATATAAAGACCCGGTTATACGGTTCCATTCCCTCAACATAATAGGCCAGGGGGACACCCTTAAAACCTTCCATAAAACAGAAAGCAGCGGGGGCAGTGGTTTCCTTGAATTTAACATTGACCCCACAGGACTATTGGAGCAGGCCTTATTGGGGGATTCGGTAAGAAAGGACATTGAGATACACACAATTGTTAATGCAGATGTTTCTTACATTACTGAAAGAACAATTTCTATAGATATCGACAGCTCTTCGCTCCCCATGCCCGGCTGGGCCTGCACCAAAGGCGGAAAGAAAGACCTCCGGTGCGAAATGTTGGTGGAAGAAGAGGCCAGGCTCCAGCTCAAAATGGCCTCGGAACTTTCAAAAATAGCCATACCCCGGAACGACGGGCATTTTCTTGAGTTTAAAAGCACCTACTGCCAAAACACCGACAGTGTACGTTTAAAATCAAATAACCTGATTGACACCATTACCGGAAACAGCATCCTTAAATACGTTGATGATTATTTTATTGTCCCGGGGCTGTTTTCTAAAGACCAGAACACACCGGACAGCGTAAAGCTGTTCTATTTCGATGAAAACGGCTGCACCGGCGACACGGCCTACACAACAACCATACATGCCGTGCCAGAAACGGGGTTTTTGGCGGGCACTGTTTGTGAAGGCACACCACAGCCGTTTGCCCAGGTATCGCCCGATTCCAATTGGGTAAACATAAAAGGCTGGACATGGGATTTTGGCGACGGCTTTACGCTCAGCAACTTTTCCGATACCAGCAATGCCTCAGTGCCAACGGGCACACACGGAGGAAATACAGCAGGGCAGTTCAAAACGCCCTCCCATTTATATGAAACACCGGGAAAGAAAATAGTGTCCCTTGAAATTATGAGCGAACAGGGCTGCAAAAACACAGGGACCGACACCATTGTCATTGGCAAATACCCATCCCCGGCGTTTACTTTTTCTGGAAAATTGCAGGGCAGGGAAACAACACTTGACAACCTTTCCGGCCTGTTCTCCGACGATTCGGTTGTAAGCTACACCTATACCCTTACAGCGCCATCGGGTGCTGAAAGCACTTATGAACTTACAAACCGCAACGATTTTACTTTCGGGCCGGAAGAATATGGCGTTTATACAGTTGGTTTGACCGCCCGTTCCGGAAATGGCTGTACCCGTTCAACCGATACCTTGCTGCCAGTGTTCCCGGTGGAAAAGCTGTCGGCAGACAACTTTTATTTCGAAAACTTTACCGGGGAAGGCTTAAAGGGCTGGCTCCCCTCCCAATCGTATTTACGGGGCCACGTGGCAAGCTGGGGGCACCGGGCGGTAACCGGGAACTTTAAGACCGGAAAACAGACTGGGGGGTATATGTGGCTTGCCGGAAACCCAGCCGATTCAATAGACAATGAAACAAGCTGGCTGGAAAGCCCCTGTTTTGACCTGTCGGAACTTCGTTTCCCAATGGTGTCACTGGACATATTTGAATCGCTGGAAAGCGGGCGCGACGGGGCAGCTTTGTTTTATACCCTTGACGACGGGGAAACCTGGCACCGTGTAGGTTCAACCCAAACGGGTGCAAACTGGTACAACGGTGAGGGGATCTTTAACAGCCCGGGCAGCAATATCGGGAAAAACGACGGTGCCCATGGCTGGTCGAAGGACACAACGGCATGGGCAACCGCCCGCCACCCGCTGGACTCCATCCGGAAGGCAGGCCTAAACGGGGGCACCGGCTGTGTGCGGTTCCGGATAACGTACAACAGCAACGCGTTCCACAGCAGCGGATATGAAGGTTTTGCCGTGGACAATTTCCTGGTGGGCAAACGCAAAAGGGTCGTGCTGTTGGAAGAACTTATCAATTCAACCTTTGTGGAGGCATACCCTGGCAAGGACCGGCAAAATGTGGACCTGGAAGCCCTGGACGCATTTGTTGACGCTTACCCCGAAGAGGTGTGCGACATCAGGTACCACATAGAGAGCCGGATCCACAAAGACCCCCTGTTTGAAGAGTTCAACTGGCAGGACAACAGCGCAAGGGCCTCAGAGTACGGGGCGTTTTCGTGGGGCCCCATGTGGGTAATGGACGGCTGTGCCATAAAAAGCCGCGACAACAGGGGCGCCCCAAGGCTGGGGCTGACCTACGAAGGGGCATTTATGCAACGCGGGCTTGTTGACCCCGCCTTTGACATATCCGGTGTAAAGACAGAGCGGGACGGCGGCTCGCTGAAAATAACGGCCACCATAAAAAAGGTAAGTGCCCACCTTGACGAAAAACTGGGCATACACGAATCAATCATCCGTTATGCCATTGTGCAAAAAGAATATACCGACAGGACAGGAAAGAAGCACCGCAATGTTATGATCGACCTGCTGCCCACAGGTGTCGGGAACCATATAAAAATGCTGGAAAAGGGTTTTGCCGTGGGCGATGAAGTCACCCTGACAGAAACCTGGACACCCTCGGTGAAAAACATAGAGACCGCAGGGAACAGGTTCCGCCTGATAATTTATGTACAGGGTATTGCCGGTCGGGACCAGGACGAAATTGAACAGGCCTGGTTTACCGATTTGGACGATTTGGTTGTGCCCACTTCCACGAAAGGGGCACAGGCGGATGGCACAAAATGGCGGATATGCCCGAACCCGGTTTCGGACAGGTTAAACCTGCTATGCCCGAAAAACCTTAGTGGGGAAATAAAATGGTCTGTTGTTTCTGTTAGCGGACAAAAAATAAAACAAGGGGACAGTTATGTTAACGGGGGGCGTATTTCTGTCCCTGTCCATACATTGCCCGGCGGAATGTACATACTACGGATAACCGGGCCAGACGGTAACCAAACGGATAAAGCATTTTCGAAAGTGAAGGACTAATGTCATGTCAACGATAAAGTGACGTAAAATGCGATTTGGGAAGAGGCAAAAGCATTGGTTTTTATGTTGATGATGAAGGAGGGGGACGGTTTCCTGTCCCTCCCCCCAATTTGCCCAAAGAAATAAAACACCATGGAGCCCCATTTAAACAGGGGCTGTTCCGGTTTATTGGGTTAAACTACAGTTTGTTATACGTAGGGGAGTTTCTGTTAAGAACTCCGGGGCCATTGGGCAGTTATTATAAAATAGAGAAAAAAATGAAAGAAGAAAAAATGGGCCTGCAGGCCCAAACGCTTGTGCAGCTTGCAAAAAAGTTACAGCAGGAAAGGGGCAGGGGCGAAAGCAGTTTTTTGTACGAATGTATATTATGGCTGGAGTTAATTGATGCAGGGGCCAGCCTTGACCGCCTGGAAGGAAAAAGAAAGGCAAGCCCTTTTTACCGGATGTTTTTGGTTAACAATACCCTGCTTGTGGGGATAAAAAGCGATAAAACAAAAGTGACAAAAGAACAGGTGGAAGAAAGCATACTCCCGTTGATAAACAATCCGGACCTCCCTTGCCGGGAAGCCCTGTTGCTTGATTTTTGGGAGAGCAAGATGGAAAACACGGTTATTTACTTTAAAAAATAAAAGTTACATGAACAATAGGTACGCAAAAAGCATTTCGGGGGCAATACTTGAAATGGCAAAGAATATCCAGGACGATTTCGGGCGCGACAATGCCACTATGTTGTACAAATCTGTTTTAGAGGCAGAAATGGAAGGCCGGGGCTACTTTTTAACTTCACTTAGGGAGGTTTATATAACCTACAACAACAAGCGGGTATGGATACCGGTGTACGCACTGCTAGTTGACAATAAACTAATACTGAGGGCAAAAGCAAATAAGGAAGGGATGGAGTAGCATGAGATCAATTCCATAAAATCGGTTTTAAAATACGGCCATTATAAGGAAGCCCTGCTCATTAACTTCTGCGATAAGAATATAATAAATGGGGCCATCCATTTAAAGGGTTTTTCATAATTGTTTTTTCAATGAGTTAAGGTAAGGCTTCCCCGGAAAGGTCAATGGCCCAGAGGGGGAGCCTTTATTTAAAATAAATAAAGGATCGGAAAGTAAACCGTTTTTCCGGAATGTTTCAGGACCCGGATTTAATTTGTTAAAGTTTCGCGTGTTCTGTTGTTAGGGATCGGGCTTTATTCAACTATTATTAGGCCATAGCAGCAGTAAAACAACCGAGATATATACCCATGTTGTAACCCATACAATTCAGAATATAATAAGTCCTTTGGAATTCTTATATTTGAAAGAAAACAAATACTAAACAACAAAACGGTTCGATGAAAGGAAAATATCATTACCTTTTTTAAAAGTTATGCTATTTTGTTGTTAGCAGTTATTAGGATAAAGTACAATACTTTTAGATATGGATTTTTTTAATAATAATTTACAAGAGGAGGAAAAACGAGATCAAGCATTCCAAACTGTTGTGGCACACAGAGATTTATTACACCTCGCGATTAAGAGAAAACAACCACCAACTTACGAGAATGCCTTTGGATTGATAAATGAGTATAGTCCTGATTTATACAAGGAAGTAACAGAACTCTTAACAAAGAAAAACGAAAGTGATCTTGTAAAATATTATAAAGAATCAGCAGAAATACAGTCGGATACGGAGGGGGTAGAGATAACTGCTCTTGATTTGATAGAGAAGGAAATTGATAAACTTAATGACTTAGTCGAGAAAAATCCGTCAAAGAAAACAATCGCTAGGAGATTAATTGAACATCAAATCGCGAGAGAAAATTTAAATCCTGTACATTTAACTGAGAATCGCATTTTAAACAGAGATTACAGCAAGGTAGATAGAAGTGATTACGCTACAAAATACTTTGAGGACGACAATTTTACAGATTACAAATTACAGGATAATAACTTTTTGAGAATTAGGTTTTTGCATCCTGACAAACCTGAGCATATAACTGGAACTGACTTAATATATGAGCAGTATGATCTTGTTAATCAGAAAGTGAGATTTGTATTCCTTCAGTATAAAATTTGGGAAAAAGGAATTCTTTATATGTCGCAAAATTCTGGATTAAGAGAGCAGATGCATAAAATGAAATCATGCTTGTGTGATAATGGATTTTGTAAATCCTACGAGGGAAAAAAATTCCCAAACGAATACAGATTACCATACTGTTCTGGTTTTATCCGGCCAACTGATAAACTTCAAGATGCAAATAGTAAATTAATGTCGACTGGGTTTCATGTTCCACTTTGTCGCGCTATTGAGATAGCGGAGGAACATAATAAAATTGATAAGAATTTAATAAAAGGGCAGTCTTTTAATAGTGGAATTTTCGAGGAGTTGTTTAATACCAATATGATTGGCTCAAGGTGGTTGGATATTGAAGAACTGGATAGCTTCTATTTCAATAACAGTATTTTTAGTAATACAAATAGAATTAAATTATACGCAACGGAGACCAAGGAATAACAACTGCTAACAGCCTGTAATATTTAATGGCAGGTCGGTTGTGTTTTGGCAGTTATGTATCCCGCATGCTGTCTTTGTCTGGTGGACAAAGACGCAGTCCGCAAAATCTGCCACTAAAATATACAGGTAAACGTTGTGCATAATTGCCCAGAACGATGTACATTAAAATAAACGATAGTGGATTAATATGGCAAGAATCAATGATATCTGAGAAAGATTTTATTCGAGGTAGAAATGATTCATATGGGACGAATTTTGATGATTTGTTTTATAAAGCAGATAATGTATGTGTACATCTTTATGATATTGCTGATATAAAACTATTTGATAACAAGGAAAATTATGCATTAAAGGCAAATTTAATGCCTGATTGGGTTTTTACATCAGGGATTGATTCTTCTAATGCTCTAAGCAAATCAGACTTTGAGCAATTCTTAAATGAATCAAGCAATATAGATATTAATAAGTTTCTTTACCTGCGAGACTTTCATGCATTGATTAGCTCCCTTCAGGATAGGATTGTATTCATAAATGGATTGTTTATTGACTTTTATAAAGCGCTTGGGGAACTAGAGCCAATTAACAAAGATAAAGATGGAGTATTCGCACAAATGGGATACAATACTATTCCCTCATTATCATATCTGTATAATTTGATAACATCAATGTATTGCTGTTTTGATATTACAACCAAGATTGCTTTTGAGTTTGAAAATATAGCAGCTGATTTTTCAAGTTATCCAAAATTATACTCGAACGGCAAACTGATTGGTGCTGCGAAGAATTTAAAAGGAGACTACAAGGATTCAGGTATATTTAAAAGGGATTCCTTGTTTAAGTTGATTGAAACCTTAAGAAATGAAGTTATACATAATGGTTCCTTGGAGATGAATTCAAAAATTTATGTGCGGATTAAAGACAAGAAATGCATAGAGAAATGGATTCTAATACCTGACACTAAAGATGGTAGATTTGATAAAAGTAATAATCGTAAGCATTTCTTTGCAGAGGAGAATAGAATTAATGAGACTCTTCCTGATTTATTGAGAAATTTTATGACTAAACTGATTGAGAGCCTTGAAAGTATAAGCAAAAACCCCATCTAGTCCGCGTTTGTAACGCTGATTCTGTTCCCTGTCGTTGGTAGCTGTTTTGTGTAATCCGGCATTGTTCCCTTTTTTGTTTTTCGCATTAAAAATGCTTTTGTTCAACCATCCGCGTTGTAAACGCGGGCGATAGGTACCAAATGGCCTATCCCCATATTTTAAGGCACATTTTTGCAACGCACTTGCTGGAGCAGGGAACAGATTTAAGGAATATACAAGTATTATTCGGCCATAGCAGCAGTAAAACAACCGAAATATATACCCATGTTGTACGCAATATAAAAGGTTACTCAATAGTATCTAAAAAATTGAAATGCCATTTATCTGGTACTAAAACTAATCTATTTGAGTATCGCTGATTATAATTTGGGTGAATGGTTAATGCTTGACGTGAACCAAAGACAAATTCCCATTCCATTGTTCTAGAGAATAAACAAGCTCCAACAATATCAATCTCATCTAATTTGTAAAATCTTGCAGCCTTAGCATCTTCATCTGAATCAGATAAATCTTGAGAATTTCTAGTTCTCTGGAAATCAATAGAAAGATTTGAGTGATTAAACTGATTAAGAAAAGTTTCCGAATCCGTAAGACCAGCAATTGAACTTTGCTCAATTTGGTGAACACTATATTCATATCTTGGTATTCCTGACTCTCTCATGTTTTGAGGAAGTAACGAAAAAAGATTTTTTAAATCTTGAAGTGAATAATCATCTATAGTATCTAATTCTTCATCTTGAAGCATAGAGCGACTTGTTTGTATAAATCTTAAATAATTAAAAATATCAGATTTAGTATTTACTTTCTGGACTTCAACATTTTTACATTCAACTATTTTTTCAGAACCATCCTGCAAGGTTATGTAGAAATCTTTTTCAAAATCATTTTCAGCCATTCTGAAATTTAAAATCAAACTTTGATTCTTTAGGTTAATAAAATAATTTTTCAGGTGCTGTTCTGCAACTGCGCCTTTAACTGCCATATATGCCCTAGGATTGTTCTCTAAGACTTCAGCTAAATCATTTGGATCTAGACCACAAAGTTTTTTTAATCTATCTATTTCACTCATTTATTCTAACCATTCTAAATACTCAATAGGATTAATTCCTAAAGATTTTGATATTATTGAAATTACTTTAAGTGTTGTATTATAATTGCCTCTAGTTGCAATTGATTTTAATGTTTCAATTGAAATATCAGTATCACTACTTAAATCTTCATACGACATCCTAATACCTGTTCTTGCCTGATAGTCTAAAAGTGCTTGTTTTAAATTAAACTTTATCATAAAGTGTATTGTCAATACACGTATTTTGTGTATTTTTGTGAATTAATCAGTCTTGGAATGAAAGATACAATTATTAGTTTATATAGTGGCGCTGGAGGACTTGATTTTGGCTTTGAAGCTGCGGGTTTTAATACGTCTGTTTGTGTTGAAATGGATAAATGGTCATGTAAAACATTAAGACACAATCGAAATTGGACTGTCATTGAAGACCGAATAGAAAATATCACTTCACAAGGTATTCTTGAAAAAGCAAATTTAAAAAAAGGAGAGGCAAGTTTGTTAATTGGAGGACCACCTTGCCAACCTTTCTCAAAATCTAGTTACTGGTTCAATGGAGATACAAAGAGACTTAATGATCCACGAGCTAATACTCTGGAGCATTATATGCGAGTTTTGAATGATACTCTTCCAACAGTATTCGTACTTGAAAATGTATTTGGATTAGCATACAAAGGAAAAGATGAAGGTCTTAGATTTCTTGAAAATGCCCTAGAATTAATAAATAAGAATAATTCAGTAAATTATTCCTTTAAATGGAAAGTTCTGAATGCAGCAGATTATGGAGTTGCACAAATCAGAGAAAGAGTTTTCATTGTAGGTCATATTGATGGAAAAGAGTTTATTTTCCCAGAAAGAAAATTTCATAATCCTTCTAAAGAGGAAAATCAAAGAACATTATTCAATGATACGTTACCCTATCGAACAGCTTGGGATGCCATTGGAGATTTGGATAATTTAGTAAAAACACCAAAGACTTCGGAAGTAGGAGGTAAATGGGGAGATTTATTACCAAGCATTCCACCTGGTGAGAACTATTTATTTCATACTGAAAGAGGCAATGGAAGTAATATTTTTAAATGGCGTTCAAGATATTGGAGCTTTTTATTAAAACTACATCCTAATAAACCTAGTTGGACAATCCAAGCTCAACCGGGTACCGCAATAGGACCTTTTCATTGGAATAATAGAAGACTGACAATGAGAGAAATGGCTCGGATTCAAACATTCCCAGATGATGTTGAAATTTTGGGTGGTATTTCAAATATTCAAAGACAATTAGGTAACGCTGTTCCGTCTGCACTTGCCGAAGTTCTAGGGCGAGAAATAAAAAGACAATTTTTTGGAGAAAAAAGAATTGAAGAATTGACATTAATACCTCAAAAGAATTCAAAGGAAAAGCAAATGTCTTATGTTGAGTCAGTTCCAAGTAAATATTTAGATTTCCTACCTGTTGAAGTATGAAATACTGCGCACAATAATAAGGTATCAAATCCAGTGCGGTCTGGGAGACCCCACTGGGTTTGTGCCTGTGTTGGGCCAAAGCCTTAATTCAGGGCGCTACTTTTTCCTGTGTAATTTCAAACTTCCAGGTTTTGCCGAAAATATAGTTTCTACGGAACAGGAGGTTAGTGTATTTCTTCGCAGCTCTTTCAGATTTGTAATCTGAAAGCTTTAGGCGGAGGATTTGTAATCCACTAAGTAGTTTGCTGTCTCAAGGATATCTTCTGCTACTGGCTCTGTTCTTCTAATAACGGGATTACAAATCCCTTGCCCTTTCTTTCGGGGGCTATGTCATGCGCACGCTTTGCAAAAGCGCGTGAGTTGGAGCAAGGAACAGATTTAAGGAATATACAAGTATTATTTAGCAGCAGTCAGGGCAACCCACACAATTCAGAATATTAAAAGCTAATTCTTTTTTCAAATACTGTGTAATTTCAAACTTCCACTTCCGTTTTGCGAAAAAATGAGAGTGAAAAATGAAGAGAAAAAGAAAATATAGTTTCTACGGAACAGGAGGTTAGTTGTATTGATTTCTATTTATTATAAATCTTTTCGGTAATCAAGCATTGTTTTTATTGATTTTATTGGAACAGAACAAAAAGACTTTCAGATTTGTAACCTGACTTGGAATTCAAAGCTTTATTGCCTTAGTTTATACAGGACAGGATTTGTAATCCACTAAAAGGTTTTCAAGACTTACCAGAGTTTGCTTTGGGAAGATTCAGTCTCCTAAATACATGGATATCTCGACCTGCTATGGCTCTGTTCTGCCTAATCATCGGGATTACAAATCCCTTGCCCTTTCTTTCGGGGGCTATGTCATGCGCACGCTCTAATACCGGGATTACAAATCCCTTGCCCTTTCTTTCGGGGGCTATGTCATGCGCACGCTTTACAAAAGCGCGTGAGTTGGATTGAGAATAATCATAAATCCTTAACAGCGGGATTCTTTATGGATTGGGATTATGAGAATGATAAATTTTACAACAATAAAGAATGGTAGAAAACTGCAGTGGCTAATAGATAGGGCTCATCGCTGGGTCGTGCCGACCGCTCATAGTCCTATTTATTGAATGAAGTTTTTTAAATTTCAGTTGTTCTGTCGAGCCTAAATCCAAATATCATAGCTCCGATAATTGAAATTGGCATAATCATAAAATCAAATAGAAAAAGCCATTTTGGTATTTCTTGATAGAAACTCATTAAAAAAAGTCCAGGAAAGAATAGTACCCAACTAAAAATTTGTAACCAATAAAAAACAGAGAATCCAGTATGATTGATTTGCTTGCTTGATTCGCTTCTTTCCTTTTTCTTGGCAAAAAGTAGGGAAATAATTCCGGTAATAATCAAAGGAAGACAAACGGCAATTGGTGTACCTTCTCCAGCCCCAAATAGAAATATAAATAAACTGAATAAAGCAAATAAAAAAATTCCCTTGAGATTCAATCTGAAAAAATTGGCGGAAAAGACAATTAAAGTTATCGAAACGGAAATGGCTAGTAGCCCCAAGACGTAATATGGAATACCTGATAGCAATGAAAATACAGGTGCTCCTTTCATTATAGAATAGAACTCATTGTTAGGCCAGTTTTCTGGCATTGCAGGAATCTTTCCACCTGCAACAATGACGTTACCTTGTAATAGTTCCGCACATCCGTGTAATATGCCTATAATTCCTACAATTATACCAAATGTCTTAAATGATAAATGAATTTCACTCTCTTTAGGTATGTTCATAAATTAGTTTTTTATATTTGTCACATAAAGTTACAATAATAAGTTACATAAAGTAACTTATTTGTATATTTGGACTATAATAGTAGTAACCGCTTAGTAACTTTTAGAGAAAAAGTTTATGGATATAGAAAAATGTCCTTTAACAGCAGCATTAAAAATCGTAGGTGGAAAGTGGAAACCAATAATTATTTTGAATTTAGGAAAGTCCCCAAAACGATTTGGCCAATTAGATTGTGTTATACCGAATATATCACGAAAGGTATTGGCATCTCATTTATTTGAATTAGTAGAGGACGGTTTAGTGAATAGAAAATCATACCCAGAAATTCCTCCAAGAGTAGAATATTCATTAACTGACAAAGGGAAAGAACTCATTCCGATATTTAAAAGTTTAGGAAATTGGGGAAGATATTTGATTGAGGCAGGCTAAATTCTTACAATGTTAAATGTATGAGTAGTAGCGAACTTTAAGCTGTTTCGTATCAAGTTACAAAGTAGCCAAAGCTACACCTTTTAAAATAGTCAAATCGCTAGATTTGGCGGGCTGATTAGAACTATAACTACTCGAACACCCACAGAAACCACTATTACTTATACATATTGTGTGTGCCCTGCATGAGCATGAGCACACCCTTCAGGAAGCTCTGAATAAATTATTCCCTTCGGTCAAGAGAATAGTTCGTAAAATAAAAATTTTACGGTACAAAAGAGTGGAAAACGGGGATATTTGCTCGCAGCTCTTTCAGATTTGTAATCTGAAAGCTTTAGGCGGTGGATTTGTAATCCACTAAGTAGTTTTGCGGTCTCACGGATATCTTCTGCTACTGGCTCTGTTCTTCTAATACCAGGATTACAAATCCCTTGCCCTTTCTTTCGGGGGCTATGTCATGCGCACGCTTTGCAAAAGCGCGCGAGTCGGAGTGGAGTGGGAGCTTTTTTGCCAGGTCTTTAGTCTAACGACTGATGCTCAATTAGTTGCTGGTGGATTTCTCAAACGCCATTTTCGCATAGAACTTTTCTATTCGACCATTTTTTATTGGATAAATTTGATGAACGTAAATTAGCTCATTTGGAGATAAATAGTAAACATCACTTAAGCTCCAAAGAAAACCGTCTTTTTCAGGATACTTCTGCCGATAGGAGAAAATTTCATCTAGTTTACCCTGGGTAATATCAAATACAGTAAAACCTCCAGAATGAAAAGCAAAACCATCCCATTCATATGTTATCAACCTTTGTTGTGTTGAATCAATGGCAACATTGGAGGATAAGGTTTCCATGTTCAATGCTCCAGTGCTATCGCTCACAAGAACATAACTAGAGGCTTCATAATATTTACCCGCAATCAGGTGTGATTTTAATTCTTTCAAATAGTCAACATAAAGGAACTTGGAAAAGCCTAAACCTTCTCTGGGATATGAGTCTGCGATAGTGTCAATTAATCCAGATGTTAACTTAATTATTAGTATTGAATCATTTATTCTCCAGGCTTTTTCATTGAAATTTTCAACAATTTTAGATTTACTACTTGACGGATAAGACTTTAAGCTTGATTTTTTAACTAAATTTAAATATATCTCTTTTTCAATAGGTTGAACTATGAACCTATAACCTTCAACATTGAAAGTGTCCCCAACCAAAGAGTCAAATTTATGTTCTCCTATTGGCGATTTACTAATACGAAGATCTTGAGCCTCAAGAACAGTATTCTTGCTTTGAGAATTAAGACCTGAATCAGAGTTTATAGATTCCTTATCAGATTTCACATTTGATTTACATCCAACAAGGATTGTCAATGTCAGGAACAAAAAAATATATCTTCTCATAACTTCTAATATTATGCAGTGGGCTTACTGCCACTTGCAACTTACATTTAAGTTTCTATCAAACGTTTTTACACAAAGGATCATAGTTGCAGGCTTTCTTTGCAAGATATGAAAATGAAGTTAAGAATTGAAAAAGTGTTCGACAGAATATTGTTGGACAATGCCGTTCGCCGCTATGGCATTCGGTTTGGTGCTATCCTCGAACAACAAAGGCATAAACCCATTGGGGATCCCAAGGCTGCACTGGGTTTGATGCATGATTATTCTCGGTAGTTTTATTCTTTCACCACTTTTTTTACATATGTTTCATCATTAGAATAGAAAACTATAAGATATACCCCACTATTAAAACCAGAGAAGTCTATTGTTTGATTACCAATAGTATTTGTTTTTTGAATTACTTTCCTTCCATCCAAATTATAAACTTCAATTTGTTCAATATTTTTGCTATCTGTTAATTTAAATTCTATTCTGCTGTTTGTTGGATTAGGATAAACTATAATTTCTTCATTCAAATACTTTACGTTAGTATACGATGTAGTTTGAGTCGTATCAATAATATTTTCTAAAGGTAAATTAAAGAAATAAGCAGCACCTGTCATTGTACCGCTTCCCGGAGCACCAACAATAATTACATCTTCAGAACAACTTATTGAAGTCCCAAATCTATTTTCATCAATACTATCAGATGGCATAATTTTATTTACTTCAACTAAATTGGTCCAGTCGCCGTTTTGCTTTTCAAAAATATAAGCAGAACCGGTACGTTCTCCTTTATAATCGTTTGCTGCACCGATAATAATTCTTTCATTATAAATCTCTACTGAATATCCAAAATAATCACCCGAAGTACCATCAGAAGCCTGTATTTTCATCGTTTCATTCATGCTGGCCCATCCACCAAGGGGTTTCTCGAAAAGATAGGCAGCTCCGGTGAAATCACCAGTGTAAGAATCGCCAAGTGCTCCAATAACGATAATATCTTCAGAAATATCCATTGAAGAACTGAAATTTTGACGTGGTTGTCCTGTTGAAGGAGTTAGTTTGGCTGTTTCCGTTGTATCATGCCAGCCATTTTCCGGCTTTTCAAAAATATAAGCAGACCCTGAATAATCCCCAAAATCTTTATCTCCTCTTGCCCCAACCACAACTGTATTTTCGAAAATTGCAACATCGTGACCAAAATTATCATAGTCTTCACCATCAGAAGCACTCAGAGTAGCAGTTTCAGTGGTATCCACCCATCCTCCTTCCGGCATTTCAAACAAATAAACAGACCCAATAACAGGCATGACGTTATCAGTTCTATGTGGATCGCCTACAACGATTGTGTTTTCAGACATATCAACGGAGTAACCAAATGAATTACTAATTTCATCAGATGGATTAAGAATAGCAGTTTCTGTCATATCCTTCCATCCATCTGCAGGTTTTTCAAAAACGTAAACTGATGTATCCAAACGAGATCCAATAACAATAACTGAATCGGTCATGCAAACTGACCAGCCAAATGAACTTCCTCTATTAGGAACAGATGATGTTAATCGTGCAATGGTTTCCCAATTTGTCCCATTATTATATAATACGTAAGCACAACCAATACCTTCTTTAAAATCCGGAGCACCAATTACTGAATAATCCCCATTCATATCAACAGACCTGCCATAACTATCCGGACCATTAAGTAAATGCGGAGAAGGTCCTATAATATAACTTTCTGTGGTATCTGTCCACCCTTCGGTTGGTTCCTCAAAAACTACAACAGAACCAGACATGTTACATTTATGACTATGGCGCCGAGATCCAATGAAAATATTACTGTCAGAAACATCTACTGATAACCACAAACCGGCTCCGTAACCAGAATATCTAACAATAGCCGATTCGGTCTGATTAGTCCAACTATTACCCGAACGTTCATAAACAAATGCTTTTGTATTGTCATCTCCATTTATACCAATAGCAATAGTGTTTCCTGAAATAGCAGCTGAATAACCGAAAACAACCTCGGAAAAAATGTCTGCTGGTAAAAGTTTAGCATCTTCTGTTGCCTCCGACCAATTGCCTGAAGCTGGCTTGCTAAAAATATATGCAGAACCATTGCTTTCATCACCGGTTGCAGTAACAACAATGGTATCATTATAAATATCGACCGAAGTACCAAAATAGTCATTTGTATCGCCATCGGAAGGAATTAGCTTTGCTGTTTCTGTCATGTCTGTCCAACCAGAAACTGGTTTTTCGAATACATAGATAGCCCCTGAATTTTCAGCAATAGCATCGTTGCTATGGGCCCCGGAAACAATAGTGTTTCCTGAAATACTCAGTGAATAGCCAAAGCTATCTTCAAGACCAGAATCTGAACCGCTTAGTATTGCTGTTTGAACCATATCCCCCCATCCATTGGCAGGTTTTTCATATACATATACCACTCCGGCTGGAGAATCATAACCTCGATATATTTCGCCAACAACAATAACATCTCCTGAAATATCGACTGAAATACCAAAGAGTTGAAATTCATTGCCTTCTGACACCAAAAGTTTGGCAGTTTCTGTTGCATCTGTCCAACCCGTTGAAGGCTTTACAAAAACATAGGCTGCTCCTGGGTTGGCAGAGTCACTATAGTTATAAAACGGGGCGCCGATAACAATTGCATTGCCTGATATACTTACAGATGAACCGAATTCTGCATTTTCTTCAGCATCTGAGGCTTCAAGTCTCGCTACTGTTTCCCAATCGGTCCCGTTAAAATGAAGAACATAGGCACAACCCTGATTGTTATAACCAAGCGAACCAATAACAGCATAATCTCCATCAACAGAAACGGAGCAACCATATTTATCCTCATCATAATATAAATAAGGATCGGGAATTGACTTATAATCTTCGCTATAAACCTGGGCTGTTAAGTATTGGGTAAAAGATGAAAATAAGAACGTTAGAATTAAAATGTAAGGAAATCTCATATAGTTTGGTTTTATAAATATTAAATGTAAAACATTTCAAACTTGAATCCAAAATTGGGAATTTATCTCTCTTACATTACCCACAACTTGCAAGTATTCTATCAAACGTTTTTACACAAAAAATCATAGTCACTGGCTTTTTTTGTAAGATATAAAAATGAAGTTAAGAACAGAAAAAATGTTTGGCAGAATATCGATGGACAATGCTGTGCGGCGCTATGGGCATTCTGTTTGGATCAATCTAGTCCGCGTTTGTAACGCGGGTTCTGTTCTGCAGCTCTTTCCGGTTTGTAATCTGAAAGCTTTGGGCGGTAGGTAATCCCCTTGCAAGTAGTTTGGAGTTTCTCTGTCCTGAAGAACGGATTGCAAATCCCGGGCCCTTTTTTGGGAGGACTATATTATGCGCACGCTTTACAAAAGCGCGCGAGTCAGAGTTGCGGCGTTCTATTTGTCACCTTTCTTTCGGGAACCCTGTCATACGCACGTTTCACAAAAGTGTGAGGGGCAGCATAAAAACTACAGGGACATGATTACCTTAAATCTATCTTTAAGTTGTCTTTATTTGAAACTGCAAAAAAGCTTATCATATCCTTTAATTGTTGAGCCTGGCTACTCATTTCTTCAGCACTGGTTGCAAGTTCTTCACTTGCTTCAACATTTTGTTGGGTCACATTATTTAGTTGCTGTATCGCTCCGTTAACCTGGGCGGTCCCATTATTTTGTTCTGAACTTGCAGCAGAAATTTCCTGTATTAATTTCGATGTGTTTTCTACTTTTGGTATTATCCCCTGCATTACTTCGCCAGCTTCTTCACTTATTTTTAATCCGGTATTTGCAAGTTGAACAATTTCTTCGGCTGCTACTTTACTATTCTCTGCAAGTTTTCTAACTTCCGCAGCCACTACCGCAAAACCTTTTCCATGCTCCCCGGCCCTGGCAGCTTCTACAGCAGCGTTTAAGGCCAGTAAGTTTGTTTGAAACGCAATGTCGTTTATTATTGTAATCTTGTTTGCAATTTCCTTATTGGCAACTACTGCCTGGTTTGATTTTGAAGCAACGCCTTTGATTTCTACATTGGTTTCTGATGACACTTTTTCTGTTTGAAGTGAATTCTCAGTATTTTGCTCAATATTTGCGGCTATTTCTTCCATTGTTGATGAAACTTCTTCAATTGAACTGGCTTGTTCACTTGCACCCTCCGACAACCGAACAGAATTATTTCTCACTTGTTCGCTCGCGGAAGCTATACTTTCAGCCCCCTGTATAATATTTGAAACAATTTCTTTAAGGTTAACTACCATTAAATTTAATGCTTTTGCCAACTGGCCTACTTCATCCTGCTGGTCAATATCTATCTGTTGGCTTAAATCACCTCTGGCAACCTGCTGAGCAAATAACACCCCTTTACTTAACCCTTTACTTATGGCTCTCACTATTAAATTGATAATAACAACAATAAGGCTTAAAACAATAAGAATTGCAATGATAACTGAGTTTCTTGTGGTTTTTATTGGGCTCATTATTTCTTCTGTGAGTAATGAAGCAACCAAATAAGAATCAATCTGTTCCACATAATAATAGAACACTTTTTTCTGACTGCCTTCCCATGTGTAGTCAATTTCTTCAACATTTTGACTATTATTTTTCATTTCTTCAAAAAAAGGTTCTTCAGCGATATTCATGCCCTGGCTTTCCGGGTGTATGATTAAATCGCCATCGGAATCTACTAAAAACGGAAATCCTGAATCAAAGTATTTCTTTTGCAGGAAGATGTCTTTTAACCCGGCCATATCCTTTTCATTTACTCCAATGTAAAGAATAGCTTCCACACTTCCGTCAATCAGAATTGGGACATAAGAAGTGAGGTACCAGTCATTAACAACAAAAGCCCTTCCTTGATATGTTTCTCCCTTCAGGATGGTTTGAATAACCGGAGAGTGGTTAGGGATATAAGTTCCGGTTGCCCGGTTGCCATCAAGTTTTTTAATGTTGGTCGAAATCCGTAAAAAACCATCATCAATCCTTTGGAATATAGTTGCTGTACTATTGGTTTTCTGTTGAATATCATCAACAAAGGAATAATTTTGGAACACATCACTTCCGTTATACTCTAATGCTTTTACAGTAAACGTTTTACTTTCTTTAGTTTCCTGATTAACAGCTTCGATTGTCTGTGTTCTGTTTTCGTGATATTTTAATTCTCCCCGGGTTTTAAATATATCAAAAACAATGTTCGATAACGAGGAAACAGCAAGCTGGTTTTTGTTTATCTGTAGTTTTATTATTTCTGCTAAATCGTTTACGTGTTCTGTCATTCTGATTTGTGTGTCAGAAATAATTTTACTTTTTTGTTTATTGATAATATATATGCCAAAAGCGATAAAAACAATAACCAATGAAATAGTTATAAGTAGATTGAACTTTAAACCAATTTTATAATCTCCAATTTTTTTCATGACCTTCCCCTCCATTTTAATATCTATTATTAAAAATTACAAAAAATAAATATGTTTTAATTCTTTTGGGAAGATTTATTTGAGCACGATGGTCACTTTCAGATAACGTTGAGCGTGTGATTTGGTAAGGGGTCGCGGGATTTAAACCTATCTGGTTGCACCCCGAAACAGGAGGCGGGTAACACCTCTCGAAAACTTCTGAACCGAGCACGAAAAGACGACCTCGCGAAGGCAACCTCGCAGCTCTTTCATATTTGTAACCTGAAAGCTTTGGGCGGTGGGTTTGTAATCCACTTTTGATCCCTCTGACCCGACGAGCGGGCACCTCCTGCTACTGCACTGTACTTCTAATACCGGGATTGCAAATCCCGGCCTCTTTCTTTCGGGGACCATATTATGCACACGCTTTACAAAAACGCACGGACCTGAAAACGACGAATGTGGTGAAGATAAATATTATGATGAATTAGAGCGTTTTTCCGCCAGGTTAAACACCTGGCGGCAGGCCGCTCACATTACAGGCTGGCTTTTATAAAATAAACTAAGGCTGTTCCCACTCCATTTTATATCTAATTGATGTTATTTTTCCGTTCGGGTCAATCGTTATTTCAAATCCTTCTTTTGAGCTAAAAAATTCATCCCTTAGAAAATACCATTTTCCATCTTTTTTAAAATATTCTTTATGTTCACTTTCCCACTCATCTATCGGGTATATCAAATCTAGTAGTCCTTGAAACATTGAAGCCGATTTATCGTCCAGAATAAAATCTTCTTTTATATAGCTTTGCAATTCTGGCATATCCTTGTTTGTATTGTCCAATTCGAACCTTTTGACCTTATCCCCCAGATCAATTACTATAAATTCATCCTGGTCTGACTCCGTCGCATTATACATGTTTCGGGTCGTTAAGGTGATAAAATACACTTTGTGTTTTAATACTTTTGAAATTGGTTCAGCGTCTATCTCCTTGTAAGATATTGTTGAATTTTCTTCAACGAATTTATCAAGTCGCTTGGATGTGCTTTCATTTATTTGGGAAAATGAAAACAATGAAGTTAAAAAACTCATTATTAATACGATTGATTTTCTTTTCATAGTTATTAATATTTAGGTTATAATTGATAAAATGTATCGGCTTAACTTGTTGGTAATGATCAGGTACCACGTCAATACGTAAAAAGAGGATAGGGTTACACCCGTCTGATCTGCGTTTGTAACGCGGGTCCTATTCTCCCGTCGTTTGTAGTTGTTTTTGAATTATCTCCCATTGTTCCCTTTTATGTTTTCCACCTTATAAATACTCTTGTTCAAACTTCCGGGTTGTAAACGTGGAAGGGTAGGGGAGGGTATCTTGCACTTTAAAAAGTGCGCGAGTCAGAGAAAGTTGGTGAAACTATAATGATTTTGATTTTCTAAATAGATTCGGACATGACCATAATGTTCAGGACGAAATGATAGTCTGTAACGATGTACTCTTAAGTTCATAATAATAGATTTAGGGTTGTTGTTTATTGTATAGCCTTGATAACACCTCATGTTGGAGCCGTTTGGGCTCTCAAAATTTCTTCCTGTTTTGTTTTTGTCAAGTGTATTCTATGTTAGAAATGTACAAAAAAAAGAAATTGCTGTCAACGGTTTCTGGTAACTTTATTTAGTGGCACCAGGAAAACGGGGGCAAAAGCAGTAAATGTTGGCGTGTTGATTTTTGTTGCGTTACTTTTTATTCACTTTTTGCTTGTTTATGAAGGTTTTCGTGAACTCACTTCATTCAGTTGCCTGTTCAAAAAGTAACCAATAACCCGTCTGGGCCGCGTTTAGAATTTTGATTGTATTCCTGTGTCTTTTCTAGCTGTTTTTGTGTTACCCGGTATTGTTTCCTTTTTTGTATTTCCAATATAAATGCTTTTGTTCAAACACCCGTGTTGTAAATACTGACGGCGAATGCCGTGACGTTAAATATCATGATAAACAGTGCATCAAATCATAAATAACGGAGCTTAATTTTAAACCTTTTTTCTCTTTCTACCGCGTTACAATTCTTAAGCGTAGCTATGGCTGTACTTTGCAAATCGCGCTTTGTAGAAATAAAAAAATGAGATAAAGTATACAACACGAAATTTATCATATTTCACACTTCTTTTTCCTTTTTGTGCCGTTTTTCTTCAGTCAGTCTTGTCCTGAATTGCCTGGGAACGCAATCTAAAGCCAATTGTCCCTTCAATAATCTTCTCTTTTAATTTATCAACGGGATCTTTTTTTGTGAAAGGGATATCTAATTTTTTTGCAATAGCTTCGTAATCAGATCTAATACGGCACCTATCCACCAATAACTTCATGCCAACATCACGGGAATTTATGGTGTTTAATTCACTAATAAGGGATTGAATTTGCAATTCATCAAAAGTCTGTGTTTTTCTATTTGTGAGGTTATTCTTGTCAGTCAGCTCTATCTTTATTTCTTTTTTGCCACTTTCCAGTTCTGCAATTTCCTCATTGCTTAACTTTTGCAAAAAACTACTTAATAAATCGTATTGCTCAATAAATATATTTTTTTTCTTTTTCATATCTATAAAACATTCTTTTCAAATTCATCTATAAAACCATTAATCTCTGAAACTATATCAGGTCTATGGTTATTTGTTAAAACTACCGGCACTCCATATTGAGGGGCTTCTGCAAATAACGTTTTATTTTCTCTTAAATACGAATCAAATACGGGGATATCTAATTTTTTTGTTTGTGAAATAAAAGGTCGAATAGCTGAAATTGGTTCACCCCCATAAAACTGGACCATCGTAAATAAAACCCCTGCTATCTTCGGGTTTATTTCTTCTATTTCCTCGTCATCATCTACTTTGCAGTAATCGTTATAATCTTTAACCAGGGTATCTAAACTTCTAATCAGGTAATCAATACCTAGTGTTGACAAATAATCTGGTTTTGCCGGTATTAAGACAGAATCGCTTGCTACAATTGCATTCTTTGTTACAATGTTGAAATTTGGAGGACAATCTATTAGTATTACATCATAAGCATCTTCTAATTGTTCTATTCCGTTAATAAGTTTTCTATGGACTTTTAAAAAATTCTGTTTTGATTGCTCCATGTTTGCACCGCCAAGTGATGTGGCCAGTTCTAAATCTACATTTATCAATTCTAAATGAGATGATATTAAATGTAAGTGGCCACTTCCATTAAGATGGCTTTGAACATTGTCAGGCTCAAATATTAAGTCCTTGAATTTTAATTTCTTGTCTTTCTTGCTTGGCTTAAACCAATTTTTAATTGTTTTATTGGGAGCTAAATCACTTTTCCAGTCTTCCGGTTGAATAAAGGAGAAAGTTAAACTCGCCTGTGGGTCTAAATCAATCATTAAAACTTTATAAGCTCTGTGAGCTAATTCCCCTGCCAGGTTTGCTGTCAATGTTGTTTTACCAACTCCACCTTTATAATTAATTACTGATATTATTTTCATATTATATAATTTTTACGTGAGCGTTTCTTTTTTAATGGCATAGAACAACTGATAGAAGCAATGTGGCTTTCTTTACTCCCATTGAACCCGACTAAAACAGTACAAGTCTATTTTGTATATTAACTGACACATATTCTGCTAAGTATTCGTATAGGTTTGGCAAGTGTTTATAACCGGTTGATTATAACTCCATGAACAAGTATGAATTAACCTGTCTCCCTGTCTATGCACAAAACTCCTTTATTGTATGTAATGTACAAAAAATAATTTTTTCAGCAAACCGAAAATTAAAAAGAGGGAATATCTATTTCGTTAACAAATCCGGTTCAGTGTGTATATTCTTCAGTGGCTCAGGTTTAACCATATTCAATTTTTGTTTTGTCCGTCATTGTTCCCTTTTTGGTTTTTGCATTATATTTTGTTCAAACATCTGCGTTGTAAATGTTGACAGGTAAGGTGGGATCGCTTTAAACGGTTAGAGAAAAAAAGAAAGGCAAGCCATTTTTACAAGAAATTGTTGTTAACAACTCCCGACTTCTGGGGATTAAAAGCGATAAAATAAAAATGACAGAAGAACAGGTGGGAGAAAACATACTTCCGCTGATAAACAACCCAACACTCCCTTTTCAAGAAGTTCCGTTGCTTGTTTTTTTTTACATTACGTTTTTTTTGTATGTTTGAGGGTAACTAAAAACTAAACCTATGAAAAATTTAACAAAAAAAACCGTTCTTTCATTAAAGGCGGTAGCAATTATGCTTGTTGCTTTTGGAGTATTTTCTTGCTCTCAAGAGGAGATACAACCTTTTAAATCTGGTAATGACGTATCATCAATAGTAGACTTGCCTTTTATCGATGTAGGAACACATATTGATACAATATGGATGGATTCTAAAACTGTCAGTTCTAGACTAATAAATAATAATACTTATGTAGCAACTGGGACAACACGTGATTTAGATCGTTATAGAGGAGCCCGTAATTATTACCTGCCATCTGATATGCAACCAGCTAATATTGTCGGTATGGCAGCAGATGCTGATAATAATTATAATTTTGTCTTTTTTGACAACTGGTACGTTAGTGCAGGTACGACTACTGATTTAGATGCGTATCGATTATTGTATAAGTACTCTTTACCACCCGGTTATACACCTCAGGATATAGTTGGAATTGGTCAAGATGGTGACATTAATTCTACTTATGTTTGGTATAGAAATGGAACGGTTTCTTCAGGCTCTACGAACGACCTTGATAAGCATAGAAGACCATATAAGTACTATTTACCACATACATATACTGTTGATGATGTTGTAGAGTTTTGTGTAGATGGTTCAAATAATTATAACTTTGTTTTCTTTAAAGATGGTTATGTGTCAGCTGGTTCAACAAGCAATTTGGATCGATACAGAAAACCTTACCGCTACTCTACATTAACTGGATTTGCACCATCAGATATAGTGGGAATCGCATTGGATGGTGATGTAAACTATGTTCATTCATGGTACTATAAAGATTAAAAATTGTCGGTAAAAGGGATATTTTACTAAGATTTTGATTACATAAAAAGCTCGATCTTCTAAAAGTAGGTCGAGCTTTCTTTTTTTGTCTGGTGTTGAATTTTTTATTTCTAGAATTATAGCTATTGTGATGAAAATTTGCTTGTTAACTTTTTGTAATAGCTAAAGGTTAATTGATTGACTGTGGTGTGTCAGAAAATAATCACTGTATATTTCAATGTTTCTTTATTATTTTCTCATTCTTGGAATTAATATCTAATTTTATAAACTGTAAAAAGTGTTTTTTCTATTTAGTCCGCGTTTGTAATGCGGGTTCTCATTCTCCTGTCGTTTGTAGCTATTTTTGTGTTACGAGGCATTGTTTCTTTTTTTGTTTTTCCAATATAAATGCTCTTGTTCAAACATCCGCGTTTACAACGCGGATGGGGGGCATAATGATTAAATACTACTGAAAGTAATACGAATTGTATGCATTGTTTTAGTGCTCCGTTTATAAATAAATGGAAAACTTATCGTTATAGGTATTGCTGTTCCCGTCTGTTTTATTGTTATTCAATACGAATACTCAGTTGACTGCCAACTCCAATTGTTCCCAAATTTATAAATGAAGGATAATCCAGTTGAATATCTGTTGTATCAATATCAAACCTGAGTTGGGCAGGCAATATTGCTTGGCACGGGTCGTAATCACTTAAATCAACAAGGTTAAAATTATATTGCGGTGGGTTACTCTCCATGGAAGAGCCATCCCATTCTAAGGCAAACAAATGAGGGAAACATCCTCCGGTATAATTAATATCAATAACCAATTGCTTTGTTTTTTTATCGAACGAACCAGCTTTTAATATGACAAAATTAGCTTGGTCAGTAGTAAAATCTTTAACTTTCCTTGCTTTAAGTTGTACAGTATCTAAATCTGGCATATTCGGAACTAATGATGGCTGTGAAATTCTTACTCCAATTGAATTTTCATCTCCTGTCCAGGGGGCTTCAACAGCGAATGGAACAATCATTTCTCCACCGTAAAAAGAAGTTGGAAGGACTTCCAGAACATAGCCCCAAATTCCATCTTGTGGCGGGGTTAAGTAATGTAATTCTTTTAGGTTAACACTCAAATTAGTTCTGGAAACATATCCCGATACTGCTACTTTCCCATTTGAGGTAATGTCGATTTGTTCAATGTAAGCTCTCATTTTAAAATATTTTAATTTGGTAAGAAGATTATTTAACTCTCTCTTTGTGACAATTGGTGTTATGGATTATTCCATTGATTATAACAACCCATTATGTTTACGAAATGATGGCGGTAGTTATTCTTGGTACTCAAACAATAGAAACTTTGCTGTATAGGGTATTCGAGAAATAAATGAACCATATGAAAGCTCTCCATAATTATTTTTATTAGAATGCGTATGCATAAATAATGCACACCCATTTTTATCTCGCCAAAGCATACCTGAATCACCTTCGTTAACAAACATTCCATCAAGTACTTCAATAGCAGTGTCAAATTTAATCTCTTGATTAACTTGATGATAAACACTTGATACTTTCCCTCTAATAAAGCATTTATTTGTTGAACTAAAACCATAAACCTCTTGTCCTTCAATGTTATTAGGATTACTCAAATCTAATAGAGGACTTAATGAAATACTTTTCAGATTATCCTTTATTTTTATCAAAAAAAAAGGATAAAGTTTAAAAATAGCATAGTCAAGCTTTCCGTAATCTCCATGTTGACCTGTACCATTCCAGCACCTACCGTCATATGCTACTCCAAACTTTATCCACTTATATGTTTTTTCATTTTTCGTTTTAACTACATCATTATCTATTAAACTATTGACACCTGTTAAAACATGAAATGCTGATAAACCTAACACGCTATTTTCAGATGACTGGGCAAAACATGTTAAGCAACCAACTTTATTATCAACATTAAGTCTAAAAAAGTTCATATGGCAAATTGACTGGAATTAATTCCGTATTATTCTCATTAATTCTTATCTCATAAAGCTTATAGCTAGATTTTATGTTTTTTTTCTCAACTAATAAGTATTTAGCAGATTGAATATCAAGAATCGTTCTTCGTAAAAAATCATTGAATTTTTTTGTGTCGTCCGAATCACTTTGAAGGTTTAAACTTGAAAGTTTTTTAATTGCATTATCAAATTCTTTTACTATTAATGGTATATCTTTGGTAAGATGATTTGATAATGTTTCTTTCTGCAGTTTATCCAATGATTTATATGTACTCTCAATTAAATCGCTCTCTCTTGTCATTAGTAATTCGCTGGATTTCAATTTGCTTAAAGATTTAAGAACACTTTTGATATATACAGTATCTGCAATTTGCATATCGCTTGCATCTCCAGCTTGTGCAAAAGCTTCTTGTTTATCTTTATAAATATTGTAGTATTTTTCATCAGTTTCTGCAATCAATTTACCCGCTTCAGCAATTTCTTTGCTAAAAGTTCCATATCCAGTTAGTGCTCCAGTTAATGCACTAATAGTTTCTGGTACCTTTGAGTCAGTGGTTATACCATATGAATTGATTATTCCATTTGATAAACTTAATTTAAGGTCACTTGAACCAATTCCAGGCTTTATTTTAGCATATTTTGGTTTTGTCAAATCAGGTAAATAAATGATGCTAGTTCTAAGTGAAACATCTTTGGCCGGATTATTCTCTACTAAAAGGTATGGTTTTGCTGAGTAAAATTCAATACCTGTTTTTGAGTCTTCAGATAACGTCGATTTTGAATAAAAATCTACAGTTGCACAACTATTCAAAAGTACTGTAACAACTAAAATAAAAAAAGCTCTAAATTTCATAAGATAGGTTTTAAGTAAATATTTAATATACAAATTACAACAATTTTGAGACGGTTAAACCAATTTGAGTGTTGTATTTGTATGTTAATCAAACTGTTAAATATTGTCTAGTTGGTGTCGCAACGAACATCAGAATTACCGACAACAACCGAATAAATGTATATTACATTTATTCTCATATACCAGTCTTATAAATGTGTAAGGCTATTTTGTTGATTAACAGGTATATATTATCGCTAAACTATTATTGGGGTTTAGCCGGAATTTGGTTGTTTTTATATTTTCTGCTATCCAAACCTGCTCGTCTGTTTGAACGTTTATGTGGACATTGCCATCAATATCCGTAACGGTATCCTGGTTTTTCTGATTGCTGTTTTCCTTTCTGCAACGGGCTAAGGCAAAAACAGCCCGGATAAACGTTGAGTAAATATTGTACCTCATGTTATTTTTATTTAGAATTAATAAAAACAAAGTTATCAACTGAGCAAAAGCTATTCAATACCTACTTTTGGTAGTTTTTAATCTAGCAGCTTAAAAACCTCGGCAAACTGAATGATTTTGAAGATGGAGTTTGTGTTTAATTTGGCGTTGATGTTTTTTTTATGTGTTTTAACAGTTTCTTTTGAGATATTGTATTTGAGTTTGATATTATTGCTATTAAGACCGTTGCAATAATCTTTAATAATTTCTTTTTCGCGAAGGGTAAGGCTTTTAAAAGAAGGGTAGTACTTTTTTCTGTATAAGTTTTGATGGGTGTACTTATCGACTTCATCAATATGGTTGGAGAGCTCGTTTGCTTTTGTCCCAAGGTAAATACAAGTGCCATTTTCGAGAAAACGCAAACTTTCCAAAATGTGGATTTTTTCTGCATCGGGGTTTAAACGAATAACGTTTTTTACGGTCATAATATTTCCCTCTTGAAGGTAGTTCATATTGCTCATAATGTTATGCAGGTGCTTGGGTAGGTGTTGCTTGTCTATCAGGTTGAAATATGCTACCCCTAATTGTTTTAACTCCTGCTTATCCCGATGTAAAATGTTTTCCGTGGCTTTATTGGCGTATTTATTTCCGGTAAAACCTGCTATGCCTGAAATACAGTTTATATTCTCCATAAGGTTAAAAAAATCTGTTTTATTGTTAACCAGGGTATGTAAACTGAATAACTGTTCTTCCAGCATCATTATTTCCTTTAGTAACTGTCTATTCATAATCCAGCATTATTGTTATTGACAATCCTAATTTATATAGCTCATAGGGGGTAGGGTTACTGAGCTTTCTCTTGATATTCTTAAAATGCCAGTTAACCGTATCTACTGAAATATAATTTTTCTCTGCTATTTTCTTTTTATCATCCCCTTTAATAATATCTAAGAGGATATTCTTTTCCCGGTTAGTAAGGCGATTAATTCTTTCTTTGTTCTCATGATAGAGACTTTGAAGGGTTTCAATTTTGGATTTGGTGTCACTCATGGCATTTTTATTTATAACGTTAATAGGGATCTGTTGTATGTCGTTCAAACTTATTTTAATAAAAGCCGTCTATTCAGTTAGTATTCTTATCCTTTAGGTTCCATGCCCCGGTTCTCTCTTTTGCTCCTTTCCCTGAAATATATTTTTCAGTTATTTTGCTCAGAAATCTCAGGCGGTTCTTTAGTTTTGGGGATTTTTATATACTGACAGAATCTGCCGGTCAAGCCATTCATTTTCGTTACCGGTTCCCTTATCTTCTTTAATGATTAAAAAAGGGCGAACCATTTTGCTTTTATATACTAATCTGTATAAATCCATAAAACCGGTCGTTCTTCTTTGAAGATAAATTCTTCAATTTTGCTTCTTTATCGCCAAACGTACCTAATGTATGAAATGTACGAAAAAAAGGAATTGCTGTCAACGGTTTTTGAGCAACTTTATTTAATTTCTTTACCAAAAGGCCTTTCACAACCTGGCATTACGAATGCAAACATTGAAATTATACCAGAAAAGCAGTTTTTTATGATTTAGGAAGTGGCTCAGCACGTGTACCCCTTTATAGGGGCTTTGGGACAGTGCCGGTTTCGATACCTGATTATCAGCCGCAGTTTTATTTTTCAACCCAGATATATTTTATGTGATTTTTTCTCCATTCCATATTTTGATTTAAAGCATTTTTAATAACGGATTGAATACCATTTATATACTGGTAAGACTGAAAGGTCTTGTATAGTAACTCACTATGGGAAGAACTATCGGAACTGCTTACTTTTTCAATTAATTCCTTTATAAATGTAACCGTACTATTGTCGAAAGCAAATATACTCCAGGCAATTAGCAAAACGTCTAAACAGATAACCGGATAGAAAAAAATGCATGTTTCTATTGGGTATGGTACACTCTTTTCGAGTTATCAAGTTTGCTGTTGTATTTTTAAAGATTCTCTAAATGAATAATATTTGTTATATCGTTGAAAATTCCGAGAACTGAAATAATGCGGAGTTCGACGAAGCTAATTTTCCGGGTTATTTCCTTGTGTTGAAAGAATCGGGCTTTTCGTTCCTTACATCACATAAATACAGGGCTTTTGGATAAACCCAACAAATAAAATATCAACCTGTTTGCAAAAAAGTGCTTAGGTCATCATAGCCAGGCATTATGAAATGCAAACATTGAAATGGCGCAGGGAAAATGGAGATCCTGATTATTAGATGTGACATTATTGCCTTAAATGTTTTTTCAACCCACGGGTTAAGTTTGGATAATAATTCTGGTGGCAGTTAATCATTAGTGTATCGCCTTTAAAATCGTAACCGAAATTAACCTTGGGAACAAGAAGTTTATCGGGACCAGAATATTGTAACCTTATACTATCAGGTGTAATTGAATAGTCATACCAGTCATTATAATGTCCATGAGGTCTTTCTAATCGCCTGTTCATTAGAAAAATCAGTGTGTCATTTTTCTCCACATTAATCCAGTAACCTATGAAATCATTTAATGCTATTTTACTTTTAGTAGTTTGCTTTCCCCTTCATCTCCATTGAAAAATTGAAGTTTATTCAAATCTTCAATTATTAAATAATCAGTGTCTGATCGTTTTTCGTATTTATGTTTTGACGGTACTATAGCAATATATAGGTGTCCGTTATAACTGAACTCTATACTGTCACCTTCTATTTTATACCGAAATTCGTGTTCATTTATTAATACGTCTGTAGAATTTTGAAAGTCGAACGTCTTTGAATAATCCTCATTCAAAGTCCATTTACCAAGTAAAGACTGATTGCCTTTATTTTCTTCTTTTTCGCAACTTGAAATTAGCAATACTATCAATATTCCTAGAATTAGTAAACTCAGATTTTTCATGTCTTTTTTATTTACAGTATGCTATTAAGATGGTATTTTATTACTGTTGGTTGCGTCTGCCTGTCACTAAAACCATGGTGCAATTTCTGAGGTGCAACGGTTTTTTGTATTTATCCAATATTCTCTCTTTGCAGGTCCTATTGTTTTTTCTTCGTTTTTTTACTCTTATAGTCAATCAATTCAACGTTTACGCCCAATAACACCTGGTAATTATTGTAAGGCCTTCTTGTTCTGGCATGTTCCAGTTGTGTATTTGTATCACGGTTATCTGTTGAGAGTTCAGCAAATAATTCAACGGGTTTGAAAGCTTTATATTTAATTTTTATATCGTAATTAAGGTATTTATACGTTAACAAATCAGATCTTTCTATAAAAGTAAAAGCATATCGCTTGTCGTAGTTTACCTGTTTATATGCTACTGAAACATAAGCATACCAATTCTTATTACGGTACCGGGCTTTAAAGTCCGGACTGAAGGAGGTATAGCTGAAATAGTCCACAAACAAGTCCTTTCTCCTTATATAGTCAAACCCAAGGCCTAAAAGTAGCCCCTTAATGGGTTTTAGTTCATATGCGAAACTGAAGTCCAGGTAATTAAAATGCCTGAGGGGATATCCACCTATCAGGTTTCCTGCTTTGTCATATTCAGCAACCCTGTAACCAAGAGAATCGGTGGCGGCATAATGCCTGTATTTTCTATCCGTAAAATCGAAACCGAACGAAACCGTATTCGTTTTATTTATTTCATAATCGAAAGAAAATCCCGCTTCAAGGTTTACGTGGTCTAATGGCATATCCGTAGTATCTTCGTAGTAATATTTGTTTTGGTATGAGCCCAGCAGTATGAATTCTGCCTTTTTGTTTGGATTAAACTGCCCGAATAAATCTGCAGTATTTCCAATATATTTAAATGAGCGCGTAAGTTCATCCCCTGAAATAGAAGTCCCGAGTTTATTTTTCCAGGTTAAATCATACTCAATCCCAACCAGCATTTTTTTATTTAGGCTTTTCTCAAACACGGTATTAAACGACATGGAATTCTGGTTTGCACTGGAATAATTAAAATACCTCCGATGCCAGAAGTCTGTCCCCAATTCAAAATTATAGTTGTATTTCTTTTCTTTGCTGAATTTTGCTTCATATCCAAAATCCATAAAATAATCCGAAACCACAAGGGTGTCTTTATCAACGTATTCATATGCTGTAAGGTCAAATAGCCTTTCGGGGCTTCTAAAAATATTGTGTTCACCTCCACCGTTGGTATAAATCTCAAAATTAAATTTTGTTTGTGCATTACCATTTATGGAAATGATTAGAATAAAAGCACATCGTATAATTTTAAAAATATTTTTCATACGCATCATCTAAATTGCTTGACCAAAAAGTTAAAATATTGAGGCTGTTTCAAGGTTTGTTTTTTTAGAGACAAAAACATTGTCAACCTTAATACTTCCGCCAGAAGTCCGGGCCCCAACCTGTTCTAAAATAAGCTTTGGTGTTTTTGAGCCGGACAAATACTGAGCTGCCCAGTCCTTATTGGAATAGACCGCTTGTCCGTTTGAATAAATGGTTATGGTATTATTGGCCTCAACAACCATTTTAAGGCTGTTTATTATATTATTTTGAATACTGATAAAAGGGGAAACACCATATGAATTGGCCTCAAGGTTTACCCAGCGGCTTGAATTGCCCTGATCGGCATAAGCACTTATTTTCCAGTTCTTAACACTGCTGAAAGGATAAACCCTGAACCACATTGCTTTAATTAGGGTGTCTGCCCCGACATTCCTGAAATTGAGATAAATTCCATATTTATCTTTATATGTCAGGCCACTAACATCACCGGTTAAAGTCAAATCCATATGCACGGCATATGGTGGTTCAACATTATCATGAAGGTCAAAGTAATAGATGGCATCCCGTATTGTATCGGTAGATTCTACCAGGACTTCTCCCTGGTTGTAGGATATTTTGCAGTTGGAGGTCCCCCATAGTTTATCCTGCCTGCTAAAACCATCGTACAGGTAGCTATATACATTTATTTCAGCAGATGCCTTGGTTGTAATTTTTCCATCACTTATTTCAAAATCAAGCATGTTTGCGCCTTCTATATAAGGAGGGATAAAGAGTATGGGAAGTTCTCCCGGGGCCGAAACAACCTGTCCGTTTGAGCTGTTCAACTTAATATAAAGCGGATCTCCATCCGGGTCAAAAGCATCCATATTTAGTTCTACCGTCTCACCGGGTTTTACCATTTTTGATGAAATGGTAATGTCATTTATCCGGGGTACACCGTTTAACTCTTCTTTATAACATGAATTAAGGAGAAATATCACCGTTATTGATAAAACGAAAGTATTCCATAACCTCATTTTACTTTGTTTTGTGACTTTCATATTTTTATGTTCTTTGTATATTTCGTTTATATATTTTCACTCTTTTTATGTACAATCTTAAATTCAGGAGCCAGTTTTAATAGTTTCTGGTAGTAAAAATCAGCTTTTTCGGGTAAGCCTTTCAGTTCATATGTTTGTCCCAACCGGTAGAACGCAAATTTATGCCCGTTATCTATAACCGTTACCTTTTCAAAATGGCTTATTGCCTCGTCATAGTTTTTTAAATCCATATATACCATTCCCGTCCAGTAAGTTGTCCAATTCTCCCTTGCCCCATTTTCATTAGCAAGCCTTAAAGCATTTAATGCAAACTCGTATTGCTTTAAGTCGTATAGTTTTTTGCCCATATCGTATAGTTCCTTTCCTTCAGGGTTTAATTTTAGCCACTTATATTTCACAATGTTTGCATTTGTCTCATCACCTGTTTTTTCATACAGTTCAATTAAATTATCGTATGCCTTTTTATACTTTTCGTTTAATTGTATTGCTTTTGTGTACTGATAGGCTGCGTCGCCATATAAAGCGGCTTTTTCAAGTTGAAGGGCAAGGTTTAACCTTAACTCAGGATTTTGAACGTCTTCATCTACTGCATCCTGAAAAGTTTTTATTGCAAGTTCAATGTTGCCGGTGCGTGCATATAAAACACCAATGTTTTTCTTTGCTTTTATATTTCCCGGGTCAATTTCAATAACCCTTGCATAAGCATCGATGGCTTTCTTAAATTGCCCCGATTTATTGTATGCCAATGCCATATTATAATAACCACGGGCATAATTAGGGTGTTTTGTTATTAACCCGGAGTATATTTCAATGGCTTGCCCGTACTGCTCAAGCTTTGAATACAGAATGCCTAATGACGACAGTGCTTTTAGATAACCCGGTTCGGCCTTTATGGCTTGCTGATATGCGTTTATGGCATTCTCGAAATTTTGTTGTTCTTCATATATTGAAGCCAGGTTATACCAACTCTTAGAGGATTTTGGGTTGTATTGTATTGCTTTCTTGTAATTTTCTATGGTTTGCTCCCTATTTCCTATTTCGCTGTATAACAATGCAAGGTTATAATAAGCCGTAGCATAATCTTCTTTCATGAGTATTGCTTCATTATAACTTTTTATAGCCTCTTCTGTACGTTTCAATTGCTTGTACAGGACTGCTTTGTTCAATGCTGCCTTGGGGTAATCAAAACCCGATTTTTCAATTGCCAAATCGTACAATGTAACCGCATCTTCTATGTTCCCTCTTTTCGATGCAAGCCTGGCTTCGTGGAAATAGGTTTGCGGAATAGTATCGTGTATTGAGAACCCGGCAATTATTAGTTGGGCTTCGTCCAACCTTTCCTGTTGGATTAAGAAAGCCGTTAGCTCTTCAATAATTTCTTCATCCATAGGGTTTATTTCAAGTGCCTTGCGAAAATGATACTCAGCTTTTGAGTTTTGCTTCAATTCGGCATATAGCTTTCCCAGGTAGAAATTAGCGTAGTACGAATTCTGGTTCAACCGGTATACTTTTAGTAATTCTTCTTCGCGTTGGTCAAAATCAGAGGTGGTCAATGCAAGAAACACCCTGGGAAGTTGGTATTTAGGTTTGTATTGGACCGATTTAGTGAAATTCTCCCGGGCTTGAATCGTGTCGCCCATATTTAACTGGCTTATGCCCAAATAACACAGGCTTTTCGCTTTTTTGCTGCCCGACGAAAGGTCAACACTTTCCTTGAGTTCTGCCGCAGCCATTTCCCACTTTTCAAGCCCCTGATAAAGTAATCCAAGGTTGTAGTGCGATTTCGGGTTTGAAGGGTGCAGTTCAATGGCTTTGCGGTAAGCCGCCTCAGCTTTTTTATACTGATGTAACCTTGATGAAGCAACTGCCAGGTTAATAAATGCCGTAGGGTACTTCGAATCCATTTCTACCGAAGCCTGAAAATGTTTTTGTGCCTGGCTGGCATTTCCATCTTTCAGGGATAACAGCCCAAGGTAATTTTCGATTATAGCATCTTTGTATATAAGGGACAATTGTTGAAACACTTTGTTTGATCGGCCATATTCCCTTTCTCTGTAAAGTTTTCTGGCTTTTTGGTAAAGCGTGTCCGATTCTAATTTGCTTTCCGGTTGAGATACATCAACCTCGTCCAATTCAAATTGATAAATACTTTCTGACACCGAATTTGTATCGGCAACAATACTGACTATTTCCGGCGCTATGGAAATTCTTTTGGCGTATGAATCGAGATATAGTACAAATACGAATATCCCGATTAAAAGGATTAGAAATGGAATAAAACTTTTAAATATTTTCTTTACCATCGTCTGTCCGTTTTTTTTTGTTTATTGTTTCAAGTAACCCAACCTTATTGATGTTTTGAATCTGCAGCCCGGGGCGTGCATTAATTTCAATTACAACTGGTCCCAGCACCGCATCAAATATTATATCAATTCCCAGGTACTTTAACGGAAACAGTTTGGCAACTTCTTCAGATATGGATAATGTTTTCTGCCATTCGGGGATTTCCTTGCCCGTAAAATAATATCCCGAATCAGGATGTGTGTCTACATATTTATTTTTATAATAGCCCTGGGTGAGAAGACCTTTGTCCATATCGACCCCTATGCCCATTGCTCCCTGGTGAAGGTTGGCTTTACCGTCGGATTTGTCTGTAGGGACACGCAACATGGCCATCAGGGGGACATCATTTAGAAGGATAATTCTAAAATCAGGAATCCCTTTTTTATAAATGTCGGTTAAAAAGGAGTGGGGCTTCAGGCAATATTCGATAATTGCTTTGTCTTTATCCCCAATGGAATAAACACCATATATTATCGATGCCAGGTGATGGACAAGTTTATTTTTATGGAAAACCTCTCCGGAATGGGCCGACCAAACCCCCTCTTGTTTCTGAAACAATATTAGGATACCGCCACCTCCGCTGCCATTTGCCGGCTTAATTACAATCTCTTTTTGTTTATTTGCCTGTTCCAGTTTTTCTTCAATTTCCCATAAATTGTTTATAACTGCATAAGTTGTGGGAACAGGAACATTATTGGATTCAAGTATTTCTTTTGCCAGTACTTTATCGTTAGCCAAAGGGAAATGCTTTCTGGGATTGTTCGGGTATACATATCCTAAATTTCTTTGATTAATCCCTACAAGGTATTCGTCAGCTTTTAATATTTTTCGGATCAGTTTCCTCATTTAAGCAAAATTTTAAACCTGACAAACTCAATAACACGAATGCCGACCCATTGTCCAAGCATAAGGTTCAGGCCGATGATAACTAAGAACAGTTCGGGAAAAGCAAGGAAAAATGCTTCCATCGAATCGGAGTTCATTGCCAGGTAGGCAATAGAGGAAACCAGTAGTGTCTGGAATGTTAATAAAAGAGCCGGAACAAACCCTTCTTCAGTTATGGTCCGGGCAAACCTTTCGGCACTAATGGTCAGGATTACAATAGGGAAGAGGGCGAGGTATGCCAGGGAGGTAATTTTTAATTCTATTGAAACATATGCAACGATTAGAAACATAATAACAACCGATACTAACATTATCACAAGCTTTGGGGTGTATAAAATCCCCCACTTTTCAAGTGGAAAATGCACTAAACTGACAATGCCAATAACCAGTACAAAAGCAACAAGACCCCAAAACAGGCCTGTTTCACGGCTTGCAACTGCAATAAGGGCAGGCAGGAACACCCCAAAAGTCTGAAAACCAATTACGTTTCTGAATATGGCTACAATTAAAGCCCCCAGTGGCAACAGCAATATAATTTTTAATAACCCCAAAGGGATTCCAATATTTTCGAATAGTTTCCACAGCAAATAAGCATTGAATGGATGAGATTTCAGCTCCCCCTGTAATTCAGGATTAGGGCTTAGCCTCGACTTTATATTGAACATATAATCGAAATTTATATTCGGGGTATGGGCAAACAAATACTCATCTCCTTTGTACAACGAAAGGTAATTATGTGGCAGGTAACCAAAATGATTGTTCAGAGGGTCAAATGGTACCCATTCATTTTGAATATACACTTCAACCCATTGATGAGAGGTTTTTTTACTGCCCGGCTCCAATATAATACCACCAACCAAACGGGACGGAATGTTCGCATTTCGTGCCAGTGCAATAAACAACCTGCTTTTGCCATTACAGGATGCCTCTCCTAATCTGGCTGCGGTAAGGGCGTCGGTTAAACCTTTAAAAGGACGGGGCTTTAACGATAATGAATATTCTTGTATTTTCGTTAATATATTGACAATAATATGCTCGTCATCTCCTATGTTATCAATAAATATTTGATGGATATCGGGGTGGTTTACCTGTATGTTCTCCGTGGGTTTAAGAAACTCTTCCAGTCCGGGCGGATAAACAGACGGTACTTTTATCGTACTGTCAATTTTGTACCGGACCGATTTTCCAATAAAATCAAAACTGTAATTAATGTAAAGTTTCCCATTCCCCTCCTGACTGTTCCACAATCCTTTTCTTCCTGACATTGACTGCTCTACCAGGAAATTCATGCCCGGGCTGTTATTGATTTCATTGCTTATGCTTTGCCTGTTGTCGGACAAAGGTAAAAACGTAGATATATTCACAGGTTGATTAAACCCCATTGCTGAAACATCAACACTTATTTCAAATTTCTTTTTAGGAAGAATATTTTTGAAGGTGTATTTCCATAATGTAAATTTTAAAGAAATTAATACAATGGAAATTAATACGAATAGAAGTGAAACCAGGCGTATTGTCCTCATATTTCTTTATTGTAGATAATTTAAGTACAATACGAAAAAAGCCTTATTGTTCTTGATTTGACGGTGATTTTAATCACCGATTTCAGTAAAGCTAAGTCAGTGCCAGGGATTAATTTTGCGCCGGATACTGTTTAAATTTTAGTTTTAGGGTTTGTGTAAGGGGTATTCTTGTCATAGAAAAATGAGTAAAACCGACCTGTGCTTTTATTTTTCCTGAACGCGTTCCAAAGCACTATCTGTGTGCTTTAACGAAAGAGGCAAAAAAGCCTCTTTCGTATGTGGACCTTGTTAGTTTTTAATTATTTTTTTTGTCAGTGTCCTTTCTCCATTTGATAACCTCATAACATACATACCTGGATGCACATTAGATAGATCAATGTAAAATGATGAACTTTGTTCAGTGAAGTTAAGTATCATTGAACCGGAATAATCATACATAACAATGGAGATGGTATTGTCACCCTCGTTTTCTAATTCAATGTTGAGCCTTCCGTTTGTAGGGTTAGGATAAATACTGCACTCAAACGCATGGTTATTCTCTATGTTTTTTTGTGATTGGGTACTATTATTCTTAAGAGGTGTTTCCTGATAGGCGATATGATTTGACGTTTCCGCATTTTTTAGAACAGTTCCACAGCCCTGGGTAAATATCCTTAAAGTAGAACCATTACTGGCTTGAAAACCCGGGGTTAATCGAACTGAATTTGCGGCATGGATTTCAACGTTTGCCCCAGCGGCAATATTTCCCTCAGCAGTAATATAGTTTCCTGCCTGATATTCTAAGTCCTCACCGCTTTCAATGTCCCAATTTATATTGTAATTGTCCGGACATGCCGTCATTACAGAATTAAATGCATTTACCCGCCCAAAGCCAAGCTCTTCGCTCCATCCATTTCCGTTGTATACATAACCACCTACTTGATTTGCTGAGTTCGTTAATATATCAAATACCTGTTGTGGTGTTAAATTTGGGTTTATCGATAATATAAGGGCTGCTACTCCCGATATTACAGGACAAGAATGAGATGTCCCTCCAAAACGTCCTGTATAAGATAGAAAATTAACCCCCGCATTAGGCAATTGCGAGCCAACCACAGGCAGGGTGCCTCCATCCGTACTGTGAACTTCGTTATAACCAGCTGCTCCAGGTATATCAATAGACCACATTTCAAATGTTTCTCCTGCAATTTGCGAAGAATATGCCCTGTGAGATGGTGCCGTTAAATCTATTATTTGGTTATTGGCACTTGCTGCATTACTTGTTGGGGAATAATTAGCCTGTGAATCATTTCTGTCAGATGCTCCCACTGTAATCACTCCATTAATGTTCACATTAGAAGGGAAATTAACCTGTCCATTATTGCCTGAAGCATGATTTGCGGTATTTCCTGCCGAAAACACTACAACGACCCCATTATTAATCGCATTTTGAATTTCATTACGAATACCAGCATCGAAATTTGGATTTGATGTTCCGAACCCCCAGCTATTGGATATAATATCTGCACCATTATTAACAGCAAACCGAATCGCATCTGCAATATCTGCTGTTGTTGAACCTCCCCAGCCAAAAGATAACCTAATTGGCATAATTCTACAGTTTGGAGCAATACCGGCAATCCCCTGGTTATTGTCCATTGTGGCCGCTATTACCCCTGCGCAGGAATTTCCGTGATTGTCGTTGCCTGTGGGGGATGGATCATTAGGGTTCCCATTTCCGAAGTTACTGCCATTTAACCTTACCTGTCTTGCATTTGGCAAGTCAGGGTGGTTTGGTGTAACACCCTGATCGATAACAGCAACAATTATATTATTGTCCCCTCGGGTGATATCCCATGCTTCCGGCGCATCTATATCTGCGTCAAGAGTTCCGGAATGGCCGTCAGTAAATACCTGCCCTGTGTTATGACACGTTATCTGCCTGTTAAAATACTGATCATTAGGAATATGTCTGTGCAGTTCAACAGGTAGGTTTATTAATGGATAAGCGTATTCAACTAAACCTGTCTCATAAATTTCCTGTGAAAGTGTAAGGATATTAGAATGTTTCGAAACGTTAAAAACCTGACACGTATTGTGTTTTTTTGACAAAACCAATTTATGTTTTTTCAACAACTTTTCTTCTTCTTTTTCTGATATGTCCTTTTTTAACTTTATAATTAGTTCATCCGTAAAATATAACTCGGTTCCGTATTTATCTTTATAAACACTATTTATTTTTTTTATTTTATCGGAATTGGCGTTCTCATTTATAAAAACATCTACCATTTTTTCATCCTCTTCCAGCACAAACATGTTACGGTTAAGAAGCTTAACTTTATACTCATTTTCAAGAATGCCAAGGCTACTTTTAATATCTGCAGCACTCATTAAAGATGGTTGGCTTTCTGCAAGTTTTATTACAGCCTTATTTTCTAATTTAGACAGTTCAACTTTAATATTGCCTGAATAATAAAAAGCTTTACTTTGAGATTTCACTAATGAAAAAGGGAATAAAACAGTTAAAATAATTATTAAATATCGTTTCATTTTTTCCGGTTATTAAATTTTGCCTACTCTATCAATGCTTTTCGGCCTTCGCATTTTTTTATTATGGTTTATGTTGTATTATCGGCACCTGTTTCCTATAACGGCCCGGTTGCACCTGGCGGGGGAGGAGAAGGTTTATGCCCGGACAGCCAAAATAAGGGCTTGTCCGATTAGGGGCATTAACTTTGTATGTCGCACTCCAGCCCGCATTAGTTACCGCCTTTGTCATAGGTTTTGTTTGTTTAATATTTGTTTGCTATTTCGCTGTATGGATAATTTCTGACACCGTTACCGTTTGTATTCCATTTTGCACTATTGTTGATGTATTTGTTATCACAAAGCGGTTTTCTGTCAACTCTATAATGACAGATGAATAAACTGTACCAGGATCAAAGTCAAAGGTTGTATGTAATGTATAGTCATTTACAAATGACCATGTTCCACTAAGAGTATTTCCATCGTTTCTAATTTCCAATGTCCCATCGCTAAAATATTCTTGCTCATAATCGGAATTGGTTACATCCTGTACTTCTGTCCTTACATTTCCATTGGTTACAGAAGTATGAACTATCTCGTCAAAAATCCAGGTTCTGGATAATAATTCAGTCCTGGAAAGAGCGGGATTGTCACCTTCACCACAAGAATAGAAGAGAAGACTTGTCGCGACAATAAATAAATAGAGTAAACTTTTCATTGTATATTATTTAATTTGTTAGAGCCTACTCTTAAAGTTTTTCGGCATTCAAGCCTTATACCTTTAAGGATTGAAGATTTATTGGAGGGACAGTCCTAATTTGCCCGTTTAATTGCCAATAACCGAATAAATGTAATGTACATTCATCCCCATTATAGCTTCCTTAATATCCCATAAGTCCCCTACTGATTACCAGACATATACCCAACCAAGTATTTATAATTAATTATTACACGCTTATAATCGCTTATTCATGATCACCCTGTTCTCCACTAAACGTAATTCTTGTATGCAATTTAATGTTTAATTAAATACCAATCAACCCTATTCCTGTTATTTTGTTTGCACTTAATGCATCCATCACAGAAAAATACAAAAGTCCTGTATACCACAAAAATTACACTTTCGGTAAAAAAACCGGAACATTGAAATTACCCTTAAAAATGCCCGTTAAATGCTTAATATGGATATGCACCATACAATTAATAGGATAAGAGCAGTTTGTCGAGAGAAAGATATTTATGATAAATTTGTATTTTTCGCGTTTATTCAAAGCTTTCAAATGTTAGCGGTTATGCAAGCAGAAACTTTAATCTATGATAAAAGCATTAATTAAAATACGGATAAAACAAATAAGCCGGGGACTGAAAGGAATAGGCCCTGTCCGTTTGATTTTCATGATTGGAATACTGGGGTTTTCAGGATTTTCATTGTTTAATGGTTGTGCAAGTGGTCGTAATGCCAGTTATATTGCAATAGGAAGTTTAATTGTTTCTTCGCTTATCCAAATCCGTAGAAAAGATAAAACTTTTTTAAAAGCCCATTTTTCTGCATATAGAATCTTCTTTTGTTGTGAATATTTACTTTTATCAATACCAGTTGTTGTGTGCCTTTTATATCATCAAAAATGGGGGCAAATTGGCATGCTGGTTATTGGAAACGTATTCATTTCTTTTTTAGATTACAGGCCCAGGAAAATAAGCCTAAATACTAAATTACAACAACTAATCCCGGCCGATAGTTATGAATGGAAAGCAGGAAGCAGAAAAGTGTTGTTTATTATTTTGCCCCTGTGGATTATAGGGCTTTTTACTTCTTTTTTTATGGGCAGTGCCCCCGCAGTTATTTTAATAATCGGGGTTATAGTTTTAAGTTTTTACGAAAGCTGCGAACCTTACCAGATGATAATAGCATCGGAAAAGAGTCCGCGTAAATTTCTTTTGCTTAAAATAAAATTGCACACATTAGTTTTCACAATAATTACACTCCCGTTGATTTGTGCATTTGTGGTATTCCATGCAGGGTACTGGTATATCGTAGTTATAGAGTATTTTCTATTGACGGCGCTTCATGTTTTTATAATCCTTACAAAATATGCTTATTATCAACCAAATACAAGATCTCATGCTGCTCAAACGATTGGCGGAATTGGTGTATTGGGCACAATAATACCGGTCTTTATACCCGTTGTGTGGGTAATGACAGTTGTTTTTTATTTTCGTTCAAAACAAAGACTAAATGATTATCTAAATGATTTCCATTAACAACTTAATTGTTTCATATACAAAAGGCTGCAAAATTATAGACGGACTTAATTTATCTCTTCCTGAAGGTTTAATTCATGGCATTGTAGGCTTAAACGGAGCCGGAAAAACCACATTGTTAAATACAATGTACGGTTTAAAAAAACAAGATAGCGGCAACGTACATTTCAATGGAAAGGGTTTAAATAAAAAAAATGTTTCATATTTAGAAACTGAGAACTTTTTTTATTCCAACATTACTGCACGGGAGCATCTTTCATTGTTCAAGAATACAGGTTTTGAATTAGAAAAGTGGAATGATTTGTTTAATCTGCCATTAGACCAAACCGTTGACGGATATTCAACAGGAATGAAGAAAAAATTGGCAATATTAGCTTTGTTAAAACAGGAAAAGTCTGTTATGATCCTTGATGAACCGTTTAATGGCTTGGATATTGAAACCAGTCGGATAATTCGTTCAATATTGCTAAGGCTAAAAGAAAAAGGTAAAACCATCATTGTTACATCACATATAATGGAGACATTGACCAATTTGTGCGACTATATCCACTATCTTGAAAATGGAAACATCAATCAAAGTTGCGATAAAAATGGATTTAAAGCGTTTGAAGATGAAATATTTAAAGAAATCGAAACAAAAAATAGGAAACGAATAGCAGAGCTAATTTGAATAAAGCACAAACCTTTAATTGAGAGGCCAGGCACCAGGTAAGGTTTTTGGAATGAAGACTTTCAGTTTTAATAAAATATCAGGTAACTTTCACCTTCCAAATAAATTCAGCGTTCTGCTTGCACTTTGTCGCGATAAATTTGTATTTTTCGAACAATTTTATGATTAAAAAGAATAATTTATTCAGGGCCTTCTAAAGGGTTTACCTGCTCATGCACAGCATACACATTCTGGACAAGCAATGGCAGGCAAAGTGCTAAATATAAAGGCTTACAACCCACTCAAATAAAACAGGGCGAAGCGCATGGGCGGAGAGGATAAACTACTACGCAGTTTACATTCTTTGTCAGGTCCCCCTTGTGGGCGGTTGACAGAAAATTGCCACGCAACCTGCCGCTATTATGTGATTTATCGTAGAGAACAAGTAAAAAGCATTATTAAAATAAGAGAGGAATATAAAATGTATAGTGAACATGATGTACCTGATCAATCAGGAAAAACAGTTTTTATAACCGGTGCCAATACGGGGCTTGGATTTGAAACAGCAAGAATTTTAGCTCTTCATGGAGCGCGGGTTTTGATTGGTTGCCGTTCGGCAGAAAAAGCAGAAAAAGCCATGAAGAAAATTCGGGAAGAAGCACCTCATGCTGACTTAACATTTGTTGCCCTGGATCTGAACTCCCTTGATTCGGTCAAAAAAGCAGCAGAACAGGTTCGCAATGAGAAACAATTGGACATATTGATTAACAATGCTGGAATAATGACCCCTCCATTCAGAAGGACGGATGATGGGTTTGAGTCTCAATTGGGCGTTAATCACTTTGGACATTTTGCACTAACAGGGTGGCTACTCCCTAAAATGCTTGAACAAAAAAATGGGCGCATAGTTTCCCTGAGCAGCTTAGGCCATAAAACAGGAAAGATCAATTTCGATGATATACAGTGCGAAGGTAAATACGATGCTATGGAACGCTATACAATGAGCAAACTGGCCAATGCACTTTTTGTTAGAGAGTTGAACAAACGCCTGATTGCCAAAGGTTCAAATGTGGTTTGTGTAGCCAGTCACCCAGGTGTAGCCGATACTGAATTATCCAGGAATTTTGGTTTCTTCGGCAGGACAATTGTCCTCCCGGTAATTCGTCTTCTAAAAGTGTTTAACACACCATTAGAAGGCGCTTTACCAAGTCTTATGGCTTCTACAGAAGCAAATGTGGAACCCGGGGCAATTTATGGTCCTGTAAAAAGAGGTGAAACAGCCAGATCGGCAAAAAAAGGTAAATATGCAAAACGGGCACTTAACGAAGATGATGCAAAACGATTATGGAGCATATCAGAAGAACTGACCGGAGTGAAATACCCTGTGTAAACATTAATTGCCTTTTAGAAGCAGGGGTGTTTCAATACGCCCCTGCAAAAGCTATTAAAAGCAATTGTAAAAGACAAAAGGATGTCAAGAGAAAAGACATAATTGGAATAAATTTAATTGCATTTATTTGCTTATTGTTTGGAATTGGCACGGTGTAAATAAATAGAATATTATAACTAAACCATGGGATTAGAAAAACAGGGCTCAAAACCAATGGGGAAAATGGGATATTTCATTGGTAAAGTGATGAATTTGTTTCATACCGGATTTTACAAGAAATATTACAGCAATTTCCTTCCAAATAGTTCAATTAGCCTATTGGATCTTGGATGTGGAGGTGGTAGGTTAATAAACTATCTTTATGAGCGAAACAAAGACTATAAGTTATTTGGACTTGATCACTCTCAAGAGATGGTGGACTTGGATGTGGAGGTGGTAGGTTAATAAACTCTTTCGAAAAAGGTGAACAATGAAGCTGTTGAGCTTGGACATGTAAGAATTGAAAACGGTTCAGTAATTAGCCTGCCATATGATAATGATTCAATGGATGTTGTAACTGCCAACTGCCGAAACCGTTCAGTTTTGGCCCGACATCTCCAGGTCATTCTCTGAGATTTATCGGGTTTTAAAAAAGGATGGAAGTTTTTTCATAATTAACAGATACCCACCGGAAGGTTCAAAATGGTGGAAAATTGCTAAATTGAAAAATGAGTCAGATTTTAACAGTGCATTTAAAAAAGCAGGGTTCAAAAAATATGAAATAGACCTTACAACAAAAAAGGGATGGATAATTACTACGTCAATTAAATAAACCTCATGAAGAAACTTTACATACCACCTGCATTGATTGCTTATTGCACGCTTTCGATGGTCGCCATTTATTTTTTTGTACCTCAGTTCAACCTGATTATTTTCCCATACAATTGTATGGGACTATTGATAGCTTTTTCCGGGTTTTATTTGATGGGAAAAGCAAGAGACTTGTTTAGAAAACATCAGACCACGGTGAAAATTGACAAATCAAATCACCTAATAATTGAAGGTGTTTTTTCCAGGACACGAAATCCAATGTATATCGGTATGTTCATTCTGATTCTTGGATTTTCAATTGTTTCAACAAACATTATCTCATGTATCCTGCCATTCGTTTTTGCTATTTTGGTTAGACTGATCTTTATTAGAAAAGAAGAAAAGATGATGCTTGAAACCTTTGGCGAAGCCTATCTTGAATATAAAAAGAAAGTAAGAAGGTGGATATAAAAAACGCTGGATAGTGCCACGAAGAAAACACTGTTTTTTTACCCACAAGCAGAAAAATTAAGAGATATGAAAGTACATCATTTGAATTGCGTTAAAATAGAATCGCAATTTGGTCCAGGAGTTGGACATTGCATACTGATTGAAAATAATGAATCCCTTGTACTTATAGATGCAGGTATTGGAATGGCAGAAACAAAAGAGCCTGAAAAATATCTTGGAAAAGAATTAGTTGAAATAACAGGGTTTCAATTTAACGAAAGCCTTACTGCATTTAGGCAAATAGAACAATTAGGATTGAACCCAAACAAAGTCTCTGATATCGTTTGCTCACATCTTGACCCAGACCACATTGGTGGGACGGTTGACTTTCCGAATGCCGAATTGCACATCTCAAAAGAGGAATATGATAGCTTCAAAAGCGGTAATGAAAGGTACCTGGACTATCAATTGTCGCACAACCCTAAAATTCATTTATATGAAAAAGATGACAGCAATTGGTTTGGCTTACATGCCCGTAAATTGGATTTGGGGTTTGAGATATATCTAATACCATTGTTCGGACATACTCCCGGACATTGCGGTATTGCATACAAATTGAACGATAAATGGGCTTTTTATGCAGGGGATGCTTATTATTTAAGGGCCGAACTGAAAGACAAGAATCATCCGGTTGACCAATTAGCCACAATTAGAGCGGTAAATAATAAAATGCGACTTGAATCCTTAGATAAAGTAAGGAGGTTAATCAACGACTTCGAAAGTAGTATTGACTATTTCGGTTATCACGACCCAATAGAATATAAAAATGAAAGCCCCCAGGGTAACGAGATATAAAAAATTGCCTGGACAGTTGTATTTAAAATGAGGTTGGCCTAATCCAACCTTTCTGTAGGTTATCAGTAAGGTGTCGTGCAGTAGTGCATTAAATGCTACCATAAAAAGAGCAAGCGAAATGAGTATGAGATTTAGTAGTATTGTACCTGATTAACGTCCCTTTATACGGACAGGGCGTAAATTTGAATTTTTGACTTTGAAAGTATCAATAGATAGCGCCTCTTAGAAAACGTTATTGTTTCAAAGAGGCGTTTTCTTATAGCCACTATTTCGTCCGGATCAATGATAGGTAATGTTGCGAAAATAAAGTAATGAGTTGCAGGTGAAAAAATTGTATACTGCTTTTGAATTACTAAATTTAATATGTCATTATCATTAGCGAATAGAAACGTGATAAATAATTAGAGCTATGAAAAAAAAGATAATTAAGTTAATACTGGCAAAGGCACTTTCGATTATATCCATTTCTCTTCTCGCTCAATATGACAGCATTGCATACAATAATTATAATAGGACCTATCTGGTGCATTTACCAAGTGGGTATTCAGGAACTACTGATATACCATTAATTATTGCATTGCACGGTGGTTTTGGTAATGCTTACAATTTGGAGAATCAGTCTCAACTAAGTAAAAAAGCAGATTCGGAGAATTTTATTGTTGTGTACCCTGAGGGTGTAAAAGGTGGAATCTTGGGGATTTCATCATGGAATGCAGGCACATGCTGTGGTTATGCCAGTAATTCACAAATAGATGATGTTGGGTTTATAAATGCGCTGTTGGATACCTTGATTAACAATTATACCATTGATACAAATAGAATTTATGCTACCGGAATGTCAAACGGGGGGTTTATGACATACAGGTTAGCCTGCGAACTGTCACACAGAATTGCAGCCATTGCACCTGTTGCTGCATCTATGACAGCTCCGCACTGTACCCTCCGGAGGCCAATGCCTATTATAAGTTTTCATTCTTACCTTGATTCAAGCATCCCCTATTATGGAGGCATAGGAGATGGCGCTTCTGACCATTATAACCCGCCTCAGGATTCTGTTTTAAATGCCTGGGCCGGCATGAACGGATGTTCGGTGTTAAATGATACCATTACGGCTAACCAACAATACTCCGAAATCAAGTGGGGAAATTGTGATTGTGCAGCCGGGATCCATCATTATGTTACGCAAGATGGGGGCCATTCCTGGCCAGGGGGAAATCAAACAACTATTGGAGATCCTGTATCCCTTAATATTAATGCAACTGATCTGATTTGGGATTTCTTCCGGCAATATTCAATGGATTGCGAACCACCAGCAGCAACAAATGCTTATAAGAAGAACAATACTTTCATTAATGTATTCCCTAACCCTACAAATGGAAAGGTAAATATTCAAACCTCTGTAAACTGGGAAAAAATAAAGGTCTCAATTTTCAACATGCAAGGACAGGAAGTACTAAGTGCTATTGACCAAACAGAGATTGACATCAGTAACCTCGCAAATGGTTTACTCTTAATAAAAATTGAAGTTGATCACATACTGAAAACAGGTATGTTATCGAAAACAGAATAATTCCGGCAGGTAGCACGATGTAGTAAATTGGGCACAATAAGCATACAAAACAATTGACAATGAAAAACCTAATGGTCTTATATACAACCTACGAAAAAACCGAAGCGGATAATATCAGGGTGATTTTAGAAGAAAAGAGAATTGACCATAAAATCAACCTGGGTAAGGGCAACATGGAAACAGCCCTTGGTGTATCTAATTCCCGACAATATGAGATAATCGTAAAAAAAGAGGATTATAACAGTGCAAAAGTTCTCATAGAAGAAATTCTGGAAAAGAATACTGCTGATGTTGATTTTAGCAAATATACAGATGACGAATTAAGGGATATAATAATTAATTCACAAGACTGGCACGTGACATTTGTAGATGAAGCGGCGAAAATAGCCAAAATGCGCGGGATTAAAATTACACGCGAAAATATTGAAAGGAACGAACAAGATAAGCAGGACGAAATTATTAAGAATGCAAAAACAGAAGCGTACAAAGAGGCCCGCGGAGTGTTGTTTTCTGTTGCTGGTATCAATTTGATTATCCCTATCATCATATTAGTCTTTGGGGATGGAATTAAAATAGTGAACCTGTTTTTTTACCTGCTCTCTGCAGGGCTTTATTTTGGTTTGGCAGTATGGGCTAAACGAAAGCCCTTACAAGCAAGTGTTATAGGCTTTGTATTCGTTCTCGTAGCATTTACCCTTACATATATAGGTGATTCTTCAATGATTAAAAGATATTTGTATTTAAAGATTTCTATTGTTTCTGGATTTATTTATGCAATTATTAAAAGTATAAATATCAAAAAGAGCGGGTCTTAGAATCATTATTTATAAGATAAACTTGCTGCAATAATCAGGAATCAGCCCATGAACAGCCCCGGAATGCCCACAGGGGTTATTTCTGTGTTGAGCCCCCAAAAAACTGCTTTTTTATACAATTTTAATGTCTGGTTGTGAAAGGCTATTTTCCCTGAAAAAGCACTTTGAGTAAAGAAATACCCTGTAAGCCAGAAACGGCAGGACCAGCAGGGAACCACAAAATTGAACCGGTAAAGCACTAACGTTTTCTGTTTTTAAAGGGCAACGTTTTCTTATGGCCACTAAATAAAACTATCAGGGACCGTTAACGAAAATTCCTTTTTTTGAACATTTCACACACCGGATATGTTCCGTAAGAAATAAAACTGAAGCGTTTATATTCGAAAAATAACAATCAATTATTAATGCCCATTAAATACCTATTGTGGATTTGCACCATATAAGCTATGGAATAAAGGCCGGCTTTTGAGAAAATGACATAATGGAAATAAATGTTACGATACATTTATTCGATGGCATTAATAAATGAAGAATTCAGTAAAAAATATGGCTATGAAGGAAGGAATTCAGCTTTGGAGTGTCCGGGAACAATTGGAGAAAGATCCTGGAACTTGTTTAGAAAAGATTTCTAAACTTGGTTTCCGCCACGCAGAGGGCTTTGATTTATTACACTTAAACCTTATAAAACCGCTGCTTGACAGGTATTCGATTGAAGTAAAGAGCTCTTTTATTCTTTGGGCCCATATAACAGGGAGGTACGATTTGGCAGAAAAAATTCAATACCAATGGATGCCGAAGTCTTACGGGATTGATTATGCGATAGAAAATGCCCTTGAGTTGGGTTTGGACACTATCGTTTGTGGATACCTCCTTCCGGAAGAAAGACAAAACTTGGATGATTACAAACGACTTGCCCATAACTTAAATACTATTGGGGACAAGTGCCGTAAAGTAGGTTTGAATTTGCTTTATCACAACCATACTTTTGAATTTGAACCATTAGGGTCAGGCATTGTCCCTTATTATTACCTTGTTGAAAATACAGAACCTGAAAACTTAGGTTTTGAAGTTGATGTGTTGTGGGCTGAGTTGGCAGGTCAGCATTCAAAAAATTTGCTGTCTACGCTGAAAAAGCGATTAAAACAAATTCATTTAAAAACCGGGGCAAGTGTAGGTTCCCCCATTTATGATGAAAAGCTGTATTCTCCAGCCCAACATGACTATCCCCTCGGCACCGGGTTTGTGGATATAAAAAGTATTATGGATTTGTCCCAAATGGCAGGCGTTAGAAGGTATTACGTTGAGCAGGAATATTCTAAGGACATTTACGACAGCCTTTTGACCAGCTTGAATTTTTTGAACAGATATAAGAACATAAAACATTGAATTAAACATGAAGAACAAAATTTTAGCTTTAACTATTTTCTGTTGCTTGATTATTTCCTGCAAGAATGAAAAACAAACAAAATCTGCGGACGATACTAAAACAAAACTTGATATGAAAGAAGAAGGCACTACTTCACTCAAATCAGAATTGGATGAGATAAAAACAAATTTTGCACGCAAGGCTGATGATAATAAAAAAAGAGCTTACAAAGAAGGCATAGAATCGGTAGAGAAAAGTGGAATTGTAAAAACAGCAAAACAAGTAGGGGATGAAGCACCCGGTTTTACTTTGAACAATGCCTTAGGAAAGCCCGTGTCATTGTCAGAATATTTAAAAAGGGGCAAGGTTGTGCTGACCTGGTATCGAGGTGGCTGGTGTCCATATTGCAATTTGACCCTTCGTGCATTACAAGAAGAATTGTCAAATTTTAAAGCACAAGGTGCCAGTTTAATTGCATTGACACCGGAATTACCTGATGAATCAATCAGTACTTCGGAAAAGCATGACCTAACATTTGAAGTTTTAAGTGATGTAGGAAATGAAATTGCCAAAAAGTATGGTGTCGTTTTTCAACTTACCGATGAAGTGGCAGAAATGTACAACCAATCATTTGAATTAAATAAACATAACGGAGATAAATCGAATGAACTTCCCCTGGCCGCAACTTATATAATTAATGAAAAAGGTGAAATAGTCTATGCTTTTTTAGACGCAGACTATCGGAACAGGTCAGAACCTTCCGAATTGACCGAATTCTTAAAGAACAATTAAAAACTGTCCGCAATAATAAGGGTGTAAGGGTGGGGGAGGCACGAAACTATTTTTGTACCTTGCCCTACTCAATAGGGCACCGTGCAAGAGTCGCCTGAACGTCATATTCGAAAAGGCCTATCTGTTTTTGCAGGTATTGCCTGAATTTAAATCAAAAGGAAATACAAATATGAATGTTTTAATCACCGGAACCAGCTCGGGAATAGGTAATGGCCTGGCAAAAGAATTGGTTAACCGTAAAAATAAAGTCTGGGGAATAAGTCGACGTAAGGCCGGAGAGCTCTCAAATAAACAAAACTACCATCACCTGCAAATTGATTTAACAGACTATGATAAGGTTCAACGTCAACTGCCAGAGTTTATTAGTGGTGAAAAAAGTTTTGATCTGGTCATTCTCAATGCCGGAATATTGGGGAACATTGGTTTAATGAAAGAGCTGGATTTACATGAGATGAAAAAAGTTATGGAAACCAATGTCTGGTCAAATAAATTTTTGCTTGACATTATATTAGGGCAGGTGCAGGAGGTAAAACAGGTGGTAGGAATGTCTTCAAAAGCTTCGTTAAGGTGTACGCCCGGATGGGGCCCTTACTCGATGTCAAAAGCAGGGTTAAATATGTTAATAAATGTTTATGCAAAAGAGTACCCTGAAACACATTTCAGTGCGCTGGCCCCGGGTTTGGTTGATAGTGAAATTCAAGAGGCCATTTGGCAAATTAAAGAGATAGAGAAATATCCAACGATAAAAACATTACAAGATGCACGGTATACGGAAGCAATGCCAGGCTCTGATGCAGCAGCCCCTATGTTGATTGATGGTATGGACAAGGCACTTGCTTATGAGAGTGGCTCCTATGTAGATGTAAGGGAAATGTAAGTTGCGAGACAAAAAAACAGGTGAAGGGATAAAAATATATCCTTTAACCTGTTTTTTTTATGACCCGGAATATCACCGGTAACTGATGAATCACAAAAGGTGTCTACTTTACAAACCTGAATGTTTTAACGCCGTTGATTACAAGGAAATATACCCCTTGTTTTAAATCAGCAACCTGAACCCTGCTTCTTGTTTTCAGACTTTTAATTTTAGTCCCCTGAATCGTAAATATCTCAACTAAAACTTCTTCATGAATACCACTGATGTTTATGTAGTCCCCTGTAACAGGATTTGGATACAATTCAATATTTCTGTAATATGAACTGGCAGTTTGCGTTAGCTTTACCTCCTTACCATAAACTTCCAGCTCATATAAGCGAACGGTATTATCTTCACCACTTGTTATGTAAAGACGAACTTTACTTGTTGTGTCCGGTTCAAATACCTTAACATACTCAGCCAGGCTGTTTGACGATTCGGAAAATATATCTTCCCAGTCAGTTCCATTCCATTTTTGAAATTTAAAACTTACAAGTGGTTTGTTGTAGCCATTATATCCTGTCCATAGCTTTACTAAACTTATTTCATGTTTGCCGCCGAAATCTACTTCTATCCAATGCGGATAATCAGCTTTTTCAGATATCCATCTGCTTGAATTGTCTGTGTTGTTCCCATCAACGGCATTACTTCCGGTGTAGGAACTATTAAGGGTTGAGCTTACCGTTGTTGACTTATTTAAAGCGATATTCTCATTGTCATCAGTAGAGGGGCTTAATGATGCAGTCTCTGAATAATCGAAATCAGTGCCTCTTGAATTAAAATATTTTAAACGGTATTGGTAAACACCTTGGTCATTAATTGTATCGATATATGAATGAGTGTCTGTATGTTCGAACCGTGCAATTTCAGCAAAAGAACTTCCGTTAATTGAACGTTCAAGTATTATACCTGTTTCCGAAGCCTTTTTAGAACCCCAACGAATAGTAACAGTATTATTATCACCTTTTTCAGCCTTTACGCCTGTTGGAGAAAGCTGTTTGCTAATGTAATTTATACGTTGATTAACTATAGCACTGCCTCGAACAGAAGAGTGAAGATCTTCTAACGTTATTTTTATCAAATATCCGGGTTCACCATCCATTAGCATTGCAACACTATTTAAAATTAATGCGGCTTCCATTTCAACCGATGATTTTGAAAGGATGTCCAGAAAGGCTTCCTGGGGGAAAGCTTCTTCAATTAAAGCCAAATACTCTGCTGCCCTCATACGTACCAATAAAACGGCGTCGTTTTCAACCAACTGTTTAGCTTTGCTTACTATTTCACTATCAGTTGTAAGGTGGCTGCTGCAGGATATTAAGCCCCAATATCGGTACCATTGGTTACCGGAGTTTAACGCGTTTAATAAATCTGCTTTTACGGATTCGAATGATTGAAGGCTTAGATTTGAGATATCTACCATGTCCTGAATTTCAGCTTTACTGGTTTGTCCAAATTCAACAGGGCTGTCAAATGCGTGTTCTATAAGGTGTGATTCAGGATAAAACCCTAGATCGGGTAAATCTTTTACAATGGCGGTTAAATCGTTGCGCAATTCTTTCAATATAGATTCGTACCCGGGAGTGCCGGCAAGGTTGTTTGTCTCATACGGATCAGCTTCAATGTCATATAGGGCTTCAGGAGCTTTTCTTTTAAAAAATGCAGATTGGACCTCGTTGAGTTCTCCATTGTCATACAAATCTTTCCATTGCTGAAAAGCATCCATTTTATAACGATATTCATTATAAAGCCCGTCGAAATTAAAAGGCTGATAATTTCTGATGTATTTATACTTTCCTTTTCTATAGGCACGCACCATATCGAATTTTTCACCATGACGGTCGGCATAACTAAAAGTACTGTCGCGTTTGTTTACCTCTTCAAGGGTAATCGTTTCACCTAAAAAGGGGGTCCCGTCCATCTGATCCGGAACTGCTAATCCGGCCAGGTGAAGAATTGTTGCCCCAAAATCAACAAAGCTAACAAAGCCATCAACCTCAGTTCCGGCTTTTAATTTAAACTGTTCACGATAATCTTCCGGTATTCGCACTACCAAAGGGACATTTAATCCGGTTTCGAAAAGATATCCTTTACTTCCTGGTAAAACACCACCATGATCCCCATAATAAAAGATGAAAGTACTTTCCAGTAACCCGTCTTCTTTCAATTTGTCTACTACCGATTTTACTTGGCCATCTACAGCCATCATTTTATCATGATATTTAGCATAGGTATACTTAAATAAACCGGTCTCAGGGTGGATAGGTGGTATGTAAACACTTTCCTGGTCGGTTGTGGTTGATCCGGAAGTCCCAATTCCGAAAAGGCTGCTTTCATGGGAAGTCATGTAATTTTGAACATGAAAAAATGGTTGGCCGGGAGCACGGTTTCTCCAGGTAGCATTACCCGACGATTGGTTCCATGCACCGCTAACATTCATGTTGTAATCGGTTTTGCTGTTATTGGTTGTGTAATATCCGGCATCTTTTAAATATTTAGGCCAGGGTTGAAGATCTGCCGGGAAAGAAACCTTCTTCATTTTTCGGTGATAATGCGTTCCCAGCCTTGGCCCGTAACAACCCGATATTAAGGTGGACCTGGCAGCGCTGCAGACAGCAGAATTTGAAAATGCATTATGGTACATAAGCCCACCTTCGGCCAAAGACTGAATATTCGGTGTTGGTGCCCCATTTGTATCAAATGTTTGCATAAAATGCTTTGAATTGTCTTCTGAAACTATCCATACAATATTTGGCTGCGCAAATAATTTATTGGTAAGGCATAATATTGTTGCGACGACAATAACCTTCAAAATTTCTCTGTTTTTCATCATTCGATATCTTTTTTGTCTAAGAACAAACCGTTAAAAAAAATAATTCCTGCCTTTTTTGGTGTGCACAGGTCTAACGTTATAGAGCGGCGGACTTAATTACAAAGAAAACGATTAAGGTAAAAAAACATACCGTAAAAAGATTTAATCACCGGAAACGCTTTCGTGAAAATACAAATTATGTATGCCCATTTGCGGGAATGCCCATTCAAAAATGGATGAGGGTAGATATCTGGTCATTGTTTTTATGTAGTGGCTATAAGAAAATGCCGCTAACAGCGTTATGCCCTCTTGTGAAAACAGCCATTCCGAAGCACCGGAACCCCTTGGTTTTCAAAAATAAAAGTCTTGTTCCCGAACCTTTGTTAAGGGGCATTACTATAAGTTGAGCATTTTCTTAGTGGCACTGTTAAGGCGATTAGCATGCTGCATTTTCACGCTTCACAGAACTTAGGACGATAAAAGTTATTTACACAACAGCGGTAACCAATTATTTTTTAGATATATACCAACAGGGGAAGGGGGGTGTGAAAAGGTGCTAATGTATTTACGTTGATATATACCAGATTAACGTAAATAAAATAAAGTAAAACGTTCCTGAGTTTAACCCGGGCGAAAAAGGATTTAGTGACAGCAATACGGTTGGGATAGTATTTATTTGCACAACGATTAAACACGATTAAATCATCACGAAGTAGTAAACTAATTTAAACTTATAAGTAAAACCTTTAAACAAATTGTATGTATTAATTATTGAAAATTATTAAGAGCGTAAAAATTTTCAAGGAAGTAGTTTAGCAATTTCCTACTTTCCAAATCAAAGAAAAACATGTTTTTTCTTGAAAGATTGCATGGATAAATTATCCATTCATTTCAATTTCAATCTCAATTTAAAAATTAAAGTAAAAACCAATGAAATTTAAATTAATTCCAGTTATTTGTGCATTTGCACTTTTTTCTTGCGAAAAAGACCATGAAGATTTTACCCCGGAAGATAACAGTAATACAGCAGAAGCTGCAACATTTAAAAGCGCAGGTGGTTCCGGAACTGTAAGCGCTGGTACAAGCGATGATTTAGATGCTTACAAAAAGCTTTACGCATATACCCTTATAGATGGAAGAAGTCCGGAAGATGTTGTAGGTATGGCTATTTCCAGCTCTAACAACTACTGCTATGTTTGGTATAAAGACGGAAAGGTAAGTGCTGGTTCCAGCGATAATTTAACACATTATAGAGAGTTATATACTTACACCGTTGCTCCTGGAAAGTCTCCTTCTGACATTGTAGGAATGGCTATTTCTACCACCAATCATTGCTATGTTTGGTATAAAGATGGAAAAGTAAGTTCTGGTACAACCGATGATTTAGATCGCCACAGAAGTCCATACCGTTATACCCTTGCCCCCGGGAAGTCCCCGTCTGATATTGCAGGAATGGCCATTTCAACTACAAACCGTTGTTATGTATGGTATAAAAATGGTCAGGTAAGTTCAGGTACAAGTGATGATTTAGACTACTACAGAGGTTTATATTCATTTACTGTTGCTCCGGGAGAGTCAGCCAATGATATCGTTGGAGTTGGAATATCCAGTAAAGATTATTGCTATGCCTGGCATAAAGATGGTAAGGTGAGCTACGGGACCAGCGACGATTTAGATCGCTACAAAGGTTTATATAAGTATTACCGTACCCCTGCAGACATTGCAGCCACTGCAATTGCCACTTCAACCAATACGTGTTATGTATGGTATAAAGATGGAAAAGTAAGCTATGGCACAAGCGATAACTTAAGTAGCCATAGGGATTTGTACGACTATACCCTGGCACCTGGAAAAACACCAGCTGATATTGCGGGAATTGCTATTTCTTCTACGAATCGTTGCTATGTATGGTACAAAAATGGTCAGGTAAGCTCTGGTACTTCTGATGACTTAGATTACTACAGAGGGCTTTATTCATATTCTGTAGCTCCTGGAAAGTCGCCATCTGACATTGTTGGTATGGGCATTGCTTCAAATGACTACTGCTATGCCTGGTATAAAAATGGACAGGTGAGTTTTGGGACCAGCAGTGATTTGGATCACTACAGAGGCCTTTATTCATACTCGGTTGCCCCTGGTAAATCATTTTCTGATATCGCGGGTATGGCTATTTCTTCTACAAACTACTGTTATGCCTGGTACAAAGACTAGAAATAATTGTCTTCATTAATAAAATGGCCCGGGGAGAAAATCCCGGGCTTTTTTTATACACCCTATTCTGAGTGTTATTTCCGTAAGTTCTCCTGGCCTACCTACACTCCCCCACGCTTATAACGTGGATGTTTGCCCTTCCGGTTGTTATTTGGCAGTATCGAAAAATGCTATGGGAAGCAGGGGGGGTACAGGCAATTACCGATTAAGGTGCCTGGGGAACGGTAAAGTCCCGAAGTCCGGACGCATAGGATCAGGATGGCAGGATCTACAGGGTGGTTCCCTCTGCTTCCTGACCTGCACGATCGATTGTATTGCAGTCTAAAGCTGTTTACCAAAATTGAAGTTCTACTTTGAATGGGGAGGTAGTATAACTGTTTTTGGGTATGTGTCGCAACCTTGTCGCGATTTATTGCATCATAGAAGTATTATTCACTAAAAAAAATATAATGAAGTTACACGCGATTTTGTTAAGTGGAATACTGGCTTTTTCAGCTTGTTCGAAAGATGACGATTCGGATTCAATTATGACTTGTTCAAATGGGCAGAAATCATTTTCTTCTGATAATGGCACTAAGTTAGATGTAGACACTCAAACCTGGTATTTACAGAGAGATAAAACCGGGGGAGGTTCTGTTAACTTGCGAATTGCAGGTTCAATAACCGGTGATAGTGCAACACTGAGGACTTATGGAGATGGTTTGATATTTGATTCTGAAATTGAATTGAATTCGAATAAGGAATTTAACCAGGATGTTTCAATTTCATTTACAGCAACAACTGTACCTGAAGGTGATATTGAGGGTAAAACCTTAATTTATGTTTATGGTTTAAAGGACACTCTTGAGGTTGAGTTGAAGGGCTGTACGTTAAGGTACTAATGAAGACATTTAATATATGCTAATCGTCTTGTTGTATTAGAAATATATCAGTAAAAATGCTTCTTGGATGAAGAAGGCCCGGATCCAACTTTGATTTCTCTTACGTAGTGGCTGCAAGAAAACTGTGCATTTTGAAAGTCTTTCTCAAGAAGGCTTCAAAGACAAGGCTTTATTTACAAGCTGATTTATTTTTATAGGTGTTCATGAGCTCCTTTTAGTCGGTTCGAAGTTTTGAAAATTAAGGAGTCCCGAAGCTTCGGGATGGATGTTTTCAAAACAAGCGTAACGCAGGACCTTTAGTTCACGAACATCATTGAATATTTTATTTTTGTGAGTAATTTGGAGTTTTCTTGCAAAGACTACGTAATACGCCGTATACCCAATGGTATACGGCGTATTGATGATAAATCAAACTTCTTTTTACTTTCTATATGTTAGAGAGGTTTAATTTCAGATTCCACCTTGTTTGTAATAAGGCTGATTCCTAAAGGGGAAAGGCCTAAAAGTAATAAAACCGAACCGGCCAGGTTAAATAGTTCAATTCCCGGATTTGCCATCAGTATTGAACCAAGAAGAATTAGCATTGCCTGCCATTTAGGGACGTACTTTCCTTTCAGTAAACCAATGCTTTGGACAACAAACCCCAAAGGCAGAAGGGGCAGTGCCAGCGTGGCTTTAAGTATCCCGGCTTTGGCCATCAATGCTTTAAATGCGGGATAAAGTTGTTGAAATTCAGCATTTGATAAGGTGTCGAATGCTGACACAGACAAACAAAAAGCGCCTTTGCTTCCTGCTAGGGAAACGCTGCCAATTAGTACCATTATTCCACCTATCAACCCCCATTGCCAGGCTTTTTTATTAACGGTATTTATAAAGCTTATGGCCATAATAATTAAGAATGGGGCACTCATATATTCCAGCAAATTCCCAATTTGCTGTAGTTTATTTCCGCGTATCTCATTCATCCATTCGTTGGCATCGTGTATTAAGCTTAAACTGAATAAGTCGGAGTGAATGGAGTTGCCAATGAGAAAAAGCACAGGAAAAGCAATAAAGCTGATACCGGTAATTACTTGTTTTGTTCTGTTTAACTTGTTCATTTTTTAGTTTTTAGAGTTTCTTAATTCGTTCATTAGTTTATCTGCCTTCTTAAAAATAATCGGTTGCATTTTTCTTTTCCACCAGGGCACGTCATTGTGCATGAAGGCAGTAAGCTCAGATAAATCATCACCGTAAAGGGACTGTTTGTCGGTATTTTGAACATATTGCTGATGGCCTTTCACCCCATTTACAGAAAAGTTGATGGAAACCTGATCGACAATCTTTGGGTTTCGGCCAAAATTTACCCCTTTTGCAATGCATATTTCATGGAGTTCTTTATCTATTGTAGCTTCCATTGGTACCCATTTACCATTTAAATACAACTCAGGAAAAGTGTGGGGAAAAGGAGTAACCCACTTTTTGTAGGCAAAATCGGGGAGGAAATCCTGAAGGGCTGTTTTGTCGACATACATAAAATGAAAACGGGCTTTTAAACCGGCCTCTCGAGCCATAGCTACCAGCAGGTTTGATTTTTGGATGCAAACCCCTTTTCGGTTTTTCAGGACTTCTTCGGCAGGAACTTTCTGAGGGTATAACCATCCAAACTTGATAGAATCACGAACAAATAAGTAGATGGCTTCTGCTTTCTCTTCATCGGTAGAAGCATGTTTCACCAGCTCTTTTACTTTAACAGAAATACTATTGTTCGTTGATTTTTCTGTTCTTTTTTGACTTGAACAGGATGAGTTAAAGACCGCAAATAAGATCAGGGCGAATACTATTTTCAAATAATTTGTCTTCATACTTTTTGTTGATTTAAATTTCTTCGACAAATGTATGAAGGGGGACACAGGTGTTCGCCCTATCCGTATAATTGGGAGGTCTTAATTATGTGGGGGGCTCATAGACTGAGAGTTATGAAGGCTGTTTTTTGTGTTCCGAGGGAGATAGCCCTGTAAGTTTTTTTAAAATTCTATTAAAAGATGACTTGGAATTGAACCCACATTCGAAAGCAATTCCTAATAGGGAAAAGTTATCGGCATCACCATTCTTAATTTTTTGGATAAATTCATTTACACGATAAGAATTTACATAATCATAAAAATTACGCTTCGCAAAACTATTTAATGTTTGGGTAATATGGTGCTGAGGGACTTTAGCTTTCCTGGCCAAATCATGAAGGTTCAGGTTGGGTTCTAAATACAACTTATCGGTTTTCATTAGCACCTCAAGGGTGCCGAAAATACTTTCCATATCCTGTTTTAGCAATCCGGACTTCTCGTACTTTGCATCAATTTTGTTTGCCCCTTTATTGGCAGAAGGTACTTTTTTTAATTCAGTTTCTTCTTTGTTCCGGTTCGTTTGGGCAAATTGAAAGACGACTTGCTGTTTTAGTCCGTGGTACCCGATGTATGTTATGAACAAAGGGACCAGAATGAAAAACCAATTAAGCTGTATGCTAATTTGAAATATTTGCTTGAAAACAATGAGGATAAAAACGCCTGCCCAGATAAAGACAATTCCTTTGACCAGTTTATTTAACCAGTTCAACGTCACATTTTGTGTTGTGGAAAATAAATTAACAAGTCGTTCTTCGTACTTTCTTATTGAAAAAAATGACAAAAGGCAGTACAATAGTCCGGAAAATGCACCTAATACGGATACCACTTTTGGGAAGTATGTTTTGTCGCTGAAAAAAAATGTCATTACAAAGATTGTGACGAAGGGAACAAGGTGCCAGAACATATTTCCTCTTTTTTTAAGAGATGCGGAGCGAAGGGTGTTTATGTAAATTAAAAGCAAAGGACCATAAAGCAAAGTCAGGGTGACCGGAATTATTTTTAAAAGAGAACCGTAATTATTATTCAGGTTAATCAGTATAAGGAAAGTGTGAGCTGCAAACAATAGCAACAGGAGTGTAATTATCAAATCTGCTGAAGCTTTTTTCTTTTTTGTTACAAACAGAGCCGCAAATAGGAATGCTTGTATGATGCTGAAAATCAAAAATCCGTTTAATATGCTTTGTGTCATCTTTTACTTCTGTTCAATAGTTGCAACTTCTCTCCCGGCATGAGGCATAATGTTTAGGAGTAAGGAGCTTGTTTTTTGTGGCTAACTAATATATAGTTAACGTGTTTTGTTATTCGGTTTTCACGCTTTCTTCTCTTTGATTTTTATTACATGCGTTTGTGTTTAACTAAATTTCACTCACCCATTCGGTAAATAGTTTTTTTATTGTTGTTGGTTATTGGTTTGGTTATCAAATGATTAATTGTGTTGGGTGTTTTTGTTGTCAGGTCAAATTTAGCAATTTGTTTCTTTATTTCTTTTGCAAGCCCCGCCTTTCTTTTGGGGGCTAAGCACAGGTATTCGTTCGGTGGTGATTAATAATTTTTCTTTGTTCCCAACGTTCAGGTAATTAGACCGGGTTTTCTTGCTGTTAAGTGATGGTTATGGAGTGGCCGGCACTAAAATTTCTTTTCAGTTATCTGTTTTTATCGATTGACTTGGATAGGAGACTTCAAAAATAATAACTTCACCATCAGCGATAAATGGTCCATGTTCCTCTCCTGGGGGCCTGCTTGCGTAATAACCAGGTTCTAACCATAAATCAAAAGCCTTATCATATAGCCTTCCGGAAACGACGAAGATTTCTTCGGGATATTCATGGCTTTTAGAGCCTAGTGCTTCTGTTGAATAACCATTTTTGAATTTCGTCAATCTCGTGTAGTCGCCAGTAATGGGGTCTTCTGCTATTGTAATTTGTGATAGGTTTCCATCCGTACCATCAATTACTTCCCATTTATTAATGTTTTTAATCTCTAATGGGTTCCAATAGGTGCTTGTTGATTTCATGATTATTTCCTTAATTTTAAAATGTACCCATACTCCCTGTAAATCCAACGTAGTAGGTTAATTTGGAAGCCTTTTACATTTTGAGGTATGCATAGGTTTGTCTGATAAGCTTTTCTTAGTTATTTAAACAATCCGTATATGCTTCGCCGAAAGTTGATTTTATCCGGGTTGTTGAATATGCTTTGGTGCAGGGCATTTATTTCTTCCTTTAACTTTTCCCGGTGATACTGTTTAATCAATTGGTGCGTTTTTTTCTGAAAGTACAGGTCTTTCTTTAAAACCGGGTCTATTATAAGCCTTGATTCAAAGATGAACCTGTCAACAGGGGAAAGCCTCCCATTAAGATATTTTTCAATTGCTATTGTATTATTCCGTGAAGTCATCATACGTCAGTGATTTTTCTTTTATGGTATTTCTCAATTTTTCAAGGCATTTATATTTTTGTACGCTAACCGAATGTTCGTGAGAATAGCCTAAATTCCTTACCATATCTTTTATAGGCTGTTGTTGGAAATAAAAAGCGCGGAGCAAATCCAGGCACCTTTTGCCTGCTATTTTCAAAAAATTGAGCAACCGCCTGTTGTTTGCGGTTGGAAAGTAATCGTCTGGTATGGCAATTTTGCTTTCCATGCTGTTTAAAGAACTGTATTTACTGTCCTTTTGGTACTGTCTGTTCCACAAATGTTTTGAAACACCTAAAATATAGGCTTTGTCATATTTTATAACACCCGCAGGGGCTTGGGACTTCTTCTCCATAAAAATCACCAATGCATCGTGAAAAATATCTTTGGCATCATCAAAAGAACCTCCCGCAGAGCTTATAAATTTGGCCACAACAGGAAAAAACTGCTCATATATTTCTTCTATTTCATAATTTCCGGATATCGTCGTGGCAACAACGCTGTCCGTTTTTTCTAATGTTTCCATAGAATGTTTCTTTTATATATAAGTGCACTTTATTCCCCAAATATCACCTACAAAATGGAAAAACTTATAATTTGATGTATTGTTCATTTAAAAGGCCATAAAATTGGGCATATGTGCCGAATGGAAATTAACATTACTCAGTCTTATACAGAGGATAAAGATAAATAAAAGAATCCGGCCTTTCATGAAACAAATTGTCGCATAACCGGTAATGCATAAAAAAGAGAATGACTTACAGAATGGATCCTTCCTGAAATATTTAAAACTGGTTTTTTGAGATTAACTTCAGGACAGGCAGCTGATTTGGTAGGGGGGGCAAAAGGGCTTTTATCGAGATACGTTATTGCCGATACAAGTGTTTTAATACGGTCAAAGTTAAAAACTTCGCTTGCTCCAAGGGGATATTAATAGGATAAAGCTTTTGAAAATCAGAACATTTCATCTTCGGGTTGAGAGAATGTGTTAATTCTGTCCAGCAGACCATTGGTTTTATTTTCCTCTGTTCTATGAGAATCAATTATGTTAAAGAAGGCAGCACTTTCCTTTAATTCTTTGGCTAGTTTTTTTAGCTCTTCGGCCGATTCTGTAGTTAACCTCGCCGAGGATGCATTATTTTGAATAATCTGGTTAAGGGAGTTCAGTTCAAGGTTTACCCTGTCAACCCCGGAACTTTGCTCGGTATAACTGGCAACAACTTTTCTAATTTTAACAGCCATTTCTCTGACTTCGTTATATATGCCTTCAAGATCATCGCCGGATTTTTGGGCAATGTTTACCGTTTCCCCTGACATCTCGTTTATCTCTTTTGCAGCAGACAGGCTTCTTTCTGCCAGCTTTTTCACTTCTTCGGCAACCACAGCAAAGCCTTTTCCATGTTCTCCGGCTCTTGCTGCTTCAATAGAAGCGTTAAGGGCAAGGATGTTTGTCTGAAAAGCTATTTCATTAATTATTTTATTCTTTTCGGCAATCTTGTTCATTGAGTCAAGCGTTTTTTCAAAAGATTCGCTTCCAACTTTTATGTCATCTGAAATTCTTCTGGAAATTTGTTCGGTTTTCTGCGAGTTACCAGTGTTTTGACTAATAGTGGATGCCATTTGCTGCATAGATGAAGATATGGTTTCTGCTGAGTTTGCCTGACTGGAAGCCCCGTCTGAGACTTCGAGGGATCGCTCACTCATTAAATGGCTGAGTGCATTTATGTGTTCGGACTTGCTGATAATAACAGAAATTGTTTTTCGAAGTATTTGTATCAGGTGTTCCAGGGAATTACTGTATTCACCAAATTCATCTTTCCGGTTGCGCAGTTCCTCCGAAACTGTAAATGAAAAATTTCCTGAGGCCATTTTAGATAAATATTCTACGGTTTTGTGCAAAGGGCGTGTAACCATTCGGGAGATTAATGAGGCAATTAGAATGCCCAGGATAATAGAAACTAGAATTGAAATAAGAAGTAAGGTTATGCCACTGGTGAGCAATGCAGCGACAATTCTCTGCGAATGCTTCATGAGTTTCTTTGTGGAACTGTCTATCTGGGTTCCAAAACTATTGGCTTCAGATAATTTCTGTTCCTGTTCATTGGTCAGTTGAATATATTCCTGTATAAACTTCCGGTAGTCGTTTAACGTAATATTAATTTCTTTTAAATGACTTTTTAGCGAGGAAGCTTTAAGCTCTTTACCCATTGAACCGATTTCACGTTCAAGGGTATTTAGTTTAGATAAAAGTTCTTTTTCTTTTTCAATGGAAGGAGAATTTGAATAATTATCGAAATTGTACTGAATTGATGACCAGGGTGTTAAAAGCCGTTCTTTTATTTTGCTGTTGTATGTGTTTATTACAGAAGCTTTTAAACTCATAGGCAGCATCTTGTTTGACATGGCCCAGCCTACAACAATTGAAGCGGTATATTCAAATCCGTTATCAAGTGAAGTTTTTATATTTTCCGTTTCTTTACGTTTATCTGCTTTTTGTGCCTGAAGCAGGAAAAAAGACTCAACGTGTTGCTGGTAGTGTTGAAGAGCATCTCTTATTGCTTGTGTGTTCGTGGAGCGTCTTTTTTCGCTAATGCTTTCGGAAGCGGTTTTTATTTCTTTAACGCAGGTATAAAACCCTTCTTTATAAAGGGAGTCCTCGCTGTATTTAAAATTTACGATGTGCTGTTTTGATTTATCAAGCCTGTCAAAAATAAGCATGATGTTTTCGAAATTCGTGTTTTCATCTCTAATTGTCTTCATTGCGTAAAAACCGAAAACACCTGAAATAGAAGTTATGAATAATACAACGCCAAATCCAAACCCAATTTTGCTTCCAATATTTAATTTTCTCATTCTAAATCAATAAAGCACTTACGCGAATTCCATCTCTATAAATAAATTTAATAAAAAGTTCATAGACTGGAAAGTTTCAACTAAAATCAATCAATTTCTTATAAGTGTAAGTCTTATGTTAAAAAGGTGGTTGGTTTGAGTAGGCAATAGGCAGACGTGTATAAAAGAGGGTGCCCGTATGATATTATTATTTAAGATTCTATCATAAAACACCCTCTGGACTGGATTCAGGTGGAATAAAGTTTAATCATTGTTAAATTAGATATAGGGAAAAATTTTACATTACAGCACAATTTTCGTCCGTTTTTCCCGGAGCTAAATTGCATGTTTTCGTAAATACTGAGAAAATTTATTGACAATAAAACCAGCTTTTATATCTTGTTAAATCGTCAAATCTTCGAGCTGAAACGCCTCCTGGATATCCATACTGCCGCAATGGGGACAAGTTGCTAATTCTTCAGACAAGCTACTTACACTGGCAGAGTCGATGCCAAGCAGTTCTTCGTTACCCAACCAACCGCAACACATACACTTGTATTCGGTGTTTCTCATAATATAAAAAATTAAGTTAGTAAAGAAAAGCGTTATGTAAGCAAGTTAAAAATAAAAATCAATAAGACAAGTAGCATAAATGAATTAATTGCCACGAATGCCTTTCGTAAAGTTTTTTTGCCTGAGTGGTTGAACAATAAACGTTTAAACATTAAAATAAACCCAATATTGGTAATTATAAGCAGAGCTACCAGAAACGCGTTTAGCCGGAATTCAAATAACGGAAAAGTGAATATGAAGGCGGAGGTCGATAAGGTCCAGAAAAACACCAGGTATTTAATCTGATTATGGTTCAGGTATTTGGATATACTGGGGTACCCGGCTTTTTCGTATTCTTTTCCGTACATTATTAAAAGCAGCCAGAAATGAGGAAGCTGCCATGAGAACATGAAAATGTCAATAAATAGAATATTGGGATGAAGCAGGTTCCCGCCGGCAGCGGCCCATCCAATCATCGGGGGAACAGCACCAACAACCGCTCCGGGTATAATGGACAAAGGTGTTTTTGTTTTAAGGGGCGTATACAACAAATTATAAAAAATAACATTTAAGATTCCGAGAAATGCGGCCTGTTCTTCAATGAAAAGAAGAAGTTGAAAGCCGAGGAAAGCCATAAACAGAGAAATAAATAACGCAAGTCCCGCACTAATTTTTCCCGAGGGAATAGGACGGTTTCGGGTACGGGCCATTTTAGAGTCAAGTTCTTTCTCCTGATATTGATTGATTCCACAGGATCCTCCGGCCAGAAGAAATACCCCGGCAAATACCCCGGTTAATGTTAGAAAATTAACGTCCCCAGGGGCAAGAATATACCCTACAACCGAAGAAAGGGTTACCATCAATGAGAGCCTGTGTTTTATCAGGCTGAGAATTGTCTTTATATATTTACCAAGGTTATTCATTCAGTGTTTTTAGATATTCAATTATTTTTTCCATTTCATCTTCATCTATAAGCTTCTCATACGATTGCATCAGTCCTTTTGAATAACCGGTAACAATCTCTTTATTCGGCTCATATATAGAGGTAATAGTGTATTCTTCATCGGCAATAACCTGTTTTTCCCCACCTTTTACTTTTACTGTTCTTTCGCTTCCGTAATAGTTTCTAAATGTGGGACCTACCAGTGGGCGGCCGTCTAAGGAATGGCAAGCCAGGCATCCGTTGTCCTTCAAAATTTTCAGGCCTGCCGGATCCGGAATATTGCCTTTGGCCTCAAGGCTGTCTAACCATAATTTAAAGTCTTTTTCTTCAATAACAACAGTTTTTGTAACCATGTCCCAGTGAAGGGTGCCGCAATATTCTGTACAATACAGATCGAATGTTCCCATATTAGTAGCAGTGAACCACAGATAGTTATTATACCCGGGGACAACATCTTCTTTAACCCTGAACGCTGGTATAAACAAACTATGGTTTACGTCTTCTGATATTAAATCAAGCCTTACCGGAACATTTAGCGGAACTACAAGCGAATCAGCAAGTTTCCCATTGCCATAATCGAATTCCCATTGCCACATTCTTCCAATAGCTTTTATTCGCATGGCATTTTCCGGAACTTCACGCATAGGCCTGAACCCCATCCAACCAAAATAAAACATCATGAGTACGAGTATAAGGGGTATAACAGTCCAGATTACTTCCAGTTTATTGCTGCCGGTAAATTGTCGTGCTTCCTTATTCTTCTTCTTGTTAAACCGGATAACAGTCCATATCATAAATGCCGTTATTCCAATTATAAAGAAGAAAGCAACTGAAAATATAAAGATAAATGCCCTGTCGACACCTTCAGCCAGATTTGATGCTCCACCAAACATATTTTTGTTATTTTAAGTCTGCACAGCCTAAGCAATACGGTTATACAGATGTATGTTCAACTTATTAAACTTGTTTACGTCCTAAAGAGATAATCAAAAAATGTTATTACAACTACTATTGCAAAGAGTATGAACACCCCGGCGACCATCCATTTTGTGAACTTGCTTTCGTACTTTAAGTGCATGAAATATGCCAGTACAATAAATGCCTTTGCAGAAGCAACCAACAAAGCAACCCCAACCGAAAAAGCACCAAAATGAATTTCAGTAATAATTACGGTAATGGCCGTTAATGTTAGCAATGCAACCAAAACAACCCCCAGGGAGAAAAAGCTTTGAATATGATGTTTCTCGTTTTCCATATTATTTAAGTTATCAGGTAAAGTAATGGGAAAAGGAAAATCCAGATTAAATCTACAAGGTGCCAGTATAACCCACTGTTTTCCAGTAATAAATATCTTTTCGAATGAATAACACCCGCTTTTATCCTGAATATGCATATGGTTAACAGGATGCCCCCAATTATAACATGTATGGCATGCAGTCCGGTCATGGCATAATAGAAAAATATGAATTGTTTTTCACCATGGTCAAGTGAGAGCAATACCTCAGAATTAGGATAAAGTTTTAGATGGAATTTATGTCCCCATTCAAAGTACTTATTCACCATGAACGCAAGGGCAAGAAGCAATGTTATTGAGAGCAGGGCCATTGCCAGCATCGGCATGTTTTTTTGTATGGCCGTTATTGCCATGGCTACAGTCATACTGCTTATCAGAAGCACAATGGTATTAATGGTACCAATGAATGCGTTCAATTCATCTGCGGCATGATGAAATTCTGCAGAGAAATTATTTCTGGCAATGGCATATCCAAGAAAAAGCCCACCAAAAAGAAAGAGTTCGGTAAATAGGAAGAGCCACATTCCCATTTTACCGGTTTCGCTGTCAATTTGGTGTGTGTGTTCAGTTGTTTGCGTCATAAAACAGCTCTTTAGTTATCCTTGTTTTTTTTAAATAAATATGGAGGGTTCTTTATTTCCGGGATTTTCTCAAAGTTTTCATGTGTTGGCGGAGATTCAATCTGCCATTCAAGTGTAACACCGTTCCACGGGTTTGGACCGGAAAGGGCACCACGTTTTCTGTTTTTTGCCAGGTTATAGATCATGAGTACGATTCCGGCTACGGTAAGTACGGCTCCGATCGTTGATATTCTGTGCCCCAAAGTGAACTGTGGGAGGTAATCAAAATATCGTCTGGGCATTCCCTGCAGACCTATAATAAAGAGTGGGAAATACAGGATGTTGAACCCGACGAACAGAATTCCCCAGGAAATGTTTGCAAACCGTTCATTGTACATCCTGCCATATATTTTCGGGTACCAGTAATGCATGGCCGCAAAGAACGCAAATCCCATTCCTCCGAAAATGATATAGTGAAAGTGTGCCACAACAAATGTAGTGTCATGCACATGCACGTCGGTAGCTAAAGACCCAAGGGTCAGTCCGGTGAACCCACCAATCATAAACAGGAAGATAAATGAAATGGCATATAGAAGAGGTGTGCGTAATGAAATTGAACCACCAAACATCGTTGACACCCAGTTAAATACTTTTATGGCGCTCGGGACGGCAACAATAAAGGTCAGGAAAGAGAAAAACCACCTGGACTCGTAGCTAATCCCTGAGGTAAACATATGGTGCCCCCAAACGAAATATCCGACAACAGCAATGGCAATACTGGATATTGCAATTGCCCCGTAACCAAAAACGGGCTTTTGACTAAATGTGGGGAATATTTCAGTTACAGCCCCCATCGCCGGGAGTATCATAACATAAACGGCCGGGTGGGAGTAAATCCAGAACAAATGCTGAAACAGTAAAGGGTCGCCACCAAGATCGGGGTCAAAAAAGCCGATTCCCATAGTACGTTCCGCAATGACCATAAGCAGGGTAATTCCAACAATAGGGGTGGCTAAAACCTGTATCCAGGCTGTTGCATAAAGCGACCAGGGAAAAAGAGGCATTTTAAACCAGCCCATTCCCGGTGCCCTTAGCCTGTGTATGGTAACAATGAAGTTTAATCCGGTCAATATGGATGAGAACCCCAGAACAAAGGCCGCCGTAAGGGCAAAAACCACGTTGGAATTTGCTTCGGTGCTGTATGGAACGTAGAATGTCCAGCCGGTATCAGGAGGGCCGTCTCCGGCAAACTGGGATAAAACACCCAGAATGGCCCCGATAATGTATACATACCACGATAACAGGTTTAACTTGGGGAAAGCCACGTCTTTTGCCCCAATCATAATGGGGAGAAAAAAGTTTCCGAATACGGCTGCAAGGCCAGGTATAACAACAATAAATATCATTATTACACCATGAAGGGTGAAAACTCCGTTATACGTTTCTGCCGACATAATATCCTGTCCCGGACTAAATTTCTCCAGTCGCATTAAAAGACCAAGAACCATTGCAACGAGAAAGAAAACCACGATGGAGTTTAAATACAGGAGCCCGATCTTTTTATGATCGGTGGAGAGCAACCAAGAAAGAATACCTTTATGTTTCCCCTGGTATTCGCGGTAGCTTTCGTGTGAATATTTCTCTATATTACTCATGTGTATCTGTATTTTTTTAGAAAAAATCTTAAATCCGGAATTCCCTGCCCGATTCAGATCCTGTTTTTTTATTTAAACTGTTTTTAATATTTTTTTCCGGCCTCTAATTAATAAGATGAAAAATACCAATCCCAGAATTAACAAGGTCATAAAACCAATAACCTTTGTTATCTGAAGCCCGTAACTTCGGCTTGCCGGATCATATGCAAAACAATATTGAAGAATACGGTTTATTGTGGGGCGTTGTATTCCTTGCTGGGCTTCTATTACAGCCATTTTTACATCGAAAGGGAGATAAGATAAGCCGTAAAGGTACCGGGTTATTTTCCCTTGCGGACTTACAAGGATAATAGCTGAAGGGTGTGAGAAATCTAGTCCCTGTGGTTTGTACTTATAGCCTACAGCGTCAGTAATCAGGTCTATGCTTTCCTGTTTGCTGGTTAGGTAAATCCAATGTTCCCGGTTCTCTTTGCTGATATTCTGAACAAAGTTTATTTTTTTTTGTGCAGCTTTTTTTGCATCATCTTTTGTGTTGAAACTAATGGTTAAAACCTGGTAGTCTTTACCAAGTTCCATGTCAAGGTGATCTATGGCATCCGATACGCCAGAAAGTAGCGGACTGCATAAGCCAGGGCAATCGAAATAAACAAAAGACAATATGGTCGGTTTGTCAATAAGTTGCCGAAGTGTTACTGTGTCATTACTTTCGTTATAGAATGTAAGATCAAGGGGAAGGGTATCCCCAAGATGTTCTACAATACCAACCTCTATGTTTTTTTCTGGTATTTCCCCATAGGCTTTAAGACCCATAGCGATTATAAAAAGTGCAAAAAAGTACTTTCTCATTTTCATTCGTTTCGTCAATTCTCAAATTTTTTCATGCTCTGCTACTATTCCTGCTATCATTAAAGAACCTCCCATTAGGGCGACATCTTTCAGCAGGTTAATCATTGCATATTCCGTTGCTATGCCTTGAATTAAATGAGGAATATGAATGGTTGTAATAAAGAGTAACAAAAGAACCGCAAGAATGGTTGCCAGAATTATCACAAACTTTCTTATTATAATACCAATACCGGCCGCAATTAGCAGAACCCCGGTAAGCATTATGGTGAAGGGGCCCAGGGGAATAAAAGAGGTAAACTTTGGATCGTAAAGTGGTACCACTTCAATAAAATGGTTTATACCAAAGAATAGGAAAGGTAGTGCATATAAAATTCTGCCAATTGCTCTAAATTTTTTCATAAGTATATTTATTTAATCCATAGGTTATTTGTTTCGAATTGTTTGATATTTATTTGTTTGTACTTTCTTCTTTAAGTCCAATCCTGAATATTTCCCTTACTTGAAGAAGAATATAGAATATGATCCCCCAAACAGTGGCTACACCTCCGAAGTAAGCGAACAGTAACCATACAGGGGCCTTTTTCATGTTGTTCCACATTGCCCGCTGGGCATTAAGGGCGGGTTTATAGGTGGATAGCCCTACAGCCAGTGCTGTGTCTGCTTTTACATCACCAAAGAGTTCTTTGTCTGTTAGCTGGGCAAGAAGTGTGATATAACCCGCAGAGTCGCCCGGGATGTCATTTGGAATACTGAACCTGGCAACACCTTCACTGTTTGTTGTTTTTGCTTCGTCCAGTTTAAGTTTCCCAAATGCCCTTTTTGCAAAAAACTCAACCTGCACACCTTCAAGCGGGGCAGACTGGTTGTTTTTTATGCCAGTTATTTTCGACTGTACCGTATTTTTATCAATCAGGCTTAATAAAATTTCAATTGTGCCATCATATCCGGTTCTTTTGATTTCTTTAGCTACTTCCTGGACATAATCGTTGTTGAAACTTCTTAAATAGGATACTAAGCCCCATATTTCTTCAGGTGTAAGAATATCTTTGAAAGAAGGCATAGCACCACGTCCATCATACACCTTATAATATAGATCGCCATCACTGTTTTTTTGAAATTTTGTCTGCCCCGGATCTCCTGGTGGCGGAACAAGTGCTTTTTGCCAGTTGTTTTGTCCGGGTGTGCCATGACAGGAAACACAGTTTCCTTTATCTAGCGAATGGTATATTTCCTCTCCGGCTTTTTTCGTTGAGTCGTTAAACTTAAAATTGCTTAGCTTTTCCTTCTTCTCTTTCGGCAGAATCCATTCATCCTGAGCGCAAAGACCAAATGAAATTGAGAAAATAAGTACAGCGGATATTGTGTGTTTCATTATCATCAGGGTTTATTTTTCGACAGACTTTTTGTTCTCGGCCATTTCCCAGATAGGAATCACAGGGAAGAATTTTGACAGAACTGTAATTATCATTAGGACAAGTATAAAACTGGCAACTGTAACCGCCGTTTCAATAAGTGTTGGCTTGTAAACATACCACTCTTGCGGAACATCCTGTATTGGCAGGTAAGGATGGGCCATTGTCGGTACTACTATGATATATCGCTTAAACCATGAACCAATAAGTACAAACAGGCTGATAACTAAAAGGGGGAGTGGTTTTCTGCAACTTTTAATGAATAACAAGAGCAAGGGGATAATAAGTCCCAGTATCTGAACAGCCCAGAACATTATGGCATAATGTCCGGTGAAAAGTTCCCTGATGTGGATTGCATCTGCTTCTTTCATTTTATAAGCAGGAACAAGGAATTCATTGATATTGAAGTACAGGTATACAATAGCAACAAGGTTTAATAGTTTTCCCAGTTTATCGAAATGGCGATCTGTGATATAATTGCTTAACCTGTAGTTCTTTCTAAAGAAATATAATGCAATAATAAGGACCGAAGCCCCCGCAACAAAAGCACCGCTTAAAAAGTAGGGGCCAAATATTGTACTGCTCCACCCGGCCCGCGGGGTAACAGCAAATAACCAAGATGTTACAGTATGTATGGCAAAAGCTGTTGGGACCACCATAATAAGTAAAATGCGTACAATGCGAAACAAAATTTTGTATTGTTGCGGATGATGTGTCCATTTGAAAGATAGCAGTTCATAAGCCTTTGTAAGCCATTTAGGCTGGTTCTCCATTCTGGATTTAGCGATTGCCAGATCGGGAATCATAGGTAGAAAATATAACAAAAAACTTATTATAAGGTAGGTAGTTACAACGGTAACATCCCAAAGGATAGGGGACTGCACACGTCCATACATAAAAACATAGGGAAGCCTGTCTGGGCGCCCCATATCAGACACAATTACTAACCCTGCAACGGCAGCAAATGCTACTGCTATTATTTCTGCTATTCTTGCAATGGGTTTTATCCAGTCGTAGCCAATTAATCCCAGTACAGCGCTAATCAACATTCCAATTAAACTGGCTGCTACAAAGAAAACGAAATTCGCTATGTACATTCCCCAACTTACATAGTCCCTTAATCCTGTAACAACAAGCCCTTCTTTTAACTGTTTGGAATACATGAAAATACAAACGGCAAGGGCAGCCGTTAAAATTCCCATCCAGGCATGAAACTTCATATTCATCCCAACCGGGCTCATAATATCTCCGGTTATTTTGTCAAGTTTCTTTTGATCTTCTGTCAGTTGATATGTGTGTTCAGACATAGAATTTTAGATTAAGTGTGAGAATGTGGGGGATTTTCCTTAGCTTCTTTTTCTTCAAACTTAAATAGCCTGTTTTTGGGTGGCAGATAATATACCCTGGGTTTTGTGCCTAATTCAGGCATTAACTGGTATGCGGCATTCTTTTCCTTGAGTTCCGTCAGTCTGACAGTTTCTTTGGTTGTGCCATTTGTTACAGCGTCTTCGTTTTCATCTCCAAAGTAAAAAACTCCGTTAGGACATGCTGAAACACATGAAGGTAGCTTCCCTTCTCTTAGCCTGTCCGCACTAAATAAACATTTGGATATGGTTCCTTTTCGCTGTGGGACATTACGTTCAACATCGTATTCGAGGCCGGCTTTTAGGTCTACAGCTGTTTGAATATCCCCATGTTTAACCGCATTCTTGTATTTTTTTTCTTTCTCTTTATAGTCAGCGTTTTTTAGTGGTTCTTCCCAATGGAACATTCTTGCCGAGTATGGACAGGCTGCCATGCAAAAACGGCACCCGATACATCGTTCATTATCAATCAAAACAATGCCGTCCTGCCTTTTAAAGGTAGCATCTACCGGACAAACAGAAACACACGGAGGGTTATCGCAGTGCTGACATGGCTTTGGCATATAGTAAGGCGACGTATCCGGAGAGTCCTGCATTGAAAGGGTAGTAATATGGTATTCATGAGGGCGCAATTCGTGGGCACTTTGGCACGATTCAATACATTTACGGGCATTACGGCATTTGGCTAAGTCAATAACCATTACCCATCGTTTGTTTTTTATGCCTTCACGTCCTCTTTTGCTTAGCTCTGAGTTGTCGAGCTTTACTTTGTTTATTTCACTTTTGGGAATATCTATTAATTCGTTATTCAGAGACAGGACACGCACCGTTTCTTTATGGCTTTGGTATTTTTTACCTGAATATATTGCAGCCGATGCCATTGTTACGCCTGCTCCTACAAGGCCTGCCCTTTTTAAAAACTCTCTGCGTGAATCGTTAACTTTGTTCTCTTTCTTATTGTCTTCAGAATTAGAAAGTGTGTTTTTTCTCATTTTTCAGCAATTGAGATTTATAATGCTAATCAGTACAAACTATAAACTATAAACCTGAAGAATCAGGCATTCTGAGATAAAAATGTACGGGCAATACATTGGATTAGGTATGAACTAAAAGTACCCGCTTGAGAAAGGTGTTTTGGTGGAATTTGTTGACGGTCAATTGTCCATGCTGCATGAAGACTAAGTCATGGCTGTGAAAATCACTGTTTCCCCGATTTAGAAAGAATGGCAACGGTAGTATAACCCGTTTCGTCAATCTTCTTTCTTATTGTTAATGTGTCTGCTAAATCCGGATCAACAGATATTAGTGCATTTCCACTTACATGGGATACGTCAACCGATTTAACACCGCTTAAACTACTAACAACATTTTCAATGGTTTGTTCACAGCCACTGCATGTCATGCCATTAATCTTTACTTCAAAAGACTGGGTTTTTGATTCGTGGACTGTTGTCTTTTCCTTTGGACTTTTACAAGAGAAAGAAATTAGAAAGAGAACAAAAAGAATGTTGAATGTTTTCATATTGTTTAGGTTAGGGGTTAAAAAGAAAACAACTATTGTAATATAGATAAAAATTTTCATCGTTCAAAAAGGAAACAATAAAAAGGCGAAAATGTTAAATTAAAGGTCGTTTTTCAAAGAAAACAGTGCATACGTCAAAGAATTAGCGTGTTTTACTTTAAAAGGCCGTATACTTGTTTGTGAGTATCTTTTCAAAAGTTGTAGTGGTATGTCGGAAGTTAGAATTAAGAGACTTATTTTAGTTGTATTTCAACTAGCATTTTTAGGGCAATTTTTGATTGCCCAGATATTCAGTGAGGGTAAACCACTGTATACTCCGAAATCGGACGAAAACTTTGTGCCTCAGTTGTTAATTGAATTCGATGATTATTTTGAAGAAGAAACGGTCCAACCCTCTCTTTTTAAAAAGGAAAGTTTTGCCATACCTATTGATGTTAATATTAATCCGGATGAAAACGGAACCTGGAAAGAATTGCCGGAACTTAACAAGAAAATATGGCTATTGTCTATAAAGGTTGAAAAAGCGTCAAGCTTAAATTTGATTCTGAGGCCATTCATGCTAAAAGAAGGTGTTAAGCTGTTTTTTTATGATAAAACCCAATCCCAGGTTTTAGGCGCTATTACTTCCGGAAACAATAAAGATTCCGGAGTTCTCCCTCTTTCTATGATAAACGGTGATGAAGTCTACTGCGAATTACAAATGCCTATTTATCAGGATAATTATGGAGAATTAACAATTTCGGGTATTGGTGCAGGTAAGCCGGAAAAAGAGTCTGGGTTAAAAGCATATGAAAATTCGGAGTTTGGTTTTGGTAGTTCTAAATCATGCAACAGTAATGTCAATTGCCATAACATTTCAAATACATCACTACAGAAAAGGGCTGTTTGCAAAATTGTTTACTCTGGTATTTATCCTTGCACAGGTACACTTATTAATAATCTGGAAAATGATGAAACACCCTATGTCCTTACAGCGGCACATTGTTTCAATACCAATGAAATTGCCAGTGAAGCGGTGTTTCATTTTGGCTATATGAGCCCGGACTGTAGTTCTACCGATGTAAAACCCTTAACAATAAGTGGAGCCAGTGTGGTATCAGCCGGGCATCATGTAATTCGTTGGTACGATACGCTTGATTTTGTCTTATTGAAGCTTTCCAAAAAACCACCTTATGATTATAATGTGTATTACTCTGGTTGGGATGCAACGAATGATATTGCAGAATCGGGATATGTTATGCACCATCCCAAAGGGGATATCATGAAGATATCTATTGAAGACGATCCTGTAACTACCGGGGACTTTGGTTATTATTTTGATGAGAATACCCATTGGGTTGTAGAAAATTACGAAGAAGGGACAACAGAAGGAGGAAGCTCCGGATCGGGCTTAATCAATCAGGACGGAAAATTGATAGGAACACTTACAGGCACACCAGGGGGCGATGGTGTCTGTGGTTATAATATTAACGATTACTTTCAGAAGTTTCATCATGCTTTTGATGATTATAAGGATAAAAGGTATCAGCTAAAACATTGGCTGGATCCTAAGAGAACAGGAGAGCTGGTATGTGAAGGATATGACCCGTTTTTCGGTTACCGGAATAATGCAGAAAAACTGGTTAATTTTGATGAAGAAGATATTTCGTTTCTTAAGAAACAGAAAGGGGGAAAAGGATATCTTGCCGGACATAATTACCAAAAAAACAAACTGTTTGCGGAACATTTTTCGATTAACGGGAGCAAATATATTGCTGGGGCAGGGTTTTACCCCGCCATGCTGGCATCAACAGCCACAAACCAATATGTTACTTTTAAAGTATGGGAAGGTGGGGGCAAACCTGGTAAGGTTATTTATGAAAAACAGGTGCTGGTCAGCGATTATGAAGACTTATATTTAACAGGGCCAAATAAAAAACAGCTGTTGGAATTTGATTCGTTAGTACTGGTTAATTATGATTTTTACTTTGGTTTTGAGATAAGTTATTCGGGAGAAACATTCGCATTAAAGACATATCCCGGTAAAGAGGAAAACAACACGGCATTTACTTTTATTAATAATGAGTGGCAACCCCTGCAAATGGATGGTTTCAACGAATATGGACATACAGGGGTAGAGCTTTATGCATTTGACTTAAAAGCGGTAAAAGGGACTTATCCGAAAACAGATTTATGGAGTTCTGTTCAGGTTTATCCAAATCCGGCAAAGGATCAGATACAACTGTATTTCAAAGATGAAGTTTCTGGCAAAGTTAAGTGTACATTGTACAATATGAATGGTCAGCCGGTTTTAAATAAAGTATTCATTGATCCGGGAAAAAATATGCCTCTGTCGTTTAATTTAGGAACGGGGGTTTATATCCTGCATGTTGAAAACAATAACAACTTGATTGGAAAAACTAAAGTGCTTGTTTTTTAATCTTTGAATATCGGTTCTTGGGAATAGAGATAATTGTGCTGTGTTGAATTAGGCCTCTTCAAAAGTTGCTTATTCTCTGGAGGCTATTTTTCCTTTTGGAATGATAAAACGTAACTTATACCCGCATTGAAAAGGAGACTGGTTTGAGTTTCAAAAAAAGTACTTTTGTAAGTGGGGATGTTAAGATAGCCTGTAAAACTAAACGTAAAATTTCCGAAGCTGTAATAAACAGGAATATAAAAGTCCAGACTGGTTATTGTGTACCTGTCTTCAAATAAATCAGGTTCTTTTTCATTTATCCTCTCAAAGGTCAGCTTTTTTGTTTCCTCTAAACCGTTGTTCCGAATAGAATGAAGAGCTGCTAACACCGACCGGGGATAATTTTCCGAGATCCAGAAAACGAAACCTTCCCTGTTCAAGTCGTCATAAATTAATTTATTGTAATAATTTTTGTTGCTGAAATTAACAGAAAAGCCAATCTGGAAATTTAACAGGCTGTTTTCAATAATTAGGTTTTCAACAGGAATCTCCAGAGCATTGTTTAATGATGCATAAAACATGTTTTTTTTGCCCAAAATGTAGTTTAGGTCTACAGAACCATTATAATTTTTTTTATAAACGGAAAGGTCAATTTGAAAAATGTCAGAAAAAGCCGATTGTAAGGGAGATGTGTTTTTGCTGTGAAACATATGTGTGTATGATGGGTATATAATTATGTCGTTAGATAAGTAAAAGCTATAGCCCAGCATTACATCGTGTTCAGTTGTAGGCTTACTATTGGAGGTGTCGGCATTTAGCGTAACTATATTTGAATAAGAGATATCGAAATTATGCTTTGAAACAAAATTTAATCCTGACGAAAAGTTGGGCTGGTTTACCCCTGAAGAATAGCCAAATGTATTTGTATTTGAAGTATAATCAAAAGTCAGGAAGAATAAATTAAAGTTTTCCTCAGGGGGAGTTTGGGAAAATGAAATTGCTATTGAAAGCAGGGGAAAAAAGAGAAACAGTAATTTTTTCATATAAAAATGAACATCTAATAAGCTAAGATACTATCTTAGCCGTTAATTTTACACGTTCATATCACAAATATTACATCTTTAAGTTTTGAAAAGAAGCAAAAAGCTATTTATAGCCTTATACGCAGTTATTTCTGCACATATAGCATCTGCACAAATATTCAGTGAAGGCCTCCCGATTTGCAGCCCTGAAACCGATACAGTTTTTGTCCCTCAGGTAATCATTGAAGCAGAAAACACTTATTTTAAAGGGGGCGCTAAATCATTACCATTTAAGGATAATCAGTTTGCGGTTCCTGTTGATGTCGAAATAAACCCAAAAAAATATGGGAAATGGGTGGAATACCCTTTGTTGAATAAGAAGGTGTGGCTATTGGCAATAAAAGTGGAAGAGGCTTCGGGAATAAACTTAATATTAGAGCCGTTTCAACTAAAGGAGGGGGCAAAGTTATTTTTCTATAATGAGGATAAGTCCCGCGTATTGGGGGCAATTACCAGTAAGAATAATAAAAAATCGGGCATTTTACCTATTGCAGAAATAAAGGGGGATTTTGTATACTGTGAAATGCAGTTGCCTCTTTATCAGGAGAATTATGGGGATTTTACCATAGCAAAGATTGGCGCGGAAAAAAGTCGAAGGAAAGGTCCTTTGAAAAGTACGGATGATGAATGGTTTGGTTGGTCGGCTTCATGTCATGTCAATGTCAACTGTTATGATTCATTCAATATCAGGAGACAGAGGAAGGCTGTATGCAGAATAATATACCTGGGAAGCAGGCGGTGTACGGGAACACTGATAAATAACCTTAATAACGATGGTACACCTTATATTATAACAGCTGGTCATTGTGTCAATACAGAAGAGGTGGCAAATAGTTCTATTTTCTATTTTAACTATTTAAGCCCTGATTGTGAGAATGTTGATGTGGAGCCGTCTTCTGTAAGTGGAGCAAGTTTGGTAGCTGCTGGGTTTCATGTCAGGGGTGGGTATGATACCTTGGATTTTGCCCTGCTACGGCTGTCAAAAACACCTCCTTTGGATTATGGTGTATACTATACAGGTTGGAACGCTACTAATGACGAGGTAGAGTCCGGTTACGTATTGCATCACCCACAGGGAGATATCATGAAAATCTCTATAAACGAGGACCCGGTTGAAACAGAAAGTTTTGAAAGTTATTTCGATAAAAATACACACTGGTTGGTTAGGGACTATGAAGTTGGAACATCTGGAGAAGGTAGTTCCGGTGCCGGCCTTTTGGATCATGAGAGCCGATTGATAGGGACACTTACAGGGGGGGACGATACATGTTCTTCAAGAATTAACGATTTCTATCAAAAACTATATCATTCTTATAATGATTATAAGGATGATCGTTATCGGTTAAAACCGTGGCTGGATCCGGAAAATACAGGTAAACTAATTTGTGATGGCTATGATCCTTCTTTTAGCTACAGGGAGCAAGCCGGGGTAATTGCCAATTTCAAACCGGAAGGAACTCCTGAAGTTTTATTACAGGAAAAAGGATATGGATTTTTAGCCGGTCATAACTACCAGGAAAACAAACAGTTTTCTGAGCATTATGAGATCAACGGGAGTAAATATTTGGTGGGGGCGGGCTTAAACCTTGCAGCAGTCAGGTCAACGGCAGTTAATCAGTATGTTAGTTTCTTAGTATGGGAAGGCGGGGATACGCCCGGGGAAGTGATTTATGAAAAAAAGGTGTTAATAAGTGACTATGAGGATTTAATAGCAAGAAGTAAAGACTCGGTCCAATATATTGAGTTCGATTCAACCGTACTAGTTCATTACAACTTTCACTTTGGTTTTAAAATAAGCTATCCTGATGGAACTTTTGCATTGAAGACAGTCCCTGCTGATGGGGAAGATAATGTTGCCCTTACATTGGTTAATGGGAAATGGGAGCCGCTGAAGTTAGATGGGAAAGATGAATATGTCAATCTGGCTGTTGAAATTTATGCCTTTGATTTTAAAGCTGAAAAGGGAGAGCTTCCTGACACTTCTTCCTGGGGAGATGTTCAGGTATATCCCAACCCCGTTCATGGGCGAATGCAGGTCAGTTTTAAAAATACCCCCCCTCAAAGATTTGAGTTCAGGCTCTATAATTTATGGGGACAGCCCGTATTTATAAAAGAGTTTGAAAAGCCGGGAAAAAATATGCCTGTTGACATAGATATTGAAGCCGGCCTGTACATTTTGCATATTACAACAGAAGAAAAGACAATTCGGAAAACAAAAGTGTTGGTTCTTTAAGTTTGGCGTATTGATTCAGCTTAACTTTATTAAAAGATTGAGCTAAAGCAAAAATATGTAGTATTCTATTTGAAATAGGAGTAAATTTGACACAAAAGATACCCTGATCGAAACATGGACATACCATTTAGCGTTAATGATGCTGAGAGCATTTTATAGTATATCATATTTTGAATGGTTGCTTGTTGTCTATGGTCATGAAAATGATATTGTTGGGTATGTGGGAACTGTTCTTCCGGGAACCTGCACTTTTGGGCAAGGTATCTGTTAAAGTAAATTAACAGACAAATTATTCCTGACGGCTCGGAACTTGGGAACAGATAAGGCTGAGTTCAGGCTTTGCTTGATAATATTGGTCAGTAGACAGCAATTGTAGTTATTACAGTACATTTAAAGTAGTTGTGGTTTGAAAAACAGTAAAAAGATAATATTTGTTATTTTAATGTTTGGGATAGGTTGCCGGGCAGCCTTTCCGCAAATATTTAGTGATGGGGTACCTCTTTATAAGCCCCAAAAAGGTAAATTGGCAATTCCGGAAATGGAGATAGACATGGATTGGAAGGAGAAAGATAAACCAGATATTGCCAGTCCCTTTAAAAGTAGCAGTTTTGCACAGCCTGTAACGGTTAATATTAACCCGGAAAAGTATGGAAAGTGGATTGAATTTCCGGAGTTTAATAAAAAGATATGGCTACTTGCAGTGAAGGTGAAGGAGGCATCCAGTCTAAGCCTGGTTCTAAATCCCTTTCGATTGGAAGAGGGGGCAAAACTCTTTTTTTATAATGAAGACCAGTCGCTCATATTAGGGGCTATAACGGCCAGTAACAATAAGGCTTCAGGTGTATTGCCAGTAACAACTTTGGCCAGCGATGTTATTATTTGTGAGTTGCAAATGCCAATGTATCAAGAAGAATATGGAGCATTTTCTATTGAAAAAATAGGTGCCGGTTTTCCTTTGTCCAATTTAAACCTTAAAAGCCCGGATGATCAATGGTTCGCATCTTCGGCAGCTTGTAACGTTAATGCAAACTGCTATGATTATTTGTACCTGGATGAGCTTAGGCGTTCTGTGTGCAGAATTTTGTATAACGCTTCCGGAAGGTGTACCGGCACATTAATAAATAATTTGAATAATGATGAAACACCCTATGTCCTTACAGCAGCACATTGTTTAAATACAGATGAGATAGCACAACAAGCCGTGTTCAACTTTGGTTACCTAAGCCCCGATTGTATTAGTAAGGATGTAAAACCGCTATCGGTGAGCGGGGCTTCTGTTGTTTCGGCAGGGCACCACTTATATGAGCAGTACGACACGCTCGATTTTGTATTGTTGAAACTTTCTGAAAAACCGCCATTAGAGTACAAAGTTTATTATTCCGGATGGGATGCCTCAGGTATAGAAGCAGATTCTACACTTGTTCTGCATCACCCCCTGGGGGATATTATGAAAATATCTGTAGATGAGGAGCCGGTTGTAACCGGTAATTTCCCAAATTATTTTGATAAGTATACGCATTGGTCGGTTGAAAACTATGAAGAAGGTACCACCGAGCCTGGAAGTTCAGGAAGCGGATTGTTTGACCCGAAGGGAAAATTAATAGGTACTTTGACCGGAGATGCTGGCGGAGATGGTACTTGCGGGGTCAATATAAGAGATAAATTTCAAAAAATGTATCATTCTTATGCAGACTACGAAGACAAAGAATATCAGTTAAAGTACTGGTTGGATCCAAAAGATAGCGGGAAACTGGTCTGCAACGGATACGATCCGTATGTGGAATATATGAAATCTACAGAATTGAAAGTAAATTACAGAGAAGATGAGATCCCGGTTGCAGAAACACTAAAGGTTGCAGACGATTATCTTGCAGGGCATAGTAACCAAAAGAATACACTTTTCGCAGAACATTTTCTTATAGATGGGAATAAATATCTTATTGGTGTCACCTTTAATCTTGCAATGGCAAAGTCAACAGCACCGGCTCAATATGTTAGTTTTTTAGTTTGGGACGGAAGCGGTATCCCTGCTAATGTTATTTATGAGAAAAGAGTTGCAGTGAGTAATTTGGAAGATTCTTTTCAGACAAACCCGAATGCCAGTCACACCATATATTTCGATTCAGCTGTTTTTGTAGGCAATAGCTTTTATGTCGGCTACAAGATAGCATATTCAGGAAATACATTTGCTTTAAAAACAATACCAGCAGATAAACAAAGCAGTACAGCATTCACATATCTGAATGGAAGTTGGGGCCCATTGCAGATGGAGGGGCAGGATGTTTACAGGCACCTTTCAATGGGAGCGTATGTGGTTGACATTAAGAAGGGAGCTACAGGGACGAATAATCCACAAGGGAATATCACCCCCATGCATATCTACCCTAATCCTGTTAAAGATGAGCTTTACATTGAAATGAAGGAAAAGATCGAAGGAAAATTAACCTGTACAATTTATAATATTAATGGGCAACCAGTAATAGTAAAAGAATATAATAATCCAGACCAAATCAATAAATTAACGATTAACCTTAATACCGGGGTTTATATAGTACAAGTGAAAACAGATACGGGATTAGCAAGAATGAGCAAACTGTTGGTATTTTAAAAAAATAGCTAATCTACATATCATTTACTTTTTGTAACTTTTGTTAGAAATATTCATATTGATGAGGATGCGATTATTCATAGTATTTGTTATTTTAATGAATGCTTATCTGTTGTTTGGGCAAACTGACAATCTTGAAATAAAGGCTTTTGTGGAAACCCTTGAAGGAAAACCAATTTCAAATGCTGTTATAGAGATTTATATAGGTTCAAATAAAACAAAATCGGCAAGAACGGATGCCAAGGGGCAATTCCGGTTAAACCTGGATTATGGTAATAGCTATACTATAATTATTTCCAAAAGTGGGATGATTCAGAAAAGGGTAGATTTTATTGCCGATATACCTGCTGAGAAACAACGAAGGCTGGTAAAAGAATTCGGAGTAACCCTGGTAGAAGATTGCGAAGGGGCAAATACTTCGGTATTTAAAGAACCCGTAGACATTGTTAAATTCGATGACGGTTTTGGCAATTTTGTGTCTGATTTGGCATATGTTGAAAAAATGCAGGGAAAAATGGCTACAGCCTACGCCAGTTTAGAAAAGTGTAAAAAAGATGGTTACCAAAAAAACAGAAAAGAAGGTGACAGGGCCTTTAAAGAAAAGAATTACGAGGAAGCAGAAAAATTGTACAAGCAGGCATTAACATATTCTCCGAATGATGGATATGCGAAAAGACAATTGTCACAAGTAAGGAAGAATGTCGAGAAAGAAAACAACAATCAGGTGTTGTTTGATAAACTTGTGGCAGAGGGGGAACAATATTTAGCCAAAAACCTGCTTACAGCATCGCAGCAAAGATATAGAGAGGCTGCCAAGCTAAACCCCCAAGATGTTAAGGTAAAAGAAAAGCTACAGGAAATTGGGCAGATAATTGCTCAACAGCAGCAGCAAAAACAGCAGGAACAAGCCTTGAATAACCAGTATAACAGTGTTATGAACAAGGCCAATAATGCTATGGCAGAACAAAATTATGCGCAGGCAAAGCAGTTTTATGAAGAAGCGGCAAAGCTCAAACCCAATGAGGCGCTTCCAGCGCAAAAAATAGCCATGGCACAGCAGGCTCTTGAAAGAGAAGAAAAAGAAAAGGCCGAAAGGGAAAAAGTAAATAAATCATACCAGGAAGCTTTGGCTGCCGGTCAACAGGCTATGCAGAAAGGGGAACATAAAGCTGCACAACAGCATTTCCGCACTGCAGCTTCATTTAAACCCAAAGAAGAATTACCGAGAGAGTTAATTGCAAAATCTCAACGTCAGGAAGAGGCTATACGGCAGAATGCACTTAAGCAAGAGCGAGCAGAACTTGAACAGAAGTACGACGAGGCTATTCAGAAGGGCGACGGCCATTTGAAGCAAAAAGAGTATCCGCAGGCAATAGACTCATACAACCAGGCATTACAGATAAAGCCAAGCGATACTTATGCTCAGGCACAGGTAAAGAAAACAAAGAACCTGGAGGTTGAAGATGAACAAATGAAGCAGGTTGAAGTTGAGCAAAAATATGAACAGTTTATAGCCGAGGGGGATGCGCAGAAACAGGCTCAGGAATTTGCAAGCGCAATTACAGCCTATAAACAGGCACTTGAGTTAAAACCCTCTGATCCCGCAGCGGGGGCAAGGTTAACGGAGTCTAAAAAGCTACTGGAAGATCAAAGACAAAAAGAGAAAGAAGAAAGGGAACAAAAAGCTACGTTTAATGCCTTAGTCAAAGAAGCTGATGACTTATTTAAAACAAAAGAATATGTTAAAGCAAAAATAAAGTATCAAAAAGCTTTATCTATTTATTCAACAGAAGTTTATCCTAAAAATCAAATATCTGCTATTGAGAACATATTAACATCAAATGAAAAGGAGAAAGAGTATAACCAGCTTATAGCAGAAGCCGAAAAACTATTTGATCAAAAATCGTGGGATGAAGCCATATCCCAATATACACAGGCTCAACTTATCTATCCTCAGGAAACATTGCCCCGAAAAAAGATAAATGAGATCAGTAGGATGAAGTCAACGGAAACACTTCAGCAAATAAACAAGGAATATGAACAGTTAATTGTCCAGGCAGAACAAAAAACAAAAGAGGAAAAGTATCAGGAGGCAAAATCTTTTTATAATCAGGCTCAACTGTTAATCCCTGAAAAAAAACTGCCCAGGAAAAGAATTAATGAGATAAACGAGATCTTGTCCAGGAAGTCTCAAAAAGAGATCGAAGACAACTTTAATAACCTGCTGGCCCAGGCTGAGGAACAGGTTAAATTAGAGAAATACGATGAAGCTAAGAATTATTTAGAGCTGGCAAAGCAAGTACTGCCGGAAAGTCCGGAGCCGCAAAAGAGAATAAATGAAATAAACCTAATAGTCTCCAAAAATAAACGGAATAAAACAGAAGAGGAGTTTAATCAGATAGTACAAAAAGCAGAATCCTATGTTGTTCAACAAGATTTTGAAGCAGCGAAATCAACGTATTTGCTTGCATCAAAAGTAATGCCCGAGAGCCCATACCCTCAACAGCGCATTAATGAAATCAATAAGATGATTAATAGCCGGGAAAAGAATAAGAAGAAAGAGAAGTACAACCAGTTGATACAGCAAGCTGATAATTTGTTTAGCCAGAAGAAGTATTTGGAGGCCAGAGGGTTTTACACGACAGCGCAAAAAGAGGAGCCCGGGAACCCCTATCCGTTGCAAAGAATAAATGAGATTAAAAGTATTCTGACTGAACTGACGAGAATTGAAAAAGAAAAGCAGGAAATAAAAGCAGAATATGATAAAGTAATAAATCTTGCAAATAAATTTTTCTCAGAAGAAACTTATCTGTTAGCAAAAGAAGAGTATAAAAAAGCGCTGAATATTTTTCCTGACGAACAGTATCCCGTTGGGCAAATAAAAAAAATAGAAGAAATATTAGCAGGGAAGCAAAGACTTGAAGCCGAGAGAAAGGCAACGGAAGAAGGGTACTCATCTTCAATAACTCAAGCTAATCAGCTATTTAAGCAGAAAAATTACCTGGAGGCAAAACCTTACTATGAACGTGCTCTTACGCAAAAACCAGGCGATGTTCATGCATCCTCCCAAATAAAAAGGATAGAGCAGATTATGGAAAGGCAAATGGCAGAAAAGCAACGTTTGGCCCAAATTGAAGAGAAATATAAGAGGATAACTAAAGAAGCCAATGAAAAGTTTGTAGGTAAAGATTATAAACAGGCAAAAGCGCTTTATCTATCTGCATTGGAAGTGAAACCAAATGAAGAGTATCCGCGCGTTAGGATTAAGGAGGCCGAGGAAATGTTAAGGTTGTTGGCTGCCGCACGGACAGGTTCAAAGTCAACAGCCACAAAAAAAACAACATCATCCGGAGAGTTGGCCGAACTGAATTTAAAAAATACCTCTGAGAGAGAAAAATATTTGAATAGCTTAAGAGGAAGGTATAAAAAAGGTATAACAATAGAAACATACAAAAAAGGCAATAAGACAACAAAACGTTATATTGTTGTAAGAGACGGGGGGATACACGAATACCGCGTAGTTAAGTACACATGGGGTGGTTCAGAGTATTCGGCAGACGGTAAACCTTCGAATTACCTGTATGTGCGTGACCAAACGCGTCCCAGAGACGGAGAGGCTGTCTTTGAGGTCGATAAATAAATTCCGTATTTTAAGGGCGTAAACTTTTTTTGTAACTTTGGAGCCGGTCAAGCCGTCTTAACCTTATTAACAAAACAGATAGAACTATGAATAACGTACGGAAAATTACAGGATTTATACTCGTTGGGCTAATTGTAGTATTGACAGTTGTTGCTATACTTGGGATCTGGGGCGTTGTCGATCTGGAACAAGTACTTACAAGGGTACTGACTTCGTTACTGGTTGTATTTATAGCTTCCGCGGTGGTTCTTTTTATTACAACGGTCTTAATCAAAGAAGAACAGAAAAAAACGATTGATTAATAATTTTAAAAATATAAATAGCCACAGGACTTACATTCTGTGGCTATTTGTTTGAACTCAAAGCCTCTTTTAAAAGAAGATCCTCCAGTTGGGAAATATTCAGGTTCTTTCCGATTATTGTTTTGTCTTTGTTCAATAAAAAAACAGAAGGGGTGAAGCTCAGGTTATACAAAATGGAAGGTGAAGAACTGCCCGGTTCAGAATGAAATACATTAATCCAGGGAGTGACCTTGTTTTTAGAAATAAACGATAGCCAATTATCTTTATCCGTGCCAAGACAAACGGCAAAAACATTCAGGTTTAGATATTCAAACGTTTCGGTAAGCCTTACTATATTGGGGATAATCCTGTTACAAATGGAACAGTCATAATCATAAAAAAATAAAATCGTATAATCCTGCATTGTTTCTCCCAGGCTAATGGTGTTTTCATCTGGTTTTATTCCGGAAACATTGGGGGCAGGCTGTCCGATTGAAGCAGGAAAATGCCTGTTATATTCCCTTGTTAAAGTGGAAATTTGCTCGTTGGTAACCCAGGAATACCCACCGTCCAGGTAATAATTTTTAATGAGATGTAGATAAACCACCTCATACAGCGGGGTGTTTTTTTTCTGATAATACTTCACCAATAAATAATTGGCGACAAATTCAAGTGACTCCTGATTCTTTTTCGATTTACCAATAACAAAATCCAGGGCTTTAATCAGTTGTTTCTCATTTTGACTAGTCATTTTATCCAGAAAATCATTCATCTTTTCTGTATAAACCGGGGTGTTTATTAAACGGGTATCAGATAAGTCCAGATGATCAAGGTAGTGTTTTTGATAATATAAGATTTTGTAATGCCAAATTGCAGAATCTTTATTTACAGTTTCAGCAGGGGGTATATATGCCGGAATATGAATCCTTTGCATGGTTTTAAGGTAAATGGAAAGAAAAGAATCGGTATCCTTTAAAATATATTTCTCAATTATTTTGTCCTTGTGTTTTTGAGAAGGGCGTTCAGAGGTATTTATCTCCGAAAGGAATTGAGAATAAAGTGCCGTAGGAGGGGGGGCGTTTAACCTATAGCCATTTTCGGAGGAATTGCCTGATATTGATATCTCCCCGTCAAAGTCTGAGTCATAAAGAAATTCATAACTGCTGGAATCGGGTAGCAATATGTAATATATTCCTGTCTTTAATGAATCAGAAGAGAAAAAAGCAAAACCGTTTTTATCTGTATTTACTTCCTCCAGCTTGTAAATTCCATCAGCATAATGGTAGGCAAGTGCAATGTAGACGTTAGAAAAGTTGTGGTCTTTGAACTTAATTTGTTGGCAATATGCACTTTGATAAATTGCAGTTGCAATGAATAGCTTTAAAATAATATTTATAAACTCTTTCATGAAAAAAAAACGTTTAATAAAAAAGTTGCATAAAGATGAATAATAATTATTTCTTTTGCACGTTCATAGAGAAAACAAACTTAGATTAGAGGGATTATGTTATCGGTATTGATACCAGTTTTTAATTACGATGTCAGAGAACTAGTAAAGAATATCCACAAACAGGCCAATGAAGAAAATGTTGAGTTTGAGATTCTGGTGCTTGATGACGGTTCTGAAGAAAAATTCAGAAGGATTAACAAAGTGCTGGCCCCATTACCTAACGTAAAATATCAGGAAGAAATATTGAACCAGGGGCGGTCAAAAATCAGGAATAAACTGGCCAGGTTGGCAAAATATGATAACCTTTTGTTTATGGATTGTGATTCCGGTATTGTAAAACCAGATTACATTAAACAATATATAAATGCCATAGACAAATCACAGGTAGTTTATGGTGGTCGCTTATATGCAAAGAACCAATTGGTCAAAAGCACCTATAAATTGCATTGGTTATATGGCATCAAACGGGAGCAGTCTTCGGCGAAACACCGCAATATGGTGCCTAACCGTTCTTTTCAGACGAATAATTTTCTTATTAAAAAACAATTATTGCTTGATATTGGATTTAATGAATCAATTTCCGGCTATGGACATGAAGATACCTTGTTTGGATACGAACTAAAAAAAAGAAATATAACCATATTACATATCGAAAATCCGGTTTTACATTTGGGGCTTGAACAGGGAGAGGAATTTCTGAGAAAAACAAGAGAAGGTGTGAAAAACCTTAAAAGAATTATGCGCATAAATGAAAACGAAAAGAAGCTGGTCAGGGATATAACCATACTTTCATACTACAAGAAAATAGAGAAGTTCCGTTTGGAAAAACCTATTGAATACTTCTATAAAAGATATGAACATGTTCTTCGAAAAAACTTGTTAGGGCAAAACCCTAATCTTTTGTTATTGGATTTATATAAACTTGGGTATTTATGTTCGATAACCAGAGATGTGTAGAAAACGTGATACTCGTCGGATCGTAGATTTAAAAACTTATATTATTTTCTATTTCTTTAAGCCTTAATTGTCAAGGGTTATATTATATTTGTATCCGTTTTTTTTGTCTTTTTTAACAATGATAGGTGTATAGATATGATTCTCAGTGAGATAATTAATAATTCTGTATTGGGGGCGATAGAGTCTCTGTATGATATAGCCGCAAATTCAAAACAGATTCAGCTTCAAAAAACCAGGAAGGAATTCGAGGGTGATATTACCCTGGTAGTATTTCCGTTTTTGAGAATATCGAAGAAATCACCTGAACTAACTGCTGAAGAAATAGGCGACTATCTTAAAGAGAATGTTGCGATAGTAGAAAAGTTTAATGTCGTAAAAGGGTTTCTTAATCTGGTTATTAAAGATACCTATTACCTCGAGTATTTATTAGAAAAGAAAGAAGAGCCTGATTACGGATTAAAAGAGACTGGGGAGCATGAAGAAACTATAATGGTAGAATATTCATCCCCAAATACCAACAAACCACTGCATTTAGGACATATTAGAAATATTCTGCTGGGACATTCAGTATCAGAGGTTCTAAAAGCGAGTGGGAGAAAGGTCATTAAAACCAACATTGTAAACGATCGGGGAATTCATATCTGTAAATCAATGCTGGCATGGCAAAAATCCGGTAAAGAAGAAACACCTGATTCATCAGGGAAGAAAGGGGATCATCTTGTTGGAGAATACTATGTTGAATTCGACAAGGAATATAAAAAGCAAATTACGGAATTAGTAGGACAAGGAATGGAGAAAAATGAAGCCGAAAAGAACACCTCCATTCTGAAGGAAGCTCAGGAAATGCTCCGTAAATGGGAAGCGAAAGAACCGGAAGTATATAAACTGTGGGAGACCATGAATCAGTGGGTTTATGATGGTTTTGACATTACATACAACAGGCTTGGGGTAGATTTTGATAAAATTTATTATGAGTCTGATACTTATCTGATTGGCCGGGATACAGTTTTACAGGGGCTTAAAAAAGGGGTGTTTATTCAAAAAGATGACACTTCCGTTTGGGCAGATCTGACCAATGATGGCCTGGATGAAAAAATTCTGTTGCGTAGGGATGGAACTTCTGTATATATGACACAAGACATAGGTACAGCACAAATGCGCCAGAATGACTTTAATCCGGATAAAATGGTTTATGTTGTTGGAAATGAGCAGAACTATCATTTTAAGGTTCTCGCACTCATTTTAGACAAACTTGGTTATAGTTGGGCAAGAGGATTATATCACATGTCTTACGGGATGGTAGAGCTTCCTGAAGGAAAAATGAAGTCGAGAGAGGGAACGGTAGTTGATGCAGATGATTTAATGGATGAAATGATTGATACTGCACGTTCGATGTCAGAGGAACTGGGAAAGCTTGATGGCCTGGACGAACATGAAAAAGCAGAAATTTACAGGATAATAGGACTGGGGGCTTTAAAGTATTTTATCTTAAAAGTCGATCCAACAAAAAATATGACTTTTGATCCGAAAGAAAGTATCGATTTTAATGGAAATACAGGACCCTTTATACAGTATACCTACGCAAGGATACGGTCGGTGTTTAGAAAGGCAGCGGAAGCCGGAATAGAATATCAGAAGAATATTGATCTAAACATAAAATTATCGGAAAAAGAGAAAGGGGTACTAAAGTTGGTACACGATTTTCCGGAGATAATCGAAGATGCGGCGAATAGTTATAGTCCGGCAATAATAGCGAATTATATATATGACCTGGTTAAAGAATACAACCAGTTTTATCATGATCATTCAATATTGAAAGAAGAAGACAAAGGTGTTAGGGATTTTCGTATGGTTCTATCAGAAATTGTAGGCACGGTAGTAAAAAACGGACTTAATCTGCTGGGAATTGAAGTGCCGGAAAGAATGTGATTTTTCATTTAATATTGAATAACTAAATTTGTACAAAAGAAAAATAAGATATGTTTGATAATTTATCGGATAGGTTAGAACGGTCTTTTAAAATATTAAAAGGTCAGGGAAGAATAACGGAAATTAATGTGGCAGAAACCCTTAAGGATGTTAGAAGGGCTTTGTTGGATGCCGACGTTAATTTTAAGGTTGCTAAGACATTTACCGATACTGTAAAACAGAAAGCCCTTGGGCAAAAGATACTTACTGCTGTTAAGCCGGGGCAGATGATGGTCAAGGTTGTGCATGATGAGTTAGCACAATTAATGGGCGGTCAGAATGAGGATATAAATATAAAAGGAAACCCGGCAATAGTTTTGTTGGCCGGTTTGCAGGGATCGGGTAAAACCACATTTGCAGGAAAAATAACAAAGCACCTCAAAGAAAAAAGGGGGAAAAACCCGATTTTGGTTGCGGGTGATGTGTATCGTCCGGCTGCGATTAATCAGTTGCAGGTACTTGGAAAGCAAATAGGGGTGCCGGTATATACCGAAGAAGGGAATCAGGATCCGGTGAAAATAGCCAAGGCTGGAATTAAGGAAGCGAAAAGGCTAGGACATGATCTGATTGTGATTGATACGGCTGGTCGATTGGCTATTGATGAACAAATGATGGTCGAGATAGAAGCAATTAAAAAAGCTGTAACTCCAAATGAGATTTTGTTTGTTGTTGACTCAATGACAGGTCAGGATGCTGTAAATACGGCAAAAGAGTTTAATGACAGGCTCGACTTCGACGGTGTTGTATTAACCAAACTGGACGGAGATACAAGGGGAGGAGCTGCGCTTTCAATTAAATCTGTGGTTAATAAACCCATTAAATTCATAAGCGCAGGAGAGAAAATGGAGGCTTTGGAGTTGTTTCACCCGGCCAGGATGGCTGATCGGATCCTTGGTATGGGAGACATTGTTTCTCTGGTTGAAAGGGCGCAGGAGCAATTTGATGCCGATGAGGCACGCAAATTGCAGAAAAAGATTGCAAAAAACCAGTTTAACTTTAACGACTTTATCAGTCAGATACAGCAAATAAAGAAAATGGGAAACATCAAGGAACTGGCAGCGATGATTCCCGGGGTAGGAAAAGCGCTTAAAAACCTTGATATCGATGACGACGCATTTAAGGGAATTGAGGCAATTATTTATTCAATGACCCCTTTGGAAAGAGAGCAGCCAAATGTTTTAAATGGAAGTAGAAGAAAAAGAATTGCTCAGGGAAGTGGAACATCAATTCAGGAAGTGAATAAACTGTTAAAACAGTTTGATGAGACCCGAAAACTCATGAAAATGATGCAAAGCAACAGGAACTTAGGACGAATGATGGGGGCTATGGGAAGAGGGCAGTAAACCGCTGTTTGGGGCATATAAAACTAAATGCTGACAGTAAATAATAATTTTAATATAAAATATCCATGCAATTAATCGACGGTAAAAAAGTATCGGCTGAAATAAAAGAAGAAATTGCCGCAGATGTGGAGAATATAAAAAAAAGCGGGGGCAAAGTGCCACATTTAGCCGCAATACTTGTTGGACATGACGGGGGAAGTGAAACTTATGTGGCCCACAAAGTCAAGGCATGTGAACAGGTTGGGTTTAGCTCAACACTTATTAGATATGAAGATGATGTTACAGAAGAAGAACTGCTTCAGAAAGTAGAAGAACTTAACAATAATGCTGAAATAGACGGTTTTATTGTTCAGCTTCCTCTTCCGGGGCACATATCAGAAAATAAAATCATAGAAGCGATTAATCCGGATAAAGATGTTGATGGCTTTCATCCGGTTAATGTTGGCCGTATGTCGATTGGTTTGCCATCTTTTGTTTCAGCAACTCCGGCAGGCATTATTGAGTTAATAAAAAGATATAAGATTGAAACTTCCGGAAAACATTGTGTTGTGATAGGGAGAAGTAATATCGTTGGTCGGCCGGTTAGCATATTGCTGTCTCAAAAAGCAGAAGCAGGGAATGCAACAGTCACTGTTTGTCATAGCCGGACTTCAAATCTTAAAGAACTATGTTTACAAGCAGACATAATTATTGCAGCATTAGGGATTCCGGGTTTCCTGAAAGGAGATATGGTGAAAGATGGTGCAGTAGTAATTGATGTAGGAACAACGAGGGTAAAATCGGAAAAAACCAAATCGGGGTGGAAACTTCGCGGAGATGTTGAATTTGAAGAGGTGGCCTCTAAATGTAGCTATATTACACCTGTACCCGGTGGTGTTGGTCCAATGACAATCGTCTCATTATTATCGAATACCCTTAAAGCAGCAAAAAAACACATATAATAATAAGTTTCTTCAACAATTATTCAGGTTCTTTTCTGTTTTTACATAAAGAAAGTAAGAAAAAAAATATTAACTTTTTTATAAGTAGTAACCCTCTTATAGTTAGGGTACTTAGATGTTCGTAAAGGTTGGTTGTTGATATTTGGGGGTTGGTACAAAAATTAGAATTATTAATTTAGTCGCGGATAAATTTGAATATGCAGGAAAGTCACGATCATTATTTCGAAGAAGAGAGCCTTTATCAAGCGATTAGCAGGTTTGAGGATATGATAAAATCCAAAACTGTCTGCTATTTTGATGTGTGTGAATTTGAGGTGATTATAGATTATTATCTTGATCAGCACAATTACCATCACGCAGAAGAGGCCGTATCTGCCGGGTTAAAACAGCACCCGTCGGCGAATGAAATAAAGTTCCGGTTAGCTCAATTGTACGTTCAAAGTGGAAAGCCCTCAAAAGGGGTAAGAATGTTACGGGATATCGAAAAGCTGGAAGCCTCCAATTCAGATTTCCACCTCTTAATGGGAACTGCATTGAATTTATTAGGAAAAAGAGAGGAAGCCACCCAGGCTTTCGACCTGGCCATTCGGTATGCTGCAGAAGGGAAAGATGAGATAATATTTAACATCGCATACTCATATATCAATACAAGAAGGTATAAACTGGCGCTTAAATATCTGGAACTGGCATATGAAGTTAATCCCCGGAATACTTCGGTAATTCAGGAGATAGCCTTGGTTTGCGAGCGAATGGATAACTTGTCGAAAAGTGCAGAGTATTATAACAAGTATCTTGATATTGATCCATTTAATGATAATGTCTGGTTAAATTTGGGTGTGGTGTACTCCGCTTTGAATAATACAGAAAAGGCTCTTGAAGCTTATGATTATGCTATAGCAATACGGCCGGACAATATATCAGCTTTATTTTCAAAAGCCAATACACTGGTTAACACAGGGGAAAATAAGGATGCAATAGCAACTTATAACGATATACTTGAAGTAGAACCTGATAATGTTCAGGCATTTACATATATAGGGGAATGTTATGAGAAATTAGCCCTTTACAAACGTTCTATCTACTATTTTAAAAGGGCAATAGAAATAGACGAAAGTTTTTCTGATGCATGGTATGGACTTGGAATCTCGTTTTTTCAACAGGATAACTATGCAGAAAGCCTGAAGTATTTTAAAAAGGCAAACAATCTGGATCCTGAAAATGCCGATTTCTGGTTTATGTTAGGAGAGGTTTACCGAAAGCTTGATATGCTCGAGCGGTCAGCTGAATCGTACAACCGTGTCGTGGAGCTGGATCCAAATGATTGTGAAGCCTGGATAACCAGAGCAGAGTTAAGTTTTAAAGACAATAATGATTTAAAAGGGGCTATTCGGATAATGGTTAAGGCTATTGAATATAACCCAGATATTTCTGTTGTTAATTATCAGTTAGCTGTTTACTACTTTCTAAATAATCAATCAAAGTTAGCTTTGCTGCATTTTGAAAAAGGTTTGTCAATTAATTATAGTGGTCATTATGATTTCCTTGGAGAACTTTCTCCCAAAATGATAAAACAACTGGTTCCGATGTTTCATAAATATGAAAAAGGAAATAACGGATAAATTATTTCATAGCCATATCCATCAAACTATACTTAAAATCAAAAACAATCATACATAAACGATAAATAAAATATTCGGATGAATTATAATCTCCCATTTTTACCACAAAGGCCTGGTAAACCCAGAGATGAAGGGCTTACAATGATGATGGATAAAGGGTTGAGTGTTCAGGAAGTAGAAAACTTTATTGAGAGTTCAGGGGAATTTACTGACTTTGCAAAATTTGGTTTTGGAACTTCCATTATTACAAACCGATTAGAGGAAAAATTAAAATTATATAAAGAAGGCAATATAAGGCCTTATTTCGGGGGAACACTATTCGAAGCATTTGTCATAAGGGGAATGTTCGATGATTATCGCAAGTATATCGATAAATTTGGTGTTGACCTGGTAGAAGTCTCAGATGGCTCAATGGTAATACCCCATGATGAAAAACTTGAATATATTTCAGCGCTTTCAAAGCAGGTTACTGTACTATCAGAAGTGGGGTCAAAGGTTAAAGGAGTAAATATTACCCCTGACGATTGGGTTAACCAAATGAAGACTGAACTTGAAGCCGGAGCTTTTAAGGTAATAGCGGAATCACGTGAAAGCGGGACCATAGGAATTTACAATGTAGACGGATCCGTAAACGAAACTTTAATAAATAAGATTACTTCGGTTTTAAATAATAAAGATATCATATGGGAAGCCCCTAATGGTAAACAGCAAATGTGGTTTATTAAAATTTTTGGGGCAAATGTGAATCTTGGGAACATTGCGCCGAACAATGTTGTTCCTCTTGAAGCACTTCGGGTAGGACTGCGGGGAGATACATTCTTTGATTCTCTGCCAGAGGAACTTCAGGAACTAAAACAGATTTAAGTGTTTCTTTTTATAGAGTTAAGCAGCCTGATATAGTTCGATACCTGGCTGCTTAATTCCTTTCTTTTGTATTGCATTACCCATCGGGGATGAGGTAGGGGAATGATTTTTTTGAAGAGTTTCATTTCCTTGTTCAGTTCTAGTAGAAATTTCATGTTTTTACCCTGACCAATGCAACCACAAAGTATATTGTCTCCGGTAATTCTTGCCTGAATCTGCAGAGATTCTTTAATAAAAGGCAAAACGGCTTTTAATAATTCTTTGTCATCATAGTAATTAATATTCACTCCGTTTTTAATAAATCCTAAAGGGCAAACAGCCGATAACAGGAAATCGTCAAAGAACAGCTGAGGACCGCCGTATTCGTTTATTACAGAATGAATAAAAGTGGCAGATAATTCAGTTTTTTTTTGAAGATTATTGTTAATCTTAAGGTTGGTCTCAAGTACAACCGGATCGGTGAATGATATGCCTGTAATTCCCGCACCAAATCTGCCAGGGTTAATTCCCAGCAAAATAATTCTCGTCTTTTCGGAAGAATAATATTTTTCAAAAAACTGTTTGTTTATTCTAATAACTTCCTTGTCCTTGTACGGATTAAGAACTTCTATAGAATTTGGTAATTTGTTTTTTAATGTGAGTTTCGTAAAGAAATCAAAATATTGCTTAGCTGAATTCATATCCCGGAATAAAAACATAAAGGTATTTTTTATCGTTTAATAAGCAAATGTTTCAAAACTATGGAATAGAATTTTGTAATATTACCCCTTTCGATGCAGCAGGGCAACTAAAGCCAAAATGGTTAAAAGCAAATAACAATGCAAGGTGAGCAAAGCGGTTGTGAAACAACCCTCACGTATGGACCACGATAAATATTTAAACTATTTCCATACCTTATAAGAGAAAGCATTTTACACCTGAGGGGCTGCTTGTTTGGTGTGAAAGGCTTTAGTTCTAAACAGGCCCTATCATCTAGGTAACACCTTATGACAAGATGACGGGTTCAGAGACGAGCATCTATACCCCTTGTACGAGTCAAATATCCTGGTTAATAAATAAGGGCGCAAAAGTAATAATTGAGATGGATGTACTATATTTGCGCCCGTATTAAACGAAAATTACTTCATAGTGAAAAGTCTGAAATATTACATCGCACTCGTTTTAAAAGGAATAGGCATGGGGGCAGCAAATGTTATCCCTGGTGTTTCCGGAGGAACCGTAGCCTTAATAACGGGTATTTTCGAAGAGTTAATAGATTCGATAAAATCATTCAATCTGGAAGCCTTCAGGTTATTGTTTAAAGGAAAATTTAAGGATTTTGCCAGACATGTCAACCTAAACTTTCTTATCGCAATTTTCTTCGGTGTTGCAATTAGTATCGTTTCTCTTGCAAGGATATTAGATTTCCTCTTCCTTAATTATCCAATATTTATTTGGGCATACTTTTTTGGATTAATTCTGGCATCAATATATTTTGTTGGTAGAACAGTCGAAAAGTGGTCGCTATCAGTTGTCTTAACCTTTCTGATTGGAACTGCAACTGCACTTTCCATCTCTTTTCTTAATCCGGCAACAGAAAATGAAGGCTTCATCTATTTAATAATTTGCGGTGTTGTAGCAATTTGCAGTATGATTTTGCCTGGTTTGTCTGGCTCATTCGTCCTCATATTACTGGGTAATTACCAGCTTGTTGTAATAGAGGCTGTTAATGAGGTGAGGTTTGATATTTTGATACCTGTATTATTAGGTGCGGCAATAGGGTTGATTGCATTTTCACATTTGCTTTCCTGGATTTATAAAAAATACAGAAACCAGACCATATCTGCCCTGACCGGATTTATTTTGGGATCATTAGCTATACTATGGCCATGGAAGAATTCTTATGAAGCCGGGGGCGATCTTATTAATACCAATGAATTTGGGGCTTTTGTTGATAGTCAGGGGAATATGCTTAGTGATATAAAAGTATATAGTTACGCTCAGAGCTTTCCGGCAACGTTTGATAAAATTTTCATCATTGCTTTATTGCTTATTGTGGGAGGAGTTCTTTCCATTTGGCTAATGGAAAGGTTTGCCGGGGAGAACAGCGAAAAAAAACAATAATCATGCGAAAATTCGGATTGATTGGTTACCCCTTAGGGCATTCCTTTTCAAAAACATATTTTGGGGACAAGTTTACTAAAGAAGAAATAACAGGCTGTAGTTATGAGAATTACCCAATTGATAATATTAAAGGGGTACAGGCATTAATTGAATCGGATGAGGAATTGGTTGGCTTAAATGTAACAATTCCTTATAAGGAACAGGTTATTGCCTATTTAAGTGAAATTGATGATGAAGCAAAAGAAATTGGTGCGGTTAACACAATAAAAATTCTTCGTTCAAAGGATGGTGTTCTGATAAAGGGTTTTAACACAGATGTTTATGGTTTTGAGCAGCCTCTGCTTCCGGTAATACAGAAAAAGGATGGCTTGAGCGCCTTAATTCTTGGAACAGGTGGAGCGGCAAAAGCTGTAGCATGGGTTTTAAGGAAAAACAACATAGCCTATTCTTTCGTTTCACGAAAACAGTCAGGAGCAAACATATTATCGTATGAAAATCTTGATAAGAAAATAATAGAGGGAAGTAAACTAATAATAAACACCTCCCCGGTAGGGATGTACCCTAATATAAATGTAGCGCCAGATATTAACTATGATGCAATTTCCGCCGAACATGTTTTGTATGATTTGATTTATAATCCGGAGCAGACATTATTTTTGAAAAATGGGGCAAAAAAAAAGGCAATCACTTTAAATGGACTGCCTATGTTAAGGCTTCAGGCCGAGAAAGCCTGGGAGATTTGGAATTCCTAATGTCTTTTATAAGCCATTTCTCCAAGTTTGGAGCTCATCTTAATATTTTTAGATGTAGCGTTTGCCGGCTTAACCTCGAACTTCAATTTATCCCCGATTATAATAAAGTTTATAGCAGAACCATCATCAATAGCTCCATTCTTTTCACTAACAATCAGCGTACTTTTATTCCCAAGTTTTTGAGTAAGATCAGGAATGGTTTTTGTTTTTCCAAAAGGAATAAAAAGAATATGACAAACACCAACTTCTTCAGGTGCATTAAACCTTTTCACAACAATTTTTTGACTGCCAACCGTCTTATTAGAAGTGTAGGATTTAAGTTCATTTAGAGTGGCAGAAGAACCTAAAACGCCAATAACAAATTGTCCGGTCCTATACGAGGTCGGCCATTCAATAAGTCGTGAAAAGTTGTAAATAAACATTGCCTGCGCTCTGGGAATACCAGTCTGAGAATTCATAGAAGTAAGAAGAACGAATAATCCTATGACACTTATTGCTTTTTTCATTGTCCCCATCATTTTAGTAGTTTAACGATTAAAAATAAATAAATGTTGCTAAATGCTTAAAAAAAAGATATTAACAAGAGTTTCTACCCAACTTTATAGGGATATTCTATCCTCTCCAGAAATAACCCTTCTGCCGGAACAGACATCCCCGCTTTTGCCCGGTCTTTCATTAGTATTATTTGCTGAAACTCATTTATATCTAATTTTTTTTTACCAACTTCAATTAATGTGCCAACAATTGAACGAACCATGTTTCTTAAGAAGCGATCAGCTTTAATAGTAAAAATCAGGTATTTACTTTCCATGTTCCATGCGGCATACTCAATTTTGCATATGTTTGTTTTAACATCGGTATGCAGTTTACTAAAGCTAGTAAAATCATTAAATTTTAACAACTCTGAAGCGGCTAAATTCATCTGATCCATATCAGGTTTAAAGTTTATTTGCCAACAATAATCCCCTTGAAATATCTCCTTTCCTAATGAGATATAGTATTTATATGTGCGACTGATTGCATCAAACCTTGAATGGGCCTCATTATGCATTTTACAAATATCAAAAATAACAATGTCTTTGGGAAGAAACTGGTTTAATTTATAAATAAAATCTTTCGTGGAAAAGGATAAGTTAACTTTTGTATTAAAATGTGCATAGAAACTTCTGGCATGGACCCCGGTATCTGTCCTGCCAGCTCCCGTAACTGTTATTTTTTCTCTCAAAATGGTTGACAGGCATTTTTGTAATGTTTCCTGAACACTTGGTGCATTGGGCTGAATTTGCCAGCCACTGTAATTTGTTCCTTTGTAAGCTAAATGAATGAAATATCTGAACATGGCTGCAAATTTATCAAAATTACCGTTTGGAGCTTCTTAAATAAGGCTTAACATTTTTTAACAGACGTTAATTTGTTGTTTTTAAGTGATTTATGTTTTGTGGTGTCGGAGAGGTATATGGATAAAAATCAAATTTTATTACTTTCGGTTTCAAATTTTGAAAATAGAATAAACATGAGTCAAGAAAATGTTAATATTCAAGAGTTGAATGAAAAGATCAAACAGGAAAGTTCGTTTGTTGATCTGATTAACGTGGAAATGAAAAAGGTTATTATTGGTCAGCAACATTTAATTGATGGACTATTAATCGGGTTGCTGTCGGACGGCCATGTTTTATTGGAAGGAGTGCCGGGGTTAGCGAAAACGTTGGCAATTAATACACTTTCCACTATTATTGATGCTGATTTTAGCCGTATTCAGTTTACACCGGACTTGTTACCTGCGGATTTAGTTGGTACTTTAATATATAGTCAGAAAAAAGAAGAATTTCAGGTTAAAAAAGGGCCAATTTTCGCAAACCTTGTTCTTGCCGATGAAATAAACAGATCGCCGGCAAAAGTACAGAGTGCGCTTCTTGAAGCTATGCAGGAGAAACAAGTAACAATAGGGAGCGAATCATTTAAATTGCCAAAGCCATTTCTTGTACTGGCAACACAGAACCCGATAGAACAAGAAGGTACATATCCGTTGCCGGAAGCTCAGACTGACCGGTTTATGTTGAAGGTGGTACTGGATTACCCGAAAAAAGAGGAAGAGGCTTTAATTATGAGGGAGAATTTAGGAGCCAGCTTCCCAAAGGCAAATTCAATATTAAACCCGGAAAACATTGTGGCTGCGCGAAATGTAGTTAAAGATGTTTACATGGACGAAAAGATAGAGAATTACATTCTTGACATTGTTTTTGCAACCAGGTATCCGGGAAGATATAACCTTCAAAAATTCGAAAGTCTTATAAACTACGGGGGGTCGCCCAGGGCAAGTATTAACCTGGCAAAAGCGGCAAAAGCATATGCTTTTATAAAAAGAAGGGGATATGTAATTCCAGAAGATGTAAGAACCGTATGTTATGATGTTTTGCGACACCGGATTGGCCTTTCTTATGAGGCTGAAGCTGAAAATATTACTTCAGAAGATGTAATAACTGCAATATTGGACTCTGTTGAAGTACCATAGTTAAAATGAAATGAAGGTATTCTTGTTAAAAATAGTGCTTCTAAGTTGGTTATGTTCCGGAAATACTTCGTTTTTTGAAACTCACTTTATTGGGATGAATGAAAATGAAATAAAAGAATTAATTGCCGAAAAGCATCGTTCTTTAAAACTTAATACGGTTACAATAAACAGCTCTTATAACTACTTGAAGTTTGAAGATGGTATAAGGGAAATAACCGTCCTGTTTTTCCTGGATGAGGAAGATAATTGTAAAGCGGTAAGGTTAATGAGCGATTATAGCAATATAAACGAAATTACACAGGAACTTGATAAAAACTACCTGAAGGTAGATAATGCCAACTGGAAGTATAAAAAGAATGAAAAAGAATACTTTGTGAAACTTGATGAAGGCGACTGGTTTTTTACAGTTTTCATTCAGGAAAAGAAAGAAAAATAATTATTATGGATACGGCTGAATTACTGAAAAAAGTTCGCAGGATTGAAATAAAAACACGTGGTTTGTCTCAGCAGATATTTGCCGGGGAATACCATAGTGCTTTTAAAGGGCGTGGGATGGCGTTTAGTGAAGTTCGGGAATATCAGTATGGTGATGATATTAGAAATATTGACTGGAATGTGACGGCGCGTTTTAATCATCCGTTTATCAAAATTTTTGAAGAAGAAAGGGAGCTTACGGTCATGCTTATTGTTGATGTGAGTGGCTCCCGGGAGTTTGGTACAACCCAACAGATGAAGAAAAACCTTATTACAGAGGTTTCGGCTGTTCTGGCATTTTCGGCGATTCAAAATAATGATAAAATCGGTGCAATTATGTTTAGCGATAAGGTGGAAAAGTTTATTCCGCCCAAAAAAGGCCGGCAACATATCTTACGAATAATAAGGGAGCTGATAGATTTTCATCCGGAAAATAGAGGGACCAATATTTCGGAAGGTTTGAGGTATTTTACAAATATCATAAAGAAACGCTCTACGGCTTTTCTTATTTCCGACTTTATGGATAAAGGTTATGAAGACGCGATAAAGATTGCATCAAAAAAACACGATTTAATTGCACTTAAGGTTTTTGACCAAAGAGAAGCAGAATTACCCCCGGTTGGAATGATAAACATGAAGGATGCAGAGACAGGTCAAAATGTCTGGGTTGATTCTTCAAGTAGAAAAGTTCGCGACACGTATAAACAAAATTGGGGAAATCAGCAGGCAAAAATTAATGAAACTTTTCTAAAGTACGGGATTGATTCAACCAGCCTTGATACAAGCTCAGATTATATTAAACCCTTAATGACACTTTTCAAAAAAAGAGTTTGAAGATCATGAAGAAATTGAAAAAGACAGCACTTCTTTTTGTATGTTCTATTTTGGGTCATGTCGTTTATGGTCAGGGAATTACTATTGAAACAGTAATGGATACCAATGTAATAGAATTGGGGCGTCATGCAGAATTGAAATACGAAATAATTAAAAAACCAGGAGGTAACATTCAGCTTCCGGTTATTCAGGATACTTTGGTCGAGGGGGTTGAGGTGGTTTCCGGACCGGTTTACGATTCAATTAAGCTTGAAGACGGTACTTTAAAAATAAACCAGAAATTAACGATTACCTCTTTCGAAGAAGGCTTGTATTACATAAAGCCGCAGCCTTTTGCCATACAAACACCATACGGGGCAGATACAATTTATTCAAAAGACAGTTACCTTAAGGTTGTTGGGGTACAGATTGACTCTGCTGGTGTTGTAAGGGACATTAAAAGTGTTGAGCATGTTAAACGAACATTCAGGGATTTCCTTCCATTTGTTATAATACTTCTTGTAATAGCCATAGTTCTTCTGATTATTCTGGTTATTTTGCCAAAATTAAAGAAGGGTAGGGAAGAGGAAGTCGAAATAGAAGAAAAGGAACCACCATATATTATTGCTCTCAGGGAGTTGGATAAACTAAAGGCGCAGAAGTTGTGGCAACAGGATCAGGTAAAAGAATACTATTCCCGGTTAACGGGCATTATTCGAAAGTATCTGGAGAACCAGTTCTCTGTTCAGGCTATGGAAGAGACAACACGGGAAATTCTTAGGGATATCCGGTTAAGGGGACTGGACAGTAAGTTAAACATGGTGGAGCTGGAGGGATTGCTTAACCTGGCGGACATGATTAAGTTTGCAAAAGGAAAAGCTGATCCTGAGGAGAATATGGAACAATTGGATAATGCATATAAACTGGTCAAGGATACGCAAAATATTATAACAGAGTCTCAGGTTTCCGTAAAGGTGGATGAGAATGATGAGTTCATGAAATTTGTATTGTCCGGGATTGACTTAGGAATGGAGAAGATTCGTACGGGTAACCAACCTGTTGTCCCTTTTGTTATGGCTCGCAAAGGGGAAGAGCAGAAAATTCAGCGTTTTAGTTCAGATGACTATAATGAGGCGATTGGGTTGGCAGAGGGATATCTTCGGAAATTGCAGCCCAAGCCAGACTTTGCTTTGTTTGTATACGAAGACTTCTTAAAGATTGAAGGGGTTAAGAACGAAGCACTTTTCGTAAAAGGTTATGATAAGAAAGAACAAAAAGGCCTGGTTTTCGCGCAGCGTTACCAGCCTAAAAATAATGAGCTTGATTTTCAGTTGATTGGGGAACCTGCCCTGGTTGGAAAAGAAGAGAATATTTTAAGACAAATTGATAATGGTTTAAAAGGTATAAAGAATTGATGAGAGATTTATTTGAGATAGAACTGGCCAAACCTGGTTTTTTATACCTGCTGCTAATTCTTGTTCCACTAATTGTCTTTTATGTATTAAGGCATAGAGAACAGCAGGCAACAATTCAGGTAAGTACAGTTAATACTGTAAAAGGGCTTACGCCTACTTTTAAACTCGTATTAAGGCATGTGTTGTTTGGCGTCAGGCTATTGGCCATGGCACTATTAATAGTGTCACTTGCCCGTCCACAATCAACAAATAAGTGGGAGAGTGAGAACACACTTGGTATTGATATTATGCTGGCTATTGATATTTCCGGAAGTATGCTTGCCAGGGATTTTAAACCAGATAGGCTTGGGGCTGCAAAGGATGTAGCTATAGAGTTTATCTCAGGAAGGCCAAACGATAGGGTAGGCTTAGTGGTATTTAGCGGAGAAAGCTTTACTCAGTGTCCATTGACCACCGATCATGCTGTACTGATAAACCTCTTCAGGGATATAAAAAGCGGCATGATTGAAGATGGAACAGCTATCGGGGTTGGGCTGGCGAATTCTGTTAAAAGGTTAAAAGATTCCGAGGCGATTAGTAAAGTTATTATTTTACTAACAGATGGAGTAAATAACCAGGGGGCTATTGACCCGGCTACTGCAGCAGAACTGGCGGAGGCCTTTGGTATACGGGTTTATACTGTTGGGGTTGGAACACAGGGTGAAGCCCCATACCCCACTTATGATATGTTTGGAAGAACGGTGTTTCGGAATATGCCGGTGGAAATTGATGAAGTTACCCTTCGAAAAATTGCTGACGTAACAGGAGGGCGCTATTTCAGGGCAACCAATAACTCTAAACTTAAAGAAATATATAATGAGATAGACAAGCTGGAACGCTCTAAAATTGATGTTAAAGAATATAGCAAGAAAGAGGAACGGTTTATGCCTTTGGTTTGGTTAGCCTTTTTCTTTGTCCTGTCGGAAATTGTTCTTAAGAGAACAGTATTGCGTTCCATACCATAAAAGAAATAGAGATATGTTTAGATTCGAGAATTCAGGAATATTATATCTGCTTATTTTAGTGCCGCTTTTATTGGTTGGTTATTACATATACCGGTATAACCACAGTAAAAGGTTGAAAAAGTATGGCAATCTTTCAGTTATCAGTCAATTAATGCCGTTGCGATCTTCATTTCGTCCGACATTGAAATTTTACTTTATTGTGATTTCAGTCGCTTGTTTGATTGTAGCGCTCGCACGCCCTCAATTTGGTTCAAAACTAAAAGAAGTAAAAAGAGAAGGGATAGAGATGATAATTGCACTTGATGTTTCTAATAGTATGTTGGCAACAGATATTTCCCCGAACAGGCTTGAAAGGGCAAAACAAGCCATAAATACACTGGTAAGTAAGATGAAAGATGATAAGATTGGCCTGATAATTTTTGCCGGTGATGCCTATACGCAATTGCCGATAACGACAGATTATGTGGCAGCTAAAATGTTTCTTGCTAACATTAGCCCCGATATTGTGTCAAAGCAAGGAACAGCCATTGGTAAAGCAATTAGTCTGGCCGGCAAGTCGTTTTCTCCAACATCAGAATCATCAAAGGTGATTGTGGTAATATCAGATGGGGAAAATCATGAGGGAGATGCAATAACGGCAGCACAGGATGCAGAGGAAAAGGGAATCCTGATTTATACTATCGGCATGGGATCAACAAACGGTTCTTTAATTCCAAAGAAAAATGGAAGGGGATTTGTTACAGACCGGGAAGGTAATCCGGTTACCAGTCGGATGAACCCAAAGATGTTAAATCAGATTGCTACTGCCGGTGGGGGGAAGTATTTTACTGCAACTTCTGGAAATGTCCATCTAAATGATTTATATAACGAATTAAGAAAACTGGACAAGGCAGAAATAGAAACGCAGGTTTATTCTGAATACGATGATCAATTTGCCTATTTTGTGGCTTTTGCTCTTTTACTTTTGATTATTGATATTTTAGTAATGGAGCGTAAAAACAAATGGTTGAGTAATATAAAACTTTTTGGATAGAATGAGACTGATTGTATTAATTTCATTGTTTTTCTGGCTGACTAATTCATTTTCCCAAACGCCAGGAAAAACGGTAAGGCAAGGTAACAAAAAGTATGAAGAAGGGGATTTTGAAAAGTCCGGGATGAAATATCTTGAGGCTCAGGAAGGGGCTCCTGAATTGCCACAGGCTACCTATAACCTCGGAAATACACAGTATAAGAAGGAAAACTATGAATCAGCCCAAACCAGTTACCTCTCAGCAATCAAGAAGTTGGAGAAAGAAAAAGCCGGTTCAGAGCCAGAGCGTATGTCAAAGTATTATTATAATTTGGGCAATACGTATTTTCAAAATAAAAAACTTGATGAAAGTATTGAGGCATTTAAGCAGGCCTTACGGTATAACCCGGATGATGATGATGCCAGACATAACCTTTATCTTGCCCAACTAATGAAAAAACAACAGGAACAACAGCAGCAGCAGGATCAAGATAATAAGGATAACAAAAAAGACCAGGAAAACCAGGATAAGGATAAGGGGGAACAGAATCAACAAGACCAAAATCAAAATCAGGATCAGAAACAAGATCAACAACAACAAGATCAGCAACAGCAGGATCAACAACAGTCTGAACAGGAAGGTCAGCCTCGTCAGAATCAAATTTCACGAGAAGATGCTGAACGAATTTTAAAGGCTTTAGAGCAGGAAGAGAAAGAGACATTGGAGAAGTTGGAAAAAGAGAAGGCAAAGGCTGCTAAAGTCCGGACAGAAAAAGAATGGTAAAAGAATAATTTATATCCAAATGAGATTTATACATATAATCCTTTTTTTAGTTTCAGGCATTTATTGCTTTGCCCAGGATATTGAATTTAAAGCTAATGGTCCTAAATACGTTCGTGTAGGGGAACAGTTTCAAATTCAGTATACTGTTAATAAAAGTGTGGATGACTTCAGGCCTCCTGGTTTTGATGATTTTGATTTTCTTGGCGGACCAATGCAGGGAAGTAGTACTAATGTTACCTGGACAAATGGAAAGACAGTAAGGATCCAGACATTTACATTCACGTATTACCTAAGGGCGAAGAATCCCGGAAAGTTTACCTTGGGGCCTGCAACAGTCCTTTATAAAAAATCAGAAGTAAAGTCAAATTCTATTCATATTGAGGTTGTAGGAAGTTCTTCCTCAGGAACAACGCAGAACCCTTCATCATCACAAAACAGTGCCACGGCTTCATCATCCAACGGCAAAGATTTATTTGTCAGTCTGGTTTCGAGTAAAAAAACGGCCTATGTTGGAGAAGGTGTTACTGCCTGGGTGAAGATTTACACTAAGGTTTCTTTATCCGATATTGACATGGCAAATTATAAAGGACCCGTGTTTTCCGGGTTTTATAAACAAAATCAGGAAGTTCCTCCTTTGAGAGGGCTGGAAAGGGAAAAAGTTGGAAATGACATTTACCATTCCGGCGTTCTACAGAAAGTAGTTTTGTTTCCGCAAAAATCAGGAAAGATTACCATACAGCCCTTTGATCTTACCGTATATACACAAAAACAGGTTCGTCGCCAGTCAAGGAGCATTTTTGATGATTTATTAGGTCCGTCTTACACATCAGTACCTGTTAAGTTAAAGTCAAAACCGGTTACCCTAAACGTAAAGCCTTTACCAGCTGGTCAACCACAAGGATTTACCGGGGCTGTTGGGACTTACACTATAAAAGGTTCATTAAATAAAAATAAAGTTAAAACAAATGATGCAGTAAGCTTTAAGGTAACGGTTTCGGGAACAGGGAATATAAAATTGATTGAAAGTCTCGACTATTCTTTTCCTTCAACTATGACAGCTTATGATCCCATTGTAAAAACAAACATTAATAGTTCAGGGCTAAGCGGTAGTAAAACATTTGAGATAACAGCACAGCCTAAGCATCCGGGAACAATAGAAATTAAACCGTTTAAGCTGGTCTATTTCGATACAAAGTCTAAATCATACAAGACCATACAGACTCAACCATTTACGCTTGAGGTAGAAAGAGGGGAGGGGGATAGTTCTAGTGTTGTAATCTCCAATCTTTCAAAAGAAGATGTAGAATTACTTGGAAGCGATATCCGGTACATTAAGGTGATGAATAAACTTAATGCTAAAGGAGACTATCTTATTAATAGTTTATGGTATAGGTTGTTGTATGTATTGTTGCTTCTTTTGTTTGTTTCAGTACTTGTCATAAAACGAGAACAAATAAAGCGGAACGCAAACGTTACCCAGACGAAACATAAAAAGGCGGGGAAGATTGCTGGCAAGAGGTTTAAATATGCCAAAGATTTGCTTAAGCAAGATAAGATAGACTTATTTTATGAGGAAGTATCTAAAGCAATTTGGGGGTATTTGTCTGATAAACTAAATATTTCACAGTCGGCGTTGTCAACAGACAGAGCGCGTGAGGAATTAGAAAAGTATAATGTAGACAAAAAACTGATCGAAGAGCTTTTCAATACGATTTCTCATTGTGAGTTTGCAAGGTATGCTCCCGGTGCTGCCGGTAAAGCTCCAGAGGAAGTTTATAATGAAGCTGTTAACTTATTAATGCAAATTGAACAAAATTTTTAGAGGATGAAAAAGTTACTGACTTTTATACTGCTGGCCTTTTGGAGTGTTGTTTTGGGGACCGCAAATGATAACGGGGTAGACTCCCTGCTTTTCAAAGCAAAGAATGCATATGAACAAAAAGATTTTAGTGATGCAGCTTTGTATTATCAGGTGGTTGTTGACTCAGGATATCAGTCTGTGGAGCTTTTTTATAATATCGGAAATGCGTACTTTAAACAGGGCGATTTTGCCCGTGCCATTTTGAATTATGAGAGAGCGATGCTTTTAGATCCTACTGACGAGGATGTTCAGTTTAATCTTTCAAAATCTAAGACCTACGTCGTTGATAAGATAGAAGCAATACCAGAGTTTTTTATTAAAACATGGTTTAGAAATACGATTGTTATGTTTAATTCAGATGCCTGGGCTAAATTGGCTATTGTCATTTTCATCCTGACCTTGTCTGGTTTATTATTGTTTTTTGTATCCAATAAAGTTGTATTAAAGAAAATGGCATTTTCGTTGTCTGTTTTAATGCTGATTTTCTTTCTGATTACAGGCTTCTTTTCAATAAAAGCCAGGGACTATATAGAGAGTTCAACGAACGCAATCATAATGGCACCGACTGTTACGGTAAAAAGTTCACCAGATGAAGACGGTGTTGATGTCTTTATTATTCATGAAGGAACAAAAGTGAGCATTTTAAGGTCGCTTGCAGGTTGGTACGAAGTCAGTATTGCAGACGGTAAACAGGGATGGTTAAAGACGAATGAAGTAGAGAAAATTTAATTAAATCCCTCGTATTTTCTTAACTCCGTTTTTTGATTGATAACCATTACCGGAATTTTGTACTTATTTGAAATATATACCTGTTCGGATAACCCAAAAAAGTTACTGAACCAGGATACATTCTTCCTGAGTATTATTATGATGAGCTGAGCATTTATTTCGTGGGCATACTCCAGGGTATCTTCCGGATTGGAGAACCTTTTTTTTCCTGAAACAATTTCGTAGTCTATATCTTTTCCTTCCAGAAACCGTTTGGAGAATTCCAGGTTTGCCCTTATCCTGTAGTCTTTGGCATTTGGCTTGAAAAGATGTATTCTTGAAGTATAAAACTTTGATAGTGTGCTTATCCAGACAAGTTTTTGTTTATTTTCTTTCCGGAAATCTATTGGAAATACGATTTTTCTTAATCCAAGTCGCCTTGATGATTCCTGAATAACAATAAATGGAATCTTAGACCCCATCATAACCCTGATAGAACGGCTTCTAAGGTATTTTTCCTTTCCTTTCGGAGGTTGGGTTTTCATGATAACTAAGAATGCATCAATAGTTTCAGCAAAGACTTTGATGGCCTCATGAATGACACCTACCCTAATTTTAGTTTCAATGTGAACGCCATATTTTTGCATAAAAGAATCAGCTACTTCTTGTAGTTTGCGGGTTTCTTCAGCTTCTTCTTTTAAGCTGTGAATTACATGGAGAAGGTAAATGTCCGCATTTACAATTTTAGAAATCGGAATAGCGTATTTTATTGCATTGTTAGAGAGTTCGGTATAGTCATAGGGTACTAAAATTTTTCGAATTTTATCAGCCATGATGTCAATCTTCTTAGTTAATTCAGCTATTCTTTGCCCGAAAGTGTTCTGAAGATAAGTAAATGATTTACTTCTAGGTTATTATACGACATAAAATAGAAAACGGTTTGGATTTCTAATAATTTTTTTTAAAGGAAATGAGGCTGCCCCAGTTCATGCAGATGTTTTTGTGAATTAACGAGTAGAATGTTCGTGAAATAGTGCTTTAACCCGAAAAGTTTACGATAGTACTATGGGTATTTTATGCTGAATTCTTTAAAATTCTGTAGTTCTGCCGGAGAAACCTGTACATTCCGGACAACCGAATTGGATGGTCCCTCATGACACCACTTTACGAGAGCATTGATTTGTTGTTGTGTTCCTTCAGCATGAATAAAAACGGAACCATCTGGAAGGTTTTTTACATATCCTTTTACTCCGTGTATTTTTGCGACTCTGTTTGCTGAATACCGATACCCAACCCCTTGTACATACCCCGATATATTAATTGATGAGCTTATTGTTTCAGCAGAGTTCACTTTAAACCGGTTAATGATTGGTAAATTAGTCTGATATGTATTTATTGACCAGTTTTAGCAATATTCTGACCTCAATGGGTTTAGTAATGATGTCATTACAACCTGCGACTTCGCAATTGTGCCTGTCTTCACCTGCAGCAAGTGCTGTCTGGGCAATAATAGGTATTTTTGTATTAAACTTTCTGATTTCTTTTGTGGCGTTTAAACCATCCATAACAGGCATCTTAAGGTCCATCAGAATAAGATCGATTTTATTGATTGTATGGCAGAGATCTATTGCTTCCTGACCGTTTTTGGCAAAAATAACCTGGGCGCTTGTACCATGAAAAACAGCATCCAGGAACATCGCATTAACTTCTTCGTCGTCAACAATTAATATGACTTTGTTTGGCCACTCATACTGTGGACCTTCAACGATTTCATTAGCTACTTCTTCCTCAATATTTTTGCTTGTTGGAACAGGTTCAAAAGGAATGTTTAAAATGAATTTAGAACCTTCACCTTCTTCTGATTCTACCCATATTTTTCCCCCAAGAGCTTTAATGATAATTCTTGCGATAGTTAATCCTAATCCAGGATCATCCATTCGTGTAGATTCGGGGTTTTCTACCGATGTAAACTTGTTAAATACAAGTTTTTGTTCTTCTTTTGTCAATCCGTAGCTTGTATCCTGAATGAAGAACTCAACCTTTTGTTTTTCGTCGATGAATTTGTACCCGAGTTTTATTTCACCTGATTTTGTATATCTCAGAGAATGGTTTATAATATGGGAAAGTGCCTGTAAAAGCCTTCCGGGATCGGTTAAAAGGTTTATGCCTTCCTGTGGGAATTCAGAGACTATTTTAACCTCCTCTTTCCTTTTTTCAGCCCTGTGCCTGCTTGCGCTCATTAGCAGTTCATTGAGCATAAGGTTTAGGTTGCACGGGGTTTTAGAGATGTTAATATCTCCACTTTCGAGCCGAGCAATTTCGGAGATATCATCAATTAGTGTCAGTATTCTTTTGCTCTGACGCTTAATTATATCAATATATTCTTTTCTTTTCTTTATATCATATTCATTTTCGGCCAATAACTCAGCAAATCCGGTTACCGAATTTAATGGGGTGCGGATGTGATGCGATATGTTTGATAATATGGTAGACTTGAGTTTGTCCGATTCCTCAATTTTTTCCTTCGTTCTGGAAAGTTCACGCTTCTGCTTTGATTCGGCGTAATTATCCTTAATAACGAAAAGAAACTTTGTAGGAGCTTCATTATCCGAAAGGATTGTAATATCTATTGGTCTGTTGTCTTTTGCTCCCTCTTTGCCTGAAATATATTTCGAGGTAATTTTTGCTGATTTTTTATCAATGCTTTTTTTAAGTTTGGCAGTTAACAAATCATTGTTCTCAACTTGCAGGCGTTCCTGAAGGCTACTTAATGAATGGGGAACAGAAGATAATACGTGTAGTATCCCGCCAACATTTAAGTTTACAAATGAATCCTCGTTCGAATTATAGCTTAAGATGTCAATGCCTTCTATATCAACGTATTTTAAAAGAACATCAGTAAATACATTAATTGAGCTTTCGTGTTTTACCGGATTTTCTTTCAAGCGTTCTATTTGTTCTTCCAGCTCAAAAATGCGATTCTCTAGTTCTTTTTTACTTTGCTTATTTATAATTCGCATAGTCAGATTGTTTTTAACAAAAAGGCATATGTAATCAATAATACAAAATCAAAATAATTCAACCTCTATGGTCTGGATAAAAGCAGTATAGGTTATTTCATCTTCAACCTGGGCTTTGGAAAGAAGGCAGAGAACTGCGAGTTCATCGCCGGTTTTCGGTTTCATCCTTATTTCCGTTCGTACCCCAACTATTTTATTGTCACTTTTAGCAACATAATCAGCAACATAATTATTTTGCTGAATTGTCTCTTCGGAGAATAATATAGCAATTTCTTTTCCTAATACTTCGTTTTTGTTATACCCCAGCAAGTGCTCAGCGGCTTTGTTGTAAAATATAATTTTGTTGTCCTGAGATGTTTGAACTATTGCATCAAGGGCTCCTTCAAGCGTTCTTTCATTCCGGATCTTTATAGATTCAATTTCTTTGAATTGTTCCTGCATTTCCTGTCGGGCTTCACGTAATTTGATGCTCAGGGACTTCTCTGATTCGCGCAGTAATTTTTCCTGTTTCTTTAAAGTCTCATTTTGATTTTTAAATTCAATTTCCATTAGCTTTTGGGTCGTAATGTCATGCCCAATTAGAATGACCTTGTCAACTTCTCCGTATTGGTTATATACTGCACTAAAAGCTCCCTGAATCCATCCTTCCTCACCTTTTTTATTAAGGACCTTAAAGTTCCCTTCAAAGTTCATCCCGTTGACGATATTTTCCCACTTTTTGTTAAAGTTCTCTAACTCTAAGGGGGAAATTAAGTCGCTGATATTGAGTGTTGATGCTTCTTTGTCTGAATATTTAAACTTATAAAGGAAAGATTCGCTGTATTTTCCCAAGTTTCCGTTTGTGTCAAATTCAACGTTTATACTGGATCGGTTTACAGCATCATTAAATGCTTCGAGATTTAGGCTAAGCTTCTTTTGTTCTGTAGTGTCCAGAGCAAGAAACAAGACCCTCTCAGCTTCCCCTTCATGATCTCTTATACAGGTATAGGTTGCCATTGTCCATAAGTCTGTCCCTGTTTTGGTGACATGTTTCATGTAACCTTCAAAATGCCTTCCTCCTTTAGCAAGTTTGCCCCATATGTTGTAAAACCATTCTTCGTCTTTAGGCGAAATAAACATAGAAATATGTTTTCCTTCAACCTGGGAGTTAGAATTGTATTCGAGCTTTTTCAGGAAGTTTGTATTGGCATACATAAGCACGCCATCAACATTATATTCTGCCCTGATCATAGTATGGTTAACCGTATTCTCCAGTCTTAAGAAACGTTCTGCCTGTCTTGCCGCTTCTTCCTGAGTAGCCTTAAGCTCTTCCATGTTTTGCCTCATTTCTTCTTCCTGGGAAGAAAGTGCCTGAGCTTGTTCTTTTGATTCCTCAAGCAGTTCGGCAGTTCTCATGTTCATACGGACAGAAGAAATAGTAGAAGCAGTGCTTTCTGCAACTTTTTCAATAAACTTTAAATGGTCTGTATTGAATTCCTTTAATGATGCTATCTCCAATACCCCAAAAATTTCACCTTCTGAAATTAGTGGGCACACAACCAGGCGGTTAGGGTTTGTTTGTCCCAGGCCGGAAGTTACTGTAACATATCCATCCGGCAGTTCCATCATGTGAATAGTTTTCTTTTCCATGGCGGCAGTTCCAATCAACCCTTTTCCCCAGACGACTTTTTTGTCAGCATATTTTTTCCGTCCGTAGGCATAAAATGCAACTAACCGAAAGTATTTTTCCGAATCTTCTTCTTCAAGATGATAAAACCCTCCCTGAATCCCTCTTACATAATTGGTTAGTTCTTTAATGACATTAAAAGCAAGTTCTTCAAGATCGGTATTGTTTCGTAATATTTCACCAAATTTCGCATGTCCTTCAGCATGCCAGTTTCTGGCTTCATCTTCTCTGCGCTGCTTTTCAAATAATTCTTTGTTGGATTTTAATGTATCCCTTAGTTTGATTAAGGCTTTTGATAGCGTATCGTCTTGATTTTCAGACTTTATTTCTGTGTTGTAATTTCCATGTATCAGGCTGTCTACATATTTTGTGATAACCCTTTCCTGCTTTCCCTGTTTAGAAACGTTTGTTTCCAGTTTCCAAATAGTATAATTGGTGTTTCTTGTTACAAAGAAAACAATTAAAGGAACTAAAATAAGCTGAACCAGGAATAGCAATAGGAATTTCTCACTAATTATTACCTTTATTATATTCTTAAAGGTAACTGTTGCATCATCATTTTCAAATAAATGAATTATTAAACCAAAAATAAAAATAACAAATACAAACAGGAATGATAAAAAAACCGGCCAACTATTATCTCTTCTAATTTCATTTTTCATGCCCTAGCACTGTTTATTAAAGGTAAACTGACTAAATATAATCAAATAATTATAAATACACCTAAATTTCAAATAAACTTTGCTAACAGGCTATTCAGCTTATAAAATGAAAGGTTATTCAATATATAAGGTTAATAAAATAAACATTTGATTTATAATTATTTTAAGTTTCTGTGCAGGTGTTTTATCACTTGGTGACTAATGTTTTCTAGCGGTTCAATTTTATCTGCAGCACCTAAGGCTATTGCTTCCTTGGGCATGCCAAATACAACACACGATTTCTCATCCTGAGCAATGGTGTAGGCTCCAGCCTCTTTCATTTCAAGTAATCCTTTGGCTCCATCATCTCCCATACCGGTCATTATGACTCCTATTGCATTTCTTCCGGCATATTTCGCTGTGGAACGGAATAATACATCTACACTCGGACGGTGACGGTTAACAAAGGGCCCGTTTACTATTTCAACGTAATATCTTGCTCCGGAACGTTTTAAAAGCATGTGGTGATTTCCTGGAGCTATAAGGGCCTTTCCCCGTGTGACAGCATCGCCGTTTTGTGCTTCTTTTACTGTAATATTACAAATAGAGTCCAGGCGTTCTGCAAAAGAACGGGTGAAATGTTCCGGCATATGTTGTACAATAATAATACCCGGAACATCGACAGGAAGTGATTCCAGGAATATTCGTAAAGCATCTGTGCCTCCCGTGGAAGCACCAACAGCAACAACCACCTCGGTTGTTTTAATCATACTGTGGTTTTTCAAAGGCCCGATAATAGCATCGGCAGAGTATTTAGGTTCGACACGCATTGGTTCGGTTTTTTTTATCGGTTTTCTTTTTATTTTGGCATGGGCCGCTGCTTTAACCGCATCACAGATTCTGATTTTTGATTCCTCAATGAACTCTTTTGTGTTCATCTGGGGTTTGGTTATTATTTCAACAGCACCATACTCAAGCGCCTTCATTCCTGTTTCAGTGCCTTTTTCTGTAATACTCGAAATAATAACAACAGGTATAGGATGCTGGCTCATTATTTTTTTTAGAAATGTCAGGCCATCCATTCTTGGCATTTCTACATCTAGGGTTATAACGTCGGGTACTTCTTTGGAGATTTTTTTTGCTGCAAATATAGGGTCTGAAGCGGTACTGATAACTTCAATTTTGGGATCTGAATTTAATATGGAAGATAAAGTTTGTCTGACAACGGCAGAATCATCAACTACAAGTACACGGATTTTTTTCATGTTTTTTTTGCTAGTTTAAATACCTGGTGAGGACTTTACGTATTTTTGGACAACCTCGCCAGTGTTGGTATTAAATAATATTTTCCGACCCAGTTTTCCACCTGTACTTTGAGCCATAATCGGAATGTTAAGGCGTGACAGCATTTGTTTTGCGATATCAATATTTCTTTCGCCAACATTAAAGTGGTTATTTAACGTAGCCAGAACTTCTCCACCTCCAAATACTTTTGCTATGATGTTACTTTTAATAGCTCCTGCCTGTAATAATTTGTCTAATAATTTCTCAATCGCAATGTTCCCAAATTTTGGGGAAGCCAGGCCCTGTCCGTTCCATAATGGTAACATATAGTGATTTATACCTCCAATTTGGACTTTGCAGTCGTAAAAGCACACGGCAACACAAGAACCAAGTATTGTGGTTATTATAGCCGGTTTCTCAGGGACACATATTGATGCCGGATAGAGAAATATGTTTTCATTTTTAGCAAGCACAAAATCAGAATTTTTCTTCTTTAAAGTATATCTCATTGGCGTCAGTAGATATACCAGTACTTTCGTCTTTAGATTCTGGTATGGTTACAATAAATGTTGCTCCCTCATTTAGTTTACTTGTAAATGAGATTGTTCCCTCAAGAATGTCAAGTACAGCTTTGTTTACCGAAAGTCCAAGTCCGTGCCCGCGGTTTACCGAGTTTATTCCGCTGTCACCACGTTTAAAACGGTCAAATATTACTTTTTCGTTTTCCTTGCTTATACCTCGTCCAAAATCTGTTACTTCCACAATAAGCTTGTCAAATGCCCTTGTTATCTTAATAGTTATACTACTATTTTCGTAACTGTATTTAATTGCATTGCTAAGCAGGTTTGATAGAATTAACCTGAGTTTCTCTGCATCGGTATTAAAGAAAATGTTTGTGTCAGCATTTTTATTCTGCGAATAGAATTCAATTTTTAACCCTTTATGCCTGGTGTCATATTTAAATGATTCGATGACATTGTTGGTTAGGTTGTTGACATCTACGGTGGATGTTACCGGTATAAGTTCACCGGCTTCAAGTTTTGCTGCTGCAAATATGTTTTGAAGTTGAAAATCCAAATGAAATACTTCAGAATGGATTAGGGCAATCATAGAAATAACCCTTTTCCAGTTTTCTTTGTCAACATCCAGTATACTGTCCGCCAATGCAAGAACAGAGGTGAATGGGTTCACCAGTTCGTTACTAATGTTAGAAACGAAGTGACTTTTCATTGCTTCCGCTTCTTCAAGTTTGTTATTCACGTCAACAAGAGCTTTCTCTAAAGATGCGGTATCATGAGTATACTTGTTGTTCAGCTCCGTTAATCTGTTTATTTCGTCTAATAATTCTTTTCTGGAGGCATTTTGTAATTCCATAGGCTCAAATTTTAGAAAATACAGTTGGAATTAAGGCTTTTAATGGTAAATCCATTCCAGATATTGATTCAGAATGGCCTAAAAAAAGAAATCCACCATGAACCAGGTTACTACTTAAAGCTAATAAAATCTTATGTTGCGTTTGTCGATCAAAATAAATAAGGACATTTCTACAAAATATGATATGATATTCGGGTTTTGGGGCATGAGACAGTTCAAGCAGGTTAATCCGTGCAAAACTCACTTTGTTTCTCAATTCTTTAATTAGCCGAACTTTTTTTTCTTCGGCATTTTTGCTTTTAAGGAAATATTTTTTCTTAAGAGTTAATGGGATTTCTGCTATTCGTTCTTCCGGGTAGATTGCATTAACAGCTATTTTCAAGACTTTAGTTGAAATGTCGGAAGCGAATATACTAAAATCCATGTTTTGGTCGGTTTCTTTGTATTCACTCATGGTAATAGCAAGGGTGTAAGGTTCTTCTCCAGAGGAACACCCCGCACTCCATATTTTTAAATGTCTTTTTTCCGGATTTTTACTCAAATATGGTAGAGCTTTTGAAAGCATGTAGTCAAAATGGGTAGACTCGCGGAAAAAATCGGTTTTGTTCGTGCTAACAACATCCATCATGTGAATTACTTCTTCACTCATTCCATGCGGAGAAAAAAGATAATCAATATAATCTTTAAAATTATCCATTTCTAAGGCCTTCAGTCGTTTCTGCAGACGGCTTTGAAGCATGATCCGCTTTTCAGGTGGCATTTTTATGCCATATTCGCTCATTATAAATTTACTGAGCTTATTAAATTCATGTGGCTGTAATTCGGCTTTAAAAAAATCGGGAATATTTTGAAGGTTTTTATCCATGTATATCTGTCATCCAATTATAGCTCAGTGTCTTGTTCAACGGTCAAGTCCTGTAGGTTTATTATACCATCATCGGTGAATATCTTATCAATATTAAGGATCATAATAAAGTTATTTCCTCTATGGGCCATTCCTACAAGGAAGCTTGAGTCGAAATTTGTTCCAATAGCAGGAGGGGGTAAGATATCTTTTTCCTCAAGTTCAAGAACTTCCTGGACGCTGTCAACAATAGCCCCTAACTGAATCCTTTCGTTTTTTGAAAGCAGTTCAAGAACTAAAATGCAAGTATTGGTAGTGTATTCGGTTTCAGGAAGAGCAAACTTAATTCTGGTATCCAAAACAGGTAATACGCTTCCTCTCAGGTTCATAACACCCTTCATGTATTTGGGGGCCTTTGGGACACGTGTTATTTTGGTCATCTCCAGAATGTTGGTGATGTTCGTAACATTAGCCGCAAATATTTCACTTCCCACCTGAAAGGACAGGTATGAATTTGTCTTTTCAATTAATTGATTTTCCATATTGCCGAACTTTATCTTATTACTTTGTTTATAGCTGCTAATAGTTTGGCCGGTACAAAAGGCTTTACAATCCATCCGGTTGCTCCGGCATTTTTAGCCTCCATTTTCTTTTCTGTTTGCGATTCTGTGGTAAGAAAAAGGATTGGGGTTCGTTGATAGTCCGACATTTTTCGTATTTCTTTGATGAGTTCTATTCCGTTCATTTCAGGCATATGCAGGTCAGTAATAATTAGGTTGATGTCCTGACCATCTAAATGGTTTAAAGCGTTTTTCCCATTGTCACTTATAAGTACATCGTAGCCTTCATTTTGTAAAGTGAAACTTACGATTTCTCGTATACTTTCAGAATCATCAACAAAAAGTATTTTTTTGCTCATTTTGATAATTTTTATATAAAATTCTTTTAGAAAAATTCTACTTCATCGGAGTCTTTGTTTTTTTTACTGTTATCTCGATTTGTATTTTTTTTTCCGGTTATTAAGTCGTGTATCCGTCGCTCACTGTCCATTGTATAAAGTTGCTTTAAATGTTCCAGCCTTGCTTTGTCTATATCATTTTTAGATACGCTTATTTTAGACAGAAGATTGTCCAGTAAGTGGATTATTTCATTAATCTCCTTGTCGAAGTTTTTGTAATAAGTAACTTGTTTTACATCAAACTCAGCATGGGCGATAAGGTTCACTGTTCCTTGATTTAGGTTGTTAATTAAGGTGTTTAACTTATTTCCGTAATACCTGGAGTTCTTTTCGGCGTAACTTTTTATCGCCTGAAGGTCATTTTTTAGGATGCTTTGCATGTTAAAATGATTTTCATGAAATAAATTGTGGTACTTTTTCATTTCAACAGAAAGCTTGTTAAATCCGGTATCAAACTTAGAGAGTTCAGACTTTATTTGCATTACGGTGCCTAAGTTTTTATCTTTTGAATAATGCTTTTCAATATTAGAAAATTGTTCTTTTAAGATATCAAATGAACTACAAATATTGTTCTTATCAACATATTTAGTTTTGAGCGTCTCTATTTGTTTTAACAAATTGAAGGTAAGTGACTCAAATTTTTCTGCAATATGGAACAAGGAAAAGCTTTGTGCATTAAGCAAAGAGTTGTGTTCTTGAAGTTTCGATTTTATAGATTGGATTTTTGTGTTTTCCGGTTTGCAAAAGTGGTTCCATATAGACTGGAATTTATTTAAAAGGGTATTTAATTCGTTTATTTTGTTAAGAATGGTTTCTGTGGCAGATTGATACTCCTGACTGGAATGCATGAGTTGAGCAGATTGCAGAGTGGTGATGTCCCGTATTTTAAAAAGCTCTTCAGGCTTAGGGCTACTTTTCTCTGTCTGGATTTTTTTTAGCTCATTTATTATTTCGTCATAGGCATCCTGTACATGTTCAATCTTTTGACGCAGGATATCCTGAAACTGCAAATTAGTAATTATTTCAGAGGCACTGGAGGAGCGTTTTTCTTCCAGGTTTTTAAGGTTTGAATGATATTTTGAAGCTGTTTTAGATAATCCGTAAAGGAGTTGGTAACTACCTTTAATGTTTTCAAGCTGTTCCGATAATAAATCAAAAGAGGTAATAAAGCCCTCATCTGTAAACTTGATCGCTTCATTTAGTTGATAGTGAAGGTTATTGATTAAATCCTCCAACTGCTTTAAACACATGCTTATAACCTCTATCTGTTCATAAACTATAGAGAGGTCGATGTTAAACAAAGGATCAAACTTCAGGTTTGTAAAAAGCAATTTTACGGTGCTCAAGTCCTGGTTCAGGTTGTTAACCAACAGTGTTAGATAATTGGTCTTTTCACTGATATCTTTAATGTCAGATAGAAAAAAGTTTACTGTATCGAATATTCTTACTCCCGATATTTCTTTTTGGTTTTTCAGATCTTCAAATTCAGGGTCATCACCCAGTTTTGTAAGAAAGTTAATGAAACTGGTTGTAGATTCTGAAAGAACCTGCAGATTGTGAAAGTAATCTTTGAATGTAGAATTTAAGAAGTCAAAATCCTTTAAGGAACAATCAGTAAGCCCGCTGATTTTCTTATTCACATCCGCAAATGTGTGAATTGATTCTATTATTATTTTATTACTTGGTATAGTGTTTCCTGCCACAATTTTCCACAGTTATTGTTGTATTCTATAAATTTAGGATGAACTTAAGTTATTATTAAAAAAAAGAAGTGATATGCATCATAAGCAATGTATGATTTAAGTTACAATTTACAAAATTACAATTTACAACTGTTTCTTTAAAGGAAACCGGAATATAAAGGAAAAGAAATTTACTCAATGTTTGATTCTACCTTCAAGCATTCAGAATAAAACAAGCTAAAAGTAACCTTTATTGAATTATCAAGAGGATGTTTAATAAACTATGTGGGGGGTATTGCCACTTAAGGTATTTGGGGCAGAATTTTCAGTTTCCCTTTTTTGGTTGAGAGTTTTCAGATGTCCCGGTATCGGTTCAGGGTGTGTGATAAATCTATAAAGCAGTACTAATAATTAGGAAGGGTATTTCATGGTCATAAGAAAACGTCGCTAAATGCGGTGTGATTGTCAGGAAAAGATTCCTTTTTTCTTGGCTTCGCAAGCTTTTTATGTTGATGGTTTTTTGTTTTTCTGAAGTTATGAGGCTAAAACTTTTCGAGGCCTGTTTTTCTCAATTGAACGGACACAGGCTAGAAATTTGTTCGCATCAATGGGTTTGGTGAAAACACGTTTTATGCCAAGTTTCTTTACAATATACAGGTAATATGGATTCTCGCCAGATACGGCAATGATTTCGGTGCCCGGAGATATATGGTTTATTTGATTAATCAGTTCAATCCCTTCTATTTTGGGCATAACTATATCTGTGATAATAAGGTCGAATTCTCTTCGTTTTATTTTTTTTAGAGCATCTTCACCGTCTTTAGCGGTCACCGGCGAAAATCCCGTATGGTTCTCGATTAAGTATTTTAAATACTTCCTGTCTAATACATTATCGTCAACAATTAATATCTCCATTGCACAAAGTATTTATTAGGATTTACGCAACGTGAGTTTTGTGGTTGAAATTTTTGGATTAACAGAGGAAAAATGATGATGAAAACTAAGTCATACTAGGGGAACCTACTCTTTGGTCAGGTGGGCATCTTGAAGTACGGACTCTACCTTGTCAACCAGGTATTGAAGGTCAATTGGTTTTTTCACAAAATCAATAGCTCCCATTTTCATTATTTTTTCAATGTTTTCTTCATCGGTAAGAGCTGAAACAACAATTACCGGTGTATTTTTAGTTATATCATTTTTTCTAATTTCTTCAAGAAAATCAAACCCACTAATTTTTGGCATCAAAAGATCAAGTAATATCAGATCCGGGGTATGCTTTTCAATAAGGTTATATGCTTCTTTAGCATTAAGGGCAGTATCTATCCTATATCCTTTTTCATCAAGAATTGCTTCCAATAAAACTACATTTGTGGTAGAATCATCAACAACTAATATAGTATAATCTTTGTTTTCGGTCATTACAGGCTTTTTTTCGATAAAATTGGTGTTTAACCATCAATGCAAACTCGGCACCTTTATTGTAAATATAATTAAATTTGAAAGAATAAAGAAACTGAATGAAAAAAATAAATGTTTGAGATTTGTTATGAAGAAATCATGATCCAAATCATCATTATGTCAAATTAAGGGTTTGAATTCGATAAATTTTTCTTAATTTTAATAAGGATAACATTAATTTGATTAGTAAATGACTCAAGGAAGTCAGACCAATATGCTGTTAATACCATTTGAAAATTGCCTTTCCGAACAGGAGAAAGATGATGTAAGGCAGAACAGTAATACTGTTAAGTACAATAAGAAGGAGATCGTATTCCGGCAGGATACCCGTACATCTCATATTATGTTTTTGAATTCGGGAATGGTTAAGATTTTTAAAGAGGGGCGAAACAGCAAGTACATCATTCTAAAGGTTGCAGTTCCTTATGATTTTTTAGGATTGTTGTCTATATATGGGAAGGATACCCATCAATATTCGGCTTCGGCTGTTAAGGAATCAGAAATAACTTTTATTGATATAAATACATTCAATAGACTACTATATTCAAATGGAGAGTTTGCTGAAAAGATTATAAAAAAAATAAGTAATGATGGCTTGTTTATCTTTGAAAGGTTGATGAGCCAGTCCCATAAGCAGCTTCCGGGAAGAATTGCAGACGTTATATTGTATTTTTCTGAGGTTATCTATAAAAACGAAGAGTTTGAGTTTCCTTTTACGCGCAGGGAACTGGCTGAACTGGCAGGAACTACAAAGGAAAGCTTTATCAGGACATTAGCAGAATTCAAGAATGACAAGATCATTGATCTTGATGGTTCAAACGTGAAAATAAACAGCCTGAAAATTATCAAAACACTTAGTCATTTAGGTTAATTAATTTATTATTATGTCAAAACTTAGAATCATTGTAGCTGATGATATTTTTACAAACAGGCTTTTACTTGCTGAAATTCTTGAAGATCTGGGACATTTCTTCTTTTTGGCAGAAAATGGGAAGGAAGCTGTTGAAGAGCTGAGTGCAAATGACTATGATCTGGTTTTAATGGATATTGAAATGCCGGTAATGAATGGGGTTGAAGCAACAAGTTATATTAGAGAGAATTTGTCCCTGGCAAAAAGCCGGATACCAATTATTGCCCTCACTGCTCATAATCCCAAGCTTTTTTTTGATGATTATAAAAATGTGGGCTTTAATAAGTTATTGACAAAACCGTATTCGATAAATAAAATCAAGGAATTGCTTAATAGCTACGCAAATGCAGAATAATTAGAGTTCGTCTAAAAATTCCTGCTTAATCAACCCCAGAATTTTAGTTAGTCCAACCGTGTCGTCTGTATCAAACTGATCGGGCTTGTCGCTGTCAATATCTAATACAGCAACAATTTCACTGTCTGAATTTCTCACAGGAATAACAATTTCTGATTTTGAACGGCTATCGCAGGCAATGTGGTCGGGGAATGCGTGTACATCGGGAACAACCTGAGTAGATTCATCAAGTACAGATTTCCAGCATACACCTTTAGGGTATTCCAGTTTCTGGCAAGCTACGGGTCCCTGGTACGGTCCAACGTGAAGTGATTTTCCGTTAACAAGGTAGAAGCCAACCCAGAAAAAATTATTCATTTTATGGTATAAAATTGCATTTATTGTGGCCAACTGAGCATTAAGTGTAGGGCTGTCATTAAGCAACTTTTTTAACTGTTCAGACAGGCGATTGTATTTTTCAGCTTTTTTTGACATTTCAAATGTTTTGGCGCAAAATAAAAAAAAATAATCCAAATTTCTTTGGATTATTTTAATTCATTCGATTCGGTAAACTATGGTTAAGCAGGAGTAAACATATAACTCCTTATAACCTTGAATAAATTGTGAGGTAAAGGTTTAAGTATTACCCTTGTATCACCTTTCTGATAAAGAACATAGTGATAATATGAAAAACACTGAAGGTTTGTTGGGGTAATACCTAATGTGTTAAGTTCATCGCCCGACAGGCATGAGCCACTTTGAAGTTTTAGGGTGGGGGTTTGTACTAGTGTATTCATAATGAATGAGAATTGGTTCCGATGCTAAACTAACATAAAGATGTACTATATGGCAAAATAAAGCGGGTGATATGGATTTCATACCTATGGTGATTTAAATCACTGATAGTGGGTTATGATGCAGTCTTTGATTGATTCTTGTTTGTTTTAAGTGTCTGATAATTAGTGTTTTTTCTTTTTTGTGAATTGGTTGTGTGACAGTGTTGAAAACTTGGTTTACTTAGAAATGAAGCTTCGTTTTTATATACGCTTTGCTCAAAAATGCTTTTTTAATCCTTAAATAATGCTGTTGTTTCCGTATTTTTATGCAGAAATTAATTAAAAAAATGAAGTGATGTTAAAGGAGAATTTAGTGCTTTATATAGAGCAGGGGATAAAGGAAGGTTGGGATGATCTTGCATTATCAGATTATAACGGATGCAATCTAAAGTACCAGGACGTTTATAAGCGAATCATAGAGCTTCATAAGGTATTTGAATATTGTGGTTTAGAGAAAAAGGAAAAGGTAGCCCTAATCGGAAAAAATTCGACCAACTGGGCGGTTGTTTTTCTTGCTACGATTACTTACGGGGCTGTTGTAGTTCCAATTCTTCCTGAATTTATACCTAATGATATCGAAAATCTGGTAAACCATTCAGAAGCCAGGCTTTTGTTTTCTTCTGAAGCAATACTTAATAATTTAAAGTTTGATGAACTGGCGAATATACAGGTCGCTTTTTTGCTGGAGGACTATTCTGTAGCTGAAACAAAGGGTAGTATGTTCAAAACAGAAGATGTGTTTAAAAGTCACTTTAACGGCGACCCGGAAAAGAATGATATGTCTTTTGAAAGAGTTGAGAACAAAGAACTTGCTTTAATAAGCTATACGTCAGGTACTACAGGTAACTCGAAAGGAGTGATGTTGTCTCATAATAGTCTGGCAGCAAACATCAGGTTTGCTCAAAATAATATGCCGTTGAAGAAAGGAGATTCTATTGTGTCGTTTTTGCCGTTGGCGCATTCGTATGGACTGGCCTTTGAGTTTTTATTTCCTTTTTCGTTAGGTTGCCATATTACTTTCTTGACAAAAACACCTTCGCCACAGATTATTACTGCAGCTTTCTCGGAGATTAGGCCCAGGTTAATTCTCTCGGTACCTTTGGTAATAGAGAAGATTTATAAAAACAGGTTACTTCCGGAAATATCAAAGCCTCCTGTTAAATTTCTTTTAAAGATCCCGCTTATCAACAGGGTACTTTTAAAAAAAATCAGGCAGAAGCTTGAGACAATATTTGGGGGTAACTTTCATGAGGTAGTAATTGGAGGTGCCCCATTTAATAAAGAAGCTGAAGCTTTCTTCAAAAAAATCAGGTTCCCGTTCACTATAGGGTATGGAATGACAGAATGCGGCCCTTTAATTAGTTATTCTTCCTGGAAAACGACTAAGATGCGTTCGTCTGGTAAAAAGGTTGATACGCTGGAAGTAAAAATAGATTCGGAGGATCCGCAGAGAATAGCCGGAGAAATCCTGATTAAAGGAGAAAATGTAATGGACGGTTACTATAAAAACCAGGAAGCAACAAGAAAAGCTATTGATTCGGATGGATGGTTGCACTCGGGAGATTTGGGGGTTATTGATAATGATGGGTGCATATTCATTAAAGGAAGAAGTAAAAGCATGCTTCTTGGACCTTCCGGGCAAAATATTTATCCTGAAGAAATAGAATCACTGATAAATAATAAATACTGTGTCCAGGAATCTATTGTAGTTGAAAGGAAGGGTAAATTAGTTGCACTGGTGTATCCGGATTCTGATCTGATGGAAAAAGATGGGATTGGTAAAGAAAAACTGGAAAATATAATGGAGGAAAACAGGACGGAGTTAAATAAACAGGTTCCGGCTTATATGAATGTCAGCAAATTTTTAATACATCCTGAAGAATTTATTAAAACACCTAAACGGAGTATAAAAAGGTTTTTGTATTCGTAAGCTTTCAGTAATACCAGGTAGTGTCTTGATAAAATAAAAAATAAAGCGGGTACTGTGAAAATTAGTTTTACTGAAAATAATCGCTGTTCGCTTTTTTTATTAGGCATTAACAAAAGTGCAAATTGGAGTTGAAGTCCAATGTCCGGTTGGAGAATTTGCCTTGCATGAAACCTTATCTTTCGTAATAAAAAAGAAGTGAAATATATTCGAGCCGGCGTGCAGGGTATAAGTGGGAAAATTTTCTGGTAAGGGGTAAGCCAGTTTAAGGAAAATATTTCAAGTTAAGTACCCAAAAAAGCCAGTCAATATTTTAACCGGCTTAGTAATTTTAAAATTGTATCGTAGAAACAATCTTTATAATTGCAAACCAATCAAACTGACATCATCTATCTGAGAATAGCTTCCTTTCCAATTTTCAAATATTTTAATAAGTTCTGTGCGCTGATCTTCCATGCTCATTAAAGAAATAGTTTGAATGGTTTCTTTAAGCTGTTTTTTCATAAATTTTTGTAGATCACCACTACGAAACTGGTCGACATAGCCATCTGTAAAGAAGTAGATTTTATCACCAGGTTTAAAGTTTATATGGTCAGAAGTAAAAGCTTTCATTTTCATATACTTGGCTATCGGCATGCGATCTGGTCTCAGTACCTGGAATTCATTTCCACGAACTATCCAAAGAGGGTTAAAAGCACCCGAAAATTCGATTCGCTGCTCACTATAGTTAATGGCACATATAGCCATGTCCATGCCATCCCTCGTCTTGGAATCTTCATGTTCCTGGTTAAGCGAATCAATTACGCCTTCACGTAACCGGTCAAGAATTAAGTTGGTGCGGGTAACTTTTTGATTTATTACAATGTCGTTCAGTAACCTTAGCCCCAACATGCTCATAAATGCCCCGGGAACACCATGTCCAGTGCAATCAGCAAGCGCGACAAACAAGGTCTTGTCAACTTCGCCAAACCAATAAAAATCACCACTTACAATATCTCGTGGCATAAATAATATGAAATAATCTTTCACATATTTTTGAATGACATCAGGCTTTGTAATGGCTGCATTTTGTATGCGTTGCGCATATTTAATGCTGTCCGTGAGATGCTTTTTTTGCACCTCAATCTCGTGTTTCTGCTTGATAATTTCTTCGGTACGTTCCTCAACAGTTTTCTCCAGTTTAATTTTATCCTTTTCTAATTTATATACACGATAACGAAAAAATGAAATGGCAAGAATAACAACCGTTAGTACAGAAATGAATATAAACCAAGCCCTTTGCCAAAAAGGGGGGCGGATGTTAATTGGGAGTTTGTAAAGTAGTGACTCAACACCGGTACTTGATATGGCCTGAATCATGAATTCGTAGTTCCCGGGTTTCAGGCCAGGGTACGAAACATATCTTTCTCCGGTGGTATTCCATTTTCTATCCAGTCCTTCCAGTTTATATCGATAAGTAATGGGATTTGAAAAATAGGTGCCACTAAATATAAAATCGATAAAATTTTGATTATACCCTAGAGAAATAGTTCTTTTTGTATTGAAATGAATGCTTTTGTCATTTATCCCCCAAGGGGCGTCATTAACGATTAAATTATCAAGGTTTAAAAGTGGTTTGGCTGTATCTACCTTAAAACGATTGGGCCTGAATACCGAAATGCCTGTTTTTGTTCCAAACCAAATATCGCCATCGGCGTTTCTGCAAATGGCATTCAGGTTGTTGACCGTGTTCACAAAACCGTTTGCCTCATTAAAGTCACGAACTAAATTGACATCATCGTCAATCAATGTAATTTGTACAAATCCACGGTCGGTTCCTGCAATTAGTAAGGAGTCATTTTGCCAAAGCAATGAATAAATGTTCTTTGACAGTAACTTTTCCTCTTCTAAAAGAGGCTTTACTTTTATCGTATTACTGTTCAGTTCTGTTTTGTAAATGTATAAAATTCCATTACCCATGGTACCCGCTATTATATTGCCATTGTCAGTGACTTGCAGGCAGTTTATCGAAGTTTTGGTAAGTCCTTTTTTATCTTCCATCTCCACTATTCCATTTTCTTTTAAAACATAAATACCTGTTGTTGTTCCAAACCAGATATTTGATTTACTATCGTTAATGATAGTACGGATATTTCTTTCTTTTAACAGTCTGCTGTCGGGTTTCAACTCCAAGTCGCCGGTTTTATAACGATATACACCGTTATTGGTCCCAATCAGGTAGGTGTTGAGGTTTTCTTCGAAAAAAACCTGAATGGTTTCCATTTCATCCCCGGATTTTTTAATATGGCTGAAATTACTGCCAACTATATGAATAAACCCATCATGCGTAGTACCGGCAAGCAATTGTTGGGTGTTGGGTATCAGTAAAGCATTGCTGTATGTTGCCATTGACATGCCGGGCATAACCATATAGCGTAGTTTAATTTTATCATCAAGGCTAGATAAACGGTAAAGATTGTCATCGGTAGTAATCCAGATTCCATTACTGCTATCGGGTACAATGCTTTTTATATTTAAATCTGTTAAACCGGAGTTTTTATCATAATGGACAAAGCCTTGTTTACTATAACGCATAATTCCTGCATCAGCCGTTGCAATCCATAAATTTGATTCCCGGTCTTCAATTACATCAGTAATCTGGTTACTATGCATGCCAAATTCCCGGTTTAATTTTTTAATAAAAGGAAAAGTAATATTTATAATGCCCGACTCCCGGGTCCCTAACCACACATCATCGTTGTTTACTACAAAAATTGATGTAATATGATTATCTATTTCATCATCGAAGTAGCTATTGTATATTCGGTTTACGGTAAAACCCATTTCGTTGCACAGAACTCTGTAGGTACCATTATTCGCAAAAGCAAACCACATTTCACAGTCGCTCCCTGATTCTATGTCCACAACCATATCAGACGGTATGTCAATATCAACAACCATAGGGACAATTTCAACTACGTTGTCCAGTTTTACGACATCAATGCCATTTTCATGACCTATCCAGTATCTGTTTTGGCAATCCATTTCAATATCCTGAATGTTATTGCCATGTAAGCCATTTGCCTTCGAAATAGTAAAAAGCAGGCGATAACCGTCTTTCCCTTTACTGAAAATGTACACTCCTTTTTCTTTGGTCATTACCCACATTTGATCCCCCAAAAGCCTGATCCCGTTTAGACTTTTACCTTTTAGGGAATCCAGCCGGATTTCAGTTGCAATATTGTTTTCAATTTGGCATATTTTCTTTTGTGTTGAATAAAGTATTTCGCCAGCGCTGTTTTCGGTTATTGAAGTAACAGACCCCAGCTTTAACTGAGAGCTTTGCTGCGGGTTCTCAAAGGAGTAGCCGTCGAACCTGCAAATTCCGCCGCCCTGGGTACCCACCCATAAATAACCTTTTGAGTCCTGAAAAACGATATTTATCTCGCTATTCGTTAGACCTTCCTTTACAGAATAGTTTTTGAAATGGTATTTTTGTGCCGACAGCCAATGTGGTAAAAGGATAAATCCAGATAAGAGCCAAAGACAAAGAAGTGGTGTTATAACTTTGTTGTTTCCTAAAACCTCATTTTCAGCTTGATTATTTTGTCTTGTTTCAATATGGTTCTTTGGCATAGATGGGCTATTTTTAGATTAATTCTGTTCTTGTTCGTTTATTGTTATCGCTTAAACCAGTTGTTAAACTTTTACTTCGGTAGCTTTAATATCACCTAAGAATATTTTCCATCGGCTTTCGCCATAGAATTCATCAACTACATTTTCAAGAACAACCTCTATTTCCTTTTTTAAATGGCGGGAATACACCATTCTTTCGTTATCGAACCCGGTAATCTTTTGAAAGATGGTTGCGGTTGCATAGTACTTACCATCAGGTCCCTTTTTAAAAGTTGTTACATAAGCCACATCGTAATAGTCGATATTAACCTGGGCATAGGGGAGGATTTTAAGCCGGTATAAATACTCTTTAATTGTTCTTTTAGTAACCTGGCTTTTATCAGCCGATGTTATTTCAATTACAGCTCCTTCATAGAAAAGCTTCAAAGCTTCCAGTTCTGCAAGGTTCCGGCGATCCCTTGACTGGGTCTTATCGGCTATTATTTTCATAAATGCCTGAAACTCCTCAACTTTTTGCTGAGTGCGTTTAGTGAAAACTTTTATCTCTGATTCACTGAGGTTAATAACCTCAGCAAAGTGCATCGTTCCCTGGGACTTTCCCAGAGGAACCCAAAGTGTTAAAATTAAAAACGCTAAAACTAATTTTTGTATGTTCCTATAGAGCATATAAATACGATATTTGTAATCCAATGAATAATATTTTTGTCGGTTTATATGTTGTGGTTGAACCAAAAACATTTGTGTACGTGTTGCTGCTACCTGTATGGAAAAGTTCGTAACCAATAGTAGGTCCGGTTTTTAGATAGCCGAAGTAGCCGATTCTTTTTAAAACACCTACACCAAGGGTTGCCATAATGGAAATTTTATCGGAGTTGGTATTACCGGAACGATGAATATTCTGTTCATTTCTAAAACCAAGACCAGGGTTGTCGATCTCTTTAGCCACACTTGGGAAATCTTCATAATTACCATAGTGGCGGAAATTTCCGGACACACTGTAATTGGCACTAAGGCAATACGATGCATTTATGCCGGTATTTATATAAAACTTAATGTCATGTTCGGGCCTTACGATGTAAATTACGTGAATAGGAAAAGAAAGATAGTTGAGATTTACGGTTGAATCATAGCTGGCATCTATTTTTTGCGTATGCGGGATATTATTTATGTCCGTTGAGGTTTCGCCATTAGTGAATTTACCTGTAAGGGAATATTTTGAATTATAACTGGTAAACCCCAATCCCGTTTGGACACCAAGTTTATTCGTTCTGAAATGGACGAATGCAAGGCCTCCGGAATAAGCTATGCCAGAGTTGGTTTTCCATTCATGATAATTGTTTTCAAGGGTTTGGCTGCTTAAATTTCTATTATTTATGAATGAGGCTCCTCCTTCGGTAAACACACCTATTGAGTTCCCAACCAGACTAACAGGTTTAAGTTTTGACATTTCTTTTTTGACATTTTCTCCTCCTTTATTGATGTCGCTGTACTCGGTTAGTACTCTGTCTATACTCTTGATTTTGTAATTAGAGAACGAACCTTCTTTTTTCTCAAAGACAATAATGATTTGCAAATCAATTGCGATTTTAAAAGCTTGTTTAGCATTAAATTGACCCGAGAAAAATTTTTTCACCGTGGCACTTGTCTTGTATGTTTCCTCCTCTTGCCTTTCGACATAGGCAAATGATGCAGAATCAATATTCAGGGCAATATTGGTAATCCCATCGGGGTAGTCAGATGTAAAGGCATCCGTGTACGTCTTTATGTCAAAATCTTGTTGGTTTTCATCAGGGGTAATGTCGTTAAATACAATTGCTGATTCCGATTCAAAAAGTGTAAGAAAATCAGCCTTGATAAATTCTTTGTCTGATGCTTGTTCGTTTGGATTTCCCAGAAACTCCAGAGCTCTTATATAATCGAGCATCAGCATTTTAATGTTTCGGTTTATGTCCATTTGTTCGTTTTTACTTACTTCAACCTTCTTTAGTTCAGTAAGTGATGCCCCCTGGTTATTTGCTACGGTACCTGCTTTTCGTATCCCAACAAACTTGTAGTTTACTGATCGCTTACCCTCCATTACAAATGCCATGCGAAACGAAAGCTTGTCCGTTTTATCCACAAACTGCTGGTTCATAAAGTTGCCTTTCGACTGCTTTTTAACCAAAATGTCAAGGTAATAAATATTTTCTTTATGTTGGGTAATACCATAGGTTGACAGGTTGTCGGAATCTAAATTAACCAATAAGCCATCAGGGTACCAGAGCAAGAGATTGGCAATGTAATTTTCTGCTTCGTAAAATTCGCTGAATGAATTGGATGGCTCTATGTCATTGAATAGCAAAACCTGCCTGTTCAGAAACAGATCGATGAACTCATTTTTATACTTATTCCTGGTCGCATCAGATGAACTGCTATTGGCTATATTATTTAAAGTTTGTTCATATTGCTTGAGAAGGTTTATGGCTTCAGTGTGAACAATTTCTTTCTGCTTACTAACAAGCTCCTGGCTGCTTATCGGTAAAACTGAGAAAAACAAAAACATGGTAAAAGGTAATCTTATGTTGTTTTTTTGTTTGTTCATTTTGAATGTAATTATGATAGTCTAAATCTTTATGAGTTCCAGTGTTTTTATTGCATTATTTATATGTACCTGAATAGTATATGCCCCCTTACTTAAATTGCTTATGTTTATAATGTGACTAAAGTCTTTCCGGTCTTTCACAAGAAATATTTCTTTTTGTATTATTCCCTGGCTGTCAATTATCCGAATAGAAACATCACCAAGGTAATCATCAGAAAGATCAATTGTAAAACTTTCAGTTACAGGATTGGGATATGCAGCTGATTTGGTCAGAGGTTGATACTCTTTACCTATATAATCATCGGAGGGGATGTTGATGGTATCCGAGCTAACCCAGCAATTGTTTTGCCCGTCATTAATTTCTACATGGTAACTGCCTATTCTATTAATGGCAAAATACATGTGGTCATCAGATTCTTCTACAATACTTCCATTAAGTTGCCAGCGATAGCCGCCCTGTGCTGAATCGTTACTACAGGCAAAATACCAGACATTGGGACCAAATACATACAAGTCGGGTTTAACTAAGCTGGTTTTATAGTTGATTGTTATAGGTGCCGATTGAATTGAGCAATTCTCTTTACTGCACCGAATGGAGTAATCACCTTCATTAAGAGCGGCCGAGATCTCGAAACCTTCGAGATTTATTTCCATACCATTTTTCAGCCAGGTATATTCATATTTATCGGAAGGATATTCAACAGCAAGGCTTACTGTTTCGTTCGGACAAATTATATCTGATGACGATTTTAGATAAATATTTGGTTTTTCCGGCATAGGGTAAACTTCTATTGTTTCTTCATCCGAAACGGTACACTTTCCTGATGGGTTCGTCACATCTACCTTGAATGTATAAGAACCATGTTCTTGCACTCTCCTTATACTGGTGTCTGTTTCGCCAAAAAGTTTAAGGCCTGACACGTACCATTGATAATTGAACTCAGGATCTGAATTTTCGTCCATTAGTTTTATGGTGTCTCCTTCGCAATACTTTGTTTGACCAGAAACTTCAAGTACAATTATAGGGGAAGGTTGTGCCGTGACCACCACGGTTTGACTATCAACATCATAGCATTCATTTTCCGTAACAATATATAAATAAGCAGTGTCTGGTTTTGTGTAGGCATGACTTATATTTCCGGGAGTTACTGAAACACTGCCGTCGCCGAAGTCCCAAATATATTCCGGGGAAATGATACTGTCGGTATTGGATAAGTCGGTGAACAATGCCATGTCGCCTTCACAAATAGTATCTATTTTAAAACTTGCATCAGGAGTATAAAGTATATTTATGGTTTTTGTTATAGAATTGGAAACAGCTCCGAAAAATACGGTTAAGGTAACATTGTAATTTCCCCCCTTGCTAAAAACATGGCTAGTGTTTCCGTTAACCGCAGAGGTAATGGTGTCTTTGGTGCCATCGCCAAAGTCCCAAATCCATTTGTCAAATTGAGAACCGAAAGATAAATCTTTAAATTGAGTCGTATCTAATGCACATACAGTGGGGGCATAGAAGTCGGCCACGGCATTTATAGGCAATTCCTGCTCAGGGGCCCAGGCTCCAGCCGTATAATTGTGATAAACAGGTTGAACGCTCCAATACAATTTGTTGGAGGGGAGGTGTTCCAGTAAATTGGTTAAATCAAGCTTGAATAATTTAGCCGTCTGAGCATTTCCCATTGATGGAACCATTCTTATGTTATTCTTATTATTGCCCGATCGCACTAACTCTTCTCCTCCGGGAGTTACCCCAACCCGAACATTGTAAGTGGAATAGGAGTGATTGTCTTCCACTTCCCATGAAAAAGTGGCCATATGCTGCTGTAGTCCGGCATTTAGATTGGTAAAGTTGACAGATTCTTTATTCTGGGATATCTGGTTGTCGTAGATTGCCTTATAGCCAAGCCCTTTTTTATCTGTTCCCTGTATGTAAACGTCTAAGTCGTTATCACTATCTAAATCGCCCCAAACTGCTTGCCCGGATATATTTGCAAATTCTGTTTGTATAAAGGTGAAGTTTAGGTCTCCATTGTTTTTGTAAAGGTTAATGCCATTCAGAATATCCAAATATCCATCATTGTTGTAATCTCCGATATTCAGGTTTTCAGTTCTTTGCATTGATGTTTCCACCTCTGAAAAATTTCCTGAACCTGAATTGACATATATTTTATCGCCCAAAACAATATCCAGAAAACCGTCGTTGTTCAAATCGGCCCAGGCTGATCTTCCATTGCCTGTTATTCCTGCATTTACCAGCGAAAACTTTTCTCCTGACTCATTCAGGTATAAAAACTCTTTTTTCAACAGATCCGGGTAACCGTCATTGTTGTAATCGCCCCATGAAGCGCCTTTGCCCCAAAGATAAGGAACCCCGTCTGCTGATGTCGCCCTCTTGAAATTACCCTGTCCATCGTTATAATAGATTAGGCTATTTATATGTAGATCAAGATCGCCGTCGTTGTCGATATCGGCAGCCGAAATAGTTGACGCATTTCCGGGAACCGTTATAATTTCCGGTTTGGCAAGAATATTGCCATCACCATTGTTCTCATAAACTCTACAATTGCCATTACATAATATAACATCCATAAACCCATTGGAAGTAAAATCGCCCCAGGCAAGAGGCGCCCCATTATATGTGTCGATAGGAAGGGTGTCGTTTATAGCTGTATAACTTCCGGACAAGTCACTGTATGATGAAAGAATGTCCATGTTATCTGTTGTGTCAGTATGCCCCAATACAACATCATGATATAAGTTGAACTTATTACCTGTTTGTTCCTGAATAATAGCATACTCATTAAAAATAACCTGCGCTAAATTTGAAGGGAAGTTCGATTTGCCAAAGCCATTACTGGTGGCGCCTGCCGGAATCTGAACCGTTACATTTCGTTCTTTGGCTGCTAGTGATACAAGGTACCGTACCCCTTCTTCAATAACTTGAAAATTGGTTATTTCGGCATTTGATAAATTGATATCTGAAGAATCGAAACCGATAACAGAATTGGAAAATATAACTTTAACATCAAAGTAGGGAGTGTCAATGGGAGCCTTAACAGTTTGTAATTCGACCGACGTATAATTGGTGAAGTCGATAACTTGTTCATTAGACCAGTCACTTCTGCCCCATTGGTTATCTACAGCCTGCAATGACCAATAGTAAGTTTTTCCGGGTTCAAAATGCCCGTATGAAAACATTGTGGATTGCCCGAGGTTTCCATAACCAGATACAATTCCTTTTCCGTTTTCCAGTGCATTCGGTGAAATAATGTCGCCGGCTCCGGGACTTGATCCAATTCTAAGATTGTAACTCAGTGCTTCCTGCGGGGTTTCTTTATCGGTGGAAGGTTGCCAGGAGAAGACAAAAGAAATTGAATCGAATATGGGGTTTTCCGGTGTTGAAGGCTTATTGTTGGGTTTTTTTATGTTATTCTTATAAACCCATCGTCCCAGCAGGATGTCAAGATCACCATCATTATCAAAATCGGCACAGGAAACAGGTCCAGTTCCTTTCAGGTTCGTTTTTAATAAAGTAAACCCTCCATGTTGGTTGTTTAAATAAACAAGACTACCCCTCACCACGTCAAGGAAGCCGTCGTTATTCAGATCGGCCCAGGCAGCCTTTCCTTCTCCCTCAAATGTGTAAGCCGGAACAGAAACATTTTTTGTTTTCTTTTTTAAGAGGATACTGTTATAAAGCATATCAAGATCATGGTCATTATCGTAATCGACCATGGTAATTGTCTCAATATTTTCGTATTCTCTGTCAATTTCTATAAAGAAATTTCCTTCAATATTAAGGTAGGAACTTTTTTCATCACCCTTGAAACCAGATACGCCTGATTGATAACATTTTTTTCCGGAAGTGAGAATGTCCAGAAAACCGTCGTCATTTAGGTCTGCCCATATAGCATAACCGTCCAAAGCATTTAAATCCACAGGTTCCTTAGTGAAATTGCCGTTTCCTTCGTTTTTGTATATATCCAGATGCTCGTGGTCGTTTTTAAGACAAGTGATTGATCCCTGAAAATCGGAAAGGCCACTTAACAGAACATCTAACTTGCCATCGAGATTAAAGTCGCCCCAAAGGGCTGTTTTGTTCACACTTTCAAAGTTGTGGGGTACAGAACTAAACGTCTTGTCCCCATTGTTTTTATATAAATTAGTGAAGGAGTATTGTCCGTCCTGGACTGGGTCTTTTGTTATAATGTCCAGATAACCATCGTTATTATAGTCACCCAAATTGTCACAGTTGCCTGCAAAAGTGCTGGCTAATGCATTAAAATTGCCATTTCCGGTATTTTCAAAAATTTCAGAAACAGTGTCATTTGTAGCTACGATATCCATATCGCCATCACGATCTATGTCACCCCAGGATGTTGAAGTCCATGCTTTGTCAGGCAGCTCATAAGCAATTCTTGTAAAAGGGGCATAATCTATACTAAGGGGTTTAGGGGCCAAGTTGCCTAAACTATCTTCATTTTGAGCTATTGCCGGAGGGATCTGAATGGTAACAGGACCACGGTAGTCAGGATTTACAATGGCAACCCATTTTCGGTTTGGTGTTTCGTTTGTGAATGAAACGAGAGACCCATTTGTAATTGAAATGTCTGTTGAATCGAATCCGAATATTGGCTGATACCAGGAAATGCTTATTGGAATATTGTATTCGTCTGTTTTTGTTCCAACAAGAGAGTTGAGCCTTGGTACAGGATGAGAGTAGGGGTAAAGTGTGTCAGGTACAGACCATTCACTGCCTGTGAACTGGAAATCAATAGTTTGAACGCTCCACAGATAGATTACACTGGTGTCAAGTTGAACGTCTATTATTACAGTGGTATCCCAAAAGACATTGCCCGGAAGGTTTACCAGTCTTTTCCCGTCTGCACGGGATAAAGTCGGGGTATATTCTATGCTATCGGGAAAAGACATGATACGAAAGTTATAAAACAGCGCTTCCTGAATAGTTTCAATGTCCGTTGCTTTTTGCCAGGAGCATTTTAACCGGGTATAATCGAAATCCAGATTAGTAGGGGCTGTAGGTTTATGGTTTGTAATATCAAGCTGGTTTAAGTAAGTTTTGGTGACATATGCCCCCGATGAGTCCTGACCGGAAAAAATCAGGTCCATTTTGTCGTCGTTGTTGAAATCAATAATATCAAAACTCGCATTCGAAAAACCAGGTAAGTCAACAAAAAAAGTTTCATAGAAATTCTCCTGTCCGTCATTCTTAAGCAAGTAAGTTCGAGTGTCAGTAATGTACACGCTGTCCAGATCTCCATCATTGTCATAATCAAAGCGAAAATGATCATGAAAGAATGCCTCATCTATAGTTGTATCAAAAGAAACCAGGGTGTCATTGAGATTTAAGAACAGATAGTCCAGACTACCATCATTACTTATTCCTGAGAGGTAAGCATCTAAATCTCCGTCATAGTCAAAATCATACCATATAGCATCACTCATTGGAAGGGCAGGCAAATCGAAACTTGTTGTCCTAAAGGTATTGTCGCCATTGTTTTCGTAAACCCTGGTAACCTGTTTGCCGGTAATGTCTTCTCCGGTAATAAGAACGTCAAAGTAACCATCGCTGTTATAGTCACCACATGTAATGTCTCCGTTCACCACCGCCACCATATTGTTAGGCAGTTCTTCAAAAATTTGGGAATATCCCGTATAAAATGAGAATAAAAGGACTATACTTATTGTAAAATGAAATATAGAACAAGACATAGCAAAGAGAATTATTATTTTAATACTTAAATTACTAAATATCTGCGTAGTTTCAATACCAAAAGACCATTTTAACTGGAGACTTGTCAATTTAATATCGACATTCTTTAAAATGAAAACCAATAATTTTGAGATGATTTGAAATGGAATAAAATAGAAAACTATTATAGCTTAACAAACCCATAACAATGATTTCAATTGCAATGGTTGAAAAGCTGGTTTTGATCCGCTAGTTTTGGAAAATATTTTGAAGGTGAAACTCCACCTTTCGGGTTTAGCAATAAAAAAACTCCGTCATTTGTTGCCAAATGCGGAGTTTTACTCTTTTTGTGATTCCGCTGGGGCTCGAACCCAGGACTCCCTCCTTAAAAGGGAGGTGCTCTACCAACTGAGCTACGGAATCCGTTATTTTTTAGTATTTGTACCCTTTCAAAAGAAGGTGCAAATTTAGTATTTATTTTTGATATAACAAAAACATTTTTTTGTCTATGTTTTCGTTATAAAAAGCCGGTTAATATTTTAACCGGCGTTTGTGATTCCGCTGGGGCTCGAACCCAGGACTCCCTCCTTAAAAGGGAGGTGCTCTACCAACTGAGCTACGGAATCCACTATTTTCAAGTGTTTTGTGCCTTTCAGAAAGGCGATGCAAATATAGTATCTATATTTTTAGAACAAAAAAAAATATGGGTTTATTTTCACTTTTTTTTGTGTTTTGTAGTTAACTTGCATATTGTTAATGGTTTGTGTGAGTGGTTTTTTGTTTTTTTGTAATAAAGTGTTTGTTTTATGCAACGATCATGGGTAAACTTCCCTCTTTATATTGGGTAAATTGTGTTCATTATGTAAAATGCAATAAAAAATGAATAAATTTAGCCAGAGTTCTTTACTACAAATTGAAAACTTAATCTGATTGCATATGAAAAACAAAATTTTTGGAGCATTAATGGCAACCTTGATTACTGTCGGACTTCAGGGGCAAATGGATCAACTGGGTAGATTTATTGCGGGCGGTAAAGAAGATGCTCAAAAGCTAATGGAAGGTTATATGTCACCATATTTTAATGCTTTAGGTGCCAGTTTAACCGGAGGGTGGTATAATACCGCAAAGCCACATCAGCTTGGAGGTTTCGATTTAACTGTGACATTCAATACAGCTATTGTACCTGAATCTGACAGGAAATTGGATATTTCTGAGCTTGAGCTTGTGTCTTTGGTTCCTGCAAACCCCTCAGATGCCGAAACTCCAACTATTGCCGGAGAGGATAAAGATGGAGTACAAATGAATTATGATCTTCCTTCCCCAATACAGGATCAACCTGCATTCAAAATGCCTAAGGGAACGGGTTTCCGGTATGTTCCAACACCAATGGTTCAGGCTGGAATAGGGTTAATTAAAGATACTGAGATTAATGGCCGTTTTATGCCAAAATACTCATATGGTGATGGAGATGTTGGACTATGGGGAATAGGGTTTAAACATGGATTAAAGCAGCACCTTCCCTTTATTAAAAGAGTACCGGTACTGCATTTAACCCTTCAATATGGTTATACAAGGTTTAATGCCAATGTTGGTTTGTCTGTTACACCTGAAACTATCGGGGCAAGTGGCGGAGCGGCGAATGACTGGGATAACCAGAAACTGGAATTTATTACACAAAGTCATACAGCGAACCTTTTATTTTCTGCAAACCTGCCTGTTGTTTGTTTTTACGGAGGTGTTGGGATTGCTGCAACGAAAAGTAATGTGACATTAAAAGGAAATTACCCTTGGGTTGATGTGGAAACTGGCTCAACAGATGTTCAGGCATTGGAAGACCCTATTGATTTTGAAGTTAATAATTCAGATGGTTCAGCCGTGAAACCACGATTAAATGCAGGTATGCGCCTGAAGTTCGGGGTTATTACCTTTCATGGCGATTACACTTATGCTAATTACAGCCTTGTTACAGCAGGGATCGGAATTAGTTTTAGATAGAAATAGTTAAATACTTAATTAACAAAGCCCATAATCATTTAATGATTATGGGCTTTGTTAATGCGTAAAGATTATATTAGAAATAAAACCCCACTCTTATATCAGGGTTTGAGTATGGCGAGAATTCACTCTCAAGAAAGTTATACAGAACTACAAAGGAAAAACCGCCCCTATTTCCAAAAGGGACAAATATACCGCCTCCCGCTAATAAACCATGTACCCAAATGCGCCCATCTTTTATTAATAGTCCTCCATTTGTCAAATATATCTTTTCGAGGTTAAGGGCTTCATATTCGGTTTGCAGGACGATGTTGCCAATGTTTATATTTAATAACTCATCCAGATTTGTAAATAAAGAGTACATGGCCATGGCTTTAGGTCCATAAGTTGAAGTTTCGTACCCCCAATATTTATTGTTCTCATAAACATAGGTAAATCCTGGTCCAACCATTAATCTGGGATGGGGCCGGTACAAAAAGACAGGGGTCAGGGAGATAAATGAGCGGGAAGAGCCAATGCCACCACCAAAATTTCCCCCGATACTCCATTTATCCAGACTTCTGCGGGGTTTCTCTGTCTCTTGTTTATTATTGCTTTCAGCACTAAAAAAATCTTCTTCCTGGCAAATTACCGTAGCCGAGGAAAGTATTCCGGTAAGAAGTAGTATATAAATTTTTTTCATATCAGTTAATCTTTTTGAAACTCTGTTAAGAATACATAGATTGTTAACCGTAATTAACGTAGTTTTGAGGTTGGGTAAAGAATAACAAATATTTAGCAAATATAGATTAATAACCGGAATTTAACATGAATATTGTTTTAACAGGAGCCAGCAGGGGGATTGGTTATCAAACAGCCCTTGCAATTTGTGAAAAAGATGATGTTGAACTAGTCCTAATATCAAGAAACGAAGCAGCTTTGGAACAGTTAAAGGAGGATTGTGAAAAAGTAAACCCTTCAAACAATATTTTAATTATTAGTGGTGATATCTCAGAAATAAGTTCGGGGAAAATTAGTATTTCTGATAAAACCGGATGGGATAGGTGTGATATACTGATAAATAATGCCGGTGTTTTGGTCAATAAACCGTTTTTGGAGCAGAATGATTTAGATGTACAAAAAATGTTTGAAGTGAATACGTTTGCTCCAGTCAGAATGGTGCGAATGTTGTATTGTTTACTTGAGAAACCGACTTGTTCGCATGTATTGAATATTAGTAGTATGGGCGGGTTTCAGGGAAGTTCGAAGTTCCCTGGCTTAAGCTATTACAGTGCTTCGAAAGCTGCATTGGCCAGTCTTACGGAATGTATGGCCGAGGAGCTTAAAGATTCTGGTATCCGGTTTAACTGCCTTGCCTTGGGAGCTGTTCAAACAGAGATGTTAAATGAAGCATTTCCCGGGTTTCAGGCTCCCGTAGGAGCAAAAGAAATGGGGAAATATATTGCTGATTTTGCATTAAACGGTCATAAATTCTTTAACGGAAAAATATTGCCTGTCTCTGTTTCTACGCCTTAAATGCAAGGTGCAGAATTTACGGAAACGGCATGTTGTTGATTAAGAATAAAAAAACAAGCGGGATAAATACACTTTATGTACAAGTTACCCCGCTTTATTCGTTTGTATAAATGCTAAAAACTTAAGAATCTGTATGGACACTAAGCATTGACCATATTTGATTCGTCGTATTCTTTAATGTCTATCTGGCCTTTTAGAACCAACATCCCGTTCTGGGCCAGGGCGTGCATTTCATCCTCACCCGGGTAAATTATTACTGGCGCAATAAATGTAACCATTGATTTTATATATTCAACAACCGTAGTATTATGAGAAATTCCTCCGGTAAGTATTATCGCATCAATATTTCCCTTTAAGACCGTTGACATAGCACCTATTTCCTTACCAACCTGATATGCCATGGCATTTTGAACTTCTCTTGCCTTAATATTTCCATCCTGTGCCATTAATTCAACCTCATAGGCACTGTTTGTTCCCAGATAAGCGATTAAGCCCCCCTTTCCGGTAATCATTTTCTTTATTTTATCCAGTGTTATTCCATCCTGAAAACAAAGCTTTGCCAATGCCCCGGCAGGCAGGGTTCCAGATCTTTCAGGTGAAAACGGACCTTCTCCATCCAGGGCCTGGTTAACGTCTATGACCTTGCCCTGCTTATGGGCACCAACGGATATCCCTCCACCCATGTGGGCAATAATCAGGTTAAGCTCATTATAGTTTCTGTTAATTAACCTTGCATAAGCCCTTCCTATGGCTTTTTGGTTCAAGGCATGGAATATGGAATATCTTTTGAACTCAGGATGACCGGAATACCTTGCAACACTTTCCAGTTCGTCAACAACAACCGGGTCGGCAATAAAAGCTTGGCATTCTGGTATTTGTTTTGCGATATCGTCGGCAATGAGCCCTCCAAGGTTACTTGCGTGTTCACCCAGGACACCTTCCTTCAGGTCTTCTTTCATTCTTTCGTTAATGCGATATACGCCCGATTTAATGGGACGTATCAACCCGCCGCGGCCAACAACGGCATTAATTTTAGAAGTGTCTATATTGGCTGTTTCCAGCTCATTAATGACACAGTCTTTTCTAAATTCATATTGATCCGCAATTTTTTCGAATTTTTCCAAATCCTCACCACTATGAGAAATGCTTTTCAGGAAGACCGGACGTGAATTATCGAATACGGCAATTTTTGTTGAGGTGGAGCCTGGATTGATTGCCAAAATTGAGATATTCATATTTATTTTCTAATTAGAAGTTAATACACCAAGAACTATTGAAAGGAATTTTGTTTCCTCACTATCCGCACGGGAAGTAAGCACAATCGGAGCTTTGCTGCCAACAATAATTGCGGCGCATCTCGCATTGCCCAGAAAGCCCAGAGATTTATACAGCACGTTTCCGCTGTTTAAATCCGGGGCAATCAGGATATCTGCATCACCAGCTACAGGTCCTTTTATTCCTTTGTGGGCAGCTGCTTCCGGAGAAATTGCATTGTCAAGGGCTAACGGGCCATCTACAATACAGTTTCCGAGCTGTTTCCGGTCGCCCATTACCTTTAATATAGCCGCGTCGGTTGTTGCTTCCATTTTAGCGTTAACCTTCTCTATGGCTGCTAAAACGGCAATTTTCGGTTCATTTACTCCCAAAGCTTTAAATGCCTGTGCAGCATTTTGAATGATACTGGCTTTTTCGTCAACTGTTGGGGATATGTTCATAGCAGCATCGCTTAAGCCCAGTAGTTTTGGATAGTTTGGGGATTCGAAAACAGCTAAATGGCTAAGAAGCCTTCCGGAAAGAAGTCCGTATTCTTTTGAGACAACGTGTTTAAGTAGAATTCCGGTTGAGACTAAGCCTTTCATGAGCATTTCAGCTTTTCCCCGGGAAACCAGTTTTACAGCTTCAATGCAGGCCAGGTTTGAATTTGGAGTGTCCAGGATTTCTTTTTCTGCAATGTGAATTCCGGTTTTTTTTGCTGTCTCCTGTATTTTTATCTTGTCACCAATGAAAATTGGGGCTATAAGCCCCAATTCTTTTGCTTTAGCAATTGCATTCATCAGATACATATCTTCAGCAGCAGCAATTGCAAGTGTTTTTGTATTTCGTTTTTTTGCTTGTTCTGTTAATTCATCAAGATTGCGTATCATAGCCATGCCTAATTTTGAATAAAAATAGTCTGTTTTATGGCATGCCTTAATGATAAGCGTCACATTTTATGGAAAATTAATAAAACGAGCACTAAGAAATAATCTAATTTATCTCAGATACTATTTGCTGGGTATCTTTGGCAATAACTAACTCTTCATTGGTTGGAACAACCATTACTTTTACTTTAGAATCCTCTGTTGAGATTATTTGTTCTTCGCCCCTTAAATTTGCGTTTTTGCTTTCATCTATTTTAACACCCATGAATTCAAGGTCCCTGCAGATTCCCGCTCTTGTTTCTGGTCCATTTTCTCCAATTCCTCCGGCAAATATCAGAATATCAAGGCCGCCTAAAGCTGCAGCATATGAGCCGACGTATTTTTTTATGCGGTAATAATACATTTCAAGTCCCAACTGAGCCCTTTCATTATTTTTGTTCCATGCCGCATCTTCAACTTCACGCATGTCTGATGATACACCGGTTATTCCAAGCATTCCGCTTTGTTTGTTAAATACGGTGTTGATTGAACTTAGTCCCAGTTCCTCTTTATCCATTATGAAACTAACAACGCCGATATCCAAATCTCCGGAGCGGGTCCCCATAATAAGTCCTTCAACAGGAGTAAAGCCCATGCTGGTATCCACTGATTTGCCACCATCTATTGCACACATTGAAGCTCCGTTCCCCAGGTGACAGGTAACTATTTTCTGCTCTTTAATGTCAGTATTCAGGATTTCACAAGCCCTTTGTGATATGAAGGAGTGGCTTGTGCCATGAAATCCATATCTTCTGATTTTGTACTTATTGTAAAGTGAATATGGAATTGCGTACATATATGCACGTTCCGGCATCGTTTGATGATATGCTGTGTCAAAAGTAGCAACTTGCTTAATGCCAGGTATTAACTGCATCATTGCCTGAACACCCTTTAAGTTGGCAGGGTTATGCAGAGGTGCTAATTCAATGCATTTTTCGATTTGTTCTAATACAAAGTCGTCAATAAAAGCACTACCTTTAAAGTGCTCTCCACCGTGAGCTACACGGTGCCCCACAGCATCAATATCTTCTAATTTATCTAAACAACCGTGTTTTTTGCTTGTAAGAATCCCTAAAATATATTCTATTCCTGTTTGATGATCAATAATTTCGCCATCGAAGCGTACTTTTTGGCCATCTTCTTTTTCTAATTTAATAAAAGAACCTTTGAGACCAACTTTTTCAGCTACACCAACAGCCTGGCATACTTCATTGCTCATGTCCCATAATTGATATTTGATGGATGAACTTCCACAGTTCAGAACCAGAATCTTCATTTCTTAAAATCTTTTAGTTATGATAGTTTTTTCCCGTTTTCGTCATAAGAGTAAAATCCTTTACCGGATAAGCGGCCAAGCTGATGCGCTCTAACAAGCCTTTTGATAATTGGAGATGCGATATATTTCTTGTCCCCAAATTCATTGTAAAGGTTTTCCATCCATCTGTTAACTTTATCCAGACCAATTTTATCTGCCATTTCAAACGGACCAAGCGTTTGTCCTAGGCCAATTCTCATGGTCATATCAATAGACTCCATTGTGCTAACACCTTCCATAAGTACTTCACAGGCTTCGTTTAACTGTGCAACAAACACTCTTACACTTACCAGTCCGGGAGATTCTTCGCAAAGAATGGCTTCTTTTTCAAGCATTTTGATGAATTTGGTCACTTTGCCATATACTTCGTCTGATGTATATAAGCCGCGAACAACTTCAATCATTTTCGCACTCTGCAGGTTGGTCAGGAAGTGCAGGCTGACACAACGCTCTTTATTTTCCAGTTCGGAAGATAGTTCAGTTATTACAATAGTTGTGGAATTTGTAGCAATAATACATTCCGGTGATACATACTTTTCTACATTCTTGAACACTTCTTTCCTGCAACTTATTCTACGTTCTCTTGTTTTGGAGCGGATTGATTCAATAACCAGATCGCACCCTTTCAAATGCTCATAACCTACGTATCCACTTATACGCGAAAGTATTGCACGTTTTTCGCTCGGAGTCATTCCCCAGCGGTCGATCATATTGTCAAGTTCAGCCTCGATTTTACATATTGCAAAATCAATTTTTTCCTGAGATAATTCTATAAAAACTACTTCAAGTTCTTTTTGGCTGATCATTAAAGCAATGCTTTGTCCAACCGTTCCGCAACCAACGATACCTACCTTCGAGAACAGTTGTTTTGGTCTGTCTTTTGCACTCAGGCCGTATTCCTCAATCGGCTCAATAATTACATCTGCCATTCTAATCTTATAATTGATTAATCTATATTAAATTGTATTCTTTTATTTTTCAGCAGCCTGATTTGCTGTAATAGCCACCAGGTTTACAATATCATTAACGGAACACCCTCTTGAAAGATCATTTATCGGGGCAGCCATTCCCTGAAGAACAGGTCCCACCGCTTCTGCTTTTGCCAGCCTCTGTACAAGTTTATATCCAATGTTTCCGGCTTCAAGAGAAGGAAATACAAGGACGTTTGCCTTTCCTGCTATTTCGCTGTCCGGGGCTTTCTTTTGTCCGATAGCATCAATAATGGCAGCATCAGCCTGTAACTCGCCATCTATCTTGAGGTTAGGTGCCATTTCTTTTGCTAATTCAGTTGCTGTACGCACTTTATCAACCATTTCATGTTTAGCACTTCCTTTCGTTGAAAAGCTTAACATAGCAATGCGGGGTTCAAACCCGGCAATAGCTTTTGTTGTTTTTCCAGTACTCACGGCAATTTCAGCTAATTCTTTTGCGGTTGGATCCGGGTGTACTGCACAGTCGGCAAAAACCATTAGTCCGTTCTCCCCAAAGTGTTCATCTTTTAAGAACATTAAAAATGCACCCGATACAACACTAATTCCCGGCATTGTTTTTACATACTGAAAAGCAGGGCGTAATACATCTCCCGTAGCATTGTCTGCACCGGCAACTTCACCATCTGCGTCCCCACTTTTTATCATCACTGTGGCAAGATATAAAGGGTCCTTTAAAAGACTAAGGGCCTGATCCTTTGTCAAGCCCTTAGATTTTCTTAATTCCACCATTAAGTCGGCATATTCGTCTTCTTTAGGGTTGTTTTCCGGATCGACGATTGCTGCCTTCGAAATGTTGGAGAGTCCATATTTAAGGGCTTCTTCATTAATCTTTTCAGGATTGCCAATTAGAATAATTTTAGCAATTCCCTCTGCCAAAAGTATATCAGCTGCCTTAAGAGTTCTTTCTTCATAACTCTCAGGTAATACGATTCTTTGCAAATTTTTTTTTGCGGTTTCTTTAATTTTATTTATTAAATCCATTGTATATCAGAATTTTATAACTTAACTTAAGCGGAGCGTAAAATTAACTAAAAAAGGCTATCATACGACTATATTATTAAATGATCTTGCTCATTTAGTATTTAAACTCTTTTTAGTAAATATCAGAAATATAATAAGATGACTGGTTTTTTTGTGTTGTTTTAAAGATATTCTTTTTCTATTATTTATAGAGAGTTTAAATAATTAACCTGCAAAAAAAGGTAATTATTAATAATAATCAAATTAATTTAAAAATGAATTACGATGGTATTCTTGAACGATTATGGACTGACTATTCTGAATTGAATCCTAGTGTTCATAAAATCCATTCCTTATTATCGAAAAGGGGTGAGGCAATATTGAATGACCATATAGCTCTCAGAACATTTAATCTTGACAATATGAATATAGAAGTGTTGTCTGAGATATTTAAGGATTCCGGCTATATTGAGAAAGGAACTTATACGTTTGAAGAAAAACATCTTAAAGCAAAGCATTACGAACATAAAGTTCATAAGTTGGCGCCAAAAGTGTTTATAAGTGAATTGGTCATACAGGAATTTAGCGCAGGCTTGCAGGATGTGGCTAAAAGTATAGCGGGACAAATTAAGAAGAATGGAATCACTAACAAAAAGGTTATTTTTTCCAAAACCTCATGGGAGCCGTTAAAATACGGGGTGTATGAAATGCTACGGCAAGAATCTGAATATGCAGCCTGGTTTTATGTTTTTGGTTTTAGGGCTAATCACTTTACGGTATATGTTAACCATTTAAAATCGGTCAAAAATCTGGAGGGGATGAATATCTACTTGAAAGAAAATGGTTTCAGGTTAAATACTTCGGGAGGGGAGATAAAAGGTTCAGAAAAATCTTTACTTAGACAGTCAAGTACGTTGGCTGACAGGATCTCAGTCAATTTTGAAGAAGGCGCGAAAGAAATTCCTTGTTGTTATTACGAGTTTGCGGAAAGGTTTTCTGATGAAAAAGGTGAGATATTTAATGGCTTTATAGCGGATTCGGCGGACAAAATATTTGAAAGTACAGATAATAAATAATTTTGACTGTTTTTTTGATTGGGCTAAAATTGTTTCCTATTTTAGATATAAAAGAAAAAACAAGCATTGGTAAGTTTACGGTCGTATTACAAATGAAAATAATTTTGTGCAGGAGTTTAGCCGGATGTGAAAACTTTTGTAAACTCTGATTAAAACAAAAACAAAACAATATATGTAGATTTTTACATATTTTTTATATCTTTATCGCAAAATTTAAAATATGGCTTTAGTAGAAATAAACAAAAGATATAGTGACTTAGCATTAGATGACTGTTGTTTATCGTGCGGAAAAGCGATTGATTACTCTAAACCTCAAAAGGGTGAAATGTGTCTGGATTTAGGCAGTGGCAGAGGTACAGATGTTATTAGGATGGCAGAAGAGGTTGGTAAGGAAGGGGTTGTCTATGGACTTGACATTGCAGAAGGTATGCTTAAGAAAGCAGAGAATATGGCAAAGAAATTAGGAGTAGAGAATGCAAAGTTTTTAAAGTCAGAACTTGAAAATATTCCATTGGAAGATAGTTCGATAGATCTGGTAATTTCTAACTGTACGATTAACCATGCTACTGATAAGCAATTAGTGTGGAACGAAATTTATCGTGTATTAAAAAACGATGGAAGATTTATTGTAAGCGATATTTATTCAAAACAGGTTGTTCCCGAAAAATACAGAACCGACCCGCAGGCTGTGTCGGAATGTTGGGGAGGAGCCGTTACAAGGGATGAATATATGCTGCAGTTGGAAAAAGCCGGCTTTAATAAAATTGAGATTATTGAAGAAAGCAAACCATACCCTAAAGGAGAGATTGAAGTATCAAGTTTTACTATCCGGGGATTTAAATCAAAAGGCTGTTGTAATTAAAATTAATAATATGAGAACTTTATTAAACAAGAAACAAGCAAAAAAACAGCAAATAGCTCAATGTTGTGCTAAGCAATCGAAAATTGTGGCCGGTTGTCATGACTAAGTATTAAAGTGGGACCGGCCCACTTTTTATGTTCCTTTGATATGGAAAAATCGAAACACAATATAATTTCGGAAATAGCGGATTCTGATAGTTATTTTATAGTAAATCTGTTGTCTCAAAATGCCGATATTCTGACAAAGAAGGAGTTGGATACATTTCAAAATGGTTATAATGAACCGGGTTCAGTCTTTGAGGAAAAGGGATATATGGTTAATCCGTCAGAAGAAGCCAGCCTGTACAAAAAAAAATATTTAGAATTTATTGATACCAGGGACAAAGATGAAATTCAAGTTTTTTTTGTTCCTAATTACGCATGTAACTTTAAATGCTCCTATTGTTATCAGGATGAGTACGCAGAAAAAAGGATTAGTCCGAATAAAAGTGTGATAGATGCTTTTTTCGATTATATCTCGAAAGCTTTTGCAGCGAGGGACAAATATATAACGGTATTTGGAGGTGAGCCCTTACTAAATACAGGAACACAGCGTGAACTAATTGAATATTTGATCCAGAAGGCCAATTCAAATAAAATTGAACTCGCTTTTGTAACTAACGGATATTACCTTGAGGAATACATTCCTGTTTTACAAAAGGGGAGGATCCGGGAAGTACAGGTTACATTGGATGGTACAGAGGAAATGCATAATAAGCGTAGGGTTTTGAAAGGAGGGGCGGATAGTTTCCGGAAAATTATTTCCGGTATAGATTTAGCATTATCGGAAAATCTACCTGTAAATCTGAGAATGGTTCTTGATAAAGAGAATATTGGGGAACTTCCAAAGTTGGCAAGATTTGCAATTGACAAAGGGTGGACGAAGCATGATCATTTTAAGACACAGTTAGGAAGAAACTATGAGTTGCACCATTGTCAAAGCGGTGCCAGCAGACTTTATTCAAGAATTGGCTTATATAAAGATATTTATGAATTATTAAAGGCTAATCCATATATTTCGGAGTTTCATAAACCTGCATTTTCAGTTTCAAAGTTCTTGTTTGAAGAAGGTAGGTTACCTGATCCGCTTTACGATTCCTGTCCGGGAACAAAAACCGAGTGGGCTTTTGATTTTTCAGGTAATATTTATTCCTGTACAGCAACAGTAGGGAAGTCCGGAGAGGAGTTAGGGACATTTTATCCACATGTTAAACTGAACGATGATTTAGTGTGGGAATGGCAAGACAGGGATGTTTTGAGTATAGAAGAATGCCATAATTGTGAAGTGAGGTTAGCCTGTGGAGGTGGTTGTGCTTCTGTTTCTAAAAATAAATACGGCAAGGTTAATTCTCCGGATTGTCGTCCTGTAAAAGAACTTATGGGATTGGGAATAGCACACTATTTTGAGGTTTAGAAGTGTTTTGTCTCTGATATTTGAGAACAGAAGGAAGAGGGGACGGATATTTCTGTTTGAAGGAGCTTTTATTCCTTTATTAAAAGTAGAACATAAGATATTATGAATTGTGTTTTATGTAGCAATAAAAATTGCCGAAGCTTAAAAGAATGTAAAGCATTCAAGGCCGATGCAGAAGAAGTCCTTGCAATTTATCACAAAGCGGAAAATCAGGAAATTGTTCAGGCAGCGGCTACATTAGTTGATAATGGCCGGGCTGGTACACTTTCACGTCTTAATGAAATTCTGGAGTTTATACGTATAAAAAGATATAAAAAAGTTGGAGTTGCTTACTGTTATGGAATGGAAAAGGATGCAGGACTTTTTATCAGCGTTCTTAGCGCTTCAATAGGCATAAAAGTTTTTGGCATTTCTTGTACAGCAGGCTCCATGGGGCAGGAGGAAGTGAATGAAACCAGTTGCATTCATAACGTTTCGTGCAACCCCGTTGCTCAGGCGCTTCAATTAAAATTTGAAGGTGCTGAATTTGTTATAACCATGGGCTTATGTTTGGGGCATGATATATTATTTAATAAGTACATTGATACAGATACAACCACATTTATTGTGAAAGACAGGGTTAACAATCATAACCCAATACTTGAGCTAAAAAAACAATTAAAAAATAAATAAAATGAAGGAGATTACTTCAGTAGAATTTGAAAAAGAAGTTTTACAAGGCGGGAAAATTGTCTTAGACTTCTATTCAACGGAATGTCCCCCTTGTGAGGCACTTGCTCCTAAATTTGAAAGTGTAAGCAAGCTTTTTGGTGGAGAAGCAAAGTTTTTTAAGATTTTCAGACAGAAAAACCGGGAACTGGCAGAAAGACTTGGTGTAAAGTCTTCACCAACCGTACTTTTCTTTGAAGACGGAAAAGAGGTCGGTTTGAGGTTAAGTGGCGGAATCAGGCGTCATGAATTATTTGAGGGAATGAAGATCCTGGTTGGGAAAGAGAAGGTTAATGAAGTTAAAGGAGGAATAAAACCGGAAACCAGTGAGTACGATGTGGCAATACTGGGTGGAGGCCCCGGGGGACTTACGGCTGGGCTGTACCTTTGTCAGGCAAGGGTTAATGCTGTATTGATTGATGTGGGCTTACCCGGGGGACATGTTTCAACAACGCATCAGATATCAAATTATCCGGGTTTCATAGATCCACAGCCCGGATACATGTTGTCTCACTACATGAGCGAACAGACTAAACAATGCGGGACATCTTATAAAGTTGCAGTTGATGTTACAAAAGTTGATCTTGAAGAAAAAGAAATTCTGATTGACGATTATGAGACCGTGAAAGCAAAAAAAATAATAATAGCAACAGGAACATCTCCAAATTTACTGGGAGTGCCCGGGGAGAAAGAACTTAAAGGAAACGGGATATCGTATTGTGCGACATGCGATGCTAAGTATTTTGTAGATAAAGAGGTTGTGGTAGTAGGAGGTGGGAATTCAGCAATTGAAGAAGCCGATTTCATAACAAAATTCGCAAAAAAAGTTACGATTGTTCACCAGTTTGACAAGCTTCAGGCTAATAAAACGGCTCAGGAAAAAGCTTTCTCCAATGAGAAAATCAGTTTCTTATTTGAACATGAACCCCGAAGTTTTAGGAGAGAAGGCGATATGGTGATTACCACAGTTGAAGATTTAAATAAAAAAGAGAATAAAGAACTGATTACGGATGGGGTATTCATTTTTATTGGTTTAAAACCAAACCTGGATATGTTCAAAAATAAGCTAAAGTTGGATGATTGGGGCTATATAAGAACGGATGAAGATAAGAGAACTTCTATACCGGATGTTTATGCTGTAGGGGACATTGCTAGTAAGAAGTACCGGCAAATAACAACCGCTATTGCAGATGGAACAGTTGCTGCAATCTCCATTACCCGGGAGTTAGATGCTTAGGGGGGGCTATAAAGTCAAAAAATCATTGGATAAAACCTGGAATTATCAAGGTATGAGACTCTCTGTGAAAGAATAACATTTATTGAATCACAGAGAGCCTTCTAATTTTTGCTTTCTTTTGTTTCAGAATAATTTCAATAGTCGAAACTTTCATGATGGATGAGCAAGGCTTCCAATTTAGCCTCAAACATGTTTTCTATCCATTTCATTCTTTCATCGCACGAATTTGGTTCATAAATAGTCATTTTTTCTTCAAATGCTGTACCCATGCAGCCACCACCACAAAGGTTCATCCATTTACACTTATTGCACTCTTTAGTTTTTTTCGGACGATCAAAACATAGTTTCATTATTTTCTTTAGTTTCTCGCCTAAAATCATGTCTTTTAAATCACCTTTAATAACATTACCAAGTTTAAAGGTTTCCCCGAAGTGGAAGCACTGGCATGGGTATACATTTCCTCCAGGATCTATTCTGAGGGTTGAGCCAATAGTACATCGCTGAGGGGTCCCTACATTGTTAATGTCAATAGAGAAGCAATCGGCCAGTAAGTTCATAACTCCTTTTAGTTCACGGGCTCTATGTGTTACGTGGTTCCAGAACCAAAGTTTTTCTTCTTTAGATAATTTTAGTTCTTTCCAGTTTTTTCGAGCGTTTCCCGCCGGAGTTATTGGCGGAAACTGCATAAAGCGAATCCCTTTTCGTTTAGCCAGATCAATTATAAGGGGCAATTCGTGCAGATTAGGCTTCATGACCGTATATGCGATAACAATATCGTCACCTTTTCCTTCTTCAATCAGGTAATTCAAACCAGACATTGTCTTTTTGAAACTTCCTGCACCTCTTATGGAATCGTGAATGTTTTCTGTTGCCCCGTCAAGACTTAGTTGAATTTTTATTGGCAGATCCGCTAATATTTTTGCCCATTCTCTGTTTATTAACGTCCCATTTGTACCCAATGTTATGAGTAAACCAATATGGTGAGCGTATTTGATAATTTCAACAATATCCCACCTGGAAAGGGGTTCTCCGCCACCTATTGAAACAGATATCCCCCCCATAGCCTTTGTTGTATCAAGAATTTCTTTTATTTTATTAAGTGTCAGGTCTTCAGGAGCTTCATTAGTGGTGGATAAATAGCAATGTTTACAACTAAGGTTACAATTGTGCGTTACCTCCAGGGCAATACCCTGAAAAGGGTTAAACATTTCAGTTTTATATTCCGAAAGACTTTCATGTACAATGTAATTCTTTTTCATATCCTTAATGAAGCCTGAAACCCCACTTTCAACAACTTCCGGATTTAGCTCAGGAGAATTTAAAGCAATTTTTCTTGCAATATCTTTTATTGTTCTTTTACCATCGCAATAATTAAGGATTCTAAGTCCATCCATATTAATGAATGCCCATCCTGGTCGTTCATAGTCCAATACAAAAACTACTTCTTTGTTGGCAAACTCTTTAATGTATAAATTTTTGGAAATCAATGGAATGGTGTTGCTAGTCATGGTCTTGTTATTATAATTGTGTTTTATGAAAAATATGCGAATAACAATGAATGAAGAGAAAAAGAACTGCCTGTGCTTTTTTTCTATTAAGTCTGAAATAGGATTAGCTCAAAGTTTTGGACTTATTTGCAGTTATTGCTCAGAATTGCATTATGCCGTTTAACATAATTAATTTCTTCATTGTAAGAGATTCGTATTGTGTGCTTGGAGGAATAAATAGTGCCGGTTAAAACTGTTCTGTTCTTATCTTTTCCAGAGCGATTAACATTTCTGGAGCAGGGATACCGACCCACCACCATTTCTTTAATATTACTGTAGGAATAAGAAACTCATCAGCATGTTCAATTATTCCTGGAAACGGTTTTAGGGACAAAGCCGGCTGAGGGTTAGGGTTTTCAAGTACTTGTGGTCCAAAACCTCTTCCTCGTAAATTATCATCCGTTACGGATTTCCTTATTTTTTGTGCATATACAGGAGTTTCAAAAACGAATGGCGTAAATACACAACCTTCATTTTCTGAAAGCACGATATTGTGTTTCGAAAGAAGCACAAAAATAGTCTCGCTTAGTTCATTAAGAAGAAGTCTGTTGCCGACAATATTGTCAATCAGAGCAATGCTGTCGCTAATATTAACGGGCGAGTCATTTTTAATTTCTTTAATCCGAAGTTTTTCAAAAAGCTCCAATATTTTGGGACTAACAATTCCACATTCCGGGATGCACCTTACATGATTAGAGAAATCATCATCAAGATAAACATTCTTCCTGAAATGCTCTTCAACCATTTCTTTTAGCATATTTTCTCTGGCAGAGACGGCAATTTCCGGAGTTTCTCTTCTGTCATAACTAAATATCCTGGGCTCAAGAATGTAACTGTATCCGTTAAGAAGAATTCTGTGCTTGAGCAGAATCTCATGAGTTACCTTACTAAGTTCGTTCAGAAGTTTTTCATTTTTAGCGATTTGCAGTTTTAGCTCTTCGCTTTTTTGGATATTCCATTTCATTTTAAGGTTCCTATTGATGGTTTTTAATTGGAAATCAATATCGGGTTAGAGGTGATAAAAAAAGATGGGAAAAAAATAAGGTCTTAAGTAACCTTTAAACTGTAAATTTATGAAATTATCTTAACATTTCAAAAAGAGCCAATGGCTATTTTATATAGGATGGGGTTATATCAAGACTTCTGTGAAACTTCTTCTTTTATAATATTTTACAGGGAGTGGTAAAGTAAAAAAGGGGCACATAAATGTGACCCCTTTGAAATATAAGATGATTTAGGAGGTGCTTATTCAGCTGCAGGGACTGCTTTATCACCAATATGCGATTCAAGAAATTTTTCCATGGCCCGATAAAATTCAAACCTGTTTTCTTCATTTCTGAAGCCATGTCCCTCGTCTTCCTTAACAATGTACTCAACCTCAATTCCCCTTTTTTTCAGGGCTTCAACCATTTGATCAGATTCGTCTACATTAACCCGCGGATCATTTTTTCCTTGTGCAATAAGCAAAGGTGCCTGGATTTTATCTGCATGTAATACAGGAGAAACTTCAGCGAGTAAGGTACTATCTTTTTCTGGGTGCCCGACTAGCTCATACAGCATTTCTCGCATGGGTTCCCAATAGGCAGGGATGGTATTCATAAAAGTGAACATGTTAGATACTCCTACATAGTCAACCCCCGCAGCATAAATTTCCGGGGTAAAGGTTAAACCGGCAAGGGTTGCATATCCACCGTAGCTTCCTCCATAAATTGCAATTCTTTCATTATCAGCAATTCCTTGCTCTACTAACCAGTTAACTCCATCGGTTATATCGTTTTGCATATTCCTTCCCCATTGTTTTACGGACTTTAACATAAATTCTTTTCCATAACCGGTAGACCCTCTGAAGTTCATCTGAAAAACAGCATAACCTCTGTTGGCCAAAAATTGAACCTCGGGATTAAATCCCCAGTGATCTCTAGTCCATGGTCCTCCATGTGGATTAATTACAATTGGAAGGCCTTTCGGTTCTTTACCAACCGGAAGGGTTAAGTATCCGTGAATTGTTAAACCGTCCCGGCTGGTATATTTAACCGGTTTCATTTCCGCAAGTTCTTTTTCTTTAAGCCAGGGACTTACATTTGCAACATGTACAAGCTTGTCATTTTCAGTATCAAAAATATAATACGCCCCTCTTGAACGATCACTGTATGTCCTGACTACATATTTTGTCTCGTTTTTGTTGGAAGAGGATAACGCGATTTCATATCCTTGCAATTGGGTTTGAATTTTCTCGAATAGTTTTTTAGTTTCCTCATCAAAGAAATACTCATGTCGTTTATCTGTTGTAAATGTAGCAGACGTAAGTACTTTTCTTTTTTTGGAGTAACCAAGTCCGGTAACATCGACTTCCTCATGTTTGAAAAGAACCTCGGTTTCGGTTTTAGATTTTGGATCAAAAATTACAATCTCCTGCTTGTCTCTTCCCAAATCACTGGAAGCATAAAGCATTTTATTATCAAATGTAAAAAAGTGAGGGGAAAAATTATCCTTCCAGGAAGTCGTTAAAATGGGGGCAAATTCTTGTTCTTCGTTATCCCGGTAAAGTAAAACCTTATTTATTCCACCTTCCATCGCAATAGCAACTCTGAGTTTTCCACTATGGTCCGTCATCCAGCCCATTATGTTTCCGGGATTTTCAGCCAACTGAGTCAATTCTCCGGTCACAATATTTAAGCGGTATGGGTCGAAAACACGAGGATCGCGCTTATTTAACCCAACGATAACTTCATCAGGCTTATCTTCCAGATCATCAATTAACTGTGTACGGACCCCATCAAAGCATGTAAGACATTTCAGGTTACTTCCGTCTATGTTAACAGCGAAAAGTTTGAAATCTTCATTTCCGTCTTCGTCTTTAACGTATAGAATTCGATTGTCATTCGCCCAAAAGTATCCGGCAATATCTCTGTCTTTTTCAAATGTAATCTGTGTCGAGTCTGCTGTTTTATTTGATTTAATAAATATGTTCATTCTGGATTCCCAGGAAGACATGAATGAAACATAGTTACCATTCGGTGAAATTTTAAAACCGCTTTTTTCAGGATTTTTAAAAAAATCTTCAAGGGTAATCTTTGGTGGGAGTTCTTCAGTTTTGGGGTGACAGGCCATAAGTGTTATAAAAAATATGATTAGTAATAGGGAGGGTTTTGTCTTCATGTTTGATTATTTTTGATTTCATAATACCAAAATATTGAGGTTTTTTTCAATAAACAAGAAAACCAATAATTAATTAGGAAGCTGGAAGGAATTAAATGAGCAAATTATCAGGAGAACTAGAAAAACTATCGGCTGAAATTGAAGGAGAATTGTATTCTGACTATTTGACCAGAACAATATATGCAACAGATGCCTCAGCATATAGAGAGGAACCTTTTGCTGTGGTTATAGTTGCTAATGAGAATGATGTAAAGAAAGTTATTTCGTTTGCCAGGAGGAATAATAGTTTTATTATACCAAGAACAGCGGGGACGTCATTAGCCGGACAGGTTGTTGGAGGGGGAATCGTTGTTGACGCTTCAAAATATATGAATAAAATTTTGGAGGTCAATACTGAAGATAAATGGGTAAGGGTACAGCCTGGTGTTGTTTTAGATGAACTGAACCTGGAGTTAAAAAAGAATGGTTTGTTTTTTGGACCGGAAACATCAACCTCTAATCGATGCATGATTGGAGGGATGGTTGGGAATAATTCATGTGGGGCACATTCTCTTGTTTACGGAAGTACCCGGGAACATACGCTGGAAGTTAAAGCTATTTTAAGTGACGGAACTGAAGCTACTTTTGGCGCTTTATCTGAAGCTACTTTTGAAGAAAAATGTAAGCTTGGTTCGCTGGAGGGAGAAATATACAGAAAAGTAAGATCTGAGTTAAGCAGTCCGGAGGTTAAAGTGCGAATAGAGAAGGAATTCCCGGATCCAGATATTGAACGCAGAAATACAGGCTATGCAATTGATCTTTTGATAAAACAAAAACCTTTTTTTCCTGATGGAAGGGAGTTCAATTTTTGTACTCTTCTTTGTGGCTCAGAGGGAACTTTAGCTTTCATTACAGAAATTAAGCTGAACCTCGTTTCTTTGCCCAAAAAGCATAAAGGTTTACTTGCAATTCATCATACTTCAATCAAAGAGGCACTTGAGGCAAATATTGTGGCATTGGAACATGAGCCTGTAGCGATAGAACTTATTGATCGGTTCTTACTGGATTGCACCAAGAATAGTTTAGAACATAAACATAATCGCTTTTTTCTTAAAGGAGAACCGGAAGCTTTGTTATGCGTAGAGTTTGCAGAAGACTCGGAGGGTTTAATTAAGCATAAGAGTAAAAAGTTAATAGAATCTTTTCAGGAAAAGGGGTTCGGTTTTCATTTCCCCTTGTTATTTGGAAATGACATAACCAGGGTATGGGCACTAAGAAAAGCCGGCTTAGGTTTACTTTCCAATATTCCGGGTGATGCAAAACCACAACCAGTGATTGAAGACACAGCTGTTAGCCCTCAGAAATTACCAGAATACATTGCTGAGTTTGATGAAGTACTTCGTGAAAATGATTTAACCTGTGTTTATTATGCGCACATAGCAACCGGAGAGCTTCATTTGCGGCCTGTGTTAAACCTGAAAGAAGAGGAAGGAAGAAAACTTTTTAGAGTTGTAGCTACAGAAATTGCCAGATTAGTAAAAAAATATAACGGTTCACTCAGTGGGGAACATGGTGACGGAAGATTAAGAGGGGAGTTTATCCCATACATGATTGGGGAAGAGAACTATGAACTGTTAAAGCGAATAAAAAAAATATGGGATCCGTATCAAGTTCTCAACAAAGGTAAGATAACAGATACACCTCCCATGGATTCGGGATTGAGATTTAACAAAAACCAGGCCACCCCTCAATTTAATACCGTGTACGATTTTTCTGAAAGCCTTGGATTTGTGCGTTTGGCAGAGAAATGCAACGGCTCTGGTGATTGTAGGAAGTCAGAAATTATTGGAGGAACAATGTGTCCAAGTTTTCAGGCAACACGAGACGAAAGAAATACAACGCGAGCCAGGGCAAATATGTTGCGGGAGGTGATAAACTCGAATTTGAAGGAAAATAAATTTGACAATAAGGAGCTTTATGACATCCTTGATTTATGTCTTTCCTGTAAAGGATGTAAAACAGAATGCCCGTCAGGAGTTGATATGGCAAAGCTAAAGTCGGAATTTCTGTTTCAGTATTATAAAACAAACCGGGTACCTGTCAGAGCAAGGTTGATTTCGGCTTATAGTCGAATGCAAAGGTGGGCGACTTATTTTTCCGGATTATATAACTTTCTGATTACCCATAAATTTTTCAGCAATCAGATTAAAAGAGTAATTGGGTTTGCGCGCCAAAGGAGCTTGCCAAAAGTTAACAGGAAAACCTGGGAGAAATGGATAAGGCGAAATCTGGCAGCATTAAATTCAAAACTTTCGAAGGTGAATGGGGAGGTGTATTTTTTTGTTGATGAGTTTACAAATTTAAATGAAGCCGGTCTGGGTATTCTTTCAATGAAATTATTAAATGAGTTAGGTTACAAAATTAATGTTGTCAAACATAAAGAAAGTGGCAGGGCAAAACTTTCAAAAGGTTTTTTAACGCAGGCAGCAAAAATTGCTTTACATAATGTAAACGTTTTTGCAGATAGGGTGGGTGAAAACAAACCTTTAGTTGGAATAGAACCTTCTGCTATTTTAAGTTTTCGGGATGAATATCCGGATTTGCTAAGAGGAGAGAGAAAAGAACAGGCTTTGGAACTTTCCCGAAATGTATTCACAATAGAGGAGTTCCTTGAAAAAGAAATCAAAGCGGGAAAAATAGATCGCCGCAAATTTACAGAAGACAAAAAAGAAATACATTATCACGGACATTGCCAGCAAAAAGCTCTGGTAGGAACCCATGCGGCAAAGTGTATTTTATCATTTCCCCCAAATTATTTAGTTTCAGAAATAAAATCAGGGTGTTGTGGTATGGCCGGATCATTTGGATATGAGAAGGAACATTATGAGTTATCTATGAAAGTGGGAGAGTTGGTCCTGTTTCCGGCAGTTCGATCAGCAAAAGAGCAAGATGATATTGTAGCATCGGGAACATCTTGTCGTCATCAGATAAAAGATGGAACTTCAAAGGAGGCAAAACACCCGATTGAGATTTTCTACGAAGCATTAAAAAGTCCTACCAAATATTTTTAGCGTTAAATTATTTTTGAGAGCGCATAGATATGTAACCATAATTTAATTTCTGGCTCTATACTAAAAAGTAACAAATCCGGCTAACTCTAGTTAACATAATATACGCTACTAGAGTTTAATATTTTAGAATAGGATGGGTTAGTAGTTTAATTTTTCTTTTTCCGACTTTGCAATAATTATGGCACCACAAGTATCGCTAAATACATTTGTGGCAGTTCGAAGCATGTCAAGTGGTCTGTCAACAATTAAAATAATTCCCATCGCCTCAATGGGTAATCCGATAGCCGTGAAAATAATTGCCATGGTTACAAAACTAGCCATTGGGACACCAGCAGTTCCAATTGATGCAAGTAAAGCTGTAGTCACCAGAATAAATTGTTGTGTTATGCTTAAATCATAACCAAGAATTTGTGCAATGAACCCGGCAACGACTAGTTCATATAATGCAGTGCCATCCATATTAATGGTAGCCCCTAATGGGAGTGTAAAACTGGCAACCCGGTTCGATACGCCGGACTTTTCTTCCAGTGTTTCAATTGTTAAAGGAAGTGTTGCATTTGAACTGGCAGTAGAAAAAGCTGTAAGTAAAACAGTTAACATTTCCTTGTAGTGTTTAATTGGGCTTGTTTTTCCCACAAAATATAGTAAAAGTGGCAATGTGATAAAGAGATGGACTGCTAAACCTCCAATAACTACCAGTGAAAACCTAAGCAGGCCACTGGCCAGATCAGAAAGTACTTCAAAACCGTATTGATCTGAAATAGAATTCATTTCATGCAATTGCTTATGGATAACTCCTGCAACAATTCCCATTACACCAATTGGGGCAAACCTGATGACAAATAATGTTAACTTCATCATGACATCAAAAACAGCATCGAATACATTGGTAAGAAGTTCTCTTTTTTCAGTTTTTAATTTTGTTATGAAAACTCCAAAAAGTATAGAAAATACAATAATTGACAACATATCAGCATTATACATAGCTTTAAAAATATTGTCTGGTATTATATTGATCAAAGTATCTTTAAAAGAGCTTTCCTTAATTTCCAGATTTTCAGCTCCTTCCAATGGGATGCTTAAACCAGCTCCCGGTTTGGCAACATTAACTAGTAATAACCCGGTAAGTAAAGCTAAAATACTGGTAACCATATAGTAAAGAAGGGTTTTTCCTCCAATCCGGCCAAGAGTTTTTCCACTACTAATATTAGTTACTCCACAGATCAGAGAGCTAATAATCAGAGGCACAACTATCATTTTTAGGGCCCTTATAAACAGTTTTCCAAGTATATCTACAGAAGGAACGGCTTTGGGAATTAGAATAGCGATAATAATTCCAATTACTATCCCAATTAATATTTGCCAGTGTAATGCAATGCTTTTCTTTTTCATATTTCTTGATTAAACAAACTGAAGTAAAGAAAATATACCAATAGGCCCCCACCAAATGAATATTTGAACAAAAGTGTTGTTTATATCTATCGCCTTAGGCTAAAATTTCTAAATGCTTCAGAATTTAATATTCAAGCCCTAAGATAGTCAATATATGAAATAATGAAAACTAGGAGAACTTAGGGGAATATTAAATAAGTTACAAATGGAATCACCATAATTAACAAAAGTAAACAAAGCCAACACCTCAAATCAAACACTCTCGTTCACATATGTATCAATTTTATTCTTTCCCCTCGTTGAATATACATAACAAATGTATAGCAATATTTTATATCATAAATTACTTAAAATCAATTATTTACACCATTTATTTTAAGTGTTTCTATATGTAAGTCCTAATTATTTTGTATAATGTGTAAAATATTAACTAAATACACTATTTAATACCTTGAAAACCAGATATATTGATATATATATTTTAATTAAAGCTACATTATATAACTAAATAATTCTGGTAACAGGAGTAAACAAAAGGATTATTATTTATATTTACAAAACAGAATAGGTTACAAATGTATCGAAATATATTGAATACAAAAGTGAACTGAATGAGGTTACAATTGTAATTATGAAGGAAAGGATTCTTAAAATACTTGAGAAAAACAAATTATCATCTGCTCAATTTGCAGAACTGATAGGGGTTCAGCGTTCAAGTATTTCTCATATTTTAAGTGGTCGAAATAAGCCCAGTTATGACTTTTTAGTAAAAATTATTGAGCATTTTGATGATATTGATGCCCAATGGCTACTTACCGGGAAAGGAAATATGAGCAAAATTCAACGAAAACCGGCACCTTATAGTACTAATCAACAGGAATTGTTTACCCAACCTGATTATGCCTCTAAAGGTTCCTCAAATAGCGGGGAACAGCAGGTTTTAAATAAAAATAAGGATGATTCAGAGCCTATTCCCGCAGCAATAGAACAGATTATAAAACATGAGGCGAAAAGTGAAGAAAAACCGAGAGTTACAAATGTAAACAAGGTAAAAATGATAGTTTTTGTATATGAAGACAATACATTTGAAATAATTAACAAAAAATAATTAGCCTAAATCTTATTCCCGTTAAGTTAAGAGACATTTATCTTTTATTGAAAAAAACACTTTTAATCTGTTTGCCCATTAGTACACATAAAGTTTTTCAGAATAGTGAAATTCTCCTGTGATGATTTCTGTAATTACTATATTTGCACAAAAAATTAAATGTATACAAAGTTTATTCGTCCTCTACTCTTTTTAATATCGCCAGAGCAAGTGCATCATCTGGTTAGCTCATTACTTAAGTTCGCTTGTAAAATTCCTTCAATAGCTTTTTTTATGCGTGCTGGTTTTAAAGTAGAAGATCCTTCTTTAGAAACTGTGGTCGCAGGAATTAAATTTCCGAATCCGGTTGGGTTGGCTGCAGGTTTTGATAAGAACGCAACTTTGTATAATGAGTTTAAGAATTTTGGTTTCGGCCATATCGAAATTGGTACGGTAACTCCGGAAGGACAACCCGGAAACCCCAGGCCGCGCTCATTCAGGCTTCCTAAAGACAAAGCATTAATAAATCGCATGGGGTTTAATAATAATGGGCTGGAAGCTGCTGTTGCCAGGCTTAAAAATAGACAGGGTATTATTATTGGGGGAAACATTGGTAAAAATACGGCGACGCCAAATGAAGTGGCAGTAGAGGATTACAAAAAGTGTTTTACCGGACTCTATCCGTATGTTGACTATTTCGTTGTAAATGTCAGTTGTCCAAATATCTCTAATTTAAGTAAACTTCAGGATCAGGATGCTTTAGAAAATATTTTAAAGGAATTAGCAACAATACGCGCAAGTCAACCTGATGTTAAGCCTGTTTTTCTGAAAATATCCCCTGATTTGAACTTAAAGCAGGTTGATGAAACATTGAACATAGTTGAAAAAACAAAGATTGATGGCCTGGTTGTTTCAAATACCACTGTGTCAAGAGAAGGCCTCAAAACAGATAATGAAGAAGTTCATAAGATAGGCAATGGGGGGCTGAGCGGTGTTCCAATTCGCGATCGTTCAACAGAAATGATCCGTTATATTTCTCAAAAAACAAATAAGAAACTTCCGATTATAGGTGTTGGAGGGATTCTGTCTGCCAAAGACGCATTGGAAAAGCTGGATGCAGGCGCATCTCTTATTCAGATTTATACAGGGTTTATTTATTCGGGGCCCGGGCTGGTTAAAAGAATAAACAAAGCATGTATTAAAAGACTTAAGAAGCATTAATTTTCTTGTTATCCGGTCTATTTTTATTTACTTTGTTGGCCTGTTAACCACTAAAATGAATAACTATGGCCAAACTCAAGTCATTTTGTGTATTTCTTTTGTTAGGAGAATTATTCTTAAACCAATATATAAAGGCACAGGCAGAAAACATTGTAAAGAATTATAGTTTTGAACACTATAAGGACTGTCCGGTAGATTACACCCCACAGGATTTATCCCATAAACTAATACCCGATTGGGGATACCCAACAAAAGCCACTCCTGATTACTTTAACCGTTGTTCACCTTCCAGGGCTGACGGTGTAAGTGTGCCCAAAAATTTTGCAGGGGAAAGTGAACCCAGAACCGGAGACGGATATGCAGGAGCTATTTTAAGTGGCACAGACGACGGGTACCGCGAATATATTCAAGGTATTTTGACCGAACCAATGTTTCCCGGAGATATGTACTGTATACGGTTTTATTACAAGTTGGCCTCATATTCAAAATTTGCGGTTGATCAGCTCAGCATGTTTTTCAGTGATATTGAGATTAAAAACAACCTTATGATAAACCTTGCCTATAAACCGCAGATAAATAACCAGGAGGGGTTGTTTCTTGATAACATTGATAAATGGGAAGAAGTATGTACAGTATACAGGGCAAACGGAGGAGAAAGGTACTTTATACTTGGTAATTTTAAATCGTATGAAAACACCAATTACGTAGCCACGGATAAAAATATGAAGAACCTTAGAAATAAGGAATACGCTTATTATTTTTTTGATGATATTATTATTAAGCCACTTCAGAATTGTAAAGATTGTCCATGTATCCACCACGATTTCGAAGCAGATATTATAGACTCCTCCTATACGGGCGGCTATGATTATCTCTCAGGAAAGATAAAGAATGAGAAGAACGATGGCCATATTAAAATAGGAATGTTAGGAGGCACCCCGCCTTACCGGGTTGAATGGAGCAACGGGAGGGAAGGTGATGAATTGTCTAACCTGCCGGCAGGGGAATATATGTTTACAGCGTATGATAAATATAATTGCCATTCAAGTGGTAAGGTGGTATTTGTTAAACCGGAAGTTGAAGTTGATGAATTTAAAAGCGGTCTGGAAAGTATTGAAGAGGGGGGCTCGTTGGTACTAAAAAATATATTCTTTGAGTTTAATAAAACCGAACTGCTCCCGGAGTCTTATCCCGAGTTGAATAAAGTTGTGAGTTTCATGACTGCAAAGAATATTAAATTAATTGAGATTTCAGGGCACACAGACAGTGAAGGCTCTGAAAAATATAACCAGAAACTTTCTGAAGGAAGGGCTCAGTCTGTGGTAAAATATCTGAGGAATAAAGGCTTGAAGCCGGAGCGCTTGCGCGCAGTAGGTTATGGTGAGGCAAAACCAATAGACACAAATTTTTCGGAAGAAGGAAGGGCTAAAAACCGTAGGGTAGAATTTACCTTGTTAAAAAAGTAGTTAATCAAAGCCATAAAAACCAAGCACAACAAAAATTTAGTAAAGGGTGAAAGTGTTTAAAGGTTTTTATTGTTCAATATAGCAGGTTCCTGAACTAAAATGAAAATTCCGTGATTAGTAGTTTCCGGGAGCAGGACAAATAAATGGAAAGATGATTATTTAATTCTTGGAAAGTTCTCCCGTACAGTCGGGATAGCTTTGAAATAAACAAAGTGATATCGTGAACACCAATAAAGAAAAGAGAACTGGCGAATAAAACTAAACAATAATCGGATGAAAAAAAACATATCATTACTTATAATAACTTTACTGGTAGCATTTTCTGTATCAGCACAAAACATAAAAAGGGCCTACAAAACACTTGAGAAACGGGATTTTGAAAAGGCGATAGAGACATTTCAGAAACTGCTTTCGGAAGATTCGGTTAATGTAGCAGCCAATTTTGGAATGGCCATGATTTTTTTCGATGAAAAGTCTCCCCACCACGATATTATCGAAGCTTATATGTACATAGAAAAAGTCAAAGGAAAAGAAAGTCAGCTAAAGCAGGATGAAATGGTGGTAATGGGAGAATACTTTTTAAGTATCGAGGCAAGGAAAACAAGTCGGCCAGTAAAAAAGAAAGTTGAAGTAGCGATAAAAAATGTTGAGGCAAGCTTGATAAAATATATAAGAGAAGAAAATAATCTTGAAGCATGCTACGAAGTATTGGAACGCTATCCAAACTTTAAGCACTATGATAATGTTGTACATATCCGGAACCAGTTTGAGTTTAGAAAGTACGAGAAATTGCACACTTATGAGGGTTATGGTGAATTTATTGATAAATTTCCTAAGGCTGCGCAGGTAATTAAAGCAAAAAAATACCGGGATTCAATGTCGTTTGAAGCGGTAAAATCAAAGAATACATTAGCGGCGTATATTGAATATCTCGAAAAGTATCCAGATTCAAGGTATGCGCCAAAGGTTATTAAGCTGAGAAATGCAATAGCATATAGCAATGCAAAAAAAGCCAATACAATGGAAGCATATGAGAACTTTGTTCTTTCATATCCGGATGCATTAGAAGTGCCCGAAGCCAAGAAGTTTTTATATCAGCTTATGTATGAAAAGGCAAAAAAAATAAAGTCACTGGAGGCTTATAACAAGTTTATAAAGCTGTATCCTGAAGGTGCATATTATATTGATGTATTCAATTTAAAATCTGCAGATTTGGGTAAGAAGCTTACCAAAGACCTGGAATTTAGTACAGGGAACCTTTTATGGACCCGGGCGTTTGATAACAATGAGAACCAGGAGGAGGCAAAAACTATCATATCGACGGCAGATGGCGGTTATGTTGTGGCCGGTTTGACCCGGAAAGCAGATACCAGCTTTTCCGATGCGTGGATTATAAAAACAGACAGCAAAGGTAAAATTCTTTGGAACAAAAGTATAGGGCAGCGATTTAATGATGACGTGCTGGAAGTAATGGAAACATCAGAAGGCAAGATTATTGTCGTAGGCTATACAAAATTATCAGCCACCCCAAATGTTCAGAAAAAGGGGTGGATGTTTATGCTTGGAAAAGATGGCTCGAAAATATGGAACAAGTACCTTGGGGAAAACTTCATAACAGCCTGTGGTATCGATAAAAACGATAATGTTTACATAGCAGCTTATAATCCAGATACAATTCCCGATCATTACTTTTTTCAAACGTATAATGAAAAAGGAAGCCGAATTGCTGAACGTGAATATGTTAACCAGGGACATTTCAGTGAACTGTTATTTGAAAAAAATGAAAATGTTTTTCTGGTTGGTAATAAATGGTTTACTTGCACTAACCCTAAGTTTTACATTAAATGGGAGGATACTCTTAAAATTGATGCAGAAATTAAATTGGCTGACTCACACAATAATCAGTTAATATTTCTCGCTTCTGATAGTCTAGGGCATTATATGTTTAAATATAATGAAGAAGGTAAATTAGAATGGAAAACAGAACAGGTCTCAAAAGGTAGTATTGATAAATTAAATGATATGCTGGCACTGCCTTCGGGGGAAATAATAGTACTGGGAGAGACAGATACAGAAAGCTATGCTGTAAAATACAATGCATCTGGGACTAAGGTATCAGAAACTGTTTTACCTGCTGCAAAGGGATATAAATTCAAAAAGGCGGACGTAAATAATAAAGGAGAAGTGAGTTGCTTATTAAGTGGAGAGGACTATCTGGTCATAACATTTACTTCTGGGGGCTTTTAAAATTTTCCAGATCTTTTTTTGACCAAAATTCTCCATTTTCGTCCTCTATAAATTCTGGGGCATTGCTTATTAACAATATCATTATGATGAAACAAATAAGAACAAAACCAAGAATATATAGCCAAATATTTAAAGGTGTCATCAGGACATTGTGGGTGACAATATAAAGCATATATAAAGTTAATAGAAATATTCTGTTAGCACCACATAATTTATGAGTATTAGCATGAAATTAGTAATCGAAAATAACGACAGCATAACTTCAGAGCTACAACAAAGGCAGCGCCAGTTAGAAGATAGCCTTGAATATGCAAGCTATATCCAACATGCTCTGTTGCCTGAGCAGGAAGATATCTTAAAAGTTTTTCCGGATAGTTTTGTGTTTTATCATCCTAAAGACATTGTGGGAGGGGACTTTTACTGGATTTATGATGATGGTAACCGTATTATGTTGGCACTTGGTGACAGCACAGGGCACGGTGTTCCCGGTGCATTTTTATCTATTCTGGGGCTTTCCTTATTAAATCAGGTAGTGTCAAAACATAACCCGTCATTGGCATCATGCGTACTAAATTATTTACGGGAGTATTTAATGAAAGCCTTGGGACAGACTGGCAGGGAGGAAGAACAGAAAGATGGATTTGACATGGCACTGTGCGTTATTGATAAAGAAAACAATTATTTACAGTATGCAGGAGCATATATTCCGTTATATATTGTTAGAGATGGGGAGCTTATTCAGTTAGAAGGGGATAAAATGCCGATCGGCGTTGCCGCAGAAATGGAGGAACCTTTTGTAAATAAGGAGTTTGAGTTGAAGAAGAATGATTTTATCTATTTGTTTTCTGACGGGTTTCCAGATCAGTTTGGAGGTAGTGAAGGAAAAAAGTATAAATATAGAAATTTTAGAAACCTCCTTATCAGATGTAGCAATTTACCCGCAGTTAAGCAATCAGAACTGTTATTGGACGAACTGGAAGCATGGAAAGGAAAATACCCTCAGGTAGATGATATAACCATTGTAGGGTTACGATATTGCTGAGAAGAAGAAAGACCCGATAGGATGTGGTGTTAAAAAAAAATAATAAACTGAATTCCGTAAGTTGATTATTATCAAAAATTTATCATAAATTAGTCAACTTAGCGTTATTTTTTGTGTTACAGAACTACTACATCACATAACTATGATTGCCATAAAATTAACCTCATTTAGTATAAGTAACTTTCGTTCTATTATTGACTCTGGCTGGTGTTCTCTGGCTTCCGATAATATAACGGCACTGATTGGGCAAAACGAATCCGGAAAAACAACAGTACTGGAAGCCCTAAATTGTTTCTATACAGGAAAAATAAGCGATGATGTCATTAGAAGTGATAGCTCTTTGCCATCAGTTTGTTGTGTATTTACAATTGAAAATGATTTTTGTCTGGAGGAACTCTTAGACAAACAAAAAATTCCGGTAGATCTAATAGACAAGATTAAAACCTTGAAAGAATTCCGGTTGATCCGAAAATGGCTTCCTGATAAAACAAGTGTACTCTCGGTATATTCCGATACGGTCTATGGGTATTTTGAATTGAAAAACAGGGAAGCCGAGCGGTTTCGGGAGGAAACTTATGATAAAATGAAAAAAATACTTACCGGTTATGAAAATGAACAAGGCAAACTAGAAAAGCTTGAAGATGGGGTAAAAGTAACAAAAGAAAGCCTTACAAATCATAAGAAAAAGTTAGACCAGCAAAAAAAACGGATAAGAAGACTGCGAAAGGCTGCAGAAAGACCAAGCGTTGAAGCTGAGATGGTTACAATGCAAAAGACCTACGAGGAGCTGGAATTGTTAATGAAAGAAAAAGAAGAGGAAACAACGAATACACATCAGAGAATAAAAGAACTTTCAGAAACAATAGAGGCCGGGGCTGCCTTTCAGGTCGCATTAAACGGAAAAGAGGAATTAAAAAAAGAAATTGATAATTTAGTTCAGAATATCTCTGAACTCGAATATCTTAACGGGTTAAGCTCCGGAAAAACAAATAAAAAAGAGTTACTGGTTAAAATAGAAAAAGAAGTACAGGAACTACGATTAAAAAAGCAGGAGTTAGAACAAAAAGAAAAGGAAATTGTACTTTTCACCAAAGTAGCCTCAAAGATATTTAATCAAGAAATAAGCCTTAGTGAAGCTGAGAGAAAAGCCCGGGAAGAGGTAGCTTCTCAGGATTTATTCTACAATGAATATTCTATCGCAAAAGATTTATTTGAAAAAATTCCTGTATTTGAGTTTTTTGAAGATTTCAGTGGCTTATTGCCGAATAAAATTGATTTGGAAGACTTGTTAAATAAAAATGAGGAAATAGAAGGGTTTAAAGCAGCTTATAATTTTTTAAAGCTGGCCGGACTGGATTCATCTTTCTTTCGGGAAAAGAATCAACGAATCTTAAAACAAAAAATCGAAACACTTAATAGTGGTGTAACATTAAACTTTCAGGATTTTTGGAGTCAGCAGGTTGGCAAGGACAATAAGATAAAGCTTCACTTCGATTTAGAACATTATGACTATACGGTTCCCGAGAAAAGTGGAAAACCTTACCTGGAATTCTGGATAAAAGATAACCAGGAGAGATTATATCCAAAACAAAGGAGTAGGGGGGTACGGTGGTTTCTTTCATTTTACCTGGAGCTAAGGGCTTCGGCCACAGAAACGGGCAAGAAACGCGTATTGCTTATTGATGAACCTGGGATGAGCCTGCATGCAAGAGCGCAGGAAGATGTATTAAAGGTATTTGAAGACCTTAAAGATAAAATGCAGGTAATTTACAGCACCCATTCCCCGCATTTAATAAACCCGGAGAAACTTTACCGTATACTGGCAGTACAAAGAGCGGATGAAGATGACGATAATAGTGAGTCGTTGGTATTCGATGGCACAAAGCTTTGTGAAGTTACAGCAGATACATTGACTCCGGTTTATTCAATGATGGGGGTAAGGTTATCCGGGTTACAATTTATTCAGACAAATAAAAATATTATTGTGCCTGATACGATCACCTATTATTATTTAAACGGACTTTCACGATTATTTCCGGAATATTCTGATATTCAGTTTATTCCTGCTACAGGAGCCCATTCTGTACCTCATCTGGTTAATATTTTAGCAAGTTGGCATATAAATTTTGGAATTGTTCTTATTGGACAAAGCCAGGAGGAATCTTATTCAGATATTGAAGAGTTGACATTGTTGAGTGGAGATAAGGCTAAAATTAAAGTCAAGACATTCAGCTCTTTAGATGCTATTGAAGATGTTTTTTCTACTCTGGATTTTAAAAAATTAATTCTTAAAAAGCGGGAGGGGATTACCGTTAAGAATTTTGAATATATTATGTTAAATAGTTTGTCAAGAAAAGTGCTTGCCATTAACTTTGTAAATGTTTTAAACCAGGAGGACACTACGATAAAATCATTTGATGAAATATCACAAACACAAATAAAAGAGTTGTTCCGCGAAATAGAAAGTATTCTGAAAAACTAATTAAACAGTAAATGAGAGATACAAATTCACATCCATTTCTCAGGGTTATTCTGCTATGCACGATGGTATTGTTAGCAAATAACGCATTTAGTCAGTTTCCTGCATTCAATAAAGAAACGCGAATGCTAAAAAAGGCAGATCAAAGCTTTACAGAAAAAAATTATGTAAAAGCTATTGATAGGTATAAAGATTACCTTGATAAGTATGAAGGAAATACTGATGTATGGTACAAACTGGCTGTATCTTATAAAGAGATGAATGAACCTGATAAGGCTACATCCTATTACAAAAAAATAGTAAAAACAGATGATGAAACAAACCCCATAGTGCACCTTTCTCTTGGCCAGGTATACATGGTACAGGGAAAATATGATGAAGCAAGAAAACATTTCCTGAAGTACAATCAAATGCTGGAATTTAACGATCAGCTTGCTATGCGCTACATTTCAAGCATCGAGAATATTGAACGATATTATACCGATTCCTCTTACTATACAAAAGAAAATTTACCGGTTAATTCTAAGGCAGCAGACTTTGGGGCTACAACAGTGGATAAATCTTTTTTCTTTTTATCTACACGAAATAAAAGACAGGATTATAACGAAAAATATTCTTCAGATTTATTTGTTGCAGAAATAAACAACAGTTCCGAAATAGAATCGCCCAAAAGATTGGGTGGACCTGCCAATACAAGGTTTGGGGAAATTGGCTATGCAATTGTACCACAAACAAACGAAATTTTTATTTGCCGCTTTGAACCCGGGCAGCAGGATGAATATTCATTAGGGTATAATGTTTATAAAGCTTACATAGACATTAACTCAGAAATTTCGCGCCCATCCCGGGTAGAACTGGAGAAATTCAGGTATGCCATTGCTTATCCAACGGTCAGCAAAAGTGCGAAGTTTATGATTTTTGCATCCGATGCACCTGGAGGATATGGCGGATGGGATTTATACAAGGCCGATTATACTTCCAATGGAATTGAAAATATTCGCAATATGGGAGACAAAGTTAACTCTGCCGGAGATGAACTTTATCCATTCCTGCTCAATGACACGGTTATTTTCTTTGCAACAGATGGACATGGTGGCTTAGGCGGTTTTGATATCTATTCAAAGAATATTGCCGCAACAAATGAGTATGCACGTAACCTTGGGTATCCCGTTAACTCATCGGCTAATGACTATGCAATTTATTTTGATTCCGGTTTAACAGGCTATTTTACTTCAAATAGGGAAGGGGGAGTTGGAAATGCGGATATTTACAGGTTTGCAATTCATCAGCTAAAACTTGTCGGAGAAATTACTGATCAACAAAACGGTGAGAACCTTAAAAATGTAAATATAAAAGTAAACCGTAGTGGCGGGGAACAACAAAAGCTGGCCCTTGCAGACAATGGGCAGCTTAAGCTTGTAGCAAAACCCGGGGAAGAATTGGAGGTAATCGTTGAAAAGGAAGGGTACGAAACACGGTCTTTTGAAATTAATACTTCAGATATTACATTTCTGGGCGGACATACCCTTCAAATTGGAAAGTTATCTGTACAAAAACTGGAAGAACCGGAAGTAGACACATTTAAACTGGAACCCGTACTTGTTGAAAAGGATAGCGTTAAAAATATCTTCTTTTCAGTTCAGATAGCTGCAGGGAGAAGAGAAATAAGTGAAAAAATCTTAAATAGAAAGTACAACGGAGATATAGAAATTGTTGAAATGTATGATGGTAAATATTACCGGTATGTCTTAGGGAAACATCGTTCTTATTTTGAGGCTAAGGAAATATTTAAAACACTAAAAATTGAAAAATCATTTCTTGTTGCTTTCAAGGATAACGAGGTTGTACGGGTAATGAAGGCGTTGAGGGAAGTGCATGTTGAACCCGCTGAAGCAAAAGACCCTGAAGTACATGATTTTATTGGTAAAACCATGCAGGTTTCGTCAGATATTGTCTATTACGGATTGGATTCATTCAGAATACCAGACGACGCAATAAGTAACCTGGAAGAGTCTGTTAAAAAATTAAATGAGAACCCAAACTATTTTCTTGAAATAGCAGCCCATACCGATAAAAGAGGAAGTGATATGTATAACAGGGCGCTATCAGAGGAGAGAGCCCGTTTTCTTAGGGAGTATTTTATTGGAAAAGGAATAGATAAATTGAGAATTATTTCTCATGGCATTGGAGAGAAACAATTAAGAAATTATTGCGTAGAATGTTCAGAAAAAGAACATAAACAAAACCGAAGGGCTGAATTGATACTGAGAGAATATAAAAATACTATTTCAGAATAATTATTATTTCAATTCGTTTTTTTTATGGACCAGCGGGTTTAAGCTTATATTATATTAGAGCAAATGGTCTTGTTTTTGTTATATCAAATCAATAGTATTATTTATTTTTGTTGAAAATTTGCTACGCGTATGTCTTTATTAATAAGATTTTCACTTTTTATCCCATGGATTACGGGAATTTTAACACTTAGTGCCCAGCAGTTTAATGAGGAAGATTATCGAAAGGAGTTGAGTATTAAAATATCTGCAACGGATGGGAAACAGCTGGAAAAAGGGATAAAAGTCCTCAATGATGCGTATGAGCGGGAAAGGGAATCGATTAATTTACTGGAAAGTTTACCAGAGGATGAAAAGCTCCAGGCTACCCATCCTAACTACAAAAAAGCTGTGAAGAAGCTTATTGAAGTTTCAGAGGAATACCGTGAGGGACACTTAATTGTTAATATGGTTTTTAAAGAAAACTGTGAAAAATCGATGGAAGAAATGAAAAAAATGCGTGGTTATTCTTCCGGTTTAAACAAAGCAAAATTATACGAGATCAAATCCAATAAGGCCTATCAGAAAGCTGTTTCAATTAGAGATTTGGTATTAATGCTTGAAAAACCAGAGCTGATACAGTATAAAATGGCGGAAGCAATGGAACTGGAAAAATTAGCCGTTCAACATAGGGGAAGGGCCCTTCAGATTTATCAGGACTTTCCGGTAGAGTACGATTATAACTGGGAAAACGATCTTACCCAGGAAGAAGTAGAGGCTGCCTTTAGGGATCCGGCAATAAGCAGGCCCCCGGATGATCTATTTGTTCAAAAACCACTTACAGAACAGCCAGAAAAAGGAGAGGTAGTTGTGGAAGCTCCCATTGTCTTTCGGGTTCAAATTGCGGCCCATACAGTTAAAATGGATGAAAGTTACTTGAGGGAAAACATTTACGCCGGCGATCTCCCAATAAAAGAATTGTATGCAGATAGCTGGTACAAATATTCGATTGGAGAGTATAATAACTTTCGGGACGCAGAAGCATTATTGAAAAAAGCAAGGGTACAAAAGGCTTTTGTAGTTGCTTATCAGGATGGAAAAAGGCTTACCATAAAATCGGCACTTGCAAAAATTAAGGAAAATCAGTAATAATAGTTTTCAAACCATTTTCAGGCGAAGCCGTGAGTTTTTTTGTATTGTCCTGGATACCCCTTACTGAACCAATTTGTTCCCAGGTTTCGATCAAGTCTGATTTTTCGTAAGTTTTGTCCTCATCATCATCTTTAGAGTAAATAACGTTTTTATTTTAAATTAAAAGGGCTATTAATCTAATTATCTTGTTTTTAGATGTTTCTTTCTGTGGAAGGTGATTGTGTATTTTAATCGGGCTAAAACCAATGTTGGAAGTAAGTATAAAATGATTTTTTAAAGGATTGGATTAAAAAATATTTTTAATTAAGAAGGAGGAAACTTTTAGCATTCATATACTTCTTATAAGATCCGTGAAAAATAAGTAGAAACGTACTACCTTCAACCAAAGAAGTACTTTTATTGATAACGAAACCAACAGGAGGGAGGAAGGTTGAAAAGAAATGATATTAGATCTTCACTCTTCAAGATCTGCTAAGCTTATATCCAATGCCTTAACAGAAATTCGAATCTCAATAACAGAAAGAAAAAGGGAAAGAATAAGTAAAAGCAGGGCAATACCAAAAATAATTGCAGCAAAGTCATCTTTTCCTATATAGATAAGAAGCATACATGCAACACATAGCAGTAGGCTGGTTATTCCATAGATTTGCATATTTCTTATGAGGTAGAGTCTTTTTCTCAAATTTTTAATTTGTCCGTAAACAAGCTTGTCCTGTTTTTCTTTGTATGCAGAATGCAGGTTTCTTACTAAAGAAGCTATTGCGAGAAATCTGTTTGTATATGCCAATAACAATAAAGATATAGCAGAAAATAAAAGGGCTGGGGTTGTTAAACTTAATGGTGTAAAATTCATATATAAAGTGTAGCCTAAAATGATTTATTAATGGAAATGCTTTTGGATAGTATCAAGTAAAAGCTTGTATCTTACAGGTTTCGACAAGAAATCATCAACGCCAACAGCATAACAGTTACGTCTGTCTTCGTCCATCGCAAAGGCTGTTTGGGCTATTATAGTAACATCGCCCCTAAAGGATTTTATTGCTCGTGTAGCCTCAATGCCATTCATTACCGGCATTTTTATATCCATAAGAATTACATCTATTTCCGGATTAATCCTGGTCATTTTTACAGCTTCCTCACCATTTTTTGCCCTTAGGACTTTCGCTTTTGTTACCGTTAAAGCATTTTGCAGATAAACAAAGTTAACTTCCTCGTCTTCAGCTATAAGAATTGTTCTGTCACTCCAATCAGGAGCTTTTATCTGGGTACTTTCTTTTACCGTAAAAGCAGTTTCGGGAGATGATTTACCTGACATTTAAAATAAATTTAGTTTATATTTAAAACTATAGGAAACATTTTGTAAATGTTTAAACACTTACCACACACGTATAAATATACGCACCCGCATATAAAAGGTTATAGCAAAAGCGGCTACTGCCCCCATTTTAAACAATTATCCCGCCTTCTTATTTTCGGATATTATTGATATTGAAAGGAGTAGTCTGATAAACATAATAATTCAACCAGTTATAAAACAAAAGGTTTGCATGACTTTTCCATCTAACCTTTGGCTTGTTTGTAGGGTTGTCCTGAGGAAAATAATGCTTTGGAACTTCAATGTCAAGACCTCTTTTTATGTCCCTTTCGTATTCTTCTTTCAAGGTAGTTGGATCATATTCAGAGTGTCCGGTTACAAAAACCTGCCTTCCCGATTTAGAAACGACCATGTACACACCAGCTTCTTTTGATTCAGATGCGATCATAAGGTCTTCATTAGGTAAAATATCATCCCTTCGCACTTCTGTATGCCTTGAATGCGGAGCCTGAAATACTTCATCAAACCCTCTGGTTAAATGAATTTTAGCATCGCTGATTGTATGCTCGAAAACACCAAACATTTTTTGGTTTAAAGGGTATTTGGGAATTCCATAAAAATGATAGAGTCCGGCCTGAGCCCCCCAGCAAATATACATCGTAGATTGAACGTGTTCCACTGTCCAGTCCATTATCTGCGTTAATTCATTCCAGTAATCTACTTCATTAAATTCTAATTGCTCAACAGGAGCACCGGTGATAATCATACCATCAAACTTGTAATCTTTTATTTCATCAAAAGTTTTATAAAAAGCCTTTAGATGTTCCATCGGCGTATTTTTCGAAATATGATCTCTTGTATGAAGTAGAACGATTTCAACCTGCAAAGGTGTATTGGACAATAAGCGAAGCAAATGTGTTTCTGTAGTAATCTTTAAGGGCATTAGGTTTAAGAGAACAATTTTTAGTGGCCTTATATCCTGATGTCGGGCAACCGTTTCTTTCATTACAAAAATGTTCTCTTTCTCCAGTACTTCTATTGACGGTAATTTATCAGGTATATTTAATGGCATAATTAAATCTGTTTGTAAGCAAAAATAAGCTTTTATTGTCAAGTTAAAACATATAACCTTGTTAATTCGCTGTAAAAGCCAGCTTTTCTGAATGATTTGGTACTTTACTTTTACCCCATGATAAGGTTATTATTATTTGCATAAGTCTAACTTCAATAATGAAAACTACGTAAATATAAATATTGAAGAATGCTATTCCATCCAGTTAAATCTCAATAGAATCAACTTAAGTGACTTGTAATGAGTCTTTTATTGTTTTGGCACAACATTTGCAAATTAATATTCGAAACCAATAAAATTTCGCACCATGAAAAAGGCATTACTTATATTAGCTATGATATTGATGACAGTAACATCATATAATCAGACCTCAAGGAGGTCAGCTAGTTCCAATGCAAGATCAGACCGAAGTGAAAGTAACACCGCAACCAAAAGCAGAGCTTCCCGTTCGGCCAATGTAACTTCAAATAATTCAAGACAGGCAAGTTCAACAAGAGGTACGTCTTCCCGCTCTTCAAATGTAACTACAAACAGAGGTGCTTCAAGCAGTACTCCTTCCCGTTCCTCAAATGTAAATTCAAGCCGAAGTGCTTCAAGAAGTACATCTACCCGCTCTTCAAGTGTAACTACAAACAGAGGTACTTCAGGCAGTACTCCTTCCCGTTCTTCAAATGTGAATTCAAACCGAAATGCTTCAAGAAGTGCATCTACCCGTTCTTCTGGTGTAACTACAAACAGAGGTTCTTCAAGTGGTGCATCAACCCGTTCCTCAGGTGTAAATTCAAACCGAAGTACTTCAAGGAGTGCATCTACCCGTTCTTCTGGTGTAACTACAAACCGAAGTGCTTCAAGGGGTACTTCCCTTCGCTCTTCAAGTGTACATGTAAACCGAAATGCAAATAGCTCCGGGAAAAGGTATCATCATAGCAATAACCGATCGTACAGTTCTTCACGGACGGTTTACACAAGTTACCCGTCATACCGCAGCTACACAGGGAGCCACCATGTAACCCATGTATACCATGAAGCCCCAAGGGCAAAATCGTACAGGGCTAAACATTATGTTTATCGTGCTCCTGTGATTAATGTTGTTTGGACACGTGAAATGCACAGACATTATATTAATATGTATCCGGAAATCAGGTTCCATTATCATACAGGGTACAGAATACATTCAGTATCGGCATACAGGGCAGATTTGTATGTAGGAGAGGTTATGAATGTTTATGGTAGGGTTACAGACGTTTTTTATGCACATGATACAGATGAATATTTTTTATACGTTGGTCCATATTACCCATATCAGGATTTTACAATTGTGGTACCTGGTTATATCGCCAGGAGATATAGCCGCCGTCCGGGTTACTATTTTTCTGAACAATATGTAAATGTTACAGGCTTGATAACAGCATTTGACGGACAACCTGAAATCGTGGTAAAAAGAAATTCTCAACTTAATCTTTACTAGTAAATTCGTGGTTTCAGTGGTTTTAAGCCGCTCCTTAGGGGGCGGTTTTTTGTTTTGTACCCATCATATTTTTTTATACTTATATGAGTTGTGCTGTTTTTTCGGGAGTATTATTTTCCGGTAATAATATCGTTTATGAATTCCTTTAGAGGCTTTAAGGGAAAATATGCGGGTTTAAGTATCTTTGCATCTTAAAATTTAAAAGGGATGGAAAAGAGGAATATTGTAGGGCTTGATTTAGACGAAATAAGCGAGTTTGTTCAAAAACATAAGCTGCCCCGGTTTCAGGCAAAAGAAATTGCACTGTGGATTTACCAGAAAGGGGCAAAGAGCTTCGACGAAATGACAAATATTTCGAAAAAGACAAGAATTTTGTTGTCAGGTCATTTCAATATTACATTGTTTGCCCCGGCTCAGTTCAGTGAGTCAGTAGATGGCACGAAGAAATATTTATACCATGCTATTAACAATAAGTATATAGAAACAGCCTATATGCCTGAAGAAAAAAGAAATACACTTTGTGTTTCTTCCCAGGTAGGGTGTAAAATGGGATGTAGGTTTTGCATGACTGCAAGACAGGGGCTTCAGGGACAGCTCACCACAGGGGATATATTAAATCAGATTTTGAGTTTGCCGGAGAGGGAAAAACTGACAAACCTGGTATTTATGGGAATGGGAGAGCCTTTTGATAATACGGAGGCTGTCCTGAAAGCACTTAAAATATTAACTGCCGATTGGGGCCTGGGCTTTAGCCCAAGAAGAATTAATGTTTCTACCATAGGCCTGGTTCCCGGAATGAAAAGGTTTATTAACGAATCCTCCTGTCATTTGGCCGTAAGCCTTCATTCTCCTTTTAATGATGAAAGAAAAAAGCTAATGCCAGTGCAGCGCTTGTACCCTATAGAGGAAGTAATCAAGATTCTTAAAGAAGCTGATTTTGAGAGACAAAGAAGAATTTCATTTGAATATATTTTATTTGAAGGTATAAATGATTCAGATAAACACATCAAGGAGTTGGCCAGGCTTTTAAACGGTCTGCGGTGCCGGATAAACCTGATGCATTTTCATCGTATTCCTAATGCATCTCTGGAAGGTGCAAGTGATGAAAAATTAAGGTATTTCCGAGATAAGCTGAACCAGAAAGGGCTTATAGCCACGGTTCGCACTTCCAGGGGAGAAGATATTCTGGCTGCCTGTGGGCTTTTATCAACAGGGGCTGTAAAGCAGGCCTGATAATTCAGGGGGGAGAAAGGAAGGTGTAATTGACATTTTTCCACTTTTTGATAATAGGCTCAAAGTTCTGGATCAGTTAGCAATAACTGAAAGTTAAGATGTTGATTACTTAATAAACTGCGATTTGACTTTTATATAATCATTTATTATATTTGAGAAAATCAATGAGATATGTTTTTTAGCTCAAATATTAAGTTTTTAAGAAAAAGAAAAGGCTTTACGCAGGATCAGGTTGCGCATTCCCTTGAAATGAAGCGTTCTACATTAAGTGGTTATGAGAATGAAGTCAGCCAGCCTACAGTACAGGCCCTCATCACTTTTTCAAGATATTACCGAATAGCCATTGATACCCTTCTAAATATTGATCTTAGCAGTCTTTCCGAGATTCAGTTAAAGCAACTGGAGGGGGGGGAAGATGTTTTTATCCGCGGAGGGAAGCTTCGGGTATTGGCAACAACCATTTCTGAAGATAATAACGAAAACATTGAACTGGTCAATGAAAAAGCAAAAGCCGGTTATGCCACAGGTTTTGCTGATCCCGAATATATTAGCCAGTTACCAACTTTTCAGCTACCATTTCTTTCCAAGCAAAAGAAATACAGGACATTTCAAATAAGTGGCGATTCAATGTTGCCCATTCCGGAAGGCTCCTGGATTACTGGCGAGTATTTACAGGACTGGCGGGATATTATTTCAGGAAATGCTTATATTATTTTTACCATTGACGATGGAATAGTATTTAAAGTTGCTGAGAACCATATTAAAGAGGAGGGGATGCTCAGGTTATTTTCCCTGAACCCGCTTTATGAACCTTTTGAGGTACACGTATCAGCGGTAAAAGAAGTCTGGAAATTTGTTCATTACATTAGTGAGGAATTGCCGGAACCTGTTTTACCTCAGGAAGAACTTCTCAAAACCGTTGCTAACCTGAAAAATGATATGAGCAAAATTAAAAATCAGGTATTTAATAAGGAAGAAGGGGAAGAAAAAGAAATTTAAATACGAATAGGCGCAATTATACTATTTAAAAAGGAACAGACAAAACACCCCACAATCTTTTACATTTACCTTTCGTTTTTTACTAAACGATATTGTTGTTGGAAGATTGACCCGGGCAAGGTAAGCGGGGTGCCCACTTGATGAAATTGGCGTAAAAAGAATTTTGTCTGAAGCAAAGCGGGTTTAATTCTTTTAGCCAATAAGTCATAAGTGGGGCGCTGAGTGGCTGAGTATTATCCAATTTAAAGGTTTTTATTTTTACTACACTTCTCAAACAAATATCCCCCAAGAACCTAAATATATTTTTAAAATTTAAATTTGACGTTTCATTTCGTCATAAGACCAAAATCACTCTTTGATTTTACGTATTCCTTTCGAATTATTATTAATTAAAATTAATTGTAATCTTGTAACTATTACATGGTAAATAAGTATAAGAGATTACAACTTTAAAACTCTAAATTATGTTACTTCGAACTACTTTTTTTTTATTATTAATTTCTTTTTTGTTTCCTAAAACAATTTGTGCACAACATCATGCCACTGTAAATGGCAGTCCTAATGGTTCAGGTAGTTTGGAAGATCCAATGGATCTGAAAACCCTGTTAAAAGACAATAAAACTGTTCAGGCCGGAGATACCATCTTTATTCATGAGGGGGTCTATAACGGAAACTTTGTTACCTATGTACGGGGTGAAAAAGGTAAACCTGTGGTTATTTGTCCTTATGAAAATGACTATGTTGTTATTGATCAGAAAACAGAAAACCCTGCAGAGAGAGGGATACCCGGAATCGGGGTCAACTTTTCTTATGTACAATTCAGGGATTTAGTTTTAAATGGCAGTCCTAATGGTTACCAGCAGCGACAAAAGTAACAGATTATCATCGGAAGTGCTTCCCGATGGATATGGCGGTAGCCCCAATGATGTCTTTCATGCCGAAGGGGTGACAATTCAGGCCGACAACGTTGACATTATCAATTGTATCTTCCATAATATCAGGGGAGATGGAATTGGCTCTTATCGTACAGGAGGGGTTTATTATGGTAATATATTCTTTCACAACGGATTCGATAATATCGACAGGGGACATGGGCATGGAATGTATATTCAAAATGGAGATAGAAATAACCCTAAAAACATTGAAAACAACCTGATGCATACCGGGTTTATCTACCACTTAAAGCTATACACGACCCAGGGGCTTTTATCCGGGGTTCACGTTAGAAATAATATATGTTTTAATTCGGCCATGTGTTCAAAACCCGGAGGAAGTAAAGATGCCGGAAGAGATATTTTCCTTGGAGCTAAAGAACCAGCTGAATACGTTTGGATTGATAGCAACTATACTTATAAAAGCGAATGGGGCATTACAAAAGATGGTCCCGGATTACAAATTGGCTGGAGAGACTTAACGAAACATGTTACGGTGAAGGGCAATTATATTGTGGGGGGAAACAGAACTTTTACCATCATGAACTGCGACAGTTCCACTTTCACCAATAATACATTTGTGGGCAGGGATAAATCGTACATGGATGTGGAACCTTACTTTAGAGATTATATAATTCGATATGACTCAATTGCTACAGGCTCGCCATCTCTGGAATTTAGCCATAATACGTATTATACGGGAAAAAATAGCAACCAGGTACAAATATCGTCTTACTCAATGCCAATGACCGAATGGCAATCTGATTATTTTGATGCGAACAGTTCCTGGAAAAAGGGTTTACCGGAAACAAACCTGGTTAAAATTATTCCTAATAAGTACGAAGCCGGAAGGGCACATATCGTAATCTATAACTGGGAGAACAAGGATGCTGTTTCTATTGATTTATCTGAAATTATTAAAAAAGGACAAACCTACTACTTATACGATTCGCAGGATTTATTTAAAGGGCCTCTTTTAAAAGGAGCTTATTCAGGAAGTGCGGTTAATGTTCCTATGCATGGTTCAGAGCAAAAAATTTTACAACCATTTGGTAAAAACATAGAACACATTAAACATACAGAAAAAGAGTTTGGTGCTTTTATAGTAATGACAAGGCCACTATATCCGGACTCTGAGATATATACAGAAACATCAGCTGTAGATAATCAGGAATATACGAACTTAAGAGTAAAGCATTGGCCAAATCCTTCTACCGACTTTGTTGAGATCAGTTTTGAAACATCTAAAGAGCAGGCTATCCTAAAAATGACTGACATAACAGGTAAGGTTTTTATTCATAAGAGCATTTCAACGGAAGACTATAAAGTATCCGATAATAAAGCTGTTTACAGGTTGAATTTAACTACCTTTCCTAAAGGTTGCTATATTGTACATTTAAACAATGGCGTCGCTCATGGTTCGTTTAAGTTGTTGAAAAACTAATACTTTCCAATACATAGTCTGAAAAATAAAATAGAAGAAATCAACCTTCTTTTGTTCAGGGTAAATTGAATAAGGGTAGGTTGATTTTTTCAATTCTATAAATTAGAATATTAAATAGCAGGTATTGTTACATGTAAACATCAACAGAGTTAGTTTTTTGCGTTCAAAAATACCATGGTCTGATAAATAAGTGTTCATGTAATGTGGAAGGTTGTGTAATATATAATTTTCACAAGTTGAGAGAAGCCTTATAAGACAACAGTTTTAAACAGTACTATCCGTATTGATAAACTACATTTTAAACAGATGCTATAAATATAATGACTTGTATATGGTTGACGGGTTTTCAATTAAATTTTATCTTGCGTATAATAAATGGGGTTGGTAAATAATGAAGAGGGGATAGCCAACCGCTTATAAGCGGTTGTTAATTAATTATAAATGCTTAGTGCGGGTATATATCAGTCAATCAACGAAGTAGGTTTTTATTGTTTTAAGACTGGTATAGTGGGAATAAATGTAATATACATTTACTCGGTTGTTAGCGTCAATTAGCGCACATTAAGAGTATTTGAATTGTATGTAAATTTTATCAGTCTTTAACGTAAACATTAAAATTGTGAAATCGAATTGCAGTCTAATATGGCATACAGCGAAAAATTAGTTGATCGAGTTAGAGAAGCTTTGCAACATTTACCCAATGTGGAAGAAAAGAAAATGTTTCAAGGGCTGACCTTCATGGTTGATGGCAAAATGTGCATAGGTATAAGGAATGAAGAAATCATGTGTCGTTTAGATCCAGAAGTCTATGAATCCGTACTCGAACGAATCGGTTGTCGTCAAATGATACATGGCAAGAGAATAATAAAAGGTTACGTCTTTATATCGGATGAGGGATATAGCAGACAAGAGGATTTCGATTACTGGATTGAGCTTGCCCTAGATTATAATAAAAGGGCAAAGCCTTCAAAGAAGAAAACAAGGTAACCTTATCATATGCTATGAATGAATGGGGATTCATCGATCAGTGTGTTTTTGTGAGGTTTGTGAAGTCCGCCACAAGTAATAAATTTGAAATAAAGCGTGGCTATGTGTGAGACGAGAGGTTAGAGCTTTCTAATCCCCACTCATCATAGCTGGGCGTTAGGCATTATTTAGGGCGACACTGCAAATGAGAAACCCAACGAGAAGATTTTGAAAGGAAATTTAAGTGGACTAAGAAATTATCGGTAGAAAGTCAGAGAGAACTAGAAAGATTACGAGAAGACGGACACAAAATAAACCTGTTGTCAGGTCTAAATTCATTGTGTTGTAGAGGGGGCAGCAGATTGCTAACGATTAAAATATCCAATGCTTGAGATAGGCAGAATAGGGGCGTGCAAAAAAGTTATTGTAAAAAACTCTTATACAATTTCTATTCGTCAGTACTCCCGATTTAGAACAGTTGTTTCATCGACATAGTATCTAACCAGCCTGTAAGTCTTGTCCTGATTCAACCATCAGGAGACTTTCACCCTCTGGATAAATATCCCGGTTTTCACTCCTTTTATTCCGCAAAATTTGTATTTTTCGAACTATTCTCATGACCGAAGGGAATAATTTATTCAGAACTTCCTGACGGGTGTGCTCATGCAGGGCGCACACACGCCTTGTATAGCGCATGCCTGCGATAGTGGGGCGCGGTTGTTATCATAGCTTGATGTATCTTGTAACCTGATAAATAGGAGCAATGAAGACGGCACAACACTATACAAATTTCCGTTAGGTATAATTAGGTAAAGACTATGGAACTTAGAGATGCTATAGATAAAAGAAGAACTGTTAGAGATTTTCAGGATAAGGAAGTATCAAAGGCTATTATTGATTACTCAATAGAAAACGGATTCAAAGCTCCAACATATAACCATCTTAGAGATTGGTATTTTATTATTATGAGTAATCTTAAATCAAAATTAAAACTGATAGAATCTGAAAACCTTGATAAATCAATTGATTTTAAGAAATTGGGACAGTCATTTAAGAATGAAGACAAGATAATGAAGGAAATGTATCTTGATGCAATCCCCAAGCAAAAGAAAATGATTCTTGAAGCACCAACAGTAATAATAGTTGTATATAAGCCAAAAACAAGAGTACGTGAAGCAAAAAAAATTTATGATTTAAACTGTTTGGCTTCGGTGTGGACTTGCATAGAAAATTTATTATTAAGCCTTGCTGAGCATGATGTTTATGGTGTGACGTTTATTCCTCAAAATATCGAATTGATTAAAAAAAAATTGGAAATTCCAGAGGAACTGGAAATAGCATCAATTATTCCAATTGGGTATTTATCTGATAATTCTAAAGTTCTCAAGCAAAAAACTATTAATTACGCAGAAAGAAAACATTATGAAAAATGGTAAAACAATTATGCCCAAACATCTTGCAAACGTAATACAGGCAAAGTGCTAAGAATAAATGATATAACATTTAATCTCTTAAGATTTAGTTCCCCGCCGCTTGCGGCGAAATAGATGGTACAACATTCCTATTGATACCCCGTCCGTTTGTGGTGGGGTGGTTCATTTTCGTAGATAAGTATACAACCATCAGAGATTAGTATTAAATACTTATTTAAGATCAGAGTACCTTTACATATATAACATTTAAGGTTATTAAAATGAAGTACTTAATATTAATTATAGTAACATTATTTACGATGACAACAACAAAGACCACAGCACAGAATTTCGAAGCTGGCAAAAACAAGGTAAACTTTACCAGCGATGGTGAAAAGATTGCAGCGCACTTATTTTTGCCAGACGATTATGAGGCAGGTAAAAAATATCCGGCAGTAATTATTTCTCCTCCAGCAACAGGTGTAAAAGAACAAACTGCAGGTATTTATGCAGAGGCACTTAGCAAAAGAGGGTTTATGACAATAACTTTTGACCCAAGAGGATGGGGAGAAAGTGAAGGGAGACCTTTTGTTGTTAATCCAGATTGGCAGGTAAGAGACAGCAGAAATGCCGTAAACTACATGATGACCCTTGATGCAACAGACAAGGATAATGTTTTTAACCTGGGTATTTGCATGGGATCAGGATGGGCTGCTTATGAAACAGCATTTGATACCAGAATTAAAGGCTTGGCAATGATCAGTCCATACTTGTTAGATCTTAACGAATTGGTTGATTTAATGGGCGGTTCTGATAACCTTAGGGCCACTTTGATTGCTCCAACTATGCAGGCGGCACAAGCTCAATTTGAAACGGGGGAAGATTTTTATATAAAGCCCGTACCCGAAACTGAGGAAGAAATGAAGATGGCAGATCCGATTTCTATAGGAATGAGAGATTATTACCTTCCTGGAAAACCTGGTGACGTTCCTAACTGGAAGAATAAGGGATGTTTAAATGAATCTTATACTATTTACGGTTTTTCAATTTTTAAATATGTAAAGCTACTTGAATCAACACCTAAATACGTAGCTTACGGAGATCAGGCAGTTTCAAAAGGTGGAGCTATTAAATTCGTAAATGAAACTAATCCTGAAAAAGTAACTGTTATTGAAGGTGAAGGACACTTCGATTTATATTGGAAGCCAGAACATGTAAAGAGAATTTCTGATGAAATATCAGCTTTCTATAAGGAGTATATAAAGTAAGAAAAAAATAAACAATTCTATTGTTCAATTTAACCATAGCTATTAACCTGAGTTCAAAATTTCATATCGAACTCAGGTTAATAGGTTTTAATGCTTGGTGATTAGTTCCTCTTCGAATAAATATTTATCAGTAACTTTAACCAACTGTTTTTTGTTGATAAAAGGAAGTAGTAAGTAGAATGAGCAATATCCTCAGAATAGAAAATATAAGTGAATTAAATAAATCGCTCAATCAGGATAAACCTAAACATCCTTTAATAAGTATTGTTGATTTTTCAAAAATAAGATTCCAGGAACTTGAAAATACTGAGGTAAAAAAAGTTACTTATAATTTTTATTCCATTATATTAAAGAATTTAGTGCCTGGAAGCTTGAGGTACGGCAGGAACAATTATGATTTTCAGGATGGTAGTCTGTTCTTTATGGCGCCTAACCAAATTTGGTCTTTGGAAAACCTTAGCAGCCAACATGTCTATGGCTGGGGGTTATGTTTTCATCCAAATCTAATTCGAGGTACATCTTTAAATTCAAAAATGAAAGAGTACACATTTTTCAACTATACATTAAATGAAGCTTTACACTTATCAGATGAAGAAAAACATACGTTGAGCGAAATAATTACCAGTATCAACAATGAACTGAACCGTCCAATTGATAAACATAGTAAAGCGGTTATAGTATCGTCTGTTGAGCTATTGTTAAATCATTGTTTACGTTATTACGACAGGCAATTTATTACTCGTTCCGAAGTTAATCAGGATGTTATAGCGAAAGTTGAAGAGTATTTAACCAATTATTTTAAATCTAAAAAACAACAAACTTTAGGAATACCAACAGTAAAGCAGTGTGCCGAAGAAGTTCATTTATCTCCAAACTATTTGTGTGACCTTTTAAAAAAGGAAACCGGGAATAGTACTCAGGAACATATCCATTATTACATATTAGAACTTGCTAAGAATAAACTTTTAAGCACAAAAAATTCAGTTAGCGAAATTGCCTATGATCTGGGATTCGAATATCCCCAGTACTTTAGTAAATTGTTTAAGAAAAAAACAGGTATGACTCCTGCTGAATATCGAAACCTGAATTGAGCCTACCCGATTCACTTACGAACACCATCCCGTCTGCAGCTTCAAGCTCCATTGTTTCAAATTCAACAGCTGGAATAGATCCCGTCCGCAAACTCCTCATTGCTAAAATGAGCAAGTTTGGCCCACTGAAACAGTTAGTGCCGGGTTTTGAGTCATATAAAGAAAATTATCCCTTAGCCTGGGATATCGATAATGAAGCTTACCTGAAATTTGTAGCTGTTTTTCAAAAATTTATTGACCAAAGCATCAGTACCAACCTGTATTATGATGTTTCGAAATATGAAAACAATAAAGTCCCTGTTCGCGATTTAATCCGGCACGAAAGTTTAGCCTATAAATACGGGATAAAAACACTTTATTACCTAAACAGCAACGATAATTCGGGAGAAGCATCGCAGGAGGCAGCTCAAAAGAAAGGTGATGAAAAAAGAGTCGCCAAAGAAAATACAACAGTGCAAGTTCAAAAATTTAGCTTTGATGACGGAGCAATACAATTAGGTGCCTGTGAGGGCGGGGCCTGTTCTGTGTAACGAGTTTGTCGGTTGCCGTTTTGTATTGTGATAAATAGAAGTTGAAAACGATTTAAAAAGAATAAAAATGAACACACATAAACCAAGTATATATAACGAGAATAAAATTGATTTTCTAAACGAGAAAATGTTCCTGGGACAAGGGAAAAACATACAACGCTACGATGTGCAAAAATATCCGTTCTATGAAAAGCTCTCGCAACGGATGCTGAGTTTCTTTTGGCGCCCCGAAGAGATATCGCTGATAAAAGACATAAACGATTTTAACACCCTTACTGATCAGGAAAAGTTTATTTTTACTGAAAACCTGAAATATCAGGTATTGCTGGATAGTGTCCAGGGGCGCTCGCCATTTATCACGTTTGGGCAGGTGGTTACGTAGCCCGGGGTGGAGGAAGCTATTATTATCTGGGATTTTTTTGAAACCATCCACTCCATGAGCTATTCGTACATCATAAAAAATGTATATGCCGAACCCAATAAAATTTTCGACGATATTATGTCGAACGAAATGATAATGGAACGTGCAGGTTCGGTAACAGACCAATACAACGATTTTTACCACTACCTTATTCAATACCAGGCGCAACAGTTGGGCACGACACTAAAAAATGATATCGATGAGGGAACCTTGAAGAAAAAACTTTACCTGGCGCTTGTTTCGGTAAATATTCTGGAAGGCGTACGCTTTTATGTGTCGTTTGCTTGTTCGTTTGCTTTTGCCGAAAACAAGAAAATGGAAGGTAATGCTAAAATTATCAAGTTTATTGCCCGCGACGAAAATGAACATCTTGCCATTACCCAAAGAATGATTCACGATTTGCGCAATAATAAGAATGAAGGGTTTTCCGAGATTATCAAAAGCCTTGATGATGAAGTGTATGCGCTATACAAAGATGCTGCCGAGCAGGAAATGCGCTGGGCTGAATATTTGTTCGAAAAAGGTTCGATGATTGGATTGAATGCCAAGCTGCTGATAAAATATATGAAATACATGACCGATAAGCGGTTAAAAGGAATTGGGCTTGAACCAATATATAATGAGAAAAACAATCCCCTTTCGTGGATGGAACATTGGTTACGCAACGATAGTGTTGAAGTTTTACCTCAGGAAACCGAAATCACCTCCTACGTTGTAGGTGGTATTAATATGAACGTGAAAGACGAGGACTTTAATGTTTAAATATTTTCCTGTTTCCGGTGCTTTAGCACTTTGGAAACGGGAAGCTTTTTATAAAAGTAATTTAGGCTAAGACATAGTAAAAAAATGTTTCAACTATACCCGATCGATCCTGTGTTTATTTTTTCACCCTCTTTACTTGCTGTTTGTGAAATAAACGGCCGATATATCATTCTCATTAAGAAAATTCTCCGATTGCAAACTCTGGAAAATATATGTTGCCAGCTCAACTTTTTCCGGGATTACAATATCAGCCCCGGCGGAGTGCAGCAATTCAACATTATCAGAAAATGGGGTCCTGACAACAATTTTTGCTTTTGAGTTTAAACCTCGCGATTTTTCAATAATAGATAAGGCGGGCATAGTATCCCCTACAGAAACAACAATAACAGAAGCGTTTTCGATATAAGATTTTTTAAGAATTGGTTCATTTACTGCATCGCCATAAATAACTTTTAACCCTTGCTCCATTAACTCCCTGGCCAGCATTGGGTCAAAAATAATCGACACAGCTTCAAATTTGGAGCTGTCAATTAAATTGGCAAGATGTACCGCTGTTTCGTCCTTCCCTATAATAACAATATGCTCCGACATACTCGGAAATTTTATTTCCTTTAAAGGAAACATCCCGTCCACCATGAATTTGGGCAGCGGAAGTTTTAAAAGGGTATTGGCGAATGAAATTGAACCTTTCATTAATAGGGGGGTAATTGCCATTGTAATAACTGCAACAGACAAAAACAACTGGAAATAGTATTCACTGATGATAGAGTTTTCCAAACCTAATTTTGCAAGAATAAAAGAAAATTCGCCCACCTGGCTTAAAGCAAACCCAATTAATACAGTGCCCCTGAAAGTGTGCCCCAGCACAAAGCCCACACCTCCGGCAATCAAGTATTTAACAAACAGCAGTATAACAACAGTGACAATTACCATTAGGGTGTTGTCAAGAACGAATGATACATTCAGTAACATACCGATGGACACAAAGAAAAAGCTTGTAAAAATATCTCTAAAAGGCAGGAAATTAGAAAAAGCGGTGTGGCTATATCTTGATTCAGAAACTATTAAGCCTGCCAGAAAAGCCCCAAACGCCAGGGACATCCCCAACTTATAAGTAAGCAGAGCAACCGAGAAACAAATGAGCAAAATGCTCATTAAAAATAATTCTTGATTTTTTGTTATGGCAATTTGATGTAAAAGCTTCGGCAACAACCATCTATTTCCAATAAACACAAGTGCCAAAAGCAAGAGGGTCTTTAAAAACAGGATCCCGATTTCAGTTGTAAGGTTTGCTGAAGTATCTGTAAGTAAATCTGAGAATAAAAGAAGGGGCACTAAAAGTATATCTTGAAATATGAGGATGCCCAAAACGGTCCTGCCATAATTTGAAGTTAACTCCGACCTTTCCTGTAGCAACTTCAACACAAGTGCCGAACTGCTTAAAGCGGATAGGAACCCTATAAACAGGGCGGCCTCCCAGGTTAAATTATATCCGAATGAAATAAGAAAAAAAGCGAGTGCAGTTACAGCTACCTGCAATAAGCCACCCAAAAAAACAACCCTCCTGATTTTTATAAGGTGCTTTAAAGAGAATTCCATTCCAATTGCGAACAGCAACATGGCCACACCGATTTCAGCCAAAATCTCAATTTCATGTTTTTCTTGGACCAACGACAGAAGGTGCGGACCAATAATTATTCCTGTAAGCAAATACCCAACAACAGTAGGCAACTTTATCCGGTTAAAAACGAGGTTGACCCCGATAGAAACAGAAAAAATTATTATTATGTCACTTAGTAAATGTAGTTCCACCCTTTTATATTCAAAATTAAAAATTGGCTTATTTAAACAAAAGATACAAAAAAACCAATAAACCGTCCTTTATTGAGAACCTAAAATAGTGCAAAGTTCCAGATGAGCGTTTAAGCTTTTTCATTAAGCACTTTTCTGTACCAGCATTGCTTTTTCAAAAGTTCTTTGATTTTTTCTAAGGTCAATTGAGTTGAATAGTGAGAATCGTTTCCTAAAAGCCAAATTAATTGTACTTGTTATGGAAAGCTATTGCAGTAGGAGGTGTTTTAGTTTTTAGTGAAACACTTAATCCACTCAAAATCAGAGTGGTTATCCTGTAAAGGGAAACTGTCCAATATCAGCAACAAGAATAAATCTGTAGTTCAATGTTTCACTTCTACCTGTAAAAAGTATTAGTGAAACCGGAATAAATATAAATTCCTGATTTTTCTTAAACCTAAATTTGAATAATGAATATTTGAATTGGGCCAGTGGTGCATAAAACAGTATTAATAGCGGGATATTGCAATGGACTTCACAAGTCAGTTGCCAAAAGGTTCCAGGAAGAAGGATAAAGTGTATCATCTGTGACCGCTACAGTGGAAACGCGAATGGACACTGCGTATTCGGTAACTAAATTTATCCGAAAAGGTTTTACGGAATCGCTGGCAAAGCCATTGAATATCCAGTTTAAATCAATATGTCCGGGAACATTTGTAACAAATTTCATTAAAACAGCAATGATTTAGACGGAATGCAACGATAGGCTGATATCGGAATCTGTCTCAAAAGTTGTAGCGCATAACATACTAAGCAGCGATGCCAACATGTTGGTCAATGCATGTGCATCAATGAGTGATAAAGAGTTTATAATCAAACGGAGAAAAATTATTTTTCCAAAACTTAAATACTAACATTATGATAACTGACAGAACAAAATTTAATCACGAAACCACAACCGATCAGGTTTTAGAAGGTATTGATTTAACAGGAAAACAAGTGCTGATAACCGGAGGCTCAAGTGGGCTTGGTGCAGAAACAGCAAGGGCAATGGCTTCAAAAGGTGCGAAAATTGTTGTAACTGCACGTAATTTAGAAAAAGCAGCAAAAGTTATAGATGAAATAAAAGCATCAACGGGGAATTCAAATATTGAAGCAGAGAAACTGGAACTTGATTCATTTGCCAGCATAAGGGCTTTTGCCAAACGTTTCCTCGAGAAATACGATAAACTGGATATCCTGATAAACAACGCCGGGGTAATGGCCTGCCCTCATGGGAAAACCCGGGATGGTTTTGAAATGCAATTTGGCACCAATCATTTAGGGCATTTTTTACTTACCGGCCTAATCGCGCCTGCACTAATTAAAGGGGCACCTTCCCGCATTGTCAACCTAAGTTCGGGTGGTCACCGTGTATCCCCTGTATTGTTCAATGATATTAATTTTGAAAAGACCGATTACGATAAATGGGTTTCTTATGGCCAGTCGAAAACAGCTAATGCATTACATGCTGTTGAACTCAATCGCCGCTTACGTGGTAAAGGGGTTGAAGCATATTCGGTACATCCTGGAGCCATCATGACAGATTTGGGCCGTCACATGGAACGGGAGGATTTAGATATGATGAATGAGTCGGTTCCGGGAGGTAGCCTTCCTACTAAAACCGTTGAACAAGGTGCAGCTACACAGGTATATGCAGCAACTGCTCCGGAGCTTGAAGGAAAAGGGGGGGCTTATTTAGCAGATTGCCAGATAATGACCGTAAATGATGAAAGCACTGAGCTTCATTCATTATGTTCGTTTGCCGTAGATCCGGAAGCTGCCCAAAAACTGTGGACGGTTTCGGAAGAGTTTGTAGGATTACAGTTTTCTTTTTAAATTGACATAAAATTAGGGTTCTACGTGAAGGCAGATGTAGTATTAATAACCTTTGTAGTTTGAGAGTAGGTAAAGCTACGGCGAAGGTATTAAACGAATTCTGAAAAAAGATCCGATAAAATGGTGTCAAAAATGATTAGGACAAATGCAGAAAAAGCAAAAAAGAAAGGATATAAACCTTTAATTAAATAAGAAAAATGAGTAGATATAATGGTATTTTACGGTTTGAAGGCATACTTTTAACCCTGGCAGGACTGGCACACATTATTTATATGTTTGGTTTTGCAACAACCCCACTAACTGAGCCAGCCGCCATTGGGGGCACATTATTTGGTTTTGTATATGTATTTTTTGGTGTTTTTATGATAAGCGGAAGTAAAAAACTCTTGCTCCCTACGCTTATTGTAAATGCATTGGGGTTAACAGCAGTTCTGATATCAAGAGAGAATTCACCTCTTTGGGAAATCGATCCTTATTTAATTGTCGTAGACATTATTAGCATTCCAATTTTACTTTGGCTAAATTTGAAAAAGTGAACCATAAAAAGTAGTTTCTAAATGAAGAAAGTAGCATTAATAACCGGGGCTTCCTCGGGAATTGGAAAAGTAACAGCCCTTCAGCTTCAGAAAGATGGGTACATTGTTTACGGAGCCGCACGCAGAACGGAGAAAATGAAGGATATTGAAGCAAAAGGTATTAAAATTGTTTCAGTGGACGTAACCAGTGATGAATCAATGAAGCAGTGCATTGAAACCATAGTAAAAGAAGAAGGGCGTTTGGATGTGTTGATTAACAATGCCGGTTATGGTAACTTTGGCAGTATTGAAGACACTCCAATGGAGGTTGCCAGGGCTCAGTATGAAGTTAATGTATTTGGTTTGGTAAGGCTTAGCCAGTTAGTAATTCCCCATATGCGCAAGAATAATTTTGGGAAAATTGTAAACATATCATCCATTGGGGGCAAACTAACCTCACCATTTGGAGGTTGGTACCAATCAACAAAATACGCTGTTGAATCGTTAAGCGACGCCATGCGGATGGAACTGAAACAATTTGGCATTGACGTCATAATTATTGAACCGGGCCTTATTGAGTCCGAATGGGAAGGCCATGCTTCTAAAGCTCTTTTAGAACTTTCCAATGGAGGCCAATATGAACAGGCTGCAAAAAAATCAGTGGAATCTACTAAAAAGAATTATGAAAAAGCATCACCGCCAACAGTAATTTCCGATGCCATCTCAAAAGCCCTGAAAGCAGGAAAACCCAAAACAAGGTACGCCGTTGGTCATATGGCAAAAGCATCGTTAAGTGCAAAAAAAATGCTGTCAGACCGTGGTTTTGATAAGATGATATCAGGAGATACCTTTAAATAGAGCCTTTCCATAAACATTTAAACTAACCAATAGAAAATGGTCTATTGGTTAGTTTATTATTGTCACTAAAACCGTTGCCAAAACATAGAAATATGGTTCAAACGGATAATATGAAGAACCGGATTTATGTTTTTCACCTGGTACTAAACTATAAACATAAGAAGGCTTCAAAACAGAAAATTTGCAAACACCTTCTGAAACCTGATACCATTAATTTTTGAGGGAGCATAACAAAAGGAATCCTGGCGGTATACGCATTTGTTCAATTGTACGAGATATAAAAATTCAGGCACACTATAAAACCTGTAAAATGTATTCGTTAATCAGGAATAGATATAGGTAAGTTGTTCTTTCTGAGGGTAGCTTTGTATTAAAATCATAAACTGAAGAAAATGAAAAAAGTAGTATTAATAACTGGAGCTTCGGCAGGAATAGGAAAAGCAACAGCAAAAAGACTGATAAAAGAAGGTCACATTGTGTATGGTGCAGCCCGAAGGGTTGAAAAAATGAAAGAGCTTGTTGATTTAGGGGGCCATAGTATAAAGTTAGATGTAACCAGTGATAATGATATTAAGGCTGCAGTGAAAAGAATTATCGATGAGCAAAGTAGAATAGATGTACTGGTCAACAATGCGGGCTATTCCGTTTATGGTTCAGTTGAAGATGTGTCAAAAGAAGATGCCCGCCGCCAGTTCGACGTTAACCTTTTCGGATTAGCTTCTTTAACTCAGGAAGTTTTACCATTCATGCGCAAACAAAACTCCGGGCACATCATTAATGTAACATCAGTAGGGGGCAAAATTTATATGGCATTAGGGGCCTGGTACCATGCAACCAAATTTGCCCTGGAAGGATGGAGCGATTGTTTGCGTTTAGAAACCAGGCAATTTGGTATAAAAGTTAGCATAATCGAACCGGGCGTTATTGAAACGGAATTTGGCGATGTAATGAGACAACCTATGATAGATCGCTCAAAAGGGGGCCCGTATGAAGCTTTGGCAAATGCTATTGTTGATGCAGGTGAAGGTGCTTATGACGGCTCAAAAAACACATCTCCGGACGTAATTGCAGAAACTATTTCAAAAGCAATAAACAGTAAGAACCCAAAAATAAGATATGCTGCCGGTAAAATGGCTAAACCTGTATTATTCCTCAGAAAATGGTTAAGCGATAAAGCATTTGATAAAATGATCATGATGCAGGTTGACCGATTAAGAAAATAGACCGGTTTGATGTGGCAGCAAAAAGTATCCGATAAATAGTAAATGGTGGCTGCAAGAAAACTGTGCATTTTGAAAGTCTTTCTCAAGAAGGCTTCAAAGACAAGGCCTTATTCACAAGCTGATTTATTTTTATAGGTGTTCATGAGCTCCTTTTAGTCAGTTCGAAGTTTTGAAAATTAAGGAGTCCCGAAGCTTCGGAATGACTGTTTTCAAAACAAGAGTAACGCAGGACCTTTAGTTCACGAACATCATTGAATATTTTATTTTTGTGAGTAATTTGGAGTTTTCTTGCAAAGACTAAATACGTGTAATTTGTTTTTTATTACGTGTATGTTTATTAATGTTTTTTGGTTTTAAATTACCACAAGGACTGTCAATGGTAAAATATTACGAAGAACAATTGCTGATTCAGGATAACCTGCCAGTTAGCTTGCATGCACTCCCGCATTGAATATACATGGCATTTTAATCTTCTATTCAAGGCAAAAACAGTTGTCGGTTTGGGTGAGTCTCGTAATTTATACTAATTTCAATACTCAGAATAAAAATTAGAAATTAAACTGAAGCATTATGCTTTATGAAAGATTGCTGGATAAAGCATCCAAACCAACAGATCAGGATATACTGGATACTGTTGGGGACAGGTCTGCTTTGTGGGTAAGCATACATCAATTTATTGAAGACAATTATAATTTCAACAAGGAACTGGCTTTTTTTTCAAAGAATTATGGGTGGACTGTTCGGTATAGAAAGAGTAAAAAGACTTTAGTTTCCTGCTTTCCTGAAAAAGGTGCATTTTCAGCCCTCTTGGTCCTTGGTAAAGTGGAAGCTGATAAGTTGAATCAAATTCGGGAAGAACTCACAGAGAACTTTTTGTCTGTCTTCGACACAACAGAGCAGCTTCGTGATGGAAGATGGATGTGGATACGGATCCTCAACCAGGAGGATTTGCACAGCTTAATGAAAGCAATACAAATAAAACGAAGAATTAAAAAACTGTAACATTCATTGGAAAAAGAAGCCTAAACTTTCTAATTCATCGTTTTAACCGAGTATTCCTTTTCCCGCTTTGCAGCTAATTCAAGCCATTCAGGAACAACTTCTTTTACAAACCTGTTTTTTTGAGTTTGAAGTTTATCAACCGGTAACCCGATAAATTCCTGGGCTTTGGCCTTTGTTGCAATATCGGGGTAGGGAACAGGTTCGTTGTGCCCTAAATTGGCCAATAGTCTGGCAAGTTTTAAACGGGCTTCCTGGGCAATTGTAATTCCGGTAGAAATAACACGGCCCGTTTCCAAGGGGGAATGAAATGAGCCTCCGTGACTTGCGGCAGCGTAGTCCCATCTCCACTGGGCATGACGGATATCCATTAAAATGTTTTCCATTTGTTTGTCCGTGGCACCCTTGTCCCAGGCAAATTTTGCTTCAACATGTGCATGGACAAGAAGTTCCTCAAGTTTGTCCCTGTTTTCGATAATCTTGTCCTGACGTGAATAAACATCCTCTAAAAGCCTTTCTGTTTCTTGTCTGTGGCACACCTGACATGAGTTCGAAATATTTTCAAGCGGGCTTCCAATATGATGGTTGGTATATTTTTGCCCTCCTTCACTAATGTATGGCATGTGGCAGTCGGCACAGGAAACTCCGCGGCTGGCATGGGTACCGGTAAGATATAGTTCATATCCGGGGTGTTGCGCTTTTAACATCGGGGCTTTGCTTAATTTATGGGTCCAGTCGCTAAATTCCATATTGTCGTAATACTCCTCCATGGCTTCAGCAGAAAAACCATTGTCCCAGGGCAGGGTCAGGTAAGGTACCCCGGGTTCAGGGGATTTCTTATTGAAGTAATATTCAACATGGCATTGAGCACACACCAAACTGCGCATTTCCTGGTGCGAAGATAGGTTTATATCTTTATTAATACGCGCAAACGCTTCAATTAATGCTGGGCGTGATATCCTCAGGTTCATGGTTTTAGCATCGTGACAATCGGCACAACCAATTGAATTTACTATTTCATGTCCTTTGGTATCCCAGGAGCCCTTATAAAAGGCTGCCGCACTACCAAGTTCGTTCATTAAACGGGGTACATCCGGACTTTTACATGTCCAGCATGTATTGGGCATTGGACTTTTCTCACCGTCAACCGGAGCACCAGTCCTTAATGTATTCCAGATATCTTCTACAGCATAATAATGTCCGCGCCCCTGATTATAGTCTTTTGAAAATCCATACCCGGCCCATAAGACCACAAGCCGGGGATCAACTTCCAACATGTCAATCATGGCAGAACCGTTGTATTTACTTTTAAATCCGGATTCAGATGTTTTTAGGTATGACTGATATTCTAAAGGGAAATTTTTTCCCCATACACTGTTTCTTGGTTCAAACTGATCATGATCAACCTTTTTTGAATAAGCAAAAACAGCTTCGGTCCTTCGTTCCATTACAGAGGAGGCCAGTAAGCCCAATAAGAAAACGATAAGTATTGTTGCAATAAACAATGTCCATCCAATAATTGGTTTTTGTTTTACCATGTCGCGAATTGAACTCATAATATATTAATTTTTATTAGAATTTGGGGTAGAAGTTGTCTTTAGCCGGTTTAACCACTCGGGTACCGGACTTGTAGGCAAGGGGATCCGTGCATTCGGAACACTGGAAAGGCTGTTTACTCTTCCGTGAGGTGTTTCCCGGTGACATTCCCAGCACTTTCTTTTGCTTCTGTATGTGTGGTAATCGGAAGTGTAGGCCAAAACCTTAGCGTCAGTAATCTTATTAGCGTGACACCTTATACAGTTGTTTTGAACAACTTCCTGACCTTCTTCGTGTATAAAAATAACCTGGGGTTCTTTTCGTAAAGTGAAAATTGTAGCATGCCTTAGTCCATCTTTTGCCTTGAAGAAATACTTGTTGAATACATTGTTATGTGGAACATGGCAATCGTTACAGTTTGTAACCTCTCTGTGTGCACTATGGTTCCAGGTGGCATATTGTGGTGCCATAATGTGACAATTAACACAAGTTTTCGGATTATCAGACAAATAGGAATGAGCCTTCGAAATGTAAAAAAGGTAAGCAATCAATCCGGTAGTAATTCCCATTAAAATTATTACCGTCATTCTCCACTTTTCTGGAGGGTATAACTTTTTAAACAGGTTCTTTATAGACATTATTCAAGTTTATCTACTAATAAAGATAGAAAATGTATAGCTAAATATCTATAGATCAGTGTTATTTATATTGATTTTTAACTAATTTACGTGCTTGGATAAGTAGGATAAAAATGCTTTCATAACTGCATGGTTTTTCTCACAGTTTATTTTTCCATACTGTATTGCTTCTATAGGCTGAATGTACCGACTTTCATGAATTTCATGTCCCATATGGTGAAGCATAGTATCTATTGACTCACTGTTGACCTCGGGATGGAATTGTAATCCAATAACCTTTCTGTTGTATATAAAAGCCTGGTTAGGGGTATCGGTTGAACTGGCAAAACCGGTAGCCAGCCTTGGAATATCAAATGTTTCTCCGTGCCAGTGGAAAGTTGTTAAATAATCAGGTAAGGTGTTCTTAAGGTCTTTGGGCAAATCTTTTCTTTCAAGCAGGATCGGAAACCAGCCTATTTCGGGATACTCTACCGGATATACATTGGCTTCCATGGCTTTTGCAATAAGCTGTGCCCCCAGGCAGATACCTAAAATGGCCTTTCCGGCTTCAATAGAAGTTTTTATAAAGTCAACTTCGTACGATAGCCAGTCATATTTATCCGCATCATTAACGGACATAGGACCTCCCATTATAACAAGTAAATCAAAATCATCTGGTTTAGGGAGTTTTTGATTTTTATGAAGTTTGGTGTATGAAAGTGTATATTTGTTTTGGCAGGCCCATTCTTGAATATAAGCAGGGCCTTCAAAATCAATATGTTGTACAACATGGATTTTTAAGTGGTCAGACATGTTTCAGGCTTTGAGCATGGTTAAAACCATTTTAAATTTTTCGGTAGCATCAAGTGCGTGTGGAATATTGGCAGGCATGATGATAATTTCACCTGCAGATAGGGCATGGTCTATTCCGTCAATCTGCACCTTTGCTTCACCTTCAACAATTTGAACAATCGCATCGAATGGGGCACTGTGCGGACTTAATTCCTGACCTTTATCAAATGCAAAAAGTGTAATGTTGCCAGCATCGTTTTTAGATACTACTTTACTGACAATTGCACCATCTGCATAGTTAATTGCTTCGGTAAGTCTATAACTTACAGCTTTATCGAATACTTTATTTTCCATAGTATTAAAGTTACATTTTTCTTGAATAAACTCCGAATATGCTTCGAAGAAAAATGAGTTATGAGTTATAGATTTCGTGCTTCCCTTCTTCCAGGTTGCAGGCTCTAAACTCATAACTCATAATTTGGCATTAAGCTTCAATCATGTTTTTTATATCTTCATCAACTGCAGTGATACCTGCTATCCCGAAATTCTCAACCAGGACGTTTGCAACATTTGGAGAAAGAAATGCAGGAAGGGTAGGCCCTAGATGTATATTTTTTACTCCAAGATATAGCAGCGCCAATAATACAATAACAGCTTTTTGTTCGTACCAGGCAATATTGTATACAATTGGAAGTTCGTTAATATCATTTAATTCAAATACTTCCTTAAGTTTTAAGGCAATAACAGCCAAAGAATATGAATCGTTACATTGTCCGGCATCCAGAATTCTTGGAATTCCTCCGATATCGCCAAGCGGAAGTTTATTGTAGCGGTATTTTGCACAGCCGGCAGTTAAAATAACAGAATCTTCCGGTAGTTTTTCAGCAAACTCGGTGTAGTAATTTCTATCTTTCATTCTACCATCGCACCCTGCCATTACCACAAATTTCTTAATAGCACCTGTTTTTACAGCATCCACCACCTTATCGGCCAATTGCAATACCTGGTTGTGGGCGAACCCGCCAATTATTTCTCCGGTTTCAATTTCTGTTGGGGCTTCACATTTTTTTGCGTGTTCAATAATTGCTGAAAAATCTTTTTCCTTACCACCTTCGCGATCGGCTATGTGCTTTACTCCGTCGAACCCGGCTGCTCCGGTTGTATAAACCCTGTCTTTGTAAGAATCTTTGGGCGGGACAAGACAGTTGGTGGTAAGAAGAACAGGACCGTTGAAAGATTCAAACTCTTCTTTCTGGTTCCACCAGGAGCTTCCATAGTTTCCAACAAAGTGTTCGTATTTCTTAAATGCCGGATAATAGTTGGCCGGTAACATTTCACTGTGCGTGTAAACATCAACACCGGTTCCTTCAGTCTGCTTTAGCAGTTCCTCCATATCTTTGAGGTCGTGCCCGCTGATCAATATAGCCGGATTGTTCCGGACACCAAGGTTGACAGTTGTAATTTCAGGGTTTCCATAGCTTTCTGTATTTGCTTTGTCGAGCAATGCCATAACATCAACCCCGAATTTTCCACATTCCAGTACTTTAGCAACCAATTCATCTACAGTAATATCTGTCCTGGTAGTTTCAACAAGGGCTTCTTCTATAAAGGCAAATATACTATCGTTTTGGTAACCAAGGTTAAAGGCATGTTCGGCGTATGCGGCCATTCCTTTTAGGCCATAAATAAGCAATTCTTTTAGAGAACGAATGTCCTCGTTAGATTCCCTTAATATGCTTACAAGTATACTTTTTGCAGTATATGAATTATCATTGGAAGGAATCCATGTTGCGCAATCCGGAAGGTTTTCAGGAAATGAAATGTTTGCACTTTGAAGTTTGGCTTTTAAGTTATCCCGTAACTCAATTCCCTGTTTACACTTTTCAATAATCTTTTTTGCATCGAAATTTGCATTGGTTATTGTAACAAACAAGGCTTCAAATATAAATTTATTGGCTTCTTCACTTGGTTTACCATTGTCCCGGCCTATTTTGGCAATTATGGCAACACCTTTGGTAACATCGGTTAATAAGTCCTGCAGGTTGGCAACATCTTCATCTTTACCGCATACACCTTTTATCGTGCATCCGGTGCCTTTTGCTGCTTCCTGGCATTGATAACAAAACATGCTCATTTTTTAGTATTTTTTATTGGTTAATATTCTTGTATTTTATTTGATTATTTTCATTATTGATCGTATCAGATCCCCAACTCACAACGGATAACTCCTCTACACCCATTGTTCCTCTAAAACATCCCCTTCAACAGAAATGATTGCAGCTTTGACCGGAACTTTTCGATTTGCAACGTTTGCTGCCTGCCTGACCATTTGAAGGAGGCCTCCACAACAAGGGACCTGCATAATTACGACTGTGATTGTATTTACTTTTGCATTATCAATTAAGCTGACAACTTTGTTTAAGTAGGTATCCTGTCCGTCGTCCAGTTTAGGGCATGCAATGGCAAGGGATTTATCTTTAAGGTACTTTTGATGGAAATTGCCCATTGAGTAAGCCACACAATCAGCAGCAATTACCACGTCGGCGCCCTGAAAATATCCGGCAGCAGGGTTAATCAGGTGCATTTGCACAGGCCATTGCCTTAACTCCGACTTTCCTGAAACCATTTCTCCGGAATCTACGGCTATTCCTTTTGGCTCGAACGACATAGCCTGTGAACCGGGACACCCCCCGCCGGCGTGTGCCATTGGCCGTGCATGGCCTTTATGTTCTTTTTTTCCTGAATTGTGTACAGCCTCAATAACCTGCTTTATATCAAAACTCAATTCTTCTCTGTGTTCATTTAAATACCTGACACCTTCTTTCAGATAATCAGTTTCTCCATGTTCTTTTAAGTGTTGAAGGTGGGCGATAACTGTATTTTTTCCTTTCTCAACCATGAGTTCCATTACTTTGGTTTCATTGTAAGGTTCGGCTTCGCGTTTTTCAATTGTTATTGCTTCAACAGGACAATGGCCAATGCAGGCCCCGAGTCCGTCGCACAGTAAATCACTAATTAGCCTTGCCTTTCCATCAATTATTTGTAAAGCACCTTCATGACAGTTGGGTACACATTCTCCGCAACCATTGCAGAGTTCTTCGTCTATTTTTACCATTTCCCGTATCATCGTCCTGTATTTTTATGTTTGTTAAACATTGTTTGTCGGATACAAATTTATGGTAAGGATAGGGTCGAGAACGGTAACATATGTTACAATTACGAAGTTTTTTCTACTTTTGTCTTGCTTTTAACATGTGTACTATTTCCTGTTTAACCGGAAATATATAAATACTTAAATCTATTTTTGTGTATACAAACATTGAAAATTCCCTGTTGTTTAAGGGCTTAACTCAGGAGGAGATTGAGCGTTTACTCTTATCGGTCTCTTATAAAGAGAAGCACTTTAGTAAGAATGAGATCATTGCATTTAGTGACGATGAAGTCAGAGAGTTATTAATCCTTGTGGAGGGGAGTGTAAAAGGTGAAATGGTAGATTTTTCCGGAAAGACAATTAAGATTGAAGATATTGATAGTCCCCGTATGCTGGCCCCGGCATTTCTATACGGTAATAACAACAGGTTCCCGGTTAATATTGTCGCAAATTGCGATTGTAGTATATTATCTTTTTCAAAACCATCGTTTATACAGCTTTTACAGTTGAATGAAAAAATATTAACCAATTACTTAAATAGTGTTTCAAACAGGGCTCAGTTTTTATCTACAAAAATCAGGTTTTTGTCCTTTCAAACAATTAAAGGAAAAATAGCTCATTTTCTACTTCAGTTAAGCAAACGGAATAACTCTGAATTGCTGGTAATGCCCAAATCGCAAAACGAACTTTCTGAAATGTTTGGAGTGGCCAGGCCTTCACTGGGAAGGGCTATGCGGGAATTAGACGCCGAGGGGATAATTAAAGCAGAAGGAAAACATATAAAAATTCTGGATAAAGAGCGACTTTCCGGGCTGCTGAAGGATTAATTTCATTGGTAAAAAAATGAATTAGATGTTTTGGATATCAGCGGTTTTAGGTAGTTGTGCTAACTCGTCAGTTCCTCCTGAACCTCAAGGGCAGGGATAAAGTCGGGTTCAATTTCCAAAACCTCCTTTAACAACTCAAGGCATTTCTCATTTTCTCCATTACCATAATAACAAAGGGCTTTACCAAACAGGGTATCGCAAGTTTCACCTTTTATATCCAGCGATAAATCGAAAAAGTTTAACGCTTCGTTATAGCAGGTTATCTGTACAAGAAGCTTTCCGATTAAAAAAGCCAAATCCAGGTCTTCTCCCAATGGGAAATACATGTCCCAGACTTTTGCGCAGGTATGCAACAGGCTTAATTTTTCTTCTTCTGTGCATTCAAGACTCCGTTCAAACAATTTTTGAATTACCTGGCTGAATAACCGGGAATCGTAACCGCTAAGTCGAATATAAGCGAGTATTTCACGGATTTGCATCAAATCAATGGTCCTTTCTGCATGTTTTTTTATAGAAAAGAAGTCATCGGGACCGAAGTTGTTTATCCATGCATTAAAGCAATTGAATGTTTCGCTGTACTTTTCTGCATTCTTCAACCAGATAAGGCATCCGGTATTAATACTATGATGAATATTCTTTGAAAAGATAGCTGCTCCACCTGATAATTCGGTATACCTTTTAAAAGCGTGGTAGTTTACACTAAACGAGAAGCTTCCGTGTTTTACCGGATAAGGTGCCGGCATTCCCGCAAACTCTTCAATCCGGTGGTTACCTTTATCTGAAGTAAGGAGCATATGCCCCTTTTGTGATAGTCGGCAAAGGTTTATCAGGGCGTTTACTCCGGGGCGGGGAAACAAAATGTGTGAGTTTGGGCATTTTTCAAGATACTCCGAAGTTATTTTCTTCATAGCAGTATCATAACCGGTTTCATCGAAAAGCTTATACTGGTAGTCAATTTCAATTGATTTTAATTTATCCGCAGCATGTATTCCGGCTAAATCAGTTTTACTGCTTAAAGATGCATATGAATGGTACAAATTCTTGCCGTCTGAAAAAAGTAAATCCTGTGGGATACTGTCGAATACGTAGTTTGCTATAAGAACAAGCGGTTGTCTTAAAGAATTTTGTTTTATTGTAAACTTTTTGTTTCTCAGCGTTATTTCTTGGTCTTCCACCATGTTAAAAACAGCAAAGTCCAGTTTACCGTCTCTGACAAAAGGGGCAAGACGGGGATGTCCTTCACAGAAGGCTACATTTTCTTCAATATAATCGCTTATAACATAAATGAATTCCGGAATTTCAAAAGCAGCCTTGGCACACATGTTTGTGAGGGTTTTTAACAAATGGTATGAAAATCGCCCCGAACCGGCTCCCAGTTCCAGGATATAAACTGGTTCAACCGGTAACCTGTTTCTGGAAAGATCGCGGAAGAAAGCAAAAATTAATTCGGCATAAGTAACAGCCATTTGCGGGTTACTGGTTATGTAATGCGGAACTTCTCCGTTTCGCCATGCGTCAATACCCCTCTCTGAGAAGTACTGGTTTTGAAATTCCCAGATTTTAGAATCGCTAAATCGGGTTGGCTCCTGAATAATATGCTTTTTTTCTTCCTGCTTCCTGGTATCCTGTTCCATTCGGAGATATTTATTCGATGGTATTGTTTGCTTATTCTTTATTGGATGTAAATGATAAACCTGTTGGCAAAACTACAATTTTCAGTTAATTACCGTAATTCTTATATAAAATATTTTACTATTTACTAGTTTTAAGTACAAAAACTATTAAGAATGCTAAAGTCTAAGAATTTATTGATAATTCTTTTTATAAAGGCCTGTTCAGTAAGTGGCCCGCAATTTTTAACGGAGGAATCGGTATTGGAAAACGTTAAAATTCAGCCCCGTCAGGCACTGGAAATTGCAGAAAAGCACCTTGCTAAACATGGAACCGTTGTATGGAAAGACGAAGCCCGGTTGAAAACCCACATCGTTAAGAAAAGAAAATATTATTATGTTAAAAGATCTGACTTTCCGGCCAAAGCAAGTAACTGGTATTTACATTCCTGTGTTAAAATTGATTCGCAAAACGGTAAAGTAACATATGTACAGTAATTTCTTGTTACTAAAAACTGATTATACTTGATTCAGTTTATGGCCTGCGGATTGCTTCAGTCATACTTCCTTCAATGACGGCAGAGAGATAGATTATTACACAACCATTTCCTTAACTGCTTCAACCCACTCATCCATATCATTTAAACTGGGGACCATAACCAATTGTTCTCCACCATTTTCTTTGAATAGTTCCGCATATTCCATCCCTATTTCGACTTCGGTTTCAAGGCAATCGGCAACAAAAGCTGGGGCCATCACCAAAAGTTTTTTTGTGCCTGATTTAGCTTTCTCTGTAACTACTTTATCACTAAAAGGTTCCAGCCAGTTTTTTGAAAGTCTTGATTGAAAAGCTACGGTATATTCTTCATTGGTAAGCTTAAGTTCTTTTGCCAGTAACCTGCTGGTCTCAAAGCAAGTGGCCTTGTAGCAATATCTTCCATGTTCAGGCATAGCAGACTCACAGGTACAGTTGTTACAGTCAATTTTGGGATGGCATTTATTTATCTGACGTAGGGGCAGGCCGTGGTAGGAAAAGATAATATGTTCAAATTCAGCGTAATTGGATTCTTTAGCACGCTGTACGAAAGCATCAATATAGCCCTTATTGTTGTAAAATTGGTTTACGAATTTAATTTCGGGGATTACGTTCCATTTTCGAATTTCCGACATAAGCAATTGTAAAACAGTTCCGGTTGTAGAACTGGCATAGTGCGGAAACATGGGCATTACAATTAACCTTTCGTAATCTCTGTTTAAACCTTTTATTGTTTTTTTCAGTGAAGGGTTACCGTAACGCATTACATTAAATACCCTATAATTATCTGGTAATTTTGTCTCCAGTTTCTCTTTAAGCCGATTACTATAATACAATAAAGGAGAGCCATTTGTGCCCCATAATAGTTTATATAGTTTTGTTGACTTTGGTGCCCGGAAAGGTACAATTATTATGTTAACCAAAAATTTTTGTAATAACCAGGGCAAATCAATTACACGTCTGTCATTCAGGAATTGGAACAGGTACTTACGTACAAATTTTACTTTAGGCTTATCGGGTGTTCCAACGTTTATTAACAGGACTGCTGTCTTCATTTTTTTCATTTAGGTTAAAAGATATAAAATATGAGAAAAAATACCGGTCTCTATTAAAATCTCGAATCTATATGTCTATATTGATCCAATTAATGCCCTTTTTTAGCATTTGTAGCGTTTTTTCTTCTTCCGAACCTGGTTCCGGTGCATGATTATATTCCCAGCATACTTCAGAAGGTAGGCTTATAAGAATGGATTCTGTATTTCCTCCGGTTTCAAGTCCGAATTTAGTGCCCCGGTCATAAACAAGGTTAAATTCCACATAGCGCCCACGGCGTATTTTTTGCCAGTTTTTATTTTCAGCAGAGTGGGGGGTATCGGCATTTCTTTTCATAGATTCACTATACATAAGTGGATAATTTTCTGCAAGTTCTCTGGTAAAACTTAACCACTGGTTGAAATTATCAAGGTCGGTTGGTTTTTGCCTGTCAAAGAATATTCCTCCAACTCCGCGGGTTTCGTTCCGGTGATTTATAAAAAAGTAATCATCAGCCCATTTCTTAAATTCCGGGTAATAACGGGAACTGTACTTATCGCAGATTGACTTAAGTTTTAAATGAAAGTCCCTGGCCTCTACTTTGTTTATATACATTGGGGTAAGATCAATACCGCCACCAAACCATTCTACACCGTTATCAAGGGAGAAATAGCGTACATTCATGTGAATTGTTGGAACAAACGGGCTATGGGCATGGATAATGGAGGAAATACCCGTAGCATGATATGTATTGGCATCCTCACCCAGAATTTGCTTCATTGCAGGAGAAAAAGGACCACTAACATGTGAGAAGTTTACACCGGCTTTTTCAATAATATTTCCATTTTGCATGACACAGGTAGTACCAGAACCGATATCTTTCGTCCAGTTTTCAATGCTGAACCTGCCTTTTCCATCTGCAGTTTCGAGATGTTTACAGATAGAAAGCTGTAAATCTTTGTAAATAGAGGCTATTTGTGAGGTTTTATTCATTCTTTTTGTATTTGCTTAATGTGTTCCGCAACATCTTTTCCTTGTTTTATTCTGTCAGCCATTCCAATGCCATCTCTAATATTGCCTGCAAGTATTAATCCCGGGTATTCCTTTTGAAGCTTCTCAATGGTTTCCAACCGTTCTTTTGTTGATGCTCCATATTGTGCTATAGCATTTGGGTATCGCATAATTTTTATAAGATCTGGCTCTTCACTAACACCCATCATGGCCTCAAGTTCACCCAGAGCAAGTTTTTTAATTTCATTGTCACTAAAATTAATGGCTTCCGGCAATCGGGAACCACCAATAAATACAGAGAGTAAGGCACCCTCTTTGGGGGCACGGCCTTTGAAGAAAGATGAAGTAAACAGCACGCCAAGGGATTTTCTTTGCTCTTTTGAGGGGACCAGTCCACCAAATGCCTTCAGATCTGTGCCTTTCCACTTCTTGTATCCGGCTAAAACCAGTACTATTTTGTTGTAAACCAGGTTGGTGATTGACGATAACCTGTCTGCATTAATAAATGGTAAAAGGTTGGGAAGGGTATAAGCGCCCGTGGTGGTAATAACGTAATCACTTTCTATTTGAAATGACTTCTCATTTTTTAGGTAATTGATCCGATAATTATCTTTATGTAATTCTATATTAACATTTTGTGCGTTAAGAACAGTGTTTTTCGGACTGATACTACTTTCTAATGCAGAGATGAGATTTTTTAACCCGCCTTTCGCTGAAAATACCTCCCGGGAAGCTTTTGAAAGCCGTGGATCCTGCTTTTTTTCTTTTGACTTCTTTATTCCTCCTCGAATTAAACTGCCATATTGGGCTTCCAGGTTATGCATTTTTGGTAATGCATACTTTGTAACCAGGTAATTTGGATCACCGGAGTATATTCCGGCAATAAAGGGATCAATAGCATAATCAAGGAAAGATTTTCCTAATCTTCTGACAACCATATCTGCCACTGATTCAAAGGGATCTGTTCCTTTTTTTCTGAAAGGCTCCCCCAGAATTCGTAATTTATCCGTGAATTTAAAAAGAGGGGTGGTAATAGCAGAAACGGGTCCCGACGGAAGGGGGTGCCACTTTCCTTTTTTCCAAATCAAACGTTTTTTTGCCGACGGATCGGCAATTTCTAACTCACACAGTCCCTTTAAATCTTCAAACAGTTCTGCTACTTCCGGGTTTCCAATTACGCCTGTATTTGGTCCACATTCGTATAGAAGGCCATCTTCAGAAACAGTCCTGATTACCCCGCCGAGTTCAGTGTCCTTTTCAAGTAATATGAATGGTATATTTTCTTTATTTAAGTAAAAAGCTGTTGTTAAACCTGTTAGGCCGCCACCAATTATTACGACTTTCGTTTTGGTCATTATTGTATTTGTTTTTTTAACCGTCTTAAGGATATTTTAAGTTTGTTTACATGTCAAATATAGAAATAACAACAATTCATTTGCTCTTTTGTCTTTTTTCCCGGCTCATTGTTTTCCCAAAAAAGGAACCCTCTACAAGGATTACAAAGCGTAAAGTATTGATAATTAAAAGATAATTTAAGGTTTTGTTAATGTTTAGCATAAGCTTTACGTTTAACTTTATTGATGTAAATAATATCAAAATTCTATTATCATGAAACATTTGTCAATTTTCCTATTGGGAGTAATTACCTTCTTTTTTATTGCTTGTGAATCTGAAAATTCTGAAGCAGAACAATCTTTAGCGAAAAACGCAAAAACGGTTGAACTCAAAAGTACTGCAACTCAACCAGACTACAATTTTCCGAATGTGCCGGAGGAGCTTGTTGAAAGGGCACGCAAAACTTATGCTGCAGCTGATTTGTCCCTTCCTGCTGTAACAATTGCTTTTTCGTATACCAGGGGTGAAAAAGATATCGAACTGGAGGAGGGGTGGCATTACACCTTCTGGAATACGCCCGTTCAGGATTGTTATGTTGGGGAAGGCTCCAAGTATGAGGAGCAGGGTTCGTTAAAGACAATTGACGGCTTTACATTTTTGGAAGAAGAGGATCTTTGCGGTTATGGTGTGTATGGAATAGATAACCGTCAAGGTGGTTGGTTTGACTATGTTTGTGGGCCACACGACATTAGTTTTGAATACAATGGGAAAGAAGTATTTGTTTACGTTCGTCTTTGGTGCGAGTAGTACAATAGAAGATAGGCCAAAGTGGCCGGGGAATTTAATATTCTCCGGCTTTTTTGATTTAAATATGGACAGGGAAAAGAATAATTCTGATTACATGCCCAACAATTCTTGTTTTATAAAGAGAAGTACTTATTTTGATTATCAATTATTGAAGAAACGCTTTTTATTTCTGCTCCAATTAGCTGTTTTCTAGAAGAATATTAGTAAGGAAGCTATGGTTTTATCTCAATAGGGGTACCTATCTTAATGTTCTCATATAATTCGTCAATTTCATTATCAGTAACAGCAATGCAACCAGCTGTCCAGTCAAATATCAGGTGAAACCTACCAACCCAACCGAATCCGTTTTTTATTCCATGAACTTTAATTAATCCGCCCGGATTTTTACCAACCGATTCTGCATGCTTGATATCTTGTGGGTTGGGGTATGATATCCCTAAATTTCTGTGATAACCACTGTTTGGGTTTTTATCATTGATATAGTATAATCCTTCAGGTGTTCTTTTATCCCCCTCATATTTTTTGTGACCCTTTGGAATTCGTCCAAGTGAAATCTTATAGGACTTAATAACTGTATTATTTGAAATCAAATCAAGTCTTCGTTTATGTTTGGTTACAACAATTTTATCAATTGATACAGATTTATCAAGGAGTACAAATGGTTTAAAATAGAAAATCAATCCGTAGAAGATTAATCCAATAATCAAAGCGAATATGAGGCGTTTCATTTTCATGCTGGTTGTTTTCTGTATAAATATTTAGGTCGCAATATAATAAAAAGCAATAGCGGCTCAAATTTACACTTGAGCCGCTATTGTTGATATACAATGTAGGCGATAGTTAATTTTTGACAGTTAACATTCCTTCAGTCCCAAAAGCTTAATAGATTTCAGTAGTTACATTATGCAAAATTTCATTGTACTTTTCTATGTGTTCGCCCATTCCCATATAGTGAAAGACCACCGTTTAAAACGGTGGCTTCAGTTACCGTTCCCTCTAAAAGAGGGCCAACATTAACCTCTTTCCAATTTTCTATCTATGCTCTTGATGCTTCACATACCTTTTTATCATGTCTGCATCTAATCCTACGGTGCTCACAAAATACCCCCGCGACCAAAAATGATTTCCCCAATATGGCTTCTTTTTGAGCTCCGAGTAGGTATGAAAAACCTTCATAGCTAATTTCCCTTTTAAGGTTCCCATAAATTCCGATATTGAAACCTTTGGGGGTATAGAACACAAAAGATGAACATGATCCCTTTGAACATTGAGTTCTTCCACCTTGACCTCCTTCCATTCACTTATTAGTTGAATGTTTTGTTCGACAAATACCTTTATCATGCCCTCCAAAATTCGAAAACGATACTTTGGCGTAAAAACAATGTGATACTCACATTTGTAGTAGACGTGTGTTAATTTTCTAAATTTACCCATGATTAAAAATTTTATTGTTTACCATGGGCGAAGCTAGTAATGGCTTAGCCTTTTTTCCATTACCACCGTCTTAGACGGTGGTTTGTCATGTTAGAATCAACTTGTCTTTATATGAATTAATGAAACCTTATCTTTAAAATATTCCCGAATCTTGTTCAATCTTATATCCATTTTTTTTGCAAGCTCCTTTTCGGAATGCCTGATTGCCAGCCTGGGTACCTTATAAATAAACTAAGGAATAAAAAATTTTTAAAAAAAACTACATATTTCAGGGTCACCTTTGCAGGGATTATGGAATATAAATATGTACAAAGTTTTATTGTTTAACCGATCTTTTTAAGAATCGGTTTTAGGTAGAAATTGGAATCGCAGAAGTTTAGGGGGCCGGGAACTTTTCCCACCTTTTCTGTTATACAGATTTAGAGAATGTCTTATTGCTTCTTCTAAGCAAAGGATCAAACAAAGCAGCAACATTTCGGATAAATAACATTCCATTTTCAGTTACTCTTAACTGATTATCAACTAATTCAATAATACCATCCTGAATAAGTTCATCAGGTATGTGCTTCACACTCAAATCTGCCCCGCTCAGGTTAAGGTATTTGTTGCACATGAGCTGGGTAATGGTTGTGCGGGTTTGCTGCTCTTCTTTGGTTAGCTTGTAACCTTTTATTGTGGGTAAAGTATTGTCAGAAAGTAGTTTAATGTAATCGTTTACTGACTTGGTATTTTGGGAATATACTTCTTGTAACTGGCTAATCCCGGAAACTCCAAAAGCATAGACCTGTCCTGTTGTTTCCCGTGTACAATACCCCTGGAAATTGCGGTGAAGGCTTCCTGACTGTTGTGCTTTAAACAACTCATCTGTTTTTAAAACATAATGATCCATTCCAATAGAAGCATAACCATTGTTGGTTAATAAGTTATAGGCCATTTCATACATGTTTATTTTTTCATCAGGATCCGGTAAGCCTTTCTTTTCCAGTGTTTTTTGTGCTTTATTAACCCATGGCACATGGGCATATGAAAAGGTAACCAAACGGTCAGGCCTTAACTCTAGGGCCTGTAAAAGTGATTTTTTGAAACTTTCAACAGTTTGCCCGGGAAGCCCATAAATAAAATCCAGATTGACCGATATATTTCCTTCTTTTTTAATGAGTTCAATGATTTTATCTACAGGTAAAAGCGAAGGGTTTCTGTTAACATTTTTAAGTACGGATTCGTTAAAATCCTGAATTCCCAGGCTGAACCGGTTAAACCCGGCTTCTTTTAATTTTGAAATATATTCTTTGTCTAAATAGGCAGGGTGGCACTCTATGGCTATTTCTGCTTTTTCTATCAAGATGAAATTTTGAAAAAATATATCGTTGATTTCTTTGAGGTATTCTGCATCAATAGAATTTGGGGTTCCACCACCATAGTGAACCTGAGATATTTTCCGGGTTTTATCCAAGTATGGAATAACCAGGTTAATTTCCGTTTTAAGGGCTTCAATATATTGTCTTATAATGTCCTTTTCAGCCATAGGTGTGGAGTTACAACCACAATAAAAGCATAGCTTATTACAAAATGGAATGTGGATGTATATGGAAATATTACCGGGCCCCTGGGAATTGGATGCTTCAATTGCCTGTCTGAAGTCAGCCTCAGTAAAGTTTTCATGAAAAAAATTTGCAGGTGGGTATGAAGTATATCTTGGGACTGGTTTGTTGTATTTCTCAATAAGTTTTTTGTTTACTTTCATGAATTAAAGTTTGTTAATTTTTATTCCTATGCAATTATCAATCACTATTTGTCACTTATCCAGTCTACCCATAAGATACTATATTACCTCTTCCAATTAGTATTTTTAACCCAATCCGCCATAAACCGGGCATTTTCATAAGGAATTCCAGGCATAAATCCATGCCCCAGATTAAAAATCCAGTTTTGGTTTTCCTGCCCAAATTCCAGGTAAGACTTTAATTTCTTTTCAATCTCCGACTTAGGGCCAAACAGAACACGGGGGTCCAGGTTTCCCTGTAAACCAATTTCCGAATGGACAAGTTTTCTTGCATCCTGAATCGAGAATTGCCAGTCAATGCTCATAAAATCGCATACTTCCGGTGTAATTTCTTTTATTCCGTATCCTAAACCTTTGGGAAAATAGATAAACGGAATCTTTTTATCCCTCAGCGTTGCGGCTATCTTTTTTATGGACGGCATAAAGAGTTCGAAATAAAGCTTATTGGGAAGTAACCCGGCATGACTTTCGAATAATTGAAAAACTTCAATTCCGTGTTTAACCTGGCCGAGAATATAAGTTATTGATAGTTCCGTTACCGCATCAATTAATTTTTCTGTTGTTTTTTTGTTCTCATAAATGAATTTTATGGCATTAGGAAATTCTGCTTTTTTGCTTAATCCCTGAAGCATGTAACACAAAACAGTTAATGGGGCTCCGCAAAATCCAATTAACGGTATATCAGAAGGTTTAGTGTCAATTATTTTATCAATAACTTTATAAATATAATCCAGCTTATCGGGTTGTGGAGCTAGTATTTCCAGTGGATTTTTTTGTTCAGACAAGGGGTTTTCAAATATGGGGCCATTATCTGTAAAATCCAGTCCCATTCCCATGGCATACGGAATGACCAGAATATCTGAAAATAAGATAGCGGCATCAACACCCAGATCTTTTATTGGCAGTAATGTAACTTCAGCACCCAGATCCGGGTTTTGCATCATTTGCCAGAAGGTATATTTTTCTTTTATAGCCAGGTATGAAGGCAGAACTCTGCCTGCTTGACGCATAAACCAGAAAGGCGGACGCTCTGTTGGTTCTCCGGAAAGGGTTTTTAATAGTATTGGTTTTTCCATCTTTAAATCTTAGATTTGAAATATGGTTTATTTGAACTGTAAATAAAATTGATGATGTGTATTTAGGTATGAAATAACTGTTAATCAGAATATTTTAACGTATACCCATATTATTTTCAACTCATAATTCCAGCTCATAATTTAAAACTGTTTTTTAGTTTTTTTATCGCTTCATACGACGCATCAAGTGTTTTCTGGATATCTTCATTCGTATGGGCTGCTGAAACAAATCCGGCCTCATATTGAGACGGGGCGAGGTATATACCACTTTCCAGGCTAAGGTTGAAATAATGTGCAAAAGTTTCAGTGTTGCATGTCATTACATCGGAAAAACTATTAACAGTTTCTTTTTCTGTGAAGAACAGGGTAAACATAGAGCCAACGCGGTTAACAGTTCCCGGAAAATTAAGTTCTTCAAGATTTTTTTTCAGGCCCTTTTCTAGTTTTTCGGCTTTGGATTCAAGTTCGGTATAGATCGAGGGGCTTGAATGGAGAATCTTTAACGTAGCCAAACCTGCCGACATGGCCATTGGGTTGCCTGAAAGGGTTCCTGCCTGGTATACCGGGCCAACCGGGGCCAGTTTGTCCATTATTTCTTTTTTTCCTCCATAAGCACCAACAGGTAAACCTCCGCCAATAATTTTTCCAAAGGTGGTCAGATCAGGGGTGACTCCTAAAATTTCCTGTGCCCCCCCTTTAGCAAGGCGAAATCCGGTCATTACTTCGTCAAAAATAAGAATTGTACCATGTTGGGTACATAAATCCCTTACTCCGGTTATAAACGCATTGGTAGGTTTTACTACTCCCATATTTCCGGTAACCGGTTCAAGAATGACAGCTGCAATGTCTTTGCCTTTATGCTTAAAAAAATTTGCTACAGATTCTAAATCATTAAATTTTGCAAGGAGCGTGTCTTGTGCAGTACCAGCGGTTACTCCTGGTGAGTTAGGTGTTCCAAGTGTTAGTGCTCCGGAACCGGCTTTAATCAGGAAGCTGTCTCCGTGTCCGTGGTAGCAGCCTTCAAATTTCACAACCAGGTTTCTTCCAGTAAACCCCCTTGCCAGTCGCAAGGCCGACATTGTAGCCTCAGTACCAGAATTTACCATCCTGACAAGCTCTATCGAGGGGACCATTTCTTTAATAAGCTCGGCAATTTCGGTTTCGATCAGCGTTGGGGCACCGAAACTTGTTCCTGTTTCCAGGCATGCTTTTAACGCGTCGGCAACAGCAGGGTGCGCGTGTCCAAGTATCATTGGTCCCCAGGAAGCCACATAGTCTATGAATTCATTGTTGTCGATATCATAAATATAGGAACCTTTGGCTCTTTTTATAAAAAGGGGATTGCCCCCAACACTGGAAAAAGCACGTACCGGTGAGTTTACTCCTCCGGGGATAGATTCCTGTGCCGATTTATATGCTTGTTGGCTTTTTATCTTGGTAATCATTATCGTTTTGTTTTATTCTTGATTTTACTTTTTATCTCACTCAGCCATTAAATGGATTTAGCTGTTTTGATTGATCGAATAAAAATGGAAATTAAATCATTTGCTTCTTTTAAAAGCAATTTTGCGCTGCTATTGTCGGTTAATTTTGAATCAATAATCATTTCCAGCCATAAAGCTGTTTCATCCGTATCCTTCAGGACATTCTCCATTTTTGAAATAAATTCAGCTCTATTTCTGGCTCTGCAGCTGGCTCTGTAGTTTGCAGCAACAGAAGAACCGGATTTTCCGATTTGGTTACTTAATATTATGGATGTGACCGATTTAGGCAATGCTTCTATAAGTTTAAAAATATCCAGGGCAAACTTCTTTGTTCTTTTTTTAAGGGCTTCTTCGGTCATATTAATGATGCGGTTTGGGAGCTTTTGTTCTGAGATTATGCATTTAGGTTCTCAATTATATCCTGCGTATGATAAGAAATAATTATGCCGGCCCCGGCCCTTTTAATTGAGGTCAATATTTCCAGGACAATTCTTTCTTCATCAATCCACCCTTTTTGGGCGGCGGCTTTTACCATCGAAAACTCTCCGGAGACATTGTAAGCAGCAACAGGGATGTTATAGTTTGTGCTAACATCTTTTATCACGTCCAGATAGCTTAATGCTGGCTTTACCATAACAATATCGGCACCTTCTTTAATATCCAGTTCTACCTCGCGCAGTGCTTCTTTACCATTGGCAGGATCCATCTGGTAGGTTTTACGGTCGCCAAATTGCGGGGCACTTTCTGCTGCATCTCGAAACGGGCCATAAAAAGCCGATGCATATTTAGCTGAATATGACATTATTGGCATGTTGGTAAAACCATTTTCATCAAGTGCTTTACGAATGGCCCCAACACGTCCGTCCATCATATCGCTGGGGGCAACCATATCAATTCCGGCCCTGGACAAGGATACAGCTTGTTTGGCCAGCGTTATGAGGGTAGCGTCATTGTGAACGTCTCCGTTGATAATTGTCCCGCAATGGCCATGAGTGGTGTATTCACAGTTACAAATATCTGCGATTACGTATAGATCTGGAATGTCTTTTTTTATTGCTTGTACAGCTTTTTGAACAATTCCATCATGTTTACAGGCAACATCCCCTGTTTCATCTTTCGACTCTGGAATTCCGAAAAGCAATACAGATTTTACCCCTTTGCCGTATAGTTCTTTACATTTCTCTGTGAGCATGTCCACGGATAACTGAAAATTTCCAGGCATAGATGAAATTTCATTTTTTATTCCATTTCCTGGCCTGACAAAAAGGGGCATTACTAAATCATTAGGGGTAAGTTGTGTTTCTCTTACCATATCACGGAGTACGTCTTTACTTCTCAGCCTTCTGAGACGTGTAGCGGGAAAATTCATCATTATTCTCTATGCAATAAATTTTATTATGTTATACTTCTGATCTTGTCCAGTATTTCTTTTCCACCTTGTTTAACGAGATCATTAGCAAGGTATTCACCAAGTTTTTCTGATTCTGAGATGGAACCTGAAACACGGCCTTTAATGTAATTATTTCCATCCAATCCGGAAACAAAACCAGTCAATGTAAGTATATTATCATTTATAGTTGAGAAACAACCGACCGGAACCTGGCACCCCCCTTGCAATGTATTCAGAAATTGTCTTTCTCCCTTAACAGCCATAAAGGTTTCTAAGTGATTAATAGAATGAAGAATTTCATTGGTTTCCTTATCTGATTTTCTGCATTCTATCGCTATTGCCCCTTGTCCAACCGCTGGAATTACAAGTTCCGGGGCAATAACCTGGGTTATGTTTTTCTGAAGCCCCAATCGTTGTAAGCCTGCAGCTGCCATAATCATTCCGTCGCAGTGTCCATTGCCCATTTTTTCTAATCGGGTGTTTACATTGCCCCGAATGTCTACAATTTTTACTTTCGGGTTAATTTTTTTCAGGCTGGCAATTCTTCTAAGGCTGGAAGTCGCAATTGTGTCTTCTTCGGTTAATTCGGCTATTGTTTTGTTTTTTTTGTGGACAAGGGCATCTCTGAACTCGCCCCGGGGAAGTACGGCTGTAAAATGCAACGAAGAAGGAATTTCGGTAGCCAGATCCTTTAGGCTGTGAACTGCAATATCTATTTTATCTTCAATAAGTGCCAGTTCTATTTCTTTTGTAAAAAGTCCTTTGTCGCCAATTTTAGAAAGTGCTGTGTCCAGTATTTTATCACCTTTTGTTTTAATGGTGATAATTTCAGTATGCAGTTCAGGATATTTTTTTTGCAAGACCTCCTGGGTCAGGTTAGCCTGATACAGTGCCAGTTTACTGCCACGGGTACCAATGCGTATGGAATTTTTCCTCATTAAGGCGGGTAGATTATTTCTTGTTATCAATCTCGAACTCAAAAAGGTTGTTTATAGCATTTAAGGAATGTGCTACCTCTCCGTTTTCGTTTAATTCTCGTAAATTCTTTATCAATGTCCTGATATATTTTTGGGTCAACCTTCCGGCAAACTCGTCAACAGCATTAAAAACATCCGAAGAATATGACTGGCGGTATTTTTCAATTTCCGTCTCGTGTATTTTTTGCATATTGTCCGTTATAGCTTTTATTACCGGACGAAGGGAACGGTTATCGTACCAGGAGAAGTATTCTCCGGTCATTTGTTCTATAATCGCCTCTGCGTCATCCTTGCTCAGCTTTCTTTTTTCTGCTGTTTCCTCTACAAAAGACTTGAGGGAATCAACAGACAACAAGTTTGCATTGTCACAAGATTCAACCGAAGGTTCAATATTTCTGGGCACCGACAGGTCGATATATATTTGTTGTTTAAATTCTCTTTTTACCATAGCTTCTTGAACATTAGCGTTATTAATCAATAAGGAACCGGCTGCAGTAGCCGTAATAACAATATCACATTCAGCCAAATGATTTTTAATATCATCGATATAAATAGCTTTACCATTGTTTTCTTCGGCTAATTGCACCGCTTTTTCATAAGTCCTGTTTGCAAACTGAAAGCTTTTGACCCCTAGTTTCTTCATTTTCTGAATAACAAGTTGCCCGGTTTCTCCGGTTCCGATCATAAGTACCTTTTTGTTCCGGATATCGCTTACCAACCTGGAACATTGTTCTACTGCAACATAGGGTACAGATGTAGCTCCCTGTTGTACGCTTGTTTCGGTCCTGACCCTTTTCGCCGTTTCAAAGGATTTTTGAAACAACCGCATCAAAACAGCATCTGTTAATGTCTGGTTTGTGCAATGTAAGTAAGCTTCCTTTACTTGTTTTACAATTTGATCCTCACCAAAGACCATTGACTCCAATCCGGACGTCACACTAAACAAGTGTTTAACGGCACTAATGTTGGAATGCGTATAAAAATTCCCTGAATAATCAGTAGTGACAGCCTTAAACTGATGGATAAGGTTTGTCAACTGTTTTGTTGTTTTTTTTATACATGATTTCCGATGGTAATAGTAAACCTCTGTTCTGTTGCAGGTGGACAAGATGACTATTTCCGTAATTGGGGTATTCTTTAAAATAAGTTCCCCGAATTCGGTAATTTCTTCTTTTGGTATGGAGAACAGCTCTCTTATCTCAAGTGGAGCTGATTTATGACTAATGCCCAATACGCCTATCATAATTTTTTACTGACTGTTTTATTTTTTTAAGTCATTTTTATGTGTGCTTTTCTTCTTTTTTTCCTAAAAAGCCAAGGAAATTCGTATGGTACCTGAAAATATAGGCAGAAACTAACAAACCGGTGGCGGGCGTAAGAAGAATTGGGACAAACCCTCTTGATTTACAAGAAAGGAGGTATGTAAAGGGTTCTTTTGTAGAATCTTATTAAATGCCCTAATCATAGGGGGTTTTAAACAATCGATTTCAAATAAATCAGTGCTTTTTTGCGAATGGTTTGATATGTACGTCTCATTCTCGTCAGTCGCAATAAAAAAAACTGATTCCTCCTGGCTTATCATCAATTTTTTTTCCTGAGTACTTTCGCCATCATTATTTTGAATTATTCCCATAGAGTACCCTGCCAAACCAGCAATATAGGTGAGGGCAATAATTATATAAGGTAAATATGATGCCGATTGTCCGAGAAAAAACATATTTAAATTATCAAGGTTTTGATTCAAAAGTAATCATAATAAATAACTATTACAATTGAACCCCATTTGGTTTATAAGTTGTATGGTAACCTGAAACATTACGTTACAGAAACACCGTTAACAATCTTTTAACACTTGTATGCCCTAATTGTTTGAACAAGATAGAAAATCAAAGCACCGAACTAAAACATTTTTCACTTAACCCTGTATTTATCAATGGATTTACTTGTTTCCTTGCCACGCGAAATTAGTTCAGGTTTTTTGGGCAGGCTACCATATTGTTCAATAAAATTATCAACTCCCGAAGGCGATGTAAAAATAACCTGATCAAATTTTTCCGGATCAACTTCACTTTGGATCTTTGGTTTTACATTGTTGTAAATTACCAGAGGGGCAACATGGTTCCCCAGACTTTGCAGCTCTTTAGGCAGATAATTGTGAGCAAGGTTTGAGCGGGGCAACAGAATTGACTGCATGTATATTTTCTCATCTTTAAATAGTTGGATAATTCCATCGGAAGATTCTTCTTTTGCCTGTACATCAGGAATAACGCCAAAATTTTTTAATTTGGCAGATGTTACACTGCCAATAGAGGCAACTTTAACAGTTTGCAAACTCCGGGTATCCTTGTTTAGCTCAAATAACCTTTCGAAAAAGAACTTAACTGAATATGCACTTGTAAAAAGTAGCCAGTTATAAGTATTTATGGCCAGGATGGATTTGTCAACTTCTGTAAAATCATTTAAAGCCTCCAGTTTTATCATTGGATGATGCTGAACGTAACCTAAATCTGCATATTTGGATATGTTTGTTCCGGTAAAAAGGATTTTTTGTTTGTATTGGAAAGCTTTGTACCAGTTTTTTTTATTCGCTACTTCACCAACAATGGCCAGAAGGGGTGCTTTAAATGTTTTATCTTCAGCCATAAGGGAGCCCACAGACTCATCGTAAATTTCCTGATCATTTCCGCCGATATTGTAAACAAGTTTCATTGGTGTAGACGCAGGCAATCCCCGGTTTAGAAGTTCTTTTGCAACATTTATCATATTACCTGCCCCCATAAAGTACACAATTGTGTCTGTTTGAGGTACAGGTATCTTACTTTTTTGATGAGCAGTGCAAAAGGAGACGGAAGTACTTACATTTCTTAGTGTCAATGGGGTTTTGGTAACTGCTGCAGCTCCTAATGCAGATGTTATTCCCGGAATAACTTCGACCTGTATGAAATTTTCCTCTAAAAAAGCAATTTCTTCACCAGCATGACCAAAAATCATGGGATCACCACCTTTAATCCTTACTATAGTTTTATGCTCCAGGGCGGCATTTTTGAGTAATTGATTGATACTGTCCTGATCCTGGTGGTGGGCACCTGCTCTTTTTCCAACAAAAACCAGTTTAGCTTTTGTGTCACTGAGAATGGAATTGTCTATCAGGCTATCATAAAAAACAATATCAGCTTCTTTAAGTAGTCGATTTGCACGAAGAGTGAGCAGGTCTTTCGTGCTTTGTCCGGCACCAATCAGGAAAACTTTGCCCAGTTTTTTCCGGATATCCTCATTATGCACTATACGTAAAGGTTCCTGTTCTTTTACATTTCCGATAAAACACAGTTTTTTTCCACAAATCTCCAGAACGGAAATTAAAGGCAATTCAAGGTGTTCCGGATATCTCAGTTCTTCTGCAGGGAGTACAGAGATTCCGGTTGAAGAATCTTTACATGCGTCAGAACCAGAATGTATGAACTGGACATTGATATTAACAAACAGTTTCTTTATTTCAGCCTGAAGAGCAGCTATATCTTTGTGGTGATATTTTATGAGAAGCGTTTCCAAAATATGCATTTTCTAAATTACTGCGAATATACTTTTAAATCTTTACTTGTTGTTTCCTTTTCTATATTTCATACTCAATAGGCTTTTCTTTACCAAGTTTTATTTTTAGCCAAGCCCTTTCATGCAGGTAATACAATGCAAGTTTGGCAAACACTTCTATGGAACTGATGGAAATAGCGAGATCGATTTTACCTGTTATTAGCCAGGAAATTAAGAATGTGGTCAATGTTGCCAGTGCCCTCCATGTAAACCCTTTTAGGATGCTTCTGTATCTTTTTTCCATTTTTTTAAATTTTAGATTAAAAAATGCTTCAATTCTTAGATTTCCCCATTTTGAAGGAGCTTTACTGTTTGATTGTTGAGACTTTGCTCTTCCCGAATTTTAAAATTCGCTAATGAAAACTATTCCCTTTCGGATGACAAAATCTCCAAACGATTCTGAATCATTTCGTTCTTCAGCATATTTTTTTAGAAGAATATCCAGTTCATTAAGAATGTCACCTTCTTTCAACATTTCTTTATAAAGGACATTTATTCTGTCTCCAACCGGATTTCCACCAAGGTAGAGGTTGTACGTACCCGGGGCCCTGCCAACAAACCCTATTTCTGCATTATATGGCCGGGCACAGCCGTTCGGGCAACCGGTCATCCTTATATTGATAGACTGCTCTGAAATTCCATGCTTCTTTTGCAAATCGTCAATTTTATCAATTAATGATGGTAAATAAGTTTCTGCAAAGGCATGTGCCAGGGTACAGGTATTTAAAGCCACACAAGCAATAGAGTTTAACCGGGTAGGGGATACCCCGTTTTTTGTGTCAACGTTGTGGTTAGACAATAGTTCTTCTATCTTCTTTTTATCTTCCTCATTTACAGAACCAATTACCAGGTTTTGGTTTCCGGTCAGCCTGAAATCTCCCAAATGTATTTTAGCGATTTCTTTCAGTGCTGTTTTCATTTTTATTTTTTCGGTATCCTTCACCCTGCCGTTCTCAACAAAAAGCGTGAAGTTCCATTTATTATCCGCCCTTTTTGTCCAACCGTAGCGATCATGGTTTGATTTAAATTTAAAGGGGTGGGCTGGTCCTGGAGAAATATTGCTTCGTTTTAAAAGTTCTTCTTTGAACCATTCAATCCCTCGGGTTGCAATTGTATATTTTAACCGGGCATTCTTTCGGACGGAACGGTTACCAAAGTCCCGTTGTATTTTAACAATTTCTTCAATAATTGCTAAGGTGTCCTCTTTTTTATAAAACCCTATCATATCGCCCAGTCTGGGAAAGGTCGACTTGTCACCGAGTGTATTTCCCATTCCCCCGCCAACCACAACATTGTAACCAGTTAGTTCTCCACTTTTACCGGCAATGGCAATTAACCCAATATCGTTGGTATAGACATCAGTGTCGTTATCCGGAGGAACGCTAATGGCAATTTTGAATTTTCTTGGAAGGTATGTTTTTCCGTACAAGGGTTCAAAATCCTCTTTTTGTTCCCCTCCGGCTACAAGGTTCTTATCCAGCCATATTTCGTGATATGCATTTGTTTTTGGGAGCAGGTGTTCACTTATTGTCCGGGAAAATTCATACACTTCATTATGTAGCTCTGACACTTCAGGGTTAGGACTGCACATAACATTCCTGTTAACATCCCCACAGGCGGCAATCGTATCAAGTAAAGCATTGTTAATTTCAGCGATATGCTTTTTTAGGTTTCTTTTCAGAATACCATGGAACTGAAATGTTTGGCGGGTCGTCAGCTTTAATGTTTCATTGGCATATGTGTCAGAAAGTCTGTCCATTTCAAGCCATTGCGAAGGAGTCGCAATTCCCCCGGGGACTCTTACCCTTACCATAAAAGAGTACAAGGGTTCCAGTTTCTGCTTTTTCCTTTCAGAATCCAGCTCACGGGCGGTTTGCTGATAGATACCATGGAATTTTGTCAATTGCGTATCATCTGCAGGGAGACTGCCTGTTAGTTCATCAATCAGGCCTTCTTTGATTGTGCCGCGCAGAAAGCTGCTATTTTCTTTTATCTCTTCAACGGGAGATAATGCTATATCTTGTTTTGTTGCCATTTCTCTATAATTTTATGTGTGGTCAAAAAGTACCGGGGAGTAAAATGTAAGTTTTACAGATATGGGTTTAAGAACAGGGAACGCCCTTTATCCGTAATTAATGTGGAACAAATTATATGTTGATATTTATACAGTTGTTTTCATATTTAATATACGTCTTCCTGATATTGCTTGTCTCTTCGTAGTTGTCTGAAATAGTCTTCTGCACTTCCGGCTGAAAAATCACCTTCATTCCTAAATATTTCAATTAGAGCTTTTTTCACATCCTTTCCCAACGTATTTTTATCGCCGCAGACATATACATTTGATCCATTTCGAATCCATTCGTACACTTCTTTGCCATTTTCAAGCAGTTTATGCTGAACGTAAACTTTTTTGTTCTGATCCCTGGAAAAAGCCAAATCAATTTTTGTAAGTAGCCCATCTTTATAATATCGTTGCCATTCGGTTTGATAAAGAAAATCGGTAGTAAAATTCCGGTCACCAAAAAACAACCAGTTTTGGGTATTAATATCAGCCAGGCTTCTTTCCTGCATAAACGCCCTGAAAGGTGCAATACCGGTTCCAGCCCCAATCATTATAGCCGGAATACCAGGATCTTCGGGAAGCCTAAAACCAATATTTTCATCTATATAAATATCTACAGCATTATCTTCTTCAATATCAGAGAGGTAATTCGAACATACGCCTTTTCTTAATCGTTTACTGTGCACATATTCAACCTGTCCAACAGTCAGGTGTACCTCGTCCGGATTATAGTTATAGCTTGATGATATGGAGTATAACCTGGGTTGCAGTTTTCTCAGGCTGTTTATCAGCTCCTGAGAAGTGGGGTTCAGGCTGAAATCTTTCACAATATCAATTATGTCACGTCCATAACAATAATTTTCCAGTTTATCAGGGGTTCCGGTTAAATCCGTAATCTTTTTATTTTTTACTGATTTGGCAAACTCTGAAACAACCTGTGGTGTTAATTTCGATATTTCATAGTGCTTTGTTAAGGCTTCTTCAAGACTTAAATTCCCTTTATATGTTGAAACAGTCTCACTTCCATTTAAGCGAAGCTCATTCAACATTAATTCCACAAAATCCGGCTTATTATAACTTATTACACCAAGAGAATCTCCGGGAGAGTAGCGAATTCCTGAATCTTCAATTGAGAATTCCATATGCCATGTTTTTTTGGTGGAGCCCTGTCCGTTCAATAAAACTTTATCAAGCAATAATGATGTATATGGAGCTTCTTTAGAGCCCGTTTCAATTGCAATTTCAGGTGTCTGGCCAATAACAGGGGTGTTCGCTGAAGGGCCTAAGGTTTCTTTTTGTTTTTGAAGGTTATCTAAAATCCATTTTGATGAATCCTTCTCAAAGTCAGTATCACAGTCTATTCTCTCTGCAAAACGTGTTGCCCCAAGCTCTTCTAACCTTTTATCTATATCTTTTCCTGTTTTGCAATAATGTTTATAGGTTTTATCGCCCAGGGCCAAAACAGAGTATTGTAGGTTTTTAAGCGAAGGGGCTTTTTTGCTGAAGAGATAATTATAGAATTCTTCCGCAGCAACAGGCGGATCGCCTTCACCATCGGTACTGATAATAATCATTACATTCTGTTCCTTTTTTATTTTTTTAGGATCGTAATCATTTAAGTCAACTACCTCCGGGACTAAACCAATGTTAATGGCTTGTCTTTTTGCTTTTTCGGCCAATGTTTTAGAGTTTCCTGATCGCGTACCGAACATTATTTTAAGACTGGATTCTGCTTGAGGGGCAGAGTTTTCAAAAACCGCACCAGGTTGTTTTTCACTTTGTAGCAAATTGAGCAGCGTTTCTGTACTCTTATGGATTCCGGTCAGATATCCACCCAGCCATATTTTTTGTTCGGCATTAAGAGTTGAAAGGAGCTGGTTTAACAAATGCTGTTGTTTGTTATCCAGTATTGAAAAGGCTGTATCTTTTGTAATCATATCTGTTTTACATAGACTTATTTTTCACATGCGGGGGCACATGAAAAATAAGCGATGAATATAGTTTTAGGATTTTCTGTTCAAGAAGATTAAATATTCCAGGTTTATTGAAGTAAACTTATCTAATCATCAAGAAACCATTCGCCAGCATAGGTTGTTTTTGACGACAGCTTATTTTGTTCTTCTTCGCGTGCATGAATCGTATTATTCATAAGATCTGCTAACCTTTGAATAAGGTAGGCTATATTTTTAGCTTGTACTATTCCTTCATCGCGGAGAAATTCCAACCAGAATTTTGAAATCCCTGATTTTTCAAGAACGTTATTTAAGTTGTCAATACTTTCTTTTTTGTCCTTTTCAAAACAAGCTACTTTATAAAAAGAAGAAGCCTGCATAGCTGAATTAATTAATTCTGTCTTGGCCTTGTTGCCAATATTGTTATCCGGTAATGAAATTGCTACTTTAACAATTTCTCTGGAAAGATTGTCCGACTCGTTTAAGTAGATGTGCTTTTCCATAATATTCGTCTTATAGTTTAAAGTGTAATAAAACATTTAAAAGTTATACTACTAAAATGATAGAATAACTAGTTCAAAGGTAGGAAAAGATTTTATATATACAATAAAACATCAGAAAATAACAAAAAAAATTTCTGGTAGTATTTGGTTGTTATTTTATAATTAATTGATAAATAATGCTTTGTATTGTTTTGTTATGAGGTTTGTGAGATTGGTTTTTAACTCCTTTCTTATCCTACTAATTCAGTAGTTTAATATGAAAATGAGCGATTTTTCTTTATACTATTCATCTGTTCATTTTTATTTAGTCCATCTATTATAGTCCAGACTCCCGGGTTTATAGACGGCACTAAATATTCAAGATTTAATATCATTGGTGTTTCATCTTTTGTAAAACAGAACAATTATTTTATTTTTGGATATACCGTAAAAGAATATATACGAATGAGCATACTAGTTAATAAAGAATCAAAGATCATTGTGCAGGGGTTTACCGGGAGTGAAGGTACCTTTCATGCGGAACAAATGATTGAATATGGAACAAATGTAGTTGGTGGAGTTACACCAGGAAAAGGAGGGCAGGAGCATTTAGGAAAACCTGTTTTTAATACTGTAGCCCAGGCTGTAGAGAAAGTTCAGGCTAATGTGTCGGTTATTTTTGTGCCTCCGGCTTTCGCTGCAGATGCGATAATGGAGGCGGCCGATGCCGGCGTCAGGGTAATTGTATGTATTACGGAAGGGATTCCAACAGCCGACATGGTGAAAGTAAAATCCTTTATTGAAAATAGGGAAGCCAGACTGATAGGTCCTAATTGCCCGGGGATTATCACTGCAGATGAATGTAAGGTCGGAATAATGCCAGGGTTCATATTTAAAAAGGGTAAGATTGGAATTGTATCTAAATCCGGGACATTAACATATGAAGCTGCTGATCAGATTGTGAAGGCAGGATTAGGGATTTCAACAGCAATAGGTATTGGTGGGGACCCAATTATAGGAACAACAACCCGTGAAGCTGTTGAAATGTTTATGGACGATCCGGAAACCGACGGAATTGTTATGATCGGAGAAATCGGAGGAAGTATGGAGGCTGAAGCTGCCCGGTGGATTAAAGAGAATGGCACAAAACCTGTAGTTGGCTTTATTGCCGGACAAACTGCCCCTAAAGGAAGGCGTATGGGGCATGCGGGTGCAATAGTAGGAGGAAAAGATGATACTGCCGCAGCAAAAATGAGAATTATGGAAGAGTGCGGAGTTATTGTTGCCGTTAGTCCTGCTGAAATCGGAAAAAGAATGGCTGAGGCGTTTTAAAAGAAAGAGACTTGAATTTCAGAAATCCTGTTTTTACTTAAAGGGGTATGAAAATATTTTTTTTAATGAGGCTGTCCAATTTTAAAATCGGCAGAATTATGGTCTGGGAATTTTTTGGACAGCCTCAATTAAAAGAATTGGAAAATTATTTGGATAACGTCAATTGTCCCATAAGTTGCATATCAGCTTTAAATCCGATAGGACCTTCACCATCGTAAGTCATATTTCCATTCAGAAATTCTCCATGTTCCGAGGTAAATTTCAACTGAACGACTCTTTGGTCCCTTCTGCCACCGATTATCAAATCTCCACCCCGGTGCCATTCAGCAGAAGGTCCTCCCCATTGGTTGGATACTTCGTATGTGTTTCCTACAGCTAGTTTCCCTTTAAAACCTATTGGTCCTTCACCTTCATAGGTCATGGTTCCCTCAAATGTCTGACCTTTATCACTAGACACAATATCCATATTAACAACATTCTGGTTACTGCGTCCACTTAATACCCAAACTCCTCCTGCATGCCAGGGTGCACTCGAACCGCCCCACTGGTTTTCTACTTCATAAGACGAAGTAAGTATTCCCTTAAAACCAATCTCACCTTCACCTTCATAGGTCATAACCCCACTTAGTTCCTTGTTGTCATTTGTTGCTGTAGCTTTTAATTGTATGCAGCGCTGATTGTCTCTGCCACCTATAACCCAATTTCCATCAGAATGCCAGGGCGCATCTGAACCACCCCATCTGACTTCAACTTTATAATAATTTGCAAAATCCCATGTACCTCTGAAATCAATAGGCCCTTCGCCTTTGTATGTCATATTTCCATTTAAGGTTTGTCCATTGTCATTAGAGCTAATGTCAATAGCAACTACTAATTGGTTATTACGTCCACCAATAAGCCATGTTGAACCTTGATGCCAAGGTTCTTGGGAGCCACCCCATTGATTTTCAACTTGGTATGCAGCCATATTTTTTATTTTTTTATAATGGTAACTATTTAAAAAGGAATTGAGAATAGGTTAGAATTAAAGTTCCTTTGTCGTTTAATGATATTAGAATATAACCTTTCAAATAAGAAAGTAAGGACTAGAATCATTGCAGAAACTGCTTATTTAGATTAAGCGCTTTTAAAAACAATAACGATTGTTTGAGATAGTTATTGACACCTCCTTTCTAATACTTTCTAAGTATTGGCTAAAATGTTTTTTGTTGAGATTTGTTTAAAAGTAAATAACCAATTTAGTTGGTTATGAAAAGATAGCTATCTGGAATAAATACCGTTTTGGTTGTATGAAATTACAAAAATATTTTTTCATTCCCTTGAAATTACAATTTTTTCCACCATTAATATACTGTTTTAAGAAGTTCAAAAACAGGTAAAGGCACAACAGGGAACAACCTGGTGTGTTAAGGAAGGTATATTGTTGGGGACTTCAACCTACATGCGCTTTCTATGAAACGTTCAATATAATTTTTATAAATACATTGATTTATTGACTATTCTTTATTTAATTTGCCGCCACATATGATGGAAATGGTTTAATTAGTTTCATTTCCGAAATCATAAAAATCAAAATAGTAACGTATGAAATTATTAGAAGGTAAAACCGCTGTTATAACCGGTGCAGCAAGAGGTATCGGTAAAGCAATTGCTATTCGTTTTGCTCAGGAAGGAGCTAATGTGGCAATAACAGATCTTCAGCTTAACGAAAACACAGAATCAGTTGTAAAAGAATGTGAAGCCTTGGGGGTAAAGGCAAAAGCTTATGCTTCTGATGCTAGTAATTTTGAAGAAACACAAAAAGTTGTTGATGACATCGTTCAGGAGTTTGGCTCCCTTGATGCTTTGGTTAACAATGCCGGGATTACAATGGATACGCTCCTTATGAGGATGACAGAACAACAATGGGATACAGTAATTAATGTAAACCTTAAATCTGTTTTCAATTTTACAAAGGCTGCCCAGAAAACCATGCTAAAAGCAAAAAAAGGTTCTATCGTAAACCTTAGTTCTGTTGTTGGTGTTCACGGTAACGCCGGACAGGCAAACTATTCGGCTTCTAAAGCAGGTATTATTGGTTTTACAAAATCAATCGCTCAGGAGCTGGGTTCACGAAATATTCGCTGTAATGCTGTTGCCCCGGGATTTATTATTACGGAAATGACAGCCAAACTATCGGATGAACAACGAAAAGCATGGGAACAGTTTATTCCAATGAAAAGAGGGGGCACCCCGGAAGAGGTTGCCAATGTTTGTCTTTTTCTGGCAAGCGATATGTCTTCTTACGTTAGTGGGCAAACAATCAGTATTTGCGGGGCAATGAAAACCTGATTAAAGTTTTTTAACCATATGGCAAAGCACTCTCAATCGGGAGTGCTTTTCTTATTATATCGTTCACTTTGCTGAATACCTTATGTGTAGGCAGTTTTGGAGAAATATATGTAACAATGTTTTTTTTAATAAAATCTTAACGATTTAAAATCAATTTTTAAGTAAACAATTAAACAGTTTTACTATTTTTGGCACTTTAAAAACCATTGAATGATTGGAACAATAACACTTCACAATTTTACAATTCCGTTAATGGTCAAAGGGCTGATTGAACATCACCAATCGTGTTATTACAATGCTCCTTTTCTTTTAATTGTTACCATAATTATTTTCAACTATGTTTTGGAAAGGGTTTTGGATTTTTTGAATTCAAAGAGCTGGAGCGAGAAACTGCCTGCAGAACTGGAAGACGTTTATGATGCAGAACAATACCGGAAATCTCAATACTATAAAAGGGTAAACGATAAATTTGAGTTGTTGACCAACTCATTTAGTTTTCTTGTCGTTATCTTTATGCTGTTTTTTCATGTCTTCGGATACATTGATGAATATGCCCGAAGTTTTACCGATAAACCGGTTTTAATTGCAATTATCTTTTTTGGGATACTCATGTTTGCCTCAGATATAATTAATACCCCATTTGCGATTTACGACACTTTTGTTATTGAAGAGCGTTTCGGCTTTAATAAAACCACAGTCAAGACCTTCATTTTTGATAAAGTGAAAGGATGGTTTTTGGCCGGTACAATCGGTGGGGGCGTTCTGGCATTAATAATCTGGTTTTATAATGAAACAGAAACCTACTTCTGGTTATATGCATGGGGGGCTATATCTTTGTTTATGATTTTTATTACCATATTTTATTCAACCTTAATTGTCCCTTTGTTTAATAAACAAACACCACTGGAAGAGGGGGAGCTGAGGGATGCAATAAGCAGCTTTTGTAAAAAAGCAGGTTTTAAACTTCAAAATATTTTTGTAATCGACGGCTCAAAACGATCCACTAAAGCAAATGCTTACTTTACAGGATTAGGGAAGAGCAAACGAATTGTATTATACGATACACTGATAAATGATTTAACGAAAGAAGAAATTGTGGCAGTTCTTGCCCATGAAATAGGACATAATAAAAAAAAGCACACAATTTACGGAATATTTTTTAGTCTTCTTCAGACCGGTATTACTCTTTATGTTTTTTCTTTGTTTACAGTAAACCCTATGCTATCATGGGCATTAGGGGCAAAAGTCAAAGGTGTTCATATGGCATTAATGGCTTTTGGTGTGATATACAGTCCGTTTTCAACAATTTTAGGCCTGGGAATGAACTATTTATCAAGAAAAAATGAGTATGAAGCCGATAAGTTTGCCAGTGATTACGGAACTGGTCCTGAATTGATTTCAGCATTGAAAAAACTTTCTTCTAATAACTTAAGCAACCTTACTCCGCATAAGGCATATGTATTCTTTCATTATTCACATCCAACACTATTACAAAGAATAAGGGCGTTAAATCCATAATTTCAAAAAAACCTTTCCAACTTAAATATAAACCATGAAAGCAATTGTTATAACAATAGGTGATGAAATACTTATTGGGCAGATTATCGATACGAATTCTGCCTGGATTGCTAAAGAATTAAACGCTGTTGGGGTTTCTGTTTCTAAAATGATGTCAGTTTCGGATAATGAAGATGTTATCATTGAAACCTTAAACACCGTCATAAAAGAAGCCGACTTAATTATACTTACAGGAGGGGTAGGGCCTACCAAGGACGATAAAACTAAATCGGCATTATCAAAATATTTTAATAGTAAGCTGTTTCGACATTCGCCAACCCTGAAAAAGATCGAGAAGCTTATGGCCAATAGGGGAATTCCACTGACCGAGATAAACAAACAGCAGGCAGATTTGCCTGAAAATTGCACCATTCTTTCAAATCCTGAAGGAAGTGTACCCGGGATGCTTTTTAAAAAAGAAAAAAATATAATTGTATCTGTTCCGGGAGTACCATTTGAAATGAAACATATAATAGGAAACGAACTGATTCCGTATTTAATAAAGCATTACGAGTTGCCTAACATAATACATAAAACTTTTCTGACTGTTGGGGTGGCTGAATCTATATTGGCAGGCCGGCTGGAAGAGTTTGAAGGTAGCCTGCCTGAAAATTTCACTCTGGCATATCTTCCGTCACCCGGAAAGGTGAGGTTACGTCTTAGTGCACGTGGCACAAAGGAAGATAACGTAAGCGAAGAGTTTATTAAAATTGAAAATAAATTGATCAAATTATTAGGAAAAGATATGTTTGGATATGACGAAGATACCTTGGAACTGGTGATCGGAAACTTACTAAAAGACAATAACCTTACTGTTTGTACGGCCGAAAGTTGCACGGGAGGGGATATCGCAAATACAATAACGAACGTTCCCGGTGCCTCAAAATACTATAAAGGAAGTATAATAAGTTATTCAAATTCAGTTAAGCAGGAAATACTAAAGGTTTCTGCCTCAGATCTGGAAGAATTTGGAGCTGTAAGTAAACAGGTTGTTGTTCAGATGGCAGAAAATGCACGGAAGTTATTAAAAACTGATTTTGGGGTTGCAACCTCCGGAGTGGCTGGACCGTCCGGGGGGTCAAATAATAAACCAATAGGAACGGTCTGGATTGCGGTAGCCTCACCGGAAGAAGTATTTGCCGAGAAATTCTATTTGGGAGAACACCGGGGAAGAACAATTACACGCACAACATTAATGGCTTTAAATATGCTTCGGCTGGAAATAAATAAAATTGTTGAAAAAACTGTAAAAAAAGTTTGATTATTTAAAAGATAATAGCGTAATTTGCGGTTCGTTTTTGAGCACGAAATAAAAATTGAGAAAATGTCACGTATTTGTCAGATAACAGGGAAAAAGATGATGGTTGGAAACAACGTTTCTCACTCGAAATGCAGAACAAAAAGAACTTTTGCTCCAAATTTATTCGATAAGAATTTCTATTTGGCAGAGGAAGAGCGTTACGTAAAGTTACGCGTTTCTGCTAAGGGTATCCGAATCATCACGAAAAAAGGATTGAAAACAGCTTTAGAGGAAGCTAAAAGTAAAGGTTATATTCATTCATATTAATTAAACAGTTCTAAGAGATGGCTAAGAAAGGAAACAGAGTGCAGGTAATTCTCGAATGTACTGAACATAAAGATTCAGGCATGCCTGGAACTTCGAGATATATATCCACCAAGAACAGGAAAAACACACCTGACCGCTTGGAGCTAAAAAAGTATAACCCAATTTTAAAAAAGGTAACAGTTCACCGCGAAATAAAATAACGAATTATGGCTAAGAAGGTTGTTGCTTCACTACAGAAAAAAGAAGGCCGTGTTTATACAAAGTGTATAAAAATGGTGAAATCAGATAAAACAGGATCGTATGCTTTCCAGGAAGAAATGGTTCATAACGATAATCTTAAAGAATTTTTTACTGACTAATTAGAAAGAATTCCATACTTTGAATTATATTAAAGCTTTCTTTTATTAAGAAAGCTTTTTTCATTTTTTAGAAGTTCTAAACTAACTAGGTTTGTTTAATTCAATCGAAAAAATATTTTAAGTATATGGCAAAATTCTCCTTATTTTCCAGAGAAAAAAAAGAAAGTCTGGATAAAGGTCTCGAAAAGACCAAAGAAAGCGTTTTTAAAAAGTTATCTAGAGTTGTCGTAGGAAAATCAAGGGTTGACGATGAAGTACTGGATAACCTTGAAGAAGTGTTGGTAACCTCTGATGTAGGGGTAGATACTACATTAAGGATAATTGAACGCATTGAATCCCGTGTTTCCAGAGATAAATATTTAAATACAAGTGAATTAAATAAGATACTTAAAGAAGAAATTGCAGGTCTTCTTGAAGAAAACAATAAGGTTGAAGTAAACAGCTTTGCTGCCGATTTGCCACATAAACCTTATATAATTATGGTAGTGGGGGTAAATGGAGTCGGGAAAACTACGACGATTGGGAAAATAGCACACCAGTTTAATAAAGAGGGGAAGTCCGTTGTATTAGGGGCCGCAGATACATTCCGCGCTGCAGCTGTAGACCAGTTGGATATTTGGGCTAACAGGGTAGGGGTGCCCATTGTTAAGCAACAAATGGGGGCAGATCCGGCAAGTGTGGCATTTGATACCGTTTCTTCAGCAAAAGCCAATGGGATGGATGTAGCTATAATTGACACGGCAGGAAGGTTACATAATAAAACAAACCTTATGAATGAACTCTCAAAGATTAAAAGAGTGATGGAAAAGGTAATTCCAAATGCTCCTCATGAAGTACTTCTGGTCCTTGATGGTTCAACAGGACAAAATGCTTTCGAACAGGCAAAACAGTTTACTGCCGCAACTCAGGTTACTTCTTTGGCAATTACCAAGTTAGACGGAACAGCAAAAGGAGGGGTTGTAATTGGAATTTCAGATCAATTTAAAATACCTGTAAAATACATTGGCATTGGAGAAAAAGTTGGAGATCTGCAAGTTTTTAACAGAAATGAATTTGTAGATTCCCTGTTCTCGTCATAATTGAACTTTTTATTGAAAGATATTGCGAATTAAGTGTTAAGGTAGTATATAATTAATAGTTGTCAGGGAGGGGATATAAAATGAAAACGAAAAAGAAACCAGCTAAAATTAATATTGTAACACTTGGTTGTTCAAAAAATTTGGTCGACTCCGAAAAACTGATGGGGCAATTGCAAGCCAACGATTTGAAAGTTGAGCACGAATCGAACTCAAAGGATGCCAGAACAGTTGTTATTAATACCTGCGGTTTTATAAAAGATGCCAAAAAAGAGTCCGTCGACACAATACTTCAGTATGTTGATGCCAAGGAAAAAGGCTTAATTGATGATGTGTATGTTATGGGGTGTTTGTCTGAAAGGTACAAGGACGAACTTGGTAAGGAAATTCCTGAAATCGACAAAATGTTTGGCGTTAACAACATAAACGAAATAATTGAAACATTAGGCGGGGATTTTAAGAAAGAACTTATTGGAGAAAGGAAAGTTTCTACACCTTCTCATTTTGCATATCTAAAAATATCAGAAGGGTGTGACAGGACATGCTCTTTTTGTGCAATTCCCCTGATTAGGGGAAAACATAAATCAATACCAAAGGAAGAGCTTATTGGCGAAGCAAAGTTACTGGCTTCAAGAGGCGTTAAAGAACTGATTTTGATAGCACAGGATTTAACTTATTATGGTATTGACATATACAAAAAACAGGCCCTTGGTGATTTATTAAAGGAACTTTCAGATGTAGATGGTATTGAATGGATACGGCTGCATTATACTTATCCGGCTTCATTTCCTAAAGATGTGCTGCAGATTATGCAGGAAAAAAGTAATATTTGCAATTATCTTGATATTCCATTTCAACATATAAGTGATAATGTGTTGAGAAAAATGCGCCGGGGGGTAAATAGCTCACAAACATATGATTTAATAAAATCATTTAGAGAAGAAATTCAAAATCTCACACTTAGAACAACTTTGCTCATCGGGCACCCCGGAGAAGAAGAAGAAGATTTTGAAGAATTGAAGGCATTTGTTCAGGACACACGATTTGACAGGTTGGGGGTTTTTACTTACTCAGAAGAAGAGGATACATATGCAGCATCAAATTTTGCAGATAAAATCCCGGAAGAGGTTAAGCAGGAAAGGGCACAAATAATTATGGATATTCAGGAACAAATATCGCGTGAAATAAATCAAAACAAAGTTGGGGGAAAGTATAAAGTAATTATTGACAGAAAAGAAGGTGAAAACTGGATTGGGCGATCTGAAGGGGACTCACCGGAAGTTGACAATGAAATAATAATAACATCGGAACAAACACTTGAGGTAGGAGAGTTTTATAACGTAGAAATTACTTCAACTGATTCGTTTGATTTGTTTGGGGTGGTGTAATCAGAAAATAATAAATAAAAAAATGGGCCTGATACCAGACCCATTTTGTTGTAAATCAAACGAATAAAATTATTTGCTTTTTTATTTTTCTTTTGGGCTACTATCGCCCGTTGTTAGTTCTTTAGATTTAATAACATCCATTTCTATTTCCTGTTTTTCTGAATTGAACGTTACCTCAATTTTGTCACCTTCTTTAATATTAGCTTTTATAATTACCTCTGCCATTGGATCCTCAAGGTATTTCTGAATTGCTCGTTTTAATGGGCGGGCTCCAAATTGTATATCATATCCCTTTTCAGCAATATAGTCTTTTGCTTCATCCGTAAGGGAAATCTGGTACCCAAGGTTTATAATACGCTTATACAATCCTGCAAGTTCGATATCGATAATTTTGAAAATATCCTCTTTCGATAGAGAATTAAAGAGAATAACATCATCTAACCTGTTAAGAAATTCAGGGGCAAAAGCCTTTTTAAGTGCATTTTGAATAACACTTTTTGCGTATTCATTCGATTGTTCCTGCTTTGCTTTGGTTGTGAAACCAACACCCTGTCCAAAATCTTTAAGTTGGCGCGTACCTATATTTGATGTCATTATAATGATCGTATTCCTAAAATCGACCCTTCTTCCAAGACTATCTGTTAATTGTCCTTCATCCAATACCTGAAGCAGTAGATGGAAAACATCCGGGTGGGCCTTTTCAATCTCGTCCAAAAGAACAACGGAATATGGTTTTCTCCGGACTTTTTCAGTAAGTTGTCCACCTTCCTCATAACCGATATATCCGGGAGGGGCCCCAACCAAACGTGATACGGAGAATTTTTCCATATACTCACTCATGTCAATTCTTATGAGGTTATCGGTTGAGTCAAATAAATATTGGGCAAGAATTTTGGCCAGTTGTGTTTTACCAACACCGGTAGGTCCAAGAAATATAAAGGTTCCAATGGGTTTATTCGGATCTTTAAGTCCGGCCCGGTTTCTTTGGATCGACTTAACTATTTTTGAAATAGCTTCATCCTGACCAATTACTTTGCCTTTTATTTCGTCATTCATTTGAAGTAACCGCGTACCTTCAGCCTGGGCGATTCTCTGCACCGGAACACCCGTCATCATGGCTACAACCTCTGCAACTTTCTCTTCATCGACTTCTTCACGGTTTCTGGCCAACTCCTTTTCCCAGCGGAGTTTTTCTTCTTCAAGCTGCTCTAAGAATTCCTTCTCCTTATCCCTGAAACTGGCTGCTTTTTCAAAATTTTGATTTTTTACAGCTTTGATTTTTTCTTTTTTGGTTTCCTCAACCTTTTTTTCAAGGTTAAGAATGGAATCGGGCACTACGATATTCGAGATATGAACCCGTGAGCCGGCTTCGTCCATGGCATCTATGGCCTTGTCCGGAAGGTGCCGGTCGGTAATGTACCTGTTCGTGAGCCTTACACAAGCAGTAATTGCCTCTTCCGTATAAAATACATTATGGTGATCTTCGTACCTTTCTTTTATATTATTAAGGATTTCAACTGTTTCATCTTCAGAGGTAGGTTCAACCATTACTTTTTGAAAACGCCTCTCCAGTGCACCATCTTTTTCAATATGCTGACGGTACTCATCCAGAGTGGTTGCTCCAATACACTGAATTTCACCCCTGGCAAGGGCCGGTTTGAGCATATTTGCAGCATCAAGTGAACCTGTAGCACCGCCCGCACCAACAATGGTATGAATTTCATCAATAAAAAGGATGACGTCATTTGTCTTTTGCAGTTCGTTAAGAATCGCCTTCATCCTTTCTTCAAATTGTCCGCGATATTTTGTCCCGGCAACAATTGATGCCAGATCAAGTGTTACCACTCTTTTTCCAAATAGTACCCTGGAAACTTTACGTTTAATAATACGCATTGCTAGTCCTTCAGCAATAGCAGACTTTCCAACTCCGGGTTCTCCAATAAGAATTGGGTTGTTCTTCTTTCTTCGGCTAAGAATCTGGGCAATTCGCTCTATTTCTTTTTCTCTGCCCACTATAGGATCCAGCCTGTCTTCTTCACCAGCTTTAGTGAGGTCGATGCCGAAGTTATCAAGAACCGGGGTTTCAGAACTGGATTTTGCACCCTGTTCAGAGCCACCTTGCGCCCCTTTCCCTGGACCAAAAGTGCTTCCGGGGGGCTCGTCCTCGTCCCCGGGGAATTCAGCCTTAGGAGGGGTATTATGCATATTTTCTTCCTGACTTTCTTTTTCTAATTCTCGGCGTACCCTGCCATAATCTATATGGTGGTTCGAGAGTACCTGAGATACATTTGATTTTTCGTCTTTCAAAATAGCAAGTAATAAGTGTCCTGTATCTATCGTGGTTTTATTAAGGGACTTAGCCTCAAGATAAACCAACTTTAATATTCGTTCAGAAGATCGTAGTAGTGGGATATTCTCTGTTTGGGTCACTTTTATCGGACCTGTTGGATTAAGAGAATTTTCAATATCCCTACGGAGATCATAAAGATTAGCCCCGAGTGTAATAAGAATATCAATAGCTATTCCTTCTCCTTCACGTAATATTCCGAGGAAGAGATGCTCTGGGCCAATTTCTGTATTTCCTAGCCGTATAGCCTCTTCTTTGCTGTAAGACAAAACGTCTTTTATTCGTTGTGAAAATTTTGCATCCATAATAATGTATTCATCCTAAAATTACCAGTTAGTTTAATAATCCGGTATATTTTTACAAATATACTATAATTAAAAACGATTTATGAACATGTTTTGTTGATAATTACTATCGTTTTTATATTATAAACTCACTATAAATATCTACTTTCGTGTGCTCTTTATTAAATAAATTTACAAATTTTTTTCCACAATTTAAACAGTGACTATCGGAAATGGCTGAAGGAGAAAATATAATTAAGATTAACATTGAGGAGGAAATGAAGTCGGCTTACATCGATTATTCGATGTCAGTTATCGTCTCAAGGGCTCTTCCTGATGTACGAGATGGTTTTAAGCCAGTGCATAGAAGGGTGTTATTTGGAATGTCTGATTTGGGAGTGCTATCTAACCGTCCCTATAAAAAATCTGCAAGAATTGTCGGTGAAGTACTTGGAAAATACCATCCACATGGAGATTCATCTGTCTATGATACAATGGTGCGTATGGCGCAGGAATGGTCGTTGCGGTATCCTTTGGTAGACGGACAGGGAAATTTTGGTTCGATGGATGGAGACAGTCCGGCAGCAATGCGTTACACCGAGGCAAGATTAAGAAAAATTGCAGAGGAAACCCTTTCCGATATTGAAAAAAACACAGTTGATTTCCAGCTTAATTTTGATGATACGCTCGAAGAACCAACAGTTCTTCCTACAAGGGTACCCAACCTGCTTGTAAACGGAGCTTCCGGAATTGCGGTTGGTATGGCAACCAATATGCCCCCACATAATCTCAGGGAAGTTTGTAACGCTACCAAAGCTTATATCGACAACAATGATGTTGAGATAGAAGAGTTAATGGAGCACGTTAAAGCTCCAGATTTTCCCACAGGTGGAACAATTTATGGCATCAAGGGAATAAAAGAAGCATTTGAGACGGGCAGAGGGCGAATTTTGCTGAGGGCGAAAACAGAGATAGAAATTACCGAATCGGGCCGTGAACGCATAGTTGTCAAGGAAATTCCTTATCAGGTCAATAAGGCTGAAATGATAAAGAAAATCGCCGAGATGATTAATGAAAAAAAGCTCGAAGGAATTTCTTATATTAATGATGAGTCAGACAGAAATGGCCTAAGGGTTGTAATTATCCTAAAAAAAGAGGCTCAGGCAAATGTCGTCCTAAACAAGCTTTATAAATATTCACAACTGCAAACATCGTTTAGCGTAAACAATATTGCCCTTGTAAAAGGAAGGCCGAAGCTGCTAAACCTAAAAGATTTGATTCGGTATTTCGTAGAGCACAGGCACGAAGTAATTATTCGCAGGACAAAATACGATCTTCAGAAAGCGGAAGAAAGACAACATATTCTGGAAGGGTTAATTATAGCCAGTGATAATATTGATGAAGTAATAAAAATTATCAGAGGTTCAGCGTCTCCAGAAGAAGCTAGAGGAAAACTTAGAGAGCGGTTCGAACTTACAGAAATTCAGGCCCGGGCAATTGTAGAAATGCGATTAAGGCAGTTAACCGGCCTGGAGCAGGACAAACTGCGCGCAGAGTATGAGGAATTAGCTAAACTGATAGAACATCTGAAAGCCATTCTTGCAAACGAAGACATGAGAATGGGAATTATTAAGGATGAGCTTTCAGAAATATCTGAAAGATACGGAGATGAAAGAAGAACGGATATTGTTCCGGACGCCGGAGAGTTTAATCCTGAAGATTTTTATGCAGATGATGATATGTTGATCACTATTTCACATCTGGGATACATTAAAAGAACGAATTTACAGGAGTATAAAACGCAAAATCGGGGTGGCGTTGGTTCTAAGGGCAGTGACACGAGAGAGCAGGATTTCCTTGAACATATGTTTCATGCAACGATGCATAATACACTTCTATTTTTCACGGAAAAAGGTAAGTGTTTCTGGCTCAAGGTTTATGAGATACCTGAAGGAACTAAAACTTCAAAAGGAAGAGCAATCCAGAATTTAATAAATATTGCCCCGGATGATAAAGTAAAAGCTTTCATTAAGGTAAAGAATTTCACTGATCCTGAGTATGTTAAGTCAAACTATATTGTTCTTGCAACAAAAACGGGTTTAATTAAGAAAACCAATCTGGAAGCTTATTCCCGTCCACGGACAAATGGAATAATTGCCATCAACTTCAGAGAAGGGGACAGTCTTATACAAGCAAGATTAACAGGAGGGGAGGATGAACTTATTTTGGCTGTAAAATCGGGTAAGGCAATACGTTTTAATGAAGCAAATGTCAGAACGGTAGGTCGCACAGCACTTGGTGTTAAAGGAATTAAGTTTTCGGAACCAGACGATGAAGTAATCGGAATGGTAACTGTAAACCCAGAAAATGAAGACACAACCATTCTTGTGGTATCAGAAAAAGGTTATGGTAAACGTACATCTGTAAACGATTATCGTATAACAAACAGGGGTGGAAAAGGTGTTAAGACAATAAATGTAACAGAAAAAACCGGATCTTTAATATCAATTAAAGCGGTTACAGAAGATACAGATCTTATGATAATCAACCGCTCCGGATTAACAATTCGTTTAGCGGTAGAGGATATAAGACTTGCAGGTAGAGCAACACAAGGAGTGAGGCTTATAAATTTAAGGGACAATGATTCAATAGCAGCTGTTGCAACGGTGGCAAAAAGTCTCGAGGATGAATTTCAAGAACCCGGTGAACAGGAGGGTGAAGAAGGGAACCAGGAAGACGGACAGCACGAACAATAGCACTCATATAATGAACCATATGTTTTGCACATTAATTAAATTTGCCATACCTTGCACAGGTGTGGCAAATTTTTTGCTATAAACTTATTAAAACATTTAAACTTTAATACAAATGAATAAGCTTACAAGACTAGTTGCCTTATTATTTTTAACGATCACGGTCGGGGTAAAAGCTCAGGAAGGCACGGGAACTCCGGCTTCACAGTATCCGCTTTTGCAAAACAAATTAGAAAAAAGCGAAAAGGATATCAACAACCCCAAAAAATCAGGAAATCCAAAATTCTGGCTAAGCCGGGCAGATTTAATGATGGATATTTTTGACGTTAATCTGCAGCATCTTGGTAAAGGAGCCCAGGCTACGAATATGAGACTAATGTTTGGTGAACCCAAAGAAAAGAAAGCGCAGACAAAAGATGGTAAAAGTTATGAAATACATGTTCATGAAAATGTTACAATAACTTATCTGGATGGTGTTGTTGACAGTTACGAAGAAACGAATAAACTCCATAGTGATCCGTTACCAGTAGCTTTAGAAGCATTAATGTCTGCCGAAGAGTTGGATTCAGATAAGAAACTGACTAAAAAAATAAAAGTGGGCTATGATCGTTTAAAGCCATTATTTGAGCGCAGAGGTCTGGAAGCATATATAAAAGAAGACTATAAATCAGCTTTTAATAGTTTTAAATCAGCGGTGGATATGAATCTTATGGATATTAATTCATCGGTTATTGATACGGTTATGATTTTTAATGCTGGAATGACTGCATCTAAGGCAGGGATGGATCAGGAAAGTATTAAGTATTATGAATTGGCCCGTACATATAATTATGACGAACCATCTCTCTATATATACCTTAAAAACAAATACTTCACTGTCTCAGATACAATTAAAGGTGTGGAAGTTTTAAGAGATGGATTTGAAAAATTCCCTGGAAGTAATGAGATTGTCATAGAGCTTATCAATTATTACCTGATAAATGATCAAGCAGATGAAGCGCTAGAGTATATAAGAATAGGTCAGGAAAAAGATCCTTCAAATGTGTCTTTAGTTTTTGCAGAAGGAACACTATATGATAAAAAGGGTGAATTTGAAAAAGCGATTGAAGTTTACAAAAAGTGTACAGAAATACAACCGGAATTTTTTAATGGGTATTATAACTTAGGAGTTGTATATTACAATATGGCACAAAAAGTTTATGATAATGCTTCTAATATCAGGGATGACAATGAATATAAGGCTGAAATGAAAAAAGGAGATGAGACTTTGGTAAAGGCAATTGCCCCAATGGAAAAATGCCATGAGTTAAATCCGGCAGAAGTAAATGTCCTTGAAGTGTTAAAGTCTATTTATTATCGTTTAAAAATGGATGATAAGTATGCTGATGTTCAGAGAAAACTTGGAGAAAAGTAATAGAGCATCAGTTAAGAAATAAAAACTAAAGGGACGTAATTGTCCCTTTAGTTTAACAAACTCTATTTAACATAATATAAATTATACGACAAGCACTAGCGAATTTGCGTATAGCAGTATTTAACATAAAATCTATTATAACGGCTTTAGTCTTATAACTTTCGATTTTATGTTAAAGCAAATTCGCGCCTTCCTGAATCCCATGTTTGTCAAGTATAATAATATTAATGCAGCGCATTATGGCTTTAGAAAACCATCGAACTATTAAAGAAAGATCTCCCTCATGTGTTTGATGTGTTTGTCCCATAATTAGCATTATTTTAAATTGCCCCTCGGCAAATTCGAATAAACACGCACGAAAACGAATTAAATGCTTCAACTAAATATACGCACGAAAACGTTATTAAACTTTTGCTTATACACATGCTTACTTGGTCGCAAAGGATTTAAATTATTATTCTTTTGCCTCAATGCAAAAGAAACAAAAAATCAAGAAAGAAATATGCTTTAGCCCACTCTTGCAAATTCCTGAAAAAACTCAAAAGGAGAATGTAGCCTTTTTAGCCTAGCAACTTTTAGTTTTCCCTTAGTATTAATAAGTACAATTATTTCACAAAATATTTACTTAACATAATACATGGGAAATCTACGCTATATTTATAAAACCATTACTCTTTGTCTGTAAATAATGATTACACATAACCGACTTATTATTAAAGTTTTAAGGAATTTATGTGTAGTAAAGATTCTAATTATTTAAGTTGATTCAAGCCTATATAAATAAAATGAGATGCAAATAGTTTCTAAATAGTTCTGCTACAGAACTTTTACAACACAGAACTAGTTTGTAAAGATAGAAAGTGATTTGCTTTTATTAAATTCTATTTTTTATTCTCTAATGGCGCATGACATTTTTATCACAGCTCAGGATTTACCGAAAATATTTGATGTAAAGGCATAGCCTTAACTACGGCGAAAAAATTTAACACAGCAGAAAGGAAAAAGAGGGCTGAAATAAGTGAATGAATTTAGCACTTACTGGCTATGCTCCCCTTCTCCGCTTTGTAAGAATTCCCAAAATTTTAAAATATTTATAAATATCACGGTTCCCATTTAGAAGATTACTTATCTTTGTATATGTAGATATATATATAAAGATATGTTTAGGTTTTTTTTCTTTTCAATCATTGCTGTATCGTTTTTATCGGTCACAAACTCACAAGAAGTAAACCATGTTTATGCTCATGAGTTTTCAAAACTAACAAAATCAGGAAAAGGGGTTATTCTTGATGTTCGTACAGCTCGGGAATATTCAAGAGGACATATTGAAAATTCGACTCTAATAAGTACTAATGATCCAAAATTTGTTGAAAAAATTAATCTTTTAAAAAAAGATAGTCCGGTTTATGTTTATTGTCTAACAGGAAACAGAAGTAATAAAGTTGCTAACTATTTATACAGAAACGGCTATACAAAAGTATATAATCTAAGAAAAGGAGTTGTTGAATGGCAGCGGGCCGGATATAGTTTAGTGCAAGGGGAAAATCCGGTTGCAACAGATGACAAAACGTATTCTAAAAGTGAGTTTTTAGAACTTATCCAATCTAAAAGGGTTGTTTTAATTGATTTTCATGCTCCCTGGTGTGCTCCATGTAAAAAAATGTCTCCAGTTGTTGAGAAATTGGAAAAGGATTACAAAGGAAAGGTATTAATCGAAAAACTTGATGTACAAGCAAACAAAATACTTCAGGATGCCTATAATGTTGAGTCAATTCCAGGCTTTGTGTTATTTAAGAATGGGAAACAAGTTTGGAAACATTCGGGAATGATAAGTTATGATGAGCTAAGTACTATAATGAATAAATATCTTTTATAAGAGGGTTCAAGTTTCTATTGTTCCCACAGGGGAAATAATGTAATTTACGATTAGCCTCCGAAGAGATAAAGAAACCGTTAAAGGGCACAGATATTTAGTATCATAAGCACAATATTTTTGGTAGAATAAAGAGGGGTTAATTCTCTGACAATTACATCGCTATAATTCAGAAAAAGGGTATTCGTAACTGTATGAGGGTGAGTGATGTATTGGTACTATATTCTGTTACGGAGCGTTTTGCTATTTCTATTTTTTAGGGTAAGAAACAGAATCCTCTTTTTTATATATTGGGTGACGCTAAGAGTCTTTTAACTTAACAAAGTTTTTTAGGTAAATTTCACTTTTAATTCATTTTCATTTCCTTTTTTGTTTATATACTTAAAACGCCAATTGATTAATTAATGCCGTTATTTTCAATATTTAAACGATAATCAGGAGTTTTTTTCTTTTTTTATTTCGATTCTGACCGAATAATACGCTTAAGTATTACTTAACCTAATTTTAAGTATAACAAAGTAATAAGGATAACTATGTGAGTATATATTTGTGGCATTATCCTAATCTATTTTAACTAAAATTAATTTAAAATGAAAAAAACCAGATTATTACTTCTTGCTTTCCTGGTAGTATTTATTTCTTCTTGTGAAAAGGAAGTTGTTGAACCATTTTCCTCAGAGACAGAAAGTATTGTTGAAGAGATTCCTTTTCATGATCAATATGTAGCGCCACAAAACTACGACTTTATTGATGCAGCTGAAGAATTATTTAAGGCTTCTAAAGACAATAACCTAACAATGGGAAACCCGAGTGGTGCGTATGCGAGTTCCGGGCGTTATTGGGATTACCTAATTAACAGATCTCAGTATGCGGTTTCTTATCACAGGGACAGAGGGACACCAAACTGGGTTAGTTGGCATTTAAGTACAGCTTGGTTAGGTTCCAATAATTCAACTTCTCGGTTTTATACTGCATCTCTTCCTTCAGAATGGTATCGTGTAAAATCGGACGATTATAAGTATAGTGGTTATGATCGCGGACACAATTGCCCTTCAGCAGATCGTACTAGAAGCAGTTCTGATAACAAGTCTACTTACTATATGACGAATGTAACCCCACAAGAACCTAGATTAAATCAGAGAGGTTGGAAATATCTTGAGGAGTACTGCAGAAAATTAGTGCGCAGTGGTAACGAATTATATATTATTTGCGGAAGTTATGGTTCTAAAGGAACTTTGGCTGATGGAAAAGTAACAATCCCTTCCAGATGTTGGAAAGTTATTCTTGTACTTCCTGACGGTTCAAATGATGTTTCCCGAGTTACAAGAGACACAAGAGTTATTGCTGTGGATATGCCAAACAGCAGTTCTGTTGGAACAAGCTGGGGTTCGTATAGAACAACGGTAGATGCCATTGAAAGAACACGTCGATATAACTTGCTATCAAGTCTCCCCAGTTCAATACAATCGGCCATAGAATCTAAACGCGATACTGGCCCGACCAGGTAATTAATTTTTTAAGAGGTATTTGTAAATGTTGGGTTGTCTGGTATTGTCAGGCAACCCTATTTATGATCGGTCTCACGGACGATAGGGAGTAATCCCATCCGTCAATCGAGAATTGACTTGACACTAGTTTGTTTTTTCAATAGAATTTAGCATCGTGGTAAACTGTGTTTCCTCCTGATTAATAAACGTTAACGGAGCAGAAAGCTTTATATAAAAAGGACCATCTGCTGATGGGATAATTGCAGCCAGTGTACCATAATCGGGTACTTCAGTAAAATCTTTTGCCATAGGAAAAGCCTTCTTTTTGAAAGTTCCGGTGATTTTAATAGCCGCCGAAACAGCTTGGTTGTGAATATCCAGTTTTTCAAATTCTTTTAGTTCAGAGAACTGGTTCTTCCATCTGCTTATATTGGCCTCATTTAAATTTTGCTCTCCAAAAAAGAAAATGGCTATTTTGAAGTCAACGTTTGTTTTATGATTCAGTTGAAGCAGTCTCAGTGGTTCTGTAGGCATCTCCCTCTCCCACCCTTCAGGAACTTTTATTTTGTTTTCGGAAAGTAAAAAAGTCTTTCCTTCAGAAATTTCAGTATTACTTTTATTGCCACACCCCGCTAAAAAAGCAATAACAAGCCAGGAAAAAAAAGAGATAATCAATATTTTCATCTTAGAACTAATTTGGTCTTCCTAAGGGTAATCACTATCTGACCGAATTGTTCAAAATGAACAGTACTTTTTTAATCCTTAATGTGCATAACCGTTAAAAATCAGGAATTTCAATAATAATTGTAACTGTTTTCCCTTCAGAACGATATTAAAACATACGTCTTAGTTTGAGTTTGAGTTTTTGGGTATATTCTTCTTCCAACCATTTGAGATAATTCGAAGAACTTTTACAAATACACAATGAATAACTCTTTATTCGGTTTTGTATGTCTTCTTCCAGTAACTTAACCAGTTGTAAAGCTTCAATTATATCGTTGCTGTTTTCAAAACAGATTCTTGAGTGTTGTTCAATTGAACGATCCAGAGTTACCTTGGGGCGCAACCGCTCACCAGCAACTTTTTTATATTCACTTTTAATATCGAACTCAATACTTTCAGAATTGTCAAACTTTTCCCGTATGACCTGTGGTAATTCGTATTTAAGGTTTCGTTCAATATCTTCATCGCTGACAAGGCTATCGTAATAAAAGTCCGGGTAATGAAAAATGGAGTTCCAGTCAACTTCGGAGTCCCAGAGTCCAAAACGGTGTGCATTGTTCCCAAGATCAATAACTGTAAATTTAGATTTGTTGGGAAGTACCCTGGAGCCTCTGCCAATCATTTGATGATAGAGCGTTAAAGAGCGTGTTGCCCGGTTTAAAATTATTGTGTCTACAGTAGGTTCATCAAAACCTGTTGTCAGAATCCCTACCGAAGTAAGAATTGCGTCAGGTTTTGTTTTAAACCAATGCAATATTTCTTTACGCTCCTGTTCTGTATTCGTATTGTCAAGATGCTTTATATCATAGCCGGCTTTGGCGAAAGTTTCCTTTACAAATTTTGATGTTTTTATACCGTTATTGAAAATAAGCGTTTTCTTTCCAATAGCTTTTTCTTCATAAGCATAAAGAAGTTTTTCCTGCATAAAAAAGTTTGTATACAACAATTCCGATGATGCAACAGTATAGTCTCCGTTAATGCCAACTTTAAGTGAATTCAGCCTTACATCATAAGTATAAGTAACAGCCTTTGCAAGAAAGCCCTTTTTAACTAAAGAAGGAATGGATTCACCAACAATTAGTTCGTCATAATTATCTTTCATCGGTAATTTGATGTTTGAACTAAGAGGTGTCGCCGTAACTCCCATAATTACACTCTTTTCGAAATACTTAAACAGTTTTCTGAACGAGTTATAGTGTGCTTCATCTATAATAACAAGGCCGATGTCTTCTACTTCAAGCTTATTTTCCTGTAACCTGTTATTAAGGGTTTCGACCATAGCTACAAAGCATGAAAATTCATGTTGGTCCGGCAAGTCTTTTACTTTACTGTTGATAACTTTATTACGAACACCGAATTCATTAAGCATATTAGATGTTTGTCTGCATAGTTCAATTCTGTGAGTGAGAATCAGAACTTTCTTTCGTGTGTCCAAAATGTACCTTCGAGCTATTTCCGAGAAAATTACAGTTTTCCCCCCTCCCGTAGGTAATTGATACAAAACATTATAGCTCTCAGGGTTTCTGTTTAGTAAAGAAAATAGCTTATCAATACCTTCCTCCTGGTAGTCATAAAGTTTCTTCCCCGTCTTCTTCCTTAATTCCTCTATTGAGTTAAGTGTCATTTGCTCTTGAATGAAAAATTGTGCAAAAATAACGAATATTTCAGCAATCTTCACGGTGATTAATGTTAATTAAACTATAATTTAAGAAGAAGCATAAAACATGGGCATAGAGTACCCCGAAGAGTTAAGTGATACTACCATAAAGCTCTTGCTACAACGCTAATTCAGGGATTGTGAAAATATTAACAATAATTTATTATTAGGTACCATTTTGATTTACAGTAAATACAGCCAAAAACCTGGCAAAAGTCATTGATTTATTAAAAAAAAGCAGAACTGAACCTATAAAAGCCTGCCGATTAAACTATTTTTGCAAATCCATAATTTTAATAAATTGATGAATTATGCAGAATAATATGGTAGAAAAATCAAAAATCAAGAAGAAAGACCGAAAGGATATGATTCAATACATTAATTTGCAGCTAGCTGCGTTAGGACAACCTTTGTTCTACGATGATAGTGATGCAAAAACAAAGTATTCGAATGCCAAGTTTCTTTCTTTAACCGATGGGCTAATTAACAGTTTTAGAGAAAAATCAAGACTTCTCTCAGAGCATCTCTCTCCTTCAGACTCCAGAATTCAAAACTTTATAGATGATTACCTGAGTGATGTTACCATTGATAAAAAAATAAGGATCCCGAACAATACTTTTGTATTAAATCAAAAAGGAATAGCACGTGAGGTAAGCTTACCACCAAACGGTGATGTTTTTAAGAGTGATCTAGTGTCTTCTCATCGTGTTAAACAAGGAATTCTTAATAATCCGAAACATGATAAACGGACAACAAAAGGAACTTTTCATATTGTAGAGGGAGGGTTACCTGTTCCGTTAGATAAGAAGGAAGTTCCCAAAATTGCCTTTGCACACCTGCTCCATTCCGCCCTTAATCCTGACGACGACATAAAGCTGCTTCCATTTACAGCAAACCAGAAAGAAAAAGCTAAAGTAATGGTTTCATTACTTCTGCGTCCGATTGTATGTCCTAAAGTTGAAGGGTACTTGAGCGAGAAGAGTATGGAAATTCGTTTCTTTGCTCCCGGAAGCTTGGTGAGTAACCTCGATTTTGTTGAAACTATATTTGGGAATGCAGGGGATCATAACCTAGCGGTTAACGATGCGGCACTGGACATTGAACACTGGACCGGACATACCGGTTGCATAATACTGGCACCTCAGCTCATTAAGCTGAAGAAGAAAGATATAGGGCTTCCACATATCAGTGAGGCAACTGAACGTCAGAAAAATGATGGTATGTGCTGGGAAAGCGAAGATGAGCTATACAATGACGGAGGTGCGTTTAAGATTACATGCCGTGACGATCGGGGTGTTGTTGTTACCTTAATAGCCGATAACTATTATGGATACTCCAAAAAGGAGATTAAAACCCAAATAGGATATTCTGCTAACCTTTATGGCCTTGTTGAGGAAGAACATGCAGGAGGTGCCATTGCTTTTCCAAGAAGCAATATGAGCGATAAAGTTTTTGGCCTGGTTTTCAATAATAAATTTAAGGGTGAATATGCTTTCGATGATGTTAAAGAACTGATATCGGATCGGATAGAATTATTCCCGGAGAATTATGCCATTGATAAAAAATATCAAAATATAATTTATGTTCCCGAGTATGCTGACTTTGATGTTAGCAAAGGAACCGTTTCATGGTTTGTAGAAGATAAAGAGTTTGGACTGAAGCTTTCCCCTTTAAAGACGTATGTATTGCCTACCGGGCACAGGTTTCAGTTGGTAAAGCACCCTAACCAGTCTTTGTGGCGCATAATTAGTACTTCTCCAGAAGGGGCATTTTGCCATAAACCGAGTACGGTGTCCGGTGGAGGAAAATCGGAAATATCCAAGTCTATGCAAAACGCCATCAAATACGGTCAGTTTTACATTCAGGATCTTGAAGAGGCAATAAAGGAGGCTGAACAATTAATAAATTACGACTATTCAAATCGTTGGAAGAATATTCGTCCGGATGCTGATCCTTCTAGGTCGTTCCTTAGTCCAAAACGGACGCTCGGTTCTGCTGTAAAACTTCTTACGCCTTCCGATCAATATAATGATGAGTACAATAAATTCTTACAAAGTATTCCAGAGCACATCAGGACATTTGTTCTGTTTATTAAACGTTTGCACAGAAGAGAACAAGAGACCGATGACTGGAAAAAAGCGTTTAGCGTAGAAATGGTAAACGGAAGGCCAAGTAATGGGCTTCGATACAAAAATAATCCGGTAATGGGTAGTTATGTAAGAATAGGTTTTGCCCAAAATGGAAACTGGTTTTTGCATAAATTACGCTCTGACTTTATTCCTAGTTATAAAATTCAAACCGAAGATGATATTTCGGCGACTATTACAGTTCCAAGTCATAAATTAGAAAATTTAAACCCGGAATATACAAACAAGAGTGTTAAATTAGTTACCAACTGTGAGAGTTACCTTTTCCAAAGGCCTGACGAAGCAGTTATAAGGGGGTATGACAAAGAAGCTGAAGCAGACATTGTTTCAAACAATACATTTCTTACTAACTATGAGCCACTTAAAAAGGAAGTCGCCCAAAAACTTTTTGATGATGCTGTAAATTTTGAACGATATACCGAACCGGTGAAAGATTTAATTTCCAGTGTAACAGAAAGTGAGAAAGAATGTTATTTTGTTACGCCTTCCCATACAAGAATAGTAAACGGAAAACCGACCAATAATCCAAGATACCTTCAACATAACATCTTTAAAGAAGAAACGGAAGGTACGTATTTGGCTGAAGTTGGATTGAGGTTACACCGAAAAATCCCGAAAGATAAACCTGTTTATAACACTGTAAATGCAGTACTGCCAGGAAGAAGAAATAACCCAAGGGATAAGGAAGCGGGAATACGCTCGTTAAGTGTATATAATCCGATACACTATCAGGAACTTCCAGAATTGTTTATGGATTTTATCTGTAGCCTGACGGGTAAATCACCTTCAACTACCGGGGCCGGTTCTGAAGGGGCATTAACAAAAGGGCCGTTTAATATGTTGGTCCCAACAACTGATTTGAATAATGCACTTCTTTCATACATACTGACGGAATATCAAGGATTTACCTCTGCGGCAGGATATATCGGATCAGAAAACAGGTTCGACCATGATATTAGTATACTTATTCCTGAAATTTGGGCACGACTCGAACCGGAAGACAGAGATCCTAAGAAATTAATTGAAAACGGAAGCCTTGAAAAGCTTGAAGATTTTGAATACGAAGGAAAGAAAATTCTAGCAAGCAGACTGGGGTACCGGATTACAGAAAATTTCGCTTTCCGATGTATGAACCGCTTGTTTGATGAACCTTTGGCTGTGTTCAATGAAAGGATGCTTAAACCTGAACTGCAAAGTCTGGACGATTTTGCAGATGGTGTAAACAATATCACTGAGGCTCAGCAAAAAGTCGCTGAACGTTATTTTGCAGAAGATAGTGTTGAGTCTGCTATTCCACCGCTGAAAATTCTTTTGCACATCATGGCCTACGGACACTACGAAGGAAAAGAGATTAGTGATCCTGAATTACGTAAGCTATTCGAACGTGATTATGTTGTGGAGAGCGACTGGTACAAAAATAGACTGAAACTAAAGCAGGAAAAAGACATTAAATTCTTTAATGACAGACTTGAGTATATAAGAGAATTTAAATCTAAAGCAGAAAATGCACTGTTAGTGGAGGAAATGAACATACAGCAAAGACTGGATAAAGCTGAAGCTGATCTTAAGTATGTGCAATCGGAAGAATATTTGAAGGAGTTGGTAGGTACAATTGGTGCCGACCCGCTTTTCAAAAAATAAAATACTTACTTTCTCTGTGAGAAAAACTGAGATACCTGATACGTATCTCAGTTTTTCTTTTTGCTAAACCGTCTTACCCAGATTATCCACAAAGCAAAAACGCAAGCCAATAGAATTACATTAAAAATATATTGATGATAAAAATCCACCGCCTCCGGGTTATGATAAGAGATTAACGCCATGCCCGTAATTCGAAGAACGTTCATAAAAACAATCAGAATTACTCCCAGTAGGATATACCACCACTTTGTTTTCCTATTTCCCGGGTAAACAATGATGAAACCAGCATAAAGGGCCATGGTAGCCCACCCCAGACAGGCGTTTATTACTTTTACTCCATCAGAGCCATCGATATAAAGGATATTCCTTGAGGAAAAAACAGTATATCCAAGCATATCTAAAATAAAATGGCCTGAATGGACCAAAAAACTAATCATAGCTTTTTTACTGAAAATAAAAACCGGTTTAAAAAAAGGCGTAAATTTTATCAGGACCCTCAGCAAATAGTAGATTATTATCAGAGAGCAGGACTTTATCAGGAATAAGTCCAGTTGCGATCTTTTTTCCAGTGTTTCCCGGAAGTTTTTTAGTAGCTTCATATGCAGTAGAAGTAAAATATTTACCTTTGTAAAAATCTAATCTAAACAAAATGTTCAACTGGCAACGTAAGTATGGCGGATTAATAATAATTCTATTACTTATTATTCTGCCCAATGTAGCTTTAATTTTTGTAAAGCTCATGGAGGGAAATCTTTTTGGTTTTATAAGGGCCTGGTATTCTGCATGCGTTTCTTTAGGAATCATACTACTAATTCCGGTTTTTTTCAATGCTAACCTGAAGAAGTTCTTTTACGCTCTAATACCGCTCTATTTGCTTATATCACCGGTACTTTTTATTGTCATACTTTACCACAGGGTTCCAACCCGGTGGATGCTTTCAGTCTTGTTAAATGCCGAAGTTTCCGAAGTTCAAGAATTTTCGTCAGAGTCAATACTATGGAAATTATTGGTCATTATTATTCCCTTAATAATTATTTTTACAACCAATAGGTTATCTGTAGAAAAACTGAATTTTGAAAGACGTTCCAAAATAATATTCGGTTCCTTGTTGTTTGTGCTTATTTTTTCTGCTTTTGGTTTTAAAACTTTTCAAAAACAAACGATTAAAATTTCTTCGAAATGCATGTTTAGAGCCATGTTCAAAGATACGCCGGTTTATACTTTTAACAGACTTTATAAAGCTGCAAATCTTAAGAAAAAATCTGAACAAGCCGATAAACCCAGGCCTGGAAAAATAAATTCAGTGTCGACTAATTCTAAAGATTTGAAAGAACTTTATGTTCTGGTAATTGGAGAATCGTCGAGATACAGTAATTGGGGAATAAACGGGTACGAGCGGGAAACGACGCCAAACCTAAAATCAATGAACAGACTGGTTAGCTTTTCAGAAGCCATTAGCCCCTCCTGCCTTACACAGGAATGCCTTCCTTTAATGCTAACTGCAGCTTGTGCGTCAGACACTGGAAGCAAAACAGCGTGCCCTTCAGTATTTTCTGTTTTTAAAGAAGCCAATTTTAAAACATGGTGGATTAGTAACCAGCGTTTTTCAGGTTCGCGAACAGCCGGAATTGTTTCCTGTGCGGATAAAACTATAACCCTGTATCCGGAGAATAGTGAAAACGAACTCTATGACGCCAGGCTTATCGACGTTTTTAAGGAAGTTCTAAAGGACACAACAAGTAAGAAAAAAATGGTAGCCCTGCAATTAAAAGGCAGTCATTACCCCTACCATAAGCGTTATCCTGAAGAATTTACAAGGTTTAAACCGGTAATTAGGAAAAACAAGCATATTTCGTACAGTAAACGAAAAAAGGAGGAGATAATTAATAGTTATGATAACTCCATTCTTTATACAGATTACGTAGTATCTTCATTAATAAGGTTAATGGAGAAGGATTCTACTTATGGTGCACTGTGTTTTGTTTCGGATCATGGAGATAATTTGTTCGACGATAATACACAGGGAAGTATGCGTGGGCACCCAAAGGCCTCCCCCAACCTTTATCGAATTCCATTTCTTATATGGACTACACCGGACTACTATGCAAATAATCAAGGACTTTGTTGCCGAATGAAGGAGAAAACGGATGTGAAGTTTAGTTCAGACAAATTGATATATGTGTTATCTTCTATGGCCAATATTACCTGGAGCGGTTACAAGGAAGAAAAAAATATTCTTTCAGGAAGCTTTGTTGAACATCCCCGTTATATTATTGCAAACAATAATAAGCTACTTTACGAAGAACTTTTCAACTAAAGAAACTATTAGTGACGAACAGCAATAATATCTGTTTTATCTCTTTTTGTTTTTTCTTAATGACAAAACTCCCAAGCCAACACCGGCAATTAAAAGATAAAGGATTCCCGGTATCGGGGCCCCGTTCGGGTTCCCGGGCTGCGAAAATACATTAGCTACAGCAAAAACAGATACGATAAATACTAGAATTAAACGGCTACTTTTCATTGATTTTTTCTTGCATACCTATTGTACAAATTTACTCCAAGTGGCATTGAATAGCAAATAAAAATATTTCAGCGACACCCTTTTTGCTTCTGTTTCGCTAGCTACAGCATTAAAACACCGAACCACTTAGTGTTTTTATTATCTGTATTATAAGTAGTTACACCTATTTCCTTGTTAATTTAATATTGAAGACAAAAGCCTGGACTTCGTTCAATTCACTCTTTTTAATTAGTACCACTAATTAGTGTCTGTCTATAAAGTCCATGTTACTCACGCATTTTATAATATGAAACGTTCGTGACCTTCGGTTCCGCGTTGTTGCTCAAAATATAAATCCTCATCCCGACCTTCGGGACTGTGGTTTATATTTTTTTTCACAATGCAATTTATTTTAATTGTGTTCAAGAGCTCTGCCGATGTCCCGGCCGGTTTACACGCCTTGAACCGAACGGAGTGAGCCTCATACTGAAAGGAATAATTTGAACTTTCTAGTCCAGACTCCCGAGTTTATAGACAGGCTCTAATTAAGGTAAACCTTTTGAGTTACTATTGTATCTCCCGATTTAACATGAACAACATAAACACCGCTTTGGACATAATCCAAATTGATAATAAATTGCCCTACTCTTTCTTCATTTGAGAAAAATACGGTCCTTCCAGATAAATCAAAAAGCCTGATTAGTTCAACAATGGTATTCTCGTTTGCCGGAATTACGTTTATACGTTTACTTCTGGAAAATATCTTAATTTCGTTTTTGGTCTGCTCTACAGTTCCAAGTCCCGTTATTAATTCATTATTAGTTGGTTGTTGCACTAATACTGTTTCCATGTATGTGTTTTCCTTCCAGTCTGTAATTATAACGCTATATTGACCTGCCGTAAGGTTTTCTATATCCTCTGAATCGAAACCATTAGACCACTCAATACTTTTTATTGGAGCTTCTCCACCTAAAACCGTTAAGTCTATAGAACCATCATTACCATCGTAGTTGCTTACATGGGTAACACCAAAATCAATGGTTAAAGGCATATTGATGTGGAGCGTAAAACGGGATGAGTTTAATGTATCAGCAGAACTAAACGTATAGTGTGGATTTGCTTTTAAATCAATTAATGTTCCGGTTTCCAGGTCTTCAAGATAAATGGTTTTAATATGTTCCGGAGCCAGTTCATCAATACTTATTTTGAATTCATCTGAAGTGCCAAGTTTAATGAATACCGGAATTTGAAGATAGTCATCTGCTAATGATATGGAATGGACGGAAAGGGGCTGTTCTTTCTCAGAGACAGTATAAATCTGAGGAACGCTACTGTTTGAAGTAAATCTCTTGTCTGCATTTAGCATTTGATAAGGTAGGTTATTCGTATTATCGTTAAAACAAATTACCATTTCGTCAAAATACAATGAAGAAGATATTTTAAGTTTAATTCCCTGTTTTACAGATTTCCTTAAGGACTTTAATCTGGCCCTGGTTTCTGACACCCTGACTTCATTCGTCATTTGTAACAACCCTGTGCCCGCCGAATTAACTTTTACGAAGAACCCCTGCATAGGTGGAATATGGCTTGTACCTCCGTTTACACCTACCCCGCCGACGTAAGTTACATAGTTTTGTTGCTTTTTGTCCCAGATATAAATTGCATCATTAATATTCGTTTTTGTCCACCCCCTTGGGGCATCCCAGTCAATAGCTGATGGGTATGGATTGCCTACCAGGTTCCACCCTTCGTGTTCAGAAACTTCAGAACCGTTGGTATTGGTTACATCTATTGAAAAGGTCCCTGTGTTGAATTGCCCTTCCATTTCAATAACAGCATCATTCTTTTTGTAAACATTATAACCTTTTCCTGGCTCCATGGTCTGATTTTCTGCTTTTACCCAGCCCCGGGCCCAGTTTTCCGATGCGAGTGGCTCATCATATGTATACGCATTGTCTCCAAACATATGTGTGTTTGTTCCTATAAACGGAGATGAAACATAGTGCCAGTCTTTTTTACTAATTGTTCTTGACATGCGGCCTTTTCCATGAACCGTTACTTGCCCCCTGTCAATTATTGCACCATAGTTTTCTTGGGTGGATTTAATTAGAACATCACCGTATACTTCCAGAGAACCATTTTCTGTGATTTCCAGTATGGCTTCCGGTTGTATGGAAATATCATTACAAATTGCACCGGGAGTTATAACCTGAGGGGAATATGGAGTGCCACTGCGAATAACAACTTTTGTTATCTCATCAGGAACCGTGTTGTTCTCCCAGTTACCAGGTTCGTGCCAGTTTGAAGATATCGTTCCGGTCCAGTTGCTTAATGGGGAGAAAATACCACTTAATTCAACATTGTCTATATTCCAACCAGCATAATGTATTGCATCATCACTGCTGGAACGCCACCTAACATAAACGGAATCTTTACGGTCGGCTATAGTTGAAATATCGTAAGACACAAACACCCATTGATTATCTTCGGGGCTAAGTGTATGAGACAACTTATTCCATACAGTTCCATCGGTACTTATTTCGACAAAAGCCGAATCGTAGTTTGGCTCAAAATTAGCCCACCGCCAAAAGCTTAATTGAACACTATAGTGATTTATGCAGTTAATTGGAGGTGTCATAATCCATTCGTCAGAGTTGTTATAATAAGAAGATACACCTTCAACCCTTGAAGAAGCAGATAATCCCTGTCCGATTACTTTATTGATTGTATTACTGCTTTTATCCTGAATGGGATCGGAGTTCCCAACATATCCTTTATATCTGTTATAATCCGAGTAGCCTCTTCCTCCATTTGGCTCACCTGCTCCCCAGGAACTCTGACCGGTTATTGCCCCGGAAGTCCAGCCTGTTATGCCTGAATCATCAAAGTCATCAAAGAAAATCAGGTTGTCAAGGTTGTCGCTAATGGTAATATTAACAGGAGATGTAATGCCGGTAACCGTAGATGTTGCAGACAGGTTTACCGGGCCACCCGTTTCTTCAAATTGAAAGGAAACAAAACTTGCTATGCCGTTATCCGCATTAATCTGATAGTTACGCATTGTTAAGTTGCCGGAATTACTTAAAGTGACATTTTCAGAGAAGTTTACATCAATGTTCCCATTCTCATCCGTTGCAGCCACTTTAATAATTGGGAGTAAACTTCTGTTTGTAGTTAATAAAGGCTTTGGTTCAACAAGGAAACGAAGTTCTGTAGCTTTAACCCTTAACTTTAGGTTTTTTGCCCCTGTTCTAAGAAAACCATCATTAATAAATGAGCCGGCAGGGCTTATAATCTGATCACCGTAGTTCACGACAAATTCAAACCTTTCTTTGTCGTTAACACCAGAAAGGTCTTTTTTTAAGAATAACCTAAGTTCAAAGTTTTCCTTTTGACCGTCTTTTATTGAAATTCTATCAATGAAAATTATTGAATCTTGTTTGATTATACCCTTAATTTCTGAATTTGAAGAAGTGAACCCCGGGTTGAAAAGGTATACGTCATCAATTGCTTTTTTCCAGTTCTTTATCGTGTTATTTGAACCGGCTACAATGACCAATGTATCTATAATTGTCGGCAAGTTGTCTCCGGAACCGGCATCTGTTACAACAAATTCCCCGATACTTACTCGCTCATCGTAGGTGTCTGACAATGAAGATATTTTTTTGGGTATGGTAACATTGCCCTGCGTAATTTTTGAATCCATGTCATTGTTCGTAAATAAACCTGAAACAATAACATCATCAATATTCCAGCCTGAATAGAAAACCGAGCCGTCGCTTTCCGAGCGCCAACGGATAAACACCTGAGATTTTCCGTCGGCATAAGCGCTAATGTCCAATTCTACAAATGTCCATTCTGTATCTTCAACACTCACAGGGTGGTTTAGCTTCTCCCAGTTTATCCCATCTTCAGATATTTCTACAAAGGCAAAATCATAATCAGGTTCAAAGTTCGCCCATCTCCAAAAAGAAAGGACCGTGTTATAGAAGTCAGAGCAGTTTATTGCCGGGCTTTGAATCCATTCACTGGAATTATTGTAATGAGCTGAAACACCTTGCCTTCTGCTGCTGGGCGACAACCCCTGCCCTGCCACATTATTTATTTCGTTGTTGTTCGAATGATCTTCCACAGGATCCGGGTTTCCAACGTACCCCCGTTGTCTTATAATATCCTTATATCCCAGTCCTCCCTTGGGAGTATTAATTTCCCATGAGCACCGGTTATCAGTTCCCCAATTTAATCCGGAGGCTCCGGTGATCCAACTGGATTCAGAGCCATCGTCAAAATTAAAAAATGCAATGGTATCCTGTCCCTTTAGCAAAATTGAGCTAAATAACACTAGAGGGAATACGATGGAACTTAATTTTAATATTGAACTTTTCATTTTGTGAATGAATTATGTAACCTTTTAAAGGTAAGGTTCAGGTTGGGTAAGCTTGTATTGCTAATTGTTTGATACAATACAGATTAGTATACGCTTGTGTTGCTTTCTGGTTACACTTCAAAAAGGTGTTTTTTAGTGAAGGTTGCATTTTCTTTGACGAATAGTGGTGAAATCTATCACCAATTACACCTTAGATTAATTACATATATATAAGGAGTTATATAAAATAATCGGTGAACTTAAATATTGGAAAAGGAAATTTTTGTTCTTATTTCTTATGATGAACATCAATAAAAAAAACATCTCTATTACTTGATAAATATTTGCCTAACGGTTAAATTTATAAGGCAAAAGAATGGTATTAGACATTTTTAATTTCGATTCGAAGTATCGCATGTAGGAAAGCTTTGTTGTATAAGGGATTTAGAGGAAGAGAGACAATTGGATTAATAAAAATTCAATCGGAATTTAAAAAAATACCAGCCTGTGTTTCTATACAGGCTTTTTTTTATAGTTTTGTCGCAAATTTCAATGTTGTATCAATGGCTGATAATAGAATAGAAAATTTAAATATACAAGCTGAGGAGCCGCTAATAACTCCCCAGAAATTAAAACAACTTTATCCACTGACAAATGAAGTTGTTTCAAGCGTAGAAAACGGGCAATCTACAATTAAGAACATATTAAATAAGCGAGACCACAGGATTTTTGCAATCGTAGGTCCCTGTTCAATTCATGATACTGTTGCTGCAAAAGAATATGCAGATAAGCTCAAAAAACTGGCCGATGAAGTTAAGGAAACAGTATTCCTTGTTATGAGGGTCTATTTTGAGAAACCCAGGACAAATGTTGGCTGGCAGGGCTTAATTAACGATCCATATCTTGATGGGAGCTGTAAAATCGAAGACGGGCTTAAGTTGGCGCGAGCCCTTCTTCTTTATGCCGGCCAGATTGGATTACCTGTTGCTACAGAAGCCCTGGATCAGGTAACACCTCAGTATGTTCAGGATTTAATTTCCTGGACGGCAATAGGGGCCCGTACAACAGAGTCTCAAAATCATAGAAAAATGGCCAGTGGTTTTACATCAGCTGTAGGTTTTAAGAACGGAACCAAGGGTAATGTTGATATTGCAATCCATGCGATGGCTTCTGCATCGTCAAATCATAATTTTATTAGCGTTAACCCCGAAGGCCGGGTTTCTGTGATCAGGACCAAGGGGAATCCCAATACGCATATAATCCTAAGAGGGGGAAAAGAACCTAACTACGATGAGAAATCCGTAAAAATGTGTGAGGAAAAACTATTGCAGGCCGGATTTATACCCGGGATTGTTATTGACTGTAGTCATGGAAACAGTAGTAAAAACCCTTTTAATCAGCCAAAAATACTGGAATCGGTTACGGAGCAAATTGTTAATGGAAATACTTCAATACGCGGTGTAATGCTTGAAAGTAACTTAAATGCCGGAAATCAAAAAATACCTGCCGATCTGAATGATTTGAAATATGGAGTTTCTATTACCGATGCCTGCATAGATTGGGAAACAACAGAAACCTGCATTAAAGAAATGCACCATAAACTTAAAGGTTGTATCGAAAAACGAAGGGCATTTCAACCGGTTTAAATCAATGGCTGGTTTTAATACGTAATGTTCCCATTTCGAGCTTTCAAGTACATGGGTTTATGTACAGGTTTTAAGCAAGACCTGGCAATATAATTATATTATTTGCAGGTATATGGAGGGTAATTGACCCCAAAGTGTGATGCTATTTAAAATTTTTATTGGTATCATGCCCTTTTTTATTTAAGTATAAGCAAAATGCTGTTGGTGTTTTTTTTCTTATGAGGGATTATCATCAATCTGTGTCCATACATCACGGCTCTATGTAATTCATCCCAATAATTTGCAATAGAATACATTACACGTTAATTTTGATTCAGGAAATACACGATCGATCGTTATTCATGTTGGTTACTGGTTGTTGTTAACATAAGAGGTACTGCTACATCTTTTTTTGAAATCTGACTATTCGGCGTGGCAGTTCTTATTTAAGCAACTATCAATCCGACCCAACACATGTTTTATCAAATCAAACCTAAAGTAAAATGGAACAACAGCAAGAATTCAAAATTTTCGGCACAATTGTTACCGGTGAATTACAGAAACAGAGAGAGGGCCTTATTGTTGAGGCTCTCGACAAAGATCTCATTCTGGACGACAGATTGGGCTCTGCTACTACAAATCAGCATGGTTATTTTGAAATTGTTTATCAGGGCAAAGATTTCAAAGATGTCTTTTTTGAAAAAAAACCCGACATATTTTTAAGGGTAAAAAATAAAGATGGAAAAATAATCTTTACCAGTGAGCAAAGGGTTAAATATGGAGCTGGGTATTCAGAGCATTTTTATCTTGAAATTCCGGAAGTCTATTTTGAGCAAGCGGTAGAAAGTGAACGTTTTCAATTCAAGAAACTTGTAAATATTAACCCCAACTATTTTGGAAATATAACAGATGATTTAATTATCGAAAAATTCAAACCGGTATATCCCCTGCAAGGGAGCACCAGGTATGAGGAACTCAAGTGTGTCGGTTTGCTCCCTGATGAAGATTTATTAGAGGCTATTCTTGAAATAAAACGGCCTTACGGTTATAAAGGCGGGTTATGCAAGACCGGAAGTACCGAATTTGTCGCTTTTTATATTGATTATGGAGAAGGTTTTATTAGTGTTGGAGCCCCGGCCCAGGTGAATGTGCATGACTTGTTTTCTGCCAGTGACGGGGGGATCCGGTATGCTGTAAGAAAACCTTTTAATCCGTTAAAGGTATTAAATTGTAAACAACCACAGATAGTTAGGGTCAGGGCTATTTTGTCCTGGGAAAAAATTCCGGGAGGCCCCGATTTTAAACCTGTGTGGGGAAATGTGATTGATGCATGGGTTCAAATCAGGCCTAAAAAAGTTTATCAGTTCACTCCCATACCTTTCGAACTGTCTGAGATACCAGGAACCATTAACCTGAATGACCTTATGGAGAAATCCGTGGAATTTCTGCCAGAACCGGATACCGTTTCAGAGAAAATCACATTTTCAGGCAGCAGGAAAGAAATCAGTGAGCTAATGATGAACTCTATGCATGCTGAAGAGCTAATGCTTCAGGATGAGAAGATTGAAAAAGAAAGATCGGAATTTAAAAAGTTAATAAGTCAAAACCCGAACTATTTCGGTGCAATTTCAGAAAGTAAGGACAATGAGGGCCTTCTTAAAAAACTTAAACAATTATCGCCAGCTGTTCTGAAAAAACTGTTGCCTAAATTTGAAATTGATCCTGATTTTTTAATTCCGGTAAAACCATTGATTTATAATACCACTTATGAAGAGTTGACTTGTGTTGGTTTGTACCCGGAGGAAGATCTTCTGGAAGCGACGCTTGCTATAAAAAAACCCTCTGGTTATTCTGGAGGCCTGTGTACATTAGGGAGTAACGAGTACGTGGCCTTCTTTATTGACTGGGGGGACGGTTCGGGATATAAACACATTGCGACGACATTTGTAAATGTGCATGATATTCCTGAAGATTTTGAAAAACCAATACATTATGCCGTTAAAACTAAAATCCCTGATATTCAGGAGAAGCTTAAAAACTGTAATGTTGAAAATATTGTTAAGGTTAAGGCAATACTTTCTTGGAATACAGACCCCGCCGTTTATGGAGAGAATTATAAACCGGCCTGGGGTAATGTTCTTACCGGTAATATTCAGATACGTCCTAAAAACGGTGTCAAATGTTCGTTAGAGATTATCAATGAAGTCCATACTGACGATATTGACAAGGTTGGAACAACTACCGGACAAGCAATTAAAATAAATGATTCGGGCGTTTCTGTACCTTTTACTCATGATCGGCCATTTGGTGGTGTCATTGCAGCCTGGGGGAATATTAATGTTTCGGGAGCAGCATATTACCGGTTCAGCTATAACCAAGGCCCTGGTTCTGTGTGGAAGGAAATTACTGATAAAAGAAGGTACAGGACCCCTTTAGGTTTTACCGGGTTTAGAAGTCCTGATCCTAAGGGATGGTTTAATATTAGTGATTATATGGATGATAAGGACAATTATCCCCTTATTTCTTTAATTCACTGGAATTCATCTGGTTTAAATGGATTATACAACCTTAAACTTGAGCTTTCTGATGCAGCAAAAAACATTATATCGGGTCAGGAGTTTGAGGTGCCTGTTTATTTAGACAATAAGGGGCCAGAGTTAATGTCTTTTGGTGGAACAAATTTAAATTTACCAGCTTCAGGTGTGGTAGTAAAAGACGATAATGACAATTACAGGAAGTGCAGTACTTTTATTGGAGGGGAAACGATTAAGGTTTATGGTAATTTTAAGGACGCGTTCTTCAAGGCATATAGTTTGGTACTTTTTGGAGGAAACGTTACCCCATCAGGAATAAGTATAGGATCCGGACGATATGATTACGGCCTGCCAGGTATTTCTGATAAAGGGGTTACCGGAGCATTTGATGGAGGAAATGGAACCGAGTTGAAGTCTTTAAGCCTGTGTTCAACAATTCCGGTAGATCAACATGTAAAATGTGCGTATGGAATTCGTTTATACATATCAGATCGGGCAATTGTTGGCCATATACGGGGATATGAATTTGACACATCCAATCACGGACGTTCTGCCTTTACAACCTTTGACTGGGATCCGAAAGGATGCTGAACCATAAAAGGTAATACAAAGGACAAAGGCTCCCATAGGGAGCCTTTGTCATCTTCATTTTCAGCCTAATCCTCTCTTTATGCGACATCCTTCTCTCTCATTATAACAAACTCAAACCGAGTACGATTAAGCCGATCCTCATAAAATTCCCCAGTTTCAAGATGATCCTCGTCATCTTCTTCGTAAAACCAACGCACTTTTATATCCGATATACTGTTGTTTTCGTCCAGCATTCTTAGTATGGAAAAAAGTTGCATTGATGCACTTGTATTAATATAATCCAGTTCTATTACAAACTCGATGGCACTACCCTCAAAGTCGTTAATCCAGTTTTTTAATGGTTCAAAAGTATTTACAGCATTTTCTGTTAGAATTCTACCCTGCATCTTGAAACTACCAGTTGATGAAAATTCAACCAAAGGTGAATTTAATGTTCCTGCTATTTTTAAATCTTCCATGATGCTCCTTTCTGTGAATCTTTTATGTAAATATACGCCGATATACAATGTTGCGTTAGGTTTTGTTGATTAATGCCTGTTTATTGTTGGTGGGTGCGACCTTGAAAAATTCATTCTGTATTTTCCTGGGATTAACAGAACAAAAATTATGATGAAAATTTTTCAGTATGGTAGTCACGTTACGAGCTATTTCATGAATATACCCTCTGAAGAAGCCTGAGGTATCGCATAGGATAGTATTTCTTAATAAGCTCCATAAAACAGATGAGGCTGCCATTTTTGGCAGCCTCATTACACTCAACATACATCCCGGTGGAAACTATTAAAACCACCACGTACCCCCTATCTTTATTTTTATAAGACTATTCCTTTTTTGAAACTGTGGGCGTCCAGCTATCTTCCCACTTAATGACCATTTTATCATTTTCAAACGTCCCCGGTAACCATACGTAGCGGGAATCTTCAAGATCTGTTTTGTTCCATCTGTCGGCGAGAAAAATGAACCTGTCCCCGGTATTATTTAGAGGTTGGATATAGCAACTTTGCGAATTGAAAGTTAATTCATTATCTGTTCCGACGCAGGGGTTTCCTACAGGGGTAAAAGTTCCCAGCATCGAATCGGCCACGGCATATTCTGCCTCATTCGGTAACCACCCTGTGCAACCGGAAGTTACCATATAATATTTGTTGTTACGCTTCAAAACCGCTGGAGCTTCTCTGTGTTTTTCTATAAAATTCCGGGTAAACTGGCTGGTATGGGAAAGATAGTCATCATTCAAAAGGGCAACATACATGGTTGCATTGTTCTCTGATGAGAAAATGTGGTAAGCCCTTCCATCATTATCCTTAAACAAAGTCATATCCCGGCTCATTTGGTTATAGGGCCTTACGCTTTTGATGTAGGTAAATGGTCCTGTCGGGCTATCACTTACAGCAACTCCGGCACGGGCGAAAACGTAATCTTCAGAATCAACATGCATCCACATCACATACTTGTTTGTATTCTCGTTATAAATAACCTTTGGACGTTCAATAACTTTAGATATATGTAAGTCATGTGTACTATCTTCTTTAACTGAAGGTAAAACTAAGCCTTCATTTTTCCAGTTAATCAGGTCTTTCGATGAATAGCAGGCCACCCCGCCGGCATCTACTCTGTAACATTCCCACTCGTGAATATACTCTACCTTACGGGTCGCACCTTTTTTATATTCTCCATACCAGTAGTACGTTCCGTTGTCGTACAACAGGCCTGCCCCGTGGGCATTTATCGGGTTTCCTTCGGTATCAGCCCATATTTTACCCGGTTGAATGGATTGCTGGGTTTTTAATTTTGCACTGTTACACGATAACAGGCATGGAAGCAAAAAGAATATTGCCTTAAAAAAAATTTGTTTTGAAATCATATTATATTGCTTTTATTAAAACATTTTCAGTCAGTCCGTTTTCTGAGCTTACAGAGAGGGAAATATTACCAGCTTTACCACTTGAGCGGATAATTACCAGTCCCCTGCCTTTAAATAACTTGAATTTATTGTCTTGAAAACTACCTTCAATTAGCGGATTACTATTTCCAGCAGCCTGAAGCCTCCCCTCTCCTTCCACATTAACTGTCATTGTCAAATCGGCTGTTGGGACAAAAGCGTTTTCCGAGTCAACGGTAAATACATTTACAAACACCAGTTCATCTACCCTTCCCGTTATTGTATTTCTTTCCGCAACAAGTTTTATCTTTTCGGCTTTACCGGTAGTTCTTAAACTTTTTGATTCAGAAGGAGTGCCTGGACTGCTTCCGGCCGCCTTTAACTCCCCAGCCTGATAGGGCAGTTTAAAAGATGCCACCATCCCCTTTTCCGTATCGATTTCCTTTTGCCCGACAAGTTCATTGTTTAAAAACAGTTTAATCATGGAATACGCGGAATAGACATTCACCTGCAAGGTATCTCCTTCATTCCCGATCCAGTTCCAGTGGGGCTCTTCGTTTGGCCACCCCCATTCGTGAATTTGTTCCCATTTTCCTTCCGGAACAGGTGCGTGCACCAGCATTTCCATTTTACTGTTTTCCCAGACAACATCCCGATAAAAACTCTGTGGTTTTTTGTTGCCAATCAGATCAATATCGCCGCAATAAGCATTAAACCACGGCCAGCTCTGGGGATGCCAAAGGTTCTCTTCTTTCTCGACATATTTTGATATTCCAATTCCTGCTTCTCCAATGTAGTCCATTCCGGTCCATACATAGTCACCAATGACATATGGTAATTCCTTCACTTTCTTCCAGTTTTCATAACTATTTTTTGGCATTGATTCGGATGTGTACATGATTCGTTTAGGGTACAGCTGATGATCAGGTTCGAATTTGTGTGGCATATAATTATAACCGGCTATATCCGTAATCTCAAATATTGCAGGGGTGTGCTTTTCCCAGTTCATGTCCGGATTGTCCCAAAAATCGCAAACGGCCTGTGTGTTTGGGCGCGTGTCATCTAAACGCCTGACTTTGGCATTTAGCATTTTTGCTATTTCTATACCTTTGGCTCTTGCCCTTTCCTGTATTTCATTTCCGATGCTCCACATGATAACCGACGGATGATTCCGATCCCTGTATATCATTGCTTCAATGTCTTTTTCCCAATTGTCTTTAAAATACTGGTGGTAATCATTTTTTCGTTTGGGCAGTTCCCATTGATCAAAGGCTTCTTCGATTACAATTATCCCAAATTTATCGCAGGCTTCCAGAAAATATTTTGAAGGTGGGTTATGGCTTGTTCTGACACTGTTATATCCGTTCCGTTTTAGAATTTCAACCCGTCTGTACTCAGCGCGCTTAAACGCTGCCGCGCCAAGCAAGCCATTATCATGATGCAGGCAGGCCCCTTTTAAGAGCTTCTCTTTTCCGTTTAATAAAAACCCTTTTTCAGCAGAGAATTCAATTGAACGTATTCCAAAATCGACCTTATATTCGTCAATGATTAAATTGTTTTGAAGGACTTCCAATTTTAGGGTATAAAGCTCTGGAGTCTCTGTTTCCCATAGTTTTGGCTCCTTTACTGCTATTGCTAAATCCGTTTTATTCGCGTTGCGGGATGAAACAGAACATTTCTTTTCTATGGTATTTACGATATTCTTCTCTGGCGAAATGATATGGGCAATAAGTAAAATGGAGTCATTTTTATGTGTATAATTTTCCAGTTTAACCGAGAGGTTGACCAATGCGTCTTTGTGATTTATTTTGGGAGTGGTTACAAAAACCCCCCAGTTGGCAATATGTATTGGGGGCAATATTGATAGTTTTACGTCCCGATAAATTCCAAACCCCGGATACCACCGAGAGCTGTTTGCGTTATTCGAAACTTTAACCATGATGATATTTTCGCTTCCGGGCTTATTTAAATACGATGTGATATTTACATTGAAAGGTGTATAACCATTCTTATTTTCATGCACCTTCACTCCATTTACAAAAATGTATGCTTCGGTTTGTATTCCGTCGAAGTGTAAAATATATTGCTTCGTCGAATCGCTCTTTTTTGTTTTAAAGTGTTTTCGGTACCATGCCGTCCCCCCTGTTAAATAACCAACATCTCCTCCACGTTCGCTTCTCCGGTAAAAGGGACCGACATGCGATGAGTCCTGAACAGGCAGATCCTCAACACTGATATCGTGGGGCAGGTCTATGGTTTTCCATCTTGCATCATTAAAGTTAATCTGTTCCGGGCCTTCAAAGCCATTTTTGATATATTTCCAGTTCGTATTAAAGTCTATATTACGTCTAATTATTAAGTGCTCACGGTTATTTCCGGTACAGCACCAAAAGAACAATACAGCTTGTATGATTAAACAAAAAAATGATATCCTATTCCTTTTCATTATGCTGATTATTTTTGATCTATTTTAAACTCTCTCTGTAACTGTTTTTATACCTTAATAATTCGAAATCAATTTGTTTATCCTTCAACATAATTTACCGGATTGAGGACGAACTTTTTGAGATGTGTGGTATTTCCGCACGAAGTGATTAGCAAATACATTCCCGGAAGGGACATAAAATCGCTAATTTTGATTTTGATATACTTTTTTATAATTCCTCTGTAAACAGATTTTCCGTTAATGTCGAAAATGGTAAAACTTACGAACTTTTCATTTTTCAATTCAATGATAAGGTTGTCACTTTCCGGATCCGGATGTAGTTGTACAAATTCTATGTTATCTAAATTCATTTCAGGTATTTCTTCTTTGGATGATATCTTTTGAGTTTTAGTGCTATGACGATTTTTATCAGGTTTATCGTCTGCCATAATGGATGTTGGCCGGTTCTGAACAGATCGCAGGTTGCTTTTACCTCCAGGCTGGGGTATAGTTTTTCCGGAAACATATCCATTCCCTGAGAAGTTGTGGGCTTTTATTGTTGTTGGAAGCAGATTTATAGACGATGTTTGAAAGGTATATAAGGGTGACTTATTACTAATACCTGAATGATAAACAGTATGTTCTTCGTGTTGACCTGCTTTAATATCTTCATGGGTTCTTCTGGTTGTTTTATGAAGAATCTGCGGTGAATTTGCACTGGAGTGATGAAGGAGTAATGATAGCAGAGGGGTGCCGTTTAAGTTCTCAAAGGTGATTCCCTCTCTATGGTTTACACCATCAGTCTTTATACTTTGAATTACAGTTTCCGTGAACTTCTTTTGAACCCAATTTTTATCAGTACTGGAGACATACAAGCTATTGTTCTTGATACCCTCAGCTATTTTTGAAGAGGTTATTAAATAATAAGGGGTGCTCTTGTACAATATTTTCTTCATTCCTGATGTTAAATTCCCTCAATTGGGTCGTTTAATTTCAACCATAAAATTAGGCCGGTTGAGACCATATTTATTGAATAAATATGTCAAAAAATGGAATTATTAAGTCGAAATAATCTACATAGTGTCTATAAGAAAACTCCGGTAACTGCGTTATTGGAACTTAAAAATAAGCTGCCCCCTGTCTGTTCATACTTTATTTGGAACGATAGAAGAATGGTTAGAATTAACCCGTAGGAATAATGCAAAAAAGAAGCTGCCTTCCAAACAGAAGGCAGCTTCAATGAATAGTGTCTTTAAGAAAATACTGGTAATTGCTTTGTTCTTGTCAGAACAAGTTAATTACAAAGAGTACTTCTTCATTTTATTATTGTTTCATAAATTTAAAGCATTCTCCACTTTGAAATTTAATAACATACAATCCCGGCGTTAAACCTGAGACATCCAGTTCACTTTTTGTATCCTGAAGAAGTACCACTCCATGCGTATCAAAAATGGTATATGAACTGTTTTGTTTCCCGGTATTTATATAAAGGATTGAAGATACAGGATTAGGGTATACTTTTACTTCGTATACTTCTTCCGTAATGGAATTTCCCGGTGTACTTTTTAATCCAAAGTCGGAGAATGTCCAATGGAAGTTATCATTTCCATTGTACTCCCATTGTATGATGTTGGCACCATTGGCTGTTGACTCACCACCCACACACACACTTCTTCCACTTAGCACCGACTCGATCTTATATTCGCCATCACTTACGTGTGAGATTATCCACTTCTGGTTGTTGCCCCCACTATATGGCCATTGGATAATACTTGCCCCATTTGCTGTTGATCCACCTGAAACATCCAGCGATTGCCCACTGTGTTCAGCTTTCATCGTAAAATGACTACCGACCGTATCTACCAGCCATTTTTGGTTGTCATTACCCGTGTAAGCATTCTGGATTACATTTGCTCCATTACTTGTCGATGAGTTCTCTACCTCCATGTACTTGCTGCTATGTACAGCTTGCACTTCATAAACATGTCCGGGGATAATACCACTTGTAACTGTAATATATCTGGTTTTTGTTTCCGTATCCGCCCCCTGGTTGTTGCTGGCTGTGAGTGTTACATCATAGGTTCCGGGAGTGTTATAAACAACTGATGGATTTTGAGTTGTACTACTGGAAGGAGTCCCACCATTAAAAGTCCATGACCATGAATTTGGATTATTGGCAGAACTATCTGTAAAGCTGATACTTGTACCTTCCTTAACATTTGTTTCACTTGCTGAAAATTCGGCATTGGTGTATCCTCCGGTATAATAAGCAAAGGCATCGCAAATTAATTCAGTTCCGCTACTCAAAGAGTTTTTATTTCCACTTACCAAAATCTGTAAGGTATGTTCACCCATCGATAATTCTTCGCTTTCATAAAGTAATGTATCAACGTGTAAGGTTGAAGAATAACAATCGATAGTGTCTATAAGTACGTTGTCTACATACACATAAGCGTGCCCCAGGTCGTTTCTCAAATATCCATAATATCTGGCCTTTGTTCCGGTAAAGTTGAAAGTGGCTGTACTTTTTTTGGTTTCTGAAAACTTTTCGGTGTTTTTATAACCTGCCCCTTGATCCCATTTGCCCCAATAGCCATTGTAGGTGATCGACTCATCTCTATCATCAACCTTCATCCATGCTATTGACTTTTCAATGGTTATTAGACTGTCTTTTACAATAACATCTGTACCGTTGGCATAACTTGCAATCAAGCTAACTTTATAAACTCCTTCTGTGTTATAAATGATTTCTGGATTCTTTTTTGTTGAAGTTGAAGGAGTTCCGCCTTCAAAGCTCCAGAATAATGAATCGGCATCTTTAACACTGTTACTCATGAATTGAACTGTATCTCCTTCAAGAAGGCGAGTGTCATCAGCTTGAATTTGAGTATATCCAGGCGATTTATTGTAATCAGGAATGGCATTGTTAAATACGAAGCGCAAAACATAGGCCAACGCTGTATCTGGCCTACTTTCTGGTAAATTTACTGTTAGCCCAAATTCGTCCTGACTGTAGTTAATTGCAATGGAATTACCCGCAATCGTGTCAAGCAAGGCAACACTTTGTAAATTAGTTGTATCAAAATTGTAGGAGCCCATAAATTTCATCTTATAGGCTGTGGTTTCTGGCCAGTCCATCATAAACACATACAATGTATCATTACCTTTGTTTCGGGTAAAGCGTATGTCTTCAAAGGTTCCTACATTTGGTGGTGTTGCATCTCCATTTCCACTAATATTTGTGGGTCCATCACCATAAATTGTCCAAGGTCGTGTTGCATATATGGCCTCGCCATATCGTTTCATCCAATCACCTATTCCATTTAAAATGTCTTTTTGCTCTTGAGGAATAGTGCCGTCGGCCTGAGGTGAAACACTTAACAACAACTGCCCGTTTTTACTTACCCTGTCGATGAATCCATGCATGATGGCTTTTGTGCTAAAGTATTTAATATCCGTTTTGTAACTGCGACTCTGCCAACTGACTGCATCATCACTTAGCCAAGGTGTTTCGCTAATATTGGCTAATCCAGTTCGTTCATAGTCTTTAACAGCTACATTTTGGTTTAAGTCATAATCTTTATAGGTAACAACAACTTTTTTTCCCCATTGGTCTTCAGACCTATTAAAGAAATAAGAAAGATAATCTAAACGATATTCTTCTGGAATCTTGTCTAACTGAAAATCAAACCACATCATATCGGGTTGATATTTGTCCACAACCTCAATTAGTTTTTGTTTCCAATTGGCATAACCCTGCTTTTGAGGTAATTTGCCATAGAATGCTTGCAGTAAGGTATCATTTTCAGTTTGACTAGTAACTGTTGGATCTGTTGAATAGTTTTCTAAATACCAGCCAGTATAGTTGAACGCATGGTGGAAAGTGTTCACTATTTTCAACCCTTCATTGCGTAACGATTGCCCGATTAAACCTGTCAGATCAAGTCCCGGCCCCATATCCATTGCATTCCAAGGGTTTACATCACTATCCCACATTGAAAAGCCATCATGAAACTCAGTTACACCACCTGCATATTTTGCTCCTGAAGCTTTAAAGAGCTCAGCCCACTCTTGCGGATCCCAGTTTCCTCCTTCGGATTTAAGTTTTGGCTCAAACTTTTGAAATACTCCATTCACGTCATTCTTTCCAATTGCAAAGTCGTGATAGCCAAATTCTGATGGGTCACCGAAATTTTCTACATGATAATCTCTTACAGTAGAATTCTTATGCAACTGTCTGGAATACCATTCGTTGTAATATGCAGGAACTGAATGCAATCCCCAATGGTAGTAAATTCCAAGTTTTGCATCGAGGAACCACTCTGGTGCAGCTTCATGTGCGTTAACCGATTCCCAGGTAGGTTTATAAGTAAATGGTTGACCTGTATAAAATTCAAAAGCGTCGCAAATAACTTCAAATCCTGAACTTGATAAATCACTACTTCCGTTAACCTCAACTTTTAAGCTATGTTCTCCTTGCGCTAGTTCTCCACTCTCGTAAAGAATAGTATCTCTAATTAATGTACTATTATATAAATTAATCGAGTCTTGAAGTACACCATCTATATATATGTTGGCATATCCTAAATCATTTCTTTTATGCCCTCTGTACCTTGCTTTTGTTCCGGTAAACTTAAATGTGACTGTTGCTCCTTTTGTTTCACTATAGGTTTCAGTTCCCAGGTAATTGTTGCCATCATTCCATTGTCCCCATCCGGAACTGTATGTTACAGCCGTTGTATCTCTATCGTCAACAACTACCCATTGGTTTTGACTGTTCGCTATAATATAATCTGTTTTAGAGATGGTATCTGATCCGTTTGAATGATGAACAATTAGTGAAACATCGTATTTGCCTGGTGTACTATACGTAACCTCAGGGTTTAGTTCTGTACTTGTTGCTGGCAAACCACCTTCAAAAGTCCATTCTCTTGATAATGTTTTATACAGTCCGTCCGAAAACTTCACATTTGCTCCTTCAACAACATTTATAAAATCTGCTTCAAAATCAAGTAGGTTATCTTTTACATGTACATCATCAATGGCTATATCGCCATAATAACCAAACGTGGTTGGGCTAAAGCGGATCAATATATCTGAGGTATTTCCATATCTGCTTAAATCTAGATTGGCATCTTGCCAAGCATCTCCCAAATTACCTGTTTCACTCCATTCGTCAACCCAAGTTTGCCCCTGGTCGGTACTAATTTGAACCTTTAGGGAACTGATGTTTTCTCCATACATATGGTATTTAAATTCAAGAGAAGGGTATTGAACATTCGAAAAGTTCATATATGGCATTGACAGTAGGAACTCAGTCAGGTTCTTTCCATCAGATGCTTCCGAATACATGTAGTAATTGCCATCTGCTGCTTGATCGGGTCCCGTGTCATCCGAAGGAGTTACGCCCGTATGTCTCGTCCAGTCGTAATCATCGTCCGTATTCTGCACAAAGTCTCCAATACCAGTCTCAAAACTCTCTGAATACGGGAAAGTGGAAATAATTGTATTGGTATTTGATTTAGTAACTGTAACGTAATACGTTTTATTTTCGGTATCGCTACCCGCTGAGTTGGTTGCCTTTAGGTAAACTGCATAAACACCTGTTGTGTTATAGGTTACTGTTGGGTTTTGTTGGGTACTTGTTGCTGGTGTTCCTCCTTCAAAAGTCCAAGCCCATGATGTTGGATTGTTTAGTGAAGTGTCTTTATAGGAGATTGAAGTCCCTTCAATAACATTCAGGTTATTAGCACTAAAACCAGCAGCTGGTATATCTGGTGCACCTGTATAATATTCAAAAGCATCGCAAATAACTTCGGTACCACTGCTTGAAGGATTTTTTTCTCCTTTGACTACAATTTTTAAAGTATGATCTCCCTCTGCTAATGTGCCTGTTTCATATAACATCTCATTATGCAATACAGAAGCTGCATAACAATCAACGGAGTCGACTAACACATCATCTACATAAATACTTGCAAAACCTAAATCGTTTCTTTTATATCCGTAAAACCTTGCTTTTACACCGTTAAAACTAAAAGTTGCTGATGCATTCGTTGTTTCACTATAGGTTTCCGTTCCATTGTATCCGGGATTTCCATTCCATTCTGCCCATCCATTGCTATAGGTCACTGCAGGATCCCTGTCGTCTACCTTTGTCCATTTATTATCTATTACTGAAATATAATCTGTTTTTGTAATGGTATCACCATCGGCTATAAGGCTTATATCATAAGTTCCGGGGGTGTTGTAGATAACCACCGGGGTTTCTTCAGTACTGTTTGAGGGGGTACCTCCCTCAAATGTCCATGCCCAGGAGGTTGCCGTAGAAGTTTCTGCACTAAATTTAATGCTATCTCCTGAATTAACAGAAAGTTTTTCGGCTGAAAAGTCATTCAGCTTTTTTCCGAAAACCTTTATCTCATAAAGACGCACAAAGTCATCTTTGAACCGTGTAATGTATAAACGGACTTTATTGGCTTTTACAGGATCGAACTTTTTAGAGTATGCAGGTTCAATATTTCCTTTCTCCGTTAGTATGTTTTTCCATGTATCGCCCTCAAGGTATTGAAAACTAAAATCTTTAAGAGGGTTAAAATAATACCCCCATGCACCTGTAAAAATGGTTAGGTTTTCAATGTTGTAATATGCTTCAAGGTCAAATTCTATGGTTACTGCTTCATCTTGTGGTTCCGATTGCCAAATACCTGATGAGATCACACCATTATTTAGTTCCGCTGCACCACCTTGATTTGAACTTGCCGTGACTGGTTTATTCAATATTACATTGGATAAATTGTTGTTATTTACTTTAAGCGTATATTTTTTGTAATGATAGTTGAATTGGTCATCCAGATATCCTAATATGTATTCACCAGCATCTTTTGTACTAACAGAACCCATAATGGTCATTTTACCTGGATCTGACGGGTATATTTTTTTAAACCCATTCGCTCCCATCCATATCCAGGAGCCATATTCAGGTTTCCCAAAGTCAAGCATTAAAGATGATCCTGCTTCAACTGTAATTATTGAATCTGTAAGTTGTATAGGATTTCCAAAGTCAACAATATAGGATAAGTCGATATTGCTTGGTGTATAACTACTGTTTTTTATTAGTTTAATCTCTGATGCAGAAGCAATTTCCCATTCATTGACATCATTAATCGGGACAAATTTTACGAATTTCGCCGATTTTTCCTGAAAGTAAACGTCTCTATATTCACGGAGTATACCCATAGCTACAGGGTCTCCCCACGTTTTTCCATCATTACTTAGGTAAAGTTCAAATTGATCTGTAATTCCATTGGAACTATTATCTGAACGAGGTATATAGGTAAAACCAGAGACATTATAACTTGCTCCCAAGTTAATGATTAATTCCTGTGGAAATGGTTGGGCTCCATCCCCCCAAGCCGTATGCCAAAAAGTAGTGCTATCTCCGTCAAAAGCAAAAATTGCAGGATTGTAGCCTTCAACTGTTTCTTCTGTGGTTACGGAAACAAGTGACCAGTTTTCTTGCGAAATGTAATCGTTATTGTTTTGCCAGGCCCATTCACCTGTTCTTGTATCAATAGAAAACTCATTGATATAGTTGAGTGTGAGTGTTGAATCATTCTCTATTTCAAGTGGAAGAAATATAGTTTTTGATTCAGCTATAGAAGGATCACCCCATCTGTCTCCTACATATAAATAAGTAGTTTTGTTGCTCCCTTCAACTTTAATAACATCTGTAGGTTGTGTATCGAATGTTTTAGAGTTCCCTAAGTTTTTCCACTTTTTCCATTCCCCATTAAATATTTTTGAACTTGAAGTATATTTAGCCTGATTAGCATCCCAACCAGTAGCAGCAGAAGTTATTAAGAAATATGTACTGTCTTTTTTTACAATGACTGGAGCCTCTCTATGGTCTCCTACAAATAAGGTATCCTGATCAGCAACATCAAGGTAATCAGCTGTAAGCTTATACATTACCATATCATAATTGAAGTTTGCTGCGGATGTAAAGTAAGCTGTTCCGTCATCGTCCTTAAAGAGGTTGCAATCACGAGACATGTTGCCGAAAGGACGAAATGTTTTGTGGAAGGTATAGTTTCCGGTTATGCTGTCACTATAGAATATAGCAGCCTCAGATGCTTCGAATTTGTCGTTTTCCCAGTGAACCCACACTACGAAATTTTTAGTAGACTCGTTATAAATGATTTTAGCTCTTTCGGCAAAACGAGTATTATCAGCTAAAGTTGGGTGAGAATTTCGATCAATAATTGTCTTCTCGAAATCCCAATTCATTAAATCGGAAGATGAATAGAGGTTAATTCCGTTAAAATGATGAGAGCCCGCCTTATCCTCTCCAATCATGTAGTATTTTCCATTGTGTTGCATAATTCCAGCACCATGGGCCTGCATTTTGTTATTTTGGCTGTCTCGCCAAAGTACTCCGTTTTTTATGGACTGATTTTGTCCAAAGAATGATATGCTCAGAAAGAGCATCATACTTAACATAAGTATTGATCGTTTCATACAAGAATATAGTTTTAATAAAAAAAATTAGGGCTTTGTTTGAGAAGTCTGCCCAATTTAGAAATCGCAGAGATGTATTATTGGAATATATTCATCACAAATTGATGCAAATTCATCATTAATGGGCCATTCTGAATTTATAGTCATATAGGTTAACCATGTTATCAAAAAAAAAATGATTTTCATGAAAACCAAAAGCCCTGGACAAGCCCTCTTTTATTGGCGAATGTTTTATACTGCTTATAATCTAATAATGAATAATTGGAACTGATAGTTTTAGTACTCCTGTTTTAGACTGTAGCCAATGTGTTTGAAACTGGTCGGATTGATATTTAGGTGTTAACTTTTTTAGTGTAAACATATCCTTCTGGCAGGGTAATTCATGACAATCCTTTTGTGCAACTACGAGATACCTCAACCCACAGTTATTTCGTTCTCTTTATCCCCAAAGAAGTCCTAATTCAGTGCAAAAGGACAAGAGCATGACGTATTTTTTTCTCATGATTTTATCGAATTCTTATATAAATTAGTGAGAACACTTTAAAACGATAAAAAATTAGGGTATGGGAAATGAATTTAATTTCTGATATAATACGATAAAACCTCCGAATCCACATTTTAAAATAAAAGTAAACCTATTCGTGCAAACCGGGTTTATTTTAAAAAAGGCAATAAGAAAATGCAATTTTTTGTGGCATGGTAAAAAACACCGGATGCAAGGCTTGCGCAGTGAAGAAAGACGGTGTCCCTGTAGTTTTAGAATGAGTATTTTCCTGACAAACATAACGCAGTCACCGCGTTTTCTTATAGCCACTAATATATGTTTATTAATTATTATGCTGACATATTTATCTTAAAAAGGGATATATATATCACTTTTTTAATTGAGTACAACACTTTATTTTATGGTGAAAAAGAATGAAATTGTGAGTGTAAAATAAACCTTGGGATACATTTCTTTACATTGCCCCTAATAATTCTACCTGAACACTGAAAATTTTTATAAAACGCTAAGAGAAAAAAATACGTACGTGAAAAAGTTTCTTTTTTTTATATCGCAACTCTTGTTGCTCAAAACCTACCCAAACGCAGATAATATTAATTTTGAGAAGATTAATAGCCGCCATGGATTATCCTCTAATTATGTTACACAGGCAATTCAGGACAAAGATGGCTTTATGTGGTTCTGCACCAATGATGGTTTAAACCGGTATGATGGCTACACAATAAAAAATTATAAAATACATTCCGATGGTTCTAAATATTTTAATTCCAACAATTTTACATGTATCACTGAAGACCGGAGTGGTAACCTTTGGTTAGGTACATATCAAAATGGGATCAATATTTTTAACAAGGAAACCGAATCGGTTAAAATAATTACTACGAGAAATGAAAATGGCTTAGTATTGCCTAATGATCAAATTAAAGGTTTACATTGTGACTCAAAAGGAAGGGTGTGGATAGCTTCATATTCAGGAGTTTGCAAATATATTCCCGGTCACGATAAAATAATAGTATACAATAGAAATAATGAAAACCCGGTTGTTCCCCAAGGGAATATAATGTCTATTTATGAAACCAGGGAAGGAAAATTATTTTTTGGAAGCTGGAATAACGGACTATACCAATATGTAGAAGAGACAGACAGCTTTATCCATTTTGAGGTTGAACAGTCTTTGTTCACCATTCATCAACCTTCTCCAATAAGCTGCATGTTAGAGGATTTAGAAGGTAATTTGTGGATTGGCCTTTGGGAAGGTGGGTTACTGAAGACAAAAATAAAAGGAAACAGGATGGAGTATCTTGACCATTACTATTATGCTCCGGGTTCCAGAAATAACAGGATTGGTAATAACATTATATATTGTCTGAGCATTGACAAGAAAGGAGCTATTTGGATTGGGACAGGTTCTGGTTTAAACATCCTGCGGAACCCGAACGATACAAATGCTGTAATCGAAACCTATAGCGAAGGAATAATGTCATATGAATTATCTGTTTCTACTGTTTTTAATATGGTTATGGATGCTTCTGGCTCAATGTGGCTATGTACCGAAGGGGGGGGGATAGATAAAGTTGATTTAAAGAGGTATAATTTTGAAATATACCGTATTCCAAATTTAAAATTTTCCAAAACCACAAAGAAAATATTTGCTATTTATCCCCTGAATGAAAAGGAAGTATTGCTGGGTATAGGAATAATTGGAATCGGTTTGTACAACCTGGAAAAACAGACCATTACCCCCTACTACAAGTTGCCGGATTTTGAAGGATTAATAGACATTGAAGACATTCATACGGGTTCGTGCATTTTCAAAGATTCAAAAGGAAATTTATGGATTGGAACGCTTTATTCCGGATTATTTAAAAGGGATTATATTAGCGGGAAATGGGAGCGTATCATTGATATCAATGTATTTAATGAATATTCCCCAATCTCTTATCAGTCAATGATTGAAGACAACAAGGGCGGACTATGGGTAGGAACTTCCAGAGGACTTATTAAGCTGGTTTATAATAATGAGGCGCAAAAATATGATGCCTATACAATATTACCCGATAGTGAAAACCCGAAATCAATCGTTGGGAAAAACATTACCCGGTTACTGTTCGATTCGGATAATACACTCTGGGTTACCAGTGAGGACGGTGGCATTAGCAGACTGGTAAGCAGTATCAGCCAAAACGATACATTCTCTTTTGAAACAGATCTCCTCATACCATCGTCACAAAGTATAAAGTCGGATAACCATGTTAATTGTATTGTTGAGGATAAAATTGGGCGAATTTGGATTGGGACCGGTTCAAATGGAATTATGCAATACAACAAGGAAAAAAACATGTACACCCCATACCCCGATATAGTTAACCTTGTTGGAGAAACAATATATGATATAATCGTTGATGAGGAAGGTGGAATATGGGCATCGACCAATAAGGGGCTTGTTCGGTTGGTTATCCGGTTTAATGAGGTAAATGTTCAAAACTTTACTTATGAAGATGGTTTACAGGGAAATACATTTAACCGGGGAGCAGTAGGTACAGACGCTGAAGGGAATATATACATTGGAGGTGTACATGGTTTTAACCGGTTTTTGCCCAGAAAATTTAGGTATAATGAATATATTCCTCCCATTGTAATTTCTGATATCTCTATTAATAATAAACCTGTTGAGCGGAAAAGAATTAAAGACAATGAATTGATTCTCACACACACAGAGAACAGCTTTGCTGTTACATTTTCAGCTTTATCGTACTCGCAGTCAAAGAAAAATAAATTCTCACATATACTGGAAGGGTTTGATAAAGAATGGATAATGACTGACTACCAAAATCGCGAAGCTGTATACACAAGTCTTCCGTCAGGTAAATATAAATTAAAGATTAAAGCTGCGAATAATAGCTGGGTTTGGAACCCCAATCCAACAGTGCTCCGTATAAAAGTAAAGCCGGCACCACATTTATCCCTAATAGCGAAAATAGGGTATATTATATTCTTTCTGGTCATTATATATGGCTTTTACAGGTTTAAACTGAATAATTTACAAATAAAGCAAGCGTATGAAATAGAGAAAATAGAAAGAAGGAAAGAAGAAAACATAAATGATTTTAAGCTTCGTTTTTTCACCAATATCTCTCATGAACTTCTTACACCTTTATCGATAATATCGTTCTCAGTAACAGAATCGCTTGAAAAAAACAAATTTGACAGATCATTTATGATTTCTGCTTCAAAAAACGTAAACCGTCTAATGACACTGATCAGGCAACTCCTTGATTTTAGAAAGATAGAAACCGGTAATATGAAATTAAACGTTGCACCAGTTTCCGTTGATGAGCTTTTTCATCAATTTGCAGAATACTATTTGCCCCTTGTTAAAAGCAGAAACATTAACCTTCAAATAAAAGGACAAATAAATAACCGGGTTTATATTGATATGGAGAAACTGGAAACGATTGTATCGAACCTACTCTCCAACGCCTTTAAATATTCACAAGATGAAGGGGTTATTGAAGTAAACTATGCTTTAAATGGCAGCGGAGAAAGCATGACTCTGGTTGTTCAGGTATCAGACTCCGGACAGGGAATTGATGAAAAAGAGATTGAACATGTGTTTGACCGGTTTTACAGGGTGAATTCGGTTACCGGTAAAACCTTCGGTGCAGGTATTGGGTTATCGTTGGTTAAAAACTTGACTGAGCTTCACAAAGGAACGATTCAGGTAAGTAATAATTCCGAACGTAACGGAACCATTTTCACGATAGAAATACCAGTATCAAAAGAGGTATATTCGCCCGATGACATGGGGGACAGTCGTGAGTCATTGGCTGAAAAAGATCTAACTTTTGATTTTGAAGAAAGTAATATTGACGACGGCCTTTCCAATGAACGGGACAAAAAAAATGAAGAATATAAAATAGTAGTTGTTGAAGATAATGAAGAACTGCGTAAAATGATTCGTAATCATTTGTCAAATTTTTATAAGGTGTACGATGCCCCTGACGGCGTTCAGGCTTTAAAGCTGACGAAAAAAGTTGATCCGAATATGATTATTAGCGATATAATGATGCCTAAAATGGATGGTTTTGCTTTATGCGAAAAAATTAAAGGTGATATCGAGTACAGTCACATCACTGTAATTCTGCTGACAGCGAAAGTTACAAATGAAGATCGTACGGAAGGTTATGCTTTAGGGGCTGACTCCTATTTATCCAAACCACTGGACTTTAGGATGTTGATTACAAGGATTGAATCCTTGAGAAAACATCATCAGACGATTAAGGACAGGTATTCACATGGCTTATTATCCGATACAAAACCAGAAGGCCTCTCCCCGCTCGATCAGGGCTTTATAAAAGAACTAATAAAGATTATAAAACAAGATCTCACGAATCAGGAATTAAACATTAACTACCTTCTCGAAAAAATACCCATGAGTCATTCCACCCTTTACAGAAAAACTCAGAACCTGACGGGATTGTCCCCAAACGAATTTATTCGCTATGTACGTATTGATGAAGCAGCTAAACTATTAAAAAATAAGGATGTGAGGGTTGCAGATGTGGCATATAAAGTCGGTTTTAATGATCAGGGTTATTTTAGTCGTTGCTTTAAAAAGCAGTACAACTTAACTCCGAAACAATATAATAAAGAAGAAGTGAAAAATTTAACGAACCTAAAGGACAAATCATAGCCTTTTTTTTCAGTCCACATAGCTAAAATTTATTCCATTTCAAACAGATTCCTTAGAAACAAAGGATAAACGATAAAGTTTAATTTAAAGGATGTACTGTATGAGCCCTGTTTGATGCTACAAATTGAAAATGAACCGATACCTGCTATTTTTTATAGTGAAAGATGAAAGATACATCCAAATTATTGCAAAATATGTTCAAAAATAAACCCTTGAATACGTGTACTTTGCATAGAACTATAAAAGAAGGTGCATGGACATGTAGATCCTGCATCATTTAACATGAAATAATTTTTACTAATTAAATTTTATTACTTATGAGGAGAATAATACTTCATCTAGTTTCAATTTTTCTGGGTGTCATCTTGTCTGGTGTTACCTGGGCTCAATATCCTGCAGGGATAATAGACTTAACATCGTCCCTTTCCGATGGAGATGCAAGTTTTGCGTTGACCGTTGAAAATGCACAAAATCAAAACGCTAAAAGTCTATTGACGGTTTGGGGAGATAAAATGTTTTTTACTGCTACCAGCTCTTCTAAAGGTGATGAACTCTATGTAACCGATGGAACAATAGCGGGCACGAAAATGCTTAAAGACATTAACCCTGGTGGTGACGGAAGCCCTCGCTATCTGACAGTGCTTGGTGACAAAATTTATTTTCAGGCAGATGACGGTGTAAATGGAGTTGAACTTTGGGAGTCAGACGGAACAGAAGCAGGCACAAAAATGATTGCCGATGTTTATGCAGGCAGTGCATCTTCAGCTCCCGAACAACTTCGTCCTTTAGGGGATAAGCTTATATTCTGGGCTACAACCTTAAAAAGTTCAACGGATAATTTAAAATGGTTACATATCTATGATCCTGCAACAGGTGTAGCAGAGCTGGTTAGCGAAATTCAGGCACGAAACAGCGGAGATACCTGGAACCCTTACGTACAGGTTGATACAGTAAATAATGTAGCCTATTTTGTTGGGCAACCGATAGGAGAAAATGAAGAAATTTACCGTTCAGACGGAACACCTTCTGGTACATATAAACTTATCGATGTGACCCCGGAATCTCTTGGAAGTAGTGGTATACAAGCTATTTATGCGACAAGTTTTGGTAAAGTGTTTTGGCGGCAGAAAACTCCGCGTAAACACGCTGGAGCCGATAGTGCTACATATGCCGAACATTTAGGAGAACAACTTTGGGTATCGGACGGTACTGAAGCAGGCTCGAAAATGGTTAAACATATTAATGTAACTCTCGGAGGCGATGGTAACGGTAATGGGTCTCAATTTGCAAACCCTTTTGAATTTAAAAACAGAATATTTTTCAGGGCCGTTGATGGAATTAACGGAGCCGAATTATGGGTAAGTGACGGGACTAGCGACGGAACCTACCTTGTGCAGGATCATAATGTAGGAAAATGGGACAACTGGTTGCAGGATTTCACTGTATATCGGGGAAAACTTGTTTTACGATCCGGTAGTGGCGGAGGATTTGAAGGGTATGAACTATTCTATCTTGATGAAGAAACTGAAACATTAAAGTTGGGAGCAAGAGGTAAACCCGGTAATAGTGATGGATGGGCCGGTTTAATGACATCATATAAATATGATGGAAAAGACTCATTGTTATTCTGCGAGGGATTATCTACTACGCACGCAGGAAACGAACTAATGTTTTGTGTTAACCTTGACGGTAAAGACCTGCAATTGGTTGCACAGCTTCACCCCGATGGCTCTCAACCCCGGAATTTAACTTCCTGGAAAAATAAAATGTTATTTACTACCGAAAAAGTTAAAGGGTTATTTTCCTATCAGCCCAAACTGGTACCTTCCATAAAGTTGAATGGTTCTACAACAGTGGACTACAGGATGGATACAGTCGCCATCGCTATAGAAAGGGTAAACGCTAACGCTTTTAGTAGTAAAGTGGTAAAAGTAGAACCTGCTCCTGGTTCCGATAGTTTATTTGCTTTCAGTTCATCTCCCGACGGCCCCTTTGGACTTGAAGCAATAAAAACCGGAGATAATATATTTGATACCTTATATTTTGTGGCTAATCTTAAAAAAATTGCTCCTGACGATACCAACAATGTGTATAAAATGGAAATCAACTTCGTAAACCTTGAAGCCGATACATTGACCAAGGAATTCAAACTTTATATGGAACCGGTCTTCAGGCATGAACTACTTTACCATGTAAATGTAGGTAGCGACACCAATTTAATTGAAAACAGCATAGAAGTGTTGGGTAAAAACAATTCTGTTTTTGATCAGGCATGGGGCATAGATGAAGTAACCAACAAAAAATGGGGTTATGTGAACCAAAGCTGGGCAATGGTGAACCCTAGCAAATTAGTATCAGGAGGTGAAAATGACGGAGCAGAAGGATTAGAATACAAATTCGAATTACCAGCAGGTAATTATGCCGTTCAGGTGGCAACTTACGAAAATTGGGAGGCACGTTCTTACAAAGTAGAGGCAAATGGAGAAGTTGTTGTTCCAAACCTTTCAGTTGATGGAGCCGGAGATTATAAAGTGAAATCTTTTACTGTAACAACTACAGAAGATACACTTAAACTTGCCTTTATAAAGCTTGCAAACCCAAAACCATGGGTTTCCTGGTTCAAAATCGGTAAAGCCTGTGAAGGGGACACTTGTAGTTCTTACTGCTCTGAACCTATTTGTATGCTCAGAGATTCAATCTTTAGTTATATAGAACCTCATAACACTGTGACTAATCTTTATTCGGATAATAGTTTGATGAGTTTATATCCAAACCCGGCATCTAATGTAATCCATGTTCAACTTGATGCTGATAAATTTGAGTATATCGAGATTTTGGACTTGTCTGGTAAAGTCCTTCTTTCAGATACAGCTGAAGAAGATGAGTTTTCCGTCAACGTTGACCTAAAGGACGGAATGTACTTTGTGAAAGCAACCGGTAATGGAATAGCGGTTGTTCAAAAGTTATTAATATCAGGTAATAAGTAAAATCATAACAAAATATTGAAAGAATGGGGAAATTATTTTCCCCATTCTTTCTTGAATAAGATATGGTTTAAGTTGATGAGTTGTTTAAACCGCTATACAGTCCGCAACAAAAGTTCATTATATAATTCTCAATATAAGTAAGCAGGGAGCGGCTAAAATCTTATTCATTAAAATCATAAGCATGAAAAAAAAATTAGGATACATACCTCTTTTTATCCTTACGCTTTTACAGTTTAATTTACTTCTGGGTAATAATAATATTGAGCTGATTTCAAGTGGGGTGCAGACAAATGTAGTAAAAGGAACAGTTGTTACCACAACGGGAGAACCTTTAATTGGGGTAACAGTTTTGGAGAGGGGGACCCAAAATGGGACAACGACAGATTTGGATGGTAACTATACCATCGAAATCAGTTCATCAGAAGCCGCCTTAGTATTTTCATTTATTGGTTATCTTGAAGAGGTCGTACCTGTTGGCGACCAGACAATTATTAATATAACGCTTATTGAAGATATTCAGTCTATTGAAGAAGTGGTTGTGTTAGGGTATGGTACTCAAAAAAAAGTAGACATCACCGGGTCAATTTCCACAATTAGTACCGATGATATTCAAACATTGCCTACCGATAATGTTACCAATGCAATGGTCGGTAAAGCTTCGGGTATTCAGGTTGTTCAAAATTCCGGTTCTCCCGGTTCAAGTATATCCGTAAAAATCCGGGGAACAGGTACAGTAAATAACTCCGATCCGCTATACGTAGTAGACGGATTTATCGTTGAAAACCTCGATCATTTGAGCACAGATGACATCGCCGATATTCAGGTGTTAAAAGATGCATCATCTTCTGCCATTTATGGAGCAAGAGCTGCAAACGGAGTGGTTATTGTAAACACTAAATCCGGTAAAAATGGAAAACTAAAGATTAGCTTTAATTCTTTTTATGGGATCTCTGATTTCTGGAACAAACCCGAGATGCTCGACAAACATGATTACAGAGCTATGTACGATGAAAGTCATGGAGCCACATTACTTCACCCAACGGAAAAATCAGATTCTATCTTATTTTATGACTGGGCAGTAAATAACTGGCTGGATCAGGTGAGCCGCACAGGAAATACCCAAAAATATAATCTGAGTGTCTCCGGGGGAAGCGAAAAAACAAAATATATTTTTAGTGGTGGATACAGTAAAGAAAAAGGGATCGTTATTCAGTCTGAAATGCAGAAAGTTAATGCCCGGGCGAATATCGAAACAAACTTTAATAAAATATTCTCACTTCGTTTTAATACCCTCATTAATTCACGTCAAAGGAAAATTATCCCCGAAGGAGATATTAGTATCTTCAAGTATGCCTTGAATGAGTCGCCTGATAAACGACTTTATGAGAACAGCGCGTATAAATTTCTCGACACAGACGGTGACGGAGGGTTTGACAGTTTATATACAGTAATACCTTCATACCGATGGAGTCCGTTTTCGCGTATTTGGTATAGTGATAAACAAAACAGGGTTAACACGTTCCAGGGGAATCTTAGCTTTAAATCAAAGTTTGATTTTGGCCTGGAAAATAATTTTCGGGCCGGATATGATATTTCGTTTACCGAAAATACAACTTTCCTAAAAAGACATACTGCCGATTATCTATATTTTAACGAGATAAAATACGATGACAATACCTTTGAGAAAAGCAATGCAAAAAAAACAAAGTGGCAAATAGAAAACATTTTAACATTCACAAAAGTATTGGATGAGCATACCTTATCTGTTTTAGGTGCTGTTTCACTCGAAGGATATTCATGGGAAAACCTGAGAGGTAAAAAATCAATGGCTCCGGGTAGTGGTGACGTTTTTCACTCGCTGGACGCAGCCATATTAAGTCCAATCACAAGTGGAGGTAATTCATCCTGGAAAACAATGGGCTTCCCGTTCCGATTTGATTACAATTATGCAAATAAATACTACCTTCAGATGAATTTCCGCGCTGATGCCTCTTCTGTTTTTGCCAGCGATAAACGATGGGGATACTTTCCTTCATTATCGGCCGGATGGACACTTTCCAATGAAAATTTTATGCAGGGATACGAATGGTTAAGCCTGTTAAAGATCAGAGGAAACTGGGGGCAGTCGGGTAATAACCGAATCAATGAGTATGCGGCTTCTACCATTGTAGAAACAGGAAACAAGAACCTTGCCGTATATGGCATAAACCCGATGTACAGGGCTGGATGGAGTGCAAATGGTTATGGTAACCCAAATATTCTGTGGGAAAAAACAACGGCCGTTAACCTTGGCCTTGACCTCAATTTGTTCCGGAACAGTGTTACTTCATCTATCGATTTCTTCCAGAAAAACACTTCCGATATGTTATTAAGGTTACCTCTGGTACACTCTTATGGGATGAGCAGTACACCCTGGCAGAATGCCGGCGAGGTGCAGAACCTTGGTTTCGAGGCTACACTGGGGGTAAAAAGAACGATCGGGAAATTTAGCCTGGGCATCAGTGGAAATTTCACCAAAATCATGAATAAAGTCACCAGGCTTGGGGAAGATAACAACCCGGTTCTGGGAGGAAATGTCATGGGTGATGGTAGTTATGTTACCTACACACAGGTGGGGCAGCCTATTGGAATGTTCTATGGCTGGAAGATCGATCGCTCAAAATACCCTAATGGAATATGGCACGAAGAAGACCGGGACATTATACCAAACTCAGCAGTACCAAACCCGGATGGTACAGAACCCGGTGATTTTATCTTTATGGATTTGAACGGTGACAATAAAATTGATGAAAACGATAAAACATTTTTGGGTAACCCACATCCTGACTTTACTTATGGTTTAACCATAAATCTGAAATACGGAAATTTCGATTTTACAGCTTTTTTCCAGGGAGTGTATGGAAATGATCTCTTTAATGTACAGAGAAATTTTATGTATAACTACACAGGAGATAATAACGTGGCAAAAGAATACTATGGCAATACTTACACGACCGATAATCAGGATGCGCCTTATCCGGAAATTGGCACACAGGACAATAACACCCAGGATTTGAATGAAAACTTTCGTGTTTCCGATTTTTACATAGAAGATGGTTCGTTTTTAAGGCTTAAAAACCTTCAGGTGGGCTATAATTTCCCAAAATCGGTTGTCAATAAGCTTAAAATGGGCTCACTAAGAGTTTATGTCGGAGGAGGAAATTTAATCACATTTACCAATTATACCGGATTTGATCCTGAGATTGGCGCAGATGTATCCTCTGATGGACAAGGAAATACAAACTTTGGAATAGACAGAGGGGTATATCCGCAAGCCCGAACTTTTGTCTCTGGTTTAATCATGAATTTTTAATGCATTGAAATATGAAGGAAAAAATTATTATACTGCTTTCGTTGCTGTTATTTATCGGGTGTGAAGATTTTCTTGATGAAGAACCCGTAGGAAAAGTGTCTGAAAAGAATTTTTATCGCAACATCAATGATTTTCAATTGGCACTGAATTCGGTTTATAATGTATTGTCTGACGAATCTTTCCAAAAAGCCTTTGTGCTTATTGGAGATGGTATGAGTGATGATTTTGTCTATCAGAAAACCCGAAATAATGATTTTGGTGATGATGGTGACCGTCTTCAAAACTTTATTATATATTCAGACAATAACTGGGTAGCCACTTGGTATAACCAGAATTACAAAGGAATATACCGGGCTAACCAGTTACTAAAAAATATCCATAATGATATTCCGTTAGCTTATGTCCCGGATGTAGAAGACGACCAGATTAAAATATGGCAGTACATTTACGGACAAGTTTTATTCTTAAGGGCATATTACTACTTTAATCTGGTCCAGGTTTTTGGTGGCATATCTATCGTTCCCGAAAACATTGATATTGAAGAGGTAGCCATCCCAAGGGCAACAAAAGAAGAGGTTTATGAATATATTGAAAAAGACCTGCGTACAGCATCAATTTTGTTACCTGGAAATTCTGAATTCGGTACTGTAGACAACTATGCCGGGTTAAGCATGTTATTAAAAGTACTGGTTACCCAATCGAAACACGGGGTATCTTCCTCAAAATGGGACGAAGCTGCACAAATAGGCCGTGTTTTATGCATTCATGGAAATGCCGGAGAAAGAGCTTTGACGTATAATGATATTTTGAAACTTGAAGAACATTACCCGGAAATGACCTGGGATGAATGGAAGAATAAGTTTAAATATGATTTATGGACGAATGAAAATGCGAACAAAGCGCAGTTGAATATGGAGGGTGCCAGCGGGGTGTTTAGATCAACTTCAGATATGGCAAGCCGACATGGGTTTTATGACTGGACCAGGCTGTGGCGTTTATCTTACCAAAACTTAAACGATAATACAGAACCTATATTTGTAGTTCCAAGTATGGAAATTAAGGGGGTTAACCCCAATAGTCTTGACTTATACAATAAAAATGATAATCTCTATTCATTCAGCTATAAGGCTGATCAGGCATTCATTCCGTCAATATCCTTAGTGAACCTCATGACAACCCGGGAAGGTATTGATCCCCGGAATAATTACGGATGTTATTCACACGGAGCACAACCAAACGGTTCTTATCCTGAAGAATTCAGAGAAACATTCGGTGGAATATTAACAGAAAACTTTCACACTTTTGTAAAGTACTTTTTAATTAACGAGACCGAAAGGCCCAATGTTTTCGATAACACTTCAAGTCCGCGAAATTATATTATCATGCGCTATTCAGATCTTGTACTCTTGTATGCTGAGGCCTTGAATGAAACGGGAAATCAGGTTGCAGCAATTGATATCATTAATGATTTGCGGGATGGATTAAGGACAGTCAAAAAACTTGACAATACCTTCCCTTATACGATCGATTACGGACCGTATGTTTATGTAAGGGATCGAATTCGTCTCGAAAGAAGAAAAGAACTTGCCGGTGAACGGGTGCGATATTTCGATTTATTGCGCTATGGCAATGCAGGAGACGCGATTAAGGCAGCGTACGATAAAATAGAGACGGCCACATCGAAGCAAAATGTAAATTTCATCAAGGGTATCCACGAACTCCTGCCGATACCACAGGCCGAAATAGAGCTTTCTCATGGTATTATTGAACAAAATAAAGGGTACTAAAAAATAAATCTTATGAAAAATATAAAAAACAGCTTTAAGGTTTTCCTGATAACTACCCTGGTCGTTATATCTTTTTCATGCGAAGATAACTACGAGGTATTTATTGAACCGAAAGCAGAATTTACAATTAATAAAACAGAATTCGAACCATTTGAGCCTGTTCTTATAGAAAATTTGGGGAGCGGTGAAAACTTTGTCTTTTGGCCGGGTGATGAATCGCAAAACTTTGCCTTAAAAGAAATTTCAAGAAATGTAGGACTGCCTCCTAACAGAGGTAAGGATTTTGAATATTTTTATCAGCGATCCGGAACGTATACAATGGTTGTTGTTGCGTCGAGCTTTGATGAAACTGAAGATAAACTGGTGAGAAGTATCGATTCTGTTACCATTACGGTGAAGACCGGAAACAACGGGAATAATTTTACAAACTTTTCTATTTCCAGCGCTTACCCAGGATATAGCCCTGACGGTATTATCTCTAATGATTCTATTCTAATCCCTATTGGTTATATTAACCGCGCCAATGGAATAAGTGATACAACTTTCGTTGAAATAATCAACAGCCGCCCACCGTTGTTCAGCGTTAACAGCTCATCAGCCGAAGTATATTCAGAAGAAGGAGAGTTATTAGCTGATGCCGTTCTTGCCAGTTATGATCTTAACTTGTTCAACGAGTCGGATTTACAACCTATCGTTAGAAAGTTTAAAGTTATTCAGGATGGTGCAGAAAGGGTGTATTCAGTTCAGGCTATGTTTTATCCCGAACTGTTCAATTTCTCCGTTTTAGGCATTAATGCCATAAAATACTCCACGGACGGAATTAATTACCCCACAGAGGATTACGTTATTCAGCAGCAGTTGGTTAACCTTGATAAGTCATTCTTTAGTCTTTTATATTCCGGAAAAGCCGATGATTTAAAGAGTGTTGTACCAACCTTTTCAACTTCTGAAGGAAGTAAAGTGTTTTTACGGGATACCAATCAGGAATTGATTAGCGGAGTGACCCCAATTGATTGTTCAACAGGAAAAGTAGAACTGGATGTATCAAGAACATTAAATGGGTTTACCATCATATATGAAGTAGATATTAATGTAGTAATTTTCTAGAGTTCCCTTATTTTTTATCCGGCCGCTCTGTATAAGGGCGGCCTTTTTTATTGACCCAAAGTCTGAAAGCCATTGGTTTTCTTTTATACAACGGATAAAGTTGCTCCAAACAAGAAAAGGAAAACACCTTTCGGTTATCATAATCTGAAGCGATGTAACAGATGTCAATTACAATATTTATAAATAATGTTATAGCTTAATTCAATACCAAGCTCCCCTGCCATGCTTAAATCAGAACACCCCTTTTGGGTTTCACCAATTAACAGGTATAACAACCCACGGTTAAAGTAAGCGGGCGCAAAGGTATTATCAATTTCAATACACTCCGAGTAGTCATTTATTGCATCAGATAGGTTGTTCATAAGTGCAGAAACATAAGCCTTATTGTATCGTGCGTATTTAAAACCTGGATTAAACTCTAAAGCTTTTTTATAGAAAGCCACAGCTTTAAAATAATAACTCTCTACCGATTGGTATTCAGGGTCTTCATCCGCCTTATGATCATGAAGAAAAGCCACCTGGTTATTCATTATGATATTACTTATAGCTTCTGCCTGCTCATAATAGTGATTTCCGCGAATAAAATATATTAAGTAGTTATCAGGCGACAGCTCCAGGGCTTTGCCCAGATACTTGTCTGATAGATAATATTTCTCACCCCAGCCAACAGCAATTCCTTTTAAAAGGTTTAGTTCAAATTTATTTGGGCTTATTGCATATATTGAATCTAAATATGATTTCCACGCCTGGTATAATACCTCTGGCCGCTTTTTCTCTTCATTAATTAGCCCTATCTGGTACGGTCCTGTAAGTACCGAAAAATCCTCAAATATTTCGGTGTTAATATCCGAAAACATATTTAAAGCTGTCCTTTTCAACAGGTAAGGTGAAAATATGGGCAACAAATTAATATCTTTACTTACATATTGCACCTGAACCTTAGCACCGTATTCTATCGGAGAAAAATCGGTGCGAAATTCCGTAATTTTTTCAATATAAGCAGAATCTATTGATACAGAAAGTCTCTCAGACTGTTTATTTGTTAACTGATCCAATAAATGCCGGTCATGAAAAAAACCGGCGGTGTCCTTCAGTTCATACCTCACAGCAGCTCTTGTCGTTAATGCATCTGTAAATTCAGGGAATAAGTCAATAGCAATTGATAAATCGTGTTCAGCCCCCCTATAGTCTTTTAGTAAATATTTAATTTTTCCCCTGTTTAGGTAGGCATAAATATTATTTACATTGATTTCAACAACTTTGTCGAAATCAGACAATGCCTCTTCATATATTTCCAACTCTGATTTCAGGATTCCCCTGTTGTAATAACATATGGCATTATAAGGGTTAAGAGAAAGTGCCTTATCGTAATTTTTCATTGCGTTGTTATAGTCTTTCTCTTTATGGTTCGTAAGGGCCAAAATGAAGTAGGCTTCAATATTGGTCGAGTCTTTTAATAAAACAAACTGCAGATCGTTTTTTGCCAAACTGGTTGAATCTATCATGTAAAATGTCTTCCCCCGTGTTAAATAACCGGTCAGGTTTTCGGGTTGAAGGCTAATGGCCTTTGTACATAAATCTATTGCTTCCCGAAACTTTTTACTATGAAGTTTCAACATCCCCATATTCAGATGTGCCAGATAGTGCTCATTGTCAATACTGATTGCAGCCTCATAATCTTTCATTGCTTCTAAGGTATCTCCCTTTTCCAGGTGCAACTGCCCCCGGTACGAGAAGTAGTCCGGATTGTATTCAAACAGTTCAATGGCTTTATTGAGATCTTTTAAAGCTTGCTTTCTGTTCCCGTGAACAGCATTGATAATTCCTTTAAAGTAGTAAGCATCATAATGATATGGCTCAAATTCCAGTACTTTTGAAAAATCAGATTTTGCCCCGTAGTAATCGGATAGATAATACTTTGATATCCCTCTTATTAAAAAAGCATTTGTGTGGTCATTCTTATAAAACAACACCTTGTTCATCCAGGAAATTGCCTGCTGGTATTCATTGGCGTTTAAATGCTTTTGTCCCTGATACATGTGATAACGGATGTTTATCTGCGATTCTCCATGTAGCACAAAAAATAATGATATGCATAATAATAACTGTCTTCTTATTTTCAAAATACTTGCTTTTTATTCACGACCTCTTAAAAATAAGGATAAAAAGTATTTCAATAATCAGAGAAATAAAAAAGATATGCTTTTTAAGTAAATTTAAGATACATACTGACATACTGTTGTCACCGGACGAAATTAGATTAGCATTATAAATAACCAAATTGATTTCAATAAAAGCTTATTTCTAATCCTAATGTCTTATTTAACAACATCATAATTATGGAACAAGAAAACAATGTAAAAACAACTTCTGATTTTAAAATAGAAATCAGAGAACTTAATGAAATTCATATGGTATATTATGAATTCAAAGGTCCATACCAGGATTCGTACAACGAGTTTGGAAAATTCATGGAATATGTCCAGAAAAAGGGGTTGCCCATGGGGCAATATCCACTTAGTATTTTTTATGATGATCCCGAAAAAGTTCCGGCTGAAGAGTTACGCAGCGAACCCGGACATATGGTTTTGGGACCTGTAGAGGTTAGCGATGGATATAAGTACAAAAAAATTCCAGCCTCTAAAGGGGTTTCTGTCCGCTATAGGTCCATGGATGAAATTATGCCTGCCTATAAGGCCATAGCAGAATATTTGGAGAAAAACAATATTAATGCTGAAGAATTTTCATTAGAAATTTATTACAGTTATGATGCAAATATAATAGATGCAGAAATATTGTTTTTGATAAATGATTAACTGCCTCGAACACATAAAAACAGCTCTGGAGATTTATTCAGAGCTGCTTTTCGCATTCTTAAAAACACCTTTTTACAAGTTAAAATATTAAAACAATTACTTTATTTAGTTGTAATTTTTGTCTGATTAATAGATAATTATGATATTATTTATTTGAAATAAATAAAATCTGTTCGTAAATCCCAATTCGTCTTTTCAGGGAAACACCAATTTGCTTTTCCTTAAATAACATATTCGCTCAGGAAGTACTGTATTTCAGAAAGAAATTAATTGGGACGATGTAAAACTATCGTTTCGAATAAATATTGAATGGACTGTCTATTGTTTTTATGGGTATTTATATCCTATAACAATATTTTCATCAATACATTAAAAGGTTTATGTAAATAAAAAATATAAGCTAAAAAAGAGGCTTTTTTAGTCTGTTTTAATCGTAAAAAATCAATTAACGCTTATACTTTTTTCCATATCTGGCTGAAAAACAACAAACCAGGGGTTTAATAAATTTTCCTTATTATAAGTCATATTTTCTAATGAAGGGTACTGTAATATATTGCAACCGGATGCAAGAACAACGGCATGACTTGCTGCTGTGTCCCATTCCATTGTAGAACCCATTCGTGGATAAATATGGGCGCTTCCCTCCGCCACCATGCACAATTTTAAAGAACTGCCAAAGCTCTGCACCTCTACCTGGCCATTTTTTTTCTCTAATTTGTTAATAAATGCATCTGTTTCTGAATTTCTATGTGATTTACTGGCAACAACAATAGTTTTGTCAGAAGCAGAAGAATTACAGGCTGGAAGCTTCATTTTATTTACAGAACCGCTAACAATCTCTTCGGGTGTTTTTTGGGAGACTTCTTCTATTTTATAAGCTCCTTCTCCAACAACCCCATAAAACAGGATATCCTTTGCCGGGGCAAAGACGACCCCTAAGGTTGGAGAATTCTTCTCAATAAACGCAATGTTAACCGTATATTCATCACTGTGCTTAATGAACTCTTTAGTTCCGTCCAAAGGGTCAATAAGCCAAAAACATTCCCAGTTTTTTCTTACAGTGTATTCCTCGGGAGCTGTTTCTTCACTTAAAATGGGGATCTTTGATTGTTTCAGCTTATCTTCAATTTCTGCATTTGAATCAATGTCTGCCTGGGTAAGTGGAGAGTTATCTGATTTTATATCAATGTCAAAATTGTTGGCTCTATAATACGTTAAAGTTTTTTTTCCAGCTTCTAAAGCCGCTTCTAATGCAAGGTTCAGAAAATAATTATCCTTCATGGTGCTGTTTTCTTTGTCCTCGGAAATTTACATAATTTTTTAGATTCTTTCCTATATTGCCGGATGAAGAAATAGTTATATAATTACAACCTTAAATTAAACAAGGAGTTAGGATTATTCTAAGAGATTTTTTGGACCTAAAACAAATTATAGACCAGAGACAAAATTAAAACTGTAGTTATCATGTATAGAATGGTAAGCGGTGTTCCAATTCTGAAGAAATCGGGAAATGAATATTTTCCCGGACCATAAACCATTAAATTGGTCTGATAACCGATTGGTGTCATAAAATTGGCTGCTGCTGCATATGCTACAGTCAAAACAAAAGGTGTTGGGTTATCAATACCAAGGTTCTCTGCCATTACTATTGCTATCGGAAATACGATACCAACAGAAGCTTTATTTGTAATGTATGCAGCCAATACTGTAGTTATTGCATATAAACCAAAAAGGGCACCAACATTCCCGAGTGGCTGAAAAAGTGTTAACAGAGCATCGGCCATTAAGCCTGCTGCACCAGTTTTAATCATTGCTGTGCCTAAGGCAAGCGACATTACGATAATAAGTGCTAAATCGTAATCAATTGCTTTGGGGAGCTCCTTGGGGGTTGTGATTCGAAACAACAGGGACATCATTATAGCAACCATTAATCCCAGAAATAACCCTCCTTTAATATGAAATGCAGATAAAGCTATTGCGGTCAGTGTACCAATAAACAGAAGCAGAATTTTCCATTTTTCAATTTTCACAAAATCCCTGAGCCTCGACAAAAAATAGAAATCATACGAGTTTCGTGTCCGGCTGTCAAAAGCTTCTCCGGCATAGACCAAAAGAACGTCCCCTGCCCTGAGAAATTCTTTTTGAATGTCTGTGGTAAGCTGTTCCCCGTTCCTATGAATAGCCAATACCGCCGCATCATATTTAGAGCGAAAATTAATATTTTTTAGTTGTCGGCCTATTAAAGCTGAATTTTGCGAAACAATTAATTCGGTGACTTCCGTTCTTTTTGTCTTTGAAAGCATACCAACCTCAGGAACGACCAATTCCGAATTTGAATGCAGCAGTTCTGCAAAACGTTCATTATCTCCACAAAAAATTAAATGATCTTCCGGTTTTATTGTGATATCTTCATCAATAAAAGGTATGGGGGTTTCTTCCCTTCTGTATTCCACTAACTCCAGTCCCTTTATTGTTGGTAATTCTGTATCGCTTAGTTTTTTTCCACTAAGGCCCGATTTTACCCTAACCCTGGTGGTTACCAGGTACTGCCTGTTCCCTGTCTTTTTAAGGTTATCATCTTTTTCATGTCCGGGCAGTAACCTGTGACCAATAAACAGTATATACATTATTCCTATAAACACCATAGGTATTCCCACATAGGCAAAATCGAACATATTCAGTTCCCTGAGCCCTTCCAGGTTTTGATCTACCACCATTCCATTAACAATAAGGTTTGTAGATGTACCTATTAATGTAATACTTCCCCCCAGTATTGCGGCGTAAGACAGGGGAATTAAGAATTTGGACACACTATAATTATTCTTTCTGCACCAATTGTCGACATAAGGCATCATTACTGCAACCAGCGGTGTATTATTTAAAAAGGAAGAGAAAGTTGCAACAATGAACATCATTCTTGCCAAAAAGCCTTTGTAGCTTTTTGCATTTCGGAATAAACGGTCAAAAATTACCTCAATTACAGCAGTACGACGAATAATGTCTCCTAAAAGAAGTAACATTAAAACAATCGCAACCTGTTCATTCCCAAACCCCTCCAGTATCTCAGCCGGATTCAGCACCCCAAATATTCCTAAAAATAAAATGGCAACCAGAAAGGTGAAAGCCGGGCCAAATACTTCCCGGTATAAAGAATAAAGTATAAAACCAATCGCTATAAAAACGAGCAGTACTTCAATAGTAATCATCTTAACTCTTAACCAGCTTTTCTTGAATTAAATGACGAAAATAATAAAATAGTCAGCCCAAAAAAATATTTTATTCTAACTAACGTATCCAATTGCTATGAAAGGTATGACGTTTTTCATATCCTTTCTGTAGTTAGTTGTGGTGTGTTTTTATTATTTTCGTTAAAAAAATACACGTAATGACCGAGATATCAAACTTACAACCAAAACAGGTGTGGAAGTTCTTTAGCGAAATCCTTCAGGTTCCAAGACCTTCTAAAAAAGAGGAAAAGATAATTACATATCTGGAAAACTTTGCCAGGGAACGTAATCTTGAATGCAAAAAAGATAAAGCAAAAAATGTTCTTATCATAAAACCAGCCGCAGAAGGAAAAGAAGATATTGGAGCTGTTGTACTGCAAAGTCATATCGACATGGTATGTGAAAAAAACAGTAATACGGTGCACGACTTTGAAAACGATCCGATTGATGCCTATATTGACGGGGAATGGATCAAAGCAAGGGGCACGACTTTGGGGGCAGACAATGGAATTGGTATGGCTGTCCAGTTAGCTATCTTGGATGATTCTTCATTAGGGCTTGGTAAAATTGAATGTCTGTTTACAGTTGACGAGGAAACAGGACTGACAGGTGCAAATATGCTTGAACCCGGATTTTTTGAGGGAAAAACATTAATTAACCTTGACTCCGAGGATGATGGTGAAGTATTTATTGGTTGTGCAGGAGGTATTGATACACTGGTCTCATTTCCTTTAGAATATTCCAATGAAATACCGGTCAATGACAGTATAGCCTTAAAAGTTTCAATTTCCGGGTTAAAAGGAGGGCACTCAGGAGATGATATCGACAAAGGATTAGGTAACTCTAATTTATTGTTGACCCGGTTTTTATGGAACATAAGCAAAAAACATAATGCTACCCTTGCCGATTTTCATGGAGGAAATCTCAGGAACGCTATCCCTCGCGAAGCTTTTGCTGTGGTAGTAATTGAAAAACCATATTTGGATGGCTTCAAAGAGAGCCTGTTGGAATTTGAAAACACGCTGAAAGGCGAGTACTCAATTACCGAACCACTGCTGAAGCTGAATATGGAAGAAGTTGATTTACCGCTAAGGGTTTTGGAAACAAATTCACAACAGAAGTTCCTGTGTGCGGTGTACTCCTGCCCTAATGGTGTAATGTCCATGAGCCAGTCGGTCCCGGGACTAGTTGAATCATCTACAAACCTGGCCTCCATACATTTTTCAGAAAACAGTTCTGCGGAAATTGTAACAAGTCAGAGAAGTTCAGTGGAATCGGCAAAACGGGATATTGCAGATAAAATAAGAAGTAACTTTTACCTGGCAGGCGCTCAAGTTAACAATACCGATAGTTATCCGGGGTGGACTCCAAATACAGACTCTAAAGTATTAAAATTAGCAACAAAGGCATACCACGATTTATTTAACCAGGAGGTGAAAGTCAGGGCTATCCATGCAGGACTGGAATGTGGCTTGTTTCTTGAAAAATATCCTGAACTTGATATGGTTTCGATTGGACCGACCATAAAAGGGGCCCACTCTCCCGATGAACGCATGGAGATTAAAACAGTTGAAAAGTTTTGGAAACATCTGGTTGAGTTACTCAATAGGGTTGAATAAGAAGAATAAAAATAAAATTGTAACCGGACTTTCTAATAAATAACTGTGTCCCCCTCTTTGTTTCAGAATAACAAAAGGGGGGGCATAATTGAGTTTTGCGGTCAAAGTTTTTTTTACCAGCCCCATCCCCAATAATTATTACACTATTCTTCAATCGGTTCAAAATCATCCTTGGTTACCCCGCAAATAGGGCATTCCCAGTCGCCGGGAATATCTTCGAAAGCCGTACCCGGTGAAATTCCTGAATCCGGATCCCCTTCTACAGGATCGTATACATAACCACAAACAATACATTGATATTTTTTCATGCTCGTATTTCTTTTCCAGAAGAAACTTGCTAAGCTTCTTTCTTTTTATTTAAAGGTTTTTGCGAAAATACACCTTTTAACCTAACAATCATGCCTTACAGAAAGAAATTAAAACTCTGAGGTAATAGTTTTGGATATCCAGTTTACCAGAAGTGAACTAAAGTTATTCAGTTGAACAGATCGTGAATGAAACCAAGCCCCTTCCCCGAATATTTTTCCTACTTCATGGGTACTCTGTCTGCTTGTTGCAAGATGGTTTGGTCTTCAAATAAATGAAGAATTGATTTAGCGGTATTAAAGATTAGGTATTGATAAAAACCGCTACCGGGAAGTAGCGGTTGAATTTTATTTACTTTTCAGAGAAATTTCTATTTTTTCTTTATTGTTTAGTTCTAGTTTAATCTCTTTGTCCTCGTAAGAAACATATTTTGTACGGATAACATATTCACCGGGTTGAACATTCTCGAACCTGAACTCTCCGTCAAAGTCTGTATAAGCAGTTTGTCCATCTAATTTCACACACACTCCTGTAAGTTCCTCTCCATTTTTTTCATCTACAATGATTCCCGTCACCACTGTGTTCTTAACTTTTTTCACTTCTTTACCTTTGTTAGCTGATAAACATAAAGTTATCATAACCAATGCTAACGTAAAAATTGTTTTTCTCATACTATAATTTGTTGATCATACAAAAGTAACAGAGATTATTCAATACTTTTATTTTATAAAAGTTACTTTAACATTAAATTAAAGTTAATTACTTTTTTGTAAGGATTGGGGTTGACAAAAAATTGGTAGCGCAACTCCCCACTTTCGATAAATGTAAAGTATCTGCCAACAACCAGCACATCCTTTATCCGATTATGCTTATTATAGGCTAATGTCACAATTGCCAAGCATTACATATACTATAAAAGTAATATAAAATTAACCTTTGTCTGAATTGGTATATAGGATATTATTTTACTTTTGTTTAGGTATCCTGCAGGAAAGTATTTTTTAAAACACTTAATCCAAATCAAATGAAATTCAGAAATTTTATAACAACAGGTTTATTGGCCATCAGTTTAAATATTTGGTCTCAACAAATTATAACACTCCAGCCTGGAGCTGTTGAAGGAAAAGACTCAAGAGTAAGCAGTATATTTACCGAAAACGCAGGAGACTGGCCAGAGTTTGCAGTAACGGCATGGACATGGAAGGGGCGCTTTGGTATCATAAGAGAGTTGATAGATTTTGACCTATCAGCAATTAACCCCGGGGCTATCGTTGAAAAAGCCCAATTATTTTTATATGCGCCGGAATCCTCTTCAACGGGACCTCATTCAACACAAAGTGGCTCGAACAGTATGTATGTCCGACGGGTAACAAGCCCATGGAACGAGCACACGGTTACCTGGGCATCGCAGCCTTCAACTACCACTTATCATCAGGTAATAACTCCGGCATCATCGGATCCTTATCAGAACTATGTTATTAACGTAACCAACCTGGTTCAGGATATGATCAAGTATCCGGCTACCGGTCATGGATTTATGTTTAGACTGGTTACGGAAGAAATGTACAGAATGGTCAACTTTGCTTCAAGCGATCACCCTGATACCTCTTTGCACCCTAAATTAGTAATTACTTTAGCTGGAGAAGTAAATATGAAGCCCGGGGCTAAGGAAGGAAAAGATTCAAGAGTAAGCAGTATATTTACCGAAAACGCAGGAGACTGGCCGGAATTTGCAGTAACGGCTTGGACATGGAAAGGACGGTTTGGGATAATCCGTGAGCTAATTGAATTTAATACAGCATCAATAAAACCGGGTACAGTAATTGAACGCGCCACACTTAAACTATATGCCCCTGCGACGTCTTCAACGGGACCTCATTCAACACAAAGTGGCTCGAACAGTATGTATGTCCGACGGGTAACAAGCCCATGGAACGAATACGCGGTTACCTGGGCATCGCAGCCCTCAACTACCACCTATCATCAGGTAGTAACTCCGGCATCATCGGATCCATATCAGGACTATTCTATTAATGTTACTGCCCTTGTGCAGGATATGGTTAACAACCCCTCTACCAGTCATGGATTTATGTTCAGGTTGGTTACGGAAGAAAGGTACAGAATGGTCAACTTTGCTTCGAGCGATCACCCAGATTCTTCTTTACACCCTGAATTAGAATTGTATATCAGGCCGAGCTCCCGATTAAATAGTAAAAAGGTCAATTCAGAGCTTGCAAAGAACATAAAACCCAACAACTTTACGGTTTATCCTAATCCAACAAATGGAATTCTACACATAAAAAATAGCGGTAATGAACCCTACTTCGCACAAATTTTACATGTAAATTCTACCGTGTTGCATAGGACGATGCTTAATGAAGAAAGTTGTAGAATTGATATGAACCGGTTCGGTTCATCTGGAATATACATTATTCAAATATTTAATAAAGCCGGTGATATTATTGTGGTTGAAAAAGTATTGGTTAAATAGGGATTATTTGTAAAACCGAATAATTATGCCATGTCTTTTGAAAAGGGTGACCTAAATGAAAAGGTTTAATAGGCTTCCCTAATAAGTAAAACATCCCCCGGTTAGTTCTGCTCCTGCTTTTCATTCCTAAGGATGATTATCGAAAATGAAGCTCCTTAATTTGTTACAAAGAGCCACTTGTTAAAATAAAAAAGGAGGAAACATAAACAGTTTCCTCCTTTTTTATTTCCTGTTGTTTTCAAAAGCGTTGCTTTCTGCTATCCGTTTCTTAATTAGTATCACTAATTAGCTTAGTTCTGCAAACCGTCCCGGAGGTTTTATTACAATGCCTTTACCTTGATTACTCATATCTAAAGGTAATACCAGTCAGGTAAAGCGTACTTATTTCGTCCATAAAAGCGAACTCTCTTTTTTCTCCCATAATATTCCTGACATTAATAAAGATCTGTAACCTGGGTAAAATACTGTATGAAGCTTTAGCATTCAAAACCATTTTAGCATCTACAATTTCCGGTAGTAGTTTATCCCCCTCCCTTCTCGCATATTTACTAAGAAATTCCTGCTTTGAGTAGAAATAGGTATTGAGGTTTAGGTTGAGTTTTTCGTTTAATGTTTTGTAGTTTATGTATGCCCCTCCATAAAAAGTGGGGGTCGCCTTATTTTCTAAATCCTCTCGCCCGGAAGGAAAATTCACGTTATAAAATCCTGGTTTTGTCCCTGCCGTATCAATCATCGAATAAACAGTCTCATCCTGGGTTAATGTGATAGCATTTTCCAGGTTTGTCAACTGGTATGTCCCGTATAATTTTATGAGCAGGTTTTCGTTTGCTACCCAGCTAACTGCAGCGGTCATCCCGTATTGCTCCGCTTTTAAATCGAGGGTATTATAGCTCATCCGCACCCAGGCCCTGCTTGTGCCGGTAACTAACCCGGTTATGTTAACCGAGTCTGGATATAAAGCACCAAAATCTTTTGTTTTAGAATAAAATCCCTCTATGTCTACCATTACACTCTTAAGGGGCTTTACCCGGTACCCTATTTCAAACATATTCATGGTCAACAAATCCAGGTTTTTTTGTCCTTTAAACAAAATGTACCCTGGTTCGGGCCTTCCATCTCTTTGCCATAAAAAATTGGCATAAGAATCTACCAAAAACGCCCCCCTGTTCGCCTTTGAATAAACAAACCTCAAATTGTGTTTATCATTAAGGCTGTAGGAAGTTATTAATTGATAGGAAAGATAAATGTCATCGTGTGTATTATATTTTTCCCCACGCAAAGCCCCGATTAAACGAATATTATCAAGAAGAATATAGTCGGCCCTCAGGCTTAATGCTATGGAATTAAAATCCCGTTCTCCATTTAGAAACCCCTGCCCTTCGTGCCTCAAATGGGGCATATCATTGTATTTGCTTAACTGGTAAGAAAACCCGGGACGTATATTCAGGTTATTATTAAGGTTAAAGTCATATTCTGCACTGGCATTGATATTTGTTATGTCAACCTTAAAGCCTGTATCCTGCCTGACAATGTCTTGAACACCAAAGAGGTAGTTTGCCTTAACGGAGAGCCCTTTTATTTTTGCATTGAAATCGGTATACCCGGTTTGCGATACCCGGCCGGACATAGAAGTCGGCGTGTCCCCCATCGTTGAAGATAGAATTTCAGATTCCTGGTAGCCACTTTTCAGGCTTATGCCCATATCATCATTTACATCGTAAAATAAATAAGCATTTACACCGTATCTTTCTCTGGCTGTTCTGGGGGAAGGATACATAAGATCAATATCATCTGAAAAGTCAAACACATAATAAGTTGTATCGTTTGGGTATTTAAGTTTTTCCAATTCCTCTTTTGTTATAAAGCTCCCTTTTCCATTATTGGCCCGGTGAACGTATAATTTGTCGGTATTTCGCTCCATCACATCAAAACTCCCTGTTATCCTGAAACCAAATTTATCGGAGAGTTTCTTCCCTATACCTATACTGGAAATTAATGTATTCTGGCTTCCCCCCTGGACATTTGCATTAACATTTAGTTTTTTGCTTTCCTGGTGTTGTGTAATAATATTGACTACGCCGGAAACAGCATTGGGACCATACAGGGCACTGGAAGGCCCGCGAACAACCTCAATCCGGTCAATATCATCAATACCTATTGGTAATGATTCCCAGAAGGTCCCGCCATGGGTATAATTATATACGGGACGTCCATCGATCATTACTAATGTAATGGAGTTTTCAGAGTACAGGAACATATGGTTGGGAGGTACATTATCGTTTCCCCTGATGTGAACATCAAAGTTTCCGTTGGTCTTTTCCCTGACAATTAAACCAGGGACAAGCCGAAGTGCTTCTTCAATTGAACGCGCCCCGGAAGCCAATATCTCTTCGTACGATATTACGGATGTTGATAAAGGGGCCTCAAAGCTGCTTTCAACTTTTTTGGAAGCCGATATCACATCTTTATTTAGTAATAGTTTATACAACTCTTCCATTGACACTCCCACAATCTCTGCCAGTTTGAGAACATCTTCGAAGGGCATTTCCAATAATTCGTCATAAGTTAACTCTAAAACATCTTCTTTAGTCATTTCATTGATGTCCTTTTTTTCCTGGCTTAAGGCAACAAATGAAAATGACAATAATAATATGAGTGGTATTATTTTTATGTTATTCATCTTTATCGTTTTTTATTTAACAGGAATACCTAGCGACATGAGCACAGAATTAACTTTTATGCCTTGATATTCAAGGTTTCCTCGGTTTATTTCAAAGTTTTGCTTACCATTTACTGTCACATAATTAATTCCGGAAAATGATTTTGCCAATCCGGGCCTATCAGTAATAAAAACAATTCCCTTGCCTGTCCATCGTTTCAATTCAGATACTTTGGATGACCTGTAGTCTGGAACAAATACAATGTTGCATTCATCCAATTCTGAGACAGAAGTAATCTTTTTTACAACAATTGGCTGTACCCCAACATTTCTTTTTTGGGCTATTATGTTTAGCTCTGAAATAATGGGGGAACTTCCATATACTCCGATAATAAAATCTCCTTTTTGTTTTTCCTCAGGCCATTCAAGATATCTGGTGAAATTGTACATGTACAATGCCTTAAACTTGTCTACCTGGCTATACACATCGGGGTGTAAAATAATAAGAAAAAATAACATTAACCATGGTATTTTTTTCATAATGTTTTAGGGTTAGGTTAAACGTCTCATTTTATCATTTTTAGGGGGGTATTGGATTTTTGGAGACCTGTGTCTATCCAGGCAGGCAACTTTTAGCCTGCCCGTTTTTTTAAATGGTTTGTACAATTCATCATCATGAGGCCATAATTGAATTTTTTTTTATACTATTGATGCGCATCACGTAATAGGTCATTGACTGTTTTAACCGGGTTAAATGTTTCTACGGGAACTTCAATAAAAACAGTGTTCCATTCAGCCATGGCCCCATTCCATAGTCCGGGTAGTTCTAAAGCTTTTAATGCTTTACCCCCTTTAGATTTTTGAGAAATGAAACATGTTGATTCATCAATATATTTTGAGAGTTCAAACTTTTCCCCCTTAAAATTTCGTACTGCACATACGAGATCTACAGGATTAAAATGAGTTGATCCTTTAAATATTCCGTCCTGCTCTTTGTTTTTAAAATCAACCTGCGAAGATTCGACTATTTGAGGCGAAAAACATCCATTCTCATCTTTTACAATGAATGGACCTCCGCCGGGTTCCCCAAGATTTTTGACTACACCGCAAACACGAATGGGCCTGTTTAACCTGTCAATAATCATTTCTGTTAAACGCCCGTTAGAATCAGATGCGGTGCAATGTCCGTCCTGGTTAAATGTTTTTTCCAGTAATTCGGTGGCTTCCTTAATTTTTTCCTCTGTTGGGGTTACTTTTAATGTTTTAATGAGAGAAAATACTTTTTGTTGTACCATGAATAAATAACCGGCCAAGGCTTTCTTATATCGTATTGTATTTGTAAGTCTCTTTTCAGGTAAAACATTATCAATATTTTTAATAAAAATAATGTCGGCATCAATTTCGTTAAGGTTTTCAATTAAAGCTCCATGTCCCCCTGGCCTGAAGAGTATTGCCCCATTATTATAAAAAGGCTTGTTTTCGGGGGTAACGGCTAATGTGTCAGTTGATGATTTTTGAACAGAAAATGAAATAGAATATTTTACTTTGAACATTTCTTCGTAATTCGTAACAGTTTTTTCTTTTAATGCCTCAAATTCAGATAAATGTTCCGGAGAAACGGTAAAATGGAGATGGACCTTATTTCCTGAAGAGACTGCATATTTTGCACCTTCCTTCAGGTGTTCCTCAAAAGGTGTTCGAAATACCCCGCCGGCATATAAATGAAAAGCAAGCAAACCTTTTGGCAGGCTTCCATATCTTAATCCATCTTCCGTAAGTAATTTTGATAATATTGTATCATATTTTTTTGCATTCAGAAGCCTGTCTACGCCCCCCTCCTTTTCGAAAAGTTCATTTAGTTTATGATAAAAGGCAAACTTTTTAATGTTGGCGAAGAATTTCTTTATTTCAGGGTACTCACTAAGTGATAAATCCGGTTTCCGTGCAACTTTATCCTTAAATTCAAATAAATCTTTAAACATTCTACTCGCTGCTCCCGATGCAGGAACAAATTTCACCATATGAGCTTCTGTTTTGTCGAATGTTTCAATATATTCATCAATATTATCCAGTTTTAATATTCCGTCACCAACAGTAGCGGGTTTACTTAGCTTAATTGGGGCTACTCCTTTTTTAAACTGCTCAATCTGCCAGTTAGCTTTTTCTATCGGAATTTCTTTAAGCTCCAGCTCTTGTAAGTCTTTCTCTGTAAACATTATTTTTTCGGGTTTAATTAGTAATATATTGTTATGACCAACCTACGTGAATGAACTCTATTTCTAAACTCACAAAAATAGATACCTTGCCAGGTACCCAGGTTCAGTCGTTGGTTGGAAATAGGTATGCTTAAGGACTGGCCAATTAATGAAGCCTTAAGGTGTGCAGGCATATCGTCATCACCTTCATAGGTATGCGTGTATGTTGGATGCCGTTCAGGAATTAACTGGTCAATAAATGTATTAAAATCCTCCCGTACCGAAGGGTCCGCATTTTCATTAATTGTTATACCGGCTGAAGTATGTTTTACCAAAATGTTCATGATACCTGCTTCAGGAAGTTCACCAAAAGCATTTGATATTGTGTCTGTAATTAAATGATACCCACGCCGGTATCCCTCTAAGGTAATTTCTTTTTGTCTTATCATGGTCATTTAAACAATATCCACATTAAATTAAGATATTTTACTAAGCCTTTTTCTTTTTAAAGCCTTTTTTTTAATTATAAATGATAATTTTATATCCATTGTTCATTTCGTAGCTTTTATTAAGCAAAAATGGTGTAGATGAGGTTTATTTTACTACTAATATTGTTCGTTTTTTTTTATTTATCAATAAATGCACAGCAGCCTGATAAAGAATTGATTCAATTTACCGGAAGGGTGATAAACGAATTTCTTCAACCAGTTCCATTCTGTCACATAGTTAATATTGAAAATAGCAAAGGTACGGTTGCTGATAAAGAGGGGAAATTCTCTTTTGTTGTTCATAAAGGCGATTTGATTAGGTTTTCCTCCGTGGGGTATAAAAAAAGTAAGGTTGAAATTCCTGATACATTAAAAGAACCTTTCTTTGTCCGGGATGTGTTATTGACCAGCGATACAATTCTTATAACCGAAATTGAGGTTTATCCTTGGGCTGATTATGAAGAATTTAAAGACGCTTTTATCAACCTGGAATTACCGGAAGATGATCTGGACAGGGCCCGTAAAAATATTGCCCTGATAAAAACACAGATCATAATAAACAACAACCCTTCAGCCCGGGAAAATTTTAACCAGGTTATGCAGCAACAATTTGATCAAACATCAGTAAGGGGAACTCATCCAACCTATCAGATTTTTAATGTTTTTGCCTGGCAGAAATTCTTTGAAGCATTACAAAATGGTGATTTCAAGAATAAGGATAATAAATAGAGTTATTCATCTTCCATCCCTGGGTATTAACTAACAATGAACAGAACCGCAGGAAAGTGGATAATGGAGCAAACAGGGATTCGCGCACTTAATTTAAAATTTCACTTTGATGAAAAACATGCATGGGCGGGAATAGAAATTGACACCAGAAACCTGGATAAGAGAATTGAATTATTTGATAAGCTGGAGAAGCTTAATGCTATTTTAACAAAGGCTGTCCCTTTTGAGCTTAAATGGGAACTAGAAGCTACAATAAACATGACCAAAACAGTTTCAAGAGTTTACACCAGTAAAAATGAGGTAAACATTTACAATAAAAACTGCTGGAAGGAAACCAACCATTTTTTTTATGAAACAATGTACCCAATAGAGGAAATATTTATTGAGTATACAGACTTTTTGAAGTATTAACAAACCTTGCCGGGTATTTGAGTTCGCATATTTATCACAATCTCAAAAAAACGGGGATAAAGTAATTAATAAATTATCCCCGTGTAGTTTGTTCGATGGTTACTAAACAATTTCTATTTCGTATCCATCTTCGACGAGATTTTCAGCAACCTTTTCTGCATAACTCCTATCGAAATACACTTTAGGTTTATGCTTTGCAAAAACAGGATATCTACCAACAGAGTCCTCTGAATTTAGGTAATTATACCCAACCAGGAAAAGCTCCGTGCCTTTCAGAAGGATTCTGTAAACAGGTCTGTGTTTACATACTTCAATGGTTTCCTGAAGTTCGAACCGCGTAATTTCCGGTTCGTGCTTCAATTTTACCGTTTTTACAATTTCATCACTAAATGGTTCTTTTGTAAAATGCAGGTCAAAATTTTTAACATAGCAGGATAGTACAACAGACTCATCCATTATTACAGCAGGTTTCTGCTCATCACCTACTAGTCTAACATTAACACCATTGCGTGAAAATAGGCTTTTGAGACGTTTATTACGCCTAGCTACCATCTCCTCTAGTGTTTCATTCTTTCTCATAACCATAAACTTAGAAACTTTTTTGCGTGACACCTTTTAAAACTCGGGGTACAAATATATAAATATTGTTTAGATCTCATTTTTATTATGGGCATATATCCATTTTTTTTTTAAATTATCTGAAAATATTTTTAAAAAACTACAAATTATTTGTTAATAAAAAATTAATAGTTACATTTAGCTAGTACATATCAGTCACACGTGCTAACGGTCAGAGGCTCTGTTAAATGCAGAGCTTTTTTTATTAACAGGTTTTATTATTTGCTCGTTAAACAAAAAGCTATGTTGGTCAAAGATATACCCAAACTAATTGAAATTCATTTTGCATAGTAAAAATTCAATTTAAATTTGCACATAATCAAACCAAGAGCCATTCAATATGCCTAGTTTAAAAAGCAAACGTCAAAATAAGTGGTTATCAATGTTCTTTGGTTCAGTAGACGTTATAGCCACAATTTTTTCTTTATTTGCAGCTTCTTTGTTTACAAACAGGTACACAAGTGAAATTGTTTCGTTCAACGATGAGTTTATTATTGTAAGCCTGATTGTTCTTATTACATGGATCATCCTTTTAAAAGCAACCCACCTTGCACGGATACCCAGAACGAGTGCTGTCCCTGTTCTGATAAGCGATTTTATCCGCCTGACTTTGATTGGAGGGTCAATCCTTTCTTTTCTTGACTGGCTGATTAGTCTGGATAGTTTTCCTTCTCTTACGATAATAATATTTATTCTATTTAACTTTTTTATTCTATTTACAATTAGGTTGTTAACCTTTAAGGTGTTTAAAAGGTTTCGGGCAAACGGACATAATGTTAGAAATGTAGTATTAATTGCCAATGAGAGTTCAGAGACAATTATCGACAAGCTTCTGTCTCAAAAAGAATGGGGATTCAGGTTACTCCATATCATTACTGACTCAAAGTACATTATGAATAAATATATGGGGCAGGTAAAAATATATCCTAAGGCTATCAATATAAAAAGCATCCTAAGATACGATATTGTTGATGAACTAATTTGTTGCGACTGTGCATTTTCGGAAAACAGGTTTACTGAACTCATTCAATTTGCAAAAGAACTGGGCATTATCGTCAGGGTACAGGGAAATCAGCCTTTTCCATCAAAATATAAAATGCGAAGGCAATATTTTGACCGGATACCATTTTTCACCATAGAAAATAACCCAACTACCAGGTTTTCACACATTGTAAAAAATGTTTTGGAAATTTCTGTAGCTTTCTCACTGCTACTGTTATTTTCGCCTATATTGGCCGTACTCTCCCTTATTATATTTCTTACTTCCAGAGGTCCAGTTGTTTATAAACAGGAAAGAGTTGGGCTCCGAGGCAGGAAATTTCATATTTATATGTTTCGATCGACTTATTTTTCTTCGGGGAATAAAATAAATGGAAGTAATTCAGCACACTTAAGCAGTAAACCAAACTTCACCCCTATTGGAGAATTTATAGGTAAATACAGGCTGGATTTTATTCCTCAGTTCCTGAATGTTATAAAAGGTGAAATGGCCCTCATCGGCCCAAAGGCCCCAACAACAGAAGAGGTGTCTAATTTTGAAGAATGGCAGTTGAAGTTACTCTCTGTGAAACCCGGAATTACCTGTACATGGCAAATAGCAACCGATCGTGCCATAAAAAGGGATAAACAGGCTGTGATGATGGATATCCAATACATAGACAACTGGAACCTGAAATCAGATATTGGATTATTTTTCAAGACTTTTAAGACCGTCTTGTTCTCAAGATAAATGATATTTTGTCCGGTTTTATTTTTTCGTGCAACTTAGTTTTTGAAAAAGTCCGGTACAAACCGGACTTTTCATCTTATATTTCAATTCAATTAATCTCCCGAATTTGTTTTTATCCCCTTAACATTAAACTAAATTTCTTTGTTCTTTTTAAAAAACATTAAATCGTAAACTATCTTTGTTATCGTATGTATGCCATAATTGATATTGAAACTACGGGAGGAAGCCCTGTTTCGGAAAAAATAACCGAGATAGCCATTTATCTGCATGATGGAAAGAAAATCATTGATGAGTTTGTAACTCTCGTTAATCCGGAGAGAAAAATTCCGTATTATATTACACAACTGACTGGCATATCTAACAGTATGGTAGCCGATGCCCCAAAGTTTTACGAAATTGCAAGAAAGATAGTTGAATTGACTGAAAACCAAATATTTGTTGCCCATAACGTTAATTTCGACTATAATTTTATTAAGCAGGAATTTAAACATTTGGGATACAACTTTCACCGGGATAAGTTATGTACAGTGAACCTTAGCAGAAAAATAATTCCGGGGTTTAAGTCATATAGTTTGGGAAAACTCTGTAATGAATTGAATATTCAAATAGAAAGTCGTCACCGGGCAGCAGGAGATGCCCTGGCTACTGTAAAACTCTTTGAGCTATTACTTTCGAAGAATGAAGACAACGTTGATTTTTCTGAACTGCCCGGGATTGATAAAAAGGACCTGCACCCTAACCTTGAACCAAAAACCCTGCAAGAGCTTCCTGATGAGCCGGGGGTGTATTATTTTTATGATGACCGCCAAAACCTGATATATATTGGGAAAAGTAAAAATATTAGAACCCGGATCCTAACCCATTTTAGAAATGCAAGTTCTAAAAAGGCAATTGAAATGCGCAATAACATTGCTGGTGTTGATTACGAAATAACGGGCAGCGAACTTGTTGCCCTGCTAAAAGAATCTCATGAAATTAAGAAATTAACACCAAAGTATAACAGGGCCCAAAGGCGCGCTATGTCTCAGTACGGACTCTATCATTATACCGACAGCTCAGGTTATTTGAGGTTTGAGGTAGGACGGGCTTCAACGGAACGAATTGAAGCTCCCATTTGTGGGTTTAGTAGTTTAAAAGCCGGGAAAAACTATTTACAACGACTTGTATCAACGTTCAACCTTTGCCAAAAACTTTGTGGGTTATATAATACGAATTCGTCCTGCTTTGCTTACGAAGTTATGGAATGTAACGGAGCATGTATTGGAAAAGAAAAGCCTAAAGAATACAATGTTAGAGCTTACAAAATAATTGAATTGCATAAATTCAGACATAATAGTTTTTTTATTATTGAAAAAGGAAGGGATGAAAATGAACTGGCGGCAGTCAGAATATTAAACGGCATTTATCAGGGCTATGGATACCTGGAAAAAAGCTCGTATAGCGGGGATCCGGAAATACTTTCCGATTGTATACGAAAATTTGACGATAACCGTGATATCCAACAGATTTTAAGAAATTATCTAAAAAAAGAACGCCCTATTGATATTCTCCCCTATTAAATGATTGGGCTTTTGTTTGGTTAAATATCGGTTCAATGTTTTTTTTAAAATCACACTTTTAAGGTTATTCACATTTCATCGTTCATAAAATTTAGGGATAAATCAGTTTTTTATATAATGTATTGCTACTTTTGCAGCGTGAATTTTAACCCTCCATAAGTAAAATAATATGGTGATTTTCTTTAAAGGACAACAAGGCAATGTTATTGCAGTAGATAGCGCTACAAGACCGGATGAAAAAATAAGTAAAATGCTCTCCTGGCTGTTTTCCGGGGCTGATTTTATAGATGATGGGAAGATAAATGGCACCTTTGTTGGCCCGCGAAAGGAAATGATAACCCCATGGAGTACTAATGCTGTTGAGATAACTCAGAACATGGGGCTTTCCGGTATTAAGCGTATAGAGGAATTCTTTCCAAGCACATCGGAAGAACCGGAGTTTGACCCTATGTTGCAAAGGGTTTACCACTCACTTGATCAGGATATCTTTTCAATTTTACATAAACCTGAACCCATTCAACATATTGAGGACATTGCTTCCTATAACGAGCAGGAAGGATTAGCTTTAAGCAGTGATGAAGTAGAATACCTGAATTCATTGAGCAATAAATTGGGCCGAAAATTAACGGACAGTGAAATTTTTGGTTTTTCACAGGTGAACTCAGAACATTGCCGGCATAAAATATTCAACGGTGTTTTTATAATTGATGGAGAGGAAAAAGAAAGTTCTTTATTTAAATTAATTAAACTTACAACGAATAAAAATACCAATAAAGTAGTTTCAGCTTATAAAGACAATTGTGCATTTTTCCAAGGTCCTGTTATCGAACAATTTGCCCCTAAGACCCAGAATGGACCTGACTTTTTTGAGGTTAAAGATGTTGAGTCTGTACTTTCGCTAAAAGCTGAAACACATAATTTCCCTACAACGGTAGAACCTTTTAACGGAGCAGCAACAGGAAGTGGTGGAGAAATCCGGGATAGGGTTGCCGGGGGAAAAGCATCGCAGCCATTAGCGGGAACGGCTGTTTATATGACTTCGTATTCGCGGTTGGAAGAAGGGCGTGACTGGGAGAAACATACAGAAGAAAGAGAGTGGCTATATCAATCGCCCTCTCAAATACTTATAAAGGCATCAAACGGAGCAAGTGATTTTGGAAATAAATTCGGCCAACCTCTTATTTGTGGAAGTGTTTTAACCTTTGAACATTTTGAAAATAATAAAAAATATGGTTTCGATAAGGTCATAATGCTTGCCGGGGGTATTGGTTTCGGAAAAAAAGACGATGTTGAAAAAGATAAACCGGAAGCTGAAGATAAAATTGTGCTTTTAGGTGGTGACAATTACAGGATTGGAATGGGGGGCGGCGCCGTTTCTTCTGTTGCAACCGGGGAATTTGACAACGCAATAGAGCTTAATGCCGTACAGCGTTCAAACCCTGAAATGCAAAAAAGGGTGACCAACGCAATAAGGGCTATGGCCGAATCAGACAATAATACGATTGTTTCCATTCATGATCATGGAGCAGGCGGGCACCTGAATTGCCTGTCTGAATTAGTTGAAGAAACCGGAGGGGAAATTGAAATTAGTAAATTACCAATCGGAGACCCTACGCTTTCGGCTAAAGAAATAGTCGGAAACGAGTCGCAGGAACGTATGGGGCTGGTAATGAAAGAAAAAGATATTGAATATTTTAAGCAAATTGCAGATCGCGAGCGGGCCCCAATATATGTTATTGGAAAGGCAAGCGGAGATCATCAGTTTAGTTTTGTAGATACCGAAGGCCGTAAACCGATTAACCTTCAGCTTAGTGATATGTTTGGTAATCCACCAAAAACAATTATGAAGGATAATAAGCTGAATGTGCAATATGAAGATATCTCTTATAAATCCGGCCTGCTTGAAGAATACCTTGATAGTGTTCTTCAACTGGAGGCGGTAGGTTCAAAAGACTGGCTTACCAATAAAGTAGACCGTTCTGTAACGGGTAAAGTTGCAAAACAACAAACGGCCGGGACCATTCAGTTACCGCTGAACAATGTAGCAGTTTCTGCTCTTGACTATACAGGATATAAAGGACTGGCAACATCAATAGGGCATGCTCCTTCAATAGCGCTTATTCACCCTGAAGCCGGTTCTGTAATGGCTATTGCCGAATCTTTGTCCAACCTTGTATGGGCCCCCTTAGACGATGGTTTAAAGTCGGTTTCCCTTAGTGCCAACTGGATGTGGCCATGCAAGAACCCCGGGGAAGATGCCAGGCTTTATGATGCGGTAAAAGCGGCAAGTGATTTCGCTGTTGAACTGGGAATTAATATTCCAACAGGAAAAGACTCATTGTCCATGACCCAAAAGTATCCCGATGGCGATACTGTTTATTCTCCGGGTACTGTTATTATTTCAGCTGCAGCTGAAGTTTCAGATATTAGAAAAGTTGTTGAACCAGTCCTGAAACCTGTTCAAAACTCCGGACTGATTTATATAAATCTTACGCATTGTCCGTTCCACCTTGGAGGAAGTGCTTTTGCCCAGGTTATTGGAAAGCTGGGAAATAATGTTCCAACAATAACCAATACCGAATATTATGCACGGGTTTTTAATGCCATTCAGGGCCTTATAAAAGAAGGAATAATATTAAGCGGCCATGATGTATCATCGGGAGGGTTAATTACCGCCCTGTTAGAAATGACATTTGGAAGAAACGATGTTGGAATAAATGCAGAACTCTCAGTTTTGGAAGAAAAAGAGACAATGAAAGTTTTGTTTAGTGAAAAACCTGCCCTCATTATTCAGGTTGAAAGCCCGGATAGAGTACTTGCCAAACTAAAGGAAATAAATATTAGTGCGGAAATTATTGGAGAGGTAAATACAGAACGACATTTCCATATTCAAAATGGAACTGAACGTTTCAACTTTAATATTAATGAACTTCGCGATACATGGTTTAAAACCTCTTATTTACTTGATATCAGACAAAGTGGAAGCAAGTTGGCGAAAGAGCGATATCAAAACTATAGTAAGCAGGAATTGAATTTCAAATTTCCGAAGAACTTTAAAGGTTTACCAGAAGAATACGGAATTAATTTAAAACGAAAAGGTTCAAGTGGTATAAAAGCGGCCATTATCAGAGAGAAAGGCGTTAATGGCGACCGTGAAATGGCATTTATTATGCACCTGGCAGGTTTAGATGTGAAGGATGTTCACATGACCGATCTCATCAGTGGAAGAGAAACCCTGGAGGAAATTAACATGATTGTGTTTGTCGGGGGCTTTTCAAATTCCGATGTACTTGGAAGTGCAAAAGGATGGGCAGGGGCATTTCTCTACAATCAAAAAGCAAAAGAAGCCCTTGATAATTTTTATGCACGGGAAGATACACTAAGCCTTGGGGTATGCAATGGCTGTCAGTTAATGATGGAATTAGATCTGGTAGCACCGGAATTATCGGAAAAGCCATTTATGACCCATAATGACTCTCATAAATTTGAATCTTCATTCCTTTCTGTTGACATTCCCGAGAATAATTCCGTAATGCTGCATTCACTGGCTGGCTCACAATTAGGGATCTGGGTTGCTCATGGAGAAGGAAAATTTAATCTTCAACTTTCAGAGAACAGTTACAACATTCCAATGAAGTACTCACAGGTACAGTATCCTGGTAATCCCAACGGGTCTGACTATTCTACAGCCGGATTATGCTCAGGCGATGGTCGTCATCTGGTAGTAATGCCACATTTGGAACGGGCCACTTTCCCCTGGAACTGGGCCAGCTACCCGGAAGAACATAAAAAAGATATCTTCTCACCATGGGTTGAGGCTTTTGTAAATGCTAAAACCTGGATCGAGAATACAATCAATCGGGAAATCAGATAATTAAAAAGAACTGGCCGGGGAGATAAAATATAATATCAACGTTATATAAATAATCCCAGGCCATATTTTACAATATAATCCTTCATCAGTCGTTTTTAACACTTAACAAACAAATTGAAAGCATTGCTCAATACATTGTAACAAACTTTATTATTATTTGTAAACTGTATTGAGTAATATATTAAACTAAAAGAGGATTTTCATTATGCATCAGTCCAACTACTCTGTCCGACAAAGGGCAGAACACATTAACTACTTAATTAAAGCGGCAGAAAAAGCAGGAATAAAAGTTTATGTAAGTACCCCCACAATGCTGAATTAATTTTGGTTAAAGTTGTCCGAAAATAACAGGTTACTTTGGGACAACTTGTATTTTACTTTTACAAAGCAATATCTCCGCGGAAAGCTTTATAATACTTGTTTTATTTATACCCCCGAAAGTGTTTCCTGAACTTTACGGGTATAGGTTAAATTTGTATCTATGAGAGCAAACCTGAGGTGTAAAAACACTTTGTTTTGACCCGGAAAATTGGCTATACCGAATTCTGCATTGCTTCGGTTTTCTGAATTTTCAACGATATCACAAATATTATGGATTGGGGAGTCTATTCCCTAAATCCAAGTATTTGTAAATTGGGGTTTACCGCATTGCCTCTTATACTTCCACACACATTGACTTCGCTGGTCCCCCTCTGTATTTCGGTTCATGCCATTCCCTTTGCGATAACTCGGGAGCATGGAAACTTTTCACTTGGTTCACTTCGTTTTTACATAAATAATTTGGATTTACCGGTAAGTCCAAAATTTCCGACATCATAATCTTTTGGCTTAAAAATTCTCATAGAATCAAACTGTCCCCACTCCTGACACGAAGAGTAACCTTTAGGAAAAACCAGGAAATTTTCTGAGTTATTCACTCCTTCATTTCCTGAGAGGACAAAATAATCCTTCCATTTCGTTTTAGTGTTCTCAAATATTTATTAACTTGTTAATGACAAAGCCAAAAAGTTTATGAGAACTAAATCCGAAGATACCAGTATACTGGATTTTTTACCCGTTGCTATCGGGGTTATAAACTTCAAAAAAAAATTCGAATACATTAATAAAGAATTTGTTAATCTCTGTGGGCACGATTTGGCTGATTTTACAACAATAAGTGAGTTTTTTGAACTGATTTTCAATGATATAGACAAAAGGAAGAAATATCAAAGAAAATTATGTGAGGCTATAAACCAAATAAAAAAAGAAAAAACAAGTATTCGTTTTTATATTAAAGAGGTTACATGTAAAGATAAAGTGGTTAAAAATATTGAGATAAACCTCAAACGTTATAACAAAAAAGGAATCCTTTATTTCGGGGAAAAGGCAATGTCCAGTCAACCCGCATGTAAACTCAAGACAACTGAGCCAACAAAACTTCAGGTAAATACTAAAGAGCATCAGGATAAAATTCAAAAAGGGGCATTTATTGATAATGAACAAATCCGTTACTCCATATTTGACAGTGTCCCTGCAATACTGCTATTACTAAACAGCAGTATGGAAATAACACGTATAAACAAAAAGGGAATTGAATTTATACGGAAGTATGGGAAAGATCTTAATGTAAAGGAAAATAAAACAATACAATATTTATTCAATGAAACAGAATGTCCGTCCCTTAGAATAAAAAAAACTATCCAGAATACTATAAACACCGGTAAACCACACTCTAATATTGAGGTAGTAATTAAGAGCAAAACAGGAAGACAAGTACTTCTTTTATCAACAAGCCTGATTTTAAACAATAACTTAAAAGAAGTACTTGTTACTTTTAAGGACATTTCTAAACAAAGAGAAACGGAAATGCAGCTTCAGGACGATAGAGAGCAGGCTGAAGGACAGGATCGCTTAAAAACAGCGTTTTTAAGAAACATATCACACGAAATAAGAACACCCTTAAATAGTATTTTGGGTTTTTCCGGGTTGTTAAATAAGAATATTCCTGACGAGAAGAAGGTATATTACTTGGATATAATCAGGAAAAGTTCCATGCAGTTATTATCTGTAATGGACAATGCGATTAAACTTTCAGGAATAGATTCGGAAGAACCTGAAGTTGAAATGTCAGAAACCGATTTAAACGAAGTGGTGAGTGATCTCTTCTTTAATTATAGTAAAAAAACCAATAACAAAAACATCATTATTAATACCGTTAAAGGGCTGGAATATAAAAAAGCATCTGTTTTTACCGATATTAACAAAGTCAAAGAAGTGCTGGAGAACCTCCTTAATAACGCCGTGAAATTTACCAACGAAGGATATATAAGGTTCGGGTATACGCTCGAAAAAAAAGAAATTGTTTTTTTTGTTGAAGATTCCGGTATTGGTATTGATGAAGAAAACCAGGGAAAGATTTTTGAAAAGTTTTATAAAATTGACAAAAAAACTACCCGGACATATGAAGGTGAAGGCCTTGGTCTGACTATTGCCAAGTGGAATGTTAAATTACTTGGGGGAAAAATATGGCTAAAATCAACACCCTCCAAAGGGGCAAAATTCTTTTTTTCAATTCCGTACAACCCGGTTTATGGATTTAAAGCCGATACTTACCTTGATGTTCTTAACCCGTTTCAGGATGAAAAACCATTAGTGCTTATTGCTGAAGATAAAGAGATCAACTTTAGGTTTATTGCAGAAGTATTAAAAAAAGAACAGATAGAACCTTTACACGCCGTAAATGGCCTTGATGCCGTTGAAATGTGTAAAAAAAGGAAAAATATCGCCCTTGTCCTTATGGACATCAAGATGCCCGTTATGGATGGTTATTCAGCCTTAAAGGAAATAAAAGCACTGAGGCCTGAATTGCCCGTTATTGCCCAAACGGCTTATGCTTACTATTCCGATAAAGCAAAAGCATTAAATTCCGGATTTAATGATTATATTTCGAAACCGATAAAAAAGGAAAAATTGATCCAACTTGTTAAAAACTACATTCCGCAACCGGTTTGGAAATAATTCTCTTTATGGTTGAAAATATCAGATTAGCAGTTCCTTCAGACAGTAATTCAATTCTTAGTATTTATTCTCATTATATTACTGAGACTCCGATAACTTTTGAAACAGAAGTTCCGGCTGAAAAAGAAATAAAAAAGAGAATCGAAAACACTTCCCAAAATTATCCCTGGATTGTTTTTGAAGTTGACAGCGCCATTACAGGTTATGCATATGCCAGCCAGCACAGAACACGGGCTGCCTATCAGTGGGCAGTAGAAGTTTCCATTTATCTGGATATAAATTCAAGAGGAAAAGGTATTGGGAAAATGCTTTATTCCACTTTGTTTAAAATATTAAAAGCCCAGGGATTTTACAAAGCATATGCAGGCATTACATTACCTAACCCTGCCAGCATTGGGGTTCATGAATATTTTGGTTTTCGCAAAATTGGTGTTTATAAATCCGTTGGCTTCAAAATGGGAAAATGGCATGATGTAGAATGGTGGGACTTGCAGTTAAATGAAACTCAGCCCTCCCCTGCCCCATTTGTGCCATTCCAGGAACTTTCAGGGAAAGTTGTTCAAAAAATTCTACAGGAAGCCAGTTAAGCTGCCAGGAGTTTTTCTATTCTTTTACGGTTCAGGTAAGCCAATAGAATTACAGTTAGCACAATGGCAACTGTATAATAAACTCCATTTGGTATTGGTGCCGGATCTCCTTTTGCGTAAGAATGCAGCCCACTTAAATAAAAATTAACCCCAAAATAGGTCATTAATACAGATGAATAGGCTATCAATGTTGACATATTAAAAACGAAAACACTTTTTAATCCGGGAATAAACCTTAAATGCAAAACAATAGCATAAACAATAATGGTAATCAAGGCCCACGTTTCTTTGGGGTCCCAGCCCCAGTAACGCCCCCAGGAAACATTGGCCCATATTCCCCCGAGAAATGTCCCTATTGTTACCAGGTACAGCCCAATCGTTAATGTCTTTTCAATAATTCTGGTCAGGTTACCAATTAACTCTTCACTATGGGGATAGTTTTTCTTATTCTGAAGGCCCATAACAATGAGGTTCACAAATGCCATCAGGCACCCAATTCCAAGGAATCCGTAACTGGATGTAATAACAGCAACATGTATTACCAGCCAAACTGACTTTAAAACAGGGACGAGATTGGTGATCTGGGGATCCATCCAGGACATGTTCGCAACGATAAGAAAAATTGAAGCCATAAGGGCTGAAATTGATGTTGCCACCGGGTTTTTTCTGATAAAAAACGAACCTGCCAACACACCGGACCAAGCGATAAATATCATCGTCTCATACGCATTGCTCCAGGGGGCATGTCCTGAGATATACCACCTCACTCCCAGTCCCCATGAGTGAAGAAGCAAGACGCCAACTATGCCTCCTGCAATAATCTTACTGAACAGGTTATCTTGAGGTTTTTCCCTGAAAATAACGATCAACCGGGTAATGAGCAAAAGTAAGCCCAGCAAAAGATATAAATAGGCTGAACGTTTAAAAATACCGGAACGATAGTACCGTTGTTCCAGTTTTATTTTTCGTTCTGAAGGGATGTCGGAGCCATATTTTGACTGGTATTGTTTTATGGCAAACAGCAATTCGTCCGGGGTAGACCAGTTTCCGGTATTCACAGCGTTTTTTACTTCAATTAAATAAAGGGACAGTACATTGTACACAAAAACAGAATCTTCTGTGGATACCTTACCTTTTATGGAAACCGGGTTATACCATTTTCCGCTTGTGTCGTTTGGAACGGGAAAAACATTTAGCATATTTCCCATAAACCAGTGATAAAGAATATTTAGGCGCTCATCATATTTTATAAGGGAATTTTCTGTTTTTGAACGTTCTCCGGCCGCCTTTTGGTAAGCATGGTATGCCGCGCTGCTCGAAATAAACCGCCCCTCTCCTAAATAGCTCTCAAGCAGTGAAGAGCGTTTATCATCCAGGTCTAAAAAGTCGGCCACATCTGTTCCTCCGTAAATGAATTTTACACTCTGCCATTTTTCCGGAAACACCAACATTCCAAGAAATACCTGTACCGGGCTTTGTCCATTAAAATCATCCGAACGGTTCACTTTTCGTTGTATGTCGGACAAAAGTGTGTTCATGGGCTTGGTTCTTCCCTGATAGTCCCTGACAAGAACTTCCCCAAATTTTTCAGCATGTGCCTGGGGTATTACCGGAAGGGAATCATTCTGCTGCGATCTTGCAGTTAATGACAGGGAGAACAAAAGGAAAATGGCCAATACAGACTTATTTCCTGCCAGATGCCTGAACCTGCTGTTTTTGTTTACTAGGCTTAAAATCATCCCCAGGAACAACAGAAAATATCCGGCATAGGTTATCGTAGTCCCCAAGGCATCCTTACTAACAGATAAAATTGTCCCTTTTTCATCTTTGGTATAAGATGCCTGATAGAACCTGTACCCTCTGTGTTTTAATATGTTATTCATAAATATTCTTCGGCTTTCCCAGATTTCGCGTTCCTGATCAATTAAAACCACACTACTTTCAAACCCGGAAGGGTTCTTTGAGCCCGGATAATAATCAACTATAAAATCTTTCAGAAAAATCGAAAAGGGTAATTCATGGCTTGAGTTATCAGGAAGTGTTATCTGGTTTGAATGTTCGTTTTCCATTATTTGCATCGTACCTTCAAAGCCTATGTACCTTGTTACTCCCGCCCCTATTATAATCACGCTAAATGCGATATGAAAAATAAATATGGTTAGCTTTTCTTTCCTGTATAATTTCCTTACAAAGATTGTTGTTACCAGGTTAATTACACCTATCAGCATAATAAGTTCAAACCATTTTGCATCAAATACCAGCTCACGCGCGACCGGTGTTCCATGTATAGCTTCAACAAAAGTCGCAACAGCCATAGAAACTGCAAATGCTACCAGGCAAAAAAGCATTAAAACCGGTGATGTAAAAAGGTTTATTATTTTCCTCATGATGATGATGGTTCTATTTTATTATGTAATCAAACAATAAAGTTAAAAACAGCTTGTGTTATTCCTTGTTCATGTTTAAGGTATTAAAGATCTGTTAATATTAAAACATTGATAGGGATCTTTTACTTCAGAAGTTCTTTAAAAACTTTTTTAAACTTTTCTACTTTCGGTGTTACAACCAGGGAGCAGTACTTGTTCGATGGATTATTGTTGTAATAATCTTTATGGTAATCTTCAGCCACAAAAAAGGTATTAAAAGGCTCTATCCGGGTAACTATAGTATTATCCCATATTTTTGCTTTCTCTAATGAATGTTTTGCATTTTCGGCCAAAGTTTTTTGCCCTTCAGTATGATAAAAAATTATCGAACGATATTGTGTCCCTAAGTCTTCGCCCTGTCTGTTTAAAGTGGTCGGATCATGTATTTTCCAAAATACCTCCAACAACCCGGAATATGAAATAACCTCGGGGTCAAAACTTATCTGGCACACTTCAGCATGGCCTGTTGTTCCTTCACACACTTCTTCATACGTCGGGTTTTCTTTATTTCCCCCGCAATATCCCGGTAAAACCTCATTTACACCTTTCAATGACGAAAATATGGTTTCGACACACCAGAAACAACCGGCTCCGAATGTTGCTATTTCTTTACTCATGGTATTTATCAACTTTTTTCCGGGCTAAATTATCCAAAATCTGCAAATTTGTAGTTTTTTTACATCTCATTCTTAAAAAAATGGTCATGCGCATTCAACTAAAGAGAGTAATCGTAACTACATTTTTAATGCTGGTTTTTAATGGCGTGATATCGGCACAATGGACGCTGGTAACCAATAAAGATAATATTAAAGTCTATAGCAAACCCTCCGGGAAAGGAATGAGTTTCTATAAAGCGGAAGCTATCATTAACACGCATATTGATACACTATATACTTTTTTTGTCAACTTTTCTTTATATCCCAAGTGGGTTAATAACTGCTCGTATGTAGATGTGTTAAAACAGGAAAAAGACAGCCTGTATGTCTATTACTCATTTTTTGATATGCCCTGGCCAGCTTCTGATCGCGATGGCATTTCTAAATTAGCCATTACACATGTTAGCCCGGGCTTAATCCGGGTAAAATCAAAAGCCGTAGAATGGACGTACCCGAAAAAGCAGGATGTAATTCGTTTAACGCGATTTGAGGAAAAATATGTATTGAACCAAATTTCGCCAGGAAAGGTAAAACTGGAAATGCAAGGGGCGTACGATCCCGGCGGGGCTGTTCCGGACTGGTTGGTAAAAAGACTATTAGTATACGGTCCTTATGATGTAATAGTGAAAATACGTTCATTCGTTGAATGACAGTTTTCTCCCCTTTTTTGCCCGGACATAAAATACATACGTTTCTTTATTTTGATTATTTTTGTTTGCTTCATAATTTTGTTTTCGTCCGAAACAAGCCTAACGAATATATTTACTGAAAAAAAATAAACATTGACCATGTGGAGAAAAATACTTTTCATAGTTTATCAGCCTTATAAATGGCTTGTATTAATCCCGTTGATTTTCCTGAACACTTTCTTTTTTGGAATTGTGGCCGTAGTTGTATCTTCAATTGTTAATCAGCGGGTTGGAAGTTATTTCGGAGGCGTTGTATGGTCCAGGTTCAATGCAATGATTACACCAATGTTGGTTAACGTAAAAGGGAAAGAAAACATACAAAAAAACACTTCGTACATTGTTGTTCCCAATCATCAGAGCATGTATGATATTTTTCTTATTTATGGCTGGCTCGGACTGGATATAAAATGGATAATGAAAAAAGAACTGGCAAAAATACCGGGCCTGGGGTTTGGCAGTAAAAAAGTAGGGCATATTTTTCTGGATCGTTCTAACCAAAGGGCTGCTTTGAAAAGCCTGGAAGAAGCAAAAAAGAAACTTGTTAACGGAACATCCGTTGTTATTTTCCCGGAAGGTACAAGAAGTAAAACGGGAAAGCTTATACCCTTTAAGCGTGGGGCCTTTAAACTGGCAATAGACTTAAACCTTCCGCTTTTGCCCGTAACCATTAACGGGACAAGGAATATTATGCCCCACCCGTCAGGCATGAATATTATGCCGGGAAAAGCATCTTTAACCATACATAAACCTATTGAGCTAGCCGAACTAACTGAAAAAGACCTGCCGGGCTTAATGAAACATGTTAAACACGCCATTGAAAACGGATTGAATTAAACTTCGGTTAAAGGTTTGTTATGCCTGTTAATAACATTCTCTTTAATTTTTTCGTATAACGTTTTACATTAGTAAAAATATTTCAAACCTTAAAATCGTTTAACATGAGAAAAGTAACAAGAAAGCAAACAGTATTAGACGGGAAGTTTAATACCAAAAACGCACTTTCATTTGAAGACCAAATGCAGATTAGAGGAGGTGCCAATTCAAAGAATAGACCTATTGTGAAAATTAAAGATTGATGAAAGCTTTTTACTATGCCTTGCTTTTTATTGCGGGGTGTAGTAAATCTTAAATAAAGACAATTCTGATATTGTTTTATCCCTAAAAAAACAATATAGTTTTATATAGTTGGGTGTTTTATAAGTCTTTAAAATAATATCAATATCTAACTAAAATTTCACCTCATGTCTAAGTTAAATAATTTCAAAACGTATTTTGTAATTTCGTTCTTATATATATAAAATTATAATAAAAAGCCGTATTTTTATAATCTTTTAATAACGAAATATGTGAAATATATAACAAACAATTGAAGTAAATTATGAATACAATTACAATCCACATTAGTATGGTTGATGGAAAGTTAAACTATCGTGATTCGGAAGGTCACAAAGGAGAAAAAATTACAACCAGAGTTAACCGGGGGGATAAAATTATTTGGAAGCAGGAACAGGGTATGGGAATAAAGGAACTTTCAGGGATCCTTATTTCAGGAGCTAAAAATTTTTTCAAGAATTCTCCCAAAAGAAAAGATTTTGATTGTTGGGAAGCCGTGGTATCAAATACAGCAGAAGGCGAAGTCTGTTATAAAGTCTCTTTTGATGAGTGTATTGGAGAAGAATCCAGACTAAGTGTTGTAAGTGAAGTCGCAACTCTTGAATCGGATCACGAATCTCCAAAAGTAAAAATTATAGACTAGCTTTATGTTCATAAATTGCACTAAGCCTTTTTTTCTCTGTGTAATTGGATTGGTCAGCTATACCTTGTATTCTCAGGATAAAGGTATGGTTGACAGCTTATTGAATGTTTATTCTAAGGAAGATGAAATCATTGATGATTCAGTTAAATACAATTTGTACTATAATTTAGCATTTTACCATTCTAATCCGGATACTTGTATTTATTTTTCAAATAAATTAATAGAGAACTGCAACAATGATAGTCGCTGGTTATTTCGTGGGTACCTTACTAAAGGAAATGCCTACCATAAGCAAGGTAAGTTAGAGGTTGCTTTAAATTGTTATTTTCAAAGTGCTAAATATCTTTCTACAGATAAACACAAAAGAAAATTAGGTATAATATATTGTTCTTTAGGAGATGTGTATTCTTCTGCAGATAACCATAAAAATTCTATTCAATATTACAATAAAGCCATTAATATTTTTAGAGAACTGAGGGACTCTATTCCTTTAGCTACCGCTTTACTAAATACGGGTTCTCAGTACCTGGGTATTAACGAACATGACACCGCATATGTCTATTTAAATGAATCATTAGATATTTATAATGGTTACCAATCTAATAAGATAGGAGCAGCAGTTTGCTTAGGAAATATTGGAATTGTATACGCAAATAGAGGACGTTTGAGCGAAGCTGAAGCAAAGTTATACGAGGCAACAACGATTTTAAAAGAATTGGGTGACAACTACTCAATATCTGCTTTTTATGTGTTCATGGCTGAAGCCTTAAGAAAAGGAAAATATTATAAAAAAGCTTTAAATTATGTCTTTCTTGCTCTCGATATTGCAAAGGAAAACAAATTTATGGCACAAATAAGAGACTGCAGTAATGAACTATCCGATATCTATAGATTAACAGGAGACTATGAGAAAGCATTCTTTTATAAATCACAATATTACGCCTATAGGGATAGCATTCGGAATGATGAAACCATAAGTAAGATGGCCGATCTTCGTTTGGAGTTTGAGATATCTCAAAAACAAGCAGAAGTTGAAAAAGCACAAACCCAGTTGGCATTAGTAAAAAAAGAAAAGCAGGCCCAGCAAGTTATTGGCTTTGCCTTAATTTTAATTGTATTTCTTATCAGTATTTTGGCCTATGTATTATTCCGAAATGCCAGAAGAGAGAGAGAGACAAATAACGTATTAAGAGACCAGAAAGAGGAGTTGCAGGCACAAAGGGACATGATGGAAGAAATTAACAAAACAAAAGATCGTTTCTTTTCTATTATCTCGCATGATCTCCGCGGTCCTGTTGGTGTACTCCACTGGGCAACAACTTTAATCAGGGATTCTCTTGACTCAAAGGATTATGAGTTGCTTGACGAGTTAACCATAAACATGGGAAAATCTGTAAAAAAAGTGCAGGATTTACTAGACAACCTTTTGGAATGGGCCATAAACCAGCAGGGACAATATAAACTGCACCCTAAAAACATTAATATTAATGCGTGTATCCAGGAAACCGTTTCAATTTACAAAGAAACAGCTAATTCCAAACACATCAACTTAACATTTACTTCCTTGGACAAAGAAGTGTATTTAACAATAGATAGCAATAGTTTATCCACGATCATAAGAAATCTAATCAACAATGCCCTGAAATTTACCCATAAAGGTGGCAGTGTAACGGTTTGGGTAGAGCAAAATGATGAAACCACAACACTCTCTGTTAAAGATACCGGAGTGGGGATTCCAGAGGAAAAACTATCCCATCTTTTTAATATTGAGGCCAAGAAAAGCACATGGGGGACCAACAGGGAGAAAGGCCTTGGTATAGGGCTTAACCTTGTTTACGATTTTGTAAAAATGAATAATGGTGAAATAACGGTAAATAGTGCTGTTGATGTGGGCACCATTTTCATTATAACCTTTCCTACAGGTTCAGAACAGGCCCGTTTCAGGCTCTCAGAAGTTGAACTGAAGGAGAAAGAAGAATACCGTCTCTAAACTAGTTTAGCCCCGCTTTGCGGTCATCTAAAATTTACAGGTGTTTCGTAAATCACAGAACAGGGCTTTTCTGACCTTCTCAGATTTATCCTTACAAGTACCCTAAAGTGGAAAGGTTTTTAATATATAGAATTATACATACAGCTTTTTATCGTTAACCGAACCTAAAATAACCCTCTATACAAATTCTATCGCCCTTCTCTCATTATTATTTCAAAAAAAATTCACTGGTTTCAAATACTTAATGCAAATAAGTATTTATTTTCGTTACTTTGCAACAGAAAAAATAATAGTTTACCTAAAATTTGTAATATGATTGTAATTTATACCCTTTACAAGAAAATTCTTTCTATTTACACTGTTTCTTGGTAGGGCGGATTAGGAAAATCATTCTCTAAATAAAATTTTCAATGAAAATCGGGCGGTTTATCCTTTTTTTAGTACCAACCTTATATGTCATTAATTGTAATTGTCTGGGACAAAGCAAAGAAATTGACAGCTTATTGCTTCGTTACAAGCAACTTGACACATTAAATGATTCTGTGCAGAACGCCCTGCTTACTAATCTGAGCCATAGCCTTTTAAACATAAACCAGGATTCGTCCCTTTTCTTTGCGGAACAATTAATAAAAAAAGCGAAAGAAGACAGTTATTGGCTCTATAGGGCATACATATATAAAGGAAACGTATACCGGGACAAAGGAAAATTTGATTTGGCTATCAAAAACTATTATCAAAGCCTAAAGTACGCGTCTGCGAATAACAATATAAAAGGGTTAGCTGATGTTTATTTTGCGCTGGGCGATGTTTATTCTGTTACTGAAGCCCCAAAGAGATCCGTTCATTACTACAATAAGGCAATAAATATTTTTCGGCAAGAGGGAGACTCCATTGCGTTAGCGTCAACACTGTTGAATATCAGTGGAGAATATAAGGGCGGGAAAGAAACAGATACGGCCTTAATGTACTTGAATGAAGCATTGGATATTTTTCTTATGCTAAATTATAAGCCTGGAATTGCCTATTGTACGGGCAGTATTGGAAGCATTTTTATTACAAGGAAACAATTTATTGAGGCTGAGTTTAACCTGCAAAGGGCTATCTATATTTTGGAGGATCTCGAAGATGACTATGCAGTATCGAATTACTGCATTATTATGGCAGGCCTACTGAACGAAATGATGCGCCTTAAGGAATCGGAAGAGTACGCCAGACGGGGGTTAAAAATTGCCCTTAAAAATGATATTTTGCCACAAATAAGAGATAGTTACCATGAACTGTCTGATGTTTACGAGCTAAAGAAAGAGCATGAGAAAGCCCTTTTTTATAAGAAAAAATATTACACGTATCGTGACAGTATCAATAACAAAGAAACGATCCGGAAAATGGCCGATCTTCGAACAGAGTTTGAGCTTAGTAAAAAACAGGTAGAAATAGATAAAGCGCAAACCCAACTGGAGCTGGTTGAAAAGAAAAAGCAAAATCAGCAAATCGTTGGTTTTGGGTTAATTTTAATCGTGTTTCTTACGGGTTCTTTAGCATACATAGTTTTCAGAAATTCGACGCGGGAAAAAGAAACAAACATTATTTTACGGGAACAGAAAGAGGTGTTGCTGACCCAGAAAGAAGAACTGGAGGCCCAAAAGGAAGAGCTACAGGCACAGAGAGATATGATGGAAGAAATAAACAGAACAAAAGACCGTTTCTTTTCTATTATTTCGCATGATCTCCGTGGCCCCGTAGGGGTATTGCATTGTGCGACTTCTTTAATCAAAGATTCTTTAGATTCTAAAGATTATGGTTTACTTGACGAATTAACCATAAACATGGGAAAATCCGTAAAAAAAGTGCAGGATTTGCTGGACAATCTTTTGGAATGGGCCATAAACCAGCAGGGACAATATGCATTAAACCCCAAACGAATTAATATTAACGAGTGCATCCAGGAAACCATTTCAATTTACAGAGAAGCTGCAGAATCCAAACACATTAATTTAACGTTTACCTCCTCCGACGAAGAAACATATTTGACCATTGATAGAAATAGTTTGTCTACAATCATAAGGAATTTAATTAACAATGCCTTAAAATTTACCCATAAAGGTGGCCGTGTGACCGTTTGGGTAGAACAAAACGATGAAAGCACCATACTTTCGGTTAAAGATACCGGAGTGGGGATTGCGGAGGAAAAACTATCCAAACTTTTTAATATTGAGGCCAAGAAAAGTACATGGGGTACCAACAGGGAGAAAGGCCTTGGCATAGGCCTTAACCTTGTTTACGATTTTGTAAATATGAATAATGGTGAAATAACAGTGAATAGTGCTGTTGGTGTGGGCTCCATTTTTATTATTACCTTTCCTTCACGTTCGGAACAGACTTATTTCGGGCACTCAGAAGTTGAATCGAAGAAAGAAGAAGAGGATACCGTCTCAAACATTTTCTGATAACTTTATCGCTATCCAGCACAAAAAGTTCTTTGTTTAAACTTTACCCCTGTTTCAATTTCATACTTTTCCGCAAAAAACTTACTGTTTTCCAATACGAATGCGATTAAATATTTATTTTCGTTACTTTACGGTTAAAAAAACAAAGGTTTATCAGAATTGGAATATGATGTTCCCCCTCAAGGAAATACCTTTTATTTATATTATTTTTAATAGAACAGATTAGTGTTTTTTTTAAAGAGTCTTCAATGAAAGTCCTACGGTTCATCCTTTTAATACTACCAACCTTATATCTTATTAATTGCAATTGTCTGGGACAAAGAAAAAAAATTGACAGTTTATTGCTTTGTTACAAGCAACTTGACACTTTCAATGACTCTCTGCAAAATAGCCTGCTTTTTAACCTCACTTTTTACTATCTAAAAGTAAATTCTGATTCCTCTATTTTTTTTGCAGATCAATTAATTGACAGAACGGAAGAAAATGCTTTTTGGCTTTATAGAGCATATTTGCACAAAGGAAATGCATACCGTCTCAAAGGAAAATTTGACTTGGCTGTTAAAAACTATTATCAAAGCTTAAAATATGCTTCTGCGGATAATAATATAAGAGGATTAGGCATTGTCTATTGTGCTTTGGGCGATGTTTATTCCATTACTAGGACTCCAACGAAATCGATCCAATATTACAATAAAGCAATAGACATTTTTCGGGAACAGGGAGACTCCATTGCATTGGCCTCAATTTTACTAAATGCAAGTGGAGAATATGAAAAAGGCAACACAGACTCAGCTTTAGTTTATCTAAATGATGCATTGGATATTTTTTTGAGACTTAACTATAAGACTGGAATTGCCTATTGTACCGGAACTATTGGGAAAGTATTTTTATCTAAAAAACAATTTATTGAAGCCGAATTTAACCTGCAAAGGGCAATCTATATATTGGAGCAACTTGAAGATGACTATGCGATAGCAGCATATTGTATAATTATGGCAGACTTATTGATTGAAATGAGACGTAACAAAGAGGCAGAAGAGTATGCCCAGCGTGCGCTCAGTATTGCAATAGAAAATGATCTTTTACCGCAAATAAGAGATAGTTATGATGTATTATCCGATGTCTATGAATTAAAAGGTTACTATAAAAAAGCTTTTTCATGTAAGAAAAAGTATTATACTTACCGCGATAGTATTTTAAACGAAGAAACTATCCGTAAAATGGCCGATCTCCAAACAGAGTTTGAGGTCAGCAAGAAGCAGGTAGAAGTAGACAAAGCGCAAACCCAACTGGAGCTGGTGAAAAAGGAAAAGCAAAATCAGCAAATCGTTGGTTTGGGGCTAATTTTAATTTTGTTTCTTACCAGTACTTTGGCATATATAGTTTTTAGAAATTCAAAGCGGGAAAAAGAAACAAATAATGTTTTACGGGAACAGAAAGAGGAATTGCTAAGCCAGAAGGAAGAACTGGAGGCACAAAAGGAGGAGCTACAGGCACAAAGAGATATAATGGAAGAGATAAACAACACAAAAGACCGCCTCTTTTCCATTATTTCCCACGATCTTCGGACCCCCGTTGGCGTATTGCACTGGGGGACAACTTTAATTAAAGATGCCCTGGAGTCTAAAGACTATGATAAACTGTGGAATTTTACCGGCAACATGGAAAAATCGGTAAAAAATGTACAGGTACTGTTAGATAACCTGCTGGAATGGGCCATTACCCAACGGGGACAATATACCCTTCACCCTGAAGAAACAGACTTAAGCGAATGTATTGATGAAACAGTAGCGTTCTACACAGAGCTTGCCCAATCAAAAGAAATAACCCTAACGCATAGCCCCCCACCAGGGAAAAGCTTTTTAACGATCGATAGAAACAGCCTGTCGACCATAGTAAGAAATTTGTTGAGCAATGCATTAAAGTTTACGGGCAACGGTGGTTTTGTTCATATTTTAACCGAAAGAAAGAAGGACAGTGTAACCATCAGCATTGAAGATTCAGGCGTGGGAATCCCCCGGGAAAAGCTGAAAGCAATTTTTTCCATGAAAACTAAAAAAAGTTCACGGGGAACCGGACAGGAGAAAGGCTTGGGCATTGGCTTAAACCTTGTTTATGAATTTGTGAAAATGAATAACGGGGAAATAGAGGTGGAAAGTACCGTAGGGACCGGGACCATTTTTACTGTAAGGTTTCCGTTGCACAATGCAATGAGCTGCTAAAAGCAAAAAAAGAGCTGCCTTAAATGAATAAGGCAGCCCAACCATCAATCTATTAAACAATAATAACCAAGTTATAGTTATTTACAACTTACAATTCAAATAATATACCATTTTTTTCAGGTTTCTCTTTATACTACAATCAGAAGTTATTAAAGTAACCCACCAGTTTTTCCGAAGGTTAAAAAAACAGCTTTATTTTTTATTAATTTTGTCCAGCCGGTATAAAATCTATGATTATACTTTTTTCATAGCAAATGCTTATCTGTTCTTTTACGGACAATAAACTAAATAAGAATGCAAAACAACGAAACAATATGCGCAATATCCACAGCACCGGGCAACGGAGCTGTTGCTATGATAAGAATAAGCGGCCCTGAAGCGTTTACTGTAGGGGACAAAGTAATCCGCTTAGGAAACAGAAAACAATCTATTGCAGATAAAGCACCCAATACTGTTCATTATAGCCATGTGTCAGATAACGGGAACGACATTGATGAAGTAATGACCAGTATTTTTAAAGCCCCTCACTCCTACACCGGAGAAGATACGCTGGAGATAACCTGTCACGGTTCACTATACATTCAGCAAAAAATACTTGAAACATTCATTCAAAACGGGGCGCGTTTGGCAAAGCCAGGAGAGTTTACCCTTCGTGCATTTCTAAACGGAAAGCTGGATTTATCACAGGCTGAGGGAGTTGCCGATTTAATCGCTTCAAACTCCGAAGTAGCCCACAAAATAGCCTTAAATCAAATGCGTGGGGGCTTTTCAGAAGAAATAAAGTCGTTAAGGGATCAGTTGCTGAACTTTATTTCGTTAATCGAACTGGAACTGGATTTTAGTGAGGAAGATGTTGAGTTTGCCAACCGGGAACAACTTGATGAATTATTGAATAAAATAGAATTGTTGTTAAGAAAGCTCATTAAATCTTTTTCCTATGGAAATGCCATAAAAAACGGTATCCCTGTGGCCATTGTGGGTAAGACCAATGCCGGAAAATCAACACTGCTAAACCAGTTGTTGAGGGAAGAAAAAGCAATTGTCAGCGATATTGCCGGAACAACCAGGGATTATATCGAAGATACCATTATCCTGCAGGGGGTTAATTTCCGTTTTATCGATACGGCCGGAATACGAAAAACCACAGACACTATTGAATCATTGGGAATTGAACGGGCAATGAAAAAGTACCGCGAAGCGGAAATTGTTATCGTTTTAATTGATGCCAAAGATAGGCTGGACGATATTTTAACTTCACTGGAACTTTTTAAAGAAGAAAAGGGCGGGGACAAACATATCATTTTTGCGGTAAATAAAATAGATAATGTTTTAAACCCCGAGGTGCTGTTAAAAGATCTTATTTCCAAAATTGCCATAGATGGCGATTATGTAAGTATTTCGGCAAAAGAAGGCATAAACATTGAATTACTTGAACAGAAGCTGGTTGATTATGTCATAAAGAGAAAGCCAACAGATACCGGGGTAATTGTGACCAATGTTCGCCACTTTGAAGCCCTGCAACGTTCGCATGAATCAATTTTAAGGGGTATTGAGGGAGTAGATAACCAGCTCCCCTCCGACCTTTTGGCCATGGATATTCGCGAAGCATTGCATTATCTGGGCGAAATTACCGGTGAAATAACAACAGATGAGATTCTGGGAAATATTTTCAAGAATTTCTGTATCGGGAAGTAATGCACCAACTGTATTCACTCATTGTTTGTTCCAAATGAAAATGCAGGCAAATAAATTATTCCTGATCGTGTTCTATACAACATGAACCGTATTAATTTTCTGCTTTTAATACATCCCAGACTTCCAACGGATAGTCAGATTCTATAATATCGGGACGCGTTGACATCAGCTCTTTTTGATAAGCCTTTTTACGTTCTTCTTTATCTTTAAGCTTATCGAGAGTAGGTGCATACGAAACCATACACCGAACCCCATGCTCGTGCAGTTTTTTTACTATCTCTTTGTTTTTATCATCAATAGTTCTCCCTACGTAAGCGATAATATTATGCCATGGCACGCCTGAAGCAATAAAGCTTTCATATTCTTTACTATTGCGAATAAAAACCGATTGCATTAGGTCCGGAAGCTGCTCGTAGTAATATTTTGCCTGCTCGCCATTATGCACAGTTACCATCATATAGTCCGTTGCGTCCATTTCTTTAATCAAATCAACAATCATTTGCAGCGGAACATCTTTCTTGTCAAGGTTCAAAACTGTTTTTCCTTTTGCCCAAACCATTACATCTTTCAGCTTTGGCACTTTTAGTGCAGTTAGATTTAATTCGTGATCTTCAAGACTTATATTCTCCTGAAGTTCCTGATAGGTTATACTGTTTAATTTCCCTTTTCCTGTTGTAGTGCGATCAAGTTTTGAGTCATGATGCAAAACAATTACACTGTCTTTTGTTAGCCGCGGATCTATTTCGAATATAACCGGCATATTGTCTGTCACAAATTTCAAAAGTTCCAAACTGTTTTCCGGCATCCCGGGTAAACGCCCCCCTCTATGGCCACTAACTATTATATCTTCACCTTTACCATAGCTAAAATAGTCGCTCATGACGGGAACAACAACAGACTTCTCCTGCCCTTTCTCTGGTTTCTTATTTGACTGGCAGCTGCAAACCCCCAATAACAACATAAACCCAATGCTGCTTTTCTTAATTGTTTTCTTAATTTTCATCGTATTATAACTAATAATCATACATTAATTAGAGTCTGTCTATAAAGTCCAACTGCTGCGTTGTTGCTCAGAATCTGAATCCTCATCCCGACCTTCGGGACTGCGGGTTGAATTGTTTTTCACCTTTTGTTTATTTCAATGGTGTTCAAGAGCTCTCTTCGTTCGGTTTACACGCCTTGCATTTGAACATTCTAGTCCAGACTCCCGAGTTTATATATAGGCTCTAATTAAACTCAAATTTTCTAAAAACCCCGGTGACACATACCCAACCAATGCCCGCCCATAAGGAACCCCCTTACATGCACCGTATTTTTTATTCTTTTTTATAGCCGGCTTTTCTCTTTCCCCCTTCTATTGAAATAACAAAACTTCCTTATCATTTGCTTTGTAATGCAGATCGGTTGAATAGCTGATTAGTTTCAATAAGTCATCAAGAGAGGTATTGTGATATGTACCTGTAAGTTGTATGGCGGTTGAATCCAGGTTGCCTAATTTAACTTTAACCCCATACCAGCTTTCTATTTTTGATTTAATCGTATTAACAGAAGCTTTATCAAAGACCAGTTTACCTTCAATCCATCCAAATAATTCATCCTGGTTTGAGAAGGATGTAACATTAAGCTGATTGTTCTCAACAGTTATCTGCTGTCCCGGAATAATATTTATTTCTTGTTTACTGTTTTTTACCATCACGTTCACCTTGCCTGTTTTAACCGATACCCGATCAGGATATTCAGGATTAGAGCGAATATTAAAAGATGTTCCAAGAACTGTAGTTACCTGATTTTTTGTTTCGATTTGAAAAGGTCTTAAATCGTTTTTTACAACATCAAAAAAAGCTTCCCCTGTTAGTTTTACGGACCTGTTATCTTCAAAATTTAAGGGAATGCTAATTCTACTGTTCGATTGCAAATAAACTATTGAACTGTCTGGTAAAATAACCTGAGTGCGTTCGCCTAACGGCGAGTCGTATGAATTATATGCGATTTCGTATTGATATGCAATTTGGTACAATTCGTTCTTAAACACTAAACCAATAGCGAAAAAAAGGATTACGGAAGCAGCGGCATACCACCATGGGGCGAGCTTCCTGGCTTTTGGTTTTTGTAATGGAATTTGTTTTTCGTTAGAATGATTGATTTTATCGCGCAGTAATTGCAAACCTCTTTCCTGGTTAAATTGAAAAGTTTCTTTGGGTTCGGCTTGAAGCCATTTTTCCTGTATCCACTTAAAATGATCCCTGTAGAATTTATCGTTTAGATAGACTTCCAGCTCCTGAATTTCTGAAGAATTGATTTCCTCAGATAGTTTTTTTGTTACTAACTCTTCAAATCTGTTTTTATCCATTTTATTACACTTACATTAATAAAGACGATTTTTAGCTATTAAATCTGCCATTCATACTTGTTACATTTTCTGAATCAGGAGACTTTTCTTTTTTTTACCTGGGCATCTTTATCAATAATATCAGGATACAATTTTTCGAATTTATAGCGGTGTTGGGCAATATGCTGAATGGCCAAAGTCATTTGCTTTTGTACCGTATTGACTGAAATTTTTAATATATCGGCAATTTCTTTATACTTCAATCCCTCAAAACGGTTCAGTTTAAACACTTTTTGCCTCTGGGGGGGTAATTCCTCTATCATATCGTTTACTTCTTTCTCCAAATCCCTGTAATCTATTTCAGAAAGCACAGATGGGGTATCGGCATGTCCTTCGTTATCCAAGGTGGTTAGCTCGCTATAAACTTGTTGCTTTTTTTTCAGTTCATCCAATGATCTGTTTCGTACTGCAGCAAACAAGTATGATTTTAAGCTGGATTTAATGGTAATTTCGCTCCGTTTTATCCAGATAGAGAAGAATACATCCGAAACTATTTCCTCAGCCACTTCCTTCTGATTAACATAACTTGATGCAAATTCACATAAGGATTGAAAATATTTGTTAAAAAGAACTTCCAACGCCTCTTGTTCACCTGATTGAATTTTTATTAATAACCCTTTATCTTTACAAAAACTCATATTACCATTCTGTTTATGCATCAAAAGTATTGATTTAATGTAAACTGTATGTTATGCTCTTTTAATCAAATCTATATTTTTCACTAAATAGTGCTGCTAAGAAAACTCCGATAACTGCGTTACGCCCTTTTTGAAAACAGTCATTCCGAAGCTTCGGAACTCCTTGATTTTCAAAAAGGCCAGGCCTTGTTATCGAATCTTTCTTAAGAGCCACTTCTATAAATCAGGCATTTTCTTATAGCCACTAAGAAAACACTAGATTTATAGCCTATCTTGTCCCTGGTGAATCAAAGAAACGTTGAATAATTTTTCTGTCATCTTCAGGCTTGCTTTTAATGTTAAGGCTATTGCTTCCGCCCCAGCACTTTATGGATAGTTGTTCTTTATCATTTTCAATCTTCGTAAATCCGGCACTTGTTATTTTATATGGCAAAGTTCTGGCAACGTCAGCGTGTTGGATTGCCGGGTCAAAAATTACCGGAAAACATTCTGCAATTATATATTTTTTGTATCTCATTGTTTGATTTGTTTCTTGTACGATATAATATAGTGATTGAAATAGTTTGCTTATAGGCCGAACATTAGATCCTTTCTCTATAAAACCTTAACGCTTCCCCGCCCGATATGCCTACTTTTCTCATATTATTGTTCGTTATTTAACTTTCATCATTTTGTAATTCTATATTGTCCTTCTATTGAAAGCTATCATTTACAGATATTAAATACTTTACAACAATTTACTTTGCAATTGTTTACTTTTTAAAAGGCTACCTTAACCCCCAGTGTCACGCTCTTTAACATCGGATACGTATAACCGTTTTCGCGCCCTTCGTTCCCTTTGGCAAATTCGTTGTCGCCTGATCCAATTACTTCGGGGTCGAAGTTGGTGGTATGTTTTGTTAAACCCGTCAGGGTCCACAGGTTCTCACTAATCATATAAACCTTCACACCGTCTAACTTCAATTTTTCAACAACCCTTCGTGGAAGCGTATAATCAAGGGTAAGGTTTTTTAACCTCACATATGCTGCATTTTGCATATATCGGTTATTGGGAGTAGCTAATGTTTTAGACGATGAATTGGCACTATAAGAACGGATACGTGGCCAGTAGGCATTGGGGTCTTCGTTTTCGCCCTCTATCCACATGTTGCCCACCTGGTCGGTTGGGTAATATCCATAATGGCGGTTATATTGTCCCCAAAAATAGCCCGATTCCATACCAGGGTACCAATCCCTTTTGGCAACCCCCTGGAAGAAAAGGCTCAGTCCGAACCCGGCGTAGTTTACCCCCATGTCCACACTAAAATGATAACGCGCCTGGGAATTGCCAATAACCCTCAGGTCGCCATGATCTTCAAGGGTATTGTTGCCCCTGTCAATTTTGCCACTTCCATCAAGATCGGAAAATTTCGGGTCACCCGGAAGCCATATCCTTCCTTTGGAAACTTTAAAAATATCCTGATCGGCATGGTTTTCAATCTCTTCCGTACTTTCAAACAACCCCTCGATGGTATATCCCCAAATTTCCCCTATTTTTTGCCCTTCATAATACGAACCCAAACTGTTAATGTCGTTACCCATATATTTGGTAATCTCACTCTGACTGTCCCAAAGCATAAACTTAAAATTATACGATAAGTTTCGGTTGGCAACAGTGGCCCGGTTTCTCCAACCAACAACCAGCTCCCAACCATTGTTTTTCAAATCGGCATAGTTGCCTTTTGGCGCACTTTCTCCGTAAACTTCCGGAAGTGTAAGCCCTACTGTATACATATCCGTAGTATTGCGCTGATAAATATCGAAACCAAGGTTCAGCCGCCCGTTAAAAAGACCGGCATCCAAGCCAAAGTTATAGGTAGTTGCTTTTTCCCAGGTCAAATTGTCTGGCACAGTAGAAGGCATATCTGTCTTTGTAAGGTGATCCCCAAGTAAAAGTGTTGAAGTCCGGGACACGGTCATCAATTCCAGGAATTCGTAGGAACTGACATTTCCATTACCCAGGGTACCGGCAGAGGCACGTAATTTTAGGTTGGCCAACCAACTTTTTGTGCCATCCATAAAAGGCTCGTCAGATATGCGCCAGCCAAAGGACCCCGATGGGAACATGCCCCATTGCTGGTTCTCCGGAAATTTTGACGATCCATCGTAACGTGTAGCAAACTCAAATAAATAACGCCCCTTGTAGGCATAATTAGCACGGGCAAACAGCCCCACAAATGCCCAGTCCCTGCTCCTTTCTTCTATAAAGATATTGGTCCCGTCCATCAGGTCAAAATTGGTCTTGTCCGAAAACAGATAATTGTCCCTACGGTTGTAATACCTTGTGTCTATCTCATTTTCCATGTTTAAACCTGCCAAAAAATGAATAGAATGGGTCTCCCCCAGGTTTGCTTCATAATCAAAGTTGAGATTTGCATTATAGTAATGATCCTCATGGTTCCACATTCTCCTTAACGACCGGCCCTTTTCCCCAAACAACCCGGGGCCTTCACTATAAGGGGCATACCGGTTTACACGAAATTGGCGAAAATCTTTGTGCCTGTAAGTAAGGTCCCCATTCACAGCTAAGCCCCCAAAAGGTATGTAAGTAAAACCAAGTGTGTTCTGGACTGTTAACTTTCTATAGTTATGGTATGAGGTGCCATTGGCAAAGTCGCCCACTCCGGTATAAATTGAAGAATGAGTATAAGTGCCATCGGGATTATACATCATTGCCACCGGAAACCCCTGGTGCTCAAGGTTGCGCTGTGCCAATTCGTCGGTATATGATATCAAAGGGTGGTCATAAGCTGTGCGGTCCATCCATAAGTTGTTGGTCAAAGTCAATTTGGGGCTTACACTAATTTCCCCTTTTGCCCTAAAATTATAACGGTCCATATCATCATCGCCATAGCGGTAAATGCCTTCCTGTTCATAAAACCTGCCCGAAAGATAGAAAGAGGCCAAATCAGAACCGCCGCTCAGGCTCAATTTGTGCTCCGTTCCCTTCACCCAGTCACCGTACAACAGGCTGTTCCAGTCGGTATTTCCAAAATACTCGTACCTTCCATCGTTATTTACCCGTATTTTTGGCAACTCCGGGTTGTCGTTTCTCCGTTTTAACTCGTTAAACCATTCCCTTGAAAAAGGAAAAATATTGTTAATGGAAGTTGGGTCGGCCCCACTGTAATCGTTATAACCACTGTATGACCTCAGAAAATTTTCGGTCCACTCATAACCATTGGTAACAAACGAAGGCTTTACAGTGCGCGAGTACGCGGAATAGTTTCCATCATACGTTACCTGAACAGTCCCTTTTTTTGCCTTTTTTGTGGTAATAAGCACCACTCCAAAAGCACCCCGGGCCCCGTAAACTGCCGCCGAAGAAGCATCTTTTAGCACTGATATACTTTCGATATCATCCGGGTTTACCAGGTTGGCATCTCCCGGCACACCATCGATTAACACCAGGGCGTTGCCCCCGGCACCAATAGATGTTGTACCCCTGATATTATATGAAGTGCTCCTGCTTGGCATGCCGGATGTCATGTTAACATTTAGTCCGGGCACCTGCCCTACAAGGCTGCGGGTAACACTTGGGTTGGCACGCCCTTCCAGTTCATCCTGGCCTATTTGCTCAACAGCACCAATCAAGTCACGCCTTTTTACGGTACCGTAGCCCACAACTACCACTTCGTCAATTTCAGAATAGCTATTTTCGAGCACAATGTTTACTTCAGTTTTTCCGTTGATGGCCACCACCTGCTCTTTATACCCTATAGATTGAACTTTTAAAGCTTTTTCGCCCTGATTAAGCTGCAGGCTGTACTTCCCATTTATATCTGTCACCGTTCCTGTTAGTGTTCCCTCAACTACAACCGTTGCACCTATCAGCGATCCCCCTTTTTCATCTGTAATTGTTCCTGTGACCAGTAACATGTTTTGTTGCTCTTTATTATTTTGTTGTTTTATGGCTATACCAATGGCTTTTCCAATAGGTTTAAAAACGAATTGTGTTTGCGTTGTTACAATTTGAAGAAGTTGTTCAAGGCTTAGCACCCCCGTTTCATTTACCTTTATTTGCTTATTTAAATCAATATCTTTGTTATAGGAGAAACGAAATTCACTTTGGTTTTCTACCAAATTAATTATTTCAAGCGTTGAATATTGTTTTTTACCAAGCTCTATCTGAATATCGGCTAATTTCTGACCGGTAGTGACAGTTGAGGCACCTACACTTATAATAAAACCTAAGAACAAAGTACGAATCGTAAACATCATAAGAACTGCAAATAGTATTTTTTTTATGAATATATCCGCATGTCCGTTTTAAATCATGGTTAATTTTTTAGTATTGAGGACAATACAGCCTCCTGTTTTTTAGCGTAAAATTATTTTTAGTTTACTTTTTGTGCAATCACCTTCAAACGTTGATACAGTCCATGAATATATACTTCATTTGATTGGGTCCTTTAAAGTCTAACGTTCAGGTTAATATGATATGGCACTATTATTATCTAAAACCAACTTACTCTGGCTGTAAACGTTACCGAATGGATCTGTAGCCCTTACCTCCAGGTTTGCTTCAGGATTCTGCATTTTATGCAAGAAGAGATGCTTACTTTTAGGAGCGTAATGTTTTGGATCTCGATTAAGCACTCCGATATGATATCCCAATGACCAGGCATCAGGCATACTTTTTAACATAGGCTCTAAATCAGCCACTTTTACGCCATTTTCAAAAGCTTCTATTTTCCATTCATTATCTGCATTCCACACATTAGCGACCACAGTATTTGTTTTTTGCTCATACGAAAAGTAACCATATTCTCCTCCAAAAAAACTGTCGCCTTTATGCAAACGAATCTGAAAATCTGAACCATAATTTGTTGGTTTATAATACCAGTTTATAATTGAAGACCCTGAAACTCGATAAACCGCATAACCATTTGGAGTACCATCACTATTAATCGTAGATTTCCACCAAGACCCACAAGCTGCAGCATGCACATGTTCATAGGCATTTACAGGAGAACTATGTTTATAATTTTCGCTGTAATGCGCATGTCCACTAAACAAATGTACCTCGGCAAACCCATTAAGTAAGTTAAAGAAAGCATTGCGATTCTCTATCTTTGAAGAACCTACAAGGGGGATATGATAATATACGATTAACATTTTGTCTTTTGACACGTAGCTCAAATCCTCTTTTAACCAGGCAATTTGCTCACTTGTAAATCCACCCTTATACTCTGATGAATTTGAAAAAACCACATTATCAAGGCACACAAAATGCACATTTCCGCGATTAAAGGAGTAATTAACAGGACCAAATACATTTGAAAATGCTTCAGTATTTCTAGGTAGCTTAGGATTGTTTTCCGGCATCTTATCATGATTGCCGATTGTAACAAAAGAAGCCGTACCCGTTTTGCCCAACAAATTTTTCACCTGACTTAAAAGCACAGCCTTATCCCCTACAATGTCGCCTAAAGCAATCTGGTACACGGGTTCCTCCCAATCGCTAAAATAATTTTTCAAATCGGCTATGGTCTCATCCTTAAAACGTTTGATATGGCTCGTATTATAGGGTTGAGGATCACCGATTCCAACCAGGGTAAAGTCCTGTTCAATTGCATCCAGTCTTTCTAACTTAAAATCATACCTTTCTCCATCCTCTAATTTTGAATAAAAACGAGCCATACTATTGGATGAGCTTTCGGTTGCTATTTTACAAGAAGCAGGCGTAGAATAAAAAACAAATTTGGCCGCTTCATTCTTTTTCATTTGATAAATGCCATCTCCACCTGTTTCAACAGAGGAATACCCATCGCTTACAACTACTCCTTCTATCGGGTTTCCATTATTATCCAGAATCATACCATAAAGATCCATCCCTTCAAGTGGTACAATATCAACCACTTCTTCTTTGGGCTCTTCTTCCGGCACTTTAATTTCTTCAGCACTGGAATCGCACTGTGCCAAAACCAGTGCAATTACCAACGAAAACAAATACAACTGTACTTTATTTAAAACCTTCATCTCCTCCATTTTTTAATTCACAACTAAATTTAAATTACAACATCAAGTCTATTAAAAACAACAAAAAGAGAGCGGTCCAAAACAGACCACTTCTCTATAAAAATCAAACTATCTCCAATATCCCAATTATATTAGCACTATCATTTCATTAGCCTTACCCCACTCAAACCAAGTCTCAATTATGTGGATTAAACAGAACGAATTTAACGCTAAGCTAATGGTGACACTGTTACAGTTCTTTAACAGAAAGCTTTCATCGTTATTCCCAGCCTGGATTCTGCGGCAACAAATTAGGGTTTAACAAAACAGCATCTTTCGGAACCGGCCTAAGATATTTCTTTTCTTCCCAGCTACGATCTGCAGACCATGCCCACTCTAAATGACCGGAATCACCTTCACTTAATTGAATATTAGGCCCGAGCACAACATATTTCACACCTGAAACAGGACTGGCAGGAATGGCATCTACAACTGCAACGTCAGGTTTACCATCACCATTTAGATCGTACTCCACATCTTTGGAAGGAATATATATACCTTTCCATTTCAAATTATCAGAATCGAGTAGCTCACCCACTTTCCATCTCATTAGATCCTGATAACGGAAGTCTTCGAAACATAGCTCAATGCCACGTTCTCTTCTTATTTCCAATAAATACTTATCCGTAACACCGGGAAAGAAAGTTGTTTGTAAGTAATCGTCGGCAACTGTCGGTTCTGAACTATGCACTCCAGCGCGATCACGCAACAACTTAATTGTTTCATTCCACTCAGTAGCTCCGAACTCACCCAGTTCAGCTTTAGCCTCAGCATAATTCAACAGCACTTCTGCATAGCGAAAAACAGGTATACTATTGGTACATTGGCCTTGTGTATCGTGCCAGGCATCATCCAAACTCCATTTTAATATATGATAACCAGTTAGTGTTACTGCAAAATCAGGAGGCGCAACAGCACCATCTTTTCTAACATAACCCTCGGTACGAATAGTCTGACTTAATCTAAAATCTCTATTGCGTGTTTCTTCCAGAAATTCAATTCGATCATAATTATCCTTGTCGGTAAACCTACTGCCATCAAGCATTAAATAAGTATTAACGAAAGGCTTGGTTAACGACCAGCGACTTCCATTGGTTATAGAGTTAAAGTTCCAGGTAAGGCTGTGCCATTCTACTTTGGCCCTATCCATACCTCGCGCCAAAATAATCTCATCGGTTACAGCCACAATACCTGATAAATCTTCTGCAGTAAACAAATCGCGGTAGTCGCTTTTTGGGTTTCCTGTATTGTGCAGGCCATACGCACCCGATTCCATGAGTTCTTTTGCTGCATTAGCGGCTTCTGTTAACCACATGTTGGCATCATTCAGGCCTAGATTAGTGTGATACTTTCTATACGTACCTTCAAATAAACAAATGCGTGATTTTAAAGCCAATGCAGTATAACGGTTCACCAAACTGGCGTAACTATCTTTACTTTCATCCATATTGGCAGCGGCAAATGTAATATCTTCCAAAACATTGGCCATCACAACTTCACGCCTGTCCCGTCCTTTGTATAAATCTTCGTCATCACGATCAAGTGCTTTATCATACCATGGGACGTCGCCAAATGTTTGCACTTTACTCAGATAGAAGAAAGCTCTCCAGAAACGGGCCAAACCCTTGTAATGGTTCAACACCTTTTCGTCAACCGGGGCATCCTCAATGTTCTCAAGAAAATAATTAATATTTTTCAAATCGTTCCAGGAACTAATGCTCCACCCTCCCTGGTCTTCTGAACTCCAGGAGCCTGCAATAAATGAACTGGGGGTATTCATAGCAGTATAATCAGAAGTATGATCCCCTTTGGCGATACCATCAACACTTGGTAAGCCATAATCGTAAAAAGAGTAGGAATAAACCCTTAAGTCGTTCTCATTTGAGAAAAACGTGGATGCATTAAGCTGATGAATAGGCTCTTTATCCAGCAAATCATCGCAGCTTGCCAAAACCAAACATCCTATCATTAATATATATAATAACTGTTTCATCTTTTTTTTATTCATTTAATACAAGATATCACTAATATAATGGCCTACTTTTAAAATGCTACCTTAACCCCTAGTGTAACACTCTTTAACATCGGATACGTATAACCGTTTTCGCGGCCTTGGTTCTTTTTGGCAAATTCGTTATCGCCTGATCCAATTACTTCGGGGTCGAAGTTGGTGGTATGTTTTGTTAAACCTGTCAAGGTCCACAGGTTCTCACCGATCATATAAACCTTTACATCGCCTAACTTCAATTTTTCAACAACCTTTCGCGGAAGCGTATAATCAAGGGTCAGGTTTTTCAACCTTACGTATGCTGCATTTTGCATATACCGGTTATTGGGGGTAGCTAATGTTTTAGAGGATGAATTGGCACTATAAGAACGGATACGTGGCCAGTAGGCGTTAGGATCTTCGTTTTCGCCCTCTATCCACATGTTGCCCACCTGGTCGGTCGGGTAATATCCATAATGGCGGTTATATTGTCCCCAAAAATATCCAGATTCAACATCGGGATACCAATCCCTTTTGGCAACCCCCTGGAAAAATAAGCTCAATCCAAACCCAGCATAGTTTAACCCCATATTCACACCAAAATGATAACGTGCCTGTGAATTACCAACAACTCTCAGATCGCCATGATCTTCAAGGGTATTATTACCCCTGTCGATTTTACCACTGCCATCAAGATCGGAAAATTTCAGGTCGCCCGGGAGCCATATCCGCCCTTTGGAAACTTTAAAAATATCCTGATCGGCATGGTTTTCAATCTCCTCTGTACTTTCAAATAAACCCTCGATGGTATATCCCCAAATTTCCCCTATTTTTTGTCCTTCATAATACGAACCCAAACTGTTAATGTCGTTACCTGTAAATTTGGTAATCTCACTCTGACTGTCCCAAAGCATAAACTTAAAATTATACGATAAGTTCCGGTTGGCCACAGTGGCCTGGTTTTTCCAACCAACAACCAGCTCCCAACCCTTGGTCTTTAAGTCGGCATAGTTACCCTTGGGGGCACTTTCTCCGTATACCGTTGGTAATGCAGGCCCGGCAGTATACATATCCGTAGTATTGCGCTGATAAATATCGAAACCAAGGTTCAGCCGCCCGTCAAAAAGACCGGCATCCAAGCCAAGGTTATAGGTAGTTGCTTTTTCCCAGGTTAAGTTGTCGGGTACGGTTGAAGGCATATCTGTCTCTGTTAGGTGATCCCCAAGTAAAAGTGTTGAAGTATGAGATACAGTCATCAATTCCAGAAATTCGTAGGAACTAACATTACCATTGCCCAGGGTACCGGCAGAGGCACGAAGTTTTAGGTTGGCCAACCAGCTTTTTGAGCCCTCCATAAAAGGCTCGTCTGATATGCGCCATCCAAAGGACCCCGATGGGAACATGCCCCACTGCTCGTTTTCCGGGAATTTTGACGATCCATCGTAACGTGTACTAAACTCAAATAAATAACGCCCTTTGTAGGCATAATTGGCACGGGCAAACAGACCTATAAACGCCCAGTCCCTGCTTCTTTCTTCTATGAAGATGTTGGTCCCGTCCATCAGGTCAAAATTGGTCTTGTCCGAGAACAAGTAGTTGTCCCTACGGTTGTAATACCTTGTGTCTGTCTCATTTTCGATGTTTAAACCTGCCAACAATTTAAAGGAATGGCCCTCCCCAATATTAGGTTTGTAATCAAAGTTCAGGTTTGTGTTAAAATATTGGTCCTCATGGTTCCACATCCTCCTTAACGACCTTCCTTTTTCCCCAAACAACCCGGGGCCTTCACAATAAGGGGCATACCTGTTTACACGGATTTGGCGAAAATCTTTATGCCTGTAAGTAAGGTCGCCTTTTACTGTTAAGGTCTCTAAAGGGCTGTAAGTAAAACCAAGTGTGTTCTGGACCGTTAACTTTTTATAGTTATGGTATGATGTGCCATTTGCAAAATCGCCCACCCCGGTATAAATTGAAGAATATGTGTAAGTGCCATCGGGGTTATACATCATTGCCACCGGAAACCCTTGGTGCTCAAGGTTGCGCTGTGCCAATTCATCGGCATATGATATCAAAGGGTGGTCATAAGCTGTACGGTCCATCCATAAGTTGTTGGTCAAGGTCAATTTTGGGCTTACCCTAATTTCCCCTTTGGCCCTAAAATTGTAACGGTCCATATCATCGTCGCCATAACGGTAAATGCCTTCCTGGTCATAAAACCTGCCCGAAAGGTAGAAAGAAGCCTGTTCTGAGCCACCGCTCAAGCTCAATTTGTGCTCCGTCCCCTTCACCCAGTCATCGTACAACAGGCTGTTCCAGTCGGTATTCCCAAAGTATTCATATCTACCGTCGTTGTTTACCCGTACTTTTGGCAGCTCCGGGTTATCGTTCCTCCGTTTTAACTCGTTAAACCATTCCCTTGAAAAAGGGAAAATATTGTTGATGGAAGTGGGGTCGGCCCCACTGTAATCGTTATAACCACTGTATGACCTCAGAAAATTTTCGGCCCACTCATAACCATTGGTAACAAACGAAGGCTTTACAGTGCGCGAGTACGCGGAATAGTTTCCATCATACGTTACCTGAACAGTCCCTTTTTTTGCCTTTTTTGTGGTAATAAGCACTACACCAAAAGCACCCCGGGCCCCATAAACTGCCGCCGAAGAAGCATCTTTTAGCACTGAAATACTTTCGATATCATCCGGGTTTACCAGGTTGGCATCTCCCGGCACACCATCGATTAACACCAGGGCGTTGCCCCCGGCACCAATGGAGGTTGTACCCCTGATATTATATGAAGTGCTCCTGCTTGGCATGCCTGAGGTCATGTTAATATTTAGTCCGGGTACCTGCCCTACAAGGCTGCGGGTAACACTTGGGTTGGCACGCCCTTCCAGTTCATCCTGGCCTATTTGCTCAACAGCACCTATGAGGTCGCCCCTTTTTACAGTACCATAGCCCACAACTACCACTTCGTCAATTTTAGAATAGCTGCCTTGGAGCACAATGTTTACTTCAGTTTTTCCGTTGATGGCAACCACCTGCTCTTTATACCCTATAGATTGAACTTTTAAAGCTTTTTCGCCCTGATTAAGCTGCAGGCTGTACTTCCCATTTATATCTGTCACCGTTCCTGTTAGTGTTCCCTCAACTACAACCGTTGCACCTATCAACGGTTCCCCTTTTTCATCTGTAATTGTTCCGGTTATCAACAGTGAGTCCTGAGGGGGTACCATAACACCTTTTTCCGGTTCAATTATTTGCCCTTTCACCTGAAATATTGAAAGACAAAACAATATCAGGGCAAAATAAAACGCATATGTAAATTTTAGCATCTTTTTAGTTCTAGAAAGATTCATAATTATTTTTGATATATTCTATTTGGATTAACCATCTGCCAGCGTATTGCCAGCATTCATTCGTAAATGGTACAAGACATTCATTGATTATCAACAAACACAGTACAAAACTCAGCATTTTCTATGTCCGACACAGAAGCACCAGGGCGCTCACTAATATTAAACCTCAGGCGCACCCCGGATCTTGGCACCAGCCATTGGGTTGGGGTAACCTTCCCTCCCAGCTTTATAAAGTCGCCTTGATCCTGGGCACCTACAGGAAACAAGAAGGTATTCGTCCCTTGTCCCAGCATGGGCTGCGCTTCTCCTGTATCTTCATTTTCCCTGCTATAGATATCGTTGGTGGGCAACTGATAATTTATATAAGTTATTTCTGTACCGTAGAATATCGCATCAACAGGGACCGTATTCTCATCTATCGAAGTCCCTTTGAAAACAGCAATTCCATCGGGTGCTTTTTTCTTAACGGTTGACGCCGTTCTTCCAGAACCGTTTCCAAGTAGACCGCTGCCTTTCTTTGGTGCCCCATTTCCGTTTCCACCTCTTTGATTCGCATAGTTAACTCCCCAAAATACATCTCCTCCAAGCTGCATACTACCAACCAATTTATAGTAACTGGCAATACGTCTTGAACTTCCACCAACATAAAAATATTGGCCCTTTTTTACAGAACCGGTCTCCAGGTTCATCTGATATACTTTTTTATTATCAGTATTATAAACCCCATCTGCCCAACCATATTCTGTTGGTGCACTTGTGTTTGTAAATACAACAGCATAAGGCTCCTGAGCAAAGTCAATATCAGCTAAGGCCATCAACTGTACATATTCATATTCACCATCTGTTGTATATCCATCCGGTGTTACGAACCCTGCATCTTTACTATCATAGCCCTTAGGATCATGCATAAATCCGGTAATTACAATTTTTGTGTCGTGATAAATTTTACGTATTACAAAATTCTCTTCATTTGAGCTAACAGCTCCAACAATACTCTCACGCTCCTTATAAACCAGGGTATTGTCATCATCATACACATACACATTGTAAGTGCCAACTACGGTTCCCTTAAAAACTACGGTTCCGTTAGCATCAGTCATTCCTTCTTTCACAAAAACAGGATGAACACCACTGGTGTAAAGAGCCACTTTTCGCCCCTCTATAGGATTATCTCTATTATCAAGTACCGAAATCGACAACTCATAATTTTCAACATGAACATCCAATACCAAATCAATCTCGTTCATCTGCACTGAATCTTCAATTACAATGGTTCCTGAACCTAACTCTTCTCCTTCTTCACTATATGCTTTCAGCAAATACTCCCGGGGTGCGAGACTTCGGAAAGAGGCTTCCCCTAACACTGATGTTAATGCAGAATCGACGCAAAATCCCGGCTTTATATCGGTAAAATACAACTTTGCCCAAACATTCGATAGTGGGACCCCCTCTCCATTCTTTAAAGAAAGTGTACAGTCATTGATTTTTGGGATCTCTGGTTCTTCCACATTCTCGCATGCCACGTAAATCAATGCGAGTGAAAACAACATTACATATATGATCCTTTTCATACTAGTTTTAATTTTATTATAACACATACCTTATTTCTACTTTGGTGTTTAAACAATAGCTTAAGCCAGGAGGCATCATTGCAGGGTTCTGTTTTCTTATAATTCCTGTCAATATCAGCCTGTTTTTTTCTATAGCTTTCTTCCATTTGTTTAAATACCGCTTTAATTTGTTCCTGTTTTTAATACCTGCACAAAAAAGTACAGGCTTGACATAAAAACCTAAGCAAAATGATGCCATTCCATCCATTTAATTTTTTTTAAAAACAACATATAATTTGAGCACTCACATTTAAGACTGCTCCTTTCAATTTAATCTGCCATTTCAACACATTAATCATTTGTTAAGCCTGCGTTAACAATATCTAAAGAGAGATTTTGTATATAAGCTATCAGTAATCAAACGATATTTGTTTCATACTCCTGTTTAAAGTTTGTCAGTAAGGTGAACTGCTATGGTGGATGATTCCTTAATGTTTTATTAACGAAAGTGAATTACAGATTGCCTGTTTATTTTGAGTCCTTATTAATGACGTTCAATTTTTTAACTCATTAATCAAATAACAAATGAAAGTAAATGGCTTATTATCTATTTTTTTGGCTTTAATTCTGTTTAGTTGTTCGGAAGGGACTTTAGAGCAATTAGATCCAAAGGAAGAAAACCAAATCAGCACTAATTTAAAAGCAGGTGCAAATGATTATAAATTCGTTAACCAATATGACGATTTTATAGCTAAACTGAAAGTTTATGGTTGGCTTACTCCTACTGAAGTTTATCTAAACCGATCAGCTTCAAAAAGTGGATATAACTCTGTTTATGGGTTCAACATCCCCTCAGATAACCAGGCTACCGGATTTAAATGGAATTCCGGCGATACCGATACTCCAAATTGGTGGCCTCAGGGAATAACGGGCTTTAATTATGGAGGCAAAAAATTTATCGTTGTTACATGGTACGGAAAAGAAGCTTGTGATCATAAAGGATCTCGAATTTCTCTTGTGGATATCACAGATATGGACAATATTAAATACAGACTTATCTTATTGGTGCAAAAACGAACTACACAAACCTCTAATGCATACACCCAACTGGACTCGTACCGCCCGGTAGATATACACGCAGGAGGGGTAGCTTACAGCAACAACAGGCTCTTTATAGCCAGTACAAAACTGGGTATGAGGGTTTTTAACATTACCAATATAATAGAATCTGATTGGCGGGATGAATCCAAATGTGGGGTGGATGACAATGGAACTTTGCATGCATTGGGATATCGATATATTTTACCTCAAGAGTCCTATTACGACCTGGACGGAGGTGAACCATTTTCTTGCATCTCCCACAGTTATGGTAGTTCAACCACCGATAACAGACTAGTGACCGGGCAGTATTTAACCTCAGGAGATCCGGTTTTACATTCTTTTACTCAAAAAGAGGACGGTTACCTGGATTTGCAGCTAAATCCTGAAATTATTTCACCAATTGATAAGTATGGTGGTCCTATTTACAGAGTTCAAGGTGCTTTTACAAAAGGAGGAAAGAGCTTTATTATACACACTGGCAATGGTTCATACAAAGGCTCTACTGCCAGGCTAAGCAGATATGAGCCCGGAAAAACTACAGTCAGGTACAGATGGCCCCATGGAGCCGAAGATTTGTACTATGACAGTGCAACAAATTACCTCTGGTGCTTAACAGAATACCCTGCATCAAAATACGGAAAGGACAACCGTTGTGTTTTTGCTGTAAAGTTTTCGAAATATGACTAATTGCTATTAAAGTAGTTAAAAACTAAAGGCTTTGAATGTATAATTCCAACACGGGCGCGGACATTCCGCGTTCGTATTTATTGCAAATGTCGGTGGTTACGGACATGTTGTCTGTTTTAGCTACACTATGTTAATCGAAAGTACCACAACTTCCCCTGAATAATAAAAAGGTGGCACGCGAAACATTCGTATGCCATTGTGAACCATGCTTTGTGCAGGCAATTGTTTCTACATTTTATTATTGCATAATCCATTATACAAATTGCCCTGTTATTTCGTATTTCCAATCTATTTTCGTTTAAGTGTATATAGAATAAGATATTCTTTCCCTCAATTTTTAATTTGGAAGTTGTTATATATACTTTTTTACTAATATTGCTAATATTAACGTTAGCTATGATTAATTGAATATGAGAAATCCCAAATGGCATAGAGACGAAATAATACTTGCATTAGATCTTTATTTCAGAATTGAACCAGGGCAAATTCATGCAAATAATCCGAAAATAATAGAACTATCAGAAACTTTAAATTTACTTCCCATTCATAATGAAAGACCGGATGTACAAAAATTTAGGAATCCGAACGGTGTAGGACTTAAGTTGTCTAACTTTCTTGCTATTGATCCTAATTTTCATGGAAAAGGAATGAAAGCTTTCAGTAAATTAGACAAGGAAATTTTCAATGAATTTGTAAGTAAACGGAACGAACTATCCTTGATAGCCAAGAAAATAAAAGACTCAGTTAGAAATAAAGACTTGGGAGGCAAGCTGTATAGAATTGAAGAGGAATTTGATGATGATTCCCTTACAATAAAAGAAGGTAAAGTAATATACAAGCTACACAAACACATTGAAAGACACGCAAAAATCAATAAAAAGAAAAAGGAACAATATTTCAAAAAGCATGGAAAGCTTGACTGTGAAGTTTGTGGGTTCAATTTTCATGAAAAATATGGAGAATTAGGAAAAAATTTTATTGAATGCCATCATCGTAAGCCACTAAGTGAATTAGAAGGTGAAACTGGTACTTCCTTAGCTGACTTAGCCTTAGTTTGTTCCAATTGCCATAGAATGCTTCATCGAGACATGAATAACATAACTGTTGAAGAATTGAAAAAAAAATTAAGGCATTAAGGATTACACAACAAATACGTTAGGCTCAGCGAGGGGTATTTATTATTTTGTTAATAATCTGTATGAAGATGAAAGAATTCTTTTCCTGTTACCCGTAGCTTGCAGCTATCGATCTCTGTCTCTTTTACATCCTGTTATTCTATTTTATCAATTTCAATTGCGCCTGGCATTTCGGCAATCCTTTTTCTTTTTTGCAAAATTTTAAACTATCAATTACTATTTTCTTATAAAGCGACCTAGTAAACACATCTATCCAATTAACTTATTCTAAATGTAAGGAAGTGAATTACCCCCCGCAAATTCAAGTTTAGTTTCCACTGCGCTCCCTTTGGTAGGTTGTAACTTGAATTAGAATGAATACAAAAGTTTTTAACTTCAGCGATATGGTTTCAATTTCTAAAATACAATTCAATTATTTCCTGTTAAAAATAACAAAACAGCTAAAAAACCAACTGCTTCGTTTATGGCAATTATCAAGTCGAAGACTTTTTTATTATTTATCGCTCACGGTTACAAACTGCGGAGGAAAAGGAACTGGCAGTCATAGAGATTAAAAGAAGATAAAAAAACAAAAAGCTAATAATTTTACAGGGGAAAAACATGAAAAGAAGCAACAAAAAAAGACTGCAAGAAAAAGTTGCAGTCTTCTTCTGTTATTGAAAATTAAGGTGGAACAAACTAAATAATTATATTATACCTCTTATCTTTAAAGATTGATTTTTATAAAAGATTAATTACTTAATATTTCTTAATAAAACTACCCTAACTCCTAGATTTGAAATATTTGTATAAGCAAACGCATATTTCTTATTATCAGAATCAGAGGGCCGACATACTATGCCACACCCCTCAACTTTATTAGGGTCATTGTCATTTCTTACCCAAAAACCTCCGATAGAATTGCCTGAATCAAGAAATTTATTAAATGGATCTCCTACCCAGTGATCCGAATATGCTGGTAATTTCAATTTTTCATAAAATTTAGTGAAATCTTCACCTAAATATTTATAAACTGTTCTCATATCCTCATTTGTTGGAATATGAAATCCAGGTTTATCGAAAACATATGTATCCCATGTTTCCTGGGTAGTATTTTCCAATATGGCTGCCCACTCATAGTATTGGGCATTGGTTGTATAGTTAGGTGACTTATAGACTCCGGATTCTGCTGTTGGCTCTTGATCTACACAGTCATTTTCCCAGTAACCCATTATCCATTCCTGCTTTCCTAATATAATGGTTTTGTAAACTTTTGCTTCTTTACCAAAATGTGTTGGATAATTATCTGTGACATTTGAAGTTAATACAGGAGGTCCGAATTTCAATGAAGCTTCGCTAGTGTCTTCTGAAACTTGGAAATTGTCATCTTTGCTGCATGACATAAACGCTATTATAAAAATAGCACAACTTGCAATGTAAAATGATTTGATTTTCATTAGTTCTAATTTTAAAATTTTTGCACATAGATATTTGAAATATCAATCCTTAAATAAAGAGTATTCCACCTTAATTTTCATGTTAAATGTAAACAAAAATGCGATAAAATAAAAGGGATAACAGCATTCTCAATTCATTATTATCAACTAACGTTGTTATTGTATTTTATGTGTTTGAAATACAATGCATCACACCAAATAATACATGTCTTTTTTTTACATAAAATCAAAAAATGATTGAATTAATCTAAACGTTTTTACCCGTATTAACATCTCATTTTGTTATTTAGATTATGTTTGCGCGGTATGAGAAGTTCAATAAAAATATTGAATATAACAAACAAGTTTAACCCACATTGCAGGTTTTCGCCCCCAAAATCAGAAAAATCTGTTAAAAACCCACCTATTTATTAACAATTTAGTTTTTGTGTAATTACAACATTCACATTATCAGTCTATTGATTTTTATAGTTTTTGTAAAATCCAATTGTAGACCTACCTGGGGTATTGACAAACAGAAAGTTATGCGGTATTTTGCCAACATGTTTGTCAAGCCACTGATAAAATATAATAAAACAACCAGAAAGCGATATAATATATACCAGCTCTGTGAGAGTTTTCGCCTGGATGGCCGGGTCAGGCACCGCTGTATAATTGGGTTTGGCAAGCTGGAGGGGTTGCAGGAAGAACAAATAAAGCTTTTAGGCAGGCGAGTGGAGGAACTTCTCACCAATCAATCCAGTTGTTTGTCCTATGCAGAAGCTGACCCGACCGTTGAAGAACTTGCCCGGTACTATTTTAATGAAATAAAAAAGAAAGGCCGCTATGATACAGGAAAAGAAGGGGGCGATTGGCAAGCAGTAAATTTGTCCACAATGAAAAACAAGGATGCCAGGGAAATTGGGGCAGAATGGCTTTGCAAGCAAGCGTCTGACCAGTTAGGCATAGAAGGTTTTTTACAGGGCAAATCATGGAGTGAAGAACAAATCTCATTGGCCATGACCCATATTATAAGCAGGGCTGTTTATCCGGCATCAGAACTAAAAACTGTTTCCTTTATCAAGGAGTCCTCTGCTCTAACTGAAATTACAGGTTATGATAGGGATAAGATAACAAAAGATAAACTTTACAAGATATCACATGGTTTATATGCGGTGAAAGACGAGTTAGAAAGTTACCTGTCAAAACGAACCAATGAGCTGTTCGATTTAGATGACAAGATCATCCTCTATGATTTAACCAACACCTATTTTGAAGGGCAGGTGAAAAACAGTAAACTGGCGAAATTTGGAAGGAGCAAAGAAAAACGAAAAGATGCCCGGTTGGTTGTTTTAGCTGTGGTAATAAACCGGGAAGGCTTTTTGAAGTACTCGAATATCTTCGAAGGGAATATGGCCGATAACAAAACCTTAGAAAGCATAGTAACCTCTTTAAGCCAGAAGACCTCCTTCTCAGGCAGAAAACCGGCCGTTGTTATTGATGCCGGGATTGCTACGGAGGAAAACCTGAACATGCTTAAAAAGCAACAGTATGATTACATGTGCGTATCCCGCTCGAACCTTAAAGCCTATAAGGCGGATACCAATTGCACACCTGTTGAAATTAGGGATAAAAGGGAACAACCCATAGAATTAATGAAAGTTAAAACTGATAGCCAGGATGGTGATAACTATTTATGGGTCAAGAGTAAGGCCAAGGCCATGAAAGAAAATAGCATGAACGGGTTGCTTTCCCAACGCTTTGAAGAAGGAATTCAAAGCGTCAATGAGGGAGTCCTCAAAAAAGGGGGGACAAAGAAACTTGAAAAAGTTTATGAAAGAATAGGCCGGTTAAAGCAAAAATATCCTTCTGTTTACAAGTATTATGACATAATTGTGAAAGACAATGATGAAGGTGTCGCAACCTCTGTTTCATGTAAACATAAAAAAGGTGCCGATCCGGATAAAAGTGCAGGGATATATTTCTTGAGAACTTCTTTGGTAGATATTGATGAGAAGACCTTTTGGTCGATATACAATGTAATCAGGGAAATAGAATATACTTTCAGGGTTTTAAAAACCGACTTGGATCTACGCCCTATTTACCACAAGACGGACGGTGCAGCCATAGCCCACCTACATTTAGGAATACTTGCATACTGGCTCGTTGCCACGATTCGGCACCAGCTAAAACAAAAAGGCTACAAGCATGACTGGAAAGAAATTGTGCGCACAATGAATACACAAAAATGTGTAACTACAATCCTGGATAATATAAAAGGTGAAAAGATATCTGTCCGCCAATGTACTGAACCAACACAAAAAGCAAAGGCTATTTACGAACTAATGAACTACAAAACAGTACCATTCTACCGAAAAAAATCTGTAGTACTACCTGCAGAAAATTTTAAAAATGGACCTCCTTAAAATCAGAAAGTTATAAGCCTAAGGCTGCAATGTGGGTTAAAGATGGTTATGTATTTACCTACAATCTTAAAAAACAGGGAGTTATTAAAAGGGAAGGTTCAAAAAAAACCAGAAAATGGATAGTGAAAACTGTGGAATAAACGGACAGTACCTGAATTAATTCATACCATACCATTTGCCTGCTTTAAATTTCCTCTTGTTAAAAACCTCCAACACGGACGCAGATGTTCTGCATTCGCATTACTTCACCTCACATACCCCAACTAAACGCATATCCCGTAACCTTTTATCATTCTACGCTTAGTTGAGGGTGCATAGCCCCGCTTACCGTTTTGCATTTTGTTGCAGGCAGGCTTCTTTTTTTATTCCTTTTCTTTCATTATATTCCATGTTAGACTTGCCAATACCGCCCCAATTATTGGAGCAGTTATGTAAATCCATAATTCGGAAATATTCCCCGAAACTATTGCAGGGGAAATTGATCTTGCCGGGTTCATTGAAGCCCCTGTTATCGGCCCTGCAAACATCGCCTCCAACATTACTGTCGCCCCAACCACTAATCCTGTAAATTGGCTGGACGATTTATTCTGGCTGACGAACAGAATGACAAGCATCAACAGGTAGGTCAGAATAATCTCTAAAATAAATGTTTGTTGCCAATCCCCACGGGGAAGTGTCGCCCCTAAATTTTCATGTCCCATAAAAAGAAACCTCAACATTCCCGATGCTAAAAATGCACCAAAAAGTTGGGCGATGATATATCCTATCAATTGCTTCTTCTCAAACTTGTCTGTAAACGAAAAAGCTATCGAAACGGCAGGGTTGATATGTGCCCCCGAAATATTCCCAAAAGTATAAATCATCGCGGTAACTATCAATCCGAAAGTTATGGCAACCCCAACGTGGCTCACCGTTCCGTCGGCAACATCATTAATCACAATTGCTCCCGTGCCACAAAATACAAGTGCGAATGTTCCTATCAATTCAGCGATATATTTCTTCATGCCTTTACCTGATTAATTACTACAAATTCAATATTATTCAATCTCATCAAAGGCAAGTCTAAAACATTTTTCTTTATTTCCATGACTTGCTCATTGTTTTTATACTTTGTTTTACATCCTCCTAATACTGTGATTAAAAGAACTAATAATATAACTTTACTTTTTTTAAAAATCATCATACTATGGATCTCTTAAGTTTGTTGTATCAACCCTTCTTTCGCTCATGAGTGGTTGCACCTCTCATGTTTATAACCATAAAATTAATATTTTCCTCGCATTTTGTTGTTTTTGAAAAACAATAGCAGGTACAACCTGCCGGTTTGTTGCCTTTTTAAACCAAAATGCCACACTTTATAAGTATGGCTCTTTGTTGTTTCGTTATTCGTGAAGGCTACAAGCCCTCATGAGCGGAGTAGCTATGTTTAGTTAGTTATAACTCTTTTTTTTAACCAAATTTCTTTATATTTTTTTAAAATAATCAACACTATAGAAAACAAATAAAAAACAAATTCTAGAATGAAAGGAATTGGTGGTTTCTCAAAAGCGAAAAACAAAAAAAAATGAATCGCAACAACTACCCCCAGATAAAGCAAATAAAAAATCCATCCAAATCTCCGAATGCATATACACAACGAAATTACTAGGCATATTGCAATAAAATCATAGAGTTTAGGTCCCATTACACCTGCCAAAAAAAATCTACTTTCAGAGAGGAACTGTATTAGACCAACTATATCTAATCTAACCAATGACAAAATAAAACTTATTATTAATGAAACTACAAATGCTATAAAATATATTCTTTTCATCACTTACTATAATTCGGCTTTATTTTTTGCTTGTTGGACTTGTTAAAAGCCATGCGGCAGATTTCTCAGGATTTTTAACATTAGTTCTGTTTTGTCTATGCTCATTTCGAGCTTCTAGAGCCTTTTCTCGTTCATTTCTGCCGTAAGTGCCAATTGATATTCTATATGTTCCAATATCACTCTTTTCTAAAACCTTTGCATCAGGATAATCCTCGCTTATACTTTCTGCATATTTTTTAGCATCACTCTCTTCTATATAACTACCAACTATCACATCATATTTAATATGATACATCTCACTATATTCTTTATTCGCAGCCATATACTCCGATATTAATTTCCTTCGCTCATGAGTGGTTGCACCACTCATGTTTATAACCATAAAATTAATATTTTCCTCGCATTTTGTTGTTTTTGCAAAACAATAGCAGGTACAATCTGCCGGTTTGTTGCCTTATTAAACCAAAATGCCACACTTTATATTTATGGCTCTTTGTTGTTTCGTTATTCGTGAAGGCTACAAGCCCTCACGAGCGGAGGTTTTAATAATGCCCTTCGCTCATGAGTGGTTGCACCACTCATGTTTATAACTGTAAAATTAATATTTTCCTCGCATTTTGTTGTTTTTGCAAAACAATAGCAGGTACAACCTGCCAGTTTGTTGCCTTTTTAAACCAAAATGCGGCACTTTATAGGTATGGCTCTTTGTTGTTTCGTTATTCGTGAAGGCTACAAGCCCTCACGAGCGGGGGTATTCATATCTCTAAATCGAACAATTGTACTCTTATTTATCCAACATTTAATGAAATAAATTTCCCCCTCCGAAATTTCTGTTATAATCTCCTCGTTTGTAGGAACATATTTAGAATAAACTTCAATAAATTTATCTGCTTGTTTCGTATAAGTGGAATCAACTTGTTTAGCTATTTCAAACTTATCTAATGCTAACCTGTAGATCATAAATCTATCCATGGCATTTTTTGAGCACTCTTCAACTGAATTGATATAACATCTAGCTAACATGATATGAGCTACTCCTAAGTTAGGGTTTACATCTAAAGCTAACAACAGTTGCTTAGCAGATTTCTCGTAATTATTAACTTCAAAATAATAATATGCACTATCTAATAAAGAATTGATTTTTAGTGTATCATTTGCTAGAACCTCAGAATTTTCAAAGAATGATATTAAAATTAATATTATTATATACCTCATTTTATAATTTAAATTAATTTTTTACATTATTTATTCTGTATTTTGTTCTTCCTGTCTTACCCTTCGCTCATGAGTGGTTGCACCACTCATGTTTATAACCATAAAATTAATGTTTTCCTCGCATTTTGTTGTTTTTGCAAAACAATAGCAGGTGCAACCTGCCAGTTTGTTGCCTTTTTAAACCAAAATACCACACTTTATAAGTATGGCTCTTTGTTGTTTCTTTATTCGTGAAGGCTACAAGCCCTCACGAGCGGATTTTTTATTCGGACATTCTACGCTCAGGTGAGTTACTAAAATAAAAATCCCCTACCTTAAATTTATAGGACCATTCTCCTCTTTCTATACTTACATATTTTGAGTTTGACCTTTTAACCAGTATGTCTCCTTCTTTAATAAAATTACAAAACTCACTTGGTTGAAGCATGTTATTTCTTGAATTAGTTACAAATACTTTAGTTGTTCCCACAATAAGAAATGTTGCTCCTTTATCTGTTTCAAATTTACGAACCGTCCCGTTAAGCTCCGAAATGTACTCTATACTCAGATATTCCGCTCTATCTTTTTTATCCTTTCTAGAGTCATATACAGAATATACCAAGACTCCTAGAATAACTAAAAACATAAAAAATTTCTTCATAAAAGTTTCATTTATTTCAAAAACTACTCCCTTCGCTCATGAGTGGTTGCACCTCTCATGTTTATAACTATAAAATTAATGTTTTCCTTGCATTTTGTTGTTTTTGTGAAACAATAGCAGGTACAACCTGCCGGTTTGTTGCCTTATTAAACCAAAATGCCACACTTTATAAGTATGGCTCTTTGTTGTTTCGTTATTCGTGAAGGCTACAAGCCCTCACGAGCGGGGAAACCACCTTCGTCTAGGTATTTTGTGGTCTGCATGAGAAATTTTTTCATTTATAATATCATTCATGATTTGAATTTCCCATTCTTTGCATGAGTTCATAAGAAACTTTCTCTCAAAATATTCATCTTGAACTTTAAACTTTATGCCAATTACTGTGTCATTCCGTCTATTTATCAAATACACCCTTGTTATGTCTTTGTACTTGATTGTATATTTTCTAAATTGAAAAGGTTGACATATCAACAAACAATCTTCAAAAAACTCAATACCGATTGCTTTATATTCTGAAAAATATGCAATAAACAAACTAAAAACAATTGCCCCCCCTCCCAAAAAAAACTCTTTAAACTTAAATAGTTGATAAGTGAGTACACAGTTAAATGATAGAAAAATGAATATCGATAAAAAGTAGCTGAATTTCTTTCTGAAAATTGCCTTACTCATCGTCTTTTTTCTTTATAATATCAACAATGGTTTCTGCATCCATCTGAACGGACTTACCATCATCATCTGCTGCTGCTGTCTCAAATAGTATTTTGTTAAATTCTTCATTTTTCAACAAACTTTTAATCTTTTTCATAGCATTAATATCTTTTCCAACATCTGTTACATCTACCGCTGTCTTAACACCTTGTATCACTATTTTTACCGTTTTATTTTCAGCTGTAGACACCAAAAAACTTTCATCACCATCATACATAAATACCCCTTCGCTCATGAGTGGTTGCACCACTCATGTTTATAAGTGTAAAATTAATGTTTTCCTCGCATTTTGTTGTTTTTGCAAAACAATAGCAGATACAACCTGCCGGTTTGTTGCCTTATTAAACCAAAATGCCACACTTTATAAGTATGGCTCTTTGTTGTTTCGTTATTCGTGAAGGCTACAAGCCCTCACGAGCGGGGTATACACTTAATTGGATTCGTGGTAATAATTCAATTCACTAAATTTAAATTTATAACACTTTGAATTTCTATAAATATAAATCATATCTGAATTATGCTTCTTTTCAACTCTATCGCCTTGTTTTATAAAATCGCAAAAATCGTAAGGAGACAAAGCCTTATTCCGGGAATTTGGTATTTGAATCTTCCTTCCATCATTCAATATAATAAATGATGTCCCCATATTTACTTTGATAGAATGCACCTTTCCTTCAAAATGCTTGTTTCTAATAGACTCATATTTATTTAAATCACTCTGTATAAAATACATCGCGAACATGCATACTACAAATGCAATTCCTCCAAAAACTAATCTTACTGGTTTTATCTCTTTATTAATCATTCGCTATCTTTCTTCATGTAAAGTGTTTGACCGACATTTGAATCTTCTTCACCTAAAGTAGGTATAGCACCAAACCCAAAGGTTACTCCTGTTTGATAGTACCTTCTTCCAGCTTCTTGATCATAGAGGCCATAAGTAAAACTAACCCCAACTTCTCCAAATGCACTTACGCCTGCATTGGTTTCATGTCCCTTCGCTCATGAGTGGTTGCACCACTTATGTTTATAACTATAAAATCAATATTTTCCTTGTATTTTGTTGTTTTTGCGAAACAATAGCAGATACAACCTGCCAGTTTGTTGCCTTATTAAACCAAAATGCCACACTTTATAGGTATGGCACTTTGTTGTTTCGTTATTCGTGAAGGCTACAAGCCCTCACGAGCAAGTAAACTTTTTTTAGGACAAGTCAGTTACCATGCCCGACATACTATAAATGCGGACGCGAAGCAGTCGCGCCCGAGTGGATTCGCTCATGAGTGGTTGCTCCACTCATGTTTACTATAAAATCAATTTCTTCCTCGTATTTTGTTGTTTTTGCAAAACAATAGCAGATACAACCTACCTGTTTGTTGCCTTATTAAACCAAAATGCCACACTTTATTAGTATGGCAATTTGTTGTTTCGTTATTCGTGAAGGCTACAAGCCCTCACGAGCAGGGCAAAAGGTTTATATCTTAAACTCGCAAATAGACTATGGGGTAATATTAACTATAAACACATAAAAGCAAGGTACATGTTGGTTATTTGTTTTACCCGCTGTAATTTTGGGCATAGTTTTTATTACATTCAAAGCCTCTTTATTACACTCTTCACAATCTATCAGCTTTCTCTCTAATCTTATATTTGAAAGGCTTCCATCAACCTCAATAATGGCAGAAACTAATATTTTCCCAAATCCGTCATAATAACTGGGTATTTTTATTTTTTCTTGAATATACTGATTAAACGCTTTACCATCTGCGAATCTAGGTAAATCCGATAATTCTCCTATATTATATACCCCTCTTTTCTCGCATATATAAGAATAAAAATTAGTGCTATCCAAAACTCCTGCACTATACCAATCAATCCTGTAAAATAAATTTTCATGGTCTAATCTCTGTATCGGCCCATTTAACAAACTATCTTGTTTTGTTTCACATTGACTAAATCCAATAACTGGTATTAGATTTAAAAGTAGTATTTTAAGGATTCTTATGCTTCTCATAATTATCTGCAGCTTCTTTTTCTGCTTTGTTAATTTTAATCTCTAATTCATCGTTAGCCCCTTCAACTCCTGGTATTCTCGATTTTCCATGACTAGAATTCTTGCCCAAAATTTTAAATAAGGCATGCCCATATGATTCATGAGCTTGCGTTTTCACGATATCTACTTCATGAGACTTATTTGTAACATGTACCTGTATATTCTCATTGGTTGAATAGTGTCCGGAAGGTTTTTCTCCCATACTTTTAGGATATAGGGTTTCCCCAACTTTTCCATATGTCTCAGGTACATTTGACTCACCCATTCCTTCCCAGTAACCTATATACTCTTCATATGTCATACCCATAACTTTCCCAGAAAAATCTTTGCTACCTCCCTGAGTAAACCACAAATCATCAATAGATTTTCCTATAGCCCTGGTATTTGAATATTTATCTTCCATTATCTGGCCATCAGCATTTTTATATGCCATAGTTTCGGAAACAGTTACTTCAACAACTTCCTTAGCTTCTACTAGCTGAAGTAAACTCTCATAATTTTCACCTACAGAACCTAATTGATTCTTACCTTTCTGTAATGTGTTTAAATCTATGTAGTTATTCTTATCTAGCGTTACAAATTGAGATTCTTCTGGACTTAGTCCAAGTTTTATAATTTCCAATGCCTCGTCATTTGTAGGATATACTTTCTTTCCATCTGGATCAATAAAAATAATCGGATTATTCATAGCAAATGAATAATCGCTAATTCCAGGGTAATCACTTTGTGCTGGATCCACACTCCACCATCTACCTAGCCTGCTATCATACATCCTTGCCCCAAAATCGTAATTAGTTCCAGTACTTCCAGTGACTTCATCATCTTTTTCCATACCGTTAAAGCCGAACCTATAATCACCTGAACTAAAGGGGTTATTTGGCTGTAGCATTCCAAATGGATAGTAGTTGCTGGCTGTTAATACTTTGGGCTGTTCTGTCAGCCTTTCATCCGATACTACTGTCCGCACGTTGCCCAAGTGGCCTTTTTGCTCGTATTGCTTGTTGCCCACCAGACGGCCTACCAACTGCTTGGTATTGTCGGTATAATGGAGGTAAAGCGCTTTACCCTTCCCTGTTTCTGTGATATAACTTCGATAAAATATTTTTTTCCATCTGGATAATCTTAGCCATGACAAACTTCAGGCTCCCGTTTTTGTCTTCTGCCACAGCAATGTTGTTCACTTTACCGTTTCCGGTTACAAAACCTTTTGTAAAGCTATTAAATTTTGCATTATGGAGGCCAAAAGTCGGATCTTCGTAATAGGTTTCGCCTTCTTCTTTATCTTGCACGCGCTTGTTCACTGACATTATGTTTCTCCTCACACCACCCGGACTTCACTTACGCCATTGCTCTTTTTCAGGACTTGTACCTGTGCCGGGATGCGTTCTTTCAGGTTTTCAACATGCGAAATGATCCCTATCATTTTACCTTGTGCCTGCAATGTTTCCAGGGTAGAGATAACCGTTTCCAGTGTATTGTTATCGAGGGTGCCAAAGCCCTCGTCGATAAATAAAGAACCTATTGAAACATTGTTACTTGCCAAATCGGAAAGCCCCAGGGCAAGGGCAAGGCTTATCAGGAACTTCTCTCCCCCGCTGCATGTGTCTACCAACCGGGCATCATCGGTCTGGTAATGGTCGATGAGATGAAATTTCAGCTCTTCACCGGGTTGATACGTCTCCTGCATCTTCAGCGAATACCGCTTGTTGAGTTTATACAGGTGAACATTGGCCAGATGAATAAGGTTTTGCAGGGTAAGCCGTTGCACATAGGTATTGAATGCATGTTGCGAACCTCCCAGTAAATGCATTAAGGATCTCCACTTCTTCACTACCTTTTCCTGTTTGTTAATCTCTTCATACACCCCCCGGTTTCTCTCAATAATCTTGTTATCCAGCTCAAATTGCTTTTCTATCTCCCCCAGCCTCCGTAAATAAGCATCTCTTGCCGACTCCACTTCCGACTTCAGCTTCATTGCTTCTTCTTTCGATTGTTTAAAATCCCGGTCCTTCTCATTTTTAAGCAGGTCCCTGTCCAGTTCCGACTGAAGGGTTTTGAGCTCTACCTCGCGGTTTTCAAGCTTTTTCCTGATCGCTACATATTCCGTCTTTTGTTCCGGCAGTAATAAAGCCTTCTCTACCTCCTCCTTCGAGGTAAAATCGCTTTGCTCTATCTTTTTTCCCAGAGCATCCTGCAGGCCGGTTAACTCCTCAGCCAGGGCTTTGCCCTCTTTGGTAATGTTTTCTTTCTCTTTTTCCCTTGTTGCCTCCTGTGTTTTTAATTTATGGTACGTTTCAGTTACTTTTTCCAGTGCTTCACGGGCTTTTTCCTCATTCTGCTGAAGTTCGTCTCTTTTTTTGTCCGGCGTAAGCTCAAGAGGAAGGATAGCTTTCCGGGCACTGGTTTTGTCGGCTTGTTGCGTATCCAGGGCCTTTTGTTCAGCCAGGTACTTTTCCTTCTCTTTGTTTTTTTCCTTTATCGTGTTGCTGATGTTCTTTCTGTCGATATCCAGTTGTGCGAGAAGGTTTTTCGCTTCCGTAAGTTGTCTGCTTTTGGTATTGTAGCCCTCAATGGCAGCCTTCAGGTTCTCTGTAAACCTCACCGTCTCTCCAGTTACAGGCAGTTCCAGATCAAGCCTGCCCAGCTTTGCCGATAAATCCGACTCTAAAACTCTATTCCTGTCCAGCAGGTTTTTCACCACTTCCTTTTTCTTCTTTAATTCATTTTGCAGGCCATTGCTTTTTTCTTTAAGCGAAGCTGCTTGGTTCCTTCGTTCCCCGGCTTTCTCCTGTTCCGACTGAAGCTGGCTGCTTTTTTCATCTTTTTGTTTCAGCAAATGTTGCACGTTTCGAATGGCTTCGGAAAGAACTTTCATATCGGCTTCCAAAACACGCATATCGTTTTTTATAAGGTCTGGCGAATCTATGGCAAATGCCGTTTTAAAAGCGTCAAACTCCGTTGTTATTCCGCTTAGCTGTTGCCCCAGCTGCTCCGATTGTTTCTTCAAAGCTTCAATCCGGGCAGTTGATCCGGTCATCAATATGTCGTTTTCGTGCTGTTCATCTTTCAGTTTTTCAACGATCTGTTTTCTTTTTTCTACCTCCTGTTGCGACTGTGACAATTCTGTTTTCAGGTATTTCTCTACATAGGGGTGCCGGGTTGAACCGCAAAGCGGACAGGGTTTTTCTTTTTCAAGCTTTTTGCGTTCCTCCCCGAAACTCTGAATGGTTCTTTCCAGTTCCAGAATTCTTTCGGCATCGCGTAACGAATGTTCAGCATCCAAAATCTTTTGCTTCATCCCTACAGCTCTTTTTTCCGTTTCTGTCCTGCTGGTTTCCTGTTTCTGTTTTTCTGCATCGAGTTTTTCCTTATCGCCCCCATGCCTCAGAAAATCTTCGGAAAGGACGAAGAGCCGCCCCAGTCGATCTTTCTTTTCACCTAATACCTTTTGCTTCTCCAAAAGATTATCCAGCTTATTTTGTTTTAAGCGACTTTCTAGTTTTGAAACCTCATTGGCCAGAATGTTCAGTTTCTCTAAATCTTTTTCAAGCAACTGCTCGTTTTTGACCTGTTCATCTGAGGTTTGGGTTATTTCCTGCGCTGTTTTTTTTAGCTGTTGTTCCTCTTCGGCAACCCGGCGAATATTACCTTCCCGCTCGGTCAACAAGGGAATCCAGTCCGGAAACTCCCTTTCAAGCTCCGGCACGTGCTTATTCGCTGCCAGAAAGGTTTCAGCTCCTTTAATTGTTTTCCCGATGTCTTCTGCCTGCTGTGCCTTCTGCCCTGCTTTCTTCCGGTTGCTTTCCACGGCTTCCGATAGTTCCCGGATTATTTGCCCTGTTTTTCCTTTTTGCATGCTGATGCTTTGCAACTCCGTGTCCAGCCGGGTTACCTGTTCCAGTTTTGGCAGTTGTTTTTTTATCTCCTCTTCGTGGTCTGTTAGTGCTTCCTGGTGCAATACCTGTTCTTTTTTGCTTTTTTCTTTCTCCTGCAACAGATCAAGCAAAAAGGATGACAAACTACGGTATTGTTCTTTCTTTTTTGCTACTTCTTTTTCAATCCGTCCGATATGTTCAAGATGTTCCCTAAAGGGATCGGCCATTTCGTGGCGCATTATTCTTTCGATGTACGGCTGGTTATCCTGCCTGCTTTTTTCCAGTTCCCTGAATTTCTCTTCCAGCAAGCGTTTATTTTTATGTAAATCTTCGTTTTTCTTGTACCATTCCAGACAAAGGGTTAACTTTTTTATTTCTGCATTAATGCCGGTGTTTTTTTCTTCAACCTGTTCTTTTTCTTTTCTCAGTTCTTCTCTTTTTTCTTCCGGCAACAGGTCTTCATGGTTTATTTTTGCCTTAATGGTGTCGAGTTTTCTTTTTTCTTCGAAGGTTTTGCTGTTAATGGCCTCCCCTATTTTCTTATAAATGTCTTCTCCGGTAATTTGTTCCAGCAATGTCCCTTTATCTTTGGCATCGGCAGAGAGAAATGCTGCAAATTCGCCCTGGGCAAGCATTACCGAGCGCAAAAACTGGTTGTAGTTAAGCTGGGTTATGGATTCTATTTTGCTTTGCAGCTCACTTTTCTTCTCGGCTATTATTTCCCCGCTGCTGATGTTTTTTAAACGGACTTCTTCGCGTGGTGTTCCCAGCCGTTTTCCCTGCTTTGATTTCAGGCGCACCGACCAGGAGGATTCGTAGCGTTTGTTTTTATTGATGAATGTTACCCGTGCTAAGGCACTGTTGGCCCCGTAACTGACAACATCTGTTAACCCGGCCTTGACATTGGGTTTGTTGAACCGGGGTACTTTGTGATAAAGTGCAATGGTTATGGCATCGAGTATGGTTGACTTTCCGGCTCCGGTTGGGCCGGTGATGGCAAACAGCCCGACATCCCGGAAGGTGTCTTCTTCGAAATCAATGACTATCGGGACTTCTGTTTTTAATGAGTTGATGTTTTGCAGTTCTATCCTGAGTATTTTCATTGCTGTCCCTCCCTGGCTATTTGTAGGGCTTCATGAAATGCATCGAATATGTCGGGGTTGTTTTCTAGGTCGAAGCCCTGCTCTTTACATTTCATTTTAAATACTTCGGTTGGCGACAGTTCCCTGACGTGTTTTGAATTTTCAATGAGTTTTTCGAGTCCCTGCATTTTTCTTTCTGCGTCGAGGGTGACTTTTAAGACTTCTACGTTTAGCCCTTCCACGGCTTTGTTCATTTCTCCGAACGCAACAGATGTATCCGGGTGTCGGACCAACACAACTTCTGCCCAGGGGACCGGGCTGTGTTCTTCCTCTCCGATCTGCCTCAGACGAATGATGCATTCTTCCGGTGTTCCCTTAACCCGTATTAGTTTACGGTATTCCGGCAATGGCACTTCTTCTGTTTTTTTCACCTTTCCTTTTTCGGTTTCAATAACAATTATTTGTTTATTGTACCCGGTTTCGCCAAAACTAAGCGGATAGGGCGATCCGCAGTAGCGAATACGGTCACTTTCTCCCACTTTTTGAGGTCTGTGCAGGTGCCCGAGGGCTACATAGTCAAATATTTCGGGAAAATCGCCGGCCCCGATATCTCCCAGGTTTCCCACATAAATACTTAGCTCGCTTTCTGATGTTGTTCCGCCTACTGCAAATAAATGCCCCATGGCTATTACGGGGGTCGTATCGTTTTTTAGTTCGAGACAATGTGCCGCCACTTCTGCATAGTGCCGGATGAGTGCCTGTTTATACCTGTATTCTACCTGTTCAAACGACTCTCCGGCTGTTGCCTTACGAATATCCTGATCCCGCAGGTAAGGAACGGCTGCAATAATTACCTCTTCGTCATCAACAGACAGTTTAAATACTTCTTCACCAACATTTTCTGTTGCTTTTCCCGTAACATGTATCGAAAGTGCCTGAAGCAGTTCTTTGGGGGCATTTAGAGTGCCCGGCGCATCGTGGTTTCCCCCGGTTATAACAATGTGTTTGCATGCGGTTGTCCGAAGGTTGATCAAAAAATCATAATACAGCTTCAGGCTTTGGGTTGAAGGGGCCCCGGTATCAAAAATATCGCCCGACACAAGCAAAATGTCAATGTTGCTTTCCGCTATATAATTTTTTAATCCGTTTAAAAACAGGCTTTGTTCTTCGTGTTGCGACTGTTCATGCAAACGGTGCCCCAGGTGCCAGTCGGAAGTATGCAGTATCTTCATTGGTATTTTTATTCAAAAATTGCATTAAAGGTATTAAAGTGTGCTTAGACCGGACTAAAAGAAAAGTGTTTTTCGCCATTGAAAACAGATTTAGTCAATTTGTCATTCGGTTGATTCAATATCCCGGTTCGTAGATTTTACTTTTTTGTCACAGTAAATGTTCTTAATTTCAATAATAATTAGAGTCAGTCTATAAAGTCCAACTTCCGCGTTGTTGCTCAAAATATAAATCCTCAAATACCTTAGTATTATGCGGGTTGATTTTTTTTTCACCAAGTGTTTAAATTCAATGGTGTTCAAGAGCTCACTTCGTTCGGTTCACACGCCTTGAATTTGAACTTTCTAGTTCAGACTCCCGAGTTTATAGACAGGCACTAAATCGTGTTTCTAAGAAAACACTTGATTTATAGAAGTGGCTCTTAAGAAAGGTTCGGGAACAAGGCCATAACGCAGTTATCGGAGTTTTCTAAAGAGCCACAATTTAAGGTTCAAACAATAAACCTAAATATAATGAACATATTCAAACCATCTTTTAGAAAAAACGGTCTGGTTTTATCCTTCATTTTTATGCTGCACAGCACGTTTGCCCAGGATTCACCGAATGTAGTTTTATTTATTGCAGATGATTTGGGGGTTGATGCCCTAAACGGCTACAGCATCGGAAATATAAAACCGGCTACCCCTCACCTGGATTCTCTTCGCTCTGTCGGCATTACCTTTAACAATGTCTGGTCTGCACCGGTATGTTCCCCCACCAGGGCATGCATGCTGACAGGAAAATATGGTATTAACAACGGGGTTACCACTGTTCCCCAAAACCTTGATACTGCCCACACCTCCCTTTTTGATGAGCTGAAAGAAAACAGCACTCAAAAGTACACAAGCTGTGCGGTCGGTAAATGGCACCTTGCATTTCCTGAGGTAGCAAATCACCCGAACATGCACGGGGCCGATCATTTCGTGGGTTCATTGGGCACAAAGTGGGATGCTTATGATGACTGGGTAAGGACTGAAAACGGGGTTTCGGCAAAAACAACAGCCTATGCAACATCTCACTTTACCACCGAGGCTATCGACTGGATTAAAGAACAATCGCAGCCCTGGCTGGTGTGGATGGCCCATTTCTCCCCGCATACCCCAATGCATGTCCCTCCCTCATATATGTTCACCCAAAGTGTTACCAGCAACAATTTTTATAAATACCTGGCTATGATTGAGTCGCTGGATTATGAAATCGGACGCTTTATTGATTTATTACCGCAGGAGACTAAGGAGAATACGGTATTCATTTTTGTGGGCGACAATGGTACGCCCGGCAATGTCATTCAGGGGTATGCCTCTAATCACGGAAAACAGACACTTTACCAGGGAGGCATTCACGTACCCATGATTATAGCGGGTAAAGGGGTAACCCGCCACGGAGAAGAAGAAAACGCCCTGGTTCACGTGGTTGACCTTTATGCAACCATTATGGACATTGCCGATGAAAATCGGCCGGGAGAAAAAAACGGGAAATATAACAGCCTAAGCTTTAAACACCTGTTAAACGGCTCGGATGGTCCGACACGAACATATAATTACGCTGAAATAACCTCGAATTTAAAGAATGTTACCACAGATGGGTACACCATCAGAAACGAAAGGTATAAACTTATTGTATACACCAATGGTACCCGGGAGCTCTACGACCTTAGCACGGATAAACTGGAAACGAATGATTTAATGGCCGGTTCTTTAACATCAGAACAATCGGCCCTGGTCAGCGAGTTACTGGAAGAAAGCGAAGCAATCAGAAATGGCTGGTCCTGTAACGACAACATCCAGAATGGAGACGAAACGAGTGCTGATTGTGGCGGAACGATTTGCTCTGCCTGTAACACAAGTGTTCTCCGGCACATGGACGGAACAGATGAAATGTTTATAGTTTCTCCGAATCCGGTAAAAAACAAGCTGGTTGTCCAAAGAGCCGGTGCCCTTTCTCCGTCCGGCTGGACAGCGGAGTTAATCGCCATGTCAGGAAAAGTGATTATAAACAAAGAATTTCCTGTCGGTTCACCTGTCCTGGAATTTAATCTTGAAAATATAGAACCACAAGAACTTATATTAAGGTTCATCAACCACGAAACACATGCGTTGTATACCCAAACATGCATAAAAATAAATTGATATGAACAGAATTTCTACCTTTGGTCTTTTAATTTTCCTGTCTGCCATTACCGCGAAAGGACAGCTTACTTATCCAGTTGTGGACACCGATGTAAGCGATTTTTACGATAACACATCCGTAATTGGTGAGCCTGCCGAAGGCAGTGCTTATTTTGGCCAGGATGCGCATTATATCATCAATGCACCATCGTATACCGATAATAACGATGGTACCATTACGGATAATGTTACGGGTTTAATGTGGCAAAAAAACATGGGCGATAAAATCAGTTATGCAGAAGCTTTAACGAAAGCTAAGGCATTGTCTCTTGCCGGTTATAACGACTGGCGCATACCCACCATAAAAGAGCTTTATTCTTTATCGGTATTTACCGGCTCGTTAATGGGCGAAAATGCCGATCAATTCTTTATTGACACCATTTATTTTGATCAGCCGCTTGGAGATGTTTCAAAAGGAGAACGTGAAATAGACGCGCAGACATGGTCTTCTACCCATTATACCCACCTGACCATGAACGGGGATTCAACGCTTTTTGGGTTCAACTTTGTTGATGGCCGTTTAAAGGGCTACCCAAAATATGATCCGAAAGATAAAACAACGCCCAAAGCCATGTATTTTAGAATGGTAAGAGGCAATGTAAACTATGGTATAAACGACTTTACCGACAATGGCGACGAAACCGTTACCGATAAGGCTACGGGGCTGATGTGGCAAAAATCCGACAACGGTGCCGGTGTTGACTGGGAGAATGCACTGGACTACTGCGCCAAACTAAGTGTTGCCGGTTACAGTGACTGGCGGCTTCCTAATGCGAAAGAGCTCAACAGCATTGTTGATTATTCGCGTAGTCCTGAATCTACCGGTACACCTGCTATCGATCCTGTTTTTTCGACTACGGAAATTAAAGATTATAACGGTGCCGGCGGACAGTATCCTTACTTCTGGACATCGTCGCCTTTAATGGATGGGATGAATAAATATTCTTCTGCTGTTTATTTTGCCTTTGGAAAAGCAGAGGGCCTAATGAATACGAACTTGCTGGATGTTCATGGTGCCGGGGCACAGCGTAGCGATCCGAAATCGGGCAGTGCCAATGATTATCCCAAAAGTTTTGGCCCGCAGGGAGATATTCAGTATGTGTATAATTATTGCCGGTGTGTCAGAACAGGGGAAGCTTCGGCGCATACCAAAGATTTTTTTCCGATGGTAAAGACCACGGTTTTTCCAATCCCTGCCAATGCATTCTTAAATGTTCGTGCTGAAGTACCGGTTATTGCGTATGCTATCCTGGATCAATCAGGAAATATCTGTAAAAATGAAAAAAAAGAAAGTCGTGTGTTCGAAATTGACCTGACTTCTTTACCCGGCGGTGTCTATATTTTACGTCTTGAATTTCCGGATCAGACCGTCCACCACAGCCTGTCTGTGATTCGATAAGCTGCTTAATTCGTACCTGCTTGACGATTAAAAAGGCTTAAACCAATTGTAAGGGTGTTTACAGGAAAACGTTGTTGTTTCAGCGTAGCGTAGTAAAAAAACACCGGGAACAAAGTTTATGCGGCAGTAAGGAAAAATGAAGTCCCGACAGTTTTGGGATGAGTTTCTTCCTGATAAGGTTAACGCAGTCCCCGGTGTTTTCTCATATCTGTAAGCCTGTCTATAAATCTGTTATGTTACTCACGCATTTTATACTATTAAATATGTTCGTTACCTTCGGTTCAAAACAGACGTGTTATTTTGTGGTCAGGCTATGTTCAATCCTTAAGCAGTTTGTTGCAGGCTTCTTTTAACGCTTTATAACGTTTAAATGCATCATCGCCCAATTTTTGAGGGCTGGAAGTAATTGATTTATATAAATACAAGGTATGATCATACAGCATGGGCTTATCGTATCTTCGCGGTCCCTTACGAAGTAAGTCTAACCGTGCGTTTAAGTCCTTAAGTTTTACCTGATCTTCACATGTAGCTATCGCGCTTTTGAGCTGTTCAATTCCAGAGTAGATTCGTTGCAACAGTTTTAAAGTAGCTAAAGCCAATTCTTCCTGTTCCAGGAGATCTTTTTCACTGGTTCCGGCGTTCCCCAGATTAGGGTGAAGCATAAAATTAAAATCCTGACGTACGCTTTTTCCCGAATAATTTAACACGGCCTGGTAAGTGCCCGGAGAGACAGAGGGCGCTTTAACATCGCGTAAGCCTTTAAGCAATTGATGTCTTAAATCCCAGGTTATTTTGAATATGCCCCACTCATTTTCCGGTAACTTATTTACCAAATACCTTTTAGAAAATATTTTTTCTTCCCCTTTTATTACCTCCAGCATAATAACAGAGTCTGTTTTTTCATTGGGTAAGGTAAAATAAAAGTTCTGTCCATAATCAATTATATCTTTGGGTTGAAAAAATTGAAAATGATGCCTGTTCTTCTGCTCGTAATGCCGTAAGCAGGAGATATCATCCAAAACCCAGAATGATCTGCCAAGAGTGGACAATACTAAATCGTTTCGGGTAATACGGATATCGGTTATCGGGGTAACCGGAAGGTTAAGTTGAAACGGGCTCCAGTTTTCACCATCGTCAAAAGAAATAAATAAGCCAAACTCAGTTCCGGCATAGAGAAGCCCTTTTCGTTTTGGATCTTCACGCAAAACCCTTACCGGAAAATCATCGGGGATCCCATCAGAAATATCAATCATTGTTTTCCCGTAATTATTTGTCTTAAAAAGATAAGGCCTGTCGTCACCTAAATAGTCCCTGTAGATCGCAAAATAAGCTTTGGCCTGATTGTGAGAAGAAGCCTCTATTTGAGAAACCCTGCCCCCTTCCGGCATTTTTGGGGTAATGTCTGTCCAACTTTCCCCGTTGTCTTTGGTAACATGCACCAGGCCGTCGTTTGATCCTGTCCATATTACGCCGCTTTTAACCGGGGACTCCTGAATGGCATACAAGGTTGCATAATTTTCTTCCCCGGAAATATCTTCATCTATTGGTTTCCCGCTTCTCTCCCTGAATTCCTTTTTATTAGCGGTTAAATCCGGAGAAATAACTTCCCATGTTTTTCCCCCATTAACGGTTTTATGTACATATTGCGAACCATAATAAACAATATCCGGGTTATGCGGTGAAACTTCCATGGGGGTAACTCTTTGAAACCGATAGCTTACATCGTCCGGATGGTTTCCATACAAACTTTCATATCCGACATAATACAATTCTTCTTTCCCGGTTGTTCTGTTGTAGACCGAAAACTGGCCTTTGCAGTTGGCATAAACAATATCCGGGCTGCCCGGTTTCGCAATAGCAGGCCCGGTTTCGCAACCTCCCACATTTTCCCAGTCAGATACCCGGGTCAGATTATGCAGATCATTTGCTCTAAAAGGATCAAGTCTTGTAGGTTTACCGGGAACACAAATGGTGGTGTTATCTTGTTGACCTGAGTAAATATAATAGGGGTACCTGTCGTCGATATTACAAGAGTACAGTTCTGCCGTTGGTTGATTGAATACTGTTGACCAGGTTTTACCACCATCTCTGGAAACAGACGCGCCCCCATCATTCCCTTCGATAATTTCCAGGGAATCACGAAAATTAATCCATAAATCCTGATGATCGCTATGTGTTGTTAATACGGGCTTCCATGTTTTTCCGGCATCATACGAGGTCCAGAATTTTTTTGTCCCACACCAAATATTATCAGCGTTCCGGGGGTTAACACTAAGGTTGGTAAAATAAAATGGCCGGTACATAACCGATTTATGTGTTTTTTCCGGCATGTCAATTTTTTCCCAGGAATCACCAAAATCATTGGAACAATAAATCCCTTCTTCGTTATGTGATGCCTGTATTTGGGCCCAGACCCGCCCGGGCCGGTCTTTACTTACCGCCAGGTCAGCTTTCCCAATTAAATGGCTGGGTAATCCATTTTCCAGTTTTTTCCATGTGCCCCCACCATCAGACGACCTGTAAATTCCATCGTTGGCCCCGCCACTTATTATCGTCCAGGGCTTGCGTTCTGCCCTCCACATTGTTGCATAGATAATATCCGGGTTATCCGGAGCAAATTCCAAGTCGGCACAACCTACCGAGTCGGATAAAAAGAACACTTTTTCCCAGGATTTACCGCCATTGCTTGTCTTGTATACCCCTCTTTCCTCATTTTTTCGGAAAGGCTGTCCGATTGCCCCTATGTAAACAATTTCCGGATTGTCCGGATGAATAATAACAGAACCTATTTGTCCTGCATTTTTTAAGCCGATAAATTCCCAGGATTTACCTTCATCAACCGATTTGTATACCCCTTTTCCAACAATAACGTTGCTCCTTATCCCGTCTGAACCTGTGCCGACATATATGATTTGTGGCTTCTTCTGATACACGGCAATTGCTCCAATTGAAGGGGTTGAAAAATAACCGTCGGAAATATTTTTCCAGCTTTGTCCGTAGTTATTTGTTTTCCAAACCCCACCTCCAGTAGCGCCCATATAAAAAACCCCTTTTTGGTTTTCAGAGCCAGCCACAGCTGTGACGCGCCCCCCGCGAGAGGGCCCCACATTACGAAATTTTAGTGACCCGGGCAATTCTTTTATTGTTTGGTTTTGGGGAATTTTCTCATCCGTAACCTGTTGTGCACATAAACAGGTAGAAAATACGACAAGAAATACAAATTGAAATCTCATAAACATACTCATATTTTTATAGATGAACGAAAGGGTTTTATTTGGAGGATTTCAGCCAGGCTTCCGCTTTTTTTAGAAGAATCAGTTTATACCCCAAATAATTCGAACGGGTAACCGGGATATATTCATCAACCTGAGCTGGGTTTCCTTCCAGTATTTCCCCATTTGGACGAATGGTGTGCCCAATGCTCCACATAAACTCAACAACAGGTTTTTTACTGATGGGGAAATGAAGAACTTCTGACCACTCCCAGGTGTTACTGTAGCCACCATCGGGCATCCCAAGGGTATAAGCCAAATCGTTATCGTTTATCATTGCCGAAAACTGGCTTAAGTGCGATCCGCCCCATGGGCCGAAGAACACAACCATGTTACCGGTAAAATGCTTTTGTGCCGGGTTCATTACCCAATCTGAATAATGTGGTAAATGCGCACATTTAAACGGAGTATTATTGCTATACTCCTGCCCCGCTTTTAACCCATCCAGGACCGGACCGTTCAGCCAGTCGACAACCCATGTCCCATCATCTTCTGTCTCGCGCCCCTCGCCATCTAAAATTTGTTTTGAGCCCAAATATCGTTTTGTATATTTTGAAATGAATTCATAGGTAATATCACTGTTTTTAATATTGCCGCCGGTAGTTTTAAATGCTTTAGGGGACAAACGGGATAAAGCATATGCACCCTGCGAGCCACCCCGGGAGTCAATGGCATCAATAATTATATCATAGTTAAGTTTCTTGTTATCACTGGCCCATTGGACCAATGCGTCAATTGCCTCTGGCAAATCAGACCTGAACCCATACCACCAAAGCAACAGTGTTTTATTAGAACCATTTGTTGGTGTATATAACTTAAAACTCTCAAAACTAAAAGCCTCAACTTCTTCGTAACCGGGGTAATCCCTAATAACCCTGCCATACTTCCATGAAACCTGATCCATATAGGGCAGTTCAATATCATACATTTTCCCTTTCTTATTTTCCAGGGTCAAAAAGAGTTTTTCCTTATAAAAATGCCCCGGAAGACTTGAAGACTTCGTCCCTAAATTATATCCAAACCTTCTCCATAAATTTTCAATGGTTGAGTAGGACTGGTATATTCTTGCTTTCTCAAAATATTCATTTACACCCTCGCCATTTATTTTTATGAGTTTATCTCCAATTTTTGGCACCTGGTTAAGTTTAACCACCTGTTGAATGGATTCACCCAAATCCGAAACGAACAAGAAATAATTGTTTTTATCGGAATAGTCGGGGTGAAAACTTATTGGAGCGTATTTCTTTTTAACATCTGGTCCGTTAAGCCCCCCGTTGACCGGTTTTATTTTCAAGTGCTTATCCCTTCTGGCACAGCTTACTTTTTGTAAGGCATAATACAGCTCAATGTCATTAGGGGCATCAATAACTTCACCCTTCAATTTAAGCATCTCATTAACGGGATCAAAGCCTAAGTTTTTTTCCTTTGGAGAGGAGAAAGCCTCACGGTCCTGAGTTTTTTCAATAATATAATTGAACAAAGCTTCGCGATCTTCCCTGGTACTTATATGCTGAGAAAAGCAGGTTGACGACAGTGTGATTAGGGAAATTAATACAATACTTTTCATTGTTTTTGTTATATGTTTAGTTTTTAGTTAAGAAATATTTTTCATGCGGCGGGCCCTTTTTTCCTCTGAATTAGCTACAATTACAGTTCCTACCATATCGCCCATACAGTTTATTGTTGTACTTCCCATATCAATAAGACGGTAAATACCACCAACAATGGCCGCTATCTCTAAAGGTAAATTAAAAGCCTTAACAAAGATTAGAGCAATAACAAGCCCTCCGCCGGGAATCCCGCCTGAGCCTGTTTCAAGCAATAAGCCAATCAGGATAATAGTAATCTGGGAGGCAATTGAAAACTCAACCCCGGCAGCCTGGGCCGTAAATATTAGCACCCCGGCAAGCATTATTGAGGTCCCATTTTTGTTTAATTGAGAACCTAAAGGAAGGGTAAATGAATAGATATATTCCGGTAATTTTAGTTTTTTTTCAGCCAAATCTAAAGCAACCGCCAGACTCGCCAGGCTACTGCACGTAGAGAATGTTGTTGCATACAAAGGTCCCGTATTTTTAAAGAATTTAACCGGGGATTCTTTGGTAAATATCCAAAGAAGGACGAAATAAACCAGAACCATTACAATTTGTGTACCCCAGATACCTACAAGGAATATCGCCAAAGGCCCGAATATACTGGAACCATATTGTCCAATTGCCGCAGCTGTTAATGCCCCAATGCCGATTGGGCTAATTTCCAGAATCATGGTTACCATTTCCCTAAACAGTTTGGAAAGCCGGCTAAAAACTTTTTGCATAGGCACTTTTACATCGTCTTTAAGTTTTAAGGTAGCTATAGCCAAAAAGACAGCAAAAACAACTATTTGAGACATATTACCCTCACTAAATGCTTTAAAGATGTTCGGGGGCACCAAACCCAGAAAAACATCAATTAAGCTGGGCACATTACCAAAATTATCGTTCACTTCTTCGGTTAACTGCATGCCCACCCCGGGTTGTAAATAATGCATACTGACCAATCCAAAGGTTAAGGCAACAATTGTGGTAATTATATAGAATGAGGAGATTTTGGTCGCGATTCTCCCTAAGCTTTTTAAGTCTGTCAAGCTGGTTATCCCACCTAATAAATTAAAGAAGACGAGGGGAATTGCAGCCATCATTAACAGCTTAATAAACAGATCGCCCAAAGGTTGCACAACCATTGCCTTTTCGCCAAAAACAATTCCGGCAATAAGCCCGATTGCCATAAAAATGAGTATTCTTACCCCTACAGACAGACCAAAATAAGATTTAAAAATTCTACCGACTTTATTCATTATCTAATTTATCTAATATGTACCGATTAGTTACACCAAAGAATTTACAAAATTTCTTATTCCCGTTAAACCTTTCTCAATTTCCGGATAAGATTTTACACAGGTAACCCGAATGTAGTTTTCGCCGAATGTTCCAAAAGAACCTCCCGGAATAACAGCAACATTTTCCTGTTCGAGCAAACGATCCGCAAATTCATCTGAACGAATGTTTAACCTGGAAATATCAGCCCACGCATATAACCCGCCTTCGGGCATTTCACAGCTCAGGCCATTAATTTTGTTTAATTCAGATGTAAAATAATGAACTTTTTCCTCCCAGTCACTCCAATATTTTTTTACCACATCTTTGGGCTCTCCGGCAAGTGCTGTAATGGCCCCTGCCTGAACAAAAGAGTTAACACATGTAATAAGGTGTTGTTGAAGTTTATTCATTTGAGCGATGATTTCCGGATCGGCATAGGCAAACCCGATTCGCCACCCTCCCATTGAAAAGCTTTTGGTCAGGCTCATTAAGGTAATCGTCCTTTCCCGCATTCCCTCAATGTTGGCCAGGCTGTAATGTTTTCGGTTGTTCCAAACGGTCCGTTCATAAGGCTCATCTGTAATTACCACTAAATTGTGTTTAATGGCCACAGCGGCAACTTCTTCCAGATCTTCTTTTGTATGTACAACACCTGTAGGGTTGTGAGGTGTGCACATAATAACAGCTTTGGTTTTAGGTGTAATTGCATTTTCCAGTTGTTCCCTTTTCCACCTGAAATTATTTTCGGCGTGTAAAGGAACGGTTACCGGTTTGCCGCCTAAGTAGGTTATTATTTGTTTGTAAGTAACAAAGCACGGATCTTCTACAATGACTTCGTCACCAGGGTTCAGTACTGCCAGCAAAGAAGCTGTTAATCCCTGTTTACACCCCATTGTTGCAACGATTTCCGTATCCGGGTTGGCTATAATGTCATTTTCTCTCTTAAGCTTTATAACAACGGCTTCGCGGTATGCCTTTGTGCCTTTTGCGGGTGTTTGGTGTGTATCCCCGTTTTTCATGGCTTTCACCGCAGTTTCGATCACATATTCAGGGGTATGTTCAAATGCCCTCCCGGCTGAAAAGTCACAAACCTCTTCTCCGCTTTCCCGCATCTCTTTTACCTTATCTGCAATTCTAACGGTTGACGATTGTTCCGAATTCCTGACTCTGGTTGAAATTAATTTTGTAATCATTTAATTCTTGATTTTTGTATACAGGGCTACCTATGACTGAGATAGCCCCTTTTAATAACTATTTTAATTGAGATTGTTATCACGCGTTTAACGCTCTGAAATATTTCATATTACACGACCCTCAACCTCACTGTTTCCTATTATATCCCTTCAATTTTTATATTATCAATGAAACTGATTTCACTGCCACTGTTTGAGCCAATTTGAATAATTAACTGCCCGGGCTTGACATTTGATACTGAACGGGTAAAATGGGTCCACTCTTCGATAAGTTCGCGTCCGGAACCATCCGCTGAATCCGTCATCTTTTTACCATTTGAGCGCAACGACAATACCACTTCATCCCCATCTTCGGTCCGCCAGAAAAGATCAAACTCATCCGATTCTTCCCAGGATGCATCTGCAAACCATACATCGAATGAAATTTGAAGTTGCTGGACATTCGATGATAAATCAATATTATCAAAAGCAATTTCCATTAATCCATCAGAATCGGAAGTTGAATAAGCCTGCGCTCCATCAGGAAATGCTATTACATCATATCCCCAACCTGTATCTGCAGCAAATTTAGTGACCCCGAACAGCAGGCCTGAGTCTTCTCCCCCTTCTTCACCGGGAATATAATACGTATCGAAGCCCATTTCACCTCCATTATATGTGAAATCAACACTGTTTTGGTTCTCTACATTGATTTGATCCGTTGTTCCCTGTGCATGAAAATTATTAATTTCTCCAGCCTGTGGCTCTTCAAAGCTTGTATAGCCAAAAATCGTGTAATCGTCCTCAAGAATTGTAACCTGATGTTCACCCAGTTCTTCAGCATCAGGGCTCCCCAGGTTATACCCGTCTATTTCAGGGATTTTTAATGTCAGCACACGTGCCCCGGCTGATTTATCGTTATTAAGAATTGACAACTTGAAATTTGAAGTATACGAGCCTTTTGAGATTGTTACGATATTGCCCCGATCGGTCAATTTGTAATCTACGCCCTCTGTTACCGGAACATCTCCATCAGCTTCTATTAAAAGCGGTATTTCTAAATCGGATTGCAGTTCAGAACCGGAATAAACGATCTCAACAGTGATTTCGCTATCATCGCTACCCTCCGTTGAAATTGTAGATACAGTAGAAAAAGCAAGGTAATTATAGGCCTCGGGGAGCAATATTTCGTTATCATCGAAGCAGGATGACAACACCGATATGAGAATTATTATGTAAAAATATATTCGTTTCATAATGATTTGTTTTAATAGGGTTTATTTTGAACAATTTCCGGATTGGCCACTCTCTCCTCAGCTGGAATTGGCCATGCATACAGGTGAGAACCATACTCGACCGAACAGTTACCATTGGTTAAAGTACAATCTGTTCGCTGAAACCCCCTCATAAGACGTTTTAAATCATATAAGCGGTTTCCCTCAAAGGCCAGTTCCTTTCTTCTTTCTGTAATAATATCTTCAAGCAATTCATTTCCCGATGTTTCAATTGGACTGGCATTCGCGCGTTCCGTTATAGGCAGGAGCAGGCTTCTTGCCCTGTCCTCTGTGCCCCCGGTACGTAACTCACACTCAGCCGCCATCAAATAAAATTCAGTCAATCTCATTACCGGTATATGGTGGGCATCAGCATTTATTCCAAGCGACCCCGGATATTTAAATACATGTAAATCTGTTGCGGGAGTGGCCTTTTCATCATAATACCAAAACCTTCTTACATCACTGCTATCGTATAATGAGTAAAGATCATTTGAAATAGCATGTGCTGCATTCCCGTTGTTTGCAGTATAGATATCTATAAATGAACGATTTGCAAAATCACCATCGTCTTCGTCCAGGTCCAGTTGAAAAATTGCTTCAGATTCGAGTACAGGAGCTATGCTGTACCACTGGTCAACAAATTCGCCTTCTTCGCCATCGTTATTATAAACACTGCTGGTATATTGCTCCTCCAGTTGAAAGGGGCCGCCAATTAATTCGTTGGCATCAGTTAATGCTTCCGAGTAATTTCCTCTGTAGAAATTCATTTTTGCACGTAAGCCCAAAGCGGAATAATAATTCAGAAAGTAAATATCAGCCCCTGCCCTTAATCCATTATCGGTTAAATAGTTTTCTGATGGATTAAATAACTTAACAGCCTGATTAACGTCTTCCAGGCACAAATCATACACCTCTTTCATTGTATTTCTTTTAGGCGTTGAACCGGGTTCAACCACAAGCATATACGGTACAGCCAAATGCGACTGGTCGGGTGAAAAATTATAGTCTTGGGCAAAGAGCTGGGTTAAGGAAAAATGCATTAAGGCCCTTAAGGATAAACATTCAGCCAATACCTGATTTTCGAATTCCTGGCTAAACTCCACCTCCTCTAACCGTTCTATTATTCGGTTAACTGCAGCAATTACATTGTACCCTTCTGTCCAAAAACTGCCGGCCGTTAATTGTTCCGATAGTTCTAAGGTATATGCGTAGGGTATTCTTGAAGCACCGGCACCGGAAGCTTCCCTGTCAGACGGGATTTTTCCATTATCGGTAGCAGCATCTCCAATAACGAAATACATCATTCCATATCCGTCGTCATTAAGATAGGTATAAGCTCCATGCAATGCGGTGGCGATATCTACTTCTGTATTCAGGGCCAATTCCGGAGTTGTTAAAGTAATTGGCGGTTCATCCAGGAAAGAATCGCAACCAGCTGATAGTAATAATATGACTAATGTTTTAAGTAAAATTTTCATGATTATAAGAATTAGAAATTAGCTGAGATATTAAATGTAACTGTTCTGCCTGCCGGGTATGTTCTGCTTGATTCGTAGGAACCGGTTTCCACATTATATCCGCCATAATTGGTAAATGTTAATAAGTTTGTGCCTTTTACACCCAAAATGACGTTGGAAAGCCCCATTTTTTCTGTAAACATATTGGGCAAACTGTAAGTTAATGCCAGCTCTCTCAATCGAATAAAGGAGCCATCTTCTAAATATTTGGTCGAATGGTTCAGGTCATTTACAAGGACGTTGGGTTTTGCATTTGGCACCCGGTCTCCGGGTTGTTTCCAATAATTTGCCAATTCATCAGGTAAATTATTGCCCCCGGTCACAGACATACTTCTTAACATATTGCGGTAAATCTTCGTTCCATATTTAAAGTAAAACATAGCGGAAAAGGAAACACCTTTGTATTTGAAAGTATTGGTAAAAGAACCATAGTAATCGGGCGATACAGATGAATGGCCACTTGAACGCTTTACTGCATTACCAATTTCGTATGTTAATCCACCATCTTCTGTGTAATACGTATTTTGTCCGTTCAAAGGATCAACACCGGCATATTGTGGCAGGTACCATTCATTCAACGATCTTCCGACAATATTTGCTTGTTGTGTTCCGATTATTGAATCGCTTAGGGCATTAAGTTTTTTAATTTCGTTGTTATTGAACGTAATATTAAAATCGGTACTCCACTGAAAATTTTTAGATTTAACATTATCTGAATGAAGCGCAATTTCCACCCCCGTATTTCTTACTTTTCCAATATTATCATCATAGTATGTAAAACCAGATGTATGAGAAATGTATTTTTGGGTTATTAAATCGATAGAATTTCTGTTATACCATTCTACTGTTCCCGATATACGATTTTTCAAAACACTAAAATCGACAGCAAAATTTAAGGTTGCTATTTCCTCCCACTTTAAGAAATTATTACCGGGCGAGCTTGGCCTGGAGCCACTGTTACTGCCTTTTCCTGCCCCACCTTCAAGTGGCACCACGTAGGTTCCCCCTGCGTTGTACAACGGGCGCCAGTCATAAGTGTCCGCAGCCTTATCGTTACCCATAATACCATAGCTACCCCGAAGTCTTAACGATTGAAAAATATTTTGATCTTTCATGAAAGGTTCTTCACTTAGGGCATATCCGGCCCCAACCGCATAAAAGGTTCCCCATGTGTTTTTAGAACCAAATTTTGAGGACCCATCTCTACGTAGAGAGGTATTTATAAAAAGTTTCTCTTTATACGAATAATCCATTCTGTTAAAGAAAGAAACCAGGTTCACTTTAGAGTAGTCATAGTCCATAAACCCAGTGCTGGTTTCTCCACCTGCAGCAAAATTGTTTATCCCTTCAAAGGCAAAGTTTTTTGATCCGGCTGTGGTAAACCTTTCCGACTCCTGGTACGATTCAGCTCCGACTAAAACAGATGCTTTGTGATTTTCATTAAAATCGACATTATATTTGGCTGTTGCATAAACATTAAAATCCAGGTCTGTAGATTGATCCAGGGTAGAAAGCCCATTGTCCGTTTCTGCTAAATAGTATTTCGATTGATAGGCTGTATATTCGGAATAAGTCCAGTCAAGTGCCGCCTGGGATGACAGCGTCAGATTCTCAATTGGCTTAAAGTCTATTTTAAGCGTTGGAAAAATTCTGACCTGTTTGTTTTCCTCATCATTGATATTAGCAGCTGCAACAGGGTTGTGATTCGCATTACTGGGCAAATCAAAATTATAACCGGCACCGCTTAATACCGTATTTTCATCAGCATAAATGGCTGATGTCGGGGCCACATTATGTGCACCACTAAACTGCCCTGATCTTCCGCCACCGCCTCTAAACCTGTTCTGACTTTCAGCATAAGCCCCCAGGGCATTTATTTTAGCATTTAATTTATCCGTTATTTTAAACGAATAGTTAACTCTTCCCGAATACCTTTCAAAGCCTGTGTTCTTAACGATTCCTTTTTGGTCTAAATATCCAAGGGATACGTAGTGTTTACTGCCGGAATTCCCCCCTTGTATACTTAACTCATAGTTTTGCGTAACTCCTGTTTGTGTCACTTCATCAACCCAATCCGTATTTTGCTCACTTAAATTAACAGGCATGTAATATCCAGAAGAAGGATCGTCCGGATCAAAACCGGCATTCAATATAGCCGCCCGGTAGTAATCGACATACTCTTCCGAGTTCATCACCCCAAAATTGTTAGGGTTTTCTAAATCAGATATACCATATTGGGCATTTAAAGAGACTTTCGTTTCGCCTTTAGCGCCTTGCTTGGTTGTTATAATTACAACTCCGTTTGCGGCCCTTGAACCATAAATACTGGTTGCGGCAGCGTCCTTTAATATTGAAATCGATTCAATGTCTCCCGGGTTAAAATTTGCGAGCGTATTTGTAGGTGTACCATCAATAATATACAGAGGGGAACTTGACCCACTAATACTACCTACGCCCCTGATAACCATTTCACCAACAGAACCAGGTTGCCCGTCAGAATCAGTTATTAAGACCCCTGCCGACTTGCCCTGCAGCGATTGAACAGCACTTGAATGCGGGGCCGATTGTAGCTGATCAGATGTTAAAGATGTCAATGCCCCGGTAAACTTTTTACGCGTAGTTTCTCCATATCCAATGACAACTACCTCTTCCAGCGCTTCATTCGATTCATAAAGCTTAACATTTATTACCATTTCTCCGTTAACAGGGACCTCAGCATCTTCAAACCCCAAAAATGAAAACAGTATCACGGAATTTTCGGGTATATTGCTCAGCACATAATTACCGGATAAATCTGTAACGGTTCCTAAGGTGGTATTCTTAACCGATACATTTACTCCGGGCAACGAACTGCCATCATTACCAGACTGCACGTTACCTCTAACAGTTATTTCCTGTGCCATGGAGAACTTGGCCAGAAATAAACAAAGGAGAACAAAGAAAAATTGTTTGTTTCGTTTCATAGATTAAAATTTATGGTACTCAATAATTTAATTTTAGGATAGGGTAATGTAAAGATAAACAAACAAACACCTAATTAACTGAATATCAGCATTGAAGATTTTTATTTCAGAAATTTTCAGAAATTTTCAAGCACAACATGCTGAATATCATTTATTTTTTTATTTTTTTTACATTGAAATTTCAAAGGTTGATTTATGGAGAGTACAAGCGGCAGGGAAACAGCAAGAAGGATTCAATTGATTCTAACTTTTTTAAAGACAAAAAGAGTAAACCAATCAGACATTGAACAAAGATTAAACTACACATCACTGAGTAAAGCCAAAAATTTTGAGCGTTACCCACAGTCTGTTATCGAAAAGAAAAGCAGAAATGAATTATACGCTGAGCTTTTATCAAGCTATAAACTTGAATATGATGAAAATAATGACAAAATTATTGCTTCGGGAAATGAAATAAGCCTGGAAGACAGAAATAATGACTTATACTACTTGATGTATTACTACGCATTTGCAAGGGAAACAGTAGGAAAAGCATTAGTTAAAATACAGAACCATAAAAATGTAACTATTGAATACATACTAAACGAGCTATGGGAAGGTACGATGGAAGTAATAGAAAATTACACTTTTATACATGTACAAAAAGTAGGCAATACCACTCCGGTCAAAAAATTAATCTGCTTGTTCAACGGTACAGTTAAATTTGGACGGCCTTTTTTAATCGGATGCTACAGTACAGTGAAAAGGGATGGGTTTCCTGCTGCAGGCAACCTGCTATTCGAAAAGGTTAAAGGAGAGCAAACCATTAACGAAAAAATTAAATCTTCAGTTGACCCAAGAATTTACCGGTACCTCAACAACCAGGTTATTATTACAGAAACAACAACCCCTAATAATTTAGATGAGTTATATCGGGACTATAGTTTAATTAACAAATATGTAGGCAATTACACGCTTTATTATACCGTTACCAATAAGGTAAAAACATGTAATTTGGAATTACTGGGAAGTTGTATTGTAAACCTTAACATTTCTGATATTACCTACACAGGTACTTTTAAGTTTTTAGATTCTCAAACCATTAAAATTGATATTAACGACAGCTCCTCGTTTTCGCAAATGGTGAAAGAAGAAATTAGTCTAATTATCAATACAAACAATTCAAAGTTTTCACCGTTCTATTCTGGTTACGGTGTAAGTAATGTACTAATTCCAAACAAGATAAGCTTTAAGTGCCTTATTATACCAAAATCTAATTCTAAGGCTGCTATTAAGGATAAAGAAATAACTTTTCTTAAAACTGGCAACTAGAGGTGGAGAAGTTTAGTTGTAATCATAGTAGACCATCCCGTGCGGAGGAAAATATTTGGCGCCTGCTTTCAATAAATAGAATATTGGGTTTAATATCATCCGCAAAGGGTGTTTTCTTTTTCTTTCAGTATCAAAAAAGCATTTTATCTTTGACCATTACAAATCGGCCAGTGTCACTTTGGTATCTTTTCTTTATAATGCCAACTTAACTAGCCGGCCTGTTCTTACAAAATTATGTTTTTAACATATTCAAATATTTTCTTAATTGGGATTCGTATTACATAAACCATATAACGCAATGGAAACAAGACAATTGATGAATGAAATTTTAGCTGTTTTACAGACCATACAAGACAATAAACCTAAGCTTAAGAAGCTTCATCAATATGTGGTGAATGAAATCTATGAAGAACCTGAGCCAGAAGAAATCCCTGAGAAATACAAGCATGCTGTTTCAAGTATTGCTGATAGTTTATTAGTGGGTTTAATATGCTATTTTAACCCTGATACGCTTGAAGTGGAAGAACTGCCGGAATTCATGGTTCAGGATCCGGAAGAATTTGAACTTATGACAGGTGAACCCGCTGAAAGTTTGGAATTAAAACACAAAAACTGGACGAATTGCATTGAAATTGAGCCTATGGAATCAAATGAATCGTTCAGGGGTATGGAATATTTCATTGATGAAGTACAGGATAACAGACTGAAGGAAAAACTTTTAAATGCCCTTAGCCGGAAGAAACCATTTGCCAACTTTAAATTTCTGGTAGAAAACTCTGATTACAGGCAACAATGGTTTGATTTCAAACAAAAATATTACGAAGATTACGTTTGGGGTATGATAAAAACAGACTTAGAGGAAGATAAACCCCATGAAGGTTAAATTAATATAATAACCTGATTATATGAAGGATAACAACGACTCCTTATTTCTCTATGGTATAAACGTAAAACCTGGTTCTCCTCAAAAAGGCTTCCCGTTTTCGATACCTTCCATAACAAATCTGAACCTAAGGTTCAGAAAACAGGTCACATTTTTAGTTGGAGAAAACGGTTGCGGAAAATCTACTATACTTGAAGCACTTGCGGATAAAATTGGATTTAGTGCCACGGGAGGAACAAAACAGCACCGTTTTATTGAAGAATACGAAACGGAACTGGCAAACTACCTTTTACTTCAAAGAAATTCAAGATTACCGATAGGTCAGGGCTTCTTTTTCAGGGCAGAAAGTTTTTTTAATTTTTCCGAATATATTGATGAACACGGAAACCTTAAATACTGGGGAGGCAGGAAACTTTTAAAACAGTCGCATGGTGAATCTTTTCTGTCAGCCTTTAACCATCAATTTCAGGAAGGGCTGTTTTTACTTGACGAACCTGAAGCAGCACTTTCTCCGCAACGTCAGCTCTCCCTGCTTACCATTATGCACAATATGGAAAAGGAACAGAAATCTCAGCTCATTATTGCAACGCACTCCCCCATATTACTGGCATACCCAAATGCAGATATATTCCTGCTTGATGAAAAAGGAATTTCCCAAGTTAAATATGAAGAAACAGAACATTACCAAATCACAAAAGGTTTTTTAGACAATCCTAACAAATATTTCGATTTGTTATTCGGTAAATTTTAAAAAAGATTAACAAAGTTTTTTACATCTATTAAAATATAATTCTATTTTTGCGTCTTTAGAATCAATTTAAATTAGGCAGACACAATAAATATGAATCTCAGCTTCAGGCATAAAACATGGGTTAAATTCGGATCATGGTTACTCTGCCTGTTGTTTATTGCCCAGATTGCAAACAGGGCCATTTATTTTCACTCTCATATTTTAGGGAATGGAACTATAATAAGCCATGCCCACCCCTACCAAAAGTCTTCCGATTCTGCACCTTATAAAAAACACCACCACTCCGATTATCAGCTGTTATTTTTGCAGCAATTGGATGTGCTGTTTAACTTTGCTTTCGCAACGTTTGTATTTTACCAGATATGCAAAAGATTTGATTATCCCGGAAAAACAAACAACAAATACATTTCCGGATATTTAACCCACCGGCTTGGCCGGGCCCCTCCCGTTTGTCTTTAAGAAGAATGGCTTCGAAAATATTTCAGCTCTTGAAAAACACATTGTTGTGCTGTAATATCGTTAATGATTTTCATCAATAGCCAGGACAAATTCTTCGCCAACACTTTTTGTATTTACGAATTGAAACATCGTAACCCGAAATACGGTTAAGGTACTAACATTAAAGATGTCAGGGGCACAGGAGTCATGTTTCAAGGGTACACCATTTTTCCTTTTCTCCATCTATTGTATTCTTCCGGGAAGAACTCCAAATGATACGGAAAAGGAAACTTGAAGAGATAAAGTCAGTTGCATCCGTACCTCGAAATCAACATGATATGTGCATAGTATAGGCAGACTTTGATAACATCTTAACCCATCGTACAATTCCTGATAATGTGAATGGACTTTCCACGCAGCCCAATAAAGCTATGTGGCCTGGTACTGCTAATATTCATATTACCAGAAAAATTAGAGTTGCTTTATTCCGCCCCCCGATGTTTCTGTAATCATAAAATATTAAACAGACCCTGTTTGACATTATTGGCGTATGTGTTAATCAATTTAATGTTCGCTTCACCCGTCAAGCAGATTTTAAACAAAAAAAAATGAAATTAAAATATATTATTCTATCAACTTTGCTCATCGCAATTTCTCAAATAGGTTTGTCACAAAAAACAAAGACTGACGCCAATGTTATTGGTCATGTAGTATGTAACGACAAACACCTTCCCTTTGCTACAATTGGAGTAAAAGGGACCACTATTGGAACCGTAACAGATGAAACCGGGCATTTTCATTTAATTAACCTGCCCACCGGAGAACAAACTATTTTTGTGAGTATAATCGGATATAAACCACAGGAACATACAGTTACGCTGGATCTGGGCAAAACTGCCGAAGTTAAATTCGACCTTGAAGAAGATGTTCTAAACCTTGATGAGGTGGTTGTTTCGGCTGACAGGGCAGAACAAAAGCGAGTTGAAGCCCCGGTAATTGTTAATACGATATCTCCTAAAATATTCAACTCATCCCAGTCTGTTTCTTTGGGAGAGGGACTGAATTTCTCCCCTGGCCTTCGACTTGAAAATAACTGCCAGAACTGCGGTTTCTCACAAATCCGCATGAACGGGATGGAAGGGCCTTATTCCCAAATCTTGATTAACAGCCGCCCGATATTTAGTGGCCTGGCCGGCGTGTATGGATTAGAACTTATACCTTCCAATATGATTGAAAAGGTTGAGGTTGTGCGTGGTGGAGGCTCTGCCCTTTTTGGAAGCAATGCCATAGCCGGAACCATTAACATAATTCTGAAAGATCCAAAAACAAATTCATATCAGGCAGGGGCAAATTATGCCCTTACCGGTGTGGGTATTGACGGTTCCGGAGGGGCAACACCCGATTATTCCGTCAACTTTAACACCTCACTGGTCTCAGATGATCATAAGTCAGGGATTTCGTTATATGGTTTTACCCGAAACAGAGAGATGTTCGATGCCAATGATGATGACTTTTCGGAAATTGCCCAGATTGAGAACCTGACCCTTGGTGCCAGAATTTTTCACCGTTTCGGATACCGCGATAAACTGGCAGTAGATTTCTTTTCGATAAAAGAGCAACGTGATGGTGGCAGTCCGAAAGATTACCCCATCCACCAAAGAAAAATTGGAGAGGTTTTAACACACCATATGCATGTTGGAGCAGTAACCTACGAACGTTTTTTCAGGGAGTACGACCTATTCTCCATCTATGCTTCCGGCCAGTTCCTCGACAGAGACTCTTATTATGGTGCCGGTAGATCATTAAACGATTATGGCAACTCTGAAGATAACACCTTCAATATTGGTATGCAGTATAAAACACTGTTAGGAAATTCGACCCTGGTTGCTGGTATTGAAAATACCAGCGGTTTTCTTTTAGACAAAAAACTGGGCGCACCGATTATTGGAGAAAACAAAGACGGGGAGTTGGTAATTATCGACAATAACCCACACACTGTAGTGTCTGACCAATCTTCTGTAACCACTGGGTTATTTGCCCAGTACGAACTAAAGTTTAACAGAGCTAAAGTTGGCATCGGAGGGCGATACGACCACTATACCGTTGAAGATCTTTCGCCCGAAAATGCAGCATCTAAGTCAGGAGATGTATTTTCTCCTCGTGTGAGCGTGATGTACGACATTCTAAATGAATTGCAGGCCCGGGTAAATTACTCACAAGGCTACCGTGCCCCTCAGGTTTTTGACGAAGACCTGCACATCGATGCATCATCTTTCCGGAAGGTCATTCATAAAAACGATCCTGATCTTAAACAGGAAACCAGTCACAGCATAACAGCTTCACTTGATTTTAACAGGCTTATTGGTACCGTTTACACCGGCCTCCTGGTAGAAGGGTTTTATACTAAATTGATCGATGCTTTTGAGCAAGACCTCGGTGACATCCAAGAAGATGGAACCGTTACTTCTACCCGCATCAATTCAGAGGGAGGGGCTATAGTTCAGGGAATAAATATGGAATTAAAACTGAAGCCGCTTAAGAACTTTTCATTCTCCTCCGGATTCACTGTGCAAACAAGCAGGTATGAAGAACCGCAGGAAGATTTTTCCGAAAAGAAATTCTTCCGCACCCCGGAGCAATATGGTTTCTTTGCACTTGATTGGGACTTCGTTAAAAATTTCAGCCTTTCCACAACTGGAAGCTACACCGGTAAAATGTTAGTCCCTTACTTTGGGACAGAAAACACGGAAGGTGAATTACGCGAATCGGACAGCTTTTTTGACCTTGGGGCTAAACTAAGCTACAAAGTTAAACTCAACGGGACTTCTGTTGAATTTTCAGGTGGGATAAAGAATATGTTTAATTCTTATCAAAACGATTTTGATATTGGAGAAGATCGTGACCCTGCCTATATCTACGGACCATCCATTCCACGTACCCTGTATTTTGGAATTAAATTCGGGAACCTTTTATAAGGATGAAGGGAAGAGTAAATTTATACTCTTCCCTTCATTTTCTTTTAGTGAACGGCCTTATTCATTGTTGCTAACAAAAAAGGTGTTTCGGCAACACCGTACCATTTTAACCTGTATTTAACCACAACAGCTACCATGTCATGTCACCCATTGCAGTATGCTTCCCTATGCGGAGTATATTAGAAAAGCGGGAACACTAATCTCCCCCGCCACAACCACCACAGCCACCCCCGCAGCCACTGCAACCGCTGCTGCCACAACCACCACAGCCACTGCTACTTCTACTTCCACTATAGCCCCCTCCTTTGGATATTCTGTTTCGGGCTTCCCTTTCCCTTGCATACGCGGTATCAGGTGTGTTATCAAATACTTTTCTTGCGGGCGAGAAAGCAGTCGGTAATTCAACTTTTTCACCAAAAGGGGTAAATAGTAGGGCTGAACTACCAAATGCTGAAAAGGTATATAATATTTCCTGCTCGCTTAGCTGCCCCTTCCTTTTTTTCTTTGTCGCTTTATTCTTCATCCATTCAAATCTCTTTTTTGAGGCATTAAGAAGTTCCCGCCCAAGAGTTGTTGAATGTACTACCTTATTGGGGCGGGTTACCCTAAACAATAATATTATTGACAATAACAGAAGAACAATAAGAAAAGTAATGGGTTTTTCATAGTGAATCCCCCAGTATAATTTAGTCCCTCCTAAACCAACAATAAGCAGAAACCCAATAACAAAAAAACTCACATGTTTAATGCTAACAGCCTCCCCATTTACCAGTTTAAGTTTTTCAAGGTTTTGAATTTCGGATCTTAACAATTTGTGGGCTTTCATGATATTTCTTCGCCTATAAATTATTCTATAAGGACGGGGCGTGGAAAATAATTCAAACAAGAAAATTTCAAGCTTATTGTTTTTCCCTACAAACCTTGAGTTTTCCTTCAATCTTTTCACTTGCCTGTCTCGGGATGTCATTAATATCTTTCTTCTCCACATTCTTAAAAACGACATAGCAATTGCCCCTTTAACCCCATTTCTTACAAGTGCCAATTCAAGTGGTGATATTTTAGTTATCTCGGGTATCTTTTCTGAATTCTTGTTATCTGCATTTAATACTGTCCGGATGATAAAAATTATAGTTGTTGTGTAAATAAAAAAAAGGAACAGGAACCTTGGCCCCGGAATGCTGATAATAAAATCGGTCATCGTATTGCTTTTTAATTTCTAACAAACTTTATAAATGGACTAAAAGTTTCGCGGGGAATTTACATAAATTCGTTTAATTAGCGCCACTAAGAAAATGTTATTTTTTTGTGTCGCATAGTAAAAAATTCCGTTAACAGGTTTGCGGAGTCAAGAAAAATGGTGAAGGCAACAAGGGGCACTTTCGCCAAATTAAAACTTAAAGTTACAGAAAGCAGCCTGAACATGGATAAAATGGTTGTTCAGTATGACGAATACCTTTACTTATAGAATAGACATTAAAAAGAATGATCTGAAGCTAAACCATAAGTGCCGGGGAAACTAGCTTTCCAATTTAACCTGAGGTCCCGAACAGACTGAAATATTTTGCAACAAGAGTGGCAGGCAATCGTTATCAATATCGATAAACATTTGCTTTAACAGACTTGGGTCATCATAAGGAACATCGTGATAACACTCTCTTACATATCTACTTAGCGGATCCCTCTTTAATTCATTTGGAAATAAAGCAATGGTCTCATGTACCAGGTCAGGGTATGGATCTGAATCTGTATCCCTACTTCTGTCAAAGTGTAGATTAACCATTTCACATAAATTGGCTCCGCATAAATCGCTTAGGTGCATAGTGGGTGTTGGCCGCGGGTTACATTCAAGAATATAAGGAATTTCATTTTCATCTAACATAAAATCAAAACTTGCAAATCCACTAAATTTACAGTTGTTTATAATTAATGCAGCTGCCTTCTCTATAGCTTTATTCTTAATCACCCTTATTACAGAGCTAGGGCCAGTTGATGGTGGATAGCATTCTTTATTTACATGTGTAAATGACGATAGTACCTCTCCATGACTGGCAAATAAATTATGTGTACATGTTTCGCCTTTAATATAATCCTGAACAGAAATATTTTCAGCATGCTGGAAAACAGGTAGTCCAAACGATTTTTTTAACCCTATTTTAATTTTTGTCAATGGTGACATAGATACTTTCTTTAAACTTAATACCTGATAAGCTTCCATCAGTTCTTCTGTATTGGAACATATTTTCACTCCGGCACCATAGGAACCATAATCTCTTTTCAACACGATGGGGTATTGCAAAGTAGAACTCATTTCTTTAATTTCCTGAAACGATGTAATAATTCGGTTATTAGGATTGGGAATGTTTAATTGTCTTGCTAACGTTTGTAGCTCTGATTTATTCCCAAGTTTATAATACGAGTCTGGATTATTTGAATTGGTCAGTGTTTGGAGTGCATCATGCGAAACGCGGAACAAGCGCAGATAGTCCTTTCGAATAAGCTGATACAGATACTTAATCTCGTTATCCCCTCCGGGAATGACCATTTTTATATTATACTTACGAATAGCATCAAATAAAGTCTTTCTAAAATTTAGTTGGCTGTCAAACGATAGAAATTTATCCACATATTTTGTTTTTGCCCAAAAACAATTTGAAGGGCCTATGGCTATAACATCAAAACCTGCCGACTTTAGTGACTTTGGAAACTTCCCCAACCAAGCTGAAGAAAACGAATAGATCAATATGTAACTCATAACACGATATTATCATTTATTTCATATTACAAAATTACAAAATTTCACAATCAAATAACGTAATCAGTGTATATTTATCGTTAATTAGATTTAATTTTAATGTAATGCATCATTGCAATAAATCATTTGTAAAAAAAATAAAATTACTTTTTTAAGACAGAAAAATGCCTCTCCCATCCTGCGATACAGAGAACCAGCTCATTAGGTGATCTTTGAGGAACAGCGATTACAATCTTTTCATTTCTTTCTGAAATAGCTTTTTCAATATCGAGAAATAAAGCCAGAAATAATGATTCCGGATTTAACGCATTTTTGGAAAGCGTATAGCGTGGTTAATTATTAGAACATAGAGACTATAAGAAAATGCCACAAAAAAATTCCGCCTTCTTAGTGGCACGACATAAATAAAAAAGAGGGCAGAATTCCGCCCTCTTATCTATGTGCCTCATAATTTGTCCTGTAATTAATCTATTGCTTTATTGCTTTTATTACCTTTTCTGAACCTGTACGGGTAAGTACTTCGATAAAGTAAGAACCTTTATCTAATTCATCAATGTCAATTTCCACAAACTTGCTGTTTCCGTCTGGTGTTACCGAACGTATTATCTGTCCGTTTATCGCTATAATATTTATTCGAATAATATCCTCTTTATCGGATTTAACCGAAATTATATGTTTTGCCGGCACCGGGTAGGCCGTAATGGTTTCCGTAACCCCATAAATACTGCCAGCTCCGGAACTTAGCTTAGGAGCTATTGATACATTAGCCGTAACTTCATTTTCACCATCAGAAATTTTCACGGCAATAGTAACGGTGTCAGCCGACACAAAATCAATCAACTCCGTTTTAATGGCTGTAATTTCACCTGTAAGACTATCAATTTCAAAAACCCCCAATTCATTTCCTGATATTACTTTGATCGTTATTGAAGAAATATCGCCATCAGCATCGGTGACATTAAGTGTACCAACAATATCTCCATTTTTAATTTCTCTGTCAATTGTGAATGCTGAATCTGTCAGCGCCGGAAAATTATCATTGAGGTTGTTAAGGTTAACCGTTACTTTTCCCCGCGATGATAGTTCTCCATCTGAAACCTGAACATAAAATTCAATAATAGGGCCGGTTTCGTAATCAAGGCTGGCTACACTTACTTTTAATGTTCCTGCTATTGAATCAATAGAAAAAGGAATACCGCTGCTTTTTGTTTTAACAATAGAGTAAGTTAGCTTTGCGTCTTTGTCTGGGTCTTTGGCAACAATACTTCCAACATTTGTTCCCGGAACAGCATTTTCGTTTACGCTTGCGGACAAAGGCTGCACTGCCGGGGCCTCATTTACATCATTGAGATTAATTGTAACCGTGGCTGTTCTGAATAGTGGTGGCACGCCATTATCACTGACCTTTACCATAAACTCGAACTTGGGTGTTGTTTCATAATCCAGTCCGTTAGGGTCAAGAACAATTATTTCTCCGGTGGATTCATCGAGTTCAAAGTACTCATCATCGTTGCCTTCCTCAATTGTGAATGAAAGTGTCTGTCCAGCGTCAACATCACTGGCAATAAGTTTTGCCACAACAGTTTCCTCCTCACTGTTTTCGTCTACATAAAATTCCTGTGAAGAAAATGCGGGCAACTCGTTCAGGTCATTCAGTTTGATGGTTATTTTAGCTGTCTGGCTAAGTACCGGAGTGCCGTTATCTGTTGCTTCTACCGTAAGTTCAAAACTTTCATTCGATTCATAATCTAGTCCATTGGCATCAAGAACAATTATTTCTCCCGTAGATTCATCAATTTCAAAATACTCATCGTCATTGCCTTCGGTTATTGAATAAGTCAGTACCTGCCCTTTATCCTGATCGTTTGCCAATACAGTTCCTACTAATGTTTCTTCTTCGCTGTTCTCATCAACCGTAAACGACTGGTCGCTAATCATTGGTGCTTCGTTCAGGTCTTTAACAAGAACAGTGATTTCAGCACTTGCATTCAATGGTACCGAAGCATTGTCGCTAACCTGCACAACAAGCATATAACTGGTGTCTGTTTCATAGTCTAATCCATTGGCATCCAGAACGGTAATTTCTCCCGATGAGCCATCAATCTCGAAATATTCATCATCATTTCCCGAAATAATCTTATAAGCAATTATTTGGTTAAAGTCTTCATCACTGGCAACTACCGTACCAACAGAGGTTTCCTCTTCACTGTTCTCGTTAACAGAGAATGACTGTTTACTAATCCCGGGAGCTTCGTTTTCATCCTGAACGGTAATTGATATTGTTTGTACGTCAGTCCCTCCTTTACCGTCCGACACTGTAACTTCAACAACATATACGCTGTCGGAATCACTGTCCCCGGGGCTCTCATAATCAGGAGCACCAACGAAGGATAAAGCACCTGAAGTGGTGTGGATGCTGAATAATGCCTGATCTGCACCTCCGCTTATACTAAATTTAAGAGAATCGGAATCAGCGTCGGTAGCTGTCACAGTTTTTACTTCTGTATTATTTTCAGTTATCGTATCGGAATCTGTACTCGTGATTTCCGGTTCCGTATTCGCACTTACAACGGTAACTTTTATTGCCTGGGTTAGGGTGCCTCCATTTCCGTCATCTGCAGTAACTTCTACCTTATAAACATTGTTTCCATCGGAATCGGCAGGAGTACCAAAGTCAGGGGCACTTTTAAAGTTTAATTTACCTCCTGTTATCGTAAAGAAATTTTTATCAACACCCCCTGTTATTGAGAAGGCCGGTGAATCACCATCTTCATCAGTAGCAGTCAGGGTAACTGCGAAAGTATTCCCCTCAACAACCACTATACTATCAGAGCTGGTAATGACCGGAACTTCGTTTTTATTTTTAACCATTACTTTAATGGTTTGTACATCGCTGCTGTCCTTGCCATCTTCAACTGTTATTTCCAGAATATAGACATTATTTTTATCGGTATCTGCCGGTTTCTCATAATCGGGTGCGCTCTTAAATAGTATTCTATTGTTTGTATGGTTAATCTTAAAAAGATCCTTATCATCGCCACCGGTAATAGAGAACAACAAGGTGTCACCATCTTCATCTGTAGCAGTTACTGTAATTACAGTTGTATCTCCTTCCTGAACGGAAACAGAATCTTTGCTGGTAATTACAGGAGCCTCGTTAACATTGACCACACTTATTTTAATCGCCTGAACATCGTATCCGCTGTTTCCATCTGAAACGGTTACCTCAACCAGATAAATATTGTCTCCGTTATTATCTGCAGGATTATCGTAATCTGGTGCAGCTTTGAAACTGAGTATACCTGAAGTTGCCCCTATCTGGAACTTTGCCTGATCGTCTCCTCCGGTTATTGCGTATTGAGGGCTTGCTCCGTCAAAATCGCTGGATGTAACCGTTAATGCGGTTGTTGTGTTTTCAGCTATGCCGGTACTGTCTGTACTGGTAATTACGGGTGGGTCATTTACCGCCTTGACATCTATCACAATGGTGTCTTTTTCTGAAGAATAGGCAATTCCATCGTGCACTTTGAACGAGAAAAAGGCATATGCATTGCCATTTGAATCGGCTGCCGGTATGAATTTAAGCTGGCCTTTATCAAGTGAATCTTTCATGATAACCTGAGCATCCGTTATTTCCTCACCATTGTCAACCTTGTTGTTGGTATTAATATCGAGGAAGAGTTTTCCTGCGGCGACGGTTTCTATAACCATTATTTTACTAAAAGGATCTCCATCGGCATCTGCATAGCTAAAATCGGTTGTTTTCACTGTAAGTAAAGAGTCTTCGTCTGTGCTAAGTGTTTTACTGATTGATGTTGGCAGATCATTTGGCCTTATGTATAAAGCAATACCAATGGGGGTTTTCAATCCTGAAGCAATAATTTCCCGTTCTGTTCCGTCCGTATTTGCCCGCTGGACATGATCGTAGCCTGTTCCGGAATCCGTCCAGTACATTTTTTCACCAGATGTATCAATTGCAATATGCTGAGGTGAATTCAACCCTGTTATCAATACCTTTATGTTTGAACCGTTTAGTTCAGCCTTGTATATTGCATCAGTTCCAGAATCTACAAAATAGATTTTTGAATTCACTTCGTCAATCGCTATACCTTGCAAATTTGTATAGGTTGCATTTATAATACTTTCTATATTGGAGCCATTAAGATCGGCTCTCCAAATTATGTCTTTTCCCGAATCCGTCCAGTATATTTTATTATTCGTTAAATCTAGGGCTAATGACTGTCCAACATCTATATTGCCGATCAGACTTTCAACGTTCGATCCGTCAAGGTCAGCACAATATATTGAGTCCCTGCTGGAATCAATCCAGTACATTTTTCCGCCGGGAACGTCAAGTGCAATTGCTTTAAATGTAGACGAAGCACCACTAAATCCAACCAGGCCTTCAATATTCCCCCCATCCAAATCAGCACGATTTATTGAATCGGTGCCGGAATCAACCCAGTATATTTTTCCGTTTGTTCCATCAATAGCTATACCGCGGGGATAGTCAAGCCCGGTAATAAGGTTTTTCGCATTTGTACCATCAAGGTTTGCTGTTCGTATATGATCAAACCCACTCCCGGAATCTGTCCAGTACAACCTGGAACTGTCGGGCAGAACTGGTGCGGGTGCTGGTGCGGTATAATTACTTGTAAAATAATGCATTTTCCGCGGGCGTACATCAAGATAATTCGTATAAGCAACAACCACTTTATTACTATCATTAAAAGTTGCAGCGTAATATCCCTCTACGTCACTAACAGCATCTGATTCACCAGAAATATACCAGGGCTCCCCTTCTTCTTTTATAAAATAGCTGAACCCATTGCCAATTCCGGTAATGGCAATTGTATTGTTGTTGTTGGCATAAATGCCAAATCCATAGAAGTAGCCAGAGTTAAGGATAGTTGTTGTTTCCCAGGAACCACCTTTATTGGTAAGGTAACGCTGTGTATAGTCGGATGAGTTGTAAATGGCGTGAATTTTATCGTTTTTATCCAGGGTGAGGAAAAGCGAATAAATACCGTTTTCGTTTGTACCATCAACAATGGTTGAAGAGGTCCATGAACCGCTGGCATTCGTCCGGTAAATCAGATCGTGTTCATAGTCGGCGCCTAATTTTTTATAGATAACGTGTATTTTGCCTGACTGATCTACACGGATATGCATATTCCTTTCGTCTATGCCAGTATTAACATCATTGTAGTTAGTTACGGTACTCAAAGTCTCTAAAGTACTCCAGGTCCCGCTTTTTGAGGCTATACGAATTTCCTGCCTTCTCGTATCTGCATCTGTAAACTGATAAAGAATGTATGGATTATTACTTGGATCCACCGAAATACGGACCTCGTCGCAATTATACCATCCCTTGGAATGACTAGCCAGGAACACCTGATCAAATGACCATGTTGCACCGTTATAATAACCATATAACACCCCTCTGTTTGAAGTGACCCCGCTACCTATAGAACCTCTAAAAGCCAGGTGGATATGATTATTTGAATCAACGGTTATGGCAATATCATCTGAAAAACCCGAAACTCCAACATCACTTGGAAGGAAACTGGTTATGGTGGACCACGAACTACCGTCCCACTTTTCTATTTCTAACTTTTTAGATGTACTGGAACTATTGTAATAATGCGCTACATATGTATTACCATCAGGTCCCAGCGCACCAACTGTCCAACTCCAGAAATTATTTGTACCGTCTAATGTTTTTAAATAATTCTGTGATGACCAGTCTGCAATCTCGGTTATCGTAGCTTGCTTTACCGAGTTTGAGTTTTCGGCAGTCAGAAAGGCCTCTCCCCCACCTGAACCATCCATTTCATAAGCAATAAAACGGTATGTAGTTCTTTCAGAAAGCCCTTTTACTGTAGCATGGTTATTTGAACCTTTATATACACACTTCCATCCGCTGCCAATATCGGTTGCTGAACTGAAGTCTGGGTTCGCTTCATATGTGGTATTATCAGAAATTACAGGGGCTCCGGATGAACCTTGTTTAGCAAAAACTATTCGTCTGCTCCCGTTACCATTTGTCCATTTGAGCCCTATTTGTTCTCCTCCTACTACACTGCTGCCCAAGTCAGTGATCTGTGTCCCTGGTTTTGTTCCGGAGGCTGTAGGTTCTTTCTGATCATGGACACTCATGCTTTTAAAAATCAAATTCCAGACCTCGCTAAGTGAGAAGTCAAAACTTAACTGGGTAACATCGTCAAACGTGTTAAAATCCAGTCCAAAATCATTTTTCAAAGAATAGGTTTTACCTGCCACCATGCTTTTATTAGAAATACTCACATTTTGTGTGCCTCCTCCAGACAAAGTGGCTGTAATTGTTATGGACACTGTTTTGTTTTCATAAACGGAAAAACCAAGATCGTCCACATCGAATGAAATAAGGTTTGTTCCATCTGCTTTGATAATGATATTATTTATAGATGAACCATTATCATTTACATACAAATAGGTATCCCAATAATAGAATTTATCACTTATCAAAAACTTGCCCCCTTCAGGCTTGAACCCACCACTGGCTGTTCCAGGTTGCCCGAATTCGTGTACCACCTGCCCCAGTAAGGCTCCCGTAATCGCAACAAAAAGTGTTACAATAAATAATGATTTAGGTATTCTTCTCATTTGGTTTGTTTTTTATTATACTTATAAATTTAACGTTATATAACCACGTGAGTTTTCTGAATATCAATGACATATTATCCCAAAACAAAACAACACATATCACCCCTTTAGTGTATGTAAAGTCATATTGATGCAATAAACAAAAACAAACCACATTTGAAAAAAAGTTGTGATGTGGATATTTATAACCACTCTGCCCAAGGCTTCATTAAAATTTATCTCCGGGCTATACGAGAACAATTTATTTTCTTAAACGTTACAATTCTTGTTTTTAATTATCAAATAAACTAACTCAAGCTTTCATCTTTCATGAACAACAATTACAATTTACCCAGAAATAATAAAAAACGCATCATAATAGTAGGTGCCGGTTTTGCAGGGTTAAAGCTGGCAAGACTTTTAGCAGGCTCCCAATACCAGGTAGTACTTATTGACAAAAGGAACTTCCATCAGTTTCAGCCCTTGTTTTATCAGGTTGCCACATCTGGTATTGAACCAAGTTTAATCTCGTTTCCTATTCGAAAAGTCTTTCATAAATACGAGAACCTGCATTTTAGAAATACAGAATTGCTGCGGATTGATTCGGAAAATAATCGGATTATTACCGGAGCAGGCACTATTTCCTTTGATTATCTGGTTATTGCAACCGGAGTTGGCACAAATTACTTCGGAAATAAAAATATCGAGGAACATGGAATTTCCATGAAGTCTACAGCTGAAGCCATCAATCTAAGAAACAGGATTTTAGAAAGCTATGAAACGGCTATTCTTACAGAAGATGAAGAAGTACAGGAAAAACTACTTTCGTTTACTGTGGTTGGAGGGGGGCCTACCGGTGTGGAACTCTCGGGGTCTATTGCCGAACTGAAAAACTATGTACTCCCCAAAGATTACCCCGAACTCGACTTCAGTAAGATGAGGATAAGGTTATATGAGGCAGCCCCACGTCTTCTAAGTGGCATGGGTGAAAAATCCGGGGAACGGGCCAGGCAGTTTCTTGAAAAGCTGGGTGTTGAAATTTTCCTTAATACAAAAATCGAAGATTACAACGGCGATACCATTACCTTGTCTGACGGAACTACGGTCAAAAGCAAAAATTTCATCTGGACAGCCGGTGTCAGCGGGAAATTAATTGAAGGGTTGAAGAAAGAAGACTATGCGAGAGGGTTTCGCATAAAGGTCGATCGTTCAAATAAACTTCCTGAATACGAAAATATTTATGCTCTCGGGGATACGGCTTACATGGAAACAGAAAAATATCCGAAAGGGCATCCGCAGGTGGCACAGGTGGCACTGCAACAAGCGAAAACTTTAGCGAAGAAACTAAAAAACAAAAAATACCAACCTTTTGAGTATGCAGACAAAGGTTCAATGGCCACTATTGGACGTAATATGGCCGTTTGCGAACTTCCCGGAATCCGGTTTGCAGGAAGGTTTGCCTGGATGATGTGGCTTTTCGTCCATTTAATGGCCATTGTTGGGGTAAGAAACCGCTTTTTTATATTTATTAACTGGGCCCAAAGTTATATTCTAAGGGATCAGTCACTTCGAATACTTATAAGGCCTTTCAAAAAACAGAAATAATATTTCTTTGTTCCAAATTGAAATTTGGTAACGGGGATGGTTTTCATTTGTCAAATGAAAATTTAGGGAAGAAAAAATTAATTTATTTATTTTAAACACGCTGGACAAAAACAGACAATGAAGCACAGCGCAAAAACAATGGATAAAGCAAAGGCCGGATACCGGGAAGGACTTGTATCTTTAATTGTAAATACGGGCTTGTTTGGATTTAAACTATGGGCTGGTATTGTGTCTGGATCTATTGCTATAACTGCTGATGCATGGCATACTTTGTCCGATTCATTAAGTTCTGTTATAGTAATATTTGGCACAAAATTTTCTTCTAAAAAACCCGATGAATCACACCCTTTCGGACATGGAAGGTGGGAACAGATTACAGCTATATTCGTTGGGGTATTGCTTGCCCTAATCGCTTATGAATTCCTGAAAGATTCTGTTATCCAACTTAGTTCAAAAGAAACCGCAAATTTCGGAACATTGGCTATTGTTGTAATAATTGTATCTATTGGTATGAAAGAAGGACTGGCCCAGTATGCTTTCACTATTGCTAAAAAGACAGGAAACCAGGCTGTAAAAGCAGATGGGTGGCATCATAGGACAGATGCCTTATCGTCAGTTATCGTGCTGATTGGTATTTTTTTTACCAATCGTTTTTGGTGGATTGACAGTGTATTGGGAATTATTATTTCTCTTATGCTGTTTTATGCCGCCTATGAAATAATAAAACATGCGACAGATAAACTGCTGGGCGAGCAACCAAGTAAAGAGCTTATTGAAAAGGTAGAAAGAATAATCAGCTCAGTTTACGAGAAAGATGTCCACCCCCACCACTATCATTTGCATAATTATATCTGTCATCAAGAGTTAACTTTTCATATAAAAGTAGAAAACGATATGGATATTCAGTCAGCGCATGAGATAGCAACAAACATTGAACACAGAATAAATGCTGAACTGGATATAATTTCAACGATACACATTGAACCTATGGAATACGAACATGAATTTGATTGAAAGGCCTCCTAATTAAAATTAGTATATTTAACATGAAAATATGAACAACCAGCGAACGAAACAGAAAAACACCTGTTGAACATATAAATGCCGGTAATAAAGTACACAATAAATTAAGAGAAACCTATGGCTTTTAGTGCATATGAAAATCTGAGAAAAAAACTGGCAGAAAACGAAAACTGGCCGCTAAAATACATGTTTAAATTTATTGTCCCCAATCATGGTAATAAAGTTGAGACCATAAAAGCATTGCTTCCGGAAAATGGAAAAATAACCTATAAACATACAGAAAACCTCAAACATGTCTCAATTACCTGCGTAGTTCATATGCACTCCCCGGAGCAAATAACCGAAATCATGGGAAAGGCCTCCAAAGTTGAAGGTGTTTTAGTGCTCTAAATAAAAAAAGAGTAAAAGGCTCCCCTCCCACTCTCTTTTGATATGTCATTTCGTATCACTAATAAAACGCCATTTTTTGTGGGGCGTATTAAAAAACGCCAGGAACAAGGCTTGAACAGTCAGGAAAAAAGAAATCTATCAGTTGTAAATGAGTATTTTTCTAACAAGCATAGCGCAGTATTTGGAGTTTTCTTGCAAAGACTATTTAACAGGTACACATATTTCAACTACATGCTTTTTTTCCGGATGCTCCTCAAAATTATTATAGTACAGCTCGCATGGTATCCCACCTTCCTGCTTTAAGCCATTCCCTTCAACCCAGTTACACACATCTTCCCAGGCTTTCGGGAAACCCTCCGAAGCTATCTCGAAGTGTCCAACAGCATATTTCCCTCCGGGAAAATTCATCTTTTCAATACCCTCTGGCAACTCTGTTGAACCAGATATCGAAATACAAGCGCTCTGTTCTACATATTCCTCTCCTGTTATTTTAGGATCTTTATGATAAACAGTCATAACCTGAGAATTTTCTTCTATTCGTCCATTAGTGCCCGCCCATGCCATTAAAGTTCCATAGGCTTTTCCTATTTCTTCAAATTTTCCGGTAATTCTGCAATGCGCTAATGTCATTGCTGGAATTTGCTTAATTCTGATTTTCTCCATGAATTTATTTTTAATTATTATCATGGTTCAAAATTACCTCTACTTTTAGAGAGCCTGTTTGCGAATATTGCTCTGCACTTTACATATCTTGCTGTTTTTACGAAATAAAATATTCATTCATGCTCCTCAGAACCGAAAAAAATTACAATTGATGATCAGCTTCATTTCAGATACTATCAATCAAAAGATATCCTCATATTAAAAGCCGAACAAAAAGCCGTAGCGTTCATGCTAATAATTATTCCGGTTAATGTTGCTTTTTATTTTCCTGGCTGTAACCCTCAATAAGCAACTCCGTAAAAGTTGATGTCCAGTGCGTGCGCAGCCATACGATTAATACTAAACTTTCAATAATAAGTTTAAAATTACTTTCCCTACACCTTTTTGTGTTTAATTAAGAAATGATTATCTTATAAATATATTTTTAAGGAACGATTATGAAAAGTATTATTGTTTTTACCCTTTTATCCGTAATGGTTTTACCATCCTTTTGTCAGAAAAAGGGATGTGTGGAAGGGACCTGCACGGACGGGTCTGGAAAGTATGTATATGAAAATGGTTACATCTACGAAGGGAACTGGGTAAAAGGAAAAAGAAGCGGAATGGGAAAACTCATTTCCCCCAATGGTGATAAATATGACGGAATGTGGGCAGATGATTCTTTTCACGGTCAGGGAACATATACATGGAACAATGGATCAAAATATACCGGCGAATGGAAAAATGGGATACAGGATGGCTATGGAATATTTTTCTACCCAAATGGAGATAAATACACCGGTTATTTTAAACAAAACAAGCTTCACGGCAAGGGAAAATACACATGGAGCGACGGCAATGTTAAAGAAGGGATCTGGGAGGAAGGTAATTTTAAAGAATAAGGAAATAAAAAGGGAACCTCTAAAAAGTTACTTAAACATAAGTTAATCAGGCTAAACCATAATAACAAACCTTTCATAATTTAAAAGTTTGCTCTATCTCCCTCAGTAAAAAACTTATAACCTTTTAGACGATCCTATTTTATACTATATGTCTAATTAGCGCCACTAATTAAAATGATAAAGGAAAACCATTGTACCGGTAAAAGCCGGTTTCTTGCTTCCTTCAATTTCCATGACAACATCCATAAATGTTTTTGTAATTCCCCTAAGGTTCTTTATTTCTTTTAAAGTAGCCTTAAGCCTTACCTTGCTGTTCACCAATACCGGTTGTTGGAACCTCAGTTCTTCAATTCCATAATTGACCATCATTTTAACATTTTTAAACCCTACTATTTGTTCCCACAAATAAGGAAGTACGGACAGGGTTAAATAGCCATGGGCAATAGTATCCTTATACTGCGATTCCGTTTTAGCCCTTTCCGGATCGGTATGTATCCATTGATGGTCCAGTGTTGCGTCTGCAAACTTATTTATTTGCTCCTGGGTGATTTGCAGGAAGTCTGAAACTCCTATTTCTTTACCCAGGTAAGATTCAAATTCTTCGAAATTGTTTATAGTAACCATAGTAAATGATATTTCAGCTTTAGTAATTAAAGCATGCAAAAATAATGAAAGCTGCCATGAGGAACAAGAATATTCAAAACCATTTTGTTGATAACTATTGTCCAAAAGAAAAAATCATTTCCCGAAGAACTAAGTGTTTAAAACTTTCTTCATTATTAACTTTGCCTGACGTTAAAAAATCCCTTTCCTGAATTTCATGAGAGGTCAAAAAGAAAATATGCAGATGGGTTATAAAGAGTTTGAGATAAAAGTGCCCCTTAATGTTACTACGCAGGAATTAAAAACCATAATCAGGAGAAAAACCCGGATAAAATCCTTTAGCTACCAGATTATTAGAAAAAGCCTGGATGCCAGAAATAAAAAAAACATAAACTGGCAATACAGAATAGGTATAAGTTCTCCGGAACTAAAAGGTGGGGAAAAGCCGGAGATGCCTGTTCCGGGGCTCCCACAAAAAAAGTATGAGTCCAGTGCCCTGGTAACGGGGAGCGGCCCGGCGGGCATATTCTGTGCCCTGATCCTTGCAGAAGCCGGGGTAAAAGTTACGCTCATAGAGCAGGGAAGCGATGTTGCCAAAAGAAAAAAAAGCATTGATGGTTTTGAAAAATCCCAAAAACTTGATGAAAGAAATAACTATGCCTTTGGAGAAGGGGGTGCCGGAACATTTTCTGATGGAAAACTCACTTCACGCACAAAAGGAATCTCGCGTGAGCGAAATTATATTTTCCGCTCATTTGTTGAGGCAGGGGCCCCTAAAGAAATAATGTATATGACCCATCCACACCTGGGAAGTGACAATCTTTTCAATATAGCAATTGGACTAAGAGAAAAACTAAAAAACCTGGGAGGAGAAATTCGCTTTAACACCAAACTAACAGGTATTTCGGTATTGGGCAACTCTGTAATAAAGGCTCATACAGAAGCAGGAGATATTGAAGCCCAGCATTTTGTAATAGCTCCGGGACACTCTTCATACGAAACTTATAAAATGTTGATTGAAAAAAACATCCCCTTCCAAACCAAGAATTTTGCTATTGGTATGCGCGCAGAGCATCCCCAGGAACTTATTAATGTTGCCCAATGGGGGGTTCCCCGGCTTACGGGGGTGAAAGCGGCAGAGTACAGGCTGACAGCAAGTGTCAGTAATAAGAAGCCTGTGTATTCATTTTGCATGTGCCCGGGAGGAATTGTTGTTCCGGCAACTCCATATGCCCATACAAACATTGTAAATGGAATGAGCTTATACAACCGGGATAATCTATGGGCAAATGCTGCAGTTGTTGCAGGGGTACACCCTAATGAGTTAACCGGAAAAAACGCCTCTCCGCTTGAGGCTTTAGAATGGCTGGAAAGACTTGAACATAAGTTTTTTTCTTACTCAGGCAGTTTTGATGCCCCGGCAATCAGGATTGATGATTTTATAAACGACAAAAATTCAAAAAAACTTAGCAAATCCAGTTACCCTTTTAATCTGGCTCCAGCAAATATTAAAGACTTGCTTCCTGAAATTGTTGTTCAATCTTTAAAAGAAGGGTTACAAGGCTTTAACCGAAAACTAAACGGGTATGGAACAGGAATGCTAATAGGGCTCGAAAGCAAGACTTCATCCCCTATTCAGGTAATCAGGGACAAAAATACATTGAGTTCAGGGTACGATAACCTTTATATTGCCGGGGAAGGCTCCGGGTGGGCCGGAGGCATTGTTAGTAGTGCCGCAGACGGCCTAAAAGTTGGACTTTCTATTTTAGAACAGGCAAATTAGTGCCTGTCCATAAACTTAAAGAGTCTGGACTTTATAGGCAGACTAATTAAGCATTCAACATATAAAAAACCCAACCCTATTCCGCATAAGACATTATATATAAACCATTTATAATGGCGGCTATTTTTTTTCATTTTTTTGGGGTTACAAAACTACTTCTTGTGCAATAAAGAGTAGAAAGCATGAAGTTATTCAAAATCCAAACAAAAAGTTAAAAGTGTAATAAGCATTGTTTTGTTGTAAGATGTGTTAGGTAAAAAAACGTTAGGATAGTTTCATAAAATAAGTTTTAAGGTTCCGTTTCTCCCAAAAAAGCCTCTTTATAAGGGGCTTTTTTGATCAAAACCTGTTAATTAAACCATAACTTAATGATAGGTCGCTTTTATACCACCTCTAAAAAGATGTAATATCTAAGGGTTCAAGAGATACTAACATAAAAGCAGATTACAATTACTTTGGCTTGAACCAAAGTAACAAAGTTCAAGACTCAGTCACTCAGCGACCCACTTATGACTTATTGGCTAAAAGAATTAAACTCGCTTTGCTTCAGACAAAATTCTTTTTACGCCAATTACATCAAGTGGGTACCCCGCTTACGTTGCCAAGGTCAAAACAACAATATCGTTTAGTAAAAAACGAAAGGTAAATATAAAAGATTGTGGGTGTTTTGTCTGTTCCTTTTTAAATGGTATTATTGCGCCTATTCGTATAATGTTTTAACCCCATTCTGCCAATTCTACTAAGCACAAATTTATTAGGAGCTGCACCTGCTTTATTTAACAAAAAAGAAACCTGATTATAAAGTGGTTATATTTTTTTTGATTTTTCCCGGGTTACAAAACTGCTTCTTGTGCAATAAAGAGTAGAAAGCATGAAGTTATTCAAAATCCAAACAAAAAGTTAAAAGTGTAATAAGCATTGTTTTGTTGTAAGATGTGTTAGGTAAAAAAACGTTAGGATAGTTTCATACAATAAGTTTTAAGGTTCCGTTTCTCCCAAAAAAGCCTCTTTATAAGGGGCTTTTTTGATTAAAATCCGTTGTTAAACCATAATGTTTCAATTTCATTCTGCCACTTCTATTAAGCACAAATTTATTAGGATGCTGCACCTGCATTGTATTTAACAAAAAAGAAACCTGATTATAAAGTGGTTATATTTTTTTTTGATTTTTTTTCTTTTTCCCGGGTTACAAAATTGCTTCTTATGGAATAAAAGGTAGATGGCAGAAAGTTCTTTAAGTAATCAATTGGAAATTCTCAAAAAAAGTATCTGTTGCACATGACAGAAAATGTTACAGGACGAGGTTATTGGTTAAACGTTAGGATTGTTTTCTTAGTTGGTAATGTATTTTAAGGTTCCCTCTCTCATTAGCCCCTCGTAAAAGGGGCTATTTTTATTCAGTTTCATTCACTATAACTGCAAATTCCCTATTAGATGAACTTTAAATCGTTGTCGGTTGCCAATTTAAGGCAAAAAAAGAAAATATCTACCATAGTAAAATTCTCAGAAACTTGAAATTAGAGAAATCAGCAAAAAAAACATATAATTTTTATAATTTGATGCAGCATATTTTTTTTATTGTCGTCTCTTAAAATAGAACATGATTATATGGAAAAAGCCCAGGATTGAATCACAGCAAGATATAATTAAAGCTTGCTTAAAAAATGATAAGCGTGCACAATTACAACTATATAAACAGTACTCAAAAGCTATGTTTAACGTATGTTATAACTTAGTAAATGATAAATATATTGCAGAAGATCTTATGCAGGAAGCATTTATAGCAGCCTTTATAAAACTGAACAGCTTTAAAGGGGATGTTACTTTCGGTGCCTGGCTAAAAAAAATAATGATTAATAAATGCATCGATCACCTGAAAAAGAAAAGAGTGGAGTTTGAAAATATTGATGAGCATAATATTGTACTGACTTCTAACAGCAACGACAGCGATGAACCGATCTACAGGTATTCTGCTGAAACAGTGAAACAAACTATTTCAGGATTACCGGATGGCTATAAAACTATTTTGAACCTATATCTGTTTGAAGGATATGATCATGAGGAAATTGCTGAAATACTTCATATTTCCTCTTCAACATCCAGATCGCAGTATACACGGGCCAAGGCCTTATTAAAACAAAGATTACAGCAAAAAACAAATGGATAACTTAAGAGGCATTTTTAAAGACAACCGTTCTCAGTTATACATTGAAACTCTTGACGGGCATGAGAAAAGGTTCAGGCAGAAACTTGAAGGGAAACTTCATACCGGCCCTTTAAAAAAAATGCTGCTAAATAGTTTCTGGTATGCAGCAGCGGCTTCAGTTGCGATACTTTTTGTTTTTATCCTCACCAGTAAAAACCAGGTATCAGAGAAAAGTTCTGTTCTGCTAACTCAAAACAAAGAAAGCCTTGAAACAGAGATTTATCTGCAAACAGAAGTTGCCAGAAGAATTGAAACAATAAAATCGATTAGTGTTGATAAAAAGCAAAAGGCTGTGCTATTGACAGACGTCAGGGAATTTGATAAATCCTTGTTCCAGCTTAAAAGTGATTTGAAAGAAGCCCCCGGCGATCAGCGGGTAGTTAATGCGGTTATCAATACATATCTAAAAAAAATTGAAGCACTTGACAATATAGTATTTATTTTACAGAAAAATGGCAGAATATGACTAGAAAGAATGATTTTATCAGGATTTGCGTGACAATATTACTATCTATTTTCATCTTTACCTTTGCTTCCTCTCAGGAGAGAATAGGAAAAGAATTAAATGAAACAGTTGATTTAAGCCCACAAACCAAACTTTTTATTGAGAACAAATACGGGAATATAGACATCAGGAACTGGGATAAAAAGACTATAGATGTTTCTGTTAAAGTAATTCTTTACGACATAGACGATAAAGAAGCCGAAGAACTTCTGAAAATGATCAATATCGACTATAAAAAAGAGGGCGACAACCTTTTCTTTGAAACGAAGTATGACGAAAGTTTCAGCAATAGCCTGACTCGAATCAATAACAGGGATAAAAAGTTTGAAGTCAACTACATCGTAAATATGCCCCACCACGTACCTGTTAACCTGAAAAACAGGTATGGGAATATTTTTGTCGGGCATATCTCATCCGTATCAACAATAGAAATAAATTATGGGAAATTTAAAGCCAATAATATTAGTTCATCAGGAAAAGAGCCTATGACAAAAATAGTGCTTGGGTATTCTGATGGAAGTATAGAAAAAAGCAACTGGATGAAAGTAATAATGAAATATTCCAAGCTAAATATCGATGAAAGCAAAGCTTTGATTGTACAAAGCAAGTATTCAAAAGTATTTTTGGAAAGAGGCAGTTCCCTGGTTGTTGAATCAAAATACGACACATATGAGATTGGTGTGCTGGCCAATTTTGTAGCAGAAGCCGCCTACTGTAATTATAAGTTTAAAAGTATCGGCAAAAAGCTGCAACTTGAAACAAAGTATACCGATGTAAAAATTGGTTATGTGCCGGCAAGTTTTGAACAAATTAAAATTACAAACAGTTATGGTTCATATAAGATTGGTATAGAAGACGGAGCATCATACCATCTCAAAGGGGCATCAAAATATGGAAATATCATTTACCCGGAAAATTCAAAGGTTAACCGGTTTCAAAAACCTACAGCACTTAACGTTAACGGCATTGTTGGTAAGCAACCGCAAACAAAATCCAGGGTAATAATTGAAACTAAATACGGAACCGTAAAACTGACCAAATAGTCTTCTGAACTTTTATAGCCTTGAAATAACGTTTCCCATTCAATCGTTTTTTCAGGGCTATCTTAAAAACTAGTGTATTAATGTAAGTATACCTTTTACAGTATCTTTTCCGTAAAAGGACATATCAATAACAAAATAGTAACTGTCAAGATTAAGCTGGGAGCCTTTGTATGTACCATCCCAGGTATTTTCGTATTCCCTGTCGCAACTAAACACCTTATTCCCCTTCCTATCAAACACATAAATACTTGCTTCAGGAAAATGCTCAATACTATCAATTACCCATGTATCATTATAACCGTCATTGTTAGGCGTAAATGTATAGGTATTTTTATCTTCAATACCCTTTTTCTCTTCACATTCGTTAACCATTACAACTACATCTGAAATATTTCCATAGCACCCAAATTCTGAAATTTCCTGTACAAATACCAGGTATTCGCCGGCGGATGTTTCCCACGTTACATTTAACGAACAATTATCCGATGTCCGGCTTATATTTAAGGTTGGAACTTCCCAGCGATATCTTGAACCCGGGCCGCCTTCTGCCATGTAAGTCCTTTCCGAATCCTGACAAACTACCTCAAACTGCACTCCATTCTGTTTAGGGTAGTTAACAGTTGTTATTTCGGGCGTAACAGGCAGTTCTTCTATTATTAGGAGTTCTTTTGTTCTTATGCCGGGCACAAGGCCGTGGTTCACAGATAATGAAAAATCTTTTTTTCCGGGAGTGTTGTATACTACTTTGACGGGCCCGTTTCCAACAAATTTTTGAGGCGATGCTCCCGCACCAAACTCCCATATCAGGGTGTCAAATTGTTTATCATCGTATGAACTGCTGGAAAAAGTAAAAGTGTCGCCCAAGCATCCCTTATATTTATCAACGTCGAAATCAAGCGAACAACATTCTGATATATAAACATAATCAGACTTATTCAAAAAAGTATCTCCAAGAACAGTTAACGTAATATCCTTAGAGCCGGGCGTGCTATAAATTACATGATGCGGTCCCTTCCCGGATAAGGTAGAAGGGCTTGCCCCCTCTCCAAATTCCCAAAGAAGGTAATCAGAATCGGTTAGCCCTGTAGATAAATTTGTGAACAATACCTCTTCCCCAATACAAACATTTTCATTATCATGGGTGAAATCAATATGGGTGCTACACTTTTTAACTTCAACAAGCTCTTTTTTTTGCAAGGGAGGGGCTTCATTCTTTTGCAAAGAAATGGTTTTCATCCCACTCTCCGTATATTTTACCAAATGCGGGCCAAAACCTTTGGCTGTGTGCGGGACTGCCCCCTCTCCGAATTCCCAAAGAAAAGAATCAGAATCAACAGATCCTGCAGATAAATTCGTGAACAGTACCTGTTCCCCAACACACACACTTTTGTTATCACAAGTAAAATCAATATGGGCGCTGCAATTTTCATCTTCAATTATTGCAGGATGCTCCCTAGATGTTTCCTGTGACCTGTAACCATTAGAATTATTAAGACTTTTGTATTGAGCAAAAAGACTTGACAAGGAACAAGTAAGCACTAGCACTGCAATACATATTCCGAAATTCATTTTATGGACAGCAATTATTTTTTTGGAATTCATTGAGTTTTGAAAATTGTTTTAAACCACCTACAGACAAGCCAGGTATTACAACTCAGCGTGTATTCAATGGTTAAATTCCTTTTCCCCGGTTTAAAACCGGAAAAAAGCAGATAATATGATAAATCTGGTAGTAGTGCGGTTTAAACATTCTTGTCCAAGCATGAAAAAAGCAAGAACAGCTCAAATTTAACGAAACATACTCCATTGGATTAAAAGAAATTGATGAATTAAACAAATAGAGTGGTGAACTGTTATCGTAAATCCACAAAAAACGTTAAGCTAACCTAAAAACACTTGATAAATACAAAATTGCCAGTAAATATTGCGTATTTACCGAATAGCGAAGCTGAAGAAAAACCAAAGAAAGTATATCCCCCCTCCCTACCGGATACTTTTTCCTTCTCAGCCCTTACCTTTTCATGATTTACGTAATGGGCATGGTTTTCATTAATTGGGCCATCTTTTGCATAAAATCCTATTCAAGGGTCTGTATTCGGGCCCTTTCTTTATTCAGCATTTCTTTCTGACTTCTTATAAGCTGTAATTCCAAAAAGATTGTTCCTCCTTTTTTATTACCGGAATATCCGTTACAGAAATTAGAGGTACACACAAAAAACGAATGAATTAAAAATATAAAATAAACCGTTCTCCTATTAAATATTCAATTAACTACCGTTAATATTGTCTATTCAAAGTTATAAACATTGTTTTAGTGTAATTTATAGAAATCTTACTTCATTATTCCTTACTTTTACTTCAGGCATTTTTGTTTTTATCTTGAGTATTACAGAAAAAATATTCACTATATAAAATATCTTGATATGAAATATTTTGAAGGAGTCTGGACCGAAGAGGAGTTGAAAAATACATATCGGAGACTTGTAAAAAGGCATCACCCGGATTTGGGAGGGAACAGTGAGATAATGAAAATGATAAACTACCAGTATGCCAGGTATTTAAAGGCTTTTAAATACAAACCTAAATCACTGCAGGATGTAAAAGTAGGATGTACAGTATTTGTTAATGAAAGCAAATGCATTGTTACAAAAGTAGAAAACAACTGTTTCAAAGCACGTTCGTTAAAAACGTTCAGAGAAACTTTTTTTAGTAAAGAAACGGGGTTTGCACTCCTGAATTTTAAGTTCAGGGCGACCCTATCTGAAAGCTAGAAATTCACACTGATATGAAATGTAATAAATAATCATTTGTTGCAAATGTCTTTTTAATTATTTTTCGACAGTGAAAACATAGTATAGCCAGATCAAAAGGTTTGATGTGGTTTTAATTAACGGAGGTAAAGATTGGATTTTAAATCATTAGGACTTGATTCTTCTCTGCTTGAAGGAATTGAGTCACTTGGCTTTGAACAGCCAACACCAATACAGGAAAAGGCAATTCCTATTATATTAAAAGGGAAAGATATAATTGCATCGGCACAGACCGGAACCGGAAAAACTGCTGCTTTTTTACTTCCGATTATTCAGAAAATATCCGAAAAGAAATCAGACGGGTACATAAAAGCTCTGATAATAGTACCAACGCGCGAACTGGCTATACAGATTGATCAAATGATGGAGGGGATTTCTTATTTTACCCCGGTTAGCTCTATTGCCGTTTATGGAGGTAATGATGGTGCTTTATTTACCCGTGAAAAAGAAGCTTTAACGAAAGGGGCTGATGTTGTTATAAGTACTCCCGGAAGGCTAAAAGTCCATTTAAACATGGAGTATGTAAAAATAGAACAGCTTAGTTTTCTGGTACTCGACGAAGCCGACAGAATGCTTGATATGGGATTCTATGAAGATATTGTCAAGATTATATCTTTTTTGCCCGAAAAACGGCAAAACCTTTTATTCTCAGCTACAATGCCCAACAAAATAAGGGAACTGGCACGGAAAGTCCTTTACAAACCGGCTGAACTGAATATCGCCGTATCAAAACCGAGAGAAAGTATTCTTCAGGAGGCATTTATTATTTATGCAAAACAAAAAAATAGACTTATTACATATATCCTGAAGGAAAAACCTTACAATAGCATTATTATATTCTGCTCTACCAAAAGCAGTGTTAAAACCCTGACAAAAGAATTAAAACAGGAAAAACTGTCTGTAGAAGAATTCCACTCTGAACTGGAACAAAAAGAAAGACAAAGAATATTAACCGGCTTCAAAAGTAAATCATTTAAAATACTTGTTGCCACAGATATCATGTCGAGGGGAATTGATATAGAAGAAATTGAACTGGTGGTCAATTACGATGTACCTAATGAAGGGGAAGACTATATCCATCGTATCGGCCGAACAGCTAGGGCTGAAGCTGAAGGAGAAGCAATAACCCTTGTAAGCGAAAAAGAACATAATAAGTTTGCACGAATTGAAAAACTAATCGGAAAAACCATTACGAAAGCACATGTCCCGAAATTTCTCGGGGAAGTTCCTGAATATAAACCAAAAACATCATTCCGGCAGAGGAACAACAGAAAGTACAGGAAGAATTTCAAAAAAAAGCATTAAAGTTTGCGGTCTACTACTAAATATCATTATCATGGAGCATTCAAACGATAAACTAAAAGTCCTTTTTGTATGTATGGGAAATATTTGCCGCTCACCAAGTGCAGAGGCTGTAATGAATGAGTACATTGCAAAAGAAGGACTATCCGATAAGGTAATTTGCGACTCGGCCGGTACTATTTCTTTTCATGCCGGCGAACCTGCAGACTCCCGCATGAGGCAACATGCCAGCCAAAGAAATTACAATTTAACAAGTATATCCCGACAGATAAAATCATCTGATTTTCAAGACTTTGATTATATCGTAGGCATGGACGACGAAAACATGTATAACATGAAATCTTTTCTTCCGGATGCTGAACTTGCCGGAAAAATGTCTAAAATGACCGATTACTGCTCTAATGAAAACCCCGGATATGTTCCTGATCCTTACTATGGTGGCAGTGACGGATTTGAGCATGTTCTTGATTTATTGGAAGACGCATGCAACGGACTGCTAAACCATATTCGAAGTGAGCATAAAATCTAATATAAATGATAAAGTTGAGAAATTTATAGGGGAAACAATTGTTTCTGCCCGTTCTGTTTCCGGAGGTTGTATTGCCGATTCCAGAAATATTGTTACCGAATCAGGAAAGTCCTATTTTCTGAAAACCCATTCAGGTGCCGAAGCCATGTTCCCGAAAGAAGCCAATGGTCTAAAAGAACTTGCTAAACCCAATGCAATAAAGGTTCCAAAAGTCATTCTTGCCGATGAAGATTTTTTGCTATTAGAGCACATCCCGCAAGGAGGTAAAACAGGAAATTTCTTTGAAAAATTTGGGACATCCTTCGCCCAAATGCACCGTTTTACATCAACAACATTTGGTTTCTTTGAAGACAATTATATTGGGGCAACACCACAATATAATATTGCCTGTGGAGAAGAAAAAACAAATTGGGCTGAGTTCTATTACCAAAAACGTATTTTACAGCAATATAAATTTGCAGAACAAAACGGTTACGCCACTGAAGAACTAAGAAAAGGGGTCCATTTGCTCGAAAACAAAATAACAGACATTCTAAAAGGCAGTGAAGAAGCCCCTACCTTGTTACATGGAGATTTATGGGGGGGCAATTACTTATGCGACGATGCTGAAAATGCTGTTCTGATAGATCCGGCAGTTTATTACGGACACCGTGAAGCAGACTTGGCAATGACAAAGATGTTTGGCGGATTTACTTCTGAATTCTATCGTGCTTACAAAGAAGGACACCCGCTTCCTGACGGATGGGAATACCGCGAAAACCTTTATTTACTTTATCATTACATGAATCACCTGAATTTATTCGGCAGTGGTTATTACCATACAGCGGCAGGGCTTCTCTGGGGATATTTAAAATAATAGCCCTTTTCCCGGATGTTAACCACCAAGTTCCATAAGTTTTAATACGGTTTTCCAATTTCTGGTTGTTGCCGGCACTTTTAAGTGCGATTCAAAAAAGTTATTTGTCAGTTTTGACTGATGATACTTCCCCGCACAAAACACATAAATGTCTTTCCCATTAATAATAAAGTCATCCGGTTTGAAATCATGGTTTTCTGTTTTCAGACGATTTTCTTCGGTTGGAATTTCTTTTAGAAATGTTAGGTGCAACCTGTCAATATCAATATCTTTTTCTTTGTAAAAAGGATTTTGCCCTAAAGCCCGCCCTATTTCTGTTATGGATCTTACAATTACCGGTACATCAAACCCAAATTTATCAGAAATGGCCTTTTCAATGGTCTTGGAAAGTTCAATACCAGAACCCCCTTTTGTTTTTGGGGTAAATAATACGTTTCCACTCTGAATATAGGTTTCAACATCGGAAAACCCTAAATCTCTGAATAAAGCTTTTAAATCGGCCATCAAAATTTTTCTTTTTCCTCCGACATTTATCCCTCTTAAAATTGCTATATGCTTTTCCATTATGCCTTTTACCATAAACAACAGTTACGGTCATAAGATGTTTTTCATTTATACCGTCAAAATGTACAATAAGAATACGAATAACTATTATTTAATAAGTAAACAGACATACCTGTATATGTTGAGTGATTGTTTTTTTGAGGGAAAGCCCGAACAAAGATTAATAACGGGCTGTTAGCTTAGTTTACGAAACAAGCCTGCACTGTAAAATGGACGGTAGAATAACAAAAAAATATATGGAAAACGAATTCAAAAATACAGAACGCTATAAAACGGTAATTGCGTTTATTGATAAGGAAAACGAAAAGGATCCGAACAAGGAAGTAGAAAATGGGGATGAATTCCCTAAAGAGCTGTTGTACAGTATTCGAATGACATCTATTCTGGATGATTACGCTCCCGGTGCAGGAGAAATTCTTCACATTGCAGCCAGGGGGCAGCATATAAAAAGGTGGTCGGTCCCAAGGGAAAAGTATCCAGAAGGAAAGCTTGGGTACCATACATGGCGCAGGGAGCTGACCGAACTCCATACAGAAATGCTAACAACGATAATGAGACAATGCGGATATTCTGAAGAAGAAACAGGTTTAATAGAGATATTTTTAGGTAAAAAAGAACTTAAAAGTAACCCAGACTCTCAATTACTTCAGGATGTTGTAAGCCTGGTATTTTTAAAGCATTATGCATTGGGTTTTGCGACAAAACATACCGATAAAGATATCGCCAACATACTTGAAAAGGTTAAACGAAAAATGTCAGAAAGAGCTGTTGAATATGCCAGGAAGATAAGTCCGGGAGTTGTTGCCGGATTACTGTAATGTAATATCAACACTCAAAATCCGGGTAGGGTTTCTTCTGAGAACCTACTCGGAATGATACCATTGAAAGGTACCAAAATTTTTCAAGTGCTACCATGTGTTATGATAGAAGAGGGCTTATTGTTGTCGGGTGAAGTCAGTTCGAGTCCCATAAAACGAAAAGAACATGATATTACTGTTCATGTCATTAGGCTTATTTTGTCGTATATCTTCTTCTAATTCTTTCCTTTGTGCTATCTTCTGTCGTAAAGCGGAAGTTACAACTGTTGGCCCTGCATTCTCCAGATTGTTAAATGTCAGCCCTTCCTGCTTCATTTGTTTCGGCTGAACCTGTTCTTTCTCTTCTGCATCTTTCTTTTGCACTGTCGGATTCGACAAAAAACCGGTATCGCTGGGTTCTTCTGCTAATTGTTTGCCACCGTTACTATGCCAGTGTTTAAACATCTCACTATTTGTCGACGTGAGATGTACCCTGTTCCTTTACGGTTGGACTAAAGCCGGGCAATTACCGGGCTATATTATTTTTCCGGATATTTCTATCCGGAAAAAATAACAAAAGATGGTGCTAAATTTCAAATTAAATGTTGCTATGCATAAATAGTTGGAATGAAAGCATTACTTTTGCGCTCCGAACTTTTTATTGGAGTCTCGTAACACTAAGTTATTAAGGATTAGATATGTATTCAAAAGAGATTGAGCGCAGAAAAACATTCGCTATTATCAGCCACCCTGATGCCGGAAAAACTACACTTACCGAAAAGTTACTTTTATTTGGTGGGGCAATAAAAACTGCCGGAGCTGTAAAAAGCAATAAAATAAAACAGACTTCAGCTTCCGATTTCATGGAAATTGAAAAGCAGCGTGGTATTTCTGTGGCAACTTCAGTAATGGCTTTTGAATACGAAGGAATGAAAATCAATATTCTTGATACTCCCGGTCACAAAGATTTTGCTGAAGATACTTACAGAACTTTATCTGCGGTAGACTCTGTCATTCTCGTGGTTGATAGTGCAAAAGGAGTTGAGGAACAAACCGATAATCTTATGAAGGTGTGCAGGATGAGAAATACTCCTGTTATTATTTTCATAAATAAACTTGACCGTGAAGGAAAAGATCCCCTCTCTCTATTGGAGGAACTAGAAAGCAAACTGGAAATATCCGTAAGGCCCCTCTCCTTCCCTGTAAACCAGGGATACTCGTTTAAGGGAGTCTATAGCCTGTACCGGAATGAAATGCATTTATTTGACCCGGGAAAAAACAAGTTAAGCGAAACAATGGTCAAACTGGATGATATTTACAGTGATGAAATTGAAAACCACTTTGAGGAGAAAGATATTGACCAACTTCGTGAAGATGTTGAACTCATAGAAGGTGTTTATGAACCTTTTGATACGGAATTATACCAGGAAGGCCTGTTGGCCCCGGTTTTCTTTGGCAGTGCCATCAATAACTTCGGAGTTAAAGAACTTCTGGATACTTTTATTGAAATAGCTCCGTCACCCAGGAACCGGGATGCTGTAGAGCGTTCTGTATTGCCATCTGAAGAAAAGTTCAGTGGTTTTGTGTTCAAAATCCACGCTAACCTGGATCCCAATCATCGTAACAGAATTGCTTTTTTAAGGATATGTTCGGGTAAATTTGAGCGAAACAAGTTTTATACCAACACACGACTGAAAAAACAAATGCGTTTTAGCAACCCTGTAGAGTTTATGGCCAGTGCACGGAGCATTACCGAAGAAGGTTACCCAGGTGACGTAATTGGTTTATATGACAGCGGAAATTTTAAAATCGGGGATACATTTTCAGAGGGGGAAAACCTTACATTCAAGGGAATACCAAGCTTCTCGCCTGAAAGGTTTAAAGAGCTGGAGAACCTTGATGCCATGAAGTCAAAACAACTGGACAAAGGAATCCGCCAGTTAACGGAAGAAGGCGTTGCCCAGTTATTCATCATGCAACAAGGTGCAAGAAAAATAATCGGCACTGTGGGTGAACTTCAATTTGAAGTTATTCGTTTCCGCTTAGAGCATGAATATGGCGCTAAATGTGCTTTTCGCCCAATAAACTATTATAAGGCCTGCTGGATTTACTCTGAGAACAAAGAAATGATGGACCGGTTTTTAGCTCAAAAAGGCCACAACATAGGCCACGACAGGGACAACAGGATGGTGTACTTCGTTGAAAGTGACTGGATGCTCCAAACCGCCCGGGAAAACTTTCCTGACATTGAATTTCATTTTACCTCTGAATGGGAATTAAACCGGGAAGATGTTTCCGGTTAAAATAAAACCCTACAAAGGGAAATAGAGCCTCTTCATAGGGTTCGTTAGTGGTAAGATTATGGTTCACCGGTTGCTTACACTATTTATTATCAGCATTATAAAAACATGTAGACAAGAATATTTTATTGATTGAAAAAAAAGACACCCCGCCACAAGCAAGGGTGTCAGCTTTTAATCGATATAACTATGGAATCGTTTTTGGGTTTAACTTGATTGAAGCTCATCCTTTATGTTAACGGATGATGTTGACGTATTCTCAAACGAAAATACTTCATGTAGTTTTAACAGCTTAAATAACTCCAATGCTTCTTCACTGGCATTGAGCATAATAAGTTGTTTTTGGTTTCTATTAGCATGTTTGTGAAGCTTTAAAAGGGTCGAAAATGCAGAGGAGTCAATGAACTTAACTTTCTCAATATCTAATTTTATAACCTGGGCTTCACTGTCTATTAATTCAATTGCTTTGTCATAAACAAGCTTATCGTTAAGAACTGAAAAACGTGAATCTTCGATTAGCTTGAGGGTAATCTCGTTGCCATTTGAAAGGGTTTTAAATTCCATTTTTTCAATAGTTTTAGTATGTCTTACAAAGTAATTCATTCCTAAAACCAATTCTGAGCGAGTAAATACTCAAAGAAATAAGCCCGGATACTCAATTCAACTAAGCATTTTCCGCCATTGTGGACATACAGCAGGCTCCCCAATGGCGAATGAATATGAAAAAAAATAATTTATTCTTTGTTCGCGACATGCTATTTATTACATAAACCACTGTATAACAAAACCATACACATTATCTCAAATATTTAGTCCCATTTTCAGTAAATCAATTCACTTTACAAATGAAAAAACAGGTCAATTAAACTTAACGTAAATTGTATATATCAAAAAAATTTACGCATAACCTTTATCCTTGCAATTCGATCAGAAAATACTATCTATGGCAAAAACTATAATTATATGACATGAGGTAAAAAGTAAAACAATTTAAGGTTAGGAGTGTTAACATTTAAGAACCTTGAACTAACGGATATTATGGCGGGCAGAACTGAAAGCAGAAAGGCTTTTTTAAAACGTTTTGGATTTAACCTTTCAAATTCTGAAGAAAAGCATGTTCAAACAGAGGTGGTAACACTTACTGATGAACAAACAGATTTTCTTAGCGAATATACAGCCTGGCTCGAAGAGTTTCATAAATACGTAAAAATGCGTAATAAGCTTCCGTTTGATCTGGAAAACAATAAAAAGTTAATGGAATTGTCCGCTGAAGCAGAAGCAAGAAAGCCATTGCTGGAAAAACACATGGATGATATTCTTTTTGCCACAGCATTTAAAAAAATTACGGAGGATATTTCAAAGGAGATATAGAATATTTTGGGCATCACATACTTTTTTGATAATACCGCCCATTAATTCCACCGATTTATATTACTTTGTTCTTTGTAATCGTTAAACAACATGTTATTTTAAGATGACTATCGAAGAATTAAAAGCACGAAATATTGAAAGGGAACTAATTTTCAATGCAGTTAGAAGCAGTGGTCCGGGAGGGCAGCATGTAAATAAAGTAAACACAAAAGTAGAATTACGTTTTGATTTAGAGAAATCATCTGTCCTCACTGAAGGAGAGAAAGAGCTTATTCGGACAACACTGGAAACAAAAATAACCACGGACAATGAGATCATTCTTACATCTCAAAATACCCGTTCGCAATTAAAGAACAAAGAAGCTGTTCTGGAAAAATTCTATTTGTTACTTTCGCAGGCACTCGTACCTAAAAAGAAGAGAACGGCAACCAAACCCAGGAAATCTGCTAAAGAAAAACGTTTAAACAACAAAAACCAACGCTCTGAATTAAAGCAGTTAAGAAGGAAAATAACGAATTATTGATTATGTCTGAATTTGATAAAACTATACTCTCCGATCTGGTTACCATGGAAATGCCATTTGGCAAGTACAAGGGAAGAAAACTTTGCGATTTACCTGAACCTTACCTAAACTGGTTTAACAACAAAGGATTTCCACAGGGACGACTTGGTGTTTTATTGCAAACCATGTATGAAATAAAACTTAACGGGCTGGAATATTTGTTGAAGCCACTTCGTTAATTCGTTTTCATTGATTAAACCAGTCTGTTTTCTACCCACAATAATTTCGCACGGGCATTTTATCCTCGGCAATCTATAGAGCCTGTCCATAAACTAAGGTTCTCTGCCTGAAAGGCCGGCTTTATTCAATCCGGGACCTTGCCCCCAGTTTGTCCGCGCTGTCAGCCGTGTCCCAAGCACATCGGGGAACCAGGTAAATGTGAAAAAAAGACTTAACATGCCACAGAACAATGACGAGTTTAAATTAAAACCGAAAGACCTGGACACATTTGAAATAATAAAGTGCGTGAGTAACATTGCGAATTTATAGACAGACTTCTTGTAGACTTGTTTCTATCCCAACAGGATGAAAATATATTTTCAGTTCCTGTTGCACTATTTTTCAAATACACCGAAAAAATAAACTTTTCTTTTGTTATGAACATATGTTCATTATATTTGCAAATAATTATGGCACGCCCAAAGAATAACCGAATAGTTCAACAACCACCGAAAGTTAAAGGGTTTAACCCAATGGGATATTATTCAGCTAATGCTGAAAAGGTGATTTTGGATATTGAAGAGTACGAGTGCATTCGTTTATTGGATTACGAAAACCTTTCGCAGGAAGAGGCTTCAAAATTTTTGAATGTTTCAAGACCTACACTGACAAGAATATATGATTCTGCCAGAAAAAAAATTGCTAAAATGCTAATAATGGCTAATCAGTTGGTGATTGATGGCGGAAATTATGTTTTTAGAGAAACATGGTTTGAATGTAAGTCTTGTTGTTGCAAATTCAATAACCCTACGAATAAAGAAATATGTAAATGCGCTTTATGCGGCAACAAAGAAATAACAAAATTAAAAACAGGTACTTGATGATACTGGCCATTGCAACAGAAACGAATAAACCTGACACTGCGATTTCCCGAACATTTGGCCGGGGCAATTTCTTCATGCTGTATAATACCGAAACTAGACATGTTGCTTTTATAGAAAATAGACACCGTAAGGATGAGTATTATGTGGGAGAAAATATAACGGATATGTTAATTGAAAATAAGGTACAGCAATTTATTGCTTATGACGCCGGACTCAAAATCCAGCAAAAAGCCTTTGCCAATAACATTCAGATTATCCTCATCCCTCCGATAATTAAATCGATCAAAGACATATTAAAACTTATAGAAAGTAATAATCAATAAAATTAGTGATCATGGAAAAGAAAATAGCGGTTCCAACAAGGGATAACAATGTTGACGACCATTTTGGCCATTGTGAGTATTTCACAATTTTTTCTATAGACGAAAATAAACAAGTGACTAAAAAAGAGCAAATCGATTCTCCCAAAGAATGCGGTTGCAAATCGAATATTGCAGGAATCTTAAAGGAAATGGATGTTGACACTATGCTGGCGGGAAATATGGGACAAGGCGCCATGAACAAAATCAGTAACCAGGGAATAAAGGTTGTACGGGGCTGCTCGGGTAACATATTGGATGTTATCGGTGAATACTTAAAAGGAAATGTTAATGATTCAGGTATTACTTGCAGTCAACACTCCGATTCTCAACATCATGGACATGGACATCATCATTCCGGTCATAATTGTGCCCACAACAACTAATATCTCTGTCCTATCACAGGATTTAGCGGAGGTGTTAAAAGGTACTTTATAGTAAAACATCTCCGTTCAATTATGAAAATCCGCTTTAAGGTGTCAGAACGGGAGCACATGGTTTGAGGTATACTTGGCTTTTACAAAACGTATTCATGTTTTACGTAAAACCTCCCCCCTGCACTAGTTCATATTGTACAAATGAAACAGTTCTTTCTTAAATACCTGTTGTTCCGGATATATCAGCACAAGGTTATTTGAGCAAAAGTATTGATTGATTATTTTGGGGTAGCGGTCCATTAAGCGGGTGTGGGACAATGTATACCGGCGCGTTTTCACAAACACCAATAAGTCGTTGGGAGGAATATTCCCCATACTAAAACGTTTAAAAAAGAAATCGCTTAACTCCCCTTCTGTCATTTTAAAATCTGCGGCCTTTTTATTGCCATAAAAGTCTTTCAGGTCTTGCAAAACCTTTGAAGAACCATAATAATTAATGCTCCTGCCAACATGGCGGGCCAGATTGTGCAATGTAAAAAGCATATCAACAAAACCAATTTCAGTTTGAATATCGTGAGGAAGAAAAACATGGAAATTTCCTGTTAATGCAACATGGTTCTCAAGCCTACAAACCATTACCATTTTATTGGTTTTCCTTAACAACCTGTCCAGAAAAGAACCAAACAACCTATCAATAGTAGTAGTTGCCGGGTTCCAGCCAACTAGTATTTTTGTTATTCCCAGTTCTTTTATTGTCCTCGCTATCCCATCCACTACGTTTACATCAATCCGTGTAATAAGCTTGGTATTTTTGTTTGCCGAAGATGCATGTTGCAATGCTTTATTCAAAATCTTCCTGTTCTCTTCAATCTTTGAAGTAGCCCTTTTTCCATCAAGAACTACTGAAATTGGATAAATTGGTTCCTGCGACTTAGGATCTTTTACCAATAGACTAAAGTCGGTTAGTTGTTCAATATTATCAGGATTACTAATAGAAACCAGTATTTTTTCAACCTTGTGCTCCTTTTTTCCTTGCTCTTCACCCTGTTTCAGGATTAGGTTCTGCCCGGCTTTCTGGGTTACTACCGAACTAACAATAGAGCTTACTAAAATTAAAAATACGGTCCCGTTAAACAATGAATCACTCACCAAATCAAATTCCTGCCCTACTATCATAACAGCAATAGCAGAAGCGGCCCTTGCCGTACTGAGGCCAAATACCAGGTTTCTGGATGATATACTGAGCTTCAGGGATATCTGCAATATCCAGGCAGCAAGCCATTTTCCTCCTAATGCAACAACTATCAGGGTCCCTGATACTACCCACTGCCCCGGGTTTGTAAACAGGCCGAAAGCATCGACTAACATTCCTATGCTCACTAAAAAGAAAGGAATAAATAAGGTATTACCAATAAACACTACCCTGTTCATCAGCGGTGATGTCCTTGGTATATATCTGTTTAGGGACAAGCCGGTAAAAAAGGCCCCTATCAATGGTTCTATCCCTAAAAGTTCGGCAAAGGTTGCCGAAACAAAAATGGCTGCAAGTACAAATATGTACTGCGTACTGCTATCGTTCGACTGATATTTGAAAATCCACCGGGTTGCTTTAGGCAATAGATAAAGTACAAAAACAAAAAAAAGTGAAAAGCAGACAAGGGTCCGAATCCAGAACATAAAACTTAAATCACCCTGAACAGAATCCGAAACAATACCCAGGATAACCAAAACAACAGTGTCTGCAATAATAGTACCGGCAATGGTTATCGTAACAATTCTGTGGTTAATAATTCCCAGCCTTCCAAGCAACGGATAAGAAACTAAAGTATGCGAAGCCAGCATAGTAGCGACAAGCAACGATGTTTCGAACCTGAAATTAAGTAAATAGTAGAAAACGATAAACCCCGGAACAAATGGAAACAAAAAGGTAAGTACCCCAAAGAGGGTCCCCTCCCTCCGCTTTCTGAAAAAATCGTTTAGATCAATTTCAAGTCCAGCCAAAAACATTAAATACAAGAGGCCAATTGTACCAAAAATCGATAATGCAATATCGCCGGACAATATATTAAAACCCTTGGGACCAATAATAACCCCGGCCACTATCAGCCCGATAATATCCGGGATATTCATTCTCTTGAGCAAGAGCGGTACTAAGAATACAATGACAATAATGACTGTAAAAATTAGGATTGGTTCATGAAGTGGTAGTGTTATTCCTGTTATCATAAAACTAAATAATGGTTATTAAATACCCTGACTTCTGTTATAAACATTTGTTTTAGCACTCGTGTGATGTTTTCAACCAATCGGGCAATGTGGATAGTTTAAGTTTAAATTAAACACACACCTTTTAATTTCAGGTTGCACAATATAATTTAAGAATATTATGTTTGCATACTAGCAATTTATTTGCCTTTTTTAAGTTTTGAAGAAAGCCTACGCATATATTTATGGTATTGAAAGTAAAACTCTTTTATATAATACTGTTTAATATACTAATATTAAGCGGTATAAATGGACAATTATCTACAATTAAGGGAAAAATATCTGACAGCGATGGCGAAGCCCTGCTTGGTTCATCTGTTGTTGTAACCAATAAAGGACTGGGTGCAGTTGCTGATGGAAAAGGAAATTTTTCAATAAAGATCCCTTCGAATGAGATCTGTTATATTCAGTGTTCATTCCTTGGATATGAAACCGTTTATGATACCGTTACGGCGAGGCCCGGACAGGAGGTGTACAAGAACTTCTCATTAAATAAAAAAGTAAGTGAACTGGAAGGTGTAACTGTTTTTGGTATTCAGGAACGCGAAAAAACGTTGACGCGTATAAACATGAAATCTATCGATCAACTGCCAAATACCTCAGGAAATATTGAATCGATACTGAAGAGTTTTGCCGGTGTTGTTTCCGGAAATGAACTGAGTTCGCAGTATTCCGTCCGTGGAGGGAGTTATGATGAAAACCTCATTTATGTAAATGACATTGAAATACACCGCCCTCTCCTGGTGCAAAGTGCCATGCAGGAAGGCCTTAGTTTTGTTAACCCCAGCATGGTCTCCGGCATACAATTTTCTGCTGGCGGCTTTGATGCCGAATATGGCGACAAAATGTCATCGGTGTTGGATATTACGTATAAAAAACCTACCGAATTTGAGGGGACTGCTACTGCAAGCCTGCTAGGGGCCAGTGTTCATCTGGCCGGAGCTACTAAGGATGGCAAATTTAATTTTAATACGGGACTTCGGTATAAAACTTCTCAGTATTTACTTAGTTCATTGGATGTAAAAGGTGAGTATGTACCAAGGTTTACTGATATTCAGGCGCTCCTAAACTATAACTTTACTCCCAAAACCAGTCTTTCGCTTTTGGGAAATTACTCAACCAACCGTTTTAGCATGACCCCTGAAAGCCGGGAAACAAAATTTGGTGTTATTCAGAGGGTAATCAGGTTAACTTCTTTTTATGAAGGAACTGAGAAGGATGCTTTTGATTCCTACATGGCTGCTTTATCTCTGAACCATACCGTAAACGATAACCTGACATTAAAATTTATTGGGTCAACCTATAGTTCAAATGAAGAAGTAACTTATGATATTTTATCGGAGTATTATCTTTCACAAATATCAAAAAGTTCAAATAACACGGATACGGCTATAAGTATCGGCACCGGCTCCAGCCTTGAACACGCCAGAAAGTATTTAAGTTCAACAATAACTTCTTTCGAACACAAAGGAAATTATTTTGCCTCCGTTTTCTCCTGGAAATGGGGGTTAAGGCTTCAGTATGAATCGATTGACGATGAATTTAATGAATGGCGGTTTCTGGATTCAATAGGAATGTCAATCCCATACTCCGACGAATACATTCTGCTTGATTATGCTGAAGCTGCTCATAACAAAATTAATTCTTTAAGATACCAGGCATTTCTTCAAAACTCAGTCAGGTTAAACGGGAAAAATACCGAATATGGAATTACTTATGGTGTACGGGCCAATTACTGGGACTATAATGATAAACTGCTTGTTAGCCCAAGAGCATCGCTCACTATAAAGCCAGGTTGGGAACGCAGGGTAGAATTTTACTTTGCCTCCGGACTTTATGGCCAACCTCCTTTCTATAAGGAATTAAAAGACTATACGGGAAAATTGTTTCCTGAAAGACGGGCTCAAAAATCAATACACTTTGTTTTTGGTACCGATTATTATTACACCATGTGGGACCGGCCTTTCATATTTACAACCGAGGTATACTACAAACACCTTTATGATATCATTCCGTACAAGGTCAACAATATCCAGGTTCAGTACATGCCTGAATTTAAAGCTAAAGGATATGCCACGGGTATCGATTTGAGGGTTTATGGCGAATTTGTCCCGGGAACAGAGTCGTGGTTCAGCCTTTCTCTTTTAAGGACCCGGGAGGAAATTCCCGGATATACGTTCATGAATTATGAAGGTGTTGAAACAGAGCGGGGTGTTTATAGAAGGCCGACGGATCAAACGCTTACTTTCTCTATTTTCTTCCAGGATTATTTACCGATGAACCCTGACTTTAAAGTTCACCTACTGGTAAACTACGGAACAGGGCTTCCATATTCAGGTCCCACCCCTAACCGACCGGGACAGGTTTTTGTTTTAAATCAGTATCGTCGGGTAGACATAGGTTTTTCAAGAATTATTAAACGAAAAAAAGAAAAGAAAATTGGCCTGAATGATATCTGGTTGTCTTTTGAAATTCTTAACCTGTTGGATGCCCAAAATATGTCGTCGTATGACTGGGTTCGGACAGTGGAAAACACAGAAGGTGTCCAGGATACTTACGCAGTACCCAATTACCTGACCGGCAGAAGGTTTAATGTTAAGATTTCGACTAAACTATAAGCGAAAAAACTGTTCCTCCTGTAATTTTCATACTAATGGTGAACAGGCTTTCTGACCATGGCATGATGTTTTATATTACTGCCCGGAAGCTTTCCTGTTTCAACCAGCTCAAATCCAAAGCGTTTGTAATAAGCAATATTCGAAGTATTGTGGGTTTCGAGATAACAAGGAAATTCATTTACATCCGTGTAATCAATAAAGGGTTCAATTAAACTTTTTGAATAGCCTTTTTTCTGATGTTTTTTTTGTATGGCGATAGCAAAAAGATACCAGTGTGGACGATCCAGATGCTTCTTTTTCAGATGAACAGCATAATTTTCATAATTCAGAAGCGTATGCAAAATACCCGGGCGGTTTTTCCAAATAAGACTAAGTCCCCCATTTTTAATAAAAGTAAACACGGGTACTTTTAGGTTACTTTCCGGGAACCAAACCGACACTCCTTCCAGTTCTTCACTAATAGCATATACATGCCCCAATTCAATTGCCGATTTTAAGGTGGTTTTATAAATATTCTCTATTTGTTCTACCTGATAATTTTCACTTTTCAAAAAATAGTACATCAAAGGATCTTCATCAAATGCTTCTGCAAAAATGCTTGCACATCTGCTAAGATCTTTTTCCTGCACTTTATATAGTGACCCTATTTTCATTTTATACAATATACGTTACACGATGCGTTTCGAAAATAGTTATATTTTCAAAGATGACAAATACCGGAACCGATTAAATTAATCAGGATGTATATTCAAATAATAAACACGAAAAGGTTAACATAATTAACCCACCTTAAAGCTGAAATTTAATTTTTTATAATTACTTGTATTGATTATAGCATTACTTTAGCCTGTAAAAATAAGTTGTTGAATTTCAGATTATTAAATAAATAATTGTTTTATTTTAAACATGTTTTACTTATACCTTAATACTTCGCTATTAATTGCTTCAAACTTTTTTAAGACCTTATTTTTAACCCGCTTTCCGTATTTACCTAACTCCAATCATCATCTTCTAAAATGGCATAATGATAACTATCGGCCCACTCTCCCCTGATTGGCAGGTTCTTTCTTTTTATTCCTTCCCTGGTCATTCCAGCTTTTTCTAAAACCCTAACCGATCTGACATTTTCTACAACAACACCAGCTTCTACTCTGTGCAACTCTAACTTTTCAAATCCGAAACGGATTAACCGTTTTGTAACTTCTGTTGCATATCCCCTTCCCCAGTATTTGGGAAATAGCTTATAATATATTTCCCCTTCCTTAGAACGGTTATTCGATAAAATATATCCGGCCAGGCCAAGAAATTCATCTGTTTCTTTGCTTAAAATTTTCCAGGTAAACAGTGACCGCGGCTTTTGCTTTTTTCCTTCAAACATTGGCTGCAGTATGGCTTCTGTATGTTTAACCGAATATGGTATTCCAAGCGTATTGTATTGATCCACTTCTGGTGTTGAGTGTAAACGATGAATATCTTCCAGGTCGTTTCGGGAAATTTCATGAAGCAACAACCGTTCTGTTTCAATATTAACTTCCGAAGGTTCATGATACTTATCCCAGTTGCTTGATTGTTTGGCTGTTAATGAATCAATATTGAGCTTTAAAATTACTACAGCATTTACCTGTTGTTCTTCAAAATCAGCTTTTCCCTTGAAACCATTATGGGACATAATAACTTCCAGCCCATTTCTTTTCTCCTCAAAATCTGTAATTATTTCCACTGTTCCATATCCAACTATAGAGCGGTATAATGTTGCCCACTTGCAGGCTTTTCTGTCCCTGGCAATTTCTGCTTTAAATTCAATTTCAAAACAAACCCTTTTATCTTTTTTCAGTAAGCCTATTTTTTTCCCTTCCGGGGCCGAATGTATATAAATGGTGTTGTCCCGGTAACCGTAGTTAAAAGGAAGAATATAGGGCAATCCATTATCCATCATGGCAATACGGCATACTTTAGACTGTGACAATATTTCTTCTATTGCTGACTTATCTGTTATTTCCTGGTTTGTTTTCCGCACTTTTTCTCTTTTAAATTCCTGTGATATTCAAAAAAATAATTATTTACACCCCTTCCCCTATTAAGGTGTGAAGAAGGTCCCCGTCTTTATCCAGATGCCGGGCATATAAAATCTCATCGGTACAGCCAATAACCACCTGTGTTGAATCATCAAGTACGTATACCGGAATGTGAATGCCACTCCCCATGTCATTGTCTGGCTCTCCAAACCGGGCAATAACATCTTCATAACTCATATTTTTTACCAGGGACTTCTCAAAATCAGCGTAAGTTAATTCCTCATTATCAGAATCGGCAGAACATCCTGATATTATGCTTACTGAAATCAGGAGACAAAATACTATTGTTTTCATCTGTTCCATTTTTGGGGTTTTTACTGTTTTATTCCAATGTTAATAAAAATTTCATCAAACAAAAAGGAGAAATTCAATATCGTGGAGTATGCCCAAAAGCAGACCGGTTATTCCCATTTTGTCAATTTTAATAATTGATCCCCCCGCCTGTAAATTCAGAATTATGGCATTAATAATTATTAAACTACTGAACAACCAGGTCAGCCCATTCAATTAGCCTGTTTAAACAGTTCCGTTTTAAGCCTTTTAACCCTTTTTGCTTCCACTTTCACCTGCTTTATATGCCCATAGTTCATCACAAAATATATAAACGGGTTGTAAAGGTTTCCGAACGAACGCCTTAAAACCGATGACAGGCTGTAAAACTTTTTTCGGGCCTTTGTTTTGCAATACTGAAGTTCAAATGGTGTCATGTTTTTAGGTTCAAACACAACGGTATTATGGTCATAATAATTCCAGTCGGTTGTTGTCAACCGGCCTTCATTCCTGAAATTATCTATTACTTTTGTTCCTGGATATGGCGTTAGTATGTTGAACGATACCGTGCCTACCTTATTTTTTATCAGAAAATCCACGGTTTCATCAAATGTTTCTATTTTGTCGTTATCGAAGCCAAATACAATGGAGGCATGGACCAGAATACCCATTTTCTTCACTTTTTTAATGGCCGCTTCCAGTTCTTCTATATCTTTAAAAGCCTTTCGCATGGTTTTTAGCTGTTCGGCCGATACACTTTCGAACCCAAAAAACAGTGCCCGGCACCCACTTTCAGCCGCCAATTGCAATAATTCCTGGTCTTTTACCAAAAGGGATATGGAAGCCTGCCCTACCCATTTTATCTTTAATGGTTTGATGGCATTAAACAGTTCTTTGGCATACCTTGCGTTTCCAATTATGTTGTCGTCCAAGAACATAAAGTTTCTGGCCCCTGATTCTTTAATATCGCGTACTACATTTTCGATGGGTACGTGCCTGATTTTCTTTCCGTAAAGGTCGCTTACACAGCAGAATTCACAGCTATAGGGACACCCCCGGGTTGTCATTATGGGGATAAGCTTGAAAAGCCTGTTCTTGTTAATGCTTTTAAAATCTTTAGGAACGTATTTTGTTAAATCCGGGACCGGATTATAGTATCTTTCTTTAAGTTCTCCATTCACAAAATCGTTAATTAATGTGCCCCAAACCCCTTCTGCTTCACCAATTACAACACAATCGGCATACTGCTGTGCCTCATCGGGCAATATGGTAGGGTGAACCCCTCCCAACACGACCTTTTTTCCACGTTTCCTGAATTCTCCGCACAGTTCATAAGCCCGGGGCGCATTCGCTGTCATACAACTGATCCCTACCAGGTCGCAATCATAATCGAGGTCTACCTCTTCGGCTTCTTCTTCAACCAGTCTTACCTTATGCTCTTTCGGGGTCAGGCCTTGCAGAATAAACAAGGCAAGCTGAGGCATCATCAGCCCCTTGTTTGTCCTTTTTGTCTTATCAACAGTAGGGGAAATCAGTAGTATGTTCATTGCTTATACATTAGGTTTTGCCGTTTGTGGCCTATAACAAATCTACTTCCTTTATTTGAACTTTTGGGTGTTTTTGGCGAAATATGTGTTTTTTTTGTTTGAGTAATTAACTTGTTACTAAGACACAAAGGATGTCGCAGGCAGAGCCGTACGTACAACATAAATTCCCAAGCCAGAATTTCTGTCATTTAGGGTTTAAGTTACTCTGCTATTCCCCCGCTGCTTCAGATATGTTAACCGAAGTTTAGAGTTCTTAGGATTTACAATCCGATTCATTTCTTTTATTCTTCTTCCAGCTCTTTTCTATTCATACGGTATTACAAATCCTGTTTCAAAGCTTTCGGATAGCATATCCGAAAGGGCGAGAGGAAACTCTAAATTTTGCTTCCTGTTTCTTTAAATATCCGTTCCCTTATTGATTCAGCGACAAAGTTGTTTAATGACATCTGCTCTTCCATTGCCAGTAATGCTGCTTTTTGGTGCAATTGAGGGGATATCCTGACATTGAAGCTTCCTTTAAATGGTTTCTCTGGAACACCCCCTTCATTTTCACAATCAGCTAAATAGGAATCGACAGCTTCTTTAAAGTCATTCTCCAGTTCTTGTCCAGTTTTTCCTTCGTAAGATATAAGCCCATTTATACCAAGTACTTTACCGTACAACAAATCATCTTCTTTGCTGTATTCAATGCTTCCTGTATATCCTTTGTATTCTAAATGCTTCATAACCCTAATACCTCCTTAATCTGTTTTAATTGATAGTGCTTCATAATCCCCGTTGGATGAGGCTTGTGCAACATTACCGGAACACCTGCCTGATTCATGAATTTTACTCTTGAACCTGAGGTTTTTCCTTTCTTTACCTCTTCAAAACCAAAGTAACCTAAGAGTTTAACTACTTCATCGTAATGGAAATCAGATGGTATGGTTAAAAACCTGGCTATTAGCTTATCCTTTTTACTCATACGCAAATGTAACTAAATATAGTTGCATTATCAATGTATGATTTGTTTTAGTAAACCAGAAGAATTACAATAGAATATTGTGACGTGCTAAATTTGTAATTCAAAGCTTTTCAGTATTTGTACTTCATTTAAATCCCCAGAACCTTAATTTCAGTTATGAGGATTATAAATCCTCTGCTCCTGCTTTCGGATAACATATCCAAAAGGGCGGGTTTACAAAACCCTGTTTCAAAGCATTCGGATAGCATATCCGAAAGAGCGGGGGATTTGAGATACTCTACTACTGCTTTTGGATAGTATATCTGAAAGGGCGGGGTATATCTGAAGCTGGTCCCTATAAAAGTCAACCATATTGCTAAACTCATTCTCATTCTTCCATTTCAATTTCAAGATTATCAATAAACTCATCAAAATTATCCGCTAATAGCGTTAAAGCATCTTCCAAATCTTCGTCCATTCGGCAAAAATAAACCTTTCCATTGTCTGATTCCTGAATAGATATGACATATTGCCAACCTCCTGGGTCATCAGCAAAAGCAAGATATTTTCCTTCTAAAAATTCATTCAAATCCTCAAAGCTAAATTGAATCGACAACTGTATTTCTGAATCGAATGGATAAAAATGATGAATTTCATAGTTCTGCCCATCTTTCTTATAAATTACTTCTTTAACCATATAAGGATTTTGAGTTAATAAAAAACTTCTGTAAGAATCTGGTAACTTTATTCCATTTTCATTTTCAAATGCAGTAAGCTCACTACCCAATCCTAAAATACCGGCTTCTTTAATTTTTAATTTTTTCATGTTAAATCCATTTTATAATTTACTAAATGATAATTTTCGTATTGTTTAACAGAACCTGTATGAGGCAATGTTTGTCTATGAACTCTTGTAACAACCAACTGCATTGTGGACGTTCCTTCCCCCATTTCATTTCCAGGAGCAAAGTCATCCATATGATGCCAAGTATAACCAGTAGGTGTTTTGTCCAAGCCAGCAGCTTCATTTGACCGTTTAAAATCCTTATGCCTTGATCCTGATAACTTAATTTTAACTATATTTTTTCTGTTTGGGCATTTTTCAATTGGATACAACCAATCTTCATTACCAGAAAAGTCTGGAGCCAATCCATTCTTACTAAGAGGAGGCATACCCTCTTTATTGAATTTATGATAAGCTTTTTTATACATGAATAATCTAACTTCACCATCAGGCATTTTTTCTAAGGTCACAACTAATCTAGTTTTTCCAGAACTCTCAGTTTTAAGAACTAACCGACCTTGGTCATCTTCGAAAGGACTTTCAATAGTTCTTTCTTTAAGTCTTTCTAGTAGCTCATCAATACTACTAGTATTATTGGAATCTGTATTTTTTGACACCCAATATAATGTAATGAAATCCTTTCTTAATACATCTGAAATCGCATAATTTGCCTTAAAAAGCTTCCTCCAACTCTCTATCAAATTAGAATCATCATCAAATTTACTTAAAGCTTCTAAATTATTACCAAAGTCATTAGCAAAATCAAGCCATTTATCTTTAAACTTAATCATTAGGCTAATATTTAACCTAACCAGAGGATTAAGACCAACTTCAAAGTCAATTCTCTTACCATCTTTTAAATTACCATAAAAATATAGGTAGAGTTCCTTTCCCGACTTTTCTTTAGCACAATACTCCAGAGTTTCAATCTCAAAACTTTCATTTTCATTATTAACTGTTTCCTCAATTTTTTCTACATCAGTTTCTAACTCATTCTCAATAAATTTTTTATATTTTTCCAATCGCTCAACGGCCTTTGTGTTAATTATTTCTTCCTCTGGTGTTTTATTTTCAGTTTCGCTTGAATTGTCCACACTTTCCTCAAAATTATATATTAGGCCTTCGCAATTTAAAACTTCATTACTATCTATATATTCTATAAAATCGCTTACCTGATTAGGGTATAAAGCAAATAACTCAATTAATTCATCTATTATTACAACCTCATAGCTTTGTCCGGAATCATCCTGGGTTAAAATGTTATATGCTAATTCGTATTTATTATTTTCTTCAATAAAACTGAATTCCTTAAGCTGTAGCAATAATGGAGCATCTAATTCTATTAGTTGATTAATCCAATCGAGATCAGAATTATCTAGTCTACTTTCATTTCTAACATCCTTATCAAATAATTTACGAATCTCGCTCGAATCATCATTTTTTTTATTTACCTCATTATTGTCGCAGTTTTTTGATAAAATTGCAATTGCGTCATATAAAAGGGTACCTTCATCTACAATATGAATATTGTAGAGTTGGGGTAAATCGAATATAGTTGATAAAATATCTAAAATTGATTCTGTTGAACTGTATACATCCATGAAATAGTCTCCACTAATGCTGTAAATATTTCCATTATGATCAATAGTGAAAATTAATGAACCTAGATTCATACCTTCGCATAAAACACCATATAATGCTAACTCATCAATTGAATCCGATGGAATGCTAAAGAGATAAAAATCTGAACGCAACTCAACATAAAGACTATTCGTGCTTCCAAAAAACAGTGAATTTGAGCTTTCTTGAATTGTCTCTACATTGGAGGTAGTCAAAACCACAAATGAATCTCCCCCTTGTTTAGAAAGGTATGTAGCTGATTGTTCCTCATACTGGAATTCAATTTCCCGACTTCCTAAAATTCCAGATTCTCCATGTTTAACTGACAACTTTATATATTTACCTTGCACAAATTCGAAATTTAACTCTTCCAATTGATTGTTATTTGTGTCATCATCATTGGTTTGATTAGCTGTACCTGATGAATTAACAGGCTCTTTCCAGGTAAATACAACAGAATTTCCTGAACGGGATATGTTTTCAAGCCCCTGTTTGGGAGCTTCCTGTATGAACCCGTCAACTAAATTCGGATAAGAATCAAAGTTTATAAGGCCCTCCATCGTGTATTTCGTCCTTACATCTTCAAAAAGCTCTAATTCACCAGGTTTCAAACCAATCACCCACCAATTTTCTTCCTTGTACCTCTTAAAAATCTGGTTAAATTCCTCATCATATAAGATGAAGCCCATTTCTAACATAAAGTCTTTAGATGCACCGGTTGCCTCTTCGCCAGCCCAGTCAAGTAAAGGCAAATCACCAGTGTAGCACCCAATCTCTCCCCCAATAGCCCCCCAATAATTACCTTTCCAGCCCCTTATTTTATATACCTGATCTTCCCCCTCAGGATTCTTAGCCGATATGGGCACAGTGAAGTAATCTATTTTATAATTTAGCACCTCATCTGCAGCCTCATTGTATAAATCGCAATATCCAAAATGTTGTTGATGTGCATCTGGTGTAGTAAAAAATATTCCTTGCTCATAATCAAACTTATATTCCAACACACTTATTACCTCCAGGTAAAAGTTGATCATATTTTCCAGTTCTTCGTTATCAATTTCGTTATTACCGTCTATATCAAAACTTGCACCCTCCAATTCCGGAAGTTTTTCAATAATATCCCTTTGAAGTACTACGAAAATTCTAATAATTTCTTCAATTAAACCTTTATACTTTTCATCTATTCCCTCTTTTTGAGAAAGATACGCTTCTATCTCATTTAAAAAATTATCCTTGTTCAACGAAGATATTTCATCTGATGAGGAAAGAAAGTCTTCCAGAAGTTCAGGTATTATTTCAATCTCTTCTTCAGACACAGATAACGAAATACCGTTGTTATCTTCTCCATTCGCTTCATTTAAATTAAATAAATAGTCCAGTATTTTTTCAACAATAAATTTTATAGCCCGCTTATTATTTCCTTCTAGTCTATTCTTTTCTTCTTCGCTGGTAAGTGGTTCTTTAAAGGGGTAAATCAGATAAGTAAGATCTGATAACATCATAAGATCCAAACCCATTGATTCAGCAAATTCACTAATTTGTTGTGCCCAATCCGGAAGGGATTCATCTCCCGGATTTTCAATAGTAAATCGAATAGCTGCTATTATCTTCTCCATTCCCCCCTCTTCTTCTGCCAGTTTATCAATAGTCTGATGCTTCCCAATAAACTTACTTTCAATTGGGTGTCTAATATAATTTTTATGTATATAACCTCTAATTATGCTTCCCCCGAATGCAACCTCAACGTGCAACCATTCACCGTTTTTTCCTATAACTTTAACTTCTGTTCCTTTTTTCAACTCATCAATGACATATTCATCACCCATTTGGTTATCAATACGAAAGTTTACAAAAGAACAGTAATCCACAAATCCTACCCATTCATTAAATCCACTTTCCAGGTTTTGTAAGACACCTTCTGAAGGGTTCTCATTAATTACATATCCAGGATTATTCGGATAATAAACGGAAGCTTCAATTCGTTCCTCCTCACTTCGTTTATCAATAACCAGACTAATTTGTCCTAAAAGTGGTTTAAAATTCTGCTCCTTAAATATGTTAAATATTAATTCCAACATATCTCCACTAGCCAGGATACACCCCTCGGATCGCCCTATTCCGTGAATTTGTATACCCCCTTCAGTATGATCCGTGGGAAATCTAAGAATAACTTTAGGTTCATTCTGCGGTTCATTCTGTCTTGAGATAGTAACTATTGGCTTAGTCACATCAAAAATTAAAGGTTCAGCCGGCATTTCGTAATCATGAGATATTTCCACCAGAGAACCATCTTCATTTGTTACAAGAGTTCCTTCTTTGATCTCATCTTCTAACCAGTTTATGTCCTCAATAAATTCTCTTTTCGTTTCCCCTCCATTGTCTATAACTTCAATATATTGTTCCCCTTTCATCCCTACAACTTTGTTATCCCCATCATAGATATTTTCTAAAATTATACAGATTACTTTTATATCGAAATTTTCGTAATTTTCATCATCATCCCCATCCTTCTGAACGGCATTTCCAATACTTCCACTCACATGAGCTATATCTCCCCTCGCAGCCTTTGCCCCCATTATATCGGCCTCATTTTCTAGGGTGGGGCTATCATTTATGGCCATTCCCGTATTACCGGTTGCTGCTTGGTTTGAGGTTCCCCAACCCAGTTTTGCAGCCATTGCTTGCACTCTCCCCTGTCGTTGTTGTACAACGTGGGTTAGCTCATGGCCGATAAGTTCCTGTCCTTTTGTGCTGGAAGGATCGTATTGGCCGGGTGCAAAGTGTACATTATTACCTTGTGTATATGCATGGGCTCCCATGTCAGTTGCACTGCTGTCGTTCTTATGGATGTTTACATCGGAAAAGTCTGTTCCAAAAGAACCTTCCATTTTTGTCTGTACATCTTCAGGCATATTGGTTTTAGTACTGGTACTTGCTGGCCCTGAACTGTTCCCCGTATTCTTTTTCCTCTGAATTTCCTCCTCCTCTTCCACCAAACGCTGTACCGGTGCCGGAGTTATTCCTAATGCTCTTGCTTGTCCCTCCATCATAGCCATTGGGTCTAAAGCATTTTCCATTCCAAGGTTTGGTTGTATTTCAGTATTCTGCTCCTCTGATTTCTTTTTTTGTATCTCTTCTTCATCCTCCAGACGTTGCACGGGTGGCAGGGTTATTCCAAAAACGCTGGCCTGCGCGTTCATCATGGCCACCGGGTCTATAAAACTCCCGGAACGATTGCTTTCAGTTTGTTCTGTATCCTTTGGAGAAGCTTCTTTTTTCTGAATCTCTTCCTGTTCTTCCTCTTCTTTGTTTGAGCGTTGTACAGGCGGTTCAACACCCAGGGCGCGAGCCTGTCCCTCCATCATTTCAAAAGGATCGAGGAAATTTTTTTTGCGTTCTATTTTATCTTCTGAAGCGTTTTCCTGCTTAACAGCAGGTTGCGGTTGTTTGGTCTGGAAAGGCATGAGGCTGGGTTAGTATTGTTAGGTATCATATAACGTTTTAAATGTATTTTTTAAATTTAAGAATAGCAAATTATTTTAGAGGAAAAGTTGTTATGGTTTGAATCTTTTTTTGAAAATATTTTGTCCCCTCCCCTACACTGCTAATTTCCGAAAGTGCTACTCCGTAATTTCTGGTAATATCCAATCATGTTATTTGGACTCTTGAGTGTTTTTATGGAATAAGTTTTTTGTTAGTAGCAAAAGCTATGGGAAGAGTTACGATATAACATTATTATGCTACTTTGGATTTGTAATTTAAAGCTTTATTAAATATTTGTACTCCACACAAAGTCTGAATTCCCGCTGCTTTGGATATGTTATCAGAAGTTTAGAGTTATTAGGATCTGTAATCCGATTCATTTCTTTTATTCTTCTTCCAGCTCTTTTCTATTCATACGGGATTACAAATCCCTGTTCCAAAGCTTTCGGATAGCATATCCGAAAAAGCGGGGGAAGGTCAAATACCTGGCGCTTTTCGGCTAATTCAAAATTTTCACCAGTAAGCGCATGTCCGCAACTACAATTTTCTGGTTTGCACTCTATTATATTGTCAGGGTGTTTAATTTGTTTCAGGTTTGAGCCTTTATGTCCACGTTGGCCACCTTTTGTCCCCTTGGTTTCTTTTGGGAAAGCGGGCTGTTTTTTATATCCATCACCCGATGGTGGCTGGTTACTGTTGCGGCTGTTGCGGTTAAGGCGTTCTTTTAGCTCTGTATTTTCTTTTTTTAGTGCAGCGTTTTCCTGTCGAAGTATTTTATTCTCTTTTTCAAACTTCTCCAACTGCTGCACCCTGGCTGTCAGTTTTTCAACTTTGAGTATTAAGTTTTGTATGGCCGTATTTTGATCCAAATCTTTTTTTATCAAAAATACGGTTGTTCTTTACACTCAATCAAATGAATCACACGACAGTTATAAAATGTAATCAACCAATTTTGTTAATATCACCTGATTTTCATGAAATTAAAACTGTGATTTTTACTTTTTCGTGTGGAAATTGTTAATAACAGTTGATTTTCGCATTTTTATACTGGTAAATAAGTACATTATAACAATGTTGAGTTTATACTTCTTAAGATTGTAATATTCTTTGTTTTCTGCTTGTATCTTTTATTTTACCACAATATCTTGAACATTTCACAGCTTATTTATAAAGTAATATCCCCAATCACTTTACTTTAAAACACCCCCTCATAACAACCCCTTATTGTTTTTTTTCGGCTTCTTCAATTTTATCATTATCCACTGAAACAGTATATAAACTATCTTCTTTTATAGACATCTTTGCCTCTTCTATAAAATCAATCCTAATCTTTTTTCCTAAATATTTGTCATCGGCTGTAGACTGTTCAACATCAGCAACTAACAAAACAAATCCGGGTACCCCCTCATTGTCAAGTTTTACGTTAAAGTTTTCTGGTTTGGAAAGATCGAATCCGATATACCCCCCATCAACATAGTAAGGTATTTCTACCCACCTACTATAGTATGAAAGATATACACTAAGTTTATAACAGCAATGGGCTCCCCCAGAGTAAGAATAATTTATAGTATCTATTTTTCCATCTGAATCAAAATCATAAGAATACTCCCATCTTTTTTCAGGTAGATTTGTTACATTCACGGTTCTTTTAGGTGAACATGTACCCACAAACAGAATAATTATATTTAAGACTAAGATTATACTTTTCATCCGTTTAAAATTAGTGACCTGTCTGAAAATTTGCCAAACACTTTAATCATGATTCGTGTGTGTCTCAGTAATAAGTCTGACATGGTCTGTTTCATTAGTTTTGCTTTAAAAAGCTCTGGATAATCTTTAGAGTGTATTATATAAGTAACCTAATTATCGAATGTGTTATTTATTACCAACAAGCACTGTAGGTTTTTTGGCTGCTCTGGCTACCACACTTTTTTTATAGCTTTCGGCCTTCGAACCTCCTCCATTGTATGCTTTTACTGCCGCGGACCAACTTTTAGTTATAAAGTATTTCTGAAAAATCCATTTTACAGTTGCCCTTATCCAGAATTCATAATCCAAGAACAAATCATTATCATTTCCCATTAGGTTTTCACCACTGGAGTTTTTAAAAGTTGAAAATGCTTCAATCGCCTTTAAGAAATTTGGGGTTAACCATTCAGATGGTGTCATCCCCTTCCATTTTGCTTTAGCCTCATAAGCATCGAATCCATAAGCTGTGTATATTGTTGGAGCCATTTCCTTAATCATAAGGTACTGTTGCGGCCCGAAAGAATCGATTACCTGCCCAAGGTTAAATCTACTTTTTATTGGATGTGGATTTCCTTTATAATCGTATGGTGGTTTCTCCAAATGCACACCGCTTGTTCCCATTCTTGTCTCTTGAAATATGATTGATTTTATAATATTTGGCTCCAGTTTTGATGCTGGCTTATATTTTGAATTATAATAATCAACCCACTTTTTAATAAATTTATCAAAACGGTTATACATTGTTTCCCTAATCAACATTTGGCTCATAACCTTTTCTCTTTTCGTATGCAAATCTTCTAACCTTTTTAACTCACTCTCCCAAAGCGTTCTGTTCTTCTTGTAAGCACCCTCCTGAGCTTTCCAATCATCAATTTTAGATTGCGATCTACTTAAGGCATTTCTCTGCCCCTCTAACCCTACCTCATATTTTGTTACACCTGCAACTGTTGTATATTTAGGTGTCAATAAACCTTTTGATAAAGTTACACTTGTTTTTTTTGTTCCATCACTATATTCTGCAACAGCCTCACCATTTGTTCCATTCCAATCTGTTATAGTCACTTCTGTCCCCTTCGGGATACTGCCGAAAGCCTTTACCAAAATAAACTTCTGCCCATTCATTTCTTCTGTAATATCATCTACACTAAGTTTCTGAATTATAGCTTCCTTTTTTTGAATACCATTAAAAGCTCTCCTATTTATAGGTAAATGATTATTCTTCCCCTCAGCAGCCTTCTTCCCCATCACATCGGCCTCCTGTTCTAGCGAGGGGCTATCATTTACAGACATCCCCTTTCCTTGCTTTGTAGGTTGTACCCTTCCTTGTCGCTGTTGAACAACATGGGTTAATTCGTGTCCCAGCAATTCTTGTCCTTTTGAGCTTGCCGGATTATATTGTCCGGGGGCGAAATGTACATTGTCTCCCTGTGTGTATGCCAGGGCCCCCATTTCTGTGGCACTGTTATCGTTTTGGTGAATGTTTACCCCGGAAAAGCTTGTCCCAAATGAGTTTTCCATTTTTGCCTGTACATCTTCCGGCATAGAGGTAGTTGAACCAGAACCACCTTTTGTCCCTGATGGTTCACTATCCGAAGATTTCTTCAATTGTTTTTCTTCCTCTTCCGGTTTTTGCTGCAGTTTAGCCTGTAGCTCTTCTTCTTCCTGCTTCTGTACAAGCTTAGCCTGGACCTCTTCCTCCTCTTCCTGTTTTTGAATTGGTTTCAACTGTTTTTCTTCTTCCTCGCGCCCCTGTTTCTGTGCTACTTTACCTTGTACCGGTTTTTCCTCTTCTTCTTTTGCAAGCATCTGCATAGGTTGTGGGTCAATGCCCAAAGCACGGGCCTGTCCTTCCATCATTTCAACAGGATCAAGTCCACCTGATGTAACAGCCCCCTTTCTTTGAACCTGGCCTGCCCCTCCTGCGGTGTGTGATTCCACAGATTTTTGATTGGTCGTATTATTTATTTGCGGTCCTATACCAAAAAGCCGGACCTGTGAATTCATAAACTCTATGGGATCAATTTTCTTTTCGGATGGTTGTTGTTGCCTGTTATCCGACGAACTTTGTTTGTTTTGTTGCTGCGATTTATTTGTCTGGAGAAACATAGTAAAAATGGTTTGGTTTGGTTTGAATTCACAGAATTTTTACATAACGTAATAAATATATTTTTATAATATGACAAATGCAAATTATTTCAACAGATAGTTTGGGGTTATTTTATAGTTTCTTAATGAATGCTTTTCCTAAAATTCAAAGCTTAAACTGATGTTTTCGGGGAAAAGTAATTCTTACAAGCAGTTTGTAGCTGCAAGCTACGAACAACAAGGGAGATTCTACAAATCTTTCCTTATTCCCTTCAAGTTATGCCCCGAAAGGACTTGTATTATCTAAAGATTAATTATTAAGCTCAGATAAAAAACCCTGTAGCTGTTCCCTTACTTCTTCTGAATTTACTTCCTTATAAAAGCGATCCCCTAAACTTTTTGACTTATTATCCGGTACAAAATATTTATGTATTAGCTCTGTTATTGTCCAGTATTCCCCTTTTTGTGTGTAGTTGGAATATTTTTGTGTTTTTAATTCTAGGCTATTCAAAGAAAGCATGTCATTTATAGCTTTTTTTATAACTTCTTTCTGAAATTCTGTTTCATACTGCATTTCAGCATTCCTAAAATACAGATATGTATTTGTTGAATCATTATCTTTTTTATAAGAGTTGATAATAATTATTAAAGAAGATACAATAAAATAAACTTTCATAATTTTGAATTTACCTATAAAACCTACCCGACACAAGGTAATTTGTCCGGATATCTCCGGCCTGTGCATTTGCTAAAGCGTATTCAGTTCTGCCAGCAGCCAACTGACTTACTCTTATTGCATTTTCCCTTCAGCAGCCTTCTTCCCCATCACATCGGCCTCCTGTTCTAGCGAGGGGCTATCATTTACAGCTATTCCTTTTCCTTGCTTTGTTGGTTGTACCCTACCTTGTCGCTGTTGAACAACATGGGTTAATTCGTGTCCCAGCAATTCTTGTCCTTTTGAGCTTGCCGGATTATATTGTCCCGGGGCGAAATGTACATTGTCTCCCTGTGTGTATGCCAGGGCCCCCATTTCTGTAGCACTGTTATCGTTTTGGTGAATGTTTACCCCGGAAAAGCTTGTCCCAAATGAGTTTTCCATTTTTGCCTGTACATCTTCCGGCATAGAGGTAGTTGAACCAGAACCACCTTTTGTCCCTGATGGTTCACTATCCGAAGATTTCTTCAATTGTTTTTCTTCCTCTTCCGGTTTTTGCTGCAGTTTAGCCTGTAGCTCTTCTTCTTCCTGCTTCTGTACAAGCTTAGCCTGGACCTCTTCCTCCTCTTCCTGTTTTTGAATTGGTTTCAACTGTTTTTCTTCTTCCTCGCGCCCCTGTTTCTGTGCTACTTTACCTTGTACCGGTTTTTCCTCTTCTTCTTTTGCAAGCATTTGCATGGGTTGTGGGTCAATGCCCAAAGCACGGGCCTGTCCTTCCATCATTTCAACAGGATCAAGGAAATTTTTTTTGCGTTCTATTTTATCTTCAGAATAACCATCATGCTTAACCGAAGGTTGCGGTTGTTTGGTTTGAAAAAACATAGGGTTTAGTTTTTTTAGTTAGAAATTACATAACGCTATAAATATATAAAATTAGTAAGCCTTTTTCATCCTTTTTTAACGAAAAGATTATGAGGATCGCAAATTTTCTCTTATTGCTTTCGGATGGTATGCCCGAAAAGGTCAGAGGTGAGAAAAATATAAAACCGTAAGCAAAAGGCTGGACCATGAGGACAACATATTACTTTTATTTTCTTTGGAGAATGGTTTTATATCAGACTGGATTGGAAACCCAGTACCTTTAAATTACTTGCACAACGTAAAATTCCAAAATCTGAATTTCTGTTCTGAGGATTTTAAACCCACTCCATGTTTCGGCGACGTCCCCATACTTTCCTGACTGCTCACATGCTTTTGAAAACACTCACGCTTTGGCATCATCTGGTATATTGGCATGCCTGACTCTCCGAAAAGTTTCCGATTCCGGTATACCTCACAAGCAAGAGCTTAATCAATTGTCCTTTCAACCAATAGTCTGTTTGTGTTGCTCTTTCTTATTTTCTTAGCAATTGCCCTCCCCAATGAACAGTTCATATTATAATTCTTGAACGGGTTACTGTGCATGATGGTCCTGTTCTACTTGCAACGTACAACTGAAGTATTTTGACTTCTTCTGAGTTTTAGCTTCCCCTTCTCTTTCGAACCATACTTTTTGGGCACCCAAAAAAATTAAAGCAAAAAAAATATTTTATGAACGATATATTATAGCTGAATCATTTCGTCTTAATACTCAATATTTCCCAAGAGGTTCTTTTCTTATCAACAAAACCTGTTATTGGCATCATTGAATTCGGTTCGTTTTCTTTTCTCTTTTTAAACTCAATAATTAATTCATCCGGGGACAAATGCCCTGATATTTTTTCATATAAATCTTTATCATTTGATAATACAGTTATTGTAACAGAACTCTCATCAAAATCTCCGTCAACAACTTCCTCTACTTTACATTTAAAAACATGTCCATACCCAACCGTTCCGGCAAATGAAGCTGAAAGTCGAATTGTTAATTCATTCATGTTTTTTCTTGTTTGATTATTATTTGCAATACAGCTTATAAATAAAAGTAAAATGCAAAGTAATGCAATATATATTCTTTTCTTTTTCATATTCTTTATGCTGCTTCATTCATACAATGTACTCTATTTAACATCATCTACAGTACCACCTGCTGTAAATGTTGTATTTGGTGGTGGCCAAACAGTAAAGCTCCCTTTTTTCCATTCCCTGTTGCAAAAGAGACATGTGGTGCACCATCAAAAAACCCCAGATCTCCTCTTGCGGGTTCTGGCTGCTGAGCACTTAAATCGCAATTAGTAGAGGCTCCAATTGTCATTCTGTTTGGTAATTCCGTTCTTATTTGCCAAGAGTCCGGATTCAAAAAAAAATTTCTTTTCCATATATTGGGAACACCCTGTAATTTTAACCTCATTTAACCAGCTCAATTGCATCTATAAAAATCTGATCTCTGCAAGTAGTAAAGTAAAAATTTTTGCTTCCGGAGTTTTCCAGACACTTGTATCAGAAAATGTTTCCTGATGAAGAAGTTCCGGCATATTTAGTCGGAGCCAAACTTTTATATTCGTTCCATTGAAAGATACAAACATTCCATCTTCCATTTGGTCATGAAAAACACTGGGGATATAACCTGGACCTCAATTGTTATCATTTTTATATTTTTTTGTGAGTTATTCTTTGTGGCATAGTTACTACACTGGCTAATAAGCAAACATGTTATTCCAAAAATAGTAAATTCATAACACAAATTATTTAAGCAATTCCCATGGACCAATTACTATTTCTCCTCTGTAAAACCCACCTATTCTTTTTCTGCCTTTTATAGTGAGAAGTCCAGATAACCTGGTTCTTTGGCTTATTTACAGATAAGGAAAATATTGATGTTTCCGCATTAATTACGGGTTCTATTTCATTGGTTCCACTTCCCCGGCTTATCTTAAGAAACAACTCACAATCAATCCGATTCATTTTTTTCTCCTTTGTGCAGTTTATATTGATTTATGCCAGTGCTAATATAATTCTTATGAACATTTGCCTTACCAATTAGATGTATAAAACCTTACTGATGTTTTTCCTGTTTTTGCCAATAGTTTTTTCACTGTAGTTTTTTCTGTTTTCTTTGAATTTGGCGTCCATAGGCTCATGATGTCAATATCACCATGTGCTTTCAGCCTTTGCTTTGCATTAAAAAATATTTTGCCTGCTATAAAACTAATCCCAATAGTTTTCATTTGGATTATTGTCCAACTGATAATATTCCATCTTTCCTATTTTTACAATATTCTTTTGCATTTCTTCTGAAAATTCCACTTCAGATATCGTTTGCTGAAACGCTTCCTGAACCATTGCTTTTTCCACGATGGTTCCTCCGGAAAGAACAGAGTCATCCAGATGAACAACATACTCCATTTTCGCCCCTTCCAGGATTCCCTCTTTTTGTGGATGGAACATTATCATTCCCTTATTGATTTTGTACGTCCCTTTTATATACTGCTGTTTTTCATTTGTTCCTTCCCCGCCCCTGATGATATAAGTATTATCAGGAAAGAAGGTTATTGTACCCCCTAAAGCGGAAGAGGCCATTGGTTCATCATGCCAGATACCGATAAGTTTATTTTCTTTTTTATCGGTTGCCGGTTTAAACAACTCTAGCCACTCCGACAAGATATCCGGATAATTTCCATCTTCTCCTGCAAAGGTTATCTTTCCTTCTGCATAGTTTCCGACGTATATTTTATTGTTAACTACATCAAAAAAGATTTTAGAGGCACTTATTCCGCTACCCCGGGATATTTCTCCGCTAACTGAAAATATACTGTCGTCCTCCTTTACAATTTCCGGAAGATTGGCAAAGACAGGTGGCAGCATCACAGGCTCTTCCCTCTCAAGTTTTTCTATCCTGCTTTTTAATGTAGAATCTGCCTCAAACAGGTCTTCTAACAATAAACCTTCATAATCCGGTATTTTTTTTAATGAATTTCCCGTAGGGCTTTTGCAAGCCATTAAAATAATTAAGGGTATGAAAATAAATACTTTGTTCATTTAATATAATTAATGGATTATCTCAGTTCTCTTTTCTCCTGAAATTTATTTTTCACCAGACTATACTTCGTTTCTTCATGAACATTAACCACCTTGCCTTCATTCCAGTCAAAAACAGTCCCTGATTTCACCAATATTAAGGTACTGTTATCCAATGACACCATCGTTTCAAACCGATAACAGCTTCCCTCTTCCTCTTCGCAAGCCCCGACATTGTCCTCATAGGTATTCTGAACGGATAGGGCTAGACTTGCTTTTCCTTTCTTTAGGTCAAAAGAGTAAATATCAATATTTTCAGTCGTTATTCCCTGGTTAGTCCCACCAGGTCTTACAATTAAAAATGGAATAGATTGATCTTCATCAAATAAAAAATCCGTAGGGGATGCCTCTCCATAAGCACCGGCTTTTACATAATGGTTATACGAGATGAGCCTGAGCCCTTTTTTTTCTTTCATAAAACCAGCAAGGCTAATTAGCGGGGCACAGCCGTAGCAATCTGCACCTTCTTCTTTTGATGCTGTTAATACAAAAAGCTTCTCACCCACTTCATTAATTCCCAGGACTTCAACTTGTATGGTTTTATTGTTCAGATCAGGAAACCCTTTAAAGCTGAAATTTTGAATAGTAGCTTTGTCTTTATCAATATTTTGATGATCAGGAAATAATACAGAAAGGATTGTTGAAGTATCCGGCTGGTTTCCTGAACCAGAATGACAGTTTATTAAAAAAAATGTTCCAATTAGAACCAAAAACACATTCTTCATAAAAAAGCATATCAGTTTATACAAACTAAGAAAAGAAATCCTTGCTCGTGTCAAAAGACTGGTAAATGATCTGTCTAACTACTTCTTCATATGGAAAAATTGCAGTAATATTTTATTTCTCTCCCATATTAATAAAACCGTAGTCGTTTTGTTCTGAAATTACATCCATAATTAGAGAGATAGTCGTAGTATCAGACGTTGTGAAATCACTCATTGCATCCCATGACTTGTTAATTATTGTTTGTTTTAAATCCCGTCCCAATATCTCTGCACTTACTTCCTGAGAAACTCCTGACCCCATATTAAACGCTGCTAATACAAGCGCATCCATTATTTCTTTCTGGTTATTCATTAATAATCCGAACACAGATTTTGCCCCCAGGTTGCAGGAGTCCGTTTTTACTAAAACAAGATAGTTTTCTTTGTACTTTACCTTTGCGGCAATTGAATTGTTACATTCCTGGAAATCCGGTAAGTCAACATAAGGGGCCCTTTCTGACGAAATATTATTTAATGCCTCAACTATTTTGCCTGAAAACGCTAATTGTTCAAGAGGAATTCCATGTTCAATGGCCTCAAAAGTAACACTTACAGGAAACTCCATCTCCTTGATGCCTGAAAGAAACTTAAAGGGACGTTCTTCTAATGTTGAATTTTCATTGGAAACTTCATCAATTACACTATTATTTTCAGATGATGCTCTTCCATTTACTGCGTTTTGACAGGAATTTAATGTTATCAATACCGATATCGGAATTAATATGGCCTTATATAATCTCATTTCTATTTCGTTTTAATTTAAGTTCTGCCCTCTCCAGGTAATTTGCATTAGGGGCTCCGTTCCATTTATAATGTTCAACCCTACCAATTTCAAGGGGTACTTTTAGATATTGAAGGTTTCTGATAGCCACTAAAAATACCAATATTAGGTAGTACTTTTCAAGGTTATTGAAAATATTTGTTTTCTTAATACCCTTTTCAAGAAGATACCTTGTGAAAGAACAGCTATAACCTCACATATTATTTTATGCTGACGAAAATAAATAAACCAACGAATTAAAATGTTGAATAATATTTAAGGTAGCCCTCCAGTTCCAGTACTCTATGTTTCACAATAATAACTTTCTTACCGACAACATAAGTGGGGTACATACTACCTTCCATTCCTTTTACCTGCTCTTCAATGAAACGAAACTCTGCGTCACGATATTTTAACCACTTCAACTGCGACTCTTTTAGTATCAGTTTTCGTTCTTCGTTATGTTGTCCCTGTAATTCTTTATAGACCTCGTTAAGTCTTTTGTCCCAATTCACCAGAGCTTCCCCAAGACACTGGTTATTAGCGAAATCTGAATAACCATTTTCCTCCATACATTCTTCATAACGGACTTCTACCGGGTGCTGTTCATCCTGGGTATATACGGTTTGTCCACCCAAAAAAAACAATAAAAGGAACAGATATTTCTTCATCGTATTATTCATTTACTATTTGTTCTCCTTCGTCCAGAATTTGTAAATTATTAACCAACCATTTACCCTCTTTGCTTTTAATTAAGGATATAACAATATAATCTCCGTAAGAACGCGGAGGGTTAGAGTAAACAGCTCCGCGATCCAGAACAAAAGTCGCTTGGTTTTCTTTTATTGATATCATCTCGCAATAATAATTTATCTTATCTTTCTCCTCAATTTTGGGTAATTCTGGTTCGTATCCAGGTTCATCACTATAAAGTAAACTACTAAGGCCCAGATAGACATAAAATCCGTCTAAATCTGCAATTAACAAATTCATAACTTCTTTTCCCTTAGGATTACGAGTCATAAGAAAAGCTAAATTTCCAGGATCGTCTAAGTTCGCATGATTGGATAATATTTTAGTTTTAAACTTTTCTGTAAGAATGTCCGTGTTCCGAACGGCTGGAATTATATCCCCTGAAAAAATTTTCTTTCGTTCATCAAGTGATAGTACCTCTGGCCACTCATACATACCCGAAGAGGTGTACCACCTCGATCTTCTACTGTCATATCTCATAAAATGATTTTCAGATTTATACCAGTCATCAAATTTCATTAATTGAGATAAGATAATTTTTTTTTCTTCCTGAATCATTTCGTTTTGTGTATGAGATTCATCCTTTGTGAACTGAAATCCCGATTGACCTTCACTCTTCATACAAATAGTCACAATAGTTAAAGCACTAAATAATAATCTGTTAATCATATAATATTGGTTATTTATCTTTCTTCTTTATCAATAATAGCTTGTTCTTCAGCTGATATACCTAAATCACTTAATTCAAAATGCCAGGTTTCTTTTTTTCCACCTGCCCTTACCAGTCCAAAATTTAGTGCGATCAAATCAATTACAGCTTCTTTTTTATTGACCAATCTATGGCTGTCAATATCTAAAGCTAATCCTTGCGTATGTTTGGACGGAATTTTGCCTGTTGGGAGTGGAAGACAGTCAGGGCTATAGCCATATCCAGCAGATGCAGGATCGGTTATGTTGCTTCTTCCAAAATTTAAAGTCTTAACATATTCTTTTACTTTGTTATAATAAACGTCTGTTGCTTTCCCAGACCGGTCTCTTTTGAAATGTTCCTTTTTAGCCCAAATATTTCCATCTAAATCCTTTGCAACTCCACCGTTTGGATTCTTGTTATACAAAAACTTTAAATTCTTTTTCATTGTATCTTTATAATTCCCAACTACAATATGATATTGAACTGCAAACCGGTGAGCTTTTGCAGGACTGCGAACTCCATCAGAGATATTCATGTTCCCAATATACAGACCAGCAGCAACCATAAACTTATGAAACCGTCTCATTCTTGTTTCAAGGACTGAAGATAAACTTATTCCATCAAGGTTTACGTCTTCTGGTTTTACAATTACTTTTGCTTTTATTTCTTTAGTCAGTTCATTAAAATAATTCGTATCGGAAGCTGCCTTTCTGGCGATTTTCAGGGCTTTATCTATTTTGTCCCCTTCCTTAACCTTAAGGGCATCCTGCACTGCATCAACTGCTTCATAGTATTTATCAGCCTTTTTTCCGCCAGTATATTCTTTGCCATCCCGTTTTAGTGTTGAAATTTGGGAAGATTTAAATCCATTTAAATGCTTATCTGTAAGACCTCCCTTTGTGATGTTCCCGTCACCTGGGTTTCTTAGAGACATCTTTGTATCCTGGTATTTCTTAATTGCCTGAATAAAGGCATCCGATGATTTTCCTTCGGTCAAAGCATCTGCTGGAACTTCAATTTCTGCTGCTTGCAATTTTGAAGCCACAAGTTTTACATCTTCCGGGTAATTCTGAGTCGGACTTTTTGTATATGATTTACCAACACTATCCGTGAGCGGTGAGTCAAACTTTCTTGCTTTAATTTTTGCATTTATTGTACCCCTGCCTGCATATATTTTATCCTTTCCACTGGAAAAACCCAATAAACTCCTTATTGTTCCTCCGTATGCACCTATTTTCCCATCTTGTCCTAACCCTACTGATTTTTGAAACTCTTTTATGGCGGTTCCCAAAGCTACAGTATATTTTCCTTCACTTATTGCAGTATTCGGAACTCCACTTACATTTTTCTTCACCAAATTTTTTGCCACCAATTTCACGTCCTCCGCATTATTGGTCATACTAATTCCAACACTTGCTCCAATCCAGCCTTGATATTCAAATGTTTCCCGAAGAGTCTTAAAGTCTTCAACAGCAGTTGATGATTCACCGGTTTGCCCGGCTTCTGTTTGTTCATCTTCTGCATTAACAGAGGTACTCTCTATTTTTTCATTTTCAGTTATTTGGCTTTCTGTGTCTATTGCATTTTCTGTTCCTTTAGTGTTAATAGTCACTTCTGCCTGTAAATCTTTATCTATCTGTTCTGCCTTAGTTTCATCTACTTCTGGTTTGGATTTTTCCAACTCTTCATTTTTGCTTTCAACTGGCGTACTATTGGATATGTTTGTTGTTGATTCTACAACATTAATTTTTTCCAACCCCGATGTTTCTGTATTTGCCTTTGGTTTTGCTGCTGTAGCAACTTTTGTTGAAGTTGGTGTCTTTTTTTCTTTTATATGCTTTTTTATTGTTTTCTTAGGTATTAAATATTTTAATACAGCATTAAGTTCGTCACCTGAAAATATATTATTACTAAACTCATCGTATATGTCTGCTTTAAAGCTTCTTTTATAAATCAGGCTGTAGACATCATAAAATATTTTAAGTCTGACAGGATCGTTCTCAAGTAAAGCAAGTGCATTATATACCTCTTGTTCATCAGTTCCCCACCCCTTCATGGCTGTTCTGGTTCTTTTTGCTATATCTTTATAAAACCCTAAGTCGTATTTTTTGCCACCATTATTATCTATGGCAGCTTTTTTCTCTCCTGAATTATCTTTTACAATAACTTTTTTTCCGCTTTCAACTGCTGATAGTACATGATTAAGGTATGCCAGACGAATTTGATTTCTTCGGTGTTCTCCCTTTAAATCAATTTTCTGTCCATAGAAAGTTTCTGATATATTTTTAGTAACTTCTTTTCCCCCAATTTTTGAAAGGTAGTTATCAAAATATTCCCCTTCAAATAGTTTCTTTACCGCTTTAAACTGATTAATGTGGTTCCCATGATTATCAATTAGTGCTTTATTTACTTGAGCAACGCGATCGTATAAATAGGTTCCCCCCTGATATTTTAGATCCGTTATAAACTCAACCATTGCAGGATGAAGTGCATTCCATTGTTCGGCAGACAAAACATATGTCCCGGCTTCTACTTTATCCTTTATTTCCCGCCCTCTTGCATTTGTATAATAACCGTTTCTATCCTTTGTGGCATCAGTATTAGTAGCAATATTCTTAGCTTGGTCTGTATATTTATCAAAAACACTATCTAATAAAGCGATAAGTACACTCTGGTCTAATTTTCCAACTGAAGACTTATGTTTATTTACAAATTTGCCAGCAGCGTTTCCTTTTAATCCTGCCCCTTTTGAGATCTTCTGCGCCTTTGATTTTTCCAATCCTGCAGCAATTAAATCCTCAATTACGTCTTCGGCTTTCCTTGTTCCAATATCATATCCTCTTCCAATAGTAACCCCGGAAGATGATGTTTCTGGCCAATGAATATATTGACTTTGACCTTCTCCTAAAGTTGTTAATTCTCCTTTTTTAATTTCCAGTACTTCACCGTCGGTATTCTGTTTTCTTTGTATATCAGAAGAAGAGTAAACAGGGCTTACCATTTCCCCCTCTGCCGCTTTCTTTCCCATCACATCGGCTTCATTTTCAAGAGAAGGGTTATCGTTAACTGGCATACCTTTACCCTGTTTGGTGGGTTGCACACGCCCGTGTCTTTGTTGAACCACATGTGTCAGTTCATGTCCAAGCAACTCTTGCCCTTTTGATGTACCCGGATTATATTGCCCCGGGGCAAAGTGCACATTATTTCCTTGTGTATATGCCAATGCCCCCATATGGGTTGCACTATTATCGTTACTGTGAATATTTACATCAGAAAAACTTGTTCCAAAAGAACCTTCCATTTTTGCCTGTACCTCCTCAGGCATTCTTACTGTAGTTCCGCTGGAGTTTGTCCCCTCTTTTGAGCTATCAGAAGACGCCTTCATCTGCAATTCTTCCTCCTCCTGCCCCTGAACGACCTTTCCCTGGACTGCCTTTTCTTCTTCTTCCTCAACCATCCTTTGGGCTACAGGGGTTTTTGCCTCTTTTTTTTGAAGTTCTTCCTCCTCTTTTAACTGGGCGACTTCAGCTGCGCCATATGTTAAATCGGGTACATGAAAATATACGGAAGGGTCCAGCCTGGGACCGTTTGCTTTTCCCGAACTGTTATCCTTCTCCTGTTTTGAATCTGATTTCTGGGCTGATTGGAACATAAATACGATCTAAAATGAATTGCTTTTTACTGGTTTAAAAATAGAAAAAAAGGTTAAATATAAACATATGGGTTTGGGCTAAATATATCATTTGAGAAATTCTATTTTATAAGTTCAATAGTTTTTATGTGCCTCCCCGTTGAAGTAGTACAAACAATTTTCACTTTTTGGTTAATAGTAAATTTGTTTATAAAGCTGGAGTCACCTCCAAATGATGGGTAATCATAGTCCTCAATATTAATCGGATTTCCATATCTGTCATATGCTTTAAGGATGGTCAGATACAAATGGGTCTGAACCTTTACTGGTTTGCCTTCGAATTTATTAGGGATTTCAGCCCTTTCAATTTTCGTGATTATCCCAATAACATAAGGATTCTTTTCCATTGTCGATAAACTAGAACAGGTTACGATTAAAAATAAAATCAGAACTATTTGTTTGGAAATATCAACTGCCCTCATTTAATTTTTTTTGAAGGTTTATCCTTTTCCATTACATCTTTATTTCTAACCCATTTCTTAGTTGAATACGATTAAATAATGAATTTGGGTTTTCAATCAGCATTCCAAATCCGGGAGTAAGCTTTTATGAACTTAGCATAAAAAATGACACAATCTTATTGGCTTATTGCTGCTTTTTTAATATTCAGCAATCAAACTTTAGACAGTTTCATTAATACCCTGCCATTTCATTTAAATTAGTTGGTATCGTACCAAAAGAATCAGGAGTTACTGCCTGCGAGTACTTGAAAAGGGTATCAATATTAAAATCAATAAACGGAACATTAGTACTTAAATACAAATCTAACATTTGGGTTACATATTTTCGATCATCTAATTTTATTGTAGGTGAACTGGACTTTCTTCTATCAAACTCAAAATAATCAAGTGAATGTAGATTTAAGAAGTCAGGGGCCCAAAACTTCAGATTTACAGCTATGATTGCATCCGGATGTTTTTTGTATGGTTCTATAATATTATATATACCTGTTAAAAGCTCTTCTTTCGTCTGTTCCGAAAGTTCTTTAAAAAAATAACATATGATCCTAAAACTCAGTGATTGTACTGTATCCAACGCTGACTCCAGATTAAAAGAGTAGACATCTATACCTGTGTTATCTTCACTTTCCGGTACTGACAACCTGCAAAAAAGATATGCCGGTCTTGAATATTTTTCGACTTCCGCTTTTACATATTTTGTAAACTCATTAGAAGAGTATTTAGTTTGATAATTGTCTGTATAAATAGACAAATCATTATTGTGGCTACCAACAAAGACAAGTTTTCTGTTCTTTATCGGAGCTGCCTGAAATTGATAAGTCCCTAAAACATAGTTATAACTATCATAGAAAACAACAAATTCTTCTCCATATTTCTCTGTAAGTTTGTTCTTGACTATTGATTTCATATCTGGTGATTTACAGAAAGTTAATAATTGTGCAACAATCAAAAATGATAATCCTGTCTTTTTCATCTATTTACAGCTTTATTTTCTTTTACTGATATTCCCTGCTTACATTTCAATTAATAATTATGTATACACTCACTACTCACAGAAAATCGGGGTTTAATTATCAGCTTTAGTTACATTCTATATAAGTCCATCCAGAAATCGATAGTATTCATATAGTTTATCCAATACCCTATTTCATCAACTGTTGCCCTCAATTTATCCGGAATACTCTTAATAGCGTCCCAGGCACTACTCGCAAGTTGGACAAGTAACTCCCATAAAGCGATCATAGCGTTTTTCACAGCCTCAATTGCTGCAATTATAAAATCCACGGTTTCATATGCCAGAAATATTTGAGCCGGGCTTAACAACATCGTGTATATAAAACTACCAACGGCATCCCTAATCGGTTCTGCAATTCCTCTTTCATCCTGAAATGGATATGATTCATGTGCAGTAACAACAGAAGCCTCGTTCATTTTATCTTTACCGGCCCCTTGTTCTTTATTTTTGCTTGTATAGAAACTATCATCAATATGAGCTTCTGTTCTTGCTTCTTTAAAATTATCAGAACTAAACATGAAGCCAAGGTGCGCTTCTCCGATTGCTGTAACAACATTCCCTAAAAGTTCTTTTAGGGCAGAAGCTTCAGCTTTAACTGAATCTATTTGATTATTCATATCCTGAATATCGGTACAAATCTTTTCGATGCGTTTTTGCAGCAGGTGATCTCCAACCAAAGGAATTCCAGATTCCAAGACCCCTTTTACTACATTATCTGTTATTGATCCACTTTCTTTCATGGTTCCAAAAACACCTTTGGCAACTCCCATAATATTTGCCCCACACTGTTGCAGTAAATCTTTTGAATGAATCCAAAATGTACCAAAGTCATGTGCATATACATTTCCCGGCAAGTTTTGTTCTCCGGCTTTGTCTACCATATCCCCAATTGCAATATGATGATGCACATTAGGTTTTTCTTCGGACTGGTTGAAGCGGGCTATCATCTTGTCATCAATACCCGGAGCCTGAAAAGTATAAACATTACCTATTTGAGAGGTATAGTATGAAGCCACTATTTGAGCAAGTCCTCCCCCAAGACTATGTCCTGCTATATCAACTTTCCCCTTGCCTCTAAGAGCCCCCTGAATCTTTCCTTTATTCATTAGAAACTGTTGATAACCTACAGCTGTTGGATCTGTATCTGCATAAATAGTTCCTAATTCCGATGGTTTTATCCCTGGTTTTGTTCCCCTGAATGCAACTATATCGTTTTGATCGGATCTTTTACTAATTAATTTTACATACTGGAAACCAAGTCTTCCTTCTTCTATTGCATCAAACATGTACCCATTTTGTTCTATTATATTAAGAATATTTTTATTTCTATCTACCTCGTAGCCTTCAGGCTGATAGGCCAAAAAGTGGGCAACAAATTCAAAGAAGGCATGAGTAGCCGCCTTCTTGCTATTTTTTAGTTCAGCAATTCTGTCTTCACTTTGTTGATATTCCTCTTCATTTTCATATGTTACCGGCCTCATGCCCTCTCCTTCCGCATTTTCCCCACCTACCGTTACTTCTCCTCTTTCTCTTTCTACCGACCCGTTTTTAAGTCCTATTTCCCCTTTTACATCTTCTTTTTCCTTAAACTGAACCTGTCCAGTGTTAATATTTGACACACTAGATATACTATCAACCCTTTCTCCATCTGCCGCCTTTTTCCCCATCACATCGGCTTCATCTTCAAGAGAAGGGCTATCGTTAACTGGCATACCTTTACCCTGTTTGACCGGTTGCACACGCCCGTGTCTTTGTTGAACCACATGTGTCAGTTCATGTCCAAGCAACTCTTGCCCTTTTGATGTACCCGGATTATATTGCCCCGGGGCAAAGTGCACATTATTTCCTTGTGTATATGCCAATGCCCCCATATGGGTTGCACTATTATCGTTACTGTGAATATTTACATCAGAAAAACTTGTTCCAAAAGAACCTTCCATTTTTGCCTGTACCTCCTCAGGTATTCTTACTGTAGTTCCGCTGGAGTTTGTCCCCTCTTTTGAACTATTAGAAGACGCCTTCATCTGCAATTCTTCCTCCTCCTGCCCCTGAACGCTCTTTCCCTGGACAGCCTTTTCTTCTTCTTCCTCAACCATCCTTTGGGCTACAGGGGAGGTTGCCTCTTTTCTTTGAAGTTCTTCCTCCTCTTTTAACTGGGCGACTTCGGCTGCGCCATATGTTAAATCGGGTACATGAAAATATACGGAAGGGTCTAGTCTGGAACCATTTTCCTTTCCTGAACTGTTATCCTTCTTTTGTTTTGAATCTGATTTTTGGGCTGATTGGAACATAAATACGTTCTAAAATGAATTGCTTTTTGATAATTTAAAAATAGAAAAAAAAGATTAAGACTCCAGCTTGTGGTTAACTAATTTTACAACTATTTAAAAGGAATGACAAACACTCAATAGGGCAATTGACCAGAATCAATTCAAAGAATAAGGTTGCCCCTGAAAGAAGGGGAAGAATCTTTAAACAGAGCTGGCTCAAAATTGGAAAATGTACTAACGCTTTAATCTTGTCCTTCACTCATACCCCTGAGCCGTTCTTTTCTCTTCTTTCTTTGCATTCGTTCAGGTGCTCGTTTCCTGTTCAGAAACCACATCAGGAATTAGAATAATAATATCAGAAGTTATGAAATCACTCAGTATATCCCGGGACATGTTAATTTTTAAAGTTTATGAAAATATATTACCCCCCTCCGCCTAAATAAATTTCTTTTCAATACTTTATCGACCACATATATTTTTGTTTCGATTTTAAATTGTGCATCACTCCCGACTACTACTTGGGTATCCTTATCATCTATGTATAAAGTTGCTACGACTCCTCTCCTCTTACTGCCATCTGGTAATACATACTCATCACGACATACAGTCATACATCCAACCTTTACACCATCTACAACAACAATTGTAGCCTGTTTTAATACAATCTCATTCATATTACTCTCATTTTGAAAATTACAGGATAATCTAGTTACGGCTATAAAAAGAATAATAAAATACCTCATTAGTTTAATATTTGAAAGCTACGATAAAACTTTTTAAAATCAGAAATTGGCAAGTCATTTACATGCTTAGTACCCCACGGATTATATAAAGTAATTGTCTTTTTACTTTTATTAATACTTTTAACCGTATAGGCATGACCTGTAACAATTCCTGCCTTAGTAGCTTTCTTCTCATTACCATGTTTAGATGAAGCTGTAACCGCTTTATTATTGTCCAGAGCATCTTTTATAAGTTCAATTATTTTTTCCTCTTTTCTAAAAAATGTAAGATAACTCTTGGATTTTCCTCCACTTAATGTTTCCATTGCTTTACCCGGATAACCTCCGCTAATTTTTTTATAGCCCCCGCTATATTGAGCAAAAGCTTTTTCCAGTATCATAACCCATAACTCTTTATTATTCCCTAACTGAGCATAAGCCGGGGTTCCTGAGCTATCTAGCGGAAAATTAAGGCTAACTGTTTCTACATGTGGTGTTTTTTTTCTGGAATAAAAATGTTTCTTTACATGAAGGGTGACATCAACAGTCCCATCTCCATTGTCTTTAATAAGCTTTTTCAATGATGCCGGATCTGATTTCGCAATTGCAGCAATTGCAGCCAGAAAATAACAATCTCCTATTGCTCCTTGTTCTACATCATCCATTTCAACCCCCTTTCCGGTAGTATCGGATGAATTGATTACGTTACCTGATGAATCAGTAAATATATTTCCATTTATGACCCCATAGTTATACTTTTTTTTGTCTTTTCTGCTTAATTCTGGCTCTGGTGATTTTTGTTGAACAATTTTGTACTGAATATTACCATTTAAAGTAGAGTTTACATTATCCAAGGTAGACGTATTAGATAAGGTGCTACTTCCTTCCGCAACCTTCTTTCCCATCACATCTGCTTCATTTTCAAGAGAAGGGTTATCATTAACAGGTATGCCTTTCCCCTGCCCCTGAACGCTCTTTCCCTGGACAGCCTTTTCTTCTTCTTCCTCAACCATCTTTTGGGCTACAGGGGTTTTTGCCTCTTTTTTTTGAAGTTCTTCTTCCTCTTTTAACTGGGCGACTTCAGCTGCACCATATGTTAAATCGGGCACATGAAAATATACGGAAGGGTCTAGTCTGGAACCATTTTCCTTTCCTGAACTGTTATCCTTCTTTTGTTTTGAATCTGATTTTTGGGCTGATTGGAACATAAATACGTTCTAAAATGAATTGCTTTTTACTGGTTTAAAAATAGAAAAAAAGGTTAAGAACTCGTTTTATAGTAAAATGATTTTACTTCTATTTGATTCTTAAGTAAAAAGTAAATTGTTCTAAATTATCCAAATAATTCATGAGCTAGTATTTCTTACTTATTCAGAATGTTGAGAACCTGGTTGTATTTATCCTGTATTGTCTTAGCGTTTTCTCCACATGACACTTCTTCATTTCTTGTTTGCTGTGCAAGTTTTTGTGCCTGGTCTCCATTAGCTGAATTTACAACATATTTTTTTATCAGACACCTTATCGGTTGCTCTTGGTAAAAATAAAATCTTTGCTCAGTTGTATGGAACTCCATTTCCGTTGCACCGGTTATTCTGGGTGCTTTACTTACATGATAAGCAAAAAAAAGTATATTGTCCCAAACATAAAATGAAGTTGTCTGTGTGTTCTCTTCATTATAGACCTCTGTTAAAACCACCTTTTTTATTTCTTTATTTTCAGAAGCAGATATTATTTCACCATACATATTTTCTTCTTCCCGCTCAAAGCTTTTTGTTTCTTTGAGGTATTTACTCTCTTTTTCAGCAGCTTCAATTATTTTGAATTTCCCCCTTATGTCCTTTATTTTGTCCTCAACAGACTGAGAGTTTGAATTATTTACTACGGTTACCATTAGTAATAATATTGCAATTAGTTTCAATTTATTTAGTTTTTCTGTTAAATATCTGTCTTTTCCAGAGATTCCCTGGTGTTAGCATCAACCAGAGCTTTTTCCGATGATGATATTTGTACATTTGTACATTCAAAGTGCCATTGTTCTCCGGGCACAGGCCGAATTAATCCAAAGTTTAGCGCTATTAAATCAAGCATGGCATCATTCATGTTAGAGAAATTTCCGTAATTAATGTCAATGGCATCACCCGTTATGTGGTTAGACCTTCCGGGAATAGCATTTAGCCCTAGTGGAAACCTTTTAGAGTCTCCCTTTTTATAACCTTCAGCCGTATATACATCCCAGTTTCTTGACGGTTGTGGTGTTTTAAGGTGAGGAAACCACACATCGTCTTTCATAGAAGTAGCAACCCCAGAATCATTCTTATTAAAATGTTCGGATTTAGCCCAAACATGGTTGTCTGAATCCAAAATATTTCCATTGCTGTCTTTGGTTCCTCCAGCAACTGTTTCTCCATTGTAAACCTTTACCAGGTTATTTCTTACACTATCTTTACTGGCTTGTGGTCTTACACTACCAATTACAACATGCGCGACACATATTCTGTGAGCGTATGCAGCATCCCTGCATGCACTTCCTGTCATATTTCCCCTAAACAGTCCTACTGCCGAAAGAAATTTATGAAACCGTGTTAACCTATCTTTTAAAACGGAATTAACCTGATGAGAACCAACACTTTCATTAGAGAGACTTAGTTCAAATCCAACATCTTTTGTTATTTCATTAAAATATGCATTATCTGAAGCTGCCTTTGCTGCCATGCCCAATGCCTTAGCATTACCACTATCTTCTTCAACTCCTTTAGCTTCTGCCAATTCCTTTATATGTTCCAAATAAGTCGCCTGATCTATAAAATCATTATTTTTAATCGTATAGTCATACTGATTTGTTGAAGAATTAAAAGCTTCAGTTCTTTTCCAAGCCTTAAGCGGATTTCCTTCCAGCGATTCATTTAGTATACCTGCCCATTGCCCGAACATATTATTTAGTCCACTACTAAAAGAGTTGTTGGCTTTATCAAATATCTTTTTAATTGTTGTTCCTTTTGCATCAACCGCACCATCCGGATTTTCAGTTCCCTGAACTTCTGTCTGAAATTTCTTGATTACTTCAATAAAAGCATCATCACAGATACCATCGTTTAATGCTGTTGAAGGTACATCATACCCCTTAGCCTTAAGTCCCCGCGCTACATGTTTGACATCAGCTTTAACATTTTCCTTTCCGCTGCCTACATCTCCTGACAGGTTATTATTAAAATGGCCACGCATAAATTCCAAATCAGCACTAGCAGTGTTTTCGTCTTCTTCTTTTGCTTTCTCATCATTGCTGTTTCCACCTAATATATTTACAATTCTATCCTTCTGAGCCCAGTTTTCAGTCCATGAAGTTGTATTAAACACTCCTCCCAACTCTGTCTTCATTCTGATTAACAGGTCTTCTGATAACGCAGCCAGCTTTGAATCATCAGAATTTATTGCCAAGGCGTAAGCCAGGTTGTCTCTATGCTCCCAAGGTAGAGAATCAAATATTGTTAATATCTTACTTGCATGCGTACTAACAAATGGAAGTAATATTCGAGCAAAATCTGGCATGGATGTTTTTCCCGATTTGTAATCATTATAAGCATTATCAATCTTCTGCTCGGTTGTTTCTATTGGAGCTACAGGTGTTTGTGCAGGAACTATAATTACTTCACCGGAATTAAATCCTTGTACATCTCCCCAGGTTTTTAATTTATCTTGGTTTGCTTCCTTCAACTCTTCAACTGTTATATCTAGGTGTTCAGCTATTTTATTTAGCCCCCAGCCTGATGGTACTTTAAAAGTCTCTGGTGTTCGTTGAATAGTATTATCGCCCGACAAAGCTCCATTTTGTAGCCTACTCTTTCTTTGAATACGCTTACCTTCAGCGGCCATTTTCCCCATCACATCGGCTTCATTTTCAAGAGAAGGGTTATCGTTAACTGGCATACCTTTGCCCTGTTTGGTCGGTTGCACACGCCCTTGTCTTTGTTGAACAACATGTGTCAGTTCATGACCAAGCAACTCTTGCCCTTTTGATGTATTCGGATTATATTGCCCCGGGGCAAAGTGCACATTATTTCCTTGTGTATATGCCAATGCCCCCATATGGGTTGCACTATTATCGCTACTATGAATATTTACATCAGAAAAACTTGTTCCAAAAGAACCTTCCATTTTTGCTTGTACCTCCTCAGGCATTCTTACTGTAGTTCCGCTGGAGTTTGTCCCCTCTTTTAAACTATTAGAAGACGCCTTCATCTGCAATTCTTCCTCCTCCTGCCCCTGAACGCTCTTTCCCTGGACAGCCTTTTCTTCTTCTTCCTCAACCATCCTTTGGGCTACAGGGGAGGTTGCCTCTTTTTTTTGAAGTTCTTCCTCCTCTTTTAACTGGGCGACTTCCGCTGCGCCATATGTTAAATCGGGTACATGAAAATATACGGAAGGGTCTAGTTTAGAACTTAAAGGTTTACTCCTTTCATCACTTTCATTCTTTTGGGAATCACTTTTTTGGGTTGTTTGAAACATGGTTTCTCAGGTTGAAAATTAAGTTTTGAATTAAACAAAAATCATGCTAATTATCAAGTAGCTTTTAGTTATCTGAATAAACAGCAATAGATTTAAGAAACGAAATTCACTCATATCTCTAAAAATAGAGTGTTATGGGTGCGAGATATTAGATTTATTTAGCACGGATTATTAACCTTACAAATAATGATTACTACAATTCAACCAGTTGACCTTTATCTGATACAAAGTAGTATTTTTCTCCAATTTTCCCAACGTTTGAAATGGGAACATACCCCTTGGGAATAGATACTTCCGGCTTATCCTCTTTATTAACAAAATCTATAAAAACAACATTTTTATCATCTTCCAATAATAACAGTTTGGTGTTGATTATAGATGGAAATGAGGCATTATTCAGCTCTATATCAAAAGATTCTGATTGTGAGACTTTTCGTACTGTAATTGTCTCTGAGTCCCCTGTATAACAAACTAAATTATCTGTTATAAAAAGGTATTCCGGCTGATACGATAGTTCGGTTATCTTGGTATCACCGCTACTAATAATTATTTCCCTGAGCTTATTTTGCTCTGCAAAAACTAAAACGCCATTAGCTATTTTAGGTAATATTTCTTCATTTCTAAGTTTTCCTTCATAATTGAATTTCCAATTTAAGTTGCCATTAGAAATGTTATAGCATTGCACTTGCTTATTTATCTCAGATGCAATTAGCAGTCTATTATCTACAACAGAAACATATGGGTATACATCAGAACCAATTACTATATTATCCAGAACATTTCTTCCTCTCACGGTTCCGTCCTTTATATCAAGAGTTAGTATTTGGGCTTTACCTTGTTCAATTACAAAAAAATCAACATATCCATTTGCCGGTTGCACCTCTGTTGACAAATTAGTCCCTGTTTCATACTCCCATACTATACTTTTAGTCTCCAATGAGAATGCAGCTATTTTCTCTATTCCAAACAGTAAAACAAAATCTTCCCAAAGATAAGCTTTATGACTTCCTTTGAAATCCAGAGCGAGTTCAAAATTAAGCGAACAGTCACTTTGTTCCAAAAAAAACAGATGGTAACCGTCCAACATTGATAATATACCTATGTTGTTATATACATTAAATTGAATATTATTAATCAGTTTCTCATTAAAATTAAGGGAATATGTCATCTTATTTTCAGTTATACATGAGAATAGTAAAATAAAGAAACTTAAGTTAAATATTGTTCTTTTCATTTAAAACATATCTAGGTCAATTACTTTGGATAGTTTTAAGCCTTTTAAATTTTGATAGAGTTTTAATGCGCCTTCCGGTGCATATTTCATTATTTCTTTTTTTGACAGCTTTTTGTCTGATTGTAGATAATATCTGGCAAGCCATTCACGGCCCTGATTATAGCCATTACTGTCAAATTCCATTGATTCGTCAGCATCTACCCATACAGAACCAAATGTATCTTTAACAAACCAAACTTTGCAATTTGAATCTGTGAGAGTCAGAATATCACCTATACTGCCATCGTATTGAGGATTTTGCGCCCAAAACCTAAAGCTCAGACTAAATGGTAAGTCTTCAATTTTAACATTTTTAAGGTGTTCCTGAGTGGCTTCGTTGATATCAGTAACGATACCATGGCTTACTTTGATATTCGGACTGGTGTATTTTCCAATACCTCCCCCCATTGGACCAACGACTAACATTTGTCCAGGTCTGGTATCTGTCTCTGCTATATGATTATCTTTTTGATAGAATTCCTTCAATTTTTTCTGATTTTCACTGGTAGTCAAATCACCTTTTACCCCCGATTTATTTGATATATAAATTACATCCTGCAATTTCATATACCCTATGGTTATTTTCTGAAGAATTGGTTCCGCATCATCTCTAAAGCTTTTATAAGTAGAATCTAATGTATATGCAAGAATGGCTAATTCTTCATCAGACATACTTGATTGGTCATTAGTAAATTTATTTAACATAGCATACCGCTCTGACTCAAACATTTCTTTTGATGATTGAACATAATAATCTTTTAAACCACTTTTCACATGTACAGAAAGCCCTTGTGAAGCATCAGCTTTCAGATTAGATGATTGTGTGGTTAACAACCCTTTTAACTTGTCATAACCTATATCATAAAGTTTTTTTAATGCATCAACGGAAGCATCTTTTACAACCTCACTGGCTACCTTGGAAATAACGTTTCCTGCAATAGATCCCAATGCACCTCCAATAGCAGCCCCAAGTACAGATAATGCTAGTTCTAAAGCAAATGCACCTGGTTTAAAATCCTGTATATCTGCATTTTTACCCCAAACATCTACTGCATTGTCTTTTCTTTTATTAATTAAATCTATTATTTCAGGAATAAATGTGATTAAACCACTCCTACCCTTACTGTTTAGCATATTTGACCATGGTTGCTTGGACTGACGTTGAACTGAATAATGTTCGACCGTTCCTCTCACGGATGCACTCTTCCCCTCAGCAGCCTTTTTTCCCATCACGTCTGCTTCATGTTCCAGTGCCGGACTGTCGTTAACACTCATTCCTTTTCCCTGCTTTGTTGGCTGTACCCTGCCTTCTCTTTGCTGAACTACATGGGTAAGCTCATGCCCAAGCAATTCCTGTCCTTTTTGAGATGAAGGATTGTACTGCCCCGGGGCAAAATGGACATTGTTTCCCTGGGTATAGGCTAAAGCTCCCATTTGGGTGGCACTTTCATCGTTCTGATGAATATTTACACCTCCGAAACTTGTTCCAAATGAATTTTCCATTTTTGTTTGTACCTCCTCTGGCATTCTTGCTGTGGTTCCACTGGAGCCTGCCCCCTCTTTTGAACTATCAGAAGTCATCTTCATTTGCTTGTCTTCCTCCTCCTGCTTCTGAACGACCTTTCCCTGGACAGCCTTTTCTTCTTCTTCCTCAACCATCCTTTGGGCTACAGGGGTTTTTGCCTCTTTTTTTTGAAGTTCTTCCTCCTCTTTTAACTGGGCAACTTCAGCTGCACCATATGTTAAATCGGGTACATGAAAATATACGGAAGGGTCTAGTTTAGAACCTAAAGGTTTACTCCTTTCATTACTTTCACTCTTTTGGGAATCACTTTTTTGGGTTGTTTGAAACATGGTTTCTCAGGTTGAAAATTAAGTTTTGAATTAAATAAAAATCATGCTAATTATCAAGTTTTTTTCCTATTCCCACTCAACGCTAGTATTTGGTCTCTTATGTATTGCTTGATTCTTTAGCTCATCTAACTTTTATGCAAGACGAACATGACGAGAAGTTATAGTCCTGTACATTGTCTGTAAAAATATGGTTATCGTAATCTGCAATATCTGCTGATTTCATCATAAGTTATTCATGTTCAGGTAAATGCTATTCTTTTTATGATAATGAGGTGTACTTCTTATCACTGATTTAATTGAAGCAATTTATGGAGACATTCACAATGCCAGTTCTCAATTTTGTTAGATGATGCAAACTCTTTAAAATTTTCATATGAAAATGATGAAGCATAGGATGCATCATAAATAAACTTTTTAGTTGTTTTACTTAGAGGTAATGTACTAACCTCCTTAATAAAAAGAGATAATTTATCAGAATTTAAAACTGTTGTATCATTTAAAAACTTCTCTGATAAAAAACATATTACATTTAAGTCTTCATCAATATTATCACATTCAGTAAACATAAAGAAAACAAATAAAAAAACACCTCTTTTTCATAGTTAATCAATTGTAATAATATTGCTATTAGTTGCAATTTATTGTTTTTTCTGTCAAATTCCAGCTTCCCTCCTGGTGTTAATATCATATTAATCACAACTGTAATGTCTTCTACAAAAAACCATATGAATATGGAATAAATTAGAGGTATATAAATTTATCTAGCTATTACTTTACATTAATTTATCAGTTTTAAATATGTGTAATTTCCCTTCCCTTGTTAATAGCCCTATATTTCCACCTCTTATAAAGAAGTTTACAACTTCTCCATCTTTAACAGGAATTGTTTTTATTAACCCCGAAATATCTGAAAATAGGTATATACTTTTTGAACCTGCAACAACAGTAATATTCTTCAATAACAACAGAGTTAATTGGTTTAAAATGCAACCTACAAGAAAAAAAAGCAACCACACTAAATCTAATTTTGAAAGTGAAATGCAAAAACGGAACTTTCATAAGCTATATCATGAATTAATACACCATCTATTACCCTAATTTCCTAATTAGCACTTGCTTTTGGTGCAGTTAAAACTTGAATTCTTGTATTTTCTGGAACCGCAATAAACCTTTCTTTTATCCAATCAGGGTACTTGCAATATTAGTTCGTCAAGCCGAATTATCTTATCTATTCACATAATTGAATATATTCAATATCATATATCCAACTACCGGTTAATTTTACTGAATATGAGGGGTCTCCTTCTTTTGTAGGTTGAGTTAGATGAAAAACGCCCTTTATCAGTATGGATTTATCATTATAAATGTTTTGCTCCTCTTGGGTTCTGGGTTGTTCAAGGAATATTCTAGGTACCGAATCCCCTTCTAATAATATACCAGAAAGGATGAGTGGATTTTCAAACTTCAAGTTTGGCATGGGGTTATAAGTAATATATTTCCCCTTAATAATAACCGGCTTATTATCAACGCCCTTTAATTCAACAAAGCTGTTTATTGGTCTTTCAGTTTTCATATTATTAGATGGAGATTTACATGAATTTATAACCGAAAATAAAATAAAGAATGTATATATATTAATTTTAATCATTTTAATCACCCGTAAAAAAGTGTTTCATGATATACCCCTGCTTTCCTGAATGTGTACCATCAAATACTTCAACTTTCATCCATGAATTATTGCTTGATTTTATTTTCTTTATTTTTGTGCCATTAGATAATAAATCATAATGTGCATTATCATCCCAATTGGCAGGCAAATCAACTAAACGGACACCTTCGGCATTTGTTTTACCAGTTAAAGAGCGAGTAGAAGTTGCTGTGGTGTTACTTTTTCCTTCTGCAGCTTCTTTTTCCAAAACCGGACTGTCGTTAACACTCATTCCTTTTCCCTGCTTTGTTGGCTGTACCCTGCCTTCTCTTTGCTGAACTACATGGGTAAGCTCATGCCCAAGCAATTCCTGTCCTTTTTGAGATGAAGGATTGTACTGCCCCGGTGCAAAATGGACATTGTTTCCCTGGGTATAAGCCAAAGCTCCCATTTGGGTGGCACTTTCATCGTTCTGATGGATAATCAGCTTAAGCTGTTCTCTACTAACTTTCAGTTAGTGGTATTCTTCATGACGTCCCTGGTTTTTACATATTTTGCAATCATGTATTCAGTACCATGTTGTCCTACAGTATTTGTATAATAACCTTTACCAAAGAATTCTCCTCCCCAAAGCATCTTTTTAACTTCAGGCCACTGACAAAAAAGTTCCCGAGCTAGAATGCTTTTTATCGTTCTCACAATCTTTGTTACACTGTAATCTGGAACTGATTGAATTAGAAAATTGATATGATCTAGATTTGAGGATTTATATTTTGAGCAACAACGCAGCAGTTGGACTTTATAGACAGGCTCTAATTAGTTATTATTGCAACTCAGTTATTCATTTACAACCATTTTCGAAAAATTATTCTTTATTTCCCGAATTTTATCATTTTGTGACTCAGGTTCAAAAACAATCCAACGTTCCTTTTCTTCACCCCGGATATAAAAGTAATGTATAACTCCTCCGGATACCTTAAGGTTGGATGGAGTTTTATTATAGCTATTTATATTTTGACCGGACAACTGATGTAAATATCTTACAAACTTATGATATTTAGAAATATCGGTGATAAAAAACTGTGACAGTTCTGAATCATATAAGGCTCTATCAGCAGGTAATGATTCATTTTGAATTCTCTTAATGCTCCTGTCTTTGTATAATACATATAAGGTATTTCCAGAATAATCGCCTTCCCAAAGTCCAATTTCTGCTATTGCAAATACGATGTTGGAGTCTATTTTTGTTTTCAACTCTTCCGGGATTTCAAAAGAGCGAATAGTATCTTTTTGTGACATTAATTCTTTATATTTTTTTTTATTTTTCTCTTCTCCTTTAGAAATACAGGAAACACAAACTAAAGTGAATAACAAGATGCAAATTTTCATTTCTTTTCGTTTTCCAACCTTTTATATAATTAGTATAATACAGCGTAGGCTATGGTTTATACTTCCATGTGTTATCAGAGGTGATCGTCCTTAATGCATCCAGAAATGTTATGTAGTGTTGTTTCTCTATTGAATTACCAGAAGACATAATATCATTTGTTTTACCCTCAGTAAGAACTTTTCCAAGTGCAGACTGAACCATAGCTGCATGATCTATTCCCGGAGTACCATCGTTATATTCATCTCCTAAACCAATCATATGTCCAAATTCATGAATGGCTCCTTTCTGCTTCTCCGTAGCTCCTTTATCAGCCCAGTTTAAATCCTCCGAGTCCAAAGTACCATAGTGTTTATTCTTTTGCTTCAAAGCATTACCCGATGAATCTACATAATGTGCAATACTACTTCCCTTGAAACTTCCCTTAGGAATTTTTGTTACATTCAATTGATAATGCCAGTCAGTAGCAACCTCTTCAACTTCAACATCCACATATATGTTCATACCAGGCAAAGATGAATTTATAAAATGATAGTTACCACCCCATCTCCCTTCAATCAAAGTAATAAAATCTTTTTTCCATTTGGCTTTTTCGGTATCAGACCATAAATGGGACTGTCCTGTTAATCCTGTAAATTTAGTTACATTACCATCAACAAAACTAAAAGCTACATTCACTTTTACTTCTAATCTGCCATTTTTAGGATTAAGCGAAACATCAAACAATCCGCTTCCGGTAGATGGAGAAAAGTTTTCTTTAGAATATGTTTTACTCTGAAACTCCTTTACTTTCTCCTGTGGGGTTTTTCTCTGTATTGCAGTTCTCTCGGTGTTCTGTTGTTGGGATTGGTCAAAATCTCCCCTCTTCCCCTCTGCAGCCTTTTTTCCCATCACGTCTGCTTCATGTTCCAGTGCCGGACTGTCGTTAACACTCATTCCTTTTCCCTGCTTTGTTGGCTGTACCCTGCCTTCTCTTTGCTGAACTACATGGGTAAGCTCATGCCCAAGCAATTCCTGTCCTTTTTGAGATGAAGGATTGTACTGCCCCGGGGCAAAATGGACATTGTTTCCCTGGGTATAGGCTAAAGCTCCCATTTGGGTGGCACTTTCATCGTTCTGATGAATATTTACACCTCCGAAACTTGTTCCAAATGAATTTTCCATCTTCGCCTGAACATCTTCCGGCATACTCGTGGTTGTCCCTGAACTTCTTCCTTCTCCAGATGATGATTTGCCGGATGACTGCTTCATCTGCATTTCCTCTTCCTCTTGCTTTTGAACCATCTTAGCCTGAAGTTCTTCCTCTTCTTGTTTTGCCTGAATCTCCTCCTCTTCCTGCTTCTGGACTGGCTTCAACTGCTTTTCATCTTCTTCCCGCCCCTGTTTCTGGGCAACTTTCTTTTGCAGTGATTTTTCCTCCTCCTCTTTCACTAACATCTGCATGGGTTGTGCCCCTTTCTCAACGGCTTCCGCCTGGTCTTTAAACATTTGAATGGAGTCAACTGAATTCGAATTTTGTTCAGTACGCTCGCTACCCCCTTCTGTTGAGGTATTTCTCAGGGCTTGTTGGGTTGAATAAAACATATTGATAATGTTCTGGTTTTGATTCCGAAAAATATTACATTTTTTCAATTAGCCCAAACTGTAGACAAAAAAATTTTGCCGGTTTGATGATTATTAGCTTATTTGGCGAATTATTTAACAACAAGTTACAAGTATGGATTTGGACGACGTAAAATCAGCGTATAGCGTTGTACAGGGGGTATTTCATTCTTTCACGAACAAAGAAGCACCAAATAGTTTTAATTCAAAAGCATATCATGGTTTTTTCGGAATAGAAAATAGTATATTAAAAGAATTACATAAGAATTCAACGTTAAAAAACAACCTACCTGTTTCCCTAACAGAAAACGAATACTTTATATTACTTTCTGTTATTGGTCCATTCTATTATCCCGATTTTTATACCGGCGTAAAACTTGTTTTGGGTTATGACAGAAACTTCTTTTCCATTCTTGGAGGAAAGATAAAGGGGGACAACAAATGTTTCTACCCCACTGGTGAAACTATACTCTTTTTGTTATGTGGCCATAGCCTTACAAAAAGAGGCCACTTTGAAGAATTAATGTCGCCCGGAGCTACGCTGTTTAGTAAAAATCTAATTGATATTATACCCCCTGAAAATGGCTCCCCATATCTAAGTGGACAACTATACCCGACAGATGAACTTCTGGCCCGTTTAAAGTTAACCAAATATTACCCGGAGTATAGTTCCAGTTTTCCTGCTTCCAGAATTAAGACACGCATGAACTGGGAAGATCTTATTCTTCCTTATGAAACCCATGAAGCCCTGGAGGAACTTAACATCTGGATGAAATACGGTCATGATTTAATTCAGCACCCTGAACTTGGAAAGAGGATAAAACCTGGATACAGAACATTATTTTATGGCCCCCCAGGAACGGGGAAAACACTTACTGCTTCATTAATCGGTAAAACGTTCGGAGTAGATGTCTACCGTATTGATTTATCAATGGTTGTATCAAAATGGGTTGGAGAAACTGAGAAAAACCTTAAAGGTATTTTTGACCAGGCCATGAATAAAAACTGGATTTTATTCTTTGATGAGGCCGATTCTCTTTTTGGAAAAAGAACAAATACGAGCAGTTCAAATGACCGGTACGCAAACCAGGAAGTCTCATATCTCTTACAACGGATCGAGGATTTTCCCGGACTCGTCATCCTTGCGTCCAACCTTAAAAGCAATATTGACGAAGCCTTTAACAGAAGGTTCCAATCTGCGATCCTTTTTCCTATGCCCGATCCGGAAATAAGGTTTATTTTATGGGAGAAAGCCTTCCCTAAGGACTTCCCCCTGGAGCCCAAAGTAGATCTTATGGCTATTGCAAACAAATATGAACTGGCAGGAGGGGCTATTATCAATATAGTGAGATATTGTGTGCTAAAAGCTATGGAGAGACAAAACCATTTAATTCTCCATGATGATATTGAACATTCGATTATCAGGGAATTTAAGAAAGAAGGTAAAATTGTAAGCTGATAAATTATATGAAATGCGCACTTTTTACTACTCCCAGGTAAATCCCCCTAAAACTTTATCTCCATTCTACGATTACCGAATGTTCCATCCAGGGAAGTTTTATCATGGAAAAAGTCCACGGAAGCCGGTCAACTAAAATATCATACGTTTTATTCTCTACGGTCAGTCTCCATGCTGCCTGATCAAAAACTAATTTTCCGCTTCTTATGAAAAAAGATGCCCTTATGTTCTCCCGGGAACTGTTTTTCAGTGCCGTCCAGTGACCAATAATCGCATCCAATAAGCTGTCGCAGATCTCTTTTTCCTCTTCTGCAAGAGGTGGAATATTAACGAATGGTTCATGCAGTTCCATCCCTACCAGTAATTTGTTTAATAACAATTCCGGTTCCTCTGCCTGGTCCGTTCCGGTTACAAGGTACTGTATGGCCAATGCCCCTTTAACCCTGCTCTCATCATTTATAAAATCTTTACCTTTAACCAGGTTCAACCTCGAAAACAGGGGTAATATATACGGATAAACAATAACAACTCCTGCATTATTTACGTAAAAAACATCTCCCGCGCTTATTCTTTTCTTTAACTTCTCAGAAGATTCGCGTTCTTGCTTTTTTGCGAGTTCATCCTCTGAATGAGGCTTATACTTATACTCAAATGACTTTATTAACTGTTCTATCTTTGTTTTGTACTGAGTAGCCATGATCCTTTTTACAGCCTCCAGTTTCTCTTTTGTAAGACTAAGTAAAAAAACTGCAAAATCCTGATTACGGGAGTCTATTTTCTGTTCTATCTCAGAAACAAGCTGCTTAAGTTCATTCTCAGATATATCTCCCTCTAAAAAGGAGTGAACTAATAACTGAAAACTAAATACCTGCTGCTCTCTCCTGTGTTTTTCTTGAACGGTTTCAGCTTTCTTGGATTCTTTTGATTCAAACTCCGAAGTTAACTCTTCCGTTGTTGCTATATCACGAATTGGTTTTTGTCTGTCTTTTTCTATCTCCCCCTCAATTCTCTTGTCAACTGCGTCTTTGATTAACTTTTCAATATTAAGTTCTGCTCTAATCTCGGAACGTACGACTTCCTCGTGTTGCTCTTCCTTTGTAAATTCCTGTAAGAGTTGCTCTGTCCGGGCTTCAAATTTGTCTTCCAGTTTTTCTCTGATGCTCCTTTCCGTTTTTTCCCTTTCTTCTGAAGTAAAAGTTAACCTTTCCAGTTCATTATCTATCTCTTTGATAAATTCTGTCTTCAGTCCGGAAATTCTTCGTTTTACTTTTGTTTCTAATGTAATATCAGGTACCGGTTTAGGTTCTTTTATTTTGAAAACCTTCTCAATTTCAGGCTCTTCCAACAACCAAAGGTACTGAATCTGTTCTATCGTATTAAGTGGCAAAATATCCTCCAGATATTCATATGAAACCTGAGGCATTAACGTTTTTAAGAATTCAGGCGCGGGTTCAGGTTTCTGGAAATAATCAGTTAATGCATTTTCCAACCTGCCCCTTCCAAGTCTGTTTAGTTCATAAGTTGGTACAGCGCCATTTTTTCTTATTTCTGCCCACAAAACGTACCCTAAAGAATAATGTTTAACCTCCTCTTTATTAAGAACTGAGGATGCCTCTGCTGATATGAATTCTGCTACCTGCCATTTTGTTAGCTCGCTTGCCGTAACCAGGTAGTATTTTGAAACTTTATTAAAATAGGATGTATGCGCTTTACTTAACCAAAGAATAATTTTTTCGAGGCTTTTATATGGTTCTGCAAAAATATTTCCAAACAACCCTAATCCGAAATCACTTAAAATAGTTATGTATTTAACAGCATCCTGTACATTAACCTTATAGTTGTTTCCCTTTTCCACAAGAATAAACTCTTGTACTCCAGGGTAATCTTTCATCTCTCTTTTTACCTCACGGCCAAATGATTGTTCCTCTTTTTCCACTTTCTTAATATCTTCAAAAATATTACTGTCAGAAGTAAAATAACTAACTACTTTACTATGTGACTGAGTTCCGAAAGAATAAGTAACTTCATTCAAAATACTGTTTTGCCAGAGCGTAAAATCATATTGAGACAAGAATGGTTTAAGGCTGTTTATGAAAACACTCCGAACAATATTTCCTATTTCAAGGTTTTCTTCCTGCGGAAGACTTTCTGCAATTATCTGTGTCAGATCGAAATTGAGAACCTTAAGTAATTCTGAATAAGGTGCAAAATTCACCTTCAAATAATTCTCAAATGCCTGTTTACTAAGCAGGATATAACGATTTTCATCCCCAATCTCAAAAGAATAATGGTGCAGTTGGTTTAACTTATTTATATACAGCCGGGATATTACATCAACAATCTCTATTGCTTCTTTTGACAAGTTTCTTTTTTGATTGACCAGATGAAGTAGTGGAGAAAAAACATGATAATCTTCTTCTCCAATATTTTTACCAATAAATTCGAAAAAAAGTGTTGCAATTTCCCGAGATGTCAGGTCAGATTTGCCCAGATGAACCATTTCCGCCCCCATATTCAGTAAAAAATGTTCCAAATAGGCATTAAAAATTGCTGATTCCGGGGCATCAATTATTCTGAACAGATTTGCCAACAGGTAGTCCGTTCTTTTAATAACAACATTAATTTTTGAAGAAAAAACTTTTTTATAAAGTTCTCTTCTTTCTGAATAGCTAATGGCGGCTAAAATTCTTTTTCTGGCAGACTCACTACTAAATAATAAGGAGACTTTATTCAGCAGTCTCTGATTATTTGCCTCAAGATAGTCAAGCCAGTAAATAATGCTATGAGCCTGTCCGAATTCCTGCAAGTTCCAGGGGATAATCCCTGAGGTGAAAAAATGATACAAGTATTCATATACCAGGTTATCGTATGTGATTAATTCAACTCCTTCCGGAATTAATCCGTTTTCGATCCTGTTTCTTAACTTTTCGAGCTGTACTACAAGTTCCTCTTCAATTAACCGTGGAAGGTTATTCTCTACGTCATCCCTGGAGAGGTTCCCTAGATCCAGCTCAAAATGCTTTATTTTAATGAAGTCCGACTGAGAAAATTTATTTAACCGTTTATCCAGGATTCTGTGAATTCGAGTATTAAACTCTGATATTATTCTGTTTTGCAACGTTGGTGCAGAATGTTTATCGTAATAGTCAACATCAAATAATACTTTCTGGATTTTACTTAAATCTGGTCTCATTAATTTCCTTCAGTCTTAATACTTTATGTTATTTCGATAAAAGTAGCTGATTTTTATAGAATATTTTAGGTTTATTAAATTGCTTGATCCCCGTTAACACATCTAAAGCTACCTAACACTGCACTGAAAAACATGTTTTATAAAAAAGAGAGTCCAATGCGTAAAGGAACTCAACAATTGCCATTGGGGTTCTGATGATTTGTAAAAAACAGAACCACTTGAAAAAGCAGCTCTTTTTGAACAGGTTCTATTATTTGTACGTTTAAATCGTGCACTAAGAAAATACTATTTATTTGTTTGGTGTATTAAAAAACGCCAGGAACAAGGCTTGTACAGTCTGGAAAAACGGAATATTTTCCTGACCAGTATAACGCCGTTAGCCGCGTTTTCTAATAGCCACTAAATATCAGAAAGAAAGGTGCCTTTTTAAACATCCATTCTTGTGTACAAAAATTCGGCCAGCCTGGCAATCTCTTCATAGTCTTTTATTTCCAGCATATCTTTTTTATTGACAGCCTCTTTCCATTTAGCAAATAATTTATCGAACTCATCCATTTCCTCTGGATCCAACCATTCCACATTAGCAAATATATTGGCTGGTTTTTGCTCTAAAATTATATCCTGTGCAACAGTTCTAAACTCTTCATTCTGAAAACGTGCTGACCAACCTGAAAATAAAAGACTAATCTGAAATGAATAGAATTCTTCAGGAATATCGGCTTTTCCTTCTCCGTATTGAATATAAAACCCTATTTTTTCCGCGAAATCGGTCTTAAAATTTTTCCCGGAGAGGAATTCATACAAAAGCTCCTTTTGTTTATGTGTTTCTTCAACAGATACTTTTGCTTTTATACTTCTGAATGTCAGGTCAAGTTCCTCAATCCTAAAGATAATGTTCATATCCCTGTTCTCGTCGGCCTCTACGGTGAAAGCTTCACTATTTTCAAAGTGCTTTTCTATTTTTTTTAGAATTGAAGCCCTCTCTTTCAGGCTGAACTGTTTATCACTTTTTAATATATGTTGCCCTGTTTCATCATTAATGTATATTCCATACATTGGCATTTCAGGAGATGGCCTTAAAAGGATATGTTCTATCATTCTAACACTTTCAGAACCGATATTTACTTCCTTAAGCCAGTTTATTAAGGCCTTTATGGCAACCATGGCTTCTTCCTTCTTCTTAAACTTGCCTATAACCACCCAGTTGTTCTGTTCTCCAAAGTTGTATACCAACAAATGAAGGTTTTCTGGTTTGGTAACTTTACCCAGTTTAAAATTTGATAACTGGATTCCAGAAGCCAGAAATGATTTATATATTGTTTTCGTCCTATGAGGTAGCAACTCGCTCAATATCTTTGCCTGCTGCTCTTTTTCAATATCAACATCCTCAAGATCTGCATCATCTATAAAGTCAAACTTATTTTGTATATCAAAATTTTCAATTTTGTACTCTTGAACATCGCCCTCTTTATTCCATTGATTCTTAAATTTTGTAAACCCCTTGGTCCCTACCAGTTTAATTTTGGTTTGCCCTAATTCTTTAAGGTAACCGGCATTATTTTTTACCGATATTTTCGCATCTTCTCCTTCTGAAATCCCAAACCCTAAAAATATCGCTAATCTTTTTTCCAGCCCGGAAAGAGAATACCCTTCTTTTCCATTCAGGTAATCCACCCCGTTAAACCTGGTATAGTTCAGCTCACCCAAAACCTGTAACAATGCTGTTTTACAACGAATTAAGTACTCTTCAAATTCTTTATCTGTAAAATAAAAATTAAACTGTTGAAGCGCATACTGAGAAAATGTTTCACCATGCAAAGCCAGCAAGAAATCAAGAAAACGGTTCCGTCTGTCAGTATAGTTATCAAAAAGTTTATTTAGCATTTCCAGTCCCTGATAATAGTCTTTTGGTATATGCCCTAAATCAAGATAGGAGTCAGAGATCTTTCCCTTCTCCTTAACCAAAAGTTCATCGACATTAGGCACGTTCTTCAGTGACTGGGTAAAATAAGTCTGTTCCTGTTTTTTGTGTATGGACAATAAATCTTTAAAATGCGCTAGCTGCCCCAAATAATTAGCCATAAACTGCTCGAATATTAACAAATATGCTTTGAGCTGCTTTGCCTGCGCTACCCTTTTTCTATCATGTTTTCCCGGAATTCCCTCTTCCCCTACTCCGTAAATAGCAGGGAAATGATTCTGTACGGAATAATACTCGCTAAACTCCATCCCCTCCGATTTCGATGGTAAATCAAATGAGGACTCACTTATTCTGAATGATTTCTTATTTTCAGAGACCAGCTCGTTTAAAAAGCGTTTAAAGTTTCTTAGATTTATTCCGGTATACTCAAGACTTCCCCTGTAAAATTTTACTTTGTTGGTTATTACAGAATTTCCGGTAATAAGTTCCGATGTAATAATTCTTGGAATCTTTCCTTCGGGAATAGCCATTTGAGAATTAAATGATTGTCCATTAACTTCTATTGAAAGCTGCTTGACACTCACTACCCCCTCAATCTGCATAATACTTCTAACAAGGTCCGAAATAATTATTGAACTTTGTTGGGATATTAATTCATCTTCAAGGATAAACCCGTGCTTTAATCTTGGTCCGTGAAATATATCGTTATAAGATTTATCTTTGTTTTTTAACTCGTTTAAAGAGTAAAATTTAACCTCTGGTGCAAGAATTTGCTCAACTTCAAAGTATATTTTTGCAAGAATTTGTTCCAGTTCATGGATTCCGTCGGTCTCCACATCAGCAATCAACTTTACAGGTAACTCTTCCAGTACCTTTATTTCATATATGTCTTCCCCCAGATTCCTGTATTCGCTAAAAAGTTCCTTTATTTGTTTTTCAATTTTTTCCTGATTATTTTCTTTTTCTATTCCCAGATCAGATACATTTACCAATATTCGGTACAACCCATTAAAACCACATTCAAATTGTTTTACCGGTTCAAACCATATATTTCTGATTTCCGGAATGGAATCAATAAATATCTTTCGGTAATCATCAATAGTAACCGGGCTGTTTGTAAGTGTAACCTCAGGTCTAAAAAATGGAAGTTGACTACTATCGCCGGAAAATAAATGCTCTTCAATATTTGTTCCCGTTCTGTAAGCCAAATCCGTTATTGCATAACAAAGTTGTTCCAGAATTGTTACCCCCGGATCGTGTAAGTTATAGTCAGTCCAATAAGCACCAGTAAGTTCCTGAATTTTTCTTATTCCCTCCATCCGAAGGAACTCAAAGTTCATCGCTTCTGCAACTTGTTGATTCTTTTCTATATATTTTGGCTGTTCCATGATAGTTTTAAATTAATTGAGTTTCGAGTTCCGAAACAATTCTATTTTATAGAAAGAGTGATATGAAAGATTTATTTTGTTTTATATGTCAACTACTAATTGTTTTAGGAATGTTCATTTGACAAGCGAATGACTTCACCATAAAACTATTTATCCTCCTTATTCTTTTTTTCTTCAAAAAAGCAATCATCCATGAAAGTGTCATGCCAAAGGTTCTGAATATTATAGCGTATATATATGTTATCACCATAATTCCCCCTTGTCCGCATCTCCAGGTTATAATTATAAACCGTACCGGTCCATTTTACCTCAATCCTGTTACTTCTAACTCCGTAATGGGCCTGTACCTTTTTTACTTTATTCTTTGACTTACCGAAGGTACTTACCGCAATGGCATGCAGCAGGGCATATTTCCCTGTTTTCTTCTTTCCAACACCGGCTATAAGTTCAAACATGTGACAACCATTAAGACCTTCAACAATCTTATACCAATTACCATCTGCTTTTAACTTCCCTTCATAAGCTGTTCCCCTTCTTCCCTTCTGAGCAACTATTCCGTTTACATCTAGTTCGGAAGTAGGGGACTCTGTATTAACCCCTAATTGCCCTTCTTCATTTAATGTGGTAACCGTATCGCCCAACCTGTTGGTAAAACAAAGGTTTGAACTGGCGCTATCTACCTCTATTCTCCACTCCGGGCTTTTATCTTCAATAGTTTTATAGAAACTAATAAGCTTTTTGGATTCTCCAATTGGCGATAACATAAGGCCGTCATCAACTGTTTTTGACATACCATCATCTACTTTGTTGATGAGCGAGTCGATTAAGTCGTGGAAATTACCTTCTGTTGGTAACTGTCCTTTCCGAAAATAACTTTTTAATGTTTCCCTGTTTTGTAATGACATACCTTCTTAATATGCTTAAGTTTTCTAATCGTTAATTATAAAATCACTGCCTAACTCCAAATAATCGATACCTGCCTGTTTAGACTGTTCTTCTTTTCTGTCAATTATCACCGTAATCTGATGTTGCTCACTTGGTACCAGAACAGACCATGGTTTTGTAGCTTTTAATCCGTCTTTTTCGTCACCCTCTTTTGCTGTATCCAGTAACACGTAGTTTCCAGAAATATCTCTTGCTGCCTGAACAATCGAGAAACGTGTAACAAATTGGATAAAAGGAAGTGTCCGTATATAAGTTATTACATCGGAACAATAAACTACTTTTCCAACCAGTGAACCATGAGAGCTTCCTCCCATATTCCCATTAAGGTAATTGTTAATATGTTCATTAAGTTGCTGGATGTAATAACCATGATTATGCATTTCAGTAAACTTAACAGAACAGATGACCCTTATTCTTTCATAACTTGGGTTTCTGACTTCCAGACTAACAAAGGGTGAAGTATATTTTTTTAGATATGATTTTATTTCATACAATAATTCACTACTGGTCCGTGGCTCCTTTGTATTTACAACCTGCTCGGCAAAAGGACTAACCACGATTAAGACATTACCCGGAGCACTTAAATTACCACTCGTCATATTTGGTAAACAGGTAGCTCTTTCAATCTGAGGAAAACGGTTCAGGATAATTCTCTCAAAATCCCAGTTAGTAACCGCCCTGTTACGATGTTTCAATCTTTCACTGCTCCTTGTGTTAAAGGACTGTTCGTTCTCAAACGATCTTCCTTTAAAAGATGGTAAGGGCTGAGATACTTTCCTGACCCCTTTAAGGTTTTTTAGCGGCCGTTGAATGGTCTCTTTAGGTAAATTCTTATCAAGAAATCCTGATCGGTAGAGTTCGTCATTGCCTATTAATGTAGCTTTCACGACCTGTGATGCAGCACTAATTATATTTGATGCCCCTTCTACATTTGCTTTAACACTTACTTTTAACCAGAACAATTCGGAATTAAGAACTGTGTTTGCCCTATTAATATCTCCTGGCACATTGACCATAATAATACCCGTTCTTAAAAAACCGTTTGTATCATCACGAATTATATCAACCGGTTTAATAGGGTACCAAGTATTGTTTGCTAAAAAGCTCCACTCAATCTCTGGTGGTTCTTCTTCTGATGATATCGTAAACTCGTCCAGCATTTCAAATAATACGGAAATTGTCTGGGGGGCCATAATATCTTTGAAACCAAGAAAAAGGGCCCCTTCAAAATCGTAATCGGGTATCAGGTGAATATTTTTAGCTGAACGGTTCGGGAATACCTTAACTTTTCCAAAAGGGTGGATATGAAATAATTGCCCCTGCTCGTTCAATATCTCAGGATCAACCGTTTGGCCATCTTTCATAGAGATGACTGCAGAGCTCTTATAATCAATTGTAAGGGTTTTAATTTTAGGGGTTATCGGTTGTTGGGGTAAAGGCTTCTTTTTACTTCCTTTCAGAAAACCTGTTTTTGCATTTTCCATCGTAACCTCAGAAAGGATATTGGGATAAACACTGTGCCCAAACGCATGTTGAGGCCCTTTTAACTCAAGCTTAATAAACCCTCTTTTAGCCTGACTGGTATATAGCTGAGTACCCTTAATTTGCTTGTAATTGGGCTCCTGTCTGATTTGCCCGATATCCAGGTTCTTAATCGGAAGTAAAGAACTGACTTTCGATTTTAAGTCTGGTTCGTTTTTATCTTCTTTTCCTTTCGTTCTAAACAGCTTGATTGTTTGTTTTTCTTCTGTCCATACACCACCATTTAAAACTGAGATGTCTGCTTCAAATGACGCGTTGTTTACATTTGTTCCATATTCTCGATAATACTCTGCAAATCCACGGTTCTCCTTAGGAACATCAAACCATTCAATATTTATTTTCAAGTCTTCGAGTTGCTTCTGAAATACTTCATTACTTCCTATAATCATATAACTACCAACATTGGGTACCGGACCAAAAGGCAGAAAAGGGTTATCCTGGTTCACCGGACCAACGTTATTATGAATTACAAGTTCTTTAACTCCGGAAACTGCAGTTTTTATTGCTATTTGTTCAATAACACTGGAATTAAAAAGAAAGTAAGGATAAATATATGATTGATTGTTTATTAAAACTCTGATAACCGGGTATTTGCTTTCGAATTCTTCGTTGTGTATTTCACTGTCCAGGCCAACAATAGGTGGCTGATCCGGTGATACATCAAATTTTATTATTACTGAATAGGTTTCTTCATCAAGAGAAACAACGTAACGTTTAACTTTTAACCACCCATTCTCACCAGAAATTTCTATAATGAAAGCCTCAAGAAAAGCTTTTACCACCATTTCCTTTCTTGAAATATTCAGGTACTTTCCAAACCTGTATATTTCTTCCAGTAAAAGTTTATATGACTCCTCTTTCAGGTTCAACACCAAATCAACTTCACGCTTGCCTTCTTTCAAGTGTAATGCCGGGGATGCAATGGCAAAACCAATAGAAGCAAAATCCATGTTTCGGTCTGTCTCGCCCCGTCCTTTTTGTTTCTCCCCAAATACAGGATAAGACTTTAATTGCTGAGATACATCATTCTCCTGTTCCCCAAATACGGGTAATTCATTACAATAGATATTCTCCACATATTTTATTACCTCATTTCCAACAGGTATATTCGTTTTTTCAAGGAAAATATTCTTCAAAGACTGTAATTGCGCTTTATTTACTTCGAATTCATAGTTAGATTCGAAAAAAATACTTTTCCCTGAAGAATCGGCCCCCGCAATAAACTTTTCCCCTTTTTCTATTCTGGCCCTGTTGACCTCATTATCTAACAAAAAGCTCAGGTAAACTTCAGCATTTCTTGCTTCCTGTTCCTTCTGTTGTAATATATTACGGTAATAATAATCCTGATATTTTTTTGTCAGCTCATTAATTTGCTTCTGCGGATATTTGTATAATTCAAGGAATGAAAGCAATAATGCCACTTCTGGAAAGTGATGGTCACTCTGAAGTGATTGTTCAAGGTAATCTTTTGCTTTTTGCCTTATATGAATTATAGCTTCGTAAAACTCCTGAAATAATAGTTGAAGGGAATCACAGGCACTATCTATTTTTGCAGACTTGTTTTTACCTTCATATATTACTTCTGAAGATTCTATATTTTGAAGTTCCCATAAGGTGCTAAATGACGAAAAGTCATAATCATAATGAGTACTTATTGTATTCTTACTATTAGCGCCCAGTACAAAAGAAACGTATTTTTGGAGCGCCGGGCGCAATTTATTTAGGATAATATTTGCTATCTCATTTCTTATATTAACCTCATCATTAATAAAATCTTCTACAATTTTTAAATTCTGATACCAAATATCAATTTTCTTACTGATTTCATAGATTCCCAAGAATGTTTTTCCAAGATAGAGCTCCTTTTTTGCCAGATTATTAAACGTCATCGTTTTTTGATAGTTCGTTTTAAAATGACTTTCAATTTCGGATGGTTTCACGCTGGAAATTGCCGCCAAAACCACTGCTTCATCTATCAAAAAATCAGACCAGTCCCCATCAATTTCACCATTGGAGTTGAAATAGTTTATCAGTTTTGATAAACCATAGGCATATACAAGGTTTTCATTGTACCCTTTTTCATCAATCTGAACATAGCCCTCTTGTAAGGCTTTTGATTTTCTTAATGGTTGGGAACAGCCTGAAAAATTTAAATATCTATCTTTTTTGCTTTTAGTGTCCATGGCAATAGTAAATGGTTTGGGAGAAGAACATTCCCACTTATGCGTTCGTTAATTATATTTTTATACTTCGGCACTATACAGGCATTCCTGTAACATTGGTTCCTTCAATGATATAGTACGGGAATACAATATTGCTTCTTTTGTTTGTCTTACGAATTATGTACTCCACACTTATTTCCACTACCCCATCGAGACTCCTGTCTGTTCTAACATTAACCGCTTCAACTTCTATTCGTGGTTCAAAATGCAAAACAGCATACCGGATGATTCCAATTATTTGCCCCTCTAAGTTTGAATTTATTGGTTCAAAGTTGATAATACTTAAATCACACCCATACTCAGGCTGCATTACCCTTTCACCTGGCCGGGTCGAAAATAGGATCATAAGACTTTCCTTTATATCTGCCTCCTCGGATACCAGTATAACAGACTTAGCATTTTTATCAAATTCCGGAGGGAACTTCCATCCTACTCCAAGAAATGTTTTTTTGTGTTTCATACTCTCTTAATTCAAACTGAGCAATTAAACTTTTTATCCTCCAATCATCACGGTTGCGCATCCAACAACAATGCTACCACCGTGTGCCGTAGAGTCTCCCATGCGGGCGGCAGGCATTCCGCCTATTAATACCGTACCGGATCCAGCTGCGATTGTATCCGGTGTTCCGGGACCACATACTAAATTATCACCAACCCTTGCAGCAGGCATTCCGCCTATTAACACGGTCGGTTCCCCAGGAGGCATTACAGGTCCCCCAACATGAGGAATCGGGGGCGTTCCCGGTATTTGCATCGGACATGTATGCATGTCCCCAACTCTTGCTGCCATTCCCATATCGTAAATATTTTTTTAATTTATCATTACAATACCACCTTCGATGGTTGTTTGACCAGAGCCTTTCACCTCTGTCATTGCCCCTTCTGCCGCAAACTTTGATTGCCCTTTTAACTCCACATTAACTCCTTCTCCTTTAAAATCTCCGGTTGCCTCAACTTCCACATTACCCTGGGCTGTCATCTTAATATCGCCTTGAGCATCTAATATAATATCTTTTGCACTGGTCACTGTGACACCATCCTCACTCATTTCAATAATATTATCATTTTTGTCAGCTACAGTAATCAGTCCATCTGTGTCATTTATGTTAATGGTTTGTTCCTCCGGAGTTAATATGGTAACCGCTCCATTCTCCTCGTCAAACTGCAAGGTAATCCCGGTTTTGGTCACAATGGCTTTAATATAATTCTCCTCGGCAGGCTCAAACGGGGGAACTGAATTATTTTTATTGTAAACGGAACCCAGAATTATGGGGGATTGGGGATCTTCATTTAAGAACCCGACAATTACTTCGTCATTGATTTCCGGGTAAAAGAACATTCCAGCTTCTACTGTTGCGTAAAAATTAACCTGTCTTGCCCAAACAGAAAGATTATCGACTTGTAGGCTTGGTAATTTGACTTTGATACGGAACTCTCCGTTATCGTCTTCATGTATTTGCTCAACAACACCAATGTGAAGACCTTTCATGGGCGATAAAAGTCCGGAAGCTCCCGGGGCTGGTATATCCTGCTTTAATTCACTAAAAAAATCTGAATTAATCCCTAATTCAATAGTTGTTTTGAAATTCTCCTTCCTCCACAACATGCTCGAAACCACCTACAAACAGATCTCCATTAAATTGATCCGATAAATTTGAAATATTTATGGTATCTCCAACTTTCAAAGCTGAATATCCCAATACTGTGAGTTTGCCTTGAATTTTTGAAAAGGAACTCTTAAGATGTTTTGCTGCAGCCCATTGTTGCAAAACTTCACTGGGGATACTGCTGGTTGTCTGAAGATTATAAGCTTCTAAACCAACTACATCTGCTAAATCACTTAAACTTATATTCCCTCCCTGACTATCACTTGCAGAACTGGACTCTTCAGATAACAACTCCTGATTTTCCCTGTCCCATGACGCCGCCTTTACTGCGTTAAATTGGTTTCTTGCATCGGTATAGGCATTAAAACTAATTAAACCATCACCAGGCAAAATATTCAACACAGCAGATCCTACTTCCGGAGGTTTTATATTAAGTTCATTATCTGAATTAAATAAGACAAGTCCATTGAGTTCGGCCCTTTGCATAATAAAATCCCAATCGGTTGCATAATTTTGTATTAGCTCAGGGTTTGCGTAACTGGTTGACTCAACGCTAGCTGCAATATCACCATAATCCGAAAGAATTTCCTGGATAATATCGCTGTCAGTTTTCTCTGTAAAAAGTTTGTTTTTTCTACCTATGGTTAGTTTTACTGCTTCATCTTTACACTCAATATTTAAAAGAAAGCCACCATCAGAACTTATTTTCATTCCGTAGCGAATAACAATCCCCTTAAATATTGTTTCTTCTTCAGAAGCATAACCCGCTTTGATTTCTATTTTTTTTCCTGGATTAAAAAGGCCTTCATCACTAGAAACAAAGTCATCTCCATCTGCTGAACCTCCATCGAATATTTTTATATTAGCGGAAGCTATCTTATTAATCGATTTTGAAACCACAACAGACTTAACATAAACTGTTCCAGGAATTTCGGTCCCATCCGACAACACCTTTACGGTTACAGGACTTTTTACTATTTTATTTAAACTATCAGCCATATTATTTTATTGGAGGAAATTCTAATTCCATTCCTGGCTCCAGATATCTGAAATTCACCAGGTTATTTACTTTTGCTACATGCATATAAAATGAGGGGTCTCCATAAATTTTCTTACAAAGAATTGGAAGTGTATCACCCGCATTGACTGTTACCAAATGGGTAAGATCCGGCGAACTTTTTCCGGCCAGCTAACAGCTGTTTCTTTTGAAACTGTACTTTTAAAAGCCAGTGATATTTTAGCTCTTACAGGCGTGCCATCAGGCTTAAACAAGGTATAAACAACTTTAAGGGTAGTCAACCTTCCTGCAAAGCAAGTATTTTTATAGTGTATAAGATCTTTCCCTCCCCAAGTTACCTTGGAATAAGGAGGTTCATGTTTTTCTGAATAATAATAATAAACTGCATGTTTTAAATCTTCAATCTTTTCCAAAAGAGGCTTTTTCCCTACTTCAGTTATGCTCGGGAATAATACCCGTATCATCAAGATAAAAATCAAAACTTATATCCTGAGGAGCATTTCCTTTATATTTGGGTTGTTTTTCGGTTTGATCCAGACCTTCCTCAGGTTCATACTCAACCGAATAATTTAATGATAAATTCTCGGGATTTACCTGAACCACAAAATTTTTTAATAGAGTTCTGTACAATCTGGATTTTTATATCCCTCAATTGTAAGTTTTTTTAAACCACCGTTTTCTGTTTCTTCTGCCATGAATCTCCGTTTATAATGGTTATCGATCAAAATCTCGTTCAACTTTAGACAACACGCGTTCAATACATTCGTCTATTATTTTCTTTACCTGACTTTTTGACAATTCAGAATCTTTATTTGCTCCGACATTTTTCCTGCTCTCATCCTCTACATTAAATCGCACAACAAGTTCTTTAATTTCAATAGGCATTTCTTTAAGTTATGGTGTATTAGTAGCTGCTTGATTTACTGTGCTTCATCCTTCTTTTTTTCAAAAGGATACCCCTTGTCTTCCATATTTCTATAGCTAAACTCTATAGATTCTATGGCGAGTTGATTTGAATCGGCTTTAAAACCTGAAGCTTCATATTTTACAGGATATGCACTTTTAAACAACCATGTTTTTATCGGAACCGGTTCAGCTGCACCTTTCTCCATATTTAACAGGCTCACATTAATATCCTTAAGCTCAATAGCTTTAGAATAATTATTACTAATCGTATCGTAAACCCATTTTAGTAATGGGGAACCTTCCCAAACTAGACCTCTTTTTAAAGTTAACATTGGAAAAGTTTTAACCGAAGGGAGACGGTGTTTAAAACCGTTCTCCCCACCTTCTGTTATTTCTTCGGTTGTAACTTCAGCTGATAACCCACTTACCTCGGAAAATTTTACATCATCTTCCATACTTCCTGGGATAGAAACGCTGAAATGAAATCCAACCGGAGGTCTTTTAACATCAATCTTTTTGGGTTCTTCCATTACGATTGAAGTTCAAAACCTTCGAACGCTAATTCCAATGATTCAATTGCTATTTCGTTTGCATCAGATTTTAGATCTCCAGCTGAAAACTTAACCGGGAAACAGTTATGAACAACCCATGTAACAATTGGCTCATGCGCTTCATCAAGTAAGTTAATTGTAATGTCTTCGCGTCTCTCCGGATTTGCCTGAACATCATCAAACCAATCCCAGAAAGCTGAGTCGTCTGCGTAAACACCTTTTTTCAGTGTTAAATTTCCATGTTTCTTTAATCCAGGTATTTTTTGAGTAACATAGGTTTCATCATCTCCCGGACGATATTCAATAAACTGTGTTTCCATTTCCAAGCCAGTAACTTCTTGGAATCCTATATCAATTCCATCCCATTGCACACTAAAGTGAAACTTTGGAACGGGCCATAATTCATTTGACATATTTTGCTATTATTTAAGTTAAAAAATAAATAGTTTTAAGTATAAGTTTATGATTGTTGCATTTTCTGCTCGAAAGTAATTACAATAAATTCAGCAGGTCTGGTTACAGCAACTTTAACGGTTATGTTCATTATTCCATCCAAAATATCATTTGGCGTCATAGTAGAACCTAATCCGACTTCCACTTCATAAGCATCAGATGGAGTAACACCGGCAAGACCACCAAGTTTCCATACTGTATTCAGGAAGGATGAAATCATACTTTTTACCAAAACCCAGGTATTTGCTGTATTTGCCTCATAAACATATGCTTTTGCCGCATACTTAATAGATTGCTCAATATATATCATGGTTCTTCGAACGTTGATATATCTCCAATCCTGGCTGTTTCCATCAAGAGTCCTTGCTCCCCAAACAAGAGTACCTTGTCCAACGAAAGAGCGAATAGCGTTAACAGATTTACCTGTAACGGTTACGTTCAAGTCTTCTTGATCATCATTTGTCATGTTGATAACAGGTGCAATAACTGAAGCAATGCTAACATTTGCAGGAGCTTTCCAAACACCGCGTGAGTTATCTACCATGGTATATAAACCAGCCATTGCTCCACTTGGAGGCAAGATATTAAGCTGATTTAAAATAGCTTGTAAAGACGACTTGAACGCAGGAGAAATCGCTTTTAATGTTTGATTTATTGATTCTGTAGTTGCTCCGTCTGCTTTTTCAAGTTTCTTAATCTCTAATTTCGCCTCATCAGCTTTCTTAGGATTATCGTAAATTTCGTCAGCTTCTTTGTTTAATACACCAACTAAAACATCAAGGTTTGCAATATTGGTAAAGTCTACCTCATCACCTTGAACGGTTGTTGTTTTAACATATGGATAATAAGCTGCTCCAAAAGCAAGGAAGTTAGAACCTACGCCTTCACGAAAGCGTGTTATGATGTCTGCTTTGTCATAGCTTCTTGGAACTACTCCATTATAAACATCAAGAATTGCAAACCTGTTTTTCATCTTGAAACCACAATGCATTAACATTGCCTGTTGCAGAGAAAAACACTCACCTTCAGCCAACATAATGGCCTCAGGTATAACTACCATTGTGGGTTCTTCCACAGTAATTAAAGACTGTAAACCTGCTTCGAGAGCTTTTTGGGTTATCTCGTTTGGTTTACTTGCCGATGCTCCTGCATCAGCAGCTGCTTTTGGATCCTTTGGATTAGCAGGTTTTGCTGGTTTTTCAGGCACTGCTGACTCATACGCACCAGTACTGACAATGTAGCATGCTCCACCGCCATTAGCGAAAAACATGCGAACACTATCGTAAAGGATAAAGCGCGCCTTATTCTGCTGCTCAAAAGAATAGTACTTCCCGGCTACAGATAAGTCAAAACCTGCATCAGGAGAAGCTGTTTCTTTGAGAACAAAAGGTGTTTTCGCTCCTGTTCCGAATATCTTATGATATTCTCCCAAAGAACTAATCCTTACAGGACTGTTTAATAACGACTTACCATCCTTGGTAGTCTTTTCTGTGTAACCAACAAATGCTGGAATAGCTGTTGGTATTGCGGCCACAGAATTAGGAAATGCATTCCTTTCTTCAATATAAACCCCAGGGGTTGCTAAGGTTTGTGCCATAGAAATTTGTTTTTAGTTAAAAATGGATTTACTTATTTATATATAAATATATATCTCTGAACAATAATTATCTGCCTCCTTGGAGTTATGTGGTTTTAATAAGTCAATTGAAGCAAATTGCATTTTCTTTACAATTGTTTTTCCACCATTTTCTCCTTCCCCTCTTTTCAATTGAAAATTATAATTATAGATTTCTTTAAATTTTAAAGGGGCCTCACTCTCAAAAACCAATGCCTTCCTGTCTCCTTTAAGAGTAACCTCTTCGCCTGCCGAGAATTTAATACCTTCCTGATTATTCTGTGGCACAATCTTTAATCCTTTCAGTTTTTTCTGGTATCCTGGAATGATAAAATATTTCCATACAACTGAGCGGGAATTAAAATCAATATTATAATTAAACGAACTAACCTCTTCATCCATCATCTTATCAATGAACTTATCAATAATTGAATCACTCAATTCTAACTCTATTAGCCCTACCGGAAAACCTTTTTCTTCAGTAGGCACCCTTACATCATCTTTACCTTCTAAAGTGCCATTGGCCTTTAATTTAAATAAATCTTCGACCGACACATAATTACTTTTATGTAACTTCCCTTCTGTTTTGTCCCCTAAATCTCTATTTGAAAAATAGAATAATTTTGAATTCGTGTCAAACGGAACTTCTGTATAATTTTTAAATATAGGATCTTTTATAAAGAATAAAAATTTTAACTTGGAATTCGTTCCCTTTAATTGCTCCATACGCTTAATGAGCCGTTCCGGGTCACCATTATCAACCAGAACAAAAACACCTTCTGGCGTAATTTTAAGCACCATTCCCAAATGCTCTATTAATTGCTTGGTTGGGAGCGTTTCCTTTATCTGATAGCCTCTCAGGATTTCGTCCTGAAAATAATTGTTTTTTAGTTCTAACTTGAAAAAGGGCTTGTATTGAAATTGTAGATTAATCATTTTTCTTTTTTTAGAATCCTAAAGTACTTCCAAATCCAGAAACACGTCCCGCTTCCTGGATAATATTTTCTTCTCTGATGTTAACCAGTCGGGCCCGATATAATACAGATGGATAATACTTACCTCCCTGAATCCCCCATAACTGACTAAGCTCCTGTATGTTCATATTAACCATTTCAAAACATAACTTTTCAAGCCCCGGATGAAGCTCCGGAGTATCGCTATGCATAAAAACAGGACGGTGTTGAAAGAACCCGATTGTAGCTGATAATAGCTTTAATGCTTCCTCGTAATTATTCTCTGTAAAGCCTGCTGCAAATAATATATACAAATAAACACTCACGGGCCTGTTCTCCATATTCACAGGCGATTTACTTGTTAACCGCTCCTGTTCAATATTAACCAGAGAAATAATAAGGTTGTCTTCATTTACCGGGTTATTGTTTCCGCTATCAGGAAGAGCCGATATAATCACTTTCTCTTCATTCAAAGAAAACCGGTTACTAAAATACTGATTTAGTTGCTCTGCAATTGTTGTAAATACAGAATTTATCATAACTAAAATTTTTTATACTACTATGGAAGCTCTTTTTCGCTGATAAACCTTCTGCTAAAAAGATAAAACAACAGCAAGCCAAAAACAATTCCTCCAAGTAAAAAATATACTTCTTTAATTTTTATGTATCTAAAAATGATAAATACCAAGGCAATCCCTATAATGATAATTATTGAAATAGTCCCCTTAAGGGTAATGTTCAATAACCGGCTAAACCTATGCCCATAGCGGTAAATAAGGAAAAAACCTGCCATACTCATTCCAAACAGCCCTCCAAATAACATCATAACCGGACGCGGCCTTGTTAATAATGAACTTGGATTCCGGATAAGCCTAAAAGTCAGATTTAACATACGGCGCATAGACATTCTAAAACCTCTTTTCTTTGCTTTTTGCTCTTTTTCGTCATAAGCAAATTTCTTAGCTATCAGTTTCCATAGTTCATCGTGACCGTTATCGTAACCTAAAGCCCAGATACCTGCCCCTCCAATTTTCTTGTCTTTAATCCAGTCATATTTCATTGAAAGGGTAAGAGAGTCATCGAACCAAATCTGCCGGTAATTGTTGTCTGCATCACGGTAGGCGTAATACTTGCTCAAACTGGGTTCATCTATAACACAACTATAGTTCTTTGTTATCTTTTTAACGCTTCTGTATGTGTGATACCTCTCAAACTTCTTTGCCTTTGATGGAAATTTCAAATCATAAGTTTGCCATTCCACTCCGTAGTATGACAACCCAAGTATTAATTTCTCTGGAGGGATACCTGCTACCAGGTATTCATCAACAGACCGCTCCAGATTTAAAGGCATCCATCTGTTTCCGCTGGTAAGTGGAGATATAGGTCCGGCTGTTTTACTTTTAACTCCATGAAATTCATACCCCATGATTACAAATAGATCTACATGTGATTCTATAATGGGGATATTATATACATTATTAAAGTCGAATGCTGGAATTGCAACGGTAACAACATAATTACTGTTCTCAATTTTCAAGCTTGACGAAAGATCTATAATAAAGTTATTTAATTCTTCTCTTTCTTTTTCCCGGATACCTTCAAAATCCAGATTAACCCCATCCGCATTCCGTTCTTTAAGTAACGTAATAATTGTTCTGATAAGGTTTTTCTGTGCTTTTACATTATTCAGAAATATTTTGTTCTTATTCGCCCCGAAATTTGAAATTGACAATAGTACCTTTGAACCGTTTGCCTTTGCAGAGTCAACTAAAGCTGTTGTTTTCCAGTTGTGTATAGATTTATAACTACCGTTATGGGGGTTGACTTCATATGAAAAATAGGCAACCATAGAAAGTAAAGAGAAGTTGTAGCTTTCAAATGCAGTACCCATCCAATAAGGATGCCAGCCAAAAACCTTGAAATTAGAATCAAGTTCATGTTTTTGCTTATAACTAACATGATTTGTTATTAAAAACTCTTTTTCCCAATCCTTTTCCCGCTTTAAAACTTTGACCGGAACCTGCTTTTCAGGAAATAAAACTTCGTCTTTATACAATGAGGAATCAACCTGCTCTACTTCAATTACATTCTCAGCACTGAATAATTCTGTGGTATCCTTTTCCAAGTCAGCAGATTCATCTGCTTTACTACCGGAAGTGTCACTTTCCTGTTGGTTAACTTCTTTAATAACATCGGTTTTCGTATCCTGATCAAAAAATCCTCCCTGAGTATAAGAATTGTTGATTTCTTTAAGAATGCTCTCATTCTGGGCTTTGACATAAAAACTAAAACCTAAACATGTAAACGCAATAACAAAAATCTTTTTCATTGTAATTTTGGAATTAGGCGGGTTAAAAAAAGTAAAAAAATAACAACTAACGAAATTTTTTTGCAAATAAAATTTCATTTTCAAAAGAAAATTATTTGTTTTGAATTCGGAAATGAAAGCAATATTTGTTCATATACATGCTTAATACACTAATAAACAGAAATATAAATTAATTTTTAATACTTAATTACACAATCGAACTATGAAACCAACCGTATCAATTTTTTTTTCAATATTAATATTTAATATTTCAAGTTCGTTAGCGCAATCAACCTCTGATTCGTTATTTAGTCCTTTTAAAAAAGAAATCTTAACTGAATTTAAAGATTTTAAAGACGTCCATATTGGTTACTATGGTACAACACAAAACTGTTTGCCCTATAATGTGCATGGCTTTAAATATAGAAGGACATGGTTATTAGTTGCTAACCAAGAATCAAATCTTACTTTCTTGGTAATCAAACCTCCAAGAACCGAAGAAGTAATGCTCCCGGGAAGTGATTTCCTTTTTCTGGGTTTAGGAAAAACTTATACCAATAACTATCTTAAATTAAAAAAGAGAAAAAGATCGGTTAAAGATGTAGAGCTTTATGGATTTTATAAATTTAAGAGGTTTGGCAGAAAGTCATTAAGAGGGTTATTGTTTCTTGAATACCCTAAAACAGAATCTGAACCACCTTGGCCATTTAAGTGGTTAAAAGGGAAAGCTGTTGAAGCTGTTGAACCAATAGAAGTTGTTATTCCAGAAATTAATACAGATGTTGTTCCCCCTCCTCCTCCTATACCGGCGAAATAAATACAAGTACAGTGTAATGAAAACATCATATTAAGTCTAATCTATAACCAATGAAAAAAAACATACACATTCCAATAGCCGTTACATTAATTTTTATTGCAAAGGTTATTTTAGATATACCTCTTCTCGTAGTATTTTTAAATGACCTGAAGCAAGTTGATCTGGTTAAGGTAATTGGAATTACATCTCTTGCCGGGATTGTAATATTTTCTATTTATAACATTCTTCAGCGCTTATATCCGTTTATTCTTGCAACTTGTTTTGTATTCTACATTCTTTGTATTCAGTATTTTCTCTACTATGCTTACCCTTATATTATACACCAAGACCATATGGCATTAACCATTCCTGGTTTTATTGTAATAGGAAACTTATTGTTATTCTTGTTATTTAAGGGATTAAGTCAAAGAATAAGTGATGAAAACTATAGTGCCACAGAACGAATATTCAGTTTGTCAAAATATGCGGGACTTCTAATTGGGGCCGCTTATTTGCTTTTTTTTGTATTGCTGCACAACAATACCAGCCTTGCTTTTTTTCACAGTTCATCACTCGTGCTTCTTATCTTTGGCTTTTTTGCATTTATTAACCTGACCCTGAATTATAAAGGTGGTAATGAAATTATTGACAACGCGCAGGTAATTAAAGTTGAAAATAAAACTGTAAAATTAGCAAGAAATCGTTTTTTTCTTGTTTTAACCTTTACTTTTGCCATAATAGGAATTGCCCTTATCCTGAGTTTTGACCTATTCACCACTAATATATATGTTAAATACAATAAATTCAAAGAGTTAATACGGTTATTTGGTTTTTACACCATTTTTATTTCATTACTTGGTATTGGGTTTGAAATTTTCCTTCGGAAAAAGGTTATTTTATACCTGGGAATACGCAGTACACTAAGAATGTTACCCATATTTATGTTACTTTTTACTTTACTGTTTCTTTTAAGATCTTATACCCCTGTGTTTCCCAAAGATATAGGCAGTGACTGGTATTTTATATTCCTCATTCTTACTGTGTTTTTAATGATTTTTAGTCATTTTTCCTTTGAAAATATCACTACTCCGACAACATATGCTTTTTACTTACCCATAAGTGTTGAAACAAGGCATGATTTTTATGTAAAAAGTTTCGTTTATGGCATTCTTGGCGGTATAGGGCTTGGTTATCTTATTACATATTCCCTGGAAAAAGTTTTACCGTTTACCCAGCTACAAATTCTTCCTTTTGCAATTATTGCATTTGTTATTTTGCTGCTGTATTTAAATAACCGCCCCCTTTATAAACACTACCGTACTGCGTTACAGGAGTATTTAAATACACAAAGCCATAACGTTATTATTAACAAAGGGCTATTTAAGGATATTGAGAACAATAACCCTAATGATTTAAACGGGATTCAATTTGTACGTTATATCAATATTTTAAATTTAAGTAACCCGGTGATTGCCAGAAAAGCAATTAATAAAACCATTAATTCGGAGAATAATCTCACTCAAAGAGTTAGTTTAATACAAGCTGGCGAATTATATATGCTTGAAACCCTGGAAAAACTTCATGCTATTAAGAGCAGCAAATACTTTCAGTCTTCTCCTAACAGAGACAAAATAGAATCGGTTATAGACCGGTTCTACGAAGTTAAATTTAGGATGAAAACCAGAAACTATATTAGTCAGTTATCTATTTCAAAAAAAGACAATGAAAGGGTGTTCGGTGCAAAACTGGTTTATTATTCTTCAAAGGACGAAAAGACTAGTATTACAAACAGGTTGTTAAAAGACCCTCACCTACCGGTAGTAATTAATGCCATTATTTCAAGCCAGAGTGTTGATGACACCAAACTAATTAAAAATATCACCGATAATTTAGACAACCCGGCGTTAAGTAATGCAGCATATTCTACTTTATTAAGTTGTGGCGATATTATTTTGCCAATTCTTGAGGAATCTTTTTACGAAACTGGGCAGACAGAAAAGGTTCAGTTGAGAATCATACAGATATATGGAGATATCGCTAACGAAGAAACGACGGAATATCTGATTAAGAAACTTAACATTTCAAATCAAAACATTATTTCTGCAACATTGTCGTCTTTGAGTAAATGTAGCCTGATTATTTCCGATGATAAAGCTCCCATGCTGAAGCATGAACTGGAAGAGTTGTGTAAAACGCTGGTTTGGAATATGTCTTTGCTACTTGATATTGAAAAGAATATGAAGGCTGAAGAATTGCAAACTGCTATGCAAATTGAAGTTGATGGCAATTACGAAAGTATCTTCAACCTTCTGTCCCTGCTCTATGACTCCAGATCTATCCAATTAATAAGAAATAACTTATTCAGTAACGATTTTGAGAAAATTAATTTTGCCCTTGAATTATCTTCTGTTTTGCTAACGGAAGAGATCAAACTACTTATTATTCCACTTATTCAGCCAACCTCTATGGAAGAAAAAGTAGCATTTATGCAAGATCAGTTTCCAACTGAAAGCCTTGACAAAATTGACATCCTGTATACTATTATTCAGCGGGATTCCAAATGGATGAACCCTTGGACAAAAGCATGTTCAATGGTTGTTTTGATTAACGAGAAGAGAAATGACGATTTACCAATTTTTCTCGCTCATATGATAAATTCCGATCCAATGCTTGCCGAACTTGCGGCAAATGCGGTTTTCAATATTGATACTGATATTTACAATAATAATAAACGGATTTTCGGACAACAATATCTCTCATTGTTTGACCAATCGGTATTGGATCGTATTGAAAGGTTAAATGCGGTTACTGATGATGATTACCCCATTTTAAAGTATGAAATAATTAATTATCTACACCAGATAACAGAATTCAGTTCAATATCAGGTGAAATTCTGAAACGTTTAACAGATTACATTTTGCCCGTTAAAGCAAGGGATGGTGAAATTATTGAACAAGTCACAGATTTAGATATCCAAAACTATTTTTATATTCTTTATTCCGGAAGGGTTTCACTCTATGCGAATGATAACTTCATAAAGTGTTTTGGGGAAGGGACATTTATAAGTACAATTGATCTTATCTCGGATGATCGGTCAAATTTCAAACTCCAATGTGATGCTGATTGTGTTTTATACAGAATCTCATCATATGAATTTACAGAACTGTTTACAATGTTCCAGATAGTTCCGGAAACTATAGTAAGAAAAACCATCAACAAAAAATTACTGGAATATGAAGACTTTATTAAACGTCGTTCTATCAGAAACAGAAATGTGCCTCCAATAAAAGAATTACTGTCTTATACTCAAAACTAAAATCTAGTCTCAAATCAATACCCCAAAGTAAAATGAAAGAATTAATAATATATCTACACACAACCACCAAGTCGGAAACCCGCTGGCTGCAGGAACTTAGCAGAGGACTTTCTAATTCTCTGGAAAGGTTCGAAATACAGGTTATTTCTATTACCAACCAGAAAGAAGCATTCTTTAATGCTATTGGAGGAAATAAAATCGGATGCTATTTACCTATTATTAATCAAAATTTTCTAAACTCCTCCGACGATTCTATTTTATTTCAACAAGTTGTAGATGATATTAATAATCAATTTTCTGATTTCTCTTTTCATTTCAGCTTAATCGAAGAGGTATTGCCAATAAACCAGGCAAATTACCAGCCTCTTTATAAATTCTTTAATCAGGGAGACACAAGCTCAGACACGATACGAAGGCCAATTGAAGAGTATTTGCCAGGTAAGAATACCCCCAACTCTTTTTATAACCACATTAATAATATTGCGAAAGAAATAAGCTATCAGATATTAAGGGTTGCCGCAGGGAAAAATATTACCCAAAAGGTATTTATATCGACAACAACTTCGGATCTAAAAGAACCTGTCAACTCTCTTTACAACTTTTTACTGGAAAACAATATTGAGGTTACTGCCCCCGTTAATGCTTTCGGGTATGGAGAAAAACTTATTGAGGACAAAATATCCAACCTGATGCAAAACTGTTGGTTGTCCATCCATCCTTTCGGAAACGGAAAGTTTGGTTCAGACAGTTATTTGGAAAATCATGTAAATCTTTGCGAAATTGAAGACAGAGTATCAGTCCAAGTCTTTCATAATAAAAAACAATCCGACGACACTAAACTGCGGCGGATAATATGGATACCCAAACTGGCATCTTCGTCAACTTACGAAGGAAGAATGATTGAAAGGATCCGAAATAGCGCCGTTCAGAAAAACAATGCAGAAATACTTGATTGTTCTTTTGAAGAATTAAAAGAAATTATTCTTTCGTACCATAAGGGCGAAGCTTACAGTAAAATTGGTTCTTCCCCTCAGCTCTTCAAAGAAAAAAAAGTGAACTTTTCTTCGGGTTTTTATGATATAACAAAGAATTCAGTTTTAGTTCTGTTTGAAGCGCCTTATTCAGACTTACTTGAAGATGTAAAGTCTACTTTGGAACACTTCAATCTAAAAATGGTAACACTTAAAGATATTGAATCGGAACCTGATTTCCCTCAGGCGAAGAACAAAATACTGAAGAACTGTACCGGGGTTTTATTGTTATCTTCAAACTGGAACACGAACTGGTTCAAAAGTAATATAAACGAAATCGTTAAGGCTAAGTCATTAAGATCAAATAAACCGTTTAGCTTCCTCTGCATGGTAAGTAAAGAGGTAGAGCAACTTCCTTCCGGAATATATGACGAAATAATTTTGTTAAAACTAAACGGCTCCCCCCTTAAAGGACAGTTGCAATCACTATTAGAAAACCGGATATAGCCATTGTGCAATTAAGAATTAAAATTGTAAATTTCACAAATTCTGAAAAACATAAGTAATGCAAAATACTACCTCATTTAGTCAAACAGCAGCGCAGACAGAGACGAAGAATCCCTTTCCGGGCCTGCGTCCTTTCCTTGAAGAAGACAGCCATTTATTTTTTGGCCGAGAAAACCAGGTAGGAGAAGTACTCGAAAAACTAATTCAAAACAATTTTATTGCCATTATTGGAAATTCTGGTATCGGAAAGTCCTCCTTTATTAATTGCGGCATACTTCCAAAACTTTATGCTGATCACCCCGGAGTTGTGTCCAGCCAATGGGATGTAATCACTTTTCGCCCCGGGCACGATCCAATACTTCAACTGGCAAAAGCTTTCGCCAAAGAAATTAAAGGGCGGAACCATCCCCCTAAAGAAAACATTACCAGCAACCACGTACAGAGCATATTAAAATCAAATGGCCATTTAGGCTTTAGTGAACTGGTAAAGAATTTTATAAAATCTTCCGGCAAAAACCTGCTTCTTTTCATTGATCAATTTGAAGAAGTTTTCCGTTTTAAGCCAGAAACAGAAGGAGTATTGGATGAAACAACCCTGTTTATTGACATAATTGTTAAAGCTGCTCAAAATAAAGACGTTCCTGTTTTTGTTGTTACCACAATGCGTTCTGACTTTATCGGGGAATGTTCAAAATTTCCTTTATTGACCAGTGCCATTAACAATAGTCAGTTTCTTATCCCTCAAATGACGAGGGATGAAAAACGCGCCGCAATAGTTGGCCCATGTAAGGTAATGGGACGAAATATTAATGAATCGTTGGTTAATGAAATACTCAATAAAGTTGGAGACGATGCTGATCAGCTCCCTGTTATGCAGCATTCACTGATGCGTACATGGGATTATTGGGAAGAAAATAAAATTGGTAACGAAGACATTGATCTTAACCATTATAAAGCGATAGGCGGCATGGAATCAGCCCTATCGGTCCATGCCAATGAAATATTCAATAATTTGCCGCAAAATTTAAAACATTCCTGTGAGAAATGCTTTAAAAGTCTGACCGAAAAGGGAGAAGAAGGAAGAAGCTTCAGGCGGCCGGCAACAATTAAAGAACTTGCTGAGATATCTCAGGCAAATACTTCTGACATAACAGCAATTGTTAATGAATTCCGCAAACCCGGAAGAACGATTTTAACCCCTCCTTTTGGAACCGAACTGGAAGCCGGGTCAATAATTGACATTTCCCATGAAAGTTTAATGAGAATCTGGGGGACCCTTACCAACTGGATGGAGGAAGAATATGAGTCGACAAAGCAGTACCTGAGAATAGCTGAAGCTGCAGAGCTTCATCAATCGGGTAAGGGGGCGCTATTAAAATCTCCCGAACTTCAAATGGCCACCAACTGGTACTACCAGGAAAAACCAACCAAAGCATGGGGAATTCGCCACCATGTAGCATTTGACAGAACGATAGAATATCTGTTGTTCAGTGAAAAACAGTTCCTGAGGGAACAAAGGCTAAAAACAAGGCAACAAAAACGGAGGTTGTTCGTAGCCCGTCTTATTGCTTTAATCTTTGGTTCAGGAGCTGTAGTAGCAGCCATACTTGTTGTTTATGCAATAAATAAAAAGAAAGATGCTGATATTCAAGCAGAGAAAGCGGATAATCAAGCAAAGATAGCTAAGGAAAAATCAGTACTTGCTGAGGAAAAAACCAAGGAAGCTGTAGCCAGTGCCAAGGAGGCCCAAAAACAGACAGACAAAGCAAAAGCCAGTGCTGCAGAAGCTAAAAGACAGTCAAAAATAGCAGAGCAAAAAAAGCAAGAAGCTTTACGTCAACAGGTAATAGCTGACTCAGCGCGACATAAAGCCGTTCTGGAAGAAGAAAAAGCATTGCGTATGCGTATGCTTTCTATTGCCCGCTCAATGGCCATTAAATCCTTACAGGAACCAGAACTAACAACCAAATCTTTGGTATCCCGACAGGCATATAATTTTTACTTTGACAACGGTGGCCAGGGAACCGATCCGGATATATACAATGCCCTCTACTACTCCGTTAAAAGAATGAAAGGAGAAAAATTCAATACCCTTTCCGGACATACCGATAACGTAAGGTCTATTGTAACAAACTCAAAGAACGATTTATTCTTCTCTGCCAGTAGTGATGGACGGATTTTTAAATGGACTCATGGTGGTGGACTGAACTTCGCAAACGAACTTGTATCCTCCGATGACGAAAAGGTACACATGGCCATGGCCCTGAGCGGTGATGGAAAATGGCTTGCTGTAGGTGGAGATTATCCTTACATTATGGTCTTTAACCTGACAAACAGCAAGAAAAAACCCGAAAGAGTTCAAACCGGAAGTATGCAGACCCTGTTCCTGGATTTTACTCCGGACAACAAAGTGGTCTATGCCGGAACAAACAAAAAATTAATGATTTGGGATTTCGTTTCACAGAAAGAAATCGGAATAACAAAAAATAAACTTAATGCCATTGACGTTGACCCGACCGGCAAGTATTTCGCTACAGGACTGGAAAATGGTAAAGTTATTATTTACGAACTCGACAACAATTTTAACTCAAAGGTTTTATACTCAGAAAATACCGGTCAGGCAATTACTTCGCTAAAATTCAGTGACAACGGACGAATGATGGCCATCGGGACCATTAAAGGACAGGTACGGATATTGGATGTATCCAATGGATATGTAGCAGCTTCATTATCCGGTCACACAGCAAGGGTCAACCAGATATGTTTCAACCATGCGGACACTAAGTTGGCTACTGCCAGCTTTGACCATACCGTCAGAATCTGGGACTTGGCCAATTACTATAACCAGCCGGTTATTCTTGATGATCATAAAGACTGGGTATGGTCCATTGCCTTTAGCAAAGATGATGACTACCTGTTTGCCGGTTGCCGAGACAAACTTGTACGTGCCTGGATTATGGACATCCACACCCTTTCCCAGGATATTTGTAAAGCCGATACGGTTGACAGAAACCTTACAGAAAAAGAATGGGAACATTACGTAGCCGATGACATAGAAATCGAATGTACGTGTAAAAAGAACTGTAAATAATAATTTTGAACTAAAATAAAACCAAATCCCAATGCAATATTACATAATGAATAAGTATCACCGGACCATCACCTTCAGAATAATCATCTCCCTTTCCCTGCTTGTTGGTTCGGTTCATACTAAGGCACAGGAAGAGGATGAAGAGTCCTGTAGCCAAAAACTAGTTGATGCACAAGAAGTATTTTCAAACGGTCAGATTGAACTTGTTCCGGGTTTATTAAATGATTGTTTAGAAAAAGGGTTCAGCCGACAGGAAAAGGTAACTGCATACAGATTGTTAACACTTTGTCACCTGTATTATAACAGGAACATAGAAGCTTCTGAAACCATGCAAAAAATGTTAAGAGTTGAGCCAGAGTATAGAATACAGGATATTGATCCATCTGAATTTGTCAACCTCTATTCAACATTCAGGACAACACCAGTTGTAATTATCGGATTAAAAGGAGGTATCGGGTTAACAAACATTTACGATGTAAGCAACTATCACGATATAAACAGTATCAGTGATACGGGAAAATATGTGACAGATATAATCATGTCCTTTGGTATCAGCGCAGAAGTTCCTATTCTTCCAAGCTTATCCTTTGTAGGGGACATATTATATTTCAGGCACAGTTACCTATTCGAAAAAACGGTATTAGATTATGCCCGCATGGAATATAACGAGTCCCTTTCAGGAATAGAAGTCCCGCTTTTGGCTCAATGGAATATACTTAAAGACCAGAAGGTTACCCCATACATAAATGCCGGGGGCTCATTACAGGTATTACTGAAAGCCACATCCGAAATCAGCCGAATTGATACATACCTGGAAGATAAATCAAGGAACGAAGAATCATTTAACAAAATTGATCTGACCAACTCGCGGAATATCCTCAATTATGGAATAACTGCCGGTGCCGGGGTCAGGATAAAAGACTTTATCAGCAATGGGTACCTGACCCTTGATGTAAAATATACCAGATACCTTAGAAACAACGTGGAAAATACTAACCGTTCCAGTAACGACAGGCTATCTTATTCTTACCTGTATACCGATAACTCATTAAAACTGGAAAATTTTCAATTCTTTTTAGGCTACAAAATCCCTATTTATAACCCGAAACAGAAAAAATCGGTCAAAAAAGAATAAAGAATATTTAAATGAAAACCAAAAAGTAAGCTAATGAGTGAAGCTACGAGTATCTCTCGGGAAAAGGCACAAATTAAAACAAACGATATTACACAGGCTCATAAAGACCAAAGAAAAGAAATAACGAGTATTGAAACGGTTGAAAAAAACATTCAGGCATTAGCTGCTTCCATTATATGGCTGGAAGAACTTATGCGAATGAGAATGGATGAATTGCAGGGGGGCAGTAAGTTCTTAGTAGACGAACATGCTGAGAAGATGGACAAAACCTATCTAACCAGCAACTCCAGCTTATTAGAATTACTTTCGGGTTATAACAACTCATTTATTGAATACCTTCTGGTCTCTGTTGGCTTTACCGCCTGGTTTCGTCCGAAAAGCCTGAATAAACTGGCCAAACACAAACCAGATACCGACGAAGTTTATTCAGAAACCGGTTTAATTTATAATAAAGCTACCAACAAGTTTTTGCCAACATTACAAACCGCCTTGTTTTTGCTTGCCGGAACCAATATAACCCGCCAGGCCTATTACCATAGCATTTTGCTTGATCATCCGTTTTTTAAAGATCAGATCCTGCACTTAAGAAGGCCTTCGACATTCAATAACTTTCCAAACGAATATATCCTTGAGTTTGATCTGGCATATTATAATTACCTGTTAAACGGAAAAAAACCAAGGCTAGACGCTTCTCCGGATTTTCCAGCTTCTCTTCTTGAAACGGAAAAGGATTTTGACGATCTGGTCCTAAAAGAACATACCCGCACCCAACTTGATACAGTAATGAACTATGCTTCAAACCGTTCAGGTTTATTTTCACGCGAAGGTGTTTCCGATAAGATAAAACCAGGGCTTATCGCCATGCTTTACGGACCTCCGGGTACGGGTAAAACATTTACGGTTTCTGTTATGAGCAAAAAACTGGGAATTGATGCTTACCGTATAGATCTTTCAAGAGTAATTTCAAAATATATCGGGGAAACAGAAAAAAACCTCGAGAAAATTTTTGAACGTTTAAGCGATAAAAACTGCATATTGTTTTTTGATGAAGCTGATGCCTTATTTGGAAAAAGGACAGACGTTAGCGATTCAAAAGACCGCTATGCCAACCAGGAAGTAGCGTACCTTTTACAACGGGTAGAAAACTTTCCGGGATTAGTGATCCTCGCCAGTAATTTCAAACAAAACCTCGATACTGCTTTTAAACGGCGGATACTGGTTTCTGTTTACCTGCCACCACCAGACAAAGATGAAAGATTGATTATGTGGAACAACAGCATGCCAGAATACTTTAAATATATACCAGAAGATCTTCCGGAATTGCTGGCAGAAAAACATTCTTTCACCGGGGCAAATATTGCCAATATTATTAAACTTTCCTGTATTCATGCCGAAAGCAGGAATAGTAACGAAATTACCATTGACATTATGGAGCCGTTTATTAAGCAGGAATATCATAAAGAAGGGTTTAATGCTAAAAAGGTAAATCATTATAAACCACCTTTAAATGTATAAATCTTTTTCTAACATTATGTAAATTTACTATTCAAGCCAACACCATGTACAAAGAGTTCCTTTACGAAGAACCCGAAAGCGAGAACCCCTATGAAATGATTGAAAGGGGCATCAGCCTGTATGGTGATGAACACTGGAAAAGCATGGACGATGCCGAATTTGAAATGCATTACGGCATCCCTAAAAGGGAATTTCTCCACAACTATTCTATAGAGTACAGTTTTTATACCCGGGAAAAAGTAGACTTTGCCGATGACTACTCCCCTCTTAACATGGAAGAGTTCATGAAGGAGTTTAAAGAAACCGCCGAGAGTCACCGGAACGCCCCAAAAATTGTCCAAGAGAACAGTGGCGGGCCCCCTGCCGGGGAGAACAAGGCACAAAAGGGGCAAGCGCCCCCTGCGAAAAATACCCCTGCCCCACAAAGTACTTCCGCTAGCCCAAAAGCCGGAAAAAAAAGGAGCAAACCCAACACCCCCCGAAAAGCCAAAAGCAGCGCCAGCCCACTACAGGAGGCTGCAAGAAAGGAGTTCAACGCTTTTAAAAGGGGCCTTATAAAAAGTACCAGGGGCTCGTTGGGGAGAACACGTATCAACTTAATGGAAAAGGCCTTAAAAGCCGCCATGGACAAAGCCGGGATAAAATGGGGCACCCCGGAATGGGCCGGGCTGGTCAGGAAGTTTTTCCCGGGGGCCGATTTTGCTGCCCTGTCAAAAGCAGAAACCCCGCCCGCCCCAACAGCGGAAGGAACGAAGACTGCCCCAGCAAAAAAAGAAGGGACACCCACTCAGGATACAGTTGCACAGTCCCCTGCTGAAGCTCAAAATGACGCAGAAGCAGAGGCAAAAACCGCGGCAACACAGGCTACAGTACCAGCCCCCACTGAACCATCAGCAGGTGGCCTGTCCGAAGGGAAAACCAGTGAAGAACAACAGGCCCCGGAAGAAGGAAAAAAAGAAGAAGGCCCCCAAAAGGGCAATACAGATCAGCAAAAAGCTGCCAAAGAACAAATTAAGCAGGCCGTAAAAGCTGTAAAAGGACCCGGTGGCCCCGGAAAGTCTGCGAAGGAAGAAAAAACAGCAGCAGCCGGGGGAAAAAGCAGTGCCCCTGCCCCACCAGCGGGCGGCGGAGGCCCCCTAAAGATAAACAAGCCCGAAGACACCGGGGCAAAAGTATCGGCCACACAGGCCAAAACCGATGCCCTGGAAAAAGCCGGTGATGTCCTGAACCGCGAGTCGGAAAGTGCCCTTAAAGAAAAAACCGAAAAGATAGCCAAAACCTCTGCCGGCCAGCGAGAGACCAAAAGTGCCGAAGAAAAACGGACCGAGGCCGAAAAGGCCGTAGAGCCGCCCGTGGAAGAAGCCGTCAGCGAGGCCAATACCGGGACCATAGAGGTGGTCGATGAAGCACCGGAACCTGAAGTCGACCCTGCGGAACAAAAGCAGAGCGTCTCCAATAAAATGCGCGATGCATTGCCCAAAACGGCCGATGAAGTAAAAAAACTGGACAAAGAGAACCCGGCCCGGAAAGCATCGCAAGAGATGAACCAACTGGTCAAAGAGCAAACGGCCGGGGTAAAGAACACCTTCAATAAAATAGAGGACACCCCAACGCCACAGCCCAAAAGTGCGGAAGCCCCACTACCGGCCCCTGAGCCAGCGGTACAACAGGAAGCCATGAACCTGTCGGAGGGCATGTTGCCCCCGTCCGACCCCGGGCAGTCCGATTTCAGCGAATACACCCAGGCCAGTGACGACCTGGTGGCCAACGAACTCCAGAACCCGGAACTGGTAAAAGAGTTCGAGACCTCCGATGCCGCACCTATGGTTGAGGCCCGGGAAGCCCGCGACGGTATCCGGGAGGAAGCCGAAGCCGCCCCCCAAGAGGTCAAAGACATAGAACAGGCCGAACAGGACAACCTGGACAAAACCCTGGGGGACGAGGAGAAGAAGGCCACAGAAGAAATGGCCAATGCCCGGAAACAGGGACTGGAAGAATCAACGGGCACACAGCAGGAGAAAAAAACAGAGTTCGAACAGGAAAAGCTGCGCGTAAGCGAGCACATCAACAAGATATACGAACGCACCAACGACCATATAAAGACCAAGCTCGAACTGCTGGAAATGCAGACCATGAAAGCCTTCGAAGAAGGACAAAAGGCCGCCATGGAAACCTTCGACAATACAGTGGACGAAGAGCTTGAAGAGTTTTTCGATGAACGCCACTCGGGAATTGGCGGGTTTTTCACCGCCATTGGGGACTGGTTCTCGGGGACCGATGATTTGCCTGAGGTTCAGGAGATCTTTGAACGTAACCGGGTCATCTATGTCGAGACCATCGACAGACTCATCGAAGACCTTTCCGCCAACACCGAACAGGTAATCGAAGAGTGCAAGCAGATACTGGCCGGTGCCAAAGAGGAAATCAAAGAGTACGTAGAAGGCCTTGACGGGAAACTGAAAGAATTTGGTGAGCAGTGCCAGGACGATATCGACCAGAAGCTCAAGAAGCTTTCGGAAGACATCGAACAGAAAGAAAAAGAAATGGCCGACAAGCTGGCCGAAGAGCGCGAGAAAGCAATAGAAGCGGTGGACAAGCGCATTGAAGAGCGCAAAGAGTCCATGAAGAGCGGCCTGGCCAAGCTGGGCAGTATGTTGCTCGACCTGGCAATTAAGTTCTTCACCTTCACCCTTACCAGCCTGGGCATGAACCCGGACGAGATCATGGCCATGATCAACAAGGGGGTGGAAACACTGACCTTAATTGTTACCGACCCGAAACAGTTCTTCTCGAATCTGGGCGGGGCCGTAAAACAGGGGCTCGGACAGTTCCAGGCCAACTTCATGAAGCACATGATTGGCGGCATGATTGAATGGCTGACCGGCGCCATGGGCGGCACGGTGGAGATCCCGACCGAGTTCAGCTTCAAGGGCATTTTTAAAATGGGAATGTCCATCCTGGGGCTTACCTGGCCAAGTATCCGGATGAAGCTGGTAAAACACCTTGGGGAGACCATTGTTACAGCTGCCGAGAAAGGCTTCGAAATAGTCACGGTACTTATTACCGAGGGGCCAATGGGGCTTTGGGAGTGGATAAAACAGGAAGCTGCTACTATAAAAGATACCATTATCGACAGCATCAAAGATTGGGCACTTACGGCCATTGTAAAGAGTGCCGTAACACAACTGGCTTTGATGTGCAACCCGGTCGGGGCCATTGTTCGGGCCATTATCGCCATCTACGACCTTGTCATGTGGTTGGTGGACAACATCCAGCGTATTATCAGCTTTGTAAACTCGGTGGTTGATTCGGTGGCGGCCATTGCTGCCGGACAAATCAGCGGGGCGGCCAACTATATCGAAAGTTCTATTGCCCGCACCATCCCGATGATATTGAGCGGGCTTGCTCAGTTCTTAAAACTAGGTGGTATTGCGAAGAAAATCCAGGATGCCATCAAGAAAGTCCGTAAACCAATCGACAATGCCATTGACAAAGGAATTGGCTTTGTGGTGAAGAAGGTTAAGGGGTGGTTTGGAAAATCAAAAGGAGGCAAAGATAAGGTTAAGAAAGATGAAGTTGATAAGGATGATGATAATGTAGGTGATGATTTTAAAGTCAAACCTGAGAAATTTTCAATGTCTGGAGTAGGTCATACTCTAACTTTTGAAAAGGATGACATTTATATGGCTAGTATTAAAAAGCCAATACGAAATAAATTAAATGCATTAATAAAGGATTTGGAAGTTTCAACAAAACCTAATCCAGACAAATGGAATGGAAAAGGAGATGCAATTTTAAGAGGTGCATCAGGTCTGAACAATGCGATTAAATCGACAAGAAATTCGCTTGCTAACGCAAAAAAGGCAAAACGCAAAAACAAAAATGATAAAGCTACACAAGAACAAATTCGTAAAGGAATGGCATCCCTTGGTCTACTTGCAGATAATTTGGTTAAATTTGGAAATAAGTATGGCTTAAAAGACTTTGATGATGCCGCTGATGTAAAGGCTGACTATAAATCTGAACAAGTCATTGTTATTTTTGATGTTAAAAAAGAATTTCAAGATACGGGTAGTTTCAATGAGTATAAAAGACAACTCGAAGCTCAGGAGAATGGCATCAATGATTTGACTATTGACAAATGGCAGACTAATAGAAAAAGATATCTAAGAGAAGGTAGAGATTCTAGCTCTTCAGGAGAGCAAGCAAGAGCAAGGGAAGAAATGAAAGAAGAAACAATTGAACGAATAATTGATGAAGCTGAAGACCGTGGAGAAACCCTAAGCTATATTGAAGCGAAGAAAATTGTTGAAAAAGATTACGCAGCTTTACATGACCCTGATCAAGTAGCTGGTGGTGAATCAGATAAAATAACCAGCCTAGGTAGAACAGATATTAATTCCTCTATTGGTAGTCAGTGGAAAAATCGTATCCATACGGTAGATGCGATAGTAAAAAAAATGAAGCAGAAATTTAATAAAGATGAACAACCAAAGGTTAAAATGAATGTAGACCTGCAAATTAGAAAAAAATAACATGAAATTTGAACAATATATTTTTAATCAGGGAGCTGTGATAAACAATCGCAAATGCTCAACAACAAATTATGAAAAGTTTAAATCTGTTTTACCTATCGAAATCTTGGAATTATGGAACACCTTTGGCTTTTCTGGTATATCTAATGGATTGTTTACATTGACCAACCCAGATGATTACAAATACTTCAAAAATGAATGGGAATCAGTGAATAATGTCCTTGCTCTAAAAGATCAAGAGGAGTATCTTGTTGGTAGGTCTGCATTTGGGGATTTATTGTTTTATGTAATTAAAGAAAATGGCAAACAATATTTTTCTATGTTGAATGTGCTATACAATAAATATGAGGTAATTAGTACTTCGAGAATCAACAAGTTTTTTGAAAGATCATTAAATGACAAGACTTTTGTGGAGTTCTATTTTTCCGAGAACCTTTTTAATGAATGCCTTCAAAAACTTGGTCCTTTAGAATTTGATGAGTGCTATGGCTTTGTTCCTCTACCTGTTTTAGGTGGTGATAAATCATTGGAATATGCTCAAAAGGTAAAAATGAATGAATATCTTATAATTTGTGCACAAAGTCAGAAATAGTAATAACGTACCTCTCGCTCATGTCAGTTTGTGAGATCAGATATTTGAAAAAGGATTAGAACCCCATCTGAGTGTAGAATGTTAAATTATTCCCCAACTGCTGCAAGTTTGCAACTTGTGGCTCTAAAAATAGAAGTCAGTTCTTTGAAATAAAAAAGATTGGGCACTTACGGCTATTGTGAAAAGTACGGTTACTCCCATTATCCATAGCGAAGACACTATGGATTGTTTTTAAATTACCTCTGGCTATTTTATATTAGTTATTTCAAAAAATAATATGTCAGATACAAATTATAAGATAAGGAATCAGGAGGCAATTCACTTCCTTACATCTAAATAATTCAATTGGAAGATGTATTTACAGGACCAGTTTGTAAGGAAATAGTATTGATAGTTTAAAGTTTTGAAAAAAAGAAAAAGGATTACAGAAATGCCTAGTGCAGTTGAAATTGAGAAAATTGAATAACACGATGTAAAAGAGACGAAGAACCGTAGCTTGCAGCTACGGTTCTTCATCTCTTCTTGCTAAAAACTACTATATTTAAAGTAGTTACTGCACCCTTCGTAATCAATTGTACTGTTGATTGTTTTAAGGTACCCTATTATTGATTCTGCTGTGGTTTTATCCATTATTTCAGCCTTATCCAAAGGAAAGTATTCTTCGTATACCGCCGGGATATAGTCATTCATCCCTAACTTAAGCGTTACGTCGTCTGTTAGTTCTTTTCCGTCTTCATCAAATATGATTAAATCGTTACCGCTTTTCTCTAACGTGATTCCCGCCACATAGAATGCATCTCCTGTTTCTTTAAAAAAATCTTTAATTTCCTTTACTGTCACCGAAAACTTTACACTCCCGTTATTGAACGGATCAACCTTATAAATTTCCATTCTTGTTATATCACCTTTATCAATCCCTGCACGTATTCCACCAGTGTTCTGAATGGAAAAGTCTACCTGCATATATTCTTTAAGGGCATTCGTGTAAAAACACCCCACTTCTCCCCCACTAAGATTTGATGAAGAAGAACCAAGAACTTCTTCAAATTCAGGTGCATTATAATAATCATCTATTATTCCTTTCAAAGTTGCATCCACCTCTTTGTAGCTGTCAAGCTCAATGAGATCAACGGTATAATCGGTGACAGACTTATTCTTTACTGTTATCTCAATTTTTCCAAGCTTGTGTAAATAAGAGCCGGCCTGTAAGACGGGAACACCATTTACCTCTTCATTGAGAATGACATGCGAATGTCCTCCAATAATAAAATCGAAACATGGATAATCATTGGCAAGTGCCTTATCCCCTTTGGTCCCCAGATGCGACAATGCCAAATAAACATCTGCCCCCTCCTGTTCTTTTAAGTTTGTGTATTTGGGCACGATGTCCTGAAACTGAAAAAACCTCAGATCCTTCACTCTCCAGGGATGCGTTGAGGGAATTACGTCGCCAGGCTTTCCGTATGTCTCAACCAATCCAAGAACGGCTACTTTAAAATCCCGGGTTTTTATTGTTTTATAAGGTTCCGGCTGTGGCATACCCGATTCCAAAACATCTACGTTGGCACAAATCCAGCCAAATAACGACTGCGTCATCCGCTCTTCGAGCACCCCGATACCATAATCAAACTCATGATTCCCAATTGCCACAACATCAAACCCGCTCCGGTTCATTACGTCTATCATAGGGTAGCCTTTTTCTTTATACTGATCAACAATAGGGTTACCGGAAAACACATCTCCTGCACATACAAGTAATACATTGGGATTTTCAGACCTTTCAGCATCAACAATATGTTTTATCCTGGCAAAATTGTATAGCTGTCCGTGCTGATCATTAACAAAGAATATGGTGAGTTCACTCTCCTCCGGATATATTTTAATTGTGTCATAAACTACTGAGTCCCTGTAAACAATAACCAGCGAATCATATACAACTGTGTCATATATCACCTTATTGCATATAGCGGTGTCATTTATCGTTTCTTTACCTGGCAAATCCTCTGATTTACTACAGGATAAATGAAATAAAATAGCCAGTAAAACTGGAATAACCGGAAAAAAAATCTTTCTTCTCACTTTAAATGCTTTTAAATTTAACAATTCTTATACTTTTTTTAAAAAATTACTTTCAATAGATTAGCCGTTAAAGCATATCAATAATATGCTTCTGCAAAAGATTACACCATAAATTTCCGATAAATAATTTTATAAAAAAAAAATTTATATAAAGTTGATTTCTGAGATATTGTTATTTTTATTCCACTTAATCCCCATAACTTAATACTATGCACCCAATTATTGAAAAATACCTTACTATTCTTTTAAACATGTTTGAGTATGACATGGAAGTTATGAGCAAACCATGGATGATTTATACAATTATTCCGATAGTTGGTTACGCCATCTTTTTCTTTTTTAAATGGGCTGTTCTTACAACCCCAATCTGGATGCCCTTTTCAATAATAATTGGGGCAACACGGGCAAGGTCCAGCAGAAAAAAGGACAAAAAGTAACCGTTTGGGATACCCATGACGGAAGCATGGTTTGTTTGATATAAATTGCAGCATTTTAAAGCAAAAACCTGTATTTTTTTAGTAATTTGAGTATGAATAACATAATGTTATAAATCTTATAAATATGAAAGTAACCCTACAAGGAAAGCCTGCATTTGCTTATGTAGATGTGGATTTGGCTCCCGGAGAAAGCTTTATTGCTGAATCCGATGCTATGGCCAGTATGTCTGCGGAACTTGACATGAAGGCAAAATTTAACGGTGGCTTTTTCTCCGGAATTGCAAAAAAAGTTTTCGGTGGAGAAAGCCTGTTCGTTAACCATTTTGTTAATAACACAAACGAAACCAAGAGAGTAACCCTTTCACAACCCAATCCGGGGGATATGAAGTTTATGGAATTAAATGGGGACAAAATCTGCCTTCAACCCGGAGCATATATTTGTTCCTCGCCCGGAATAAAGCTTGGGGTCAAATGGGCGGGAATCAAATCCTACATTGCCCGTGAAGGCTTGTTTAAGTTGGTTGCGTCCGGAAAAGGAATTCTTGTTTTCGGAACTTACGGTGGCTTAGTGGAGAAGGACATTAATGAAGAATACATTGTAGACACCAGTCACCTTGTGGGTTATGAGCCACACCTGAAATTAAAAATAAAACTGGCCGGAGGTTTTTTCTCTAGTATTTTTGGCGGAGAAGGACTTGTAACGAAAGTTGTTGGCAACGGAAAAATCTATATGCAGTCCCGCAGTCTGGACGGGGTTGTAAAGTGGACAAACAAACACATTCGATAAAAAGAGTAAAGACATGAAAATTGATATACAAAAAGGCCCGGGAAGTGCTGCAGCCCAAATTACACTCGACCCCAACGAGCAACTAACAGCAGAAAGTGGCAGCATGATAGCAATGAGCAATAACATTGACATGCAAACTACCACTTATAAACGCGACCAGCGCGGTATTGGAAAAGCACTGAAAAGAATGCTCTCGGGTGAAAGCTTCTTTATGAACCATTATACAGCCGGCAACAACGGAGGAACAGTATGGCTTTCATCAACATTGCCCGGCGATATGCTTGCCCACGATTTATCTGACGCTTCAATTATAGTACAGTCTGGCTCATATGTGGCTTCAACACCTAAAATTGAGGTGGATTTCAGCTGGCAGGGGTTCAAATCACTGTTCGCAAAAGAAAATATTTTCTGGTTAAACCTGAACGGGACCGGTAAAGTAATTGTAAACTCGTATGGCTGTATTTATCCTGTTGAGGTTGATGGAGAATATATTGTAGATACCGGCCATATTGTTGCTTTTGATAAAGGACTGGACTTTAAGCTTTCCAAAGCCGGAAAAAGCTGGTTTTCGTCCTTTCTTGGAGGTGAAGGTTTTGTCTGCAAATTTTCCGGTAAAGGAACTGTCTGGTGTCAATCTCATAACTCAAGTGCCTTTGGTAAGTTACTGGGGCCAAAACTAAAACCTCGTAAATAATTAATTATGGCTGATAAATTTAACTTCAATATAGATTGCAGACCAGACTACAGTCTGCTTACGGTAAATATTCCATCAGGAAAAACAATAAAAGTAGAAGCCTCTGCAATGGCTGCCATGGACACCAACCTTAAGATGAAAACCAAAATAAAAGGTGGTTTAAGAAGGTTAGTGGCTGGTGAAAACATATTTATGAATGAATTTACTGCCAATAATGGCGATGCAGAAATAAAAATTGCGCCTGCCAGTGTTGGTGATATGGAACATGTTCATCTTGACAACAATACAATTTTTCTGCAGAGTTCGGCTTTTGTAGCATCTGCCCCTGACGTAAACCTGGATTTTAAGTGGCAGGGGTTTAAAGGCTTTTTTAGTGGCGAGGGCTTGTTTCTGGTCAAGTGCTCCGGTCAGGGAGACCTTTGGTTTAACAGCTACGGCGGAATTATTGAAATAGATGTAAATGAAGGTTATGTTGTAGACACTGGACACATTGTTGCCTTTACCGAAGGGTTGGAATATTCTGTAACTACTGTGGCCGGATTGAAATCAACGTTCTTTTCGGGCGAAGGTTTGGTATGTAAGTTCAGTGGGAATGGAAAAGTCTGGATACAAACGAAAAAAATACCTCCTTTTGCGCATTGGATCCACCCTTTCAGGCCACAGAAGAAAAAGAATGATTAATACGATGGAAGTTTGTTAAAAACAACCTTCCTGCAATTAAATATTCCCGGCTAAAAACAAGTTACTTTAAGCCGGGAATTTTTGGTAAAATGCAGTTCAATACAAAATCAGACAAAACGTTAGTTTCTTTTAAAAATCAAAACTATTCCATTACGGTGTCCGTAACCAAAAGTAAATTCTCAATACAAAGCTTAAAGGAAAATTTAATACCTAAATTGATATGACAAAAAATGCAAGTGCCATATACTCATACAACAGTAGCACAGGGCTTACTTCCCCCATTAACTTTGCTGTTGCGTTACCATCTACCTTAATTCCGGCTTTGCTCCTTTTCCTTATAAAGCCTGCCCTGGCTTTAATCCCAATAGGAATTTTATTGATAATATTATTAAGCAGTACAATAAACCACCATAAAATTGTAATAGCCCCCAACTGCCTTATCATTGGAAACAAAGTATTGTACTATTCCTGCTTAACCAAAATAGAAATTAACAGAGAAAAAGGTGTGGCCGAGTTTTATCTCGAAAATGGGAAAAGCCTGCGTATCGTTTACAGAAACTTTACCACAAATGCCCAAAAGCCGTTCAAAATTGAAAACAACAAAAGAGCAAAATTTGACAAGGTTACAAAGAAAATTAAGAAAAAAATTAAAAGTACTTCTCCAAAGGTAGCCGTTTTTGTAAAATAGGTTTTAAAGTTTGACATGCAGATGACATCGCAAGAAAAAAACAACCGGTTGATCCACTTACTATATGTTCCAACATTAAGCTGTAACCTTGGGTGTAAATATTGCTATCTTGAAGGGCAGACGAATATTCCGGTTAAAGCAGGTGTAAATTTTACAGAAACGCTAAAACTGGCTATTCAGAAATGCAAGTCCGAGAATATCCTTCCTTACAATATTTCCCTGCATGGCGGAGAAGTGACGGTACTAAAACCGGAAATTCTTGAGGGCCTGTTCTCGGTTATCAGGGAACATTACCTGAACAATTTTGATGAACTTTCAGCCAATGGGTTTAAAAAGTATTTCCCTCACATAAAAACAAACCTTTTCAACCTCGACAAGCATATTGAGCTGTTTAAAAAACACAAAGTATCAATTAGTGGAAGCCTTGATTTGCCCCTTCGCCTTCATGAAAAATACAGACGGACAAAAAACAATAAACCTACCCTTGAAAAAATTACAGGCAACATAAAGCTTCTATCGGCCTATTCTTACAGTAAAAAAATATCTGCTACCCTTTATAAAGAACATATTGAAAATCCGGCGGAACTCATTGATGACATCTGGTACATTCACAACGAACTGGGCTTTGATATGAACAACCTGAATTTTATGTTTGGCTTTATTAATGAACAACAAACAGCACAAACCGGCCTGCAGGGAATAAGCGATACGGAACAAACCTTATTCTACTCACGGATGAAAGATGAGTTTGGCAGTTCTGAGCTTTCATATGGATTTAAGCAAAACTGGTTTGATGAGTTTACACCTAATTACTGCACAAATGCAATTAATTGTGGCGAAAAATTTATTTTATTACAAGGAGATGGAAAGGTTTATTCCTGTGTAAGGGGACAAAGCGATGAGGATTTTTATTATGGTGATATTTACTCAGACACTATACAAACAATACTTGACAGGGCAAAAAGTAAAATATTGTCTCAACATCAATCCTTAGGGTTAAATGAGGAATGTAAAGCCTGTGATTACCTGTACCTTTGCCATACCGGATGCCCTTATGTTAAAAAAAATAATAAAACAAGTAAATCGTACACATGTAAATTACAGAAGACGATCTATGAAGAGAACCCAGTCTCCTTCCCCAGACCAGATCCCCCTGGTATACAAAGAAGTATTTCCCAGGAATATATGCTAAAAGTCCATCCCAACTTAATTGATCATGCAACACTGGATGCAGAGGAATTAGAGGTTGAACTAACCAACGAATTATACGATGACAGCAACAAGCTCCTGAATATTATTGAAAAAGACAATATCCTTAAAATTTTATATTCCGGAGAACTCCTAAAACTTGAAGTGGATGGAGAAATCAGTAAGCTCTCATCGCAAATCCTAAAACCCCAAAGAAATATCTATACATTCTCCGGGAACAATGAAATAAGCCTGCACATTCACCGTAAATTTTTCCAAGCCAATTCAAAAGAGATAATCCGTAATACGCTATTGCTCCAAATACTTAAAGACAAGAAAGTTGTATATGGGGACGAACAAAGGTTAAAACAGGAACACGTCTTCAACTTTCAGGTATTCTACTCCTACCTTTCTCCAAGTCAAAAATTTAACGATGGTTACATTGAAGTTGATCTTGGAAAAATCCTGCAAAACAACCAACAATATTTCACCCAAAGCATAATAAACAATTTATTTATAACAACCGGCCAGTTAAGATCGTATCACTATGAAAAACAAAAACAGAATGCGTTCTATCACATTCAGGCCATAAATTTACCTTTTCAGAATATTGAGTTTTTTTGGGTATAATTTTAAATTTAAGAAACCATGTCAAGAGGATATAAGTTACTACAAAACAAGGCTGAAAGTTTAAATCAGTTTATTGGTTTGCTAAAAATCAAAGATAAAGCAGAGGAAAACAGGCTCAAACAGTTTTACATCGATAAACTTACAAGCCCTTCAATAAGAAACCCAAAACTTATTTTCTTCAACAACACAATTTCTCTTTACGATGGCAATAAAACTATCAATGTAGAAAAGCTGGATGCAAACAGAAACCAGTTCAGCGATTCAATTCTCTGTTTTGACGGTAAGAAAATTTCATTTCTGGACAGCAACGAATATTTGCAAAGAAAAAAGATAAAAATTGCCGGAAGAATCAACAGAAAAAACGAAATGGTAGAAAAATCATCCGGTTCCTGGGCTATGTTCAGCAACAACAATAACAATAATAACAACAACAATAACAACAACAATAATAACAATAACAACGGTTAAGAGAAAGAACGAACAGTACCTGCGGGAAACCTAAACCAGGCCTCTAAAAACTGAGGGGTGAGCAAACATATGTGGACAAAAAGCATCTGACTATATCCGAATCATTTAGGGACTATTCCAAATAACAAATAAGCAGAAAGCCTTTAAAACAACTTAGCATCTTATGAAAAAGGAAGATAACAACATTTTAAGGGAAGCTTGAGCTTCCCTTAACCGAGTTGTTTTTAAGTCTCACTGTAATTATTTAAAATACGGTGTGCTAACTTATTGAACAGAACCAGCAAGCTCTGATCCAGCTTTAAACTTTACAACTTTTTTAGCTGGAATTTGAATTTCTTTACCTGTTTGTGGGTTCCTGCCCGTTCTTGCACTTCTTTCCGACACCTCAAATGTTCCGAAACCTATGAGGGTTAGTTTTTCTCCACTTTTTAATGTTTCCTGGGTAGATTCAATGAAGGCATCTAACGCTTTTTTTGCATCAGCTTTTGTTAATTCTCCTTTTTCAGCCATTGCATCAATTAATTCTGCTTTGTTCATTTTAAATGTGTTTTTAGTTAATAGATTCAACCAACTGCAACCCAGTTGTTGCAATTATCCTTTGTTTGTATAATAAAATTAAGCTTGTTTTTTTGTTTTTCCTTTATCAATTAAGCCTAAATCTATCTTTTATTTCAACTTATATAAACGAAATTATAATCTTTATTTCATTTTCAGCGTGCAATTTAATAATTCTTTTGGAACTACAAATAATTTTCAACTTGCTCAAGAACTTCTTTTTGAATTGGGGCTGTCCCCAATAATTGATACCTCACCCGACTTTTTTCTTCCACTTCCTTTATTTACGAAGCTTTTAGCCTGATTAGAGGTGGGTATTACCCCGATTACTAACAAAGCAGATGTAAACGATTATGGATTTTAAGGCTATATTCATTTATTAAATAGCGGCTATAAGAAAACTACCCCTCAAAAAAATAGTGTTTTCTAAGTGGTACAAATAGTCATCACCTTCAGGTTTTATAACACTGGTACATATTTATAACTTGAATTCCTAATTGTTAATCGATGCACCCTGAAAGTATGTTAGTTTATTTCATAAAAAAAGGACTGAAGTTTAAAACACTTCAATCCTTTTTAATATACCAGAGAAAATCTACTTTTTTAATACACAGTTGATTTTTGATTTGGAACCATGAAAACAAAATCTCCCTTTAATATGAAAAATATAGTTTCCTCCGGCTAAAGAGATATTAATACCCCGGGTTTTGTTTTAAAATATCCTCTCCCACCAGGTTAATCTCCGATTGTGGAATAGGTAACAACTCATCCCTGCCTGATTTAAAGTTTTTAAATACCAGAACTGACGCGGCGTCGCCCCAGCGAACAAGATCGGTAAACCGGTCCCAGCCTTCTGTAGCTAGTTCTCTCCGTCTTTCTTCTTTTATGAATTTCATTGTATATTCATAATCGGCTGGTAATTCTCCATTGTGGGCCCTTAATACAACTTCCTGCAGAGAAGACTCTCCGTCTCCGCCGCCGCCCATTATTGAAGCTTCGGCATGCATCAAAAGAACATCGGCGTATCTAAGAATCTTCTCGTTTAACGGAGAAGAACCCTTATTTAACAAATTGGCTATTGTCGCTTTGGGAATATTATATTTTCTCATACATGCTCTTGATTTTCTTGCTTCCTCATTACTCCAGAAGTTCTCATCGAAGTTTGATAAATCACCAACACTTTCACCATCTAATACGGTAAATGGTTTAATAAAAGTAGCATCCAAACGGGTATCTGAGTCTTTATAGGTTTCTATTAAACTCTGTCTGGGCACAGAATTCCCATAAAGGTTAAACCCATGGTTAAGAAATCCGAAAAATTGCAAACTAGAGGTACCCTGATTGAAAACTGCCGTACTATTTTCAAAATAATCTGCATAATACCCGTCAACATAACCGATCTCAAAAATCGATTCCACCCCATACTCATTTGCCAGGTTAAAATTATCCGCAAAATTTGTTTCCAGCTCATAGTCAAGATTCATGACCATTTCGGTATATTTTACAACTTCAGGATATTCATTTTGATATAAATGAACCTTAGCCAGCAAGGTATAGGCTGCACCTCTTGTTGCCCTTCCCTTATCATTATCACTATACTGTGACTTTAACCAAAGCCCCGGAGCAGCTTCGCCTAAATCTTTTTCTATTTGTGCATATATCTTTTCGGTTGATTCCCGGGTATAAATAAGGTTATCTTCAGTAGAATTAATTACTTCCAGTATTAGTGGCACATCACCAAAATGTTTAACCAATTCAAAATAAGCAAAGGCCCTCATAAACTTGGCCTCTCCCAATAGTCTCCCTTTCATGGTATCACTTGAAAACTCTCCTTCGAATTGATTGATATACTTTATTGCAGTATTTGTTCGCGAAATTGTTGTAAACCATTTTTTCCATAAAGATGCAACACTGGAATTATTTGGCAGAACCATATTTAAACTATCGAAGGGGGCACCTGCTTTCCAGTATGAAGCCCATTGTGAATGGCAATTATCTGCTCTAATATCCTGGAACATTACCGGGTACATATGTGTTGGTCCCCCATTAATTACCTGCCACTGCAGCGGATCGTAACTTGTATTTACGAGATACGTCAAATCTGTTTCTGTTTTAATATCATTTTCCGGATTTAAATCTGTAATTGGCTCCTTGTCCAATAAATCCTCGCATGACTGAAAAGTAAAGAACATGCAGGGAACCAACAGCAATACTATTGATTTAAAAAACTTTATATTTTTCATAGTAATCTTTTTTAACAATTAAAAGTTAGCCTGAAATCCAAACATTAATACTCTTGGTTGAGGATAAAACCCCCTGTCAATTCCCACATCCAGTACTGATGAACCGGGAGTTTGCCCAAATCCTTCAGCCGCTGCCTGCCCAATTTCCGGGTCTAAGCCTTTATATTTGGTAATAACAAACAGGTTTTGTGCTGTAGCATAAAACCTAAGTTTGGATATGCCTATATTTTCGATTATACTTTTAGGAAGGTTATATCCTAATGTAATGGTTTTAAGCTTAGCAAAGGAACCATCTTTCACATAAAAACTGGAAACCTGCGTTTGATCAGAGTCGGTTGTACCTCCAAGGTAGTTTTTTGGTGCCCCTGATCCGGTATAGGAAACCGGCCTGTTTGCATATGGTGCATCTAAACGAACGGTGGCATCATAGATATCGTTGCCATGAGAACCGAAAAGGAAGGCATTAAAATCAAAGCCTTTGTATTCAAATCCAAGTGAAACTCCATATGTAAAGTCAGGAAATGGATTGCCAATATAGGTTTTATCATCTTCTGTTATACCGGGTTTCCCATCCTGGTCAACAAAAATCAGGTTTCCTTCATCGTCCACTTTATCAAACTCATAACCATAAAAACTGGCTATCGGCTCCCCAATATCTGTTTTTGTTATAGGATCCGCAAAAATAAACCCTATGTTGCCTCCATATAGTGGCTGTCCGTTATCTCCCAGACCGGTTACCTCGTTTTTATTAGATCCAATATTACCGGCAATGTTTACTTTTAAATCACTTAATATTGTTCTTTTATAAGCAACCATAGCCTCAAACCCACTGTTTTTTACATCAGCAACGTTTGCATATGCGGATGTTTTTCCTGTATATACGGGAGTACCAATTGGAACAAGCATATCGCTGGTCTTTTTATTGTAGTAATCAAGCGTAATTCCCAGGCTGTTATTGAACAAATTTATATCTACACCAATATTGGTCTGGGCTACCTCTTCCCACTTTACTTTAGAATTAGGCAATACTGTAATTGCTGTCCCCTGGGTGTTCTCCCCGTTAAAGGAAGGTCCCCTGTCCGTTTTCAGGTTATTATAAAACTGGTAATCCCCAATATTATCGTTTCCATTTACACCCCAGCTACCCCGAAGTTTTAACAGACTAATTATCTCCAGACTTTGCAGGAATGACTCCTCCGAAAGGTTCCAGCCTAATGAAACGGAAGGGAAAAAACCGGTCCTGTTTGAATCATTAAACCGTGAGGAAGCATCTGATCGGACGGTTACCCCCACCAGATATTTACTCCTGTATGCATAGTTTGCCCTGCCATAAAAAGAAAGCAAACCGGATTCAAATTCCTGCGGGGAAATCTGGTTGATAGCTTTAGGATCTTTAATGAAAGACATATTTACCCTGTCAAAATCATTCACATAAAAATCTACCCCATTCTGTCCTTTCACAAGTCTGGAAGATTCCAAAACCGATGTTCCGGCCATAAGCTGTAAATCGTGCTCGTTACCCAACTGTGTAACCCTATATTTTAAATTACTCTCGAACTGTGTATAAACGTTTCGGAATTCTATTTCCCGATAGCTTGCGAACTGATTGAGAAAGCTACTGCTACGTTCTTCATCTGTTTGATAATCAAAAGCCTGAGTAAATTGTTTATCATAGCTAATACTCCGGTAATAGGCATAAGAACCAGACAAGGTAAGGTTCTCAATAATATTCCAGTTAGCCGCTACATTCATAATGGTTAAATCTGTATTCACACGGTTGTTACCATGTTTTAAAGCTAACGCGGGATTTGTTACGGCACCAACCCCTCCAAAAGGTAAAGTGTCCCCGTTCACAATTCCGGTACCCTGATTTCCCATATCATATGGATTACCGCCCTGATCATAAACGGGATATATTGCCGGAATTGCCGGAATATAGTTCATAACGGCATTACCTGTTCCAGCCTGATTTTCGAAAAGGTAGTTTCTTTCAATTCTTACAATATCGGTTCCCAGGCGAACGTTGAGATTATCGAATAAATCATAATCGAAATTACCTTTTACATTTATCCGGTTGTAATTCGACTTATCGGCCTCGCCCCCAACCATACCTTGTTGATCAAATATCCCGGTAGACAGATAGTAAGCGTACTTTTCGCCCCCATCTCCGATGGAAAGACTGTACTGCTGAATAGGTTGATTATCGTCGAACACTTCATCATACCAGTCAGTATCTTCAAGGTTTTGTTGAAGTTCTTCAGAAATTTGTTTGCCTCCTGTACTTGCGGCAAACTCATTATAATAATCAACATACTGATCCCTGCTCATTAAATCGGGTTTTCTGGCCAGATTCTGAACTCCATAATATCCATCCATTGTAACCAATGGCTCTGTCTGGATTCTTTTTCCCCGTTTTGTCTGAACCAATACTACGCCATTACCTCCACGCGAACCATAAATGGCAGAAGCGGCAGCATCTTTTAATATTGAAATATTATCAATATCAGAGGGGTTGAGATGGCTTAAATCCGGAACCTGTACTCCGTCTACAAGGTATAAAGGTTGTGAAGTCCCCGCAGTTCCCACTCCTCTTAACCGGATAGTTAAGGGAGAACCGGGAGATCCGGAGTTCTGCATTACCGATATTCCGGGCGTTGATCCCTGAAGAACTGCCTCAGGCCTGCTTACTGGCAATGTGCTAATGGTTTGAGAGGAAATCTTTGAAACTGCGGTTGAAACATTCCTTTTATTTTGAGTTTGTCCGTAACCGATAACAACAATCTCTTCAAGGCCCTGAACATCAGAAGCCAAACCTATATTTATTTCCTTTTCGCCACTATATGTGGCCTCTTTGCTTATATAACCAATATAAGAAAATACCAATACAGCATCAACACCGGGCAACTTAATAGAATAAGAACCATCGGCCCCGGTTATTGTACCTGTTGTTGTGCCTTTAATTGTAATATTTACTCCAGGCAGCCCTTCGCCTGTTTCTTCATCAACAATCCTTCCAGTTATTATAATTTCTTCATCCTGATAGTTTTTAGGGGTTATAACTATCAGCTTATTCGATAGTAACTGGTAACTCGTTTCTGTGTCTCTTAATAACTGAGCCAACAGCTCATTTACTCCCGCATTCTCACAACTTAAAGTAACTATTTCTTCCTCAACATAATCTTCTCTGTAAAGAAGTTTGTAATTACTTTCTTTTTCAAAGGCAGTAAGAAATGTTTTTAAAGGAACATTCTGGAAATTATAACTAAATGTATCCTCTTGTGTAAAGCTGTTTGTGGCATGTAACGTTAAATTAAGAAACAAAAGAATGGTTGAAATTTTCATAACTCTTATCGTTTTTATTTGACATGAAAATGTTGTCCCATCTTTGTTAATAGGTGTGTTTTTCATAATTTTACAATGATTTAAGTAATAAAAAAATATTTTTTTTGCGGTAAATGTTGGTAGCATTTACCGCTTTTTTTGGTTGTGTTCTATTCTATTCAGTTCATGGCAGTAAGTTTTTATATGTTTAACATTCAGTTTAGGGGGTTATATTTTTTTTATAAATTCTTATTATTCAAATCCGGCAACAAATAATTGATTATTGTTATTTATAAATCGTGACCACATTTTTATTAATGGTAAAATTAAACGGGGTTGTTAATTTCAGTGCTTTCAGTGCTTGTTCTATCGTTTCATTATCAAATTTCCCCGTTATTCTGAAATCCAGTAATTCGGGATATTTAACAACGAATTTCATGTTATACCACCTCTCCAGTTTCACGATAACCGAACTAAAATCTTCATTCTTGAACACCAGCTTATCTTCTTTCCATGCTACTATATATGAAGTATCTGCTTTGGCAACGGAAACATCCTTATTTCTGACAGAAGGCGTACTTTTTCGTGTTTCAATTTTCTTTTCCGACTTACAAAACACTGCTTTATGGTTTGGAACCAGCCTGCATAAGTTTGTCGCAGAAGTACCCTGCCCTTTTTGTTCTTCATTTTCCATTATCTCTGCTTTACCTGTGAGCAATGTTGTTTCAACAAAGCTTTCATCCGGATAAGCCTTAATGTTTAGTTTTGTACCTAGTACCCTAACTGTAATATCATCTACATCAATCAGAAATGGATGAAGGCTATCGGGCTTTACATCCAGGTAGGCCTCCCCGGAAAGGCTTATTTTCCGGTTTTCTGGACTAAAGTTTTGAGGATATGTAAGCTTTGAGCCCGAATTGAGTATTACCCTTGAACCATCGGAAAGATATATTGTTGATTTTGAACCATATGGAACAAAAAGTTTGTTGTAAGCTGCATTTTCTGAACGAATTGCAGGCACGGCGGCTACTATTTTTTTAACGTTAATATCTTTGACCAACCAGCCGGTAATAAATGCAATAACAAATATTGCTGCATATCTTATTGCGACAAATACATATTTCCGGATAAAGGTCTTATTTCCCGAAACAGATTGTTCGGTTTCTTCCCGTTTAGATAATATATTACGTAAAACACCCTCGCTATCAAACTCCATTTCCTCTGCCTGCTCCCACTCGTTTGTCAGAAACTGCTGCAGTCCTGCCTCCGATGATTTAACATTTATCCAGTCATATAATTGCTCTAGTTCTTCAGGTGACAATTTTTCTTGAGAAAACTTTTTCAATAAATTCCAGTATGTTTTATTGTCTTTCATACTTTGTATACAATTGAGCTCAACAAATCAGTGAAGGCAAAAAAGAATTTTTCGAAAAAAAATGAAGGGAAACAACACAAAAAACCCATATTCCCCTAATAATAAATCCATTAAAGAAGATTCTTATTTAAAAAAAACGACAACTGTTCCGAAACTACCATTGACTTTTAACTTCTTCGGAAACTGTTCCGAATAGCTTTGACTTAATAAACTTAATTGCTAACGATATTTGTGTGTTAACAGAGTTTTCGGAGATATTGAGTTTTCTACCGATTTCTCTGTAAGAAAGTCCTTCGTTCCGGCTTAAGAGAAATATTTCTTTTCTCCTTTGGGGCAATTGTTTTATCAATTTTTCTAAAGAAGAGTTTAACTCATTGTAATAAACCTCTTTTAAAACACTGTTTGAACAATCGTTTAACTGATATTCAATGGTATTCAGGTAATAACGCTCGTTAACCATACGCTTTAGTATATTTAAAGCCTTATTGTGAGAAATGGTATACAGAAAAGCCGAAAATGACTTCTCTTCATTTATATGTTGCCTGTTTTTCCAGACCTTAAGAAAAGTTCTCTGAACAATATCTTCTGCTTCTTCTTTTGCTCCCAGCAGTTTATAACAAAAACCAAACAAACGTTTGGAATACCTCTGATAAAGAACAGTAAAAGCATCAACATCACCTCTTTTAAGCTTAATTACCAATTCTTTATCTGACTGATTCTTCATTAATTTTTTATACTTGAAAATCTTATTGTTCACGAGTACTTTCTATTATGAGCCATTTTCTCTCAAAATAACTCTATGCAAGCATTATAAAGTATTACTCTTTCAAACTCCGATTAACAATCTTATCCATTAAAACCGAAAGATCGCCGTTTCAACCAGGAGGTTTGTAAGACAGGGATAATCAGCCAATAAAGTTATAATATTTTTTACATCAACCAAGAAATTTTAATTGGGCATTTAATATGAGTGAAATTCTAATCCATTTTGTGCCTGTAAATGATTTTAAAATCTGTCCGCCATTAACGGGAACCATTCGAAACCTAATCCCTGATTATGGTGCAGGGTTAGGAAACTGTAAATGAATTGCCTCTATTTTAGTTTTTATTTCTTCTGAGAGCCTGATATTTATGCTTTCAATATCTTCTTTTAATTGCTCCATAGTTGTAGCTCCGATGATATTGCTCGTAAGAAAAGGTTGTTCATTTACAAATGCCAGTGCCAGCTGAGATGGCTTCAAGCCTTCATTTCTAGCCAATTCTGTATATTTATCGGCTGCCCGGTGCGCCAGCTCACCATTATAGCGCTTTAACCTGTCGCCAAATAAAGTTAACCGCACTTTTTCCGGTTTCGCCCCATGATAATACTTGCCAGTCAGTAAACCGAATGCTAATGGTGAATATGCCAATAATCCGGTCTTTTCCCGAATAGAAATTTCTGCCATGCCTACCTCATATGTTCTGTTTAGCAAATTGTATGGGTTTTGTACACTCACTATCCGGGGCAAATTGTATTTTTCAGCAAGCTGAATAAAACGTCCAAAACCCCAAGGGGTTTCATTTGAAATACCAATAAAACGAATTTTGCCTTTTTCCATCTGTTCGTTCAATACCTCCAGGATCTCCAGAAAATTCTCTTCCCATAAGTCGTCTTCTTTATGCATATAGCCCAGTTGTCCAAAATAATTTGCCTTTCGTTCCGGCCAATGGAGCTGATACAAATCAATGTAATCTGTATTTAACCTGGACAAACTCCCTTCTAATGCATTCGTGATGTGCTCTTTATTAAACTTTGAACCTCCCCTTATATGTTTTGTTCCGGGACCACATATTTTGCTTGCTATTACAACGTTGTCCCGTTTTTTTTCTTTTTTCAACCAGGAACCAATGTACTTCTCTGTCAGTCCATATGTTTCTGGACGTGCCGGAACAGAATACAACTCAGCAGTATCAATAAAATTAACTCCCTGTGCCATTGCATAATCAAGCTGTTCGTGTGCTTCTTTTTCTGTATTTTGTTCTCCGTATGTCATGGTGCCCAGACATATTCTACTAACCTTAATGTTAGTATTTCCTAAATTGCAATACTTCATATTATGGTAAATTGAGTAATAAAAAAATCAGAGAGTAGCCCCCCTGTTGGAATTCTTTTGTTTATGATTCGACACTAAGAAACTTTTTTGCACCGTCTTCAACGTTTACCCAAAGCCTCTTGTTTTTTTATAAAAACCCTTCTTCATAAACCCGATCATAGGCCCGTTGTTCAAAACAGTAATGCTCACCTTTACAGTTTAAAACCCCAAAATTCAGTAATCTATTTACTATTCTTTGTGTTGTATCTGAACAATTAAGTATAGCGTTGTATAAGTGAAGTAAATCATCCATTAGAAATGTCCCGGGGAGCAACTCCTTTCCAAAGGCTTTGAATTTCAGCAAATTTCTAAGTTTTTCTATTGATTTTCTGAAAAGCAATTCATGATCAAAAGCCAGTTTGGGGATCATGTTTACCTCAAACCATTGTGTTTCTTTTGCATCATCGCCGGCCACCGCTTTGATGTATTGATTTACAAAGCCATAATAAACAACTGAGACAGTCCACCCCCGGGGGTCTCTGTTTAACTCGGTATCTGTCAAAAGTGGACGTAGAGAAACATTTTTGATACTGGTTTCTTCTTCCAGTTCCCTGAAGGCAGCCTGAAGTCCATTTTCCCCTTCATCGACAAAACCACCCGGGTAAGCCCAATGATCTTTATATGGTTCTTTTCCCCGTTTTATTAAAAGAGTTTGCAGTCTGGAATTTAGAAATCGAAATAGTACAATATCGGCTGTTAATGCAGGCCTGGGATAGTCACTTATTTTTGCCATTTAGGAGGTTTTTCTACAAAAATAATCTTTATTTGTTATCCTGCACGGTTTCTTCCTGGAATTGCATGGGTAAAAGGAACTGGCTCATATCATCCGTAACCCTTTGATTAATTACCTCTTTGTAACACACCATGTATTGATAGCTATCCTGTGAATAGTCGTACCTGAAGTACTGTTTTCTACCGTTTTCATTATAGGGTAATATAAACGTCCCTTGTGTTTTGGCTGAACTGGATTTTACCTTGGCCACCCGGTTAATACGCATATAATTAAACAAAGTCCTGTCGGCATCAATAATAGCCTCTCCCCTTCTTACCAATTCCGATTTTGAGGTAAAATTAACCGTTCCGATTACAATGATGAAGTCGTTCCATTTATAAATGCCTTCCCTGTTTAAGGTATCAAACCTGGCTATAACCGCATCTCCTGTTAAAGAACTTAGCTCTGCGGTAAACCCCTGTCTCATATTCCAGTCAGCTATAGCATTTGCTGCAACTACCTTTTGCAAACTAAAAAAATTTGTGTCCAGCTTTGTTTTTGCCGAGGCTGAATAGAAATAACAGTCATTAACCAATTCAACAGCTTCCTGCACAACCTCCAGGGAATCATCCTGAAACATCGGATCTATTACTTTGTAATATTTTGATTCCTTTTTTGTCATCTTTTTAAGATCATGAGGACTATAAAAATCCTTCAGCAGGGCTTCTGTATTATATCTGTACGGCCTTAAAAATTGTAATGTTTTCCCCCTGCTGGTCTCTTCTGCATATTTAATGGCAAGATTGACCATTCTTAAGGTTTTTTTAAGGGAATGTTCGTCTTTTTTACCAAGGTATTTTTTATACTCTCTTTTAAAGTTTCTTTCCCTTGCGAACAACTTCTGATATCGTATTCGTTTTTCCTTTCTGATATCGGTTAATTCGGAAGCATATTTTTCATAATATTCTATCAGGTATTCATCGTGTTTTTTTCCTGCTTCCTCTTTTTGTGATTTAATAAGATTACCCGCCGCCTCAAAATCTTCATCGTAAACATATTCCTCATAAGCCCTTACAAAGCGGGTCATGTTAAGCTCTCTCACTGTGCTAAAATAACCGGCATTACGCTCTTTTCTTCCTCTTCTCACGGATTTTTCAAGTCCCTTTATTCGGTTATCAAGACTGTCCAGGCGTTCCTTCACTTCGGGCTCAAATATTTTATCCTGCCCAAAAGCACTCATAGAAAGAAAAAATATAAAAACAACTATAATTCTGTACTTAAGCATCGTATTATTATGACTTTGCTTCGTTTTACGTTCTTAAAAAAAAATTGTTCACCTGTTACAAAATAACAACAAAAAAAGCAACAGGTCCCTTTTTCCCGTTATGCCCCGTTGAATTCCTTCAACTTAATTCTGATATTTTACAACCGCCTGTACAACCTCTTCAACCGGAATTTTTTTACCAACATTCTTAATCATTATCTTAATCAGATCATCCATTAACATAGGATTAAAACACAGCCTGAACCCAATCTCCCTGCAAAGTTCTTCTTCCTCTTCCGAAATATTGTCATCAATACCCATCATGAACAAAAGATTATAAAAAAACTCTAGGCGCTGCGAATATGTTTCCGGCAGCTGCACAACATATTGAGAGGGATTGTCCATAATTTTTTGTTTTTCTTCCAGGGGGATGTTCAACCTTTCCGCTATTCTGCTTATGTAATCCTCTTCCCTTGAAACCAAATGGCCGTCCGCCTTACCAATTTGAGAAAGCATGGCGAGGTAGGTAATTTTTATTTCATGTGAGATGCTCATAATGATGCAATGATAAATTTATTTGACTCGTCAGGCACAAAGATGTAGAATCCTGATTAAAAATCCGCCCGTATTGTGTAATTTTAAGATTAATAAATCAAACGCAACATAATGAAATTGAAAAATGCCCTTACAATCGTATGCGGAATGGGATTGTCTTTTAATTTATTGGCTCAGTTTCCTGAGTTTACTTTTGAAGAAATTGGTAAAGCTGATGAAAATATGCTTTGCCAGGCATCCCTTACCGATGTTGATAATGATGAAGATTTAGACATAATAATTGGCTCTAATGCCGGAACAATATGGTGGTTTGAAAACATTGACGGAAAAAAATTTAACAGGCACCTGATAGGCGAATTGGCCCTTAGCGACAAGGGAGGTATTGCCACAGATATTGATGGGGATGGTTATGTTGATCAGGTTTCGGGGGGCACATGGTACAAAAACCCGGGAAATACCGATGAAACCTGGAAAAGGTTTGAGAATGGCGCAGTGTATGCTTATGATATGCAGGTAGCAGATATGGATGGAGATGATAAGCCGGAAATAATTGGATTAAGTTACCCGGAAGGTACATTCATCTATTTTCCGGGAAATAATCCTGAAAAAAAATGGAAAAAGAAACAGGTTGGTGGTGCTTGTCCCGGAGGAATAGCCCCATCCGGCATTGGTGATATTGACGGTGACGGTGATAACGATATTGTCCGTTCAAACCTATGGTTTGATAACCTGAAGGGTGATGCTTCGAAATGGTCTGACCATAAAACTCTCCGGTTTTCAAAATCAACAGGGGATTATAAATATTCTACCCGCACCATTCTGGTAGACATGGACAATGACGGAGATCTGGACGCCGTTCAAACGCAGTCCAATGAACCCAATGGAAGTATTGTCTGGCATGAAAACAAGGATAAAAGAGGAATAAACTGGTTTGTACATACCATTGCCAAGGATACTAAACAAGACTTGCACTCGCTCTGTGTTGAAGACTTTGACAACGATGGCGACCTGGATATTTTTTCGGGCGGCGGCCCAATGACCGAAGATATATCCAAGCGCTGTTTTATCTGGGAAAATACGGAAGGTACCGGCGAGAAATGGAAACAACACGAAGTTTTGTTCAAGGTAGAATGTATTGATGCACTTTCCGGTGATATTGACGGAGATGGAGACATTGATATTATAGGAAAAAACTGGAAGGGAAAAACCGTATACCTGTTACGAAATAATTTAAAATAGAATTAAAGAACACTGTTATTGATATTATAGACACACACCCTATTCTTTTGATTACCAAAAAATTATAAAAAACCTCAAAACCTGGCATTACTGCCGGAAGATTAGAATCGTATACAACACCCCCATGTTAAACAGATTGAAAAAATACATTTAAATCACTTGTCTATATAATTATGGATTCTGTTGATAAATATCTCCGAACAGATGATTTGATTTTCCTGGTCGATGGTGCATAAATACCTTTATATCAAACAAAATAAAAAAAGAATGAAAAAGGTGAAAAAACATTTTAAAGCGATTGGATTATTTATCTCTGTTTTAGCTGTGGCAATATTTATTGCTTGCGATAAAGAAGAAGATACAATAAATAACCCGGAAACTAAAGAAGACAATCTTCCAGAAATCACTGGTTATCCTGTTGTTGGAACAAACCAGACAACATTCTTCGATAATACCCAAAGCATTTCTAAACCTGCTGAAGGGGAAGGTTTCTACGGACAAAACGCTCACTATCCCGGAAATACTCCGGAATATAAGGATAATGGCGATGGAACAGTAACCGACATGGTTACAGGGTTAATGTGGCAACAGTCTTTCGATCATAATAATGATGGTGAAGTAAATTTCAGCGATAAACTTACATACGATGAGATTGTGGCCATGATGAAGAATGGGGTATCTTTCGCGGGTTATGACGATTGGCGCTTACCTTCTATTAAAGAAATGTATTCGTTAATTCTGTTTAGTGGCAGAGATGTTGCCCCCACTTCTACAACGGCTGATGATCTTAAACCATTTATAGATAACACGATATTTGAATTTGGTTATGGCGATTTAAATGCCGGTGAGAGACTGATTGATATGCAGTGTATTACAACCAATGTTTATGTGAGCGATGAGGTAATGGAAACCGTATTTGGTGTGAACTTTGCCGATGGACGTATTAAGGGTTATGGAACCTATAGTCCAATGAGTGGGGGGTATAAAGCATTTTATTATTTACTGGTACGGGGCAATACGTCTTACGGAAAAAACGACTTTGTGGATAATGGAGATAAAACCATTACCGATAATGCCACCGGTTTAATGTGGATGCAGGACGACAGTGGCGAGGCCATGTTGTGGAAAGATGCTTTAGCTTATGCTGAGGGCAAGGAATTCGCAGGATACTCTGACTGGCGTTTACCTGATGCAAAAGAATTACAGAGCATTGTTGATTATTCGCGTTCGCCTGCCACAACTAATTCGGCAGCTATAGATCCTTTATTTAATTGCACTCAAATTACGAATGAAGGTGGAGAGACCGATTATCCGTGGTACTTCACCAGCACAACACACGCATCTTTAATGGGAACCGGAGGAACCAGCGCCGCTTATGTTACTTTTGGCCGTGCGCCGGGTAAAATGCATGGCACGTGGATAGATGTTCACGGAGCAGGTTGCCAACGTAGTGACCCGAAAACTGGTGATCCGGACGACTATCCTAATGGCTTTGGCCCACAAGGTGACGCCATACGTATTTATAATTACGTCCGTTTGGTCAGAAATACAAACTAATTCAGCTTGTGCACCCAAGTGGCAATGCATGGACGGGATAATTACTGCAAGCCCTTCATGTCCACAAAAGCTTATTATAACACTCCGGAGTTGTCTGACTTTAATTTATTAGGGGCCTATCATCAGGCCCTTTCTACGATTGACAAAATTCTGCAGAAGATTTTAACGCTAACATGCATATTTTTGCAGCAAAGCCCGATTATGAATTAACATTTGATAACAACATGCCCTGGTTTGACCATTATATAGTCTTTGCAAGAAAACTCCAAATTACTCACAAAAATAAAATATTCAATGATGTTCGTGAACTAAAGGTTCTGCGTTATTCTTGTTTTGAAAACATCCATCCCGAAGCTTCGGGACTCCTTAATTTTCAAAACTTCGAACCGACTAAAAGGAGCTCATGAACATCTATAAAAATAAATCAGCTTGTGAATAAAGCCTTGTCTTTGGAATCTTTTTGAGAAAGACTTTCAAAATGCATAGTTTTCTTGCAGCCAGTATGTGATAATGCTCTTCGGATTTTTTTAGTCACCCCAACATAAACTTTTGTAAGTCTACAGATTAAACCTAACACACTATTCTGTGTTTCTTTGAAAACCCTATAAATGAGAAACTATAAGAGCCTGCAAGAAATAACAAAGTCCAACCCGTAGTAGCCTTGGTACTATTTTTAAAAGACATAGTTTTCTTCATGTCATTATTTCAAGAAATAACCGGGGAAAACCAAACATAATATACACTAAAAACGTTATATAAGTGACGAATAAAAATGCTCAGATTAAATGATAATACCTTAAATGCCATGCAGGAATACAATAAAACCGATCGGCTTCTCCATACACTATGCCAGGTAATTGCCAAAGTTAACAGGACTTTTGTACCCAAAAAAGATGATGACAGTCATACCAATCTTTACTTTGATACACTTGGCAATCGAATTTCTGGGAGATGGATTAAAACAGAGAAAGAACCTTTACTTTTTACACTGAATTTGGGCACACTGAATTTTGAACTGCTGAGCCTCGCTCAAAAAAAAATATTTTCGGCTTCTGTAACCGGCAAGACTATTGAAGAGATTGAAGTTGAAACAGAAAAATTATTGTTAGGAGCCGGACTTTATCCCGAAGGGCTCAGAAATCCACTGCATTTTGAGATTCCTAAATACTTTCCCGCTAAAACGCCGGTAGCATCCATCCCGCTATCAGCGCTTGAGAAATGGAAATATTTTCGAAAACTGGCTAATGACAGTTGCAACGACCTTATGGGGCATGCACAGGCCAGTAGTGAGATCAGAATATGGCCGCATCACTTTGACACGGGTATTTATTTCGAAAATCACTCCTGCATTGGTATTGGGTTTGGACTTGCCATGCAGGATGATATGGCCGGCTCTCCTTATTTTTACATGGCAGGTTACCCGGAAAAAGGATCTTTAAGCCCCGAAGGGCTTCCGCAATCAAATTTATGGAGCTGGAAAACAAATGAATACTGGAGGGGAGTTATATTACCATTGACTAACCTAGAAAATGCCACAGAAGCCCAGTCAAAAGCCACACTAAACGACTACCTGAGACAAAACTATGGTTGGTTTATCCATCAATGTTAAATTTTGGCACCTTTCCTTTTTCATTTAAATGAAGAATTATTTCATGTTGGAATTTACCTTAGCGAAATAGCGCAGACAATAATCATAGCAAAATAAATGTAAGCCCGGAATTATTAAGATGCATGGCTTAAACAACAAAAGAGAGTATAAAAAACATCAACTACAATGGGATGTCTAATACCTTTTCATCATCACTTTTGCATTGTATTTACTTATTTCCTTGCTCAACCTTATTTGCTCCTTTTGTTTCTCTACAAGTTCTTTTCGCTGTCTTTTTAGTATATTATAATTTTCTTTATAGGTATCATACCCTTCTTTTGCCCTCTCCTGCTGCTGCTTGTACATTGCTTTTTGTTGCCTCTCCAAAACTTTTTGGTTCAATTCCCTGATTTCTTCAGATATCTTCTCACTCTCTTTCAAAAAGTCCTCAACCTCTCTTTGTTGCCGGGCTAAAATCGTATAGTTCTCATCAGAAATCTCCTCACTCTGTTTTTCCAACTCTTTCTGCATTTTTTCCAACTTCTGTTGAATCGAATTATGAATTTTTTCGTTATCGCTCTGAAGTCTCTCTCCAGCCTTTCCCAGTTCTTCCTTTTTATAGGTATGTTCCATTAACACTCTTTCGTTGTGCTTGATTATCCCGGCACTTTTCTTTGCGCTTTCTTTGTCCCTGCCTTCAGCTATGGCCTGCTGCCTGCTTAATGTAGACTCATTTTCTTTTTTCAGTACCTCGCTTTCTTTTTCCCTTTCGCGGGCCTGTGACTCAAGCTTAGCTTTTTGGGCTGCTAATACCTTTTCGTTTTCCGCAGTTATTTCTTTTCTTTCTTTCGAATTGGCCGACTGGGCCGCATCCCGCTCGGCTTGCTGTGCAGCAAGGATGGCAGAATTTTCTTTCGCTATTTCTTCACTGCGTTTGGCCCTTTCAAGGGCTATTGATTCTTGTCGTGCCTGTTGCCCGGCAAGTACCCGTTCATTTGCTGAGGCTATTTCTTTTCTTTCTTTCGAATTGGCCGACTGGGCCGCATCCCGCTCGGCTTGCTGTGCAGCAAGGATGGCAGAATTTTCTTTCGCTATTTCTTCACTGCGTTTGGCCCTTTCAAGGGCTATTGATTCTTGTCGTGCCTGTTGCCCGGCAAGTACCTTTTCATTTGCTGAGGCTATTTCTTTTCTTTCTTTCGAATTGGACGACTGGGCCGCATCCCGCTCGGCTTGCTGTGTAGCAAGGATGGCAGAATTTTCTTTTGCTATTTCTTCACTGCGTTTGGCCCTGTCAAGGGCTATTGATTCTTGTCGTGCCTGTTGCCCGGCAAGTACCCGTTCATTTGCTGAGGCTATTTCTTTTCTTTCTTTCGAATTGGACGACTGGGCCGCATCCCGCTCGGCTTGCTGTGCGGCAAGGATGGCAGAATTTTCTTTCGCTATTTCTTCACTGCGTTTGGCCCTGTCAAGGGCTATTGATTCTTGTCGTGCCTGTTGCCCGGCAAGTACCTTTTCATTTGCTGAGGCTATTTCTTTTCTTTCTTTCGAATTGGACGACTGAAACGCATCCCGTTCGGCTTGCTGTGCAGCAAGGACGGCAGAATTTTCTTTCGCTATTTCTTCACTGCGTTTAGCCCTCTCAAGGGCTATTGATTCTTGCCGTGCCTGTTGCCCGGCAAGTACCCGTTCATTTGCTGAGGCTATTTCTTTTCTTTCTTTCGAATTGGACGACTGGGCCGCATCCTGTTTGGCCTGTTGTGCAGCAAGGATGGCAGAATTTTCTTTCGCTATTTCTTCACTGCGGCGGGTATTCTCCTTTGCCCTGGCATCGGCAAGTTCCCGCTGACGGGCAAGGACAGATTCATTTTCTGCCTGTATCTCTTTCTGGTGCCGTTCCGCTTCTTTTTTCAGGTCAGCATAATATCCTGTTTCATAATTGAGTACCTTTTCGTTGTACCGGGCAATTTCATCACTGATTTTTTCCTGTTCTTCCTGTCTCTTTTCAATAAACCTTTCCCTTTCCCTGTTCCTCTTTTCATTTTCCGCTGCTACCCTGGCACTATGTTTTTCATTTTCTTCTTCCCGTTCAGTCTGAATTTTCCCCTGAGCGGCAAGAATTTTTTCATTTTCTTTTAGCAACTCCTCTCTTTGTTTCTCTTGTTCTTTGCCATTCTTAGCCGCTAAACCAACCTCCATGTTAAGCACTTTCTGATTGTACTCTGAAATTGATTTCTGCAGTTTGGCATAATCTTTATCTAACCGGGCTTTTTCTTTATTTCGCTGCCTTTCCCGAGCACTGTTTTCTTTCTGAACTTCTCTGCTGTATTTTTGATTTTCCTCAGCTTTTAGCCCACTCTGTTTTTCCTGATAAGCCCTTATTTTTTCATTTTCTTTTAACAAGGCCTCCCTCTCCTTTTTAGTTTCCTTTACATGAGTTGCATACATTCCTTCTTCCAGGGAAAGTACTTTGAGGTTATATTTTTCGATTTCTCTTTTCTCTTTGTCCCACTCAGCCTGAAGTTGGGCTAGCTGCCTTTCCCGTTCTTCTTTTACTTTCTCGTTTTCCTTTGCTATTGATTCACTATATGCTTCATTTTCCTTTTGTCTCTCTTCTGCAATTCTGTCTTGATTTGCCAATATCTTTTCATTCTCTCTGAGCAATTCTTCCCGGGCCTTTTCACTTTCCTTTTGGCTATTAGCATGCTCCCCATGTTCAAGGGCCAACACTTTTTCGTTATGTTCTGCTATTTCATTTCTTAACCTCTCCTGCTCTTTTTCCAGATCCGCATGGCGTTTTTCTTTTTCCCTTTCAATTCTTTCGTTTTCCCTGGCTATACTTTTCTGGTATTCCTGACTTTCTTTATCATCTCTTATTTTTTGCTTTTCCCTTTCGGCCAATAAGGCTTCATTTTCTTTTCGGATTTCAGCACTTCTCTTTTCTCCGGCTTTTAAATTTTCGGCATAAGCACCTTCCTCAAAAGAAAGTACCTTTTTATTATACGCCTCTATTTCTTTCCTTAGCTTTTCTTCTTCCTGTTCTATCTTTTTTCTTTCCTTCTCTTTTTCCCTTCTGTTTTTCTCATTTTCTGCCGAAACTTCTTCGCTATATCTGGCGTTTTCTTTTTCTCTTTCAGCCCTTATCTTATCTCTTTCAGCTCTTATCTTCTCATTTTCTTTAATAAGTTCCTCCCGTTGCTTTTCCTGTTCCTTTAATCTTTGTGCGTACCCCCCTTTTTCCATGGAAAGGATTGCCAGGTTATATTTGGCAATCTCATCACTTTGTTTTTGGTATTCCTTCTCTCTTTCCGCTATTCGTTTCTGTCTCTCTTCCATGACTTTCAGGTTTTCTTCCTGAATCTCTTCGCTATGCACTAACTGTTGTTCCCGTTCTTTTTGTTGTTCTGCCAGAATACGCTCATTTTCTTTATCTATTTTTTCAGACTCCGTCTGTATTTCTTTTTCATGTTGCTCTTGGGCCTTCAGTCTCTGGGCCATGAGCTTTTCATTCTCTTTCTGCTTTTGCTTCCCTAACTTTTCTTCTGCCTTGGCCAGCTTTCGCTCTTGTTTTAATTTAGCCTTTAGCTCCCTATCTTCCAAGCGTTTTGCCCTTGCCTTTATCCTGTTTTCTGAAATTCTTTTTCTTAAAGGCACCTTGGCATTATCGATCATATAATTGTCAAACGATTTTCGTTTGGCATTAAAATCAGGTTGAATTACCTTATCACTGTTTATTTGATTTGGATCCTGCGCTGCAACAGTAGTAAGAATAAAAATATTTATCAGAGAGATTATCAGCAAGCTTGCTAACCTGTTCATATAAAAGTGGTTTTTGAAGTATTTACGCACATCCCTTGTAATTGGTTATACGAAATTACAACAAAATCCTTAATTACGACTTATGTAATTCCAGTATAGCAATTTCCGGTCTCATCCCAACCCTGCCCGGGAAGGCTATATAACCTATTCCCACACTAACAAACAAGTCCTGCTTTCCTTCTGTATATAACCCTGCCCATCTCGGGTACTTAAATTTCACCGGGCTCCATTTCAGTTTTTTGAAGTTTATCCCAAACTGCATTCCATGGGTATGGCCAGACAACGTCAGATCTATATTTTTTTTCTGCTTTACTTCTTCTTCCCAATGTGACGGATCATGCGACATTAATACTTTAAAACCGGCATCTTTAACATTTTCATAAGCTTTATCCAGGTTTCCATACTGTGGAAACGGTGGTATGCCCCAATTCTCAACTCCTATTAGACCAATTTTATCGCCTTCTATTTCAATAAATGTCGAGGTATTATTCAGTAAGGTGAAGCCCACTTGTTTTTGTAATTCCTTCAACCGGGTTAGGTTAGCCTCTGCTTCTGCTTTATCTGCCCAGCTTACATACTCACCATAATCATGATTGCCCAAAACAGAATACACACCGTATTTTGCATTAAGTTTTTTTAACGCGGGTATAAACTCTTCTACTTCTGATGCAAGGTTATTGACTAAATCGCCGGTAAATAAAATTATATCCGGATTTGTCCTGTTAATTCTTTCTACGGCTTCCTCAATACGCTCCGGTTTCCCATAGAAACTTCCTATATGCCAGTCGGAAATATGAACAATTCTAAAACCATCGAATTTTTCCGGTAAGTTTTCATACTTTAATTCAACATGATTTTCTTTATAGTGGTACCTCCCGTGCAAAATTCCGTAAAGGTAAAGAGGAAAACAGCTGACGCTACAAAAGCCCCCGTATATCTAAAGAATTTTACATTTATATCGTTTTGGGCTATGTTGAATTTTTTCAACAGGAAAACAACCCCGTTTGAAATATCGTTCCCCAGTTCAAAACCTGAAAATATCATCTTCGGCACATAAAAAAGGACCATTATTCCCATAAAGCCGTAAAAAGTACGGTAAAAAAGCTTGCCCCCTGTAACATTGCCCATATTGCTCATAATATAAAACGTCATTATGGAAATAAATACAGGAATTGCCCAATAAACAACTGTCAGAATGATTCTTACGTTACTATTAAGCCCCAAAGTTAGTTGCCTTAGCCCCCTGAAAGCATAAATATCAATAAGAATAAATACAGCTAAAAATATAAATGCCATTTTCCCTGTTCCCCCGTGCATAATCATCAAGTTTTTATAAATTTTCTAAAAATATTCTAAATATAACAGGTTAAAGTTAGATTGTGTTTAATAGGAATTGTCCACAAGTAGGCTAATGAGGGAAAATATTAGATGAACATATTCATTAAGTCGGTAAAACCCGTTAAACATTTTTTGAACGGTTCAACTTATTGTTCGTTCGTGAATTGTCCCAACGCCCCCAACTGCAACAACATTAAAAAGACATTATAAGTTGTTTATTTAGACATTGATTTCTAAAATAATTTGTTCATATTTAGGCACTAATCAATTTATTCTATTATGAGACAAAAGTTATTACGAAATCTAATGGCCGGGGACTATGAACACCCGTTTGACAGAAAAGCCCTGAATACTCTGGAAAGAACTCCGGGACTGGAAAAAGTTAGTAGATATATTGTGAAACAGACAATAGAAAGAATCTATACCATACAATATACTGGCAGCAACATTCAAATAACACGACGGAACTACCCGGAGATTTACAAATCACTCGAAGATGCATGTAATATATTGGATGTTAAATATATGCCCGATTTATACCTGGGGTGGGGATATAGTGTTAGAGGTTTTACAACTGGTGCCGAAAAGCCCATTATTGTGCTTAGTTCGGGTACAATTGATTTACTGGAAGAAGATGAACTGCTGTATGTTATCGGCCATGAAGTAGGGCATATAAAAAGTATGCATATGTTGTATCATATGATGGCCCAGGTTTTCACACATATTGCAGGAGCTTTAAGTACCGCAACACTAGGACTTGGTGGTCTAATAACTGAACCTATAAAATATGCTCTTTACCATTGGTACCGAATGTCTGAATTTACGGCTGACAGAGCGGGGCTGTTAACCTGCCAGAACAAGGAAGCTGCTATTCATGCTATGATGAAAATGGCAGGAATGCCTTTGAGCCACTTTGACAAAATGAATTACCAGGCATTCCTGGATCAAGCCAGGAACTTCGAGGATCTTGACGAAAGTACCTTAAACAAGGCCATTAAATTTGTTTCCGTTATGGACAATTCGCACCCCTGGACAGTTATGAGAGCTGCTGAACTAATAAAATGGATTGAAGAAGGAGGTTATGACAGAATTGTAGGGAGAGAATCAGGCCCGTCATTTATACCAGATAGTAGTATATTTAACAATTTTTGATAATCGATGCCGGATTTGAAATATAAAGATGAAAGAATTCCGGATAAAATGTTTGATTTGAGATAGGCCCCCAGATCTCAATACGTGAATTATTGTATTTTAACCTTTAACTTAATTATAAATTATGGAAAATCTGGATAAGCTTTATGATGCTTTTGGTGAACTTGTGTATGTTGTGGCAATGGCAGACGGAATTATACAAGACGAAGAATATGAAGCATTAGAAAAAATACTCAAAGGCCATCCCTGGGCAAAAGAAATAAAATGGTCTTTTGATTATGAAAGAGAACATCAAAACCCGGTGGATATCTTGTACAAAAGAGTAATTGATATTTGTTACGAGTCAGGCCCCAGAGAAGAGTACCAATACTTACTGGAAATGCTTAACACGGTTGCAGCTTCGAGTAATGGAATTGATGAAAACGAAAGCAGGATTATTAATAAATTCACCAGCGAATTAACGAACAGGTTCAAAAGTGATTTGGACAAAATGTCGAAATAACCTTATAATGGCAGTCCATGTATTAAATTAATCCCGATCCGGTACATCGGGATTTTAATTTATATGGCCTAAAAAAACCTAGAGTCTCTTTCCGGGACAAACCTTAAAATTTTTGCAGCCCTAATTGTTTCATCATATTCTCTTTAAAAAACCCGTCTCCCAGTTTCTTTACTTCATGTGGCAGATTGTGCTCAAAATAAGCAGACTCCTTGCCCATAACGAAAAAATACCCCATACCACTTTCTTTAGCATTGTGTTTTTTTATCAGTCTGGTCAACTGTTCGTATTCCACACTATCCGAGTTTTTTACAACAGCACCAGCATCTTCAAAATACCCCCATACTTCTTCAACAAACCAGGACCAATCTTCTCCGCCCTGTTCGAAATATTCTTTTATGGTCTCCTTGTCCCGGTACACAATGACTAGTTTTTTTTCTTTAAGCGATGCTTCTGTAGAATCACATAAAACGACTTGCAAAGTGTCAAAGAATTCAATCGGTTTGAAACGTTCATATACCAATATTCCCTTTGCTTTCCCACCAGAGTATTTTGCCGGGTTAATATAACCAATTATCAGGGCACTGTCTTTTCCATGAAATGGGATCAATTTATCTTCAACCTTATCAAAGTGATATACATTTATTTCAGGACAAAATATATTTATGCCGTTTCTTACACTGTCTGACTGTCCAAAAGTAAATACATTTTTATAAAAGAACGGTTCATTTATTTTATCTTCCCCATTATTCCAGATCACATTGTTCTGAAAACTTATTCCATTTACATCGTTCACCTCCTCGTCAAAACTTATTCCATCAATCATAATAGCTGCCCCTGAGTTGTTATGAATAAAATTGTTTGAGAAACTGTAATTTATATTGTTGTTTTTATCTGTGGCATACAAGTTTATACCAACAACCCCGCAACCATTGATGTCGCAGTTTTCAATGGTTACACGACTACAACTAAAGGAATTTATAAGAATTACATCTCCGGAACAAGCTGCATTTTCTGAATTAATATGAGATAAATTGAGATTACTGATTTTTACAGAATGGGCATCAATGTCTATAACGTTATAGTCGATATTGGCAAAGATAAAACAACCCGGTTCTCCGGTTAAACTCACATAATCAGAAGAAATGCTCAATCCACCTTCACTCAAATAGTAAATGCCCCTCCCGAGTACGATTGAATCACCAGCAGAGGCATCTCCAATTATGTCTACGATATCATCACCCGGCTTTAATTTTACCAACCTCCTTTTTAGGTGTATTTCAGGGGTTTTAAGCATTAGTTCTTCAATCCGGCTCATGGTAGCCTCATTTCCTTTTTTTGTCGTTGTCCCCTGAAAATCCCACTCAATGTAAAAGCGGGCACCTTTATATTGGCTACATTCCTGTTTATCGTATAGTTTATAGCCATGCATACTACCTAACGACTGGTATACATGAAACCTCCATACGTTTCCGGTATCATCTGAAAAATAGACTTCGCAACTCTCAAAATAATCGTACTCAATATCATCCCGAAATTTTGTACTATCATAAATAAGCTCAACACTTTTCCGGCTATTGCTCTTAGGAAAAATATTTATGTGTTTTGGTACTTCCTCCCGCCTTTTATTTTTACATGAACTTAAAAGAAGGACTGCACCGAAAACGAATATTATTTTAAAAATCAGGGATCTCACAAATTCAAATACATATGCTATCTGCATATTTGGTATCAGTATTTTATTTTTTCCTTACCCGATCAGGAAAATATTTCCGGTAAAAGTTCAGGTAACTTAGCAATACTTTCGATAATATGTTTGGGGCGATAGGCATAGCTGTCAAGATCCTCTGTTTTTGTCCCCCCCGAAAGGACAAGGATTGTGGTGTAGCCCATTTGCACACCTCCTAAAACATCGGTATACATCGTATCGCCAATCATATATGTTTCCCCTGTTCGTAAATCCAGTTGTTTACGGGCCAATCTCATCATTACCCCGTTAGGTTTACCAACCGAGAAAGCCTCTTTTCCTGTTGCTTTTTCAATAATCGACACAATAGCTCCGCACCCGGGCCGTATTCCTTCTTCAATTGGTGCACTGGTATCCGGGTTGGTAGCTATTAACCTTGCTCCGTTCATTACAAGCTTGGTCGCTTTTTCCAGTGATTCAAAATTAAGGTTTCTGCCCTCTCCTACTACAACATAATCAGGATTGTTCTCTACAATTGAGTAACCGGCCCCGTGTAAAGCTGTTGTTAATCCCTGCTCTCCGATAACATAAGCCGTTCCATTCGATTTTTGTCTGTTCAGGAATTTCGCAGTTGCATCTGCACAGGTAAAAACATGTTTCTCATTTACATTCATCCCCATTTGAATTAACTTATGTGCAATGTCCCTTCCTGTTTTCTGACTGTTATTTGTAACGAATATAAATGGGATGTTTTTTTCAACCATCGCGTTTATTGTTTCAATTGCCCCGGGAACTGCCTGGCTCCCTTTATAAACTACTCCGTCCATATCAATTAAGAACCCTGCTTTTGCACTTTCCATAGATTTCATATTTTATGTTCTGAAACAAAAATAAGTAATAATTCTACATTAATAACATTATTTCTTTAATAGATCGTTAATTATTTTTAATAATCCATTTTGATTTCTAATTACATAAGCCATTAACCTTGTACTGATATTCCTGCAACATCACAATATCAATATAAAACACTCAATATCAAAATACTAACACCAACACATTTCCAATGAATCTGCGAATTAAAGTAATTTTTTTTACTTTTTGTAAGAAACACATTTTTATTTTCGTCCTATTGATAAAAAAGAACCTGTTTATGATGGAAAAAGAATTTACGGAGTTATTATTTCAGCATCAGGGTTGGGACTATAAGCTTTTGTTGTATCCTCCTGTTTTTTACTCTCGTCCTGTTCACGACTGACATAGGTAAATTAAAAAATATATCTTTGAGTTGTACTGACTTTAACCTGTTTGCCTCTTATTTTTCAGTTGTTATCATGATACTATTTGTAATTTGGCCAATGCTTGTAAAAATTGAAACCAGAATCCGGTATTCCGGAGTCTTAAAAGAAATGAAACAATTACTTAATGAAATAAATGAAGAATAATGTATCAAAGGGATTTTATATTAAGAATGATTGAAATGCTAGCGGAATTAGTCGCCGGTATTCTTGGAATGATAAAAAAAGGAAAGTTTGAAGAAGCTTCTGAGTCGCTTGATAATGCTTATATGAATTTATTAAAAGAAGATGCCGGATTCTTTCGCGACCTTCCTTTGGAGAATATATCTGAAAAACTGATAAATGAGCATAATTATACGAATGGCCATCTGGAAATTCTGTTGGAATTATTTTATGCAGAGGCTGAATTACATTATGCCAAAGGAAATTTGAATGAAAGCCTGCCTTTTTATAAAAAGTCGAAACTTTTATTAGAATATGTTCTAAACGAATCCGGAACATTCTCGTTTGAAAAACAGTCCAGGCTATCAAAGCTCCATGACCGGATTTCTGAAATTGAACGTGCATATTGATGGCATTCCATCAAAACTATAGGTGTATATTACATTCATCAAGTTAACATGCAAACCCAAAACAAACTGTCACTTAAAAATAATTTTCTTTATGCAAGGCAAAGTTTACAGGCATAGCCTTAGCTACGGCGAAAAACTTTAACATAGCAGAAAGGAGACGGAGGGCTGAAATAAGTGAATGAATTTAGTACTTACCACACTATTCATAATGAAAATAAATGGGACTTATTTAGGTAAACTTAACACAAAACCTCTTCAAAAGACTGAGAAATTGGCCCTTTACATGATAGAGATTGTTTTGTACATATCCCTCATAAGTTGTTTTATCAATCCCACAACATTAAATGCAACGATGTTGCATTTAAAAGTATATTATATACTTTTGCATCTTTAATTTACAAAATCAAAAATCCATGAATCAATCTTAGCCATAAGCGTATTGCATGTTTACAATTCTATAAAATGGCTAATGTTAGACGAACGGTTGTTGTACAAATGAACAAGATGATGAAAAAAAGTATAATTGAACAAATTGACACTATTGGAAATAATCATATTTCTACAAATGTTGATACACCTTTACGAAAAGATGCCTTTGAAAAGTCGGATGACCAGAAAATTAATGCTATTCAGTATCATTTCTCTAAAATAATGGAAGAATTAGGTTTAGATATTACAGATGACAGCCTGTCCGGGACTCCTTACCGTGTAGCAAAAATGTATGTAAAAGAACTTTTCTATGGTTTAGACCCCAATAACAAGCCAAAGCTTTCTACTTTTGAAAATACATATGGTTACGATAAAATGTTGATCGAACAAGACATTACTATTGATTCTGCCTGCGAACATCATTTTTTGCCCATAACCGGATATGCCCACGTTGCCTACATCCCGAAAGAACGTGTAGTCGGCTTGTCCAAAATTAACCGGTTGGTGAATTATTATGCCCATAGGCCCCAGGTGCAGGAAAGATTATGTTTACAAATTATGAAAGATTTGCAACTCACTTTAAACACGGATAGTGTAATAGTGATGATCTCTGCCAAACACCTGTGTGTGTCATCAAGAGGAATAAAAGACAAGTCAAGCTTTACTACCACAATGGAATATGGAGGTGAATTTAAAAAGGTTGAAGTTCGGAACGAATTTCTAAGGTGTATAAAGAATGCCCCTAAATAAAAAGAAAAGTACTGGCCAGAACCGAATAGGCTGCTGACAGCCTATTGACTGCCAGTGCACCTTTCGCACCCAACCCGACCTTATGGTTTCTTGGGGGAATTTTACAGAAAATTTTGGGGAATTATGGAATTTCAGAGGAAACTTGTAAATTTCGGATATTTAATTCTTTAAGTGAAAAAGTTACTCTAAATTACAGTAAAAATTAAACCCATGAAAACAGCAACAAAACCCCATCTTATTTTCGTCACGATGACTGTTATGTTATTTGCTTGTGGCGAGAGTGACAATTCTGAGATTGAACCAGAAGCTTCCACGACGCTAAACGGAGTTGAAATATCGTACTTTATGTACCAGATTCAACATTTGGAAGAACACTCATCAATTGATTTATTAGGTGAGACCGAATATGATATGCTTGTCGTTGAGCCAGGTTTCAATCTAAAAGAGGATCCTTATGATGTTACATACATGGTCAACAAATTAAAAAACAAGCCCAACGGAGATAAACGAATTTTACTGGCCTATATTGATATCGGCCAGGCAGAAGAATGGAGAACATATTGGGGCGACGATTGGACCGCACCAACCGAAACAACACAAGGTTACCCTGATTTTCTAATAACCATTGACCCGGATGGCTGGGAAGGAAATTATCCTGTGGCATATTGGGATACAGCATGGATGGACATTTGGTTAGCGGACGATGGACTGATTAAAAAAATTGCTGATTTTGGCTTTGACGGAGTGTATTTAGATTGGGTTGAAGCATATGATGACGATAATATTAGGAATTATGCAGCGGCACAGGGTAAAAACACTGAAAATGAAATGATGGCATTTATTGAAAAAATAGGGAATATAGGAAAAACCGTGAACCAGGGTTTCCTGGTTGTCTCGCAAAATGCCCCTTATTTAATTGATGCAAACCCAACCTACTATTCTACGATAATTGATGCAATAGCTACTGAAGATACATGGTTTTATGGTGAAGGTGATGCAGATTGGGACTCACCCGGAGCCGGAGATTTAAAAGGTGGGGAAAGACATGAAGATGATTATTCCACATCGAACAGGATCAAGCAAAATAAAAAATATTTAAACTATGGCATACCCGTATTCACTGTTGACTATTGTATTTCTCAGCAGAACGCTGATTTAGTTTACAATGAATCCAGAAAAAACGGGTTTATCCCTCTTGTAACAAGAGTCTCTCTATCTGAAATTACTGAAACTCCACCATTTTAGAAATGTAAATAAAGCTAACCACATAGGTGCACTGACAGTCTATCGACTGCCAGTGCAATTTCACACCACATCCGGGACTTCGGGACACTTCCCGCTATATGATGGCACGGCAGCCATTAAAAAACAGGAAGCATCAAGTTCATTTATCTAAGGTCATAAATTAAAGGAGGCAGTTCTCTTATTGAACCATCAGGAGCCTCAGCCTCTGCTTTAATGTCTTCGATATAAAGACTTTGTTCTGAATTTAATGATTTTATAATTTTTTGTTGCGTTTCAGTAAAACGGTCAGATTTTGCTTTTGCGGTTTTCCAAAGTCCTTTTGGAGTAATAATTGTAAAGAAAAACTGGTTATTTTAAAATTCATATCAAAATCGAAGTCCATCATACTAATATTTAGCCCTTGTTGTTTTAAAAGGTACTCTTTATCTACATATCCACTGGGTTTATCGCCAACAAGAGCTATTGGGTTAGAAATACTCCTAACGCTGAATTCAGATTTGGTAATAAGTTGACCATCGGCTAAAACCGAGACAAGACAGTTTCCCGGCGCCATAGCAGCAGTAAAACGACCAAGAAAGATATATACCCATGTTGCACCCCACACAATTCAGAATATTAAAAGTCCTTTGGAGTTATTATATTTGAACGTTAGCGAGCATTAGGGCGAACGATACAGACACAGAATTATGAAAGAATACAGAATAACAAAAGGATGGGCAATTTTTATCTGGATTATGGGACCAGCATTGATTGTGCTATTTGGATTTTTAGGGATTATGCCATTCCTAGCTGACAAGATAAATTTATCTCTTGCTCTAATCTTGACACCAATTTCGATTGGTATGGTAGTTTTAATGGTATTCGGACTGATTGATATTTACAAAGGACGATTTATTATTACAAAGGATGGATTAGTTTCCATAGGAGTCCTTAAGACTAAAGAACTTAGATTTGAAGAGATTAAAGGCTTTATTGTAAATGAGCAATATATCTTCGTTGAACCAAACACCAAAGAGAAGAAAAGAATAAAAATAAGCCAATATATTGGTGGATACCACGAAATTCTATCTTGGCTGACAGCGAAATACGAAAACCTTGATTTTGTAAATGCTCAAGCGGAAGAACAGGAAATCTTAAATGATGAGAACATTGGTTGGTCGAGAGAGATAAGAGAAGAAAAACTTTCGAATGCGAGGAAAATTTCAAGGATTATTAATTGGCTTGGTGGTATTTCTTTCGCTTGGACTTTGTTTTACCCAAAACCGTATGATTATGCAGTACTTTCTGCTTTAGTTATTCCAATAATTGCTTTGATTGCTGTTAAACTTTCGGGTGGACTGATACGAATTGACCAGAAAAATGGAAGTGCATATCCATCGACAATTTATGCTTTCATTTTTCCTTCATTAGGATTAATGGTTAGGTCATTCTTCGACTATGATATATTTGATTATTCAAATGTATGGTTAAAAGTGGTTTTAGTTACGGTTTCATTTTTATTCGTATTGCTTATAAATCAGAAGGAGTTTGCGTTTAAAAAGAAGCAAGACTTCCTGACTGTTTCAAGTTTGGTAATGTTTCTGTTTGCATATGGATTTGGTGCCGTAATTTACCTTAATTGCAATCTTGACAAATCGGAACCACAACATTACACAGCAACAATCCTTGATAAACGAATAAGTACAGGAAGACACACTTCATATTATTTAAAGCTTACAGAATGGGGACAACAAAACAAGATTGATGAAGTAAGTGTAAGTAAAGGATTATATAAGCGAATTGAAATTGATGATGAGATAAATATTTACTTCAGAAGTGGTAAACTGGATGTTCCTTGGTTTATCGTGACTGATAGAAAAAGACAATAACGACCCTCTAATTGAGTAGACGGATGACGGTCAATTGACCACCATTGCGCCTCTCCCACCACGAAGCGTACAGGTCTCGTACTTCGCGGTTCAGCAACCATCAGTTCCCGGGTTACGAAGTTTCAGATAGTACTCAATAAAGGGAATATAGCCACGTTGTTTAAGGCGTTCGATGGTAATTGTAGTCCCAACTTCCCGTCAATCTCTATCGGGCTGCGGAGAAACCTCCATATCAGCCGAAGAAGTTGGGACCATGGACTTTTCGCTTAATCAGGTTCATTAGGTAATCATGGTTGACCATGTCAAAGAAACTTTTGAGGTCGATGTCTACAATGTTCACATATCCGGAATATGCATCTGGATAAATATCCCCGTTTTCCACTCCTTTTGTTCCGTAAAATTTGTATTTTACGAACTATTCTCATGACCGAAGGGAATAATTTATTCAGAGCTTCCTGACGGGTGTACTCATGCTCATGCAAGGCACACACATTATGTAAAATTCATTGCAAAACATTGTAATGCAACGAATTTTATACTTGTCATTAGCAAAAATGCTAAAAGAAACATTCCGCATAAAAAAAGTTCTCGAATTGAGAATTTTATCATATATTTGTTCTCACATTGAGAACTATGAAGCGAATATTTGCAAAAAGTACCTTGAGAGAATTTTGGGAAAAATATCCAGATTCTGAACAATATCTAAAAACATGGCATGACACTGCAATGAGTGCTAATTGGAGGACACCAAATGATGTGAAACAGAGTTATGCGAATGCAAGTATTTTGAAAGACAGCAGAATTGTTTTCAATATAAAAGGCAATTCATACCGATTGATTGTAAAGTTCAATTTTGACCATCAATTAGCATTTGTTCGATTCATAGGTACTCACTCAGATTATGATAAAATTGATGCAAATAGTATTTAAAATTTGGTGATTATGGAATTAAAACCTATTAAAACGGAGGCAGATTATAGAGCTGCATTGAAAAGATTAGAGCAAATTTTCGATGCAAAACTTGGAACATCAGAGAGTGATGAGTTGGAAATATTAGGATTGATGGTTGATAATTACGAAAATAAACATTATCCAATTGAAGCTCCAGATCCAATTGAGGCAATTAAAATTCGCATGGAAGAAATGCATCTAAAACAAGTTGATTTGATTCCAGAGATTGGAGGAAAAAGTAGAGTATCAGAGATTTTAAATCGAAAACGTAGATTGACTGTAGATATGATAAGAAAGTTGGCGGATCGATTAAATCTATCAGCAGATCTTTTGATAAAAGATTATCAATTAGCTCAATAGGCACATTTTGCTAATTGAGTAGACGGATGACGGTCAATTGACCACCATTGCGCCTCTCCCACCACGAAGCGTACAGGTCTCGTACTTCGCGGTTCGGCAACCATCAGTTCCCGGGTTACGAAGTTTCAGATAGTACTCAATAAAGGGAATATAGCCACGTTGTTTAAGGCGTTCGATGGTAATTGTAGTCCCAACTTCCCGTCAATCTCTATCGGGCTGCGGAGAAATCTCCATATCAGCCGAAGAAGTTGGGACCATGGACTTTTCGCTTAATCAGGTTCATTAGGTAATCATGGTTGACCATGTCAAAGAAACTTTTGAGGTCGATGTTTACAACGTTCACATATCTGGAATATGCATCTGGATAAATATCCCCGTTTTCCACTCCTTTTGTTCCGTAAAATTTGTATTTTACGAACTATTCTCATGACCGAAGGGAATAATTTATTCAGAACTTCCTTACGGGTGTGCTCATGCTCATGCAGGGCACACACAATGTGTATAATTCATAAGGGTTTCAGTGGTATGCAAAGTTTTTTCTCCCGCTTCAACTTCGAACAATGGATACGAATGTAGCCCGCAATCCCTTGCGAAATAATACACTCAACGTTGTACTCAATACTAAAAACCTCGCAAAAAAATTGCAGTATTGGATTTATTCATTACATTCGCAATCTAATTAAAATATGCTTCGATTAATTTATGTTTAGAGTAATCGCTATATCACATACGGACATTGTAAAATAGATAGTCAATTTTCTTCTTGACTATCATACTAGTTTCGGATAATCTTTCGAAACAGATAATCTATTATTTTTTTTATTGTAACATCATGCAAATTGTAGTGTATGATTATTTAATTTTTTGGTGCACCTGAAAAGCATATCTTTTGTTTTTTAATTTCATATGTACCACATTTTATGATGTTTGCAAGAATGTTGCATTATGTTTTACAATTAAAGTATGTTTAAAATGAATTTAAATATAAAACAAACAGACAAAAGCGAATATTATATAACAGAATTTCTAACACGAGAAATATTTTGGAATTTATTTACACCCGGTTGTACCGATCACTTCATCTTACACAACTTACGCAAAAGTAGAGACTACATTCCACAGCTTGATTTAGTTGTCATATACAACAACAAGATTGTGGGGCACATCATTTCAAGCAAAGCAAAAGTTGTAGACAATCAGCATAACGAACATGAAGTGCTTTGTGTTGGTCCATTCGCTATTTCACCGGAAATGCAAAACAAGGGCATTGGCACCCTGCTTTTAAAGCATTCCATTTCTATGGCAAAAGAACTAGCTTTTAAGGGAATGATTTTATTTGGTAATCCAAATTACTACCATCGCTTTGGATTTGATGATGCTCGCAAATATGGTATCACCACAAAAGATGGTCAAAACTTTCCGCAGTTCATGGCTTTAGAACTTCAAAAGAATGGATTAGGTGATATTACAGGTAAATTTTTTGATGACGAATCCTTCCAAGTGGAAGAAGATGAATTTGCAGAATTTGAAAAAATGTTTCCTGAAAAAGAAAAGGGAAAACCAATGTTTCCCATTAACATTTAAAACAAAACAAAATGAACATATACGAATTAGGATATACAAATGACTTTGAAGACTATAGAATTGAGAATTCTCTAGGCGATTTTGAAGTTGGGCGCATCATAACGGAGCACAAAGAACGCTATGTGGTGCGGACAAGCAACGGTGAGTTTGAAGCAGAGATAGTTGGAAACATGCGTTTCACCGCAAAAAGCAGAGAAGATTTTCCTGCAGTTGGCGACTGGGTGGCACTCACCATTTTCGATGCTAAGAGTGCAATCATTCACAAGATCCTCCCAAGATTTTCAACGATTAAAAGACAGGCAGTTGGACACCACGGCGAGGTTCAGATTATTGCCACAAATATTGACTATGCATTTTTAATGCAAGCCATCGATAGGGATTTTAGTATTAACAGGTTTGAAAGATTTCTGACTATTTGTTATGCAGGGAAAGTGGAACCTATTATCATCTTAACAAAAATTGATTTAATAGATAAACAGCGGATTGCAGAGTTAATAGAAAACATAAAACAGCGGATTAAAGACATCCCTGTTTTTGCCATAAGCAACGAAACCCACATTGGGTACGAGGGCCTGACCAAAACTATAGCAAAAGGTAAAACTTATTGTATGTTGGGATCGTCAGGAGTTGGTAAATCTACTTTACTAAATAATTTGTCTGGAAAAAATGTAATGAAAACCGGAAAGATTAGTGAAAGCTCAAACAAAGGACGGCACGTATCAAGTCACAGGGAGCTAATTGTTCTAGAAAATGGAGGCATTTTGATCGACAACCCAGGAATGAGAGAAGTGGGAATTACAGATTCCTCCTATGGGCTTGAAACAACTTTCGATGTTATTTACAGATTGGCAGAAGAATGTAAGTTTAAAGACTGTACTCATATCAATGAGATTGGTTGTGCTGTCCTTGAGGCTGTTGAAAATGGAGTCATCGAAAAATCTTCTTACGAAAACTACATGAAGTTGGAAAGAGAAAAAGAATACTTCGAATCTACAGTTGCAGAGAAACGCAAAAAAGAAAAAGACTTTGGTAAAATGGTTAGGAACTATAAAAAAGATAAAAAAATGAACAAGTACTAAGCACAATTGAATAGGTGGCTGACAGTTCTATTGACTGCCAGTGCACCTTTCACACCTCTCCCGAACCTTCGGGATACCGACCGGTATACGGCGGTTTGGCAACCATAAAAAAACAGGTAACAGATCAGTTTCTAAAGACACTAACATGATTCTTGTCTTTTGGTCATCTTCTTATCTGCCAGGTGAAATATCCTGCTACAATAAGATTAATGAATTATTCAATGAATACAAAGTTTTCTATATATGCATAGATCATTATAAAAACAAAAATCTTTGGGCTCTTAGATGTGAATCTTCAAAATTAGAAGGGCTTCATTATTTTAACCCTATAACTAATAATTGTAAATCCCTAAATGATATAATAAGGCATAGTGATTTTTGTGAGATCAATTCTAGTTTTCCAATAGAAGATTATATTTTAATCAACAAAGACAAAAAATCTACTTATCGTTATAATTCCTTTCATAGTCTTTTTGAAAACTATAAAACGGTACAAGATTAATAGATAAATGACTTATGTTAATAGTTAATTTCCTTAAAGTTATGCCTCATTTCTATTGTCCCGAGAGCGATACTAAATGTTTTGCTTCTATAACTTCGTGTGCACATGTTATTCCGTCAAGTATATCCTGCCCAAGTTCTTTTATATCAAAATCGCCTGTTGAATAATACCATTGAATAGAGAGGTCTTTCCCCTTTAACCTGAGCCCCATAAGAGAACTAATGATACGGGCAACAACATTGGTAGAGGCTGTATTCAGATAATCAAACCTGAATTCCACGAATGTTTGTCCAGGTGCTACTTTTTTATATTTCTCCAACCATTTAAATACCGGCCCATAGAATTCGAAGATATTCTCCGGCAATGATGAACCACTCATCATTAGTTTCCCACTCTTATTATCAAATGATATACTGGGCAAGTCCGATGTTCCTGAAAACCTATATGCGTTCATAATGCTCCTCCTTTAAATTATCCCTCTCAATTACTTGTCTTATATTATTATACCCTGAAAAAATATGTCCGTTTTTTATTTGAGAATGGAGTTGGCAAAGAACCACTTTTAAGTGACGGATGGACTATTCCTTACTATGAAGCAATGGAAATAAAAGATGAATGTTTATTCAGGGCATACCACAAAGGGGTACCTCTCTCGCAATAAACTACCTTTTTAGGGGGGTGTAATTTCCGGTTGGGCCTTCTAATTATGCATTGAATAAAATGTTATTTCTTTTTTATTTCCATAAGTATCAAGAAGGCTCAGGATATGTTTTCCGGGAGCCAATGTTACTGATAATTTGTGCTTCGCCTCTGTTTGCCCCAGATATCGATTGTCGACATACCAGTATAGCACCTGATCTTTTAACTGGTGCACTGCTGAAAATACAACTGGTTGATATTGTCCGTCGAAATCACGCGCAACAATAATCTTTGAGTTGGACCGGGGGTATTCTATTTCAATCAGGTTTTTGTTTTTATGTACTTCGCACGCGGGATTGTGTATGGGTATCTTCTCTATCACCGCCCCATTCTTTCTTAAATAGTTGGTTACCAACGGAGGGTACTGAATATAGCTTTTTTCTGAGTAACCGGCACTCCAGCACCGGGAACATACACTATACTGACCTAAAGAATCTACAAATACCTTTCTGTGAAAAGGGCATTGCTTTAAGCTCTTATGTCCTGCAACAGCACGTTCAAGGGTATGCTCACAACGGGAGCTTGCTGCATAACCTGTTATCGCACATACTTCCGTGGTTTCAAAATGATAATTTTCCGGGTTCCACCATACTATACCACTATCATTGGGCAGTGTGTTAATGATATCAAACAATAGTGGTCCGGCGCTTTTTGCCCCGGAAAGGTTTTTATTGGTCGTCGCATCAAAATTCCCCACCCATACAGCTACGGTCCATCCCGGATTTACCCCGACAGCCCATGCATCCTTATGCCCAAAACTTGTTCCTGTTTTCCATGCTACCGGATGCTGGCTATTGAATTTATTCCAGTAGTTCTCGGCACCCGGCCTTTGTAAATCTTTTAATATATTAAGGGTTAAAACCACACTGGCGGTATCAATGAGCTGCAGCGACCGATGTTTTGCTTCTCCTGTTTCTTCTGTACAACTTATGCCGGCAAACCCACCAAGATTGGCCAGGCTACAATAGATAGCGGCCATGTCCCATAGGTTGACCTCCGTTCCCCCTATTATCATCGGCAACCCGTAGTCATCTGCCGATCTGTACAGCGTGGATACCCCGGCCTGTTCCATAAAGTTATAAAACTTGTAATGCCCGAATGTGTAAAGCAAACGCACGGCCGGAACGTTGAGTGAACGAACAAGGGCGTCATGGGCCGTAACTATCCCGTCATACATCTCTGATGCATTATGTGGCGAGAATGCCCCGTAGTAAGTAGGGATATCCTGTAATTGAGACTGGGGAATAATTAAACCTTCCTGCATTGACAAGGCATATAAAAACGGCTTTAACAGAGAACCACTTGAACGCGGTGCTTTTACGCCGTCTACCCTGCCCGCTTCTCCGTAGAAATCCTGTGAACCTATGTATGCCCTTATTTTTCGGGTTTTGTTTTCTACAACAAGTACGCTTATATTTTTTATGCCATAGTTTTTTAGCCGCTGAGCATATCGTTTTGCCAGGTAATTCGCCTTATCCTGTACTTCAGCGTTGATCGATGTTTTTATAATGAACTTGTTTTTTACTGTTTCCCCATGTAGTTTTCGGGTTAAATGGGGCGCCCGCAAATCAAATGGCACTATTCTGTCAGGCATGGGTTCTTCAATTGAGTTTGTCATGGTAAGCTCATCAATTGTTCCTTCCTCAAACAGGGCCTTTAGCAGGCGGTTTCTTTTTTCCCGGAGTTTATCATTGTTTTTTACCGGACTAATCGTTCCGGGAGAATTTGGTAAAACGGCCAATAAACAGGCTTCCGCCCACGATAGTTTCTGCGGTGGCTTTCCGAAATACCTCCACGATGCCGCCTGATACCCTACGATGTTCCCTCCGTATGGAGCATGATCAAGATAGAGTTTCAACACTTCCTTTTTCGTATACTGTGCCTCTATTCTCAGGGCTTCAACCATTTCCAGCAGTTTGTTTACGGCTTTCCTCTCCCTGCCCTTTCGTATTCTCGATAACTGCATTGATATGGTGCTGGCCCCGCTCACTACCCTACCCTGTTTTAAGTTCTGCGCTAAAGCCCTTATAACTGCTACAGGGTTTACCCCGGGATGTAGATAAAAATACCTGTCTTCAAACTGAACAACCGCCTTTTCCAACTTCCAGGGTAATGTATCGTTAAATCCAGGTGGCAGGCAGTATTGCTGATCTTCTGTTAGAAATACCCGCATAATGCTACCTTCTTTATCAGTTATTACCCGGCTGTAATGTTCCCGGACTAGTGGCTTCTTAACGGGAAAATACAGAAAAAGGATAAGCACCGCCATTATTATAACAGCTCTTCTGTTTTGCTTTTTTTTTAAGAATCCTGAAAAGATGTGCATTATAATTTACTTTGATAACCTTTTGTTAAGTTGGGTCCTTTTTTACCCGCACTGTAAACTGACCTCTTATTAATTTTTATCTAAGCCCTGTTTTTAACATCATGTTGGTTAAAAACTCTAAACTCATCCCTCAAACATACGGAATTTTTGACCACTATAATTTAATCTCAACTTTTTTGTTGCAGGTTCAAACTATAATGTGAAAACTACTTGGTTTGACTTTATTTTCTGCTACTGTACACACAACACAAATCACAATTGGGTTAAGAAAAAGAGACATAATACTGAAATCCTCTAAAAATTCTGACAAAAATGCACTTCTCTGTTTATACGCCTATATGTACCACATATCTAAAAAAGCCAACAGAATAACCACATACACAGAATGCCGTGGGTGGGTTATATTTATTGCTTTTTATACCATTCACCTGCAACCTAATAAGCGTTCATACGTTTAATAAACTAAGGACTATTTTAAATAAAAAACTCTAAATTATTTCCCCAGGTAAAGTCATGAAATTATTTATACGTATAAGCCCATTTGTTTTATTCATTTTATCCGCCACCCTTAATCCCCTGAAAGCCCAAAAAGGACCAGGAGGTGTTGGTAATAGTGATGGTTCGGGTGGGCAACCACAAAATATTTTCTGGTTATTGGCAGATTCCTTATCCTTATCAGACACCGATCCTGTAGCAACATGGAACGATATATCCGGTAACACCAATGATGCAACCCAAGGGACATCCGCCGCACAACCACTATACAGAACAGGTGAGGTTAACGGACTTCCTGCAGTAGTATTTGACGGGACGGATGATTTTATGCCTTTTGACGGAAGTCTTCTTGTTAATACAGACTTTACCGTAATTTTTGTTGCGGCGCGAAGAACAAACGGGGCAAACTTTGTACTGGCAGGAACCACAGAGTCGTGTAATCAGAACATGCATTTTGGTTGGAGAAATACCACTCAAAACACTTGTAATCACTGGTGTAACGACATTTACTCTACCCTGACCGGAGATGGTAGCGGATATGTAGGGGATGGTAACAGCAGCGACGATTATGGAATTTTCATTAACCGGCTGGCATCTTTGGAAACTTCCCCACAGCGACGTGTTTTTCAGAATGGTACACAAATAGGTTCCCTGGGAAATGCGAACCAGTTAAGTGCTTACGGAGGATCTGCAATTGCAAGGTGGAGGGCCAGCCCTAATTACTACAGCGTTAATGTTGCCGAAGTTATATTCTTCACCGATCCATTAAATGATGCTCAATTACAAATCGTAAACCAATACCTGAATGTTAAATACGACATCACTATTGCTAATGATTATTTTTCGCCAGCATCGCCCTATATAAACGAAATAGCGGGTATTGGGGAAGAAAGTAACGGCGAACATTCTGAAGCAGGAAGCGGAGGTTTATACCTGACAGCAATGTCAGGGCTAAACAGCGGAGATTATATTTTTGTTTCTCATGACAACTCGCCGAATAACAGTTCAAATTTCAATACCAGTGCTGAAATAACCGTAACAGGGGCGCAAGAGGCCTATAACAGGATTTGGTATCTGGATACAGTGGGCACACCGGCTGCCCGAATTGCATTTGACTTTGATGAAGCCTTATCAGACGGGTTAAACCCGATAAATATAACGAACTACTCATTACTTTACAGAAGTGGTACCTCCGGCAACTTTTCTAAAGTGAAAAATGCCGACGGGTTACAAAATGGCAATCAGGTTTATTTCACCCTGACCGATTCTGATCTAAAAACCGGGTATTACACCTTTGCTTCGGAAGATTCTACGAACAGTCCACTGGAAGGGGCACCGGGAAGGACCTGGTACAGTCTGGTTTCAGGCAACTGGAATGATCCTGCAACATGGACTCTCGATCCTTCAGGTTCCCTGCCCAATAATCCAGACAACTACACCCCGTCAACCTCACCAACCAATACAGCAGATGATGTTGTAATATTAACAGGCCGCACAGTTACGGTTACTGGCAACAATTTAAATCATCAGAACATCACCATTGAAGGGCGACTTGATTTACAGTCAACATCAGGCCATGGTTTTAACAAAATAAATGGAACGGGACGTATTTTAATGTCCGCCGATAACTTTCCCTCCGGTGATGCATCCCATTTTTATTCGGCAGGACAGGGAGAAGGTACGGTGGAATACTATGGGGGAAACTACAGCCTGAGTACAGCAAGGGAATTTTTTGATGTAGAAATGGAACTAACAAATAATTCGGATATTTTAACCTTATTGAATGATTACACGATTAATGGGGATTTACGGTTAAAAAGAGGTACGTTCAAAATAAATGACGATGCATCAACAACCATCCTCAACCTTACCGTACAAGGAGATGTTGAGGTTGAGGCCAATGGAAGTATTTCTACCGGACTTGGCGACACCAGATCCCCCTACCAGATAAGTGGCACCATGCCTTCCAGCGATGGTAAATATTATCACGATATCTTTCACCAGTTTACCATTTACGGGAACTTCACCAACCGGGGAACCGTGCGCTTCACCAATTTAAATGCCCCTAATTATGGCAGTCTTGCTACGAACGGAGCTGTTACCGTCCGTTTTAAAGGTGCTTCGAACTCGAACGTCAATTTATACAGTACTACTGATTTTTACAACCTGGTAATCGATAAAGGAACCGATAAAACCTATAAGGTTAACCTGTACTCTGATAATACCAGCTATTTTACACTATATGGCGCAAATAGTGCCGGAAGAACAACAAACTCACCGTTCTCAGCAGAAGATCCGCAGGTAAGAAAAGCATTATGGATTTACCATGGTACATTGCAACTCAGGGGAAGTATTCATATCCCGTCTCTTAGTGAAGGAAGCCAGTCCGGGGGTAATGGTGATTATGCGGTAGGTAAAAATGCACGTATCTGGATTGACGGCACCAATGTAACGGTGTATTCTACAGCTCAGGATGTGGATGAAGTTCCGGGATTTACTTCAGCTGACACTTATACGGTGACCGGAATAAATACAGGAAGCGGTAATCAGGCGATGTCGGTCTATGGTGAGTTTAGAATATCCGATGGGTATTTTGGCACCCGAAATAGTGCCGGGTTTATTTTTTGGTCCAGTTCATACGGACAGTTAAAAATTGACGGAGGAACGTGTTACGTTGCCCAAGTGAGAAGTGCCAACGGAGCTTCCGGAGTTGCATCCTATACACAAACAGGAGGAACTGTAACGGTATTTGGTAATGAAGCCTCTTACGGAGGGGAATATACAGGTGCATATGCATTATTTGGGCTGGAATCATCCAACGCAGTCTTTCAAATGTCGGGTGGAAACATCATCCTACAGGACGACGACGGGAATAACACAACACCCGAATTCTATATTATTTCTTCAGAAGGAAATTACCAGGTAACAGGGGGTACGGTTTCGTTTGAACTGCAAAACGGACGAACTGCCCAGGTTCAGTCTACAGCTAATGTTTACAATTTTACCTTAACAAACTCCTCATCAACGGGGAATAGCACGGTACAACTGCTCGATGAATTTACCGTATCGAACGACCTGACAATTAATAACTACTTCACCCTTAACGCTGATGGAAATGATTTAAAAATTGGTGATGACTTTACGCTACAAAACGGGGGAACCTATACGCACGGTAACAATACAACCCATTTCATTGGCAGCGGAACCGCATTTATAAGGGTAAACAACACTTCAAACGCAGGTGAATTACAATTTAACAATTTAACCATTAATAGGGATCAACGCTATAACACTTCTCTTTTTAACCGTGTTGAAATAAACAGCCCCGGACGAAGTTCTGATAACCATCCGGTAGAAATAGCCGGAAAACTATTTATTCAACGTGGTGAATTTGATGTAGATGAATGGGAAGTGGATGTAAAAGGAGATATTGAAATCACTGACGGGCAAATAATTTCATCGGAAACAACCAAGCCGGAAGGATGGATTGTCCTGAACGGTACCGCGCAACAAACCATTCAGGGCAGTACCACAACCGAACAGGAATTTGGTTCTTTTGAGCTGGATAATTCCAATGGGGCACTTCTCGCATCGGATATTAATGTAACCAATTTTACCCTTACCCAGGGAATAATGAACCTGGACATATATAATCTGTATGTTGCCGAAGAACTGTTAACTGCCGGCACATTCAGCAATACGCTCATGTTTGAAACAGCAGGAAACCCATCAGACGGAGGAATTACAAGATATTTAGACTTATCAGCAGGAACAACGGATACGGAATATTTATTCCCCTTTGGTTCCGGGACCAGTTATACACCTGCGAAAGTAATCCAGTCTGCAACAATTGCCGATGCCGGAAATATTACGATTAATCCGGTAGCTGATTACCATCCGGCTACTAGCGATCAAACCAAAACAATACCCTATTACTGGACAACCGACACATCCGGATTCGCTTCGGTAACTTATTCCGATTTAAAATACACTTTTACTTACCCGGAAACATTTCCTGCAAGTGTAAATAAAGGATCAAATCTTTGGGATGTTGATTATGACTGGTACACGCATAACAATGTAAAAAACGGGAATGATATTGAGTTTCCATATGCGGCTTATTTAACCGAGGACTTTACCCTGGGTAACAACTCGGTGTTCAATGCACCAACCATATATTACAGCCGGGTCTCTTCCGGAAACTGGTCAAGCACAAACTCTTGGTCAACCGTTAGTTATGGAGGTGCAGCTGCTGGCAGCACACCAGGAATATATGACATTGTAAAAATTGGCTATCATGGTTCCCCGGGCTCTTATACCCGCCACAGAATTACACTAAACACCGGTTCGGCAGCTTCTCCAATAGAAATTGCTGGTTTAATATTAGAACAAAACCCGGAAGCCAATGCGGTGGAAACCAATATGTCCAGATTGGTTATTCCTTCAACAAGAGGTTTACGAATAAACGGAAAGGTATCCGGTGATGGTGAGATACAGTTTCAAATGGATGCTTCAAACACTCCCTTACTGGAAGGCGATTTTGGGGAGTTTGTAAATACCGAAGGAGCAAGCTTTATTATGCGCTCAAACAATGGCAATGTTACAGCTCCTACAAACCTGACACGATTCCCCAGACTAAGTGTCCCGGGAGCCTCCGATTCATACCTTGATTCACGCTCGGTTACATTTACAACAGATATTTATTGCCATAACCTCAACATCAGATATGGTGGGACATTATTGATGAATAACGGAGCTAATGGTGATATCGAAGTGAGGGATTCTCTCCGCGTTGGAGGAATTGGAACAAATAATGAAGGACGGATTATTTACCAGAACAATGGTTCTGCAAGAACCATTACGGTTGGAGGGAACCTGATAATTGACACAGACGGTTCTTTCGATAACAACCAGCTTTATGTTGAAACAGGTGGTTCAGATAATCTTGAGCATTCCCTGGAAGTAAATGGTAATATTACCCTCCGTGACCCTAATTCCTTACTTGACCTTTACACCGCTAATGACGGGTTACAAAGTAATGTTATTCTTAAATTGGTAGGTGAAGCTGACGGAGAATTTACCGATGCGAACAACACCGTCCCGGAACTTTATAGAATTGTCATGAATAAACAATCAAACGACGACTTTGATTTTAGTGATAATTTCAGCTTAATGGGACCAACCGATTCAGATACAAAAGCACTCGAATTAATAAGTGGCCGCCTAATGCTCACTGATTCAGATATTGATTTGACACTAACATCCGGGGGTGCCGATTTTTATATTCCTTCTGATGCGACCTTATATACCGGTTCAAGTTCTACCGTGAGAATTTCCGGTGATAATACCGGTATTAAACTTGATGGAAGAATACACGCCGGATGGGATACCAAGTGGTATTTAAATGGCGGGACAAATAACTACATTCAATACACTTCATCAGGAAATGCTGAAATAGACATTTACCAGGCCCAGTTTTATGTCGGTTCTCAAATACGAAGACTGGCAGCTACCGAAGAAGGTATACTTAGCTTTCAACTCCATAACTCGAACAGCACCGTAGTAATCGGTACAAATGCCAACTTAGGAGGAGAAACCGACAAGGGGGTTTTTGAGCTTGTGAATACCGGCTCATATTTCTCACAGGTTGCCGGTTCTAAAATTACTATTGCCAATGCGGTCAGCAACGCAACTGTTCCTTCTCTTTACCTTAATATTGCGAATTCTGAAGTAAATCTTGAAAATAGTTCTACCCTGGCCTTCGGAGGTTCATCCACCTCAACGAACCAAAACATGAAGATTTACTCTTCTGTTGCCCTTAGAAATATAGAAACCGATAATACTTCAGCAAATAATCCGCAACTTACATTAGAAACGGTCGCTTTAACTTTAGACACCCTGACTATTGCTTCCGGGACAATACTGGATGCCAACGGATTAGATCTGAACATAAATGGGAATTTTGTGTCAAACGGAACTTTTACTGCCAACCAAAACAATACCTATTTCCTCGGAACAAACGGTCAGCAAATATTCGGAAATACCACATTCTACAATTTACACAAAACAACAGCCAACAACCTTTCGTTAAACAATGATATAACCGTTGAAAATGAGCTTCACCTGGAACTTGGGACCTTGAATGACGGAAGCAATACCCTGAATGTATACGGAAATACATGGATGGAAATTACTCATACATACGGTGGTGCAGGTGACGGAATACTTATGAATGGCTCTAGTGAACAGACGCTAACCGGAAAAGGGACATTCGGCAAATTGTCCGTTAATAACACTTCAGGTATTGCGCTGCCCCCGGGAAGCAATTTTACTGTTACAAATGAACTCCAGCTTGAAGCAGGGGTGCTCGATATTGGGAAAAACCTGTTAACCCTGGAGGAAAACGCATCCATAGTGGAAAGAAACCCGTTCTCTGAGAGTAATATGATACAAACCAATATCTCATTTACAGATGCGGGGGTAAAAAAACATTTCCCGGCCATTAGTTCATCAGAAACATTTATTTATCCCTTAGGATCAAGCGGAAAATATACCCCGGTTGAATTCAATATTACAGGTAAAAATTCGGGGGGGGCTATCAGGGTCAAAGCAGCTGATGAAATTCATCCTACTATCCAGAATGATACCGAGCCCTGTAATGAGATTTTTGACTCCGCCAATGTTTTAAAATATCACTGGCTGGTAGAAGCTACGGGAATATCCGGCTTTTCGGCAACTGCAACAATGAAATTTTATAATGAAGATTATCAGGAGACCTCTACGTTTTATGACGTTACCGATTACATTGCAGCACGTTTGCTTTGGGGGAGTTCGTTATGGGACAAATATGATCCCACCAGTTTTGATGAAGCCAGCAACCTGCTCCGATTTACCTTCACCAATACCGATGACAATGGCGTTAGCGGGGATTATACGGCAGGTATTGAAGATCAGGCGGGTTCATGTAAAGGCGCTATCCCCGATTCCGTTGCTACGTACATAACTATAAGTGATGGTAACTGGACCGACGAAACCATTTGGGATACTTACCCCACTTCAGGGGGAAGTGTACCCGCCGGGGGACCGAGAGGGGCTGCCGTAATAATAGAACACGATGTAACTATACCTACAAATTATATTGTTGGTTACAAAACCCAGATAAACAGCTCCGGCATAGTTCGTGTGGGAACAACATTTGGCCATCGTTTAGGTATTGTTGAAGGAACGGGCACCCTTCAGCTCGAAAGGGGCGATTTGCCTGCCGGTATTTACGATGTTTTTTTTGGACAAAATGGTGGTACACTGGAATACTCCGGTAACGGAAGCTATGATGTACTGAGTGAAATAAACAATGTTAAAAACCTTAAGTTTACGGGTACTGGTGAACGTCGTTTACCTAACCTTGATTTTGAGGTATATGGTTATCTTGAGATTGCCGGAGACAATGCCACTCTGGAAGTAATTAATGAACACGACAGAAAAATCACGCTTGACAGCCTTGTTCGGTTTACACAGGGAAGTTTTGACGCCGGAATTGGCACTTCTGAAGTTATTTTTAATGGTACCGACAACCAGATTATAACCGGAAATTTTACCGGTTCCAATGCTTTTTTGAATGTAGAGATGAATAACCCGGCAGGAGTAACACTTTCCGGCAGCATTGAAATTGACGGAATCCTGGAATTTAAGAGTGGTATAATATCTTCAAGTACAACCAATACAATTACAGTAAATAACTCATCTGAAACTGCGGTTACCGGATACGGTTCATCTACTTATGTTGACGGGCCTTTGAGGAAACTCATCCTCAGCGGCGGAAACTTTATATTCCCGGTTGGTGATAACAGCAGGTACGGACAAGTTGAGGTCATTGGCTCGAACACTACCGGCTCTCAATACTGGGAAGCTCAATATTATAATGCAAACCCCCACCCCACATACGATACATCAAGTTACCTTTCGCCCCTCACCGAAATCAGTGGAAATGAATACTGGAGAGTGGAAGGGCCTTCAGGCGGACAAGCTGATGTAAGAATTACGTGGGACAATCAAAGTCTTTTACCTGCAACGACGAACGACAGGGTGAATGATCTGCACATTGTAGAATGGATTGCCGCAAACAGCCGATGGGAGTCTGTTGGCACAACAGTTACCGATAATGGCGTAAACGACGGAACAATTCAGACCAGTGCGGCAGTGAACCTCAATGAACATATATTTACAATTGGTACTGATGAAACAAACCCGCTTCCAACGGCTACATTTACCAACAATGATACTTCTATATGTTCCGGACAAACGGTTACCCTTGAAATTGAATTGACCGGCAGTCCAAACTGGAATGTAACCATTGAAGAAGGTGGCCACAGCAGGACATTTACGGGAATAACAACATCACCTTATACCTTTAGTGTTGACTCTGCCGGAACTTACAGTATTACTGCTGTATCGGATGTTAATGGCACCGGGGCCCCATTTGGTCCCAATGTTGTTGTCACTGTTTTAGCAGAACCGTCAACATTCAATGTTACAGGGGGCGGCAACCGCTGTTCAGACCAAGCCGGAGTTACCGTCGGGCTTGATGGTTCCGAATCCGGAATAAACTACACCCTGCTTCTTGACGGCTCTTCTGTTGGTAGCGCAGTAGCAGGTGATGGTTCACCTATTGATTTCGGCTTAAGAACTACAGGTGGTGTATATACAGTTGAAGCTGCCGAAGGAACGGGTACCTGTACACAGACGATGTCGGGAAGTGCTACTGTTACGGTTAACCCTTTACCGAACCTGACATTGGCTATAGATGCCAGCCTGGATACAATTTGTACGGGGGATAATACACAAATGACACTGAATTTTACTGCCGGGACTGCCCCTTTTGATTTTACAGTATCTGATGGGACAAATACAGAAAACTTGACTGGTATTTCTGCCAATCCTTATACTTATTCTCCTGTAACGAACCCAACATGGATTGATGATGGCTCACCCGATACGGATTATACCTATACTGTTACTACCATAACTGACGCAAATGGCTGCACAAATTCTAATCTGGGCAGTGGAAATGTAACTGTTTTTAAAATCCCGGTCACCGGTCCGCAATATCATATTAGTAATAACTGGGGACTCTAACAGGATGTCACGATTTCCATTCTACTTAGTGGCTGCTATTTTATCAATCTTTGTAAATAGTCCTTGAGCTTTAAGCAATTTGTCTTCATCTATTGTTTCACCTAATCGCTTCAGTCCCTCTAATGCATCAATTAACGACTTTGTTATATGTATATCCTCCTCCCTATATCAGGTTCTTCATTTTTAATCTCCTCAGCAATATCAGCAACTAGTCCAGAAAAATCTAATTCAACTGGTTGATAAAATTGTATCGCTTTTTCAGCATTGCCAATCTGTTCAAATTTTCGTCCAACACCAATCATATCAGGATCAACTAGATTCGGATAATGGTTCATTATCGTATTTGTCAGTTTAGCCTTTAAGAACAATGAGTCCAATTCATTCTGGTCATGTTTTTTTCTCATAAAATAATCAGATAGTTCTTCTGCTTTTACTCTTAAACCTGCGCCATCCATCCATATTTTCCCATTAATAGAATTCAACGGGTAGCTATTGGAATTTTTTGCTATATATTCTGCTCCATCTCTAACACATTCAAGAATGGTTAAAGAGACTAAATTTTCATATTCAGTTACTTTTTTAAAGTCTTCTAATACCAACAGAATTCTTACTAGTTCATTTAATTCCTCAAGAAACTCTTTTTTGAAATTAAGGTTCTGAATCTTGGAATAATTCTTAGGTTCCAGTGTCCCAACTAAACTTGCATTCAGAATATCACATGCAAATCCGTTATTTTCATTGTTTTTCTTTTTGAACTTTAACAAACCTTTGATACCAACTTCTTTCTTAGTTGTCAGTCTAATCACTTCATTAAACTCACCCAAGTGAAGTAATTGGAGTATCTCTTTGTTCTTGCTTTCAAGTATTATATTTTCTTCCATCTTAATTTGTTCATTCTATGCAGGTATTTGCTATAGTTGCCACTAACGCCTAGATATGATGAGTGGGGATTAGAAAGCACTAATCTCTCGTCTCGAACATAGCCGCGCCTTGATTTAAAATTATTAATTGTGGCGGACTTCCCAATCCCCACAACATTATCCTGACAGATAAAACCCCATTCATTCATAGCGATTATTGTAGGGCGTTTTCTATTTTCTCCTTATATGCGTTTATGAATTTCGTCAAGTCGTTTTTTGTTTGATTGTCAGTTATTTGTCCTAGTTCGTTGATTTTTCCTTTCACACCTTGGATTAACATCGTTGTGTCAGCGGTGAATTTTGCCATTACGGTTTTCATTATTAGTTGCAATTCTTCGTGTCCTTTTTCACCATTTGCTGCTGCTGTGATGATTCCAGTTGGTTTTTCGGAAAATATAGTTGTTGAAACACACCATTCAATGGCATTTTTAAGTCCGCTCGGAATACTGAAAACATATTCGGGTGTACAAATTAAAACCGCGTCCGCTATTTCAATGCTATGTCTAAAGTCCAAAATTGCTTTTGGTGTATGGTTGGCAGAAAGTTCAGGGTCAAAATGTGGAAGTGTTTTTAAGTTGTTGAAAACTGTCAAACTAAAGAAGTCTTTTGTTAAGTCAGCAAAGTTGTCAATGAGTTTTTGGTTTGAGGAGTTATTACTCGCACTTCCGTTTACTACAAAAATTTGTTTTTTCATGTTCTTTTGTTTTTCTGCGGTTGTACTAGTGCCCTACAACGTTGACTATAAGAAACGTAAGTGATTTCGAAGCTCTTACTTGTCAATTTGCACTGAGCCAAATTTGCGATTAGACACAAATTTACTGTTTTAAAAGAAACCGTCAAATCGCAGATTTATTCCCTTCGGTCATGAGCTAAAGGTTGGCGGAGCTGATTAAATGCTCGAAAGTTCCGTAAACCACTGAGCCACTTATGTTTTTTATACATTGTGTGTGCCCTGCATGAGCATGAGCACACCCGTCAGGAAGCTCTGAATAAATTATTCCCTTCGGTCATGAGAACAGTTCGAAAAATACAAATTTTACGAAACAAAAGGAGTGGAAAACGGGGATATTTATCCAGAGGGTGAAAATCTCCCGATGTTTCAATCGGGACAGGAACAGGGGAGGTCTTCTTAACCACGGGATGGATTAGGAGAATTGTAGCGAAGCGGAAATCGCGAAAGCCCTTAATAATAAGAATTAATGAGCAACTCAGCAAAATCCATAGTAGCCAGTGGTAATGAGCTGTAGGAAATACAGAGGTCTCACAAACAGGTGAAGGGAGGAACGGCAACCGCTTTGCAATGAGGAACGACCGTGCAGGATAGCAATAATGGTAGATTCCTAGCTGTCCGGCAACATCACCATAAAGCAGAGCACAGAAGTGCAATTATGAAGCTATTAGAGCAGGTACTTAGTAAAGAAAACATGCACATGGCGTACAAGGCTGTGTGGAAGAACCAAGGTTCGGCAGGTGTCGATGGAATGGGGCTGGAAGATTTACTTTTCCACCTGACCAAGCACTGGGAAGAAACCAAAACACGGTTGTTGCAGGGAAATTACTATCCAGAGCCCGTACTAGGAATAAGCATCGACAAAGAAAACGGGGGAAAACGTCTCTTAGGCATCCCCACTGTAGTCGACAGGCTTGTCCAACAGGCGATACATCAGGTGTTAAGCCCGGTGTGGGACAAAGAATTCTCTGACCATAGCTATGGTTTCCGACCCCGAAGGAACGCTGGAATGGCTATTAAACAGGCACAATCCTATATTAATTCCGGATATGCGAATATTGTAGACATCGACCTCAAAAGTTTCTTTGACATGGTCAACCATGATTACCTAATGAACCTGATTAAGCGAAAAGTACATGACCCCCAACTTCTTCGGCTGATATGGAGGTTTCTCCGCAGCCCGATAGAGATTGACGGGAAGTTGGGACTACAATTACAATCGAACGCCTTAAACAACGTGGCTATATTCCCTTTATTGAGTACTATCTGAAACTCCGTAACCCGTGAACTGATGGTTGCTGAACCGCGAAGTACGAGACCCGTACGCTTCGTGGTGGGAAAGGCGCAATGGCGGTCAATTGACCGTCATCCGTCTACTCAATTGGCAAACGTTATTGCTTCAACACTTTAAATAAATTGGATTTTCCATCTTCATTTGTCACTTTTATCAAATAAGCTTCTTTAGGTAAATTTAAATCAATTGATATAAGTTTTGAATCATAATACATTTTAGATTTTATTAATTGACCAGAAAGTCTGAATATTTCAACTTGTATACTATTATTCAACTCTTTAAAGTTAATTGTAACCCTTTCTTCTGCTGGATTTGGATATAATGATGACTTTAATAAATAATTTGAGGATATAGAATTGGAACAATCAATTGTTAAATCAATAGTGATTATACTATCGCAACCTGCTGAATTTGGAATGGTATCCATGTAGGTATCCGAATCAGTCCAAACTTTTCCGCTTGGGGAAGTATAGCTGTCACATGAGGTTACGCTTATGCTCGATGTGCTGGAATGATTTATTGTTAAATCAATGGTGATTATACTATCGCAACCTGCCGAATTTGGTATGGTATCCATGTAGGTATCCGAATCAGTCCAAACTTTTCCGCTTGGAGAAGTGTAAGTGTTGCATACTGTCTCTGCTATACTTGAAGTTGATGAACTGTTGACGGTCAAATATATTGTGATAATACTATCACAACCTACTGCATTGGGAATAGTGTCCAGATAAGTATCTGAAACAGTCCATACTTTTCCACTTGGAGAAGCATAGCTGTCACAAACTGTCTCTGTTATACTAGATGTCGTTAAGTTATTAATTATCAAATTAATTGTGATTATACTGTCGCACCCTAAAGAACTAGGGATAGTATCAGTATATTTCCCAGATTGTGTCCAAATATATTTACTACTAGGGCTGATAAAGGTGTTACAAGTTACTTGATTCAAGGTACCATAAACCACTGAATCACACAGATGGTTTAAAAGATCTCCCAATACCGCCGTATAGGTTCTATACATAATACTTATTGTATCCCCTCCATTATATTTTACAGAATCGTTATCGATCCAGTATTGAAGTTCATGCGTATTGGAAACAGGTAATATAAATTCGCTAAAATCATTGCCATATAACGCGTTAATTCCAATATATGAAACCGATTCTGGTAACTGAATTGTATCCAAGTAATTGCCTCGAAGAGAGTAATCTCCAATATATTCAATACCGGTAGGCAATTTAATTGATTTAATTTTTTGATAGTCGAATGTGAATTTACCAATGTGCGTAACTGTAGTGGGAATAAAATCAATTGTATCAATTAGTCCACCATATGAAACAACAGTATCATACGACTCCAAACCAAGAGAATTGCGTGCATAAAATAGCCCTTTGTTTTGCTGACCATTTACCTCTTCAATTCTATTTCTGTTGAAGGCAGCTGCTCCCAAATGATATAATGTGTCGGGAATAAAGACCGATTCTAAGCTATTAACATTAAAAGCAAAATCGCCAATATATTGTACACCCGATGGTATATTTATATTCGTTAATCCATTCGATCTAAAAGCATAAGAACCAATTGATTTTAAGGAATCAGGTAATTTAACACTTCCTATATAGCAACCATCAAAAGAATTATCGGATAAGAATTTAACAGAATCTGGAATAAAATCGACATTTTTATTAGCACCTCCATAAGAAACAATCTGCTGATAATTTATAGTTCCATCTGTTTTTCTGGCATAGATAATTCCATTACTTGCCTCACCATTTATTTGCGATATATTATTTCCATTAAATGCACCAAAACCAATATAAGTTACGGAGTTTGGTATAAAAATATTTTTCAGGTAGCACCAGTTAAATGCTTTTGTACCAATATGTTCTAAATTATTTGGAAAAATAATAGAGTCGATCCCACTTGAGCCAAAAGCATGGTCACCAATATATCTTAGTGATTCAGGGAAATCTATTGTTTTTACCTGGTAAGGAATATAAATATTAACATTATCGCCAATATATTCTAATGTATTAGGAAATTCAATGTCAGCAATGTTTGTTAACAAATGAAAAACAGGATAATTACCAACAGGATTATCGGCAATACCTCTAACGGTCTGACCGCTCAATGTTTCTGGGATTACAAGCTTTATGTAGTCATTATTACTACAATTACAAGATGTAATATAACCTTCTGAAATACCCACACAATTCTCATCCAGAATATATTCAACCTGTGTATAAGCTTCAATGCAATTTAAAACAATAATCAACATTGAAGTAAATAAAGGTAGTTTATTGAAAACCTTATTATTAAGAAATTTTCTAGGTGCTCTTCTCATTATTTTTTTATTAATTTCAGATATCAGATTTTACATTGGCAAACATACTGAATAAAAACTCATTTAACTCTATTTCGCGGTCTAGGTTAATGTTTGCCAACAACAAAATAGCATGACTTTTTAAAAAAGGTAATGATATTTCTCCTAAACATTTTAAAATAGTATTTTATCAATATCTCTGGTAATCTGATCGATATCCATTTTAAGCATTTATAATTAATTAGCACACGCTTATAATCGGCTATTCACCTCTTCTTTATTCTATACTAAATGTATCTATTGTTTGCAAATTAATATTTAATCAAATACCAGTCAACCCTATCCAAGTTATTTTTTGTAGCATCTGTTTGAATTTCGTTTGTCAATTAGGAAAATATTACTTGAAACTGGTGCTCTATGGGTTTCTTTCCGGTTGTAATAATTACAAATTAGCAAATAGCTTTTATGCTCTATGTTGTTGGCTATTAACTCTGTGTGGCGTTTGGTGTAAAAAACGAATTTCTAATACGCTTATTTTCTGCGTATTATCTTGTTCGGGAAACATATAAGTGACAGAAACTTAAAAAAAGAATAAACTCTGAATTGTATGAATATAAAACGCTGTATTTCTTCACTTTAAAACAATGCGCTTTGTTTAAGTATTTTTTATTCTATTGTACCTTACCATCTTGCTTCGTTATGCCGAAATAATAGATGTCCATGAACAACTCATAAAAAAACCGGGTGAAAAGAGGAAAAAATCAATGTGGAAAATGTCTAAATATAGAAAAACACTAAATTCCTGTACCGTAGAAACTATATTCTCACCAAAACCTGGAACTTTGAAATTACACAGGAAAATTAGCACCCTGACGAAGGGGGTTGGCCCAACACAGGCACAAACCCAGTGGGGTCTCCCAGACCGCACTGGGTTTGACACCTAATTATTATGCCTTGTTTATTCTATTTCAAATTTATGAGAATTCTCTCTGATGTAATCAATTATTCTTTTATTAATCACTTGTTTGTTATTTTCAAAATAATCATAAATAGAATCAGAGTCATGAGACTTGAATACTTTAAAAAACTCTTTAAATCCATGGTTTTTCAATCCATTTAAAAATTCATCTATTTCTCTTTGAGTTGAATTGAAAACAAAATTCTCAACTCCACCTAGATTGTGGAGATTCTGGAACGTTTGAAAAGTGTAGATAAATATCAAGTCGTCAGAAAGAGAAAAAATCACATTGTCTGAAGACTTATAATGTCTTGGATTCTTATTATAAATCCAGCTAGAATAGCTTATTATCTTGTTATAAATCAATTCCAGTAAATCTGACTCATCAGTCTTGGCAATTAAATGCTGTGTTAATGGTTCAGTTTTTATCCCTAATTCATTTTTGGCATAGTCACTCATTACTTCTCCAATTACTCCACCATCATTTGAGTCAATAAGTTTTCGGAGTTCCTGTTCTTTATATAGCTTTTTTAATCTTTTTCTTTCCGCCTTATCCATATATTATTCAATTAAATAAACTTTAGAACCAATAGGGATGTCATTTTTGGTATATCTCTGATTAATCACAATGTTGAAATTACCAGAACTTGTTAATCCATGTATTGTAGTGAAAATCTCCTGGTTATCATGTCGTATAATTTTTAATTTATCACCAATCTTAATTGTCTCAATCTTATCACCTAATCCAGGAGTCAGGATTAGTCCGGTTTGTTCTATCTCATATCTATCCTCAACTTTTATTAAGAACATATTTTATGATGTTTTTGTGTCTGCGGCTAAATAAGGCATAACGTTTGCGGCTATAAGGTGTGGCAAATTGCTTATCAACCCCGTGTCAAGTTGTGAAGAAGTTGGGGCGGCGCACTGCCGACCGAATACATTGTTTCCTTGCCATGACTTATAGCTGCTGTTATGCATTCGTGCTTTATTAGATTTCACTTATCAATTCGTTAAATAATTTTCTATTGTTATTCCGGTCGATCAATATTCCTTTGTCAAAGTCAATAATAATTGGTTCCTCCGAATTATCAGACCTTATTTTATACAATAGTAAATATTTCTCTTTCAGTTGTTTTTTAATTATTTGACCATCAGAACTTGTTTTAAACTTGTAACCTTGAAACAAAAATTCGGGTGTAATTTTTCTTGAATAGATATTCCCTTTTTCTATTTCATATAAAGTAGTAATTCCGTTGAAAAGACTATCATTTCTCTTATCTAGAAAAAAATAGACTTCGTTAAAACCTTTTGTCCTATGATAAAACATTTCTATTTCTTTTGGATTATACAAATCTATTAGACTATAACAATAAACACCATAGTCTAATGATGCAAATGTCAGATATTGTCCATTATTAAAAATACTAAAATACCCGACTACATAGGATTGAGCATCATGAGCACAACCTCTATTCGATGCACCAAACGGACCAATAAGTTTATTTGTTGACAGGTTAACTATGAAAAATGAGTATCTTCCGTCTAACACTATAAATTTTCTCTTTCCAAAATAGTGAGCCCCAAAATTTCTTAAATCATACTCATTGTCAAGTTTAATTTTATTTATGAGATTTTCATTATTAAGATTATAAATCTCAAGAATTTGAATTTCTCCTGGTTTTTCTCTCTTAATTATAAATTTTAAATTTTGCTCACTTATAATTTTTTCAATTGAATTTATTTCCTGCCCTGAAAGAGACATAGAAATTGTAAGTAGCAGAATTATAATTAGTTTATTAATCATATTGATATTAAATATACGGTTCGAAGTTTTAAAATTAAGGAGTCCCGAAGCTTCGGAATGGATGTTTTCAAAACAAGAGTAACGCAGGACCTTTAGTTCACGAACATCATTGAATATTTTATTTTTGTGAGTAATTTGGAGTTTTCCTGCAAAGACTACTTAATAAACAACAACTTCGCAACACATACAATAGAGATTTGCAAAGCCATTCCAAACAAGCTTTGCAAATCTTTCTATCCGGCAGGCTTCTACCTCCCCATTCCAACAACCCGTACTTTTTGACCGGGTTTCAATGCATGATAGTTATTGTTGTACATCGCCTCAACAATAGTTGGCGGCATGTAGTAACTTCCCTGCGTCACAACATTTATTTTCACAATAAAATCGAGCGGATTGCTTCTGAGATCAAAAAACCACATGATCCGGTCGTCTCGAATGTCTACATAATCTTCGTAGTTCAGCTTCCAGTCTGAAGTCCACCCGGGCAACTGATCGCCGGACAATCTCAGGTTTTCAATTTCCCATCCTGAAGGAAGTATTTGCACCAGGGCTACTTCTCTGATACGATTGACCGAAGTATTCTTCTTCACCTTGAAGTGCCCATAAATTGTTGTCGCCTGAGACACCATTGACGGATCGATGCTGCGCCCGTATTCGTCCAGCCATTCTACATCAAGCTCTATTCTTTCAGAAGCAGCCTCCCTGGTATCAATAATAGGGACTCCGCTCCAGCTTAAGCTTGCGTAGGCCATCTCCACTTCTGAACCGGAATGGAGATAAACCTGAAGCTGTTTTCCGAACCCTTTCTTAAAATCGACATTAATGCTTGTTGCCGGTCCAAAGGTTACTTTCTCTCCGTCAAGAATATAATAGCCGTTCAGGTTATTGGCGCCGTCCTCCCCTATGCCAATCATGTCGAAATATTTTCCCAGGGATAGTAACATGTAGCTCAGCGAGTGTGTTGAATACCAGTCGCGGGCACTTATCATACGGGCAATTTCTTCTGCCAAAAGCCTTGCTTCTTCGGTTTCTTCCATATCAACCAGGGTTGAAAGCACGGCTCCCATATCACGCGCTACTGAACCAAAGTGGTACGTAAAATCGTCGTATTCCTCATACTCTTTGTTGGCTTTCTGAAGAATTTCTTCAGCAGTAGTTCTTTTTCCTGTATTGTAGTATGCAGCTGCCAGCATGTGTTTTTGTACATCGTTCAGTTTATCAAAACTATCCTGCCGCAGGTTATTTATTTCACTTGAAATATTGCTTTCCTCTGCCAGACTTAGTACATAGGCCCGGTATACCCTTGTATAAACTTCACCGCTTCCGTAACGGGCTTTGCGTTCCAGGTATTCAATAAGGTTATCGTACAAGTAAGATGGTACATGGTACCCCTTATTATTAGCTTCTGTTAAAAAATGTGCCACATAAATGGATGACCACTCCGAAACAGATGTATTACCCGGCCAGTAAGCCATTCCTCCGGATGATGTCTGGAACCTGATAAGCCGTTCTATTCCGGCATTAATATTTTTATCGATCTTTTTGTGTTTTCCTCCAACATCGGGCACAAACGATTTGAGGTACAACTGAGGAAATACTGACGATGTAGTCTGTTCTACACAACCATACGGATACCTGATCAACCATTCTAACCGGTGATCGAAGTTCATGTTCGGGAACAACTCTACTTTTAGGTTTGCTGTGTTTGTCCCCAGTAACCCTTCATTTGGAATCGTAAAAGTTGCTGAGCTGCCCTTGTTTACTTTAACCTCTTCGGTAGAATATTGTCGGGGCGAACTTGGCCTGACCATGATGTCTGTTTTCGAATTTACTTTTAATTTCGATGAAGCCGCTGTTACAACAATTTTTGCCTGCCCTACAGCCTTTTGTGTCTTTATTCTGAAGAAAACCTCATCATCTGTTATTTTCTTGAATGTCAACTCCTGAGATTTCTTCCCGTCAACGACAAGCGGTCCCTCAACTTTAACTGAAACTTTAACTTTACCAACGTTTTCCTTCATGGCAAATACATTCACCGGAAGAAGAAACTCCTCATCCGGGCCTAAAACCCGGGGTATTGAAGGCTGAATCATCAGATCGGTACGAACGGGAACCGTTTTTTCTGCATGCCCGTAACTATGCCCTTTTGCTGCCACAACCATAATTCTTACCGAACCGTTATAATCCGGCATATTGAACTTAACCGTTGCCCTGCCGTTATTGTCGGTCATAACGGGTCCTTTAAACAGGCTGACGGGTTTAAACCTTCTTCTTCCTTTTCGGGGATTGAGTTGTTGTTCTCTAAAATCCATATCTCCACCTATAGAGAATGCCTTAAATACATCTCCTTTGTTCACCCCTATTATTTGGGAGAACACATCGTAGGTAAGTACATTCAGCCTGAGCTTCCGGAAAAATTCGCGCCACGGGTTCGGGGTCCTGAACCCGGTGAGATCAAGCAGGCCTTCATCCACAACGGCAATAGTAAATTGGGCCGGTTGCCGGTCTTTGGTCTGAACGGTTACTTCAAATGGCCTGTTTGGTTTTAGTTCATCAGCAGATATAATTTCAACCTCCCGGCGTGTGGAAGGATCTTCTGCATGCAAAGGCAATATCCCAAACATTCTCATTGGCCTGTCGTTCTCTGTTTGAGCATGTGGCTGAATAACAGAAAGGGTCAGGTATGTGTTAGGGACCATATCCTCTGATATCGGGATCTCAATTTCCATGTCCTCGCCTTTTTTGGAGGTGTTATTTATCCATTTCCACTCTATTATTTCACTCTCTCTTTCCAGTGTAAATAAAATTGCCCCGTTTTCCGGTGCAGGGAAACGTATTTTTGCGACATCACCAACATTATATTTCGCTTTATCAGCCTTCATAATCAGTGTACCGGCGTTTTGATCCCCGGAAGGTACCGATCCCCAGGCGTAGGCATATAAAAATTGCGTTACCTTATGCCCGTCATAACCACCTTCCTGTATTTCAATCAGATAATCTCCGTCTTCACGCGGCGTGAACATAAGGTTAACGGGGTTCGTCCCCGACGTTATGCTTCCTTCCTTTACCAAGGTTGTATTGTTATCGGTTTTGTACCTTAGCTGGTAATCTCTGCGGTTGTCGTAATGATACCACCAGTGTGAGTTGTTCTGATAGATACGGTAAAGCAATTTTTTACCCTGTACAGCTTTTCCTTCTGTATTTACGCAGATTACCTGAATGGAAGATTCTTCATTTGTTGTGATATACCGGTACCTGTATGACGGTTTCTGTATTCCAACATAATGGTCGAAATTATCAATGGGTATATTCATTCGGTTAGTGTTCGGCCTTCCCCCTTTTTCATATACCGTTGTGACAAACCGGGCCGTCAAGCCTGAAGATACTTCTTCAAACTGAGGTATTGTCCACGATATATCTTCAACACCGGATGAGTCCAGTGCACCTTCGGCAATGGACTGGTTATAGGAAGAAAACCCTGAATATTCGTTATTAAACTCAAAGCCCTGGTATTTGGGGAATGATATTCTTCGTGGCGATACCTGTACCTCGGTTTCGTAACTTAACCCAACAGCAGGCGCGCCAAAAAGATAATTCGACCTTATTTTTAAGTCAAATTTTGGGTCTTTAGCGGTTATTTTCTTCTGATCCGCCTCCATCCTGACTTTTAACTTAAACGGGACAACAGTTTCCACTTTTATGGTGTGATAAAAATTTCTGCTTCCGGCGCTTATCCGTGCCTCCCAGTTTCCTGTCGGATCCGCTTCATCTGTTTTAAAATTGAAATTATAAAACCCGTCTTTTGCCGTGCTGTTGGTAAACTCCATAACATTTTGCCCGTCAGGGTTAAAAAGTGTTAGTGTTGCCGGATGGTTGGTGGGAAATGTATTGTCCTGATTTCTTATTATCATGGAAAGGTTTATCTCATCTCCTGGACGGTAAACACCCCGCTCTGAATAAATGAATGCACGTTGGCCCGAATAATCCATTGATACCCCTGAAATATCAAAACCGGACGTATTCCACTGCATATTGTCCAGTTTCAGGTAAGATATCTGACCATTCTTCTCAGCGGTTATAAAACGTATCCCGTAGTCGGTATTTAGCCTTACATACCCGGCAGAACCTGTTGTTCCTGATTCTGAATATGAATCGTCCCAGTACCGGTATGCTTTTACTCTGGCATTGGCAACAGGTTTGGTTGTAATTAAGTCTGTAACAAATACATGATAGTGGTCATCATCTTCCCTTTTGGCTGTAATTCCAAGGTTTGAAACAACCAGAGGCTTAAATATTGAACCATTTTCTGCCACATAATCAACCATATCGCCATCTGTGCCCACAAGAATGTCCCTGGGGTTAAAATTGAGCCTTACCAGGTATAGGCCTTCTGTATCATCCTGAATAATAGAGGAAAGATCGACTTCGTTTAATAACCATTCATTTTTCGTATCCCCTATTTCCAGTGTCTTGTTTAAAAGTATCACCCCTACCTGTCCGCCATAGTTTCGGGTAAACCCGTTATGCCGTTTCTTTGCCCCGCTTATTTCTTCGTTCCTGATAAAATCGGCTATGTTGTTATGAAATACTTTTTTAACCTGCAAATGAACCCGGCTCACATTACTGGTCATAAACTGAAGCTTACTGTTGTTGGCTGTTGGAAGAATAATTCCGTCTGATGCAAACTCCACCATTGGATCAAGATCCGAGAACTGTACCTCTTTCTTTAGGGATTTATCAAGAACGGTTGCCCAGCGGCTTTTCACCCCTGGTTTCACTGTTAACGTATAGGCTTCTCCAAATTTAAATGCTCCGTCAACAATTACGGTATTTCCCGATTTAGATATTTTCAGTTTTACTTCGGGGCTAACGCTGAAATAAGCGCTAATATCCTGAGACATATCAATATCATCCGAAAACATTACCCTTATTCGCGGATGCCTTCCACTCTCTTCACGGCTTACCCTTTTGACCAGCATTTTCTGTATAGGGGTTATCTCAAATGCGCTGGTATAATCAGATTCAAGTCCAAATGCGCCTTTATCCAGTTTTACAGCGTACTGGGCCGACTTTTGTCCACGCACCAACTCTTCTGTTGTGTAGGTATAAGTTTTATTGTCCCCGGTATTTTCAATATTCAACTTAATGGTTTTCCCCCCTTTTTTTATGGAAAAGCCCGATTTTAAATCATCCTCCTCAACCGGAATTTTAAAGGAGACTTTACCGGTATATTTCAACTTCTTCGGATCGTTTCTTTCTTTTAGTACCAGTTCCCCGGCGAATATCTCAATTTCCTGCCCTTCAATATAAATGCTGAATTCCAGTTTCTCATCTACTTCTTTTAATTCCTGGCTTATTTCTGACAAATCCACCTTTACGTTGTATAATTTTCGCATTTCCCATCCCTCTTCCGGAATAAATGTCAAGGTGCGCACATCGCTCCATTTTATATTTCCTTTTACCGATGGCGAAAAATCCAGAATTGTGTTTTCCTGCTCTTTTCCGACCACATCTTCCGAAACCTGTGCCTCTGCAAATTCAACCCTTAGAGGTTCTCCTGGCAGAAGGTTTCCCGACGAAACATAGCTTACATGTTTTGCCATTTCTTCGGTAAATACAACTTCGGTTATTTCTTCGGGTGCTTTCTTTGGTTTACAACTAACTATAAAAAATAAAACGGTTACTGCCAAATACAGCATTAAGAGTTGTCTGGATTTCATAATAAATTAAATTTTAAGTATGACCTAATTGAATTCTAAAAGTTAACAATTTATTTCTTCTGATCTAAAAAACGCAATATTTTAAATATACCCAAAAATTGTCCGGAAATTTTATTTCTTGTGATTTGATGGCAAAATCATAACTTTGATGGTTCTAAAAGGCTCCAAAGACTTTAAGGCTGGTTAAATTGATGTACAAACAATAAATCAAAATACGATGAGAATAATTCTATCCCTGGGGATATTCTGTATCCTGGCGGCTAATGCATTTGCACAGAATACCGATTTGTTACTGGCAGGAAAAATAGAAAGAGAGAAAATCTTCCACCATAAAGCTTTCTCTTTATCCTACAATACAGCCCATACAATCCCTAACTGGATTTCGTATAAGGTTACCTCCTCTGAAGTAAGCGAAGAAGGAACTTATAAAGCGAAATACCTGCCAGATCCTAGTATTACAACCCGTGCCGCAACCAAAAAAGATTACAAAGACATTGCAGGCTATACAATGGGCCAGTTAGTTAATTACCTGGACATAAGCCATATTGAAGGGGCTGCAGAAGAAAGCTTCTATATGAGCAATATTGTGCCCATGAAGCCGGCTTTTCATAAACACATCTGGTTAAAAACAGATAAGCTTGTTCGGATGTGGGTAAACGATTCTGTGGGTTTATATGTATTTTGTGGGCCAATAATTGAATCTCCGTTCAGGACAATTGGAAAAAACAAGGTTTACCTGCCCAAAAGATATTACAAAGTTGTTTATGATGCTGAAAATAAAAAGGCCGTTGCTTTTTTGGTAAGAAATGGTTCTACTGCGGGGACGTTAAAATCGTATAGCTGTCCGGTAAGCAAGATTGAAGAAGAAACGGGAATTAACTTCCTGCCGGAATTACCTGAAGAAGAAGCAAAAACCATTAAAAGTGCTGTGGATTACGGTTTCTGGCAGTTCGAAATTGACGGGAAGACGTATTAAGTGTGCAGGTTTGGGTAAGCCTATTCATTTTTAACAACTCGATTACAGGAAGCCAGACAATGCTGTTTAGTTAAGAAATAGCTTACATACTGAGTTCAGAAGCCTCGAAAAAGTATCTGATTATTAAAAGCACAGACTCTTCGCTACGCTTAAAGAGACAGGCAGGATTGATAATTTTTCCTTTTAACTAAATCGTATTGACAAAATCCTGGCATCGGGTTACGAGAAGGCCCCATGCCATCAGGTAGTCTAAAAATTATGGCAATGGTTTATTACGGCATCTTTCTGCACTGCCTCTTTCTTTTCTTGGAAGACCAACATAAAGAGGAAAACCTATGTTGTAGAGTCTTACGTTTCTATGAGTTCCGTATTGAGGATCCATAATGCTAATGCAAGCCGGGAATGGCATACCCTTGCTATCGAAGCCATAACCGTATATTACCATATCATGGGTGAGCACCTGATTTTGAGAAGATACTGACCTTCCACGGCTACTTGTTAAAAACAGGTGGCCGTATTTTTTTTAATATCCTTTGATTTTTTCCCATTCACTACTATGAATTTCAACAAGGTGCATCCACCATTCACTATACACTTCCTCGTCAAAGGCATAGCGCAGAAATCCTGAAGTTCCCAGGCAGGTTGAAGGCGGAGACTGGTACAGGTCTAACAATCCTTGAGGTGAAATATTAGACATACCCCTGACATTTAACAAGGAGGCCAGTGCATATGCTTAGCAGGTATTTCCTGCTTGCTGATAAGCCGGCGGCGGCTTTAGCATTAACCAGTCTTTTTCGGGTTTTGAATCCTTTTGAACAATACTATTTTGTATTTCAGGGGCATTTCCCCGCTGCACCACATGCGTTAACTCATGAGCCAGCAGCTTTTTGCCATTGGCTGTATCGGGGGCAAACTGTCCCTCGTTAAAGAAAACCTGGTTTTTATGTGTAAATGCCTTTGCCTGTATACTATTGCATAATGATGCAGCTTCTTTACAGGTATGAACCTTAACACCTGAAAAGTCGGCATTCATTTTTGATTCGAAATGCGCACGTGTTTTATCGGGCAAACTTTTACCCTGACAATTTTGTGTATGGTCTTTTACTCGCGATATAATATCATCGGAAGAACCTCCGTTCATTTCTTCTATTCGCTTCTCACATGCAGGACACGACTCAGCTTTAGCTTGCAGTATGTCCTCTTCATCTGCCTTCTGCATCTGTATACCGTTACCAGAAAGTGGCATACGTGATATTTGGCTGGCCACCTGGTCAGCTTCCTGCTCGTATTTATCACCGGGCTGACCAATTTTAAGTTTTGCCTGTATGCCAAAGGAATTAGCATCGGGCTTATTTTTAGCTTTCCCGGAGTTATGCTTTTTATAAACTGACTGTGGTTGTGTGAATGTGAGCATATATTTGTGTTGTTTTTATTATTGATACTGGTTAGCAAGAGGCAAGACTGTTTACCTGCCTTTGGATGGCTCGTGATAGCAAAGAGGCAAGTATGAATTGTAATTTTCAATTATATTAATATTCAAAATATACCTGCTTATTTACTATTATTCCTATTTTATTTGATGAGACTTTTACTGTTCCAGTATTTACAAAGCTCAAGTATTTTATCTTTAGTTTCTTGGGTATTTATACTAAATGGATCTTCAAAACTCTGAACAAAAAGAATATTATTACCCCATTCTTCTACCTTAAAAACTGGCGCATTTAAAATATTTTCTTTTGTAAATTCTTTTTCATAAGAAGATATACTCATTATATGTCCCCAACGAACAAATCCTTCTAAACATGAAAAGTTACATTCAACTTGATATTCTTGTTCTAATTCAGGTATAAACATTGGCTCTCCCATATCTCCAATGTCAAAATACTTAAAGCTTAAAGTAATTTCTTTTACAAATTTTATCAAATCTTTTATATCTGTGTATTTATAAAGATTATCAGTATTTATAATTATTCTGAAAACGTTATTTATATCATTTTTTATAAAATTAATACCAAATTCCGGATATAAATCATATTTATCCATACCAATATTGTTACATACTTCAAAAGAGTAACTACTTTTACCAGCAATAAAATCTAATAATAATACTTTATTAAAATCCTGATATTCAACAATCTCTTCGAATAAAACCAAAGGTTTATATAATTTCATTTGATTATAATCACCAAAAGGAGCATCTAAAATTCTATCAATTATATAATTTATATTTTTATCTGATTCTTTATCTTGTTTTTCAATAAGATTGACTTGAAAATTGTATTTTTTCATATTTAACAAGTTACTATAATTAATTATTTTACTACTTTAACTAACTCCTTACCTTTATTACTAATTCTATACACTTCACCATTTGTAGTTAAAACATAAAAACTAATTCTATCTATAATACTACTATTTGATACAGTTTGTCTAACTTTATACCAATGTGCTTCAACTCGTTTTAAAACAGGGTCTTCTATTTTTTTTCCTGCTTTTAAAGCTTTCTCCATCTTTTTAAAGTCATTTAAACCAGGAGAAAAAGTATAGTTAAGTTGATTTAGCGGTATGCGCTCTCCTTTTTGCACAATCTCTCCCCTCATTAACATAGTAATATAATCCCTAAACTGATCCCAGTTCATACTTGTACCTACTTTTGACTCATTAATATCTCCATTTCTATATAAGAAATTATCAATAATTCTGGTATGATCTTCCATACCATTAACATGTCTCATTTGTATTGATTTTCTATTACCTTCTTTAGCACCCGGAGGAACATCTATGTTTTTCATAAATGATTCTCCTAATGCTCCAACTGAACCTTGAGTTTCATAAATTTCAAGCATTTTTTTATAATCATTTAATGTTGTAACCTGACTTCCAATTTTTTCAATAATATATTTTAGAAGTTTTCCTCGTTCTGTTTCAAGTAAATTAGATGAATTTACTTGATATTTTGGATTAATAGACATATCCTCCAACAACTGTTTAATAAATGCCCCATCTTCAGCTTCTTTTATACCCATAACCAGCTCAGGTTCAGTTGTCCTTACTACTTCTAATATTTTATCATGATTACTTAACGATTCAAAGTTAGTGCCTTTAAATCGTTCACTAATTGTTACTTTTTCCTTACTACTAATGTTTTTAATTATTTCTTCTACTTCTTCCGGACTTTTTACCTCTTGTTTATCTGTAACTTTTTTATAGAAATTATGAAATGGTTTATCTGGAGATGAAAGATTATCAAGTACTCTTTGTTTCGATTCTTCATGTAGTTTAGGTAAATATTCGAGAATCCAATCTAAATGATCTTCATCAAATATATGTGTTGGATTTCTAAGTTTAGCTCCAATAACTCTTTTTGTTTCAATAGGAATATGTTTAGAATTTAAAATTCTGGCAATATAAACCAGTCTTTCATATATTGGTTTTTTAAACTTTCCTGAAATAGATGCTACATATTCAAAGTATATGATTAAATCTTTTTTGTCATCTACTTCTTTTAATAAACGATCTATAATTCGTAAGCTTTTTTTAATGTCCCCTTCATTTAGCAAATTTAATTTTAACAATAATTTTTTAGACACATGACTAAGCTCAGGTGTGTTAAGTTTTTTAATAATATTACCAAATACTTTTTGGTCACTATCAGCCAGAATACTGATCACAGGGGAACTATAATCGTTAAAGCTTTTTGCTTTAACAAGCTCACCTATTGTTTCACCTAATATTTCATCAGTTACGGATATTTTACTAGAACCTGCTAATGCATAAGCCGGTTCTTCTGCTTGTTTAATAATATTTCTGGAAAATATCCTTTTTATGATACTCATAAACCTCTTACTTTCTATCCCAAAAGAATAACCCAACTCTTCAAGTTTAATATAAACATCTAAAGCCAATGATCTAATTACTTCTAATGATTTTTTAATATGTGTTTTAAAAGCTGATTTAGTAACTTTGGCAGAAGTACCTGTTTTGAATAAACCAGCCCTTTCAATATCATCAGCAATACTGTCTACTTTTTGGTGCATTTTACCAATATCTCCAATTTCATCCAGTTTACTCAGAGGTTTCAGGAATTTACCAAATGATCCAACATCTAAACCTAAACCAGCTAAACTCAGAGCAACCCATAATAAATTCGGATCTGCTTCATTAAGTACATTTTTAGGGAATATGGCAGTATTTCCGGTAATTTTATCTTCGTGGTATTCATTAATTGATCTAACTACATCATTGAAACCAATTCCAGCCCCTACAACTAATGCAACTGGGGCCAATGCACCACCTGTCATAAATGCTAATCCAAGAACTATCAACACTTCACCTGTAATAGCTAAAGCATCTCGAAATTTTCTTCTACTATTTTCCTGATCAACGACATCATTCAATAACTTTATATTAAAGAATTGATTCATATCTTTTTTGGTGGTTTCAATTAAGGTTGGTAATTTCCATATAAAATCAGGATTTTGTTCAAGTTTCTTTCTTACCTCATCTATATTACTGAATTTTTCCTCAAGATCTTTTTTTATTAATATCTTTAATTTTTTGTCAGAATCATTAGCATCATTAAAGGCATAACGATTATACAAATCAACGATGTCTAATGGTGGATGATAGAGCAATGGTTGTTTTTTTCCTAATTCATTTTTAAGGTTGTCTTTCTTTTCTTTTATTATTTTATCTCTACGAGTTCTTATTTTAGAATATGCTATCTGTTTTTGTTGCCAACTCCTCACGGAATTATGTATAGATTTTTTATCTTTTTTATATTTAAATTCAATTGCTTCAATTTCTGCGAACTTACCACTATTTTCTTCTAATAATGATACAATATCTTTTTCAGTACCCAACAATAATTTATCAGATTGTTGTAATACAGCTTTTTCAGATTCATCTAACAACTGATAAGCTTTCTTTACAGCATTAAGCTCAAATTCAATTAAATATAATTTTTTTTGTGCACTTAAATCCTTTTTAAATTCTGACATGCTATTATATCCTGCACTTTTTAACTTCTGCTTTATTTTCTCTCTTATCCTTTTCGTTTTTTTATTTCCAAAAACAGAATAGGTTCTATTGCTTCTCAATTCAGAATGTAAGGAATCAAGTTCATTATTTAATTGATCTATTTCTATTAGTTTTTTTAAATTTTCTGGAAGATTAATGTTCTCTTCTTCCAACATATAATCATGCAGAAGAGTACTAACATGTTTTTTATGGTCAAATCTTTTACTGGTATCTCGAATTTTTTCAACATAAAAGAGATAATCTTTTGGATCTTTATAACTAAAAATAGCTTCAGGTCGGCTTAAATATGTAGAAAGCAGTATATGAGCATCAAAGAAATCCAATAATTCCTGATGTTCTTTATGCTTAACTAATAATCTTCTTAAATCTCTATAAATAATACCCTTTTTTGAATCACTTATCCAAAATAATTTGGTTTGTAACTGCATATCATAATCTTCAATACCCCTTGCAATATGATAGCTAGACATTCTTCTGAAAAGATTTATTCGTGTTTCAGACTCAGTTGTATTTAACAGCTCTTGTTCTTCAGGGGTACAATTCTTAAGTAATATAGTTACTTCTTCTCGGCTAAATCTTTTGGACCAATGAAAAGAAGATGCGATTTCTTTTAATCTATTTAAATGAATATGATGCTTTGCTCTTTTGGCTTTAGGTTTATATTTTTCTTTTAAGAAGGAAGTTATTAACTCATCTTTAGACATATCAAAATCATTACTTCCAGTTGTAGCTATATCAGTTTTTCCTTCGTCAATTTCGGTAGTACCACCTCCTTCTGATGATATTTTAGAACCAGAAGAGCTTCCTGATTCTGAAGAACCTCCTACTCTTTTATCTTCCGGTGATAAAGGTGCCCCATTAACATTATGCTCATAATCAGGATTAATTATCTCTTTCTCAATAAATTTATCTATTTCTTTATCTTTATTTACAATTCTTGAGAACCAATTTGGTATATCAACAACTTTATATGGTCCATGATGTCTATTATTTTTGTTGGGTGCAAACTTATAAATATGTATACGATGGCGTTTTTTACTAACTTTTCCAACGATAGTAATATTACCTGGTTTATATTCACTGTATTTTTTGTCAATACGTTCATTTACTCTATCCACAAAGGTATTTACCCAATCTTCTTGCTTTTGAATAATTACTATTACTCCGTAAGAAGATGGTTGATTTGGATTTTTTGAATTATAAACTAAAGTAATATTAAGTGCTTTAAAAAAATCTGCGGAAACATGTAAATTGAAACTTTTTATTTTACTTTCATTTGCCCCTTTTTCAAATTTTTCTCTGTTAACAGCCCCTTGAGGGGTAATATGTTTTGCATCAGGGTCGTTTAAAATTATTTGAGTTATTCTTTTTGCCTCTATTTCATCGACATAATTCAATGCAAATGATTCCAGACTTGATTCTAAAGACCCTTTCCATTCAATTCTTATAGATTCTTGCCTTTTAGGAGTCTGATTTTGAGTCCTCTGAATTAAATCATGATTTGTTTGCTGTACAGTATGTGTCAACTCATGAGCCAACAATTTTGTCCCCGCAGATGTGTCCGGATTATATTGTCCCTTATTAAAATATATATTGTTACCATGGGTAAATGCTCTGGCATTTAGACTTTGGTTCATTTGCACAGCATCACTATCTGTATGAATCCGTACATCACTAAAATCTCTTCCAAAGACCTGACTCATACTTTGATTTGTACTTTCAGGTAATGAGAACCCACACCCTTTACTAACCTGCAGTTGGGCTTGGAGGTTGGCAGTGGCGTTTAAGTCTCCGTTAGATTTAGCCTGCAATCGTTCCTCTTCCTTTTCACAACTAGTGCACTTACGTTGTATGGAGGAAATGTGTAAGGGCTTAGCCTGTAACATCCCGGGATTGTTTTCTTCATTGGGAGGAGGGGCAGCAGCAGGGTTTTTAGCCATAGTCATTACCTGTTCTGCCATACGGTCTGCTTCCTGCTCGTATTTATCGCCGGGTTCGCCAATTACCAGTTTGGCTTGTATGCCCAACGAGCCCGCATCTGGTATGGATTGGGAACCAGTTTGTAGCAGTCGGTTTGTAGCTCCGTTAGTAGGGGCACGTTCCAATGCCAGTTGTTCGGTGTCTGCCTGTTGGTCAGTTTTTGCAGGTTCACCGTTCTTCTTTAAACTGGTTGTATTCTTTGGTTCATTGGTTTGTTTTTGAGCTAGTGAGGCCATTGTGTGGTTGTTTATAGTTTTATATGTTGCAGCTTATTGTATTGTTTCTAAATCGTTCTGCCTTCTTTAGCATATTCCCTGCGGATGCCAGCCACTAGATCCAGCTGACCAATTTGTTTACCTTGTTCAATAAACTGTAATAGTACATAGCGTACCACATTCATAATGGTTGCACCTGAAAGCTCGTACTTGTCGGCCAGTTCGTAAAGGTTCACATCTGCAGATAAAGCGGTGCGGGCTTTTCCTGCAAATCCTTTTTCCCAAAGGAAAAACCGCTCTTCTGAGCCTGGCAGTTGGAATTGTGCAGTACACTCAAAACGCCTGGAAAATGCATCATCTATGTTATGGAGCATGTTAGTGGCCAAAATTATAATTCCATCAAACGTTTCTATTCGCTGCAACAGGTACGATACTTCCTGGTTGGCATAACGGTCGTGTGCGTCCTGCACCTGGGTACGCCTGCCAAATAAGGCATCTGCTTCGTCAAAAAATAAAATCCAGTTCTGGTATTCGGCCATATCGAATACTCTGGACAGGTTCTTCTCTGTCTCACCAATATACTTGGAAACAACCATGGAAAGGTCAACCCGGTAAACGTCCAGTTTACTTTCTTTCCCAATAAGAGAGGCTGTAAGGGTTTTTCCGGTTCCCGGCGGACCGTAAAACAAACAACGTAGCCCGGGCCTGAGCTTTTTGGCCATTTGCAAATCTTCCATAAGGGCCGTGCCATGTTTAATCCAGGTATTTATTTCTGAAATTTGGGCATTTGTGCGCGGTGGGAGTACAAGGTCTTCCCATTCCATTTTTGTTTCTAGAAGACTGGCAGGAAAATGGTTACCAAATACTGGCCGGTAAGGTTCGTTCCACATCAACCGGGCTTCGCTTTCCGGGCTCAGGCCTAAAACACCTTGTTCCCTGGGTTGGCCTGTAAGAGCTACCAACTCTAATATGTGCTGACGGTATAAACGATGGTTATGGTGCAACAGAAAACACATTTCACACCTTGCTTCTATGTTATCACCAGCCAGCAAAAACAACAGCGTTTCACCGGTAGGAATAAACCTACCTGCTTCATCCAGCCCTCCAAACTCAACAAAATTCCGGTTGTAAGTTTCGTTTTTTGTAAAAAACAGATCCAAAACCTGAGGTTTTAACTTTGCCAACAAACAAAGAGACAAGGCCACGCGTTCCTCGAAATTGAACCGGCATTTATTGACCAATTGGCCATAAGGCGATATCTGGCTTAAACTGGGAGGTATGTGTTCCTCTATTTCAGAATATTCACTCTCCAAGGAAAAATAAGTTAAATACCTGGTAACCATAATCTGGGTAATCCAGAATATTTCTTTCTCCATATCTGTCCTTGGGACTTTCTCTGGATCATCGGCTGTTATTAATGGTTCAATTACTTTTTGGACGGTATCCATAATATCGGATTACAAATTACAAATAGAATATTACCATTCCACATACAATAGTTGCTGCATCCACGGAAGTTTTACAAAATTGAATGGCCAGGGAAAACGTTCAAGCACCACATCATAGGTTTCACCTTTCACATACAAATGCCATTGACCATCCCTGGACTTCAACACCCCTTCGCGTAACAAAAAACTACCCCTAAAACCACACGTTGACATGTTGTTCAGTATTTCCACCTGTTCAATAACTGCTTGCAGCAAGGTATTGCAATCGGCCATATCTTCATTAGTAAGCTCATTCAAACCATCTATAGGCTCGTTTAATGGTATGCCACATAATAGTTTGTTTAAGGGCAGCATATACTCAACTGTGCCCGGTATGCCACTGGCAACAGCCTGCATTAGGCAAGCCGCCTTATGCCGGGCTTCTTCATCAACAAATACTTCCTCCCGGATTAATCCCAACTGTTTAAAAAACCATGTATAAAACGGCCATATTATTACCAACCCACTGTTGTTAAGATAATATTCTGTTACCTGATGGTGAGATAAAAAAGCCTGTTCTATTGTCGCTTCAATCACCTGATTACAAATACATTCTGCTTGGTAAAGATTATTTTCAGACAGTTTTGCAGGCTTATGTTTGTTTATTTCCTGCGTAGTATCTTCACTTATATTTGTGTCCGGATGATTGTCTTTATTTCGGGTATGACTTTGTTTGATTTTATTAAAAACAGTCTCTTTATTCGTTGTTTCTCCGGGAATATTACCTAACCGATATTGGATACTTCCTGATGGAAGATTATGATAATTATTATTTTCCTGCAATGGAGTTTTACCTTCATTTATGTCCGATTGTTGATTCTCTTGTTCGTTCCGGGGAAGGGAAATATTTGAGGTATGCTTTCCCGATGATGGCCCCATTTCCAAAGTACCCTTATCTGCAGGAGTGTTTGTTTTACTATTTCGTTGTAGGTTGACTCTTATTTGGTGGATAAATGATTGTTCTTCAAAACGGGTATCTTTTGCTTTAGTATCTATCAAGTTGCTTTTAACAATTTGTATCCAAATTATTTCCCACCACAACATTTTATTCGAGGAAAGCTGACCTTTTCTTAGCTTTCTGAGCTCCTGAATAATCTGTTCAGGTAAAAAAAGCCCTGTTAAACCAAACAAGTGTTCATCATCAAGGTGTGCCACCATTCTTTTTCTTAACAAGGGATACTTGTACCATTTTGTCACTTGTTGTTTAAACAAAGCCGGTTGCTGTTCCAAAAGAGAAGTAAATGCCTCTTTAATAATGCCAGGATCGGTAACGTCTCCCCACCAGGGCAGTACCCCCGTTTCCATAAACGTGCAGAACTGTTCCCAATTGTTGCCTACACTCCTGCCGGCCTGGGCAAATGAAGACTGGTCTTCACTATGGTTAAGTGAGGCTGAAGTAACTAACGCACCTGTTTCAGGGGGTGTTTTGAAATGGTTACCGTCCCCCAAATGTGTAAGGTTTGAATTTCTTATTGCACTACTAACTTTTTGTTTAAATGAAGCCTCGAATTTATCAATTTTAATGTTGTATGGCTTTTCAAGAGGTATTTCACCCAAATTGATGTCCAGACTTTTGATGCAGAGGAGAGTACCTGATGGGCTTATTTCATCGAACACTTTTTCTATAACAGGCAATAACCGTTCACGGAACATACGGGACACATCTGCCTGCAGTTGATTTTCGTCGCAGCTTTTGGGAAATTTTACTTCAAATAATTGTCTCTGTATTTTATGTTTCGTTTGATTTTTGGGCATTTTTCATATTAAATTTAGTTGTTACTCAGAGAGGTTATTGAACATCTATTGTAACTACAGCAACAATAGCCTGTATGCCTGTTTGTATTTTTTCTGCCACAATTTCAACGTTTTTTAAGGTTGCGGATAAGGGTACACCGGTAAATAATTCAATAGGGGCTTCTCTTGCAGGGCCACTTACCCAGTCAGATCCTATTTTCGAATAACCAACACCATCCCTGCGAAGACTTGTTGTTGTTATATCATGACAAAATACTGGTTTATGGTTTACACTGTTACTACGAAGAAAATACTTAACTCCGGGCTGTGGATTGGCAATAATAATCCTGCCGCGTGTATTTGCTTTTATTGGCTGAGGTTCTACTGTTACCGACAAGGATGTATTCGGATAAACCAATACTGCAGCAGTGTGTAATTGTTTAAGCCCCGGATGGTGCAGGATAGCCGGGGTATCGTGACCGGTTTTTGATGCTTCAACGATAAATAATGTGTCCTCTTTTAGGTTTAATCCGGTAATATCGAAACCTACCTCATCTCCGTCTTTGGCAATGTTTTTAGAAGCAACCCGTGTTAAAAGCGGTTGAATGCTACTATAATTGTTTATGAGGTATGGATGGATTAAAGCTGTACCAAATGAATGCGAAATTTCCAGTAATTCTTTTGCCGGAGGATTTTGTGTTCCTGCCTTCTGGTGAACATATAACCAATCTGCAACATCCATGTAAAATAGCGTGTATGTTACACTTTTTTGAGTCTGGCTTTCATTTCGGTTCGTTATCAGTACCTGCCCCTCTGTCTTATCAAATAAGTTTTCAACGGGCTGCACCGAGATTGTCAGGTGTGGATTGGCTCTTACTCTTACCTGTGTGGTGCCTACCAATTGCCAACTTATAAAACCATCTCTGGATCCCCTAATGTAAATGATAGTATCTTCGGCAAAGCCTTTTGGCCTGGATGTGTTTACAACCAAAGTGGCGCCGGGTTTCCCAACAATTGTCTCGTTTAATAAATCTTGCCCCCCCTCATACAGGATATAATCTACTCCGGCCTGCGTATCCTTCAATTGCACTGTAACCTGCTCTCCATAATTAATTTCGGGCGTGAGTATTTCCACATCAACGGGCATTATACCAATGATTACTTTAACCGGTTGTTTAAGAAATACATCTTTCAGTCCTTTTTTTGAAGCACGAATAAAATAGGTTGGTTCTTCTGCCAGATTACCCGATATAGGAATTTCAATATAGGGTCTGTTTTGTTCATCGGTACCATCTGGTTTATCACCTGATTTTGAAATCACTGGTTCCAGCAGGGAACGGTAACGATCTGTCAAAAAATAGATGACATTTTTCTGGGAATAATAAATTCTTATTGTGGCTGACCATTGAGTGGGCGGATCATCAACTGGCTCGGCATATACCGGGCTTGAAACCGGTAAGTCTCTTAAGGGATAAGGTACACCGGAAATGGAATCTTCACTGTTTGTATATGGTAATAAATCAGTAATGTTAGATTGCCCCACCTGTATTTGAAAATGAAGTTGGTTTTTGAACAGGATATCCAGCAGATAATCCCGTGCTACCCTAAGCCTGTATTGATGGTCGTCTCCAATGGGGGCCGAACTTAATGACAGCTGGTACATAAATTCATGGTACGCTTCTTCGAACAAGACAAGTTCGGCTTCATCCATCCAGTAAATAAAAGTGTTAAGATGAGCAGGTGTTTCATCACATAATAAACCTACCACATATGTACTGAACTTATCCAGCTTATGCCAGGTATTGTTATTGGTTTTTTTCCTTTGTACATTAAAACGTCCCGTGTTGCCTGGAAAAACAAAACTTAGCTGAAACGAGTATGGATCGCTTTGGTTTAATCGCCCCAGCAAAGGGTGCTCCTGAAAATTATCACCATTAACAGGTCGTAAAAGAATATGCTCCAGAATATAAAACCTTTCCCGGGCCCCCGCATTATTGACAGTTTTAGGAGCCAACCCCATCATTTTTGTCAGTCTTTGTTTTAACCCTGAAATATTATCCGTTTCGGAAAATTCATTTAAGTAATTACGTGCTGTTCCCCTCTTTGAACTTAATGCCGGATACTCTTTCATAAATGCCCTTTTGTCTGGAATACTGGTTTCTTCCTTCACGACACCTTCGTTTTTAAGACTGGACAACAAAAGGCTGTAATCGGAAAGTGACTCTGCAAAACGGGCTAATAAGTGATCGGTGAAACGTTCCGTACGTTCCTTTTGAATAGTTTCGTTTTCTGTAGCAGCCAGAATATTACGCAAACGACTCTGTGTATTTAAGGAAGAATAAATCTGCTCAAGGGCAGGCAGGTTTTCAAGGCTTTGTGCATAATAAGACTGCGTATCAGTGCGGTTTATAGAAAAAAGCTTCCACGCATTTTCCAACTGAGACAAGCAATTGGCTAGTATTTGCTCAAAAAACATTAGGTAAGCGCTTAACTGTTTAACACTGGCCTGTTGTATACTTTTTGCTTCCGGTGGAAGACCAGTCGGGCTTACCCCATACAATTCCGGTATATATTCGCGGATGCTGATGTAGTGCCCTGTGTCACGGTTACTGACTGGTGCTGGAAACAAGTCTAACGAGTTAAGTGGTACGGTTGTCTCAATTCGTTCCTGTTTCCGTTTGGCATAAGTCTGGTTTGCCCGGGTTTTATCTGCTTCAAGTTCCATGTTGCCCCGATAAAACCGAATATCGGAATTTTCCTGATCAAAAATAGCCGCCCGATCTTTATCCAATGCTGTTATCCAAACGGAAGACATAAAGTCTTTGTTGTCCACAGCAATATTAAGATAACGAACCGTTTTTATTCCTTCTTTCAGCTTGCTTATACGATGTATTAAATCGGAGCGTCTAATTTCGCAGCGGCGTTGGAATGTTTGTACATCGGCTCGCTTAAGAAATCCATGATGCAGTGCAGGGCCATCAAAAATAGCTTCCACCTCCATGTTTTCTTGTAGCAAATTGCCAACACTATGAAATGTTAAATATGGTGAAATATACAATTCCACTGCCGCATAAATTTCAGGAATTAAGGCCTGCGGGTCGGCATCCTGTTCCAATTCAACCCCCAATTCAATTTTTACCGGCTGCGGTTCCAGTAAAGTAACTTCACTGTAATCCGTGCATAAACTCCGAGTTTCTTGTGCTTTCTTGTAAACCAGACGGTCTACATCCGGAACAACCCATGCACCATTTGTATTCCGCTCTGGTTGGACACTTACCTTCCAAAGTCCATTAATTTTTAGCCGCTGATATATATCTTCCGGTAATAGATTGTCCCTGTCTTTATATAACAGGAGTTCATTGGAAAAGGGGGCATACAACAGCTTTGGTTCAGGATTATGGTCCTGCACCATATCTGCATTCTTAACACCAGGCACATCTATAAAAACATTACGGTAATCATCAGGAGTCACCGGATAACCCGTGAGTATAGTGCGCGGACTAAAAAACACCGAATAAGCGTCCTCTCCTCCGGGAGCCAGGTGATCCGGGAAATCAAAATCAATCCTGTATTCTAAATCGGTAATAGCAACACAAAGCTGCTCCAAAAGGGTAATACCCGGATCAGAAGGATTATGATCCGTCCAGGTGTTGGGTGCCAATCGGCGGATATGCTCCACCCCCTTCTCTTTTAATACGCCAAAGATGTTTTCTAAACTGGTCATGGTATTCCTATTTTACCAGCCATAATTCTACTTTATCAGAAATGTCTTTGATCTTTACCCAGTTTGGTGCAACAGGTTGTCCCTTTTTTAAACGTAATTGTCCTACCAGGCCAACTATATTCCATTCTTCGCGTTCTTCCCTGGTTATATACTTAATAGATGCATCGTATTTTGGGTTTATTTTTGGTTTCATAGCCTTTTGCTTTGTTTTAGCCATAGGCTCATTCATATCGGTATTGTCAGATATGCCATTTTCTGAACGTTCTTCTTCTGAGATTCCGGTTTCGGCAAGTTCATCCAACTCCTCAAGGGTTTCAGGATCTTCCTCTTCTCCTACCTCTTCCATTAGCTTATGTCCAAATTCATCCCGCAGGTATTTATCCGGCCATTCTGTGTAACTATTTCCAACTATGCCTGGATTCTTGGTTACTATTCCAAAAGGAACTTCATCTTTTTTGGCTGCCCTTATTTTACCTCCACGAGTAAAAACAACCGATGTTCCTTCAGGAATTTCCTTACCACCTGAAGACTCAAACAACTCTGCAAAATCGCTTTTATTGATGCGAGTTATACCCTTAACGGTAAGATTTTTATTAATTATTACATTTGAAGAAATTAAGACTCTGTCGCTAAAAAGTCTCAAAACTCGTTTATTATTTGCATGGAGTGTAATTCTTCCCCAAGTTCCTCCTTTTGCATTAGCATTAATTACAAAACCATTATCTCGTTTTGCATTGTTATAACTAAAACCATAGCCAATATCAGTGTAAGCAGCACTGTGCCTTGAACTTATGCGAATTGCCCCAATTTCTGTTGTTTGTTTAATTTCCAACAATCTTTTCGGACTTGTCGTTCCAATACCTAATTTACCCGAACTATCCAGTGTAAGATGTTTGCCTTCTGCATTTTCATAAGTGAGCGACTTATTTAGTACATTTATTTTCCATAACGGTTCTTTGTCTGCATCGTTATAAAAATGCAGTACCTCATTATTGGTTGCTAAAATACTTAAAGGATGATCTACTGATTTAAAAATACCATCATCCTTTCGGCTTATCGGATTGTGTATTAAGTTGTAAAAATGCTCTTGTGTAGGTATTTCGCCTGTATTAAAATGAGGCTCCAGTACCTCCCTGTTTTGCAAATTTGAATTAGTAGCAATTATTTGATTAAGTGTTGCCATTGTATATGTTTTTTATAAATGAATTCTTTTTATTTCAGCCGGTATTAAATCTATACCCACTTTCATATAACCAACGCCACGGTCTGCATTACCTGTTGCATCCAGTAAATGATGGTGGTGTGAAACCCATATACCATCGGGACGGGGCATTTCCAGCCCACAACGGAGTTGCTCTTGCCGGGCAACTTTCATGCGGTCTTCTTCACCATACAATAATCTAAAATCTTTTATATAATCTACGTAAAACTGAGCTTCTGCATAATTAATAATGACACCTGGAAAAAACCGGTTGCCTAATACTATTTCAGCTCCTTCGTTATAAGCCCAGGGGGCAAGTAGTTTTAGCAGCCCATCGTGGAGTTGTCCGAGATAATAGTTCACATCCCCCTGGTAGGCGGGGTGTAATTCAACACTCATTCGTACCCTAAGAGATAAATAAACCGGGTTGCTGACATGTATGACTGCATCGCCATGCGAATGCGCCACAAGGTATTGCTGAATATCCTGCAAAATATTTACAGGCAGCTTGGGTTCAAAGGGATCGTAGGTGTGTAAACCTCTGATATTTGGTACCACTATTACAGTTACCGTTCCTGTTTCTTCCTTATGCTTTTCCAATGCAGAACCAGGTATACACTTAGCCAGGTATACCTGAGGAAAGCGCTCAAGCACCAAACGCTCATAATCCCAACTGGTAAGCACCCGGTTTTTATGGCGTAGCCTTTCGCCCGCCCTTTTGTATAAATTGCTTTCGTGCTCTGGTGGGCTGCCTCCATAAGAGGGATAAGGCTGCCATACAGTCTTCAGTTCAGTTTTACGTTTTACAAGTCGTTTTATAGCCTCAGGGGGTAAAGGTGAATTAAAATGAGTCTCTGAAACTCCATCAGTAACCAATTCGGCCGGTACTGCCTGAGTATGTATATTAATTATATCGCTTAATCCCCTGCTGTTTTCCGGGGTAACCAGTCGTAACCAGTGTAATCCGCTAGACAACAGTGTATTTTCAGCACTAGCGCCTTCGGGTATTCTAATTGTAAAAATACCGCTATTTAGTAATCCGTTGGTGCTATCCATTAAAATTTGGCCGACTGATTCTAATCGTTTCCAATCGTTTCCCTCCAGATAGTCCCAAAAAACTTCAGGTGGTTCAACATCAGGCTTGGCACTTCCCTCTGCCAGTTGGAATAATAAATTAAGATCGGTTGGTACTTCCAAGTCTTTCAAGCCAATGTATAGTTCACCTTCGTTTCCGTAAAAGGGAAGTAAATGACCATTAATGGGTTCAATTTGTTTATGGCCAAAAGGATGAAGATGATACATGGCAATATCCTGAGAAATAGTCTCAGTATTAATTTGTATCGATGCGGTATAATTTACCTTAAAAGATGTGAGTAAAGGCGTATATGGTGGATTTACCTGGTAAAGGGGCAATTCTTTAATGAAAATAGTATTTTTAGCAATTTTAACAGCCAGTTCGTTGGCCTTGCTTTTTGCAAGAATGGGATATTTATCGTGACCAAAGTCTGGATGAGCCAATTCCCAAAAGAAGTAACGGTTACTTTCTACAATATTACTGGCAATAACAGGTGACGTAAGTGAATTGTAAGGCTTCTCCGACATCATTTCATTGTCAAAATCAATTCCATAGATATCCTTTTCAATTCCATTTTCCGAAATACCTTGAAAAAGCTTTAAGTGATTTTCGGTTTTGTTCGTTTGCGATTTATAATATTTTCGAACAATTCCCTGGTCGTACATGCGCAAAGGGGCATTAAATACCTCTTTCTTGTTCAAAGGGGGAGCACTATAGTTTCTATACCTACTCTCAAAATCGGGCAAACCAGACCATTCCGGCACTATTGATAATATATCGAGTTTTTTTGATGTTAGTTCTAAATGTGTAAATGAGAACTTTGAACCTACCCGGGGGTGATTACCAAAAGGCTCTATCGGTTCACCCGGTTTACCAACCATATTATCGTTTCTTATGAGTGGTACGAGTTTGTTAACCTTTACAGAAAGATTTACGGATATAATAGCAAGCCGTTTATATTTATCGTAAGCCGGGGTATCTGTAAGCAGTAATTTCAAGGCTGGATTGTTTCCTATAACTTCTGCATGTTCAACAGGTAAGGCAACAACCGGTTCTGCATCCTCCCTCAGTGTAATATCAATAGTAAACGTGCTTGTATCTCTTTTAAAGCTCATTTGGAAGCGAACCAATACCCAGTCTTTTTCGCCTGTAACCCAAGCCGTGAAAGGGTAAGCAGGGGCACCATTTCCACCGCCGGAAGGTGTTGCTTTTAGATTGTTTTCTATGTCGTCCACTATTTCGTCTGTACAAGAATCCGGATCAACGCCAATTTCCAGCGTTATCGTTCGCTCACCTGACTGTAGAAGTAGAAGTGGAGAGCTAAAAAGAAAGCCTATATTGGCATTAGGCTGGGGGGCTCCAAACATTTTCCAGGCTGGAAACCGTACATCAGGATTGCCTGCAATCACCTTCGTTGCATCTTCCGTAGCACCTATCCCGTTTAAGGAAGACAGGGTTGGCAAAGGCTCTGTGTTAATATGTCTTTTCTTTTTTTCAGCTTTTTCAAGAAACAAATATACCCGTTCCCACTTCCATTCTGGAGCGGCTACATTGAAAACACCGTTAATTTCTTCTTGCTTTTGGGTTTCAATAATAAACCGAAACTCTTCCAAAGTGAGACAAAGCGAATTCGTAACAAAATTTACACAATTTTCAAGGTATGCAGTATTGTTATTCAGACAATCATAAACATCATCTAAGGAAGTAAACATTTTAGGAATGTTAAGCGAATCCCCCTGGTGAGGGCTGCCCAGAGCTTCCCGGAACATTGATAAAAATCCCCTTTTACGCATATTACTTAACTGTTGCCTGCGCTTTACTCTAAATTTATTCTGGTGTGCTTTATCTAATAATTCATGTGGCGTTACTTTTTGAAGCAGGTTTATGATTTCTTCACCTGTAAGTCCAAAGTATTTTTCAATTCCTATATAGTTGAAATAATATTCATCGGCATTACTTATACTAATATGGGCTGAATGGAAAAAGTCGGAAATATCGGTAATGTTATATGCCTCAAGCAGAATTGAACTCCAGTCCGGTGACTCAAGAAACATCTTTCTATCAGTAATGAGGTTTGTATCTGCTGCATCATCAAAGATTTCGATTATTTTATTCCATTCATTCCTTATGGTTTCTCTCATCTGCATCATCCTCATAAATCCTCCAATGCGCTTGTTCAAGTCACCTGATTCTTTATAGAACTGCAAATAAATAAAGTCTTCAAGGTCTTTTTTCCTCTCAATATAAAAGGGATAAGAGGGAGTCGAACTATCTATTTCAGCTAGTGCATTCGAAACCGAATCCAACTCTTCAGCCAGCTCATATATATCATTCACACTTTGCAGGCTGTCATAATTCCCTGTTAAAGGATGAAAATTTGTTGCTTTAACAAAATTGGCTATGAAGTCTTTTGAAACAACAAAATCCTGTTCATTTCCGTGAGCTATGGCCATTTGTTGAAGTTCCTTGTTTATAGCAAGCCATTCCCCTAAATCATATTCACGATTTTGTTTTAGTTGCATCAGTATCCTGAAGTCGGCAAGAGACGTTCTTAATTTTTTTTGTACAAATGTTAAAAATGATAAAACTTCATTTCCGTTTTCATTTATAAAAAACTTTCCGGTTGGACGAAAGTCCGCTGGCTTTCCAAGGAATGTAAAAAAAGGTATATCTCCCCCCGGCGATAGCGTTCCGGTCTGATTCTCACCAAGTGACAATTTCAGCATCATATCAAATTGCGTGTTGATTGCCAAATCAGAAATCCTGATAACTGTTTTATCTACAAATACGTTACTTAGCCGGACTACTTGTGCCCTATTTACTATAACTCCATCGGTAGTTTTGTAAACTAAAGGGTTCCCTTGTTTGTCTTTTCCTGCATTTAAAAGAGTTCCCTTGTCAAGCTCGAATTTATTATGACTGTACGATTTTGCCAATTCAATAATCACATGGAGCTTATCCGGAGTTGCCGGTTTGGGTTTAAATTGAAGGATTGCTTTAAAGAAATAGTCGAGGTGCCGCTGAGTAAAGTTATTGAGTGATTTTTGCGGAAACTCTTCGAGAAGTTTCAAAAATGTCAAAAACAAAACAAAATGCGGCCGTTCAAGCTTTTGTAACATCTCTTTCTCTTTCACACTCTCCGGATTATCCATCCAGACTATTGCTTCGTTTATAAATTGCTCTCCGGCTTCAATAAACCTACTCCAAACCCCTTCAACTTCATTCTGATCATTAAAATAGCTTAATTCCGAACCAAAAGCCCGAGCGAATTTTAATAAATCCCGAACAGTACGTTCGTCCACCTTAACAAAATCTGGATTTAAGGCACGAGACGTGCGTTGGGATTGATTCGTTCCACTGCGATCTATAAAATACATGTTATAATTGTTATATTGATAAATGCGGTAGGTTTAATCTAAGTTTATGAATAAGGGACATTTACTTTAAATACCATATTTAACTGAAGATTCCCAATACTATGCCTACAGTATGTTTTTTCCGGTTAAAAATAGACACCGGCAACTATGTTGCTTTAACTTTGGAATTTGAGTTAACAAAAACGCCATTTCCTCCATAGTACTCGGTAATACTATCCGGTGTTCCTGATACTGGATGTGTAGCAGGGGACTGAACTCGGAACTTGGCACAAAAACTGCCCCCTTTTAACATAACAGCAGTTCCGGCCGATTTTGTGTGTGTAGCTATATGGTTTGCAGCAAGGCTTTCAATTAACAGAGTACCAGTACCTAAAGTAGTATACAAAGGAGTGGAGTAAAGCACCCCTTTCACTTCTACGCTTGCTTCATCTCCCTCAATGCATATTTTACTACCATTAAATGATGCTGCACCACTTGCTTTAATTGATCCCTCAACTGGTATTACCATTGCCCCTAGAAAATCAGACTGAAAAATTGCCTTATCCCCGTCTAATAAAATAAAATCGGACATTTGTTCTCTATTATTTTGAACTTTCGAGATAGAACGGAAAAACCATATTGTACCTTGAATTTGTGTTTTTTACAGTATATTCAAGTTCTATAGTTAGTGCCCCCTCATACTTATCTGGAATCAATACCTGAATATAGTCCAGTTGTACGCGTGGCTCATGGAGTAAAATAGATTTACTGATTGTTCTTTTCAGGTTATTTATAAGTTTGCTGTTTAAGGTTTCAAAGTGCAAATTTTGAAGCCCCGAACCAAAGTTGTTTACCATTACCCGTTCTCCGGGTAGTGTATTTAAAATAACCCATATGCTTTTGGAAATGTTATCTGATCCAGATGTGGTAATCAGGTCTTTTCCATTTGCACGGAATTGAATCGGGAATCCCCAACCTATTCCTAAAAAAGCATCACTTTTATTCATTGGTATTATTACGCGGGCTTGACAAATGTTTCATTTTCTTTTCTCATTCGATTATTATCTCCGTTTTCTTCAGTCTGTAGCTGAGTTTTTGCCTGTTCCTGTAGTTTTCCAATTAAGTCAAACACACGTTCAAATGCTAGTTTTCCTAAACCTTCCAATATTAAATTGGCTTCTTCTAAAGACATTTTAAATTCAATTTCTTTCATGATAATTATATTTATTATTGAATATCTACTTCTGTTCCTTTAATCATGACTTTTCCCTTTGCATTCAATGAAAAATCGTTCCCACAACTAATTGTAATTCCACTTTTATCCAAAACTATATTATTGTCATTCAGGTCTTTAATTTCAATTTTTTTGTTCTTTTCGTTTATTGATATTTTATTCTTATCCGAGGTATTGATTTCAACAGTTTGATGTTCATCGTTAAAAGATATTCTCATACCTGCTTTCGTGTAAATTCCTTTTATGTAATTATCTTCATTAATTTTATCATTTTCCACAGGAGGAGTTTGTGCACTACTGTACACAGAACCTAGAATTATGGCATGTCTGGGATCATTATTTAAAAAGCCTAAAATAACCTCATCTCCAGTTTCTGGTAAAAAAAAATAGCCTCGGGAATCTCCAGCATCCGGAGTAACAAATCTGGCCCAAATGTTATTATTTTCTTCTCCTAATGCCGGAACTTTTACTTTGACCCGAAATTCTTTAAAAGGATCGTCTTCAAAATTATCTATAATACCAATTTGGAGTCCATTAATGGCTGGTATAATTCCGCCGGCAATTGGTTCGTTTATATGAGGGCGATTCGAGAACGGAGTAGGATCCATTCCAAACTGTATATCCGTATACCATCCAGCTGTAGTGTATCGTTGTCTTACCCCAGAAATAATTGTCTTGCCATTAAAGTGCTTGCTTATTCCTGATAATTCTAAAATTTCACCAACCTTAATTGAGGCATTACCCTCAACAGTTATTCTACCTCTTATTAGGGCTGCGCAGGACTTTCGCATTTTTCCGTTAGCCCATTCTTTTAATTCTTCCGGAGCCATTGGAATGGTGCTATTCAGCTCTAACTCACCCCCTCCCGTAGCTCCTGAAAGCTCTTCCCGTTTTAGTACTCCAGGACTGATATTATAGTTTACGGCATCATCGCCTTCGCGTATCTCTTGTTCATTAACATCCCAACCATTGGCCCTTACTTTACCATATTGATTTTCAGCGTTTGCTTCCAAAGTAAAACTAAAAACGTCATCCATACCTATTTCATACTTGTAATCTGCTTCGTTAGCATATAACTCAACAGGATCCAGTATGTCAATTTTATTATCTTGTGTTATCACCCAAAATCCGTGATGATCTGCCCGGCTTAACAGCATATCCCAATCTGTACACCAATACTGAACTAATTCAGCGTGCTGAGTTTCAGTGCAAGCTATTTCACCGACCTCAATTTTATTATTTTCAATAAGTTGACGAAATAAATCAGAATCCGTCATATCGTTTAAAACGTTTTTCTTTCTAACCCCGGTCATTCTAACGGCTTCTTCTTTAATATCAAGTTTTAACATCCCCCCTGCCCTGTCAACCTCTGTAGCATATTTTACAATGATGCCGTTAAAAACATTATGCTCACTTTCCGGGTTGTTTTCATATCCCAATTTTATTACAACCCTGGCACCAGGCACAAAATCATCACTATTACTTAATAGATAATTTCCAGATTCATCTTTTGGGTCAATAAAAGTTACTTGAGCAAAAGCAACCTTATTCACTTCGCAAACAGTATCTACCAATTTTACTTCAACAGCCTCCTCAATTGGTTTGTCGTTAACTAGAATTCTCAAATTGGAAACACTCATATGATAGAACTATTATGTTTTTTCGGTTAAATTTTTTAAGGTTGGAATTTCTAACTCCATTCCGGGTTGTAAATCACAAAAGTGATTTAAATTGTTATATTTGGCCAGCAGTAAGTAATAACTGGCTTTTAGATAATATTTTTGTGTAATAAGAGGTAATGAGTCTCCTTGTTTTATGATATGAACTCTTGAAATATCTGCGGATTGTCTGTTTTCACTTTTTTTTCTAATCTCTTTACTTACATCTCCAATAAAAACTGTATCCAGTTTAGCCCGTATTGGTGTACCATCCTTATTAAACATGGTATACTGAATAGAGACAGATTGTAACCGGCAAGGCAGGCTAAAATTAGACCATTCAATCTCCAAAAAACGTGGTTCATGTATTTCACCATCGTAAAGGTAACAAACTGTTAAAAAAAGCTCTATTTGCTCTTTTACCCCTTCTTCCGTTTCCTCTTTATCGCTAAATGGCAGTAATTTTCCTGCCAATGCGCCTAATATATCATCATCTTCCTCCGATGCATCTACTATTAATTGAAATGTTAATTGGGTTGCATGACTATGAGAATATTTTAAGCTTGGGCTACTAACATTAATTGGCGCGTCTGTTGCCCCAATATATACATGGCTCAATTGTTTAGTATACGAATCTGGTACATACTGAGCTTCAAATTCATCTATGACTTCGTTACGCTCTGCACTATGATATGATTTTATTAAAAAAGCATTAGGCTTTTCTTTGTCTCTTTTTTTTAATGGATTGAATCCCATTTTAAGAATAGTTTTATATTAAATTCTTACCGGCTTTCTTTGCGTTCCATTATTTTTAATACCTCTGCAGCACATCTTTCAATAATGATTTGAATTAGTTCAGCATTAATTGTTGATTGCGTTGCCTGCTGTGGCTGTTGCTCATTATCAACCGCAACCGCCCGAATGACTAACTCTTTAATTTCAACTGCCATGTTATAATCTTATTGATTTTAAGTGTTCAAACTTCATTTCCAGTCGTTCAATTAAAATTCCATTTTGAGTTGCATCTAAATCAGAAACAGACCAATTTACCGGGTATGCTTTGAAAATCATCCAATTGGCAATTGGCCGGAAAGTCTCATTCAAAAGTATTACAAGAATATTGTGCTTTTTAAGTTTATGGTTATTAATAGCTGACTTTAATTCGATTGACAGAGGAGAAATACCCAGCGCCACCCCTCTTTCCAATACGAGGTTTTGATAACTCACGTTTCCGTATAAAGTTTTGTTTTTCTGACTTTTCAAACTTGTTTCCACAGCTTCCGTTTTAGTTTCAAAATTGATTCCAATACCTGAAACTTTCTGAAATCTTATATCTAACCCGTTAGGAATTGGCAAATTACCAATTCCAAAAAAAACAACCGAAAAGGAAAAACTAACTGGCGGAGGCAAGGTTAATTCGGGGATAGGAATTTTTTTAATCATTTGCGATAATGATTTTTTACATTAAACGTTATAGCAATTTTAAAATAGGTTATTAGAACTTAATTTTACCACTAACCTTCATATTCATGTTTAAATTGAATGAGGTACTGGCCTGGAGCAATATGGTAGCCGAAAGATAATCCTTATAAAATCCATTACCCATTAAATGCAATCTTTCAATTGCTACTTCGTTTGTACTGGAATCGAAATCTGGTGCTTCAAATTGGGTTGGAAATGCATTTCTTATCGACCAACTCACAGATGGTTCTCCTTTTTCATCGCACAAATCAATATAAACATCTTGTTTAACAACAGATCCCAGCTTGATACTTTGTATCCATTCCAAAAGCACACTATTGTGAGCCACCACCCCCCTTTCCAATACTATATTAACAGGTTGCTGAATTCCTGGCAAATGCGTTTCCCCTTCCAGCCAACTTAGTCCATGACGATAGGTAATTGTATCGAACCTAATGTTAAGCCCGCTAACTTTTGAGAAGCTATAGGTTTCTGCCCCCAATCGCACCTTAAAGTTATAGGCTGGAAGTGGGTAAACACTTTTAATGTTATCGGAAGATAAAGACATAATGATTAATTTTCTTCTATTGTTATTCTGTCCGCCATAAGCTTAAGAGTTTCAACAGCAGCATCATTAGAATTGGCATCAAACGTGGGGGCATCTAAACCTGTTGGGAATGCATTTTTTACTGACCACGTAATAATGGCAGTTCCTGCTTCATCCATAAGACGAATATCGATGTCTTTTTTTTCAGTTTGATTCACCTGGGTAGCGTTCAGCCATTTGTATAGTTCGGGTACGCTTTTCCCTTTTACAATCCCCTTTTGCAGAGTAATACTAATCTCTGAAGGTTGGGCAGGCATACGCATTACTACAGGACCAGGAATTCCACTTTCAGTCGGGCTTTGTTTATACGTTGTGGTTTCAAAACCGATGTTTAAACCCGATGCCTGTGAGAAAGCGATTGATGTTCCATTGACTTCCACAACATAATTGTATGAGGGAAGTGGATATGAGTTCTTTATTTCATCTTTAGATAGTGGCATGAATTTTATTTTTAATGAATAATTAATATTTTCGGTGTGAACTATATTTTATTCTTCCTGCAGTCTATGATAAAACTTCAGGATTATAAATTCGGCTGGACGAACTGCAGCAATTCCGACCTGGACAATAAGACGGCCTTCAAGAACATCTTGTTGAGTCATTGTTTTTCCAAGCCCCACATTAACCATATAGGCGGCCTCAGGAGTTGATCCAGCAAGTGCACCTTGTTGCCAAAGTCCAAACAGGAAACTTTCTATTAATGCCTTAACTTTTAACCAGGTAGTAGAATCATTGGACTCGAACACAACAAAACCAGTAGCTTTTTGAATGGATTCCTCAATTAGAATAAACAACCTTCTTACATTCACATACCGCCACTCATTGTCGTTTCCAGCTAATGTCCGGCCTCCCCATACCAATGTTCCTTTTCCGGAAAAAGAGCGTATAGCATTTATAGATTTTCCACTGGTCTGATCTATGTTCAACCGCCCTTGGGTATTGTTATCTATTTTTTCAATGGGTTCAAGTACATTGTTCAGGCTTTCGTTTGCCGGCGATTTCCAAACACCCCGTGAGCGGTCTACTCTTGCATATATCCCGGCTATTGTTGAACTGGGTGGTAATACAACTCTTTGTTTGTCCAACTCTCTCTTAATACGATTATAAGTTTGGGTTAAAGTATTTTCCAAATCAGCTAAAGAATTTTGTTGAGTAATTGGCATGGTTCCGGTTGCTGTAACATTGGAACTACCATCACCCAAAACAATAAGTTCAAAGCCTCCTTTTTCTGCTGGCGTTTTACCCTTCCATTCTTTTACAATTTTATCCGGTTGTTGCCCGGCTCCTAAACCGTCTATTGTCAAGTGGTTGTTAGGTATTATTTTAAAGATTATTTTCCCCCCTTCTGCTTTTATGTCTAAAGATGGAATTCCACTATCATTGGTAAGATCCCTGACAAAAAGCCCATTCTCATGTGTCCTAACTCCTTTAATTAAAGAAATTTCATTTGTTGGTAGCACAATGTCTGCTCCATCACCTTTCGGTTGAATTGTATATCCGTCATAAGAGGTGTCGCCCATTTTTCCTAAAATGGTTTTGGCATCTTTAACCCCGTTAACGTTATTAATTTCTAATATTCCATCAGCCACACTGGCAGTGCTATCCCCATCTCCTGAAACAAAGCGCACACGGGGATTATCATTATCGCCCTGAAAAGTTATAATAAGTCCATTTTCTGAGGTTTGGTGGACAAATATTTCTGTTAAAGAAGCTTCTTCAACCACTTTTTCATCACCTAAAGCAAGCATCTGATATTTGGAAGATAATGAAAGTTGTTGGGCATTCCAAACATTCGTTAGATCTGAGGGGGCCTTACCATCTGTTCCTACTCCGGATATGGTTAATACATTTTCTTGTGATATTGAAAAAAGAATTTCTGAAGCAGCAGAATTTAAAGTTATAGAGGGATTTGCAGAAGGTGATCCAATGTTTACAACCAAGAGACCATTATTATCGGTTGTAAATGATTTGATTCCCGGTATTAAAACATCTCCTTCTAAGTACTTAATACCTGTACGTAAATAAGGCGTATAAGCAGCCCCATATTTCAACTGGTTCATACCAATTCCCTGTCTGAATGCACTGGCGTCAGTATCATTCTCTAGTACATCAAATATTCCAAACCGGTCCTTTAGTTCTCCACATTGAGATAGTACCGCCTTACATAGATCGTAATAATCATCACCTAAATGCACTGCATCTACCAGCACGAGTAAAGTTGGTTCATCTACTTTTTTGATCTGTGCCAGACCTTCCTCAAAATTTTCCTTTTTGACTTTTTCCCCATGCTTTCCCACTGAAACAATATAACAAGAACCTCCTCCATTGTCAAAATACATCTTTAAACTATAGTACATTAGATATTCCGGAATCGTACCTAAACTTGTGCCGTCAATTAATTTTTGGGGTTTTGGAGATATTCGCTCGCCATCCATTTCTACAGTAAAGGGTGTTCTTTGCGTTTCTCCAAATCTGTCTACATAATCTTTAAAGTTGTCAATTCTTTGAATGACAATATTTTCCTGTATTTCAATACCATTTCCATCAAGTGTTATTTCGGTATATCCTAAAAAGGCAGGGATAGCTGTTGCTACTTGTGCAACTGATGGAGGAAGTAAAGACATCTCCTCCACGTAAACTCCAGGTGTCGAAATATTCATAATTTAAGTTTTAAGTTATTCAATATTTAAAGTATTTAAATTGATTACAGAGATTCCTTGATTTATGGCTAATGGATTCGATAAGTTCTTTATATCTATCGGTGTAGAAGAAGTAGATGGTTGATATATCAGATTTAAGTCTTTATATGGGGAACCAGAATACTTGATTGCTCGCTCACTCTCAATTCTAACTATGCTTTGATTCGTAAATGTCCCTATTAACTTTAACTCCAATTGAGTTAAATTGCTATCAGTCGTTAAAACTGTTGAATTAAATGTAATCTTACCTCCGGGGCGTTTAATATACTTGTCCTGAACAGACACTTTAGTCTCACCAAGAGGTAATATCACATAGTATTTCCAAATTTGTTCCTGTGATATTAGACTAATTCTATAAACCGGAGAGTCGGTAAAATCTCCTGATTTACAAATCTTTATTATCCCAAACACTCCAGGCATCTTTTTCATTCTTCTGTAAGAAACTAAGAATTTTTGCCCTTTTTCCACCGTGCTTGTATTAATCCCAATCCTTTTTAACTCTTTTGAATAAACAACAGGGTTAGAAATGCCAGGTATTCCCAAAATATTTATGTCTGCAATAGTTGTTCCTGCAATAGTATCCTGACTTATGAAAAAGAACTCTTGCGCTGATGGGTTGTTTACTGTAAAACAATCTGTTTGATAAGGCCATTTAATGGTCTTGGAAAGTTCATTTTGTATTCCCACAAGGTTTGAATTGCTGTATTGTATATATGTTTCGCCTTGTAGTATTTGCTTTAGATTTACGGGCTTAAAATCTGTGATTATTGGTAAAACGTTATTTTTAATTCTCAATTCAAATTCAAAACAAATTCCTTCATCAATCTTTGAAACCGGAGTACGACCATCATTTAAAACTTCTTGTAAAACAACAGTTTGCATAGGTTTAACTGAAGATATTAGCTTCAAATTGGCCATAGCCTGCTTTGTTTGGAGCCTTGGTAAAACAACCAATGAATCATCTTCATCTATATTATAGAAGTTATGATCTACTTTTATACTGAATAATTCGATGTATTTCACGTGTTTGAGTTAGTATTGAAGTTTACTTTCAAATATTATATTTAGCCTTTACCAGGATTTATAATGGCTGCTTTATGGACTTATTGGTGACTCAGATTGCTATTTAAATGTCTAACTTCAGGACTAAGAATGATCATTTCGTTTTGCAGAACAAACAATTTCGCCCGATACAAAACGGATGGGTGGTATGCAACTTTGAGCATACTCCAAAGCTCGTTCTGTTCTGAAAAACTAAGCGTTGATAATTCAAAGATTAATTGCTGAACAGAGGATGGTAATCCTGGCTCAGATTCAGCGGAGAATAAACGGTTCGCCTGAAAGTATCTTATAATGGCAAAGATTTGTTTCCAAGCCTCGTTATAAGTTCCAAACTTTGCTACAAACAGAATATATACGTTCAGTTTAATTTCAGGATAAACATCTACCAGAATCCCCTTCTCATTTTTTCTGCGATAGAGATGATCTGGACGCATTATCTTATCTTCTTCAAGGTTTACGATTAACATTGTAATTTGCTGATCTGCAAACACAATTGGATCCCAATTTTGTGCTGATAAAAAACCAACTGTTCCGGCACTGTCTCCAAACATCTGGATAAGATAATTATTAAGCTTTGTCTTTATAAATTCAATAGTAGCTTCCATAGTTTGCAAATTGATAAATATGTCACAAATTGTGTCCTACCCTTAAACAATTACATCTAATTCGTTTAATGTACTCAACACCTGCCTGCTTATTTCTATGGATAACGCCTGGTGAAGAGTGTGTATCTTTATAAGGAACCGGTTCTTTCCCCTTCGTTGAATGATTTCTCCGTTCAGACCAGACAAGGGGCCATCGCTGATTATAACTTTTTGTCCGGCTTCAAAATAATTTTCTTTTTCTACAGTTGGATTACAGTTTAATCCTGAAATCTTTTTCAAGATTTCAATTTCTTTGGTGGGTATAATAGCCAATTCCTGACCAACTTTAACAAAATTAATAACACCGGTAATGTTGTAAACATGATTTTTTTGTTTAAACGGAATTTTGACAAAAACATAATTTGGAATCAACGGAACGTTGCTCTTTCTTTTTCTTCCTCTATACTCTCTTACTTTTGTGTACAATGGAAGAAAAGTTTCCATCCCCAGCTTATAAAGTTCATGATCTACCCTTTTTTCAGCTTTGGAATTTACGTATAATGCGAACCAAAATAGTTGTGAGTTCATTTGGGTGAGTTTAGGATTGTCGGATTTAAAATACCAGCTACCTTTAAGACATTAAGAGGTATACAAGAAAATGGAGTACGGGAAAAAGTATTAAGCTCTATAAATAATAGAAATCTGTTTCCAATTTTGAAGATTCTTACCTTCCGTTACTAACTGGGTAGAGCTTACGCTATCCCAAAAGTTCTTTTATATCTTTTAAAGGTGAATAATACGACTTAATATCTTGGCTTTCAAACTAATAACGACATTTACATATCAAATTAAACTGCTTGAACTATTGTTAATCTATTATCTTAGGTTTTGTATTAATTCTATATTTTGCCTCATCTTGATCCCGGATAAATTTATGAATCTGATAACCGGGTGTATCTCTAACTAACCTAAATCTAAACTGCATCACCAACAAAACTATAACGAACAGTTTAAAATATTTTATGCAAGACAATATTATAAAAATAATTCCAAAATAAAAAACTATTTCCTGAAAATAAAATATGCTTTCTTATCTACAATTTTAGCCCCTTTACTTCGCCTGAACTATTGGATATAAAAGATAAAAAACGTGTCTGGGGACTTATTTCTCTAAAACTTTAGGATTCTAAATCGTATAGCTGTCCGGTAAGCAAGATCGAAGAAGAAACGGGAATTAACTTCCTGCCGGAATTACCTGAAGAAGAAGCAAAAACCATTAAAGGTGCTGTGGATTACGGTTTCTGGCAGTTCGAAATTGACGGGAAGACGTATTAAGTGTGCAGGTTTGGGTAAGCCTATTCTTAGAGATTCTCTGTTCAGGGACATGTTATGTACAGGAGAGATCATCATCCCTGGCAGACAAACAACTTCTTTGGAATTAATTGATGATCACGACAGCTTTAAAGTTACAGAAGCAGACAAGGTACGAATGAGTGCGTCCGTTTTACTCAACCAGCCCATTGAAACAGAGGGGGAAATCGGACGGCGCTCTGTTGAAGCAGGAAAATTTATAGTTGGCAGCTTTGAGGTTGAATTGAGAAAATTTGAGAAATCGTGGACAGGCTTATTTCTTTGGATGAATGAAAACGGATAAAAAAAGGCAGACAGAGAGCCTTTTGAGATATACCATAACAATTTTAATGAGCATCCTGAAAGGAAAGCAATCGTTGACTTTTATATACCCATTGAATAAAAACACGCTATCCGGCAATCATGGCATCAATAGGGGAACCGGTTTTTACGGTATAATTTCAATGTTTCGGGTTTTGGTGAAAATTTAGTTTCTTCCGTACGGGAATTTTATATTTTTTTGTGTACGATTACACATTAAACATGAATGATGTATTAGAACTTCGTTATGAGCGATGAAAGCACCATAAAACAAGGGATTACTGAAACGAGGAACCACCGTTCATGAGTTGAAGGAATGCTATAACATGTCTTGTTTTGAAATGATTTCATCGTGTAATAGATTTTCTATTGCATATTTCGGGTTAAAAATAACCCTGCATACAAAAAGAAAAAACAGAGATTAAATTGAGAACCAATAGTTAAAAACAGATGTTTATGTTAGAGAGACCCAGAAGAAACAGAAAGTCAGCAGCAATCAGGGATATGGTTCGCGAAACCAGACTGGATGTAGCCCGGTTGGTGTACCCGCTGTTTATTGTTGACGGAGCCGGTATTAAGGATGAAATATCGTCTATGTCGGGGAATTACAGATGGTCTTTGGATTTGCTCCTTAAGGAAATAGAATCATGTATTGCATTAGGTATTCAGCAGTACGTATTATTTCCTGCAGTTAAAGAACATTTAAAAGATACCAAAGCATCTTACAGTTATTCAAGTGATAACTTTTATTTACATGCCATTCATAAGATTAAAGGCACATTTCCGGAAATTACTTTGATTTCGGATGTTGCCATGGATCCATATTCATCAGATGGCCATGACGGTTTTGTTGAAAATGGACAGATTATAAATGACGCAACATTACCGGTTTTGTCTCAGATGGCCGTTGCCCAGGCACAAGCCGGAATCGATATGATTGGGCCCTCTGATATGATGGACGGAAGAGTGGCTTACCTTCGGGAAGGCCTGGATGAAGCTGGTTTTACTGATACCGGTATTATGTCATACACCGCTAAATATGCCTCGGCATTTTATGGCCCTTTCAGAGATGCACTGGATTCTGCCCCCAAAGCAGGGGATAAGAAAACCTATCAGATGGATCCGGCAAACAAGACAGAGGCATTAAGAGAGGCCGGGTTAGATGCATCGGAAGGAGCCGATATCTTAATGGTTAAACCGGCCATATTGTATCTGGATGTCATCCATTTACTAAAGGAGAATTCCGAACTGCCCATTGCAGCATATAATGTAAGCGGGGAATATTCTATGTTAATGTCAGCTGTCCGTAATGGTTATCTGGATTATGAAGCGGCCATGCAGGAGATGCTGATTAGTATTGCCAGGGCCGGAGCAGACATTATCTTAACGTACTTCGCAAAAGACTATGCCCGTTTAATCAAAACATAAAACCGATACAACGAAAAACTCCGGATAGCACGGAGCGGTACTGCCGGCCATTTTATACGGTTTGCCGAAATTTGCCTAACTAGTGCCTGTATATAAACGAAAGGGTCTGGTTCAGAAAGTTCAAATGCAAGGCGCAAAAAAATTCGACCCGCAGTCCCGAAGGTCGGGTTGAGGAGTTGGATTTTGAGCAGCAACACAGCAGTTGGACTTTATAGACGGCCTCTAACTCCCCCAAAGGAGCCACCGTTGTGCAGGAACAGGTACGTACACGGTAAGATGCTTTCATTCAACGTTATTCATGCTATAATTATAGCATGAATAACGTTGGCAAACCATACCCCGGAGTAAACAATGCATAAGGTTACCATACAGGGGGCACTGCAAAACCATTACCCATGCTGGTTTAGGTTCAGAATAATAAATTTAAAGTCGGTCCGAAAAAAAATGCCACCTTGTTATTCAGTTTCCTGATAGCGTTCACTTCGCAATATCCGCAAGGACGAACAAATACCAGAAAGAAATGAAATATCCGGGTGGGGTTCGTTCTCCATTCAGATTGAAAGGAATACCGACAAAGCGTACCCTACTTTTTATGTAAACTAAGCTGCAGGAAAAATAAAAAACATCCAAGCGCTTAATAATTATGAAACCGATATTCATGAATTTGACCTTGAACCTGGAATAAAACAAACTTTTTTACAAACGAAGAAACCCTGAACACACTATTTACCAAAAGAACGAAAGATATGCAGGAAAGAGAAAAAGTGTTCAATATCGAATTTGAAAAATACAAAAGCTGAAAACAGCTGAAAACAAAATAAAAACATAATTTAGCCGAAGCGTTAAAAGCCATTAAAAAAAAGGTAAGAAAACAATAAATATTACATGAAAAGAAAAATAATCGGATTCAGCCTGGTCATATTAAGTATAAACTTATTTAGTCAGGATATAATACTTGAGAAAGAAATAACCTTAAAGTCAGTATTTAAAGATAAAAGAGAAACACTCCCAATCATAAATAACGAAAAACAGGACATATCACTCTTTTTGCTTGACAACTCCGAGATAAAAGGGTTAAAAATTAACACAAGCCATGCATTAACCGACAGTTTTACGACTGAAAAGCCAGACAAAAAATACAAAGAATTACTTGGGCATAGTACAAATAATGAAGGAAACCATTTGTTCTTTACAAATGAAAAGAAGAAAGAATTCTATGTAAAAACAATCAGTATAAGCAACAAAAAAGGAACCGGAAAACCAGTACCACTAAAACTCAAAAAAGAAAAATTTCTGGAAACCATCAGCTACAAAAATAAATTTTATCTTTTATCAATAATAAAAAAAACATCCCGGATAAAAATATATGTTTTTGAAGGAAACAGCCTGGCCCGGACAGAACAGCTCGATTTTTCAGAATATCAATTTTCCAATACAGGATATACCTCACTATACGGTATATTATTAGATGAAAGTAACACCCCTGTCCAACTCAATTTGAAAATTCATAAAATCGACAACAGTAATCCAAACCCGCTCGATTTAACAACCAAAGAAAATAAGCTATATTATAATGATAATAAAATCGTTATAACGCTCGACAATAACCTTGAAAACACCAAAGTAATAACGATCTCCCTGGAGGACTTTAGCAGTAAAGTAGAATTCTATGATCAGATAACCATTGAAAGCAAAAATTCGAACAGGGTTAAATCCAACTCATATTTATTTTCGGATCATTTATATCAAATAAAAGGAAGCAAAGAAAAACTGTGTTTTCGAATTCTCGACATAGAGAACGGCTTCATAATAAAAACGTATTGCGTAAAAGAAAATGAAAATATTGATTTCAGAAACACACCGCTCATACAGGAAGGAGGAACCGTTTTTTTTATGCAGGATTCTGAAAAAGAACTCACTAAAACAAAACAGGTTTTACGAAAAATAGCCGCAGGTGATATTGGAATTACGGCGATGCTTTCAGGTAATAATGTAGAGCTAACAATTGGCGGATATAAAGAGGTCACAAGAAGCGGTGGCGCCCCAGGCATGATGATGAACTCTCCGGGTATGATGATGAGCTCTCCGGGTATTGCCGTTTCAATTCCGAACGGAACAGTAACTCCTTCATTAACATATCACTATAACCCTACGATGTATGGTTATAACACATATACAGATACAAGGGCGGTTTACTTTAAATCACTGTTCGATAGGGCCGGGTTTAATCATGTTTCCGGAGAAGTGTCGGAAAGTGTATATGACAAAATAAAAAACTATGAAGAAGACAATGACGAAGGAATGTCATCGGAAACGATATTTAAGGTTGATGATTACTACGTTTTCGGATACTATAAGAAATGGGACAAAAAATACTATTTAGTGAAATTTGAATGCGATTAACAAATGAATATCAGTGCAATATAAAATGGAGAGGCATTATATCCGTATTTAATGCTAAATGCATATGCAGGTAAAATGACCTGCATTTTGTACTTTTATTCATTTCAAACTAACGAGTATTCAAACAAGAAGAACCCAAATAAGGTAACATGAATAAAACAACCATTCTGATTTTCATGATTCTCCCGTTGAATTTATTCGGACAGGAAGTAGAAAAAATAAATCCCGGAAGACGTTTTGGAGACTTTATAGCAGGAATAAGCATTTATGACATGCAGGCTGGAAAGTATTTTAAGTTAAATCCAAATCATTGCAAGAAAAGAATCTCCCCCTGCTCATCTTCTAAAATCATGAATTCACTTATTGGCCTTGAAACAGGAGTAATAAAAGGCCCTTCATTTGTCATTAAATACGACAGTGTTTTGCATCCCAAAGGGAAAAACAAACATTTACTGACGAAAGAACCGTTTAAACACTGGTTCGAAGATTTATCCCTGAAAGAAGCATTTCGTTACTCCTGTGTCTGGTATTACCAGGAACTGGCACGAAGAGTTGGAGAAGAGCGAATGGCTGAACATGTGAAAAAAATTAACTACGGAAATAATGACATTTCGAGCGGACTTGATACCTATTGGCTTTGTGGGTCGATTAGAATTTCAGTTGACGAGCAGGTTGAATTTTTGAAAAAACTATATTTGGAAAAACTAAACGGGTTTTCAAAAAAGACCCAGCAATCCGTAAAAAGCATCATGCTGTATGAAGAAACCGAAAACTACAAACTTTATGGGAAAACGGGAGGTGGAGATTGCTGGGACGACAAAGTGACAGGCTGGTATGTCGGATTTCTGGAAACCGCTTCGGGAACAAAAATATTTGCCATGAATATCATGGCAGGTGAATTTAAAGATTTCAACAATAACTACAGAATTGAGGTTATCAAAGAAATATTCAGAGAACTAAAAATGATTGAATAAACGACACATTATCATCGGGGGGCAAATTCGGAGAGGCAAAGGCCTGAGAACCGCCGGGTTTGATTCCTGATTCTTATAGCCCGTAAGGATATCACCTCCAACTGGCACGCGAAAAAAGTAGTTAAGATTTTGAAGCAATGAAAAATAATGGATGTAATTTTAAGAAATACGAATACCAACGATTTGCATACCCTTTTCGAGTTTCAACTTGATGAAGACGCAAATTATTTAGCTGCATTCACCTCAGAAAACCCTGCTGATAAAAAGGTGTACATTGAAAAGTGGACAAGCTTATTATCTGATGAAAAAGTAAATGTGAAAACGATACTTTTAGATAGTGATATTGTAGGTAGCATTGCAAAATTTGAAATGAATGGAAATGCAGAAATCACCTATTGGATTGGAAAAGAGTTTTGGGGTAAAGGAATTGCAAGCAGTGCTCTTAAAAAATTCCTTGAAATTGAAAAAACAAGACCAATTTACGGCCGAGTTGCTTTTGATAATATTGGTTCCCAAAAGGTCTTAGTGAATTGTGGATTTTCTGAAATTGGAACTGAAAGAGGTTTTGCCAATGCCCGTGAGAAAGAAATTGAGGAATTTGTATTTGAATTGAAATAAAAAGCGAACGCCCATATAACTAAGTAAAGCCGATTTATTAAGTCGATGTTTCACTCACGCATCTAATTCTTTTTATGGTGTCCGTGTCCTTCGGTTTTAGTTTTAACTTGTTGTTGTTCCGCAGTATCGGTAGGTCTCTTTTTCAAATTTACTTGATTACTGGTGCCCCCGGGAACGGCTAACAACACTAACTGTATCGTCCTAAAAACAGTCTGCAATTTTAATAGATAAATCCAGCGATAGGTTTACATGTTCGTTTTTTCCGCTGCGCCATTACACCTGTCCCATTAATATCTGCATGCCCCCCTAAGCACCCGTTAACGAAACTTTTTTCATTAATTTTTTACTTTTATTTTGCAAGCAAACATAAAATTATTACTTTCGTTATGCAAGTAATAATAATTGCTTTAAAATGGATAAGATTTTTAGATGTAAATGCCCGATTACCTCAGCCTTGGATTTAGTGGGCGATAAATGGACATTAGTTATCATCAAGCAAATGCTTTTTGAAGAAAAAAGCACTTTTAAAGACTTTACAGAAAGTCAGGAATCCATAGCAACCAACATTCTTTCATCCCGGTTAAAAATGCTGGAACAATTTGGAATTATTGCTAAGGGAAACCGTAGCGACAACAAGAAAACAAATATCTACACGCTTACAGAAAAGGGGTTATCGCTTACCCCTGTTTTAATTGAACTGACATTGTGGAGTAAAGAGAATATTCAGGAATTTCACCCGGACTTAAACATAAATTCGGCGTTGGAAACGGTGAAAAACAATAAGGAAAAATCGTACAAACAAATTATTCAATCTTATAACAAATTTAAACAATCACTTTTTAAAATGAATAACAATGAGTAATTCAGACACAAAAACACCACAGATCATCTTCGATAAATTCGTGCAGGAACACTGGACACCACAGGAAACCGAAAATGTGAAAGTAGTCATAGACTTTTTCCAGAAATTAATGAACGAACACAATTTCGAATATACCTTAAAAACCTATAGTGGAGGTTCATACATTCAACACAACAGAGCCATACCAAATGAAATCGAAGGGCTTGTAAGCTATGTTAAAATCATGGTCAAGAGATTTCCGGAATATTCTTTTCATGTAAAAAAGATTTTTGCCGATGGAGATTATGTGGTACTACATAGCCATACTACGATGAAAGCAAAGGACAGAGGGAATGAAAAGAAAGGCTTTATCATCACTGACACTTTCAGGTTAAAAAACGGAAAACTGGCCGAACATTGGGATGCCATTCAGCCCATTGATTTCTTTTCAAGGTTTTTGATGCTGGTAACAGGTGGAACAACAGGAAACAATAATCCGACTTTCTAGTCTTAACAAATTGTAGCCAATGGTATACTGAACCATGTACCTTAACGAACACTTCCAATATAATTTCAGTGTTGCTTTTTCGATGGAAATGTAGTTTCCGCGGGACAAGACTTTCGTGTTTCTTTTGTTCATCCGTATAGAAAAATAACCCCAACAGGGTTGACTTGTTTGATTTTAGATGTTAACTTGCAAACAACAAAAACGTTTCGCATAAAATAAACAAGCGATTTATAATGTGATATATACTTTCAAATGTGTAGTTGTTAGTATATATCAGTTAATCAATAAAGTAGGATTGAGTTATATTAAAACCGGTATAAACCGAATGAATGCAAGAAGCAAGTATTAATTGAAAAATGATGGATCTAACTAAATATAAATAACTGGTAATAAAAGAATAAACTTCACATTGATCAAAATTGAAACCTAAAAGAAAGATGCGCTAAAATTAGCTCTTCTTTATTCGGACAATTCCATTAATAATTAAAAAATAATAAAAATGAAAAAAAACAGAACATTAAAAATGTTTGCTATCGGATTTATCCTGTTCATTTTTGTTGGTTGTGAAACAGAAAACGATAAAGCAAACAATTCTGATGGTAAAGGCCTTGTGCAGATATCGGGTTGGAGATATGAAAATGATACCCTCTCTTTTAAACTGTCCATTCAGTATCCAACACCCGGGGAGAAAACAGAATTAGAATACGCCATTTACGATAATATGACATTGATTCAAAATGGTTCGGCTAATACTTCCGTTCAGGATGCCGGATTGAATATTTTTTTTGAAACAGCAATGTTAAAATTCAGGTTGCCTAAAAGTTCATATGCCGGTAAAACTATTTTAATATGGGCAGATCCTGAAAATAAAAAGACAAATAGTATGTACACTACAGAAACTTATGTTGACCTCTACAAGAAGAAGGAAGTGAAAATTCCTGAGTGAAGAAGCCGTACAGTTATATTTATGTAACCGGCGTTATTGACACTTCCGAGAGATAAATCCTTCTATTACAAAGCTTTAATTCTTGCCGCAAATGAGAAGTTACTATCAAAAGATAGTAACTTCTTATTTCTTCCGACCTATGTTTAATATCGTGTAATCGCTAATTACAATTTATTAGGTATACCGCCCCGGGTAAGCCGGTATGGACTTCGAACCCTTATTACCATCTCTGGAAATTCTCATACTTTCATATATTTCTCCAGGATCATCTATACCCTTGTTAAAAAAATGCCAACCCAGGCACGATCACTATCATCATGTACCAATTACTTTCACTACTGAAACTCTTCGTCTTCCTTCACTGCTCCCGGCCAGGCTTCCAAAATACCCCCCATTTCCCGGATTCCGCCCGGACAATACCAGATGGTCTCTATGAAATTCCGATTGTGAACCATTAAACGAATTAGCATTATTAATAACCAATTTGCCATTAGGCGTTGCAGTACCAATGCCAACATTACCATTTGCCGGAAAGACATTCTGAGCCTTAGCTGAAAAACAACAAATTGCAGCTATTGCAATACAAAACACTGTTTTTTTCATTTTTTTTGAATTTAGGTTAGTTGTTATTTTTTCAATTGATTGATTTTATGGTTCAATTTTTGAATCTCTTCCTGTTGTGCTTCAAGATTTCCCACTAACTCTTTTTGCTTTTTATCCTGCTCAATTAAATACAGCGTAAGCTCCTCTATTTTCTGTAGGAGTTTTATGTTCATCTCAGATACATTCATTCCTTCTGTTTCCATCTCATAGGCAGGGGCAATTTCCGGAAGATGCCCGTTCTCTTTTATAAAAGTTTCAACTTCTTCTATTTCTTTTAACTGGTAACCGTCTTCGAAAACAAAATCGGCGCCGGCGTCTACGGTTACCTTTACTTCGCGGCATTTTACCTCTCCGGCAACAGTAAGCTTAGCATCGGGAGAAGTAGTTCCAATGCCGACATTACCATCGAAAATTACGTCATGTTGGGTTTGTCCGTTTTTTGAGTTTACAGGCGATTTAAAATGAGTTACCTGTTTGGCTATCCCGGTTCCGGGAATAGTACCTGGTATTATTTCAAAGCTACCGTTATATCCGGAAAACGGTGTACCTGTTTGAAAAACCATGGTTTTATAATTCCCTCTCCCACCTACTGACAGATTACCTTTTAGATCTAAATTATAATAAGGTGTAGTAGTTCCTATCCCAACATTTCCTTCTGTTGGAAAGGTATTTTGAGCTTTAACTCCAATACCGACTAGTGCAATAAGCGCAATAAATACTGTATTTTTCATTTTAATTTTTTAGGTTTTATATTAGTTAGATCCGAGTTGTCCAATTTTCTTTTCAAGGTTTCTGTTCTCTGTCTCAACTTTATTTAATCTTTCATTCTGCTCAATTAAATAAAGTGTAAGCTCTTCGATTTTTTGCAGCAGTTTTATGTTCATTTCCGACACATTCATCCCCTCGGTTTCCATCTCATAGGCAGGGGCAATTTCCGGAAGGTGTTTATTCTCCTTAATAAAGGCTTCAACTTCTTCTATTTCTTTTAACTGGTAGTCATCCTCAAAAACAAAATCGGCGCCGGCATCTACAGTTACTTTTACTTCGCGACATTTTACCTGTCCGGCAACAGTAAGCTTAGCATCGGGAGAAGTAGTTCCAATGCCGACATTACCACCATTAATAAATGAATTTCCTGTCGAGTGGATTTGAACTTTTAGTTCATGCTCCGTTTCGGAATTGGCTTTATACATTTCTAAAACTGAAACCAGATGACCCTGCGAAGCCCCGCCCGGTTTTAACCGTAATACATTATGGGCATAATCTCCCGGTTTTGTACCCATGGTCATATAATGTTGCCCCCAGTAAATATGGTTGTCATCATTTCCCGAATTGATATACAAATCTCCCCGTACATCAAGCTTACTTCCTGGAGAAGATGTACCAATTCCAACATTTCCCCCATTAATAAATGAATTTCCTGTCGAGTGGATTTGAACTTTTAGTTCATGATCCGTTTCGGAATTGGCTTTGTACATCTCTAAAACTGAAAACAGATGACCTTGCTGGGCCCCGCCCGGTTTTAACCGTAATACATTATGGGCATAATCCCCCGGTTTTGTGCCCATGGTCATATGATGCCGCCCCCAGTAAATATGGTTTTCGACCTTTCCGGAACTTATAAACAGATCTCCCCGTACATCAAGCTTACTTCCAGGTGATGAAGTACCAATTCCTACATTACCTCCATTAAAAAATGTATTTCCCGTTGAATGAATTTGAACTTTTAATTCATGATCCGTTTCGGAATTGGCTTTGTACATCTCTAAAACTGAAAACAGATGACCTTGCTGGGCCCCGCCCGGTTTTAACCGTAATACATTATGGGCATAATCCCCCGGTTTTGTGCCCATGGTCATATGATGCCGCCCCCAGTAAATATGGTTTTCGGCCTTTCCGGAACTTATAAACAGATCTCCCCGTACATCAAGTAATGATTGAGGGTTTAGTATTCCAATACCAACATTTCCTTCTGTTGGAAAGGTATTTTGAGCTTTAGCTCCAAGGCAAGCGATAGTAATTAACACTGTCAGTACTGAGTTTTTCATGTTTGTTGTTTTTAGGTTAGATATATTTATATAATTTTTAGATAATTACGCTTTTAACCACCTGCCTACTTCTTATCTGACTCGCTATTTTGCAACAATACGCTTGATTCATTTATTTCAAAAATCCTGCATTACCCGTATTCTCCTAACTATCAATAAAAAACCCCTGTTTTCTCCCATTAATTTTATTCAGACATACTTTACATACAAAAACAAGACAAAACCTGATAACCAAATCCTTTCACAAAATATAAACCTATCCGAATCAATCTACTAAAAAAAATACACTCAACCCATTATAGAAAATTACAGATTATCCGCCACCACACATACCGTATTGATTGTATTTCAAATTTAATAACAATGTCACGCTAAAACAATGCTTTCAGATGAATTAATTCTTAATTTAATATTGAATTACACAAATTTTGATTGACCATGTATAACCCTGCCCCTGAAAATTATTTCCCATTACCAATAAAAAACTTTGCGAACCTTTTCTCCTGTTCATATAACATTAGGTCCACAAAGTTACTAAGAATATTGCCCTGTTGGCTATAGTTTATCTTCTACCAATAATATAGTCTTCAAGCTGATTTATGGTATTGCTTTGTTGCTCAATGGTTTTGTTCACCACATCACCAATAGAAACCACTCCCACTAACTTTCCTTCATCCATAACGGGTAAATGACGGACCCTGAAATCTGTCATAAGTCTCATGCACTCATTTACGGTAGTTGTAAGCTTCACTCCATAAACCTTATCAGCCATAAGTTCGCCTACCTTAGAGTCGCGCGAAGTTTTTCCTCTTAATACTAGTTTTCGGGCATAATCCCTTTCCGAAAATATACCTTTTAGCTCTCCGTTTTCAACGACTACTACCGCACCGATGTTATGGCCTGCCATTTTCTTTAATGCGTCATAAACAGTTGATTCTGGGGTAACTTCATAAATTTCACGCCCTTTTGTTTCTAAAATATCATTTACAGTGTACATAATAATGTTGTTTTGATTATTGTATAAACTGGAAGCACGCGCCCCAGAACAATATAGTTTCTCCTTAAATACTGGATGACTACATGTCACCCTTTCGGAAGCCTTCATTCTACAGGCAACCAATTTTTCATAAATTCGCTATATAAAATTCAATAAATAGCCTTTATACTACCGATTCTATGTTCTAAAAAAAATTGTAACTTTCTTTATAATAAGTAAAGATAAATTGTAGTGACAAACATGTCAACTAATTTACATTTACAGAGTTAGAATCCTAATTATCAAAACTGTACACCCACTAATTTTCAAGGGTTTATTTCAATTTTATTTTTTTAACGGAACCTGATTTTTGTTCCAAAAAGTACAATAATGAAAACGACAAAAGACAATATAAAAAGATTGCTTCTTTACCGGCAGTGCCTGAACCGGTTTAAGGAACTTGGTTTTGAAACAGTATTTTCTTACAGTATAGGAAATGCTTCGGGGGTAAGCGCCGTGCAGGTCAGGAAAGATTTCGCAGAGTTTGGGTTAAAAGGGAACCGCAGAGGTGGATACAATATTGATGGGTTATTAGAAAAACTAGAAGAGTTATTCGGAACAGGCATTAAAAACATAATAATAGTAGGAATGGGAAATATCGGAAAAGCCCTGGCTCAATACAGTCAAAGATTTTTTAGCAGTAACCTGAATATAATTGCCGGCTTCGATATTGATCCTTCAAAACACAAAAAAGCATATGGGATACCTGTATTCTCGATAAAGAAAATCCCTGAAACCATTAAGTTTTATGACGTAAAAACGGCTGTTATTGCTGTTCCAGCCCACATGTCGCAGGATATTTGCAACGTCCTTGTTGATGAAGGGATAACCGGTTTTCTTAACTTCTCCCCGATTGTGTTGCGTGTTCCAAATAATGTTACTGTTAACAACATAAATATAAATATTGAATTGGAAAGCCTCATTTGTAATACTCAAAATAAAAAAGAAAGATAATTCCGGGATATTGAAAAATAAAATTCTATACATTTAACAACCAGAGTGCATTTATAAAATCTCACACATTATGCTAAGAAAACAAAATATTGTAGTCCTTCTTTTGTTTGGAAATATCCTTCTTGCCCAAAAACCTAATATTGTCTGGATTGTTTCAGAAGATAATTCAAAACACTTTATGCAAACGTTTGATTCCCTTGGTGCCCCCACACCAAATATTCAATCGCTTGCCAATGAAGGGCTGGTGTTCCACAATGCATTTTCCAATTCACCGGTATGCAGTGCAGCCAGGTCTACGCTGATATCCGGATGCTATGGTCCCCGGCTGGGAACACATTATCACCGTAAAAAGAAAACCGTATCCTTTCCTGCCACTCTTGAACCATGGCCTAAATATTTAAGAAATGCCGGCTATTATACGACCAATAACAGCAAGAAAGACTATAATATAAGGGTGAACGGGACCTGGGACGAATCATCTAAGAATGCCACATGGAGAAACCGCACTGCAGGGCAACCTTTTTTTCATGTTCAAAATTATATGACCTCACATGAAAGCAAACTGCACAATATTGGAACATCCGGAACGACCAAAACAGAACAGGAAACAGTTTTTATTCCTCCCATGCACCCCAACACCGATCTTTTTAAATATTCTTATGCAAGATATCATGACAGAATGATGGACGTTGACAACAATGTAAAATTGGTTATGGATAAGCTTAAAAAAGACGGGTTGCTGGAAAATACATTTATCTTTTACTATGGAGATCATGGTGGGGTATTACCGGGAAGCAAGGGGTTTGTTTTTGAAACCGGGCTAAATGTCCCGTTGGTTGTAAGAATACCCGAAAATTTCCGAAATCAGTTTAAAGTAAAAGCTGGAACAGAGATTAATGGTTTTGTGAGCTTTGTGGATTTTGGAGCTACTGTCCTTCACCTGGCCGGACTCGAAATACCTGACGAAATGGATGGAAGCCCCTTTCTTGGATCAGATATTACCCTCGAAGATATAAATAAGCGCGACAGTACCTTCAGCTATGCAGACAGACACGATGAAAAATATGATATGGTCCGTGCTTACCGAAAAGGAAAATATAAATACATACGTAATTATCAGCCATTTAATTTTAATGGTTTGTTTAATGAATACCGTTACAAAATGGCAGCCTGCAAACAGTGGCGGGATATGTTTGAGAATGATGAATTAAACAAGGTACAATCAGCCTTTTTTCTAAAGAAACAACCGGAAGCGCTTTATGATATTGAAGCAGATCCTTACGAAACCAATAACCTGGCCGACAAGGCAGAGCTTCAACCCGTTTTGAACGAACTTAGGAACGATTTAACCCATATTGTTAAAAATATGCCAGACCTTGGCTTTTATCCGGAACCTTATCTGATTGAAAATGCGTTTGACAACCCGGTTGGGTTTGGACAAACTCATAAAAAAGAAATTCAACAACTCGTTGACATATCAAACCTAAGCCTTTACCCGTTTGAAAGCGGAAAGCCGGATATTATCTCAGCATTGAATTCTGAAAATGAATGGTTCCGTTACTGGGGATTGATTGTTTGTAGCAGTCATTTAACAACCGATAATGAAATAATTACCAAAGCAGAGGATTTAGTCAACACTGACAACAATATATTGGTCCGCATGCGGGCTGCAGAGTATTTAGCATTAATTGGAAATACGCACCCAGGAGATTCTTACCTTAACATTCTCTCAAAAGCATCTGTTGAAACCGAAGCCTTACTGATCCTAAACAGTGTTGTAATGTTAATGGACGGGGAAGCAGATTACTTAATTGAAATAACACCAGAAGCGGTTCACCCTGATATAAGAAATAGTGCGCAAATAAAAAAGCGTCTTAATTACATTAAACAATACCTGGTCCCATTAAATGTTGGGGTACATGAAAACAAAGACAATATGGTCCTTGTAAGCTGGGAAACAAAAGGAAAAACGCTTTCCAGGGTTAAAATAGAACGTTCTTTTAACAATGGTCCCTTTACAGAAGTTGCGAAAGTCGGGCATAGCGATATGAATTCATATACAGACACCTTAACAAAAACCGGAGCCTATAAATATCGACTGATTTATTTTAATGAGAACGAGACGATGTTTAAATATTCAAATACCGTCTTACTAGACTTTAAAAAGAATACTTCGGAGATAAAAAATAACACCCTTGACATACCCGGGGTTCTGGTTTACCCAAACCCCATAACCGATAATGTATTAAACATTTCTGCCCCGTATACTCCCAAAAAAATTGATCTGTACAGCCTTCAGGGAGTAAAGCTGAAAAGCATAGCAAAAACAAAGCAGGTTCCGGTTAATGATTTGGCTCCTGGAGTTTATTGGCTGGTAATTGATGAAAAGAAACCGATTAAAGTTTTGAAGAATGAATAATCAAACAAAAAGCCAATTGTCCCCAAACGCTTTGCAAACAAGATTCGTTCTACTCCCAACGCAACAAAAACTGCCCCCTATTATTGACGAAAATAATTGGGGGTAGAATAGACTTGCGTACTTAACGTATCACATTTGCGTCTTTATTATTTTCTTCGTTGTGTCCCCCAATTTCAAATAATAAACCCCATCCTCAGCGTCTTGAATATTAATATGATGAACAGGTTCTTCAACAACACCTCTGTAAACCACACCCCCTTTTGCGTTAACAATCTTAATTTCAGACATTAAACCTGTGGAATTATCGGAATTAATAATGAATACTCCATTATTTGGATTAGGATAAATACTAAATTCCATTTCTTCAGCACTGTCCAAATTACTAACGGTCATCTCTGTTATTGCATTTTTATTATTGTAAACGGAAATCCGTGCAGAGTCCATAGTACAGGGGAAACCGGCCGGACCAGCAAGATAGTCGCCCCAGTGCCTAATTATAGTTCCGTAAGTGGAACCCGGATCGTCAGGATCTGCACTATTCGGATAATCGGTAGCCGGACCTAAAATATATTTGGCCGTATACCACGAAGCTGCCACAGGATCTGTTGAAACAACTAATTTGTTGGTTTTGACCGACGAATTAGTCCATGTGGCGTCAACAATATTAAGTTTTGGATATGTAATAGCCATAACTTTTGCGACAACAGCATGTTCTCCCCAAAAATATCTATAGTGCATATCATTCCAACTGCCATAGCGGGCCGCGTCATCAGCAGTAGTAAGCACTCCAACCCAGTTTTTTAAAGCAATGGTAGCCCCTGCCATAGAGTGTCTTTTTAATACCGGAAAGTTTATGATACTAAGCCGTTCGCTATCATATGCAGATGACTCCGAATCCCATATGCCATATCGTAATGAAACATGATAGTCCCCTGATGGAGTTTTAAATTTCGGATATGAAGTTTTTGTATTATCGTTATAGACATATCCGTCGGTATAATTACCTGTATGATATTCCGAAACTTCGATGGTACGGAAGTCTTTCCAGGCCTTTAGAAATACAGGGTAACCTTTTGCATTAAAAGTATTTACCACGTCAATTATTGACTGATCGGTATCATCTGAATTATTGTTACGATGACTAATATCTGTGAAAACCTGGGTGTTATCACAAACAATTATTTCCCCGGTAAAATTATCAGGATGATTAAGCAATAACCATATTAAGCCCTTAATTCTGTCAGTATTTGTACCTTGCCTGCCCGGCCACTGAAGATTAGCTTTAATTATTACTACATCGCTGGCACCTATCAACCCGTTTGAACTCGCCTCCGCCTTATATAACGGAATCCCTATATCTCCAAGCAATCCAGCTAACTTTTCCATAGCCGGATCTGAAAGATACGAATCGGGTACAGAAGCATTACCGGCTGCCAGGGAACCGGATGTCGGAGGTACATCATCAACAACAGCAATAACAGAAACAGGGTTGGCAACTTTCCATACTGGAAGTTCCCCCACTTCTGCTTCAGGGCTCTTCTTAACGAATGATAAAAAAGATATTGCCACTAACACAATAAGGCTTGAAAAAAAGGAAACCTTCATTAAGTGTTTAAAAGCTACTACCCCCTTTAAAATTGCAATTATAGAGATAAACCATGCAGATGCAAGAGGTAAAGCTGCTTGTTGGCACGGATAGGCCAAGCGTTTCGGGTTAGCTCCAGTTCGTACCAGTACCCATAAAAAGGCAAATAATCCGAACGTCCAGAACAGGACATTCCTTTTTTGGATAATGTAACTGTTCATTTTGTTTTTTAAATCTGATAGTAAAGTTTTCATAGTGGTTGAGTTTTATTTTGAAGTTTTAGAAGTCATTTATATTTATTTCACCCGAATATGTCCCACCCGCTCAAAATGATTATACAAAACACTAAAAATCAAAATCTTAATACAATCCACCACTGTTTTCTTTAAAGAGACAGCATTAACATATTTGATTTCATTAGAATTATCCGGTTAACTAAATTCTTTTAAAAATGTTGACTGGAAAAAATGTTTGTACCGATATATTCATTTTGTTTTCAAAGAATATCATACACTCCCGAAAGGCATCTGGTAAAAATACCGTAAAACAAATGCTTGGTATAGTAAATGGTATGATTTCCATCTATTTTATGGAAACCGGATACCTATTTATAACCAATTTACATGAATAAAAATAATTAAAAGAAATTTATAACACAAACTCTATATAAAAACACTGGATTATAAAATACAACAGACTATTATTAAACAACTTAATCGCATTCCGATAATTTCGTTCAACAGAATAATTGTTGATACGGTTTTTACCTTTTCTACGCAATGAAAAATCGAAATAAGCCACAAGAATATATTTTCTGCCAGGGATTTCAATTGCGCAAAACAAAATCTCCTATTTTTGTATTTTATATTTTAGAACAAATAATTCGCAATGGGAAAATATAAGCATTTTGAAACCAACGCCATAAGAAACCAGATTTCACGTTCTGAGAAAAAAGAGCATAGTGTACCTATTTTTGCAACCTCAAGTTTTGTTTTCGACAGTGCCGAAGAAGCCAGGGCTGTATTTGCAGAGGAAGTAGACGGATATTTATATTCGAGGTATAACAACCCAAACTCCGATGAGTTTGTAAGTAAACTTTGTGAGCTCGAAGGTGCTGAAGAGGGAATTGCTACCGCAACCGGTATGGCTGCTAATTTCATGGCTCTTGTAGCACATTTGCGCGCTGGTGATCATATAGTTGCGTCGCGGAGCCTTTTTAGCTCTTCGCATGAGATTATTACTAAAATATTACCGCAATGGGGCATTACACATACATTTATTGACTACGATGATGAAGAAGGTTGGGAAGAGGCCATTATGCCCTCAACGCGACTTATTTTTACTGAGACCCCATCTAATCCCGGGCTTGACCTTGTTAACCTGGAGCACCTTGGAAAACTCGCCAAAGAAAACAATTGCCTGTTTGTAGTTGATAACTGCTTTGCTACCCCCTATCTTCAAAACCCTGTAAAATATGGGGCTGACCTGGTATGTCACTCGGCAACAAAATTTATTGATGGACAGGGACGAACTTTAGGTGGGGCAGTTGTTGGTTCATCAGAGGTTATGGAACAGGTGAGGATGTTTGCCCGCCAGACTGGTCCAACATTATCTCCGTTCAATGCCTGGATACTCTCTAAAAGTCTTGAAACTTTGCCAGTAAGAATGGAAAAACACTGCGAAAATGCATTAAAACTCGCACAACACCTTCAAAGTAAAAATGAAATAAAATCTGTAAAGTACCCACACCTTGAAAGCCATAACCAGTTTGAACTGGCAAAAAAACAAATGCGCCTGGGCGGCGGGCTGGTTACTTTTGAGCTTGATGGGGGATATGAAAGGTGCATCCGTTTTATTGATAGTATTGATATGTTTTCCGTAACCCCTAATCTTGGCGATACCCGTTCTGCCATAACACACCCAGCTTCTACAACGCACTCAAAACTTAGTGAAGAAGAAAGGCTGGATGTTGGAATATCAAAGGAGCTTGTCAGGGTTTCTGTTGGTCTTGAGCATATCGAAGATATTATTGAGGATATTGAGCAGGCCCTTGAAAAGTCAAGATAAGATTCTCGAAACTAAAGATATCTAAATTTTAACGCTCCCTCCGTAAAAATGAAGTTTACGGAGGGTTTATGTTTTACTTCGCTTTGCTTCCTAAAAATTATTTAACTTCTTTTAGTGCCTGAATTTCCCTGTCAGGCAGGTGCCTATCTATCTTAACATAACCCGGGTTAAAGTGACGAATAAAAACGCACATGCTTACTGGAGCGGAAATATCAATATTTACGTTCAACCTCAAAAACCGTTTTTTTCGGTGCCAATGTGTTAAGAACAATTTTGAAACTTCAATTAAAGCATTTACCACCATTAAAAAGTGAACGCATGAATTTTATCCAGAATTACACACAGACCGTTATTAAAAACCAATCTAAATTGTAAATACAAATCATTTATTTAAAGCTAATTACGTTATTTGTTAAATATTTACTACAATTATAGTTTTAAAATAGCCGTTATAGTTGTATGTTTGTTAAAAAAAAGAAAGTGAAAGAACTAACAAAAGCACAAGAAGAAATTCTTGAAGTACTATGGACAATTAATGAGGGGGCAGTATCGGATGTCCAAAAGGAACTGCCGGACCCCAAACCCGCCTACAATACTGTGGCTACTGTTATAAAGGTACTGGAAACCAAAGGCTACCTTAACCATAAAACATTTGGAAAGACCCATGTTTACTTCCCGGTCATTTCGCGTAAAGAATATGCCAGGTACCTTTTTAAAGATTACTTTAAAAGCCTTTTTAACGGCTCCCTTAACCAGGCCGTTTCCTTTTTTGTGCAGGAAAAGAAAGATGTGAGCCTGCAGGAACTGGAAGGCCTTAAGCGTATTATTGAATCTGAAATAAAAAAACAAAACAAGTAACTATGGCAGCATCCGGAAATTACTTTTTAGTATCATCGTTATGTTTAGCGGTATTTTACCTGACTTTTTTGGCAACTTACAGAAAATCAATTGCATTTAATTCCATTCGGTACTTCTTTCTGTTCTCCATACTCTTTTCTCTATTTCTGCCTGTTGTTCCTGTTCAAATGGATATTCCTTTAGGGGAATTATTCCGTAAGAAGCCCGAACGGCCTTTTTTGGGTCCCCATCCCGAAAAAGAACAGCCGGCCAATTACCTGTACACAGAAGCATCCGGTAATACCAATAGTACAACGTCAGAAAACAAGGGCAAAAAAACAAATTATCTTCTTTATTTCTATGCTTTTGTTACCTGTTCCCTTTTTATCCGGCTATCCATCCATATTTATCATATACTTCGAATAAAAAGAACGGCCGAAGTAGAAAATGGCACATCGGGGCCAATATTCTTCTCTTCCAAAATATCTGTTTCCTTCTCGTTCCTGAACTGGGTTTTTATACCGCATACCTATAAAAATTCAGAAGCCCTAAGCAGCATTATATCTCACGAGAGGGCACATACCAAACAACTCCACTCCTTAGACAGTGTATTGGTTGAACTGCTTACCGTTTTTATGTGGTTCAACCCTGTTGTTTGGCTGTTCAAAAAAGCAATGAAACAAAACCATGAATATTTAGCAGATAAAGGAGTGCTGGACACCGGCATTGACAGGCTCAGGTACCAAACACTCCTCCTTAATTATATTGCTGAAGGAAAGCTTCTCACCCTTTCCTCCGGCTTAAACCATTCATTCATTAAAAAACGAATAGTTATGATGACAAAAAACAAAATTAATCAAAAATCCGGATCTCGGCTCATGGTATTAGTGCCCATTACTGCAATTCTAATCCTGGGCATTTCATGTATCAATGGACAAACGAAGCCAGTTCCTGTATCGGCGGTTTCCCTTACAAAAATGAATGTTTTGTATTTAGGGATTGATAACCCGGTAAAAATAGCAGTTTCGGGGTATTCCCCTGATGATATTTCGGTTGAAATGACAAATGGAAGGATTACAGGAGAAAAAGGCAACTACATCATTAACCCGAAAAAATATGGGAATTGTTATGTTTCAGTTTTTGCCAATGGTAAATTTATCTCTAAAAATGAATACCGCATAATACCAATCCCTGATCCTGAAGTACATATTGGAAAACGTTTTGGAGGGGGAATTAACGAGGAATACATTTTCTTTAACCCTAAAATTGATGTTTCTCTCCGTAACTTCACTTACAATTTAAAATTTGAAGTCGTTTCTTTTTCAGTAACTGGCTCTATAAATGGTTTCAGGAGACAAATAACATCTAACTCTAATCAAATTACAAAAACACAACTTGATTTCATAAAATCATTAGAAAAAGGAGACAAATTTTATATTGAAGAAGTTCAGGCCATTGGTCCGGATCGTAAAACAAGGGAGTTACCTACTGTATCTTTTAGAATTGAATAACATTTTATCAGTAAATAGCCAGATTGAATTAACCATAATTTTATCTGGCTACTTCTAAAGAAAACGCTCCCCAAAAGAGTTACACCACCAAGTATGTGCATATTTATCCCAAAACCCGCATTCTCTTAGTCATCAATGTCTTTTTTTTACAACGATAATTATTATAAAAATAATCAAAAAAAACAGCCAGCCCTGGCTTCATTTTAGTCTTTATGCTTTTTGTTATTTATTACAAAATCGACAAAACCTAAAACATTGTGAAACGCAAAAAAGGAAGCTTTTGCAGAAAATCCGCACGTAACCCTAAAATAGTAAGGGAGAAACACTATAAAGACACAGAGAGTTTTTCCTGTTCTTTTTATTCCATTAAACGGATAAGAGTATTACAGGAATAACACTACATTTGAATTCTAATAACAAAATTTCGTGTTTATAATGAGAAGTATTATTTGTGTATTATCCCTTTGCCTGGCCACATTAAATACCAATGCTCAAAAAAAAGCATTACCCGCAGAAACTTATGAAAAAGCTGTAAGCTACCTGCATTCAAACTACTATAACAAAACCATATTCAACCTCCACACCCGGGCTAATTGGTTTGCTGACAGTTCCGGTGTCTGGTTCATCGATTACTCCAAACAAGGTAAAAAATTTAAGACTGTTTCACTTCCCGAAGGACATGTGCTTGATTTGTTTAACCACATGAATGTTGCAAAAAACCTGAGTAAACTGCTTAATAAAACCTATTCTGAGTATAAACTCCCCTTTTCAAATGTAAAAAAAAGCAAAGAAGGTGTACTACAGTTTAGCGTGAAGAAGAAAAAATTCGCACTGGATATCAAAACAAGTAAAATAACAGAACTTCCTGAAGATGATGAACAGGAAAAAAACAAGCTTGAAAGCAAGTCGCCCGACGGAAAATGGATTGCCTTTACCAAAAACTATAATTTATTTATCCGTTCGGTTGAAACAGGGGAAGAATTTCAGTTAAGCACAAAAGGAAAGAAAAACTATGAATATGCCAGTCATTACGGCTGGTTCGACTTAATGAAAGGCGAAAACGGGGAACGCCCCCAACAATTTAGTGTAAGCTGGTCCAACGACTCAAAATGGCTTTCCACACAAATATGCGATTTGAGGTTTGCCAATAAGATGTACCTGCTCGACTGGAGCCAGGACACCCTTTACCGTCCCAACCTGTTTTCCTATTACAGAGGCTCTCCCGGAGATACCAATATGGTATATATTCAGCCGGTATTTTACCACGTTGAATCCCAGAAAGAGATTAAAACAAACCTGCCGCGTAACACACACATTAACACGGTTGGCATTTTATGGTCAGATAAACCGGGTATTGCTTATGCAAGCTATAAAGAAAGAGGGTTTCAAGAAGCCTTTGTTAAAAAAATTGATTTAATAACAGCAACAGAAACTACCTTAATAAGGGAAACCAGTGAAACAAACATTGATGAATTTGAATATTTCCTGCTTGAGGAGCACAACAAAATACTTTTTTTATCAGAACGAAGCGGATGGAAACAACTATACAGCTATGATCTTAAATCGGAAAAGACAAAGCCGGTTACACAAGGAGAGTTTGTTGTAAACTCCGTTGAGCACATTGATAAAAAAAATGGCGTAGTATATCTTATGGCATCGGGGAAAAATGAAAGTATGAACCCGTATCACCAGCAGCTATACAGCACTTCACTTAAAGGCAAAATGAAACTGCTTACACCTGAAAATTCCCATCACGCTATCTCATTTTCAAAAGACGGAAAGTATTTTGTTGACAACTATTCTACCGTACAAATACCAACAAGAACAGTTCTTCGGGAATCGGCTACCGGAAATATTATGGCCCAACTTACAGAAGCAGAAATTAGTTATGCAACAATGCAGGGGTGGAAAGCTCCACAGGTATTTGAATTAATTGCCAAAGATGGCAAAACCCCCATCTACGGAGCACTGTACAAACCCACTCATTTCGATTCAACCCTCTCCTATCCCCTTATAGAATATTCATATACAGGACCGCATACCCATGTGTTTCCGAAGTCCTTCGACCGGGCATTTCGCCTTCAGAATATGGCCGAATTGGGCTTTATTGTTATGGTTGTTGATGGTTTAGGCTCATCAGATCGCTCTAAAGAATTCCACAACCACTCCTACAAAAATATGGGCAATAACCTCGAAGATCATGTTCGGGCAATAAAATACCTGGGAAAGAAATATAGCTGGATTGATACCACAAGAGTTGGTATTTACGGACACTCTGCCGGTGGGTACGATGCCGGGCATGCTTTACTCGCTTTCCCTGAAACTTACAACGTAGGTGTTTCCAGCTCTGCTGATCATGATTTCAGAATGGAAAAAGCCTGGTGGCCTGAAATGTACATGGGCTGGCCTGTAGACAGCACCTATCATGAAGTATCCAATATCACCATAGCAGAAAATTTAAAGGGTAAACTTCTACTTGTGCACGGAGGGTTAGACGATAATGTAAACCCGTCTGCTACATTTAAACTGGCCGAAGCCTTGATAAAAGCAGACAAGGAATTCGATTTACTGATACTCCCAAGTCAACGGCACGGGTACTCAGGAAAACACCGTGACTACTTTACTAAAAAACGCTGGAATTATTTTATTGAACATTTATTGGAAGCGGAAACATTATGGAATATAGATATGAAGTAGTGCAGCCATAGCTTTTTGCCCTGTTTAAGGTAAACCATATTTACCTTTGTTTTTATATGAATCCGTGGCATACTGGTCTGGCTTTCAGAATAAGCTATGCCACGATTACATATTACCCTATTATCTACAACATATAAAACTTCGTCCTGCCACACGGAAAAAACTTAGCCTAACAGAACCAATCAACTCACCATCAATATTTTATCACCCAAACAAATATCTCAAGGAAATTAAAGCTAAAAAAAATGTTATCCTTGTGTCACAAAACTATGTCATACTTCGACATACTAGTAAATGAACACTCTCAGCACTTTTGATAAAATATATAAAGAAAACTACAATGCGATGTTTCGTATTGCAAAAAAAATGGTAAGTGATACCGATGATGTATCCGACATTGTTCAGGAGATATTCATTTACTTCTACGACAAACTAAAGAACGGACATGCAATTGAGAATCACAAAGCCTGGCTATACAGGGCCACCTACAATAAATGCATCGATTACTATAGGAAGCACAAGCATTTTAAGCAGAACATATCTGTCGAAGATTGTGAAATTGAAGAAGAGCCCTCAGTTAAAGACGAAATGAAAGCCGTTGTGCAAAGAGCTCTTTCGGGTTTAAAAACAAAGGAAAAAATGTTGGTGGTGTTATATAGTGAAGGACTATCATATAAAGAGATTTCAGCAACAACCGGAATAAAGTTTTCTTCTGTTGGAAAAATGCTTTCCCGGACACTGACCAAATTACAAAATGAATTAAAAAAGTCGGAAAATGAACTGTATTAGTAATGATATTATTCAAAAATATGTCGACAACGAAGCTTCACCAGAAGAAGTAAAACAGGTTGAGCAACATATTAGTGCATGTGAAAAATGCGCTTCAAAGGTAGCCCGGCAAAAACAACTCGCATTAAACGTAAAAGATGCACTCGACCTGTTGGTTGAAAAAGAAACTGATATACCCGCATTCAAAAAACCTCTGAATATTCAAACTAAAAAGCATTCCAGATATATAAAACGATTTATATATAGTGCTTCTGCCGCCTGCCTCATGCTATTCTTCCTGTTGCTTCTAAAAAGCAACAGAAAATATGAGCAACCAACCCTGGTCATGCAAACAACAACCGAAGATTACGATGCTAACCAACCGCTTTCTAAACAAAATTTAGTTATTGAAATAATTGGTTCAGACGGATGTGTAACGAAGTATTATCTTGAATAAATAACCATAATATAAACCAGATATGAGCTAATTCTGTGCACAGTATAATGCTTATTAACGCATTAATAACAATTATGAAAATGCTCAATTTCTTAAAATTTGCTTTGATATTTTTTGTTCTTCAATGTATAACTCTAAACGGACAGCAACATGAAAAAGAAACCCCGAAGGCAAAAAAAGACTTGAAGTCTCAAATACTGGAATGCTTTAAAAATGCTCCGGATAGTGTTTATGACTTAGAACTTAGTCCGACAATTAGTTTATATTTTCTTATTAAAGAAAACCGTGAACTCAACCTTTTTAACATAATTGGCGAAAACAAAAAACTTAAAAATTATGCAAAAGAGGTCTTCGATGAAAACAAAATTTTTATCGCCCCGGTTTTGGGAACTAAACCAATAAGAATAGATGTACACCTTATTGGTGAATAAAACAAGTACCAAACATTAAATTCTCAATGAAATGAAAAAACTGATAATTATATTCACCGTTGCATTATTTAACTTATCCGGTAGTGCACAACAACTAACAAATATTTATAAAAAAGGTACAGTAAAACTTATTCCAGACAAAGAATACGCCAGTAACAACGATTGGAACAAAATCTTTCAAACTTATTACGATACCTTATACGGAAAGCCAATGGGAAACAGAAAATCACTCAAATTAATGCCCGATGGTTCTGTTGTGGTAAATCATACTTACCGAAATTTCTACACAAAGTTTTCTCCTGACGGAAAATTTGAAAAGGAATTCGGAATTCTGAGCAGTAAAGGAGTCAGGTTAAAAAAAATAAAGAGTATTGAGGGAGTAATAAACAACAATGCTTTTTTCACTGATTTAGACAATATGGGCAATATGATCTGTTTTAATTTCGATGGGCATTATATAAAGACCCTTAAACTTGACTACAAAAGCAAACAAATAATTCCTTTACCTAATGGTAAAATTGCCGTTGCCGGATGGGCAATCTGGAGTGATAGATTTCGTAAATTTGTTGCCATTGTTGATTATGAAACCAACAAGCAGCAAATAATCTGGGATCACTTTACTCCCTCATGTGGCAAAAACAGTAAAAGTAAGCTATTTAACTATTCATATTTTTTTGAAAAAGGAGGAGGTTTCTCAGTTAACACCATGCCATACACCAAAAGTACCGGAGCGTGTTCTACTCCCAAAATAGCCTTTGCTAAAAACCATATAATAATTGCCCGTCCTTCTACCGGAGAAATATTGGCCTATGATCTGAATGGAAACTTCAAATCAAAAGATAAAATTGAATGGGGAAAAAACAGCATGTCAGTTGAAGAACAAAAAGAAATTCAACGGAAGGCAATAAAAAAATATAAAAACATCAATTTTTCTAAGCTTCCGGAGGTAGAACCCAGCAATGAATTAAAACAGGCATATAAAAAGATAGTAGCAGAAATGGAAGCCGATTTGGAAAAAATCACAGAACCCATTCCTATACCTTACTTTTCGAATATGATAAAAGATTCTGACGATAATTTATTATTTTTTGAATTTCCAAAGGAAGAAGGCTCCAATAAGTTCAATGTCTGGATTTACGAAAATACAGGTAAATTTTTATGCCAAAGCAGTTTTGTTTGTGACGAATATGATTTGAAAATAAATCCTTCAAAAATGGTTTTTCATAATGGATATATATATGGGCTTCAACTTTTAAAAGAAGCAAAAGGTGTTCCGTTACGATTAGTTCGTTTTAAATTAACCAATGAATAAGTGTCATTATTTTAAAGATTTTTCGTATAGTTTAAGTTCCTACAACCAGACAATCAGATGAATCGTTTTCAAGAACAGTCTAATACCATATTAGACTGTTTTTACGTTCCACTCCACACTAAAATTTTAAGCCATAAAAACTTTCTGGCTGCCACATTTTGGACAAACCTCTAACTTATCATCACCCATACATCCTTCAACCTTTTCATAATCCAATTGGTGTTCACTTCCTTTCCATCCACAATCTTTGCATTCCCATTCTGTATTCATCGTTCAGGCTTTAACTTTTATTTTTGAACCGAAAGATATCTGGGTTTATGCCACCATACCTCACAAGTCCAGAATTACTGTAAAAGTAATGTTTTCTTCCGTTTAATATTCCCCGCAAAAAAATACAGACAAGGGTTTGTTTGCTTTTAAATTTTAAAATTCCTTTGGCATAACAAAACATGACTTAAAACTTAAAGTCCAAAACTCAGACTAAATATTTCAAACATGTTTATTACTTTTCGGGAAATTTCGAAAAAACAAATATGAGTGTATTAGAAGATTTACAAACAAGAAGTAACTCAAAATGCGAACTGTGCGGAACGGATAAAAACCTGGACATTTACGAAGTTGCTTCAAATAACAATAACAACAATCATGTTCTTTTATGCGAAACCTGTAAAGAACAAATTGAAAATCCGGACAAAATAGACCCTAATCACTGGAGATGCCTGAATGATAGTATGTGGAGTGACATTCCTGCTGTTCAGGTATTGGCATGGAGAATGCTCAACCGGTTGAAAGAAGAAGGTTGGCCTCAGGATTTACTTGACATGCTTTACCTTGAAGATACAACACTGGAATGGGCAAAAGAAGCTACGGAAGATGAAAGTAAAGGGAATACCATAGTTCATAAAGACAGCAACGGAGCAACATTACAAGCCGGGGACACGGTTGTCCTTATAAAAGATTTGAATGTAAAAGGTGCAGGGTTCACCGCAAAAAGAGGAACTGCTGTAAGAGGTATTTCATTAGTGCACGATAACCCGGAACATATCGAAGGTAAAGTTAATGGGCAACAAATCGTTATCCTTACCAAATTTGTGAAGAAATCATAAAGCATTATCTTCTTAAGAACTTTGCTTGAAACCCGTTCACTCTGAGAGACTGTTTAAAACTTGTTCCTGAAGGACGTTCTAAACAGTCTCAAGAAAAAACAGTTCCACCTAAATATTGTCATCTGCCTTCAAAAATCACAAAATAAAGGCTGCACACCACCCCACAAAACGTAATTACATATAAATAAAACACTTACACAAATCACCATCGAAAAACCCCAATGACTGGGGTAGAAATCTTCCGTTTAATAACTCTGTATACTTCCCGGATACCCTTTCTCCGGCATAAGTTGTGTTAAAAAAGAATTACAGTTCTTTTATGGTTCTCCTTGTTTTTTGTCAAGCATTTTTACATAAAGCTATGAACAAAATAAAAACATACTTCCTCTAAAGGTGCTAACTAACCGGAGTTTATTCATAACCTAAAGCCTTCGGCTTCCTAGTAGTAGTGGATATAATTATTCCATTTATGGATTAATTAAACACGTTAATAAAATGAATTGAGCCATAAATTAAGATTAGCCGTAACTTAAATATAACGCTAATTTAAATAACGTATTTATTGTATAAAAAATAGATTATGAAAAGATGGGTTTTTTTGATAAGAAGGGAAGAAAATGAATTCTTAGTGAGCAAAATCTCACTATATGTATTGACTTTATTGTGTTTTCCATTAGCAAGCATTTGGTCCGCCACTGATTTAAACAATGATCAGACAGTAGGTCAAATAAATACCAGAGCAGTAGACTGGGTTAATCAATACCCAAATCAGACAGTACAGCTAAACCAAGTGCCCCAGGCATCTAGTCTGCAAATTCATAACAGAGAAAATATCTATGGCCCCAACATCTACACCCAACAAGGAGGCGGTTGGGGTGCCACACACGCTTATTATCCAGAACAAGAAAGAGATAACACTTTTTATCTCATTATTATTCTTATCGTTGTTATAATTCTGTCCGTATTCTTCCTTCTGATTAATAAATCAACTGCGCTTAAGTTAAGAATGCAAGGGCAAATTCTTTCCCTTTCTGTTGTATTGCTTATTATTTTCCTTATCCTTGGCGGAACAACATACACTTATCTTCTTAAAATCAATTCAGAATTAAAAGCTATTGCAGAAGAAGATATTCCAATAAGCAACTCAGTTACAAATATTGAGATTTTACAAACAAGACAAATTCTCTTACTGAATAAGATAACGAATAAGACCAACAGGACAAACCGGAATTTACGTTCAACAACCGAAGGTATTGAAAAACTTAAAGCAAAATTCGAAGAGAACTCAAATACAATAAATGCCGAATTTAATAATGCATTTTATATTTGCGAGTATGTAATAAGGGATGAGAAAAGTAACTTTATTCTCAACGAATTTATCATGGTAAAAAATGTGCTGATTGGGCTCGTCAATCAAAATAAAGAGTTTAATGTGAAAGCAAAAGCTTTGATTTCAGCCATTGAAAATCGCCGGTTCTCTGAAGTCAAACAACTCTATTCAGAAATTGAAACAGAAGAAGAAGAACTTAGTAAAAGTACCGAACAACTTTTATTAGAATTAACGCGGTTCACTCAAAAGTCGGCCTTGATAGCGGAAAAACATGAAAAAAATGCACTGCGGATTACACTGTTTTTGTTAATTATAGGCTTTATTTTAGGGTTTTCTTTTAGTCTTTATTATGCCCGAAAAGTTTCTGGAACACTAAAAGCGATGGTTAATGAAACTCAAAAATTTACGAATGGGAATCTAAGCATCAACCTGAACCTTCAGCGCAATGATGAAATTGGAGCAATGGGAATTGCCTTGACCAATATGGCCACAAAAATTAAAAATATTGTTCGTGAAATCTCTTCGGGTGCCAATAATATATCGGCCTCAGGGGATCAATTAAGCGGAATGTCCCAGCAAATATCCCAGGGTGCAAATGAACAGGCTTCATCTATTGAAGAAGTTTCATCTACCATGGAACAAATTTCATCAAACATCCAACAAAATGCAGAAAATGCAAAGAACACTGAGAATAAATCTGTTCGGGCCGAAAGTGAAATTACCGGTTTGAAAAAACAATTTCAAAGGGTAGTAGAAGCTAGTGAAGAGATTTCAGAAAAAATTGAAGTTATAAACGATATTACCTTTCAAACCAATTTACTGGCCCTTAATGCAGCAATTGAAGCCGCAAAGGCTGGCGAACATGGAAAGGGGTTTGCTGTAGTTGCTGCTGAAGTAAAAAACCTGGCCAATAAAAGTAAAATTGCAGCTGATGAAATTATCAAACTGGCAGTTAACAGTTATAACCTCTCTGAAGAAGTGAATAACAGCATTAATGAAACACTGCCGGAAATTAGTAAAACAACACTATTAGTTCAGGAAATATCGGCAGCAAGTCATGAACAAAATAATGGCGCAATACAGGTTAGCAGTGCAATACAACAACTTAATGCAGTTTCCCAGCAAAACGCATCTGCCAGTGAAGAACTGGCTTCCGGAGCTGAAGAACTGGCCAGCCAGGCTGAAGAACTCAAATCTTTGATTAGCTTTTTCAAAATTGAAAAAAATAACAATGACTACCATAAAAATGAAACTGAACAAAAACAGCCTGATTTAGGGGCGTTTCAATTCATAAATAATTCGGAAGCTGATGATGAATTTGTAAAATTCTGATACGTTTATTTTTTTTCTAAATCTCCTGAACATTGTGTTATTTTCTAAGTTCAGGAGATTTAATCACCTCCCCTCTCCGACTTGCACATAGTTTATCCAGCAGCTTACAATAAACCCAGGGCATTGCTTTTGTTAAATTCAAAGTTTTCCCCTTCAGCTAATCCTAAAAACTCTTAAATCGCATTCTTGACTCCGTTGAGGGCTAAAGCCGTTCATGTCAAAACCAAGTGAAACGTTCTCATGCTCCCAAGTTATCGGGAGAATAATGCCATGAACTAAAATGCAAAGGGACTCAATAAAATCAATGCGTCTGCAATTGTGGGAAGCAACACAATAAAACCCGACCTACAAATACCAAAATTTTGGGAATAGAAGATCCTCCAATCGATAATATTCATTATCTCGTTGAAAATTCTGTGAACCGGGGCAATGCGAAGTTCGGCGCAGCCAATTTCCGGTTTAAAGAATGTATTTCACTTTGGTGTTTTTATCAGTTTTTATTTCCTTTGTCTTCTGAAGTGCCAAAATAATAAAACCATAAAACAATAAGCTTAACACTCATGAAAATTATCTCATTTACTGCAATTCTCATTGCTCTTTCATTTAATGTTCAGGCGCAAAAAAAGCTTCGTACAAAGGAAAAATTAGCCAATGCAAAAACTTATCGTTCTCTGGAGGAGGCTAATTATGCAAAAAAAAAGGTTTATAAATTAAATCTCGACGGGAAACAATTAAATGCTGTTCCAGAAGATATAAAAGCTTTCAAAAATATACAGGAATTATACCTGAGAAATAATAACATAGCCTTTCTTCCAGACTGGATTTTTGAATTGACCAACCTCCAAAAACTTATGATTGGGGAAAACCAGGTTCAGGCGATTCAACCTGAAATAGGAAACCTTATCCACCTTGAGGAGTTGGATATTTTTAAGAATAAGGTAACAACGCTGCCCAAAGAAATTGGCAGACTTACCAAACTTACTAAGCTGGATGCCAACTGGAACGATATACAAGCATTACCCGACAGCATAACTAATCTTGTAACCCTGGAAGTTTTATACCTTGAAAAAAATCAGCTAACAACATTACCTGAAGAGATAGGTAATTGTAATAAAATCAGAGAAATAAAAATCAGGGAGAATAAACTCACAGAGTTACCGGGAAGTTTTGGACAATTAAAAGAACTTGTTGAACTGGATCTTACAAAAAATCAGATTAGCTCTGTCCCTCCGGAACTCGGAAAGCTGGCCAAACTGGTAAAGCTCAACCTATCCAACAATAAACTCACTTCAATACCAGATGAACTATCTGAATTAACGTCTTTGGAAGAGTTAAATATCTCAGGAAATAAGCTTACTTCCCTTAAAGGGAATGGATTAAACATTCCCAGTCTGAAAACACTTGATGTAAGCATGAACCAGATTAAATACCTTTCATTTAGTTCCGATAAACTCGCTAAACTTGAAACGCTTGAACTTGAACTGAACAATATATCAAATCCGGCACATTTATACAAAATAAAATCTCTGGAAAATTTAAACCTGGGCAGAAATAAGATACAAAAAATCGAATCGGGAATAAGTAACCTTACGAACCTAAAAACGTTATACCTGAATAATAATCAGATATACTCAGTAACCAAGTCCATTGGAAAACTTGTTAATATAGTTTATGTTGATATGAGTAACAATAAAATACAACTACTACAAAAAGAAATTGGTTCAATGAAATCCTTAATTGACTTTCATTTAGAAAATAACAGGTTTTCAAGTTTCCAAAAAAAGAATGTAAAAAAATATGCACCGTCTACTACGACGGTTTACTTATAAATGCAACTTCCGGCCTAACCAAAGAATTGAATTTCAAATTATTAAACAGGGGGATTAAAAAATGGCAACCAAGCATATTGGAATATTAACGGCAGGCGGGGACTGCCCGGGATTAAATGCTGCAATAAGAGGAATAGGGAAAACAGCCATAAGTCAGTACGACATGCAGGTTATTGGTTTTTACGATGGTTTCAGAGGGCTTATGGAAAACCGCTTCGTCAGAATGGAAGAGAAGTTTCTTTCAGGAATATTAACGCTTGGGGGAACGGTACTGGGTACCAGCAGGGATAAACCCAATAAAATGCAGATAGGTGGCAAAATAATGGATATGACCGATGTTATTGTCGAAAACTATTACAAACACCACCTTGACTGCCTGGTATGCCTCGGTGGAGGTGGAACGCAAAAAAACGCCTATCACCTTATGCAGCAAGGCCTAAATGTGGTTACACTTCCTAAAACCATTGATAATGATGTTTCCGGTACCGACTCTACATTTGGTTTTGACACAGCCCTGGGAATAGCAACGGAAGCTATCGACCGTTTGCATAGCACAGCATCAAGCCACCACAGGGTAATCATTGTAGAAATAATGGGGCACAACACAGGGTGGCTAACGCTTGGGGCCGGCATTGCCGGTGGTGCTGACGTAATTTTAATTCCAGAAATACCATACGACATAAATATCGTTGCAGAATCTGTATTAAGACGTAACCGGGCCGGCAAGCATTTCAGCATTATAGCTGTTGCCGAAGGGGCTTTGTCTGTTGAGGCAACACAGCGGCTTGAAGTTCTTGAAAAACGCAAACTCGAAGCTGAAGAAGCCGGGGATACTGAGTTAAGGAAAAAAATAAAAGCTGAAATAAAATCATACAGATCAACTGCAACCGGAGATACAGTCCAGTTGGCACAAGAACTTGAAAAACTGACCCGGGTCGAGTCCCGGATTACAATTCTTGGGCATTTACAACGCGGCGGGATCCCGTCGGCATACGACAGGCTTTTGGCAACACGCTTAGGTACTGCCTGTGCCAGTTTTATCAATCAGGATAAATTTGGAGTATTAGTCGGGGCTAAAGATGAAGGCGTTGCTGCCGTTCCTCTTGAAGAAGTTGTAGGAAAACGCAAAATGGTCCCCATCGATCACCCTTGGGTAAAATCAGCCAGAAGTGTTGGAACCAGCCTGGGAGATTGTCTGACCTGATCAAGCTCTTTCCTGTAAACAGACTGATTATTAATTATAAACTAAAACAACTACTGTAATTAATAATCAGTCACTTCTATTTGCTTTTGGGAGCAATTAATTCGTTTTATGAAACTAACGGATATTGTATTGGCCAAAGAAATAGTTTGCAAATAGAAACTGATAAAGGATTAATGTTCTACTACGAAAAGCCTTTGGTGGAACATTCAATTCCCTTCCTTATAAATTTTACTGACAAAGAATCAGACTATAATTTTTTAAGGTCCCTAAAACGTTGTAGACTAAAAAGTCTCATGAAATATAAGGGCTATTCGTGTTAGATTTCAAAAGCATTTAATATGTTTCATTTTAAAATAAATCCCCTCGTAGAATAAAAAAATAAAAAAATCTGGTTTTTGCGGGTTACAAAATACTTCTACATGCAATAAACAGTAGAAGGCAATACTGCAATAAAATATTTCATCGCATTTGCGTTAGGGCGCTTAAATCTCAAAACCCGGAAACTTTAAAACACTGTTATAATTAAATAACAGTGTTTTTTTATGCAGTCTCTTTTAGGCTCAAATCAAAAGCAACGTTAAGTAGTGGCTATAAGAAAACGCTATTTTTTTGTGGCGTAATAACAAAATTGGAAAATCTATCCTTTTTCTTTCATCTGATCACTTTGATCATATTCCATGGTAATTTTCGTACCATAAGCTTTATCTTCCAGTTTTTTCGATTCGGTAATTATACTTTTACTCCCGCCCGACTCAATAAAATTTAATGCCGCCTTTATCTTAGGGGCCATACTTCCTTCGCCGAACACTCCTTCATCCAGTAATTTTTTAGTATCTACGTAATTCAGAAACTCCAGGATTTCTTCATTACGTTCCCCATAATTCTTATAAACAAAAGGAACATCAGTAAGAATGTACAAATCATCGGCCTTAATTTGTGATGCCAGTAAACTTGATGCCAGATCCTTGTCAACAACAGCTTCGGATGGGCGTACATCCCCTTTTTCGTCAAAATAAACAGGCACCCCGCCCCCTCCAACGGCAATAACAATAGTTCCCTGACGGGCATTGGTATCTATTACTTCCCAATTCATGATACGCTTCGGCTGCGGCGATGGCACAACTCTCCGGTATCCCCCTTTCTTTTTCTTCTCTTCTTTGAAAGTCCAGTTCTTTTCTGCACTTAGCTTTTGAGCGTCTTCAAACGGTACAGCTTTCCCTATTCTTTTACTCGGGGCACTAAACGCTGAATCTGAGGGATCAACCTCAACCATAGTCATTAGTGTCAAAACATTGCGCTGAATTCCATGCTTTCGGAGTACATTTTTCAAAGCGCGTTCAATCATATAACCAATCCCCCCCTGAGAGTCGGCCACACAAATATCCAATGGCATTTGTGGTATGGAGTACAAGTTCTCCCCCGCATCATTGCGCATTACAATATTACCAACCTGAGGTCCGTTACCGTGCGTTATCACGATATTAAACCCTTCCCTAAGCAGAAAAACAATATTTTCCAATGTTTCCGTTGTATTTTGTTCCTGCTCATCAATTGTTCCTACTTGATTATCCCTTAGCAAGGCATTACCGCCAAGGGCAATTACGGCCAGTTTACTCATTGAAATAATATTTTTATTTGCTACACGAGTTATAGCTTTTTTCACTAAATAGAAATGATTAAAGTCCTGAAAATTTAATCCATACAAATAATGACTTACCACGATTCTAAAACGATGAAAAGGTTTAAAACAATGTAATCTAAAAACAAAAATATTGCACCATGCACAATGCCGGTTATAAAAACAATACCGTCTAACGGTTATTCATAAAATTTGAGTGCGAACCTCAAAAAAACTTATTAATATTGCAACGTTCATAATTAAAATATGTCTTTGACGTTAATTAACCTTATTGTCTAATGAATTGTAAACCCAATAACGGCCATGTCAAATTTCAAGTTCTCACCAACGTATAATGTATTAGGTATTGAGAAGCTCTGTGCATACAGAATGTAATACAACAAAATCAAATTCAGATAAATTAAACATTTACTAATTAACCGTATAAGAAATTCACCAAAAACCAAATCTCACGATAAATGGAAAAATTATTACTTCCAGCTGTTGAAGGGGGAGTATCAACACGTAAGGAATACCTGGTATATGGAGCCCCCAGAATAGAAGATGATGAAATAGAACTGGTCCTGGCTACTTTAAAATCGAGGTGGATAGGAAGTGGGCCTAACGTACAAATGTTTCAGGAGAAATTCAGAAACTACAAAAAAGTTGATAACGCTATTGCCGTAAACTCCTGTACTGCCGGCCTTCACTTATCTTTGCTTGCTCTGGGACTAAAGGCTAACGATGAAATACTTGTCCCTTCCATGACCTTCTGTGCTACTGCAAATGTTGTTGAACATATCGGAGCAAAACCGGTTTTGATAGATTGCAACCTGGAGAACATGAACCTCTCTCTGGAAGACATCCGCCGAAAAGTTACACGTAAAACAAAGGCTGCAATCCTAGTCCATTTTGCCGGTAGAATTGTAGATGATATTGAGGAGATATCTGATTTTTTAAAAAAGAAAAATATAAAAATAATAGAAGACTGTGCCCATGCAATAGAGTCGGAATTAGATTCCAGAAAAAGTGGAAGCTTTGGCGATATTGCTTCTTACTCCTTTTATGTTACAAAGAACATAACTACATCAGAAGGCGGAATGATTACGACAAATATTGATGAGTATGCCGAAAAAGTCAAAATATGGGCACTACACGGCATGAGCAGAGATGCATGGAAAAGATTTTCCGATGATGGGTACAAACATTACGAAGTTGTATTTCCCGGCTACAAGTACAATATGACCGATATGCAGGCTGCCCTTGGATTAAAACAATTTGAAAAACTGGACAAGTACCGCCTTAAGAGGGAGGAGATATGGAATAAATATAATTCCAGCCTTTCCGACTTACCGGTTATTCTGCCACCTCAATTAAGAAAAAATGAAAGGCACGCTTATCACCTGTACACAATACTTCTTGACAATAAAAAATTAAAGATCAACCGGGATGAAGTTTTAACATGCTTGCACCGCGAAAATATCGGAACCGGCGTTCACTACCGGGGAATTCACTTGCACAAATTCTATAAAGAAAAATATGGCTTCAAAGAAAGCGATTTTCCAAATGCAACAAAAATATCAAATAACACACTTTCTCTTCCGTTATCAGCAGCGCTTAACGATAACGATGTCAATGATGTTATAAATGCTCTGGTAAAAATATTGAAATACTATGAAAAATAACAAAGTAGCACATTATATACAAGACTATCTTAGGTTAACAACAATCTGGATATATTCACAAATAGACAAAAATACAGAATACCAACATGTAGTGCTGGCCCATAATGCCGATAACCTTGACAGGTTTCCCGTTGAAAAAATCTATATTGCAAGTCAGCAGGGCCCTATTCCAAAAAGACTGGACAAATTAATTTACCGAATCCGTGGATATCTGCCCACGTTCTGTAAAACACTAAAGAAGGAAAACCCGAATTTAATACATGCCCACTTTGGCCATATTGGCTATAAAGCTGTAGGTTTAAAAAAGAAACTCGGAATACCATTGGTGACTACCTTTTATGGGTATGACGTATCTAAGCTGGCCAAACAAAAGAAATATCAACAAAGGTACAGGAAGCTTTTCATGGAAGGGGACTGTTTTCTGGTTGAAGGGACCAATATGGGAAAGGAACTTCAAAAATTAGGATGCCCGGCAGAAAAAATAAAAGTATTTCATCTGGGGGTAGATATAAATAAAATAGACTTTCAGGAAAGAACAAAAAGTAGTGAGAACAATGTAAAACTGCTTTTTGCTGCAACCTTGACTGAAAAGAAAGGGTTAAAATACCTGATTGAAGCACTACCAATGGTTATAAAAGAAAGCAGTAATATTCAGTTAGATATCATAGGGGAAGGAGAAGAAAAGGATAATATTGAAAAGCTTATAGAGAAACTTGGGGTAGGTGAATATATCCAGTGGAGCGGATACATCCCTTACAACGATCTAAAACAAATGATGTACGGCACCGATATTTTTATTCAGCCATCAGTTACTGCATCTGACGGAAATACGGAAGGTGGGGCACCAGTATCGTTAATTGATGCCCAGGCATCCGGGCTTCCTGTTATATCCACTTTCCATGCCGATATTCCGGAAGTTGTATTAAATGAAAAAACAGGTCTGCTGTCAGCAGAAAAAGACGTAACACAACTTGCTGAAAATATTATCCGGTTGGTTAAGAATGAATCGTTACGCAAAGAACTGGGAAATAACGGAAGAAAACATGTTGAAGAAAACTACAACATGAATGTACAGGGAAAGGTACTAGCAAAAATCTATCATGAAATATCTGTCAAATGCTAAGGGGGAAGATTACCCCCACTTTCCTTCGGCTACAAAAATAACCTTTCCCCCTACCCTGATATCATATACCCCATCCAACAAAGTAGCTTTGATAAATATTCTTGAGGCCTCCCGATTTCATAGCCTTGCGCTACAGAGAAATCAATTTCTGTATTGCCCAAAAGGTTATTTTTCAATATATAAGCTGCCAGGCACCCATTTGCACTTCCTGTCGCCGGATCTTCCCCAATTCCATATTCAGGTACAAAAACACGTGCTGAAATAAAATCCGTCTGGTTGTATTTCTCTTGTGTAAACACCATAAACTCACTGGAATTGTATTTAACTGAATGACGATGCAACACATTCCCGTTCAACCTGGCTTTCTTTAGTGCCTTCAATGTATTTACCGGTATTATAAAAAAAGGAATTCCGGTTGATACCTGTTCTACAGGAAAATGCTGGTTAAGGTCGGTATCTTCCAGTCCCAGTAAATCGGCTATATCCTGCCTATCCGATTGTTTTGTGAATTCCGGTTGAATTTGTGTCATCCAGGCAATGTCGCCATCAAACGTAACGGGAATTCTCCCCGCTTTAACATTAACCGTTATTTTACTTAACTTTTCTTCAAAAAAGAGGTTATTTGCAACATAAGCAGTTCCCAACGTTGGGTGACCGGCAAACGGCAATTCTTTTCCAGGTGTGAATATCCTCACATCCACTTCTCCTTTTTCCTGGTTGCTCCCTGTAATAAAAGTGGTTTCTGAAAAATTGGTTTCCCGGGCAATAACCTGCATTTCTTCATCTGAGATATCTGCTGAATCAGGGAATACGGCAAGCTGGTTTCCTGTATATTTTTCCTGACCGAATACATCAACAATATAAAAAGGTATATTTCTTGATTGTATTTTTAACATAATTATAAAATTTTAACCGGTCTCACCGGTATACAAATATCCAATATGAATTTATTTTCAGGGTGCTCTTTATAATTATTATAGTAAAGTTCAAACGGTGGTTTATCATCACATTCGTAGCCACTTTCCGGAAGCCATCCAACATAAAAAGATGTCCATGCTTCCGTAAACTCATGATTGTCAATTTCAAACCTGGCACAGGCATACCTTCCGCCCTGAATAACCATCTTTCCAATTTCCCCATCAACCCGAACAGACGGTTCAATTGATATACAGGCGCTCTGCTGCAAATTATCAATACGCGTAACTTTCGGATCGTCATGATAATAAGTAATTACCTTTGAGTCCGGTACTTCAAGTAAGCCTCTGGGACCTGCCCATCGGAATAACTTCTCAAAAGCACTCCCAATACCGCTGAATTCCCCCACATGCCGGCAATAAGCTACAGTTATATCTTCGAAATACCTCATCTCCACTTTTTGGTAAAGTTTCTTTTTTTCGTTTAACAGGTTATCCCTGATTTCTTCAACCTTGCCAAAATGCTTTCCTGTTACCGGACTGCTTTTTTCCAGTGTTTTTACGTACTCATTATACCCTCCGTTTCTAAACTCTGAAGCACTCATATTAAAATGATCCCGGAAAGAACGGGCAAAAGATGCACTACTGTTAAAACCACACTTTGTGGCAATATCATTAATGGTGTAATTCGAAGTAATTAGATAAGATGCCGCTTTTTCCAGTCTCCGGCGACGAATATATAAATTCAGCGTCTCCCCTTTTACAGAAACAAACACCCTGTGAAAGTGAAAAGGAGAAAAACTTGCCACCTGTGCCAGTGTTTGGAGCTCCAAAGACGACTCTAAATTCTGCTCAATGTAATCTATAACCTTATTAATTCTTGAAATATACTGAACCCTGTAAGTATCTTTTATTGAAATCTCATTCTTATCCATAAAATCACTTCATATATGGTGCAATTTACCTAAAATCTTTTCGTTTTGTTAAATTTAGAATGCTCTTTAAGCAACCATTGTCAAAATAATACCATCATATGGTATATCTTTGTGCAAATAGTAAGAAATTAATTTAGATTAAAACATATGAAAATATTCGAAAAATTAGTTCTTCTACTGGCGTTATTGTTGGTATTTGGATGTAATGATGATAACGATGACAATCCGGGAGAAGATAAAGTCCAAACTGATTCTATTTACATGTTTATAGAAGCAGCAATGCATCACTGGTATTTGTGGAACGATGAGTTAGTTAATGTAGATTATGAATTATATGAAACCCCTCAGGATTATGTTGATGCTTTAACAGTTAGCAGGGATAAATGGAGTTTTGTAGATAAAGCCGGCGAGGTCAATCAGCATTTCGAGGAAGGTAAAGACTTTGGGTATGGCTTCTATCTGGGGTGGGACTCTGAGACTTACACAAGCGGGGTAACTACTCTTAGGGTTATGTTCGTATACAATAAAGCAAAGGCATATCAGGCCGGTATTCGCCGCGGATGGACACTTCTGAAAATAGACGGCATACCTGTTGACAAGGTAAATTTTGATAACTTTTTCAGCCTGGAACCGGGGTCTATGAAGTTTACATTTAAAAATCATGAAGCCCAAACGGTTGAAATTACTTTAACCAAAGAAAACTACAACATGAATGCTGTTTTGCATAGCAGCACTTATGAAATTGATAATAAAACAGTTGGATATGTCGTTTATCAAAGTTTCCTGGGATATTCCGAAAATGAATTACTAAACACCATGGACAACTTTAAAGCTAAAAATATTGATGAACTAATTGTTGATTTAAGGTATAACACTGGCGGATACATTACACTTGCCCAGGATTTTGCTAACATTATAACGACTTCGGATGCGATTGGTAAAGTATTTTTTGAAATGAAACATAACAAAGAGAGAAGTGAAGAAAACGACGAAACATATTTGTTTTCTCAAAATGCGAGAAACCTTAACCTTAAAAGAGTCTTTTTCATTACTAATGACTATTCTGCTTCTGCCAGTGAATTATTGATAAATGGATTAACGCCACATATGGGGGTTTATCAAATTGGAGGAAGGACCCATGGAAAGCCTGTTGCCATGTACGGATTTCAATTTCAAGATTGGGTATTCTATCCGGTAACGGCAAAATCAGTTAATGCTGATGGATATGGAGATTACTTCAACGGTATTGGTCCGGACAAGAGTATTTTCGATGAATACCATTATGACTGGGGCGACGAAAATGAACCGGCATTATCCGAAGCATTACATTACATTCAATATGGCTCTTTCAAAAGCACCCGGGGATATACGTTAAAAACGACTAGAACTGACAGGGCTGTTGGTGGAAAAAAACTATATCGTAACTTACTAATTGTTGATTAAACAAAAGATATCGACCCGTCGGGGCCGATCGATTTGTAATAAAATAAAAAAGGAGGCTGTAAGGCCTCCTTTCTTTTTCTCAAATTCTCTTTTTAGTTCTTTCTCAGATGCATGTAAAAATCTTTCAGTTCTAACTTTCTAAGGGAATCCAGGCCGTGCCAACGAATTCCCTGAATTGCCCCTTCAAGGGCAAATAATTGATTTATACACGCTTTTGGATCTGCACCCCTTAAACGTATGAAGGCATCTTCTGCTCCTACCGAAGTTAACTCCGTAACGGATTCAATGCCAACCTGCTTTAATCTGCCAGCAAGTTCTGTCCCAATGTTTGGTAATGTAGATAATTCATTCATAAACAAATAGCTTATTGATTTAATGAATCTGCTTTATAAATGGAGCGTCCGGAAAGGTTTTTAATCTTCCTGAACCCATCAATATACAGAAATACAACAAATGGAATAAATAATGCCATGAGCCTTAAATTCCCCAGCATTAATATGAAATCAAATATACCGTGCAATATGATTGGATAAATTAAAGATTTTATTAGTAATTGTTTTCTTTGGTCCGGGTAAAATCTGGCCAACCCAAAATAAAACCCCATGGTAACACCAAACAGAGCATGTGCCGGAACAGACAATATCGCCCTTGTATAACCCGCTGTTTCTCCATAGTTTAACACATACATTATATTCTCTATGGCTGCAAACCCAAGTGAAATATAAACTGCATATACAATTCCGTCAAACTTCTCGTTAAAATTTTTATTAAACCAGATAAGAATAAAAAGAAAGAGAAACTTAAACAATTCTTCATTGAATGCTGCCACAACAAAAGCTTCATAAAATGCCTTCCAACCAGGTAAAGTGGGAAACCCTATTATGTTCAATACCCCACCGACAGCCAAAACAGGAACAGGAACAAGACAACCAACAAAAAAGGCCAGTAATAACTGTCCGATTGGTTCACGTTCATATTTATCCCTAAGATAAATATAGAAAGCAATTAAAAATACAGGCGCTAAGGCTATTAAAATTAGTTTCATGCTAAAATCTAACTTTGTTTACCACGTTCCGGGGTAATAACCTCCGTAAGGAAAATATAAATCATTGCCCAAGGCATTTCTTCCTGACTCAACACTAATCCGGGCTCCGATGGTTATATTGGGTGTTAGCTTATAGTTTACGCCAACAGACATTCCGCTTACATCATAAGTACTTTTATGTTCAACCTGTTCATTGTTCGGAACGTCCATTATCCGTTTAGAAACCGAGCTTGAAATGGTTACATTTTCATTTAATTTATAATTGCCCGTGGCATACAAAAATACTTGCGTCATCGGAAGCATTTCTGCCTCAAAATGTTCTCCGTTATATCTGTAGAAAAGAGCTGAGCCACGCTCGGCCATTACTCCTCCTGTAAGGGAAATTCTGTCTGTTAATTGATAATCTAAATGTGGAGAAAACATAAAAGACGGACCACTGTATCCGGAAGATGAAAACATATAAGACATTCCTACATCAATCCCGGCCTTCAATTTCTTATCAGGTTCCTTTGTTAAGTCATTGTTAAGAAGGGCATTATCAGATATTTCCAAGAAATCCACATCTTCCTGCGAATCCTGAGAAAAGCATAACACTCTCATTAATAAAAGAATAGTTATAAATATTGTTCTCCTCATATCAAAAAAAACCTAGAGGTAAATATAGTAATTAATACTATTTCTCAAATTTTATAGAGAACAAAGTTATTCATAATTTATTAACCGAACTTTGACCAGAACTTCAGAAAACAAACACAAAACACTTACAATCAACACATTAAAACACAAAGGGATATATTAAAAAAACTTTACGAAGAGGCTTATTTTAACAATTCCCAAACATTTAAATATCAACTTATTTTTTAATTAAACCCTGGAAAGCCAATTCATTTGATATCTACACTCAAATTTCAGATATTACTGTCCATCCTGCTCACTGAATATATTCCTTTAAGGGAGGACAACCGGTTAATCAGGTAATCAAGATGGCTTAAATCCCTGACTTCTATACCTATTATTCCCTTGAAGGCACCTTCATCCGCATCAAGCTTAATTGCCCTTAACGTTACTCCGGCATCTTTGGTTATAACCTCTGAAATACTATTCAATATTCCAGCCTGATCTTCTCCGGTAACCCTTATATCTACAGGAAAAGATGAATCCGGGCTCTTCCGCGTCCACTTGGCATTTACTACGCGGTAACCAAATTTTCCTATTAACTGAACCGCATTCGGACAATTTGTTCTGTGTATTTTGATACCTTCATTTATGGTAACAAATCCAAAAATATTGTCTCCCATTATGGGGTTACAACATTTTGCCAACTTATAATCAACATTGGCTACCTGTTCATCAATAATTAAATGATCGGTTGTTGACTCTTTTTTACTGGCAGGAATATCCTGTTCCAGATTTTCAATAGTTGTTCCCGATTCATTATGTTCAGGCTCCAAAATCTGAATAGCAAGTTCTTTAATTTCAGCAAGATCTATTTTTTCCTCGGCCACCTGGGCATAAAATTCCTGTGCATTAGGAAGTTTGTAATGTTTTAGGATTAACCGGATAACCTCGTCATTATATTCTAATTTCCAGTTTTTAAACCTTCTTTTTATTATCTCCTTACCATTATCGGCATCTTTTACTTTTTCTTCATTTAATGCCTGTCTTATTTTTTTCTGGGCCCTTGAGGTTACCACAAAACTTAACCAGTCTAATTTAGGTTTTTGCCCCTTCGATGTTAGAATTTCTACCTTATCTCCGTTTTGCAGTTTATGCCGGATGGGCACAGCTTTTCCATTTACTTTTGCTCCCGTACACGTTGCCCCAACCTGAGTGTGCACTTCGTAAGCAAAATCAAGCACCGTTGCGTTCGCCGGAAATTTTTTCAAATCCCCTTTCGGTGTAAAAATGAATATTTCTTTAGCGTAAAGGCTTAATTTAAAATCATCAATAAAATTTCCGGCATCAGGCTCCGGGGTTTCCAGAATCTCCCTAATCTTCGCCAACCAGCCATCTACACCTTTTTCTCCCTGGCCTCCTTTATATTTCCAGTGTGCAGCTACTCCTTTTTCTGCAATTTCATTCATTCTTTCTGTTCTAATCTGAACTTCCACCCACTTCCCATCCTGTCCGACTACAGTTGTATGTAAAGATTCATATCCATTGGTTTTCGGAACACTAATCCAATCACGCAAACGCAACGGATTTGGCTGGTAAATATCGGTAACTGCAGAATACACCTGCCAACAGTCTGCTTTTTCCGTTTCAGGGGCACTTTTAATAATGATCCGTATGGCAAACAGATCGTATATATCTTCAAAACCAACCTCTTTCTTCTTCATTTTATTCCATATGGAATGAATTGATTTTGGCCTGCCCTTAATTTCGTATTCAACCCCCTGTTGTTCCAGAACCTGCTTTATGGGTTTAATAAACTTTGCAATAAATGAATTCCTTGATTTCTGTGTCTCAGACAGTTTCTTCGCAATCTGCGAATAGGTTTCCCGGTCGGTATATTTTAAAGACAGATCTTCCATTTCTGATTTGACAAGATATAATCCCAGCCGGTGTGCTAAAGGAGCATACAGAAATGCAGCTTCGGACGCTTGCCTGATTTGGTTCTCGGGGTTCATATTGTTCATTTCCCGCATCTGCTGTAACTGTTCTGCCAAAACAATTAAAATAACCCTGACATCTTTTGCCAGGTTTAACAGTAGACGCCGGTAGTTTTCTGCCTGAGATGAAACGGCTTTTTCTTCAATTGTGGAAACATTCACCAACCCTTCTGTTATTAACCCTATATCTTTTCCGAACTCTTTCTGAACTTTGGAAAATTCCTTTTCATCCCCTTTACTGGTATGATAAAGCAACAGGCTAATTACGGATGTTTTTCCCAGCCCAATATCGTTAATAGCAATACACGCCGCCTTTAAAATGCTAAGTACAATATCTTTATCCGCCCTAAGCTTAATTGTGTCCCTTGCATTATAAAGCTTTAAAAAAGCTTTGTCAATTACCTCAGTTGACTGCAGGCTTTTCTTTTTTTTTAAGTCCTGCAATAACTCCTGATATGCTTTTTGATGTTTCTTATCTACTTCCTCAAGTGCTTCAATCATCGTACCCTAACTTTTTTACAAAAATAAACCATAAATAAGATAAATAGACCTGATTATTTCGTAAAATCTTCTATTAATTTTTGATTTATATCTTTCGGTGGCCTCACCGGTTTTCCCGTTTCCGCATTTACAAACACCAAAGTGGTTTTTCCTTCTGCAATAAACTGATTATCCTGATTGTATAGTTTGTAACCAAAAATCAGCCTCACCCCGGAACATGAAAGCAGGGACGTTTCAAGTCGCAGTAGTTCATCATACAAGGCAGGACTATAAAAACTGACTGTAAACTCAGATAGTGGAAGTATCACCCCCTTATCTTCCAGTTCTTTATAGTTAATGCCTAAATCGCGCATCAGTTCTGTTCGGCCCATTTCAAAGTATGCTGCATAATTTCCATGATGCACATACCCCATTCTGTCAACTTCATTGTATCTGACACGAAACTTTATTTCTGACTTTATCATTCCTTTATCGGTGAATTGGGTTCTCTTTTAAATTTCCTGTAGATTGTTGAATCGACGAGTTCTGGAATAATACGCTGAAAAAACACCATTAACTGCCCTTCTGTTGTCATAATCCGGTTTCGCTTTCTTTTTCGGACAGACCGCAGCACATTTTTTGCGACGCGCTCCGGGGACATTAATTTTTCCTCTGGCCTGGGTGTTTCTCCCTGGGGCTTTCCATGAGCATCTAACGCACTCCTTCGTATATTGGAGGATGTAAAACCGGCAGACAGGATTAAAACATTGATCCCTTTTTTCAGGTTCTCAATCCTTACGCTTTCTAAAAAACCCTGCATTGCTGCTTTTGACGCTGAGTATGCCGTTCTTCCCGGCAATCCGTGAAAACCTGCAATAGATGATATTCCAACAATCGTTCCTTTTGTTTTCAGAATGTGGGGCAGTGCAAACTTTGTACAATAAACCGTTCCCCAGAAATTAACCTGCATCACTTTCTGGAGTACCCCCATTTCTACATCCTGAAACATTGCCCTCATAGAAATCCCTGCATTGTTTATCAAAATATCTATTTTTCCAAATTTATTTACTGCACTCTCAACCAGTTTCAAACAATCCTCTTCTATGGTAACATCTGTTCTTACGGCCAGACATTTATCTCCCGTACAATCAATTTCATTTACCAAGCCCTGAAGTTTTTGTTCTGAACGTGCAGCCAACACTACCTTTGAGCCAGACCTAAAAAATGCCCTAGCACAGGCCAGTCCTATTCCCGAAGAGGCTCCTGTTATAATAACAACTTTATTTTTTAAATCCATAATATGCTACATGGGTTTCATTGGTCGAGTCAAAAGTAATAAAAAACTTATATCAACATTTAGAATGGATAATGCTCCAATTCTTAATTTTTCTTAAAGGATGAAAAACCAAACAAATTATAACGCATGGCATCAGTTATAAATTAAATGTTAATCTGCTTTAAAAGAAAGAATCATTATGTTATTCAAATCCTATTATCAATCAGAGTTTTAACGAAAAAATTTGAACCTTTTATCAGAAACATCTTTAAAGCCACCTAAGCAAGAAATGGGTCAAACATAAAAAATTTGGTATATTGGCTGCATTGAAAAGAAAATAAACGTGCAGCCATATCAGGGAACGAATCAACCACTAGCAGACAGAATGCGTCCTCGGAATTTATCCGACTACATTGGACAAGAGCATTTAGTTGGAGTTGGAGCAATGTTGCGAAAAAGTATTGAGTCCGGTAATATTCCTTCTTTCATTCTTTGGGGACCTCCCGGGGTGGGTAAAACAACACTGGCAAAAATAGTTGCAAATACGCTTGAACGTCCTTTTTACATTTTGAGTGCAGTACATTCCGGGGTGAAAGATGTGCGCGAAACACTTGAAAAAGCGAAAAAACAGAAATTTTTTAACACCCCAAACCCAGTACTTTTCATTGATGAAATACACCGGTTCAACAAAGCACAGCAGGATTCTCTTTTAGGAGCTGTGGAAGCAGGAACAATCACGCTCATCGGGGCTACAACGGAAAACCCTTCTTTTGAGGTTATTTCCCCCTTGCTTTCAAGGTGTCAGGTTTATATATTAAAACATCTCGAAAAAGAAGATTTAAGCCTGATTGTTAAAAGAGCAATAAGCAATGATCCCTTTCTCAACAAACTAAAAATTGACGTTAGAGAAGAAGAGGCCATGTTCAGGTATTCCGGTGGAGATGCCCGTAAGTTGCTCAACTTGCTTGAACTGGTTATAAACGCTATATTATCGGAGGGAAAAGAAGAAATTACCATTACAAATGAAAGCGTAAAAAAACATGTCCAACAAAACCTCGCTGTTTATGATAAGGGTGGCGAGCAACATTATGACATAATTTCAGCCTTCATTAAATCCGTCAGGGGAAGTGATCCGAATGCCGCAGTTTACTGGCTTGCCAGAATGATTGAAGGTGGTGAAGATGTGAAATTCATTGCACGCAGGCTCGTTATTCTGGCTTCGGAAGATATAGGGCTTGCTAACCCCAACGCCCTTTTAATGGCTACAACCTGTTTTGATGCCGTTAATATGATTGGGTGGCCTGAGTCCAGAATTATCCTTTCTGAAACAACAATCTATCTTGCAACCTCGCCAAAAAGTAATTCAGCATATATGGCTATTGGTGAAGCACAGCAACTTATTGCAAAAACAGGCAACCTTCCGGTCCCCCTTCACCTAAGAAATGCCCCAACAAAACTCATGAAGCAAATCGGGTACGGAAAAGATTACAAATATGCCCATGATTATGATAATAACTTTGTAGCCCAAAACTATCTTCCGGAACAGCTTAAAGGGACAATTTTATACACCCCCCAACTAAACGACAGAGAAAGAGGGCTATTTTCAAAAATGAAAGAGCTCTGGAAAAAAATATATAAGTATTAACATTACGTAGATTAAGTTACTTGTTTAACAACAACTATCAATAAGTACAAAAAATATATGATGAACAAATTTAGTTACAATAACCTTCTAAATCCGGATAAGCTGTTTCTTCTTGCTGGTCCCTGTGTTGTAGAAAGCAAAGAATTATGTTTTGAAGTAGCAGGTACGGTTAAACAAATTACAGAAGAACTTGGTATTCCTTATATTTTTAAAGCTTCCTACAAAAAAGCAAACCGCTCCAGAATCGATTCTTTTTCGGGTATTGGAGACGATAAGGCTTTAAAAATACTGGCTGAGGTTAAAGAGAAATATAACCTGCCCATTGTCACAGATATCCATTCAGCAGAAGAAGCTGCCCTTGCAGCGCAGGTAGCTGACATTTTGCAAATTCCGGCTTTCTTGTGCAGACAAACAGAGCTTTTAGTAGCTGCGGCAAAAACAGGGAAAATTGTTAATATCAAAAAAGGACAATTTCTGGCCCCCTCATCGATGAAATTTGTTGCCCAGAAAGTTATTGACTCTGGCAACCCTAACGTTTTGTTAACCGATCGCGGAACAATGTTCGGTTATGGGGATTTAATTGTTGACTTCAGGGGCATCCCAGAGATGAAATCGTTTGGGCACCCTGTAATTCTGGACATCACACACTCCTTGCAACAACCCAACCAGGATTCGGGTGTTAGCGGAGGAAAACCTGAAATGATTGAAACCATAGCACGCGCCGGTGTTGCTGTTGGGGTAAACGGACTGTTCATTGAAACTCATCCCGACCCGGCAAGTGCAAAATCAGACGGGGCGAACATGCTTAACCTTGAATTATTGCCTTCTTTATTAAAAAATTTATCTCAAATCAAAAATGTCATTAACGCTTTATAAAACAATAAATTGACAATAATTATTAAATGTACATAAATAATTTTTTAAGATTTTTTTACATTTTATCTTGTCAATTTAACTTTTATTATTACTTTAGTGATCATTAGCCCTAACGATTTGACCCATATTAGCAGAAAGCTTGCACTTGACCCGGTAGCAAGCTTTCTTTTTTTATCTCTCCTAATACTTTATTAAATTCTAAGAGTCAATCACTTAATTCATTACAAAACAAAAATAATCACGCTAACCGTTTATTTGTATGAAAAATAAACTTTAAGTTAAGATTGCTAATAATAACTTAACACAAAAAACATCTTTTAGCAAAATCAACCTTCTCGTTGCAGATTAACAAGATATAAAATGATATTATCATTTCCTTAACTCGTTACAAGAAACTGGGAACCAACACATTCAACCATTCAGGACAGCAAAACTTGCTGTGTATTCAAGCTATTCAATTACGAAATTCCAGTTCAGCTTCAACACATCGGGGTTCCCGACATTACTTGCCCCACTAACTCAAACGTAAAAAAACAGAGGGCTCTTACTTTTTACCCACATTAAACCTAAGGCCGTAAAAAATCCTTAGTTTTCCATAATTATAAGTAAATTCTGTATCGTTAGGGTTCTTTACAAGAAACGAATCTGAAGAAAAGGTAATTCCATAAAATAGTTTTGGTTTATTGCAGCCCAACGCCGACTTAAACATTGCGTTTGAAGATATTTTACCATCACCTTTAATAAGCTCCCCATTAAGTCGCCTGGTTGACACGGCCTGTAAATTAATACCAATCATCAGGGCTGCATTGAAGTAAAAAAATTCCGAAAAAATAAAGGTGTATGTGTATCCAAAAGCAGTTCCCAGATTGATTGCATTTAGTCCCGAAAAATCAACCGCGTTTGGATATTTGCTATGTAAAATACCCGGAACAATGGAAGAATCTGAGGCTATTCCATATATTGAAAATTTCAAGCCTACTAACCAGGAACCTGCACTTGACACCTGCCTTTCCACATTCTGATAAGCAGCCTTAAATGAAAAGTCCTCATAATTTAATATGTGAATGGCACTAAAGCCAAATGTAGCTGTTTTAATTTCAGGCATAACCAAGGCAGAATCTTTTATATTCCAACTTGGGAAAAAATCCTTTGGATTTTTCCAATAATAACTTTCATAAAAAAGAAAGTATGCATTAAAAAGATATTTCTTACTATATATATCTAACTGCAAATCAAGACTATTTGTTTCACCATATAATTCCTTGTCTTCATTATGCAATCCTAAATTAAACGCTGCACTAAACCCAAGCCATTTATAATTAAACCCCACCCCAGGGCTCAGGCTCTCGTTAGGTACATATTTAAGTTTTTTCTCCTGCTCTTTGTTCTTAATTTCGAAATTACTAAACTTCTGTATACCAAAAAGGTAAACATTTAACCGTTGTTTGTAGGAAATGATATTGCTTTCAGCTGTTGTGTCCTGAACACCTGCCTGGCTTTTTGCTGGTATTGTACATGCTAATACAACAAAAAATACGATGGTTTTAGTTTTCCATTTGCCAGAAATTTTCAGGGTTCCACTCATTATCCTTTTTTGTTATTATTTTTCCAGAATTAAAACTGGTTTGTGTTAAAAATTAGGTGAAACTTTTCTGTTAATTTACCAGTTCATCATTAATTGCAAGTTTAGACCCCAGATAAAAATACCATGCGCTTATTGCCATACCGATATGGCTTATATCGTAATGATTGAACCATTTACTTACCCCCCATTCATTCATGAAAATAAGGGCTGAAATTGCAGAAAACCCTACTGCAATAAGATAGTACCTGCTCCCTTTGTTACGTGTTTTATAGTACACAAAAAGATTAAAGGACGTTACAACAACTAACAAGCCATAAGCTGAATGGGCTTCTACATAAAAAAAGTTAAGTGTTGAGAAGGTAATGGCCATAAAGGTGAGCAGTTCAATTATATTAACCCACGCAAATATTTTTCCAGTTGTTGGTTTTACCAGTTTTCGTGCATACTCAATTGAAGCCCGCTCAATCATTGAGATAGATACCATGCTGGTAAACCAACCGGGCAGCTTCCAAATCATATTTCTGTCAAAGACATAAAAGAAACCATGTCCAATTAACCCTCCTACAGCTGTAGCTGTTCCCATACTTAAAAAGTAAATCTTTAAGTAGGTATGCATCTTGTTTTTATTGGGTATTTTATTCAATCGGAAAAACGCATAAAAACAAATTGCAGTCACCACGAGATCCGTGAGTGTGGTTACAGGTTCTTCGATTAATATCCCCCAAACTTTAATTGCAGGTTGCGCTTCAATAACCATCATGAAATCATTTAAACCCGGCCTTATTCCGGAAATTTTAGACATTAAAAAACCAACTCACACCGCTAAAAAATAGGTGCAAACAGGGTTATCCCAATAAGTTACAAAATCCGCCCCTTATAATAAAGCCAATTTGAAAGCTTTTTATGCCTAGACCTCTTCTTCCAGTTTTTCCGAACTAAACAACTCCTCCCTGTCAGGTGTATCAACACCTAATGAATCAAATCTTGACTCAATATCGCCCATCCTGTCTTCCAACTGAGTCCAGACTCCGTCCAGGGCCTCAATTTCTTCCTCTGTCATGTTCTTTTTCAGTTCATCCATTCTTTGGCTCATTACCACACCTTCCTGCATAAATTCTCCCATAAAAGCCATCATCTTTAGAACTATGGTACCGGCCTTCATTGAAGCACTAACTGAGACTTCCCCTGTAGTATCCACCTTACTTTGAGCCTCTTCCAGCTCATCGGCTAATACGTATGCCCGTTCAGACCATTTATTAAACATCTTTTCTGCGTCGTCAATATACGCCGTCGCCCCCTCATTATTTTTTAATTCATCAGGGACAATAATTTCTACCGGAGGAGGACAACCGGGACAATCACTGACGGCTTCTTTCTTTTTACCAAAAGAACAAGCTCCCAATAAAACTATCCCCGAAATAAGGATTAAAATTTTTCTGGTTTTCATAACAATCATTATAAGTTAAATCCTTTGTGAAATTATTAAAACTAAAGTACTTTTTTAAATTAATTCACAAACAGTAATTGTCTTTTTTTATCCTCCATAATACAAACCAGAACCAGGGCCAAGTGGTATATCAAAGACTATCCATACAAAAAGCAGAAGGGTCCAGGTGATTAGGAACAGGACTGAATAGGGAAACATAACCGAGATAATGGTTCCAATTCCCGCATTTTTATCGTATTTCTGAAAAAAGGCGATAATAAGGGCAAAGAAACTCATCATAGGAGAAATTATATTCGTAACACTATCCCCTATTCTAAATACGACTTGAGATACTTCCGGTGAATATCCCATCAACATAAATATGGGGACAAAAACCGGGGCTATAATTGCCCACTTTGCCGAAGCACTTCCCATTAACATGTTAAGTGACGCTGCAAAAATGATAAACAAAAACATTAGTAAATACTTGTTCAAATCAGCAGCCTGTAATGCCTCCGCACCTTTCACGGCGGCAATAATCCCCAGGTTACTCTCTTTAAAATACGCTACAAACTGTGCAGCAAAAAACACTAACACCAGATATGTGGCCAACGTTTTCATACTATCTGCCATTGAAGCCATTACATCGCTGTCATTCTTATATTTACCAACTACCTTTCCGTAAACAATTCCCATTAAACCTGTCACAACAAATAGAACAGTCACAACACCTTTAAGAATTGGCGATTTAAGTAATGAACCTCCGGTCCCCCTTAAGAAACCATTATCCGGAATTAGCCCTAGAAGAATAATTATCATTGACACTAAAAAAACTATTCCAGCGTATAGTAAGCCTTTTTTTTCCTTTTTTGAAAGACTATTTACCTCTTCAATTTTTTCCCCTTCTGCCGGAACATATTCCCCTAAACGGGGAGCAATTATCTTTTCGGTGACCCAGGTTCCAATTAAAGCAATTATGAAAGTCGAAACTACCATAAAATAGTAATTTGCAGTTGGGTTAACGGAATAACTCGGATCAATAATTTGTGCCGCTTCTTCCGAAATCCCGGCCAATAAAGGATCGATTGTCCCCAAAGCAAGGTTTGCACTAAACCCGCCCGATACTCCGGAAAAGGCTGCGGCCATACCAAGTATTGGGTGTCTTCCGACAGACATAAAAATTATTCCGGCCAAAGGAATCAATAAAACATAACCTACATCTGAAGCCATATTCGAAAGTATTCCTGCAAATACAAGAACAAAAGTCAAAAGTCTTTTAGGAGTAGATATGACTAATAAACGAATAACAACCCCTATTAAGCCACTTCTTTCGGCCACTCCTATGCCTAACATTGCAACAAGCACAATGCCTAATGGGGCAAAGTCTGTAAAATTCTTTACAGTATTTAATAAAATGTAATGAATTCCGTCTACTGATAACAGGTTGTTTACTTCTACAAGAGAGCCATCGCCAGGATTGGGCACCTGCCAGCCTAACTTACCCCCTAACCAGGAAAAAGCCAGCGCTATGAATGCAAAAACCAGAAATAAAGTTGCCGGATGTGGCAATGCATTTCCTGCTACTTCTATGAAATTCAGAAAACGTTGAAATGGAGATTTTTTTGTTTTTACGAGCATATAATTTTTTTTTCACGAAAATAATATTCTGTTTTAAAATATCTAACTATTCATTATGAACACTGACTTACAGTTTTTTGTTCTTTGAATTAGTTAAACTGGTATTAAAAAAAACATGGAACTGGATGAAATAATGTCAGAACTTGCTCAACTTGGCTCTGAGCAATCAAAAAAGGTACTTTTAAAACATGGAGCCAGAGAGCCTTTCTTTGGGGTAAAAATTGCTGATTTGAAGAAAAAGTTTGTTAAAAAAATCAGGAAAAATTATGAGCTTTCCTTAAAACTGTATGATACCGGAAACTCTGACGCCATGTACCTGGCCGGATTGATTTCCGAACCAGAAAAAATGACCCGGGAACAGCTCACACATTGGGTTGAGAATGCTTACTGGTATTTATTAAGCGAATATACGGTTGCCGGGGTAACAGCAGAAAGTAAATTCGGATGGGAACTGGCCACTGAGTGGATTGAGAATAAAAGCGAAATGATCTGCGGTGCAGGATGGGCTGCATTGAGTTCGTTAGTTGCAATAAAAAGAAACGAAGAGCTGGATTTAGATTACCTTATAAAACTGCTCGACCAGGTTGAAAAAAAAATTCATTTGTCACAAAACAGGGTAAAATATACGATGAACGGGTTCGTAATAGCACTGGCATCTTATGTTGAACCTCTCACCAATGCGGCCAGTGAAACAGCCCATAGAATTGGAAAAGTTCAGGTTGAAATGGGGGGAACGTCCTGTAAGGTCCCATTTGCCCCGGAATACATCAGAAAAATTGGAGATAAAGGTAAAATTGGGATAAAGAAAAAAAGAGCCATTTGTTAACCTAAAATCATAAAATGTTAACCAACAACAACTTATGATATTTTTTTTGTTGACAAATGTAAACTTAATACAGAGCTTAATATTTTCTCATCTATCGGTTTAGGAATAAAATCGTCACACCCTGCAGATATTGCCCTGCTTTCATCTTCCTTGGTTGAGTAGGCCGTTTGAGCGATAACCGGCAACTGTGGCCTGATATTTTTGATAATCTTCGTTGCTTCATATCCATTCATCACGGACATCTTTATATCCATAAAAACAACATCTATTTCACTCATGTTTGTGCACATCTCTACAGCTTCCTTTCCATTTTTTGCCCATAATACACTAACATTAAGGTTCGAAATTTCCAGAAGGGTCTTTAAGTATAAATAATTAACCTCCTCGTCCTCAACAATAAGCATCGTAAAGCTTTTGTCTTTATAGTCAAACTGTTTATGTAGTAAACTATTGTTTATTTTGTCCGTATCAACTGAACGATATGGTAATCTAACATAAAAAGTAGCCCCCATATTTTTCTCTGACTCAATTGTTATTTCCCCTCCGAGCAAAGCTGCATTTTCACTGGCCAAAGATAAGCCTAAACCCAAACCGCCATAATTTTGGGCTATTTGTTCATTTTCCTGAGCAAAACGTTTAAATACTTTAAGTTGGTTTTTCTGGGAAATTCCGATTCCTGTATCTTTTACAAAAAGCACCAGAACACTCTCATTTTTCTCTTTTTGAATATCATAACCAAATTCCACATATCCTTCTGCTGTAAACTTAAAAGAATTTTCAAGCAGACTGGTCAATATTTTATTCAGCTTCATTTTGTCGGTTATGATATGGCTTTTTTCATTGGAAAGTTCCAAACGCTGAAAAAAGGATATATTCTTTTCCCTTGCCTGAATATTAAAAACTGAAAATAATTCCACGCATAGCTCATTCAGGCAGACCTCCTCGTTTCTAACAACTTCCTGTCGGGTACCAAGTCTGGAAATCTCAAGAATATCATCAATTATTCTTACAAGTTGTTTTCCGCTAGTCTGAATCAAACCCAGATAGTACTTTTGCCCCTCTTCTGTTACTTTTGAATTTAATATTTTAGTGAACCCCAGGATACCATTCATAGGGGTCCTAATTTCGTGAGACATATTATGGATAAACTCCGTCTTTAAATTATCGCTCTCTTCGGCTTTGGCTTTGGCTACATAAAGTTCTTCATTCGTTGCCTTATATTCCTCATATAATGCCAGATATTCATCGTTCTGTTTTTTTAGTTCCAGTTCGATTTCTTTTCGCTGGGTTATGTCCAGTACGGTTCCCATAGAACTGATCGGTTTGCCATTTTCGTCATATCTGGTATTACAGTTTTCCAAAACATATTTTATCTCACCCGACCCCAGCAGCAATCTATGTTCAATTTCATATTGCGATTTGCTTTCAAGGGAGTCCATATAAACCTGGTTCACCCGTTCCCTGTCATCAGGATGTATTTTTTCCAGGAAGGCCTCATATGTAGCAACAATTTCCCGGGGTTTTAAACCAAAAATGCGATAAACTTCATCAGACCACATTAACCTGTTGTTTACAATATCCAGCTGCCAATGACCAAGGTGAGCAACTTTTTGAGCTTCCAGCAATATTTTTTCACTTTTTGCCAACTTTTCTGTGGCTTCTGTCAGTTTTTCATTCTGTGCCATCAGAGCTTCTTCTGATCGCTGCTGTGCACGAATACTAACATTTAACCTCCTGCCCATTACAATAAGGGCCACACTTCCGATTAGCCACAGTACTGACATAGAGAATACACTGAACCTTTTTTTTACCGAAGCTTTTTCCTGTATGGGTTTCATTGGTATTGATATACTTACCCCTCCCCGGACATCTCCAACTTTGTACCCTTGTACAGCATGACACTTTAAACAGGATTCTTTTGTGATCATGGGCTGCATTAACCTTAAATATGGCTCCCCGTTTATATCTGAATGCTCGCTCACTTCTGTTGCCCCTTTCTCAAATTGCTTCAAGGCGCTTAGTTCCCAATCATCGGGCTTATTTTCCGGCCTTATTAACTTTTCGCTGGTAATGTGCCCCTTAACTCCATAAAATTTTGCAAAATATTCATTAAGCTGCCTGATCATATAGGCGGGGTTCATTAAGGTTAATTTTCTACCGTCAGGTGTTTCAATATCCCTGTATTTTACATGGGACAAAGCCGGATTGGGCCGGGTGACACTATCAACCGGAACATATATCCCCCCATGCAACGAAGCCCAATGCCGAATAGCCTGATCTTTATTAAAGTTTGCTCTTGCCTGAGTCTTAGCAAGGTTTTCCACCTCTACATTGATTCTATTCAGCTCAAAGGACAGAAAAGCAATAATTACCCCTGTCCAGCATAGAAAAAGTATATAAAAAAAGCCAGTTCGGTTAATTTTCATAACAGGCACTATTAAAACAAAGAAATAAGAAATGTCTGAGAATACTGTAAATCTGTAATTATGCCAATCGTACTTTTTAAACAGTTTATTACGTATATTACCTGAACTAATTTAAGGTTTTAGCAGCCAAAAAACAAGCAAAACACAAGATTTAAATTACCTGTAAAATCAACCTTTAATCCAATAATTCGTTAACCAGACTTTTCCTCAAAACAAATACCATGTTGCTCTAATTCATTCAGAACTGGTTCGTATATATCTTTTATTGTTGGAATATGGACTCCCGAAATATTGATCTGCCCTGTTAACACCATTTTTGTGGCAATCCCCAAAGGTAAACCTACTGTTTTCGACATCGCTGTATTAACCTGATCATCTCCAACAACAACCATTGACGAGGTAAGCACTTTGCTATTTTCACTCCCCTTCATCCTATAGTCGAATTTATGCCACATTACAATCATATCTTTATCTCCTGCTGCTAAAGCCCATTTTTCTGAGAGAATTTTTTGAAGTACCTGGGCGGGAGTGGCTCTTTTTATCCCTATTTCTTTTTCTGAAAAAATGTCTAACCATTCAAGCTTTTCCCGTATATCTGAATCCTGATCGATATGCATGTAATGATAGAGCTTTAATCTAACAGTATCTTCGTGACTATAATAAAGATAGGAATTTACAAACTCCCTATATGTCATTTTTTCCGAGTCTTCAATAACGTAAGTATCGTCTGTTATCCCCAGTTGAACAAAAATATCCCATGCCCTGCAGAACCCCGGGCGCCGTAATGTTCCCCGGTATACTGTCGGTACTCCGTGCAGCTCATATTTGTCAATATATTTTAGCGAATCCCGGTTTGCATAGCCTTCAAACTTCCCATAACCTTTTATATCTATAACTTCCGTTCTTCGGAACAACCTGTTATAAGGTATGTATTTGAACTTTCCTTTCTGAATAAACCTGGCTGGTCCGCCCTGCCCCGCCAAAACCACATTTCGGGGGTTCCATGTAAATTTGTAGTTCCAGGGATTATTATCTGACTCCGGGGATACCAGGCCTCCGGTAAAAGATTCAAAACCTGTCAGCTCATGGTCCCCGGATTTTATTCTGTCCAGTATTCTTTTAGCTGACATATGATCAATACCAGGGTCAACCCCCATCTCGTTCAAAAAAAGTATTCCCTTCGATTCGGCCTCGGTTGCCATTTGCTTCACTTCATCCGATTCATATGAGGCCGTTAACAGTGATTTCGAATATTTCAGGCAAGTCAGGGCTACAACCGGATGAAACCTGGCCGGCAACATTGAAACAACAATATCTGCGTCTTTTATAAATCTGTTTAATTGTTCTTCTTCGAAAACGTCCAGTGAGACGGCCCTGGTTTCAGGACGCACCTTTTTTTCTGCCTGTTCCAGGTTTTGATCCCCAACTGTTATCGTCCAATTGTATATACCTGCATTAGACTCAAGGTAGTTAATTAGCGCCGTTGAAGACCGGCCAGCCCCTATTACCAGGATTTTAGACATTTACATTAATATTTTACTATTTCAATAGCTTTGTTCTGTTATTTTAAAAACTGTATTAAGCACATCCTCTGTTTTACGGGTTTATCCACCCCTCTAAAAACCTGAATTTCTCCATTAGCTGCCCATTTCTGGTAATAGTTGCACGTTCAAGTATTCCATTATCATTGCCTTCCACAATAAACGGAAGCACCTGTTCAATGAAAATATTTCCAAAATCTATTGAAGCGTCAACAGGTAATTCACAAGGCAAATTATCCACGGCCATTACCGAAATATTTCTGGGATAAACGAATGCGAGTTCCTCCTGCCCTGTAAACGGGTTATATCCGTAAAAGGGATCATCAATTGTAGACGGGCGCAAAGTAGATGGCACAGATCCATTCATATCACAGGTTATATCTGCAATTATTTTTATCCTGAAACCATCCTCTTTCATTTCCTCGCGCGTAAAGAGTACTGGAGCATTAATGTCCCAGTATGCTGCCGCAATTAGCATATCAGTTGAATGGCAGAATTTTTTAAAGTCCCCAATATACTCCTTGGGATGTTCATAAAAATGCTGTATATTAAATGGTTTCCCATCTTTGTGTTTGTTGTAGGCACCTGGTTCTACCTGAGCATAAACAGGCCGGTCAAAATCCTTATTTTTCAGGTACTCCTCTGTTGAAACCTTTGAAACCCCCATACCATCTAGCAGCTCCATAGCTCCCTTAGCTACACGCCCACCTCCAGTGATTAAGATTTTCATTGGCCCTAAAGCCAGTTTTTTAGCTTCTTTTTTAACCTCTTTTATCCCTTTTGTTAAATGAGCAGGTGTTGGTTCCTTTAATTTATTGCGTATAGCATATGCCCTGAACCCATTGTACGTCCCAACAATGCCAGCCCATCTGCCAAAGCCTACTTTACGGTTGCCCTCTTCATCTTTAATTAACTCATAGTCGATCAGGGTTATTTTCTTTTCCAGAATTGTTTTCAGCAATTCTTTGTTATATTCCTGCTTTTTAACAGTATGAGAGAAGAATAAAAACGTTTTACCTGGTATTAGTTCCTCAACAGGCACTTCCTTAACTCCCAACAAAACATCGCAATCCGATAAATCGAACTGCATGGGTATCCCGGCATCTTCATACTCCTCATCCATAAAACACCTGACTGGGCTTGGTTGAACAACTATCTGAATTTGCGGGTATTTCTCAAACACCTGCTTACATTGTGCCGGAGTTATTACAACCCTCTTCTCCTGGGGGGTTCTCCCTTCTTTTAAAATCCCTATTTTCATACCTTCATCCTGTTATTGAAGGTGAGATTTAAAATTTAAGACTTATTATTTTTGTTTTTTCAAACAGTTCTGTACCCGGACAGCCAGTTCCCAAACATTAATATCTCCACCTTCTGTCTCAATTCTACATATCAAATTTTATTCCCTGTGCCAGCGGCAAATCAGTACCAAAGTTAATCGTATTTGTTTGTCTTCTCATATAGGCTTTCCATGAATCTGAACCGGACTCTCTGCCCCCACCGGTATCTTTCTCTCCACCAAATGCCCCTCCTATTTCTGCGCCAGATGTTCCAATATTTATATTGGCGATTCCACAATCTGAACCTTCATGCGATAAAAATCTTTCTGTTTCCGTAATGTTTTTCGAAAACATTGCTGAAGATAAGCCCTGAGGCACATGGTTGTGTATCTCCAGGGCCTCTTCCAGTTCTTTATACCTTATAAGATACAATAAAGGCGCGAATGTTTCTTCCTGAACAATATCAAAATGATTCTCTACTTCAGCAATACAAGGAACTACATAGCATCCCGAATTCTCTTCTGTGTTTTCCAGAGGCATTCCTCCAAAAACTACTTTTCCTCCCTGTTCTTTTACCTTTTTGATTGCATCAAAATAAACCTGAACGGCCTGTTTATCAATAAGTGGACCTAAGTGATTTTTCCCGTCAAGCGGATTTCCGACCCTCAAACCTTTATATGCGTTAACCAATTTGTCTCTCACTGATTCGTAAACAGAATCATGCAGAATAATACGCCTTGTTGATGTACACCTCTGTCCTGCCGTACCTATTGCACCAAAAACAATGGCCCTCAAAGCCATATTAATGTCTGCATCCGGAGTTACAATAATGGCATTATTCCCTCCTAATTCCAGTATTGACTTCCCTAATCGTTCTCCAACCAGTTTTCCCACTTTCTTTCCTGTCTTAGTAGAACCCGTAAAAGAAATAAGTGGTATATTTTTATCGGTAAACATATCATTACCAAGGTATTTTGAGGTTGTTGCCACCAGGTTTAAAATACCCTCGGGCAAATTATTGGCTTTTAAAACATTTGATATTATATTTTGCACAGCTATTGCACACAAAAGAACTTTTGATGATGGCTTCCATACAACAACATCTCCGCAAACCAATGCTATCATGGCATTCCAGGCCCAGACAGCCACAGGAAAGTTAAACGCAGAAACAACCCCAACAATGCCTAAAGGGTGATATTGTTCATACATTCTGTGTGCAGGGCGTTCCGAGTGCATCGTAAACCCGTAAAGCTGCCTTGATTGCCCAACCGCAAAATCACAGATGTCAATCATTTCCTGAACCTCGCCTATTCCTTCCTGGTAAATTTTACCCATTTCATAACTCACCAATTTCCCCAGAGGTTCTTTATATTTCCGCAGTTCAAGCCCTATTTGGCGGACGATTTCTCCCCGTTTAGGTGCCGGAATCGCCCTCCAGTATTTAAACGCTCCATTTGCCGTACTAATTACCTTACTATATCCCTCAGTCGTAGCAAGTTGTATACCAGCAATTTTTGCCCCGTCCACTGGAGAATATGAAGTCAGGACACTTCCTTCCGAATCAAACCATTTGGTCCCTGTGCACAGCCCTTTATTCACTTCTTTTATTCCCAGTTGCGTTAAAACTTCGCTTACACTAAAAATATCATCCATTTTAAGCCATTTTTGTTTTAAAGATAACTGCTAAAGCGGCAATTAAATCACCTTTATCAAAATAAATAGAATATTATTTCAAGTCAATAAACAGAGAAACATTTCTTTATAAATTGAGAAACCTTAAAAAAACCAGTTTTAGTGCCTATACCAGTCCTCCCCCCTTTCTTTTAGTCGTTTAAATTAGTAACTTTCAAGCAATAATCAATCCTCAAACCTTTAATGAAAATTCAAATACTGAGCGACATACATTTAGAATTCGGGCACAGGGAATTCGACTTTTCAGGTTGTGATTTACTTGTTCTGGCCGGAGATATCCATGTTGGCCTCAAAGGGGCTGAATGGATTTTAAATGAAATTAAACATATTCCCGTATTGTATATATTAGGGAACCACGAATATTACAGGCATGATTATCCGAGGTTAATTCAGCAACTAAAGAATGCGTGTGAAAATTCAAACATACATGTACTGGAAAATGATGCTGTGAAAATTAGTGGGGTTACATTTCACGGCACTACTTTGTGGACTGACTTTGAATTATTCGGTAATCCACAAAGTGCCATTAATGAAGCACAGAAAAGGATGAACGATTATAACATGATTCATCGTTACCCGTCTAATTCCAGGTTAAGTGCTGTGGATACAAGAAACATACACAAAGATGCTGTAAAATGGCTTGACGAAAGTCTGAGGTCAAGCGTGACCCAATCTAACGTTGTCATTACCCACCATGCCCCCAGCCTGCAATCTATTCCCCTAATGTTTCGTACTGAGTCAATAGCTGCTGCATTTGCATCGGATCTGGAAGAATTCATTAAAGCCCATCGGCCAGATTTATGGATACACGGGCATTTACACAAATCGTTCGATTACTATATTGATAAAACAAGGGTGATTTGTAACCCACATGGATATCCCGATGAAAAAATTGAGGGTTTTAATAAAGAACTGATTATTGAAATTAATACCTGAGAAATGGACTTTAATGGAGGTGTAATAATTATAGGTTCATTGCTTTGGGATGATTCCCCTTTACGGACAAAATGGAGGGACACCAACCTTGCTGCAAACAATAAAGGGTTTCACGTATCGATGAAAATCCGCTATGGCAGAAGAGCTGGCACCCGGCACAACACCTATACCATGATATTTAACAACCATCCTGAAACAAGGCATGGAAAAGCTTTTGTCATACCTTTTATAGAACCCGTTAAAAATTTTAATTACCTCGAAAAGCAAGCGTTCTCAATGGCACTGGCTGAAGGTTTGTGCAAAACAGATAAAAATTCGCTACATAATGGCTGGGGTGCTGTTGGTTTATTGATGAACCCGAAAATTGATTCAAAGGATAAAAAAAATGCCTATTTAATAAGGGAACGGTGGAGTAAGTTATACACTAATTATCCTGTTAGAGAAATTGATTACTCAATTGATAATGAAACACCGGTAATTGACAAAAACGGGTTCTTTCAAATTAACTGGAATAAAGACATAAACCGTTACGATTTTCTGATTGGTACGGCAATAGTTCCCCTTCCACACCGGCTTTTAACTGCAAAGGAAATTGCCGAAAACTTTATTGAAAACAACTACCGAACCTACTTCGATAACAACTGTAAGTGTGGTATAAATACTTTTCAGGATGAAGAAATACGGGAAAGTTTAGCCACTTTAATCGGTGCTAAGAAAATATAAAAGCACATAGATACACAATTAATTTACATAAAATACGTTATCTAATATATTGAAGATTAAAAACCTGAAAGTCTTGATTTGTTCATATACCAATTGTTTTTTCGAGATTAAAAGACATACCTAAAACCGTTATGACCAAAAAAAATCATGAAATACCCTTAACAATTTACCCTGAAAATACTGTGTTGTGAGAAGTACAAAATAAACCAGAGAATATCTTAAATAGTGGTTATAAGTAAACACAGAAACCGCGATAAATACATTTATACAATACTCATTTACAATAATTTGATATCATTCCCCCTCACTAAAAAAGTCTTGTTTCCGGTGTTTTTTTACCATGCCACAAAAAATAGCATTCACTTAATGGCACTAAGTAAATAACAAGAAAATAATACAACATTTACGTTATGCGTTTTTTTAATTCAAAAAATTTGTATATTGCCACAGTCAACTAAAGTTGACATTGAAAACAGGCGAAGCAGGAGACGCGCGTATGGCTTTTGACTTGTATATTCGTAATTTATTTGTGAATGATGAAAAAGGCTGTTGTTATTCACTCTTAATGTTCTCAACCTATTCTATTTCACAAACAATTACCTTAAAATTTATCTTAGAAAATAGTAAAACTTTACCTAATAAATGACTAACTATTAACATCAAAAATTATGGGAAAAGAATTGTATAGTAAGTACAATGAAGCTAAGGAGCTTGGTGGGTTACAAGCACAAATAAGGTTGGCTGTATTAACAATGTTGCCGGGTATAATGGCTTTAGAAGCCCCGGATTCACCTGAAAACATTGATAAATTCGAAGAAGCGATGCTTGTCGTCCGTAAAGAATTCAGCGGGGCACAAAAGACATCTCAGTGTTAAAATAACGAATAAAAGTACTATGATTGAACCTAAGGGATTAACTGAAATTATTTCAGTTGATAAGGATAAGTGTGTGAATTGTCACCTGTGTATTGGTGCCTGTCCGGTAAAATATTGCAACAATGCTTCCGATATTACCCAGGGAATAACAGTAAACCCTGACTTATGTATTGGTTGCGGAAAATGTATCAAAGTTTGTTCTCATGAAGCTAGAGCATTTATCGACGATACTGCCAGATTTATGGAAGATTTAAAAAATGGCGAACCGATTGCAACATTGGTTGCACCTTCCGTAGACATGAATTTTCCAAGTCAGTTAAATAAGCTCCTGGGATGGATGAAGAAAGAAGGTGTAAAAATGAACTTTGACGTTTCTTTTGGTGCTGAAATTACGACATATCAATATCTGAAGACACTCAAAAAAGGCGAAAATACGCCACTAATTGCGCAACCATGTCCGTGCGTAGTTTCCTTCATTGAGGTGTATAAACCCCATTTAATAAAATACCTGGCACCAACAGGCAGCCCGGTCATGGATATGGCAACATGGGTACACCACAACCATCCGGGTATGAAACTTGCTTTTATCAGTCCCTGTATTGCAAAAAAAAGGGAGTTTGAAGATGAAAATACCAAAGGAATGGTCAGTTACAATGTTACAATAGCGGGTTTAAAGAAGTACTTCGAAGAAAATAACATTTCATTGGATAAAACAACAGAGGAAGCCAACTTCGACGGTCCAATGGAAGCAGAGAAAGGTATCCTTTACTCCCAACCCGGTGGCCTGCACGAAACCATTAAGAAATACAATTTACCATTAAAAATAAATCAGGTAAGAAGAACTGAAGGTATCTCCATATATGAGGAGTTTTTTAATGAACTGGAGGATGAAATTAACAGAGGTGAGTGCGACGTTTTAATCGTTGATGTCCTGAATTGTGAGCATGGCTGCAACAGGGGAACAGGAACTGTATACGATGAGAGGACAACCGATGATATTTTAAAACTTCAGGCAGAGCGTTTAGATAAACAAAAAGAAACGTATTACAATAACGAGGAACAACTGGAAAGACTTGAAAATATGCTCCATAGTATGGATAATTTAGATTTTTCAAGAGATTACACTGACAGATCCGGATTTTTTAAAGCCCTCATTGTTCCAACCCCGGAGATTACGGATGTTATTAACAAACAAATGGGGAAATATGAAAAAGCAGATATCAAAAATTGTGGTGCCTGTGGGTATAATTCGTGTGAAAGAATGACCAAAGCGGTACTAAATAACCTCTACCGTGCTGAACAATGTCATCATTTTCTGGAAAGTTATTTTAACGAACATTCTAAAAAGGACAACTAAAAATATACACAGAACCAAGTTTTATGATCCAAAGCTTTGGTTCTGTGAACCTCTACTTGAAAATGTTCACTAAAAAGTTATAACTTCCAGATTGCCTTAATAGTGCAAACCTCATCAAAATTATCAAAAGTGTGATGTTCTTTGGTTATCGTCATTAAAATTGTATCCCCGTTTACAACTCCGCTTCCAAAGATATCATAATCACTGTCTAATTTCTGATTCGGTATAGTGAAGGTGTTTGTCATTAAAGATACCTTAATCCAGTTTCCCTCTCCAAAAATGTTATGAATAGCGCTTTCTGAACAGTTTTCGGTTTCAGGAATTGTAATGGTATACTTTTCATATTCTGGAAAATGACACTCACTTAATGCTTCCCACGCGCCACTATATCTTTCATCACAAAGTGGAGAAATTTCAACGCAGTCACAATTCTCTTCTATAAGTTCACAACCTGACATAGAGATTAATACTACAGCAGTTATTAAATTTTCTTTCTTTGCTATCCACTTCATATATACCAGTATGTTGTTACTTAATCCAATTTTAAGTTACGATATTATTTCTTTAGAATTTATTCTTTTTTTATGTTGAGGTAAATCATAATGCCTATCATAAAAAAACGCCGGCAACATATTCACCGGCGTTTTATCTGATTTGTTTTTATAGACAATAATCAGGAGTACCAGAAATTATCACTGGCTCTCATTCTACAATTTAAGAGATAATTCCTGAAATAAGCTAAAACTTAATTGTAATCATTACATCTACAGGCACCCCCCTTTGTTTACCCGGAATCCAGGCTGGCATATTTTCAATATACCGCTTTACGTCCGCTTCTTTGAAATCCTTAAGAGAATATGACACATCCGATAAAGAACCATCTTTGTTTACAACAAATTTTATTTTTTTTCCACTCTTCGATACCTGCTTTCCAAAAATCCCCTCCTGGTATTTAACCAATGCTGTTTTTCCTCCAGGAAAACTTGGCATTTCCTCCACAAGTACAAAGACTCTAGCGTCTTTTCCATGAAGGACCCTTTCGGTTTTCCTTAATTGTACTGCCGCTGGTGGCACCTGTCTTTTTTCCGAAGTTGAGATTACATGTTCCTTTTTTTCTAATGAAACCTGCATTGTTTTCCGGGCTTTTTGTTTAACCGTTTTATAACCTACAAATGAAAAAGTAATCTCATTATTATCGTTAACACCATCTAATATGAAATGACCATTTTTATCTGAAATAGTTCCAGCCGTTGTGCCCGATATTATGATGCTGACACCATACATAGCGTTTCCATTTTTATCTGTTACCGTTCCTTTTATTTCACCATTTGAAACAGCTACTGAAGCAGAATTTTCCTGTCCGTTATCAATATATTTGTATTCAGGCTCGGCAAAAGCAAACATTATGATTGCAATTACAGGTAATACAGCAAATAATCTTAATTTCTGTATTGGCAAAGTTTTATGTTTATTCATCATTGTTATTCTTTTTGACGGGTTAAATGATTTAAAACTGCTTGTGACCCCCACGACCTGGTACCCCAGCATTTGATTGGCCAGCAAGGCCTTATAAACTAATGGGTTTACCCCCTTGTGTAGAACACCGGAATCAGCCAGGTATTCATGGTTCTGTGTCACAGCTTTTCTGTACATTAAAACCACCGGATTATACCATTGTATTGCTCGGATTATCTCCAATAAAACCAAGTCAACCCAGTGTCTTTCTTCGATATGGACTTTTTCATGAATGACAATGGACTTCATCTCATCTTGATTAACAAAGCACTTTCCGACAAATATCGTGTTGAAGAATGAAAACGGGGCCATTTCCTGTCTGACCTGAACAACCTTTTGATTGTTCTGATACACAATGCGGCCTCCACGCTTCAACTCTCTTAACTTTATAAAACGAACAACAGACATCACTAAGAATACTGAAAAACCTATAAGATAAACAACCAATAACCAATAAGATAAACCAATACCATGCTGTTTAACCTCTGTTACGTGCTGATTAGCTTCCTCTACTGTTAATAAAGGTGAGGCAACCTCTTTAACCACGGTATAATTAATCGTATGCAGTGACATTATCACCGAAAGGGTAATTCCGATAAGAAGAAACCATCGATTTAAATGGTAAAAAGTCTCCTTCCGTAAAAACAGATAATAAACCAACCAAAAACCGGCCAGCCAGCACGTATTCCTTATTAAAAATTCACCTAATGATTCCATAGTTATTTGTCATCTTCAGCTTTCAAATCACTCTTAGCTTCATTCAATAACAGCTCAAGTTCTTCAATAGTCAGATCTTTCTCGCGAGCAAAAAATGTGGCCATCTCAGGAAATGAATTATTGAAATAATTTTTCATTAATGAAAACAACTGACGCTTTGAATACTCCTTTTTTGCAAGTATGGGATAATAAGTATGTGTCTTACCTTGAGACTCATGCCCTACTACGCCTTTGCCCTCTAAAACCCTGATAACAGTCGAAACCGTATTTCGGGCGGGTTTTGGTTCAGGAAATTCATTCCGGATATCACGGACAATCCCTTTTCCAAGTTTCCAGAGTATCTGCATAATTTGTTCTTCAGCTTTCGTTAGTTGCATGTTTTATAAAATTTTGAAGTATTTGTATGTTCATCATAAAAAAGTCCAAAACAAATATATGACTATTTATCTAGTCAACAAAGAAAATCGACTATTTTTTTAGTCGTTTTTTTTTAAAACCCAATAAAACAGTTTATTAGTACCTATAATTAACAAAAGAAGTTTATTATTTTATCATTTTGCCCTTTCTTCGTATATGAGACAGTAGCGAAGTGAATTAATCCAGAAAGGAACAGAAAGCAGAGACAAAAATATATAGTCAAAAAAGGTTATAAGATTCAATATAAACCTATTCTACAAAATATTACAACACTCGCAGCTCATTTGTGTGGTAAAATAGTGGTATTTGAGTGTCTAAATCGTAGTCATTTTTATCACCAGGGAGATTTTAATTCTTAGTATTGCTTAAAACATTTCGGATTGTGGGTTTTGATGAATTAAATATAACAAATACTTACAATAACGAAAAACCTGATGGACTAAAAGTTTGCCCTCAACCAAGGGTATAGCTCTGTTATACCTCGGTTGTTAACTTATGGTCAATCAATTATATTAACATTTAACACCACAAAAACTAATCAAAAAAATGAGAAAATTATCTTTTTCATTTGCTTTAGCCTTCCTTATGCTAAAAGCAACAACTGCACAAGTAAGCAGTACACCTCCCTACACTGGTGCGGACCACTGGACCAGCGATGGCCAGGCTCTCAACAGAACCGGAGTGGTTAACCGCTTAACAAGCGATGCTTATAAAGGGGATGTCCTTGCCGAATGGAGAAAAAAGCGCGGTTATGTTGATCCGGGTACCGTAAAAGGAATGCTTTCTAACCCTTACCACGAAACAGGGACCGGTTTAAGCTATGGGTATGGCATCCCTGCTGGATTCACAGGGCATGTACCCGTATATACAGAAGGAAATAACTGGCCATTTATTGGACCAAACCAACCCCAGCCACCCCACGTAAACCTTGGAGCTGATGCAGGTATCTATCTTCAGAACGGACAGGCTGTAAACACAACAGAACCTTTATTGGTAAAAGGATCTGATGGTGGCACCGTTGTTAACAGAACCCAACACGGCGTTTTATTAACAGCTGGAAGCTACCCCGGTAACGAACAACCTGGTCAGGTGATGACACCATTGGCCCCTGGCGCTTCTGCCCCGCTTCCCATTCCACCTAAAGAGTGGTATTTACAGCCGAATGGAAGCCCACGTGTACCCGAACTTTATGTTTCTGTTGCTAACCTGAACCCATTAATGGCTCCCGGATGGCACCACTCTTCATTCTCTAATGCATATGGCGGCGGTGGTGGAACCGATTATGGCACCCCCGGTTTTGCTTACCTTTTCAGTTCTCTTTATGACGAAATGAACCAGGGGGCAGGAGACTACTTCCTATGGGCCGGGTTTCATAAAAATGAAGGATATGATCCTGTAGTATCCGGAGATCCGGGCTACGGTGTTGCATTATACCTCAATAATGAACTGGTTGCCGTAATGGATCTCTTTTTAACCAGTTCTACAACCGCACATATGGACTTATGGGCACAGGGCCGTTTTAATCCCGGTGTTAACGGACAAGGCGGACTTTCTGCATATCCTAACTGTAGAGAAGGAGGACAATTTAGATACGAATTAATCCCACATGAGGATGCTCAGAGCCTGATTTCCGGCAAGGGAGGCGCTTCCGTCTCCAGAGATTATTCAGGTGGCGCATCAAATATTGCCCCTGCTGTTGTTCCACCGGTTATTCCCGGAGAAGGAGGAACAACACCTACTTGTAACGATGGTATCCAGAACGGTGATGAAACTGGTGTTGACTGTGGCGGTTCTTGTCCTGCCTGTTCTACTGAACCAACATGTAATGATGGCATTCAGAACGGTGATGAAACCGGTGTTGACTGTGGTGGTTCTTGTCCTGCTTGTTCTAATGAACCGACCTGTAATGATGGCATTCAGAACGGGGACGAAACTGGTGTAGATTGTGGTGGCTCATGCCCTAATTCTTGTGGAACTGCCGGTACCTGTGGTGAATTTGGTGTAAGCTATGTAGATAATAGCACAATCCGTGTTTATCATAGGGATAAAGGATGGTCAGCTTCATGGCAGTATGTTTGCCTAGATGGATACTGTGTTGCTGGAGAAAAGAAAGACGGGTATTACTATAAAGATTTTAATGCAACGCTTGGACAACAATACACTATTCAGTTTAAAGCTCAGGACAATGCCAACGGACAATATTTATCTCCTGAAGAAAAAATTACGTTTACTACCGATAAATGTTCATTCGTTGTTAACGATGCTGAACCCACATGTAATGATGGTATTCAGAATGGAAATGAAACCGGGGTTGACTGTGGTGGACCTTGTCCTGCATGCACAACAGAACCAACCTGTAACGACGGTATACAGAACGGAGACGAAACCGGAATAGACTGTGGCGGTTCATGCACAAACAATTGTGAAGCAGTGTCCGCAGGAAGCTGTGGAGAATTTGGAATAAGTCATGTAAACGACAACACAGTAAGGGTTTACCATAAAGATAATGGATGGTCAGCATCATGGCAATATATTTGTTTAGATGGATACTGTGTTACCGGAGAAAAGAAAGATGGGTATTACTATAAAGATTTCGATGCCACCCTCGGGCAGCAATATACTATCCAGTTTAAAGCCCAGGATAATGCAAACGGACAGTACTTATCTCCTGAAGAGAAAGTTACTTTCACTACCGATAAATGTACGTTCACTGGTGGTACAGAACCAACCTGTAACGACGGAATTCAGAATGGAGATGAAACCGGTGTGGATTGTGGAGGTTCGTGCCCTGCATGTTCAACAGAACCTACTTGTAATGACGGCATCCAAAACGGGGACGAGACCGGAGTTGACTGTGGTGGCTCATGTCCTGCATGCTCTACAGAGCCAACTTGTAACGACGGTATCCAGAATGGTGATGAAACTGGTGTAGATTGTGGTGGTTCGTGTCCTGCATGCTCATCCAATGATTATTTCAGCGGCAAATTTACCCCGTCAAAAGGAAGACTGCTTGTAATCGGACAGGATATTACCAGTATCACTGGTTATAATAACGCTTTCGATGAGGTACCAGCCGGACATACCGGATACTCTAGTGTAAGCAACCTTGAAGGGCTTACTTCAACTGCTGATTATGGAACAGGCCCTCATAATGCGTCGCAGCTTGCTTCTACCTATCCAAACAGTGCCATTGCAATCGGACTTTATGTTGTTGACCAGCTCGGTGGTATCAATAATGGCAGCTTCAATGGTAACATGGGTACACTTATCGACAACCTTGTTTCCTTTAACCGCCCAATTTATTTAAGGTTCGGCTATGAGTTTGATGGCCCATGGAACCACTATGAGCCGAATGAATTCAAAGCTGCATGGATTAAATTCCACGATATGGTTAAACAAAAAGGGGCACAAAGTCATATTTCTATGGTTTGGCAGTCTGCAAGCTACTGTTCAGGAACCTATAATAATCACCCAATAGATTCATGGTATCCGGGAGATCAATACGTAGATATGGTCGGTGTGTCTATTTTTACCCCTTTAGACTGTGATTATTCAGCTGTTAACAATGTTGTAAACTTTGCAAGGAACCACAATAAACCCGTAATGGTTTGTGAGTCGGCCCCTCAGGGATATGATTTACTGGAAAGCACCGTAGCCTCTGTGGTAGGGGCGCAAAACAAAAGGCCTAGCAGTCCGGAAGAAACGTGGAACAACTGGTTTAAACCATATTTTGATTATATAGAAAACAATGAAGATATTATCAGGGTTGTTGCCTACATCAATGCCGACTGGGACAGCCAGGGAATGTGGGATCATCCTTATGACCAGGGATACTGGGGCGATACCAGGGTTGAAACAAACAGCACAATTAAATCGAAGTGGCTTACTGAAATGAGCAACCCTGACTGGATTATGGCTTCACCTTCATTGTTCAGTGATTTAGGCTTCCCTGCAAACAAGAAGAATACGCTTTCTCTTGATTCTTATATCCAGGAATTAAGCCTTTATCCTAACCCGGTTAAGGATGTTCTTCACTTTGGAGATGCTGCACATACTACAACGTACTCAATTTTCACTATTCATGGTATGAAAATACTTGAAGGAATTGGAAACAGTGTAGATGTAAGCTCACTGAAAGATGGGGTCTACATGCTTAAAACGGATTTTGGCATGAACAAATTCATCAAACAATAGGCATTTACTGTCATATATCCTCAAAGAAAAAGGCTGCCCGAATCAGGGCAGCCTTTTATTTTAGGACATGCAATCTCAAAATAGCATTTTATATTTTACACTTCTTTTTCCTTCTTGCAGCGTTTAAATACTTAATAACTGGGTAGGACCAGTAATGGAGCTGGCAGTTTTCGCAGAAAATATGCTCTATTTATTTACCGTTTTGCTTAAAGCCGATGCAATAATCCCTGTTGGCACAGCAACTATTCCGAGTCCAACCAGCAATATTATGAAAGTGAAAATTTTCCCTCCGGTAGTAATGGGATAAACGTCACCGTAACCTACTGTAGTTAACGTGGCTACCGCCCACCATAACCCATCGAATATTGATGAAAACTCTTCCGGTTGCACCGCATTTTCAAAATAATATATTCCTACAGAAGCAAAATACAATAGTATACAGGCTGCAACCAGGAATAGGACCAGTTCCTCCCTTACGGATTTAAATGCATCCCGAAAATGTTTAATTGCTTTTGTATACCGAAAAACCTTAAAAACCCTGAACAGACGGAGCAACCGAATGGCCCGTATTGTTCTGAAGTCAACACCTAAAGCAAGGTAAAAGGGAAAAATGGCCAGAAAATCAATTATGCCAAAAAAGCTAAAAACAAACTTTAACTTTCTTTTGGCCACAAAAATCCTTAAGAGATACTCCATTGTAAAAATGATTACTGTCACAATTTCCAGAATATCCAGGTGTTTTTTTAACTTCGGATCAATATCCGGAAGGGTTTCCAGGGAAAAAGATATAATTGACAGAATGATTAAGCCCTGGATAAAAAGGTCGAACACTTTCCCCAATAAACTGTCGTTACCTTCAATTATTTTTTTGAGTTTTTCCTTCACGGTCATTTTAATAACGGTTAGATGGCTTAAGATACAAATTATTTTGAACCCACCTTTTTTAGGTTATCCAAATATCTGCAAATTACATGTACAATAACCCGTGCTTAAAAGCAGTTACTTTGCAACAAATTAATCAAATAACCTGTACTCCAGTAAAGAATACACCTGTCGTTCTTTTATAGTGTCCCCCTCTTCTACCTCGCCAACAAGTAACGGAGACGTAGGAACATGCTTCTGGAACTGCTTCAGTACCCTATCTCTGCTAAAATTGGCATAACAGTATAAACAATGGTACAAGCAGGTATTATACGCTCCAATATCTATACTTTCAATACATTCACAGCGTTCTCTTTGATTCTTGTCCTTTTTTGCCTTAATTTTCCCTTTTGTAATCTTTTCAATCAATTCATTATCAATGCATTTTCCATGCTTTACTCTCAACGGATCCAGGGTGTTTTCCATTGCACATGCTTCTATAATAATGTTATATTCCAGCGCAATCTTCCTAAACATTTTTGCCAGTTTTAGTTTTTCAAAAGTATCTGGTTCCCGAACAGTTGTATTCTCCAGGTTTCTTTCACATTTCTTATAAAACTCTATAAAGCTGATTTTACAAGTTTTGGTATAACGGTTTAAACGATGTGCCAGTTCTCCAAAATTATTAACGTGATAATCCACTGTGTATCTATTACTCATAGCAATAGGATCATAACGCCATATCACCCTCTCCTGCCCTGTTTTTTCCGAGAGTCTTTTGAAGTTTTCAATAACTGCCTGCTTTTTAGGAACATTTTTTTCAATGTCAGTGCCATAAGATGAGATAGTGAACTGAAAATAATACATGAACTCTGATAACAAATCCAGGTTCGCGATAAACTTTTGTGAAGGGTTTTTTGTCCAAAAGACGATACAGTCAATAATGCGTGGACTAATAGCAATTTTACTAACTGCATTACTATTAAATGGATTTCTGACATAAACATAGCCCTCTTTTATCCTGTTGAAAAACCACTCAGAATAAAAAGCGGGAATATCTGTTCGTCTGCTGGCACTTAAAATCATTAACTTTCATTAAATTGCAGAATAAAATTACAACAGTTATGATAAAAAAAAGAGCTCCAGCTATTATTTATGATATAATACCACACATATATTCAATAAAAACTCACACTCTATGGTTTTAAATTTTAATAATACATTTCTATTCCTATAAAACACGTCAAAACCCGTCCCACTATTACATCCAAACCCCACGCCAGTTAAAGGGTATAAACAAACATCCCCCTCTACATCAAAACACTACAAAAATACTTTTTGCGCAAAATACATACATTGGACGTAACATATAAATGTTGCATAACGTTTTATTATAATGTATTTATACAATTAAACTACTAACTTTTTTTTCAAATGAGAAAACTAACTATCACTTTTGCTTTAGTATCTTTAATACTAAATGCAAGTTACTCGCAAGTGAGTAACACTCCACCTTATTCCGGTCCGGATCATACTACACAGGAGGGCCAGGGATTAGCACGAAAAGGTAAAGTTGTCAGGTACCCGGGATACGCATACCCGTCCAATGTCATGGAAGAATGGCATAAAAAGCGAGGATTTGTTGATCCGAGTACAACCACAGGACTACTATCAAACCCTTATAGGGTTGATGGGACCAGTTTAAACTATGGTTTAGGTGTTCCATCTAATTTCACAGGACATGTACCGGTTCTTACAGAAGGTAATTACTGGCCATACATTGGACCACAACAGGGAGATCCCGGCTCGTACGGAAACCTTGAAATTGATGCCGGTATTTATTTTCAAAATGGCCAGGTAGTTTCAACCAGCGAGCCTCTTTTAAGAAAAGGCTTAGATAGGGTAACTATTGTTAACAAAACGAGTTACGGCTATTTAGTTTCTTCAGGGGTTTTTCCTGGAAATGAACAGCCTGGACAGGTTATGACAATTATTCATGCTAATGGCCGCGCACAACTTCCTATCCCCCCTAAAGACTGGTGGTCAATGAGTAACGGACAAAATCTTGTACCAGAAGTTTACTCGTCTGTTGCTGGTTTAAACCCATTGGACGCCCCGGGATGGAAACATTCTTCATGGTCTCCGCAATACCCTGGTGGTGTGCAAGGTAAGGACTTTGGAACCGGTGGCTTTGCTTACACGTTTGGTTCTCTTTATGGTGCAAACGAATACTCCAATATTCTTTTTGCCGGTTTTCATACAAACGAAGGCTATGACCCTCTTGTTTCCGGCGACCCTGGTTATGGTTGTGCTTTTTATATTAATGGAGAGCTGCAGGCGGTTATGGATATTCAGCTCACCGGAACTTATACGGCTCAGGCTATTTTGGTTGCCCACCAAAACCACAACCCTGACGTAGCTACTAATCCGTTTTATAATAACGAAAGGTGTAACCTGAAATGTATTCTCGGAGTTCAGCCCGGACAAACAGCCGAACTTCATTACATTACACACGATGCAGCCGAAGCTTTAATCAATAGTCAAAGCAATGCCGGCGGTTGGAAAAGGGTTGAGATGACCTATCAGTCAAACTCATCTGCTTCTGTGGGAGAGGTAGCTTTGCCAGCAATTATTCCCGGAGAAGGTGGAACTACACCAACTTGTAATGACGGTATCCAGAATGGAAATGAAACAGGTGTTGACTGTGGTGGCTCATGCCCGGCCTGTTCAACTGAACCAACTTGTAACGATGGGATTCAAAATGGGGATGAAACGGGTGTTGATTGTGGCGGTTCATGCCCGGCCTGTTCAACAGAGCCAACTTGTAACGATGGGATTCAAAATGGAGACGAAACCGGTGTTGATTGCGGCGGTTCTTGTCCTAACGCATGTGGAACAGCAGGAACTTGCGGTGAATTTGGTTTTAGCTATGTAGATGACAACACAATCCGCATTTATCATAAAGACAAGGGTTGGTCTGCTTCATGGCAGTATTTATGCTTAGACGGATACTGTGTAGAAGGCGATAAAGCCGATGGTTACTACTATAAAGATTTTAATGCAACTTTGGGAAATCAATACAAAATCCAGTTTAAAGCCGAAGATAATACGAGGGGACAATATCTTTCTCCTGAAGAGACAATAACGTTCACAAAGGACCAGTGTTCTTTTGTTGGCGGAACTGAACCTACTTGTAACGATGGTATCAAAAACGGCGATGAAACAGGTGTTGACTGTGGAGGTTCCTGTCCTGATTGTCAGGCTGCCCCAACTTGTAACGATGGTATTCAGAATGGTGACGAAACAGGTGTTGACTGCGGCGGCTCGTGCCCTGCCTGTTCAACTGAACCAACTTGTAACGATGGTATCCGTAACGGTGACGAAACGGGTGTTGACTGCGGTGGTTCTTGTCCTGAATGCTCAAATAGCAATTACATCTCAGGTAAATTTACCCCTTCAAATGGAAGGCTACTTATAATTGGACAGGATATAAACAGTATTGCTGATTATAATTCTGCATTTGATAAGGTCCCTGCAGGGCACTCAGGGTATACAAGCATGAATAATCTTGAAGGGTTAAGCTCTGCTTGCACAGATTACGGGACCGGAGTCCATCATGCAGCCGGATTGGCCTCTAGCTATCCGAATAGCACAATTGCCATTGGCCTTTACCTGGTTGACCAGTTAGACGGTATTAATAATGGATCACTGGACAATAACATGAACACGCTTATTGATGAACTGGTTGCTTTAAACAAACCTGTTTATTTAAGGTTTGGGTATGAGTTTGACGGTCCCTGGAACCACTATGAACCCGGAGCTTTCAAATCGGCTTGGATTAAACTGCACGACAGAATTAAGGCTAAAAATGCACAAAACAAAATTGCCATGGTTTGGCAATCGGCATGTTACTGTTCCGGCACTTACAATAACCACCCTATTGGGGCCTGGTATCCGGGAGACCAATATGTAGACTTAATCGGCCTTTCTATCTTCACCGCAGCAGACTGTAACTATTCTGCAGTTGACAATATGGTTAACTTTGCAAGAAATCACAGTAAGCCTGTTATTGTTTGCGAATCTACTCCACAAGGATATGATTTAAGCGACAATACTGTTGCTCCTGTTATGGGAAGTAATGTTGGACAAAAAAGTCCAGTTAGTGCCGACGAAATCTGGAACAAGTGGTACCAACCTTTCTTTAACTATATTGAAAACAACGAGGATATAATCCGCGGTGTTACATACATCAATGCAAACTGGGACAGCCAGGGCATGTGGGATCACCCTTACGACCAAGGTTACTGGGGAGACTCCAGGGTTCAGGCCAACAACACGATTAAAACCAAGTGGACAAATGAAATAAACAAGTCCGACTGGATATTCGCCTCAGCCGGTTTATTTGAAAACTTAGGTTTCAGAAGTGGTGGATCAACTACCCCAACCTGTAGCGACGGCATCCAAAATGGTGACGAAACGGGTGTTGACTGTGGCGGTTCCTGTGCAGCCTGTACTACCACTCCAACTTGTAACGACGGAATACAGAATGGTGATGAAACGGGTGTTGACTGCGGTGGTTCTTGTGCGGCTTGTTCCGGAGGGAATGGAACATGTGACGATTTCGGAATGTCTTATGTTGATAATGAGACTGCTCGCGTTTACCATGTCGACCAAAACTGGAGCAACCCTACGAATATTTATGCTTGTGTTGATGGTAGCTGCTACCAGGCGAAAAAGCAAGATGGATATTACTATTACGATTTCAGCAGTGCCATTACTTATGGTTATGTAACCATGCAGCTTAACAAAACTTATAACGTTGAGTTCAAGCTTAACCATAGCGGTGGGTACTACACTACTGGTCAGCAGGCCATAACATTCACAACTGAATCGTGCTCATTTACAAACACAAAGCACACACAGTCTGAAAGCCTCACAAGCTTAAATAATGTAAAAATATATCCTAACCCTGTTAAAGATATCCTTTATTTAGAGGCAAGTAGTAATGCACCAAACTACGAGATCTACACTATACATGGAGTAAAAGTTCTGGAAGGAACTGAAAGCTCAATTGATGTAAGTAACCTTAAGCAAGGAGTATACATGATAAAAGTGAACGAAAGCATAAGCAAGTTCATGAAACAATAAGATAATCTTACAAAATAGATTGTAGAACTGCTGCATTTATGTAGCAGTTCTTTTTTTACCCTTTGATCAAACAGCTTCTGCCCCCATTCCTCCGTCACCCTGAATACACAGCTTTATTTCAGTTCACCTTTCAATGATAGCATATACAGTTTTCAGGTTAAAAATCCGTTGAACAATAAATTGAAAAACAAATCCGGATAAAATGCAGCAATACCTATTCATCTGGCACTTAGACATACAACACGTATTCGAAATCCCTCAGATTAAAATTTCACACTAAATACATGCAATAATTGCAACATATCAACACGCCTAACGTACTCGTGTATATTATTTACACAACTAAATTTTTAAAATGAAAAAACTAACCATTTCTTTTGCTTTAGTATCCTTAATACTAAATGCAGGTTACTCAAAGATGAGTAACACCCTACCCTGCTCTAACCCGGTTTATAGTGCCAAAGAAAATCCAGATTTTGAAAATCTAAACAAAATTGATTTTAAATCTCAGGATAATTCAAACAGACAACACCTTTCTCCTGAAGAAACTGTGAGATTCACAACGGACAAATGTTCTTTTGTTGACCAAACCACAGAGCCTACATGTAATGATGGCATTCAAAATGGCAATGAAACAAGCATTGACTGTGGTGGTCCTTGTATGGCATGCAGAGAAGATACGGTAATATGCGGTGATTTCGGAATGTCTTATATTGATAATGAAACTGCACGGGTTTATCATGTTGATCAAAACTGGAGCAACCCTACGAATATTTATGCTTGTGTTGATGGTAAATGCTATCAGGCTAAAAAGAAAGACGGGTACTACTATTATGATTTCAGCAGTGCCATCACTTATGGTTACGTAACGATGCAGCTCAACAAAACATATAAAGTGGAGTTTAAACTTAACCATAATGGCGGATACTACTCTACCGGGGTGCAGAACCTTACATTTACAACTGAGCCTTGCTCTTTTACAAACAGTGAAGCTCCAACTTGTAATGATGGTATTCAAAACGGCGATGAAACTGGCATAGATTGTGGTGGTTCGTGCACTGCCTGTGGCGGAAGTACCGGCATATGCGACGATTTCGGAATGTCTTATATAGATGATGAAACCGCACGGGTCTACCATGTTGATCAAAACTGGGGCGACCCTAAAAATATTTATGCTTGTATTGATGGTAGGTGTTACCCGGCCAAAAAACAAGATGGATATTACTATTACGATTTCAGTAGTGCCATTACCTTTGGTTATGTAACCATGCAGCTCAACAGAACATACAAAGTTGAGTTTAAACTTAACCATAAGGGTGGATACTACACTACCGGAGAGCAGAACCTCACATTTACAACGGAGTCTTGTTCGTTTACAAACATGAAGCATACGTTGTCTGAAAACCTCGTAAGCTTAAATAATGCAAGAGTATATCCTAACCCGGTTAAAGATATTCTTTACGTAGAAACAAATAGTGATATATCAAACTACGAGATCTACACTATTCATGGCGTAAAAGTATTAGAAGGAGCCGAAAGCTCAATTGATGTAAGCAACCTTAAGCAAGGTATATACATGATAAAGGTGAATAAAAGCATAAGCAAATTCATGAAACAATAATTACCCAGTACATCAAATCATAAATAAGGCTGTTCGGTTTCCCGAACAGCCTTTCATTGAGTAAATGATATACAACAAATCCGTTTGTATCAAAAATTACTAAAGTTTAATGATCCGGATTTGTTCATTTATTCAGTTCTTAATACCAGGGCTTTGTTAAAACATCTGCCCGGTCTGTATTCCTGATTTTCTTTCTGATAGATAAACGTAAAGCACGCATTTCCGGATGGCTTTCCAAGAAAAGAATTTTCTTATCGGCTACTGTTCGTGCTGGTTTAGGAAGATCTGTACAGATATATTTCGAAAATGTTTCGGCAAAATCTTCGAGTGGCGTCGTTGATGCATATTTACTTACAAAATGCGATGGGTTATCGTCATATAAAGTGTTTGGCGTTTTATAATCGCTAACAATATCCCACATTCTGTCCGTATAAAAACGCTCTAAAAAATTATACAATATTTTACCCTTTGTAGCAGTTGCCTTATGAACATTGAAGTAATACTTATTACCCGGAACATGGCCCCGTGTGCAAACATTCTCATTCATTGAAACTAAATGGCCATATTCATGCAATACGGTTGATGCATAATACCACTTGTCCAGTTTTGCCGCTCTTTCTCCCATAGTAAACCTAAATTCATCCAGTCTGGGATTCTTATAATTAGCAACGGGCATATTTGCTGTTCCTGAGTTTGCTGGTACCCCAAACATTTTTATGTAAGATAATACCTCGTCGTTAGGTACAACCTCAACAAGAAAATCCCACGCACTAGTCCATACTGAATTTTCAATATCTGTTCCAAGTATTGGTACCAGCTTATAATCAACTACATTGTATACCGCTTTAAAATAACCGGCTTTGTATGTAACTCCATTTACATTCTGTAGTTCATCTTCTCCAAGATTCTTTACCCGGTTTCTCCCCTCCAGTTCATTTATTCCCGGCTTTTGTCTGTCATTTAATGATTCCCTTAATTCATCCCATGAAAGATCATCATAAAAGGAATCATTTTCTGCCCTTTCGCAAGCAAACATGAAAGCGGTCAGACAACCCAGCAAAATAATTTTTTTTAATGAGTTCATAATCGTTTTTGTTTTCTAAAATAAGTTAATAGTTTAATAATTAGTTAATTATATTTTTCAATTCGAACCTGTCAGTTAAATTGTAAAAACTAACAAACGTACAATAACTTACGTTGTGTGTATATATTGTGAAAATTGCTTTTTTTCTGATAAAAACACATTTTCCCTGGTAAACCTTGCTTTACTTATTCACGAACAAAAGAAATAACTGTATAACAAAAGCATGAAAAATACCTTCTTTCTGAACATTCCCTGACAGCAATTGTAAAATCAGGTATGTCCGTTCGCCCGCCTGCATATAACACCACACAACCTACTCGTTATGTATTAACTACCAATTTATTATAATTTAAAGTTAAAACTACATTATTAATTAAAACCTACTACAAAAACAGATAGAAAAAAAAGAAAACCCCGAAAATATCCTAAAAAAAGTAACAAAAAAACACTGCATAACGTTGAACTAGTAAAACCCCAAGGATTTTATTACTCAAAACTACAAACTTCTTTCAATGAAAAAACCAACTTTTGTTGCAATTGCTTTAGCATTCTTGATACTTAATACAGCCTATTCGCAGGTTTCAAAGACACCTCCTTACAGGGGAGCCGATTATGAAACAATTGAAGGAGAAGGCCTTAACCGCCACGGAAAAGTTGTAAGGTATCCCGATTATAAATATCCTGATGATGTTTTATCGGAGTGGAGAAAAAACAGGGGGTTTGTTTCCCCTGGTTCTGTAAAAGGTATTCTATCCAATCCTTTCAGAAAAGACGGTACCAGTCTAAACTACGGATTGGGCATTCCAGGTGATTTTACAGGACATGTCCCCATTTTCACAGAAGGAAATAACTGGCCATTTGTTGGCCCGGATCAGGGAGCCCCGTTAAGTTATGGAAACCTTGAAACCGATGCCGGGCTTTATTTCCAAAACGGGAAATTAGTCGAAACAAGGGAACCTCTTGTTGTAAAAGGTATGGAACGGGTCACCATTGTAAATAAAACGGAATACAGTTACCTGGTTTCTGCCGGTAATTTCCCAGGGAACGAACAACCCGGCCAGGTAATGACTGTTGTGTCACCTAACGGAAAAACCCAACTGCCCATTCCTCCAAAAGACTGGTGGACAATAGCCAACCAGAACACCGGCGAGCCCATGAATGCAGTACCGGAAGTGTATGCCTCTGTAGCCGGACTGAACCCTCTTGATGCCATTGGCTGGAAGCATTCTTCATGGTCGCCTACATATGCTGGCGGAGAACAACCAAAAGATTATGGCACTCCCGGATTTGCCTATACCTTCGGTTCATTATTCGGCAGAAACGACGGAACATATGATCTTAGCAATGTATTATTCGCCGGGTTTCACACCAATGAAGGGTATGATCCACTGGTTTCAGGAGACCCGATGTATGGTTGTGCTTTTTATGCCAATGGAAAACTGGAAGCTGTTGTAGACATTAAACTTACAGGAACCCATACCGCTGAAGCTGTAATGGTAGCTCATAACGATAACCATCCTAATGCTGCGCAAGGGGGATTAATACTGTCGTCAGTTATTGGCGTTCAACCCGGAGAAACAGCTGAGCTTCATTTCATATCTCACGAGGAGGCCCAAAAACTCATTCGTACCTATTCATCAAATGGTAACTGGAAAAAAGTGACAAAAACTTACCAGTCCAACACGTCTGCCATTGTTGAAGATTTGGCATTGCCCCCGGTCATCCCCGGTGAAGGCAACACAACACCAACATGTAACGATGGTGTACAAAATGGTGATGAAACCGGAGTTGATTGTGGAGGATCATGCCCTGCATGTATAACAGGACCTACCTGTAATGACGGGATACAGAATGGAAACGAAACGGGAATTGACTGCGGAGGTTCATGCCCTGAATGTACTTCCACCGATTACATACAGGGTAAATTTGCACCTTCATCCGGCAGGTTACTACTTATTGGCCAGGATGTTGAAAGCGCCAAAAACTACAATACTGCATTTGACACAACGCCTGCCGGGCATTCCGGATATTCCAGTGTGAACAACCTTGAAGGCCTTACTTCCACTGCAAGTTATGGTACCGGCCCGCATAATACTTCGGAACTGGCATCAACTTACCCGAACAGCACCATTGCCATCGGCCTTTATCTTGTTGATCAGCTTAATGGAATAAATAACGGCACTTATGATGAAAACATTAGCACACTTATTGACCACCTGGTTGCACTTGATCGCCCGGTGTATTTGCGCTTCGGATATGAATTTGATAATCCCGGGAACCGCTACGATCCTGATGCGTTCAAATCGGCCTGGATAAAATTTCATGAACAAATCATTGCGAAGAAGGCTCAGGGACATATTGCCATGGTTTGGCAGTCAATGTGCCATTGCTCCGAGAATAATAACGCGCATTCATTCGAGTCATATTACCCGGGCGATAAATATGTTGACTTAATCGGTTTATCGGCTTTTACCCCAATGGACTGCAATTATTCGGGTGTCGACAGGCTGGTAAAATTTGCCAGAAACCATAAAAAACCGGCAATGGTATGTGAGTCGACCCCACAGGGATATGATCTTAGCGACAGCACTGTTGCCCCCGTTTTTGGCGATAACAGGGGAGTAAAATCGCCAACCACAGCAGACAATATCTGGAACGAATGGTATAAACCATTCTTCGAATACATTGAAGAAAATGAAGATGTTATCAGGGCTGTAACATATATAAACGCTAACTGGGATGAACAGGGAATGTGGGATTCTCCATATGAAAATGGTTATTGGGGCGATTCAAGGGTAGAGTCGAACACAACAATTAAAGCAAAATGGCTGAACGAAATAAGTAAGCCCGACTGGGTTATGGCATCTCCGAACTTGTTTAAAAGCATTGGCTATAAAACAGCGCCCCCCTCTCCTACCTGTACTGACGGAATTCAGAATGGTGACGAAACGGGTGTCGACTGCGGTGGTTCTTGTCCTGCCTGTTCAATTTCCCCAACCTGTGATGACGGAATTCAAAACGGTGACGAAACGGGCATTGATTGTGGTGGTTCTTGTAAAACATGCCCTGATGTAAACAACCATTGTGGCGATTTTGGAATATCGTATATTGATGATGCAACCGCCCGGGTTTACCATATTGACAAACAATGGACTGACCCGGTCAATATTTATGCCTGCATAGATGGTAACTGCTATGCCCCGACAAAACAGTACGGTTATTACTATTTCGACTTTAGTAATAAGAATACCTGGGGATATGTTACTATGGAGACCGGAAAGACATACCCGGTTGAATTTAAGTTAAACCATAGTGATGGCTACTACACCACTGGTGAACAACAGTTCACTTTCACAAAAGAATCATGCTCATTATCTAATTCGAAAAGCCCTCTTTCCGAACATTCTTCCACGAAACGGTTGGTAATATATCCAAACCCTGTGAATAGTGTTCTTTATTTTGAGAACAATAAAATTTCCGATGAATACGAAATTTTCACCGTCCAGGGATTAAAAGTACTGGATGGGACCGGGAACAAAATTAACGTTAGCATGTTAAACCAAGGTGTTTACATGCTGAAGTCCGGCGATAAAATGAAGATATTTATTAAACAATAATTGTAATAAGCTGTCAATCGAAAAGGAGGTTACCAGATACTTCAGGTAACCTTCTTTTTTATATTTTTTTGCAATGAAATGTTTTCTTCTTCCAATTATAACGCTGATCGCTAATGATCAGATGAAGATTCTTTCTCCTCATATTTTTTTACAAGAACACGTACAACCTGAAAAGATAAAATTATTAAAATAGGCCAGGTTAAAAACCAGAATATTGAGTCGAGATACATAATTATATAGTTTGAGTTATGTTATAGTTCTACATCTAAATTTTTAATATACATGATTTTCATGCGATTCAAGTTCGTCCTGTGTTAGTTTCTTCTTGTTCATTGCCCTCCAGAAATACCATATATATGCAAAAACAAAAGGCACGAGAATAGAAACATAAGCCATTGTTTTAAGCGTAAAATGGCTTGACGATGCATTAAAAATTGTCAGCGAACTTTGAATATTTGTTAATGAGGGATAGAAGGCTGTGTTATTAAACCCGGCAAATAACAATAAAGTTACCACGGTTAACACCGTACCAATTCCGGTAAACCAGATAGCTTTTGTTTCCTGTTTCAGGAATAAGGCCTTAACCAGTCCGAACAGAACAAGTAAGACCCCAACCAGAAATACCAGGCCAACAAGCGGCATTTGAATGGCATTGTGCAGGTATTTAAAGTTCTCCATAAACACTTCTCCTGTTTCCGGGTTTACGGCAAATCCCTTTCGGACAAACAACCAGATTATAAAAGTCAGGAAGGTTACCAGAAAACCTATTGTATTTGGCAACAATGACTTCCTTGCCTTTGTCAAAATACCTTCATCATCAATTGAGTTCATGAAGTACAGCAGGCCATTAACCCTTGCAAGGAAAAACACCGCCAGCCCCAGTGAGAGGTTATGCACATTAAGGGCTGCTTCCAGGCCCCGTGCCGGTCCTTCCCACAATACTCCACGCGATGGTGTTAAATCGAACATTGCCCCGGTAAAAAGTGTGGCTACTGCTGTTCCAAGTAGTATTGTGCCGGCAAAACCATTTATCGCCAGAAATACTTCAAATGTTTTCTTTCCCAGAAAATTATTGGGCCTCGATCTAAATTCATACGACACGGCCTGAAGTATAAAAGCAAAAAGTATCAACATCCACACCCAGTACGCTCCACCAAAGCTTGTAGAATAAAACAATGGAAACGATGCAAAAAAGGCACCCCCAAAAGTTACCAGTGTGGTAAAAGTAAACTCCCACTTCCGTCCTAATGTGTTTACCAGCACGGTTTTTTCTTTCTCATTTTTTGTCAGGCTCAGAATAAAGGTTTGCCCCCCCTGAACAAACAGCAGGAAAACCAGGAGCCCCCCCAGTACCGCATCGATAAAAAACCAGTAATGTTGAAGTAAACTATATGATTCGGGATTATTCATATCAATCTTATTTAGTTTTTAGTTATCTGTTTCTAATAAATAGTTACTTAATGTTCTGACGGCCCTTTTTTAATCTGCGTAAACATTATTTTAAGTTCAGCAATAAGCAAGGCAGTAAATACAACCGTAAACAGGAAGAATGTTACTTTAACCGCCGATGAATCTATCTTCGTTACGGCTGTCAGTGTTGGCATTAAATCCTGTATAACCCAAGGCTGACGGCCAACTTCGGCCACAATCCATCCAGCCTGCGATGCCAGATAAGCCAGTGGTATTGCTGCAATGCTGAGCATGTACAGCCATTTCTTACCGTCGAGTTTATTCCTTAATACCAGGAACAAGTGAACAATAAATATTATCAGAAAAAGAAAACCGAGCCCTACCATCGTATGGAAGGCGTAAAATGATAATGGTATATTAGGGATTAACTGTAAAACATTCTTTTTCAGTTCTTCTTCGTTTTCACTGTAGTAGGTTCCGTAACCAAAATATTTAAAGTAATTATCCAGAAAACCCTGATCACTGAAGTTTGCAATCAGACTTTTGTACTCCTCTGAGTCTTTGTCTTTAATTGCCTGGGATTGTTTTAATATTTGCTGGGCATGATAGCCTCGTTTTGCTTTTTCGTAGTACGACATTATCCCGTGCTCAGGGTTTCCTTCAACCAGGTCTTTTACCCCTGGGACAAACGTATTAAAATCACCATGAATCATATAAGAAAGGAAACCTTCAAAAGGCACCTCCATTCTAACCAGGAACTTTTCCTTGTCGGAAAGTATATCCTCCCCTTTCGTTTTGGTCAGAATTCCAAATGCCAGCAAGGGGGCCATTTCCGAACCTTCATATAACCCTTCCACGGCAGCCATTTTCATAGGTTGTGTTTTGGCAACTGCCTTTGCACTAAAATCACCTGTACCAATAAGATAAAAAGATGATATTAATCCAAATACACTGGCAACCAGGATACTTTTCTTTGCAAGGGACTGTTCCCTTTTTTTCAACAAAAACCACGAACTGACTCCAATAACAAAGATTGCTGCCAGCACAAACCCGGAGGATGTTGTATGCGTAAATTTACTTGCAGCCGTTGGTGAAAATAAAACTTCCCAGAAATTTTGCATCTCGTTTCTGGCTGTCTCCGGATTAAACCACATTCCTACAGGATTTTGCATCCATCCATTGGCTACCAGGATCCACAGAGCTGACAGGTTGGCACCAAAAGCCGTCAGCCAAGTGGCAAGCAGGTGTACTTTTTTACTAACCTTGTTCCATCCAAAAAACATAATGGCAATAAAGGTTGATTCCATAAAAAATGCCATTATACCTTCAATTGCCAGTGGGGCACCAAAAATATCCCCAACAAACCAAGAATAGTTCGACCAGTTGGTCCCAAACTCAAATTCAAGAATAATACCTGTGGCCACTCCAATAGCAAAGTTAATCCCGAATAATGTCATCCAGAATTTCGTAATACGCTTCCACTCCTCGTTACCCGTTCGGACGTAGATGGTTTCCATAAAGGCAATTATAAATGTGATCCCCAATGTAAGGGGAACAAAAAGCCAATGGTAAATTGCAGTTAGTGCAAACTGCGCCCTCGACCAGTTAACAAGAGATAAGTCGATGTTCTCCAACATAAATTTTCAGTTTAAGTTTTAAGTTATTCGATAACTAAGGTAAGTATTTAATTTGTTAGTTCTTCCAGCACATGTTTGCTTCGTTCTGTGTCGTCATTAAAATTCTTTTTCAAAAAGTTTTCAAAGAAGAACATTTTTAAAACAACAAACATGATGAATAGCTTAATTAGAATTATCATCCAAAGTGACTTCCCGACTTTCATACTCCTGAAGCCATCATAATAAAAATAGAATGCATTTTTCAACCAACTCATGAACTCAATATTTAATATTCACTAAACCCACAGTAGATATGTTTGTTCACAGAATAATACAATATAAAATGGTTCTAAATAGCGGACTTTATTTAGTGCCGCTATTTTCGTTTCCCAGGCCTCAAATTATATTCACCCTGATGATATTATCAAGACTCCCTAAATTCAACATACGCTTAGTGCGGGAGCAAAGTAAGCGTTGAAACAGCAATATATTGGGTTGTAATTTTTAGCCCATTCCCCCATCCGGTGTGGTAATTATTAAGTTCGTTTACTCATATTTTAGTTCTAATTTTTCTTTATGCAAGGCAAAGTTTACAGGCATAGCCTTAGTTACGGCGAAAAACGTGTAGAAATAAAAAAATGAGATAAAATATACAACACGATATTTATAACTTACCACACTACTATCATGTCAATCTTCTATTGACGGATGGGATTACCCCCTATCGTCCGCGAGACCGCTAACGCTAAGTTCCTTCGTCATACCTCCCCGGAATGACGTCATTGCCTTTGAGGGACGATAGAGAAGCAACCGGTGCCATTTTAATGGCAGGGCTCACCGAAGGTAATTTGTGCACATCACTTTATTGTTGTTATGACACTAGAAATTCTGCGAGGTCATCTACGTCTTCTGCAAAATGGGTTGGGTTTTCTTTCATCAGATCTTCATTTTTACCATAGCCATACCCTACAGCAATACTGTCTATGCCCACCGCATTTGCACCTATTATGTCAAAAACCGTATCCCCAACCATTACTGTTTCCGAAGGTTCTAAGCGGTATTTTGTCATTAAGTCTTCAATAAAATCCGCCTTTTTTCGCTTACCGTCATAATCGGCACCCTGCAAATCGTCAAAGTACTTGTCGAGTTCAAAATGGCGGATTACTTTCCAGGCGTATTCCTCATATTTTGATGTTGCAACAAATAATTTATGGCTGTTTGAGGAAAGGGAAGCCAGAATATCCTCAATTCCCTGATAAGGGGTATTTTCGTATAGCCCTTGTTTTCCGTAATACTCCCTAAAGTACTCTACAGCAAGTTTAGTGTTTTGTTCATTCATCCCGAAATATTCCTTAAAGCTTTTTTGCAAAGGCGGACCAATAATTGCTGTTGGTGTTTCTTCCGGAATATCTGTGTAATTCATCCTTCGCAAAGCATACACCAGTGAATTGTAAACGCCTTTATTTGGGTCGGTCAAAGTTCCGTCGAGATCAAAAATAATATTAGAATAGTTCATTGAAGACATTTTCCTGCGAAGAAACAAAGAATAAAGAAAATTTTTACCGTATTCGCAAAATTTAATGGAAACTTAAGCCCCCCTGTTTGTGTTTCAAAAACACCTATAACGGTGCTCCCTAACACGAACTTAAACATTACCATTCGATTATAGAGCCTTTTTCTGCGTAATAACCTGTACTGTACTGTATCCAGGTTCCTGGTAAAGTCTTTAAAAACATGCCAAAAAGCCAAAAAGTAAGGAAGGGGGCCTAACTTGTTCATTATCGAAGATGTGCCCTTCGAAATAGAGCACAAATCAACACGACGGGTTTAAAACAAATTCATAAAACACTTGTAAACAACATAATACGCAATGTGGTATATTTATTGGAAACGTTAAAGAGAAAATTAAAACTACTGTTATGAAAAACAACATCCTGCCTTTTATTGCTGCATTATTGGTTATTTACTCTTGCCGGTTAGACTCTGACTGGGAAGAGATAAATCCTCCGGGCTCTATGGAAGCGATTGATGTCCCGGACAATTTTAACTTCGAGACCGGTAATGCTGTATCATTAATTATTGAGGATTACAAGAACAACAATAACAATGTAATTAAGTACGAAATATATCTGTTCGATTCAGAAGAGCACATTAACCTTGTTTCTTTACAAGAGGAAGACGGATCTGTTTCCGAGTTCAAACAGATAGATGATAGCTTTAAAAACAATAAGGTGGCCACCATTCTATCATCCACCCAATCGCTAACAAAACCCCTGTTTATACCCGCAGCAACAAAACAGCTCTTTATCAAAAGAGCTGAAATGGGAATATACAGTGACCATATTATTGACATTACCGGTAATGAAGCCCGGCTAACACGCCGAAATGATGGTTTAAAATCGGCTCAGGAAAATGAAGTGACCGATATTTTTTATTGTGTAAATGGAGGAGGAGATGTTTTTACCATCAATCAAACCACAGGAGAATTGTCCATCATAAGCCAATATCCGGAAAATAGCGGGAGTTACAACTGTGCACTGGATACGGCTAATCGTGTAATGTACACTACTTCCCGGTCAAGTCCTAACAAGCTATGGAGGTTTGATATAGACGCATTGACCTGGACTAGTGTTGGAACCTTTCAAAGTGGCCCGCGTATGGCTTTTGATCCGGTGGAGCGGGAAATATACTTTTCGAACAATACAAACATATGGGTGTTAAACCCTGAAAACGCTGAAGTATTAAGGACCTTGTCAATTACCAATTTTGTACCAAGCAGTAGTGCCGGCGACCTTATTTTCGATACCGACGGCACAACATATATATCTTCCAATTCAGGAGTTTTTAAAGGGACCATTGAGAATAGCACATTGGACCTTACCTATATTAGCGATGCCAGTCTGCCCACCTTCCCCACTTCGCTTACCATTGATTCTGACCGTCAATTGTGGTGGGCCGGTAACTATAAGGTAGACGGGGTAACCAAAGGGCATATGTTTATTATGGACAAAGAAACAGGATCCTTTGAAAACCGTTTTGAACCTTACGATATTCAAATCAACGATTTAACAACACTGCCATACAGGCTCGAGGATGTTCCTGATATCGATACAGATGGCGATGGTATAGTGGATCAATATGACGAATACCCGGAGGATGGTGAGCGCGCATCGAATGAGTATACCCCATCTATTTTTGGAAAAGGGACATATGCTTTTGAAGATTTATGGCCACATAAAGGCGATTATGACTTTAATGATTTAGTGATAAATTACAAGTACATTGATGTAAAGAATGCCAGTGAGTTTGTAGTAGAAACAAAAATTCAACTTACCGTAAAGCATATTGGCGGGGGGTTCCGTAACGGGTTTGGGATAGAACTTGATATTCCCGAGCCGTCAATTGAATCGGTTACCGGTTATAGTCATACAACAAGTTTAATAACCGCTGACGGAAAAGGGCTGGAAGCCAACCAGGCAAAACCTGTAATTATTGCTTTTGACGATGTAAAAACGAACGGAATTGGCGCAGAAATTGAAATCCTTATTACATATAATGAGCCCATTGCTTCGACCAACCTGGCCAATGTAAACCCGTTTATTTTTGTAAACCAGGAACGGGGAAGAGAAGTTCATTTATCGAATAAACCTCCAACCTCATTAGGCGGCCTATATCTGGGAACAGAGGATGACAATAGTGGTGGCGGCAATTATTACAAAACGAGTGGAAACCTTCCATGGGCCATTGATATCATTCATGATTTTGCTTTCCCAAAAGAAAAGGTTGAAATAATAAAAGGGTATCAAAAATTTGCAAGTTGGGCTGAATCAGGCGGCACGGTTGACCCCGACTGGTACAAAGAACACAACCGCTTAAGCCAGTATTTATATTAAAAAAATTTAAATAGTGATTACAAGAAAACACCGGTAACTTTGTTATGCTTGTCAGGAAAACACTCTTTTACAATTTGTAGACTCCGTTTTTCCTGACTGTGCAGGCCTTTGTTCCCGGCGTTTTTTACTACGCTAAATTACCCCCCGCTTTAACAGCCCAAACCAATGCTCTATTGTAATAATCCCTTGATTTATAAAATTCTCCCTGCAAATAATAAAGTCGCCCAATATTACTATTAAGGTAGCTCAATGCAAAATAATTATCAGACGCTTCTGCAATCAATACCCCCTCAAAAAACAACCTTCCTGATTTTTCATAATTCCCCATACGTAGGTTGACTATCCCCAAATTATTTAGCCCCTTTACTATGTTAAATGGATTTCCTTCTTCTTTTTTTATTACGTAAGCCTCTTCATAATGTTGAATGCTCAATTTCGACCACCCTTTAAAGAAATACGATTCTCCCAGTTTAGCATGAAACCTTCCCAGATACCTCCTATTATTCAAGATTTTTGCCTGTTCCAACCCCAATTTCTGATAAAAAATTGCTGAATCCAGATCAACCGAAAAAAACTCTTTACCAAGCAAATCATAAATCTGAAAGTTTGAGGAATCTTTCATACCACCCAAAAGGCTCTTCAGGGAATCAATTTTATTTGCTTTTGCCACAAATGGTAAGAATATTACTATCCAAACAATTTTTTTCATCTTTCCTAAAACATGAGGTTGTTGAAAATTACTAATTTACTAAATTAAAGATCAATTAAAAATAGTCCCTGGGCAACCATAACTAATTATTCTCTTTTTTCAACTTATCAAATTCAAGAAAGATATTGTGTTCTTTTTTTGTTCCAAAAGCTTTTCACTTAAATAATAGCCACTAATTATCCTTTGATATTGAAAATAAAAAAATTACCTTTGCCAGCCAAAAATTAAAAATACATTGAAAAATGGGAAAAGGAGATCAAAGAACAAAAAGAGGTAAAATAACTATTGGTTCATACGGTAAAACCAGACCAAGGAAAAAGACCAAGCCTGAAACAGCTAAAGAAGAAGTTAAAGCTGAATAGCCAGGTGAAAAATTGTTGAGCAATTATATTCGCCGCAACATGAACATGTAGCGGCTTTTTTTCGTTTAAGGAGTAAATTATATACCGAGAAAGAAGATAGCATAATAAGCAGTAGCAATAAATTAATCTAAATATCTCAATTTCGTAACTGTTCATAATGACTACCGTAAATACCTTCGAACATTAAAACCAGAAAAAAACAGACAACAATATAAATAGATGAAACCAATTCGTAACATTGCCATTATTGCACACGTCGACCATGGCAAAACCACACTTGTTGATTGTATTTTGCACCAGTGTAAAATATTCAGGGAAAACCAACAAACAGGAGAGTTAATCCTTGACAACAACGATTTGGAACGTGAGCGGGGTATTACCATACTCTCGAAAAACGTTTCTGTTGATTACAAAGGGTACAAAATTAACATTATCGACACCCCGGGTCACGCCGACTTTGGTGGCGAGGTGGAGCGCGTACTAAACATGGCAGACGGCGTTCTTTTGCTTGTTGATGCCTTTGAAGGCCCTATGCCCCAGACGCGGTTTGTATTGGGCAAAGCGATTGAACTGGGACTAAAACCTGTTGTGGTAATTAACAAAGTGGATAAACCCAACTGCCGGCCCGATGAAGTTCAGGACTCGGTATTCGACTTAATGTGTAACCTGGATGCTACGGAAGAACAGCTGGATTTCCATACCATTTATGGTTCTGCTAAAAATGGCTGGATGTCTGACGACTGGAATAAACCTGCCGAGGATGTACTGTACCTTCTTGACCAGATAATTGAACAGGTTCCGGAACCGGATATTATTGAAGGGACAGTCCAGATGAAAATTACTTCGCTGGAATACTCAAAATATATCGGGCGTATTGCCATTGGGCGTGTTAACCGGGGTACCATAAAAGCCGGACAGCCGGTATCGTTGGTAAAACGTGATGGAACCGTAGAGAAATCGAGAGTGAAAGAACTTTTCATTTTTGAAGGGCTGGGAAAAAGTAAAGTAGAAGAAGTTACCTGTGGTGACTTATGTGCTGTTTCAGGAATTGAAGGGTTCGATATTAGCGATACCATTGCCGATTTTGAGGAGCCGGAAGGACTTCCTCCTATTCCTATTGATGAGCCGACAATGAGCATGCGCTTTACCATAAACGACTCCCCTTTCTTTGGCAAAGAAGGAAAATTTGTTACATCAAGGCACCTGCGCGACCGTCTTTATTTCGAAACAGAGAAAAACCTTGCCCTTAAAGTAGAAGAGACCGATTCTGCCGATGCTTACAGGGTTTACGGCCGGGGAATCCTTCACCTTGCCATTCTTGTAGAAACAATGCGCCGCGAAGGATATGAACTTCAGCTTGGAAAACCAAGGGTTATTGTTAAAGAAATTGACGGACAAAAATGCGAGCCTATTGAGGTTTTAACGATTGATACCCCTGAGGAAACCTCCGGTAAAGTGATTGAATTTGTTACTCAACGTAAGGGTGAACTTTTAATCATGGAGCCTAAAAACGACTTTGTTCACCTTGAGTTTGAAATTCCTGCCCGCGGATTAATTGGTTTCCGCTCACAAATGTTAAACATTACTGCCGGGGAAGCCATAATGGGCAGCCGGTTTAAAGAATACCAACCCTGGAGAGGTGAGATAAAAGAACGCCAGAATGGTTCTTTGGTCTGTATGGAAACGGGCACGGCCATTGCTTATGCAATAAATAAGCTGCAGGATCGCGGAGATTTCTTTGTTAAGCCCGGCGATGAAATATACATGGGACAGGTGATTGGGGAAAACAACCGTGCCGGTGACCTGGTTCTTAATGTCACCAAGACAAAAAAGCTTACAAACATGCGTGCTGCCGGTAGTGACGATAAGACTAAAATTGCACCTCCTATTATATTCTCTCTTGAAGAGGCTATGGAATACATTCAGGAAGATGAATATCTTGAAGTAACGCCAAACTCGCTTCGACTAAGAAAAATACTTCTTGAAGAACACGAAAGAAAACGCGCTGCCAATAAAGCACTAAGCGATCAATAGAAACAACCCGACTCTGCCCGATGTAACAAACACCTGAAATAAAGGTCAGTCCGGGCGGAGTCGGTTTGTCTGTTCAATTTCAAAGCCATTCGGGAAGAAGTTTTAAAAACCAGCAGGCCAAAGTCCTTCCCGAATGTTTTAGACTGCAACGGATAAAGAAAAAAGCCTGATGCCCCCCTTCCCGCAGGCAGACAATGAACGGAACCTACTCTTTATTAAGCTTTATCACGACTACCCCATTTTCGGTTTCTATGTTTAACAGGTAAATCCCTTTTTGCAATCCGGAAAGGTTGTCGCTTAATACCTGCACGTTATACTTTTTTTGCGCACGGATAACCTGCCCGTTGATATTCATTATGCTAACATGGACACTGTGATATACTGTTCCTAAATCAATAGTAACATTATTCTTAACCGGGTTGGGATAATAAGTGACAGCATTTTGGCCTACTCTGTTCACGCTGGTTGAAAAATCCAGTACAATAGTTATGATACTGTCGCATCCGGCAGAATTTTTCACCTTCGCAGTATAGGTGCCGCTTTGCGTATAGGCCTTACCGTCAGGGGCGATGTAAGTTTCACCGGGTGAAAGGGTTTTCGTAATTTCAGAACTCGTCTGTAAACACAAACTCCAAAGTTCTCTTCCGTTCATAACATCCCGGGCACCGAAATACAATTTGTTGTTTACTACTGTTAACCCCGAGGGAGATGCAGAGCCGGGACCTTTAAAAATATCTGCTACCATAGCTGGTGCATTCGTACCATCATATCCCCAAAGTTCCTCCCCATTTATACCATCCGTAGCTTTGAAGTACAATTGGTTGTTAAATACGGTTAAATACCGGGGAGATGAAGGGGCCGAGCCATTATTAATGTCCGCTACCATAAACGGGGCATTTGTGCCATCATAAACCCAAAGTTCTTCGCCGTTTATACCATCCGTGGCATTGAAATACAACCGGTTATTAAATACGGTGAAATTCCCGGGGTTTGAGGAGCCAGAACCTTTTTTAATATCTGCTACCATATACGGGGCGTTCGTGCCATCATAACCCCAAAGTTCAGAGCCGTTTATACCATCCGTAGCATTGAAATACAATTGGTTGTTAAATACGGTTAAATACTTGGGAAATGAAGAGGCGGCGCCATTAATATCTGTTGCCATAGCCGGTGCATTCGTACCATCATAAGCCCAAAGTTCAGAGCCGTTGGTATTGCTAAAGCCCGTGAAATACAATTGGTTATTAAATACAGTTAAATACTCGGGGGGCGAAGTTCCGGTACCTTTTACAATAGCCGGTGCACCCGTCCCATCATAAACCCGGAGTTTAAACCCGTTTTTTTCATCAAAGGCAACGAAATACAATTTGTTGTTAAACACGGTTAAATATTCCGGGTTTGAATAGCCACTACCACTGTTTATGTCCGCTACCATAGCCGGTGCATTGGTTCCATCGTAAACCCAAAGTTCAGAACTATAAGTGTTGGTAAAAGCCCAAAAAAACAGCTTCTTGTTAAATACGGTAAAATATCGTGGAGATGAAGGGGCTGGGCCATCATTAATATCTGCTACCATGGACGGGGCATTGGTGCCGTCATACACCCAAAGTTCAGCTCCACTGGTGTCATTATTGGCAGTGAAATACAATTTGTTATTGAATACAGCTAAAGCCTCAGGGTCTGAGTTGGAGGTGGAGGTATTAATATCTGCAATCATTTCAGGTTCGTTAGTTCCATCATAAACCCAGGGTTCATATCCATTAATATAGTCCTTGGCACGAAACCATAACTTGTTATTAAATACGGTCATTCCAGAAGGGGATGAACTTCCGGCCCCCTGGTTAATATCCGCTATCATAGACGGAGCACCGGTGCCATCATAAACCCAAAGCTCAGCGCCATTTACACCGTCGAAAGCACTGAAATATAAGCTATTGTTAAAAATTGTGAAGTTTCCGGGGTTTGAACCTCCTGAACCTTTATAAATATCCGCTACCAAAGTCGGTGCATTGGTTCCATCATACCCCCAAAGTTCAGAGCCGTTGGTGCTGTCGTTTGCAATGAAATACAGCTTGTTATTAAATACGGTGAAATTTAAAGGGAAAGAACCGCCGGAGCCTTTTTTAATATCTGCCACCATAGTCGGGGCACTGGTGCCATCATACTCCCAAAGTTCAGGTCCATTGATACTGTCATTGGCTGCAAAATATAACGTATTGTTAAATACAGTGGAATACCCGGGAGATGAACCAATGGAACCTTTATAAATATCTGCCACCATAGCAGGGGCATTAGTACCGTCATAAACCCAAAGTTCTTTGCCATTGGTACCATCATCGGCTGTAAAATACAGCTTGTTGTTAAATGCGGTAAAATATTGGGGAGATGAATTATCGGGTCCTTTGTTAATGTCCGCCACCATAACCGACGGGTTAACACCATCATAAACCCAAAGTTCTTTGCCATTGGCACCATCATCGGCTACAAAATACATTTTGTTGTCGAATATGAATAAATCAGAAAAGGTTGAACCACCAAGACGATTGTCAATATCGGCTACCCTGGTGGGGGTATTAATCCCATCACAGACCCAAAGTTCCCGGATGTAAAGGGGACCATTTCCATGATTGCCCCTGAAATACAACCTGCCGTTAAAAATGGTTAAGTGCGAGGGTTTTGAACCGCCGGAGCCTTTATAAATATCCGCTACCATTGCAGGGGCGTTAGTACCGTCATATACCCAAAGTTCTTCGCCATTAGCCCCGTCATCGGCCGTAAAAAACAGTTTCCCGTTAAAAACGGTAAACCCGGAAGGGTACGAACCTATCAAGCCTTTATTGATATCTGCCACCAAAACCGGGGAATTAGTGCCGTCGTATTCCCATAACTCACTACCGATTAATGGGGTGGAGGCCACAAAATACAGTTTGCTGTTAAATTCAATGTGTTCTACTGCATTGCCGAGACTTGCAGAGCCGCGATTGTTAATGTCGGCCACTAATTGTACCTGCTGGCCTTTTACGCACATCAAAGAGGCGGTGAAAGCCAATAATAAAGTGTAGCGTTTTTTTTTCATGAGATTGATCTGCTTTTATTGATATGAATGAGAATGCCTGAATCGTGATAATTTTTTCTTTAAGAATATTCGAAATTAAATTAATTCTACTTTGACCATTTACGAATATTAAATACCCCCTCTAAAACTTTAGGTTTTCATGAATATCGAAAAACATATTTTTCATAATTTGGGTTCATGTAGGACACGACATAAAATTACAAAAGAAAATGAAAAAACACTGAAACAAGCCGTTAATCGACTATAACTATATATATCTCATATTCAAGTTGTTTTTCAAGCATATTGTGTTTTTAAAACTATGAAAATTAATACAAGAAGATCGTAGAAGAACGCTTAAACAAAGGAGAAGAAACGAAAGAGAAATTCGTTATCCGATTAATACAGCGCTATCCTCCTCACATACTTTGGTATTAAGAAAAAAAAATGAAATCATAAGAAAAACATATTGTTTTTTGAAGTTAAATCCATATTAACTGAAGATAGGCTCGTGAATCATTCGCGCGCCAGTTGGGGATTTCGCACCTTTGGTGCTTATTACCGTCGTGAGGAATAACCATGAGCTATACTCATGGTTATTTGATTTGGCACCTTTGGTGCCTGTACTGACAACCGTCCTAACTGCCAACAGCCAAGCCCTTATCAATGCAGTCATCTTGATTGGAAAACAGTCCCGAATTCTCGGGAAAAGATCTGTTGGCACATTGCCGTCTTTAACGCAAGGCTGTCATTTTGAGCGGAGTCGAAAAATGCTATCGATAACCGAGGGGTACAGGGATGTGGGTGACTGTTTTCTCTCCATCTGTCAGCCTTTAAGCTTATTAACGTCGTGAGGAATTACCATGAGCTATACTCATGGTTATTTGATTCGGCACCTTTGGTGCCTGAACTGACAATCGTCCTAAATGCCAACAGCTACCCCTCAACTGCCAAGCCCTAATCAATGCTGTCATCTTGATTGGAGCAGAGTCCCGAATTCTCGGGAAAAGATCTGTTGACACATTGCCGTCTTTAACGCAAGGCTGTCATTTTGAGCGGAGTCAAAAAATGCTATCGATAACCGAGGGGTACAGGGATACTGGTGATTGTTTTCCCCCATCTGCCAGCTCTAAAGCTGACATCTTCCCCTTTGAGGGGAAGGGCTGGTACCATGCTTAATGTTTATGCCAAACTTTGGTTCAAGGCTTCAGGACAGAGGTGGTTTTTAAATGTCTACATAATACAATGTTGTCATCTTGATTGGAGTGCAGTGGAAAGAGGTACCGAAAACGCTTTGTGGCTGAGCTCACGGAACGTTATCTCATTGCGTACTAGGGACGGAACAATGTATTATTAGAAGATGGGTTCTGGTTCTTTAGGATCCTGATATCCGGATCAGTGTGATCCCGATGCCCGGATCAGTATGATCCCGACACCCGGATCAGTGTGATCCCGATGCCCGGATCAGTGTGATCCCGATATCGGGATCTGCAAGGAGGTTCCTAGTAATCTTCTGGTAGTTGTTGGAGATCAATAAAAAAACCGCGCCATAACGACGCGGTTTTTATCTTTCAATATGTTCATTTTATGCACTACAATACATGTAGTGGTTTACTGAATGTTGCCGTTTTAATATTCTTTAAATAGTGGCCTCCCCCGGAGTGCTGGGTATTTATCTGCAACTGATACAGCCCTTTGGTCAATTTTGGCACCATGGCAATTATCCTGCCCGGTTTATTGTCGATAAGGGTCTGTACCTTGTGGGCTGCATTTTTCTCGTCGATAAAGTATATACCTACTTGCTCCTTGTCGCCATCGACCTTTAGCATACTGCCCAAAATTTCTATCACCCCGCCAGAGGTAATATTCTCGTTGTTGCTTTGGCTTATGCTGTCTTTTACCTGTAAAATAATAGGGAGCAGTTCTTTCGTATGAACTTTCTCGGCACGCACCTTCCTTATGGCTTCGAGCAACTGTTTTGCTGCATTTACATTTACTTTAATGGCATGGCGTGACGAATCGAAGCTGTCTGTAATCCCTTGAAATGTTCCGGAGATTGAAAAACGGGTATTAAATAATGGCATATTTACCATTCCGCCTTCTTCTGTAATTCTTGCTACTTCGTCAAAAAGCATTTCAACCACTGCTTTGCAATCGGTTTTTGTAAGGGTTGTGCCCCGTTGTGTCATACGCGAAATAACGCTTTCTAAATCATAACTTTTTACATCCTGGACCTGTGCTGCGTAATCGTCTGGATTGGGAGTTAATTGGTTTTCATGTAATGAATAATGTAAACTCATTGCTTTTTTAATTTTAAATTAACGTTAAATTTTATTCGTGACGATATTAATAATAAGAAAGGATTTTATGCAACTTTATTTTATTAAAAAATGTTAATTTGATTTGGAACCTTTGGTGCCTGAACTGACAACCGTCCTAACTGCCAACAGCTAACCCTCAACTGCCAAGCCCTAATCAAGGCTGTCATCCTGATTGGAACAAAGCGGAAACGAAAGTATACCACGACTATATTAACTGAAGATAGGTACGCGAAACATTCGCCCGCCAGCTGGGGATTTCGCACCTTTGGTGCTTATTAACGTCGTGAGGAATTACCATGAGCTATACTCATGGTTATATGATTTGGCACCTTTGGTGCCTGAACTGACAATCGTCCTAAATGCCAACAGCTACCCCTCAACTGCCAAGCCTTAATCAATGCTGTCATCCTGATTATAGCAGGTTGCCAATACCCAACCGCCAACAGCTAACAATTAACCACCCGGTGAGGTCAGGGATTTCGCTCCTTGGGTGCCTGAACTGACAACCGTCCTAACCGCCAACAGCTGCCCCTCAACTGCCAAGCCTTTATCAATGCTTTCATCCTGATTGGAACGTAGCGGAAACGAAAGTATACCACGACTATATTAACTGAAGATAGGTACGCGAAACATTCGCGCGCCAGCTGGGGATTTCGCACCTTTGGTGCTTATTAACGTCGTGAGGAATTACCATGAGCTATACTCATGGTTATTTGATTTGGCACCTTTGGTGCCTGAACTGACAATCGTCCTAAATGCCAACAGCTACCCCTCAACTGCCAAGCCTTAATCAATGCTGTCATCTTGATTGGAGCAGAGTCCCGAATTCTCGGGAAAAGATCTGTTGGCGCACTGCCGTCTTTAACGCAAGGCTGTCATTTTGAGCGGAGTCGAAAAATGCTATCGATAACCGAGGGGTACAGGGATACTGGTGATTGTTTTCATCCCATCTGTCAGCCCTTAAGCTGACATCTTCCTTAACTCAATGAACATTGTTCGTGCGCCAACCGGACTATTTTTTAAATTACTTCATAATTACCATTTTCCTGGTATCTACTTTTTGACCTTCAGCCAATAATGTATAGAAGTAGCTCCCTGCTCCCAGTTCTCCCCCGGGAATTTCAACATAATCCATACCCATATTATAAACAGGTATATCTTTATAAAGTGTTCCGTTTATGTCGTAAACAACTATTCGTGCACTGCTTACCTCATTCGGTAAATAGTAATTAATTCTTGTAGCTCCGTTAGAAGGGTTGGGTATGTTCTGGTATAATTCGGCACTATTAAAACCCGATTTCATAACACTTGATATTTCTTGATTTGCTTTTAGTAAAGCCACATCGGCCTCCAATTGTTCTATTGTCTTATCCTGTGCATCTAACCTTGTGTAAATATCATTTAATAACGAAGATAAGTCTACCGAGACGGATGTACCATTTTCTATTGAAATAGTAAGCTCCGTCCCATTCAATGTGGCGGAGGTCAGGTTTTGGTTGTCGGTATTGGCCTCGTACCCGTCTTGCAGGCCGCTTACATCGATGGTATTGCCCCCTGAAATTGTCAGCTGTGTTCCGGACAAAGACAGTTCCTGCTCGTCGGTATTATCTAAATACGTTGATAAATCAACCGTTGTGGTGCCTCCTGTTATGCTCAACACATCTGAGGATATGCCCAGTTCCTGGTTGTCGGTATTGGCCTCGTACCCGTCTTGCAGGCTGCTCACGTCGATGGTGTTGCCCCCTGAAATTGTCAGGTCTGTACCTAAAAGGCCCAATGTTTGTGAATCGGTATTGTCTAAATACGTTGATAACGAAACCCAGTTACCATCCGAAATACTTAAAGAATCTGAACTTAACTGAAGGGTTTGAATTCCGGAAGCTATCCAGCCTGTTCCATCCCACAAATTAATTTTATCGTTTGTTTTGTCGTAAATAACCATCCCTTCGTCGGAAGTATCCAGGCTGTCACTAAAAGTATTTTTACCTGCTTCGGTTGTACGGTTAAGCAACAGCCCTTTGTATTCCTCAGAAAGGTCGATGCTTGCATTTAAGTTAGGGGCTGTTGTTCCTATTCCTAAGGTCATTCGGTCGGTAGATGTTGTTCCCCCTACAATAAAGCTATTTTGTTGACTTGCCGAAGCACCCGCTCCTATGGCCACAGAATAGCTCTCCGTTGCACTGGCAGAACTTCCGATAGCAACCGACATATTGCCTGCCTGGCTCAGATACCCCAAAGCAGTAGCCCCATCGCCTGTACCTTGTGCCTGGGTACCTAAAAGCGTAACCTTATTTCCTGTTACGGTTGCATCGTAACCAATAGAAGTAACATCATTGTATGAACTAGAGACCTGTGTATTGTAACCGATACTTACACCGCGTCGCCCTCTGTTGTCGTTATTATACCCTATTGCGATTGAATAAAATTTATCTACCCTGGAGTATGCCCCAATGGCAACAATACCGTTTGTACCGTCATTTTCGTCCCCAATAGTGGCCTCCCTTCCTATGGCCACATTATCTTGGTTATTACTTCTGATCATTCCAGCACTAATAAAGTCAGCCCCATAGCCCATTATTGTATTTCCGTTTCCTTCCCTGTTTGTATACCCTGTCAAAGAGCCAAGATATGTATTATAGTACCCTTCGTCTGTATTATTAGACCTGTTATTTTCCCATCCGGCATTGTGCCCAATAAAAGTATTATGGCTACCGTATTCGGTAGCGGCACCCGAAGCATGCCCTACAAAAGTGTTAGCTATACCTGTTCCTATATCCGTTCCCGACGAATCGCCGATACAGGTGTTCCAATATCCAGTTCCGTTATCAAAACCTGCTTCATTTCCAACAAAAGTATTTCTATACCCTGTCGTATTTCTATATCCCGCCAGGTTACCTATAAATGTATTATCAGAAGCCGTTGTTGTGAATTTTCCTGCATCCTCCCCAATAAAAACATTGTCATCACCGTCAATAAGGGATTCACCTGCCTCTTCCCCAATAATTACATTGTCATTTGCAAGCCCGCTCATGCTGGCCCCTGCTTCAACACCAATAACGGTATTGTCTGTACCTGTACATGCCCTGGCTACCCTGGTCCCAATATACACGTTATCTTCACCCTTGTTCGTTTTATCTGCCACATTCGCCCCAATAATTAGATTGTCCGAATCGCTTGATAGTAGTTTTCCTGCCTTATAACCAATAAATGTACTATTGCTTGCTGTAGTTATCGAGTTTCCGGCAGAATCGCCCACAAACGTACTTGAGTCTCCACTGGTAATACTTGTACCCGCTCCTTTTCCAGCCGAATAGTTGCCCGTTTGGGCAATTGCTGACATCCCTATTATACTTAAAAATAGGGTCAGCGTTACTAGTACTTTATTCATGTTTGTTCTGGTTTTGATTTAATATTAAACAAAAAAAAGCCCCAAAATGTTTAAGAACATGTTTGTTAGACATAAACATAGCTATGAAACATAGCTTATAAAAAATCAATCAACAGACTGGGTGATTTTATCAACGAACAAGAAATTATAATAAATGATATAGGGAAAATGGAATGTTTAGAGCATGTTGGCAACTAACTGGTTTGCTTGTAATAATATAGGACGATTGAGGGGGTGTTGGTGCCCGTTTCTTCTTCTTTTGTCTTGATATATAAGAAGCATCCCGATATTTTGGGACAAGACGGTATGCTTCTCTACGAATAATCATCAGACCGGTGGCGAACCGTTGACACCTAACAGCTAATACCCAACACCTAAATAAATGTTGTCATCCTGATTGGAACGCAGCGGAAACGAAAGTATACCCCTACTCTATTAACTGAAGATAGGTACACGAAACATTCGCGCGCCAGCTGGGGATTTCGCACCTTTGGTGCTTATTAACGTCGTGAGGAATTACCATGAGCTATACTCATGGTTATTTGATTTGGCACCTTTGGTGCCTGAACTGACAACCGTCCTAACTGCCAACAGCCAAGCCCTTATCAATGCTGTCATCTTGATTGGAACGCAGTCCCGAATTCTTGCGAAAAGATCTGTTGGCACATTGCCGTCTTTAACGCAAGGCTGTCATTTTGAGCGGAGTCGAAAAATGCTATCGATAACCAGGAAATATGTGTGTTGGTACTTTTATAGGCAGATGCTTTTCCGAAGGACCGGAGCCCGGCATGACAAGGGGGGGGCAGTTGTTGGTGTGCAGGGTATTACCCTCAAACAGGCTTCCTCTGGCTTTGCCTGAACCAACCGCAATTGATATTCGGGACGATGAAAAAATCAGAAACGACCTCAACCTGTATTTTATACCATAACGAATATACTGTAAATAGTATATTGTAAATAGTAAAAAGCGGACAATAAGGCAGGGGAAAGCCAGGTTCATTATTTGTCCAATAATGTTTCACGCTGGAATCCTGTAAAATAGGACCACCACTTTACAAAAAATGTTTTTACTAATGCAAAAAGTATTTTGTCCTGTATTAACCTGCAATATGCTTTAAAAAAGCCAATAATCGATATTATTCGCTGTCCTGCCCCCTATTTTTTACCGGGTAATAAAACTTTCTTTCCCATAACGTTGAGTCTTTATCGGTTTCCGGATTATACAATTTTATTTCCCATGGCAAACCATTTTTTATCAGGTTATTTTTGTGCATGTATTCCTCAATTGCCTTATGTGCTTTTACAGGCTCATCGCTTCCGTAATGCGATATGGCAATTACTTTTCCATCGTTGATTGGATAATACTGAAGTGTTCTCCATACCCAGGTCTTTTCGGGCAATGGGTACCCTAGCGATATTTTATGCAAAGTATCATTTGCTTTACCCTGCAACAAGTAGAATGGCCCCCCGGCTGGCTGTAGTTCCCTTCTCTCAAAAAAACGCAACAGATAGGCATCCATTTCTTTTAAACGCTCCTCAACCTTTTCTTCAACAACCGAATCAACCATAATAACCGTTGGTTTTCCAAGAGAATCCAATACCTCTACCTCCCCTATCCGGCTGTATTTTAAACTCTCTGAAGTTGCTTTTAAATCATTTAGCCCACTATTAATAACAGCCTTAATCTCTTTTTTATAAAACAGGGCAAAGTATCTCTCCCAAAGTTCCAGTTCACCAATATTAAAAGTCCAGTTTATGAGCGAAAGGTCACCAATAGGCTCCACAATCCATACCATTGTAGAATGTGTTCCCGAGGCAAAATGAAAATTTGCTGCAATACTTTGTAAAGAATCATACAGGGTAACCTCAATGGCACAATTGCCTAAAGTTTCACTTTCCCAGTTCATGCCGGCACCTTTTCCTTCAGTTCTTCCATAATTAATTTTCACAGACGGATCCGATTTTATCCAGGGCGACCACTTTTCCCAGTTTTGTAAATTACTTAGCTGGGGGAAAATTATTTCCGGCTTTGCTTCCACTTCTGTTGATGAACTAATTTTCAATTCGTTGGGAAGAAAAAGCCCTGAAATAATTACAGCAACTACAACAAAAAGTAAAAAGAATAAGAGTTTTAATATTGCTTTCATCAAGGTTCAAATTATTTTGATGCCTAAAATTAATATCATAAACCTTAAGAAAATACGGATTGTTCATTTATTTTCTAAACTCTTCCCGACGGCCATGAACCAATTCCCTATATTTGCCCTTTAATTTTTAACCAGATAATAAATGAAAGCTGCAATCGTCAGAAGTTGGGGAACACCGGAAGTTTTTGAAATAGGTGAAATTCAGAAACCTGTGCCACAGGACGACCAGTTACTTATAAAGGTATATGCCTCTGGTATTAACCCGGTTGATTGGAAACACAGAACAGGAAACCATAAATATATTCTTGGGTCCCCATTTCCGGTTGTTCTTGGATATGATGTATGTGGTGAAGTGGTTGAAACCGGAAATAAAATAAGGAACTTCAAAACCGGAGATGTTGTTTTTGGAAACCTGGACAATAAATATGGGGGCGCTTTGGCCGAATTTGCTGTGGGACGTGAACACTGTTTTGTTCACAAACCGGACAATATATCGGTTTATGAAGCTGCCGGGGTTACCTTAACTGCCCTTACTGCCCTACAGGCACTGCGGGACAAAGCCAAACTAAAAAGCGGGCAGACAGTACTGATAAACGGGGCCACTGGTGGTGTCGGGCACCTTGCCGTTCAGATAGCAAAAAAAATGGGCGCGAAAATAATTGCCGTCTCAAGCAGCAGGAACAAAGAATTTATTGACCGCCTTAAACCCGATATTTTTATTGATTATACTAAGGAGCATATACTGGAGAGCAAGCTGAAAACAGATTTATTTTTTGATGTTACCGGAAACTATTCATTTCTGAAAACAAAGCATATGCTAAATAAAAACGGGACCTATGTAAATACACTGCCCCGCCCCAAAATACTCTTTCATAAACTTCTCCAGCCATTTAGCAACGGTAAAAAAGTAAAAACATTACTGAGAAACATTGTTAACGAAGATCTGAAAACTATTGCAATGTGGCTTGAAAACGGCAATATAAAAGTGGAAATAGACAAGGTATTTGCCCTTCATGAGGTTGCCAGTGCACATACTTATTCGGAGAACGGACATACCCGTGGAAAGAATATTGTAACAATAAACCCCAACTAAGCCCGTTTCATCTGAATGAATCCAAATAAATGAAATCAAAAAAAAACGCGTCCAAAATATCGTTAAAGAAATTAGCCATTAAAGCAGGAATTTACGGACTTCTTTTGCTAACGGCAATTATTGCCCTGTTGGTTTTATTAATCCGCATAGGTGCCTTTGGTAAACTACCAAACGAACTGGATCTCAAACAGGTAAAAAACAATACAGCAACAGAAGTCTTCTCTGTCGATAACGAACTTATCGGGCGGTATTACTATCAAAACAGGACAAATGCAGCCTTTAATGAAGTGCCCCAAAATTTCATTGAAGCGCTTGTTGCCACGGAAGATGTCCGGTTTTATAAGCACAAAGGGGTTGATTTCCGGAGTACAATGAGGGTATTGGTTAAATCGATCATTTTAAGAAATAGTGCTGGTGGGGGCAGTACAATCAGTCAGCAGCTTGCAAAAAACCTGTTCCCCCGGGAGCAACATGGAATATTCACGCTTCCGGTAGCAAAGCTTAAAGAGATCTTTATTGCACGCCGGCTTGAAAAAATTTACCCTAAAGAGGAAATCCTCATTATGTACCTGAACACTGTTTCTTTTGGGGAAAACACGTTCGGAATAGAAACTGCGGCCCTGGTCTATTTTAGTAAAAAGCCCAAGGATTTAAAACTGGAGGAGTCTGCTGTCCTGGTAGGCCTGTTAAAAGCAAATACGAGCTACAACCCGCGAATTCATAAAGAAGCGGCTTTGCTAAGACGGAATACAGTACTTAACCAAATGGCCAGATACGACTACATTACTGAAGAATCTGCGGATTCTTTGAAAGAAATTCCTATTCGCCTTAAATACAGGAAACTTTCGCATAATGACGGACCTGCCCCGTACATGAGGGAGCATTTGAGGCAACAGGTAAAAGAGATACTAAAAGATTCTAAAAAACCGGATGGCAGTGAATATAATTTATATGCCGACGGACTAAAAGTATATACAACTATAAACTTTAAAATGCAGAGGTATGCCGAAGAGTCGGTAAAAGAACATTTAACAAAACTGCAAAAGATATTTGACAGGCACTGGCGGGGAAAAGAACCCTGGAAAAAGAACCTGCGGGTTGCCGAATTGCAAATAAAACAAAGCAAAAGGTATAAAAGCCTGGTAGCCTCCGGAAAAAGCCATTCCCAGGCTATTGAAGAAATGAAGAAGAAGCATAAAACAGAAATATTTGGCCATAAAGGAAATGCTGATACCCTGATTTCCCCGCTCGACTCCGTGCTTCATCATTTTAAAACATTACAGTCCGGAGTTCTGGTCATGAACGCATTTAATGGCGATATTTTGGCCTGGGTAGGCGGAACAAATTATAAATTTTTCAAATATGACCATGTAACCTCAAAGCGGCAGGTAGGCTCTACTTTTAAGCCTCTGGTTTATGCTGTGGCTGTTGAAAGAGGTGTGTCTCCGTGTAAATTTTATGCAAACGATAGTGTTGTTTACGAAGGGTATGATGACTGGACCCCACAAAACTCTGATGGTAAATACGGAGGGTATTACTCGGTAAAAGGGGCCCTGGCCAATTCTGTAAATACCGTAAGCGTAAAATTAATTCTTGAAGCTGGCATTGACAGCACCATTGACCTGGCACGTAGTGCAGGTATAAAGTCGAAACTTCCGGAAGTACCTTCATTGTCCCTCGGTACAGGCGAGGTTTCATTATACGAAATGGTACAGGCATACTGCGCCATACTAAATCGTGGCCACCCGGTGGCACCAAGGCTGATAAGAAGAATTGAAGATGCACAAGGAAACATCATATATACCGATCCGGCGCATACGCTTGGCGACACCATAATTTCCAAAACTACTGCACAAAAAGTCATTGCTATGATGCAGGGAACAGTAAACCGCGGAACAGCAACTTCCCTTCGAACGGTTTATGGATTAAGAAATGAACTAGCGGGAAAAACCGGGACTACCCAAAATCAGACAGACGGATGGTTTATTGGCATGAACCCGAATATTGTGGCCGGTGTGTGGGTCGGGGGCGATAACCCTGCTGTGCGGTTCAGGACTATTACTTACGGACAGGGAGGGTACTCCGCTATGCCTATTTATGCCCGCTTCATGAAAAAACTTTACAAAGATCCGCTTTATAAGTATCTTTATAACGCTTCTTTTAATATACCCGAAGAGATTTACAGCGAACTGGATTGCGAAGACTTCACCGAAGAAGCCCCCGAAGAATTTATTGATATTGAAAAACTGAAGGAAAAAGGAGTTGGGGAACTTATCAGGAATATTTTCGGAAGAAAAAAGAGGAAAGACAAGAAAAGGAAAAGAAATCAAGAACCTGAAATAAACGAACATGAAGAATTTGAAGATTAGTACCGGAAATTCGGTTTTAGTTGCCAGGCTGTATGATACAGAAACAGCAAAAAAAGTTGCGGACAGTCTTCCTGTTAAAGGAAATGCGATATTGTGGGGAGAAGAAATATACTTTAGCATACCCGTAAATACCAAACTCGAAGATAATGCCCGGCAAGTGCTGGAAGTTGGAGAACTGGCCTTTTACCCTCCCATGAACGCGTTATGTATTTTTTTCGGGCCAACTCCGGTAAGTACAGATGGCCGGCCCGTTGCTGCCGACAAGGTTAACCCGTTTGGAAAAATAGAAGGTGACATTTCCGTGTTACGACAGGTTCGAAGCGGTGATTTGGTAGTAATTGAAACGAAAGAATAAAATTTAACTGTTGGAATGAGCGTTTTTAGAGGCAGGTTAAACGAGGGGAAGAAACAGACAGATTATAACTATTACTCGATAACATGATAGAACGGCCTTTTAAAACCCAACATTTGTCAACCGTGCTTATCAACGAAGAGACAGCAGGGTACTCAACATAACCAAAAAATTCGGTAAATTTTCCGGGATAATTTGAGGGATATACAGATATTATTTGGATACAATTCAACAAAGACCACAGCGATATACACACATACGGCAAATACTCCCCTCCCACATATCAGAAGTCTGGTTGATTTGTTATATTCAGATTCATAATACAATGAGAATAAGTGTAATATATATTTATTCGGTTACAATTATTACAAGAAGCAGCAGTGCCATCTAATATAAGTAAGTACAAATGAAGATATAGGATTAAAATATATCTTTGCATGTATATGAATTATTTAAACAATGAGACTAAAAAAATTAAGAATAAATAATAAGTACAGAAAACTTACAATTGACGAGATAGTTTTTAACAATCTAACGTTATTAGTTGGGGTATCTGGTGTAGGGAAGACGCAAATTATCAAGTCATTGACAGCAATAAAACGAATCGCAAATGGAGACTCTGTTAATGGGTTAAATTGGATGATTGAGTTCGATACAATAAATGAAAATAGTTATGTTTGGGAAGGTGGCTTCGAGGTGAAACCGAGTTTCCAAGCAGAGTTTATGGATGAAGATAGTGATGACTTTAAAAAAAATAAACCTAGAATTTTATTTGAACGAGTTCTGAAAAATGAAACTGAAATTATTAACAGGACTAATACCGAAATCTTCTTTAATGGTCAAAAGACAGTTAAGTTATCTCAACAAGAAAGTATTGTAAGTTTGTTAAAAGAAGAAGAAGAGATTTCTGAGATTAATAAAGCGTTTAAGAAAATTATTCATAATGACCAATCAAGTTCTTTATCAGAACCATATAGATTCCCATTTTTCAATGTGTCGAAACTTGAAAAAAAATATAATACGTTGGATGGAATTCAAGAGTTAGATGAAGATATAAGAGTTAAATTGTATTTAACATACAAGAATATCCCTGAAATATTTAACAAGATTAAGTCTAGGTTTGTTGAGGTTTTCCCGCAAGTTAATGATATTAAATTAGCTCCAATTCAAAATGAATTTTCGGATGTGATAGATATTTTAAGAGAACATCCGTTTGTTCATATTAAAGAAGCTGGTATAGAAGAGTGGATTCATCAAGGGCAAATATCGTCAGGAATGTTTAGAACTTTAATGCATATTTCAGAAATGTATTTATCCGCAAAAGGAACTGTCGTTTTAATTGATGAATTTGAGAATAGTTTGGGGATTAACTGTATTGACGAATTAACGAATGATTTAGTTGAAGGTCTTGAACAAAAGATACAATTCATAGTAACAAGTCACCATCCTTACATTATAAATAATATTAGCCAATCTAATTGGAAAATAATAACTCGTAAAGCTGGTAACATTAAAGCCTTTGATTCTCAACAATTAAATTTAGGGAAATCGAAACATGATGCGTTTATGCAATTAATTAATATGAACGAATACATTGAGGGAATAGAAAGTTAATATGAATTTATATTTTTTGCTAGAAGGAAAAAGAACTGAACCGAAAATATATCCTAAATGGTTTAACTCTTTACTGCCTTCACATTCACAAATCAAAGACCCATATAATGTTGTTTCCAATCAGTATTTTTTAATAAGTGGAAGGGGGTTTCCTGCTTTACTTCATAACCATCTAAAAAATTCAATTGAAGAGGTTAATGAGATTGGCAAGTTCGATTATTTAGTAATTGTTCTTGATTCTGAAGAGGAAACCATTGATTTTAGATTAAATGAAGTTAGGCAGTTTATAGACTCTGAAAATTTAAAGCTTAATTGCAATTTGAAAATAATCGTACAGCATCGTTGTATTGAAACATGGTTGTTAGGTAATAAAAGAGTTTTTGTTCGTCAACCTTCAAATAAAGATTTGGTAGATTATATTAAACACTACAATGTTTATTCTTCGGATCCTGAAAATTGTAATAAGTTTCCAACCTTTTCTACTACAGCAGATTTTCATCTCAACTATTTAAAATGTATCCTACAAGAGCGTAATGTTTCATATACAAAGAAACATCCTAGAGAAACGGCGGAAAGATATTATTTGGAACAACTAATAAATAGGTCAAATAATGGACATATACAATCTTTTAAAGAATTAGTAGAATTTTGTAAGGAAATAGAGAAGTAACGATTGCTAACACGTGCTCATACATCATAGTCTTGCCGCAAGAACAACACAAGGCTATGTTGCATAGCTCCAGTTGTTGGTGGTAAAAAGTATGATAGATAGTAAACAAGCGAATAATTTTAAAAATAATTAATATGGAAGAAATGTCATTTGAGTATTGGAACAAACTTGCTAACCAAATAATAGTGATTAGTTCCTTATTGGGTGGGTTTTCTATTGCTGTAATTGCAAATTTATTGGTATCGGATATAAATACTCGTCTAACAAGAAATATTATGGCCTCAGCGGTCTTAGCAGCCAGTTTCTTTTTAGTCTCAGTTTTTGCAATGACTAAAGTTCTAATGATGACTACGGAGGGATTTCCCCTCAAAATGGCGGAAGGCGGTTTGAGGGGTTCGTCACTTATTGGTGGAATGACGCTTCTTTTGGGGATTATGTCCCTGATTTCGATGATTTCCTTATCTGGTTGGACAAAATCAAAAAAAATGGGAATATTTACAACAGTAGTTGGAATTTTGACATTTATATTAATACTAATTATGTTGACTTAAAAACCCAACGGATAAAACAATGGGAAACAGCGTTGGGTAAATTTATGGGCTGACCGGCTTACTGCATGGACCTCGCTAAACCACCTCATTTTTGCATTCGCAAAAAGTGTGGCATGTTAACAGGTCAATACCACCACAAACGCTTCATCGACATCGTTCACAGCCAGCCTGTAAGCCCCTTCCTTATTGAAACATCAGGGAACTTTCACCCTTAGAATAAATATACCTGCTTTTTCACCTCTTTTACTCTGCAAAAAATGAGACACAAGGAACGGTGAAAAATGATAAATTTGTGAAAGATATAAACAATTGAAAATCAAGGACTATTTTTCAGCTTAGTCAAATAAGGGATGACAGCAAAACTAACAAGTATTATTAACTCAATATTTCCGTTAAGCAATAACTCAATTAAAGAAATATTGGATATTGTTACATATTGTGAGATTGATAACGGAATGGTCTTTATTGAAAAGGATAAAAGAAACAGAAGTGAATACTTTTTGATTGATGGGATTTGCAGAAGCTTTTTATTAAGCCCTGAAGGAGAGGAAATAACAATTTCATTTTTTAACAAGGGTTCTATACTGTCACCGTATGTAACCAGAACAATAAACGGTATAGCAAGTATTAATTTTCAGGCATTAACAGATGTAACTATTGGAAAAATGGATGCATCAAAATTCGAAGAATTAATGGTAAATAACCTTGATATCCGGGAATTTGGCAATATGGTCCTAAAAATTGAACTACAAAAAAAGGTCCAAAAGGAAATTAACTTTGCGTCTCTTACAGCCATGGAGCGTTTGCAAATTTTCAGAAAAGATTATCCGGGTTTTGAAAATATTGTACCTCACCCAAACATCTCTTCTTTCCTGGGTATAACAAACGTATCGCTCAGCCGGCTAAGAAAAAAAAAGGGATAAGCCTGCTTTTTAACAATTGTTAATGGAATTGGCATACATCTGCCTGAACTTTGTATTGAACTTTTTAATACAAAGAAAATGAATACAATAAAATTAAACAGAATTGCCGAATTCTTCACCTCAAATAAGCTCAACCCTGTTTGGCTATTGTTAATTGGCGTTATATTAATGACCTTGTCACACCTTACATGGAACATAGATCTTCTTGCCTGGGTATCGATGGTCCCCTTTTTATTATTCTTAAACATTACAAAAGGTGTTAAATCAAAAATACAATTTGTGATATTTCTAACCGTTGCCTGGTCATTTATTGTCTTAAAAATTATTACAGAACCAATTCCATATTTTTTAATCCCACTTTACTCGATACCAATTGCATTTATTCACTTGCCTGGATATCTACTTTACAGTAAGTTCAGATCTCATACCCTCTCGGTGGTCATATTTCCTGCAATGATGGTCGTGATGGAATGGGTGCAATATACTTTTACCCCTTTTGCAAGTTGGGGGGTTGCTTCATATACGCAAGTAAACAGTATTAACATAAGCCAGGGTGTTTCTATCTTTGGTATGGCAGGCCTGAGCTTTTTATTGTATTGGACAAATGCGGCCATAACGAACCTTCTAATCATAAAAAAGACGAATTACCTCAATTGCCTTTTACCTATTATGATAATTATGATTTTTAGCATATACGGCCATTTAAGGCTGGATATATCCAAAACAATTGGAAAAGAGACCATTAAAGTTGCAGCTATAGGCACAGACTCCGAGCTTAGAGACTTGCCCCTGCCTGATTTTGAATCAAACGTCTTAACTATAAAAACAATTTTTGACAGAACAGAGAAAGCCGCAGAGCTTGGGGCGAAAATTATCGTATGGAATGAAGCTGCCTTTTATCTTCTGCCAGAAAATGAGACCATTTGGATAGACTCCATCTCAAATTTAGCCAAAAAGCTTCAGGTTGGATTAACAGCTTCCTATGTATTGCCAATATCAACGTCACCTTTTCTGTACGAAAACAAATATGTACTGTTTGATCCTAAAGGAGAAATCTTAAATGAATACTTGAAACATGAACCTGTTCCTGGAGAACCTGCAATAAAAGGGTCCGAAGAAATTATTACTTCAAATGTTTTTGGTTCGAATATTGGCGGAGCTATATGCTACGATTATGATTTCCCTTATTTAGCCAAAGAAAATATGCAAGCCAATGCTGATATTATTGCCCTTCCCTCATCAGATTGGAGAGGGATTGACCCTTTGCATACACAAATGGCTGGTTATAGGGCTATTGAGCAAGGGCATTCCATCATCCGATCAACCCGTTTTGGCCTATCTGCTATAATTAGTCCGTATGGAGAAATTACTGCGCAGATGAGCAGTTTTAACAATAATGACAAAATATTAGTTTCAAATACCCCAAAACAGGGAATTAAAACACTGTACGCTTTAATTGGTGATACTTTCGTCTATATTAACATTGGGTTCATATTGCTATTTTTATTGCGGTTACGCAATATAAAGTTTAAAGTACGATGACAACAAACATATGTGCATTGCTTTGTAAATGGAACGCCGGATTGTGTATAAAATTTAGCTTTCTGTTTACAAAGGGAACTTTGATTTTATTGACCGGAAAAAGGCCCAGTGGCAAGAATAAACTGTTATTGATTTGAAAATCCATCGTAGTTTACTTCCGGCACCCATACCAAAATTTAAAAATCGCACAGGCTACTTTTTGAGAACTTTCAAACAGGATAAAAAGGTTTTAAAACAAAACGGACAATTTTCGGTTAAATGATATATTTATGAAAGCGAATAAGGATAACGATATCAATATAAAACGCATTTTATTGTCAGGGTCTGGCGATTATAAACGACTATTAAATAAAAATTCATGAATTTACATTTTAAAGACGAGCTCAATGGTCAATTAGCGTTATCAACAGCGCAAAACTGGTTTGATAAGAACGGGAACAAACCGTTATCCACCTATTGTGTCATAATAAATTTTGGTTCCCCAATGGATTTGGAAGCTGATTTGACCGCTTATCAAATTAAAAAAAATGACATGAGTTTTTTAAACCCGGGGAGTTATATTTCTTCATTGACAAGCCGTGATGATAAACATTATTTCATTGATTTTAATTCTGCTTTTTATTGCCTTGAGATACACGACAAAGAATTATCATGCAACGGGTTACTTTTTGGAGCGCTTCCTTATTTGCCCATCATCCAAAGCTCAGACGATGAAGCAAAAGAAAATGCGGGATTATTGGAAATAATGGTGAAAGAGTTTGGGCATGATGATAATACGCAGGGCGATATGCTCAGGATACTGCTTAAGCGCTTAATCATTATATGCGTCCGCATAGGGCGGCAGCAATTATTCAATATCGACAACCCGCAAAAAAAAGAAACCGATATTATCAGAAGCTTTCAAGCATTGGTGGAAAAACATTTTAAAGAAAAGCACAAGGTAGCCGACTATGCCGACATGATGTTCCGTTCTCCAAAAACACTCTCCAATACATTTAAAAAACTGGGAAATTCAAGCCCCTTGCAAATTATTCAGGAAAGAATAATACTAGAAGCCAAGCGCCAAATATACTATACCGATAAAACAATAAAGGATATATCGTATGAATTGGGTTTTTCCGAACCGGCCCAGTTCAGTCGCTTATTTAAAAATATTACAGGCTTAAACCCTTCCGAATTTCAATTCCCCAAAACCGGTGTAGAATAACATTTTCTGCACATTCCCGGAACTTCATTTTTTCTGTTTAATTAAACCTGTTTCATTCCCAGCACCCAATTTTTTTCAAATCCTATACCATGTAACGGTAGAAAAAGGCCTGTTGGAACAGACTTTCAAAACGTTTAGCCCTTCCTGAATTCCCCGGGAAGGTGCTTTACCAAGCATACCGTGTTTACCCCTTTACTTTATAGATATTTGTTTACCCAGTCTTCGGTAACTGGTGAAAATTGCCCCTACTTCTTCATTTAAGGAAAAATTGGTATGACAGCGGGAAATACAGCCATTCCCCAGCTCCCCAAACTGCCCCATCTTTGTATCAGACAATTATAACAACTAAAAATTATAAAAAATGAGTACTATTAAAGTTCCCCAAAAAACACAGGTTGATGCCAAAGCAAATGCAATTTTTGATAACCTTGAAAAAAACTTAGGGATGGTCCCTAACCTTTATGCAACCATTGGATATTCTTCCGATGTCCTTGAAGGGTATTTAAACTATTCTACAGTTGTAGGAAATACCAGTTTCAGCAAAAAAGAAGGCGAGGCAATAAAACTTGCCGTCTCCGAAGTTAACAACTGCCAGTACTGCAAAGCGGCACATACGGCCTTGGCCAAGATGAACGGGTTTTCGGAAGAAGAAACTATTGAAATCAGGACTGCACAACTGAAAGACGGCAAGCTGAACACCCTGGTGAAAACGGCACAGGAGATCGCAGCCAAAAAAGGCAAAATCAGCAATGAATCCAGGGAAGCATTCTTTGCCCTTGGCTACGACAACAAAGCCCTGATTGATTTAATTGCCACCGTAAATGTGGTAAGCTTTACAAACTTCGTCCACAACGCAACAGAAGTCCCCGTTGACTTTCCTGCAGCACCTGCACTACTCGGCGAAACCGCATAGGTATCTTTATTTATTCATTAAAAACAACTAAACAGAGTATCATGAGACCAATAAAATTTTTATCAATATTTGCTGTAGCAGCGATATTTTTAGCAAGTTGTGATGATGACGAAGACGGACCAACTACCGGGGACCTATCTTTAAACATTAGCGGACTTGAGGACCTTGGACCGGACTACACATACGAAGGCTGGCTAATCGTGAACGGGAATGCCGTAACAACAGGTACATTTGATGTTGGTGCCAGTGGAAAGCTTTCAAAGACTTCTTTCACGGTAAACAGTGAACACGTTTCCGGTGCATCTGCATTCGTCCTTACCATTGAACCCTCACCGGACCCGGATCCCGGCCCCAGTAAGGTACATATATTGGCCGGGGACATTTCTGCCGGTAAAGCCGACCTTTCCGTCGGGCACGGGGCCGCTTTGGGCAATGATTTCTCATCGTCTGCAGGAAAATATATACTTGCCACCCCGACCAATGGGGCCGATAATGACGAAAACAGTGGGGTCTGGTTTTTGGACCCCAGCTCCGGGACACCCGCTGCCGGGCTGAGCCTCCCGGACTTACCCGAAGGCTGGGAGTATGAAGGCTGGGCCGTTATTGACGGACAACCGGTTACCACAGGCAAATTCAAGGCGCTTGATGCTGCCGACGCTGCCGCCCCGTATAGCGGTGCTCAGGACGGTCCCCCCTTCCCGGGGGAGGACTTCCTGGAAAATGCCCCAAATGGGCTAACATTTCCTACCGATTTGTCTGAGACGAAAATTGTTATCTCTGTAGAACCGGTTCCGGATAACAGCAGTGCGCCGTTCTTACTGAAACCTTTGCTTGGGGACGTTCCTGCAAATGCTGCCGACCATACGGTTTATTCTTTGGGTAACGCATCCGGAAACACAAACCCAACAGGCAGTGCTACACTTTCTATAAAGTAAGGCCTACAATGGTTACATACAGTTATTATATTGAGGAGGGGGAGTATAGCTCCCCCTCCCCTTTTTATTTTATAGGCCCCGGCATTCTATTTCCCAAACTGTTGCCCTCTATTATTAAACCCAACCGAGTACTAAAAATGCCTTCCATACGGGTATTGGCCTCACTATACCGTTCTGTTTGCGGCACCTTCAGAAACGCCTTTAAGTATTGGTATAGTCCAGATTTATGCCCTCGTTGCCTTGTATCTCTCTATTGAGTATTCCTGACAGTTGTTATTGAAAAGCTCTTGTCGCGACAATTAATCTTCCACATAGAAAAACCTTGTCAATTTTATTAATAGTTTTTACTTTCTAGCTAATTGCCCAACCTTTTCCCATTCAGGATCAATATCAAGTGTAACTGCAATAAATATATTTTCGCCAACTCGTTGAATGGCTGCCGACTCTTTGCCCATTGTTGCAGTTATCTGGTCTGGGGTCAACTTGTACATACTTCCACTTGCTGCATCTATTATAATCCCAAGAAGTCCCCCAAAAAGAACATTCCCGAAGAACCAACCATCCACTGTTCTTTTTACTTTTATTTCATAAGGATAGTACCCATCTAAATCAATTTTTACCTGATATTCTTTTTTCTCGGATGATTCTCCCTTTAAACGTCCCATCCTTTTCAATTCAACGGATGTCGGAGTCGTTCCATATTCCTTTCCATCAATGAATACTTTAGCTCCAGGTGGTTGACTTGAGAAATCAACAATTTGCTTATTTCCATGAATAATCGCTGCACAATTTGTCATTAGTAAGGTAAGTAAGATAATTCCTACTTTTGAAACCATTCTTTTCATAACTGTAATTTAAATGATAAAAAAATTAATAATTATTATTTATTTGCTTTTTCCTATTTCTCATAATTCCCCAATCAAATTCCACATACACTGCGTCAACAATGAGTTAAAATAACCAAAGAAAACTCCCGGGCGGTTTGATATTCAGCAAAACACTGACAAACAGCAACTATCTGCTCTACGTTTATACTGTTATTCCCAGTGTTTTCATATCCAACATCTAACTTTAGGTTCATAATCTTCTTTTTCCCATTAATTATGGCTGGTTTCCAGTCCCGAGTACCTTCTATTAGCTTTTCCAAATAATCCAGAATCTCTTTTTCTGCTGTACTTTCTGTTTTAACACTTTTTACATCTCCTGATTTCTGACTGCAAATGTAACTTTAAAAAACTTTTTACCCGTTTTTAATGGAAAATTCTCATTATTTTTTTGTCTTAGAAAATTCTCATAAGGACCTTCACTTCTCCGATAACTATTGCAGTTGGTATAAGAGTGAAAAATAGGTAGTTGATTTGCATTACAAAAAACAAAATAGTTAATAATCATCATTGTGTATTTTAGAAGGTTCAATCAATGTCACTTTCTCAAAGCAAAATAAGGTTGCCCAAAAGTATACCAATAAAAAACCGACCATCTTATTTAGAACAAAAACCTAATGCTAAAAAACAATTCCTTTCACTGTATGTATTCCTGTGTTATCCTTTATTGTAATAAAATAAACCCCTGGCGTTAACGGGGTTTCAAAAAAGTCACTTTTCGCCACAACTTGCTTTTCAGTTCTACCATTAATGTTATTTATGTATATAACCGCCCCCCCTGTCAGCTTGTAGAATTCCAGTTTTCCTTTCTTTCCAATAACATAGGCTGCGGAATAGTTTCTCAATGTAACAGTATTCGGGGCCTCAACAGGTGTTTTTATCATAGCCCACTGTCTGTGCAGGTTGTTCCCCGTTCCAAAATTCCATAATCCCGCCTTTGCTCCGGCTGAGGTACTGGCACCTTTCACATCAAAAGCTTTTCCTGAATTATTTGAAACAATCTTAACAAACCCGTTTCCAACATGCTCTATGCTAAATGTCTGGTTATTAAAATCATCACTTTTCCCGGCAAGCATCAGAGGGTAGACATCGTTATCCGTTACTGCTTTGCCGGAAGCCAGGTTGCTGAAAACAACCCCTTTATCTGTTTTGTCCAAATACCAAATTTGCTCAGGGCTCTTGTAACTTGTATCCGCCTTAACCTGAACGACCTGTGACAAATTACCTGAAGACAGTACCAACCCACTATTACGATTATAAATTTGATAGGTGCCTTCAGCCGGTTCTGCGTATATGAACTTTCGGGGCGAAACCTGTTCATTAAAAATGATATCGTCCACATATAACATCGTTCGTAACTGAGTTGAACCATAAACTGAAAGTTTTAATTCATAAACAATTTCTCCTGACAAACTGCTAAGATCCATTACTAAATCTTCCCATTCACTTTCTTTAAGCGCCTTATCCATGGAAATCCCCCCCACAGAAGCGTTTAATTTTGTTCCAGCCGATTTTACCAAGACATGTAAATAACTGGTTTGCTGGTTAATCTTTAGCGGTGATTCAAACTGAATAACGAGCGTATCCTCTGTAAATTCTTCATTTGTTACTTTAGGGGAGCTATATTCAAGTATATTTTTTGATGTATTCAACCCTACTAGCGCATGATGCCTTACTACCGATGCTTCCGGTTTTGTCCCAGGCTTACTGATTAAGCGGTAACCGGGAGTTGTAGATAAAGACTCAAAGTCAAACCACAGGCCATACCCTGTTATCATTCTCGGCTCCGGACTTCCATTAATACAAACATTATCGAGATACACCGCTGTATTTTTAAGTGACGACTGGATCCGTAATTGTGACAGCTCTATGCCTGTGCCTAAATCTATCACCTGATCCGTCCATTTATTTCCCGAAGCAAGCATAACCGCATCGCCGCTTATTGTTGTTACCCCCTCATCCTCTGCCCCATCAGGCGAACAGGTCATAATATGCAAATAACGCCTATCCTCGCCTGTCTGAAAATTTTCCGAAAACGAATACACGATTCTTTCTCCTTCGCTTGTTTGATGGAACAAGGCCTTTTTACTGTTATTCAGCCCATCAACTTTTGGGTTATCAGTAATTTTTATATTATTTCCGCTAAACCCGTTTAAACTATCATTTTCAAAGGTAATCCCCTTAATTATACCCGCCTGCGAATAATCTTTAAAGTCAACAGGAAGAACAACCGTAGTTATTGTTTCACTTGGAGCGGTATAAGAAAGTTGCTTTTCATTAATTTTCAGTCCGGTAATTTCTTTACAGTCCTCTGTAGAACTTGTCCGGTATCCTTTGGCGGAATTGGCCGTTGAATAAAAATCAGCCAGGTTGATACCAAATACTTTTTCATTCGCCGAATTATTGAGTATTACAAGTACCAGTTCATTATTTTCCGGGGCCATTGCTGCAAGCACATTATCGTTCCCCGACTCAATAACCACATATCCCTGTTTGATAAAACGCGTTACCTGCATCCGCACATAAAAGTTCTTCACCTTATAGTAAGTCTCGTTTTCAAAGCTGCAACGCAACTGGCACCAGGTATTATTATGCTCTTCCATTATTTGCCAGTCTAACCAGGCCGACGGCCTCATAATTCGAAGATCATTAAACATTCGCCGGGCCAATCCAAGGTTATTTGACAAACCATTTCCACTGATGCCTATAGGTCCGGACTCCGACTGCCAAAAGTCTGCTTCGATTTGCCGGCTTAACTCCAGCGCTTCTTTTCGTTCTGAATTACCTGCTGAATATGTATGGGTATTAATTTGTCCTAGTTTTCCTGTAATGTCCCCCGCATTAATATATCCTTTCATTGCTTTAATAAAACTACCAACACTGGTTTCATCGGAAGCTGCAATAACCGTGTTCAAACCAGATGCCTGCAGTTTGGGGTACAAAACCCGTAAAAGTTTTGTTTGCGAACTGATATCAAAGTGGCAACCTTCCTGGCCGCCTTTGTATACCCAGTAACTTGTCTGTGGTTCATTAAATGGTTCCAGGGTTTTAAATTCAATTTTGTGTGTGTCTTTATAATACTTACATACACGAATAAGATAATCACAAAACGCTTCGTAATATTCTGGTTTCAGGTTATCTGAACCCGCATTCTTATTTCCTGCAGAACAACCGCTAAAAGTCATCCAGTAAGGTGGTGAATTTGAAAAAGCTTCGAACACCGCATCCGGCCTTTTTTCTTTTATCTTTAACATAATTTTCCGTTGCCCCGAATCCGCTGACCAGTTATACGGGGCATCTGGTCCCGGTTTAAAGCCCTCCATTTCAGCCCTAATCCCTTTACCTTTTGCCATATGTCCCGGATTATCCGGGCTTGAGTAATGAGAAGGATCGTCCCCTCCGCCAATATTATACCTGAATATGTTCATGTTCAGGCCATCAGGCGAAGTAATTAAATCTATAATCTCATCAATTTTTTCCTCATCTTCCCACTTACCAACCATATTTGCCCACCAGCATAAAGATGCCCCCCAACCTTCAATAGCCTGATATTTTTTTACTGGTTCGGGATAAACACTTACAGCATCCTGTCCCCTAATAATTTGAAACACGAACGAGGAAATACAGAAATAAAGAAAAAGCCGTTTCATAATATAATGGTTAATGGGCATCATGGCAAAGGTTTTATTCCCTTCGGGTGAAAACAATATGCCAATCTGTTATTCTGACAGAAAGATATTAAATTATCACATTTCCAACATATTTTAGTTTTATAATAAGCCCATAAAAGCTTTTCGATTAATTTTGGGCTCCTGATAAAAACACCATAAAGACTAAGGATTGAAAAACACGATTTTTTTTAACACGATAAAGCTCCACTTTATTGTAGTTATATTTGGTTTTACAGCTATTCTCGGCAAGTTAATACACCTGCCCGCACCTCAACTGGTATGGTACAGAATGCTTATTGCAACCGTATCTTTTTTGGTATACTTTGCTATAAAAAAAAGAAACTTTAAAATATCCCCTTACCAGGTTTTAAAAATAATTGGTGTGGGGTTAATTGTAACCGCTCACTGGATTACTTTTTTTGGTGCCGTAAAGCTTTCAAATGTCTCCGTTACACTTGGGTGCCTTGCTTCTACAACACTGTTTACAAGTTTTCTGGAACCGCTTTTTTTCAGAAAAAAAGTAAATAAAACAGAGGTTATTATCGGAGTTTTAATAATTTCCGGGCTTTATCTCATATTTCAGTTTCAGGCCGAATACTGGGAGGGAATTATTTGTGCTACATCTTCAGCGTTTCTTGCCGGACTATTTACCGTGCTCAACAGAAAACTGGTTGCGAAGCACCCGGCCAGTGTCATCAGCTTCTGGGAAATGCTGGGAGGGCTTATTGGAATTACCATATTTCTTTTTTTCTCTGACGGGTTTAATTCTGCAATCATACATCCCACAACCTCCGATTTGTTCTACTTATTAATCCTGGGTGTTATTTGTACTGCATTTGCCTTTGTTATCCAGGTTGACGTTATGAAGCAATTAACAGCATATGTTGTTGCGCTCACCATAAACCTTGAACCTGTTTATGGTATTATCCTGGCGTTCTTGTTTTTTGGTGACAGTGAATTAATGTCATATGGGTTTTATGCCGGGACTTTAATCATCATCATTGCCGTTTTCGGGTATCCGGTTTACCAGCGTTTAATGAAGAAATAGAGGCTGTTTATTAAAATTCGGCTGGGACAATATCTCATACTTCTTTTTTCCTATATACACCCGTAAAACCGAAAAGCGATAAAAAAGACTGCCATACAAAAACTAATTTTCACAATTATTTTGTTTGTGCCTGTTCAAAGAACCTTCGGTCAAAAGTTTGATTATATGAAAGTTAAAGACGACGGGAGTACCAAACATGCTCCTCATGCTGAAATAATGGACAATAATACGGACGAAAAACGTGTTTTGATTTCAAAAAACAAAAATCCGGAGAAGGGGCACAGAAAAAACGGACCTTTAAAAAAGAAAAGCCCGGAAACAAGAGCATGGAGGAGTTCAAATCCCTTTTTCTTCAATTATAATTCGACAAATTTAAACCCGGATTATACCAACAACAGACAACAACCTATAAATAAGAGAATTGAGAGGAAACTTATATTGAATCAATTTAAATAACGCTAAGGGATAAATCCCCATTCCATATCCAATCATCAAAATAAAATTGCAACCAACTATTAAACAAAAGGTTATAAAAAGCAAAAAAATCATTGATTATTCCCTGTCCTAAACAAATATTTAGTCAAAAAAACCCTTCACACTAAAATCACGTATAAAACGTTAGAAAATAATAAACCATAACTACAATACTATGCTTAATACTATCACTATATCCCGGAATTGCCGGAAGTACTCAGTGAAATCTTTAAAAAAGATTTCAGAGAAACACTTCGTTTAAAACAGCCTTCATAAATTCCAAAAACACAAAATTATTCTTGGCAGGATTACAACAATAATATCCTAAACCCCTGTGATTTATTGAAAGTAACATTAATAATATAATTTATTTGTTACAAAATCAGGTTGTTACGGAATGTATTGTTTAATCCCCCTTCTTAAACTAACCAAACGAAAATGAGAATCGAACAATTAACATTCACCAGATTTATTGCAGCAATAGCAATTGTAGTATTTCATTTTGGGAAAGAAGTTTTCCCGTTTAATACCGACAACCTTTCCTTCATCTTCAGACAGGCAAACGTAGGCGTAAGCTATTTCTTTGTCTTATCTGGCTTTGTTATGATTATAGCTTATGGTCAAAAAGATAGAATTTCCCCGGGTAAGTTCCTAAAAAACAGATTTGCCAGAGTATACCCGGTATATTTTTTCTCTATAATCATTTTACTTGTTTACAGGCTATTATCAACCGTAGAGCTCGATAAAACCGGGTTCACACTTAATGTTTTGCTTGTTCAAAGCTGGGTGCCGGGAAAAGCACTTTCGTTTAATTATCCCGGGTGGTCATTAGCTGTTGAATTTCTTTTTTACCTCTCGTTTCCCGTTCTGTTTAATAAGATCTACACAAAATTTAGTTATCAAAAACTACTTTTACCTGTATTTCTTATCTGGATTGCAACACAAATTGTTTTCCACATTGGTCTGGTTTCCGACTTTTATGAACCGGTTCCGGGAAAATCAAGGGATCTGCTTTATTATTTCCCGTTAATGCACATTAACCAGTTTCTGGTTGGAAATATTGTAGGCCTCTTCTTTGTGAATAAGCTTAAAAATGTAAAAGCCAATGTTGACTGGTTAATCATTATGGTTATCGTTATCCTCTGTATTCTTCTTAAGTACAATAAGAGTTTTGATTTCCACAATGGCCTGCTAATAATTGTATTTGTTCCATTAATTGTGCTATTATCCATCAACAAAGGTTTTATTACAAAATTCTCCAATAAAAAGGTATGTATTTATCTGGGGGAAATCAGTTTCGGGATTTATATTTTACAATGCCCGGTATACAGGTGGATACTCTCCGCTTTTTCACACTTTGGAATAGAAAACCCGTATTTAGAATTTTACGTTCCTCTGGCTGTGCTCATTCTTTTGTCCGCCCTCAGCTATAATTTCATCGAACTCCCCATGAGAGAGCGGATTAAGAATTTCCAGCTGGCAAGAAGAAAAGTAAAACTACAAGTAAGCAACACATAAAAAAAGCGTACACGCTTTTATGGATCCATATATCGTTGTAGACAAGTTCTTTATTATAAGGAAGGCCTTGTTTACAACGCTTTTTTTGTATTATTGATTGGTATATTTATACCTGCAATTCAAACGCTTAATAATTACAAACAATGTTTTAACCGCAGTATCAATATTATTAAATATCCTAATTCGTCCATATTATAAAGACTCGGATCCAAGTTCTGCCATTGATAAAAAAGTTCCCGGAAAGGTAACTAAACCACAGTTGCATTTACCCCTTCCGGCGGGCCGGGATGAGAACAGGGAGTTAAAAACTACTAAGCTGTTCCTTCTAAAAAGTTAGAAATGAACGGTCCCGCCTAAGGTATAATGTCATTTTTAGTTTGTCCGGAGGATTCAGGGTTGCTTAAAAGAATATTCTCACTAAATAAATGCTTTGCCTGGCCCTTATTTATTAATATAAGGGTAATAATTGACACAAATTACCCATTGTTTGTATGTAATAACCAATAATAGTACATAAACATCATTTCAAAGTAAGATTTTATAACATATATTTATAAATTCGCGTTTAATATATACAACTAGAAGCTAAAATGAAACTTACAGAAAAAATTCACTTATTGCGTATAGATTTTGACGTCATCTTAAATTCTGAAAAAAGATTGTCCAGGTTTGTTAATGTAATTCTCATATTGGGAGAAAAAATTACACTGATAGATACCGGGGTGAAAGGCAGTGAAGAAGTAATATTTGATTACATTAATGAGCTGGGGCGTGATGCTTCAGAAATAGAAACAGTTATTTTATCACATTCTCACCCGGATCATATTGGGAGTGCAGCAAAAATAAAAGAGTTAACCAACTGTAAAATACTTGCCCACGAGTTGGAAAAAGAATGGATAGAAGACATTGATATTCAAAATGAAGCCAGGCCGGTCCCGGGGTTCTACAGCCTGGTTGACAGCTCGGTAAAAGTTGACTCATGCTTGGCCAATGACCAGGAAATGCCTGTTGATAAAGATGTTACCCTTAAGTTTATCCACACCCCCGGCTATTCAAAAGGGTTGCTTACCATATTATTTAAGGAAGACAACATTCTTTTCACAAGCGACTCTATCCCCATCAATAATGATATTCCGAACTATGACGATTACAACCAGCTTGTCCGTTCCCTTAATTCACTAAAAAACCTAAGGGATTATAATACCCTGCTTACCTCATGGACCGCCCCAATAAAAAACCGGGTTGAAATCAGCAATATGATTAAGCAGGGGCAGGATTATATGAACAAAATAAATTTTTACGTACGAAAAAGCTACATCGGAGAAGAAAATATTCCGCTGGAATTCTGCAGAGTAACCATAGATAAACTGGGCTTACCTGTATTTTATGCAACTCCGATAGCCGATAAAGCGTTCAGAAGTCACCTGAATTAGACGTATGCTGTAGCTTTACAGCTTTAGGAGAAGCTCTCCCGTCTATGAGCTTCCTCCTTACTTATATATTCCAGCCAATTTCAAAAAAGCATAACACACTTTTGGTTACTTATTGTAAAGAAGCACCGTTTCTTATCCTCTAACAGGAAAGTCATAATTAAAACAACCGGGATGAACTGTAAGCATGCTGTCACGCAAAGGTACGCTAAGAAAAACTAATAACCCATAATCCAAAAACGTTAAAAGGCTGTTAAGGGAAAATTTCAACCAAAGTATTCGTTAACAGACTTTATAATTAAAAACTCTCAACTCATTACCCATAAGTGCTCCCTCTGCTATTTGAAATTATTTGTAATCCTATCTTTATCCTCTATCTCCTTTTTAGATTTGTGAAATAACTCAATTAACACAATTCTGTTTTCTTTTTCATAGTGAGCATATATCAATCGAAATCCCGAGTTAACACCTTTGCCCTTAAAGGATTTACTTGCAATTTTCTTGACTTTGATTACACATGTTTCTATCCCCAGATTATCAATCCTGAAGCTAAAGGGAGGGCGTTCATTCGGATTTACACACAGAACTTTCTTAACTACCTCTATATCTTCAGGTAACGACCTGTATTTCTTTGAAAGCTTCTTCAAATCCTTTCTATATTCCTCCAGTTCTTCAATTTTCATAAGTCATTAATATCATCACTGTAGGTTCTGGCTGAATATGGTTGTTCCCGATAGAAAGCAAGTTCATAGTCAATTACTTCCCCATCTTTTGATGCTAACCAGGGCATATCTTTATGGGAATACTCACTGATTGCCGATGCTGACCAATCTGAATATTGCTCAATTACTTTATCAAGAACATCTTTTTCGCTAGCCCTTAAACATTTCAAATTCGGTTTTGTAAGTGGTATATACCTTGTTTGCGGATATCCATGATATTCTGTTTTAAACCTTTCAATCATTTTATCAGCTATCATCTGTTTTAAAATAGAATCAAGTTTTTGAGGCACTGGCCCATATGGTAGCTTTCGATATTCAGCACCCGTTAAATGTTCTTCATATATCTCATAATAATTGAAATCAGAAAAGTATAATAGCTTATACAATAAAGTTTCACCAATATTTGGTTTACCTGCACATTTTTCAAGGACATATAACAATATCTCCTTGAATTTATCAACTTTCAAGTTTGGAACAGAAACCCTTAGTTCCTGACTATCTGAATCGCCTGAAATGGAAAAGCCTATATCCTCCAGCTCAAATTCTTGCGATAATAATTTATCAATTGAAACCGACAGGTTATCCGCAATCTTTTTAAGTTCAATTACAGAAACATTTCTGTTGCCCAATTCAATTTGCGTTAAAGATGGCCTTGAAATATCTAATAATTTAGCGAGCTCATCTTGAGAATATCCCTTTATTTTTCTAAGCTCAGATATTCGAACTCCCAGTTCATTTTTACTTATAGCCTTCATAATCAAATCATTTTCAATACAAATGTATGAAATGTTTCAATTCAAAACAACCTAATGTTAGAAAATCTTACCAATATTGCAGGTGCCTTCATGTCTAAATTAAAAAGTTAATAATGTTTGTTTCCTTCATGTATAAGAATTCCAACGGACTTTTACTATTCCAGAACGTTTGGTTTGCTGCGTGTATTCATTTCGGTAGGTTTGCTGCTGCTATAGAATGATAAAATTTGTATATCTCTTTTTGCCTCATCTTAGCTTAATACTTCTGGCAATTTTCTTTTTCTCATTAAGAATTAATGCAATACTATTTTCCTCGTCACCACTTTTTTGCCGTTCTTTATGGTCAGTATATAGTTCCCCTTTTGATAAGCTGTTAAATCAACTTCCTCTTTAAAGTATTCCGTCCGGTTTTCATATACCCTTCTGAATATCCGGTTACCCCCTATATCGTTAATACTGATTTCCAAATTGTTATTGCTTCCATTCGACACTTGCAGGTACAATTTACCTTTGGTTGGATTGGGAAAAATACGGACAATGGAATTTCGTGATAACTCAATTATATCCAATGAATTATCTTCCACATGTACCTGAATGGTATCTGAATTTACACATCCATTGCTGTCGGTAACTGTCACGTAATAGGTGTAAGTCAATGTATCCAGGCCGCCACCTACAATTAATGAGTCTGCTGCACTTCCGTCACTCCATAAATATGATGCATAGCCTGGAGTTGCTTTAATTATGGCATACTCTCCTTTCTGCAGGGTTATATCATCTCCCAGTTCAATAAACACGGGCTCCGGCTGTATAATAGTAATGGTATCGGATATTTGTGCCCCGGTTTTATCGCTTATTGTTACGATATATTCACCTGCTGAAAGGCCTTTTATGCCATGGGATGTACTATCATTGCTCCATAAACATTTGTACGGCGGCAGGCCTCCTGAAATTTTTAATTCTATAGCACCATCGTTTGAATTATAACAACTTAAGTGAGTTATTTCATACGCTGCGACCAATGGTTTATTGATAACGGCTATTGAAGCTTCCGGAATGTTTTTCATTGGCTCCAGGTTGCCCACCAAATCTACAGCCCTTGAGAAAAACCTGTAGCGGTTTCCTTTTTCCCCTTTAAAAAAATAGTCAGAACTGTCTGCATCAATACTGGTCAACAGATAAAATGGTTTATCGTTTTCTGAAATGTACAGTTCGACTTCCCTTACACCAGAGCCAATATCGGTTTTAGTTACGGTTATTAAAACGGAATCGTTATAGATAAATGCAGGAAGGGGATTTACTTTACTAACAGGTCCGTCAATATCTACCCTGTTCAGCCACGTATTGGTCTGAATTGTATCGTTATAATCGAACTGTATAGAGGCCCTTGCGGTAATAGAATCTCCTGTAGTTCCCGTTGGTTGTGGTTTTATACTGAAAGATACAAACCCTTCTCCCTGACGTGATATTGAGTCATTAACCTTAAGAAACCCGTCATTTATTCCCTTTGGAGGTAAGCCGGTTAGCGGATCAATAGAGCTAAGGCGCCAGAAAGCTTCACGTTTGGCAATATCGATACCGGCCAGAATATCGACATAAATCCCTAAGGAATCCCTTAAGTCGAGCCTGTTAGCATAATGAGCGGTATGGTATGGGATACTGAACCGGTGACTGCCAAATCCGAAATCATCTAAACGGAACGAATAAATGTCCAGTGAAGGATCGACAGGTAATTTTATATGGACCATTTGCGCTGCAGCCTGTGCCAGTTCCGGATCGTTTTCATAATTAATGGTATAGCCCACCGGTTTTGATAAGCCAATCCACCGGTCGTCCCCTGCCCCATCCTCTCCAATTATTTCATTCGGATCCCACGAGCAGAATATCCTAATTATTAATACGCACCCTCTTTTCTTTTTCTTACAATTATTTGAGTCAACCACCTCAAATGTTTTACAATGATAACCGGGCGACTTGTATGTCCTTTCTTCACCATTTGGAAAAGAATACGGCGGTGTGCCCCCGCTTGCATGCGCTGTTAGTGTGGCTTTTACGGCATCGTTATGGTTTGCTACACAGTACTTGAAGTCACCGCTCCCGTTTACCCTTAAACCGAGTTTTGGTGGCTCGTAAACCAAAACCCCAGCATCTCCCCAGCATTCTGCTGAATCCAGCACCTTGACTGTATATTCCCCACCTTTTAAGCCGGTTATTTTTTTATCTCCTTTCCCATTGCTCCACTTGTATTTATAATCGGGATACCTGCTATCGTTTGGATTTGGAAAGACTTCTGCTTCCCCATCTTTGTCACCCGGGCACAGCAAATCCTTTTTTTGTATGCTGTCAATCATTATCGGGTGCCTGTTTTCACGCTCAACATCGACTGATTTTTCTGCAAAACATCCCCAACCATCAATTACCGAAAGGGTATATGTCCCATCATCAATATCATCAATTGTCATTGAGCCGGCAGGCATTTCAGCTCGATTTTTGTATCCGTTATCAGACGACCAGCTAAACTGATAACCAGGCCTCCCCCATCCAACAGTTGCTTCAATTGCCCCGTCTTTGGCTCCGCACACAGGTTCCTTAACCTGAAACTGAATGTCAAAATTCTGTTCATCAACCCCCACTTCAAATTCGGCTTCTCCCACACAGCCATTAACATCGGTTACCGTTACGGTAAATACCCCTGTATACAATTCGGTTATTTTGTTCCCGTTAACCTTTCCAAATAAACAGTCAACTTTTTTAGGCAGCGGACGCCCGGCAATGGTAACAACTGCTTCGCCGTCTTCCGCATTAGGGCAGGACGTATTTGTAACACTTACCTGTATCTGGCCAAATACCGATCCCGGCATTAAAAATAAAACGAGCGCGATAAAAAAACACAGCCACGGGCAATTTTTTGGATGTAAATTAATTGTTGAATGGTTAATATAATGTGCCATGATATTAGATTGTTCAGTTATAGTTTTAGTTGGTTTTTAAATGTTCACATTTGTCGCCTGTCCCATCTCCGTTTGTATCAAGCTGATCTATATTTTTTATTTTTGGACAGTTATCGCAGGCATCGCCCCAGCCATCGTTGTCATAATCTTCCTGGCCGGTATTAGGTTCCGAAGGGCAATTATCGCAGAAATTCCCTACCCTGTCTGCATCATCATCGTCCTGGTTATGGTTGACATTACAAGGACAGTTGTCGTTCAGGTTTAAAATACCGTCCTTATCCAAATCGTCCTTCACAACCATTTCTGATGCTTTGTAATAGCGGGCCAATACCATCATATCTCCAAAAAAACCTGTACTGTCTGTTACGGTGGACAAGCGCATCCTCCTCCGGTTAACTTTTTCAGCATAAAAAGGGTACTGGAAACGGCGCTCCTCGTTTGAGGTTATGATAAAAAATCCTTCATGATATTTCAATATAAAAGGAACAGACAAATTATCAAGGGGTCCAAAAACCTGCTTCACCTGATTTTTTCCGTCGTTTTCATGGAATGTCTTTCTCATAAAATCCCTGTCTTTTTTATTATACTGACGGATTGCTTTATTTACTTTCCCTTTTTTATAGGCCTTGAATATTTTTGCCACCGGGTACAGTGGGTGAGCTTTTTGTCTTCTGTTCTTTCGTAATGAATAGTCATTAATTTCCCAGTTCTTAACACCTTCCGGAAACATAACATTGATAACATGATAGTTATAAGGACATCCCGGCGCCGAAACACATAATTCACAGGTTAAGTCTGCAACTGAATCAGGAATAGCAATATGCTCTGGTTTTATTGTTAAAGATGGAAACCTGTCAATGGTGTCCCAATCCACCTTTTTTAATAGAAAACCAGGAAAACGCGGTCCACTTGCACTTGCCACATTCCCTAACAACAGGATGAGCAAAATTGCCAACAGCTTATTTTTTAATAGTTCAAACATTGTTCTTCAATTATATGTTCTGTAAAGCCTGCGATAGTAATTCCGCCCCATAAGGCCGATACGGAGAAATGTCCGACTACCTCAAGACAAAAATCCCCATCCAGTCCGTTTGACTCTGTATTTTCGAAACAGTATTTTATCTTTGGTGTGGTAGCCTTAACCGTTGTACCTGCCGAAATCTTACCGAAACCTTTTAGCACCTGCGCATTGGCAGACAATCCCAGGGTAAAAACCGGACCAAAGGAAACGCAAGCGTCCATACCGCTTCCGCAACTCCAGTAAAAACCTCCCCCGAGCGTTACCCCTGCCGAAGCAGAAAGTTCAAGGTACAATTCCACCAGGTATTGTGAAATAAACCCACCGTCCGGTAATATGGGGATATTCATTTTACATTTGTCCAGCTTAGCTACGTATGAACCTGATGGCTCAATTGAGGTTTTAGGATAAATGCAGTCATCGCCACCTTCCAGACAACACTGAGCACTATATTTTGCTGTTACTTTAAATGAATTGTCAAACTTTAAATTACACGACTCCTTGGGCAAATTCTTTGTTACTTCATTTACCGACTCGGCCAGTTTATCTATACTTTGAAAAATATCATTAAAATCAATCCCCTTCGGTGCCTTTATTTTTGAAATAGCAGCAGAAGCAACAAAGTTTGGATCGACCACGTTCACATGAATTTTTTCTTCTAATAAATCCCCTCCGCCCTTTGTCGGGCAGGTAGCTTTTATGAGTACCTCCTGGTTTTCTTTAACCCCCGCATGAATAAGCTCAAATTCGGTAGAAGAAGGGGCACCGGCCGGAACATACTCCAATGTACCTTCCAGGTTTGAAGGTATAGTAGAAATATTAAGGGTTGCATGGTTATAATTGGTCCCCGCATTCACACAACATACAGAGCCATCAACAACAATTTCCTCTAATTCTGCCCCGGGGCTGACAATTACATGAACCGTTTGACTGCTTATAATATTTAACTCCCCATCAAGTACCGTTACTGTATAATCTTTATCTACAGCAGGTGTTGCTGTGGGGTTCCTGGCTTCGTTATCACTCAGATTTTCATTGGGCTCCCATTTAAAGCAATATTCATCACCCCCTTTTCCCCCCAGGACAACACCTTTGTCAACATCACAAACATATACGGTACCAGGGCCCGGTTGATAGCCGGACTGTGCCTTTACTGTATGAACAGATAAGGTACATAACAAAAGGTTAATATAAAAAATCAAGATTTTTTTCATCATGGAATGTTTTATCTAAACTTATTTTTTTCAATTATTTATTGGATAGTTCAGGGAATTCAAGCCCGAAACACATCAGTGCGTCCATTATTGCACTTGTATAGATTATGGCCGTTCCGGAAGCTCCCGGCCTGAGTATATTGTCCGGCCCATTGGTTTCAGTAAGCTGAATTATAATTTGTCGAATATCTTTATGCAGGTCTTCCACCCCATATCCTATCGGGGCCCGCTCATAACTGGTCAGTATCATCTCTTTCGAAACAATATCGATGTTTCCGTTATTCTTAAAATCAATTTTGTACTTAAAGACCTCGAAAGATCTGACAAGGGAAGGGTGCTGCATACTAAACTGTAAATCAAGCGGGGTACCCTCCACAACCTCAAACTTATCATAAGCAATAAACAGTTCCCCGTCACTCATAAGAATAACATGGTGCATTCCGGTTCTCTTGTTTGTTAAATCGAAAGTTGCATAGGCAAGTGTTGAATTTATAACTTCAACTTTTTCCGGAATTATGTACGAGGCCGTATCAAATCCGCTTACCGGTTCTAATGTTGATGTATACGGTGGGTTGAACCCTATTCCAAGGTTCCCTTTTTCTGCTGACTGATATACAGTGATGTAATATTTCCCTGCTGACAGGGGATGAACAATTATGTTTGTATCCTTTTGGAAGGGAGGGACAATCTCAAAATCGTAATTTGTTTTCGTGGCATCTTCACCATATCTGATATAAACGCCATCGGCATTACTCAACGAATCAACGTGTACATAAAGCGCCCTGCCTTCTGATAGTGTATCCACCGTTAATACATAGCGCAATTCGTCGATACTCCCCGGAGTAGTGTCGGAAGCATTTTTAAGGATTACTTTCAGGTCTGCACCAAATTTTGCCCCGTTCAGCCTTACGGTAACCTTGCCGGTATTTCCCCCCTTATTCTGAACCAGCGAGAATAGTTCCAGATCCAGTTTTTTTGCAAACAGACGAATTTCCTGTCTGCTATCTATGGCATTATTGCCCTGCACCATTATATAGTAATTTCCCTGTTGTGCTGCAGGAATAATGACCGACTGCCCGGCACTGTAGGGTGCATTGGACACAAAATTGTGTACCCCTTTGGTTGGCATTTTGTTGTATGCCACATAAAGCTGGTTCTGAGCATAAAGGGAATCGCCACTTAAAGAAATCAGTACTGAATTTCCTACAAGTGTGTCGGGTATACTAAGTTTGTAATATTGTTCGATATTGTTATCCAGTGTATCTGTAAACACACTGTCGAAAGGAACGGATGTTACATTTACCCGAACTGGTGTAACCGAATAACCAACATTATTTGAATCGCTTATCTCATAAACATTGTTTAGTACATCGGTTCTTACAATAACGAAATAATTTCCATCTGTAACCCCCTTTAGCCGGGTTGTTAATGATTGTTTTTGTGACTGTCCGGCTGTGAGGTTGATATCTGAAACATCTGTACCAAAAAGTATATCTTCACTATCCGGTATTTTATCTTCCGACAGGTATACAATATCTTTTTTGCTGCCAATTACCGTGTTGTCCGAAATATTTTTAACCGACCAGTGAACGGCCATTTCCTCTCCGACCTTTACAACTTCGGGCATTTCAATGTCCTCTACAATCAAATCGCATGGTGGCGGCAGATTTACCTGTACGGGTATAGTGTACCTGTTGTTTCCTTCCCCCTGGTACTCAAAAATTCTGTGGGAAGCATCGGTAACCAGCATTAAAACAAAATTGCCCTTTATGTTTCCGGGAATATTAACGTTTACCTCTCTGCCATAACTTTCTCCAACCGGAAGGTGTATTTTGTTGTCATACGAGGCCAGTTTCATATCTTTTTTGTTCAGTACAGCCTGCCCTGTTTTTGTTGTAAGATAAACCTGATCTCTCCACACCTGCCGTCCTTTAATATAAGGCATTGTTCCCCCTGCTGAACCCGGAGTCCCATTTATATCGGCTGTTCCTTTATTGACAACCGTATAAGCCATACTTATTTTTTGGCCCGATGTAAACACTTCCGGAGATTCAAATTCTGTTATTTCCAAGTCGGGTGTTGGCGATTCCATGATATGTACCGGCACAACCTGCATGTTATTTGTCCGGTTGATATCGACGGGGGCCTTATTATTTCCATTCACCATTATCAGGTAATTTTCTCCTGTAATACCTAATGGAACGAATGCCTCTTTTTTGATGGTGTAGGATTTTCCCGGTCCCAAAACCCCGGAATAAGACCATTCCCCAATTCTTCTGTCCTTTTTTGTATTAAGGCTTTTATCTTTCGAGATAAACAGTTCATCTGTCCATCTTCCGCCTCTTGAGGAAACTTCGCTAATATTTTTAACCGTCCACTCAATAGTTACTTTATGGCCAAATCGAGCTGTATCGGGAGCGCTAACAATGGTTAATTCAAGATCTGCAGGATATTTTGTTATATAAACCAGCTTTTTGATAATATTTGGTTCTCCGGTATTTTCAAAGATTTCTTCGGTGGCATCTGAAACGATAATAAACTGGTGCCAGCCACTCTCTGCACCAGCAGGGACTTCAATATTTGTTTCAAACAGCAGGGAAGCGCCAGTATCGAGTGAATGGAACCTTTGTTCGGTTTTTAACAGTTTTGCACATTTTATTCCGCACTTTTCATCTTCCAGGTTCAAAAGATATATTTTATCGTACCAGAGCCTCTTATTCAGCCTGGCTATTCCAACATTTGTTACCGAATAATTAACATTCAATTGATAACCGGCCTTTGCACTATCAGCCACATGTAAATCGGACAATAACAAATCGGACCAGGGCCTCAGAACAATATCAATTGGCCTGCCTGCAATATTGTTGCCCTCGTTTATGCCTTCCTGGATATCATTCCTGAAATCTGCCACTACATACAAATACTGCTTACCCGAAGTGCCTTCCGGAATTCTGACTTTCTTTGTAAACTGAACCGGATGGTTCACTGGCAGTATAATTTTTTCGGACACACTGTCGATAAGAATTGCTGAACGGTTAAAGCTTGAATCGGAAGAGATATAGATTCCGTGTTTTACAGTTTTGTTATCTATACCAACTTCTCCGGAGTTAACTGTTGTCCAGGAAATATCAATAAAACTAAATGAACTGTCGGCATCCGGGGCCATGAGGTTTTCAACTGCCAGGTCGGGTGTAATTATCTGTATTGAATCGAAACGATAAAGGTTGTTTTTTTCCTTGCCCATTTCAAATACCTGATTCAATCCATCGGCCAGGGCATAGATATAATAAGTCCCGTAAACTGAATTGGGGATCTTGCACCTGAGGCTGTTATAAACGGATTCTCCGAGATCCAGCGGTTTTGAATGAAACTTCTCCCCTATTTTTATTGCTTTTCCTAAACGGGCAGTCTTTTTGTTGTGCAGGTAAACATGGTCGTACCATTTATCTGATGTTTTTGCCGTTCCAATATTCCTTGTGTACCACCCGATTTCAATCTCTTCACCATTTTTCACTATTACTTTATTGGTCCTTAAGCGTTCTATTGTCAAATCGGCTGGTGGAACCAGGACAATGTTAATACTATCGCTGGCAGATGAATGGTTGTTTTGCTCGTTTGCATGTTCATAAACATCATTATTAATATCCGGCACAACAAAAATGTAATGGTTTCCTGAAATATACGGGGGTATCTTAACGTTTACATTTTTGCTATAAGAGCTGTCTTTAGCAAGATTTCCGGAATGCTTAAAATTTCCCAGTTCAACTTCTTTACCTTCGCCCCACACTTTACTGTTGCTAAGGTACACTTTATCGTACCAGGAATGTTCTTTTGTTGGGCCAGGCCCCTGGTTCGTTACTGAATATGTAATAAATACGTTGGTTCCCGAAAGTGCCATTGAAGGAGGAACAATATCATTTACAACAAGATCCGGCGGAGGGGTTAATTGCACATGCATGGTTGATTCCGAGGGCTTTCGGTTATTTCTGTCATTGCTTTCGGTTAGCACACCATCGGCATCGGTTTTAACAATAACATAAAAATTGTCGTCGATACCATTCGGTAGGTTTGCTGTAAGTGTTTGAACATAACTTTCCCCGGGTTCGAGATATGAAAGGTTGGCAATCCCTCCCAAATTGTCATCTCCCATATCAAATATTGTATCAGTCGATAGGTAGGCATATGAATGCCAGCTTTCGGTGGTACGCCCTTTCCCAATATTATGTATGGTCCAGCTTACTTCTATTTCCTGACCTGAAAAAGCCGATACGGGCATTTGAACATTTTTAACTATAATATCCGGAAGTTCGCGCAATGTAAATTGCTGTACAGGCCCTCTATTGCTGTACTTGCAGTTACGGGCAACAAGCTGCCAGTTGTATGTTTCTCCGTACTTTAGTTTATTTTCTTTGTCCCCGAAGAAGTAGTTAATCCGGTCAATGCCTTTAATGGCCACCTGATATGAACTATCAGGTGGCCAGATAAACAGGTCGTAATTTACTGCATTTTCAACAACTGTCCATGAGAAAGGGATTGGCTTTGAAACGGTTTCAGAGCTATCTGCCGGTAATAAATTCGTAATAGCCCCCACCTCTTTTTGCTTGATAACAGTTACACCTACCGAGTTGGTTGTCTTGCAATAAGGTGTGTTTTCTGCTGTATAAGAGTATGTTGTATTTTGTTCCGGAGAAACTGTTATTGAAGAAAGAGAATCGCCGGTTGACCATAGAACTGATGTTGCATTTGTAACAGACAATTTGGTGGATTCACCATCGCAAATTGTTGTCCTGTTTTGTGGGCTGAGCTTAGGCACCCTCTTAAACCTGACTTCTACCACATCGGAATTGCTTTCACAACCCATAATATTTGTATGGGTTACAAAAACGTTTCGGTTGTGACGAATGGTGATATTGGGTGCTGTTTGTCTGGTTGACCATTTAATGTTCTCCGGTATGTCAGAAGATAACGCAACGCTTTCCCCTTCGCATCTTATGGGCGGTCCATTTAAAGATATAACCGGTTTTTGCGGTAAGGGAAATACAATTACCTCAATTGAATCGGTATACACGCAACCATAGGTGTTTACCTGCCGGACACCATATTTTTGAGTCTGGGTTGGTTTAACAGATATACGGCTACCTACCCCCCCTGTGCTCCATTTAAATTCGCCACCGGAAGCAACTGCTTCAAGCTTTGTTATTTCTCCTGAACAGATAGTTGTATCTCCTTTAATTTCCAGTGTTGTTTCCGGAAATACCTCTATCGTAAGCGAATCTTTATACACACAACCGAAAGCATTGTTTGCTTCAACAGAATATACCGTGGTATCATCCAAGGTAACAGAAATGGTGTGAAAATTCTCACCGTTTGACCACTGGCACTTGTCTGCATTTTTAACAGAAAGTTCGAGAGTGGTACCCTTACATACCGGTAAAACCTCTTTGGGTTCCAGATAAATTTGTGGCAAAACCTTTACTTCAATTGTATCTGAATTCACGGTACAACCGCCCGGAGAGGTATAGCTGTAAGAATAAAAACCAGACTCCCCTGCTTTTAATTCCCGCCCGTTAAAATTGTTGTTCCAGATAAATGTAGAGCCTTCGTCTCCCTTAATATTCGAAGAAAGCAGAACTTCTTCGCCATAACACTGTGTTGTTGGCCCGTTTGCAACGATCAAGGGTAAGGTATCGGGAACACTGGCTACTTGAATTGTTATTGAATCGATATTTGCGCACCTGGAACCAGAAAACACTTCCAATCCTCCCCTGGCATAATAAGTTGTTGTAGTTTCGGGTGTAACCCAAATCTGTTCTCCGGTCATTCCATTACTCCAATAGATTGTATCGGAACAACATGCTGTTAACATAACCCCATCTCCCTCGCATATAACTGTATCGCCTTCAATATGAATAAAAGATGTGGTATGTATGATTTTCTTCTCTGCAATATTGTCGTTCTTATCGGAATCTCCATTTAAATTTACAGAAGCCTTAATCGTATACTTTTTATCGGCAACCGATAAATTGGCCGGAACGTTAAACATATAATGCATGGTATCGTATGGCCCGATTACCCGGTTTCCTGTATTTTCGCTGATTACATTACCGCTCCCCTCTATTTCATACGAAACGCCTAAATTGCTCAGGTTTTGTTTGCCGTTATTGGATAATACAATAGTTACCCGTTCCTTATCGGTAAAACTGCAATTTTGTTTAATGGGCGAAATAATATCACGCAATGCGATATTTCGTTTAAGCCCTTTCCAGTCCGAAACCGGAGAATCCGACTTTATCAAATAAGTTCCGTTCCGAAGTATCCCGTCAAAAATATTGGTCCCGGCTTTGTTCAATGTGTATGTTTGTTTATCCGGGAAGGTTTCCGCATCGTAATTAAAATCCCAGAATGCCACTAAATCTTCCCTGCCGGCTTCATAATTATCAATAAACATCTCGTCCTGAATATTTTTAATGGCCCTGTTCCATATCTTAATATTATCGACCATGCCTTTGAAAAAACGATGATGATTATTCCCGACATAAAATACCCCTATCTTTATTCTATCAGGCCGGTCCCTGTGAAACCTGTTTCTTACCAGGGTCTGATAAAACCTTCCGTTTACATATAAGTGTATGCCTACTGCATCCTGTACCTGGGCAATATGGTACCATTTGTTTAGCCGGGGCCTGAAAGACGAAGTATAGTAGTTCTGGCTTACATATGTCTGGTAGTACCCGTTTCCATCAAATTGCATCATAACACCGTTATTATGCGAATGCTCATCACCAAAGACAAAACCCGTTTGGTATTTTTCCAGTTTTATCCACATATCCACGGTATATTCACCAGGCGTTCCCGGTGAGATAAAATCCGGATTGCCCCCTATATCAACATAATCATTTCCCCCATCCAGATAAAGGGCGTAATTTTCCTTGTCCGGCGACGTAATAATATCTCTAATGACTGCTGTGTCGTTTGCATGATTAATATCTTCTTCTGTATTCGGATTGTGTGTCCAGATTTTTAACTGGTACATATCTTTTGGATAGAAGCTGTAATTGCCAACTACCAAAGTAATATTCTCATCAGGGGCTAAAAACCCGGTCCAGTCTTTATGAAAACGTTCGATTGTGCTATCCATATCCACAATATTCCAGGATAGCTTGACATCGTTTATCGGAGAACTTCCATAATTACGGATGGTTACCTGAATTGGCACATTTTCAAAGCCGTTCTGACCCTGATGAAATAATGCGTTTACTTCAACAATTCCGGCATCTGCCGGATTACTTCCATATGCATATGGTGCCTGCCACTGAAGTGCAATAATGGCTATGAGACAAAGTTTTATAAATAAGTGATTTGTACCCGGAAGTATTGATTTACTTCTAAAAAGAAAATAAAGGAGAGACATAGGGGTTAATTTTTAGTAGTTTAAAAGCAAAGTTATTCCCCCAGTTTTATCTGAAAACAGCAAATGAGCAAGAGAACAATTATAAAGGATGAGTGTAGCTTTTTATTTAGTGAACGTAAAACCAGCCTTTTCAGGAGCACAAATCGCTAACGTAATAAACCTAAGCTCATTCCACCTGCGAATCACGTTTGTCCTAAAATGACTGGCAGATATTTAAAAGAAGTGCTTTTCGCCGTGAGGAAACTGTAATCCTGGTCTTATCATTAAGAATAACATATTTCTCTTTCGTGTTAAATGATTGTATCTGGTTAATATTTACAATGTGGCTGCGGTGCAGGCGCAAAAAGTGTTCTTCGTCCAGAATATCTTCAAATTCCTGCAATGTTTTGCAAATAACGATGGGTTTTCTATCGGTAAAATAGACCTTTGAATAATTACTGTCGGCCTCTATTTTTGTTATACTTTCGGTTGAAATAAAAATGTACCCATCTTTAGAAGGTAAGGCAATTCTGTCGAATTTTCTTTTTTTCTTGTAATACTGCAAAGCCTCATACGAAATGGACGGGTTGCTTCTTGATTTTACATCCTTAAACCTCTGAACAGCCTGTTGTAGTTCTTGTATATTAATAGGTTTCAATAAAAAATCAAGTGCTGCGTATCGAAATGCTTTAACCGCAAACTGGTTGTGGGCTGTTGTAAATACAATATGAAAGTCTATTGTTTCAAAACTATCTAAAAAATCGAAACCGTTATATACAGGCATATCAATATCCAGAAAAACCAATTCGGGACACTGTTTCCTGCATAAGTCAAGTGCCGATTCCACACATCCAGCCTCACCGGCTATTTCAACACCGGTACAATAATCGGTCAAAAGGTTCTTTAATGTTTCCCTGCTATACAGCTCATCATCAACAATTATGCATCGTATCATGGTTTAGTTGTAGTTTTTTGGTCAGGATTTCTTTTAAAATACATTTTCAATGAAGCTCAATTCCACTCTAGTCCCGGAGCCTGATGCCCCTTTAATATCCGTTATTGATAATAATATTTTATTGTGCCCGGCCTGGTTATTTATCAGCCTGATTCTTTCTTTAATATTAGAAATACTGTGGGAAGTTTTCTCCTTATCTGGTGCTCCCTTCTTATTCTTTGCGTTGTTTATTCCCACCCCATTGTCCTCTATTGTTATGCATAATCTTTCTTCGTCCGGTTCATCAATCCTTAAATTCAGTCTTCTCGTTTTCTTTGAAGACGGACGCAATCCGTGCCAAATTGCATTTTCCACAAATGGCTGAACAAGCATTGGAGGAATTTTTCTATCAAAAATATCAATTGATTCTTTTACTTCAAAATTATATTCAAACTCCTCTCCAAATCTCAACGACTCAATATCCAGATACAGCTTCAAAATATTAATTTCCTCGTTTACTGATATTAAAGATTTGTTAGAGTTTTCTAAAATCTTTCTTAACAGGGTTGCAAGGTTAGACAAATAGTGGTTTGCTTTTCTAAAGTCGTGTAATAAAAAATGCTGAATTGAATTTAAGGCATTAAACAAAAAATGGGGGTTCATTTGGGCAACAAGTGCCTTTAGCTCCATTTCAATTATTTTTTTCTCGGTTTGTAAATGGTGGACATTTCTAATATCACTGCCGATTAAAACATAGCCCAGGAACTCTCCTTTTAGTGCTATACGACTTGCTGACACAAGAGCCGGGATTCTTTTGTTTCCTTTTGTTTTCAGTTTTATCTCAACCCCCGAATTTATATTCTCCAATGAAAAAACATCTCCCCCGCCTTTCTCATCCAGAATTAGTGAGACCGGGTTATTTATTAACTCATTTTTAGCATAGCCGGATAAATTAATGGTGTTCGTGTTTACATCAATTATACTTCGTTTCTTATCGGTAAGCACCAAAAAATTAGGCATGTGCTTAATGATATCTTTTGACACGATGTCGATATTAAAATCAAAAATATTTGTGGTTAAAATTCCATACGTTGTAATTATTGCTGCAAAAAAAGCAGCTATTGCTTCAAATCTTAAAATGGTCCTCAGGTATTCGGGAATTATAAATAAAATTATTACTGCAGCAAACAGAGGAATAAAGTAGGTGTAAAGAAAAAAGTATACAAATTTTTTAATGGGCTTGTTCCTTGTTGTCCTTAAGGCATAAATAATCAAGACCATAAGAACTGCAACATAGAAAATATATGATACCTGGTTAATTCTAAAAAAAACAGAGTCGGTTTTAAACGTGTTTGCCCAGCCCAGAGAGGTTAATTTGAGGTTTCCGAAAGTTAATCCCGGAAACAATAAATCCTGTAAAAAAAATAGAACAAACGGTGTATAAATAAACAACAATCGTTTATGTGTATGCTTTTTTTGAATTCCGGAAATCATATAAAGTATGGCCTGGAGCGATAATGGTGCAATAAAGTGCATTACTGCAGAAAAGCGGAGCCATATCCATGCTTCCTTTTCACTATTTGCCCGCGTAAACAGATATATAGCCAGGATTGATACCCCAACAATATAAAATGCCCGGGCATACACTTTGTGTGGTTTACTCCCCTTGTTATTTAGCCCGATTATATTACCTAAAATAAAAAATGTTATGGAGGTTATAAGGGTTGTAAAGGTGTAAAGGTTCATGTGGGTTTAATAAGATAAATGACTGAACGAATGTAAGGTAAATATTTTAGATCATCGCGTTGTCTGGTAAAAGACAAACTGATGAACGGTTATTGCCCTTTTCAAATGTTCCGCTAAGAATGTACTTTGAGGTTAGTGAACCACCTCGGGGCAAGCCCCGAGGTGGTTCACTATAACATTGATAAATTTTGCACTCAAGAATAATCCCCCGCCATAAACAGAGTGCGCCAATAAACTTAGTATTCTTGCTTTTGTAGGATTGGGAACTTTTGCTGATGCAACCCCTAGTCCAAATGCTGGTTGCATGATAAAAAATGGGGCTATTATAGTTACAATCCCTATTATTAGTGCTGGCAGTAGAGTTGGTTGCATCAACCATTTTTCTCCGAAAATGAAAACCAGAAAGAACGCAAATGTAATACCTATTATATAATGAGCTATCCAGCCAATAGCCAATTCATATTTAATAGATAAACTACTAAAAATTTGATTGTGGGAAAACTTACCTTTAAAAAAATGCCCTATCCATCTACCCAGAAACTTGTAATCTAAAGTTTTAATTCCAAATGAGCTTATTATCAGGGAATAGACGTCCATTACTATTGTAGCTCCTATTCCAATTAATGTAGCGTGTAAAATATAATTCATCTTTTTTAAGCTCAAAGTTACGGTGTGCCGACTCCAAGATGACAGGATAATTACGTAAAAAAACAGGACAATTAATATTGCTCCCGAAACACTTTAGGGGTTGTATTTGTGTGCTTTTTAAAAAATCTTATGAAATAAGAATCATCTTCAAATCCGAGCAGAAAAGCAATCTCATTTATTTGAAGTGTTGTTGCCAATAAATTTCTTTTGGCTTCAAGAATTAGCTGGTCTGCAATTATCTGGGTACTCGTTTTTCCTAAGATATTTTTCGTGATACTATTAAGTCTGTGAGGGGTTATGTTTAGTTTGTCAGCATAAAACTTTGCCGTTTTATTCGATTTATATTTCTGCTCTAACAGGAAGGAAAATTGTTCCAATAGCTCATAATCAACTGAATTTTTCTTGTTAATTGAGCGTTGTTTTTTGCGAATTAATTTGAGAAAAAACAAGTCGAAGTACGTGGCTATGGCATTTCTATAACCAAAGGGTTTGTTGGTGTTTTCATCTAAAATATGGTTGAGAATTTGAAATATTTCATCAAACAAACCCGGTTCTAATTGATAATAGTCTTTCTGAAACAAACTCCGGAAAGCTTTAGTTATTTCATCTTTATCGGGATAATAAAATTGTTTGTCAAAGGTAATGATAAAACCTGAACCACCTTTGTTTAGTGTTAGTTCATGAACTTGTCCGGGCTTTAATAAGAAAAGGGAGTATTTCTGAATGGTATAAAGGTTAAAATCCAGATTGTGACTTCCACTACCACTTTTGATGATCAACATATAATAAAAATCATGGCGATGAATTTTTTCAACCATCACCTGATAGGCCAATAACCTATCCAGTTCAATAATTTGAAAGTTACCCGAAACTTCTAAGGTATTGTATTTTCTTATAGTAATATTTTTCATGTATTAAACCAAAATTACATTTCAAACTAATCATCCCGGTGATACGAAAGTCCTATTTCATAGAAACTATTTTTTCACTAAAACCAGGAACAATAAAAATTACAAAGAGAAAATCAATCCTCTGATTTGAGGCTTTGATCTGACACAATTACAAACCCGGCTAAATCCCCCATACTCTGCTGGTGCGTTGCATGATTGTAATGCGTTGGTGAATTATTTCACTACTTTCGTGAATACTTTTTAATTTTACCAAAAAACAATAATGCTGGATAATATTCTTTGTATGTCCCGGAATCAGTTTCGTATGTAAATTCTTGTAGATATTCAGATTCTAAATGCCAAATCCCTATAAAATCACCTCCTAACTTCTTCACTTCTTCAAAAAGAAAATCATTAAAACTATCGGGATCGTTTAAAGTGTCAGGTTTCTTGTTTCTGACGTAAATAGGCGCAACAATTAAACCAATCCCAAATAAATGATTATTTATCTTCAAGTTTGTTTTGTACTCAATTGAATCAAGTTGCGATATCGAACTCTGAAATTTATCAATTGTTTTCTGGTAAATGGTGTATTCTCCTGAATCGATGTAATATCTAATCCAACCATGTTTTATCTCAAGCAGGTAATCACACTTGGAAAAACTTGCCCAATAATCAAGGTAACCGTTTGCAGAGAAAAAATCTGAATTGTCATGTTCTCTGTATTTTCTATTAAGTGGATATTCTTGTATAAAATTCCCTTTGGTCACATTATTTAATGCGACTGTCAGAAATGTCTTGACTTGTTCTTCTCCGAACTCAAATCCATATTCTTTATATGAATCCGGCTGACAGTCATAGTATTTTTTAATTGCTTTAATAGTTTCTTTAAAAACTTTGTCCAGAAAGTCCCTTGTTTCAATGGCTCCATTAAAAGTCTTATACGAAAACTGCAAACTATAATTTTTTCTCATACTATTATTCTATGGTAGTATAAAATTCCTGGCCTAAGGCACAATGTTGGTGTAAAATGCATTTCCACATATCGGGTGTAGTTATTCTTTAATCTGTTTTTTTAAATCCATCCGTTCATACAAAATTCTGGTAATATCGATTTTCTACTTATCTATAATCCTGTAAAAAACAATGTGTCTTGTCACTCTTAATCCATACAAATCAGAGCGAATCCTTTCATGGTTTTTTCCAACCTTAGGGTTTTCAGTAATATCCTGGAAAGAATCGATTAGCTCTTGATAACATTTGCCAGCTTATCTCTCAGAGTATTTGATTCCTTCTCCATATTACATCCGAAAACCAGATAAATACACAACATTTACCCCCATTCTACCAGCCTTAAAACAGTTCCAATATATTCTGCGGATTAACTGACATATTCCCAGACCAAATATTTGGAATGAATTAGTGCATCCTTATAATCAGATGTTTGTATCATTTACCTTATACTAAATTTACTTTCAGCAAGCAAGTTAATATTTACCTTAAAAACGTTACCCCCTATTCTTGTCGTTTTATTTGCTGTATCTGCATACATGCATAGACCAGGCATCATCCGTTTCAATTATTGAACCTGGCTACATGATTTTTTCATTTTGTAAGGCGCCATTTGCAAAGCATAGCAATAGCTACGTTTAAGAATTTAAACGCTACAAAAAGGAAAAAGAAGTGTGAAATATGAAATATTATTTTGTGAGCGCACTATTAGCCAGGATTACAAATTCCCTTCTCTTGCTCGCTGATTGCAAATCTGGAAGAGCTGGTTTAGCGCACCAAAACCCATTTTTTTGATCCCACTTGGCGTAAAAAAATATCAATAGTTAAATGAATCAATTTTATTAATCCTTCACACAACGAATAGAAAAACCAAGTTCCTTATTGAAGTTGTCTTTGTATACAGGGCTTGCACCATAGTACATCCAACGGGAAATTGAAGTAGTATCATTTGACTCCGTAGCACTCCACCAATAACCAATGAATTGAACATCACCGAATTCTCCAACTTTAGTGTTGTAACGGCCGCCGCCCGGAAGTGCCGTAAAACCGTATTCGTTGGTTGCTCCGGAGTTAGGACTATACCAATGCGTAGTACCCGTTTCTCTTAGTTTATCTCCGGCAACTTCTTTGCCACCAAGGTAGCCGGTTAATTCTGTCCACTCTGCATCACTTGGCAGGTGCCAACCTGTTGGGCATACACCTTGAACACCGCTTGGATTGGCCGAGTCACTTGCCGAACCTGCCATAGCGGCAGTCCAATTGTATAAAACTCCGTAATTGGCGTAATTACTTGTGGCTTTAGCTTCGTTAACCCCCGTGCTGTCATAATCGTATATATAATAATAAGCCCCGGCTACATCTTCAGAGCCATTGGCAACTTTATTTACACTTGGAAGGTATGCCAGGTTTTCTGTCATCCATATTTGTTTGCCAATTTGCACCCAATTATAAACATTGCCGTCTCGTGCATCTGTAAACTTACCGCTTGTGGCTTCTTCAATTGTTGGTTGGTAAAATATTATGCTGTCAATTTCTGTATTTACATTGTATTGTCCTACGATTAAGCCATTTTTCATTATATACATGGTATCATTCTGGGCATTTATTGTAAATGCCGATACAAATAGTAGTACGGATAAAAATATACTTTCTTTCATCGTTTTTCCTCCTTTTATCGTTTAAGAATTTTCACTGTTTTTATTTCTTTAGCACCCTCATATCGACATAAATAAATACCATGGGGCAATTGGCTCAGGTTCAATGTTACCGTATTTACTCCATTGGTTTTTTGTTCTTGTAGCAATTTACCTTCAAGGGTGAGAATACTTATTGTCCCTTCGCTTTCAACGCCTGCTAAATCAATATTTAACACATCTTTCGCAGGATTAGGGTAAGCAATAAGTGTATTACTGAACTCCATGGATTGTTCTGTAAAACTTGTCGGAAGGTCTGTAAAAACCAAATAATGCAACCCGGACAAAGCATAAATGCCTGAGGTATTATCCGTTTTCTGTAGTGTTACATTTCCTCCAGAAAATGTCATCTTACGCATGTTATTTAAAGCATAGGCGGTTTGCGTTCCGCTACTTTCTTTTACATAAATGGTTTGTGCTTGCAGTCCTACCAGTCCCAGACTTAAAAAGAGTGTGGCACTTAATTTTAATCGTTTGTGTCGCATTTTATTCTCTTTTTTAATTTTGAATACTCATCTTTATTTATCAGTCTTTATCAATGTCTCAATCTGTTTCGAAGTTTTGATCAATGCACGCCAACAAGCAAGTAAAATACCCTGGCGGCATTTATTTCTAATGTATCATGAATCTAATTTAGGGAATCCATCGAACTTTTCATGCCTGAAAATGAATTATTTGAAACATGGATATAAGTTTCTATGGGGTGTTATTGAGCTATGCCCAAAGGAAAGGGTGATGGAGATGAGCGAAACAATTACAAAATCTTAACAGTCCAGTGCATTAAGTTGTAAATATCGTGTTGTATATTTTATCTCATTTTGTTATTTCTACAAGGCGCGATTTGCAAAGGGTAGCCATAGCTGCGGTTAAAAACCGGAACGCCGTAGAAAGAGAAAAAAGTTTAAAATTAAGCGACGTTACTTATGATGTGATGCACTATTGTCTTGTCAACAATAATGTTTAAACCTGCCCAACGGGAATAGGTAATCAAGCAGGCAAAGGGATTACTCCTAGCTCACTTTTATAATGCGTGCCGCTTCTATCTCAACCGAAAGCCTTTGCCCGTAGATCTACACCCCATTTTTTGCTTGGCTTTTTGTTTTTCATCTGACTACTTTCCGTTGACATGCCTGTTTTGCTGTGGCACTATTTATAAAACAAGTTTTCCTTTTTCGTAATTCTTCCTTTATTCTGTTACTTTAGTCTCTCACTTGCTTTATCTCTTGGGTAACGCGAATTAAAACATAAAATGAACAACTTTGAAAAAATTGAAAAAGCTGTCGATTTTATCGAAGAAAACCTGAAAGAAGACATCCATCTTGAACACATCTCTTCCGAAGCGTTCTCTTCAAAATATCATTTCCACAGGTTGTTCCAGCACCTCACCGGAGAAACACTTTTCAATTATATCAGAAAGAGAAGGCTTACCGAAGCTGCGTCTGACATACTTAAAACCAAACAGAAAATATGGCTGATTGCAGCGGACTACCAGTTTAGTTCTCCTGAAGCTTTCTCACGTTCTTTTAAAAAGGCCTTTGGGGTAACCCCGGTGGAATACCGCAAAAAGAATGAAAGACAAATATATTTTGGCAGGGTGAAGCTCTCAAAAGAACAACTAAAACATATTACATCGAATATAACTTTAGAACCTGTATATAAGCAGGTTGACAAAATTATACTGTATGGAAAAGAACTTACCATTACCAGGAAAAATATTGTCCCCCTTATTGAACTATGGTATAAAATTAAAGATTTGCAGCAGGTAGGTATAAAAAGAAAACACATTTCTGTATTCGAAATTCACAGGTACGTTTCAAATCCCAATCACTTCATCAACCACGACAACGACTGTACCTTTCATAAATTTGTCGGTGCAGAAGAATCAAGTTTAATACTTATTCCCGATGATTTTAAACAGGTAATAATCCCTAAAGGGAATTACGCTGTTTTTACCCATACAGGCACCCGGTATGATGCCCGTTTTTCTATTGACTACATATGGGGGACCTGGATGATGAAAAACGACATTGAACAAGATCGGCCTGGATATGAGTACTATGGAGAAAAATTCCTGGGCCCTTACCATAAAAATTCTTTAATTGAATATTACCTGCCGGTTAAGTAAACCTTGTCCAGGCACAAAATAGCAATTAAAGTCAGGTTTTTGTGCCGTGTTGAACATAAGTTTGTTTTCAGTCACATTATAAAAATTAATTGGTTATGAAAACAAACACCTTTCTCCGACAGGTAATTTTATTATTTATTGGTTTTATCGGAATGATAGCCTTAGGTTTAAACTGGCATTTAGCCATTGCCGCATGGGTCACACCCGTTTTTCTTTTGAACTTTACCAGAAATTCTAAGTTTCCGGGTATTTTACTATTTTTTATCGTTACCCTTATTGCCGGAAGCATCTCCCGGACCTGTTTTGCTCCGGACAACCCGAAGATTGCTGTTCACCTGTATAACGGATTAGGGTTTGCGATAATGTACAGCCTGCCTTACATTGCCGATCGCCTACTTTATCAAAAAAACAAACCTTTTTACACTTCTTTGATATTCCCTGCTTTTGTTGTACTCTTTGAATACTTTTCTACAGTAATGATAGGTTCATGGGGCATAATTGCCCATACCCAATACCCGCTAAAGCCTCTGGTCCAAATGGTATCTGTTTCCGGACTGTTTGGCCTTTCATTTCTTGTATCATGGTTTGGAGCAGTGATCAACCGGATACTTGAAAACAAAAAAAACAAACAAGTTACCAGAAAAACCGCATTAATTTATGTCGTGGTATTTTCCGCAATTATCATTTTGGGAACAGTTCGTTTTACTTCCCCAATAAAAAGTTCTAAATCCGTAAAAGTAGCTGCCATTAACGGCGAAACAGATATCATTAAGGTATTCAGTGAAAAGTCTGAAATATTTTCAGCTTTGGCCAATCAGGAATTAAAAGAAATACCAGAAGACATCCTCTCTGAACCTGTAGCTATTGACAATATTCTTAAAAGCACGCTTAAAGCAGTAAAGGAGGGTGCCAAAATCATTGTATGGAACGAAGGCTCATTGATTCTGAACCAAACACAGGCAAAATCTTTATTACATAAAATAAAAAGTATGACAACGGAAAACAAGGTATACATACTTGTTTCCTTTTTAGAAGAAAATGCAACACCTGCCACAAAACCATTCAATAACGTAAGTATATTAATAACCCCGGAAGGCAAAGTTGGATGGAAGTATTTAAAATCAGCTCTGCATCCGGTGGCCGAAGCCCCAATCATTAACCCGGGCAACTTCACTGTTCCGGTCCTTGATACCGAATACGGCAAGCTGGGCAGTGTTATTTGCTACGACATGGAGTTCACGGAATTTATAAGACAGGCAGGGCAACAGAATATTAATATTATGCTGGTACCTTCATTCGACTGGAAAGAAATAACACCACTTCACTCACATATGGCAGCTTTTGAAGCAGTGCAAAACGGCTTTGCCCTAATCCGCCCCAATGGAAAAGGGTTATCAGCCATTTATGGCCACAAGGGAAATAAAGTTGCCAGTATGAACACAATGGAGTCCGGTTTAAAAGTCCTTTTCGCTGAACTCCCCATTGTTTCTATACAAACGGCCTACTCCAAAGCCGGAAATATTCTCGTTCCCATTAGTCTCATATTCACCCTGTTTTTCATTTTCTTAAGAATAAGGTTGAAAATAAAGACGAAGACAAAGAGTAAGACTTTACAGACGGGCACATAATTCCAAACCAACGCAACATACTCATTTTATGATCCTTAAAAAAACAAACAATAAAAAAGTGAATTTTCAGTTTTTATAATCGATTTAAAACCTTCAGGCTTTAACAAACAGGTCCAGATAATTTAAACAAACAAGGCCATTAAAGTTGGAGGGTATTTCATTATTAATTAAACCACAAAAATCTCAAAATGAAAATTCTAAAAACATGCTTAAACACAGCACTGGTACTTGCATTTTTTTCATTTGCAATGGTAAGCTGTGAATCGGACGATGACAATACGGAACCTACAGACAAAGTTGTCTTAAGTTCTTATGAAGTCGATTTTGGAACTGTTCGGAACTCTTCATTAAAAAGTATTAAAGATACAAGTGAAGTAGTTTTGACATTGATCAACAAATCAGACAAGGTTGTAGAAAGTTTAAGTTCATCTATTGAATTTCCCGGACATGCTGGCATTAAGCTAACTTTCAGCCCCCTTGCTCCCGGCGATTCAATTAAAGTACCGTTTACTTTTGCCCCAGGAAGCCTTGAACCAGGAGAATACAAAGGCAAGGCTACTTTAACACCTTCTATCGGAGAGCCTATTGAAGTGCAACTAAAAGCTACTGTTGTAGATGGAGAAACAAACAAAGACTTGATTGTTCTGGACAAATATGAAGTAGACTTCGGGACTGTGAAAAGTTCTGCCTTGAAAAACACCCCTGAAACAAGTGAGGTTGTTTTGACCCTTACCAATAAGTCTGATCAGACCTTAGAAAGTTTAGGGTCATCTATCGAGTTTCCGGGAAAAGCAGCAGTAAAACTTACGTTCAGCCCCCTTGCTCCCGGCGATTCGATTAAAGTACCGTTTACTTTTGCCCCAGGAAGCCTTGAACCGGGTGAATATACTGGTAAAGCTACTTTGACACCTTCCATCGGCGAACCTATTGAAGTGAAACTTAAAGCTACAGTAGAAGCTGCTGAAACAAACAAAAAATTAATTGTTCTGGACAAATATGAAGTTGATTTCGGTACAGTGAAAAGTTCAGCTTTAAAAAGTACCCCAGAAACAAGTGAGGTTATTTTAACCCTAACCAACAAGTCGGACCAGACTTTAGAAAAATTAGGGGCATCTATTGAATTTCCGGGGAAAGCTGCAGTAAAACTTTCGTTTAGGCCACTGGCCCCCGGCGATTCGATTAAAGTACCATTCACTTTTGCACCAGGAAGCCTTAAACCAGGAGAATACGAAGGTAAAGCAACTTTAACACCTTCTATCGGCGAACCTATTGAAGTGAAACTTAAAGCTACGGTAGAAGCCGCTGAAACAAATAAAAAATTGATTGTTCTGGACAAATATGTGGTTGATTTCGGAACAGTGAAAAGATCGGCTTTAAAAAGCACCCCGGAAAAAAGTGAAGTGGTTCTCACTCTTACCAACAAGTCTGATGAAACCCTAACAAGCCTGGGGTCTTCTATTGAATTTCCCGGATACGCTGCTGTAAAACTTACATTCAGCCCTTTAGCCCCGGGTGAATCAATTGACGTTCCTTTTACATACGCACCAGGAAACCTTAAACCGGGAGAATATACCGGTAAAGCTACATTAACGCCTTCTATCGGTGAACCTATTGAGGTTATACTTAAGGCTACTGTGGAAGATTAATACCTGAATAAACAGAGAGGCATCCTGATAAGTTGCCTCTCTGTTTATCTCCAAAGAATAATAACCCTCCCATGAATAACCATATTGTATTATACCGCGCTTTTCGAGCCCCCCTATTCTCCCCGCTAAAGCATAGCCATAGCTACGTTTAAGAATTTAAACGCTACAGAAAGGAAAAAGAAGTGTAAAATATAATATGTTATTTTGTGATCGCACTACTCGTTTTCAGGTTGATTCAATTGTACCTTTCCCCCAAATTATTTGTTAATTCCGGAAAATATATCCCGATAACCTTGCTCTTGCATCTATGCGTTTGTACCTTTGAATAAAGTCAATCAAGGCTTATAGTAATATAATTATGTACTCAGAGCATTCTTTAACCGACAGGCCCCCGGTGGCATCAGGTAGATTTTACCCGGACAATGACAATCAGCTTAAAAAGGAAATCAACTCACTCCTTGCCAAGGCTGAACAGCAACTGGGTAAGGATAAACCTGAAAATGAAAACCTTATTGGCTTAATTGCCCCGCATGCAGGGTATGTTTTTTCAGGCAAGGTGGCAGCTGCTGCTTTCCTTCAGTTGCGCAATTTAAAACCGAGAAAGAAAGTATTCCTGATTGGTTCAAGTCATAATACAGTTTTTGAAGGTGCATCGGTTTACAATCAGGGAGATTATGTTACCCCCCTCGGGAAAGTCTCCGTCAACATTGAAGTTGCAAACAAGTTAACAAACACCGGAAAATGTTTTCGATTTGAAGAGACTGCACATGCAGACGAACACTGTATTGAAGTACTGCTGCCATTTCTTCAGTTTCTCTGGAAAGAAGAATTTGAAATTATCCCTATAATTATTGCTACACAAGACAAAAATGTATGTAAAGAAATAGCTTCGCTTCTGGTCCCGTGGTTTACAACAGAAAACTTGTTTGTGATCAGCACCGATCTTTCCCATTACCCAAATTATAAAGATGCTGTTGAAGTTGATTCCCGAACAACCGAAGCTGTTCTGAGCGGAAACCCGGATACATTATGGCAACAAATTGAAATAAATGAAAATAAACTTGTACCGCACCTGTCTACCTCCATGTGCGGGTGGACATCTGTTTTAACTTTAATGCACATCACAACCAAAATTCAAGGCATAAAGTTTAAAGCACTTTTATATGAAAACAGCGGAGATTCTTTACTTTATGGGGATCATGAAAGAGTTGTAGGGTACCAGTCTTTCGCTTTGTATTCAAACATCGAAGAAGAAATATTTATATTACAAAAGGAAGACAAAAAATCGTTGCTTGAAATTGCCCGAAATTCAATAAAAGAATATTTAAAATCGAGTAAACGACTGATTCCCAAACCCTCTGAATATCCTGAAAAACTGAATACCCCGACGGGAGCATTTGTAAGTGTTTACAAGGATGAAAACTTACTGGGGTGTATTGGCAACTTTCAGTCCCAGGAAAAGCCCCTTGCAAGTGTTGTAGCTGAAATAGCCGTTTCTGCTGCTTTTTATGACAACCGCTTTCCTGATGTAAGGCCGGATGATGTAAATAAAATAAACATTGAAATTTCGGTTTTAACACCTTTGAAAAAAATTAATTCTCCTGAAGAAATTGAATTGGGAAAACATGGTATTTATATCAAAAAAGGGGAGCAATCAGGCACTTTTCTGCCCCAGGTTGCCCCAAGAACATCTTGGAGCGTGGAAGAGTTCCTTGGCAACTGTTCTAAAAACAAAGCAGGTTTAGGATGGAACGGTTGGAAAGATGCTGATTTGTATACATATGAAGCCATCGTTTTCAGTGAAAAGGACTTATCCTGAACCCTCTCCTGTTGCGTTGCCCGCGTTTCTCCTTAAAAGGAAGATATCTCTCCAAAGCAACCCATCTTATTATTTGTTGCCCCTCCAACGGGTGACGGAAAAAGTGTCCCGCCATTTCCACTATGACGGTTACCAAAATACACGGAAATTAGCCAACCAAAAAAAGCTGAAGTTATTCGTAATGGTATTTGATCAACATTAACCAAAAACATATCGCTTACGAATATCTTTTACAATTTTCCATGTACAAGTGAGCCCGGCCTCGAACTGAACCATATCGCCTGATTCAAAAACAACTTTATTTCCTTCTTTATCCGAAACTTCTGCTTTACCATCTAAAATCAAACAGGTTTCCTTTTCATCATAACTCCATGGAAATTCCGAAGCCTCTTTTTCCCAGATGCCCCAGTCCTGAGTGGTTTTAATTTCTTCTTCCGTTGGTTTCCACACTTTCATCATGATTTATTATTTTTTATTTTCGCCTTTAAATTTAACGAACTATTATTCAGTAAACCGGTAATTATGCATTCTATCGAAGAACAGTTAGTGGAATCATCCAAAGAGCTTGCAGATTTAATGGTAAAAAAAATAGGAAACAGTCAGAAACTTCTTGACGAAATAATGGAACTGGTTTACCGCGACGAATACCCGGTATCTATGAGGGCCGGCTGGGTTGCATTTATGGTAATAGAAAAGCATCCGGAACTGGGAAAAAACCACCTGAAAACACTCATTCGCGTTTTACCTAAAACCAAGGTAGATGGGGTTAAAAGAAGTGCGTTGAAAATATTGGTTGCCACACCTTACCAGCTTGATGAAGATAGCTTAGGGGAACTGGCTGACACCGCTTTCTCTCTGGCTGAAGATCCCAAACAGGCCATTGCAGTCCGCGCTTTCTCCCTTGATATTTTGTTAAAGATATTAAACGTTTATCCCGAAATTAAACCGGAATTAATTGCTGTTATGGAGTCAATTATTCCCGACGGTTCCAGGGGGCTGAAAAACAAATGCCGAAAAACTATTGCCAAACTTAAAGCAAAGAAATAATTTTTATTTATCACTTATCCAATCATTCATACTCCCCATCCTGTACCCTTCCAAATCAATCGATACAGTTTTGTAACCTATTTTTTTCAGTTTATCGACCACCTTCTTACTAACGCCATCCTGAAAGAACAAGGCCAGTTGCTCCGGGTTTGTTTCTATTTTGCAGTGCATATCTTTAACCCGGACCCTTACAAAAGTAAAACCAAGTTCACGCAGATAGGTTTCAGCTCTGGATATTTGCTTTAATTTCTCATTAGTAATTATTTCTCCATAAGCTATTCTGGTAGATAAGCATGCCATTGCTTCCTTATTCCAGGTTGGCAGGTTTAACTTCTTAGACATAGTCCTGATATCCTCTTTTGAAAACCCCGTTTCTTTAAGCGGACTAATCACCCCCGTCTCTTCAAGGGCTTTCTTTCCCGGTCTGTAATCGCTCAGATCATCATAATTTGAACCATCAACAAGGTTTTTAAGTGAATGATCGGATACATACTTTTTAAACGCTTCAAAAATAACATGTTTACAGTGGTAACACCTGTCGGTAGGGTTTGTATAGTAATCCGGTAAATTTATTTCATCCGTTCTGATAACCACAGGCTCAATACCCAGCCCCCTGGCCAACGCAACCGCCTCCTCAAACTCCTTCTCTGGCATTGACACTGATTTGCCCATTATAGCCGTCACGTTTTCATTGAGTTGATCCAGTGCCACTTTTAATAAAAACGTGCTGTCAACACCTCCGGAATACGCCACTACCACTTGTTTCAGACCTGCAATTAATTCTTTCAGGTTGCTGTATTTCTTTTCCAGTTCCATACCCATTCCCACAATATTAAATTGAAATTCGGATGTTAAAACACCCTAACCTCCTTAATGTTTAACTATAATCTTTCTTTAAGAATTTCTTCTAATTCACCATCGCTAAGGTTCACTGGATGATACTTTTGACTTGTTGCAGCTATAATCGAACCCAGTTTAGATCCTTTGATACCATACTCAGAAAGCCTTGGAAGAGCAAATTTATCTGTTAATTCTAATAAATAGTCAATGAACACTCCTGCCAGATACTCCGTTTTTCCTTCTTTATTGACGAGAAGAGAACCTAAACGGGCATATTTGTTTAACGTGTAAGTGTGCGGCTCTTTTTTAGAGCGAAGAATATGCTGCAATGTAATTTTATTTGTTACCCCCATCAAGGTACCACATACCACGCCATGAGGTATTGAATATAAACTTCCCAATGGCTGGGCAAAACCGTGCACAACCCCAAGACCAGCGTTGGCAAGCGTTATGCCCGATAGTAAGGCTGCATAGGCCATTCCTTCACGGGCCTCTAAATTATATCCGTCGTAAACGGCCGGTTCAACATTCTGCATTATCCGTTGAATACCTTCAAGAGCCAAGGAATCTGTTAAAGGATTAGCTTTTAGGGAAAGGTACGATTCAAGCAACTGCGTAAAAGCATCCATCCCCCCTGCCGATGTTATTTTAGGCGAACATGAGACTGTTAGCTCAGGATCGACAATGGCCAAATCAGGGATGAAATTTTCATGCCGTAACGACTTTTTAAACCCGGAATTACCTGGTTCCGTAATAACGGCATTCTTGGTCGCCTCACTTCCTGTTCCTGCCGTAGTCGGCAAGGCTATAAACGGTACTTTAGTACCCGGGTGCCCATACCTGCCAACCCCCTCAAGATAATCTTTCACACTTCCATCAACAGTCAGCATGGCCGAAATTGCCTTTCCGGCATCCATAACACTACCTCCACCAACTGCCACCACACAGGAAACGCTCTTATCTTTCCCGGGTGAAACTACACTGTCGATATCATCCGGAGTAGGTTCATTCTTTATACTTATTCTGGTTATTTCAATCCCGCTTACCTGCAGTTTCTCCAGCAATTCAAAAGCCTTTTTGTTTCTGTTAAACGAAGACTCCCCTGTTATCAGTAGTACTTTATTTCCATACTGCTTAACACTTTTTACAAGTTTATCGCGGGAGCCGATCCCAAAAATAATTGAGGGTAAATGCGAAAAATTAAAACTTCCTACCATAATTACTTGTTTTCAGGTCTGATGATGTTATGTTTTATTCCTTCTCGTGGCTGGGCCATCATATTTGCAACTGTTTCGCGCCATTTCAAATAATGTTCGGTTTCCTTGTGCGCTGCGGCAGCCTGTTCTGAATCATAAGCTTCATATAAAAGAAATTTATTCTCATCTGAACCGTCCCTTAGGATATCAAACCTAAGGTTTCCTTTTTCCTTTACCGATTTTTCATGGTTTTCTATGGTTGCTTTTATAAAATCCACCTGATACTCAGGTTTTACCCATATATGAACTAAAGTTGCTACCATCGTATTATTATTTTCACTGTTTGATTTACGCAAGTTTATAAAAAAAAAACTTTCTACCTATAAGAACAATCACCTTCAGAATAAAACCTGGATCATTCAAATATTCTTCGGGAAACAAATAATAAACCAATACATTCTATAACAGACAATTTGATAATATCACGCAATAAATTAAAATACATAATAAACGTTACTTAATAATTAATTAACCTTAATATACTTCCCTCCCTCTTGTTTTTCCGCCCTGTTTTGTTATATTTGTTATGACTGTTTAAGGTTTTGATCAAACCTGTATGACGTTCTAGAAAGTGTTGGAAATAAAATAAACAGAGCCGGCGAAGCTAATTTTTTTGTATAACCGTAATTAATAGAAGTTTTTATTTACATGTAGAAATTTTAGTATTTGAATGAAGATAGCATCAGTAGGACTTTATTCTTAAGAAATACATGATGTGTAAGAAACTATAGTGTATTCATAACTTTGAATGCGAGCCCTGTCATTTCTGTCTTTACAGATAGAATAATACCTGAAATTAAACCTTATTTAAGATTTAACAACCAAACCAATATCTAAAGATTGCACTGGACATAAAAAATACTGACACCTGCAAATATTTGCTTTTGAATTGAGTTTGTACTGAACTGTTTTTAACTAAGTGGTTTAAACACATTTGTTGTATACAACAAATGTGTTACACCTAAAAAAGGTTACAAAACGGCTTTACATGTCAATTTGTTATTTTACCCGATCACATTTTATATTGTTCTGTGTGACAAACACCTATATCCTTTTTTTTAATTAAACTAAAATTCAACATGAACCAAGTAAAAAGTTATTTACACATGAAACGTAATTTATTCTTTATTTTCTTATTCTGCACTATTTATGCCATAGGGCAAAATAAAGAACAAACTCCTGCTAAAAAGGGGTTAGTTTTCGACAATCTGGTTATGGAAACACCAGAATTCTATGAATATATCTCTACCATAGAATCAAATGCTGCCATTGCAGAGTGGCAAAATATGAACAAACAGGATAAATCAAATCCCAACCTGTTGTTTTCTACGGGAAGCTATTCCAACAACACCAGTTACCGCATGGAAAGTCCGGTAATTAATTTACCCGGACTTAAAGATGATAGAGAGCGTATTAACCTTTATTTAAAAGAACAATTTGAACTGGAATCGTATTATGACGAAGGTATTGTTTACCTGTCGGATGACTTCGGTAAAACCTGGCAGATACTATCATCCCGTTCTGGTAAAAGTGAACAAAGAACATCGGTTATTAACCTGACTGCTTATGCAGGAAAAGCGGTTCAGCTGGCCTTTGAACTAAAAGCTGATGAAGCTTACAGTTTTGCCGGTTGGGATATATTTGATGCCAGTATCAGGCATGACAAATTAAAAGATACTCCTTCTTTTGAAAACAGTTTCAAAACAACAAGCCGTGCATTATCCGGAAATTTAACCAGTCTGGATGCACAAAAATTCCCTCGCTTTATATTTGCGAATGTAAAAGTATTTGACGGAAATACAGCTGTAACCAACCTGGACGAATCAAACTTTTTTGTTTCTGAAACCCTTGTTGATGAAGGCATTACAAACGAAGTAAAGAAGGATAATACATTTAAAGTATATGACCAAACCGACTCGGTAGAAAAACCGGTCGATATTGTTTTCTTAATGGACAACAGTGGTAGTATGAGTAATGAACAAAACGCCGTTTACAATAATGTTGTAAAATTTGTTGATTCGCTTGAATCTAAAGGCTTTGCCTACAGGTTAGGACTTTGTCGGTTTGGACAAGGTGCCAATAACGGTAACCCTATTTACCATAATAATGCCGGTTGGTATACCGATGGAAATACATTTAAAAAAGAGTGGAAAAATGTGAATACTATAGATGGTAGCAGAGAACCCTCGTGGGATGCTATGTACTATTCTTCACAGAAATATTCCTTTGATGGTGCCGCACAAAAAATCTTCATCCATATTACAGATGAAGCTGTAACGGGCAACAATTTACAATATTGTAATATTAAAGACAAGCAACTGGTTATTGATCAACTAAAAAAAGCCGGTGTAACCCTTTACACTTTAACCGAAAACGGTGCAGTATTCGATACTGACTTTGGTGATATTGCAAGGGCAACAGGTGGGCGTAAATACAATATCTTTGATCCTTTTAACGATATATTAAAAGACATAGAGCAACAAATAATCAGTACGTACACTATTCGCTACACACCTACGCACCCTTATTTTGACGGCCAGCAAAGAGATGTGGAAATAAAGGTTAATTATAACGGAAATACATTGTCTCTGACAGGTGATTACACCCCTGGATCTGCTCCGATAGTTTTAAGAACAGATTCAACCCTGAAGTTACTTGAAGAAGCTCAACCTGAGATCAAACCGGTAACTATTGAAGTAAATGTGATTGATGACAAAGCCCCGTTCCCAACTAATCTCAAGTTATTTTATCGGGTTGCCAGCAGCTCAAATACACCCAAGCCATATAAAGAGTTAAACATGGCAAAAAAAAACAAATCCACATGGAGTGTTAACATACCTGAAAATGATGTTTTAGCTCCCGGAATAGTATACTATATCAAAGCTACTGACGGACAAAGTACTACTACAGCTCCGGAATTTATTAACCTGCCAGGTTATCCATGGTCATTTGCTGTTTTACCAAATGTTCCTCCTAAGGTTACTAACAAAACCTCTGTAGCAAATATTGAAATTGGAGATACCATTGACTTTGTAGCTGAAGCTTTTGATAATACCAATAGCTTAACAAGTGTAATGTTGTACGTAAGAGAAAGCAATGAAATTAACTTTACCGGATATAAAATGGTTGCTGATGCCGGAAATAATTATGTAATTAATGGATTAACAAAAAAAACCGGTATTACGGAATATTATTTCGTTGCAACCGACAATTTTGGTATCAGCAGTTTTGCCGGCTCCGAAACAGAACCTTTCCTTATTGTTACAGATGTTCCTTGGGAAGTTACCCCAACCACATTCAGAAATAAAATAATCTTATCTGGTTTTGATTTCAGTTTAAAACCACCACTTTGGAAAGCAAGTATCACATTAGGCAATGAAAGCCCGGTTCCCGGTGACATTATTGGTATTTTCTATACCGATACCATTTGCAGTGCCCCTGGCAACTGTGTTTATAAAGAGATATGTGCCGGATACTGGATCTGGAATGGCCCGCTACCACTCAAGGCTGAGTTCTTTGCATACGGAGATAACCCTGCCACACCTGAAAAAGATGGTTTTGCGCCAGGAGAAGTATTTTCTTTCAAAATATTCAGCAAAGCTGATAAGAAAGACTATGATGCTGAACTTGTATTAAAACCTTCTTCAACAGATTTCGTATTTAAAGACGGAGGTAAATCCAGTGTTGATACCATACGTGCTTTCTATCCTGAAACATTCTTTGTGAACAAGGGTGAAAACCTATGGTCATCATACCTGATTCCGAGAAACCTAAGCTTTGACAAAATAATGGTCAATGTACCACATATTGAGCAAATTAAAGATGGTAGCGGAAATATCTGGAAAAAAGGAGATCCTGCAAATACATTAAAATACTATGCTCCTGGCTACGGATACGAAGTATTCATGCTGGCTTCTGCACCAAACAACATTAAAATCAATATCGAAGGATCGAGAGTCGGTGTTTATCAGGTAGTGGATACTTTAAGAGGAAATGAAGAAAGTACGCTTATTGGTTGCCCGTATTCTTCTCCAGAGCGTGTGGATTCTGTATTTAAAGCTTATACTAATAATGTTTATTCGGTTGATAAATACGTTAATGATGGTAAAAACCCGGTAAAAATAGAAAGCTATTCGCCAATGTACAATATTAACGACTGGTCGGACAAAAACCTGAACCCCGGGGAAGCTTACTATGTATTTGCCTTGCAACCCGAACCGAACTTTACGTTCCCTGCCCCTTCTGGACCTTATAGAAAAAGCCTTAAGGCTTCGAAAGGTAACCCACAGTATGTGCAGTCTGTAGAAACATATATGCGTGTTATTATCCCTTCGGCAGAAAGCAAAAAACTTTCTGAAAGTGGAGATGAAATAAGGGCATATAACGAACTTGGACAAAGTATAGGTAAAACCAGGATCAATTCAGGCAATGGAACCATACTTATTGTAGATGGTGTATCAATGAATGAGAATGCCCCTCTTGATCTACGCGTTTGGTCATCGGCTGCAAAAACCGAAAAAACACTTGATGTTGACTGGGCAGTTGGAGATGGGGTATACCATAACCACAAAACGGCTGTTACCGAAAATGCTAATGTTAATTTAACACCTGTAAATGAAACAGCTTGTATTGTTAATACCTTCCCTAACCCGGTAAAAGATGTATTGAATATAAGCCTGCTTTCTAAACAATCACAGGAAATAAACATCAGACTTATTGATGCACAGGGACAAATGGTTAAAAACATAGTTTCAGATAACCTGAATTCCGGAATGAACCGTTTTGAGATAAACACCTCAGACCTGAATTCCGGAGTATACTATTTAAGCATACAGCACGGAAGCAATTCTACCGTAAGGAAAATTGTTTTAGAATAACATTACAAATCTCCTGCGGGAAATAAAACAAGATGTCCGGGCCCTTTGTGGCTCCGGGCATCATATTATTTTTAACACAACCCAACCAAAAATGAAAAAGACTCAATTTCAACTTATTTGCTTATTTATTTTATTTTTTCAACTCTGCACTAGCCAACTGTTAAAAGCACAAACCAATGCTTTTCCTGACGACTCCCTTACCTTAGTAAAATTTCAAAAAGAACTCATTAAAAAAGGCTGGCCGCCTTTGTGGGACACAACAAAAAGAGTACAAAACTGGTATGGAATTCAATTGGAAAACCAAAAAGGAAGAGTAGTTCAAGTAAACATCTGGGGTGATGACCTGGTTCCAAAATACAAGACCGACAGTCTTCCTTCTTGTGTTAAAATATTACAATCGTTAGACAGCCTGAATGACTTGACATTTGCTGATCTGGATATAAAATACATCTCTGACGAACTTTGGAATTTTGAAAACCTGACTTCTTTGGGAATTCATTACAACAAATTGTCGTACATCCCCAAAGGAATAAATAAACTGGTTAACCTAAAAACTCTCTATCTTTTATATAACGAACTCACTGATCTTCCCAAACTGGATAGACTATTGAAACTGGAAGAACTCCGTCTAACATTTAACACCACACTTACACGCTTTCCCGCGTCCATATTCTCTTTAACAAACCTGCAGATACTGGAAATTGATTATTCCTCTATAGAAACCATCCCCGACCTATTCGATAAATTACCCAATTTAAAACAACTTGATCTCCAAAAAAATAAAATTGAAATCCTGCCTCCTTCAATTGGCAGTGCAAAATCTTTAACCAATCTTAATTTAAATTATAACCACCTTAAGGAATTACCGGAATCTATTGGTAAATTATCGTACTTGAAAGAATTAAAGGTTGAGAATAATCAGTTGAAAAAACTGCCCAAAACAATGACCGGGCTAACCAACCTTGAAGTAATTGACTTCCACGAAAACCAACTGGAAAGTTTCCCGGCTTCAATAGCCGCACTTCCAAAACTATACTTTATAAACGGAAGTAAAAACAACATGAAGGGTCCTGTACCCCCCGAACTGTTTGACAGGAACAAACTTTTTGCCTATCTCGAAAATAACGAGCTCTCGGGAAAACTGGAATTTAAGTCTGGAAAAATCCCCGATAAACTTTTTATATCAAATAATTGTTTCACTTTTAAGAGTATTATTGATGACTTCAATAAATTCGATGGAAACAAACATAAAATAAGGTTTCAGCCCCAGAAAAAGCTTGGTACGCCACGCTCATTTACCCCCGGGGAAAATACACCGTTTACACTTAATATTGACAACTACACCCCTGCAGAAGGATGTGAATTTCAGTGGTATAAAAAAGAAAACAACTATGCAGAGTTTTCCACTTTCTCTAATGACGAACAACTAAAATGGAAGAACTTTAACCCTAAAACAGACGGGGGATTTTATTACTGTAAAATAACACACCCAAAACTTAACGGTTTAAGCCTGGAGAGCCATCAGATAAGGGTAATTGGGGAAGATCGTCCACCAAAAGCAACCTTAAGCAGCATAAAATTCAGGCAGGGAAACAAAGGAGCCATTTCGGTAACCGTTAAAGATGATTTCTCCGGCGGGAACCAACTAAAAATTGAATGGCCTGATGAGACCCCGAATTTAAAGCTAACCCCATTATCTGAAAGCCAAAGCAAAGTTGAAGCCAAAGATATTAACTGGACTGGTACAGATACTATTATAGTAGTGGTTACAGATGAGAGCGGGAACAAAACCACAACAAAAGGAACCGTAACCATTATTCCTGCAAAAAATTCCCCACCGGAAATCAATTTCCCGGATATATACATGAACCTCGCCCAGGAGCCCTCCTGTAAGCCCGGAACCCCAGGGTGCAATGAATTATATGTATATGAATCAACCACCTTCCTAAAATATTTTATTACCGATGACCTGACAAGTTTCAAAGATCTTAAATTCAAAATCCTTGAAGCCGATGCCAGCGGTTACATAAACAACAACTACTACGTACAAATTAACCTTGTAAAAACCGCAGAGGGTATAAAAGCCGATGCTGTTGCACTTGCCTATAATGATACCACTATCAAAGTTACCCTCCGGGTTACCGATAAAGAAGGGGCCGATACAACAGCCACATTAACTTTTATGGGAAAAGGAGTTACTCCAAACAAACATCCCGAGATTTCTGCCAGCATACCCGGTAAATCAGTTATCTTAAAAGGGACAAAAGCATTTGCCCCCCTTGACCTTAACAAATACGTCTCCGACGACTATGTAGAAAAGAAACACCTGATATGGGAACCAGCTCCCGCAAACAGCCTAAAACTGGATTTCAAAAATTCCGTTGCTATGGTCTCCCCCACCTACCCGGATAGTTGCTATGAAGCTAAAATAAAATATACAGTTTACGAAAGCACTAACTACAACCGATATAAACAGGTAGAAATAACCTATAGCATTACAAACGGGATATTGATTAGCGGAGAAATTCGCGATAGCATTGATTCCTCCCCAATACAAAATGTATTATTAAAGGGTTTTCCTTTTGAAGTAAAAACCAACACCAATGGAATTTATGAAGGGCATGTTTTACCAGGATGGAAAGGGACCATTACACCCGGTCATAAATACTATAAATTTACCCCGCCAAGTATAAGTTTTAACAGCCTGATAAAAGATTCAACCGGGAACAACTTTAAAGCAGGTACCCAGGTCCGGTTCTTCAAAATATCAGGATACATAATGAAAGCAGGCGGAACTACCCCCCTCGAAAACGTGTACTTAAAAGGGTTCCCTCTCGACAGCGTAAAAACCAATGATCAAGGATACTACCAGACAAAAGTCCCTGAAGGATGGAAAGGAACAATAATACCAATCCTTACAAACTACAGGTTTATACCAAAACAGATTGATTACGACGGTGTAATATCCGATACAGTTAACCAAAGCATTTATGGATTTGAATGGCCGGCAACTTTTGGTATTTCAGGTTATATCTATGACAACAAAAACGCTCCAATGAAAAATGTGGTTTTAAAAGGCCTCCGAAGTTTCGTAACAACAGATAAAAACGGGTATTATACAGATTCCGTTCCCCGAGGATGGAAAGGGACTGTTACGCCGGTATACCCACATTACGAATTTAGCCCCAAACAAATCATTTATAACAGTGTAATTGAGAACTATACTAACAACAATTACATTGGAGAAGCCCAAATGTTTGAAATATCAGGTAAAATATATATACCCGATTCAAACAATAAGCCTTTAGAGGGGGTTTATCTGATGGGCTTACCGGGAAGTATCCAGACAGACGAATACGGCAAATATAAAGTTACTGTTCCTGAAGGATGGAATGGAACAGTTACCCCTTTTCACTATAGATATACGTTTTCACCGGAAAACATCTCCTATGACAGTGTAATAAAAGATCTCCCGGACAATGATTTCCAGGCCAAGCCCAGATCAGGTCTTATTATCTGTGGAAAGATTACTGCAAACAAACGTTCATTCCCTTTGGAGAAAGTCCGGCTACAAGGTTTCCCTTCCGATAATATATATACCGATTCTGAAGGAAAATACGAAGTAATCGTCGATTTCAGCTGGTCAGGAACAATAACCCCTAAATTAGAGGGCTATACATTCTTCCCCGGTTATAAAGACTATGTCAATGTGGATTCCAATTTAAATGAAGAAAATTATAAAGCTGAAAAGAAGAGTACCCCAATAAAAGAATATGGGGAACCGACAATGCAATTTTATGCCGTGTTCAACCAAACCAACAGAAAAGTGGATATTTATATTAATGAGTATTCCAACATATCCGAAGAAATTAGAATTTATGACTTAACCGGACAGGAACTTTACAGGACCCAAACAGTTCCGGAACAGAAAAAATATTCCTGGTCTCCGGATAAAACTGCTACTGGAATATATTGTGTGAGCCTTTTTCTTGAGAATAAGGATATCAAAACAAAAAAGTTAATTATCAGGAACTCCGGTAATTTTTAATACAAACTAAAAAAATGTTGAGGCTTCCAAAATATATCTTTAAGAAGCCTCAACATTAAATAAAGTCAGTTAAAGAAAATAATTTTATTATCATAAAAACGTTTTATCCTCAAAATTACCCCCACCAAACATTTGACTCACAAAAACTTACACTAAACCCTTCGTCAATTGCCAAATCTCTTCAGAAAGAACATCATTTTATAGTTAGAGTTTTTATCTATATTTGCAGCGAAATTTAGTAGATAATTTGTTTTTATTTTATTCTAGAGCCTAATTACTGAGTTGTTATCTACTGAACCTAATTTGCAGGAAAGCCTTGTTTGTCAACCGACACACTCTGTTTTTTAACAACAATTAATATGGAGAAAGCATTAGTATTACTATCGGGAGGTCAGGATTCGTCGACATGCCTTTACTGGGCAAAGAGTAAATTTGAAAACGTAAATGCCATAGGTTTCAACTACGGACAGCGCCATAAACACGAGATCCAACTGGCATCTGATATCGCAAAAAATGCTGATATTCGTTTTTATATTGCAAACATAACTACCCTCAGCGATGTTTCGCCCAACGCTTTAACAGAAGAAAAAATTCAGGTTGAAGAATCGGTACAGGAAGATGCACCACCAAATACGCTTGTTGAAGGAAGAAACCTTTTATTTCTCACTTACGCAGGAATTTACGCCAAATCCCAAAACATCTCCAATATTGTTATGGGGGTCAGTCAGACCGATTTTAGCAATTACCCCGACTGCAGGATCGATTTTATTAAGGCAGCGGAAAACGCCCTAAGTCTTGCCACTGACTTTGATTTTACCATTCATACCCCGCTGATGTACAAAACCAAAGCTGAGACCTGGCAACTTGCTGACGAACTTGGTGTACTGGAAATAATTAAAGAAAAAACCCTTACCTGCTACAATGGAATTCCCGCAGACGGTTGTGGTAAATGTCCTGCATGTAAACTCAGAAAAAAAGGTTGGGACGAGTATATTGCCCAAAAAGCCTGACATTTTGTTAAAACAGGTTGATTGTTAACAGTATTTGCAAAAATTTAACACAGATTTTTCTTTAAGTACTTAAGACATCAAACCAATTAACTTATCTTTTTCGGTTTAAAACAAATAAAAACATGGATGAGCTAAAGCACTTAGGAAACCAAACAGAATATAAAGCGGATTACTCTCCTGAGTCACTGGAATATTTCGAAAATAAACATGCAGGGCGCGATTATTGGGTAAAATTCAATTGCCCTGAATTTACAAGCCTCTGTCCGATTACAGGCCAGCCAGATTTTGCTACCTTATATGTAAGTTACATTGCAGACAAAAAAATGGTGGAAAGCAAAAGCCTGAAATTATATCTGTTCAGTTTCAGAAACCACGGAGCTTTCCATGAAGATTGTATAAATATAATTATGGATGATTTGATAAAATTAATGGAGCCAAGGTATATTGAGGTCTGGGGTAAATTTCTTCCCCGGGGAGGGCTTTCAATTGACCCATACTGCAATTACGGAAAACCCGGAACGCATTATGAAGAGCTTGCAAGCTACAGGTTACAAAATCATGACTTGTCGCCTGAGAGAGTTACAAACCGATAAAACAGCTTTGATTTTACTAAAATTATTCGTAATTTTTTATGCTAAGGATCAACTATAGACAACCTGATTCGTCACAAAAATCCCAAGGTCTGGTTTTAATACTGATTTTTAGCAATGGCTTCAAAAGCCTCGATAAATAGTATTGTGTTTTTTTATATATTTTGCCTATGATTACAAACTTAAAGTACCAGGTTTATACAGAAAGAAATTTTAGAAAGATCCCTCAGATAGAAAAGTTTCTAAGCAATGAAGAAAAATTTGCCATTGAGGTTGTGGGAAGGGTACTTCCTTTTAAAGTTGATAATTACGTTATTGACAATCTGATTGACTGGAGCAATATTCCTGACGATCCCATTTTCAGGCTCACTTTTCCGCATAGGGACATGCTAAGCAAAAAGGATTTTGATGATGTGGCAAATGCTATTCGTAATAATGAATCTGCAGCAGAAATAGCTGGTATTACCAACAATATTCGATTTAACTTAAACCCCAACCCGGCTGGACAAATGGAACACAATGTTCCCTGTGTTAACGGCCAAAAACTGCCGGGAGTTCAGCACAAATACCGACAAACAGTTTTATTTTTCCCACATCATGGACAAACCTGTCATTCATTCTGCACATTCTGCTTTAGATGGCCCCAATTTATTGGTATTAAAGAACTCAAGTTTGCCTCAAAAGAAACAGAATTACTGGTTGAATATGTGAAGGCTAACCCTCAGGTTACAGATATACTTTTCACCGGGGGAGATCCAATGGTGATGAATGCACACCGCTTTCAGGAATATATCAATCCAATTCTTGATGCTAAAATCCCAAATCTCCAAAACATAAGAATTGGTTCAAAATCGCTTTCATATTGGCCATATAGGTTTGTTAACGATAAGGACTCAGATGATCTTCTCAGGACCTTTGAGCGGATTGTGAAATCGGGCTATCACCTTAGTTTTATGGCCCATTTTAACCATCCAAACGAACTAAAGACTGAGGCGGTAAGAAAAGCTATTCAGAGAATAAGAAATACTGGGGTTCAAATCCGTACCCAAAGTCCATTATTAAACCACATTAACAATGCTCCGGAAATTTGGGCTGAAATGTGGAAAGAACAAGTAAAGTTAGGTTGCATACCTTATTATATGTTTATTGCCCGAAATACGGGCGCTCAACAATATTTTGCTGTTTCCCTGGCCGATGCATGGCACACTTTCAGAAAGGCATACCAAAAAGTAAGTGGTATTGCCAGAACTGTGAGAGGTCCAAGCATGTCAAGCGAACCTGGAAAAATACAAATATTGGGGGTCAGCAAAATTAATAATGAAAAAGTTTTTGTTCTCCGCTTTTTACAAGGGCGTGTTTCTGACTGGGTACACCGGCCATTTTTCGCTAAATATGATGAAAATGCTCTTTGGTTAGACGATCTAAAACCTGCATTTGGGGAAGAAATGTTTTTCTTTGAAGAAGATATACTGCACCCCAAGCACCTTAGCAGAAACTAGATATAGGAATAAAGAAGATATTATTTCATAATAACAAAGAGGGGGTAAGTTAAACTTTACCCCCTTATTTTTGATCCGTAGCCAATTTAAGATGTCTGATTTGCCTAAGGCAAACAAAAAAAACCGTAAATAATTAAACATCAAACTTAGCTTTGCATCTTATTTACAAAAATAATATGTCATTTTACTATTTGCCAGTATTTTATCAATAGATAAATGATTTTTGTGTAAATTAACATGCCCCCCGACAATAAATATCAGTTAACACATGGCACGGAAATCACAATCAGGATAAATAGAATTGATTGGTGACTGAATGGTTTTCATTGTAAAATCACCTGAAATTTTATTTCCTGAGGATTTTGGGGTATATTAGGTTGCTTTCATTTTATGCCAGTTTCACTATGTATGGTAAGCCTTGAAGTATTGAACCTGGTTTTCAAAGTTTAATTAAAACTTTTAATAAATGAGCGGTCCAATTCAACCAAAAAATATAGTATGGAAGGAACATTTTGATAAAAATACAAACTGGTTATTAAACAGCACCCCTTATACACGTTACCGCACCCTGACCGACTTAATGGAATATAACCGGGACGACCAGATGGTAAGGGTAGCCAGGCTAAATATTCTACAGGATTCCGGCGTAAAAAATCTATTAAATGAACTACTCCCCTGGTTTGACAAATCATCAAAACAATACGATGATGCTGCCATGCCCCACTATAAACTAAGAATGCTTGCTGATTTTGGCTTAACTGTTTCGGACCCTGGCATTGCAGAAATAGTAGAAGAAATAAAGAAGCACAGAAGAGATGGGATGTTTGCAATACGGCAGTACCTTCCCGACCGACAAATCGCGAAATCGGAGGAATGGCTTGCATTTCCTTGCGACTCCACACTCTTAACATATACCTTACTTGCTTTAAAAGTTGATGATGAAGAGCTTAGTTATACTATTGACAGACTGAAAAAACACTGGATTGTTACCGATGGATGGTTCTGTAACCTGTTTTTTGTAAACAGTCAGTATAAAAAACTACGTATAGGTTGTCCTATGGCAGGTCTAATGACATTAGAAGTGTTCTCGGAATTGACAAATTTTCAACAATCAGAAATAGTCCGAAATGCTTTTGAACCATTGAAAGTACACCGCGACATGGGAACCTCTTTGTATTTCTTTGGCCGTTCCAAGCGGTTCTGGTCGTTTAAATACCCCTTCGTTTGGTATAACGCCTTTTATATGGCTGACGTACTTTCCCGGTTTGAAATCTTTAAAAAGGATCCACTTTTCACAGAAATTATTGACTGGATCGAAAATTCTTTTGACAACAAAGGTAAAATTATGGCTACTTCAATGTTCAGAACTTATAATGACTGGGAGTTTGCCAATAAAAAAAATCCTTCGCCCTGGCTGACTTTTTTGGCCTACAGGATACTAAAAAGGTATTACAGCCAATATGAAATTTAGGCACTGAATTTTCACCATTTCCTGACATCAAATCAACAATTTCGCCATAAGCTGTCAGAATGTGAAAAGGTTTTCCCATTCTCATATTAAAAAAACAGCGTAAAATTAACTTTTTTTTAATCCTTTAACCGGAACAAACAATTAACTGATTAACAAATACTTTTAGGAAACCCACCCTTAATTTTGTTATATGCATACCGTTAAAAACCACATTCTGTTAAATAGTTATTTACAATAATGAGAACAAAAACGAAAATTAAATCGTAAGAGTAACTATTTTCACTCTACAAAATAGGCAATATGGCTCGAATACTTGCGGTTGATGACGATATACATAACCTCGAACTTATTAAAAGTATTTTAGATACAAATAATTCCTATCATTTAATTACAGAAAATAATAGTGGGAATGTTCTTAGCCTGGTTCAATCAACCCCTTTTGATTTAATCATTCTGGATATTACAATGCCCGATATTTCCGGACTTGAATTATGCAAAGACATTAAACAGTTACCCGAATATAAAAATATCCCCATCTTGTTTCTGACAGCCCAGAACAACAGTTCTGACATGGTTAGCGGGTTTGAGTCAGGAGCAGTTGATTACATCATTAAACCTTTTATTCCTAAAGTACTGCTTGCCAGAATTAGTACACACCTTACCCTGAAAAAATCAAGAGATGAAATTAACGACTACCTGGATTTAGTTGAAGCTAATAACAAGCTTATTACGGATAGCCTTCTGTATGCTCAAAAAATTCAAAATGCACTCTTCCCTGATAAAGAAAAAATGCTTCGCTTACTCCCAAAGAGTTTTGTGTTCCATCTACCAAAAAACATTGTTAGTGGCGACTTTTACTGGATAAAACAGGCAGAGGACGATATATATGTTGCTGTAGCTGACTGTACCGGACATGGTGTTCCGGGAGCCTTCATGAGCACTCTTGGTATTTCATTTCTGGAAAATATTGTGGGAGCAAAAGAGTACCGTACTACAGGTGAGATTTTAAATCAGTTACGCTATAAAATAAAAACAACGTTAAACCAAAGCAATAAATCGCTGGAAACAAAAGATGGAATGGACCTGGCACTTTGCAAAATAACCCCGGACAATACTCTGGAGTATTCGGGTGCTTACATTCCGTTAATTCTTTTACGTAATTCTGAAATTATAAGAATAGACGCAGACAGGCAGCCAATTTCCATTTATGAGAAGGAAAGTGATTTCAGGTCACATAAGATTAAGCTTGAAAAAAATGATACGTTGTATTTATATTCCGATGGCTTTATTGATCAATTTTGTAAAAATAATGTGCAGCGATATAAACGTGCCCGCTTTAGGGAGTTCATCAAGAAAATATCAAAAGAACCTATTACATCGCAGAAAATGCTTTTGTTTAAAGAACTTAACAGCTGGATGGGGAATACTGAACAGACCGATGACATACTTGTAATGGGAATTCAGTTTTAACGCCGTATGTATCAATAAGTATTTTTACCCATCGATTCTTTTAGATCAAAATAAAGGTTCCAGAATTTTGGAACGCTCATAGAAGAAAGCCGGTTTGGCGAATTCTGTAAAAAAACAATACCCGTATTTTCCTCTCTGCAAAAGGCAATTTCAGCACGGTAGCCTTTCACATATCCACCATGATAAACAATATCGTGCCCCCGAAAACGATATATCCTCCACCCCAAACCATAATGCCGATCTTCCACGTCTCCCCAGTTAAGTGTATAAGATCTCCTTAAAGGTGTATAAACTGTTGGCGAAGAAACCAATGAAATAACCGATGAATCTATAACTTCAGGCCTGCTCCCGAGCAAGGCTTTTAACCATTCAGACATGTCCTGAATACTAGCATTTACTCCCGCAGCGGGCGACGCAGAGTAATATCGGTTATTTAATTTTACCGGCACATAACCTTTCGATGAGCGAATATGCGGATATGCTATATTATTGTTCTCCTGCATTTTAGAAAAATTAGCTGAAGCATTTTTCATTTCCAAAGGAGCAAATATCCTCTCTTCCAAATGCTCGGCATAAGACTTTTGGGTTTTCACTCTCAATATTGTATCAAGAAGGCTGAAAACGGCATTCTGATACCCATAAACTTTACCAGGCTCCGCGGCAATATCCACATTTCTTAACTGAGTAATAATTTGGGACACAGAAACCCCCGCCTCAACTAAATTATCAAACGCATGCGGAACAAGCCCGGTAGTATGGTTAAGCGTGTGCCTTATTGTTAATTTAGAGGTACTTGCTGAATCTTTTAATTTAAAACCGGGCAATATATCCACAACCTTTTCGTCTAAATCAATGATGCTATCCTGCTCTAGAATAGCAGCAAGGACCCCTGCAAAACCTTTGGATACCGAAGCCAGACGAAAGACCGTATTAACATTTACAGAATCTTCTTCGTTTGCATTCGTTAAACCAAAACTATTCAAATAAACTACAGAATCATAACTCACGACGGTAACGGCCGCCCCCACATTATCTGTACTGTCAATAAATTCTTTCAGAAAGTCTTCATATTTTACAAGCAATTCATTTCTAGGCTTTTCAATATTTTTCAAAAGACGTTCCGCATTAAATCTGTTCTCATTTTCAGAACTATGCACATAGCCGGATATAATTATAATTCCGGTCAAAAAAAGAATAAAAAGTAATATATGTCGTATTCGCATTTCAGGTTCAATGTTCACTCATTTACAAAAGTATAATAATGACTGCACTAATTCAACATTATTTATCTTTTAAAACTTCTACAAACCGCTATCTAAACGCAAAGTTTTAAATAACATTATGTAAAACCTGTTCTCTGTCCGTTATTTAATTTAAAAAAATTGATTTAAAAACGAGATACATATAAGGAAAATGACTTTTAAAGTTTTTATGAAATCTGTTAAAGAAAAGTTATCAAAACCAACGTTTTATTAATTATTTATTAAATCATAATGGGCACCCTTATTACGAATGGTTATTTTAATATTTTTGGCCAAAATATTCTGAATGAAAGAGACGAAAATAACGATTATCAGACATGGAGAAACAGAATGGAACAAACTGATGCAACTTCAGGGGCATCAGGATAGTCCATTAACTGTCAGAGGAATAGAACAAGCAGAACAGTTGGCAGAAACAATTAAAAACAGGCAATTCGATATCCTGATTTCCAGTGATCTGGGAAGGGCCAAGCATACCGCCCGGATAATAAACAAATATCTTCAGCTAAAAACAATCGAAGATAAAAGCCTGCGGGAAAGAGCTTTTGGAATAATGGAAGGGTTAACACGGGAAGAAGTGAAGCTAAACTTTAAGGAAGTATTTGATGCCTACATGAACCGCGACTATAACTATCCGATCCCCTGTGGCGAATCGCTTCAGTTTTTTTTCGACCGTGTAATTGAAGGTATATCTACAATTGCAAAAGCATACAAAGGAAAAAACGTATTGTTGGTTGCACACGGAGGTGTTCTGGATTGTATTATCCGAAAAATATTTAATATTGAATTACACGTCGAACGCTCCTTTTCAATTTATAATACCTCCGTCAATACTATTTCTGTAAAAGGTACAGAATGGGTTTTAGAAGAATGGGGGAACATAGAGCACCTTAAAAAAACCGAAGTTGCGGTGATTGACGAGATTAAGTAATTGACTTTTCTTTTAAAATTAAGATATCGGATATGAGCTTATCAGGCCTCATATTTCTTAAGTTTGAATTTCTCATATCTGCTATTTTGTAGTCAGCATAAAACCACTTTCGTTTTGTCTGATGTTAGCTCCGCTAATTAATTCAGCAGTTGATACCGTTTTTTGTTAGTTCAATAACACAAAAGTTTGTATTATTGCCACACTAATTAACAGCACAGAGATGGAGTCAAAGCCGGCAGAGAAGAATAACTACAAAAAGCTCAACAACTTAATCTTACACATACATCCAAAACAATTACCGGAAAAAGCATTAAAGTTTACCCTCACATGGGGGCTTGGGGGCATGGCGGCTTTGCTTATCGTTCTACTGGCATTTACCGGTATACTTCTTCGTTTTGTATATGTTCCAACTCCTGAAGGCGCTTATGATTCCATTTTACACATGAAAAATGGACTTGCATTCGGGAACCTTGTACGAAATATTCATTACTGGAGTGCGACCCTTCTGATTATTGTAGCGTTTTTGCATTTATTGCGGGTTTTATTTACCGGGGCATACACTGGTAAACGGGGCTCTAACTGGGTTATTGGACTATGTTTGCTACTCCTGGTGATATTTATGAATTTCACAGGATACCTTCTGCCCTGGGATCAACTAGCTTACTGGGCAGTTACCGTAAGTACAAATATGTTGAAATATATTCCGGTAATTGGAGAGGGGCTCTACCGGGGTATTGTGCAGGGCAACGAAGTGGGAGCATCTACCCTTCTGGTTTTTTATAGCCTTCATACCGGATTATTTCCTTTAGCAATAATACTGCTGTTATTGTTTCATTTCTGGAAAGTCCGAAAAGCCGGTGGGGTTGTAATTCCGATTGAGAAAAAGGATGAAAAAATAAAAAAAGTGCCCGTATGGCCTAATTTACTGGGCAGAGAGCTTGTTGTTGCACTGTCCCTTACAGCATTTATCCTCATTCTGTCTTTTTTCTTTAATGCACCTTTACAGGAAAGGGCCAACCCACTAAGCAGCCCTAACCCGGCAAAAGCACAATGGTACTTTATGGGGTTTCAGGAACTCTTACTGCATTTTCAACCAATATTTGCAATTGTTGTTATACCGCTTTCTGTTTTCATATTTTTATTTTCTCTGCCATATATAAAGAAAAACAATCCCAGACAAGGGTTCTGGTTTTTAACCCCTACAGGTAAAAAAACAACCATACAAACCGCAGTCTTATCCTTCCTGTTAACATTTTCTTTTGTATTGATTAATGAATACCTGATAAAACCTTCTTCTGCACCAATACTCCTCAAAAGTGGCCTGATTCCATTAATTTTCATAATCCTTCTTTTATTCTTACTCATCCGGATATATCGCAGCAAATATAAGATTCAAAGAGCCGAAATCATTCAGCTTTTAGCTGTTTATATTTTTACAGCTTTTATTGTTTTAACTCTTATAGGGAGCTTGTTTAGAGGAGCTGGAATGGCATTAACATTTTAAGGGACCTGAATAATGAAGAACGCACCATCACAAGATAATAATACACAAATTCCTAGAAGGACCTTTCTTAAAAAATTCTGGATAGGATTAGGAGTAATGGCAGGAATTGAAACCCTTTTCCTGACAGGGAACTTTCTATTTCCAAAAAGAAAAACCAGTGAATTAAATACTGATGAACTATTTGCAGCAGGACATGTAGATAACTTTAAAAAGGGTTCGGTAACCCCTTTCCGAAACCATCAGTTTTTTCTTTCAAGAACAAAAGAAGGCGGATTTCTTGCCCTTTCTATAAAATGTTCACACCTGGGGTGTAATTTAATCTGGGAAAAAGAAAACAACCGCTTCGTTTGCCCATGCCATTCTTCATGGTTTGATAAGAAAGGTGATGTTATGCACCCCCCTGCAACCCGGCCGCTATCCGTTCATCCGGTAATTATTGAGCAAGGGGTTATAAAAGTAAATACGAAAACTCTTGAGAAGAGAAACTCTATAGAAGATACCGAAATTGTTTTTGCCGATAAAAAAGGATAAGAGAATGAAGAACTGGAAAATTGCCGGATTAATTGCCACCATCATAATTGTAATAATCATTCCTTTTTCGGTATTGAAACAAACATCTACAAAAAAAACCGAAGAAGCCCCCTTTCAATTTGTTGGTTCGGAGAGCTGTATGGAATGCCACACGAATGAGTTTAAATCATGGCAAAAGTCTCACCACGCGCACGCAATGGCAGTTGCATCAGAAGAAAGTGTGCTTGGTAATTTTAGCAATATTGCTTATAACGACGGAGATCATACACACCGCTTTTTTATGAAAGATGGGAAATACTTTGTAAACACGGTTGGACCTGATGGCAATATGGCCGACTTTGAAATCACCCATACTTTTGGTTATACTCCGTTACAACAATACCTTATTCCTTTTGAAAGAGGAAAATATCAGTGTTTGCACATTGCCTGGGACACTGAAAAAAAGCAGTGGTTTAATATGTCCAAGATGATTTATGGAGAAGACATTCACCATAACGACTGGCTCCATTGGACAAACCAGGCGCAAAACTGGAACGGTATGTGTGCTGAATGCCATTCTACGAACCTGAAGAAAAACTATTTTCACGAAGCGGATTCATTTCACACTACTTTCTCCGAAATCCATGTCGGGTGCGAATCATGTCACGGCCCAGGTTCCGAACACTTAAAATGGGCATGGCTTCCGGAAAACTCAAGGCCTTCCAGTACTAATTTTGGTTTGCAGGTACAAACCAGCTCTGTAAGTACAGAACAATATGTTGAACTATGCGCAAGGTGCCATTCCAGAAGAGGCCAGGTTACAGACTTTGACCATAGTTTCAAAAATATATTTGATTATATGCTCCCAACAAATTTAAACGAGAGCTACCACCCTGACGGACAAATATTTGATGAGGATTATGTTTTTGGTTCGTACACACAAAGCAAAATGTATCACACTGATATTAAATGCAACGACTGTCACGACGTACACAGTGGGGAGCGTTACTTCGACGGTAACCAGCTTTGTTTCCAATGCCACGCTCAGGACTATTACGGGAGCAAATCTCACCATTTTCATAAAAATGAAGGAGAACAGGGAGCACCATTAAACATAGATGGTAAAATTGTAAATGTGGGAGAAGGGGCGCAATGTATCAACTGCCATATGCCAGCCCAATTGTATATGGGCATTGATTCAAGAAACGACCACAGTATCCGCATCCCCCGTCCTGATCTGTCGGATAAGCTTGGTACTCCAAATGCTTGTAACCAGTGCCATACTGACAAGAGCACTAAATGGGCCACCGAATATTTCACCAAGTGGTACGGTGTAAAAAGAAAGCCGCATTACGGAGAAGTTATTGCCCTTGCCCGCGAACAAAAACCTGAAGCAGAACCCCGGTTAATCAGTCTGATTAATGATACCCTGTCCCCAAAAATAGTACGTGCAACCTGTATTGATTTACTTAGTCATTATAATTCAGACACAGCTTTTTTAACAATACAAAACTATCTTGACGATCCTTCTCCAATATTGAGACATGCTGCCATAAGAGGTTTTAACAGCAACAACCTGAACAGTTTTCTTGAAAATGCAGCCCCTTTACTGAATGATCCACACCGGGTAATAAGGGGACAGGCAGCCATGAAACTTTCCAATGTCCCAATAGAACAGATGCCCCAAAAGTATCTCAAAGATTATCAAAATGCACTGGAGGAATACAAAAAAAACAACGAGTACATGGCAGACTTTCCAAGCGCGCGGATGAACCTCGGAATCATGTATGCCAATACAAAACAAAATAGTAAAGCCAAAGAAAATTATAAAAAAGCAATAGAAACCGACAGTGCCTTTTTTCCGGCCAAATTAAACCTTGCTATAATACACAACCGCTTAGGCGAAAATAGTGAAGCCGAAAAAATCTATAAAAGAATAATAAAAGACAATCCTGATTTTAACGGGGTATACTTTTCATTAGGATTATTACTGGCAGAACAAAAGAAATATCGGGAATCGGTAAAATACCTGGAGATAGCAGTACAGAAAACACCTGAAAACACAAGAATATACTACAACCTTTCGTTAATTTACCAGCATATTGGAGAACCGCTAAAAGCGGAGCAACAACTAAAGAAAGCAATTGAGCTTGAACCGGAAAATTTCGACTTCATTTATGCGCTTTGTCACCTTTATACTACTCAAAATAACTTTAAACAAGCATATAAATTGGGACAACAAATGAAAAGTCTATTCCCTGATAACCCAACAGGTATTCAGTTAATCAACCATATTAACAGACAAATGAATCAAAAGGGTTCCTAATGTCATGTCAACAGTAAAATGACGTGTGCGGATTACCTTCGGTAAGCTCTGCCATTAAAATGGCACCGGTTACTTCTCTTTCGTCCCTCAATATCTCAATGACGTTATTCCGAGGAGGTACGACGAAGGAACTTAGCGTTAGCGATCTCACCGACGATAGGGAGTAATCCTATCCCATCAATCGAAGATTGACATGACACTAACAGCTTCACGTAAAAAAAGAAATATTGCTATAAAAGATAATACCTCTGTTCTATGGGCAAGACTTCTTATGAGGTTTCTACTCAGGATCTTCTTTAAACCAATCATGAGCAACATTCATTTTCAACACAACCTCAACTAATTTTAAACCATGGCAGAACAGGACATGGGCATTTTTATGTTCAAATAACTGACCTTAATTAGTGGCTGCAAGAAAACTGTGCATTTTGAAAGTCTTTCTCAAGAAGGCTTCAAAGACAAGGCTTTATTCACAAGCTGATTTATTTTTATAGGTGTTCATGAGCTCCTTTTAGTCGGTTCGAAGTTTTGAAAATTAAGGAGTCCCGAAGCTTCGGAATGGATGTTTTCAAAACAAGAGTAACGCAGGACCTTTAGTTCACGAACATCATTGAATATTTTATTTTTGTGAGTAATTTGGAGTTTTCTTGCAAAGACTAATTAATAAAGAATTACTTGCACCTAAAAGATATGAAATGAAAAACAGCAGGCCTGTAAGCCAGATTCTGTATCCCGAAATTTCGGGACTCCTGTCATTTATCTAATGCGATCTACCCCTCCCGGCATATACAGTTATTACTAACAGTAAATACATCACGGGCCGCAATGTTTCTATGTACCAGTTGGTCCATAGAAACCGGGATATACATGATCTTGCAACCTGCAAGGCGGACAGCTCGCATGTCACCATGACGACTGGTGGGCTCTTACCCCACCTTCTCACCCTTATCCCGACGGATCGGGACGGTTATTTTCTTCTCCGCTACTATACCCTCACGAATATCTTTCCTTTCGAAAGTACATTACCCTGTGTTGTCCGGACTTTCCTTCCTTTTATTTCTAAAAGAACGACAGGACAGCCTGCTGTATGTTTTCAATTCATTTGTTGTTAGCTAACAGTATTTATTTCATTTTCTTCCGAAATCCAATACCAATAACTAACTGCTTTTAACTAATTTCTATTTAAGGTATACCATTGTTGCCCCATAACCATATTCTTTAAATGAAGCATCCTGATATTTTAAATTCGAATATTTTCTATCCAGTTTTTTTCTTAATTCAAGCTTTAATCGCCCATTTCCTACTCCATGGATAAAAACAATTTTCTTTGTTGTAGATTTCAATGCTGTTTCAAGGGCTGTTTCAAACCTTCCAAGCTGCACCTCAACTATCTCGCCATTTGACATCCCATCGTGCTTATCCAGAATGGACTCAATATGCAAATCAACCTCCTCAATGTCCGGATTTTCCGGTTTTTGTTTTTTTTCAGGTTTTTTTTGCTCTTCCTTAGCGTGGGTTACTTTTATAATATCGCTATCGCTTAGTTTTTCTACAGCCTCTTTTAAGTCTTTCTCTTGTGTTTTAAAAATAATGGCCTTCCCTTCAAAATATTCATTATTTGAAAAACTTCCAGCCTTATAAAAACTTATTCCCTCAATATCTGCTTTATTCTGGACAGAATTTCCATACTCCATCAACCCTTCTTTAAAAAAGTGCCCTTTTAACTTAAGAGCTTTAATCTTAGAAAGGTTTGACTGCGTATATTTCTTCAATCGCAATTTTGTATTGGCCTCCAGCTCCCCATGTATAACCAATTCATCCACCCCTCCTTCAGACTGAGTAACAATAAACTGAATTGAATAATTACTGTCATTTATGAGATATAGCATTAAGTCGCTTACGTGCAACAGTTTGTCATTTTCCGGGGCAATAGCCAAAAGCGCTTCCCCTTTAAATTCCTTAAACCTGTATTCTTCAGCCCTTAAAGGAACAATTTTTTCCTCTGTTTTACCTGGTGCCTCTATCTGTACCTGTTCCTGGTTTCCTCCGCCTAATCCAAACTCAGATGTAGCATCAAGTAACAATTCCGTAGCTAACACCGGTATCTCAAAGCCATCATCTGTTTGTACTTCAACCATTTTCTCATCAATAAACGCTGTAATTATTCCACCGCCTACATCGTTTAAGAACCGTACCTTATCTCCTATTTTAAGTGTCATATTGTTCGATAATTAATATAGCCTATTCGTCGGTTATTAGAATCCATAAAAATGAAAACAATGCACAAAATTAGTTATTTTTGCCAGCCATTAACAAAAAAGCCTTGAAGAGAAAGCAAATAGATATTAACGATTACTCCTATAATCTGCCGGAAAGCAAGATAGCAAAGTATCCCAACGAAAAAAGGGACAATTCTAAATTACTCATTTACAACGCTCAGGACATACTTCACACACAGTTCAATGAACTGCCGTCGATACTTCCACCGCAGGGTACAATTGTTTATAACAATACCAGAGTAATACACGCCCGCATAAAGTTTCACAAAAAAACCGGGGCGAAAATTGAAGTATTCTGTCTTTCACCCTATGCTCCAAGCGACTATCAGGTGGCTTTTGAGCAAACCGGTTCGGTCACATGGCAATGCATGGTAGGTAACCTGAAAAAGTGGAAAGACGAAAAACTTGAGGTTGACTACACAATTGACAATACCCTGTTTTGCCTTACAGCTGAAAAAGATGGTACAGATAATAAGGGGAACCAATTAATAAAATTCACCTGGAACAGCAATACATCATTTGCTGAAGTCCTCAATGCTACAGGAACAATTCCAATTCCACCTTATTTAAACCGGGACAGTGAAAACATTGATACCAGTAGATACCAAACCATTTATTCTCAGTTTGATGGTTCTGTTGCAGCTCCCACTGCCGGTTTACATTTCACCCCTCTCATTTTTGAGCAACTAACCACAAAAGGAATAGCACTTAAAGAAGTTACCCTTCACGTTGGTGCCGGTACTTTTCAGCCCGTTAAAGCTGAAGATGCGCGTGAACATAAAATGCATGGAGAACAGATTGTTGTTACAAAGCAATTCATGGCTGATGTAATAAACAAACCCGGAAAAATAATTGCAACCGGTACAACAAGCATGCGTACCCTGGAAAGCCTGTACTGGCTCGGAGTAAAAACTTTAAACGGAGAAAGCCCTGTACATTTGAGTCAATGGGAATGGGAAGACCTGCCCAAGGGAGTTAAATTACAGGACAGTTTTACAGCCCTCCTGACATTCATGGATAGCAATGAACTGGAGTTCCTTTCTGCCGTTACCGAAATTATGATTGTTCCCGGGTACGATTTTAAGGTTGTGGATATGTTAATCACTAATTTTCATCAACCTAAAAGTACACTCTTATTGCTTATTGCAGCCTTTATTGGTGAAAAATGGAAAGATGTGTACAATTATGCACTTGAAAATGATTTTCGCTTCCTGAGCTATGGGGACAGTTCATTATTGATTCGAAAAACATAACATAATCTGCAATAATTTGGTATAAAGGATTGTTCCATGGTAAAAAACTTAGTCGAAAACTATCTTTTAATGTTAAATATTTGAATAATTCACTTATGATCGGGTTACTTTTAATTTATTTTATTGGAAAATCATTCTATAGCCTTGCAGTTAAATACAATAAAAGCAAATGGGGATTTGCTGTATTAGGTATATTATCATATTACTTGGGTACTTTTATAGCCGGTATTTTCATGGGTCTTATTGACCTCTTTGCCGGTACAAGTATAACACTGCTTCCCACAATTGCTATTGGTTTGATTGCTTTACCATTTGGTCTGCTTTCTTGCTGGGGTCTTCACGGAATCCTTAAATCACAATGGAACAAAAAGCCAAAATTAACAGAAAATAGCCTCTTAGACGATAATATTTTAAATAACTCTTAAAACAAATTAGTAATGAAAAAAAAGATTCTTATTTTAATTACGTTTATTACAATTGGCAAACTAACATATTCCCAACCGGACTTTCGGGAAGGTTTTATTATAAAAAACAACAATGATACAATTTACGGGTTAATCGAATTTAAAGAAAACTCTTCAAACTTCCGAAAATGCATATTTAAAAAAGAGGTTAATTTAAAAAAAGAAGTCTTCTCCGCAACCGATATTAAAGCCTATCGATACAATAACAGTAAGTATTATGTTTCTAAATTAATTGACAACAACGGGGGGAAAGCAAAAGAAAAAGTATTTCTGGAGTTCTTAATCAATGGAATTGTTGACATATATTGCTATCGCGAACTTGGAGATGAACAGTTTTTTGTTGATGCCGGAGATGGAAATCTTGTTAAGCTTAAAAACGAAACAAAGGAATATACTAAAAATGAAAACTCCTACTTTCTGGAATCAAAAGAATATATAGGTGTATTGAAGTATATTTTCAAGGATAGCCCAACTATAACACAAAAGGCTGAATATACTCCGCTCTCCTCAAAACCCCTTATCAATATCGCCAAAGACTATCATAACGAGATATGTAAAGATGAAGAATGTATTATTTATGAAAAGAAAATCCCAAAATTCAAAGTGCTTTTAAAGGCTGGTCCAGCTATTGGTTTTAACAAAAAAGAAATGATAGACTCATATGATATTCCTCCATATATTTCTTATGGAGCATTTATCTCAACCAATTTTCCTCAACTAATTAAAAACTTCTATATTAATTATAAGATAGTCTTCGGACATATTCATTATTCAAACCAGTTTTCTGCCAGGAGTACCTATAATCCTTTAACCAGACATTATGATATCTCATTTCAAAGACAGTTATTAGAAAATTCTGTTAACCTGGTTTATGAATTTCCTTTAGGGAAAATTAATCCTACAATTAAGTTGGGGGGTTACAGAACCGATTTTATCAAAACCAAATACAGTAGAAAAGTTGAATCGGAATGGGATTGGGAAAAAAGTTATTTTACAGAATCTACAAGAAATCCATTTTCTGACTCTGATACAGGCTATCTATTAGGTGCAGGATTAATATTAAAGAATGAAAAAATGCCTGATGTTTTTTTAGATTTCACCTATCAAAGAGGGTATGGAACATTTGAGAGCGTGTCGGATGGAGAATATAAGAGTTACTCTGTAAATTTGGGTCTAAGATTTGGAAGGTTATAAGCCCAAAGAGCCGTAAACGTGCTTTAGCTCAACATCTGCCCCCCCAAGAATGACCTTGTTACTTTTGGTCTCCTGTTTTAAAACACTTTAGAATTAAATCCGCCATCTCTAAAACGGACTCGGTGTTGAAATCGAATTCACACCAAGCCATGATTTCATATCCAACTATTTATCAAAAAGTTACCCGTTTAACTCCTCTGTGTCACTGATAGATTTTAGTTGCAAAAAAACAACCATCCCCTGTCTGACGATAATATTATATTCAGGTATGTGATGTGGTCTAGTTGGGATATTATCTCTCTTTTTCCTGTTAATTTTAATCGTTTCCTTTCATGAACCCAAACAATTCGGTTATTTAATCGTAAACATTTCATCTGATAACCAACTCATTGTTTGTTTCCTTTTACGTTCTTATAAAAAAAAGAATATGCTTTATTTAGAAATGCCTAAACGAAAGAAAAACTGTTTATAACTGGGTGCGGTTGTATGCGACTGCCTACAATAGACATAGTCCCTTCAAATATTGATGAACAGGAAGCAATGAAGATGATTCGGTACGCCATTGATAAAGATATCAATTATATTAATATAGCTTATTCATACCTTGGCAAGAATGGAAAACGCAGGAAACAGTGAACCCCGATTACCAAAACCTTAAAAGATGACTACCAAAAAAAGCAAATATCGTAACCAAGTTGGCGGTATGGCTTGTTAAAAGTCGCGCCATATGGATAAATACCTGGATGAACAATTAAAGCGCCCAGAAACAGAAATTATCGACTATTATCTTGTTCATGCCCTTAACCATTCCTCCTGGGCTACATTAAATAATTTAGGAATAACTGAATTTCTGAATCGGGCTATTAAGAATCAAAAGATAAAATATACTGGATTTCCCTTTCACGATAATAGTGATGAAGCATTTAAGGGCATTATTGAAGAATACAACTGGCCTTCCTGTCAGAATCAGTGCAACTATCTTGATGAAGAATATTAGGCAGGTAAAGAAGGTTTAAAATATGCTGCTCAGCAAGGTATTGGAATTGTCATAATGGAACCTTTGAAAGGAGGAAACCTTGTTGACAAACCGTCCGATGCCGTCATAGAAATATTTAAACAGACAGAAAAAAACTCTGGAAGAATGGGTTTTACGCCGGCTTTCAAAACGAAGTAAATATTGTACTCAGCAGTAAGTCAACAATGGAATAGGTTATTAGAAATGTGGAAATTACAAAGAATGCCTGGAAAAATTCGTTTAAAGATGATGAAATTGTATCGGTTAATAAAGTAAAACACACCTCAAACAAAAAATCAATGTGCGTGTGCAACCTATATGTATTGTGTGCCTTTTTCGTCTGGCGTTGATATCCCTAAAAATTTTTCTTTCTATAACCATTATTTCCGTTTTAAATCCCGAAAGAACTAAAACCAAAGCAAAATTCATGTATCAAAATCTTCTAATTATGTTGAACGCGGAGAATTTGAGAATCATTGTCCGCAAAATATTCCAATAATAAATACCTTTAAAAAAGTAAAAATAACATTTGACGAATATAATTCAGATTGTAAAGCAATAGCAATCAGCTCTATGGATATTCTTTTCGAAATCACTCTCTCTTTTATTCATTTTTTTATCGTATAATATTATAAAGTTATAGGATTATAAATATATTTGCAGACATACACACTTACTGTTATGTGAGTGTGTTTTATTTGCTGGTTTGATGAGTTCGAAGTCTTCCATCTTGCTAAAAAAGCTATAAACCAGTTAAAGCGGCCGTAATACTGAAAAGCAAACATCTATTATTTGAACGACACTTTATCGTTCCGGAGAATTTATATTCAGATGCGAATATATTTCACCTCATCATAAACAGCACATTTTTAACTCATTAATGTAAACTAATACCATGAAAAAACAATTCGGATTAGCCCTGCTAACTCTATTACTTTCTTTTTCACTTTATGGTCAGCATATCGTTAAAGTAGGAACAGAAACCGGTGAAAATAATATTCAGGTTATTAATCAGCGTTCAAATGAAATGCTTATTGAGGTTGATATAAATGAAATTATTTCAAATGAAGTATCGGTAAATGGAAAAAAAGCAACGAACTTTCACATAGAGAATGGAAGTTATATCCAGGAAAAAGGGGCACCTAATTTAGGCAAACTCTCTGTTTCGTGTAACATTCCTGACTTTAATCAAATGGCCTTTGAGGTTATTGAGTCGGAATTTGTAGAATTTTCTGATGTAGAAATTGCCCCATCGAAAGGTACACTTACCCGAGACCAGGATCCTGTAGAAGTTCCTTATGTATACGGAGATGTATATCAAAAAGACGATTTCTATCCACAAAAACTTGCTCAGCTAAATACCCCTTACATACTGAATGAAAAACGTGGACAAAGTGTATGGCTTTATCCTATCCAGTACAATCCGGTAAAAAAAGTGCTTAGAGTTTATTCAAAAATAAAACTAAGATATTACCAGACATCTGAAAAAGGGGAAAATGAACGGGTAAAAGAAAGAGCGGATAATAGCAGTGAAGTATTTAACAATATCTACAGGAATCATTTTGACAATTATGAAACCTCCAGATATACCCCTCTTTCCGACATAGGAAAAATGCTGATTATTTCTTATGATAACTTTGCTGATGAAATGAAGGAATTTGTAGATTGGAAAAAGCAAAGAGGCTTAGAGGTGGAACTCGTAAAATACTCAGATGTTGGAAATTCAGCCAATGCAATTAAAAATTATGTAACTGACTACTATAACAAAAAAGGGCTTACTTTCCTGCTACTTGTTGGAGATGCCCAGCAAATTCCTTCTCTAAGTAAATCAGGTGACTCAGATGCTGCTTACGGCCATATAAAAGGGAATGATTCATATGCAGAAGTACTGGTAGGAAGGTTTTCTGCTGAGAATGCCGCTCAGGTAAAAACCCAGGTTGAACGTTCTATTTACTATGAGCGTGATATAACCGATGCTGATACTTGGTTAAGCAAAGGAATGGGGATTGCTTCTGCTGAAGGTGGTCCCACTTCTGGTGATGATGGAGAAAGTGATAAGCAACACATGGATAACATCAGAAAAGATCTTATTAATTTCGGGTATTCTCCGGTTGACCAGGTTTATGATCCGGGAGCATCTGCATCAACGGTAACTACAAATTTAAATTCGGGACGTGGAGTTATTAATTATGTAGGTCACGGTTCAAGCACTGCGTTTGTAACATCAGGATTTGATATTGCAGATGTGAACAATCTAAAAAATGAAAACAAACTGCCTTTTATTTTCGATGTTGCTTGTGTAAACGGCAACTTCCATGGCAGAACCTGCTTTGCCGAGTCGTGGTTAAGAGCAACCAACAATGGAAAACCAACGGGAGCGGTAGCTATTATTGCTTCTACAATTAACCAGTCATGGGCACCGCCTATGGACGCTCAGGACGAAATGAATGATCTTTTGGTTCACAGCGTAAATAACAATACAAAAAGAACCTTTGGCGGAGTAACCGTGAACGGAATTATGCACATGATTGATAAATATGGTTCTCAGGGTTCTAAAATGTCTGATACATGGACCATTTTTGGAGATCCTTCTCTGATCCTTAGAAATCAGGCTCCGAAAAAAATGGAGGTAAGTTATGACAAAAACATATCGTCAAATGCAAAATCCATGACAGTTTCATGTAATTCTGAAGGCGCCCATGTTTGTATAAGCAAAAAAAGCGAGATCATAAGCAAAGCAACTGTTAAACAAGGAAAAGCCACCCTTACCCTTAATGCTCTGACTAAGGGGGAGAAATTAACAATAACTATCGTTGGCCAGGATAAAGTTACCCATATTGGAGAAATTACCGTTGATGGTTCTGTTGGGCCAACCTGCAATGATGGTATCCAGAATGGTGACGAAACAGGAGTTGATTGCGGAGGTAGTTGCCCTAATGCTTGTACCGTAGAACCTACCTGCGATGATGGTATACAGAATGGTGATGAAACCGGTGTTGACTGCGGCGGCAGTTGCCCTAATGCCTGTACGGTAGAGCCTACCTGCGATGATGAAATTCAGAACGGCGATGAAACCGGCGTAGACTGCGGTGGTTCGCAATGTCCTGCTTGTGTGGGCGATTCTGTTTGTGGAGATTTCGGAATAAGCTATGTAGATGATAACACCATCAGGGTTTACCACAAAGATAAGAATTGGACAGCCTCCTGGAATTACCTTTGCCTGGACGGATACTGTATTCCCGGTGAGAAGGAAAACGGTTACTATTACCAAGACTTTGCTGCCACACTGGGAGAAAATTACACCATTCAGTTCAAGGTTCAGGATAACAATACGGGACAGTACCTGTCTCCTGTTAAAGATGTGACCTTTACTTCTGATAAGTGTAGTTTTGTTAATACCAAGTCTACAAAAGAAGACCGCTCTGTTACAGCTACAAATAATTCTGAGCTGAACCAGTTTTTCGTATACCCTAACCCGGCAAACGGTAAACTTTATATCCGTGGAATCTCAGAAGGAACAACTTACAAAGTCTACAACAGCACAGGTAATGTTGTCTTTGATGGTTTTGGTAATGAACTAAATACTTCCGGTTTCGCTCCGGGGCTGTTTATATTGACAACCGAAAACGGAGAACAAATTCGATTTATTAAAGAATAGTATTATTCTCACCCAAATTTCCAATATATTAAGCTCCGGTCATGAAGAACCGGAGCTTTTTACTTTGTTGCCCCACCCCAACCAATGACAGTTTTTTCTCTTGCGTTCATTTCTCTCTACTACCTGTATTTCCAATAGAGAAAAGAACGGATTCCGATAACAAGGCTCAATGTACCAAAAACCGCAAAATCCATTAACATTCTTGGATGTTCATCATACCAAAAATATAACTGAATCAAATATTCCAAATTAAAAATAATGGCTCCCACAAATCCTGCTATCGCATATTTTTTTCTTCTTTTTATAATTGCATAAGCGGTGATTAGAAATGATATACCTGTAATAAAAACGACAATAACTTTTGTTATGGCAAGAAAATCGGAAGCAGTACCGGGCAAATCGTCGTGCATTTCAATGGCGGCCTCCGGATTTCCTATGACATAAATGTTTGAGGTAAAAAATAAGCCTGTAAGAATTACCAGCAGTAAGAATACAATGTCAAAAATCTTTGTTATACTTTTCATGTCTTCATCGTTTAATTGTTCAAGACAAAAAAAAGTAAGAATGAAAGCTTTTTCATTACCATAGGGTAATAAATCACTTTTTTGCAATCTTTCTTCGAATCCGGCTTAATGACTGAGGAGTGACTCCTATAAAAGAAGCAATATAATATTGGGGAATGCGCGATTGAATATGCTTAAAGTTTGATAAAAAATTTATATACCTGTCTTCAGCCGATTGGGTGAATGTAGTCACAATATGTTTGATTGCTGCAGTAAAAATTTCTTCCAAAAGTTTCCTCCCAAATTTTTCTCCTTCAGTTATCTTTTCGTAGAACAATTGCAGGTTATCATACGATATGGTATAAATAACCGAATCTTCAAGCGCGATAATAGTTTTATTAGAGGCCGCTCTGTTGATAAAGCTTTCATAGTCACAAACAAAATCGTTTTCTGCGCTGAAATAAAAGGTTTCCTCATTTCCATCAATGTTGATATAATGCCTGAGCAATCCGTGTTCAACGAAGGCAAATTCTTTACATGTCTGCCCAGCCTGTAAAAAGCAGTCATTAACCCTCAGTTCCTTTTTCCGGAAGAAATGTTCTATTCCAATCCTATCGGAATCTGTTAGATATATATATTTTTCAAAAGCTTTAATAAGTTTCTCCATTCTTTTTAATTCATTTCGTGCTATAACACACACCTGCAAAACCTCCCAACAAACACATACGGTTGAGCCCATAGGAAGAGTTTTACCTCAAATCTCCTATCTGAAATATCGGGTACGTCGCTGTTCATTTGGTTCCGGTTCCCGGTATGCGGCTCTTGTTATACCATCAACGCTACAATTTAATTAGAATATCCCAATTGCCAATAAGTGAATACAAAGGTATGCCTGACATCCCCCCCTTAAAATATTTACTTCCTTTCATGAATGTTGGCTAACAGGTAAAAAACCAGAAAATTGATTCTAGTGTGGTAATTATTAAGTTCGTTTACTCATATTATAGTTCTAACTTTTCTTTATGCAAGGCAAAGTTTACAGGCATAGCCTTAGCTACGGCGAAGAACTTTAACACCGCAGAAAGAAAAAGAGGGCTGAAATAAGTGAATGAATTTGGTACTTACCACACCAAAATAGATTACGCCCCCCTACTTCTTCATTTAAGGAAAAATTGGTATGACAGCGGGAAATACAGCCATTCCCCAGCTCCCCAAACTGCCCCATCTTTGTATCAGACAATTATAACAACTAAAAATTATAAAAAATGAGTACAATTAAAGTTCCCCAAAAAACACAGGTTGATGCCAAAGCAAATGCAATTTTTGATAACCTTGAAAAAAACTTAGGGATGGTCCCTAACCTTTATGCAACCATTGGATATTCTTCCGATGTCCTTGAAGGGTATTTAAACTATTCTACAGTTGTTGGAAATACCAGTTTCAGCAAAAAAGAAGGCGAGGCAATAAAACTTGCCGTCTCTGAAGTTAACAACTGCCAGTACTGCAAAGCGGCACATACGGCCTTGGCCAAGATGAACGGGTTTTCGGAAGAAGAAACTATTGAAATCAGGACCGCACAACTGAAAGACAGCAAGCTGAACACCCTGGTGAAAACGGCACAGGAGATGGCAGCCAAAAAAGGCAAAATCAGCAATGAATCCAGGGAAGCATTCTTTGCCCTTGGCTACGACAACAAAGCCCTGATTGATTTAATTGCCACCGTAAATGTGGTAAGCTTTACAAACTTCGTCCACAACGCAACAGAAGTCCCCGTTGACTTTCCTGCAGCACCTGCACTACTCGGCGAAACCGCATAGGTATCTTTATTTATTCATTAAAAACAACTAAACAGAGTATCATGAAACCACTAAAATTTTTATCAATATTTGCTGTAGCAGCGATATTTTTAGCAAGTTGTGATGATGACGAAGACGGACCAACTACCGGGGACCTATCTTTAAACATTAGCGGACTTGAGGACCTTGGCCCGGACTACACATACGAAGGCTGGCTAATCGTGAACGGGAATGCCGTAACAACAGGTACATTTGATGTTGGTGCCAGTGGAAAGCTTTCAAAGACTTCTTTCACGGTAAACAGTGAACACGTTTCCGGTGCATCTGCATTCGTCCTTACCATTGAACCCTCACCGGACCCGGATCCCGGCCCCAGTAAGGTACATATATTGGCCGGGGACATTTCTGCCGGTAAAGCCGACCTTTCCGTCGGGCACGGGGCCGCTTTGGGCAATGATTTCTCATCGTCTGCAGGAAAATATATACTTGCCACCCCGACCAATGGGGCCGATAATGACGAAAACAGTGGGGTCTGGTTTTTGGACCCCAGCTCCGGGACACCCGCTGCCGGGCTGAGCCTCCCGGACTTACCCGAAGGCTGGGAGTATGAAGGCTGGGCCGTTATTGACGGACAACCGGTTACCACAGGTAAATTCAAGGCGCTTGATGCTGCCGACGCTGCCGCCCCGTATAGCGGTGCACAGGACGGTCCCCCCTTCCCGGGGGAGGACTTCCTGGAAAATGCCCCAAATGGGTTAACATTTCCTACCGATTTGTCTGAGACGAAAATTGTTATCTCTGTAGAACCGGTTCCGGATAACAGCAGTGCGCCGTTCTTACTGAAACCTTTGCTTGGGGACGTTCCTGCAAATGCTGCCGACCATACGGTTTATTCTTTGGGTAACGCATCAGGAAACACAAACCCAACAGGCAGTGCTACACTTTCTATAAAGTAAGGCCTACAATGGTTACATACAGTTATTATATTGAGGAGGGGGAGTATAGCTCCCCCTCCCCTTTTTATTTTATAGGCCCCGGCATTCTATTTCCCAAACTGTTGCCCTCTATTATTAAACCCAACCGAGTACTAAAAATGCCTTCCATACGGGTATTGGCCAACTATACCATTCTGTTTGTCGGCACCTTCAAAAACGCCTTTAACAATTGGAATGGGTGCTAATTTATCCCCTTTTCACCTTATATTTCTTGTCGTTAGAGGGCTGGCTTTTTTATCTCTTTTCCAAATCTCACCATACAATATCCACAGAATAAATGCAGTAAAAATACCGGAGCCTATTCTCTTAAATGTATTAAAACAAACGAATTTTTCCTTTACCTTTGAAAGAGATATTTTATGGTTCAAAGCATTAACATTCAAAAAAAATAAAATGGAACCTGGTTATATTGAAGATAAAAAATATGAAAAAGCAGATTTCAAAAACACTCCTTTAATGAAAGGCGAATACGAAAGTTGCTCATTTTATGACTGCAACTTCGCTGAAACAGATTTATCTGAAATAATGTTTTCTGACTGCGACTTCATCCGATGTAACCTGAGTATGGCAAAATTATACAAAACAGCTTTTCGTGACAGCAAATTTAATGATTGTAAAATGCTGGGACTTCGTTTTGAAGACTGCAATGAGTTTGGTCTCTCATTTGAATTTTCAAATTGTATACTCAACCATTCCTCATTCTACAAAACCAGCATTCAAAAAACCATTTTTGAAGATTCGCAATTAATAGAAACAGACTTTACCGAATGCAACCTGGCCAGAGCTGTCTTTAATAATTGTAACTTATCGGGTGCTGTTTTCGAAAATACAGTTTTAGAATACGCTGACCTTAGTACCGCCTATAACTTCTCAATTCATCCGGAAAATAATAAAATGAAAAAAGCCCGGTTCTCCACAGGGAACCTTTCCGGACTTTTAACGAACTACGACATTAAAATTGAAGATGCCTAACATTATTCATCCAACAAATAATTTTAACAATTCACTTTACCTGACACCTTCAGCTTTTACTGCTTTCTGTGTTTTGAAGACATTATATTAACCCTGCATATTTATTCATCTGCTTCATAAAAACACGGAGCCTGTTTCTTCTCTTCTTTAGCAAACTTTTGAATTATACCGGCCATATTTACTACCAATTCCGGTTTCAAAGCATATTCCGCCCCAAACCTTGCCGTTAATACAAGTTCTGCATCCAAAAGCAGGTTGTTCAAGGTGTCCAGGTTATTTATACTGTTCAGTTCTTTAATATCCATCTTAAAAGCATCGTTTCCTTTAATATAATGCAATAGCTCACCATACTCTTCATTCTTTCTTTTTTGCTTGTTCAAAAAAGCACTAACTCTCTTAATCTTGGCACTTAGCATATGAAAATTGATTTTATGTTATTGATATATAGTTCTACAACTCAAAGTCCTTATGGTAACTTCTTTCTGCTCGTTTATTTAAGAGGTAATTTATGATAATACAATATTTGCAAAAAACTATCCGTTAAGGCGACGCCGGTATAGATTGATTTACTGGTGCATTTATACAAAAATCCCCTTACTCTGCACAGAGTAAGGGGATAGCTCTATTTTGTCGTTTGCCTTTACTTAGGCAGATAAATCACAATCTCAACTTTACGGTGCTTTTTCAATTCTTCCTCGCTTAAATCTTTCCAGTTTACCCCTGATTTTAGCAATTGCGACTCTCCAAACGAAAATGTTCGAATCCTTTTCTCCCCGATTCCATTTCTGGAAAGGAAATCTTTTACTGCCAATGCCCTGTTTTTAGAAAGTTTTTTATTGTAGCCTGCATCCCCAAGCGGATCGGAATACCCCTTTATGGTTACATAAAGTCTGCTATCGCCTTTCAATATCTGGATAACTTTATCTGCAAGAATGCTTTTGGCATCAGGACGGATTGAATAATCGTTTAAGTTAAAATTGACCACCACAATATCAAACACCGGATCCGTAATAACATCTTTACTAAATGCCGTTGTATCTGCCGTTATGGAAATTGTTGAAGGATCAAAGTTCTCCTTAACATAATCTAAATCAGTTTGAAGGTTGACCCGCTTATTTTGTTCAAGTTGCAGTTTCACCCTAAATTTTTGTCGATTGGTAACATAAAATTTTCTGCCATCCACATCCAACGTAGTGAGTACACTTCTCGTGTTCGATTCCTGCGAAGGAAGCTGCATTGCAGGAATAAGGTTAAATACAATATTTTTTTCCGAAGCAATATCCAACTCCTTCGACAATACTGATATATCAATCAGTTCTCCGCTACTCTTCGTATTTGCGGCCATCTGTGAAAGAGCCTTACTATACGCTTTCTGGGATTGTCCTTCTGCCCCTAAATCGTACTTCACCCCTTTTGTTAAAGGAACAACCAGTTCCGGTGCGCTTCCATTGCCTTTATCAGTCCGGGTTAATGTAAGAATGTACATTGAACCGGGAATGATTGCCAGTTCCTTTGCCTCAATTTCCCTGCTGGTTTCATTAGCAAATGCAGTGTTTATGAGAATGGGAAACCCTTCGGACAGCACTATAGTTTCCTCTTTGTAAACCGGTTTCTGATCTATGGCTACCTTGCCGGTTTTCTTTGGGTTAAAATTATCCTTGAAGTGCGAGATGTCTGTTTTAATATTAAAATTCGCCTGAACATCAAGTGGTAAAAGAAGGAAAAAATTCCTTCCGCCAACAACTACCGACTCACCATTTACATACAGTTTTCCTTCTTCTTTAGACTTACTGTCTACCGGTTGATTGTTATCTTTCACGAACCTTATCGTGTATATTTCACCTTTCTTTAAATGCAACTCTTTTGCCAAAGCTGTGAAATCTATCGTATTACCGCCTCCCTGGTAATCTTTTGACATTTCTTTAAGTTCATTTTTGTACGAACTGCTGATCGGTTCCATCCCTGCGGTAAACTGATATCTCATTCCGGGCTGTAGCTTTATTTCTGTCTTCTGGAAAGGTGCCGGATCAAGAAATTTCTTTTTCTTCTGGTCGCCAGTCAATTTTTTGTTGTAGATAATATTACTGGCCAGAGGGTTTTCATGTTGAATCACCAATTTATAGCCTTTCTGTGGTTCAAAGCCAAAATCAAACCCGGCTTTACCTTTTGAGGCTATATTATAGTCTTTTCCGTCACTAAGCTGTAGGTTTATTTTATCTTCCTTCAGCGTAGTCCTTCTTTTAAAACGATATGCAGCGTACTTTACTTTCAGGTCAATAAGGTGTAAACGATAAATATCTTCTTTACCAAAACCTCCTGGTCTGTCAGAACTGAAATATCCCGTATATCCACCGGAAGAAAAGGTAAGCCCAAAGTCATCGTATTTTGAATTGACTTTATTTCCCAGGTTTTTAGGGGAAGCATTCCCTCGATTTAAACTAACAGAATAAAGGTCTAACCCGCCAAGTCCTTTATGGCCTTCTGATGAGAAGAATAACAGGGTATCGTTTAATACGAAAGGGTACATCTCATCTTTAGGTGAATTTATCTTTGGACCAAGGTTTTTAGGTTTTCCCCATTTTCCTCCTGACAGTTCACTGTAATATATATCCAGCCCACCGGAACCTCCAGGGGCATCTGAAACAAAGTACATTTTCGTGCCGCTACTGTTGAAGGCCACATGCCCAATACTTTTCATTCCTCCAACTGATAGTGATTTAATACTCAGGGCATCATTTTTTCCTGATGGAATTTTTGTTTCAAATGCCTGTAGACCCGACTTTGGTGAAGTTCCCCTGCTAAAGTACATACTGTTCTTTTTATCCGATATAAAAACCGAACTTTCACTTTTGCTGGTATTCAGACTGGTATTAAATTCATTTAACCGCCCTAAATGGCCATCTCCCAGAAAACGGGCCGAGAACATATTATAAAATCCGTTTCCAATGTTAGCGGCTAAATTCTTCCTTGTAGATGCAAATACTACTCTATCTTTATAAACCGCTGATGGTATCTCTGATTCGGATGAATTTAGAATGCTTTCATTCTCAACCAAAACAAAAGAAGAGTCTTTATACATTTTTGCCCTTACCTCCGAAGAAGTAATGAACCCTTCAATTTCAGAACGGACTACCTCGTTGTATTTTTCCATCCACCGCTCAAACCCTGTAATATCCTTATTTTTAAGCAAAAGAAGAGCAAAATCCAATCGGTGTTCGTTTGGAATATGCAGGCTGGTTTCAAAGATTATCCGATAACATTCTGCTGCCTGATCAAAAAGCCCCATCTTTTTGTAAGTCTCAGCCCTTCTTAGAACTGAATAATAATTACTGGGATCATCTGAGTAGGCCATGTTATAATAAACGATGGCTTTCTTATAATTCGTCCTGTCGAAGTAATAATCTCCTTTTTCATCATATACATTACGTACATCATAAATACTTTTTTTTGCCTGCGAATAGCTTATGCTGTTAAAAGTTGCAAACAATAATATTATAAGTAATGCTCTCATTATCTATTAGTTTTTTTACCAAATTATTCAATTATAAGCAGAAATGAAAGAAGCTTTTCATTAAAATGCCATATAATTAATACTAATTCACGTAAAAAAGAAATCTTATCATGAATTTTTCTCCAATTATATATTCAACCAATTCCTGACATAAGAAGGCATATTGCACCGGTCTAATGATTTACACCTGTTAACACGCTCACAAAAATGACTGTACCTCGAATAAAACCAGCCTTCACCCTTTTTATTGATAGCTTCTCTTAATGAAAGAGGTGAATAATGTTTATTGCTTATACCTTTCTCACAAAAATATTATTTATATGAAGACTTCCATAAGGGCCTTTTTAACCTATTTGGAATATAAAACACGATAAAATGAAAGCTTGTCAAATGTTTCAAGTTTTCCTGACACTCAACTAAAGTAAAAAGCACAAGCTCATCCTCAATACCGTTAAAAGAGTTTCAATAATTGATGTGGAATATGCAAAGAGAGCGTTATCAAACTCATTAACAACAATTAAACAAAATAATTTAGAATCAAGTCCTCTTTTTCTCCCAAATAAATTTTATTTGTATTTTAGCGAACGCTAAGGACTTACAGTCGTATGTTATTTTAAAACGCTCAATCATATAAATAATTTATTGCAATGATAATTTACGGAACAGGAGAAAAAAAACGAAAGCTAAACCAACCCAGAAAACCACAATGCCCCAACTGCGGAAAATCAAGCATAGATGTTTATCTTTTTCATAAGTATGCGCATATATTCTGGATTCCGTGTTTCCCATACGGAAAAAGATTAGTTGCTGTTTGCGAAGAATGTCAGACAGGGTATGAAGATGGTTCTATCCCACAAGAACTACAAAACAGAATTTCCGGTATCAAAAACTCAGCTAAAACCCCGCCTTACCTGTTTGCCGGACTATTTATCATTATCATAGGCATTTCCCTTCTTACTTATAATTCTGTCGGTCCAAAAACATATAAATATCCTACCGGAGAAAAACAGGCAAAAGGCAAAATGATTGATGATGAAATGAACGGAGAATGGACCTTCTGGCATAAAAACGGTCAAATAGCAACCATTCAGTTTTATAAAAAAGGGATTGAAGACAGTATATGGAAATGGTGGAACGAGGATGGGGCCTTAAGTAAAACAGGAGAATACAAAGACGGTTTGCTACATGGTAAATGGGTATTTTACTATCCAAGTGGCCAGATGGAGGCGGAAGAAAATTACGATAACAACAGGCTTCAGGGGCAGGCAACCTACTGGCACGAAAACGGACAAATAAGTGCCCGGGGAGAATACGACAGAGATTATAAGACCGGCCACTGGGTATATTGGTACGAATCGGGAACAATAAGCGAAGAGAGTGATTACGAATCCGGGAATATGACCGGAGATTGGTTCTCATACTATGAAGATGGAAGTAAATGCGCGCATACGGTAAGCGCTGATTCTGTTACATTAATTATTGGCTACTGGGACGAACAGGGAAATCAACTGGTGAAAAACGGCAACGGGGAATATATAACTTACCATGAAAACGGAGAAAAAGAATCGCAGGGTAAAGTAATAAATGGTAAACCCTTTGGTAAATGGAGCTTCTGGTACCCTAACAAATCAATAAAAGAAAAAGGCCGGTATTCGGGCGATATTTACTATATCATTCATTCATGGGACTCTACAGGTAATCAAGAAATTATTAATGGAAACGGGGATTATGTCAGCCGGTATGAAAATGGCATGACTGCTTCTGAGGGAAAATACCTGAATGGACGAATGGAAGGTGAATGGAAATTCAGAAATGAAGATGGAAACCTAATCCAAATTATGCAGTATGTCTCTGGAAAAGTAAATGGAAATATATCTTATTTCTATGATTCCGGAGAAAAACAAGTTGAAGGTGAATTTATAAACGACATACGAACCGGAACCTGGAAATGGTATTTTGAGGACGGGACCATTCAGTCACAGGTTAATTTTGAAAAGGGAGAAAAGGAAGGTGAACAGCTTTTTTGGAGTGAAACAGGAAAAATTATAAAGAAAGAATATTATGAAAAAGGGAAACTAATAAATGAAGAAGTTATTCCCGTATAGTAGTCTCTCAGCTCTTAAAAAGAGCCCGGGGCATATTGAAGCAAAATAAATGTTCAGGTTGCTCTCTTTTAAAACCCAGAGCAACCGGACATGTTGCTTACCTGTCTCATTTCAAAGAATTGATTACGATTTGACGGTAGCCAAAAATTGTTTTAGCGCTTCCTCTTCCAGGGGATATTTTTCAAATTCTTCTCCATGAAACCACTTCAACCTTGTTACAATATCTTCAATAGATAATTCTTTTTGGTTCTTCATTTTTGTTCGGTATTAAGGTGATTACCAGTTCAAACTTAATCATATATTTTCACCTTTTGAAAAGCAATCAATGAATACCCGGATTTTATCAATTAATTCCCGGATTTGATTAAATCATTTACAAAAAAAAGAAACAACTTTACTAATTCTACAGAAATGTACTATTTCTTTTTGTAGTTTTCAGGGTTTAAGGCATCCGTATTCCAGGAAAGAAGGAAGCGTTCAATTTTCTTGTTACTATAGCCCCTGTCCTCTTCCAGGTAACCAGTATCCTGGGTATGCAACCTTTTTCCATTCCCATCCAGTACAACTATAACAGGAAACCCAAACCGTTGAGGGAACTCAAGTCTCTCCAGGGTTTCGGGATTTTTGTTCTCCTTACTATAATTTATTCTTACAAACTCATAATCGGCAGAGATAATTGAGTCCAGCTTATAATTGTCACCAATAAACTTATGTAACTTAATACACCATGGGCACCAGTTTCCTCCAACCTGCACCAGAACATGCTTGTTTTCATTTTTTGCTTTTGTTATTGCCTCATTAAGATCCTTTGCCGCATCAGCTTTTGGGTTGTAAATTTCCACTTTTTCACTTTGTGCATGAAGGACACCTGAAATTGCAAGTAAAATTAAAATATAGATATTTTTCATACCAAAAATGTATAAGATTGTAAAACATCATTCATCAAAAACAAGTTTCTGCTTTAAATATAAAGTACCTAAAGTCAGGTAATAAGACTTTAGGTACTCAATTATCCAAAAATAATTATTTTTTTCAGGCAAACTCGTTCTTTAGCAGGGAACACCACTGCTCTACACGGCTATTGTTCATATTAGCCTGATTTTCAAAGTCAATTGCCAACCCACAAAATTTCTCTCCGCGCTGAGCTCTTGAACCTTCAAAACTATATCCTTCAATATCGGTAAAACCAACAATTTTTGCCCCGCGCCCTTCAAGCAAATCTGCCATCAAGCCTACTGCATCAATAAAGTTTTCCGGATATCCCTTTTGATCCCCATTTCCAAATATGGCAACCGTTTTTCCTTTTAGGTTCATATCTTCAAGGTCAGGGACAAATTCATCCCAATAATTAGGAAGTTCCCCGTCGAACCATGTTGGGCAACCAAGAATCAGGTTATCAAACCCTTTAAATTTATCCTCAGTAATATTCTCTGCATTTACTTTTTCTATCTCATCACTACTGAAGTTTTCTGCAATTTTATCGGCAATTAAAGCAGTTTTTTTGGAATTAAAGCTGTAAAACAAACCTATTTTCTTCATAATACTATGTATTGAGTATTTTAGACATATGTCAAATTTAATGTCTTAAATTTTTTATCTGCATTAATATTGTATTAAATCAACCATAGCCTTTTCAATCCTCTCTGTACTCGGCAATATGGCTTTTTCCAATATTCGGTTAAAGCCAACCGGGGTAAATGTTGAACCTATCCTTTTAACTGGACCGTCCAGATACTCAAAAGCCTTCTCCATTATAATTGATGCAACTTCACCACCAAATCCGCCAAAAACCTTGTCTTCGTGAACGACTAATGCCTTCCCAGTCTTTTTAACGGAAGCAATAATCGATTCTTCATCTAATGGAAGCAATGAGCGTAAATCCACAATCTCGACACTTGCGCCGTGCTCACTGGCGATTTTATTAGCAGCCTCAATACACATATGTGTTGTATTTCCATACGTAAAAACTGAAATATCTGTTCCTTCCCTTCTAACCCGGGCTTTTCCAAACGGCACTTCAAAATCATCAGGGACATAAGTCGCTGCAATTGGAGCCTGGTATAAAGCTTTTGGTTCCATAAAAACAGTCAGCCCTTCTGAACGCATTGAAGTTCTCAGTAACCCGGCCGCATCATCTGCAAATGACGGGTAAACCACCCTGCACCCAGGCAAGGTTGTCAGTGCAGCCTCAATGTTCTGAGAATGGTACAAACCGCCTCCAATATAGCCTCCGGAAGCCAGGCGGACTGTTACATTAGGAGAAAACTGTCCCTTTGAACGCCAGTAATCATGACTGGTATCAACAAACTGTTCCATCGCCGGCCAGAAATAGTCAGCAAATTCAGCACCTTCTACCACAACACGAATTTTATTATTGAAACGTGACATACCATTGGCCGTCCCCATTATAAAATCCTCAGCAATAGGTGCATTGAAAATACGTTCAATACCAAATTCCTGCTGCATTCCTTTAGATACATTAAAAATCCCCCCCTTTTCTTTGTTGGCAATGTCCTGCCCCCAGAGATATGTGTCGGGATTAAGCCTGAATTCTGCTTTTAGTGTTTCATTGATGCCTTCGATAAGTTTCATCTTCTCTCCCCCGGTATAGTCATGTTCACCTTCCGGATATTTTACAGAGACATGTGGATCGGCAATGACAAAGTCATGAATTGACCCCGGATCCGGATCTGGTGCAGCCAGTCCCTTTTTATGGGCAGCTTTCACCTCAGCTTTTACTTCGGCATCAATCCCTGCCAGTTCTTCCTTCGTAAAACGTTTATAACGGACAAGCATCCGGGCAAACTTTCCCAGAGGGTCATATTCATTTACATAGTTTAATTCGTTATCATCGCGATATAGATCATGCCGGTCAGAATTTGAATGCGAATGTATCCTTACACAATTTGCCTGAACAATTACCGGATTTTGGTTTTCAATCGCCCATTCTTTGGCTTCTGTCATTGCATTCATAGAATCAAAAACATCTTTGCCATTACAGTGGATAATCCTCAGGTTCTTAAGTCCTGAAAAATTGTTTGCCACCTTCCGGTTTGCTGTTTGATCCTTTTTTGGTACGGAAATTCCGTATCCATTATCCTGAAACACGAAAACAACGGGCAACTGTTCATTTGAAGCTCCGTTAATGGCTTCATAAACATAGCCTTCAGAAACAGAGGATTCTCCCTGCGAACTAATAACAACACCCGGGTGTTCGTATTTTTTAAAAGCCCTGCCTGTACCTGTTGCTTGTACAGCGTGGTTACCGGTACAGGAAGAAACGTTATGGATATTGAACTCCGGTTTGGCAAAATGGTTCGACATGTGCCTTCCGCCCCCTGCAACATCCGTATCTTTTGAGATTCCGTTATAAATGACTTCTTCTGCTGTTAACCCGGCAGAAATGCTGGTTAACATATCGCGGTAATAAGGATAAAGATGATCTGTTTCTTTATTAAAAACCTGTCCAATCGCCAACTGGATCCCATCATGTCCGGCATATGGAGCATGATAAGACCATCCAATGGCCTGTTTTAAATAGTTTGGCGCACGATCGTCCAGTGCACGCCCCAGAGCCATTAAATGATACCACTTTTTTAATATTTCTTTATCGACTGTCTTTATAGAAAACTTCTTTTTAACTGGTAAATCAGTATACGCCATGATCTTTATTTTTCAATTTAAACTGTTCTGTTAACATCATACTGCTCTAATAAGTCGGCCAGGTAGCGAAGGTAACCTCCGGCCAGTGCCCCGTCAATTACACGGTGATCATAAGTCAGTGCAAGCATCATTTTATGCCTTACCGCAATAACATCACCTGCGGGGGTTTCAAGAACTGCCGGTTTCTTCTCAATATTACCTGTAGCGAGTATTGCCACCTGTGGCTGATTGATAATTGGTGTTCCTGTTAAATTCCTGAAGGAACCAAAATTTGAAATTGTAAAAGTACCTCCCTGAATATCATCAGGTTCCAGCTTGTTGTTTCTGGCACTTTCTGCCAACCTGTTCATATCAACAGTAATTCCAAGCAGGCTCTTTTGATCCGCATTTTTTACAACGGGAACGATAAGGTTTCCTGTAGGTAATGCTACAGCTACACCAATATTTATATTCTTGCGCAATATGATGTTTTCTCCATCGGTTGAAGCATTAATTCCCGGGTACTGTTTAAGGGCTTTTGCTACAGCTTCGATAAATACAGGCATATACGTAATCTTTGTTCCTTCCCTATTCTGAAATTCGTCCTTCACTTTATTTCGCCACATTACCAGTGGTGTAACATCAACTTCAATAAAATTGGTTACATGAGGGGACACCTGCATTGACATTACCATATGGTCGGCTATCATTTTTCGCATACGATCCATTTTCACAACGGTATCGTTTTCCCCGGCACTTACCGGTGGTGCCTGTATTTTTGCTGTTGCAGGTGCAGAAGGTTGGGCAGTTGCTGTAGATTTTGCTTCTGCTTTATTTCCCTTGTTTTGGAGGTAATTTAGCACATCCAGTTTTGTAACCCTGCCATTCTGTCCGCTACCTTTTATACCGTCCAGTTCTTCAACCGATATATTCTCTTTACCGGCTATACTCTTCACCAATGGGGAATAAAATTTATCGGATTTCGATAAATCACTAACCGATTGTTCCGGTTTTATGTCTTCCTTATCTTCCGAAATAATAATTTCGTTATTTTCTTCCTTAGGTTGCCCCTCTGTTTCGATAGTAGAAGCATCGCCATCTAAATCCACAACTGCAATTACCTCTCCAACAGGAACAATAGCGTCTTCTTCAAATAAAACTTTTACCAAAACACCATCCACAGGCGAAGGTATTTCAGAGTCAACCTTATCGGTAGCAATCTCCAAAAGAACATCTTCTTCTTCTATGGTGTCCCCGACTTTTTTAAACCATTTTGTAATGGTGGCTTCCTGAATACTCTCGCCCAGTTTGGGCATAACTATATCAAATGTTGCCATACTTCTTTAGAAAATCTTAGTTTTAATATTCCTTATTAACTTCAGGTTAACGTTACATACATTGAAAATGTTCATTGTAAGTATTCCCTCTATCAATTTCCCTCCGTCTAATAAATGCTATCCGAACTACTTCCCTTTTGGTATGAAACACTGAACAACCTTCCGGAATACTTCTCTAAAACAAGTACCGGAGATAGTATCTCCTTGGTTCTTCTTATGCTAAAAACAATACTATATTTTCGGTTTCTTCTTTTCCCGCCTGACTTATTCTACAAGTAGCTTAAGAATATTCTTTTCTCCCCCCGTGTAATAACGAACAAGGTAAAAACCACTGTTAAGCCCCTGTACTTTCTGCCAACCTGAAATGTTATAAAACTGTCTGATTATTTTCCCCTGAAGATCTAGAATTTCAAGTACTTCTATTGTTTCCCCATCCCGTACTTCTATATTTACATCTCCTTTTGAAGGGTTTGGCAATACATTTACCTTTCCTCTCCCCTCTTTTTCATAGTGTTCAAAATTGGTGATCAATTTTCCAACTCCTTTTACAGTCTCTTCATCTATGAAATAATCTACATTGGAGACAAACTGCCCATCGGTCACAACCACCTCATGGGGTTCAACGTTTGGTAACCCGGGAATATCAATCAGCACTACATAAGAACCATTTGGAATCCCTGTAAATGCAAAATTTCCTTCTTCATCAGTTTCTGTTTCTGCTATTATTTCATAATCGCTTTTGATTTTGCTTTTGGCAAGTGAAGCCCGGCTTTTTGCCTTAGGTTTGGCCATTGTTCCTTTAAAAATATCATCACCATCTATTTCTGTTACTTTTCCGCCAATGCCTGCACTTCCCGTTAAAGAAATTTTTTTCAGAACCGTTACATCCACATTTGTCTGGTTAAGGGTTTGTGGCATTATAATTACATGTGCGGCCCTTTCCCAGCCACCTAACGAAGGATAGTATGTTTCGAAATAGTCTTGATTTTCAGGCAATACTTTCAGAAGATACTTTCCCAGTGAGACTTTGTCAAAGTTGTAAGTCCCGTCTGAGTTAATTTCAGTAGAGTCAGAAATAAAAGACCGTTGTAAGTAACTATAACCAAAAAGCTGAACAACCCCTTTTATAGCAACATTGCTCAAATCTTTTATTGTTCCGCTTACTGAACCCACTCTTCCGTATTTCGACAAAAAAAGGCCGCTCGTATATTTATCCCCAAGCAGAGAAGTATCCAGACTCGCATTTGTTCCCGAGTAAGTACCTGCAACATACAGGTTTCCTGCTGCATCGAATCCGATATGGTTTAAATCGACCGTACCATCAGTCTTATTTTGCTGTTGATACAAAAAGTTCACGTCTCCGGTACTTTGTACTTTACAAAAGTATGATGTTCCATAGCCTGTTTTATCTTCTATTACAGTTCCCTCAATATCAATGAGGGAATTATAAACATTTCCCGTAAACACTAAGTTACCATCCTTGTCAAACCTGGCTTTAGAATAATTCGGTTCATCAGAAGTTTCCGTTTTGAATAATATCTTGGCTACGCCATCTGCGCCTATTTCCTGAACAAAAGTCCCATTGGTTGTTGATTTTATATTTCCTGCAACTAATACTCCGGTCCCCTCTGTAACACCTGTTTCTGTTTCCAGGTCCTCCACATCCACAGATCCAAGATTAGTTTCCAGTTTATTTTCCCAATTAATTCTCTTTTCAGCTGTAACATTTACTGTTAAGAGATCATAATCATTAGGAGAACTGTATTTATTTCCATTAAAGTTCATTTCTCCCGACTTGTAAAAACAGGTGAAAATTGCATTCCCGGAATTGTCCAAAGCAATCTGTTCAGGCTGAATATCATTATCACCTTCAAATGGCAATGCCCATAAATTGTTTCCCCTTTCGTCTATACACGCTAGATATGCATTACTTTTCCCCTTATTTTGAAGACGATCTTTACTAAAAAGAAACTGTTTATATCCATCATAAATACCAGCCAGATATACCAAACCATCTTTATTCACTTCCAAATCATAAGCATAAATATTACCTGTCGTAGTATCAACTATATGCCCGCAGGTACTCGCCCAAACAGGTTCCCCTTTTACTGAATACTTTACAACAAAAGTTTTTCGGGAATCATCAATACCATCAATGCTTATACTGGACAAAACAATCCGCGTTCCCTCAAAGTCCCCGGACACGTATACCTGACCGAGCTCATCCATCACAATATCCCGCCCTTCCAATTCTGGAAATGTTCCTTCAACATAAATATTATTTACCCAAACCAGGAACCCATTCTTACTAAACTTCAGAACAAAAGTGTTTCCTTTGAAAGACTCAATATTAATATTTCGGTCCCCTAAAATCAGTTCCGTTGCATCATTTGTATTAACAATCAATGCTAACTCCCCCTTTTCATTCACCACTGATTTTATTATTTCAATATAGCCCCCATTCCCGGAAGCTCCAATATGTTTAAGATAGGTTAACTCGCCCTCCCTGCCTGTCTTTAAAATAAACCCATCTCCTTCAGACTGTATCTCTCCGGTGATAATATTTCCCCGGTATTCAAATTTTGAACTAAAAGTTCCTATAATATAATTATTTCCAAGCGAGTCAACTTCCATTTGTTTAATATAAGCATCGCTGCCACTTTGGGCAAACCGGAAGGATTCGGTCTGGCTATAGGAAAAAACAACTAATTCAAGTAGAAAAAAAGCGGTTAAGAAAAGATTTCGTGATTTCATTGCTGCCATTAATTTATATATAAAACAGATTTATGAATAGGTATAAATTTAATAAAATTTACCTAAACAAACTATTCATTTAGCTCACTCCACCTTTATTCCAAATACAATAATATCATCAACCTGCTCCTCACTACCCATCCATTCCACTATGGTCTGATCCAGGATACGTTTTTGTTCTTGCATTGTTTTTTGACTTATCTGGCAAAGCAATTTTCTGAACGGTGCCGTTTTAAACTTTTTCCCATCGCTTCCTCCAAATTGATCGGCATATCCATCAGAAAAGAGATACAGCATATCTCCTTTTCGAAGCTCAACATTTTGGGTATTAAAGGATTTTAATTGACCATGAGTAGAACCGACCGGCATTCTGTCCCCTTTAAAAGTTAGTGATTCCTGCTCTCTTACAATTACCAGCGGGTTATAGGCCCCTGCGAATTCAGCTTCTAAAGCTTCAAAATCAACAATGCACAATGCGATGTCCATTCCATCACGGGCTTCTTCATTCTCCCGGGTATGCGATAAAGTATTTATTATTTTTTCCCTTAACAGATTTAATATTTCCCCTGCCGGAAGGTGGTTCCCGGAAGAAGTAACCTGATTCAATATTGAAACTCCCAGCATGCTCATCAAAGCTCCGGGAACTCCGTGCCCTGTACAATCTGCTGCAATTGCAATTACTTTTTCCCCGTAGCCATTTATCCAGTAGAAATCTCCACTTACTATATCCCTTGGCTTAAACAGAATAAAATATTCTTTGATATATTTTGAAATCGTGTCATCTTTATGAAGAATAGCCGACTGAATATGTTCTGCGTAAACTATACTGTCTGTAATAGCTTCCTTTTGTCGCGAAATCTCATCCCGTTGTTTTTCAATCTGATCTTTTTGCTTTTCTATTTCCTTTGTGCGCTCCCTGACTTTTAGAAGCAACACCTTTTTATCCCGCCTTAATTTTCTAATTCTTAAGTAAATATAAAACCATAATACAAAGCCCACCAAAAAGACCTGTAATATCCTTGCCCATAAGGTTTTCCACCAGGGGGGTAAAATCCGGAATGTAAATTCTGCTGGTTTTTCTGTCCAGATACCATCACAATTAGAAGCTATTAATTGAAATGTATACTTACCATGTGGTAATTTTCGATATGGCGGAGTCATAATTTCATTTGTAGGTTCAGACCATTCCGACTCATATCCCAAGAGCCTGTACCTATACGTATTCTTTGATACAATAGTAAAATGCAGGCCGACATACCGGAATACCAGGTTTTGTCTACTATGAGGCAATACCAAATTAGCAGGCAATTTGGTGACACTGTCAACTTCTGAATAAAATTTGTTAAGTGCTGTCGTATCGTTATAAAGGTTAACCCTGGTAATTAATGCTTTGGGTGGGAGCTTATTTAAATTATCGTTCTTAGGTGTATATTTAACAAGGCCATTAACTGTTCCAAACCATATATTTCCATAGTTATCACTGGTTATTGCCCCTAAGTTATTTTCAATAGGTAAAAACCCTTCTTCAAAACCAAATTGTTTTACCGTTTTATGCCGGGGGTTTAATTTATCAACCCCCATATTATGCCCTATCCATATATTCCCGTCCGTATCTGCTTGTATTGATAAAACTGAATTAGAGCGAAAACCATCTTCCTGTGAGTAATTCCTTGTTGACAACACAAATTTTTCACTTAGCACCGCCGAACACACACCAAAATCTGTAGCGATCCAGGCAACCCCCCTGTCATCAAAAGTAATATCATTGCAAAAATTATTCGGCAAACCATCCCGTACCGTGTAATTATGAAAATTCTTCCCATCAAATACAGATATACCTTTAGCAGAACCACACCAGATCCTTCCCCTGTCATCAACGGCGACTGAATAGAGTTTGTTATGAACTAAACCATCTTCCTCTTTAAAAAATTTAAACTTAGAATTTCTTAAATCCTGAACCAGAAGCCCCAGCTCTGTTGCCCCATAAATCAGACTGTCCTTATAAATAAAATCATGGGCATAAACTTCCGATACCTTTTGGTTCGTATCCTCGTCATGATAATTTCTAAGTACATTATTTTCATAATGGGACAGCCCATAGGTACCGAGAAAAAGTTTTCCTTCATTTTTTAATATCGCCCCAACTGTTGGCTCTTCCGGCAACCCTTCCTCGTTCGAATAGCCTTTTATTTCACCATCCGGATGAAATACAGAAAAACCACTGTAAGAACCTGTATATACAGTTCCATCATCATCAATAAACAAGGACAGAATATTTTTGTCCTCTAACACAAACCCCTCCTTAAATGTTTCAAAAAAAGCTTTTCCATATTTCGACACTCCATCTTCCGACACAAACCAGACATTGCTATAATCGTCCTCAAAAATATTTAACACATAATTACTTACAAGTGCATTTTCTTTTGAAAATGATTTTATCTCATTTTCATGAACCAACATAACTCCATTTTCTAATGTTCGTCCCCATATCCTTCCTTTTGAATCTTCAAATAACTGCCAAACAGCATCATCTTTTGATGCTTCTGAATATCTGGTATTGACTTTATTTTCTTCAATTATATTAATGCCCCCATCATAAGTACCAACAACAATTCTCCCTTTTTTATCTTTTAATATTGAAAGCGTCGTATTTGTTGTTAATCCGTTACCTGTGTTATATGAAATCACAGAATCCCCTTTAATAGCAAAAACCCCGTTATCCTGCGAGGCAATCCAAAGCCAACCGGAATTGTCACGGGTAATCCCCCGAACAATTAACTGGTCAAGTAGCGGATGCTTTAAATAATGAAAAACAGAATCAAAATAATAGACCCCTTCATATGTCCCCAGCCACACAGTACCATCGGAATCCAGGTAATGACAAAATATTGTTCCGGAAATTATACTGTTGTCACTTTTAAAGGTCTGTACTGTATCTTTTGCGATAATTGAAACCCCTTCTTCCTCGCAACAGGCCCATATATTATCTTCTTTATCGGCAAAAATTTTTGAAACCGGTCCGGGAAATAGCCCGTCAGACTCTTTAATCGTTCTAACGCCAAAATCGTTCACTACTGCCACTCCGCCAGCCTCTGTTCCACACCATACCTGCCCCTTACTGTCAGTGGTAATACATCGTATGTAATTATCAGAGAGCCCTTTCTCAATCGTGTAGTTTTCAAAGTGATAGCCATCAAACTTTGCCAGCCCGATGTCAGTTGCAAACCACAAATAACCTTTCTTATCCTGAACGATATCGCTAACATAATTTGAAGGCAATCCATCATGGACAGTATAATTTTTAAAGGGGATTATCTGCCCGGAAAGGAAATCAATAGTGAAAAATAAGAATAATATGTATGGCCAAATATATTTCAACAGAATGTTTTATCCGATAAATATATCGAAATAATCGAAGCCCCCAATTATTTATACAAAACAAAAAAATCCGGCACAATGGCCGGATTAACTTGTTTTTAATTACTAATCCCTATTATAATTTATCCGCAAGTTCATCATCAAACAGCACTGGTTCAATATTAAACATATCCCCCCCCGGCCATTCGTCCACCGATCGCAATGCCCTGAACATTGTCCGGGAAATATCATTATGAATTTTTGAGCTTTTCTTTGTGCTGGTATTAACTAACATAACCCAGTTAATTTCACTTTTATGCCTCATTATTAATGCCGCAGTTCCTGACATGGTGCCCGTTCTCCACCAGGTTCCGTAGCCATCGGTGCCCCTCCAGCCTATAAGCTGCCTGGTTCTTTTTTTGGAGTAAGTCATTAGTCTGATTGTTTTTTCTTTCAGAATATCCGGACGACTTTCAAAACCGTCAATTGCTACCATGAGCTTTGCAAGTTCAGGGGCTGAAGCAACCCATCCCCCGGCTGCGCCTAATAATTGAATATTATTTCCCCCATAAACAATAGGAACAAGCTTTTTACTTCCATCAAAAGCCCATATTTTTCTCGCTCCCGGCTCTTCATAATAGCTGACTTCGTTTATGAACAGGTTTTCTTTATAGCTTTCTCCAATATGCATATCATAAATTCCCAATGGGTGCAAAATAGCAAACTGAACATAATCTTCATATTTCATTTCCGTTACTTCTTCAATAACTTCACCTAAAACACAATATCCGAGATTGGAATATTTATACTTTTTCCCTGGTTTATGTGAAAGCTTAAAGCCTAATGCATATTCGATTACATTCTCTATCTTAGCCGGTGGTTGAATTTTCTGTTTCCTGGCTACGTAAAGCGAGTTAAATACCGGATCACCAATTGTCTCATTCCACCCTGCCGTGTGATTTAAAAGATGGTGAATGGTTATTTGTTCAACCCGCTTGTCTTCGTATCCATTGTAAGCAGACGACTTCAATAAACCATCAGGTCCAAAAACCTTATCGTCTATCGATATTTTTTTCTCCTCTATCAGCTTCATAATAGTAACAGCTGTTATCAGTTTTGACACACTGGCTATCCGAAACAAATGGTATGGTTCAACTGTAATACTGTCCTCCATACTTGCCCAACCAAATCCCTTGGAATAAACAAGACGTCCATTTTTCGTAATTGCAACAGAAGCCCCTGTTATTTTATGCTTTGCTAAAAATTCATTTACAAAAGCGTCTATTGAAGCTGAATTTGAATCATTAAATTGCACTTCTGATATTTTATAAGAAAGGGGTACAATTTCAGAAGAAGGAATATTTGGGGCATTCTCTTTTTTAAAAGAAAACGACACAGCAATTTCTCCAAGGAAGAAGAGCAAAATTAATCCTCCAATCAATAAAAGTTTGGGTTTCATACAGTCACATTTCCCCGCAACAGATGGTCAGTCCGCATTGGGATTAAGTCGCAAATGTAAGACTTTTTTAACATTCAAAACAAATCCTGGATTGAATAAAGAAATCCGCTGATTTCACCCCCTTTCTGCACAATGCACCAACAAAGGGACTGAAGTAGTTTTCAACATTTACCACTTGAATTGTTAATTAACCCCTTTATCATATAAAAACAATTATTTATATAATAATTCGTCTCGTTTATCACTTAATTCTTTAAATTCATCAAAGCGGGCCAAAACTCAACCCATATACGCAAATCATTGAAAACAAACAACATACACACCAACAACCTTTTCAAACAATTGATTATGCTGCAATTGAAGCGTTTTCTTCTATGCGATGTAGTTAATTGTAATTCTACAACATTTATAAATAAAAAAAGTATTATTTTAGGTCTCTTCTGTGCATGTGAAAAACCTTTCTTTGAGAAATTACTAATACGTAAAAAAAGAAAAACAGTGATTAAAAAAGGATTTGCAAGCGATAATAATTCCGGAATATCCGGTGAAGTATTAAGCAAAATTAACGAGGTAAATTACGGACATACAACAGGTTATGGCGATGACGCTTATACACGAAAAGCTATCGGACTTTTCAAAGACCATTTTGGCAACTCCGCTGTCCCTCATTTTGTTTTTACCGGAACTGCTGCTAATGTAATCAGCCTGGCAACACTAACCAGAAGCTTCAACTCTGTTTTATGTGCAAAGACAGCCCATATCAATGTAGATGAATGTGGTGCACCAGAGAATTTCTCGGGCTGTAAAATTATTCCCATTGAAACTAAAAACGGAAAGCTTACCCCGGAGTTAATATTACCTCACCTTAATGGATTTGGTTTTGAACACCATGTTCAACCCAAAATTATCAGTATTACCCAGCCAACTGAATTAGGAACAGTATATAGTTTGTCCGAAATAATGAACATCTCTGCTCTGGCTAAAAAATACAATCTCATGCTTCACATGGATGGGGCCCGGCTTGCCAACGCTGCAGTTGCATTAAATCTAACTTTCAGGGAACTTACTGTTGATGCGGGTGTGGATATCCTATCTTTTGGCGGCACCAAAAACGGACTGCTTGCAGCCGAATCGATAATTTTTTTCAACCCAGGGGATATTAACGATGCTAAATACATAAGAAAACAGGCTATGCAACTCGCTTCCAAAATGCGTTTTATTTCAGCTCAATTCATAGCCTACCTGGAAAATGATCTGTGGAGAAGAAACGCACTTCAGGCCAACCATATGACTGAAGTCCTTTATCAGAAAATCAAAGATTTAAAAAAAATTCAAATTACTCAACCTGTTGAATCAAATGGAATATTTGTGTGTATTCCGAAAGAAATCATTGAACCATTGAGAAAAGAATATTTCTTTTATGACTGGGATAAAAATACCGGTGAAGTAAGGTGGATGTGCTCTTTCGATACAACAGAAAAGGACATTGACAATTTTGTTGCATTACTTAAATCGTTGCTTGCAGATATACCTTAGCCAAAGTCAAACTACAAAAACAACATCTCCAACCTGGTGTTCTGAGGTGGTTTGTATTCCCCAGAGCAGAGGGCCTTGCTTCCAGATTCTTTCTGCCCCCTCCTTTTAATGCCCCCACGCGCCGCTAATGGTTGGCTTCCCCATTAATAAACTTCCATCATTTAATTGCCATGACGCAAACCACAAAAAAAGGCTCCGGATTTCTCCGAAACCTTATTGTTACCAAACTAAAAGTTAAATAAAAAATATATCTAGTGACGCGTCACTTTTGGCGAGGCGAATTGTTTTCCTTTGTTTCTGCCTCTTCCCAAATAGTACTTTACGTCACCTTATCGTTGACATGACTCTAGAAATAGAATGCTGACGATAAAATTACCTGACTGGTCCTTTTGTCAAAATCATAAACAGAATTTCCTATCTTAACTCCTGAACCAAAATTACTTAGGTTTCCTTCGTAACGGAATTCTATATTAAATCTCTTAAAATCAAACCCTGCTCCAAATTGGTACCCCCAGGTAGATGTTTTCTGCTTCATTTCATACTTATCAAGTAATTCTGACTTTGAATTTAGCGTAATGGTCCCTACCGGGCCTCCCCCAATTTTAAAATTACCAAACTTTACCCCTGCAGTTATAGGAAATTCAAACTTATTAAACTTCTGCTTTCCTATTTCCCGTAATCCATTTTCACGAATGTCCTGAAGGGTGACATCATGATTCATGGTTGAGAATAATAACTCCGGCTGAATATAAAGCTTAAAAATCTGAAGTTGGGTCGTGGCTCCAAAATGAAACCCCATTCCTCTTTCATAGTCAATTTGTATAGGCTCATTAGAACTCTGTTCTACCTTTATCTGATTAAAATTAACACCACCCCTGGCCCCGTATTTGAATTGAACTATTTTATCCCTGTTCTTTTCCTTCGACTGAGCATTGCTATTTAGTGTAAAAAGCAGACCTGCAAGAATTATTAATGACATTTTCTTCATGACTTCCTTTTTTAAGGTTATTTAAATTGAATGACAAATTTGTTTTGCCACGGTTGCATCAAATCCAAGAATTATGCCAACCGGCTTTTTTCCCAAACCATTACTTTTAACCAACGAGCAACCCAGGAATAAAAAAAGCGTAAAAAAGAAAGTCTGCCCCCTACGTAAGAGAAAACATGCTCTACGAATAAATTAAAAGATTGTTAAACAAGTTTAAACCTCATGGGTTATAATACTAAAAGTTTAATTTTGCTAGCTAATTAAATTAATTGATATGGTTATTAACAAGGATAAGGTAGTTTCACTTATTTATGAATTAAGACTAGATTCTCCTAGTGGTGAAGTAGTTGAAGAGCTAACTCAGGATAATCCTCTAACATTTCTGTTTGGCTCCGGGAACCTAATGCCAAAATTTGAGGAGAACATAAATGGTTTGCAGATTGGAGATGACTTTAATTTTGACCTTGCTTCTGTTGATGCATATGGCGAAGTTAATGAAGCAGCCATTGTAGAAGTTCCTATCTCGGCTTTTGAAATGGATGGTAAAATCGATCATAATTTATTAACCCTTGGAAATACTATTCCAATGCGTGATAATTCAGGTAACCGTCTTAATGGTGTTGTTAAAGAAGTTACAACTGAAAATGTCAAAATGGATTTCAACCACCCACTTGCAGGGAATCATTTATTCTTCAAAGGCCAGGTAACAGATATCCGGGAAGCCACTGAGGAAGAAATAAGTCACGGGCATGTTCACGGTGGCGGCTGTGGCTGCAATGGTGGCGGTTGTGAAGATAAAGGCCATGAAGGTGGTGGTTGTGGCGATAGCGGATGCGGATGCTAACAACTCGCCTGGTAGTGTTTATCTTAAAATATTACACCCGGTGGCGGAAGCTCCGGGTTTTTTATTTCAAATGCATCTGCATCGTTTAAAGCTCCAAATCTGCTTCTGGACTCTGTTAATCCGGAAATTGAGAGTTGTACCGCTGAATAATGTTCCTTTTCTCCCATGTGCAAAATAGTCTGTCCTTTCATGTCATATACAGCAGAACCTCCGGTATAACCTATTCCATTTCCGTCTTTTCCAACCCGGTTTACACCTATGCAATAGCACTGATTTTCAATTGCCCTGGCCTTTAATAAAGTATCCCAAACCAACTGTCTCGATGACGGCCAGTTCGCCATATAAATCAGTATATGATATCCGCTGGTATTTCTTGCCCATACAGGAAAACGTAAATCATAACAAATCTGAGGCATTACTCCAACCCCGTTAAAACTAAACGTAACCCTCTTACTTCCAAATCGGTACACACCTCCTTCTTTTTCTATTCCAAATAGGTGCCGCTTGTCATAAAAAGAAGGTTTTGCGTGGCTTTCTGTAAATACGGCCCGGTTATAAAATTTATCTTCAACCGGAAATACCATACTTCCTAAAACAGATATACCCTTGGTATCTGATATTTCCTGCTGCCAGTTCAACTGGCTATCAACAGATTCTCCTAACAACTTGTCCGGATTTGTAATAAAACCCGTAGTATACATTTCCGGAAGTATTAATATATCGGGCCATTGAGTAAGAGATTGAAGAAAGGATTCAATTTTTTTCTGATTCTTTTCTATATCTTCCCAGAAGATATCAAACTGATATATGCCTACACTGATTGTATTCACCCCGAAGCTGCTCCTGTATATTTTTTTATCTTCAACAAAAGGAAGTCGGGTTCAACGGGCTTTTTTATATATTCATTTACCCCAACGTCGAAAGCCTGATGCTTCAGATGTTCTTCATCACTTCTGCTCAGAATAACTATAGGGGTACTTTTATTTAATTCTTTTCGAACAATGTATGCAACTTCTACCCCACTAAAATGAGACATAAATACATCAAGAATAATAAAATCGAACTCCTCTTCCCTTAATACTTCTATCGCCTCCTTACCATTATCCACAGTTACAACTTCATGTCCCATTCTAATAAAAGAATAAGCAATAGCTTTCTGCATAAAATGGTCATCATCGGCATAAAATATTCTCATATGCCACAATTTTAAAGTGTTAAATGGTCACATTAAATTAAATTAAATTCCTTGTTAAATACCTCAATAACCTCATTTATCTGACAAACGGCCCGTTCTACAAGTTCAGGCAATTGTTCCAGGTTTTCTTCTTTTTTAGCATACTCTTCGATGAACTGAAGATCCTTCTCTAATTCCTGCATACCTAAAAAAGAAACCCCTGGAATAAATTTATGCGCCTCTCTGCTCAATGCTTTATAATTCTTTTGGTTCGAATACTTCTGCACATTCACAATAAAATCAGGAATCATTTCTTTAAAAGTATTAACCATTTCGATAATGAACCTCTCATCACCTCCCGAGATTTTCTTCAAAAAACTCAAATCGTATTTAGAACTCGATTCATTCATTGTAGATTCACTTTTAATACAAAGTTGAGAAAAAATAACAAGTAGACCATCTGGTAGAAAGGAAATTTCACAATTTTTGTTCAATAAGTAAAGAAATCGTTAAACAATTTCACTTTTCTTTAAGAGAAAAAAGTGGGTTAACAAATTTTTTGGTTCTATCTTTATTCAATTGTTTTAACTTCATAACCATTAATAGCATTACTGATATAACCTTTGGATAATCATGAAAATAAACCCATTCACCCACTTACTTGTACTTTATTCGATTGCAATTATGTCGACCGGTTCTTTATATGGCCAAAAACTAAAAATTCAGGATGACCCCAAATATGGAAATGACAGTGAATCAAGGTTAGAATGTGCCGGTAACCTGTCAACCATGAGCGAGTTTGCTAAAATAAAAGTGTATGATTACGCACTCGCACCCTGGAGATCCTGCTTTCTCAATTGTCCTGAAGCAAGTAAGAACATTTATATTCAGGGAGAGAAAATCCTTGACTTTAAAATTGAAAAAGCTGAAAATGAAGAAGAAAAGCAGGCGTATATCGACACCCTTATGCTTTTGTATGACCAAAGAGTAAAATATTTTGGGCAGGAAGGCAAAGTGTCTGGAAAAAAAGGGATAGATCTTCTCAAATACAGAAAAGAAGCCATTGAAGATGCATATGCTTTACTGAAAAAATCGATTGAACTTGATAAAACTAAAGCCGACGCCTCTGTTGCAGCAACGTTTCTTACCTGTGGCAGTGCCCTTTTTAAAGTGGGAAAAATTGAAGCAGATCAAATAATAGGAGACTATGTGCTTGCCACGGAAGCCCTTGGCGGAATGAGGCAAAATCTAAAAACGAAAAAAGCGACGGAAAGTGTCGAGAAAACCTTTGCTGAATCAGGGGCAGCCGATTGTGATGCACTTATAAAGATATTTTCCCCTCAGTATGAAGAAGACACCCAAAATGTCGATTTATTAACGAAGATTACTGAACTTCTCAAGCAAACCGGGTGCCAGGAATCTGACTTATTTGCAAAGGCTTCTGAATCGTTGTTTGGGATTAACCCTTCAGCACAGGCAGGTGCCAACCTGGCAATGGTATTTGCTTCCAGAAAGCAATATGAAAAAGCCATTGAGTACTACAACAAAGCCATTGAACTGGAAACTGAAACCGAAAAGAAGGCAAAATATTATTACCAGCTTGCAGCCATCGCTATGGAGAAAAAAGATTACACCCTAGTAAGAAAACACTGCTATAAAGCTATTAACCTAAACCCGGACTACGGTGAAGCATATATGTTGGTTGGTAACGCATACGCGGCGGGAAGCCAAAGTTGTGGTTCAACGAAATTTGAAAAAGCTACAGCCTTTCTTGCTGCTGTTGACAAGTTTCATAAAGCAAAATCGGTTACCCCTAACTTAACAGAAGATGCCAACCGGCTAATTGCAAAATATTCAACTTACTTCCCTAACAATGAAGATGCTTTTTTTGAAGGATATACAGATGGAAAGTCTTATAAGATTAAATGCTGGATTAATGAAACTACCACAATACGAACAGTAAAAAACAAATAATAGTGAGATACTAAAAAAGCCGCCAGGAAATCCTGGCGGCTTCTGTGTTAAATATATCTATACAGACTTAGGCTTCAAATTTGTACCCAACACCTTTTATTGTAACAATTCGATTGTCCCCGATCTTCTCTCTTAACTTTCTTATGTAAACATCAATTGTTCTATCCCCAACAAAAATATCAGTTCCCCACAATTTATCAAAAATTTCGTCTCTGGTAAATACCCTGGACGGTTTAGAGGTCAATAACTGAAGTAGTTTAAACTCTTTTCTTGGTAGCATCATTTCCTTTTCCCCAAGAAAAACAAGGTGCTTTTCCGAATCAATAACCAGATTATTAAACTTGAGAATATCATCAGACCTGCTATTGATAGAGTTGTTTCTTGCCCCATATCTTCTGATTATAGCTTTTAGTCTGGTAATTAACACCTTTGGCTTAACCGGTTTGGTTATATAATCATCCCCTCCCGCCTGAAAACCTGCTATTTGAGAATAATCCTCCGATCTGGCTGTCAGAAAAACAATAAGGGTATTGGCATGCAACGGACTATCTCTTAATTTCTCACATGTTTCAATGCCATCCATGTCCGGCATCATAACATCCAGCAATATCAGGTGTGGCATTATTTTAGGTGCTATTTTCAACGCTTCACGACCATTACTTGCTGAATAGATACTAAAGCCCTCTTTCTTAAGATTATAAGTCAAAAACTCGACTATATCAGGCTCGTCATCAACAACTAAAATTTTAGTCTCGTTGGGATTCATTATTTATGATTTGATTTAATCTCGCCATCAAAAGTATATTTAGGGAGTATGAGTTGTGTTAACCTAACATTATTTATACCCATAAATAAATTAAATCTCAATTAACAGAGTTAATAATTATTTAACGTAACCTGAATAGGGAAATAGGCTAATAAAAATATACTTTTACGGCAATTTTGATTATGAAATAAAATATGGAAAACATTTATTTAATTATTGTCGGGATACTATTCTTTCTTGCTGTTTCTGATCTCATTGTGGGGGTCAGTAATGATGCTGTTAATTTTCTCAATTCAGCAATCGGATCAAAAGCAGCTCCTCTCAGAATTATTTTTATTGTTGCCGCCGCTGGTGTACTGGCAGGAGCAACATTCTCAAACGGGATGATGGAGGTAGCCAGAAAAGGCATTTTTAACCCTTCTTCATTTTATTTTACTGAAATCATGATAATCTTTCTGGCCGTTATGATTTCTGATGTCGTCCTGTTGGATCTGTTTAACACTTTTGGATTACCCACTTCAACTACAGTTTCCATTGTCTTTGAATTATTGGGAGCAGCTGTAGGTATTGCCATTCTGAAAATCTCCAGTTCATCAGGTGATTTCTCTGAAATGGCCCAGTATATTAATTCGAGTAAAGCATTGGCAATAATTAGTGGGATACTACTTTCCGTAGTTGTCGCTTTTTCAATCGGGGCCATTGTGATGTGGTTATCACGCCTCCTTTTTTCTTTTAACTATAACCAGTCTATAAAATACTTCGGAGGAATATTTGGAGGACTTGCCGTAACAGCAATTACCTACTTTATCCTCATAAAAGGGCTAAAGGGCTCTGTTTATTCTGAACAAATTATTAGCAGCCTTTCTCTTCAGGAGTGGACTGATTTTCTGGGCCGGCAGAATTTTAATGGTTTTGCGTCTTTAATTAAATCTCTGAACACCTTCGAACCTGGATCAGAATTGGCCAACTGGGGAATAACACTTAAACAGTATGACAAAACGAACTACCAGCTAGGTGTTGACATTTTTAAAACATGGGCAAACCAAAACTTTTCCCAAGGAATTACAATTCCGCTCTCCCTTGTCCATTATGTAAAATATAATTTATTAAAAATCATTGTATTTAGTTTCATTGGCTTCTCCGGGCTTATCCAGTTTCTCCATTCCTTCTTTAAGGTTAATATTTTGAAAATAATTGTCATTATTGGTACGTTTGCTTTGGCCATGGCTTTTGCTGGAAACGACCTTGTTAATTTTATTGGAGTGCCTTTAGCCGGACTTTCTTCATATAAGGAGTTGATTTCAAGCGGAAGCAGTCCGGACGGGTTAGTCATGTCTGCATTAAACGGTCCTGTAAAAACACCAACAATTTACCTGCTTATAGCAGGAGTAATTATGGTTATAACACTTTGGTTAAGTAAAAAAGCCCGTTCTGTTGTGAAAACCACCCTAAATCTGAGCGATCAGGAAAACACCCAAGAACGGTTTGAGTCTATTGGACTAGCAAGGGCTATTGTAAGAAACTCAATAATAGTTGGAAAAATGTTTGATTCTGTTGTTCCATCCAATGTAAAAAACTGGGTGGGAAAACGATTCGATACCAGCTACTACGCTGCTACATCAAACAAGGAGCAGGGAATATCATTTGATCTGGTCAGGGCCTCGGTTAACCTTCTCGTTGCAAGTATATTAATTGCATTCGGAACCTCGCTGAAACTTCCTCTTTCTACTACGTATGTTACCTTTATGGTAGCCATGGGAACCTCACTGGCTGACGGAGCTTGGGGAAGAGAAAGTGCGGTTTACAGAATCACTGGGGTTATTGCTGTCATTGGAGGTTGGTTCCTTACGGCCATCATTGCTTTTGCAATGGCTTTTATTGTTGCCCTAATTCTTTCAAAAACCGGAATTTGGGGGATCGTTGGTCTATCTTTAATAGCCGGACTTGTTGTTTTCAGAACCCATGCTATTCACAAAAAGAAAATGGAAAAAGAAAATAAAGAAGAACAAGACGCTCTTCTTGATTACAACGCCGAAGATGACGGGTTCCTTGACAGATGGAGCAAATCGATTGCCAGTCTACTTATGGCTTCTGCCAAAAACTATGAGTTTACAATAGACAGCCTGGTGGGAGAAAAAAGAAAGCCCCTTAAGCAGGCTCTGAAAACTACAACAATGTTAAATGATGAATCAAAGAAAATGAAGAAGAATATTCCTAATATCATAAAGGAATTAAGTGAAGAGTCTTTTGACAATGGACATTGTTTTGTAGAAGTTTTGGAACACACAAGAGAAGCAATGCATAGCCTCTATTATATAAGCTTACCAGCTTACACCCATGTTGATAATAACCATAAACCCCTAACAACAGCACAAAACGATTCCTTATCATCGTTAGCTCCTGATATATATGATTATCTGGAAAAACTCGGCAAGTCGATAACCGAGAATGACTTCAGGCAATCAGAAAATATGATAGAAAGCTCTGTTGTACTTACAGAAAACATAAATAAAATAAGGAAGAAACATTTAAAACTGATAAAAAAAGAAGTCAGCAATACCCGCTCCAATCTTTTATTCCTTGATATTTTAAATGAATCCAGAAACCTTGTTTTACACGCTAACAATACCTATAAGTCATTCAGGGACTTAGCCTCTATAAACAAACAAAAACACATGAATGATATTCTGTAAACCATATTTTCCTTAGTACAAAAAAACGCTCATTGCGGTAACCGCAATGAGCGTTTTTCTTATTCTGCACAACATAAAAGAACTGCCTCCCACTCTCTCCCCAGTACCTTCTCCCGCCCAAAAACACTATGCATGATTCCCTAACATGGTTAACAGAAACTTTATAGAAGATTAATTCTCTTATAATATAAAAGATAATAGCGGTTTATAGTTTTGCTAGCAAATATAAACTTATTAGAATGATTAAAAGAATAGTAATTCTTCCTCTACTATTTGCAATAGTTGCATCCTGTGGTGGAGGAAATAAAGCCGATACAAAAGTTCTGGCAGGAACTATAAAAATCGACGGTTCAAGTACTGTACACCCTATTACCTCAGTCATAGCAGAAAAGTTTAAAAAGAAATATGACAGCGTTGAAGTTCTTCTGGGAATATCGGGTACAAGTGGCGGGTTCCAAAAATTTATTAACCAGGAGATAGACATTGCGGATGCTTCACGAATGATAAAGCCCAAAGAAGAAAAAGACTGTAAAGAAAAAGGTATCCAATATATTGATTTGATGGTTGGATATGACGGTCTGGTAATTATTGTAAACCCGGAAAATGACTGGGCTGACAAACTTACAGTAGAAGAGCTTAAGTTAATTTGGGGACCAGAATCTGAAAATACAATAAAAACCTGGGATCAGATACGCCCTGAATGGCCGAAAGAAGAGTTCGTCCTTTTTGGTCCCGGCCTGGCTTCCGGAACCTATGATTTCTTTACAAAAGTTATTATTGGTGAAAGTGGTTCCAGCCGTGGTGACTTTGCTACCAGTGAAGATGACAATTACCTTGTACAAGGAGTTTCAAGCATGAAAAACAGTCTTGGTTTTGTAGGGTATTCATATTATTCTGAAAACAAAGATAAATTAAAAGCTGTAGCAATAGATAATGGGAACGGTGCTGTGTTGCCCAGTATCGAATCAATCTTATCTGGAAAATACGCCCCACTTGTTCGTCCGCTTTATGTTTATTCGAACAACATTTCTCTCAAAAAACCTCAAGTTAATGCTTTTCTTACGTACTACCTTGACAATGCTTCAAGCATAGCAGAGGAAGTGAGTTATATTCCTTTACCGGACTCATTATATACGGAACAAAATAAAAAGCTTAGCAAGTTTGTTGAACTACTATAAAAACAGACACCCTGTTATTTTACAGTATGTCTGTTTCTATAAAAACAGGTTTTGTTTAACAGGACCTGTTTTTATTTATCAATAAATTTGTAACCAACCCCTTTAACTGTTTTAATGTACTTGTCACCAATTTTTTCCCTTAACTTCCGGACATGAACATCTATCGTTCTGTCACCAACAATAATATTCTCACCCCATACCTGCTCAAATATCTCGTCACGGGTAAAAACCTTTCCCGGTTTAGACGACAAAAGCAACAAAAGTTCGAATTCTTTCTTGGGCAATACAACCTCGTGTTTTCCTTTCTGAACAACAAACTTCTCCCTGTTAATTATTAGATCGCCAATCGATACAATCATTTCTTTATCCTCAGCTTTCTCCGCACTCCAGTTAACCCGTTTTAACAAAGCCCTTATCCTGCTAATTAAAACTTTTGGTTTAACAGGCTTACTAATATAGTCATCGCCTCCTGCTTCGAAACCGGCAACCTGACTATAATCTTCCCCCCTTGCAGTTAGAAAAGCTATAATCGTTTTATCTAACGACTTGTCTTCTCTAATCTTCTCACATGTTTCAATACCATCCATTTCCGGCATCATAACATCAAGCAAAATTAAATGCGGCCTCACCTTATTGGCTAATTCAATTGCAGTTTTTCCATTCTTTGCGGTAAAAATTGTAAAGTTCTCTCTTTTCAGGTTATAACTGAGAAATTCAATAATATCCGGCTCATCATCAACAATTAGTATTTTAAAATCCTGAATTTCCATCCGTTAAATATTTGTTAATATTCAATTCCAACGACTAAGATACTGATTCTTTTAAAAAGAAAGGCATACACTTAATATTTAGAAGTGTTTTCCCATTAATTTAGTGTTAATTAATTCGCAATTTTTTTTGCCTTTTTTTTTAAAAATTAAGATAAGCATAATTTTAAAATAACTGACCTTTTTTGATGATGGTGTTTATTTGCAAGCGTAATTATTACAGCTTACAGATTACAAAATGAGAGAAAAAACTAGCCTAATTATCCTTTGTTTAATTTTTTTCGGGGGTTTGACCCTAGCTCAATCAGGAACAATCAAAGGAAAAATAACCGATAAAGAAACCGGTGAGACCCTTATTGGGGCAACGGTAATGATAGAAGGTACAACCACTGGTACCATAACGGATTTCGAAGGAAATTACGTTATAAAGAATGTTGAACCTGGAACATACAATCTTGTTTGTTCATTTGTATCGTATGAAACGCAGCGCGTAACCGATGTTGTAATTAAAGGTGGTGACGAATATGTTGCTAATTTCACTATGGGTGAATCAGTTACTGCTCTTGACGAGGTTAAAGTCGTAGGAAAAGCAAACAGAGAATCGGAAGCGATGCAATTACTTGAACAAAAAAATGCTACGGTTATAAAAGAAAGTATAGGCGCAAGGCAACTCTCAAATATGGGAGTTTCAGATGCTGCTTCTGCCACAACAAAAATATCTGGTGTAACAAAAACCGAAGGATCTGGTGACATTTATGTTAGAGGTTTAGGTGACAGGTATTTGTCTACAACAATGAATGGGTTACCAATACCACCGGACGATATTGACAAGAAGAACATTAACCTGGATTTATTTTCCACCGATGTTATGTCAACCGTAGGTATTAGTAAAACATATTCTGTTGGTAACTATGCTGACCTTACTTCCGGGAATGTTGATATTGGAACTAAAAGGCTAACCCGTGATGAGGTTTTAGAAGTAGGAATAGACGGTGGCATAAATACCGGTATTTTTGAAAATAATGTTTTCGACGATTTTAAAACAACGCAAAATTCAAATGATATATCATATCTGGGGTATTACAATAAACCTTATGAACTGGAAGAATCTACTACGAAACAAAACTGGAATACATCGACCAAAAGCATGCCTGTTAACCATGGTTTTTCATTGGTAGCAGGGAAAAAATTCACTTTATTTGGTAGTGATTTATCAGTATTCGCTTCAGCAGCACAGTCGATATCAGCTGAATACCAAGAAGGTACCTATACAAAATATAGAATGAACTCGCTGGATAAGTCATTCACTGACGTTCAGAACTATAAAACAAATGCGAACACCACCGGATTGCTAAATTTAAACTACGACATTAACATTAATCATATAATCAGTTATAATTTCTTATATGTTCATAAAATAACAGATGATCTATACGAACAAGGAAGAAATAGAGATGGTTATATCAGAGACTTTGAACCAAACGAAACCGGGGGAGTATTTGTTAGGGATCAAAATACGAAAGAAACGCAGATAATCATAAATCAGCTCATTGGAAAACATATCCTTAGTGATAAAAACACCCTAAAATGGGCTTTCGGTTATAATATTGTGAATGCGGACGAGCCCAACCGTTTTAGAAATGAAGCAAGTTTCAATTCAGATTTGAATAGATGGCAATTTGGTCATGTGAGTAATTTTCACAATAAAAAATCATATCAGGAAATTGAAGATAATGAGTTTAATGGATACATTCTGGATGAAACTGACTTCATTAACGATGAAAACAAAGAGCTAAAACTGATTGTCGGAGCAAACTTTCGAATAAAAGAAAGAGCTTTTAATTCTCAATACATAGGAGTTGAAGCAATTCCAAGTTTAGTTAGTATATCCTCTATCGATAATATGGACGAAGCGCTTATGGATAACACTCTATATGATAATGAGGGATTAATTATAGACAATTCTATTCCCGTAGATATTTTTGACGCAAAACTTAGTGCTGTTGCTGGTTATTTTGACCTTGGCTTCAAACTGGATAAAATATCTGGTAGCGTTGGTGTAAGATATGAACTGGATAAGTTAGAGGCCGATTGGGATGTTAGCAATTATGTGGGAAGAAAAGGAAAAAGATCAAACGATTATAACAATATATTACCTGCTTTAAACTTGAAGTATGAATTGGCACAGAAAAGTGCTATCCGACTCGCTGCTAGTAAAACCATTACATTACCTGAGTTTAAAGAAATTTCTCCTTTTGAGTACGTATCTCCTGACGGCGATGTAATTAAGGGTAATGAAGACTTAAAAAATTCGGTTAATTATAATTTGGACTTGAAATGGGAATTGTACCCTCAAGCAAAGGAATTAATATCTTTTACAGGATTTTATAAATGGATAAACGACCCGATTAACTTAGCACTAACCAGGGGATCCTCAGGCTACTTTAAGTATGCCAATACCGGTGACCAAGCAACAGTTTATGGGTTAGAATTTGAAGCAAGATATGGCATTATTAAACCCTCAGAATCAAATAGAGCAGGCTTAAACATTGTGGTTAATGCAACCAGAATGTGGTTTACTCAGGATTTGCTAGAAGACTTCCAATATAATGGTACCTCAGAATCCGGTCTGGAAGGCGCCTCTGATTTTATTGCCAATGGTTCTTTAACTTTTACGAATAATAAAGAAAACAAGTTTGATGCAACGCTGACGGCAAATTACTCATCAGATAAAATTTTCGCTTTAGGCGCCCCAGAGTCGCAAGGAGACAAGTTCACATTATTTAATAGTGAGATTGTGGAAATGGGATTTACAACTTTAGATTTGGTTGTTAGTCAAAAAATATCAAAACGCATCTCCATTAAATTAAAAGCAAAGAATTTATTAAACCCAGACATTGAACAAACTCAATACGTTAAACACACATCTGAAGAGCCTAAAACCGAGGTTGTAAGATCGTATAAAAAAGGAATTAGCATAGGGTTAGGAATTAAAATCAAATTAAACTAAATAAATCAAAGTACTTCTAATATCAAATTGATGACTTCTTAAATTATAAAATTAATTAACAAGGAAATGAAAAAGCTAGTATTCAAAACTTTAGGTCTTGCTTTAGTAACAGCAATGACTTTCTTCACAAGTTGTTCTGATGATGACGATGATTCAACGTCTCCTGTAGTGGAAACACTTGAAAAAGGTGTTATGAATGGAACTCTTGAAGAGGACTACACGTTAGATGCATCTGTACAGTATAAATTAACGGGTTCTTTTATTGTAAAAGAAGGTGTTACCCTTACAATTCCTGCTGGAACTAATATTATTGCCGACGCTGGTGGAACTTCAGTTTATATTGCAGTAATGATGGGTGCTAAAATTGACATTCAGGGTACTGCTAGCAGTCCGGTTGTTATGTCTTCAACTGATGCTAAACCAGGTGAATGGGGTGGACTAACAATTTGCGGTAAAGCTAAAACTACTTCTGGAGAAAACTCAGAAGCAGAAGTTGGAGGTTTCATCTACGGAGGTTCTGATAATGCAGATAACTCTGGTTCTATTAAATATTTAGTAATAAAAGGTACTGGAGCTCAAATTAATGCTGACTCTCAGTACAACGGCGTTTCTTTCTATGCCGTAGGTTCTGGAACTACTGTAGAAAATTTAGCTGTTATCAATGGAGCTGATGATGGTGTTGAGTTTTTCGGAGGTTCTGTTTCTGTTAAAAACTTATTCCTTGAAAACAACGAAGATGACGCAATAGACTGGACTGAAGGATGGAACGGAACTGTTGAAAACGCTTATGTTTCTCACACTATTTCAGGTTTCTCTACTGTTGTTGAGGCTGACAAGGAAAATGCAAATCCTACATTAAAAAACATAACAGCTGTTTCTACAACTGGTGGTACTGCGTTACAGTTTAAGCTTGAATCTGGAGCTACTATTACAGGCCTTTACTTATCAGGTTACGAAACTGATTTGGATATGAAAGATGAAGGAGCTTTATCTAATGTTAAAATTGAAGGAAAAGATGCGGATGCAACTTTACGTGAAATTAAAGATAAAGATAACAAAACTAAATACACCCTGAACTCAGGTAAAGATGCTACTCCTGTTGATATTTCTTCATGGACATGGGCAAATGCCGGAATCACAGCTACCTTAAGTGGTAATGTGATTGGTGAAGTCACTTTAGATGCTTCTGTTGCATACACCCTAACAAGTTCATACATTGTTCAAAACGGTGGTACCCTAACAATTCCCGCAGGAACTAAAATTACTGCTGAAGCCGGTGGTACTTCAGTTTACATTGCTGTATTAATGGGTGGTAAAATCATGATCAACGGTACTGCTGAAAAGCCAGTTGTTATTTCATCTAAGGATGCAAAACCAGGAGACTGGGGAGGATTAACTATTTGTGGTAAAGCAACTACAACTGCTGGTGAAAATGCTGAAGCTGAAGTTGGTGGTTTCATTTATGGTGGAACAACAGACAATGATAACTCTGGTTCTATCGACTATTTAGTAATCAAAGGAACTGGAGCTCAAATTAATGCAGACGCTCAATATAACGGAGTATCATTATATGCTGTAGGTTCTGCAACAAAAATTGGAAACGTTGCTGTAATTAACGGTGCAGATGACGGAATCGAGTTTTTTGGAGGAACAGTTTCTGTAGATAATATCTACCTTGAAAATAATGAGGATGATGCAGTAGACTGGACTGAAGGATGGAACGGTGGAATCACCAATACTTACATCTCTCATACAGTTGCTGATTTCTCTACAGCTTTTGAAGGAGACAAAGAAAACAAAAACCCTAAATTTACTAACGTAACTGCTATTTCTACAAAAGGAGGTACTGCTTTACAGTTTAAGAAAGAATCAGGTGCGACTATTACTAAACTACACTTAAGTGGATACAAGGTTGAACTTGATATGAAAGATGGTGGCGCTTTGTCAAACGTAAAAATTGCAGGTGCTGATGCTGACGGAACCTTAGTAGCTGGTGAAACTTCTAAGTATACCTTAAATTCAGGAAACGAAGCTAATCCAACAGTAGATATTTCAGGATGGACCTGGAGAACTGCTGAATTATAAAAAAGCAATTTATAGAAATATAAGAAGAGGGCTGCCAATGGCAGCCTTTTTTTATTCTTATCATTAAAATACCTGACTAATCTCTCTGTTTTCTCCTGCTATTTTTTCTTACCTTGTGTAACATTTTTTTATAAATGTGATTTTTATCTTATTTATTGCATATAAATTCAATACTTTTGCATTAAAATACATTAAATAATTGTAGACAAATATGACAAGTCAGGATTACATTAAGAAAGAGGACAAGTACGGTGCACATAATTATCACCCACTTCCTGTTGTTTTAGACAAAGGAGAAGGAATTTTTGTCTGGGATGTTGAAGGTAACAAATACTTTGACTTCCTATCGGCATATTCAGCTGTGAATCAAGGACATTGCCACCCAAAACTTGTAAACGCCCTTACAGAACAGGCTGGTAAGCTTGCCCTTACATCAAGAGCATTTTATAGCAGTAACCTTGGAGATTACGAAGAATACATTACCGATTTTTTTGGGTACGACAAGGTTCTTCCGATGAACACCGGAGCAGAAGGAGACGAAACCGCTCTAAAACTTTGCCGTAAATGGGCTTATGAGAAAAAAGGGATCCCAGAAAACCAGGCTAAAATTGTTGTTTGCGAAGGCAACTTCCACGGGAGAACTATTACAATTATTTCTATGTCAACCGATCCTGACTCATATAAAGGTTTTGGCCCCTACACTCCGGGGTTTGAAGTTGTTCCCTATAATGACCTGAATGCTCTTGAAAAAGCGTTGGAAGATCCTAATGTTGCTGGTTTTCTGGTAGAACCAATTCAGGGAGAAGCCGGAGTATACGTTCCTGAAGACGGATATCTCAAAAAAGCCCATGAACTATGCAAAGCGAAAAATGTACTTTTTATAGCTGATGAGGTTCAGACCGGATTGGCACGTACTGGTAAAATGCTTGCTTGTGACCACGAAGGAGTTCGCCCCGATGTACTAATCCTCGGAAAAGCCCTTTCCGGTGGCATGTACCCTGTTTCCGCCGTATTGGCCGACGATGATATTATGCTTTGCATTAAGCCAGGTGAACATGGTTCGACTTACGGCGGCAATCCCATTGCAGCTGAAGTTGCAACAACCGCACTAAAAATTCTTAAAGACGAAAAACTTGCTGAAAATTCAGAAAAACTTGGAAAAATATTCCGTTCTGAAATGCAAAAACTCGTTGAGACATATGACATGGTAGAACTGGTGAGAGGAAAAGGCCTGTTAAATGCAGTTGTTATTAAACCTAAGGGAGACATTAAAGCCTGGGACGTTTGTGTTAAAATGAAAGAAAATGGTTTAATTGCCAAACCAACACATGAACATATTATCCGCTTTGCCCCTCCCCTTGTTATTAACGAAGAGCAATTAATGGAAGCTGTGGGTATTATTAAAAAGACTATCAATGAACTAAATTAGTAGTTCTTTCTACGTATAAAACCTGAAAAACGGGACCTTATATAGGTGTCGTTTTTTTTTTACTTTTTGTTGATTAACTCTCAGGTTATTACAAAAATTTGTTACTTAATCGTTATATTTTTGTAACTGAAATGGTAAATAACAAAATATTTGTACTTTTAAGTGACCTGAATTAAAGATATGAGTTATAAGGTACTTATCGTAGACGATAACATTAACAACAGTAAGCTTATTGAAAGCATATTAAGTGCAGACGAACATAATTATGAATGCACTTTTGCTGAGAATGGAGGAGAAGCTTTTGATAAAGCTAAAGTCATAAATCCAGACCTGATTCTGATGGATCTCTTAATGCCTGAAGTTGATGGTATTGAAGCGCTAAAAAGATTACAACGCCATAATGAGCTCCGGGAAACACCAGTAATATTTATTACTGCATATAAAACTAACGAAAATTTTAAGGAGGCCTTTGATGAAGGTGCCTTTGATTTTATAACGAAACCCATTGACATTAATGAGCTTAAGTCCAGAATTAATAAAGCTTTGGGGGTAGGTGAAACCCTGAGAAGAATAAAACTAAAAATAAATAAATACAAGCAGCAACGAAAAGAGCTTGAGAAAAAAGCTGTTCTTGCCCAAAACGTTCAAAACTCGTTTATTGTAACAAACTATAATGGAAATATTGAGTGGGCAAATGATGGGTTCAGAAAATTGCACGGTATATCAATAGATGAGCATATTGAAAATTTCGGAACGGATATAAAAAAAGTTTATAACGACAGTACGATTACGGCACTGCTAGACGAATGCATTGAAAATCAAATCCCTACAAGCTTCTCTATCGGAGTTACATGGAAAAATGGAACTGAAAAGTGGCTTCAAACCTTTGTTTCCCCACAGTTGACACGAGGAGGTAATGTCGAAAAACTAATCATGGTTGAATCGGATATAACAAACCTGAAAAACAAGGAAAGAGAGTTATATGAGCAAAACCTGAAAATGTTGGCCATTACTGAGAACCTGGAAGCTGCTAATGCCAAATTGGAAAAACAAAAAGAAGAAATTAATTTACAAAAGATAAAAATTGAAGAAGAACAGGAAAAATCAGAAAGGTTACTGCTAAATATTTTACCCTTTGAGGTTGCCCGCCAGTTGAAATCAAAAGGAAAAGCCGGGACCAGGTATTATAAACACGTTTCTGTAATGTTTACTGATTTCAAAGCATTTTCAAGGATTTCCAAAGAACTCGAACCTAAAACACTCGTTAACTATCTGGATAATTACTTTATAAGCTTTGATGAAATTATTGGCACACATTACCTGGAAAAAATAAAAACCATAGGCGATGCATATATGTGTGCTGGGGGATTGCCCCTAAGAAACAATTCCAACCCTGTTGATTCTGTATTAGCAGGCCTGGAAATCCAGCATTACATGGGTATCGTAAATCAAGAAAACAGAAAGAAAGGACAACCAATTTGGGAACTGAGGATTGGTGTTCATACGGGACCCGTTGTGGCCGGGGTTGTGGGAAAAAAGAAATTTGCCTATGATGTTTGGGGAGATACGGTAAATATTGCTGCGAGAATGCAGGAACGGGGCGAAGTTGGTAAAGTGAATGTTTCCGGAAACACCTATAAATGTATCCAGGAATACTTTGACTGTGAATACAGGGGAAAAATAGAAGCAAAAAATGTTGGCAAAATTGATATGTACTATGTCAACCGCCTTAAATCTGAATTCTCTGAAGATCAGGATGGCTTAATTCCAAATGAAGAATTCAAAGCCTTAGTGAATAAACTATAGCCTGCGCCTCCTTTCTTTTGTCTGGTGATTACACATAAGTTTTTCCGGAGTAAACATGAAATAATTGGCACATATACCCATAATCCGGTAAGTTCATGGTACAATATTTGTAAAAAATAACTGGTTTCGGTTATAACTTTTATTTGTGCCTATGAATTTAAAATTACTTGTATTGCTCCCTTTTTTACTTCCTGCCCACATAACCGCAAAAGAAATCAGGAAAATTAAAGACAGAGAAATAAGCAAGCTCTCTGTTCGCTGGAACCCGGAAAATTTAAGAGTTCCGGGAAAGAGCTTCGATTTAGGTATATGGGTTGAGCTAAATAACCTTAAAAATGCTAAAACAAAAGGATACCTGAGTGGATCGCTAAAATGGTCAAATTTTAAAGTCGAAGTCGATGAAGGATATTTTTTTAATGGCAAAGTCCATTTAAATAATAGCGACACCTATAAAAAACAAAAGTATATAAACATTAAGATTTACAAGCGTAACAGTAAAAGGCTTATTAAAGTACAACAAATCCCCTTCCACTATGAAACAGAAATTCTTCCTTTGGTGGATATTAATAACAATAGCTCCCCTAGTTCTGTTGTCCGTTTTAAAATCAGAACGGTTTATAACAACGGGTTCCATATTGATGAAAAACCTGTTATAAAATGTAATAGCTTTCTATTTGAAACGTTAGGCTGTAAATTAAGAAATGGAAATATAATAATAAATGAGAATCCGTTTTCTATTCACGAACATACTGTCTGTTTAACTGCCGCCCTGAAAAAATCACCGGATGTTAAATGCGAATTATCAATACCACTAAATTACAAGAAGTGTTATACCTATTACACATACGGTGAAGGAGGTGAAGATGGAAAGTCCGGGCAGGATGGTTGTGATGGCGCTTCCGGAAAAAACGGGGAACATGGCTCAAACGGGTATCATGGAGAAGATGGGTATCGGGGGAAGGATATTGAAGTGTTTATTGATGCGTATTATGACACCATATTATCCTCTGACTTAATTTACGCTAAGTTAAATAACCTGGATAATGGAGATTTTAAAGAATATTTAATAAATCCTAATGGCGGAAAACTGAAAATAAACAGCTTTGGCGGAAGAGGGGGCAATGGCGGAAATGGTGGCGACGGAGGAAACGGTGGTGATGGCAAAGATGGCAGGTTCTATGAAAAAACTATCCGGGTAAACGACAGTACTACCCAGACCGTAACCATACAAGAAAGAGGTCACAACGGTGGTGACGGAGGAGATGGAGGAAATGGGGGTAACGCTGGTTATGGAGGGGATGGAGGAAATATATATATTTTATATACAAAATCAGCAAAGCCTTACTGTCAACTTATTGAGCCATATAGCTCCGGAGGAAACTCTGGTTTTCATGGTTCCTCCGGTTCAGGAGGAAGCAGCGGATCCGGAGGTTCCGGTTCCCCAAATGGTAATTCGGGATCAAGTGGTGACTCAGGGGGAAACGGAAAATGTGCTTTCAGTGGGGATTCAGGAAGAATTGAATGGCATGAACTGCCCGATTGACTTACTGTGCCTGAAACGAACTTCCAGATAATTCATGCGAATATTATCCATAAAGGAAGCCGTCTTCTATGTTGGAATCCAGACTACGGATTGTGTCTCAACACAGAAGACGGCCTTTTCTTAATTTGTTAATTGGAATTGATTATCCCAATGGTAATATTTTCTTTCCGTGACTTACCATATAAAGTTCTGCCAAAGCAATATACAAAGCACTACCTCCGCAAATAACCCCTTCAATTCCTGCAATGGTATGTATCAGGTGACTTCCTGTAAAATTGGCCAGAGCCAACAGAAAAAATAAACCTACAACAGTTCCAAACAACCAAACAAGTGCTTTACTTATTTTAAACGTGGCAATGAACAACCCGAATGAATAAATACACCAAACTCCAAGGTAATATCCCATAGCAACTGGTGTTGGCGCTTCCCCTAATCCCATTTTTGGGAATATCAATAGAATGACCAGTGAAATCCAGAATGCACCATAACAAGTAAATGCCATTGTGCCGAACAGGTTATTTTTTCTCCATTCCAGAAATCCTACAATAAACTGAACTGCTCCCCCCATCATAAGCCCCATAGAAAGAATCATAGTATCAAGCCCGAACAGCCCTGCATTATGCAGGTTTAATAAAATAGTACTTAATCCAAAACCCGTTAACCCCAACGGCCCGGGATTGGCTGTTAAGTCCTTTACAGTAGTGTTGTTTTCCATAGTTGTCTAAATAATTTGTCTTATTAAAAAGCGCGAAAATAAATAAAACAAAGCTTTGCAAAAAATAGATTTGTCTTAATTTAACAATAATTATTTCAAACAACCTGGTTCATATCTCTAAAAGGTCACTTATGCCTATCTTCCAGCACTTTCTGTACATCTTCAATTCTGTATCCCTTGTGCGATAATAATACAAATAAGTGATAAATTAAATCAGCTGCTTCGTTAAGGAATAATTCATCATTGTTGTCTTTTGCTTCAATCACAAGCTCAACAGCTTCCTCCCCTACCTTTTGGGCGATTTTATTTACCCCCTTTTCAAATAATTTTGTTGTATAAGATCCTTCAGGTCTTTCTGCCTTTCTTTGATCTATAAGATCCTGTAGTTGTACTAAAAATTCTAATGACATGTTATATGAGTTATTAATTACAAGTTGTAAAGTGTTTAGGAGTCTTCAAAAAGCCGTCTTGTCCTGATTATCCAGAGAATACCGGTTTTTCTATTTTATCTGAACCGATTTGAAGGGTTTTGCTCTGTCCGTGACAATGGCCATTCAAGGAAAATTCAAAGAACGGCGAAGTTCTTCAACGAAAGTAAAGATGTGTGGCGAAAGTATTTATTCTACTGTCGAATAAAAAGTCTTTTTAGGTGTTTACCTTCTTATGCAAATCCCCTTTTCATGCAGGTATTCCTTTAATTGAGGCACCGTTATTTCTTTAAAGTGGAATATACTTGCCGCCAGGCCTGCATCAGCTTTCCCCTTTGTAAAAACATCAGCATAATGCTCCATATTTCCTGCCCCGCCCGAAGCAATTACCGGAATTGAAATACTATCTGATAATTTTGCCAAAGCATCGCATGCAAATCCATTCTTTGTTCCGTCATGATTCATGGAGGTAAACAGGATTTCACCAGCTCCACGGCTTTCAACTTCCCTGGCCCAGGCGTAAAGTTCCTTGTCCGTAGCTATCCTGCCCCCATTTACATAGGCAGTCCATTTATCATCCTCAAATTTTGCATCTATAGCCACCACTACAAACTGACTTCCAAAATTCCGGGCCATTTGCTCTACCAATTCTGGTTTTCTTATGGCAGCTGAATTTATCGAGACTTTATCTGCCCCGGCATTTAAAAGAGCTTCAATATCAGACAACTCACTAATTCCGCCACCAACTGTAAAAGGTATGTTTATCTTATGGGCTATTCTGTTTACCAGTTCAACAAATGTCTTCCTTCCTTCGTGTGAAGCCGTTATATCAAGGAAAACCAATTCGTCAGCCCCCTGGCGTGCATATTCGGCACCAAGTTCGACAGCATCCCCTACTTCTTTTATATTCACAAAATTTACCCCTTTTACCGTCATCCCGTCCCTTACATCTAAACAGGGTATTATTCTTTTCGCCAGCATAAATTCTTTATTTTATTAATTAAATTCATTTGTTACAATAAGCCTTTCCAGTTCTTCCAGTTTTATAAAACCTTCATAAATAGCCTTGCCTACTACTGCTGCTGCCACATTTTCCTTGTTTAACCTTTGCAATTCGCTAATTTCTGTTATCCCCCCACTTGCAATAAGATACATTTCCGAAAAACCCTCTACCAGTTCTTTATAAAGTTCATGCGATGTTCCCTGAAGCATCCCGTCTTTACTGATATCCGTGCAGAGAACATTTTTTACGCCTTTATCAATATACTCTTTCAAAAAATCAAGTATATCTATTTCTGTAACTTCCAACCACCCGGAAACAGCTATTTTCCGTTTATTTACATCTGCCCCCAGAATTATCTTCTCACTGCCATATAGACCCAGCCACTTTTCAAATAAATCAGGTTTTTTTACCGCTATACTCCCGATTGTAGCCATTTCTGCTCCCGATTCAAAGACAATTCGCATGTCATCATCCGACTTAATTCCTCCCCCAAAATCAATGGTAAGGTTTGTTTTTCCTGCTATTTTCTCCAGTACTTTCCAGTTAACAACCTTTTGTGCTTTTGCTCCGTCCAGATCCACTAAATGCAACCTCTTTAATCCGTGCGATTCGAACTGAAGGGCAACTTCCAGTGGATCTTCATTGTAAACTTTTTTTTGCTCATAATCGCCTTTTGACAGGCGTACGCATTTAGCATCTATTATATCAATAGCTGGAATTATTTCTATCATCTTTTTAATATAAACTTAAAGTGTAGTTATAGTTACAAATATAATCGACTTTAAGGGTGAAAGTAATGAATGTAATTCTGATTCTGAACATTTTATTAACTATATCTGAGTCGGAAAATAAAGGTAGTATAAGACAAATATAAAAAAGAAGGTTTCTAAAAAGCCTGTAAAAAAATTTGGGAGTATTTATATTCCGAATACTGTTCAGCTTTTTAGAAACCCACGAAAGAAGAGCTTCTTTTTTATAGTTTTTCAATTTCTGCATCAAACAATTGAGCAGCAGCGTCTGTGAAATTAAAATTACCCCTGATATACTTCAATGTTGCCATTTCAATATCTGTTACTCCCCTACCATCCAGTGCTGATTTGATTAACTCAGTTGCATCTTCTTTTGATATTCTGCCATCTCCTTTTCCTGAAGTAAGTTCTTTGGCAAGATCCATCAATTCTTTTTCATACTTAACACCATCAATTGTTACGTAGGCCATAATTTTAAAAATTTAGGTGAATAAACTATTTAAATAACTCTTACTAAGTTAAAATAATATGCCAAAACACAAAACCCTTACTTATGCGACATCCAGAAAATTCTTCAAGATCCTCTCCCCCACTTTTCCACTTTTTTCCGGATGAAATTGTACGGCATAAAAGTTTTTCTTTTGTAAGGCTGCACTAAATGGCATAATATAGTTTGTAACCGCAGCTGTAGATGTTCCTTTTTCTACATAAAAACTATGAACGAAATAAACGTATTCATCCTTTAAGCCATTAAATAAAGTCCCCGGAACCTCAGTCAATGTATTCCATCCCATATGCGGAACTTTCATTCCAGTAGAGGCTGGTTCAAAAAGCTTTACTTTCTGTTCAAAAATTCCAAGGCAATCAACATTACCCTCTTCCGAATGTGCACACATTAGCTGCATCCCTAAACAAATGCCCAGAACTGGCTGTTTCAAACCAAGAATCAACTCATCCAGTTTTTCCGACCGAAGATAGTTCATGGTCGTACTGGCCTCTCCTACTCCGGGAAAAATTACTTTATCTGCCGAAATGATTTTCTCCTTATCTGAAGTTATTTCAGCGGTAATACCCAGTCGTTCTAAAGCATAATCGACAGAGCGAATGTTTCCTGCATTATATTTTATTATTGCAACCTTCATATTGTGATAAGTTAATTGAATACAATTGTTCTGTTATTATACACTAATGTCCTCCGCTGGATATGTTCATATACGGCCGATGAAAGTACTATCTTCTCTAAATCCTTTCCTTTTCTTATCAAGTCTTTTATTGAATCTTTATGCGATATATGTGTGACATCCTGAGCTATTATTGGACCTTCATCCAAATCGGCTGTGACGTAATGACTTGTCGCCCCTATAATTTTCACGCCCCTTTTATAGGCTGAATGATAGGGTTTTGCACCGGGAAATGCCGGCAAAAACGAATGATGAATATTAATTACTTTGTTTGGAAAATGTTGTATGAAATTATCGGATAATACCTGCATATATCTCGCTAAAATTACAAAACTCACCTGATGTTGTTTTAACAGTTCCAGTTCTTTTTCCTCTTGTTCATTTTTATTCTCTGCATTTATAGGAAAAATATGGAATGGAATATTAAAGCTCTTAGCTACCGGCTCCAAATCGGGATGGTTACTTATTATCAAAGGTACCTCCACTTCCCACTCCCCGGACTGTATGCGCGAAAGGAGATCATAAAGGCAATGGGACATTTTCGATACAAAAATCGCCATTCTAGGTTGATGTTCACTAAAATAAAGCTCCCACTTCATTTCATATTTTGCAGCTATCTGGGTACCAAAAAATTCCTCTATTTTTTCTGCCGGAATAAGAAAATCCCCAATCTCCCACCTTACACGCATAAAGAAGATGTTTTCTTCTCTGTCTACATGTTCGTCCAAATCAATAATATTACCTTTATTATTATCTATGAACTCTGTAACATTCTGGATTATTCCCTGCTTGTCAGGACAGTACATTAATATAGTGGCGGTTGGCTTTCTCTTATTCGGTTCTTTCTTCATTGCTCAATATTTTTGAGGTTTACATTATAGTACCCCCTTGGTACTTGGTAGCTGGTATTCGAAAACATTTCTTTTTTTTGCCATTTTTATCGCTTTGGCAAATGCTTTAAATATCCCTTCTATTTTATGGTGTTCATTTTGCCCTTCTGCCTTGATATTTAAGTTGGAGGCCGAAGCATCTGAAAATGATTTGAAGAAATGCATAAACATTTCGGTAGGCATATCTCCGACCATTTCTCTTTTAAACACGGCTTCCCATATCAGCCAGGGCCTCCCCCCAAAGTCAATCAGCACCTGCGCCATTGACTCGTCCATTGGCAGTGCAAAGCCATAGCGTTCTATTCCCCGTTTGTCTCCGAGAGCTTTCTTCACAGCTTCTCCAAGTGCCAGTGCTGTATCTTCAATAGTGTGATGTTCATCCACTTCCAAATCACCGGAAACTTTTATTTTTAAATCCATTCCTGAATGGCGGGCGATCTGCTCCAGCATATGATCAAAGAAACCCAGTCCTGTTTCTATCTCAGCTATACCCTCTCCATCTAAATCTAGGTAAATAGATATTTGTGTTTCCTTCGTATTTCTTTCTACCCGGGCTCTTCGTTCTCCTGAACGCAAATATGCGAATATTTCCATCCAGTCCGTTGTTGTGCAAACACAAGTCTCTTTTAACAAAGGCTCTTCCAGTTCGGAAACACTGCCCCGTTCCTGAAATAAAATAGCACTGGTCCCCAAATTTACTGCCAGTTGAACATCGGTAACCCGATCTCCAATCACATATGAATTTTTTAAATCATATTCCCCATCCAGGTATTTTGTAAGCATCTGAATACCCGGCTTTCGTGTCGGGGCATTTTCTTCCGGCAAGGTTGGATCTATATGAACCTCGCTGAAAACAATTCCTTCATTTTCAAAAGCTTTAATCATTTTATTATGGGCTGGCCAGAAAGTCTCCTCCGGAAATGAACCTGTCCCCAATCCGTCCTGATTAGAAACAATAACAAGTTCAAAATCAAGAAATTCTTTTATTGCTCCTAAAGCCCTAAAAACATAGGGAATAAACTCCAGCTTTTCCAAAGAATCAACCTGAAAATCCGATTCTGGCTCTTTTATTAATGTTCCATCCCTGTCTATAAACAAAACCTTCTTCATACTTATTCCCTTCCCGAATTAAACACCCGAAGGGCATTCATTAATTTCTCATTTTCTTCCTTTGTTCCGACTGTAATCCGCAAACATCCTTCACACATAGCCACTTTAGAACGATCCCTGACAATTACGCCCTTTTCCCAAAGATACCTGTATTTTTCAGCCGGGCTATCTACTTTAACCAAAACGAAATTGGCATCGGAAGGGTAAACAACCTCAACAAAAGCAAGTTCCTTTAATTGCAATGTCAGTTTTGCCCTTTCGCTTTTTATTTCTTTTATCTGTTTCTCTACCTCACCTGAGGCTTCAATCTTTTTTTGTGCTTTGTTTTGTGTTAAAGTATTTACATTATAGGGATACTTTATGCTGTTCAGTACATTAACAATCTCCTTCGAGGCTAATGCCATGCCCAGTCTGATCCCAGCCAGCCCCCATGCTTTACTAAAAGTCTGAAGGATTACCAGGTTCGGATAATTTTGCAAATCAGGAATAAATGATTTCTGCTCTGAAAAATCGATATATGCCTCATCCAGAATCACTACTCCGTCAAAACAATCTAATAAATGCAGTATGTCAGCACGGGCAAAACTGTTCCCTGTCGGATTGTTGGGAGAACATAAAAATATTAGTTTGGTTTTTCCATCCACTCCATTTAACAGCCCTTCAACATTAAGACTGTAGTCATGTTTCAGTAATACCTCTTTATACTCCACATTATTAATATCAGCGCAAACCTTGTACATTCCGTAGGTTGGTTTAATCGCCAAAACATTATCCACTCCGGGTTCACAAAATGCCCTTATCAGTAGATCGATAGCCTCATCACTACCGTTTCCAAGAAAAATCTGCTCCAGAAAAACACTTTTAAGCCTGCTAATCGGCACTTTAAGCTCTTGTTGCAATGGATCGGGATATCTGTTTACTCCGGTATCAAATGGATTTTCATTGGCATCAAGAAACACAGATGCTACTCCCTGAAATTCATCCCTGGCCGAAGAATAAGGTTTAAGGTTTCTAATATTTTCGCGTAATAGTTTCTCTATATTGAACATGATTACTCCTTTCTGCATTTTTTTAAGCGCACAGATACAGCCTCTTTGTGGGCCATCAGTTCTTCAGCCTGTGCCATAACTTCTATTTCCGGACCTATACGTAACAATCCTTCTTTACTAATTTTCTGATAGGTTATTTTCTTAAAATAACTGTCCAGGTTTACACCGCTATATGCCTTTGCCCACCCGTGTGTCGGGAGGGTGTGATTTGTCCCCGAGGCATAATCGCCAGCGCTTTCCGGAGTATACTCTCCAATAAAAACCGAACCGGCATTTACCACCTTTTCTGTTAATAAATCTGCATCCTGCGTCGAAATAATAAGGTGTTCCGGGGCATAAGCATTTACCATTTCCATCATTATTTCCTTATTAGCTACCAGAAATATTTTACTGTGTTTAAGAGAGTCTTTAGCAATGTCTTGTTTAGGAAGTTCTCTCAGTTGTTTGCTCAGTTCTTCTTTCACCCTGTTTATTGTTTCTTCTGAAGTTGAAAAAAGTACTACCTGACTGTCTCTTCCATGTTCTGCCTGAGATAGCAAATCACTGGCTACAAATGCTGCGTCGGAGTTTTCATCTGCAAGGACCGCCACTTCGCTCGGCCCTGCCGGCATATCAATTGCAACCGCGTCTCTTGCTACAATTTGTTTTGCAGCGGTAACATATTGGTTTCCGGGACCAAATATCTTATAAACTTCAGGTATCGAATCGGTTCCGTAGGCCATTGCCGCTATAGCCTGAACACCTCCTGCTTTAAAAACCTTATCAACACCAACGGCATTAGCAGCATAAAGAATTGCATCGTTCAATTTCCCACTCCTGTTAGGAGGAGAACATAATATTATATCACTGCACCCGGCTATTTTCGCCGGAATTGCTAACATTAAAATCGTTGAAAATAATGGAGCTGTACCCCCCGGAATATACAGGCCGACTTTTGAAATTGGGACAGGTCTTTGCCAGCACTCAACACCACGCATCGTTTCTACTCTTATTTCCTTAGCTGCTTTTTGTGCCCTATGAAACCTTGTAATATTTTGAATGGCTAACTGAATTGCATCTTTCAAATCTGAAGAAACATTATTTCCGGCATTTCTTAACTCTTCATCAGAAACACGGATATCTTCAACCCGAACATGATCAAACTTCTCTGTATATTTTCTTACAGCCTCATCTCCATTGATTCTTACATCATCAATAATTTCCCTTACAAGAGTGTCTAACTGACGGGTTTCAAAAGCCGGCCTTTTTAACAGGCCGCCCCAGCTTTCTTTTTCCGGATATTTAAAAACTTCCATTTTATAAATCGTTTTTCCTTTTTAATCTTTCTCAATGCTATAAGGTTCCCCAGAATTAAAACAGGCATTCCAAAAATTGCACTTTTTTGCCATTCATAGGACTCAAAGAAAGTTGATAACAACATTGCAATTACAGGAGCAAAAACTACGGCATATGCTCCTTTTGACGGACCAACTTTTCCAATTAACCTTAAATAAACTGTAAATGCTACCACGGAACCAAAAATGGCAAGGTAAAATAGTGATAAAACATAGGACAGGCGTATGTCAAAATTTACTGGTACTTTCCTGAACAACCCAATAACAAATAAAGCTGCCGCTCCATAAAGCATTCCAAAGGTATTAGCCTGTACTACCGGTATCTTTTTGCTCTGAATATGAGCAGATATTACATTTCCCAAAGAAGCCAATAAAAGAGAAATAAGACCGAAAATTAATGCCTTTCCCATTTCATTTTCTGTGCTTATCCCGAGAAATTCCTTTTTAAATATTAAAGCAGTGCCTGTAATAGCTAGAACACCACCAATAAAAATATTCCAGGTAATTCTAGCCTTAAGTATAAGGAACCCGAAAAACATATTGGTAAATACTACAAGAGAAAATATCACAGCAATTAACCCACTGGTAAGATATTGTTCTGCGAGATAAACCAGCCAATAGTTCAGGCCAAAAAGAGTCAGTCCCTGTATTAAAAACAACAGGTGGGATTTTATGGTAAATTTTAATGTTAACCGCTTAATCTTACAAAACAACAGTAAAATTATCCCTGCAAGAAAAAATCTGTAGATCACAGAAACTATTGGATCTACAACACCAAGCTGAAATTTTATTATAAACCATGTAGAACCCCAGATTAGTGCCGGGGCTGCAAATAAAATGCTATTTTGTAAGCGCCGTTCCATGCAATTATAGTATCATTTTTTCTATTGGAATAACCAAAATACCTTCTGCCCCTAAAGCTTTCAATTCATCAATAATACCCCAGAATGCTTTTTCATTCACAACAGAATGAATCGAGCTCCACCCCTCCATATGCAATGGTAATACGGTTGGGCTTTTCATTCCCGGAAGGACTTTTATTATTTGCTCCAGCTTGTCATTCGGGGCATTTAACAAAATATATTTATTCCCTTTTGATTGTTGAACTGTTTTTATCCTGAATAACAATCCGTCCAACAAAGCTTTCTTCTCTGAATCCAGGTTCCTGGAACCAACAATTACGGCTTCACTCTGTGTAATAACCTCAACTTCTTTCAGCCGGTTACTTACTAATGTGCTACCACTACTTACGATATCAAAAATCCCTTCAGCCAATCCAATGCTGGGGGCAATCTCCACCGAGCCGCTAATTTCTTCAATATTCGCCTTTACCCCTTTGGTATCCAGATATTTGTTTAATATATGCGGATAAGAAGTTGCAATTCTCTTTCCCTGAAAAAAAGTTATTCCCGGATACTCAATATCTTGTGGAATTGCCAATGATAAACGACACTTTGCAAAACCAAGCCGCTTAACAATATCCACATCCTTATCCTTTTCCAGTACTTCATTTTCTCCCACAATTCCAATATCAGCAACTCCGTCTGCTACATACTGGGGAATATCATCATCCCGTAAGAATAAAACCTGAAGAGGATAATCAGATGAAACACCTATTAGTTTTCTTTTTCCCTGCGTAATTTTGATATCACATTCTTCCAGAAGTTCCTGCGATTTTTCACTTAGTCTGCCTGACTTTTGCACTGCAATTTTTAAAGGTTCCATATTAGTTTTTTTAAATAAAAAAAAGGTTTGCAGTATTGCAAACCTTTTTATTAGTATTTTGGATTTGACACATACCGCACCCGTTCGGCTATTCCGAATGATGATGATGGTGCATATGTGTTCTTTGACAATTCATATTCATAAATTATGGCTGCAATAATATAATTTTTTTTTATAAATGACAAACATCAGCGTTTATTTATTTTTCAGAATCTTTACTTACGGATAAATCCTCTTCAATTGCCGGGTTCATTTTTCCTGTTTCAATATCAACCAATAATTTGTTGAATGGTGAATTTTCAAACGCTTCATTAAAGTCATCAATTAGTTTTACCATTACTCCCAGTTCTTTTGTATTATCTGTCGGTATTGTGTCCTGTCCCCGTTTATCCAGAAGCTCTGAAACATACTTTGTTGTAAGCCTTTTTATATCACAGGCAGGCTGATAAGCATTCTCTTTCACATTTTGTGTTACCGTTTCCGATGCAATACCAACTTCCATCAGTTCATACAGGATATCCCTGACCAGTCTGACCGGTAAATCAAGTTTATCGGCTATTTCCTCTGCTGTCATTGCAGGGAGCCCGTTTTTAAAACTTGTTGCTATAAGGTGCACAATCAACAAAGAAACAGAACGCTTCATATGGTTACTTACATTCAGGGTTTCTGATTCAGCCTCATAATGTCCCACATTCTGGTTTGCAAATGAAATTTCTGCTCCAAATAACACAATCAGCCAACTTAATTGCAACCATATAAGAAACAAGGGCAAGGCTGCAAAACTTCCGTACACAGCTCCATAACTTGTTAATTGCGATTGAAAGTTGATATATGTTGAATTCAGAACCTGAAATAATGTCCCTGCAATTATCCCCCCTATAATAGCCGAAGATATTTTCACTTTGGTATTTGGCATAATAATATATAACAGCATAAAAACAAGCCATATAAAAACAAATGGCAATATCTTCAGTATCCCACTCAGAATGGGACCTACATATTCGAGCAACGGAAATGCTGTTGAACTAAGGTTTTCTTGTTCCTGAAGAAATAAGCTTATACCGAATGAGACAATAATTAAAACGGGGGCTATTACGACCAGAGAAATATAATCGCTCATTTTTCTTGACATTCCCCTGGATTTCTTTATTTGCCATATGTCATTAAAAGACAGTTCTATATTGCTTAACAATCTCATTATGGACCAGAAAAGCACAACAATACCAATTCCCGCAATAATCCCCCCCTTGATGTTTTCCAAATATTTGGCTGAAAAGTTTAATATCCACGAAGCAACTTCCTGTTGACTGGAGAAACTGTCTTTAATAATAGATTCAAGGCGCGCTTCAAACCCAAACCCCTTTGCTATTGCAAATGCCATTGCAACAATCGGAACAATAGAAAGCATTGTGTAATAAGTTAATGCCGAAGCCCTTATCTGCACCCTGTCTTCGGTAAACCCTTTTACTGCCAAACTAAAGATTCGTAACTGTTTTACCAAAAACATCCGCCTGGGAGATGCCATTACGTTTTTCAGGTTCCAATACTCCTTGGTAAATATTTTTCTAATGTTAAAGTCCATCTCATGGAAATTTAATTCTGTTTATAAATATATTGTATTTAACGAAATGTATTATAGAAATTAACCTAACTTTAATTACATAACAAGTTATTCCTGATGATAAATCTTGAAAATATAGCAATTCTTGTTGTTGAAGACGATGAAATGAACTTCATCTATCTAAAACAGATTTTTAAAATAACAAAAGGGAACATAGAACGTGCTAAATCAGGTAATGAAGCTGTTTCAAAATGTCGGGAGAATAATTTTGACATTGTCCTTATGGACATTCAACTTCCTGATATTTCTGGAAAAGAAGCAACTGAGAAGATAAGGCAATTCAATACAACTATACCTATTGTAGCCCAAACAGCATCAAAAACCCCAACTGAAATTGATGAAATTATGGCTTCCGGATGTGATGAAGTTTTAGTTAAACCATTCAAGTTTGATGAACTTATGGTTGTCATAGAAAAGTTTATAAAATAATAACTGACTATCCATAAGAACAAAAAAAACAGGAGCCCTTTTGAACCCCTGCTTTAATTTCACTTTTAATTTTTTTTACCCTTCGGTTCCTTCAGCAGCTTCCGTAGCAACAGTATCAACAGCAGAAGCAGGGGCAACAGCAGTTGTATCTACCGGAGACACTGTTTCTTCCACAGCTTCTTCTACTTGTTTTGCAACATCATTTAACATTTGTTCTACAGCAGCTTCTTTTTCTTCTTTTGAAGCAGAGCTTTTACATGCATTTAGTGAAATAAAAGCAACAAGTGCGAAAGCACCTAAGAGAAAGCTAAGTCTTTTCATGTGTTCTTAGTTTTTGAAGTTTGATAATTATTTACAGGTTTTTAAGCAAAAATACTAATTATTTGATTAAATCAAAGCAAGAGCCTGTTAAATGCAAAATTGCTTAAATAAATTATGCTTTTCTACTATAATTCACAAACTAAAAATGTTGTTCATAAAATAGTAAAAACGTTTGCAGGTCAGGGGTATCAACTTGTCCACTCATGTTAGTAATGTGTTTTCTTCACAGCAAACGAAGTATTCAAAGTCTGTCTTTAAAGTCACAATCTTTTAAAACAGAATTGTTAACGATTATAAATGAATAGCTCCTGAATCAACTCAGGAGTAACAAGCAGGTTTTATTCTGTAAATATGTTTATTTCAACACCATGAACATGAAGTACAGATTAGAATACCCTGGCACCGCAAAATTAGGCCGGGGCAACGACGTAACTGCTCATTCCAAAAAATCAATATTCTCAGACTTCTGGTTTTAGTTTTATCCATTCAATAACAAAAATTTAACATTCGTCAAAACACCCACTTTTTATAAAGCACGTAAAAACCTCATAACAAAACTATTAACATATTAACATTAATTTATTGTTAACTAAATATTAGTTAAACATTAACTATTTCGTATTTTTTTCGTATATTTGAATATAAACATGGGTTAATCAATAAAAAACGATGTTATCATGAGAAAATTAATATTAACACTATCTGCATTAATCTTCTTCTTTCAGGGATATGGGCAAAATATTTTTCAAGATGAAGATGGTTTATACTACGATTCCTTTCAAAACCTGTTCTCAGGTGTATATAAAGAGTTTTATGAAAATGGAGCTTTAAAAGCTGAATACGAAATAAAAGATGGACTGAAAGAGGGTTTATCAAAATTCTATTTTGAAAGTGGCTTATTAAGCGAGGTTAGAGCTTATAAAAGCGGAGTAAAACACGGAACCTGGCTTACCTATAACGATAATGGGATAAAAACAGGAGAGGCCAACTACAAAAAAGACATTAAAAACGGTAAATGGTATGTATGGGATGAAAATGGGGTTTTACGCTGCGACATGACATATCTTAACGGGAAAAAAACCGGAAAATGGTTTATTTACAACGAGAAAGGAAAGCTTGACAAAACAAAGGAATTTGCTGAAAGATAAAAAAAACCGGCTTAAAGCCGGTTTTTTTATTGCCATTCTGGCAACAAGATATTCTATTTCATTTTTCCCATCGTCTTTTCTATACTATCCCAGACTGCATTAGCTGTTTTATCCCATGAGAACCTGGCGTGCTGTTCCTTCCCCTTTTCAATCATCATTGATCTTTTTTTATCATCTAAAGCAACGGTCAACATGGCATCTTTAATCGATTCTGTTGAAGATGGATCCACATACAAGGCTGCATCTCCACCTACCTCCGGCATTGATGAAGTCTCGGAAGTTATTACCGGAGTCCCGCAAGTCATTGCTTCCAGGATAGGTATTCCAAACCCCTCTAATAATGACGCATAAACCTGCGCCAATGCTGATGCCGTAATCTTTTTAAGCTCAATATCCGGAATTCTTCCAACAAAAAGAATGTCGTTCCTGTATTTTGAGCCTTCGTATACTTTCTTCACGTCCTTCGTCATATATTTTGTTGAACCCACAACCAGAAACTTCATTTTTGACCCCGATGTTTTTTTGAAATCCTCAAATGCTTCAATTGTCCGCTTCAAATTTTTTCGTGGATGGACCAGTCCAACAAACAAGAAGAATTCCTTTCCGGCTGAATATTTGTTTCTTACCCGCTGTTTCTCCTGTTCCGGGATAGGAACAAAACCTTCACTTGAACCATTATAAACAATGTCAATAAGGTTTTCATCAACTTTAAAGCGGTTTAGGATGTCTTTTTTTGAAAACTCGGAAACGGTAGTTATCCGCTTTGCTTTTTTTATGAACCTTGGAAAAAACGTTCTGTAATAAAGCATTGGGGCCCACTCAATCCATTCCGGGTTATGAAAAAAGTTTAAATCATGAATTACAGGCAACGAAGGCACATTGGTCCTTAATGAAAGCCATCCGTCTGGTGAAAAAAACAAATCTGCTTTATGCTTTTTTATCACGGCAGGAACCCCCCAATCAAAAAATAAATACCATAATAAAGGGTGACGCGCCTGTGGATGTGCAACAACAGGGGTAACATTATCGGAAAAAACAAACTCCTCGGAATATGCCCTGTCAAACATAAAGGTAAAGGTATGCTCGGGATGTTGGCAGGTGATTCTTTTTAGTACCTCGTAAGAAAACCTTCCCAACCCTTCCAGCTTTCCGGGAAGTAGTAGCCGTGTATTAACTGCAATGTTCATCTTAACTTACGAAGATAATACATCGTTCTTTATTTACGCAAGAAAATATCTAACAAAAATAATTTGAAACAATAATTAACACGACATCTTTAAATTGCTGAGCATACGCCTAAAGGAGTGATATTTCTGTACCGTTTAGTATAAGAAGTGATGTGGGGAATGGAAGCCATAAAAAATCATGAGTAAAGGGAAATTTTACAGACTATTCATTCCCTCTGTCTGAAAACCTGGCAGATTGAATACACCAGTACAGGTATGCCTAATAATAGCTCCCTCCCTACTGGTAACATTGAAAAGAAATGCTGCCCGTTTTCTATATTCCTCAAAACCATATAAAATAAAAAACCGCATGTGTTACATGCGGTTCTATTTGATATATTCAAAAATCTTTACTGAATCTTAACATCAATCGTTATTGTTCCAGAACCTTCACCGTCAATTTTTACAACTTTAATAGCGCCTTTGTTACCTGCAGCTGTCATAAATACAGCAACATCTCCTTCCGAAAGCATATTCGCTTTAGAAGCAGTGACATCAACACCCTCAAGCTTAGAATCATCAGTCATTGCATCAAATTCAGCAGCCGTAATTCCAGGATTAGTATTAAACTTAGTAGCATTTTGAGTCGTCCATCCCTTTGTTAAGCTCAATGCATTTGTTCCTGTTCCGTTAACTGTTTCATCATTAGGAGAAGCTAATGTAGCTTTATTCTCTGAGCCAAAATAATAAACAACATCTACTTTACTTTGATTTGTTTTTGCATCAGCAGTCAAATAAACTTTTCCTGCATCTGCATCTAAAAAGCTTCCGGTAGTGGTATTTGTCTGCCCCCCCATTAAAACAGCCGTAAAAGATGTTAGCTCAATTGCTGCTTCTTTGACTGTTACTGTAATAGTTTCAGTTGCTTTCTTCCCATCTTTGTCTTCAGCGATGAAAGAAATTGCATATGTACCAGCATCCAGGAACTGCTTTGCCCAAGTAGACTGATACTCTTCTTTGTCTATGTCTGTTTTTGGAAAACCGTCAACATCCTGGTTATCAATTCTAATAGTAAAACTTGTAAGTTTAGCATCACCTTTAACTGCCTCCCAAGAGAATGATGCGGTTTCTCCTTTATTGATTGTTGCATCAGCTGTAATTAAACCATCACCAGCTTTAAAAGTGATTTCTGGTCCCAGTGCCTCGTCATCTTCACAAGAAGTAAACACCATACCTAATGCAGCCAGCCCTAATAGGAAATAATTTAGTTTCTTCATAAAATTAAATTTTTGATTCATGAATTTAGTTAACGAAAGTTAAACAAATTTGTTTTTAGTTTTTAATTATTTATTCAAGTACCCGATTTTCAATAATCATACCAAAAAAGGATACCCGAGCGATTATGTCCTAAAGACGAATAGATAACGTTATTGGTTGCGTTCTGTTTTTACTTTTTTTGCATTTTTTTAACACGCCCTCCTTATATAGCTCTTAATGCCTTTAAGCCTTTGTTGTTAAAGATGTAAAAAAAACGTCAACAAAAACAAAAAAAACGTTATTCTGGTATTAGAAATACCGTTTTTTTCAAACAGTCCCGTATCCATAGTAAATTTTATTATCTGGTGAAAGCATTAATGAAAAGGGAATAAACAGTAAAGTATTCACAAGCATTCAAAAAAAGAGAACCTACTAAATTGTAGGTTCTCCGAAGGTGATCTATTCTTAATTATATACGACTTATACTTTCTTTGTCTCTGATATGCCCCTCCCAAACGAGTTTCACATAGAGCAACTTACAGGTGCCCAAAGATATAAAAGTTTTTGACTTACAAAATAAAACTTAATAATATACCTGCCGCCACTGCCGAACCTATTACTCCGGAAACATTTGGGGCCATCGCGTGCATAAGCAGATGGTTACTTGGGTCTTCCCTTAAGCCCATATTTTGTACCACTCTTGCACTATCCGGAACAGCAGAAACTCCCGCAGCCCCTATCAACGGGTTAATTTTATTGTTCCCTTTTAAAAACAGGTTCATTGCCTGCGCAAAAGCAAGTCCCCCGGCAGTTGCAATCATGAAAGACAAGGCTCCTAATCCAAATATTTTAAGGGACGAGGCCTTAAGAAAAACATCGGCTTGTGTTGAGGCCCCGACAGTAAGTCCAAGCAGAATTGTTACGATGTCTATCATTGAAGTCCTCGCTGTTTCTGCCAGTCTGCCGGTTACCGTTGATTCTTTCAGTAAATTACCAAAAAACAACATTCCTAATAGTGGCAATGCACTTGGCGAAATAAATGTGGTTAAAATCAGCCCGATTATCGGAAACATAATTTTCTCCCGCTTTGAAACAGCCCTTGGGGGTTTCATTCTTATCAACCTTTGTTTCTTTGTTGTCATTAACCGCATTATTGGCGGTTGTATAACCGGAACCAGTGCCATATATGAATAAGCCGCGATGGCAATTGGCCCTATCAGGTTTTTCACTGTGACTACTTCACCCAATTCATTGGTATACGTATTAATTCCATTCGCAAGTTTGGACGCCAGGAATATAGCAGTAGGGCCATCAGCCCCACCGATGATTCCAATAGCACCGGCCTCTGCCTCATGAAACCCTAATGCAAGTGCTCCCAGAAAAGTCAGAAATATGCCAATCTGAGCAGCCGCGCCTAATAACATCAGTCTCGGATTAGAGATTAAAGCCGAAAAATCGGTCATTGCACCAATACCTAAAAAGATGAGTGGTGGATATATCCCATATTTAACCCCAAAATACAGGTAGTTTAACACACTTCCTTCCTCATAAATCCCGACCTTTAACCCCTCGGTAGCATCCGGTGAAAATACCCCCAGACGGATACCTTCCGGCAAACTCAGGAAGGGAATATTCCCTAAGATAATTCCAGTACCAATTGGGATAAGCAGCAGTGGTTCATAATCATACCTTATCGCCAGAAAAATAAAAATCAGGCCGACTATAATCATAATTATGTTTCCAATTTTTGCATTCTTAAAACCCGAATAAATCCAGAATTTTTTTAATCCTGAATGAACAGATTCACCAATGTTTTCCTGCCGAATTTCGTCATTATTATTCTGGACTATCTCGTTATTTTCTGTTATGGAAGAAAGGGTTTTACCGTAAGCTCCCGAGGAATGAAGTGTTGAATGTATAACTGTTATTACAGCTAAAATCCCAAATATTGTTAATGCTTTCTTCATAATTTACACGGTTTCCAATAAGACATCTCCTTCCAAAACATTGTCCCCGGGTTGTACTTTAATTCGTTCAACCACACCATCTTTCGAAGCCAGTACATTATTTTCCATTTTCATGGCTTCCATAATGAGCAATACGTCCCCTTTTTTTACGATGTCACCTTTCCTTACATTAATACTCATAATTTTACCGGGCAGCGGAGCTTTTACCGGAGAGGCAGAACCCCCTTCTCTTTTCTTAATATTTTCCTGCTTCGAAACAACTTTCCGCACCAGTGTTGGTGTTTTTGTTGCCTTGGTTTCTCTTTCTATTTCAACTTCATATGGGGTACCATTAACCTCTATACTGGCGATATTATCTTCTATTGATTTTATGTGGACTCCATATTCGTTTCCACTTATTTTAAATTTGAACTTCTTCATGAGGAATGTATTTTTTACAGCCTGTTAAATTGGTTACGAACCTGATAAATTTTTGAACTCCACGGAGAATAAAGTCTTGACTCCCTTTTTATGGTCATTTCCCTGCTCTCTTCGTCATGATATTGGTTGAAATGCAGGTATAATGCCATACTTATTGCTGCATTTACTTCACCACTCAACTCGATTTCTTCCTGTGTTTCCATAAGTTTTCCTTCCTTCCGTACTTTCTTTTTCAATTTAAGTCCAATAAGTTTCGGAAGAAAAAAGAACAGTGCATACAACACCACCAACGCCATAAAAACAATAAAATAGCCAACAACAGCTTTAATTACAGCATCAGCATCCAGTGATTTTAGTTCTATTACATTTAAAAGCATACCCTGATTTTTTATAGTGGAATATTTGAATGTTTTTTTGGAGGCAGCAACTCTTTCTTTGTAGCAAGTGTACGCAGGGCCCTAATTACCCTGAACCTTGTATTTCTTGGTTCGATAACATCATCGATGTAACCATATTTAGCAGCCTGATAAGGGTTGGCAAATTTAGCATTATACTCTGTTTCTTTTTCTGCCTTGAATTTTGCAAGTTCATCATCGTCTGTAATTTCCCTCATCTTTCTGCCTTCAAGTACCTCTACGGCCCCACTGGAACCCATTACCGCTATTTCTGCAGATGGCCAGGCATAGTTAATGTCCCCCCGAAGCTGTTTTGAACTCATAACATCGTGAGCCCCGCCATAAGATTTTCGAAGGGTAACCGTTACTTTGGGCACCGTTGCCTCTCCGTAAGCAAATAACAGTTTTGCCCCATGAATAATTATACCACCGTATTCCTGTGCCGAGCCAGGAAGAAATCCGGGAACATCTACCAATGTGACAATCGGCACATTGAATGAATCGCAGAAACGAACGAACCTTGCTGCTTTTCGCGATGCATTTATATCTAATACCCCTGCAAGATAGTTAGGCTGGTTAGCTACAATACCAACCGGCATCCCTCCCATTGTGGCAAACGCCGTTACAATATTCCGGGCATACTTTGACTGTACTTCCAATAATTCTCCGTCATCAACAATCTGTTGAATCAGATCGACAACATCGTATGGTTTATTTGGGTCAACCGGTACCATATCATTCAGTGAATCTTCAATTCTATCAATCGGATCCCCGGTTTCTTTCATCGGTGGTTCCTCCAAGTTATTCTGTGGAAGATAGGTAAGTAGTTTACGAATTAACATTAGACCTTCTTCTTCGTCTTCTGCCACAAAATGTGAGACTCCGGATTTTGTAGCATGAACCTCTGCCCCCCCCAGATCATCTGTCGAAATGCTTTCACCTGTAACCGTCTTTGTAACCTTTGGTCCTGTTACAAACATGTAACTGGTGGCCTCTGTCATTATTATGAAATCTGTTAATGCCGGGCTATAAACTGCACCGCCCGCACAAGGTCCAAATATGGCCGATATTTGCGGAATAACCCCGGACGCCATTATATTACGCTCAAATATTTCAGCATATCCGGCCAAACTTCGAACTCCTTCCTGTATTCTTGCCCCTCCACTGTCATTTATCCCAATAAGCGGAGCCCCTACTTTCATCGCCTGATCCATAACTTTACAGATTTTCTGGGCAAATGTTTCCGACAAGGAACCTCCAAATACAGTAAAATCCTGCGAAAAAATATAGACTACCCTTCCATCAATTGTTCCATGACCGGTAACCACGCCGTCAGACATGTACTCTTCACTGTCCAGTCCAAAATCTGTACACCTGTGAGTAACAAACATGTCAAACTCTTCGAAACTCCCATCATCAAGTAAGATATCAATTCTTTCCCTTGCTGTAAGTTTCCCTTTTTTATGCTGTGAATCAATGCGCTTTAAACCTCCCCCCAACTTGGCCTGCTCCCGCTTTTCAATCAGCTCTTTGATTTTATCCTGGCTATTCATCTTTTAATTTATTTTTTATAATGTTATAAAATCAGGTTAATAATCGAATTAGAAACCAACCCAAATAATTCACTTTCATGAATCACTCTACTTCGTCTGGAATAATAAGAAATTGAATGTTTTTCATTCTTTTGTATTCCAGTCAGGCCAGCTTTTCTTCGCCAGAAAACGGAGAAAAATAAGAACAATTAAATATTTACAAGTCTTTTAGAACTCCTTCAATGAATTACCAAAACCAACAAACTAAAGGACTCATAAGTTAGATATCACAGATAAGTGATTCTAAATGCAATAAAAAGTGTGAATAACACTTGATAGTAAAGTAACAACTTTTTATGGATAGAATGAAATTAAATAAAGTAAAATTATTTCAGTTTCTTAACAAACCAACTAAAATAACTAACGTTTTACTCTATAATTAATCGCAAGAATAGAAAAATGAAATAAAAAACAGCATTTTTTATTAAAAATCCTCCTTAAATCCCCAATTACATCAAAAAAATAAAGTGTTATTGTACGAACAAAAAATTACACCAAAGTAAATATAGATATGTACAATCACCCTGTTTGTGTGCTATTTACCTTAATCGGAGGATAGCAATTACGGGCTATTTGTCTTCCGGAACAACTGCTTTATAAATGGTTTCCTGGATCTTTGTTCTTACATCCATCGAAATCAACTTCGTATTTGAGGCATCCGGATATATCCTGTTTGAAAGAAATATGTAAACAATATCAGTTGAAGGATCTACCCAGGCCATTGTCCCCGTGAAACCCGTATGTCCAAAACTCTCGGTTGAGATTCCTTTAAAGCCGGGACCCGGCCTGGAGCTATCCTGCTGTGGTTTGTCGAAACCCAACCCTCGTCTGTTTCCGTTATCGCATGCTGCACATGAAGAGAATTTTTTAACCAGTTTTTTGTTCAGGTATTCTTTTCCGCCATACCGGCCCCAGTTCAGGTACATTTGCATAAGTTTGGCCAAATCGTTCGCATTTCCGAATAAACCTGCATGTCCGCTCACTCCGCCTAACATCGCTGCTCCCGGATCGTGTACATAACCATGCACCAACTGCTTACGGAAAACCAAATCATTTTCTGTTGGCACAATGACTTCCCGATCAAAATATCTCAATGGATTATAACAAAGCGAGTTGGCTCCCAGCGGCTTATAAAACAGAGAATCAAGATATTCCGTAAAGTTTGACTTTGTTCTGTTTTCCACCAGTTTATAGAGTAAGTAAAAACCTAAATCACTGTATTTGTATTTACCGATTCTCTTTAATGGCGATTCTGCAATTTTAATCCAAACTGAATCTGCAAGTTCTTTCCGCATAAACATGTTATCTGTAACTTTAAAAGGATATTCTTCTGATTCATTCTGCGCGAAATACCCTTCTTTATATTTTATATGTTTATTCGCATAAGCTCTTTTTCCCATTTTTATCGGGTATGATTCAGAGTATTTTCCATTGAACAGCTTTTGCCCAGGATAAATTGGCTCCAATGTTGACCAAAAAAAAGGTATCCATGCCGTTAATCCGGCCTGGTGCAATAAAATATCAGAGAGAATCAAATCTTTTTTATTACTTGTATCTAATTCCGGAAAGTAACTTCCCAAACGTTCGTCTATGTCTATCACCTTTTCCTCCTGCAATTTTATTACTGCTGGAAGAGTTGCGGATATTTTTGTTAGTGAGGCCAAATCGTACACATCGTGATGTTTTACCTCTATCTTCTGTGAATATGTATGATAACCGTAAGCTTTATTAAGAAATACTTTTCCGTTTCTGGCTGCAAATACCTGGCACCCGGGCACGGCCCTATTTTGAATAGCATCTGCAACAATAGAGTCAATGGTTTTCAAGCTTTCCGAATTAAAGCCAGCCTCATAAGGCGATACGTACTTAAACCGCTGTAAAAACTCAGTCTTATACCCGGTCCCTTCTCTATATGATTTATCAATACTTACCGGAAGCTTGCCGGAGGCCCTTACTGCTCCAAATATAAGTTGAGCTGTTGAAGACTGGGTTACAGAATCGTTTTCATAAGCTTCAATAAATGCCTGGCTATTGTTGAGATTGCTTATCCCCCTCATGACATACGGATTCGCAAAACTAACGAATATGGTTGGCACTTCAGCAATAAGCCGCTTAATGAAGGTTGTTTCTTCTTTAGTTATGCCAAAGTTCGTTGTAGCATCAATACTAGAACTATGCAAACTTATTAATACCAGATTATAGGCTGACAAGCTATTAAGCAGATTATCTTTATAAACCGAATCCGTTTTTTGCCTGACCGTAAATGTATCAACTTTGGTATAAAGCCTTAACGTATTAGCAAAGTTCTTTCCTGAATCCGGTCCTAAACTAACATGTGCTATATTGAGGGTGTCCAGGTTTTTAAGCGGAACTATTTTTTCTGTATTTTTGACAACTGTAATAGCCGACTCAATTATTTTTTTTCGCGTAAGGTAATAACCTTCTTTATGTAATTCTTTTTGATCAAATTCCTGTTTTTTGTATTTTCCAAATATCCATTCTTTAGCCTTAAGTATTTTTTTACAGCTGTAATTTATTCTTTGAAGTGAAACGCTCCCACTATCAACCGCACGTTTAATTGCCTGAATTGATTTCTTTTCTTCAAGGGGCATAAGTAAAATATCATTACCTGCTTTTAATGCCATTAAATTTACCTCTTCCGGTTTCCGGTTTTCCAAAACGCCTTTCTTATTTAATGCATCTGTAAAAACAAGCCCTTTAAAGGCAAGCCTCCTAAGCAATAATGAATCAACCACTTTTGCTGATAATGTTGCAGGTAAATTCCTGGTGCTGTCAAGTGACTGTACATTCATATGCGCAGTCATTATCCCTCCCACCCCGGCATTTATTAATGCCCTGAACGGGTATAATTCTAAGCTATCTAAACGATTCTGGTTATGACTAACCTTTGGTAAACTGAGATGAGAATCTGTTTGTGCGTCACCATGACCAGGAAAGTGCTTCGTTACCGCCAAAACCCCTTCATCCTGTAGCCCTTTCGTATATAAAATACCTTTGCGCGCCACATTTACACGACCTTCTCCAAAGGAACGACTGCTTATTACAGGATTTTCAGGATTATTATTTACGTCTACTACCGGAGCAAAATTTACGTGTACGCCTATATGTTTCATCTGACTTGCAATATCTTTGCCCATTTCATAAATAAGCATTTCTTCAGTAACGGCCCCAAGCATCATTTGCTTAGGATATTTTATACTGTTTTCCAGTCTCGTTGCCAATCCCCATTCCCCATCAATGGCAATCATTAATGGAATTTTTGATATTGATTGGTAATAAGCAGTAAGTTCAGATACTTGCCCGGCTGTTCCCTGAAAAAAGATGATACCACCAACGTTGTGTTTTTTTATCAGGTCTGTAACCCTGCGTTTATCTTCCTCTCCTTCGTTAGGGTACGCTGCGACCATGAGCATTTGTCCTATTTTCTCCTGAAGTGACAACTGCTCCATAACCGAGTCCGTCCAGGTTGTCGAATTCGTAAGAAATGGCGGACGCTGCCTGGCAGCGGACAATTCAGATTCATTGTATTCCCCGGTATCCAGTGTAAATTGCATAAAAAATCCTGTGACTCCAATTATTGCAAAAATCACCAACAACTTATTCAATCTCCCTCGCATTTTATATCCTTTTGAAATTCAGTCTGCATTTACTATCTCACTAATCTTTCATACCGAAAATAAGATCAAACAGTTTCATTTTAAACAGAAAAAACCAGGAGTTATCAACAAATAATAAAGCCTCCGGCATTTCCCGAACCACATAATCAAAATTGATACCAAGAATGATAAAACCACTGCCCCTGTTAACTATTCTTCTCTTCATTTTGATCAGCACTATTGACTCCGTAGTGGGCTAAAACCGTTCATGTCTGGACGAAGAGAACTAAGTGAAATTCATATGAACCTATGTTATCGGTAGAGTAATGCATAAACCGAAACGCAGAATGCTCGACGAAGCCAATGTGAGTGGAATTGAGAGAAGCAATGCGGAGTTCGGCATAGCCAATTTTCCGGGTTAACATAATACACTATGCTCATTTTCTTTACCAAGTCTTCTATGGTAATTACAATGTATAATTCTAATTCAAGCTATAAGATATCTTCTAAACATTAGTAACGTGAAAAAGTAACGCCCCCACCGTAACGAACATGTTATCAGTGAAAAGATGATTTTAACGTCCACTAAGTAGGGATGGATTTGACTATTATTATTTCCTTTTATATTCCCAGTTTGGTTTTAACATCCTGGGGGATTGCCTGCTTATGTAGCATCAAAGAAATTGTTTTATACTTAAAATAAGCCTCTGAAATGTACATATATCCACCAAACTTATTTTCCTGTCCCCAGGAATTCTTTATATAATAAAATTTCTTTCCGTTTTTATCCTTTCCTTTACCTACTAAATGCATACCGTGATCATCTGTTGTTGAATAGTCATCGAATGCGGCCTGACGAAATTCCTGGGATACTGCTATTTCCTCTACCGGATTATTCAAATCGGAAAATAATGTATTTCTTTTTTCGTCGGAAAGTTTTGATACCTTTTTAAACTCTTCCTGTGATGCTGGTTGATACAATACCTTTGGGACCACGGCTATACCTTCGTCAAACATAAATCCCTGCTCAGAAACATCTGCCGCCCAAACCATTGAATACCCATTATCCAATGCATAATCTGTAACCTGCATAAATTCGTCCAACGGTAAATTATAAGATCCTCCCCACGACCAGTTGTCGGGTATTTCCAAAACAAAAGATTCATAATAAGGGTGGTGACTAAAGCTTGTTATCAGTACATACGCATCCGGATCAATATCCAAAGACGATGCAAAATCTGTTGGTGTGTAAACCTTTCCATCATACTTAAAGGTTTCGGGCACCTCGCCAAGATAGGAATCTATTATTGACATAAACCCATTATGCCAGACATTCGTAAGTTTCTTATTGGGGTTTCTTACAATAGCTTTAACATAGTCTTTTAATACATCATCCATTTCAAAATGAAGATGCCTGGACGAATCAACTTTTAACCCTGAATATGCTTCTTCCGGCAAAATACCATACTTTTTAATAACATTGGTAACATCATTGGCCTCACCTCCCGATCCAAAATTAGTTTTGCCATGCATTCGGACATATTTCTCAGCTTTTTGGCTGTATGCTTTACGTACGACATACATTTCTGAAAAATTATACTCTTTTTTCTTTGTCCTGAGTAATTCTGATTCGATGAATGATAATGTTGCAAAACTCCAGCAGGTTCCAGATTTATGTTGATTCTTCACCTTCGTTGATGGTATTTCCACTGTAAGTTCAAAATCCTTTTTTGCCGATATTTCACCTTTACCTTTTTTTATTTCACCAGCATTAACTGCTACTGACCATGAAGTCACTAACAGAGTTAATAAAAACTTTGAGATCATATTCTTCTTATTTCAAAATCAAGACACGAAATTTAGAAAAATTCATTTAAAGATCATGTTAAATTAACCATTTTTTCTGTCTTTTTTTTGCAATTAACTAGATATCAACCACTCCCCTTTACATTACGTTTGTGTTCTATTTTATTATTTTCAATTCCGTTCTTCGGTTATTAGCCCTTCCCTCTTCGGTATCATTGGTTTCCACTGGTTTCGAATATCCGTATCCTTTTGGAATCAGCCTGCCCGAAGGCACCCCCTCTGAAATAATATATTCGACTACCGCCCCAGCTCTTTGTTCGGACAATTTTTGATTGTAAGCTTCTGTTCCAATGTTATCTGTATGTCCACTAATTTCAACTTTTATTTCTGAATTAACTTTCAGAAACTTTACCAGTTTATTCAATTCTGTCTGAGATTCTTGTTTTAACGTATATGAACCCGTTTCAAAAAAAATATTCCTAAGTATGATTGTTTTACCTGCCAAAATTGGTTGCAGAGGCACATCTTTATGATATGGTTCTGCTGCATCATGAACCCCTGTAAAACTAAAGTTTTCAGAAAAAAACAGGTAGCCTTCCTTCGAGACATTTAACATATAATCTTTCCCCGTTGGAACACAGACTAAAAATTCACCTGTATATGAATCTGAGTAAGAATTACTTATCAACTCTCCACTTTCGAGATCATAAAGTTCGAATTCAGCTTTTAACACCCTCCTGTTATTAGCATCGAACACCTTTCCTTTCATGTAAGACACAGGGACCGGCCTTGCTTCCTCATATAATTCAAATTGATAGATATCCCGTCCTCTCTCTGGGTTTATATTCGTAGAATAGTAAGCCATATTTCCTTTTGCTGCAATTATCAGCCCAATTTCATCTTTATGTGTATTAATCGGGTAGCCGATATTAACAGGCTTAATCCATTCATTTTTTGCATTCTTCCTGGAATAAAAAATATCATAACCACCCATACCGGAATAGTGATCGGAGGAAAAATACAGCGTTTTATTATCGTGATGAATGTATGGGGATATTTCATTTCCCGGTGTATTTATTGAATCTCCCAAATTGACAGGCACCTCCCAAATTCCCTGCGCATTCAGTTTTGTTGCCCAAATATCAAGTCCACCTTTTCCTCCCCCCCTGTCACTTACAAAATAAACTGTGCGCCCATCAGCCGAAAGGCTTGGCTGTGTTTCCTTTGCTACAGAATTAACCACCCTCCCCATATTTTGCGGAATGGACCAGTTATTGCCTCTTTTTGCTGAGAGATATAAATCGCAACGGCCAATGACACCGCGCCTGTTACAGACAGTATAAACCATTAAGTTTCCATCGGCTGATATTGACTGAGCCCCTTCGTTATCATATGTGTTCAGTGGCTTGCCCATACTCTTTGCTAAAGTCCAACCATTATTTTGTTTTGTACTGATATAAAAGTCTTCCTGCACCTTTTTCTGTCTTTTTGAAGAACCAACCAACCTTGTAAATACCAGCGTCTGTTCATCTGCGGATAAGCTTGGCCAGTATTCATCATCTGCGGAATTAATGGTTGTATCTAATAATACGGGAGTAAACTTTACAGGTTTTTTCTTTGCTTCAATAGCAAATTCTGCCTTTTCAATGCCTTTTCTGGCCAGATTAATAAGCTTTTTATTCTTTTTTTCGTACGTCAATAAATTGTTAAAGCTCTCTAAGGCAATAGAATATTTCCCTGTTTTTAACTCAAGGTTTCCTTTATAAATATATCCGTTTGTATAAAAAACGGGATCTATTGCAAGCCCCTTCGAATATGAATCGATTGCCAACTGCAAACTGTCCATTTCCCAATACATTCTTGCAAGCACTATGTGAGGCTCAATAAACTGCTCATCTGTTTTTATCGCTTTTTTCAGCAATTTTTCGGCTTCCTGATAATTATATAACCTGTACTTTGCTTTTCCTTCCTCGTAGTTTTTTATTGCTTTGGAAGAACTTGTGGTATAACCGGACTGCCCTGACAATTCAACATAAAATGTAACCACAAGTAATAGAAGCATTTTTACCTTAAGAATCTGCATTTTTTAAAGTCTGATGTTCATATTTACTAAACGTACAATATATAAATTTCACAAATAATAAAAAACTTCATATCGTTCAGACATGAAGCTACTCTAATTTTGATATCTTGAATGCGGTGTTAATTCCGGAAACTATCATTCTTTAACCTGAAATGCTGTCATCGTCTTCTTATTTCCCTTTTACAGGTTCCTGTTCCGACATATCTTTTCTGATAATAGCCTGCATTTATTGAATCAATTTTGACATTTTTATTTCTCCCTGGTGAATGTATAAACTTATTGTCCCCGATGTAGATTCCTACATGGCCAACATGTTTCTGATCCGTCTTAAAAAAAACTAAATACCCCAATTCCGGCTTTTGATTCGTAACAGTGCTTTCTTCAAATTGTTTATTACTTGATCGCGGAATTTGGAACCCGGCCTGTCTGTATACTAACCGGGTAAACCCAGAGCAATCAAGTTCTTTTCCTTTTTCAATTAGTATGTCATCTGTTAGATATCTTTTTGCAATGTCAACCAGGTTGCTGTTATCCGGAGAACCTGTTATCTCGTTTCTATATGATAATATGCTTGACAATATGAAACTAACAAAAACGAAGGCCATAAGGAACTTCACTAATACTGACAATATAGTATTCCCGGAAATCACTTAAACCATTAATTAGGTGCTATAATTTTCATAATCTATCCGAAATATTCTATTAAGCTCAAATATATACCCCTCATAATGTTTTTCGAAACCACAGTGGAATGCCACACTCCTTTGAACATTCCCACTTTACCTGTTACCCTGAAAGATTTTAAATCTTCCCAAGTACCACTTTTGCAGTCGGTAACTAATTGAAACCCAAATCACGCCCATTCCATATTTAGCTGAACGTGGTATATTAATAGATGAAGCATCTTCGAAGTATTTTGTTGGGCATGTTATTTCTGCAATCTCGAACCCCTCATAAAAAATCTGGGCCAACATCTGGTTGTCAAATACAAAATCGTCAGAATCTACATTGTAGTTTATTTTTTTCAATACATTGGCAGAAAAAGCCCTGTAGCCCGTATGGTATTCAGAAAGTTTTTGGCCTATCATTATGTTCTGAAAAAGGGTCAATAGTCGGTTAGCAATATATTTATAAATCGGCATTCCCCCTTTTAGCGCGCCTTTTCCTAAAATTCTGGAGCCCAAAACAACCTCGTAAACCCCGTTCGCTATCAGGTAACACATTGAATGTATCAGTTTCGGTGTATATTGATAATCCGGATGCAGCATTACCACAATATCTGCGCCTATTTCCAATGCCTTATTATAACATGACTTCTGGTTTCCTCCATACCCTTTATTAACATCATGTATCACAATATGCTTTATCCCAAGTTCTTTTGCCGTCTCAACCGTGTTGTCGTTACTTTTATCATCAACAAGGATGACCTCATCAACAATATCGAAAGGAATTTCATTATATGTTACTCCCAGGGTTTTCGCGGCATTATACGCCGGTAATACAATAGCTACTTTTTTATTGTTTATCATTACTTCCTCTTTCTTCTTTTACTTCCGGGTCTCGCTTACAAAAAACATACCCATTTTTTTCATAAACTACAGAAACATTCTTAAATTGACTTAAAATGAATTCTTTTTTATCATTTCTTATGACAAAATAAGCTGTTTTATCAATGTTACCGGCTGCAAGCCAATTGGTAAACTGTATTTCTTTGGCATCAATAATTTTTTCTTTAATATCCTGCTTTCTCCATTCCTGAATAAAGGGATGGGACTCGCTTAATTTTTTCTGTTTTGCATAAAAAAGCTTTGCATAGCTCTTGTAAAGTGTTTGCACGTATACATCTTCTCCTTCTTTTGATTTGAAGAACTCAATAGCGGCATTCTGCGAGTATTTTTCTGCTCCCGGAACAATAAAAACCATAGTGGCATAAACAAATATAGTTGTTGTAAGCCCCATAAAACCAAATCCTTTTAGTTTATCCCCCTTGCGTATTTGCCTTAATGAATATACAGTCCCCGCAATTAAAAGAATTCCGATTAATGAAACCCAGTATGTCCAGCCCGGGTTACCCTGCAAATTTCCAACAGTAAAAGAATGCGTAATATTGAATTTTTCAATTACCCAATTTTTATTCTTATCAAAAACAGGTGCCATAAATACAATTATGCCCAGTAAGCATGTCAATACTAACTGCCCTATGACCAGCCACTTTGGCAACTTTTTATTTTCCTGCACGACACTATAAACCGCATATGCTGCAAGAAAAGACATTGGAAAATAACAGTAAGAAGAATAATGAACAATTTTAGTCTTGACAATTGAAAATAAGATTAGTACTATCCAAAAAGAATAAAGCATTCCTTTTCGGAAATATTCAGTTTCCTTCTGATATATTTTTGATTTTTTATGACCGTAAATTGCGAATAAAGAAGTTGGAAACACTCCTACCAACAAAATCACAAAGTGATAAAGAGGAAAACCTCCGTGGCCTGAATCCTCAATTGAAAATAGCCGGACCTGGTAAACCATAAAATCTACTACGGTTTGCCAGTTCCCTGTGAGAATTTGAAGAATAAACCAAAAACCTCCTGTAAATGCAAACACAAGTGCAAATAAAACAACATGGCCAAACTTCATGTGCAACCTGAACCTTTCCTGAATTAACAAAACAATTGCAGTTAGTCCTAGCACCCCTAAAGCTACAGGTCCTTTAGTCAATACTCCAAACCCTATAAATCCTGCAGAAAGAATAATATTCAACACTTTTTCCCTGGGAACAATACTCTTTTGAGCAAAAATATAATGTGATATTCCCAGAAAGATAAAAAGGTTAAACCACGGATCGATTATTCCGCTCTTGAAGTAAAAAAAGGGTAAAAGCGAAGCTGCATAGGCAGAAGCCCATATCAAACCGAATTTCTCGTTTAACAACTTCCTCCCATAATTGTATAAAAGCACCATGGTTACAATTCCTGCAAGGGCATTGGGAAAACGCGCTGCAAATTCATTTACACCAAAAACCTTCATGGAAAATGCCTGCATCCAAATAAACATAGGAGGTTTTTCCCAAAATGGTTCATAAAAAATTTGAACCGTAAGGTAATTTCCGGTCTCCAGCATCTCCCGTGCCGATTCTGCGAAATTAATTTCATCCCAATCGAACAAATGAACATTTCCAATAAAAGGAATAAACAAAAGGGCTGCTATTACAGCCACCCAGAATGATATGATAAAATGTCTACTCATTTTTGAATAACTTAACTAAGGATTTATCAAGCCACTGCTTTTGAGGCTTTGAAAAGTAAAAAGCAACAAACAATGCGGAAACTGCCCCCAGAAAACTTCCCATATAAACATCGACAAGGAAATGTTGCGAAAGGTATACCCTGGAGTATCCTACCAACAGAGCTATGAAAAAAAAGAAAATCTTAACGTAGCTTCTTTTTGAAAAAACAGCCAGCACAAAAAAGAGTGCAAATGCCGTTGCTGTATGTCCTGACGGTAAGCTTAACGTAGTATGCACATGAACACCAGGAACAAAATAAAGCTCTTCAACACCGTCAAAATGCAACCTTGGACGGACAACATCTGAAAAAACAACCCTTTTAAAAAACTGGGCCAACATACCCCCCAAAAAGCCTGACAAGCCTATTATTATGGCTTTTCTGAACGAAAACATCAGAAACAAGACTGTAAATACAACGGTACTCAGCCCATCTCCTAAATGGGTTACATTTTTAAATATATCATCAAACAACAGACTGTGATATTCATTTAAAAATAAATGTATTTCTTCTTTTGAATAATTCAGCAATATTCCTCCAACTGCAACCAAGAACATCAAATACAGAATTATTAGCACCCTATTTTCCTTGAAAAATTTTCTCATTTCAGGCACAAAAATGCAAAATCTTTTTAAAACAGTTTATCATTATCGCAAAAAGTGAGAATTTCCCCCCAACTATTATCTCCAACCAAAGCTAAATAATCCTACATCTCTTCAGGTATCCTTTATGAAGTTAAAGGCTGTTTAAATTTTAATTAACCTAAAAGTCAATATTTGCTTTTCCATTTCAAGATGCAGAATATAAGTCCCTTTGCATAAATCTTCTATTTCTATTTCTGTCCTGTATGGTATTATGCCATATAAAGCCTTTCGTTCTTCTCCCATAACATTGTATATTTTCACATTAACCGGCTGTTTTATAAACCTTGAATACAAAATTACCTTATCTGTTGCCGGATTGGGCAGTAAAATAACCCGTGACTGCTCTCCTTTCTGTTTTTCTATCCTCTTGATTGTTCCAACATTCATCAGCAAATGACTTTGCGGGTCAATTGTAATATCATGCACCCTACAGCCAGTCCTCAATTTCATGGTATCCACATTGTTACTAACATTATGGTAAACCATTGTATCCAGTGATATCCTATGTAATTTATACGGAATCTTTAAATGAAAAAATGCGGTCTTATCTTCTGCCGACACAGTTTGCTTATTAATAATAAATAATGAGTCGTTATTTTGATACCATTCAATATTTACTGTTGGATATCCGTGCCCATAGTACCATTCATCGAAGAAGTTCTGAAAATTTTTCCCCGTCATTTCTTCAAGCAGCTTTTTAAAATCGTCGCCCGTTACATTTTTATAGGTATTCCGATTTAGGAATTCTTTAATTATTTCAAAAAACAGTTCATCGTTGTTAACCAAATACCTTATCATGTGAAGAAGAGCTGCTCCTTTCTTATATGATAACCTGCTACTAAAAATTCTATCGGAAACCCCGACTTCTTCATCCGGTACATAAACAGAACCTTCTGACAATTCCTTTGCCAGTTTCTGTGTATTGTCCATCCACCACCGGGCACTATTTTGATCTACAAGGTTTTCAAAAGCCAAATACTCGCAATACGATGCAAACCCTTCGTTTATCCATATATCGTTCCAGAACTTACATGTTACCAGGTTTCCAAACCACTGATGTGCAAGCTCATGAGCCACCAAATAAAAATCAAAGTTTCCAATCGTCGTCATGGTCTGATGTTCCATTCCTCCACCCAGCGGAACCTGGCAATGCCCGTACTTTTCATTACTAAAAGGATATTCTCCGAACAATTGAGAAAACAACACGATTAAATCTGACGTCATCTCTATTTTCGCTTTATTCTCATTGAAATAATCTTCAGAGTTATACACATAATTCACAATGGGCACCTCAATACCCCCATCTAACCTTACCTTTTCAGTATACTCATAAAAGTCACCAACAGCAACTGAAACCAAATAAAAAGCTATTGGGTAATACGATTTCCATTGGTATTGCAAATGCCCTTCATCCGTACGGACTACCTTTTGCAAAACTCCGTTTGAGCCAGCCTTCAGATTATCCGGAACTGTGATAAACACATATACAGAATCGGCTTTATCATTTAAAACTTCCTTGCATGGGTACCAATACTTTGAGGCAAACGGCTCTGTAAGTGAAAAAGTAAATCGTCCATATTTATTTGCCCTGTTAAACAAGGCCCCGTCCTGATTAACCTTGTCCCCATCTCCGTAGTAACTAACCACAATTTCTGCGTATGCTCCCTTAACACTTTCTTTGGCTGGAATTCGCACTAAGTCATTATCGTGAACAAATTCAACTCTTTTGCCATTTAAAGTTATATGGTTAACGGTCAAATTATCTCCCAGGTTAAGCACAATTGTATCAATTTCTTTAACTATATGTACCCCAATTGTAACCTCTCCTGAAATTTCTGTTGTTGAATCATTAAGATGAACATCTAAACCATAAAATGTAACATCATAACCGGATTGATCAGAATATTCCTGGGCTCTTATACAATTTGCCACAAAAAAAACAGCGGTAAAAACTAAACAGTATTTCCCGACGGCTTTGAACGTATTAAATGCCATTCTTCAATTTTAGGCAAAAAACATAAAAATAACAAAGCCTTCGTTAAAAACGAAGGCTTTTCTAATCCCTAAAACTAAAACCTTATCACTTGAAAAAACTACGGTGTGTTACAGGTGTAACCTTTCAAACGTAAACCCAAAACTTTATGAAAAACTATATTTAAATTTACGATAAAAAATATGCAGCCCCGAGTTTCTTCAAATGATATAAGACAGGTCTAAAAATGATTTATATCACTGAATACAAACACATTACAACCAACACTTGAATATAAGAAAAGAATACAATCAATAAACAAGAAATGTCATGCTCTAAGCGAAAGGTACATTAGACTATTACATAAAAAAAAGTAATCCTGAATTTCTTCAGGATTACTAAACCCAAAACTAATCAAAAAACCCTATTAACTTACATTTAATATTTACTCAGGTATATTATGCTGGATAACCTAACCAGATCACTATTTAACATGCACTTACCCGACTTAATTAAAAATATATATTTTATCATAAATGACTTGCTTCATAAACATGAGGTGTATTATTAAAATATGATGATATAAATCATTTATTCCATGAACATACACATCATACCTGAACTTCTTTAGGTTAAAGAAATATTGGATTTTTAGAATTCACATAGTAAGTTTACATTTAAAAGTCAAAAACCGAGAATGCTTAATCCTGAAATTTTTTCCATATCACTTGAAATTTTTATTGAGTTTATCGCTAATCACCAGAAACTATCGGAAACCAACAGGTTCATGGAAAGAATAAGTAACGCTTATGATAAATATTTCCATAGTACACACTTCAGTACCTTATATAAAAATAAAGTTGAATTCTATCATAATCAGGTTAATAATGAAAATGAATCCTTATTCATAATGGAATACCATATTCCTTATTTAATTAGAAGTAAGGTTTTAATTGAAAGCAGAGATAAGTTATTGGTATACATTACTATTCAAAACTGGATTGCTCTTTATGATATTCCACACCACTCTCTTTACAAAAAACTGGCCACGACACTAGGTATTGAAAAAACTGTCTCTGAAGAAATAGATTTACTTTTTTCAGCTCGAATCAACTTACAGAATAATAAAAACTATTTATTTTTCACCCCTCACGCTAATAACAAATACGAGAAGTTGGAAGGCGAATGGATTGATTATAACAAGCCTGAAACAATTTCCGGCGAAGAACTTATCATTTCTGAAAAAATTGCCAGTCCTTTTCATGCATTATTCATAGAAGAGGAGAAGCTTTTCCTAATCGTACAAGAAGAAGGAAATCGTTTTTCTTCAAACAAGCAGAATATTCCGGATAATAACCTATGCATACTGGAACGTGGCATGACAATTCCTATTCTTGAAAATGAAGAACTCAGCTTTGCAGAACTTAAAAAAAAGTTAATTGAAAAACAATTCAGAAACAAGCTGGTACTATGCGCCTCTGAGGTTAAATTTCATTCCCCTTCACAGAATAACATAACTGAACTAAACTTGCTAAGTCGCCCGGGTGAACTTATTGGTGTTGCCGGGCTGGAAAGTTCCGGAAAATCTTCAATACTTAAATTGCTTTCGGGAAACATCGCCCCAAAATCAGGTTCAATATTTATAAATGGTTACGACATTCATAAAAACCCATATTTAAGCAGAGAAATAATTGGCTATGTTCCTGAACAGGATTTATTATACCCGGAATTAACCGTGTTTGATAATCTCTATCTAGCTGCGCAGCTTTATTCAAAAAAAAGCAATGCCAAACTATTAGTAGAGCAAATACTAAAAGATGTAGGGCTTTATGAAATACGGGAGAGTAAAGTAGGAAAAAAAGCAACCAAGAGAATTCAACCCGGACAAAGAAGACTTTTAAATATCGCATTGGAATTAATTCGAGATCCTCAAATACTAATTATAGACAACGCTGTTTCAGCCTTAAGCCAGAACGACTCTTCATTAGTAGTGAATTTTCTAAATAAATATTCTTTCAAAGGGAAATTAATAATTACAGCTATTACCCAAACCGATGATGAAACATTTAAATCTTTCGATCAGCTTTTAGTACTTGCCCATGAGGGTACACCAATATATATTGGTCCAGGGCTGAATGCTGTTCCATACCTAAAAAGCTTTTTGCCAGAAGGGATTAGACGAAGCTATGAGAGTAAAAACAGTTTTTCGTCCGGAACTTTATTAGATCTGATTCAAAAAAAAGATGAAAATGGGCGTAATTACCTTCCGGTTTCCACTTTGCAGGAAAAGTTAGCTAAAAAGCCAATTGCAGATGTTACAAGACCACAAAGCAAAAAAAAATTACCTGTCCAACATTATGCTCCTCCCAGATTAGAAAAGCAGTTTTTAGTTTATTTCATCAGAAACTTCAAATCCCAACTTTCCAGAAGAAGAGAACTTACCTTTTCACTTTTTGCCTCTCCTTTAATAGCCCTTCTAATAAGTCTGGTATTAAGAAGTTCAAACAATGATACCTCATATCAATACCGAGAAAATCCCAATCTCCCGGTATTTCTGTTTGTAAGTATTATCATTTTTATTTTTATTGGCTTGGCGCAATCCGTGAAAGAGATACTGAGAGAGAAATTTGTCTTAACCAAAGAGGAAAAACTTACACTAAGCCTTTTTTCTTATATAAACTCTAAAGTCTCTTATCTTTTTATTATTATACTCATTCAAAGTTTATTTTATACATTAATTACAAATGCAATCCTCGAAATACATGGCACTTTTATTTATCAATGGGTAATCTACTTTTCCTGTGGTGCAAATGGGACATTAATTGGCCTTATTTTTTCATCTACCCATAAATCCTTTAGTTCTATTATTATGAGATCTGTCCCTGTAATTATTATTTTATATACGCTTTTAGGAGGAGGATGGATCCCGACGCAAAATGTCAACTCAACAACAAACCGGTCTACTTCGGTAAGTTCTAACTTATGTATTTCCAGGTGGGCTTACGAAGCAATTATGGTTCAACAGTTTCTAAAAAACCCATACGAAAAACACTTTTTCCATGTAGACAGAATAATCAGTAACAGCGCGTTTCACTCATATCATCTTTTACCCAGATTAAGGAAAAACCTGGAAGAGGCCAAAGGTTTGATTCATTACCCGGTAAATATCCAACCCGATACGTTGGATAGGAAACTAAATATGATAAAAAAGAAGTTCGAGGTTATATCCACTACTGAAAACATCTTTGCATTTGAATTCCTGGAAAGTTTGAATGCAAAAAAATTTACTCCTTTAATCGCGAGTGAAGCGAATGAATATATTTCATACCTGGATTTTCATTTTTATAAAGAATACAATAGTGCAACCAAGAAAAAAAGTATCATTAACGATAGCTTAGAAATAGCATTAGGAATTAATGATTTGGAAAAATTAAAGAATAAATATATAAACAATCAAATAATAAAAACCGTAAGAAATGCTTCTCAAAGAGAAAGCATAAAAAATATTGATGACGAGTTAACCCAACTTTCGGATCCCATTTTTCAAAAGGCCGATAATAATATTGGAAGAGGACCAATGTTTTCCTCAGAAAAACGTTTCAATAACCAAGTAATAAGGACATTTGAATTTAACTTGTCCATCATCTGGGTTTTTAACTTCATCCTATACATATTCTTGATTACCAATTTAATTAACCGAATTTTTAAAACGCCTCTCTAAGCGCTTACTGTTCGATACTTATTCAACAAATTGTCCCGAAATTTCATTTTATAAAACAAATGCATTGAAAAAAGTCATTTTATTTTTTAATATGTGGTACACTTTTTGTTTACCAAATTGTATATACAAATAAGCAGTTTTAAAACTATCATATTGCGTATTAATTATTAAATAGAAGCTAATTAAAAATGAAATGTTTTACAAAAAAATAGAAGAATGATTCAAATTGTTAATAATTCAAAAGCAAGTTAAAAAATAGTTACTATATTTGCGATATCGTTTGCCGGGTGTTAGAAGAATATTATGTACTGCTTTCTATGTAACAACGCATTTTTTCAAATTGTTGTATAAATTTTTATTTGTATGAGTTTATCTGATTTTGCAATCCGCAGAAGGATTCTGCATGTATTGCATCATATTAGAAAAGTGGCGTCTGAAAAAAACTCGCCCAGGTGGATTATTTTTTTCACAGATGCTGTTATTTCTATTTTAGGAGTTGTTTTGGGCTTTCTTATCCGGTTTAACTTTCACGTCACATCATTGGAAGCTCAAAATATGACCCAGGCTATCATTTTGATATTGTCTGTAAGAATCATTTTTTCGCTTGTTTTTCGAATTTATGCCCATGTAATCAGATACACCAGTCTTCATGACATTAGAAGGGTCTTCAAAACTTTAACAAGTGGTTCGCTTACAATCTTGGCCGTAATATTAATCAGCAGAACCTTAGAACAAGGATATTCTATTCCTTTATCTGTTGTTGTTTTAGAGTTTTTCTTAACCTTATATTTAATGGTGAACTTTCGTTTGTTTATCCGTTACATCTATACCCTTCTAAATAATATTGACCTGGATTGTCATTCTACACTTATTATTGGAAGTAAGGATTTAGCCGTAATTTTAAAAGATGCCCTGGAAATACAGACAAAGAATAAATATAAACCCATCGCTTTTGTTGACTCTAAAGTACCTAGTAAAAAGAAAAGACTTGCAGGCCTGCACATATACACTCTTGAAGAATTAAAATTCCTTATTGAAAAATACAATGTTTCGAGGCTTATTATTGCAAAACCAGATATATCAGCTAAGGAAAAAGAACTTGTAGGTTCACTTGCTAAACAATATAAAATAAAGATGCTTACAGCCCCTGATCTCTGGAGTATTCCAACTACTGGTAACTTAAGCATTGAAGAGATTGACATGGATGATCTTTTAGACCGAAAGCCTATTAAACTGGAAAAAGAACACATTAAATCTGAGCTAACCGGCAAAAACATATTGATTACCGGAGCTGCTGGTTCAATTGGCAGCGAACTGGTAAGACAAATTGCATCCTATCAGCCCAAAAATTTAATCCTTATCGACCAGGCCGAAACGCCATTATATGAAATTGAACTGGAAATAAAGGAAGGCTGTAATTTCAGAGACTATTCTATTGTTTTAGCTGATATTACGAATAAAAAAAGGCTGGAAAAGGTTTTTAAAACCTTCAGACCGGATATTGTTTATCATGCAGCAGCTTACAAACATGTCCCAATGATGGAAAGTAATCCACTGGAAGCATTCCAAAACAATGTAACGGGAACCAGAAACCTGGCAGATCTAGCTGATTTATATAGAGTTGAAAAGTTTATCATGGTCTCAACCGACAAAGCTGTAAATCCGACAGGGATAATGGGGGCTACAAAAAGAATGGCTGAAATATACACCCAATCCCTCAATGATATCAGCGAAACCAGCTTTATTACCACCCGTTTTGGGAATGTGCTAAACTCTAATGGTTCTGTCATTCCACGTTTTCTTAAACAAATAAAGGATGGTGGTCCGGTCACCGTAACCCATCCTGATATTACCCGATATTTTATGACCATTCCAGAGGCATGTCTACTTGTATTGGAAGCCAGTGTTATGGGGCAAGGTGGCGAAATATTTTTATTTGATATGGGTAAAGCTGTTAAAATACATGAATTAGCGAAAAACCTCATAAATTCGATGGGTTATGTTGCTGGAAGAGATATAGATATCACCTTTACAGGATTACGTCCCGGTGAGAAGCTGTATGAAGAGTTACTTCTGGAAGCTGAATCCCATAAGCCTACCCATCACCCTAAAATAAAAATAGCTGAAGTATGTAAACATAACATTAGCGATGTTCAAAAACACATAGATAAGTTTGCATTTCCGGTTGAATATCAAAATGTTAACGAAGTCGTTAGACTAATGAAAGAAATGGTTCCAACTTATAAGTCAAAAAACTCTGTTTTTGAAAAATTAGACAAAGCTGTATAAATCATAATAAAAGTCATCTTAGCAATTATGCTTCGATAAAGAGTTAATCTTTGTAATTCATAAAACTTGCTTACATTTGCCTTTATTTCTAAAATAATTTAAGATTGTTCGGTATGAGTGATGTCCGAAAGGAAGCAAAAGAAATAGATCTTATTGAGTTGTTTCAATTAATTGGTCAGGGAATAAAAAAAAGCCTTGTAGGTATATTTAAAGGAATATTGTTCTTAATTGTTTTTGGCATAAGAAGAACTCACTTTATTTTATTATTTGCCGTGACCGGAGGTTTAATGGGGCTGCTCCTTTTCTCGCAGACACAAAGGTTTTATTCTTCAGATCTTATCGCCCAACCCAATGGAATTTCCTCAATAGACATGGTTGATTACATAAACGATTTGACTAGTTTATGCAAAAAAAGAAATAAAGAAGCCTTATCTTTTTCTTTGTCTCTTCCTGACTCTATAGTTGATAAAATTAAAAATATTGAAGCATTCCACTATATTGATGTGAATGATGATAACATTGGAGACTTCATTGATTTCGCAAATACCTTTGACGCTAAGGATACAACGAAAAAGATTATATCGGATCGTATCTATTTGCAGGTAGATGTCTTTGACAATCAGGTATTCGATGCGGTTCGGTCAGGAATATTTTATTATATCTCAAGCAATCCGTATCTGCTTAAATTAAATGAACTAAGAAAAAAAGAATTAAACGAGCTCATTATTCAGACAAAAAAGGAGATAATAAAAATTGACAGCCTTCAGAACGTGGAATACTTTAGCACAAACAATGAGTTGGCTGCCTCAAACGAAAGCCGGTTAATGTTTCTTTCAGAAAAAGACAAACGCATGTATTATCATGATAAATTCAGATTAGTGAAAGATAAACAGAGATATGAAAAGGAACTTGAACTTGCCACTGCCCCTATAACTATAATAAAAGATTTTACGCATTTGGCTGTTGAAGAGAATCCGAAGAGCGGCTATATTATTAAGTTTGGACTTTGGTTTGGAATCTTAGGCTATACAATATTACTTGCTTCAAAGTACCACAAAAAACTCACTCTCTTACTTAAGTAATTAAAATTTTGTCAATTCGATGAATAATAAAAAAACAAAAGTTACAGTCTTAGGTTTAGGATATATTGGTTTACCTACTGCTGCATTAATTGCAAGACAGCGTATTAAGGTACATGGAGTTGATGTAAACAGTAATGTGGTAGATACCATAAATAAAGGTAGTATTCATATCGTAGAACCAGAACTTGACGAATATGTTAAATCAGCTGTTGAAGGAGGTTTTCTATCTGCTGGCACAAAACCAGTTTCTTCTGATGTATACATTATTGTTGTCCCAACTCCATTTAAAGGAAAGAATGAACCGGACATATCCTTTGTAAGGGCAGCGACAGAAGCTGTTATACCCTTTTTAAAAGAAAATGACCTATATATAATAGAATCTACCAGTCCAATTGGAACAACAGAAATGATGATGGAGTTTATTTACTCTGAACGTCCGGAACTAAAAAACAAGATTCATATCGCTTACTGCCCGGAGAGAGTTCTCCCAGGTAACATTATGTATGAGCTAATACATAATGATAGAGTAATTGGCGGCATTAATGAGGAATCTACAGAACAAGCGGTTCTATTCTATAAACAATTTGTTAATTCAGAGCTACATAGGACAAATGCAAGAACTGCAGAGATGTGTAAATTGACTGAAAATTCTTCTCGGGATGTTCAAATTGCATTTGCTAATGAATTGTCACTCATATGTGATAAAGCAAATATCAATGTTTGGGAGCTTATTGAATTAGCTAATAAACACCCCAGAGTTAATATTTTACAACCGGGAGCTGGTGTTGGGGGGCATTGCATAGCTGTAGATCCATACTTTATAGTTTCTGATTACCCCTTGGAAACTAAAATTATTGGTAGCGCACGGGAAGTTAATAACTATAAATCCTTTTGGTGTGCAGAAAAAATACGTAATAAGCAGTTAGAATTTGAACTAAAGAATGGCAAAAAACCTGTTATTGCATGCATGGGACTTGCCTTTAAACCTAACATTGATGATTTGCGTGAATCCCCGGCCAAATATATAGCCCAGAAAGTACTTCAAACTGAGAATAATGCCAACATACTTTTTGTCGAACCTAATATTAAAGAACACTCCGTATTTAAATTGACGAATTATAAGAGTGCATATGAAAAGGCTGATATTGTTGCATTTCTTGTTGCACATAAGGAATTTAAATCCCTTCAGTACATGGAAGATAAAATAATACTTGATTTCTGTGGTGTTTTTAACAAATAGAGGATTTATTTTCTTCGTTTTATAAAAAATAGAAGTATCTGGTAAAGATCTATGAAAAAAGTATTAATTGTATTTGGAACTCGGCCGGAAGCTATAAAAATGGCTCCAGTGGTTAAAGTATTTAAAAATGATGATACAAACTTTCACACAAAAGTTTGTGTAACCGGTCAGCATAGAGAAATGCTGGATCAGGTCCTGAAAATATTTGATATCACTCCCGACTATGACCTAAATATTATGAAAACCGGACAGGATCTTTTTGATGTCACCAGCCGGGTTGTAACAGGCATGAGGAATATTTTAATCGATTTCGAACCTGATGTTGTTTTTGTTCATGGAGATACCACCACATCAAGCATGACTGCTTTAGCTGCCTATTATAAACAAATTCCTGTGGCTCATGTTGAGGCAGGATTACGAACACATAACATATACTCACCCTGGCCAGAAGAAGTTAACAGACAAATTACAGGGAGGATTGCAGAATATCATTTTGCACCTACAATCACAGCGAAAGAGAATCTTTTAAATGAAAATATACCCGAAAATAAAATATATGTTACGGGTAATACTGTAATTGATGCCCTACACATTGTTTTAGATAAAATTAATAAGGATGTAACTCTAAACACAAATGTTCAAAAAGAACTTTTGGAAAAGCTGAATGGAAACATAAACTTTGATAATTCAAAGTTTATTTTGGTTACAGGACATCGACGAGAAAACTTCGGACAGGGATTTTTAAGAATTTGCGAAGCTCTGGCAGAAATTTCTAAACAGCATAACGATGTTGACATTATCTATCCTGTTCACTTAAATCCAAATGTTCAGAAGCCTGTTTATGAATTACTAGATAATCATAATAATATTCATTTGATTGAACCTTTAGATTATTTACCATTTGTTTACCTAATGAGTAAATCATTCCTCGTATTAACCGACAGTGGCGGTATTCAAGAAGAAGCTCCAGGTCTGGGGAAACCTGTTTTAGTTATGAGAGATACAACGGAAAGACCTGAAGCTGTTGTGGCTGGAACTGTAAAATTGGTCGGTACTGACAAAGACTTAATTATTCAAAAAGTTTCAGAATTAATTTCTGATAAGAAAAAATATGATGAAATGTCTAAAGCGCATAATCCCTATGGAGATGGGAAGGCTAGTGAAATTATTATTCAATACATTCAAGAATGCCGAAAAGAAAAATGAAAAAAGTATTAGTAACAGGAGCTGATGGATTTATAGGCTCGCATTTAACGGAACTGTTAGTTGAAAACAATTATAAAGTAAAAGCCCTGTCTCAATATAACTCCTTTAATTATTGGGGATGGCTTGAAGATATACCCGCAAATAATAACCTTGAAGTTGTATCTGGAGATATTAGGGATCCTCATTTTTGCAAAGAAATTACAAAGGATGTAGAAATTATCTTTCATTTAGCAGCATTAATTGCTATTCCATTTTCATATATTGCTCCAGACAGCTATGTTGATACTAATATAAAAGGAACTCTAAATATATGTCAAGCGGCTAAAGAAAATGGCAACATAAGGGTTCTACACACCTCTACATCTGAAGTTTACGGCACCGCCCAATATGTACCTATCGATGAAAAACACCCTAAACAACCTCAATCTCCTTATTCCGCTAGTAAAATTGGAGCAGACGCCATGGCATTGAGTTTCCATAATACGTTCGACTTACCTGTAACTATCGTTAGGCCTTTCAATACCTATGGCCCCAGACAATCTGCCAGAGCGATTATTCCAACTATCATAACACAAATTGCAAATGGCACGAAAACAATAAAACTTGGAGATTTATCCCCAACAAGAGATTTTAATTATGTAAAAGATACTTGTTATGGTTTTCTGGCAATTGCTAACTCTAAAGAGACAATTGGAAAAGAGATAAATATTAGCTCAAACTATGAGATTTCGATGAGAGATACCCTAGAGTTGATAAAAGAAATAATGAATAGTGAAGTTGAGTTCATTGCTGAAGAGCAAAGAATTCGCCCCAAAAATTCTGAAGTTTTTAGATTATTGGGAGATAATTCTTTAATAAAAGAACTTACTGATTTTAAACCAAGTTATGATATCAGAGCTGGTCTCAAAGAAACATGCAAATGGTTTTCGAAAAAGGAAAACCTAAGCAAATACAAAGCTAATATATACAATGTATAAAGATATTGTCAATCATATAAAAAGCATCTATCATTCAAATGATTTCATTCCTTTACATGAACCAAGATTTGTTGGAAATGAAAAAAAATATCTGGGAGAATGTATTGATAGTACTTTCGTCTCTAGTATTGGAAAATTTGTTGGTCAGTTCGAAGATAAGATCGCAAAGTTTACAGGAGCTAAATATGCAATTGCTACAGTAAATGGTACAGCAGCTGTACATATGGCTTTGTTATTGGCAGATGTTCGTGGAAGTAATGAAGTTATTACCCAACCGTTGACTTTTGTTGCAACTACAAATGCCATTGCTTATACCGGTGCTAAACCTGTTTTTATTGATGTAGATAAGGAAACAATGGGGTTGTCTCCTCAAAAACTTAAAGACTTTTTTGCTAAAGAAACGATAATAAAGAATGGCGTTTGTATAAATAAAAAGACAAGAGCAACAATAAAAGCGTGTATTCCAATGCACACTTTTGGACACCCTTGTAGAATAGATGATATTAAGGAAATATGTGATATTAATAATGTAGTTTTAATTGAAGATGCAGCAGAATCATTGGGAAGCTGGTATAAAGATAAGCATACCGGTACATTTGGAAAAATGGGTACCTTAAGTTTCAATGGTAATAAAACCATTACTACTGGTGGTGGTGGAATGATAATCACAAATGATGAATTTATTGCAAAAAAAGCTAAACATCTCACCACAACAGCAAAAATACCTCACAAATGGGAGTTTATGCATGACGAAACAGGCTATAATTACAGGTTAACAAATTTAGCTGCAGCTCTCGGGTGTGCTCAAATGGAACAACTACCTGTCTTCCTGGAATCTAAAAGAAATCTAGCCAACAAGTATGCCGTTTTTTTTAAAAAAAAAGAAATGAACTTCTTTTTAGAGCCAAAATATTCAAAATCAAACTACTGGTTAAACTGCCTAATCCTAAAGAATGGAAAGGAAAGGGAGGAGTTTCTTGAATACACCAATGAACATGGAGTTATGACTCGTCCTATATGGAAGCTTATGAACAAACTCCCAATGTTTGATAAGTTTGAATGTAATGATCTTGAAAACGCAGAGTGGTTAGAAAAAAGAGTTGTAAATATCCCAAGCAGTGTCGTAATATAAACAGATATTGTTATGTCAAAAAATATTTGCGTTATAACGGCGGCAAGATCTGAATATGGGCTATTACGTTGGCTAATTCAAGAAATCAATGAAGATCCCAATTTAATACTTCAACTTGTTGTTACAGGTTCACATCACTCTCCTGAGTATGGAAGTACATACACTGAAATCGAAAACGATGGTTTCAGGATTGATGAAAAAGTTGAAATGCTTTTATCTACTGAAACAAAAAGCGGGATCGCCAAATCAATGGGGGTTTGTGCATTAGGGTTCGCAACCACATTTGAAAGACTTAATCCAGATGTCATTGTTGTTCTTGGAGATCGGTACGAATTATTACCTATTTGCAATACGGCATTGGTAATGGATATCCCTATTGCACATATATCTGGAGGAGATATTACCGAAGGTGCAATTGATGATCAGGTCCGACATGCGATTACTAAAATGGCATCTATTCATTTTCCCGGAACAGAAGAATCTGCCAGAAGAATAATTCAAATGGGAGAAGAACCGGGTAGGGTTTTTGTAACCGGTGAGACAAATATTGACCAAATTATCAGGACCAAAAGAATCTCCAGAGAAGAATTAGGCTCTAAATATGAAATCCCAACAGATAAAAAGTGGGTTTTGGTTGGATATCATCCCGAATCGAAAGCTAATTTAGAACACAACCTGGTAACTGCAAAGATTATTATAGATGAACTACTAAAACTTAAAGACGTTGAAATTATTATTACAAAATCAAATGCAGACCATGGAGGTATTAATATTAACAGATACTTTAAAGAACAAAGTTCAAAAAATGAAAATATAACTTTGATCGACAATCTTGGTCATTCAGATTACATAAGTATCCTCTATGAGATTACATTATTAATAGGGAATTCCTCAAGCTTAATATTTGAAACTCCGTCTGTACCGGTAGCTGCAATAAATATTGGAAACAGACAAAAAGGTCGCAAAATTCATAATAATATCATCTCCGTTGATAAGGATAGGGATAATATCAAGAAAGCGATTGAAAAATCGATGACTTCTTCTTTTCAACAAGAAATTACATCAGTTGTCAATTCTTTTGGCACTGGCAATAGTTCTCAACAGATTAAAGAAATTCTCAGAAAAGAAAATATATCTTTAAATAAGCGTTTTTATGAGTTTTAATGAATTAAAGAAACTAACTACACCTTCGTTTATTTTAAACAAGAAAGTATTGGATAGTAATTACGACTTATTGGAAAAATCCTTCAAAAAATATTGGAATAACATTATTATTGGGTACTCTTATAAAACTAACTCACTTCCATGGTTAATTAACTATTTAAAGGAAAAAAAAGCGTGGGCCGAAGTTGTCTCGAATTCAGAATACCGTTTAGCTAAGTCTATCGGTTATAGTAGCAATCAAATTATACTTAATGGTCCTTATAAAGGATTCGATAGCATGCTAGACGTTCTTAATAATGAAGGAATAGTTAATATCGATTCTTTTCATGAAGTTGAATGGCTTATTAATAATATTGATAATAGAAGGTGTGATTGGAATATTGGTATAAGAGTAAACTTTGATCTGGAGACAAATTGCCCTGGAGAGTCGCTTATGGGAGCTGAAGGCAGTCGTTTTGGAATAAACCTGGAAAATGGTGATTTAAAAGCTATTGTTGACAGATTACAGAAAATAAAGGGAATTAATATTACCGGTCTACATTTACATAATAGCACTAGAACAAAAAGCCTTAACGTATATAAAACTCTCAGTAAAACAGCTATTAAAGTGGCCAAAATGTTTTCTCTAAACCTGAAATATGTCGATATTGGAGGTGGTTTTTTTGGAGATAAGCCTAATGCTCCAACATATGAACAATATGCCGAAGTTATTGGAGAAGAGCTTAATCAGTACTTTCATAGCGATCAGGTTGCTTTAATTATTGAACCAGGAATTTCTTTAGCAGCGTCATGTTTTGACTTCATTTGTGAAGTAATTGATGTAAAGCAAATTAAAAACAACCACATTATTACTACTAACGGTTCAAATATTTATCTTGACCCTCAGGAAAATAATAGAAAATTTTCCTATGAAATATTAGCAAGTAAGGAAAAGAAAAGTAGTCTAGACAAACAGATAATCTGTGGATTCACCTGTATGGAGAAAGACCGGTTTATGACCCTACTGAACGAAAAGAAATTAAGTATTGGAGATATTATTTCTGTAAAAAATGCTGGCGCGTATACCTTATCATTAAGTCCTTTATTTATTGAGTATTTTCCGTATGTTTATTTAAATGATAATAGTCATTACTCCATAATTCGCTCTGCCTGGGATGAACAGGACTATTCACAAAAATGTAAATTAAAATGAACATTCTATGTACAAATGTAGGTAGAAGAACCTATATCATTGAGTATTTATTAGACCTGAAAGCCCAGGGATTTAATATTAATGTATTTGTTTCTGATACATCTGTTAATGTAGCTGGTTTCTGGGTTGATACAAGAGTTAGAACTTTTATTACTCCAAGAGTAATGGATGATCCCAATAAATATATTGAAACTCTTAGAGCAAAATGTAAAGAACTGTCAATAGATATTATTATTCCATTAATGGATTTTGAATTACCTGTATTATCAAAAAATGTCAAAACATTCGAAGAATTTAATTGTAAAATTGTTATTTCTGACAAAACTGTAATTCAAAATACTCTAAATAAAAAAAATAATATTGAATATTGTAAAACTCATGGATTAAAAGTTCCTGCTACCTATTATAGCTTATCAGAAATTAATGAAAAAACAGAATTGGTAAAAAAAAGGATTTTAGGTAGTGGGAGTGTTGGTTTAGAACTACTTGATAACATATCCAAAATAAGTAGTTTTAATGAAACAGAAGAAATAATCCAGAAGAAAATTATCGGAACAGAATATGGGATTGATATATTAAATGATTTTGACGGCAACTTTCTTCATGCCTGCATAAAAAGAAAAATCGAAATGAGAGCAGGAGAAACAGATAAAGCTGAAGTATTATACAAACAAAACTTAATTGAGCTTGCCCAAAAGGTTAGTAAAACATTCAGACATATTGGAAATATGGATATCGATGTAATTATTGATAAAACTGATGAAGTTTATTTCATTGATTTTAATCCCCGTTTTGGTGGTGGTTATCCATTCACTCATCTATCCGGATGTAATTATCTTAAGGCCATAATTGAAATATATATGGGAAAAAAGCCGATAATTCCGGAATATGGAAAAAATATAATTGGAATGAAATCAGTTTCCGTTAATTATTACGAGCCTTCATCATAAAAACAATCATTTCGTGATAATAAAAAAACACTCCCCCTTTATTTTAATGAGTAGTTTTATAGGTTTCCGAACAAACCTCACTCCTATCAGTTGGAATTAACCATTAATAAAAATTTGAATACTTAAAACATAATTTGTAAGTTGGTACATATATTTCCGTCTTTTATTCCATTCAATAAATCATCAAAAGAAAATACCCGATTCAGTGTAATAGTCTTGAGAAGGTTTACCTTAAGAATTGGGATTTTAGATTTAATTTCTAAGTATTAACAAATTTTTAGCAATAAAAAATGGAAGAAATTAAGAACAACGACTTACTAGAAGTATGGGATAATATTTTTCTTATGCATGACTGGGGCAAATATCCGGAAGGAAATCTAATACGATTTGTTGCAAATAATTTTTATCAGAAAAACAACCCGGGGCATTTTATATTATGGACAGAGCATACCTTGATTTTGAAAGGTTATATCACTTGCATGAATGCTTGTGTTATTTCGTAATCCGTGAAAAACACAACTTTAAATTCCAACGTGTGTATTCAAATGAGGTAAACAAAGACCATGGCTTTAAATGCGACCAGATAATTAAGTTGACAGGTTTCTACACCTCTCAAAATTGAAGTTAGGAGAATAAAATACTACGATAAAGAGCGAGATAAAACATTGGTATTTATAACCAACAATTTTACCTATAGTGCAGAAATCATTGCTCAACTATATAAAGAACGATGGAAAATCGAATTATTTTTCAAGTGGATTAAACAGCACTTGCGTATAAAGAAGTTCCTTGGAACAACTATAAATGCTGTTTATACCCAAATATGGGTTGCTATTAGTATATATTTGCTGGTCGCAATCATGAAAAGAAAATTGAAGTTGGAGCAGGAACTCTACACAATTCTACAGATTTTAAGTGTCTGCATTTTTGAAAAAGCACCTGTAAATCAACTATTTGAAAATAATAAATGCAAAAACAAAACTACCGAAGGTTATAAAATATCTGGTATATGGCAAATGAAGGATTCAATGTGTCTGGAATTGATGGCAGCCCCACTGCAATACAAAAAGCAACAGACAGGTTGAAAAAAGAAAACCTAATGGCAGATTTAAGAGTTGGAAACGTTATTAATCTTCCCTTTGACTCTAACACATTTGATGCTGTTGTCGACTGCCAGTGCCTGTATTGCAACAATAAATCAACTACTATTAAAATAATGGAAAATATCCATCGAGTTTTAAAGCCTGATGGACTTTTATTTTCCAGAACTTTTACAGACAAAATGTATATTGGAGAGCACCATAAAAAAATAGCTCACAATGAATATACAGATATCAGTGATGGGCCATTGGAAGGGAAAGGGTTTGTTCGACTTATTGATAAAAGTTCAATACAGGAAATTTATGGTAAGTTTTTTGATATAAAATCAATTGATTTGGAAGAAAAAACCTACAACAACGGAAAATATTTTATTAGTGAATGGGTTATTGTATGCAAGAAAATTAGATGAAAAATGAATAAGGTTTTTATTATTGCAGAAGCTGGAGTAAATCATAATGGCGATATAAACATAGCTAAGAGACTAATCGACAATGCGAAAGAAGTAGGTGCAGATGCAGTGAAATTTCAAACATGGATAACTGAACTTATCGTTACTCCAAATGCGGAATTAGCAGAATATCAATCCAATAACATTGAAAAAGGTTTGACTCAATATGAAATGCTAAAGAATCTGGAATTATCGTTTGATGATTTTAAGGAACTAAAACAATACTGTGATGAAGTCGGGATTATGTTCCTCTCAACCGCAGATGAGGAAGAAAGTGCTGCTTTTCTAAATGGAATTCAAAGTATATTCAAGATTGGTTCCGGTGAGTTAACGAATATCCCGTTTCTACAGTATATTGCCTCTCTAAAAAAAGATGTAATTCTTTCAACAGGAATGGGAACCTTAGGGGAGATTGAAATGGCACTCAATACTTTGCTCGGTCATGGATTAAAAAGAGAACAAATTTGTATTCTTCATGCTACTACTGAATACCCAGCCCCATATGAAGAACTAAATTTGAGGGCAATTAATACTATAAAAGAAGCTTTTAACGTAAAAGTTGGATACTCTGATCATAGTCTTGGTATTGAAGCAGCAATAGCTTCTGTTACTCTGGGTGCTGAAGTAATTGAGAAACATTTTACACTTGATAAAAATATGGATGGCCCCGATCACTTAGCTAGTATTGAGCCAGATGAATTTAAACAACTGGTTAAAGCAATTCGAAATATTGAAATAGCCCTTGGGCATGGCAGGAAAGAACCATCAAAAACCGAAATAAAAAACAAAAAAATAGTGCAGAAAAGTATCATAGCTTTAAAAGATATTGAGGAAGGTGAAGTCTTTTCTAACAATAACATTGGATTTAAAAGACCTTCCGGTGGCTTGTCTCCGGCATTCTGGAAACAATTAATCGGAAAAAAATCACCACAAAGCTTTAAAAAGGATGAGTTTATTAAAATAATTTGATTCCAATTACAATGAATGACTTTAAGCAACATATTATTTCAGTAAAATCTACTGTTCAGGAAGCTCTAAAAAGATTGAATGATATCAATGATAATACTCTGACTCTTTTTGCAGTGAATGATTCTGATAAAATAGTTGGAACATTGACTGACGGTGATATACGCAGAGGGTTACTATCTGGAAAAACTGTGAGTGATAAAGTCGAACTACTGATGCAAAAAAACTATTACTGGATTAGTAGTAACAATTTGGATGTTCATAAAATAAGAAAAATAAGGAGTAAAGGTATTAAGCTTTTACCTTGTTTAAATGATTTGGGGGAAATCATTTCTGTATATAACTTTAATCAAATACACTCTGTTCTTCCCATAGATGCCGTAATTATGGCCGGAGGAAGAGGTGAAAGACTGCGTCCTCTTACCGATAGTACTCCTAAACCTATGCTAAAACTGGGTAGTAAACCAATTATTGAACATAATATTGACAGTTTAATTAATTTTGGTGTTGAAAATATTTATATCTCTGTCAATTATTTGGGAAAACAAATTGAAGATTATTTTGGAGATGGTTCTCAAAAAGGAGTAACAATAAAATACATACATGAAGATAAACCGCTAGGAACAATTGGTGCAATAAGAAATATACCCAGTTATGAAAATGATCATATATTGGTCATGAATTCTGATTTATTTACCAATATAAATTTTGAAACTTTCTTTATAGAATATTTTGAATCAGATGCAAAGTTAGCTGTTGCTTCCATCCCTTATTCTGTTAACATCCCTTACGCTATATTAGAAAGAAGCGGTAATAAAATAACAGGTTTTAAGGAAAAACCCATGAATACTCATTATGCAAACGCGGGTATTTATCTAATACGTGAAGAACTTATAAAAAGAATCCCTCACAACGAATTTTATAATACCACTGATTTAATGAATGATGTTATTGTTACCGGAGAAAAGATAATACACAGCCCTATCTTAGGTTACTGGATAGATATTGGTAAACATGATGATTATACCAAAGCCCAGGAAATAGCAAAACACCTGTATAATAATGATTAATAAAAAGAAAATTCTTGCCATTATTCCTGCAAGAGGTGGAAGTAAAAGGCTCCCCGGGAAAAATATTCGGTTATTGGGGGGAATCCCTCTAATAAAGCATACAATTAATGCCGTCATACATTCAAAATATGTAGATAAAATTATTGTATCAACTGATGACAAACAAATTGCATCCGTGGCAAAAGAAAGCGGAGCTGATGTTCCTTTCTTAAGGCCCGCTGAATTATCAACAGATACAGCGAATACATTTAGCGTTGTTGAACATGCTCTTCTTTTCTTGAAAAAAAAACCTGGACAGGAGTACGATTATATCCTGTTATTGCAGCCTACTTCTCCATTAAGAACGAGTAAAGACATTGATGCTTCTGTTGAGTTGTTAGAACAGAAAAATGCTGATGCTGTAATTTCGGTTTGTGAGTGTGAACACTCTCCCATTTGGAGCAATACCTTACCTGAAAATTTATCCATGAATAAATTCATTAAAGAAGAATATGCCAATATTAGATCTCAGGACTTACCAACTTTTTATCGGTTAAACGGAGCAATTTACTTGGTGGACATCAAAAGATTACTTGATGAACAAGACTTTATACTTAAAGAAAAATCATTTGCCTATGTTATGGACTCAAATAAATCTGTAGACATAGATAATGAAATCGATTTCAAATTAGCAGAGATCTTATTGCAAAATGTTTAAACAATTAATTAAGTTTTCTTTTTCATATTCAGTTATAGAAGGAGTCCAAAAAGGTATTTTGTTTCTATTAATACCCGTTTTCACACATTACATGTCTACAGAGGAATATGGTATAGTCTCAACCGTATTAATGGTTATACCATTTCTTTCAATTATCTTTGCGCTTACAATTCAGGCTTCAATTGGTCGATATTATTTTAAATATGAAAAAGAACCGGAAAAAATGAAAGATTTTCTTGGTTCTGTTTTTTGCTTTCAAATTATCTTTTCGGCTTGTTTAGGACTTTTAACAGTTTTTTGGGGTAAAAAAATTCTGATATTCTTTTTTAAAGAGGTAGAATTTAATCCTTACATTATTTATGCAATTATCATCTCTGTTTTGCAACCAATAATGATTTCATATTTTACGTTATTAAAAACAAAGCAACATTTAAAAATGTACATTTTCATATTTAACCTTTACTTTGTTCTACAAATACTATTAATGACTGTTAGTATTGTATTTCTTAGAATGAAACAGGATGGTTATTTACTTTCTTTACTCATATCAAATATTGTTGGGGTACTCATTGTATTCGTTTTACTTTTCAAGGATGTTAACATTGTTATTAAGAAAGAATACCTTGTCGAATCTCTAAGGTATTCATTACCAATCATACCTGTCGATGGTGTCAGTCTTGTAAATTCACTGGTAGATAGGTTTTATATTTTAAAATTTATTGGACTTGCAAGTGTTGGTATTTATTATGTTGGTGTACAGATAAGCTCTATTATTGCACTTATCGCATTAGCCATAAACAGTGCTTATGTACCAATGTTTTTTAAACATTATGAAAGTGGAGATAAAAATCACCAGAAAATTTATAGACTGGGAGATCTAACGATTTACTTTATAGGTTCCTTAACAGCTGTTGTTGTTATATTCTCTTATTACTTTATTAATATATTTTTCAATGAGGGATACCAAAAAGCTAATTCAATAATTTTATATTTGTGCTTTTTATCAGCCATAAAAAGTGTTTATTTTTTAAATACAAACGTTTTATCATTGGAGGTGAGATTGATTAGGCTAAAAACACTTGCGATTCTTTTAGGAGCCGGAATAAATATTATTATTGGTTATTTTCTGACCAAACACTTCTCAATTATTGGTGCCGCAATAAGTACCTTAATCGGATTTTCAGTAACAACATTTATGCTAATATATCTTGTTTTAAAAAAAACAACTTTCAGGTTTAATAACCTTAAGTATCTATCCTTTATTTTATATTTATTCCTTATTTGCTTTTATACGATCAAAATAGATACTTCTAATATAGTGTTCTCTATCATTATTAAACTCACAATATTACTATTTGCTATAGGAACATTTTTGTTGGTTTTAGAACATAAGACAATAAAAAAAAGACTTAATGGGTATATTAATATCAAAAAATAATTTCGATAACTCTATTCTGGTTGGAGAGTTTTTCATAAATAAAAGTAAACTGGTTAAATACAAAGAGCATTACTACTGCTTGATTGGTGAAATATTTTCACATGAAATTACTGATGTAATTGAAATAGTTTTATCTAATGATGAAGAGCTTTTTAAAAGCATAATTGGAGATTTTTCATTAATTATACTAAAACACGATAAAATATGTATTTTAAATGATCGTGCAGGAAGACATCTTGTATTTTATTCTTTAAAAAATGGCATTTCAATCAGCGACGATCTCTGGTCTTTAGTCAAACACGATGGTTATACTACCAATGATGTGGATATTCTTTCTTTTAAAACTCAAGTATTCTTTTTCTCTAACCCGGATTACCGAACCTTTCTGAAAGACTTATATATACTACCAAATGCAATAATTGCAGACTACACAAACGATAAGTTAATTATAAAAAAATACTGGCAGTTTAAGCTCCAAAAAAACTCTTTATCCACCTCTGAGAAGTATGATATTCTTGATCAAACATTAAATGAGGCTTTCATCTCAATAAAAAAACATAATCAGAAAGAAACCGTATTCGGTGTTGGTATTAGTGGAGGAATGGATTCCCGAATTATTCCTTATTATGCTTTAAAAAATGGATTAAAATTAAAAAGCTTTATTATCGGTCAGGAAAAGCCTCAAAAATTCTGGAAATCCAATGATCACATTAGTTCAGAAAAAATTGTTGAGCATTTTAAACTTGACCATAAAAAGTTTGAGTTTAATGAACTTTCGTATCATGAAAAAATGCTTATTGATGTTGATAACGCACCCTTATGTAGTTCTCAAATCTTTAAGATTCCTAATATAGAAAAAGTTGATTTTGATGTACTTTTAACAGGTGCCAGTGGTTTTTACGTTGGTTCATCTCCTTTCTATAATAAAATTAGAGAATTATCTCTAGAAGAAATGGTTTTTGTTCAACAGTCTGATCTTAATCTAAAAAGAAAATATTACAGAGTTAAAAAAGGAATTAACTATCTTTTTGGTAAAGTCTTTGATGTTACTCCGACTGTTATCAACTCCTTAGAGGGAGTTATATCTCAGGAAGAAGTAGAATTGATTCGAAAGAATGTATTAAAATTCTTTTCACATATTGATGAGCTTTCAAAAACAGAGAAACTTATGAATTATGCCATCTCGGTTTTAGGGCAACGAAATAAAGCCGGTTCATTCGAAAGCTTAGTAAATAATAAAAAAGACTACACTCCATACTTTCCCTTTTTAATTGATGCAGTGCAAAGTTGGACAGAAGAAGACCTTTATGACAGAAAATTATTTGAAGGATTTATCAGAGAACGATTACCTGAATTAGCACGGATTAAAGGACAGGACCACAAAACTTCTCTTTCAAATAAGAACCCTAATAAAATACAAAAACTTTTTAGTCTAATTCGTTTTGTAATTAGGGGGACCGGGGTGATGAATTATCCAAGATGGGCCAAAAGCAAAGCTTTTAAACAATACGTAAATCAACAACTGGAATATTATGATTATGTTTCAAAATACTTTGACCTTAATAAAATAAAAAAGTTAACCTATAATGGAAGATTAGATAGCTCAGTATTAACAGGTATCTTAAAGCTTAATGAGTGTATACACAAAATTGATAAAATCAATTCATAAAAGCGATTATCTTACAATATGTATCAGGATAATATCAATAAAATAAAATTAATTGAGAAATCTCCTCATTTGATGGAGCAATTTTACTTCAAAAAAACAACTAGCTGGATTAAAGTTAAAGATACCATTGATAGTTTTTTTAAGGATATTTCCATCTCTACACTTCCTAAAATACGCCTTCTTTCATTATCAGGAATTATTTTGATAATTTGTTCTATAAAAAACTATTTTTTTAATCTTTTTAAACGACAGGAACGGGTATTATTTGTCGGATCAGGAAGTGGGTTATTTGAAAACAATAGTAAAGTATTAGATTCATACTTTCCTTATAAGGAAATTGACGCTAAAAATACTATTTACTTATTAAGTGCAGATTACACAGAGAGATTAATTAACTTTAAGAAATATATTAATGAAAACAATATCATTATTTATAGTTTTTTAGTTAGTCCCTTCAAATTTGCTCTTGGAAAAATACTCTACACTCTTAATGCCGGAATGCCAAATAAGTTTAATGATGTCATTTCCTTTCTAGAGAAAAAAGATTTGCGAGTACCTAAAAAAGCTGTTGTTAAAACCCATTTAACATTTATTTCCGGCTATATTCTTTATTACGTATTTCTTTTGCCTTTTAGAATTAAACGAGCATATATAGTTTCTGCTTATTCTAACTCTGATATTTGTGCAGTTCTAAAAAAAAGAGGTATTGAAATAATTGAAATGCAACATGGCGTAATTGGAGATACGCATAGAGGTTATAATTATGCAATACGAGACAAAAGGCTACCTGTTCCTGACAAAATATATGTTTACAATGAATTCTGGAAAAAAGAACTCCTTGATGCAGGCTATTTTAAACCAGAAGAAATAACTATGTATGGCAGACTTAAATATGAATTAGTCGACTCGAAAAATAATCTGGCCTCTAAAAAGTTTATTGTATTTACTGGTCAGAACGATTTCTATAGTAAAATCTTAAACTTCTTTCAACAAGCTAATCCAGTACTGGAAGAAAAAAATTATTTGATCTACTATATCCCCCACCCGAATGAAAACGAAAAAGAATTAAAGGAATTAGAAGAAAAACTGGGTGACTGTAATATCAAAGTAATTACAAAAAAAAGATATTCTACTGAACAATACATTATAGAGTCAGTTGGACACATTTCCGTGTTTTCTTCATGTCATTTTGATGCTGTTCATTATAAAAAACGAACATTCGTTCTTGATGTCATGAAGAACAACCCAATGGATTATTATACCAAATCTTCGCCTGAGCATTTTATTAAAATTAATTCCATAGAAGAATTATTATTAAAAATAGGATAGGTAAAATAGTAATTAAGGTTATATCTTTACCAAATTTGATTTATGAATATGCTTAGAGAAATAAAAAAAAGGTGCTATTTATTTTATTTTAGTATAGTCAAGCACTTCAAATATCCATCATGTACAATCAATACGAATTTTATTTTACCTAACGTAAAATTAGGGAAACACGTTTGGATTCGTGAACACTGTAAAATTGATCGTAATATATCAATTGGTGATTATACTTTTATAAATGAATATACCCGAATAGATTCAAATACCAAATCAATAGGAAAATACTGCTCTATATCTCACAATGTAAAAATTGGCATGGGGCCACATCCTTTAAATTTCCTATCAACCAGTCCTGTTTTATACTTAAAAAAGAGAGGATTTGTAAAGGAAGATCTTTATGACGAGTTCGAAGATAAAGGCTACACTGAAATAGGAAATGATGTTCTTATCGGAGCTAATGCTGTAATTATGGCCGGGATTACAATTGGTGATGGGGCTGTAGTTGCTGCCGGAAGCATTGTTACAAAAAATGTTCCTCCATATGCAATTGTTGGAGGAAATCCTGCTGTAATCATTAAATTCAGATTTAAAAATAGCATAATTGAACAATTACTAATCAAGCAATGGTGGAACTATGACATAGATAAATTAAAAGCTAGTTATAAATCATTCAATAATATTGAAGTTTTTTTAGAACAATTTCATGACTAAAATAAAAAAATTCTTACCACCGATTATTTATGAAAATGATCTGGATTTAAACTGTTTAAAAGAAAAAACTGGTTCTGATTGGCATTACGCCGTAAATGGAAAATCATGTATATATCATATACTACAAGCTTACAATATCAAGAAAATTATGGTTCCGGTCTATATTTGCAATTCTATTTTACATCCAATTAATGATTTAAATATTAAAATTGTTTACTATGATTTAGACATAATTGACTTAAACCCCTCTCTAAAATCGGCCAAAGAACTAATAACTGATGATATCGACGCAATATTGGTAGCCAGTATGTATGGAAATCCTGCGGATTTAATGTTCTTTGAAAAATTTTGCTATGATGAAAAAATCATTTTGATAGATGACGCAGCACAATCATTTGGTGCTATTCTAAATGGTAAAATGGTAGGAACCTTTGGGAATACAGGTTTTTTTTCATTTTCACCGGGAAAACCTTTAGCTGGTCACTTAGGTGCCTATTTTCAGTTAGATAAAGAATTTATATTAAGAAAAAGAACTCATCACTGCTTTTTTCATTGGTTAAAATGGTTAGAATTTAAATATAACCGCCTTAATATCTACAATGCAAACCGGCTAATTTGTTTAACTCTAACTCTGATAATTAAAATCGTTGAAAACGCAATTAATATATATTATGACGATATCTGTGAATTTGAGAAGAAAAAACTTGGAGGTATTTTAGACTACCTGATAAATGGAAAATATAATCATAGAAAAAAGTATATTGAAAGTTTTTCTGTACAGTTAAAATCTAATCAGTATTTTCGCATGATTACTTCTATTAGGGGAGAACCTAGTAATCATAAAATCGTATTAATAATGAACACACACGAAATAGCTGTCTCTTTTAAAGAGCATATGAAAACAAATAACATATATTTCATTAATGGGTATAAACTACTTGCAAATAATAAGGAACTAAAAAATGCTTGTAAGATAGATGGATTAGTATTTGAGCTTCCAATTGAAAACAATAAAGAAAGAATGGATTTTTTACTAAAAAACTTATCAGAATTTAAATGTTAAATATAGAACTATTAAGTTTTGAACCTAAGAGTAAGACCAATTTACCGATTTTTGCAAAAGAAAGCTATTTAAAATGTAAGAGTAGTCATTATGGATGGTTTGTAAGTAAAAAGTTTATATTGCCATTTATCATAGATAAAGAAGCGATCTTCTCTCGAATGATATTTACATATTCCTTAATCCCGACTCATAAAGATGTTTTAATTGAGGATGAAAAAAACTTTTTAGATGAAATCGTGAGAATTGTAAAAACAAAAAAATTATGTGATGTTATATATAAAGCACAAGCCTATGTTGTTTTTAATACATATCCTGCTAACAGTGAATTTATTGATTGGGGTACCTATACTGTTGTATTAGGTGATTGTGAAGAAAAACTACTAAATAATTTTCATGGCAAACACAGGAATGTTATCAAAAAATCAATAAAAGAAGGTGTTAAGGTAGAAACAACCAATGATGTTAACCTAATATACAACAATATTAGGGAGACTCTGGAAAGGCAAAGTGTTATATTTTATCCTTCACTGGAATATTTGGAATCAATAGTTAAAAATATTCCTGATAATGTCGCTTTTTTTGTAGCTAAAAAAGAGGGAAAATTACAAGGTACTGCTGTAATCATTTATGATAAAAATTCCGGCTATTACATGTACGGAGGAAGTGCCCCCCGCCCATTTACCGGGAGTATAAATCTACTTCAATATGAAGTTATGAAATTCCTTATGAATAAAGGAATTAAAGTATATGATCTGGTAGGGGCCAGAATTAATGTAAAAGAAGGATCTAAATATGAAGGTATTCAGAGATTCAAAAGTAGGTTTGGAGCAAAGTTAGTACAGGGGGTTTCTTTTAGAGTCATAATCAAGCCATTTAAATTCTGGCTATTTGACCTACTCCTTAAGTTATATGGTAAAATAAAAGGATTCAACTATGTAGATCCTATTGAACAGGTAAAACTCAATAAATATTAATGAAAATCTTTGTCACTTTAGATTACGAACTATTTTTTGGGAGCAATACTGGAACGGTTGAAAAATCCATCATCTATCCAACGGATGAATTAATCAAAATATCAAAACAATATGATATAAGAATGATCTTCTTTGTTGATGCGGGGTATATAAACAAATTAAACGAATTTAGAAAAAAATATGCTAACCTAAATAGTGATTATAATCAGTTAGTCGCTCAGATAGAAACACTTCATAACCTTGGTCATGATATTCAGTTGCACATTCATCCACATTGGGAAGATTGTTATTTTGATGGTAATAAGTGGTGCATTGATTCCTCAAGATTCAGACTACATGAATTTAACAATGATGAAATTAACCAAATTGTTACGGAATATAAGAATACATTAATTAATATAGTTGGAGACAAGATATTTGCTTTTCGGGCAGGAGGATGGTGCATTCAACCATTCGACAAACTCAAAAGAGCTCTAAAGTCAAATAATATATGGCTTGACAGTACCGTTTTTAATGGTGGGGAGAATGCCTCTAAAACACATTACTATAACTTTAAAAATACACCAAAAGAAGCATTCTGGAAATTCGAAGACGACCCTTTAAAAAAGAGCCCAACTGGTTACTTCACAGAAATACCAATCAGTTCATGCAAGCTCTCCCCTCTTTTTTTCTGGAAGATGGCTTTCTTAAGGAAAGTCCAAGCTAAATCAATTAACTGGTTTGGGGACGGAGTACCTGTTTCTCCATCAAAAAGCTATGTGATGAAATTACTAACTCAACCTTCCTATTCTGTAGTATCTATTGATGGATATAAAGCTTCTTTCCTGCAAAAAGCATATAATAAATACAATAACGAAAACACGCTCCATAATTTTGTTATCATAGGTCATCCTAAAGCTTTAAGCCGCTACTCTCTAAAAAAACTTGATCTATTTGTGAAAGAAAACATTAATAATAACACTTTTAGCACTTTTCACGAAAATATAAAAGAATGGCAGGTTTCTTAGTCTATCTACCAACAATACAAGGTATCCCCCATTTTGCATCTTTTCTGGCTATCTTTTATTTAATACTTAGAAATAATGCCAAGATCCATATTAGTAAACAAGATATTAATGCCCTTGTTATTATTGCATTAATGTTACTAAATTATATCATATTTGGGATACTAAATAAAAGCCTAATTGAATTCCCGAAATTTTTATTCTTCATAATAACCATTCTAATAGGTAAATATCTCAATGTAAAAGATCTTCGAATAATCCTTTATTTCATCTTAATTGAAACTTCGTGTGCTATTCTTCAACATTTTCTTAAGATAAATTCCTTTTTTGTGAATGACTTTTCACACCTTCATGAACTAGGTTCAAACTTACTGTATTACAAAAGAGTTGTCGGTTTAAGTGATGGACCTACTACTTTGGCAATAAAAATATTGGTTAGTTTAGTTTTAATAAAAGCTTTGGATATTCCCAGAAAAGCATATATTGCTTGTTTTATAGTTTTATGGCTTGGATTGATATTTACATTCAGCAGAGCAGCTATTTTGTCTAGTGTAATTTTAGAATTTATATATGTCTATTTTTACATTGGTACAAACAAAACAAGGAAAATATTGCTTTCTATTATAACTGTAATTGGTATTTCCATTTTATGGTTTTATTACGGAGAAATAATTATAGAACAGCTATTTAGAGGTAAAGAAAATATTGATCTAAGTAGTAGGGATCTTATTTGGATTCAATATTTTGATTTTATTAAAGAAAACTTTTTACTCGGAAATGGTTCGAGTAAAACCTATTTAGAAGTTCCTCAATATGGCGAAATGCAAGCTCATAATTCCTACATTCAGTTCCTGGCCAGCAACGGAATACTTATTTCATTTATCTTCTGGCTCTGGATTGCAGGAAATATATCAAAAAAAAATATTCTCTTCTTAATCCCCTTTTTTATTTTTTCAGTTGCCAATTACGGAATATTTTGGGTAATATCCTTCATGGACATATTCTTTTTTAAATTCTTACTTTATCCAGAAATTAATGATAATGATATCCAAATTAAAGAGAAAACTTAGCTTCGAAAGATTCCTTCAAAGTTTCTGTCAGTTTTTACTTAAAGAGTTCTTACTTTTACGCATTAAAAAATAACATGAAAATATTAATCTTGAGCTTTTATTATACACCTGATTTGTGCGCCGGTTCGTTCAGAACAGCAGCTCTGATCAATGCTCTAAAAAAACAGATTTCCCCAAACGACCATATAGAAATTATTACAACGCACCCAAATAGATATAATACATTTAAAAAGCAGGCCGAAGAATGTGAAGAAGAAGGAAATGTAAAGATTTTTCGCATTAAACTTCCGTCACACAAAAGTGGTATGTTTGACCAGGCCAAAGCATTCTGGTGTTACTTTAAACATACCAGAAAACTTGTTCGAAAAAAGAAATACGACCTTATATTTGCTACTTCATCCAGATTATTCACTGCATTTATGGGAGCATACATCTCCTCTAAAAAGAATATAAGGTTGTTCTTAGATATTAGAGATCTATTTTCAGATACACTTAAGTCTCTTTTTAAAGGAAAAATTCAGGGAAAATTATTTCCCTTTTTCCTTTTAAGATTTATAGAAGTATTTACCTTTCGAAAAGCTGATAAAATTAATTTGGTTTCTGAAGGATTTGTCCCCTATTTTAACGATTTGGTTGGTAAAAAAGATTATTTACTGTACCCCAACGGAATTGATGATGTATTCCTGAACAGGAATTATTCAAAAACAGAAAAAAATAAAGTATTACGAATTACATATGCCGGAAATATTGGAGAAGGACAAGGTCTGCATAAACTAATTCCTACGGCAGCAAAAAGACTTGAGGGTAAAGCTGAATTCATAATAATCGGAGATGGTGGCTGTCGTAAAATTCTTGAAAATCAAATCAACTGCTTAGGGTTATCCAACGTTAGACTGTTTCAACCGGTTCCTCAAAAAGAACTACTAAATTATTATGCAGATACAGACATATTACTCCTACATTTAAATGATTATGAGGCATTTAAAAAAGTCCTACCCTCGAAAATTTTTGAATACGCAGCTACCGAAAAACCCATTTTAGCAGGCGTCGGTGGATTTGCTAAAGAATTTATAAAATCAAACATTGAAAACGCAGTTATTTTTACACCTACGGATGTAAACGACTTTATAAACAGTATTGATAAGATTTCTCTAAATTCAAATAAACGAGAAGCATTTATAAATAAATTTAAACGTACTTCTACTATGAATAAATTAGCTCAGGAAATATTGTCTACTATTGAAATTTAAATATAATGAATATTGCTATCACTGGTTCGAATGGATTTGTTGGCTCAAACTATATAAAAAGAAATACGAATAATATCATAAATAGAGTTTGCCTGCAAAATACCCCCCTTAGCAAAATCTCTTTCAAGAATACTGACGTTGTACTACATCTGGCTGCACTCGTCCACCAAATGAAAGGAGCCCCTGATCAGGAGTATTTTAGAGTAAATACTGAACTCACATATAGTCTAGCTAAAAAAGCCCAAAAAGAAGGGGTTTCTCAATTCATCTTCATTAGTACAATAAAAGTATTCGGAGAAAACAATAAAGAAAATGATCGTTGGGATGAAAACACAGGAACTCATCCTATTGAACCATATGGCCAAAGCAAGTTAAAAGCTGAAAATCTTATACAAGAATTGGAAACGAATAACTTTACTGTATCAATAATAAGAACCCCATTAATCTATGGACCAGGAGTTAAAGGAAATATTCATAACTTATTGAAATTAATTGACAAATACCCCATAATTCCATTCGGTGGGATAAAAAATATACGTTCAATGGTATATACAGATAACCTATGTGCCATGATCGATAAAATAATTGCAACAAATGCATCCGGTATATATATAGCCGGAGATAATGAACAGCTCTCAACAACGAAATTTGTTGAAGAAATTATCAAGCGTTTCAACAAAAAAAAGATTTTATTAAAAAGTCCAAAATTAACTCAGTTTGCAATAAAAAAAACATTTCCATCTTTATATTACAGGCTATTTGGTTCAATAATTGTCGAGCCTCAAAATAGCTTTAAAAGATTAAATTTCACTCCTCCCTACTCTGTTTCAGATGGAATTTCCAAAATGGTTGAATATTATAAATTGAATAAAAAATGATAATTTTGTTTCCGTTATTCCTTCTTTCTTTTTTATTAACATTCTTTTTTAGAAAAATTGCAATAAAAAAATCCATTCTTGATATACCCAATAATAGAAGTTCTCATAGTATCCCCACCCCAAGAGGCGGAGGATTAGCCATAGTCATTTCATGGTTTCTAGGTTTATCCCTTCTTTATTCACAAGGTAAAGTAGATAAAGATTTATTCTTAGCGTTTATGTCAGGAACAATACTCGTTGTTATTAGTTTCATCGATGATATATTTACTATTAGTCCGAAAATTAGAATATTATTCCAGATTTTTTCCTCAATACTAGCTCTTCACTTCCTTGGAGGTCTTGAAAAAATTGATTTGGGTTTTTACGTGTTAGAAAATAAATTAATCTTAACCGGACTAGGATTTATTGGTATTGTGTGGTTTATTAACTTATTTAACTTTCTTGACGGAATTGATGGATACGAGGCGTCTGAAGTAATCTTTATATGTTTTTCATTTTTCATTTTATTTGGAAATGAGTTATCTTTAGTTTTGGTTGTATCTTGCCTTGGGTTTCTTCTATGGAATTGGCAACCCGCTAAAATTTTTATGGGTGATGTTGGTAGTACCCTGCTTGGTTTCAATATAGTAATATTTGCCATTTATTTCCAGAATGAGAATATTACATCAATATTAAATATTCTCATATTATCTTCTGTATTCTGGTTTGACGCTACCATAACATTAATCCGAAGATGGAAAAATAGAGAAAAACTAAGTAAAGCACATAGGAAACATGCATATCAAAGGGCCGTACAATCTGGAATGTCACATCAGAGAGTAACAATAATCGCTCTTTTAATTAATTTTTTAATGTTTGCTCTTGTTCATGTTTTTGATAGACTCTCTGTATCTACATTAGTAGGTTTATTAGCTTGTATTATCTCTCTTTTTCTAATTTACCTAATTGTGGAAAAGAAGAAAAAATTCTCATAATAATTCGGAGAAATCCCTTCGTCCCATGAATTGCAGTATACTTCAAAAAATAAATAATCTTTCGTTATACATTACCATTCCAGTATTGTTATTTCTGAGGAATATTACTCCAATGTGTATCCTGCTTTTCGGGATTACAACTATAATTCTCTTCTTCATAAGAAAAGATTCGTTTAAAGGCATTAATATATATTACCTTGGTGTTGTATTTCTCTATTTTCTATATGCAATATCATTAATGTACTCGGATAATGTTTCAAAAGCATTTTCATCTCTTGAACAGAAAATGATTCTTTTTTTCATGCCCCTCTTAATGATTATGGCAAAAGTAACAGAAAAAGATTTAATCAGGATATATAAAATTTTGATTATTTCTTGTTTTTTAATCTCCCTGAAAATGCTGTTCGTTGCATCGTATAACTCGATAAGTTTTCAAAACAATGTATTGCATTTTGAATCAGCAGTTACAAGCGAGTTAGAAGGAACCTCATTCCTATATTTACTGGAAATCGGATACAGTTACTTTTCAAGCATGTTTTTTACAGAATCAAGCAACATACAGACTTCATATTTGGCATACTATGTAGTGTTTTCAATCTCTATACTAACGACCAGATTAATGAAAAAAACGCCTCCCAAATACAAACTTCTTTATATTGCTTTAATCGCTTTCTTTTCCTTAATAGTAATTTTAATCTCATCTCGTGCTGGAATCCTTACTCTTATCGTGATATTTCTATTATTTTGCATTCATTTATGGAGCAGAATGTTAAATATTCTCATAAAACTTTTGATAATTATTGGCATACTCGGACTCTCCTTTTTTAGCATGAAACACACTCGTTTATCTAAGCTCTTAAAACCTGATATTGAGGAAATAAAACAATCCAATCCCAGGTACACAATATGGGTGTCATCTTTCAGGCTTATAAAAAAAAATAATTTATTTGGTGTTGGTATTGGAGATATTGAAACAGAACTACAAGCCGAGTATACTAAAAATGGACATGAAGCGTATGCTGAAACACATATGAATTGCCACAATCAATTTATTGAAACCTACCTTACAATAGGCATACTAGGCTTTATATTATTAATATTAATACTTTTACTGCCATTTTTAACAGCAATAAAACAAAAGAATTATGCTACAATTTTTTTTCTCATAATAACAGTCATCAATTTTTCATTTGAATCAATGCTGAATAAGATGAATGGAGTAATTTTCTTTGCTTTTTTCTACTGTTTATTAATTTACAGCCTCAAACTGGAAAGAAAAAAGCTAATATTGCAACATGTAACACTTTTCTACTAAATAGAGATTAAATATCTCAAGCCCCAAACAGAATTGTTAAATATTTAAAATTGTACAAACAAAGAAAATATAAAGAATATGAACAAACCTCATGGAATAATGTTCCATCATTTTCATGACAAACAAAATCATCCCAAAGGACAAGGTTCTATCTCAAAAGAACAATTCAGAAGTCTCATTTTATGGCTGATGGAAAATTATAATATACTTTCTGCTAAAGAATGGTATGAGAAATCAAAAAATCAACTGCTCGACCATAAGGATATCTGTATTACATTTGATGATAACCTGCTTTGTCAGTATGAAATAGCTCTTCCGGTCTTAGAAGAGTTTAATATCCAAGCATTTTGGTTTGTATACTCTTCTCCTTTGATTGGAATAAAGGAAAAATTAGAAATTTACAGGTATTTTCGGTTTGATCAGTTCGATAGTATTAACAAATTTTATAGTTCCTTTAATGATTTCATTCATCAATCTGATATACATCAGGAAGTTGAAGAAAAACTTAAACTTTTAGATACAAACAAATTCCTTTCAGGTTTTCCATTTTATACATATGAGGACAAAGTTTTCAGATATGTACGGGATCATATACTTGGCCAAGAGCGATACTATTCTGTAATGGATGCAATGATTGAAAAATCAGATATGGATATAAATTATATATCTCAAAAATTATGGAACAGTAAAGAAAATATAAAATACTTATACGACTCTGGCCATGTTATAGGTTTGCACTCTCATACCCACCCAACAGAGATTCAAATGATGCCCTCTGTCAAACAACGTGAAGAGTATGAAGAGAACATGAAGATATTAACATCAATAATTGGAAATAATGTATTCTCCGTATCTCATCCGTGTAATTCATATAACGATGAGACTTTAAAAATCCTTAACAAAATGGATATATCTTTTGGCTTTAGAGCAAATATGGAGGATGGATTTTCTTCGACTCTTGAATATCCAAGAATAGATCATACTTTATTAATGGACAAAATAAAAGAAAAATGAAAATTACTATTTTTACAAGCAACCAACCTAGGCACCTATCTTTGATTAAAGATTTATCAAACATCTGCAGTGAAGTATTTGCAGTTATAGAAACAAATACAGTTTTTCCCGGCAGAAAAGTAGACTTTTTTAAAAAGTCTGAAGTAATGCAGGAATACTTTTCTCATGTAATAAGTGCTGAAAAAAAGATTTTCGGAGAGATATCTTTACTTCCTAATAATGTTAAGGCATTGATAATTAAAAGTGGGGATTTAAACGATATGTCAATGGACGTTCTGTCTCCTGCTCTCAACTCGGATGAATATGTTGTTTTTGGAGCTAGTTTTATAAAAGGAGATCTAATTGATTTCTTGGTCTCTAACAATGCATATAATATTCATATGGGTATTTCACCTTATTACAGGGGGAGTTCTTGTAATTTTTGGGCAGCATATGACAGAAATTTATCTATGGTTGGAGCTACAATCCATATGCTATCTAAAGGCTTAGATTCTGGAGCTATGCTTTTTCATGCGTTACCTCAACCTACTGAAAATGCTTTTGATTTAGGGATGATGGCTGTAAAAAGTGCGCATAAAGGACTCATACAATATATAACTGATGATAAAATAAAAGATATAAAACCTGTCACCCAGGATAAATCTCTTGAGATTAGATATACCAGAAATACTGATTTTGATGATAACGTTGCCTTAGAATACCTGAATAACCTCCCGACAAAAGAGGAAATTCTCGAAGCTTATAAAAATATCGACGAATCAAGATATTTAAATCTCTACACTGAATAAGAAAATTTAGGGGATGAGCCCCCTCTTCTTCACATAAATTAAAAAGTAGTTTTTTTATCATCCCCCCAATACCACCCTACGGCCTCTTGCAACCCCTCTTTAAAAGTATGCGTAGGCTTATATTCTAAAAGTTTTTGTGCCTTATCTATGCTTGCCAAAGAATGCTTTACATCCCCTGCCCTCTCCGGCCCATGAACAGCTTCTATATTGTTAATTTCCTGATCGTATTCGCTCAAATATTCCTTTAAATAATCAACCAGCTGGTTCAGGTTATTATTTTCTCCACATGCTACGTTATATACCTGGTTAACTGCCTCAGGATTATCGGTTACAGCAGCCAGCATGTTAATCTGAATTACATTATCTATATAGGTAAAGTCTCTTGAATGCATTCCGTCTCCATAAATTACCGGACTTTCATGAGCCATGAGAAGTTTTACAAACTTTGGTATCACCGCAGCATATGCCCCTTCTGGATCCTGTTTCCGGCCAAATACATTAAAGTATCTTAACCCGATGATCTCCATCCCATATATTTTTGCAAAATTCTCTGCATATAACTCGTTTGCATATTTTGTTATTGCATATGGAGATAAGGGCTTACCTATTTTATCTTCAACCTTGGGCAAACCCGGGTGATCCCCATAGGTTGATGAACTCGCGGCATATACAAATCGCCTTACTCCCGCTTCCTTTGCTGCAAATAACATTTTTACAAATCCTCCAACATTAACATCTGTTGAAGTCATTGGATCTTTTATAGAACGGGGAACACTGCCTAAAGCTGCCTGATGCAATACGATATCAACCCCCTGAACCGCTTTCTGACAATCTTCATAATTTCTTATATCCCCCCTTATCAGTTTGAATTTGTTCAAATTTATAAAGGCTGAAATGTTATTTTCTTTTCCTGTCGAGAAATTATCCAGGCATATTACATCATTGTTATGTTTTAACAATTCTTCGCACAGGTTTGACCCAATAAACCCGGCACCTCCTGTAACTAAAACTTTTTTATTTTTAATTACTCCCGACATGCTCATTTTTAAATTTCTTTTAGTGTTGGGTGACAAAAGTAATATAAAACAAGAAACCTTAGTGGATAAAAACAGTTATTCCTTTACTAATTCTCCGGTTCTGATACTGTAAACCCTAACTCCGAAGGGTGATCCTTAATCAGGCTTTTATTCGAAACCTTTCTTAACAACCAAAGTGCCTGAATGTCCCCTCCGGCTGATATTGTAAAGAAAAAGCCAAAAAACCACCAGGAAAAACTGCCATTTATATAGGAAATAACTGCCGGAGCCATACCTAGTATTATACAAGGGAGTACTGCCCCAATTGTAAACATCCATTTCTTTAAGGGTTCACTACAATGGCAATAAGGTGTTAAATACTCCCAATGAACACCAAAACGAATTGAACGCCAACCTCTTTTAGTAAACAATGCCCAGCCAACACCATGAAGCAATTCATGCATCAATATTCCCAGAAAAAAAATCAACAGTACTACTAATGCCCCTCCAAAAAGGTTTCCCATTCCGACACCTTTAAAATTGAATGCAGAAAGCCCATGCAGAATAAAATATGGAATCCCCAAAATAATTCCTATTGGTGCAATCATCAAAAAAGCATAAAAATTAGCCTTCTTCATTGATATTATATATTCTTTTTCACGAGTATTCAACTTTCAGTCCCTCTTTTTGTTTGTAAACTATAAATGTATCATATTCTTCTTTGACTTCCCATCAGTAAAGAATATGATCATTGATTTTAATTGAAATACTTCCAAACGTATCATTAAATAATTTAGTTTGTTATGAACTCTACCTACATCATTAATTCCGTTACAAACTCTGTTCATGATGCCCGTATAAACCTTCCTTTTAACCGTGAACTTTTCAATCGTAATGTGGTGGCAAAAAATGATTTCCTGTTTTTTATTAAACCTGAGATAACATTAAACGACCCTAAAATAAGACTATGGGATATCTTAAAACTAATATTTGATAAATTAGATTCGTTTGAGTTCATCATTAAAAACGTCCGTATTATTAATGCTGCTTATCTTGAGAAACACCATATCATAAATCAACACTACGGTGTGATAAGTCAGCTTTCTTCTGATATAAGAAAATATATTTCTGATTCTGCCATAAACACTTTCGAAGAGGTTTTTTCGACTCATTTTAATAAAGCAAATGTAATGGGCAGTATTGAATTTCTTAAGAAGTTTAGTTTTTTCTCCCCCACTGCCCTATCTCTGTTGTGGCAAAATTCAAAGCTTGAAAAGCTTTCCAGTGGAACATACTGTGTAAAACTTTCTTTTGACGGTGAAATGCTTTATTTAATAAATGGTTTTCACCCACGCCAACTTGAACACTTCTATGACTCTGAAAGGTGCATTGTTGTTATGTCCCTGACCAGTAATACGGATTGGTCTGTAGCCAGAAAATCTGTTATCGGGGAAACCAACCCTGAACTTGCAGAAAAAGGAAGTATACGGAATATTTTACTGGAAAGAAAAAGGGAACTCGGCCTTAAAAATATTTCGCGTGCCTGGAACGGGGTACATTTATCTGCTGGACCTGTAGAAGGCCTGATTGAACTTATCCGGTACAACTCTGATTTTGAAAGTGGCAAAACGATTTCTGTCAGTAATTTTCAATTTGGACAAAAACTTACCGAATATTTTGGGGAAAATAAAACCCGTGCCCTGTTAAATAATCCAACCATTAATTTAAATGGTAAAAGGGAGTCTATTTTTGATATTACCGAAGAATTAAATACGGAAAACTGTTTGGAAGTCTTACAAAAGACTAAAGAATTATTAGTATAAAGAAATTAAACGGTTAGTAGCCTAAAAGTTCAAATGGAACATCTACAGTTTCCATGAATTCTTCTCCGGCATCCTGCATATCTTCGTCATCTTCTTCATAAAACCACATAACCTGCACATTATTTCCGGCTTCATAAAGTTCTTCCAACTTAATTAACACGTCCTGAATTAATTTTGAAGTAGCTGTATTAAAATAGATATACCGAAAAACAAATTCGGTGTACTCTAACGGGTGTTCCTTATATTCCTCCAACCAATCTAATATGGGTTGATAAAAAGAAACAACATCTTCCGGCAAAGAACGCCCAGAGATTTCAAAGATATCATTCTCCGGGTCTAGAATAACCTTTGGGGTATCGTTTGTTCCTTGTATATCCAATGCATCCATATTCATTCGTTTAGGAATCCCTTATCTTAATTCAACGGTAAAATATAAAATATGTTTGACTTCTCCATATTTTTTTTACAACAATTACATTGCCAAATAAATCCTTTCCTTACAATTTGGGCATTTTCCGTCATAATTTTTGCCTGAAACAGCCACATTATACCCCCGTCGGTACAATACCTCTGTCTTACAAACCGGGCAAACAGTATCCTTATATTTCCCTAAAAAACAATTACCTACATAAACGTAACTTAGATTTTCTGATGCTATTTCTGCCATTTTTTCCAGAAATTCAGGAGGTGTTGATTCTTTTTTCATTTTGTAACTGGGAAAATATCTGGAAATATGTAAAACCGTAGCTGTTCCTATTTCTTTTTTTACCCAACGGACAAAATCTGAGAAATACGTTAAACTATCATTTACTTCAGGAACAACCAAATAGGTCAGTTCTATATGCCTTTTTGCCTCCGATATCTTTACAATATTATCCAGAACAGGCTGTATAGCTGCTCCTGTATATCTCCTATAATTTGAGTCATCAAACGCTTTGACATCAACGTTAAATGCATCTATTACTTTAATGTACTCTGCCATTGCACCTTTAGCAACAAAACCGTTAGTGACCATTACATTCTTCATCCCTCCTTTTTGAATTCCTTCTGCGACCTCCATGATTGATTCGGGTGAAACGGAGGGCTCATTATAAGTATAAGCCACCCCGATATTTTTTTCATTTTGCAGTGCCAGTTCAAGAATCCTTTCCGGGGTTAACTGAACTAATTTTCTGTTGCCTTCTATGCCTGTCTGTGATATCTCACAATTCTGACACCACCGGCACCTCATATTACAGCCCACACTACCTAAGGAAAGGATTTCCTTTCCCGGAAAATAATGATATAATGGTTTTTTCTCAATAGGGTCAAAGCTTATAGCTGAATACATCTGATATGTCTCTGCGTAAAGCTCCCCTCCCCTGTTTACCCTTATTTTACAAACTCCCCGCTCTCCTTCAGGTATCAAACAGTTATGAGGACAAAGATTGCATCTCACTCTGTCCTCAGAATATTTGCTGTAAAACAGGGCCTTCATAAATTTAAAACAGTTAATCTGTTAAAAATGAATATTCTTTAGTGTATTTTAGCATCTGACCAGCAAAGTCATCAACATATTTTATTTTAATATCTTTAATTTCCCCGCCTTCTTTAATAAGCTCATATTCCGGGTTAACAAAACCACTGAATGCAGGGATATTTAGTTTTTTGAACCTTTCCAGTACTTCCTTGTGAAGGACCTGATCTACTTTTACACCGTATCCTTCAACCAGTTCTTTTGCCGACTGATAGTCCCCTTCCGATTTTATCCGCTGAACCTCCTTAAGTAACTCCCCAAAAATATTCCGAAGCGCTGCATAATTGTTAATACGGAAAAAAGTATTCTTATCCTTTGTTATTTTTTCAATTACGTTATGCTGTAATCCTTCTTCATAGGCCCATTTTGAGATTAACTGCCTGTTTCTCATATGAGCTTGTTCTATATTCTTTCCCGGTTCTATTCTTCTTAATTGCGTCATTAATCCGTTACGGATATAACTAATATAATGCGCTTTTGCTGCATCCAGATCCGGCAATAACCCTAATTCGACCATTTTGGGATCCATCATGTAGTAAAGGGCAAACAAATCTGCCCTAGTTTCCTCTATTGGGGAGTGGTAATTTTTTAAATCTTCCGAAGATACTCCGGGAAGTAATTGCCCCGAACCATGCCCAAGACATTCATGCAAATCGGTGTGTAAATTATCTGCCATGGATCCATACTTTTTCTCTATTTTCATATCTTCCTCACTTACCGAAAACTCTTCAAGAAAACCTGTTTTCATGTCTGCCTGAGAATAAGCATAGGTAATATTCTCGATTGTAACCGATTTCGAACCATGTTCTTTTCTAATCCAGTCAGAGTTTGGAAGGTTGATCCCTATAGGTGTATGAGGGTAACAATCACCCCCAAGCATAGCTACGGTAATAACTTTTGCTGAGACCCCTTTTACCTCTTTCTTTTTAAATTTGTCCTCAATTGGTGAATGATCCTCAAACCATTGTGCATTTTCACTAATAATTTCTGTTCGCCTTGTTGCTTCCTTATCCTTAAAATTCACAATAGATTCCCAGGTGCCCTTCATTCCCATCGGATCGCCGTATACCTCTACAAAACCGTTTACGTAGTCTACTTCAGGTTTTAAATCTTTCACCCAAATCACATTATAGTCGTCCCAAAGTTTTAAATCACCGGTTTTATAATATTCAATCAATACCTTAAGCCCCTCTTTCTGTTCTGCTGTCTCGGCCACCTGAACGGCCTTCTCCAGCCAGTATGTTATCTTTTCAATAGCTGCTGAGTACATCCCACCGACTTTCCACGTCAGCTCTTTTAATTTTCCGTTTTCTTTAATAAGCTTTGTATTTATACCTAAAGACACCGGGCGGGGATCATTATCTTTTTTTAATGATTTATAATATTCTTCTGCTTCGTCTTGCTTCACATCATTACCATAGAAATTTACAGCAGATTCTGCTACAATATCCTTTCCGGAATCCTGACAAACATGTACGGCCTGTAAAGTTGGATCAAACAGTACCTCTTTTATTAAGGTCAGGGTTTCATGCATTCCTTTTCCTGAAACTACCGGGAATATATCTGTATCTGATTCAGAAACAAGCTCATCAAAATAAGCTTCAGTAAATTCTGGTATGAGTTTGTCGCTTGAATAATGGTGATGGATCCCATTTGAGAACCATACTCTTTTCAGGTAGGCTACAAATTTTTCCCAATTCGGAGTATCCTTCTTTCCTTTGTATGTTAAATATATGTTTTCAAGCGTTTGCCTTATAAGCAGGTTGTATTTTCCATTCTGATCTGCCAGAATATCCCTTCCACAAAGGGCGGCCTGACTTAAATAATACACCAGTTCTTTTTGCCCCAAAGTCAGGGCCTCGAACCCAGGAACCTTATATCTTAATATCCTGACATCGGCAAATTGCTCCAATTCAAAATTAAACTCAGCTTCTTTTACTGATTCGTCTTTCTCTTTCATAGTTGTTTTCTATTCAATTTTTTTCCCTGTATATACAAAAGTAAAATATTATTTCCCGTTATTGCCATAAAGAATGTAACATCATTATAATTTGACACACAAGTTCTCAAAATACAGCCTAAAAGCTTGAATGCACAGTAACATTGTATTAAGGTTTTTAAATAATTAACCTATTCTACAGTCTTGCCCGCCCCTTGCTCCTTGAGAAGTACACCTTGTTCCTGCAATCTTTTTATTGTATTTTGTAACGGTTCCTCTGGCACAATAATATTATCCTCTGTCCAATAAGTACCTTGTGTGTGCTGAACCTGTTTAACCAACACATCATTTGGCTTTGATGCTTGTTTATAGCGGATATTGGATTTTGCATTGAAAACCTGTTCGGTTACTACAAATTCAGATGTCGATGTAAAATTACAGGTAAACCCTTTATTTTTCCTTCCCCTTTGTTTTTTCACTTTAATGCCCAACTCACTTCTTGCATAATGAAGGTTCCAGAGTCCCTTGTAGTGCCTATATTCCACCTCATACTTTGCATATAAAGGCCGGGTTTTATAGTTTTTGGGTGATTTTTTTATCAAAAGGGAACGGGCATATTGAATGCCGGAAGGACTTAACTCAAATTCAGCCCTTACCAATGCCATTGTTCTGGCATCAACATACATCTTTCCCCTAAATCCTGCGTACCCCTCATTTTCTTTCATATCAAAACCTATAACGTAAGTCTGCCTTTCATTGTAAAAAACGCTTTTTAGCATGTGAAATTCACAATCTTCAAGGGCCTTTTCGCCATAAAAGTAACTCCCGTATTTTACAACATCCAACCGAAGCCCGTTATACAGACCACCTTCTACAACAAGGTTAACCAGTTCCGATTGATTGATGTTTGTTCCGTTTCGACCTTTAACAATTCTTATCAGGTCATTGGTGGATTTAATGTAACTACTTTTATTTATCTCAATTACGGCTTCTGTCAAAGAGATATACTCCTCGTTTTGCCTCGAAGATTCTCTAAAAAAAGCTGTTAACAGACTCGTTTTATTGTTATAGTTCTCTTTTATTGCCCTAAACGACTGCATAACTAATTTATCGGGGTCTTCCGGCCGGATAATAATATCTTTCATTGGAAAATAGGCCGGAGTTAATTTAACCTTTATACTTTCTGAAACACCCTGCTCTAAAGGGACTTCGACCGGCATGAACCCCATACTGTTTATAACCAGCGTATCACTGATTAGCCCTAAGGGTATGATAAGTTTAAAATGCCCCTCAGAATTCGATATGGTTCCTTTGCTTTTACCTTTTAAGTATATGGTTGCAAAAGGAACCGGCTTGTTTCTTTTTTCGAAAACCTCCCCCTCCACAATAACATTCCCTTCATAATCACCTTGCTTTGAAAGAGGCGACAGAATAAGTAAATCATCCCGTACTATGGCCGAAACATCATTTTCGTTAAACAGACTGTCCAGTAGCTGTTTTACGGTATAATTACCTATTGATACGGATTCGTTTTTATGCGGATGAATACGGCTCGTATAAAGGAGCCTCAAGTTGCCCTGTACTTTTATTGTATCCAGGTATTGTTCCCTTGTACCCTTTTTAAAATTAATACTAATTCTGCGCTCCAATAGCTCCTGAGCCTGAATACCGGAAAGAAAAACACATAGAAATACACCAAACAACCATATTTTTCCTGGCCATTGCACTAATGCCCTGATTTATTCTTTACAACATAACCATTCTCTGTTTTCTCCACTTGCAAATTCTGCCCAACACTCAGAACAAGGTAATCTAGTATTTCAGATAATGAATCGTCGCTTTTAAACTCAGCCTCTAAAAGTGTTTGTGATAAAATTTCCTCTGCCTCCACAACAATCTTTTTGTCAAAATAATTTTCAAGAAAAGTCAATGCCTCCGATATAGGCTCCCCATCAAATACAATATGCCCCGTTTTCCAAGCCATTGCATTTCGTTCCAACAGCTCTTTTTTTGCAAATGTGTGACTGGCATAATTATACTCTGACTGTTCATCTTTAATCAATTCTATCCTGTTTTGCTTGGCTATTGTTTCATAAAAAGCGACTTTTCCTGAAACAACACTAACCTTTACTTTTTCGGCTGAGGATTTAATATTAAAACTGGTGCCTAATACTTCTATGGTAGAACTTTCTGCGAATACTTTAAATGGTAACGATTCGTTGCGGGCGACATCAAAAAACGCCTCACCTTCCAGGATAAGATCCCGGTTTGTAACACCAAAGTTGTTATTATAGATCACCTGACTTCCCCGATTTAATGTTATAACCGACTGATCGGGCAACTTGAGTTCTTTACTTCCATTTTCAGAGGTAAATTTATAATAATCGATTTTATCAGAACCTGGCACTTGTTTTATTAATTCATTAAAGAAAAATGCCAGTCCGAATGCCAGTACCACAATAGCAGATATGCGCAGAAGGTATTTTCCAAAAGGAATTCTTTTCGAAGTTGTACTTAAGCCCATCCTTGCCCTTACTTTTTGCCAATCGGATTCTACATTCATTTTATCATATTTTGAAAGTTCCGCCGACTTTTCCCATAATCTGGCGAAATCTCTCATTTGTCGATCCTTCTCATCATCGTTTAGCATATCCTTTTCCATGATTTCAATTGTCTTTTCGTCCAATTCTCCCGAAAAATAACGGGCTATATTTTCATCTGTAAACCTTAAATCTTTCATCCTAATTTAAAAGTAATAGGGCAAATAATATGAGTGTCTCTTTTATATATGACTGTAGCCTGGTTCTCAATATTTTCAATGCCTTCGTGATTTGTGTTTCCACAGTCCGTTTCGATAACTCCAGTCTTTCGGCAATCTCTCCGTTCGTATAACCATCAAATCTGTTCATTTTAAAAATCATCCTGCACTTTGGGGGCAATTCCCCGATTGCTGCATATAATGCATTCTCCAACTCTGCCATATCCATAGCCCTTTCTATTGAGTTAACATCCTTTTTTTCCTGGTTCTTTATAAATATGGCATATTTCTCTTTTGTTTTCCGCGCATGAATATAATTTATACATTTGTTCTGCACTGCCCGATACAGATATGCTTTTAATGAAGAAGCAATGTTCAGGGTAGCCCTCTTCTCGTAAATACTAACAAAAAGTTCCTGCACAGTCTCTTTTGAGGCCTCCATATCATATAAAAAACGGTTGGCATAAATAACTAATTCTGAATAAAATGTTTTAAATAATGCCTCATAAGCAGACTCAACACCTTTTTTAAGGTTATTGATTAAAATATCCTGTTTCACAAACTGTTCTTCCTTTTCTGCCATAAATTTAAAAAATGTTCCACATTAATATAACAATTCCCCGACAAAGAACACGTATCCGATCCGTTAATAAAATTCAGAAAATAAAAAAATCTTATTTAGAATACATACGTTATTCCCGGAATTGATGGTCATTAAAGCATTATCAGTATAATATGAACGCGTACAATAATTTGGCAAAACCAATTGGTCGGTTATTTTTGTAAAGACAACATGACTTTTATCACAAATTTAAATTAAAAAGAATATGTCAAGAGTTACTAAAATCTTACTGGATGAGAAAGAGATGCCTCGGCAATGGTATAATCTGGCAGCCGATCTGCCTTCTGGTTTAAAACCACCTTTAGGTCCGGATGGAAACCCGATTACGCCAGAAATGTTAGCCCCGGTTTTTCCAATGAATATAATTGAACAGGAAGTAAGCACTGAAAGGTGGATTGATATTCCGGAAGAAATTTTAGGACACCTGGCTAAATGGCGACCAACTCCGCTACACCGTGCGTATGCCCTGGAAGAAGCATTGGGCACACCGGCTAGAATTTATTATAAAAACGAAAGTGTTTCCCCAGCAGGAAGTCATAAACCAAATAGTGCTATTGCCCAGGTCTGGTATAATAAGCAATTCGGCATAAAAAAACTGACTACAGAAACAGGTGCCGGTCAATGGGGCAGTGCATTATCCTTTGCCTGTTCTTTAATCGGCCTGGAATGTAAAGTATTTATGGTCCGTATCAGTTTTGACCAAAAACCTTTCAGAAAACTAATGATGCAAACCTGGGGCGGTGAATGTATTGCCAGCCCAAGCAACCTGACCGAATTTGGACGAAAAATACTTAGCGAAAGACCAGATACTCCGGGCTCACTAGGCATAGCGATCAGTGAAGCCATAGAATCTGCCATTAAAGATGAAACCGGAAAAACGAGATACACTTTGGGCAGCGTAATGAACCATGTAATGCTTCATCAGACGATTATTGGACTTGAGGCAAAAAAACAACTAAAAATTGCCGGTGAAAAGAAACCGGATGTCGTTATTGGGTGCGCCGGTGGCGGCAGTAACTTTGCTGGTCTGGCATTCCCCTTTACAGCTGATAAAATTAATGGCGAAGATATAGATATTATACCTGTTGAACCCACCTCCTGTCCCACCCTGACCAGAGCACCCTTTGTTTATGATCATGGGGACATGGCAAAAATGACTCCGTTACTTGCCATGCACTCTTTAGGTTCCGGGTTTATTCCTGCCCCCATTCACGCCGGAGGGTTAAGGTATCATGGAATGGCCCCGCTTGTTTCTCAGGCTGTTGTTGACGGCCTTATGTCCCCCCTGTCAATTGACCAGGTTGAGTGCTATAATGCCGGAATTAAATTCGCCCGTACCGAGGGCATTATACCCGCCCCGGAAACAACACATGCTATAGCGTCTGCTATTCGTGAAGCTTTAAAAGCGAAGGAAGAAGGAAAAGAAAAAGTAATATTATTTGGACTAAGCGGTCACGGGTTAATGGATCTTGCTGGTTATGATAAATTCATGAATGGGGAACTGCTAAAACATGAAATGCCGGAAGAAGAAATTCAAAAGCTATTAAAGGATGTTATGGAAACCCACCCCACCCCATAAAAAAACAAAAAAAGCCGCATAAATTGCGGCTTTTTTATCTTTTATATGATGGTAAAATCATTAATTATAAACTCCTTCTCCGTGTTCATACACATCAAGTCCTTCTTCTTCAATTCTCTTCGGAACCCTTAAACCATTTGTAGCCTTAAGGACCTTGAAAAGAATAAATCCGGTACCGAAAGCCCACAGTCCAATAGACAATACCCCTACTAACTGGATGCCCAACTGTTTAAATCCGCCTCCATAGAATACTCCTGCTCCGATCATTTGTTTTGTTCCGTCTGCCAATTCAACTTCAGATCCAGTAGCAAACAGGCCAACCAACAATGTACCCAACGCTCCGCATACTCCGTGAACAGAAACCGCACCAACAGGATCGTCTACTTTTAAAACCTGATCAATAAATTCAACACTAAATACAAGTACAATTCCTGCAATAACACCAATAATTAAAGCACCGGTAGGGGTAACCGCAGCACAACCTGCTGTAATTGCAACCAGCCCGGCAAGTGCCCCGTTGAGCGATAAGGAAAGGGTCGGCCTCTTATATCTTGTCCATGCTGTTAACATTGCTGCAATAGCACCACCGGCTGCCGACAGGTTTGTTGTTAATGCAACTTTTGCTATTGCACTCGTACTTCCTTCGGTAGCGGCCAATTCTGAACCAGGGTTAAAACCAAACCAGCCAAACCACAGAATAAATACCCCAAGCGCTCCAAATGCAAGGTTATGACCAGGAATAGCCTTTGCTTTCCCGTTAATATATTTTCCAATACGTGGCCCTATAATGGCAGCTCCGGCTAGACCTACCCAGGCACCTACAGAGTGTACAATCGTTGAACCGGCAAAATCAATAAATCCCCATTCAATAACGTCTCCATTAATGTCTAATACGGACGAGTCAGTTCCAAAACCTGAAAGCCATCCACCACCCCAGGTCCAGTGCCCTGAGACCGGATAAATAATTACCGTAATAACCAGGCTGAATACCAGGTAGGCATTAAACTTGGTCCGTTCTGCCATTGCTCCCGAGACTATGGTAGCAGCCGTAGCGGCAAAAACCGTCTGGAACATTAAATCAGAAAAATCAGAATACCCGGCCCCGTAGCTGTCTTCCCCGGGGTTAAATGCTGCCATACTAAAATCCCCAAAGAAAGCATTTCCTTCGCCATACATTATTGAGTAACCAATCAACCAATAGGTTATGGCTCCAATAGAAAAATCCATAAGGTTTTTCATTATAATATTTCCGGTATTCTTCGAGCGGGTAAACCCAGCTTCTACCAAAGCAAACCCTGGCTGCATGAACATTACCATAAATGTTGCCAGGAGCAGCCAAATATTATTTATTGATATATCAAGGCCTATAGCTGCTTCCGCAACCTCTGGCACTGTTGTTAACGTTTCTTCCATGATATTTGTTTTTTGCTTGCGTGAATAATTCTTACTTATCTATTCTTCAATATAAAGTGCTTTACCACCTTGTTCCCCTGTCCTGATCCGGTAAGCATCCTCAATATCAGAAACAAATATTTTCCCGTCTCCGATAGACCCTGTTTTGGCCGACTTAAGAATCGCATTTACAGCCTGATCCAAGTACTGATCACGCATATAAATTGATATGAATATACGTTCAATCGTACTTGTATCATATTTCACACCTCTATACACACGGGCTTCAGTGGCCTTACCAACCCCGCGGACCTCCCAGAATGAGAAAAATTCTATGCCAGCTTCATTTAATGCCGCTGAAACCTCCTCAAACTTTGTTTTCCGAATTATTGCTTCAACTTTTTTCATCTGCTAATTATTTTATTGATTACTGAACATCCGAAAGCGTTTGGATATATATTCAGAAACACGACCATAAAACTTTAATCACCCCCTTAATAATTCTTTTCTGAATGATGAAATTTTATGCTCGTTTGATTCTTTTATTTTTGTCGTTTAATTTTTGTGAAGTTTTCAGGTTACAACTCTCCCTTCCCGGGGAAAAACCCCGGTCGGGAAGAGTTCTTGTGATAACCTTATTTTTATATACTTAGAAAGAGATTCCTGCTACAATATAAAACTGCTCGGTTTCCGGGTTAAGAATTGCGGAGCCAAAAAGGGGCAAAGCAAACTTATCGGAGATCTGAATTTCCTTTGAGGCTGATACCCCTACATTACATAATGCAAAATCGTTATCAGAAGTATGCCAGCCATCTCCTGCACCAACAAATACATCAGCTACACCAAAAGAATAGCCTAATTCAAAATACATATCACTTCCCGCTGAACCTGCTCCTCCGGCTTCATTCAAAATGAAATTTGCTGCTATTGAGAAGTTTCCAGCTTCAAACCCTCCATTAATTTCAAAAGCATGAGCTCCGGCTGTATCTGAATATTCAAAATACTCCGTTCCGGGATAATAATAGTCTGTTATACCCAAGCTTAAGCCGAAATCAAAGCTATAAGATGCGTATAAATCCATCTCCTGAAATCCATCAAACCCTTGAGAACCCCATGCTCCTATTGAAAACCCACCAACGGTTAGATCTACATACGGTTGAAGAGAAGGTCCAGAAAATGCAGTACCTCTCCAGACATAGGTGCTGACAAAATCTGCCCCGACAGAAACAGGAGAACTCGTCTCCTCTTCCTCAACTTCCTCTTGCGCACTAACATAGGTTACACTTAACGGCAAGAGAAAAGCAATCGCTAAAAAATAAATTTTGAGATTTTTCATAGCTACAATTTTTAAGTTATTAATTGATTGACGTTTCAAAACTACAACTTTTTTTATTATACCCATGCATTTTTGTATACTTTTTTACTATTTTTTACATCAAATCAACATTTAACCCCATCAAAGAAGGGGGTGCATATTATTTTTTTTATTTATTTCCACACAACACCCCTCAATAAGACCAAAATTATCCTTATTACATACCTCTCTCCATCATTTTCAAATAACAGCTTATGAAATACAGTTAATCCGAACTCCAACTTTAAAATGCAACTTAAGGGCATCTCCCTTCTTTGAAAACTCGAAATAGAAAAACCAAGCTCAGGAGCAACTTCCTGCTGTTTAACCAGAGGGGGATTCAATTCACACCAAACAAACAATTCCGAAATATCATACAGCCCTCGAAAAAAGGATTTAGACTGTTTATTGTGCTCTAAGATCTCGCACCTTTTAATCTTTTTGAAAATCTACCAAACCCCAAACAACAATCATAAAATACAAAAGACAGACCTTGGTTAAAGACTAAAAACAAAGTGCGGTTTAAACCAATAATTAAGGCGTTTCACATAACTATTGCCATCTTTGCCGTAAAAAAGCGAACAATGCAGCTCTACATAACGTATTAAGTAATCTAATAAGAAAAAGAGTTGATTTATAAGATTTATATGTATACTTTAGGATTGATAAACTCCTTGAACAAAAGGGATGGCTAAAAAAACAAAACACATCGTCCTTTTAACCATCATCTTCGCTGCATTAATGGTTTATATACCATTAACGGGCCAGTTTGAAGATGATTATACCTTAAAGGCTATATGGATGGGAAAGTTTACACACTTTATTAACTGGCCCCCAAAGGCCCGGCTTGATTCCTGTAGTTTTTATATAGGTATTTTAAAAAAGGACCCTTTTAACGGAGAACTGGAAAATATATACTCTAACCGGACTATATGGAATAAACCTGTAAAAATAAAGTATATTGAATCATTAGACAGTTTAGCAAAAATTAACCTGCTTTTTGTTCCGTCAGATTTTAGCCACGAACTTAAAGCAATAGTTCCCGAAGCTGAAAAACATTCTGTTCTTCTTGTTGGTGATACGAAAGGATACGCCGAACAGGGGGTCCATATTAACTTCTTTCGGGCCGAAAACCGGATACGTTTTGAGATCAATGAGACTTCTATTCGTGAATCAGGTTTTTTTGTTAGCTACAGACTATTACATATCGCTAAGATAGTGAACCCAATTCCAAATGAATGAAAAGTTTAAAAGACATATCAATTCGTTATAAAATTATCCTTCTGGTAATGCTTATTTTTGTTGTAACTGCCGGAGTTACATTTATAATTTTTTCCATTAACGAATCCCGTCGACAGGTAAACTCATTAAAACACGATGGAGAGTTAATTGCCAAATATACAGCCGACTATTGCAGCGCCCCCCTGTTTTTCAGGATTAAGGAGGAAACCAGCCAGATACTGGCAAAATTCAGTTCAACAAACAACATAATATTTGCAGCTATATATGATAGCGACGGACAACTTTTTGACTCCCATAACCCAGCAAAACTATCTATTCCTGAAAACATTATATACTACAACAGTGATAAAAACCGAGTATGGAAAAACAGTCTTCGTAACAAATTACTGGTAACCCAGCCTATCATTTACCATGACACCAAATTTGGGGACGTTGTATTATACATAACGATGGAAAATACCAGGGAACAAATAAGAAAGAATATTGGTTCGGCACTTATTATTGCCCTGGCCATGATGGTACTGGTCCTTTTACTTACCTACATATCGCAGAAAGTTATAACAGAACCTATACTGGAGTTAACCTCCGCATCGGAAAATGTCAAAAAGAATGCAAACTACTCCATCCGGATACAAAGAAAAAACAATGATGAACTCGGGGTCCTTTATGATCGCTTTAACAATATGATGGAGCAGATAGAGATTAGGGACAAAAAGAGAGATCAGACAGAACAAATGCTGAAAGCAGCAAAAGAAAGGGCCGAAGATGCGGACAGGCTAAAGTCGGCATTTCTGGCAAACATGTCTCATGAAATTCGCACCCCCATGAACTCCATTGTAGGGTTTGCCGGATTACTGGGCGATGCCGATCTAACCAGAAGTGAAAGGGAAGAATATGTTGAACTCATCAACTCCAGTTGTAATACCCTGCTTCATCTTATCGATGATATTCTGGATATATCTAAAATTGAAGCCGGACAGTTAACGATAGTTCATTCAAACATCAAAGTTTCCAACCTTTTACATGAAATATATTTTACCTTTAAAGAAATAAACAGTCAAAGTAACCATGGAAATGTTGAACTAAAACTCACTATTCCCCCAACGATTCAGGACATGGTTATTAACTCGGATGAAATCCGGTTAAAGCAAATACTATCCAATCTTTTAAGCAATGCTGTTAAATTTACCCCAAAAGGATTAATAGAAGTCGGAGCTACGCTAATAAATAAAATTAAGAACCATCAAAAGAAAAGATACATTAAGTTTTTTGTCCACGATACGGGCATAGGACTTGATAAAAGCACCAAAGACATTATTTTTGAACGGTTCACTAAATTAGAACCTGACAATAATAACCTGTACAGAGGAGCCGGGCTTGGATTAACAATTTCAAAGAAACTTATTGAACTTCTTAGTGGGGAAATTTGGGTAGAATCAGTGCCGGAGAAAGGCTCCTCATTTTATTTTACTATTCCTGTACCTTTTGTTTCGGAAGCAACAATGGCACAAGAAGCAGACTTTTTAGAATCTGAAAGTGAAATTGAGATCGAGAATAAAAAGATTCTTATTGTTGAAGATGATTTGTCTAATTACCAATTATTAAAAGCCATATTAAAGAAATCAAACGCATCAATTGACTGGGCCAAAAATGGTGTTGAAGCTATAAATTATTGCAAAAGTCATACACCGGACATAATTTTCATGGATATAAAAATGCCAGACATGGATGGTTTTGAGGCTGTTTACGAACTAAGAAAAATGAACATTACCGTCCCAATTATTGCGCAAACCGCATACGCACGGCTTGAAGACGAGAGCAAGATTCTGGAGAGTGGCTTTAACGCATACATTTCCAAACCCATTGAAAAAAACAAGTTAATATCGGTTCTGACTAAAATACTTTCTTAAAAATAAAGCTATTTTTGCAGCAAAAACTGTTTTATGTTTACAAGTATAATCGGACTTACAGCTGCAGCATTAACCACAATAGCTTTCCTGCCACAAGCCATAAAAACCTGGAAAACAAAATCAACAGATGATTTATCCCCGCTTATGTTTAGCTTGCTTTGTTCGGGAATAATTCTATGGTTGGTTTATGGTATCATTCGCAAAGATTTGCCGATGATACTGGCAAACTCTGTTACTATTTGCATTGCCTCTGTAATTATGTACTTCATAATATTTAACGTTAAGTCCAGAAAAGTTCATCATATTGGAATATGGACAAACAACCTGGATAAAATGAAGTCATTCTACACACAGACATTTGCCGCATCCTGTGGTGAAAAATATTATAACCCCAAAAGGGGCTTCTCTTCCTATTTTATAAATTTTACTTCCGGTTGCCAGATCGAACTTATGCACCAACCTGACATGGAGCAAAAAAATGTTTCAAATGGGCATATCGCTATATCCTTAGGCAGTAAGGAACAGGTAGATAAATATATTGAGAAACTATCTAAACAAAATATAGAGATATTATCATACCCCAGAACTACTGGAGATGGCTATTACGAAGCTTCAATTAAAGATATTGAAGGAAATATAATTGAGCTTACGGTATAAATTATTTCCACTTGAATTCTAAACCATAAATATTACTGGTTTTTAACCTTTAACTTAACACAATGAGCAATCCGGAATTCATTCAGGCAAAATCTATTTTGTCCCCATTAAAAGAAGCCCCGGATCCGTATTTTGGAATATCGTATAATATCAATCTCTACCGTGGATGCCAACACCAGTGTATTTATTGCGATACAAGAAGCAATGTATATAAAGTCGGTGATTTAAGCCATATAAGGGTTAAAGAAAATGCACTAGAACTTCTTTCTGCCCGATTAAAGAAGTTAAGAAAAAAAGGGACTATCGGAACCGGGAGCATGAACGATCCCTACATGCCCATTGAGAAGAAGCTACAAATGACAAAAAAAGCCCTTGAAATTATTAACCATTACAAGTTTCCTATTCACATTATTACTAAAAGTAACCTTGTTATCCGTGACGCGGAACTTATTAAGCAAATTGGTAGCACATATGCTGCCGTTTCATTCACAATTACAACTGTTGACGATAAACTGGCAAAAAAAACCGAACCCGGAGCACCCCTTCCTTCCGAAAGGCTTAACGCATTGCGGATACTGAGCCAGATGGGTATTTACACCGGAGTTGTTCTAACCCCTGTCCTGCCCTTCATAACTGACTCACCAGATAACATCATATCAATAGTTAATGAAGTCGCAAAAGCGGGTGGAAAATATATACTGACCTGGATGGGATTAACACAGCGGGAAGGTCAACGGGAATACTTTTATCAACAACTGGACAATGAGTTTCCCGGTATCCGTGAAAAATACCATAAACTTTTTGGCGCGGATTATAACTGTCCTAGTCCCAACAGCGAAATGCTCTATCGGGTGTTTAAAGAATATTGTGCAAACTACTCTATAAGTCGTAAAATGGAGTTCTATTCCCCTAATCCCCCTAAACAACTTGGCTTATTCGGACAATAAAAGCTTGAAGTGTACATAATAATAAACGGTCGAAGCAATAAATGCCCGATTTATATACACTGAACAAGTTCAAAAAAAACTTCTCTGCCTGTTAAAAAGTATTAACCCGTCAAAGCCTTTACCACAAAGGAATTCATCAGACAAAAACCTGAAAACCATTACAATACAACACTTTTTATTAAAAAATCATAATAAAGCATAATTTTTTTTTATTTAGAAGTGCAACCCTATTTCCTTTCCTGTGTCTTTCTTATAAAACACCTGTTTTTTAATGGATTGTTTGGCACATTATTTGGTAATATCAGTAAGGAAAAAAATTTCTATTATGATTCCTGATATAAAAATTGAATCAGAAAACAGAGTAAATATTATTTACAGCTGCACAAGCGAAGCGTTTAAACTCTACCATCACTTCTCTGACATGGGAATATTCATATTTAAATCAATTATATGGTCGAATTAAATTTTTAGTAATATGAAACGTATACTTTTAAATCTGTCATTTGCGGTTCTGCTTTTTGCAACCTCCTGCGAATTTATTGATGATGAACAACCTCAGGGGTTCACACCAGACCAGCAGGACAACAGCGGTAACCTGTTAGTAATTAACAATTCTAATCAACAGCTCGTCCTTTACAAAGACCAGGTTCTTATCAAGAAGATTCCTGCATCAGCAACCGACTATCTGGTTAACATTTCAAATGAAAATGAAGGTACCGTTCAGTTAGATCTGTATCTTTACAGTGATGTAGCCGAGGATATCTACAACCCGGATCCTTCTTTAGCTTATAAACGTTGGATGGTCCCACTGGCAAACAGTACCTCTATTGAAGATCGTGCAACATGGCATGTAGGTTCTGACGATACCTTCGTTGATGTTGCTACAGTAAGTTTCTCCTATTTCGGAGGCACCAGCTATAACGTTGATGTTTTCCTAAATGACCGCTCCGGTGCTAAAATTATGAGTTTAATGCCCGGACAGCAGTACAAAAAAGTGGGTATCGATTTTGGAAACTATTCGTTACACTACAAATACTGGTATAGCAACCCTGATGATAACCAGGCCATAGACGAATCCAAAACTGTTTGGGTCGAACAGGAATTGATTAATGGCGACGAGGTTAAAATCTGGATGGTGCTTAACGAAAACCGTAAAGAGGTTACATACATTGTCCCTCACAATGGGGTTGATACTCAAAAGAAATCATGGTACGGAAACATTAAAGTTACAAACCTTCATAACCAACCTGTTATAATTAAAGCAGGGGATAAACTTATTGAGAGTGTTTGTTATCTGGACAATGGAAGTAAGAATAACCTTTCTTCTCTGGCCAATAATGGTTCTCAGACTTATGTGATGCCGGTGCTTGATCAGGAAACTTTTGAGGAAATATATATTTTATCAGCACGCGACCTGGAAGGTAGGTTTATTGAAGACATAACCCTTACTGTTAAGCCGGACAAGACAGTTGAATGGATTATCGACGGGGAGGCCGATTCCGACACTACCGATGTTCCGGTAGTAATCGAAACTCCCATTGAGTAAAAAACATATTATTTAAATCGGGAGCTGGTTTTCACACCGGCTCCCATTATATTTTAAAACCATGAATACCTCAAAATTTTTACCTATCGGACTTATCCTTGTCGCTGCATTTTTATTTAGCCAGTGTGAAGAGCAAAAGCCAGGTTGCACTGATCCGAGGGCCTCAAATTATGATGTTGCCGCCGACTATGACAACGGTACTTGTTTTTATGAGGTGATTGACATTGATGATCCTAATCCTGATTTAGCCGGAAACCTATCTATTACCAATCAGACAAACGAACCTTTATACCTGTATAAGAATTTTGTTTATATAAAAGAAATTCCTGCTAATGCAGAGCTTTATATCATCAATGTCCCCAATCAGGACATTGGTATTTGCAAGCTACAAATATGGAAGAAGAAAGATGTTGCCGATAAAGACAATCCAAACATAAATACAGTGTACCGGCAATGGAGTGTAGCCCTTTCAAATACAACAGAACCTGGCGAAAGGGCAAACTGGCTAATAACAGGAAACGACAAATATGAAGGTTCCGGAACACTTAAACTATCATACCCGGATATAGATGAGTATGAGCAAAAAAACATTTACCAGGTTGATGTATTTCTAAACAGCAAAAATGGCTCACGGATCGCATCATTACAACCCGGTATTTCTGGCAAAAAAGTAAGTGTAGATTACGGAAATCACTTCCTGTATTTCAGATACTGGTACTCTGATCCAAATTCCAAAACCGGAGAAATTACCGAAATTGGCTGGAGTGAACTTAATGATATCGTTATAAATATCGTTCATGACGTATCCGACATCAACATCCCTGTTTATATCAGCACCATTGGTAAGTTCGGGGAACTTAAAATAATTAACGAGACCGATAAATCTATCAGCATATATGCAAACGATGTCTTAATCGAATCTATAGCTAAAGTAGACGGTTCTACTGCTGGTCTTTCAATGATTCCGGGAAACAGTTCCACGACATTCCTCATTCCGGTCAACACCTACAATATTTCGGCCCGCTCAAAAGATGGCTCCTCAACTGCTGAAGTATTCAAATATGTTGATATTGTAACAAATGAAGTTGCTGTAAAGCGGGTTGGGAATTCTCATCAGGAGATCAAATTATTGAACTATACAAACGAGACCCTTCTGTTATTTAACCTTAACGGAGAATACCTTGGTTCATCTGTTGCACCAAATGAACTGGTCAACATTATTGTCCCTGCCAACCTGGAACATTTAATGGTTTATACTTCAGACAAAACTAAATCAAAACAAATATCTGTTAAAGAAGATACCATTAGAGATCTGGATGACAAAGGTATCGACAAGCTTGAAATTGTGACCCCCTGGACGAAAACCGGGAATAATTTTTATACAAGCACTGATATTTCTGATAACTCAACAACCAAGATGGTTGCCAATATTGAAAATAACAATCCGGTTACACTAAGTTTTGAATACAAAGTCAGCTCTGAAAAAGATTACGACAAATTCAGCTTTAATATTGACGGGGTTACCCATTTATCGAATATGACCGGTGAAATAAACTGGACCAGTTTTTCTGTTGAGATTAATCCCGGACAGCATTCCTTAACCTGGAAATACAGCAAAGATGAAATGTTTAGTGCCGGTGACGATAATGTTCAAATTAGAAATATTAGCATGAACTAATAGCTATGAAAAGGTTTACACTCATACTTTTTCTATTACTTGTTTTTTTGTTACAGATAAAAGCGCAGAGCGAATTTGGTTACGCACTTGATATCGGTTACAGAGAAAACTTTAATATTGGAGAAAAATATGACCAATCTGTATTTACATATCAACATAATTTCTTTATTCGGAATAACCATAGAAGTGGGCTGGTTGCCACACAATGGCAGGTTGGACTCAGAGTTGATTCTGTTCATTTTATCAACAACACCGAGTTCCTGGATTTCTCAAGGACTAAAATGAACTCCTATGATGTTGAGGCTTATTTGGAGAGGTATGCGTTAAAGTTTGGTTTTGTTACCCAATATCAACTAAGCGACAGTACTAAACGGTTCACTTTTTCATTTAACCATGGCTTACATTATGAGGCATCGGTCCTTACGACCCGGTATGGAATATCCGATGGTGAACAGTACAACTTAGGAGATGAAGTTAATATGCACAATCTTTTATTTTCCCTTGGTGCTGAAATGAGGTTTAACTGGTATGTTGATTTTTTTATTGGCTATAAATTTGAAAAGCCATTCAGAGACTTAATAAACCATAAATACATAAACAATTTACCGGTAAACGCGGATAATAGTTCCGAATTGCGCGGTATGAGGTTAGACCAGGGAATATCGTTTGTGTATTTGGGAATGAGCATTTGCATTGATAAAATAATCGACTTCTATTAATGTGTTCTTAATTTACCTGAAAGGCACCTGTCGTTCCCGATGGGTGTCTTTCTTTTTTTATTTCAACATATCATTCAGCACACAGCTCTTTTGATGCATTTAGTACTCGCACTGAAATTGAACGATAAAACTGCTCCCGTTCGTCAAAATTCGAAAAATCCAGCGTATTAATAATCCTGTACCCTGATTGGGCTGCTGCTACTAACTGGTTATTCCTGATTAAAGAATAGGTGCCGGATATTTTAATAGAATCCGTAATTCCCGGATTTGGTATTAAACAAATGAACTTTTCTTTCGCATTAAACCCCTTGGAAACTTTATCTAAAAACACTTTCACCCCCTTGCTATTACCCGGGTGATAGAAATGCAGTCCACCACATACTACCAGCCCCTCTGCATTTATTTTTTCCAGCGGTTTAACAACATTATTAAATATGGGCAGCCGGATTCCTTCCGGCTTCACAACTGCTGGTAAAGCTGGCTCATAATAAGCCCTGAATTTCCAGTCCTCAGCTATGTTCATTTTAAGTGAAGAATCTGCATTTGTAATTACCGGAGCCTCGGAATAAAAACCCGACAGACTATCTCCGGCAACCATTCGAACAGATAAAACATTGGCCCAGACACGAACCAGGGAATCGGGAACCTGAAGCTTATATTCTTTTGTCTCACCATTAAAATGATCTATTTCAACACCATTAAAATAAAAGTTGAACTGACCTCGTATTGTTCCAAGATTTAAGGTAAGCGGTGATTTTATATATTTTTCTGCTAACAGCATCTTTTTTCTCCACCAGATTATCCTGTCCTTTAAAAACCATCGTTTATAAGTTATGATGGGAAAATCCGTTTTCGTCCATCCGCTATCGTCCAGTTTCCGGTCGAGTACTCCTCGCTCAATCCCCTTAAAAGAGTTATCTGCAAGAGTTTTGTAACTTTTTTGCAATTCAAAATATCTGGTCCATAAAGTATCTTGTCCTTCTATTGGTTCTTCGATAAAATCCTTGAAATGCATGCCCGGATATACGATATTTACAATTCCTATTGTTTCACCCGTACCTTCATTCATTACTTGTCCGGCAATCCGGGGTAGTTGTTCATAAAGATGTATATTACTTCCTTTTAATCCTTTCCACTCTCCTTTTAATCCTTCTGTTCCCGGTCCCATACTAATTTCCGGCTGAAAATATTTTACCTTTGCATTATGAACTTCTGAGGGTACTTTTTTCGTATAATTTGTATTATAATCCGTTAACCAACCGTTCCCTATTATTACCCAGACACGCCCCATTGAAACATCGTTCAGTACAAGCTGTTCCTCTGCCCCTTCAATAAATATATTAAAGCTTCCTTTTAAATCAACAGACGGAAACTCTACGCTCCAGTTCCCTTCTTTGTCAGCTTGAACATACTTTAGGGAATTTTCAATTCTAACCGCCAAAACCCCATTAACAGAACAGCGCCCCTTCAATATTAATGGCTCATCTTTTTGAAAAACCATCTGCGAACTATAATATGGAGAAAGGCTTATTTTTTCGGCTGTAAGGTTATTTTTATAGGAACATGAAGCCATAATGAATAAAAGAAAACACAATAACAATGCCTGCCTTGACAGAAAAAAATATTGCTTCATCATACTTTTGTTTCGACAATTAATAAAATTAACGTTAACAGGAACAAAGAAAAATTCCTGATGTTCATTTATAACCGCCCCCGGCCCAGTTACAGTTCTTTTTCCAAGCATGTGTTTCTTCTTTAATTATATCCTCCCGGTTAAACCCTCAAAGTTAATCACTTAATATTAAATTTAATAAGTTATGGCGAGACTCCCTCATTAAAGTCATTTTTTCTCAACAAAATTATTCTGTTTTTACACCTAAAATCGATATAGTCTGAATAAGCATTTTAATCTCTTGGGCTAAACAATTATATTTACGCAAAAATCTTTATATGCTGGAAAGAATTAGAAGAATATTAGAACATGAAGCGGAGGCCGTACTAAACATTCCTGTTGATAATAGTTTTGAAAACACAATTAACCTTATTCATTTTGCTGTTCACCAAAACGGGGGAAAGTTAATAGCAAGCGGTATGGGAAAAGCGGGACAAATTGCAATTAATATTGCCACTACTTTTAGTTCCACCGGAACCCCATCTGTTTTTCTGCACCCCAGTGATGCACAGCATGGTGATTTAGGTATAATTCAAAAGAATGACATATTGCTTTTAATTTCAAACTCCGGCAAAACACGGGAAGTTCTCGAACTTTATAAACTGGCAAAAAACCTGCACAAAAATATAAAGGTCATTGCCCTTGTTGGAAAAAAAGACAGTCCGCTGGCCCAGTTGGCTGATAATGTTTTATCAACCGGCAACCCCCAGGAAGTATGTCCGTTAGGGTTATCACCTACAACATCTACCACGGTAATGACAGTAATCGGGGACATCTTAGTAACATTGATGATGGAAAAAATTGATTTCACTCCGGAGGAATACGCCCAAAGACATCATGGAGGTTACCTGGGACAAAAATCCAGAATTGCAGCCGGACAATAATTTAGTGAAACAGGATTTCTTATTCTAACAGAATAATTGTATTTTATTCATGTATAACCAAACCTACCAGTAGTATGATTATTGATTGGAAAGTTCTCCAAAATGGATCGGACATAAGAGGGGTCGCGTTACCTCTAATTGATAACGAGAGTGTTAACCTTGACGAAAAGGTATCTGAAATTCTGGGAGCCTCATTTATCACCTGGCTTTCCGAATCTGAAGAAATCCCTCCGGGAGAACTGGTTATTGGTATTGGAATGGATTCCAGAATTAGCGGTCCCAAACTTAGAGATGCGTTTATTCATGGAGCTGTAAACAAAGGCTGCAATGTACTTGATTTTGGGATTGCCACCACTCCGGCCATGTTCATGTCGACACAGCTTAAATCAACAAAATGCCATGGCTCCGTAATGCTCACAGCAAGTCATCTTCCTCCAAACAGGAATGGCATGAAATTTTTCACCCAAAAATCAGGACTGGAAAAAAAAGATATAACCAGAATCCTGGAAATTGCTGCTAATAATGCTCCAAAACAGGTTACGGATAATGTGGGACAAGTCCACAAGGCTGATATTTTAACTCCATATTCCCAATTTCTCGTTGATTATATACGTAAACACAGTGGTTCGGAAAAACCCCTTAGCGGACTAAAAATAATTGTGGATGCCGGAAATGGGGCGGGAGGTTTTTTTGCCGAAAGAATTCTTGTTCCTTTGGGTGCCGACACAAAAGGAAGCCAGTTTCTGGAACCTGACGGAAATTTCCCCAATCATATCCCTAATCCGGAAGACAAAGATGCCATGAATTCAATAATTAAGGCCGTTATTAATAACCAAGCCGACCTGGGTATTATTTTCGATACAGACGTTGACCGTTCTGCAATTGTTGACAATACCGGGAGACCAATTAACAGAAATGCCCTGATAGCGCTTCTTTCTGCCATAATTCTTGAAGAACACCCCAATTCATATATCGTCACTGACTCGGTTACTTCTGAAGGACTTAGTAAATTCATTTCTCATCTGGGAGGAAAACACCACCGCTTTAAAAGAGGCTACAGAAATGTAATAAACGAGTCGATAAAATTAAACAAAGAAGACAAAGAGTGCTGGTTAGCCATAGAAACATCGGGACATGGAGCTATGAAGGAAAACTTTAACCTTGACGATGGGGCTTATATGGTTGCTAAAATACTTGTTAAGGTTGCGCAACTCAAAAATGAGAATGAAAAAATTACCTCCTTAATCAGCAACCTGGAAGAACCTCAGGATTCGGCAGAGTTCAGAATCGGTATTAACAATGACGAATTTAAGGAATACGGGAACATGATAATTTCTGAACTAAAAGGCTATGTAAATGAAATTGAAGGTTGGGAACCGGAAAAAGTAAACTTCGAAGGAGTAAGGATAAACTGCCGGCAACCAAATGGAAATGGCTGGTTTTTGCTCAGGCTCTCCCTTCACGATCCGGTCTTGCCTTTAAACATAGAATCGGATGAAAAAGGTGGTGTTGAAGCAATCGCCAGACAATTAAGGCCTTTTTTCCTGAAATTTGATCAATTAAATAATATTTCTCTCACTTAAAGAATTACTTTTGCTTACCAATTATGAGACTTAACAAAGAAAATACAATTGGACTGGTAATTGATATGCAGGAGAAGCTACTTCCTCATATGCACAATGCCAAATCGGTTACAGCATCCTGCCTTACAATGGTGAAGGGCTTACGCGCCCTCAATGTCCCTATTGTGGTTACCCAACAATACACCAAAGGGCTTGGCAACAGTATTCCTGAATTAAACGAAGCAATAGGAAACTTCTCCTATATCGAAAAATTAACATTTAGCTGTTACCGTGAGCCGTCATTTATAAAAGTGATGAACCGTACAGGAAAAAGAAATGTAGTAATAATGGGAATAGAGTCACATATTTGTGTGCTTCAGACCGCACTTGACTTACTATATAATAATTTTAACCCGGTTATTGTTTCAGATGCAATAAGCTCACGTAAAGAGCAGGACAAAGAAGTTGCTATGGGAAGAATGAGAGATGTTGGATGTATTATGACAACAACCGAATCAATCCTTTTTGAACTATGCAGAATAGCCGGAACTCCGGAATTTAAGGAAATATCTAAACTTGTGAAATAAAGTTTATATGCGTAAAGTTTATACCATAGGAGAAACCGTACTTGATATACTAATAAAGGAAAATCAACCATTTACCGCTAAAGCTGGAGGTGCTTGTTTAAACTCTGCCGTAACCTTGGGCAGGCTGGGCCTTCCTGTTAATTTTATCGGGGAATACGGTTTAGACGAAGTAGGAAATTTTATTGACAGGTTTCTAAAAGACAATAATGTCTCAACCGAATATGTTTACCGGTATTTTGACGGAAAATCAGCTCTTGCCCTGGCCTTTCTGAACGAAAACAATGATGCCAGTTATGATTTTTACAAAATATACCCTAAAAAACGTTTACATATCCGTTTTCCAGAGGTTAAGCAGGATGATATCATTCTTTTTGGATCTTTTTATGCTATTACAACCGACGTAAGGGATATTCTGCTAAAATTCATTAAGCACGCCAATAAAGAAAAGGCTATTGTTCTGTACGATCCGAACTTCAGAAAAAGTCATTTGCACGAATTGCCTAAGCTTCGCCCCTTAATTCTTGAAAACATAGCCCTCAGTAATATTGTAAGGGGCTCAAACGAAGATTTTTCATTCATCTTCGGCACAAAAAATGTTGATGAAGCCTACAGCCTGATAAAAGAAAAAACCCCTATCCTTCTTTATACCACGTCTACAAAAGGGGCTTACCTAAGGGCCCCCAAGGCTTCAGGGAGATTTGACATTAATAAAATTGAGGCGAAAAGCACAATTGGCGCAGGCGATAATTTTAATGCAGGCATCGTTTTTTCACTCCTAAAATATAACATTACCTATAAGTCGTTAAACAACATGACTATAGACCAATGGGAACCTATAATTAAAACAGCTATTGATTTTGCAACCCATGTTTGCCTGAGTTATGATAACTATATCTCTGTAGATTTTGCAGAGCAATATAAAAAGTCGTAAAAAAATTCCCTGTAAAATTTATTTTTATTTGGTACGGGATACAATGTATTCCTGCCAATTATTACTAAAAGCTTACAACTTCATATACATTCTGTAATAATCCAGGGGAACATTACTTTTAATCATATCGGTCATTTTTTCAACAAGTTGAAAGCCTGATTTTTGATAAAAAGTCTCGGCTCCCAGCGTTGCATCCAACCAAACGTGGTCATACTTTTTCTCCCTTGCTTCCTTTACAAGTTCATCAACAATATACTTTCCAATCCCTCTGCCCTGATAAACAGTTTTTACATACACCCCTCCGATCTCCTTTTTTAGAAGATAACCAGAGGCAATCAACTGCTCACCATCAAAAGCCAATAAAATTGTACTTTTCTCCGACTTTCTCTCAAGTTCCCGAGCACTATGATATTCAAGAAAAAAGTCTGTTACTTCTTTTGAATAAACTTTAGGATAAACCTCTTTTATTGTACTATGGACTAACTCTACAAACTCAGAAAAGTATTTGGGGGCAAACCTCCTTATTTCAACTTTTTGCCACTTCATCAGTCGGTTGTTTAAACGAAAGGCTTACCTTTCCTGAATTATAGATAAAAAGTATAGCCACAGCAATCAGACCAAACACAAGATAAACCAAATTTGTTGCTGTATGTGCCAGAAACGCAAAAGATTTGGCATCAGGCTCAGTTACTCCATAAGCCCCTACCAGTGAAAGAATTACCATTGTATGCCAAGCTCCTATCCCTCCGTTTATAGGTGCCAGCATAGCCAGTCCCCCCATAAAAAAAGTAACCACTCCGGCAGCAATACTTAATCCGGATGTTGGTTCAAATGACCAGAAAATGACATAAAGCATTGCTAACCACATCAGGAAAATAAATAAGGTATGTGCAATAAATGCCCATTTTTTCTTCATCGATAAAATTGAAACAATCCCTTCCCGGATCGTTTTCCATATGGTTTTTATCTTCGTTGCCATTTTACTATTGCTTCTACCAATATACCTGATCATAAAATACATTGCGACCAGTCCCAAAACGCCAATTGCAGATATTATAATTATATTCTGTACAGAAAAGAAATTGGAAAAATTAGACGACAACTCATCGTTACTCGAAAAAATCTTGGCAAAGTCCATAAAGTACAATGGAACAACGATAACAGCAATGAGAACCAACATAAGCATATCGGCAAGCCGTTCCACAACCATCGTACCCACCAACTTTGCAAAAGGCACCTTTTCCGTACTTGATACAACCGTACACCTTGCCACCTCACCTGCTCTTGGTATTAAAAGATTGACAAAATAAAGGATATAGCATGAAAGGAATACATTTCCAAACCTGGTTTTATGGCCGGAAGAATCAATCAACAACTGCCACCTCATTGCTCTTGAGGCCAGAGATAAAACACTAAACACCAGGGAAACAACTATCCAGAAGTAGTTTACATTTTTGAATGAATCCATAATTGTTTCAATCGGAGTATCTCTGTAACTCCACCAAAATATAAAAACCCCCAAGCCCAGAAAGAAAATATATTTTACAATATTTATGATTATCCTTTTCATTTTGATTCCCAAAGTGTTTAAAAAAAGTGAATCCGCAAAAGTAATTTTTTCTTTGTTATCTACGTATCTAAATTGAGTTTAAAACGTTAACTTTTTAAAGAATTAACATTTTTTATTACATGAAACTTTTCCCCGGTATTATTGCTGCATTTATTTTGAGCTTCGCCCTAAATTGTTTGGTTTCTGCACAAAGCGGAGGTACTGTTAAGGAGTCTTTAAACATATCAAGTAAATACCTTCACGGTGTTTCGGAGTACTCGGTATACCTCCCCCCTTCGTATTCTGTGGATTCTCAAAAGAAGTTCGGGCTTATGTATCTTTTACATGGTTATGGGGGCAATGAAAACAGCTGGATAAGAAGGTGTAAAATAAAAAGCATTCTTGACAGTCTTATTTCTGAAAACGCCATGCCTGAACTTATTGTTATTATGCCTGATGCGAAAAATTCTTATTATATCAACGATTATTTGGGCAAGTTTAATTATGAAGATTATTTCATTAAAGAACTTTTACCTCACATCAATCAGAATTTCAGGATAGACTCCTCAAAGAAACCTGCAATTTGCGGACTCTCCATGGGAGGGTTTGGAGCCATTATTCTACCCGTAAAACATCCGGAAATTTTTTCCCATTCTATATCTTTAAGTCCGGCGGTAAGAACCCCGAAAATTTTCTCCGGCCTTCCGCAGGAAAAATACAACAGTTACTTCGGAAATCTTTTTGGCCATGACCTGGCCAGTGAAGAAAGAATAACCGAACACTGGAAAAAAAACAGCCCTTTCTTTATGATAGACAGCAGCAATGTGAGTAACATAAGCAATACCAAATGGTATATTGATTGTGGAATGTATGATTTTCTGTTTCCTGCTAACAGGGCTTTCCATAACTTTCTGCTCGATTTTAATGTTCCTCATGAATTTCATATGAGAATTGGCAAACACAACTGGGAATACTGGAGAAAAGGGTTTATCCTGGCCATGATTTATCTGAAAGATAATTTCTAGAAGCCGCTTTAAACCTTTTCATATAGCCTAAAATACGAGAATATGCGAATAATCAGCCTGTTTTTAATGGTCCTGTTGAATGCTTTATCAGCCTTTGGACAACCCAAAGCTAACTATAACAAAACACAGCATAATTTTGGCAAAGTAGCGAACTTAAACTATCCTCCGGCCAACTTTTCTATTACAAATACAGGCGATGAACCTTTGGCCATACTCATGGTCCATAAATCACCTTCAGTGAAAGTAAGTTATACCAAAGGCTTCATTTCTCCAGCCGAGTCCGGAAAAATACTTATCCTTCCCAATTTAAATAAAACCGGAACATTTCGTGAGACAATTTCTGTTATAACCAATGCTTCCGAAAAACCATATGAACTTCTAATTACAGGCGAAGTAGTGTCGATACAGGCTTGTTTTCCAAACCCGGACAACTGGAATATAAGAAAGGTTGTTGCCATTGACTCGGATACCAAAGCTCCGATCCCGAACGTTAAAATTGACTTTACCCATAATATGTCGAAACAGTTTAATGGAGAAACCGGAAAAAACGGGGAATGGATTGGAGAAATGCCTATTGGGCAGTACAGCTTTAGCCTGCAAACAGACAGGTACTATCCTTTAAAGGAAGAAAAATATGTTCCCCGTTCGCTACCTGTGCTTTTTTTCGAAATGAAAATGATACCACCACAGATACCGGAGCAGGAAATTGTCATAAATGAACCTGACATCATAATTCCGGATGCCCAAATTAAACAGGAAGAAAACACCAATCTCCTCCCCACTAACCTATATGCTGCAAACAATATCGTTCTCTTGCTTGATGTTTCCTATTCCATGAGATCGAACCAAAAACTTGAGCTTCTAAAGCATTCTGCCAACAATCTTACAGACGTGCTTAGAAATATTGACAATGTATCGTTAATAACGTATTCAGGCTCTCCAACAATCGTTATTAAATCAATACCCGGCAACTATAAAACAGCGATAAAAACTAAAGTTAGTGCACTAAAAGCCTCAGGTATTACCAATGGTGTAAAAGGACTCGAAAGTGCCTATGCTTTGGCCTACTCCAGTTTTATCCCTGGGGGAAACAACCAAATTATCCTGGCAACCGATGGCCAATTTACCGGAGGGACCCAACAGCCTGAAGCGTTTAAAAACATGATTTCAGACTATGCTGCACAGGGCATTATTCTCTCAATTATTGGTTTTGGGGTAGATAATGAAGCTAAATCTTTCATGTCAGAAATGTCAGTGCTTGGAAAAGGTAACTACATCCATGTCTCTTCAAAAGAGGATATTTCAGAAACACTTATTAATGAAATAAAAGAAAACTCATCTTTAAAGCATTAATAACTGAATATTAAAATAGCGTTTTTTAGTTACACGAATTAACTCTGCCAAAACAAATTGGAGAGTACCAATAAAAAAATAAATTTTTCAGGGAGCCCTGAAAAAACAGGACACTAATCCGGGGCACCGTCAAGCAAAACATATTTTTTATATAATTTACTATCCTTATTCCATTCAACCGATTTCATTTTCGTCGAGATATAATATGATGTCAGAAAATTAACCTTCATTGCATTCTCAAAAGCTTTCGGTGAATACTTCTGATTTAAATCGTCTGACGGAGAATGATAAGTCTTTTTCATCCATTTCTGAAGATTTTTGGTTACATCCACATTCGAATCAACAGCTTTTAGCCCACTAATCGAATATAAGGCCGGAATGCCTTTTTTTATAAAGGACATTTGATCACTTCGCTCTAAATATAAATCTTCAAGGTGTTTGCTTTTTGTTACAGTTAGTCCCATAGTTTTAGCAGAGAAATCCACGGCTTCGGACAAATTGGAGTGAGAATATCCAAGTGGGACTATGTCCTGCGTTTCATACAAGCTCCCAAGCATGTCAATGTTCAGGTTTGCTACAATCTTTCCGTCACCAACATGATTATAGGCCGCATAATAGGTTGATCCAAGAAGCCCTTTTTCTTCAGCAGTGTAGGCTACAAAAACGATTGAACGCTGCGGCCTCTCTTCCATCTTCTTAAAAGCTTCAGAAATACAGATCAGGGCAGAGACACCTGATGCATTGTCCCACATTCCGTTATATATTGAATCACCTTTTACCGGTTCTCCAACTCCCAGGTGATCCAGGTGGCTGCCAATTACAATATATTCGTTTTTCAAAACAGGATCTGTACCAGGCAAAAGGGCAACCACATTAAAACAGTTTTTATTTTCCTGCTCTACATCATATGAACATCGAAGTTGTGCGTCTAATTCTTTACTTCTGTTCTCCCCATTTGCTATTTCCTTTAATTCCTTTTTTAGACTTAGGCCATTAATTTTAAAAACATCTGCGATAAAACTCTTTTTTGTAAAGGCTACAACCTCCATATCCACCACAGGTTCCGCAACCAGAGAATCCGACAGTACCATTCGAGATGAACCAACATATTTATGCATCTGTTTAAATATCAGGTTCTGAAAACGACTCTTGGGCGAGAAAAAAACTACACCTTCTGCCCCCATTTTTATAGCATTCTGAATCTTTTCAAAAGGATTATTGTACTTCTCGTCCGTTATCCCTTTGGGGTTACCTAAAGCTATTACTACGGTCTTCCCCTTAACTTCAACGCCTTTAAAATCATTGATGTTTTTACCTGGAATAATGTTTCCATATCCAACAAAAGCCAATTCCTGTTCTTTATCCACCCTTTTTTTCGCCGCATCAAGAAAAAGGCTTATGTCTTTTCCGAAAATACCGGAAACTTCTCCATTACTGCCCTTTACCTTAAACTGAACTGATGGCTCTTTGAACGTCCCCTGCATCAATGGAACTTCCTGTAAAAAACTGTTTATTTCCGGGAAGGGCTGTAATCCGTTCTTTCTAAATTCTTCAGCTACATAATTAGCCGCTATTTTGTACTCTTCCGTACCTGTGCCCCGTCCTCTCATCTCGTCAACTGAAAGATATTCCAGATGTTTATAGAAACCTTCAAATGTTATTTCTTCAATTACTTTATGTAATCCCTCATCCTCCTGTGCATTCAAAAATGCAACTGCAAATAAAAGCAGAATTGTTAAATTGATGTTTATTTTGGTCTTTTTCATTGATTTAGTAGATTTTTATTGGATAATTTGCTCCGGGTTTCTTAATTCGTATTGCCATTTTTGTGTAGGTTTTTACACAAAAATAAAATGGCGTTATGATAACATCAGGCACCGCAATACTTTAGACCATTAAATATAACAATTTAAAATTCGCCCTTAACGTTGATAAAATAAAAATTTGAAGGGTTGTTAATTTTTTCGTTTTAAATAACACTAATCTTCTTTTTCAGCAAGAAGTAAGAAATTGTTCGGAAAACTGATATGCTCATCAATATTTATAAAGCCAGCCTCTTCTAGTTGCTTTTTTACTTCCTTTGGCTCGTATCTGATATCAAGGGAAGGCCCTTTTCCGGTATCTTCCTTTTTCCAATCTGAAACAGCAATTTTTCCCCCGGGCTTCAACAAGCGATAACACTCTTTAAGTGTTTTTTCCGGACTGTCAAGTTCATGATGAAGGTTGACCGTAAAAAGAAAATCAGCCATTTCATCGTCTATAGGAACCTGATTGTCTTCCATCTTCATTGGAACAATATTATCATAATCAGGCAAAATATTATCTATCATCCAGTCCACCATTATCTCGGAAATATCGCAGGCATAAACCTTACATTCAGGAAATTTTTCAGCAAACTGAGCACTGAAAAAACCTGTACCAGCCCCCAGATCGATCATCACCTCCGGATTATTTAACTCTGCGTATTTTATTAGCTCATTTGGCGGAAAATCTTTTATCCGCTCCGGATTGTTCAGTCGCTCAAGGTTCTGCGGATTAAATCTTTTTTCTTCCATAATATATCTTTATCTGAATAAATTAGTAATCTTTTTTCTTTTCGCTACAATTGGATTAACCTCCGAACCCTGTTTTGAGTACTTTTTCTTTTTTCGCCCTGATAGGTCCCTATACAGGAACACTCAACTTTCCACCTTCTGTTCCCCGATTGTTAATTCTCTTTGTAAAAGTCCCCAAAAAACACCTCTTTCGTTTTAACCATATTTAAAATTGGCTTTTCCTACAATTAGAAAAACCACTCTCACATTTCCGGGCAATATTGCCCCATATTTCATAGAAACAAACCTGCCAAACCGGAAAGACACAGACCTCCGATATTCAACAGTCTCTTTGGCTATAATTTATACAATTTTAGCCGCTCCTGCCCGAATGCCCCTCTCACTTATTTTGGTGTTCATAAACCGAAAGTTCCATAGCTTCGATTAAATTTCTTCATCCGACAAAAAACTCAGGCCATAATGCCAAAATTACCAACAATCTATATTGACAACACCCTAAATTTATAACGGTTCACATATCAAAATTACCCAAATTCCGTGAAAAATTATATTTTTTTTCTATTTGACAATGAAAATCATTAAATCATCATATGTAAGAATAACAATCTCTGGCATCCGGGGATGTAAGGCTTTATTTACATATGAGGACGAAGCATTATTATTTTGTAATGTTTATATGGACTATCCGGGGCAAACTCAACCTGGGTTAAATCTGTAGCAACTATAATATCCCAAATAAAGCATTTGCGATTTCCATTCCGGAAAACAAAATCGGCAATTACATTATTATCATTCAATGAGAGTTTTTTTATCTCAATAAACGACACCAAAGAACTATCTGTACCTTTCATGTCCAATTCCGAAAAACCATAATATTCAGCATTGTTTCTACAATAGCCTAAAAGAAGCTCATTATCAAAAATTGTTTTATTGGACTGACTATCAATTATCATTATTTCCCAACTCCCCCTCAGTGGGTATTTATCTGCTTCAAAAAAATCTTTATATACGGCAACACTTGAACCTAAAACCGAAGAAATTGCCGCTCCGTAAATTGACTTACTTATCCACTCCTTTCTGAACTGAAGTATTGATGTTGCGTCCAATATCCATAAAAATATCACGCTGGCAAACAAACACACACATATCGCCACCAACAGGGTTGTTGGCGTTGGGTGCCTCAGGTTGGCCGAATAAAAAACTGCCGGAAACAAAATACCGGCTATCATCATTATTAAAGCAATTGAAGGAATTATTGACCGGGCATTCAGAAACTTTTTCTGCCCGTTTTTATTGTCCGAAATTGTTTCCATTTTTTATTTAATGATGTTTGGTCAGAAAGACATTCTGCGAAAAATTAACCTTTCGTTTGCTGAGCCTGGAAATAGAATATTCAAATCTACGAGATTTATTCTTTAGTAACTGTAAAAACGGTCATATTAATTCTGGCCAATGAAATAAATACTCCTTCTGCGAATTACTATCTTTGCAGCTTAATTTCACCGGAAGGATTTTAATTTTTATGAACAAGGAAATACACGATATCATTCTTAAGGCAACTGAAGCGGAAAATCTCTGTGAAGAAGGGATAATACAGAGTTTATGGAGCGGGTATGGAAACATTATACGTTATAGACTTTTTGGAGCTAAAATGAACAGTATTGTTGTAAAACATGTTAAGTTGCCTGAACAGACAAAGCACCCCAGGGGCTGGAATACAGACTTATCGCACGAAAGGAAAATAAAATCATACAAAGTAGAAACAGCCTGGTATGAACATTGGGCAAAACACTGTGATGATGGCTGCCGTATTCCTGATTGCCTGGCCCTTGAGCACCTGGGGGATGAAGTAGTAATGGTGCTTGAAGATCTGGATGAGACAGGCTTCCCGGAACGTAAAACGTCAGTTACAGAAAACGAGATCCATGCCTGCCTTAGCTGGCTGGCCAATTTCCATGCAACCTTTATGGGCATACTACCTAAACACCTGTGGGACATTGGAACTTACTGGCATTTGGATACCCGTCCGGATGAATTCAACGCGATTGAAGATAAGTCTTTAAAAATGAGCGCCCAAGCAATAGATAAAAAACTAAATGAGTGTAATTTTCTAACTTTTGTTCATGGCGATGCAAAACTGGCAAACTTTTGTTTTTCAAACAACGGGAAACAAGTCGCAGCAGTGGACTTTCAATATGTTGGCGGTGGCTGCGGAATGAAAGACGTCGCTTATTTTATCGGTAGCTGCCTTGACGAAGGTGAATGTGAACAACAGGAACCACAGCTACTGGACTTTTATTTTACTGCTCTTGGAAAAGCTCTGAGAAAAAAAAATAGTCCTTTTGACATTAAAGCAATTGAAGAAGACTGGAGGCAAATGTATCCTTACGCCTGGACTGACTTTCACCGTTTCCTGAAGGGATGGAGCCCCGCTCACTGGAAAATAAACAGTTACAGCGAACGTCTTGCTGCCGAAGTGGTTAAAGAAATAAACACTCCAAAAAAAACAAAGGATTGAGGCCGGGGTATTAAAATCCGTTAACTATAGGAAACGAAACAGAGTAGTAAAGCAAACTCTTCCATAATCGCTTTTATAATATTTAATTCCGAAATGTTGAGCTTGCCCCACTGTACCTGCCATGCACGAATATCTTTTTATTTCAAGGTATTACCGCACGGCTGAGTATGCCTCCTTAAGTGTTGTTTGAATTTTGAACTTAATTCTCCCGCTGATGTATATAGTATCTTCAATTGGCACCCTGTTTATTCCACTGGCAGACAAATAATATTCCGAAGACAACACATAATCTGATAAATCATTATTACCATATTTGCATTTCACTTTTTTCACGTTCTCCGGAATAGTATCCTGGTACGCCATCTGAGTTTCTGGTAAAAACTCGGAGCTAATAGAGGCTTCTATGAACTTAAAAATATTAAAAGTCAAGTTCGTATCCAGGTTAAGAATCTCAACTTCAGCCTCATTAATTGTAATAGATTCTATATCATCTATTGTCATTTCATTTTCAGCCAATATATTGTCTATACTCATCCTGCCGGTATCCATCGCAAATAAATGATAGCCGGTATCACTTACGGGGAGAATTTTAAACTCTATCGGGGAGTATTCTGAATAAAAGGAGATCTTTAAATCGAAAAGATCCTCACACCCTGTTGTAAGTATTAACATACTAATTAAGCTAAGCATTGATAATTTAAAAGTTGCCTTTTTCATTGTAATAAGTGTTAAATATAAAATCCGAAGTTTTTTTTGATTGGTTTACGCGTAAGCATTCCCGGGGATTGATCCGGAGTGGTGATATAACTCACTAACATATATTGCTTTGACAAAGCAACACAATTACATGACAAATACATACAATTTAAACGTTAAAACAATAAACAAATGAGGAACGTTGGTTTATTTCCCTGTTTTCGGGATGCTGGCTGATTAACCTGTTGAAGCTTTTTTCGCCCATAATCCACATTTCCTACAAAACAGTTATATATGTTGCCTACTCCGCATAACCTTCTGCTTTCAGATGTAAATATTCATCTACAAACAGAACCTATGCTTCTGATTTTAAATTTACTCTGGAATATAATATTCGAATGATGTATATTTGTTTTTGTTAATTCAATTAAACCACCGTCTTTATGTTTGTTCGAATTTCTCTCATAATGATATTAAGCCTGCCCCCGCTGTCTCAATCTAAAGCCGAGGACAGCATATCACAAGCGCATAAAGACAGTGTGGAATATTACCAGTACCAAAAACTAAAACAAGAAGTAAAAAATGCCATCCGGGAGAGCTATGTTAACCCTGTTTTACGCGAACTACCTACTTACGCAGGCCTGGCCACAGCCCTGGTTGCTGTTATAACGGCTTTTTTTTCAATTATAAAATTTTTTAACGAGAAAAGAATAGAGTTAAAAGTAAGTAAAGACAATCAATTCAAGTCCTTTACATCAGATCTGGGCTCCGATAATTTTTCTCTTAGGGCGAATGCAGCGGTATCTTTATTTACGTTTCTTGAACCTGTTAACAAAGCATTTTACCGGCAAACATATTATATTTTATTGGCCAACTTAAAAATGGAGCAAGAAGAAAATATAAATTCCTTATTGGTAAAAGCTTTTGAAAAAGCCATTCGATTATTGCTACATGACTATGAACCGGAAAAGGTTAAGAAAGATACTGTCAGGGCACCGTTCGAATTAGACTTATCACATACAAATCTGTATAGAATTGATCTTCACGGATTAAACCTTGAAAATGTTGATCTGGCTTTCTGCAAATTACATTACGCAAATTTGGAAGGATGTAATTTAAGAAGGGCGAAAGGTATTGAGGCCGAATTTCTGGGAGCCAGGCTTTCACACGCAAATTTACAGGAATCAAGACTTCAATACGCACTTTTTGAAAAGGCATACCTAAATAATGCAAACCTTATTTCAGCTAAACTTCAATATGCCAATTTTGACGGGGCCAGCTTTAGGCAAGCAAAAATGCAGGAAGCCAATCTTAATTATGCCCGAATATATGGTGCTAAATTTGAAAATGCCATTCTCACAAATGCTTTCTTTAAACATACAGAATTAGGCGATAATGAGTTAAAAAGCATCCTAAAAGCCAGAAACAGTACCTGGCAAAAAGCTAATTTTTTAAAGCCGCAAAGTAAAAAAATTAAAAGAATGGCAAACGGATAAAAAAATGCCGAATTTCATTACCCCATAAAGACGTAGAGTCACACTCCTGCTTGATTTCTAATGCTAAATCAAACAGTTTTAACACTCAAGATATTCGGCGTAATAAAATTAGTGATATTTATTCAGTTTCTAATGCGATAAGAATATATTTTTTATACCGATTATATATTGCTACCTACGATTCAACTTAAGACAAAAACTGTAACTTTGGTACCTTTTTTAATAAAACAGGCTCACTTTATTTTCACATAATAGAACAAAATAATGATAAAAGAGTCCAGTTTAAATTTCCACTGGGTGTTAACTGCTCCTACAGTTACAAATGAAAAAATAATTCTCTGATGAAACTTACCCCTAAAGATATTTCTCTTTTAAGCCATATGGCCATTTCAGCTGCATACCAGGCCGGGCAACTGATTTCCGGCTACACAGGCTCCATTCTTTCAGTTAAAAATAAAAAAGACAACCAGCAAGACAAAAACTCTGGTGAAGTTGGTGAAAGCCTGGCTTCTCAAGTGGTTACCGAAGTGGATACCCTGAGCCAGGAACTCATATTAAAGGCCCTTCTCCCCTCTTTTGACTCATTTGATATTGGTTTATTGACCGAAGAAAGTACGGATAACATGAGCCGTCTTGAAAAAGATTATTTCTGGTGCATCGATCCCCTGGACGGTACCCTTCCATTTATTGAATCCAAGCCTGGGTATTCAGTTTCAATTGCCCTGATATCGCGTAATGGAACCCCTGTCATCGGGGTTGTGTACGATCCTGTTGAACAAACACTTTACCATGCTATAAAAGGAGAAGGTGCTTTTCAAAATAAAAAGCCCTGGAGTTTGCCCCCGCTTTCTGCACCTTCAGGCAAAGCCTTATCTTTTATCATAGATCGCAGTTTTCTTACCCATCCGGACTTTGATACTGTTGTTGATAAATTAAATTCTATTGCTTCCGAAATGGGATTAGAAAAAGTAGAAGTTGCCAATAAAGGCGGCGCTGTTATGAATGCCTGTTGGGTACTGGAAAACCAACCGGCCTGTTATTTCAAATTTCCAAAATCAAGTACCGGAGGGGGCAGTCTTTGGGACTATGCTTCAACAACCTGTATTTACAATGAACTTGGTGCTGTTGCCGCTGATATTTATGGCAACCCGCCCGATCTAAACCGGTCCGATTCTACTTTTATGAATCACAGAGGTATGCTATATACAACAAATAAAATGCTTGCAAGAAAAATCACCGAACTGTATAAAAGTATCGCTACTTAGTGGCTGCAAGAAAACTATGCATTTTGAATGTCTTTCTCAAGAAGACTACTTAACCATTTCATATGAAAAACTTATAAGAAAGCACCGCCCCCCTGCTCGGATGAAATATTCCGGTCCCTGTTTGCCGTGAACCTATAAAATATTCACAACTTATTTATTATTCTTACCATGGTTTGAAAAGCCAACTGAGGAGCAGCCTGTTGATTTATTGTCCCGGTAACATATATGTCTTTTTCAGGAAAATAAAATGCGAGAGAGCCCGTTGAACCAGCGTGACCGATAGCTTTGGGAAAACCTTTGAGAGGCGTGAGTATCCTTGGAATGTAAAACAACTGAACACCAATGCCATACTTGAAAGGAAAAAAAACCGAATTCCATTTTTCAAGTTCTGCCAGTCTCTTTTTTGGAAAAAAATAACCACTAAAAAAAGCTTTCAAGAATATCATCTGGTCTCTTGCTGTTGAAATGATATCCTGATTTGTAGAAGTAAGGAATTGAGGAAAATTTCTGATTTCAGACTGATAATAAACCGGCGAAAAATCCGGCTCTGTTTTATTTGTAAAAACATAGGTATTTTCCATGTTAAGCTCCAGAAAAATATTTTCCAAAACTTGCTGTATTGGCATTCCCATAATTTTTTCTATAATAAACCCCAGAAGATGGTGGTTGGTATCTGAATACTTAGCCTTTCCCTTTTCTCCGGGAGGAAAATGAGGCTTCATCTTTTTCACTTCCCTTAAAACCCGGCTAATTGGCCAGGCTTGATCCACACCGGCCTCCAATTCATGCATGGCCACCGTTCCGTTAACCTGTTTATCTGTCAGATAATCAGGCAATCCGGAAGTATGAGACAATAAGTGTAAAATGGTAATATCATCAGAATAATCCATATCACCGTAAACATGTAAACCTTCTATTATTTTTTCTGCCAGATAAACACCAATTTTGTCCTGTAATTCCAACTTTTGTTCAGTCAATAGTTGCAATGCAACTGCAGAAATAAACATTTTATTTATGCTTGCAATATAATAAGGCCTGTTCACGTCCATGTTTCCTGCTGCACTTATAAAATCAATGCTTCTGTCTCCGGAAGAAACGTAAAAAACTGCCCCGAAAACAGGTTTCTTTTGAACAGTTTCATTTACCAAAGCATTAAGGGTAAGCTGATTAATTTTACTCTTCATAATGTATTTGTTGCTTTCGGTCCTTTGGGTATGACAAAAAAATTGCCCCGATCATTATCAAAATTTAACCCGATCTCGAAGAATTGAAACTTTTACCCCGCTACTTCCAAAGCATCGATAACTTTTTTTGATACCACACTAAGCTTAAAACAATATGAATTTATTAAACCTGAGGGGAGTACACAACCGTTTAATGATGATTTTACTCACTTGTTTTTCTACCTTACTAATTTACCGGATAATTAACCAATCCCGCCACTATCTTTTTATTCCTTACCGAATTATACTGTTCAATCTTGTGTCAGTACATATTATATTCTACCTTTGGTAGCTTTAAAATAAAATTCTTAAATAATTCATTATGACACAACAACAAAATCAGCTTGACCCAAAAAGGGTCAGACTATTTATTATACTTGGTATAATTGCAGTTGCTTTTATCGTTTTTGTAAGAAGTACATTTATTTTTCTCGATCCTACAGAAAGAGGTATTGTCTGGAAAAAATATGTCAATAAACTTGATGTTGAGAACGTGCGCCCGGGAGGTTTAAACATTATTGCCCCATGGAACGAACTTATAACATTTGATGTTGCTGAACAACAAATTGAAGAGACCATGGACGTGCTTTCTGTTGATGCACTTTCTATCAATTTGGATGTTTCGGTACGTTTCAGGCCCAAAGAACAGGAAATTGGATACCTGTATCAGTCGTTCAAAAAAGACTATGTAAGCAGGCTTATCATACCGGAGCTACGTTCTGCTGTAAGAAAAATTATCGGACAATACACCCCTCAGGAACTTTATGCTACAAAGCGACAGGAGATTGAATCGGCCATCATCCAGAGTACTTACTCAATCCTGGATTCCAATCATGTAGAACTGGTCACCATCCTTTTCCGTTCCATTAAACTTCCTGAATCAATAAAAAAATCAATTGAAGATAAACTGGCAGCAGAACAAGAGTCTCAAAAAAGAGAATATTTGCAACAAATTGCAGAAAAGGATGCCGCGATACGTATTACGGAAGCCAAAGGTAAAGCTGAAGCAAACCGTATCCTTAGTGCCAGTTTAACAGATAAAATTTTGCAAGAAAAAGGTATCCAGGCAACACAAGAACTGGCCAACTCACCTAACTCAAAGATTGTTGTAATTGGTGGCGGAAATGATGGCCTGCCATTGATCTTAAACAGCGAAAAATAACTTTCAAAAAAAAATAATTAATTTAGAGGTTTCTATTATGGTGAATAAGGGAAGCCTCTTTTTTTTCTCACTTCATCTCATTAACTAAAAACAGCAGGAATGACCAAAAGACTTATCGGACTTTATCAGCTTATTACAGGAATTTTTGGCGTTATACTTTTATTATACAGTGCTTATTCGAAAGGCTCCGCGGCACTGCGCTCACAATCATTTCTGATTCTGATAATTGTAGGGGTATTACTTTACGGGCTATTGGCCTGGTCGGGATACGGTTTACTAAACAACCTAAAAAATGCCAGACGGTATTCAATGCTTTTGCAGGCATTCCAGGTTCCATTCGTTGGTATATCCGGTATATTGTATAAGTTCTCCGCTGCAGGTTTTATCTATTTAGGGTTAAAAAACGGTAAATTTGTTTTTGATTTATCAGTACAGCCTATCAATTTTGAAATTTCTGCCAATGCTGCCAACAACTCTGTTTTTATGCTCTGTTTGATCCCGGCTGTTTTGTTATACGGATTAAGCAAAGTGAAATAATGGTTCGTTAGTGGTAAGTTCACCGTTCTGCGTTTTAGGAAAGACATTCACTTTGCAGGGCTCAGCATTATAGCTTCAGAAAACCATGTGATAGGGTTCAGGCATCCAAAAAAATAGCAAGATATGTAAACTGCTCAGCAAGATCTGCAAATTCTATCCATTGTGAAATAATGAGATTTGTACCAAACAAATTAATTGCCCCTATGAAAATATTTGGTACAATCATTTTACCCATCATTAGCATTTCCATATACAGTCAAACGACCATTAAAGGAACCATTCTGGATACTAAAAACAGGCCTGTTCCATTTGCTAATATTTATCTTAAAAACAGCTATGATGGAACAACGAGTAACGAAAATGGTGAATTCATTTTTAATTCCGGTTTAAAAGGAGAACAGGTATTAGTTGCTTCATGTATTGGTTATTCAACCAAAGAATCAAAAATTTACCTGAACAGTCCTACAGTTAAAACAAGTATTGTCCTAAAAGTTGATTACAATCAAATAGAAAGAGTGGTTGTAACCGCAGGCAGCTTTGAAGCCAGTGATGAGAAGAGAAGTGTTGTACTTCGCCCCATAGATATTGTAACAACTGCCGGAGGTGCCGCCGATATATATGAAACCATGAAACTTCTGCCCGGCACCCAGCAGGTTGGAGAAACTGAAGGGTTATTTGTCAGAGGCGGTTCGGCATCAGAAACGGTAACTATAATTGATGAAATGGTGGTACAAACCCCATTCTATGGTCCTGTTCCTGATATCCCCCAGCGAAGCAGGTTTCAGCCCTTTCTGTTTAAAGGCACCATGTTCAGTACCGGAGGGTATTCTGCTTTGTATGGACAGGCCCTGTCATCGGCCCTGATTCTAAACTCACAAGATTTGGCCGATTCAAACCAGACCGGCTTCGGAATTAATATGGCCGGAGCCAACCTGTTCCATGCCCATCGCTGGAAAAACACTTCTCTTAGTATTGGAGGGGAATATAACAACCTAAAACCTTACTTCAGGCTTATTGACCAAAGAACTGACTGGGTTCGTGCTCCCGAAACAAAAAATGGTGAATTCATTTTCAGGCATAAATTTTCGCGAAAAGACATGTTTAAAGTTTATGTATCCGGAAGCCTTTCAGATCTGGAAATTAATCACTTATCCCCAACCAACCAAGGCATTACAAAAAGTAACTTTCAGCATGAAAATAAAAACCTGTTTATAAACGCCGGCTATAAATCATTCATTAATAACAAAACACAACTATTCCTTGGCACCTCATATTCAAGCAATACCGATAATAATGAAATTGATTCTGCTCCTTTAAAAACCATTGAGACTTTATTCCAGAACAAGCTTTTCCTTACGAGGTACCTGAATAATAAAAATAACCTAAAAATAGGGGGCGAATACCAATATAAATCTGTTGAAACCTTCGGAGAAACACCATCTGCTGTTTATGATTACTATGCCGGATTTGCTGAACTTAACCAACACATTACAAACCGTCTTGCTACCCGTGTCGGATTAAGGAGTGAACACTCATCCCTGAACAACGATTTTAACATAGCCCCACGGTTATCCTTGGCCTATAAAACAGGTATAAACAGCCAGTTATCGGTTGCCTATGGTCATTTCTTCCAATTAGCGGAAGACTCCATCCTGCTCCGTGAAAATAAACTGGACAACGAAAAAGCCACGCATTACCTGTTCAACTATCAATGGAACAATAATGACAAAGTATTTAGAATTGAAGCATACTATAAGGCATACGAGAACCTGGTCCGATCAACCGGGAATTTTGCTGCCCAATATGACAACTCCGGAAATGGCTATGCACAAGGGGTTGATTTATTCTGGAGAGATGAAAGGACGATTAAAAACAGTGATTACTGGATTAGTTATTCATTTATTGACACAAAACGGTTATACAGAAACCTTCAGTCGAGACTAAAACCCTGCTTTATCTCAGATCACACTTTGTCCGTTGTTTATAAGTACAATTTTCCAGTTATAAATACAACTTTGGGAGCAACTTACTCTTGGTCCTCTGGAAGAAGTTTTTACAGGCCAACGGAAAGTGGGAAATATTTAACTGAAGTAACTCCAGCTTATTATAACCTAAGTATCAGTGCCAGTAAGATAGCTTCTGTTTTTGGGCAATTCGCAGTGTTCTATGCAGCGGTTTACAATGTCTTCAATCGGAAAAACAAGTTTGCATATTCTTATTCCCCTAATGGAGAATTCAGAACAACAATCGGACCAACAAGCCTGCGCTCTTACTTCGTAGGGTGCTTTATATCAATAAATTAATTATTAAACTTAAAAACACAGACACATGAAAACAAGAAAATTATTTGTCGCAACCCTCCTATTATCCATATTTCTAAATGTATTTGGAAATAAGTACCAGGAAACTATGAAGAGAAATATACAGACCATGGATTCTGTCATGGCTTCCAATAATCTAAGCGGAACCCTATCTGTTGCTAACAGTTTTGAACGAATCGCATCAATAGAGGCCACAGAGTGGCTTCCGGTCTATTATGCTGCATTCTGTTATGTAATTGCTAACTATATGCAGGAATCAAAAAAAGAAAAAGACAGACTAATAGACAAAGCTGAATCTTTCATTGATAAAGCGGAGGGCATATGCAAAACTGAAAATGTTGAAATATTAATACTCAAAGCGTACATTATTCAGGCCCGTTCAAATGTTAACCCACCTTCCAGGGCGAGAAAATATGCCCCCGTTGTAGAAGAAAAGTTAACAAAAGCATATAACCTGGATCCTGAAAACCCAAGGTATTATTTTATGCGGGCCGAGAACATGTTTTACACCCCCAAGATGTTTGGTGGAGGCAAAGATAAAGCTAAACCCCTGTTTGAAAAGTCCCTGGAAAAATATTCAGAATTCAGGCCATTAAGTGGGATTCACCCTAACTGGGGAAAAGAAAGAGCTACAATGCTGCTCTCTCAATGCCAGAAAAATTAACGTTCACCTTTGAAAACCGGAGGGCAAGGAAAAAATCAGTATCCGTAACAGTAATTTAACAATTCCCAAAAGCAGAATACGGATTTAAAAATTACATTTGCTGCGTTTAGCACGAATTTAAAGAAAAATGAGAACTTTACAACGACTACTCCAGGCAATAGCCCTGTGCATTATTTTAGCATCATGCAACAGAAATGAAGTAAGAATTGCCATTCTTCATACAAACGACAATCATGGAAAAATTGACAACATGGCCAAGATTTCGGCCCTGAAAGCAGGCTTATTAGAAAAGTACGATACCGTTTTACTCATTAGTGGCGGAGACATGTTTAGTGGGGATCCGTACATTGATTTCTACGAGCCAAAAGGTTATCCAATGCTCGACATCATGAACAAGGTCGGGTATGACCTGGCTGTTCTTGGCAATCATGAATTTGATTATGGACAAGAAGTGCTTGATGACAGGATGGAACAGGCAAACTTCCCTGTACTATGTGCCAACATTAAAAGTACAGGAGCCAAATTACCTGATAATATTGTAGCTTCACATACTATTTCTGTAAAAGGAATAAATATTGAATTTACAGGGGTTATAGAAACTGAAAATAATGGCATACCATCAACCCACCCAAAGAAAGTGGAAGGGTACAGCTTCACCCCGCCAATTGAAGCGATAAACCATTATACTCCCTCAGAGAATACAGACTTTACTATTCTTTTAAACCATGTGGGTTTTAACACGGATAGCATTATAGCTGTAAATCACCCGGAGTTTAAAGTTATTATCGGTGGACATTCCCATACGCTAATCGATGAGACCAAACTTATTAACGATGTTATGGTTGCCCAAGCCGGCCATTACCTTAAACACCTGGGAATGATATCCCTGACATTTAAAAATGGAAAGCTTAAAGAGCGAGTATCCCAGCCGATAAACATGAAAAATGTTCCTGTTAAAGATGAAAAAATAGCAGAAACAATAAATAAATATCTTACCAATCCAGAATTAGACAAGACACTTGCTATCACAAAAAGCACACTTGGGACCTTAAGCGAAATGGGGTGCTTGATGACAGATGCCCAAAAAGAGTTACATGATGTGGATTTTGTTTTTCAAAACTCCCGTGGAATAAGAATTGATAGTATTCCTTCCGGACCAATCAATAAAAACACAATTTTCAGAATGGATCCGTTTAATAATGAGTTAATGGTCTATTCCCTTTCGGTAAAAGACATAAAATCGTTGATCGATTATTCTTACAACCTTACCAAAGGTATTGACCTGTTTATTTCAGGAGGTTCCTACAAATTAGTTGTTGACAACAATAAAGAACTAAAGGATATTATCCTGTTCGATAATAACAAAAGTGAGCTGGACAGCACCAGGACATACAAAGTAGGGCTTAACAGTTATATTGGAAACTCTTATAAGTTCAGCCACAACGGGGAAACCGAGAACACGAATACAACTACGGCCAATAATGTTATTGAATACCTTTCAAGAAAGAAAGAAATTGATTATAGCGGTAGTAAAAGGGTAACTATTGAAATGGTAAACTAGTGAGCTAATTAGTAAACAAACTTAATAATTACCACACTAGTTCAGAGTTTGGAGTTAGCATTTAGAAATAATGGTGACTCCGGACTTTCACCTCTTTTTCACAATAAAATAAACTGTCATTAAATATATTTTTTAGAATGAATCCGGCCTGCCACTAATTACTCTTCCCGGTCATCCAACCCATGGAATAATGCCAAACCTCCGGTTGAAGTTTCTTTGTAAAGATTAGGAAGATCTTTTCCTGTCTGCTTCATGGTCTCCACTACTTCATCAAAGCCAATTAAATGCCGTCCATCCGAGAGCATGGCATAATCTTTATGGTTCAGTGCCCTGGCAGCCGCAAAAGCATTTCGCTCAATACACGGAATTTGTACCAGCCCAAACACAGGGTCACAGGTTAATCCCAAATGGTGCTCCAGCCCCATCTCCGCAGCATATTCAATCTGAAAAATACTTCCCCCACTTAACTGAGTTAGTGCTGCCGATGCCATAGCACATGCAGTACCGACCTCTCCCTGGCACCCTACTTCTGCTCCTGATATGGATGCATTAGTTTTAACAAGGTTCCCTACTATTCCGGCAGTTGCCATTGCCCGTATAATCTTGTTATCAGATGTTTTATAGTTTTTTTGATGAAAATACAGAACTGATGGCATTACCCCGCAAGCACCGCACGTAGGAGCAGTGACAATTTTTCCGCCACCGGCATTCTCTTCCGAAACGGCAAGGGCGTAGGCATAAAGCATCGAACGCCTCCGTATTACATCCTTAAAGTTCTTGGCTTTCAAAAATACCCCCCCGGCTTTCCTCGGTAACTTTAGCTTTCCCGGTAAGGTCCCTTCCGTATCCAGTCCTCTTTTTATTGACTTCTTCATTGTCTCCCATGCCTCAGAAAGAAATTCCCAGATATCCGGTTCTTCATACTCTTCTACATACTCCCAGATTTGCTTACCGTTTTTATAGCACCAGTCCAGTATACTCTCCATGGATGACAAAGGATATATTTGTTTTTCCTCCAGTTCCGTATTGTCATCAATTACCGCTCCGCCACCTACACTATATGCTGTCCATTCGTCCAGAAGCTCATTATTATGATAAAACGCTTCAAATTTCATGGCATTGGAATGTCTTGGCAAAAACTCTTCCGGCTTTCCTGTCAGCTCTAGCTGTTTGTCCTTAAATACCTCCTCAATGGTCTTAAAGGTCAGGTGCCCTAGTCCTGTAGCCGCCAGACTGCCGTATAAGGTTACTTTATAGAGAGCAGCCTCCGGGATCTTGTTCAAGAAGGTTAGCGCTGCTTGTCTTGGTCCCATGGTATGGCTGCTTGAAGGCCCGTAACCGGTTTTATATATTTCTTTGATTGACTCCATTTTTCCCATTTTTGAAAGCCCAAATTAGACAATCCATTTTAAGGTAAATAATGACTTATGTTATGATATTCTGTTCTTTTCCAAATTTCTATATTTCTCTAAATTCGTAAGAAATAGCCCCCCTAACGGGCTCTCCCAAAATTACTAAAAACAACTCCGTGCCTACCTATTTCTTGTTAAAGGATATGTTATCAAAACAGAACAACCACAAATACGGAAAAGTTTTAAGCGTATTCGTGGCTGTCCATTCAGGTTATATTTTGCTTCGCTAAGCCCCTAATAGTTCTTCCATTCTTTTTAGGAACTCATCTCCCTTTATATCTATTTCTATAATTTCCCCTTCGGGGTTAATCAAAAAGTTATGCGGGATATACTTTACACTATAAATCATTGCCGGTTCACCGTTAAAAGCATTTGTATCGTTTACAGTTACCCATGTAATATCATCCTCATTAATCGCTTTTTGCCAGTCTTCTTTCTTTTCATCCAAAGACACAGCATATACTTCAAAACCTTTTTCCTTGTATTTTGAATATGCCTCTGCAATTACCGGGTTTTCTTTTCGGCAAGGGTTACACCATGACGCCCAGAAATCAATCAGTACATATTTTCCATTTGATAGGTTAGCAAGGTTTACGGGTTCACCACCTGTATTATTCAAGGTCAAATCTACAAACTTGTCCCCCACTTTCAGGTTTCTGTTTAAATCTAGGTATTTCTTCACGCGCATGGCATATTCATTTGTTTTATTTCCTTCCGGTATGCCATCAAATAGTTGCTGCCCTTCTTCCGGCTCCATATCACGTATAAGCCTTACCAATAAGTACATGGAATAGAAGTATCCCGGATTTTCCCTGACAAAAGATACTTTTGCTTCTTTCATTTGTTCCTGTACTTTTTCATATATTTCATTCAATGCTTTTGCTCCAACCGTGTCCTGTGGATTATAGACATTATAAATACTGTCCATTCTGACTTCGAAAGGCTCCATTAATGCACTTAATTCATCCTCCTGCCTCTGAACTTCAGTTCCGGTAATCTTTATATTTCCAAAATCTTCTTTAAACCCTTTTACCTCAATTTTTTTATTTTCTAACCAGATGCTTTTATGCAACGGCCTGCTCCCTTCCGGTTTGTAAACAAGGTAATAATGCGACAGTTCTTCTACGGAACCAGTAAACGTAAACTTTCCGTCTTTTACAGTTGCTGAGTCTATTTCACTATGGCTTTTACTGTCGTAGAGGTAAAGCTTTTCTCCATCAGGCATTTCGTAAATAGTTCCTTGAATGGTATATTCCGATGCGGACTGACAAGCAAACATCATCGAAACCATTGCGAATAATAAAAATTGTAATTTCTTCATTTTTTAGGCTTTAAATATGGGTGTTATGGAATAAAGATATAAGTTTATCTTTCTAATATTTTGTTTTTTTTAATCTATATGATAAATATCATAAATAATTATTGCTTCAGTCTTTCATTACTATCTGTTACTATTCAGTTTAATAGTATAGGAATATTCATATTTTCTTTTTTTTAACCGATATTTCTTATGCGTTGAGCGGGTCCAGCTATCATCCCCGCCCAGGCCGGCCTGCTGATAGTCAACATTCAGGGTAATTTTATCAGATGGTTTAACCTGGTAATAGTGGGTACAATTATCAAACGCGTGTAAATCATACTCATGGACACTAATATTTAGTTTATCGCCTGTGACTTCAATGCCTAATCCATCTGAATTATACAGCCTTACCCACTGCACATCTGTTTTATTTCCGTTCTCCTGCGGCACAATGTATGGCTCATATTGTTCACTGACCGTTCCGGAATAGACACCCATTGGAACTCCGGACTTCCTGTCCGGATAAGATTCGCCCGGTCCGCGCCCGAACCATTCTACATGGTTAAATTCCGGGGTAAAATAAAGTGCGGTTCCAACTTTAGGCATGCTTCTTCCAAACAGTTTAAAAGAACGCTTAAACTGGTTAGAAACCAGAATCTGTCCATCCTCTGCAACCCGATAAAGCTGTTTGCTTTTAATTTTGATTTTATTTCCTTTTAACTTTTGTTTCTCAACTAAAACCCCGTCTAAACCACGAATAGTTTTAACCTGTCTTTTTTCTTTTACAACTTTCAGGATGTCATACCCGTCTTTTTCCCAATCGGTTGCAAAACTTCCCAGAGGAGCCTGCCCCCCACCCCGGTCATTATCGGTCGGTGCCCTCCAGAATGATGGTTTAGGCTTTCCAAATTCAATTTTCCCATTTGCTCCGTTCATCCTGATACTTTCCTTTGTAAACCCTACACGGCCCCCGGATGTTTCTGTCTGAAAATATATGGAGTCTTTAACCTCTTTAAGACCTGTTAGTTTATAAGCTGTTTTCTTTTCTAAGGGCAGTATATTCCTGAACTCAAACTGTTGAAAAGCAATAACGTGTCCTGAATCTGCCCAAAGCGTATTTTCCTGTAGCATGACCGAAAAGTTCAAATGATAAAAACCGGCAGAATCTACTTTTGAGTCAAGCGGGACTGTATACCACCCTTTTTGCCCCGGATTTAACCCGGAGATTTTAAAGCTGCCTTTCTCAATCTCAATACCTGAAGAAAGTAAAGACCAGTCTACAACTGCATTTTCCAATATAGTAAAATCGTACTTATTCTCAACTTCCAACTCCCCGGTTTGAAAGTTAAAACCTTTAAAATTAACAGGTTGTTGCAAATATTTTATTGTTTTAAGTGCCGGTTTTGGAGTTCTGTCCGGATAAACTACACCATTTAAACAAAAAGCCCCATCATGATGCTTTTCTCCAAAATCCCCTCCGTATGCCCATCCTGTACGTCCGTCTTTTAGTTGTCTGTTCAATCCCTGATCAACCCAATCCCATATAAAACCACCCTGTATACCGGAATACTTCTCAAAAACATTCCAATACTCATCCAGGTTTCCGCAGCTATTGCCCATAGCATGCGCATACTCACACAAAATTAATGGCCGTTCAGGATCTCTTTTGTACATCCACTCAACTTTTGCAGGAGAAGGGTACATCTGGGAGTTTATGTCATACCCGGATAAAGATCTTCTGTATTTCAGTACTCCAAAAGCAGCCTTAAACAAACTGCCGTCCGCATCAACAGGATATTTTTTGTCCCTGCTTTCATAGTGTACCGGGCGGTTTGAGCCATCCAGCCTTTTAATTTCTTCATACGTTTTTTCCAGGTTGCTTCCATTCCCGGCTTCATTTCCCAAAGACCACATAATAACACTGGGATGGTTTTTGTCTCTTTGGCACATTGCTACCCCTCTTGATAAAACAGCCTTCTCCCAATCGATCCCATCTACAAGTTGTATATTTTTTTCCCACCAAAGCTGATGCGATTCTATATTTGCTTCGTCCATAACATATAATCCATATTCATCGCACAATTCATAAAACCGCGGGTGATTAGGGTAATGGGAAGTCCTGACTGCATTAAAGTTAAACTGCTTCATTAGCTTTATGTCCCTGACCATTAATTCTTCGTCAACCACACGGCCTGTTTCCGGACTAAATTCATGCCGGTTTACCCCTTTAAACATTACCGGCTTTCCATTGATTAAAACCTGGTTACCCCTTACCTCTACTTCCCTGAACCCGAATTTTGCAGCAACAGCATCCTGATCTGTAACAATGCTTAAAAGATACAAAGCGGGTTCTTCTGCACTCCAAAGCTTTGGTGAACGAACCGGAATTTCAAAATGAATGCTTTTTAATGAATTCGTATCCAGTGTAATATCCTTTTGAGATTCGTTTACCAGTGTTCCGTCCGGCCTGTAAACAGACACTTTAACATTCTTGCCACTTATTTTCTGGCCTGACAAGTTTTTAACGTTGACATCTACTTTAAGGACTGCGTCGCGGTATAATTCATCCAGTTCTGTAACAATCTGATAGTCCTTTACATGCACTTTAGGAACTGCATACAGAAAAACATCCCTGAAGATTCCGGACAAACGCCAGAAATCCTGGTTTTCAAGATAAGAACCATCACTCCAGCGAACTACTTTTACCACCACAAGATTATTTCCTGTTTTTAAAAATTCAGTGACATTAAACTCAGCCGGAAGCATACTTCCCTGGCTATATCCGACAAAATCTCCGTTTATCCAACAATACATAGCAGACTGAACCCCAGCAAAATGCAAAAAAACTTCTTTATCATTCCAATTTTCCTGAATGTTAAACTCCTTTCGATAAATCCCGGTTTCATTAGAATCCAATGGGATTTTGGGCGGGTTGGGGAGAAAAGGATGTTTTATGTTTGTGTAAACCGGTTTGCCATACCCCTCTGTTTGCCAGTTTGATGGTACTTTTATAAAATCCCAGTCTGAATCATTAAATCCATTTGAATAAAAGCCAGGTAAATCATCCTTAAAAGGAGCCGCCTGAAACCTAAACCTCCATTCCCCATTCAACACGATACGTTCAGCTTCCGACTTAGAAAAACGAATAGCATCCTTTTCTTTTTCATAGTGGACCATGGTTGCACGGGGTCCTTCTTTGTTCACTCCTATTACCTGAGGATCGGACAAAAACTCTTCAAAAGGTAAACTTTGAGACCAGACACTGAAAAAGCATTTCGTTACAAAAACACATGTAACTATTAATTTACATTTCATTTAAAGCAAGATTAAAAACTTAAAACTCTTATTTTCTTCATAAAACTGTTCATATAGGGCTTCTAACAATAAAAAAACATATTATTCTATCAAAACTGGGTTCCAAACCTCTCATAACATACGTGTTAAATAATGAAAACCACTATGTGAAGCATTAAAGGGAAACTGTTTCTATTTGATAACGAATGCGTTCCAAATATAAAATACTCAAAGCACATTGACGCCCCATTCTCTGCTCCTTTGCTCCAACAAGTTTAATAAAATGTATTTCTGAATTCATTAATTTTTTTTTAAATTTAATTAACCAGAAGGGTTAGCAAATATTAACCAAAAATTCGCATGTCTTTAAGAAAACTTCTGCCTTTGTCCTCATTCCAAAAGGGCAAAGCAAGCATAGCAAAGCGGAAAACGCCATAGTTAATCCTTTAAATTCAGCGGATTGCCATGCTACACAATGAAGGCCGACATGCTTTTTTAAGTTAAAAATGCGACAATTTCTTCTCTGTTCAGTTAGATGGAGTTATAAAATAAGGTGCACGGGATACTTGGAATTAGTCGCCACATTGAAGGTTACATTATATATGTTTCGGAGTTAAATAAAGCATTTTGCTCCAAAAATCTCACGAATATTTTCCCAAAGAATTTAATATTTTATTTATGACTGATAACAAAATAAAATCTACGGTTTTAATTGTTGATGATGACTTAATAACTGCCGAATTATTCCGGGAAAGCATAAATGACCTGGATGTAAATATTATTGTTGCCAATTCTGGCCCGGAAGCCCTTGAAAAAGTAAAAGGAAAACAATTTTCGGTCTTTCTTCTTGACATCCAGATGCCTCTGATGAACGGTTACGAACTACTAAAAAAACTCAGAAAAATTAAAGGCCTTGAGCTAACACCGGCTATTTTTATCAGTGCCTATTTTGATCAAAAAGAAAACCTGGAGAAAGGTATTGAAAGCGGAGCAATTGATTTTATAACCAAACCGGTAAACCATAGCATACTAAACGCAAAAATTAAACAATTTGTGAGGCTCGATCGGTACCAGAAAGAACGTAATGAGCTTTTAGCTAAATATGAAGAGTCGAATATCAGAGCAAAAGAAAACGAGAACAGGTTTAAGAAAATTGCTTATGCGGCTAACGATTCTATTATTGTTATCAATGACCGGTCTGAAATCCAATATTGGAACAGAGCGTCAAAAATTATGTTTGGTTACACAAAAATTGAAACCAAAAACGAAAATATTTTTGACCTTATTATTTCTTCAAAACACCATAAAAAATTAGAATCAAGACTTACCAAAGTAATCGACCTGGATTCCGACACCTCCCTGCACGCTACCGAAGAAATATCGGTGGTAAATAAACATAAGTATGAATTTCTGACCGAAATGTCTTTCTCCAGTTTTAAAACCACAGCAGGGAAGCTCCATATTGTTTTGGTCACCCGGGACATTACCATAAGAAAAAAACTGGAAAAGAACTTATTAAAGGCCAAAGAACTTCGCGAAGCCAATAAAACAATGAAGGAATTCATTGATAACGTAAGCCATGAACTGCGAACACCCATGAACGCCATTATTGGTATATCCGGCATGCTGTTAAAATACAACAGTCAAAACCTGAGCCCTAAACAAACAGAGGGGCTTGACATTATTCATAACAATGGAGAAAAACTACTGGAATTAATAAATGAAATTCTGGATGTATCAAAGCTTGAATCAGCAAAAGTAAGCCTTTCGGAAGCAAAGTTCTCGTTAGACAAAATGCTGTCTAATATCAGAAGTATTGCCATAAACCTCATTGACACAAAAAATATAAAATTCATAATCAGAAAAAGTCCAGGGGTGCCTGAGTTTATTTTTTCTGATCAGAAGAAGTTGTCCCAGATTTTATTAAACCTAATTGGCAATTCTGTCAAGTTTACAGCCCAGGGTAAAATTGTACTTTCGATCCACCTGAAAAATAACGACCTCCATTTTGAAGTTCATGATACCGGTTGTGGAATACCGGAAGATAAAATTGACAAGGTGTTCGAAAAATTTAATCAAATTGATAATTCAAACTCAAAAGAGTTTCAGGGAACAGGCTTAGGGCTGCACATTGTCAAACAACTGGTAGAATTGTTTAAAGGCCAGATTTTTATCGAAAGTAAGTTAGAGAAGTTTACTACCATGAGGTTTTCTGTCTACTTAAGTAAATTAATTGAAGATGAGCCTGACAATGTTGGTAACGCGGACCATATAGCAAATTATATTTTTGGAGACCCCAGTAAACTCCTCGTCCTGATTATTGAAGATAATGAAGACATAAGCCTGGTTTATAAAAACTGTCTGGAACACGCAGGTTACATGGTTATTCAGGCATTCGACGGCATCGATGGATATTCCAAAATTGAAAAATACCGGCCTAATTTAATCATACTTAACCTGGAAATTAAAAAGTACTCAGCATATACAATATTGAAAAATACAACTTCAAAAGAAGAGTTAAACCATTCACGTTTAATTACCATTTCCGGTAAAACAAAAAAACTCAATACCAGTATATTACCTGCACATTCACGGTTCCTTGCCATGCCTGTCTCAGAAAAAAATATCATGGACAGCATCCGGGACATATCCCTACAACGGAACCTGACCAGTAAACCCGTAATTATATTCAATGAAAAAGGGGAAAAGTGCAGAATAAACATGAAAGGTTTAAAGAAACCGTATGAGTTTGAAAACAACCACTACAAAGAATCATATTATTTATTTACAAGAAGTAAAAGCCCCTGGGCAATAATAAACGGAATAAGGAAAGATAGCCCTAACCATAAGCTTCTTCTGGAAATACACGAGAATTTTAAACATCAGTTTAATGGTCCGGGAATTATAGTTGTATCGGATGATGCATTCAGCACCTCTCTGGTTCAACCTATGAAAAATGTAATCCAGGTCAAATACAGTTTTTTCAGAAAACCAGTCGAGTTTAACAAAATGGAGCGTGAATTAAAAAAATTAGTAACATGAACAAAGTGAAAATTCTCATCGTAGATGATTTACCAGACAATACTTTTTTACTCAGCGGACTTTTATCTGAGAATGGTTATGAGCCTTTGATAGCCAGAAGCGGTGAAGAATGCTTTGAGATTCTTTCTCAAGATACCCCCGAGTTGATTCTTATGGACATAATGATGCCGGTTATGACTGGAATTGAAGCACTGGAAAAAATACAGGAAAACCAGGCTCTAAGACAAATACCGGTAATTATGGTGTCAGCAAAAACCGATTCAAAAGACGTTGAAGAGGCTTTGAATAAAGGAGCTGTAGATTACATAAAAAAACCCATTAACGAAATTGAACTTCTGGCACGGGTAAAATCGATCTTAAGACTTAAAGAGTCGGAAGACCGGATGCGCGAAATGATTAATGCCCAAAAAGATTTTATTCGGTTGATATCTCACGATTTACGTTCTCCTTTTACTACGATCCATGGTTTTGCCGAAATGATCCAGGATGATGAAAACCTTACAGAAGATCAAAAATCGGCACTGCACTTTATTGTTGAGTCGATTAACCAAAGTACCCAATACTTTAATAAATTGTTAGACTGGACAAAAATGGGCGGTTCTGAAATTGAGATTTCAAAAAAAGAATTTCCTATTTCGAAACTTCTTGATCATTCGAAAGCCCTTTTCAATAACAAAGCAAAAGAAAAAGAGATTGAACTTTCTGTTTCTCTGGATAAAGATTTCAATCTAATGGCTGACGACGTTTACCTCTTGCAGGTCATAAACAACCTGGTAAACAATGCGATAAAATTCACACCCAACAATGGAAAAGTAACGTTAAAGGCTGAATTAACCGAAAAAAGCAAGAAAATAATTATCTCCGATACCGGAATTGGAATGCCGGCCGACATAACGCCGGAAACATTATTCTCTAAATCAATAAATAAATCGCGAAAGGGTACAAACGGGGAAAAAGGAACTGGTATCGGCCTCTCTATTTGTAAAAAAATAATAGAGGCGCACGGATTTAACATCACCTTTAGATCCGAACCTCAAAAGTTCACCGAATTTACAATTCTTTGCTTGAATTAATACAAACCAAACTACTCCCTAAAAAACTGAATATTAAAAAACGAATAACGTAAAATACAATGATAAGTGCAAGATTAAGTGAAACCTGAGACTTGAGACAAAAGATGAGCCGAGTTTTATGCCCTCCCCCCTCTCATCTCAAACCTTCGCCCCAATCACCCAAAATAGAAAAATAAGAGTAATCGAACAAAACGCAGTTCTTGAACCTTACGACAAAAAACTCAATAATTTATTAGTGAAATAACCAAAATGCCACTTAAGTTTCCAACCTTACAACTACAACTAACCAGAGAAAGGTTTACCAAATAACAAAAGAAATTGCAACCCAACTTGAAACTATTATTCCCAAAGCCACGCCTATCAATACCTTGAGGGAACGCTTCTCTTCCTCCAACCTTTTTATCTTCAGCAACTTCTCAATTTTATGCTTAACGTTTTCTTTAGCAAAACTATCCTTCATGATATAATCAAAAGCCCCGTTAGTTAGGGTTTTAATCGTAACTTCCATTTCCTTCTGACCAGATAGCATGATAAATTCAATTTTGGGATTAGCCTTTCTAACCTCCTTTAAAACCTGAAGCCCATTCTTTCCCGGAAGATCATAATCCTGTATTACAATTTCAGGAGCTTTTTCTTTAATGGCTTTTAATACATCTTCTCCTGTATAAAACTGTTCTATGTTCTTGTACCCCGACTTTTTAAGATAAGTCGCTATCATTGTATTTAATGCCTTGTCATCATCTACGACATAGACACTAACCTCCTTGTTTATTTTTTCCATAAGATTGATTGAATTTAATTGTAATTTAACAATTTTTGAGTTTTTAAAAAAGCTTATTCCCGTTAATATTAAAGGATTTATTAGTCGTTTTTAATGTTTGGCCATAAGAAAACATTACGTCTTTACCACATAACCTTTTATTTATAAAACCAAAGAATATTATAACTTAGTCTACATATACTAATGAAATTAAAAAATGGCTTTCAATGATTTTCTTGCTGATCGCATTAGAGGGTTCTTAATAAACAAAAACATAATTTTTGAAGAAAAGAAAATGATGGGGGGATTAACTTTCATGGTAAACGATAAAATGTGTATCGGAATTATCAAGGATGATCTGATGGCCAGAATAGATCCGGAAGAGGAAAGTGATATACTAAAAAAAACAGGAAGCCGGCCTATGGATTTTACAGGACGGCCAATGAAAGGGTTTATCATGGTAGATCCTGAGGGAACAGATATGGATGAAGGCCTTGAATTCTGGCTCAATAAAGCATTGGAATATAATCCAAAAGCAAAATCCAGCAAAAAAAGAAAATCATAAATACCGTCGAAACAAGATCTTACCCCATCAATCCGATATTTATCTTTTTATCAATTTCATGAACCTAACAACAATATTGGCTCTCCGTTGTTTGGACAAGTATTAATATTAACTAAAATCTGAAAATAAAATGGCAGAAATATCATTACAAGGAAACCCTATCAAAACAAAAGGAGATTTACCTGAGGTAGGAACAAAAGCTCCTGATTTCTCTTTAACCAAAACCGATTTATCGGAAGTTACACTGAACGAATTTTCCGGAAAAAAGCTTGTCCTTAACATTTTTCCGAGTCTCGACACCGAAGTTTGTGCATCATCAGTAAGAAAATTTAACGAAGAATCATCAAAACTGGACAATGTTGAAGTTTTATGCATATCAAAAGATTTGCCTTTTGCACATGGCCGATTTTGCGAAACTGAAGGCATAGACAAAGTTGTACCTTTATCGGAATATAAAAACACAAATTTTGGTGACTCTTATGGAGTAACAATTGAGAATGGCCCTTTGGAAGGTTTGTTCTCACGTGCTATTGTTATCGTTAATGAAAGTGGTGATGTTGTTTACAATGAGCATGTACCGGAAATTGTTCAGGAACCAGATTATGCAAAAGCACTTGAAGTATTGAATAATTAAACAGTAAAAAAGTTGGCCGAAAAGGCTTCATGCCCCGGGCCAACTTTTTCAACCATCACCCCAAAACTAACCTTTAATCCAATTGATAATCTTATCATCATATGGTTGGGTCCTTGGAGATGCAAAGTCAACAAACTTTCCTTTTTCATCAATCATATACTTCTGAAAGTTCCATTTTACGCTCGAATCCTTAACTCCATTTTCTGATTTTGATGTTAACCAGACATATAATGGGTGAATATCATCCCCTTTAACGCTTATCTTAGCCATCATCGGAAAAGAAACACCGTAATTAACTTCACAAAAAGTCTTAATCTCCTCATTTGTTCCAGGTTCTTGCTTCATAAAGTTGTTAGCCGGGAAGCCTATAATGACAAACCCCTTATCCTTATATTGCTTATAAAGTTTCTCCAGTTCTTCATACTGAGGGGTAAGCCCACATTTAGAAGCCGTATTAACTACCAGAACTTTTTTACCTTTCAAACTGCCAAGATCAAACTCTTCCCCGTCGATGGATTTCACTTTAAAATCATGAAAACTTTTCTGTGCTGTTAATAACAATGGAAAAGAGAGAAAAACAACCAAAAGGACTGTAATTTTTTTCATAATAAGTTTCTTTAATTATTTCTGTTTTAATCAATCTAATTTTAAAGAACAAACAAGAAAAATGTTATATGGTTCTAAACGAAAATGTTAATATTATTTTAAGAATCAATAACCCAGTATTTCCCGCATAGTGCATTTCACACAAAAATTCCCGGGTATAGCTGCAAACTGGCACCATATGGGAATTTATTGCTATCTTTGGGCTGTATTTACATAATGGCCAAGATTTAATTATCGTTTAAATGAAGTATTCTATGAGCCACCATTTATCCTGCAACGAAGAAAGTCTGGATAGCATTCTCAATTCAATAGATACGAATGTACATGGTCTGGACAACTTACATGTTCATCTGCTCAGCCTTTCCGAGCTTGATTGTGTATCAGAAAAACTTAATAAGGAACAGAGTTCCTTTTACTTTGCCTATACCTGGTTGGTACAGATCGGAACTGCCGGTTTCCATTCCTATTATTACGAAATGTATGGCGGGTATTCATACGAAGCCATATCCGCTTTCAGAACTTTTTCTGTTGACCCTCTGGCTGATCTGGCCCTTCAGGCGAATGGAGAATTCCCCGGGGGTATAGTTCCGTCCAATAACCTTTTACGAAGAAAGCTCCTTACCTCAATAGAAGACGAAGCCATGCCCAATTGGTTAAAACTGGAAGACGAAAGCTTCTTTTATTACAGGGAACTGACAGATAAAATGATTCTTTACATAAAAGAAAATGCCGAAGCCTTTAGGTATTATCCCGATAACCTCTAATAGAGCCTATTTATAACCTCTGATTTACTCACGCATATTCTGTTTATTCGTGTTCGTGACCTTCGGTTCTTCGTTATGTCTGTAAAAAACTTCCGGTGCTTCGGGGTCCCTTATTTTTTTGCTTCATAAGCCTTGAACTTAAACTTTCTGACCAAGGCTCACGAGTTTATAGACAGATTCTAATCAATTTATACCTCAAGAACTTATTCATTCTCTTTAGGCCGGTGCAAACACTGTAGTCATAAACTCTTTTTACTACTTTTGCTGCATGGCTCAACTTGAATTAATTCGTGCTTCTGCCGGATCGGGAAAAACATTCTCGCTTACCCGGTTCTTTCTTGAAATGGTTTTAAATGAATCCAGTCCGGAATATTTTAAGCGTATACTGGCTGTTACTTTCACCAATAAGGCCACAGCAGAGATGAAAGAACGAATAATTAAAGAATTATCGATACTTGCATTTGGTGAAAAATCTGAACACCTTGAACATCTTTTAAAAGTTACAAAAAAAAAAGAAGCCAGAATCCGTAACTTGTCCGAACACATCTTAAACAATATACTTCATGGATATTCCTGGTTCAGGGTCGAGACAATCGACTCGTTTTTCCAGGGAATTATCCGTTCCTTCATCAGAGAACTCAATATACCCGGAAATTACAATATTGAACTGGATCAGGATAAAATACTTGAAGAAGCCATAAACCGTCTGCTGGATAAACTGGACAGCAAAAATAAACTTGTCGAATGGCTCCTGCAATATATTGACTCCAGGATATCTGAAGGGAAAAGCTGGGTCATAAAAAATGAACTGCAAAAACTTGGGAAATCACTTTTTAATGAAGGACTTATCGAGAAACTCCCTCAAATTGAGCCCCTGATTAACGAAAGTAATTTTCTTAATGCCTACTACGATGCCCTGATTGCAATTGCAAAAAGCCATGAAAACAAAATAATTAGTTTAGCCCGGAAAGTTCTTGACAAGATTAATTCCCTCGGCCTCGAAGACAGCGATTTCTTTTATAAAGGTGCCGGAACAACAGGTTATTTTAAAAATATAATCAATAAACAACTGGAACTGCCAGGAAAAAGAATTGAAACATTATTGGAGAACCCGGATAAATGGGCTTCAAAAAACTGCACACGAAAATTGGAAGTTGAACAACTAGGAAGCACCTTGTTTAACCCGACAATTGTTAAGATTAAAAAAATTATTACAGAGGAAAGTCCTGAGTATAATACAGCAGTGGCCATTCTTAAAAATCTCCATATCCTTGGACTTCTTAGCAACCTACACCAGGAGTTACAAAGCCTGAAACGGGAAAAAGGAATCATGCTTATCAGTGATTCTTCTCCGTTTATCCGAAATATTATCAATCATAATGACACTCCATTCATTTATGAAAAAACAGGCAACCACTTCAATCACATTTTAATCGATGAGTTTCAGGATACATCTTCCATGCAATGGGAAAACTTCAAGCCTTTAATAAGCAATTCCTTAGCAAAAGACAAAGACTGCCTTTTGGTTGGAGACATAAAACAGTCAATCTACCGGTGGCGAAACAGCAACTGGGAAATTCTTGCCAGCCAGGTAAAAAATGAACTGACGAAAGAAATGGTTGCGGACACACACTTATCGACAAACTGGAGAAGCAGTGCGGAGATTATCCGGTTTAACAATATTTTTTTTAGAAAGTGTTCTGAAATATGTCAGGGAATGGTTAATGAAGAACAGGTGAATTCTTTGCCGGTAGATGAAATATATGCCGATGTTAACCAGGAGATCCCTTCATTCAGGGCCAAAGATGAGGGATATATAAACTTTAAATTATTTGACAGAAAAGAAGTAAAAGAAGATCCGGAATATTTTGGACCTGAACTGGTAGACAGAATAAATGAAGTACTTGCCAATGGATACCAGCCTGGCGATATAGCCATACTGGTAAGGCACCGGACAGAAGGTGTCGAACTTGCAGAATACCTGGTAAATGCAAACAAGGACAAAAAATTTATCCACAGTGTTGGGGTTATCTCTAATGAATCCCTTTTTCTGAACATTTCCCCCTCAGTCAGGCTTTTACTGGCTGCAATGAAATTTGTTTTTTCTCCGGAAGACAGGCTGGTTGCAGCTGAGGTTGCAAATGCATTTAAACAGGTTTTTGCCCTCGAACCGGACGGCTCGGTTCTCCTTACCCCCGGTTACTTTGAAGTTGAATCCCTGTCTCAGTTAATTTGTGATGATTTCATAGAAAACTGTAAGGCACTCCGTATGGACAACCTCTACTCTGTTGCAGAACAATTAACAGCCATCCTTAACCTACAGGCTCTAAAAACTGAAGACGTGTACTTACACTCTTTTCTGGATATCGTTTTTAATTATAGTACGACAGAACTGGCCGACTTAAGTACTTTTCTTGAATTTTGGGAAGAAGAAGGGCACAAAAAAACGATTTCAGCAGCTGAAACTCCCGACTCAATAAGGATTTTAACCATTCATAAATCTAAAGGACTTGAATTTCCGGTAGTATTTGTCCCGTTTTGTAACTGGAGTGCCTCCCCAAAAACCGGCGAACAATTATGGTTAACCACAGAAGAGGAACCCTTTAGAAAATTGCCGCTCATTCCTGTGAACTATGGAAATTCTTTGGCAAACAGTTTATTTGAAGGGGATTATCAAACAGAGAACTATAAAACAGTTATAGACAACATCAACCTGCTTTATGTCGCCTTTACCCGTGCCGGAAATGCCCTGATTGTTTTCATTCAGAACAACGATAACCCTAAAGATACCGGAGATATAACCATTAAAACACTGGAAAATGTATTTTCCTCAAACCTGTCCGGGAACCTGAAATACGAAAGTTCCGAAATGAGATATACCGCAGGGACATTACCCCGGAAAACAACTGAAACGAATAACTTAAATGTAAAAATATTTTCATCGGAGTGTATCAGCAATGCAAAATTTCCGGAAGTAAAAATAAGCAGTGAAGCTCAAAAATTCATGCAAAAAGCAGAACCGGAAGAAAAAAGAAAAGTAGATGCACCTTTAGGAAGAATTCTACATGCAGCCATGGAGAAAATAGTTCATCCTAAAGACATAAGAAAATCTGTTCAGCAAATCGTACTTCAGGGAATTCTTAGTGAAGAGGATGGTTTACAAATAAAATCCAGACTTGAAGAAAGCCTGAAAAAACCTATGGTTAGAAGCTGGTTTTCTGAAAAAAACACCATCCTTACGGAAGCCGACATTATTGGAATATCCGGAAAGGCCAATCGTCCGGACAGAGTTGTAATTTCAGGTGAGCAGGTTTCAATTATTGATTATAAATTCGGGGGGGACGAGGAACACCAGAAACATATCAGACAGGTTAAGAAATACATGTTGCTGGTAAAAGAAATGGGATATAAAAATATCAGAGGGTACGTCTGGTATATATTTGAAGATAAAATAACTGAAGTTTAAACAATGATATACAGTTGGGGGAATAGCAGGAGGTTCAATGCTGCGGTAAATGTGATTAAAGAAGAATTTGGTGGTAGGGTGCAAAAAGTAACCATTGACGCTGGTTTTAGCTGTCCGAACAGAGACGGGACCGTATCGACCGGTGGGTGCAGTTTTTGTAACAACGATGCTTTTAACCCTTCGTATTGTAACCCGGAAAAACCCGTTTCTCAACAAATTGCAGAAGGCATTCGGTTTCATGGCAACCGTTACAAAAAAGCTGATAAGTACCTGGCATATTTTCAAGCCTACTCAAACACTTACGGCTCAGTTGAAAAGTTACGAAAACTATACTACGAAGCCCTGGAGAATGAAAAAATAGTCGGTTTAATAATCGGTACACGTCCGGACTGCATAAATGACAGTATTCTCTCCTTACTGGAAGAAATAAGTAAAAAATACTACCTGGTTGTTGAATTCGGTATCGAGTCAATCTATAACAATACACTGGAGAAAATTAACAGGGGACATACTTTTGATGTATCAAAACAGGCCATACTTGAATGCAAAAAAAGAAATATCAGGTGCGGCGGACACATCATTTTTGGATTACCCGGCGAAAGCAGGGAAATGATGCTCAATTCGGCAAAGGTTCTTTCAGCCCTGCCTCTCCACACATTAAAATTCCACCAGTTGCAAATAGTTAGAGGGACAAAAATTGGAGATGATTATTTAAAAAACCCGGACAACTACGCACTATTTTCTATCGACGAGTATATCGGTTTTATTATTGAATACCTTGAACAATTGTCGCCCCAAATAATTATTGAGAGACTGGCCGGAGAAGCTCAGCCTTCCCTGAACTTAGGCAAACCCTGGAACATAAGATACGACCAGGTATTACAAAGAATTGAGAAAAAAATGGAGGAGATGGACACCTGGCAGGGAAAACTATTTAAACAATCCGGGGGAGAAAAGTAATGAAACCATTCTTAAAAAGTGTAGCGGAATACTTGTACAAGAAGCATTTTGGGGAATTTCAATCCATGGCCGTTGTATTCCCGAATAAAAGAGCACGTATTTATTTCAACAAATACCTTTCGGAGGTTACCGACAAACCGTTCTTTGCCCCAAAATACTATACCATTACCGAGTACATGCAGGAAATATCAGAGAGCATAGTTGCAGATCAGCTTTCATTATTATTTATGCTTTATGAGGTCTATGTTTCCGTAACAAAGTCTGAAGAATCTTTTGATGATTTTCTTTTTTACTGTGAAATGTTACTGGCTGACTTTGATGACATTGACAAATACCTTGTTGATGCTCAAATGTTATTTAAAAATCTTTCCGATCTTAAAGAGCTTGATGCGTATTTTGATTTTTTAGAAGAAGCTCAAATAAAAGCCATCAGGCAATTCTGGGAAGCCTTTAGCGAAAGTAAACCTTCACCCGAGAAAGAAAGCTTCTCCAGCCTGTGGCAAGTGCTGTTTAAAATATATAAGCGTTTTAACGAGGTTCTTGATGGTGAGGGTATATCCTCTGAAGGAAATACATATCGAAAAGCCATATTTGATTTAAAAAACACCCCAAAAGAAGCTCCCGGACAAAAAGTTATGTTTATCGGCTTTAATGCACTGAATAAATGTGAAAAAGAACTGTTCAAGTACATAAAAGAACAGGGAAAAGCTGAATTTTTCTGGGATTATGACAATTACTATATTAAACGTAAATCCTACCATGAAGCAGCATACTTTCTTGGCAATTTAATAAGAGAATTCCCTTCCCCAGCCGGGTTTAACTTCGACTCAGACCTCCAGTCTGAAGATCGGAACATAAAAGTATATAACATTACAACAAATACAGGGCAGGCAAAAATACTTCCTGAAATAATAAAAGATCTCCCCCCTTCCTGGAAGTCAGAGCCCGTAAAAACAACTATAGCCCTGGCAGATGAAACACTATTATCTCCGGTACTAAATGCAATTCCCCCCGAAATAAACGAGGTAAACATTTCAATGGGGTACCCCCTGAAAGAAACTGCTGTTTATAGTCTTATAGGAGTTCTCTTAGATCTTCAAAACAACAAGCGAATACAAAAAAACGATAAAGAACAGTATTATTACCGTGATGTTTTAAGGGTATTACAAAACGGCTTAATTAGCGACACACAAAACAGGGAAACTAATGAACTCATAACTGAAATCACCAAATTTAACCTGGTATACCTGGATGCCAACCGTTTAAAAATCAATAATAATCTGGTTACAGATATTTTTCAACCACACATCAATGCAGCAAACTTTGTTGAATATTTAATTAGCATTTTAAAAAACATACAATACGCTGGTTCCGAAGTAAAAACCCAGGCCCACTTAATTGAAACCGAAGCTGCATTCCGCGTTATCACCAATCTTCAAAGAATAAACGACATTCTTCTTAAAACAAATGTAAAATACAGTTTCAAAAGCCTAGTCAGGCTTATCGGAAAAATCCTGCAGGGGGCCACAGTCCCATTTTCGGGCGAACCGCTAAGCGGCGTGCAAATAATGGGGATACTGGAAACCAGGACCCTGGATTTTGATAATCTGGTCATTTTATCAATGAACGAAGGCACATTCCCCAAGTCCGGACACGTTCCTTCATTTATTCCCTATAACCTGAGAAAAGCCTTCGGTATGCCAACCATAGAGCATCAGGATGCCATTTTTGGATACTACTTTTACAGGCTGCTCCAACGTTCAAAAAATGTATCGTTAGTATACACTTCATCTGTACAGGATTCAAAAACCGGAGAACCAAGCCGCTTTATTCAGCAGTTAAAACACGAAAAAGGGTTCAACGTCTGCGAACAGACTATTGGATATAACATTAACCCTTTAGTACATAAAGATGTTATTGTTCCAAAAGATAATACGTCCAGAAAAATACTGACGGAGAAGTATTCCGGAGAAAATGCCCTAACGCTTTCTCCCAGTGCAATAAACACTTACCTGAATTGTAACCTCAGGTTTTACTACCGTTATATTGCCGGGTTAAAAGAACCGGAAAACGTTCTTGAGGAAGTTGAAGCAAATACACTTGGAAGTATTTTACATAAAACAATGGAGGACCTTTACCTGGGAATAAATAAAAAAATGGTCCACAAAGAAGATTTGGAAGAGGTATTAAAAGACAAAGCGAAAATATCACTGACCATCCTTAAATCCTTCTGGAGTGAATACCTTTCTCCGGGAAAACCTTTTCCGGGAGAGAAAGAAGTGGTTGTTACCGGTAAAAATATTCTCGTTAAAGAAGTTGTAAAAAAATATGCCATTGCAATCATTAAGTATGATATTCAACATGCCCCATTTGAAATAATAGACCTGGAAAAAGAACATACCTTCCGGTTTTCCCTTAAAAATAACATTCAAATTACCACGGGCGGAATTATTGACAGACTTGACAAAATAAATGGAAAAATAAGGGTGATCGATTATAAAACAGGCCGGCTAAAAGACAGTTTTAAAGACATAAATGAACTATTTTTGGGGAAATCGACAAAACGAAACGATGCAGCCTTCCAGACTCTTCTATACGCAATGGTAGTGGCAAAAGAACAAAATGAGGACCTCATTGAACCCGGCTTGTACTTTGTAAGGAACATGCAAAGTAAAGATTATGGTTACCATCTCAAATACGGAGAGAGAAAAAAGACCCATATTACAAGTATCCATCAGGTAGCTGAAGAGTTTGAAGAGCTTTTAACCATCACATTAAACGAGATATTTTCCACCAATGGCCATTTTTCTCAAACCAATGATCTAACTTACTGTGAAACCTGTCCGTATAAAAAACTGTGTGCCCGATAAAAGTTCATAAGAACAAGAAAATTCACAAGGGGGGGGATTTACAGATAAAAAAACTGTTAGTGAACGGGAAATTAAAATGATACTTCTTTGCAGCACTGTTTTCTTAATAACTTTTTTACGGTTAATAAGATGTAATTTGTATTTTTAAATAAAAGCATTATACTAAGATTGATGAAAGATAAGGAATTGAGATTATTTAGAAACTGGTGGTTATTACTACTTAAGGGGTGCCTTATATTGTTATTCGGAATCGTCTTTATATCTGCCTTTTGGGTAGCCTTGTTTGATTCTGTGCCTAATTATAAAGTACTGATTTATGCATTTATAATAATTACCTTAGTGAATGGTATTTTAATATTATCTGGGACTTTTTTGTATGGGAAAAAGAATACACACAGGGGCTATTGGTTATTTGAAGGTTCTTTTGACTTTGTAATAGGCCTCTCCGGGATTATCGGCATTATGATTATCGGCGCATTAAAACCGCACATATTAAACCTGTTTTTTATACAAATCATCTCATTTTGGGGCCTTGTACATGGAATTACCCATTTCTTCTCTTCATTGCGCCTGAAACCTAACATTCCTTCAAGGAAATATGCAGTATTTACCAGCCTTTCATTAATAGTTTTATCTTTAATACTATTTATAAAACCTGTATTTTCAAGTAAACACGACAATTTATTTGTTGGTAGCTTTTTAATTCTGATTGGCGTACTCTTATCCTTTATTTCTTTTAACCTGAGAAGAATTTACGCAGAAGAGGACAAATAGGGCACCTTCGACTTTTTTATTCATCATCATCAAATAATTCCGGCCTTCGATCTTTTGTTCTTAGGACCGATTGTTCATGCCTCCATTCTTCTATTGCTTTAAAATTACCAGACAACAATACATCCGGAACAGTCCATCCATTATAACTAGCAGGCCGGGTATAAACAGGCGGAGCCAGTAAATTATCCTGAAAAGAATCCGTCAAAGCTGAGGTTTCATCTGAAATAACACCTGGAATTAACCGAACAATGCTATCCGATACTACAGCCGCAGCAAGTTCACCACCTGTCAAAACATAATCTCCAATAGAAATCTCCCGGGTAATAAAATGCTCCCTGACCCTTTGATCAACACCTTTATAATGACCGCAAAGTATGATTATATTTTCGACAATGGAAAGACTGTTAGCTGTTTTCTGTTCAAACCGCTCTCCATCAGGGGTCATATAAATAACCTCATCATAGTTTCGCTGAGATTGTAGAGAGGTTATAGCCCTTTCAATCGGCTCAACCATCATTACCATCCCGGCACCTCCACCAAAAGCATAATCATCCACCTGTCTATGCTTATCAGTTGTGAAGTCCCTGATATTATGCAAATAAATTTCAACTAATCCTTTTTCTTTTGCTCTTCTTAAAATTGAGTGGTTAAAAGGCCCTTCCAGAAGTTCCGGCAAAACTGTAAGAATATCAATTCTCATATTACTGCAAAATTTGGGCAAATGTAATGAAATAATGAACAGTCAATATCAGTCAAATTGCTTTAAGGATAAAATTCATAAAGCATTCCACGCAAAACCTAATGAGAAGGGCGAAAAACCGGGAAAACAACGTATGCCTTAAAACTTAACAGTTTCAAACATAATTATTTAGTTTTCACTACTTCCAGTAATTCAATAATTTCCTCTTCAAAACTTACTTTCCTGTGATAATTAAATTGATCGCTCAACTGTTCTTCAAGCAATTCCTGCTGCGAAGGATGATAACTTATTGCGATATAACCTGAATCCCAACCTGCAAATTCAGGAAAAACCGATCTTTCCCGTCTTAAAAAGTCGGTAGTATTTTGCTGCAACTCCTTAACAAGCTTACTAATGGTAACCTCGGGAGACATTTTTACGGCAATATGCACATGGTTGGCATTTCCTCCAATTTTAATCGGATGACAGTATTTATTGTAAATCACAGAACTCATGTAATTAAATAAAATATCCTGATTTACCCGGGTTAAGAATTTCTTATTACCATTTGAAGTCAGAATCAAGTGATATAAGGACTGATATATTGATTTCATTTTATTTTTCTTTTCTGTATTTAGCAATTACAAATATAAACAGGTATTTTTAGATGTAACAAAACCTTTGACAAAGTAATTGATCTGATAGACAAAGAATATAGTTCGTACACAAATAATGACTTGTTAATCCTAAAAATTTCATAATTTTAACAATGAACACAAAGAATCTCTAAAAACATTGTAGGATTTGCAGTTAATATATATTTTCGTACTTGCTAAATAGACACTAGAAAAATCAGTACAAATGACTGAAATTGACCCAAAAAACTCTGTTCAAAAGGAACAATTCGGTGATGCCGAAAATACGGAAAAAGTTGAAAAGATTGAGAATGCTCCCGAAGCTCATTCTGAAGCCCCCCAGGAAACTGGAGAAGACAAAGTGACGGAAACAGCCGACCAACTCAAGGAAAAAGAAGTGCCTAAAGAAGAAGGCACCTTCGTAAGTGACAAAAACACCACTCATGAAGCTCAGGAAAAGAAAGAAGAGAATACCCCCACAGAAGCTGAAACTTCAAGTATAACAGCAGAAGAAACCGAAAAAAGTGAGGTCTCCGAAACTTCCCCTGTCGATGCTAAAAATGAGACTGCACATACTTCTTCAGAAAAAAAAGAAGATGTTCAGGGGGAAGAAACAACCGGGTCAGCAGAAGAAGGTACCCCTGAGTTAAGCAAGGACGATGCGCCATTAGTAACCGCCCCCCAGGAGCTGTCTCAAGTTGACTATTCCAAATTTGACAAAGAAAAGCTGGTTGATATTTTTAGTCAGTATTTATCTGATTTTCATGTAGAAAAAATAAAAGACCACATCGAAGCTATAAAGTCTGTTTTTTATAAAAAACTTCACCAGGAAAACGAAGAAATAAAAGAAAAATTTATTGCAGAAGGTGGCCAGTTGGAAGACTTCAAAATTGAAGAGTCGCCAATAGAATTAAAGCTGAAAGACTTATTAAATGTTTACAGGGAAAAAAGAAATGAATTCAATAAAGACATTGAATCCCAAAAAGAAAAAAACCTTCAGAAAAAATATGAAATCATTGAGGCTATAAAAGAATTAATTAATAGCCAGGAATCATTAAACAAGACATTTCAGGATTTTAGAAACCTTCAGGAAGAATGGCGTGATGTTGGACCGGTCCCTCAAAACACGGTGAAGGATCTCTGGGAAAGTTACCATTACCATGTTGAAGCTTTCTACGATTATATAAAAATAAACAAAGAACTCAGGGATCTTGATTTTAAGAAGAACCTTGACTCTAAGCTTGCCTTGTGCGAAAAGGCGGAAGAATTACTTCTGGAACCCTCTGTTGTTGAAGCATTCCGAAGGCTTCAGGTTTTGCATGACCAATGGCGTGAAATTGGTCCTGTACCAGCTGATAAAAGAGCTGAAATCTGGGAACGTTTCAGAGAGGCCACTTCGAAAATAAACCACAGGCACCAGGAGTATTTTGTGAACCTGAAAGAAGAGCAGAAGAAAAACCTACAGGAAAAAACTGTTCTTTGCGAGAAAGCAGAAGAAATCGCAAACCTAAACCTCAGCTCCACAAAAGAATGGGAAGAGAAGTCCAAAGAAATAATTGAACTTCAGAAAGTGTGGAAAACAATTGGTTTTGCCCCTAAAAAACATAATACCAAGATTTATGAACGATTCCGGGCAGCATGCGATAAATTCTTTGACCAAAAGAGAGACTATTTTGCGCAAAACAGGGAAGAACAGGAAAACAACCTGCAGTTAAAAACCGAACTATGTATACAGGCCGAGGGCCTTCAGGACAGTACCGACTGGAAAAAAACAACGGATGAGCTTATTAAACTTCAGAAAAGATGGAAAACAATTGGTCCGGTACCTATTAAACAATCAGACAAAATCTGGAAAAGGTTCAGGGCAGCATGTGATAAATTCTTTAACAGCAAAGCCAAATATTACGAAAATATTGATTCAAAATACGAAGATAACCTGAAGCTTAAGGAAAAGCTTATTAATGATATTGTAAGTTTTGAATTAAAAGATGATGTTAGTGAAAACCTTAAGGAACTCAAAGAATTTCAACGAAAGTGGTCTGAAATTGGTTTTGTTCCTCTTAAGCAAAAAGATTCTATTCAGGAAAAATATCGGGAAACTATCAATAAGAAATTCGATCAGTTAAAGCTGGACGAAGACAAGAAATCTATACTCAAATTCAGAGGGCGAATTGAAAGCATCGCCTCTAAGCCAAATGCAGACAGAAGGCTGGCAATGGAAAGGGACAAGTGTTTCAATAAATTAAAGCAACTCGAAGGCGATATTACTTTATGGGAAAATAACATTGGGTTCTTCTCAAATTCGAAAAACGCCGAATCGATGATTACCGATGTTGAGAAAAAGATTACAAATGCCCGTAGAAAAATTGAAAGCCTGCAAGAAAAAATAAATATTATTGATGAATTTGATTAGTATACAATTCTAATACCCATCTCTTTGGTTCACTAAACATCTGTTTAACAATCGAAAGAGCGTTCCAACTCAAAATACATTTGTTTTTCTTTTGTCTTCTTTTAGAAACAGACAAAAGAGAGAATGAATTGAAATTGCTTTTCTTAGAACTTATTAAGGCAATTCAATTAATTATTATACTTTTGCAAATTAATTTCTATTCTGATTGCATGAATTAGGATATGAATGACTTTAAAGGTTGTTTTATCTCATGGGATAAGTGTTGATAAAAATCTGATAAACAAACCTTTAATAAAACAGTTCTTTAACCGGGGAAATACGTAGTGCGAACTACTTTTTCTTGTAAGTATTAATTAATAATTAAACGTTTAAAAACTCTTTTAGTTTTGTCTTCAACTAAATACATATTTGTTACGGGAGGAGTAACATCCTCTCTGGGAAAAGGAATTATATCAGCATCATTGGCCAAACTGTTACAATCGCGTGGGTATACAGTTACAATTCAAAAGTTAGACCCATATATCAATGTGGACCCGGGTACACTCAACCCGTATGAACATGGTGAATGTTATGTTACAGAAGATGGAGCTGAAACAGACCTTGACCTGGGACATTATGAGCGTTTTCTGAACGTCCCGACTTCACAGGCCAATAATGTAACCACCGGACGAATTTATCAGTCCGTTATTAATAAAGAGCGCCGTGGTGATTATCTTGGAAAAACCGTTCAGGTCATTCCACATATTACAGACGAAATTAAACGCCGTATACTTCTTCTCGGGAATAAACATAAGTTTGATGTAGTTATAACAGAAATCGGAGGAACAGTTGGCGATATCGAATCTTTACCCTACATTGAAGCTGTGCGACAGCTTAAATGGGAACTAGGGGCAAATAATACGTTATACATCCACCTTACTTTGGTCCCATACCTTTCGGCTTCAGGTGAACTTAAAACCAAGCCAACCCAGCACTCAGTTAAAGAACTGCTTGAAAACGGAATACAACCAGATATTCTTGTACTTAGAACCGAACATGAACTAACATCGGACTTAAGAAAAAAAGTGGCACAATTCTGCAACGTCGATCTGAACGCAGTTATACAATCTATTGATGTGTCCACTATCTATGAGGTCCCCATTCTTATGCAGGAGGAAAAACTGGACGAAACGGTTCTTCGGAAACTGGATCTTCCCATTACGGAACCACCAGAATTAGATCGCTGGAAAGATTTTCTTAAAAAACTAAAACATCCAAAGCATAAAGTAAAAATCGGGTTAGTAGGAAAATATGTTGAACTACCAGATGCATACAAGTCAATAAATGAGGCCTTCGTGCATGCAGGATCCTATAATAACTGTAAAGTCGAAATTAAGTTTGTTCATTCAGAGAACCTCGAAGAAGGAAACGTAGAAGGGCAACTTAAGGATCTTAAAGGTATTCTTATTGCTCCAGGGTTTGGAGACCGGGGAATTGAAGGAAAAATTCTTGCCGCTAAATTTGCCAGGGAAAACAATGTTCCCTTTTTGGGTATATGCCTTGGACTACAATGTGCTATCATTGAATTTGCAAGGAATGTGCTAAAATTTCCAAAAGCCCACTCCAGAGAAATGGCAATAAAAACCCCATACCCTGTTATAGACCTGATGGAAGAACAAAAAGGTATTACAGAAAAGGGCGGGACAATGCGGCTTGGTGCATATCCCTGCACATTAAAAGAAGGTTCCAATGCCAATAAGGCATATAAAGTTCAGGAAATTGAGGAAAGGCACAGGCACCGCTATGAATTTAACAATGATTACCTTGATGATTTTCATAACGCAGGAATGGTATCAAGCGGAATAAACCCGGAAACAAGTCTTGTTGAAATAATGGAAATACCTAAACATAAATGGTTTGTAGGCGTCCAGTTTCACCCTGAATACCGAAGTACTGTCATAAACCCGCATCCATTATTTATAGACTTCATAAAAGCAACGATCTCATAATAACATAAACCATACTATGGATAGAAATTCAATAATAGGAATAATACTTATAGCAGCCATTTTTGTCGTTTGGGGGGTTATAAACAAACCATCACCAGAACAACAGGAATTAATGAAACGACGGGCTGATTCCATTGCAAATGTCAGGGCGCAGGAAGCTGCAGAAAGGGAGCTCAGGTTACAGGAAGCTATAACCGAAAAATCAACCCAAAACACCGATTCTGTTGAACTTGCCAGTAAAGCACAAAAATACGGGGCTCTGGGAAATAGTGTTTTTGGAAAAAATGATTTTTATACCATCGAAAATGACCTGATAAAACTAACCGTTTCAACAAAAGGTGGCCGTCCCTATTCGGTAGAGCTCAAAAATTACCAGACTTACGATTCATTGCCACTTGTTTTATTTGACGGGGATTCAACTGAATTTAACCTTCAGTTTTATATCGATAACCGCTCGCGCTCTATTTTCACCCAGGAACTTATATTTAGCGCAGATAGTAACCTGCCTAAAACAATCGTTGTAAGTTCAGATCCAAAAGAGCTTGTGCTTAGGACAGATAACAGTTCTGGAAAATATATTGAATATAAGTACAACCTGTCCCCCAACTCATACCAGGTGAATATGGACATTCATATGGTTGGTATGGAACAAGACCTGTCGTATTCAGAACTTAACCTTAAATGGGGATACTATTCACCTACCCAGGAGAAAGGATGGAAAAACGAAGCGATTAATTCCACCATTTATTACAAGCATTTTATTGACAACGAAGTTGACTTCTTTAATGCCCGTTCAAATAAAGAGTTTATTGAAGAAGATGTTAAAAGCAAAGTAAGTTGGTTTGCGTATAAAGATCAGTTCTTCAGTTCTATTTTAATGGGTGATAAACCATTTGAAGGAGCCTTGATGGAAATTTACAAACAGCCGGAAGACGGAAAATACACCAAGCGCTTCACTTCAAACATTGGAATTCCATATAAGGCAGGCCAACCAATAGGTTTAAAATTCTATTTCGGACCTAATGATTTTAAATACCTGAGAAAAAATTACGGAGAGGAAGAGCTTCATGGTATTGTGGCTGTTGGCCGCGGTATCATTAAATGGATTAACCAGGGAGTTATTATCAACTTATTTAACTGGTTAAATAAATACATATCGAATTATGGTATCATTATCTTACTAATGACTATCATAATAAAAATGTTCCTGCTTCCTTTAACATTTCGGTCGTATATGTCTCAGGCAAAAATGCGCGTTGTAAAGCCAATGGTTGATGAAGCCACGAAGAAAATTCCAAAAGAAAAGGCTATGGAACGTCAGCAGGCAACAATGGCCATTTACAAAAAGGTTGGAGTAAGTCCCTTGGGAGGGTGCCTGCCTATGGTCCTGCAAATGCCCATCCTGTTTGCCATGTTCAGGTTTTTTCCTGGTTCTATAGAGTTACGCCAACAAAGCTTTCTTTGGGCCAATGACCTCTCAACATACGATGATCTGATTAGCTGGGGCGCAGATATACCCCTTCTGGGCAACCACTTAAGTTTATTTACACTTCTGATGACCATTACTACTATTATTTCAATGAAAACTAATAGTACCCCTCAGGCAACAGACAATTCAATGCCCGGGATGAAAACCATGATGTATATTATGCCGGTTACCTTCCTGTTTGTATTGAATGACTTTTCTGCTGCACTGACTTACTATTACTTCCTGGCGAATGTCATCACATTTGGACAGAACTTCCTGTTTAAAAAGCTGGTAAATGAAGAAGAAGTGCTTAAAAAGCTTCAGGAAAAAAAGGCTAAACCGAAGAAAAAATCGAAGTGGCAACAACGAATTGAAGAAATGCAAAAGGCACAGCAACAAGCTGCCAAAAAGCGGAAATAAAAGGAATAAAATATACTTTAAATCCTCAGTCGGAATCCGCAAAAGATAAACGATTGGGGATTTTTTTTAAAATTAAACAGAGCAAGGTTATTCATTTAAGTTCTTTTGAACTTTCAGGAATCATAAATCCGGTTCCTGAACCAGAGCTTGATTAATAAGAAAAGTTTGTAATTTTACCTGATATCATTAAAGATTATGGAATTAGTAAATAGCAAGTACCTGATTGATGGCGTAGAAGCATTAAGTCTCCCGGAGAAATATGATTCTCCCTTATATGTTTATGAAACAGCAAAAATGAAAGCTCGGTTTCAAGAAATGCAAGATGCTTTTAAAGGAGTTGATTTAAAAATAAATTATGCCTGTAAGGCACTTACTAATATTAATGTTCTAAAGTTGTTCCAGAAACTTGGTTCGGGATTAGACGCTGTTTCTATACAGGAAGTTCAGCTTGGATTGAAGGCTGGTTATAAACCAGAAGATATTCTTTTTACGCCAAACTGTGTATCGCTCAATGAGATTGAAGAAGCTGTTAAACTTGGTGTGAAAATCAATATTGACAACCTGTCAATTCTTGAACAATTTGGCGATAAATATGGCAATACCATTCCCGTTGGTGTAAGAATTAACCCCCACGTAATGGGAGGCGGAAATGCTAAGATTTCTACGGGCCACATCGACTCTAAGTTTGGTATTTCGATTTACCAAATGCCACACCTTCAAAGAGTAATAGAAACAAACAACATGCAGATTGACGGGATTCACATGCATACAGGATCCGATATTCTTGATGTTGAAGTTTTTCTCAGGGCGGCAAATATTCTGCTCGATACAGCAAAGAATTTTAAAAGCTTAAAATATATCGACTTTGGCAGCGGGTTTAAAGTTCCTTATAAAGAAGAAGATTATGCTACAGATGTAACCGAATTTGGAAAAGAATTAACAAAATGGTTTAAAAAATTCTGTAAAGAATACGGTAAAGATCTTACCCTTATGTTCGAACCAGGAAAATACCTGGTCAGTGAGTCTGGATATTTCCTAGTTAAAGTGAATGTGCTCAAACAAACCCTGGCAACCGTTTTTGCAGGTGTTGACAGTGGCATGAACCACCTTATCCGTCCCATGTTTTACGATTCTTATCATCATATTATTAACATTTCAAACCCGAATGGTAAACAAAGAATATACACTGTTGTTGGTTATATTTGTGAAACCGATACTTTTGGTTGGAACAGAAAGATAAGTGAGATATCGGAAGGAGATATTCTTGCATTTAAAAATGCCGGGGCATATTGTTTCTCTATGGCATCAAACTATAATTCCAGGTTTAGGCCTGCGGAAATTTTAATTCATGAAGGTAAAGACTACCTGATTCGCAAACGCGAAGTTATGGATGATTTACTGCGTAATCAAATAGAGGTTGAATTATAAATATACAATGTGGAGAAAGTATTAAATATTGTTTTTCTGGACGCTTTAACCTTAGGGAATGTTGAAGCCATTGAAAAAATTGAGAAGCTGGGAAAGTTCACTTCATATGAAACAACCTTGCCGGAACAACGAATTGAAAGAATTAAAGGCAATAACGTTGTTATCACGAATAAAGTAGTTATAGACCGCGAGGTTATAGAAGCTTGCCCCGAAATTGAACTTATTTGTATTTCGGCCACCGGAATAAACAATATTGACTTAGAATGTGCAGCAGAGAAAGGTATTCCTGTAAAAAATGTTGCCGGGTACTCAACCGACAGTGTTGCGCAAACAACTTTTTCCATGCTCCTGTATTTGCTAAATCAATTGCGCTACTTCGACGATTACGTAAAAAGTGGAGAATACTGTAACAGCCCTGTATTTACAAATCATGGCAGGGAATTCTGGGAGTTGAAAGACAAGCATTTCGGAATAATCGGACTCGGAACTATCGGGAAGAAGGTTGCTCAAATCGCAGAAGCATTTGGAGCAAACATTTCGTATTACTCAACTTCCGGAAAAAATACCAGTGCCCCCTACCCCCGCCTTTCCCTCGAGGAATTGCTGAAAACTTCTGATATCATTTCCATTCACTGTCCGCTAAATGAACAAACAGAAAACCTTATCGGCTACACCGAATTACAAAAAATGAAACCCACTTCTGTTTTACTTAATGTAGGAAGAGGAAAAATTGTTAACGAAGTTGAGCTTGCTAAAGCATTAAACGAAAACTTAATTGCAGCGGCTGGTTTAGATGTTCTTGAGTTCGAACCTATAAAAAACGACAATCCCTTACTTCATTTAAACTGTCCGGACAAACTACTTATTACCCCACACATTGCATGGGTTAGTAAAGAAGCCCGAACTACCCTGGTAAATGGAATATTTGAAAATATTGTAACCTGGATAAACAATGAATAAAAAGATTTTCGTTGTACCTTAATTACTGAGCTGCATAAGGATTTCCCGGAAATTCCCGGGCAAGTTCTTTATGTACCTTCTGTGCTTCCTGTTCATTATTTAATTTTTGGTAACAGTAAATAATGTTCATTAAAGCCATCTCCCTATAAGATAGTTTTGAAATACTAAATAAAGTGAAAGCCCTGTAATTATCAATCCATATATTATTTGCAAAAAAAGAGTAACTGTTCCTGAATGCATAAATTGCCCCCTCAAACTCTCCCTTCCTTATATAAAAAAGACCTTTTCGGTGTGATTTCGGAATAAGTACTTTTAAATACCCGGAAGTCAGAAAATACAGAGAAAGACTCAATAGAATATAGCGTTGAACATTAAACTGTTTTAATATAAATGCCAGTGCAATAAAGATTGAAAGCTGAGGGATGAGATAGTGCCAGTTATAATGATTTATTATTTTACGTTTTCCTGATTTCATAATGTTTTCTTCAAAGATTACCAAAGATAAAAGGATTTTATAAACAGAAAAGAACGATGCATAACTTTACAAAAAAAGAAAACAGGTTTTGACTTATCAGCCAAAACCTGCTCCAAATATTTTCTAGTTTATTTCAGATAATATTATTACCCTAATAACTGTTCAGCCACTTATATCTCCGCGCCGAATCTCCTATTCTGTAAGAGAATGAGAATTCATGAGACCCATATGTATTGCTCATCAGCGTATTGAAATTATAATCAAAGGCGTAACCGATGTAAAGGTTCTCAATAGCTATTCCCCCAAAGAAGGAGAGTGCAGTACCTGTTCTTATGTTGAGTCCTGCCCAGTATTTGTCATCATATGTACCTTTAACACTAAAATCTAATTGCCCCCTCAGGGTTTCCGGCAATTTAAGCAAAAATGCAGGTTCTATTTCTATTCGGTTACTGGCATAAAAGTTAAACCCTCCGATAAAGTTATGGTTTCGGTTTAACTTGTACTCCCCGCTCCCTTTCTTTCCAAACTGGGCTGTTGAATTTAAAAGCTGAACAGAAGAGTATCCAACATAGTAATTCTCTGAAGTATAATAGGTTCCAAAATTTGCATCTGTTATCCAAATCGACTGATCGGAACCTGTTAATAACGGATCTGAAATCTGTTCATCCGGCACAATAAGATCCTCCCCCTGAATTTTTAACTGAAAAAATACAAGTGACATACCAAAGGATAACTGGGCATTGCCTAAATCAATATGATATGCATAACTTCCATTCACCCCTGTCCGATCAATTGGACCGTTCAAATCACTATAAAAATATGCTCCCCAGGCCGTATTTCCGGAACGGGTTTTTCCATTATCATTCTTTCTTACATTGAGTTTTTCCATAATATAGCTATCCCCTAGTATTCTGGAATCTATAGAAATCATATGGGTCTTGGGTGTTCCCTTGAACCCGACCCACTGCTCCCGGGCAATCAGGTTTATGGTTGTAAACCCATCCATTCCGGCGGCGGCCGGATTATAAATGAATTTATTCATGTGATAATGAGTAAATGCGGGATACTGTTGCGCCCTGAGGTTACATATTCCAATCAGACTTAAAACGAAAAAGAATGCAATTCTTTTCATTATAATACCTTTATATATATTTAAATTCTTCATGACTCCGCTTCTATTTGATTATTGTTAGGTTTCCTTTAATTATTTTCTTACCATCTCCAAAGAGATCAATTACATAGTAATAATTATCCATGGGAAGATCATCTCCTTTCCAGTCATTTTCATAACCATCTTCAGCATAAAACACCCTGCGTCCCCATCTGTCAAATACACTTACCTCAGCATCCGGAAATAGTTCTATATTATTAATTTTCCATTCATCATGAATATTATCCCCGTTTGGTGTAAATACATTGGAAATTTCTCCCAAAGCCTCTTCTGCACATTCCCCTTGCGTTCTAATTGTTATCGGTAACTGAGAAGGTTTTCCGTCTCCACATTCATTTCTTCCTCTCACTACAAGGTCCCCTGATGTGGCTTCTGTATAAAAGTTAACCCGAACGTTTTGCCCATATCCGTCAATAGCCCCTCCGCTACCCGTAAAAGTCCAGATATGGACATCTGCATATTCTATTGCGCCGGTGAAATACTCCAATGCCAACTGCCCCGCACAGACTACATCCGCTCCGGTTATTATTCCCCCTTTTGCCGGCAAGTTCTTTAAAGAAATACTTAATGGCGGAGAAGGCGCTCCTTCTCCACAGGTGTTATGACCGGACACAATTAAATCACCTGATGTTGCAGTATCACTAAAATCAATACCTATTTCATTATCAACTCCTGAATATGTAAGCCCGGTACCGGTATATCTCCAGTTATAATCTGTAGCCCCTGATACAGGCTGAAGTGAATATCCTATTTCAGTTGCTCCCTGACAAACTGTTTCCACTCCGGTTATCTCCCCGGCTGCTCCCGGAACTTTTCTGATTTTAACATCAAAACTTTCTTCACTTGAACAGCTTCCTGTGGTATCAAAAATAAACAAGGTAACATCAGAAACTATAATGTCTCCGGCACTGTACCTGGTACCTGCGCCACCAACAGCGGTATAATATGCTTCATTTCCACTTAGGTTGATACCTGTGATAACCGGTAATACCAAGCTGTCACATTCATCCTGTTCCCCGGGGTTATTTATTTCAGGAGAGCCAGCAACTGTTACAGTAAACCCTACCTCATCACTACAGCTTCCGTTGTAATCATAAATAAACAATGATGTTGTTGTGCTTAAAATATCGCCTGTATTGTACTTTATTCCTTTTCCTCCGGTTTCTGTATAATAAGCTTCATTACCGGTCAGGCCGGCTCCGTTAATAACAGGCAAAGTATAGTTACCACAAACTGTCTTATCCGACACTAAATCCAATGAAGGCCCTGAACCTTCAATTGTAATAGTAAAGCTTTCTTCTGAACTACAACTTCCATCTGTATCAAATATGTAAAGTGTTGTTGAAGTTGTAATTAAATCATTGGCATTGTATTTTGTTCCAGTCCCGTTGGTTCCCGAATAATAAGCTTCTCCCCCTGTTAGCCCTATACCAGATATTTTAGGGAGAGCATATTTAACGCATGACAACTGATTGCTTCGAGCATCAACTACCGGTGCTTTTTTAACCGTTACAACATGGCCGGCACTCTCTGAACCGTTGCAACCGGTAGCTGTTGCAGTAATAGTTGTTGTTCCGTTCCATGATGCCGAGTAGGTTACAAGCCCTGTTACCGAATCTATAATATTTCCTGCGGATAAACTCTGAGCATCCAACGAATAGCTGATTAAAGTGTTTGGTGCAGAAGCTTCATAAGTTAGTGTATCCTTTGCCTGACATTTTTCCGAGCTTGCCCCCAGTGCAAATACTGGTGTTGTAACACTACCTTTAATCAAAACGTCCAAAGAATCCTGCTTTGTACAATTTCCGTTACTTATGGTTATGAAATATCTTCCGGTAGCAGCTTCTATTGCCCCTGGTATTACCGGATTCTGTTCAGTGGAAGTAAACCCGTTGGGACCCGTCCAGTTCCAGCTTGTAGCCTCTCCTCCCAATTCTCTCAGGTTCAAATCTTCCCCTATACAAACCGGAGAATTACTATTAATAGAATCAGCAGGAACTGAATTCACTACTATATTTATTGAATCCTTTCCGTTACATTTACCATCACTTGCTTCTACAACATACCATCCCTGAACGACCATATTGGCCTTTGATATGGTCGGGTTCTGTTCATTTGATGTAAACCCGTTTGGTCCTGTCCAGTTCCAGGTATCTGCTCCGGCCCCACTCTCAGTAAGGTTTAAATCTTCCCCTTCACAAATTGGGGCATTGCTATTAAGCGCTATTGATAAACTTAACGGAAATTCTATAACTACAGTGTCACGGGAGATACATGCCCCATTACTGATAGCCCATTCAACCTCATAAGTATTCCCGTTTACTCCGTTAATCACGCTGTTATTCACAGTGGGTTCAACAACGGTTCCCCCGTTTCCGCTTACAATTTTCCATAAACCAGTCCCTTTTAGCGGAGAATTACCCTCCAGTGTCGTAGAATTTCCGCCGCAAAGAGACTGTTTGTCGCCGGCTAACGCATCTGTCGGATTTTCATAAACAATGACGGCTGCACTGTTAACAACACCAATACCGGCTCCTCCATCATATTTAAAACCTGTTAATTCATATGTTCCTGCATCTGAGGTTGGTAAACTATAAGGAAGTGATTTAACGGTATCTGCTTTTGGGGTTCCGTTAACCGTATATTCTAATACATAGTTCAGGTTTATCGGGAATGATGAAGTGAAGGAAACAGGAATACCTTCTGTTCCACACACCGCAACTGTTGGTGCCAACCTCGCCCTGGGCTTGGTTAAATTAACACATGCTATAGTGAAGTCCTCTGTTCCCGTGATAAACGTATACCTATTTGTAGTTTTTACGCTTCCGTTATTGTTATCGCCACTTGCAACGGAATCCAGTTCATTCCAGTCGGAGCCATCATAGTCTGCGATTCTCATATCTAAAATACCATTCTCGGTGACAAGCGGAGTTAAGTCGCTTGTAGCATCCCATTTTAACTCAACAACAGCTTTACTTCCGGCAAGGGCTGAAACCGTCCAGTATTCCTGAGAATTCACAGCCGTTAAAGGTGCTCTGAAAGTAGTGTAGTTATTCGGATTATGATATTCTGCCGTCCAAAATTGTGTCCCGCTTTGAGTTTCAGAAATGCTTAGTTTGTTCCCTAACCCTTTATCGTTCCCAATTGGAAAAATGAAATTATCTCCATGGTTTACCTTCTTAATTAATGGTCCGTTAACATACGATGCTGAGCTACCTCCTGCTGGCACTACCGCATCAATATCTGTATTCAGAATTGTTAATTTCTCTGTTGCAGAGGTTTTGATTACCCCATCCAACAACGCCAGGTTTCCTTTTACTTCAATATCTCCGTTTGTATTAATGTTTAGTCCATTACTATTTTCTATTTCCAGGTTGTTCAGTGCATTATTGCCTGAGAAATCTCCGGTAGCACCTCCAATATACTGTATTTCTTCCCCCTGAAATGATATTGTTGCATTTGTACCACTCCCGCTGTTAAATGTCCCTGTATTGTAGCGCTCAATTGTTCCGTACAATGTTAACCGGCGATTGTTTACACTATTATCTAATAAAGGTCCGTCAATAACCAGCCGCTTACATATCGTCAAGTCCTTATTCGGTAATGTTCTTGTTCCCGTTCCGGAGAAAACCAGGTTAGGCACATTATCATACAAATGCGCTATTATCGTGTAGGAACCTGTCCCTCCATATTCCAGTGTGGCATTGCTCCCACAACTCAGGAAGTCGTCATACTTTCCTTCCGGAATATTTTCGCTTTCAAGATATAAGGTTCCGTCTCCATAGACATTTCCAAACTTATGGCCGTAATATTGCTCTTTGACCTTGAATGTATCATTGATTGTTATCTCATAAGCTTTACAATAATTTGCATCTGTTTCTATTGTATGATTTACCGTAACGATAAAACCATTGGGCCCGTTATTGGGTTGCAGCGTATATGAATCGCCACCGGTTTGTGTCCAGACAGACTCATCATTCCAGCTTCCGTCTTTATTACTTACGAATTCAGGAATATCTTTAAAGAATGCACTGGCAATTCCTGCCGTATATTCTCCGGAAATATTATCGGTTGATGAAAAATCAAAAGTTATTGTATTTATAGAAGCATCTACCGTGTTTGTTTGTGACCAACTATTTCCCGGTTTCCGGACACTTGCTGCTATATAATTGCTTTCCTCAGTCCCAAGGACATCTGAATCCAGATAATTACAGACTATGCTACCCGAAAATTCGGTAATTCCTGAACTTTTAACATCCCAAAAATAATTCAGGGCATTTCCTGCATCGAAAACAGCATAGTGCTGACTGTTAACATTATTGACCCGAACAAAACCTACGTTATTGTTAGCCGTTATAGTAAGTTCCAATGGTGTATATTTTCCAGAAGTACCAATTGGATAGGTAAAAGCAGTTGAACCTGCACTAAAAAATTTTTTAATACCAATATTACTGAATACACCATCTGTAGTAATCATTTTGGTGTCGTTAAACGGCGCCCCGTTTATCTCCGAATTCTCACCTAGTGTAAGTAAATACTTGTTGATATCCAGAATTCCCTGCGTTAGCATGATATTCCCATAAACTGTAAGTGAATCGGACAACCGTGCCCCTTCCGGGTTATCAAGCTCCAGATCCGAATACCGTCCTTTTCCCAGAAGATTTTGCTGCGTTGTGCCATTTAATACTATTCCGGTATTATTGTCTGTATAAGTTGCTGAAATATCAAGTTCAACATCTCCCTTCACGCTTACATAGTAATCACCACAAATAAGTGTTCCGCTACTAAGTGTCAAATCCTGCTGAACATTTATATCCCCACTCAATGACAAACTGGTTACCGGCTCAACTTCTAAGTCATAAAATGTTGTAAGTGTTGTTCCTGTTATATTCTGGGCTCCCCCATTAAAAGTAGTATGGTTGTTATAATGATTATAGGTTCCGTTATTATCAAAATTCCCATTAAAGGTTACTGCAATATTATAAGTAGGGTTTGCATCAAAAATACTATTCGCAGTACTTAAGACAAAGTCTCCGTTTACAACCAATGGACTGATAAACAATTGAACGGTTGCATCATTTGAATTTGTTCCGGTAATTGTTAGGTTATTTAAAGGAACCGTTGCATCCAGCACATAATTCTGAACAAAGTTATTTGTTCCCTGCGTAAATATTATTTCACCCCCTGTAACCGATGAAGTTTCCGGCCTGAGATATAAATCTCCGTACTCGGAACCTCCTCCTCGAATGATAGAAAGCGTTCCTGCCGACATATTAAATGTACTACCTGAATTTAATATTTCCAGCTTTGCGTTTGTAGTATTGGCATTGTTTCCGTTAATGACTACATTTCCACCGTCCTGATTGTATTTTAAAATCCCGGAGGCTGTTAGCGGGCTACGACGAACCTGACCATTAACCGTCAAAGTTCCTCCCTGAATATCAATTCCGGAAAGCCCCCCACCTGAATACACAATATCATTATTGAAATTCGGAGCTGTCTCAGGACCTATATATAGATTTCCATTCTTAAGCGTTAATTGTCCGTTCAGAAACAGATCATTATCATTTACACTGGCATTGGCAATATATACATTTGACGGTGTTTCAACCTCTAAACCTGCTGTTTTTGGAATAGAGAACGATGTGTTGCCGGAAACCGTGAAATCTCCTGTTCTTTTATAAATTAATGTTCCGTTTTTTAGGTTCAGCCAATTATCGGCCGGTGTCGTAAAACTACCTTTTATATCAATTGTCAGGGTAGTTAGCGGAGAATTCCCTTTATCAACAATCAGACTGTCAAATATAGTTGCTGAAGTATCGCTTTGGGTAGTAATATAAGAAGGGGTTTCTCCAAAAAATGTTACCGGAAGATTTTTAAAATCGCAATGGTGGGTTGAGTGTTGAGAAAATTTCACTCCATCCCCATTATTTATCAGACTCCCCCCAATTGATAAACTCTGACTTGTGTTTTTTGAGTGAACATCAATTGATGAATTTTTACCCACTATCACATTTCCGAAAACAACGATATCCTGGGCTCCCCCACTTCCGCTTCCATGCCAGAAAAGAGAGCCTTCCTGAATACTTAGATTACCTTTAATTGTAATGGTTTTAGAAATTCTGTTAATTCCACCCGGGTACTGGGAATTCCAAGTTGGAAGAAACCAGGAATTTGCATTTTCCCCCCGAATCTCACAACTTCCATACATTGTTACATCTGTATTTCCAAAAATTATATTTGAACCTCCTGCGGGAGAAATAATCAGGTTCCCATATTCATCAATATTATTAGGAAGCCAAAAAGTTGTTCCATCGTCATCATTTGTGGTATATAATTCCGTTGTTCCTAAATTCTTATTGAACTCAGAAAAATCTCCTGATGGAAAAATGAAGGTACTTCCATCATAAAATTGAGCAGCCAGCCTGAAGTTTCCATTTCCGGCGACATGTTTAAGTACTGTCACAAAATTACTACCCGGATTAAAACCTATATCAAGAGCAGATCCAGACGCAATTAATAAACTTGCGCATGTTTGTGGAGAAATATCCGGTATTGAATCATTCGTTCCTAAATACACCGAATCATTTGCGCCTATTATCACCACATCATTTTCTCCTGGTACCGAGCCTGGTGCGTCATCAACATCATGTCCTGATAGTGACCAGGTAGAAGTTTCGCCCCACAAACCGGACTGGCGACTATAATAAATCACAGGTGTACCGAACGGGTCTGTAGCATCATCATCCCCTGCGGTGAATTCACCATCGATAAAGTTTAAATTCTGAAATGAGGTTGTCATTCCACCAATTGTGTTTGTAGCTTCATTAACATCGGCTGAAGTACCTTTTGTCCAAGTATATGTTTGATTATTATAACTTGCGGCAACATATCCGGCCTCCGCTATATCTTCCCCTTCAACAACATCGTTTTGAGAGTATGTATAAGAATGAGTTACGGTTGCCGTTCCTAAATCGAAACCTGATGATTTTACCTTCCAGAAATAAGTCAGGCTTCTTCCTTTGGTGGTTGTGTTCGGGTGCTCATAACCAACCGGAATAACGGTAATGGAACCATACGTATTTGGTGTTGCCCCGAGAGAAAGCATTGCCGGCGTATACTCAGAAGCTGCACGACCTGTTGACAGGGTCCCCACTGGAAACGTAAAACTTGTTGATAATGCTGAGTAAGCCTTGGTAACACCCCCATTTCCGGCTTCTCCATTAGTTTTAATATACCGGTTGGCATCTGCTCCGGTAACTGTGCCCGAAGGCCCTATTTTCAGGTTATTATCCTGAATGTTAAGAAGCTTATATCCAGTCGCTGAACCTGAAAACGTCAATGTCCCGTTTATTGTAAAATCATCTTTTACAACTACTTCCTCTGTACCATTGTTGGGTTTATTAATTTCCAGATTCTGAAATACGCCGGAACCATCACCTTCTAACACCTGCTCTGAATCACTGCTTAGTACAATTTTCCCTTCCCCTGTCTGACTTCCCGAGGAATATACAGAACCTGCTATATCAACAGCCACATCATTAACATTAAAGGTTCCCTTCTCAATTCTCAGATTTCCATCAATATTCACCGATTTTTGTGTTCCGGATAAAACCAAGACCTCTGTTTCAGCCTTATCAATGGTTAAATTTTCAAGGTTAAATGGTGTTGCCTGATTTATTATAAGACTTTGCTCCCCTGTTCCGTTGAAAATTGTTGTATTTCCTCCTGTCTGGTAAGAACCGTTTATCAGCGAAAAGTTTCCTCCAATCTCCAAATCATACCCATTTGCATCGAATTCCCCGGAGAAAAGCACTAAACTATTCAGAATTTTCAGAGGCTTCAATAATTGTAATGTTGAAGTTACATCTTCTTTATTTACACGCAAAACAAGACCGCCCAATGGTGCTGTTGATGAAACCTGGTAACTGGCAGCATCAGGTAAGCCTGAGCCTTTTGTCAGGATAAGCATTACACTTCCTCCGGAAACATTTATATTTGATACAGAAGAACTGATTTCCAAAGCTCTTGATGCTACCGGCCCTGAACAAACATCGTAAATCTGAATATTACCCCCTGATACATTAAAAACATTATTTTCGTTCCCCATATTAAAGGTCGCAAGAGAATTATCAATTCCGTTTTCCTCCCTTAGCGTATCAATTGGGGCACTAACTATATCATCTACCGATACTATTCCTGCAACATTTCTTTTAAGTCTTCCCCTCAAATAAAACGAGCCTCCTGTTTGTTTAAAAGAAGCCAGTCCCACAGCCCTGAACTGTTTAGAGTCTACTATCCCACCATTTTGCTCAAACTGTCCGGAAGCTTCTGTACTAGTGATAAACCCACCTGTTTCTCTGGTAGAAAAGTAACCACTAACAACCTTTATTTTTCCGAGAATTTTTGTCGAACTGCATCCCCCCAGGTTCACTCCATTAACCAGGCCGGTCCCTCCTGTAACACCATAAGCTGCATTTACTTCTTCGTAGGTATCTGCTGAAGATAAAACAACTACCTCCGGACCATCCAGAATTAACGCCCCGTTTGCCGGAATAATATAATCGGCTTCAGGACCAGCTCCGCATACGCCCTCAGAAAGAGAAGGTATGATGGTTAAGCCTTTCAAAACCAAAGAACCTGTACGTATCCAAAGTGCCTTTTTTAAATTAGGGTTTGCCCCGGAATTTTCCAGCTGTGCCGTATTGGCCCCAAACAAACGGAAGTTGCCATACGAAGTGGAATATACTGTTAGACTGAATGTTTTATCAATTCCTTTATCAAGAATTAAATTGTAAAAGTCGGTTGTACTATTACATGTAAGTTTGCTGTCCGAAGCTCCCATAAAGTAAACAGAAGCCGCTCCTGTATTTGTTCCTGATGCTATGGAAGGAAGTGAGTTATAAACCGGATAATCAAGGTTCGTGAACCTCACAACTCCATTATTGATAAAATTCCCTTTAATAATTACGGTATGAAATTGAGTGTAGTAATCAATAAACGGGGCTGTTCCTCCGGTAACATCATTCGGATCGGTTTTTTCATTGGTAGCTCCTTTTCCAACTACAAAATGAGCCCCACTGTTTACTTCCACATTTCCTTCAATGGCAAGTCTGAGTGCTGTACTACTTGTGTCGTCATTGATTCTGAAAGTCCCTTTCCTGATATTCAGGTTACCTAAAACTTCTATATCCTTCATTTGTGTTGCCACTCCTGAAGTATTTAAAACAAGATTGTTATAGGATGCCAGCGAATCCGGAATTATAAAATCTGATGTACTATAATACTCTGTAGTACCTCCCGCTTTGGAAACAAACTTATTGTTAACAAAAGGAACTGAAGGGAAATTTTCCGAAGCCAGTTTCAATGTTCCCTTACCGCTCAGAACATTTAGTCCGTTTGTTACCTTAAAGGTCGACAAATCCAGAAAAGCGCCTTCATTTATTGAAACATTCAAATTTTGGGTTTCCAGGTTTCCGGCTAAAAATACTGTACGGGAAGTGAGTATAACCACGGTATCCCCATCTGTTGGGGCTGATGTTGCTGTATGCGTTGTTCCCCCCGGATCGTGGGTCCAGGTGCTGGCCTCCTTCCAATCTCCTGACTGGTATGAATAGTAAACCTGAGAGTAAGATGGGAACAAAAATGAAAAAATACTGGCAATGAGTATGATTGAACGTCTCATTTTATTCCGGTATTTACAAGAAATACTTCCCGAATTTACGAGGAAATCTGATTGAAAAATTTGTTTAAAAAATAGTAAAGAGTAGTTCATATTTAGTGGGTTTATTGTAATTATAGTTTTCTTTCTAACAAAGCATCTACGCTTAAATCTTAATGATAAATAGGCTCAGAAAATCTATTGTTTAATAGAGTTTATTGGGGGATATTTTTTTTGTAACACCCTCTATACGACCAATTCGCATAAATTTCAAAATTATTTAAGGAATAACCGGATGCTGACTGATTTTTGTTCGTTAGTATTTTCATAGTTGTGTGGTTATTAGTTATTCGTTTTATTAGGTTTATGGATATCCTCTGATTACGAAGATATGATTTATGCTGAAAGTTCTATATATTAAGTTATTAACTAAATTTGAAAAAAACGACATGATTTTGCAAATTCTGAATTCTAATTTTTTATTTTGTGATACCTGAAACATAGAAAGGTTGCTTGTTTGATATACCCTGTGGTGATATATTATTATCTAACACGAATAAAAGAAAGTTTAGTTTTACCACAACATTTTTTTTGACCAACAGCCTAATTTGTTATATAAAAGAACAGCCCACCTTCCGAAACCAACATCAATTTTCTTCCGACAAACCAGAGAACCTCCTTTAAATCAACAATTAATTTTAACAACTTATAATAATCAAAGGGTTCGGCTAAATGGACAAACAATATTTACTTCCCAACTGTAATATACATTAAAGATAAAGGGCAGCATGTAATTTTAGTGTTGTACATAAGGAGAAAAAAACAGGGTTACTTTAAGCGCCCTGAATTAGGAAATAATGGCATTACCGACTAAAACCTTACTCCAATAAGGCTCACGTCGTCTACCTGTTCATAGTCACCTTTCCACTTCATAAATTCATTGCGCAAAAATTGCTCCTGTTCCTGCATTGAGAGTCCTTTCGACTGGAGCAGAAGCTCTTTAAACCGTTTTTGTAAAAGCTTCTTATTGCCGGGGCCTCCAAACTGGTCAAAGTAGCCATCTGTTGAAATATAAACCCGATCTCCCGCATTCAGCTCAATCAAATGGTTTGTAAATATTGGTTTGAACTTCAGGCTTTCAATACTTTGCCTGTTACCCTTGTAAGTAAATAATTCATTATCACGGATTAAATATAAAGAGTTTCGTGCCCCTGCGAATTCAAGGATCTTTGACTGGGGATTAAAGGCACACAAACCGATGTCCATACCGTCTTTTACAGACTCCTCCGACTGGTGAAACGTTTCTGTTACAATTTCATTTAGGTTGGCCAGGATTTCAGCCGGGGAGCTATCTTTATTTTCCTCTAAAGCCTTGTCTAAACCAATTTTCCCAATTATACTCACAAATGCACCTGGAACACCATGCCCAGAACAATCGGCATCTGTAAAATAGATCTTACCATTTTTTTCTGCAATCCAGTAAAAGTCCCCGCTAACAATATCTTTGGGTATAAAAAGCACAAAAGAATCTGGTAAAAGCTGTTTGAACCTGCTTTGTGGAGGTAAAAGGGCTGTTTGAATCCTCTGGGCGTATAAAATACTATCAATTATCTGCTTATTTTTTTCTTCAATATCCTCGTATGCATTCCTAAGTTCCACATTTTTTAGTTGATAGATTTCGGCCTCCCTTCTTGACTCTTCAATAGAGAATGCTACCTGCTGGTTTCGCAAAAGGCTATTTGTTTCATAACTTAAAACTTCCTCTTTAAGTTTTATGTGTTTTTTTAAATACATCAAAGCTAACTTATGTTCTCCCGATACTTCTGCACAATCAGCCAATAAACGGTTAATCTCTACCTGCAGAGGTTTCATCCTTAACACTTCGGCCTTTTCCATTGCATAATCGAACTCCTTTTTTGCCCTCTCGGGGTAATTCCTGTTCAGGTATGCTTCCCCTATTCCCATCCTGCAAACTAATTCATAACGTTTATTATTAGTTACTTTATTTAATTCTATACCTTTCTGATACAATTCAACGGCTTCCTGATATTCTCCATTTCCAAGAGAAACTGTTGCCAAACCTAAATATGTCCATGGGATACCAATAGAGTCCTCCGCCTTCTCTCTTATTTCCAAGGCTTTATAATAATACTTTTTTGCCTCTTCATACCTTTTCTGAAGGGTAAATGTACGGGCTATCAGGTTATATGAAGAACCTATTCCCAATTGATCGCTTTGCTCGGCCCTTATCTTTAATCCCCTTGAAAAAGAATTAATTGCCACATCAAAGTCATTAAACCTTAAGTGAATCTGCCCATATGTTGTAAGTGCGTCCGATAGTTCGGCTTTGGCATCCTCCTTTCCAGCGTACTTAATTGCTTTGTCGCAAAACCCAATTGCCTTTTTATAATCCCCGTAGTGATCATAAAGCATTGCCAGAATATTGTTCAACCTTGAATGTATAACCGGCTCTTCGACCCCGTTTAACAGGTCTGCCGCTTTGTATAGTTGTTCCAGATAATTGACCGGTAGAGAAAACCAATAGGCCAAAATAGTATAATACGTGAGCGCCTCAGCTTCCCCTTTGCTGTAATTTTCCCTGTGGGCCCTTTCTATGTTCTCTTCTGCAAGTTGAAGGGACTTTTTGCCGTCAGCATTTTTAAGGTGCCATATCCTGATATTTATTTCATCAATTTCTTTTTTTCTTTTTGCCTGCTCCATTACCTGAGAATCGTGTATCAATTAATAAACTGCATATAACTCACTCTCCTAAAATCAGGAGTATCAATACTTTTTAATTTAAAAGTAAATCATAAGCGCAAGTTGAATTAATAACCTGCAAAATATCAATTGTTAACCAGAAACCTGTAAATGATCTCAACATTTTTTACATTTGCCGTACCAACAAAGAGAGTTTTAATTTGTTAACAGAATAATTTTATATAACGGATAACAAACTTATGACAATTAGAAAAGACAATAAAATAATTAGCGATATACTAGAACCTTTTCAGCGTTTCTTTAAAATAGAGTCTTCCAGTGGTATTATTTTGCTAATATTTACAATAATTGCCCTTATTTGGGCCAACTCTCCCTGGGGAGATTTTTACCATCACCTTTGGGAAAATAAGTTCACCATAAAAATAGGCGATTTTGGTTTATCAAAAAGCATACACCATTGGGTAAACGATGGCCTGATGGCTATTTTCTTTTTTGTTGTGGGACTGGAAATAAAACGGGAACTTATTACCGGGGAACTTTCTTCCATTAAACAGGCTTCTTTACCAATAGCAGCTGCTTTGGGAGGCATGGCACTGCCTGCTATTATTTACATGGTTTTAAACCAGCCCCCCGAAACAGAGGGCGGATGGGGAATACCGATGGCTACAGATATCGCTTTTTCTCTTGGCATTCTCAGTTTACTGGGAAAACGGGTCCCAGCTTCCTTAAAAGTATTCCTGGTTGCCTTCGCCATAGTAGATGATCTTGGCGCTGTTTTAATTATTGCTTTCTTTTACAGTGGCGATATTTACTGGAATTACTTATTTATAGCCTTGGGCCTGCTTCTTTTGTTAATTATTTTTAACCGTTCGGGAATAAAAAGTATGCACCCTTACATGCTGGTTGGATGGTTTATCTGGTATTTGTTTTTAGAATCGGGTATACACCCGACAATTGCAGGTGTCTTAATCGCATTTACCATCCCAGTTAAACGCTCAATAAAAAGTGGCACTTTCTTTAAAAGGATGCAAAAAAATATAGATGAGTTTTATGGCAAAGATAATTCCGGCAATAAAATAATCCTTACGAACTACCAGTTGGGCGTGATTGATGACATGGAGGACGAAATACTTAAAGTCCAAAGTCCTGCACAAAGACTTGAACACCGGTTGCACGGATTTGTTACTTATATTGTTATGCCCGTCTTTGCCCTTATAAATGCCGGAGTTGTTCTAAGAGGCACAAAATTAACAGATATTTTCTCCGGATTAAGCGGGGTTATTGAAGTAAGTCTGATTCTTGGTAAAATTCTTGGTATATTTTTATTTTCCCAAATTGCGGTCAGATTAGGACTTTCTGCCCTTCCACAACAAGTAAAATGGAAGCATATTATGGGACTTGGACTTCTGGGGGGAATGGGATTTACCATGTCTTTATTTATCGCAAATCTTGCTTTTAGCACCGAGGCTTTGCTTAATCCGGCAAAGATTGGTATTTTAACCGGATCTTTATTGGCTGGAATTGGTGGTTATTTATTGCTTCATTTCACGCTGGGTAAAAATCATCAGTCTGAGTAAAATTAACGATGAAATATTACATTTATGGAAAAACTGGCACAAAAGCTAAGTGATGAACTAAAAGGGAAATCTGCTAAAGAGATATTAGAGTTTTTCATTAATGAACACGAAGGAAAAGTCGGATTAGCTTCAAGCCTGGGGGTAGAAGACCAGGTTCTCACCGATATGATTACAAGAATTGATAAAAGCACAAAGATATTCACCCTGGATACCGGAAGGGTATTTCCGGAAACTTATAAGGTTTTAGACGAAACCAATAAAAAATATGGAATTTCCATTGAAGTTTTCTTTCCTGAATCAGGGAGTGTTGAGAGAATGGTGAACGAAAAAGGTATAAACCTTTTTTACGAAAGTATAGAAAACAGGAAGTTATGCTGCCTTGTAAGAAAAATAGAACCACTTAAGAGAGCCCTAAATGAAATCGACGTGTGGGTTACCGGCTTAAGAAAAGACCAGTCTGTAACCCGTTTCTTTACCCCATTGGTTGAATGGGACGAAAACAACAAAGTTATCAAGGTAAACCCTTTATTAAATTGGGGCGAAAAAGATGTATGGAAATATATTAAGGAAAACAATGTTCCATATAACGAGCTTCATGACAATGGGTTTCCCAGTATTGGATGCCAACCCTGTACACGCGCTATAAAAGACGATGAAGATGTAAGAGCCGGAAGATGGTGGTGGGAACAACCCGAACATAAAGAATGTGGTTTACACGTTAAAGAATAGGCTTTCCGGTAAAAAAATTGCTATAAAGTCGGGTAAACCTTCGCATAATACCCGACTTTTTGTTTATCCCCGTTATAGTGAAGAATATCACCCCTAACCTATTGGTTTTTAATTTTTTTTTAACAAAGTTTGAAAAAACGAATTTGAAACATTTATTCCTCTATTACGTTAAAATAACCAAACGGACAATGGAATGAGCAGGGCTAATCTTTCAGCATACGGAGACAAAAATATTCTTTTTGTAGACTTTTCTGACATCACCCTCAATAATGAAGTAGAGTTGGCAATTGCCGAAGCCGAAGCTATCTGGAAAAGTATTGACAATATAAAGAGATTAAAAGTACTTCTTCTGGCGGATTTCTCAAGGACCCAGTTAAATCCGGAAATACTGGAATTATTGTTACGTTACTCAAGACTGGCGACAGCTGTTGCCTACAAACATGCAATTGTCGGATTAAAATCAGCCTCAATAGTTAAGGATATTATTCGTACTTACACGGGTAAAGAGGTACGTGAGTTCAAAACAAAAGATGAAGCCATTCATTGGTTCTTAACGCTGCAACGAATAAAAACAAACTAGGCAATAACCCCGGAACCCACAAGTTCATCTTCGTGGTACCATGCTGCAAACTGCCCGGAGGTTATCCCCCTTTGGACTTCTTCAAAAATGATATAAATCCCGGATTCTGTTCTGTAAAGAAACCCTTTTTGTAAAGGTTGCCTGTAACGTATCCTGATCATCATGGGTTTTCTTTCCCCAATACGCATTTCTAAATCCGCCCTTACCCAGTGGATTTCATCCCCCGGAATAAATAAACCATATCTGTTTAGGCCGGGATGATCGTGCCCCTGGCCAACATAAACAAGATTTTCAATAACATCAGTCCCCAATACAAACAAGGGCTCTTTTCTACCACCAATATTTAGTCCTTTTCTTTGACCTATTGTAAAAAAGTGTGCCCCATGATGCTTTCCGGCAACAATTCCATCCGTTTTTGAATATATTGCAGGTGCAGCAAAAACTTTTAACTCACCTTCTGAATACTCTTCTCCGAAAACGGGCTTAAGGTACCCCGGGTTACTTGCTGATGTTTTATCTATTTCAATCGTTTCCCCCTCCTTTGCCGATAACTTTTGTTGTAAAAATGTAGGTAAATCTATTTTGCCAACAAAACAAATTCCCTGGCTATCTTTTTTTTCCGCAGTAGGCAATTCCTGTTCTTTGGCAATCTGCCTTATATCTTTTTTATACAAGTGCCCAATGGGGAATAATGCTTTTGATAACTGTTGCTGATTAACCTGGCAAAGAAAATAGCTTTGTTCTTTGGATGGGTCCGTCCCGGCGAGAAGCCGGTGTATTTCCGTTCCTCCATTTTTTATCGTTTCTTTCCTGCAATAATGTCCTGTTGCGACAAATTCAGCCCCCAGTTCAAAGGCTGCTTTTGCAAAAAGGTCAAACTTGACTTCCCGGTTGCAAAGCACATCCGGATTGGGGGTCCTGCCTTTCTGATATTCCGTAAACATATAATCAACCACCCGTTGCCCGTACTGCTCACTAAAATCAACCGTTTTAAAAGGTATATCCAGTTTTCTTGCAACAAGTTCTGCAAATATCAAATCATCATTCCACGGACAATCTCCTGCCAGGGTCCCGGTCGTTTCGTGCCAGTTTATCATAAACATACCCGTAACATCATGCCCCTGTTCCTTTAAAAGGTATGCAGCAACACTCGAATCAACCCCTCCCGATAAACCAACTACAACTTTTGCCATACCACTAAAAGCTATACCATTCTTTTAAATAAATCGACCATTTTTATTGCAGTAATTGCTGCTTCATCACCTTTATTGCCATGCTTACCTCCCGCTCTGTCCATTGCTTGCTGAAGGTTATCTGTGGTCAATACCCCAAAAATAAACGGAAAATCATACTGAGTGTTCAATTGGGCAATCCCCTGTGTAACCCCGTTACAAATAAAATCAAAATGCCTTGTTTCTCCCTGTATTACACAACCAATAACAATTATGGCATCAAACCTTCCTGTCTGGGCAAAAGCTCTTGCTCCGGCCGTTAACTCAAATGTTCCGGGTACGTAGTCCAGCGTTATATCGTTTTCTGAAACACCCTGTTTTATTAAGGTCTGAATAGCCCCGTCCCTTAAAGCAAAGGTAACTTCCTGGTTCCATTCCGATACCACAACGCCAATACGAAAACCGGAAGCATTCGGAATAGATTGAGGATCATATTCTGATAAATTCTTTAGTGCTGTTGCCATATTATTTTATTTGATTATCAATTGCAAATATATGCAGTCTTTATAAGTTCTGTTATTATTTTTGATTATGCCCCTGCTGTTACCTTAACAAAAAAAAGTACCAATGCTAATAAGCATTGGTACTTTCTAATTATTTCTTTAAAACCTACAGTTTCATTTTTACTGCAGTAATATATTTATCAATTTCTTTTGCTTCATTCGACGAAGGAAAGTTGGTCGCTATTTTCTCGTAAGAATCAAGAGCTTTCTTAAATTCGTTCATTTCTTCATATACCATGCCTGCTTTTAGCAAATAGATCGGCGTAGTAAGTTCATTCTTTGTATAATTTGCAGCTTTCTCATAATAAGAAACCCCTTTCTGATATTCTCCAAGTTCAACATAAGCATCACCCGTTGCCCCAAGAGCGATAGGTGCTACTAAACGGTCGTTTCCGTCAAACTTTTCAAGATGTTCTATGGCCTCCTCAAACTGTCCCAACCTCAAGCATGAAATACCTGCATAATAGCGGGCTAGGTTTGCAGATCGTGTGGCTCCAAAGTCATCAATTATATCCAAAAGACCTAAATCCTGACCATCGCCTTCCAGAGCAAGTAAAAAAGAGTCCTGTTGAAAATATCTTTCTGCCATATACATATTTGCCTGTGCTTCATCTTCTTTTGGTTTCAGATAATATCTCTGATAGAGAAGATAAATTACGACAACTGCAAGTATCGCTAAAATTATTATAGTAAGACTCTTACGATTTTCTTCTATATACACTTCGGTCTTTGACAAAGCACTTTCTACTGCTTCAAAACCATCCTCTTTAACAACTTCTTTGTTCTTGCTCATGTTAGTTTGTACTTAATGCAATTTAAAAACGCTTGCAAATGTATATTTTTTACGATAATTAGCAAAAATAATTATCTCATAGTAACTATCTTTATATTTCCTTCCGGCATGAAATCTCCGTTCAAATCCTTATTTTTGGCATGAATTAGGGGGCTAAACGATGTACATTGAGAATTTATCACTTTTAAACTATAAAAACTACGAAGAGATTTCTGTTCCGCTTCACAAAAAAGTTAATTGTTTTGTTGGGGACAACGGGGTAGGCAAAACTAATTTGTTAGATGCTGTTCATTATTTGTGCATGTGCAAAAGTTACTTCCATAGTTCCGATTTGTATAGCATAAGAAACGGGCAGGATTTTATGGTGCTTCAGGCCAATTTTATTCATAATGACAATAACGACGAAATATACTGCGGCCTTAAAAACGGAAAAAGGAAAATATTCCGCAAAAACAAAAAGGAATACTCAAAGTTGGCAGACCATATTGGTTTGTTCCCGGTTGTTATGGTATCGCCCTCCGATTCGTCTTTAATCCTTGATGGCAGTGAAGAACGACGAAGATACATGAATGCTGTTATTTCCCAGTTTAACCATGAATATCTTGAAGCCACTATAAAATATAACAAACTGATTTCCCAAAGAAATAAGCTACTAAAGGAAATGGGAAATTACCAGGGTGCAGGCGAACTTCTGGAAGTATACGACAACCAACTCATTCCGCTTGGGGAGTTAATATTTGAACAGCGAAAAGAGTTCGTCAACAACTTAAGCCCTATATTCAAAGAGTTCTACCAATCCATTTCACAAGGAAAAGAGCAAGTGGACATACGTTATACCTCTCAATTGCACGAAAATAACTTTAATGATTTATTAAAAAAGCAGTTGAACAGGGATTTGGCAGCTCAAAATACTTCTGCTGGCGTTCATAAAGATGATCTGGAACTGTTAATGAATGATATACCCATAAAAAAAACTGGCTCGCAGGGACAACAAAAAACATTTCTTGTCTCTCTTAAATTAGCCCAGTTTACTTTCCTGAAAAGAATAAGAATACAACCTCCTATCCTGCTACTTGACGACATTTTTGATAAATTTGATGGTAAACGGGTAAAGCAGATTCTGCATTTAGTCTCCGATAAGAATTTTGGGCAGATCTTCATTACGCACACAAACCAGGAAAGAATGGTCGAGTTATTACTTGATTTTGAGGATAATTACAACTTGTATAAAGTTTTTGACGGGGACATAAAAAAAATTGAAAAATGAGAAAAAATGACACCCAGGCTATAAAAAGCGTAATTAAAGAATATATAGAAGCTCTGGGGCACAGAAGAAAGCTCCATGAAGTAAACATTATTGCGAGTTGGGAGAAAATAATGGGAAAAGCCATTGCCAATCATACTAAAAATGTGTTTATCAAAAACAAAGTGCTTTTTGTAAAGATAGACTCCTCTGCCCTTAGGAATGAACTCTTAATGCGGAAAGAAAGTGTCATAAACCACCTTAACAACTACGCCGGGGAAATAATCATTGAAAAAATTATTTTTCAATAATCTCAGTAACTTTGCCCTTACAATTAAAAAAGTTCTTCGCGCTGCAAATGTCGGGGCTTTTTTTAATACATAAGCTCTTCGAACTTAGAAAACCTTTCACTTTTTGAAAAAAAGAAGTCGCATTCAATATTGGCATTTTCATCACTATCAGAACCATGAACCGCATTACGCTCCATTGACTCGGCAAACATTCTCCTTATTGTTCCCGGTTCAGCTTTATTCGGATCTGTATGCCCGATTAGTTTCCGATACTCTTTAACAGCATTTTCCTTTTCCAGTATGGCCACAACCACCGGACCAGAAGTCATAAAAGTAATTAGATTGCTATAAAAAGACTTGTCTTTATGTACTGCATAAAAATTCATCGCCTGCGAACGGGTAAGTCTAAATAACCGCATGGCCGATATGTGAAAACCAGCCTCGTTAATCTTTGCTAAAATCGGTCCTATATACTCATGGCTCACAGCTCCCGGCTTAATAATGGTTAGTGTTTTTGTTCCTGCCATAAACTATCTGATTAACATAAAAATTAAATGTGAATATATAAATTTATTGATATATTCTGATTTTATGAGATATAATTATCTTTGAACGAATAATTAGAAATCTGTATTAATTTGAATATATCACAATTACCTGGTATAGAGAAAATCAGGAATCTTCTCTACGAGAAACAACAAAATATAGTAATTGTTTCGCACAGAAATCCGGACGGTGACGCTATGGGTTCATCAACGGCTTTATATAATTTTTTGTTAAAATTAGGACATAAAGTAAATGTTGTTGTACCTAACTCGCTTCCCCAGTACGTTAACTGGATGCCTGGGGCAAAAAACACATTAGTTTACGAATGGCACAAAAAGAAGTGCCTGGAACTATTCAAAACAATGGATATTCTTTTCACAGTTGACTTTAACGACTTGAGCAGAATCAGAGAATTTGAAAAGCATATTACTGTCAGAAATTCATTTAAAGTTCTAATTGACCATCACCCCAACCCGGGAGATTTTGCCGACTTAACCATATGCGACACAAAGGTCAGTTCAGCAAGCGAACTCGTTTACCTTTTTATGAAAGAAATCGATAAGCACCAACTGATAGACAAAGAGATTGCTGAATGTGTTTATTCTGGAATTATGACCGATACCGGTTGTTTCAGTTTTAATTCATCACGCCGACAAACTTTTGAGATTGTTGCAGAATTACTGGATTTAGGTATCGAAAAAGACAAAATATACGGACATATCTATAACAATTATTCATTTGACCGAATGAAACTTTTAGGGTATACCCTGTATGAAAAAATGGCCTATTTTCCCGAGTATAATGCTGCATGCATATCATTAAGCCAGGAAGATATGAAAAGATATAATTTTAAGGTTGGTGACTCAGAAGGTTTTGTTAACATACCATTGGCTATAAAAGGTGTTAAATTTTCTGCCCTGTTTTCTGAAAAGGAGGACATTGTTAAAGTATCTTTGAGATCTAAAGGAAACTTTGCCGTGAATACCATAGCAGCAAAATATTATAAGGGAGGGGGGCACCCTAATGCTGCCGGTGGCGAATCGGGTGATAATTTAGACGAAGCACTGGAAGGGTTTAAAGAAATTCTAGTCCATTACAAAGAAGAACTGACGAATGATTAACCAATTATTCAATAAGATTATTGTACTTCCGGTTATAATGGTTGCGTTAAGCTGTTCGCCGAAAAAGAGACAGCCAGTTTCTGAAACTGAAAACAATACCGAACAGTTGCTTGTTGAAACAAATAGGATATTAGTAAAAAAAGACCAGCAAAAAATAAAAGGAATTATTTCCAGGCACGGATGGAATATGAAAGAATCTCCTACGGGTTTATGGTATGAAGTTATTGATCCTGGTAGCGGAGATTCTGTTAAAACAAACATGAGAATCAGTCTTAATTATAAGGTATCGCTTTCTGACGGGACAGAATGTTATAGTTCTGAATCGGATGGGATAAAAACTTTTAACGTTGGAAAAGGAGGTGTTGAATCCGGACTGGAACAAGGTGTTTTACTGTTAAGGGAAGGCGGGAAAGCCCGTTTTGTACTCCCTCCCTATCTGGCTCATGGCCTCACCGGCGATGGCAAAAGAATACCGGCCAGAGCAATTATTATTTATGAAGTAGAAATAATTTCCACTGAAAAACAATAACTTATGAGGTTAGTAGTATTCATGTCTTCAATCCTTCTTATTTCATCATGCGGTAACCGTTCTGAGTTTCCCGGTTATTCAAAATCCAGGAAAGGGTTTCATTATAAGCTACATTCAATTGGTGAATCGAACCGGCAAACAAGTTTAGGGGACTACGTAACTGCTGATATTAGTTACCAGACAATAAGCGATTCGACCTTTTTTAAGGGAAGACGAAAAATAAAAATAGAAAACCCGGCTTACGAAGGTGCCATTGAGGATTGTTTTCTAATGTTGCGGGAAAACGAAAGTGCCACTTTTATCTTAAAGGCAACCCCTTTTTTCAGACAAACATTAGAATCTGATTTGCCGAGTTTTATAAGTCCGGAAGATTTTATTAAAATCAATATAAACACGATTGAAATACAGACTGCCAGTGAATTTGAAAAGGAAAAAATTGCCTTTTTAAACTGGATAGAAGATTTTGGCGATTATGAGCGCGTAATACTAAACCAATACCTTAAAGAGGAAAAACTTGACATTGCCCCTGCCACTTCCGGTTTGATTTATTTACCTGTTGTTAAAACCGGCGCTCCAAAAATACAACCCGGGGATACAATTACAATTAACTATGAAGGACGTTTTCTTAACGGAAAATTTTTCGATAGTACCAAACGGCGAAACCAACCCTTCCAGTTTGTTTTTGGTACCGAGTGGCAGGTAATAAAAGGACTCGAAGAGGGAATAGCCATGATGGGAGAAGGTGAAAAGGCCATACTTATTTTACCTTCGGAACTGGCTTTTGGGACAGCCGGAAGTTCCACAGGCATTATTCCCCCCTTCACTTCTTTAATTTTTGAAGTAGAAATATTGTCGGTGGATAAAGGTTATTCACCCAATTAAACAATAACTCAATATTTTTTTTGTTAAAATAAATAGTAACCTTAATAACATTAACAACAACATAAAAAGACAAATTTACCTTGTCTCAACAAATAAGACTAAGCATGAGAGGAACCTTTAAAATAGTATCATTAGCCCTTTTATCATTCCTGGTGATTTCCTGTGTTGATAAAGAAATAGAAGAAGACAGAAAAAAAGAGCAAAGCGAAATTGACAACTATATATCAGGTAAAGGCTTTACTGATATTGGTAATGGAGTTTACCTGAAATTTTATAATGAAAGGGAAGTTACACCCGTTCCGGATAATAATATTGAAACCGGAGACGCTTTTATAATGAACTATGATGGTGTTTTCATTGACGAAACGGTATGGGAAACAACCGATTCAGCCAAAGGGACTTCTCTATTCCCTGAATTTGAAAAAGTTTATGGATCTTCGCGGTTCCGAACCGGCAGAATATCTATGAGTGGCTTTGATACTGCCATAAAATACTTCAGCAAAGGAGATACCGGAACAATTGTTATTCCTTCCTGGAAAGGGTGGTACGATTATACCAGGATATTTCATATTGGGATGAAAGAGGTTATTAAAAATGACACTACTTACGAATTGGAACAATTACAGAACTTCTTTCTTGCTAATGAATTTAAAGGCGAAGATACGATTTATTACGGCGTATACTGGAAAAGCCCAATTAGTGCAGATTCTGTTCTTCCTGATACTTCTCTTTATACAACCAACCCCAAAATGGAAATTAAGATTACAGGACGATATGCTGAAACATATTATGGAAACAAGCTCGGTAGAGTGTTTTATCCGATTACCGAAGAAGCTGATACCATCATCACAAGAACCATTAATATTGACCCCTATAATTTCCCTGTTGTTCCTGCAATTGATTCTGCCCTGAAAAGAATGAAAACCGGAGATATTTTCGACATAGTAGGAGGCTCGTTTATTGGGTGGGGAAATGTTGGGTATCGTACTCCCGGGTTAAATATTCCCATCGTGCCAGAGTATATGCCCCTACATTACCGAATAGAAGTATTAACAGTGGAAAATAGCACTGAATAAGGTTTCTTAAAAAAAATATATAAATAAGGAGATGCTATTTGTATCTCCTTTTTTTATTTGTGGAAGCCGATTTTTAAAACAACTTTTATAAAAGCATTCTCCTATCAACTACTTTTCATTAATAAGAAAATCGTTGGCTTTTTATGAAGTTCCGGTTTGTTTTTTTTCCATTCCGAGACAGTTCTTGTTTTGATTAACTCATCATCCTGAGTGATATTTGAGGCAACACAAACTCTGGTTGTTGAAGAACAGGTCCTGAGCAAATCTTCTAACATTTGATTATTTCTGTATGGAGCTTCAATAAAAATCTGCGTTTGATTACTCCGTTGCGAGATTTGCTCCAACTCCTTTATTCTCCGGACACGTTCATGCGGTTTTACCGGTAGATAACCGTGAAATGTGAAATTTTGCCCGTTCATTCCGGAAGCCATTAAAGCCAGCAGAATGGAAGATGGACCTGCTAATGGAACAACAGCAATATTCTTTTCCTGGGCAATGGAAACAATGTCGCTACCGGGATCTGCAACGCAGGGTACCCCAGCCTCCGAAAGCAATCCAATATTCTCATTCTCTATTGGTGACAAAAACTCACTTATATTTGTTCGGTCGGTGTGCTTGTTTAAAACAAAAAACTGCAAATCATCAATAGGTGTCTTAATTCCCATTTTAATAAGCAGCCTTCTCGCTGTTCGCTCGTTTTCAACAATATAAACTCGTATTTCCTGAATAATTTCCTGAACATAATGAGGTATAACATTATTTACAGGAGCCTCCCCTATTGTAGCCGGGATCAAATACAGCTTTCCTTTCATCATTTTTAATTTTGCTCAAAGATAGAAAGATGATCAATTGAACAAGAATCAAGTTCCTCAATTCCATATCTGTAAATTTTAATCAAACACTTAGTCGCATTTAATTATATTTGTTAATCTATGTCTGGTCAAATTGAAATAACCTTTCTTGGAACCGGTACTTCTTCAGGTGTCCCGGTAATATCATGCAAATGCGAAGTCTGCACTTCTTCCGACCAAAGAGATAAAAGGCTGCGGACTTCAATATTAATTCATGTTGACGGACAAAATATTGTTATTGATTCCGGTCCTGATTTCCGACAACAAATGTTAACAAATGAAGTAGATGATATTTCTGCTATTGTTTTTACCCATGAGCATAAAGACCATGTAGCCGGACTGGATGATGTAAGGCCATACAACTTTATACATAAGAAGCACATTAATGTATACGCTGAAGCCAGAGTACAAAAAGCTTTACGCAGAGAGTATGCTTACATATTTGCTGAAGAAAGGTACCCTGGTTTACCAGAAATAAAAATGCACCTTATTACAAGGCTCCCTTTTACGATTGGAAAAACAAAGTTTATTCCAATACGGTTATACCATTACCGTCTGCCTATTTTTGGATACCGAATCAAAAACTTCGCTTACCTTACCGACGTAAAAACCATTCCTGATGAAGAAAAATCAAAACTTAAAAATTTAGACCTTTTGGTTATTACTGCTTTACGTAAGGAAAAACATGTTTCACATATGAACCTTGAGGAATCTCTGGCATTTATTGAAGAAATAAGACCGGCCAGAGCCTACCTCACCCACCTGAGCCATTCTTTTGGGCTTCACGCCGAAGAAGAGCCAAAGCTTCCGAAAAATGTTTTCATTGCTTACGATGGCTTAAAAATTCAACTGTAAGCATTTAGATCCTGAAAAGCCAATTCAGCTTTCTTTATGCTTTTTCCTCAAACCAAAAAGTAATAAGTTAAGTCAATTGGAAGCCCGGCGCCAATATTTACCACCTTACTAAAACAACCGTTAAAAGGCATTTACAGCCCTCTTTTTTGTAGGTTCCCTTTTTATTACAAACGCTTTTGGCACTTATTTTTCGGGAATTGAACTTTCTCGGTTCTGCATTCTTTTTCCGGCAAGAATCAGGGACATGAAAACTAACGAAGGAATTAAAACTGAAATTCCACAAAGATATAGGGCATATTGAAGGCTTAGCTTTTCTGAAATATATCCAAGCAAAGGGCCAAACGCGAAAAAAACTCCCCTAATCAATAAACTCCGAAGAGAAAATACAGTAGCCCTCTGTGATGATTGTGTATGCTGATTAATGTATTTCTTCAGTATTGGATGAGCGGTACCCCTTATAAAATATAAGACGAAAAGAGGAATAAACGCTATTAAACTCAATTTGATCCCAATAAAGATAAACCCTAAAGATAATGGCAGCACAATAAATATTAAAGTCCCTCTTAATCCCAATTTCCTGTTAACTCTATCTGCCGATAAGCTCCCTAAGGCAACCAGGACATTCAGGATAACCCATGCAAATCCAAAGTTTGATTCCTTAATCCCAATTTCGAAGAAAACCGGCTGGGTCATCCATGCCATTGATAAACTTGCAAAACCAATTGCCGAAGAAAGGACAATAAAATTTCTTAAGACTTTATCTTTTCTAAAAGCCGTATTTACAATTTCCAAAATATCTCTAAACCCGGCTTTATCTCTTTCCTTGTGCATTGAGGGCTCTGTTAAAAATAATGCCGCCAGAAACGCCAAAAGTGCTAAAATGGCCTGAAGCATAAAATAATCCCTGTATTGGTTTAATACCACAAGGGACACAAAGATCCCCGCCGCTGCTTCCGAAAAATTCCCCAGAGCTGTAATCCGCCCCTCTGTTTTTATGTACCGTTTCTCTTTTCCTGCTTCTAAAAGGGTATCATATAAAATAGCCGTATCAGCACCGGATAAAAGACTAGTCCCTATCCCCAGAAGTACTTCAGCTAAAAGAAACCCCAAAATACCGTAAGATAATGCGTAAACCCCAAACCCAAGCGCCCCCAGAAAAGCTCCTAAGACTATTGCTGGTTTCCTTCCCCACACATCGGCTATATACCCGGACGGAACTTCAAGAAAAGCTATCACTCCGGAATATATTGCATGAAGGGTCAGATACTCCATAACCTGCAAATTGTTTTCCTGGTAAAACAAAAAGCTGATCGGCATATAGAGCATAAACCACTTGGCTGCTTTAATAAAAAATAAGATGATAATGTTTCTTTCGACCTTCATATTTTTCACAAGGGTGGCAAATATACATATAGATTTGTTACTGAAATGTGATTAATTACCTTTGCAGTGAAGATTAACCCTAAAAAAGTTTTCTTTTTATTAAGTATTTTTTTGCTAAATTGACATCAGGATTTGTACGTTTATTCAGGAGGAGAAAATAAAACAATGATGGATACAAAGAAACAATCTTTTTTAAGACATTTCAATCTATATTACTTTAAGTTTGGCACTAAGTTATTCCTTGTCTTTCTGGCTTTGCTGGTTACTAGTCTTTTTGTAACTGCAGTTATAGAAGCTACTCTTTTAAAAAGTTATGATAAAGAGGTCAAACAGGAAAAACTTGCACAAATTACCGGTATTAAAAAGGAAATGATTGAAGAGAAATTCATTGGTTTCCAAAAGGATTTTGAGGAACTTGTCCGTTCCGATGACAGATTTAAATCTGGTGTTGCAGAACTTATTACCGCATGTAAAAACCTTAATCCCGACGATTACAACGGCGGTATACAGCAATACAAAAAACAGCTAAAAGAATATTACCTGGATGAAATTCTTAGCGGAATATCCTGGAACAAGCCGGAACTTAACGATATTTTTCCGAAAACTAAAAAAGAGATACTGTTACAATATCTTTATATTGCAAAAAATCCGCACCCAAAAGGAGAAAAAGATAAACTTTTAATAGACGAAGAAAACACATCTTACTCGTATGCCCATTCAGATTTGCATCCCATAGCAAAAAAGATTGCCCGGACATATAAATTAAACAACCTCTATCTGGTTGATTGTAAGACCGGGGTTATTTTTTACAACCTGAATAAAAACATTACCCTTGCCTCGAATTTATTTACTGGTCCTTACAGCCATTCACACCTTGCTACAACTTTTCAGAAGTCCCTTGCTGATGTTACAAATTCTATGATTGTTACGGATTATTCTCATTTTATTCCTGATTACAATAAAGCAGTTGGTTTTATAGCTATGCCAGTAATCCAGAATGGAGAAAAAAAAGCCATTGCCATTGCCGAAGTAAACTCTGATTTCTTCCTCGACTTCTTTTTAGATGAATGGATGCTTGATGAACAACAACCATTATCCATTAACCTTGTGGGTAAAGACAACCTGCTCAGGACAAGTGTTGTTCAACAGATAAGGGATCAGGAGAAGTATTTCACTGAACTAAACAAAAAAGAGAAATGGAATAAATCTTACCAGAAGGCAATTAAACTAAATTCTGTTTTACTTACCCTTGGTTATTCTTCGGATATAGAAACTAAAGGCTCCTTAATTAAATCCGCAAAAGACTATGCCGGAAATAAAGTTAACCTTTTTAGTTTGCCATTAAACTTAAAAGAACTAGACTGGTCTGTTGTAGTGCAAAACGACATAAGAAAAAGCCAGTCATTTTATAAAAAACTAATATCCGTATTTTTCCTGGCTACATTCTGTATCTTTCTTTTGGCCATCTACTTAATACACCTCTTAAATAAATCAATAACCAAACGGCTGAAGGTACTTGACAATGCAATGAACAAGGTTGCCCATGGAGAGTTGCCTCCAAATGTTAGCAGCAAGTGGCACGATGAAATCGGACATACGATTGATGAATTTAAGAAATTACAGGAAAGGATTACACTGGCCGGAGACTTTGCTTTTCAATTAAGCGAAGGCAACTTCAGTCATGATTTCGAAAGTAAATCTGAAAATGACAAATTTGCTGAAGGACTTAACACATTAAATCAAAAATTAAGAATACAAAAAGCTGAAGCCGAAAAACGGGATGAGGAGGATAAAATTCAGACGTGGATTAATGATGGGATTGCCAAATTTAATGACTTATTAAGGCAAAGCAACGATAATATAAACCAACTTTCGTTTATCATAATTGAAAACCTTATTGATTACCTGGAAGCTAACCAGGGGGGTGTTTTCCTGGTAGAAGGAGAGCGTGAAGAAGAAAAAATAATTAAGCTCACCGCTTCGTTTGCTTATGATAGAAGAAAATTCCATACAAAAACCATCGAAATCGGAGAAGGGCTAATTGGTAATTGCTATCTGGAGAAAAAACCTATCCTCCTAAAGAAGATTCCTCAAGACTATATAGAAATAACCTCCGGATTGGGAAAAGCCACCCCTACGGTCCTATATATTGTACCACTTTCAATGGACAAACAGATTCTTGGCTTTGTGGAAATAGCCTCTTTTGAAGATATCGAAGAATATAAAATCCAATTCATCAATAAGCTAGCGGAGAACATTGCTGCAACCTTCTCTACAGTTAAACTCAATACCCGCACAGCTGAATTATTGGAAGAGTCAAAAAAACGGGCTAACGAGATCGCCCAGCAGGAAGAAGAGATGAGACAAAACCTCGAAGAAATGCAGGCTACACAGGAAGAATTGGCGCGACTTCGGGATGAAGATGAACGAAAATCTCAAAAACAGGCTGCTGAAATTGAAGCTTCTTATAAGATGATCCGACAATTAATGAATAGCATAAGCGGAGAAGTATTGCTAAGCGATTCCAAGGGAAATGTGGTACTTGCAAATAAAGAAGCAGCCACAAGGTTCAATACAACGCCGGAGAAAATAATGGGAGTAAGTTTTTCTAATATTTTCCCTCCGGAAAAAGCCGAACGCGAATGTGAACTCGATCAAATTGCATTACGGGAAGGGGCTTATTCTGAGGAATCGGTCGAACTCATAGGAGATAAAGAAGTTACATACTCGGTATTCAAGAAGCAGTTTTTCCTGCCTATTAGAAAAGAAACCGGTGTTTTAACAACGAGGATAAAAAGACTTTAATTAATTTGAAATTAAATCTGTTTTTTATTGGCAAAAGAAAAAAAAAGTATAAATTTGCAGCCGATTTCAAGTGAGGTATTCACTGAAAATATAGTCGGTCTCGTAGCTCAGTTGGATAGAGCAACAGCCTTCTAAGCTGTGGGTCGCAGGTTCGAATCCTGCCGGGATCACCCAAGCGGAGTTTTTATCACACAAGATAGAACCTCCGCTTTTTGTTTTGTCTAAATTTCCTGATAATCCACAATTAAAGAGAAAAATGAGTTTACCCTCGGGGTTCGAACTTGGTCTTTTCTGCTTACAGATCGCATTATATGAAGACCTAATTATCAACCCTAAACATTCTTGAGGGCAAAAAACAAATTTATAACACGCTTATTTTATGTATATTAACCTGTTTTAGCAACATATAAGTGACAGAAACTTGAAAAAAGAATAAACGCTGAATTGCATGAATATAAAACACTGTATTTCTTTACTTTAAAACAATGTGCTTTGTTTAAGTATTTTTTATTCTATTGTACCTTACCATCTTGCTTCGTTATGCCGAAATAATAGATTTCCATGAACAACCCATAAAAAAACCGGGTGAAAAGAGTAAAAAATCAAGATGGAAAATGTCAGAATATAAAAAAACACGAAAGTCCTGTCCGGTAGAAAACATATTTTCACAAAATACCGCAACATTGAAATTACACAGGAAAAATTACCCCCCTGATGAAGGGGTTTGGTCCAACACAGGCACAAACCCAGTGGGGTCTCCAACACCGCACTGGGTTTGACTCCTAATTGTAAACAGGTATTTCATGAATTTTATTTCTCCTGAAAGGTAATTCGAGTGTTAGCGAATCTTTGATTGATATCACTAAACTTTCTTTCTTGTCAATTTTTATTTTAAGGTATTTTATATAATCGCAAATGTTTTTAAATTGCTCCATTGGTATATTATCAATCATTAAAACCTCATCCATTAATTCAATCTCGGAAAGTGTGGAATCATAGGGGTCAATCTGAATGATTTTCCAAACATTATCAATGGGGTAGATGTCAAGTCCAAAAGAACTATCAACCTTTTTTTGTAGATATTCCTTTGAATTTACTAATATATATTCCCGTTCTGTGGAATTAATTAATAACTCACCATAGTTATAGAAATAATTGAGTCCAATATATCCCTGGAGTTTTAAATTATCTTTAATCATTATTCTTGCGTGAGCCGGAAGAGTATCTCCTGAATTTATTATCGGTAACTTATCGTATAGATGATAAATAGTATCAGTCTTACCCAGACCGTTTGCTGATAATGACATAGTACCTATTCGTTTTTCAGCTAATAATCCTTCAAATGAATTATCAGAATATTTCTTGTTGATTTTTATACTTCCATTACTACCCAAATCAATTTTGGATTTATACGAAACTCCTAAGATTGAAACTGTAGTAAATGAACTATTATTATCGCTGATTGATATAGGTAATTTTTTTCCATTCGCCCTAAATGGAGTAGAAGAAACATGAATTTTCTTTTCCTCAAAATTAATTCTCCAATTTGCTTTATTAATTATTGAAGCGCCAATAAATCCATCAATTTCGTTACAAGGCATAAATACTTCAGTTTCAGTCTGGAAAAATCCTGTTCCTTGAAATATCTGATTACCTATAGCTACTTTATCGACAGTACCTTTAGGAATGGTTGATGTTCTATTATTAGCATCTCTAATATTCGAGTAACCATCAAATTTGACATGAGCTTTATCTGCAAAACCCTGTTTAATTACGCTTAATGACGCTCCATTATCAAATATAAACTTACCGGAAACACCATTGATTTCAGCCTCAATTACTATGAGACCAGAAAGAACCTCGAAATCAATTTCAACAGGCTTGTTATTAGCCGGGATGAAATTTCCTCTGTCATTTTGCGAATAACTGATGCAGCCATAAAAAACAATTGCTACTAATATTAGTGTGAGTTTGATTTTCATTTCACTTGTTTACAAGGTTTTGGTATATGTACATGCGGGCGATTGCGGGCATCAAACTTATCAAACCATTACGATTGTGAAGCGGGTTACTGCCCTTTGTTTTAGCACAATCCCCCCATTTTGTATATACCGTGTCATATCCCGTTATTGTTGTCATCATCTTTTTTGTTGTGTTTTAAAAACCAATCATACAATTCTTGTTTAGGATATATTGTCCAATGAATCCAATGCCCAATATCTTTGGGTGTGGTAAATTTAATCCTGTCATTTTTCTCGTCCAACATTTTAATTATCCGTTGGCTGTCTTCAAATTGTACTACTTTATCAATTTGTCCATGAAATGCCCAAATCGGCATACCTCTCAAATTATTAATATTTTTTTCGATAAAATCTAAATGATGGGTAAAGCCACACATTGGCGCAATTGCTGCAAATTTATCCGGATATTTAGTCGCAAGATACCATGTTCCTGCACCACCTAGACTTACACCGGTTAAATACACTCTATTAGTGTCAATCCTGTATTTGGTTGTAATCTCATTGTAGAAATTATCAAACCAATTATCTGTTGACCACCGATGATGAACCGGACATTGTGGTGATATTATAATAAGTGGAAATTCTCTACCTCGATATATCTGGTCAGGTATTCCGCATGCATAAAGCTTTTTTAAGTCATTTCCACGTGGTGTTCCCCCATGTAGATAAATTATCAATGGCCAGGTTTGCGTTGTATCATTTTCATATTCTGACGGAGTATATGCTAAATATTTATAGCTTGTATCTTTGGGGTTTTGATTCATCCCATTTACATATTGAGATTGCCTCTCCAAGACTCCTGTTGTATCCCAATATGCAAAAGTACCATTTTCTTGTCCATTGTTAAAGTGATGGATACATTCTCTTTGTCCGTTAATATACCAATACTCATGTAATCCGTGTCGAAGTCCATTTAAATAATTTGTCTTACTCTCAACTTGTCCATTTTCAAACCATTCTGTGAATTCACCCTCTTTTGTATTTGAATGATAATTGCACCATAAATCTTCAAATATTTTTTTATCAAATGAGCTATATTGTCCAACACGCTTTATTTGTCCAGATGGATAATAATCTTGAAGGTAGAATAAATTATCAGTCTCGTTAAACTTAATAATCCGCTTGATAATTATGGTATCGTTCTTTGACAACGAATGATGCAAATAAAAGGTATCAATCTGCTGAGCCTTAACTCCACAAAAGGTCAAAATCAGGGATAATATTATTGCAGATTGGTTCATTTTAATGGGCTATAACAACAAAATAGCATAACTTTTTAAAAAGGTAATGATATTTTCCTTTCATCGAACCGTTTTGTTGTTTATTGTTTGTTTTCGTTCAAATATAAGAATTCCAAAGGACTTATTATATTCTGAATTGTGTGGGTTGCAACATGGGCATATATCTTTCTTGGTCGTTTTACTGCTGCTATGGTTTAACAAAACTTGTATATTCCTTAAATCTGTTCCCTGTTCCAGCAAGTGCGTTGCAAAATTGTGCCTTAAAATATGGGGATAGACCATTTGGCACCTATTGCCCCATAAAGGGTTTGGAAAACCATTTCTTATAAACCCATCAATTTCTTTGTCGGTTTTGCATTCAAAACCTATCTGCTTTTTCCCTTTTATGAATAGGTGCCTTCGTGTAATAAATCTTTTCATTTGTAAGTATTCAGTCTGGTGCGTATTGGTAGATTTTTGAACGCGGGGTATCTTTCAAGCAAAAAGAACATGAACGCTCAGAAGTTTCTAGCCCTGTACCAACGCCAGCAGGAATCCGGATTGACCATAAAAGAATTTTGTTCCAACGAAGCCATAGCCCCGGCTACCTTTCATTACTGGAAGAAGAAACTTGGAGGCCAAAACCGCTTGCCCGGTTTCATTCCTTTAGTAGTCAATACATCCGTAAGCCCCACAGAAGGGGGTTGCCACCAATGTTCCGGACCGGTGCCACCCCAAGACAGTACCACATTAGAAATTGAGTTTCCAAATAAAACCATCGTGCGTATAAAAAACGGATTGGACCTGAACTTATTGAAGGCTTTAATCCATTTAACCGATTAGCATGTTTCATTTACACAGTTCGCTCCGATATTATTTGTACCCACTACCGGTCGATATGCGCAAGAGCTTCTACACGCTTAGTGGTATAGTAACAGGCAGTATGGGCAGGGATGTCCGGGACGGGGGTGTTTTCATTTTTGTGAACCGCAACCAGGACATCATGAAAATCCTGCACATGGAATATGCAGGGATGGCCATCTATCATAAGAAACTGGAATCAGGCCGCTTTAAACTTCCGGTTTTTGGTGAAAACACCACATCACTGGCCATAAATTGGCAGGATTTGGTGGGCATTGTCCAAAGTGTAAAGCCAAAGGAAAAACGCCTTAAAAGCCCACCCATAAAGTAGGAAATTGTTAGTTATTGTGTTGCCTTTTTCTTTTGAAAACTGAAGGTTTTTATTATCTTAAATGCCAATAAACACGGGGTTTTCAGATGGGTTTCAATAAAGATAAAACGGCATTGATCGAAGAGCTTTTACTGGAGCGCGATGAGCTTTACAGGGAAGTCTCCCGTTTACGAAAATCCGATGCCGGGGCACTTGAAACAGCTGAGCAGAAGAACCGCGAATACGAGGCTAAAATAGCGGAAAAAGACATGCTGATAGCCCGTAAGAGCGATCAAATCGCTGAAAGGGATGGGCAAATCACCCAGAGAGACGAACAAATCCAAAAGCTGGCCGACCAACTGGCCTGGTACCGCCGGAAGTTCTGGAAGCCACAAAGTGAGAAGTATATCCCACAAGATCCGAACCAGCGAACAATTGATTTTGAGGGGCTTGATGTCCTCCCCGAAGAAGAAGCTTCGATAAAAGAAGCCGAAAAGGAGATTGTTTCCTATGAACGCAGCAAACCTGAAAAACCAAAAAAACAGCCAGTCCGCCTTCCATTACCTGATTTTCTGCGGCGGGAAGAGGAAGTAATCGAACCGGAAGGCATTGATGAGAACTGGGAACGTATAGGTGAAGAAGTCACGGAGATACTTGAGCACAGGCCCGGGGAACTGTATGTGCGCAAAATAGTACGCCCAAAATATGCCCTAAAGAAAAAAGCACAACGGGGGTTAGAAGAAACAGGCCAACTCCCGGAACAGGCCATAAGAACGGCCCCCCTGCCATTATTGCCCCTTCCACGGAGCAATGCCGGGGCAAGTTTGATGGCCGAACTTTTTACGGGCAAATACCTGTACCATTTGCCATTCCACCGCCTGATACTGATGCTTAAACCAGCGGGCATGTCCATACCGGCATCAACTGTTAACAATTGGTTTGTAGGAGGTTGTGACTTACTGCGCGCATTGTATTTCAGACTAAAAGAAACCGTACTTTCAAGCGATTATATACAGGTTGATGAAAGCACTGTACCAGTTATAGACAACAAAAAGCACCGGGCCGTGAAGGCTTACCTTTGGATGGTGCGTTCAGTGATGGACAAGCAGGTGTTTTTTCATTATGACAAAGGGTCGAGGGCTGGGAAAGTTGTTGATGAATTATTGAAAGGTTACCAAGGTGCTGTCCAAACGGACGGTTACGGGGCTTATTCTATCTATGAGCAAAAGAAAGGTGTATTGTTACTTGGCTGTTGGGCCCATGCCCGCAGAAAATTTACTGAAGCACTAAAGGAAGATAAAGCAGGTGCGGAGTATGCACTACAACAAATTGGGAAAATTTACAAAGTAGAAGCTATGGCAAGTGATCTACAGATGGACTACAAACAACGCGCCGAACTTCGAAAGAAACTCGCTTACCCAATATTATGTGCTTTTGAGAAATGGATTGTTAAGTACTATCCAAAAGTACTGCCCAAAGGCCGGATGGGAAAAGCCCTGAGTTACACCTATTCACTGTTCCAACGTTTAACACGCTATCATTTAGATGGGCGTTATCAAATCGACAACAACCTGGAAGAAAATGCTATACGCCCATTGGCTATCGGCCGAAAAAACTACCTGTTTTGTGGAAACCATGATGCAGCAGAAAATGCAGCAATTATGTATTCCCTGCTAGGCTGCTGCAAGGAAAATGGTGTAAACCCCAGGGAATGGTTAATCGATGTATTTACACAAATATCAAGGTACAATAAAGATTACAGCTTAGATTTAGCTGATTTATTGCCACATAATTGGATAAAGTCTAAAGAAGCCCAATAATCTCTAACCAAAATCCAAATATCCTGGAGTTCTCTAATAAGTATTCATAAGGCCATAATCCATAAAACTTTTTGCCCGGAATTTTAGGCTGGATCAGCGATATTTTCATGGACGGCCAAGGCTAAATGTTTACTTTCATTTCACCCAAAATCACTTTTCAAATAGCAGGTTTTTTTAGAAAAGTTCTGCTTTTGACAGTATAATTATACGTATAATATACCATTGGCGCTGTATGACAAATTCCGAAAATGTAAAAACCTGCAAGCATTGTGGGACCCCATAACAGGAAGGGCTGATAAAATATTTTGTAATTCTTACCGTAAGCCGGCTTACCAATATCAACTCTTAATTGTTCCAGATTACCTAATCAATCAGGATGACAATACACCTATATATCAATGTTTAATAATCCTGGTCAAAAAACGAATTTCTAATGCGCTTATTATATATGTATCATCCTGTTCGGGTAACATATAATTGACAGAAACTTGAAAAAGTACTGTACGTTAAAACAGCTTTATGTCAGGCCTTAGAATTCGATTAGCTGGCGTTTTATCACAACAATTATTATCAAATTATTTTTTTATGTTTACTATTTATATTTATACATGATGCTACTAAATTTAAAATCTTACTTTTGTTTTCATAATTTTCTCAATATAAATCATATTATCAATATTAACCTTAATTATATAAAAACCATTTTGTAAGTCAGAAATATCAACAAATAACTCATCATTGCAAATCATCCTTGTTTTTAATACTTTTTCGCTATAGTCAAGAATTTGAATTGTTCCTTTATCTAGATTAATATTTTTTAAATCAATATTGAACTTGCCATTATTAGGATTTGGATAACATGTTAACATTTTTTTCTTATTATAATCTCTAATTTGATTATTAACAGAATAGCATATCTCTAATTTTGGATGTTTCAATAAATCTTCATGATCACTTGTGCAAAAATTCATTCTTCTATAATATTCCTCATTTTGAAGTTTCAACAAAAAACCATAACTGTTTTGTGGATCAGAAATCATGTCTTTAATCAAGTTGGTCACTTCAATATCAATATAATCTTGACTTGGATTTGAAGTTCCGTATAAAAAAACTTGATTCACTGTTGTAGTTGAAGGTTGTGTATTCCAGGTAATGGTTTCTTCATCCCATTCAGATGTAATCCTTTGTAACCAACATGCATTAGAACCACTTAAACCTGAATGAGGTCCCATTCCGTTATCTGAATTCCAAGCATATAATGATAGGTAGGCGCTATTGATAATTACATTTTCTGGTATAGTAGAGATGTCAAAATCAATAACACTCCTTATAATTCCAAATTTACTGCCAAAAGTCCAAGCAGAGGCAACAAACTGAGAATTATCTCCATAATTAGTATTTGCTTGACTTGATAGACCATGCAATAAAGCATCTTTGCCCGATTCTGCATCTGGTTGGAGGTTGATGCATGTATCTGAAGGCACTATTTCTGAATATGTTATTACTAATTTTGGATGTTTCAATAAATCTTCATGATCACTTGTGCAAAAATTCATTCTTCTATAATATTCCTCATTTTGAAGTTTCAACAAAAAACCATAACTGTTTTGTGGATCAGAAATCATGTCTTTAATCAAGTTGGTCACTTCAATATCAATATAATCTTGACTTGGATTTGAAGTTCCGTATAAAAAAACTTGATTCACTGTTGTAGTTGAAGGTTGTGTATTCCAGGTAATGGTTTCTTCATCCCATTCAGATGTAATCCTTTGTAACCAACATGCATTAGAACCACTTAAACCTGAATGAGGTCCCATTCCGTTATCTGAATTCCAAGCATATAATGATAGGTAGGCGCTATTGATAATTACATTTTCTGGTATAGTAGAGATGTCAAAATCAATAACACTCCTTACAATTCCAAATTTACTGCCAAAAGTCCAAGCAGAGGCAACAAACTGAGAATTATCTCCATAATTAGTATTTGCTTGACTTGATAGACCATGCAATAAAGCATCTTTGCCCGATTCTGCATCTGGTTGAAGGATTAAAGTTGTTTGACTAAAGTTTTTTGCAACTAAAAACACTAAAACAATTGTCACTAATTTCATCTTTTTTCTTTTCATAATATATATAGTTTTGTTTATGCTAGCTAACAACCGAATAAATGTAATATACATTTATTCCCATTATACCTGCCTTAAAACAGTATAAGTCTATTCTGTTGATTGACTGGCATATCCATACTAAGCATTTAAAATTAATTAGCACACGCTTAAAATCGGTTGTTTATGCCCTCTTTGTTTTACTAAACGTATTTGTTATATGCAAATTAATATTTAATCAAATACCAGTCAACCTTATCCTGGTTATTTTATTTGCAGCATCTGTTTGAATTTCGTTTGTCAATTCGGAAAATGTTGCTTAAAACTGGTGTTCTATGGTTTCTTTCCGGTTGTAATAATTACAAATTAGCAAATCGCTTTCGTTATCTAAGTTGCTGATTATTATATATTTGCGGTGTTTGGCGTAAAAAACAAATTTCTAAATCTTTTATTTTCAACACATTGCCCTGTTCGGGTAACATATAAGTGACAGAAACTTGAAAAAAGAATAAACGCTGAATTGTGCGAACATAAAACACTGTATTTCTTTACTTTGAGATGATACACTTTGTGTTTAAGTTGTTTTTATTCTGGAGTAACATGGTGCTTTGTTATGCCAAAATGATAGGTTTCCATGAACAACCCATAAAAAAACCAGGTGAAAAGAGTAAAAAATCAAGATGGAGAATGTCTGACCATAAAAAAAACGAAAGTCCTGTACCTTAGAAACTATATTCTCACCAAAACCTGGAACTTTGAAATTACACAGGAAAAATTAGCCCCCTGATGAAGGGGTTTGGTCCAACATAGGCACAAACCCAGTGTGGTCTCCCAGACCACACTGGGTTTGACACCTAATTATTACCTGCCGTTTTTCCTATTTTCTGTCAGCAAGTTAACATTTTTAGTTCTAAATCATTCCGTTTGAATGAGCCATTTTCTCAGGAATCATTTGCTTTACAACCCAATGGTCAACAATCAATTGGTCTGATAATCTATAAATGTCATATTGCACAAATCGAGTTTCTTTCACATCAATCTTAGATTGTGTTAAAACAAAGTTTTTCTCTCCAATCAATCGGTGAAGTTTAAAGTTGTTATAATCAAGTCTAAAATCAGATATTGAAAGATTCTCAGACAAAAAGTTTGATATTTTATCAGTCTGTTTATCAATCAGAATTTGTTTGACAAAGTCATTCACCAACTTTTTATTTACTTCTGCTTGTTCTTGATTATCCAATTCAACAGTTCCCACGACTTTTGGCTCTGAGTTAACTATCTCTTGAACTCCATCCCAATGTTCAGAAATTAATCCGTTTTCAATTCGATAAAAATCTACGGTAGCATTTTCCTTTCCCATAAATTCAATTTGTGAATGAACTGCTACAAAATTATCTTCACAAATAAACCGCATAAATGGTTGCTTTGGATTTTCTGGTTTAGGCATTTGTTTTAACATTGCCATAAATTCCATAAATCCGGTTTTTCCAGTTTTTACCATCGGATTATGCTGAATGTAATTATCTGCAATTACTGAGTCAGCAAATTCCTCATTTCCTTGTCCGAATACTTTGGTATAAAAGTCTATTATAAGTTGTTTGTTTGAATTTTCCATTTTCAATTCAATTTTAATGTTATTCTTTTCCGTATTTATTTTACACGAGAACATAAAAATCATGCAAAACACTAAAGATATATTTCTTATATCTCGTTGTTTTTAAAGTAATTATAATTTTATTGAATATTTATCAATTAGATACAACAAACCCAATAGGACAATGGATTTGCCAATTATGTATCTACTCGAAAAAAGTCGGAATTTTCAGAGAAGAAATTTTGTATGTATTAAAACTAATTTTCAAGGTGTCAAAAGTACAAAATCATGTTTTATTTCTCAAAACTATTTAGCTGAAATTTTGTACGATGTACCGGTCTTTTCACAATGTTTGTTAAAGCCGTATACCGGTCGGTATCCCGAAGGTTCGGGAGAGGTGTGAAAGGTGCACTGGCAGTCAATAGGGCTGTCAGCCACCTATTCGATTGTGTCTCGTGTATTTTTATGAGCAGGTTGTGATGTGAATCAAATATTTGAATTAAATTTGTGCATATTAAGTCTATTAGAGCTGATTTTTGAAATAACTCCAACAGTAAGAGTTTGAATGTTACTCAACTGATCTGAAGAAACAAATCCCCTCAGTATACTGATGATATAAGCAGAATGCCATTTTCTGAATTTTAATGCTATTCAAATCAAACACAACAGCTGTATATCTGTGCATTTGACAATCTGTTAGCAACGAGTTTATTGTACTAAAAAACAATTATGACGGGATTAATGAAAAAGAATAAAAAGATAGAAATAGTAACAACGGAAATAGGCGGTTTTAAATTAATGCCTGCAAAGACGGTTAAACTGCTATACGATGCACTAAATAAGAATTATTCAGATGTTTGTGTAAGCTATATCAATATAGAACAAGACCTTGTTGACCTTGTTGAAAGAAAACCAGACTTAATAATTTCAGGTATAAAGTATCTCGGATTTTCTGCTGAGTCTATCAAACGGGAATTCAAAAATAAAATATGGTTTTCAGATTATTTAGAATCTTATAATATATCTTATACAGGGTCGGCAAAACCGTCTTTAGAGTTGGAATTTGATAAAACTCTTGCAAAAAGCAGAGTTGCTGAAAAGGGATGTAATACGGCTCCTTTTTTTATTTCAAACCCCAGTATTTGTAGTGCTTCAACAGTGCCCCTTGCATTTCCTTTGTTTATTAAACCTAGATACGAAGGTGATTCGAGAGGAATTGATGAAAACTCATTAGTTACAACAATTAATCAGTATAAAAGTAAAGTCTGTTCAATATTTACTGAACACCATACAGATTCTATAGTTGAGCAGTATTTGGGGGGTAGTGAATATACCGTTGGAATTATTCAAGATTTTGAAAATGATGTTTTAAAAGTTTACCCAGTGCAATTACACCCAGAAAAGAACATAAAAGGCGACAGAATACTCGGATTTACAGATAAAATAGCAGACAATGAAGGGGTGTCTTATATTATAGATTTATCAATTAAAACTGCTGTTGAGAAATTAGCAATTGATTCGTTTAAAGCTTTAGGGGCGAAAGGTTATGGACGAATCGATATTAAGATGGATAATAATAATGTTCCCTTCTTTATAGAAGCAAATTTAATCCCCGGATTAGGCCTTGGATATTTTTATCGGTGTTATAATATAAACACTGGTTGTTCTTATGAAAATATGATTGTTAACATTGTTGAAAATGCTTTTTACAAAGAAGTCTTGAATTAATGTATTAAAAAACTTCATATTTTTCCCAATAATGAAAAGTTTGTTCGGGCCTGCCTGGAGCTGCAGCTAATAACAAAATAGCATGACTTTTTAAAAAAGGTAATGATATTTCCCCCTTCGCTCATGAGTGGTTGCACCACTCATGTTTATAACTATAAAATTAATATTTTCCTCGCATTTTGTTGTTTTTGAAAAACAATAGCAGATACAATCTGCCGGTTTGTTGCCTTATTAAACCAAAATGCCTCACTTTATAAGTATGGCTCTTTGTTGTTTCGTTATTCGTGAAGGCTACAAGCCCTCACGAGCGGGGTTGATACCTAATTATTAGGCAATGTTATTTATATTTTATAGGCGTAATACCTGTCATTGATTTAAAAAATCGAATAAAGGCACTACTTTCAGAAAATCCGAGTAAATAACTAATTTCGTCTATAGATTTCTGCCCTTCCTCTAAATAGGTTTTTGATAACCGCAACTGTAGTTCGAATTCTACCTTTTTAAATGAAGTATTTAAGCCTTTTAGTTTTCGTTGCAGGGTTCGAGTTGATAGATTCAAGAAACTGGCGGCAACTTTAACATTAATTCTTTCTGGCTTATGTGATAATATACACTTCTTTAAGCAGTAAATAAACTCATTTTCAGTTTCTAAGAATTCTAGTTCATCTGCAACCTTGTCTTTTAAACTTTGTAGCAATCCGAACTTAGGTTGTTTGGTGTGCTTATTGAAGATTTGTTTTTCGAAATAGATTTCACTCTGCGGTTGATTGAATTGCAAACGACAATTAAACAATCGATAATATTCATTGATATTTTTTGGTTTTTGTGTCTCTAAGAGAAGTTTTACAGGATAATAATTTCGATTGGTATAGGCTACTAATGAATTTAAGCAAGAAAGGAGCGTAAGATCCAAAATTTGTTTCCTGGCGTTACTGGGATAAACTTTCCAGTTGGGGTTTTCTACAAATCGTACTGAATAATAGTTGTGTTTTTTTTGCAGACTAGTTTGCAATGCGTCACTAATAAGTTTTGAATATTTTGCACCATTCTCAAATGCGGTCTCAAGCGAAAGACTATGTTCCATTATCTGATCTACATACGCTGTAACTTTTAGTGAAAGCAGTTCTCCAATATGCAATCCCAATTGTTCATCATCAAGCTCCTGACCAATATTATTAAGGTATTTCACGGTCGTCTCATAAGTGATAAACTTTTCTTTTTGGTGCAGTTCTACTTCCTTCGCTAAGTCTGCAGTATCTGCCCCTTGAAGTTTGGCATAATCCAAAAAGTCTGATAGTATGGATGAAGAAAAATACATAAATACAAATATGGCGCAAAATGTCAATTCAAGTAGATCTGGAAGGCATAATTTTGTCTTAAATTTTTAAAAGAAAGCATCATGAATAGTAAAAAAACAATTCTTAGCATCATCATTTTGTTTGTGACATCAAACATACTTACCACAATATGGTATATGATAACGGATGAAGCAAATATGGTGAACTTTAGACGTGATGAACCTAATTATGCAGGTTTGACCTTAAACCACTTAATATTTGTATGTGGATTTGTTTATTTGTTCCCTCATTTTATTAAAGAACAAAACACCAAGGCAAAGTCAATTATCTATGGGGCAGTCTTAGCGGTCATTATGTTTTTGCCAACCGGAATCGTAGTGCGTAGTATTTGGACTGTTGATTTTAATTGGATTTTTGTTCTAAACACAATTGCCCACGTAATCATTGGAGGAGTTCTTGGGCTTATTTTAAGTATGATTTATAATTATAAAAAGTAGTTGTCATGATGAAGATTAAAGATGAAGAAATAAAAACATACGTTGAAAGATTGACAGATTTTCAAAAAGAAGTTGTACTCGCCATCAGGGAAATTGTATTGCAAACTGATCCAAGGATGAAAGAATCAATCAAATGGGGAAGTATTGCTTTTCATCACAAAAAGAATATATGTGGTTTCCGTGTAGCAAAAGATCATATCACACTACTTTTTATGGAAGGAGCATCTTTAAGAATTCCAAATATTTTGGAAGGAAATGGAGCTAAGGCAAGAACGTATAAAGTTTCTGATGTTCAGAAAATTGATTCTGAATCGTTATCTAACTTAGTAAAGGAATCTTTAGAATTGGGGATGTAATCTAATGGTCTGGAAGCTCTGAATAAATTATTCCCTTCGGTCATGAGAATAGTCCGTAAAATACAAATTTCACGAAACAAAAGGAGTGGAAAACGGGGATATTTATCCAGAGGGTGAAAATCTCCTGATGTTTCAATCCAGGCAAGACTTACAGGCTGGTTGGATACTATGTCGATGAAACAATTGTGGAGACATAGGCCTGTTAGTAAGCCGCACTTTTTGCGTATGCAGAAACATAGTGGTTTGGGGCGACCCATGCAGTGGGCCGGAACAAAGTGGAGACAACGACAGAAAGGAGTAACGGAGCGGGAGTACTGACGAATCCCGGACGTCCGGGACATAGAGGCTTTGAAGAATAGGCAAGCAAGCGTCCCGATATTTCAATCGGAGCAGGAACAGGGGTGGTCTTCTTAACCACGGGATGGACAAGGAGAATTGTAGCGAAGCGGAAATCGCGAATGCCCTTAATGATAAGAATTAATGAGCAACTCAGCAGAGTTCATAAAACCAGTGGTAATGAGCTGTAGGAAATACAGAGGTCTCACAAACAGGTGAAGGGAGGAACGGCAACTGTCCCAATAATTTGGATGACCCTGCGTTAAACAGTGTTGATGGAAGTCTCCTGGCTGTTCGCTACATCTCCAGAAAACGGGACTGGCGAGACAGGTGAAAAGAACTGTTTTTTTATGGTTGCCGAACCGCCGTATACCGGTCGGTATCCCGAAGGTTCGGGAGAGGTGCGAAAGGTGCACTGGCAGTCAATAGGGCTGTCAGCCACCTATTCGATTAGGTGTTGTAGAAATATCCTTATCCACATCTGTTATCTATTTGTTTATTCAATCTTTACTATTTTTCCTACTTCTTTATTGTATCCATTTTTAAAAACGTAAAAATACATTCCATTATTCATATTAGAAATGGGAAATACAGCTGTATACTCTCCTTTTCCTTGGGTTTTATTAATTAAGGTTTGAATGATTCTGTGTCTACATCATATATTTCTAATAAAACCATTGACTCTTCCTCAACGCTTTACCTTACATTGATTTCATTGTATATTGGATTTGGATATACAGTAATATTTCTTTTATATCTAGTATCCTTTTTCAAGGGAATTGTTGTATAATATTTATCTACTGAATTTAAAATAGCGGGTATTGGTAAAATAGTATTATTCATACTTGATACTGTAAAAATATCGGTCTTTTCATCACCATTAAAGTCTCCAAATCTCAAATTTTCAAGAGGAATACTTGAACTATTAATGCTATGCCATCCATCCGCTGTGTTTCCTTTTCGGTTATATGCTACTTTAAATTTATTTACTATATTATCATGATGAAAAATATCAATTAAGCTATCTCCATTGAAATCATAAAAAGCTAAATTTTGAATTGGAATTGATGTTCCAAACAATACAGGTGTCCAATTCGAGATACTATTCCCTCTACCATTGCTATAGCCAACATTAATTTTTTGATATGTTGCATCATGATATAAAAAATCACATTTTCCGTCATTATTATAATCATGAACTACTAAATTAGAAATATCAATACTGGTGTAATTGATTAGTTCAAAATCTTCAAACATTTCACCTCTTCCAACACTATAAGCAACCTTAAGAAAACCATTGTCAGAATCTCTACATATAATATCGCATTTACCATCTCCATCAAAATCTCCAAATCTTAATTCGGAGAGAGATAATGCGCAATTTTCAATTACTTTATTAGTATATAAAGCAGTAAATGCTGATAATCGAGCCTCCCATTTAATTTTATATGCTATGTAAATATGTTCACCGCTTGCAAACAAAAGATCCGCCAATCCATCTCCATCAAAGTCTTTGTAGGCAAAATATTGTGCAGTCAGACTAGACTGAATAAGTTTTCTAATAGGAGTATTTCCGCTATATGCAATATGCCAATAACCATCATAATTAAAAAAAATATCAGTTTTTCCATCTCCATCGAAATCTCCAAAGCCCAATTTATTAATATCTATTATAGCATGAGATAATGGTTGCCATTGACTTTTACCTCCCCAGGAAGTTTTCCAAACCATCATGTTTTGAAGATTGAAATTATTATTTTCTAAGATGAATTTAGTGCCTAAGAAATCACTAGGGCAGGATGGAACAGGTATTAAACCAGCAACAATTTCACCTGATGAATCAGTATAATATTTAGTGCCTTTTAGCATATGCAGAATGGATTGACAGCTATCATTAGGTTCTTTGAAATTATTATTTTTAATCGTTGTAATCCCCTTTTGTTCCCCTCTTATTTTAATTGCTGGGAAATCTGCAACAAATGTATTATTCTCTATATTTATTGAATTACCCCCGTAATTAAAATGACCCTGATTTAATTTTTCAAAGTAACCATGCATGTCAAAAGCTTGTGCCATTACTTCACGTGAACGATTTAATATTAAGTTATAATATGCACTGTAGTTTTGTGAAATATATCCATCGCCTGAAATGGAATGTTTATTGTAATAAAAAATATTATTCTCTATTATGGTATTTGTCGGTCCATTTAGACCAACACCGTATGCCATACCACATTTTGAATTACGATAGATTTTGTTGTGATGAATGTATTGTTGAAAAGTATCTCCTGACCATATAACCCTTATTGCAGCAAAAGGCCAACCATATAATTCACAATTGTCAATTTCAGCAGTTGTATATGTTTCAATATTGATTCCGCTCTGGCTACTATTTCCCTGATAGTCTTCTCCATTTGGACACCTGTCAGTGTAATAGAGAGGATCGTCATCCTGAATGATATCAGGTCCCCGCAAATTAATTCCCGTTATTCTTGCGTTGTTTCCCAAAGCAAGCATACATACATTTTCATTAGTAAAAGAATCTTGTATCAATGTCGCACCTCGCGAATTATTATAACCTCTGTTACTCGCAAGTGTAACTCCTGGTTTAACATAGGCTAAGCAATTTTCTCCATTTCCAGATACAAATACGTTTGATAAGTTGGAACTAATCTCAAGATCTCCTTTAATATATACAATATCTCCTGATACAGCAGTGTCTAATGCAATCTTTAAAGACTGCCAATCATTAGTAGTTATCACAACATCAGCCATACCTTCGGTAATAATATTACTATATCCTTCACCTCCTCCAACAGGACCTTCTTTTTCTTGTCCATAGGAAGAAACAAGTATGAAACTAAATATGAAAATAGTTATTAACAATTGATTTGTTTTCTTCATTTTTTTTGGTATTTATTTTTTTAGTAAAAGCTAACTCAATTCTATAACACCCAACAACCAAATAGCATAACTTTATTAAAAAGGTAATGATATTTCTCCTTCATCGAACCGTTTTGTTGTTTATTGTTTGTTTTCGTCCAAATATAAGAATTCCAAAGGACTTATTATATTCTGAATTGTATAGGTTGCTACATGGGTATATATTTCGATTGTTTTACTGCTGCTATGGCTTAATAATACTTGTATATTCCTTAAATCTGTTCCCTGCTCCAGCAAGTGCGTTGCAAAACTGTGCCTTAAAATATGGGGATAGGCCATTTGGCACCTATCGCCCCCTCGCCCGACTCGCGCGCTTTTGTAAAGCGTGCGCATGACATAGCCCCCGAAAGAAAGGGCAAGGGATTTGTAATCCCGGTATTAGAAGAACAGAGCCAGTAGCAGAAGATATCTGTGAGACCGCAAACTACTTAGTGGGTTACAAATCCTCTGCCCAGAGCTTTCAGATTACAAATCTGAAAGAGCTGCGAGGAAAAATTCTAACCTCCTGTTCCGTAGAAACTATATTTTTAGCAAAACCTGGAAGTTTGAAATTACACAGGAAAAATTACCTCCCTGATTAAAGGGTTTGGCCCAACACAGGCACAAACTCAGTGGGGGGCCCCAGACCGCACTGGGTTTGATACCTTATTATTAGAAATAGTACTTTATCCATTTTCTTTATAAGTGTTCATATTTGAAATAATTTTATTCAAAAGTAAAAGAAAAGTTTCCTGTTCTTTTACACTTAAACCTTTCGAACAAATATCAGTTGATGATAAAATACTTTTATATACACTGGGCTTAATTCTGTATGCTTCTTCTGTCAAGAACAAGTAGAAAAATCGTTTATCATTATCTTTAATACTTTTATTTAGTAGCCCTTGATTTTCCATTCTATTTATAATCCTAGTGATGTTTGCATTATCTTTTTTAGTCTTTTTAGCAAGTTCACCAAGACTTAAACCATCTTGCTCCCATAAATAATAGAGAACTATCCATTGCTCTGGGGTTATTTCAATATTGTTTTTTTTAAACAATGAGAAGATTTGACGTCTCAAAAGTATGGAAGCTTGTACTATTGTATGATTTATAGATTTTTCTAAATTAAATTCATTCATTTTCTTAAACATAAACTATAAAAATAATGCTTCAATTGATAAAAAGGCTAAGTTTTCCTTATAATTTTATGGCTTATATGTAATATTGTGATGTAAAGGAAAACCTGCCTTTTGAATTAATTAAAATTTCACAATCTATAATACTATCTTTTTAAATTAAGTCTATACTTCTTGATTCCCAGGCTTGAATGTTGAAAGGAAATAAGCTATGACTAATAGTAACCCATTAATTAAACTTGACCATGTAACAATTTTACTATTTTTTAAATATGTTGAATCAGATAGTAAGACCAATCCTTGTTGCTTGGCATCTTTTGTTATATCGCCTAATAACGGCCCTAACCAAAATGTTCCAAGAACTATTAATAATATGGTAATAGCTACTTTGTACTTTAACCATGTATTCTTTGGAACATGCCATTTTGTAAAAATTCCATAAACAAGGCCCGTCAGAAATGTCAAAATAGCCGCAGGGGTTGTAACCATAAAATCAATTACATAATTGATGTAATGACCAAAATAAAAAGCTTCATTTGTTGTCGCATTTGGCAATAAAATTCCTATTATGAACATTATAAATAAAGTTGTTGTCCATATACTCATAAATATAAGGTGGATTACCTTAAGTATTTTTTCATTTTTTTCTGTCATCTTTTTCATACCCTTTTATTTTAAAATTTGAAATTTATTTGCCATGACAAATATACAAACATTATTTGTCGTGACAAATACATAAATCAAATTCTTAAATAGGTATAATACTAATGACGTCCCTTGGTATTATTGCTAACGTCCACATATATGAAAAGTAGGGCTGTAGATAGCACCACTTATCAAGTTACACGAAGCCTTAGCTTTAGTTTTGGTTGTTTTATTTTTCATTGTTATTTAACAGCCAAAGCTAAAACTTTGGCGCTCTCGCAAATTAATAAAACCTTTCAAATTAGCACTATCAGCCCTATTTTTTATATACAATGTGTGTACCCTGCATGTATTGCAGTGCACACTTGTTGAAGCTCTCTACAAATTTGAAAAATACAAATTTCCGTTAGCAAAGCAAACGAGTGTGCATTTAGGTTCTAGGAGGTGCAAGCCCTCTATGGGTGGGATTAATGCCCTAACCATTAGCAAGTGACAAGCTGGTTGTTGGTAACGACAACAGTGAGGGAAACGGGACTAGCGAGACAGGTGAAAAGAACTGTTTTTTATGGTTGCCGAACCGCCGTATACCGGTCGGTATCCCGAAGGTTCGGGAGAGGTGTGAAAGGTGCACTGGCAGTCAATAGGGCTGTCAGCCACCTATTCGATTATAGGTTGGGCGTAGTATCACCATGCTTGTCAAGTTATTGTAAACCAACACTATGAAAAACTTAAAAATAGCATTTAGGCCGGAATTACATATTGCTGGTAACAGCAAAGTTGGCTTGGATTACAAACACATTCGTACTTATGAAACAAATAAGCCGGAATTCAAAGAACCCGGCTATTTGAAGCTTTAATTTAAAATTTCTTATTATCAGATTTATTAAACAGTAATTGTTTTTAGAATATTTAAAATAAAATCAGAATTATTAATTACATTACAATCATCTTTTTTGTTTTCACTTTTTGACCTTCGACAAAAAGTGTATAGTAGTACATTCCCAGATTTAATTCGCCATCCATAAGCTCAACATAGTTCACTCCATTATTATCTACACGAATTTCTTTATGTACCTTCCCATTAGCATCATAAATTAAAATTTTGGCATTATTTACTACACCAGGAATATAATACTCAATTATTGTTGCTCCATTGGTTGGATTGGGAGTATTTTGGTAAAGTATAGCTCCAGATTCATTACCTAATTTTTCTATTGATGTAATTTCTTCATGATAGGTTTTCAAAAGTGCAATTTCCGCTTCTAAAGAATCAACTCTGATGGTTAAGGCTTCATTAGAAGATTCTAACCCATCTAATCGTGAATTAATACTTTCCAATATAGAACTTAAATCAACTGAATTTCCATTTTCGATGCTTAAACTGGTTCCTGATAAAAAAAGGATTTGGTCGTCGGTACTTTCACCTGAAACGGAGCTTAAATCAATTGTATTACCATTCGATATACTTAATTCTGTCCCTGAAAGACTAATGGTTTGTTCATCCGTGTTTGCTTCAAAACCATCCTGAATAGCTAACAAATCAACTGAATTTCCATTATCAATGGAAAGTGTGGTACCTGATAAAGCGAGATTTTGAGCATCGGTGTTATCTATATAAGTTGAAAGATCAACAGTATTTGTTCCACCAGAAATGCTTAATACATCTGATGAAATTACTAATTCTTGGTTGTCAGTATTTGCTTCGTAACCATCTTGCAAACTACTTACATCAATATTGTTTCCACCAGAAATACTTAAATTGGTTCCAGATAAGTTCAAAGTTTGTTCATCGGTGTTGGCCTCAAAGCCATCCTGTATTACTGCTAAGTCAACAGAATTTCCATTATCAATTGAAAGTGTTGTTCCAGATAATCCAATGTTTTGAGCATCGGTATTATCAATATATGTTGAAAGATCTATCGTATTTGCCCCACCAGAAATACTTAAGATATCTGATGAAATTGTTAATTCTTGGTTATCAGTATTTGCTTCGTAACCATCTTGTAAACTACTTACATCAATAGTGTTTCCGCCAGAAATACTTAAATCGGTTCCTGTAAGAGAAATAGTTTGTGCATCAGTATTATCAAGGTAACCACTAAGATCAATTGTATTTGTACCTCCTGAAATGCTAATTACATCGGACGAGATTGAAAGTTCTTGTGCATCAGTATTATCTAAATAGGCACTTAAGTCAACAGAATTTCCATCACTTATTGAAAGTGAATGCCCTGAAATACCTAAACTTTGTAAACCAGTATTTCCCCAAGTAGTCCCATCCCAAATTTTTAATTGGTTATTAGTACTATCATAAACCATCATTCCTTCATCGGTGCTGCTTAAATTACTCTCAAAACTTGTTAATTCAGAACTTGACAGTCTATTAATTAATAAGCCTTTATCAGATTCTGAAAGATCAATACTAGCATTTAAATTTGGTGCGGTAGTTCCAATACCAAGTGTTAAACGATCGGTCCCAGTGCCTCCAATAACAAAGCTATTGCTCTGTGTTACGGAAGCATTTGGGCCAATTACCACAGATTTTGTAGCGGTAGAATTGGCTTTATAGCCTAAAACAATAGTACTATCAGAATCAGTACTTGCATCATCTCCAAGCAAAATACTATAATCTCCAGAAATAACTGAGTTTGAGCCTATACCTATAGATTGAGTTGCGTCAATATCAACGTTATAGCCTAGGCCTATATTTTGAAGGCCATTCACATTAGCAAAGGTGCCGATTGCTGTAGACCTGTGGTTGGTAACACTTGCATAATATCCCATTACAATGGAGTAATCACTTCCATAAAATCTATTGGTTACATATCCCAGTTCGGCATTATAACCAATAATAATATTACCATTATTGTTGCCACTTTTACCATCTCCGTCAAAATCTGCCGCTGCTCCTAAAACTGTATTGTAGGATCCATTTCTATTGGTATAGCCGGCCGCATACCCTAGTGCGGTATTTCTGTTAGCGTCATTTGTATTGTTATATCTATTATTATCATATCCAGCATAAACACCTACAAAGGTGTTTCGGTCTGCGTATTCCGTGGAAGCACCAGCTCCTTGGCCAATAAAGGTATTTTGGAATCCTTCCCCAACATCGTGTCCTGCTGAATCACCTACAAAAGTATTTCGGTAACCTGTTGTTAAATCATTTCCTGCTTCACTTCCAAAAAGGGCATTTCTATAACCGGATGTCATAACATAGCCAGCACTAGCACCTACTACTGTATTGTCAGACCCTGTCAAGGGATTTGATGTTGCATTTGTAGTACTACTAATTGAAGAAGACTCTGACCCAATTGAACTACCTATAAAGGTATTATCATCGCCAGTGGTAACTCTACTACCTGCATTTTCTCCAATAAAGGTGTTATCAGTACCTTCAGTAACATTAAATCCAGCTCCTGCTCCTAAAAAAGTGTTATCGTATGCTTCATTAAAATATCCAGCCCTATAACCAATAATAGTGTTATCATATTTAGCGCGGTAATACGAGTAATCAGCTTCGTATCCAATAAATACAGACCGGCCACGTAAAGAGCCATTGTAACCTGCCCGAAACCCTAAAAATATATTTTCAGATCCCACTGTATTGTTGTATCCAGCAGAATCACCCACTGCAACATTGTAATCACCAGTAGTGTTATTTTCTAATGCACCACTTCCTGCACTATAGTTATCAACTTGTGAGAATCCAACCCGTGCCACAAAAGATAACCCGAATAATAGTAGATATTTTTTCATTTTAAATTATTTTAATTATCTGTTTTATTACCGCAAAAATGTTTATGCAAAGAATGTAAAATATGTTCTTTTGTTCAAGATCAAGGGGGGTTACAAAGGGTTTACATAAGTTTTTCGTACAGATTATCAGAACTATACAAAAGACGTGGAATGATGGCTAAATTTTACTATATAGAAGAAATAAATTGATAAAGGTCAATGTTGCCCTCAATGTTTAATTTTTTACGTAAACGGTTTCTAGCCATTTTTACTGAACTTGGATTAATATTTCTGGCATCTGCAATTTCTTTGGAGGTATAATTGGCACGGATCATAAGACAAAGTTCAATTTCTCCACTGGTAAGTTGGGGATATTTATCTTTTAGATTATCAACAAAATCAATATTAAGCTCAAGAAGTGTATCGATTGCGAGCTTTTCTTTATCTGAAAAGCCAGCATTTTGCCTAATATTTTTGTAAAGATTAGTAATTTTTTGTCTACTCGCTGAATCCATAATTTCCATTTGAATTTGTGATAACTGTTGTTCAAATTCTTTTAATTTCGATTCATTTTTTTGAAATATTACACCATATTCCGTTAAAAAACCTGTAAGCCTTATAAATTTCTCATTTAATGAGTTGTAGCTGGAAATAAGGTAATAAGCTTGAAATAGTATACATGCTAAAAAACCATATTGCTGGATGTATCCAAATTTAATTAACTGATTACCTGCCAAAGCATCATGAAAAAATACAATCAGAAAAATAAGTGCACCAATTGTTAAGATTTTATAAATTGGATGTTCCTTAATGTGCTTAATCCCGAACCATGCAGCAAATGTCAATATTATGCCTGCAAATACATTATAGAATTGGATAACTATCGAATTTACCCAGTGTGGTGAAAAAACTGTAACAAATATTGCCGTAATAGAAACCCATTGAGCAAACTTTAATAGCCTGTTTTCATGCAATTCACTAAAATATAAAGATAAAAACTTAGCTGCAATTCCAAATCCTGCATAAATACCTATAAAGCGCATATAATCAATAATAACATAAGGTAACTTAGGTAAAATTAAAGCAATGGGCATTTCGCTAATAGTTAGCTGCCGGAGCATACCACAAATAAGTAATATTCCAAATAATAAGAACGTAATTTGCTTCCGATCTATGCTATAGATTAAAAAGCTATAAAGGCTAATGCAAAGCAATAAAGTAATTGCAATAACTTCAAACAGTAATTTTAAATTTCTTTTTTCACTAAGAACTGTCCCTTTTCCTAAATAAATTTCTGAATAAATTCCACCTTTTCTATGCGTGTAATTTCCTACTTCGATGTAAATATTAAAATCTCGCGGAGGTACATAAAATGAAATTACATTTGATGAAATATTTGGCTTGTAATTCCCATTAAATCCTGTATTACCTGATGTGTATATATTTAATGTATCAATAAATACTCTATAAGCACTTGTAATTAACATTTGGAATTTCAATTCGAGTTTTTGCGCTTGATTGTTCTTTACATGCAGATGATAAACTCCTTTTCCATATGCTTTAAAATTCAATGAATCATGAAGTATATTCCATTTTTGGGGAACTTCAATTGTTGCTTTGTTTTTAAGATTTAAACAACCAACACTATCAAATTTAATGTATTGATTCCAATAGAAATTCCAATCTCCATCAAGTAAGATATACTTATTTGCAGGTATATTTTTAATATCCAAAAAACCATTGCTGATATGATTAATGTCAGGACTGCATGATGCGAAAATTAAAGATTGGAAAAACAAAATTAATAAAGGAATCCTTCGCCAATATATAGTTATGATTTTTTCTATCACCATATTGCAAAGTTAAAAAATCAAAGACTTATTCATGTTATTTCAAAAAAAGCTGCCCGTCCTGAAATTTCTATGGTTATTACAAGGAATGGTTTTCAATAGATGATCACTTGCATATATGGACTTTCATAAATTACAATATTTTATTATTGACAAGTGTAAAATTTGTTGCATTACAATGTTTTGCAATGAATTTTACATCATGTTCTAGGAAGGGTATGCCTGTACAAACAGGGTTTATGCCGTAGTGATAGATTTTCATGAACAACACATAAGAAACCGGGTAAAAAAAGGAAAAAATCAAGGTGGAAAATATCTGAACATAAAAAAACACGAAAGTCCTGTACCGCAGAAACTATATTCGCACCAAAACCCGGTACTTTTAAATTACACAGAGAAAATTAGCCCCCTGATGAAGGGGTTTGGCTCAACAAAGGCACAAACCCAGTGGGGTCTCCCAGACCGCACTGGGTTTGATACCTAATTATTACCATTCGTTGTTCTCTCCGTCCGAAATACAATCAAGTAATTTTAATTTTATTTCTTCGGAATAATCCTCCTCATAAATTAAGGATTCAATTATAACTTGAAGAAATTCCTTTTCAATCCTACCAGCAGCAAGATGATAACTTATAGTTTCCATTTTATACAGAAATCTTTGAGCAGCTTCCAAATATCCATTTTTTAAAAGAAATATACTTCCCAAAGATATGGCTATTCGCTTGTTCCCGTCCTGAAAGCAATGGCTCTTATTTGCAGCAAAAAACAAATGAGTAAGTTTCTCAATAAAAGTCGGATAGTATAAATCATTTTGTATATGTTCAATTGCAGATTCTAACAATCCGATATTTATAATCCCATCCGTTCCTCCGCCACTTATTTCAATAGTCTTTTTGTGGATATCGATTACTTCCTGAATGTTTGTAATGTAAATAACCTCACTCATTCCGCATCTTTTAAACGTTTAAAGACATCCTTTGCTTCTTCAAGTTGTTGCTCAAAATCAACACTTTGCTCTCCAAGAAAACGCTCAAAATCAGCAGGAGAAATAGATTGTATATATTGCTCTAGCTTTTTATGAAAAGCATCTCTAAAATGCAAATCCCTTGAAGCCATTTTAGTTCTAGCATCATCAATATGAGGTCTTTGTAATGGATGCTCCGAAAAGTATTTAAAAATATCATCAACTTCTTTTTGCTCCAATTTTCTTCCTTTTTGTTTGGAGTGTTTTTCTAATTCGAAAGCAATTCCTGTCTCAAAAGATGCAATAAGGTTTAATATCTCGGCATACATTGTATCTCTTGCATTCTCCTTTGTCTCAAGTTTTAATATTTGCTTATATTCTTTTGCATTTTCCTTAAATATGCATTGGTATATTCTATCTGTAAAGAGTGAATACTTATAATTTCCCATATCCACATATCTACTTAATGCTGAAGTAAACTCTTTCCTATATTTACTTTCTCTAATCGCAGTAGGTAAATAATCAGAATCTTTTCTATTAATGTACTTGGTTCCTCCTCCAGTTTTTTCATTAATAGTTTCAATAACAATATCAAGCATTTTTGACCTAAGGTGCTTCGCGTTATCACTTTCGGCAAGTAACATTCCTAAATTTAGAAATGCTCTAAAGTTAAACAATCCTAATTGAGTTGTTTTGCTCGGGACATTGATGACATGACCAAACTGTAACTTCAACTCTTTTAATTGTTTACCCTTACTTAAAATATACCCATTATGTTTTAACTCTTGGTCATATTTTTCCAAATACCTCTTAACAGTCCTTTCGTCAATATCATAAAAATCAGCGACCATTTGAATAGTAAATTTATATTCTCCTTCAAATAGCATTCCTGGTAATCCAATGTATTCTTGAATTTTTTCAATCGCAAACCGATTGTTTAATATATTTTGTCTGTCAATATTTGAATTTGTTAAATCTCTCATATTAAATCTTTCTGCAAAGATACATATTTCCTACAATGCTCTTTTTCAATGAATGGGTAGAGTAGAGCCTGATAGTCTACTCAAATTATTTGTTTTAAAAGTAACAATAATAAGTAAACTATCAGCGCCCCCTTCATCAAACCGTACGTGAAGTTTTCCCTCATACGGCTTACCGATAGATTTCTTCATTGAGCTTTCGCAAGGGTTTTCAAGCGTGCATACTTTTCCAAGTCCAACAGCCTTTTGTTTTGCACAAAAGTACTGTAGGGTTGCTGGCGGAGCGACTTGTGCGCTTTACGCCCTTTGCTTTTGAGCCATTTGAACAGCTTGTAATCCAAATGTTTGATGATAACCTTAATGGTCTCCCAAATATGGGGCACTTTACTGACAGAGAAATAATTCAACCACCCTATGAGCAACGAATTGAGTTTATAGAGCATGGCACCGATACTCCAATGCCTCCGCTTTGCCATCAGCTCACGGATATTGGCGAAGAGTTTGCCCCTTCGCTCATGAGTGGTTGCACCACTCATGTTTATAACTATAAAATTAATATTTTCCTCGCATTTTGTTGTTTTTGAAAAACAATAGCAGATACAATCTGCCGGTTTGTTGCCTTATTAAACCAAAATGCCTCACTTTATAAGTATGGCTCTTTGTTGTTTCGTTATTCGTGAAGGCTACAAGCCCTCACGAGCGGGGGTCTCCCAGACCACACTGGGTTTGATACCTAATTATTAGTGGCTGGTGATATTTTGTGCACCTTATCATTCCTCAATGAAATTCTGTAAATCCTGAAAGTTTTCGAATTCCAGCAAATCAGTTTTCGAAAAGAGAATATATTTCCTTATAGATTCAGTTAATATTGTCCATATATCAATCTCAGAATCAAAACTTCCAACATTATTTTCAATTAATGCCTTAATAGTATGTTGTATTAGATCTTTTTCAAAACTATCCTTTGAAAAGATAAGAGTAGGAAATTGTTTTTCAGTAATGCCAATTAGCAAACCTAAATCAAGCAAGTCAATCCGTATGTTATCAATTTTTTCGATCCTATTTTGCTCAAATAAGTCTATGAGAGATTTCACATCTCTTATTTCAATTGAATTCAAATCAATTTTATCAGTAACCCCCTTAATATCAGAAATTCCAGAAATTACTTTTAACCTATCGTTCGGTCTAAAATGGTTTAATAACCCTCGCAACTTTATCCCACCTAATTCGATCTCAAAAGTTTGTTCATATTCACAAAGTCTTAAAAACAAAATATTCTTTTTTGTCTGATAGTTATCTGTAGCCAGCTGATTATCACGTTCAATGGGTTTGCCTGAACTTCTTATCCTATTGTTGAGTAAAATTAAAGCAAGACTAATTCCTGAACCAAAGAGAAATCCGAAAAATAAAGTTGCAGCAGATAGTCCAATATTTACTGCACCTTCTTCCTTATAGATATCAATTGTTGCAATAATAGTAACTGTGATAGCTACCAAACTAGAGAAAATTAACCAAAACTTTATCTTACTACTTAATTTCATTTTCTATAATGTTTCGTATTGCAGTGAGCCACTTGCCACTAACGGCCTGCGGTATAAAATCGTTGCGCACTTCGAAGCATAAATCTATCAGCTCGCTAAGCCGCCCGTTAAATGTTATATCGTTCAAATTTAGCACTTTCCGCGCAATGTTTTATGACCGCTTGTTACCAGCTGTGTTTTCTTATAGTCCATTTAATTCCAGATATTCTACACTGAAATAAAGTATCAGAAACATCACAGGTGCGATTGCAAAATATAAAATCCCTGATAAATAAGTCCATTTATGATATTTAGTATCTTTTTTCGTTTTTCTGTTCCTATATGCAATTACTCCCATTGCAACAGGTGCTCCAAGAATCAAATAAAAAGTCCCGAGTGATGCCATTCCTGACCATTTCCAAATCAGAGCAGTCAAAGTAACAAGCAATAATCCACCATACGTTGCAAAAATTATAAACAACTCGATTATCGGGGCATTTTGAATTTCCTTCTTTTTCATTTTCGTTTTCAATTGGATAAAATTAAAAAGTCCAATCAAAGGTAAAAGAAGGTGGATAGTCAATGCAATTATTATTTCTGCAATAGTCATGGATTACAATTGAATTTCGTAGATGTAACAAACTCCTGTTAATGTGTCTATAAAATATCTTGAACCTTGGTCAAAGTCACTGTTACCACCAAATCTAATTGAATTTTCAGATGGATTAAACCAAGTCGGTGCATCACTTGGCTTTATCCAGTCCCCTTTGTCAATAGAAATCTGATTTTGTTGAATAAATTCCTTCCACCATTTATCACTCGGCTTAAACTTTAAATACATTATATATTCTCTAGTCCAGTGTGAAGATTGCCAATATTGTCCGTTTAATAATTCTAAGTCAGAGGGGGCGTTAGTTCCAGACCAGTATTTATAAGTTTCCGTCGAATTAGTGGTATTAATCTCGGAACAACTACTCAAGGTTAAAATAGTCAATATTGAAATTATAATCTTTATTTTCATGTTATTCATTATCATTAAGCACTTTTATTAGTAATCAATCTGACGCTTCTCGGTCGCTCAACATTGCTGGTAACATATAAGTATTCTATCAAACGTTTTTATACAAAGAATCATAGTTGCAGGCTTTGTTTGCAAGATATGAAAATGAAGTTAAGAATTGAAAAAATGTTTGATAGAATATCGTTGAACAATGCCGTCCGCCGCTATGGGCATTCTATTTGGCACTATCCTTTCCGCGAACAAATTGTCCCCCGTTTTTATTTGCCTTTGCACAAATACATGTCAGCTTAAAATTGTTTTCTGTCATTTCACCTTGTTTTTCTTATGTGACAAGACATACCTTACCCATTACGCCCGTGGCGTTTAATGAAGGTGATATGTCAAAGAACCTGTTTTAAATATTTTAGGAAGGGTCCCTAATTCTGTAAGCCATTCTCCCTTTTCTGCATTTAGGGCAAATAAAGGGATCGGACTGTTTTATTGCTTCTACAACCTCCATAGCGTTCAACCCTTCCAGGACAGGTATATACGTTTCCTTTCCTATCAAAGCCAGGCATTGTTCTTTCTTTGTTTTTGAATTTACCGGGGCCAAAATTCCGATATACCTGATCTTATAAAAATTCCTGGGCAGGACATGTTGCAGGAACCTTCTGATAAACTCGTTGGTTTGAAGCGTCATTACTTTTTTTCTGCCCCGGCCTTTATTGTCTTTATACCTAAAAGACACATTGCTTTCTGATATTGAAACCAACCGGCTGTTGGCTATGGCCACCCGGTGGGTGTACCGCCCCAGGTACTTTAGCACACTGTTTACCCCCCTGAACGCTTTTTCCAAATGCACGTTCCAGTCTTTTTTGTACAATTTGTCTTTTAGTTCCGAAAAAACCGGGATTGTATGGGGCAAGTTTATTGTCCCTTCTTCGACAGCCCCCTCTAATAGTTTTACCATTGTCCCCCTAAATATCCGCGACAATACTTTCGCCGGAAGGAAAAACTTTTTCCTTGAACTTTTCCATTCCATGCCATCTTCCGACAGTCCCCCGGCCGGGACAAGCATATGGATGTGGGGATGGAACAACAATGTCTGCGTCCATGTATGCAATACGGCCAGGGCCCCTGACCGGGCACCCAGAAAATCAGGGTTGGATGTTGCCTGTAACAAAGCCCCTGAGCTGGCTTTGAACAATAAGGAACAACATACTTCCTTATTGTAAAACACAAGGCCGCGCAACTCTTCCGGAAGGGTGAACACCACGTGGAAATATTTACATGGCAATAGGTTATGGGCCAGTTTGTCTGCCCACTGTTCCTGTTTTACAAACTGGCACTTGGGGCAATGCCTGTTGCGGCATGAGTTATACGCTTGTTGGTTGAAGCCGCATGACGTGCAGCGTTTTACATGTCCCCCGAGCTTTTTGGTCCTACATGAGATTATACTTTCTACTGCTTTTTCTTGCTCAAAACTTAGCCTGTTTGCTTTCCTGTAGCTTTTTATTCCCATTTGTAAGATAGCCCCCAGCTCAACCTCTTGTCTGGTATTCATGGGGCCCATCTCAATCCAATGGGTTGGGCAGTGACGTACAATCTATATTGGCCACTGACAGGTATATCGATGTTGTCCTAAGTGATGTATGCCCCATAAATTGTTGGATAACTTTCAAGTTTACGCCTTTCTCCAACATGTGTGTTGCATAACAATGGCGCAAAGTGTGAACAGATATACTCTTGCTTATCCCTGCTTTCTTTGCATACCCCTTATCAAACTGGTTGCTGGGCAACGCCCTTCAGGGCCATAACCTTCAAACAAATAACACCGGGGGCGGTAATGTTTATAATACCCCCGTAATAATTTCAATAATTCCGGATGTAATACAACCTGTCTATCCTTTTTGCCCTTACCTTGTCTTATATTGATTACCATACGGGATGAACCGGCATCCTTTAATTTTAGCCCCAAGAGTTCTGCCCTGCGTATCCCTGTTGAATACATAAGTTTGAGTATAGCCCTGAGTTTAATATTTATGGGTGGGTTGACCAACAACTTAACTTCCTGCTGGGATAAAACTTCAGGTAACTTTTTCTCTCTTCTGGGACGTTTTATGCGACAAGCCCCCCATTGTTTATCCAATAAATGGACCCAAACTATCCTCCACCCACTTAATGTTTGATTGATTGTTGAAACAGAAATTTCATCTTTACGGATACGGGTGTAAAGGTAGTTTTTTAAACCCTCTATTGTGATATCATTGATTTCCTTTGCAGTGGACTGCATAAATCGTTGTACCAGGCTGCAATATGTCTTAATGGTGCGTGGACTGTAATTGCGTATGGCCATTTCCTGGAGCATTTGTTGCCCAACATTTTTTTTTCATCGATAAGTTATTTAGTTTCACCTGCAAAGTACGAAATTACAGACAATTGCCGCCAAAGGCGGTTTTGTTCAACGGTTGGTAATATGCGGAGGCCGGGATTTCGAAGCTCCTACTTATCAAACCGTTGATGATTTGAGTAAATGTAATAATGTTTAAATTACCCACAAACCCCGGCTTACGTATATTACGTGTTAGCAAACGTAATTAGTATATTCTTCTATCACTCCTTTTTCAATGTTAACTTTAAATCATCTATTTTTAGTACTAATGAATCACCTTTTATTTTGCCTATTTTGAATTTTTTAGTTTCATTTAGTAATTCTATTTGTAAAGTACTATCTATAATCTGCCAATTTCCTGAATAAGTACTCCCTATATAGGTTTTTACTACTACTTTTTCATCACTAAAACTATAAGATTCATTAGATTGTATTTCAATTTCAACAGGAGCGTATCGGTCTGTCATAATTTTAACATACTTCTCCTTTTTTATTACTTTCCAATTGCCAATAATCTCATTATTTATATTTTCAGAGACACACGATAATAATAATAATCCAATCAACCAGTATGGTTTATGCTTTAGGCAATAGTTTTTAATTAAAACTAACATTATTAATACTTAAATCTAAATTCAACTTCTGGACACTTTTCTTGTAACTGTATTTGCTCTTCTTCTGAAATTACATTACCTATAAGAATTACCTCTTTGAAATTATTGCAATCCTTGAAATAAGGGAGAAAAGACTCAAGCTGATTATATCTCAAATCTAATCTTTTTATGTTATTAAGCTGATAGAAGTCAGAAGGTAATTGTTTTAAATTACATTTTTCAAATGTCAACTTCTCTAACTCATTAAGAGTTATGATTTTATCAGGTATTTCAGTAAAATGGCAGTTAAAGAAGAAGAGAATCCTTAGGTTTTGCAACTCTATTAGTGATTGGGGGAACTCTTGAATATTAGAAATTTTAAATTCTTCTAATTTATTTAATTTATCAAACTTTGGAAGTGTCGATAACTCAGTACAACATAAATTAAGAGTTTCTAGATTTGTCAATGCGTTTATGTCTGATGGTAGTTTCCTCAGAGCGTTTCCACTTAAGTCTAAATATTTAAGAGCACTAAGTCTTGAAAATGATGTTGGTAAATTTCTTAAATCATTTTCACCTATAAAAAGATATTCCAGTTTTGACAAGTCCCCAAAATCATCCGGTAAGAAACTAATATTATTGTTTCTTAGATATAGCTCTTTTAAGTTTTTCAATCTAGAGATTGAATTTGGTAATACAGTAATATTATTATCTTGTAATATTAACTCCTCCAAATGTTCTAATGTACCAATTTCTTTCGGTATAGTTGAAATGTTATTTCCCTGTAAATCAAGTTTTATTAGATTTTGAAACTTTAGAATATCATTAGGAAACGCATCCAAATCCAAGTCTCTCAAGACTAGGTATCCTACAATCTCTGGTTGTTCTAACGCCTCTTCTATCGAATAATATTCAGCCCATCTAACCTGCTGAGCGGAGACATTAATAATCATTGAAAGAAAAGTTGTAAAAATCAGTATTTTCTTCATGTTGGAATCTTTGTTTTTATGTTTGCGTAGAGTAGAGCCTGATAGTCTACTCAAATTATTTGTTTTAAAAGTAACAATAATAAGTAAACTATCAGCGCCCCCTTCATCAAACCGTACGTGAAGTTTTCCCTCATACGGCTTACCGATAGATTTCTTCATTGAGCTTTCGCAAGGGTTTTCAAGCGTGCATACTTTTCCAAGTCCAACAGCCTTTTGTTTTGCACAAAAGTACTGTAGGGTCGCTGGCGGAGCGACTTGTGCGCTTTACGCCCTTTGCTTTTGAGCCATTTGAACAGCTTGTAATCCAAATGTTTGATGATAACCTTAATGGTTTCCCATATGTGGGGCACTTTACTGACTGAGAAATAATTCAACCACCCTATGAGCAACGAATTGAGTTTATAGAGCATGGCACCGATACTCCAATGCCTCCGCTTTGCCATCAGCTCACGGATATTGGCGAAGAGTTTGCCCCTTCGCTCATGAGTGGTTGCACCACTCATGTTTATAACTATAAAATTAATATTTTCCTCGCATTTTGTTGTTTTTGAAAAACAATAGCAGATACAATCTGCCGGTTTGTTGCCTTATTAAACCAAAATGCCTCACTTTATAAGTATGGCTCTTTGTTGTTTCGTTATTCGTGAAGGCTACAAGCCCTCACGAGCGGGTATGGCGTCGTGCCGCCGTGTCCGCCGGTCTGTTGTTTATTGTACTGTCGTTCAAATTCTCACTTCTGCATCCAGGTGAGCTTTACTGCGGCATGCGCTATGACCCGCTGTTGTGGTTCGTTTTTAATCCCATGCCTTCATTATTTCTTCCAATAACAATTTCATTTCAATCCAATTAGATAAGATTATCTCATTATTCTTTTGTTTAGTCAATTTATTTTCAAACCGTTTTTGAATTACTTTTTTTTCTAAAACCTCTCCTTGATACGCCTGCATACTTGTATCAAATCCTTTCCATTGAATTGGTACATACTCATTAGATTCATTTTGTAGCACATCTTCACCTAAATACATTTCAATACTACATGCCAATCCATTAACATTCATGTTTTGTTCTCCTGTTGGACCAAGTGTAGGATAATTTTCAGCAAGTGGGATATTAGGGTAGCTTAAAATACGTATATTATCAGGAATTGTTAATTCCTTTAACTTCTTTAATTCTTTTAAACCTGCAGTATCATTATCGAAGAGAGCAATAATCTTATTGTTTATCCCTGAACCTATAAATGATTTCACATTATGAACTAAATAAGAAGCACTCCCATTTAAATTTAATTCTCCAAAATCCATAAAGTGATACTTGTCTACTAGATGTGGATATAAAAGGCAGATACTACTTTTAATATATTTTGTATCCGTTTTCCCCTCTGTCAATATAATTATTTTCTTAAAATCTAAATCTTGCATGAAGCTAGCATCAACCCAACCATTATTAATGACAAAAGATAAATCATACTGTATTAAAGATTCAGGCTTTAATGATTGAAGTAATGAAAAAAGCCAAGATGTAACAGGCTGTCCTATCTGAAAATCATATTCGACCAGTTTATGTTCAACCCCAGAATGTAATTGTTCTAACTCATATTGTCCCTTACCAGAATAGATACATTGATTTATGAATTTTACATACTCATCATAAGACATTGGAATTTCAAAATATTCAGAATCTTTCTGAGCTTTCTTGTACTCATACTTCGCCTTATCCAACGTAGAACCGAATATTTTCAATCTATCAAGGCAATTACATACTTTTGATTCAAATACTCTCTCAATATATGTGCCGTCTTCATCGTTAATTTCCCTCTCTTTGTAATCCGAAGGTGTAAATAGCAACTCAACAATATCATGGTAAAATCCATTCTTATTTGAGAATCCTGTATAAGTATCGATATTTATATCTGAAAATGAACCCATATTTTAATCTAAAAGCTTACCTATGTAACTATAGTGTTCTGTTTTATTATCTCTAAATATAGAGCTTTCATGAATCAACATCTCCTTCAATTCGTCAGTTAACCGACTTGAAAGATATATATGTTCTTCTTCAAATTGCTCAAGTTCTATAGTCTCATTTAGTAGTCTTTCTTTAAGGTCAATGCTATGGTTTGTCTTTAGTGTTTCATCCATATGAGTACCTTTTGAGATTAGACTATCAATTTTCTCTAAAAAATGCATTGAATCATTAATAATATTCTCAAGAACAACATAGATTTCTTTAATTAACAATACAGGTTTTTCAAGTTTAACATAGTCTTTGAACTTTATTTGACTCTGTATGGTGCTTTTATGAAAAAATAGGTCTGTATTTGATATTGTTTGGTTAGAATAAATGATTGATCTTATCAAGCTTTTAAACTCTGAGATATCATTTTCAATTACAAATTCTTCTTTGTTTGAATTGAAGAATAAAGAAAGTCTCTCAATAATAGCTGTTTCTTTTATAGTCATACGTTTTTTTTCTATTGGTAGTATTCTATCTGTTATATTAATATGGTGATAAAAATTTTTATCTATTCAAGTTTAGAATTATTTATTTCCTTACAAATTGGAGTTGTTTCAAAAAAAGCTCACTAGCCTGTTGTAAAATGAACCACAACGGTATATTGTATGGTGTCGTAGGGCATTTCAAGGCACTTTCCTGTCAAGTTGCTAAGTAGCCGAAGCGCAGGTTTGACACCTCCAATCTGACTAACCGTCGAAGCTGCGCTTCGGCGGGGTTGAAGAAAGCGCAAATGCTTCAAATACAGTATATCTGCCCTATGCACTATACAAAATGTTGGCGTTTCGTTTTTTCTCTTTATAAGTTTAATGTCCCTAAATAATTACAGTCATATTTACCGGCTAAATTCTCATCATCAAGAAAGTCTACACTATAATTATCGCTTGAAACATAAACATTCACCTTATTTGTAAGACAATCAAAAATTATGTCGCCTGCAGAGTTTTGAGTAATTTTATTGTAATCATCATAAGCGGCATAATCTAAATTTTTCGAAGGTGCTTCGCCCATTACAATAATATCAGGATTCATATCTTCTAGCCATTTCTTTGGAACTTTTCCGCTTTTTCGTCCGTGATGTGGTGCAAATAAAATATTTACACTTGGTAAAGTAATTTCATCAATAATCTTTTCCATAAAGTCATTTTCTAAATCACCCATCCAAATTATTGTCGCGCTATCTTTAAGTGCATATGTAAAAATAGGAGAGATATTATTGGGACTCTCACCGTCTTTGGCCTTTTTCAGAGCGTCTTTAAAGTCTGAATTTTCAGTTTTGGGCCATTGAAAATTTATTCCCGCACAATCACGACCATCACCAGATTCATTCATCCATTTTCTCTTACAATTGCGATAAACATAAAAGGCTTTATCCCCATCCCTAAGCGTTTTGTATCTTTTGAAACCATCTGTTTCGTCTTCTTTTGTTGCCTCATTCTTGACACAATAAAAGTTTGTAATTGGCATATTGTCATCCAGATAATCTAATTTCTGTATGTGGTCTTCATCAGGGTGTGTTGAAATAAACCTTGTAATATTTTTCCCACTTGATTCACCTTTTAATTCGTCAACGATTTCTTTTTTATTATCGTCTGACAAACAGCAATCTATAGTAGTGAAATTGTCTGAGCCGTGTTTTATATAAAACATATCTCCATCGCCGACTGAAAATGATTTTACTTTACTCATTGGTTGTTTTTTGAGAGTTAATTCTTTTTGTTATGTAGTTGGTTTGCTTACGATATGAAAAAAGGAACATTCCAATAATCAGAATAACTAGAATCCAGTCACTCCAATCTGTTAAGAAATACCACTTCGCTGCGAGCAGGAAATAAAGTTTCATTAATCCTAATAGTAGGAAAGTCGCAATAAAGGTTCTATACATATTATTTGCTTCGGATAAAATCTCTATTTTCCCATCCTTTGCTGAAGCCTGAACAAAATCTTTATAGTCTGCAAATTTTAGGAATTTGATTTTTTTCAATAGAGGTTCAATTATCAATGAGCCAAATCTGCTTATTATTAACCCTACAAAATAATATATGAATACACCTACAACTATATCCTTTTGTATCAATTCCAGTTCTGTCATTTTAGATGCTAAAACAGAAAACAAGACACCTGGCAACAGGTAGTTGAATATATTGTATGATGACAATTTGTCCAATAATTCTTTCATTGTACTATGGTCTTTTTAAATGAACGCCAACGGCCACTTGTATGAGCAGTAGCGGTTTGCGTGCTGCAAACTTATCAAATTATGATGAAGTTTGAGCGGTGTGCAGACCTAAAATTTAGCACTTTTGCCGCTATTGCTTATACAAATTGTTAGGTTTTCGTGCTTTATTCTCCGCAGTCTGTCCGTGCGTTTGGGCAGCCATACTCTTTGACAAGTTTTGGTGTCAGCGCGCTGGCTTTTTGAGCGACTTGACAATGTGTATGGGTGCGAAGTGGAGGCTTAAACCGAACTAATGTCAAAATAATCTTTCAATTTATCATTTACTTCTTTTGTCATTTCTGGCAGATTAATAATTAAATTTTCCTTCGCTCTACTACAAGCTACATAATTGACTCGATGTTCTTCAAGGTTAATTAAGTCAGGACTAAGTAAAAAAGCCAAATCACGTTCTTCTTTATATTTCTTTCCATACTGACCTTTAACAATAACTAATACATTATCAAACTCATCACCTTTTGCTTTATGAATAGTTCGATGAATACTCTCATCTTTTATTAGTCTAATAGTTAATGCTAATTCTTTGTATTGAGTATTTTTATAGAAGGTTTCGACTTTAGAGGGGTGCCCTTTTTTATTTTCTCTAATTGGAGTAAATGAAACTAGAGTACTCGCTAGTACTTTTTGATATAAACTCCAAAGATTCTCATTAATGATATCCTCATATAAGTTCAAAAAGGATTTAATCAATACTAATGCTGATTTTTGTCCTTTATACTCATCCTGTAATTTAAAGTGGTGAGCTAATTCTTTGATAGCATCATTAAAAAGGGATTGTCTTGCATATTCTAATGATTTTATAACAGAAATCATTATTTTCTTTCTATCTCTATCTCCATCAGAGCTAAATAATTCCTCAATTACTTTATTTGCAGGACTATCTACATTTATCCTTTTACGCATGGCATTTGCAGTTGGAATCATATAAGAAAGTGAAACTACGTTTTTCTCTCCAAATATATTTTCGCATTCGTCTAATGCCTTTATGCTATCACCTATTAATATTTTCGGTTTTAATCCTGTTTTGTTTTTAGGATTTACTTGTGTTAAGTTACCTCGCATTATTTTTAGAACATCTAATATCTCTTTGGTGCTTCTATAATTGTCCTTAATTATATATTCAGAAATAGCAGGCAACTCAAAATCAATGAATTGCTTCATACTAGCACCTTGAAAGCTATATATTGATTGGGCTTCATCACCTATAACTCCAATTATCGTTTCCTTTTTTGATATTTTCTTAACAATGGCAGTCTGAATTGGGCTTGTATCTTGAAATTCATCAATGAAAAAGTATGGGAATTTTGCTCTAATTATTCTAAGAATATTTTCATTCTTATTTATTATCACCCATGCAAAAGCTAATATGTCATCATAGTGCATGATACCTTTCTCCCAAAAGGGCGATTTATATTTTAGTAAGCTTTTGTGATAAATATTTTGTTTATCTCTAATTCTCAAAACACAATCATCACCAGCTAATTCCCAATATATTTTTTTTCTCATCTCATCTTCACTAACATATCTTCTTGGCAAATCGGTCTTTATGAAATACCCTTTTGCAAAAATATGCTCAAATGGACTATCAAACTTTGCTGGATTAATCCCAAACTTATCTGCAAGTAGAAATAGGTAGGGCTTTACAATGTGTGTAAACAAAAAGCCATGTATTGTTGATATTTCAATGTGGTCTTTTTCATCTTTAACTCTATCAAGTAATGTATCTACACCCACGTTAGTATAAGTAATACAAGCAATTCTTTTATTCACAGATAAACGTCCAGAATTTTTCAGAACATTTTTCATATGGTTAACCAGAAACCTAGTTTTACCTGCCCCTGGGCCAGCAACAACTTTAAAATGTTGCTCCGTATCGATAAGAGTATCTGCAGTAATTACTTGCATAACCATACAATTGCGTTAGAAATATAATTAGGTACTTTAAAATCTTGCTTTCTATCTTTCAAGTTTACTTGTAAAACATTAGCTAAATCATAAGCATTTTCACCTTTCGACATTGAATTTAAATATCTTGAAGATATCAGATGTTTCTTTAGTTCTTCTTCAGGTAAAGTAGACAATCCAATTGATTTGATAATTCTTTCATTTTCATTCCCATTGTCACTAAAAATAAGCTTCATTTCATCAATGCTTTTTCCATTCTTGAACGCGGCAATTAATTGCTTAATTTCTTTATTATTAGAAATAGAATCAACTACATAAATATCTATTTTAGGATTTTCATATGCTATTGCATACTCAAAAGTTTTACCAACTCCTTTAGTCTGAGAAAAGCATCTGATATTTGGGTGTTTACCTTTAGAATATTCGTCAACAATACTATTAGAACATTCTTTAAATTCAATTAATCCATTTAAATTTTCAAAAGGATAACATTTTACATTGACAGTTTTATCATCAACCGTATATGTTGGGTCTAAATCCGTAATACATGCTACTTTCTTATTTATTGTATTTGGCTTATTGGAATCGAATAATTTCAAAAAGTGATTAAAATATCTTCCCCCAATATTAATGATAGATACATGGTCTGATTCTAAACTTTGATTTTCATATTCAGCGAATACAGGTAAAAGCAATTGTTCTGAAATACCCTCGACAAACACTACGCTTCTAGAGAAAAGCATATCTGATTTAGTGGCATCAAGAAATCTCTGCACATAAGCTTTAGAATCTTTATCTTTTTCTGAAAATGCTTTTCCTAAATAAGCAACATTTAACTTTCCTTTATCTAATCGATTCAAACATATGATATTATCAAGCTCTACGGCAGAAGTTATACTAGGTGAATGTGTGGTTATAAAAATTTGTTTTGTCTTGTCTTTTTGATTCTCACTTAAAAACTTCAGAAATTTATATTGCATTGCAGGGTGAAGATGTGCCTCAGGTTCTTCTATAGCAAGTATTGGAAAGGATTTAGCATTACTCCCCAAATAATCTCCAGATGCATCTTTTTGCATTTTAGCAAGAAGTAATGATATGTAAATCAGATTATTGTATCCCAATCCATTATGGGTTGCAGGAATAGTAATTCCTGTGTTGTGTTTCACTATTAGTTTTAATGCTGAATATAATTCTGTATCAAGTATATGACCATCAAAACCAGGTTCTGCATTATCAAAAGAAGCTCCTGTATCAGTTGCATAGGAAAGCATTTCCTTTTCTCCTGATTTCATTCTTCCTTTAAGTTGTTCGATTAGAACTTTAGCATCTTTTGAAAATACTTTTCTTTTTTCAGCTATTTCTTTTTGTTGAATGGCTTTTTCCTTTTTGGAATCGCTTTTAATATCAAAGTCAATAAAAAAGTCAATTACTTCTCGCAATAGAGTGTTTTTCCCTGTGAATAAGTCTCTTTCAACATCTCTAATTGCATCTAGAAATTGAAAGTCTATTCTTTTTATAGTGTCGCTATCAACTACATTTTTATATTCAGGATTGCCACAGTATATTTTACTAGAATATTTTTTAAGAAATTGATGTTTAATAGTTAACCAATAGTTTTCAATTTCATCTGATTGGACAAGACTCATTTCTTTCTTATAATCTTCATGCTCACGAGTTGGCAAATAAAAGATATAAGTTAATTGAGCAGAATATGGAGATTCTAATTTCGTTAACCAAGTAGATGCAGTCACCAAATCATTGGAGAAATCTTCTTCATTCTTTGATTCGGTAAAAGTTACAGATATAGACACTCTAGGTGGTTCCTTTAACAACCTTTCTATCGTTGTGTTTTTATTAAAATCATCCACTTCAAGCTTCTTACTCCCTCCTTGGTTTAAAACTAAGTCAAGTCCTCTTAATAAATTTGATTTGCCAGAATTATTATGTCCAATAATAACATTTACTCCATCTACAAATTCCACAACACAACCTGATGATTTATCGTCCTTATCAGTTAAAGTTGGAAAGTTTCTAAATCCTTGAATCTCAATTTTTGATATATACATTTTCTATCATTTATTGGTTGTGCGTCGGCAAAAATTTGGCTCTTTTACAAGTTGAAGAATCAGCCTGTGTGTTGGAGCTTGTAAATGTGCCAAATGTGCGTTGGCTTATCGCTCTTTGCATGAAACCTAACATCCGAATAAACGCAATTGCGTTTATTTACACTATGTCTCGTCTCTTGACATCCCTCACTTATTCTTTTGACCGTATGATACATATCCATACTAAGCATTTATAATTAATTAGCACACGCTTATAATCGGCTATTTATATCCTTTTTATTTTACTAAACGTATCTAATGTATGCATTTTAATGTTTACTTCAAAACTGGTCAACCTTATCCTGGTTATTTTATTAGTAATATCTGCTTGAAATATCGTTTATCAATCGGAAAAGTGTTGCTTAAAAACTGGTGTTTTATGAGGCTTCTATCAGGTCGTAATTGTTTCAAATTACCTAATCAACAATAACACTTAAGCATCAGATAATCAAACTGAAGAGTTTGGGGCACAAAAAAACGAATTGTTGTGATGACAGAAGAACATGTTTTTTGAAAAGCTACTATACTATTTCTTTTCTATATATAGCTTTACGATATTTCCGGTTTTGTGTAAGGGCTAAAAAAGTAAATTAAATATAAGCTGTTCTATTACAAAAAATATTCTGAAAAGACTGGAATAAGAAAGCGGAAAGTAAAAAAAACTTAAGAGAAAACGCCTAACGAAAGAAATTACTGCCCCAAGAAAATACGATAAAACTATATAAAAACTTCCTTATCCCGGTTAATATTCAGTTTTGAGATATTTCTCGCCCGTTCCAGATATCGGTTACATTGTTGCAATCTTCCATAACCTAACATTATTCCCAGAATAAAATCCTGTTCGGGGGTAAATTCGCTGAGTTTGCTTTTATTAAACTGTTTGACGACCTTTATGCATTCTTCAGCCCCGAAAAATATATTAATTTTATCCGGGGTGACCTCCTGAACAAAATAAGGTATTCTATTTGAATCTAACTTAGATAATGCTTCTTTCTTTAAAGAAGACTGAATGGTGTGCAATACTAAGTTTCTTAAACCTTTTTTGTATTCGTAAATATGATGGTTCAATACTTTCATAAAAGTAAAATTAAGCCTTGCACTTTATGTACAAGGCTAATAATTAATGAGAAAAGTGATAAAAGGATTGTGTGTTATTTTAAGTTTGGCAATACGAGCTCTAACCAACTGTCAATTCTATTTTCTGTTTTGTCGCTTTCGTTGTCTTCATCAATAGGTAAACCAACGAATTTCCCGTCATAAACAGCTTTTGAATCATCAAAAGTGTAGCCATCCGTCTCTACCTGGCCTACGATCGTGCAACCTTTTTCTTTGATCTCTTCATAAATAGTACCTATACCATCAACAAATGAATCGGGATAAGAACTACAATCACCCAACCCAAACAAAGCAATCGTTTTTCCGGATAAATCAGTTTTCGCTAAACCTGGAAGAAACCCTTCCCAGTCATCCTGTAAATCACCAATGCCCCATGTTGATGTCCCTAATATTAAATTCGTGTATTTCTCAGCATCAGTAGCTGATACGTTTGCTACATCAAGTAGTTCAATGTCGTTGCCAATTTTTTCTGCTATTTGTTTGGCTACGCCTTCGGTTGCCCCTCCATTCGAGCCAAATAATATCGCTGATTTTTCCATAATTATTATTAATCCTATTTGTTGTTATTGTTATTACTATGATTGTCTTCTGTATTACTTCTTTGATGCATCCAGTCCTCGTTTAACACAGGAAGTGTTCCGGCAATAAATACCCTTATGTTATCGTGATTTCGATTTATACCAATTGATTCCGTCATAAAAATTATTAGTTAGTTTTTTTTGTACGTTCAAATTTAGAACTCTAACTATACTGTATCAATCCTTATTTGTGACGATTCTATTGGTAAATTTTAATTTAATTATAAATTAAAACACCCATTAAGTTTCATGTTATCAGACCTTTATATTGTGTTTTTTTTGGTTATACCAAATAGTTATTAGTAAGAATTAAGGATTGGGGGCCTGTTTCAAGAATTATGTTCGTTGATTCTGTAAAGCAATATCCTGCTACCGTTTCGAATTACAGGTATCAAACGCATTAGCATATTGTTCAAAAACCCAACCCTTTTCCAATTATCAAAATCGGAGTAATTAACAGCTTTTTCCAGTTCAAGGTTAGAACTCCACTGTTCCATAAGATGATCGTCGTCACATTTCATTTTAAAACTGGCATTAGTGAGTTTTACGGTATCGTGCCGGTGTGAATTTTTGCTCATCCAGGTGCTTGTAACATCGAATAGTATTTTACTACCATTGAATTGCTCTGCCAGGCTAATAAAAACCCCTTTTATCTGTTCGTTTGTAAAATACATCATAACACCTTCCGCAGCGAACAGAAAACAACTATCCGGATGTTTCTCTTTTAACATTGCTATCCATTCTTTTTCAAACATTGAATATGGCAGATTGATATTGTTTTCACTTTCGGGAAGTAATTGTTTGCGCAAGTCAATAACTTCCGGTAAATCCAGTTCATAAATGAATGCTTTGTCTGTTATTGTTTTGCCCAATCGCTGAGACCTCGTATCCAGTCCGCACCCTATGTGCACTATTACCGGTCTTTCATTTTCCCGGATAAAGGCTTTGGCTATACTATCAAAATATTCTGCACGTAAAGCTACACCAACAGAACTGCGAACCGCTTTTTCGTATTTCGAGAAATCATAGTTAATTTTTTGTAATATATCACAAGCAAAAGGATCGCTAAAAAAAGGGTTTCTACGTTTGGTTTCCTTGCACCTCATTGCCAAAGGAATGTAAAGTGTGTCTGCTACATTATCGGAAATGTTATTATTAACTTTCATTGTTCTTGTCTGTTGAGGTTTTACTTTACAACTGTTCCTGTGAACATCGTATAAGTTAAAATACCGGCATAGCCTTCTTTGTTAATAATAAATTCTTCTGAATTTGGGGAGGTAATATATTTATATTTTCCCCATATTTCGTTTGTGACTTCAGCCTCCGCCTTATCCCAAAACATATGGAAAAGGGTAATCAAACCTTGTTTGTACTGCTCATTGACAGGGGCGGTTATATCGGCAACAAAAGTTTTCGTTTCGATATTGGAAAGCCCTGCTTTTTTCAACCAAACCGGGGCACGCATAAAATGCAGGTCAGGGTTAACTTCCGGACCAGAGGGCATATTGGCCGACTTTGTGGCATTAAGCTTAGCCTCCAATAAAGGATAACCGGGCAAGAGCTTTTGTGATGACCAAAACAGAATAGCTATTCTCCCACCGGGTTTTGAGACACGCACCATGTTGTTTAAAATGTCATATGGTTCTTCTGCCGGACACCCCATTTCTTTTGGTCCAGGCCATAAACCATCACAGCACCATACAAGGTCAAAACTATTATCGGCCTGTTTGAGTTGGTTCATATCTCCTATCTCAAACGCGCATGATTGGCTTTTGCCTGTCTGTTCCAGTTTGTTTTTAGAGAAACTAAGGTGCTCTTTATTAATATCTACCCCGGTAATTTTAATTTCAGGATATTCTTCAAGGAACCATTTTGCATGACTACCTGTACCACATGGCACATCCAGCACGTTGCTCCCCTCCGCTATTTTTAATGTTTCAATTGCTTTTCTAATAGCCGGTTCGCTAAGTATTCCTATGCATTCCAATGCTTTGATGTAAGTATTTTCGTCCATCTTTTTTTTATTATAAAACCAGTTGTCGTTCAGACATCTTTGTAAATATCCCGTTTTGAGCTTTTAACTCCTCAGGTGCCCCTTCTTCTGCAACCTGGCCATTTTTCAGGACAACAATTTTATTGGCTTTCGCAATGGTACGCATCCGGTGAGCTATGATTAATACGGTCTTGTCTTTAATAAGAGCAGAAATTCCCGCCTGTATTTTAGTCTCATTCTCCACATCCAGTGAAGCTGTTGCCTCATCTAACAATACTATTGGGGCATCTTTAAGAAGGGCCCGTGCAATAGATATTCTTTGTCTTTCACCTCCGGACAATGTCAAACCATTTTCTCCGATAACCGTGTTATAACCTTTAGGCATTTTGCCGACAAATTCATCACACTGGGCCAGTTTAGCTACGCGTATTACCTCTTCATCTGTGGCATTGCGTTTACCGATACGAATGTTATCCATTACTGAAGCATTGAACAAAACAACATCCTGAAAGACCACTGAATAATTTTTCAGTAGTGTTTCCGGTTCTATTTTGCTAATATCCTGATTTCCTAATAAGATTTTTCCCTTGTCGATATCCCAAAAACGGGCGACAAGTTTGGCTGAGGTACTTTTTCCCCCACCTGATGGGCCAATCAAGGCGGTAATCTCACCTTGTTTTGCCGTGAACGAAACATTTTTTAATACCTGTTTACCTTCTTCATAGGAAAAATCGACATCATCGAAAACAATATCGTAATTGTTGGGGGTAAACTCTGCTCTTCCCTTTTGTATGGGCAAAGCTTCCATCTCATTCATCCGTTTAATACGAATATCAAGATAAAATAAAGCCGCCAGATTATTGAACACTTCATTTATTGGGTCGTATATGCGCGATGCAATGACCAGGAACATCAGGTAGGTGAACAAATCGACCGTATCAGCAGATAATAAACTGGCACCAATAATAATAACACTTGCCAAACCAAGTTTTAAAATACTCTGAGAACTGTTCACCATCACTCCGGTCATCAGCTCAACACGAGTAAGGTTACTCTCATAATCGTCGAGTTTTTGGTTGAGCCCGTCCATGTATTTATCTTCATTATTGTAAGCTTTTATTTCTTGTATGTTATCTAACCCTTCCTGTATTTGCTCACTTACGGTCCGTTTTTTGTCGTAGACTGTTTTGTTGTTTTTTAACTGACTTCTTTTCGAAATAAAAACTATTGCAGCAGCCACAGGTACTACCCAAAACAAGGCCAGGGCCAACTGCCAGTTATAGAAGAACATTCCCGTTGCAACCAGAACGACACTGATTACAGAAGCAAAAAGTTGTGGAACGGCGTGCGAAAATGTATGTTCCAGTTCGGTACTGTCATTCATTATCGTTGAAGTAAGGTCGGAGAGGTTTTTCTCACCAAAGAATGCCAAAGGCAACCGCCGGAGTTTTTCCGCAAGTGAAATACGACGGTTTGCACTTTCTTCATAAATACTGGTGAAGGTACTTCGATATTGTATAAGCGCAATCAGCCATGTAACAACCATAAAAATCACCCCCAGCATTAAATAATACCCAACACCCTTGCTGAAACTTTCTGTAGGATCTAATACCGGTTTTAAATAATCATCAAAAAAAAGAAAAATATAAACCGCTGGTAGCATTAAGGCGATATTCAGCAACGTGGTAAAAAGTGTCCCTCTGAGGAAATCCTTTGCACCTTTATTTGAAAGAGCCAATCTTCTCTCCAGATAACTAAACATATTGTTCCTCCTTTCCAACAGCCCATTTAATCGACTTTTTATATTCCTGCCACATTTTAGCATATAGCATTTGTTTCTCCAGCAGTTCTTGATGTGTGCCCTGTTCTGCAATTTTACCTTTGTTAATTACAAGTATGGAATCTGCATCCATAACACTTGTTAAACGGTGTGCAATCATTAATACAGTTTTATCTTTTGTGAGTTCTTTTAGTGCTTTCTGAATCAAATGTTCATTTTCCGGGTCAGAAAAGGCGGTAGCTTCATCAAGCACAACAATAGGTGCATCTTTTAAAAAAGCTCTTGCAAGCGCCAGGCGCTGCTGTTCCCCTCCTGACAAATATGTCCCTTCTGCCCCAATTTTAGTATTAAGCCCTCCGGGCAGACGGTTAAAAAATTCAAGGCACTGAGCCTGTTCCAGGGCCTTGTTTATTTCTTCGCTCGTTGCATCAGGTTTTCCGTAACAAATATTTTCCCGGATTGTAGTTTTAAATAAACGGGTATTCTGGAATACAAAAGAAACATGTTGCATAAGTTCTTTGGCTGAAACATCTTTTACATTCGCCCCTCCAATAAAAACAGCTCCTTCCTGTACATCCCAAAACCGGGGGACAAGTCGGGCTATAGTTGTTTTTCCACTTCCCGAAGCCCCAACCAGTGCATAGGTTTTCCCTTCAGGAATGGTAAAACTGACATCATCTATCGCTTTAGCGTCATTCCCAGGATAAGTAAACGACACCTTTTGAAAGCTTATAGTGCCTGTTTTTATCGTTGCAGGATTAGAGGGGACTGACAAGGGGGCTACATTCGTTAATTCCCCTAAACGGTTAACAGCCTCGGTAGCCTGCCCAAGTGCCTGGTTCAGGTACATACTTTTCATAATGCTTTGCGCAAAAACAGGTGTGATTAGAATGTAAAACAGAAGGTTTAACAACACTCCTGAAAGGTTGCCGGAACTATTGACCAGCAAAATGGCCACAGGAACCAGGAAATAGGCAAAACCATGAATGATTACTGTGTATGCCGACATTGGCCTTTCCCACATACGTGTGTAAGCAATTACCATGTCCTTATATTGCGTAATGCTTTTATGAAAGCTTTTAAAGGAAAATACGGTCTGCTGAAAAACTTTTACTACCGGAATGCCCCTCACATACTCAACGGCTTCAGTATTCATATTCTCTAACGAGTTCATGTAAGATTGCATAAATTGCCGGCCTCTCCCCCCCATCATAAAACTCATAATCATCATGGCTGTAACAATAGGAACCAGACATGCTAATCCCAATCTCCAATCGAAAATAAAGATCAAGGTTAATGAAGAAAGGGGCATCAGGACTGTTCCGGCGAGGTCAGGTATCTGATGAGCCAGAAAACTATGGGTAACACCGGCATTATCATCGATTATTTTGCGGATACGCCCGCTGGTGTTGTTGTCGAAAAAGCCAAGTGGCATCCTTACAATCTTTTGCATGGCCTCCCGTCGCATATTGGTTTCTACCCTAAAGGCAGACAGGTGCGACAATGTTAAAGCCGTGAAATATAAGACGATACCCCCAACAGCGCTTACCAATGCCCACCAGGCATATGAATTTATATGAACCAGAGATGATTCTGTTTTCCGGAGCAAAAGCTCTTTTGCTATTAGCCAAATAAATATATATGGCAACAGCCCTGTGAGAGAACTAAGGGCAGAAAAAAACAATGCCCCGGGCAGAAGGACTTTTCGTTTGCCCATGTAAGCCTGTAATTTTTTCAATGTATCAATCATATAATAAATGTTTTAATATGTCGGTTAATAAAAGTTCGATATGCGTTATTAAACACCGAAGCTGATGTGCAATAAACCTGATCGATTTTTCAAGAATGATATAAAGTGTCGTTCGCATTTTCATATTTTATTAAAAAAGAACAACGTTCTTGTTTGTTCAAAAAAATTAGGCGTTCATTAGTTTCTTCCACCCTCCAGTACCAAAAATCATATATTCGGAAATAAAGGTTTCCATTGTTCCGTCGTCCAGATCATGCGATACAATCTCCCCTATAATGGCCATCCACCACGAACTTATAGTATGAATAAAAAACCTGGATATATCTGAATTGATTGTAGGATATTTTTTTTTCATCAACCTTATATATTCAACACCAAGTTCGGTATGCTTGTCTGTATAATCATCACGGTAATTTTCAAGTTCAGAACCATGTGCCTGAAATAATAATAGTTTTAATTCCAGCTTAAACCCCTTAATTAACGATACAAACATATCAATCTGTTTACGCATGTACTCTTGCGAAGTAAATACCTCAAGAGTGACATGGTCATTACGATTATGCTCATCTATTATGTTATCAAGGGTCATTAATAATGGTGAAAGTACTTCCCTGAATATCTCGTCCTTGTTTTTAAAGTAATTGTATATATTGCTTAAACCTACATTAGCATTCTTTGCAATAGTGCGCATTGAAGCATTCTTAAACCCTGCACTTAGAAATTCCTCCCTTGCAGCTGCCAGTACCTTTTTTCGTATATCGTCTTTTAGTATCTGCATTGTTCAATAGTTACAATACAAATAACGAACATTGTTCTTTTATAATCAATCCTAAAATATTAGGATTTATACCTATTGCATTTAAGGAACATAATAAAAACAGAACGGACTGGACAAACTATTACATGCTGCGAAGATCAAGTATAAGCTCTGTATACAATACTCTAACTCAAATTAATAATACAGTGAATTGAACGGTGAAAATGCCTGTCCGGAAATTTTAAGCCAGCAAAACTGTTAAAAATAAACCCTCAATTTACAAAATGCCCCGATCTGGAAAACAGAAAATTCTCCAAATCCGGGCATTTGTTGCTTTATGCGAAATTCTCGTTAATCCCCAAGAATAAGATTATGCACTTTTTTTTCTTAGCTGGGATTCCATATTATTTGTCGGTATTTGGTTTTTATAGGCTTTGCTAACAAAACTTTTCATTAATAAAGAAACAATAAGGGCAATAACGAACATGATAGAAAATACAAACAGGGTTTTTTCCAAAGAACCTGTTTTTTTCATTACCATATCATAGATAGTTGGCCCGACAATTCCTGCCAGTCCCCAGGCTGTTAGTATCATTCCATGAATAGCCCCCAACTGTTTAGTTCCAAACAGGTCTCCCAAAAAAGCGGGCAGCGTTGAAAACCCACCACCGTACATGGTAATTACAGTGAATAAAACGATAAGAAAGAAAACATCTGTCGACAGCCTGGGCAAGAAATAAAATGCCAGGACCTGAAACACAAAAAATACGATGTATGTGTTTGCCCGCCCCAAGGAAATCAGAAAGGGTCGACCAAAGAATTCTTCCTAATCCGTTAAAAACGCCAATAAAACCAACAACAGCGGCAGCCTGCATAGGTGTATAGTTGAGTTTCCCCTGCATCATGGGACTGGCAGCTGCAATAACCGCAATTCCACAAGATATATTAATAAACATCATAATCCACATATAATAGAACCGGCTGGTTTTTAAAGCCGAGTTGGCATCGATGTTGGCGATATCAGCTTTAATAACTTTCCCTTCCCCGGAAGAAAAACCTCTTGGTTTGTACCCCTCAGGTGGTCTTTCAATATATCGTGCAGAAGACAGAATGAGTACCATATAAATTGCTCCCAGAATGTAAAAGGCGTTTGACACCCCTACCATGTCAAATAGTTTTTGCATGACAGGGCCAAAAATTAATGCGGCAAAACCAAACCCCATGATAGCCATTCCGGTTGCCAGTCCCCGTTTGTCCGGAAACCATTTCACAAGGGTGCTGACGGGTGTTATATAACCTAGTCCAAGTCCAATTCCGCCAATAATACCATAGCAAATGTAAAACAATGGCAGAGACCCCATCTGAACAGCTAATCCTGAACCTAAAATTCCTGTCCCATAAAATAAGCCGGCAGTTGTTCCACTTACCCTTGGGCCTACTTTTTCAACCCACCGGCCAAGAAAAGCCGCTGAAAACCCCAATAACAATATGGCGATTTTAAAGGCCCACTTTATTGTGCTGCTATCTACCTCGAAAATTTCTTTAACAGGATTAGTCATTACTGAATATGCATATACCGAACCAATTGATATATGTATACCTACTGCCGAAGCAGCTATTAACCATCTGTTTTTCATTTTTAAATCATTTGTGAATGTTGTCATTTTTATAGTCTAATAAGTTGTTCTTTGTATTATCGGATACTCATGTTTTTGAAATGTTTTTGTAAAATCTCCCTTGTACGCTCCAACTGCTCAGTAGTATTCTCTGCAACATCATCAAACTGGTATTCCCAGTTAAGCATATCCCATTTGTGCCTGCCGAGCCTATGGTACGGTAGTATTTCCAGTTTTTTTAAGTACCTGTTTTTACTAAACATGTTAATAAGCTTTTGTAGCGATTTATCCGAATCGGTATATCCGGGTATTAAAACATACCTAAGCCAGTATGGCTTTTTGCTTTCTTCTCTTAACTGAATGTTTTGCAATACTCCGGTTAGTTTATTTGTACCAGCAATAGAGGAAAACCCCAGGTTATTGGTATGTTTTACATCAAACATTATCAGATCGGCCATACTTTTAATCAATAATTGAGCTTCAGTGGTCCTGACCGTACCGTTAGTATCAATATTTGTATGTATCCCTTCCCGTTTTAATATTGTAAACAATGTAATAATGGCTTTGCTTTGCAGCATGGGTTCCCCTCCTGAAAGGGTTATCCCTCCCAGTTCCCCAAAATAAGGTTTAAATTTTAATGCTTTATCTACCAATTCGTTAACCTTAATTACTTTACCTCCGGATTTTGGGATGGTATCCGGATTTTGGCAATACTTACACTTTAAATTGCACCCCTGTAAAAACACAACCATACGTATGCCTGGTCCATCATGGGTCCCGAGGGACTCTATGGAGTGAATTTTTAGGGTGTCATTCATAGTAACATAAAAAAAGTTAAAGCACACCATTCACAATACGTGAACGGTATGCTCAGTAAAAGCTAAAGACAAAAATTTTATAGCGCTTCGTGGAATGAACGGGTAAGCACTTCCCGCTGTTGTTCCCGGGTAAGCCTTACAAAGTTTACTGCATATCCCGAGACCCTTATGGTTAACTGAGGGTACTCTTCCGGGTGTTCCATGGCTTTTTCAAGCAGTGTTCTGTCAAGTACGTTAACATTAAGATGTTGCGCATTACGCCCAAAGTAACCGTCAAGTATCGTAACCAGATTACCGGTCCGATCCTGTTCACTAGCTCCCAAAGACTTAGGTACGATCGACAGGGTGTTTGAGATTCCGTCCTGTGAATCTTTATATTCAATTTTCGAAACTGAATTCAGCGAAGCAATTAAACCATGTGTGTCGCGGCCATGCATAGGGTTTGCACCGGGGGCAAAAGGAATGCCTTTTTCTCTTCCATCGGGTGTTGCCCCTGTCTTTTTTCCATAAACAACATTCGAAGTTATGGTAAGCACTGAAAGGGTTGGATTTGCATTTTTGTATACCGAAAGGCTCAACAACTCTTTATTGAATGAAGCAACGATGTCGCGGGCTATTAGGTCTACCCGATCATCATCGTTTCCATATTTTGGGAAATCCCCTTCAATGCTAAAGTCAACGCTTAACCCGTCTTCATTACGTATGGGCTTAACTTTTGCATATTTTATAGCAGAAAGAGAGTCGGCTACTATTGATAGCCCGGCAATACCGTAGGCAATATTAATACGGGGATTGGTATCAATAAGGGCCATTTGGGCTTTCTCATAATAATATTTATCGTGCATATAATGGATAATGTTCATTGATTCATTATACACCCGGGCAACTTCTTTCATGGTATGACTGAAGTTTTTCATTACTTCATCGTAATCCAAATAACCCTCTTTTAAAGCCGGGATATCCGAGACAATTTCAACCCCGGTATTTTCGCATTTCCCCTGATTAATGGCAAGAAGTAAGGTTTTTGCAAGGTTGGTCCGTGCCCCAAAAAACTGAATGTGCTTGCCTAAGTCCTGAAACGATACACAACAGGCTATTCCATAGTCATCACTGTCGCGGTTGGAACGCATTAAATCGTCATTTTCATACTGAATGGAAGAGGTTTCAATAGAGACCTTTGCGCAATATTCTTTAAACCCCTTCGGTAAATCTTTCGACCAAAGTACCGTAATGTTTGGTTCCGGGGACGGCCCAAGGTTGTAAAGGGTATTGAGGAACCGAAAAGAAGTTTTAGTAACCTTTGTCCGGCCATCGATTAACTGCCCTCCCACTGATTCTGTTACCCAGGTAGGGTCTCCTGCAAATATCTGGTCATATGCCTCCATTCTTAAGTGACGTACCATTCGAAGCTTCATTACAAAATGGTCTATGTACTCCTGAGCCTGTTCTTCCGTTATTTTTCCCTCACTAATATCTTTTTCAATATAAATATCGAAGAATGAAGAAACCGATCCCAGTGACATAGCAGCACCGTCCTGCTCTTTAACTGCAGCTAAATAAGCCATGTATGTCCACTGCACAGCTTCCTGTGCGCTTTCTGCCGGACGGGTAAGATCCAGTCCATATTCATTTCCCATTTCAACCATTTGCCTTAGCGCCTTTATTTGCTCTGAAACTTCTTCCCGCAAACGTATGGTTTCATCATTCATTGGCCCTTTTATGCCGGCTAAATCTTTTTCTTTCGCTTCAATTAAGCGGTCAATACCGTAAAGTGCAACACGACGGTAATCTCCGATGATTCTGCCACGGGCATAATTATCAGGCAATCCGGTCAGTATGCCCAATGAACGGTACCTTCTAATTTCCTCGGTATAGGCATCAAACACACCATCGTTATGTGTTTTTGCATACTTAAACACATTGGCAACTTCATCAGAAGGTTTCAGCCCATGCTCTGCCAGTGCTTTTTCAACCACTTTATAGCCTCCGTAAGGCTTCATGGCCCGTTTTAAAAGCTCATCGGTTTGCAACCCGACAATTTTTTCTTTCTCTTTGTCTATATATCCCGCAGAAAATGCATTTGATGCCGAAATTGTTCCGGTATCCACAGAATGCAGTCCGTTAGCACTACGTTCTTTTTTTAGTTCTTTCTTGCAAATTTCCCATAAAGCCCTGGTAGCTTCTGTTGGTCCGCATAAGAAAAGGTTATCCCCATGATAAGGGGTTATATTGGCCGAAACAAAGTCTCTCACACTAATGGACGTAGCCCATTTTCCATCTTTGAATTTTAATTCTGAACTCATTTAATCATTGTTTATTATATCTATAGTTGGATAAACCCTAAAAGGTATATCATATGGATATTTGTGTTTTTTTTATTGTTATTTAGACTGAATAAAATTAACTCAGTCCGGTTTTCCTGGAAATACCTAATTGTTATGATTTTTTCATTGTGCCCAGAAAGTCAAAAAAGGGATGAAGTTACTCCAGTCTATAACTTTCAGCGTGCACGGAGTAACGGGTATAATAGGGAATTTCCCCTGATATCAACTTGTGGTAAATTCCCTGTATTTCTGATATTTCCTGTTTAAAGTGTTCAGAATTTTCTTCTCCCGAATGATTTTTCTTTACTTTTTTTTCCCAGGCTTTTACCATTTAAGCATTCATTTTTGTTGGTATAAGCATACCTGTTACATTAACTGTATTCCCAATAATTTCGGCACCAACAGCTTTAAATTCTTCATCTAGTTCTATTTTTAATTCCATTGCCCCATCCGAACTGATGATTTTGAAACGTTTTCCCCCGTGCCTGCAAACATGGTCTATTATGCCTGTTACATTTACGGATTTACCAGAAAGTGTATCGGCTTGTTTAAGAATGGTTTCAACCGTACTAAAAGTTATATCTTCTTCTTTTTGAGTTGATACAACGGTAGCCGCTTTATTTGTATTTGATTTCTTTGGACTGCAGGCAAAACAAAAAGTAAGCAGAACAGGAACAATAAAGATGTTAATCGTTTTCAACCGGTTTTTTCCTGATTTTTGTATCATAAAATGTTATTATAGCGTAAATGAAAGTGTTGTTTTAAGGTTGCGCCCCATGGCCGGGATATAAGAGCCAAAAGGTTGATAATCATTATCAAGTATATTTTTAACAATAAAGCGTAGTTTGGGGTGGCCAGGCAAAGCATTGGAATTTAATCCTATCGCCAGGTTAAATACGATGTGGCGTTCGGAGGGTTTGTATCCCCATGGTCCGGGATCTGTTCCTTTAGGAACTGAAGCAACACGGTTTTGAGCGGAGGCATATTCGGCCTGAATTTTAACGGAATAACCTGTTAACCAGTGCCCGTTGACCTGCCCGCGATGGTTTAGATCAAACTTTAGGGTGAAAGGGGGGACACCAAACATTGGAGCATGGTTGCCCGCAAACTTATCTATACCATAAATATAGGATGTGCCTAATCCGGCAAATACCACATTACCTGCTTTTATAACATTATCAAAACGGTACGACACCGACATTTCTCCTCCAAGAACTACTGCATCGGTATTTTCATAGGTGAAATCTACCCCGGGAGTTGTATCCTGCACTTCTCCGATAAAACCGTCCAGTATGTTATAAAATAAAGCAATATCGTAATTCAGTTGGGTACCGGTCGGATTACCTCTGATACCCAGGTCAATATTCCAGCTATATTCAGGTTTTAGCTCTGGGTTGCCCCTTTTAATTCCTTTACAACTAATTACCTCTGTAAACATTTCTTCTGCTGTTGGCATTCGAAATGCCCTTCCAAGATTAAGCGATAAGTACTGCTCTTTGTTAAGCAACCATACCATACCCAGGTTACCACTCAGGGCCGTGCGGACTTCAAGCCTTCCTTCTGCGGTATGGTATTCCCCTTCCAATACGCTGGCATGGTCGTAACGCATTCCTGAAATTATTTTAATTCTTTCCTTTATCTGCGTTTCGTTTCTTATAAACGCCCCAATATCCTGTTGCCCAGCCCCTTTATATCCGGATACGGCGCCTTCTGTCTCATTGTAATAATCAATAATATCAGCCGGGTTGTCTAAACGAAAAGCATATCCATCAGCGCCAACGGTTAATTTGCTTCTATTGGAAAGATTGAAAATTGAAAATATACGTCCGCCCCCACATCTGTCTTTGTAGTGCACCAAATCAAGGGATGTCAGATTCCCGCTTACCTCGCTGTACTTATATTTATAATAATCCCGCCGGCCATTATCGAAGTAAAGGTTTACACTGAATTTTTCAACAACCCCCTGAGGATTGAACGAATAGCTAAGATCGGAATGGAAGTTTTCTTCCTCGTTTCTTACTTTTGTAAAACGTTTTGTAAGGCCACTGAACCCCCGGGGCTTGCCCCAATTGCCATAATGGTAGTCGGCATTTATTTTAAGTGTTTGTTTTGATGATAATTGAACCCCTGTACCGAATGAAAAATCCCGATCTTCAACATTACTGTTTTTGGCAGTTTCTCCGTTTCCATAAACCATATTACCTGTTTTTCTGTACTTTGCGTTAGCCTGTACCCCAAAATTTGGTTTTTTATGGCTCATGGTTGCAATTTCAAGAAATTCGTTGTTATTGGAACCATACCCGCTTAAAAAATTGGCTTTGGTTGAATTCTTTCCGAATGGCTCATGCGAAATAACGTTAACAATACCCGATATGGCACCGTTTCCGTAAATTACAGAACCCGGACCTTTTATAATCTCTATTTTCTTAATACAATAAATATTCATATCCTGTGCAAAGTATCCTCCGGGAAAAGTGCCAATTCTTCGGTTTCCGTTTTTCATTACTAACAACCTTTTTGCGTTTAACCCACGAAGTATTATGGGGGAATGGTACTCCCAAACCTTTGTAAAACCCATGGTGGAAGACAAAACATCAATAACATTTGAATGGAAATTGTCTTTTATTTCTCTATGATGGATAATTTCAACCTGCTTTGCCAGTTTATTTTTCGATTGTCCGTAAAGCGATGCTGTAATCACTACATTTTTCAACAGTTCCTGTTTGGGGGTAAGGTAAACCGTATAATTGGTATTTACTGTATCCCACGATATTTTAAGGACTTGCTTTTGGTAACCGATATGACTGAACACAAGTTCGGCGTTGCGGGTGTCCTTTAATGATAATTCAAAGTAACCTTCATTATCAGTTAATGTACCTTTGGCCTGCCCTTTTAAACTAATGTTGGCCCACGCTACAGGTTTTTCCGTATCTGCATCGAGTACTTTTCCCTTAATTACGTGCAGCGTTTGCGCTTGTGCAATTAAGTTTAAGTTGCAGAGCATGGTAAAAATTATTAAGCGAAAGACGGGTAAAATAAACTGGTCCATTTTTATTAAAAAATTAGCCGTTGCTCCTGCGGGGCAGAATACAACGACTAAAAAAATTACAAGGCTTACCTTTTATGTTAATCTATAGAATCCCAGGTTATCGCAACATAGCCCGTAGAGGTTGGTGCGGGATGAGCCGGAAAACCGGTAACAATAAACTTAACGAGCCGGCCTTCGCGGGTTTTTACAACCCAGACCGGTTCATCTTCCGCTATATCGTTTTTGGCTGCAGCTTTCCAGGCTTCACCTATTACTAATTTGGAATATTCAGCTTGCAGTTTTCCCATTAAAGGGGCTCCTGTTTTCCCTTTTCTAACTGATGAAACATCAAATGATGCATCATCTTGTTCCAAAGTAAAGTCTTTTATATTCGATGTGCTTAATGCATTGTATTTAGCAATCCCTTTGCAGGCTGTATCTATTAACGAATAATTAATTGCCTCAACAGCAGGGTTAAGCTGAATAAAAGGCGCCCCACCAAGACTACCATCTCCTTTCTCCCCCTTAATGGTGCGAATTTTTAAATCGCACTCAAAATCGCTAACAGTTAGCGAATCTATATTGTTTGCCCCGCCTTTTTCCCCATCATATACAAAATCAAATCCAACACCTCCCGGATTACGCCCGGCACAAATCAAATAGGGTGATTCAAGGCTTTTAAACCCATTCTTTTTGTCATTTTTATCTTCATCATCGTCATTTTCACATGAAACGATAAAAAACATGACCGCTGCCAAAACCACAAAAAAGGGAGACAATACTTTTTTCATAATCATTAATAATTTTGAACTCTTTTCTTATAAAAAATCAGGATGTAAAATTATAAACTAAGGTAATTCCCAGTTGTCATAAATAATGATGATTTTTTTCTAGTTTAGTATGTGCTTTTTTTGAGCATACTTCAAAATGCTCGTTATATCCCATTCTCGCTGCAAAAGAAGACGAGGGAGGCGATGTATCGAATATAGGGCACGAGCTACAAGCTCATGCCTGCGGGGAACACCAATATATCAAACCGTTATTATTTTGAAGCGAGCCACAACTGTTGAGTTTATAGCAATTTCGCCAATTTTGTATATACATTGCTACAAGCTGGCTTTCATCCATTTTTATAATAATCTCGTTTCGCTTTTGTTTGTCCAGAGTAAGCAACAAAAATTAATGATATAGGAAAAAATGCCTCAATCAAAATTCATTTAATCTAAAATTGAGTCAATACAAATAAGGAGATGGCGACACTAACTACAATAGTCCCAATCATTATTTTTTTGTCAATTTGGAATTTTTCTCTTAAATCCTGCTTATTTATTACCCACAATGTTCCTACCAAAAATAAAGAAATCATTATGTAAACACTTGGTGATGTTACCGGGAATAGGGAATCTAAAGCGGCATTCCCTGTTGGTCTCATATTCCAAGTCATTATTATTAGACTAATCAAGTTAACAGCCGAAGAACACAAATAATAACTCAATAAAATCCAACCAAACTTTTTTCTAAGCCAAAACAAAATCGAAGAAGTTGGTACCAGAACAAAAGGTAAAAAATAAAGTACCATACTGAAATCCCATTCACCTTGCCCTGAAAACATAAACTTTAGTACTCTAAATTCTTTTATAATCTGGTACAAAGCTAGTCCACCGAAAATTATTGAAATGATATTAATCAATTTATCAGTTTTTAAAGGAGATTCCTGTATCGGGTTCAAATTATCAATTGTTCTGTTTGCCGTGTTTTTTACTTTATCAATCCATTCTTGTTTTTTTTGTTTCTTCTGCAAACTATCATGGCGTTCCTGTCTTAATTCTTCCTTTGCTGAATTTAACTCCGAATCAGTCAATTTTCTAAAATCAAGTTCTGATTTTGCTGCTTCAACTGCCAAAAGTTGATAATCATTGGAATTTTCTATAATATTAAGAAGTTCTGCATTCGTTGCTTGTTTATATCTCTCTGTAAATTGGTTCATATGTTGCATTATGTTTCTTTAAGCTTACTTAACTCTTTTATAACACGACTCCGTTTGTGGTAAAAGGGCTAATATCGCCCCAAAATTCTGGTGGATTGACATACTTGTATGGTGCTGATATCTCATTTGTAATCTTCTGGTTATTTAAATCCAAATTATCAGGCTGATTATCAAAAGTACTAATTTTCTGTCTACTAATATTTGTATAAATCGTTGTCGTTTTAGGAGCATTATGCCCTGATAAACTCTGAATATACCTAACATCCATGCCTTTTTCCAACATATGTTCAACAGAACTCACTGAAGTAATTTTCCCTGTTCAATAAAGAAGAACATACCAGATAACAGGAACAGCCAGACCTGCTAATATCAGCCACCACCCTCTTTTTTTAAACCCATACTTACCTTTTAGGATAATACCACCTGAAATGGCAAGAAAAATCAGGCAAACAGCAAAAATATTTACCAACCAGGTAAAGCGCTTTCCAGAGTTGTAATGTATGTTGTTGATAAACTTAACCAGGTTCCTTTTTTTATAGGTAGTAAAAGACAGTTCTCCTGTTGCTGGTATATAATAGCCTGTGCCACTGTTAAGAAATAACTTATAACTATTGTTGGCAGGAATAATCCTGTTTAGTTTAAATTCTGATTCAATTTGCAGGCTCCAGATTTCTTTTAACTCGTCAGGCATCAGGTTCCCCTGAATTTTTTCAGAGAACCTGATTTCTTTATATGCCGGATCTTTCTCGGCATCTTTAAGGTTAAGGATAATACCTGACACGCCATAAATAAGGGTCAACCCAATAAAAAAGTAACCTAAATCGCGATGCCAGTTACGCAGTGTCTTTCTAATTTTGTTCTTCTTCTTCATAAATTACGTTATAGGCCATGCCATCTAAAAAGATTACCTGGTAATAGTCTTTGTTGTTCTCTGCCATCCAGTTGCGCATGTCCTGAATATTTTGTAATTCGGCTGAGCAATGCTCACCTCCCTGCTCTATGTCTTTTTCTTTGGCTTTTACTTTTGCTTCCCATTCGTTCAGGTAATCAGTGTACAATCTTTTTTCACGGACAATACCGGTTACTTCAATATCCATTCCCGATAGTTCACGGTTAAAACCGTTTATTTCTCCTTTTGCCTCAATCCTGAGCGAGATATTCCCCGAGGTATCGACAATAAAACAACGACGTCCTGAATGCGAACAAACATGGTTGACCGTGCCTTTCACAAATACTTCTTTATCAAGACTGTCAGCAGCAAGTTTCATAAATTCACTAAGCTCCAGGGCTTGCTTTTCTGCTTTTTCCTTCTCCGGTGATTTACCTGAACCTGCGTTGTTACAAGCTATGGCTGCGCATAAGATTAATGCACCAATCAAAATATTTTTCATAGTTATTTATTATTGTTGTTTAATGCTTTGTCAAATCTATTAACAAACTGGTAATAAGGCCATATATCCCGCTAACTGCAATAATAGGATAAACAGCAATTACCTTTTTCCCCTCCCGGTCCGCACAAAAATAAAATAAAGTATTGTAAACAATAGGTTAAAATACAAGAAATGAAACCCATTAAAGCTGATTAACGGTTTAACAAATCTTGTTTTTGATGAGGTAAATTTAATTTTATCCGGGAACAGGGTTAGCTATTTTTGATTAGTTTAGTCTGGAAATCCCCCTATTACTTTTTATAATGCTTTCAACTTCTGATAGATTACCGAATAATCGTTGTAGATTGATGTGTTTTGAAGCACAATATTATCAGGCACTTTTAGCACCGCAGTGGTAAAGTTCCAGATAGCTTTAATTCCGGCATCGCACAATTTATTCGCAATGTCCTGGGCTACCTGATGAGGTGTAGTGATAAGGGCTATGCCCACCTCTTTGCTTTTAATCGAATCTTCAAGATCGTTTAAGGGAAATATCTTAACACCAGACACTTCAACATCGAACAAATTGTAATCGATATCAAAAGCCCCTACAATATTCAACCCGGTTGTTCTAAAATTATCATATTTAAGCAAAGCCATGCCCAGGTTGCCTACTCCAATAATTACGGCCTTGTTTTTTTGATTATACCCCAGGACACCCCTTAGCATTTCAATAAGCAAGCCAACTTTATGCACTTCAACAAAGCCAAGGGACTCATCAAGAAGCTCGAGCGCACAAAGCATTTCCTTAAGAGGTATATCCGTACTTTCAGAAAGATATTCATTAGAAACAAACTCCTTTCCTCTTTTATTCAACAACTGAAGTGCATATAACATACTGTTGAATTGGTTGATTGTTTCGTATGAGAGATTTGTTTTGCTCAATTTAATTTATGTTTAAATATCCAGGTTAAGGTAAAGTAACCTTAAGTATACTTTATTTCGAGCATTTTTACCAGAAAACAGCAAATTATTATGCATTATCTGCTCTGTTTTTGCCTTGTAGGTTTTCTTGTTGTCTTTTCCACAGTGACCATTTCCATTTTTTTCAGTTTTAGCCCATGATGCCCGGGAAAAATCAGGGTTTAATACCATACTTTTTCATTTTCTGATATAATGTATTTCTCCCAATGCCCAGGGTCTTTGCTGCTTTTGATACATTATTGTCTAATGCTGTTAAGGTTTTTCTTATTAGCATATTTTCCATTTTTGCAATCGTGGTAAATTTTTCCGCGGCCATTTCCGTATCAGAAAGCTGGGGATCCTGAATATCGTTCAACTCAATTTCCCCATCAAAAAGAACAGCTTTTTCAATTGTATTTTCCAATTCACGTACATTCCCCGGCCAACTGTAATTAATTAACCGGTGCATGTCTTCTGGTGATATTTCAGGCATAGGAATGTTCAAGTCATTTGATTTCTGCTTGAGAAAATACTGTATCAATGGGCGGATATCAGCCTTTCTTTCCCTTAGTGCAGGAAGCCTTAAAGGAATTACACTTAGCCTGTAAAAAAGATCGGCCCTAAAATTCCCTTTTTTCACTTCTTTTTCAAGATCCTTGTTTGTTGCGGCAATAATTCTCACATCTACAGCTATTTGTTTTTCCCCGCCAACACGCATTATTGATTTTTCCTGTATTGCCCTTAATAATTTCGTTTGCATATCCATGGGCATCTCCCCTATTTCGTCTAAAAAAAGGGTCCCGTTATTGGCCAGTTCAAATTTTCCTGCCCTCCCCTCTTTCTTGGCCCCGGTAAATGCCCCTCCTTCATAACCAAACAGTTCACTCTCGATCAAAGTTGCGGATATAGCCCCACAATTTATTACAATAAATCCCCCCTTACTTCTTTCGGTACATTCGTTGTGAATGGCCTGGGCAAAAACTTCTTTACCCGTACCGCTTTCCCCTGTTATCAAAACAGTGGAAGGGCTATTGGCAACCTTTTTAACGTATTGAATGGTCTTTTTTATTTCTTTACTCTTACCAATTATGTTTTCGAGCCGGTAACGGGCACTGTTGTCCGAATATTTATTGATAAGTTTCATCATTCCGCTAAAAAGCCTGAAAGTAACAACTACACCAAGAATTTTTTTCTTCTCCGATAAGATGGGGTAAGCGGAAAAAATGTACTTTTCCTTTATGTTTTCGTGATTAAAGGAGTATTCTTCGTAGTTTACCTTTTCACAATTCAGCACTCTTTTCTTTATGTCTTTATATTTGGGCAGAAGATCGTTAATTGATGTTCGTATTAGATCTCTTCGGCGTATATTTATTGAACGGCACGCAGTATCGTTCATCCATTGAATTTCATCTGTAAGGTCAATGGCAATAAGTCCGAACGACAGGTTGTTCATGATGCTAAAAGAAAACTGGTGCGCATCGTACAACTGTCGTTCAATTATCTTGTTTTCCAGCTTATATTCAATATTTTTTGCTGTGCTTTGCACCAGCGACAGGGTATGGGGATGCACATATTTGACACTCACGATAATTGCCAGTACACCCAGTATTTTTCTTTCAAGATTAAGTATTGGGGCTATAAGGAACGCATACTTGAGCCCATTTATTGGTTTTGTGCGATGAAAGGAATCGCGGGTTTTTATGGCATTCAGCAAAGTGTCATATAACGGGACACTTTCATCAATCATTCGATTTAGAGATGTTTTATCCAAAGAATTATTTTTTAAAGTTTCCGGGTCACCTTCGCAAAGCATTAGTTTACCCTGTGCATCTGTAAATATGGATGCCACATCACCATGTACCCCCGCAAAATTAATGATGTCGAATAAATAAGGTTTTACCAGCTCCACAAACTCTTTTATTACAATTTCAGCCATATCAAATTGTCGATTTTATTTAGGGCAATGTCTTATTACATGACAAATGTAACACAACTGTACTGTTTTAATACATTTTTTACCCCGTTTATTTTATATCATTTAAACTAACGGTTTTTATTTATAAGTCTGTTAACAAGTTACGCAAGGTGGCACATCGCTTGGTTAAGTTAATGGGAAAATCTGATTTAAAATTTAAAATTATGATAGAAACAAAAAACAACAACAAGGCCAAAGTTCAGGAAAAAGCGGCCGAGGCCAACAACAATGAATTGTTGGAAAAGCTTGAAGAAACAATACAACGGGTGAAAAAAGCCCAAAAAGTATACTCTGCCTTCCCGCAAGAAAAAGTAGATGAAATATTCAGGAGAGCGGCATTTATTGCTTCCGGCAAACGTATCCAACTGGCAAAAATGGCTGTTGAAGAAACCGGCATGGGACTGATAGAAGACAAGGTGACCAAAAATCATTTTGCTTCAGAGTATATTTACAACAAGTACAAAGACATTCAAACCTGTGGTATTCTTGAAGAAGACACCACCAACGGAATAAGAAAATATGCCGAACCTGTAGGGGTTATTGCCGGCGTTGTTCCAACAACAAACCCAACTTCAACGGCAATATTTAAAGCCCTTATTAGCCTGAAAACAAGAAATGGCATTCTTTTCTCGCCACACCCGCGGGCCAAGAACAGTACTATTGAGGCAGCCAAAATTGTTCTGGATGCGGCAATTGAAGCTGGGGCACCAAAAGATATTATCGCCTGGATCGATGCCCCCAGTGTTATGCTTTCGCAATATTTGATGACACATAATGATGTTGACCTGATACTGGCAACAGGCGGCCCTGGTATGGTCAAAGCTGCTTATTCATCAGGCACTCCTGCCATTGGCGTTGGGGCCGGGAATACTCCTGCCATAATCGACGAAACAGCCGATGTTAAAATGGCGGCAAACTCTATACTTATGAGTAAAACCTTTGACAACGGCATGATATGCGCCTCGGAGCAATCGATTGTTGTTGTAAAGAAAGTATATGAAGAAGTAAAGAAGGAACTTACTGATATTGGAGCTTATATTTTATCAAAACCAGAGAAAGAGAAGCTTGGCCAAACAATAATCCAGAACGAACACTTAAACCCGAATATTGTCGGGCAATCGGCTTTTACTATTGCAAAAATGGCCGGCATAAAAGTTCCTGAAGACACAAAAGTACTGATCGGTGAAGCTCAGAAAATTGGAAAAGACGAACCTTTTACCTACGAGAAACTTTCGCCTGTTTTAGCCCTGTATAAGGCTGATGATTTTAAAGAAGCCACAGAAAAAGCTACAGAACTTGTGGCATTCGGTGGTATTGGGCACACCTCTGTACTATACACTGCCCCAACAAACCAGGATCGTATTCAGGATTTCGGTTTATTAATGAAGACAGGACGTATTTTAGTAAATATGCCTTCGTCGCAGGGAGCCATTGGTGATGTCTACAACTTCAGACTTGAACCATCATTAACATTAGGTTGTGGAACATGGGGCGGAAACTCCATTAGCGAAAACGTTGGCGTTAAACATCTTATGAACGTTAAAACCTGTGCTGAAAAAAGGGAAAATATGCTTTGGCTCCAATTACCTCCAAAAGTATACTTTAAAACCGGCTGTTTACCATTGGCCTTAACAGACCTTGCCGATAAACAAAGAGCTTTTATTGTTACAGATAAAGCATTGCATAAATTAGGTTATACCGAAAAAATTACAAACCAGTTAAATAAACTGGGTATCGACTTTCTGACTTTTGCAGATGTAGAACCCGATCCAACTTTTGCAACCGTTAAAAGAGGCCTGGATCTTATGGCGGGTTTCCAACCAGACGTAATTATTTCGCTAGGGGGCGGTTCCCCAATGGATGCAGCAAAAATCATGTGGATGATGTACGAACATCCTGATATTGAATTTGAAGGACTTGCCCTTCGGTTTATGGACATTAGAAAAAGGATATATAAATTCCCTAAGCTTGGTGTTAAAGCACAGATGGTGGCCATTCCCACAACATCGGGAACAGGGGCTGAGGTTACACCTTTTGCTGTAATTACCGATGAAAAGACCGGAATGAAATACCCAATTGCCGACTATGAACTAACACCTAACATGGCCATTGTTGATCCGGAACTGGTTATGAACATGCCAAAAAGCCTTACTGCTTATTCCGGAGTCGATGTATTGACCCACGGGCTTGAGTCAATGGCATCGGTTTTTGCTACGGAATTTACCATGCCTTACTCTTTAGAGTCAATAAAGCTAATATTTGATTACCTTCCGGCAGCCTACAAAGAAGGAGCATCTAATCCGGAGGCCAGGGAAAAGGTACACTATGCTTCAACCATTGCCGGTTTGGCTTTTGCAAATGGGTTCCTGGGAATTTGTCATTCTCTTGCCCATAAACTGGGCGCAAAATTTAATATTGCTCATGGCCTGGCCAATGCTTTATTAATTGAGGAAGTGGTAAGGTTTAATGCTACCGATGCCCCACGAAAGCAGGCATCATTCCCTCAATACAAGTATCCGGTTGCCATAGAACGTTACGCGAAGGTTGCTGAATTTTCAGGGTTTAAAGGAAAAACCAACGAAGAAAGCGTTGAGAACCTTATTGCAAAAATAAAAGAGTTAAAATCAGCACTGGATATCCCAATGTCTATTAAAGAATACGGGGTAAACGAGAAAGACTTCTATGCTGCATTGGAGGAATTGAGCGAAAATGCGTTTGACGATCAGTGTACCGGAGCAAATCCAAGATACCCCTCTATTGAGGAGATGAAAGAAATCTACATAAAAGCTTATGAAGGTAAGTAGTCTTTTAAAAATCTAATTCTCCAATTCTATATATGTGTTTTTCCACACCCCTGCATACTCATTGCAGGGGCTTTTTATTTTAGCATCTAAAAGGGCAGCATTAAAAAAGTATCACCACAATTGCCCCGACAACCATTATCACTACAGCCAAACTTCTCCGTAACAGGTTGTGTTCCCTGAAATAGTGCCCGCCAAAAACCGCTGCGAAAAATACCGATGTCCGTTTTATTGACAAAACCAGTGCAACCGAACCGGCTTTTACGGCTAATATGTGTGAATATCGGTAAATAACTGCAAACACTGCCACTGCAAGAACAATTTTCCATGTTTGCTTAAATTGCCCCCGAAGAGTGTTGAGTTTACCTTTTTGGAATAAAAGAATCAGGAAAAAGTTAAACGTAAAAAAAAACTGCTGGATGGGCAGAAAGGCTTCCGGTTGAAGTTTGTAGTTCTTCAAAATGGTTTTGTCAAGAATAGATGTGGTGCTAAATAGTAAAATAGCCCCTAAAATAAACCATTGCGCCCTATTTTGCCTTAAAAACAGGAAAGGCGATTTCCAGTTACCATCTTTTTCTGATTGAAGAAAGTAAGTGCCGGACAAAAGCAAAAGCATCCCAAGTATTCCGTACAGACCAATTTCTTCTCCAAGAACAAAATAGGCAACAACAGCAACAACCCCCGGAGTTAAAGCTAATAAAGGCAATGAATTGCTAAGTTCGTTATTCTTAATGCCAAACATTACCAGTAAAAATGCGAAAGCACCCAACACGGATTTCAGGTAAAGCACAAGAATTGCATCAAAGGTAATTTTATCAAAATCAACAAAATAAAAAAACGGCAAAGAAAATACCAGGGTGAAAGCCGAAAGGGCGAAAGAAAAACCAAGGGGTTCGGTTTTAAACAGTGCTTTTTTTTCGAAAATTGCTGCAAGGGCTGAAAACAGGGCTGATATTATTGCAAAAAGCTGCCACATACTTTATTTATTCTTGTTGAAGTGGTCTAAAATTGATCCTTTTGTTCAGGTTTCACAAGAATTTCCCGGAGCCAAGGCATGGTTGGCTTTTCTCAAGCCTTCTCTTACCGGTCCTTTCTAAAAATCACGCACCGCCTGAAAAAATCCGAATAAACGAATTCCCAAAATCAACTTTTGACAAATTCATTGTTATATGCATACAAACATACGATAACTTTTAAATAAAAAACCAAGCGCAAACTTACCGGCATTATTGAGGAAAACGCCCCAATAGATTAGTTCTTGCGTTGCCGGACATTATTTTTATTAATACTTAATACAAATTACATCAAATCTGACACTTAGAGCCTGAAGGCAATTTCTGATTATTTTATTGAAATTTAAACAATTGAACACCGCTCACTGCTGTCAATACCTAAATATTGGTATTTTTCAGGGATGAAGATTAGGTTTACCCATAACATGTTGGTAATTTTAAGTAAAATTTAATTTAGTAGTATTATGGCTTATGTAATTTCAAATGAATGTACAGCATGTGGAACATGCTTACCCGAGTGTCCTGTCGATGCAATTAGTGAAGGAGATATCTATTCAATAGATGCTGATGCTTGTACTGATTGCGGAGTATGTGCTGATACCTGTCCGGTTGAGGCTATTTCTGCAGGATAACATGTTTAAAAAATAAAGGGTAGCTTATGGTGAAAAAGTTACCCTTATTACTCCCCCCTTTTGCTTTGTTATTTTAATGCCCCAAAAACACGGTCTGTTATATTTTCAGGGGGATAAATCCCGCGCACTCGTATGAATTCCGTGGCATTTCCCGCCCCATTCCAATAAATTCATTAACTTTTATTATATTATTGCCAAATTGTTGATGATTTAACAATCAAATCGGAATGGGATTTAATAAACCAAACAAGAAAGAGAAGAAAGGTATCACTTTGCCCCAGCAGCCTGCTATACCAGAGGAAGAGCCTCAAATACCGGAAACCACTCCGGGAAAAGAAGAACTACTTGATAATTTATTGAGCCGGTTAACCCCTGCAGATGACAGTTCATGGGGCGATCTGGAATTCGAAGAAACTGCGGTAGATATACGTAGCCTTGATCTGTCTGAATATCCCAAAATGGCTTTGCCAACAAAGATTGAGCTAAAAATTGCAGAGCTAAAAAAAATCGCCGGAACCATTCAGAAAAAAGAAGTTTCGCTGGAACCGGTTCAAAAAGCGGACTTCTCAAAATTTAAAGTAAATTATGCCCATGCGCTCAACCCGGCCCAACTGGCAGCCGTGGTTACCACTGAAAAACCCGTTCTTGTGATAGCCGGTGCAGGCAGCGGAAAAACCCGGGTAATCGTTCACAGGGTATCGTACCTGATGGAAAAGGGCGTTGACCCCTCAGCTATTCTGCTGCTGACTTTTACACGTAAAGCCGCTACAGAAATGTTAGACCGGGCAGAGGCCCTAATTCAGGATAAAAGCGCGGCAAATGTAACCGGTGGTACTTTTCACTCATTTGCCAGCTTTGTACTCCGAAAATATTCTAAATTAATTGGGCTTCCCCCTAATTTTACCATTATCGACACTGCCGACTCAGAAGATATTATCGATCTGCTTCGGACCGAACTAAAATTAAATTCCAAGGACAAAAGGTTTCCCCGCAAAGGGCGGATTTACGACATTATTTCGTATTCGCGCAATAAAAACACCTCAGTCAAAGATATTATCAGAACACAATATTCCGGGCTTGAAGACTATATTGATGATATTGAACTGATTTATAAGGGTTACACCAGGTACAAGCACATGAGTAAAATCCTGGATTTTGATGATTTGATGGATGTGCTGAACCAGGCGTTAAAAACAAATGCCCGGTTTCGGGAGTTGCTGCAAAATACCTGGCAATACATTATGGTTGACGAATTTCAGGATACGAATGTCATTCAAAACGAGATTGTTCAAATACTTGCCGGAAGGCACAGCAGATTAATGGTGGTAGGCGACGATTCGCAGAGTATTTATGCATTTCGCGGAGCGAATTACGAAAATATCCTACGATTTCCAGAGGTATTTCCCGATTGTGTGTTGGTTAAAATTGAAGAAAACTACCGCAGTAATCAAAAAGTACTTGATTTTACCAATACAATAATAGATAATGCAGTAATAGGGTATAAAAAAGAACTTTATACCAATAACAAAAACCAGCACGTTCCGGTTATTAAACGGGCTTACGGACAGGAAGAAGAAGCCGTGTTTATTGTTGACCGGGTAATGGAACTGCTTGAGCAAGGGATTGAACTAAACCAGATTGCTATTTTGAACAGAGCCGACTGGCACAACCGGTACATTCAGACCGAGCTGAACAAAAGAGGAATTCCTTATGTTGTTGTGGGCGGATTTAAGTTTAATGAAAGAATGCATATCAAAGATGTCATTGCGTTTCTAAAACTGACCTATAATCCAGTTGATGCCGTATCGTGGCACCGGGTTTTGAAATATATTGGCGGAATTGGACAGGTTACAGCCAGTAAAGTAATTCTTCAGTTACAGGAATCAGGGCACGATTTCTCGTTTGAAACATTTAAAGCACGAAAGTTCTACAACGATTTGCTGGTTATGGGGCAAATGCTGTCTAAAGCCAGTCAGGCCGAACTCACCTTGCCCCAAAAGATTGCAATAATCAAGGATTATTATACCCCGTTGTTAAAAGCACGTGAAACTGATTACCAGTCGCGCATGCAAGATGTTGATATTCTAATCGATCTGGCAAAAAAATATAAGGACCTTGACCGGTTTCTATCCGATTTCGCACTGGATCCACCTTCAAAAAGAGTAGCCGACCAAAGCACTCCGTTTATTGATGAAGGAGAAGAAAAAGGTAAATTAACCATTAGTACCGTGCATTCGGCCAAAGGCCTAGAGTGGTATGCCGTATTTATTCCTCATGCACTGGAAGGCATGTTTCCGTCGAACAAGGCTAAAAACATTGAAGAAATGGAAGAAGAACGTCGCTTGTTTTATGTGGCCTGTAGCCGTGCAAAAGAAGAATTATATATTACCTTCCCGCGAAATATATACTCGTATGATGCCTTTTTTCACCTGCCCTCCCGTTTTTTGGTTGAAATGGATTCGAAACATTTTGAGTTCCGGGAGGCATAAAACCGTTTCCTGAACTATTTACTAACGGTATGGGTTAAAAAAAATTATTTGCAAACATTCAAAGCACAATAGACTTGTTTCATTTGGAGGAATGCCCCTTCATTTATGCAGATAATATTATAAAATGCGTGGTAACATTGCGACTTTACAGACCGGCTCTACATGGCCCCTATGTAAGATAGTAGTCCAAAGAGGATTAAAAACAATGCCCCTATAGCAGATATACTTGTGTAAAATTTATGGTAGTTTTTACTGTTTGCTGAAAACAATCTGTTTATAAGTTCTTTTGAGTACAGCGATAAAATACCAATTAGTGAAATTGTAATGCCCAGTCCAAGAATTATAAAAAATGATGATAGTATGCCAACAGTTAGCATTCCCATTGAAGATAAAAATGTTACTGTGATAATGGTCCCCGGGCATGGAACTAAACCAACCGAAACGACAAAGGGTATAAATTTCATTTTCTCAATATTGCTTTCATGATGGTGATGATGATTTCCATGACGCAAAATCTTAAACAACAATAAAACTCCAATAATGAATATGATGACATAGCTAATTCGTGCTATCAGGTTAGATGTATCACTGATTTTTGCTGCTTCCGAAGTATATGTTTTTAACGAGAAAACTATTATTAAGGCTACCAGCAAACCAGATATTCCATGAAGGAATGCAATGGCGTAACTTGTTCCTATAGCCCTTAAAACTTTAGGCTTTTCGGTTAATATGTATGAAAAAACAAACACCTTTCCGTGCCCCGGACCTAATGAATGAAAGATTCCATACAAAAAGGCCAACAAAAAGATGAGAAAAACAGCCCCTCTCTTTCCTGAATTTTTGTAATCAGCCGATAAGTTAGCTAAACGGTCTTTAATGTTTTTCTGAATTTCCGCATTCTTTTTTATAAGTGAATTAAAAACAGCTATTCGTCTGTAACCTTCTTTTGGGGGCTTACCGATATTGGTTTTAATGGTATTGTCAGTAGTTGCTTTCTTACTTGTATCACTCGGGGTTGAATTAAACAGGGGGTTTCCCTGTGCAGATGCTTCAGTAAAAGAGAGAGTGCATACTACAAAGAACAATAAAGCTATGTATATTCTCATGATTTAGTCTTACTTAAAAGATAAAACAAGGCTGGAAGGGTAGATTTGTTCGTAGTAATAAGCCATGCTTTTATCCTCAATCACTTTCCATGAGTAACTGGCCAATTCTTTGTTTTTAAATTTGATATTGGCTTCGTTTAAGCGTACATCTATGTAATAGCTATGATCAAAGGCTGCTATTTTTACAACTTTGTTTGGGGTGGCAGTATTGATCTCGGTGTCAACCGAAAAAGAATATTGAACTATTCCATCGGCACCTATTGTTGCATTAAAATTATTAACCGACTCAATTTTTAGTTTGTGCCCACCATCAACCACATGCACGAAATAATTATAGTTGACGAGGTTTGCAAAAGCATTCTTTCTTATATCTTCAATTTCATCAGGTTCAAACTGATTGGATTGATTTTTATCGAAATTTTGCTTCAAATCGGCACTAAACATCTGGTCAAAATTGTAACATACAAGAAGCTTGTCGATTGTATTTTTATCGTAACTAACCGTAATACTTGTTTCAATAAACACGTGAGGGTGTGCACTTGCTCCAACGTGAGCCAATAAAGTCACTAAAACTACTAATGTGAAATACCGCATAAATTAAAAACTCCAAAAATATGAAACCTTATTTATTAAAGGAATCCCCAATTGTTATGATTTTCTTCCGATAAGTTAAACTGCAACCCCGGCAGCTTGTAACATATAGTTATGGAGATCTGTGTTTTTCACAAACGGGGGCAACGCTTCAGTTTCAACACCATACATGGCCAGTTCAACATAGTCGGCAGAATGGTTCGTCCCGGCCCAATAAACCGAGATATAGTTTTCCTGAATTTGAGACAACTGATGAAAGGGTAACTTGTAAGCATTGTAAAGCTGGTCGTTATCAAAGGAAGCATAGGCTTCTAAAATGGTTTTTGCTTCATCTTCGGTTATAGTATATCCCTGCGCATAATTTATTCTCTCAATAACGCTTGAGGGGTTATCCGTTTTTTTGATATTGTTTAGTACCCACTCATTGGTATGTCTGTAGTTCTGCATCAAATCAAATTTCTTATTGACTTTATCACATTTTATTAAGCCCGGATTGGCATTCCCATGGTCTGTAGTTATGATAACTAATGTATCGTTGCGGTTTTCTGCAAAACCCATGGCGACTTCAACAGCCTGATCAAAGGCCAACTGATCGTACAACAAGGCTCCGGCATCATTTGCATGGGCTGCCCAATCTACTTTACCGGCTTCAACTTGTAGTACAAAACCATTACTATTGTCTTTCATTAGTGAAATAGCTTTCGTGGTCATGTCCGCCAGCGTTGGAATTTTATTCATAAGTTCCTTATCGGAGCGTTGGTCAAGGGTGTAAGGCAAACCGTCTTCCCAGTATACCCCAAGGGTAGGTTTTCCCGGCTCAACCAGTTCCATTTCTGGTTTTGTATGAACCACGTTGAAGCCTTCATTTTTAAAGTCTCCAAGAATATTTTTTTTGTCTTCTCTTTTCGTACCATCAAAATATTCGATTCCACCGCCCATCATTACATCAAAACGCAGCTCCATGTACTTGTCAGCAATCTTATCCTGCATGTTCCGGTGTTTCATATTTACCGAGAACCCTGCTGGTGTGGCATGGGTAATGGGAACGGTTGTCACACACCCAACAGCTTTTCCTGCCTTTTTAAATTTTTGCAGAATAGGGGTGTACTCCTCTCCTCCCGGACCTACATTTAACACCCCGTTTTTAACGCGAACACCACCACCCCAGGAAGAACTGGCTGCCGCCGAATCGGTAACCAGGGAGTCAGCCGAGGCTGTGTCCATAAGTGCATGTTTTATTTTATTTTCCCGGTACAAGTTCATCCACTGGCTTCCCCTGCCTTCTTTTCTTCGCAGCAACAAATCTGCCATGGTTGGGGTACCGATACTCATTCCATCGCTTACTAAGAAAATAATATTTTTAGCTTTTCCCTTAAAAGCTTTTTCATTAGTGGTAGTGGTAGTTGGGGTACATCCTGCCAAAGAAAATGCACCTCCCAATGCGGTAAGCATTCCTGTATTTAAAAATTCTCTTCGTTTCATTCATTTAAAAATTAAGACCAGGCCTGAGAATTGGTATGCTTTTTAATCATAGCTCGCGTCTCCGTCTCCCAAAGCTTCGGGATAAATCAGACATGGTCTGTTCCATATAATCTACTTCTCAAAGTTCAAGATTATAAATTATAATTCAAATATGTGTTAAGTGAATATTATATCTATTGTTAATCCGGAACATAAATAATCTCGCCATTTTCCATTTATCTGAAACATTCCCATGTGGCTCCAGTTGAAGTAAAGTTCTTTCAAAGTAGGTGAGCGGTAACCTTTAACATAATTAAAACGAAAATTTAATGGCTCTGATTCATATTTTACCGTGAACGATTGAAAGCTCAATCTATCGCTTCGAAACGATTAAGCACATAATATCTTCTTTATCCACTCTCATGTTTGTTATGGATTGAATTTCAAGTTCGTTTAAATTAATTTTAGACCGAATATCACTTAACGCAAAACTAAAATCGTTTAACGGCTTCTTGTCTTCTTCTTTGCAGACAAACAGAACCAGACTACCAAATGGGGGTAAGAACGAGACAATGCTGCTAATACAGTTTTCCCCTAACAAACTTGCATTTGCCAACAGAATAATTTTATGAAAAAAGGTTGAATCATAACAAAGGTTTCCATTTATTATACGCTTACCTTTTTTACATGATAAGCGATAAGGACAATCATGACAATCGAAAAAGGTATTTCTATTTTGCCTGACAGATGGTGGCCGGCCGGATAAACCTTCAACCTTATTCAGGCAAATTTCTAAGGTATTATCGTCTGGGCCAACCTGTAGAAACTTACTTTCCTGCATCGGAAACCTTCTGTCTTGTAATAATGCTTTTTCAATTAATTGGAATTCCAGCATAAATTTATGTCAATGTTTAATTTACTCTAACTATTTAGTTTAATGATGAATGAGATTCTATATTATCAAGTCCTATTAGTTCCAGGCGATTTGTATCCCGCTTCATTTTCTTGAACAGCTCTTTAAGTTCGTATATTTCTGATGTATGAAACATTGCTGTAAAGTTTCTGTGCCCTATGGGGACCATAATTTTTCTTGTATAAACCGTATTTCTGTTTTTGTGCGCCCATACTTCAGGATTTAACTCTAGAAAGTACTCCCTAAATAAGACAAAGTCATCCTTTGAAAATGTAAAATTCAGGTTTTTATATTCAATATGGATTTGTTTACAGGTAAGGCACCTGAAAATTTTCCCATTTGTTGTCTGGCTAAGAATTTGTAGTTCACACTTCTTCATTCGATTTCTATTTAATTATTTATAATTATTCAAAATAACTAAATGCAGATTCTATATACAATCGCTAAAAGTGATGAAAATATATTAGGTGAAATGAATAGAAATTGTATTTAGTGGTGTAGTAAAAAACGCCACACAAAAAGATAGCGTTTTCTTAGTGGCTCTATTTAGTGGCTGCAAGAAAACTATGCATTTTGAATACAATAAACTTCAGAAATTGTTCAATCAGTTTTGTTGTATTTATCTGAAATACTACAAAATAAGATATTCCATCGTAATGTTACCATATAGCAGCAACCCGTTATTTAGCAAAAAGAAAAGACCTAAACGTTAACTAAATTTTAAATAACGGTATGTTTTAATAAATTTTGACTTCTTATTTAATATAAGATTAAAATTAACTAAACAATCGATGTTGGTCATTTAGGCATTTTTGCAAGCACAAAAAAACAAATTATTTCTAGACAATACCTGACAGATACTGAATGAAAACACCTAAGGCGTTAAGGTGAAGAAAATTCTTTTATCCAGATACTACGCAGTAATCTCTTTAAAGATAACGAACATTCAATATCTGTTCCTGTATTTTAGAATACAAACCTTTTAAAACAAATAATCTAATGAAAAAACATTTATTAATCCGCACTATGTTTATATTGGCAAGCAGTTGTTTGTTAATAACGTCTTGTAATGAAGATGAAGAAAAAGAAGAATTAAATACGATTACATCTTACAAAACGCCAAAGTACATCTTTTACTTCATTGGTGATGGTATGTCGTCACCACAAATAAATGTTGCTGAGGCAGCATTAAATAGCCCCGAGTTTAAATTAAAGTCGACTAAAAGCGTTGGTATTGGCGATTTAAATATTCGTAAATTTCCTGTAACAGGAATGCAAACAACTCACGCAGAAGATCGCTATATAACAGGATCGGCTGCATCTGCCACAGCACTTGCAACAGGGAATAAAACTACTATTGGTACTATTTCCATGGATGGTACACATAGTAAAAAATATAAAACCATGGCAGAAATTGCCAGGGACAAAGGCATGAAAGTGGGGATTGTTTCCAGTGTGAGTATAGATCATGCCACCCCTGCTTGTTTTTACGCCCACACCGGGAGCCGTGGCAACTATTACACCATTGGCCAGCACCTTACACAAAGTGGTTTTGATTATTTTGCCGGAGGTGGTGTTCGATGGAATAAATACGATTCCGATGGCGAAACCAGCGGCCTTGCTGAAGATATTAACCTGTTTCTTGATGCAGCCTCTTCTGCCGGGTACAAATACGTAAACACAAAAGCCGGATTTGACGCACTTAAAGCAGAAGACGGCAAAATTATTGCAACGCTTGAGAAATTTAAATCAGGGGTAAGCTCAACTGCTGCTGCTCTTCCATACCTTATTGATGTTGATGCAGAAACCTCAGAGAACAATAAAATTACCCTTACCGATTTTACTTCGAAAGGTATTGAGCTACTTGACAATGAAAATGGCTTTTTCCTTATGGTTGAAGGAGGTAAAATTGACTGGGCCTGCCACGCAAACGATGTTGTTGCTGCAACACATAATACGGTTGAATTTGATAAAGCCATAGGTCTTGCAATTGAATTCTACGAAAAGCATAAGGATGAAACACTTATTATCGTTACAGGGGATCATGAGTGCGGCGGCTTAACACTGGGGTATGCTGCAACTCGTTACGAAACGGCTTTCGACATGCTTAATCACCAATCTGTTTCCTACGAAGCGTTCACAAGCGAGGTTGGTAAATGGGATAAAACCAAAACATTCGAAGCCGCTTTAGCTGATGCAAAAGCTGCTTTTGGACTAGGTGATGCTTCAAAAGGCCTCGCCCTTACAGATTACGAAACTGAACTGCTGGAAGATGCCTTCAAAAGAAGTATTACCGGAGAATCGGCTCATAACGATGATGAAATAAAAGTAATCTACGGGTCTTATGATCCTTTCACTGTTACTATCACACACATCCTTAATAACAAAGCTGGTATCGACTGGACCAGTTATTCACATACAGCAACTCCTGTTCCGGTTTTCGCCCTAGGACAGGGAATGTACGAGTTTAGCGGATACTATGACAACACAGATGTAGCTAAAAAAATAATGGAAATAGCCGGGTTTACTGAAGAGTAAAAAGTGAACCAGGGATAGAAAATTTTTATTTGACCTGCATGGAATTTAATTTTATGCAGGTTTTTAACATATTTCAGAATCAGCATGGCCAGGAATAAAGGAAAAACTTCAAATATTGTATTTACGGTATTTATAAGCATCATTTGTATTGTTTTAATTGGCATTCCAACGAAATTTGAAAACCCGGCACTTACAGAAAACACTGAACGGGTGAAAGCTTCAGTAATTGAAGTGGATGATGACGATTTAAAGACGTACGGAGTTGTTGTGGTTGGGACGCAGAATTTAGTATTACGCATCGATAAAGGGCGTTTCAAAAGGGATACCATTAACGCGCATAATGTTTTAATGGGGCAAATGAAAATTGATAAAATATTTAAGGAGGGAGACAAAGTACAAGCTGTTATTAAGTTTGACAAAGATTCCCAAAAGATTATTTCTGCCCGGGCTGATGATATTTACAGACTAAATATTGAATTGATATTATTTGTTTTATTCGCTTTATTTCTAATTGGCTTTGCCGGATGGACCGGTTTTAAGGCTTTACTTTCATTTGTATTCACAGCCCTGGCTATTTGGAAAGTCCTTATTCCTTTGTTTCTTAATGGATACAACCCGGTTCTTGTTGCGCTTGGCATAGTTTCATGCACTACAGCAACTATTATTTTGCTCATTAGCGGTTTTTCCCGTAAAGGGGTTGTTGCTCTTTTAGGTTCTATTATAGGTGTGTTTATTACTTCAGCATTGGCCTTACTGTTTGGTTACTTTTTTCATATTCCCGGAACCGTTCAAGAGTTTTCTGAAACGTTGTTGTATATCGGTTTTTCAGGGTTAAAGCTTTCCGATATGTTTTTAGCTGCAATTTTTATTTCTGCAGCAGGTGCCGTTATGGATGTTGCCATGGATATTGCTGCCTCTCAGAATGAATTGATTCAAAAAAAACCCGAAATGAAAAGCAGCGAACTTATCCGCTCCGGATTTAGCATAGCCTATCCCGTAATTGGTACCATGACCACTACTTTACTCTTTGCTTATTCAGGTAGTTTCTTATTTGTGTTTATGGTATTTATGGCAAAAGGTACCCCCATGATTAGTATTATTAATATAAATTATATCGCGGCAGAAATACTGTATACCCTGGTTGGCAGCTTTGGACTTGTCTTAGTTGCCCCGGCAACTTCTATTATTGGCGGATATGTTTATACATCAAAAAGCAAACTAGCATTCGTCAATTCTATATTTTCCATTTTTCAATCAAAAAAAATATAGTTCGATTAACTAATTTCTCTAAGCTTTTTACATTTTCACACAACTGTTTTAGGTATGTCAATTTGTTCATAAAATTAATTAAAGAAGTCTCTTACTTATTTGAAATATATAAGCATTCTTTGAGAAAAAGACACCTTGAGTATATTTTACATCTAACAGATTTCCACCCCACAAACAAACATAAAGTATTTATTATAAAAACATTAAACAACAAAACCACACCTATTCTCAGAATAAGCCAATTTTGATTAATTGACACAAAATCCCAATATATTGGGATTTAAAAATATTTGTAAAAGCGTATTTTTGCCAGATGATGAACAGGAAAAACACCAATTATAGAAGTTTATTTGCTTTTCTCTTGCTTTTTGAGTTTGCTTGTATCCTTGCTAATAATTTTTTTTTCCTACATGTACATGTGTTACAGAATGGAACCTATGTTTATCATGCCCACCCTTACAAAAAGGGTAACGAATTACCAGGCAAACAGCACCAGCATACCTCTTTTGAACTAATGCTAACAGACCATCAGGCCGGCAATTATGTTGTTCCTGATACTCCTGTAGATATAGTTATTTATAAAAGTGGCTATTTAATATTTCAGGAACCATTACTTGTTAACTATAAGTTTGATACACCTTTCAATATTGGGCAGCGTGCCCCTCCGTTTCTTGTTATTTAATGCAAGGTCCCTCGTGGCCTAATCCTTGAACAGTATGGAAATTAAGAATTATGCGATGAACAAAAATTTACCGTTTACGGCGAAAACTAAAATGGCAGACGTTATCCATTTGGATTACAGACTGATACCAATAATAGGAAGGTTTGGCATTGAGTATGGCTTTGGAAATAAAACAGTTTTAGATGTGTGCAATACCAACAATATAAATGTGTGGTTTTTTCTGGAAATAATAAATTCGTACCATAACCCGGAGTATTTTCCAAAAAAACAATTGCAAAATTTTAATGCTCAGTTAATTATCAAATACCTTTCTAATACCCACACCTATTACTTAAACACTAAAGTTCCTGAAATTGAGGGGTATATTAATGAAATGGAAAGTAAAGCGTCAGAAAATAATTTAAAAAACATACAGCTTCTGAACAGCTTTTTCAAAGAATATAAAATTGAGTTAAAAAAACATCTCGAAAGAGAAGAACATCACATATTCCCTTACATCGAATCTTTGGAAACAGCATTAGTCCAAAAAGTGGTTGACGAAAAATTATTAGATCGAATTAAAAAAGAACCAATTGAAGACTATGAAAGCAGTCATGAAAATATGGAACTTAAACTAAGCGATTTAAAGAATCTTATTATTCGTTACCTTCCTCCTGTTTTATGCAAAGAATTATGTCAAAAGTTATTGACCGAATTGTTCCGACTGGAGACCGATTTAGAAAATCATTCAAGGATTGAAGACAAAGTTTTAGTACCAAAAGTAAAGCTCCTTGAGCAAAAAACTCTTGAATTAAGTGGAACATATTGAGACAAATAAGATAAAAGTAGTTGTTGCTGCCAAACAATTTTTGTACCGACTGGGAATAAAAACCATTATTAGCGTAATAGGGGTAGAACCGGAGCTTATGGAAGCAAATAGCTTCGATAGCACAAAAAAATGTCTGGGGATACACCCCGATATTGATTACCTGGTCTTAAATGAAGATATCCTGCCACTCCCAAAGGACACCCACCTTAATGAGCTGGGGACTCTATGCCCGGAATGTAAGGTTATGTTAATAGGCAACGATCCGATTAAAAATTGTCCTTGCACAAGCTATGCCATCAACATAGAAAGCCAAAAAGAAATGGTTGAAAAATTCCAGGAATTTTTCTTTGAACCAGAGAAAGGTGAAACTAATGACAATAAAGTTCTGCTAAGCGACAGGGAAATTGATGTATTAAAAGCGGTCGCTAAAGGGTATTCTAACAAAGAAATTGCCGATAAGCTATTTATAAGTACGAATACTGTTATAACACACCGTAAAAACATTACCGATAAACTTGGAATAAAAACTATTGCGGGCTTAACGGTATATGCTATTATCAACAATATGATTAATCCTGAGGATGTAAAAAACTAGCTTATTGACTATTACAATACAATGGAGCTTAGGGTTATAAGTGTTTTTCTGATATTACGGGATCGGAATTATTCATACTGACCATTGAATACCCGTCAAAGTAAGCTCACCCCCTCTTCCAATCTGTAGCGTTTAAATTCTTAAACGTAGCTATGGTTTGTTCGATGCATTATTTTATAAGTAGTCTTTGCAAGAAAACTCCAAATTACTCACAAAAATAAAATATTCAATGATGTTCGTGAACTAAAGGTCCTGCGTTACGCTTGTTTTGAAAACATCCATCCCGAAGCTTCGGGACTTCTTAATTTTCAAAACTTCGAACCGACTAAAAGGAGCTCATGAACACCTATAAAAATAAATCAGCTTGTGAATAAAGCCTTGTCTTTGAAGCCTTCTTGACAAAGACTTTCAAAATGCACAGTTTTTTTGCAGCCACTAAGTATGAACGTTGTGCATCTATCCCACAGAACTTAATTTTTCTAGCAAGTCGCGCCTTTTTATTATTATTCTATCTTTATTAATCTCAATTAATCCATCATGATTAAGCTGCTGTAATATTTTGTTGGCGCTTTCTTTTGAGGTCGACGATAACTCTGCTAAATCTTTCCTAGAAATTAAATCCAGAATATTCGAACTAAAAGTTCCGTTTGTTAAATAAAGTAAAGCTGTAGCAAGCTTACCATGACTATTACGAGTACTTATGGTTGCAATCTTTCTGTACATTTGTAAATAATCTTCTGCATACCATTTCATTATAAAATCATGGGCTTTTTCATTACCCTTTATAACCTTATAAATCGTATCCCTTTTTAATAAACACACATGGCAATCAGAAACAGAGACAATTGAGAAAGGGTACTGATTTGAGCTCCCTAAAATGGGGAGTGCAAGAAAGTTCTTGTCATCAGTCAATTTAATAATTGTATTCCGTTCATTCTTCCCCTCTAATACCTTTTTTACTATCCCTTGCTTTAGGTATAAAACCTGCGAGACAAAACTCCCCTGTCTTAGTATTACTTCTCCTGCTGCAAAATTCATTTCACTTCTGTTGCTATTTATTAATTGCAATTCCTCCCTCGTGAATATTGCATTTACACATGTATATTGGCAGTTTAGGCAGTTCCCAGAGTACGATAAACCTTTCATAATAATAATTTATGAAAAATACTATAAAATTGCCATTCCCCACATTTCAAGAGTATTACATATATCAACATCAGGTGAGATATCAGTCACCTAATACAAACAAAACACTAATAAACAATTACTTACGGATCTAAAAGAGTAAAAATACTTCGAAATCGAAGAGTAAATACCCGAATTTAGAGGTAAAACTCCCGGAGTGTTTAATTGCTCAATCCGTTGGTTCCCTATAATTTTATTCTAAAACCGCTAAAAATATGGAGAATACGATTACCAGTAACCAGAAAATTATTTCGTACCTGACTTTTAGTTTAATGGAGGAAAACTTTGCTCTTAATGTTGCCCGCGTGGTTAATATATTGGAAATGCAACCCATTGTAAAAGTACCCAACGCTCCCGATTACATTCCCGGAATAATAAATCTTCGTGGCGAAGTATTGCCAATAGTTGACGGTAACCTAAAACTTAGTTTAGGAAAAACCCGGGTTACAAACAATACGTGCATTCTCGTTATAGAAACAAGTATATCAGACACAACTTTGAAATTTGGAGTATTAGTAGATAGCGTTAAAGACGTTTTGGAGTTTGAGGATGAACAAATTCTTCCTTCACCCGCCATTGGCGACAAGTTCGAAACAGAACTCATTAGTGGTGTTGTAGAGCAAAATGGCCGCTTCATTATGATTATTAATATTAATAAGCTGTTAGATTTTAACGAAGTGTTGGAGATTGATAAAAAGGTCAGAAATGAGGTAACCGGAAAAAACTAATGGTATGAGATTTTATTATACTCTCATTGTTGGGTTATTAATTACATGCAATGTCCCTGGGCAAGATGATTCCCTTGCAAGAAAAGGGACATTTTATGGCGATGTATTTTTAAACGGAAATTATAATGTAAACAAAAAATCATTTGCCTTTCGCTTAAACCGGCTTCATTTTGGTTATACATACATTTATAGCAAAAAAATCTACTTTAATGGTATGATAGAATCAGCTCGCGAAGATTACTATCCGCAGGGCGATTATAACGGAATAACAAATCTTTTTGAACTCTGTTTAGGAATAAAATTTTCAAAACTTGAAGGGAAGTTTGGGCTCATTGGGACAGAGCTTAATCAGATGCAGGAAAAGCTATACAGACAACGAAACATCGATAAAGTCTTTGCCGATAAATATGGTTTTGCACCTACAAATGACTTTGGGGGAATATTAATATACAAACCTACTGAGTTTATTACCACAGATATAGCAATACTGAACGGAGAAGGGCATAAAATGGGACAGGCGGACAGCTCTTTGCGCTATGCCTTCGGCATTACCCTAAAGCCGTTCCGGGGATTCTATTTTAGAGTGTACAACGACCTTTTACCTGTTAATTCGGTATATCAGTTAAATTCAATACTAGTTACTGGTTTCCAAAACCGGGTGTTCTCCGCTGGTGTAGAATGGAACAAACAATTTAACAGAAGCAACACAAGGGGGCTAAATATAGCTGGCATTTCTGTTTATGCATCATTCGATATTAATAATACTTGGAGGATATTTGGAAGGTACGATATTGTAGAATATGATTCCCCTCCCGACTACTTACAGGATAAAACAACAGAACCGGATTCTCAACTCATCATAGCTGGCCTTCAATACAAAATAAACGAACAGGTCAGTATTTCAATAAATGGCCGTAACCAGATTGTCGACCAGAAAACAAACTCCTGCGTATTTCTCAACTTAACATTAGCCTTTTAAAGTAATAACTTAAAAACTAGATGACAATGAAGCTTAAATTAAGAACTCAATTATTATTACCAAGTCTGATAACATTATTATTAATGGTGATTGTTGCCTTTGTTGTATTGATTAATGTTAACAAATTGCTTGACAATTCAAAATGGGTCAAACATACTTATCAGGTAATTGGAGAAGGAGAAGAGCTATTGGCCAGTATAGTCGACCAGGAAACCGGAATGCGCGGTTTTGCCGTTTCTGGTGATGAGGAGTTTCTAGAACCCTTCAATACCGGAACAAAAGAGTTCAAAAAGATTGTAAACACATTAAAACAAACAGTTGACGATAACCCGAACCAGGTTACAAGACTTAATGAAATTGAAGATAAGGGGTTAAAATGGCGCACCGAAATTGCCATGAACTTTATCGAACTTAGGCGAAATATAAAAAGAGGGGAAGATGAACGGCAAAAACTATTTTCTTTAATTGAATCGGGTGTTGGAAAAAAGAATATGGACAAACTTCGTTCCTTGGTGGCACATTCAAGGTTATCTACTTCAAAACAAAACCAACTTATCCTTGATATGATTAATATGGAAACGGGCCTTCGCGGGTTCCTTCTGAATAATAAAGAGGAATATCTTGAACCTTATAATTCAGGCAAATCGCAACTTGAAATACACCTGAACCAATTCACTGTAAGTGCATCCATTAAAAATGCTGCCTACCATTGGTTAGAAGACTATGCTGAAAAAGCAATCGAAATAAACCGGGAAGCTATGGCCACAACAAAGATGGAATCATTTTACGCCGAGTTTAACAAGAAACTTGGAAAAAAATATATGGATGAGATAAGGAGTACTATGGCTGATTTTATTAATGAAGAAACGAACCTGTTGGGAGGAAGAAAAAAAGCAGAGGAAAAAATGGCCCGAATTACAAAAGGGGCACTCATACTCCTAACGCTTATTGCTATTCTTGTTTCGTTGTCAATAATCTTTATTGTTTCCAGACATGTATTGAACCAGGTTGGCGGAGAGCCTTCCGAAGTAGCTGATATTAGCGAAAGAATTTCAAATGGCGATTTATCACAGGAGTACGCACTGGATTCCAATTCCTCCGGAATATATAAATCAGTAGTTACTATGGCCAACAAACTAAAAACCATAGTTGGAAATATTATTGCCGGTGCAAATAATATCGCTTCTGCAAGCCAGCAAATGAGTGATACATCCCAGCAAATGAGCCAGGGTGCCAACGAACAGGCCTCTTCTGTAGAAGAAGTATCAAGCAGTATGGAGGAAATGGCAGCTAATATCCAAAACAACACCGATAATGCCGGGCAGACCGAAGCGATAGCACTAAGCTCAGCCGGAGGCATAAGAGAGGGAAGTGATGCCACAAATACAGCCGTAAAAGGAATGAAAAATATCGCTGAAAAAATAAAGATAATTAACGACATTGCTTTTCAGACCAACATACTGGCCCTCAATGCTGCGGTTGAAGCGGCACGTGCAGGAGAGCACGGCAAGGGCTTTGCCGTTGTTGCCGCAGAAGTAAGAAAACTGGCAGAAAGAAGCAAAGTCTCAGCGGATGAAATTGATGAACTTTCCAGAGATGGTGTTGATGTAGCAGAAAAGGCAGGAAAAAAATTAGAAGAAATTATACCTGGCATAGAAAAAACAGCACAACTTGTGCAGGAAATTGCTGCTGCAAGTATTGAACAAAGTTCTGGTGCCGGTCAGGTAAATAACGCAATGCAACAATTAAATAATATAACCCAACAAAATGCTGCTTCCAGTGAAGAAATGGCCACCAGTTCTGAAGAACTCGCCAGCCAGGCGCAACACCTAAAAGAGATCATCAGCTTCTTCAAAATTAGTAACACCAGCGCATATTCTTCTTTTTCCAGCAATGGTATAAAAGCAGACCATATAGTTTCAGGTAATGGCGAAGAAAAAAACAGCACAGAAAAGAAACCGGCCGAACTAAAACTTGAAATAGAAGAAGCTAGAATAAAAGATGACGATTTTCAAAACTTCTAAAAAGAAACGTTGATGAAACATATCTTGGTTGTTGATGATTCTGAAGTAAACCTGTACCTTTTTCAAAAAATATTTGAAAACAACATCAACGTGCAGGTAGATACTGAAAGCGAAAGCTCTAAAGCGCTCTCAAGAATTCATAGCGATTTGCCTGATTTAATTTTTCTGGATCTAATGATGCCTAAAAAAGATGGGTTTCAACTGTTGCGTGAAATTAAATCCACCCCGGCAATTTCTCAAATTCCGATTGTAATTATAACAGCAAAATTAGATGCCCGGGCACATACTAAGGTCATGGCATATGATATTCAGGGCTATATTACAAAACCTATACATGTAAATGATATAGAGGAAATAGTAAAACGGCTTCTTTCATTTGAACAGAATAAACAGAAGTAATTATGGCAAGGTTAATATGGCATAAATCATACAGTGTAAATATTAACACAATTGACACGCAACATAAAAAGTTGTTTGAATTTATTGGTGTTTTTTATGATAGCCTGAAAGAAAAGAAGAATTCGGAAGCTTTACTCAAGATAGTACAAGAACTAAAAAAATATACCATATATCACTTCTCTACAGAAGAAGCCTTAATGAAACAATACAATTTCATTGGTTTAAAAAAACATAAAGCAGAGCATGATTATTTTAAAATGAAAATTGACTCCATTGAAGATCGCATGAAACAGGGAAAATTAGTATTATCCCTTTCGGTTACCGATTTTATAGAAGAGTGGATTGAAAAACACATCGCCGTTTCTGATAAAGAATATAGCGTTTTCTTGACTTCAAGAGGAGTGAAATAAAATATTACACGACATATGCTGTATATGTTCAGTAACAGAAAACCTCAGGGGAAGCCCTGAGGCTTCATTCATCCTGACTGACTTAAAGGTTTCATTCATCTTATTTCGGCAGCTTAAAAAAGAATACACTCCCCTCACCTTTTATACTAAAAACTCCTACTTCCCCTTTTAGTTTACTGACAGCTCGCTGAACTATTGACAAACCAATTCCATACCCCTGTATCACATCGCGGTTTGGGTGAACCCTTGTAAATTCAGTAAATAAATGCTCCTGTTCTTCTTTAGAAACTCCAATACCGTTATCCTTCACCCAAAATTTCACAACCCCATTCTCCTGTTCCGAGCCAATCTCTATTTTAGGTGGTGTCCCCCCATATTTAATTGCGTTTGAAATTAAGTTTATCAAAACCTCTTCAATCCATATGGCATTTCCCAAAGCTTCATGTAATTTTTCCGGTATTATCAGTTCTACGTTGCTTTTTCGCAAACTATCAGATAGCCTTTGCTTTATACTGAGCATTATTTCATTCATATTCAAGGGGGAAACATCTATGTTGTCCTCGTTTCTTATTTTTGCCAACATTAAAAGGCCATCTATAATGCCTTTCATCTTCTCCCCGCTATCAATAATAGTTTTTAAAGCTCCTTTTTTATCTTCTTCACGAATAACATCCTGTTCAAACAACCGGGCATAGCCCAAAACATGGTTCAAGGGTGTCTTTAAATCATGAGCTACAGTTCTTGCATAAGCATCAAGTTCATCCATCGCCATCTTTTGATCCGTAATATCCCACATCATGATAACTTGTCCGAATGGGACCCCTGAATTATCTGTTAATGGGTTAATCCTGATTTCATACGTATGCTTCTCTACCCCTAAAACCCTTTCAGCTTTAATCTCTTCTTTAACAGGCTCTACCTTCACCAGGTCTTTTCCCTCTGATAATACCTGATGAATTTGAACGCCAATAGCCTGCTTTTCTGTTAGCCCAATTATTTTTTCCGCTAACTTATTAATCTCAATAATATATCCGCGCGAGTCAATAATTATTACCCCCGCCTTTACATTCTTGAGTATCAAATTATGAGCAACAGGAACAACATTCAAAAACTTATAGTAATACATTCCGACCAAGACAAGAACACCTATTACAACCAGCGTTAAAGGTGTTGGATCGAGAGCCCCCATAAAAGAACCATTATTGGTAATAAAGAATGCATTGGTTATAATAATCAAGATAGCAAGGGGCAGTAAAAACATAATTTGTTTCCTGGCCGCCCCGGAAAGCTGCACCACCCTTATAATTAACAAAATCAACCCATATAATAACATCGCATAAGCATACCCTGTCCATATATAAAACCCCCACGCATAGTCCTTTTCGAAAAAGTACAGACCTTTAATCTGTTGGATAGTATAATTGTGGTAGAAATCTGAATTTTCAGGTGCCTGGAACAGTTGGTATAACACTAAAACAGGTATGATTGCCAAGACTAAATAAACCCTAAAACCCAACCATTTATCCAGATGGGTATATCGGGCAATAAAAAGTACCCAAACATAAACAGCACAAGCAACCCCTAAATATTCAATTCTTAACAACCAGAGTTTTGTATGATAATTTCCACTAAATACTTCCAAAATATACGACATGCTCCATAAACTAAGCGATAGCATCAACAGACTAAACAAAGTAGCCCCTCTTACGGGACGCATTCGCCAACTTAAAAATGCCAACAAAAACGAAACCCCTGCTGCGGAAAAATAAACCGTTGCAACAGGAGTAAAACTCCAATGCTCCATCCACTAAATCATTAACAATTTACTCACTCGGTGTAAATGTACAAAACCCTATCTCTAAATTTAAAACAAATTATCACAAAATATGTTGCCTTTCACACTATCTGAGTGAAAGTAAGCATAGCACACATTTTTAAGGCTTTTATTCGCGTAAATAACGCACCAAAACAATATATAAAACAAACTGTTTGCAAGATAAGCCCTTCCCGGTGCCGAATATAACTTCTTAAAGGTCTCACGCAACCATTTCCCGGAAACAAGTATCTTTCTGAAAACTAAAATCCAAAATATTATGAAGAAGTTATTATTTATTCTTTTTGCTGTTTTCATTTTAACACAGTGCGAAACTGATGATGATAATCTCGACTTTTCGGGAATAAACGCACCCAATAACTATTCTGAGAACAAGAAAGACAATGAAAAATATGAAGATTACGGTGAAAACCCATTTATTAGTGCTAAAGAACAGCCTGTGTCTACTTTTGCCATTGATGCAGATGGGGGCTCGTATGCAAATATGAGACGCTTTTCCAATAATGGGCAAAAGCCTCCGGCCGCTTCTATTCGTATTGAGGAGTTTCTTAACTACTTTAATTATGACTACCAGGAACCTGAATCAGGAAACGTAGCGATTAACAGCGAAGTATTTACATGTCCTTGGAAATCGGAACATTATGTACTAAGAATTGGGATGAAAGGAAAATCATTGGATAGCAGGCCGTCTTCGAATTTTGTGTTTCTAATCGATGTTTCCGGTTCAATGGGCTCTGAGGACAAACTTGATTTGTTAAAAAAAGGATTTATTGAATACACCAACAAGATTTCGGCAACAGATAAAATTGCCATTGTTACCTATGCAGGAAATTCGTCCGTTGTATTGGAATCAACTTATGGAGATAGTAAAAAGACCATTAAAGACGCTATTAACAATCTTGGCTCCGGTGGCGGAACGGCTGGGGCCGATGGGATAAAAACTGCATATGAAATTGCTGAAAAGAACTTCATTCCCGGAGGTAACAACAGAGTCATTTTAGGGACCGACGGAGACTTTAACATTGGTATTTCTTCCTCCGAGGAACTGGTAAAACTTATTGAATCGAAACGGGAATCAAATGTGTTCCTTACTGTTTTGGGTGTAGGCTCTGGAAATTTAAATGATGCCATGATGGAACAATTGGCCAATCATGGAAATGGAAATTATGAATACATAGACAATACCGAACAGTTAAACAAAGTATTTAGTTACGAATACCAGAAATTTTTCACGATTGCAAAGGACTGCAAAGTTCAGGTTAATTTTAATCCCAAAGCTGTAGCATCATATCGGCTCATCGGTTATGAAAACAGGGTACTTGACAATGATGATTTCGAAAACGACTCGGTAGATGCTGGTGAAATAGGAGCTTCACAAACCATTACCGCACTATATGAAATTATTCCTGCCACTTCAAGCCAGGAGAAGTTTGCACTAATTGACTTTCGGTATAAAAAGCCCCTTGGGAGCGAGAGTATAGAAATAAACCACGGTGTACCAAATAAGGTTGTCCCATTTGAGCTGGCCACTGAAAATTCAAGGTTTGCGTCATGCGTTGCCGGTCTGGGCTTATACCTGAAAGATTCTGAATATAAAGGTAATCTCACACTAAATATGGTCCAACAGTGGACTGAAAGTGCTATTAGCTTTGACCCTTATGGTTTTAGAAGGGAATTTGCAAATATTGTAAACAGCTACAAATAGCAACCAACTTTCAGGCCAGTAAAATGAAGACGTCCGAAAAGTCAACCCGGATATACACAAAAACCGGCACAATAAAATTTGCCACCTGACTTTTCAGACGTCTTCACGGAATAACTATACCTTTTAAACACTAGTTCTTAAACTTTCCTGTTTGCCCTGCGTTTTAACAGTAACCTGAAAAAAACCCGGAGCAATGAAAATTCTACTCACTGGGGCGAACGGATATATAGGCAAACGATTATTGCCCGTTTTAATAAACAATGGGCACTTTATTTTTTGTTGTGTCAGAGATGTGAACCGTTTCCATCCTCCCCAACCTTTTTCAGATCGTGTACAAACCATCGAAGTCGATCTTCTCGACAAGGAATCTCTCCAAAAAATTCCAGATGATATTGACACCGCCTATTACCTGGTTCATTCAATGTCATCTTCAACAAATTATGTGAAACTCGAAAAAGATGCTGCTATTAACTTCAGAAACAAAGTTGAACAAACAGGTATCAAACATGTAATATACCTTGGAGGGATAGTAAACCAGGAATCTTTATCTAAACACCTTAGTTCAAGAAAAGCTGTAGAAACAGAGCTGGGTAAAGGGAGTTACCATTTTACAGCCCTGCGCGCCGGAATAATAATTGGCTCTGGAAGCGCTTCTTTCGAGATAATTCGCGACCTGGTTGAAAAACTGCCCATTATGATTGCTCCTAAGTGGTTAAAAACGAAGTGCCAACCAATAGGCATTCGGGATGTCATAACCTTTCTGGAACGTTGCCCGCTAAATCCCCTGGTATACAATAAAAGCTTCGATATTGGATGTAAGGATATACTTTCCTACAAAGAACTGCTTCTGGGCTATGCAAGAACACGAAAGCTCAAACGAAAAATATTTATCGTTCCGGTAATGACCCCAAAGCTCTCTTCCTATTGGTTGTACTTTGTTACTTCTACCTCTTATAAATTAGCCACGGCTCTGGTTAGCAGTATGAAAATAGAGGTTGTTTGCAGAAACGCCCAAATAAACCAGCTTCTTCACCATACGCCGGCAAATTATGAAGAATCGCTTCGCAGGACTTTTAATGCTATTGAGGCTAACCAGATATCTTCCAGTTGGAAAGACTCGTTAATAAGTGGACGTTTTGAGTCAAACATCTCGGAGTTTATCCGTATCCCTACTTTTGGTTGTTTCTCTGATAAACGGACCAGAACTATTTCAAACCGGGATAGGTGCATTCAAAGGCTCTGGAGCATTGGTGGAGATAACGGATGGTATTATGCTAACTGGCTTTGGCTTATGCGTGGCTTTTTAGACAAACTGGCTGGTGGGGTCGGGTTGCGAAGAGGGCGGACACATAAAGACTCGCTCTCCTCCGGTGATGCCATTGATTTCTGGAGGGTGCTATATGCCAATAAAGAAGAAGGCAGGCTTTTACTTTTTGCCGAAATGAAATTACCGGGTGAAGCCTGGCTGGAGTTTAATATTGTCAATCAGAAACTTCATCAAATTGCCACTTTTAGACCTAAAGGGCTCTTAGGAAGGTTCTACTGGTATACCGTTTTACCTTTTCATGCTTTTGTATTTAGGGGGATGATCAACAACCTGATTAAAGAACAAGACAGGAATAAAAAATAGATTAACTATTTTTGATGAGTTAAAACAGAGCATGATAACATTCATAACAGCAATTATAACCCTGATAGCCGGTTTTCTGGTTTATGGAAAGTTCGTAGAGCGCTTCTTTGGAGCTAACGACAGCAAACCTACGCCTGCATTGTCAAAACCTGACGGAGTAGACTTCTCCCCTATGGCCACATGGAAAGTTTTTACCATACAATTCCTGAATATTGCCGGATTGGGGCCCATATTTGGTGCAATCCTTGGTGCAATGTACGGACCACTTGCTTATATATGGATTGTTTTCGGATGTATTTTCATGGGAGCTGTTCACGATTATTTTACCGGAATGTTATCCATTAGAAATGGCGGAGCCAGTATTCCCGAAATAGTAGGAAAATACCTTGGAAAAGGATTTCAGAGCTTCTTACGTATTTTCACCCTCCTTTTACTTATTTTTGTAGGTGTAGCCTTCGTCTCAGGACCAGCAGGGCTCCTGGTCAATCTGACTTCCGGAGGTTTAAGAATATGGCTTTATACAATTTTTATTTACTACCTGATTGCCACGTTACTTCCAATAAACAGAATAATTGGTAAAATTTACCCGGTATTCGGAGCTTCGCTTTTAATAATGGCTGTAGGAATTATGTTTGCTATGCTTTTCTACCACTTGTCCGGAACAACAAAAATGCATGAAATAAACGTCGGAGACTTGAGTAGCATGCATCATAACCCGAAAGAAAACATCCTGTTTCCCATGATGTTTATCGTAATCTCATGTGGTGCCCTGTCAGGTTTTCATTCCACACAGGCCCCTATGATGGCTCGTACAATAAAAAAAGAAAGCCTGGGAAGGCATGTATTTTATGGTGCAATGATTGCCGAAGGTATTGTTGCTATCATATGGGCAACCGCTGCCATGAACTTTTTTGGCGGGGCAGATGCGTTAAATGCAACTGTTAAAACCGGGCATAACCCGGCATGGATTGTCAATGAAATTAGCCAGACGTGGCTGGGAAAAATTGGTGCCGTGTTTGCAATAATAGGGGTAATTGCAGCTCCCATTACCACAGGCGACACAGCCTTCCGAAGTGCTCGGCTTACTATTGCTGATATCTTTAAACTGGATCAATCTACGATACAAAAAAGGTTGGCCGTAAGTGTCCCGCTTTTTGTTATTGGCTTTGTTCTGTCTCAAATTGATTTTGCCACCATCTGGAAATACCTGGGCTTAAGTAACCAGGTACTGGCTGTTATTATTTTATGGACAGGTGCCATGTACCTTGCCAAAGTTTCCAAACCTCACTGGATACTTTCCATTCCCGCTACATTTATGACGATGATTTGTATTACCTATTTCCTTGTAGCCCCGGCAAAAAACGGAGGACTGGCACTCTCAACAGATTATGGTTACTTAATAGGTCTTGGGTTGGGAATTGGATTCCTTATTTTATTTCTTTTAAGGGTTAACTTTAAGGTAAAAAAGCAACTTCATTTACAGACTTCAGATTAACCTGTATTATTGACACCGCAGAAAGCTAAACCGACATAAATTCAAAAACCTACTTCATAGGCAAAATATAATTCCAATCTGGTATTTAACCGTTAAGTAAATCTTTGACGGATATCCTTTATATATTTGAGAGAATGCTGAATTAAAAAATGAAATTCTTAAATCAAAATAAGCATATAAAAAGGAGGTAATTCTAAAATTACGGAACCGTCTTTTATACTTGTAACTATCAAAAATCATTCTTCAATTACCTGAACCCTTTTTTTCTTTAGCCCCATTAAATACCTCTAACGAAACCAGTTTTATTGTCCCTTCCTGATTATTTGGGTATTTTAAATTAATCACCTTTTACGTAATTTATATACAAAAATCTGTAAAATGTATAAAGAAATCCATAGATAGAAATGTAGTTTTATCTTCGCTAATAATTAACAACCACAAAAATTATCTGCTCGAATATATTTGCAGTATTTTTCTGGTTCAAAAAAGAATATAAATGCATAAAATACTAGAAAAACGCGAACTAAACCCAAGCGTAGAAGAAATAATTGTTGAGGCACCTTTTGTAGCGAGGAAGTGCGAACCCGGACAATTTGTTATCATTATTGTTGAAAAAGGTGGCGAAAGAATCCCTCTGACCATTGCTGATTATAGCAGAGAAAATAAAACTATCACCTTAATTTACCAGGTTGTCGGACATTCTACACAGCTTTTGCAAAAAAAGAGTGTTGGCGATTCTATTAGTGATGTTGCCGGACCAATGGGACAACCCAGCATTTTAAATGCCCCTAAAAAAGTACTGGCTATTGGAGGTGGCGTTGGAGCAGCCCCCCTCTATCCACAGATAAAAAAAGTCTTTAATGAAAACAATGCCAATATAGACATTATCCTCGGAGGAAGAAGTAAGGACTACGTAATTCTAAAAGAAGAATTTTCCCTCATATCTAACAATACGTACTTTGCTACCGACGATGGAACCCTGGGAACAAAAGGCTTTGTTACTGACGTTGCCAAAAAACTTCTTGAAGAGGGTAATCGGTATGATGAAGTTATTGCCATTGGTCCGCTAATGATGATGAAAGCCGTTGTTGACAGCGTTCGCCCCTATAATATACCTGTTGCTGTCTCACTTAATCCCATCATGGTTGATGGAACAGGAATGTGCGGTGGATGTCGTGTCACAATAGGTGGGAAAACAAAATTCGCCTGTGTTGACGGACCCGATTTTAACGGCTATGATGTTGATTTTAAAGAACTGCTTCAGAGACAGAGAATATACAAAGAACAGGAGAAAGAACATACCTGCAACATTGGACTTGACAACAACAAACAAACAAAATTCAATAAGCAGAAGGAAAAAACCCCTATGCGGGAACTTGATCCTGTTGAAAGAAGAAGGACTTTTGACGAAGTAGCCCTGGGATATAATGTTGAAGAGGCTGTTAATGAAGCTAAACGCTGCATCCAGTGTAAAAAGCCTGATTGTGTGAACGGGTGCCCCGTGAATGTTTACATACCAGAGTTCATTAAACACATTGCAGACAAAAACTTTAAAAAAGCATATACAAGCATAAAGAAATACAACAGTTTACCGGCTATCTGCGGAAGAGTTTGCCCACAGGAAAGCCAATGTGAAATTAAATGTGTGAGGGGCAAAAAGGGCGAACCGGTTGCTATCGGGAGACTGGAAAGGTTTATTGCCGACTACGCAAGAGCAGAGAACCTCGAAGAAGAAATCCCGCAGAAAGAAAGCGACAAAAAAGTGGCTGTTGTTGGAGCCGGTCCTGCTGGAATTGCATGCGCGGGAGAACTGGCAAAATCTGGGTATGATGTTACTATTTTCGAAGCACTTCATACTCCGGGAGGTGTTTTGATGTACGGAATTCCGGAATTCAGGCTCCCAAAAGAAATTGTTTCGTATGAAATAGAATCCATCAAGAAGCTTGGTGTTAAAATTCAGAAAAATGTAATTGTCGGACGCTCTTTAACAGTCGACGAACTTAAAGAAGACGGGTTTAAAGCCACTTTTCTTTCTACCGGCGCCGGTTTACCAAGGTTCCTGAATATTGAAGGTGAAAACCTGAACGGTGTTTACTCGGCAAATGAGTTCTTAACAAGGGTTAACCTGATGGAATCATATAAAAAAGAAACTCCAAGCCCTGTTCAAAAGGGAGACAAGGTTGTTGTTGTGGGCGGCGGAAATGTTGCCATGGATGCATGCCGCACTTCTATGAGGCTGGGAGCAGAAAAAGTATATATCATATACCGCCGAAGTGAAAGTGAATTACCAGCGCGGCTGGAAGAAATAGAACACGCAAAAGAGGAAGGCATTGAATTTATGTTTCTCTCTAACCCGGTAAAAATTAACGACAATGGTTCTGGTTGGGTCGCTTCTGTTGAAAATGAAAAAATGGAACTTGGTGAACCTGACCAATCCGGCAGAAGAAGACCGGTAAGAGTTGAAGGTGAAAACTTCGTTCTTGAAGCCAACAAAGTTGTTGTTGCTATTGGCCAGTCTCCGAACCCTTTAATAACAAGAAATACGGAAGGGCTTGACACTCAAAAATGGGGTGGAATTGTGGTTAACGAAAACACCCTTGAAACCAGTAAAGAAAATGTTTATGCAGGCGGAGATGTTGTAACAGGGGCAGCTACAGTAATTCTTGCCATGGGGGCCGGAAAGACAGCAGCAAAAGCCATTGATGAAAAACTCAAGAAAGCTTAAAATATAAACGTGAGTTCAGGAGATTGTTTTTCCTGAACTCACTCACGTTAATCGAAACAAAAGCATTGAGCAGGCATTCATTTAATACATCCCATTAAAATATATGATTATCATATACAGAACTGATTATATATAGCAGATATTGATACAAGAACAATCCTCTGATTAGATATAGAGGTAGAAAGCATCACTACACCTTCTCCCTCACAACTCTCTTTATTTCTACCGAATTAATTTCTGTATTTTTCTCTACACAAAAATTAACCTCAACCCGAAGGGCCCTTAACCCCGATGCTCCTTTTAAATCCTCCAGCTCAAGCTCTTCAATAGCACCCGTTAAATATCCTTGCGAGACCATATAACCAATATATCTTTTATATTCCTCTATTTCATCGGCATATGAATATATAATAGCTATTTTCCCAACCTGGGTAACCCGCTCGTTCGTCCCCTTTATCAAGGCCTTGTCAATCCTCTTCTTGGTAATTTCATAACGTATGTTATATGCCCCGGCCACATCAAACTTCTTCTCATCCTGCCGGAATGCAATACTCAAAGGGTTAGAATGAACAAGAATTAGTTGGGTTATGTCTAGTTTTGTTTTCAGGGTTGGTTGTAATTGCCTGATTTTACGGGCTATTTTGACCTTAACCATCAACTGCCAAAGACGAATGTTTTTAAGGTATATATCACTGTATTTCAGTTCTTTTACTAAAGACTGCCCAAGGTATCCATTATATTCCACCCCGTCAGTACGGTATTTTTCAAAATAATGGGGAAAAAACTCCTGAGCCTTACTTTGTTCCCTGTCGATAATATCGACAACCTTATCGTTTATAAGGGTAAGACTGTCCTCAAAGTCTTTTCGTTTTTTATAAAGTACTCCCAGTTCCGGATCCAGCCTTTTAAAGTATTCGTTAACCGGCTCTTTCATCTCCTTATACCGTTCTTTCAATAAAACAAGAACGGGATCTATCTCTTTTTTCAGGAATTCGAGAACACTTACTTCATCTCCGGCCTTAAGCCCTACTTTCACCTTTTGCAGGTGCACCTTAATTTTATGGGTAAGATCGTTCAAAAGAGGTATTTCTCTAAGCCGTATTTCTTTCCCCATTATTTTCTGGGCATGTTCAAGTTGTGCCGTTAAGTCTTCCTGGATGGCTATATTCCTTTCTATAGATGAATTTCGGATGTCTGAGGCTCCGTAAATTGGAACAACATCTGAAAACACTATCGGTTCTCTTCCAACAACCTGTTCTTCCGGGTTCGCATTAAGCAATTCTGTTGCTGCCTCTTGAAAACGCCACTCAACCGTAGGGTGAATGGCTGTAAATTCTTCCTGAATTATGGCCCTTACTTTTACATCCCATTCTTCTTTAGAGCGCTTAAGAGCAATTGCAAACATTGGGAACAGCTCAAACAATCTTTGTATCTGCATCATATTCAGTTCCCGGGGTTTTTTACATGCAAATTCCAACATCCCTACAACTTCCCCCTCCAGTACCAGAGGCGCAACGGCGTGACTGCGAAACCCTTTGCTCAGAAAAGCATCAACTACTTTGTCTTTTTCAAGTTCCTCAAAATCATCTGTTAAAACAATCTGTTTTTCTACAAAAGCCTTCTCATATACAGTCCCGGCATATTCCTCACATTTCAGATCAGACTGTGGGACTATGGTCTTCCAAACAAGGTTCTTGTTTAAATTTGACTCAAAATCAAACGTGGCTGCTAAACCAAACTCAACATTTGGATTTTCCACCAGTGCCTTTATCTTTTTACCAATTTTATCAAACCCTTCATTGGTAATTATTGTATTCTTATCAAGTAAATCCGATTTTAACTGAGAAATAACATAGTCATGGGTGGTGTTGGTATAATCAAACTTAAGAAAGCCGGAAAATTCAAATTTATCTAATGGAATCTTTTTGTTCCAGTAGTCCAAATCATTTAAATTATCAAATAAGTCCTTCAGTTCATTTTCCGTTAGTTTCTCTACCTTTCCTAATGTCCTAACTTTAAGATAATTGGAATTAACCTTAACTGAAAAAAATTTTATTGAATTATCCTTGTCATCAGTTAACTTTAGAGAAGTGGGCATATCAAAATGAAGGTCAAACCCGTAAATTTTTTCCAAAATTATCAGATAAGCGTAATAAATGATGGATATTAGTTCTTTTTTTTGCCCCACCTCCTTTGCAATTTCTATCTTACGATGTTCTCCTTCAATAACATCCTTAAAAAGTTGCGTTGAATGAATATAGTCTGGTTCAAATGGAGGGAAAACAGCCGAAATATCTACATTATCATTTAATGGACTAATAACAAAACTCATCATCTGTTGTACCAGCGACTTGTTTTTTTGAAGAAGTGTCCTGCCGGTTATTGGTTTTTTCATTTCCGGAACGGCGTCAAGCTTCTTCATAATTTCCTTTGCCGAATAATGCATTGGATGAGCTTCCGTTAAACTGATTTTCTCTATATCGTTTATCAGAAATTCAAAGCTCAGCGATATTTTAAATGCTGGTTTACTAAGATTACAATCTATCTCGAACTCCTCAATATTTCCCATAATGTATTTCTCTTCTCATTTTAAAGCGCAATTTACAACGTAATCAGTATACTATAGTGAGAATTTCGGTCAAAACATACTTTTTGTCCCTCCAAATGCCTAAATCGGAGACTAAATGGATCAAATTTGCACATAAAATAAAAATATAACGGGCTTCCGATGAACTTCCCGCAATTCACCTCTCTTTCTCACATCAAACCATACAGTTACAAAAGATAGCAGCGACAAAACTGCCTATGCTATAGAGAAAACTTCATTAAGGACAAAACTGTGCTGATTTTATTTGTTTTTTACTGTGAACCCTAACCCATTAAAACCCGAAAGTCAATAAAACATTGGTAAGCTTATAGTCTGGATGGATAAGTTGAACAATATGTTCTCCGAATGTACAGATTGCAATATTGATTAAATATAAAAACCGGGAATGTTCGCAAAGAATACCTCAATTATCAAGTCTTACTGCCGCTTTAATAACCTGGGGCCCCCTATTTTTATTCCTATTGAGCCAATAGGGGCCGTAACTATAATACTAAGTACTGCAATTGTAAGTATTGTTTGTCCTGTTTCCACTGTCATTGAAGTTATTTCTCCATTATTGATCATTGAGAGAGGAATTGCCCCTATTGCTGCCTGAACGGTTGCTTTCGGCAAATAGGCAATTATACAAAACAGCTTTTCCTTTCTGTCTAGTTTTGATCTTAACAAAGAAAGCCATACTCCTGTACTTCTGGCTAAAAGCCCTGTCAAAAGAATCAATACTCCTACCCCGATTAACCGGGAATCAATCTCTAATATCTTAACTTCTGTTCCTATGTAGACAAAAAGAAGTATTTCTGCCAAAACCCACACTTTTCCAAATTTTGAGGCCAATCTCTTTGCCAAAACGGGGTAATTCTCCAGAATAATAAACCCGATAGCCATTACCCCCAACAACCCGGCGATGGAAATGATATCTTTTATTTGCTGAATTTCCGTAAACTCAACAAACAACACGGCTACAATCATAAAAATTATAACCTTTTTGGTATCCCGGATATGAAAACGTTTAAAGTACCAGATAAGCATGAAGCCTATTCCCACTCCTATTGCGGCTCCAATAATTATTCCCAGTGGCACCGTTACTGCCTGATAAGCGATATTAACCGTTGCCCCACTGGCCAATCCAATAAAAACCCCAAAAATTGTAATAGCAAATACGTCATCAACAGATGCCCCTGCCAATACCAAAGTAGGGACTTCTTTTTTTCTGCCAAACCCCTCCTCCTTTAACTCCAGCATCTGTGGTACCACAACTGCTGGGGAAACTGCAGCAATAATAAAGCCCAGAATCCCGCCTTCGATCCATGTAAAACCAAGTAAAAAGTGTACCACAAACAATACAGTCAGCCCTTCAAATACACCAGGAATGAAACTCATTCGTATTGCAGGCCTTCCGACTTTATTCAGTGTTTTTTTATTGATGCCAAGCCCCGCCCTGATCAATATTACAATAAGAGCTGCCATTTTAAACTCTCTAAGCAACAGCAAAATCTCTTCATCTATTACATTCAGCCAACCCGGACCGAGAACAATTCCCGTTATTATCATTCCAAGTAAACCCGGAAGTCCGGCTTTTGAAAATAAGTAATTAAGGATAAGGGCTAACAAAACTATTAATGCAATATCTGTAATCATTACCAGATAGGTATTTAATTAAAACCGTTACGGAACCTGTTTTTGTTTGATAAAATTCGAGGTGCCAAAGTTATAAGTTTTTGCAAAACGAAAACTATTTACAGAAACTTCCCTAAAACCTTTTTTTATTCGTCCAGTTCCGTCTTATTAAGACGTCTGACCTGCGTTATTTTTGTATAGTTTATACCGTATTGCCTGGCAACCCTTCTGGCTGTTTCAAAGTCTGGTGCCTGAATATACTGTTTTTCATTCTCTGTGATAATCTCAAATCTTCGCTGGTTAAAATAACGGGGGTTTTGCTTGTTCTCTTCCATCTCCTGGGGACTAAAAATATCCAGGCTCAACTGTCCATCCTCATGATGTTTGATTATTATGTCTTGGGGACTGACCCAGATTTCAACATATTCCGCAAAACCATGTTTAATTCCCTTAACAGCTTTTATTTTGAAATTATGCTCACCTGACGCATTAAAGCCCGTTATAGACAGCCAAATACTCTTCCCTTTTTGGTTTAGCCCCTTCCTGTAATGTACTGATGTTTTTTTTATTTTGGCTTTTAGAATTTTCATCTCATCCGTATGCTCTCAGGTTATCTATTCTGCTCACCTCCTGCTCTTCACAATAACGAATTGTTCTTGTCTCCTATCCGGACAAATACTCTTTGTTCTGTAAAGCTCTTTGCAAACTTAAATATTGTTTTTTAGTTCAACAATTTTATACAGGCTGAATCGCAAACGAATTGATATGAGATGACAAACATGAAGTATTTAACGCCCCATTTCTGTTCTGTAAATCACCATACTTTCATACTAAAAAGAACCAGAAGTACGCCCTCTTCTGGTTCTGAAGTGAATGCTATTTTGAGAAAAATCCTTTATGTTTTCAAATCTGAAAGATATGGAACGTTAACCATACTTAGTCTTTGCAAGAAGACTTTCAAAATGCTTAGTTTTCTTGCAGCCAATACTTACCAAACAGTAAACTATCATTTCAGGTAATTCACTTTTAAATTGCCATTAATGCTTTCTCCTTTAATCTGAATATAATAAAAACCAGAACCGACCTGTTCTGTTGGGCCCCATTCAAATGTATTCGTCCCGGGCATACCATTTATTTCAAAACAATCGATGACTCTACCCGATACATCAATTACAGAAAACACGACCAATTTACTACTCATAAGACTGAAGTCAATTGTAAGTTTGTTATTAAAAGGATTTGGATACGCTCTTAGCCCCCCGAAATAAAGTCCCTTGCTTACAAGAGGAGCTGCCATTATTTCGTTACCCAACGTAGTTGCTACTACCGGATAACTAAATACTGATTTATTATTATTGGCATCGAAAGCCCTCACCTGATAAAAATATTTCGTTCCCGCTTTCAGTCCTGTATCTGTAAAAGAAGTTCCTGTTAAAGTTTTCATTTTCACCCCGTCCCGGTAGATTTCATAGCCCGATACCCCCACATTATCACTTGAAGCATCCCAACTTAAATCTAACTGAGAAGTTAAGATATTTGAAACCTGCAACCCGATCGGCATATCAGGGGCTTCTCTATCTTCCGGTAATGCTTCAATATATACCATTCCTGGTTTTAGATTAACCTGCAACTCTTCATAATCCGATTTTGTTACTTCTACCAGTACAGGAATGCTTGTTATTTCTATGACCGAACTGTCACCTGCTTCTCCGTTAAGATTGAACCGTATTGAGAACAAAGTATCATTATCGTTTAATGTTTGACTCTCTACATTCGCTGCAAACCACGAGAATGTAAGTTTTCCCTCACCAACCAGATTTGTTGCAAACCGACTATCGGAAATACTATTAAACGCATAGTCTTCAGTTGCAACATAACTTACCACATCCGGAACCCAATTTACAGAAAACTGTGCTGTAGCAATATCCACAAAATCCCGGACCTTTATGGGAATAACTATTTCTGTTCCGGTTATCCCCTTTCCTCTTCCCAGTTCAAAAACGACACGCTCTGTTAATGAAGTTTGAGTAATGATTTCTACCGGACTGCTCAACGCCGATGCATTTCCCGAACTGTCTACAGCCCTGACCTGATAAGAATATTCCGTTTCGGCCATCAAGCCTGTATCTGAATATGTGGTTGCGTTCACGCTGGCAACCTCTGCGCCATTTCGATAAACCTCATAAACAGATACGCCAATATTATCACTGGATGCCCCCCAGCTTAAATCGACCTGGCGGTGGGATATGGCCGTAGCGGATAGACCGGTGGGGACTGTTGGGGACATTGTGTCTGGTTGTGCCGGTGTAATCGCGCTTGCAGCACTGCTTAATGCCGATGCATTTCCCGAACTGTCTACAGCCCTGACCTGATAAGAATATTCCGTTTCCGCTACCAAGCCTGTATCTGAATATGTGGTTGCGTTTATGCTGGCAACCTCTGCGCCATTTCGATAAATCTCATATCCGGACACGCCAACATTATCACTGGATGCCCCCCAGCTTAAATCGACCTGACGGTGGGATATGGCCGTAGCGGATAGACCGGTGGGGACTGTTGGGGATATTGTGTCCGGTTTTGCCGGGGTGGTCGCGCTTACAGCACTGCTTAATGCCGATGCATTTCCCGAACTGTCTACAGCCCTGACCTGATAAGAATATTCCGTTTCCGCTACCAAGCCTGTATCTGAATATGTGGTTGCGTTTATGCTGGCAACCTCTGCGCCATTTCGATAAATCTCATATCCGGACACGCCAACATTATCACTGGATGCCCCAGCTTAAATCGAGCGGTGGGATATTAGCGGATAGACCGGTGGGGCTGTTGGGGATATGGCCAGCACTGCAATGCCGATACATTCCCCGAACTGTCCACAGCCCTGACCTGATAAGAATATTCCGTTTCGGCCATCAAGCCTGTATCTGAATATGTGGTTGCGTTCACGCTGGCAACCTCTGCGCCATTTCGATAAACCTCATATCCGGACACGCCAACATTATCACTGGATGCCCCCCAGCTTAAATCGACGCGGTGGGATATGGCCGTAGCGGATAGACCGGTGGGGACTGTTGGGGATATCGTGTCTGGTTGTGCCGGTGTAATCGCGCTTGCAGCACTGCTCAATGCCGATACGTTCCCCGAACTGTCTACAGCCCTGACCTGATAAGAATATTCCGTTTCGGCCATCAAGCCTGTATCTGAATATGTGGTTGCGTTCACGCTGGCAACCTCTGCGCCATTTCGATAAACCTCATAAACAGATACGCCAACATTATCACTGGATGCCCCCCAGCTTAAATCGACCTGACGGTGGGATATGGCCGTAGCGGATAGACCGGTGGGGACTGTTGGGGATATCGTGTCTGGTTGTGCCGGTGTAATCGCGCTTGCAGCACTGCTTAATGCCGATACGTTCCCCGAACTGTCTACAGCCCTGACCTGATAAGAATATTCCGTTTCGGCCATCAAGCCTGTATCTGAATATGTGGTTGCGTTCACGCTGGCAACCTCTGCGCCATTTCGATAAATCTCATATCCGGACACGCCAACATTATCACTGGATGCCCCCCAGCTTAAATCGACCTGGCGGTGGGATATGGCCGTAGCGGATAGACCGGTGGGGACTGTTGGGGATATCGTGTCTGGTTGTGCCGGTGTAATCGCGCTTGCAGCACTGCTTAATGCCGATACGTTCCCCGAACTGTCTACAGCCCTGACCTGATAAGAATATTCCGTTTCGGCTACCAAGCCTGTATCTGAATATGTGGTTGCGTTCACGCTGGCAACCTCTGCGCCATTTCGATAAATCTCATATCCGGACACGCCAACATTATCACTGGATGCCCCCCAGCTTAAATTGACCTGGCGGTGGGATATGGCCGTAGCGGATAGACCGGTGGGGGGACTGCCGGTCTGGTTGTGCTTGCAGCTCTGAATATGTGGTTGCTGTAATGCCGATACGCCAACATTATTGACACTAAGGGAACTGTCCACAGCCCTGACCTGATAAGAATATTCCGTTTCCGCTACCAAGCCTGTATCTGAATATGTGGTTGCGTTCACGCTGGCAACCTCTGCGCCATTTCGATAAACCTCATATCCGGACACGCCAACATTATCACTGGATGCACCCCAGCTTAAATCAACCTGGCGGTGGGATAGGCGTAGCGGATAGACCGGTGGGGACTGTTGGGGATATCGTGTCCGGTTGTGCCGGTGTAATCGCGCTTACTGCACTGCTTAATGCTGGTTGTGCCGGTGTAATCGCGCTTACAGCACTGCTTAATGCCGATACGTTCCCCGAACTGTCCACAGCCCTGACCTGATAAGAATATTCCGTTTCCGCTACCAAGCCTGTATCTGAATATGTGGTTGCGTTCACGCTGGCAACCTCTGCGCCATTTCGATAAATCTCATATCCGGACACGCCAACATTATCACTGGATGCACCCCAGCTTAAATCGACCTGGCGGTGGGATATGGCCGTAGCCGATAGACCGGTGGGGACTGTTGGGGACTATTGTGTCTGGTTTTGCCGGTGTAATCGCGCTTACTGCACTGCTTAATGCCGATACGTTCCCCGAACTGTCTACAGCCCTGACCTGATAAGAATATTCCGTTTCCGCTACCAAGCCTGTATCTGAATATGTGGTTGCGTTCACGCTGGCAACCTCTGCGCCATTTCGATAAATCTCATATCCGGACACGCCAATATTATCACTGGATGCCCCCCAGCTTAAATCGACCTGGCGGTGGGATATGGCCGTAGCGGATAGACCGGTGGGGACTGTTGGGGATATCGTGTCTGGTTGTGCCGGGGTGGTCGCGCTTGCAGCACTGCTTAATGCCGATACGTTCCCCGAACTGTCCACAGCCCTGACCTGATAAGAATATTCCGTTTCGGCCATCAAGCCTGTATCTGAATATGTGGTTGCGTTCACGCTGGCAACCTCTGCGCCATTTCGATAAATCTCATATCCGGACACGCCAACATTATCACTGGATGCACCCCAGCTTAAATCAACCTGGCGGTGGGATATGACCGTAGCGGATAGACCGGTGGGGACTGTTGGGGACATTGTATCTGGAGTGACTTCTATTTCTATTAAACCAGAGTTTACCGTCACCTCCTTCTCTTCATAATTTAAATCGGTTACTTCTATGGCAATAGGGTCATTTGTTATTTCAATGAGTGAACTTTCACCCTCCTGCCCAACAATATTATACCGTATAGAAAACAAGGTATCTCCATTATTTAATGTCTGGCTTTCTACTTCAACAGCATTCCAGGAGAACCTCAAAATACCAGCATCAACAGAACTTGTGCCAAAACTTGTACCTGTAATACTGTTAAATGCATAATCTTCCGCAGCCATATAGTTTACTACGTCAGCATCCCAATTTACAGAAAATTGCACGGTGGCAATATCTGTAAAATTTTGAACCGTCACCGGAATAACAACTTTTGAGCTATTTATTCCTGATTGACTGCCAAGTGAAAAAATGACCTGAGCATTCAACTTTCCTGAATATTGCATAATCAGGAGAGCAGAAATGGTTAAAAACAATTTAATCTTTTGCATCCCTGTTAGTTTTGTGGTTTTATTGTTTTTTCTGTGCAATCACGCGGTGTGCACAATCGTTGTGGTTTTGTCTATTTCTTTTGAAAAGCCATACTTTAATTTCTGACTACTTTATGCAGTTTACCTGCACTACATAATTCACCGAGTTCCCCCGGATGCGGAGTACATATCTACCCTCCTTAACATTAGCCAGCCCCAGCCATTCAATGTTATTTTCTCCAGTACTTCCCTTAATGATCCTGCTTTTAATCAGCCTGCCAGAAATATCTGTCAACGACAACTCTATTGTCTCACTGGATTTCAGGTTAAATTCTACAGCTAGATGTTCTGAAAATGGGTTCGGGTAAACACTTATGCTTTTGTTGTTGCCCACTATTTCTTTAGAACCTAATGGCCGAATACCATACGTTTCCCCTCCGCTTTTCAATTTAACCCCGACTGCCCGAAGTTCCGAATCGTAAGCTATGCTTTTTGTCACTGAAGAAGTTAAGCCTATTGGCAATACCTCATCTAACTTTGCTTTGACATCAAATACAAGGCTGAATAAAATATCACCGGGATCAAATGACGTTGTGCCTCCACTATGCTCGTACCATAATGCTGTCAAGATCCCGTCAGCCGTTCTTCTTTCGTTACACGTCATTTCAAGTCCTTCTCCTGCTATTGACCTATATTCAAGAATGTCTGCATCCCATTCCATTGTAAACTGAAACGAACTTAAATCACTAAATCCATGAGACTTAACAAAAACAGTTACCCGATCATTTTCTATTTTATAGTCGGTTACATCCAACCTTAAAGCTTCTTCATTAAGACTTTTCAGTTCCAATGAACCGTTAATATCACCCAGTTTTACGGCCGTAAAATCTACGCTTACATCTTTTTCCAGGCTTTCAGTTTCCCATGTTTCCGGATATGGAAATGGATTTTGCACATCACTGAAAACATGTGTAGCAGGAACAAATACCCAGGATCTTCCAAAAAAGTCTGTTTCACTTTCCAGTATTACATCACGTATTTGTTTACAATCGACAGTTGATACATTATTCGAAAAGTTAACATCCCCGGCTATAATTTTATACGGATTAGCCAATGGAGACTCAACCAGAACATGACGGTTTAGCAAAGCTATATCAACAGTTGAAACCCCGTTAATGACTTCTGCATTCCCTGCTTCAGACAGTTTCAGTCTGTAATCACCACCTTTGTCGACTTTAAACGAATAACGACCATCTTCATCAGTCAATATTTTTTCAGAGGATTTTCCAGAGAGTTGAACAGTAAGCCCCTGAATAGCCTCATCGTTTATATTGGCTACTCTACCGGAAATATTTAATTCGATCTTTGGGAAAATATTTATCTCATCAGTAGTGGCTACACATCCGGCACCTGACACCGTAACAGAATAGGTCCCCTCCTTCGTCACCTGATATGTTACTGCATTCTCTTCCCTTAATACTTTTCCATTTTTTTTCCAAACATAATTTACACCTTCCCCTGTAATTCCAGCATTTAGTACAAGAGGTTTACTCCCTAAGGTTTTATCATCTCCCAGGTCGACATCGGGTACTCCGGGAGCGATAACTATCGTATCAGTTGCAGACCCGCACCCGGGTGCTATAACCGTAACTATATATTTTCCAGGTTCTTTTACGCCATATTCTACAGAATTTTCACCGGCTAGTATTACTCCTTCCTTTTTCCATAAATAAGCTGTCCCCTCATCGGTAACCCGGGCATTCAGTATAATTGTGTCAGCACATATTGTAGTATCTCCACCCAGTTTTGGTTTATTACAGGTATTACGTGTCTTCTTATCTGCATATAAATACCCATATAAGGCCTGTTTCCCACGCATATTTTGCTGTGGTGTAAATTCGCAATGCGCATAAACGTAGCGGGTATTGTAGCTCAACTCCCCGGTAGGCCATTTACTGACATCGGGATAATTCTTTTCTGTCATCCATGAAGGCCTCCCCATTATCGATCCCCCCCAGTCATAAACGTTCATAGAGGGGGTATGTCCGGGATGAACACCGGGAGTACCATCATTCCATCCGGAGGTGTATGCGTTTTCTACACTTTTTTTATGGGCCAATGCTGTAGTGGCGGTGGTCATTTGTATCATATTCAAGGGGTTTCTGCCAAGGGACCAGTCAGCTTCTAACACCAGTGCATTAAAAAATAAATCCTTGTCAGCCCCATCATCAGAAAGAGCATGGGCAATAATAGTCCGTTGCACCCCTATTTCTGTAATAAACCACCCGATGTAATAATCACTTCCGCGTCTGGATGGCCTGGAAAGAGAATATCTGGCTTCTTTTCGTTTTGCCTGATAAATAACAGACGCTCTCATGTTATCATACAGAGCCGGGTAATTTACCTTCTGTGATGTAAACAAATAAGCAGCTAAAGCATAAGTCTGATCAAAAGTTGCCCCCTTTCCCACATTATTAAAAACGGACCAGGCATTATTCACCCTGCTTTCCTCTTTAACTGCATCTTCGTAAACTGTATTTCCGGTAATATTATACAAATATGCAGCCGCCGTCATTTTAAAATCCGCCCCACTCATTACTGAATTTCCTACACTTTGAGTTTCTTCAAGCATTTGATCGGACAAACCACCTGCATAATTATAAGCTACTATGGCACTGTCCCTGTATTCTTCCATCAAATCTGTTAATCCGGCCAGTTGAAAACAATTTGCCAACATAGCGGCGTTGGCGGCGCTGGCCCATGCTGCTACTGCTGTTGGTGCTGATTGATATAATACATTCTGGCGATCCGGATTGGTGATTCCATGGCCATATCCTTTACCATCACGAAGGCGTAACCAGAAATCCACTTCATTCCTGGCTTCATCCAGAAGATCCGGTATTCCGTTTCCACTTTCCGGTATTCCCAGATCATCATCTGACAGGCCTCCATTGGTAATGAAATAGGGAAGTAGCATATCATAAATAATGGAAACGTGCCCCAGGTGCCTGTCCCAATCCAATGCATCGCTATGCCCACCGTAAGCGTTTGGATTTGTAGGTTTTCCTGGCTTGATATAAGGCTCCCAGTCCTGCTCCCTGTCCCAGGGCCCTTCTGAAAAAGTTTCCCATTCAGGGTGATAGGGGTGCATGGTTGTAAGGTATACTTTGCAGTTTGCCGGTGACACTCCTGGTATATACAAAGGTTTTCTTGGCACCGGAGTCATTCCCGCACCATCTTCCCCAATGCGCATATAATAAAATCCGAGAACAGAAACCTGATAGGGATCGCGATATATTTCTTCAGCGATTTCAAAGTCTTCACTACAGCCCACCCCTTCTATGGCTACCCTATAGGTACCCGGAGTATTAAAATTTGTTATGTCAGCCTTCCATACATCACTTCGAATCAACTCCCGCTTGTGAACTGTTTCGCCAGTATTTTTCTGCCAGAATTCAACAAGGCCAACTTCTTGTGAGGTTTTATTATCGACGTTGTAGATATAGACTTTATTCCCTTCAAAGGAAGAATAATCACGGGCTCCTCCATCTCCTAGCCACATGTATAAATCAACAGCTTTTACGCTTCCGGAAGTAAAATAGCCCACCAGGTTTACCTTTACAGCTTCCGACCTGCTCGAAAAAATATCAAAAGCAATATTCTTCGAAGTCTCATCGGAATTTGTATTAGCATTTATACTTACGGTGTAGGTTTTTCCTTGCTGTAAAGACGCCGGCAGCTTCAGGTAAATACTATGTTCATATGCCCATTCATAGCTATAGCCGGAACGGGTCCACTCCTCCTGAGACATTCCGGTAAGTTTGGATTTTCGATAGACTTTTGCCGGAGACTTTCCTGCAGAATAGTTTTCATCATCAACTGAGGTTATAGTCCAGTTGGCAATATCCGTTGCCTTTATGGTATCCAGGGCTGTTCCATATGTGATTAGTTCGTTGTCATCAACTTCTGCACAATTTGTGTAGGCACATTTTCCCTGTGCGTTATCAGTAAATATTACTTCGCCATCTTTAAAAAAGCATAAGATGTGATCTTTATCAACAACCTTTACCTCTATTAGCTTTGATGCATGTAAAAATGAAGAAAATACAAGGCACAGAAGTATGCCTAATGTTAGTTTTGTGGTTTGCATTAGTTAGTAGTTTGATTGGTTTACATTGGTGTCTTACGAATATTACCTAACAAAAGTTTCAGAAATTGCCCCAACGAACTCACCAACAACCCCCTAACAATGACCACCTTAACAACTAAAACACTAAAATACCCCCGCACATTGAATTACACACAAAAATAACGTTATACGAAAATTACCAATAATTTCAAATAATGTGCAAGCTTGTTGACAACTTCATATTTCAGAAAATGAAACATAAGACGAAAGAATTTTACCCATGAAACTTTTAGGGTTATTATATCCTCCCCTCTTTAATTCGCATTATTCTTCATATCAGTATTGCCTTTACGGTAAAATGCTGTTTTTAATAATACTTGATTCGGAAATGTAGTTAAATTGCAGTGCAAGCAGACTGATTCTTTATTTTAGACAGGCAATGACCTTTCCAGAAAATACAAGGTCCGATACTATAATACAACCAGTTCTTCTTTATTAAACGTATCGAAGACATCTTTAGAACGGGTTACCCCAAGGAAAAACCCACCACCACCAGAGCCGCATACTTTCAGCGCAAAATCGCCATTTTCAATGCCACTCTTAAAGTGTTCCTGAATATGTACAGGAATTAATTCATTCATATTCTCTACCTGAAAGGATGACAGTTCGATAAATTTCTCATAGAAATCATCATAACGCCTGTTTATTAAGTGCCGGATAGCACCGTTTGAATATTTTTTATAGCCGGTTTTAAACGTTTCAGAGAAATTCGTATTATTCAGTTTATACATGAAAGCTGTAACAAGGTTTTCCGTCTTGCCTGGTTGCTTACTGTCTAAAAGAAAAAAGTGCAATTTCTTTCTTTTCCTAACAACAGGCTTATCCAGTAAATAAACTTTTCCACTTCTTCGCACCAATACTGGCTTTTTAATTAGTGAAACCAAGGGATCTATTCCCGAACTGACCCCATGGAAATGAGATTCTATAAGCGCAAGTGATGTCTTTAATGCTCTAGGATCCGTAATACTGTCAAGGCTTTTTTTATCGAGATAATTTTCAAATATTGCTGCTACAAGTGCACCCGAACTCCCCAGTCCATAATGCAATGGTATTTTACTTGTAAACCTCAGCCCTTTGTTAATATGTTCTTCCAGAACGTCCAGCTTTATATCGTAAGGATAGTATTTTGATATTTTTGACAGGTAATTTAATAAACCAACAAGGTTTTCATCCGGTTCTTTTCCTGTTAACTCTAACCGCCCGGAGTACTCGGGTAGAGCGACAGCAAGTGCATCAAGCCCCAACAGGACACCATATTCTCCAAAAAGGAGCAATTTAGAAGGATATAGTCTTTTTCGTAATCTCACTTATCTGGTGTAGTTTGAAGTTAAACTGCTAAAGATAACAATAATGATATATACGTGTTAATCCTGAAATAAGATTCATTCTGAAATATTGCCCGTGCTATTTTTGTAACTATTAATCAAAAACTTTACGACGAAGATCCTTACTGAAACTCATCCCTGATAAGTTCTGGTCCCCAACCGATATTGTCTTTGATAAGCTCCCCTTCCTGCGTATACTTTAACAGTTCCTTTTCGATAAAAGAACAAACGGTTCTGTCTTCTTCCGCCGTATAAATCACATGTACGTTAGGACCGGCATCAAGTGTGAATGCCACTTTTGTATTTGTTTCCTCACGAAAATCACGAATCTTTTGAATAACTGACAATGTATTGGGTGACAACAATGTATACCACGGGGTTGCTGTCATCATCATAGCATGCAGACTAAGTGCCTCATGTTCAAGAATAGTAGCAAAATCATTAAAATCACCACTACGCATGGCCTGAACAATCCTTTCCAGGTTATCCGCCGCATTTATAAAGCGCTGTTGAGCGTAAGGATGCCCTTCCATAAGTGAATGCCCTGAGCTGCTTGAAACTTTTTTCTCTTCTTTGTTGATTATTAGAATTGTGTCACGCAAACAGCTAAAATCCGGGTGAACCGAAAAAGGCAACTCACAGGCAAATTCATTTGATGTTCCGGGGACGATATCCGTTTCGCCCCAAACAGTATACTTTTTGAACAAGGAACGGGACGCGCTTCCGGATCCTATTCTCGCTATTGCGGAAGCATACCCGTAAATATCTCCATTACCCCCTTTCCCGATACGCTGTTCAATCGAAGCAAGACAAAGGGCCAGTGCGCTCATTGCCGATGCTGAAGAAGCAATGCCTGCTGAGTGTGGAAAACTGTTCTCGCTCTCTATTAATAGTTTATAGTCTTTTAAAATACTAAGCCCTGAAGATAACTTACCCAGATATTTTCTGATCCGTTCAGAAAATGCTTCGTGTTCATTTCCTTCAAACAAGAAAGTAAAGTCAATCTCGTCCTTACTTTCGTTTTTATGAAATACCCTTACGCCTGTTTGGGTAAAACACTTTTCAAGCGTCATACTCAACGATGGGTTCTTAGGATACTGATTGCCATATTTCCCCCAGTACTTTATAAAAGCTATATTCGATGGACTCTTCCAGATTATTCTTGCTAGTTCTTTCAATGTAAAATCATTTCTTTATATGGAATAATGATTAAGAGTCCGAATTGTTCAAAGTAACTTTTTACATAAGTAATATCCCCGGGGGTTACTGCCAGCATAAAGTCCCCTCCCCAGGCCCCCAGCGACTTTATAACGCCATGAAATTCTTGAAACTTATCATGTTGGACTCGGGGCACTTTCAGCATTGAACGTATTAGTTCTTCATGTTCATCTATTAACTTTATAAATGTTTCCAAATCATTGGTGGCTAAAACCTCTTCTGTAATACGGTTTATTGTTTTTACTTCTTTTTCAAACTTTTTATGCTGTCTGACAAATTCGCTTATATGTCCCTGTGTTGATTTTTTTTTTCCTGAATACACAAAAAACAAATGGTCGAGAAATGGTTTGTTAAAAGTAACCTGATAATAATCCGGTCCTCCTTCCGGGGCCTTCCGGTAAACTATTGGCGAATCCGCGCCAGCACATGCGATATCATACCCCGAACCATTCGTTACGCATGAATTTAATTGATATGGGTTGATTCCTGCCATACTCGAAAGGTTGTTGATAAGGGTACTACTTGTACCTAATCCCCATTCTACCGGAAAATTTGTGTTGGTCCTTACCATATACCCCCTGGTATTGCTAAATATCCCATCGTTCATTGTATAAACATTTCGAAGTATTCTTTGGAGAAAAACGGCCCGTTCCATACTATCCGTACTTAAAATTTTAAAGTCCCCCATGGCATATTCAGCCTGAAACCATAAATCTCCTGACGAATAAGCCTTCCACTCAATGGTCTTCCCGGTATCTGCTTCTTCTATTGTTAAATCTTGTCCGAACCGGGTTGGAAAAGCCAGGGACAAGCTCCCGAATAAAACGGTATACTCTCCGGTCAGCAAAACTTTTCCGTTTGAATAATATTTCATTACCGGTATTTTTTCCATTTTTCTTTAATGTCTTCCTGGTCTCTATTCTCTTAATCCCTGTAAAAATTCTACCACATCAGAATAGGTAATTTTCTTATCTGAAAAATACATTTCTACATTCTTTTTCTCTTCGGGTGTTGCTGATAATCCGGCTAGTATATTCGACAAATGCATTTTCATGTGCCCCTTTTGAATGCCTGTTGTTACTAAAGATTTAACAGCACCAAAATTTGAAGCCAGCCCAGCTGAGGCTATTATTCCCATTAATCTTTCGGCAGATGGTTCTCCCAGTATTTTTAGGGATAGGCGTGCCATGGGATGAAGCTTCGTTACCCCGCCAACAGTTCCTATTTGCATAGGTATGGTAGCCTCAAAAACAAAGTTTTCATCCTGAATTTTTGCTGTTGACAAACTTGCGTATCTCCCATTTCTTGATGCATAAGCATGGCCATTTGCTTCAACCGCCCTCCAGTCGTTTCCTGTAGCCAGCACAACAGCATCAATTCCATTATACATTCCCTTATTATGAGTAACCGCCCTGGATACATCTATATTGGCTATCTCAACAGCATCGCAAAACCTTTTTGCAAATTCCGAGGGATGTACCTTCATTTTTCCGTCGTTTAACTGGTTTAACGGACATTCTACCTTTACTTTTACGGCATTTTCTGGTGAATAATTAGAAAGGATGGCCATGATAACCTGAATTTTTTTATCTAAAAGGCCCCTATCTTCCGCAACAAGCCCTTTAAGTTTTTCCCCGATCCCTTCCAGACAGGAATTCATATAATTTGCCCCCATTGCATCTCGGGTATCAAAGCTTACATCTGCCTGGTAGTACCCCTCAAGTTCTGAAGTCTTGTCTAACAAATCTATTTGCCGTATTCCACCTCCACGTTTTACCATCTTTGTGTTGACCTGCTTTACAGCTTCCTCTAATTCAGGCTTCCATTCATTAAAACGCCCTATAAACTGTTCTTTATTTCCATAGTATTTAAAATGTACCTGTCCTTTTTTTGTAAGACCGGTTATTTCTGTTTGAAACCCCCCTCTGGAGAACCAATAAGAAGCGCTTTTTGAAGCGGCAGCAACAACGGAACTTTCTTCCGTCACCATGGGCAAAACGTAACGGGTTCCATCAATTAAAAAGTTTGGAGCTATACTAAAAGGAAAGGGATAACTTGAAATGACATTTTCACTCAGTCCTTCAATTACCTCCACCAAATCTTTACCAGAACTTTTAATATCATCTAAAACCTCTGGCTTTTGATTGTTGAGAAAATTCGTAATCAGGTATTCCAGTTTTTCTTTTCTTGTTAAACGGGAGAATCCTTTTATCATAGGTAAGCAGGGTTTATTCTTAAATATGCTTCTGCAAGGGCAAGGCCTTTTGACTGTTTTTCAATATAATTATGCAGTTTTTCATACCCTTCCTGTGCGTATTTCAAAATTCCTGATGCTTGTCCATAAAGCGACTGTATTGCACATTTACGGGTAAGGTAATAACCATCTAAAAAGTTTTTAACCCCTCCGGAAATTATTAATTGCTTTCCTGTTATGTCCACTGTACCTGCAATCTGATTAATTGCATTTACCATTTGCTCCGCTGTTTGTCCAACATTTGCAAATGGTTTAAATATTTCCAGTTCTTCCTTATTTGCCCTTAACAGTTCAAGTAACGAGAAGTTGGTCCCGCCAAATGCCCCGAATTCTATTCCGGTAACCGGTAACTGAAGTAGCCGTTTCAGACTTTTACTCCCCATCCCCTGACCTACCTCTTTTACTATGAGTTGACAATCTACCTGTTCTATGAATTCTTCAAGTATCTCGGCAGGCGAACGTTTTATCCTGTTACCTTCAGGCTGGAACCATTCCTGTAAGGGGTTTACATGGATTATTAAACCGTCTGCTTCAAGTTTATTGATTAACCTTCTAATTTTGTCTGTCCCTTTTTGTTCCAGCAGGATTTCAACTTGGGCAATTCCCAGATTGGCAAACAAAGGTTGTTCTTCACCAATATATTTCCTTACATTAAAGTCTTCCAGATATTCATCACTTTCAAGCAACATACGACAGGAACCGAGCCCCATCCCCATTCCGAAATCTTTACACACCTTTGCTATATTCTCATTTATTTTTTTTGCCAGTTTTGTCCCCCCGGTCATGGACGAAGCCCAGATAGGTGTGCGAATATCCTTTCCTGCAAACTCTATAGGAGCAAGTCCTTCCGGATGCGCTGACAAAAGCGGTTCATAAATAAAACGCTCGTCAATCTCTATTGGATTCGTCTGAGACTTAAAGGCTAGTTGTATATGATCTGATTTTCGATCCGGCATTTAGTTTCTTTTTACATTAAACCTATAAAAGTAGATATATTTTGTGAGTGCCGCCCACTTTAGTCAGACAGAACATTATTTAGCAGTGCGATCACAAAATAACATTTCATTTTTCACACTTCTAGTGGCTATAAGAAAACGCCAGTAACTACCTTATGCTTGTCAGGAAAATACTCCGTTTTTTCCGACTGTACAGGCCTTGTTCCCGGCATTTTTTACTTCGCAGCACAAAAACAGCGTTTTCTTAGTGGTCCTATTTAAAGACTTTTGTTCTTGACCAGATATTTTTAACTCACCCTTAAAAAGGTTTTCTCGTTAAGAAAGGTACTGTCCGAACTCCCCAAACTATTCTTTCATAATTTTTCGGGAAATAACCAGACGCAATATTTCGGATGTTCCTTCCCCGATTTGCAACAACTTCTGATCCCTGTAGAAACGCTCTATATGGTTTTCTTTCAAAAGCCCGTATCCTCCAAAAATCTGCATTGCCTCTTCTGCCACATCGCGGGCTACTTCAGAACAATAAAGCTTTGCCATTGCAGCCTGTTTTCCAAATTCTTTTCCCTGATCTTTCAGCCAGCATGCGTTGTACAGGGTGTTTCTTGCATTCTCAATCTTCATCGCCATATCGGCCAGTTTGAATGAAATAACCTGAAAATGACTTATTGGTTTCCCAAACTGGTTTCGTTTCTTTGCGTACTCTTTGGCCATTTTGTAAGCGCCTTCTGCTAACCCGAGCCCCATCGCTGCAACAGAAAGCCTTCCCGAATCAAGCGTTTTTAGCATTATTTTACTGCCCTGTCCGGGTTCTCCCAGCAAATTTTCAACAGGGACCTGGCAGTCGCTAAATTTAAGCTCTGCATTATTAACGGCCCTCCACAATAGTTTACCGTGCATTGTATGTCCGTGAAAACCGGGCGTATCCTTATCAACCATAATAGTTGTTAATTCTTTCCGTCCATTTTTCTCACCAGTTATTGCTAAAATAGTGACCCCACGCGATAACTCGGAATACCCATTGGTTATGAATATTTTTTGCCCGTTTATTTTAAAAATGTCATCTTCCAAATTAGCTGTGGTTTCCACTCCTAACGCATCCGAACCGGCATTTTTTTCTGTAAGCCCGAAAGCCCAAAGATTATGTCCCGTGCATAAGGATGGCAACCTTTCTTTTTTTTGCGCTTCTGTTCCAAATTCCAGTATCGGACCAATTCCAAGTGAATTATGTGCAGTAAGACATGCTGCAACCGAACTGTCAACTTTTGCCAGTTCTTCAACAACCATAATGTAGGATAATGTATCCGTCCCCTGTCCCCCATACTCTTTCGGGACATTCATACCAAAGACCTTCAGTTCTCCAAGCTTCTTAATAATCTCTGCAGGAAATTTCTCCTCAAGATCATATTTTATAATCACTGGTTTCACCTCCTTCTCCGCAAATTCCCTGACTCTTTGGGTTATTTCCAGGTGTTGTTCGTTTACTAGTACATTCATTCGCTTAATTTATTGGAGACAAGGTTAATAATCTGATATTTTCCTTCACCTGTATACCTTCGCTAACATGGACAGTATCTATTACACCTTCTGATGGTGCCAGGATGTGGTTCTCTGTCTTCATAGATTCTATTGTTATCAATACATCTCCCTTATTAACCTTATCAGACTTTTTTACGTTGATATTTATTATTTTACCAAACAGCGGGGAGACAATTTGGTTGATATTATTTTCACCATAATCTGATATTTTCTTTAAATATCTACCAGCCATTCTCAAAATATGCGGGCTTGAAACCTCAAATTCACTCCCCTCAAAACAATAATAGTCAAAAACATCTGCGCGGTAATACATGCATTCGTAAAACTCGTCATTTATAGTATACCGGATATAATTTTCCCCTCTCTTTTTTACAGTAGCCATGTAGCTGCCCCCGTTTAGCACATAGATGAAACTATCCCCTCTCCCGGAAAACCTGATCGGGTAGTTAACCCCTCCTATTTTCACTTCTATATCCTGTTCCTGAAATAAGCGCCCGGTTTTATTCCAGAGATGCCGTACCGTTAATTCCGGGCATATAAATTCGTTAAAAACAAAGGCTGGAATAATATTTTCCTTCCTTAGCTCTTGTTGTCTGTTTTGATAGTTTTCTTTAAGCTGTTGGGCTTCCCTGTTTAGAAAAACAGTTGATATTTGGTTTAAATTATAGTCTGAAGAAGAGACAATTTCTTTCAAATAGCTGATATTTGTTTTTACCCCAAGAATTATCGTATTTTCCAATGCTTTTTTCATTTTCTCGGAGGCCTCTGCTCTGCTTGTTCCGTTAACAATGAGTTTTGCCAGCATCGAATCAAAATGAGGTGTTATTTTTGTCCCTTCCTGAATAAAAGTGTCTACGCGAGCTCCAACCGGGAAAGAACTAAACCTGACTTCTCCAATAGATGGCAAAAAGCCGTCAAAAGGTGATTCGGCATAAACCCTCGCCTCAATTGCATGCCCTTTTGGGGACAAATGTTTTAGTTCTTCGGGTAGTTTTTCCCCCCGGGCAATTTTTATCTGCAATTCTACCAAATCAAGTCCGGTTATCATCTCTGTTACGGGATGTTCTACCTGAATACGGGTGTTCATCTCAAGAAACCAGTACTCATTTCCCTTTACCAAAAATTCCACCGTTCCGGCACCTGAGTAGTTTAAAGACCTGGCAAACCGGATTGCAGCCGAATAAAGTTTTGTTTTTAGATCTTCAGAAACATCTTCCGCCGGGGCCTCTTCGATTATTTTCTGGTGGTTCCTTTGAATACTGCATTCCCGCTCAAACAGATGAACCACATTTCCATAATTATCTCCAAAAACCTGCACTTCAATGTGCCTTGCCTCACAAATATAAGGTTCCAGCATTAACTCTCCATTTCCGAAATACTGAAGTGCTTCATGTTGTGCACTTTTAAACGCGCTTTCAAATTGTTCTTCAGAACGCACAATTTTCAAGCCTTTCCCCCCTCCCCCGGCTACAGCTTTTATTAAAAAGGGATAACGCTTTGCATGCAACTGCGCCTCTTCAAAATCATCAACAACAACTCCCTCCAGCACCGGAATATTTAATTCTGCCGCGTTTTTTTTTGCTTCAGATTTAACAGACATAGAATGAATTACAAATTCGTCCGGACCGATAAATATTAAGTTATTTTCTTTGCAGCCCAAAGCGAAACTATGGTTCTCTGATAAAAATCCATACCCCGGATGTATTGCATCGCAACCTTTGCTTTTTGCAACAGATAGTATTTTCGGAATATTCAGGTAGGTATCAGAAAGAGATCCTGCCCCCAGACAAACAGCTAAATCTGCCAATTCAATGTGCCTGCTCCCTACTTCATCTTCATGAAAAACAGAAACAGACTCTATCCCTGTTTTTCGGAGTGCCTGAATTATCCGCACAGCAATTTCGCCCCTGTTTGCTACTAAAACCCTTTTCATTAAAACCTGAGTAATTTGTTTAATTTCCGCCTTCCTTCTGTTCAAAAAAAAGGACAATTGTATAAGAGGATTTCAACCAAATTGTTCATTGTATGACATAAAATACCCATACGGATATACTATTTATTTGCCAGAAATTTGTCGAATAATACCTGTGTTTCTTTTGTTTTAACCAGCTCTGCCACTAAACGGCTACTACCATGCTGGTTAGTATGCCCTATCTCATCTTCTTCCAGTCCCCGGAATAGTTTTTTCATGGCCTTAAGTGCATGATGTGGCTGCATCAGTAATAACTCAACCATCGTCTGATAATTTAAGTCTCCCGGTTTTTTATTTGCAACCTCATCAATGAGCCCTATTTTTTCCGCATACCCTTCATTAAACTGATTTCCCTTTAAAAACAACTTCTTCATTTGATGTAACCCTGTTCTTTTCTGAATATAGGGGCTAATTGTTGCCGGAACGAGCCCCAGCTTAATTTCGCTGAATGAAAAAACGGCATCGGGCGCCCCAATCACATAGTCGCATGCTGCCATAAGGCCTATCCCTCCCCCGTATACAGCCCCGTGTACCATTGCCAGTGTAACCTGGGGCAATTCATATAAAGTCTTAAGCATTTCAGCCAAAGCCAGAAAACTTTTTTGTATTTCTTCTAAAGATGCTTCCTTTAAACCCGACAGCCATTTTATATCTGCACCGGCGCAAAAAGCATTACCTTTTCCGACAATATTTAAAAGTACCGCTTGCGGGCTATTACCTATGATTTGAAACGCATCCGTCAATTCTGAAATCATCTCGCTGTTTAAAGCGTTCCTCTTTTCTGGCCGGTTTAATTTCAAAATAACCAGCGGACCATTATCAAATAATTCTATCGTATTGTAATTTTTCATATTATTTACATCCTAAATATCCCAAAAGTATTTAAATCCCTTTTTTGTATTTCCACAATACTCAAAAGCAGGCCAAGTACCTTGCGCGTTTCTGAAGGTTCCAGAATTCCATCATCCCATAGCCGTGACGTACTGTAGTAGACCGAACTCTCCTCATGAAACTGCTCTTTTAACCCACTGTTCTCTGCCCCAATTGACGCAAGTACTTGTTGCGCCTGTTCCCCTCCCATTACACATATTTTGGAATTTGGCCACATAAACAGGAAATTAGGGTCGAATGCCCTTCCAGACATAGCATAGTTACCAGCCCCATATGAGCCCCCAAAAACAAGAGTAATTTTGGGTACCGGAGCATTCGCCACTGCATGGAGCAACTTAGCCCCGTCCCTGGCTATTCCCTGGTGTTCATGAGTTTTTCCGACAATAAAGCCTGTAATGTTCTGTAAGAACAACAAAGGTATTTTCCGAAAGGTACATAACTCAATAAAATGAGCGCCTTTCAGAGAACTTTCCGAATTAAGAAACCCATTATTGGCAACGATTCCAACATCCTTTCCATAAAACTTTGCAAATCCGGTCACCAATGTCCTCCCATATTCCGGCTTGAACTCATGAAAAGCGCTACCGTCAATCAATCGTCCTATTAATTCAAACGGGTTAATTGTTTTTTTCGAACTCTCCGGGATTAACCCGTATAATTCATGAATATCAAATTCCGGCTCTTCAATTTCGCCGGAAAACTGCTCTAATTGCCTGGTGTTAAGCGTTTCAAATATCTGCCGGCATATTTCAAGGGCATGGGCATCGTTATCTGCCAGATAATCTGCAACTCCGGATATTTTTGTATGCACTTCTCCCCCGCCAAGCTCTTCTGCTGTAACTTCTTCACCAGTTGCGGCTTTGACCAATGGCGGCCCTCCAATAAATATTGTTCCTTGATTTTTAACAATAATAGTCTCATCACTCATAGCAGGAATATAAGCCCCTCCTGCAGTACAGGAGCCCATCACTACCGAAATTTGTGGAATACCGGCGGCAGACATTTTTGCCTGATTATAAAAAATGCGGCCAAAATCGAACCGATCCGGGAAAACCTCTGCCTGTTGTGGAAGAAAAATCCCCCCTGAATCGACCAGGTAAACGCAAGGCAGCTTGTTCTGCTCCGCAATCTCCTGGGCACGTATATGCTTTTTAATGGTTTCTTTTACATATGTTCCGCCTTTAACGGTTGCATCGTTTGCTACAATAACAGCAGGCCTGTTGTTTATAATTCCTATCCCGGTTATAATTCCAGCGGAAGGGAACCCATCCTTATACTGACCTATCGCCGCCATTGCAGAAAGTTCGATAAATGGTGTTCCCGAATCTATCAGCAAATTTATCCGCTCACGGGGAAGTAACTTTCCCCGTTCTTTATGCCGGGCAATTGCTTTTTTATTTGAGTGGTTAACCGTGTTTTTCAGTTTATCTCTGTACTCATTCAAAAGTTTTTCATAGAACTTTTTATTCTCCTGAAAACCAATATCGTTTGTGTTTAGGCTTGACTTTAGTGTGTTGTAAATCATCTCTGTTATTCGGCTTACAAAAGAAAATAACAGCTTTATTGCCGAATTGTTGAAGGATAAGAAGAAATGGTTGGTTTTAGGGCGTTTCCTTGATCCAATCAAATAGGAAAAAACAAATCTCCGGCTTTCGACAGTCCTTACTTGTAATACACTGATTACGAGATTTAGACAAACACCTTAATGCGCTTAAACTGGTGTAACAAGCCCTAATTCTCTATCCTCGTTGTGTTGGTATTACTTATCAATCTAAAATCCTAAGTTTCCCAAATTTTAAATTCCTCATATATTTCCCATGCAACATCATATCATTTTTTGATATTTGGTGGTACCTTTTCGGCCAAAGATAGGTTTTTGAATCCGCATATGTAGCCAACAATTCTTTAGTGTAATTTCCATCATTACCGTCTAACTCTACCAAGATTAACCCCATAGAACTCTTCCAGTCATAAATTTTTTCCCCGTTATCTGTCAGGTTCTTTTGACTATCATAAAACACAAAATACAGTTTGTCGTTCCTAACCATCATTGCATATGATGCTAAAAGCCTACTATCTCCTATAGCCAACTGCTTTTTGGGTATCTTCTGGGCCCATTCAATCATTCCATTAGGTTGAATATTAATGACAATAATATGGTTATAGAAATATTTATTCCCGGCTGATGTTGTTCCATCCTGATAAAATTGTTCCCCAATTAACACCACTCCTCCATCGTCTTTCAAAACCATATCATCCAAATGGTAGTTCTTCATTTCCGGGTTCCGGTTTTTTTCAAATAATACATTTAAGTATTTTGCATCCCTCTTGGACAAGTTTTTTAGCATAAACTCCTTGTCAAATTCCATGAAATTTTCAATCAGGATTTTCTTTGTTTCCTTATTTATTTTCAGGAAATATGAGCCTTTAATACTGCGGATTCCTTTTTCAGAATAAAAACCCGTACATAAGATATCCAAATCATCATTCACAGCGATATTCATGTCTGTCAAATATTTATCCGGAATATGAACAGGATATTCCCTTACTTCTTTCCCGCCATTATAGTAACTGATGATGTGATGTTTATAAGCTGTCTTATCTCTTTTGTTCTCAAATATTTTTCCAAGCAAATGAATATTCCCGTTAATATCTAAGATAAAGTTAGTTATAGTAAACAGTTTGTCATTATAGGGGAGTTCGATATCTTTATTCCAGATTGGGTTAAGTTCTGCATCAAAAACATTGAAACCAAACCGCTCTTTCCCACCCAGTTCATAAGGTAAATTGTACATAATAGCCAGCGTGGAGCTATCTCTTGAAATTTTAAAATAAAAGCTGCCTGAATTAAACCTACTGTGCCCGGAATAATCTATCGCATCAATTTTCTTAATGTCCGGTTCTAACTGGAGTGTTTTCTTATTTAGTTTCTGAAGATATAAGTTTTTCTGCTTGTGTTCCTTATCGTTTTGAGAAGCTACAATAAAAATTTCTTTTTTGTATTGAAAGACAAGTTCTAAATCCCTGTATTTATTTTGATAATCCAGATTTAAGTCTGCCGAATTAACTTCCTTCATGTTTGCATCATAATGCCTTATTGTATGCTCTGTTCTCATTATATTGTTTTTCTGGGACCTGGAGCTAAGCACAAACACTCCTGTCCCCTCTTTTCCAATAACCCCGCTAAACGTTTCGTCCTGAGAAACTTTTAGGTTATCGCTCCACACAATCTCCGCTTTCTTTGTTTTTTCCTGAGAAAATGAATAGTTCACCAATAAACCACTGACAAGTACTATTGAAAAAAAATGCTTCATCGCTTAAATATTTAATTAACAACTAAATTCTTTATAATTTTTTACACAACCAGCTAAACTTAAATTAACTTTCTGAAGTTACACTTTCCTCTTGCTGAACTTCATCTTCTCTTGTAAATTCATAATACTGGATGTTTATATTCAGGATTTTTTCATACGGTATTGAGAGATAGTCCCCGGGGATTTCGCGGTGTTCTGAATTACCATCTTCAGTAAATATTTTTTTCGAAGGGTATTTTATAATTATCCTGTCCAGCCCCCCGCTTGTCTTTGATAAATAGTAGTCTTCTAAAATGCCTGAATAAATAATATTTTTATCTCCAACCCCCATTAAGACGTCAACAATAATAAAGTCAATATTCTTATGATATTTCAACCCTTTCTCTATATCAAGATATTCTCCGGTAAAAAGGTAATGCCACCGGTTAGGGAAACGCAAAATACGTAGAAGAATATCTAAACCTAAGCCCCTGACGCATAACCTTAGAATATTTCCAACCAGAGCAGCTACAAGGGTTAAACTGGTAAAATAAAGAATAATTCTCCCTAAGTTGGAGTGGATATTGTTAAAAATCAACTGAATTTCTTCTTTATCGCTCCCACCAACAAGTAAATAGCCAAAATGCTCAACATGAAACTGTACTTTGCCCTGCGCCTCAATAATAAGTACTGCTATAGCATGTAAAAATAATGCCGGTATAAAAGACCAGATAAGTTCATTTATTAAATTAGTTGAAACAAAATTTAATGAAAACCTGGAAGCATAATAGCTTCTCCTGAACGCTATTCCCGGAAGTGAAAAAAGAAGAAGTAAAACAGTTATAAATGCAAAGCTCATTATAACTCCTTAACACGGATATTATCTTTGCCGAGATTTATGCTTTTAATACCACGGGCTTCTTTTGAGGTTTCTTTATGGATTTCGCGTAACACAGCCCGCCCTTTGACTTTATTGCTGAAAATGCTTTTTGCTTCTTTACTTTGCCTGGCTTTCATAGTTTAGAATTTATAGTACAAAATTACAAAAAGATACGTATTTGACAAGGTGAAAGTTATGCACATTGAACAAGTCTACATTATTCAGAAGTTGTTTCTAAGGAGTACGACTTTATCCATAACTAAAAGTTTGATTAACCTTTACGTTTAATGGTAATTTAAAATGAAAGGTTGCCCCATTTCCTACTTCACTTTCAACCCATATTTTTCCTTTGTGCCCTTTTATTATGTTCCATACAATGGCTAATCCCAGGCCCGTAGTTTTCTCTCCATGAGTAGCCTTAACGCTGGATTTATCAAAGGGTTTAAAAATCTTATCCAGTTCATGCTCCGGAATCCCCTGTCCTCTATCTGATACAGAAACCGTGACAAAATTATCATCAACTCGTAAGTTTACATTAATTTTGCTTTCCGGAAAAGAAAATTTAACAGCATTGCTTAAAAGGTTATTCAAGACCTGCTCTATTTTTATTCTGTCCACCATTATTTTTGGAACAACCTCATCACTGTTGAAGACTAACTCTATTCGTTTTTTTCCTGCCAGGTTACTATTTAGTTTCACATTGTATTCAATTAAATCTTTGATATTGGTTGCCTCGTAATTCAATTCAAGCTTTCCGGATTCTATTGCCGAAATGTCAAGCAAATCGTTTAATAGTTTAAGTATAAATTTACTTGATGAGTAAACGTGCCCGACTAATTCAAGATAATCTACCTCTACCAATCCATTCAGCCGTTCCAGAAGTAAATCGCTTATTATTTTAATATTTGCTACCGGGCTTCGCAAATCGTGGGCGGCAATACCCAACACACGGTTCTTCTGTTCATTTATTTTCTTTAGTTCAGCATTTTTTTTATGAAGATCCCTGGTCAGGTTATTTAACTCGTTATTTAACTCTAAAATATTATTTCTAAACATTTCAACTTCGGAATTATCAGACTCCCCTATTGCAATAAAATCACCTCCGGAAATGTAAAAACGGAAATAAAATGAGATTGGTACTGACTTCTCTGTATTAATATGTAAGAGCGTTTTTTCTCCCTGTTTAGAAAAATAACCAAAAATATCTTTCTCCTTATCAAAATTTATGAAAACCTCTTCCAAAGGCATCCCGATCAGTTTCTTACCGAATAGTTTTTCTGCAAATGCGTTGGCCCTTTTTATAGAGCCGTCCCTCTTTGCTTCAACATAGAATATTGATGAAGTATTCCACAAATACTCTGTTAATAGCCTTTCTTTCTTAACTAATCTCATTTTCAAAAATACTTTTCTCAAGTTCTTCCAGTGTTAATATAACCTGAACATTATCAATCTCTGATATTGTATCGCTGCCCCCATCCCTAAAACCCTGTCCACCAACAATTATTTTTAGCTCCTTAAAGGATTCCCTTATCGTAAGAATTAATTTCCTCAATGCTTTTAGGTTCATCAAAAAACTAAGTGATATAGCAAGAATATCAGGGGTATATTTATCAATAAGCTTAATCAAATCTTCTTCCGGAGTGTTGACCCCAATAAAATACCCGTCCCAACCATTTAGCTCAAAATAATCGGCCACCATACGTGCCCCTATTTGATGAAATTCTCCCGGGGTGCACAGTATAACTGCCTTTCTACCACAGCGCTGTTTAGCAAAAAGATAAGGATATGACATACTAATAAGGCTTTCTGTTATTGATGTATAAAGGTGTTCCATTGCAACGGTTATCTGATTGGTTTCCCATAGTGTTCCCACATAGTATAGTGAGCGCTGGAATAAATGAACATACAAATCTTTTAATTCTATGCCATCCTCCAACAACTGCCTAACAATATTACTACACTCATTTCTTCTGCCATTTAGAAGATTTTCTTTGTAAATATCATATACCTCTTCCGTAATCATTTATAAAAATTATAAGTGATACAATTTTAAACAAATAAGAGTATTGAGTTGGTATAAGGTAAGTCTACGAAAAACAATTAAAAAAATAAATTGTTGCTTTCAATACCTTACAAAGTTGAAAAGCTATTTATTTAATTAATAAGCAATAACTGTTATACTGTTAGTTTCCCAATAAAGATTCATTTCTGATAAGAATTAATTCTGACAGGACTATATTTTTATGTTAACCTTCCTATTGCAATATTGATATACTACAAAAAAAGCCATTATTAACTTTATGTATAGTAAAGTTAATAATGGCTTTTCAACAAAATTAAACCGGATTATTGCCCCCGCAGAGGGATAAAACCGTCCATTTTAAGCCCTTTGTGCAGCTGCGAGGCATCTTAACACGCAGATATAGACCTCCATTTTAAGGGGCTGCTTAATATTTCACAATCTTTTGGGTAAACTGCTCATTACCACAAGAGAATTCAAGAATATAAACCCCAGCACTTAAATGTGAAAGATTTACAGCTCCCCTGTACCACATATCCAAACCATCATGTTTTTGCTGGTAAACAACGCGCCCGTTAATATCTTTTACTTTTACCAAAGCGGAACTGGCCGGAGCATTAATTACAACTAAACTCAAATTATCTGCAACCGGGTTCGGGTATACTTTGACCTCGGTATTCTGTTCAATTGACTGAGTAATGCTTTTAAACCGGCTTTCTACATAAAACTTGTGAGGGTCGCTTTCTCCAATAAGAGGGTGCTTCTCGATCTTTCCTCCGGCATCATAAGCCTGAAGAAAATAACGTACCGTATCGGCTTCTCTCAATCCGCTAATTTCTGTATGGTATACCTGTCCTCCCTGTTTGGAAATGAGTTCTTTTTGCTGATATTGCCCGCCATTAATTTTATAATTTAACATCACCTTTTGTATTGCACTTCCTCCAAACGAAGAAACAGAGGCATTTATGGCTGCAGAGGAACCTGTTGTTGTACAAGCATTAAGTATTGGTTTGTGGTTTATATAAAGCATATCCCTGTCTGGTACCTCATGTGTACGACAATGCAGGGCATCTGTTGATTCCCAGGGAGCATTTGATGCCGGGTAATAACCAATTACTTCATATCCCGGCATAGCTTTTCTGTATACATCGAGTGCCGTCTCGTTATACTGACTTCCGGTTCCTGAAACGATTGGGACAAATACTTTTTCATTGAGTATAAGAGAGTTCGTATAAGGTTGGCCGTTTGGGCTGTAAACCCTGAAAACCTGGAATTTATTTCCATAGGAAGAAGTCTGATTTGCCCAATAATCAGCCATTGCTTCAAAATCGGCATACCGACGATCGGACTGTGGAACTCTTGTGATTAATATTTTGTCTACATCAAGAAATTTTCCCCAGCAGTCAATATGTTCTATGTAATCATCAAGTGGATCTTTTACAATATGATATTTTTCCAGGCCAAGATAATCTTTTGCAAGCTTTGCTACTTCATTTGCCGATAATGATGTGTTTTCTTTATATACCAATTCACACGACGCTCCAATTCCCAATCCGTCAGACATATAGTTTCCTCCGGTTGATACAAGGTCCATTCCGTAAATATCCATATTCAGGTAATCGCCAAATACGATCGGCATATCATCGTCATATGGACGGGGCCTGTTGTAAGGGAAATCGACAATTGAGACTTCATTGTCAACAGCAATAAACCAGGGGGAATAATCTCTTGTCCAATAAGAATTGGCACGCGAGCGGACATATTCTACATTTTCCATTTTTACTCCATTGTTCCTGTAGGTTCTCTCAACTCTGTTTTGAGCCTGAGAGTTTGACACAACTGTATAAACAATGGCATCTTCTGACATTTCTGCAATCAGGTTAAGCGGAATGCCGAAACGCCCTCCTGAATAACCGTTGAGGTAGGTTACTATTACCCCTTCCGCCCTTTCAAACTCTGCTATACTTCTGATATCCCCTTCGGGTGGAGCTGTTATTGAAAATGCCCTGCTGGCACTTTTCTTCTGAAGAAGCTCATCTGTTGAAATCATGTGAGTTTTGCCACTAAAAGTTTGTGGGATTTGCTGGGCTTTAATGTTGGATAAAAGCATGATTGCCAGGCCAACAATTAATAGTCTGTTAAGCATAGTAGTAATTTTTTAAATTAATAATAGTATTTGACAGTGTAATTTCCACACACCTTTTTATCCCTGATTATAAGAAACTTAACGAAAAAAAGATAGAAATTCTATTTCCAGTGTTATTTCTTTTCATTTATATAAGAGGTTATCTTAATAGAGACATATCGGACTAGGTATTTTTATATACATGATAAAAGTAATACTAATTACCGAATTTGCAAACACTCAACAAGACCACAAAGTCGTTATAATAGAAGGTTTTAAGAGACACAACAAAGTATAACAACCATTTATGCCATATATTTTTTTTCTAAACTAACATAAAACTGAACAATTAACGCTTTTTATGTAAAAACACCTTTAACTTTTCTATTTTGTTTTTATGGGTTGCCTGATAATTGTTTTTAATTTATCACTGGCTGTCCTGCCAGGATCATTCAAATATATTTCCCGGTGTTTCCCATTAAATGTATAGCCATTCTCTTCGATGTAATGATGAAGTTTTGCAATTGTTGGGGGTTCTGCTGAATATGGTCCAACATGCAATACCTGGGCACTTAAACCGTCTGTAAAGGAATGGAAAGATGCTTTTGAAAGAGCCGGCAATTTCTTTTTCTTGCCCACTTCTTCCATGCATTGCCCTACTGTTTCTTTTGTTACAACTTCCGGCTGCATAATAGCTGCTGTCCATTTCCAGATATCTTTATTCCCGATAGAAAAATTATTCATATCATCCGTCCACCAAAGTCCTTCAAGCGGCATTACCCCATAATCAACAAGATTAAGTCCCTTTTTAATCTTAAACTTGATGGCATATGATAAAGAGAAAAGTGCCTCAACAGCATTTTTATAATCGGTCGACGTATTGGGATCCCCCTCTCCGTCAATCGTCAAATAATTCATTTTTGGTACTTCAACTACGGAAATCGTATTTTTCCGGACAGAATAAAAATCTGAGAACTGCTTTTTATAATCCACTTTTTCCATTTCGTGTTTTTTCAACAAATTTACATGGTGCTTTTTTAACGGACTTTACCATTCTTGCTATTTTTTTATTGCCCTTTCCAACAGTCACCTATAGCATTTCTACATATAAGAATATTTTTTTTCGTCTCATTATACCTAACATCCTGTTTCTGATAAAAAAACCCGGAAAGACCCGGGTGCCAGAAAGGTTAAACAACTTATTTGAAAGTATATGTTATTTTGCTTGTAAAAAAACTATTTCTTTCTGAATATTATTTTATTGGAATACAATTCGTTGTCTTGCAAAACAGGCTCTTCATTAATAATAAGGGCAACCTGCAAGCTATAGTCCCCTGCTTCTATTTCCTTTTTCCTATATTCTATCCAGTTCAGTTTGTTAATATCTGATATGATGGTAAACTGACCTCCTGACGATAATGTGAAATAACCGTCAACCTCCCCTTTCTCTATTTCTGTGTTTACTACATCTTTGTATGCTACGTATCTTTTTTCTTTAACTTCATCTATTAATGTGAACACTAACTTGCATTCAGCATTAAATTCCTGATTCCGAAAATTCGTGATCTGTACCTGGTAATTTAATTCTTCCGAATTGTCATTTATCGGAGTCAAATCAACAGACATATAGTCCTGATAAGCGTTTGGACTTTCCTGTTCACAGCTAACCAATATTCCAGCTATTAAAACCAAAATACAAAGGAAGGGGAGTATTTTTTTCATGATGAATAGAGTGTATTAAGAAATTAGTACTAAAGCTTTATTCGCAATGAACACACAACAAATTTTATACCAATAACCAACCGTTTGATTGTATTTTAAAAGAAAATCCCGAAACCCACCTCCTTTTTCTAACTAATTGCAATTATTATATTCCTGAACAATCTTAATGATGTCCGATTTCCGGTAAAATTCGCTCCTTACTTTGTTTGACAATCTCTGACAATCTTTAATTAAACCAGGCATCAACTCCCGGAAACTATTATCCAGGTTCTGCTCATGCACTGATTCCGACACCAACTGCGATCTTCCCATTGTCTGATTAGGGAGTAACATTGGCTTCAAATCTGTATGTCCCATACATGTTGAATTTGGACAAACTTTATAAAAAGTATCCTGTCCCGCTTTATTTATTAGAAAATATGATGACTTGTAAAATGGAAGCGAAATCTTCTGATATAGATTCATTCTTCCTGTCAGTATTCTTCTTACATAAAAATAAAGTCTAACATCTTCCTTATTATCAATCAAGTAGCTCGAATAATACTCACCCTGCACGAAGTATCCTTTAACCTGATTGGCCGTCACAATTGAATAAACCGAATCATTGTTTACAATGAAAAACAAACTCTCTTTAATATGGTCAGACAGGCAAGAAATCTCTGCTTCAATGGTATCTCCGAAATAATTTATAAAATACCCCGGCTCATATTTTAAAGCAGACATGTCTTCTGGTAAGCTTCTTTTTATATACTCATTGACAAAATCAACTTTTTGTTCTTTTCTAAGGGGCTTTTTATGGTGAGATGCTTGAATTTCAAAATATTCCCTTTCCCGTCTGTAAAATCCTTTCTTCATATTCTCCTTGGTTTCCACAGTCAAAAAATATCCCAGAACGTTTTCCAAAGGTACTTTGTAAGTTTTTCTGAATGAACAATATATCAATGAATCGTTTTCTACTTTTACTATTTCATCAACATAGTCTTTATCACCATTTAAATAAACTACCTGATCTTGTGCTTTAATATTAATAAATGAAAAGCCCCCTAATACAATTAAGAATTTCAGCATAGAACATTTGTTTCGGTTTTCTACACAAATTAAGAATTATTCTTAAAAGAACGTTACCCCTGTCTTCCCTTATTGAGGCTTAGCTGAAAACAATGCTGTTTTTTTCTTTATTTGATTGTGGGTTTTCCAGAAAACCATTTGGTTTTTATAGCATTTATTGCGGGACACTTTTAACAAAAAAGTTTTGGTAAAATACAACATGCTTTTATTATTAAATTTGTCCATGAATAGCAGATAACATTTATGCACCCGAAAAAAAGAAAACACCCAGAGGAAAAAACTGAATTACACCCCCGAAACAAACACCGGGGACGTTATGACTTCAAACAGCTTACCGCAGTTTGTCCAGAACTATCTGCGTCTGTTGCCCTAAATAAATTTGGGGATGAGTCTATTGACTTTTCAGATCCTGTTGCGGTAAAAATGTTAAACAAAGCTTTGCTCAAAAAATTTTATGACATTGAGTTTTGGAACATCCCTCCCGGTTATTTATGCCCACCTATTCCCGGTAGGGCCGATTACATCCATCATGCTGCTGATTTGCTAAGTTCCTGTAACAAGGGGGAGGTTCCTACAGGAGAAAATATAAAATGCCTTGATATTGGCGTGGGGGCAAATTGCATATATCCCATTATTGGAATTAAAGAATATGGCTGGTCGTTTATTGGTTCTGATATTGATATCGTTTCAATAGAATCCGCAAACCGTATTATTAAGGAAAATTCGCTTCTCAAAGATAAACTGAAGCTGAGGCTACAAAAAAACACCGGGTGCATTTTTAAAGGGATCGTCCAAAAAGCTGAGTTCATCGACTTGTCTGTTTGCAACCCGCCCTTCCATAACTCATTAAAAGAAGCCAGAGAAGGCACCCTGCGCAAACTAAAGAACCTTAACGGAACAACAACAAAACTGACACTAAATTTTGGAGGTAAAAACAATGAATTGTGGTGTAAAGGCGGTGAAGTAAGGTTTATTGGAAACATGATTCGGGAAAGCAAAGTGTTTTCCAGTTCCTGCTTCTGGTTTTCTACCTTAATCTCAAAGCAGGCCAGTCTTAATACCATCATAAAAATATTAAAAGAAATGCATCCTGCTGATTTTAAAATTATTCCAACAGGACAAGGAAATAAAGCAAGTAGAATTCTCGCCTGGACCTTTCTTACCCCTCAGCAACAAAAAAAATGGTCCGAAGAAAAGTGGCGCACACACAACGAATCAACCGGAACGAATGTTTGACTGGATTTATGTATTAATAATGCCCCCTAAAGTGAATTTGTGCTGAGAACCCCCTAAAGTCATAATAAGAGTTTGCCTGAAATTTATCTATGAATTTATATTTTTGTCCTGGAAAACTATATTTCTACGATATTTTCTTCAGAACCTTATCCAATCTTTTTTTCTGTGACTCTTTCTCACATTCTTTTTTTCGCTTTTCAATAATATCCAGAAACACTGCTTTGTTACCTGAATTTACGGCTACTAACGATTTTTCAATATACATCGGGAATTGTTTTATCGGACATTTCCAAAGCTGTTCTGTCAAAAGAGGCTCTGCTTTATCTACATACTCCGGAAATGTACTTAACCGGGACAATATTTCAATGCCACAGTCAATTGTTATTACCGAGCCCTTTTCTACTGTTTCCATAATCAAATCCAGAGATGCAAATACTTCCTGTGGTTTAAGGTAGGTTATGCTATAAATTACTATCATAGCCCCCCAGGCCAGTCGGTTATTTTTATGTGTCAGCAGAGCCATAAAGTCTGTATAATATCCGGCTATTAGCATTGGTTTTATATATCCTGTTTCATAAAGGACCTTTATACAATCACTTTGTATTTTCTTATCCTTATTGTTAAGGTTTTCTACCAGTTCTTTTATTGCCTGATGGTTTTCCGTAGATGCAATCTCTTTTGCCAGTGCAATATTGGCCCCACTCCCTTTCTCTCCGAGCGATGACGCTAATGAATTCAGTACGGTCATGATGGTTATCTTAATTAAACATTCCCTATCGGTTTTAATTTCATGCTTTTAGGCTGAATAAATATAGGATATTCTTTTTTAGTCCTCTGGCTTAAAATAAACTCATTCTCTTTTCCCCAATGAACGAAAACGCCATAAGCTAAAATATCCCCTAAAGAATTTTATGTTGGATGCATCCCCAAAACCGGCACAGAAATCCTTTCATATAAAAAAAGCCACACTCAAAAATAATTTCTATTATCAGGTTCTTTATTCAATGAAAAATGGATTCTGACACTTGTGCCAATATTTAATTCAGATTCTATTTCCAATGTCCCCTTATGTTCCTTTATAATTTTGTAAACAACAGACAAGCCTAAACCCGTTCCTTTGCCGGGGTCTTTGGTCGTAAAAAAGGGTTCAATAACCCGTGTCAAATCTTCCTTTTTGATTCCACAACCTGTATCGGTGATTATTATAACCACCTTCTCGTGAATTTTCAGTGTTGTTAATGATATTTGCCCCTTGTTTTCTATCGCCTGATAAGCATTTGTAAGTATGTTAATAAAAGCCTGGTGTAACTTTCCTACATTGCCTTTCACAATAAGCGGCTCGTTAAAATACCTTTTAATAACTTCTATTCGATCCTTCGTCTGATTGTTTAATATTACATGACAGTTATCCAGAATAGAGTGGATATCACAGTTCTCATTGTAATCTTTATTGTCCCTGCTAAACTGATTAAGTCCGTTAATGATGTCAGTAGCTTTCTTTATCCCCTCCTTTATTGAATTCAGCATTATAATTACACGCTCGTCCCCAGCCATATCCTCCTCTTTAAGGTACTCATTCAAGCCTACGTACCCCCCCATAATGTAGTTTAGCGGGTTGTTCATTTCATGCGCAACACCGGCCGTAAGAACCCCCAATGAAGCCATTTTCTCTGACTGGATTAAATGTGTCTGGGTTTCTTTCAATTGCTCCATTGTTGTAATTAGCTCCGCATTTTGCTCATGAATAATGCGCCCCTTCTCTTTTAGCTCCAAATTTTTAATCAAGAGTTCTTCATTTTTCAATTGAAGTTCCTGATTAACATTCGTCAGTTCTTTATGGTAAAAAATTCTTTCTATCCTTACCGAAATAATCTGGATTACTTTTTCTAATAACGAGCCCCTTAATCTCAAATCAGGACAATTTCGATCTGTGGCAAAAATAAAATATCGATTCTTTTCTAACACTGTTTTCAACCTGATTACAAGATAGCATTCAGGATAAAAACTAGTTTCTGCATTTTCGAAAACTAATTTCGCCTCATTTTTATAAAAAAAACCAATATTTTGTGAAGGGTCCCATTGGCTTTTGCTTTCCTGTAAAAAGAACCTGGTCCTTGAATTTTCATTTTGAAAAAGGGCATAACAGTTAACACATTCAAAATGATTGTCTACATAAACGAACACTCCGGAAAACTGGATATCCAGTAAAATGGAAATACTTTCCAAAATATTTGAAAATATACCTTCAACATCATCATAATTGCCCACCTCTTCAAATGCCTTTGTTAAGAGAAGGTTTTCTTCTGCCTTAGCTGACAAAATCTCGTTTTCATGTTCTAAAATGTGAATTTTTGATTCCAGGTTTCGGATATATGAAGTATTCTTATTTTTCATGGGCCTTTTGTAATAAAAAGTTCAGGATAATTTTCGATATTTTTTCCGGTTCGTCTTCCTGAATGAAATGCCCGCCTGTCTGTATTTTCATAAGTTTGCTACCTGGTATTTCTGAATGTAACCTGTCTGATATGGATGAGCTTAAATAAAGATCGGCTTCCCCCCTAATTATGCATACAGGTATTTTTAGCTCCCGAAGTTTATCCTCTATCTCCATAAGGTTTTTGTTGTCGAGGCACTTAGCGAAACGTAAGAACCCCTTTCTTCCCGACGTGGTCCTCATTGGTTTAAAAAACAGCTCCTTGAGTTCTTTCGTAAGCTTACTCTTATGATATAAGCCCCTTCTTATTATAATTTCGAACATTCCATAATCCAGGGTAGCCATTGCAAATTGCCTTAGAACAGGGGTCCGCATAAGGATAATAGGTTGAACAGGCCAAAAATTGTATGCCACCGTATTTACTAATACTAAGTTATATATGAGTTCGGGGTAATTTACTGCCATGATTTGTCCTATTCCTCCTCCAACATCGTGACAAACCAGATGAAACCTGTTTATCCCCAGCTCCTGACAAAAGTCTTTTATCAGATGTGCCTGACGTTTTAAGGAGAAATCCTGCTCTAATGGTTTGTCTGACTCTCCGCTCCCAAGCAAATCAACAAGTATAACATCATAGTTATCAAAAAAGTAAGGCACAACCTTTCTCCAAATAAAAGAATATGTTGTTATTCCATGCAGAAATATTACCACTTCACCTTTTCCATACCTATAGTACCTAAGTGAAGTATTTTGCACTTTAACCGTTTGGGGGTTTGTATAGATTTCCATATAAAACAAAATAATAAAAAAAGACGTCTTATGCAATCTTTACAAGGGGGTTATTGAGAGAAAGACATTTTAATCCCATCCGGTTTTTTTTCATAAAAAAAGCCAGATTTTAACCGTATAATGTTATAAATTTATTGCTAAGAGACAAAATTTCTGAAGTAATTGAACTTCAAAACTTAACCCAATGACCCAGCCAAACATTTTTATTTTAGTTCTTACGGTAATCGTTGTTCCAGCATTAAGCTGTTGTAGTAGAGAAGAGTATTTTTCCAAGGAGAAAGAACTCCCTTTTGGTTCTCCAAATATAAAAACAAGCTTACCTCCGGACTACATTCCTAAGTTCGGTATTTCTGGTATTCCAAATCACCCAACCGGAGCAGCACGCATTCGTCTTCATGCAAATGACAACTGGATTTTTGTGGTTGATTCTGCCATAAAAGAGAATGCCTGGTTTTTAGGTTGCACCGAAGACTTGTGGTATTACCACGGGGCTGAGAAAGGCTGTAACTGGTGGTATTCAAAATATTATCGTCACTGGCTTTGTTGCGAAACCTGGAAATTAAAAAGCTATGAAAACAAATGGTTGCCGGTTTATTTCGGTAATAATCCTTGGCGCTACTCTACAGGGGACGGCCGTGTATACCTTAATAAAGAGAATAAGAATTCCCATTTAAGCAAATTCCTTTTGTCCTTCTTTGGAAGCCCTTGAGCCTCGACCTACCAGAATATTAAGTCTTGATGACTAGTGTGGTAAGCACTAAATTCATTCACTTATTTCAGCCCTCTTTTTCCTTTCTGTTGTGTTAAAGTTTTTCGACGTAGCTAAGGCTATGCCGGTAAACTTTGCCTTACATAAAGAAAAATTAGAACTAAAATATGAGTAAACGAACTTAATAATTACACACTACAGTTTACTATATCCCATTTTCAAAATTAACTTTACCTACCAAATCCGGGATATCTATCAGCGGGTTCCGGTTCCCCTGCATCTGGTATATTTTATAATTTCGGTGTCGTTCATATAAAGAAACCGGATTTCTTTCATGCCAATCCATCAATACCGCCACCCCATTTTTGTTGTAATTCTTTTCTATCATCCCCGGATATCGCAATAAGTAATAAAGTGTGGCCCTGGCAACAATACCTTTATTTATTTGGGGCTCAAACTTATTATCTTCCCTTTTTCCACAATCATGCTTAACTATTTCGGTTGGCTGTTCCGGCTCATAATCCTTAAAATCAAAATATGAATAGTTGCCTCTAAAGCCGTTACATCTTGATTCGCAAGCAAACAAGTGATGCAAATCGCCTCTCATTGGGTTTCTTTTATCGAACCAGGACTGGGGCACAACATGTTCACAGTTATAAGGTAAACTGTATTCAATCTCTTCAATCATAGTAGAATACTCCTCCAATAAAATCAGTTCATTTCTTCTATGGAACTCCAGCAACCTTGATTTTCGCGCTAAATCAACCCTTTCGTCAGCCATGATTAACTCCTCCCCTGTAAACTCTTTACCCGAGTATATACTTCTCAACTTTCCATCTTCATGAAGGTCCACTTCAGGGTAAACGTATTTTGAAGGCCTGTATGGTAGTTTGTTTTTATGAGTGTTTACCAATAATTTATTTAAATCCCGAAAAAGGTCATCCGGTTTTCTTTCAAAATCAATCTCCTCATAATAATGTTTAATAATCAAACCATCTTCTGTATAATTATAATAACCGGTATCTGTACCTAAAGTAGGGGCAGTACCAGAAACTATAAGAGGACTGTCTTCCTCCAGGATCTGATGAAGGAATAACTTTTGCTTTTCTGAGGCTTTTAACCTTAAATGTTTTATTATAGAACTAATTCGGATCCCCTCATTAGCAACCCAACGAATCTCATGTTCTCTTTCCTGTTCTTCGTTCCATACTTTTCCTTTTTTATTCATAACCTTTCCGTTTCCATCAGTATCCGGAACGCCGGAATGGTGAAGTGCAACGACCTCCCAGTCTTCATTAAACACGGGAGAACCCGACGAACCAGGCTCAGTATCCGTTTCATAGTGTATGTAATGGTCGAATATATCAATAACCTCATTATTTCTTAACGCTACCTGCTTTCTTTCTCCATTCGGGTGCTGGATGATGGAAACCTTTTCTCCAATCTGCAGTTTACCAATATTCTCAATTAACTTTAAAGCTCCAAAATCGGATAATTTGTTCTGCTTTCCATAAAAACAATCACCTACCGCAACAATAGTAAAGTCAAGTTCGGGAGAGGTTATAAAAAAGGTATTGGGCTGAAATCCGAATGCTACAGCATTTTCTGGTTGAGAATTTTCATCTTCCTCGTAATTAAATTCAATATAGCAATCACGGGCATATTCTTTTGTTGGTAATACATGGTTATTGGTCATTATAAGGTTTTCACTAATAATAAACCCTGTACCATACCCCCTTCCCTCTTCTGCGTTTATTGTAATTCTTCCTACTGGTCCGGCTGCGATAACCCCTTTTTTTAAATAATTAATATTTAATAAATCATCCGTACCAAGCGTCCGTTCCCTTGTAATTTTATCAGTAAATAGGATCTGGTTCCTGTCATAGCCTTTATATTCCAGCCTGCATAGTGCCTGGTGGGTATCGATATATTTACCCTTCCCCTTCAACTCTTTTACGCGTTTATGGTATTCTTCCCGTTCTTTATACCTTTTCTTTGTTTTAGATAACTCCTCAATAAACCGGCTCTTTACATTCATATTTGTAGTTTTTATGGTTGTTTTTATTTCATTCTCCTGAAAAGTTCTAAAATAAAAATTTAACTCATTTAAAAGCTATTTGCAATAACGCGTTTATATGTTGAATATTTTTCATCCTGAATATTTCCCGGTTTCATAAAAGAATCCATACGACAATCACCTAAAAATAAGCTAAATACAGATAAAAACACAAAAACCAAACAGTTAGGCCAACACCGGCTTAAACTCCTATATCCTCGTTCCACAACTCTTTGTTTGACGATATAAAAAGTTTCATCAACTCTTTGCATCGCCCATTATCTTCTACTACAACCTGTACGCCCCTTTCTTTCAGAAGGTCCTCCTCTCCTAAATATGTTTCATTCTCGCCAATAATAACCCTGGGAATGCCATAGAGCAGAATTGCCCCGGAACACATCGCACATGGAGAAAGAGTGGTGTAGAGCACCGAATTCCGGTACACCTTAGCGGTCTGTCTGCCAGCATTTTCCAAGGCATCCATTTCTCCATGCAGAATCACACTGCCATTCTGGACCCGTCTGTTATGCCCACGTCCAATTATTTCGTTGTTGTAAACAAGTACAGAACCTATTGGAATACCTCCTTCTCTTAATCCTTGCTCTGCCTCTTTTATTGCTTCGAGTAAAAATTTATCCATTGAATTAATTAATAGCATGATTAACATGCAAGTTAACTGTTTTTGAATCAACTACCTCGTAGTATGCTAACGAAGTATAAAGCCGATTTTCATTTTTTTTATTCTCCCCGAAGAAGGTGGCAGCCCCCAGGCTCCCGATAATACATGTTGTAAGCCGGTTCCATTCTGCCTTACCATCTCTTTTATAAAACGATAGTCCTTTTAAGGCTTAAACATGTTGATCGAAAAGAACCGGGTTCCCATCCGGATCAACAACGATAAAGCTGGCAGGGCCTGAAGTGTTTTCATCTGCTTCACTTTCCAACCTGACTCCCTTTTCCTTAAGTTGTCGCTGAATTTCCCTGACATCATCAAAGAATTCCATTTTATTGGCGTTTTCATCCCACCCCGGATTGAATGTAAGAATGTTTTTCTCGAACATTCCCTGAAATAACCCGAGTATTGTATTCCCATTTTTCAGAATAAGGTAGTTCTCCTCTATATCTCCTGCGAAAACGGAAAAACCCAGATTTTCATAAAACTGTTTAGAAGCCTTAATATCCTTTACATTAAGACTCACTGAAAATGCTCCCAGGTTCATAATTACTCTATTTTAAAAATATTTATTGGATAACTTCTAAATAAATGGTTTTGTTCATAAAATCTTAAAATCATGTTAAATACCTCTCTATCCTTATTTTGCCCACAACCTTTTGTTGTCCAATCTGTTCTTTTAGTGGCACTAATTCATTAAAAAGCCGACTTATGATAAATAAACCATGCCTTTCCCTCATCGCATTGTTTTTCTTTTTTTCAATGAGAAGTTACACGCAGGATGTTCAGGTATTAAACTTTGAAGAGTTTGAGCCCCGGTTACATCTTAGTTCTGATTCCGTCTATTTCATTAATTTTTGGGCTACATGGTGCGTTCCGTGCATTAAAGAAATTCCTGCAATTAAACAGCTTGCTGAAAAATACAAGGATGAACCGCTTAAAATACTTCTTGTTAGCCTTGACATGCCTTCCAGAATTGAGAAAAAACTAAATCCCTTCATATTGAAGAACAAGATTGAACAGGAAGTTATAGTTCTTGACGATCCGGATTTTAACCACTGGATTAATAAAGTTTCCCCTTCCTGGAGTGGCAGTATTCCTGCCAGCCTCATTTACGCTAAAAATTCCCGGAGCTTTTACGAGAGGGGCTTTGAATTTACCGAACTTGATTCGATTATTAACCTTTATATTAAATAGCTATGAACCAATTTGCATTATTATTAATCGGAACTTTATTCTTGTCTTCTTCTGGTATAGAAGGATATAAAGTTGGCGACAAGGCTTCGGATTTTTCTTTAAAGAATGTAGACGGAAAAATGGTAAGTCTTTCAGATTTCCGTGAAGCCAAAGGTTTTATTGTGATTTTCACCTGCAACCACTGTCCGTATGCCGTTGCCTACGAAGATCGTATTATTGACATTGATAAGAAATACAAGAAAAAAGGATACCCGGTAGTTGCCATTAATCCAAACGACATAAGTATTGTTCCCGGAGACTCATATGAAAAAATGGTTGAAAGGGCAAAAGAAAAAGGTTTTACTTTCCCTTATCTTCGGGACGAAACCCAGGAAGTAGCCGACAAATTCGGGGCCACGCGTACTCCGCATGTTTATGTCCTCAATAAAGAGAAAAAAGACCTGGTTGTGAGGTATATTGGTACGATTGACAATAATTATAAAGATGCGGGTGCGGTAACCGAGACTTATCTTACCAATGCTATTGATGCTTTACTGGCTGGAAACAAGCCTGCCCCTGACTTCACAAAAGCCATTGGTTGTTCTGTAAAGAGAAAAAAATAAATGCCTTTCCGGCTAATCATACCCCGGAAAATGATTAAGGTTACTTCTCGCTTAACCAATGATAGATTGCGCTGTTTAGCTGCATTTCCTTTCAGTTAAACAGAATCGCACATAACTCTTTTAGTGTAAATCACAAAAAAAATAAAACACGGAGAATACCTCTTTAACATGATGCGTGGAGAGGTATTCTTTTAGACACTATTTCTTCGAGCAATCAATCAATACAAAAGGGACCCTCAACTTTATGCACCCCTGTTCTAAGGCCTGATTGTTCATCACTTCCTCAATTTGCTGAAATACGTCTTCCCGATATAGTTCAGGAACAATTGCTTTCCAACTGTCAAGAAATGCCAGGCGGATAAAATAGTGCTGTAAAAGTGCTGTCCCGTCCATAAATTTATATTCGAACTGGTGCTGATCCAGCTTATTAACAGAAAACCCACTCTTCTCCAGGTTCTTAAGGGATTCATCCAATGGCTTTCGCTTGGAGTAAATATGTTCTTTAAGTTTTCCTAATTCAGGAATCATTCCAAAACCCAGGAGTACACCTTCCATAATACTATAAAACTCGATCATTGTTGTATCAAGGTTTATCGTTTGAACAAACCTTCCACTTGGTTTTATAACTCTTGAACATTCATTCAGGACCACATCCTGATCTGCAATATTGTTTATTCCATTATTGCTGGTTATAAGATCAACAACACTATCCCCTAATGGAATTTTTTCTGCTCCACCTCTTATTATTTCTACATTTGTAACGCCATAAATTTCCAGTTTTTTTTCCGTTCTCCGTATTGCTGCTTCCCAAGGGTCTATTCCATAAATTTTGCTGGAATTTCCAAGTCTCATAGCAATTTCAATTAATGGAAAGCCGGCTCCGAAACCGATATCCAGAACAGTCTGTTCACGCTTAAAAGGAATAGAATCTATAAGCTTTAGCCCAAAAGGGGCCGACCATAAGGGGATCTCATCTATTACTTCAACCAGTTTATCCGAGTTCAGATTAAATTCAGGAATTTGAATTTCTTTCATTTTTTGGTAATTTGGGGTTAAGACCGTCAAAGATAGAAAGGATGTTCGCTTCTCAATATTTTTCCTGAATTTTGTTTTCTGATACTCATTCATGTAAAACAGGATATATATTACCGATAAATGAATGAATCTCTTTATACACAGGGGTTACAAAAATTAAATCCTGACCAATATTGACCAGGATTTAATTGAAAATACGTGTACCAAAACAGATTGTTGAAAATATAAAAAATTCATATTCATCAAGCACATTTTTATCAATAAAAATTGATAAAATTACTTTTTTAAAAATTCAGCTCTCCAATTTCCACCACCTCTTTGTTTTTAGATAATCTAACGGTTACCTCTTTTAATTCTTCTTCCGGCTCTCCATAATTGGTAAACAGCTGAAGGTATACAGTAACCGGACCTGCAACTCTTTGTTGTGAACTACCGTAATAATTTGCCTGAACTTTATACTTCCCCGTTATCGCTTTTTTTAATAAAAATTCTTCCGGTCCGTACCCCCGGGTAAAATCATTTGAGAGTAAACCCCCAATTTGGGTTTCTTTATGTTCATAATAGCATTTTTCATTTTTCGGATCGGTTACCCATAAATCCATATCAGTATTGTCTGCATCCCAGTTTAGTACAATTCGAATATTTACCGGCAGGTTTTTTAATAATCTCTCATCAATCGGCCTGGTATTAACTTTATTGCCTGCCTTTTCAATTATTGCATTCATCTCCGTTACCATAATAACCTCAATTCCGGGAAACCTTCCATCCCAGTTTTTCTTAATGGCCCCATAAAGCATATCTACCGCAACCTGATACTGCCCGTCTTTTGCCAGTACCAGCGCTAAGTCACGATAACTTTGTGGCTCTTCTTTTCTTATCTCAAGAATTTTTTCGTAGATTTCTATGGCTAGTTTGTACTCCTCCATTTCCTCCAGTTTGTGAGCCAATACCCGCATTAACTCATGATTCAGCAACTGAATTTCTGCCAGGTTAGAGATAACTTTTACCGCTTCTTTTTTTAACCCTTTATTAAACATGAGATTACTTACATCGGTATAAAATGAAGGAATATCCTTATTCTCTTTTTTCAATCTTAGGTACCCGCTATAAAGCTTATCCACATCCATTCCGGACAATTCTTTCAGATAAGGGGCATCCGGATTCCATGGCTTAAGATATATAGCCCCTTTTGCCGGCTTTGACTTTCCGTCATCTTTATTCCTCCTATCACTTACCTCGAACAGTGCTTCTTCTGAAACCCCCATTTCCATATCCTCTTCAGTCGCAAAAGAAAAGTGGGCTTCCGACTCTGAGCCTTCTCCACTTTCATCAACACCCCAGGTTTCTTTTCGTTTTTTCTTTTCTTCCGGTTTTACTTCCCTACTCCACCAGTCTATTTTTTCCTGATATAATTCAGCTACCTTATCAAGCGTACTTTCTTCCTTCTTCTTTTCTTCTTCTTTTTTAGTATGAAGTATCTTGTAATACTCTTTTAGCATATCAGCCGGTGGCTCTATCTCAAATTCAAGATAATCATCCAGTGTCTCTAAAACGATTAATGAGGTGTTTCTTGTAACCAGTGAAAAATCCTTTCCTAACTCCCTTATTTCCCGTCTGTTTTTTTCATACAACAAATCCAGTTCCCATAGTTTTTTTCCGGCCCAGGCCTTCTCAACAATCCCGTTATCGCCAGAATTATTCTCCTTAATTCTCAAGGCCAGGGTCTTTACAACCTCTTTTCCAAAACCAAAACGCAATGTTATTATTCCCTGGCTTCCCTTAAGCTTTCCGGCACATGAGAATGAATTTGATACTGAAACCGGCACTGACGGATATACTTCAGCTATTTCGTCCCCGTACTCTGCCCCTAAAAACCGTAACGGTTCCGCTTTCATTTTTTTCAAGGCTGTTTCTTTATCTATATTCTGAAGATTAATGTATTCACCTCCGGAAGAGATTGCCAGGTAATTTAAAAATGAATGATCTGATTTAGCTGAAGAATTTATTAATAGCAACGGAACCGGTGATTTCCGGATATCACTTTGTCCAAATGTATTCATACCATCGGTAAACACTAAAACCTCATCCGCTTTGGCCACACTAAAATCTATAGCCCCTAACTGCGTTCCACCATCGTACGGTACCGCTTCAATTTTTTCAATTAATTTTGAAGAGTTACCTCTGTTTATATTAAAATCCCCGGCCTTTTCTACTGTATTCGAGAAAAAGTATAACCCGGCAGTCCCTGCATTCATTTCCTTCAGATATGCCTTAAGCAACTCAATCTCCAAAGAAAGTTTTCTATTTTCAACTGAAGACGACACATCCCAGAAAACAGCTATCTGTTTTGGCATTTTCTTCGGCCGGGCCATTTCTTTAACATTAGTCACCACATAAAAATACGATTCATCGGTTTTCACCCCCTTTGACACGTAAACACCCGACTCATTTTCCAGCACAGGAACCGCAAACTTTAACTGATGGTTCAACTCAATATCGGTATAGTTTGCACTTGCTTTAAAAACCTCCTGTAAGCTATTAAATTTCAGATTAGTAAAACTATTTTCCAACATCACAGGGCTAAGCCTTTGTTTTAATATCTCTACATCTAATGAAAATGCCTTCACTTTCTTTTTCAGGTAAAGGGGCAGGTTAAAAATTCTGCCCTTCTCACCAGTCTGAAGTTCTTCATTATAGGTTACAATCACCGTTTTATATCCAGTTGCAGGAATGGGATAAATTCTTGTTTTGTACGTATTACCTGCAACGAGTTCCATCAAACCGGGATCTACCTGTCTGCGCTCAATTGTTTCAAAAACTTGTTGTCCTTTATTTTTCTCTACCGGCACACCTTCCCGTAGCTTCCCGTTAACATCCATTGCAAACCCGGTTACGGTTGCCCCTTCCATCAAAGGAAAAACCAGCTCTCCTTCCAAAACCTGATTATTGGGGTTAAAGAAGCGCATTTCAAATGATGTGGTTGCCAGGTTACCAACAACTTTTACATTAATAAGCATCTCTTCCAGCAGAATCTCCTTCAGTTGCCGGGGTTCGTCCCTGATTAAAAGTGATGGTGAAATTACCGTTGCACTATTTTGAGCATAAACTTTACTCCCTGCTAACAAATAAAAAATTACAATAAGGTTTAATACTAAGTTTCTCATATCCGCTTTTTCTTTTTAGATGCTGAAAAGATAAAAATTCCATAAAACATGACCTTCTTTTATTAAAATGATTTATCATTTGCTTGTCTTAAGACTGTTTCTTTACCCGCTCAACAGAATAGCCAAGGATGGCTCCAAGAACAAGATTAGTTAAAGAAACAATTAACACTATCTTAATTCCTTGTGGCATAATTAGAAATAAGACTGGAACGAATAAGGAAAAGGAAATTATCACCCCCTTTACGAAACCTTTCTTTTTTATCTCAAGGTAATAATTAAAAATAGAAGCAATCAGCCAGAGACTAAATGCTGATGCTGTTTCGTACCATGGTAAATTTTGAATTAACATTGGTATTATATCCAGTATACCAATTAAAACCCCGAAGAGTAAACTTAATGTTTGTTTTTTCATACGTTGAAATATTACAGTTTGTATCTGTTATTAAGACACAACCTTATTTCAACTGTGACAGAAAAAACAATATTTTTATTCTTTTGCTAAAGAAAATACTCGTTTCAAAACCTTATCTGACAATCTGTATTCCGGGTTATTAAGGTAAATTTCTCCAAAATCCTCCAGGTTTTCCATTTCTACGATCTTTTTATCAAGTGCAGAAGGGTATTTTATATATTTTTCTGATATGTAACTGGAATACGCTGAAAAAATTCTTCCCCTGGCTAAAGCATAATTTACACGTTCCCGGCATTTGCACGGATTATCCTTATTTATCAGCCCACAATTATTCTCAATAAAATTCAGTAAACGCTTCTTACTCCTGGATAATTTTTTGCGAAATGCCTCAGAAGAAATACCAAGTACTTCGGCTCCTTCCCTACTTTTCGTATTAAGCAATTCCGAAAGAATAAAAACAATTCTTTCGTCTTCTGTTAAACACATAAGCATAGCAATGGTACATGATATTTTCAGCTCATAAGCAAGCTCCCGGATTTCTTCATGCTCTGTTGGCTCCTGAAACTCTCTTGCATGATGGCTTGAGCTATCTGCCTCCATTAATTCAAACGAAATGTGGTTATAATTGCCAGAACCTCTTTTCAGGTTTTTCAAATAGTTGTATGCTATTGTGTAAGACCAATTTTCAAACCTATCCGGTTCTTTCAGACTTTCCAGTTTTTCTATAACCTTAATTAATATTTCCTGAGTAGCATCTTCAGCTTGGGACAAGTCACCTGTATAATACAATGAGATATTGAAAATTTTATCCTGAACCATTTGAACGAGCTGCCCAAGAGCTTCTTGTTTTCCCTCCTTCGCGTGGCTTACAATTTCCGGGAGCTTTAATCCATTCATCACGATAATCTATTTCCCCTGCTCTTCATTCATTAATTCTTTTATAAGGCCAATGAAATCAGTATCTGTTTTCGCCCCCTCAATATTTTCAATTCGACCAAATTCCATCCATTTTCCATCTGAATGTTCAAATGCTTCAATTTTTTCAGTTGTAGCCAAACGCAAGTACATATCAATGATAGAAAAGTCTCCGGTTTCGGTAATCTTATCAAAAATACCCGAGTTTAAAATATGGATCCCGCTAAAACCAAATCCGTCGTGCGGTGTTTTTCCTTCAACACATTTCTCCTCTCCGGTAGAATTATGTTTCCAGCCTGCCAAATTTCCTTCAGCATCAAACAACAAATCCCTGCTTGTTTTTCTTTTTTTTACTGCCAATGTTACCTGCGACTTTTCTTTTTTATGCTGCTCTATCATGGCTGAGAGATCCAAATCTGTTAAAATATCTACGGCCATCAGAACAAAATCCTGGTTGCCTTCAAAAAACCATGAAGCTTTCTTCAATCCTCCACCGGTATTCATCAACTTATCCGTCTCATTCGATATTTCAATCTTGTAGCCCTGCCAACGCTTCTCTGCTACAAACTCCATTAATTGATCAGCAAGATGATGCACATTTATGATAATATCATCAACACCATGCTTGCGTAAATAGGCCAGACATAAATCCAGCATCGAATAATCGCCTACTTTCACAAGAGCTTTTGGTGTTTTATCTGTCAGGGGTTTTAGCCTGGTCCCCAGCCCGGCTGTCAATATCATTCCTTTCATTATCTTTTTTTTAAAGTTAAAAACTCTGAACAGCTGAATACGTTATGTGTATTCTTATACAAAGCTATAAAAGCAATATTTAGAGTCTGTTTATAAAGTCCAACTGCTACGTTGTTGCTCAGAATCTAAATCCTCATCCCGACCTTCGGGACTATGGTTTATATTTTTTTACCATGTGATTTATTTTAATGGTGTTCAAGAGCTCTGCCGATGTCTCGGCGTCGGTTCTTACACGCCTTGCATTTGAACTTTCTAGCCCAGACTCCCGAGTTTATAGACAGGCACTATTTAGTGGCAATAAAAACCCATCTACTAATATTTTCTGCAATGTTCAATCTGCATCACACTCTCTCTGGTTTACAAAGATGTTTCTCTTTATGAGCGGTTGCGCGACATTTTTTACATTGATATTTTGCTTTTTTTTGCAGTATTTTATCTCTTTTTCCCTTCGACTTTTTGCACATTGTTTTTGTCATAGTATTCCTCAACTTTCAATTCTCTGTGCAATAACCGGATATTAATATCAAAGTTCAATTTTAAATATTTAAATAGATTTTCTGCAGAAAATACCGAACGATGTTGCCCTCCTGTACATCCAAAACAAACAGTTAGGTGCTTAAACCCTCTTGAAACATAATTCTCTACAGATTTTGCTATCATGTTCGACGTACTTTCAATAAAATCTTTCACTTCCTGCTCCTTTTCCAGAAATTCAACCACATTAGCATCTCTTCCGGTAGAACTTCTGTACGCTTCATGCCTTCCCGGATTTGGTAAAGCCCTGCAATCGAAAACAAAACCCCCTCCATTTCCGGACCAGTCATCAGGCACTCCTTTTTTATAGGAAAAACTTGTAATGGAAACGGTTAATCTATTTGTCAGCTCCGGCTGCCAAAATGCCCCCTTAAGGTTCATCATAGCGTCAATAACCTCACAGAGATAGGGAAACTTTTCCTGAATAATTCCCTGTTTCCTGACCCACTTCAAATTCTCCAAACCGTTACGTATACTATGCACAAATAAAGCTTTTCTCTCAAAAATTCCTCTATAACCGTAAGCTCCGAATGCCTGAAGTAGCCTGACCAACACAAATACCGGGTAATAATGCAGGAAGTTTTCTCTATTAAAAAATTCATATTGGCTAAACACATCCAGATAATAATCAAGCAGTTGCTTTCTAATAGCATCAGATAAGCCTGTTTTTGACTCAAATAGCAAAGAGGCCAAATCATACTGCATGGCACCTTCTCTCCCTCCCTGGAAATCTATAAAATATGGTTCTCCACCTTTAAACATGATGTTTCTTGACTGAAAATCACGAAAAAGAAAGAATCCTGATGGGGCTTCGTCCAAAAGATCAATTAGCCTTACAAATTCATCTTCCAGCAATTGTTCATGAAATGGCACATAGGTTAGCTTGAGAAACATGTACTTAAAATAATTCAGATCCCATTGAACCGATTGTTTATCAAACTTTTCCCTCGGATAGCATATAGAGAAGTCCATCCCTTTTGCGGCCTCATACTGAAGTTTTGGCATTTGCTCAATTACCTTTTTGTAATAGAAAAGAATTGATTTTTCATCGTTTTGATTCGTTAAAACCAAATCATAGAAAACAGCATCTCCAAGATCTTCCTGTAAATAAACACCTTTTTCCTCATTCACATCAAAAAGCTTTGGCACATTCACCCCGGCTTTTTTTAAATGATTTGCCAGGTAAAAAAACGCCTTATTTTCGACCCTGTCATGGTTATATGTTCCTATTACCTTATGGTTTTTCGACGTGATCCTGAAATACCTGCGGTTTGACCCAGACAATGGAAGCTCCAGAATATCATCCGGTTCTGCTCCAAAACACGATTGGTACAATGCTCTCAAATGGTTACGAATATCTCTTATCTCCATAAATACTAATTTTCTAAAAACATGTCAGAGGATAGACAATCTCTAGTTTAAATCTTCTGTTGCTTCTTTAATAATATTCCAGGCCCTGTCAATATGTTTTTTTTCAACATTCGTTTGTCCGCAGACGAAACGAATTACAAATTTATCATCAATCAGGGTATGCGAAAGAAAAACTTTCCCGGACTTATTAATTCTGTCTAGTAGTTTTTTATTCAAATTATCCAGATTATCGTTATCTCCCCCTACATACCTAAAACAAATAATATTAAGGTTTCTGGGCTTTACTAGTTCAAAAACGTCATCTTCAACAACATACCTTTCAAATAATTCCCCTAAGTGAATATGATGGCGTAATTTTTTCTGAAGCCCTTCCATTCCGAAACTCCGAATAACAAACCACAGCTTCAAGGCACGAAATCTCCTCCCCAGCTGAATCCCCCAGTTGCTAAAATCAATTTCTTCCTCATGTCCGGTTTGCAAATAAGGTGGTACAAGGCTAAACGTTCGCGTCAGGTCTGATGAATTTCGGACAAAGAAAGCCGAGCAGTCAAAGTTGGTAAAAAGCCACTTATGCGGATTAAAAACAAAACTATCTGCATATTCGATGCCTTTTACATTTTCCCTGAATTCCGGCAGGATTAATCCCGAGCCACTATAAGCTGCATCAATATGAAACCATATTCCAAATTTCCGGGCAACCCTTCCTATTTCACCCAATGGATCTAACGCCCCGGTCCCTGTAGTTCCTAAAGCTCCAATGATGCAGCATGGAAACAAACCGGAAGCCAAATCCTTTTCAATTTGATTATTCAGAATGAAAGAATCCATCCTCAGCTCTTTATCAACAGGGATTTTCACTAAATTATTAGCTCCAATGCCTGCTATTCTAACAGCTTTTTCAATAGACGAGTGAGCTTCTTCAGAACAATACACCCTAAGCACTTTCCCCTTAAAACCATTTTCGTTTATAGAGTAATCCATCACTTTTTCACGGGCAGCCAATATTGCATTCAGTGTTGAAACAGAAGCAGTATCCATAATTACCCCTTTAAACTCATCCGGCAAACCGAGCATTTGCTGTAACCATTTCATTACCACCTTTTCCAGCTCTGTTGCCCCGGGTGATGTAATCCATTTCATTCCCTGTACACCCAGTCCTGCTGTTAATAATTCTGCTATAACGGAAGGAAAGCTATTGTTTGCGGGAAAGTATGCATGGAACCCCGGATGCTGCCAGTGCGTTATTCCCGGTAGTACCGTTTTTTCAAAATCGCTGAATATTTCGTCAAAAGTTTCTGGTTTTTCGGGGGGGAAACCCGGCAATTGTTTTATAATATCTCCAGGCGCAACATCTTGCAGCACAGGATATTTCTCTATATTATTAAAATAGTGTTCCAGCCAGTCAATTACTTTATAACCTGCTTTAACAAAATCATCTGTTTTTTCCATTCGGCTTTTCGTATATTCGTCCGAAATTAACAATGATTTTCTTAACAGCCCTTTGTTATTACAACATTAATTAACTAATTTTAGTACCAACCAATTTCACTGTTATGAGATTAGAGATTTATGATGCAAACAAGCTCAATTTTGTAGAATTGAATATTACCGGAGGAAACGAAAGTCTTATTCGATGTGATAAAGAATCCAAATATATTGACAGCATTGTATTTAACCTTTTTTACCCTTGTTTTGAATCAGCAAATAAACTCTATGAATATTACGGACCAACCAAATATAACTCCAGAAAAATAATTCCACTGAGAAATGAGCTTCTTAAACACAGGGACACACTTAAATCACTGACTTCGGTTGAAGAGTTTGAAGAGCATATTTCATCTCACTTTCTTGGCAAAGAGTTTCTTGAAGAGTTACAAAAATCAGATTCAACTTATACAGCGAACTGGAAAAGTTATTGTGGCAAATTAATTGAATTAAATGAAACGATGATTGCACTAACCGAGAAATGTGCCGACGAAGAAAGGATTCTCTGGGTAGTTGGATATTAAGCATGTATTCGGTGCTTTTTTCGTGAAAGATTTCAGCAAAAAGATGACAGTGTAGAAATTATTTGCCCCATCTTGATTGCATTGTAGGAAACTTTAGCGATTCATTTAACAAATCAATAAACTTTTCGCGGGAAACTTCAACTGCCCCCATGCTCTGTAAATGTGAAGTAGACTGCTGTGCATCAATAAAGTGGAATTCGTTTTTCATACACCAATCAACCAGAATACTTAATGCCACCTTACTTGCATCGCGTGCGGTAAAAAACATGGATTCACCGAAGAAAGCTTTACCTAAGGACACTCCATAAAGCCCTCCGACCAGTTCTCCTGAATCATTACTGTAAGTCTCAAAAGAATGTGCTATGCCGAATTCATGCAACTTAATGTATGCTTCCATCATGTCATCCGTAATCCAGGTCCCATCCTGTCCGGGCCTTGTTATTGCAGCACACTTTTCAATAACGGCCTTAAAATTACTATCTATTCTCACAGAATAACGATTGCTTCTGATAACCTGCCTTAACGACTTCCTTAATTTAAAATCTTCAGGAAATAATACCAAACGGGGGTTTGGTGACCACCACATAATCGGATCCCCTTCGCTAAACCAGGGAAATATCCCATGCGCATAAGCAGATATAAGGTATTCCGGCGATAATTTGCCACCTACGGCTACCAGGCCATCATCGTCGGCCAAACAGGGATCCGGAAACTGAACTGTAAACTCCATGCAACAAAGAAAATAAAAAAGCGGAAATCTCTTACTGCCTTCAATTAATCTTTTATCGGGGTTCACCAAACAGAAGAAAATCAAACCATAAAATAAACAATGACTTCGTTATCCTCTGTCTTGCTCAGCCAATGCTTATAATTCATGCTTAAGGATTTATCAATTAAGGGCGCAGGAATGAAAGGGGCAATCACCTTTAATATCTTACTTGCACCAAGTTTTTTAATTGCTGTCATAACTTCATGTACAGGTTGTTCCCCGGCATTAAGCATTTCCCGGATATCAATATTTTCCACTACTTTCTTTTCATCAAACCAATCGGGTTTATTGATATTGTATGTACTATTTTCCACCTCGATTGAATCGACCGAAGTTTGTCCGACATGTTGACGAAGATGATTAACAAGCTCTTCTGTTTTTATGCCTCCAATGGTAGCAGCCTGTTGCAAAGAGGTAACCTTTGCAACGGTTTTACGCAAGATCGGATTTCGTAACTTTTTAAACTGAGGAGCCCTAGAAATCAATACATCCTCTAACTGAGGATATGCTGATAACAAATCGTATATTTTCGTTTTCGGCGTTATTATTAATTGTTCCATCCTCGTTATTCTTTTTCGTTACTATAAGATAAAATACGCTTTTCCCCTTCTAATTTTCTATTTTCTGTTAAATCCTGCGAAACTTCAAGTGTTCCAAGATATTCATTGTTTTCATCCCGCAAGGCAAAGTATTCTATTTTAATAAATTTTCCTTTCATCTGTATCCAGAACGGTGCATGTGAAGCTTTACCCGATTTAAAATCGTCCAGTATTCTTTCAATAATATGCGTACTTCCCGGAGGGTGACATAGACGCACATCACGATTAATAATGGCTCGGTTTCGGGCAAAAATCCGTTCTTTTCCTTGCGTAAAATACTTCACTTTGTCATTTTTATCGACAAAGGTCATATCGGCAGGTATGGTGTTAAGGATGGCCATAATCTCTTTGCTTGTAAAACTACCTGATGGTAACTGAATACTACCATCTGAAGACACTCCGGTCCCCTCTTTATGATCAGCTAATCCTTCCGGCTTCCATTCTGTTTCCGGATCATACAGGCAAAAACCAATATCTGTTTAAAATACAACGCTATAAGCTCATTTAGGTTTTCTAAACCGTTTTCTCCAAAGCAGATAACCACTAAGAATTACTATAATACCTGTTAATCCGGATAAAGGAACAAGTAGAATATAGAAATTTCCCAGGAAAAACCTGAAAAACCTTCCGGTATGGATCTCGAGCGAGAGGTTCCACAGAGACATCCGCGAACCTTCTTTCATACTTTCAGGCATCTCCGGAAATATGCCGTCATGATAAAGTGGAACAGCTCCCTTATCGTAATCAATCATGAATTGTTTCCCGTCCGTTTTTGTAATGAACCCGGTTACCTTAAAATCCCCAACCGGACGACCCGAGGTATTTCCTGAATAAACTTCTCCCCGGGCGAAATTATAAATTTCAGGATGAGCCGGATGCCATAAAAACAGCCCGCTAAACGATCCGACCAGATATGCCCCCTTATCATATGGCTCCAGGACATTAATTCCCATTACGCTGATTGGTGGTTGCACCTCAAACCTCTTTGGTAAAAGTTCATTCTTATCCATGTAATATACTCCATCAGATGTAGCCAAAAGGAGTTTACCCCTGGTTTTATCATATTTTAAATCTCTTAATTTATCATACCACGGATTGGACTGGTCAAGGTGCGAATATTTTACAGGGTTCACCTTTGCCCGGGCAATCGCAATCAATAATGGCGGACGTAAAAACATTCCGGTAAAAAACAGAATAATAAAAAAAACAAACAACCAGGTTCCGGCTTTATTGTGCCACTTTAATGACCATCTGTTGGCCTTTACCATTGATGCTACGGCTTTCTGTTTTTGTTTTCTTCTTCGAATCCACCCCGGAAAAAAGAAATACAGAATACCGGTCAGGGATAAAAGAATGGTTACCAGTCCCAATGCATCTACAAATAATTTACCGGGAATTCCAAAAATTTCACCGGAATGTATCTGCCAGATGGTTTTAAACAGGGAAACTTTGTTTTGGTAACCCTTTGGTGGTTTCAATTCTGTTTTATACAAAAAAGTATCTTCCCCCTCCGTCTTTCCTGTAAACAAATACGAACGGTTAAGAACGTACAAGGTATCTTTCATGCTTTCAATGGCCACAATTCGCTTTATATCAACATCTAAATCAATCCGTTTCCATTGAAGTGAACCTTTTTCACAGACATACAAACCAAATTGTGTTGCTGCATAAAGATCCCCGTTGTGTGATTGATGTAAGTCGAATACTTTCCGGTTATCGGTTCCTTCCGGAAGGCCCAAATGAAAAGACCGGTATTCCCGAAAAGTAGAATCAGTTACCCAAATGCCTATATTACCAAATACAAGAATACTGTCATTACTTACAACCAGGTTTCCTTTTAATGCACTGTTGTTCCAATTCTTGTAATGATATTCTTTAGGAAGACAGCTTCTGGCCACATCAAATCCGGAGAAGAGATTCCGGTGGTTCATGAATATGCCTGTAATACTATAATAAAGCAGGAGGAATGCTATGATAAGTCCGGGCCATTTATGGAGTTTTTTATAGAACCTCGCTGTTTTATTTCCTAAACGGCTCATACCTTATTACAATTTGTCTGTTTAACATAATGGGAATTTTTATTCATTCTATGATTTTATCGGTTATCTATCGGTCCTGATATGACGGGTTATTCTTTTCATTCTGACTACATTTTAAGGACAATAAAATGAGCAGTACAAACTTACCGGCCTCAAACAAGACATACCATAAATGAACCTTTGACTTTCCCGGTCTGTTTCCGCTAATGATAGCCTCTGCGCGATGAATAAGTTCCGGAAGCAACCAGGTAGTTTGCAGCAGAATTATTACAGTGACCGACCACAGCAACAAATTTTGCACAGAAAACCTGCCCATTCCTTTCTTTTTCAGAACCATTGATAAAAACCAGATTACCCCCAATATTACCAGTTCTGTTCGGTTAAGTGCCAGGAACACCAATTTACCTATACTTAAACCAATCTCAGTAGTAACTCCCTCTGCCCTGAATTTTAACCATGCCTCAAGAAAACTGATGGCAAATACCATACCTGCCCAAAATGCAAACAGGAATGGAATTATTTTCTGATATTTTTGCATTTTAATCCTTTAAAGCATAAACATTATTTTATTAACCGGTTTAATACGGCTTCACCTGCGGAAATACGTTCTGCTAGTGAATGAACCGTTTCTTTCTTAACAATTTCAAAGAAACCATCCCTTACCCCTTTAAACTGGTCATGTAGCGGACAGGGATTATCATCACTGCAATTTTTCAATCCAAATCCACACTTATTAAAGTAAGCATCCCCTTCCATAATATGAATGATGTCGTAAAGGGTTAATGCTGACTGATTATCAGAGAAAAAAAATCCTCCTCCGCGCCCTTTCATTGAATTTAACAGCTTATGCTTTGTTAACATCTGTAAAATTTTTGCTGAAAATGCTACCGGTGCTTCAATCTCCTTTGCTATCTCTTCAACACCCGGTCTTTTTTCCTCCCAATTCTTTAGCTGGACATATACTAAAGCTCTAATCGCATATTCTGTACTCTTTGACAACATAACCTTATCCTTTACTTTTCAATTCGTTCTCTAATTCCTGAGCCTTCAAAAATAAAATGTTATTCTCTAAATGTATATGTTTATGCAAATCCTGTTCAAAATCTTTAAGAACCTGATAGGTCACCCGAAATGTATTACATCCGTCCGATGGAGCCTTATAATTGGAAGTTATGGCTGCCATTTTTGCAAAACGCTCTCCTTCTGCACGGTGTTCCTCATCCAGTTGCTCAATATATTCTCTGACCATACTCCATTCACCTGAATCATTATTTTTCTGTATTCTTGCCTTTACCATTCTCTTTATATACGGGAAAAGCATCAGTTCCTCTTTCTTCATATGTGCACTCAGATTTTGAGCAGCATCCATAAATAATTTCTGTAATTCAAATAATTCCTGATGATTATCTCCATGGACTTCACACAGTTTTTCCAGTTTATGTTGTAAGAAAGGAATATTCTCGTTGACATAAGTGTGGTGTCTTTTTTCGATATAATCGCACAGTTCATCCGGTTGCAAAGAATTGATATACTTCGAATCCGGATCCGTCATATAAACAGTGAGCTCCAACTCTGTTATCAATGCTTTCAAATTCACATTTGATTTTGCACACGCTTGTTCAATACTTATGTCTCCGCCACAGCAAAAATCAATATTATTTTTAGCGAAAACCTGAGCTGCTCTAAAGTTCTCTTTAACAACATCTCCTACCCGGGTACAATTTTTTAACTCCATATTCAATACTGTTTAGAAAACAAAGATAAAAAAATTTATAAAAAGATATAAGGCTCCTTTTATACTTTTATTATACATTTGTTAAAAATAAACTAACACGCTATAAACTATGAATACGAAAAAGCTTTGGATAGGATTTATCCTTGTCATGGTCATATCATTCAGTATACTGGGATATTACGGTCGTGAAATTTACAGACAGGCCCCTCCGGTTCCTGAGAAAATAATAACGACAAACAAACACATTGTCTGCACCTCATCTGATATAAAAGACGGGCAAAATGTCTGGCAATCAATGGGTGGCCAGGAAGTTGGCTCTATCTGGGGACATGGTGCATATAAAGCCCCTGACTGGACAGCGGACTGGTTGCATAAAGAGGCTGTGTTTATACTCAATAAATGGTCGGTTAAAGAATATGAAAAGCCTTATGAAAGCTTACAGGATGAAAAACAGGCTTTATTACAACAGAGGTTACAAAATGAACTTAGGGCAAATACTTACAACCCCAAAACTAAAACGCTTACAATTTCCGATATTCGTTACAAGGCATTCATGAGTAACAGTGAACACTACAAAGGTTTATTTATGGATAGTCCGTCACAGGAAAAATTAAGAGAAGCATACAGCATTCCGCCCAATTCAATAAAAGATGAAGAGAGAATGAATAAAATGAATGCCTTTTTTTTCTGGGCTACATGGTCCACTGTTACAGAAAGGCCCGGAAAGGAAATAACCTATACCAATAACTGGCCTGCCGAGAAACTTGTAGGTAATGAACCAACAGGTTCATTGCTGCTGTGGACCGGGTTCAGTGTTATCATCCTACTTTTTGGTATTGGATTACTGGCATGGTACTACGCGTCAAACAAAGAAACGGATGATAATCCGGATGTCCCAAAAGTTAACCCCCTGTCCGGGACAAAGCTTACCCCGTCCATGAAAGCAACACTCAAATATTTTTGGGTGGTTACCGCATTAATACTCGTACAAATACTAATGGGGGTTATTACGGCTCATTACGGAGTTGAAGGATTAGGTTTTTACGGACTGCCCCTTGCCGATATTTTACCTTATTCTATTTCCCGGACCTGGCACGTACAACTGGCGATTTTCTGGATTGCCACATCGTGGCTGGCAACCGGGTTATTTATTGCACCGGCCATATCGGGAAAAGAACCGAAATTTCAAAAATTTGGGGTTAATTTTCTTTTTATTGCCCTGTTAATTATTGTCACAGGCTCTCTGGCCGGACAATGGATGGGAGTGATGCAAAAACTGGACCTGATAGAGAATTTCTGGTTTGGGCATCAGGGCTATGAGTATGTGGATCTTGGCAGGTTCTGGCAGATATTCTTACTGGTTGGTTTAATTCTTTGGCTGTTATTAATGGGCAGAGCTATTTGGCCGGCATTAAAAGAACACAACGAAAATCGTCATCTTTTAACCATGTTTCTTATTGCCTCCGTAGCTATTGCAGCATTCTATGCGGCAGGGCTTATGTGGGGCCGGCAAACTCACCTTGCCGTAGCCGAATACTGGCGTTGGTGGGTTGTACATTTGTGGGTAGAAGGGTTCTTCGAAGTTTTTGCTACCGTTGCCATTGCGTTCTTATTTGTGAGGATGCAACTGGTCAGGGCAACGATTGCCACATCCAGTGTTCTATTTTCCACAATAATATTCCTCTCCGGAGGTATAATTGGTACATTCCATCATTTATATTTTACCGGCACACCAACTGCCGTACTTGCCCTCGGGGCAACATTTAGTGCCCTGGAGGTAGCTCCCCTTGTTTTCATGGGATTTGAAGCATATCACAACCTAAAATTAAGCCACACCAAAGAATGGGTCAGTGCTTACAAATGGCCTATCTATTTCTTCGTTTCCGTGGCATTTTGGAACTTTCTGGGAGCAGGAATATTCGGTTTTCTTATCAATCCCCCAATAGCATTATATTATATGCAGGGATTAAATACCACACCCGTTCATGGCCACACCGCATTATTCGGCGTATATGGTATGCTTGGTATCGGATTAATGCTCTTTGTTCTTAGAGATATGGACATACAGGCCGTCTGGAAGGAAAAAACAATACGCATTGCTTTCTGGTCTATGAATATCGGTTTATTACTCATGGTTCTGATTAGCGTACTTCCGGTTGGACTGGCTCAAACGGTGGCCAGCGTAAAACACGGCCTCTGGTACGCACGCTCGGCTGAATTTTTGGAGACCCCTCCACTGGAAGTTATTCGATGGTTAAGAGCGATAGGTGACACCATTTTTGCTGTGGGTGCATTTTACCTCGGATGGTTTGTCTTTGGCCTAAAAGGCGGATGGTCCGTAAGCAAATAAAACTCCTTTATAAGAAAAAAACTCCCGGCTGAAAAAATCAACCGGGAGTTTTTTGTGCCCAGAACAGGACTTGAACCTGCACGTCCTAAACGGACACATGGCCCTCAACCATGCGCGTCTACCAATTCCGCCATCTGGGCATTTTTATAATTCTGGAATATATTCCCTAGAAAGCACTTTTTGTTTCTTTTTAGGGGGTGCAAAGATATAAATTTAATTTTTAAACCAAGAAAAAAACATTTGATTTTATTTCATTTTGCTACATGGTATTCTAATACAACAAAAAAAGGGCAGATACTTTTGCATCTACCCCTTACACTAAAAATACAAATCCCCTATTTCTTTTTTACACGCTGTAAAATTTTTCCCGTATCTTTTACACTGCGCTTAATTTCTTTTACAACCATCTTTCTCTTTCTGTTTTCTTTACTTTCATTACCAGCAGACTTTAAGTGACTTGAAGGGGGAACATAATCAACAAGTGCTTCGAAAACATTATGGCGGGCATGCTCCAAAGGTGCTGTTTTAATAAAATTAACATCCTCAAGCCCAAGAGATTCATTATTATAATTTGAGCTCCAGGCATCAATAAAATAAGACTCAGTACTCATTCTTTTAAATACAACAGCACCATCGGTGTCGGTTGGGGCTTCAATTATTGGATTGATAAAATCTCTCCAATCATTGAAACTATTATACAAAGTAACATTGATGCCAACAATCAGATCACCCGAATAATACTCCATTACAACAACTTCCAGTGTTGTATAGTAAATAGAGACATCAAATTCAGTAACTGAAACCTTATCTCCGTTTATGGCAGATAAGCTGACCGTATAAATTCCTTCTTTTTTATAGTAATGCGTAGGGTTAATGTCATTTGATGTAATACCATCCCCAAAGTCCCAAATATACTCCCTTGCATTTGATGAATTATTTACAAAACTTACAACCTCTCCCGGCTCATAATCAATATAGTCTGTAGAAAATGAAGCGTATGGGTCCTCATAATCCACCGTTATATACAATATTCTCTGATTAGAACCATTACCATTAAATACGGTTAAAGAAACCGTATATACACCTGGAGATGCATACCAGTGAGCCGGATTAACCTCACTTGAAAAAGAACCATCACCAAAATTCCACTCAACATAATCATAATCCGAAGAATGATTATAGAAGCTTATTACCTGTCTTGGTTCAACAAAAGTCCCATCTGCAGAAAAATTAGCTACAGGCATAACTTCGTATTCGCAGCTTGTTAGAGTAAGTGCTACTATTCCTGTTAGTATAATTAATTTTCTCATGATTATTTGGTATTTGTATTTACTCCTAAAGACACAAAGCCTGTGCCAAAGTTGCACACTCTTGGAGCAAAAAAAACCAACAACCTAACCAACAAACCCTTACGTCACAAAAATCCATCTAACTTAAGGATAAACCATAAAAAAGATCCCTACTAAAACTTAACCACAAAAATGAATTACTGTATCTCTCAATTCGTGGCTATAAGAAAATGCCGCTAACTGTGTTATGCTTGTCCGTAAAACACTCATTTACAACCGGGAAACTCCGTTTCCCTAACTGAGCAGACCTTGTTCCCTGCATTTTTCATACACCACAAAAAACAGCCTTTCCTTAGTGACACTATTAAAGGTTCTCTAAAACAAAGCGGGTCATTTTAGTGTACAAATGATAACTTGTGTTCCCTCCGTATATGCCATGATTTTTATTGGGATAAAACATCATATCAAACTGCTTGTTTTTTTGCACCAATTCTTCCGTTATCATCATTGAGTTTTGAAAATGTACGTTGTCATCTCCGGAACCATGCACAAGAAGTAATTTTCCTTTTAGCTTAGCAACATGGCTTAACGGCGAATTATTATCGTATCCCTCTGAGTTATCCTGCGGTTTTCTCATATACCTTTCAGTATAGATTGTATCATAAAACCTCCAGCTTGTCACCGGAGCCACAGCTATGCCCATTTTAAAAATATGGCTTCCCTGCATTAAGCAGTTCAGGACCATAAAGCCTCCATAACTCCATCCAAACATGCCTATCCTGCTTCTGTCCACATATTCCATATCCGCCAGATACTCTGCTGCAGCAATCTGATCTTCAACTTCCAGCTTTCCAAGCTGCAAATAAGTAGCTTTTTGAAACTGCTCTCCTCTCCCCCCTGTTCCTCGGTTATCCACACATGCAACAATATATCCTTTCTGAGTTAATAGCTGAAACCAGGCCTGCCTCCTGTTCCATTCATCCCGGACAAGCTGGGAGCCCGGGCCTCCGTATACATATATTAAAACAGGATATTTTTTCCCGGGTGTAAAATCCGATGGCTTAAACATATAGCCTAATAACGAATCGCCTCCTGCCCCTTTAATGCTAAAAAACTCCTGCTTTACAAAACTATATTCCTCTGCGTTCTTTTTTAATTTGTCATTATCTTCCAGCACCCGGATTACTTTTCCTTTCTTGTTGTTCAACGTTACGTTTAGCACCGAATTTGCAGAAGAGTGATAGTTTATAAAGTAATCAAATGATTTGGTAAATTTCGCTTTATTTACACCTGCTTTCTCCGTAAGCCTTACTTTTCCGGAACCATCAAAGTTTACTTTATAGATATGCCTTTCTTTTGGGGACACCTCTGTCGATGAATAATAAACACACTTATTTACCTGATCAATTCCCAGAAGGGCATCAACCTCCCAACTACCTGATGTTACAGGGTTCATTTCAGCCCCATTTATGTTATACAAATACAAATGCTTGTACCCCGTTTTTTCACTGAACGCAATAAACTGTTCCCCATTCTTTAAAAAGGTTATAAAATCATCAGAAATTTCGGTTACAAACTTCTCATTTTCTTCAGTATAGATTACATTAGATATTCCCGACAAAGCATCACACAAAAGAACTTCTGCTTTATTTTGCAACCTGTTTAACCTTACAACCCCTAACTTGTCTGACAAACCAGACCATTTAATCCGGGGGAAATAGATATCTGTTTCTGTTCCAGTGTTCATATCTGATATTTTCCCCGTTTCCATATCAAAAACATGTACACTTACTGTCGAATTCTCTTCTCCTGCCTTAGGATATTTAAAACGCTTCCATTCAGGATACAGCTCTTTATAAACAGCCATCTGAAACTCTTTTACATGCGACTCATCAAAACGAAGAAACGCCAGCTTTCTTCCATCAGGCGACCAGTCAAATGCATTTTTTAAGGCAAATTCTTCTTCATATACCCAGTCAGGCATTCCGTTAATAATTTCTCCTGGCTTTCCATCGTAAGTAACCTGAATGGTTTTACCTTCTTTTATATTTTTAACAAATAAATTATTGTCAACAACAAAAGCAACATGCCCACCTTCTGGTGACAATTTAGCCAACTGCTGTTTTTTCTCAAAAACCGGGGTTAACGTCTTCTGAGCTATACTGTAAATATAATGGGCCGAAATATACGAATGCCTGTAAATATATTTCCTGGATGTTGTAAGCAGGATTTTGTCTTCCGCCTCACTGAGCACATAACCTGTAATTACGTTTTCCCCAACAATCGGCGTTGTACTTAAAGAAAATAATTCAGCTATCTGTTTTCCATTCTTATAATCATATTTAATAACCTTTGAAGAGTTTTCCAATACCGTATAATATTTCCCATTGTTCATAGAATGAAACCCGGAGACAGTTTGCTGCCTGAATTTATTCTCATAAAAAATATCTTCAAGTTTAATTTCTTTTTGAGCACATAAAAGTAGTGTTGAAAAAGAGAAGAACAGAAAAAACAGGTTTTTAACACTCATTCCTACCATAATTTAATTAATAAAACATCCTGCTAAACTATAAGAAAAATCCTATATGAAAAACTCGCACACCGTTTAGTTGCAGGATAATTGTTATCTTTGCAGATTAATCTATAGAAAGAGCTTATAACAATGATAGAAATTACATTCCCTGATAACAGTGTCAGAGAGTTCCCTGAGGGAGTAAACGGACTGGGCATTGCAAAAAGTTTAAGCAACAGCCTCGCTAAAGAGATTGTGGCTGTATCGGTTAATAATGAAATATGGGATGCTACGCGGCCTATAAACACCAATGCAACTGTTACTTTACACAAGTTCTCTGATCCTGAGGGCAAACACGCTTTCTGGCATTCTTCTGCCCACTTAATGGCTGAAGCCATCGAAACCCTTTATCCCGGAACAAAATTTGGTATCGGACCTGCGATAGATAATGGTTTTTACTACGACATCGAACCTGGAGAGGAAAAAGTAATTACTGATGCTGATTTGCCAAAAATCGAAGCAAAAATGAAAGAACTGGCAAGTCAGAAAAACACGTATTTAAGAAAAGATATTTCGAAACCCGATGTTCTGAAATTATTTGAAGAAAAAGGGGACCACTATAAATTAGAACTGATTAATGAATTGGAAGACGGCACGATAACCCTTTATGAACAGGGTAATTTTACCGATTTATGTCGCGGCCCACACCTTCCGAACACCGGGTATATTAAGGCCGTAAAGTTACTCAGTGTTGCCGGGGCCTACTGGCGGGGAGACGAAACCCGCAAGCAGCTGACCAGAATTTACGGGATAACCTTTCCAAAGCAGAAACTACTTGAAGAGTATCTGGATTTGCTTGAACAGGCAAAAGCACGGGATCACCGTAAAATTGGAAAAGAACTGGAGCTTTTTATGTTCTCCCAACAGGTAGGGCAAGGATTGCCCCTATGGTTGCCCAAAGGGGCCGCACTAAGAGAAAGGCTTCAAAATTTCCTAAAGAAAGTACAGAAAACTCATGGATATGATTTAGTGATGACCCCTCATATTGGTCAAAAGCAACTGTATGTTACATCAGGACATTACGAAAAATACGGGAGAGATTCTTTTCAGCCCATCAGCACTCCGCAGGAAGGAGAAGAGTTTCTTCTTAAACCGATGAACTGTCCCCATCATTGTGAAATATATAAAAATAAACCCCGCTCATACAAAGATTTACCCGTAAGATATGCTGAATTCGGAACCGTTTATCGTTATGAGCAAAGTGGTGAATTACACGGACTGACAAGAGTAAGAGGTTTTACACAGGATGATGCCCATATTTTCTGTCGCCCGGACCAGCTTAAGGATGAGTTTAAAAAAGTTATTGACATCATACTTTACATATTTAAAACCCTTGATTTTGAAGATTTCACAACTCAGGTTTCTTTAAGGGATAAAGAAAACAAAGAAAAGTATATTGGCAGTAATGAAAACTGGGATAAAGCAGAACATGCGATAATTGAAGCAGCAGAAGAAAAAGAACTAAAAACAGTGATAGAATATGGAGAAGCTGCATTCTATGGACCGAAGCTTGATTTTATGGTCAAAGATGCAATCGGGCGTAGCTGGCAGCTTGGAACCATTCAGGTAGATTACAACCTCCCTGAACGTTTCGGACTGGAATACACCGGGAGTGATAACCAAGCCCACAGGCCGGTTATGATCCACAGGGCTCCGTTTGGTTCAATGGAACGATTTGTTGCCGTTTTAATTGAACATACCGGAGGAAAATTTCCATTATGGTTGACCCCGGATCAGGCTATTGTACTGCCAATTAGCGAAAAATATCATGATTATGCAGAAAAAGTTTTAAATTATCTAAATAATTCCGATATTCGCACCCTGATTGATACTAGGGCTGAAAAAATAGGCAAAAAAATTCGTGAGGCAGAACTGAAGCGGATTCCATACTTGTTAATAGTCGGAGAAAAAGAAGCAGAAAGTGATACAATCTCTGTTAGAAGACAAGGAGATGGGGACAAAGGTTCAATGAAAACCGACGAATTTATACAGCTGGTAAATCAGGAAGTAAATAAACAAACAGCTTATACTAAATAAATTGTATAATAAAAAAGTAGGAGGACTAAGCCATAGCAGGACCACAGCATTATAACAGAGGCCCCAAAGGTAAAGGTAAAAGACCGGTCAAGGAACAGGGAACCCAGTTTAGAATAAATGAACGGATTAGAGCCCGCACTGTCCGTGTTGTTGGCGATAATATCGAATCAGGGGTATATCCAATTGAAGAAGCCTTAAAAATTGCAGACAGCCATGAGCTTGATTTAGTAGAAATTTCTCCTAATGCCGAGCCACCTGTATGTAAAGTTATTGATTATCAAAAGTTTCTTTATCAACAGAAAAAGAAACAGAAGGAGATGAAGGCTAAATCGACCAAAATTGTTGTAAAAGAAATTCGTTTTGGCCCTCATACTGATGATCACGATTATAACTTTAAATTAAACCACGCAAAAAAGTTCCTGCAAGAGGGAGCGAAAGTAAAAGCTTATGTTTTCTTTAAAGGAAGAACAATTGTCTATAAAGAGGACGGGGAAATACTTCTGCTTCGTTTTGCCCAGGATTTGGAAGAATTAGGGAAAGTTGAGCAACTACCTAAACTGGAAGGTAAAAGGATGACCATTATGTTGTCCCCAAAAACAATAAAGAAGAAAAATTAAATGGTACAACATCATTTGTACTTAAATTCTATAAATAATAATTACAGTTTGCTATGCCAAAGATGAAAACAAATCCCAGTGCAAAAAAGCGGTTCGCTTTAACTGGTACTGGTAAGATTAAGAGAAAGCATGCTTACAAAAGCCACATTTTAACAAAAAAGTCAACAAAGCGTAAGCGTAACCTGACTTATTTCGGAGAAGTTCATAAATCCGATGAAAGCAATGCAAAGCTATTGCTGGCTATGAAGTAAGCAGAGAAGAGAAAATTAATTAACCTGAATGAATTAGCTCGAAAGGGTTCCGCATAACAGGAAACGCTAATTATTCGAAAAAGAAAGTAGAAAAAAATGCCACGTTCAGTAAATGCTGTAGCATCCAGAACAAGAAGAAAAAAAGTTCTAAAAGAGACCAAAGGTCAATTTGGAAGAAGAAAAAATGTATGGACAGTATCTAAAAATGCCTATGAGAAAGGGCTTCAGTACGCATACAGAGACAGAAAAGACAAAAAACGCACTTTCAGGGCACTATGGATTCAGCGTATTAATGCAGGCGTACGCCAGTATGATATGTCTTACTCAGAATTCATGGGTAAATTACATAAGAAAGGTATCGAATTAAACAGAAAAGCTCTTGCCGATCTTGCTATGAACAATCCGGAAGCTTTTGAAGCGGTTGTAAAAGCAGTTCAATAAAGAAATTGTTAATATTTCATAAGGGAAGCAAATTATCTGCTTCCCTTTTTTATTTTTACACAAAAACAGATTTTTGATTTTATGAAAGTAGCTCTCCTTGGTTATGGTAAAATGGGCAAAGAAATTGAAAAGATTGCCCTGGAAAGAAAGCATGATATTGTTCTGGTAGTTAACGAAAACAATCCTCACGATTTAAATAAGGAAAACCTTATTAACGCAGACGTTGCTATAGACTTTTCAATTCCATCGGCTGCTTACAACAATATATTACAATGCTTTGAGTCGGATGTTCCAATTGTTTGCGGAACCACCGGATGGCTGGATAATTTCGATGAGGTATATAACCTGGCAAAAAATGAAAATAAAGGTTTTTTCTACGCTTCAAATTTCAGTTTAGGCGTAAATGCTTTTTTTAAGGTTAATCAATACCTTGCTAAAATCATGAACAAACTTACCGGTTACCAAGTAGAAATGGAAGAAGTCCACCATATTCATAAACTGGATGCCCCAAGCGGTACAGCAATAACCTTGGCTGAAAGTATCGTTTCTGAAATTGACTCAAAAACAAGTTGGCTACTGGATAAACCATCTGATACGGAAAATATTGGGATAAAGGCAATCCGGGAAAATGAAGTGCCCGGTATCCATAGAATAAAATATGAATCTGATATTGATTTTTTACATATAGAACACTCAGCCAAAAGCAGAAAAGGCTTTGCTTTAGGAGCTGTAATTGCTGCTGAATATATGAATGGGAAAAGGGGATATCATACAATGAATGATATGCTAAATATTGACTGACCTGATTACTTGCTATTTCAGAAGAGTTATTGTATTCCTTTTCTTAAAGGATATATTTCATTAATAAAAGTTTAACCTTTTCCACAAATAGAAAAATCATTATCACCAACAAGATGGCCTGTTGAATAATGTATAAAAAGCGTTTGGTCCGGATAAGAAGGTTTTTCAGAAACCCATTCCTTAAACTGTTAGTTACGTCAGTAATATTTACGGTTTGGGTACTCTGGCTTGAAGTTTATTGGTTGTTTGCCGGACTGATCATTATTACAGATGTGAACCTCACCCGTTTTATTAACTGGCGTTTTTGGCGAAAGCGGCTTCCGAAAGGGAAAAAACATAAATTAAAAACCGAACTACTTGATGCCCTGATATGGGCGGTTGCAATAGCTGTCTTCATTCGGATTTTCATGTTTGGCGCGTACTCGATTTCCAGTTCTTCAATGGAAAAAACACTTTTAGTCGGAGATTACATTTTAGTCAGCAAGTTAAAGTATGGTCCCCGCCTTCCTATTACCCCCCTTACCATCCCTTTTACACATAACACGCTCCCATTTTCAAAAAAAACAAAGAATTCTTTCTTAACATCTAAACAATTCCCCTACAGAAGATTAAATGGCATATCAAAAATAAAACGCTTCGATGTTGTTGTTTTTAACTACCCGGAAGGGGACACCATAATTCAGGAGATGCCTGAAAAGAGTTACCATACCATGTGCAGGCAATATGGAAAAGAACATATAATGAAAAGGTACCAGCTTCTTTACCGAAGTGTTGACAAACGGGATAATTATGTAAAGCGGGTAATTGGAATGCCTGGAGATACAGTCAAAATACAGCATGGGGTAGCTTACGTAAATAATAACCGGGAACTATTAATGAAAGGGGTACAATACAATTATTCCATTAAAATAATAAAAAAAGAGAGCCTGTCCCTCTTTGACACGCTTGGCATTTCTTCGTATGACATTGAACCCAACGAATATAACTCCATTTATACATTACCGCTTACATTTGAACAATATTTTACTATTATTGACTCCGGATATTTTAAGGCTATTGTTAAATATGAAAATATTGATCCAACAGAAGCGAATAAACGAATATTTCCGTTTCATGAAGATTTCACCTGGACTGAAGACAATTATGGTCCAATTGTGGTACCGGAAAAAGGCATTGAGATCAAAATAAATACCAAAAACCTCCATTTATACCAAAGGATAATAACGGCTTATGAGGGCAATGATTTATACGTTAGAAATAACCATATTTATATAAATGGAATTATCCGTCAAACTTATACGTTTAAAATGAATTATTACTTTATGCTTGGAGACAACCGCCATAATTCAAAAGATTCCAGATACTGGGGATTTGTTCCGGAAGATCACATTATTGGTAAAGCCCGGATCGTCTGGTTATCAGTGGATAAAAATAAAAGCTTTCCCAATAATATAAGGTGGGACAAAATGGTTAAATTCATACACTAATTTTTAGAAATTAATAAACATATTACAATGATAAAAGAATTCATAAAGAAACACGACCGTAAAACTTTAATAAGAGGTTCTGTTGCGTTAGTCTTGTACTTATTATGGGTAATCTGGCTTGGAAATTACTGGTTTCTTATCGGGCTGCCTGTGGTTTTTGACATGTATTTCTCTAAAAAAGTAAACTGGAGCCCATGGAAAAAAAGAGAAGGAAAAAACCACATCGTTATAGAATGGTTAGATGCATTAATATTCGCCGTAATTGCTGTTACCATTATCAATATTTTTCTCTTTCAAAACTATAAGATCCCCACAGGCTCAATGGAAAAGTCACTTCAGATTAATGATCACTTATATGTTAGTAAAGTTGCATACGGACCACGTATACCAATGACACCTTTAGCCCTGCCCTTTATGCAACACACTATTCCGGGAACACTGGCCAAATCGTACCTGGAATGGCCAAAATGGGACTATAAACGCCTGGTAGGACTAAGCAAAGTAAAACGATGGGATCCGGTTGTATTTAATTTTCCGGCAGGGGATACCGTTTGTCTTGATGAACAACACCGCAGTTTTGACGCTATTGTTAGGGACCGCCAATATGAGCTAATAGGTGTGGACCAAAGAACAAAAAAAGAACTAAAGCCACAGCTCGAATATTATGAGCAAGCAAGAAAAGAGATTTGGGAAGAAAGAAAAATTGTCGTTCGCCCTATTGATAAAAAAGATAATTATATCAAACGTTGTGTGGGGATACCCGGAGACAGTCTTGAAATTAGAAATGGTATTATATTCATTAACGGAGAAAAAGAACCTGAAATTCCCGGACGTCAAAAAACATTTCTTATTAATACCCAGGGAAAATACCTTAATCCAAGACATTTAAAAGAGCTCGGAATTTACGATGATGAAATTATTCCATATGGTCCGAATCAGATTATGCCCCTCACCGGAGAAATGAAAGAGAAAATAGAAAAGTTCAGAAATGTTGCCGGAATTGAAAGGTTTCAGGGCTTCGATGAACCTCACTACAATATTTTCCCTTTTAATTATTCCAGAATGTGGACACAGGATAACTTCGGCCCTATTTACATTCCCAAAGCCGGAACTACTGTTGAATTAAACATGGATGTGTTACCTATGTATGAACGAATCATAAAAACATATGAAGGCAATAATCTGAGTGTTAAAGACAGTACCATTTATGTTAATGGGGAAATAGCAACTTCATATACTTTTAAAATGGACTATTACTGGATGATGGGAGATAACCGGCACAGTAGTCTTGATTCCCGTTTTTGGGGATATGTTCCGGAAGATCATATTGTTGGAAAGCCTAAATTCATCTGGTTATCATTACACAAAGACAAGAAATTTCCGGCAAATGTTCAGTTAAAAAGAATGTTCAGGAAAATAAAATAGAGTCCCATGCTCTCTATGCATATAATAAATAAACCTCAGAAGAAACTCTTCTGAGGTTTATTTTTTTAAAAAGGAAATTCTTCCGTTTCCTCGTACTCAATTTTTTCTGATTTTGGTTTTTCTGCCACTAAATGCTCTTCATTCGTTGAAACATAAATTGCTTTATGTGGAACTAAGACCGGACAGGCATATTCACATGCCCCGCAGCCTATGCAAATCTTTTGATCGATTTCCGGTATGGTTAGCCCATCTCTGTATGGCACCATTTTTACTGCCTGGGTAGGACAATGCTCTGAACATGAACCACAAGCCGTCCCCTCAGTTTCAACAATACAATGATGTTTGACAAACTGCACCTTTCCTATCTGGGCTACTACTTTTTCTTCTCTCGAAAGATGTGTTATAGCCCCTGTAGGACAGACTTCCCCACATTTCGTGCACTCATAATTACAAAAATGAACATTGTAATCCATTTTGGGAAGCATTAATCCGGTAAAACCATATTCAAGAAAAGAAGGTTGCAATACTTTTGTGGGACAAACCGAAACACATAAATGACACCCTACGCACTTCGATTTTAAATGCTTAATACTTTTGGCCCCGGGAGGGGCTACCGTGCCCTTTTCCGAATACTTTACCTGGTTTCTTTTTCTCCGGTGCTTTCCTGCCCCATACTGAGCTTTTACCGGAACTGCCTTTGAGGCCAAATAACCTGCCGTTAAAGTCAGAAATAGCCTTCGCTCCATATCCATTAATGGTTCTGTATGTAACTTTTCCTTCTTTTTTATTTTTTGGTAACCAATCGATTTATCATTACAAACTGTAATACAGTTAAAGCAATTTACGCACCTGCTCTCATCAACCTGCATTGTTTTAATATTAATACAGTTCGATTTACATACAGCCTGACATTTTCCACATCGGGTACATGAAGATTGCTTGATTCCCATTTTGAAAACTGAAATTTTTGAGAGTAGCCCCAAAAATGAACCAACCGGACAAACTGTGTTGCAATATAAACGCCCCTGCATCCAAGACATTACAACAACTAACAATAACATTCCCAGCCCGAACGAAAAGGAAAACAAGTGCAAAGGCCTTGCTTCCAACGTATGAAGCCCTACCGATGGAACTATTTTAGATAAAAGATTATTAACACTCAAAAAAACAGGTTGAAAAATGTGTGAACTGATTCTTCCAAAATTTGCATACGGATCCAACAGGTTAATTAAAACAATCCCGCTAAAAAACAGGGATGCCAATGAAATAAACAAAACCGAGTACCGCAACCTGTTAAAAGCCTTCTTAAACTTCAAACGTTGTTTCGGTTTTACTTTCTTTTTAATAAAAATGACGAAATCCTGTAAGATTCCTAACGGACAAATTGCAGAACAATATATCCTTCCTGCCAAAATGGTAACAACCAGAATAACAATAAAACCTGCAGAAAACACTGCTCCAGGTCCAATTGTCTTTAATACAGATGGAATAAACTGAAGATACAGAACGGTTTTGTTATACCATGAAGGCAATCCCCCTTTAATATCTGAAAAAGCAATAAGAATGCTAACAAAAAAAAGCAGGGCAAAAACTACCCTGCCCTTCTTAAAGTATTTTTGCATAGTAACTTATACGGTTATTCGTTTTATATTAAGATTCTCCAGTTTAGTTGTTCCAACACCAAGATCTTCAGCAAGAGAAATATGCTTTACTTTACTTAATTCGATACCGAAAACTTTTATTGCTGCCGTATCTGCAGCTACCATGTCCCTTGATAAGATCTGATACTTCATATTCACCACGTCATCAACAGAAACCCCTCTCGGACCATTTCGCTTCATTACATTAAACCCGTCTATTATATTCAGATCCGGCTTTCTGAATGTTGCGAAATCGGCAATACACTGGTGCAAATCGTTTCGGTGCCACCATCCCCGATCCCATATTATCCCCATTAGGTTCTTCATTGCAAGGGACATGGTTGCCCCACCGTGATTTTTTAGTACAGGAACATTAATAAATACATCTGAATCAAGTATTAACTTATGTACTTTTGTTTTTTTAAGTGATTTACCTTTTGAAACAGTTACTTCACGGTACATTTCCTTATCTTTCCCTGTGACAAGTTCCCCCCCTGCTTTCTTTACGGCCGCCTCTATTCCACTGTTTTTATAACAACGCGTCCATTCGTCGCAAGTATTATCAAAAACATAAACCTTGCCTGCTCCCGCTGCCACACAATGCTCCACAATTTTCCCAACCAGTAATGGATTTGTATTTGCAGCCCTTTCAGGAGGGGCATCCCACCCTATGTTGGGTTTAACAACTACTGTTTGCCCCTGTTTAACAAAAGTTTTCATACCCCCTAGTTCGCTAATTGCTTTTTCAAACATCACGTCAGGGGCACCTCCTTTAACTGCTACCAAATCATACTCTCCGGAATCCCCGGAGGCTGCAGCAACTTTCCTAAATCCTCCAAATGACATTAATGCACCGGTAACGATTGAAGCTCCTGCTGATTTTCTTAAAAAGTCTCGCCGTTTCATTTCGTTTTATATTTTTTTCTGGAAATACGCCTCCTAACCTGACATTTCTGCTTTAAACTAACGGAAATGAACTTCAGGTTTAACAATAGAGCTGGAGAAGTATAATCACGGTTATTTTATATTTACTTATTCTTTATGTGAAGAAATTTAACCATTTTCCACAATTTTAAATGTTAAATAAGTGTTATTATGAGTAATTTAGACTTAATCTAACCTCTAAAACAATTTGACCACTTTTTTTGCTAAAGAATTACGATTTCTATATTTTCACCCCATATAGTAATTGCATATACTTTCACTATCTTTCCGGTTGGTAGTGAAAAAGTATATTCTACAATACATTTTAATATGCTTAAACTACCGGAACATTGAGTTTGTAAAAAATGAAAATACTTTATTACGATTGCTTTGCAGGAATAAGTGGGGATATGAACCTTGCAGCCATGATAGATATGGGGGTTCCAAAGACCTACCTGATAGGAGAGCTTAAAAAACTCGGAGTAGAAGGGTACATTTTTAATTCTGCAAACAGTATTAAAATGGGAATATCCGGAACTAAAGTTAATATTGATTTGATTCCGGTTGAGGGGGGACACTCTCACGGACATCATCACAACAACAGTTCTCACAGCCACAGTCACCACAGGACATATAAATCAATAAAAGAAATCATTCGAAATTCAGAACTTTCCGATGCTGTTAAAGAAACAAGTATTCAGATATTTGAAAAAGTTGCTGTTGCCGAAGCAAAGATACACTCCAAGTCTGTTGATGAAGTTCATTTTCACGAAGTTGGAGCGATTGACTCAATTGTAGATATTGTCGGGGCTGCTATTTGTTACCATTATTTAAAACCAGACAAAGTTCTGTGCTCAACCGTTGAATTAGGGGGTGGTTTTGTAAACTGTGCACATGGAAAATTCCCGGTACCGGCCCCTGCAACGACAGAGATATTAAAAGGCATCCCGGTAAAAAAAGGAATTGTTAACGTTGAAACTACCACTCCAACCGGGGCAGCCATTCTGGCAACCCTGGTTGACGAGTTTAGCGATTCCCCTAATTTTAAAATTATGAAAACGGCTTATGGAATAGGGCACAGGGATATCGAAATTCCGAATGTCTTACGTATTCATCTTGCCGAATCCGATGTGAATTTTGAAACAGAGCAGGCACAAATCCTTGAATGCAATATTGATGATATGCCGGCGGAACAATTTGAATATCTTATCGAACGCCTCTTAGATGCCGGGGCCCATGACGTTTATTTAACTCCGGTCATTATGAAGAAGTCGAGACCGGCCACAAAACTCAGTATTCTGTGTTCAAAAAAAACAGGTGAATTACTCAAACACATTGTATTCACTGAAAGTACAACACTTGGAATTCGATGTTATCAGGTTGAGAAAAGCATGCTGTCAAGAAAAATAATTCCTGTACAAACAAAATACGGGGTAATCGACGTAAAAGTAGCCATTTATGAAGGCGAGGAAATTAAATACAAACCTGAATACGAACAATGTAAAAAACTTGCTTCTGAAAAAAAGGTTCCGTTAAGAGTACTAATTGATGAAGTCCTGGAAACTGTAAAAACAACGAAAAATGAATGAAAATTCTTTAAAAAAATTGCTTGAAGATGTAAAAGAAGGCGGAACCGACATTGACAGTGCTTTAAAACAACTAAAAGATTTTGAATATAAAGATCTTGGTTTTGCTAAAATTGATAACCACAGGATAATAAGAACGGGGTATCCAGAAGTTATATTCTGCCAGGGGAAAACACCTGAACAGGTTGCTGAGATAGTTGGGTACATGAATACACGGGAAAGCAATATTCTGGGAACCCGTGCCTCTGAAGAGATGTTCAGGGAAGTTGAAAAACTATGTCCTGAAGCCGTTTATAATAAGCTCGCCAGAACGATAACCGTACAAAAGACAAAAACAGAAAAAACAGAAACGCACATTGCTGTTATTTCCGCAGGGACAAGTGACTTACCTGTTGCAGAGGAAGCAGCCATCACATCTGAGATTTTTGGCAATACGGTACGCAGGTATTATGATGTAGGGGTTGCAGGAATTCACCGGTTATATAATCACACATCGGAAATTCGAGAAGCCAGGGCTATTGTAGTTGTTGCCGGAATGGAAGGTGCCCTGCCAAGTATTGTCGGAGGACTGGTTGACAAACCGGTAATAGCTGTTCCAACATCGGTGGGGTATGGTGCTGCCCTAAACGGACTGGCTGCTTTACTAGGAATGCTTACAAGTTGCGCCAGTGGTGTTTCTGTGGTAAATATTGATAACGGATTTGGGGCCGGGTACCTTGCCAGTATGATTAATAAGCTATAGTTCAATCCTTATTTTGAATTATACGTTTTCACATTAAATAAAGCAATGAAGACAAATACAAACAAAGTATTTCTTTCCACTGCCTACCTGCCAAATATCCAGTACTTTTCAAAACTTCTTCTACACGATGTTATTCTGATAGAAGTCAATGATACCTTTCAAAAACAATCGTTCAGAAACAGGTGCTCTATTTATAGCGCAAATGGAAGCCTTGATTTAACCATCCCGGTAATAAAACCAAACGGGAACAGGACTGTCACAAAGGATATTTTAATTGATAACGGTTCAAAATGGCAGCAGGAACATTGGAGAGCGATCAAGTCAGCATATGGACACTCTCCTTTCTTCGAAATATTTGAACCTGAACTGCTCCACTTGTTCGAAGAAAAAGAAGAATACCTTATTGATTATAATACCAAAGTGCTCATTCAACTCCTCAACTGTATTGGCTCCACAGTCAAGCTCACCTTTACTTCTGAATTTCAATCCATTACAGATTACGAGTTCGATTACAGAGATTCCATTCACCCCAAAAAACGTATGCAAAAAGAAGATAAACACTTCAGCCCTATCCCCTATTTGCAGGTGTTCTCTGAAAAATATGGGTTCATTCCCAACCTGAGTTTTTTGGATTTAATGTTTAACGAAGGACCTCAGGCTATTGGTATTTGTAGAAACTGTATCAATACAGTTAACTAGGGATTATAAGAAAACACCGGCAACTCTGTTATGCTTATCTCCGGCGTTTTTTACCAAGCCACACGAAAGAACAGTATTTTCTTAGCGGCTCTAATTAGTCTTTGCAAGAAAACTCCAAATACTGCGTTACTCTTGTTTTCTTGCAGCCACTAATTAAGCGTGTCCACTTTTCAATTAACAGCCAATAGCCTCTCCTGACACACTGCTGTTAATTGAATTTTAATTTTTGTCATACCATTTATACCGTTTATCACGTTTTTTCTAATGTTTAATTTTGCCTATGCTTTTTAATCAACGCCTTCCTTGTAATTGTGGAAATTTGATTGTGACAGAAGTTTATTATAGCTAATATTGAATTATAAAATCATAAAACACAACACCATGGAATTAGCCCAAGTAAACCTGCAGACCAAAAAGAAAGGTAATCATGAAATTGAAATCGGTTTTGATGATACCTCCCGCCTGTCAATTATAAACAGTTCGTTAATCAAAAAAGACCTTATGACCCTGGTTAGAGAACCTGGTACTACTTTAAACCTGAACATGCAAGGCATTAATTTTATAGATAGTTCTGTATTTGATGCCCTGAACCATTTATCCAGAGTTGCCAAAAGAAATAACTCCTCTGTGTCCTTGCTAAATGTTGAGCAGCCTGTTTTAGAACTGATTGAACTTGTGAAAAAATACTGGATTTTTGATATTAAGTGTGTTATTCCCGCTGTAAATAATTAAAATATCCCGAAAAAAGTCATTCCCAATATAGCCCCATAGATTTGCACAATGATATTTTACTGCAAATCTGTGGGGTCTTTTGTTTCTATATTTCAATTTCCATACAATTAACTCTCTCACCTAACTACCAATAAATCAAACCACCCCCATCTTCAAGAGTTAAATAAAACGTATTTATATCAAATAATAGTAAACATTTTTTGCCAGTCATTCATGCGCCGTATTATTTATGACCTAATCTGTACAAACGGTTCCTCTGGTTAAAAACCACCAACATCGCTGTTTATACTCGTTATAAATTCAGTAAAATAGCTCAATAAGTAAAAGATTGCTAAACGATTAAAGTATTATAATTATTACATTTGCCGTTTTTACTTTTTCAGGAGAAATAGTCAAAATTTAATAAATAGAAAACAACATTAGGGTTATTAATAATTCGAATGATGCAAAGTGCTTTATGGAAAGCACTTATGTTGTTTTTACAAGATCCGGATTAAGTTCTCATAAAGCATGAACAATAATTTTAAAGCTATAAATATGAGTTATAAAACAGTATCACCTCAAGAAGCTGTAAAAGTAATAAAGTCAGGGGACAGAGTTCATTTAAGCAGTGTTGCGGTTACCCCCCATTGCTTAATTAACGCAATGATTGAGCGAGGCAGAAATAAAGAATTTTCAAATGTAAAAATTCAACATATCCATACGGAAGGTCCTGCACCATATGCTGAACCTGAATTTGAAGGAATATTCTTTCTGGAATCTTTTTTTGTTGGTGGAAATGTCCGAAAACAAACTCAGTCCGGGTATGCTGACTATATTCCTGTTTTCCTTTGCGAAACCCAAAAGTTAATCAGAGAGGGCTACCTTGATGTTAATATTGCAATGGTACAGGTTTCACCACCAGACAAACACGGCTATGTATCACTTGGCACATCTGTTGATGCAACACTAGCTGCAATAGAAAAAGCAGATACCGTTATTGCCCAGATTAATAAAAATGTCCCCCGGACATGGGGAGATGCCCAGATTAATATGCGTGATATTGACATTTTTGTTGAATGCGATGAACCACTGTATGTCCACAATAACCCACCTATCTCTGAGATTGAAAAAGCAATAGGTAAAAATGTTGCATCGCTGGTTGAAGATGGGGCCTGTTTACAAATGGGAATTGGAGGTATTCCGAATGCGGTCCTTGCAGAACTAGGAAACCACAAAGACCTAGGTGTGCACACTGAAATGTTTTCTGACGGACTGCTCCCCCTTATAGACAGTGGGGTTGTTAATAATAAGAAAAAACAAATTGATGCCGGAAAGTGTGTTGCATCTTTCCTTATGGGTTCTCAGAAATTATATGACTTTATCGATGACAACCCCATGGTTGCCATGATGGATGTTAGACATACCAATTCTGTCCCTATTATTCGAAAGAACAAAAAGGTAACTGCCATAAACTCTGCTTTGGCTGTTGACATTACCGGTCAGGTATGTGCCGATTCAATTGGAATAAAACACTACTCGGGAGTTGGCGGACAAATAGATTTTATAAGGGGAGCCGGGTACTCAGAAGGTGGAAAACCTATTATAGCAATGCCTTCTGTAACCAATAAAGGGCTGTCAAAAATTTCCCCCACTTTAATTGAAGGATCAGGGGTTGTAACTACAAGGGCCAATATGCATTGGCTGGTCACGGAATACGGTGCCGTAAACCTTTATGGAAAAACATTACAGGAAAGGGCTAAATCGATCATTTCAATTGCCCACCCAGACCACCAGGAGTCCCTTGATAAAGCGGCCTTCGAGCGGTTCGGTTCTCATTATCATTATAAAGGGCAATAACTATTACCTTGATATAAAAGAAGGTTACCTAAACTTAATTGGGTAACCTTTTTCTATCACTTACCCATACACTTTCTACAAAAAACATATTCGTCTTAAACTATACTTTTCTTATAGCCGAATATATCATTTCAACGTGTGGAATCCCGTCCTCCAGGTAATCTTCAGAATCAACTTTAAAACCAAATTCCTTATAAAATCTCATCAGGTATTTTTGTGCGCTTATTCTGACATCAACCTTCCCATAACGCTTTTCCACCTCCCTTAAAGCCGTCCTCATTATTCGTTTCCCAAACTCCTTTTTCCGGTAATTTTTATTTACGACAACCCTCCCTAAAGAAACCTCTTCAAAACGGGTTTTCGCCGGTAAAATTCTCAAGTAAGCAACAAGAACCTCCCTACTAGAAACCAATAAATGAATAGCATATTCGTCTTTTCCGTCTAAATCATTATAAATACAGTTTTGCTCCACAACAAACACTTCTGCCCTTAGAGTAAGAATATCATAAAGTTCATGCTGTGTTAGTTCATTAAATGTTTTAAAAAGTATGTTCATTCACCAATAAAATAATTGAATTACGAATTTATCACATTCATCTGAATTGAGCTCTTGGGTATATCACGCCCTGACAAGTAATACCTTAGATTTTTCATTAAATTGCTATGTCCCGGTATGGAATTGTACACCCAGAAATAAAAAAAGAGGTGCCCAAAAAAGCACCTCTTTAGATGTAAGTATTGAGAATTGACTAGAATTTAAAACCAATGGTTGTCATTATACGGATGGATGAATCATCAAAATTGACCGGATTGTCCTGCAATACTCCATTACCGTCGGAAGCTCCATATAGAAATTTCCTTTCATCATATCCGGTACCTTCAAAAGCAATATCTATAAACATATCATCATCTCTAATTCCAAAACCGCCTGAATAACTTAACCTGTAAGCATCTGCATTTTCCTCACCCACTGCATAAGGACTTCCGTAATACCCAAAACCACCCCTGAGATAAGTACTTCCAAAGCGCAATTCTGTACCTAGTTTTACATTGAGGGCCTGATTATATACTCTTCTGATTTCATCATTTTGCCCCGATAAATCAATCCCCGAAGAACCTTTCATTCTCATATTGGAATAATCAATAAATTCAAAGTCCCCACTCAATATTAAAAATTTACCTGCTACTACCGCTGCACTGCCAATCGCTTTAAACGGAGTAGTAATACGGTATTCGCTTTCCAAGGAATTTAAACGATCCCCAAAATTATCCTCAGGGTATATAGTTCCATTTACATATCGTGAGGTTATGCTGGTCTCAAATTCTTCTTCAAGCAAATAGGAAACCGGTAAATGAAGTGCTGCCCCCAACCTCAACGCAGGAAACGGACGGGCTATAGCGCCAATTTTAGCCGTATACCCCGTTCCTCTTACAGTTAACTCTTCGTTATAAGTAAAATAGTTAAACATTCGATCCGAAGCCCTGTATTCCTTAAAACTTTTTTCAGATTCATAATACAATGGCTGGATACCAAATGTCCCTCCCAAATAAAAAACGTCTGAGAAGTTAAACCCCAAAGAAATTGTCCACTCGTTAATTCTCCCTCTTTCGTTATTAATTACCTTCTGTTCTGTCGGGCGAAAAGAATTTGATATGAGATAATCATCATTAATCCAGTAAACACCTTCAAGTTCCGGATCTTGAGGATTCCAGTTTATGGCTTCATCAATAACATAGGCATCATAAAAAAGTGCCGAGGTAAAGAAAGAGTAACTATCATTAAAACCATATGCTGTAGCATCGGCTGCCATAAAGTCGGCATATGAGGTGTAAGGATTATCACCATTAATAACCGAATTACGATGAAAATTAGCTATTCTGTTAAAACCTATTCCAAAGTTAAAAGTGGTAAGCGAGGAACTGCTTCCAGGCTCAAAAACCCCAACATAACCTAAATTACTAATATTGAAATTGAATTTCGATTCTTCCGTTTCGTTCCCGTAATATCGTGTTGTTGCATTACGAAAATAGAATTCAGGTGTAAAAGTAAACTCCGAAGAGCGATAAACCCCCAGACCAGCCGGATTCTGACTTAAAGCTGAAAAATCCCCGCCGAGAGCCCCAAAAGCCCCTCCCATAGCGACAGAACGAGCCGTTCCTCCCGGGGTATGCTGCGAATATCTTAGTGCATCTACATGACTCTGAGCAAAACTGAAAGATGCCATGACAGAACATAATAATCCTATAGAAAATATGTGTTTTTTCATTGGTCTTGTTTTTTTATTTTATTTCAATTATCGTCTTCTGCTAGAACTTCTTGACGAAGATGAACCAGAACTGCTGCTGCGTGAACCGGAACTACTGCTGCGACTTGATGAACCTGAGTAACTTCTGCTTGACGAAGAGCTTGAAGGTGTATAGCTTCGACTTGAAGAGCCCGATGAAGATCTTGAAGGCGAATAGCTTCGGCTTGAAGAACCTGAAGACGAATAACTGCTTCGGCTTCTTGAGGTACCCGATGCTCCGCTACTAGAGCGCGTTGTCCTTGACGGGGAAGAATAGCTGCCAGAATTACTTCTTGAGGTACCTGAACTATAAGAGGACCGGGAATTTGTAGACGGCCTTGAATAAGTGGTGCTCCTGGAACTCGAACCACTACCAGATCTGTAGCTGGACGATGGCCTTTGATAGCTTGACTGAGAAGAACTACTTCTTGCCGGCCTGGTATACGTTGAACGGTTACTGCTTACTCTTGAACTACCTGAACTGCTTCTTGACGGTTGCTGTGCACTTACAGAACTTCTTGATGATACACTTCTGGTAGAGCTCGCAGTCCTTGAAGAAGAGCTTCGGGTTGGCGAATTAGCTGAAACAGCGCCCCTTGACGAACCTGATGTAGTATAAACGCTTGAGCGGGTTGAGGTACTCCTTGTTCTTGCTGAGGTCCGTGAATTGGTTGATGAAGGATATCGACGGCCATAAGCCACGGTTTTAGTTCTTGGGTAATACATTTCCCTTGTATAGTAGCTCGTATAGCTATAGGGATAATAATGACCGCCATAGTAAGGGTTGCCCCAAAAATAGTCATGATAGTAATAATGACCACTATAATAAGGGGAATTCCATAATGAATAATACCCTCTTCTATATGGCCATCCGTAACTTAAGCTCCATCCCGAATATGGGTGCCCGAAAGCATAACTAAAACTCCACGATGGGCCGTAATCATAGTCATAATAATCACAGGTATAGCAATCACTGTCAAATCTCCGAAACCTTGATTCATAATCTCTGTATGCGTAATCTTCTTCCCCGAAATCATATTCTTCCTCTACAAAGGCTTCCGTACTTTCTTTGATACTGTCTTCACTTTCAGTATCCTCTGTTTTCATTCCCTTCTCTTTTTCCGCCAACTGTCTTTCCAGTTCCTTAATCCTTGCCTCCTTGGCCTTCAGATCTGCTTCTGCTTTTTCCAATTTAGCTTTTCTGGGATTATAATATAAATCGTCAGTCTCTTTTGACTCCTGAGAGAAAGCAGAAGCCGTCAAAATTAAGAAAACCGGCACAAACAGATAAAAAATTCTTGTTTTCATGACCTCACCTCCATTTATTTTCTGGTGAATATATTAATAATTATTGTTTACTTTGCGAAAATAATTTTCTGTTAAAAAATCACAAATACCGTACCAAAGCAATTGATATGGCTAAAGAATTAACAAAAAGAGAAGAAAACTACTCACAATGGTATAATGACCTTGTTATAAAAGCTGATTTGGCTGAAAATTCAGCAGTACGTGGATGCATGGTAATAAAGCCTTATGGGTATGCCATTTGGGAAAAAATGCAAGCGGCACTGGATAAAATGTTTAAAGATACAGGGCATGTTAATGCCTATTTTCCACTGTTCATTCCAAAGTCCTTTTTCAGTAAAGAAGCGGATCACGTAGAAGGTTTTGCCAAGGAATGTGCTGTAGTTACACATTACAGGCTAAGAAATGCTGATGATGGAAAAGGTGTTGTGGTAGACGAAAATGCCAAACTGGAAGAGGAACTCATTGTTCGTCCGACTTCTGAGACAATTATCTGGAATACCTATAAAAACTGGATACAATCATATCGGGATTTACCCATATTATGTAACCAATGGGCAAATGTAGTCCGCTGGGAGATGAGAACCAGGTTATTCCTGAGAACAGCTGAATTTCTTTGGCAGGAAGGACATACAGCACATGCCACAAAAGACGAAGCTATTGAGGAAACTCAAAAAATGCTTAACGTTTATGCAAAATTTGCCGAGGAATTTATGGCTGTGCCAGTTATTAAAGGGTTAAAAACTGAAAATGAACGCTTTGCTGGAGCTCTGGACACCTATTGTATTGAAGCGTTAATGCAAGACGGAAAAGCCCTTCAGGCCGGGACTTCTCATTTTCTGGGACAAAACTTCGCTAAAGCCTTTGATGTTAAATATTTAAGCAAAGAAGGGAAGCAAGAGTACGTATGGGCAACCTCGTGGGGCGTTTCAACACGCTTGATGGGAGCATTAATTATGGCCCACTCTGATGACAATGGACTTGTACTTCCCCCAAAACTGGCTCCTTTTCACGTTGTTATTATTCCTATTTATAAGAAACAGGAACAACTGGAACAAATTTCCTTAAAAGCAAAAGCAATTAAAGAAGCTCTGGAAGCAAAAGGAATTACCGTAAAATTCGACGATAGGGATACCCATAAACCAGGTTGGAAATTTGCTGAATATGAACTTAAGGGATTTCCTGTCCGGATAGCCATGGGACCTAGAGATTTGGAAAACGGAACTGTAGAAATTGCCCGTAGGGACACATTAACAAAAGAAGTGGTTGGGGCCGATAATATAACAGAATATGTATCCAACCTGCTTCAGGAAATACAGACAAATATTTACCAGAAGGCTTTAACGTACAGAGAGGAAAATACACACCAGGCGAACACCAGGGATGAATTCGATGAACTTATTGAAAAGGGAGGCTTTGTTGCTGCCCACTGGGATGGAACAACTGAAACAGAACTGGCCATTAAAGATGCAACCAAAGCAACGATCCGGTGCATCCCGCTTAATAATGAACCCGAGGAAGGTAAATGTATTTTTAGCGGAAAACCTTCAAAACAGAGGGTCCTCTTTGCCAAAGCTTACTAATTCAGAGTATAGAAGCCTACATAGCTTCCACAAGTAAGAGACGAAGAACAACCTGATAAAGAATAAAATATAATATTATGCCGGGACTTAGGTTTCCGGCGTTTTTATTTATTTTTACTCAAATTTAAACAAATACGAACCTTTTTGACATTAACCGGCTTTAAAGGGCAAAAGACAATAAGCAAACGGCCATATTCAAAATGCCTTTTGCATTATTAATTCTTCTGTCTTATAGCTGAGTATCTAATTTTAAAACTATGAAAAACCTTTTGCTGATTTGTACTGTTATCCTGGTCTCAATAGCATGTGCTTCAAAGAAAAAAGAACAAGGGCCACAATCGGATATGCAAGATAAAGTGGAACAATTTGCCAGTTTTTCCCTCACGTCTAACATTGATGATCTGAGCAACAATCAAAAAGAAATGCTTAAACGCTTATTTGATGCTGCTAAAATAATGGACGAGTTATTCTGGAAACAAGCGTGGGGCAATAAATCAGAAGCCTTGGCTCTTTGTCCTGACCATGCCTGCAAAGAGTTTGTTAAAATGAACTATGGCCCCTGGGAACGTCTGGACGGAGATTTACCTTTCATAGAAGGGGTTGAAGCCAAACCCAAAGGTGCCCGTTTCTATCCGGAAGATATGACCAAAGAAGAATTTGACAGTCTGAATGCAGAAGACAAAACCTCTCTCTACACAATAATAAAAAGAGATTCTGAAGGAAAACTAAAAGTTATCCCCTATCATGAAGAATACCGTTCAGAGCTTAAAGAAGCCTCTGAATTAATTAAGACGGCCGCATCTTTAGCTGAAGATCCCGGTTTCAAAAAGTATCTTGACTTAAGAGCTGAAGCATTGTTAACAAGTAATTACCTCGCGAGTGATCTTGCATGGATGGACATGAAAACAAACAGAATAGATTTTGTTGTTGGTCCGATTGAAAACTATGAGGACGGGCTTTTTGGCTACAAAACTGCTTTCGAAGCATATATTTTACTTAAAGACCTTGACTGGTCAAAAAAGCTAGACCGGTTTACAGCTCTGCTTCCTGATTTGCAAAAAAGACTTCCTGTTGAAGAAAAGTATAAAACCGAAGTTCCAGGAAGTGGTTCTGATCTCGGGGCCTATGATGTTGTTTTTTACGCAGGCGATTGTAATGCTGGCAGCAAAACCATAGCCATCAACCTTCCCAACGATCCAGAAGTTCACAGGCAAAAAGGAAGCAGAAGGCTTCAACTTAAAAACGCAATGCAAGCCAAGTTCGATAAAATACTCATTCCTATTTCGAGCGTACTCATTGTGGACGAACAACAAAAGCATATAAAATTTGACGCTTTTTTTGAAAATACCATGTTTCATGAGGTAGCCCACGGAATAGGGGTACACCACACAATTACAGATGGTTCTTCTGTAAGAAAAGTCCTCAAAGACAAAGCCAGTGCCCTTGAGGAGGGAAAAGCAGACATTTTAGGTCTCTTTATAGTAGATGAATTAGTGGAGATGGGTGAACTTGATACCGACACCAAAAACAACTATGTTACATTTACAGCCGGACTGTTCCGTTCAATTCGGTTTGGGGCATCAAGTGCTCACGGAATTGCAAACCTGGTCAGGTACAATTACTTTAAAGAAAAAGAAGCGTTCAGCAGAAATGACGAAGGCATTTATACGGTTAATTTTAAAAAGATGAAGGACGCTGTAAACAGCCTTGCCGGAGAAATTCTGGTTATTCAGGGAAATGGGGATTATGAAGCCGCTGCCACAATGGTAGAAAAATATGGAAAAATAACCCCGGAACTACAATCTGATTTAGATAGAATTAATCAAAAAAACATACCCGTCGACATAGTATTTAACCAAGGTCCCGAACAATTAGGACTATAATATAAAAAGGCCGGTAATTCCGGCCTTTTTGTTTTTATTGTTCCTGCTGCTCTTCATTTTTTCTGAATTGTATAATAACCCCCACGCAACGCCTGTCCGTTTCACTTTTTTTACCTGGAGGAACAGATACTTCAATGATTAGGTTCCGGGTTTTCTCATTCGAAAATATAACCGACTCTGCATATTCATCTTTAGCATTATCATATATTTCTGTTCTTTCTGCATTATCCTCTAAAATCCTGAACCTGACATCTCCAAACTTTCTGTGAGCACATATTCCAACATAATAATCTTCCTTACCATATACCACTATTTTCATTTCGCTGGTTTGCCCTCTTTTAAAAAGCGCACTTTTTGACTGCCGGCTATAAAAAAAGGTATAATCTGCATATGTGCAATGATACTGGTGGTATCCAGTACAATCCTGGGCATATAATGTTCCTAATCCGCAAATTAACAATATGTATAATAATATTTTCTTCATTTCTGTCTGGGTTTAGTTTTGAGTAATATTTTTGCGCACCTCAAAAGTTGCCTTTTTTAGTTTTTCATATTGCTCCTTGGTAATTGTTATCGTATTTCCACCTGAAATAATGAGCCTTCCGTCCTCTGCTTTGGTCACCTTTGTTTGCCCGGGAGTTTCAATAATTTCATTATAACTAACAATAATCGGAGATATCATTCCTACCGCGCCCTCTACAGCAGGATCACCCTCGTAAACATTTGAATAGTTTATAATATTTTCAAGTACCAACTTTTGATCAGCTATTCTTTGAATAATTACATTATTCTCTGAAAACTCACCTGTATAATTAAAAGACAAATATAATGCTTCAACAAATCCACCAATAGAGATTATTGCAAAAATTTTTTCTTTGTCGTTAGAAACCAGGTAATTTGAAATTTTTGTAAACGCAACATCAGAAAGCATTTTTAATGAATCTGAATTTACAAGGTTATTCTGTGCCCTTTTAAGTAATTCCCTGTCAAACGCTGCAGCAATGCGCAGCTCTGAACTTAAATCGTAAATAGACTCAAAATATTCCTGGGCCTCATTGTGTTTTCCAAATACCGTTAAATAAGCTAAATCGGCGGAATAAACCCCGATATTTAATGCCTGGGCTCTTGAATTTAAATATTCAGATGATTTTTGAGGAATATTTACAACTTGTTCCCTAAAGGTAAAATCACTTTTCTTTAATACCGACATCATCTCTTCCGGAGACGGAAAACGATGGTATATTTCATCAAGTTGCTCTTTGCCAAACCCCAGACCAGACATTGCGGAGTCGGCGGTTTGTCCTTGTTCCTTCTTGTTGTTAGGGGGCTGCTTACATCCCAACACCAATATTGCCATTACAAGAATTATGAATCTAAAATCGTTTTTCATACTATCTTAATTTAAGTGAACAGTGTTAGTTTTCTAAAGGCTTCAAATTACCATTACTCCATAAGGTTTTAAAGAAATGTATTATGGACTTTTTCTTATAAGAAATCCCCCATATTTTTGGAAGTATCTCAAATATTAAGATAAGATACAATAGTGAAAGAAAAAAGTATAATACCAATAAATTAAACCAATAAGTATTTATATGCATGTTACCTATTTTTTTTGCCGGTGCATAAAAATGACTTTTAAAGAAATTGTTCTTCGGGTAATGGTATATTGGATCACCCGTTTGTGATATGTGATTCTTTATAAATACCAGTTTTCTAATTTCTCCTTTATTCGTAACCAGTTCCTCCAGTTTTTCATTTGAATGGCCTTCTTTAAGCTTTAATAGTTCCTTTAGCCCTCCAACCTGCCCCTCGAATTCGTATATCTTCTCATCTCTTTCAGTAATTGCATTGTCCAGCACTTTTGAATAATATTTTTTTGCAACTTTAATCATTCCCTCTATTTCATTAAACAGAGTAATATTCAGATTATCAAAATCTTTTACACCAAATTCCATCTGGTATTCTTTTGAAATTTCTGATAACTGGTTAACAACCGACTGCAGTTTATTCCTTTTCTGTTCTATCTGGTCACTCATTGAACTTCCCAGAGTAGCCTTTTTTATGTCAGCAACAGTGCGCTCTACTTCAGGAATAAAATAATTCTGTATGTAAGAAGCCCTGCTAACCTTTTGTTCCAAATCAAACAACCCTCTTCTGTATTTATTATGCTTGAACTGATATACAACAAGTCCCTCGTATGCCCATCTTGAGGGCACAATATTTCCTGCAAACGGCACATAAACCGGGTTTGTCAACTTAGAGTTCAATTTATTAAAAGGAATCATTGCCCCACCCAATAATATTTGCGGGACTATTAAGAGTGGAATTAATATATATATGGAAACTACCGAGTTCATTGTTGCTGAAATATTCAGGCCAAATACTCCGGCGACCATTGCTACTGACCACAGCATAAACCAATAATGTAAAAACATCCCCTTTATCTCAAGAATAGTATTTCCAATCAATACAAATAGAAACATCTGAAAAGCCAATATCAGTCCAATAAACAATACTTTGGAATTATAGTAACTTATACGGTTAAGATGTAAAAACTTTTCTCTTTTCAGAATCTTCCTGTCTTTTATAACTTCTTCTGCACTAATCATTAACCCTAGAAATATTGCCACCACAACAGACATAAAAATAAACACCGGCAAACTGGAATTTGAACTAAAAATATATGCCTGTGGATTATCCGGAGTTCCAGCATTATGCCTTGTAAACCAACCTAATATGATTGCTAAAACCGGGGCCTCCAACAAATTGATTGCTAAATATTGCTTATCTGAAAGCTTAGACAATAGATTTCTTAAGGTGAAAATTCCAAATTGTTTAAAACTGCTTTCCGGCTTGAACTCTGTATTTGGCAGATCGATTTTAATATTTTCTGCCGGTCCCAGTTCGGGTTCAGTATCTTTTTGAAAGTTTTGATACCATTCCTCCGGCAAAACTTCTCTCTCTGAAATATAATCACCAAAAGCATTCACTTTCCTGGTTTCAATTATTTTTAAAACCTGTTCCGGATTTATATTTCCACAGTTGGTACATTCCCCTTCATCGGCGTTCAACTGCTGCATATAGGTTTTTAAGTAAACCAGTGAATCAATCGGATTTCCATAATAAATTACCCTCCCCCCTTCGTCAAGCAAAATCAACTTATTAAATTTCTTAAACACATCACTTGACGGTTGGTGTATATTTGCAAAAACAAGTTTTCCCTTTAAGCTTTGTTTTTTCAGCAGGTCAATAACCATATCCGAATCAGAAGAAGAAAGCCCGGAGGTTGGTTCATCAACAAATAATATATTTGGTTCCCTAATTATCTCCAGGGCAATGTTTAATCTTTTCCGTTGTCCCCCGGAAATAAATTTATTCAAAGGGCTTCCCACTTTCAGGTTTTTAACCTCCTGCAAACCAATACGCATTAAAAGTTTGCAAACTTTCTTGAAAAGGCTGACTTTATTTATACCCCTGAAGCATAATCTTGCACTATAATACAGATTCTGAAAAACCGTCAACTCCTCAATAAGCATTTCATCCTGAGGAACATAACCTACAACCCCCTCCATATTCTTGTTTTCCTCAAAAATACTATGTCCGTTTATTACTATCCGCCCTGTATTGGGCTTCAGGTTTCCTAGCAGAAGGTTCATCAGTGTTGACTTTCCCACACCGCTATTCCCCATAATGCCTATAAACTGCCCTGACTCTGCACTAAATGTAAACGGTTTAATTCCATTTTCTGAACCTGGAAATTTATAGGATAATTTTTCAGCTGCAAAAACCACTCTATGGGGTTTTTCATCGTGCGAAAGTAGCTTGAGGACATCGTTGTAAAAAATTGAACCAATCAAAGGATTCTTTATTACCCCTCCTTCATAAAATATGTATGTTGTATCAAGAGCTACTTTCTGGTCATTGTAATAAAGCTGATCATCATTCCCTATGTGACGAAAGAAACATACATCGGCTTCTTCAACATACTGGAAAACAATACTTCCTGTTAAAAAATGTTTATAGATATGCCTTATATCCCGCTGTGAAATGGTATTATCTACAATAACAATACTACTTTTCTGAAATACTTCGTTGAAATTACCCAGATTAAAAGCAAGGCAATCCGAAAAACTGGTTTCTCTTAATTTAAACCCCTGTGCTATTGTTTTGACAAAATCTGTATCCTCTGGCTTTATTTGACTTTTTATCGCCAAAATTTCTATTAAATGGCTTATTATAATAGCTTTTTGCCTTCGGTTTAATTCATGGTTTACCTGCTCACAAATAATAACAGCCTTTACTGAAAATAATGAAAGTTGCTTCCGTCCGGTCTTTATCTCTCTTTCCCTGAGTGAGTTGTGATAAAACTCATACATCATAAGAAATTGCCTGATTTTATCTTTCCTGATAATTAAAGACAAATACTTTTCAACAATGAACTTGGCTTTATCAGTTTCATCAATACTATGAACCTGCGATACAATCGCAAATAATCTCATTAATGACTTTAAAACTGCACCTTTCATTGTAAATTCTGTTTCTTACATAACAGCCATTCCGTTTTTTTAACTCTGGTTTATTTATAAAAAAACAAATGAAAATTACATATGTCCATCCTCAATTCCGAAAAAAAAGAATTGATTTAAACACGTATGAACTTAGCAGATATTTTTTAAAATAACAATGTACAATTTAAACAATTTATACTGCTTGACATTTTTTCCTTATTTTTACATTGAATCAGTATGTTGTTTCAACTGAACAGATAATTCCAATTCTGAAAACGTAACATACAGAAATGAGTCTGACAAAAATAAAAGTTCTAATTGTTGATGACGAGCCAATCGGCCGCCAACTTCTTCAAGCAGTACTACTCCCGGAAGGTTTCGAGATATATCTTGCCGAAGATGGTGAAAAAGCCATCCAGGTAGCTCAGCAATTCCAGCCCCAAATCATTCTAATGGATATTATGATGCCTGTAATGGATGGTTATCAAACGGTTAAAAACTTAAAAAAGATTGATAGCCTTAAAAATATTCCTGTTATAATGGTTACTGCATTAGAAGACAGAGACTCTAGAATAAAAGGGCTTGAAGTAGGCGCTATTGACTATATAACAAAACCATTCGACAGAATTGAAATCATAACAAAAATAAAAAACAGGACACAAAACCTTTTATCTGAAAATAGAAAAAACGGAGAACCTGACCAACAACCGCAAAATAATCATGCAATACTTGAAACGTTTGAAAAAGAGATTTCCGTAAAAGATGTTATAAAGAACTATTCCTCCGGAAAAATTGCATTTGAAATTTCCGAAGACAGCAAGGTTCCAAATGTAGGGGGATGGACACGAAAAAACGGAGATACGGAATACCTTTGTTTTTTTGGTACTTATAAACCTTTACCATCCCATACCCTATTGAAAGTATTAATTATAAATTGGATGTGTAAATTACCTCAAAAAGACAGTATTTCCCCCTCTCATATGGCATCCTATATTTTTTCCAAAATGAAATCGTCAAATCACTTCGATTTGGACAACAATTTGTGGTGGTTTCTCGTATTTAAAAGTATGAAAAATGAAATTCTGGCTTCCGGGTTCAATCAATCGTTTTTCAGAATAAGTAAGGAAAACTCTTCTGAAAATGAAAAGCCTTTATTTCTAATAAACTGTGACAAAGATAAAACCATTGCTATCAAAAGAGAAGATGTAATCGTTGTTTTGTCCAAAGGGATTATTTCTAATCTTAATAATAATGCACCTTTAATTGGCGCTGAAGAGCAGCCTTTCAGTTTCTCACCCCCCTCAATTCAAATGCCTTTAAAATCTTTGATAGAAAAAGCTGGCAGCGAAGGGGAATTTGGAGTAAGAATAAAATTTCAGCCTGAAGAATTTTGATTTTAAAAACATTACATATAACATTTACTCTGGTAATCTTTTTTTTCCAAACTTTCCTTTTAAAGGGACAGGCTCCTGATTCTTTGTTACAAAATGACACACTTCTCTTTTCTGATTTGAACACGAATGCCCAGGCACCTGATTATTATGACGGAGATGAAACTTTACATAAAGACATTTTTTTTGATTCTCTAAAAATAAAAGCCGAAAAGAAGACCTGGACCAAGCAACTGCACCAATGGCTGGTTGTTGAAGCCAGAAAGGCCCCATGCCATGGGAATAATAATGGATATGACAGGACGGTGTACTTTGAGAAGTCTAAAGGAAAAAGAATTCGAAATATAAATATCAAAAAACTTGATGTTTTTGGCCCAAGTGTAGAAGATACTACTGCACATTCGTCAAACTGGGCAGAAAGGGTTGGAAATTCAATGCACTTTTCAACCTTAAATTCTGCAATTAAAAACTATCTTTTCTTTGAATCCGGAGAAAAAATTGATCCCTATCTTCTTGCCGACAATGAAAGGATACTCAGGACTATCCCAAGCATACAAGATGCGAGAATATACGTAATTCCAATTGATGGCGACGATGGCGCTGTAGATGTGCAAATTGTAACAAAAGATGTCTGGGCCCTTGGGGTTGAACTTGAAGCATATGACTTTGTATATGGAAAGGCTGCTGTTTGGAACAGTAATTTACTTGGCCTTGGACATCATTTAGGCTATACCTCGTATTATGATTTAAACAGGGAGCCTGGTTTTGGTTACCAGGTGCAATATAAAATACCTAATATTGGCAATTCCTTAACCTCTTTTGACATCAGTCATAAAGATAAATGGGATGTAACCACCACAAAAGCTTATTTAACCAGAGATTTTCTGACACCTGCTATGAATTTTGGCGGTGGAATCGGTTACGAAAAAAACTTTTCAATATCAAGCCTTACAACAATTGACTCCGTTTACAAAGATGTCAGATCTGACTATGAATATTATGAAGCGTGGACAGGATATTCTAAACCAATACATTATTATCACGAACAAAGATTACGGAAGACCTTCTTCACTACATTCAGAGGCGCAGTGTATAAACATTTTGTACGGCCAGATGTTGAAGAAAATTACCTGTATCAGTTTCACGACAGGCAATATTTTCTTACTTCCCTGGGGTTTGCCATTCAGGGATATAACAACACCAGCCTGATTTATGGGTTTGGGGACACCGAAGATATCCCTCTTGGTGCGATGTTTAAAACTACATTTGGCTACGAAGTAAGTGAGTTTACCCATAGATATTATTTTGGGGCAACATTGTCTTCATCATGGCACTTAAAGAAATTAGGTTACCTGTCCCATTCCTTCGAGTATGGTACATTTTATAAGGACAGGCCCGAACAAGGAGTAATTAAGTACAAAATATCCCACATTTCCCCTCTTCTAGGCTCAAAACGGAAAGGGGTAAGGCATTTCTTCAATTTCGAATACAATCAGGGTTTTAACCGTTTTGATGACGAGTATGTTTCGATTTTCAAAAATGAAGGTATAAGAGGGCTTAACAATATTGCCCTAAAAGGAAATAAAAAGTTTTATTTAAATTCTGAGCTGGTCTATTTTTCCCCTCACTACCTATACGGGTTCCGTTTTGTCTATTTTCTTTTTTGCGATGCGGGTATGGTGAATTTCCGGGAGAAGGAATTGCTTAAGAACCCTGTTTATTCAAGCCTTGGTATCGGGGTCCGAATTCGTAATGAACGCCTGGTTTTCAACACCCTTCAATTAAGGCTAAATTTCTTCCCGTTTAATACCGACATACCCGGTGTCTCCTTAGACAATTTTGATATCGGAGGCGTCCCTAGGAGAAGAATGCCTGATTTTGCCAACCGAAAACCTGAATTGATCGAATATTAACAGATCCGTAATAGTTACCCCTAAGAGTATTTCACATTTTTTTGTCAACCGTTAAACAATTTACTGAATTATTCGTTAGTGAAGAGTTAATAAAACAATTAAATCATTAAACAAATATTTATATGGCTGTTTTAGTTGGAAAAAAAGCTCCGATTTTTAATGCTCCTGCAGTTATTAACGGTGGAGAAGTTGTTGAGAAATTCTCCCTGGAGCAATATATTGGTAAAAAATATGTAATCTTCTATTTCTACCCTGCCGATTTTACATTCGTTTGCCCTACAGAGATTCTTGCATTTCAGGAAAAAATTGCTGAGTTTGAGCAACGTGATGTAGAAGTTGTTGGTTGTTCTGTTGATTCAGAATTCTCTCACTGGAAATGGCTCCAAACTGAACTAAATGACGGTGGGATAAAAGGTGTAAAATATCCTTTGGTTGCAGACCAGGCTAAAACCATTGCTGAAAACTATGATGTTTTGGCTGGTGAATGGGATTATAATGATGAAGGTGAGGCTTCATTTAACGGAATACCTCAAACGTATAGGGGGCTATTCCTGATTGACAAGGAGGGTATTGTCCGTCACCAGGTTGTTAACGATATGCCGTTGGGACGCAGTGTTGATGAAGCAATACGTATAGTTGATGCCCTTCAGTTTTTTGAGGAAAATGGTGAAGTTTGCCCTGCTAACTGGCACAAAGGGGATAAAGGCCTTCAGGCCACCCAGGAAGGGATTTCAAGCTTTCTTGCTGAGAAATAATAATATACCATTAAAAAAAGCTGTCCATAAAAAGTATGGACAGCTTTTTTTATGTTCTCCACTACCAGTCTGCCTCTGGAGTTCCCTTCAAAAAACGGCAACGAAGTAAAAGTGCCAAATTTCCCCACATTTCAGCCTTAAGCTTATAATTTTACGATTTCAAAGAAGATTACTTTTAAAAGTCTCTGTTGGTCGCATTACAATTTTACTTTCTGCATATTTTTCTGTTTTATAGAAAAAATTTGTCCCGTTTAATCCCAATACTAACTAATATTTTTTTTCGCCAAAATATTAATCGAACCATCAAATTAATTTAGGTTTTCTTCGGGTTGAAATTAAGAAAGACTGTATTTTTGCGGCATGAAGTGCCGTAGTATTTTCTCTACTAATAATAAGGAGGGGCTCAAACCAAAGATTATTGACTGGTTAAGAAAGTTTAATGTTGCATGTATTCTTGACAGCCATACAAAAGTATATCCTGCCCATAAATTTGCTTACAGCAACTTTGACTTCATTGCTGCAGCAGGTGTGCATAAAACTGTTTCTGCAAATAACGGGCACTCTTTAAATGAGCTTGATAACATAATCAATAGTTCTAATGAATGGCATTTCGGTTTCTTCTCTTATGATTTAAAGAACCAATTTGAACAACTTAGCTCAAATAACACAGATAATCTTAATTGGCCCGATTTTTATTTTTTTTCTCCACAAATATTATTATTTGTGAATGAAGATAAAATTGAAATTCAATCTCAGGGTATTTCCCCAGAAATTATCTGGAAAGATATTTCCGCAAGCCGTCCGGCCTCTCTTGCTCCCCCACTTAAAACCAAAGTTAATGCCAGGCTTGATAAAAAAGAATACCTAGAACGCGTTGAAGCTCTTCGAAAGCATATTTTACGGGGCAATATATATGAGATTAACTTTTGCCAGGAATATTTCTCTTATACCGATTTCGAGCCTTATTATGGTTACCAACACTTAAACTTAATATCCCCCACCCCATTTTCCACTTTTTTCAGGCTAAAGGATAAATATTTGCTCTCAGCAAGCCCTGAACGTTACCTAAAAAAAACCGGGAATAAATTAATCTCCCAGCCAATTAAGGGAACGGCAAGAAAGGGAACCAGCCCGCTAGAAGATACCCTGTTGGTTAATAAACTTTCCAACTCTAAAAAAGAAAGGGCCGAGAATATTATGATAGTGGATCTTGTCAGAAATGATCTGTCGAAAATTGCAACAGATGGTTCCGTAAAAGTCGAAGAATTATGCGGAATTTACAGCTTTAAGCAAGTACACCAAATGATATCAACGATTTCGGCCATTAGTAAAACACATTCTATAAAGGAAATTTTAGAGGCCACCTTTCCGATGGGATCGATGACGGGGGCCCCTAAAATAAGCGCAATGATATTAGCTGAACAATATGAAACCTCCAGAAGAGGACTGTACTCCGGAGCCGTTGGATATATTACCCCGGATAAGGATTTTGATTTTAACGTTGTGATAAGAAGCTTGCAATACAATGCAGAAAACAGCTATCTTTCCTTTATGGTCGGAGGGGCAATAACATATCTTTCCAATGCGAAAGAGGAGTATGAAGAATGCCTTCTAAAAGCCTCTGCAATAAATACTTTACTAAATCCTGGTGACAATGATTGAACAATTCAGAGATTTTATAAAAAACAACAATCTTTTTGAAGATAATGAACAGGTTCTTCTTGCCGTAAGTGGTGGTATTGATTCAATGACAATGCTGGAACTGTTTATGAAATGCGAATTTAATTTTAGTATTGCCCACTGTAACTTTGCGCTCAGAGAAGCTGAATCGGATGGTGATCAGGAGTTTGTTCAAAGGGTTGCTATGAAAAACAATATTCAGTTTTTCTCAAAAAAGTTTGACACATTGAACTATGCAAATGAAAACAAACTGTCAGTTCAGATGGCTGCCCGCGAGCTCCGGTATAACTGGTTCAATAAAATTGCCAATGAATACGGCTTTAAAAAAATTGCTACGGGACACAACCTGAACGATGTTGTTGAAACATTCTTAATTAATTTAACCCGGGGAACAGGCATTAAAGGGTTAACAGGCATTAAACCTGAAAAGGGAAGAATAATAAGGCCCTTGTTGTTTGCAAAAAGAACAGCTATAAAAAAATATGCGCTGGAAAACAAAATTGATTACCGCGAAGATTCCAGCAATGCTGAAACGAAATATCTTCGAAATGCTATTCGCCATAAAATCATCCCGGAATTTGAGCAACTAAACCCTTCATTTCTTGAGTCAATCATTCATGCTACTGATATTTTAAAAGCTGCAGACAACTCATTTGGTAAATCCATTGAAGAAATCAGGAAAAATATTTTAACCGAAGAAGGTTGTATCATTAAAATATCAAAAACTAAAATCGACGAGTTTAACCTTTCCGGACCAGAACTCTTTGAAATAATGGCCCCGTTTGGCTTTACGTATGACTCAGTCACTAAAATTGTTAATTCCCTGGAAAATCAGCCTGGAAAATTATTCTATTCCAAAACACATAAGGCCCTTATTGACCGGGATTTTATTATACTTTCGGAAATGTCGGAAGTAGACGGGGAAGAATATACAATCTGCGAAGGGCAACCTGAATTAACCGAACCAATAAAATTAAAGCTAACAAAGCTGAAAATCGACTCATCATTCTCCATTATAAGGAACAGATCGGTAGCCACATTTGATGCGGAAAAACTACGTTACCCCTTAAAGTTAAGACGCTGGAAGCATGGCGACCATTTTTTTCCCTTCGGTATGAAAGGAAGAAAAAAACTAAGCGATTACTTCACCGACCAGAAATTATCGATCATTGACAAAGAAAATGTCTGGGTACTTAGCTCCGGAGAAGATATAATATGGATTGTAAACCATAGGACGGACAACAGGTATAAAGTTTCAAAATCGACCAAAATGGTCGTTCAGGTTGAACTGATGAAAGAATAAAGGACAAGAAAAAAATATTCATGAACATATTTTACCGGGTATTATAATTAATTTTGCTAAAAACTATAAGGTATGGTGAAGAAGGATAACAAATATTATAACGAAATTGAGCAACAATTTTTGTCAAAAGAGCCCCAGGCTGTTCTGCAGGCACTCGGCGATGTTAGAAAAAGGGGACATGCCTATTTATTGCCGCTTTTGTTTAACCTTATCAAAATAAATTCCAATCAGCAGGTTCAGGAAGAGGTTTTCCAAATTCTTGGACAGGTTAAAGAAAAGGACTGCGTTAATTATCTTATCGAAGAAATTCAGTCGGGAAATTCACAAAAACATATTACCAAACTCATTGCAACATGCTGGCAATCAGGGCTAGATTATGGCCAACACATCCTCGTTTTTGCAGAACAGTTTATTAAGGAGGATTTTGAGACATCTATCGAAGCATTTACTGTAATGGAAGAATGGATTCATGAATCCCCCAAAGAACTGGTTAAAGAAACCAAACAATTTTTAATAGAAGGCATATCCGAAATTTCAGATGAAAAAAAGCCACTTTATCATGAACTGGTAAAAATGGTTGATGAGTTTTTATAACAGGTTACCTTCGGTGAGCTGAGTCATTAAAACGGCCAGCTACTTCTCTTTCGCTCCTAAACGATTGTAATAACGTCACTGCAAAAATCTTAAACAAAGAAACTTGGCGATAGTATTCTCACCTATTTAAGAATTGCTATTCCGGGACTCACACCTGATCGAAATTATTACAAACTACCCAATAAACTATACGGATACATTGAAATCACACAGAGAAGATTAACCCTTTGGACCAAGGCTGTAGATCAGCATAAAACCCTAATCGGGGCCTTGACTGACCATAGATAGTTGACGAGCTTATCTTATCTTTTTCCATTCCATTAAAAACTCATTTTCACCTGTTTCCTCTTCTTCATTTTCCGACATAATTTTAAACCCCTGCCCCTTATAAAAATCAACAGTTTTCGTATTTTTCTTATAAACGTTGAGTTGAATCGTTTTCCTCGTGCCCTTTACGAAGTTTAATAAAGCTTTCCCTATTCCTTTTCCCTGGATTTTATTATCGACAAAAATTGCAGCCAAAAAGCTATCCATCATTGCAATAAAACCTACAATCGTTTCTCCTTCAATGGCTAAATAGGTTTCAGAATTTGGTAAATATTCGAATGCCATAGCTTCCTTATTCTTTTCCCAATAATCGGCTGATATAAAATCATGTGCAACAATTGAAGTTTGATACCAAAGGTCTACAACAGCTTTAATATCTTCTGTCTCTAATTTTCTTATTTTCATTTTTGCTCCTGAATAATTTTCCAATATTTCCCGGTTCCTTCTAATTGCCCTTAACCGAAAAGAGCAAGAAACGAAAAGCATTTATTTTTATTTACCGATATTTCAGGTTATGCCGTTTTATAAACCCCAAAGAATTTAAATACCAGCTTAAATTTTAATAAAAAAGGATTTCATACCTATCGTCAAGCAACCTAAAACAAAGTCATTATAGATTAGGGTACCAAGTTCATTAAAAGCAATTGAATTTAGAACTTACACCAGACAAGCCCCATTACTCTGTTTTTTCCGATAAACAATTGGTCCTTGCTGTTCCTCTAAAATAACTCGTCGGTTAAAACATTTCCATTTCTTAAAAAGTCTTTGGTTTTTTGTATGGTGTTATCCAGTTCCACCAGTTTTCCATAATACTTTTTTTCCTTCTTGGTGGTGGATATAATTTTATCCATGCCCCCATTCTTTATTACAACCCGCTTATCTGCTAAAAGTATTAACAGGGGATCATGTGTGGCCATCAGGACAATCTTATCTTTGCTCACCAACAGATCGAGTGCTTTCTTTTTATTTACACCGGCATTTTCTATCTCATCTATCAGAACAATGGGGGCCTGGCCTATACACGCTACATCGGCAATCATCAGTGCCCGGGATTGCCCTCCGCTTAGAAAAGTAACTGGTGTTCCGGGTTTAAATTTTTCGCCTGAAAGACCATTGGCCATTTCAAGAACTTCATGCACCACTTGCTCCGGATTGGTAAAAAACCGGCTTTGTGCATGAAGCATTAAAAAATCGTATACCGACATATCCAATACAAAATTCATATTTTGAGTAATTTGGGCAATTAGTTTGCCTCCAAAGGTATTTAGGGTATCGTTATCTGCTGGCTCTCCATTTAGCAAAATTTTTCGTTGGGTTGGTGTATCGTTATTTGCCAACCACTCAATATCAGCTAATAAACGGCTTTTACCCGAACCCGTAGGGCCTACCACACAGGTTATTTCTCCGGGGACAAGTTCGAGATCGCAATTTTCGGGTTCTCCTGATTTATTTTTTCCGGCTAAAATGGTTAGTGAGTTTATCGAAGTTGCTTTTTCCAGATCTTTTATTCCATCTGCATAGTTTATAAACATCTCTTCCCAACCTTCCTTTGTTGTGTAATTGTCCTCAAAAAAAGTTTCCTCCAGCCCATTCGAAAATTCCATAAAATTCCGCTTGTCCTGATCCACCTTCAGTCCAAAAGATGAGAAAAAATCAATAAACAATGGATTTTCTTTTATTAATTTATGTAATGGAATAGTTAAATATTCTTCGCTCATTGTTTTTATCGGATTAAAGTATCGGGAGCCATGGCATAAACCTGGTTTATGCAAGCTGATTATTCACTTATAATTTTATTTTTCGGTTCAACCCTATCTGAAAATCTTTTCCCACCCGGGTTTCGCCCAGACAATAGGAACAAAGTGCTGTCGGCATTGAAAAACGAAGTTTCAATTTTTCCTCTTTTTTATACTCCCGGGCTTTAAATATTTCTTTCGCCAACCTATCGGCCCCTTGCCCCGTAATGCCATTAATAAAAAGCACAGAACATTTAGGGTTAACCTGCTGAATTTTGAAACGAAAAACTTCTCTTTCTGCCTGCGAAACCAAATCGCTTTTCGTAACAATAACGATGTCGGCCATTTTCACCATTGGTCCCGTTTTTAAAGGGGTGTTTATACCACTTAGGTTGTCAAGGACACAAATAGCCGGAATATTTTTCAGATGAGGGGCGCAACGGTTGCATAATCCGGCACTTTCGGTAATAAGATAGGTGAATTTCTTTTCTTTTGCCCATTGTAAACACTCTTCAATGTTTGAAACAAAATAATGATCGGGGCATAGGTTGCCGGCCAGGCCGGTCTGCGCTGTAATACCGCACTTATCATACTGCTCTTCGTCAAGCGAGCTCAAGCAATCAAACTTTATTACCCCGCATTTCTCTTTCATATCAGGGACACTCTCAATGGACTTGATAATAACCGATGTTTTTCCCGATGAAGGCGGCCCTGCTATTGTAATAAGGTTTATCATATTTATTTAGTGTGAAGTCAGAAGTTTAAAAAGAAGAGCTTTTCTCATAAACTCTATCTTAAATGAAAACTATCGTTACTTAGTCTTTGCAAGAAAACTCCAAATTACTCACAAAAATAAAATATTCAATGATGTTCGTGAACTAAAGGTCCTGCGTTACTCTTGTTTTGAAAACATCCATCCCGAAGCTTCGGGACTCCTTAATTTTAAAAACTTCGAACCGACTAAAAGGAGCTCATGAACACCTATAAAAATAAATCAGCTTGTGAATAAAGCCTTGTCTTTGAAGCCTTCCTGAGAAAGACCAATGTATGTCTTAATATTCCAAATACCCATAAACGCAGAACGTATATCTTCTTTAAGCTTGCCAATGTCATGTTTTTTTAGAAAATCCCACCCCAGCCAGCTTATTTTCTTTGGAAAATCACTTTGATTAACTGAAGGGTGCATTGTAGGGAAGTGACGTTCTTTTAACATCTGTCCTGTTTTTTCAGAAAACAGAAATGAAAGTAAATCTTTGTGTTCAATTATCTTATCTTTTTTGACCAGTAAAAACACCGGGCTTGCAATTGCACCATCTTCTGGCCAAATAACCTCCACATTCTGATTTTTTATCCGTTTCGAGAAAAACCAGGGCATTATGTATACCGCAGCCCCCTCTTCGCTATTCTTCCCTGCAAGTTTAACCATTTCGGCCGGGTGCAAACCTCTTTTTATATTGCGGGCAAGAACTTTGATAGCATCCATACCTTTGTCCTTAAAAAAAGGCAACATAACCGCATTACAGAAGAAATTATCTTCGCCCCGCATAATAATGCTGTTTTCAAATTCAGGTTGGAGCAGATCCTCCCACTTTTCAGGCATAGGCCTTTTCCCTAACTGTGTTTTGTCAACAACCATAACCAACATATTTGCTGTGTACATCGTAAAGTTTCCATCAGGATCTGAATACCCAGAGCTTTGCAGGTAGCTGTTGGGCGTATATGGCAGGCATGCCCTAAATATGCCTCTATTTATGAACCTCTCCGTAAATGGCCGGTGGAAAAAATTATTTACGTCCGAAGCGAGGATAATGTCTGGTAGTTCTTCCACATTTTCGATACTGTCCAGGATTGGGTAATAAGATAGCTCATGATTAACATTTCCTTCTATTAAATAATTAAGGGAACTGAAGACACTGGTGTTTTCTGCCAGGTATGCTTCGGTGAATTCCTTAAATGGATTACGTAAACCGCAGGGTAACATAGCCGTAAAATGAAGATTGTTCTGCATAACAGTGCTTCTGGGTTTTGTGGCTTGTTTATCACCAAGCATTTGGTTTACCATGTTCAAAAAGGCAGCCGAATCTATTCCTTTTGATTTTAGTAAGGTGTTCAAACGCATAAAGTGACCTGTCTTTTTCAGGTTCTCTGGTTTAAAATATAGGCCCAGGCCATACTTTTCGAAAACCGGTATCAGTTTCTCGTCTATACTAACGACCTGGGCTAAACTTTCATCTCCTTTAATCATGACATTTATATTTTTTATTCCATTAAATGTTTGTTAAGGCACATGGCTTACAAAAGTTAAAGCTTGGGGTTACACCATATTTTGAAAAAGCCCTTTCAATGTTTCTTTGTTTCTAATTGTATTTTCGTCAAAGAAACTTAAAAATACGTTTCTATAATATACTCTCCAAATTCCGCTTTCCATTTCTAAAACTCGCCAGCTCCACATAAAAATATATCATCCAAACAATTACAAACAAAAGACTACTTATTTTCGACTACAGATATAGTCCCCTCAACCATATGTATTTGATTTTAACTATCTTTAAGGGTAAAATCAATTAATATACCTTAAATACCATGAAAAAATTAATCTCAATTCAAAATCCTTTTCAGCTATTAACAGCAATTATTTTGGTCATCATATTGACATGTAATTGCAGCTCCCCTGTCCCGCAAGAATATTTTGTGGCTAAAAATGGTTCTGATTCTAATCCAGGAACAATCAGGAAACCATTTCTTTCAATAAATAAAGCAGCTACAATTGCAAAGCCTGGGGATACCATTACCGTTAACGAGGGTATTTACCGTGAATGGGTCAACCCTCCCCGAAGTGGTAGTTCTGATAAAAGAATTACATACCGTGCCGCCAAAGGTGCTGATGTTAGAATACTGGGGTCTGAAATTGCCAGTGGATGGCAAAAAGATACAAACGGCATATGGAAAATTAATTTGCCAAAAGAATTCTTTGGCGAATTTAATCCATTTAATACCATAACAAGGCACCCCCAGGAAGTTAAAATAGATGAATCTGGTGATGGATGGGGCTGGCTTAAATATGGACGATGGACTCATTTAGGCGATGTATATATTAATGGAACAGGGCTTACCGAAAAACAAAGCTATGCTTCTCTGTTAGATACAACTTTAACCTGGTTTGCCGAGGTAGATTCAACCAGCGGTACCACATCTGTCTGGTCCAACTTTGGAGCAAATCAACCTAACGGTTCTAATGTTGAAGTAAACGTAAGGCCTTTTGCATTTTTCCCTGAAAAAACAGGCATTTCTTATATCTCATTGCAGGGCTTTACCATTATGAATGTGGCTAGCCACTGGGCCCCTCCTACTGTTTTTCAACCGGCAGCTGTGGGGGTTAATGGGAGCAAAGGCTGGGTTATTGAGGAAAATATTATAATGTACGCGAAAGGCCTGGGTATTTCAATTGGAATACCATCTGAAGAAGTAGAACCAAAAAGATGTGGCCACCACATCATTAAAAACAATGTAATCCTCAGGTGTGGACAGGGCGGAATGGCTGGACAGGAATATAATGATTACTCCGTAGTAAGTGGAAATTATATTGGCGAAATTAACTACCGTGAAGAATTTGGCGGTTGGGAAACAGCTGCTATTAAGTTCCACCAGGGTGACAGCATGATAATACATGATAATTTTATAAAAGGTGTATACAGCAAAGATCCTGAAAAAGGGGCTGCTCATGGAATATGGAACGATTTTAAAAATACAAACTGGCGGGTTAGCAATAACATTGTCTCCGCGTGCGAATCACATCCGATTTTAGCCGAAGCAAACTGGACAGGGCCTAACCTTTATGAGAATAATGTACTTATAGGCAGTAAAATTGGAATATACTCATCCCGAAGCGATGCATGGGTGCATAATTTATTTATCAATTCCGGAATAAAGCCCGAGAACCAAACATGGGGCGAACGGGTCCCTGTTAGTAACCAACGCTGGCTTAACAATATTTTCACCGGGCAAGGACTGGATTTTGAATTACCGCTTGATGAAACAGTAATGAACGGAAATGTATTCTACGATAATGCTAAACCCAATAACATGGAAAAAGATGCTGTTGTAATTAACGGTTCTTCAAAAGTAAGCGTAGAAGAAAATGCGAACGCTTTTGTATTAAACCTTTACTATTCAGACTCCTTGTTTAATTCCTCCTTCCAGTTAGCAGATGCTTCAAGCCTGGAATTACCATTTTCCTTTAATGCCAATGCCTTACAGGATTTTTACGGAGTAGCCCGCAATAACGGAAATGTTATTCCCGGACCTTTCTCCAATGTTAAGAAAGGTGTAAACCGGTTCATTCTTTATGAATATCCCCCTTTATACTTTAAGGCATTAAAACTAATCGACAAAAAATAGAAATTTCAGAATAAAAAAACAAAAGCCGGGTTAAGGGTCCTACTTAATCCGGCTTTTATATAATAAAGAGAATTTTACTTTTTCTCTGAATAATACTTCATAAATTGAGAGCGCTCAAATACCGATGGGTCTTTAATGTATTTATAGTTCAACCTCCCGCGGAATTCCCTTATTTCATCAAAGGTATTTTTATCCATCCATTTTTCAATGGTGGCTATCATTTCTTTCAGGTATCCTGGTCCGTTTTTATATAATGCCGAACAAACCTGAACAGCTTCTGCCCCGGCCAGGATTTGTTTTAAAACTGCCTCCCCATCGTGTATGCCTGTAGAAGCACACACATCTATTTGTTCTACGATAGAAGAAATGATGCCTACCCAACGTAGTGAATTTCTAATTTCCTGTGGCGAACTTAATACATCTGCCGGAGTGAAATCAATCGTATCTAAATTAATATCCGGTGCGTAGAACCTGTTAAACAAAACTACAGCATTTGCTCCGGCATTATAAATACTCTGCACCATTCTTGGAAGGGTTGTAAAATTCTGCCCTAACTTAACTGCTATTGGAATTGTGGTTTCTTTCTTCACTAGATCAATAATGTTGATATAGTTTTTCTCAAAATAACCGGAATCGTTTTTTGTTTCGGTAGGAAGAAAAAACACATTCAACTCTAAGGCATCAGCGCCGGCTTCCTCTGCCATCTTGGCAAATGAAATCCATTCATCTCCCGAAACACAGTTTACACTGGCAATAACAGGAATATCCGCCACCTTCTTTGAATCTTCTATTAACGTTAAGTATTTCTCTACAGTATTGCTCCTGGAATAACTCATCAGGTAAGCTTCTGCCTCTGCATATTGACCATCAGAAATCATACTTCCCGCTTCATACTTCATTTGCTCTTCAAAAAGCGATTTCAAAACCACTGCCCCTGCCCCGTTTTTGGCAAGTTCGGATATTTTTTCTGCTGAATCGGTCAGACCTGAACTTCCTACAATCAAAGGTGTTTTTAGGTTTAATCCAAGGTATGATACAGATAGGTTACTCATTATATATTATTTTATGTATAAACTCTTTGTCCAAAAATCCCACTCCCAACCCGAATTAGTGTAGAGCCCTCATTTACTGCAACCAGATAATCTTTTGACATTCCCATTGATATTTCAGAAAAGTAGTCATTATTTTGAAAGTATTCAGCCTTTACCCTCTGAAATATTTTTTGCAATGATGAAAATTCCGTTCGAATCTGGGTTTCATTATCGGTATAAGTAGCCATTCCCATTAGTCCAACTACCCGGACATTTTTCAACTCTTTATATTCATCAGAACCAAGAAGATCAAACACCTCCTTTTCGTGCAATCCGAATTTTGTTATCTCTTTTGCAATCTTTACCTGCAACAGGCAGTCAATTACCCTGTTGTGTTTATCAGCCTCTTTATTTATCGTTTTCAACAGTTTGATGCTGTCTACAGAATGAATAAGGCTAATGAACCCTGCAATATATTTAACTTTATTGGTTTGCAAATGACCAATCATGTGCCATAAAATATCTCCGGGCAGGCATTCCTGTTTATAAACCAACTCCTGAATTTTATTTTCTCCAAACACCCTCTGGCCACCATTGTAAGCTTCCTGAATATCCTCCGGTGGCTTGGTCTTAGAAACCGCAACAAGTGTTACCCCTTCCGGAAGGTTTTCTTTTATCTTACTGATATTATCCGCAATTGCCCCCATGAAACCTATAAATCCGTTTTATAAATTAATACTGGTTTTTGCAAAGAAAGAAAGAATTTTATCATTATTAAAAAGCATCTGTGATAAAACTTGTCCTACCTTAATTACAACAACCGGAAAAAGTTTAAAACAATTTTAAATCTCCGGCGTTTATTCACCATAAAAAGTATTATTTTTTTAGTATTTACACTAATAATAAAACTTATACAAAGATACTGTAAAAAGCTTTATCCACAGATATTGCAAAACAGGCATTAATCAAGATGAAAAATTATTATCATTGTATTATATTCAAAGTATGTTAATCTATTTTAAACCTAAAATTATATGAAAATTACAGTAGTCGGAGCCGGAAATGTTGGTTCATCCTGTGCAGACGTACTTGCCCACCATGATGCTGCAAGTGAAGTAATTCTTCTTGACATAAAAGATGGCGTTGCAGAAGGAAAAGCGTTAGATATTTGGCAAAGTGCCCCTATAGACAGGTTCAATTGCCGCACTATTGGAGTAACTAATGACTATGAAGCAACCAAAGGTACTGATGTTGTTGTAATTACCTCCGGGATACCAAGAAAACCCGGAATGAGCCGCGATGATCTAATATCGATTAACGCCGGCATTGTAGAATCAGTTACCGAAAACATACTAAAATACTCTCCGGAGGCCATTATTATAGTTGTTTCCAATCCTTTGGATGTTATGACATATAAGGCCTACCTAACATCAAAACACCCCCGTCAAAAAGTACTTGGAATGGCGGGAATACTTGATACCGGACGCTACAGGGCTTTTCTTGCTTCTGAACTTGACGTGTCCCCAAAAGACATTCACGCCGTTTTAATGGGCGGACACGGCGACACTATGGTCCCACTGCCAAGGTTTACAACTGTATCAGGAGTGCCTGTAACAGAATTACTGGAAAAGGAAAAACTTGATGCCATAATTGAAAGGACCAAGTTTGGTGGTGGTGAAATAGTAAAACTAATGGGCACTTCTGCTTGGTATGCTCCAGGCTCAGCAGCCGCTCAAATGGCCGAAGCAATTACCAGGAACCAAAAACGGGTATTTCCATGCTGTGTTAAACTGGAAGGGGAATATGGATTAAAAGATGTTTTTGTTGGTGTTCCTGTGGTACTCGGGAGCAATGGAATGGAACGGCTTATTGAAATTAGGCTGAATGATGAAGAACTGGAGCTTCTGCATAACTCCGCAAATGCTGTTAAAGATATGATGTCTGCATTGGACAGGACCAATAAAAATTAAGATACCTCTTTAAATTTCATATACAAGGCTGTTAGATAGGTATCTAACGGCCTTTATTCGCTCCCCCTGTTATTCCCAGATAAAATACTGATCCCCGGAAACATTCCCTGATTTCCAGGCTTTAAATTAAGCCGCGCCTAACCATAAACAAATCGGAAAACACAATAAAAATTTACATTTTATCAATAATAGTGTTGACTTCTGATTAAAAGACATTAACTGCACCGAATATTTATTCAACGGTTTAAATGGAGATAAGATAGAGCACCCTTATAGATTTCCCGGGCTACATGGTGCAACCCCGGTAACCAGCTTATCCCATAACTTAATTACATACAAGATACCTAACCGAGAAATTTAAAAGTAATAGGGTCGATATAGATAGTCCGAGAGGGATTTATTATTTTGATATCAGCATATCATCCAAATCAATATCGCGGTCATCCTCAATTTCGTCTGAATACCTAAAATATAGCCCCATAGTTGTTGATACCGTTAAAGCATTTAAGACCCCCAGGGATAAAATATTAACTGCTAGTAGAATAATTGGCCCTATTACAGGTATAAAGGCAAAAGCTGCACTAATGATCCCAATTATAAAAAATACGACGACCAATATTAAGAATGCCAGAAAACCAATTCCCAAAATTTTCCCGCCCCTTAACCAGGTAATATTGTTCATGCTCCATAGAAAAGCCTCTTTTATGGATAATTTTCCGATTATCATTGCAGGAATAACAAGAATAAACCTGAACATAAATACAAATATCCCTAATATGAACACAAAAGACAAAAAGCCCGATATTTCTGCTACTGCGCCTACCAAAACAAACAACCCGGCTATTATCAGGTACAACAGAACAAAAGCTCCAAAAATCCTAAAAACGTCTGTACTAAAAGATTTTCTGAACAACTCATTGTAAGGAATCTGCCCCTTCCTTATTTCGGAGTCGGTAAAAAGGAGCTTAATGTTCGTACTCCACGAAACTATAAAACAAAAGATAAGCCCCAGTACTAAAATAGAAGTAAGCACAGCAGGAGACCCTTTAATTGTGTCAAAAAACTCCTGGTAAAACTCCAGCATAACCTGAGGGTCGTTCATACTTGCTGCAAATTCAGTGTAGTCAAGTTCCCCGATCACAACGGTTGAAATAACAATTAATAATAAAATTCTCGATATAATTGCCTGAATACTATAAACTCCGGTAATTTTCAACCAGGTTCTCCCTGTAAGTTTAAAAATTGTAGTTAAGATGTCTTCTTTAAAACCTTGCTGGTAAATATTCATATTATCTTAATAATTAGGATGTTTTAAAAACAAATAATTAGTACCTTTACAAAAAAAGCATTAATTTAATTCATAAACATAGCCAAAACATCAAACATGTCAAAAAACCGGATAATAAATCCGCTTAATGAGAATCTAACCTGAGCAAAAACGCATCAATAAAGTGTTTTTCCCTACAAATTAATTTCAAATATCTCCTACTTTTGCTTAAGTTATTCAAAGAAGAGGAGCAGGTATTAACGCGTGTAATATTGTAATTTTATATATGACGGACAAAAAAGAAAGAATTTTATCAGCAGCTTTGGAATTATTCGCAAGTGAAGGGTATAATGCAACATCAACAAGCAAAATTGCTAAAACAGCCGGCGTGTCTGAAGGACTTATTTTCAGGCATTTTGAAAACAAACAAGGACTCTTAAAAGCTTTAAATACAGAAGCAGAAAATAAACTTGTAGATGCTTTCAATAAAATTATGGACGAATCGGAACCGGAAATAATCATTTGGAAAATAATCGACAAAATTTATAACGTAAGTAAAACTGAATATGACTTCTGGAAATTACATTTTAAACTTAAATGGCAAAAAAAAGAGAATAAAGATATTTCCCGCCCTCTATTAAATAAACTTACAGAAGCATTTAGGGAACTAAAGTTTTCTGAACCTGAAAATGAAGCTTTGGCATTCTTACTCACCCTTCATGGAATTATTGTAGAAATACTGCAGGACAACATGGAATTTGTCGCCCCGCTCAAACCATACCTGATAAAAAAATACCAGCTTACGCATTAAATTACTGATTAAGAACCCTTAGAGAAACAAACACATACCGTAGACAATAAAATACCACAACAAAATAAGTGCATGGCACAATCTGTAGATTTATTGGCATAAATGGATACACCTCCGTTTGTTTCATTCTTTAATTTTGTTTAAGCCTAAGGGTGTAAAGGATACAAAAAAAACATATCCAAAAGCTCTTCGGATACTGATTGTCAAATAAACCAGGAGGTAAAATGAAAGCTACTAAATTTATTCTGGAACCGGGCTGGAAAGTATTCCTCAAAGACTCCGAGATTAACCAAAGAGAAATATTAAAAAGGGCAGGGCTCCCGGGTGACCTATTTAACCGTCAGGAAGTCAGCTTAAGTACTCAAGACTACTTCAGGCTATGGAATTCTATTGAGAAAACCGCTAATGATCCTGACTTTATCTTTAATATTCCTAGTAGAACACCGGTCGAATCATTTCATCCTGCATTTTTTGCAGCTTTGTGCTGTCCCAACCTGAATATAGCCTTGAAAAGACTAAGTAAGTTTAAGTGCCTTATCAGCCCCATAACGCTGGATATTACTGAAAACAATGAAACTACTACAGCAACAGTAGATTGCCAGGACAAAGAATATCCCATCCCCCCATCGCTAATTATTGCTGAACTTATTTATATTGTAAATATTGTTCGAATAGCAACCAGGGAAGAAATTAAACCCGTCGCAATTTTTTCGAGTGTTGAAAATATAAATACCGAGAATTTCATCAAATACATGGGGATCCGGGCAATTAATAGTGATGTTAACAGCATCTCATTTTCGGAACCTGATGCCATGCACCCTTTTATTACAGAAAATGAGAACATGTGGAACTTCTTTGAACCCAACCTGCGTAAACGCCTTACTGATTTAACATCAGAAAAGACCTTTGCAGAAAAGGTACAGGCTATTTTACTGGAACTCTTGCCAAGTGGCGAAAGTAACATTGACGAGGTTGCAAGAAAACTTTTGATAAGTAAACGTACCCTCCAGCGAAGGTTAAAAGAAGAAGCAACAAATTTTCAGAACGAATTAAATAAAACACGCAAAAGACTGGCTGAATACTATTTAGGCAATCCGGAACTTTCATATGCCCAGATTTCCTTTTTACTGGGATTTGATCAGCCCACATCTTTTTACAGAGCTTTTCATGAATGGACTGGAAAAACACCCAAACAAATGCGTTCTGACATCATCACAAGAAGCATGCCCCAATAAAAGCTTTTCCTTCACCGTTTAAATTCTTAAGATTGTTTTTGTTTTTTTACCTTCGTAATTAAACAATTCTGGTCCTGATAGACTTTATAACAAAGAAAACAAAAAGATAAAATATATGTCACAAGCAAATATAGGGCTGATAGGTTTAGCCGTAATGGGAGAAAACCTTGTCCTTAACATGGAAAGAAACGGATTTAAGGTGGCCATTTACAACCGGTTACGTCCAAATGAAGAAACAACTGTTGTTGATCGTTTTGTAGCCGCGCGTGGTAAAGGAAAGAATTTTGTCCCCACCTATTCTATTGAAGAATTCGTAAATGCAGTCGAGCGTCCAAGAAAATTAATGATGATGGTAAGGGCCGGTGAAGCTGTCGACCAAATCATTGAACAATTACTGCCTTTTGTAGAAAAAGGGGACATTATAATTGACGGAGGTAACTCGAATTACTTCGATACAATCAAACGCGAAAAGTACCTGAAAGAAAAAGGAATTTTATATATGGGAACGGGCGTAAGCGGAGGCGAAGAAGGCGCATTAAACGGACCTTCAATTATGCCGGGTGGAAGCAAAGGTGCATGGGAAAATATAAAACCCATTTTCCAGTCCATCGCCGCCAAAGTCGACAATGTTCCCTGCTGTGATTATGTGGGTGAAGACGGGGCCGGCCACTTTGTTAAAATGGTACACAATGGTATCGAATATGGAGATATGCAGATAATCAGTGAAGGATACCATATTTTAAAAAGTGTTTTAAAGTTATCCTCTGACGAAATAGCTGAGATTTTTGCCGAATGGAATAAAACAGAACTGAACAGCTACCTAACAGAAATAACAGCAGATATACTCGCATTTAAAGATGAAGACAATACCCCTCTTGTAGAAAAAATTATGGACAGGGCCGGACAAAAAGGTACCGGTAAGTGGACCGGAATAACCGCTTTAGATATAGGGGTGCCGTTAACACTTATTGGCGAGTCAGTTTTTGCCCGCTGCTTATCATCTTTTAAAGAAGAAAGAGTTTCGGCATCAAAGGTGCTTAAATACGATGCCCCGGAATATTCAGGCGACAGGCAGGAACTTATCGACGCAATAAAGGACGCCCTCTACGCGTCAAAAATAATTTCTTATGCCCAGGGATATGCCTTATTTAAAGAAGCTGCCAAAGAATACAACTGGGATTTAAATTACGCCGGGATAGCCTTACTTTGGAGGGGCGGTTGTATAATCCGTTCCAGTTTTCTGAATAAAATTGCAGATGCCTATAACAATAACCCAGCCCTTGAAAACCTTTTGCTGGACAATTATTTTACTGATGCACTAAAGCAGGCGCAAAAAGGATGGAGAAAAGTTGTAACCACGGCTGTTGAACAAGGAATCGCTACACCTGCAATCTCCTCGGCACTGGCATATTTCGATGGTTACAGAAGTGCTGTATTACCGGCCAACCTCCTTCAGGCGCAGCGCGATTACTTTGGCGCCCATACTTATGAAAGAGTGGATAAACCAGCCGGAGAATTCTTCCATACGAACTGGACAGGAAAAGGGGGCACAACTTCATCCTCAACTTACAACGTGTAACTGACAGGACATTATGAAGAAACCAGAAAGTCATATACTCGTTATTTTCGGTGCTTCCGGCGATCTTACCAAACGTAAACTTATTCCGGCTGTTTACGATCTGTTTCACCAGAAACTTCTCCCGGATAATTTTGCTATTGTCGGTGTTGGCCGTACTAAAATGGAAGATGACACTTTTCGTAAAAAAATGAAAGAGGGAGTCGTCAAGTTTTCAAACTTCCCGCAAGCAGAAAAAGAATCTATTAACGAATTTGCAAAATTATTGAGCTATATATCAATAAATACAAGCAATGTTGAAGATTATGGAACGCTTAAATCGTACCTGGCCAATCTAAATGCCGAGAAAAACACCAACGGTAATTATATTTTTTACCTGGCCACTCCGCCTTCACTTTATGGCCCTGTTTGCGAATACCTGGGAAAACATGATTTGAACAAACAGGAAGACGGGAAGAACTGGCGTAGGATAATAATTGAAAAACCGTTTGGTACTAGTCTGAGTACTGCTATATCATTAAATGTAAGGATTCAGGCTATTTTCAAAGAAAAACAGATTTATCGTATCGATCATTATCTTGGTAAAGAAACGGTCCAAAACTTATTGGTCACCCGCTTTTCGAATGGTATTTTCGAGCCACTCTGGAATAACCGTTACATAAAACACATAGAGGTAACGTCATCTGAAAGTATCGGTATCGGCAACCGAGGTGGATACTATGAACATAGTGGAGCTTTGCGGGACATGCTGCAAAACCATCTTCTACAGCTTGTTGGCCTTACTGCGATGGAACCCCCTGCCCTTCTGGACTCAACCTCTATCCGTAACGAAACGGTCAAGGTGTTCCAGTCTTTAAGGCCTTTTTCTGAAGAGGACATTAAGTCCCGGGTTATAAGGGGGCAATATACCAGTTCTATGATAAAAGGTGAACTTGTGAACGGCTATCAACAGGAAGAAGGAGTAGCGAAAGGTTCAAGGACGGAAACGTATGTGGCCATGAAGTTTTTTATAGACAACTGGCGTTGGGGAGGGGTCCCCTTTTACATTCGAACCGGAAAAAGGCTTCCTACAAGGGTCACAGAAATTGTTATAAATTTCAAATCAACCCCACACCAGCTATTCAGGGGCATTCAGGATGAAGAACATCACCATAACAAACTAATAATTCGTATACAACCCGATGAAGGAATCCTGTTAAAAATAGGTATGAAAGTTCCGGGAGCCGGATTTTTAGCGCAGAATGTAAACATGGACTTCCATTATTCCGAACTGGCAGACACATATTTACCCAGTTCTTATGAAAGGCTCCTGCTTGACTGTATGCTTGGTGATTCAACTCTTTATGCCCGGGCCGATGCGGTTGAAGCATCATGGAAATTCGTAAACCCCGTGCTTGATGCATGGGCGTACGACCCCGGAATAGCCTTGCATGGATACCCTGCTGGAACATGGGGCCCCCAGTTTGCCGATGATCTAATTACAGGGCACCAGAAATGGCGGCAACCCTGTAAGAACCTGACCAAAGACGGTGAATATTGTGAACTATAAAAAACTGAAGGTTTATGTCAAACATAAAAGAGTACAACACCCCTCTTGATACTGCCCGGGAATTGGCGATGTATATTCAACAGCGGGTTGAACCCGTTCCGGATAAATTCTACATAGCCATTTCCGGAGGCTCAACACCCAGGATGCTTTTTGAGACACTAAGTGAATTAACCCCCCGGGTTGACTGGAAAAAAATTCAGCTTTACTGGGTTGATGAACGTTGTGTACCTCCTACTGATGATGAAAGTAATTATAAGATGACTTTTAATTCGTTATTAAAAAATGTATCCGTTCCTGAGCAAAACATACACCGGGTAAAAGGGGAATTGAAACCAGAGGAAAGTCTGGCTGAATATGAAAAAGAAATTGAACAGGTCCCGGTAAAAAACGGGTTCCCTTTATTCGACCTCATCATTCTGGGCATGGGTGAAGATGGGCATACAGCGTCCATCTTTCCTACTGAGAAAGAACTATTTCAGTCCGGTTCTGCCACAGCAATTGGAACCAATCCATATTCAAATCAAAAGCGGATAACCCTTACCGGTCCTACAATAAATAATGCTAAAGAGATAATTTTTCATATTACCGGTAAAGCCAAAGGAGAAGTACTCAGAAAAATTCTTCATAAAAGCGGAGACTATCTGGAGTATCCGGCTGCATATATCAATACTGAAAAAACTACCTGGTACATAGATAAAGAAGCCTCAGCATCAGCTGGCAGGTAATTTATTTACCCTTTGCTATTTCAAATGAACGGTGCTAAATCCGGAAGACAATCGTAAATTCATAACCAAATCAGGATATCAAAAGCAATGCAAACAACAAGATTCGCAGTAGATATCAGTTGGAAAGTACTTATCAAGGACTTAGGAATCAATCCGACTGAAATATTAGAAAAAGCGCAAATGCACACTGACCTTTTCCACCAGAAGGATAAAACGATCAGTGCAAAAGAATACTTCAGGCTCTGGAATACTTTATTAAAGGTTTCCGGAGACCCATTGCTTCCTCTGAAAGCCTCACAAAATGCCACTTCTGAATCATTTCACCCTGCTTTATTTGCTGCACTTTGTTGTCCAAATCTAAAGCTTGCATTTACGCGCCTGAGCCGCTTCAAACAGTTGGTTTCCCCTGTAATTTTTGATGTTGAACAAACCCCTTATTCCACATCATTAACAATTGATTATCTGACCCAAAAAAATACAGTTCCAAAAACATTAATTCTTGGAGAACTTGTTTTCCTCATAAACCTTGCCCGCAGGGGAACCCGGGAACATATCCGACCTGCAGGTGTCTACATTGACTTTGAGCTTTCTCACCCTGAGGAGTATGAAAGATACTTTGGGGTCCCCATCGTTTATGGTGACAGCAATACGATTGTCTTTGATGAATCTGTCGCGAAGCTACCGTTCATTACTGAAAACGAAATGCTTTGGAACTCGTTTGAACCTGATTTAAGAAAACGCCTTTCAGTGCTTACCCAGGAAGAAAGCTTTGCAAACCGTGTCTCTAACATATTACTGGAACTATTGCCAAGCGGACAGAGCACGATTAGTGCGGTTGCCGGCAAATTAATGGTTAGTAAACGAACGTTACAAAGACGGCTTAGTGAGGAATCTACAAGTTTTCAGACTGAATTAAACAAGGTAAGAGAAAAGCTTGCCCGCCATTATCTTACAACTTCAGAATTATCCGGAAGCCAGATATCTTTCCTTTTAGGTTTCGATGAACCCAATTCATTTTTCAGGGCATTTCAGGCCTGGACAGGAAAAACACCGAACCAACTACGTATCAGTTAGTCTATTAGGTAACATAAAACAAATAATATACCCCAATATTCGAAAAATGTCCGATTTATACAATACCATAATTTTAAAGTAGTATAGATTTGTCAAAAAACTTTAAACCCTTACATTATGGTACTAAATTGTATAAGACTACTGGTTAGAGACTTTGATAAATGTTTTCAATTTTACGCCGAAACATTAGGCTTAAATGTAACATGGGGCAAACCCGGTGGGGATTATGCCAGTTTCGATATCGGAATCCCGTCGGGACTATCAATTTTCAAATCGGATTTGATGGCCAATACGATAGGTAATTCTGACAAACAACTACCGGTTAACAACAGGGAAAAAACAGCAATTATTTTAAAGGTTGCCGATGTAGATAAAGCGTATGAAGAACTATCCCGGAACGATGTTTCATTTATTAACAAACCTGTTGACATGACAGGCTGGGGAATTCGGGTAGCACATTTCAGAGATCCGGAAGACAACCTTATTGAAATCTGGTCAGAACTGGAAAAGGAGAAGTGGGACCAGAATTTACTAAATGAGTCAAAAGAATATGAACAATAAACCATCCCCATATAAAGTCATGAGATATATTTGTTCTTTAATAACCGTTTCAGACATAGAAGTTTCCCGCTACTTCTATGAAAAAACCCTGAGCCAAAAAGTTAAATATGATTTCGGAGAAAACATTACATTTCACGGGGATTTTGCTATCCATCTGAAATCACATTTCAGTCGGCTTATTGACAATAAAGAAATTAAGACGGAGGCGAATAATTTTGAACTATATTTTGAAAGTGACCACCCGGACAAACTCGTAAATCAACTGAGAGAAAACAATGTACAGTTCATTCACGACATAAAGGAACAGCCTTGGAAGCAAAAGGTTATCAGGTTCTACGACCCGGATAAAAACATTATTGAAGTAGGTGAATCAATGAAATACCTGGCATTCAGGTTGAAAAACGAAGGAATGTCAATCGAAGAGATATCAAAAACCATAAGCATGCCTTTTGATTTTATTAATGAATCCATTAAGGAATACGAAGGTTAGAGTAAACCTAATATCTTACGGAAAAAAACAATGGAGAGATAAAATACCTCCGATTAATCCTATTTTTTACTTATAATTTCCGTTCATCACGGATCGTGATTTTCGGAATAAAAGTCTCTCGGAATTAAAAAAACACTTCCCCATTAGATACCCTTAACTTAATTTGCTGTTCTGTAAGCTTTAGTCCTTTGTTATTGATTGCAGCCTTAACAACACTCTTGTTATAATCATTTACATCGTCTGATTTCAAGAAGTCTTCCGGATCTATCCACCTGGCTTCTGCAATTTCAGATGAGTCGTTAATTGCAATTTTTTTTGATAACGCAATTGCTGTGCATACCATATAAAGATTGGATTCCCCAAATTGTCCGTTTCTAAAATGTCCGATATTCATAATAGATTCAAATTCAACAGCTATACCTGTTTCCTCATAAACTTCCCTTTTTACCGCACTTTTTATTGATTCATTCTTATCTATGTGCCCACCAGGAAGTTTATAACCATTTAAAAACCTATCCTTTATTACCAATAACCGGCCTTCGCTAAATACAATTGCCCCAACACCTACTATAAAATTTTTGGTTGTTGGCACAAAAGAGTCCTGGGCCATTTTCCGTATGAGCATTAAGCTTCTAGCTTCACAGTGATGAAATTCAAAATCGAGATGGGTAAGGATGGGTATAAAATCGGATTTTTCGATAGGTATTTTAATCCAGATTAACTTTTTATTTCTCTGAGATTCTATTAACGCTACCATCTCCTTTTTAAATTCGTCTTTTTTTTGCGGAAGAGTTGTACTGTCCAATATTACTCCATCATATTTATTTTCTATCGTTTTTATCATAGACGATTTTTTTTATTCTGATTAATAGCAGCACATCTTCCAAGTAGAAATATTTTTAGTCCACCATACACGTTCGTACTTGTCAGGCCACTATTAATTTGATTAAAAGTACAAAGTTTCATCAAACTATTACCTGTCTGTTAACCTGAATTTGATGTTTATGAATGAAACGAATTCCCTGGGAATTGAGGGGGCCCATTAAATAAAACGGTTAAGGTTTAAATCAGTTCTCCTCTTTTACAATACCCGGCAACTCCAGACCAGGAGGTTTTTAACATTTTCACTCAACAAATCTCATATCAAAAAAAACTAAAAAACCCTGATAAAAAAAGTAAATAATTACTTACATTTAATACGTCATACAGTTCAGCAACTGCATATTTGTTTGATTGGTACCCGAAAAAAAGACCTAATATGCTTGTTCTGCACTTTTTAAAATAATAATGAAGAAATTATAGAAGTCCACAATTTATTTGAAGATGGAAATGTGAATTTAATTAAGGATGCCCGGAAAATCAAAATCAATAAGAAGGGTAAGTACTATTCTTCTTTCGGTTTAAGCAACCCCAACGAAATTCCTTATTTTTTCAAATTCTGTCTAAGTACGAATTGCAAGGATAGCGTTGGCTTAGGTCAAAACCAGACGGTAAAAATGATGGGAAGCTTAAACAAAAAAAGTAGCCTTCGGGAAAAACATTTTTCTGTTTTAATTATGTAATTGCAAAATGAGACAATATGAAGAATACAAGATCAAAAAACTCGAAATTGTTCGAGGGTATACAAACGCCCCGATAATACATAAAGTATTATTCGTGAGTTTGTAAGCGATATCAAAAAAACAAGGCAAAAACCATGACAAGCACCCTGCTAATTAGAGCGATTATAAAGAGTAAAAGTATAATTAAGCATATTCTTTACCTAAAACTATACTACACCGTACCATCACATACCAGGTAAAAGACATGTAATATAAATACAATATGAAACCAACAATTAAAATTAATTAAAATGAAAAATTCATTCACAAAACTCTATGGCCTTGCTGCCATACTTTTATCAGGAGCTTTAGTTTTCAACTCTTGTAAAGACGATGACGACGATGAACAAAAAAGTCCTGTAATAGAATTAATTAATCCAGCCGAGGGGCAAATAGGAGAAACGGTAACCATTTCCGGGGAGAACTTTACTGCTGAAGGAAAAACAACAAAAGTAAAGTTTGGTACAACCGAGGTAACACCAACAGAAAACACGGTTAGTACAATTACAGTAAAAGTTCCGGAACTGGAACCCGGGAATGTAGATGTAATGGTAAGTTGTGGAGAACAAGCATCGGCACCAAAAACATTTAAGGTGCTGAAAGTTCAGCCTATTGAGTTTTCTGATTTTGAACCTAAAAAAGGGAAATACCAAACAGAAATTGCTATCAGTGGTAAAAACTTTAACGACAAAGTGAAGGTTTACATAAACGGAAAAGAACAAACCGAAAAAGCAGTAAATTCTGAAGGCACAGAAATAAAAGTAAAACTGGCCAAACAAACCGGAAGCGGAAAAATAGTGCTAAAACGTGATGGAGAGGACGATAAGGAACATAAAGATAAATTGGAGTATGAGTTCAAGTATAAAGTTGAAGATTTTAGTATATATGGAGGGGCAGATGTTGCTGTTACCGGCGACGGTTCTTTATACCTGACTTATCATAATGGTTTGGTTAAAATAAACGACTCGGGTGAAATTATTGATACACTGATTCCTCTTGGAGCTGATTATGCTACTTCAGGCTTGTTTTTAGCAGAAGATGGAACATTATATATTACTGACCTTAACGGAATGATTTTAGAAATTAAGAAAGGAACAAAAAAAATAGATACCTTAATTGACCTGGACAACAAAGACTTGGGGATTTTTGGAATTCATTTTTTAACGGGTGATAACAATGGTAACCTTTACGCCTCAGGATTTAATAACAAAACGGTAATTAAGGTTGACATCAAAAATCAAACGACAAAAGTAATGGCTACAGTAGATGAAAAAACTCATGGTATAACATTAGTCAACGGAAAATTGTATGTAACTGCAAACCATAGTTTCTTTAGTCTTGCTGTAGACAGCGATACCCCAAAAACTATTATCGGTAAAAGCAGTGGTTATTACTTTGGCAATTCCGACGTGTGTAGCCATTCTTCCGGAGACTTTTATATTGTTGATGTAAACGAGGATAGCGGAGGAATATTCAGAGTAAACTCTGATTCTGAAATTTCTAAAGTATCAGATGAAAAAGCTCGCGGAATGGATGTTGATAAAGAAGGTAATTTATTTATTATAGCATCCGGCAGCATAAAAAAGGTATTAATTGAATAACCCAATTGGAAAAAGAGGGGTCCAAAAAGTGTGAATTCCAATTTATTTTACATTAATCTGTATTGATAGTAAACACATATATTTCCTGCCTCCATTCGCTATAAACACTGAGCGACAAGGGAGAAAGCCGAAATAATACGATGTAAAACTTTTTGGACAACCTCTACTAAAAGAAGGCAACCATACGATTCTAAACTCTCTAATAAAATACGAACAACCTATAAACAGAAATGTACTAAATTGAACTACCCATGAATAATCGAACCCCAAGTATTTCCCCCCAACGGGGGAAAAAGAAATTAAACCAGAACAAGAAGTTGTTTAAGAAACTATTTTTCTTGTTGTTGACTACCATATCCTTATGTAACAATTCCTTTTCACAGGAAATATCAATTAAAATGAGTTCTCCAGTTAAAAATCCGATTGGTTATGGTGATAGTATACTAATTGACGAAATTATCATTGAAGAAGGAGAAGCTACTAATTTTAGTATAAGTACCAAGCATAGAATAAATTTAAAAGCTCCTGAAGGTTTTAAATTTTGCAATATTAAATTTACTCCAAACACAGGAGGAGAGGTTTCAGTTACAGAATCTCCTACAGATCTCGAAAAGAAACCCCAGGAAGAGATAAAATTTAAATTTAGTGCTAGCGATAAAGTTAAAGAAGATAAGATAGGACTAGAAAATATAGTACTTCAACCTATTTCTCCATATAATAGCAACAATGTTTACAAAGGTAAATTGGAAATAAAGCTGGAAATTAGAAAAGAAGAGCAAGGCCAAACAATAATAGAAAAAGAAATAGTACAAGAATTTCCAGAAAATGGGGAGAATTATTATATGGAGATACCGAACATTGCTTTTCCGAACCCTTTGGATAAGGGATGTCTGGATATGCCTTATTCATTTGAGATTTCTGTGGAAAACGGGAACAATTCTTTTAATCCAGATGATTCGATTATTGCAACTTATATTCATAAGGATAATGCGGATAAAAATATTGAAGTACTGAATGAAAAGGGAGTAACAGGTACAAAAGTAATTAAATTAGATTCTCTAAGTGAAAATTATAAAGAGATTCAGGTAAAAATACACCACCCGAAAAAAGAGGACTGGCCCGTTGAAAAGATTATATCAATTGGCAGCGATGCTAATTCTGATATCATACGAGGGAATATTGAGCCGATTGAATTTTTCGAAGGTAAGGATGTCACCGTTACTGTATATGTTAGCGATGTTCCTTTTTCTAACTTTATTAAAGATGCCAAAAGTTGCACTTATACTATTATTCAAGGTGATGAAGAACACTTTAATTTAGACGAGAAAAAGTTTTTGACAAGTATTGCTCCCCTGGGGAAGTACGAATTAGAAGTTTCCCGTGTTGCCAAATCAGGATGCGTAACAAAAGATACTTTGAATATTCAACTTATTCCAGATATGATTACAGTTAAAAGTAAATTTTGTTATGGAATAGACAATACGAATAAAATTGAAATAGCAATTTCTTCCTTAGAGAGCGTTATAATTGGCGAGGGTAATATTAAATTCGAAGAACTTAAAATAGAAGGAAAGAAAATAGATACCGTACTTCAAGGAGGAGAGCTAATAAATAATTTTCGGGTCTTTACAATCAACCCTACCCAATTACTGGACAAGGCATATGATTCTATAAAGAAGGAAATGGCCCTTCAGATAAAACTATATGCGTCAGCTAAGTTTAAATATACCTATAATAACCGTTATTATGGAGTTACTAATCCCAAAGGTTATGACAAATGTTGGAAAGTATCATCCAATCCTGCTCGTTATACTTGTGACAATAAACATACAGGATCACATACCCGAAAAATAAACGTTGGGAATAAAGTTGTAGAAATCAAACTGCCAAAAAACAATGGAGAAATCAGGGAATTAAAACCTGTTTTTTGTCAGGGAGGGGAGCCAATTCAGCTTTCATCAAATAACTCAATAGACACAATAACTATAGCTGAAGATAAAGGCTATCTTACTCTTGACAATACGGGTAGATATAATTTAATGCTGGATGCGTTTGATAAAGATAAAAATACCCAGGTTGATATAACACTTAAATATTACGACGATAATACCTGCCCGGGAGATACAACCTATACTACAACCATTCATGCCGTCCCGCAAGTAAAATTTGCTACCGATGTTATTTGCGAGGATAAGGCACAACCGTTTACACAGGTATCCCCTGATTCCGGTTGGGTAAACATAAAAGGCTGGTCGTGGGATTTTGGAGACGGGTTTACACTTACAAATTACCTTGACACCAGTAAAGTAGAAATTCCAAACGGGACACACGGGGGCAACACAACAGGTAAATTCAAAACACCTTCGCACTTTTATGAAACGCCAGGTAAAAAAGTTGTTTCATTGGAAGTAATGAGCAAACAGGGGTGCAAAAATTCCGGAACTGATACTATTATCATTGGAAAATACCCTTCACCAACATTTACTTTTTCGGGAAAACTACAGGACAGGACAACAACACTCAACAACCTTTCCGGCTTATTTCCTGATGATTCGGTTGTAAGTTATGCGTATAACCTTACCACCCCGTCAGGAAAAGAGAGCTCCCATGAATTAACCAACCGTAACGATTTTACTTTTGAGCCGGAAGAATATGGCGTTTACACGGCAGAACTCACTGCCCGTTCCGGAAATGGCTGCACACGTTCGGTTGATACCTTACTGCCTGTGTTCCCGATAAAGGAAGTATCAACAGACAATTTCTATTTTGAAGATTTTACCGGAACAGATTTAAAAGGCTGGTTGCCTTCCCAATCGCACTTACGGGGGCATGAGGCTAGTTGGGAACATTGCGCAGTGAAAGGAAGCTTTAAAACCGGAACGCAGAAAGAGGGCGATATGTGGCTTGCCGGAAAGCCTGCCGATTCAATAGACAATGAAATTAGCTGGCTGGAAAGCCCCTGCTTTGATTTGTCAGAGCTGACATTTCCAATGGTTTCAATGGACATTTTTGAATCGTTGGAAAACGGGCGCGATGGCGCTGCCCTGTTCTACACATTAGACGACGGTGAAACGTGGTACCGCGTTGGTTCAACCCAAACAGGGGCGAACTGGTACAACGGGGAAGGTATTTTCAATACCCCGGGCAAAACCATGGGGGACAATGAAGGTTCTATGGGCTGGACAAAAGATACAACGGCATGGGTTACTGCCCGTCACCCGCTGGATACCATACGAAGAGCAAGCTTAAAAGGGAGGGCTGGCTGTATACGGTTTCGGGTAGCCTACAACAGCAATGCCTTTCATAACAAAAAACACGAGGGTTTTGCAGTTGATAACTTCCTTATTGGCAAACGAAAAAGGATTATCCTGCTGGAAGAGTTTATAAACTCGGAATATGAAAAAGCCCACCCCAATGAGATTAAAACAGACTTCGAACAACTAAATAAATTCGTCAATTCTTATCCCGATGAAATTTGCGACATCCGGTATCATATACAGACCAATTACTGGGACGATCCCCTGTTAGGGATCAACAAGCAGGACAACAATGTGAGGGCCGGCCATTATGGGGCTTTTACCTGGGGTGCCATGTGGGTGATGGATGGCGCAATAAAAAGCAGGTACGGTGATAAAGTTCTTAATAACAACTACCAAAGTTCTTTTGAAGAAAGGGGACTTGTAGATCCCGCATTTGAAATTTTCAATGTGCAGACAGAACTTGAGGGCAATAAATTAAAAATAACAGCAACAATAAAAAAGGTAAGTGCCCACCTAGACAAGAAATATGGCAAACATGCATCGCATGTAAGGTATGCAATTGTACAAAAAGAGTACAAAGACAGGAAAGGCACGGTACACCGGAATGTAATGATCGACCTGCTGCCAACAGCTCCGGGAAATGTTGTAAAAACATTGGAAGGTTTTGCCGTTGGGGATGAAGTGACCCTTACCGAAACCTGGATCCCCGAAATAAATAATATTCAAACCCCTGGCAATAAGTTCCGGTTAATAATATTTATAGAGGCGCATGTAAAAACAAAGGAAATTGAACAGGTCTGGTTTACCGATTTGGATGATTTTATTATACCCAAAACAACAAGGGTTAAAGACAATAAGTACCCTGAAAGTTTTTGGGAAATATATCCAAATCCGGTATCGGATAAAATAAACCTGACATATTCCCAGAGTCTTACCGGAGAAATACAATGGTCAGTTATTTCTATGAATGGACAAAAAATAAAGCATGGAAAGAGCTATATTAATGGAAAGAGTATTTCTATACCGGTCAGCGACCTTTCCGGGGGATTATATCTCCTTCAAATTACCCGGGCTGATGGCACGCTAATAAACAAAGCATTTTCGAAGGTGAAGGATTAATTTTTTTTCATATTGATAATTGGGGGTTCTGTTTTTTTGAACCCCCATTATTTTCCTTTCCCCGACGCATACCGAAAACATTGAGAACAGTAAGGTTTTCAGTTCTTTTATCACATGTCCCTTCCTATCAATGAAAAGAACATTAAACTGATATTACTGGCAATATCCTGTTAAAAAAAAACGGTTTCCCATCTTTTATTTTACAATCAAAGAGTTACAAGGATAAAATTTATGGCCCGGAATAAAGCGGTACAATAAACTGAATTTTTATTTAGTTTTTGGGTGCGTGTAACCTGATAAATATTAAATTTGAAGGAACATTACAGTGAGAAAATTATTGATATTGTTGAAATACACTATTAATGCGGTATGTGAAATAGAGAATTAGAAGTGAAATGCTTCATGTGGTTTATTATAGTGTCCTGATAGGTTTAGACTGAAATGAATAATGATAGTAGCTCCTTACTTGTTATGATTTGTTATTAACGTTTTAATAAACTATAGTTGTATGTAAAAAATATTGTAAGCCACGCCCTTCCAGGCAAGGCCTTGAGGAGGGTAAATTAGGAAGTTATAAAACCAAAAATTCCGGGTTATTATAGAATAAAGAACTAAAAAAACCTCGCATCGGAAACTACTCCGCAAAAGTGATTTTCCGAATTGAGGCCGTTGTTTAACTATGATATAGAACAAAATCGTTATCATAGGTTATGTGCTTATTATTGTCTTGCACAAAGTAGTAGCAGACAAAATTAACAATTTTTCATAATAACCTGTTAACAGGTATGTTATAAAACACTTTGCAACCAGACAGAAGTTTATTTTCTGAAAGTTCGTAAACCAGTGAATTGATTTCTAGAACAATTGATTTGCAGCGGTGTGCCTGTTGGCCAGGTTAAAAAGAATTTAAAATTTGATATGAAAAACAAATATTTATTTATTTCGACATTACTTTTTTTTACCATCTTGTGCTTTTCACAGGAAAATGAAAAGGCAAACCTGCCTAAAGGAAAGGTATACAGCAACCCGCTCGTTGATGTTGCAAAACATTACATAACTGAATCAAATGTAGTTGAGATCAACAGCAATAAATGGAGGGCAAAAGGTAATTACCTGTTCAATACAGGATCTTATCAGGCCAATACAAGCTATAAACACCAAAGTTTAACCATTAAGCTACCGGAAATCACCAATAAGAATGAGCGGATCAATCTTTATCTTACGGAAGAGTTTGAGCTTGAATCGTACTACGATGAAGGTAAGGTTCTTGTTTCCAGCGATAAAGGTGCGACATGGAAAACCGTTTCTATTCGCTCCGGAAAAAGGGGCGCCGGAACATCAATTGTCAACCTGACAAAATTTGCAGGGGAAAAAATTATCATTGCCTTTGAACTTAAATCTGATGGAAGTAATAACTATGCGGGCTGGACGGTAAAAAATGCCGCCATAAAAAAAGATGTAGTGGTTGGCTCTCCTTCTGCGTTAAAAGCAACTCCTTCGCTTGGTTTAAAAGCGGATAACAGGGCGACACTAACGGGGGATTTTTCAAACCTTGATGCATCCCTGTTCCCGATGGAAGTAGTTTTAACATGTGAGATAAAAGAAAACGGAACGGCATTATCGACTTTAGACAGCAGTAACTTCACGGTCTACGAAAAAATTGACAGTCTATGGGTTTATGATACAACCTGGGTACAAGACTCTCTGTTTGTAGATTACAGGAATAGTTTAAATGCGCCTTTAGAATTTATCGTAAAACAACCTGATTCAACGACCAAGGATAAGTATGCGGATATTGTTTTTTTAATGGATAATAGCGGAAGTATGGGAGATGAGCAGGATGATGTAGAAAAAAATGTCAGGAGTTTTGTTGATGCTTTAGGTCAAAAAGGGATAAAAGCTCAGCTTGGTTTAATACGTTTTGGCCAGGGAGCCAATAATGGGATAGCAGAAGTTGTGAGAAATGGAGCGGGCAGCTGGTGGAACAACTATGCTAATACACTATACGATACGGCAGCTTTTAAAAAAATGTGGCATGATGTAAACACTACAGATGGAGGAACAGAGCGTTCTTACGATGCACTGATGAAAGGGCTTGAGTCAAGTAGTTATTCATTTGCTCCTGGTGCCCAAAGGATTTTTATTCTTATTACTGATGAGGCTATGACAAACAATAATGCCCAATACAGCACTTACACCGACTCAACTGTTGTGATTAATGCTTTGAATGCTAAAGATGTTACGGTATATTCTCTAAGCCTCAGTCAGGAACCTCACCAAAGTGACTTTGGTAGTATCGCCAAAGGGACTGGCGGGAACTTTTATAATATCCGGGATAATTTTAATACCATATTAGATGATATCGTTGCGCAGGTGTCAAGCAAGTATGAAATTCATTATCCACCAACCCGACAAATATTTGATGGTTTAACAAGGGAAGTGGAAATAGAAGTTACCCATAATGGGAATACACTTTTATTAACCGGTCAGGAGTATACTCCGGGAGAAGCCCCTAAGATTGAGCTTACGCAACAAACCCTGGATATTTTGCACTCGGGAATCCCATTTGAAGAAGATTCTACAGCACCGGTTCAGGTCTATGTTTATGATTATTCTGAACCTCGCCCACATGATGGCGGTCCGGACAGATATGTCAAGTTGTATTATAACTCTGTTACAGATACAACCGATACTTATTATGAACTTAATATGACATGCGATTCTATATTTGGTGTTGGAGACACTACAATATGGTCGGTAAACATTCCCGGAAATAAAGTAAAATATCCTGGAATACGTTATTATATTGTTGCATCGGACAGTATAACAGCAACTCCTTCTCCACTCCAAAACACCCAATACATGTGGACATTTGCTATTTGGCCCAATTATGCCCCTCAATTAGCCGATTCTACAAATTATGTAGATGCAGCAACGGCTGATTCGATTAATAAAGAAGGATATAATATCGGAGACATTGTTACATTTAGATTACATGTGTTTGATACAACCGTAAGTATAGATCATGTTGCCATGTACATTAGTACCCCTACCAATATACAGTTTAAGCCTAAAATGATGAACCCTGTTGGTAATGACATCTATGAATATACAGTTACATTAGGAGGGGGAAATACAAGGTATTTCTTTATGGCAACGGATAATTATGGAGTAAGTTCCATGCTGGGAACCGAGTTTAATCCGTATGTGATTAAAACGCAAATGGTAAATCCAAGTTACAGGCATGACATTCACCTTGCCGGAGGTCCGCCGCCACCATTTTGGAATACTGTAAAGAAATGGCTGGGTGAAGATTTGGTTGCAGGTGACAGTATAAAAGTATACACAGCCGATTTGTTTAGTGAAAAGTGTGTTAAGACAGTACCCCATGACGCCAAATCGTTTAGAATTAACGGAGACGATCCCAATATTGCCGGAAAAGACGGTTTCTTCCTTCATGATCAAATTATCTTTAAAGTGTATAAAGCAAGAACCGGTAAAATATACGATGCAGAAGTAGTATATAAACCAGGTTGTGATATTACTTTCCAGGATAATGGAAAGAGCAATATTGATTCCCTGATGGTTTACGGACAGATTTCAACCCTCACAGAGAACGACAATTGGTGGTCAACCTATGCGCAGCTTGGCAACACCTCTTTTGATGTTGTTTTTGATGATATATCCAACAATATTGACATTGTTAAGGATCATTTAGGAAATACCTGGGTACCCGGACAGCCTTCCAATACCCTGACGAACTATGTTCGCGGTTATGGATACGAAGTCTATTTGAAATCAAATACATGGCCATTGGAAGTTATTTCAATTGGAAAGCAGAGAGATTATACTCAGGAAAAACCGGAGATACGTGTTTATCCTGACGTTACACTTATCGGTTGCCCATACTCGTCCGGAGAAAACCTTGAAAATATAGCCAATGCCAATTCAGAGATTGGGGCAATAACCAAACTAACAGGAGGTACATATTATTCTTATTACCCACAATACATGGGTTCGAATACCTGGACGGGCGATTGCAATATTTATCCCGGTAAAGCCTACCAGGTCTGTACGTATGGGACGTCTGCATTTAACCTGACCTATCCTTCACCATCAGGGTTAAAAAGCAGCACTTCTGTAGCAAAAAATACTAATGTTAAAACTTACCCTCAACGACCAAGATCAGGCGATGCATTCATGCACCTTCTATTACCCGAAGGATCATGGAGTACACCTCCTGTGAACGGAGATATGGTTAAAGTCTATACTTTATCAGGTGAGTTAATCGGGCAAAATTATGTGTTTAATAATGGCACATCAATGCTTATTGATGGCCTGGACTTAAACATAGGGGAAACATTTGAAATTCGCTACGAGAAAGCTGAAACGGGAGAACAAACCACCATTGCTGTTGAAAACTGGGAGCATGGTGATGCTACGTATGAAGTCAATAAACTGGCTGTTGCCGGCAGTTTAAAAAGACAAACAGGGGCCACCATGAAATCCGGCATTAGTAATCTAACAATTTATCCTGTCCCTGCCAGGAATAATGTTAACATTACTTTAACCCTAAGCTCAAATTCTGTACTGGAAGTATTCCTTTCTGATGTATCAGGAACTAAGGTGTATAGTATTTCTGGCAAAGAATACACCAAAGGAGTACATGCTATAAACATACCTGCAGATTATGGTAGCGGAATGTACACACTTACTGTAACCGATGACAAAGGGAACAGTTTGAATAAAAAAGTAATTATTGACTAATTGATAGAACCTGTATAATTCAGAGGCCGTCCAAAAAGTCAACAAGATCGGTTATTGAGAACGGGACAGCACTATCGAACACTCTCTTAATAACTGGTTACCAAAGCATTGAAATTAAAACACAGTGCTTATATGATGCAAAAATGATTTTTTAGAAGGCGGCCTCTGCTTTTTCCTAATTGCCCCTTCATTAACTTCGGATTATCACATTACTTCAGCGGTTAAATCAACATTGGTTGAAGGAAAATGTGTTTTACCTTACTTATAATCAATCAGGAAGGCAAAACGTTGTTAAATAAATTTCCGGATAATCCGGACAAAGCAAACAAATAAGGGGCAATTTCGTATTTATATAAGAAATACGTAACATAAAAAAATGCGTACTTCCAGTACAAAAACACCTACAAAGTTTTTAGGAAATCAATGAATATTAATAAACTAATAAAATCTGACTTATGACTCACAATTACCCTACATTAAAAATGAGTAGTTTTATTCTCTTATTATTCTTACTAACAGTTCCGGTTGACCTGATATTTGGACTTTATATGTCAGAATTAGAAAGTATTAATATATCAGGAAATGAATATATATCCTTCAGCAATACCAGCGACAAGAATGCAGTGTTATCTCAAATTAGTAAAATGGAAGAGGTAAATGAAAGTAAAAATTGGTCCATTGACATTGAACTAAGGTATCAAAATAAAGATAAAACAATTGATTTTGTTGCAAGTAAAAAAGCCTCACGCGCTTCCTATACATTGCTTGATAAGGATGTGACAGTTTCCGACGGTATTATTTATAACTGTTTTTATGACTTTTCATCAAAAGATATTATTATTCCTGACACATTGGATGGTCAGGCTATAACGGGAATAAAATCAACCGTATTTCCTAGTAAAGGAATTGAAAAACTCCGACTTCCCAATACGATTGAGTTCATTGAACAGTTTGCATTTTACGGGAATGCCATTGAAAGTCTGGTAATGCCTGACAGTGCTATAGATATTGGATATGCAGCCTTCAACGGAAATGCCATTTCAACAATTAACGGCAAGGCTTCAAATGGCATCGTCTATGCAAAAAACAGCGATGGCTCAGATGATTTGACAACTATTGTTTCTTATGGTGGCACTTCAGATATTATGGACTTCATACCCAACAGCGTAACAACAATTACCAAATATGCCTTTGCCATGAATGAGCTAAAGGAAGTTAATATTCCTCACACGGTTACATCTATCGGAGCAGCAGCATTTAACTGGAATCCCGTCACAAAGATAAACGGCAAAACATCTGACGGAATAGTATTTGATCGTAAACCCGATGGTTCCGATGACAGTACCCGGATTGTATCCTACTGTGGTTTCGCCACGGAAATGGATTTTATTCCCGGAACAGTTACGTCAATTATTGAGGAGGCCTTCTCTTCATCTTCACTCACGAAGGTAATTATTCCTGCCAGTGTTGATTCCATTGGCGAAAAAGCCTTTCAATATAATACGATCACTAATGTTATTTTTCCTTCAAATGGTGCATTACGCCTCATTGGGCAAGCTGCTTTTGAAGGAAACACCGGTTTAACGCTTAAATTGCCTGCCTCAAACTATCTCAATTTCGCTGGATGGATTGATAACAATAACAAAATTTATTCTGCCGGAGAGACCGTTAGTAATATTTTCACTTTTTATTCCATACACATACCCTACACCTTAACCAATAGCGATGTGGTAATGCAGGAAGGGAATATTATCAGCTATACCAATAAAGGGGGGCATACAGCAATAACAATACCGGATTCCCTGAACGGTCAGGCTGTAATAGGCGTCCGTGCAGAAGTGTTTAAGAATAAAGGTGTGGTTGTGGCCTGGCTGCCCAAACATCAGAATTTGTCTGGTTTCAGTGGCTGGATCGATTTTAAAAACGACACACTAAATCTCACAAACAGTAAATATGCCATCAACAATTTTGATATCACCTACATAGCAAACATGCCAACCTACACGTTAACAAGCATGGACGTTGTTATGAAGGATAACCGGCTGGTAACCTGCAGCTTTAGTTTTGGCATAAAAAATATTATTGTACCCGACACACTGGATGGACAGGCCGTAATGGTTTTGGGTGCAAAATCCTTTTACCACAGGGACATAACATCCATACAATTGCCTTCCCCATTAGAAAGCATTAATTCAGAAGCATTAGCCGCAAATAAGTTTTCGAAGATAACCATACCGGCTAATGTTACAACGATAGGCAATAACGCCTTCGATGGTTATTACTATACATATTATTCTCCCTTATCCGAAGTGGAATTTGAAAAGGGAAGCAAGCTTACCAAAATAGGAAATTATGCTTTTGCCTGGTGTAAATATCTGAAGCAAATAGATTTGCCGGAAAATATAGAAACTATATCAGACTATGCCTTTTATGATTGTTCGCTTACAAGCATCTTTATACCATCAAATACGACAATGATTGGAGAGAATGCTTTTTGTGATCAAGGGGCAGATAACAAAAGTTTAACTTCTGTTCGTATCGAAAACAACAGTAATATAAGGATAATCGAAGCTGGTGCCTTTGCCAATAATTTGGCTTTACCCGGCTTTACGTTACCAACTTCATCCATGAAAAATTTCCTCTATTGGCGTAGTTCGGGTATAGGTTCAGTAAAGAGTAAATATGCAGAAGGAGAAAAGACATCTATCCTCACTGTTAGCTACGAAGCTCAATATCCTTATACATTAACGGATGAGGATGTAGAGGTTAAGAATAACCATATAACAGTCTTTTATAATTGGCTTGTTCAGTCGCTACACATTATTATCCCGGAAATATTGGACGGACAAACGGTAAAGGGTGTGGCTGAAAAAAAACCTTTACCTGCTTTTCGTGACTGTCAGCTACGAGAAGTGTCCTTACCTTCAACGATGGAATATATTTCCTCCTACGGGCTCTCTTATAATGCTTTAGACACGATTGTTTTGCCGGATAAGTTAGTTTACATTGGAAGGAATGCTTTTTATAGTAACGGTATAGAGGCTATCGTTCTGCCGCCTCATAATGCTGTAGAGGGATTTCTTGGATGGATGAATGGCAATAAAGAAATAGTTGCCAAAACCGATAGCAGATATATTGTAAATGATTGGAATGTTTCTTACACTGCCGCCTATCAGGTTTTGTTTAATGATCACAATAACACGTTACTGAAAAAAGATACGGTAAAACATTATAAAGCCGCTACCCCTCCTGTTGACCCGGTAAGGCCCGGTTATACATTTACCGGCTGGGACCTGGACTACAGCTATATAACAAAAGGGATAACCGTTACGGCCCAGTACAGTAATAATTCAACCAACAATTACACGGTAACCTTTATAGATTGGGACAGCACTAAAATTAGCACCCAAACTGTTGTTGAAGACAGCTCTGCAACAGCCCCTGAAGTCCCTTTCCGCGCCGGTTATACATTTACCGGCTGGGATAAAAGTTTTAGCCAAATAACGAGTGACTTAACAATAATGGCACAGTACAAACTAAATGCACCCAAAGCTGGTTTTGAAGCGGATATCATGAAAGGTAAAGTTCCATTAGAAGTGCAATTTACGGATAAAACGGAAGGGATGGAAATAAGCTCTTACAACTGGGACTTCGGAGACGGGGGAACAAGTACCGAAAAAAATCCCGGACATACCTATCAAACAGAAGGAACATATACCGTAAGTCTTACAGTGTCAAATTCAAGTGGTTCAAGTACCGAAACGAAAGAATCTTACATTACTGTAACAGACTCAACCATTGAAGAGTACACGGTAACCTTCTATGATTGGGACAATAGTTTAATTATTAAACGAACAGTTCCAAAAGGCGGCGCAGCGAAGAAGCCTGCGGATCCTCAGCGCGAAGGGTTTAAGTTTATCGGTTGGTTTTCAAGTGATAGTGTAGAGGTGCGAAAATTCCAAAACATAACTTCTGATTTGTCGGTATACGCTCATTATGAGTCTGTGGATGCTGTTTATACCGTAAAGAAAGCAGATTGTATTCGTTTCTACCCGAATCCGACGGAAACAGAACTAATCATTGAAGTTAGAGATTTGGCTAAGTTAAAGCAGGCAGAAAAAACAATAAGCTTATACGATATATCAGGAAACACGGTTTATCAGTCAACCAAAGTTTCCTCAATAAACAAGATAGAATTAAGTCACCTTTCTGAAGGCATTTATTTTATAAAAGTAGGATATGAAATAAAAAAGGTAATTAAGAAGTGACTCCGTGAAATGTCGCAAGCATGGTCGAAACGCTCTGGTTGTCGGCTATGCTTGCAACACACTTCAGCTCCAACCCGGCATTTGCTGTAATCTTTCCGGGCACTCTTTATTCACGATTATTTCCTTTCCAAGGGGGGCTTCATATGCGTGCGTAAACCGGACTTTGTAGACAAACTCTTTTTGTTAAAATTCTATTAACAAAGTTGCCCCTACTTGTGTTATTGTCATTTAGAATATATCTTTAATTATCTTATTGACCAATCCCTGGATTCATGAAAACAGCATTAAAACTGTTCACCCTGTTTATTTTGGCAATTAGCTGCACTATAGCTAACAAGAAGGTATCCGAGCCAATAAAACCATTTTTGCTGATGAAATTACCGGATAGTTGCAATACCCCGGATGGGGCCACAATTGATAACTATAACAACATTATATTAGCGGTCCCTAATTTCAATAGCAGCCAATTATATTCCGATGGTATTATTCCCGAAGAATATCCGGCCAGGATGATGCTTATTGATACGAACAATCAGCTGCATAACTGGTATAATTTTAAGCCAGAAGACTTACACCCGGTCAGTGGAAAAAATGGACCTATGGATTGCGCTTTTGGCCCGGACGGTAATTTATACGTAAACGACAATCAGTTTTTCTATGGCCTTAAACATGCTTCAAGACTTTTACGAATAAATATTGAAAACGATAAACCCGTTAATTGTGATATTTTGGTTGAAGGATTTATGTTGTGCAACGGAATGGTTTGGAGAGATAGTTGTTTATACGTTACAGAAACTATTCTGGAAGAAAACTCCAATAGTAAATATCAAAAAAGCGCAGTATATAAATTTAACTTAAACGATTTGAACCCAGAAATACCAATCTACATAAATCCCTATGATTCTTCAGCCCCTTCGCCATACCTGTTCTCAATTATTAACTCAAATGGGAGGCTTGGCTTTGGCGCTGACGGAGCGGCATTTGACGATAATGGGTCCCTATATGTTACAACATTTGAAGAGGGTACGGTTTTTAAGATAGAAACAGACCTACATGGCAATGTCCTTAGCCGGAAATTATTTGCGAACACAGGTGATTCTTCTGCTGGTGATGGTATAATATGGCATTCGGAAAAAGAGCGGTTTTATGTGGCTGATATGTTTCGCAATGCTATAAAAACTATTGATATACATGGAAACGTTTCTACGTTATGGGAAAACGATGACACCGAAGGCAGCGCGGGGTTGCTTGATGCCCCTGCAGAAGTCCTGCTTCGGGGCAATCAGTTGGTCGTAATAAATATGGACTCATACTGGGACGATCCGGATGGATACCTTAAGAATAAAACATTTGATAAACCATATACAATTTCAGTATTTGACCTACCCTGATTCCATGTACAGAGATAAGAAAGTACAAAGCGGGGTTTATTTGGACCTTGCAGAATGGAACGATATATAGTGTAACATTTCCATAATCGGAATATATATCTGTACCACATCCCTTCTTTTTGGTTAAAGACCAAAACAGATGAAAAAGGCAACACATATAACAGGGGCGTCTTCGGGCACATGAAAAGACAACGTGCCCTTCGTTTGATGAAAGAAGGGCACGTTACTTATTAAACTACGGCCATCAGGAATATGAGTGGACCGGGTTGCTATATTTATTTGTCAACCTCTTTTACAATTACATCATGGGCCCCACCTTCAATGATACTTGTTGATGAAACCAAAGTAATTTTAGCTTCTGCCTGTAACCCTTCTATTGTTAATACCCCGCAACTGCACATTGTCGATTTTATTTTTCCCAGGGTTTGTTCCAGGTTATCTTTGAGTTTACCAGCATAGGCAACATAGCTATCAACACCTTCCTCGAATTTTAGGTTGCTATTCCCCCCCATGTCATATCTCTGCCAGTTTCTGGCCCTGTTAGAGCCTTCTCCCCAATATTCTTTTACATAATTTCCCCCAATTAACAGTTTTCTCGTAGGGCTTTCATCAAAACGTGCAAAATACCTTCCCATCATTAAGAAATCGGCCCCCATTGCCAATGCAAGAGTCATATGATAGTCCTGCACAATACCGCCATCGGAGCATATTGGAATATATTCACCTGTTTCTTCGAAATATTTGTTTCTTGCACCGGCCACTTCAATTAAAGCAGTAGCCTGTCCCCTACCAATTCCTTTTTGCTCTCGGGTAATACAAATAGAACCTCCTCCAACGCCAACTTTGATAAAATCTGCCCCTGCCCCTGCTAGGTATAAGAACCCTTCTTTATCGACTACGTTTCCAGCTCCAACCAAAACCCTGTTGCCATATTTCTCCTTTACGTACTCAATTGTTTCCTTTTGCCATTCCGAAAACCCATCTGATGAATCGATACATAATACATCAACTCCTGCATCAACAAGAGCAGGGACCCTTTCCTTATAGTCCCTTGTATTTATTCCGGCCCCAACAATCAGTTGCTTTTTAGTATCCAATAGTTCATTAGGATTTCTCTTATGGCTGTCATAGTCTTTTCGAAAAACAAAATATTTTAAGTTTTGCCCTTTATCAACAATGGGCAATGTATTCAGCTTGTGTTCCCAAATAATATCGTTTGCCTGGTTAAGGGATATACCGTCTTCTGCTGTAACCATATTTTCAAATGGTGTCATAAACTCCTTAACTTTTCTATCCGGATTATCCCTGCTTATTCTATAATCACGACTGGTTACAATTCCAAGAAGCTTGCCTGAGGGTTTTCCGTTATCTGTAACCCCCACTGTTGAAAACCCTGTTTTTTCTTTCAGTGCAATTATATCTTTAAGCGTGTCTTCCGGAGTAATATTTGCCCTGCTTTCAACAAAACCCGCTTTGTGCTTTTTCACTTCCAAGACCATTTTTGCCTGGTCTTCAATTGACTGTGAACCAAAAATAAACGACAAACCGCCTTCTTTGGCGAGGGCAATCGCTAATTTACTGTCTGAAACGGATTGCATAATGGCAGATACAAACGGAATATTTAAACTGATTCTTGGAGAATCCCCCCTTTTAAATCGCACTAGTGGTGTTTGTAAACTTACATTGTCCGGGGTATTTAATTTCGTTGTTAATCCTGGTATAATCAGAAATTCATTGAAAGTTCTGGAAACTTCATTCATTATATGTGCCATGATCTTGCTTTTTTAAATGGCGCAAAGGTAAGATTAAAATCATCTCGACACTAATCATTTTTATAATTTCCGTCGTCATCTTCTGAAGCGCCTAATGGTAAAAAAGCAAACAACATTGCGAAAATTAAAGTTACCCCTAAATTAATTGCTCCGGGAGTACCATAATACACCATAAAAAAAAGAGGTTGCCCTCAGGCAACCTCTTAATGTAGTATTTGCTACTATGATTTTCTATTCAATCACAATTCTTTCTGAACGGACTTCTCCGTTTACTTTTAACACTGTCACATAAACCCCTGGCCTGAATTCTACTTCCAGCCTTGTTGTTCCCTGTGCCAGTTCATCTTTATTGTAAACCGTTCTACCGAGAATATCGGTCACAGTGAGTTCCCCGGCCTCCTGTAGTTCAGGAATGTCAACGTATATGGTCCCGTTGAAAGCGTATACCCGGGCTACGGATCCTGCCCATTCATCGACTCCCGATTTGTGGTCTACCACATTAATAATACGGGTAACTGTTTCGCCAGTATTACCAAGTGCGTCCGTAATGTTATATTCAAGCGTATAGCTTCCTGCAACATTCGTATTTACAGTCCCTGTCCTAACAATTAATGAAGAAATGTCCCCTTCAAGGCTATCCGTGGCAGTTGCCCCCGGATCGTCAAACCTTTGCCCTTTTTCTATTGTTATTATTTCTTCTCCAAGAAGTACTAACGATGGCCTGCTGCGATCTTTTGACACACTCACGGTCCATTCCTCAGATGTCTGTTCGTCTTCCGATACCACAGAGTAAAACTTCGGGTGTGTAAAATCCTCCCTTGATATTCCATTATACCGTTCGATGCTTCCGAGGTAGAGTCTTGCATTTTCCGATATCGCAAACAGTGGGGTCAATGATGTAACATCTATATTTCCGCCCACCCAGACTTTTATGGTGTTATTTTCATTGTCGATTTCTTTTATTGCTCCCGTTTCTTCCAGCAATATAAGATCAAACAGTCCGGACTCTGTGTTTCGGGTATCGATAAATACTTTGTAATTTCTAAGATTTGACTGGCTTCCGGAAACTACATTTACCATTATTGGCTGCGAATAATCCATAGCCACACTTTGTGGGCTTTCCTGCCCTTCACCGTCAATTAGAACAGTAGCATAATTAGAAGCAATAAACCTGGCTTTAAGGTTTGAAACCGGAATTCCGTATGGTTGTTTGCTCATAAAATTATTTCCTACCCTGGTTAAAGTTATGTCTTCTGAAAGTTCCGGGTTATCCAATGCCTTAAATGAGAATGATGACAATTCATTTTCAAGATATTCCGGTCCATATGTGCTGACATTGAATTCCTGTTTAATGCCTTTGTTAAACCCAACTCCTTCAACGGTATAATGAAGTGGTCCGTCGGAAAAGTCATTTGCTGTAACACCGCTTTCCTGTACAACATTTCCGATCATCACTTCTGATTGCTGTGCGGGTTTAAAAGAGGCAATCAAAGAAGTTAAGTCTTCTTTGTCAACAACCACGTTATAGGTATTTGTCCCTGCATCATATATGGCCGGTACCATTTCTCCATCTATGCTGTAACTTTCCATAAGTCCGTTCTGTTCATTCCAGAATTTCCCTTCTCCTGTTCCGGATACGTCTGCACCATAGACCAAAGCGGTATTATCGTTCACTGAATAATCAAATACATAAGGTCCACTTCCTTCATTAAACTTATAATAGGCTAAAAGTCCGGGGGTTTCTGCTTCATAATCGGTCATCAAATTGTCAGCTATAGTTGAAGGTTCAAGGCATTTGTCCCAAACCCTGAACTCATCTATTTTCCCTGATATTGCCCTATAAGTATTGCGGCCATTTCCTATACTAAGCCGGTTATAGATATTCGATGAAGTAGCTGCCTGTGTGCCGTTAATTTCATCCCATTCCTTATTTTCACCATCTATAAATAGTTTATATTGGTTATCTTCTGAAACGGTTAATGCCAAATGATGCCACTCATTTAACTTTATACTTTTTAAGGCACTACCAGTCAACTCACCTTGCTCTGTTGTAACGGTAAGGGTTAAATCTGACATGTCCCCGTTCACCTTGTAATTCAAATTAATTTTGCCCTTATTGAATATATCTCCGTTAAGCATCTCATCAGACAAGTTGATCCAGCATTCAACTGAATAATTGTTAATCAGATCAATGCCCTGGCTTGAGTTTGCAACAGCCCTTACACGCCTTCCTCCATCATATTCTGCCAACACATTGGTTTCAGGAAAATCAGCCGGTAATATGTTCATCACTTTTGTATTGTTATCCGGATCTTCATCGTCTGCGAACTTTGTATATACTTCAATTTTCCTTTCTTCTCCCAAAGCGGTTAAATCGACTGGTTCTTTAAGTGTGAAATTGTCAAAACTTCCTGCGGGGATAGGCCTTGAAAATGTTTCTGTCACTTCTTCCCCTCCATTAACCCTATATGCTATGTCGAAGTTATTTACAGTTACGTTTCCGTAATTTTCTACCTCTACTTCAAGCGTTGTGTGCTTTTTTCTCGCAGGTAATGCTGAAACTATATTTGCTACCCCAAGATCCTTAAAGTGCGTTAAAGATTCAAACTGTATTGTATCGGCATTATCATTAACCGTATCTCCCTGAACTTCAACCCAAACCTGGAGTTCATATTCACCAAGCTCAGTAAAATCTGCCAAACTGTCGAAGCCGCTTCTTTCTGATTCCCCTGCTGCAAGAACAGCATTAAATTCCTGGCTTACAGGTGGGTTGTCATTAACCCGGTAATAAGCTTTATAAGAAGTAATGGTATCGTATCCCTTATTTTCAACCCTGAAATTCACTCTTTCAGGCTGGGTTTTGCCGCCACTCTCTTCTTTTGGGGTGAGAATTTCTACCAACTGAATATCTTTTTTGAGCCGGCTAACGCATTCTATATTTGCAACCCATCCTGAATCGGCCTCTCTATATTTATTTGAACTAAAATTAAACGTGAGTTCCCCACCCGTGACTGACGAGGTATAGGAAGGGGGCAGATCGCTCCCCGATAACCTGGCCATTAGATTAGAATAATCTGTAGTGGCACCTTCATATATCGTCAAAGTACCATACTGTTGTGTTTTAAATTCCGAAAAACTGACCTTTATGGCATCTGTCGGATTTTCAGGCCTGAACGTTACCGTTGAATTTTCCCCTTGCCCGTATGGTTTGTAAAGGCCTCCGGAATCTGTAAACTTTACTCCACATGTATCAACTATACCGGATATTTCTCCCATTTTTAATGTACGGTCGGTATATTTCAATGTTGACTTTTGATTGTTCCCTGTGACACTGTCTTCCGGTACAGATACACTTGCAACGACTTCATATTTTCCTTCCCGGGATAAATCGGCAGTTTGCTTAAACAGATACAAAATTTTCTGCATGGGGGCCAAAGGGCCCGGGATTACCTCGTTGACCTCATTGGCCCCGTTTACTTTATAGCTTACAGGGATATCTGTTATAGCTGTTAGCCCTACGTTTTTAATTTCAACAGTGACTTGTTCTTTATCTGTACCTCCATCGGTTACCTTAACAGACAGCATTTCAGGATCAACCTGTTCTGGTCCTACAATTTCAATGTTGGATATCACAGCATTGTCAATATGTCTTCCCCTGCCTTGTTTACATACGGCTTCAAATTCCAGGGTAATAGATGGCTCCCCAATCCAGGCCGATAAATCATAATATAACCGCCTTACCTTACCCAGTAAAGAATCCCCGTGAATGGTGACTCCATCAATATCAGGTACGGGGTTACCATTAACTTTGACCCTGAAATAATTTGTTCCCGGATTAACGGATACCTGCTGTAAAAAGTCAAAAGACAACCTCAAACTCTTTTCTTTGTAAGTACTTGCATCCATACTACAAATTCCGGCAGTGCATACATAGTCTGGGTTTGCGTTAAAGCATTCTTCCCCTGTTGCATCTGTCCAACCTGAGATGTCACCTGCCCCCCACAAATAAATTGCATAGCGGTTCATGGTGTACACATAAAATATTTTACCCTTACCTTTTTTAGTCAGGAAGTAATAAGGACGTACAGTATCTAATTTAAACCTGTCAACATAGGGCACACTTACCCCACCATCCCGGGGGAGTTTTATTTCAGCCCCGAACCTACGCCCGCTAACGGCGCCGGTAGCCTTGTCAACCGCACGCACACTAAAATAGTTATCCTGCCCAGTAAGCCCTTTTATTTCAAAGGTGTTTGTATCACTATATCCAAAAACTTCAAATTTTTCACCGTTTAGTTTTAACACTTCGTACTTTGCCCCCGTAATAGTGTTCCAGGTTAACCTAAACGGGCCGGAACTGCCGCAGGGAATTGATTCGGTCCCTTCTATTCCTATATTTTCAGGTATTTCCATAATGGTAAAGGCTTTTGACTCATCCAATGCAGAACCGGATGAAATCCGTATTCTTGCATACGCTGCACGTTCTTCAGGCACTGTCCATTCGTAACCTTCCTGCCCTGCCGGGATGTTTGTGGCCAGAACCTCATAATTCGCCCCATTATCTGAAGAATATTCAATGGTTACCGGGGTGGTGTATCCCCGGCATTCCCAATGAATAATCTCCTTCTCACCGGGTATAAGCTTTTCCCGTTCAATTGGGTATGTTAATTTGAACGTTGGCATGACCACTTCGTAAACAACTGCATAATCCTGCACCCCTTTGGGGACCTCTTTTCCCCTGACTGACAAGGTGTATTTCCCCGCAACTGGTTTGGAGATGGTTACCTGCTCCATATTGTTTAAATCGTCAATGCCCCGTACTGCATTGGCTGAGGGATTTTCCGGGTCGAGTACCCAGGGCAGGAATTCATCGCTCCCCTTTGTTACTTTTAAGTCAAGGTTGTTTATCAATATCCTTTCGGCACCGGGGGTTGCCTCCGGATCGGTCCATGCAAGCATTACCTTAAGGGCAATTGCCCCTTCGGGCAAAGTAATATCTTTTTCAACTGTTTCGCCATTTCTGACCGAACCGGTAAACCAGGTGTTTTTCTCCAATACTTCAACCCCTCTCATGCCATTAATTCTGCCATAGCCGAACTTGTAGTCGGGCCCCGGGTTGCCACAGTCTTTTGCCGTGTTACAGGCAATGGCCCTCATTAAAGAAGAAAGCGGACGCCCCCCTCCGTGATTATCCTTATATCGTTGATAAATCAATGCCATGGTACCGGCCACTCCGGGCGTAGACATTGAAGTTCCGTTGATCGAACGATACAAGTTTGAAAAAGTGGCTGAATACACTTTTGTTCCAACCCCGCTAATATTTGGATATAACCTGCCGTCATAACTGGGGCCAGCGCTGCTAAAACTAGTTATCCGATCCAGATCGTCATTGGCCGCTACTATCAATGAATTTTTCACGTTGCAAGAGGTTGTGCGGTATCCATACGGACAAACTTGCCGATAATTTCCTACTCCATAAACATATAAAAAATAAGGATAGGCATTACTAAGCAAATCATCATCATGATCTTCTGAATTATATGCATATTTATTTGGACATTCTCTAACTAGTGTAGTGTAGGAGTTTGATGTAATTTCAATACCATCTTCTTCCAATGAAATCAACCTTTCTTCCGCCTCGGTAAGTCCATTCGACTGTATATTACAATTCCAGCTATATACTGTTGCCTCCGGTGCCATTCCCTGTGCCCGTGGATCTATTACCCCTGATCCGACAGCGGTCCCACTGGTATGTGTTCCATGGCCTGTATAATGGGCTTCAAATTCCCGGCGTGTTACCCTGTCCCCGAAATCGCGGTGACGTTCAACATCCTCATCCCAAAATCCGATTTTTACGCCCCTGCCGGTTAGCCCGTAACCAAGGCCGCGAAGGTTTGAACGCAGCACATTCGCCCGGTGGGAAGTCCCTGCTTCCCTATTTTGCACTACATGGGGAGGGGCCGTTAACTGGACATTCTGGACCCAGTGCAGCGAAGCCAGCTCATGGATATTCCGGTGGGGAACTTCAGCATGAATTGTCCCGAAATATTGGAGCGGTTTAATATTTGTTGCCCCCAACGATTTAAGGTTACGATAAAATACCGGCTCCCCACATCCATCAAAACAGGTTACAACAACTTTTATCAGGTCCCCTCCTGCCCTGGCATAGTCCGGAATATTGTTTGCTGCAATGTTCCTTTCTATTTTGTACTCAGGCTTTATCTCCACTAACGAACGTATACTTTTTAAATCGCGCGATTTCAACCGGTACATATTGGCCGGGACTTCAGCATAATAGGCATTACCCTGTACATAATCCAATAACTTTATGCCCTTCGCTTCAAGTTGTTTTTTTTCTTCCAATGAGGGAATGGCATGAAACTGGACGATCCGATAGTTGGCCCCGGCAGTAGGTTTCCCCGGGTTGGTTGGCTTGACCGTTTTGGCATTGGATAACCCAGGGGTTATTTCGTGCCCGTTTAGCGAAAAAGAGTAAAGATCTTTTTCCAAGGGTTGCCCCCAGCCAAAAGCTGCAGCCAACCCCCAAATTAACATTAGTAATTGTAGTTTTTTCATTTTTTTGAATTTTTAATTCATCGTTTTGGTTATTTGTTTGCATATCGCATAACATTAATAGAGTAACATATATTGCTTTTTATATACATTGAGATATAAAATTTCACCAGGAACTAAACAAAAAAGCTAACTATCAACAATTTACACAAGTAAATTTCACATAAAAAATTTATCCACCAATCACATTCCCCTTAACAACATCCTGCTCAGGGGAGATTACAAACAAAACAGCAATACACTGAATAACAAATGGTTGACAGATTACCCCAAATTAACAGTTGGCTACCCTTAAACACACAAACACCTTACAAACAACACATTACACACAACCACTATATTTTACCAATTATTTATCGCATATTGAAAAAAAATAACCAAAAACAGGTATTTCCGTAGCTAAAATCTTATGTTTTGATTAATGATTCTAGAGCCTGTCTATAAAGTCCATGTTACTCACGCATTTCATGTTTTTAAAAGTGTTCGTGACCTTCGGTTCTTTGTTATTGCTCAAAAAATAAACCCTCATCCCGACCTTCGGGACTGCGGTTTATATTTTTTTTCACAATGCAATTTATTTTAATTGTGTCCAAGAGCTCTGCCAATGTCTCGGCATCGGTTCACACGCCTTGAACCGAACGGAGAGAGCCTTATGGCTGAAAGGAATAATTTGAACTTTCTAGCATAGACTCCCGGGTTTATGGACAGACTTATTACAACACCGATTAAACAAAAAAGAGGTTGCCCTAAGGCAACCTCTTTATGTAGTATTTGCTACTATGACTTTCTATTCAATCACAATTCTTTCTGAACGGACTTCTCCGTTTACTTTTAACACTGTCACATAAACCCCTGGCCTGAATTCTACTTCCAGCCTTGTTGTTCCCTGTGCCAGTGCATCCTTATTGTAAACCGTTCTACCAAGAATATCGGTCACAGTAAGTTCCCCGGCCTCCTGTAGTTCAGGAATATCAACATATATGGTTCCGTTGAAAGCGTATACCCGGGCTACGGATCCTGCCCATTCATCGACTCCCGATTTGTGGTCTACCACATTAATAATACGGGTAACTGTTTCGCCAGTATTACCAAGTGCGTCCGTAATGTTATATTCAAGCGTATAGCTTCCTGCAACATTCGTATTTACAGTCCCTGTCCTGACAATTAATGAAGAAATGTCCCCTTCAAGGCTATCCGTGGCAGTTGCCCCCGGATCGTCAAACCTTTGCCCTTTTTCTATTGTTATTATTTCTTCTCCAAGAAGTACTAACGATGGCCTGCTGCGATCTTTTGACACACTCACTTTCCATTCCTCAGATGTCTGTTCGTCTTCCGATACCACAGAGTAAAACTTCGGGTGTGTAAAATCTTCCCGTGATATTCCATTATACCGTTCGATGCTTCCGAGATAGAGTCTTGCATTTTCCGATATTGCAAACAGTGGGGTCAATGATGTAACATCTGTATTTCCGCCCACCCAGACTTTTATGGTGTTATTTTTATCGTCGATTTCTTTTATTGCTCCCGTTTCTTCCAGCAATATAAGATCAAACAGTCCGGCCTCTGTGTTTCGGTTATCAACAAATACTTTGTAATTACTAGAATACAATTTACTTCCGGAAAGTACATTTACCATCATCGGACGGGAGTAATCCATTGCCTCCTCTTGCGGGCTGTCCTGAATAACACTGTCAATTAAAACAGACGCATTTTCTGAAATACTAAACCTTGCTTTCAGGCTTGACACCCTTGTTCCTGATGCCACTTTCGCCATAAAGTTATTCCCAACCCGGGTTAAGGCGATGTCTTCTTCCAGTTCCGGGTTATCTGTTGTCATAAAAGAGAATGCTGTTAATTCGCTTTCTATAAATACAGGTTTCTGCACACTAACATTAAATTCATATTTTATACCCTTATTAAACCCTATACCTTCTACTGAATAACGCAGGGCCCCGTCAGTGAAATCATTTGCCGTAACACCGCTTTCCTGCACAACATCCCCAACCTTAATTTCAGATTGTTGTATGATTTTAAAAGTGGCAATCAAAGAAGTTAAGTCTGCTTTGTCAACCACTACGTTATAAGCATTTGCCCCTGCATCATATATAGCCGGTACAATTTCTCCATCTATGCTGTAATTCGTTAACAATGCATCTTCTTTATTCCAGAACTTCCCTTCTCCAGTTCCGGATACGTCTGTACCATCAACCGAAGCGGTATTATCATTTACGGAATAATCAAATACATAAGGCCCACTTCCTTCATTAAACTTATAATAGGCTAAAAGCCCGGGGGTTTCTACTTCATAATCGGTCATCATATTGTCAGCCAGTGTCGAAGCATCCAAGCTTTTACCCCAAACCCTGAACTCGTCTATTTTTCCTGCCATTGCGCTATAACCATAGCGGCCATTTCCTATAGTAAGAGGTACATTGGCATTCGATGAAGTAGCTGCCTGTGTGCCACTTAGTGCATCCCAGTCTTTATATGCTCCATCGATATAAAGTTTGTATTGGTTTTTTTCCGAAACGGTTAGCGCCACATGATGCCATTCGTTTAACTTTATACCATTTAAGACACTTCCAGTCAGCACTCCCTGCGCAGTTGTAGCTGTAAGCGTTAGGTCCGCCATATCTCCATTAACTCTGTAGCTCAAATTAACATTGCCCTTATTAAATATATCTCCGTCATCATTCTTTTCGGACAAGTTCATCCAGCATTCAACAGAATAATTATTAATCAGATCAACACCCTGACTTGAGTTTGCAGCAACTCTTGTTCTTCCTGTTCCATCATATTCAGCAAACACATTAGCTACAGGGAATTCAGCCGGCGGTATACTTATCACTTTTGTATTGTTATCCGGATCTTCGTCGTCAGCGAACTTTATATAAACTTCAATTTTCCTTTCTTCTCCCAAAGCGGTTAAATCGACAGGCTCTTTAAGTGTGAAGTTGTTAAACCTTCCCGCAGGGATAGTCCTTGAAAATGTTTCTGTCACTTCTTTCCCTCCATTAATCCTGTATGCTATGTCGAAGTTACTTACCGATACATTTCCGTGGTTGCGCACCTGTACCCTAAGTGTTGTGTGTGTGTTTCTCGTGGGAATTACTGAAATTATGTTTTTTATCCCAAGATCCTTAAAATGCGTTAAAGATTCAAACTGTATTGTATCGGCATTATCATTAACCGTATCTCCCTGAACTTCAACCCAAACCTGGAGTTCATATTCACCAAGCACAGTAAAATCCGCCAAACTATCGAAGCTGATTCTTTTTGATTCTCCGGGTGCAAGTCCTGCATTAAAACCCTGACTTACAGCATTATTATTATTTATCTTGTAATAAGCCGTATAAGACGGAATGGTATCATATCCCTTATTTTTAACCCTGAAATCTACTCTTTCTGGTTGGGTTTTGGCATCATCCTCTTCTATAGGGGTGAGAATTTCTACCAACTGAATATCTTTTTTGAGACGGCTAACGCACTCAATATTCGCAACCCATCCTGAATCTACATCGGAATAACTACTTGAATAAAAATTTAAAGTGAGTTCCCCACCCGAGGCTGTTGAGATATATTCAAGAGGCTGATCGCTCCCGGATAATCTGGCTATAACTTTATTATATTCAGTAGTAGTACCGTCATATATGGTCAAATCACCACCATATTGTGCCGATTTAAACGCTGAAAAACTAATCTTTATAGCATCTGTCGGATTTTCAGGACTGAACGTTACTGTTGAATTTTCCCCCTTCGTATATGGTTCGTAAAGACCTCCGGAGTCTGTAAACTTTACTCCACATGTATCAATTGTGCCGGATACATTTTTCATTCTTAATGTCCGGTCAGTATATTTAAATGTTGACTTTTGGTTGTTACCTGTTACACTATCTTTCGGCACAGACACACTGGCAACAACTTCATATTTTCCTTCCTGAGATAAGTCGACAGTTTGTTTAAACTGATACGAAATTTTCTGCTTTGGGTCCAATGGACCTGGGATTACCTCATTAACCTCGTTGGCACCGTTTACTTTATAGCCTACAGGAATATCTGTTATAGCTATTGTCCCTAAGTTTCTGATCTCAACAGTTACTTGTTCATCATCTGTATTTCCGTCGGTTACATTAACTGAAAGCATTTCGGGATCAACCTGTTCTGGACCTACAATTTCAATATTGGATACCACTGCCCTATCAAATCCTCCCGAACCTTGTTTAGATACGGCTTCGAATTCCAGGGTAATAGATGGCTCCCCAATCCAGGCCGATAAATCATAATATAACCGCCTTACCTTACCCAGTAAAGAATCTCCGTGAATGGTGACTCCATCAATATCAGGTAGGGGGGAACCATTAACTTTGACCCTGAAGTAACATGTTCCTGGATTATTTACTACCTGCTGCAAAAAGTCAAAAGACAACCAAAGATTCTTCTCTTTGTAGTTACTTGCATCTATACCGCACATTCCGGCACTGACGACATAGTCAGGGTTTGCGTTAAAGCATTCTTCCCCTGTTGCATTTGTCCAACCTGAGATGTCATAGGCCCCCCACAAGGTAATCACGTAGCGGTTCATGCTATTTTCATAATATAAATTAGCATGACTTTTTTTACTTAGGAAGTAATAAGGACGCACTGTGTCTAATTTGAACCGATCAACAAAAGGAACGCTTACCGCAGATTGAGGAAGTTTTATTTCAGCCCCGAACCTACGCCCGCTAACAGCTCCGGTAGCCTTGTCAACCGCACGCACACTAAAATAGTTATCCTGCCCAGTAAGCCCTTTTATTTCAAAGGTGTTTGTATCACTATATCCAAAAACTTCAAATTTCTCTCCGTTTAGTTTTAATACCTCGTACTTTGCCCCGGGGACAGTGTTCCAGGTTAACCTGAACGGACCGGAACTGCCACAATGAATTGATTCGGTCCCTTCTATTCCTATATTTTCAGGTATTTCCATAATGGTAAAGGCTTTTGACTCATCCAATGCAGAACCGGATGAAATCCGTATTCTTGCATACGCTGCACGTTCTTCAGGCACTGTCCATTCGTAACCTTCTTGCCCCACCGGGATATTTGTGGCCACAACCTCATAATTCACCCCATTATCTGAAGAATATTCAATTGTTATCGGAGAGGTATACCCCTCACATTCCCAATGAATAATTTCCTTTTCACCAGGTATAAGCTTTTCCCGATCAACCGGGTAGGTTAATTTAAATGTTGGCATGACCACCTCGTAAACAACTGCGTAGTCCTGCACCCCTTTGGGGACCTCTTTTCCCCTGACTGACAAGGTGTATTTCCCTTCAACTGGATTAGATATAGTTACCTGCTCCATATTGTTTAAATCGTCTATGCCCCTTACCGCATTGACTGAGGGGTTTTCCGGATCGAGTACCCAGGGCAGGAACTCATCGCTCCCCTTTGTTACTTTTAAGTCAAGGTTGTTTATCAATATTCTGTCGGCACCTGGAGTTCCGTTGGGATCAGTCCATGCCAACATTACCTTAAGGGCTACTGCACCTTTGGGCAAAGTAATTTCTTTTTCAACCGTTTCACCATTTTTGACAGAACCGGTAAACCAGGTGTTTTTCTCCAATACTTCAACCCCTCTCACTCCATTAATTCTGCCATAGCCGAACTGATAGTCGGGCCCCGGGTTGCCACAGTCTTTTGCCGTGTTGCAGGCAATGGCCCTCATTAAAGAAGAAAGCGGACGCCCCCCTCCGTGATTATCCTTATATCGTTGATAAATCAATGCCATGGTACCGGCCACTCCGGGCGTAGCCATTGAGGTTCCAGAATTAGAACCATATCCGTTTGAAAAAACGGTTGAGTACACTTTTAATCCAACCCCGCTAATATTTGGGAGTAACCTGCCGTCATAACTGGGGCCGAAGCTGCTAAAATCAGTAATCTGATCTATATCATCATTAGCTGCAACTACCAATGCGTTTTTCCTGTTATTGGAAGTTGTGCGATATCCTCCACTTTGAGAACAGGCAACCTGATCATTTCCTGCTGCGAAGACATATAAAGCATAAGGATATGCATGGGTTACCTCATCATCATAACGCTCCAATGAGTTGTAAGCATAAGGGTTCGGGCATTCTTCAACCTTTATGCCATAAGAATTCGATGTAATTTCCACACCATCTTCTTTCAATGACACCAACTTTTCTTCCGGCGCGTAAAGTCCATTGGATTGTAGATTAAAATTCCAGCTATAAACAGTTGCCTCCGGGGCCACCCCCTGTGCCCGTGGATCTATTACCCCTGAACCAACAGCAGTTCCGCAGGTATGTGTTCCATGATTTGTATTATGGGCTTCAAATTCTCTTCGTATTACCCTGTCCCCGAAATCGCGGTGACGTTCAACATCATGATCCCACAGTCCGATTTTTACCCCCCTACCAGTTAATCCATAACCAAGGCCGCGCTGGTTTGAACGCAACAAATTCGCCCGGTGGGAAATTTGGGCGCTCTTGTTTTGTGATTCAGAGGGTGGAGGTGCTAATTGTATATTCTGAACCCAATACAGCAAAGCCAGTTCTTGTATATTTCGGACTGGTATTTCAGTATGAATCGTTCCGAAATATTGAAGCGGTTTAATATTTGTTGCCCCCAATGATTTAAGGTTACGATAAAATTCTTCATCTTCGCACCCATCAAAACAGGTTACAACAACTTTTATCAAGTCCCCTCCTGCCCTGGCATAGTCAGGAATATTGTTTGCTGCAATGTTCTTCTCTATTTTGTACTCAGGCTTTATCTCCACTAACGAACGTATACTTTTTAAATCGCGCGATTTCAACCGGTACATATTGGCCGGAACCTCAGCATAATAGGCATTCCCTTGCACATAATCCAATAGTTTTATCCCTTTTTCCCCCAGTTGTTTTTTTTCCTCCATTGTAGGAATGGCATGAAACTGGACGATCTGATAACTTACCCCGGCAGAGGATTTCCCCGGGTTGGCAGATTTGAGCGGTTTGGCCGTTTTGGCATTGGATAACTCCGGGGTTATCTCATGCCCGTTTAGCGAAAAAGAGTACGGATCTTTTTCCAAGGGTTGCCCCCAGCCAAAAGCTGCTGCTACCCCCCAGATTAACATTAGTAATTGTAGTTTTTTCATTTTTTTGAATTTTTAATTCATCGTTTTGGTTATTTGTTTGCATATCGCATAACATTAATAGAGTAACATATATTGCTTTTTATATACATTGAGATATAAAATTTCACCAGGAACTAAATAAAAAATCTAACTATCAACAATTTACACAAGTCAATTTCACATAAAAAATTTATCCACCAATCACATTCCCCTTAACAACATCCTGATCAGGAGAGATTACAAGCAAAACAGCAATATATTGAACAGCAAACGGTTATTCACTTACTTCTAAATACTTTCAAGCACACTAAGGCATTACAAACACCTATCAAACAACGCACTATCCGCAACAACCATGTTTTACCAATAACTTTTCGCATATTGAAAAAAAAATAACCAAAAACAGGTATTTCCGTAGCTAAAAATTCATGTTTTAACCCGGATAAACAAAAAAAGAGGTCACCATAAGGCAACCTCTAATCGTATTCACAACTGTGATTTCTATTCAATCACAATATTTTCAGAACTAACTTTTCCGTTAGCTTCCATTACCGCCACATAGACACCCGGCATAAATTCTGCTTCCAAGCGTGTTGTTCCCTGTCCCAGATCCTCTTTATGATAGACTACTTTACCTAAAATATCGGTTATAGTAATTCTTCCAACGCCCCTTAATTCAGGAATATGGGCATATACTACTCCATCGTAAGAATAAACTCTGGCTCGTGTTTCTGTAATACGACGATTTCTCAAGGTGTTTTCAACAACATTAACAGTACGGACTAAAGGTTTGGCAACATTGCCTGAAGCATCTGTCACGCTATATTCCAACTTATAGCTTCCGGGAATACTGGTATTAACACTTCCTTTCTTTAAAACACAGGAAGAAATGTCACCATCCACATTGTCTTTTGCTATTACCCCTGGATCATTAAACAAGCTGCCCTTACAAATAGTTATAACCTTGCCCCCCAAAAGCGATAAGAATGGTATTTCACTATCGGGCAATACACTTACGGTCCATTCGGCTGTTTTTGTTTCATCCTCCGATACGATGGTATATACTTTCGGAGTGGTGAAATCCTCAACAGACATTCCACTGTACCGCTGTATACTGCCAATATATACTTTTGCATTCTTGGAAACTTTGAAAACCGGTCTTAAACGGGCAATATCCACTGCTTTATTAACCCAGACCGTTACTTTCTTTTCTTTTGTACTAAAATGGTAAGCTGTATATGGTAATTCAGGAAATACAAACTTTAACAGCTCAGCCCTGTTGCTCCGTGTATCAATAAATACTTTGTAGTTTTTAAAGTCCCTCTGGTTTTCTGCCAGCACATTAACCATAAATGGTTTAGTATAATCTCTGGCTGTTACAGGAGGTACTGCCTGTTTCTCTCCGTCAATAAGAACCGAGGCCTTATTTGAGGCTTTATATCTGCCTTTCAGGTTCGTCATAAAATGAGCAGGTCCATGGAATTTCCGGATAAAGTTATCTCCATTTTTATGTAGACAAAAACCTGCGAACGGAAGGTGCTTATTATCTTCCCACTCAACAGTAACCTGACTTAGATCGCATGCTGAACTTAGATCGTTAGCTGCTTCAACTTTATAGGTATCTGATAATCCGGAGTTAAAGCCAACACCTTCAACCGTGTATTCTATTGGACCATTGGCATAGTTATTTATTGTTACTCCACTTTGCTGCACTGCATCGCCTATTTTAACTACCGATCCCTGGTCTGCTTTGAATATTGCCGTAAGTGAAGTTAGATCAGCATTATCCATAATGCAGTTAAATGTTTTCGTTTGCTCATCAAATACCGCCGGAATTTTCTCTCCTGCGATACTGTAATGACTGATTGCCATTTTAGGTGTATTCCAGAATTTTCCTTTTCCAACGCCCGAAACATCAGCATCGGTAACTTCTGCTGTATTATCATTCACAGAGTAATCATAAATGTATTTTCCGCCCCCCTCATTAAATTTGTAGTAAGCCACCATGCCCGGGATTTCAGCTTCGTAGTCAGTCATCATATTATCCTTAATGGCCTGTTGGCCCAGACAGGTATCCCAAACTCTGAGCTCGTCCATCTTACCGATTAAAGGGGTCCGTTTACGGTCACCATTTCCCATTATAGCAGAGATTTCTTTATTTGATTTAGCTGGCCCGGGTGTACCTTCGTAGACGTAAATTGTTTCTGGTTCTCCGTCTACATAGAGTGTGTACTCATCGTCTTTGGAAACAGTTAATGCAATATGATGCCAGGTATTCATTTCCATAGCACCCAATGTATTAAACCCATATCTTCCTCTTCTTTTATTAATCGATACAATTATTTCCTTCCTGTTATCATACAATGCCATTGTAACGCTTCCTTTCTGGAATATATAGCCCGTTCTTGGATTTGGTTCTGCATAAACCCAGCATTCTATGGTATAATTATTAATCAAATCATACTCTGCGAAGTCACCTGCTCTTATTAAAGCATTATTCTGACCGATGTTAGCAACAACGTTTTTAGTTGCCAATGGATGAGTAGTTACTGTGCTTTTCCTGCTATTGTTTTCCAGATTATCATCACCATCCAGATTAACGAATATTTCAAGACTATTTTCGGAATCGGGAGCCCGAAGATCAACCTTCTTTTCAAATGTTATTACTTTACTTTTTTCCGGTCTCAATGCTTCAGTAACTATTATAGTATCCTGTATTACACCATTTAATGTATAACCAACCTTATAATTATCTACAGAAAAATTACTCCGGTTAGACACTTTTACTTTTATTTCCGACAGCTTCTCCCTTGCCGGTTTTACTGACTCCTGGAATGCTATTTCCATATCAGTAACTTGCTTAATAGAAACCACTTCAATACTATCGATATTATTTTTACTTAGTTCATCTCCTTCTAATTCTATACCGACCAGTATTTTATATGTTCCCGGTTTAGATAAGTCCATCAAACTGTCAAAAGTAAATACGGCTGTTCTATCGGGCCTGAGGTTTGTTATAAATGACTGCCTGACTGGTTCCCCGTTATTAAAGCGGAAATACGCATCGAAGGCCCTAACTGTATCGAGACCAGCATTTCTAACAAGAAAACTAATTCTTTCTTTATCTGTTTTTACACTTTCCTTCGCTTCAGGTTTAACTATATCTGCTATCAGGATATCGGTTACTGGTTTTGATACACATTCTATACTGGCAATCCATCCCTTATCATTCTCTTTTGATAAATAATTGGTTAACCTTGTCCTAAACGAAAGCTCTCCTTTTAGGGCTGTTGAAGTAAATGATGGGGGCAATGAATTTCCGGTTACTCTTGCAATTTCCGGAGAAGAAGGTCTGGGACCATCAAATACTACCAGATAATCTATATCCTCAACCATTGCAAATTCTGTGAAATTAACTTTAATTGCTTTACTGGGTTCATCGGGTGCAATGGTCATAAATGTAAAATTGCTTTCATCCAGCGGATAGTTCTGGAATTGTCCCCCCAAATCAGTAAATAACCCTGCACAGGTATCTACACGCCTGCCGGGCCGGGTTCCGATTCTCACCGACTCGTCATGATAGACGGTTAAAGTTTGTTCATTGTTCCCCGTTTTTGTGTCGTTTGGTTTTGAAACTTTTGCATGAATATCATACCGGGCTTCTTTTGAGAAATCTGCTACCTGATTAAACGGGAACCGGGCATGCTCCATTGGAGCAACAGGACCTGGTACCGTATCGTGAACCCATTTACCTCCATTTACCTGGTAACTGATCGGAATATTACTTACATCTTCCTGAGAAAGGTTCAGTACCGTTGCAAATATGGTATCGATAGGTGTACTACAACGACTAACACTTAAAGCCTCTAAGCTTATATCTGTACCCTCCGCTTCAAAAATTTCCAGGTTATCAATATAGATACAATCCCCCCTGTATCCTTTTTGTCTTCTGCAAACAGACTCTAATTCAACAGAAACCGGTTTACCGGCATAAGCAGACAGGTCATAGTATACCGTTTTATAGTTTTCAATTCCGGCATCGCCAAATATTTCTGTGCCTTCGGAATCGGTTAAATAATCATCGTTTGCCTTTACCCTGAATAAACTCGTATTTCTTGGAAAATAGGAACTATAAAACAGCTTCATATCAAACTTTAGGAATATTTTATTTCCTTCATAAGCACCTGGCGCCAAATTACATATTACTGCTTTTTCTACGAACTTACTATTCTTTACAAAACATTCTGCCCCTTTTGCCCTGCGCCATTTTCTGGCATCTTTATAGTTTGCCCCCTGCATAAATATGGAGTACCCTTCTACTTCCGGCTGATATTGAATAGCGGCCGAACTGTAATTATCTGCTTTGTGGATATAAACATTAGGAACTTTTTCTGTATTGAATTTCTCAACAAATGGTAATGATTTGACCGGAAGGCTTATTTCTACATATTTTGCTTCGGAACGTTCCCCAATAATCCCTGAAGTACGGTCAATTGCCCGCACACAGAAATAGTTGTTATCACCGTATTTCAAATCCGATATTTCATAATAATTATCCTCTGTGAGTGCTATCGGTTCAAATTCTCTACCGTTAAACTTTAACACTTCATATCTTGAATTTGGAACACTGTCCCAGGTCATAGCAAAAGGGCCGGAAGTTGTGCAGAAATGCTGTTCTATTTCAACATTTTGTGGTGCAGACATTATGATAAAAGTTCCCTTCATTTCGTCCATAGCAGCGGCTGAAGATATCCGGAACTTTGCTTTTGTAAGGTTCGCCCCTTCGGGCACACTCCACACAAAACTTCTCTTTATAGCCGGAATATCTGTACCAACAACGGTATAATTTAACCCGTTATCAACAGAATACTCCAGGGTAAACGGAGCTGTATTTCCTTCGCTTTCCCAACGAATTACCTCTTCCGTTCCCGGAATAAATTTAGCCCCGTCCAGCGGATAAGTAATTGTCAAATCAGGCATTACCACATCGTAAACAATGGCAAAATCCTGTACGCCTGACGGAATACTCTTTCCTGACACTTGTATTGTATAGCTACCTGGTACCGGATTTTCTATAGTAACCTGCTCCATGTTGTTCATATTGTCGATTCCACGAACTGCAACATTCGATGGATTTTCCGGATCAAGCACCCAGGGAAGCACTTCGTTACCTCTACTCAACACCCTCAATTCCAAATCATTAATAAGAACTTTGCTATTTCCCGGAATCGCTGCCGGATCTGTCCAGGCAAGCATTATTTTTATTCCCACAGCCCCTTTAGGAACTGTTATTTTTTTAGTGACTGTTGTCCCTTGCTGTACTTTATCGGTAAAATATGTATTTTTTTCTAATACTTCAACAGCACGTAACCCGTCAATAAGTCCGTAACCAAACTGATAGTCAGGACCCGGATTTCCGAAATCTTTGGCTGTATTGCAGGCTATGGCCCTCATTAGCGAAGATAAAGGACGTGCCCCCTGATGCGTTTCTTTGTATCTCTGATAGAGCAAAGCCATTGTTCCTGCCACACCTGGCGTAGCCATCGACGTACCACTATATGTAGCATAAGTATTATCAAAAACAGTTGAATATACAGATACCCCGTCACCACTAATATTCGGAATCAGGCGGCCATCGAAACTGGGCCCGAAACTACTAAATGTACTCATATCATCTTCCCTGTTAATTGCGGCCACGTTAAGCGCGTTTTTCATATTTTTAGTAGTCGTCCGGTAACCATCCACACATAGTGTCTGTGAATTCCCGGCTGAAAATACATATAGAAAATATGGGTACAGATAACTTAATTTATCGTTATTATTATCGGCAACATCGTATTCTATGTAGTTCGGGCAACTAAAAATCCGGTAACCGTATGAATTGGAAGTAATCTCAATACTGTCCTCTTCAAGGGAGATTGCTCTTTCTTCAGACATAGTCAGGCCATTAGACTGCGTATTAAAATTCCATGAATACACCGTTGCTTCAGGTGCCATACCGCGTGCATCAGAATCAAGTATCCCTGCCCCGATAATGGTGCCACAGGTGTGCGTTCCATGAGATGAGCCATGGCTCTCGTATTCCCTTTGAACAATACGATCTTCGAAATCCGGGTGGTTTTCAACATCATCATCCCAAAGACCTATCTTTCCCCCTTTTCCTGTAAGGCCATACCCCAGTCCTCTGATATTCGAATGTAACAAATGGGCCCGATGCGATGTCGCTGCCACCCTGTTTTCAGCTTCCACGGGTGGTGACACTAACTGAATATTCTGCACCCAGTTAAGAGCAGCCAGCTCTTCAACCTTCTCCTGTGGTATCTCAAGGTAGATTTGACTAAAAACTTCTGATGTTCTAATTTTTATGGCATTAAGAGCCTTAAAAGCCTGGTTTAATTCCGGCTCTCCTGGCAACTCAAAATAAGCAACCACAGCCTTAATCAAACCAACTTCGTTTTTAGCATAGTCCGGAATATCTTCAGAAGCAATTTTACGGTCTATTTTATATTCCGGTTTCAATTCTGCCATTGAACGAATGTTTACCGCCTCCCGGGTTTTTATCCGGTAGAAATCGGGGCTTACTGAAGCAAAATAGGCGTTACCATGTACGTAACCCAATAGTTTTACACCTCTTCGTTCCAGTTGTTCTTTTTCTTCAATTGAAGGAATAGTATGGAACTGCAAAATTACATAAGGAGCCTGAATTGCCAGATCCTTTGGATCCCGCGTTTTTAAAGCACTAAGAGTTTTTTCAAAATCAGCTTGTAGGCTAATTACATGCCCGTTAAGGGAAAATGAGCACCTCTCCTTTGAGGCCTGCCCCCAACTTAAACATGCGATTAAAACTCCTGTTAACAGAAGTAAACTGTGTTTTTTCATTGGTTTAGTTATTAAAAAGTTAGGTTATTTGAAATTGCATCTAAAAAAATCCCCTGTTCCGTTAGTATCGAAATACTGATAACAGGTTCTTTTCTAAATGCCTGTTTCGCTAGTTAAGTTTTTAGTGGTTATGATGAGACCTCATAATGAAAGCCCAATTGTAAAAAATAATTTCCCGGAATCAGGAAACCAATACCCTCCCCGCACATATTAGCCCGGAATCCTCGATGCTTTAAGTATTCAGTATCATCCATTAAAGTTGAATTGAAAAATTGCCTGAAAGTTCACCTGATATGATGTTGTCTTCTGCTAAGACTGCTACCAATCAATTTTGTGCAGGCATGAGAATATAATCGTTGATATTCCTACAGGAACAAATATTAGATTATGTGTCCTAAGTTAGATATTTATAGTGTAAATATTTCCTTTCAATTACCTTACCTTAATAAACATGCAAGATACAGAATTAAAGAAGGCCGCTCTTTCAAACGACCTTCTCTTTTCATTTTATTCTATTACAATATTTTCAGAACTGACCTTTCCGTTAGCTTCTAACACTGCCACATAAACACCTGGCATAAAATCTGCTTCCAACCGTGTTGTTCCCTGTCCAAAATCCTCTTTATAATAAATTACTTTACCCAAAACATTGGTTAAAGTGAGTTTCCCAACACCCTGTGATTCAGCAATATCAACATAAACAACCCCATCGAAAGAATAAACCCTTGCCTGGGCTTCTGAAACACCATTAATTCCCGAGGTGCTTTCAACAACATTAACTGTGCGTACTACAGGTTTGGCAACATTGCCCGAAGCATCTGCCACGCTATATTCCAGCTGGTAGCTTCCGGGAATACTTGTGTTTATATTTCCGTTTTTAACAACTAAAGAAGAAATGTCACCATCTACATTGTCTTTTGCTATTACTCCAGGATCATTAAACAAGCTACCTTTACAAACAGTTATAACCTTTCCTCCAAGCAGCGATAAGAACGGTATTTCACTATCCGGCAATACACTAACAGTCCATTCAGCTGTTTTTGTTTCATCCTCAGATACGATAGTATAAACTTTCGGAGTTGTGAAGTCTTCAACAGACATTCCACTATACCGCTGTATACTGCCAATATATACTTTTGCATTTTCAGAAACCTTGAACACCGGTCTTAAACGGGCAATATCCACTGCTTTATTAACCCAGACCGTTACTTTCTTTTCTTTTGTACTAAAATAGTAAGCTGTGTATGGTAATTCAGGAAATACAAACTTTAGAAGTTCAGCCCTATTGCTGCGTGTATCGATAAACACCTTGTAGTTTTTAAAGTCTCTCTGGTTTTCAGCCATTACATTAACCATAAATGGTTTAGTATAATCTCTGGCTGTTACAGGAGGTATGGCCTGCTTTTCTCCGTCAATAAGAACTGTAGCTTTATCTGATGCCTTATATCTGCCTTTCAGGTTGGTCATCAGTTGAGAGGGACCATGGAATTTCCGGGTAAAGTTATCGCCATTCTTATGCAGACAGAAACCTGTGAACGGAAAGTACTTATTGTCCTTCCTCTCGATAGTAACCTGACTTAGATCGCATGCTGAACTTAAATCGTTGGCTGCTGTTACACGGAAAGTATTCGATAATCCCGCGTTAAAGCCTACACCTTCTACAGTATATTCCAATAATCCATTTGCATAATTATTCGCCGTTACACCACTTTCCTGAACTACTGTACCTATTTTTACAATGGAGTTTTGTTCTGTTTCAAAACTGCTTACCAGCGAGCTTAGATTGGCATTATCCATTATACAGTTAAATGTATTTGTTTGCTTGTCGAATGTTGACGGAATTTTCTCTCCTTCTATACCATAGTTCTTCAATACCATATTAGGGGAATTCCAGAATTTACCTTCCCCGATACCCGAAACATCTGCATTTTTTATCTGGGCTGTATTGTCATTTACCGAATAATCATATACATATTTACCTTTCCCTTCTTTAAATTTATAGTATGCTATCATACCGGGGGTTTCTGCAGGGTAATCAGTCATCACGTTGTCTGTCAGCGTTTGTTGATCCAAACAGGAATCCCATACTCTGAATTCATCCAGTTTACCTATGAATGGTCTGTTTCCATGGAACCGGTTTCCAATAATAAAAGGATAACGTTTATTTGATTTTGCCGGGCCGGGTTCTCCGTAAACTTTCAGTACCTGCTGAACACCGTTAATATAAATTTTATATTCATTATCGGAGGATACGGTTAAAGCGATATGGTGCCATTTATTCCAATCCAACTCATCTTGTGCAATACAAACATACCTCTTTCTATTATCTTTAGTAACGTGCAAGACAACAGTCTTCATGAAATTGGCCATATGCAATGAAACATGAAATCCTTTCTGGAAAATATATCCGATTCTTGCGTTTGGTTCAGTATATACCCAGCATTCTACAGTATAATTATTGATCAAATCAAGTGTTACTGATTTATCTGCAATTGCTGCTACATTGTTTTCCTGATAATTCGCGGCCATATTTTTAGTTGCCGGTGAATAAGTAGATACCGCAGATGATTGTACATCGTTATCAGGATTATTATCACCGTCCAGCTTCACAAACACTTCAATGTTATACTCAGAATCAAGTTCACGAAAATCAACCTCTTTTTCAAAGGTTATTTCTTTATCTTTTCCAGGCTCCAACACCTCTGACACATTTATTGTATCCTGCAGCACACCGTTTAACCTGTAACCTACTACATAATCACTTACATGCACATTACCCGGATTGGTAACAGCCATTGTTACTTTGGAAAGTCTTTCCCTGGCTGGCATTACCGGGATAAATGAATAAATTCCCATATCGATGACTTCAGTTACAGACTTCACCTCTACGGTATCGACATTATTTTCACTCGTTACATCTCCTTCTGTATCGATTCCCACTATTATTTTATATATTCGGTCTCCCGATAAATCTACCAGGCTGTCGAAACTATATTCTGCTGTTTCCCCTGGTAAAAGCTGAGTGTTAAATGTTTCTTTTACAGGTAAACTTTCATCTATACCGAAATAGCCTTCAAAGGTCTTTACCGTATCCAGGCCTGCATTTCTGACAAGGAAACTTATTTTTTCCTCGTCTGTTTTTATACTTTCTTCCTGAACTGGTTTTACTATTTCTGAAAGTATTATTTCAGTTACTGGTTTCGATACGCACTCAATTTGGGCAATCCATCCTTTTTCTTCTATTGTCGAATAACTGTTGGTACGCCGGAATCTGAATGAAAGTTCCCCGTTTGGTGAAGTAGATGTAAATGAAGGTGGTATTTCATACCCGGTTAATTCTGCAATTTTAGGAGAATTGTGTTTTGGTCCATCACGTACATCGAGAACATCTGCACCTTCTTTCATAGCGAATTCAGTAAAATTAATACGAATTGCTTTGTTGGGTTGATCAGGTGCCAAAGTCATGAAGGCCATATCGGTTTCATCCAGCGGATAATCCTGAAATTGTCCTCCCATATCGGTAAATAATCCAGCACAGGTATCCACGCGTCTTCCCATTCTGGTTCCAATCCTCACAGCTTCATCATGATATACTGTTGTTGTTCGTTCATTATTCTCCGGATTTATGTCGTTTGGATCCGAAACCCTTACTTTGATATCATATGCTGCCTCTTCATGAAAATCAGCTTTTGTACTAAAAGGAAATACTAAATGTTTCATTGGGGCAACAGGGCCCGGTACTGTATCATACACCCACGCACCATCATTTATCCTGTAACTTATTGGTATGTTACTTAAATCAATTTCAGATTGGTTAAGGATGGCCGCAAATACTGTGTCATTTGAGGTTTTACAATTACTGACACTTACCGATTCTACACTTAGGTCCAGTCCTTGTGACTGGACAATTTCCAGGTTATCTATCTTTATATAATCTCCCATATAATATTTATAGAGTTTACAAACCGACTCCAGATCCAGTGAAAAAGATTCACCTGCATAAGCGGATAAATCATAGTAAACGGTTTTGTAATCCTCAATGGAAACGTCCCCTAATATTTGTACTCCTTCCGAATTGGGAATACAGTTGTCATTTGCTTTAACCCTGAAGTAACATGTATTTCTCCGATAATAAGAGCTGTGCTCCAAAAGGATATCAAACTTTAAAAACATCTTCTTTCCTTTGTATGCACTGGCATCAATATGGCATGCCCTGACAGTATTTATGAATTTAGCATTTTTGATAAAGCATTCGTCCCCATCTTTTGACTTTTTGTACCAATTTTTGGAATCCGGGCGGGAAGCCCCCTGCATCGTTAAAAAATAATCTCTTTCTTTAGAGGAATATGCTATCCTGACATAACCATAATTATTGTTCTCCGGAACATATAAACTGGTAAACTTTCCATCAGTAAATTTTTCAACAACTGGTAAAGAATTTATCGGCATTGTTAAATCAACCGTTGCTGCTATCGACCGTTTACCTGTTATACCTGTAGCTTTGTCTGTTGCCCTTACACAGAAATAATTGTTATTACCGTATTCCAATTCTGAAAGCTCATAATGATTCTCTTCTGTCAGTGCTATTGGGATAAATTCATGGCCATTATACTTTAAAACCTCATACCTTGCTCCGGGAAGACTGTCCCAGGTCATTGAAAAAGGTCCGTAACTATTACAAAGATGTTGCTCTATTTTTACATTTTCGGGTACAGACATTATAAGGAATTTTCCATTCATTTCATCCATGGCTGCCCCTGAAGAAATCCGGAACCTGGCAGTTTCAATATTTTCCCCTTCGGGAACCTTCCACATAAAACTTCTCTTTGATGCCGGAATATCAGTGCCAATAACTGTATAATTTATCCCTCCATCAGTGGAATACTCCAGAGTAAATGGAGAAGTATTCCCTTCGCTTTCCCAACGGATAACTTCTTCGGTTCCGGGAACAAATTTTTCTCCATTTAAAGGATATGTTAGTTTCAGATCAGGCATCACTACATCATATACTATCGAGAATTCCTGAATTCCGGTCGGAACAGATGCCCCATCAACTTGAATAGTATATGTGCCCGCTTCTGGCGCATTAATTGTTACCTGTTCCATATTGTTCAGGTCGTCGATACCCCGAACAGCTATGGCTGCCGGATTTTCAGGATCCAACACCCAGGGAAGGATTGGGGCATCTCCATTTAACACCTTTAAGTCCAAGTCGTTGATAAGTATTTTTGTATCTCCCGGAAATGCTGCCGGATCCGTCCAGGCAAGCATAACCCTTAAGCCGACAGCCCCTTCAGGAACCGTAATCTTTTTTGTAATTGTCCCGCCATGCTGTACCTTACCCGTAAGGTATGTATTCTTCTCCAATACCTCAACAGCACGTAATCCATCAATAAGTCCGTAGCCAAACTGATAATCGGGACCCGGATTTCCATAATCTTTTGCCGTGTTACATGCCATAGCCCTCATTAAAGAAGATAAAGGACGTTCCCCCTGGTGCGTTTCTTTATACCTCTGATACAATAAAGCCATGGTTCCGGCTACACCCGGACAAGACATTGAAGTACCGCTCATGGTACCATATTTATTATAGAAAGTGGTTGATAATACGCTAGTTCCGTCTCCGCTGATATTAGGAATCAACCGGCCATCGAAACTGGGGCCAAAACTGCTGAACCAGCTCATATTTTCTTCATTGTCGATTGCGGCAACATGTAATGAGTTTTTCGTATTCTTTGTAGTTGTATGATAGCCATCGTAACAAATAGTCTGAGAATTTCCTGCAGAGAAAACATATAAGAAATAAGGGTATAAGTGACTTAATATATCTTCATTCCTCTCTCCCGCCCTGTAATAAAAGTAGTTCGGACATACCATAAGTGAGTACCCGTATGAATTGGAGGTTATCTCTATTCCATCCTCTTCAAGACAAATTGCCCTCTCTTCGGCCATTGTCAAACCATTAGACTGATAATTGAAATTCCATGCATAAACGCTAGCCTCAGGAGCCATACCCCGGGCTTCGGGATTAAGCACACCTGCCCCTATAATTGTCCCACAGGTATGTGTACCGTGAGACGAATAAGGAGACTCATACTCTCGAATAATAACACGATTTCCGAAATCTGCGTGACGATAAACATCATCATCCCAAAGGCCAATCTTCACCCCTTTTCCAGTGAGCCCATATCCCAGCCCCCGGATGTTTGAATTCAACAAATGGGCCCGGTGTACTGTTCTGGCTACCCTGTTATTTGTTTCTACTGGTGGATCTACTAACTGGATGTTCTGCACCCAATTATGCGTAGCGAGTTTTTCTATCCCTTCCTGCGGTATTTCAATATAGATTTGCCTAAACACTTCCGATATCCTGATTTTCACGGCCTTTGAAGCCCCAAGATCGCGATTCATGTCCAATTCCCCCGGTAAGTCAAAATAGGTGACTATCGCCTTTATTAAACCTGCTTCGCTTTGGGCATATTCAGGAATATCCCCCGAAGTTATTTGGCTTTCTATTTTATACCCGGGTTTAATTGAAGTTATAGAACGTACATTTCCTGACTCCCGGGTTTTAATCCGGTAAAAATCGGGGCTTACTGAAGAGAAATAGGCGTTTCCATGCAGGTAATCCAATAGTTTTAAGCCTCTCCGCTCCAGTTGTTCTTTTTCTTCAACTGAAGGAATGGTATAAAACTGCAAAATGACATAGTCATCCTGTTTTTCGCCCCCCTTTGGTGTGCGGCCCCTGAATGCGTTGATGGATTGCTCAAAGTTAGGGCTTGGGCTTATTTTATGCCCATTAAGAGAAAAGGAGTACATGTCCTTTTCCCGGGGCTGCCCCCAGCACAGACTGGAGATTACAACCCCCATTAAGAGTAGTAAACTTTTTCTTTTCATAGATATTGATTTTAGCTAGTTAGGTGTATAAGGGTACATGGGTAACTTCGCCTGCCTAACAGGTGCAAAAATTACCAATGACTGTTTTTAATATTCAGACTCTAAACCGGATATTTTGAAGTCCGTTTAGCCCTATTTGTGCAATTAAACACTTTTGAATATGCATTGAGGTAGAAATAAAACTTTAAATCTCAAACCAAACAATCCATGTCCTTAAGTATTTTTTTAGGTTCGGGTGCTAGTGTCAAGTCAACACTAAATGTGACGCGTACGGATTACCTTCGGTGGGCACAGCCATTAAAATGGCATTGGTTGCTTCTCTTTCGTCCCTCAATAACAATGACGTCATTCCAGAGAGGCACGACGAAGGAACTTAGCGTTAGCGGATCTCTTGGACGATAGGGAGTAATCCCATCCGTCAATCGAAGATTGACATGACACTAGTTGCACGATCACAAAATAACATCTCACACTTCTTTTTCCTTTTTGTAGTGTTTAAATTTTTAAACGCAGGGTGGCTATGATTTGCAAACCTTACCTTACAAAAAGATAAAATAAAAGTAAAATAGTTAAAACGTTATTTTATGAACACCCACTAAACAATGATCCTCATATAGGATATGTAAAGGTTTTTCATATGGATTAGGTTTTAGGTTTACTTTTGTAAGTTAATAAATTATTTTTTACAACTAACTTTTAAGTAGTAAATATTTATCTTTTATTAATTCCATATCATATTTTCACCCCCCGAAGAATAAAGTCCGCCCATGAAATAAGAGCCTTGGTTGGGCAGTTCAGGTTCAAAGCTTGTGAAGTTATGCCATGTCAAGATTTAAGAGTCGAATAGAATAGCTCTCTATCTTTCATGAGAATGCTATCCCCAAGCTCCTTCACATAACCGGTCCGAAATAAAACCATGGCGATTTTGACAGATAATAAAGCAACTGATGCCGGTTTAATGGGAGAGCTCACCGAAGGTATAACGCGTAAACGAAACATGATATTAATAATTTATCCCATTCAATCCGTGATTATAGTAAGAAGGTGATCGAATAATATTGCCAATATTTTTTTTGCGCAAATACGGGGCTATCCCGAACAGGATGGTAAATAAAAAAGGCCGTTCTTTCGAACAGCCTTTCCTTTCATTAATTGTTATCTGTTATTTCTTTGTAACAATAATAGTTTTCATATATATTTCCCCTTCAATATCAACAGCTACTATATACAATCCCGTTTCAAAATCAACCGGAATAATATTCTTTCCTTCATTTAGGTTTTTAGCACTAAACATTCTTGTTCCAAGAATATCTGTGATATACATTTCACTTTGTGAACGAAGTTGCGGGATATCAATGAATACTTTTCCATCCCAGGCATAAATATGAACAGTTTCTTTAGCGGGTTCAGTAATACTGGAACTTTCTTTAACCTCAACCGTACGGACAACCGGATCAGCCTCATTTCCTGACAAATCAGATACTGTATAGGTAATCTTATAGATATCCGCAATATCAGTATTTACGTCTCCTGTTACTTTAATTTCAGAAGAAATATCCCCCTGAATATTATCAGTCGCCGTTGCCCCCGGATCGGTAAATACAGTTCCTTTATTAACAGTAACCGAACTTTCACCAATAAGTGTTATTACCGGTTTAACTTTATCCGGAACTACATTTACAACCCTAACAACTGTATCTGACAGGTTCCCCGCTGCATCCGCAACCGTATATTCCAACTTATAAACACCTGTCTTTTCAGTATTAACGTTTCCTGTCACTTTAATTTCAGAAGATATATCACCATCTATATTATCCTTGGCAGTTGCTCCGGGATCGGTAAATGTTTCTCCCTGGTATATACTAAGCGTATCTTTACCAATCATTGTTATTACAGGTTTAATATCATCAGGAACTACATTTACAACCCTAACAGCTGTATCTGACACGTTCCCTGCTACGTCTGAAACAGTATATTTCAACTTATAATCACCTGCTTTTTCAGTATTAACGTTTCCTGTCACTTTAATTTTGGAAGATATATCACCATCTAGATTATCCTCGGCAGTTGCTCCGGGATCGGTAAATGTTTCTCCCTGGTATATACTAAGCGTATCTTTACCAATCATTGTTATTACAGGTTTAATATCATCAACCTTAACGGTAACTTCCCATTCTTCTGTCACCGATTCATCTTCTGAAACAACAGCGTATATTAGTGGGGCAGTAAAATCGTTCACGGTTATTTTACTTTTCTGACCAATACTTCCTACATAGATGCCTGCATTTTCTGACACAGTAAACTCTGGTGCCAACATGGTGAGATCTGCTGTATTCTTAACCCAAACATGAACTGTATTATCTGTTGAGTTAATATCAGTCATCCCTATCTGTTCTTCAGGGACAACAAACTCGGTTAACTCTGCCTGGTTGTTCCTTGCATCAAGAAAAACCTTGTAGTTTTTGAGATACCTTCCATTTTCAGAAATCACAGTAGCCATAACTGGCGCAGAATAATCCATTGCCGTTGTCTGCGGACTGGGTTGCTCTTTGTTATTTATAATGATTTTTGCATTATCTGAAATAACAAAGCTGGCTTTTAAGGCTGATCGATCGGTTCCGAATGGCAAGCTGATGCCAAAGTTATTTCCATTCTGGACTAATTCTAATTTACTTTTAAGTCCCGGGTTATCGTCCACTGCAAATGTAACCTCCTTCAACTCACAATCAGAACTTAAATCATTTGTAACAGAAACATTAAATTCTTCAGTCATTCCCGCATTAAAACCAACACCTTCCAGGGTATAAATCAATACGCCTTTGGAAAAATCATTTGTTGTCACACTACTTTCCTGAACCGCACCACCTATTTTAACTACAGAATTCTGGCTTGATTTGAAGCTTGCAATTAAAGTGGTAAGATCTGCCTCATCCATAATAACGTTGATTGTATTTGTTGAAGCATCATATGTTGCAGGAAGCTTCTCTTCAGGAATACTGTAATCATATAATGATAATTCGGGCTGATTCCAGAAGTATCCATCCCCTGAACCTGGTTCCTCACCAGCTATAATTGCGGTATTATCGTTAGATGAATAATCATATACATAGCTTCCTTCTCCCTCGTTAAGCTTATAATAAGCGATAAGCCCTGAATTATTTACCGGATAGTCGGTCATCATATTTGCTTTGATTGTTGCCGGATCCAATTCTGAATCCCAGATCCGGATCTCATCCATACTACCGTTTAGCGGCCGGGTTAAGTCCGGTAGACGATTTCCAAAGTATATGGGGTATTCCAGATTAGACTTGGTTGCATCTGGTGTTCCTGAAGACACTATCCATGTTTGTTCAACTCCGTCAATGAATAATTTATATTCATTTGCAGCTGATACAGTTAATGCTAGGTGCTGCCAGCTTCCGTATTTCACAGCATCGGTCGCATAACAGCGGTATGTTCCATTATCGGTAGTTACGTTTAAAATGAAACTATCATCGCCATAGAAGTTGCTTCCGTAGCTGGTTTGATACCAAAGAGATACATTTGTCTTATTAAAAACATGGCCATATGTTGCCGATTCCATTAGGTTAACCCAACATTCTATTGTGTAATTGTTAACCAGGTCAATAGAGTCTGCAGTTCCGGCCATTATCATATTCCGGCCCCCTATTGTACTTGCAACTACATTTGTTCCCGAAAGCAGTGGGGTTGAGATTTCACTTATCAGCGTATCATTATTTGTTTCTACATCTCCGCTCAACTTTGTAAATACACTTATTTTATAATCGGTATCTAAAGCTGTTAAGTCTGCTTCTGTTGCAAAAGTTACATCAAGGCTCATTCCTGGTTCAACAGGCCCTGTTACTTTTTCTGTAACCTCGCTCCCCCCGTTAATTCGATAAGCAACGTCAAAATCATCAATTGGTACAGTACCGTAGTTCGTAATTTTTGCAGAAATAGCCGAAAGGTTCTCTCTTGCCGGATAAACAGGCTGAATTTCTGCTACACCGGCATCTTTCAATACAGGTATTGATGTTACTTTTATACTATCGGTGTTATTTTCCGCTACAGTATCATCAACAACTTCTAACCAAACAAGTATTTTGTATTCGCCAGGAACTGTAAGGTCAATTAAACTGTCGAAAGTAATTTCCTCTGAAGTTCCAGAGACAAGGGATGTTGCAATCTCCTGTTTTACTGGGGCTCCATCGTTAATTTTGAAATATGCACCATACGTTGTAATTTCATTTGAACCCAGGTTTGTAACCGTAAACGATATTTCTTCTTTATCCGTCTTGACACCTTCCAGCGGTTCTGGTTTACTGATATTCGTCAATTCAATATCGGTTTCCGGTTTTTCCACGCATTCAATATTTGCAAGCCACCCCTTACCTACTACGTATTCGTCTGACTCAAAAACAAACGTAAGTTCTCCCCCAACAGCAGTTGATGTATATGAAGGTGGTATTGTAGTACCAGTTAATACTGCAATTAATGGAGAAAGTTCTGATGGGCCATTATAAATATAGAGGTAATCATAATTAAGTTCGACATCGAATTCTGTAAATGTAACCTTTGCAGTTTTACCTGTATTTTCCGGTTTAAATGTCAATACTGCTGTTTGTTTTGACGGATAATCATTGTATTTGCCTCCGAAATCGCTAAACTGAACATCACAGGTATCGAGAACACCAACAACTTCGCCAATCTTTATCGAGAATGGATCATTATACACCGTAAGTTTTTGCTCATTATTCCCTTTTATGGTATCATTTTCAAGTGACACTTTAGCGACTATGCTATGCTTACCCTCTGCTGACAGATCGGCTTTTTGGGCAAATGTATGTTCATACACTTCAAGTGGGGCTAATGGACCGGGAATTGTATCCAGCACCCAGGTTCCATTATTTACCTGGTAGCTAACTGGTATTTTCTCCGTTTCAACACCAGCCTTATTCTTAACTTCTACTTTTATTGTTTCTTCTGTTGTAAACCCGTCGGTAACAGAAAGCAGTAACAACTGAATATCGGTTTTTGGCTCAATTAATTCGATGTTATCTATCGTAACAAAATCTCCTTTATCATCACCATTCCCATAATGATACGACCCGTTGTCATCTACATACTGAATATGGGACGACTTACAAACAGCTTCAAACTCTACCGAAAGGGATGGTTCTCCGGCATAAGCAGATAAATCATAATAAACTGTTTTGTAACTTTTAGTTGTAACATCTCCGTATATATTATTCCCCTCTGTGTCGGTAAGGTAATTGCCATTTACCTTAACCCTAAAATAAGTGGTGCCCGGATCCTTCATATATTTAAGGCGGTAGTCAAATTTCAGTCGTAACATTTTTCCGTTAAATGCACTTGCATCAATATTACAAATACCTGCTTTAACAATATAGTCCGGGTTTTTAGCAAAACACTCTTCACCTTTTGCATCTTGCCAGTCATCTGATGTTTCAGCTCCTTCAAGTCTTATCCCGAACAGTTGCTTTTCGTTTATGTACCTGATACCGGCTTTTCCGTAATCATTTGTACTTGCAAAGTAAAAGTTTTCGGCTTTTTGGGCATCAAAATCCTCAGCAAAGGGCAAAGCCTGAACAGGAACAGATGGATTTACCGTTACTGCAAGAGAACGTTTTCCTGCAGCTCCAGAATTAAGATCAATTGCCCTTACGCTAAAATAATTGTAATTCCCCGGGGTTAACCCGGTTATATCGTAGCTGTTTGTTGTTACTTCAGCCAAATGTTCAAACTCCTGACCGTTTAGTTTCAATATCTCATACTTTGCATTATCTACCGCATCCCAGGTCATTGAGAAAGGCCCGGCACCATCGCACTGTGCCTGTGCTATCTTTACATTTGCCGGAACAGGCATTATGGTTGCAGGTTTCTTTTGTTCTGCAAGCACAGCACCCGACGAAATTCTGAATTTCAGATCCGAAATATTCTCCCCGGTTGGCACTGTCCAAAGATAACTTCTTGATTCAGAAGAAATATCTGAAGCAACAACAGTGTAATTCACTCCATTATCTGTTGAGTATTCAAGAATAAATGGTGCGTCATACCCTTCACTGTTCCAACGGACAACTTCTTCCGTTCCGGGTTCAAAAGTTTCTCCGCCAATTGGGTAAGTAAGCTTTAGCTCTGGCATTACCACATCGTAAACAACAGCAAAATCCTGTTTTCCATCGGGAATTGTTGTACCGGAGATATTTATCTTATAGCTTCCTGCAACAGGATTTAAAATAGTTACCTGCTCCAGATTATTCATATCATCTATACCCCTGACTGCATTTGCTGATGGGTTTAACGGATCTAATACCCAGGGCAGAATTTCATTGCCTGAACTTATAACCTTAAGATCCAGATCATTTACGAGAATTTTATCTGCTCCGGGAGTTGCTGCCGGATCTGTCCATGCCAACATCACTCTAAGCTCCACAGCCCCTTCTGGCACAATAATTTCTTTTTGAACAGAAGTTCCCTGCTTAACACTGTCGGTAAAATATGCATTATTCTCCATAACCTCAATAGCCCTGAGCCCGTTTATGGCTCCATAGCCAAACTGGAAGTCCGGTCCCGGGTTTCCAAAATCTGTGGCTGTATTACAAGCCAGTGCCCGCATAAAAGAAGATAATGGCTTCGCCCCTCCATGTGTTTCTTTGTAACGCTGATATAACAACACCATTGTACCGGCAACACCGGGTGTGGCCATAGACGTGCCGCTCATATAACCGTATTTATTGTCCAGGTTAGTTGAGTAAACATCAACCCCGTCACCACTGATATTAGGTATTAGCCTTCCATCAAAACTGGGGCCGAAGCTGCTAAACGCGCTCATTTTATCTTCTCTGTCAATGGCCGCAACCAATAAAGAGTTTTTTAGGTTTTTTGATGTTGTCCGGTACCCGTCAGTACATGAGCGTTGATCGTTTCCTACTGAAAAGACATACAAGAAATAGGGGTACCAGTTGCTGATTAAATCATTATTTCTGTCTGAAGAATTGTAGTCGTAAGGATTAGGACAATATCTGTTTCTGTATCCATATGAGTTGGAAGTTATTTCTATACCATCTTCATCAAGTGATATTAACCGTTCCTGAGCCGAGCTTAGCCCATTCGATTGTGTGTTGAAATTCCAGGTAAACACCCTTACTTCAGGGGCCATTCCCCTTGCATCGGGATCTAAAATACCGGCTCCTGCTATTGTTCCACAGGTATGCGATCCGTGATCTGAATCGTGATCTTCAAATTCGCGCTGCACCAGGCGATCCCCAAAATCAATATGTTTATCAACATCGCCGTCCCAAAGGCCAAGGTTCACACCTTTTCCGGTAAGGCCATAGCCTAAGCCCCGTGCTGTTGAATTTAACACATTTGCCCGGTGAGATGTCCGGCCTTCCTTATTTTCATACTCCATCGGCGGCTCAACAAACTGAATATTTTGCACCCACGGAATAGAAGCTGCCTTTTTTATAAATGACAAAGGCAGTTCAGCCTGCACCTGCTTAAATACATTTATTATCTGTATACCTGATGCGTTTACAGACTTTAAATCTTCAATTAGTTTCTCGTTATCCGGTATCTCGAAACAAGAAATAATAACTTTTACATTTTCTTTTCCTGATTTTGCATAATCAGGTACATGGCCATTTGCCAAATTCCGTTCAATCTTGTACTCCGGGTTTATTGTTGCTAATGCCCTGACCTTTCTCAAGGTCTGGTTTTCTGCGAAAAAAAAACGGTTCGAAACAGACGCATAATATGCATTGCCCTGCAAGTATCCATATAGTTCCACTCCATTCTCTTCAAGTGCCTCCTGCTCTTTTTCTGAAGGCAGGTTATGAAACTGCAGAATGTAATAACCGGTTTTGGCTGACGGTTCCTGAGAAGCCTTCACTTGAAACGATGAAAGAGATTTCTTTAGGTTAGCCGGCAGACGAATTGGATTACCGTTTATCGTAAATGAATATATTTCATCTCCGATAGTCTGTCCCCAACTGAGACAAGTGAGCAATACTCCTATAACGGGAAGTAAAATGTTCTTTTTCATACACAAAATTTTAGATTGTAAATTAAAAGTGGTAAAGAGAACAAAGTTAATAATTAACACTAATACATCAAATTAAATAACAATAACTACAACATACACCAAAACGTACTATGAATAAATAAAACCCCACACCTAACGCTATTACTAACGTTCCGAATGTTTATACGTTAGAAAAAAAATGAATATTTGAAGGTATATTTAAGGGGTTGAGACAACATTTCAGTACATGTTTTAAAATAAATAAGCATAAGTTTAGTTATAAACCATTTCACCCTAACCTGTAAAAAAAAGAGACGTGATCCATACAAAACATTCTGCAACAACAGATTAAACAAAACAACAGCAACAATCTAAACCAGGTTTAACAAACAAACAGAATATCAAAATCTAAAAATTCCCTTTGCTGTTAAATTCTTTAAATGCATCTTTGAAGTATGTATTCAAATCCTCTGCCTTATGTCCAAACGAATTGCCCTTACGGCACTATTTTTCTTATTTTTAACTATCTACAATGCAAAATCCACTCAAATAGACAGCCTGCTCCAGGTAATAAACTCCTCCACTTCTGATATTGAAAGGTCAGAACTACATCTTGAAATAGCTAACGAACTCAAGATAAAAAACAAGCCAAAAGCAATAAACCATGCAAGAACAGCCTTGTTTTATGCCAATAAAAGCAATTCGGGCAAACATGCATTAAATGCCACAGAAAAAATTGCCTATATCTACATGGGACATAATGACATTGACAGTTCGGAATTTTATTATTCCATATTCTTTCAGCTTGCCGACACATCTGAATATTCTGAATCACTTATCCGTGCTTACCGCGGACTTGGTGATATTAAAAGAATTCAACATCATTATCTTCATGCCATTGATATGTACAAGCATGCATATAAAAGAAGCATAGCTTTAAAAGACACCTTAAACAGCATTGTTTCCTTACGTTTAATCGCTCAAACAAATGCCCTTATCGGAAATGTTAATACTGGTATTGAATACAACCTTCAGGCATTGTCGTTAATAGAAAAAACACATTATGTGTACGAACCGCTTACCATCAATAATAATATAGCTTCCATTTATATTAGGCTTGAGGAATATGAAAAAGCGTTGTCCTATCTCGAAAAAGCAAAAAAGATAATACATAACAACCCTGATATATACCCTTATTATATAGCCCCGGTAAAAATAAACCTGGGAACAGTTTACCAAAAACTAAAAAGGTATGATGATTCGGAAAAGGAATACCAAAAGACCCTGAAAATTACACAAAGCTCAAAAGACACAACTAACCTGGTGATATCATGTATTAATCTTAGTGCCTTATACCTCACTCAAAAAAAATTCAATAAAGCCAAAAAATATAGTTTACAGGCATTTGAGATTTCTAAAAATTACAACAATAAGGTTCTGCATGCTAATGCGATTGCTAATTTAGGCGACTTTTATGCTGAAATGAAGGATTACCAAAAAGCTATTCAGTTTTACAATACGGGTTTAAAAACAGCTTCTAAATACAATGATTTTTTCAGTATAAGAGATTTTGCGAAAAAGCTTAGTGACCTGTATGCTGAAACCAAACAATATAAAAAAGCTTACGAGCTTTACGGAACGTATAAAACAGTAAATGACAGTATTTTTGCCCAGGAAAAAGTAAAAGAAATTACCCGAGCTGAAATGCAATACCAGTTCGATAAGGAAAAAAGTGAACTCTCCCGCATGGCTAAAGAAAAAGAACTGAACCACCAATTGAAAGAACGCAACCTGCGCCATACTCGGAATATTATGGGTGTTTCCGGTATCATAATCATTCTTTCCATAAGCTTTGCTTTTTTTATCTATCGGCACAGAAAAGAAAAAAAGGAATATGAACTTACCAAAGCCCTCGTTCTGAACAGGCAGCAAAGTATTAACCAGCAAATGAACCCCCATTTCATATTTAACACGCTTAACTCTATTCAAAATTTCATTTATAACAATAAACCCGAGGATTCAATGAAGTATATTTCTGATTTTGCCTCGTTAATGCGCATTATGCTGAATAATTCTCAGCACATTACTATTCCGTTGAACGACGAAATTGAAGTCTTGCAACTTTATGCCCGCTTAGAAGCTTTACGTTTCAAGAATAAAATGTCTTTTATGGTAGATGTTGACAATGAGGTCAATATAGAAGACACAAAAATACCGGCCTATACCCTTCAGCCCGTGCTTGAAAATGCAATAAAACATGGCTTACAGCCCCTAAACGGGGATGGATATATTGAACTTCTTATTAAAAAAACAGTAGAAGGAATCGCTTGCATAATGAACAATAATGGCATTTCGTATTCACCAGGGGATAATGCAGGGACCGGTAACAAAAAACATAAATCGGTGGCTACGGGCTTAATTCATAAAAGACTTTTTATTTTAAGCCATTTTTTCAAAAAAGACTTTTATATTCGATACAATAAATTACCGGAAGGGCAAAGGGGAACTTCTGTCCTAATTAATTTACCTGCTGTTAATTTAAATAGCTAAACATTGATAAAAGCCGTAATAATTGAGGATAATACCGAGTCTGCAGAGGTTTTAACCGCCCTGATAAAGGATTTCTTGCCCCAGGTTAACCTGCTGGGAACAGCAAAAAGTATTACGAAAGCCAAAACTCTTATTGATAATGCGAAACCACAGATTGTTTTTTTAGACATTGATCTTGAAGAGGGGACCGGATTTGATTTACTGAACCTGTTTGACAGAATTGATTTTGAGGTTATTTTTATTACAGGCCATGCAGGATATGCTATTGAAGCTTTCAAATACAATGCCCTTCATTATATTGAGAAACCCCCATCTCCACAGGATCTGATTGAAGCGGTTAACAGGGCACAGAAAGCCAACAAAACCAAAGGTATTAATAAAGATGAATTCGATTCGTTACTTCAGTCTGTTCGGAGTTTTAATAAGAAAAAAATAGCTGTTCCTGTCTCTGACGGGGTCCAGTTTATTCTAACCGAAGATATAGTCTACATTAAAGGTGAAGGCAGTTATTCCCGGGTAAAACTTGCAAATGGTTGCGATTTACTGGTGTCCAGATTAATAAAAGATTTTGAACAACAAATTGAAGAACGTAAATTCTTTAGAATCAGCAAATCGTATCTGGTTAACCTGGAACAGGTTGCCATGTTTAAACGTACAGGTGGGGGCATTGTTGTTATGACTGATGGCACTGAAGTTTCTGTTCCCCGCAAGAAAAAAGACGATTTTACGCTTGCTCTTTCCGAGTTTCTGTCCTGATTCATGAACTCAACAGATTAGAGACTGTTTAATTTTATAATCTTCGCATACCTTCCTTTATTTGCTGAAACCCGCATTTCACAAACCCATCCCTGTATTTCACAAAGTGCCTGTTGTATGAAATACCTCCCTTTAACATATTTGCAAGCGAGACAACAATAAATTTATTACAATGTATTGCAAGCAAATTTTATATGGAAAATGAAGTTAAAAGACACACTGATGTTTTATTAAAACGGGCTACCTAATTATAGATTTTTCGACGCTTATTAGCTAAAAAACAATATGTGTAAATCGCAATTACCGGATTGTCCGTAACTGAATCCAATCCATTACCAGAGCGGGAAAGCTCCGGGTTGTGTTATTTGAAGGTTTTGCCGCTAACGAATACACAACCGGGGAGTTTTCTCAAAAACAAAATTTTAAACACCTTATCATGAAAAAAACTTTATTCTTAAACCTTTTATGCATTTTATTGTGCGTACAATCTTACACACAAGACGCAGACGGCGACGGTTACCACGATGACGACGTTGCAACACTAAAAGCCATCGTAACCAACAACAATGGCTCTTCCCTGGGCTGGCGCGGCGAAAACTATGGAAACTGGAAAGGGGTATTATGGAACTTAGAAACGCCCCAAAGGGTATACCGTTTAAGAATAAATGATAAAGACCTGAAAAACAGCATGGATCTTTCCGGGTGCAAAGCTTTGGAATTCCTTAATTGTTCGGGTAATCAACTAAAAGGCCTGGATGTTTCTTTATGCTCTAAATTACTAGTACTTAACTGCGAAAAGAACATTCTGACAAGCCTAAAGACATCAAACTGTAGCCAATTACAAGATCTCCACTGTTCCGATAATAATTTGACGATAATTGATTTATCCGGCAACACAGAATTAGTGACTTTTCTTTGCAGAAATAATAAACTAACTAATATTGATATTTCCAAAAACACAAAATTAACTGGTTTTCACTGTAGCGATAACCAGATAACCGATTTGGATATCAAAGCAAATGCAAGCTTAATATTTTTTAGTTGTGGAGAAAACAAACTAACCAGCCTAAACACATCTCAAAACACTAATTTAGAAGAACTTTACTGCAGCAGCAACCAGTTAACCAACCTAAATATTTCTAATAACAACAAATTAAGGGCAGTTCACTGCAATTACAATCAGTTAACCCATCTTGATATCTCCAAAGATACCAGCTTAACAACTCTTAGTTGCTACAATAATCAATTAACCCATCTTGATATTTCCAAAGCCACAAACTTAATAAGCCTTTTTTGCGAAAAGAACCAAATAACCAACCTGGATGTATCCCAAAACACTAATTTAGAAAAACTTTACTGCACCAATAACCAGCTAACCAACCTGGACCTTTCCTGCAACACCGTTTTAACAGATTTATGGTGCGCCTACAACAAGCTAACCAGCCTGGAGGTTTCCAACAACAACACTGCTTTAACAGTTTTATGGTGCTCCAACAACAAATTGACCAGCCTGGACCTTTCCAATAACATCGCATTAACAGAGTTGTCATGTAGCTACAACAAATTAACCAGCCTGGACCTTTCCAATAACACTGCATTAACAGAGTTGTCATGTAACTACAACCAGTTAACCAACCTGGATATTTCTAAGTACACCAAATTAAACTCACTTTTTTGTTCCCATAACCATATCTCCGACCTAAACCTTTCAAAGAATACCGAACTAACCCATATTTCCTGCGAGTATAACAAATTAAACAATTTAGATGTATCAAATAATGAAGCTATAAGTTCTCTAACATGCTCAAATAATTACATTAGCTTCTCTGGTTTCACTTCAATATTCGACTTAACGAAACTGGACTGGATGTGCTTCGATTACTATCCTCAGTATAAAATTTTTCATGAACAGACAACTGGGATTTATGAAAAAATTGATTTCGGTACAGAAGTAAATATAAAGGGAACCGCTACCGTTTTCACCTGGTTTAAACGAACAGAAAACGGGGTGAAGCGGGCTGTTATGAATGGAGAGAATGCCGAAATAATTCCTGAAGGAAACGGAATTTTCACCTTTAAAAAAACGGGGATATATTTTTGCAAAATGACCAATAAAAAGCTGCCAAAATTAACCCTTGTCACCCATAACGTAAATGCCCTGTTCCAATACAAATTAACAGCAAGCCATGGTAAAAACGGAACTGTAAGCCCCGATTCTGCTATTGTCAGCTCCGGAGATTCGCTCACCTTCACCATTACCCCGGACGAAGGGTACCAGATTGCCACAGCGACCTTTAATGGTACCGATGTAACGGGTGAGGTTAAACCTACAGAAAAAGCATTCGCCTACACTATCGAAAAGGTAACTGAAGACGGAAAATTGAATGTTACGTTTGAGAAAATCAAATATTATACCCTTGAAGCCTCAGCCGGAGAAAATGGCACTGTTACACCGGAAAAAGTTTCTGTGGCCCATGGAAATAAACAAACTTTCACCATTACCCCAAACGAAGGGTACCAGATTGCCACGGCAACATTTAATGATACCGATGTAACAGGTGAAATTAAGCCAACAGAAAAGGCATTTACTTACACTATTGACAAGGTAACTGAAGACGGAAAACTGAATGTTACGTTTGAGAAAATTTCATACAACATTACGGCTTCGGCTGGTGAGAACGGAAAGGTATCTCCTGAAAGTGCAGCCATAAAACACGGAGAATCGCACACATTAACCATTACCCCAAACGAAGGATATAAAATCGCCGTAGCAACCTTTAACGACACCAATGTGACAAGTGAGTTAACAGCTAACGAAAAGGCATTCACCTACACCATTGAAAAGGTAGCTACCAGCGGAAAACTGGAGGTTGCTTTTGAAAAACTTTCATACAACATGACTGCTTCGGCTGGTGAGAACGGAAAAGTATCTCCTGAAAATGCTGCCGTAAAACACGGAGAATCGCACACATTTACCATTACCCCAAACGAAGGGTATAAAATTGCTACTGCAACCTTTAAAGACTCTGATGTAACGGGTGAGATTAAGCTAACAGAAAAAGCATTCTCTTACACTATCGAAAAAGTAGTTACCAGCGGAAAACTCGAAGTTACCTTTTCAGAAAAAGCCAGCGGTATGCACGAGTCTGTTCTCAGTGCGGGAATAGAAGTATATCCCAATCCCTGTACAGACAGGGTTCAGATCCTGGGGCTGAAAACAACAGGAAAGTTAACCATATACAATCTATTGGGGAGTAAATTTATTGAAAGAAGAAACATACAGGATTTGGACATGATTGATGTTTCCTACTTGCCAACCGGTATTTATATTTTCATTATTGAAACTGGGAACAATAGCTACGCACAGCGCATTACGAAACAGTAACCGGTTACAGAATAAAAAAATCTATGCCATTATAACACAAGCAGGGATACCGGATGTCACGAAAACTCGCAAAGAATCACTCTTTGCGGGTTCTTTGTGACTTCTTCTCTCAAATATAAAGCAAACAAAAAATAATCCTTCTAACCTAAACATTATGCTATTCCATCACCAGACGCCAGAAAACAGTCAGAATAAGTCCGATTATAAAAACCCCGAAAAAAACGAAGAAGCACACCATACATCAGCAAATAGTGCTATGTTTCAGCATTGGCTCGAGGGCAACCACGAACTAAAGGAACCCGACTCACTTGACATAGAAAGCCTTCCCGGGGCAGTGCAAAAAAAAGAAACCAAAGAGGATAGAAAGGAAGAAATTCAGCTCAAACAGGCACCTTCAGAAGATACAAAAGAAACAAGTGGGGGCAATTATTTTCCCGCGCCGATCCAGAAACAGCCGGATAACGAACAAGTTAAAACAGCAGGTCCTGCAAACCAGGCTTCAATGCCTGAAGATGTCCAGGCAAAAATGGAAAATTCTTTTGGCACCAGCTTTTCCAGTGTAAACGTTCATACAAACGACAACAGTGCATCCGATATGGGCGCCCTGGCCTATACCCGGGGAAATAACATTCACTTTGCCCCTGGGCAATACAACCCGACAAGTTCAAAAGGACAAGAACTTCTGGGACACGAACTTACCCATGTTATTCAGCAAAGACAGGGCAGGGTCCAGCCTACGAAACAGGGGAAAGGACTGGCAGTGAATGATAGTCCGAGCCTTGAGAATGAAGCCGATGTAATGGGCAAGAAAGCCGCTGAGGGCAAAAAGATCACCCAAAACACTGATGTTTCAATCATTCAAAATAAAAAAGATGAGAACGGTCTACCTTTTACAGGTACCCCATCTATGTTGAACAATGCTCCTGCCCTTATTGCACAAATGGCAAAGAAAGATAAAAAAAAGGAAGAGCCTCCTTATTACTATTTGGGAAACGTTTCTCTTTATACAGATGCATGCATAGTGGAGCCTGTGAATAATATAAGAAAATATTACCGGTATAGGGAGAATAGCCCTACAGAAACATATGAAATTATAAATAAATATTATTCCCCAATATTAAACGACGTAGAATGTATTGGTTATGGTACAATTAACAAGATTCCTCATGCTGCAGACGAACCAATTTCCTTTCTTCAAAAACCCAAAGCTTATATCTTGAAACTTAATAGGAGTGAATGGGAAGAAGTGAAGAAGCGGAGCACTATGCCTATTATATACGATTCGTTGATTTACCCATTTATGCAAGCTGCGGTTGGTGAATTCCCCTACCAGGATGCATCGGCAAACCTGCCTTTACAAGAAGATGTTGTTGCTCCATTTATAGAAGCTTTTTATGGTATTGACTACTACAAGAATTCAGGCGATACAGAAAAAACCGAATCAAAACCTCTTGATTTTCCAGAGAATCATGCATTTGAAAACCACAAAGGAGATGCCGTATCTAAGTTCATTGCAAGATATCAAAGCCAAATCATAAGCCACGATAACACAGAAACCATGGATGATGACCTGAAAGAATTTGTAAAAGATATGCATGGGGATAAAAGTGTTCATAATAATGGCTTGGATGCTTTGAACATGATGTTCTCAAATGCCTACTTAACGGCTAGCAAGCGTATCATTGAATATGCCTTAATAGATAGGGACAGTACTGGCCACAGTGCCCACCATAAACTGATTACAGAAATCCAAATTTGCGGAGCAATTATGTCCGGAGTATTTAATGGGTATCACAAGAAAATTAGTGAAATTCAGGAAAAGACCACTGGGATTTTTGATGATATATGGGATAATATACCATTTAGTAAGTTCATACCATCTAATTATTTAACCGATAAAGTTATGGATGAAATTAAAAATATTGCTTGCTCCGCTGTTGTGGACAGCATAACTAAAGCAAAAAGAAGTGAGAAACTTGAAGAATGTAAAACTTCAATAATGGATAAATTCAGAATTAATTTAATCGCTGATTTTGACAAAATATCAGAAAATGCGGGACAAGGCAAAGATTTAGAGTTCGGCATTTCCAAACTTCACAGTAGGTTTAACAGGTAAAATAAAATGTAAGAAAGATTTTTCCTCACCTAATATTTAATTGTTCTCCACTTATCATAAGTTACATTACACCCCCTCTAAAAGTGAGTAAAAACAAACAAAAGACAGAATTGATTCTACATATTGGGCCGGCCCTTTCGGATATGTTATCCGAAAGCAAAAGCAGGGGATTTACAATGCCCATAACAGAAATTAGGCTTTGGATAATTTATGAGATATACAAAATGTTTCAAAAGAGTTGCATACCCAAAGCAGTGTAATGAGCCGATTGTACTAAGTTAAAAAAGTTGTCATGCAAAGCGCAGTGGAGTATCTGTCAATCGAAGAGACAGATTAAATTACAGCGTGCTCATCCTATAGGGGCCCGATTCCTTGCTCACCCGGAATGACAAAAAAACTGACTTTGCATTCTTATCTTAATGACATTGTGATAAACAGCCCCCCTTACAAACAAAACACGGGAAAGAAAGCCATCCCGTGTTTTGTCTTTTTAATAATCAATCTCAACCTCAAACCCTTCTACCATAGGAATAAATCCTTTTTGCAAGGCTCCAACAACACAGAGTTCATAAATTTCCTTTTCAGTCCATCCCAATGTTTTAAGCTTTTCAATCTCTTTCTTTGTATCCTGTTCCTCACGCTGTATCAACCTAACAGCAAACACCAGCAGAGATTTTCGCTTTTCATCCATTTTCAAACCGTGAATATCTTTTTTCGCCTGTTCCAGGTCTTCATCAGATGCCCCGTTTAGCCGTGCTACCTGAGATTGAAAAGCCACGCAATATTCCCCCTGGTTTTTATTCGATATTATTACCCTTAAAAGGCCCACCAATAGGGGATCCAATGTTGGATGTCCCATAAAATACTGGTATACGCCCATAAGTCGCCCAAAAAATTCAGGGCTCACTGAATGAACTTTCATTACATTAGGAACCTTCCCTAATTTTTGACTAAAACCGCCATATATTTCTTTCAATACACCGGTTGCATCATTTTCAGAAGCTGTTTTTAATAATGACATAAGATTAAATTTTAGTTATCCGGTCCATCCGGAAATTAAACATTAAGATTACACTTCAACCTGAATATTATCCTGGTAATTACGGACCCGTAAGTTGTTAAAGTCAGGTTAGTACAAAACTACGCTGCCCGCAGCACACACAATATGTCGTTATTGACAATTATATATGTTGTTAAGGACATGCTATTATTTTATTTTTGTCCCCAACCCAATATCTGAATTCAATGAAAGTCGGAATACTTATTTACCGTCACTGTTCACTCTGGAGTGCTACAGGTCCTATGGAAATACTGGAGAGAGCAAATAAAACAAAAGAGTATTATCGTAAAGATCATAAAAATAATACAACGTTTGATGTTGAGTTTATTTGTTCGGAGGAAAAAGGAATTGACACCTCCTTTCCCTTTTCTGTAACGGTGAAAAACACCATCTTCAATCACGGTTCTTTTGATATGATACTTATCCCCGGATTTAATTCAAACCCGGAACAGGTAATCCGCCATACAAAAGAAGCTTCCGGCTGGTTACGTGAACAGTACCTAAACGGAACAATGCTTGCAAGCATCTGCACCGGTTCCGTTTTACTGGCAGCATCAGGAATTTTAAATGGAAAAACCGCTACAACACACTGGATGCTTAAAGAATATTTCGAAGCCCGGTTTCCTGAAGTGAGATTAGATGTAGGAAAAGTTTTAATAGACAAAGATAACCTGCTAATCTGTGGCAGCGCTACCTCATTTCATAACCTTATGGTTTACATTATTGAAAAGTTTATGGGCAGAACAATAGCTGTTGCTGTCTCAAAGATTTACGTACTTGACACCAATAAATACTACCTAAATTCCTATGCTAACCTGCTGCCACTAAAAAGGCATTCTGACGAAGACATTCTTAAAGCTCAAAAATTTATTGAGGAAAACCACTGCAAAAAAATAAGCCTGGAACAAATTGCATCCTATTTATCGCTGTCAAAACGAACATTTCTCAGACGATTTAAAAATGCCACCAACGAAACACCTTTAAGCTACATCCATAAAGTTAAAATAGAAAAAGCCAAAGAAATGCTGGAAATGGACAGGACCACATTCGAAGAAATTTCATTCAGTCTGGGTTACGAAGATGTGAATGCATTCAGGAAAATTTTCGTAAGGTTAACTGGTATCTCCCCAACAAAATACAAAGCAAAGTTTCAGTTTTAATCATGTAATTTTTTTTTTCATCTGTTACAAAATACAGAAAGAAAAAAAACGATTATTTAGATTACAGGTGATAGATAACTTCCAAAATACGTAAATACAACGTAACCTCACTTGAATTAGTTCAAAGACGACGTTAACAAAATGAATAGACAAAAAATCATTTGTTTTTATTTCATTTACCATAGACAATCCGGATAAAACCTAAAGGCCATTTTTTTACAAGCAATTGTTAATCATTAAAATAAAAACAATAACTTAGATACTGTTTCTAATCAAAACAGGCAAGTACTTTTTAAAACAAAATATATGAAGAACACCAGCAACAACAATGAGTTGGTTTTTTTTAATAGAAACGACAACATAGTCTCAAACCAAACATTAGAAGCCGAAATTTATTGGGCATCTGAACAGGGCAACCGCATTTAAAAACCAAGTAGCATTTCTCTATATTTGACATCAAGAGCCGCTTTAAACCGTTTGTTCTTTTTACTAGACAAAAAATCATTTGTTTTTATTTCATTTACCGTGAAGAGCCAATCCGGATAATAACCTAAAGGCCATTTTTTTACAAGCAATTGTTAATCATTAAAATAAAAACAATAACTTAGATACTGTTTCTAATCAAAACAGGCAAGTACTTTTTAAAACAAAATATATGAAGAACACCAGCAACAACAATGAGTTGGTTTTTTTTAATAGAAACGACAACATAGTCTCAAACCAAACATTAGAAGCCGAAATTTATTGGGCATCTGAATTTATAAAGAAGAAATGCAGTTTTTATATTGAAGAGCACACTGAAAATCAACCTCCGTTAAGTCAGTTTGTTATTTCTCCCCCACCACATATTGAAAATGAGTGTATCTATTCCTCAATTGTTAGCCAACTAAAAGCAGAAAGATTTAAAGATGAAATTATTCCCTGGTATCATTCTGCAGAAAGGCTTATTTTAGCTTTATCTGTAATGCCACACTTATACCCGTTCGGACTGGCACCCCTGGCACAATTAGCTTCAACCCCTTATTACAACAGTCTTGTATGTCCGAGTTCCTCAATCCATAGCAATGCTTTTCAACCAAGTATCGATACTGCATTATTTTTAATTGCCGGTGAAGATTTGAGCCTTAGACGAGAAGCTATAAGGATTTTTAGCAGGGAACACCCTTTCTCAAGAATGGGAGTACTGAATTTTCCACAGCCTCCAATGCCAGCCCTTCAGGGTTCTGCACCAATACAGCTAACCCAGGAATTCTATAGTCTTATTGTAGAAGGTAAACCTTATAGTCCGAAATTTAGCTCTGATTTTGCAGCCCACCTTCTTGAAGTAAGAGAAAACTGGACAGATTTAGTAACTCATGAAGAAACACTTTATGCTTTAGAAGACATTAATCTTTGGTTAAAGCACAGGGAAGAAATGAATAATGACTCTGAGATAAGTAAAAAAATAAAAAAAGGATACCGCGCTTTATTTTTCGGTCCCTCAGGCACGGGAAAAACAATGAGCGCAGGATTAATTGGAAAAATGGCAGGGCTTCCGGTATACCGAATAGACTTATCTGCAGTAGTATCAAAATATATAGGAGAAACAGAGAAAAATCTTGAGGCAATATTTCAAAAAGCTGAAAATAAAGACTGGATACTTTTTTTCGACGAAGCCGATGCTCTGTTTGGAAAACGTACCCAAACCAATACAGCAAACGACAGATATGCCAACCAGGAAGTTTCATATTTACTGCAACGAATAGAAGATTTCGACGGACTGGTTATCTTAAGCAGCAATTTAAAAAGTAATATGGACAGTGCATTTACAAGACGTTTTCAGAATATCATAAAATTTTATGCCCCATCAGAAGAAATGAGAAAAATACTATTCCAAAGAGCATTCTCAGGTAAATTTGCCCTGCATACACCCCAAATTCTGGATGAAGCCTGTAATAAAAAATATAGCTTAACAGGAGCAGAAATTAATAACATCTTTCGTTATTGTGCTATGCGGGTTATTAGCTCAAAAGAAGATGGAGTATCCAAGACCGTGTTTAGTAACGGATTAATCACAGAATTAAAGAAAAAAGGAAATTATAGCGCTTAAACCATATGTTTGCCACAAAAACTCAATCCCCAGACAGTTCTTCAGTAAAATCCAGGAAAAATAAGGACAACAATTCCTTTGAGTCTGGAGAAGAGATATATACAAAAAAAAAAAAACAGAATAATAAAAATAAATCAAATGACATTGGACAGCCTCCTACGACCACACCAGAAGAGGAGTATGAATTAACGTTAGATAAGTTGGTAGATTTGTTATTAGGTAAAGTTAGCTCAGCCGATGCCATTGAAGCATATGAAATCATCGACAATCTGGCTAAAGAAAACAGATCCAGACTTAAAGAAGAGCATCCATTACTTATTGGCAATATGCTTGGGAGTCTTCCGGCAAGCTATCTGACGAAAAGCGACATTGGTTTTTTTGAAGGCGTTAGTTCTTTACGTTCCGACAAAGAGAAGCCTTCCGGAGTTGAACGAATGTTCGAATTACTAAAACAACCACCTACATGGGAAGACCTTGAACTTCTTGAACTGGTAATAAGCATTTTAGGCCAACCAGACAAGGAGGAAGCAACATCAGAATCATCAAGTGGAAATTCGGAAAGTTATGAGCAAAAAAATCAATTAATAGGTGAAAAAACCGCCGAATTCATAAATAATTTGCCCGATGAAACGAAGAAAATTGGTAATACAGATGAGTACCCCGAATCAGTAAAAAGGCTTGAAATACTTAGCAAGTATGGATTTCAGGCTCAGATTAACGAAACATCATCCCCTGTTATCAGTTCAGAAGATAATACGGAAATAAATACTAAAGAAAAATGGCGGATCGGCAGAATGATACTTCGCTTTGTTTTTACAAAAAAAATTGTCGGTAGCAAGAAAAGACTTCAGGTTATTCCACATTTAGCTGGTATCAGAAAAAAAGGTACTTCATTTGAAAACATACGCTTGAATGAAATTCAGAAAGATATCGGAGGTCATATAGGTGGCATGAAATTTTCTGAAGTTGATATTAAAAAAGAGCAAGAAGAAAACAAACTGGAAGATCTCCTTAAAGAAAACGGAAAAAACATAAACGAGCTTCCCTTTGAACAAACTAATGTTGATACAGGAGCACTTAATTACCATGCTGATTTAAAAAACGGTAAAGCATATATATTAGCCAACACCCTGCCATTTGAACGATTAGACTATATAACAGAAGATACCAGTGTAAGAGGAAAAGACGGAGCCTTCCGTAAATTATTCATGGAAGCAACATGGAACCCTCCTTCAAAAAAAGAAAAAGAAGGTATGGCCACCTTAAACCTAAAACTGTTATTAGGTGAGATTGAAATGACCCAGCTAAGGTACCTGGATAAATCAGAGACTTACGGAATAGGTAAATTACTGGTTAACAACGGCGTAATTAACATTCAAACTGATTTACCTTCGGCCACATTTAAAAACGGGGGACAACTATTTATGGGACTAAGTGGCTTCCTGATGGAAGCAAGCTCTATAATCATAGGTATTTCCTCTTTTATTACAGCAAGAATTCAGGAAAAAGATTTCGGCAATGCCGGGCACGAGTTTGCGAAAACCCTATCCGAAGGTGTCTACAATAACCTTTCAGTCAACTTTTCCTTTGGTAGTTTAACAATTTCCAATTTTATCGGAACCGAGCTGGGATATATAGATTTAATACAAATGAGCGAAACCTCTCTAAGATTAAAGCAGGACAAAAATGCTAAAATTGAAGAGGAAATCAGGAAGACCAAGGATGAAATTGATGAATGGGAAAAAATGGATTGGAAAATCAGCCCATCACTGAAAGAAAAAGAACTTTCCATGCTCCAGGAAAAATTATGGAGCCTTCAAATGGCATTAGACGAGTCAGACAAAAAACAGAAAGAAAAAGCCAGATTAAAAGCAGAAATAGAGGAAGGAAACAGCAAGCTTAAAAAACTAAAAAAACGGCGCACAAAAGATCTTATACATGATAAAGAAGACCCGAAAACAACTGAGAGTATTGAAAAAATTGAAAATGGCCTTGAGTATAAAAACAGTGAAGGTGTAAAACCTTACAGCGAAGAACTAGAGAAAAACAATAAAAAACTGGATAGAATAAACCAAAAGTTAGAAGAGGATGAAAGTGAAAAGAAAAGAAAAAGACTTTTAAAAAAGAAAAGAAAACAGGAAAACAAGTCCAAAGGACTAAATAAAATGAAGGAGGAATATTATGACCTTTATAAAGACGATTCTTACGAGTTTAGCCTTGAATCTGAATCCCTTGAACTGAAAAATGCGGATTTGGTAGAAGAAATTATTCAAGACTCAATAATGGATATAGCCCAGGGTATGGATGAATTAGAATTTGGCAACCTCCTTGAGTTTGACAACTTTCTTATAAGCGGAATAGAATTCTCTACTTCACTAACTCCGGAGAAAACTGAAAATACCAGGGTAAACATAAGCTCAGTTAAAGTCCCCAGAATAATTGCGTCCGGCTTTAAGTATTTAATATTTGCGAAAAATGAAAAAACTTCCCCTGGAAGCGAGGAGGATCAAAAAAGCAAAGTATTGTACGAAATAGCCGGTAGCTTCCCTGCATTTTACGATACAGAAATATCAAACTTTTCATATACACTTGGAGACTATACGGAATCAGGTAAAAAAGGGGTATTCGACGTAAAAATGGAAAGTTTTTTCATTCCGCTTATTTCGTTTGAACACCTTGCCGTATACGATAAAGAAAATAAAAAAGATTTACTTCAGTTAAAATCTCCGTTTCTGACCAATTTTAAAATTTCTGGTTTAAATATTAGCGAAGAAACCAGTTTTACAAGCGTTGGGTTTGACTTTAAATCGGAGAAACCGGTGAAAGGAAATGCAAACTACGGAGAAACGAGTGGCAACTTTGGATTAAGTCAGTTAAGTTTTTTCTATCAACCAGGAAAAGAAACCGAAAACAACACCTCGGTAAACAAAGTAGAAACCCCTGAAGATAAAGAAATGATGAAAGTGGAACTTAAGCTTGATTATTTTGATGCTGCAAGGTTAAAATTTGGAAAAGAAGGTGACAATTTCAGAATTTTTCCTATAAAAGGTAAAGGTGAAGGCAAAGGAGCAACCATGAAAGGCATTGACGCTTCCGTTTCCTATTTTATGAAAGACGAAAAAGCTGTTATTAACAGGTTTAATATTGATGAAATATCTGCTTCTAATTTAAAGGTAATTCAAAACGATACACCCTATACTTTAATTGGCGATGCAACCATTCAGGGTTTTTATGTAAACGGGGTTACCGTTGATTTATCAGAGGGAGTCAAAATATCTATTCCGGATTCAGAAGCTACGGAAAAAGATAAAACAAAAGAAAGCTTAAGTACAAATATTGCTGGTTGGAGTGCCCTCAACATACATAGTCTCTGGTGGGGAATATCTACACTTGGAGGACTAAGCACTGGAAAGGTTGGAGTATCCAGAATAACGGACCAACAAGGAGAAAAAGGGTTTCAATTAGATATTAATGATTTGGCATATGATAATATGCTTTATCAGGAAACTAAATCAAAAACGGGACCCGATGCAAACAAACTCGCTACCGCTATTAAACCAGAAATGGCTGGTAACGCAGATATAACTGCCAGTATCATGGATAATGGAGACAAAAACGTAGCATTTAAATTACCAAATGGTTCGTTGTCTCTCTCAAAGGTTTATTACCACAGCAAAAACGGTAATTACCTGACACATAACCAACAGGAAACACCGCTTATAATCCAGGAACCTACTTTTAATGTTACCATCGATAAACATAATAATATTCTCATTAATAAATTAAATATAAAAAGGATTGAAGCCGCAGGTCTTCGTGGAAAATTTGGTGATATAAAGTTCAAATGTCCGGAAAATAGTATCAGTAGTATAAATGACATTGAAATGAGCAAACTGAATCTCGCCGGGGGAGCATTAAAAGGTAACATTTCTACAGGAAAAACAGATTTAAGAAAAACGCACATTGACTTATCCAACATAGTTGGCAACAGACTCATTGCATTTCCATACATGGAATGGGATGATATCAGTTTCAAAGGCGATATTAGCGGAGAATATACATTGGATATTACCTCCCCCTCATTTGGCGTGGGTGAAGCCCGGGAAGAGAATGATGAGCATGCACTTACCTTCAATTCCTATCCCGATATAAGAATGAGGTTATCCAATACTTTAGATAAAGCAGAACTATTCAATGCCTCATCAATAACGATTAAACAGGAAATTGAAAATAAAGAAAAGATCCAAAAAATTATTTTAAGGGATGCTGAATTCAATTCCACTGAAATTGATGGAGACTTCTTTATTGGTGAAAGCGATATTGATTTTGAAAAGGTTATCCTTAAAGGAAAAGTTATTGGAGATTTAGAAATTGAAAATAACAAAGATGAATTATGGGTTTGTGGCACTTCTGAAAATGGTAAAAACTCTATTACATTAGAAGGAGGTAAGATTATTCTTTATGAAAATGAACTGAGAAAGCTAAGTTCAAACGACGATTCTAATAAAATTAACAAAAACAAAGAAAAATCAGACAAACCACTTGACGAATTATATCCAAATTATACCGGAATGCTTGACTTCCTGGATAGTGCTGAAGGTATAATGACAATTTCGCTATTCCTTTTGGGAGAAAACTTCAAATTTGACATTCCTATATTCCAAGGATATGTTGATTTAGAAACTCTTTTGAAACAGATTAAAACTGCCATAAAAGATAAATTCCCTATAATAACCAATCCTACATGGATATCAAAATCAATAGACGAGTCAAAAATTGGCTTGTTTAATAAAACCGACAAATACCTGAACAGTGATTATACTGCTTATGGGGTTATCCCCAACATACAAGCGCCTATGCCAAATGAATTGTTATATGAAATTCCAGGCTCGACAATCGAAGGTCCTAAATTCTCTTTAATTAACAACCCTTTGGAGAATGAGAACATAATTTCAGGTGTACCACTTATTCATTCTAACTCTAACCAAAACTATCCGGAAGGATTAAAACCCGATAAAAAGGGAGTTGACAATTATTCAAGCATAATAATAGAAACAGACGAAGAGCATTCAAACAATAAATTTCCAATACATAACGAAACCCAATTAGCAAAACTCTCGGCAATTATCGAGACTCAACTTGCAGAAGTGAACCGGAGTGCCGAATTCAAACGAAGAAATAACACTGAAGAGAAATCCGGCAATATTTTTAAACTCCTTAGCGATATAAAATTAGACATAAACCTCTCAATTGAAAACATGGATTTAACAAAATTGCCTCCGAATATCAGTGATGATTATAGCATAATGGTACCTAACAACAACACCGGAATTGAGAATGTTAATGTCCGATTCACTGAAGTTCAACGACCAGGTATGTCAAAGGTATGGAGCCCAGAATTAGAACTCACTGGTTTTAACTTACCTGGTTTTATAGTACATAATGACAAGTTTACTTTTGACGCTGAGAATTTAAATATTGGAAAAGTAACTTATGACTTAAGCAGAGAACTCCCTAAAAGGGAAATATCTGTTAAAAACATAACACTGGATAATATGAACCTGAACATTTACAAAAATAATAAGGAGAATGAATAATTTCCAGGCAGAATGTTATTTTAGACAATTTCTTCGTCCGGTTTAATAACGCAATGTTATGTCCACCAAAAAATTATACCTAAAGTCAATATTATTTTTAGTTTTTTCCTTTTTACTGGCTATTTATACAATTGATGCCGCACATTCTGCTTTCCACAGGTGTGACAAGGATTTTTTCTCACAATACCTATTAAACCACCAATCCAGTAGCATTTATACGGATTATTATTTAAAAAAACGAAGTCCCCTCCTAAGTAACGACTCACTTGGCCAGGCATTACTAAATGCCTGTGAAAACAACAATCTACTGGTGGCAAAAAAACTTGTTTCAATGGGGGCCGACGTGAATTACCAGGAAAAAAGACACGGTTTTGAATTCTTCTTTAAGTGGTTTGGGCATTATGTAAGCCCTATTGTTTTTGCCATAAAAAATAATAACCCCGACATGTGCTTGTTCCTTATTGATGAAGGAGTAAGTGTAATGACCGCAATCAGACTAAGTTTAGGTAGAAACAATGATGAAATTTCATGGACACTATTAAATAGCAACAAAAGAATTGACCTGTCTGAGGTTTTATTTTATGCTATTGAGTACAACAATAACGATATATTCAAATATTGCATTAGTAAAAACGCAAATATAAATGCCCTCAGTTCCAGTAAAAGAACAATTCTGGAAGAAGCTGTATTTGCAAATAACATTTCTGCCTGTAAATACATTGTTGAGAAATTAAACTTTGATCCATTATGGAAAAATGAAAATGGAAGAAATTTGTTAATGATTGCTGCAAATCAAAACAGTATCCCTCTGATTGACTATTTCTTAACCCGGGGAATCGATATCAATTCGGTTGATAACAGCGGACATACACCATTATACTATACTCTTTATCCCATGGGTGCTAAAGAAGCCTTCTATTACCTGATAAAAAAGGGAACCAACATCCACCATATCGATAACAATAAAAATTCTCTTTCAAACTATGCTCTGGCTAATTTTAACACTGAAGATGAGTTTTATTTTTTGGTAAAAAACGGAGTTGGTATTGATCATATTAACAAAAACAACATATCCCTGCTTATTCAGGCAATAAAAGAAAAACACAGTAATGAATTAATTGCATTCTTAATAGATTCAGGTGTAGATATAAATCATATCGACAACAAAAACAAAACCGCATTGATGTATGTAATACATTCAGGCTTAAAGGATAAAGAGATTATAAAAAAACTTATAAAGAAAGGGGCAAATATAGAGACCAAAACCCCTGAAGGTGAAACCCTCTTGTTTATGGCAACTAAAAACACAGATTATGAAATGATTGATTTTCTGCTAACACAGGGGGCAAACATAGAAGCTAGAAATCCCAGGGGTGAAACATGTACATTTAAAGCAATTGAATCAGGTAATTACAATATACTGAAACTCCTTATAGACAATGGAGCTAATATTAACACAACCAACCTCGTTGGTGAAAAGCCAAAAATAGAATCCTCCCAAATAGCCCGGCTTTTATTGGATAATGGATTAAATACTGAAACAAAATACGCAAGAGAAGAGTCATTATTATTCTCTGCAATTGAAAGTGGGAACTATGAAATGATAAACCTTCTTCTGGAAAAAGGTGCCGATATAAACTCTAAAAACAATGAAAATGCTGGTCCCGTGATACAAAATCAGGAAATGGCGGTGTTTTTATTGAAAAACGGATTTGATATAAACACGCAGGACAGTTTTCAAAACAGTTTATTATGCAAAGCCGTTGAATGGGGTAACCTTACACTCTTGAATTATCTGGTAAAAAATGGGGCAAATTCAGAAATTTTATGTATTAACAATGAAACAGCTTTAGTAAAAGCGACAATAAATCAGGATACAGCATCAGCAAAATACCTTTTGGAAAATGGGGCAAACTACAATTCCGGAAATAAAAAAGGAGAATTTGTTATAGATATCGCCTTAAGTAATGGGAACAATGAACTTGTACGGTATTTGAAAGACCTTGGAGCTCTGCCCTACCCGGAAAGATTTATATGTAAAACGCTAAAAGAGGAAACAATAAGCACTCACAAATTATGGGAACTCAGAAAGAACTTAAGAAAAACTCCTCCCTCATTCTTTTCCGATACAAAAAAAATCCGTCTGGCAGAAATAGCGGCACAAAACGGGGATAAATCAATAATCGACTTTTTATTAAAAGAACTAAAATTTAATATAAATACACCTGTTAATAACAACAACCAGACAATGCTTATAATTGCTGTAATAAATGGTAGAAAGGAATCTGTCAAATATTTATTGGAAAAAGGAGCAGATATATGCTACATAGACGGTTTCAATAAAAACATTTTAAATTATACCAACGACAAGGGATTCCAAAAATTTTTAAAGCAGAAAGCAAAAAGTCTTGGCAAAAAACTAAAGCCTGTAAAAAAATAAATAACTTCATTTCCTTCCCTAAAATACAGAACAGTTTAAAGCATGAAAAAATACAGAAATATTTGCCTGCTCTTATTTCTTCTTGAACTTTCAGCATTATCTTTTCCGCACAACAGGCCTTTCTGCAAAGAACTCCCTCCTGTCAAAACTCACATGTCAACAGACTGGAAGAATACTCAGTATAAAACATTTTCATCAAAAGATACAGTACGTAGTTTTCATTCGGGACACCTGGTTAAAATAATAAGAAGACGCAGACATAGACAGAACCTCTCCTGGTATACCCTTAAAAATAAAGATGTTGTAGTAAAAAAAGGTATAATAACAGGTTGCTCATATAACTTTGCCCATACATATATTGTTATCCCGAGAAGACTTGATTTTCAAACTATTAAAGGAATAGCAAACCGCAGTACAAATGATTTTAATTCCGGTGTATTTGAAGAGAATGGAATTACTGGAGTAAAGCTTCCTTCAACCATAGAATTCATTGGTAAAAATTCTTTTGCTGGCAACAATATCAGCTCAGTTAATTTTAGTAACACTGCAAATCTGACCACTATAGGAAAAGGGGCATTTGAAAATAATAATATAGATACCGTTTTACTACCAACAAACATTAGAAAAATTGAAGCTTCTGCGTTTGCTTCAAATAATTTATCAAAATTAGATTTTAAGGATTGTAACTGCTTATCAATAATCGAAAAAGGAGCTTTCAAAAATAATTCCATTAAAACTTTAACCTTTTCCAACTGCACAAGGCTATACTCCATTGGCAAAAGCGCTTTTGAGAATAACCAAATTAATGACGTCAACTTAAATCAATGTAAGAATTTACGCCTGATTCATAGTTATGCTTTTCACAATAACCCAATACAAAGTTTTACTCTCCCCACCCCTTCAATAAAAGGGTTCACAAAATGGGAAGATAATAAGTTGAACAGTTATTCTGCAGGAGACATTGTGTCGAATACAAGCTCATATTACAGGGCAATATATCCATATATATTATCTGATAGAGACGTAACAGTGCGTTGGGGTGAAATAAAATACGCCGGAACTCAATTTTCAATCAGCAACCTTATTATCCCTCAAGTTTTAGAAGAGCAAAAAATTTACAGTATTGGTAATGCACTCTCACCAGAAAAATCATCTCCCAAAAAATGGAGAATAACTACCGGAATAATAGTCGGATTATCTCGTTCCGGACTTAAACCTATGGGGGTTTTTGCCAATGGATATATTAGAAGTGTTGCTTTTCCGGAAACCATAAAATATATTGGGGGCTATGCTTTTCAAAACAACCTGATTTCTTCTGTGGATTTAAGCCTTTGCGACAGTCTTAGCTCTATTAGAGACTTTGCATTTTCGGATAATTTATTACGAAATCTGGATTTAAGTAATTGCACAAATCTAAAGTCAATTGAAAGAGAAGCATTTTCCAACAATAAAATATCCGGTATTAATCTGGATAATTGCATCAATCTGATTTATATCGGAGAAAAAGCATTTCAAAACAATAGACTGTCAGACTTTAAACTACCAACCCCTTCAGTTTCCGGGAAAGAATTTCTTTATTGGAAGAATAGATCCGGAGATACTTATAAAGCAGGCGAAAGGGTAATAAATTTTGATACAGATTACAAAGCCATCTTTAAATAATGTCTACTAAATCATTGGCCTTTCATCCAGACAGTTTTTCTCCCATATTTTAAGCCATGTTTCCTGCGCAACATTGCCCCCCGAAAGGACCACCAAAACGCGTTTTTTGACCGATTGTCCGGACAACCACTGAAACACGGCTTCCATGGCCATAGCACTTGTCGGTTCAATTTGTAATTTAAGTAAATGAATAAGCCATTGCGTCCAGTATATTATTTTTGACTCTTCAACCTCATACATTCCATCCAGTTTTTTGAGATACTCAAATGTAATATCTCCCACAGACATTGTCATAGCACCATCTGCAAGGGTTTCTGGTACCGACTGAAGCTTCTGAATAGCATTCATTCGTAATGATTGCGCTGCATCGTTTGCATTTAATGGTTCTGCACCAAATACTTTAGACTTTGGTGATAGCCCACGGGCAGCTAATAGAGAGCCTGACAAAAGCCCGCCCCCTCCACATGATGCAAAAACGGCATCGACACCATGCACCTGTTTAAGGGCATCAAAAACAACCGTTCCCTGACCGGAAATAATCTGCTCATGATTAAATGGAGGTATCCAGTAGGTTCCCTCTTCCTCCGCTGCCTGCTTTACCTTTTCATCTGCTTCGTCACGGGTTTCACATAGTTCCACCCGTGCCCCATACAAACGCGTTGCCTGTATCTTTATTTTTGATGAATAAACAGGCATGTAGATTGTTGCCGGTATATTGAATTGTTTTGCTGCCCAGGCTACTGCCTGTGCATGGTTTCCTGAGCTGTTTGCTACAACCTTTGTTGGTTTGGCCTTGTTTCCAACTAGCCACGAGACTGTATTACATGCGCCTCTTGCTTTAAATGCCCCCACCTTTTGCAGGCATTCCGCTTTAAAAAACACTTCATGCCCTAACCATTCATTTAACAGTGTTGATGATAGTACCGGTGTATCGTTTATATAATCTTCAATTCGCTGTTTCGCCTTAATAATTTCTTCTATGTTTAACATGTCCTTTTGTTTTTATTGACCACATCAAATTTGTCCAAACATCCTTATCTCATCTCCAAAAGTTGTTTGAAACAAGTCTACAAAACTAGTAACTTGTGACAAATATTAGCGATTAAATTCCTGAATAGTTTTAACTACTTCAGGGTATTAGCTATCAATACCTGATATCAGGCCATAAACCAACAAAGGCATTCAGGAAAAAAGTTGCACCTAAAAAATTGTTTTACGTAACGCTATTTCCACCGCGTTGCTAACTTGTAGTATTCTATGTATTCATTCATTTCCTCTGTATTATCAGGATTACTAACTTCCTTTCTGCTTTTCTTATTAAAGAATTTTTTCTTTATTTGTTTGTAAGCAAAATTCTTATTCCCATCTAATATTTTCATAATTTTAAAGATTTAAGTTACACATCTGAATTATCGTATGAATCATGCAGTTTTTTAAGAAGAACTGCTACATTGGAATACATGGAGGTGTTCTGTACAATCACCTCATCGGGCAGGCTTAGATTGACAGGTGTGAGGTTCCATATCGCCTTTATTCCGCTGGCCACTACTTTTTCTGCAACAGTTTGAGCTACATTGGCTGGTGTGGTTATTATAGCAATCTTTACATTTAAGCGCCTGGTCAAGTCATCAAACTTATCAATATGCAGAATATTTATCCCGCTTTTGCTCTTTCCTATTTTATCTATACTGTTGTCAAATGCCGCAACAATTTTTATACCGTACGCTGCAAACTCAGGGTAAGCAAGTAACGCCGCCCCCAGATTTCCGGCACCTACCAGAAAAGCCTCGTTTGGCTTATTAAAACCCAAAAAACTTTCAACCGCCTGTATAACCTCGTAAATATTATATCCGATTCGCGGCCGCCCCTTTACTCCTGTAACAGCTAAATCTTTAACAATCTGGGTTGAATCGCAATTTAGCTCTTTACCAATTATCGGCGCTGAAATTGTTAGCACCCCTTTTTCTTTTGCTTTTTGTAAATAATGCAGGTAAACAGGTAATCGCTTTAATGTTGGTTCCGACACATTCTTTATATTTTCCGTTCTCCTGTTTTCCATATATTCACCTTCTTTCTTTACAAATATAATAAACTTTTTTAATAAAGAAATTTTTCTTTATTGTTTTTTTTGTCTAATTCGTTAATCATAAATAACTAATTAAGAAAACGTTTAAAATGCTGCTTCTCTGCATAATCCTATTCTAAATATTATTTCTCCCGCAAAATCTCCTGTAATTTAACATCTAATTCTGCAGGCTTTGATAAAACTTCAGTTCAGGTACTCTGAAATAATAAAATTCACCACAAACCGGAAACGTTTGATAAATAATAGTGATGAGGCTGCCCATTAATGTGGACAGCCTCTGGGAACCCAACACTAGTTGAAAAGTTCCGGGTTTATTGTTTTTGCCCTACAGCCCATAAATTTCTATATCAGGATAAAATGCGGCCCATGCAAACCAATACCCCATAAAAGAACGGGGTGATTTTAACCTTTCTCCTTTACGCGGGCCTTCTACAGCATGACCAAACACATCCCACTTGTTTCCTTCACTATCTGATAATATTACCGGGTAACTATCTTTTTCCACTTTAAATTCACTATCGCTTGTTTCTGTATAAAACGATACGATAAAATTATCCGGCTGGCTTCCAGCCACTATTATTTCGTTTTTCCCAACTGTATCTGTCAATAAAGACAGCGCCCCCTTAAACTCTGCCAAACGATAAGCTTTAACTTTCTCTCCAATTATTACACCATGTACCCGCTGTTTAGCGCTCAACCGGTTATCGCTGTTCGACACTGGAAATATCAGATACGAATTATCCTCTTTGTAAGAACCATACGGATATTCTCCATAAGGCCTGCTGTGCCCTGTTTCTTTTGATACTACTTTCGCATTACCATACATACCTTTAATCGTTCCCCACGTTGTTTCAAACAATGTAAAGGTCTCTACAGTTTTTCCCTTGTGAACTCCGTTTACACAATCAAGGCGCATTTGTGACCAGTTTGAGTTTGTTGCCCTGTCATAGGGAATAAGGTTTGAGTTATACAGCAGACCGGAAACACCAAAGGTTGTCAATTTCCCGTCTATTTCCCGGTCCCACCCTATTCCTGTGCCGGTGAGTGGACAATATGTTACTGCAATACTGATATCTCCTGCCTGATCGTTGATTATTTCGTGCCAGTCAAGTACCGGATGGGGATAAATTTTCACTTCCTCTCCATTTTTAAATGCCAATACTAAATCATTATCCAACAGATAATCTATCTCAGGTACCGGAACAAAATCCGGTGTGGTGAGGGCGGGTATTCCATCTTTTCCGGGACCTCCGTCGAATACTTTATCTTTAGGTATGAGCCAGTCAGTTGTATTGCTATTTGAACCTGAATTATTGGAAGGACCCGCAGTATTGGTCAGTCCTCCATCTTCGCAACCACCAGCCACTAAAAAACCAAAAATCACGGTCATATACACACTAATTTTTTTCATCATATCCTGGGTTTATGTTTATTTTTGATTGCTTTAAAAATGTATAATATACCCCAACGCGAACACGAAGGGTTGGAGACAATTGAGTTCCTGTAACCTTTGCGTAAACCGGAATTTCCGGAGTTATGTTAAAAGCAATATTTTGCCACCTGCTAACGGCGATTGCTGGCGAAAAGAAAATCCACTCACCTCCTGTATTGTCCAATATCCGACCATCAATCCTGTCTTCCCGGGCTTTCCGGTACCTGAATGAAAGTGAAGGATCTACCATAGTTTTTCCAACCACAAACCGGTCACTTATTCCTGTCTGTATTTGGATACTGCTCCCAAACCGGTATTCCTGTGTTCCGAAATATTCTTTGTTTTTCCCGTTCAGTCTGTAAGTTACGCTTCCGTGTACAGTAGCTGTAGGGCGAAACGAAATTTGCCTGGAAACATTGCCCCAGGAAAGATAATCCCAGGAACCACTACCCGGTTGTAAATCGGCATTATAAGCAATACCGTTTTCGCTTTTTAAATTATGGGCCCCTAATGGGAGTTTTGGCCCTACCCCAACATTCAGGTTAAATTCTTGCCCAAACTGCTTTGAGTATTTTAACAACAACACGGCATCTCCCATGCCCCGGGTTTTATCAATCGTGCTGCCAAATTCACCGACTATCTCCCGGGTTTGGCTCACATAACTGAAAAGTCCCTCCATTGAAAAACCAGATTTAAATGAATACCCCGCTTTTAACAGCACCGATTGGGTAGTTCTTCTCCGTGAATTATCAGAGAGTACTTCCTGCTCATTTTTAAGGGTATTCAGGAAATTATAATCATAACTTAGCTCCAACTGAAGAGCCCCCGGGGTTGAACTGACAAAACCTATATTTCCGGATATCGGAACACCTCCGGAACAGCATGTCTGGGCAGAAAGATAACCACCGGTAAGAAAAAGAGCTGTTAATATCATTAGAAGGTACTTCATCGTTTTCGTTTATAGTATTGTCGTTTCTTTCTCCGTACCATGACACAACAACAAACACCTCACACCTTACAAAAGCTTGTACAGCAGAAAAGGCAAGCACTAACAGCATTGTTAACGGAATGTTAACCTTACAAATCTGCTAATCGGAATACATCTCAGCGTGGTGCTGGCTTCATTTTTTTTTCTAACAGGGACAAGACAATACTGAAACCAGGAATAGCCAAGAATAGACTTCAATATTTATGTCGACAAGTTTTGAACGGCTTCATTCAATGCTTGGTCCTGAGAAAAACCGTTTTGAAATAATACCAAAAGTAAGACGGGCATAAAAAGTATTATTCTTTTATTTAGTCTTTGCAAGAAAACTCCAAATTACTCACAAAAATAAAATATTCAATGATGTTCGTGAACTAAAGGTCCTGCGTTACTCTTGTTTTGAAAACATCCATCCCGAAGCTTCGGGACTCCTTAATTTTCAAAACTTCGACCCGACTAAAAGGAGTTCATGAACACCTATAAAAATAAATCAGCTTGTGAATAAAGCCTTGTCTTTGAAGCCTTCTTGAGAAAGACTTTCAAAATGCACAGTTTTCTTGCAGCCACTATTTAACAGGAAGTTTGTCATTACATTAACTATTCGTTCCAACGTTATTATTCGGTGTAATGATCAATTTACCATTCTGTGCTGATTGGTCAATTCTTTATTGAATACCTTATAGTATATGAGGTTTAAGGTACCTGCTCTTTCAGAATTACAATCAAAGCCACACACACCAATGAAACCATAAAATTTATTGTGCAGGTTTTACGAAGATCACGTTGGGCAATATCCCTTTCCTTAACACCAATAAATGGTTTTTCAACCAATTTTCCGTGATAATAATTCGGACCACCAAACCGACAATTTAATATTCCTGCCAGTGCGGCTTCCGGGTAACCGGCATTTGGACTGGCATGTTTGTTTCCAAACTGAAAAATATATTTCATGCCTCTCCAACTGAAGGTTATTGCGACCATTAATAAAGCGGTAATTCTTGCTGGTATATAATTTACAACATCATCCAGTTTTGCTGCAACCTTTCCAAAATAAAAATACTTGTCATTTTTATACCCCAGCATAGAGTCCATTGTATTTATCATTTTATAGGTAAGCATTAACGGTACCCCTCCAATGGCATAATAAAACAAAGGGGCTACAACCCCGTCACTCAGGTTTTCTGAAAGGGTTTCCAGAGTTGCAATTCTTATTTTATTTGCCGACAGATTACGTGTGTCCCGGCCAACAATCCAGCTTAACTGTTTCCGTCCTGCTTCAATCCCTTCCCCGCTAAGTTTTCTTTCAACCTTCATTGCCTCAGAAATAAGATTTCGGTTAGCTATCCCAAAAAACACCATTACCGATTCAAACACCAGAAACAGGAATGCATCATCCCTGAAAAAATATTCTATAGTCCACAGCGATACGTATATAACCCCTGTCAACAATACAACTAACAATGCCCCTTTCAGGACTTTATTCTTTCCCTGATTTAATACTTCGTCACCCTTTGCTATCATTTTCCCAAACCAACGCACAGGGTGCGGCAGCCACAACGGATCCCCCAATAAAGAGTCAAGGATAAAACCCAGGGCAACAGGGCAGAACACTATTGCTGATAATGCTTCTACTGCTGTTGCATCCATTGCTGAATTCCTTTTATTAGCTTCACATTACTTTCAGCCCCCTGAACAGCTACCCTAAAATAAGATTCATCCAGTCCCCGAAAGTTCGATGCATCCCGTATTAAAAAACCATAGTTATCAATAAGGAACTCTTTTAGTGCGTTCGCTTTTCCTTTTAATAATCTGACAAGAAAGAAATTACACCTGGAGTTAATAACCTCCACATTGGTTAATCGTTCCATCTTATACTGAAGGTTGGATGAGTTCGTAAACATAAGCTTCTTATCAGGCTGCAATTCTTTGTAATTTCCTATTAAATATTTGCCCGCTTCAATGGCTAGTGTATTAACACTCCAGGGCATTTTTAACCGGCCAATTCTATTTAAGGCAGCCTCTCCTGCCACGATGTACCCTGCACGCAGTCCCGGAATTGAAAAGGTTTTTGTAAGGGAACGTACAACTATCAGGTTATCTGTTTCTTCAACAAAAGGGATAATAGAATCAAACCCGTAGCACAAATCTGCATAAGCCTCATCCACAACCAGGTAAACATCCGGATGTTCTTTACAAAATTTTAATATATCATCCTTTGAGGTTACTTTTCCGTCCGGATTATTAGGGTTGCCTAACCAGACAACACCTGATTTCGGTTTTATAGAATTAAACTTAATAAGGTTTTCAGCAAATATTAGTTTGTGTTTATATAAGGTGCATGCATCTTCATATTCTGCAAACGACGGGGTAAAAATAGTGGATTCTTTTCCTTGAAAATAGTGGGCCAACAGATAAAATGCTTCGGTAGAACCGTTCGTTACCAAAATGCTTTCCTCTTTTACCCCATGATGCGCAGCAATGTCTTTTTGCAAACTTTGGGCATCAGGTTCAGGGTAATTTTCTATTAAAGTAAGACATGATGATAAATGTCCGATAATCTCTTTCGATAGTTTCTGAGCACTTACGTTCGAACTGAAATCTACTTTTATTTTACCTTTGTAATGATATATATTGTTGCCATGCCCCTCAATCATACTGCAATGTTTTATATATGTATTCCATATCAACCGACTCCCTGATTAACTGTGCCAGTTTATCGTACTCCTTATTTTTGTATTCCCTGTAGTCCAGGTTCACATCCACACCTTCCCTTACTTGTCTCAAAATATATTCTACAACAACTGAATTATCAAATATACCGTGCATATACGTCCCCCAGGTTTTAGGGTTTAGAAAAAAACCTTCTTCTTCCCCTGCTGCTTTACACAGAGGACGACAAACATCTGTCCGGGTTTCTCCCATATGAATTTCATACCCTTTGCATGGTTGCTCAAAATGAAGAAAGGAAAATGTACACTGAACCGTCCTTTTTTCTTCTGAGAGCGTTGTTGTAACCGGCAACAAACCCAAGCCTTCAACCTCTTCTATTTCCCCTTCAACACGCTTTGGATCAAAAATGTTTCGCCCCATCATCTGGTACCCCCCGCAAACGCCATAGACCTGTTTTCCGGTTTTATGTGCTGTAATAATTGCTTCTGCCACCTTGTTTTCTTTGAGATACAACAAGTCAGAAATTGTATTTTTTGAACCCGGAATAATAATTATATCTGATTTTGAAACTTCTGAAGGAGAACTTGTATAAAAAAGATGGACATCTGGTTGATGCTCCAGCATATCAAAATCGGTAAAGTTCGACATATGTGGCAGCAAAATAACCGCCACGTTTATTTTACCGGGTAATGAAGTATTGTTTTTATTCTCAATCACTACGGAATCTTCCTCTTCAATAAATATATCCCTGAAATATGGAACGATACCAACAACTGGTTTTTGTGTAAGCCTTTCCAGGATTTTCTTTCCCTCGTTAAAAAGATTGATATCGCCCCGGAATTTATTGATTATTATCCCTTTTATTTGTTCTTTCTGTTTCGGGGGCAACAATTCCATTGTTCCGTAAACACTGGCAAAAACCCCTCCCCGATCTATATCGGCCACCAGATATGTTGCCGCCCCTGTTTCAAGGGCCATCCTCATATTGGTTATGTCTTTGTCCCAAAGATTGATTTCCGAGATACTCCCGGCCCCTTCCAAAACAATTGGATTATACTTTTCTTCCAGCTTTTTAAATGCCTTTACCGCTTCCCGGAAGAGCTTGTCCCTGTCCGTATCGACAAAAAACTCTGAAGCTGTTTTATTCCCTACCGGTTTTCCATTAAGTACAACCTGTGAACTTAAATAGCTTGTAGGCTTTAACAGGACCGGGTTCATCTCCACACTGCATTCTATCCCGCACGCTTCTGCCTGAACAGCCTGAGCCCTACCAATTTCCAACCCATCAGGGGTCGCATAACTATTTAGCGACATGTTCTGAGCCTTAAACGGTGCCGGTTTAAACCCGTCCTGAAGAAATATTCTGCAAAAGCCGGCATTGATTACTGATTTCCCAACATCAGAACCAGTACCTACGAACATTATGGAACGTAACTTCTTCATCGTTTTATTTCTCCTATCCACTTTTCACAGCCCCCTGCACCAGCCACCGGCTTTTTGACTTTGTTATCTTCTCTCCTGACCGAATGCGAGGGTATGTGTGACATCATATCCATAATATCTGTTTGTACTTTTTTCAGCTTTTCCTGCCACACATGATCCGGTTTAAGTTTAGAATGCAGCAACCCAATAAAGGAATTTGCCTCATTAAGTTCACCTTTGCATTCAATTCTGACATCGTCTTTTGAGTGGAGCTCCCTACCCAAAATACCTGTCATTCCTTTGTCCCCTGTCCTGGTATATATTCTCATTTAATCTTTCATTTTTACTGATAAGCATTGACTGCATCTACTTTTCCAGAGCACAATATCCTTCTGGTAATTCCAGGTAACAATATCGCCACTGTTTGGTTCATTGTTTATGGCTAGTACTTTGGGTGTTACTCCGTTTACTTTATAGGATCAGGCAGCTTTGCCACACTATCTTTTAACGTCATCGACGGATGTTGCAAAAACATACTTTCCTACCGGATGTGTTTCTGCTCTGACCACCTACTGCAAAGCTTTCAGAAGTAAACAACTGAACACCAAATTCGCTGCAAATGTATATTTTATTTTGATTTTATGTCTCTCTTTGTTAACACTTTGTTTGAAACTAAGAAAACAGCTGGCCGTTTCGACAATGGATTTGTTTGCGTAATTACAACAGTTTTATAGACTTCCTCTATATTTTTATAATTCAACACCTCATCCGGAGTCCCTTTTGTGAAAACCTTCCCGTTTCGCATTAACACTAAATAATCGCAATACTCACTTGCCAGGTTCAAATCGTGAATTATCATCAATACGGTCAGGCTTAAGTCATGGCTCAACTGCTGGATTAGGTTCAGGACCTGTACCTGATGTGAGATATCCAGGTGAGAGGTAGGCTCATCGAGCAATAAAAGTTCCGGTTCCTGAGTTAAAGCTTTAGCAATGGCTGCCAATTGTTGCTCTCCACCACTCAGATGCGACATAATCTTATTTCTGTAACTGTATACATCTGTAAGCTTCATGTACCTTTCGGCGATTTTATAATCTTCCTCTGTTTCGAAAAACTGAAACCTTTTTCGATAAGGCAATCTTCCCATCAACACATATTCCTCTACTGTAATATCTAAGGCATCGGTAAACTGAGAAACAACTGCAACTTTTTTTGCCCTTTCCTTTTCATTCAGGTGGCTTAAATCAATTCCGTCCAGCAGAACTTGTTTCCTTTCAACACCCAGCTCCCCGGAAACTCCTTTTAACAATGTTGTTTTTCCTGAACCATTCGGACCTACAATACCAGAGAAAATTCCTTTTGACAAAGAGAAACTTACTTTATCCAGACGGAATGCTTTCCCATATCCACAATCGACTTTGTTTAGAGCCAGGAAGTCTTTCATGCTACAGTTTTTTATCTCCTTTGTAAATTCTACTTAAAGCTACGATAAATACTGTTCCACCGACCATTCCTGTAATAACCCCTATCGGCAGTTCATTTGGGGCAATTACCGTACGGGCCAGAATATCGCATAAAATCAAAAACGTACTTCCACCTAAAAACGAACCTATTAATAATACCCGAAAGTCGGAACCAACAATATTTCTTACTATGTGGGGTATGACCAAACCAACAAAGCCAATAACACCCGCTACCGATACACAAACCCCGGTAACCAAAGAGGCCAGTATAAAAATAATCCGTATGGTGTTGGTTGTATTTACCCCCAAATGTTTTGCTTTTGATTCTCCTAAACGTAGTGCATTTAGTGGTACAACATAAAAGTAACTGAGGAATAAACCGGCAAGGGATGAAAACAAAGCTATTTTTATCAGAACCTGGTTGGGTTCATTTAATGACCCCATGATCCAGAAAACTATGCTATGCAGGTTCTCTGCAGAGGAAACCGACATTAGAAACATCATTGCAGAAGAAGCTATAAAACTTATCATCACTCCGACCAGTAACATTCGGTAAATGCTAAGTCCCCCCTCCTTTTTTATGCTAAGAAAGTAAACGAGAAATATCGTTGCAAAGGCTCCGGAAAAACCTGATAGGGGCAAAATGTAAGCGCCCAGACTTAAATGAAGCCCCATGACAATGGATAAAGCTACACCAAAAGCTGCGCCCCCGGAAATTCCCATAGTATAAGGTTCTACCAGAGGGTTTCTATATATACCCTGAAGCAGCGCACCAGCCAGGCTAAGTGCCCCGCCAACCGACAAGGCCAGTATCGTTCTGGGGATACGTATCTGGGCCAAAACTGAGTATTCAATTCCCTCTTTATTTTTCAGGATTCGGTATATATCCTGGATTTTAATATCCAACTCTCCTATAGCAACTGACAAAGCAACCATGCATATCAACAGAAAGATTGTGGTGAGTAAAAATATCAACCATCCCCTATACCTTTTTTTCATGCTTTAAAACTCTATCCCCTCTCTGCTTTGAACTCCTTTATTATAAGGATGTTTTACACAATTAACCTCACTAACATAATCGGCTAACGCAACAATCTCCTTTGTCGCCCCCCTTCCGGTTAATACAAGTTCCAGTCCTGAAGGTTTCTCCTGAACAAACTGAAGCAGTTCCGCTTCACTCAAAAATCCGTCCCTTACTGATATTAAAATCTCATCCAACACCAGTAAATGGAATTCCCCGTTCTTTATCAGCTCTTTTATTTCCTTCAGCCCCACCTCTGTTTCCCTTTTAATCACTTCAGAATCCAGACTTTTGTCGAGATGCGGGTGCCCTTTGGCATGATTGATCACCATTGCCCCTAATTTTTGCAGGCTTTGCATTTCGTTGTAACCATATAACTCTGGTCTTTTATGAAAGGAAACGTAGCATACTTTAAAACTGTGCCCAAGCGCCCGCGCACATAAACCAATTGCCGCCGTAGTTTTTCCTTTTCCTGTTCCTGTATATATGTGGATAAGCCCTTTTTTTTCAGACATTACTATTTATTTATGTGTTTCGAAATTATCTCAAGTGTTTGTATAAAAGTAACAGGAGTGGGAGTGCATGCAAGATCCGAATCTATTATAAAAACATGGCCATTTTTTGTGGCATTTATATTACTAAATGTCTTCCACACCTTTGTTTCTTCCTCTCCCATAATTCCCATGGTTGTAACAAAAATATAATCCGGGTTCCTGGCAATAACACTTTCACGGGCTATTGTTCCCCGTTTTGTTTCCGTTACGATGTTTTGTCCGTTTACAAATGTTATATAATCGTTCATAAAAGTTTCAGGAATAACTGTAAACAGTGGTTTTGCCCCAATCTGAAAAAATACTTTAGGCTGCTCTTTGCCCATAAACTGTTTTTTGATGCTATCAACCCTGGAGCGCGTATCTTTTATTATCTCTTCTGCTTTTGTTTTTTTTCCCAACAAACTTCCTATTTGCATAAACTGATTACAAATCTCTTCAAAGGATTTGGGGGTTGGAAACACTTCAACGGATATACCAAATTTTTTGATTTGTTCTATGGTTTCAGGGTTCGTGATGGTTGTAACCAAAATAAGATCCGGTTTAAGGCTTACCACTTTTTCTATATTCACATTAACAGCTGATGCCACAATCTCCTTGTTGTCCGGCTTTGCCATTTCACAATAGCTGGTGCAACCAACCAGTTTTCGCTGCGATTCGAGATAGTAAACATTTTTTGTCAGCGATGGTGCTAACGAAACTATACGGCTATAGCTTTGGGCACTGACTATTACATGTATAAAAACTAAAATGCAGATTGATGAAATAAAACGTCTCATTCTTAACCTTTTTTTCGGAAAACGGATTCACGAAGAACACACCGAAACTTATTTCCCGAAGTTCGTACTATTTTTTCGTTTTTGGCAGGTCTTCTGGCTCATCCTGCTTCCGAGGCCTTCCCATCCTGAATGTTCCGGACAGTGGCATGGTATTCTCAGAAATGCTCATTTTTCAATGAGAAAGGATTTACAGCTGCGGGTACAGCTCCGGAATTTATCGACAGTCAATCGGGTTTGTCAATAGCACCGGATTCCCATATTAAGGTTTTTCCTGAAAAAGAAAAATCCACCCAAACGATGCAAATGTAGTTGTTTTCAGTTTAGTATAAAAGTTTACGGTTTTTTACGGAAAACCAGCACGGGTATGGTATTGATAAACGATCTTTTTAAACTGCCCTTTCAGGGCGAAAATTCTATTTTGTTTTCTTTTCCCAAGGCGGTGCCTTTGGGCTAAATTAATCTACCACTTCGTGGTGGCCTTCTGCTCAGAATATCATGTCCTGATTTTTCCCAATGAAAGCCTGACAAGATTTGACTTGGGCCGTATTGATTAATGATCCTTTTAAACTGCCCTTTCAGGGCGAAAATTACATTTTTATTTTTCTTTTCCCAAGGCGGTGCCTTTGGGCTAAATTAATCTACCACTTCGTGGTGGCCTTCTGTTCTTGGTATTCTTTATAATTCCAGGATAATCATGAAATCTATTATTATTATCATTTGCACGTGTCTTCTATTTGGCTTAAACTCTTGTAGTCAAGACTTTAAAAAACAGGATGAGTCAAAGGTAAATCCGGAAAACATGAAATTAGCGCAAGATTTTGCCTCTGATTACCTTACTAAACTGAAAAATGGGGAATACTATGAATTCAATAATGAAGCTACCCCTACTATTAAAAATCTACTTACCGAAGAAAACCAAAAGAGCGCTTACGAACAAATAAGAGATAAATTTGGAGATTTTCAGCACCTGGAATATTCCGAAACATGGATGGAAACGAAAAACTCGCTACAAATTTTCAGGTTCAAGAGTGATTTTAATAACAGCAACAAAAAATTAGAGGTTCGTGTTGTTCTTGACAATAGACCTAAGCGGAACAATGACTTTTTGATTCCTTCTCCCTCAACACTTCCCCAGCTCTTTTTTGAAAAATCTTAACTCCCCGCAAAAGTTTTGTCTCTTACCTGTGTCTAATGAATAAAACAGGAACATGAGATTTTATTTCGCCATATCTCTTATTGCTTTATGCGGACTTTACCAGGAAGCTACAGCACAAAAAACGATCAATATACAGGGAACCCTCGTCGATTGCAATGACAACTCACCCTTAACCGGGGCACACATAATCGTTGTAGGCTCAGATTCATCAAAACACGCTACAGTAGTAGATAACCATGGAAAGTTCAGCTTTGACAAAATTCCGAAACAATCTTACAAACTGTATTCCAGCTTTTTGGGATATCAGAAAATAAAAGAACAGATAGAGCCTGAATCTGCTAAAATCAGCCTAAATCCTTTTAAAGTCTGCCCTGTCAAAAATAAGATCGACGAAGTTACGGTAACAGAGAAAGTTCCAACCTCTGTGTTAAAAGGCGATACCCTGGAATTTAATGCCCTGGCATTCAAAACAGCCCCGGATGCCGCTGCTGAAGATATGGTAGAGAAACTCCCCGGCATAATAATTTCCGACGATAAAATTGAGGCTCAGGGTGAAGAAGTAAAAAGAGTATTAGTCGACAACAAACCCTTTTTTGGTAACGACCCGTCAATTGCACTAAAAAATATCCCGGCAGAGGTTATAGATAAAATCCAGGTATTTGATAAACTGAGCGACCAGTCTGAATTCACCGGATTTAACGATGGAAACGAAGAGAAAACGATTAATATAATAACCAAACCTACAATGCGAAATGGAACCTTCGGAAAATTTTTTGCCGGATATGGCTCCGAAGACAGATACCTTTTGGGGGGGAACGTTAACCTCTTCAATAACGAGCAACGCATTTCTATTGTTGGATTATCAAACAATGTTAACCAACAAAACTTCACTAATGAAGACTTACTTGGCGTTATGAGCAGTGCCAGTTCCGGACGGGGAAATGGAAGGGGCAGAAGGGGCGGTAAAGGCAAATCCTTAAGAAAACCGGGAGGCTCACAAAATGCGGAAAATTTCCTGGTAGGCAAACAGTCCGGCACCTCAAACACTCATAGCTTCGGAATAAATTATACCGACAGTTGGGGGGAAAAGATTGAAGTAACAGGCAGCTATTTTACAAATTACAGCGAAAATAATTCATTTATAAAAACAAATCGCTCTTACTTCCAACAGAACGAAAACCAACAGGTATATCTAGAAGACTATGACGCAGGCAGTACCAATATAAACCATCGTTTAAACCTGCGGCTTACCTATAACATCAACAAATACAATTCGATAATATTTACCCCAAACATCAGCCTCCAAAATAATAAGTCGAACAGCTTCACAAATGGGTTAAACACCGATTCTGTCAATTATTTTAACTCAACGGAAGTGTTTTCCAATTCCGACAGAGAAGGTTATAACCTGGGCGGGAACTTATTATTCCGGCACCGTTTCGATAAAAAAGGACGTACATTCTCTGTAAACCTTGGTTCCTCTACGAATAGCAAAGATAGGCCCCAGACGAGGGAATCGTTTAACAATTACCAGGAAGGTAATGAATTTGAGCAGGATTCAGCATTTCAAAAAATATTTTCCAACACAAACGAGAACCAATATTCGGCGAACCTGATGTACACAGAGCCTGTTGGACAAAACGGCAGTATTTTGCTGGCATATAAATCAAAATTCAAGAGCGGAAACAGCAACAAAGAAACATTTGATTATAACTTTTCGAATCAGTCTTATGATATATTGGACTCTGTCCTTACCAATAAATTTGAAGATGAAGAATTATCAAGATCAGCTGAAGCGTCATACAGGTACAAAAAAGAGAAATTCTATCTGTCAGGTAGTCTGGAATACGAACAAAACAGACTAAGCAGCACCCCGGTTTTTCCTTTGGAAACAGAGCAAAGCAACACGTACAACACACTTCTTCCCCGTGTTCATTTTAACTGGAAACCTTCACAGGGCAATAATATCCGAATCTTTTACCGCACCCGTTCCAGTCAGCCAAACACGGAACAACTGCACAACTCAATTGACGATAGCAACCCTCTGATGTTATCGACCGGAAACCCTCTGTTAAAACAAGCGTATTCACAAATGCTTATGACGAAATGGTCCAGGGTCAACCCACAAAAATCTCAAACTTTTTTCCTGCTCCTGTATGCATCAAAGACAAACAATTATATTTCCAACACAACTTTCTTTGCCGCACGGGACACGCTCCTGTCCAATGGCATATTGCTTAACCAGGGCACCCAGCTTAGCTACCCTGTTAACCTCGACGGTTATTTTCAGCTTCGAACGCTTGTCAGCTATGGGTTTCCTTTAAAAAAAATCAAGAGTAACCTCAACCTGAACCTTGGTGTTAATTACAACCAGACACCAGCCATTATTGATGGATTTAAGAGCACAACAACAAATTATGCAATAAACCCGGACATTATCCTAAGCAGCAATATCAGCGACAAAACCGACTTCACCCTAAGCTACTCAGGGCGCTTCAACCTTGCTGACAACAACCTGAGAAACGATTATGACCAACAGTATTACACACAAAGAACAAAACTAAGATTCCATTGGCTGGCATTTAACAACTATTCCATCAACACCCAGCTAAACCATAAAATATATTATGGCCTGTCCGAAAATTATAATCAAAGCATTCTGCTTTGGAACCTGTCTGTTGGCAGAAAAATATTCAAAAACAAACGCGGGGAACTGAGATTTACTGCAACCGATATACTTAACCAGAACACAAATATTAGCCGGAATATTACGGAATCTTATATTGAAGATATTGAAAGCAATGAAATCGGACGATACTTTATGTTTAGTTTCATTTATAACCTCCGGGAATGGAAAGGCAGTTCTCAAAATGACAAATTTCGGAACAAAAATTTTGAACCTACAGACAGGCCTGGAAGACCTCCTTTTGAACCGTAAAAGATAAAACCTGTCTATAAAAACACATTTGTTTATGAGTATGCCGTAATAGAAAAATAAGAAACTCACATCCCCAAGAACTCACCTTTCAACCAAATCCAACCCCAATAAAACCTTCTCCCGATCGCTAAAATCACCTACAACCCTTCTAAGGGGTTCGGGCAACTTCTTTATTAAAGTTGGCACGGCAATAATCTGTTCGTCTGTTGCTAATTGAGGGTGCTCTAAAATATCAATCACCTCCAGGTCATAATTATCCGGCAAATACTCTTCGCAAATCTCTTTTAGATTAATCCTTGCCCTGTCAGCCTCTCTTTCCCTGCCAATTACATATAGTTTCAGGCAGTACCGGGGGCTCTGGTTTACAGCCTCTTCAAAATAATCATAGCGGTTTACTAAACTCATGCTTTTAAAATTCTTCGGGGTTTAATGTCCAACCCAACCAATACACGCTCCTCTTGACTTAAATTCCCAATAATTTTAATCAGTGGTTGAGGAAGTTTTCTTACCAGGGTCGGTACAGCAACAATTTGCTCTCCTTTCGCCAGTTGTGGATTTTCAAGAAGATCAATTACCTCAATAGAATAACGGCCTTCCAGATATTCCTCACATATTTTTTTTAAGTTCTTAAATGCTTTAATACTTTCAGGTGTGGTACCTGCTACATATAACCGCAAGTCCCATTGTTCACTATTCGCATTCATCATTCAACTTTTATTTGGTTCCAGGTTTGATGTTAATTCAGAAACCATGTCCATCCCCCTTAAGTTCCCCATTTTTGTACTGGCATCCTTTTTAGTTCTTATGTCTTTCTCTTTATTGGAGATAGAAACGATCAGCTTTCTTTTTTCTGCCTCATAATCCAGCCTCAATGCTTTTATTTGATTATCAAGCACTTCTTCCCGGCGGACCAAATCAGCTTTCAGGGCAATCACTTCTCTCTCAGCTTCCTGTTTTCGAACCTGATCTTTCTGTTCCTGGACTATACGGGCTGTTCCCGTTAACACCCCTTCTGTTCCTACATATACATCCAGAATCTTAATCCCGTCATTCGTAAATTTAAATTCCCGGATCTGGTTCGAATGTCCCATGCCCCTTGATTTTAATATATATATTGCCTTATTTCTCTCCCCGTACAATTCAATATCACGCAGCAAAAGCCAGGTATCCATCATGGAGGATATATCCGTTGAAGTAGCCTCCAAATCATCCCCTATGTGCGTTAATTCCGAGAAAACACAGGTGATTTTTTTACTTTTCAAAAAATCAATCAACAACACAACCCAGTTAGAAGCCTCTGTACTGTTTGTTATTTTGCTCAGGTTTGAGACGGGATCCATCACAACAAAATCAGGATTAATCTGGTCAACCAGTTCTGTTATCATTAACAGGTGCATCTCCAGCCCGTAAGACGTTGAACGCGCAGAATGAAAGTGCAGCAGCCCATTGTCCTCCCATTGTGCCAAATCTATACCAATAGAATTAAAGTCTCGTTTCAATTGAGAGGGTGATTCTTCAAACGAAATATAACAGCACTTCTCCCCTCTTCTGCATGCCGCATCAACAATTGTTGCCAATATGGAAGATTTTCCTGTTCCCGATGAGCCCGAAACCAGAACAGCAGAGCCCCGGTACAGGCCTTTTTCCCCAAACATCGAATCCAGTCGATCAATTCCCGTCTTAAACCATTCTGACCCCACTTCAAAATTTAACTGAACGGATGTAATTGGTAGTACGGAATAACCGGTATTGGTAATCATAAAAGGGTACTCGTTTGTTCCATGCGAAGTCCCGCGGTATTTCAACACACGCAACCTTCGCCTTGAGACTTGATTGTGGATCCTGTGATCCAGGACAATAACACAGTCTGACAGATACTCCTCCAAACCAAACCGGGTAAGGGTGTCCGTCCCCATTTCGGCAGTTAATACCGTAGTTACGCCTTTATCTTTCAACCAGCGAAACAGCCGCCTGATTTCTGCCCGAAGGATACCTTCCGAAATAAAACCACTAAACAGCGACTCAATCGTATCAATTAATACCCGCTTGGCCCCTACTTCGTCAATAGCCGCAGCTATACGAATAAGTAACCCGTCCATACTAAACATCCCGGTTTCCTCAATTTCACTGCGCTCAATATAAACGTATTCAATAGCTAGTTTTTTCTGCTCAATTAAACCGGGAAGATCCCAGCCAAAAGAAGCCGTATTGGTTAATATGTCGTCTTCATTCTCTTCAAACGAAACAACAACTCCGTTTTCATTATAGTTCAGTATTCCTTTTGCCAGAAATTCCAGCCCAAATATGGATTTCCCGGAACCCGCCTGCCCACATATTAACGTTGTGCGTCCGGTAGGCAATCCTCCCTGGGTTATTTCATCCATACCTTTAATACCAGTAAGGGTTTTTCTCATTTTTAAGTGGATTTAGTTGAAATTATTTATTAAATTTATACAAAAAACGTTATATAAACCATAGGTTTAATGGAAAAAAAATTCTACGTAGTTGGCATAGGGGCATCTGCCGGAGGGCTTGAAACCATACAGAAGTTATTTGATAACATGCCTGAAGACACCGGCATGGCATTTGTTATTGTACAGCACCTGTCGCCTAACTTTAAAAGCCTGATGGACGAATTGCTAAAAAAGCATACAAAAATGCCTATCCTCCTTGCTGAAGATAGACTGGAACTTAAACCTAATCATATTTACCTCAACCCGAAAGAAAAAAACATCCTTATAAAAGGGGGCAAAATTGTTCATCTTGAAAAACCACAGACACACCAGTTAAACCTTCCCATTGATTTGTTTTTTCACTCGTTGGGCAATGAGCTGGAAGAGAAAGCCATTGGCATAATTTTGTCCGGGACCGGAACGGATGGTTCCCGGGGGATAGGCACCATTAAAAGTGCCGGAGGCACTGTTATTGTCCAGGAACCAAAATCGGCCCAGTTCGATGGTATGCCAGTTACGGCAATCAACTCGGGCTATGCTGAATTTATAGCCCCTCCGGAAAATATCGGTGAAATAATCTATCGAATTACATCTGGTTATACAAAAAACACACTATCAAAAAACCTGGTAACTACAGAAGGCGACGCTTATAATTCCATTCTTAGCCTCTTATATGAAGTATCAGGAATTGATTTTAGTCAATACAAAAATTCGACAATCCTTCGCCGGCTCGAAAAAAGAATATCCATCAACCACTTAACAAGCCTGGAGGAATACACACCCCGGATAAAGAAAGACAAAGATGAACAAAAATTACTGATAAAAGACTGTTTGATAGGTGTTACCGGTTTTTTCCGGGACATGCAGGCCTTTAATTCGATCCGGGAAAATATTCTTCCTGATTTGTTTCGTGAAAAAGATAAAAAAGTTGTCAGAATTTGGGTTACTGCATGCTCAACAGGCGAAGAAGCCTATTCACTGGCCATTCTTATTGATGATTTTCTGGAAGAAAACAACATCCGGGCCGATTTTAAAATCTTTGCAACCGATTTAGATTCCAACTCTGTTCAAATTGCCATACAGGGAAAATATCCTGTAAATTACATCACTGACATACCCAAAAAATACCTCGGTAAATGCTTCATCAAAAATGGCGATTGCTTTGAAATAGCAAAAAACATCCGGGAAAAAATTGTTTTTAGCAAACATAACCTGTTAAAAGACCCACCGTTTATTAAAACAGACCTTATTTCCTGCCGGAACCTGCTCATCTATTTATTGCCTAAGGGCCAGCAAAAGGTCATGAACGCATTGCAGTTTAGTTTGAAGAAAGGTGGTTTTCTTTTTCTGGGACATAGCGAAAACCTTGGTGAACTTCAAAAATATTTTACCACAATAGATAACGCATGGCGGATTTTTCAAAATATGTACGACTATAAACACCTGCCGTCCAAATTACAAACAAGCTATGGTGCAAACAAATACGAAAGCAAAAATGGGATATATGAATACAGGTACCCGCAAGTTGCAGCTTATAATCATCCCGATAAAATATTCTCAGAGAAAATTTCCGAAACCTTTGGACCAACAGGTGTTTTTATTGATAAGAATTTCCAGATATTATACCTTAATGGCAACCTGAACAATTACATTGAGTACAAATCCGGCACGTTACAAGACCATTTATTAGACATACTGGTCGATGATAAATTAGCCGCCATTATACGAAACGGGGTGCGGCGTTTGCTGGACAGCGATAAAACCATAAGGTTTAAAGATATCTCTTTCAGCCGGGGCAACCGGGAACACCTCACCCATATTATCTTCGAAAAATATGAATTTAAAAAAGCAGGCTACGATGCCATTTTTGTCTGCTTTGAAGAAAACAACGAGGATGAAAAGGAGAAAGGTTCAGTTGTTTATGATCAGTATAAACCCGATGAAACATCAAAACAACATATTGATGATTTAGAAAATGAACTTAAAAAGATAAAGCAGGAACTACAAAATACGATAGAAGAGCTTGAAACCAGTAATGAAGAACTTCAGGCCAGCAACGAAGAGTTGCAGGCCAGCAATGAGGAGCTGCAAAGCACCAACGAAGAGTTACAGTCGGTAAACGAAGAACTTTATACGGTAAATGCGGAAGTACAGCAGAAAAACAGGGAACTCACCGAGCTTAATGACGACATGAACAACCTGCTAAACTCCACTGAGATAGGCACTCTTTTTCTTGACAATAACTTAAGGATAAGAAAGTTTACCCCGGCATTAAGAAAGCACTTTAATTTAAAAGAAGAAGATATTGGCCGGCCTATCAGCAGTTTTGCCTCAAACTTTTCAGAACAGGTCCGTAAAGAATTTATATTCGATTCCAAATGTGTACTAAAGGCAATGCACACCATTGAAAAGGAATTTCAGGATGATGACGGAAACTTCTTTCTGAGAAAAATTACCCCTTTTCTAACCTCGTTAAAAAAAGTCAACGGGGTTATAATAACATTTGTAGACATCACCAAACTTAAAGAAAGCGAACAAAACTATCTGGCGCTTTTTAACAACCAAAGTAGCAGCATAGCGGTTCAAAAAATTGTTTACGATAAGCAAAACGAACCGGTCGATCTGGAATATGTCGATGGCAATGTGGAACTGGAGAGGAGTTTAGGACTAAAAAGGGCTGAACTTAAGGGCAGGAGAATGTCTGAGTTTGTTCCCAATTTCAAGAACGCTCATTCTGATCTCATCGAAACATATGCAGAAGTTGCAGAAACCGGCAACACAAATAAATTTGAACTTTTTCTGGATACGTTTAACAAATGGCACTCCATTAAAGCTTTTAGCCCTAAAAAAGGGCTCTGCGCAACAATAACCGACGATATTACGGAAGAGAAGGCGCTCTTAATTGAAATTGAAAATGCCAAAAGGTTAAAAGATACCCTGCTTGACAATTCGCCAAGCGGTTTTTTAGTGTATAACAGTAACGGGGACTGCATTATTGCCAATGAACTGGCTACAAAGTTGCTGGAAAACTCGAAAGAGCAATTATTAAAACAAAATTTCAACACAATAATTTCCTGGAAGCAGGGAAAACTTTATAAAGGAATACTGGATGTACTGGAAAACGGCAAGAATAAGAAAATTATAGAAAAAATAATTACCTCTCAAAACGAAGAAGCATGGTTTGAATATAACCTGGTACGCTTCTTTTACAATCAGAAAACCCATTTGATGATCATCCTGCAGGATGTCACCGAAAGAACACTAAATCAAGTTATTATACAAAGTGAAGAAAAATACCGTGCCATAGCAAACAATTTTCCTGACGGGGCACTGTGCCTGTTTGATTTTAACCTGAGATTTATTATTTCCGATGGAAAAGGACTAAAACTATTGGGGCTTTCAAAAGAAAAGATGGAAGGCAAAACAATATTTGAAGTATTCTCCCCTGATGTTGCAGAACGCACGGAAGAATATTATATAAATGCATTAAAGGGCATCCCTCAAAACATTGAGACCTCTATTAGCGATAAAATATTTTTAAACCATTATCTCCCGGTCAAACTTTCTGATAGCCGTATTATATGCGGAATGCTGATGATACAAGACATTACAAAATTTAAGAATGCCGAAACGAAGCTAAAACAACAAACCGCGCAGTTGATACAATCAGAAAAAATGAATGCAATTGGGACCCTCATTGCCGGAGTTGCTCACGAATTAAACAACCCGTTAATGGGGATAATGAACTATACCGCATACTGCCAGAAGCATTTTCCGAAAGACAACAAGGCCTATCCGGTACTAAACGATTTATTTGAAGAAGCATGCAGGAGTGCAGAAATTGTAAAAAGCCTGTTAACCTTTTCCAGAAAAAACGACGAACATGCTGTAGAAGAGTTCAACACGAACCTTTTAAAGGTATTACAAAACAGTATAAAAATTATAAAATTCAAACTAAAAGACAAAGACATCCATATTATTCTGCCAACCGGAAATAATGTTCCGGCATGTAACATTAGCCCCAACTATGCCCAGCAACTAATTTTTAATATTCTTGACAATGCCATTCATGCAGTTGAAAACTGTAAAAAAAGGATTATCGAAGTAAAAATTCAGAAGGTCCCGAATGAGCTGCTCCTACATATTTCTGATACCGGAGGTGGAATTGACGGCGACATTTCCAATAAAATATTCGACCCGTTTTTTACAACAAAACCAGCAGGTATTGGCACCGGACTTGGGCTGTCCATTTGCAAAAACATTATTAACGAAATAGGGGGTGACATTTCATTCCACTCTTCTCCGGGAAAGGGAACAACCTTCACCCTATCGTTTCCAATTACAAAGACCGAAGAGAAAAAACAACACCAAACCAGCAACAGCATGCTTTAATTAAAAGACTGTCTGCCTAAAAATGTGCAACTATGAACAAAAAACTACTGGTAATCGATGATGAGAAGTCTGTACGTAAATCATTTGAACTGACATTTGAGGATTCTGACTACTATATTGAAACAGCTGAATCCGGAAAAAAGGGTATTGAAAGAATTAAGGAAAACACATACGAACTTATCTTTCTTGATCTCAAAATGCCGGAAATGAACGGAGTGGAAACATTAAAAGAAATTCGGAAAATAAACACGAAAGTGCGCGTATACATTATTACGGCCTTCCTTAGTGAATACCTTGATGAACTGAAAGAAGCTACCAGCCAGGATAACCTGGACTTTGAAATTATGCACAAGCCTCTTGACAGTGAACAATTAACAAAAATTGTAAATCAGATTTTAAGTGAAAAAAGTCAACTAAAACGAAATTATGCTTGAATTCAAGGGAAAACTATATATCGTATTCAATAACTCAAACTCCGAAGAAATAATAAAAAGAGTAGAAGACTTATTTGAACTGGCCAGGAAAGAAAATGACTTTGAGTTGGGAATGAAGTTAGATATCATTGACATTCTGGCCAAGCCCGAACTGGCAATAAATGATCTGGTCCTGGCGTCCCCGACCCTGGTCCTGGAAACACCCCCCGATACCAAGCGCTTTGTTGGAGTTATGCCTTCAACAGAAAAGTTTCTGAATTATATCAATAACACTAAAAATCAGAAATGTGGACTATAAGGTTTTAATAGTTGATGATCAAAAAGAAAATACCATTCTTCTTCAGGAAATAATCGGAAGCTACTTTAACAAAATAGAAATAGAAGTTGCCATGAATGGATATGATGCAGAAGAATTATGCCACAAGCATTCTTTTGACATTATATTCCTTGATGTAATGATGCCTGAACGTGACGGGTTTGAAACAGCAGAATCAATTCGTCAGACGAAAAACTCAGATACAACCATTGTTTTTGTAACGGCGCAGGAATCCAGAAAAGAACTTATAACAAAAGGCTTCAGGTCTGGTGGCATTGATTACCTCCACAAACCTATTAACCCCGGCGAACTGTACAAACTACTAAATTTATATTTCAGGTTTATTAACCGCGAAAGAAATATTAACCAAAAGCTGCATAAATTAAACGAAGAACTTAATGAAGAGATTGAAGCCAGAAAGATTCTGGAGGCATGCCTTGTAAAAGCCAAAGAAGACTTTAGGAATATCGTCGGAAAAAGTAACGCCGCAATACTCATAACCGACAATAACGGAAGGATACAATTTGTAAACCCTGCCGCTGAAATTGTATTCATGAGAAAATCGAACGAACTTACCGGTGAAATTTTTGGTGACACCTCCGATTTTGACAAAAAAACTGAAATTACCATTGTTAGAAAAAATGGAGACGTTGGAACAGGCGAAATTACCACTACGCAAACCATATGGGACAACAAACCCGCATGGTTGGTATTAATTAACGATATAACCGAACACAAGAAACTTCAGGAAAGCCTTTTACAGGCCAAACAAAAAGCACAGGAATCGGACCGCTTAAAAACAGCCTTCCTTTCAAACATGAGCCATGAAATCCGGACCCCCATGAACGGCATTATCGGATTTGCAGAAATGTTAAAGAGAAACGACCTGACAAAAGAAGATAAATTCCATTACCTGAATATTATTACCCGATGTGGCGGGCACCTGTTAAACCTGATAAATGATATTATTGACCTTTCAAAAATTGAAACCGGACAACTGGACATAAAGAAAGATAAAACAAACATTAAACAACTTGTTACCGAAGTATGCGATTTCTTTAGCTCCCATGAAAAAGTCAGTAAAAAAGTTATTGATTTAAAACCCGACCCAAACGTATACAAAAACGGTATTATACTTGAAACAGACAGGGAACGGCTCAGGCAAATTCTCACCAACCTGATAAACAACTCCCTAAAATTTACAGAACAGGGGCACATTAAAGTAGGTTTTGAACCCCGGTTAAATGAAATACAGTTCTATGTTGAAGATACGGGAATAGGAATAAATAAAGAAAAACAGGAACTCGTATTCGACCGGTTCATGCAGGCCCATACCAACCGCGATTATTATACGGAAGGAACCGGGCTCGGCCTGGCCATATGCCGCTCCCTTGTCAATTTGCTCGGTGGTAAAATATGGCTCGAATCCCAACCCGGCAAAGGCTCTGTTTTCTATTTTACCGTCCCATACATCGGGTTCAAAAAAATAGTCCCGCCAACAGTTAAAAAACAACGCCCCTGCAACGAAGAGAAACTGAAAAAGATGGACCTTTCAAATCGCTCCATTTTAATCGTTGAAGATATTGACATCAACTTTATATTGCTAAACGAACTCCTAAAAAAATACAGTACAAAGCTCTTTAGGGGAAAAAATGGAAAAGAGGCCATTGAAATATTTAAAAAAGAAAGTATAGACCTTATCCTGATGGACATTAAACTGCCTGAAGTAGATGGAATAACAGCTACCAGGGAAATCAGGAAACTGAACAAAGAAGTTCCGATAATAGCCCAGACCGCCTATGCCCTGGAAGGCGAAAAAGACAAGTTTATAAAAGCCGGCTGCAACGAATATATTTCCAAACCAATTATCGAAGAAGAACTAATTGAGAAAATATGCCTGTTTCTGTAAATGAATAAGGCCGCCCTAAAATTCAATGCCCCCTGTCCAGTCTAAAAAATCATTTTTTTCCCCAATCCCCACCCCATCCCGTAACAATAATAACCATACGGATTTCAACCAATCGTTCATGTTTTTTTAGTAAATTAGTAATACAGGAACTGCTTTCACTAAAAAAAGATCTCATCGGGGCCCCCTCGTAAATAAACATGAGTAAAACTTTAAGCATGAGTCACCTTTTTCCAATTAAGGTTAAAAATAAAAATATAAGGCTCTACAAAACAACCCAGAAGGCTTATTTAGCAGGGCTTATATTGCACGCTATAAGCATTCCGGTTTTCTGGCTGGTAGGCGTAAAAGAACTGGCTTTATTTAATATATTCTTAAGCGTCCCCCTTTTTTCCTCATCCCTCATAAACAATAGATTCGGAAGACACTCTATCGCCTTTGTGTTTTGCCTAATTGAAATATATACACATCAAATCTTAGCCATATTTTGTTTTGGATGGGGGGTTGGCTACGAACTTTGGTTAATCTATTTGGCCGGACTGTGTTTTTTTTACTCAAACTGGAAAAGCCTAATCAGGTATAGCCTGCTACTGATTATATTAATTACATACATTTTGCTTTATTTTTTTAAACAGGAAGGTGTTTATATTTTAGGAAGTAATCTGGAAAAGTTTTCTTATTCATTTAATGCCATGTGTTCCATTTTTACCCTTTCGCTACTTATCCATTACTTCGCAAGATCTGCCAAGAGTGCTGAGAAAGAGTTACGAAAAGCCAACAACAGCCTAAATAAAAAAAATAAAAAACTGAATGAACTAAATGCAACGAAAGACAAGTTCTTCAAAATTATTGCACATGATTTAAAAACCCCTATCGGTCAAATGATTCAGATTTCCGATTACATTGAGAAAAGATACCCGAAGATCCCCGAAGATAAATTATTAAAACTCCTGAATGCCATAAAACATTCCTCGGTACACGGGTTTAAGTTACTGGAAAACCTCCTGGAATGGTCCAGATCTCAAACATCCATTATTGAGTTTAAACCGGAAAACCTTGTCATCCATAAACTGTTTGAAGACAACATTGAACTGTTAAAAAGTAGTGCGGCACAAAAACACATTCAACTTTTAAACAATGTTGATAAAAACATTAAAGTAATGGCCGACAAAAACATGATAAATACCATTATTAGAAATTTATTATCAAATGCTATTAAATTTACATCCCAAAACGGGAAAGTGGAGCTTTTCAACAGAGATACCCCCGGTAACACAGAATTTATGGTTAAAGACAACGGTATTGGAATGACAGAAGATGAAAGTTCAAAATTGTTTAAAATAGAAAGTTCTTCATCAAAAGAGGGCACAAACAGCGAGGTAGGCACCGGCATAGGGTTAATTCTCTGTAAAGAATTTATCGACAAGCATAATGGAAAAATCTGGGTAAACAGTGAAGTAAATAAAGGATCCACGTTCTGTTTTTCCATTCCAAAGTCATTTAATTCAAATAAATATGCTTAACAGGCTTCCTTTAAAAGTAAAAAGTGAAAATATCGGTTTCTACAAAACAACCCGGGTAGCATATTGGTTCGGGCTTTTTGCACACACCTCGTCAATTTTACTATTCATGTACCTGGGTATAAAAGAACTGGTTTTCTTTAACCTATTTGTCAGTCTCCCATCTTTTCTGTTCGCCATCATTAATAACCGCTTAGGAAAACATAACCTGGCTTTCATGTTTGCTTTTCTTGAGCTACTTATCCATCAGGTTTTAGCCGTATATTACACCGGTTGGGGCGTAGGCTTTCAATTCTGGCTTATTTACCTCGCCGGCCTGTGTTTTTTCAACCCAAACTGGAAAAGGGGCATACAGCTTTCCCTGCTTCTTTTGATTGTTGTGACCTACACCCTTCTTTATATCTTCTTTCAGGAAGGAAAATATTCCCAACAAGAAGTTATTGGTCTAATAAATTACTTACTAAATAGTGTTTCAACCATTGTAGTGCTTTCCCTGCTCATCAACTACTTTACAAAAGAGACAAAAAAAGCCGGACAAAAACTCATCGAAGAAAAACAAGTTACCGAAAAACAAAGTAAGCAACTCAGCGAACAATATAATTCACTGCTTTCGGAACAGAATAAAACCCACCGGATGCTAACAAAAATTGAAGCACTGTTTGGACAGCAGGTATCACATGAAGTTGCCCGGGAGTTAATGAAAAGTGAAACTGAAATTGACAGCAAAATATATGAAGCCACCATTATGTTTCTGGACATAAGAGACTTTACTCATTTTGCCGACTCAAGAGAACCGGCCGAAGTAGCCCGGTTCCAAAATATCGTTTTTAGTGTATTAATTGACATTGTAAAAGCCCATAACGGAATTGTCAGCCAAATTCTGGGAGATGGCATTATGGCCGTTTTTGGTGCGCCCGTCAGCGATAAGAACCATGTGGCCAATGCTGTAAACTCCGGGTTTAGCATGATAAAAAAAATCAAAGAACTTGGTGAAAACGGAACAATACCCAGCATTAAAATCGGGATTGGGTTAAACTCTGGAAAAATAATGGCTGGAAATGTTGGCAATGAAACCCGCAAGTTTTACTCCCTTACGGGCACTAACGTGATTATTGCTGCACGGATGGAGCAACTGAACAAAAAATTTAACAGTCAGTTTCTCGTGTCAGCGTCTGTTTATAAAGTAATTAAAAACGATTTTTCGGCAGTTGACCTGGGAAAAACTGCACTTAAAGGAATTGAAAACAAAATGTCTGTTTATAAATTAGCATAATGCATTATATTTCCGAAAGAAAAACACAATATCAATTAAAAAAGAGCAGTACATAAAATGAAATTCAAGGAAAGAAAGTATCATGAGTTACTTGAACAAACAGACACGATAATAAATTCAGCGAAACAACTGGAACAAAAATACAAACTGGAACTCGATTTAGTACACCCAAACTATAAAAAAAGCGCCGAAAACCTCATTCACTATATGGCTTTGAGAAGTTTCGAAATTACGCCTTTACAGCAGGAATTAAGGGCTATTGGACTTCCGGCCCTCGACAATGTTGAAGGGCATGTAATGCGCAGCCTTTTGGCCTTAAAAAGTGTATTAAACCACCTTACGGGAAACCCGAAGTACGAACACAGAAAAGGAACAGTTTCGATAAAAAGAAGCAAAAAGATATTGACCACCAACACCCGGGCACTATTTGGGTACAAATCGAAAAAAAGGCGTACCCGTATTATGGTAACCATGCCCGATAACGCTGCCGAAGATCAGGGCTTTGCAAACGAAATAGTATCGCTGGGAATGAACAGTGCCAGAATAAATTGTGCACATGACGACCCCGGGACATGGCAAAAAATAATTGAGAACGTAAAAAATGCAGGGATAAAAAATGGCAAACAACTTAAAGTAATGATGGATCTCGGGGGGCCCAAACTAAGAACAGGGAAAATTGCACCGGGACCACAGGTAATACATATCCGTCCGGAAAAAGATGCCGTAGGAAAAATTATCAATCCGGCAAAAATATGGCTTGCCCCAACAGAAACCCCTCCCCCATCAACAGATCCTTACACATTTATCCCTATTGAAGAAGAGTGGCTGGCATTGCTAAAAAATGGCAACATCTTAGGTTTTACCGATTCAAGAGGAAAAAAATGCACCCTAGAAATTAATGAGAAACAAGACAACGGGAGATGGGCCACATGCGAAAATTCAGCATATATTACCCCTGAAACGACCTTTGCCCTGATTAAACAAAAGGGAAAAAAAGAAAAACGTATTGAAATAGGCGAATTACCCCCATTCGAACAATCCATACTGCTAAAAACCGGCAACACGATAATTATAAATAAATCCCCGATTGACGGAGAGCCGGCTAAACACGACGAAAAAGGCAAGCTTATTGAAAATGCACACATTTCATGTACCCTGCCTGAAGTTTTTAGTGATGTAAAAGCCGGAGAGGCCATTATGTTTGACGATGGCAAAATAGAGGGACGAATTGATAAAGTATCCTCAGAAAATATTGTGGTAAAAATTACCCATGCAAAAGAAAATGGCTCTAAACTCCGCTCTGATAAAGGGATAAACCTGCCTGAAAGTAACTTAACCATAAGTGGGCTAACGGCCAAGGATAAAAAAGATCTTGAATTTGTTGCCCGGTATGCCGATACGGTAAACCTCTCATTTGTTAACTCCCCTGAAGATGTAAGACAATTAAACAGCTTATTAAATGAACTGAATTCCCAAATTGGGATCATCCTGAAGATTGAAACCAGAAAAGGGTTTAACAACCTACCTGTCATCCTTTTAGAAGCAATGCAGTCTTATCCGGTCGGAGTAATGATAGCCCGTGGCGATTTAGCCGTTGAAACCGGATGGAAACAGATAGCAACCATTCAGGAAGAAATATTACGTATTTGCGCAGCAGCACATGTACCCGACATCTGGGCCACGCAGGTACTGGAAAGCCTGGCAAAAAAAGGCACTCCGTCAAGAGCTGAAATAACAGACGCAGCAGCTTCTCAGCGGGCAGAATGCGTAATGCTAAACAAAGGCATATACATAAAAAAAGCGGTTAAACTCCTTGACCGTATTCTAAGGCAAATGCAGAAATACCAGGATAAAAGGGAAAACGTCCTGTCAAAACTTGATAAAGCAGGGGCTTTAAGTCTTGAAAGGGACTATTTATAGGAAAGTTATACCACTGGAAAGTAGTTTCCGCAACCAAAAAAACCCGGGTTAAATATATTACGATTTGTTTATAGCGACATGAGGGACAAAGCCTTTTTTTATCCTTTCTTTAAGTTTATGCAGGTAGTTGTTATTTTCGATATACTGAAAGCTAAATCGCGACAAGAAATAAACAAGTACCAAATAGACCAGGGAAATCAGGTTTCTTAGTAATTGGGACTCCACGGTAAGATAGGTCAGTTTAAACCAGCCTATCACGATAGGGTGCACCAGGTAAGTCGAGTAAGATATATCCCCCAGATAGACAAAGAAATTTATCTTACTGCCGGCTTTCTTCACAATAGGTTCTATTAAGAGAAAAGCTATAACAATGAAAGAAGCGGTAATAAACCTTGTAGGAGGGCCCCAATTAAGAATGATTATTGCGGCAACGTTGATGAGTATTAAAGGAAAAATATACCATGGGCTGACTAAGAAGCGCGCGTGTTTTGATTTTGAAGCCAGTCCCAGTATGTAGGCAATAGCCACGCCTGCAACAAATTCATACAAAAGAAAATTTGAACGCCCCAGCAATTCAAATTCGCCTAATGCCAAGGGAAGCGCCCCCAGAAACACTACCGATATTATCAGGGCGTTTTTCTGCCTTATAATCAATGCAACTGACAGCACGATATAAAAGAACATTTCATATATAAGTGTCCAGCCTACATAAAGGAAGGGGACATAACCATATCCGTTAGGATTTTCACTTGGTATTAACAAAAAAGATTTTACAAGCGTTTCTGCAGTATAAAATGTTTTATATGCCCCAAAAGAAAATATTTGGGCAGAAAGTATTAGCATTATCGTCATTGCCCAATAAACAGGTACTATTCTGAATACACGGTCTACAAAAAACGAAAAACCATCTTTCCCTTTTTTCTTTACCGAAAAAAACATTATGTACCCACTTAAAACAAAGAAGATGTCAACGCCAAAAGCCCCATAATGCCGGAAAAAATCCCATATAGCCGTTTTTCCCTGATGTTCATAAAGCGATTGATCCATGTGGTGAAACACTACTATCCATGCGGCAATGCCCCGGAGTATTTGCAGTCCTAATAATTTGTTATTTTTCATTTCGGTGTATGGTTGTAATTTATAGTCATGTATTTGAATCAACCGGAACCATTAATAACAATTCCGGGTGTTTATCGAAAAATTTTGGTTAGGGAACCCTCTTCATGTTGTTAGCTAATGATATATAACTTTGAAGCATAATCGGAATATTTATTGAGAAAGTCCTGAAAAACCCTTTTTACGCAATAAAAATGCGACCGGATATATATCTAACTTCTTAATTCCGGAACACAAAATTATTTCGGCATACCATTTACGGGCAATAAAGTTTTAAATATGTATTAACCGGATCCTATCTGTATACGAATTGCCCCTGGTTACGATCAGGCTAAACAACAAATTGTCCTGTTTGCCTGACACTCCCGAATTTTAGCTTTCCTAAGGGACGACATAGTTTCCTCAAATGTGAGGAACCGTTTTTTATCCAAAAAGTGAATTAAATGGGAGTTTTTTCCGTTTTCAGGTGAAACGACACTTGTCTTTTTTGTCATTGTGAATTTAGTTAGTTCGTTAGTTTTCTCAGTAATGTTAAGCAATACGTTTGTTATTTGCAACAAATGATTTTAATTTTTACGAAATGAGAGGAATATTGTTTCATAAAAACATTTTCGGTCCCTGAAAAAAATCGGGAATATTTTTAAATCCCCCCGCTTCTCTGAAAACAAAATAAATTCATTAACTTACAGTTAATATTTACCACTCATGAACATCTTACCATTATGCCCGACAATTATTACAGCACAAAAAAATCGGTAGAAGAATATATAAGAATGGCTGAAGGATATAATGGAAAAGAGTTAATAGATAAATTAAAGAAATTCCTGCCTTCACAGGCCACTTTGCTTGAAATTGGCTCTGGTCCGGGAACAGATCTGGAGATATTAAAAAAAGACTTTATCGTTACAGGTTCCGATCTTTCCAAAGAATTCTTAAAATACCTTAATACGAGAATGCCCAAGGTTGAATTTCTGGAACTTAATGCCGTAACACTATTAACGGACAAAACCTTTAATGGGATATACTCAAACAAAGTATTGCACCACCTAAGCGATAGCGAATTAAGCACATCCGTTAAAAGACAATATGAAATTCTTACCCCTGGCGGTATTATATGTCATTCTTTCTGGAAAGGGGAAGGCTCTGAATATTACAACAAAATGCTTGTTAATTACCTTAACAGCAAAAAAATAGAAAGGCTCCTAAAAAATTATTTTGACATACATCTTTTAGAAAGTTACACGGAATTTGAAAATAATGACTCACTTCTTGTCATAGCAAAAAAGTCTCATTGACGTAGACAGCCCCCCTAAACCTGCTTGTTACCTTTTCAATTGTATATCCCACTTTGGTTATAAGGTAAAATTTAACTAACTTAATGAGTATATATAAACTATAAAACGGGTTACAATGAAAGGGATTATTTTTAAAGAATTTCTGGATATGGTAGAAAACAGTTATGGCTATGAAATGGTCGATACCATAATACGTAAGTCAGATTTAGAATCTAACGGGGCCTATACAACAGTGGGCACATACAGCCACCAGGAACTTGTCCGGCTGGTTGTCTCGTTAAGCAAAGAAACGGACACTGAAGTTACGGAACTCCTGAAAAGCTACGGCACTCATGCCTTTAAAGTATTCGAAAAAAAGTACAGTTCTATGTTTAAAGGAATACCAGACAGTTTTTCTTTTCTGTCGAAAGTAGAGAACACAATTCATATTGAGGTACTTAAACTTTACCCCGAAGCAGAATTGCCCGAATTTGACATTATTGAAAACGACGCGCATAAACTGGTAATGGTTTATAAGTCGTCCCGTAAACTGGCTGATTTTGCCGAGGGCCTGATATTAGGCTGTTTTAACTACTTCAATGAAAAAGTTTCTATCAACAGGCAAAACCTGAACGAAGATAGTAGCAAGGTACAATTTACTTTTGAGCGGTTAAAATGACGCTTGATTATGAAATATTAAACAGAAAACTCTTACGTGAAAAAGAAGCACGTGAAGAAGCTGAAAAACTTCTGGAGAATAAGTCAATGGAGCTCTATAATACCAACCTGAAACTAAAAAAACTAAACCGCCGGTTAGAAACCCTTGTTGAAGAAAGGACAAAAAAACTCAGCCTTAAAGAACATGAATACAGATCGCTCGTTGAAAGTATAAACGATATTATTTGCCGAACAAGGCTAAATGGTGAAATAACCTTCATAAACCCGGCAACCACACTGCTTACGGGATATAAATCGGAAGAAATTATTGGCGCTAACATTTTAGGGTTGGTCGCTAAAGATATAAGGTCAAAGGTTACACGGTTTTATATCCGGCAATACCTTGAAAGAAGGTGCCTCTCATACAATGAATTTCCGGTCACAGCAAAAAATAACCGCTTATTATGGCTAGGCTTAAAGGTCCAGTATTACGAAGAGAAATGCTCAAGCTGCAAAGAAAGAATTTGTGCGCTTCATGATAAAACAAAAGTAGTATTTGCAAAAAATTGTGAATATAAAGAGGTTATTATTGTTGCCCGTGATATTTCTGAGCGGAAAGAATACGAAAAAAAATTGCGTGAAGAACGCGACAAGGCAAACAGGGCAAATAAGGCAAAAAGTGAATTTCTGGCAAATATGAGCCATGAAATCCGTACGCCCATGAATGCAATATTGGGATTTAGCGAGGCCCTTTACCATGATATAGAATCGCCCAACCATAAGAAATTGTTAAACTCGGTTTTAAGCAGTGGGAACCTCCTGTTAACTTTATTAAATGACATCCTGGACCTGTCCAAGATTGAAGCCGGAAAAATGGAAATCGTCCCCCACTCTGTAGACTTAAGGAACCTTACGGAGGAAATAAAACTTTTATTTAACGACAAGGCACGGAAAAAAGGCATCGAACTGCACTTATATCAGCAGCAAGACCTGCCAACAATCCTACTGCTTGACGAAATTCGAATTAAACAGGTCGTTTTTAACCTTGTGGGAAATGCAATAAAATTCACTCATAAAGGATATGTCAAAATACATGTATTGTTTAAAAATACGCAACAAGACAAAGGTGTGGTCCAACTAAAAATTGAAGATTCCGGAATAGGGATAGCCAGTTCTCAGCAAAAACTGATTTTTGAGGCATTCAGACAACAATCCGGACAACAAAACAGAATATATGGAGGTGCCGGACTTGGCCTGGCCATTGTAAAACGGCTTATTGAAAAAATGGGAGGAAAAATAACGGTCTCCAGCGAAATAAACGAAGGTTCAGTCTTTGCTGTTACAATTCCTAACGTTGAAATAGTAAAAAGAGGCTCCGGTAAAACAAAAACAAATGAAGTTAACTACCATACAGTTTTCGAAGAAGCTACGATTTTTATTGTTGACGATGTAGATTATAACATTGAGACATTAGAAAACCTCCTGTCCTCTTTTCCCCAATTAAAAATTATTTCGGCAACCAGCGGGGAAGAAGCATTGGCCATACTGAAAGACACACTGCCCCACATCATTTTACTGGACATAAAACTACCGGGCATTGATGGTTTTGAAGTAGCAAAAACAATAAAATCCGATCCAGACAAAAAAAATATTCCGATTATGGCTATCACAGCCTCTGTCTTTAACTCCGAAGAAATAGAAGAATTTCCTTTTTTCGATGACTTCCTGTTCAAACCCATTCACCGGAAAGAACTGATTTTAAAATTGGCCCGTTTCCTTAAGCACTCTAAGCAGGAGATTGTCCCCGATTCAAATGCTCCTGGTGATGAATGGGACTTAAAAGTTTTATCGAAAGAAGTTTTGCCCAACCTTACTGAAATTGAAACTGACCTGACCTCCCAAATGCTCCCTCAGTGGGAAAATGTGAAAGACTCGCTGGTACTGTTTAACATAGAAGAATTTGCCCGGAATTTGACAACCTTAGCCGAAACATATAATCTGAGCTTTCTAAAAAGCTATTCCGACCTTATTATAAACGACATTAACCTCGTAGAACTGGATGCCTTAACCGAAAGGCTGCAAGAGTTCCCCAAACTAATCAATAAAATATCTAGTCTGAACAAACCTTTAAAGTAAAATCATGGACAAAAAAGTACGTATACTCATCGTAGACGATGATCAGGTGAACCTAAAAGTGGTTAGCAGCCTTTTGCAGGAAAAAGGCTACAAAATAGCACTTGCTTTAAATGGAAAAAGTGCATTAGACATTTTAGATGAAAATAAAATTGATATGATTTTGCTGGATATAATGATGCCCGGAATGGATGGCTTCGAGGTTTGCAAAAGAATAAAGAACAAAAAAGAAATTGCAGACATTCCAATAATTTTTTTAACTGCAAAAACCGATACCGACGATATCGTTAAAGCCTTTCAGACGGGAGGCGTCGATTATATCACCAAACCCTTTAAAAAGGAAGAACTATTTGCCCGGGTCAACAATCAACTTCAGTTAAAACTTGTAAAAGACCTTCTGAAAGAACAAGCCGAAAACAATAAAGATTCCAGAGATTTATTTATGAAAACTCTTTTTGACCTCGGTAAAATTATTGACAATAAAAATTAATTAAATATGGAACTTTCGGGTAAACATATTCTTATTGTTGATGACAACCTGAAAAACCTCCAGGTAACAGCAAAAGTCCTTAAAGACTCTGGTTTCAACATTAGTCTTGCCCAAAACGGCAGTAAAGGCCTCGATTCTATGCAAAAATTTCCCCCTGACTTAATCCTTTTAGATATAATGATGCCGGAAATGAATGGAATTGAAGTCTGTAACATCATTCAAAAAAACGAAGAGACGAAAGATATTCCTGTCATATTCCTGACTGCAAAAAATCAGACCGAGGATCTGGTAGAGGCCTTCAAAGCCGGAGGTGTTGATTACGTTACAAAACCATTTAACAGGGAAGAATTATTAATAAGGGTTAAAACGCACCTCGAACTGGCCGGTTCCCGAAAAAAGATAATGGAACTGGTAAAATCCAGGGATCAACTTTATTCTATTATTGCTCACGATATTAGAAGTCCGTTTGCAAATATACGAATGACAATAGAGACTGTTAACCGGGGATATATCAAAACCGGAACTGAGGAATTTCGCATAATAATTGAGCAACTGTACAACTCTGTAAATGAAACATCGATGCTACTGGACAATCTCCTGCACTGGACCAGAAACCAGGCGGAAGGCTTTTCCCCAGTACCGGAAGACTTCCCCGTTCAGGAAATATTGACGGATATTATAGAAAAAATGAAAAATAGCAGTAAGCAAAAGCAAATAACGCTCGAATATGAAGTTGACAAAGCGTTAACAATCCATTCTGACAAAAATATGCTCCATACCATATTACGCAACCTGGTGTCCAATGCTATCAAGTTTACACCGGAAAATGGAAAAATTATACTTAGAGCAGAACAGGATAACAAACATACCGAAATAAGGGTCCAGGATTCAGGCGTGGGCATACCGGAAGACATTATTGATAATATTCTGAATGAAAACTCGGTTTATTCAACACCTGGGACCAAAGGAGAAGCGGGTACCGGCTTCGGACTTACCATTGTTAAAGATTTTATAACAAAACTAAACGGAACACTTAGCATCGAAAGCACTCCGAAAAAAGGGAGCACTTTTAAAATCAACCTCCCAATTGCATAATTTATAATATCGGCTGTAATGGAACAAGAAAACACACAAATACTTGTAATTGACGACGACCCGGTTTTTAGGAATATCTTACGTTCTACATTAAAAAACGAGTTCCAGGTTACAACGGTTGAAACACCTTCGTCTGCCTTTAAAAAATTAAAAAGCCGAAAGTTTCAGATTGTAATTTGCGACTTCAGGCTCCCTGAAATGAACGGACTGAAAGTATTACAGAAAATCAAAGAAGAACATCATGAAATTGAAGTTATCATGATTAGTTCTGAGGGAGATATGGACACCGTTATAGAAGCACTCCGTATTGGGGCTGCCGACTTTTTTAAGAAGCCATTTTCTTCTGCTGATATAATCCTTGCCATAGAACGTACAAAAAGAATCCATAAAATAAGTACCGATCTGGACAGTACAAAAAGAAAAAACTCAATTCTAAAAAAGAATTATAATACCGATATCGACCAGCAAATAATTGGTAACTCACCGGAAATAAGAAACATAAACCAGCTCACCGGCATGGTTTCGCAAACCCCTGATACCTCTGTCCTTATCCTCGGCGAAAGCGGTACAGGAAAAGAACTGATTGCGAGGGCAATACATAACCAGAGCGACAGAAAAAATGAACTTTTTGGCGCCGTCAACATGTCGGCCATTCCTGAGAATTTGTTCGAAAGTGAATTTTTCGGGCATAAAAAAGGGAGCTTTACGGGGGCCCTTGCCGACAAAGCCGGCTGGTTCGAATCTGCGAATAAAGGGACCCTGTTTCTTGACGAAATTGGTGAAATGAGCATGGCCCTGCAGGTGAAACTTTTAAGGGTACTGGAAGAACGCAAATACACAAAAGTGGGCACCCATATTGCCCACAACTTCGATGTAAGGGTAGTGGCCGCTACCAACAAAACCGTTGAAGAACTAACAAGCGGGAAAGATTTCCGGCTCGACCTCTTCCACAGATTAGGCACATTTATTATCCATCTGCCCCCTTTACGTGAAAGAAAAGAAGATATTCCCGAACTATCCGGCTTTTTTTTAAACAAAATATCCGGGAAAATGAACAAAACAATCCTCCATATTCACCCCGACGTTTTTACCCTGCTGGAAAGATATTCTTTTCCGGGAAATATCAGGGAATTAAAAAACCTGATAGAAAGGGCTGTAATAGTCTGCCAGGGAGACGAGCTTTTGCCACAGCATTTTTCATCCATTCATAACCTTGGCCCTTCAGCAGAAAAAAACGATAATATCCCTAATCTCCAGACATTTGACTTAAAAGAGATCGAGAAACAAACAATTATAAGGGCCCTAAACAAGGTTAATTTTAATAAAGCCGAAGCTGCAAGGCTTTTAAACCTGGAATGGAATGCCCTTTATCGCAGGATTCGTAAATACAAAATTGAATTTGAATAAATACTGAAATTTTATACTATATTGTATTAAAGAAGTATGTTTAACACCTAAAAACACTTTTTATATTTTTTTGATAAATGGGGTAAGCTTATATCGACTAAATAATAAACACTAAAAAAACAAGATCCAGGAGTACCTTTTGTATGGTTCGTTACCTTGATGCGGATTTCCCGGCGGGACTTTAAAAATTATAGAGACTAATTTCGGATAAATACCGTGCAGTCCATTGGATGATGGGGTGTGAAAATTATTTTTTAGCTGTGCCTGTTTCCTCATTTCTCATTGAAGTTTTAATGTGGTCCATCAAACAGGCTGAAGTTTCAGCATTCCTCTGATTGATAATAACATGAAGAATAATAACGAAACAAAAAGGGAGCTTCAAACTAAAGTATTATGATGATAAAAAATGTTGTCTTTGCCGCTTTACTCTTTTGGAAAATAGTATTCTCTGACAACGCACATGGTCAGTCGGCCCGGACAAGTGTAACTAAAGATACCTTCCAGCTTGCTATTAACAGACCTGAAGAGACCTGTTATTACAAATGGGTCGAGCTAATTTATGAAGAGGTATTCAGGCGAATCCGGATGAACCTGAAGATTGACTATTATCCGATTAAACGGGCCAGTATTGAAGCGAATGCAGGCAGGGTAGACGGGGAAGGCGGACGGATATATGAATACGGAAAATCATTTAACAACATGATACGAGTTGACGAACCTGTTTTTTCTATTGAAATTGTTGCCTGCACGGGCACCCCTGAAATCAGGGACCTGCATGGCTGGCAAAGCCTTACAGGCAAAAACTATCTGGTAGAATACCCGCGCGGCATGAAGATTTGTGAGAATAACCTTGCCCCAATTATAAAAGAAGAAAATTTATCTACTATCACGGAAGCATATCAAGGCCTGAGAAAACTGGCAAACCGCCGGACCGACATATATATTGACGATTTAAATGCTGTAAATTCTGTTTTACTTCGAGGGCAAAACGGACTAAATAAAAAAATATGGGTGGCAGGAACAATGCAGAAGGTCCTTCTGTATATGTACGTTCATAATAAAAATATAGATATGATCCCAAAACTGGAACAAACAATAAGGGAGCTAAAGAAAGAGGGATTGATCCGTAAATTTCAGAAAGAAGCATTTAATATTTATCCCTAAAAAAGGACGTGTAAGAAAAAATACAGAGCCTAAACGTACACCAATGAGATATGGTTTGTTGCTTGTTTCATTAACCACTCATTACTAATATCTTGCACACCCCCAAAAAATTTAATTAACGTTTTCCGTGTTGTTCATTTCCAAGTACCCCATCTTCACAAACGAAGAACTTTTCTCTTCGCTACGCCTTTCGTTTTTCATAAAGCACTCATTATCAAAACACAACAACTTATGGCATCCATATTGAAATACCAGGATCAAACAAACAAAAAAAAATAAAATGAATTTAATTTTCCAAAAGAAGATATTACTCTTCTTCATCAGTACAGTTTTCATTCTTCAATCATGCCTGAAAGAAGAATACGAAAACATTAAAGCTTCCAATGACACGATTCTGCCCGGTTCTTATAAAGGATTTGAATTTAAAACAACAACTGAAGTTGAATTAAATGTAGTGGTTTTAAATTCCTCGAATAAACCTGTAAGCAATGCCCTGACAGAGATTTACCTGGAAAATCCGTTGGACGATCAAGGATTGTTTGTTCAACCGGTGATAAACGAGAAAGTATTCCACGGGATTACAAACCAAGAGGGGGCGGTTAGCTGCTTTATTAACCACCCGGTTCACGCAGACAGCCTGTTTATCCATGTGCGCCATATCGGAGTGCCTACCCTGACAAAAGTGGCTTTAAACCAAGCTAAAATAGATATTACTATTGGAGGGAATACCCAATTAAAAAATACCGGGAAGCCGGATAACAGATCCCTTTCATATCAATTCAAAACCACCCCAACCATAGTAAACGGATACTATACCCTGGGCACCTGGGATGGAAACGGGGTTCCTGATTACCTGGAACCTGAGAATGATTTAATAACCAGCGATTTTTTGGCAGATGTTAACGCATCCCTTCCGGAAAGGGTCGGGCTGCCGGTATCTCACCCACAATACCTTTCAGGTACAGATGATGTTAACCTTGACATTATTGAGAACTGTGAAATATGGGTAACTTTTGTGCACGAAGGTGCCGGATGGCGTAATTCTCTTGCATATTTTACCTACCCGACGAATACCCCTCCCGAAACTACTGATGATATCATCAACCCGACCATCATTTATCCTAATGTATCGTACGCTGGATCAGGAGGTGGATTAATCTCCGGAAACAAGGTACAACTGCAATATCTTGACCCCGAAACCAATGAATATACCCCCACGTTCCCTCCGGATGTTACGGTTGGATGGATTCTGATAGCCCAGGGGTGGTTCGGTAGCGGTGTGGTTGGTAACGGATATTACAAAAATTATTCGAACACCGATTTTAATTTGGAATCTGACCCGAATCTACGCAGGCACAATGTACTGCTGTACGATGAAGCAAGGGACTTGTTTCTACTCGGTTTTGAAGACATCCGGCGTGATAGGTTTAGCGACGAAGATTTTAACGATGCCGTATTTTATACTACAATAAGCCCTTCCACAGCTGTTGACCGTAGTATTTATCAACCCATTGACAATCCGACAGACAGTGACTCGGATAATGTAAGCGATGTATTCGATGATTATCCGAATGATGCTGAAAAAGCTTTCGACAACTTTTACCCGGCTCAGGATAAAATGGGGACGCTTGTTTTCGAAGACCTTTGGCCATATAAAGGCGACTACGATTTTAACGATTTGGTTATTGACTATAATTTCAACCAGGTAACCAATGCCGAAAACAAAGTTACGGCAATAGTCACACAGGTGGTAGTAAGAGCAATAGGCGCCTCCTATCACAATGCATTTGGAATTTCGTTAAACACGCTTCCGGGGAATGTTGAATCGGTAAGCGGGCAACTGATTACCAAAGATTACCTGAACCTTGCTTCGAACGGAACTGAAGAGGGGCAGTCAAAGGCCGTGGTGATATTCTTTGACGATGCATTTAACGCACTACCTTACCCCGGAACAGGAATATGCGTAAATACGTATCCGCAATACCCTTATGTTACGCCGGATACCTTCCTTGTTACTATTAACTTTACCGAACCGATAAACTTTAGCGATATAGGTACACCTCCATATAACCCGTTTATAATTATAGACCAAAACCGTGATGTAGAGGTGCATTTACCGAACCTTCCCCCTACCGACCTGGCAGATACAGAGTTACTGGGCACAGGACATGACGACTCCGATGTGACTATTGAAAAATATTATGTTTCGGACATTTATTTACCCTGGGCCATTAATCTTCCGGAAAGTTTTGACTATCCTGCGGAAAAAGAAGACATTACCCAAACACACCTGGTATTCGACAACTGGGCCACCAGTCTGGGTTTTAACTACATGGACTGGTATATGGACAAAGCTGGATACAGAGACAATACCAAAATATACAATAAAGAATAAATTGATTAAACAATTTCACTAAAAATATGTATATTAAATAAGGAACCCGGGGGTATTCCATCCCCGGGCTCCGTGATCAGGAAATAACAGGACAAATAACAAATAATCACTCACATATCTCAAATCAAACATCTTTTAAATCCTAAAAAAAACCGAAGCATGAAAAAGAAGATATTGCTCATTGACGACACCAAAGAATTCAGGGTATTGGTAAAAGCCATTCTTTCCAAGAAATATGAAGTCATAGATGTAGATAATGGTCATAAAGCCATTTCTCATTTAATTAAAGGCTATAAACCCGATGCCATTGTTAGCGATCTGATAATGCCCGGAATGGACGGAAAAACATTGCTCTCAGAAATAAAAGCCAGTGAACACTTCAGGAAAATACCTGTAATTATCCTGTCGAGCATTGACAAAAGCTCTGAACGGGTAGAACTACTTAAACGGGGTGCCAGCGACTATATCATAAAACCTTTTAACCCGGCCGAACTGGAAGTCAGGATCGATAGAATTTTGGAACATAAAGCCACTGTTTAAACCCTGCTCATTCAGGCAGGGCACCCTTCTGCGCCAGGTTCCGGTAAACCACAAATATTCGGGGCAATGTCCACGAATTAAAACACATTCAGTCTTCTATAACACATTAAGAACATGAAAAGACAGGTCAAAACACTGCACAACATTCAAATTACAGGGTATAAACTGCCAATCTGGAAAAGAATTATGGACATTTTCTTCTCCCTGTTCGCGATTATCCTGCTTTCCCCGGTACTGATTTTTATTTCCCTGGCTATCCGAATAGAATCCAGAGGGAAAATTTTCTATGCTTCACAAAGAGTCGGGGCCGGGTACAAGATATTCAGTTTTTACAAATTCCGTTCAATGTACATCGATGCGGATCAAAAACTGGAGCAATACATGAAGCGTAACCAGTATAAGACGGAGAAACCCAAAGAAAGAGAACCGGCCATGTCCGCGGCACATAATACAACAGATGAAGGCACAACCCTGGTTGGGGAATCCAAAATGATACCCGAACAGGTATACCTGGAAGAAAAGAAAGCGAAGCAGGAAAATTCTTTCTTTAAAATGGTCAACGATCCGCGAATTACCAAAGTGGGCCGCTTTATCCGTAACACCAGTTTAGATGAACTGCCCCAGTTATTTAATATATTAATCGGAGATATGTCAGTTGTGGGCAACCGGCCCCTTCCGCTTTATGAAGCAGAACTGCTTACTACCGACAGATGGATTAAACGTTTTCTTGCCCCGGCAGGGTTAACCGGGCTTTGGCAGGTCACCAAGCGGGGCGGGGCACATAAAATGTCGCCCGACGAACGAAAACAACTGGATATTGAATATGTTGAAAACTACTCATTCTGGTACGATTTAAAAATCATTTTAAAAACCATACCCGCCATGGTACAGCACGAAAACGTATAGCCTGCACGTAATTTTTCCTGTCAAACCCAACCTGGAATGAAAATAACCTCAGTCCCGTTAATTATTTTAACCGTTATTTCTTCAGTTTGCTGTCAGCAAACACCGCAGGATACCGTGTTTCCCGGCATTCCTCCGCTGGAAGTAATACTGGACGCTGCCTTGGAGCGTTCTTTTCTGTTAAAGGCCAAAGGGCTGGAATCGGGTTCAATATACCAGGAGATGAGCATTAAAAAAAAGAAATGGCTGGATTATGTTTTTATTGAGGGGGCAACCAGTTATGGAATGTTTGACCAGGTGGTAGTAAATGAAGAATCAGGTAATACCCAACCGGGGGCTGCTACGCTTACCCGAAGCGAGCAAATCAGGTATTATGGAGGCCTCGGGTTAAAATTGCCTGTTTCTGCCATTGCCTCCCGGAGAAATGAACTTGAAATTAAACGGCTTGCCCTGAAAAAGACGGAAATGGAAGAGCTTCAGCTGCGGGAAGAGCTTAAAAAATCAATAATCGACGAATATTTTAAGTTGCTTTATTTGCAGGAAAGTTTAAAAACCTTTCAGGAAATATTTCACACCCTGGAGATAAGTTACATGAAAGCAGAGCGTGAGTTATTAAACGGGCGTATCGCCTTAAGCGAATACGCCCTTCTTGCCTCCACCGTAGGAAAGTCGAAAGACGATTATTTCAAAGCTAAAAACAACTTCTATGCACAGTATTACAAACTGGAACAGATAACCGGCATGGAGTTCAACAGCAAATGAACCAACAGGCACTATGGATATCTACAGGCTTATTCATATTATTCTAAAAAACCTCCGGTATATCCTTATCGTTCCGGTAATTAGCGGTTCATTAATGTATCACCTCACCCGAAACGAAACAAGGGAGTATTCAACCAGTGCATCCATATTTACTGCAATAACTGCCGGTTCATCACTGGAAAACCTGGGGAACAGCCGGGTAGATTATTTTGCCACCAAAACAGCTTACAACAACCTGCTTTCCATATTAAATTCAAAGGCAGTAATGGAAGAAACGGCACTTCGCTTACTGGCAAGTCATTTAATACTGGAAAAACCTGCCCCCCTTGTTATTTCAGAGAAATCGTTCACCGAACTCCGTGAAATTATTCCCCCTGAGATTAAAAGCCTGGTGGTCAAGAACAATATTGAAAAAACATATCAGAACTTACACAATAACTTAAACCAAGATCATGAAAACTTTTTATACAGCCTGTTAAATTTCGACCACCCCCACTACAGCTATAAGGCCCTTTCGGGTATCCAGGCCTTACAATTAAGCGGCAGCGATATTATCGTGCTTTCATTTAAGTCAAACGATCCCGGAATTGCCTTTAACACGCTTAAAATATTAATAAAAGTGTTCTTAAATAAATACGGCCTGTTAAAAAAGAACCAGACCGGGGCCGTGGTAGAATATTTTGAAAGACAGCTTAGAAAGGCTTCTGCTGCACTAAATTCTTCCGAAGACCGTTTACTGGAGTTTAATAAATCGAATAACATTATAAACTACTACGAACAGACGAAATATGTATCGTCGCAACAGGAGAAGATTGAGGTGAAACTACAGGAAGTACTGATGGAGTACCAGGCTTCGGGCGCGGTACTCGAAAAACTGGAGGTGGAAACCAAAAACCGGTTTAATATCAACCTGAAAACCGAAAGAATAATGAAACTGCGGGAAACCTTAATTGAAACCAGCCGGGAACTGGCCCAACTTGAAATAAATGACGGAGATTCGTTAATAAACACAGCCCGAAAAAAGGAACTGAGCCGGACCATGCAAACCCTAAAATCTGAACTTAAAAACAAAATTGATTCGCTGCACCACTATGAACATAATACCGAAGGCATTGCCATTGAAAAGTTGCTGGAAGACTGGCTTGCTACCGTTATTGAATATGAAAGTGCCCGTGCCCGCCTTTTGGCCATGCAGATAAAAAGCGATGAATTTAACAAGCGCTATACACAGTTTGCCCCCCTGGGTGCCATTCTTAAACGTATTGAACGTGAAATTCATGTGGAAGAGAAAGCCTACCTGGAAATTTTGCACCACCTGGGGCTGGCCAAACTTAAACAACAAAACGAGGAAATGATGGCAAAGATGAAGCTGCTGGACGCCCCCCGCTTCCCCATTGACCCTGAACCTACCAAACGTAAAATGTTTGTTATCGTTGTGGCTTTCTTTTCCATGATTTTAACCATTTTTGGGATTCTTGTTTTCGAACTGCTGGACAAAACGGTAAAAACCATACCCCGCCTGAAAACACTGAGTGCATTACCGGTAAATAGTGCTTTGGCCCTGCGGAAAAGAAACAGGCAGTTAGACCTGGAACAGTTAAATTTGAAGAGCTTTAAGCAGACGGCTGAAGAAATTGTAAAACTGCATACTTCGGGCCCTTCACCCAAAACAAAATTTATTCAGTTCGTCAGCAACTGGCCCGGAGAAGGAAAAACCTATACCATTGAACTACTTTTCAGGTTGCTGGAAAAAGAAGGGTTTAAAGCAAAATGTATTGATTTTATTACAGAACACAGTAACCGGGAGCAATGGGTGAAAATTGCAAGAAGTAGCATTTTTACCAATAGCTCCTATGAAAAACTTATAGAAGGGAGCATTGCACAGGATACCGAATTTGTATTGATAAAAATCCCTGCCCTGTCCGAAAACATGTTTAACACCACCCTGCTACAAGCTGCCCATGCCAGCTATTTTATTGCCGATGCCGGCAGGACCTGGGCAAAAGCCGATAACGGCATACTTGACAACCTGACGGCCAACACTGGGAACAACACCAAAGGAATATTAAACAAAGCCCGTCCGGAAAACCTGGTTGAGCTCATCGGGGAGCTGCCTAAAAAACGCTCAAAATTCAGAAGGTTTATAAAGAAACAAATCTTAAAACGCATAAAATTATGATAAGGGCATTAGTAAACAAAGTAGCCGGGACCGGCAATATTCTATCCCTGTTGTCAAACCTGGTTTTCTCGGTTTTCGGGTTTGGGAGTTTCCTGTTACTGGTCCGTTTGCTCAACAAAGAAACATTCGGGCAATGGATCCTGTTCCTTACCATAACTTCCCTTCTTGACATGCTCCGGCTCGGACTGAACGGAACGGCCGCCATCCGGTTATTATCATCCCGTACCTCATTTAACGACAAAGAAATAATTGCCAGTTCATATCATATCGGCCTACTCCTCACCCTCGTTCTGGGCGGTGCCCTTACCAGTCTTTATTTCTTTACCCTGTACGCAAACCCGGACAGCATTTACCTGCCCCTGTTCATTTATTACCCCTTACTGGCCGTAGCAAACCTTCCTTTAAACCAGGCCCTTGTAAAAGCACAGGGCAAGGTAAACTTCAAACGGATATTCATCCTGAGGCTTTTCAGCGGGGCTGCATCATTCCTGCTGGTAACCGGGTACATATTGTTCATAAATACCGATTTTCGCGGCATTGTACTTTCGTACATTCTGGCTTATGCCATAACCAGTGCTGTTGTTGTTATGCTCCGCTGGGACGGGATCCTCCAGGTCAGGAACTCAAACAGACAGGTAAGAAAAGAAATTTTAAACTTCGGAAAGTATTCCACAGCCAGTTATATCGGCAGCAACCTTCTTCGCAGTTCCGACACGCTCATTTTAAGTTTTGTCCCGTTCATGGGCCCCGAAGCAATTGCCGTCTATGCCGTTCCCCTGAAATTTGTGGAAGTGGTGGAAATTCCGTTACGAAGCTTTACCGCAACAGCGTTTCCCCGTCTCTCCCAAATACTGCAAAAAGGAAAAAACGAATTTTATTCCATGTTGTTTAGCTATACGTTCTGGACAACGATTTTACTTATCCCTGTCATCATACTCCTCCTGCTATTCCCGCTGTTTTTTCTAAACCTGCTTGGCGGAGAAGGCTTTGGAAGCGAAAATCTGCACATTCAGCGGAATATCCTGTTCGTTATCTGTATATACATCTTCATTCTTCCGCTCGACCGGTACTCGGGGGTAGCCCTGTTTGCCCTGAACATGCCCAAACACAATTTCTATAAAATATTAAGCATGCTGTTTGCGAATGTTGTCTTCGACCTTATCGCCATCTACCTGTTTAAATCGTTGGTTTTTGTTGCCGTGGCCTCCCTTATCTTCACACTAATTGGAATTATACTGGGATGGGCCATATTTTTTAGGACCGATAAAAAGCCGATCCTAAATAACCTCAACAAAGCACCACGTCAGGTATTCTCACGCCAACGTGGTTCTTTAGAAAGAATCTAAGTTTGCGCTTTTTGAAACTTTCTTTACCGCCTCTCGTTCAATCAGAAAACAACCTAAACAGTTAATAACCTAAACAGCATAAAACTATATTGAGCACCAAAAAGTAACGCATTAAAGGTTCAACACCGCAACGGAATGCGCTGGTACAATACTTACATTTATTCTAAAAAATATATTTAATAACACATAAAAACCTCTATTAACTTAAAATTTTCAAGATGAAAAAACTACATGTAATTAAAAGCCTTATCGCTTTATCTTTAATAGCCGGCTTTTTTATAGCCTGTGACAATGAAGCCTCAAGCCCTTCCCTTGCAGGTTTTGAAGTAAGCGGATCGCTTTATCCCGGCATTTACCGGACTGAAGAAGGTTCGAATGGTGAAACCCGGTATGTGAATGAAGATAACAACTCGGCATACCTGAAAACATTTAACGCGGGCAAAAATGAAATGTGGGGACTATTTGTAAAGCGCCCTTCTTCTTCCACTACTATTTACTATATGGCAAAATGCGATGGTGAATATCCACCGGAATCAGGATGGAAGTGCGGCGGAGGCATCGATAAACCAAGATTTAAGGTTACAGTCCCAGTCTATGAATAAAAACTAAATAGTTACACCGAATAAATAAGGCTCTGAAAATTCAGGGCCTTACTTTTATCCAAGCCCTGCATAAAAAATGCAGAATTTATTCGGCTCCCCCTCACTTTATCTGCCTTAAGGCACCGTAGCTAACACTATATTTGCTGGCTAAATTTTGCACCATATATCTTTTTACCATTACTTTTCAGCTTTATATATCCCGGCGAAATTCATGAATCAGGGTTATCTTAAGAAAGTTCTTCTGTTCCGGTCTTAAAAAGGTTAAAACATAAATCAACAACCGCTGTTTTCAAGAAATTCCCCCAAGGCCTCGTATCTTCTATACAGTTCCCCGTAAACCGCAACCATTTCTCTGTTCGGGAAGTAGGTCTTTTCAAAACCTTTGCCCATGGCCTTTTGGGCATCTTCAACGCGGGAATAAACTCCTCCGGCTACGGCAGCAAACATGGCGGCCCCGAAAGCACAGGTTTGTTCTGTTGCTGCAACCTTAATTGGCATATTTAATACATCTGCAAGGATTTGCATGACCAATTGTGATTTTTTGGCCACACCGCCCAGCCCTATTATTTCCTTTATCTCAATACCTTCTCTCTTAAACCGCTCTACAATTGCTTTAGAACCAAATGCCGTTGCTTCAACCAGTGCCCTGAATATCATTGGAGCTGTTGACCCCAGGCTTAGCCCCGCCACTGCTCCCTTTACGGCCTGGTTTGCATCGGGGGTCCTGCGCCCGTTCATCCAGTCTATTGCAAGTATTCCTGATTCTTCAGGAAATATATCGGCTGCTTTCTTAGAAAGATGGGGAATCATATTTTCTGCTATTTCTTCCTTAAGCTTTTCTTTTACCTGATCATCAACAACTTCAGTTCCATCAAGCAGTTCATCGATGGGCCAGGACAGCAACTTCTTAAACCAGGCATAAATATCACCAAATGCCGACTGTCCGGCTTCAAGCCCTACATACCCGGGCACAACGGAACCATCAACCTGCCCGCATATTCCGGCAACAAGCTTTTCGCCAATATCTTCATGAGGGGCAATCATAATATCGCAGGTTGAAGTCCCTATTGCACGTGCAAGTACATTTGGAGTAACCTCCCCTCCTACTGCCCCCATATGACAGTCAAAAGCCCCGGTACCAATAACAACATTCGTGGGCAGCCCAAGCCGTGAAGCCCATTCTTCTGTTAATGTTCCCACCGCCACATCACTGGTATGGGTCTCTGTATATAACCTTTCCCGGTAACCGGATAAAAGCGGATCCAGTTGTGACAGGAACCCTTCAGGTGGCAGTCCGTCCCAGTCGGTGTGCCACATGGCTTTATGGCCCGCCGCACAGCGGCTGCGTATAACTTTTTCGGGCAGGATATTTCCTGTTAAAAGGGCAGGCAACCAGTCACAATGCTCGATCCATGAATATGAAGCTTCGCGGACCAGTCTGTCTTCCCTCAAAACATGCAATACTTTTGCCCACACCCATTCTGACGAATAAATTCCGCCTTCATATTTGGTATAATCCGTTTCCCAACTCCTCGCCAGCATATTAATTTCCTCTGCCTCTTTTATGGCCGTATGATCCTTCCATAGAACAAACATGGCATTTGGGTTTTCTTCAAACCCGGGCTTCAGTGCAAGCGGAACACCATCTTCACCAACCATAACCGGGGTACTGCCGGTAGTGTCGACGGAGATTCCAACTACATTTTCTGCCACTGCAGCAGGACACTTTTTTAATGCATCGCTTACAATAAATTCCAACACCTCTATATAGTCCAGCGGGTGCTGACGGTACTGGTTCTTCGACGGCTCACAGTATTTTCCTTCAGTCCATCTGGGGTAATGCATAACCGACGATGCGAGTTCGTCCCCGTTCATGGCATTTATAATTACAGATCGCGCAGAGTCGCTACCATAGTCTAATCCAATTACATATTTCACTGACATATTCTCCTTTTTTTATTGCCCGTAATAGGCGTTCTTTCCATGCTTCCTGTTAAAGTGCTTTTCAACAAGGGCTTTATTCATATCCAGATACGGGTTTAAATCTAAAGACAGGCTGGCCATTTTTGCTACCTGCTCCAGCACTACACTATTATGAACAGCATCGTATGCATCCTTTCCCCAGGTAAAAGGGCCATGATTTTTAACCAACACACCCGGCACATGCAACGGGTCAATCCGTTTAAATGCTTCAACAATTATTTTCCCGGTTTCTTTCTCATACTCACCTTCCACTTCACTCTCCGTCATATCCCTGCTACACGGTATGTCCCGCGAAAAGTAATCGGCATGCGTTGTCCCAATTATTGGTATAGGTTCTCCGGCCTGTGCCCACGCTGTAGCATATGTTGAATGTGTATGCACAACACCTCCTATTTCAGGAAACGCTTTAAATAATTCTATATGCGTAGGTGTATCAGAAGACGGTTTTAAACTCCCTTCAATTACTTTTCCCTCCATGTCGACCAACACAATATCTTCGGCTTTCATTTTGCTATACGGTACCCCGCTTGGTTTTATAGCAACAATGCCGCGTTTCCGGTCTATCCCACTTACATTTCCCCATGTAAATATCACCAGGCCGTACTTCACAAGCTCCAGATTTGCTTCAAATACCTGCTCTTTTAATTCTTTTAACATGATTGACAATTATTACATTTTACCAGAAATAGACGTAGAAGCAAATAACTATTGCCAGTATTATTATTGAGTTTATAACATCCCACTTATTATAGCTATTTCTTACTTCGGTCATTTGTTCCCTGGAAGCAGACCCCAGCGTAAGCCCTTTTATGGCCTCAAAATCTGCAGGTTTTGTGAAATAACTAATAATGATCATACTGATAATCACGATAATAAAAAGGGCAATCTCAAAATGCAACCAGTTTGGTGCAACAAATGTATTGTAGATTATTCCGTCAGGGTTTAAAGCCCCTGAGAATATTTTTAGCCCCAGTCGGCTCATTCCTAAAACAAAGCCAATAAGCAGTCCATAAAACCCTGCGCCCGGGGTCACCCTTTTTGATACAACACCGAGTAAAAATACAGCTGCAATTCCCGGTGCCAGCAGCGACTGAACATCCTGAAGGTATTCATACAACACTTTGCCCAGTCCCTTCATTACAGGAATCCAGAGAATACCCAATATTACAATGACAATTGTGGCAATCCGCCCAACAAACACATAATGTTTCTCACTGGCTTCCGGTTTATATTTTTTGTAAAAATCTACCGTAAACAGCATAGCTGACGAATTAAACAAGGAAGCTAAGGAACTCATCAGGGCAGCCAGAATACCTCCAATTACAACACCTTTAAAACCAACAGGGAGCAATTCTTTCACCAGTGTTGAAAATGCAGCATCGTTGCTCTCCAGCGTTATTAATCCCTTTTGGTGAAGTGCGTAGGCAATCATTCCCGGAATCAGAAATATAAATACGGGGGTAACCTTAAGGTATGCCCCAAAAATGGTCCCCCTACGGGCCTGTTTCATATCGCGCCCGGAAAGGACACGCTGTACAATAAACTGGTCGGTACACCAATACCAGAAGCCGATTATTGCAGACCCCAGCAAGACACCTGTCCATGGGAAATCAGCATCGTGCCGCGAGCGGATTAAACTGCCCATACTATCCCCAAAGTCATTGGCAGGAGTGGCCTTAACAATTTCCATCATTTCGCCCCACCCACCGACTTTTATTAATCCTATTACGAGTACAGCTACCGATCCGAGCAATAAGATTGGAGTTTGCAAAACGGAAGTGTAAAGAACCGCTTTCATTCCTCCAAATGTAGTATAAAGCCCTGTCAACACTACCAGCCCAATAGCACTCACCCAAAAGAAATCAATCTCTGTTGCTCCAATTCGGATAGCATCTATATTGAACACATCCTTAAAAACCACCCCTCCTGCATAAACGGTCACTGCAACCTTCGTAAGAACATAACTAACGAGAGAAATTATGGATAAAAAAGACCGGGACTTTGCATTATATCTCCGCTCCAGAAACTCGGGCATTGTAAACACCTTGCTCCTGGCATAAAATGGCACAAACAACCATCCCAACAAAAGAATTAACCACCCATGCATTTCCCAGTGGGCCATAGCCATACCGCTTTCCGCCCCTGCTCCGGCCAAGCCGACAAGGTGCTCCGAGCCAATATTTGAAGCAAATATCGAGGCTCCTATTGCAATCCAGGTAGCATCTCTACCTGCCAAAAAATAATCCGACGTGTTTTCTTCCTTTTGTCTTAGTACCCAAATAACAATTCCAATAAGGGCAACGACAAATAATCCTAATACAATCCAATCTGGTAAACTCACTTCTTTCTATTCTATTATTAATATTTAGGTTGAACGTGATAATACACGTCATTAAACCTTAATTCCTTCTTAAATTCACGTATGTTGGTATCCTTATCAATTACAACAAACTCCACCCCTATTATTTCTGCAAAGTCTTCAAGATAATCTACGTCAAGTGCCATGCTGAAACTTGTATGGTGGGCCCCACCGGCTAATATCCATGCAGCCGCCCCTGTTTCCAGGTTTGGTTCCGGAACCCACAAAGCGCGGGCAACAGGAAGTTTTGGAAGTTCTTCCGGTTTTATTACGTCCACAGGGTTCACAATTATCCTCATGCGCCCCCCCATATCGACCAGGGATGCGTTAATTCCCCGTCCATTGGGAACATTAAATACAAGACGTGCCGGCGCATCTTTGCCCCCAATTCCAAGGGGGTGAACTTCTACAACCGGTTTCTGCCCTGCTATGGATGGACAGATTTCAAGCATATGGGCACTCAAAACAGATGGTTGCTCCGGGTTTAAATGGTAAGTGTAGTCTTCCATGAACGAACATCCTCCCTCCATTCCTTCCGACATTACCTTCATAATTCTTACAAGTGCGGCCTGTTTCCAGTCCCCTTCTGCCCCAAAACCATAGCCCTGCTCCATCAGGCTTTGAATAGCCAGGCCGGGCAATTGATCCAGCCCATGTAAATCCTCAAAATTTGTCGTTACGGCCTTGTAATTATTCTTGTCAAGAAACTTCTTCATCCCCGCCTCAATTCTGGCCTGATAACGTACATTTTCAAGTTTATCGGCGGGCATTTCATACTTTTCACCGTACTGTTCCAGAACTTCTTCAACTTCTTTATCAGACAAGGCATTCATAGATTCAACCAAATCTCCCACTCCATGGTAAGATACCTGCCAACCAAAAACCTTCTGGGCCTCAACTTTGTCCCCTTCTGTTACGGCGACCTCTCTCATATTGTCTCCAAAACGACATATTTTTAGCCCTTTAGATTCATTTACCGCAACTGCAGCACGCACCCATACAGCAACTTTGTCCTGCACATTCGTATCCTCCCAGTGCCCCACTACCACTTTTCTGTTAAGGCGTAAGCGGGAACAAATAAAACCAAACTCACGGCCACCATGTGCAGACTGGTTCAGGTTCATGAAGTCCATATCGATATCGTTCCAGGGAATATCGCGGTTAAACTGGGTGTGCAGGTGCATAAAAGGTTTACTAAGCGCATTTAATCCGGCTATCCACATCTTTGCTGGAGAAAAGGTGTGCATCCAGGTTATAAGGCCAACACAATTTGCCGAGGAATTGGCCTCAATACATAAATCGTAAATTTCATCGGGTGTTGTAACAATTGGTTTAAACACAACTTCAACTGGTAACCTACCAGCTTTATTTAAACCACTCACTATCAATTTTGAATTCTCAGCAACCTGCTTAAGCGTTTCTTTTCCATATAAATGCTGACTTCCGGTAACAAACCATACCTCCACACCTGTATATTTAAATGTCCCCATTTTTTTTATTTGTATTTTTTACAATTATCACTTTGCTATTAATTGTTGTTTTTACAATTAAAGTACAATGATAAGAAATAATTGTAATTAATACAATTAACAATGGATAATCTTTTATTGACGAATAGAGTTTTTTTATCAAACCTTTTATTAATAAAGTTATTGCGGGATTTAAGGGCGAAAGAGAAGCACCCCATGCCATTTTAACGGCAAAGCTCACTGAAGGTAATCCGTACACGAAACTTTATGTATGCCATGCACTAAAGAATATCAGGACTGACAGCACTTACGGCTTCTCCGGGGCCTTGCCTCCGGGTTGAATGAAGCCGGCCTTTCAAACTGAAGACCTTAATCTATAGACCGGTTCTATATAACATTAAATCAGCTTATGCTATTGTGAAGTGAACAGGCCGGGCCAAACAGAGAGATGCCAAGTACATTAAAACTTTACAATCCGGTCGTAGTTTTCGTGATCCGGGTGTTCTTTAAACTTATAATAATATGCCCCCCGTTTTGAAGAGTCGGTATCTTTGTGCGCAGTGCGTTCCAACACGTTCAGGCTCGAAAGTTTCTTTCTGAAATTTCCCTGATCGAAAGTCCGTTGAAAAATGGCGTTATACAAATTATTAAGTTGGGTCAAGGTAAACATCGTCGGCAACAATTCTTTGCCAACCAATTGGTATATTGCTTTAAACCGGAGTTTTTTAAGGGCTGCGTCTACCATATCCTTGTGGTCGAACACAAGTTTTGGCAGCTTATCGAGCGACCACCACTTTCCTCCATAACTTTCTACCAGCCTCTTGTCGTGCTCATTAATTCTTATAAGGGCATAATATGCCATACTTATTACCCGGGCCCCGGGATCCCGATCCGGATCGGAAAACCCTGTAACCTGCTCAAGATAAATATCCTTTAGCCCAACGGTAAGTTCCAGTACCCGTTCCGCTGCATCATCAAAAGATTCCTGAGGCTGAACAAATCCCCCCATTAAAGACCATTCCCGAAATGCGTGTTCAAACCTTCTGGGATATAAAAGAAGTTTTAGTTCATCGTTCTCATATCCGAAAATAACGCAGTCAACGGCTATATGATATTTTAAATGTTTACCGTATGATTCCCCTTGTAACATTAGCTATCAAAATTCTTTTGGGGTATAAAAGTAGGTAAATAATTGTTTTATCCGGATAATTCGAGGCTTTGTCTCCCGAAGTTCATAAATTAGATAGTGGCTGCAAGAAAACTATGCATTTTGAAAGTCTTTCTCAAGAAGACTAGATAGGATCATGCGCAGTGCAAAGCAAGGCTCCGGGATAACCACACAAAAAGATGATTAAAATAAATAATATCAAAAATTATCTTTCCAAAAACACGCTGAAATTCATTATTGCAGGCTTTCTTGCTTTAATCATTTTGGGGGGCATTTACTTTTTAAGCAAAAACAACCTTGTGCCGGGAATGGTGCTGTTTGTGTTACCCTTCATCCTGTTTTTTGTTGCTTATGTGTTCATGAAACCACAATTCGGGCTCTGGTCGGCATTTTATGCCAACTACTTTGCCCTAGGCATTGCCCGTTACCTTCCTGCCCCGCTTGGCCTTTCCATTGACGGTTTACTATTTCTGACCTGGCTTTCCATATTTTTTACTCAGTTCAATAAAAAAGTGGAATGGAAAAAAGCCCGAAATGGCCTTACCACTGCCGCCTTAATCTGGTATGGTTATGCTTTATTTGAGCTTTTTAACCCCGAAGCTGTGAGTAAAATTGCATGGTTTTATGCCATGCGCGGAGTCTCTTTATATATGCTGTTAACGGTACCGCTGATATTCCTGATATTTAACACACCACAGCACCTCGACAAAATGATTAAACTGTGGGCCTGGTTTACCCTTATTGGTGTGCTAAAAGGTATGATGCAAAAATTTGTTGGTGTTGATCCGTGGGAAAAGTACTGGCTCGATACCATTGGGGGAAAAACCCACCGCTTATCACAAGGCCTGCGCATTTTCTCTTTCTTTTCTGATGCGGCAACCTACGGCGGCTCAATGGGGTTTTCGGGCGTTGTATATGCCATTATTATGCTCCATACCCATGAGATGAAAAAGAAAATGTTTTATGGGTTTGTAGCGTTTATGGCTTTTTACGGAATGCTTATTTCCGGAACAAGGGGGGCTATTGCCGTGCCCTTTGCCGGGTTTGTGCTCTATGCCGTATTAAGCAAAAAAGTGAAGATGATTGTTGTTGGCGGGACCATAATGTTCTCGATGTATGCTTTTTTAAAATTTACTACAATTGGCGAAAGTGTTTATGAGATCAGGCGGTTCCGGGGTGCTTTAGATCCCGATAACCCCTCGCTGGTGGTCAGAAAAGAAAACCAGAAACTCCTGAAAGGGTATCTGGCTACCCGTCCGTTTGGCGGGGGGATAGGTTCTGCCGGCAATTGGGGGCTCCGCTTCTCCCCGGGAACTTTTCTGGCCGAAACCCCCACTGATAGCTGGTATGTTCAGATTTGGGCCGAGCAGGGACGTGTGGGGCTTTATCTGCACCTGGGCATTCTTATTTATGTTATGGTGAGAAGTGGAAAAATAATCATGTTTAAACTAAAAGACCCGGTATTAATTGGAAAAACAGCGGCCCTTAGTTCCGGCATGTTCGGGGTCATGGCAGCCTCTTATGGAAGCGGTGCCCTGGGGCAGATGCCCAACGGGCTCATTATTTACATGAGCATGGCATTTATATTTATGTCTCCGGAATGGGAGAAAAATAGTCAGACAAACCAGCCTCCAACGTAAATAATGCCGGATGCCCGGTGCAAGCAACCAGTCCCCCCCTGTATATCCTGCTATCCCGATCCTATGCGTCCGGACTCCCCGATCCTATGCATCCGGACTCTCCGATCCCATGCGTCCGGACTCTCCGATCCTATACGTCCGGATATCGGGACTTTACCAATTCCGGCACACGATTCGGTAGCCACCCTTTAATTGACGCACAAACAGCTTCATTATGAGGCTTTTGTGCCAACACTATCAATTGCGCACGAGTGTTTCGCGGACCTGTTCATACCACCCGGTTGTCCGGAAAACCCGGTCCCTGGTCCTTTTAATTTCAAAATTCCCTGGAGTGCCGGCTTATCCCGCCATATTTATTACCCCCCGCAAACCAATCTTTAAAATTGACTGAAAAGCATCTGTTAATTCCCCTAACTTCGATTTTGCAGGAAAAAACTGCTGCACCATATCTTTGTCCCAATATCCTTTAAAATATTTAAGGTATTCTTCGTTATCCGGATTAATGACAAAATCAACACTATCTTTCCACTCATACCGAACGGTCATAAAGTTAGGCTTGGTATCAATCAAAACTTTGTATGCTACCGATGTTTGTTGTAGCCAGGTCAAAAACAAAAAGCCAAAATCGGGAAAACCAGATACCCATATTTTTTCTTTTTCAACCAGTACCAGTTTTTCATCCAACTCCAGAAGTACCCATTTATGCGACTCTTTGGGAAAAAGATACTCCCCGATAAGGGACGGGGTTTCTAAATATCCCCGCTTTGCAACCCGCATTTGTTCCTTTAGGAAGGTCTCCGGATTTTCAACATGTTCCAGCACCTGGTTACAAATTACATAATCGAATTCGTTATCGGAAAACGGAAGGTTTTCACCATCGGCCTCTAAAAATTGCTGATGCTTTAGCACTTTAATATCGGTCTTCCGGTGGTAGTTCGAATCTGAAAACTTATCAACGACCACGTTCGAACGCTTATGGGGATTATGCCCGCCCCCTACTTCAAGCACCCTTTCTTTTTTGCCAATTTTTATATCAAACCTGTTTTTCGGATTTCTGGTCTTCATTTGGTAATAGTTTATTCGTTCCTGCCTAACCCAACAAAGTATATTCCTAAAACTATAGTTCACTGATTAACAATTAATTAATTTTTTAACAATTCTGTCTAAGCCCTGCACCTCTTCATTATTGAAGAAACAAACTTCATTATCTCTTCAATTTTAAGTATCCCCACCCAATCCGTTAGGACGAAAAACACTGAAATAAAAACACTTACACATTTTGGCACTTCAATTGAACCATCAAAAATACAAACAACCTACATCCATGAAAAAACCCTTCATTTCAATCGTTACGATTAACTACGGACAATCAAAGGTCACCAACCAGCTTTTGGATTCCTTGCAAAAGCTCACGTGGCCTAACTTCGAGATCCTGATCGTAGACAACAACTCTGAAAATGAAGATTATAAACACATTAACACGGCGTATTCCAACACACAGCTCATCAGAAGCGATTATAACCGGGGCTTTGCCGGGGGAAATAACCTGGGCATTAAATACGCAAAAGGCGATTACATTCTTTTACTAAATAACGATACAGAAGTGGTTTCGGGATTTATTGAGCCTATGGTTGAGATTTTCGACAATGAACCCGATGCCGGTATTGTTAGTCCCAAGATAAAATTCTTTTATAATCCGAACTATATCCAATATGCCGGATTTACCCCCATGAACCCGTTTACGCTTAGAATGAACGCAATAGGGAGCAAAAAAAACGACGATGGTTCTTTTGACACAGTAAACGAAACCCCTTTTGCCCATGGTTGTGCCATGATGATACGCGCAGATGTAATACGAAAAGTCGGCTTAATGCCGGAAGAATATTTCCTCTATTATGAAGAGCACGACTGGAGCACTTCGATAAGAAGAGCGGGATATAAAATATTTTATCAGCCAAAATCGGTTGTTTTCCACAAAGAATCAATTTCAGTTCAAAAATCCAGTCCCCTAAAAACATATTATCTAAACCGAAACCGGATTCTGTACATGAGAAGAAACTTCTCTGTCCTGAACAGAATAGCATCCTGGACCTACCTGCTCCTGGTTTCAATACCCGTAAACTTAGTCAGGTATATACTGGCTTCAGACAATAAACACCTAAAAGCTTACCGGAGCGCCATACTATGGAACTTCAGGGACAACTCACATATAGCCCCGGGTTTAAAAACCTTCTAACACATCATCTATGAATATTTTAGACACATTAATATGGGTTATTCAAATCCTTTTCATCGTTTACTTCGGAATATCGTCGCTTTACTTTTTCATTTTTTCCATGGCTGCTTTATTTTTCAAAGAAACGTCAATAAAACCGGGCAAAAATAATTATGAGGTAACCATTCTAATTCCGGCTTACAAAGAAGATAATGTTATTCTAGAATCTGCCCAAAAAGCGGTAAGCCACATGAGCAGGTACAGCCACTTAAATATAATCGTAATTGCCGACTCAATGAAGCCGCAAACCGTGTCTCACATGATGAATTCCGGTGCCCAGGTATTACCTGTTACGTTTGAGAAAAGTACCAAGGCAAAGTCAATAAACAAAGCGCTTGAAATTATAAGTGAGCCATGCGATTTTATTATTGTCCTGGATGCCGACAACATTATGGCCCCCGGGTTTATTGACAACCTGATTCCGGGTTTTGAAAAAGGGTTCCGGATTGTGCAGGGGCACAGAACAGCTAAAAACGACAATACCAAAATTGCAGCCCTTGATGGCATAAGCGAGGAAATCAACAATTCCATCTTCAGGGCAGGGCACCAAAAACTGGGCTTGTCCTCCGCTTTAATCGGTTCGGGCTTTGGCTGTGAGTTTAACCTTTTTAAAGATATTATGAAGCAGATAGATGCTGTTGGCGGATTTGACAAACAACTGGAAGTTCTTTTGTTAAAAAATAAAATTAAAATCGGCTATGTAAAAAACGCCATTGTATACGATGAAAAAACCCAGCAACCGGAAACTTTTGTTAATCAGCGAAGAAGATGGTTGTCCGCCCAGTTTGTATATCTTAAAAAACACTTTAAAGAAGCCCTTCTCCTTCTTTTTAAAGAAAAAAACATCGACTTGTTCGATAAAGTGTTCCAGTTTATCATCCCTCCAAGAATAATAGCCATTGGCTGTACATTTACTTTATTGATTCTTAACATGGCAGCTTATTTCATTCTAGGTACCGGACCGGCCAAAACCGGGTTTATTACCTGGTTGGCCATTGCTGTAACCCTTACACTCGCCATTCTAATGGCTTTGCCCGGCAGTCTGTTCAATAAGCGGTTGCTCCCCTCAATTCTTTCGATACCCAAAGGCTTTATACTAACCCTTACGGCCTTGCTAAAAACTTCCGGTGCCAACAAAAAATTCATCCATACGCCTCACGGGCTTACTACAGACGGCCCGGAAACCGGGCAAGGGGACACAGGGCACGGCCAGCTTGATCCTGCCCACCCCCACCTTATTGATAATAAGCAAAATGAAACTGGATAAAACAAGAATTTTCCTCCTCTAATACCGGCTCCAAAGTTTTGGAACAGCGAAAGGCCACTGTTTTAAAAGTGCGGAAAGCAACCCAACTTTAAAATATTGATTTACCCCTTATTCTCATCAGGTTTTAAATCTACTATAAACAACAGGAGCTAACAACAAATAATTTAGTAATGAATACGGACAAAAAAATAAAAGTTCTGGAAGCCATCAGGCAAGGCAAAATAGGCGGGGGCGAATCCCATGTACTTGATCTTTCAAGTAACCTTAACCGCTCCAGGTTCGAAACCATCGTCCTTTCATTTACAGACGGCCCAATGATAGAGAAACTCAATCGAATGGGTATTAAAACCAAAGTTATACATACCGAGAAAGCATTTGACTTTAAGGTCTGGAAGAAAGTTGCGGATTTCATTAAAGAAGAAGAAATTGACATTGTTCACGCACACGGTACACGCGCCAACTCGAACGTTTTCCGGGCTGCAAAGAAATTAAAACTCCCACTGATATACACGGTACACGGATGGTCGTTCCATATTGATCAGAAATTTCACGTCAGGAAAATAAGGGAATGGTCGGAAAAATTACTTACGAACATGGCCAACCGAACAGTCTGCGTTTCAAAAAGTAACGAAAACGACGGGTTAAAACGCTTTAAGATGCAACGTTCAAGGGTGATTTATAATGCTGTAAACTTAAGCCGGTTCAACCCCAAGTATATCCAGCCCTATGTAAGAAACGAACTGGGCATTAGCGACAACATTGTCCTTATCGGGTATATTGTAAGGATCACCGCCCAAAAAGATCCTTTGAACATGATTAGGGCCATGAAGATTGTTGCCGAAAAAGCGCCTGATGTAAAACTTCTGATGGTTGGCGATGGCGACCTGAAGGAAAAAACAATCCAACTTGCAAAACAACTAAAAATCAGCGATAAGATAATCTTCCAACCTTTCCGCACCGACATCCCGGAGGTCCTGGAGGCCATTGACATTTATTGTTTGCCCTCACTTTGGGAAGGCTTCCCTATTGGCATCCTTGAGGCCATGGCCATGAAAAAAGCGGTTGTTGCCTCATCGGTCGACGGAAACAAAGAGCTTATTAAAAATGGTGTAAACGGCCTCCTGGTTGAGCACAGCAGGCCAGAACAAATGGCCGAAGCTATTCTTTACCTCGTGAAGGATCCGCACATGAGGGAAACGCTCTCCGAAAAAGCATTTCATTTTGTAACAAACGGGTTTGGGATCAACCGCATGGTCATCGAAGTTGAAAATGAATACAACCAACTAATAACAAACCGGTTGCAACACTGAAAATAAATATAATGAAAAACAGGGATATCGTCATTACCGGACTTCAGTCATGGGAAATAGGAATAGGCAGCAATTGCATAAACATTGCCATTGAATTTGCAAAGGCCAACAGGGTGCTTTATGTAAACCCTCCTTCCGACCGGATTACGAAATTAAAAAATGGGAAAAAAGGTCCGCAGGAAAAGAACCACCTTGAACTGGTACGTCCAAACTTATGGGTCCTCCGGCCTGAAAAAACCATTGAGTCAATCAGCAGGCTTCCGTTTAACAAGTTTTTCGACAAACTGAATAAAAAAAACAACCGTATTTTTTCATCTGAAATTAAAAAAATAGCAGAACAACTGGGTTTTACAAACTTTATACACTTTTGCGACAGTGACATGTTTCGTAGCTTTTATCTGAAAGAGTTCTTAAAACCATCCGTCTATATTTATTATTCGCGGGACAACCTTTTAGCGGTTGACTATTGGAAAATACAGGGAAAAAGAATTGAACCCCTGCATATGAAAAAGGCCGATTTGGTAATGGCCAACTCGGTTTACCTGGCCGAAAAGGCCTTAAAACACAATCCTAACAGCCACTTCATTGGCCAGGGCTGCGATTTGAGTGCATACAACCCTAAAACAAAACACACTGTCCCTAACGATATTGCAGAAATTCCTTTTCCAATAATCGGCTACATTGGGGCACTGACCAGTTTAAGGCTCGATATTAAAATCCTTGAGTACATTGCCTTGTCAAAAACCGAATGGAACCTTGTATTAATTGGGCCGGAAGACGACGCTTTCAAAAAAAGCAAGCTGCACAACTATAAAAATGTCTTCTTCCTGGGCAAAAAAAACCAGGCAGAACTGCCCGCCTACCTGAACACCTTCAATGTTGCCATAAACCCGCAAAAGGTTAATGATGTTACCATAGGAAATTACCCGAGAAAAATAGACGAATACCTTGCCATGGGAAAACCCGTAGTGGCCACCAAAACAGTAGCAATGAACTACTTTTCAGCCCACACTGCCCTGGCCTCTTCACCAAAAGAATGGGTTGATGCCATAGAAAAAGAACTCAATTCGTACTCAGAAAAAAGTATCGATAACAGGATATCATTTGCAGCAGGGCACACCTGGGAAAATAACGTACAAAACATTTATAACCTGGTGAACAACCACCGGGAAAATACCGGGACATCACTTTCCACATCTGAAATTCAACAAAAATAGCCCTGTTTTACCCTTCATTGGGAAAGCCTACTGTTATGAATATAAAAAACAAAATAAAGAACTCCGGCCTTCTAAAACGAGCAGCTTTATTTCTTTTAATGCCAACCGGACAGGCAAGGCCTCGCCTTTGGGTAAAACTGTTCCTGTTTCCGTTCTACATAAAAAAACTCAAAGGGGCCCGCATAAGAAAACGGACCCGGATGGATGTCTTTCCTTTTCACCCTTTTGTCCTGGGAAAACAGTCAACCATAGAAGACTTCTGCACAATAAACAATGCTGTCGGGCACATCCGTATTGGTAACCAGACACGTATCGGCATAAGTTCTGTACTTATCGGGCCCATTAGTATAGGCAATAACGTGCGTTTAGCGCAACACGTTGTTATTTCGGCATTAAACCATAACTATGAGGACATATCGCAACCAATTTCCGAACAGGGAGTAAGTACTTCTGAAGTAAAAATTAGCGATGAAACCTGGATCGGGGCCAACGCAGTAATACTTCCCGGCACCCATGTTGGCAAACACTCGGTTATTGCAGCCGGCAGTGTGGTAACAAAAGACATTCCTTCATACGCCATTGCTGCGGGAAACCCTGCAAAAGTGATTAAACGCTACAATAGCAAAACCGGTGAATGGGAACGTGTGAAAGAAGAAAAAGCGTACCAGAAACTAAAACTTTAATTAGATACCCCAAGCATATGAACATACTGGAAATACTTCTCTGGACAGCTATAGGCATTGTAATCTATACATACATTGGTTATGGTATTCTTCTGTTTTTAATGGTCAAAATAAAACGGTTATTAAAAACAGAAAAAGAAAACACCACGAAATACGAACCCGAAGTAACCCTGCTGGTAACAGCGTTTAACGAAAAAGATTATGTGCAACAAAAGGTTTTGAACTCCCTTAGCCTGAACTACCCCCTGGAAAAACTCCACCTGGTATGGATAACCGATGGCTCTGATGACGGTACCCCGGAATTACTGAAAAACTATAACAAGGTGAAGGTGCTTCATTTGCCCGAACGCAAAGGCAAGATTGCTGCAATGAACAGGGCCATGAAATATGTTCACACCCCCCTTGTTATTTTTACCGATGCGAACACCCTGCTCGGGGAAAAATCGGTGCGCAAAATTGTTGATTTGTTTTCTGATGAGAAAACCGGGTGTGTTTCCGGGGAAAAAAGAATACTGTCTAACAAGAAAGATGCCGCAGCCGCTTCGGGTGAAGGGATATACTGGAAGTACGAATCAACATTAAAAAAATGGGATGCGGAACTTAACTCGGCCGTTGGGGCCGCCGGGGAACTATTTGCCATTCGCACAAAATTATACCGCGAGGTAGAACCCGATACCTTACTCGACGATTTTATTATCTCCCTCCGGGTAGCCATGGAAGGGTACAAAATAAAATACGACCCCGGAGCCTATGCCATTGAAACAGCATCGGCCAATGTACAGGAAGAACTTAAACGTAAAATCCGTATTGCTGCCGGGGGCATTCAATCCATATTAAGGCTATTGCCCTTACTCAATATTTTTAAATACAAACTGCTTTCTTTTCAATACATATCGCACCGGGTTCTCCGGTGGACGCTTGCCCCCGTGTTACTTCCCGTAATATTTATCCTTAACATCCTGCTTATTCAACAGTCGTTTACTTACCAAATAATGTTTACGGCACAACTGTTGTTTTATGTCCTGGCTTTAGCCGGTTGGTACATGCAAAACCTAAAATCGAAAATAAAAGCCCTTTTTATTCCATATTACTTTTTTATTATGAACTATGCTGTTTATCGTGGGTTTATCCGGTTCATATTAAATAAACAAAATGTAACCTGGGAAAAGGCGAAACGCCAAACCACAGCATAAACACCAACCAGGGGCTGTAAAGTATTTGTCCATCACGTTTTTCGGGAACCGAACCGGGCGCTTGCGGACGCTTTACAAAAGCGCGCGAGTTAGGAAATTCAATTGCCTTATCAATTGTTTCATCTGTTGCATTGTCAATAATCTCTGCTTTTCTTCCATCAGCATCGGTAAGTGTCACTTTAAAAACTCCATTTGAAATCTCGTCAATATTTGTCTTCCATCTTGGTAAATCTTTTCTCATAACCGAATTGTCAATGTATATTTTAATTAATCTAAGCAGTTTTTAAGTTGTTCTATTTCATTCGCCTTAATCACATTAGTAGTGATATTAAGTCTTTCATAGGTCTTTAGGGCTTTATATTGGCATCTATCATCGTTTGTAATAAAGAAGTCACAATGTGCTCCGTAAAATGTATGTAAAGAATCATCAAACATGTTATTGAAATTCGCATCTGTCTTATAACCTTCAAGGTCAAATTTATAGAATGTCTCTATTACTTTTGAATAGTTTTCATTTTCGCTCGTTTTGTTTTTAGGGGCATACAAATCTGCAATTTCGAATATGTCAAGATGCTTAGGTAAATCTTTAAAATTGCTTTTTAATGCTTTCATCATTTCAGGATTATTTCGATACTTGCTCAGGCTTTTGTTAAGATAGTTTTTGAAGCTTTTATAAAAACTATAATCCGATTTCAACCTATTCTGAAAATTAAAAATATCCTCCATCAAAGCGGCCATATTATTATTGAGCTTAGATTTTGGATACATGATACCAAACATTGGGTCTTGTTGATATCCTAATTTCCAATTACTCGGCAATGGAATCAATCGCGCTAAATTAAGTGGATTTGGAAGACCAGCTTCAGATTCAAATAATTCATCGAATGATTCGATATCAAACTCCCATTCCGTTTTCTTTTCTGAAAAAAAATCATTGATATCTCGATAATGCCATATAGTTTCATTTCGACCCCAATACTGGCATATACACAAATCTTTTGTTAGTCTTTTAATATTATTAAGATGTCCGTCAATGTAATTGGGATTTTTTTGAAATCCTCGAAATAAGTCATTTAGATGTGCATTTGAATAAGGAACAGTAATTTCCTCTTCAAGAATCATTTTCTCCAAATCAGAATATATTTCTAAATCCGCTCCTTTAAGATTTTCCTTCTTTTCAATCCGGTCAAATATGTTTAAGTCAAAATAAACTATCATGATAATATCGTTAATGTAGCAGTTCAGCCAAATTGCCTACAACGGATGGCGGTAAGAAATCGTTGCGCATTTCGGAGCTCAAACCTATCAAACCGTTACACCGTTTATTAAATGTTATGTCGTTCAAATTTAGCATTTTCCGCGCAATGTTTTTTACCGCGTGTTGGCAATAGTTATTCTTTCCATACTCGACTATCCAATTCTTTAAAGACACCCCTCGATGTTATTACCAACTCTGTCTGAGTAAATTGAGATAACCAGTTAGACTTATTTATAATTGAATCAGGACTAACAAGTGTTGTTGTAAATAATGAATCATTTATCTTAGTAGAATACAAATAGCTAAATTGAGGGTCTGATAAATTATCAAGAGTCTCAGAATTAAATTCCTCTCCTATTTTGAGTACGGCTCTGCCTACTTCGCCCTTCCATGCAATTCTATTTGAAGACACTATTTTGCCATTATCACTAAATAAATACATATATAACGCATATGTCGAAAATTTCTGTAATTCCAATATCGTAATAGGATAGTAACCATTGATACATGAATCAATCGAGTAAAAGTAACTTAATTTAAGGTCATGATTAAACCCCCAAGTAAATTCTACCCCAAGACCTTTGTAATTATGAATCTTTCTCAGTGTGATTGAATCAATCTTTATCAAATTTATCGAGTCTGGTTGATGAGCATTGATATTATAAACATTGAGTCCCTTAAATCGATAATTCTCATAGTTCTGACCACACTTGTTAATTACGGACTTTGGCCAAATCATTAATTCTTTCTTAGAATCTGTATCTTGACTGGTTTTAATAACTTTATCTCCAGAATCATTGTCCGTATTCTTTGAGGGAGAGTATCCAATCAAAACAATTATTAATATGTAGCAAAGGTTCTTCATAATTATTGCCAACGGTAAATTGTATGAGTAGTGGCAGATTTCTGAGCTCCTCGCTATCAAACCAAAATGGTGTGGATGCGAGCCACAAACCTAGAAATTTACTGCTTTACCCGCCATTACGTATGACACATTGTTAGCAAATGTTATTTTCTTAAATCTTTGTCATCCATATCTTTATCATAAATCTTTCCATCTTTATCAAATGACCAAATATTAGATGTTTCTCTGATTTCGGGGAATTTATCTTCTCCTTTTTTTACTTTTTGTTTTACAATTCTACGAAATTTTCGATTTGCATCTTGCTTATCCTTTTTTTCCGAATCTGCTGTTGTAACCCCTCTTATTTTCGTTTTTTTCTTTGATCGACTCATTTTTAATTGGATTTATCATTAAGTCAACTATTTCAATTATTTCACATATTCCAGTTGATCTGGCTCCTTCTTTAAAAAATCCAGTCATTCCCGTTTTTATCCTTTCTTGATGATATTCTCTAAATTCCGGATTGATTATCCACATATGCGCAATACCTTCTTTTAATACCTCTTCTGATTTAATCAATTCGCCCTTAAAATTTTCAAATTCAGGCCAGATCATAAATATCCAATCCTTTTTATGATCACTATGCTCATACCAGAAATCAGATCGAATTCCTTGATGGGGTAATGTTTTTCTACCACCTTCAGATTCGTCATAAAATCTATATCGTACTTTAAAGTCACATCGATGATTCAATATGTCACTATAGGGTTTATGCATGCTGTATCCTAATATTTGCGTAGAGTAGAGCCTGATAGTCTACTCAAATTATTTGTTTTAAAAGTAACAATAATAAGTAAACTATCAGCGCCCCCTTCATCAAACCGTACGTGAAGTTTTCCCTCATACGGCTTACCGATAGAGTTCTTCATTGAGCTTTCGCAAGGGTTTTCAAGCGCGCATACTTTTCTAAACCAAACAGTCTTTTGCTTTGTACCAAAGTACTATAAGGTCGCTGGCGGAGCGACTTGTGCGCTTTACGTCCTTTGCTTTTGAGCCATTTAAACAGTTTATAATCCAAGTGTTTGATTATAACCTTAATGGTTTCCCATATGTGGGTAACTTTACTAACTGAGAAATAATTCAACCAACCCTTAAGTAACGAATTTAGCTTGTAAAGCATGGAAGATATCTTCCAATGCCGCCGTTTTGCCATTAGCTCTCGGATATTGGCAAAGAGTTCCGATCGTGATTTCATGCTTGGGCGAACATTGGTATAGTTCTTCGTGTTCCATGAAAACTTAGATCGGACAACCCTGAATTCAAATCCTAGAAAGAACAGGCCCTTCTTATGAACATGCAGAAGAGAGGTCTTTTCTTTGTTGATGGTTAACCCCATACGTGTCATTAACGGTTCAATGTAGGTTAATATTTCCCTACTGTAACAGTATGTTCCCATGAGCACAAAATCATCTGCATAACGAACTATGCGAATATTGGCTTTGGCAAATTTACCATTTGGATTATTTACAATACGGTCAAAAGCATGCAGGTAAATATTCGATAACAACGGACTAATTACACCTCCTTGCGGAGTGCCTGCTTTGGTTGCAACCAGCTTCCCATTTTTTAACTGTTTGGGTGCAGTTAGCCATTGTTTAATGATATCCTGAATTCCCCTATCTGCAATACGTTCTTTTAGCAATATGAACAGCTTATCATGTGGGATGGTATCGAAATACTTCGACAAATCTGCATCGTAGATAAAGTGATAACCTTCGTAGATGTTCTGTTTTATTTGCTTGACTGCACCATGTGCGCCACGTTTGGGCCTAAAACCATAAGAAGTGTCAATAAAGTCAGCTTCCCAAAGTGGTCCTATCAGCATCTTTACTGCCATTTGTGCCACTCTATCTTTTATTGTTGGAATGCCCAACATGCGAAACCCACCTTTCTTCCCCTTTGGTATTTCAACCTGACGGACTGCTTTACACCTGTAGGTATTGGTGCGGAGTTCCGTCTGCAATTCATTTAGAAACTTGGGTTCCCCATATTCTTCAATGTCTGAAAACGACATCTTATCTACACCTGTTCCTTCGGAATAATTCTCCTTTACCCTGCGATAAGATTCTTCTATAACATATTCTAAGCTCACTTTATCGCTCAAACTATATGCCTTAAATCCTTTATCTTGCTTGGCTCTAATGTATAGCTTCCTTTGGAATCCACGGACTCTTTCATCGGTACAATACGCCGATGGACTTACTAATAGACTGTTGTCAATATAGGTCGTCCTGTTTTCCATATAAGCCCCTCTAAAGTAAAGCCCCTTCCCTATGCTGCGTTTTGTTGTCGCCTCAATCATGGGTACTATGGGCCCCTCCGACTTCTCTTGTTCCCATGCTGAACTTCGCTATACTTATATCAGCCCGTTTAAGATTGCCAATCTTTGAAACAAGAGACCTCCCACGTTCCGTAATAATCCATCTATAACCACGCCATCCCTATGACTCCGGTAGGCCGTTGCACTTCACATTGCTGTTAATCCATGCAACGTTACAGGGTTCGAAGACCGTCAAAACTCTCCCCGTCTACTGATACACTTCTCGAAGCTACCACGGGTTCACGCTTACGCATTACGGCTTGGTCATTTAAGAATGACGGGCTTCAGCGATATCCTCACGGACAGAACTGTCGACACCTCTTCTAAATGAACAGCAAATTATTTAGGTAGGATTTGCACCTACTGGATTACCACAGCTTCGTGGCACACCAACGGTTGGCAATATGCGGAGGCCGGGATTTCGAAACTCCAGCTTATCAAACCGTTACAATTTTTAATAAATGTACAAAAGTTTAAATTACCCACATTCCCCGGCTTACGTATATTGCGTGTTAGCTTTAGTTGATTATCCATTAAAGTAATTCTGAACATCATGATTCCAGACAAAGAAGTTAACAGCTAATTGACAAAAGTCATCTTGAACGATTTCTTTACCTTGATTTTCCTTGCTCTCAAATTGAAATATCTTAATTCGTTCTCCTACTTTCCTAACCTCTGCTTGTTTAATATGAAATTTATGTCTTGATTCTATTTCAATATCATCATATACGCGAATAGCTCCATCACAATGTTTTATACCTCCAGTATTCTTATTGAATATCGCATGAAAGTATCTACTTGTCGATAAACCGTCAAAATTATGACAAGGATATTCCTCACATGTAAAATGAATTTCATTATCCTTTGGAGCCCATACATAATCGGTAAAACTATTATCTTGTTCGTTAAACCACTGTCCAAAATCTTCGTTTCTCAAAGTGATTAACTTATTCCAATCTAAAGGCTTACCATGAACATGCATCTTATACATCATCGGCTGGTAATTATCAGATTGAATTTCAATAAATGGGTCAAGTCTCACTTTGAAATTTACTTTCGATTTATGAATACATTTAAGTATTGCTTGAAATATCCAGTAATTTGAATTTGAGGCACCTGTAACTGGACACAACTCATAAACATAATCATTAACCTGAAATCTATAGAAACTTAGGTCAAATTGGTTTGTGGAGATTAGATAATTTTTATCATACTCAATATTTAATAAATTCTTGGAATCATATGGCTGGGGTAATGTATCAAAGTTTGAAAGTTTTCTAATCCGAGAATTAGCAATCTCATTTTGAAGATTAAAAACAATATAATATGCTCTTTTCCCAAGTTCTTTATCTTCACGGCGATTTAAGAAGCTGTCAATATGATGTTTCTCTACAAATAAATCTAAATCATGGCTATCTATGTTCCGAATATCTGACATTAAATTTTCGTGCTGAGGATGTTCTTTATTATCCAATACCTCAAAAACCTCAAACATGGGATCCATTAGATTCCTAGCAAAATAATCAAGTGTTTTATATGGCACAGTGTTCATTTTCAATTAAAGCTAACGTTGAGCTATGGGTAGTGCGGGATAAAATGCAGAGATGTTCCAAATTTGAACAAATATTTCCCAAACCTACACTACAATCTATTTTCTTCTTCGCCCGCATTACTTATAGCTATTGTTAGCATTTGTTTTAATTCTTTTGAAGTCGGAACTTTCCCTTTTAAATTTTCTGGAAGTTCATTTGTTAGCTTATATTCAGAAACTCCAATTGGTTTATTGCTTGTTCGTAAAGCAAATTCAACTTCCATTTCATCTTTCGTTGGACAAAGAATAATTCCAATTGAAGGGTTATCATCTTCTTGCTTTTCCTTATTATCAAGAAGTTCCAAGTAAAAATTCATCTTTCCTGCAAATTCAGGTTCAAACTCAACGGTTTTCAATTCAATCGCAATCAAACATTTAAGGAATCGATGGTAAAAAAGTAAATCAATGAAATATTCTTTGTTATTTAATGTCAACCGATACTGATTCCCGATAAAAGTAAATCCATATCCTAATTCAAGCAGTAAGTCGCGTATTTTTTCAATCAAACGGTTCTCTAATTCTCGTTCGTGAACTGGTTTTGTAATTCCAAGAAAATCAAGATTATATTCACTTTTTAAGGCTTCATTTGCTTGTTCCGACAGGTGTGATGGTAACGTATTTTCAAAATTTGTTAATTTCTTGTCAGTCACATGATGTTTGTAAGCGTCTGCTTTAATTTGATTTAGTAAGACGGCTCTACTCCAACCTAATTTTGCTGTCGCTTCCAAATAATATCTTCGTTCATTTTCATTTTTTATTTGGTGAAGAATCAACATATTTTGTCCCCAGGGAATCTGCTTGGCTAATTCAAATAAATTCGGATTGTCTTTATATTCCAGATGAAATTGACGCATTTTCCACAAATTCTGTGGTGAATAACCTGATAGTCCGTCAATTTGTTTTGTAATATCAGTCGAAAGTTTTTCAACAACTGATTGTCCCCAATTATGTTTCTCTTGGTGCTTTACAATTATCTCTCCAAGTTCATAATTGTGCTCAATATGATGATTATTCAACGATTTAAATGCTTTATATCTTCTCGCATTAATCGTGTCGATTATTTCGGTATAAAAGTCTTTATATGCTATTATTTCACTCATTTAAAATATCTTATAATTCTCTCACAACTGTGATAGATTTCAAAGATAAAACTTTCTCTCACAACTGCGAGAGAACTTTCTGTTTCTTCTTTCTTAATAAATGCTAACGTTTGAGCTATGCGTAGTGCGGAATTTAATACAATTCCCTTTCCAAATCTCTGCATAGCCAAATTTACGTTTTGAAATTTTACCCTAAACTTAATAAATTTTCGGAACGAAAATTTGGCGCCCACAAACAACCTGCAAACTCTCAAAACATAGCTGAATCCGCATTACGTATTAGCTTTTGTTGTGGCGTCGTTATTTCTTATTTTTCAGCAAATTTCCAATTAAATTCTTGTTCTAGGATTCTTTGTTCTTTCTGGCTAAGTCTCATTATAGCTATACTTTGGCCATGACCTAATCCGTCTTCGTCAAGGCAATATACTAGTCTAACTTTTCCATTTTTTTCTATAAGCTTTTCACATTCTAAGAACACGCTTTCATGCAACCAATCGTCTTGATATTCTGGTTTAATTACTATTGTCGAATTATTTAATAGGAAACTAACTTCAATTGGACCTGTTTCTGATTCCCAATGTTCGGTTACATTAATAGGGTTGAATTCTTCTTTCCCGATTTTATCATACATATCAATAACCTCACAATAGACTTTATTTTCCATACAAACATCATATTCAAGGTCAATAAATATCATTTTGTTTTCATCAAGAGAAGCTAATTCAATTTTCATTAAATCCATTCCAGGATCGTAGTGTCTTTTAAATATTTTAGAATACTCTTCTATTCTATTTTTATGCAGGATGTCAATTAACTCTTTGTTAGTCTTGTCAAAATATTGTTCAAAGAATCCAGCTTTTCTCAATACTGAAATCTCATACGTTATACCAGTTTTATTTTCCTTAGATTCCTTTTTACTTGGAACGCAACTAATAAATAAAAATAAGCTAAATATGATAGTAATTTCTTTCATAGATGTTTGTAATGCGCCACAACATATAACATATTAGTATTCTATCAAACGTTTTTATACAAAGAATCATAGTTGCAGGCTTTCTTTGCAAGATATGAAAATGAAGTTAAGAATTGAAAAAATGTTTGATAGAATATCGTTGAACAATGCCGTCCGCCGCTATGGGCATTCTATTTGGCACTATCCTTTCCGCGAACAAATTGTCCCCCGTTTTTATTTTGCCTTTGCACAAATACATGTCAGCTTAAAATTGTTTTCTGTCATTTCACCTTGTTTTTTTTATGTGACAAGACATACCTTACCCATTACGCCCGTGGCGTTTAATGAAGGTGATATGTCAAAGAACCTGTTTTAAATATTTTAGGAAGGGGCCCTAATTCTGTAAGCCATTCTCCCTTTTCTGCATTTAGGGCAAATAAAGGGACCGGACTGTTTTATTGCTTCTACAACCTCCATAGCGTTCAACCCTTCCAGGACAGGTATATACGTTTCCTTTCCTATCAAAGCCAGGCATTGTTCTTTCTTTGTTTTTGAATTTACCGGGGCCAAAATTCCGATATACCTGATCTTATAAAAATTCCTGGGCAGGACATGTTGCAGGAACCTTCTGATAAACTCGTTGGTTTGGAGCGTCATTACTTTTTTTCTGCCCCGGTCTTTATTGTCTTTATACCTAAAAGACACATTGCTTTCTGATATTGAAACCAACCGGCTGTTGGCTATGGCCACCCGGTGGGTGTACCGCCCCAGGTACTTTAGCACACTGTTTACCCCCCTGAACGCTTTTTCCAAATGCACGTTCCAGTCTTTTTTGTACAATTTGTCTTTTAGTTCCGAAAAAACCGGGATTGTATGGGGCAAGTTTATTGTCCCTTCTTCGACGGCCCCCTCTAATAGTTTTACCATTGTCCCCCTAAATATCCGCGACAATACTTTCGCCGGAAGGAAAAACTTTTTCCTTGAACTTTTCCATTCCATGCCATCTTCCGACAGTCCCCCGGCCGGGACAAGCATATGGATGTGGGGATGGAACAACAATGTCTGCGTCCATGTATGCAATACGGCCAGGGCCCCTGACTGGGCTCCCAGAAAATCAGGGTTGGATGTTGCCTGTAACAAAGCCCCTGAGCTGGCTTTGAACAATAAGGAATAACATACTTCTTTATTGTAAAACACAAGGCCGCGCAACTCTTCCGGAAGGGTGAACACCACGTGGAAATATTTACATGGCAATAGGTTATGGGCCAGTTTGTCTGCCCACTGTTCCTGTTTTACAAACTGGCACTTGGGGCAATGCCTGTTGCGGCATGAGTTATACGCTTGTTGGTTGAAGCCGCATGATGTGCAGCGTTTTACATGTCCCCCGAGCTTTTTGGTCCTACATGAGATTATACTTTCTACTGCTTTTTCTTGCTCAAAACTTAGCCTGTTAGCTTCCCTGTAGCTTTTTATTCCCATTTGTAAGATAGCCCCCAGCTCAACCTCTTGTCTGGTATTCATGGAACCCATCTCAATCCAATGGGTTGGGCAGTGACGTACAATCTATATTGGCCACTGACAGGTATATCGATGTTGTCCTAAGTGATGTATGCCCCATAAATTGTTGGATAACTTTCAAGTTTACACCTTTCTCCAACATGTGTGTTGCATAACAATGCCGCAAAGTGTGAACAGATATACTCTTGCTTATCCCTGCTTTCTTTGCATACCTCTTGACAATTTTCATCAAACTGGTTGCTGAGTAACGCCCTTCAGGACCATAACCTTCAAACAAATAACACCGGGGGCGGTAATGTTTATAATACCCCCGTAATAATTTCAATAATTCCGGATGTAATACAACCTGTCTATCCTTTTTGCCCTTACCTTGTCTTATATTGATTACCATACGGGATGAACCGGCATCCTTTAATTTTAGACCCAAGAGCTCAGCCCTGCGTATCCGTGTTGAATACATAAGTTTAAGTATAGCCCTGTGTTTAATATTTATGGGTGAGTTGACCAACAACTTAACTTCCTGCCGGGATAAAACTTCAGGTAACTTTTTCTCTCTTCTGGGACGTTTTATGCGGCAAACCTCCCATTGTTTACCCAATAAATGGACCCAAACTATCCTCCACCCACTTAATGTTTGATTGATTGTTGAAACAGAAATTTCATCTTTACGGATACGGGTGTAAAGGTAGTTTTTTAAATCCTCTATTAAGATCTCATTGATTTCCTTTGTAGTGGACTGCAAAAATCGTTGTACCAGGCTGCAATATGTCTTAATGGTGCGTGGACTGTAATTGCGTATGGCCATTTCCTGGAGCATTTGTTGCTCAACATTTTTTTTTCATCGATAAATTATTAGTTTCACCTGCAAAGTACGAAATTACAGACAATTGCCGCCAAAGGCGGTTTTGTTCAACGTTCAGTATAAAAAATCGTAAGTGATTTCGAAGCTCTTACCTGTCAAGTTGCACTGAGCCAAATTTGCGTTTTGACACAAATTTAAAACATTAAACAAAACCGTCAAATCGCAGATTTGGCGTAGTTGATTAAATGCTCCAAAGCTCCGTAAACCACTGACCCACTTATGTTTTTTATACATTGTTGGCGTGTCGTTGTTTTCTATATCTACTCTCCCCATAAGTGATAAACCGTCATTTTCCTTTTGTCATTACTTACCAAAATAAATCCTGTCCTTTCGGTAGACTCATCAGTCCCAGGTTTTATAATAATCCAGCCCGTTTTAAAACTGAATAATTTGAAATCCGAGTCAATCCACCTTTGAAGCTTATCATTTATTTGATTATCCAAATCTATAGATTCGTTATAATTAAACGGAAAAATATTTTTATCGAGATAAGTCCAGCTTTTTGGTAAGGTCACTCCATATTCAGAGCTATCAATTAATGTCCAATCGTTTTCTTTTGCATATTTTAAAATGTCATTTGTCTCAAAGCTGTAGTTATCTTTTGATTCCCAATGAATTATTCTGTATCCACCCCAAGGTCCTTGGTCGCTAAATTCTTTTAATTGTAAATCCTTGTAATAATTTTTCCAAAATCCAGCAGGAGTTAACTTATTACATGATGTAATTAGCAATGAAATCAAAATCAAGAATCCTATTGTTTTCAAAGTCAACCCTATTTTTATATTACTAATCATGTGTCGCTGTTTATAATAATCCTCTATTATTTACATCCTCAAATTTATGTCTCAAAATTGTAATTAACTCAGATTGCATATAATCATACTCATCAGGAATATATAAACAAACAATCTTTTTATTCTTATAAATGTCAGGATATGATTTTCTAATTGAATTTCTATGATGCTTCTCCATTACAATCACGGTATCCGCCCAATCAAGTAAATCTCTCGTTAACACAGTTGCTGCGCTAGAATCTGTTCCAGCTGATTTAACATCAAATCTTAAATCATCTTTATATATCTCGTGAGCAGTTGCACTTCTCATTCGATTGATAGTGCAAACGAATAATATTTTCTTCTTCTTATCCAAACTCTAATCTATAACTATTGCTACAATATATTATTTTATGCAGGATGTTTCTCTCAATGCACGCCAACGTTGAGTGTATGATTTCGTAAGGGATGCGAGTTTCAAACCTATCAAGTTACCACCCAAATTTGATGCGGCTGATACCGCTTGAGAACCCCTGAAACCCTTATGAATTATACACATTGTTCTCAGCTGTTATTCATCAGTCAGTAAATTGCGACTTGTTTTCTCTAATATATTTTATTTGAATACTATCTAATCTTTCAGTTTCATCGAGCTCATAGAATTCATCATCCAGTTTATTTAAAGGATTGTTTTCGTATGATTCACTGAAACTTTCTATTGTCCCATCATCTTTTTCTTTTAAGTCATCAGCTATTTTTGAATATGTTTTATTAGCTCTATCCAATAAATCAGCAAACTTCTCTGCCTTAATCAATTTTAATCCAGTTAATGCCATTTCTGAAAATTGACCGCTGGAGTTATAATAAAACTGGTTAAATCCTCCATTGTTTACTTCCGCTTGCAGCATCCAAATTGAAAAAATTGCTTGTTTACCAGCACTCAGTTTTTTGATTTTCTCAACCGAATATAATTCTCCATCTTCAAAATTAGTTTCAATGTTGTCAAACACAGTTTGCAATAAATTATCATCTGAAGTTTGGTCAATTATTTCATCAGTGAGCTTATCATAAATCGTTCTGTTATTGAACTCCTCAAATGATTTATCTATCAAATCTTGAGTTTCTTTGTCTAGCGCTGAGTCATCCGTTTTTTTCTTATTGGAATTACATCCAAATAAGCTTAATAATCCCATAATCAAAAATAATATAATAGGTTGTTTCATTCTTAAAATCTTTTAATGCCAATCATGTACGCAAAACCTGCATTGTTTTACCTTTGGTGTCCTAGCTAATTCACCGCATTCTGGACATTTATTAAATTCTATATTGTCTGAATTTTCATTTAAGATTCTTTCTGCTGTTTTTAATCTAAAATGCTCAATTCCGTTTTGTAAAAGTTTCAATGTTTGCTCATCTTCTGTTAACCACCCTTTACTTAAATAAATCTTTCGCCTTTTCTCAACCGTATCTTGATTCTCACTGTGAGTCAATTTATACTCTGATGAATAATGTCTCCAAGCCAATGCTTCATGCTCATTCATGAACCTGCTAAAATAATTCAATATGTAATCTACTGTTTCTGGTTTCATAATTGCTGAGAACGGTTGGCAATATGCGGAGGCCGGGATTTTGAAACACTAACCCGTCAAACCGTTACAACTTTTAGTAAATGTACAAAAATTTAAATTACCCACTTCCCCCGGCTTACGTATATTGCGTGTTAGCTGCTGGCCGTATTTAGAATCAATGACATAACTTGTTCAATCTGCATATTCCGATGAAAGCGGACACCCATTCCGGATGAAGGCGGACACTTTTCTCAAAAATAAAATCGTGTTAAAACTAAAATAAATTACTGTTCATTTCTCAAAACTTTTCTCATTGATTCGCCCTGTAAATTTAGTTTATATGCCCCATTTATTAAACGGTCTAAAATGGCATCAGCAATGGTCGGTTCAGCAAAGCAATCATACCAGGATTTTACCGGTAGTTGGGAAGTAATAATCGTGGAACTTCTCCCATGCCTGTCATCAATTATATCCAGTAGCATTGTACATTGTTTGTTATCAATTTTCTTTAGTCCGAAATCATCCAGTACCAGTAATTTGAACTTAGAAATGGCGTCAAGTAGTTTTAAGTAACTACCATCGGCCTTTGCGTAAACCAGCCTGTCAAATAATTTATTTGCAGTGGTATACATTACTTTCATTTCATTGGTGCAGGCCTGAAAACCAAGGGCACAGGCGACAAATGATTTTCCTGCCCCGGTCGGGCCGGTAATGAGCAAATCCCTGGATTTTTTTATCCAGTCACAGTTTTGCAAGCGAAACAACTGGTCTTTATCAATTCCCCTTGGATATTGAAAATAGAATTGTTCTAAGCTGGCCTGTTGTTTAAACCTTGCTTGTTTGACCAACCGTTCCAACTTTTTATTGTATTTGTCATCAAACTCGGCATCAACAAGGTAGGCAATAAGTTCGTCTGCTGTGAACTTTTCCTGTTGGGCATTTTCTGTTATTTGGCGGTATGCCTTTTCAAAACCGTTCAAACGCATGGCACTGAGTTTTTCCAATGTTGCATTAATGTTCATCTGGTATGTTTTAGTTGTTATAGTATTCTTTTCCCCTGAGGTTCTCATGTTCAGGTATTTCAAATAATTCCAGCCCTTCTTCTGTGGAAAGGTTAAAAGCTTTGGTGTCCAGGGTGTTTTTTATGAAGCTATATTTGATACGGTTCAATTTTAAAGCTTTCCTGCACGCCTTAATGTAATCTTCGGGTTCATGTTTTTGTGCCAGCTTCAACAGCCCCATACAGCTTTTATATGCTTGTTCCGGATGTTTCCGGCTGTCGAGCAACAAAGTGACAACCTGTTCGGCTTCAGGGCCAATCTTCCGTGCCCAGCGCATGAACCGTTCTGGTGTCCAGTCTGATACGTACTGGTGATCCTGGGGGCGGTGCCCGCTCTTTGTACTATAGCCGTAAGCATGCCGGTTGCGCAGGTGGACAGCGACACGCTTGTTGTTGAAGTATACTTCCACGTTCCGGTTTGTATAGGTTACCAACACCTTTTTTCCTGTAAGCTGAAATGGGACGCTGTAATAATGTTTGTCTTCTTTCAGGTAGACATGGTGGTTGTATTGTACTGTGCCATAAATGAAACTCTTTAACTGGTAGTTTTGGGCGGGCAGTGGCCTAAGGTGTTGTTTTTCCACTTCGTCATACAAGTCCTGCCTTGAGTAGTCCCTTCCCTGGAAGTTTTTCCGGTTATACTTGTCAAGTTGTTCCCATAAAGCATTGTTCAGTTCTTCTACTGAAAAGAACACCTGGTTGCGCAACGGGGCATAAATCCGGTTGTATGCACTGCGCACAAAGTTCTCGGCCAGTGCTTTGTCTTGTGGGTGCAGGGCACGGGCAGGAAGGATTACGGTACCGTAATGTTCGGCAAAATCGTTGTAGGTCTGGTTGATTTCCGGTTCGTATTTATCTGCTTTGGTCACTGCGGACTTCAAACAATCCGGGACGATGGCCGCCGGTACCCCTTGATAGAATTTTAGGGCACTTTCATTTACGGCTATCCAATCTGCTTTGGTCTGGCTGGGAACTGCTTCTATGTATGAAAGCTGGCTGGAACCCAACACGGAGACGAAAACCTCATATTCCACCACCTCCCCTGTACCGGGGTTGGTGACAGCCAGCTTTTTCCCTGCAAAATCGACATAGAGCTTGTCCCCGGCTTTATGTTCCATACGCATGCTTACTTTCTTCTCTTTGCGCCAATGGTAAAAGTGGTGGCAAAACTGGCTATAACCGTAATGGCCTTCATGTACCGCCTTGTACTCTTCCCATAACAACTGTAAGGTTACCCCGGTCTTTTTTAATTCCTTCTCAAAATAGGAAAATTGACCAGATAGTGTTTTATATCGTTTGTTTTCAGTTTCTTTCTTCCGGTTGATGGCCTGGTACAGATCGGTATCCGACATTTTTCGTATGGCCGAAAAGGATAAACCGCAGGATTTGAACCCTGCGATATACTGACTGCCCGCTGTCTTACCAACACCAACGGTTTTGGCTGCCTGACGGGCACTTATTCCCTGTTCAAAATGTAAACGTAGTAGTTCTCTTACTTTTCTCATCTCTATCGGTGTATTGGCCATTGAAATTTGTTTGAAATTTAAATGGCGCAAATGTGATGAGAAAAGTGTCCGCTTTACTCCGGAACGACTGTCCGCTTTGCTCCGGAATAGGTGTCCGCTTTAAATCGGAACGGGTGTCCGTTTCCCCCCGGAATGGGTGTCCGCTTTAAATCGGAATGTCTGTCCGCTTTGCTCCGGATTTTGCAAATCTATTGCAGGATGAACAGGCAAGCTCTAACTTAAATTTTGGGCCTGTGTTGGCTTGTGTGAATTTAAGTTTGTGCTTGCCTGAGCGGGATGGTTCGATACCTGAAATTCTAGAATCAATTTTCTTTTCTAAGTCCTAAAGCTTTTCCTAATCAAAAAACAAAAAGAATAAAACATCCTTGCTTGTCTGTTTCGTTTTCCAATTATATTCAGTCTTTACAAATCCCATTCCTGTAACTTTTTTCGATATGTAAAGTGTCTCTTTATCTACGAACCAATCCTCAACAAATATTATAGAAGATACTTTTGAACGCAGTGTTTTTGAATCCAAAGATCCACCACATTTCTCTTCCAAATCTTTAATTGATGGGAATGTAGACCTTGTGTTATCTACTAAGTAAGTTGGCTCATAAGGCTTTATCGTTTTATCAATGATACCATCGAACACATAATTGATGAATTTTATTTTATCAAGCCCAATTACTTCATCTGTATATTCTTTAGAATCAAATGTGTACTCATATTTTAAGTTAGAGCCTAATTTAGTTAACTTTTCATACTGCTTATTTTTATTCTCCTGAAGTATCTGAAACAAAGCTTGATGGACTTCATCTCCTCCATTTTTAAGAAATCGACGCACTGGCATATACGCAATTACGTTTTTGTTCATTTGAAATTCCTTTGTGTCAAAATCCCACTCTTCAAGAAAATATAGCTTATGAAATTCTTGTTTGGGACATTCTCCTCCTTCACAGTTTTTTAGAATCTCATTCCTGATATCTTCCCTTGTTTTATTTGCACTACTTTTCAGTCCTAAGGGAACATCGGTATAGTTGACATCTTTCTCAAGCTTAATTATTGGTTCGATAATCAAGTCATACAATCCTTCAGGATTAATACCATACATCCATTCAGAATTTTTATCATCAATAATTGACTGCAAATACTGAACTTTTACTCCATCTGCGTGAAGTGGATTATTGTTTTCTACGATTGGAGAACTTTGGGTACATGCTTGCATGCTAATCGCAAACAGCAGATATACAATACTTTTTTTTATAATTTTCATAATCTTTTTTTTTACTAATAAAATATTTCAACACGAAACCCATTTTCAATAGGTTTGGTGCCTGTTTTTAAATAGGGATTGAAACACGTGTAACATATATATGAGGTACCTTTTTCTTGTGATAGTTTTTGCTCAATAATATCGAGTCTTTTATACTTCTCTTCTCGTGTGAGAATCTCTTGTTCCTGAAGTTCTTTTTTTGATAGTGTTTGTTGTATAATCAGTATTGAGCCAAACACCATAGCAAGCATAGCTGCATATCTAATAAAAACTCTAAGTGTATGCTTTCTCTTTCTTCTTTGAATAAAATCCCATGCCCCCTCCTTATTCCAGTCCATTGGTTTGTTGTCCATAGACAAGACCTTTTCTTTGAATGTGTTATCCATATTATTATCCATGATATCCACTTAACCTTTTTTGAAGAAATTTTCTTGCTTTTGTAAGCTGTGATCTAGAAGTACTCTCAGAAATATCAAGCCTATCTGCAATCTCTTTATGTGAATACCCTTCAATAGCATAGAGATTAAAAACAGTTCTGTATCCAGTAGGTAATTCCAACAGAAGTTGATAGTAATCTTCCTCCTCATGATAATTTATAGGTTCACTCGCAATACTGCCTGATATTTCATCAAGGGAGATGAATTCAAAATTCTTTCTTTTTAAAAAATTTATAGATTCATTAATAAAAATTGTGATTATCCAGTTCTCAAATTGTTTCTCGCCACGATAATCCATCTTTGTCATATTCTGAAATACTTTTAGGAATCCATTCTGCACAACTTCCTCTGTATCCATTTGATTTACAATGTATCTATAGCAAATTCTGAACATCCTATCCGAGTATTTATTAAATATTTCTCTTTCTTTTGAAATCTTCAAACTTTTTATCTTTTAATCTAATAAACATGAATTTCATCAGAAACGCTGCCTGGTGGCACTAAATAATTTAAAAATTAATCTAAATTCTATCAGAGTTATTTCATCAGCGTGTGTAAGCTAAAAAAAGTAAGTGTATGGAAACGAAGGAATGGTTGTGCGATGGGTTGGAATACTCTTACTTTTGTGGGTTGGCTTGGCCCTCTTGATAGGCTTGCAGCTAACATCCAAATAAACGCAATTGCGTTTATTTACACTATGTCTTGTCTCTTGAGAACCCTCACTTATTCTTTTGATCGTATGATACATATCCATACTAAGCATTTATAATTAATTAGCACACGCTTATAATCGGCTGTTTATATCCTTTTTATGTTACAAAACGTATTTGTGGTATACAAATTAATATTTAATCAAATACCAGTCAACCCTATTTCCATCATTTTTTGCAGCATCTGTTTATATTTAGTTTACAATCTGGAAAATGTTGCTTGCCCCGGAAAATTGGCTGTGCCGAACCCCGCTTTGCTTAGGTCCGTGGAATTTTCTACGAAAAAACAAATACTCTGATTTGGGGAAGCTTCTATCCCCCAAATCAGAGTATTTGTAAATCGGGCTTGCCCGCATTGTTTCCCGCATCCGTTTTAACTCATGCGCACGCTGTACAAAAGCGCGCGAGCAATGTCATAAAATTATGAGCCTTTCGCGTCATTGATATTGATGGACGAAAGAGAAACAACCGGTGCCATTTTAATGGCAGGGCTCACCGAAGGTAATCCGTACACGTCATTTTACTGATGACACGACAATAGCAGCTGGCTTCTTGATTGATAAACGTTATTGTTTCAAGACCTTAAACAAGTTTAGATTACCTGAATCATTTGTTACTCTTATCATATACGTATTTGGAGTTAATCCTAAGTTAAATGATACTTGTTGTGCATCAAAAAATTCTTCTGATATTAATTGTTGTCCTGTCAAGGTATATACTTCGACTAGAATTCTTCTATTCTTCTTTTCTAAAACAATTGTTACCATACCCTTAGTTGGGTTCGGATAAATCGATGCCTTTAAAATAGTATTGGAAAATATAGAATTAGAACAGTCAATTGTTAAGTCTACCGTAATGACACTGTCGCAGCCTGCTGCATTCGGTATGGTGTCCTTGTACGTACCGGAAACAGTCCACATCTTTCCGCTCGGTGATGTGTAACTATCACATGCCGTTTTGCTTATGCCGGATGTGGTAGAGCCGTTTACTGTCAAATCAATGGTAATGACACTGTCGCAGCCTGCTGCATTCGGTATGGTGTCCTTGTACGTACCGGAAACAGTCCACACCTTTCCGCCTGGTGATGTGTAACTATCACATACCGTTTTGCTTATGCCGGATGTGGTAGAGCCGTTTACTGTCAAATCAATGGTAATGACACTGTCGCAGCCTGCTGCATTCGGTATGGTGTCCTTGTACGTACCGGAAACAGTCCACACCTTTCCGCTTGGTGATGTGTAACTATCGCATACCGTTTTGCTTATGCCGGATGTGGTAGAGCCGTTTACTGTCAAATCAATGGTAATGACACTGTCGCAGCCTGCTGCATTCGGTATGGTGTCCTTGTACGTACCGGAAACAGTCCACTCCTTTCCGCTTGGTGATGTGTAATCATCACATACCGTTTTGCTTATGTATGATGTGGTAGAGTTATTTATGGTTAAATCGATACTGATAATACTATCACCCCCAAAATGATCTGGTATTGTATCAAGATACACTCCTGTTTTTGTCCAATTTTTTCCACTGGGCGATATGTATGTATCACAAACTTCAACTTCAATTATGGTATCGAGTTTACTATACGTTATTATTAATTTAGGTGCTAAGGCTGGTGATTCATCCCAAGCTGCTGCCCTTCGAATACCTGTGCCTTGAATGATAAAAACCATACTATTTCCGGAAGTCCAAGTACTTTTATTGATTAAGTGTTGAACTAATACACTTAAGTCTGGTGTTTGTTGATCGGTACCGGCTTCACCTATCGATTCCCAGAAAGGGATGTTTAGCCATTGCACTGAACCATTGGTCCCTTTTCTCGATGAAGCATCATAATCCGTTGATGTAAATGCTGCTGCATCTGCTGTATCCTCTACCCAGATGGTTAAATTTGTCGTTATATCTCCATCATGTGGACTATCAGAAGTAAATTGTATATAAGAACTTGTTATTGTTGCATTACCTGGAATATTAATATCCGTAAATCTTAATCCAGTAGTTTGGTCGCCCCGTTTTGTGCCACCAAGTGTATCAGAAACCATTTCTAAATCGGAACTGTTAAAATACATAGCTCCTGGTGTTAATGAAGTTTCTCCATGCTCTTCTACATCATCGTTAGAAGATGCAATACTGACTTCAAATACTTGTTGACTATAAACCGAAATAGTCAATAAGATTAAACTAAGCAATAAACAATTTCTTTTCATAATATTTTCTTTTATGTTACACCAACATACTCTAATAAAGTTATGAAAAACAAATTATTACCAGACCATTTAATGGTTATTTTTGTCTAATGATTGGCAACGGCCCATGTAAGAAGATGTAGCTTAATAAGAACCCCACACGCAACATCGTTATCTCTTTAATTCATTGCATTAAACGTTTAAATATATCACATACCTGGCTATGTTTTCTACATTTTGTTGCAAAAAAAACGTCTATCTATTTCTCATAAATACGGCCATTTATTCCTTCCTTTTGTCTACCACACAAAAGAACCAAACCTACTACTAATGAAAAATAAAAATCCAAACCTGCCCCTCCCTGCCGCACATACCCGCCCTTCTTCGCCATAACGAAAAAGGCCCTGAGCTTAATGACCTGAACTTACATTTTCGGGAGGGCTTACAAAGATTGCCTGCACGGCTAATACTGTATGTACCCGCTAAACCTAAAACGGTTAAAAATGGTTTTATTACCATAACGGACAACGATCAAAGATTAATATTACATAAGTCTTTGACTTATACTATTAAATGCACCCGTAAAGTTGTAGGTTGGGTTAAAGCGCTTCATTCACACCCGTTTATTCCAATACCTTACCCACCTTATCCAGTTTCATACAAAAAATATCGCTGTTGTTTAATGAATACATTTCTCCCAGTATGATATATTTCTCCTGCCCCTCCAGGTTTTGAATATACACCCCGAAGTTTGGCCCCGCTTCTCCATAAGTATTTTCGTGTATTATCGAGTCATTATTACTTACTTCAAGAAAAAATGCAAGTGTACTCCCGCTCCCCTTCTCTTTGGATCCCGTAAAAACATAGTTTCCTTTATCGTTTATCGAATACGAACGAATGGTATATTCCGCTCCCGCGTATAATATTTTTTCCCGCAATTTCTCCCCGGTCAAATCGGTTTCCAGGAAATAAATTCCGCGCTGTCCGCCAGTCTCCGTTATACCTCCCGCAATCAACACATTATTGTTTACTATCTTTATATCGGCAGAAGTAATATTTCCGTTTGCCGTATAAAGTCTCGACCAGATAATCCGTTCTTTTGCCAAAAGGCCAAGGTAAATGTTAGTGCTGCCCCCTGTTAAAGATGTTGCCGTTATAAATGCCTTATCATCTTCGTAATATTTCACCTTTATGTCCCCATCATCACCAACAGACTGATCCAGTACTATTTCGTAGCTTCTCTCAATATCTCCGCTTTCATTCCCGGTATATGTATATGCTTTTCGAATATCGCCTTTGTTGCTTACATATTGTGCCAGGTAAATAAACCCGCCCGAACGTTGGGGGATAATTCTCATATTGGTTATAGTCCGCCCATCGATAATAAACCCGGTTGAATCGGTTACCCCGTTCTCATTCAGATGAAGAACATAACCACAGGTCACGCTGTCAGGAATTTCCAACCCGCATATGGCCACCATGCCCTGACTTTGGCTGTCATAAAAAACATCGTAAATTTTTGTGCTTCCATAAGTGTTCTTCGTGTAATAGTTCCATTCAACCATCCCGGTTTTATCTGTTTTATAGACCGAACCAACGGAAGTCCCCTCCAGGGTTACATAATACCCTGATATGGCAAACTCTTCGTTCCCACAATCAAAAACGGAAGTCTGATAGTCGTCATAAAAAGTACCGTAAAGCTTATAATATAACCCGGTATATACTATCTCGTCAGTTTCTACCGGACCGCATGAAGTTGCTAACATAACCGTAACGAGTGTAATTGTGTTAAAAAATGATTTCATAGTTTTGGTTTATTTTTAATGGTTTAAAACAATATAAGCAGGTTACCCGGCATTCGGCCCAATGGTATGGAGCAAAACCCGGCGGATGTTCCGTTATTGTCCCTGCGAAACAATCTTTCTGCATCTGGTAGGTTCTCAAATAACATTTCATATTTCACGCTTCGTTTTCCTTTCTGTAGCGTTTAAATGCTTAAACACAGCCCGGCTATGTTTTAGGTTTCTGCCTCAAAAAAAGAAAAGCTAAAGGGTAAAAACACTGTTTTAGGAACATACTGCAACTGTGCAAAAGAACGCTTAACCTTGTACCTGCGGTTTTTGGCATGCCTGCTTTCTCCAGGCATACCGAAAACCGATGGGTATATGCTGTTTACTAAAATTTGTCTTATTTACATTTAATGACTTTCTTGTTCTGTGTTTTTCCCGAATGTGTTTTTATACGTAGTATATACATTCCCGGGACAATGGAAGAAGTGTTCACCCTGTATTCGTTCACTCCCGGGTGCATCTCCCCACGAAGTACCATTTCCCCGGATGCCCCGAACAATTCCCATGTTGCCTGTTCATCCTGTCCATATCCCCTCACAATAAGCATCTCTTCGTCAATCGGGTTCGGGTATATCCTAAAACCTCCGCCTTCCGCAACCGTTTCATTTACCGGGCTTATTCCCCCGATTAAAGAGGAAGGAATAGTATCGAACCAGACCTGATGGACCTCGTTATAACTTGCCTGGGTCTGAACAAAAATTACCAGTTTAAAGTTTGCACCGTTAACCGGCACATTGGGCACCCATATGTCACTCACCCTTATCGTGTCCCCGGGTTCCATATCTTCCGGCAATTCCGCCACAACGTTATCTTCACCGGTAGGCAGAAGTTCAACCAATACATCTTTGTATGAAACCCCGTTAATAGCGTAATCTGTTTGAACAACCGCCATCCTTACAAACTGTTGCGGGGCTTCCCCAAACTTCATCTTAGGCCCATTGGTCAACTGCTTTATATCTGCCGTAAAGCGCACTCCATTGCCTTCAGCTTCCATGTTTACATTGTAAATACCAAAATCCGGATCGGAAAGTACCCTTGTGGAATAGGCTGTTTTCACCTGATCCCCGGCGGGGGCATTTACTTTAACCTCCCCATCAAGCACCGAGGCCATTGTTTCTGCACTAAAAAGGTAATACTCGGTAGCCCTGCCGGCAATGTCCCTCCAGTTTATCATATAAAGCTCGGGATCGAAACCGGCATCGCCCAGGTGATATTTTATGGCAAATACCTCTTTGGGGTTGCTTTCCACAAAATTGTTCAGCCATTCTTCTTCCGGATCCGAAACGCCGTTTTTGTTCACCCGCAGAAACTGTTCTATAAGGACCGCACGTTTTCGCTGTCCAATATAGAAGTCGTTAAACCCGAAGCCCATAAGGGTATCTGTTTTTGCACTTGCCCCGGAGGCTTCATACTCTACCCTGAAACGCGCACAGTTGTTTTCCTCATTTTCTTCACGTATAAAATCCAGGGGATAGCGAGCGGTTTCCCACTCTTCATTATCGTCTGACCAGCCAATATTTGCTCCGGTTTGCCCGCCGGGAGCACTAATAATACCATTTGTATTATACCACCTATCGCCTCCCCCGATTTCTCCGACAAGGTCCCAGCTTGCTCCGTCATCCAGTGTGTATTGAACTACAGCACCATTTTGCCCGGCCCTCATCGACTGAAATATATCCATTGATATCATAGGAAAATCCAGTTCGTTTACCTGAAAGCAAGGGCTTTCGAGCCATCCGTTTTCATCGGCCAGTTCTTCTTTCGGATCGCCTGAGACCCAAAGGTAACCTCCGGAATGTTCCCCTCCATCATTGAATTTTCCTTCAACCGGGACACTTTTCCATACGGAAACCTGTCCGGTCAGAAAATCTTTGGAGTGCAACCAGCCGTCGGGCAACATACTCTCTGTTGAAAAACTTTCAGCATAAGAAGTCTGGTTATTTACCGTTACAACAGGAAAAACAGGCAAAAGTGTGTCGTCTTCTGAAACACAACCGTTGTTGCTTTCTGCCGAAAAACCTATCCTGAATACCCCATGTTCGTCAGGAGTAAATGCATAGGGGCTGTAAGCGCTTGTTTCTTCTGTTACAATTTCCCCGGATGGTTTTTCTATGGTATAAATAAAATTTACAATGGTATCGTACTCCGTTGTGTCGGTCAAATTGGTTATTACCGTCTCTTTTCCTTCCAGTTTTCCCCCGAAAGTAATACCAGCACCGGGATACTTTCCGATAACCACCGTGGCGGTATCGTAATTGGTGCACCCCTGTTCACTCATTACCCCCAGAACTACACTTTTTTCCCCCGGCCCCGTGTATAAATGGAAGGGCTCCTTGTAAGTTCCGTAAGTATTACCCCCATGTGCCCCCGCTTCAATGCTGTCGGCACCGCTTGAAAAACTGGAAATGGTAAACCCGTCGCCAAAGTCCCAGTCCCACCTGACAATATTAACATACTGACTATCGGGCGAGTACTGCGAGAAATGCTGGGGTGTTCCATTACAAACCGGCCCTGCTTCAAACCCTACCTGGGGCACCGCATAAATTGTAGGTGTATAAACGGTATCCATTAAACAGGAATTGGCATCATAATATTCCAGAACAATATCTGTGGTTGTATTTGAATCGGCACTAAAATAACCTAAATCAAGGCTGTAATCACCGTTATCAAAAACAATACTGCTTCCATAAAGTTCTGAGCGTATGGTATCTATTGTACGGTTCGAACGTAACCTTACCCGTTCTTTTCCCTGGCAGTAAACAAGAGAGCTGTCTAACAACCAGCCATCCTTCCGGGGAATTACAATTGTAGATATTTTTTCCCCTACTTTCTGTATCGAAACTGTTTCCTCCCTGCAACGGTATTGCCCTGAATCACAATCTGTTTTTCCTTTATATAAATAACAATAATGATCCGGCAGATCAACATCGCTGCAAAAATAATTATATTCTGTTGCTTCTACTTTTGCCAGAACAATCATCTGAATGCTAATATCGTTTAAATCTGAATCAACAGCGTCTTCAATAAATTTTGATGGTTGAAATTCAAACTCCTCATAACCTGCCTCCGGGTTTGGCAAAGCGGAATCCGGTGTAAATATTTTACTATGGCCATACCCACGAATTTCGAGAGAATGGAATGTTGTCGAAACACTGTTATTACTGTCCTGGTCAACAAACCTTAATGCTTCTGTTGATATTTTTATGGTATCTTTCAAATCGTGCCCGTAACAATATACCGGCTCTGCTGTAATCATATCCGGGGTTACATTGTACACCAGCGTATCTTTGCTTATACAACCGGTGTTTTCTGTTTCAAGGGTGATAAATACTTTATGTAATCCTGGCCCTGCAACATCAGGCCTGAAATAAGCATGCCTTATATGATCTTCCATAAACAAGGTATTCGGATCTTCAGCAGATATTGTAAAACGATTGGGATCTCCATACCACAAATTATGTATCGCACCTCTCAGGTACTCCCGGGTTTCATACACTGCTGTAACAACCTGATCTTTAAATAATCGAATAGGTTCTACATTTTTTCGGTAAATGTTTTTTGTGCTATCACCTATTGTGAGGGTTTTCTTCTTTTCCCAACCACTTTCAAACTTCGCCGTTATTCTTATGGCACTCACTTCTGAGTAATTTAAGGTATCCTCTGAGAAATTGTAATATTGCTCTGTTGAATGCAAACTGGCACTGCGCGTTAAAGCAGAGTCGGTAAAACCTTCCAGCACATATTCAACTATCAGTTCATCCTTATCGCTCAAAGTAGAAGATGTATTCGTAACCGATACAAATAAGCCGATGGTGTCATTTTCACAGATAGAACCAACCTCATTTTGCCATGCAATTTCCGGCTGGACCATGCTGTAGGGGCCTAATGGTTCTTCTACCGTATTTGAATCTGCGGCCTCTCCTGCCGTGTCTACAATAACGGTAAGTTTTCCCGACCAGTTGCCCGCCCCTTCTATGGGGTAGAGTTTTATGTTGGAGAGGGTTATGGTGTTGGGGCTAACAGAAGCTTCGGTGAAATATTCAACTTTAATATTCTGCCCGTCCAAGACGGGGTCTTTTAAATCAAAAGCATCTTGTCCGGTAAAACCTTTCGAGGGTAAGCTAGTGTCTAAAAACATATAACCGGGAACCGGCTGAATAAGAATGCTTCCTTTACCTCCTTCTCCGTATAAAAATGCATTTCCAAAGGCAGCCGGATTATCTTCCGCAATGGTAATGGAACTCACTTCAATTACGCCTCCATAAGCGTAAGTGCCACCGCCCAGAGTTGCCGTAATTGAAATATCTTGCCCCCAAAGCGGCAATGAATAGAAAGATGTTCCTGTAAGAAGGATGCAGAACCACAGAATATACTTTGTAGTATGGTTATAATGATTTTTCATAACAATTGAATTTAAGGTAAAAAAGGGAAGCAAAACTCCGGTATATATGTTGTTTACACCTAACCGGACAAACCTCAAAACCGGCCTTTTGCCCCCCCTTTAAATAAGTTACTCAACAATTACGCGTTGCAGGTCGCTCCCCCCTAAAAGAATGTTCCCGTCCTTATCCAAGGCAATGGAATATATATTGCTGTTGTTTAGTTCTGCTGCCGATTTAATCTCTACCAGTTCGTTCCTGTTTTTAAAGTGGAAAAGGTTCATCGAAACCTTACCCGAAATAAAAATTTCCCCGGAAGGATGGTAACACATATGAGCCGGGCCTATATTGTCCGGATCTCCCTCTGCAATAATGTCTGTAATGGCATTGTCTGTTACTTTTAATTTAAATACCTGGTACTCCGTTGTTCCAAAGAGCGTGTCTCCCACTAAAACCAGGGAGCTTACGTTATGTGGAAGGTTTTCTACAACCGTGCTTAGTTTTTTACTTTGAATATTAAATTTAAAAATTTCTTTTGTAGTTACCGTTGCAAAATAAAGGTTTCCGTTATTGTCTCCGGTCAGGCATCCTCCTTCTTTTAAAATACTCTTATCATTAAATAAGGTATCTATAATACCATTTTCCTTATCATAAGAAAAAATCATTCCGCGCGACTGCATAATAAACAATTGTCCGCCGGCATCCACGAATAAACCTTTCGGCCGGGTTGCCACTTTGAAATCAATCAGGGTATCCAGTATGGTTCCGCTATTATCCATACTTATCAACCCGTCATTATAAATTAAGTATATCGTTCCGTCTTTAGTTGATGCAATACCATTTCCCTGCAATTTACTTACGGTTTCAAAACGGGGGTAGGTGAAGGTATACTCCAGCACAGCTTCCGATTCCACATCGCTTTCGCCTTCGCGCATTAGCACTACCTTTCCGCTACCGGTTTGCTTTGCAAGGTTTACCTTTATGGTCGTGCTGTTTACATAGGTGATATCGGTCTGCATGACATTATTGATCTTCACTTTTACGTTTTTGTCAAAGTTTTCCCCGCTTATGGTTATGACCTGCTGATATTTTCCCTCCGTAGGTGAAAACCCGGTAAACTTCATGGGATCAACCTGCGCTTCCAATACCTTTAGTTTTACTGATTTGGTGGTTTCCCCGCTTACGGTTGCCGTAACGTCGTATGTACCGGCTTCCAGTTCGGGCACTTCCACACTAATGGTGGTTTCGGTGCCGCCGGCTACCTTACAGGCTGTGCCCCCAATGCTTACTTTGGTGTCCGTTGCCCCGTCGTTAAAGTTCTTACCGTTTAGCGTTACGGTTTCACCAACATGAGCCTCTGCAGGAAGAATTGAGGCCAATTCGGGCTTGTTGGTATCGTTGTTGTTATCGTCATCGTTACAGGATAAGGTAAAGAATGACAAAGTTGCTATAAATGCATAGAAAATTACCCAGCTCTTTTTCATGGTTTTGCTTTTTGATTGTGAATCGTGTTTCATGGATCTGTTAATTTTATGGTTTTATGCTCGATGCGTATTTCAGAAATGGAAAATCGTAAATTATTTAAAAAATCTTTATATAGACGTTATGCGATAGCTTATCGTTGCGTTACCTGTAAATGTTTTTCTCTTTATATTGCTCATAGAGTTGGATTTAGGTTTGATAGTAAGAGCAATATTCAGAAAAAAAATCATAAAAATCAAATTTTTATAGCAAAAGAGTTCATAAAATTTATATCACCCGTTGTTTGTAATCCAAAACAATACGGACCTTCTCCCCTAACCGTAAGCTCCACCGCCCAATGTTGCCGGATTTGAAATTTTTTCCTGTTATACGCACTTGCAGCTATAAATCTTCGTCCCCATTACATCCTGTTGTTCAATGTTCTCGATTTCAATTCATCTGACATTTCTGCAAAGGCACCAGCGCTACTATTCAAACTATCTTTCGGATTTTGGACAACGCCAGGACGAAGCGGAAAACAATCCATAGCGAGGACGCTATGCGTAATGGATATTTCATAACAATTGAATTTATGGTAAAAAAGGGAAGCAAGACACCGGTATATATGTTGTTTACACCTAACCGGACAAACCTCAATACCGGCCTTTTGCCCCCCCCTTTGAATAAGTTATTCAACAAATACGCGTTGCAGGTTGCTCCCCCCTAAAAGAATGTTCCCGTCCTTATCCAAGGCAATGGAATATATATTGCTGTTGTTCAGTTCCGACTTAGATATTATCTCCACCAGTTCATTCCTGTTTTTAAAGTGGTAAAGGTTCATCGTATTCTTACCCGAAATAAAAAATTCCCCGGAAGGATGGTAACACATATGGGAAGGGCCTGTATTATCCGGATCTCCATCTGCAATAATGTCGGTAATGGCTTTGTCATCTACATGGAGTTTAAATATCTGGAACTCAGTTGTTCCAAAGAGCGTGTCTCCCAACAGTACCAGGCTGCTTACTCCATGTGGCAGGTTTTCCGCAACTGTACTCACCGTTTTGCTCTTGATATTAAACTTTACGATGGATTTATTTGTCCGCGTTGAAATATAGAGATTTCCCTTATTATCGCCTGTTAAGGCTCCCGCTTTTGTAAGTATACTTTTATCGTTAAACAAGGTGTCAATACCCTTCTTCGCGTTTAAAGAGAAAATCATACCGTATGCCTGTGCAATATATAATTGTCCGCCGGCATCAATAAATACTCCTTCCGGCCGGGTAGCCACATTAAAGTCAATCAGGGTGTCCAGTACATTCCCATTATAATCCATACGTATCAACCCGTCATTATAAATTAAGTACATCGTTCCGTCTTCAGCAGGGGCTATACCTAACCCCTGCAATTTACATACGGTTTCAAAACGGGGGTAGGTGAAGGTATACTTCAGCACAGCATCCGATTCCACATCGCTTTCGCCTTCGCGCATTAGCACTACCTTTCCGCTACCGGTTTGCTTTGCAAGGTTTACCTTTATGGTCGTGCTGTTTACATAGGTGATATCGGTCTGCGGAACATTGTTTATCTTTACCTTCACGTCTTTGTCAAAGTTTTCACCGCTTATGGTTATTACGTCCTGATATTTTCCCTCCGTAGGTGAAAACCCGGTAAACTTCATGGGATCAACCTGCGCTTCCAATACCTTTAGTTTTACTGATTTGGTGGTTTCCCCGCTTACGGTTGCCGTAACGTCGTATGTACCGGCTTCCAGTTCGGGCACTTCCACACTAATGGTGGTTTCGGTGCCGCCGGCTACCTTACAGGCTGTGCCCCCAATGCTTACTTTGGTGTCCGTTGCCCCGTCGTTAAAGTTCTTACCGTTTAGCGTTACGGTTTCACCAACATGGGCCTCGGCAGGAAGTATTGAGGCCAATTCGGGCTTGTTGGTATCGTTGTTGTTATCGTCATCGTTACAGGATAAGGTAAAGAATGACAAAGTTGCTATAAATGCATAGAAAATTACCCAGCTCTTTTTCATGGTTTTGCTTTTTGATTGTGAATCGTGTTTCATGGATCTGTTAATTTTATGGTTTTATGCCCGATGCATATTTCAGAAATGGAAAATCGTAAATTATTTAAAAAATTGTTGTATGTGCTTTACGCAACGGCTTATCGGTGTGTTACCCGTAAGTATTTCCTCTTTATATTGCTCATTAAGTTGTATTTAGGTTTGATAGTAACAGCAATATTCAGAAAAAAAATCAGGAAAATCAAATTTTTATAGCAAAAGAGTTCATGAAATGCCTGTTAATCACACACCTTGTTATTTCAAATATACCCGGGGCCTTTCGGTACTAATTTAGACATATCTGTGTCACGGGTATACCAGGGTATGTCTTTTCTTCAACCTTAGTTTCCACCCAACGCCTGCGGGATAAAGCTTGCAGCACCGATAACCTTTCCGGGGCATTCCCGCCGGGCTGTATTAAGCCGGCCTCTCAGGCCGGGAACCTTCCCTTTATGGAAAAATCTGACAAACAGACAATTCTACATATACTCAAAGAGAAATCAAATGTTTTTTTATCTATTTTATCCAATTTAATTGAATTAATAGTATTTTTAAGCCGCTTGGACAAACTATAATCATCAACCTATTCAATCACAGACAAGCCCATGTACAAAGAGTTCCTTTACGAAGAACCCGAAAGCGAGAACCCCTATGAAATGATTGAAAGGGGCATCAGCCTGTATGGTGATGAGCACTGGAAAAGCATGGACGATGCCGAATTTGAAATGCATTACGGCATCCCTAAAAGGGAATTTCTGTACAGCTATTCTATAGAGTACAGTTTTTATACCCGGGAAAAAGTAGACTTTGCCGATGACTACTCCCCTCTTAACATGGAAGAGTTCATGAAGGAGTTTAAAGAAACCGCCGAGAGTCACCGGAACGCCCCAAAAATTGTCCAAGAGAACGGTGGCGGGGCCCCTGCCGGGAAGAACAAGGCACAAAAGGGGCAAGCGCCCCCTGCAAAAAATACCCCTGCCCCACAAAGTACTTCCACTAGCCCAAAAGCCGGAAAAAAAAGGAACAAACCCAACACCCCCCGAAAAGCCAAAAGTAGCGCCAGCACTACGCAAGAGACTGCAAGAAAGGAGTTCAACGCTTTTAAAAGGGGCCTTATAAAAAGTACCAGGGGCTCGTTGGGAAGGACCCGGATAAATTTAATGGAAAAGGCCTTAAAAGCCGCCATGGACAAAGCCGGGATAAAATGGGGCACCCCGGAATGGGCCGGGCTGGTCAGGAAGTTTTTCCCCGGGGCCGATTTTGCTGCCCTGTCAAAAGCAGAAACCCCGCCCGCCCCAACAGCGGAAGGAACGAAGACTGCCCCAGCAAAAAAAGAAGGGACACCCACTCAGGATACAGTTGCACAGTCCCCTGCTGAAGCTCAAAATGACGCAGAAGCAGAGGCAAAAACCGCGGCAACACAGGCTACAGCACCAGCCCCCCCTGAAAATCGGACAGGTGGCATGTCCGAAGGGAAAACCGGTGAAGAACAACAGGCCCCGGAAGAAGGAAAAAAAGAAGAAGGCCCCCAAAAGGGCAATACAGAGCAGCAAAAAGCTGCCAAAGAACAAATTAAGCAGGCCGTAAAAGCTGTAAAAGGACCCGGTGGCCCCGGAAAGTCTGCGAAGGAAGAAAAAACAGCAGCAGCCGGGGGAAAAAGCAGTGCCCCTGCCCCACCTGCGGGCGGCGGAGGCCCCCTAAAGATAAACAAGCCCGAAGACACCGGGGCAAAAGTATCGGCCACACAGGCCAAAACCGATGCCCTGGAAAAAGCCGGTGATGTCCTGAACCGCGAGTCGGAAAGTGCCCTTAAAGAAAAAACCGAAAAGATAGCCAAAACCTCTGCCGGCCAGCGAGAGACCAAAAGTGCCGAAAAAAAACGGACCGAGGCCGAAAAGGCCGTAGAGCCGCCCGTGGAAGAAGCCCTCAGCGATGCCAATACCGGGACCATAGAGGTGGTCGATGAAGCACCGGAACCGGAAGTCGACCCTGCGGAACAAAAGCAGAGCGTCTCCAATAAAATGCGCGATGCATTGCCCAAAACGGCCGATGAAGTAAAAAAACTGGACAAAGAGAACCCGGCCCGGAAAGCATCGCAAGAGATGAACCAACTGGTCAAAGAGCAAACGGCCGGGGTAAAGAACACCTTCAATAAAATAGAGGACACCCCAACGCCACAGCCCAAAAGTGCGGAAGCCCCTCTACCGGGCCCTGAGCCAGCGGTACAACAGGAAGCCATGAACCTGTCGGAGGGCATGCTGCCACCGTCCGACCCCGGGCAGTCCGATTTCAGCGAATACACCCAGGCCAGTGACGACCTGGTGGCCAACGAACTCCAGAACCCGGAACTGGTAAAAGAGTTCGAGACCTCCGATGCCGCACCTATGGTTGAGGCCCGGGAAGCCCGCGACGGTATCCGGGAGGAAGCCGAAGCCGCCCCCCAAGAGGTCAAAGACATAGAACAGGCCGAACAGGACAACCTGGACAAAACCTTGGGGGACGAGGAGAAGAAGGCCACCGAAGAGATGGCCAATGCCCGAAAGCAGGGACTGGAAGAATCAACGGGCACACAGCAGGAGAAAAAAACAGAGTTCGAACAGGAAAAGCTGCGCGTAAGCGAGCACATCAACAAGATATACGAACGCACCAACGACCATATAAAGACCAAGCTCGAACTGCTGGAAACGCAGACCATGAAAGCCTTCGAAGAAGGACAAAAGGCCGCCATGGAAACCTTCGACAATACAGTGGACGAAGAGCTGGAAGAGTTTTTCGAGGAGCGCCATTCGGGAATTGGCGGGTTTTTCACCGCCATTGGGGACTGGTTCTCGGGGACCGATGATTTGCCTGAGGTTCAGGAGATCTTTGAACGTAACCGGGTCATCTATGTCGAGACCATCGACAGACTCATCGAAGACCTTTCCGCCAACACCGAACAGGTAATCGAAGAGTGCAAGCAGATACTGGCCGGTGCCAAAGAGGAAATCAAAGAGTACGTAGAAGGCCTTGACGGGAAGCTGAAAGAATTTGGTGAGCAGTGCCAGGACGATATCGACCAAAAGCTCAAGAAGCTTTCGGAAGACATCGAACAGAAAGAAAAAGAAATGGCCGACAAGCTGGCCGAAGAGCGCAAAAAAGCAATAGAAGCGGTGGACAAGCGCATTGAAGAGCGCAAAGAGTCCATGAAGAGCGGCCTGGCTAAACTTGGAAGCTTATTGCTTGACCTGGCCATCCAGTTCTTCACCTTCACCCTTACCAGCCTGGGTATGAACCCGGACGAGATCATGGCCATGATCAACAAAGGGATAGAAACGCTGACCCTGATTGTTACCGACCCGAAACAGTTCTTCTCGAACCTTGGTGGTGCTGTTAAACTGGGACTTACCCAATTTCAAGGTAATTTCATGAAACATATGATTGGGGGTATGTTAGAATGGCTCACCGGGGCCATGGGCGGCATGGTAGAAATACCTACCGAGTTCAGCTTCAAGGGCATCTTCAAGATGGGGATGTCGATACTGGGGCTTACTTGGCCAAACATTAGGGAAAAATTAGTTAACCACTTAGGGGAGCCAATAGTAGCAGCAGCCGAAAAAGGTTTCGAAATAGTTACTGTACTGATTACGGAAGGTCCAATGGGGCTTTGGGAGTGGCTAAAAGAAGAGGCCGCTACTATAAAAGATACTATCATCGAAAGCATCAAAGAATGGGCTCTTGAGTCTATTGTGAAGAGTGCGGTGACCCAACTTGCTTTGATGTGCAACCCTGTCGGGGCCATCGTAAGGGCCATCATAGCCATTTACGACCTGGTGATGTGGCTGGTAGACAATATCCAACGGATATTGAGTTTTGTTAATTCCGTTGTAGACTCAGTTGCTGCCATAGCCGTTGGGCAAATTGGGGGAGCTGCCAATTACATTGAAAGCTCCATCGCCAAGACCATCCCGATGATATTGAGCGGGCTTGCACAGTTCCTGAAATTGGGCGGAATAGCAGAAAAGATACAGGATACTATTAAAAAAGTCCGGGCTCCAATTGACGATGCAATAGATAAGGGAATTGGGTTTGTCGTAGACAAAGTTAAGAGCTGGTTTGGAAAGAAGAAGCCGGATGATGGTTCGTCGGATAATGGTAAACTTGATGATGTGGAAGTTGGAAAAGTTGCCAGCTTTAAGACAGCTGGTGAAAGTCACAAAATCTTTATTGACAGTAAAGGAAGTAAAGCCGAAGTTATGGTTGCTAGCACTCCGATGCCTGTTGACGAGAGACTTTCTAAATGGGAAAAAGAGTTGAGTAATATAGAAGAAGAGCAAAAAAGAACTGATGCAAAAGCTTTTATACATAAAGCATATTCAATATCAAATATAACCCAATCTAAAGCTAGTAAAGCTTTAAATGCAAAACCTAAGAAGAGTGAAACAAGTAAAGCTGTACTCGATAAATTTAAGAGCTTAGATAATCAAACAGAATCAGAAGAAGATAAACTAAAGGTTGTTCTAAAAGAACTATTTACCATTTTTGGTGAAGAAGAATCCGAATCTAACAATCTTATCGTTGGTCCACACAGAGTTGGATTAAGCAGCAGAGAATCTCATCATGTACCAGCAAACAAACTAAGAAATTCAATCGGTGACTTTTATGGAAAAATTGGAGCAAAACTTAAAGATAAAGACGGTTTCGAGGAGTTGAGTAAAACATTAAGCGAAAAAGAAACTCATATTAAGGACAACTACAAAGAGGGTAAGAATTTATCTGCTATATCATTAGCAAATGAGACACATAAAAATTCAGGAGAAGGTGTACATGATATAGAAAATGCTGAGGGTACCCTAAGGTTAATTGAAGAGCAAACCGCTGATGGTGAAACTAGGATTATCGCTGTACGTGGTACAAACAAACAAATTATAGTTAGTTTTAGAGATAGCCATTGGCAAGCAATCCTTCTAAAAATATACGAAATAATTTCTAAGGAGGAGCAAGAAACAAATACAGAGACAAAGAATAATCAGCTTGTAATTGAGGTAAAAGGAGATAAAAGTGGGAATGAAAAAGTTGCAAATGATATTGCAGACCGCATTGACAAAATGGTCAAAGATGAAGGAGTCAGCTCTAGGGGTGCATCAGGGGTTGATTCAAAAATAAAGGATGATATTCAAAAAACCATAAAAAGAACCTATAATAGTGCTCTTGATTTAGGAATAGCAGGTGTGAGATCAGCTTTAACTAATAGCCAGAAAGAAGGTACAGATGAGCAAAAAAGCAGAGCTTTAACAAAATTAAGGAATGAAGCAGATCGTACTTGGAGTAGTATAATTAATTTTTAAAAGATGGAGAAAATACTTAGGGAACTTAATCGTTTTGCTGAAAACTTTAATTCTGAGGACATTGACTATCTCGGTTTTATACCGTCAATTTCTGATGAAGATAAATATGAACTTTTGAAACGTGGATGGTGGCACTTTTATTTCTTTGGTTCACAAAAGCACTATAACCTTGGGTTTAGAATATCACCCAAACTAGCTTATTGCGATTGGCCTATTATGCAAATCCATGAATATAGTAGCGCAATTACAATAGCTCCAAGAATCTCTTCTGTATGGTATTTTGTTCAGCTCTCTTTTTTATTAAATTTAAAGGTCTACAATACTTTTGACACTGATATCAATATTATAGAAAAACTAAGCCTTCCCCTCCTAAAAATAGTAAAAGGCTCAGAACATTTTGAGTATTTTATAAACCACATTCTTAAAAAGGAAATTATTCCTGACTCACAAGAAAATAAAAATAAATTGCATCTACATTTCTGGAATTATTTTGATAAAAGCCAGGGACACAAAGTACTAAGAAAGATTATAACAGATATTTCTTCTGATGAAGATTTAATTATAAAAGATGTTGATTTTGATATTTTGGGTATGTGGAAAACCAGGGTATTATATATACTGGTACAAAGGTTTCGTATGATTGGAATATATCTAGAAGATGATTCACAAATAGAAAAACTATTTTGGGAACTTTTCCAATGCATTAATATATTTGATGCAGAAGGAATGTTACCAAAACACATTTTCGATAACTCTAATGAACCAGAAATAAGTTTAGCTGCTACGATTGCTAGTTTAGATACCTTGAAAGATAGAAGGGCTGAGTACATAAAAAACAACCCACTATATCCGGCGTTATTAAAACTAGGCAGCAGTAGAAAGAATTATCTTGGTGTAGAGCATATCGAAGCTGCTGCAATCTATGATTCGGAGTTAAACGATCCCATTATGTCATGGAATTGCCTCGTAAATGCGGCATACTGGTCTGGTTTAAACACTAGTGAAACCTTACTTCCAGCTTGGGAAGCGGCAATATACCTTGCAGAAAAACATAATTGGAAAGATGCACACTTTGCACTAAAAACTCAGTATGATTGGTACCTAAATTATAAAAGGGGAAATAATATAGAGTAGCTTCTTATTACTCCCCAACTGCCGCAAGTTTGTAACTTGGGGCTCTAAAAATAGAAATCTGTTCTCTGAAACCACTCTGGCGCGCGAATTGAATTCGCGAACGGAATCTACCCTGGATATAACGATGATAGGGCATTATGCCCGGTATTTAGGAATAAATGCTACTTTTAGGATTTAAGATGTTTAATCACAAATGTCAGAAAAGTATAAAGCGAAAAATCCTGAAGGTACCTACTTTATAACAATAACATTAGTTGATTGGGTCGAATTATTTATTTAATCGTAACAGCTTAAACGGAAATTTACCCGATGTTATAAGAGATATAAAAAGGTATACAAATATCAAATTAACCGAAGCAATAAAAGAATTTCCTGAGAGTAGAAAAGAGTGGCTTTTAAAGAAGTTTGAATATGCAGCTAAACGAATAAGAAGAAACAATCAATATAAAATATGGAAAGACGGTTATCACCCTGTTGAGTTGGTAAACAGTACAATGATTGAACAACGGCTACAGTATATTCATAATAACCCTGTTGAAGAGGAGATAGTAATAAATCCAGAAGATTATAAGTACTCATCGCAAGAGATTATTCTGACCATATGGGTGAGTTAAAAATAGAAATGTTGCAGTAAGGTACCGGACAAAATGTCCTGTCATAGTAGGCCTGTTCGAAAATTCGAACACGAATATTCGCGCCCGATAGGACTTATACTATTACACCCGCTCTTCCGGATATGCCATCCGGAAGCTATAAAGTAGGATTTGCAATCCCAGAAAAAAACCATAACATAATTTTGAGATTAGTACCCTCCTCATCTTATCCGCATTTACAACACGTATATTTTAGCTTTGAACTTGAAAATCATTATTGTTTTATAGTTTACCTAAAAAGAGGAGCTATGAATATCCTAAAAATGCAGCGCTAAAGTTTCCATATCCGGGTTAAAATATGCTTCAGATAAAGAGCCGATGGAGGGATTCGAACCCACGACCTGCTGATTACAAATCAGCTGCTCTGGCCAACTGAGCTACATCGGCAATCTAAAAAGAATACCCCAAAGCGTGATATCCTCTTTTTGCGGGCGCGAACATAAGCAGATAGTTTGAAACGAACAAATCTTTTGTCTGTTTTTTCTCTCTATTTCATTTAATAGAAAATCTTCAACCCCCTCCGCTCTATGAAGAAAAGCCCGGATATCATAGCATGTAATTTACATTCCAAACCTAAAAATTCGTCCCAAATTCCCCATAACTAGTGCAAGTGGCTCCGGTTCAACCTGTAATACTGAACCATTCTTTTATATTGCCCCTGAGTAAAACGACATGTACAGTCAGGCAGGCTATATGACATGAAATTAGAAACAGTGGGCTGAAAATAATCCCCGTTAGCATCAACCAAACTGCCGGTATACTCACAATCAAAGCTAACCATTCCAGACAGGTTGGGCGACGCTTCCGTATCGCATACTAAATCCCCGGCCACGCTGCAATTTGATCCGTCTACAAGTTCTGCCCCACCTTCTGTTTCGTGAGGATGAAGCAAACCAAAGAAGTGCCCCATTTCATGAATCAGTGTTTTAGCCAGATCACAATCTTTCTTGATAAAAACATAATCTTTCGGGGAAGGTGTTGGCAAATAGGCATAACCACAAACCGATTTGGCATCACTCACCAAAGTATCTGTAAGATAAAGATTAATAGTATTTTCAGAGTAATAAAGCCCTGTCAGTTCAGCTTCGTTCCTATTGTATTCTATAGACCTAAAACCTTTTTCCACAACAGTGTCAATAGAGCAGATTGTAAATGAAATGTTAATTGGCTTAAAGGCATCGTTTAATGCATTAATCATATTATTCAATTCTATTTCCGGCACCATTTCACCCGCCTGAAAAACAGATATGCTTAGATCTACATAAGGCAAATCATTAAAGTCTATCTCATTCCCGGGTATAGCAACCGCCGATTTCAACTTCCTGAAAAATCCTTCAGGAATTTTTGTCCCACAACTCTGCGAAAAAGCTCCGGAGAGAAATAATGTAACAAATGAAACCGATAAAATAAGTTTTCTTAACATAGCTTTTTATTCTTCAATATCCCCTTCCGGAGTTAATGTTCCAATTAATTTGATTTGTGTCCTTCTGTTTTTTCTTCTTCCCTCAGGATTGTCCGTTCCATCGGGAAAGGTATTTGGAGCAATAGGTTGCAACGAACCATAGCCCTTAGCCACAAGCCTTTCTTCTGATATCCCCCTTTTCACCAGGTATTCCGCTACTTTTTCTGCTCTTTCCTGAGACAATTTAAGGTTAAACTCCTTCTTGCCCAAATTATCAGAATGCGCCCCAATTTCTATAATCGCTCCGGGCAATAATTCGAGCAGATAAACTACCGTTGTATCTAACAGTCGTCTATCCTTCACTGTTAAATCCGACTTACCCGTTCCATAATAAACGTTTATGGTCAGCTCAACTTCCGGCACTGAAGTTATCCCGGCCTTTTCAATTTCCAGGGTATCTTCAGAAAGATAACGCCTCGTGGTTGCTTCTACTGTTTTTTCAAGATAACCATAGTTTTTCACCATGATTTCATAATCATTCTCCCTCTCCAGGTTAAATTGATAGAGCCCGTTTTCCGTCCGTGTTGTCTGAATGAGTTGTTTCTCTCCGCTTTCTTTCACCTGATAAAGATAAACGGGTACATTATCCAGATACGTCCCCTCCGGTACCGACTCTATATTAAGGCCAAAGCGGGACTCAATAGTTTCAGCAATATGTTCATCAGAATTACTAAATACGAGCCCTTTTGCAGGAATAGTTCGAGGAAGTTTCCAATTGAAAAAATAAATATCATCACAGCAGGTACTATTTTCCAGCAACTGGCTTCCGGGGCGATTTGATGTAAAAAAACCGGAATTACCATCAGCATTTAACGCCAAATATGTGTCATTATAGCTTGAATTGACCGGCATTCCAATATTCTTTGCTTCTTCCCATTTTCTTCCATACCCTTTGATACTGTATACGTCAAATCCTCCATATCCTGACAATCCGTTACTGCTAAAATACAGCGTTTGCGTAGCTGTATTAAAATATGGGGTTATTTCATCGGCGTAAGTATTTACCCTGCTTCCTGCGTTTTTAGGGGTTTTAAAGACCTCTTTTCGTTTATCATAGAAAGAATACCAGATATCAAAACCTCCTTTACCTTCAGGCCTGTCCGATACAAAATACAAAATATCTGAACCATCTTTAGGATTTGTCCCTATTGCAGGATGTGTTGCTGTATGGTCTTCTCCATTTATTTCATAATTCAACTTCTGAGGTTTTCCCCACCCCCCGCCTTCCTTTCTCATTACGTATATCTTACAAACAGTCTTATACTTCCAGTTTTGACTGCAGCGCGTAAAATAAAGCCTTTGCCCATCCGGAGATAAGGCAGCATTTCCTGTGCCAAATTCCGGATGATTTATATTCCACTCCGTTTTTTTCACTGTTTCCCATATCTTCCCCTTCTTTTCCGCAATAAAAAGCTTCCTTACCGGTGCGTTATTTTTGCTATGTGAAAAAACATTTGCTGAATCAATGGGCAATGAGCCATAGATTATTTTATCCTCGGACAAAGGAAACGGGGAAAATTCAATATGACTTGTATTTACTCTGTCCCCCAAATTGTAAACATATGCCGTCACCTTGTTTGTATCTGCCTTCAGCGCACTGTCGCACCCCATAATATAGTTCCTTGCCAACTTTCGGTATTGGGCAGCATCTTTACCTTCCTTATAGTCTTTTCTGAATTCCATCAACAACTTTTTTGCCTCTGTATATTCCCGGTCCATCATTTTCAGCGACCCCAGGTGAAAGTTTCGTAGCGGAAACTTCTTTTTATTTTCCAGTTCCTTTTTCGAATAAAATTCAATGGAGGCCTTGTATTTTTTTGATTTTCGGTACAACTCTGCAAGGTAATAGTTTGATTGGGGGTTGTCCTGTTCCTTCCTGTAATACTCTTCCATATATTCAAGGGCTGTGTAGTAATCTCCCCTGAGTTCACATTTTTGAGCCAGCTTTTTCAGTTGTACGGGCTTAAATACCGAAATATCAGCCGATGATTGTCCAAATGTAAAAACCGGAAAACCATAAAGAACGATAAACAAATATTTTAAAGGCTTAGAATGAAGGCTTAGAAAATTTCGCATGGTACTGAAAACTTATCGGTAAAAGTATTTATTCCTGTATATGTAATTGACAGTTCAAATGTAGAACCTATGGTTGATGTATTTTTTACGGTGTTAAAATATTCATCGTAGCTAAAGGCAAACCTGACACTATTGAATTCCAGCCCGCCAATTATTATTAGGGAATTTAACCCGCCTTCCCTGGCACTTCTGAAATGGGCCCCTGTAAAAACATTATCAACAACTCCGGAAAAACCGGAGGTATTAAACGCGCCATCAACACCAAAAACGATCTGCTGAGACTTTCTTTGTCTGATAATTAAGGCTGACGGAGAGATCTCAATTCCGGAACGGATATTTACAGGCAGGTTTATATCTACTAAAGTCTTAACGGGCATCCTGATCTTTTTGTCATTTACATGTAAGGATGCTTTAGGACGGTTTAAATGATAAAATGAAATCCCCGCCTGTGGCATGAATTTCCCAATCGTTCTGCTCCAGTGTACCCCAAGGGCAATATCTGCGTATGCTTTCGAATATTTTCCGGGAATATCGTCCGTATAAATCGATTGATCAAACTTTCCTGTTTCGTAATTAAACTGATCCGGATGCGTAAGGTTTTTCCCCATATTGAAAAAACCTACTCCCGGTTGTAAGCCGGCTTGCAGAATGTTTCCCTTATAATCTATTCTGTATGCAACTGAAGGTGAAATAGTAACCCTTGTTAAACCATCGTTATTTAACTGATCAACGATAACGTATCCCCCACCCATGATGACCTTCGAATACAGAAAAAACTTCCTGTCGTAATAAGCATTAATAGTTGAGTAGGGTATTGCCACATTCGTCCACTGCTCCCTGTAATTCATGCCAGCCCTCCAGTCTCCATTATTATTACCTGTTAATGCCGGGTTCAACAATAAAGGAGATTCTTTATACTGAGAGAAATGAATATCCTGCGCCTTACTAAAATTACAAATAAATAAGAAAGCTACCATTGCCAATAGAAACTTGTCCATAACTTATAAATTTTCGGCAAAAATAATATTTTGATATTAACAATCAGAGTTTTTTGTCTGTTTTTAATTTATAAAGATCTGATTTTATTAAAAATAGTGTAAACTCCTTCATTTTCTTTTCATAAAAACAAATTCAATTTTTATATTTGCGGCGAATAATTAAATGTAATATATCCAATTGTGTTTCAAAGGTTAGGTTTATTTCTATTAGCATTGCCACTCCTTTTCATTAGTGTAAATGGTTTTGGGCAACTATCAGCAGATTTTGAGGTTATTTATGTCACACAGTGTCCTCCGGGAGTATTGAATTTTGTAAATAAATCATCAGGTTTTACGAGTTGTAAATGGGTGTTTGGAAACGGGAACAGTTCTGAAAATAAACTTGATACACTAAACCAGGTCTATCCAGATCCTGGCAATTATTCGGTCACTTTAACGGTCTCAGACGGGGGACAGGAAAAAACGGTTACCAAATCTGTTCGTATTTTTAAAGAACCCAAAGCAAACTTTACAACCAATATTTCCAAGGGGTGTGTGCCCATGAAAGTAACATTCACTGAGTCGGCAACAATTGGAGATGCTGAAATAACAGAATATTACTGGGATTTCAGGAACGGAGTTGTTATTATTGATACTGACCCCACAATGACTTACAACAATATTGGGGAGTATGATATTCTTCTGCGCGTAACCGATGCTAACGGGTGTATCAACTTCATTGAGAAGGAGAAGTATATAAAAACATACCCTCAGCCCAGTGCTAATTTTTCAGCGGTCCCGCCCTTTGCCTGTGACACACCTGCCACAATAAACTTCACAAATAAAACATCCAGCCAGTTAAATGTCAACTACTCATGGGATTTTGGAAATGGAAAATATTCAGTGAAGGAAAGCCCTGAAAATATTTATGGCAACACAGGAACATTTAATGTAAAACTAAAAGCTTACAATAATTCCGGATGTATCGATTCTATAACACGTGATATTGCTATTGAAAAAGCGATTAAAAGTTCATTTGAAATTTACACTCAGGAAGGGGACATTGTAAACAGTGGAGATACTATTTGTGATGGAGACTATATTTTAAAAAATACCACTACCCCGTCCGATCTGTCTCATTGGAAAATAAATGGCGGCCGAAACGGCTACTCCGATTCTTTGCAATATAATTTCAGCAATAAAGGATGGTACACCATACAACTTGTCCCGAATATCTCTGGTGGCTGTATGGAAACTGTGGAGAAAAAAGTATTTATAAATAAGATTACTGCTGATTTCGAATTCTCGGAAATTAAATGTGATTTTCCTTTGACCGTTAATTTCACGAATAAGACGACTGATGCTGTTTCTTATAATTGGGACCTGCCCCAGGGTAACAATAGTAATTCAGAAAGCCCCCAAATTGCGTTAAACGACGTTTACGCTGCAAACGATTATATTAATCGGTGGCCGGACTATGTTTATAACGCCAAACTTACGGTAACAAATAAAACAGGGTGTGTTGACTCTCTCAGAAAAGAAATTGTATTTAAACATCCCCAGGCGAAATTAACAGCAGATAAAAGGCAGGGGTGCATCCCTTTGGACATCAATTTTACAGACACTTCCGCTTCTGAGTTGCCGGTTATAGAAAAAGCCTGGGTATTTGGAGATGGCTCAACATCAAACCTGGATGAACATAATAATCTGTATACTTACAAAAACAGTGGAGATTTTAAAGCAAAGCTTATTCTTAAAAACGAAAAAGGCTGCCTGGATACTTCGTCTGTATTTGTGGTTAGAGCAGGAAAAAAACTTAGTCCGGATTTCGAATATACACCATCACGTATTTGTTATAACGACAGCATTGAATTTACAGACAGGACTCCGGAAAGTCATCTTGTAGATTACTGGAGCTACACATCGTCAGCGAACATAAAATCAGCATGCGAAAAAGATCCCAGTCCAAAACTTGGAGCCAACGCCCGCACTACGGGCTATCATGACTTAAGCCTTGAAGTCGGATATAATGGGTGTGTTACACAGAAAACAATTAAAAATGCAGTTTACGTTCGCGGACCTATTGCATCATTCACCCATCAAATTGACTGTAGCGATCCCCGGGAAGTCCCTTTTAACAGTTCTTTGGACCTAGTCTCATCGTTCGAATGGAGTTTTGGGGATGGAATAACGGACAATACCGACAAAAATCCGGTCCATAATTTTACTTCCGGCGGTGATTATGTGATAAACCTGAAGGTTTCCAACGATACAACCGGTTGCGTTCACGAAGCTGAAAAAACAGTTAAAATACGGGAAATTGAAGCATCCTTCGACTGTGATACCATAGCCTGTGTTGGAGAATACCTGTCTCTTGATGCCTCTGCATCCAACGGTTATATCAATGAATGCTACCTTGAAGGTTTCCGCTGGGACTTTGATGATGACTCTGCCCCTCTTCGCACATATAAAAAGACGAAAGACTGGTATTGTGCTGAAAGAGGAAAATTCGACATAGAACTTATCGTCACCGATATTAACGGGTGTTCTGATACCGTCACAAAGAGTATCCAGGTATTTCAACCCGACCCGACATTCTCCGTTGATTCAAGTAGCGGATGCGCCCCTGACTTATCCGTAATATTTGAGAATACCTCAACCGACACCACAATAAAAAGCTTTAAATGGATATTTGGCGATGGCCATACACTGGAGGACGTTGAAAAAATACAACACCATTACAAATCAGACTTCGAATATTTCTACAATAGCAGGTTGGTTGCATACGATACACACGGATGCAGCAACAGCATAGAAAAGAGAATAGATATTTTCAAACCGAATGCCAGTTTTTCTTCCGACGAACAGTACATTTGTAAAGGAAAAACACTTTCTTTCAATGCTTCATACCAAAATGCTGACAGCTCATACTGGCAGTTTGGAAATGGTCCGTTTATGAAGCAGGATAAAGAGTTTACCTTTAACGAAACCGGATTCTTTACAATCAAGCACCTGATTTTCAAAGACAACTGCACCGACTCTCTGGTACGAAAAAACTATATCAGCGTGGAAGAGGCCTCGGCTAAAATTATTGCATCCGATACAATAGCTGAATGCTATCCACAGACCATTCTTTTTTCCCATATAAATGAAGGTGACGGGGTAGCTGTGGGACTATGGGACTTTGATTTTAAAGGCCATACTTCCCCAGGATATTCAGATTCGGTATATTTTTCCTACTCCCTGCCCGGCGAATTTTATCCCAAACTTAGTGTCCGCACAAAAAACGGGTGTACAGATACCGCATCACTAAAAATCATGGTAAAAGGCCCTTATGCTGAATATGAAATTTCTGATAAACACCCCTGCAAATCGGAACCGGTAACCTTTAAAATGACAGTAGAAAAAGATGTGAATGAGCAATTATGGGACTACGGAGACGGGGTAGCTTCCATTGAAAAAGAGCCAACGTATGTGTATTCTTCGGTAGATACATTCATCACCTCATTAACCATTTCTGACATAAATGGTTGTACCCCTCCTGCTATATACGACACAATTTTCATGATACAGGTAAAATCCGATTTTTCATTTCCGAAAAAAGACACTGCTTTTTGTGTGTTCGAAATATTGAACCCGGAAAATAACTCTATTGGTGGGGAACGTTTTGTCTGGAAACTGGACGAAAATATAATATCTGACCAGTTTAACCTTACCAACCTATCTTTTTCTAATTCCGGCGAACATAAACTTAGTCTCGAAACACACAATGATGATAACTGTTCCGACACTGCTCATCAGAAAATTATTGTTTATCCGCTTCCTGAAATCACAGCAACTGCAACAGATTCTATCTGCCGCGGTATAGAAAAAGCTTACCTGGTAGCACATGGTGATTCTGCTTACCATATAGAATGGTCCCCGGCAACTATCGTTGAAGAAATAACCCGTTTTTCAACATCAGCCACTCCTGAATACACCACGACTTTTACAGTAACTGCAACCGATTCAATTGGATGTATAAACAGCAGCTCTGTAGATGTTTATGTCCACCAATTCCCGGAAATCTTAAGGCAACCAGCCAGTGACACAACCATTCTTCTGGGCGAAAAAATACAATTATTGGTCAATTCTAATTACCTGTCCCGGTTTTCCTGGGATTTTGAAGAGGGAACCGGTTGGCAACACTTTGACACCCTGGTTGTAAAACCACTCAAAAATACTACTTATACTGTTAATATTGAGGACGTTTGTTTCAAGAATACAGAGGAATTTATTGTAAATGTCCGTGAAATCTACACCGTGGAGCTGCCTGATGTTTTCACCCCAAATGGTGATGGGATAAATGACCGTATTTATGTAAAAGGAGGCGGCATAAAGGAATTACTTGAATTTAAAGTTTTTAACCGTTACGGTAATCTGGTCTACTACTCCAATGACATAAATGAGGGGTGGGACGGATATTACAAAGGCAAACGGCAAAACTCCGATGTTTACACGTATTTTGTCAGGATAATAACTTACGAAAATGAAGAAGTCATAGTTAAGGGAACGTTTAATTTGGTTTATTAAGGCAACATAATTCTGTAGTATTAGCTCTGAGAATAGTTCTGACCCCGTCCTTACTTACTATCCTCTTCCGCTAATTTCTTTATCATTTTAGAAATCCCCCTTTTTATTCCCGGTGACAATGATTCCAGGTATCGTTCCTGTGCAAAAAATATTATCTCCTGACGTAAATCCGCGTGTTTCTCTGCTATTTTAACAATGAACTTAAAAGCCGCAAAACGCACCGACGGCTTTTTTCCAGTCTTTTCCCAAAGAGATACACAGTGGTTGAACAAATCCCCTTCATATTCCTCATCCAGTTCCATCAGAAGAAGAATTTTAAGCAGTTCCCGCTGATGATTATCGGTTTTAGCTTTTATCGCACTCATTATTTCTTTCAGATACAGACTTACCCGCGCATCATTTTCCTCCATACAGCTCCACAATAACCAAGCTGCCCGCCAGGCATACGGTTGTTTGTCCGAAACAGCCAGTTTTATAGCTTCCTCAAAATCTTCAGGATGGGCATGCATATATGCTATCATGCCTTCTTTATAGGCACTTACCAGTATATCTTCCAATGCTGTTTTCACAAAAAGACTATTTAAATCAAGGAAGAACAAAATAAACCGGTTAATCGATTTTCAATCCTATAACGGTGCAATCATCGGTTTGTTGAAAATCCCCTTTCCAGTTTTCAAAGTTGTTTTCCAGTTCAGCTTTTTGTTGTTCCATTGTTTTAGTACACATTTCCAATATATCTTCCTTGAACTGCTTTTTCATATATTTTTTCCCTTCATTCCCCCCAAACTGGTCAATATACCCGTCTGTAATTAAGTACAACCGATCGCCGGCCTGTAACTCAACCTTTTCTTCTTTAAAAGGAACTTCCTTGATATAGGTGCCAATGGGGTTCTTGGTTGGTTTATACTCATAAAGGGTATTGTTGCGAACTAAAAACACCCCGTTATTGGCCCCGGCGAAATACATCGTGCGCTTATCTTTTTCAATCACACAAATTGACATATCCATCCCCTCCTTTTGTTTATTTCGCACATTCGTCTGTTGCAATGCCTCTTTAACCCCACTACGCATGTTTTCCAGAATAACTGCGGGTTGTGTAATCTTCCGGTGGTTTACCAGTTCGTTTAAAAAAGACATCCCCAGCATACTCATAAACCCTCCGGGAACACCATGTCCGGTACAATCTGCACACACCAAAACAAGTTTCCCGTCAACAACAGAGAACCAGTAAAAGTCACCGCTGACAATATCTTTGGGTTTAAAACATAAAAAATATTCGTCTATAAACCCTGATAATATTTCTGTTTCCGGAATAACAGCCTTTTGTATTCTTTCTGCATAATTAATACTCTGGACAATTTGCTCATTTTGTTTATTAATTTTTCTGTTTTTTTCGTTTAGCTCATTATTTGCTTCCGTCAACCCTCTTTCTGCTTTATGGGTAGAACGGGAATAATGGTTGATCAGTAAAGACAGAACGGCAATAACCACAATTGCACCTCCGAGATAGGCGTATTTTACAATAATATCGTCCAGTAAATAAAAACCCTGGTAAAAGACAAAATAGGTTAAAAGGTAAGCTGAACAAATAAGAAACAACAACAGAAAGTGCACTTTATTACTCCAGTGCGGATTAAAGAAACTCAGACCAGCCAGATAAATAAACCAAAATTGTAATCCGCTACCCCAACCCATATAATATAAACCAATAACCTGATGAAAAAACAGCTCAAAAAAAGCAAAGGCAAAAGCCACATTATGTTTCCCCATTCTGTTAAGGTAAATAACCAGCAAAAATACCGGTACACTAATCACCGCATTAAAAAGGGCCATTTCTTTGACAGGAATCGACAAAAAACCAAAAATGGCTGCAAAGTGAGAAATTGCCCCAAAAAAATAGGCTCTTTGAGTTATATTATAAAATTGAAGGTTCTCCTGTTTTACCTTAAACGGAACATTCTTAACCATATAGTATTGTGCATTAAATTCAGTACGCTTATCTTAAAGTTAATAAAGTTCTTCTTCTTTGCTGTATTTTAACCATACCCTAAACCCAAAAAAAACCGGAGCCAGCATAATTATATCCAGAACAGCCAAAAATAAAAGGTTGCCCACCGGCAAAAAATATAGCCCCATCGTTATACATGCGGCAGCAAGGGTAACCCTTATGGCATGTTTATGAAGTAGTTTGTGCGTATCGGGAGATTTTATGATCTTGAGTAAAATTGCAATAGAAATATAGGCTACGGCTACTGCTGAAATCAGTAAAATTCTTGCATTAAGAGAAATTGTTTGTTCTGCTGAGTTAATAACATTTAACAACGCCGCTCCAATGGCGGTTATGCTAATTAATAAAGGAAGGTGCATATAAAGCCACCCTACCTGATGCTTCATTCTGGATTTTGGGCTGTTATTTGCCACAAAATCGAAATATAACCACCATACACCTATCGGAACCAGCATTCCTAACCCGGCTGTTATTCCTATATGAAGTGAAAGGTGCTTATATGCCGAAACTCCCCGTACAACCCCAACAATTACCTCACCAAGGACAATTATTGTAAACAGCCCGAACCGTTCTATTAAAGACGGGGTAATTACCGCAGCCTGTTCTATCTGTTTTTGCATTGCCGGTTTCTTTCTCGCCATTAGCCCCAATACAAGAGGTAAACTTACTATAATAAATAATGATATTCCCCAAAGATAGAAACGAAGTGGAGTTTCAACAAACAGGGAACCTATAATAATTCCCGTTGCCAGCAAAAAGGCTAAAGAATAAGGATACGACAGTGCTCTATGTCCCGAATCATGCACCCCGGTCCGCCACCAAAGTAAGGTCATTATTAGCATATATATTGCGTATGAAAGGGCAAACCCAACGGAACCTTCATCAAAAGCATTATGGGCGAAAATTGCCATTGAAGCTCCCGAAAACATTTGTACAAAAGTTATAATCCGGGTTTTAACATCGTTATTTCCATGCAAGTCATGATATGATGTTACATTGTACCATGTCCACCATATCATTAAAAAAAGAAATGCAAACCCTAGTGCAGCATCCAGGGTAATATCAACAGAAAGAGAGTGTGATAGTTCTGCAACAATAACCACATAAACCAGGTCGTAAAAAAGCTCCAGAAATGTTACGCGCCGTTCTTTTTCCTGGTTATTAAACTGCCTGGGCTTTTTCCACCATAATCTCAGAGTTGTATTTGAAGGTTTCATACTTTCGTTCTTATTTTATCTACATGCATTATAGCAAAAATAAGAACACCAGTTATAAAATCCTGTATAATATCAAAATAATATAGTATTTGTCAGGCTTTATTTACCGTATCCACAAAAGAATAGCTGTATCCTCATGAAAAAGGATACAGCTCATATAATATTTAAGCCGTTAAAAAAGCTTATTTACAATTTTTATATATCTTTTTAATGGCTTTCTTATCGTTACCATTAGCTCCGGGTAGTTTTGCAATATCATTGGCATTCCATACCATAATTGACTGCGAATCTGTTGTTGGGGTCCCGCTTATATGAGAACCATCATTCGTATCGGTATGGGTAAGGCCTAAGGTATGGCCAAACTCATGAATCATAATTGCTTTTTTTGCCGCAGCATTATTTAAAGATGGATAAGGGCTTAAGTCTGCTCTTAGTCTTATTGAATTACCGATCTGGCCCCCTGGTCCCGGGAAAGTTGACTGAGCAATAACAGCTTCAAATGATCCCCAGTTTGAAATGGAAATGCGGACGTCGCCTCCCTGGCCAGACAATTTACTTAAGTTTACTTTTCCTGTAGAGTTCCATTGGCTAATAGCTGCATCTACCCCTGCAACCCAATCAGCATCAACACCATTATCAATAGAAATAGTAATATTCTTTACTTCATTGCAGGATATCGTCCTCAAATATCTTTGTTCTTCCGATGGTTCTCCGCTAGTGCTAATATACCCCGGATGAAGAAGAATATCCCCTTCTACAACCTAATAGCCAAGCTCTTTATCAAACAGAACAGGGGAAATTTCTACATTAAATCCCAGATTTGATATTTGAGACAGAATTGAAGGGCCTGTAATAACTTCAGATGAAATAACTTCCGATTTATCGGCATCAATATTTTTATCATTATTATCACACGCGTAAAACATCATTACTGCTGAAAACAGCGCTACGAATAATTTTTTATTTTTTCATTTTGCTGGTTTTTAGTTTAATGAGTAGTGCGATCACAAAATAACATTTCATATTTCACACTTCTTTTTCCTTTCTGTAGCGTTTAAATTCTTAAACGTAGCTATGGCTATGCTTTGCAAATTTTGCCTTACAAAAAGAAAAAATAAAAGCAAAATATTTAAAAGGGTATTTTATGAACACACTACTAGGCACCTACTCTTTTGTTCAGGTTTTTCGGCTTCCACCTGTTTGCATAAAACTGAAAGAAAAATTCAGCCCCACATTTTATTTACAACTTTTATACAGCTTTTTGACTGCTTTTTTATCGTCAGAACTCAAGCCAGTCAACTTATAAATATCATATGTATTCCAAAGCATTATCGACTTGGAATCTGATGTTGGTGTACCTTTAATGTGGTTACCATCGGTTTCATCTGTATGAGAAAGCCCGATAATGTGTCCAAACTCATGGATTGCAATAGCATTTCTTGCCGTTTGGGAGCTAAAGTCTGCGTGGTTCTTAATATCCTTACGTAATTCAACCCTGTTACCTGGTGCTCCCTGAACAGGGTACCAAGCCTGACCATTTACATTATCCGGTAGATCTTCTCCAACAACGTCAACATCTGCCGAACCTGAACTTACTATTTGAAAAGTTACTTTTCCGGTTTGATTCCAGGATTTAACGGCTTTTTTTACAGCTGTTTTCCATTTTTGATCAAGCCCGCTTCCCATCTTTACTTTTACTTTTTTTAGGTTCCCACAGTCTACTTTTCGCATATACCGTTGTTCTTCAACCGGCATATTTTGTTCCCTTGCTATATCTAAGCCAAGAATAATATCTCCTTCAACCCTGTACCCCTTTCCTTCAAGCAAATAAACAGGCTCGGTTTCAACATCGAATCCCATTTGAGATAATTGAGATAAGAATACCGGATCTGTTACTACGGCCTCTGTGCTGACTGGCTGTTCTTTCGTGTTGAAATCTTCATTTTTTTCGCACGATGTAACCACTAATAAAACAGCGAACAATGCCACGAATAATTTTTGCATTTTTTTCATTTTGTTGGTTTTTTAGTTTAATTGAGTGCCTACTCTTTTGTTCAGGTTTTTCGGCCTCCACCTGTTTGCTTAAAATAATAGAACTGCTGTCTGAAATAAAGACCCAGGTCTATGTTTTTAATTACAATTGTTATAAAGCTTTTTAATTGCGTCTGTATCGTTTGAGCTTAAACCTGTTTTTTGATAAATCGTACTGGTTTTCCAAAGCATTATTGACTGAGGATCAGAAGTTGGTGTTCCACTAATATGGGTACCTCTCGTTTGATCTGTATGGGCAAGACCTAAAACATGTCCAAACTCATGGATTGCGATTGCATTTCTGGCTGTCTGGTTATTATATGTTGCATTTTGATTAATCCTTTTATTTAAACGCACGTTATGTCCTGGTTTCCCATTACTTGGATAAAAAGCTTCTCCAAAAACATACTCAGTTTGGTTTCCCCAATGGCCTCCATAAACCCCTACATCTCCACCTGCACCAGAAAGTATCCTCAATGTTACTTTTCCGGTACCATTCCATGCATTAACAGCTGCGTGAACAGCATTTCTCCACTCATTATCGAGACTTGCGTCTAATGTAACTGTTATGTCCTTAAGCTCGCTACAGTTTATTGTTCTCATATATCTCTGTTCTGTAGCCAGTCCGTTTTGTACCGCATCGGGAAGAAGCAAAATATCACCCTCAACCCTGTAACAATTCTGCTCTTTATCAAATTCAACAGGGATCTTTTCTGTGTCGAACCCCATAGCTGACAGTTGAGCTAAAATAGCTGCATCAGTTACAAGTTCTGAAGAGTTTTCCTCAGGTAGTTTAGAATCAAGAACCTCATCATTGTTATCGCATGAAGTAAGCATTACTACTGCTGAGAACAATGCAACAAATAATTTTTGAAAATTTTTCATTTTATTGGCTTTTAGTTTAATGAGTAGTGCGATCACAAAATAACATTTCATATTTCACACTTCTTTTTCCTTTCTGTAGTGTTTAAATTCTTAAACGTAGCTATGGCTATGCTTTGCGAATTTTGCCTTACAAAAAGAAAAAATAAAAGCAAAATATTTAAAAGGCTATTTTATGAACACACTACCAGGCACCTACTCTTTTGTTCAGGTTTTTCGGCCTCCACCTGTTTGCATAAAACCAAATAAAACTGCTGTCTGAAATAAAGACCCAGTTTTATATTTTAGTTACAATTGTTATAAAGCTTTTTAATTGCGTCTGTATCGTTTGAGCTTAAACCTGTTTTTTGATAGATATTCCAGGTATTCCAAGCCATTATTGACTGAGGATCAGAAGTTGGTGTTCCACTAATATGGGTACCTCTCGTTTGATCTGTATGGGCAAGACCTAAAACATGTCCAAACTCATGAATAGCAATTGCATTTCTGGATGTCTGGGTATTAAATGTAGCATTCTGGTTGATCCTTTTATTTAAACGGACGTTATGGCCTGGTTTTCCATTACTTGGATAAAACGCTTCTCCCCAAATATGATCAGTATTGCTTCCCCAATGGCCACCATAAACGCCTACATCACCACCTCCGCCAGAAAGTATCCTCAATGTTACTTTTCCGGTACCATTCCATGCATTAACAGCTGCGTGAACAGCATTTCTCCACTCATTATCGAGACTTGCGTCTAATGTAACTGTTATGTCCTTAAGCTCGCTACAGTTTATTGTTCTCATATATCTCTGTTCTGTAGCCAGTCCGTTTTGTACCGCATCGGGAAGAAGCAAAATATCACCCTCAACCCTGTAACAATTCTGCTCTTTATCAAATTCAACAGGGATCTTTTCTGTGTCGAACCCCATAGCTGACAGTTGAGCTAAAATAGCTGCATCAGTTACAACTTCTGAAGAGCGTTCTTCAGGTAGTTTAGAATCAAGAACCTCATCATTGTTATCGCATGAAGTAAGCATTACTACTGCTGAGAACAATGCAACAAATAATTTTTGAAAATTTTTCATTTTATTGGCTTTTAGTTTAGTTAGCCGCCTACTCTTTTATTCAGGTTTTTCGGCTTCCACCTTGTGTTTAGAAGACAGGAATAAGTTTTATAATTTCTTTGTAGGTGTCATTAAAGAATATCCGCGAACCCCAAATCTTCAATACGCACTTATTATATCAGATTCTGAAACAGACAACTTCTGGTCATAACAAAAGACCCTGCAAAAAAATAATCTTTATGACATCCCTAAGTTGTTAATTAGTTTTGGGTTAGTCCCTACTCTATTGATGGCTTTTCGGGAAACGCCATTTATGGGAAAGAATCCTTACAGATCTTATCAGAACATTAATCTCTCTCCCGATTTTTTTAATAATACGCACGACAACATATAAAACCTCAACTATATCAAGACACACTACCTCCATGAAAACCGGGCAACTTTTACCCAATCACAGAATAACCCCATAAGCAACTACAAATTAAGCTCTTAATAAAAAATCTTCAGAATTATGTGGTGAACTGATTAGCATGAAAAAAACTATTGTTTTATATTTCTTCACCAAATGTGCGTATTGTCAAACCTGATTTTCTCATTGGTTTCTGCGCCTAATTTATAAATTAGATATAAATCTGCCAAACATTTCTATAAAAAAGAAAATGTTTTTTTTACTTTATTAATGTTAAGTAACATTACGCGTCATTTCTTTAGTATTTCGTGCAGAAAAAAGATAATACATGCCAAATTACAAGCTCATTATGGCCATAAAGAGAGCATATATCTGCTATTAATTATGTCGTCCCCCCACCCTCTAAACGTATTTTGTATATACATTCTTTTTTTACCCAATAAAAATTAATTCTAAAAAAAAAGAGCCCTTATGAGAGGCTCTTTCATATCAAATTGTCTTCTTAAAAAACTGCCAAATGTAAGGCCTGCTTTTTTATATTTACACCTCATTTGTAGCTTTATTAGCTATCTCCAGTGTAGAATATAACCACGCTTTCGCCTCTTCAACATCATCGAATGTTCTTATTATTACGCTATTATCTAATTGTTTTATTAAGTCGTTCAATGCAAATTGCCCAAACACATCCTTTGGAAGCACGGATACATTAACTTTTAACCCCCTCTTTACGCATTCTGGCATTATTTTTTCTGACACATAACTGTTAACATGTGTAAAAGTACCTTTTACCTCTGACATATCCGTAAAGGTTGCAACTGCTGTATTCTCACGGACAAAGTCAAAAACAGTATCCAGAATTTCCATCGCTGCTGAGTGAAAAGGAGTTCCGGAATAATAGGAATAAAGTATCTGTGTATCCTGATCGTAATACACTGTTGCCAGTTGATTCTCAATTACAAGTTTCATAATTAATTCTTTTAGTTAGATTTATTAATGTAGCTTATTTGTATACAGGGTCTTATATATGAATTATAATAAGGTCATTTGTTTTTGAAAATTACTGACAGCACCTGATATTTCAAGTATTGAGAACAGCCATTTCACCGCCTCTTCAATTTTATCAAATGAGTTCATTTGAATGTCACCGGTTTTTTTCACCAAATCATTCAAAGCAAATTGCGTAAACACATCTCTTGAAACAACTACAGCCCTTGCTCTGAACCCACTCGAAATTAGTCTCGGGTTATACTCCTCTGTCATGTAGCGATTTAATTTCGTAAAAGTTCCTTTCAACCCCGATATGTCCGTTAAGGCTCCCTTTATGCCATGCGTCTCTGCAAATGAAGCGAGAGCCCCCAATATTTCCATTGCCGGCTTATCATGGGGTATTCCTTCATATTTATTATAAACAATCTGATTTTCTTTATCATACCGGACTACGCCCAGTCTGTTTTCAATTATTAGTTCCATAGTAGTTTTTTTGTATGGTTATTTTAAATTCACAATAATCTGGTATATAAATAAAAAACCCTCTGCATATTCTATTGAACCCAGATGCTTTTGAAAGACCTTTTACTAAAAAAGCTGATGAGTTTTTGTAATATTGATGAATGATAAGCCTGGGAGTGAAACCCTAAGACAAGGTTTTTTCTATTTTCCACTTCACCGCTTCCGGTTTCCTTCACCATGAAGAAATGTGAATAAGAACATAATGGTCGGGCTTATAAATTTTACGTGATTAATACAATACTAAATGGCTTCTAAAATTTCGACATTTGAGAACACCCATTCTTTTGCTACTTCCATAGAATCAAACATTTTCACTTCTACTCCGCCAATTATTTCCCCCAGATCTTCCAATTCAAACTGAGCGAATACTTCTTTCGACACAACCAGAACGTCTATCTTCAACCCTCTTTCGATGAGTGGGGGATAATAATCATTAAGGATATAGTCGTTCATACTTGTGAAGGTACCTTTTAAACCGGTGATATCACCAATAATAGCAACCACACGACTTGTCTCTGAAAATGCCAAAATAGCCTGCAATATTTCCATTAGGGATTCAGGGGAAGGAATACCCGAATATACAGAAAATACTGTTTTCTTTTCTTCGTCATAATTTACTATTGCCAGTTCGTTTTCTACGATTAGTTTCATGGTTTATTTTATTGTTAGTTCACGCATTCATAAGTGATGTTAATATTATAAATATTTACACAATATAGCAAATACGTTAGGCAAAATATTTAAATCTGTATTAAGAAATTAGCCGAAAAATTCACGAATTTTTCATAATATAATAACAAAGAGTGGAAGAAAAAATGCAAATAATTGCTTTCCAACATATAAATTAAACCAAAACAAACTGATTATCAACGCACAACTTTCTTTGCGAATTCCGTACCATTTTAAATATAAAAATGCTACAAGCACCCGTTTTAAGCCATAATTATAGTCTTAAAGACTAAATTTTTTTACGCCCAAACACTCAACACATCATCTGATTACATCTTTTTTACATTACCGGAAGACGAATACTTTACTTTACCGGGAGGATTCTTTTTATATCCTTATTCTCAAGCGTTGTCTTTTCTGCCCCCTCTATTCCCGCCATAAACATCGCTTTTGCCAGAGCCGTAGACTCAATTACGCCATTTGGAAATAAAACTTTCATAACCGGATATAACGCCCTGTATAACTTATAGCCAAAATTTGGTTCTTTACGTGGTGTTACCGGATAAATATATGCCGGCCTGAAAATATATGCCTGAGAGAATTTTTTGCCAAGCAAAAAATTCTCGGCTATGCCTTTATCCTTTGCGAACATCATTCGGCTTCTTTCTGTACGATCTGCCCCCATTCCACTTAAAAAACAGAAAGTTGCCCCCGGACTTTGTTGTTTCAACATATTAGCAAAAGCCTTTGTAAGGTCAACTGTAATTTTTTGGAATTCATCCCTGGAAACCTGTCCGGTATATATTCCGATACAATAGTAAGCTATATCCTTATTTTTGAAAGAACCTGAAATATCTGAATAGTCTGTGAAATCTTCATGAACTACCTCTAACAGCTTTTTATGGGTAATTCCTGTAGAACGCCGCACAATTATAGTTACGGTCTGAACTTCATTGTTGTCAAGACATTCCCTCAAAACTAAACTTCCTACCATTCCTGTTGCCCCTGTTATTATCACATTCTTCATCCTTTTTCTTTTTTTATGTCTGGTGCACTAAATCATAAATAACAGTGCTTAATTTTAAACCTTTTTTCTCTTTCTACTGCGTTCCGGTTCTTAACCGTAGCTATGGCTACACTTTGCAAATCGGTCCCTTGTTGAGATAAAAAAATGAGATCAAATATACAACACGATATTTATAACTTAATGCATTCGTTTATTATAAGAGAAGTTAAATTCGTATAGTGCTGTTTTTTCATACTACTTTATCCCTGCTTTTTTGCCAGTTCAACCATCCGGGTTATAATGCCGGCCGGACCTTCCGGAAACCATGCATTTATCTCGCCTCTCGGAGTCATAATAACCGGTATAAACCTTGATTCCATTCTGATTTCTGTTTTTCCGGGTTCCAATTCCCTGAAAGAATAGGCCACATCATTCAGTTCCATTCTCCTTACACCATTTTTTTCATACAAATCCGGCGAAGACTTTCCGTAAAAAGTTACCTGTTTGCCCTCCCTGCTGCTTTTTCGCCCCAGTTTAATTACACAATCGGTATCCGGCATTGGCCAGGGCGATTTAAAATAGTAATAAACCAACCATTCATTATCTGAATACTTTTTTACTACTCTGCTTTCCCCTGTTGACTCAAGAAATTCTTTATGCAATGTTGCATCCGACATTATTGAAACCAGGCTGGCCACACTAACATCTACCATAGTAACAACCTTATATTCAACCAAATTCACCTCATCCCCGTTCTCGTCCTTTTGATAAGTAACTTTACTTGACACTTCTATTTTCCCATCTTTTGATATTTGGTTTCGCCATCTTCCCCCCTGTCCAACACCCTGGATATGAAGCAATATGCAAACAATAATTGTGAAAGCTAAACGCATGCCATATTTCTTTTAATTTGTTATTTATCCGTTGCACATATTTATGCAAAGCCGGCTAAAATATTTCATAAACTTTATACTTCTCTCAACTTTATACATTTAACTTCTCAAAAACTTCTTTAATCTTTTTTCCTTTAGCCAATACCATGTCGACTTTCTTTAATTGTTCCGGGATGTCTATTCCCTGGGGACATTTTTTAATACATACCCCACAGTTTGTACAAATAGACGCATTTCCATTCGTTTTATTTTCGTTTAGTCTTTCCTGTTTGTCTGCCAGCTTTTTATACGATCTTTTAATTAACCAGCGAATCCAGCCTTGGTGGTTCATCGCCATATTATTCGTAATAGCAAAGTTCTGGGGTATATTAACCCCAAATGGACAATTCATGCAGTACTGGCATGAAGTACACGGTACTACAATATTTTTACGATATATTTCTACAAGTTTATCGATAGTCTGAAGTTCTTTTTCTGACAAAGTATTGACACCAGATTTACCAGCACTTGCACAGTTCTCGTCCAGCATGTTCTGATTCTCCATACCACTTATTACTACTGAAACTTCCGGCAGGTTCCAAAGGTACTGCAAAGCCCAGTCTACGGCTGTTCTCTGTACACCTGATGCGTTCATTTCCTTAACCGCTTCTTTAGGCGGGTTTGCCAGTTGTCCACCCTTGAGCGGCTCCATAATAACAAGTGCCATTTTTTTTGAAGCCGCATACTTCAACCCCTCCACCGTAGCCTGCACCCCTGTGTCCATGTAATTGTACTGAACCTGTGCCACATCCCATTCGTAATAGTCAACTATTTCTTTAAAAACGGGTAAAGTGTCATGAAAAGAGAAACCGATGTATTTTATTTTCCCTTCATCTCTGGCTTTTAGCATCTTATCCAGCAGCTTCAACTTCTTGAGTTTTTCAAAGTAGCTTTTGTTCATCGCATGAAAGAGGTAGGTATCAAGGTAACTGGTCCGCAATTTTTTCAATTGCCTGTTCAGAAAATTATCGAAATCCTCCTCTTTTCTAACCAGTGGCATAAATAGTTTTGTTGTCAGGTGCACCCTTTCCCTATACCCATCTTTTAAAGCTTTGCCTACAATCTTTTCACTGCTGCCAAAATGATATGGCCATGCGGTATCAAGATAGTTTACCCCCTGCTCTATGGCACTTCTGATTAGATTAACAGATTTTTGCTCATCTATTTTCTGTGGTAGAAATTTTAAGGTCGGCAATCGCATACACCCAAGTCCCAAAGCTGAAACTTTAAATCCGGTTGAACCAAAATCCCTATATGTCATGTTAATGTTTCGTTTGTTCATTCCCCATAGTTACCAATTTGCTTTCAGGCCATCTTTATTTTTAGCAGCTATGGACTTTCTAATAAACTGAACAACAAACAGCACTTTGAGTACAATACCAGGTACGATAAAAAAAGCCCGGTTGACACTTCCGGATCCGGGGCAAAAATAAATTCCGAATATAAACAATATCAAGCCAGTACACAGAAATACAATTTCTATACCCGGTTTATATTCACCCCTTCGGGTTTGATTTACGATATATGATACCTTAAGTAAAACTCCTGCAATTATTACAAAACCCGGCAACAATGTTAACCCGGTAGTTTTTTTTATCGTTATTCCGAAAATTAACAGTGTTATTCCTGAATAAAGCAGCAGTTTTGCTTTCATATCTTCAAGAATTATAATGCCTGTACTTAACCCTTATGTAAGTTTATTTGAAAAATGCTGGCCTAAAAGAAAACTGGTTATGGCAAAACCCAGAAAAAAAATAATTGTTATGCTCCTTTTGTTATCTTCAATTTTTCCTTTTGTTAAAAGTAAATATCCAACAATAAAATTTAACAATGCCCACATTACATTAACAGTTGGTGACGATGGGGCATAGAAAGCCGGATCTGAAAAGGGCGTTGGAAAAGCATCTCCGGATATTCCATTTACAAAGTGTGGAATTCCGTTTGCTATAAATATGCCTGAAAAAAAATTCATTAGATAATCATGCCATTTCATAAGATAAAGACTTAGTTGATATTATTTTGATTGTTTCCTAAAACAAATTTATGAATAACCAGAAATGTTTTCATATCAAATCACACCTTTTTTCTTATCCATCAACTGTTTTTTTGTAAAAATACCTCTTTCCGTGAAACCCATTAAATGTTGCAAAAAAAATGATCCTTTAATCCAACAAAAGCCTAAAATAAATTTAAACTATTTGAGGATTAAAGGACTCCCCCAGACTTTACGCTTCTGGTTTTAACCTGGCAGTGCGAACACAAAATAACATTTCATATTTCACACTTCTTTTTCCTTCTTATAGCGTTTAAATTCTTAAACGTAGCTATGGCTATGCTTTGCGAATTTCGCCTTACGAAAAGAAAAAAATAAAGGCGAAATAGTTAAAACGATATTTTATGAATACACTACTAGCATTTTCAGAAACGCTGAAATTCGTTATCTAAACCTTCATCTTCCTTAGGTGAATTTATCTTATTTACTGCCTGAGACACTTTATTTTCGGTTTTTTGCCCCAACTTGTCTATCTTTTCCTGTCTTTTCTCTTTGCCCTTCCGTGCATTTTCCTTAATGTTAAATACTGAAATTAAAGCCTGTAACTGTTCAGCCTGACGCGCCAACTCCTCTGAGCTGGAAGACATTTCCTCTGCAGATGCAGCATTTTGCTGGGTAACACTATTTAACTGGTTTAATGCGTTGTTTACCTGAACCGCACCACTGTTTTGCTCCCTGCTGGCGGCGGTTATCTCCTGCACCAATAGTGTTGTTTTCTCTACACTGGGAAGGGTTTCGTCCATTTTTTTTCCTGCACCCTCAGATATGTTTAGTGTCTTTTGCATAAGGAATACAATTTCATCGGCTGCAACTTTACTTCTTTCAGCCAGTTTTCTGACCTCAGAAGCCACCACAGAAAATCCCCTGCCATATTCCCCCGCTCTTGCTGCTTCTACTGCTGCATTTAATGCCAGCAAATTGGTCTGAAACGCAATATCATTGATTATCTGTATTTTATCTGATATAATTCGATTTGCTTTTATAGCTTCTCCTGTGGTTTCCTTTACAGCACGTATACCATCCTGGGCAGAAAGGGATATATTTTCTGTCTGACCGGCATTCTCTGAGTTTTGTTCAATATTTGATGTCATCTGCTCCATTGTGGATGAAACCTCTTCCACTGACGAGGCTTGTTCATATGCCCCCTGCGACAATTGCTCTGATGTACGGCTTAACTGCTGACTGGCTACAGCCAGGGTATTTGCATTCTCTCCGATCTCTTTTATTATTCCCTTCAATTTGGATGAAAGTTCTATCAAAGAATTATTTATGACCGCTATTTCATTTTTTGCGTCGGTTTTATCAAACTTTGTGTCCAACTTTCCTTCGGATAAAAGCCTTACTTTTTCAATAACATTCTCCAATGGCTTTTTATTCATTTTTACAACCAATATAACCGCTGTAGTGCCCACACAAGTTGAGATAATAAATGATACAACTATGTGTATATATCCCCTAACCTGCCATTCGCTAAGATAAACTGAAATTATCATTACCACTGCAATTATAATTCCTACTTTAAAGAAAATCGAATCCTTCAGGAACACCCGAAGAATAATAAAAACTATTGGTATGGATACTGCAAAACTTATTAACTGAGATACAATAATTTCCTTCATATGCTTGTTTTTTTTAACCTGTGAAATAAAACCTTAAAGATCGCTCAACAAGGCTTTTAAAAATATTGATACTTAACCGGTTTAGTGAATGTAGGTAGCCAATTTACACCTTTTGTCCAGTACTCTATTTTCCAAAGCCTGTACACCCTCTTGGCCAAACTCCCCCCAATCTCTGCTGCTTCTGCAGCTCCATTTAACGCTTGCAAACCGGCCTGTTCTATTATCCGTTATGCCATTACTTTAAATTCTATATGCTCATTCCCCCCGGAAAAGAAAAGTCATCGTTATTTACATCGCGAATTGTTTTAAATAAGTCTTCCGGCACTTTAGACTTTGAAACAAAACCTTTAAACCCTGCACCAATTAACTGTCTCAGATATACTTTGTCCTGATACATTGTAATAGCGATTAACTTCATCCTGGGATCCATATAGTTAAGTCTTTTAGCGGTTTCTATTCCATTTAACCCGGGCATCTCAATATCAAGCAAAACGATATCAACACTTTGATTTTTAACATGTTCCAACAAATCAGTCCCAGATGAGAACTCAGCAACAATTTCAAAACTCTTGTTCTTTTTTATGTACGATGATAACCCTTTCAGAAACACTTTATTATCATCGACCAGTATTATTTTTAGCTTTTCGTCCATAGGCTTTCAACACCTTAAAAAAGATGTGTTTTATTATCCCCTTACCCACCGGAAAACCGGTTTTATATAATATAAATTCATTTTATTTTCACCCATTCCCGGTTCAATCCTTCACCAGATATTCTTTAGCTTCATGTTCCGTATTAAAATGGACGAACCATAATTCAATATCATTTTCGCCCCCCTTTTTCTCCACTTCTTTTGTCCTCGGTGTCCCCAGGATGGCGTTTTTTGCAACAAAAGGTTTGGTTTTCCTCCCAAACTCACTTGTTGCTTTTATTAATTCCGGGGTTTTTTCCAGTCCTTTCGCATTCGAAAGCAATAATATTGGTTTAGTACTGGAGAATATTATCTCTTCTGCCTGATTCAGAGCGGAAATCATCTCCGCTTCATCCATTCCCTGATAATCGATATAAAGAATTTCTTTTTCTTTATACCATATTTTCTCTATGCCTGCCATAATATTTTGTTTTCATCTTTAAGCGCTAACATTTTTTCATTTACTGAACCATTTAAACGCTAATTATGAAATATTTTATCCTATGTTCAACTCCTTTAGTCGTCTGTATTCAAAATTAAAAAGCTGTTGGCTGTAAAACATCCGTTTAATTGCTATAACGGATTAGGATATTTCCTGAATTGATGCCGTATTTTTACGGTAGCGTATCCCACAAACATTCTGTCGTATTTTAAGTTTATTTTAAGCTCTGCCGACATACTTGTTATCATTTAATAGCATATTGTAAGTTAAACTACTACTTAGTCTTTGCAAGAAAACTCCAAATTACTCACAAAAATAAAATATTCAATGATGTTCGTGAATTAAAGGTTCTGCGTTACTCTTGTTTTGAAAACAGTCATTCCGAAGCTTCGGGACTCCTTAATTTTCAAAACTTCGAACCGACTAAAAGGAGTTCATGAACACCTATAAAAATAAATCAGCTTGTGAATAAAGCCTTGTCTTTGAAGCCTTCTTGAGAAAGACTTTCAAAATGCACAGTTTTCTTGCAGCCCCTACTTAACAAGATACTCCAGTGCCTCTTCTTTTGTATTGAAAGCTTTAAAGTCAATTCCCGTAAGGGTAACATACCCCATTAACAATATTTTTTTAGCACCGGTAAGCCCAATTATAGAACTTTTCTTTATGTACCGTTTAATCCGCTTTCCCGATTCATTAGCCCGTTTTAAAAAATGATGGGTCCCGAATAGTCCTGTTGCATTTGCCAAGATTAGCACTTCGTTTTTATGGAGCATTATTAAATCCTCTGCATGAATAAGGGCTTGTATTGTTTGTTTGTCATCCATTCCGAGGAAACTTATGTAAATAATTTCGTTTCCCTTATACTGTATTTTAGATACTCCCGCCATTTTCTGTTTATCTAATATAATGTACCTGACTTCCTGCTAATCGCCAAGCAGATATTCCTTACCATCCCCCTTATTATCAACGGTTTTAATCATGTTCCCCAGCATCTTGTTAAGCCCCATTAAAAACACTTCATTTTCTCCCATAAAACCAACAGCAGCCGCCTTCTGTACAAGGTGCCTTGTTTTCCTTCCGAACTCTAATAAAACCTTTTCTACTTCGGGCATAGCACGGAAACCATTCAGGTTACCTAATACTAATATCCTTACTTTCTTTCGTTCTGAAAGGATGATATCCCCTGCGGTAAGAATAATTTCTATAATCTGCCCCTCGTCTAATCCACTAAAGTCCAAATATATTATTTCTTTTCCTCTGTATTTTATTTTCGACACCCCCGACATTATCTATTCTGTTAAGTCCCAGCTATAAACCCCGACTCTCCAACCGTTCTCTAAACATATCATTTCTGAATTCACAAATAAATTTACGAAACTGCACATAGAAAGGAATCCGTTTTCTTTCTGATAGATAAGGGAATATTACGATAATGCTTTAAGGGTTTTTACTGTAGAACATTCCACCCCCAACGCTTGATAAAGACTGCGAAATAAACATTGAAGGCACGAACGATTGTTTCTAAATTATCGTCCCTTGGCTTATTGGAGCAGTTTATATTTCTACCAGTTCATGTTTTATGGCATAAATTATCAGTCCCGCAGTATTCTTTGTTTGTGTTTTCTTCATTATCCGCGCCTTATGGCTTTCAATTGTTCGCGGGCTCAAAAAAAGCCGATCTGATATTTCATTATTGGACAATCCATTGCAAATTAAATTTAAAACTTCAATTTCCCTTTCTGATAATTGGAGTTTTTTTATTTTTTTATTTCTGTTTTCAAGTTCTGGCAAATTTATTAAGGTTTGCTGGAGGAGTTTGGGAGAAAAAAAACCGAGGTTATTGCACACATCTTTAATCGCCTTTTCCAACTCTTCCGGAGAAGCTTCTTTTAGTACAAATCCGGAAATACCAGCCTTTATCATCTCATAATAATACCCCTGATCGCTATACATTGAAAGCGCAAGAATTTTTATATCCGTTTTTTTAATCAGAGCTTCCTTTGCAGCTTCAACCCCATTCATTACAGGCATTTCGACATCCATAAGTACAATATCTGCCTGGATATTGAATATATCGTCCACAAATTCCTTTCCGTTAGAATACACATTTACAATATTAAATTCCGGGATTTTGCTTAAAAGGCTTTTTATTCCTTCTCTAAACAATGTATGATCTTCCACTAATACTATGTTAATCATATGAGATCTAATTTACTGGGACTTTAAAACTCACTTCTACCCCTTTTCCAACTTCACTTCTATAATTTATCTCCCCTCCCAAACTATGTATTCTCGATTGAATATTTATAAGCCCCAAACCTTTATTATTTTTGAATGTTCTTTCGAAATCGAACCCAACACCGTCTTCATCATAGCAACCTTCCAATTCTGTTTCTTTTTCTTTAAAGGATATTCTGATATTGGAAGCTCTCGCATATTTTAATGAATTATTAATCAATTCGGTTATAACCCGGTATATCGTTAACTCCAGAATCTCGCTATATCTCCTGCCTGATTCATAATTATACTCAATATTGGTTTTCGTTTTGATACGATCAATAAAACTACGTACTGCCTGAAACAGTCCAAAATTTCTCAATATATGAGGGCTAACGTTATTTGAAATCTCTTTGATTCCTTCCAGAGCATCATTAATTAGTATTCCCAGGTTCCTGATCGATTCCTCATCTTTTTCACCCTTGGGTGTATTCTTGATATTAAATAAATAAATCCTGCAAGTAGAAAGTAGTGGACCCAAACCGTCATGTAAATCTTTTGCTATTCTTTCCCTTTCCCCTTCTTCGGCATTTACTGCGGCTAAAAACACTTCTTTTTCCACATCCTTCCGTTCACTAATATCGTTAAATGATGTTAAAACAGCAAGCCTCCCATTATAATTTATCAGGCTTGAGCGTGCTTCAACGGGAAACACTCTTCCTTCTCTGCTTTTAACCAAATATTGCTGATGTGGTATTTCGTTCTTTTTAAGATTTTCTATTCTTTTTTTTAAGAGTTCCAAAACATTTTCACCAATAATATAGTCTGTAAATTTAACCTTTTTCAGTTCTTTCTCACTGTCCGTTTCCATTAAGCTCTGAAAGGTTTTATTTGTCGCTAAAATATTATACTCGTAATCAAATATCAGAATTGCATCACTGGTGCCATTATATATTTTCCGGAATTTTTCTTCACTTTCTTTAAGGGCGTCCATTGCTTTTTTTCTTTTGGAAATATCAATTCCTATTCCCAGTAAAAAAATCCTGTTACCTTCAGCAAACCTAACCCCTGAAAAGAAAAAAGGAACAACCTTTCCATTTTTCTTTTTTAAACCAGCCTCAAAGTTAAATTCATTCCCGGTCACTAATTTTGAGAAGAAACTTTTGCCCTGTTTTTTCTGTTCGATAAAAAATAAATCAAAAAAATCAAGATTTTCAAACTCTTTTGATGTAAAGCCGGTTATTGCCTCAAGGTTTTTATTCCACTTTAAGAAAATCATTTTATCATTAACAGCCTCACAAAGATAAAACACCCCGGGCACTATCTCCATTATCTTGTCATTCAGGGCTTTCTCTCTCTCAAGCATCACCTCGGTGTTTTTTTGTCCTGTTATTTCTAATAATGAACCAATAACATGGGTTACTTCTTCATTACTGTTTCTTTGAAATACCGTATTTCTGTCGTTTATAAACTGCCATTGCCCTCTTTTGTCTTTAACCCGGTATTCTGTTTCCAGAATTTCCCCTCCTTTAAAATTCCTTATAACTTCACGGGATTTACTTAATTTTTCCATATCATCCGGATGAATAACTTCATATATCAGCTTTTCTCCCTGGCACAGAATCTCCTTTTTCGTGTACCCGTAATAACCTAGTCCGGCTCCACTAAGGTATTCAAAGCGCTTCTCTTCAAGGTTGAAGATATAAATTAAAGCCGGGGATGTATTTAAAACCTTCTCAATAAACTGTTTTCTCTCCCTAAGCTTTTTTTCAACGGTTACCCGATCCGAAATATTTATACCGATTCCTATCAAATATTGCTCTCCCCTGAAATCACACATAAATGCTTTATAATAAACAGGAATTCTGGTTCCGTCCTTACGCAGCATAGTTGTTTCAAACATTACATGGCCTTCTTTCTGCAATTTCTGATATGCTTCATTCTTTTCTTCCCGATTTGTTTCATCCTGAAAAGCTGAAATGTGGATATTATTTAGTTCTTCTGCACTATACCCCAACATTTCCTCATTTCTTTTGTTGCACCTAACCATTTTTAAGTCGCTCCCCCTGCACATAAAAAAAGCTGCCGGAATATTTTCTATCAAGTTGTCATTAAACTCTTTTTCGCTTTTTAAATCTCTTATTAATTCATTTTTTTTCGTTACGTCATTTCCCACGGTCAAAAGGTTATTACCAACCAGTGAAAATGACATTTCAATCTCCTTTACCGTATTATCTTTGCAGGTAACATAGTAGGATTTAACCGGAGTGTCCTCCTGTCGTTCAACACAGTAATACTGAAAGTTGTGTTGAAACTCCCCCATAACCTTTTCTCTATAAACATCATCTGGGCATATCGTCCTCCAACAATGCTCTACCGATTCAAAGTCTGAAAGGACATACCCGAAAATCTTCGTATATTTTCTATTCACAAAAAGAATTTCCCCTTCCAGGTTTGAAACTCCTATTGCAATTGGTAAGCGTTCTAAAAACTTAAAGCTATCCAGCATAGATACCATAGTTTTAAATTTACAAAAAACATCTTAGAATATGACTATAGGAACCACATATTAACATAGTCCGTATATCGTATAGACTACTTTGAGAGACAAGAAAAACGCAATGAAACCGCATTATGAAGAGACAATATTTATAATACCAGCTCTTGTTTTAAGCCACCTAAATTTATTTGGCGTTTCAGTAAATCTCTGGTATAAAAGTCTGATCCGATATCGGTGGCCGCATATAGCCCTCATCACTTTGCCGGGGCGGTAACTTAATTTTATCATATTCAATATCCTGATAAGGAATCAAAGATAACAAATGACGTATACAATTTAGCCGGGCCTTCATTTTATTATCTGCTTTAACTACATACCAGGGGGCTTGCTTTATATCGGTATACTGAAACATAATGTCCTTTGCTTTTGAATATTCCACCCATTTTGAACGGCTTTCCAGATCCATTGGACTAATCTTCCAACGTTTGGCCGGATTTTTTATTCGTTCCTGAAACCTCCGTTCCTGTTCTTCATCGCTAACAGAAAACCAGTATTTAATAAGAATTATCCCCGAACGTACCAGCATCCGTTCAAACTCAGGACAGGAACGTAGAAATTCTTTGTATTCATCGTTTGTACAAAACCCCATTACATGTTCGACCCCTGCTCTGTTGTACCAGCTTCTGTCAAACAGAACCAACTCGCCGGCAGCCGGAAGGTTTGAAACGTAGCGCTGAAAATACCATTGTGTTTTTTCTCTTTCTGTGGGAACTCCGAGAGCCACAACTTTGCAAAACCGGGGATTTAAGCATTGTGTTATCCGTTTTATAACACCTCCTTTTCCCGCTGCATCACGTCCCTCAAACAAAACAACTACACGAAGCTGGTTGTGCTTAATCCATTCCAGCAACTTCACCAATTCTACCTGAAGTCGCTGAAGCTCATCCTCATACTCTTTTTTATTTAACTTTCCTTTTTTATATGTATTTTCTTTTTTCCTGGTATTTTTTCCCATTCTTTTGGATATTTTGTTCCCTTTTTAAGATAAGGATTTTAAGTTTAAATGTACATGCTTTTAATAAATGTTAAAAAATTCATCTTTTGCCAGAACAAAATATAAATAAATCAAGCAAATTAAGGGGTATTGTTTAATCCGGAATTGGATGGATATCAAGATTTTATTATGTTTACAACACTTAACGACAAACAGTATGAACAATAATCGGATAGAAGAACTTATTGATGAAGCGAAAAGAGCCGCCGGTTTTGCCTATGCGAAGTACAGTAATTTTCCTGTTGGAGCTGCCCTGTTAAACAAAGAGGGTAAAGTATATACGGGATGTAATGTTGAAAACATTTCGTTCGGGCTAACAAACTGTGCTGAAAGAACTGCTATTTTCAAAGCTGTTTCCGATGGGAGCAGAACAATCGACACCATTGTAATTTACACCCCCACCGATACCCCTACCCCACCGTGTGGTGCATGCAGGCAAGTAATTGCTGAATTCAGTTCTGACGCAAAAATAATTAGCGTCTGTAATTCCGATTTAAGAATTGAGACCACTATAAAGAAACTTCTGCCAGAATCCAGTTTTCCTGTAGACCTTTCAGCTAAAAAGTAATGCCCTAAATATACCATTCCTGCATGAAACCATATGTTCTGATTAACAAAACCGGCTCCTTTTAATGCTGATTTGAATGTGCAATATTTTTTAACATTTACAGGTTTGCAGCATGAGTTGAACAGCCCTTTCTCCTAAGTTGAGCCTGTCTATCAAGTCGCAATGTTACTCACGCATCTAATTAGTCTTTGCAAGAAAACTCCAAATTACTCACAAAAATAAAATATTCAATGATGTTCGTGAACTAAAGGTCCTGCGTCACTCTTGTTTTGAAAACATCCATCCCGAAGCTTCGGGACTCCTTAATTTTCAAAACTTCGAACAGACTAAAAGGAGTTCATGAACACCTATAAAAATAAATCAGCTTGTGAATAAAGCCTTGTCTTTGAAGCCTTCTTGAGAAAGACTTTCAAAATGCACAGTTTTCTTGCAGCCACTAATTATTTTAATTGTGTTCGTGTCCTTCGGTTCAAAACAGATTTGTTGTTATTTCATGGTATGGTAACCCTGTTTTTCAAATTAACCTCGTCCCGATGTGCTCGGGACCACGACTAACAGCACTGACAACTTTTCCTGGGGCAAGGCCCCGGATTGAATTAAGCCAGCCTTTCAGGCTGAGAACCTTAGTTTATGGACAGGCAATAAGTAGTGGCTATAAGAAAACGCACACAAAAAAATAGCATTTTCTTTAGTGACAATAAGTAGCTTTAAAAAGCAAATTAAACATATACTAAATCCGTTATAAAAAAGAAAAAGAAGGTCCCGTTTCTCCAAAAATATTTCTCACAACGATTTTCAGATAGTATTAATTTTTATTATATTCAACACGTTAATTAGAAAATATAATTTTCCCTATCCAACCACCGTATTATAAAGTTCTGGTTTATAACCTATTTACAAACTTACAATGGAATGGAATGAGAAAGATTGTCAACACCCCTTGGTCAGGAATGCCACGGTATGGCAATATATCTACAATTTTCCCAGAATAAGCGAAGAATTTGGTGTTTTCCTTTTCGCTAATTCAATTCACCAGATAAAATTTATTTGGCATTCGAGCAGTAAGAATATTACAGAGGATATTGCCATGGCCATAGAAAAGGGAAAAGATTTTGCAACTACCCTGGTGTTAACTTTATTTACGAACTCTTTACCCGAAGCCGAGGAACTATCCAATATGCTTATTAACAAGTATAAACCCACCAATAATTTCACTGAAAATCAAGACTCCGTTGTTGAATTAGCCCATATTCTAAACATCTGATTCTCCGGATAAACAAAACAGAAGTTACACTCCCGCTGCTTTCCTTGTTCTATTCATCCCTGATATTTTTCATTCAGTCCGTCAAGTTTCCCGCTCGTCAGATTATATTTCTTTTTAGGTACCCGTCATTGTAATTTTGAATCAAGAAACCAAAACAAGAAGTCATGAAGTGTTTTTTAGTTTACTCATTCATCTCTATTTTAACTTTTTACGTTGCCCCTGTAAACGCAAACAATAGCTATACCTCTACGATAAGAGGTACAGTTGTTGATGCAGTAACAGGGTTCCCTTTGACCGGGGCAACAGTTGTATTAACCCATTCTTCTCCCCCAAGGGGTGCCACAACAGACCAGAATGGCCTGTTCAAGATTGCCGATATACCTGTTGGCAGACAATCTTTGGAAATAAGCTTTCTGGGATACGAAAGTCAGTTTATCGGTAACCTTTTAGTTACCAGCGGTAAAGAGACCGTAATAAATGTCCAGTTAGAAGAAAGCCCTCTCACAGTAGAAGAAATTGTAGTAAAAGCAAATAAAAGAAAAGACGGAACTATAAATGAACTGGTCCAGGTATCGGGCAGAACATTCTCCGTTGAAGAAACAGAAAGGTTTGCCGGAAGCCTTGGTGATCCTGCCCGGATGGTTGCAAATTATGCAGGTGTAATGACTCAAAATGATTCAAGAAATGATATTATTATTCGCGGAAATTCTCCGATGGGTGTTTTATGGCGTCTGGAGGGCATTGAGATTCCCAATCCAAACCATTTTGGTGCACTGGGTACAACCGGTGGCCCGGTTAGTATGATAAACAACAACTTATTGACCAACTCTGATTTTTTAACGGGAGCTTTCCCGGCAGAATACGGAAACGCAACAGCCGGGGCCTTCGATTTAAACCTCCGTTCGGGCAACAACCAGGAAACAGAATTCACCGGCCAGGTTGGCTTTAACGGATTTGAACTTGGTGCTGAAGGTCCGGTTAAAAAAAATCCGAACGGGGTAAACAGTTCATACCTTGCCAACTTTCGTTACTCAACTCTTGAAGTAATGAGTGAGTTGGGATTTGTTAGCGGAACTGGTGAAGCTGTTCCCCGGTACAAGGATTTTACTTTTTTACTGGACGTGCCGGGCACTAAATTTGGCCGCTTCAAAATATTCGGCCTGTGGGGTACCAGTTCTATTGAACTTGGACGCGAACTTTCTGACACCTCCGAGAATTCATACAATTCAGTGAACACCGCCACCGATTTTGGTTCAAACCTCATCGTAACCGGCTTACAACACACCTATTTCATAAACAAAGCCTTACGACTAAAATCAACCATATCGTACCAGACAACAAATGCTACTGCTGATCTGGATTCGGTAAACCGGAGAGAAAAAACTTACAAGCCCTGGATACGGTCCTACCAGCAGGAAAACAAATTATCGGTTACCACCCAGATAAGACACAAGATCAATTCAAAAAATAATTATAGTGTTGGTTTTATTGCAGACATTATGGAAATCAATTACCTTGACAGTATTTATGATACGGATTACCAACGCTTTCTTACAACAGCCGATGTAAAAGGGGACATGAATATGCTGAGGGCTTACACACAGTGGCAACATAAATTTAGTAACACGCTAACCGGATATGCCGGAATTAACTTTCAGTATTTCAGCCTGAATGATGAATTTTCTGTTGAACCACGCTTATCTTTAAACTGGCAATTTTCAGAAAGGCAATCTGTTGCCCTGGGCTTTGGAGTGCATAGTCAGCTTCAGCCTAATGTGGTTTATGTTTATCAGTCGTATGATTCTGTTAACAACAATTATTATAAAACAAATGAAGACGTAAAATTCACAAAAAGCAATCACTTTGTACTTGGATACAACTACCTGATTGGTGCTAATTTAAGGTTTAAATTTGAATCGTATTACCAGCAATTGTATAATGTTCCGGTTTCAGGATCGTCCCCGGAATTCAGCATGTTAAATGCAGGCGCCGATTTTGGTATTCCCCGCGAAGAAAACCTTATAAACGAAGGTACCGGAACAAACTACGGGGTAGAATTTACCATTGAAAGGTTTTTGAGCAGCGGCTTTTATGCACTTTTCACTACTTCGCTGTTCGAATCTAAATATAAGGGATATGACGGAATAGAAAGAAATACTGCATTTAACGGAAACTACGTTTTTAATCTCTTAAGTGGGTATGAATTTAAACTAGGAGCTAAAGGCATGCTTACTTTTGACGTAAAAACAGTCTGGGCCGGTGGAAAAAGATATGTCCCAATTGACATTGAAAAGTCATTAAATGCCGGTGAAGAAGAGAGAGACTGGTCAAACGCATATAAAAACAAATACGATGACTATTTCAGGACCGATTTACGCATTGGCTTTAAAACAAATGGAAAACACATCTGGCAGGAATGGGCAATTGACCTTCAAAACATAACCGGGTTCAAGAGTATATTCATGGAGGGCTTTGACCCTCAGGATGGAGAAGTTTATACGGTCTACCAGCAGGGGTTCCTCCCTATGTTCTTGTATCGGATTCATTTTTAAAAACCTTACCCGGATATGAAAATCAAGTTGAATATTTATAATAAAAGGTGGCTTATCATTTTGCCACCTTTAGTTGGGCTTATCATTGTTGCCCTTTTCTATAACCAACCCGCATACGAAGGAGGAGACAATGCCCTGGCTTCTGTTCTTCACGGAATAGTTATTACCACCGGTCTCTGGATTGGGTGCATGAATATTGTTACGTTCCTTTGGCATAAATACCCCTGGGAACACACGCCGCTTAAACATCTCATTTATGAAATTATTTTAATTACGGCCTACACCTTTGCTTTTTCATCCGGGGTCTACTTTGTGGAAGTGAAACTTGGAATATTTGAACCTGCAGACGAAATATATTTATATGCGGTAATAACCCTGTTAATCACATACCTGATAACCTCAATTCATGAAGCGGCTGAATTTTATAAACAATGGAAGCACAATTTTTCAAAATCGGCAAAACTGGAAAAGGACAATATTGAGGCTAAATACGAGACACTAAAACAACAAATAAACCCACATTTTCTTTTTAACAGTTTAAACAGTCTCACAACCCTTGTTGAAGACAACGAAAAAGCTGTTGATTACATACAAAACCTTTCTGAATTTCTGAGGTATGTGTTAAAAAGCCGGGACAGAGAACTTGTTTTAGTCCGCAATGAAGTGGACATCTTAAAAAAGTACCTTGATATCCAGAAATCAAGGTTTAATAACAACCTTCAGGTCGAATTAAGCATTGATGAAAAATATTTTCATTACTCACTGCCTCCGCTGGTACTTCAAATGCTGACCGAAAACTGCATAAAACATAATATCATTTCAAAAGAAAACCCCTTATGTATTTTTGTTAAAGCAGAAAATAACAGGATTTCGATAAGTAACAACCTACAGAAAAAACTAAGCAAAGAATCTACAGGAAACGGGCTTAAAAACATCTCTGAAAGGTTTAGTTTTTTCACGAATGAAGATGTTAAAATACAGGAAACAAACACTACTTTTAAAGTATCGGTACCACTTTTAACCGTTGAACTATGATTAAAACCTTAATTATTGAAGATGAAGAGCCCGCTGCCAATCGCCTTGTAAAGCTTCTTACTGAAATTGAACCTGAAATTGATGTAATTGATGTAATTGACAGTGTGACCGGTGCTGTGAAATGGCTGTCCAATAATCCGGACCCGGATTTGATGATGCTCGACATTCAGCTTGCCGATGGTTTAAGTTTCGATATTTTTAAAGAAATAAAAACAGACAGCTTCGTTATTTTTACAACGGCTTATGATGAATACGCAATTAAAGCTTTCGAACTAAACAGCATTGATTACCTGCTAAAGCCTATTGACAAAGAAAAACTACGGGTCAGCATAAATAAATTCCGAAAATTAAACCCTGCACAACCACAATACGACCTGAAGTCGCTGATTGATGTTTTGGAATCAAAATCAACGCAGTTTAAAAAGAGGTTTGTTATTAATATGGGGACGAAAATAAAATCGCTTGAGGTGACAGAGATTGCCATTTTCTATTCTCTGGAAAAAAATACATTTCTGGCGAACTTCTCCGGCCAGCATTACCCCGTAGATTTTTCTCTCGACAGGCTTGAATCAATGCTTAACCCGGAACTTTTTTTTCGAATAAACCGAAAACATATTGTGCAGTACAATGCCATTAAAAATATTCGGATTTTATCAAAAAGCAGAATAGAACTATCCGTTGAAGGGTATGAGGAACCTGTTTTGGTGAGTACGGCAAAAGCCCATACTTTCAGGAATTGGTTGGACAACTAATAAACAGTTAAAGTTTAACTTCTATTGAATTAAAACCACTTTACAGACCAAACCCAATTATTTTCCTTAGTTAAAATCAAATTTATCAAGATACCCTTCTCCCCAGATCCTTTCTACAACCTCTTTTGCATATTCGGTATAATGCCTCACCTTCAAGGTATTACCAATAGCCTTATAAGACTCAATAAGTCCGGTTATAACCGGAATATTATCCGGATACTGTTTTAAAGCAATCAAATATTTGTCTATGGCCTTATCATATTCACCTTGCTTATAATATACCCTGGCTGTATTCAGGATTGACTCTACCAGCCTTAGGTTGCTTTCAAAATAACTATTCGTAATGTCTATTGCTTTTGTTGTGATAAAGCTGCAGGGCAGTTCCCGTGTCACTTTTTCTGTCACACTGCCCATTAACAACCGGCTCAAACCTGTTTTCCCGGTAGTTCCCATCAAAAGTAGATCAACATCGTTCTCTTTAATATAGCCCAATATTTCCTGAAAAGGCTCACCATCACGTGTTTCCAACTGAACCTTTAAATCCTCAAAATTAAACTGCTTCAGGAAACTTTGAAAATCGTCCGCCTGAGATGATTTCAGTTCAGCATTCTCCTTCTCATTATCGACCTTAAACCACGAAGAAAATATATGTACTGGCTCATATACATTTAGTACCGTTAATGTTGCCTGAAAACGGACTGCCAGGTTTATTGCGTTATTCAATGCCCTTTTCGAAGAATCAGAAAAATCAACCGGGCATAAAATTTTCCGTACTTTTTTATGCTCCTTTTTCTTCACTACCCACAATGGAATCTGGTTCTTCCGCATTAGCTTTTCAACGGTAGTACCCAACCTGAACGACTCCCCTGATGGCTTATTTCCCGACCCCACAACCATAACGTTATAATCGCCTTCCTGTCCTTCCTGAATTAGTTTCTCAAAGGGTACGCCTTTTTCAATTATAATCTTTTTTACCACGCCACCTTTGGCTCTTATACGCTCTGCTATTTCCTGAAGTTTTGATTCCACCGAAGCCTCAATAATTTTTTTAAAATCATTACTCAGTGCATCTTCTGTAACCACATGCATTAATGAAATCTGAGAATTGAATTTTTTTGCCAGGTATAACGATGTATCAGCAACGTGGTTAGATGTTTCCCCTAAGTCAACTGCTGCAAGTATATTTTGAAGTGATTTCATAAGCTATTTCCCTCTCTAAACAAAATGATTTTAAGTACTAAACAATATCAAAACAACTTTTGTTTACTTATAAAAAGTTGTATATGATATTAGCCTACATAATTTCAAACAGCAAAGACGAAGCTGAAAACATTGCGGTAGATTTACTCGAAAAGAATTTGGTTTACGGTGTGAACATATTTCCGGACATGCCATCAATGCGTTGGGAAAACAACAAGATTATTAAGTTTAAAAGAACTATTGTTTTTGCAAAAACCAAGGCCCTGCTTTACCCTCAGATAGAGGAAGAAGTAAAACGGGTACAAACTTCGGGAACTGCTATTGTTTTTTCTATGCCGATTACACAAATGTCCCAGGATTTATTTAGCAACATTCAACAAAACACCTTAAAGGTTTGATGTTAAAACAACTGATAAAGCATATTGAACGCGTATTAATTCTGGGAATACTGCTTGTAATTTCGATAACCCTGGTGCTGGCCTTTATTGATATTGTTTATGAGATAAAACAAAGAATTTTAATGCCCCCTAAATTTATCATTGAAGCAGAAGGGCTAATGGATTTATTCAGTTTGCTGCTGGTTCTATTAATCGGCCTTGAACTACTGGAGACCATTTACGCTTATCTTAAGGATGATATCGTTCATGTTGAATTCATTATACTCGTTGCCATCATTGCAATTGCGAGGAAAGTTATTATATGGGACTTCAAAAAATTCAGCCATGTTGAACTCTTAAGTCTGGCCGTAATGATTGTAGCACTGGGAATTACTTACTACCTGATTAAAAATTCGGATTGGAAATTAAAGTTAAAAAGAAGCAATAAACGCGAACTGCACGAGAATAACGATTAGTCATCACTTTCATGACGGTCTCTAAATGATTTAGCAATTGAATGTGCCGCCAATGGAGCGGTCAGGTAAATAAAGATAATAACCAGAACCGATTTTATATAAACATTCCAGTTTCCAAAATAAAGGGATACCCCTATTAGCAACAGCAAGATGCCAAACGATGAAGCTTTTGTTATTGCGTGTATCCGGCTAAATAAGTCTCCAAACCGCACTAGCCCTATGGCAGATATGAGAATAAAAATTGCCCCTGTCAAAACTAAAATCGAAATTAAAACCGGCATCATAGTTTACTTTTTTGTCTTAAATAAATAGAAATAGATACAGTACCAACAAAAGATATAAGCGAAATAACAATTACAACATCTATATACATAGCCTTTCCAATAAAAATACTATATACCAGGATAAACGCCATAATGATAGACGCTATCAAATCCATTGATGCAATGCGGTTATAAATATCAGGACCTTTCACCAGGCGCAGGAAAGTAAAAAATAATGCCAGCAGCAAAACCGCAAAACTTGAAAAAAGCACCAATCCGGGCAATTCTATATTCATTTCTTTTTCTTATTGGTTAATTCAATTACCTTGTCCTGAATACGTTCCAATTCTTCAATGGTATCATTGTCCCCTGCCCCATAAAGATGGTGTACCAGCATTACATTTTCTTCGGCCAGTACGTCAATGGTCAATGTTCCTGGAGTCATAGACAACAAGTTACTAAACAATAATATTCCAATATCGGTATTGGTCCTTAATGGTATTTTTGCATATCCCGGACTTGTATGCATTCTTGGTGTTAAAATATCATATGCAATAAAAAAATTCGACTGGACCAATTTTACTGCATAAAATAGCATAAACGCCAAAACCTGATATATTTTCTTTATGATCGTCATTTATTAAAAATTGTTAGTACACTATTGATATAACCTTGTGTATCTAATAGTCCGGATGATGATTTAACAAATATCTCAATAAACTGTTTTGCAAACAATCCTAAAGCTATACTTGCAATACCCAGCAATATAGAGGGCAACAGTTCCATAAAGCTCAATTTTACCTTTTCGGGTACCTGAAAACCTTCCGGTTGTTTTTTCAGGAATGCTTCGTTCCATATTTTTATCATGGAATAAAGGGTAAGCAACCCGGTTAAAATAGCTATGGCGGTAATCCAGTATTGTCCGGCTTCAAGCCCCGCTTTTATTAAAACAAATTTTGCAAAAAAACCAGATAAAGGCGGAATACCAGCAAGAGCGAATGCCGGTATTATAAACAATACTGCCAGCAACGGGTTTTCCTTCAGAATCCCTCCCACATCTTTCAAATTATAAGATCCTTTAAGCCTGGTTATCAGACCGGCAATAAAAAATGTATTGGTTTTAGCAACCATATTGTGAACCGTAAAATAAACAGCCCCCGCAATGGCCAATGGGGTATATATTCCCAATCCCATTATCATATATCCTACCTGGCTAATAATATGGTACGATAAAATTCTTCGGGTATCATAATGTGACGATGCTGCCATTCCCCCTATAACCATCGTAAACCCTGCAACAATTAATAACAGGTTATGCCAAAAATCCTGATTCTGAACAAAAAATAAGGTAAAAAACCGTATCAGCACATACACCCCTACCTTCGTCAACAACCCGGCAAACAATGAAGTAACAGTTATATTTGGTGTATGGTAAGAAGCTGGCAGCCAAAAAAACAAAGGGAACACGGCTGCTTTAATGCCAAAAGCGATAAAAAAAAGCATTGCTGAGGTGTTCATTAAAATAGATTGTTCATCCCCTTTAAGTATTTGGGCCAAATGTGCCATATTTAATGTTCCCGTCTTACCGTACAACAGCCCAAGGCCTGCCAAAAACAAGAGTGAACCAATAAGGTTTAAGGCCATATATTTTATCCCCCCTTCAAGTTGTTCCTTTTTTCTTCCCATTGTTATTAAAACAAATGAAGACAAGAGCATTACCTCAAACCAAACGTACAGATTAAAAACATCTCCGGTAATAAAAGCTCCGTTAAGCCCCATAACAAGGGCAAAGAAAAACATGTAAAACCGCGAATTAATCAGGTCATCATTTATAAAATTACTGGCATATATTGAAGTTACCAGAACAATAAATGCCGACACGGTGAGCATTATACCACTTAGTGTATCAATAACAAGCGTAATGCCAAAAGGGGCTTTCCACCCTCCGACATACAAGACCAGTATATCCAGGGCCCGCACTTGATAAAACACCCACAATGACAGTAAAAAAAGCATTAAAGCCCCGGTTATGGCCACATGCGCTGTGACCCTTCCCTTCCGGAGAAATATAAATACAATTACAAGTAAAAGTGGAAATAATATGGGCAGGATAACAATATTCATTTACTCTTCTGTTTTTTTTAATTCATCAAAATCGTCAGTACCGGTAATGCTAAAAAACTTGAACTTTAAAGCAAGTGTAAAAACCACAATACCAAAACCGATAACAATAGCCGTTAAAACCAATGCCTGGGGCAATGGATCTGTTTCGATAAATGCCTGGGGCTCTTCCCCCACAAAAACCGGTTCCCCCCGCGCTATCCCTGCCGACAGAAATACCAGTAGGTTTGTTGCGTTACTAAGAAAAATAATTCCAATTATAAATTTCAGCAAGCTCCTTCGCAGAACCAGGTAGACCCCTGCTGTATATAATAAGCCTGTTAATATTGCCAGTAAAATATCCATTATTCCTTATTTGATAAGTTGAAAAAAAACACTAATGAAACTCCTGTAACCGCAAGAAAAACGCCGATATCAAACAACAACGGAGTCCCGAGCTTAATACCAATGTCCAAAGGGAGGTTAATTGTCCCCCAGGTCCCCTTCATAATAATTCCCGACGCAAAAAAACCAGGAACTGTACTCAGCAAAACAAGAATTAAACCCGTGCCAATGTAATATTCCGGTTTAAACTTCATCTTTAATCGCACTTCTTCAACTGAAAAAGCCAATCCCCTAATCACAAAAGACAATGAGGCCAACAAACCTCCAATAAAACCACCCCCTGGGTGATTGTGCCCCCGGAGCAAGGCCATAACTGCAAATATCCACAGAATATACTTTAAGTGCCTTGATGCTATTTGAAGTATTACAGAATTCATACCTTACGACTTGTTTTTTTTAACAGACTAAAAACCCCCAACGCTGCTATTGTTAAAACGGTCACCTCTCCCAAAGTGTCCAGCGCCCTGAAATCTACCAGGATAACATTTACCACATTTTTGCCATAGGCCTTAAGGTAACTGTGTTCCGTAAAAAAACCGGAAATAGGGGCACTAAGATCAACATGCAGTGCTTTAAGCGACAAAACCGTCATTACCCCACCAAAACCTACTGCAATTATGGCGTCCCTTATTCTTGTTGAGGGCTTCGAAAACTTTACAAACTCAGGCATCCGCCTTAATACAATGACCAGCATTACTACGGTTAATGTTTCTACTATTATCTGGGTAATTGCCAGGTCAATAGCACTGTAATACAGGTATATCATTGAAATCCCATAACCGCTTACCCCCATAGCTACAATGGCATTTATGCGGGATTTAGTCAATGAAGTGAAAATTACGGAAAGTACAATAACCAGTATTAACCCTGAAATATAGAATGGCATTAATGAAAACTTGGTATCAAGTTTCCAGTCTTTTGTAACATATACCTGAACCCAGAGCAAGGCTGTGGTAAATATCACTATGGTAAGAATGTAATACCGGTTGTAACCATGCTGTATCAACCTTGTTTTTTTTCCGGCAAATGCTACAAACCTATTCTGTGCCCCATTAAAAACATCGGTTAGTTTAATGGTAAAAACCCTGCTGTTAAAATTTCGCCAATGGTAAAGAACATTATTTTTTTTATGGATTAACCAGAATAGGGAAAAACCCAAAACAATGGTTATCAGGCTTAAAAGAAACACCAGGTTGAAGCCATGCCACAGCTTGAGTTTTACTTTTATATCTTCAACCCTGATAATGCTTAATGCGGGTTCTATTAGTTTTGACAGAAGGTTTGGAAACAGCCCCAGCCCCAGGCTGAATACGGCCAACACCCCCGGGCCTAATAAAAGCAAGGCCTCGTTTAATCCATATTGCTTTACATAATTCTTTGGTTTTCCCAAAAAGGCTTTTGACAGGAAGAACAATGATACTGTTACCATTAAAATATTCGAAGCTACACCTGTAATGAGCACCAAAAATCCAAGTCCGGGAGATTGTACCTTTGCTTCATATATCAGTTCCTTCCCAATAAACCCAAGCAAGGGAGGCAAACCGGCCATTGACAAAAGTGCAATCAGGGCAATCACAAACCCAAAGGGAATAAAATAGATCAGCCCTCCAAGTTTATCAATGTCCCTGGTGCCCGATTTCTTATCAATAAAGCCTGCCAACATAAACAATGCTGCTTTATAGAAGGCATGGACAAAAAGAAAAACCAGCGCTGCTTTTACAGATAGTTTTGTGTCTATTCCAAGGAGCAAAACCAACATTCCCAGGGCACTTATTGTTGTGTATGCCAGTATGGCTTTAATGTCGGTTTGTGTAACTGAAAAATAGGATCCAACAAGCATTGTTATACCCCCAAATACCGGAATAATATTCGTCCATTCTGCGGTCCCTCCCAAAACAGGGTTAAGGCGCATTAGTAGAAATACCCCGGCTTTAACCATGGTTGCCGAATGCAGGTAGGCGCTAACAGGTGTTGGCGCCTGCATTGCCCCGGGAAGCCAAAAATGAAATGGAAATTGTGCTGACTTTGTGAATATACCGACCAGGACCAATAGTAATGATGGAAGGTACAGGCTACTTTCTTTAATCTTTTGTGCATTATCAACCCACACTTCTAATGAATACCCACCAGCAACACTTCCGATTAATATAAACCCTGCTAAAAGGCTTAATCCACCGAAGAAGGTTATAAAAAGTGATTGAAAAGCTGCTTTACGGGCAGCTTCCTTTTCATTGAAAAAGCTAATCAGCAAATAAGAAAGTATACTCGTAAATTCCCAAAATACAAATAACTGGATAAAATTTGAGGATAAAACCAAGCCTAACATCGCCCCACTGAACAATGTCAGGTAAAAGTAAAACCTTGACGTTCCTGAATAATTTTTCATGTATGCCTTGGCGTACATAAACACAAGAACCCCTATCAGGGTTATTAACAGTGAAAAAAGGATGCTTAAACCATCAAGGTTAAATTCTATGTTGATCCCTAATGTCGGTATCCATTCCCGTTGTATTTGAACATTCACCCCGGACAGAATGTCCGGAATATACTTCAGAAAAAGTAAAAAAGACCCCAACTGCAATATTGCCAGCAACAAGGGAACTGTTTTACTTTGTTTTCGGGGTATCAAAAATATTCCGAAAGCAAATATCAAATAAAGAAGAAGCAGATATTGCATACTAAAAGAGGGTTTGAGTTCACAAAACTATTTTAACAAAATTCCAGCCGGATCAACAATGCCTTTCAGGTACCTCCCAAAATCTATATTTGAAGCCGCAGACGTTAAACTTAATACGGGCACCAATGACTTATTTATAATATGATGGGCAAAAGCTCCAATGTAATTGTCATAAGTATACCCCTCTTCATGGGTCATCAACAAAATCATGCCCGCATCAATCTCTTTGGAATACCGGATAATTTTCCGGAACGGGGGAACTTCGGTTCGGGGAAACAACTTTAACGTAGAATTTACCCCATTTTCCTCAAGTATTCCCTTGGCCTGTTCAAGCTTCTTGTATATCAGGCTATCTTCCATCTTTATCCCTCCTATAAGCACGGATACCAAATGAATTGTTGCCCCGTAATTCAGCCCATAAACCATCGCACTGTATAATTGCCTGCGCGTCCTTCTTGTTAAATCCAGAGGTACAACAATGCTTTCGTTTATTCGTTCAACATTTCCTTTCATTGTAAGCACAGGTACCGGGGATTTAAGGGTCACATGATATACTGTAGAGCCCAGATCCTGATCCGCATCGATCCCCTGGTGATTTTCGCCCAGAATAATCATTCGCGCATTAACCTGTGTGGCAACCTGCAAAATCTTCTCATAGGGTTTTCCTTTTTCAACCCTGTTGGTAACCTTCAAACCACTTTTCTTATTTTTGACTACATGTTCCAGTTCTGTCAGCTTATCTTTAACCTTATTCGTTAAATTAACAAGGTTTTCTCCTGAAGAAAACAATTCTGCAATTATTCCAGGAGTTTGAATTACATGTAGCAATATAATTTCAGCATTAAGTTTAAATGCCATTTTACACGCATAATTAACAGCTTCAAGAGAAGGACCTTTAAAATCAACCGGCACTAAAATATTTTTCAATTCTCTTTTCATGATTTCTACCTTTTTAAAAAGTTCAACCTATTCCCCTCCGTTATCAGAACACAGAACCTAAAAAAAAGTTTAGAAAAAATTACAACCAGCGCATTCCCCCTCCTCACAAAACACACAACAAACACCTGTAAAACAAAACATTACACAAACACCCCTATTCCCCCTCCTATTTTTATTTAAATACTAATTAATTTTTTTAAACAATAATTAAGTTAATTTGCTTATTCCATAACACAGATTCGCATGAAATTTCTTGGGAAACGTATAAAAATAAGACGAGAAGAAACCGGACTTCATTTAACCGAATTGTCTAAGTTAATTGGCATTAGTCCCAGTGCTTTGTCCCAAATTGAAAATGGGAAAGCTTTTCCTTCTGTTTTAACATTGAAGACAATTGCTGATAACCTGCACACATCGGTCAGCGAGTTAATTGGAGAACATGAGGCCCTGTCATCCAGCCCCCTGATTAAATACGGTGATAAACAGTTTGCGGAACGCAATGCATCCGGCACGTCCGTTTTTTTAGTAACCGGGCATATTCGAAGGAAACATATGGATTCCAGGGTGTTAATTTTTCCGGAAGGTGGTGATTCAAACAATATACTGGATATGCATCATGGCCAGACTTATCTCTTTCTGATTAAAGGTGAACTTGCTTTTACGCTGGATAATGAAACGTATGTACTAAAGAAAAACGACAGTGTATATTTCAACGCTATCGTTTCGCATTCCGCTATTAACAAATCTCACCGAGAAGCACACTTACTGGTTGTAAGCACGCCTCCTTTTTAACGGCATCATGGGCCCCGCCTATGGCTATATACGTATCCTGAGCCCGACCGACAAACCAAGGCGTGCCAGGCTTTCATATTCGCCCTCTTCCAGTTCTAGTGTCTTAACGGTGTTGCCATCATCAATTTTAAGTTTATTTAAAAGCCCGGCGCTGTATGAAAGCTGAACCCCCAATGCTACATGCCTTGATAATCCGAGATCATAGCCAATATCAAAGAAAGATCCAAACGTGGCCCCGCTTTGTTTATATTTATCTACAATTACCTGATCATTAAAATAGCCTACATAACCATAGGATAGGTTAAATATAAAAGCATTGGTTTTAGCCTTGTTAAATACCCGGGCGGTAAACGACGGGCCCAAAAAGATTATAGATATATCATCGCTTAAAACTCCATACCTCCTGTTTCCCTGATCATCTTTCACGTAAACATCATCCCTGTGGTTTGAAGCTATGAAATGACTGTATTTAATTCCAAAACCATAGTTTTCGCCCCAAAAGTAAGTTAGGTCTGCGCTGAATTGCACACCACTTTTCAGTTCATTCATATAATCCTCTAAATCATCCGAAATGTCATCTGAAAGTGGGGCGATTCTGTAACCAAAACCTCCATGAAGGGCTATTCTTAATTTAGGGTACTTAAAGTTTTTGGCTATCAGGTCCATTGCTTCCTCTTCTTTTTCTTTGTAGTAAGCAACCCGGTGTTCTTTCACTTTTGAGAGCGGTAAAAAAGTACTTCTGAATTTCCCGTCCTGCTGAACGGAAAAGAATATTTTCCCCTCATAAATTTTTGTAATCTTACAGTTTACTGAATCCCCGTCTTCTCTAACAATTAAATCCTGAGAAAAAAGAATTAATGACGAAACCTGGAAAAGAAATAATAACGTTAACTTCTTCATAATTAAATAAGGTTTGATGCAAATATGTTTATTTTTTTGGTATGTGCCTCCCCATAAAGGAGTTTACTGAATTATTCCATTGATTTATGTTACTGTTTCTTTTTGTATTTAGGGTATTGTTTGTTGCATTGAATTTATTAATCCCTTTATTGTATGCGTCTACTGCTTTATTGTATTTCTCTATTTCCTCATTGGTTAACAGCATTCTGTCTTTCGACTCAAAGAGTGCCACCATTTTCTTGTACTCATCTGTAGTCTGAAGAAAATCGGCGATAACCGGAATCTTTGTTTCTGCCTCATCTTTAAAAAACATCAACATTCTTTTACAAGAGGTATTTATAGAATAATCTCCTTTAAAATGCCCTATACCCTTTAATTTTTCAATTCCTTCTACTGAAATTCCCAATAAAGCGTCCCTGTTTTGTTCTATCGAATTAATATCATTTCTTTCAATGGCATCATAAAGGTAAGCCTCCTGCTTATAAGCCTTGAAAAACACCAGGTATACCTGGTTGTAATACTTCATTGCTTCCGATGCTTTTTTTAATTTCCGGCTTATTTTATCGGTGTTTTCAACCAGGGTTACGTTGTATTTTTTTGCAAAGGCCCCGTACTGTACTTCCATCCTCTCTGAAGCCTGGTCCAGTTTTTCATTTGCCAGTTCCTGGGCTAATAAATATGCCTCCATTAAATCATACGACTGTTCGGCAACTTCCTCCATATCAATAATCTTTGCAAAGTCATTGTTCAACACATCAAAGCTTAATTTAAGAAATGACGCCACCGAATCCCGCAGGCTATAATCATTATCAAAAGCCGACATTTTCTTTACCTCTTTTATTGATTTTCCGATGGTTTTTAATAGCTCTACCCGCTTTTTCTCAACCTTTCTGGCACTTCGGCCATGCGCCATTGTACTGGTATAGTCCCAGGTTTCTTTCTGGATATCTTCGTACTGCTCACTTATTAACTGCATGTAAGCCACCGCCTCTGATGAGGATTGTGCCTGCATATAACCTGATAAGCCTAACAGAACCACTACAGGTAACACAAAAATAAATTTAGTCTTCATTACTCTTAATTTTAATATAATCAACTAGAATATTACACACTTCCTTAATATACGGATCTCTTTTTACTGATTCTGAAAGCTGGAAAAACAAATCTGAGTAATACTTGTATACTTCCAGCATTTCTGCATCGCTCTTTAAAAAATCAACCGTATAGCTTCCCGGGCCTTTATTCTTCATTGTATGAACCTCGTCGAATACGTTTTCGCGCAACTTGAAACGTGTAAGATAATTATCGAAATTAACGCTAACATAATTACGGTACATCCCTGAGTTTGCCCAAACACTGTCAACTTTACTGATCTTTCGAAATTCAATGCTTTTCTTTATTCTTTTATCCGATTTTTGTTTTAACTCTTCAAGTGGAAAAGGTTCCAATGGTTTGAAATAAGTCTTTTTATCCACGCTTTCATTCCCTGTACTTTCCTCTCTATCGGGCTGATATTTTTTATACTTAATACCCGGAATTGTAATATGGGGCACTACTCCTTTTTGTCCATACGAATTACCTGTAACCCGAAAGTACTTTGTTGCGGTAACCTTTAGCACATCTTTGTTATTTTGGTGAACAGGCACCAGAATCTGCCCCGTTGCCTTACCATAACTTGTATCCCCAACAATTATTGCCCTGTTATAGTCCTGTAAAACTGCAGCGACCATTTCTGATGCTGAGGCACTGTTGTTATTCATAAGTATTGCCAAGGGGCCCGAGTACATTTTTCCCCGGTTAAAGTCCTTTATCGAATATAACTCCTTATTGACTTTCTGTCCAATTGACAATGTTCCAAAATCAATAAAAATACCTGCTAAATCTATTGCTTCCATAATAGAGCCGCCCCCGTTATTTCTTAAATCAATTATCAACGACTCAATATTTTCTTTTTTAAGCTCATAAATTGCTTTCCCTACATCTCTGGCGCAGCCCTTACTGTCATTTAAATCCCACGAAGTATAAAAAGCGGGCAACAAAATATAACCAACTTTTTTTTCTCCGTTTAAGATAAGTGCCTGAACTGAGTTTTCATCGTTTTGAATGTTTTCCCGAAATAGTACCACTTCTTTGGTTCCCTCAAAGTTACCAGACAGGGTGAGTGTAACTTTATCTGCCCCTGTTTCAGACAGATATTCTACAAGCTCATCTGCATAGAAACCTTTTAATACAAGTGGTTCAGCATTTTCTGACTGAATTTTTATGATTTTATCGCCAGAATTGATTCTTCCTGTCCGCCAGGCATAACTGCCCGGAACAATAGACGAAACCACCAGTTCTCCGCTTTTATCTATTTCCAGTCGAATTCCGTAAGAGTTTGTATAGGTTGATAACTGCTCCCTGAATTCATGGTATAACTTCTCGGAAAACAAATAGCTATAAGGATCAAACTGAACAAGCAAACTATTGATAAAAGCATGATAAACATACTCTTCCGTTCCGGAACCGGCATGTAAAACTTTCTTTAGTCTTTTTTCCTCCCTTTCAATTACTTTTTGTTTTACCTCCTCAATATTTTCCTCAAAAGCCCCTGGCAATTTCCTAAGTGAATCTAACCCTGCTGCTGTTTCTGCCAGTCCCTGCAAAACATAATATTTGATTAAGGAAATCCATCGCTCTTGTTTATTCCGGGAATATATTTCCTTATTAAATTCCAATCCCCTGAAAACTGAATCCTGAATATTGAAATCTAAAGCAGTGCTTTTTAATTCATCCAAAACAAATAGTGAACGTTGCAAATTATCGGTATAAAGATTAATAATTGCCTCTCGTTCCCGACAATAAGAGCCTTCCGGGTTTATCTTTACCGATTCCCCTGCTGCTTCCAGTATTTTCAAATCATCGGAACCAAACAACACAGCATCCGGATCCAGGAACCCCAACATATTGTCCCTAAACAGTTCTTCATTAAAATCTTTTCCCTGTGCCGGAGTAAAGCTATTTTCATTAAAAACAGTAAGCGTCGTATTAAACTTTCCACAATATCCGGAATTCTGGGAATAAGAAATTAGAACATAAAATAAAAAAACAGGTGTAAAAAAGAATTTCATAAACTTCCATTTGCTCCAGTGCAAATATATTTTGAATTCACTTATTTGACGAATATCTTTCAATTTAATTAACTGAGGAATTTCCCCACAGAAAACCAGGGTAGAATCGATCGAAAAACATTACTGGTTCCACTCTAGCATCAAGTCAATCATCAAATTTCGGGTAAAGATTACCTTCGGTGAGCTCTGCCATTAAAATGGCAAAAAATTCAGGAGGGGGCTAAAATTATAACCAGTCTTTATATGCTCCTGACGAATATAATTTTTACTGACTTTTGTTAAGCTTTTACAAAGTTAATACCTTCATATTTGCAAAATGGAACAGGTAATCTATTATATAGGAATTTCCGGGGCATTTGCCTTTGCTATATCCGGGGCCCTTACTGCAATGAGTAAAAAATTCGACCCCTTTGGGGTACTTATTATTGCATTTGCTGCCGCTGTGGGCGGAGGTACCCTTCGTGATGTATTAATTGGCACCAAATCAGCATTCTGGCTTATTCAGCCCGTTTATGTATACTTTATTGTTGGAGGGACTTTTTTTGCTATTTTATTTCGCAAAAAACTTGCCTACCTGAAAAGTACTTTATTGCTTTTCGATACAATCGGACTTGCTCTTTATACGATAGTTGGAGTAGAAATTGGCCTGCAGGAAGGCCTAAGTGCTATTAGCTGCATTGCCCTGGGAACAATTACAGGTGCTTTTGGTGGCGTTCTCAGAGATATACTGGTAAACGATGTTCCGGTAATATTCCATAAAGAGGTTTATGCAACCATCAGCATATTCGGAGGAAGCCTTTACTTAGTATTAAAACACTTTGACAGCAACACCATTCTTCTTCAGCTGGTCCCTATCTCATTAATAATTACACTAAGATTATTGGTTGTCCATTTCAAAATTTCATTTCCAACCATCTACTACAGCGAAAAAGAAGATCTGGGCCCCTAACCCCACACCCCATAACTTATAACTCACAACTAATAACCCACAACTAATATATATCATTTCATCAACCTGTTCATTAAACTATATTAGCTCGAAAGCAGTTTATTGGAACAAGAATATAAAACCTCATATATGGAAGACAATGCCTTTCACTACGGAGAACAAGAATTATCCGTGGGAACCGCTCTGGATATTGCCCGAAGCAAAATAAAGGGTATCCTCACCGACAAAACACTTCAGTCAGTAAAACGCAGTCAGGAAACTGTTGAAAAAATCGTAAAAAATAAAAAGACGGTTTACGGAATCAATACCGGCTTTGGTCCTCTCTGTACAACATTAATTGGCGAAGAAGATACGCGAAAGCTACAACACAACCTACTTATAAGTCATAGTGTCGGGGTCGGGAACTGTATTGATCCGGAAATAGCCAAACTCATGTTAATTTTTAAAGTCCAGTCACTGGCAAAAGGCTATTCAGGGGTATCAACACAAACTATTGAAAGAATTCTCTGGCACATTGAGGAAGACATTATTCCGTGTGTACCGGAACAGGGATCGGTTGGTGCATCAGGTGATTTGGCCCCGCTGGCCCATTTGTTCCTGCCTCTTCTTGGACTTGGTTACGTTAATTATCAGGGAGAAACTTTTGCTACAGAGAAACTATTTAATATCCTGGATAAAAAACCGATTGAACTTGGTCCCAAAGAAGGCTTAGGCTTAATTAACGGGACCCAGTTTATGAGTGCCCATGCCGCCTTTGTTGTTGAGAAACTACAAAACTGTCTTGACTCAGCAGACATAGTAGCCGCAATAAATCACGAAGCCATGATGGGATCGGTAAAAAGCTTCGATGAAGAATTACACGCCCTCCGTCCCTATTCCGGATGTATTTATGTTGCAGAACGGATGCGTACCCTTTTAAAAGACTCCGAAATTGTCGAATCGCATAAAAATTGCACACGTGTGCAGGATCCCTATTCAATGCGCTGTATACCCCAGGTACACGGAGCGTCCAGAAATGCGTTTTTACACCTGAAAGAAATACTACACACTGAAATAAATTCAGTTACCGACAACCCAATTGTATTTAACGAAAACAAAACCATTAGTGGCGGGCACTTTCATGGACAACCCATTGCCCTCCCCATTGATTATGCAGCAATAGCCGCAGCCGAAATTGGGAACATTTCAGACCGGAGAGTGTATTATTCCCTTACCGAAGCTGTAGAAGGCCTGCCGAAACTATTAATGGCAAAAACCGGACTGAATTCCGGCTTCATGATCCCCCAATACACCACCGCTGCGCTTGTAAGTGAGAATAAAAGCCTTTGCTTCCCGGCCAGTGCAGACAGTATTCCAACGTCACTCGGACAGGAAGACCATGTAAGCATGGGCTCCATTAGCGCCCGAAAGGCATTAAAAATCACTGAAAACCTGGAAAAGATAATTGGTATTGAACTACTAACAGCCTCACAGGGTTTTGAATTCCGAAGGCCATTAAATTCGGGAGTTCTGATAAACAAATGTTACGAATACATACGAACAAAAATTGAGTTTGCGGAAAACGACAAAATCTTCGCAAATGATATTAATAAAGCAATTGGCATCATTCAAAACAAAGAATTAACATTTATTGTAGACCAGGTTGCCAAAGAAAAAAATATCCCTATTAAAAACAGTCAACATGAATTATTCGGAATTTATTAAAAATTTTGCGTCCCATCCAAATTATAAATCCCCCACAGGAACAGCCTTAAATGCCCTCTCATGGCAAACTGAGGCCCCTTTGAGAATGCTGCTCAACAACCTCGATGCCGAAGTTGCAGAAGACCCGGACAACCTGATTGTTTATGGAGGTACCGGACAAGCCGCCAGAAACCGGGAAGCACTGGAAAAAATAATTGAAACCCTTTTGAAACTGGATGAACACCACAGCCTGCTTGTTCAGTCTGGAAAACCAGTCGGAGTAGTACGTTCACATCCGGAATCACCAAGGGTACTTATTGCAAACAGCAACCTTGTACCTGCCTGGGCTACCTGGGAACATTTTGAAGACCTAAAAGCCCGTGGGCTGATGATGTACGGACAAATGACAGCTGGAAGCTGGATATATATTGGTTCTCAGGGGATTTTGCAAGGCACATATGAAACATTTGCAGAATGCGGAAGAAAACACTTTAATGGTGACTTAAGGCACAAACTTCTTGTAACAGGAGGCCTGGGGGGAATGGGCGGAGCTCAGCCCCTGGCAGCAACAATGGCCGGGGCAACCTTTTTGGGGGTCGATGTAGATCCTGCCAGGATTCAAAAGCGCCTGGACACAAAATACATCGACAAAATGACCTATAGTTATGATGAAGCAAAACAATGGGTCCTGGAAGCAAAAAACAAAGGACAGGCTATATCGGTTGGCCTGGTTGGTGATATTGGAGATACCCTGGAAAGACTACTTCAAGACAATATTATTCCGGAAGTTTTAACCGATCAAACATCTGCACACGACCCCGTTCATGGTTATGTTCCAAATGGACTTACACTGGAGGAAGCATCAGAGCTTAGAAAAACCGATCCGGAAGAATACAAAAAGTGCTCTCTAAAAAGTATGGCAAGACATGTTGGATTTATGTTGGAAATGCAAAAAAAAGGAAGCATTACCTTTGATTACGGGAATAACCTGCGTGAATTTGCCCGTCAGGGTGGCGAAAAAAACGCATTCGATTTCAATGGTTTTGTCCCTGAATTTATCCGCCCTCTGTTTTGCGATGGAAAAGGACCTTTCCGCTGGGCTGCACTCTCAGGCGATCCGGAAGATATTTATGCCACCGACAAAGCCCTAATGGAAGCGTTCCCTGAAGACTCACACTTAATCAAATGGTTAAAAGAAGCCCGTGAAAAAATCGCATTCCAGGGATTACCAAGCAGGATTTGCTGGCTGGGCATGGGAGAAAGGGAAAAAGCAGGGTTACTGTTTAATGAAATGGTAAAAACGGGAAAAGTAAAAGCCCCCATCGTAATTGGGCGCGATCACCTGGACTGCGGTTCTGTAGCATCCCCAAACCGGGAAACAGAAGGTATGATAGACGGAACAGATGCGGTTTCCGACTGGCCCCTTTTAAACCTGATGTCAAATGCATCCGGCGGCGCCACCTGGATCTCATTTCATCACGGTGGAGGAGTTGGAATCGGATACTCTCAACATGCGGGAATGGTTGTTTTAGCAGACGGCACCGAACGTGCTGAAAAATGCTTAAAACGCGTATTACATAACGACCCGGCCATGGGCGTGTTCCGCCATAACGATGCCGGATATGAAATAGCTAAAAAAAACATGGACAAGTATAATCTGAGATTTTAAGTTAAAAATACGAACATCTTGACTTGCAAAACATTTACCCAAATATCAGTAAATTCTTAATGGAACTTTGTTTAACAAAAATAATAAGGATAAATTTGAATTTGGTTAATACTTGTCGTCTCAAATCTCACCTTGGCGCGGTTTCCAGTCTCAGAAAAATAAAATCGAACAATTAATCTCTTATAGTATGATACAGAAAAAACTTATCGGCCCTTTTAAGCAGCTTTTAACAATGGATAAACTTCCATTAAAAGGTGCATTAAAAGATGAAGACCTTGAAGTGATTGAAAATGCAGGAATATTAATTGAAAGTGACTATGTAGAAGAGATTGGCAGCTTTGTAGATCTATCTGCAAAGGCTGAAGCTGAGAATTACCAGATTGAAGAGTTACAGGGAGATCTTATTGCCCTTCCCGGATTTATAGACCCCCATACCCATATCTGCTGGGCCGGAAGCAGGGAAAACGATTATGCCATGCGTGTAGCAGGAAAAACATACCTTGAAATAGCCAAAGCAGGGGGTGGAATATGGGATACAGTAACAAATACCCGAAATTCATACATTAACGAACTGACCAAACTCACCATTGAACATGCCGAAAGAATGATCAATGATGGAATAACAACCATTGAAGTAAAAAGCGGGTATGGATTAACGGTAGAAGATGAACTTAAAATGCTTCAGTCTATAAAAAATGCCGATCGCCGGGTTACGCCTGATTTAATTCCCACCTGTCTGGCGGCACATATGTGCCCGAAAGATTTCGACGGAACATCAGCAGAGTACCTTCATATGATATATAACGAGCTTCTTCGAAAAGTAATTGACAAAGGACTGGCAAACAGAGTCGATATCTTCATTGAAGAATCGGCATTTAACCCGGAAGAAGCCCTGGATTACCTTTTAAAGGCACGGCAAATGGGCTTTGAAATCTCCGTACATGCCGATCAGTTTTCTACCGGTGGGAGCCGGGTAGCTGTCGAAGCCGATGCTGTCAGCGCCGATCACCTCGAAGCTTCCGGCGAAAAAGAGATTAACCTTCTGGCAAACAGCACAACTGTTCCGGTAGCACTTCCGGGAGCTTCAGTAGGATTGGGGGAGCCGTTTACCCCTGCCAGAAAACTGTTGGATGCCGGGGCCAGTCTGGCGATTGGTTCCGACTGGAACCCTGGGTCGGCCCCAATGGGGGATTTGCTCGTACAGGCCGCCATTCTAAGTGCTTTTGAAAAGCTTACAAGTGCAGAAACACTGGCTGCTATCACATGCAGGGCAGCGGCAGCCCTCGACCTGAAAGACCGAGGTATTCTGTCCAATGGAAACCTTGCCGATCTTGTTGCTTTTAAATTCAGCAATTACAAAGAGATTCTATACAACCAGGGAAGGGTAAAACCACAAATGGTATGGAAAAAAGGAATAAAAGTGAAGTAAAAAGCTGAACCCCTCCAACCCGGACTGGAAAAAAGCTAACCCATACTCAGAAATAACAACGAAAGTCTAATAACTAATCTCTATTATAAAATGACACAATTAATTGAGTGCGTTCCAAATTTCAGCGAAGGGAACGATATGAACATCATAAAGCAAATAACTAACGAGGTAGAAGCTATTGAAGGGGTAAGGCTGATTGATGTAGATCCGGGCAAAGCCACCAACCGAACTGTAGTAACATTTGTCGGAACACCGGAAGAAGTCATTGAAGCTGCATTCCAGGCAGTAAAAAAAGCATCCGAGCTTATTGACATGAAAAAGCACAAAGGGGCCCACCCCCGTTTTGGTGCTACCGACGTATGTCCCTTGGTCCCTGTCTCAAATATCACAATGGAAGAAACGGTTAAATATGCCAGGCTACTTGCTGAACGCATTGGGAAAGAGTTGAATATCCCCGTTTATTGTTATGAGTCTGCTGCTTTCGAAGAAAAAAGAAAAAACCTTGCAAACTGTCGCTCAGGTGAATATGAAGGCTTAAGCGAAAAAGTTTCCGTTCCGGAATGGAAACCCGATTTCGGCCCGGATAAATTTAACGAAAGTGTCGCAAAATCAGGAGCAACAGCTGTCGGCGCAAGAAACTTTCTGGTCGCCTATAATGTTAACCTGAATACAACATCAACCAGGCGGGCCAATTCCATTGCCTTTGACATAAGGGAAAAAGGACGGGTTAAACGTGAAGGGGGAACCTTAACAGGAAAAATAGTAAAGGACGAACAGGGCAACCCCGTTAATGAACCGGGAATGCTAAAGTGTGTAAAAGGTATTGGCTGGTACATTGAAGAGTATGGAATAGCCCAACTGTCGTTTAACCTGACAGACATAACGGTTACATCGGTACATGAAGTTTTCGACGCTGCCTGCCAACGCGCCGAAGCCCGTGGACTAAGGGTGACCGGATCGGAACTCGTAGGGGTAATTCCCCTTAAAGCCATGCTTGATGCCGGTAAACATTACCTAAAAAAACAAAACCGCTCACTGGGTATTTCCGACGATGAAATAATAAAAATTGCCGCTAAATCCCTTGGCCTTGATGAACTGACCCCCTTCGACCCAAAGAAAAAAATAATTGAATACATCCTTGAGGAAGATCAGAAGAAAAAGCTGATTGATATGGACCTGAAAGAGTTTTCTGAAGAAACGGCTTCCGAATCCCCGGCCCCGGGGGGTGGTTCAATATCAGCTTATATGGGCGCTTTAGGCGTTGCCCTCGGAACTATGGTTGCCAACCTGTCTTCACACAAGCGAGGCTGGGACAACCGGTGGGAAGAATTCTCAGACTGGGCTGTAAAAGGAAAAGAATATCATGACCAGCTAATAAAGATGGTTGACGAAGACACAAATGCTTTTAACGCTATTATGGATGCTTTTGGCCTTCCAAAGAAAACCGACGAAGAGCAAAGGATAAGAAAAGAAGCCATACACGAAGCAACCAAAAACGCCGTTGAAGTACCTTTAAATGTAATGAGGCTGTGTTATAACTCCATGGAAGTTATGAAAGCGATGGCTGAAATTGGCAACCCAAACTCTGTTTCTGATGCAGGTGTTGGAGCTTTGGCCGCCCGTTCAGGTGTATTAGGGGCATTTTTGAATGTAAAAATCAACACTTCAGGCTTCGAGGACAAAGAGTTTGTAGACAAAGTTTTGTCTGAAGGGAAAGAAATCGAACAAAAAACAATTGCTCTTGAACAGGAAATATTGAAAATTGTAGAAGGTAAAATATAGTGGACCCGAATAAAAGTCGCTAAGTTTTTTATACTTAGCGACTCTACTTCCGGTACTTTCAACTCAAAATAATATTTTAAGCCCATTTTTTTTATTATTCGCTGGTTCTCTGATATATTTACAGTCTATTCCAACAACTAAACTATTAAATGAAGGGACTGGCATTTCGAATTAGCCTTATCGCATTTCTCCTTGTATTTGTGCCCACAGTTATATTTTCTGTTTACGAGTTCAGTACGCTAAAAAGAAATGAGGAAGTTGTAAAAACAATATACAACAACCAGCTCGATGCCATTTTATTTTCACTCAACCAGTTTTCAGAAGATGTAATGAGCAGTCTTGCCCGGGAACTCTCATTAGATTTCAGGGAAGACAAAACCAACAGCCTCATTTCTGAGTTTCTGGAGAAATACCCGTTTATTGATGGCATATTCAATATCGATTCCGTTAACTCTTCAAAAAATTATTACACAAGAGAAACCCCGGAAAGTGATATTCCTGAGTACATTTTAGCAGCCCTGAACGGGAAAACAAAAGAACTCAACAAACTCTTCAGTTTTTATCAGTCGAACTACCAAAAGCTGGAACCTTTTCCCGTTAAAAAAAATGGAAATCTAATTATCGTTTTTGCCATTTCAGGAATTTCACAGAAACATCTCCTGGGATTTTATATACAAACAGAAAAGTTCATCGACCAGATTTTTAGACAAAAGATAGAACAGGTAGCCCGAGAAAGATTTATTATATGCCTTTCTGACAATTACAAAAAACTCGTTTTCTGCACAGAATATAAAAACAAACAAAAGGCAAATGCATATTCTAAACCTTTATGGTTATTGCCTGGTTACGAATTTCAAATTGAACTTAAAGGCCAAACCATTGAAACCCTTATCAGGGAGCGCTCCAGAATTAACCTCTCCATCTTAATCATTCTTGATATAACATTATTGCTCGGCGTCCTGCTTATGTTTTTCAGCATAAGAAAAGAAACCGTATTGAATAATCTAAAATCTGATTTTATTTCAAATGTTTCACACGAAATAAGGACCCCTCTGGCATTAATCAAAATGTACATAGAAACACTCTTGTTGGGAAGGGTAAAAACAGAAGACAAGAAAAAGGAGTACTACAATATTGTTTTCGAGGAAACAAACCGGCTTTCCGGAATTGTAAACAAAATTCTTAGTTTTTCAAAAATAGACAGTGGAAAACAAGAACCCCGCTTTACTAAAACGGACCTGGACAATATGGTGGAAAAAATGCTGGAATCGTATCATTATCAGCTAACAAACAAGGGGTTCAGGTGTTCGTTTGTCCCAAAAGGTGAACTACCTGAAATAGAAGCCGATGAAGAGCTGCTTATGGAAGCATTGATAAACCTTCTTGATAACTCAATGAAATATAGCGGAGAAACCAAAGACATTTCGATAGCCACCGGAACCAGCAATAAAAAAGTGTATTTCAGAATAACCGATAAAGGGGTTGGTATCAGCACAGCCGACCAAAAATATATTTTCGACAAGTTTTACAGGATTACAGAAAAGAACCTGGCCTATAAAGCAAAAGGATCCGGTCTGGGATTAACCATTGTTAAAAACATTGTTGATGCACACCACGGACAAATAACCGTTAAAAGTAAAGTCGGCGAAGGCGCTGAATTTACTATTTATTTACCAATAAACCAGAATGTTAACTAAACTACAAAGTAAACATGCAACGTATTTTTATTGTAGAAGACGAACCTAACATGCTTCAGGGACTAAAAGACAACTTCGAATTTGAAGGGTACGAAGTTCACACAAGCAATAATGGAAAAGAAGCACTTGAATTGATTTTACAACAGCCGTTCAACCTTATTATTCTGGATATTATGCTACCAGGGATCTCAGGATTGGACATATGTAAAGAAGTAAGAAGCAAAAAAATAACGACCCCCATAATTATGCTTACCGCAAAAGGAGAGGAACTGGACAAAGTTTTAGGGCTGGAGTTTGGTGCTGACGATTACATAACAAAACCTTTCAGCTTACGCGAACTACTGGCAAGGGTAAAAGCCTTGTTAAGAAGGGCTGGTTCATTCAATGCCAATACTTCCCCGCAAATCATTTCCATAGGAAGACTATCTATTGATTTCGATAAATTTCAGGCTTACAATAATGATGTTGAAATTAAGCTGACCCATAAAGAATTTGAAATTCTAAAACACCTTTGGAAAAATAAGAACATGGTCATCAGCCGCGACCAGTTGATTACCGAAATATGGGGGTACGACTATGAACCTACCCACCGCACCATCGACAACTTCATACTAAAACTCAGAAATAAAATCGAAGAAGAGCCTTCATCTCCCAGAATTTTACTTACAGTACACGGAATAGGCTACAAACTGATCCATTAGCCTTTTTTTCTTTTCATGACATTTAATGACAACTCATTACTTCTGGTTATCCCGGATTGACATTTATTCAATCCAATACTTATAATTTAGCACTGAATTAAAACCCCGGATATCATGAAATATTTTTTTACGCTGACCATAGTTATTTTTCTCTGCACCTCTAACTATGCAATAGATCTTTTTCAAATTAAAGATCTCTCTGGAAAATGGAAATTTAATATAGGAGATAATGCCCAATGGGCAGAAAAAAATTATGACGACTCCCAATGGGATGCAGTTGAAGTTCCCGGTGCATGGGAAGATGACGGTTATGTTGGCTACAACGGTTTTGCCTGGTACCGGAATAGCTTCCAGTTAGACCAACAGGGCGCCCCCATGAATTACTATCTTGTAATCAACGGAATTGACGATGTTGATGAAGTTTATTTCAACGGCAAACTAATCGGCTTTCTCGGGAATTTACCTCCCGACTACCATTCAGCTTACAACTCCCGCCGTGTATATGCAATCCCCCGTAAATATATCAGTTTCAAAAATGTAATTGCAGTAAGGGTGTATGACCAAAGAGATAAAGGTGGAATTATCGGTAAAGTCAAAATCTGTATCGACAAAGACGAAGCCCTTTTAGATATTGACCTAAGTGGAAACTGGAAATTTCACACCTCCCAGAATAAAAAATGGAAAGATCCCAAATACGACGACAGTCAGTGGAAAAGTATTACCGTCCCCCAGTTCTGGGAAACCCAGGGATATACAGATTACGACGGGTACGCGTGGTACAGAAAAAAATTCACCTTACCAAAAGAGCTGTCCGACAAAGAATTAATTCTGGTCATGGGAAAAATAGATGATATTGACATGGTATATTTCAATGGTGAATTAATTGGCAGTATTCTCGCAAAAAATGAAAAACGCAGGTATAACGAGTGGCTCACCAACCGTGCATACAAAATTCCGGAACGGCTTATTAAAAAAGAAAATACGATTTCTGTAGCCGTTCACGACCAGGGGGGCCCTGGGGGAATATACCAGGGACCAATAGGTATAATGACAAAAAAAAGCTACCAGTTTTCGCACATACACAAAGAAGAAAACAAATCAAAAAATGTATTCATTGAAATACTGGAAGAAATATTTGAATAGGAAATAATGAGCATTTTTACATTTATTAAATATTTGATTGGTTGTACGCTAACGATAGTTGGCCTCACAACACTTTACGGTCAATACGAACAACACGATAAACTTATTGACCTGAAAGGAGACTGGAAATTCTCCGTAATCTCTTCCGATAACTGGAAAAAAACAACCTTTGACGATTCCGCCTGGGAAACAATAAAAGCACCCTCACCGTGGGAAAACCAGGGATATCACGGATTCAACGGGTTTGGATTTTACAGGAAGACTGTTTTCATCCCCGCAGAATATGAAAAATATGATCTGTTCCTGCATCTTGGGTATATTGATGATGCTGACGTAACATATTTAAATGGTGTAAAAATCGGTATGTCCGGTTCGTTCCCTCCCCGATACGTTGGTGCCTACAATACGTTTAGAAAATACCATGTCCCTGCCGGAGTAATTAAAAGCGGACAGAAAAACACGATAGCAATCCAGGTTTATGATGTTGCTGTTGATGGTGGTATTGTTGGAGGGACATTGGGGTTTTACGGAGAAAAAAACCCATTGGAAAGTATTGCTGATTTAAGTGGCGAGTGGAAATTCAATAACACAGATTCCCCTGAGTTTAAGCAACCCGGATTTAATGACGATTACTGGAATTCAATTACAGTACCAGGTACATGGGAAGAGCAAGGCTATCCAAATTACGACGGTTTTGCATGGTACAGAAAAAAAGTGTTTATCCCTAAAAAAATGGAAGGAAAAATGCTTGTCCTTTTACTCGGTAAAATCGATGACTGCGACCAGACCTTTATCAATGGTAAAAAAATAGGCCAGGTTGGAGAATTCAGCAGTTCAAAAGCAAAAGAATGGTCAACATATGATGACTGGAAAGAATCTCGGGCATATTTTGTCTCCCCGTCTGACTTTAAAGCCGGAAGGGAAAATACCATTGCAATTCGGGTTTATGATGTCAGAGGTGCTGGAGGGATTTATAAGGGCCCCCTTTTTATTGTCGAAAAAGATAAATACGTGTCCTATTGGAGATCGAAAAAACATTAGTGTTCTCTTAGTAGATCTTTTGATTGTCTGACTTAAGCATTCTTTACAGGTTAATAGACAAACGACAATCAAATCGCTTTCTTTCAAAGTTTATAGTTTTAACTGATCCCCGCTGAATTAAGGGGATCGGTTTTTTTACCATTCGGAAGTTACGTCTAAACTCCATAAAGTAACGCTATAAGAGTAACCCTTAAGTAAGAATTCCGTAGAAACAGGTAACCACAATAAAACAAGAAATGAAATTAGCTAAACCAATCTTATTTTTATGGGTACTTTTACTTGCCCTGTCATCATGCTCCAGTACAGAAAAAGCGTATCAGGAACGCCGGAACCTTATGATGCCGGAAGTAACCGACATCAAAAGAAACAGCAATTTTAAGCCTTCGAAAAACTCTTATAAGCATAAAAAAAATAAACGTAAAGTAGATAAGAAAAGACGTTAAACCCGTCTTGATATTTAAAACAATTGCCTGAATCATCTGACTACAACTTCCACCTGCTGATCTACAGCAACAGGGGTTCCCTGAATATTTGCCGGTAACCAGGCCGGCGAGTTTTCAACTATTTTAACGATTTGTTTATTAAATTCCCTGGAAGTTGTCCCGCTTATTAACTTCACATTGCTCAAGCGCCCCGATGTATCCACCCTGAAACCAACAATAATTGACTGATTTAAAACAGAATCAGGCAAAATTATCCTTATACTGTCTGTCAGGTATTTATTAAAATTATCAACACCTCCCCCTTGAAACATAGGCATTACTTCTGCAACGACATACGTATTCCTTTCGGCACTCTTCTCCGATCTCCTGTCCGTTCCCAGAAGCCTTTTCTTTATTGGTGATTTCTTCATTCTTGCCCCTTCCGCTCCGTACAACTTCTCTTGCGCCATGCTCCGTGCAGGAGCCTCCTGCGCAATAGCTTCCTGGGCTCCATCCTCCTCTTGATCAAATAAAGCAATCTCATCCAGAACTACCCCCTCCTGTTCATATTCTATTTCTTCTTCCAGGGCTATCTCTATTTTCGGTTCAATTATCTCAATTTTTTTTGCTTTTTCCTTCCTTAACACTGCTTTGTCATCCAATTCCGGTTTATCCTTTTCCTTCCCCTTTTCTCCTTCTGCTAAAAGAATCTCTTTCTGCGGCTTTTCCAGTTCATGCGCTTCATCCAGTTCAATATTATTTCCGGCTTCCTCAACAACAGCTATTTCACTACCGGATAAAATCCCTCCATTCTTTTCAAGAACATTTTTAACCTGAATAATATAATAAACACCAAAGAGTAAGGCAATAGAAGCTGCAACTGAGGAAATTCCCCGAAACAGCTTTCTGTTTGAAGTTTTCGTGTTTAGCCCCCGCCGCCAGGCCGAATTATCAAGCCGTACAACGGAATTCCTGAAATGACTGCCCGAACGGAACATCTTCGCACCCTCTAAAGCATCGGCACAAAGTTCACACTGTCTACAATGTCGGTTAATCTTTTTCTCCTCATTTTCATTAAGCCTGCCATCAACGTAAAGTTCTATGGCTTCACGGGTTAAACAACCTCCCGGGCCGAAAAGTATTTTATTTTTCTCCGTGGTCTTCATAATGTTTCTCCAGCTTTTGCTTTAGGTTCCTTTTCCCGTTCTGAATATAACTTTTTACATTCTTCTGGTCAAAGCCTGTTTCTAAAGCAATTTCTTTATAGCTTTTTCCTTTCAGGTACATCATTTCAATACAGGTACGTTGTTCCTCTTTTAATTCCAAAAGAAATTGTTTTAACAAAACCTGTTCTTCATCATCTTTATTATTAAGATGCAGAAAACTTTCATTTTCCACAGAAAGAAGAGGAAAATTTTCAACTTTTTCTAAGCGATCAACCGGTTTCTGTTTCCTTAGGTGCATTAAACATGCATTCTTTGTGGTAGTATATAGCCACGATTTGAAATTTTCAACTGAATGTTTTCTCAATTTCTCAGGAAGTGATTCAAATATTTCCATAGCGGCATCCTGAGCATCTTCCTCATCTTTTAAATATTTCATGCAACTGGCAAAAACAAGATGAATATACCTGTCGAATAACACCCCTATTAATTGTTGGCCACCCCCATTCTTATATGAGGAAACGATCTCTTCATCTGTCATTTTATTAAATAAAGAAACCTTCTTAGCGTTATATGTATTAGATTTCAAGAACAATATTCCGGGTATTATACCCAAAACAAGTTCATATATCGTGCCAAAAAAACAACCTCCACTAACAAACACCTGATTACTTGTTGTTTACAAAATAAAGTTAAGGAATACTAAAAAAAGAACAAAAAAAATGCTTTTTGTTTTATGGAATTTAAAGATTGAGTGCATCCATATTACAAACACATGTGAAATCTTTAAACTTTATTGTTATGATTACTAAAAAAAGCGTAAAAGCAAACCTTGAAAAAAAGAGCACTTTATTCTTTCAAATGGGAATGGTTATAGCCCTTGCTACACTTTTGGTTGCATTTGAAACCGGGAATACTGAAATTGAAGCCGAAATATATTCCGAAAATACCGGGGTTGATATTAACGAGGAGATTGTACAGATTACCCGGACAGAAATAAAAAAACCAAAACCTCCAATTGCTCCCGAAGAAATAATAATAATAGAAGATACGGAACCGGAGATTGATGACGAATTTGATTTTAGAAGTGAAATCGGCATCAATGATGGTATTATCCTGCCAGAGTTTGATTTTGAACAGGAAAAAAACGTTGAAGACCCTAAAATTCATGTTATTGTTGAAAACATGCCTCAATATCACGGAGGCAATGAAAGTGAATTCCAAAAACATGTGCAGGGTATAGTCAAATATCCGGAAACAGCTGCTGATATGGGAATACAAGGAAGAGTAATTGTTAGTTTTGTTATCGACAAAAACGGAAAGCTCACCAGACCGCAAATCCTTAGAAGTCCTGATGAACTGCTTAGCAACGCTGTTTTGGCTGCTTTAAAGAAAACCGACACCTGGAAGCCCGGAGAACAACGCGCAAGAAAAGTTGCCGTGAGCTTTAGCATTCCTGTTTATTTTAAACTACAATAAACAATTAAAGGACTATATTGATATGAGATTTGAGGGGGGCAAAAAACCATTCTTTACATTGCTCCTCCGTCTCGTATCTTAAATAATCACAACACATTAACAAGAAAAACAGAAATCATGAAGAATCACATTAATAGAAGAATCACGGTCAAAACAGGTATTTTGCTGCTTACTTTAACCTGTTCAACATTTATTGCCTGTTCGCAAACAACAACAGAAAAAAAAGACCAGTGCGAATCACCCTATTTTGCTGTTATCTCTGAAGACGGGGAAAATGAACAGCTCCCTTTAAAATCAACCCGGGTTGATGTAAACATTGCCGGGGTAATTGCCGACGTTGAGGTTAAACAAACTTATTCCAACACCGGAAAAAAACCGATAGAAGCTGTGTATGTTTTTCCAGCATCGACCAGAGCAGCGGTATATAACATGGTGATGAAAATTGACGACCGCGAGATTATTGCTTTGGTTGAAGAAAAAAAACAGGCCCGACAAATGTATGAAGATGCTAAAAAGGAAGGGAAAACTGCTTCATTACTGGAAGAACACCGCCCGAATGTTTTTCAAATGAATGTGGCCAATATTATGCCCGGGGCCACTATAGAAGTAAGCCTTTCATATACCGAACTTCTTGTTCCAACCGATAAAATTTATGAGTTTGTCTATCCAACAGTTGTTGGCCCCAGGTATGTCAGCAAAGGGGAAGTTGAATCGGAAACGGCTGAAAACTGGGCCGCAAACCCATACCTTAAAGAAGGAGAACTACCCCCCAGCACTTTAGATATTGATGTTAATATTGCTGCTGGTATGCCCATTCAGAATATTCGGTGCGAAACACATAAAAACAATATTAATTACACCGGCAAAGCATCGGCCAGCATAACTTTAGACGACAAACAAGGCGGCAACAGGGACTTTGTTGTTCAATACCGGTTGGCAGGAAACTCAATTGAGTCCGGGGTACTTGTATACGAAGGCCCCAAAGGCGAAAAATACTTTCTTGCCATGATGCAGCCTCCAAACAGGGTTGCCCCTAATTTGGTTGCCCCACGCGAATACGTCTTCGTTATTGATGTTTCAGGTTCTATGTCTGGTTTTCCATTAGATGTGTCCAAAGAAATAATGAAAAACCTGTTAAATGGCCTTAAAGAGACCGACAAATTTAATATTGTATTATTTGCCGGTGGTTCAAAAGTATATTCAGAAAAATCGTTGCCAGCAACTGCAAATAATATCTCCAACGCCATTAATTATATGGACAACCTCCGGGGAGGAGGCGGAACTGAGCTGCTGAACGCTCTTCGCACTGCAATGAAATTAAACAATGACGACAATTATTCCCGCTCTTTTGTCATCCTTACGGATGGATATGTGACTGTTGAAAAAGAAGCCTTTGACTACATAAGAAACAACCTTGGAAATGCCAATTTCTTTGCCTTTGGAATAGGCAGCTCTGTGAACCGCTTCCTGATTGAAGGACTTGCTCACGTTGGTTATGGCGAACCATTTATTGCTTTAAACAAGCAGGAAGGAAAAAAGCAGGCGAACAAATTTGTTAAGTATGTCTCCGCCCCTGTCCTAACCGATATAAACATTTCTTTTTCCGGGATAGAAACTTTTGATGTTCTGCCTGAAAAAATGCCCGATCTTTTTGCCGAGCGCCCATTAATTGTTTCAGGAAAATTTAAGGGCTCTGCCAGAGGTTCAATAAAAGTTTCTGGTAAAAGTGGTAAAATCCAGTACAATAAAAACTGGAATATTTCTCAGAATATGACCTCAAAACAAACTAAAGCATTAAAGTACCTGTGGGCCAGAGAGAAAGTCAGGCTTCTAAGCGATTACAATAAAATAGACGGTAATGAAGAATTGAAAAGCGAGATTATCAACCTTGGGAAGACGTACAACCTTCTCACAGAATATACATCATTCGTTGCCATTGACTCAGAAATATCCAATCCTGATGCCTCAAACCTTACGAGGGTCAAACAGCCATCGCCTTTACCCCAGGGAGTAAGCAACTTAGCCTTAAGCAGATACGCTGCGGCACCTCGTTCCGCTAAAAGACTAAAAATGGCAGAACAAGAAGTTGACTACGAGTTATCGGTTGAATTTGAGGAAGTGCAGGAAGAGATGGAAGAAGAAGTATTCGTAATAGTTGAAACGATGCCACAGTTTAGGGGTGGTGATATAAGTAAATTCAGGGAATATGTCCAGGAAAAAGTTGTTTACCCGGAAGAAGCAATAAAAAAAGGCATTTCCGGTAGAGTTTTTGTTCAGTTCGTAGTAGATGTAACCGGAAAAGTTGCAGAAATAAAAATTGTCAGGGGTGTTGATCCTTTACTGGACAACGAGGTAATAAGAATACTAAAAGATTCCCCAAAATGGAAGCCCGGCAACCAAAGAGGAAAACCAGTTAAGGTTAGTTTTACAATTCCTGTCGAATTCTCACTCAATAAAAAGTAGCCGCCCATACCAGACTCCCTTAGAGCTTCAGGTCAATATTAAGCTCTTAAAGAATCGCTTCGGCTCCGGAAATAATTATCTTTTTCGGAGTTGAGGTTCTGTTAGGCGCCAATTTATTTCAAGTATAATCCGTTTTGTGCAGATTTATTTTCCACATGCTCTGATTGTTTATAATACTGTCAGAGCTTTTATTATTATAAGATAAAATGATTTTAACGGTAGTTTTTACCATTCATTCCTTTTATTGTCTTTCCCAGTAGACTATTTGTTAATCTAATCTATATTTTATATATTACATATACTTAAAACGTTTAAAGTATTAATATAGTTCTATCAGCAGAACAGCGATAGAGTAAATACCTGTTTCACAGTATCTGCTAATCTATGATTAACTTACTCAAAGGAGAACTGGAACATAAGTCATACCCCTGAGAGTATATTGGGGCAGATTTAAATGGAGACAACCATAATCCAAACAGGGAAAAACAAAAGCCCCCACTTTAAATAAGATGAAACAACCATGAACTTTATTAATCATTAACCAAACTAACCAACATGATTAAAAAAGTTAATGATAGTTCAATAGTTGAAAATCTGTGTCAACGGATGTAACGCTTTGTAATTACAAGGGATTAACAACAATTTATTAATGAAATTTTAAACAGATGAAAATGAAATGTAAATTAATGGCTCTTTCAGTAACTGTGATACTTTTCTATAGTTGCATAAGCAATAAACAGAAAACTCAAACCATCAATACACTTCCCTATGCCCCACCGGAATTTACCGGGAAAATCGAAAAAACTTTTGAAGATTCAGAAGAAGATTACCCACAGCCTTTTAAAGCTCCGGAAGGTGCTCCCAATATCATTTTAGTAATTTTGGATGATGTTGGGTTCGGCCAGCCAAGTACTTTTGGCGGTCCAATACCAACTCCTGCATTAGACCAGTTGGCCAAAGAAGGGATTATGTATACCCACTTTCACACAACTGGTGTTTGCAGCCCTACAAGAGCAGCCCTACTAACGGGTCGAAATCATCATCAGCTGGCATTTGGGACCATTTCGGAAATGTCTACAGGTTTTCCAGGATACAATAGTATTTGGGGTAAAAATGCAGCAAGTATTGCAGAAGTACTTCGACAAAATGGCTACAATACAGCAGCATGGGGCAAATGGCATAATACACCGGATTGGGAAACAAACCAAACAGGTCCATTTGACAGGTGGCCGACCGGATTAGGGTTTGAATATTTCTACGGTTTTATGGGAGGTGAAACCAGTCAGTATGAACCCCAATTATACAAAAACACAATACCTGTAGAACCTCAGCTAAAACCTGAGGATGGATATCACCTTACAGAAGATCTTTATAGTGATGCTATAAACTGGATACAACAACAAAAATCCCTCTACCCTGAAAAACCTTATTTTGCATACTTCTCAACAGGAGCCATTCATGCCCCACTGCATGCCCCGAAAGAATGGATTGATACGTTCAAAGGAGAATTTGACCATGGCTGGGACGCAATGAGGGAATTCACTCTGCAACGCCAGAAAGCAATGGGAATTGCTCCGGAAAACACGAAGCTAACAAAGCGCCCTGATGATATCCCGGCTTGGGCGGAGCAATCTGATAAGGAAAAAAAACTATTTACACGGCAAATGGAAGTTGCTGCTGGATATTTAGCACATACGGATCACTGGGTAGGCAAGCTAATCGACAGGGCAAAAAAATTACCCGGCGGAGACAACACACTGATTATTTATTTAGCTGGAGATAATGGAGCAAGCGCTGAAGGAACTTTAATCGGTACCATTAATAACATGATGGTTCAAAATGGTTTTCCTGACAATGTTGAAGATCAGCTTAAGGTATTGGATGAACTCGGCGGGAAAGATTTTGAAAACCATTATGCCGTGCCATGGGCCTGGGCAGGATGCGCTCCGTTTCAATGGATGAAACGTGTACCGTCACATTTTGGTGGTACACGCAACGGTCTCATTATTTCCTGGCCACAGGGAATTCGGGCCAAAAACGAAAAAAGAACTCAGTTCCACCATGTGATAGATATTGCACCTACAATTTACAAAGCTGCAGGTGTCCCGATACCTACAAGTGTTAATGGAGTAAAACAAGTGCCAATAGCAGGCGTTCCGATGAATTACTCCTTCGATTCTGCTGAAGCGGAAGGAACACATAAAACCCAATACTTCGAAGTTGGCGGTCATATGGCCATTTATCATGATGGTTGGGTAGCTGCATCCTTTCATGGTGTCCCCTGGGACTTTTCCGGTTCTGTAGGTTTTGACAGTTTAAAATGGGAATTATACAATATTGAAGAAGACTTTTCACAGGCATATGATTCAGCAAAAATATACCCTGAAAAACTTAAGTCATTAAAGGATATGTTTAATCAGGAAGCCGAAAAATATAATGTTTACCCATTGGATGATCGCTATTCGGAACGTGTATCAAACCCGTTAAGACCATCCATTACAAAAGACAAAACATATTTTAAATACTATCAGGGAACAGTGCGTATTCCTGAAGGGGGCACCCCACCCGTTTACTCAAGAAGCCATACAATCATTTCCAAACTTAAATATAAATCCAAAAACGAAGGAGTAATAGTAGCTGTGGGCGGAAATATAGCAGGGTATGCGCTGTACATAAAAGACAGCAAGCTTTACTATACCTATAATTTCTTTAATAAAGAACGGTTTACAATAGTTTCAAATAGTACTTTGCCTCAGGGGTGGCTCGATATAAAAATGGTTTATGACCAAAAATCTGAAGAACACGGTGGAGGCGGAACTGCCGCACTATATGTAAATAATCGAAAAGCTGGTTCCGGAATCATTGCAAAGACTGTTCCCATCCGTTTTGCTGTTACAGAGACAACTGATATCGGTATGGACCTGGGCTCACCAGTTACACCTGATTATGAAGGACCTTTTGCATATAACGATACCATTCAATATGTTGCTTATGAATTAAGATAATACAGTTAAAGACGGAGAAGACAAAAGCGGAGGTGAGCCCCGCTTTGTCTCTCCATTTAAAAGAATGACATGCCTTTATTTTTCACATTTCAGGAAATACAAAAGTACAGAGAAAAGTTTATTTGAATTTAAACACAAACAATTCACTAATAATCAACAAAATGACACCATAAAAAATGAAGCCCCCCTAGGTTTATCTGCATGTGCAAAAAAAATCGGTAAACCCTAAAACCTTACCGGGGTTTAATATTGCAATAAGAAATGCTAAACGGAACTTTTTCGAACCGATCGTAAAATTAAGGGATAAGCTCCAGCAATTATGCTTAGATGATTTCGTCATTAACTTAATCGTAGATACTTTAAGACCAGACTATTTGAAAGATTTACCATTACTTTGATGAGTTATTACAGTAATAATGGCCACTAAACACATAAATAATTCTACCTGTTAATATTTCTATTATAAAAATTAGGGTTTTCGTCCAAATAATTCCTAATTTCCCAACTTCTATGTCACAACGTTTCAATTTCATACTCGTTATTTTCATGTGTGTGAATTTATCCGGATTCTCACAGAAACAAAATACCTATTCATCAGGTATGAATTTGTCAGCATTAGAAGACAGCATATCAACACAACTTATTGAAAGTGAAAACCTTATAGACTCCCTTCCCGAATTGTCTGCTCAAATATCAAACCTAGCCAGAAAACATGCTGCGGCTATGAATATGGAGGAAAAGGAGGCTCTTGCTTCCTACCTTCTCGGAAGGGCCAAAATAAACCTGAATGAATATTATGAAGCCAGAGAGTACCTCAGTTACGCCCTACACCATTATAAAACAACAAACAACCTGAAGCTCACCCCCTTTATCCTTTATTATCTATCCATCCCCGAGAACAATACAGGTCGGCCTGATAAAGCAATTGCACACTTAAAAGAAGCACTAGTCCTGTTTGAAGAACTTGGCTTAAACATATACCAGGCCGGTTCTCTCCAGAAACTTGGACAGATATCTCACACAGAAAAAAACTATATTGAAGCAGAAAAGTATTACAAACTTGCTTTAGATGAATTTAATACATTAAAAAACTTAAAAGAAATTGCCTGCATACACAGGAGCCTTGGAAACCTGCATGATGACATGGGCTATGATTCTCTTGCCCTCTGCAACTTTTCAAAATCCATTGAAATATCAAAAGAATTACATGACCTGAACTGTATTGGTTCTACTTACGACAATATTGGTAAATATTACCTAAAAAGAAACAATGCAACAAAAGCTTACAAAAATTTTCAAAAGTCCCTGACCTATTTTACGAAGTCTGGTTTTAAAGCAGGTCAAATGTGGACCCTGAACAATATTGGAAAATCAAAGACACTGGAAGAAGAGATAATTGCAGCGGAAGCATTTTATCTGAAAAGTCTGGAAATAGCAAAAGAATTAAACCATCCCGAAGGAAAAATAACGAACTACGCCGATTTAGCCCGTATTTCAGAACAAAGTGGAAATATCGCATCGTCTCTTGAATTCTATAAACAGGGCAGTTTACTGAAAGATTCTCTGAATACGGCCAGGGCAAATCAGAAAATTGCAAGACTGGAAGTTTTATACCAAACAGAAAGCAATGAAAAAAAGGCCGTAAAAATCGGAGCGGAAAGCAAAAGGTTTAAAATGATGCTTTGGGGTGCTTCCGGTTTTGCAGCACTGCTTTTTTTAGCCTCCTTCGTAATTCTTTGGGCATACAATCAAAAAAGAAATGCTGAGAAAAAACTTACTGAACACAAGGAGAACCTCAAAAAACTTGTAGAAACGAGAACAATAGAGCTACAAAAACAAATAAGCGAACGTAAAATTGCCCAGGAATCAGACAAATTAAAATCCGCATTCCTTGCCAACATGTCCCATGAACTCAGGACACCGATGAATGCAATAATTGCATTTTCAAACTTCCTGCGCGAACCTAACCTGGATGATGAAAAACGGAATGAATACCTTGATCATATTACAACAGCCGGCGACAGCCTGTTACGGATAATCGACGATATTATTGACATTGCAAAAATTGAATCAAAACAACTTAAATTATTTATCCAACCCACAAATATTAATCGCCTGCTTTTGGAATTGTTCAAAGTCTTTGGCAGGTTAAAAGACAAAAGCGATAAAAGCCACATCAATTTCAAACTCAACATAGAGCAAGAATTCAACTATATTATAAATACAGATTCACAAAGACTTAAACAAATATTAACGAACCTTATCGAAAATGCCTTTAAATATACAGATAAAGGTAAGATTGAGATGGGGTGTGAAATGAAAAAACAGAAAGTAATTTTTTATGTCTCTGACACCGGAATAGGAATCCCCGCAGACAAACAGAGACTTATCTTCAACCGGTTCTTTCAACTCCATGGCTTAAAAGACAGAAGAACAGGCGGAACAGGCTTAGGCCTGGCAATATGCAAAAACCTGGTTAATTTCTTAGGGGGAAAGATATGGGTAGAATCGGAGAAAAACAAAGGAAGCAAATTCTCTTTTAGCATTCCGGTAGAATCTATAAAAAAACAACCCAACCCGGGATATAAAAACATTGAAAAGAAAAACAAACCTCTTAACCCCAAATACAACTGGAATAACATAACCATACTGATCGCCGAAGATGAAGATCTTAACTACAAGGTTCTCGACACATGTTTAACGAGAACAAAAGCTCATATCATTAGAGCAAAAGATGGCGCTTCTGCTGTGGAAATATGCAAAAACCAAAAGGTCGATATTGTTCTTATGGACATTCAAATGCCAATTATGGACGGTTATGAAGCAACTCAGGAAATCAAAAGAATGAACATTCGTACTCCGGTTATTGCTCAAACTTCATTTGCGATGGTTGGTGAAAAAGAACGGTGCTTACAGGCCGGGTGCGATGATTTTATCACTAAACCACTCAATATTGACTCACTCCTGTCAAAAATTGAGCACTACCTAAAATAAACGGGCTTTTTATTTCTGTTGAAACAATAAAGTAATTTTCCAAAACCACCCCTGATACAAGATTATTGCAAATATGATTTACCATTAGTGTAAAAAACACACAAAATCCCCGGATACTAACAAACACAACAAAGCACAACAAAAAGAAATTATTACAAGCTGCCCCTATCCACTCAAAACACTACTGAACAAACACTTAAATAAAAAAACTTTATTCACATTAGTGAGCTTAACATCAAATTTAAAGCACTAAAAACTATCATTTAACCACCACTAAATTTAAAAAAAAAGATAAATCCCGCATAATTTTAAGTAATTTCGCCCCATATTTGAATTATTCACCCCAGTTTTTGTCTTATTTATCCCTTACACCCTATATAAAATAAGACGTATACACATGGATATTAAATTTGCAGTCGGTTTTCAGAATTTTAATTTATAGCATGAGGAAGACATATTCGGTTATTAAAGGAACAGGAAGTTATGTTCCATCAAAAGTAGTTAGTAATGAAGATTTTGAAGGATATAATTTCTTTGACAAGGATGGCAATGTCTTTGAAACAGAAACCAAAAATATCATTAAAAAGTTTTCTGAAATAACAGATATTCAAGAACGAAGGCATGTTGAAGATGAGTACTCTACTTCTGATTTGGCATATTTTGCGGCAAAAAATGCTATTGAAAAATCGGGTATTGATAAAGAGACGCTTGATTATATAATTGTGGCCCACAATTTTGGTGATATTAATAAAGATGGAATACAAACAGATGTTCTTCCCTCCATTGCTTCGAGAGTAAAAGAAAAACTGGGCATTAACAATCCTTCTGCAATTGCATACGATACAATTTTTGGTTGTCCGGGATGGGTTCAGGGCATGATACAGGCTGATTATTACATACGTTCCGGAGATGCGAAAAGGGTAATGGTTATAGGTGCCGATGTCTTATCAAGAATATCCGATCCCCACGACAGGGACAGTATGATATATGCCGATGGCGCAGCAGCCACCATACTGGAAGGCGTGGACAGTGATGTTCCACTTGGTATACTGGCGCACAACACACGAACAGATGCAAATGGTAACACATTTAATCTTTTTTTAGGAAAATCATATAACTCATCTAAAAATGGAGATGGAAACCTCTACATTAAAATGCATGGGCATAAAATATATGAATATGCCTTAAAAACAGTCCCCCAAGTAGTTAAAGAAGGCCTGGACAAAGCAGGGGTAGATTTGCCCGATGTCAAAAAAGTGCTTATTCACCAGGCGAATGCAAAAATGGATGAAGCCATTCTAAAACGCCTGTTTCGACTTTATAACAAGAAAGAGATTCCAGAGAATATTATGCCAATGACCATTTCCAAGTTAGGCAACTCTTCAGTTGCAACTGTTCCAACTCTGCTGGATCTCATTTTATCTGATAAAATGCAGGGACATTCATTCACCCCCGATGATATTGCAGTCTTCACTTCCGTTGGGGCCGGTATGAACATAAATTCTATTGTTTATAAGTTTCCAAACCAGAGTTTGTTCTGCTAATTCCGGTATCACTTAGCAAGTCTTCACTTTAAAAAAATATAATTTAGGCTGCCAAAATTGGCAGCCTTTTTTTGCAAAAAAAATGGAGAACTATTAAAGATTCGTTATCTTTCTGTATATTTTTATTTTTACTACAAAGCATATTTAAATGAAAAAAGGTATCGTAATTTTAATTATTCTGGTAGTTGCACTGCTCATTGTCGCATTAATTTCCATTAAACCACTAAAAAGAAAAGCCGCACAAAAGAACCTGGCTGAAGGAATTGAGTATTATAAAAATGAAGATTTTGAACAGGCAACCACCTCATTCAAAAAAGCAACTGAACTGGACGCAAACCTTGTTGTTGCATATATTAACCTTGCGAAATCGCTATTAAACCTCGAAAATTACGACGAAGCCCTTTCTTCTGCAAAGCAAGCAATACATTTGGACAATACCAGCTCAGAGGCTTTTGCCATTAGCGGAGAAGCGATGATAAAAAAAGGGGACTATAAGGAAGCTATTGGATATTTCAATGATGCTATAAAATATGACTCTCTCCTGGCTCCGGCATATTATTACCGTGGTGTCGCGAAGGCTAATATAGGAAACCTGGAAGAATCACTTGCTGACTACAAAAAAGCACAGGAACTGGATAAGACGCAGAAAGAATATTACGAATCTTCTGTTATTGTTAGAACCAAACTTGATGATTACAGCGGTATTATTGCGGACTACAATGAGCTTCTTGAACTTGACCCATCAAATACAGAAGCTTTCTACCAAAGAGGATTTTTTAAGCTAAACCTGGATGACTTCGATGGGGCCATTACTGATTTTGAGAATGCTTTATCGCTTGACAATAAATTAGGTAAAGCACATTACTACAAAGGACTGGCATTAGTTAAATCTAAAAAGCTACCTGAGGGTGCAAGAAGTTTTAACCAGGCTGCAGAAAACGGTTTTAAACCACACGAAGCATATTTTAATGAGGGGTTGGCTTATCTTAGATTAAATAAACATGATGATGCTATTAAAGTTTTGAAAATAAGCATTAGCAAGTATCCTAATGGATCCAAAGTTGAAGATGCCATTCTTAATTTGGGGGTAGTATATATGATGAAAGGCAACTACTCTGACGCCATAGAAACCTTTACAAATATGCTTGATAAAGACAATAAAAACATCAGGGCATATTTAAACAGAGGCTATTCTTATGGTTCTATAAAGAAGTATAATGAAGCAATTGCAGACTTTACAGCATGTATTAACTTAGGAGCCACATCTGGAGAGGTATATTATGCCAGAGGGATTAACCTTATAAGTATATTTAAATACGAACTTGGTTGCAAAGATATTACAATCGCGAAAAACAAAAACTATCTACCTGCACTTGAAACATCAAAAAAATATTGCAAATGACACATGCGTTACAAAACAAAATACAAAATCTGGTTCTTGTAATTTTTCTTCTTTCTTTTACCATTGATATGTATTGTCAGAAAGATTCCGTATTTGTAATTACAACTTACCAATACATCCTTAAAAATTTCCAAAATACAAATCAGAAAATAGCTACAAAACAAGAAACATACGACTCTACTTTCAAGCTTACTAGAGCAGTCATTCACAACAATAAACAGGTAGATACTTATCTCTATTATTTTTACTATCCTAACGATTCTTTAAAACAAATACAATACTACAATGGTGATGATCAGTTAGTTTCTTATAAAAATTTCATATATAGAAAGGGACAGTTATTGTATATAAACTACTATCAAAAAGAATTTAATTCAACCATTCTCATTCAGAAAGAAAGACACAAGCACAAAAAGGATTCCTATTCGGTATATTCATACGATAGGAATAAAAAACTCACCTTAAAAAAATCGATTTCTAGAGTTGACGAAAAGGGAACAATAAAAACTGAAACGGAATTTTACCGCAATGATTCAATTCTTAAGATCACGTCCATTTCTGAGCTCCAAAACAACTTAACTAATATGGTCACAAGTACAAATTACCTGCCCGATAATAAAAGAAAAACCATTATTTCAAAGTATCTCTACGATGATTCCTTCAAAATAAAAAAAATTAAATACTATACACCTGAAGAAGCCTTACTGTATACAGATATATTTTCTTACCATCCCGAAGGCAGTTTAAAAAGAAAAATTAGAACAAATCAAGATGGAAAAATGATTGATTATGAACTCTATGATTATAAAAAGTATTATCGACCTATACCCCAAAAAGAGTTAATATCTACCAATTTCTAATTATAATTTTAAAGGGTAGAACGGTGGTGGTTATAAAAAGCTTATAAGACAGTTCCGAGTTAATTAATAAACGACTAACATTTAACAAAATTCAGGAGCAAGTTATGATTTTAGAAGAAATCATATAAATACTATTGATAAAATTAAAAAAACAAGAGTAACTTGTTTAAGTAAATACAAAAAAAGACTCAGACTAAAACAAAGCTCTATTACTGGCAGACAAGTTATTCTCTTAAACCGCATTGCTAGTCTTAGTGGACAGATAAACAAAACAGGGTCAAAACAGACTTTTTTACTAAAATTCTACTATCTTCAAGAAAATCAAAGCTATACGATTAACAGATTTTGAAAAATCCAAATATAGACCTACGTGGGCTGTTAAAACCAATAACTATTACTTGGTCTTCGTAAAACCAGCTCAAATTCTATCAATAAAACAGAAAAATATTAGCTCTAGGTTGCAATGAAGATTAAAATTAGGTCAATAATGAGAGAAATGGTAGACTAAAAACTGTTTCTGGAATGACTTACAAATAGGCTTTATGTTAATCACCAACCATATAATAAGAGAACGATCCTTAATACCTATTCAACCACCTATACCTTCTTGCGTTGTCTCCAAATCTAACCGCCACCATTAACTCATGCGACCCGTAAGAATATCTTTGGATACTGCTAAGTGTGTAGTCGAAGGAATATCCGAAAAAGAATTTATCAATCCGGGCCCCTCCATATAAAATGATACTGGAGCCACGCCCTCCAAGTGTTTCGGTTGATATCCGGGAAGAACTCCCTGACCTGTAAGCAAATCCTCCCCAGTAATCTTCTTTAAAGTAACCGGTAAGGTTTAAATCGACCTGCGATACCACATTTTCACTTAACTTAAAATTAAACGATGGTTCCAGGTAAACAAAATCATAAATGTCATACCGGTAACCAGCCATTAATAAATATTGCCTTTCAACCCTTATTTCAGATCCTTCCCTGTTGTTTAATTTGAAAAAACTTTCAAAAAGGTTTTGTGCTGAAAAACCAGCATATAGATTTTTCTCTGAAAAATATGCACCAAAGTTAGCATCTAATATATACCCCCGGTCTGCCGTATTTAACAGCAACTGGTCATTGGGATCCTCCAGCCTGATTTTATCTTTATCAATACTGTATTGCATTCCCAGAATACTGGTTCCAAATGAAAGTTGAGAACGACGTAATGCCATATGATAAGCATATGTTCCCTGAAAACCTAATTTACTTAGTGCCCCTAAATTATCGCTAAAAAGATAGCCTCCAACTCCAACACTGCCGCCCCTTGACATCGAACGCCTTCTCCTTCTTCCTCTCCGAACGGGCCTCCTTCTGGAAATATGGGATTGCTGCATCACACGGGACTGGCCGGAAACGGCTATTGTTCCTGGTGAACCGTCTAGTCCTGCCCATTGTTTTCGTGTAGTAAGGTTAAAAGAAGTATACCCTTCATGGCCAGCAATAGCCGGGTTCAAAAGGTACTTATTCATCCAGTACTGAGAATAAACCGGAAACTGCTGAGCCGCAGCATTTCCTGCTACTGAAAGAAAAAGAATAATGAAATATTTTTGTAGTTGTTTTTTCATTTAATTAAGCATCCGGTGCAACATTCTTGGATTTTCCATTTTACTACAAACAGGCATCTGTTTTCTAAATATGATTTGTTAGAGTTCAACTGAACTTAAACAAAACATTAACCAGCTAAGTTTATAGTACTGAACTAACATACTTTCTTTTTATCTTACTAAGTTTACCGTACCCGATAAAGCTTCAAAGTTCATGTAATTCAGTTCCAGCACATAAAAATACGAATCCATCGGCATTTCTCTTCCGTTTGACTTCCCATCCCAGGGCTCATTGGCAACGTCTTCTGTCCGGTACACCATTCTTCCCCACCGGTCAAATACTTCCAATACGGCATCTGGAAATAAATGCATGAATTCAATAATGTTCCAGACATCATTCTGAGCATCTCCATTAGGTGTAAAAGTATTCACCATATCCCGGAACATTTCCCTTACACTACAGGCAAATATCACCAGGGTATCGCTTCCTGCACAGCCATTAAAATCGGCAATTTCGAGTGTAACCGTATCACGCCCAGGCCCTATAAACAACGAAGGGGCAACTGAGACCAAACCGCCTTTGGATGCAGAGTACCATTCATAACTGGCGAAATCATTATTGTTAGAATCTACAGCTGTAATTTGCATCGGAGTCTCGACATCGCATAAGACTGTGTCCCTCCCAATATAAACCACTGGAAGCGGGTGGACGGTAAAATCAATAGAATCGTATCTCTCGCACCCCAAACCATCAGTGACTTTCACCCAGATAAGCTCAGATATTTTTCCTGTATAATTCGAACTTGTTGAACTATCATGCCACACATAAGAAGATGTTCCATCATAGTCACCACGCGCATCAAAAGTCATGGAATCCTCATCGCATATTTCAAAATAATCGTAGCCTAAATCTACTTCCGGGGCTTGTACGGTAACAGTAGCAATGGACGGTACTCCAACACAATTAGCTGATGTTAATTCAACAACCTCCATTCGGTAAGTGCCTGTTTTATACCCCCACCTGATATTTACTGTATCTTCTCCTTCCCCATCTATGATCACTCCCCCTTCAACAGCCCATGTAAACTCGGAATCTCTGTAACCATCTACACCATATAACTCATCACTCTCAGCACAGACAGTCCCCAAATTCGAGGACTGCCCAATACTTAAAGTTATTGTTATAATAAGAAACAAAAATGTTGTTATATAGTTTTTTACATTCAAAACAGTGAAACGGTTATCCAGTTTATACTTAGATATTAATTGATCAAAATAATAAAATTATTAGTTAACCCAAGTATTCGAGATATGATAAATAGGTCCTGTAACAGGTGCTGGATTAACTTGAATGGTGATAACCTCAGGCGCCGTATCATAAAGTGTCCACCCCGCAGCTGAAGCAGCTGTATTCGACAAGTAATCAGACTTACGAGATATTCTACCTGTAGCGCCCATAATAGTGTATTTATATACTGTTGTCTTTTTTTGACCAGTTTCTGTTATTGAGGTAAAAGCTCCAGTTGGCTGTGTTAATCCATAAACATTATTTGAAATATTTTGAATTTGTGTACCTGCCGCATTTTGTGCCCAAAAAGCAGTATCCCCAGATGCAGATGTTGGTCCATTTCCTATATCAGCCTTGGTCAGATCATAAAAGTTCAAAATTGTTGATCCGTCAGTATCTAGAGTATAAATTTCTAATGAATAATCTAAATGATACGTGGGAATACCTGTAAAAGATGCATAAACGCTCTGACTACCATCAAGCCTAGGATCTCCTTCACAAAGAACTAGGTTGGCACCAATTGTATCATTCGCATCATCGTCTGCAGAGAAAGTTACAGTAGGCTCTGCTAATACTCTAACCTTCAAGTATGTTGTATCACCCCCACAACCTAAAGTTGACAATTCGCTAACTCCAATACTATCAAGACCTGGTGTATTACCAAATGTTATCTCAATGTAGTTAGTATCAGAAATTGTTGTTGTAAAGTCGGTTGTAACTGTTTGAGTTGCTCCTGCTGGAAACCAGTGCCAATCAGTTCCATTTGTTATTAACCAATTTGGGGTTACATAATTTGGATGATAATACGGGTCAGGCTCTGCAAAGAAACCGACCCTAGCTCCTACTGTAACAGAGTCAATTTCTTCTCCAGCGTCGGCACCACCGCCGTAGCCCCCTTCTTTCCAATTAGTATCATCCAATATCTGAGCTGATGCTCCCAACGTAAAAAGTGTAATCACTGCCATAGCAGCAAAAAATTTTCTAGTAATTCTCTTGTTCATAATACCTAAATTAAGTTAAACTATTTTATTGTAATAATTTTTAATTCTCCTCTCTGTTTCCTTTTACAATCTATTGTGTCAAAATGTTACATCCTTACATAAATATACTGTTTTTTTTACATGTATGCTACTTTTTATTTGACAAATGCACGCTACACGCCCCCTACCTCTTTCATGTATGCACACAAAACTTTACTTACTCCAGTTATTTTTCAGGTGATACAGTGCTCCTGTAGAGGGGATTTTAAATACCATTATGCCCATTGTTCCGGCAGATACAGGAATACACCCGGCATTATCATAATTTACCGAAATTTCTGTTGGAGCCCCCAGTGCGGTATAATTGTGCCAATCTACCGTAATACTATTAGTACCTGTCCCTGAAATAACCGTACCGTATAACGGATTGACTGTCCAGGAATAATTGCTCATCCCCGCCTCTGTGGTATAAGTTAACGTTGTTCCGTTGCACGTTGTATCGTTCCCTGCAATTGTTGGTTTTGGTATTGCAGAAACCGTTATTGTTATGGGGTAATCCACACTTATACAACCTCCTAAAGCGTTATGTACCGTCAACACGGCATTGTATGTTCCCACATCAACTGCGCCAGGAACAATAATTGAAACAGGGCTTGCCGGAAGATTTGCATTTGTTACATCAGTAAAACCTTCAGACTCGGCAACTACATCAAAATCAATATTGTATCTATCCGGACTTCCGGTAGTTCCGGAAAACGTCAAATTAACCGATGTCCCTCCCTGACAAACATACAAACTGCCATCATTAATCGTTATGGACGGAACGGGATGGACGGTAATATTTATTGTTCTGGCTGAACTTGTTCCACATCCGTTTTCAGCATCAACGCTCAGTGTTCCGCTTGTGGCAGAAGCATTAAAATCCAGGGTCACTGAATTTCCGGTTCCATTAATGGTTTCCCCGGTTCCTGCATACGACCATGAATAATTAGAAATAGTAGGATCATTGGGCACTGTGTAAACTATTCCTGTCTGCCCCCGGCAAACATCCGTTGAAGCATTAGTGAAATCTTCCGGCTGAACAGGCAGCAATGGAAAGGCGATACCAATCTCATCTGAAGATTCACACCCTCCATTGGTCACAGTCCACCGTAAGGTGTATGTAGTTCCATTTGTTCCATTAAACTCACTATTGGGCAATGTAGGCGAAACCACGGTACCTCCGGTCCCGTTTATGATGGTCCACAAACCTGTACCCACAACAGGAGTATTAGCTGCAAGCGTTGCATTTGTTGCCCCGCAAAGAGACTGATCCTTGCCGGCATCTGCAGTAGTAGGCACTTCATATACATCAACCTTTGTTGGATCCACGACCCCTGTATTTGCTCCGCTATTGTATGTAAACCCTGTAAGTTGATACTCCCCTGCTGTTGGAGTTGGCAGCGTGTAGGGTACCGATGTAACAATTACCTGTGTTTGAGCAACACCATCAATCGTATAATTCAATGTATAATTAAGCGGGATGGCCCCGGAATATGTAAATGTAACAGGAATTCCTGCCGTTCCACAAACTGCTCCGGAAGGATTAAAGCGTGCCCTTGGTTTCACAATATTGATACATGCGGTTGTATAATCAGCCGAGCCGGTAGCCGGCACCGATATTCTGCTTGTTGTTGAAACTGTTCCGTTATTATTATTCCCCGAAGCTGTTGATGACAGTTCTTCCCATTCCGAAGTTGTTTCATTGTACCCTGCAACCCGCATGTCTGAAATTCCGTTTTGAGTCATCAATGGAGTTAAATCGCTTGAAGCATCCCAGTCCAGATTAACATATGCCTGGTTGCCCGGACCGGAGGATACGGTCCAGTAATCATCGTTATTTACATATGTAAGTGGATTTGCCATGTTTTCTGATGTCGCGTTGGTATTAAAGTATTCGACCGTCCAGAATTGTGTTCCGGTCTGAATGGAAGAAAGGTTTATCTTGTTTCCGGGAACCCTTCCTTTTCCAATGGGGAATGAAAAATCGTCGCCCTGATTTATTTTTTTCGTAAGCGGCCCATTGACAAATGAAGTTGTGCTTCCACCATTGGGAGTAACACAGTTTACGTCAGTATTCGTTATGGTTATTGTGTTTGTTGTTGAAGAGGCTATTATCCCGTTTGTAAGAAATAAACCACCTTTAACCTCCATTGCCCCACCTGTATTAATTGTTATTCCGCTGCTATTATCAATTTCGAAGTTATGAAATGCATTCACGCCTGTAAAATCCCCTAATGTTCCCCCAATGGACTGAGCTGCTGTCCCGGAAAAACAAACTATTGCCCCTGTTCCTGTTCCACTTATAAACGTTCCTGAATTATACCTTTCCATTGTTCCCTGAATGGTTAGCTTTTTATTGTTTACGCTATTATCTAAAGTGGGTCCATCTATCAAAAGCTGTTGACAAACAGTTAAATCTTTATTCGGCAGTATCCTGCTTCCGCTCCCAATAAAATGTAATTTGGGTATATCCGTATATAAATCGGCAATAATGGAATAATCTGTATTTCCGCCATATTGAATCGTTGAACTGTTAGAGCAATCAAAGAAACTGGTATAACGACCGGCCGGGAGTGTTCCGTTATCAATGGATATTACACCACTTCCGGACACCGTTCCCAAGTTGTGCCCGTAAGTAGTGGAACTAATTTTAAGTTTCCCATTAATTTCTGTCCTGTAGGCCAAAGCATAGTTGATATCAGCTGTAACGGTGTCGTCTGAGTCAATAATTATAATAAAACCATTAGGCGCCCCTGTAAGAGTGTATGGATCCCCAGCTGTTTGTTGCCAGTTTGCCGGATTGGACCAATCATCGCTGTTTATGCTGGTAAACTCCGGAACCTGATCAGGCAATGCAGCATCTATTCCTGCTGTATACTCCCCACTCAGCGAATTTGAACCGGAAAAGTTAAACGTAATGGTATCCCCTGCTTCATCAACATTATCTGTTAATGCCCCGGAAGTGGCTTTTGTCCAGCTCGTGCCTGGTATAAGTAAGCCTGCCGCAATATAATCAGCCTCTGTATTACTGCCTGTTACCTGAACATCCCCATCGTCATAATTCAATTTAAGTGAACCGTTAAACCCTGCGATGGCATTACTTTCAACTTCCCAGAAATAATCAAGGACATTATCGGCATCAAGGACCCCGGGGTGATTGTCATTTATATTATTAATCCGAACATACCCAACATTGGTATTATCGGTGTAAGTAAGCTTTGCCGGTGTATATTTCCCGAATACCCCTAAGGGAAAAGTAAAAATCCGGGGTGCCCCGCTATAAATGGAAAGATACTTGCGTATTCCAACATCGCTGAACACTCCATCAGAGATAATCATCTTTTCCGGACCAAAGGAGCTTCCATTTATGTTACTATTGACCCCTAAAGTCAGAAGGTACCTGTTAATATCCAGTATACCTGTGGTCATTACTAAATTACTCTGTAATATAACATCATTGGAAAGTCTTGCACCGGACGAATTTTTTAACTCAAGCTGTCCCCAGGTTCCGGTCCCACCTATATATTGTAATGAATTTCCATTTAGTACCAGCCCGGTATTATTATCTGTATAAGTTGCATTATTTTCCACATCAGCTTTTGCAAAAAGTGTATTATCTCCGCATATTAATGTTCCACCACTTAATACGAGGTTATTCTGGACCGTGATATCCTTTTCCAAAGTCAGGCTTGTTACCGGGTTTACATTTAAATCGTAAAAAGATATTGTTGAGTTCCCCATAACAGACTGTGCCCCTCCATCAAATATTGTTAAATTATTATAATGGCTATAAACACCGGAATTATCAAAATTACCACCGATAGTAACATCTATATCATAGTTGGCATTAGCGTCCAAAATACTTGTTGTTGTTTCTAAGGTCAGATCCCCCCTCAATTCGAGCGGACTAAGCAAAATAGTCACTTCCGCCGTATTTCCATTGCTTCCATTAACAGTTAGATGATTTAGAGGGATATTTGCATCTAAAAAATAACTCTGATTTCCTGATGTACCGGTGGCAAAAATTATTTCCCCTCCGGTCACCACTGAGTTTTCAGGCCGCAGGTAAAGGTCCCCATATGTACCTCCACCACTTCCTCTTACTATTGTTAATGTCCCACTGTCCATATTAAATTCACTTCCCGTATTTAATATCTCAAGCTTTGCATTACTACTTATCGAATTCCGCCCATTTATTGTAACGTCCCCGCCTGTTTGTGTATATTTTAGAACCCCATCCGTTATCGAAGGGTTACGTCGAATTTGCCCATTTACAGTCAGGCTCCCTCCTCGAACATCAATTTCAGAACTGCCCCCTCCTGAATATTCAATATCGTTATTGTTATTCGGTGAACTGGGATCTCCAATGTAAACATCTCCATCAATAATCGTAAGTTTTCCATCAAGATAAACATCGTTATTGTTAACACCGGCATCTGCGATAAAAATATTTCTTCCGGGTGCCTTAACATATAAACCGGCTGTTGAAGGGATATTGAAACTACTTGTCGTAGTAATGTTCAAATTAGCATCATGTTCGTACTTAAACGTTCCGTTCACGAGACTTAACCAGTCATTGCCTGGTGTATTAAATGTTCCTGTTATATTTACAATAAGAGAATCCGATTGGGAAGTTCCTTTATTCAATGTTAAAGATTCAATAACCGTGTATGTATCCGCTGAAGGATCGTCATTCGTAACGTATTCCGTCCCACTTCCAAAGAAGGTTAAAGGAACATCCGTAAAATTACATCCTCGATATGCATTGTCCCCTCCGGCTGGAGCCAATGAATTGTTAATCAGGCTTCCGCCTATTGAAACTCTTTGATTATAGGCATTGCGATAATCCCGCAAACCGGCATTTTCACTTACAATTAAATCACCATAAATAATAAAATCCTGCGCTCTGTTTTCATTTTCTATCCAGATTAAAGCTCCTCCTTCCAATTGCAAGTTACCCAGAACTGTTATTGTTTTATCTACAATTTGTACTGGTGCCTCTGGATAATTTAAATGCCAGGTTGGACAAAACCACGAAAGAGAATTCTGTCCTCTTGTTATAAGATTACCATAAATAAGGACATCATTATTCGGAAAAATGATATTTGAACCTCCTAAAGGTGAAATAATAAGATTACCATACGAAGTAATACCATTGGGTAACCAATAAACTGTATTAGCCTCCGAATTTGTCGAATACAACTCCGTTGTTCCCAAATTTACATTGAAATCTGAAAAATCCCCTGATGGAAAAGAAAAGATAGTTCCGGTTCTATATGAAGTTGTCAACCTAAAATTTCCGTTACCATTTTCGTGACTTAAAACTATTCCAAAGTCACAGGCCGGGTTATATCCGATATCCAGCGCTGAACCTTCTTCTATTTTAAGGCTTGCACAACTTCTAACATCTGTATTTATGCTTGTTATATGAGATTGCAGATATACGGAGTCCTGATCCCCAATTATTACGATATCAGAAGATCCCGGTGGTGTAGGTGGTGGATTGGGTGTATGATGATCTGTTAATGACCATGTTGAAGTATTTCCCCACGTACCTCCGCCACCATAGCTGTAATAAACCGTTGGGGTTCCAAAAGGATCAGTTGGAACATCGTCTCCTGCAGTGAATTCCCCATCAATATAGCCGAGGGCTTCAAAATTTGTTCCAGTTCCCCCTATTGTGTTCATGGATTCGTTTACATCCGCTGCTGTTCCTTTTGTCCAGGTATAAGCCGTGTTATTATATACAGCTGAAACATAACCAACTTCTGCGATATCAGCCCCGGTTACCACATCATTTGTTGAATAGGTGTATGAATGATTAACCGTTCCTGCCCCTAAGGTAAACCCCTTAGATTTAATCCGCCAGAAATAGGTAAGACTTCTGTTTTTATTCGTTGTTGCTGGATGTTCATAACCTACCGGAACCACAGTAATTGAACCATAAACTGTTGGTTGTGTTCCAAAAGTAAGCGTTGCCGGTGTATATTCTGCATTTGCATGGCCATCTGATGGTGCTCCAACTGGAAAGGTAAATCCGGTTGATGTTGCCGAATATTCTTTTGTTACTCCACCGTCCCCTGCATTCCCTTCTGTTCGGATAAACCTGTTAACATCAGCATTCACAACCGTTGCATCAGGTCCAAAATTCAGGTTATGCGTACCTATATCAAACAGTTTATCCTGAGAAAATGTTAATGTTCCATTTATCGTGATATTGCTCCCCAAATAAACCGGAGCTACAGAGGCATCCGTATTATTAATTTCAAGGTTCTGAAATAAGCCACTTCCATCCCCGGTAATTAATTGCGGATCATCATCAGACAACAATATTTTACCCGTTCCCGCATGAACTCCTGAGTTGTACAGGTACGAAACTGCTGTTGTTGCAGAATTTACGAAATCAATCGTTTTTCCTCCGTCATCCAGTGTGGCTGATAAAATCATTAAGGAGTCTTCCACCGTTACGGTTGATTGAGTTCCGGCAAGAGTCAAAGTTGTACCGGATGTTTTATCAACCTTCAGTTTTTTCAGCTCAAAAGTAGCTGTAGTGTTAATATTAAACTCCTGCTCCCCACTTCCATTGAAAATCGTCCAGTTCGCTCCCGGCAGATAGGAAATTCCGGTTTCTGCATAGAAATCCCCACCAACAGAAACATCCAGATCGTTGGCTGAAAAATCTCCTGATGTTATTGCTAAATTATTTTTTACGATTAAAGGATACGCACTCAATTCAACGACCGTTGAACCGCCCGCCCTGTTTATATTCAGATTATATAACGGTGCTGTTGACCGAATGTAGTGAGTTGCCACATCTGCAATTCCACTACCTGCTGTTGGTATTATCTCAATAGTTCCTCCCGTCACATTTATATTTCCTTCTGATGCCAAAACATCAAATATCCGCCCGGACACCCCACACGGATCATATATCTGTATGGTCCCCCCGGATACATCAAATACATTATCAGCACTTTCAAGACTAAACGTAGCCCTTCCGTTATCAACGCCCCCGCTAAACCTGGAAGTATTCATTGTGGCATTCCTGATATCAGGTACAGATAAAACAGAGCTTGTATTCCGCTGGAACAGCCCTCTAAATATCGCTGTTCCCCCAGCTTGTGTATAAGAAGCTCCGCCCAGTCCCTTTATCTGTTTCGCATCAAAAGTTCCGCCATTAAGAATAAATTGCCCTGAAGTTGCAGCACTTGTAATAATACCTCCGGATTCACGGGTTGACAGATATCCGTTATCAAGCTGGATTTTTCCATATAATAGAAGCGATTCATTATTTGTTCCATTGCTTATTCCATAGGTAACGTTGCTACCTCCGGTTAACCCATAGGCCGCATTCACTTCTCTGTAACTATCTGCTGTTGATAAAATCACAACCTCTGATCCGTCTAGCTGCAATGCCCCATTTGAAGGGATACAGTAATCGCTACCGGGATTGTTTTCTGTTCCGGCACCCTCTGTCAGGGAAGGTATAACAGTCAATCCATTTAGTATAAGCGTTCCGGTCCTGATCCAAAGCGCCTTTTTAAGATTCGGGTTATCTCCTCCACCATCTCCTCCTGCACTGTTTGCCCCAAATAACCTAAAATTGGAATAGGCTGAAGAATATATGGTTAAAGAATAACTCTGATCTATTCCTTTATCCAGGACCAAATTATAAAAATCTGTCTCGCCGTTACAGGTCAATGTATTGTTTGAAGTCCCCCTGAAATAAACAGTAGCAATTCCGCTAACCGGCAAAGCATTGTACACGGGGTAAGTCTGAGTTGTAAAGTTTACAGTCCCATTATTCGTAAAGTCTCCATTTATAACCACCCGGTGTGATTGTGCATCGTAATAGTTTATGAAAGGAGCGGTTCCTCCGGTAATATTATCAGGGTTAATAGTTGTAGTTGTACGTCCTGTTCCTATGGTCAGAAAAGCCCCAGCATCAACAGTTACATCCTTTTCAATGGTCAATTTGCGCCTGGCCGCAGAATTATCATTTATTCTATACGTTCCCTGTTTCACATGAAGATCCCCGTTTAAGCTAATATCACTTAATTGGGTTGCAACCACTCCCGGGGCATTTAATCTCAAATTATTGTATATCGACTGCCCTGCTGGTAAATCAAAACTTGCAGTATTAACATATTCTGTTGTTCCCCCTCCGGCATTCACAAAATAATTTGATGTGACTGAAGGGTAATTTACCGATGCCAGTCTATGCGTACCCGTACCTTCCAGCGATCTCAGTCCTGCTGTAAAACTATATATTGACTGATCAAGTATTCCTCCCTCTCTAATGGTTACCTTTAATCCGGTAGTATCCACATCATCTGATAAGGTTACAGTACGCCCTGACAGAATAACAACATTATCATCTGCATTTGGTATATCTGTTGCTGTATGGGTTGTACCCCCCGGGTTGTGTGTCCATGTACCTACCTCATTCCAATTGCCTGATTGATATGAATAATAGGTATTCCCTCCTACTACTACCTTTGGTGTTCCACTTACTGCAATGTTATTCACATAGTAAACTTCATCCCACCAGTTATTAGATAGAATTATCCGAAGCCTTAATGAATTTCCGTTAAGTCCCTCTTGTAAAGCCGTCACCGAACCGAAATCCGTATTGATGTAACCATTATTGTCAAAATCAGTCCAGACTCCACCATCAGTACTATATTGAACTTGAATATAATCACCGTTCTCAAAGGTTCCATTCTCTAGTAAATCTACAGAAATGCTTATATCCGTATAATCATTGATTTCAATAGGATCCCCACTGTTTATGGACCATGTTGTTCTTCCCGAACTTGTAGTATTAATTCCCCTTAGCTGATTATTTTGCACATCAACTCCACCCCATCCCGCTACCCCATCAGCAGTCCAGGTTGCAATGGAAGGGATACCTGTACCAGTTGTTGTTCCATTTGCATATCCGGAAAAAGCTTCGTACCAAATATAACTGCCAGTTTCTGTTCCGGTGAGTGTAATATCGTCAAAAGTTATTCCATCATTAGCTGTTGTCATGGTACTTGGAAAATTGTCCTCCTGTCCAAAACGGATTTGAATAATAGATGATGTTGGTGTTTGACTTGCAAGGGCTGAACCAATATTTAAGTCAATAACGTTATTCCAGTCTCCATTATTTGAATTTTCCGGAGCCAGATTATAAACCTCTATCCATTCTGCACTATTTTCTCTTTTCACCCAAACTCTATCATTCGTACTATTTTCATCGCCATGATCCATGTATGAAAAAGAAAGCAATAATTGTGTGGAATTTACATACTCTCCAAGATCAATGCTTGCAACAAGATAATTGACAGACGTGTAGCTCCAATTCTGGATATCGTCTAAAGTTGCAGCCCGGCTCCCATTTCTGTAATATCCGTTCCCGGCTGCCATCCTCAACCTTCCTTCATTTGTCTTTTCGTACGCCCAACTGTTTGTAAGTCTTGGGATAACCCCTTGACTGGATGTATACACATCATTACCAGCCTCTTCAAAACCTTCTGAAAATATTACCGTCTGAGAATAACCCCTGCAAGGTAGTAGCAAAAGATAAAATAATAGCAAATAAAAGGCTTTAAAAGGATATTTCCGTAAATACATGAGAGGTTTGTGTTGCATTTTAGCTCTGTAAGATTAGAATTTATTAAAAACAATAAACCGCCACATAACTCCTATAAAGTATGAAGCTCATCATATTTTTAATTCAACAAAGGTGTTATATTGTTTTATTGAAAGAATTTCATTAAATCCAAGCCTTCCTATACTGCTAAATTCTTTTTAAGAATAGCCCCGAGATTTAATATAAATCGACATTTACTGTTGACTTTCATCATCACCATTCATTGATATGAATCATTAACGGATAATTTTAGTCAAGGTTACCGTAAATAAAAACAAACTTGTTCTCTTTTTATTAATGAATTCAGAATGAAGACTAAAGAATTGATTAATTACACTAAACACAAAATATGTATGATATCATTATCCCTTTTGGTCCTCTACTATGAGGAATAAGAAATGACAAAACGGAGGTAAAACTGCTATTCTTTCAAAAGAACTATAACCCAAAAATTATCGTCTAATTAATTATTGATTGAAAGACTTTTAATTTATTTGCCCCAGGTATTCCTTATATGGAATGCCGGTCCGGTTTCTGGCCTTTTCCATATCCATACATTAATTGAGTCTGAAACAGGCCCTGTACCTGAAGCATTCTCCCCGGTAACCGTTATAGTTGCCGCACCATAAAAGGTATCAGACCAATCAACAGTACCAGTGGTTCCTGTCCCTGATATTGTTCCTGTTGTATCCGGACTAATTGACCAGATATAAGAAGTAGCCCCTGTCGCACCGGAAGTTATATAATCGGTATTTACCGCATCCTGACATAGTGTATCTATTCCGACCGGTGTACCCGGCTTAGATGGTAGTGGATTTATAGTAACTATGGTTGTTACCAGTGCTGTTACGTTACAAGTTCCTTCTGCCCTTGCCCAATACTGTGTAGTTACTGTTGGGGCTACAATTAAGGTATCCTTATCTGCTCCTGTAGGAATAGTTGCTCCTGGATCCAGGTACCATTTCCAGCTAGCCCCCTCTCCAAGGGAACCTCCATGAATAACAAGCGTGTCATTTGTACCCGGAGCTATATTATCCTGACTTTTGGACATGCTATCAGCTGCTACGGAAACTTCCAATACCGTTACTGTCAAGAAAGCTGTTGATGTAGTATCACAACCTCCTTCAGCACGTAGCCAGTAATTTGTTGTGGTTGCAGGATTTACATCGTAGGTATTTCCCGTATGAAGCAGATTTGTACAGGCTGCCTCCGAATACCAGCGCCAAACAGCATTATAACCTAAAACCCCTCCATTTGGTGATAACGTCTTGGTTGTTGCAGGACAAGTACTGTTATTCGTTACATTTATACCTGTTGCTGCAGTTGAGTTAGGGTTTTCAGCAACAATAACGGTTGTATCTTTAGAGCACAAATTAGCATCCTCAATTGTTATATTATATGTACCTCCGGATAATGTAAGCTGATCTTCATCCCCTGGCACTATTCCGGAACCATCAACGGTTGACCATGTAAATGTATAATTTGTGGCGGTTGTTCCTCCTGAAACAGTAAGATCAATTCCCCCATTATTTTCACCAACACACGCATTTGTCACCACGCCACTCACAAGTATACTATCGGGTTCTGTAATTGTAATACTGTCAATATATGTTACATTATTATTGTCAACAATTGTAACCTGATAAGTTCCTGCCGTAAGATTAGTTGCTATTGAATCCGTCTGAGACAATGGATCATTCCATTGATAAGTAAACGGGGCAACGCCATACGTAGGAGTAACGGTAACTTCGCCATCAGAAGCTCCATGGCATGATATTTCAGCTCCGTTATAATCAGATGTAACACTCAAATCAGCCGTAATCACATATGGTTGAGGAAGACTTGAACTGTTGTTTATATAAAATTCCGAGAAACTGTTTACGTCGAACTCAACATAATATCCATTCTCATACGTATCCCAATCATAGGTATTGTAGTGAAGATAATTTATGTTATCATTATTATCTATATTGTCGGTAAGAGCACAATTTTCGTTAGTGCCATGATAACGCGTAATACCAATTGAATTTATGGATGTTACGTCAGGATCTTCATTAATTAAAGCCTGTAGTTCATTCGTAAGGAAATAAAGCCTTACCCTTACAGGAGAGCCGAATATCAAATTCTCCGTGGATATTTTATAGTTTCTGTCTAGATAATAGGACGGCAAAATACCAAAAGGATCTACCCTTACCGGATTATCATTTACATAAAACTGAGTAGTAATCTGACCTAGATTGTTTCCATTGTCCTTAATAGCTGCAACTACCTGTCCGTCTTTCATAATTAATTGCCATTGATCAGAGCCTGTTGAAGTAATTGTATCCGCATTAAGACATGAATTATTCGTTGCCGGATATTCATAAATATATGGAGTACAGCCGCTATACCTTTGATCTGCGCCATCCGCCTGCTCGCCGGTTGTAATAGTTGGAAGGTTGCATATTTGATTATTCGTATCGGTTGAAAACCCATTACCGTCGCCTCCGGAAGAAAAATAAGTCATATCACAGGTTTGAATATCAACCGAGTAGTTAAACCCATCATCACCCGAATTCGTATAAACACTTGTTAATAAACAGTTCTGAACAGATGTATCAGCCGAGAACCCATTTCCGTCTCCACCACTACTAAATAGTCCAACAATGCATAAAGGGGTATCCACGGCATAATCAAAACCATCATTACCAGAACTTGTATATACGCTTGTTAATAAGCATTCAGACATAGCGCTATCCGAACTTTCTCCGGAACCTTCTCCACCTCTATATAAACAATCATTAATATAAATCACAGCCGAATCTACATTTCCAAGAGCATCTGTTACAATAATTGTATAAGTATCAACACCAAGATTATAAATAGTATCAGCCGTTTGGGAGGTTACTTTTGGATAACCAGTCAAAGTATCTCCTACACCATTTTTCCATACGTAAGTATAATCTGCAACCGAGCGCCAGTCTGGAAACCCTTCAGCAATAGAAACATGCGCACTTCCGTTGTCAACGGTAACCGGACAACTTATTTGATCAAGGACATCAGCTTCAATTACTACGGAATCATCAAGACATGGTATATCATCAACATATACATAACCATCCCCTGCATCTCCTGTATAGATTTGGGGAGAATCGCAAACCTGAAGAGATGTATCAACAGTAAAACCGTTTCCATCCCCTCCCTTGGTAAACAAAACAGATTCGCACAACAAAATATCCGAACTGTGCGTAAATCCGTCATCCCCGGAATTTGTAAAAATGCTGGTTAGCTGACAGTCCTGAATATTTGTATCAACAGAAAAACCATTACCTTCTCCTCCAGAAGAGAATAAGTTTGCAAAACAACTGGATATCTGAGCCTGATAATCGAATCCATCACCCTGGGTATTACTAAAAATATTTAAAGGTTCACAATTCTGTGTAGTAGTATCAACGCCAAATCCCCCGCCACTACCTCCGACAGAAAACAATCTTGACTCACAGATTAAGACCTCTTCAACTACACCATATCCATCATTGGAATCCCCTTTAAATATTTGAGCACCTAAACATATCTGAGTACTTGAATCTACAGAAAAGCCAATACCATCTCCACCTTTTGAAAATAGATAGAAATCGCATGACTGAAGGTCTGCACTATAATCAAACCCATCATCTGCGCTACCTGTATAAATTGAGGTTAATGAACAGTTATTAAGTACTGAATCATAAGAAGCCCCTGGACCACTACCTCCACGGTAAAGACAGTCGTTTATATAAATTACAGCCGAATCTATTTTAGAATTTGCATCATAAACAATAACAGTGTATTCTCCAATGGCCAGATTCGATACAGTATCATTCATTGAAGGTTTTGAAAGCGGGTAACCACTTAGGGTATCTCCATTTTGATCTTTCCAAATGTAGATGAAATTTGCCGTAGACAGCCATACCGGGTACCCATCAACTATAGAAACAGCTGCTGTACCCAGAGTAGGTGCCGTACAGGAAGGTTGCGAAATAACTTCAGCCTGAATTACGACCGAATCATCAGGGCATAAGCTGTGAAAAAGTCCAAAGTAACCGCTGTTTGTATTTCCGGAATAAATATTATCTATTGGGCAAATTGCTGTTGAAGTATCTATTGCAAACCCACTCCCATCTCCTCCATTTGTAAATAAATTAGATTCACAAGTCTGAAATATACTACCAAAGTCAAATCCATCGCCAGCTGTTCCGTTAAAAATACTAAGAAGTGTACAAAGATTTGTTTCTTCTCCGTATGAAAAACCTGTACCTGTCCCCCCTTCGTATTGTCCGAAAGCTTTACTCGAAAAAATTATCGTAACAAAATAGACAGAAATCAGTATTGATATGTATTTATTAAGCCTATTCATTCAGGATCAAATCATTTGATTCTTTATTTTTTTCGAGCAACCATGTTATCATATTTAATTCAGTACGTCTATTGTATTATTTTGACACGTACCTACCTCCTCTTCCTCCTGTATATTCGTATCGTTGAGTGGTTGGATCCCAGCCATTTCTATAAGAAATAGTCTGCTCGTTTTCATTCGTTCTCCTCCAGTCTCCACCACGGTAATACATATATGTCTGAGTTGTGCCACTGCCATCTGCGCCTTGTGGCCAGGTTGCCTGATTGGCATCTCCTGATTCATTCAGTACCCCGTCACCAGACTCCCCCCCAAAGTTATCATCACTCGTTGCATTGTCCCAGAACCCCATATAGGGTTCCCGAACATTCCCTGAGAGTTCAAAAATACCATAGAAAGATGCCCCACAGGAATACCGGTCTGCTGTAGATGCATTTGCGGCGAAACCGCAACGCATTGGACCACCCACCGATGCATTATCATTATACACACAAATTCCTTCGCCGGAATTAGATGGAGCCTCAGTTGCTGTCCCCGGGTTTGTTATGCCTGTTACCTCTGTAATATCAGCAGTACCCCAGGCCTTCTGAAAAGAATACCCGTATGAACCAATATATGGACCACGTGCCATTTTTTCAAATTCAAAATCGGTCAAAGGCCTAAGCGCAGCCCAATCAAGGTAAGCCATAACATCATGCACACTCAGATAGTTGCATGCAATAGCAGCCCCGTCGTCAGCTTCGTTATAAACTCTGTTCCCATTATAGTCCATCTTGAACTCAATAGGCTCTCCACCTACTGGTATAATGGGTTCACAAACAATCGCGTTCCTGTACTGACGCGATGCATTGTTAGACATTACGTAAACATTTGAAACATTTGACGTTGCAGGAGTTATATTTGTGGCTATCCTGTAATTCTGGTTCGACCTGCTTAATGTATTCAGAAATTGCATATACTGCTCCTGAGAAATTTCATACTTCATTGCCCAGTAAGAATCGTAACCATTTGGGAAACTATTGCTAATATTTGGAGAGCCGGAACCTGGAGTTAACTGATAAAGCCCCCCAGCTGCAGCCAGAATATTCATACTATTACTGTTTACATATATAGGCTTATTTCCGTCAGTCGGATTTCTATAGTAAGAATTGCTTCGTCCATCACCAAGATAGAACCCCTCGGTAGGGATATTAACCATTTCAACTCCTACTACCTGAATATCATAACTATTTGTTGATGTATTTTCTACCGGCGAATGCTCCCCCGACTTCCATAATATTGAAAGTGAATCTATAACAACAGAACCAACTCTGTCTCCGGCAGGTTGATATAAAAATATACCCATTCCCCTATCCGTTCCGGATATGTTTGTGAGAGCTACATCAACCTCCATTGTTACCGGAATTCCACCTATAGTTGCTGAGTTAATTGTATGATCCCCTGCGGTAGTGCTAATCCAGCAATGATTATAATCTCCGGGAGTTCCACTGGCTTTTTCAAGGCAATCCCGATATTTAATGAATATCCAAACCCCGTCGTAATTATTAGGTTGCTCGCTATCTTTACGCCAACTGTCGTCCCATTGAATATCAAAAGATATACGGTGGTTATTAGCGTCTATATTGTTTTGGTAGATGTTAGATACCTGCACATTCGAAGCAAACAATACAGTCGATATGTATATGAAAAATATTAAGGATATAATCTTTTTAGTTCTTTTCATTTCTCCTGATTTTTTGTTATTATCTACCTCCGCGTCCTCCGATGTACTGCTGACCGCTGGATACATAATTCGCGTTATCATAAAAAGCTTCTTCATCTCTTCTTGAAACATGTAAATAACCACTATTATAAGCCCAGCATCCACCTTTTGGAAGAGCTATATTATAATCGGTATTTCCTGTGTGAACTGGCCACGTAGAAACATTATGATATCCGTCAGCAGCTAACTCTCCATCTCCGGAGGTATTATCAAAGGAATTTGCAACTGCTGTGCTATTAAAAAAACTAACGTAGGGTTCGTAAACATTACCAGTTAATTCCATAACTCCGTAATAAGAACATCCTGCTTCAGCCCTGTTTGTAGAAGGTGTTGCCGCAAAGCCACTCCTCATTGGGCCGGACGCCCCGGCCCCTCCACCTCCATAGTTGCAAAGCCCGACTCCTGATGCAATAGACCTTTCATTCGTTTGTCCTGAATTTACAATCCCTTGAATAGTTGTAATACCAACACTACCCCACGAATATTCATTTAGTTGAGGATAAATAGAACCTCTACACGCCTTTTCATATTCCAATTCTGTCATTGGCCGGAGGGCTGCCCAATCCAGATAAGCAAAAACATCTCTTAAAGAAAGATAGTTACACGCTACTCCTAAACCATCTTCAGCTTCATTGTAATTATTATCATTATCCAGATTTACATAAAATCTGTCTGTTCTGATATCCCCTTGAGGATCTAATATAATTGCTTGCCTGTAAACTATTCCATTATTATCGCTCATAACATATCTACGAGCTGTCATTGTGAATAAATCAACTGCTGTACGCGACTGTGCCTGAGTGGGCGTTAGAGTATTAAGGAATTCAGTGTATTGATATTGAGTGATCTCATATTTCATTACCCAGAATGAATCCCATCCTTTTGGAAAATTTGCGCTAACATTACCTGCTGTAGGATCAATTGTTCTATTATTCGTTCCAGAAACCGAAAATGAAGCTTCACTTGTTATTTGATATGGGTTTCCGCCAGCATCCTGAAAACAGTTTGAACTGGCTCCATCCCCAACATAAAAATCTCCTTGTGGCACATAAACCATCTCTACTCCAAAAACCTGAACATCATAATTGTCCGCTGCATCAATTTCTGCCATCTGCCCTGCTTGAGTTGCCTTATCCCAACGCAACGTTACCTGAGTTGATATGTCTGTAGCTTCTGTAACATCGTTTGTTTGATACAGGAATATCCCCATACCCCTTGGAGTTGCTGCAATATCAGTGGTTCCAACTTCAATTGTCAAAGCCTCTCCTCCCGGAGCTGAATTACTGGCAGAATGATCTCCGGCACTTGTGCTTAGCCATGCATGAGTAAATCCGGAGGGTGATCCTAGATTTTTTTGCGTACATTCCCGTACTTTTACAAAAATCCAAATCCCATCGTAATTATATGGTTGCGTAATTGAAGTCCTCCAACTATTCTCCCATGATAAATCGAAAGTTATAGTCTCATTGCCATCATAATTAGTATTGCTAATTGTTAAGTTATTAGCACTAACTGATAAAGCAAAAAAACAAAGTGCTTGAAAGAGAATTAGTCTATTTCTCATAATATGACATTTTATTGTTATCTCTACTTTTATTTACTCACAAACCGGCCACCTCTGCCCCCACCATAATTAGGTCTTGTACCGTTGGCATTATAAGGTTGTCGGCTGGATATATTGATATAATAATTTGTGCTGGTCGAAAGAAAGCTTCCTCCACGATATAACATATAATTATTTCCATCCATTGAGCCATCAGCTCCCTGAGGCCATTCTGAATGAGTGGCATAGCCCGTACCATCGTGAATCAGTCCATCTCCTGAGGAGCCCGTGAAGTTATCATCATAAGTAGCCCCCCTTGCTATACTCATATATGGTTCTGCAACATTACCTGAAAGTTCGTACACTCCATAATACGATGCCCCACATGAAAACCTGTCCTGGGTAGATGGTGTTGCGGCAAACCCGCACCTTAAAGGTCCTCCAACAGAAGCATTATTGTTATAAACACAAATTCCGTCTCCCGAATTAGAGGCTGTCTCATCTGCCTGTCCCGGATTACTGATACCTGTCACCTCAGTAATTGTTGTGTTCCCCCAGGCCTTTTGCCGGGTATAACCGAAAGAACCCCTATGCGGTCCCCTTGCCATTTTTTCAAATTCAAATTCTGTTAACGGACGTAAAGCAGACCAATCAAGATATGCAAGAACATCATATCCACTGATATAATTACAAGCAATATTTGCTCCATCTCCGGACTCATTATATATCCTATTCCCATTATAATCCATTCTAAACCTTATCGGTTCCCCTCCTACCGGAATAGTTGGTTCACAAACAATAGCATTCCGGTCATTAATTGAGGATGAATTATACATTACATAAGTATTTGTAACATTTGAAACAGAAGTTCCAACATTCGTCCAGGTTCTCGTATTCTGTACTGTCCGACTTAATGTATTCAGAAACTGTAAATACTGCTCCTGCGATATTTCATATTTCATCACCCAAAAAGCATCATAACCGTTTGGATAATTATTTGATATATTGGGTGAACCACTGCCCGGCGTTAATCTTGCATAATAATCGTTTGATGCAGCCTGAATATCCATAGCATTACTGGTAATATGCACCGGAGCATTGCTATTTGTATAATCATAAAATCTATACCGACTGGTCCCATCTCCCAGATAATAACTGCTCGTAGGAATATAAACCATTTCAATGGCATTAACCTGTATATCGTAATTATTGGTAACCCCGTTTTCTGCCGGAGAGTGCTGTGATGTTTTCCAAAGGAGGGAGACTGTTGTTGCTGAAACATCGCCTATCCGTTCTCCGGCCGGTTGATATAAAAATATACCCATTCCCCTGTCCGTTCCACTTACATTGGTTAGACCAAGCTCAACCTCCATTGTTACAGCAGCTCCGCCAACTGTTGCTGATGCTATTGTATGATCTGCAGCGGTGGTACTTAACCACGCATGCTTGTAATTTCCAGGGTTTCCGGATGCTTTTTCCAAACAATCACGGTATTTAATAAAGATCCATACCCCATCATAATTATTTGGCTCATTATTATCCTGACGCCAACTGTCTTCCCATGTTAAATCAAATTCAATTCTGTGGTTGTCAGCATCTACATTAACCTGATTAACATTGGTAATCTGCACATTTGTAGCATTGACCTGCAATAAAAAACCGAATGCGAACAAAAATCCAAAAACAGTTATGTATATTTTTCTCATGCTTGAAGAATTTATTTTCAATTTACTTACCGACCCCCACGGCCCCCGCCAAAATCATTTCTGCTTGTAACGTACCCCTGGGAATCATATCTGTAGTTTGAACCGTTATCCAACCTTCTGTCAGAAATACGCAGATAAGCCTGTCCCCGGTTACTATTACCCCCTCTGGCTATATACCTGCTCACATCTGCATCCCCTGCATATGCAGGCCAACCTGTAACATCATGAAAACCATCCACATCCAACTCCCCATCTCCGGTCGAACCATCAAACTCATCACTATAAGAAGGGTTCGCATAAAAGCTCACATAGGGTTCATGAACATTACCCGACATATCCATTACCCCATAATATGCCGCTCCAGCACGTACCCTGTTCGTACTGTTAGTTGCAGCAAAACCACATCGCATTGGGTCAGAACCAACGGTACCTCCATAGTTACACAAACCATTTGCTGAGTTTGAGGCCATTTCTGTCGTCTGACCGGAATTAATTATCGCTGTAACAGCATTTTCTTCTCCTGTACCCCATGCATTCTCATTAAGAATTGGAACAAGTGTCCCCCTGCATGTTTTCTCATATTCCAACTCAGTCAAAGGCCTTAGTGCCGCCCAATCCAGATAGGCCGTTACATCACGAAGAGATAGATAGTTACATGCTATTCCACCACCATCATCAGCTTCGTCTATTATGTTGTTTTCATTAAAATCCACACCAAATTTATCTCTTCTCCGATCTCCTGAAGGAATGAAACATATAGCTTGCCGGTTTGCAACCCCCCCATTATCAGACATTACATATCTTTTGCCATTAACGGAAAAAATTTCATCCCGTGTTCTGTTCTCAACCTGTTGATAAGTAAGGGTGTTTAAAAACTCTGCATACTGTGCCTGAGAGATTTCGTATTTCATTATCCAGAATGCATTATACCCTTTAGGAAAGTTTGCATTTATGTTTCCGGCTATTCCATTTATTGACCTGTAATAAGTACCTGAAGCAGATAACGAAGCCTCACTCGTAACCTGATAAGGAGTTCCTGTACCTCCCCCCAAGTCATGAAAGCAGTTGTTACTACCACCATCACCCAAATAATAAGAAGCCTGAGGAATATAAACCATTTCTACCCCAAATACTTTTACATCAAAGTCATCAGCCAGGTCTATTTCTGCCATTGCCCCGGCTTGCGCTGCTTTGTCCCATTGCAACGTTACCGAGGTCGTTATTTCACTTGTGCCGCCATCTGATGTTCTGTAGATAAATATGCCCATCCCTCTGGGCGTTGCCGCAATATCTGTTGTTCCCACTTCTATTGTCAGCGCCTCCCCTCCCGGGGTTGAGTTGCCTGCATTATGATCCCCGGCATTTGTGCTAAGCCAGGCATGGTAATATCCGCTGGGATTACCTAAAACTTTTTGAGTACACTCCCTTACTTTTACAAAAAGCCATACACCATCATAATTAAAAGGTATAGACGCATCTCTCCTCCATGAGTTTTCCCAAGACACGTCGAACGTTACCTCATAAGTAGCATTATTATAGGCTACATTACTAATAGACAGGTTATTTGAATAAATACTTGAAGTAAATGCCAGCAGAATAATTAAAGCTAGGTATCTAAATCTTATCATAGATTACTTGTTTTACTTTTCTACTTAAAAGTGTGGTTTTTGGTTGGATGGTAATGTATGGAGAGTTTGTATCCTTTTCTACAGAAAAAATTGTATTAAGGTTATACAAATCTCTATTTCCTTTGACGAACACCTAATTATCTTCCATCAACACCTGATTCCGATATAGATAGTTTTTCTTCATCCAATTTCTTTTTTAATTCTGTAATTTGCTCCTGATAATTCATTGTCTCTTCAGACATTAAGCGAAGTTTGTCATCATACTCTTTGTTAACCCTCTCCTGTTCTTCTAATTTACTTAATAAATCCTTATTTGCAATTATATATTTATCAAGATTTTGTTCAATCTCTGAATTTTGTTGATGCAAACCCTCCACTTCCCGGTTCAGAACTTCATTGCCATCCTTTAAGTTTGTTAACTCTACTCCCTGTTCCTGTGTTACTTTCTCCAGTTCATCATATGTTGATCTAATAGTTTCATTCTGAACTAATAATTTCCCGTTTTCGTTTAACAAGCTTCCATTCTCTTCTTTTAAAGACTTAATTGTCTTTTTAAGAGTAGATTGTTCCTGCTCGAGGAATGTGTTTTTTTGCACAAGTTTTCCCTGCTCATTATATATCTTTTGGTTATCTTCTTCCAGGAGTTTGTTTTGCTCTGACAGGTCTGTATTTTTCCTCTCAAGTTCTGCTCTATTTTCCTGTGATTGTAATAACTCTTTTCTGAGTTTTTCAGTCTCCCCAAAGGCTTTCAGCTTTTCGTTATTCATAGCATCAAGCTCTTGTTCCAATTTTTTATTAACCACCACAAAGGATTCTTTTTCTTCTTGAAGTTCTAAGACAGTCATGTTTCTGTTTAGAATCTCCGTTTCCGTATTTGCCAGCTTTTTCTCCTTTTCTTCCAGTTTAACTACCAGAGCCTTATTTTCAGCTTTTAGCTTTTCTGATTCGTCTTTCACTTGCCCCATTTGCAAGGTGAGTTCTTCATTTTTTTCTGTTAACTCTTTTACATTTGCTTTAAGTTTCCGATTTTCTTCGGTTGCTGTTCTACTCTCTTCTTTTAACTGTTCAATCTGATTTTTTAGTTCTAAGATAAGCTCTGCTGTATCTACGTCCTGGTAAAACGCTGCTCCCTCAATCGTTTTTCCTGCAAATGCAGGATACGAACTTACTGCCATTGAGATAACAGCAGCCAAAAACAATTTTCTCATATCCACAATAGTTGTTTGTGTATCTACATTGAAAATACAAAAAAAAATTGTTCTAGCGGGCTTTGTGGGCCTTAATTTAACGATAAATCGAACTAAACATAACCAATGTGACAATACAAAGAAAAATAAGATGGAAAAGAAACCAGACTTTATGGCAAAGTACAAAGTATATTCCCCGAAAAAGACTTACCTAAAACAGAAACATTATTATATGCAAAAAGCCCCACATATCTGTGAGGCTTTTAGACTTGTTACTGGTTCGGTATTATAATATAAAATAAGAGAGGTTTATTTCTGTTTTGAAGCCATAAGCCTTGCGTCCGGTTTTTTCTGTGTTGTCAATTGTTCATCATCAATCGACTGCCGATTTTTATCAGCTAAAAGGTTCTCCACATCTTCGGCTGTAAGCTCAATTTTGTTTGATTTATATGCCTGCAGAATCGTTTTAACATCATCAAAGCTGTATTCCGAGAAAATTGTTGTGATATCGAAACCCTGACCGTTAAACTCTGCATTATTAAACTTCTCGATCATTGCGTGATTAATTATGACTTTCTCAGAATTAGTTTTGTTGGGCTCCTGAGAATGGGCCACTATACCTATACATACAAGTACTGTGAGTGAGATAATTTTTTTCATTGTTTTGTGTTCTGTGGTTTATACCTTAATATACCCTCAAAACACATAAAAGGTTGAAATTCTGTGGTTAATGAACAAGAGACGTTGACAATAGGCTAATTTTTGGTGACGAATATCACCTTAAAATGATGATCGCTGTTAGTTAATTGATGAAACTTTTGCAATCACCTGTCTCAAAGAACGTTCATTCTGACTCTGAAATATTGACAATGCATACAGACTGAATAAAGTGTTCTATGCTGGTTTAGAAAACAAGTATCTGAGTAACATTTGTACTACACCAAGTAACTATTCATTCCATTGATAAACAAATAAGATCAAAACAAGCGCCGAGATACCATGATGCGTTTATTCCGTAATCATATTTATTTCCAATACTGCTAGCTAAGGAGCTGAAGATAGAAGCCCCCCAAAAGAGCAATAACATTACAAAACTCAATGTAAGGAATAAGTATACGGATTCCTTAGTTACATTTTACCTTATATATCACATTCAATATTATCACAACAATAAATACAGAAGATTCTATCTCCTTTCAAGTCCTCATTAATCAGAACGTATAGGTAATTCCGGCTCCGAATATTTCCTTTAATTGTACTTTGGCAACTTGCTCCCCGTCTGGTTCCGTTACTTTTACATCATTATCCCAGATCAGATGCGTATTTAAGTTAACAGAAAGCAGTTTGAACACCCTCATTGTTATCAGGGCTTCCAAATCAGCATCTACATCCTTAAAACCCCTTAGTTCTTTATAATCAGCAAAGAAATTCATCTTAGTAAGAAAGTTAACGCTCTTAACTATCTCCCGTTCGTATTTCAATTTGAGAATTGCCCCGATTTCCGTATTCGATGTTCTACCTGTATCAATGGAATATCGCAGGGCAAAATCTTCATTCTTTACATATGTCGTTTTCATGTTCACCGGAGAAATAAATACCGAACTGTATTTGTCAGGCTTAAAGTCTGCTCCAATAGCAAAGTTAAAGTATAGGGGAGCGAGGAATTCGGATACTGTTTCATCCGGCACCGTATCAACTTTTGAGTACTTGTAACCTTTATCTAACTGAGTTTTTGCATTAAGAACAACGGCGTAATACCACTTTTTTGAAGCTTTTAAACCGAATTTTGAGTTTAATTCAATTAAATCATCGGTTTTGCGTACACCCTGTTCTTGTTGTTTTGATAAGCCATATGCCAAATCCAGGTTATTTTCCCATGCAATGTTTGCTTTTATATAATTTCCATTTAATCTCAGACGGCTGTTTCCGGAGTAATTATTTTCCCCTCCGGCAGCCCAGTCAGAAAAGCTTGCCTGCGAGAAAGTAAAAACAAACTGCCCTCCGATTTTCCATGCCGTATCCTTTTTTATAGAGTCCTGGGAATTAGCTGCAAAAGCAAAAGAAACAACTAAAACGTTCACAAAAAAAAACTTTTTCATTATATGATGTTTTTATAATTACAAATACTTACAAGTCTGTTTATATTGGTTAATTCTATTCTTCAAAGGTGATATTCTTTCCTAAATCATACAATTTTTTCCACTACTTCTTCTATCTTTTTCTGGCACCAACAACCTAAAAACCACCACTTATATGTTCAATAAACATTTTAAACCATAGCTTGTTTGCTTGTAAAAATATTTTAAAATAGTAATTTAACCTTATTAAATAAAAACCAAATCTTTTATCTAAATGAACTCCCTGAAAGAGATTACCCTTGCTGACTATACTTTATGGCAGATTATCATCGTTTTTTCTATCATTCTTTTGGCTTTTTTAACCGGTAAAATCACGGGTTTTCTCCTTAAAAGACTGGCTCGGCAGTTAGCACAAAAAGAAATGCGGATACAAGCTGCTTTTTTTGAGGCAGTAGCTAAATCAATCACTTTTCTAGTTTTCACCCTGGGGTTCGCTTTAAGTGTAAATCTTCTGAAGGCAAATGAAGCCATTTATTCAGTTTTCAGCATTTCAGCAAATATTCTTATTGCCACCTCAATTGGTTTTCTTCTGTATTCGATGGTAGAGATTCCCTCGCTCTGGTTTGAACAAAGACTGAAAGACTCGGAAAAGAATATAAACAAGATGTTTATTCCTGTTATAAGGAGAAGTCTTCAGATTTCCATTGTAGTCCTGGTAATCATTCAAATCATTCAAATTCTAAGCAATAAGCCCATTACTTCAATCATTGCCGGACTGGGAATTGGGGGGCTGGCGGTTGCACTTGCAGCGCAAGATACATTAAAACATTTTTTCGGTTCCATGATATTAATTGGCGATAAACCCTTTGAACTTGGAGACAGGGTTGTTATTGACGGCCATGACGGTCCCGTTGAGGAAGTTGGCTTTCGTTCAACTCGTATAAGAACATTAGAAGGACATGTAGTTTCTATTCCGAATGGAGAACTGGCTAATAAGGTAATACAAAATATTGGAAAACGTAATAATATCAGAAGGTTGGCAAACATTGGAATTACCTATGATACTCCACCCGAAAAGATAAAAGAAGCCCTTGAGATACTAAAAAAAATTCTGGATAATCATGAAGGAATGGAGCCGTCCCTGCCACCAAAAGTATACTTTAACGATTTAAAGTCTGATTCTCTTAACATCCTGGTATTATATTGGTATCACCCTGCAGACTACTGGTCATACATGGATTTCAGTGAACGGGTAAACCTGGAAATAATCGAAAAATTTAACACAGCAGGTATAGACTTTGCGTTTCCTACACAAACCCTTTTTGTTGCCGGTGATGAAAAACGTCCTTTTGGAGTTGAGATCAAAGAAAAAACTAAACGTTAAATAATCTCTGAACCAACTTTTAGCTTTCAACTTTCAGTTTGATTAAATAGGTATTATCCAGACTTTTTTTCCTGGTTTTGGGATTTAAAAACTCTGGTTTTAAGCGTGTGATATGATAATCTTCAAATGTTTCAACAATTTCATATCCAATTCCCTTTCCATCTAGTTCTTTAAGGTATTTTTCTCTTACAAAAACTATGGCTTTATCGCTCAACTGATTTAATTGCCCCAAATCTTTTATCCGAATTAACTCTTTATTTATATGGAACTCAAACAAAGATGAGAAAAAAGTTGAACCTACATTATAATCTGGGTACTTTTCATTGACATACCAGGCAGCCTTTGTGGCTGATTGATAAGTAAGAAGTTTCGGATAAAAAACCAGATTAAGAAATAAGCCAATATAAATTGAAACTAAAACAGAATAGTAAGTAATTCTGCGAATATTGTTATTTTCCAGGTGGGAAACTGTATATACCAGAATTGCAAAAAACAACACAATCAGGATAAAAAGCCATAATTTTCCGGGTTGAAAATAAAAATAGACCAGAAAGCTCAATGGTAAGAACAACACAATATTTATTATTTGTGAAACACTAAAAAACTTCACTTCTTTTCCTGAAAGGTTAATAATAAAGTCTGCTACAAGTATTGACAAATAAGGGAATATGATATTAATATAATGAGGTAATTGAAACTTTGATAATGAAAAAACTACCAGCATACTCGTAAAACCACCCAACGTTGCATATTCTTTTAAGGGCTGCCTTTTTACTATTCGTTTAAACAACTTAAACAGTGCCCCATAAGCAATAAGTGCCCACGGAGCAAAAGCCCACATCATTGTATGAAAGAAAAATGAAATATCTCCCTTTCCTTTTATCGGCCCTGTGTTAAAAAAACGTCCAAACTGGCTGTCCCAAAAGAAAAATTTTACACCGGACACATTTTTACGTCCAAACACTGTTTTTTCCGGATGCAAATCAAACTGGTAATACACCGACCATATCTCCGGAACAATAAAAATAAGAACCAACACCGCACTCCATAACCATCTCAGTTTAAAGAGCATATTCCACCTCTGCTTAAATATAATATCGCCAAGAATTGCGCAAAATATCGGTATTAATATAAACACCCCTTTTGTCATTATTGCTGCCGCTGCAAGCAAAGATCCCAGAAGTAAATCCCTAAACCTGTATTTATAACTCAACAAATAATAATGGTAAGTGCTCCCCATAATTAATGGCAGCATGGTAGCCTCCGCTCTTACATCATTATTGGATACGATAATATGTAAAGCCGAGGACAATATTAAAATGGCAATAAGCCCTACCTCCTTTGAATAAAATTTAACACAAAATTTATATGTATAAACCAGGGACAATAAAAAGAATAAAAATGATGGAAGCTTATACCCAAATGCATTAACACCAAATATTTTCATTGATAATGCTGATGTCCAAAAAGGAAAATGGGGTTTGTCCAGCCAGTCATTGCCATTTACAAAAAGTTCCAACCAGTTATTTGATGTCACCATGGTTTTCGAAATCACAGCATACAGACCAGAATCTGCCGTAAAAATCCAATTAAACAGACCTGAAAGATTAACAAGTATTATCGTTATAAAAACGAGGTTAAATAATCTGTTTCTACTCATTTCAATTTAGTTTGAAACCTTAATTATATTGGGATATTTAATTCTAAGCAAAAATTTGACCAAGATAGGCATTTTTATACTTATGAAAAACCCGTTTTTATAAACAGCATTATCCGGGAACAAATACCAAGGAATCAGATAAAAGCATGTTTTTACTCATTGCTTATCGGTTTATATTGTCCCCTACAATCTTTTTTATAGCTCCGTGCTACCCCCTATAGCTCTCTGAAATTCTTTTTATATCCGTACATAAACATTATTACACTGTTCTTTTAATATTTGGCAGATAAAACTATCTTTAAATGCCAACACAAATATTCTTGACTATGGACCAGACGCTGCTAACAAAAAAGCCCTTCTGCAAACTGTTTATCTGCATTGCCCTTCTTTTTGGGAACATTCTCTATGGACAAGTATCTCAGGGCAATCAGCACCTTTACAGGCCACAAACAGTACAACCGGATACGACTCCTGACAATTACAAACAACAGACAGCTCAAAGCGATACCATTAATGGAGAACAAGTAAGTCTCGACTCAATCAGACGCAGGGAAGCCTTTGTTCGCGATTCCATTGAAAAAAGAATGGCTTTTGTGAGAGATTCTTTATTAAGAAGAAAGCGAATACGTGATTCCGTCCATTTCCTTAAAAACAATTTACCTCGCTTAATTAATGCTTCTTTAAGAACCAATACGAATGAAATTATTCTTCCCGGAAAACCCGTTATGGTTATTGGGGACTCTATACTAACCGATTATGTTTATCAAAAACTTATCTTCAGTTTTTCGGATCCTTACAGGCCATGGGAATCAAGCATAAACCTGTCTACAAAGCCTGTCAGATTTAAGGTTGATACTGTCAGAAAAGTAATTACCTATTTGAAATCAAACAAAATTTATCACAAGTATTACTACAAGCCCGGACAAAGGGTATTAAAGATTGTAGAAGGCAGCATTGTACTTAATAAACCGCAGGGAAAATTTTACAACCTGCCGATAGACTCTGTCTTTTTTGATGGCCAGGGACGGGTTTTAAAAATAAAACGCTATGACCACTATCACCAGGTGAAAGGCAGCTACCAAAAAGGACCTTCTCTATTCACGCACCTTAAGCAGGTGAGACAATATGAATATTCGGGAAACCGAATTTCAAAATATGAAGTTGTAGATTTCTGCAACCGATGGAAAGTCCAGGATCCCCGGAAAGTTTGTAAAATTGTTCGGTATACGGTAACAGGTCTGGGTAATAAATATATTCTGGACAGAAGAAACGATCCTCCAAATACCTTTTCCGATGGTCGGTTTATTTTCGAATTCGACAATTCAGGAAATTTTAAAAGTGCTGAATTTAAAAACCTGAACAATAGCGAAGACTGGAAAACACATGTAGAGGTGAACGATAAAGGACACGTTTCCAGGTATATTTACACAGACAAGGGAAAAGTTTATCGCACCCTGTTGGTGAAATATAATGATAATCCCCGGGCGAAATATAAAATCGAAACTATTTCCTGCTATTTCGAAGACAAAATTGATTACAGACAGGTTAATAACATGACGGGAAAACAAAGAACCAGAGATCGGATGACTCTGGAATGGAGTGAATGGCATTAAACTTAAAGAAATAACAATAAATTCAACCTGGTTTACTATACACTATTCCAAATCCATAGCAATAAAGACAAAACGGACCACTATTATCATGTATTACTGTAGAAATAATAGATTTTAGTTACGCATCGTGTATGTATCTGGAGCCTGCTAAAAATCGTTAAAGGTGAAATTAGTTAAAATACTGTTAATTATCTGATTAAAATGCATTAACACTAATCTTGTTTGTAATTCTGATTAGAATTTGGTAACATTGATCACCGTCAGGGTTAGTTTACCGAAACCAACACATACCTCATATTATTTGGCACTTAACTAACATTCTATATTTGTATTAATAGATTTATTACACAATTAAATATTACACTATGAAAAGAAATGTAATAAGGTACCGGATACTACCGGGTCTTCTTATTTTAGCTGCACTGAGCTTGATTTTCTACCCCAAGCCAGAACAAAAAACAGAAGACATTCCTGTTTTCCCTGAAGAAGAATACGAAGAACGGCCTCATGAAAAAATTTCTGCAGAAGAACAGGCCGTTTATCAAAGAAAACTAGACAGGTATAATACCTCATTTAAAAGCGCCAAAACGGTTTATGGTGACTCCAGCACATATGCAAACGGAAAAATAAGGGGAAAATGGAATTATAAACAATTCAAAGTAACCTCAAATAAATGGGGGTACGGATATCGTACAATTTATTCCGCATACGATAAGGAGAATGATGTCATTTATGTTGTTTCACATGCTGGCCATCTTTATCGCATAGACAGAGATGAAGTGGAACCCGCCAATACCAAATGGACATTACTGAACCATAAAGACATTTTCATGACAAAAGATTCCAAGAAAACATTGGAATGCCTTAACCTGCCAGATGGTTCAATGAGAATGGTCCGTGCATTTTCCGGTACAATGCAATATTCAGATGATGAAGGCAGAACCTGGAAGAATTCAACCGGTGCAGAATTTGAATCAACTTATAATAAAGCTGCGGTGATAGAAAACTCAACAGGCCACACAATAACTGTAGTTGCTAAAATATCAGGCAAGTTCCAGCCTGCTTTTTCCAATGACTATGGAAAAACGTATACTACTTCATCCTTAGCATTTGATGTTTCAAGCTCAAAAATTGAGTTGGTAAAACCCAGTAATTCAGACTTGGCATATATGATTGCCCGGAATAGCACAGACTCAACTATTTCTGTTTATAAATTAATCCCGGATGCTGCAGATTTCTCCCTTTTGCACAAGTCGGTAACAAAAACCGCCGGACTTAGCAGAGTTTTTGGAACACTTCATAATGACTCTACTCACTTATATATTTCATCCGGAAACAAATATATTTATCACTCCAGCAACGAAGGTGCTACGTGGGAACAAACATCCTCAGGCAATTTAGGAAGCTCAGGAGACCGGAATGCTAGAACAGTTCACCCAACAAAGCCTGGTATAATCTTCCGTGGATACCTTGACATTTATAAATCGGAAAACTATGGCGAAACATTCTCTAATTTTGGGCACAAACTTGGATGGGATGTTCATCATATGAAAATGTACAAAAAAAAGGATGGCTCTTATTTTCATTTGGTAGGAAAAGACTTTGGTGTTTATATATCCTACGTTCCGGAAGACAAAAATTCGTATATACAAATAAATAACACCGCACCAACACAGATGTGTTATGACGCTGTTAACAGTGAACTGTTCGGAGCTGTATATACAGCAACCCAGGATAGAGGGACCCGGGGGTTTACGGACGACAGCCTGGTTGGCACAAAAGAAGTCCGGAGTACAGACGGACTGAGGGTCTCCCTTGCTCATAATGAAAGATCAATATGGACATGGCTCTACTTCGGAACAATTTACAGGAAAGCCAATTTCGCATACAAAGAAAGCCCTTTAATAGGGTATAAATTTACTTCAAGTAACTGGCGGGCTGCCCCAATGGTTGCGTCTCCGAACAAGGAAGAAGACGCTGTTTATGTTGCCTACGGAGACAAATTAAGTAAACTCTCTTATAATGAAAGCTCTGATAAAATTACCAAAACCGTTCACCCATTTGATTTTAAATCCGCTACAGGGCAAACAATTACCGGATTTGAATATTCTCGGTTGAATCCTGATTTGTGGTATCTATCTGGTAAAAACGGAGTGTTTATGTATTCAACAGATGGAGGCGAAACATTCACCCAATCTTCTTATTCTGGAAAAATGCCGAAGGCCAACGATCAAAGCTATAATTACAGAAGGAATCAGCATATAATCAAAGCCTCTGATATTCATAAAAATAAAATATATTATGCCGGAGTGGGAAATGTATTCCTAGTATCAGAAGATAATGGTAAAACCTTCACTAATCATAATACAGGATTAGATATTTACAGAATAAGAGATTTTGCTCTTTCGCCCGATGAAAAGTTTATTTATGCAGCTTGTGCCACTGCCGGAGCATGGGTATTTTCGGTAGAAGACGATAAATGGTACGAGATAAATGATGCAGTAGTACCCAACGTTGACTTTACATCAGTACAGTTTATAGCGGCAAAAAATAAAGTTCAGTTTGGCACCTATGGTAACGGGGTTCTTGATTTTTCACTCAAACAAACAGCCAACATTCTGCTGTCTCCTGAAAATATTAATGTTAAAACACTTTCTGGTTCTGAGATATCCATTTCCTGGGAGCCTGCCTCAGACAAAGATATGGGCTATATTATTGAGCGCTCCCTTGATATGAACACATTTGTTGCTATTGATACTGTTGACAAGGATATTCTTGTATATAAAGATTCAGCCCTACAATCAAAAACAGGGTATTTTTACAGGATTATGGCATTTAGTAAGCAGGCAACCTCTTTTCCATCTGTTATCCGATACTCTAAAACCTTTAAAAACGGGGCTGTACCCATAGAAGGATGGGAACTTATTTATACAAACAGCGAGGCTGGTTCTGCAGCCACAAAGGCTTTCGATAACAATCCTTCAACATTCTGGCATACCGGATGGAAAGAACAGGATCCACACCATCCTCATGAAATACAAATTGATATGAAGAAACCCATAACCCTGTCTGGCTTTATTTATACTCCACGTAATGACGGACATTCAAAAGGGGCCATTGGAGAATATGAATTCTATGTCAGTGACGACAGTTTGAACTGGGGAGTACCGGTAATTAGTGGAAAGTGGACAACGAAAGACGAACATGGTGTGCTGTTTCCCACTAAAAAAGGACAATATATACGTTTAGTTGCCAAATCTGAGGTTTTCGGGGGAACATCAACGACTGTTGCTGAAATCAATGTATTTACATACGACGGAGAACCTCCTGTATTTAGTAAAATAGAGAATGTTGTGCTAACGGTTCCTCATGGAGAAAAACAATATTCGGTTACAAACTCCGATCTGGATCCTGAAGTTAATGATGACTTTGAAGAATTTGAACTGGTCAATAATTACAACAATGACAAAACACTCGCCGGTACAGAACTCCCCCTCGGCACTACAATTGTGAAATGGTTTGCCTCTGATCCGGCTGGCAATATAGATTCGACCTCTGTTTCAATTACGATTGAAGAGGAAAAAATCTCCCATTTCAAAGAAAAACCAGTATCAGGTATTTCAATTTACCCTAACCCTGCAACAAAAGAAATTCAATTAAGTCATAGCCAAGGGTATGTAAATAATGTTCAGATAATAGACATCAACGGAAAAATTGTATTAACAATAAATCACCCCATTGATAAGAAACCAATAGATATTTCCACACTAAAAGACGGGGTATACTTCATTTCGGTCAACACAGATAAAGGAATAGAAGTTAAAAAACTGATAAAAAAATAAGTCAAAAAAATAGTGAATTACCAACAAGGGGTTGTCTGATATAATTTCAGACAGCCTCTTTTGTTTTTTTCTTTGGTCGAACATGAAAACCCCCATTATTTCGAGCTATAAAAAAATAAGAAAACCAGGCTGTTTATCGAAAAAACCTGATGACTAGTTGTTTCGGACAGCAACCAATACTTAAAAAACTAAAAATACCGGAAGATACACCTAAAAAAATGATCACTAAGTGCGATTTTGACCTACATTATTGACTCCGTCGAGGGCAAAAGCCATTAATGTCAAAACGAAGTGAAACTCAGTTTTAGCTAAAACCATATTGAAGACAGGTATGCGAAATATTCGTACGCCTGTTGGGAAAATGTCAGGATGATAAATCCCTCCGCCCTCCTGCATATCTATTCGGCAACTGCTTAAATATAAAGTAGTACTTCCCGTCCCTAGGTTGAGTAGAAATACCGATACCCAATCCTCTCCCCCTTCGTATCTTTGTGTTGTAGGGTTTGGTTGGATTTTAGGTAAGAGAGGGGTTGCATCACCTGATGTAGTCTCTCTTTTTTTGTTCATTAATATGTTATGTCATATTGTTTGAGGTTAAACATAAGCAAAAGCAACCTCACGCCTTTTTTATCCGTCTAACAGGTGAAACTTAAAAAATAGATGTATGAAAACATTAAACCATTCATTGATAATTTGCCTGTTAATTAGCTTTATATCCTCCTGTGAAAACTCTGATGATGACCCAAATACTCCTAATGAAAATATCTTAATTAACACCTGGCACCTTCAGATGATAGTTGAGAAAAGCAAGCCGGACACGCTGTACCTTCCAAAAAGTTTAACCGCCAGTGTTAGCTTTGAAAAAGATGGGGCAGTAGATGTGCAGGGCCCTTGTAATAAAGGACAGGGTAATTTTACAAACGATGAGGCAACCATTACTGTTAAGGAATTAGCCATGACTGAAATTGGGTGTGACATTTCTGAGTTTGAAGAAATGCTGGTGAATAACATGTCTGGCGAATATAAACTAACCGAAGATGTTTTGAAAATACTTTCTGAATTTAATGTTGAGCTGGTATTTTTTAGAGATTAAATGCGCCTTCCTGCATTTTAACTCAATTTCTCATTAATGATTAAAAGAGTTACTTAAAAATATACTACGCATGAAGAGGCTGTGCTCGATAGTACAGCCTCTCTTCTGAATAATTGCACCTGAAGGAACCCTAATTCACACAAAAATAAGACTTTCTAACGACTCACAATTCCTAATTTAGCGATACCGGGAAAACTGTGTTTTTTCGTGTGAAGCACTAGGCTTAGTTCAATATAACCTCTTTCATTTCTAATAAACCAGGTATACTTAGCTCATCATAAAACATCTCATTGTACCGTTTTTTGTACAACGGTGCATCAAAAATAACAAAACGTAAAAGCCCCCTTCTTGCAATTATCTTTAAGTGAAAACTTATTTCACTGTTTGTACAATTCCATTCTGATACTTTCAGTTTTATGCTAACATTACCTATCTGTTTTGAAATACTTTCGTTTCGGCTAAAGGACAGAACTGCACTGCAATTCAGCAACCTGGATTCGACAATGGCCACGCATGGTAAATATTCTGAACCATTATCACACAGAGCTAATTCAACAGTCCCCCTTACGAGTCCGGCGAAATAAGAGAAAGAGTTTCTCCGGGTCAGTATCCTCAACAATTTTTTCGATACGTCATTCATAATTTTTGACTTTTTAAAACGATAATACATGGAGCCTTTGGTAGTTTCAGTTCCCGTTCTGGTTTCTCTGGTTCAAAACTACACACTGGCATGGCATTCTCCTGATTTTTGTGATAGTAGGGTTATTTGCTGTTATGCCTTGCTTATATTTGGGGATTTTTTTATCCCGAAAGTGTCTGCTTTTATTTATTCCAGAGAGGTTGTCCTAAAAAATCAATAAAATACACCATTCCAAAACACCTTAATTGCTTTATTAAAAAACAGGTAAGAATAACTGTCCACAGGCAAACCATAAAAACAATTGTTTAGGTTACTGTTCATGTAGGAAAAGGAGGTTGTTTTTTTGGGGTATTTCATCTTCCCTGCCTATTTGAATACTGGCAGAACCAGCAATAATATCGGGCTCAATTAAGGCGCCTTTGTTTGGATTTGCGTCATTATTGGTTAAAACTGGATCCCCATAATCACTCTTTATAGTCGCGGTCCATATCGCAGAATCCTGCACCGCATTAGTTTCACCTATGACCATTATCCTGGCAATAACCAAACCGCTATCTTTGATTAGATATTCCAATGGAACCTTATAAAGCTTGAAACCTTCTGCACCTTCTTCTGGTTTGTCAATTTCTACAGTATCACTGTATACTCTGTGGTTCTGTCGCACCAACCCCTGGTCACCACCAATTCTATGTATGGTATAAACAGTGTTTGGGTGTACCAAACTATATACTGAAAGGGTAAATCGAAACATAATTATATTTTAAGTATTACTCTTTTCTCCGATAAAAACATGAATAGCCGTCTCTAAACCAAGGACGAGGATATTAAACCAATGGTTTGTGGTCACGTGAACACATTGCGAATGTTCCACATTTGTAAACTGTGTTTCACTCATTTGTAGTGAGTATCACCAATTCAAAATTATAAACCGATATAACGTTTTCCTTATTTTTGTGATAGTTGGGTTATTTGTTGTTATGCCTGGTTCATATTTGGGGATTTTTTTTATCCGGAAAGCTTCCGTTTTTATTTATCCCAGGGAGGCTGTCCTAAAAAATCGATAAAATACAATATTGTAAAATATCAGCGGGTTGTATTGCTTTTTTATTTCGGTTCAAATATAAACCGGTTTTTTCGCCCCAATGGTATTTTTTTGACACCTGCCCCTTTCCCTGTTATAACTGACCTTTGGGGTGGGAACTTCATCTTTTCTTAACGTTAACAGGGTGTTTTTTAGATAACGTTTTTTGTATATTGGCTTTTATATTAACTATTAAATTTTTAACCAAATGAGTTTAATTGATATTACTATTATTGTACAAAATGAAAAACTTGCAGCCGAAGTTGACAAGTTAACAGAACAGCAAGAACCACATGAAATAAAAGTGAATGGTAAGGTAATAGAAGCTTATACTTTAGAAAACCCCGCAGAATATATTAATCTATACCATGATCTTCCAAGACAGTATTATACAGATACAAAGTCTACCGAACTAAATACACCTATAAATGAAGGAGATTTGGTTGCCTGGACAATATATGCCAGTACGCCATATACTCCACCTAAAGAGGGAAATGATACATTGGATGAACTTAGATTAGCCTTGATTAAAACGAAAGTATGTCCCCAACAAAATGAAAATAAAGATGAAACGCATGTTTTTTTTGATAAAGAAGACGAGGCAAAGATCTATTGTAATGGTCATAAAGCCTGTGCTGCTATTCTATACGACTTAGCCACAGATAAGAAAAAAGAGATCTGCTATAGCATATACTTTTTCATTAAAGATAAATGTGTAGGATGGGACCCAAAATTGGAGGTGAGAAAAAAGATAATCAATGAGACTTCAACAAATCAAGAACCATCTTTAACTGCTTCCTCTATTTAATTATATTGCTTTTGGTCTAAAAGATTATAAATTGTTATCCCCTTCTCGACTTCGCTCAAATTGACCGGGGTCGAGAAATAGTTGAATATATTTAATTATCGATTCTTATTTTGCATAATGTGACAAATAAACTGACTTTCTATTTTAAGAACTGTCTCTTATTTATTTTTGTTGGCCTTCTTCTTTCCTGTTCCGAAAGAAAGGTTAAAAATGAAGCAGATAATAAACATCAAGAAGAATTCCTCACAAACATTCTGAAGGCTCAAAAAATAACGAACGGGAATAAATCATTGCCCTTTTCATTAAAAGCATATGAAATCGCCAAAAACAGTGGCAATAAAAAAGATGCTGCAACTGCTTTGATTGAAGTCAGCCACGATTACGAAAGACTGGGAAACCTTAGGCTTGCTCTTAAATATACCCTAGAAGCAGCCGGAATATACCAGGAAGACAATGACCTGGAAAATTTGGCCGTAACCAATAATCGGATAGGTTCTGTTTATCTCTCCCTGGAAGATACATGCCTTAGTCTTAAATACCTGGAAAAAGCGTTGCTGTACAACAAAAAAAACAGCCACGACAATTTAGCTGGATACGATTTAAACAATATTGGGGAAATATACCGGCTTTCAGGAAAATACCCGGAAGCAAAAAGCTATTTCAATGAAGCTTTGACGTATTTCACTCCAACCGAAGACAGCCTTGAATATGCTTACACCATTGGAAACCTGGGGCTGGTAGAATCGGCTACCGGAAATTTTTCGTTGGCAAACCAATACCTCGAAAAGGCATCAAAAGTACTATATAAACTGGGCGACTACTACCCTATTACTGTTTACCTGACAGAAAATGCTAAAATATTATTTGAACAAGGCAGGTATAAAGAAGCTATAGATAAGCTAAACACATCACTCGTCTACTCCCAACGGGAAGGCTTAAGGGAACAAACCGTCCAGACTTACAAATTGCTCTCTGAAATTTATTCCTCCCGCAATCACTACAAAAATGCTTTTAAATACTACCAACTATATACAGCTCTAAACGATAGCCTGATTAACCTGGACGTAGTCAGAAAAATGGAGAGCCAGCGAACTGATTTTGAAATAACAAAAAGGGAAACAGTTATTGAGAACCTGCAGCATATCAATAAACTTCGGAACATCATCATCCTTATCCTAACCTTAAGTATTATAGCTATTACCATTCTGGCCTTTTCCATGTTCCGGCTGCTCCGTAAAATTAAGGGGATGAACTCTTTGTTGTTGAGAAATGCTTCCGAACTGGAAAACAAAAAGAAAAACCTTGAAAAAGCTTTAGTTGAAAAAGAGGCCCTTAACAAAGAAATACATCACCGGGTAAAAAATAACCTCCAGGTTGTATCCAGTTTGCTAAGCCTCCAGTCCCGGAGATTTAAAGATAAAGATACAATTGCTGCCATAGAAGACAGCAGGAACCGAATTGAAACCATTTCCCTGATTCACCAAAAACTATATCAGTCGGAGAATATGGCATTTGTAAAAGCCCCCGAATACATTCGCCAATTAATTGAAGCTATCCACCGTACTTACTCCGGTGAAAACCTGAAAATTAAGCATATTCTAGATATTGAAAACCTGTATTTTGATATTGACACGGCCGTGCCGCTTGGCCTGATCATAAATGAACTGGCCATAAATGCATACAAATATGCTTTTACTGAAAGCAATACCGGAACAATACATTTAGAAACCAGGTTACTATCGAACAGTTGCTGCTCTTTTATGTTTAAAGATAACGGGAAAGGTTTGCCGTCCGGGTTTAACCTAAAATCTACCAACTCCCTAGGAATTAAGCTCATTAACATCCTTTCCGGTCAGTTAAACGGAAAGGCAGAATTTTATTCTAACGGGGGGGTAGAATTTTGCCTGAATTTTGAGCCTAAACTATATCAAACAAGCAAATAAATGGAGAAAGTCAATATTTTTATTGTTGAGGATAATTTTATTATCGCCGAAGATCTAAAAGAAACACTTTTGGAACTGGGGTATTCCGTTTGTGCAATTGCATCATCGTACAGCAAGGCAATTGATTGTATCTCACAATATCAACCGGATATAGCTATCATTGACATTATGCTTCCGGGAAACAAAACAGGCATAGATATTGGCCTGCACATCAGGGAACACTATGATTTTCCTTTTATCTACCTTTCGAGCCATACCGACAAAGAAACCGTTCTTAAAGCCTCGGAAAGCCTTCCGAACGCTTACCTGGTAAAGCCCTTCAAGGCAAAAGAACTATTTACGACCATTGAAATTGCCTTGCGGAACTATTCTAAAAAACAGGAAAGCCCTGCTTGCAATGAGCAAGCGAACTTTATTTTTAACGATTCCATTTTCATTAAAAAGGACAACTCGTTCTTAAAAGTCAAAACCACAGACATTACCTACCTAAAATCAGAAGGAAACTATCTTGAAGTATCGGTGTCCAATAAACAAAAATTTGTTATTCGTTCCTCTATTAAAGGTTTTCTTAGCTGTTTACCTTCCGGGCAATTTTTAAGAATACACAACTCTTATGTGGTAAACCTGGAGTACATTACAAAAGTTACCTATACAGCTGTGGTTATAGACAATCACGAACTCCCCATCTCCAAAAACCGAAGAGATGATGTAATGAAACAGATGAACATTTACTCATAGTATGCTCTTGTTTTAACCCGTATGCATTATCTTATTCTCCACCAATGCAGTTAACCCAATATACAGACGGTAATTACGCAATAAATAAGGAGTATTATCCCCCTCGCATTTAGTATTAATACGGATATCTAATCCCTACCCTGTTCTTACCTTTGTCATGTAGGGTTTGGTTGGATTTTAGGTAAGAGAGGTTGTACCATCTAATGTGCAGCCTCTTTTTTATTTCTCTTTTTTTTCGGAACATATTCTTCCTCTTGAAAGTATGGCGGACAACACTTACCGTAAATGAGTGATTTCCTCCTTTGTTTTTAGTATTACCCCTCATTACCCCACGAATACAACGCCGTATAAATAAATAAGATAAGATTACAACTTGTGGTTTTTAAGAACATTTTGATGTAGGTTTTGGTTAGATTTTTAGTTAGGGAAGGCTGTACTGTTCTGGTACAGTCTTTTTTTATACAGATAGTTTTATGCCTGGGTTTAGCTGATACCGATTCTACTTTGTTATTTATTGCAGAACTTTGTAGCTTCTGGCTTACAGGGTTTTCAAAAAACACGGTTTAAAACATCTATTCTTCCCGCCGGGCATCCTTACTAAGCATGCATGTCCGTACCTTATCCACAATTGCAACCGAAGCCTCTACCCCTTCCTTTCCACAAAATTCAAGCTCATGTACTTTATGCAGATCCTGATTAAATATTTCCCCATGCCCCGGAACCAGTCCTACTCCCGAGTGTTGTAACAAAGGCAGGTCCAAAAGTGAATCACCTGCTGAAACTACCTGATCATCTCCCAACTTTGAACAAACATATGCTACTGCATCCCACTTTGAGATTGCTCCCGGCATAAAATAAAGTTTTGTCCCCTGAAGGGATACCTCCCATCCTTCCGGCTTTAATTGCTCCCTGATAGCATCAACCTGATTTATGTTGAGAACCTCACGGAATAAAACACAATAACTAAAAATATCCTCTGCCGTTCTTATCTTCTTTATTGCTTCAGGGGAAATATTATTTTTAATCAGTTCACTAATGTCGCCTGCCCCAAAGGTAATTTTTGCCAATTTTTGCCGCACCCTGCTTTCCCATTCTTCATCAATTGCCCCGTCCCTCAAAACCTTGGCACCATTAGTTGTTACTGCATACTGTGGGTTTACCCCAAACCTGGAAAAATCAACACGTTTGTACTGTTCTTCCGTTCTGGTCGTTACCGGAACAAAACAACCATTGTTGTCCAGATCCTTCAGTCCTGAAACTGTATCTTTGTGAATATAACTCAGGGGTTCTCCCTCATAATATTCGATAATTGACAGTTTGTCCTTCAATAATTTTTCCGGATCCTCATACTTCTTTCTCAGAAAATTGATGGAATAAATAAGGGTTTGATCCAAATCGCTTGCAAAAATCACTTTGATATTTTTTTTATTAATCCGCAACAGGAATAACTCATGTTTGTATATTCTTCTACCTCAACATTTTTCTCTTTTGCTAACTGAAGCACGTGCCGCAATAAATGATAACTTTCAGGGTGCACCAGTATTTTCCAGGGCACACGGCGCAGCAAAACCCTTGTAGTTTCCCCTATCCCCGGCTTTATAAGGTTTATGTCTTCAATTTCATATCGTTTTGCGATTCTTTCTACCGAACGTAGGCCTTCCCATGCCGGATTAGTTTCCACCAGCGTTTCGCGCGCAGATATCACCGTATCGATCCGTCCAAACAATGCCTCAAAATGCTGACTTATGGTTTCAATATATTCCACAGACCGGTCTTCTTCTAAAAGGTCATTATAAAAACGTGCCCCGTGAAAGTCTGTTTCTTTAATAATATCTGTCCGGTGAAATGTTCGGCTGACCAGCCCGGAAACCGTAGAATTTAAACATGCCGAAGGAATAAGGAAATCTTCAAAGGTAGCTGAAATTTCGGCACAATACCCGGGATCAGCCAGTACGGCCAAGTCTGGGCTAATGTTGGTGGAATAAACCTTATTGAAATTGGTTATCGCTTCTTTCAGTACTTTGGTAATGGCACCTTTTCCCGTCCAACCATCAACAAAGAGTAAGGAATTATCTGAACGATCTTTCAGAATGTAATGGAGTGCATTTTCATCAATCCCTTTTCCACGGATTATTGATATTGAGTAGTGCGGAACCTGCAAACTATACCGTGTTCTCAGATATCGGTACATTAAAACCCCAACCGGTGTGCCCGCACGGGCCAAAGAAACCAGGGTTAAACCTTCACCCTTTGTTTTTAAAGCTATTTCTGCCGTAATACCAACCAGTAATGCTACTTTTTCCGCATCCTGTATCAACGAATCATTAAATAGCTTCATATACTCATCAGAAGGGACATACTCAACCGGCAGCATCTCCGAGTAATGCGTCCCTAATTGAATGGCCTGCTCCCGTTCTTTGGTGTCCTGCTCTGGAACACTATCCCCGATATCTTTTAGAACAAAAACAACATCGTTTTCCTGATAGCTGCCTTTAATTGTTGGTTCTCCCAAATTATTCACCTTTATTTCCTTTTAAAAACACAATATGCTTTGATGAATACCCTGCTTTATCAAGGTTTAACAGTATGCTGCCCAGTTGTTCCGGGGGAACTTCTTTTTCCAGAAAAAGAACGACCTCATCGCATTCCATTATATTTTGGTTGTAAAGATATTCATTCCTTTCCGGCTCATACGGGCAGACAAAATAAAATGCACTTTTTATACCATAGTCTTTTCTTGCGTTGGGAATGATTGGGCTTCGCGTTGTTGCATTAAAGTAATTCATTCCGGGGAATTTGCCGGCACATAACAGAGGGATATACATAAACTCACCTGTACCTATTACAGCCCGTTTTTTTCCTGTTAAGAAGGGCGTTAACTGTTCCACAACAGAATTTGTTACTGATGAAATAATTTCCCGTTGTTTCGGATCAATACCGGAATTTGCTGAAGTCACATAATCACTGTCTATATCACAGCGATGGAGTTTCCATCCATTTTTTTCCAGATTATAACTTTCATTTACCGAAACCTCTTCTTCAATAACTGTATTGTCTGAGATAGTAATTTTTTCAATACTCCCTTTTACGAAAGAATAAAACTTAATGGTAATGTCTTTGCTAACTGAAAGCTGTCTGTAAACTTCAACATTCCCCTCATTTCTCCAGTCAAGAAACGTAAAGACCGCATATGATTTTCCGGGAAAATACCCGTCGATTTGTTCTATAATGCTCTTAATTGTTTTTCCTGTAGTTACCTCATCATCAACAATCAACACCTCTTCAGCATCTTCAATCCATCTTTTTTTTCTCAGAAAAAACAATTGCTCTTTGGCATGACAGTGTTCTTCCTCAAACTCAAAAGCAAACTCATAGCCCGTTACTTTATCGCGGGTCGTGTTTACATAAACACATTCCCCTGCAAAACAATCGTATATTGCATGCCCCATTGCTGTGGCAGTTTCTGCAAAACCAATCACCAGTGTTTTTTTCGCACATACAAACCGCCCTTCCTGGTCTTCACCCAACGACTTGTCCCGCGCATAATACATTGACAGTTTTTTACAGGAACCCAATAATTTTCCGGGCTGAACAGGAATGTGTTTTCCTAGTAACTGACTAACAAAAAGAAAATTTCGTTTTACGTTATTTTTACGGACTGCCATCAAGAAATAATCACGGGTATCAACAGATGGGTCCTCCAGGTTTAACTCTATCTCCCCAAAATCCGGTATTTCAATTTTCCGACGCACAAAAGAGTGACTCATAGCTTACGTTTTTATTCAACACCCCAAAAATCCTTGCCCTGTTAAGAATGTTATTTGCCCAATACTGATGGGGCTTATATTCATTCATTTTATTTGAGAATTTACTGCTGGAGACCCCGTGGACAGATCCCTGGTTAGATACAAGATCGATTGCATCCTGGTAATTTTCATAGGATATAATATAGTTTGACTGAATTGGCAAAAGCTGGGAAGGGTGTATAGCTGTTTTCCCCCATAGGCCATTAACCATATCCAGGCGTACCTCTTCCATTAGTTTGCTCTGTGAAGGATGGTTTAGCAGGCTCAATGGTGACATAGAATTCCGCGCCCCTTTATCGGGGAAAAATTCCCAAACCCCTCCGGACACAACATACGGAGAATCACGTCGGCACAAAAAGTTCACAATATCGCCAATACAATCTTTTATAACCGAGATATCATAAATTGTGTAATTCATATTTCGGCGCATACGGTACAACCCCAGAAAATCAGTTGTTCCCAGCCTGACATTTAAAATTGAGCTGCTGTTCTCATCAAAAACCCCCCTTAAATACTTCAGGGCCTCTAACCGTCGTTCCCGTTCAATTATTTCAGCCCCTTCCAGGGTTGGACAGGCATATATGGGCGATGTACAGGTTTCTTTCAACCGGTTAAATATCTTAAAATAAGACTCCGCTACCTTTGTATCAAACTTCGGAAATATAAATCCCGTAAGTAAATCGTGCACCTCACTGAATTCATGAATAACTTCATAAAGGTGCTCCGGGGAACGTACCCGGATAAACATTAAGGGCAGAAAGGCAAATTCTGTTGACGAATATAGCTTTTTCAGTTCTTTCAGTTCAAGCAGAAGTACTTTCTGCGCCTGTGCAACCTGATTATCACCAATTGCATCTTCAAGGCAAAACACTATCGACTTAATATCTGAATTTTCCTGTACAACCTTTACTATTCCTGGTTTTATTGCAGGAAAATATAATAAAGCCCCAAGTGCATGTTCTAAAATTTCCTTCTTCGTATATTTATCAAAATCGCCCGGGGGTATAAAAAAAAGCTCCTCCTGCTTTTCCCGGTTAAAAAAATCAAAGTACCTCATTTTTCAATCGCATTATTTTTAGCCTGAAAATGCTTTTCGAATCTATCTAACACCTTTAATCCAAAAAGTATCATATAATGAATATACAACTTTTCCTGAAATAAGAATCCACACAAAAAGCTGAAATTGAGATCAATAAAACAAAAAAGCCAGTATAATACCAGCTTTTTGTTGTTATCCGGAATTTATCAATTTCGTTTCAAGGCCATCCCCGTACTTTAAACCGGGGTTCCCGGCATTCTGTTGCAGCTCATATATTCTTTCTCACTTTACCCGACAAAGCCACAACTAATTATAAAAAATAGCAGCAGTACTAAACGCTTACCCCAAAGTCTTTACAAACAGCGTAAAGGCCTCCCTGGTAACCGCTTCCTATTGCACTGAATTTCCACTCTCCATTGTGTTTATATAGTTCGCCCACAATTAAAGCTGTTTCTACGGAGAAGTCTTCGCCTAAATCGTATCTTAGAATTTCCTCGTTCTTTGCTTCGTCAACAACACGAACAAAAGCATTACTTACTTGCCCAAAATTCTGGTTTCTTGTCTCCGCTTCGTGGATTGTAATCACAAAAGAAATTTTTTCCACATCTGCAGGAAGCTTGCTTAGTTCAATTTTTATTTGTTCATCGTCTCCTTCCCCTTCTCCTGTTAGGTTATCTCCGGTATGAAAAACGGCACCGTTACACCCTGTTGTATTATTGAAGAATATCATATCCTCGTCTGCACGGACCTTTCCTGATGAGCCAAGAACAAACGCACTTGCATCCAGGTCGAAGTCATTTTCGCCATCATACTTGTTTGTGTCCCAGCCAAGGCCTACTATTATTTTATTTAGTCCGGCATTTCCTTTTGTAAGATCTATTTTTTGACCTTTAGTTAAATTAACAGCCATTCGTTTTCTTATTTATATTGATTTACTATTGTTTTAATACTCGTATCATTTGTTCCTACGCCTGTTGCCCCGAATTTCCATTCTTCTCCCCTTCGGTAAACCTCTCCGACAATTAAGCTGGTTTTTCCGGCGTAATCATCTGTAAGCTGGTACTTCACTAGCTCCTTTTTTGTTTTCTGGTCAACAATACGGATAAAAGCGTTCTTTATCATTCCGAAGTGCTGGTTACGCTGTTGGCAATTGTATATGTTTACAACAAATACAAGTTTATGAACATCAGAAGGGACATCTTTTAAAGAAACAATAATGACCTCATCGTCTCCTTCCCCCTCGCCCGTTAGGTTGTCGCCCATATGCTTAACAGAGCCACATGTTGATTTCAGGTTTCCAAAGTAAATCAGATCCCTACCGGAACGCATTTTACCGTTTTCATTAAGCAAAATTACAGATGCATCACAATCGATATTCTGAACAGCAGAAAACACCTTCTTAAAAAAACCGCCAGACTTGGTTTCCCGTGTTGCCTGATCCCAGCCCAAGCCTACATGAATAGAGTCAAGCGATTCCCCTTTTTTTGTTAAATCTATTTTTTGTCCTTTCGTAAGGTTTACAGCCATGATTTTTCTTTATTTTTTGTGGTTACCCTTATTATGTTTCTCATTGAACAGGAAGTTATACCCCGATAAGCCTGCTTATTTTTTAAACTTATCCATTATTGTATTTTGCAGTTCATGCAGCTTTTTTGTTCCTTCCTCACGTTGTTTTTTGTTTTCTTCCTCAATTGCTTTGGTTTCATCAATTCCCTGAAGAATAGTCTGCCAGCTTTCCTGCAAAGTCTCCATTTTCACACTGCTTGAAGAAAGCCTTGCAATCTGGGCACTTTGTGCGGCAGTATTCTGGGCATTCTTTAACAATAATTCATTGGTAGCTGCATCCAGTGCCTCCATTGAATCCGCAACTATTTTCTGTTTTTTGAGTGCTATTGCCTGAATTAATCCTGTTTTAAAAATTGGAATAGTAACAACGAATGCGCTTTGTATTTTCCCCAGCAATTTATAGTTACCTTTCTGGATCATACGAATCTGAGGGGCAGTCTGCAATGCCACAACCTTTCCCATTTCCAGATCATAAACTCTTTGATCCAGAATTTCAATGCTATTTTTGAGGTTTTCCAGGTTCATAATATCCATCTGTGAACCACTTTGCGCTTTCTCTTCCAGTTTTGGCAATTCGGTTTCTTTCAGATATTTTGAAATCATATTCCCGCCAACAATATGCTTTTCCAGTGCTTCATAGTATAAAAAATTATGGGTATAAAGCTCCTCAAGCTCTTTATTTGTAATACCTATCTGCGTTTTATACTTACTTATTTCCTGGTATATCTTGTCTATTTCCCCTCCAATGGTCTGATACTTGGCAAGGATTTTTTCTATCATCTTTTTGGTGTTTGAAAACAAGCGCCCCAGGCCTTTCCCCTTATCTTCATCAAAATCCTTGGGATCAAAAGTTTTCATGAGTTTGGAAAGTTGCTTCAGCATTTCTGCAGAATCTTCCAGGTCACTCTTCCTTACACGACTGAGAATTTTGTCGGCAAAACCGCCTATTTCTGCAGCGGGCTTGGATCCATATTCAAGAATTGTTGAATGATCCCTGATATCAATCTGACGTGAAAGCTTTTCTACTTCAGGGGATTTTGCTAGTTCATTCTGAATTCTGGATACGACATCATCAATTTCTTTCTGGGGATTGTCTGAAATAACAATTTCTCCATTGGCATCTACTTCCTGATCAACTATTTTTTTTTCTGGTTCCATGGTATCTCAAATATGGTTAATAAAATATAATTCAACAAATTAGGTATCTTTTTTAGTTTCTTTTTACTTAATGTATTTCCCAAACACGGAGAAACTTTTAAACGGCAAATTAAACCCTACTTCCGCCAAATGATGTTTATTGTACATCGATTCTTCCAGATAAATCTCAACATCATTATGCCCTGCCGGATTAAATACAAAAACATCCATCCCCACTGAGCTAAAGAAATATATCAAAATGCTGTCCTCAAAAATCAGCTCTCCGTTTACTTCGTTATTATAAATGATACATTTGGGAACTTCCTTCGGGTAATCGAACATTTGCAATAGCTGAAGTGCCTGGTTTTCCAGTGTCATCATTGTTGAAAAAATGACCAGCCGCTGCTCTTCAACCCCATAATTTTTTTGTCTTTTTATTCCTTTAAAATTGCAAAAATCCTTCACTGCATTTGCAATTAAATGCTGCACATGTGTCTGCAAATGCTTATATGGCCAAAATCCGGCATTAATGAGTCTTTCTGTATCTATCTGATTATCTTTTCCACATACCGCATAATATTCAATTTTCATTAACTGGCTGACCTTTTTGCTTATGGGCAGCGAATCGTAAAAACGCGTTTTTGGCAATTTCTTTAATGCGTTTATTTCGGTGTAATACTGGTTTATATTTTTGTGCACTCCAAGCACTTTGGCAAAAAAGCTTGGAATAGTAACATATCCATGTCCTACTTCCCACCCGTTTCTCATTATTGAGGGTTCTTTTGCAAGAATGCCAATTTCTTCGTATGTACTCAATAATGTGACTGAACGTACATCGTAATCAACAAGTTGCCATGGGCGGTAAAACATAGAATCGTCGGAATGTAAGGTTTCCCGAAGTTCTTCACTGGCAGAATAGGCATCTGTCTGCATGGCTTTGCTTACACGTTCTTTTGGGAAAGGGCGCAGTGGCAGCTTCCGGGGCGCATCATTAAAATCACTTAATTTGCTTTTAAGATCTATTTCCTCAAAAGGTGACTTTGCCTCGGTGTGAATATATATTACATCTCCTCCCAGGCAGTTTATAAAGTATAGAAAATAAGCCTCTCTTCTGCTTATAGGTCCGTAATAGAGAACCTTCGGTGTTATCCCGCTAAAGTCGAAATCCCTGAGAATTGGCTCCAGATAAATATTGACCCAATACACCAGGTGAATAAGTATATTCTTTATTTCATGCGGCTTTATTGCATTCTTATGTAAATCGAAATACGTATCAAAGAATGCCCTCAGGCTGTTTAATGCAACCTTGTTGTGCCTTGAATCGGTGAAGGTTTTTATTGCCCTGGATTTATCAACTACTTTTAATATGTTTTGTGGGTTTATTGGTCCCCTTCTTTCCAATTGCTGCCATTCTGCCTGAATTTTATTTATAGTGTCATTATCTATTTTCTTGTCCAGACCTTTCTCAAACTTTAAATAGAGGCCACCATACCGCTCCAGCTTTTGATTCAGGGAAAAAACCCGATCATAAAACTCATTTTCTTCTCCGATTACCCCATGCACCCTGTAAAAGTACACAGGTATTCTTACCGTCTCACCTATTACTTCAAAACCAGGCCTTTCTGACCCCTTTTTTAATAACCAGTCATCATCAAAACCTTCCAGTTTGGCTTTAATTGTCTCTAATTTATGGTTATTCAGACTCCACTTTTCAATAGTTTGCATATAAATCCAATATCCACCTTAAACATGATTGTTACAAACAAATATAACGTAAAAAATCAATTATTTACCCTCCGCATACCGGGACTTTAATCACCTCTAAAAACAAAGCACTGATTTAAAACATATTGCAATCTGCGCCGAATGTTATTTCATTCTTTAAAACAAACTACCCTTGGGTTTAATACCTCGGATTATTGACTTCGTCTAGGGCTGAAGCTGTCCATTTCAAAACATAGTGAACTAAGTGAAACGTTATCATGATCCCAATTTTCAAATACTCAGAGAAAAACAATGCAACCCGGAAGAAGAAAAGTTGTCGTTATAAATAAAAACCAAAGTAATTAATTTGTTATTTCCCTGTATCGTAAAAAAATATTAAAATATGGAACAGTATAATATTTACCGGATAATTGGAGCAGCCCTTATTGGTGTAGCAATGTTAACCAGTTGTGAGTTTAATGAACAACTGACTGGAAACGGAGAAGTTACCACTCATCGGAAAAGTGTTCAGCCTTTTAATGAGATAAATATTGACGGGGTTTTAAATGTATATCTGTATCAGAGTAGCGTTAATAAAGTAGAAGTAAGAACGGATGAAAATTTACACAATTTGGTGGAGGTTGAGACTTCTAATAATGCTTTGTATGTTAAAACGAGGTCAGATAAGGAATATGAAGCAACACAGATGGATGTTCATATTTATTCTCCGGATTATACAGGTATTGAACTGAGAGGGGTTTCAGCTTTATATTGCAAGGATACACTTTCTTTAAATTCTATAAATATTGAAAAGGAAAACACAGGTTTTATGTTGTTTAAAGCAGTACTTAATCATTTAAGTATCGAAACGATAGGAATTGGAGATATGGAGCTACAAGGAAAAGCTATAAATACAGTAGTTACTAACAGTATGATAGGGGATGTGTTGGCTTATGGTTTTAAGACCAAGGATATGGATTTTTCTCATAGTGGTACAGGTAAGGTAGAAATAAATGTAACAAACTATTTAAATATTGAGATTTCGGGAACTGGCGATGTTTATTGTAAAGGGAACCCAAAGACAATTAAGAAAACGGTTACCGGAGTTGGAAGGGTCTATATCGAAGAATAGTGGTTTATTTTGGATGTTAGTGGCACCATTTAGTGCTATATTCAGCAGTTATTATTGGACATTTTCAATTTCTTTGTTGGAAATTATCCATTTCCCTTGAAATATAATAGCGGGAACACCTTCCTCTTTTTCCTCAGTCTAAAAAAATCTGCAGACATTGTTTGGAGCCTAAATCCATTCATAAAGATATTTTAAATATTGTGATATAAAACAGGCAAGCCGGTTATCCGGCTTGCCTTCTGTTTTATTCTGTTATTCGTTTTTAATAAACTTAACTTTTTTAGATTCCGTAGAAAGAAAATAGATGCCTGGTTTTAGTCCTGAAACATTTATCATACTTCCTTTTTCATTAATCACAATTTTTCCGGTTAAGTCCAAAATGTAGACCTCAGTGTTTTCTTTCACACCCGAAACCTGCAGAATACTGTTTACCGGATTAGGATAGACATTTATGCTGGTTGCAAATGAATTTGTTACAGGACTTGCTTTTAAATTCTGACAACCTGTACCAATAATGAAAGTAGCTTCTGGTGTGTCAGACTGTCCTGGATTGTGATTGTGCTGGTACTTGAAGAAGAAGTTCACCTTGTCACCTTCACTAAAAGTATTCCCACCTATCTGGGATATTGTCCAGGTCCATGTATTTCCATTCTGAGCCCCTCTTATACCTTGTAGGTCACTGCCACTGACACCTATCCATAAGTCAACGAATGAGGAGTTAACTTTAGATTCGAAGGTGATATCAAGAGATGTTGAACCTTCTGCTTGTTTTACCGTGTAGTCATATTCTTCAGTAGTTGCTATGCAGTCTTCTCCGTTAGTAGTAGCATCTTTTCCGTCACAGTCTTCATCTATTCCATTATCAGGAATATCTGTAGCACCAGGATTGATGGAAGCATCGTTATCATTGCAGTCTGTTTCTGTTGTGTACCCGTCACCATCCATATCTTTTGGTGCAGTAGCATCCTTACCATCACAATCTTCATCTATTCCGTTATCAGGAATTTCAGTAGCGCCCGGATTGATTGAAGCGTCATTATCATTGCAATCTACGGCAATACCATACCCATCACCGTCATTGTCAGTAACACCTAATACACCGTCACAGTTTTCGTCAACATCGTTGTCTGGTATCTCAGTTGCATCCGGGTTAATAGATGCATCATTGTCGTTGCAATCCTTGGTATTATCAAAACCATCACCATCATTATCAACAGGGGTGAAGTCTCCACTGTAAACATTAACTTCAGCGATTCCATAAATTTTTCCTCCGGTTACTGAACCAACAGTAAATTCGAATTCTTCACTTATAACCCCGCCTCCATTGGGCATTGTGTAGTTATATTTGAATTTAACTTTATCTCCATCCGATACATTTTCTAAAGTATATGCTTCATTAGGAGTAGTAGCAAAGCTTCCTATATCTGCGCCATTTATATTTAACATAAGGTAACAGAAACTGGTTCCTGTATTGTCTTTTAGAGGAACAAAAGTTATGGTAGTAGCTTCTCCCGCAGGACTTAATACCATTGCTTTAAAGTTACCAGAGCCATCAACAAATTCGTTGGTTGTTCCGTTACTTTCAATTCCATATACCCTCATATAGCGACCGGTAAGTTCACTGTTAAATGAAACAGCACCGCCCTTACCATCAGCTACGGATGCAAGAACCTGAACAGAAGTAAAATCCCTGGAGTTAGAAACCTGAATTTCGTATTCAGTTGCATAGTATCGTTTGTACCAGTCCATATCTATCTGATCAAACTTAACCACGCTGCCAAAGTCCATAGCTAACCATTGTGGTTCAAGGCTTTCTTCACTGTTCCAACTGGTAGCCAAATCGTTATCAATTACATTATAAGGATCTTCAGTCTCTGTAGATGCCCATATAGTTGCATTCTGAGCAATTTCAGGAACAACACTAACGTTTAACTCGTCGCTATCAGTATTACCGTCGTTATCAGTAACTGTTAGTTTAACAAGGTGTTCTCCAACTGTTAAATTAGCTTCTGCAACTTCACCTGATGCCAGAAATGTTGAACCTTCAGTCCATTCCCATGAAGTAATTTCCCCTACAGCATCAAAACTTTTGGAACCATCAAATTTAACCCGTTCAGAACCACTACCGTCTTTGTCGGTTACTATCTGGTCCGATCCGGCCTTTGCAATTGGCTCTCCATTTGTTACAAATACGCTTATCGACGTTGCTTGCGGGTCAACATTTGCTGCCGTAACGGTAAGTTCTATTACATGCTCGCCGTTTTCAAGGGTAACAGTTTTGGTCACTCCCGAACCTACAGGTTTACCGTCAACTTTCCAACTATAACCGCTTACTGTACCTTCAGTATAGAATGAACATGAGCCATCAAGAGTAACGCTTTCACTTCCGTTCTTATCTTTGTCAATAACAATGGCGTCATCGGCTGGTGATTCTATACAAGGGTATAGTTGTGTGGGCTCTGTCTCAGCAATTAGTTCGCCTGCAGGTACTCTAACAACAGCTCCGTTGGAAAATTTCACAACAATTTCTTTGCCTGTTGGGTTGTAAACAACATACGTAAGGTTATCGCCATTTCCAAACACACCATATGAAGCAGTATTGGCGGTGATATCCGCTCTAAATGGGCCCATTGCATTCAGGTTGTGAACCCAGTGGTAAGTATGCGCTTCAGTCTCACTCGGTGGGTTAGGCGAACCATAAACAGGGAGTAAATCACTATGAGGTATTGTGTTATATTTCTGTAATGCCAATTCAGGATCTGCTAATGCGAGCATTACCCAAAACATTTCGTTCCAGGCTTTTACTTCACCGAATTCATCCAGCCACCACTGATAGAAGTCTTTTACATATTGGTTATTTCTGGCCAAATAGGTTGAGGCTGCGGTACAAGGAAGAATATTTATTCCCGGGCAGTACTCGGCTTGCCCGCCATGTATGCTACCAAACCAGGTAGTGAAGTCGCTTTTTCCTCCAAAAATGAACCCTGACATTGGGAATTTATATTCAACAGTACCTCTTGGTCCCCAAATAGCATTTTCTTTCTTTCCAGGATCAGGTCCGTTTGGATAGTTGATATCGTGGTAATCCCACATGTACTGCATGGCACCCTCGGTTTCGGTTGCATATAGATAGAGTCCCAGATCGCGAATCGTTGTATTGTTTGTGTTCATCCCCCAAAGGGCAACAGCAGAAGCGAAATTTATGGCTTCGGAGGTAGATTCCTGGTTAGGCCCATCAATAAAGTCGCCGGCGCCTGTTGCCCATGAGTGTCCTTTGTACGGATCCATGTGGCGAAGGAAAGAAAATGTTGGATCATCACGTTCCCAGTTGGCACCAGACTTAATGAGCATTTCAACGCGTTCGCCCCATGCAGCTGCCCATTCTTTGTCGTGTCGTGCAATAACGGAAGCTGCTTTAATCATATATCCAACCTGAAAATGGAAATCGTTCATGTGTGAGTCGGTAAACATCCCCTGGTTACATGGGTTTGCAATTAAGCCCCCGTAATTAGGGTCGTAGTAGAACCAACAGTTGTCGTTTTCAGGGTTATAGGATAACCAGTTTTGAAGGGCGCGCTTTACCCATGCCATTATAGTGTCTCTTTCAGCTGTTAATCCAAGCTGGTCAGCTATGTCAACAAGCTGAGCTGTTCTTCCCATAGTTACGCTGGCAGAATAAACATCAGCCGCCCCCTGGAAAATATTGTTGCCTTCACCTTCCTCAACTGCGTCAAGTACGTGTTGTCTTAATTCATCTTCACTATAACCACTTGCTCCTGTAGCAACTAAAGGCATGTGATAAAGAAGCCCGACATTGTCTAGGTCGTAAGAGAAACTGCCATTTGTTTCAAGAACTTTCATAACACCTCTGGCCGTGTTGAACCAAACCTCATCGTTAAAAGGTCCGTTGTGGTTGTCCCATTGATGCGGGTAAAGAGCGAAAGGAACAGTAGAGTTGCTACCTTCTTTTTTGTCAATCGTAGCTTTGAATGTAGTTCTTACAATTGATTCTGACTCAATATATTCATAGTCGAAGCGTGTGTCAACAACAAAATTGAAAGCAAATTGCTTAAGGTAGTTCATGTCGGCAATTCGTTCGTCTACTGAATTTCCGTTTTGGACAGTTGTTGCTGATAAGTAGTTTTTTCCTGCAAGGTCAGATGTAAGGGTAAGTTTTCCGTTACCATCTTCAGAAACATTCCATGTGGATCCTTCAGGGGCATATAAAACATAGCTGTCCGAATGGCTGACGTCCTGGTTGCCCCATTTGTCATAGAAATCAATGAATACCTCAATACCAATAGTATTGCCTTCGTTATACCATACCTTAGCTGGCCATTCAGTTGTTATTGAAGTTCCTCCGTTTGTTTCAAAGAAAGCGTAAGGGCTGCCAATATTAATGTAGGCTGTCATTGAACCATCGTTCCAAAGAAGTTTTGCGCCAAAATCAGAATATGCATCCATTTCAGCAACTGCATTGGTTCCGTTTTTCGGCGAAATAATCATGGCATTTGTGGCATCTCCGGCACATCTGAAATGGGGGTTGGCCTGCCCGTAGTTGTACACAGACATAAGGTTCATTGCCGTTAAATGCAGTCCACCACCTGCTTTATCAACATAAACGGTAATTGGATCGGCAATCATTGAACTCCATTCAGGATGAACATCTGAAGAAGCCCAATCCTGCGGATCAAAATAAATGTTGGTTCTCCAACTGTGTGTTTCCAGAGGTAACTTCATGTTTGAAGTGATTCGTGTAGGGGGCACGGGTTTTCTGATATTTCCTGCAGCGTCGGTTGAATAAGCTGGTTGGTCTAATTGGGAAAATCCCAGGTTGATCGTTAAAACCAAAAGTGTCAATATCATGCACAGCTTTTGGATGGTTTTTGGTCTTCTCATTTAATTAATTGTTTAGTTAGTTAATAAGTGTAAAGTATTGGTATTGTTCCTGATATTGCCTGTAAAGATTTTTATTTACCGATGGCAAAGTTGGTACTCATTTTGCCCGGAATTTTTAATGGGAGTGGAACCAGGGCTTTTATCAGGAGTACTTTGGGGGTTTATTTGCAATACCCCAAAAAAAACAATGTGTTAGCAAATTTTAGAGGGCCAGTCTGAGAAATGATGAAGCTGGCTATGCTTAAAATGGGAAGTTCTATGATCCCTCATAGGAAAAAGGGACCTTGTTCAGGGCATTTAGGTTTGTTCCGGAGGTCAGGTAAAACAGGGATTTGTTGTTCGATAGTTTTCTATACGGTAACCCATTTAATGGTTCACTCATGATTTTTAAAGTGAGCCACCTCCTCGTTAAAGGAGGATGGCTCTCTTGTTTCCCTATTATATTTGCTTAATGCCAGATGTTATTCCTTAATAAACCGTATAGTCTTGTTAGAGCCTGTTCTCAACAAATACATGCCGGATGAAAGATCTTTTATGTCCAGAACTTTGCTTTTATCGGTAAATATTGCTTTACCAGCAAAGTTGTAGATTGTGTAATGCTCGTTTTTATCTAACCCGGTAATGTTAAGCTTATTCTTAGCTGGGTTAGGGTATACTAATATTTCTGGATTTTTATTTTGAACAGAAGTTGTCCCGGATACATTCTTGGTACTTTTTGTTCCGCGCACAAATGAGCATTCGTCTGTCGTAAAAGTAACGGTTTCTTCAGGGGACAAGTACTGTCCGGAGGTATTATCCTGGGCCTTAAACAGAATCTTGTATTGATTTCCCAGTGTAGCATTAAAGTCTTTGTAGTAGTAACCATCTTTTTTATCTCCGGGAACACAATTGCCATTCAGGCATATGTATTGCCATGAGGCTGTCCATCCATTATCTTTGTGGTATACTTTAATCGTATTGTCATTAACGTAGCTAACACCAAACTCGCCACATGAACCGCCTGTTCCACAGCTGTTAGGGCACGAACCTCCGCAATCAACTCCGGTTTCATCTCCGTTCTGGATTCCATCGTTACACGTTGGCTCAACTGTACATGGGGGGCATGAGCCTCCACAATCAATTCCGGTTTCATCTCCGTTTTGAATGCCGTCGTTACAAGTAGGTTCTGTTCCCCCTGTAAATGAACACTTTTCTTTTGTGAAAGTAATTGTTTTTTCAGGGGACAGATACTGTCCGGAAGCATTATCCTGGGCTTTAAACTGAATTTTGTATTGATTTCCGAGTGTGGCATTAAAGTCTTTGTAATAGTACCCGTCTTTTTTATCTCCGGCAATACAATATCCATCAAAACATACATATTGCCACGATGCAGACCATCCTTTATCTTTATGATAGACCCGAATGGTATTGTCATCAACATAGCTAACACCAAATTCACCACATGAGCCACCTGTTCCACAGCTGTTAGGGCATGATCCACCACAATCGACTCCGGTTTCATCTCCGTTCTGGATTCCATCATCACAGGTAGGTTCAGTACTGCATGGGTTTGGACAAGAGCCTCCGCAATCAACACCTTCTTCGTCGCCATTTTGAATTCCATCCGAACATGTTGGAGGTTGAATGTTACTTCCACTGTGCAGATACCTAGTTCCCTTTCCATAGGTCTTTAGCCAATAGTCTTTTACTGTCTGATTAATTTCGACCCTTGAGTCACCCCAGTTGTCGTCCCAGTCATGTGCTTGCCAGTCTGAGTTAATATAGGCCAATACCCGGATGTCATTTTTTTTGATCACATTATCTAATCTTGACAGATACGTATTAAACTCTGATGGGGAGTTCGTTGCAGGATATTGAGCAGCAGATTCAGCAATCATTAGAGGTTTTCCTTTTTCTTTTGCGAAATCCATACTTAACTGAAGGTTAGGATCAACAACTTCGCCCTCGCAATTGAATGTTCCGTTTACTTCCATGCAGATATCGTTGTTGAAGATTGAAAAGCCAACAAAGTCTACATACTGATCGCCAGGATATAACCATTTGGTATCGTTAAATCCACGCACAGGATGATATACAAAAGCAACATTACTGGCCTGATCTTTTATTCTTTTAGCAATATGGTTGTACGCATCAATATAAGCTTGTCTGTCTAATTCAGCAACAGTGTCAGGGTTCTCGAAAACGTTTATGCCCGCATTCGCTTTTTCTTCAAGCCAGGTATTTGCATTCTCTTCTCCTTTGTAAGCAAATAAAAATAAGCTTACTTCGTACCCAACCCTAAGGTAGAATTTTACGTCGGGACGGGAGGCAAATGTCTGTGCAAACTGGTCAATTTTCGAATCCCATTTTCCATCGCGGATATCAACGCAGGCTTCCCAAATAGCATTAGAGTTGAATTCTCCCCAGGCTGGGTTAATCATTTGACCGTAACCACCAGCCTTGGTATTATCTTTTATACTTAATGCAACAAGTGCGTAAGGATCTTTTTGGGTAGAACGTATATAGTCCAAGAATTTCGCGTCAGGTTTATCGTCTCCTTGTTCAATGGTTCCGGAGTAAAATGTTGCATAATGTGAACCACCCGCCGGGGTTAGTCCGGTTCCGTTAATATATCCTTTATATTCCTCCTGGTAGGTTTGCCCAATGAGCAAAACCGTATTGCCCGATCCGGGATCATACTTTTGAGCTTTTAAAAGTGTTGTGCCGTTCAAAAAGCATAATGCCATTAATACAATAGTAATTCTTCTTCTCATAGTTGGTAATTAGTTAAACTGTTTGTATTTAGAATGTTTTAGGTTTTAGCAGTATAAACAGGCTTGTTACGTATTCAAGAATGCTAACAAGCCTGTTTGCTTAATATTTATTATTAGTTAAGGGCTTATTTAGTGATATTCTGGGTGAGAAGAGTGAGCGTTTTATTTTCTGACGCGATTTTTTTTGATGAAGTTATCATTAGGTAATCGGTTTTGTTTGGTGGGCGCAATATAAAATATGGGAGAAAACCAACTAAAAAAACACCATACTATTTTGCCACTGCACAACTACTATAACAACTCACATAATTTTTAAGGGTTTGGAAAACAGTTTTTTGAGGATTTAACATTTTAAAGGAAAGGAGGCTGTTTGCTTATTCTTTTCTTAAGCTGATGTAATAAATCTCTTGTTGCATAACATTTGTTATGTAAAAATCACAGGCTTTTGCTAAATCATTTTTAAGTTGAAGTTAAAAGACGGTTTAGTTTTATATTTTTGAATTAATCCGGGACAGAGCTTATTGAACCCGAAGTTAATCAACCTAAGACATTTACTGTTTTTAGCTATTTTATCAGAAGATTCTCGAACATATATCAATAACCTGAGAATACAGAGATAACAATAGTTATTCAGGTTACCTCTGTATTCGGTATTTATTATTGTATTAAATAAACAAATTCAGGTTAGAATGCTCTGCCGCTTCAAGATAATTGGCAACCCCACCAATATTTATCCCATCCATTAATTCTTCTTTATTCACGCCCATGATATCCATACTCATCTGACAGGCAACCATGTTTATTCCTGTTTCCAGAGCTTTTTCAATCATTGTTTCCAATGCATCAACATTTTTGTCTTTCATTCTAAGTTTCATCATACGGCTCCCCATGCCGCCCATATTCATATTTGAGAGCCTTAATTTACCAGCATGTGAAGGCATCATTTTATCAAACATATTTCCCATCAAATCTTTTTTTATTCTTGGCGGATTCGTGCTTTTTATAATGTTCAAACCCCAGAAAGTAAAGAACATGGTTACTTTTTTACCCATACTTGCAGCTCCATTGGCAATGACAAAAGAGGCCAAGGCCCTGTCCATGTCATCACTGAATACAACAAGTGTTTTTTGATCCAAAAGTTGGTTCTTTTGTTTTTCTGTCGCCATTTCGCTTTTATATTTCTCTATAACAGCTGTTATTTCGCCTGCATTATTTTCTCTGTTAATCAATTTGTTGCCGGTTACTTTGCACCATGAGTCCACATCATTATAAAAACCGGGGTCTGTAGCTTTAACCTCCATTCTGTCACCAACACCCATTGAATCTATAGTATCTTTTAGTTTTAATATTGGCCCTGGACATTGCAGTCCGCAAGCATCTACTTCAATTGTATTTCCATTAGTAGCCGTGGGGGTCTCATCAATAGTTTGCCCATTATCTGTCCCTGGGAAGAAGATATTATTTGATTGTTCCGCCATGGTCTGCTTATATACTTTTAGCCCACCAGAAAGGTTATAGACTTCCTCGTAACCATTTTGACGAAGAATCCGTGCAGCTACATATCCCCGAAGCCCTATGCCACAGTATATCATCACTTTTTTTTCTTTTGGGATACGGTTCAGGTTTTCCCTGATTTTATCTACCTCAATGTTAATTGCCCCGTTAATGGAATCAATCGCATATTCTTCAGGGGTGCGCACATCAATTACTATGGAATTATGTTCACTTCTCCGTTGAAATTGAAAGGGGGAGAGAGGCTTGAAAAGGCCTTTTATTATATTTTCAGCATTAAACCCGGCCTGGTTTACAGGATCTTTTGCTGAGCTAAATGGCGGAGCATAAGCATGTTCAATTTCCTGCAGGTCATATATTGTACCTTTGTTTTTTATTACAGAGGCTAAAAGGTCGAGGCGTTTATCAACTCCTTTGTAACCAGCAATTTGTCCTCCGTAAAGTTGACCTGTTTCCGGGTTGAAACTAATTTTTAGGATCATCTGCATTGCCCCCGGATAATATCCGGCATGTGAACCGGCATTCACAATAGTGCATTCGTGCTTCATACCCAATTTTTTTAACCCCTTGTGTGTGAGCCCCGTTATTCCAGATGTCATATCAAAAACTTTTGCAATGGCAGTACCTATCGAGCCTGAATATTTGCGTTTATGCCCATATACCATATTGTCAGCCAATATCCGCCCTTGTTTATTTGCCGGGCCTGCCAGGAATGCAAGGCTGGGTTTCCCACTTATTGGATGAGGAAATTCGATACTGTCTCCAACAGCGTAAATATCTTCTCTGGATGTCTGAAGGTATTCATCGACCCAAACACCACCTGTTTCCCCAATTTTTAGACCAGCCGATTTCGCTAGTGAAGTGTCCGGTTTTACTCCAATTGAGAGGATAACAAAATCAGCCTGAATTATTTTTCCACTGGACAAATTTACTTCTATTTTGTCTTTGTTCTCTTTAAATTCGGTAACGGCATCGTTTAAAAAAAGTCCTACATTTTTTTCTTTAAAGTGCTGATGTAAGGGGGCGGCCATTTCGCTGTCCATCATGTTCATTACCTGTTCCGATGCTTCTACTACGGATACATTTACACCTCGATGATGCAGGTTTTCCGCCATTTCAAGACCAATAAAACCTGCTCCAACAATTACAGCTGTCCTTGGTTTGGAATCATCTACGAAGGCTTTTATTTTATCAGTATCTTCTACGTTACGTAATGTATATATATTAGACAAGTCTATTCCCGGGATAGGAGGTTTTAAGGGTGAGGCTCCCGGAGAAAGAATAAGTTTATCGTAGGTTTCGGTGTAGGTTTCCCCTGTTTGCACCTTCTTTACTGCAATGGTTTTCTCTTCAGGGTTAATTGATGTTACCATTGAATAGGTTCTGATATCAATGTTAAACCTAGCGTTAAAGCTTTCTGGTGTCTGTACAAGCAGTTTTTCCCGTTCTTTAATTATTCCACCTATATAATATGGTAATCCACAATTAGCGTATGAAATGTGAGGCCCTTTTTCAAACATTATTATTTCAGCCTTTTCATCAATTCTGCGTAAACGGGCTGCTGTAGTCGCACCACCGGCAACCCCTCCTACTATTAAGTACTTCATATCTATTTTTTTTGAATCCTGTTATTTGAGTTTGTCTTACGTAGTACAAATATATAAATATATATTAATACTTATATATTTTGATTATTAAATATTTTGTTGGTGGAATAATGTGTACTTTCTAAGAAAAACTAAAGAGTCTGAGGTAAAAAAGTTTACTGGCATGCTCAAATTTCAGTGAGTAAGACTTTTTAATTAACCTATTTAGCAGTTTCTACTCATTTAATCCGACCAGTTCCTTAATTTTTAGAACCTGTCGCTTTGCCTAAAAGCCTATATTAACAATAAATTTCCTGTCAAATAATATAGCTTTTGCCATTACTCTTCCAATAGATCCTGATCATGCGAACATTCCATCTAGTTCACTTCGTCTTGAAATGAACGGCTTTAGCCCTCGACGAAGTCAATAACCTGGGTAAATTTTAGCGTTTTTATACTACACTCCTCTACTTTCCTATCAACAAGAAATCCCAAAACGGCAGTTTACAATTAAACAACCCTTTAATTAATAAACGAACGCAATAAGTCGAAAAGGATATTCTTTTTAATTGGTTTAGCTATAAAGTCGTCAAACCCTTTGTTTCTGAACTCTTTCTCTTCTTCCGGCCTGGCGTAAGCGGTTTGAGCAATTACAATCTGCCAGGGGAACATCCTTTTGATTCGCCGTGTCGCCTCAATTCCACTCATCCGGGGCATTTTTATATCCATAAGAATGAACTTGTAATCTTTCAAAGAAGCCATATTAACAGCCTCTTCACCATCTCTCGCATGATCGACTACAGCCCCCTGCCTGGAAAGCAGTCCATCCAAATAACTGAAATTTGCATATTCATCCTCTGCAACCAAAATGTTTATCCCCCTTAAGTTTACAGAATGATTTGTATTTTTCCCTCCCAATTTTTCCTGAAAAACTACCACATCCGACTTATGAATGGGAACAGTGAGATAAAATGTTGCCCCCTCTCCATGCTCCGATTCCACCTTTATCTCCCCACCTATAAGTTCCGTTAATTTTCGTGAAATAGTAAGACCAAGCCCAGCTCCCCTGTACAACTTCTTTTTTGACTCCTCTCCTTTTCTAAAGCGATCAAAAATATACTTCTGATCTTCCAATGAAATACCTATGCCCGTATCCCGAACCCAAAGCACTACCGCCTCCTCTTCAACTTTACAACCCAAAACAACCTTACCTTTATGTGTAAATTTAAATGCATTATCCAGTAAATTATTAAGAACCTGTCTTATTCTCTGTATATCGCTTTTTAAATAAATATCTTCTTTTGGTAAAAATGATTCAAACTCAAATTTAACAGATAACCCTTCCTGCGTTTTCAAATGTTGCCAGTTAACATAAACCTCATAAATAAATTTATGCACCTCAAAAAGGACCTTGTTGACACATAATTGATTGGCTTCCATTTTTGATAGGTCGAGAATATCATCAATAAGCAGTAATAGCGCCTCACTGTTCTGATTCACCTGCCGGATATATTCATTTTTATCTTCTGTCGTTAAATGTTCGTCAGCCAACAAAGAAGCAAACCCTACTATTGCATTCATGGGGGTTCTTATTTCATGCGACATGTTTGAAAGAAATGCCATTTTCAGCTTCTCAGACTCCTCTGCCTTTACTTTGGCCTTTTCGAGATCTGCGGTTCTTACACGTATCAGTTTCTCCAAATTGGTTCTGTGTTCCTGCAATTCTTCTTTCTGATGTTCTACTTTCTCATTACTTTGTTCAAGTCTTTTATTGGCTTCAATTAGTTTTAACTGTCTTGTACGCAGCTCCTCACTTTGCGAATAAATCTCTTTATTCCTTTCCTTAAGAACGTCGTTTAATGATAATAGTTCTTTTGTCCTCTCCCCCACCAGTTCTTTAAGGACCTCCTTCTGAACTTCAAATGCATGCATCCGGATCTTATAGGCTATAACAAGAAGAAGAATTACCGACAAGATCATTAACCCACGAAACCACCCGGTCTTCCAAATAGGTGGTAAGACAATTATCTTCACGGATGCACACTCTTTACTCTGCACACCACGACCACTATATCCCTGAACCTGAAAGGTATATCTACCTGGCTTAAGATTTGTATACGTTGCAAACCTTTTCTTTCCGGCTTCTATCCAGGTTTCATCAAATGGCAGTAACCTATATTTATATTTGTTCTCTCCGGGAACAAGATAATCAAGCATTACATATTCCAGAATTATGGTGGAATGGTTATGACTAATTGTAACTAAACCGTTGTTAGGTATATTCCGTTCTTTAATAATTCGTGACTCTTCATTCTCCTCCCCTCTCTTCACTATTAAAAGCGAACTGATAACAACTGGCCCAGGTACAACACTATCAATTAAATTAAGAGGATTGAAAAAGTTAAATCCGTTTACCCCACCGAAAAATAACAAGCCATCACTGGTTTTCATAGAAGCGTGTTGATTAAACCCGCTTCCCTGCAACCCTTCCGATGCGTCATAGTTGACAAACAACATCTCCCCGCCTGTTTCTTCCAACCTGGTTATTCCCCTATTTGTTGTTAGCCACAGGTTTCCTTCCTGATCTTCCTGAATGGACTGAACAGTATTTCCGGATAAACCACAGTCATTGGAGAATGTCTTGAACAATTCATTTTCTACATCCAGTAAGCTTATCCCTCCATGATGTGTACCTACCCAAATGCGGTCCTTTGAATCCTGGTATATATCTTTTATTTCATTACTGGACAACTTGCTTTCATCTCTACCGGATATCTTGGTAAACGTTCCTGTTTTTATATTTTCAAGCTTATATAATCCGTCACAAACTGTTCCTACCCATAATTTATTGTCTGTATCTACCATTAAATCACTTACAGAGGGAGGCCTTGTTAAAAATTGCATCCCGGAATCAAGAACAAAATTTTTGAGTGTCTTACCGATGGGATCAAACCAAAAAACACCACTATGCATTGTCCCCAGCCAGATCTCCCCTTTTTTTCCAATTGCTAATGCACTAATACAATTGCTTCTTAAACTATTTTCAGTACAGGGCAGGCTGAAATTCTGAAATCTGCCTGTCCCCAGATCATACATATAAAGCCCTTTGTTCCGGGTTCCGATATAAATGTGGTTTCTTCCATCATATACCTGTGCCGTAACTGCAGCATTCTCCATGTATAATGCTTTACCAGTAACACAATTAAAGTCTCCTTTTTTTCTTTTGAAAACATTTATACCTTCTTCTGTGCCAATCCATATATCCCCACCGGGAGTCTCCAAAAACGACAAAACAGAGTTATTTCCTAATTCCCCTGTTCGTCCATAACCTTTGGTATGGTTAAACTGCTGCTTATAAAAATTTGTATAGGATATCCCACCATCCCTTGTTCCAATCCACAAATTACCATGATCGTCTGAATAAATTACATTAACTATATCAGAAGCCAATGCATAATCATCCCCAATTCTCGGTTGATAATACTCAAACCTCTGTTCCTTGACCAGGTATCTGTTTATCCCCCCTCCTTCTGTTCCCAGCCATATATTTCCATAGCTATCTTCACAAATATCGCTTACTAAATCAGAATTCAGACGGGTTCCGTCTTTCTCTCCCAAAAAGTAATGTTTTAACGGTTGTGTCTCATTTTTACAGTAAGCGCCGGAATGTGTTCCATACCAGACATTTCCTTTTGAATCAGCATACACTTTGGTCACATTCTCCTGGGGAAGGTAAACCTCTACATTCAATAAAACTTTACGCCCCTTAAAAGACTCCTGCTTTACCTTAAATGCCCCTGCGGATGAACCAATCCAAATATTACCTTTTGTATCCTTACTGAAGCTGTTGACCGCTATATCTTTTATTTTTTCTATTTTTTCATCAAACAAGAACACCTTAAAATAATCCCTTGTCCGGGAAAAGAACATATAAATCTCACCCGAGTAGGTTGCAACCAGCAAGTTCTCCTTATAAGGAACAATATCAACAACATTATTAACCCTGTTTTCTTCTGTTCCAGATGATAGAATGGGATAACTTTTAAAGGAATTCAGTTCTGGAATATATTTACACATCCCGCCCTGCGATGTGGCAATCCAGATATTTCCCTTTGTCCCTTTGCATAGGGCATTAACCTTCCCCTTACCAATTGAGCTATGATCCGACTCTATGTGCCTGAAAACTTTAACACTGTAACCGTCCCACCTGTTTAATCCGTCATCCGTTCCAAACCAGAAATATCCGCTACTGTCTTTTAAGATACAGTTAACAGAACTTTGTGATAATCCGTTTTTGTGGTTAAGATGATAGAATTTACAGCCGGTTGCTTGTCCCCAATCAGAATGGAAAATTAAAAACAGAATTATGGCAACCCAAACTTTCATTCCAATTCCTGTCTTTCAAGTTTCAGTTTATCCGAGTATGTTTCTCATTTTAAACCGAATGATTCGAATTATATCAATAAGATATTATTTAGGACAATGTATAGAAAAATCTAGGAAATTCCAAGCTCTCCAATTAAAGCAATTAAATTTTTGAACGCAATTTCTGTCTGTCCTTCTGTATTGTAGTTCACCTGGGCAAGCGTTTTATTTGGCAATACATACCGGTAATGCATTGGGCGTACAGTTTTAAGATACTGTCCAACAACTGAGTCTACAGTCCGCCCACGTTGGTGGACATCCCTTTCCAACCTGCGAATGAAACGTATATCATCAGGGGCATCAACAAATACTTTCAAACTAAAGATTTTTTCCGGAACTCCAATGTTAAACAGGAAAAGCCCTTCGACAACGATAAGTGGCAAAGGGGGTACGTGAATTGTTTCAGTTTCTCTGCTGTGTGTACAAAAGTTATAACTGGGAATATCAACAGCCACACCTCTTTTAAGAGCTGCTATTTGTTCAATAAAAAGCGGTATATCCAGACTTTCAGGCTGATCATAGTTTATTTCAGTTTTATCAACCTTCGAATCACTATAGTCTCTGTAATAATTATCCAGAGACAATATTACACTATTTGGCCTATACTCTTTTGCAATTCTTTTTGCCAATGTGGTTTTTCCACTGGCCGAACCTCCAGAAATTCCAATTATTACCGGTTTTCCCATATAGCTTTATTCAAATTTCGCCCAAAAATATAAAAACAGACGATATTCGATAAAACATTGATATGATATTTATTAACTACTTTTTCCTAATGGTTTATCTACAAACCATCTTCTATCCATTTTTTGGCAACAATATCTAATTCTTGTTTGTAGGACTTATGGAAAAATTCATTTGTTGACTCGTTATAAATATAGTCTTTGGCAATTTCTTCGTAATTTAACCTTACATAATCAATGGAATCCATAATGTATGTAATTTCCTCATTTGTCATAACCGGATGTATTGACATTCTTATCCAACCAGGTTTCATCGTTAAATCGCCATGAGAAATTTTATCCGTTATTACCTTTGAGGTATCTATGTCTACATGCAGAAGAAAATGTCCGTATGTCCCGGCACATGAACACCCTCCCCTTGTTTGTATCCCAAACATATCATTCAGTATTCTTACTGCCAAATTATAATGCAACCCATCAATATAAAAAGAAAACACTCCCAATCTTTCCTTAATGTCCTGAGCTAAAACATGTACATTTGACATTTTTTCGAAGGCAGGCCATATTATCGCGGCCATTTCTTTCTCCCTCTCCAGCATTCTCTTCACCCCCATTTGCTCTTTCAAACGTATAGCTAATGCAACTTTAATTGTCTGAAGAAAAGCCGGGGTACCACCGTCCTCTCTGATTTCAATATCATCAACATATTGATGGTCCCCCCACGGGTTAGTCCACTCTACGGTTCCTCCTCCAGGACAATCCGGAACCTTATTATCATACAGACTACTATTAAAGATCAATATTCCCGTAGCTCCTGGGCCTCCAAGAAATTTATGTGGTGAAAAATAAATTGCATCAAGCCTTCTGCCTTCGTTTTCCGGGTTCATATCGATATCGATATACGGAGCAGAACACGCAAAATCTACAAAACATACCCCTCCATACTCATGCATAATTTCGGCAATCTCATGATAAGGCGTTGCTACCCCCGTAACATTTGAATATGATGTTACAGCAGCTATTTTAACCCTCCTCTTTGAATATAGCTGCAATTGCAGGCGCAACCCGTCAAGATCAACAAGCCCCTTTTCATTGGAAGGAATAATTTCTACATCCGCCAATGTTTCAATCCAGGATGTCTGATTAGAGTGATGCTCCATATGTGTAACAAGAACCAGTGGGCGCTCATTCTCTTCAAATTGGATCAGCCGTTGATACTTTTCATGAACTTTAAGGCCAAGAATACGCTGAAATTTATTCACCACTCCGGTCATTCCTGAATTTGATGATATGATAACATCTTCTTCACTTGCATTTACATGCTTTTTAATATAATCTTTTGCAAAATGATATGCATCTGTCATTCGTTTACCGGTCAAGGTTGTTCCTGTATGGGTATTTCCTACAAATGGACCGATTTCCCTCAAGATTTTATCTTCTATAGATTTATACAACCTACCACTTGCAGTCCAGTCTGCATACACAATTTTCCTTTTCCCATAGGGAGTCTCAAAGTCATGATCTACACCTATAACCCTCTCCCTAAAATAGTTAAAATAATTCTCCAACATGCTTAAAAGTTATATTTTAATCTTAATCTGAAAAATGACTTTTAGCATTAAACCTCTTATAACGGGCTATTAGGCAATAAAAAAGACTACTTTAAGTCATATACAACAAAAAGGTCATAAAAAAAGCAACGATAATTTTTCCCCTGTTAAAATTACATAGAGAAAATGGGTGCAACAGGGGATAAAACCAACTATTTTTTTCTTTTAAAAAGCGTTCATTTCACCCTTTTTGTGTTAAAAAAATACAACTAAGAAACACCCCATATATTCCCAAGCCACACTCTCTTCCATATGTTTTGCACCTTCACGGAACAACAACATTTCAAAAAACATTCTCCACTCATTTATAAAAACTTAGTCCCCACATAATAATTAAAATTTAACTCAACAACGAAATAAACAGAACGAAAAAACGTTTTTCCCGTATAAGCTTTGTATTAAATTGTTGTATTCGTTCTTTAGACAATTATAAACATTCATTTACATTGCTAACTAAAAATTTCCAGATGATTCTTTCAAAGAAAGCTTTACTAATAGCTGCAATTGCGGCTTTAATCGTTGTGTCATGTACAGAAGATTCAAATGAAGATTTCAACCCGAACACGGATGGAACTGAGATAAATGACACGATTACAAACAATAATAACGGAAACAACGGAGGAGGTACCGGAGGAGACACTGGTGGTAATACTGGAGGAAGCTCAGGTGGCGATACCGGAGGAGCTACCGGAGGTAATACTGGCGGTGGTACTGGCGGCGATACCGGAGGTAATACTGGTGGTGGCACAGCAACTCTTCCTATATCTGATAAAAATGAAATTAATGCATCCAAAATGCTAAAACTAATTAACCAGAAAAGGGCTGAAGGTTGTAATTGTGGTGGAACGCAAATGCCCCCTGTTCCTGCTTTGAAATGGAATGGCAAGGTTGAAGAGGCTGCTACAATTCATACAATTGATATGGCCACTAATGCATTTATGGACCATACAGGCTCTGACGGATCTTCTACCGGACAAAGATTAAGTAGGGTAGGGTTCTCCTGGAGCGCTTGGGGTGAAAACGTTGCCCAGGGACAAACATCTGAAGAAGCTGTAATGAAATCCTGGCTTGAAAGTCCAGGGCATTGCACAAACATTATGAAATCCAAATTTACCCTGGTTGGCGCGGCTAAAGTCAGCGGAAAAAGCAGTAACCCATGGATCCCTGGCGTTTACTGGACACAGGTATTTGCAAAGTAAAAGTAAAACTCAAAATAATTTTAAAACTTAAGACTGTCCAAAAGGAAAAATCCAAGTTTGACCATAATTCCAATGCTCTGGAATTACTTTTGGACAGCCTTCTTCACCTCTTAGTTCCTCCAGATAATCTGGAAAAGCAGATAATCAAAACAACAAAGTAAACCACTAAAACACTTGTAACATATCATACTGATTTTCAATATTATTATAAACTACTAACTAATAAAAAAAGATGATTTTATCAAAAAGAGTAATTATCGCCGCGACTATCGTGGCAATGGGAGTATTTTCCTGTACCGATGATTTAAATGAGGATTTGACTCAGAACAATGTAAAAACTAAAAACCTTAAGAGTGAGCAAGCCTTAGATAATGACAGGGACAGCAGTGCTAATGAAATTGATGCCGAACTGATGCTATCTTTAATTAATCAGGTCAGAGCAGAAGGTTGTAATTGTGGAGATACATACATGGAACCTGTACCTGCACTGGAATGGAATTCCCAGGCTGAAGAGGCTGCAACAGCACATACCGTTGATATGGCGGAAAATAGCTTCATGGGGCATTCTGGTTCTGATGGTTCTTCGGCAGGAGACAGATTAAGAAGAGCTGGTTATTCTTACAGAACCTGGGGAGAGAATGTGGCCCAGGGACAAAGAACCGAAGAAGATGTGATGAATTCCTGGCTAAACAGCGCAGGACATTGCAGAAACATTATGAACCCAAACTTCACCCATGTTGGTGCGGCTAAGGTTACTGGAGAAACTCAATGTCCTTATCCCTGGTTTTGTTATCCAAGTATTTACTGGACCCAGGTTTTTGCTGCTCCAAGATAGACCCCAACCAACTAACCTTTAATTTACAAAAAAAGACCACGATAATCTTCGTTTGTGTAAACAATGCAACAAGTGGTCTTTTAATTTAATAAACTACTAACTAAACATAAAAAATGATTTTATCAAAAAGAGTAATTATCGCCGCGACTATCGTGGCAATGGGAGTATTTTCCTGTACCGACGAATTTGAAAACGAAACAACTCGAGAAGTAGAACTGGGTGAGCAAAAAGAAAACATCAATTCAAAGTCTTCTGTTGATGCCTCGAGAGACACTGCTGAAATTAAAAATGAGCTTGATCCTGTTAAAATGCTTGCTTTAATCAACGAAAAGAGAGCAGAAGGTTGTAATTGTGGTGACACATACATGGAGCCTGTTGCACCTTTGGAATGGGACAGCACACTTGAAGTAGCTGCTTTACAGCACACACAGGATATGGTTACCAACAAATTTCTAAGCCACCAGGGATCTGATGGCCTGTGGGCAGGTGACCGGCTAAATGCCCTTGGTTATTCATGGTGGACCTGGGGTGAAAATGTTGCCCGCGGTTATTTTGAATCTGAAGAGGAAGTGATGCAAGCCTGGCTAAACAGTGCCGGACATTGCAGTAGCATTATGAGCCCTGATTTTACAGAAGTGGGGGCTGCAGAAATCAGCGATCCAGACACCTACAATTCTTGGTTTGGGTATCAGAATTACTGGACTCAGGTATTTGCCAGACCCGGAAATTAAGTTTTAATAATTGGATATTGAATAACTAATTATAACCGAGCCTGTCTTTATTCAGACAGGCTCTTTTTCTTTCTGTACCTTATGGCTTACAGCCTGTGTTTTCATTTGGAAGAACTTCCTTACTGATTCATAATAGAAAAGCTGTGGCACGCTACAACCCCTGCTGTTTCCGTCCTAAGTCTGCTTTCCCCTAAAGTAACCTGCTCATATCCTTTCTCCACGGCCTGCCTTACTTCTTCAGGTGAGAAATCCCCTTCGGGCCCAATTAAGATTACACTTCGGTTTCCTAGCCTAATTTCATCCCTTAGCCGTTCTTTTTTTCCCTCATTACAGTGCGCAATAAAACTCCCGTCATACGTGTTACTTGTCTTGATGAAATCGGAAAAAACGGTAAGATTATTCAAAACCGGCTTATAAGCTTTTACGGACTGTTTCATTGCTGAAATAATAATCCGCTCAAGTCTTTCCTGCTTAATTTGTTTCCTTTCCGAATGCTCACATAACATTGGGGTAATCTCATCAACACCTATTTCTGTTGCCTTCTCCAGAAACCATTCAAACCGATCAATATTTTTTGTTGGTGCAATGGCAATATGTAAATAATAATTCCGCTTTCCGAACGCTGCAAAAGAATCTGTAATAATCAAACCGCATGCCTTGGGGCTGGGGTCTACAACTTTAGCTTTATACAATGTTCCCTTTCCATCTGTCAAATGAAGAAAGCTTCCTTCTTTTAACCGTAAAACCCTTATACAATGCTTTGATTCCTGCTCGTTCAGAATATATTGTCCCCCTGAAATATCAGGAGTGTAAAATATTTGCATACTCAAATTATTTGCGGACGAAAATACAAAAATAAATCAGGAGAGCCGCCCTTTAATATTTATGCTGATGATTAACCATCCTTTCAGGAAAACCCATAGCTTTGTCCTCCAACATTATTTCAGTTTTATGAAAAGAATCGGGATATTATCAGACACTCATGGCTTAATCGACGATCTAATTTTTAAACACCTGGACGAATGCGACGAAATCTGGCATGCCGGAGATATTGGAACAATTGAGGTTGCGGATCAACTGAACTTGTTCAGGCCCCTAAAAGCTGTATTTGGAAATATTGACAATCATACTGTGCGTGGTTCTTTTCCCGAACTCAACTCTTTTGAATGCGAAAATACATCCGTTCTTATTAAACATATTGTCGGGTATCCCGGAAAATATGATCCCCGCATGAAAGACGTTCTTGTTAATTATTCTCCCAACCTTTTAGTTGCCGGGCACTCACATATTCTAAAGGTAATGTTTGACAAGAAACATAACTTACTTTTCATTAATCCCGGAGCCGCAGGCAAAAATGGTTTTCACCACCTAAGAACACTTGTCAGGTTAACAATTGATGGCAATGAATTCAAAGATCTGGAAGTTGTTGAACTGGGCAAACGTTAAAAACCTTTCTGCTTTCCTGATTTATATAAAACCGTTCCCTGTATCAGTTCCGAGCAGTGGAAAAACTTAAAGCCCTTCATTTAGATCCGGAACCCCAACTGGCTCCCTATAAATTTCTTCTTCTAGTGGAAGATTGTTTTTTATTTTTTGCCACCGTTGATAGAAACTATCCTTTTTCTTATCAGTAGATATCAAGAAACTATATGGGGCTTGCCCTCTTTTCGTTTTTAGTTTTCTATCCTTTTCTTTCATATTGAGAATTGTCTCAACATATTCCCGGTTACTGGAATGTGTCTGCATCACCCCTCGTGTATATCCAAAATATAAATAAGTTCTACGATCTAGTTGTAAGTATAAGTCCATAATATCCCCACTCCGTTTAATCCTCAATTCAAAAAAGCCATCAACTTTTTTATTAATCTGTATACCGTTTATACTGGCAATACCTATTTTCCCTTTAGACTGATATGAATTTGTCTCATCACTCCAGACAAGTTTTATTTCATTTAACAGTATTGTATGTTTCAATTCTTTAGGCAGGTCTTTAACCTCTCCAAATAAGTTCTGTTCATCATGAATTCTTTCTGCTGTCTCTTTACCTAACCATGTATTCATGGCTTTTTTATAGATTTGTCGGTTTAAATCCACTGCATCAAGGTTGGGAAAACTATCTATCTCTGTCCCCATAAGATTTATCATATTTTCTGTCAGAAAGAAGTCTATAGCCATAACAAGATCAAACTCGGTTAAATTCTCGTCTATTTTATGCGTTACCGAGCCATAGTTGTTTATTGTAACCAATCCAAGATCATGCCCTAAATCTATATCTCCCTCTCCATAAAGCCTGCAATCCTCACGATGCAAACTCACATATTCCTCTGCTAGGGTAAAATCTTTAATCTTTTCTTTAGAACCAACTTTATACAAATGTGCGGCTTTGTCATAATGTAAAAAGCCCTTGGGATTTACCATCTGTTTGTCACTATAGTTTTTTCTGTAGGTAAAAAATGCCGGATAGGTATGTACCGAATCATAATAAACAAACATACCGGTAAAAATTCTGTTATTATTAATATCCTTCATTTTCTCCTGCATTGGGATATAAATATCATTCGGGTCTATCCTTGTTTCAAACTCAAACCACTCCGGCTCTAAATCATCACAATTATGTTCGATTTTAGTAGCACCGTCAAAAGTCAATAAAGAGTCGTTGGCAAACAGTGAGACTTTTCCCTGGAACTTAAACACCGGGCTTAAAGTAAAATCAGTAGCCCCATATAATTGCCCCCTGGCCACTGTCTGTCCTCCGCTATCAACCTCAATCTCATTAAAACGGATTACCTGAACATCACTATTTTCATCAACATAGTTATAATCTCCTGTCCCGGTATATGATTTCCTTCCATCAATATCTACAGATGCAGAGTAAAGCTTATGAAACTGTGTGGTTGTATTCGCCTTCAGCCAGCTATCTTCTAAAGTTTTAATTTTATAGTTTGGTTGAACCGTAACAAGCCCGTCTTTAGGGTATATACGGGCATCTGCCACCTCAATAAACTTTACGCCCGTTGCATTAATAATATTCTTACCATAATCGTAATATGCTAATGATGAAACAAAACTCAAAGAATCCTGAGCTGGATCTGTGGATATGAAATTCGGTCCCTCTGGCTCTATGTCCTCCTCTGTATAATCAGGTATTTCCGGTTTATCCCTGGAGCCCATGGCCAGGGTTGTCTCTTTCATGTCCCAGATAAAGTAATCGATATAACTCACATATTTATTCTCGGGAAACGTCACCAAAGAGTAATCCTCATTAGACTTAAAACGCCCTTTTCTTTCACCATAACTTATATGACTGTTTACATTCTCAGTAAGTACTGTAAACCCATCTTTACTGAGAGATTTTAGATAAAAATCCGATGTATCCGCATAAATATCATTGGCCTCAAACCTGAATTCCTCTGCAAATAAATCTGAGTTTTTTAAATCCAGCCTTCCCCAACCTGACAAACCGGTAGGTTCAAGCTGTAGATCACCCGATAAAGTTGTGGAGTCATTAAATATAGTAAAGTCTTTATCTATCTTATATGCCCACATTACGTCTTCAAATGGTTTCCAGTGAATATCATTATTTTGGGATTTAACTCTTGGGTATTGTGTTTCCGATGTTTGTTTTGTCACCTCAAACTCTTCTGCAATGGTATTCATAGAGTCGGGATAAAATTGAAAGTTATCAGAGCGGAGCGTAGAGGTCAGGTATTTCAATGTACCACTTGCATTTAGTCCATCTCCGGAAAGTTTAAACTCATCGTAAAAAATAGCTTTCCCGCCATAAATGGGCATACCTTCTTTTGTTGTTGAATGTCTGAACCCTAAAGAATAGTCTGGTTGAAGAACAAGCGACTTTGTCAACTCCGGTAGAATCCCGGCCGAAACAAAATGCCCATCAAATTTCATCGCATAGGCATTAAAGTTATCCAGACTATCCATCCGGAATGTATCCAGCGTGAAATAAAAATTACTTGCTTTATATACACTGTCCCCTTTTGTTGCATTATAATAAACTGCTGACGAATCTTTACTAATAAAAATTGGATAACCCGGGTAACCTATTCTTCCTGATTTATTGTCAGGTTTATCAATAAGGATTTCACCGGTTACATTTTCAATCCTGTTCGTTACATCTGCAATTACAGGTAAACCATAATTATCGAGTTTTCCTGTCCTAAAAGAAATATTTATGGAATCAATTTTATCCAACGATATCTTAAAAGAGTCATAATCGAAAAACATATCATTCCCGTAAAAGGTCAATAACCCTGCCGTAACTGTACCATCAAACTGAAAGTTCCTGTTCTTCTTGACGATAATCCGTTCATTTTTAGGAACAATTGCAACATTCTGGGAATCACTCACAAATATTTGGGGGATACCATTAATCATTAAATCATATGTCTTCAGGTTAAACACTGCATTTTCTAAAGGAGCTTCGACTTTTGAATTAAACCCCATCACATCATAATCAATCCGGTTAACACTTGCTGCCAAATAATCGTGCAAACGGGGTTTTATGGTGACCCACTCGGTATTTTCGTCATAAAAAACAAACCCTTCAAAAGCCATTCGCATAACCATATGTTTAACCGAAGTTAATGGCAGGTTAAGATGGGTTGCATAATCTTTTATAGGAAAACTTTCGTTTCCAAAGTGCCTTGCAAAACTTCTGATAGAAATTAAAGGGTGCGCCTGATCCATAATCTGTAAATCCAAAAACTTACCATAATTAAAGTAGTTCTCAGATTCAAAATAGGCGTTTCCTATTGATGCTCCTTTGGCTGCCGTAAATTTCATGTATTCGTCATCAATATTCCACGTAAGCTGATCGAAGTTCATATCTATTTTATGATATGAATTATAATATGGGCCCAAAGAAGAAAAGTTATCGGTCTTAAGTAGAGTAAGGGATCTATTTTGGACCCTGAAAATAAAAAACAGGTCGGGGTGAAATATCGAATCCTGCTCCAACTTAATTGAAATACTTGTTTTCTGGCTCGATACCCTATCGGACTTAAAACCAAAATATAATGACGTAGCTTCCAGAACCAGTGAATCTTTCCTGAAAATAAAAAGCTTTGCAGGATTCTCCCTTGAACCTCTTCCCACCAGTTTTGCCCCCTGCATAGATAACCCCCCGGAATAATTCACTCCTTCATATAAGTCCTCTAACTCAAATTTTTCTTCATAAGAATAAAATTTAGGATAATTGGCATCTTCAGGAGTCCTAATATGCATAACCTTATCTTGCAAATCACCTTGTGTTGGTTCATCCAGATATACCTTATTCGTAAACGTAACATCCTTTGCCGTATATTCCGATTTTTTCAACTCAATCTGATATTCTTTTAACTGAGCATTCACCTGATCTCTTTCAAAACCAGCCCGTTCCCATGTAACAAGTCCTTCGGAACCAAACCATACATTTTCTGAAGGATCGACATATCCTTTCACCTGATATAAATTTATACTGTCCGTCCGGGTCACGCATTTCAACCCAGCTTTTTCAAACTCTATGATAAGCCCTTTTCTTGTTTTTATGTTGTATGAAGATAATGAGTCAACACTCCATGTTGTTGATCTGGATCTGTACAATATATTTTCACCAAAAAAGTCGATTGAAAAATTAAGCACCCTTAAAATTTCTCCGGAATTGGCTTTCTTTCTTCCCAGGTAAAATTCAAAACCGTCTTTCCAGTCTTCATAAATGCCTGAGTCCCCTTTCTTTTTCAGCAGCATTATTGTATTCAAAAAAGAAACGAAATGTGGATACGGCCGGGCATTTTTCTTTTCAAGTTTTTGGCTTAGCGCTATTATATCTTCCTTTTCATCGCCGGAATATATACTGTCTTCTTTCCAACCTTCAATAAATTCATCGACTAACTCTCGGTGTTCTTCCGATAAGTTTTTCATGTACTCTTTTAATTCTTCCGGATATAAATCTTTATCACCAGAGAACTTTGACTTACCTGCTGAGAAAATTGAAAAGCTAAATCCCAACAGACATATAAAAATTAATACAGAAGCTTTCATTACCCGAATTGATTAAAGTAGTTCGTGAATTTACTTATTTCCGATAAAACTAAAAAGAGAGCTTTTTATTGTGAATTATAAGTATTTGAAAATCAAGAAAAACTTCTGATATGTTGTTATTTTCCGAAACCCGATAATGCTGGTTCAAAAATAAAATGTACTTAAATAACCGGAAATACCATTTCTATTTGACAAACTCAAGCATTTGCCAGTTTCCCATTGAAGTATGGTTTACAGATGTTAGGCCTAAATCAATAAAAGTTGTTTCAATCATTTCAACATCAGACTCAAGAAAACCGCTTATCAGTAAACGTCCGCAAAAACTTAAAACACTGGCATAAGTTGCTGATTGTTCGATTAGAATATTTCGATTAATATTAGCAAGTATAATATCAAAATCCAAGGAAGGTATTTCCCCTTCACCTCCCTGTAAAACAGAAACTTCAACTTTATTTAACCTCACATTTTCCAGAGCATTATCGTATGCCCATTTATCTATATCAATCCCAATTACTTCTTTTGCCCCTTTCATTGCAGCCAGAATTCCCAATATTCCTGTACCACACCCCATATCCAGAACGGTCCTGTTTTGAAAATCCATATCAAGCATTGCGGATATCATCAGGCTTGTTGTTTCATGGTGCCCTGTTCCAAATGCCATTTTGGGTTCAATATTTATTATATACTCCATTCCATGATATTGTTTATGAAAAGGAGCCCTTATTACGCATCGATTATCAATAACTACCGGGTCGAAATTTTTTTCCCACTCCTGATTCCAGTTTATATCGGCTACATCTTCTTCTTTAACGATCTTTGTCTTTATACCATCACTAATATCAGCCAATACCGACTCCAGTTCTTTACGCTCATATATATCTGAGTCTATATACCCTATCACTCCAGTATCTTTTTCTGTAATACCTTCGAAATTAAGTGAATCTAATAAAGCCACTATAACTTCAATATTCTCTGTATTACAATCCTCAATCTCAATGGTAATGGCTGAATGTTTCATTTTTTTATGTAAAGTTACAAAAAAGTTTATTTACTGTTATCTTCTAAGTTCTATTTACCAATACATCTAAATCAAAAACGTTTACCCTTCAAACAAAGATGCAACTTCATAAAAAAACGATTAATATTCATACAAATTATAGATTAACTAAACAATAAAAACCATTTATAATGCGTTACTTTGCTTTGCAGAACATATATTCTTTATGTTTTGCTGTATCAAATAAAACCCCACTAAAAAATCCTGTATGTTGGTTAACAGGTAAGTAATTCTTCGCATATGCGGAATTATGATTATTTATCGGAACCAACATGGTTATTCTCTACTTATTCCTTTTGGGATAAGATGGTTATGTCTGTAGGATGAACCCATCGTTTCTCCAATCAGCAAATAGGTTCTTTAAAGTACTGTATACAAACCACTAAAAATGTTTAAATAAAAGTCCTGAGAAACCAGGACAGGTTTGACTGATTTCAATTAAATAACACTAAATCGTAAATCCCACACTCTTTGAAACAAACACTGGTGTAACATAATCGAAAAATATTGTTAAACCCAATTATCAGTTTTAAACAAATGAAAAAACTACACAAAACTACTAACGCACTGTTTCTTGCTACAACTATGTTTATAACCACATGCTCTGAACACGACATTGCTATACCTGAAATAGCTAACAATGTCAACAACTGCCAAGAAAAGATCTCGTCCAAAGGACTCATCTCAATTGGAGAGGGTGAATACAAATTAAGGGTCGAGCTTTTCAACGAACACCATATCTTTGGGGGTGACATTTTATTGGCCCCATGGCAGGTTGAATACATCAAGCTCCGGGAACAAAGTGAAGAATTAAAAGCCTACGGCAAGTTCTGTATACTATGGACGAACCATGCAGTTCCTTTTGAACTGGATAAGAGTTTATCGGTTACGCAGAAAAAAGAAATAGAAAATGCAATAAACCAATGGAATAAAAAATGTGACGTAAAGTTTACACCTAAAAAAAACGAAGCTGATTTTATTGTTTTCTCCAACAATTATTGTAGAAAGACCCTCTCTTATATAGGTAAAATTAGTGGAAAACAAGAAATATGGGTAAATGAAGGCGCTTCGACTGCCAATGTCCTGCACTCTATGGGACATACAATTGGCTTATGGAACGAGCACCAGCGTCCAAACAGAGGAAACTTTATTCAAATAAACTGGGAGAACGTAAAGGACAATTGCATTTCATACTTTGATGTGAACATTATTGATAAAACACCAAAAGACAACTCCTGCTTCGACTTTAATTCAATTATGCTACCCCCCTCTCATTCTTTTTCAGCAGCTAAAGAAATATCCCTTCCAATTATGGAGAAAAAAGGGGCGGGAGAAATATGGAGAAATAATAATACTTTATCCATAAAAGATATTGAATGCATACATAAAATGTACACTGAAAACATCGATTAAAATCAATATGGTTGTCCAAAAAGTCGTCATGAATGTCTTTTCGGACAACCTTTTTTCTATCTATTTAATCACTTTTTAGTTTATTTCTTTGCCTTTAGTAATTCAACTTCTTCCTGCCTTTTCTTCTCTCCAACTTTCTTTTTAAAGTTATCGATAGCCACATGGTAATCATGTTTTGGCAGAATATTTACATCACAAATTTTTTCAGCCTTCTGAATGAGTTGAATACAGTCCTTGCTTAAGTGATGTAACATTACTGTTTTGTTAAGCTTAAAATAACGCTCAGTAACCTTATTAATGGCTTCTATTGCTGACTGATCCATAACCTTCGAATCTTTAAATGAAATAATTACCTCATCAGGGTCATTAACCGCATCAAACTTATCAACGAATGCCTTTGTTGAGCCGAAAAATAAAGGTCCATATATTTCATAGTGTTTTATACCCTTTTCATCTGTATACTTCTTTGCCCGAATCCGGATGGCATTTTCCCAGGCAAAAACCAGGGCTGACACAACCACCCCGACAAGAACTGCAATTGCCAAATCAGCAAATACGGTAATAATTGTAACAAGACCTATTACAATTGCATCAGAAATGGGAATTTTATTCAACACATTGAAAGTACTCCAGGCAAATGTTCCTATTACTACCATGAACATTACCCCAACCAATGCCGCTATAGGTATTAATTCAATATAACTGGAACCAAAAAGAATAAACGCTAGTAAAGCCAGGGCTGCTACTATACCAGAGAGCCTCCCTCTTCCCCCGGACTTTATATTAATTATACTCTGACCAATCATAGCGCATCCGCCCATTCCTCCAAAAAAGCCATTTACAATATTAGCCGTACCTTGAGCTACAGCCTCCCGGTTTCCGCTTCCTCGCGTTTCTGTTAACTCATCAATTAGTGTTAGTGTCATTAACGATTCTATTAATCCGATTGCAGCAAGAATTAATGCGTAAGGATAAATCAACTTTAATGTCTCCAGGTTAATTGGAACATTAGGCAGTAAAAATTTGGGCAATCCGGCTTTTATTCCCGTTCCGCCTCCACTAACAACAAAAGATTTAACGGTTTCTGTTTCAATATTACCTAATATTACTATTAATGAAACTGTAACAATACCAACCAAAGCTGCCGGAACTTTTTTGGTTAACTTTGGAAACCCAAATAAAATAGTCATTGTTAAAACAACTAATCCTAGCATTAAGAACAATGGTTTTCCTGTCATCCACTCTCCATCGACTTTAAACATATTAAGCTGGGACAGGAAAATTACTATGGCCAGTCCATTCACGAACCCCATCATAACAGAATGAGGTATAAGGCGGACAAATTTTCCTAAACGAAGAAAGCCAACCGTAGCCTGAATTATGCCAGCAAGGATTAATGTAAGAAACAGATACTGCAGGCCGGTATTTTCACCTGCTACCCCCAATGCGTTCCCTTCCTTTACCAAATCCACCATTACAACTGCCATGGCCCCTGTTGCTCCGGAAATCATACCGGGCCTCCCCCCAAAAACAGAGGTAACAATTCCCATCATAAATGCCCCATATAGCCCCACAACCGGAGACAGTCCGGCCACAAATGCAAAAGCAACAGCTTCCGGAACTAATGCCAAAGCCACGGTTAAACCTGAAAAAATATCATCTTTTATACTTCCCTGACTTTTATCAATGAAAGTAAAGCCCTTTTTTAAATCCATAATTTGTTTTTTTGACCCCTGAAATTAGCTCGCAAAAGTAGTCATTTACTTTTGTTTACAATAATATAATTGCGAAAAAGCCTTTCTGTATACGTGCTTTAAAGTTTCCCGCATAAAGCAAATTCTAAAGGGGATCTTCTGGTTGTTTAGATATTTTTCTTGAGAGGTATTATCTTACTTTACTTTTATGGGCTTTGCCATCATTACCGTTCTTTCCGAAACAACTTAAGATTACAAACATCAGATATTAAGACACTTAAAACAAATCACATTAACACCACACAAAAAAATGGCCACCTTTAAGTAAAGGCAGCCACTCCAAAATTATTTTAAATTAAATTAATCCCAGGTAAGTATTCATTATTCAGGATATACCTCCTGTGCAGCTTTCTTGTCATCACCGGTAAATCCCCACCAATCGTGCGTATATCTGTACATGACTGACTTTGAATGCTGGGTTGTTCTTGTACCACTAATATGCTCCGGTGTACAGAAGTTTGATTTTCCGTTCGTATGAGCAAATCTAATGGTATGCCCCAATTCATGTACAATTGTGTTTTTCTTCTTACTGGCACTAAAGTAGTTGTATTTTGTATTGATTGTGATGTTTCTACCTGGTTTCCCTTGCCACGCCGGGTTTGCTTTTGCCACCCAGTTATTATTTGCATCGTAGCCTTTTTTTACAACAATATCAGCACTAGCGCTTGAGGAAACTTCGGAAAAATTTATTTTGGAACCTGAAATATTATTCCAGGCATTCAACGATGCTATCGTAGCTTTTTTCCAGCCTTCCGGAACATCTGATTTTATAAAGACTTTTACGTTCTTTATATTGTTTTGACTTACATAATAATTTCCAGGGTATTTATACTGGTCTGCCCCCTTTAAATTTTTTTCTGCTTTAAATTCTTCCAAATATGAGAAAGGAATTTCTATATCGCCTTCAACAATAAAGCTTTCTCCTACAACTTCCACATCAGTATAAGTTATTCCTGTTTCGTCCAGCAACTCGTATAGTTCGCTAATTTTTTGATCCTGCGGTTCTGTTTTTTCTTTCTCGCAAGAAAATAGGGTTAACAATAGTGCTATTGCACCAATTTTAAAGATTTTCATAGTTAGGTTTAAATATAAAAATGATACCTACTCTTTTTAACCATTTTACTGGCAAGCTTTTCGGTTTCCGCTTTCCGTGTTTTTATAAAAATTTACCCGGGATTCGATTTTCATGTGGAAATATTGCCTGACTTTGGTAGGTACTTACATACTTACATATACCTCATAATACCCAAAGAGAGACATACGGATATCCCCTTCCCCTAACTATATATAAACCCTTTTTATTGTGAATTTCAAAGATAATTTAACCAGAGAAATATGCAAATAAAAAGGCTGTCAATTCATCTTGACAGCCTTATTTAATATGTTAAATATAAGGTTTTCCTTAAAAAGCGTTAATGATTCCCATAAAGTCTTCTGCTTTAAGAGAAGCTCCTCCAATTAACCCACCGTCAACATCTGGTTTTGAAAATATTTCTGGTGCATTTGAAGGTTTACAACTTCCTCCATAAAGAATTGAAGTTTCGTCTGCAATCTCTACACTGTATTGCGCTGCAATTGCATCACGAATAGCTTTATGCATATCCTGGGCCTGTTCTGCTGTTGCGGTTTTACCTGTTCCAATAGCCCAGATTGGTTCATAAGCAATTACTATTTTCTTGAAATCATCAGCTGATAGCTTGAAAATGGTTTCTTTAAGCTGATTTACAACAAACTCGTCCTGAGTTCCTGCCTCTCTTATTTCAAGGGCCTCTCCACAACAGTAAATCGGGGTTAAACCATTCTCAATTGTCAAAGCCAGTTTCTTGTTTAATACTTCGCTGGTTTCGTTGTAGTACTCGCGGCGCTCTGAGTGTCCAAGAATAACATATCCTGCACCTGTTGATTTCACCATTTCTGCCGAAACTTCACCAGTAAATGCACCTTTTGGTTCTGCTGCGCAGTTCTGAGATGACACCGCAACGTTTTCTGTTACTTTCACAACTTCTGCAATATGTGTAAAAGGAACACCTAAAACAACTGTTACGTTCTTATCTCCACTCTCTGTATATGCTTTTTCAACTTCTGTTGCCAAAGTTATCCCATCCTGAAGAGTTGTATTACATTTCCAGTTTCCTGCTACAATGTTTTTTCTCATGTTTTATATTTTTTAATTAATAATTTCCGAAAGCTGCGAAATTAAGTTTCAATGTTGAATAAAACAAATTATTCATTTGTGCGTCAGAAACCCACTATCTTAACAAAATCTTCTTTGCTGAATTCATAAAAGATCTTTTTACCGGTTTCAATTAAAAATTCGTCATTTATCAGCTTACTTTCTTATCTAAAAAAACATCATCTACCCGAGCTATAAGTACCAGAAACAACATTAATGCTGCCAAACCAAAAATGAAGAATCCATTAATCCACTTCCGGCTATTTTTTTCCCTGTACTTTAAAGCAAACGATAAAAGATCGTTTTCCTCTATCTCGGGCAGATTATTGTAATGCCATTTACTGACCACTGTTCCTTCCTTTAGCATTACAATCCCCGGAGTCGATCTAATAATTGTCTTTAATGTTATTTCATCCGTAGTATGATAAGAATAATTGAAGCCTATTTGACTATCTGTTTCATCAATGACTGAGTTATTTGAGGCTGTCATTCCATATACTTTAGCTCTGTCGCCCAGTTTTTCAACAAATGAATTCACTTTTTTTAACCCTTTTAGATTGGCCTTTTCCAGTTTATGACTAATAACCAAAAAAGAGTAACCTTTATCATTTAAAACAGAGTCAGTAATTTCTTCCCCATCAATAGTTGTAAGGGAAAAATCATGTATGGGTGGCTCATACCCCTTCTTAACCAATTTTGTTACACGGTCGACATATTTCCAACTGGTATCCTGGTAAGGTATATTATCCGCAGAAAACTCTTTTTGTTCCCCGTTTTTCTCATAAATAAAAATTGCCTCAAACTCATCAACCGGAGCCCCTTCAGGTACAGTCATATCAGTAGGGATGTGTGTACCAACTTTATAAGGGCGAAAGTCCATAAAAGGTAAATTATTATATGTAACTACCGATAAACCAACAGCAATAACTGTAAACAGGATTGCGATTCCCCATTCTGAGTGCTTGTTCGTAAATGGTTCAAAATATCTGCGGTTAAAAAATACAATTAGTGTAGGGATCAACAAGATTATATTCTTCCAGAATGTTTGCCAATTCGTAAGAATTAATGCATCTCCAAAACAGCCACAGTCTGTAACCGGATTTTTAACTGCTATTATAAAGGTCAGAATGGTAAAAAACGACATAAATACCAGCAAAGCCCATGAAGTTACGCGCATCAACATCCCCATTAACAAGCTCAGCCCGATTAACAATTCAGCTGTACTTAAAAGAATACCCAATATAAAGGCAGCCGGCATCATAAAATCCAATCCGAATGCTTCAAAATAGTCTGAAAATTTGTAAGTAGAACCTAATGGGTCGATTGCCTTTACAAAACCTGAGAATATAAAAACAGGGGCAATGATAATCCGTGCAAAATTCCTTAATGTCCTCATAGTTCGATTATATGTTTAAAATACCATCAATTTTATTTCTTATTTTCTCAAAAATATCCTTTGGCTTCAGCATCGTGTTATTTTCACCCCCACAATCGATCTCCTCAAAATCTGTATTTTCACCTACCTGCCACAGGTAAATATCACGCACCTTCTGCTGAAAATCCAGGTCTGCTTCATGTATATCTTCCGCTCCCCGCAAATAATCCCGGTCTGCGCCTTCTCTTCTTTTTTGCAGACTTTTGTTCGTAAAGGAAAAAGGGACTTTTAGAAACAAGTTTAAGTCAGGAACGGGAATTTTGTGATATTCGTATTCCAGCTTTTTTATCCACAAGGACAGTTTCTCCCTTTCTTCAACTGTTTCAAGTTTTGCACATTGAAACCCTATGTTCGAATATAAATACCGATCTGCTATCACTGCATACCCTTCTGCAATCCATCCTTTTATCATAGAAGCAGCATCATTTCTGTCCCCTGCATAGAGCATGGCCACCAGATATGGGTCCACCTCATCTATTTCTCCCAATTCACCACGTAAGAACCTTGAAATCAATTCTCCATAAAAAGGGGCTTCCGGGCGAGGAAAGTGTAAAAACTTACTCTTAATCCCCTTTTTTTTTAAATATTCCTCTACTAATTCTATCTGGGTCGATTTCCCGGACCCATCCAGTCCTTCAATAACAATAAACTTCATAAAATAAATAAAAACCGCCTGTTCTTTTTGTTAATAAATCTTTAATAAGACTAAATGAAAACCAAAAATATCTAAATATTTTATTTTTATTACAGCAGATTGCATATATCTATTATATGAAGTGAAATCGGACCTGACAAATGTATAAAAGAACAGAGAATACTTCTTAATTATTACCTTTACCAACCGAAAGGTTTAAAATCTATGAATAAAGATACTTTTTTTCACAAAATACAATCTATTCGCTGCGGTTCGGCTTTATTTGATCTCTCATCCCCAAAGGTAATGGGAATTCTTAATGTTACCCCCGATTCATTTTATGACGGAGGTAAATTTCTCGATGGACAGGGTATCCTGTCCCATACGAAAAATATGCTGGATGAGGGTGCAGATATAATAGACATCGGCGCATATTCAAGTCGCCCCGGAGCCGCAGATGTTCCGGAAACAGAAGAACTTAACAGATTAAAAAATGCATTAACGGTTATCCGCAACCACTTTCCCGATGCTATTCTTTCGGTGGATACATTTAGAGCCAACGTTGCAAAATGCGCTATTGAAGAATTCGGGACCAATATCATTAATGATATCTCAGGTGGAAAAACAGAACCGGAAATTATCGACATTGTAGCAAATTATGGTACCCCGTTAATAACCATGCATATGCAGGGTACCCCCAGGGATATGCAAAATGCGCCATCATATAAACATGTTGTTCAGGACATTCTTAAATATTTCTCAGAACATATTTTCTACTTAAAAGAAAAAGGGGTCAGGGACATAATTATAGATCCAGGTTTCGGATTTGGAAAAACCATCGACCATAACTACCAGTTGATGTCAGGCCTCGATACCTTTCAAATGCTGGAAACCCCAATTCTGGTTGGGATATCAAGAAAATCCATGATATACAATTTATTGAATACAGCTCCTGATAACGCTTTAACAGGAACTACAGCTTTAAATCTTATCGCTTTGCAAAAGGGGGCTTCTGTACTAAGGGTACATGATGTTAAAGATGCTAAACATGTGATAACTATTTATGAAAAGCTTTTATTGGAATCGGAAAAAAGCATTAATTTGTTAAAACAAGCGTAGAGCAATACTTTCCATTTATGTTTTTAGCTTTTGTTGACATACGGATAATTGATATTATTGACATATTGCTGGTAGCATTCATTATGTACCAGGTTTATTACCTAATTAAAGGAACAGTTGCTTTTAATATTTTCCTTGGAATCACCCTGGTATTAATATTGTACCTGTTTGTTAATATGCTTCAAATGAAGCTTCTCTCATCAATTCTGGGAGGGTTAATTGGAGGGGGTGCCATCGCACTCATCATATTATTTCAACAAGAAATAAGGCGCTTCCTGGTCTTTCTTGGAACCCGCTATTTTCCCAACAGAACTTTTTCTATTGACAACTTTATAAGGAGACAGACCGGAGAAGCTCAAAAATTACGAATAGCCAGCATTCATAAGGCCTGTTCAAATATGGCAAAAACTAAAACCGGTGCTCTAATTGTAATTGCCAGAAATTCTTCTCTGAATTTATATACAGAAACAGGGGATATTCTGAATGCAAATATTTCCAGTCGTATTATAGAAAGTATTTTCATGAAAAACGGTCCTCTGCACGATGGTGCCATAGTAATTGAAAACAATAAGATAGTTGCTGCCAGATGCGTACTTCCCTTTACAAGTAATACTGAGCTACCCCCTCATTTAGGCATGAGACACAGGGCTGGTTTGGGGATTAGTGAAAACACTGATGCTTTTGTAATTATTGTTTCGGAAGAGAGAGGTGAAATTTCCATTGCTGATTCTTCAACTCTCACCCAGAAGGTTTCAGATGAGGACTTATGGCACATTTTAAAGAAAAAATTTGACAATGATTAGCAAGTGTATTGACAAAAATTACCTAAACATCAATAATTGTGAGACAAATATATCGTTCCAAATCATTTTAAAACAAACCCAACATGTCAATAAAAGATATATTAGAGTTTAAACTTCTTGATACTGATTCATACTCTTTAAGTGTTTACCACTTATTAATTTCTATAATCGTTATCTCTATTGCCCGGCTTTTAATCGGAGTGATTCATCGTATTTTAAAAAGACAAGAAGAAAAATCCGCTTTCGATATTGGTAAATCACGAGCTATTTTTCAAATTATTAAATATATTATCTGGATTTCCGCAGTACTTTTGGTCCTTGAATCGCTGGGTATAAAAATAACTTTCCTGCTGGCCAGTTCGGCAGCTCTTCTGGTTGGCCTGGGACTTGGCCTCCAGCAAATATTCCAGGATTTTCTTTCCGGTATAACACTATTGATTGAAGGGACATTAAAAGTAGGCGATATTGTAGAAACCCATGACGGTGAAGTTGGAAAGGTAAAAGAGATGAACCTGAGGACTTCAAAATTAGAATCCCGTGACAATATTATCTTAATTGTTCCCAACTCAAAGCTTATAAACGATGTTGTTATCAACTGGAGCCACACAAACAGGACGACCCGGTTTGGAGTAAACGTTGGAGTGGCATATGGTTCTGATGTTAAAAATGTAACAGAGATTCTTTTAAAATGTGCTTCAGAACACAAGCATATTGTTAAAAAACCTGCCCCTATGGTTTTTTTCAGGGATTTCGGAAACTCTTCCCTCGACTTTGAACTTTTATTTTACACGAACAATACCTTCAGGGTCGAAATGATAAAAAGTGATTTAAGATATCAAATCGACAAGGCTTTTAGGGAAAACAATATCACCATTCCATTTCCACAGAGGGACGTGCATTTGTTTAAGGAGCAATAAACCAGCACTTATTTTTGCGCTTCTGTTAAAAATAGATTTGTATGATAAATTGAAAAAAGGCGGTAAAAGTAAAATACCTTCCACCACCTTTTTATAATATTTTTTTGAGCTACCAACTGCTCTCGAATAACCAAATCATCTGTAAGTATCTCTACAAAAATTAACTTCCTTATTTCAGTTTATGAATATCAGGATGAGATACACCTTGTTATCTTGTTTTGAAAGAATACGTCCTCCCCCAAAATTTACTTACTTCTATGATGCTTACGTTTTATTATCTTCGCCCTGGACTCTTCTTTCTTTAATAATCTTTCTATATTTTTTTGATGGGTTAACAACAACAGTATTGACACTATCATTGAGAAGATTATTAATGAAACAGTGGTAGCATGAAATACAAAGATATTCAGAATGGGAAACGCCATCCCGGCAACCATTGAACTCAAAGACACGTATCTTGTTGTCAGAAAGACCACTACAAAAATCCCCATACACATTAATGTAACTTCGGGAAGAATTGCCAAAAGTAACCCCAACAGGGTAGCAACACCTTTCCCTCCTTTAAAACCTGCATATAATGGGAAGATATGCCCTAGTACGGCACCAGCCCCCAAAAGCAGTTGAATATTAATAAACACTGTTGTTCCCGGAACCAGCCCTGGAAGCAGCCTGACAAGACTAACCGCCAGATAACCTTTTATAACATCCATAAGAAAAACTGGCAAACCAGCTCTCCAACCAAGCACCCGAACCGTATTTGTAAAACCGGCATTACCGCTTCCGTGCTCCCTTACATCTACTCCATAGAATCGCTTACCAATCCAAACAGCCGATGGTACCGAACCGATGAGATAAGCTGCAACTATTAATAACAACCTAATTATCAAAGACATATATAACACACTCCTATATTATTGGCGCTACAAAGTTATACAAAATTGGGTAAAATAAAAACAAACTGACTATCAGTTGTTTAGAAAATATATACTTTTTAAAATACCTGAAAAATAATGCTTTTAGAACATTTTGACTATTAAATTGTTTCGCGATCACAATGCTCTCTTTGCTTCAAATAAGTGTTAAAAAAATATAAATCCCCCCTCTACTTAATTGTACACTTCGCTTCATCTGCCTGCCGTGAATTGTGAGTGCCTTTGATTTACTTTAATCGTCAAGCGAATGTATAACCAGGCCGCTTCTTAATTTTGGCTCAAACCAAGTTGTTTTTGGGGGCATTATATTTCCAGTATCTGCTATATCAATTAGTTGTTTCATACTTACGGGATATAGTGCAAAAGCTACCTTCATACCCTCTGCATCAACGCGAAACTTTAATTCTTCAAGCCCTCTAATCCCACCAACAAACTCTACCCGTTTGGTTGTCCTTAAATCTTCGATTCCCAACAGTCCTTTCAGTACATGTTCTGAGAGGATGGTAACATCCAATACACCAATGGGATCATTGTTATTATACGTTCCCTCTTTTGCTGTTAGCTTATACCATTCCCCATCCAGATACATAGCAAACTCATGCAAACAGGATGGAGTATAAATATCCTCTCCTTTATTTTCCAACTCGAAAAAATCTGAAAGTTTCGAAAGAAACGCAGAAGAAGTCAATCCATTAAGATCTTTAACCAGTCTGTTGTAATCAATAATTTTTAACTGATCATCCGGAAAATGGACGGCCATAAAATAGTTATATTCTTCTTCTCCTGTATGGTTAGGATTTTGCTCTTTTTTCTCAAGGCCTATTCTGGCAGCTGCTGCCGTTCTATGATGGCCATCTGCTACATATGTGAATGGAACTTTAGTTGAAAACAGTTCCTCAAGTCTGACATTTGTGTTTTTATCAACAACCGGCCAAAAGTGGTGTCCGAAACCATCTTCGGCAACAAAGTCATACTCAGGGGCTTCATTCTTCACAATATTCTCAACTATCTCATCAATCTCTGGAACTGCCTTATACGAAAAGAATACTGGTTCTATATTCGCATTCAGGTATCTTGTGAGTACCATTCGGTCATCTTCTTTATCCGGTCTGGTTAGTTCATGTTTCTTAATTATTCCATCATAATAATCTTCGCAGGAAGCATTTGCAACAATTCCGTATTGAGTGCACCCTTCCATAGTTTGAGCGTATATGTAAAACCTTGGCTCAATGTCCTGTACCAGCCACCCGTTCTCCTTAAAATGACTGTAATTATCAACGGCTTTTATGTATACCTCTTTGGAGTGTATATCTGTCCCTTCTTTGCAGTCAATTTCGGCCCGTGTAATATGTAATAGCGAACATTCTTTTCCTTTAGACATTTTCCTGGCCTCATTACTGTTCATTACGTCGTATGGAAGACAAGCAAGTTCTGCAACAATCTCTTTGGGGGGGCGAAACCCTTTAAATGGTTTTACTTTTGCCATTTTAGTACTTTTTTTATAACAACATTCTTACCAAATATAACTCCGATAAGAATCTTTTACTATGATTTTGCCCCATACTAACTTACATATAACCGCTTAATGCGAATTAAACACAGAGAACTACGTTCTAAGCGTAATTCTCTGTATATTAAGAATGATACTAATTCACCTTAAAGGTTGTATCATTATTTTTTATGAACCCAACAATTTGTTTAGCTGCTGCTAAACCTGCATTAATATTTGCTTCCGCTGTCTGGGCCCCCATTTTCTTAGGTGTAAAGAAATATCTCCCTTCATATTTTGAGACAATTTCATCTTTGCAGTCGGGAGCTATATCTGACAAATATTTAAAGTCATCACGCTCTTCAAAAAGTTTCAACATGTCTTCCTCATTAATGATTTCCTTTCTCGCTGTATTGACAAGTACGCCTCCTTTTGGCATATGAGAAAGTAATTCATAATTAATGGAGCCCCTGGTCTTTTCATTCGCCGGAATGTTCACAGACACAAAACTGCACTTGGCATACAATTCATTTACATCACTAATACAGGTTACCCCTTCTTTCTCAATATCTGCTTTCTCTAAAAACGGATCATAAGCAAACGTGTTCATTCCGAACCCCTTTCCTATTACGGAAAGAAGTTTACCAATATGCCCAAAACCATGAATTCCAAGGTTTTTCCCTTTTAGTTCTGTTCCTGAGGTTCCGTTAAATCCATTGCGACTTATATAGACCATCATCCCGGCTGCCAATTCAGCTACCGCATTAGAATTTTGTCCGGGAGTATTCATAACAACCACTCCTTTAGCAGTTGCTGCATCAAGATCTACATTGTCGTATCCAGCACCGGCACGTACCACAATTTTAAGGTTATTTGCCGCTTCAATAATGTCTTTATCTATTTTGTCGCTTCGGATAATAAGCGCATCAGCATCAGCAACTGCTTCTTTGAGCTCATCCTGACTACCGTATTTTTCGAGTTTTGCAAGTTCAAAACCTGCATTATTGCAGATTTCCTGTATGCCTTCTACTGCAGCGGCAGCGAAGGGTTTTACTGTTGCTAATAATATTTTAGCCATTTTTTCCCCTTTTGAATTGTTTTGTTAATTAAAGTTTTGCTTCAAATTCTTTCATTGCATCAACTAAAGTCTGCACACTTTCAATTGGCAGTGCATTATAAATTGAAGCTCGATATCCACCTACTGACCGGTGCCCCTTAATTCCGACAATTCCCTTTTCTGCTGCAAATGAAACGAATTCCGCTTCTTTTTCCTTGTATTCTTCATTAAGGACAAATACAACATTCATTATAGAACGATCCTTCTCTTCTGCAACCGGACATTTAAACAATTTATTTCGCTCAATTTCCCCGTAAAGCAGTTCTGCCTTTTTTGTATTTCTTTCAAAGGCTGCTTCCACTCCCCCTTCATTTTTAAGCCACCTCATATTCAAAAGAGAGGCATAAATAGCAACACAAGGTGGCGTATTAAACATTGATCCTTTGTCAATATGTGTACGATAATCCAACATAGTTGGTATTGCCCTGTCTACTTTGCCCAGAATTTCATCCTTAATAATTACGTAGGCTACCCCGGCTGGACCAACATTTTTTTGCGCCCCGCCATAGATCATTCCGTATTTGGACACGTCCATAGGGCGACTAAGGATATCAGATGAAGTATCTGCAACCAACGTTACAGGAACATCTAGATCTTCCTTTATCTCTGTTCCATAAATGGTATTGTTCGTTGTAATGTGAAAATAATCAGCATCTGAAGGAACTGTATACCCTTTTGGCAGATAACTATACGTTGCTTCTTTCGATGAGGCTACAACTTCCACCTCCCCGAACGCTTTAGCCTCTTTAATTGCTTTTGATGACCATGAGCCAGTATCAAGGTATGCCGCTTTTTTATTTAGAAGGTTATATGGAATCATACAAAACTGGGTACTGGCACCACCTTGAAGAAATAATACTGAATATCCCTCAGGAATATTTAATAAGTCGCGAAGAAGAGCGACCGCCTCATCCATTATAGCAATGAATTCCTTTGAACGATGGGATATTTCCATTACAGATAAACCGCTTCCGTTTAAGTCTAATATTCCTTTAGCCGTTTCCTCAATTGCATATCTAGAGAGAATTGATGGCCCTGCATTAAAATTGTGCTTCTTCATAAAATCTTTTAATTAATTGTTAAACTTTTAACAACTGGCAAATGGGAGGTTAAAAGTACAAATTATTATAGTTTTTCCGTTATTTAAATAACAATATGTTATCTAATATTTTTCACCCCTTGACACATACAACCTATAAAACCATTACTTCTAATAACTTAAAAAAAACACTTTCCTGCTTAGTACATATTCAAACAGCAGTTACCTGCTGTTTGATCAGCCTTTCTCCCCCTTAACTTGTTTTTAGCTTATCTATCTCAATAAGATAATCATCTTCCAAAACAGGGATCAGTTCTGTTTGATTAAATGTATGACAGTACTCTATTACGTCATCCAAACCATTTTTAGCTAACCTGTGCCGTTGAGCGACCTTCTCAATGTACGTTATTAAATCGTCACTTGCGGCATCCCATAAATCAATTGATGCCAGTGTTGAATCGCAGTTTGTTTCAAAACTCCAATCATCCAGTATAACTTCAGCCAACGAACCGGCAAAAAGACTATCTTCCAAATTAAACTTATTCTTCCACCCTGCACAAAGAATTAATACATCTCTTCCCTGTTTTAGAATATATTCTGCCAGTGCCTGATGATTAAGGTATGAGCCTATTAACACCTCGTGGCTATCTTTAGCTGTCATTATTGACTGTGTTCCATTTGTTGTACTGTAAACTATCTGGTTTCCTTTAACTCTTTCCGGTGTGAAATTAAACGGAGAATTCCCGAAATCGGCAAAATCCCTGACTATTCCATCACGCTCTGCCGCAACCATATACCCTTTTTCTTTATATGCTTTGGCTTCTTCAAGCGTACCAACCGGAATAATTCTTTCTACCCCGTTCATAAAAGCTGTTACAATTGCTGATGTAGCCCTAAGTACATCTACAATAACAACAATAGCTTCTTTATTTTCAAAATATGGATATGTGGCCGGCGTAAAACATACTTCAACCTTGTTCTTTTGTGACATCTTTCTTTGGTCTTGTTTAATTAATATTTCAGGTGCAATATTAAAAATTAGTCCCGAAATATCACTAACAAGTTAAATTATACCAGGTAAAAAAGTGCATTATGCATTTTATTTCAATGATGAAACCTGAAACACTGTATTTCTTTTTTTCCGGCTTATTAAATAAAGGGAAGTTTTACCACCTTCGCTTCAATAGATTTATTCCGGACTTTCACAAAAATTCTTGAGCCCGCTTTGGAGAACTCTTTCTGAACATATCCAAGTCCAATTCCCTTTTGTAAAACAGGAGACATTGTTCCCGAGGTAACATCCCCAATGATTTGTCCGCTTTCATCAGCAAGACTGTAACCATGTCTAGGAATTCCACGGCCAACCAGTTCAAACCCGACCAGTTTTCTGTCAGTCCCTTCCTTTCTTTGCTTTTCTATTTTTTCCTGATCAACAAAATCTTTTCCTTCCGCTGTCTTTACAATCCAACCAAGACCAGCTTCAATGGGTGAAGTTGTATCATCGATATCACTTCCATACAGGCAATATCCCATTTCAAGCCTTAGGGTGTCCCTTGCAGCGAGCCCAACAGGCATTAATCCTTCTGGTTCCCCCGCTTCAATGAGTGCTTCCCATATAAAAGGGGCATCTTCGTTGTAACAGTACAATTCAAATCCACCTGCTCCGGTATAACCAGTTGCTGAAACAATAGTCTCTTCGGCCTTTGCTACTTTTGTTGTTACAAATCGAAAGCTTTTTATTGCACCCAAATCATAGTCTGTAACCTTTTGAAGTATCTGCTCTGCCTTCGGTCCCTGAATGGCTATTAATGACATTGAACCGGATGCATTCTCCAGTTCAGCCGCAAAAGAGTTATTACTTTGAATCCATTCCCAATCCTTTTCAATATTTGCAGCATTAACTACGGCCATGTATTTTTTTTCTTCGAAGCGATAAATTATCAAATCGTCAATAATTCCACCTTTTCCATTAGGCATACATGAGTACTGGGCCTGCCCAACAGACAGTCTGGATACATCGTTTGTGGTTACCTTCTGAAGCAGGGAAAGAGCCCCTTCACCTTTAATCCAAAACTCTCCCATATGTGAAACATCAAAAATCCCTGCCCCGTTTCTTACTGCCATATGTTCTTTTATAACCCCACTATATTCTAAAGGCATGTTGTATCCTGCAAAGGGGGTCATTTTTGCCCCGGCCTTCACATGCAGTTCGGTAAGTGCTGTGTTCTTTATCATTTTCGAATTATTTCTCTTACTTAAATATAGGTTAAAACAAGATTTTGGATAAATGTAATCATTCGGCTTTTAAAAGTGCGTGACTTTTCGCATTGAAACTCTTTTCTTTTTAGTGACTGTTTAGATAAAAACAGGAAACCTTCAGAATAATTCAAAGATCTTTTTTAATAAAAAAACCGACCTGTTTCAGATCGGTTCTTATATTTTCAAGGTTTAGCCTGTTCTATTTACTTAAGATTTTAAACTCAACCCGTCTGTTTTTCGCTCTATTCTCTTTTGTATCGTTAGGGGCTATCATAAACTCAAACCCATACCCCTTATATTCAAGTCTTTCTTCTGATATTCCCTGTTTTGTAAGGTAACTCACACAAGATTTTGCTCTTTCCAGGGATAGTTTCTTATTGTATTTCATTGAGCCTACATTATCGGTATGACCGGAAATTTCCAGGCGTAAGGAAGGGTTATTTTCCATGAGTTTAACAACTGAATTTAGTGTTGTAAAAGACTCTTCGAGCAATGTTGACTTGTTTGTTTCAAAATAAATATTTTTCAGGATAACTTTCGCCCCGACCTCGACTCTATCCAATTCAAAGTTTCTTACAATAACTTCATCATAAGTAGCCTCTCCAAGATCAATTATGTCAAGATACATTAGATAACCCGCAGCATTAATATCAACCCCGTACTTTTTTGCCTCGGGAATATAAACAGAATAGTTTCCGGTAGAATCGGTTATTGCTGTGGCAATAACTGCATTTGATTCCTGATCAATAATTTCAAACTTTGCTTTAATCGGCTCTTTGTTTTCCGAATCGGTAATAAACCCTCTCATCAATAACCTTGTATCAATTTCGAGTAATTCGGGCTTCTCAAAATATATATCATCACGCGGAGGTAAAACCCCGACAATAGGTTGGTCAAGCTGATCAAAAAACATTTGTTTTTCTGAACCAAGATAAATTATTTTATATATATCCAGCCCACCTATTCCTGATTCTCTATTGGTTGAGTAATACGCCGTTTTCTTGTCTGGCATTTCAATATAAAATACATCATCATTGGGTGTATTAATCGGGTATCCCAGGTTTTCCGGTTTCGACCATAAATTAACATCCCGAAGTTCTGAGCGAAAAACATCATAGCCCCCCATTGAATTATGACCCTGTGAACTAAAATACATCACACTGTCATTTGCAGAGAGGCTTATTCCAACCTCGTCCCAAAATGTATTTATTGTATTGCCAATATTCTGAGGTTTGTTCCATTTTCCTTTTGCATTCTTCGTTGCATAATATATATCGGTTCCACCATAACTGTCTTTTTCGTTCGAAGAAATGAAATACAAGGTATTCTCATCAGAAGAAATACATATTGATGTCTCCCTGTTTTTGGAATTAAACTTTTTAAGCGATTTTGGCTTTGTCCACTTACTTTTTTCTTCCTGAAACTCGCTTACGTACATATCCCCGTTATTTTCCTTTCCTTTGTATATGTATAGCTTATGTTTATCAGCAGATAAACCTATCACAGCTACATTGGTATTGTTCTTCTTACCCAGAAACTTTTTTCCCAACCTTGATGCAACCGACCATGTGCCGTTATCATCTTTTGAGTGATATATGTCTTCAAAGAATTTATCGTCTACAATGCTCCTCCGACTAGTTGCGTCAAACTGCCGCCTTGAAGTAAAATACATCTCACTGGCATCATCGGGCATAACAACCGAATACTCATCATATACGGAATTAACCCCTTCTCCAAGGTTATTGATTACAACTCGTTGAGGATCCAGCACAAGGTTTCTCCCATGTTTGCACTGTCTTATATACTGGTCTATCCTTTCTTTGTAGAGATCAACCGACTTGTAATGAAGGTTTTTCATAAAAAGGTTATACTCTTCTATTGCATTATCAAATTCATGAATCTGATGATATGCCATTCCTAAAAGCAGATGAATGTCAAAATTCACTTCCGGGTTAAGTTCAAAAGCTTTTTGGATATACTTAATGGACTCGAATTTATTGTCGGTAAACAGGTAACACTTACCAATCATATAATTCAACTCAGCATTTTCGCTGTTATAATTATAGGCATCCAGATAAAAGTCCCGCGCATCTCGAATAGACCCTTGTCCTGCAGCATATAAAAACTTGGCTTCTTTTATTGCCCTCCAAGCTTCTTTAAACCCCAATTCTTCTTTTTTAAACTCTTTCTTTCTTATTTTAAGCGGTTGCTGGGCATTCGTCGATATGAAAAGAAAGAAAAGAAAAGTTATTGATACTAATTTTATAGCGCGCATATTAGGTTGTATTTCTATTCCTGACATTCTTTTAAATATTCATTTGCCTGCTCCAAACCAAGTTCTGATGCTTTCTTCCAGTCTGCGCATGCATCCTGAAGTTTTCCCTGAAGCTCTAAGGTCAATCCCCGGTTAAGAATAGCTGGTGCATATTCTGCATCTATACTCAAAGCCTGATTAAACCAGTCTATTGCGGCATCAAGGTTACCCTTATTTTGTTCAAGGCTACCCATGTTTGAAATTATTTCTTTTACTTCCGGGTTCAGCTCATAAGCCCGGGTAAAATCTTCCTGGGCCCCGTCTAAATCTCCAAGCACATATCTTGCTCCCCCTCTGTTGTTATATGCCATATAAGACATTGAATCAATGTTTATTGCCACAGAATAATCTCTCTCTGCCCCCTGGTAATCCCCTATCTGCTTCTTGGCGTTGCCCATATTTATATAACCCTGTATTAGCTCCGGATTATAAGTCACTGCCATCCTAAAGTCGTAAATTGCTCCCTGGATATCCCCTCCGGACATTTTAGCGCTTCCCCTGTCATGATATGCCTTTGCATATTCGGGGTCTAACTCTACGGCCACAGAATAATCAGCAATTGCCCCATCTGAATCACCTTCCAGGTGTTTCATTAACCCCCGGTAATAGTATGCCTGGGGCTTTAAATAGTTTTTAGCAATTGCCTTATCAAAATCGTTCGATGATACCGTAAGGCTGTCTTTTGCAATAAATGCACTGTCTTTGGTATAACTTGTAAAAGCAAGATTGAAGAAAGCTTCTCCGAATTCCGGATCTAAATCCCCGGCCTTCTCAAACTCTGCTATTGCATCTGAATATCTCCCTTTAGTAAAGAATATTTTCCCTTTCTCGTTGTAGGCAAGAGCAAAATCCTGCTTTATTGCAATAACACTATCCAGATAATAGAGAGCTGAATAGTAATCCTGCTCCTGAATCCTTTGTATTGCTTCATTGTAAAAACGCTCAGCTGCTTTCTGTTTTTTATAAATATCTGAATCGAAACCTTCTTCCTGACAATGCACACTTAGAAAGTAAACACTCAGAAGTACAATTAAGGTTAGCTTTTTTCTCATCTTTTGATGTTTAGCGTTATTATTTAGATACGGCAAAGGTAATTGTAGGGTTTTAATTTGTAGTTAAAATAAAAAAATAAATTATATTTAATCAAAAAATTATGCAACGAGATATTAACCAAGAAATGAAGACCGACTTAACATATCTTAGAAATATGTCTGCCGGGAATAAAGATCTTGTTCTGGAGATGATTGGTATATTCAAAAGTCAGGTAACTGAGTTTGTAGAAGACATGAACCGCCTTTATGACAGTAAAAAGTTTGAGGAGTTAGGAAAACTTGCACATAAAGCCAAATCTTCAATTTCCATAATGGGACTTAATGATTTAGCCATCGAGTTGAAAGCCTTTGAAACTATGGCAAAGGCTGGAGTTGAACCCGAAAAATATCCGGAATTTATTGCCCGGTTTACCAAAGAAACATCCGAGGCTGTTATTGAACTTGAAGAAGTCGCGGAAAACCTTGATATATATTTTTAAAAATACCCCTGTTGGTAAAAAGTTTTCCCGAAAAATAAATTATTTTAATTTTTCACACTAATTTTAGGTAACAGCAACCGTAAATCTGTTTAATTAAGTCAAACTCTGGCCCGGCCAGAATTAACCTGCACAACTATGTTAAAAGTTGAAAGTATAAATAATGTAACCGTTGTTAAATTCAACAATGTTGATCGTTTCAATGCGCTGATTACAGAACCGGTAAAAGATGAACTTAAGCAATTATTTTCAACTCCGGAAACAAAACTTGCTCTAAACCTTGATGGTATTAAGTTTATTGACAGTTCCGGCTTCGGTGTCTTTCTTTCAATAATGAAAACGGCGGCAAATAATAACGGACAGTTTAAAATTTGCAATATTGGAAATGAAGTAATGGAACTGTTTAAACTCCTGCAATTGCATAATGTTTTTGACATCCATAACAACCTTGAAGAATGTATTGTCAGCTTTAATTAGTTCCTAAACAGTTCTTTTCATGAATTAAATCGGGAGCTGAGTTCAAAGCCTAATACATAAAAGTGTACTTACAAACAGCCCCTATGTATTCCCGGGTTTATATAAGATAAGTTGCTTGCCAACTACTCAAAAGAGGTGAGTAATTAAATAATACTTACGGGATATTTTCAGATATCCGATAAGTATTATTTATACCATCAAATAGTTCAAAAAACAAGGTCTAACCTTCCTGTCAGTTTGTTATTATCAGTTGATCATTTTGACTTTCAATCCTTACCGGAAACTGTTTATTGATTTCTCCCGATATTATTTTTCTTGACAACAAGTTAAGCATTTGTCGCTGAATAACCCTTTTTATTGGTCTTGCCCCATATTGTGGTTCAAAACCAATTTTAGTTAAATGCAATATTGCACCATCAGAAACATTTAAGACTATTCCTTCTTTTTTCAACATTTCCCCTACCTGATCCAATTGAAGTTTTACAATTCCCATCACTTCTTTTTCTGACAATGGAGCGAACATAATCAACTCGTCAACCCGGTTCAGAAACTCTGGACGCATTGTCTGTTTCATCAAAGCAAACACATCTTTTCTTAGCTTTTCTAACACTTGTGTTTTATTTTGTTCCGTAATGGTATTCATTACATCGTTAATAAGCCCTGAACCGATATTACTTGTCATAATGACCAGTGTATTTTTAAAATTAACTATCCGCCCCTTGTTATCTGTTAAACGGCCATCGTCCAGTACCTGGAGCAAGGTATTAAAAACATCCGGGTGTGCTTTTTCTATTTCATCCAGAAGAACTACCGAATAAGGTTTTCGCCTTACAGCCTCTGTCAACTGCCCCCCTTCATCGTACCCTACATATCCCGGAGGTGCCCCTATTAATCTTGACACACTATGTCTTTCCTGATATTCAGACATATCAATGCGGGTCATCATGCTTTCATCGTTAAACAACACTTCAGCCAAAGCCTTTGCCAGTTCTGTTTTTCCTACACCGGTTGTTCCCAGAAAAATAAAAGAGCCTATTGGCCTTCCAGCATCCTGAAGCCCCGCCCTGCTCCTGCGCACCGCATCCGAAACAGCTATTATTGCTTCATCCTGACCAACCACTCTTTTATGCAGCTCTTCTTCCAAATGAAGCAACTTAATTCTTTCACTCTCCATCATCTTACTTACAGGTATTCCAGTCCATTGAGAAACTATATATGCTATATCTTCTCCCTCTACTTCTTCTTTGATGAGTGACTCTTTTTTATGTTTTTCTTCCAGTTTGCTTTTTAATTCCTGTATGGCTTCTTCGGCCTCCTTGATCTTTCCGTACCTTAACTCTGCTACTTTTCCATAATCGCCTTCCCGTTCTGCCCTGTCTGCTTCAAATCTATACTTTTCTATAGCCGATTTATTTTCCTGGATTCCATTAATCAAATCTTTTTCTGCCTGCCACTTCAACCTGATCACAGTGCGCTCTTCACCCAGTTCTGCCAGGACTTTGTTCAGTGCCTCTATTTTTTGCCTGTCCCCTTCCCTTTTTATTGCTTCCCGTTCAATCTCAAGTTGTTTTATCCGCCTTTCAATTTCATCCAGTTCTTTTGGCAACGAGTTCATTTCAATCCTCATCTTCGAAGCAGCCTCATCGATCAGGTCAATAGCCTTATCCGGAAGGAAACGTTCCGTTATGTACCTGTCTGAAAGTTCTACAGCTGCAATAATGGCTTCATCTTTTATTCGTACTTTATGGTGACTCTCGTACCTTTCTTTTAACCCTCTCAAAATTGAAACGGCGCTTATAACGTCTGGTTCATCAACCATGACTTGTTGAAAGCGGCGCTCCAGGGCTTTGTCTTTTTCAAAATATTTTTGATACTCATTTAATGTTGTTGCCCCGATAGCCCTTAAATCGCCACGTGCAAGCGCCGGTTTTAAGATATTGGCAGCATCCATGGCCCCTTCCGATTTTCCAGCCCCTACTAAAGTATGAATTTCGTCAATAAACAAAATTATCTCCCCATCAGCAGCCATCACTTCCTTAATCACCGATTTAAGTCTTTCTTCAAATTCCCCTTTATATTTAGCCCCTGCTACAAGGGCGCCCATATCCAGCGAGAAAATCTGTTTCGACTTAAGGTTTTCTGGCACATCCCCGGAAATAAGCCTGTGTGCCATCCCCTCTGCTATTGCTGTTTTTCCGGTACCCGGTTCTCCGATAAGTATGGGGTTATTTTTAGTCCGGCGCGACAATATTTGCAGCATCCTTCTTATTTCTTCATCACGCCCGATTACCGGATCTAATTTTCCTTTCCTCGCACTATCGTTCAGGTTGATTGCGTATTTGGAAAGAGCATTGTAACTTTCTTCAGCCGACTGGTTATCTACTTTTGTCCCTTTCCTCAAATCTTCTATAGCCATATCGATAGCTTTCTCTGTTACTCCGTTATCTTTCAGAGCCTGAGCAAGCGGATCATTTGACAATGCTATTCCCTTTAGCATAAATTCGGCAGTTACATACTGATCCCCATTTTTTCTTGTGTAGTCCAATGCCTTCTGAAGCGCTTTTACGGCTTCTGCTGACAAATAATTTTCTCCTCCTGAAACCTTTGGATAGTTTTCTGCAACTTTATTAATTACCTGGTTTAACATGACTGAGTTCGCTCCTATTTTGCCCAGAATAAAGTCAACCACGTCTCCGGCTTTTACAGAAAGCCCTTTATATAAATGTCCACACTCTACCGATTGATTGCCCGCCTCCCGGGCAAAAGTAAATCCTTGCTGAACGGCTTCCTGTGCTTTTATTGTAAAGTTATTCAGATTCATACCTTCAAAAATTTAATTGTTTCTTACCAAGTCATTCAAATTCGGCTAAGCACATTCAAATTTATTACCAAATGAACCGACACGTCATTTCGGCACAAAAACCCAACAAGCAAATGACATTTTGTCACCGCACTACAAGTTTTCTATAAAATATTCGGTGATTATTTTAACCAAATGTTTCCTATCGTATCCTACAACATTATGCTCATGAAGGGGGTACATAAAATAATCCACTACTACTCCTTCTTTGATACAGGATTGAACAAATGACATACTTTGCTGCCAAACAACAACCGGATCCACTGAGCCGTGAATTATTTTGAGCTTTCCCTTTAGCTTTCCGGCATAATTTGCCAAATCTGTTAATTCGTATCCTTCCGGATTTTCGTTCGGGGTGTCCATATACCTTTCTCCGTACATTATCTCGTAATAATCCCAGTTTGTTACCGGTCCTCCGGCTACTCCAACTTTAAAAATTTCCGGGTGACGCACCATCATGGTTAAGGTCATGTAACCACCATAGCTCCAACCATGTATACCCATCCTGGATTTATCAACATAGCTTTTCGCTGAGAAATATTCAACGCCTTTTACAATATCTTCCATCTGCGGAATCCCCGACTGCCTGTGAATAATATTTTCAAACTCCTTTCCCCTTCCGGAAGAGCCTCTTGTATCGATGGTTATACCAATAATTCCCTTCTGTGCCAGATACTGATGCCACAACTCAGTCCTTCCTGCCCATGTATTTTGTATTAACTGCAAATGGGGACCGCCATATATATAAAAAACAACGGGATATTTTTTTTCTGGATCGAAGTCTACTGGTTTTACTATTCGGTAATACAATTCCGTTTTATTATCCCCTCCTGTAAATGTACCTACCTCAACATCACCAAGCTTATAACTTTTTAGAGGGTTGCGCGCCTCCAGAAGGCCGGCTAGTTTTTTTCCATCCGAATTTCTTATTTCAATCTTATTCGGTGTCTCTGCACTTGAATATTTATCAATGAATTTTGAAAAATCTTTGCTAAAACTAACACTGTGTACCCCGGCTCCTTCGGTCAGTTTATACACTTTATTGTTCTTCAAATTTAGCCGGTACAAATGCCTCTCCAGCGGAGTATCTTTTGTGCCCATAAAGTACAGGCTTTTCCCATCAGGAGCCTCTCCTATAAAATGGGTAACCTCCCAGTCACCTTTTGTTAATTGAACTAGTTTTTGTGACTTTTCATTATACTGATAAATATGATTAAATCCACTTTTGGATGATTGGTAATAGAACTTTTCAGGGCTTCCTTTACTAAACACGATTGGATTTAACGGTTCTACATACTTACTGTGCCTTTCTTCAAACAATGTATCAATCACTGTTCCGGTTTCAGCATTATATTTAACAAGCCACATATGATTCTGAGCCCTGTTCAATTGTTGTATATATATTTCCCGTTCGTCAGGGGACCATGACAAATTCGTTAAATATTGCTCCGGATCCCCGCCGGTTTTTAGCCCGGTCTTATTTCCTGTATTTAAGTCCACCACTCGTACAGTCACTTCCTCACTTTTCATCCCTGCCATAGGGTAGCGAATCTCTTTTAATCCTGCAATTCTTTTGTCAATATACACTAACGGATAAGTTGTTACCATGGACTCGTCTTTTCTGTAATAAGCCACTTTATTTCCTTGTGGTGACCAATATGCCCCGCTTTTAATCCCAAACTCATTTCTATGTACAGTTTGTCCGTTTACTATTCCTGGAATGCTATCATCAGAAACCTGGTATTCTTTTTTCAAGTCAACATAAAAGATATTCTGTCCTTTGGTATATACGGCTTTGGAAAAATCTTTATAGTTCTCAATATTCTCAGCCTCCCGGGGGGTGTTCAACATAATTTCAGCCTCATTATTTGCTGTGTTAAACATAACCTGTGAACCAGAAACCGGCAAAATGATTGTTTCCCTTTCCAACACAGAAAAAGTGATGGGAAAACGGTAAAGTGATCCAAGCTTAAGCTTCTTCAAACCAGAATTAATTTCATCTAATGTTGCCAAAACCTGAATTTCTTTGTTCATTTCACGTTTCAACAAACTGTCGCCCTTAATGTACACAATAGAATTATTGTCTAACCATTTAACTCCTTCCAGGGTTTTAGGCCTCAATTTATTGTACCTGCCAATTTCAAGATCGTAATAGTTAAACTCATTATTTTGAGAAAATAGCTTAACATGAATAATTAATAGGGCAAGGAAGCAAACAAGTATTTTGTTCATCAGTTTATTTTTTTTAGTTTGGTCGTAAAATAGACTAAAAAGTGTTACTTTCAAAAAACTTTTGAGGTAGCAAATCCAAATACATTAAGCGGATAAGATTTTATCTTATCGGCGAAACTAAAATTTTCACTTAATGAGTGAACTGATTCTGAAAGCCTTAATGGAATTATTTGCCATTATTGCGAGGCCAAAAAACAATGAATCAACCGGTATGGACAGAAGACCGGTAGTAGAATCTTTTCTTCGCAGACAACTTAATGAAGACCTGGTTGGAAATTACCTTAGTGTTTTTGAACGATTTTTCGAGAAGCATCAGAGCTTAATAAATAAAAGTGGAAAAAGAAGAATTGGACCGGACTCGGTTAAACTCCTGCGGATTTGTGATGAAATTAACCATGAGTTAACCCAACAGCAAAAATTAATTGTCCTTATTCACCTTTTCGAATTTGTCAACAGTGATAAACTTGAAATATCCGACCAGGAGTTTGAGTTTATTGAAACTGTTTCGGACTCATTTTATATTGACAGAAGAGAACATGATGATATCAGGGATTATACCATTTCTTCAAACGAAATACTTCCAGAGTCGGAAAATATTTTATTTATTGGAGAATCAAGTGCCTCACAGGTAACTACCAAATTTATTCCGGCACAAAACTTTAAAGGACAGCTAAGAATATTACATGTTCGTTCTGCTAACCTGTATTTTCTTCGTTACCTCGGAAATCATGAATTATATCTGAACGGACAGTTATTGCAACCGGATAAAGTTTATGTGTTTAACACCGGTTCATCAATCAGGAACCATAATATAAAACCGATTTACTACAGTGATGTTGTAAGCCTGTTCCATGCAGAAAGCCGGGAGTCCAAGATTGTTTTCGAAGCAAAGGATCTTTCATTTAAATTCAAAAACGGGACAATTGGGCTGCACCCGATGAGTTTCCGTGAGAAATCCGGAAGGCTTGTTGGTATAATGGGGGCCAGTGGTGCCGGCAAATCGACCTTACTGCATTTACTTAATGGGACCAACGAACCGCAAACGGGGAATGTTACCATTAATGGAATTAACATTCATAAAGAAAAGAAGAAAGTTGAGGGCTTAATCGGGTTTGTTTCTCAAGACGACCTACTTATTGAAGAACTGACTGTTTTCCAGAATTTGTACTATAACGCGAAGCTTTGCTTTAGCAACTACACTGAAAATAAGTTAGTTGAAACAGTAGAGAAGATGCTCCAAAGTTTGGGCTTGTATGAAATAAAGGACATTGAGGTTGGATCCCCATTAAACAAAAAAATTAGCGGCGGGCAAAGGAAGAGACTAAACATAGCCCTTGAACTTATCAGGGAGCCGTCCGTACTTTTTCTTGATGAGCCTACCTCTGGTTTATCATCAAGAGACTCAGAAAATATAATGGATCTTCTCAAAGAACTCTCTTTGAAGGGGAAACTTGTTTTTGTTGTTATCCACCAACCATCATCGGATATTTTCAAAATGTTCGATAAGCTTTTGATCCTTGATACAGGTGGCTACCTTATTTATGATGGCGATCCAATTGACTCTATTCTGTATTTTAAGTCGAAGATTCACCACGCAAATTATAATGAGAGCGAATGCCGGGTCTGTGGTAATGTTAATCCGGAACAAATTTTCAATATTGTTGAATCAAATGTTCTGGACGAGTACGGAAAATTCACGCATAACAGAAAAATATCTCCCCGGCAATGGTACAACCTTTACATTGATGAAAGAGACAAAAAGGAGGTACCGCCACCGGAAAGCCTAAAACTTCCAAGGGTTTCGTTCAAAATCCCGAGCCGGATTAAACAATTTCTGATATTTCTTACAAGAGACGTTCTTGCGAAGCTATCAAATGTGCCCTACCTGGTGATTAACCTGATGGAAGCACCGGTACTTGCTTTTGTTTTGGCATTTATAATTAAATACTATAATGTGAGCGAAACAAACGAATTAGGGTACACTTTTACCGGCAACAGCAACCTACCCGTTTACATATTTATGGCGGTTATTATTGCTTATTTCATGGGGCTTACCGTTAGTGCTGAAGAAATAATAAAAGATAGAAAAATCCTGAAAAGAGAAGCATTCCTGAATTTAAGCTGGTCCAGTTACCTGCTGTCTAAAGTCGGCGTACTACTCATACTCTCTGCCCTTCAGGCCTTTTTATTTGTAATGATCGGCAATTCTATTATGGAGATAAAAGGCATGTACCTGCACTACTGGATTGTTCTTTTTAGCTGCTGGGTTTCTGCCAATATGATTGGCCTTGTGATATCGGATAGTTTCAATACCGTCGTTACCATTTATATCTTAATACCGTTCCTGGTTATTCCCCAGATTATCTTAAGTGGTGTTATTGTAAAATATGAAAAGCTAAACCCTTCAATCTCTTCTCCCGACAAAGTTCCCGGATACGGGGAAATAATAACTGCACGTTGGGGATACGAGGCACTGGCTGTACATCAGTTTATAAACAATGACTACATGAGAAATTTTTATGAATATAATAAACTCATGAGCATCTGTGAATACAAAAAGAATTATTGGAAAAATAACCTTCAGAACAAAGTTGACTTTCTTGAAAAATACAGAAATGATGAGAAACATGCAGAAAAAACCAAATCATGCACTCAACTTTTATATAATGAGATAAGAAAAGAGATGAAAGCCAATCCTAAAATTAAATTTAACAGGATGAACGAGCTAAGCTCGGGCGATTTAAGTTACGAAGGGATTAATGAACTGAACAAATATTTTTCACTGGTCAATAAGTACTATATCAAAGCATATAACCAGATTAATGACAAAAAAGATAAAATGCTGCGCTCATTTCAAATGACCGCAGCCGATAAAGAAGCATTTATTGAACTAAAAAGAAGACATCATAATGATAAACTTGCCGAATTTGTAAAAAACTCAAACGAATCGGTAAGAATTGTTGAATACAAAGGAAAGCTGATTCAGAAGATATCCCCCATTTATCTTGATCCCGAACCCGGGTTTGTTAAATCTCACTTTTACGCTCCGCGAAAAATGCTGTTTGGGGGCTATTACAGCACTTTCTGGGTAAATGTTATCGTTATTTGGTTTATGTCTCTCATTTCATATGTCATTCTATACTACAGAGGATTAAGAAGGTTACTGAACTTCTTCGACAGTGTTGGAATTATGTATCATCTCAAAACTATTAAATAATGACTATAAGAAAACGGCGCTAACAGCGCTATGCTTGTCAGGAAAATTCTTGTTTTTCCAGACTGCGCAAACCTTGTTCCTGCATTTTTTACTATACCACAAAAAAACAGCGTTTTCTTAGCAGCACTAAGAGGAAATTTCTTTGATAGATGACACTCAAATTTTAAACAACAAACCTTACGAAACTATTTAATAGAATGCATCAGAAATGCTTCGCATTACAATCTATGCAAAGCCTTTTAACCTTTTGTTCCTGCAATTTTGAGATAGAAAAATATTTTAATCCAATCAAATTAACCTTTATAAAGGAATGTTTGAAATTACAACAGGGGTACCCATTATAGATTCTTTATTTCACTCACCAGTTTCTGTATGGAGTCTTTTGCATTTCCAAAAAGCATTCTTGTTTTATCATCGTAGAACAGGTAATTCTCTATGGCTGCATAGCCTTTTCCCATCCCCCGCTTCATAACAATAATATTTTTAGCCTGATGTACATTAATTATCGGCATTCCGTAAATCGGGCTTGAAGGATCGTCAATTGCTGCCGGGTTAACAACATCGTTTGCCCCGATAACAATGGCAACGTCCGTATTTGGCATTTCCGGATTAATATCATCCATCTCAACCAGTTTCTCATACGGCACATCGGCCTCTGCCAGCAGTACATTCATATGCCCCGGCATACGTCCTGCCACCGGATGGATAGCATATTTAACTTCCACCCCACTATCTGACAACATTTTATCCAACTCACTACAGATATGCTGCGCCTGAGCAGCTGCAAGCCCATATCCGGGGACAATAACAATTTTCTGGGTATATTTCAGCAATACTGCAGCATCAGAAAGAGATATTTCTTTAATCGTTCCCACTTCTTTGTCACTTTTGGCAGCGCCACCACCACCAAAAGCTCCAACAATTACATTAAAAAGCGAACGGTTCATCGCCCTGCACATTAAAACAGTGAGTATTGTTCCGGCTGCCCCGACAAAAATACCTCCCAGAATCATTGCCTGGTTTTGGTAAATGAAACCAGCCATTGCTGCTGCAATTCCGGTAAATGAGTTCAACAAGGAAATAACCACCGGCATATCTGCCCCGCCAATTGGCATTACAAAGAAAACCCCGTATATCAATGCTATTCCAAACAAAACATAAACCAAAACCGGAACCGGTAGAAAAGTATCTGAAACGATAACCATATAAGCTGTAAGCCCAACGGTTATAGCCAGGAATGAAAGGTTTACATACCTCACAAAAGAACTCGTCCAATCCCCCACCTTTCCATCAAGCTTTCCGTAAGCAATCATACTGCCACTAAAAGCAATACTGCCAATAACAAGCCCCAGCAAAGTCACAAGAGCTGATTCGTTTTCCGGGTTTCCGTACTCCATTAAAGCAACAAGCGCTGAGGCAGCCCCTCCTGTTGCGTTATAAAAAGATACCAACTGAGGCATAGCTGTCATTTTTATCCTTCTGGCAATAACAGCTCCCAACACCGTTCCCACTGATATGACTGCAATAATCAAAATAGCATTGGATAGTGGTATATTGTTACCATCACTGTCTTTATGCAATAGCAAAGTTGTTACCATGGCCAGTACCATCCCCGAAGCGGCCCAAAAGTTCCCTCTTTTCGAAGTTTCTGGATGGCTCATTAATTTCAGGCCAATTACAAACATAATAGCGGAAATTAAATAACTTAATTCTAATATTATTGTTCCTGTATTTTCCATATTTGGTTATTTTATTCTGATTCTTCTTTAGCGTGCCCGGCACCCGCTGCCGGTATGCTACAAAAAAGTGAGTTATTTTTTCTTCTTTTTAAACATATCAAGCATTCTGTCGGTAACAACAAAGCCCCCAGCCACATTCAACGTAGCGAATAAAACAGCCAGCACCCCCAGGATCAACTCCGGGGTAAACTTTGTTATATCGGCGTGCCCCAGAAGAATTATGCCCCCGATTATTATTACACCACTAATGGCATTGGCACCTGACATTAGCGGCGTGTGCAAAACAGACGGTACATTTGAGATAACCTCTATGCCCAGAAATATGGATAATACAATTATAAAAATTGATTCCTGATTTTCTTTAAAAAATAATAAAGCCTGTTCCATGTTAATACGTTTAAAACATTGATTTTACTCTCTCGTTCAGAATTTCCCCGCCTTTCGTCAGACAGGTCCCTTTTATAACATCATCCTCAAAATTGAGGTTTAGTTTTCCCTCACTGTCAATAAACAGTTTAAGAAGATTTACTACATTTCGTCCAAACATTGAACTTGCATCCACCTGCATTCCATTCGGATAATATGAATTTCCAACAATTGTTACATTATGCTCAACAATAGTCTCATTATTTTTAGTCAGTTCACAATTCCCCCCGGTTGAAGCTGCCAGATCTATAATAACCGAGCCATCTTTCATTAGTTCCACGGTCTCTTTCTTTATTAAAAGCGGAGCCCTTCTTCCAGGAATTTGTGCTGTACATATAACCACATCAGCCTGCTTTGTATGTTCCTGAATCAATTGAGACTGCCGTTGTTTAAAATCTTCTGTTTGCTCAACGGCATACCCGCCGGCTGAAGAATCTTCGGTAGCCCCTTCTACCTCAATGAACTTACCACCAAGGCTCATTACTTCTTCCTTAACTGCTGAACGCACATCGAACACCTCAACCACAGCCCCTAGCTTACGGGCTATTGCAATTGCCTGTAATCCTGCAACCCCAGCCCCCAGAATCAGCATTCGGGCTGGCTTTATTGTACCCGCTGCAGACATAAACATTGGAAAAAAACGCGGCAAAAGCATCGCTGCATCAAGAACGGCCCTATATCCGGAGATAGTTGCCATTGAAGACAATATGTCCATCGACTGCGCCCTTGTTATTCGAGGTACCAGCTCAAGGCTAAAAGATGTTAGTTTCCTTTCAACAAGTTCCTTAACCAACTCTTTATTCCCAAAGGGATCCATGGCGGCAATCAGAATTTTCGATGCATCCAATAATCTTATTTCTCCACTCTCCAAAGCATTTACACTTAACAGCACGTCACTATCTGACACTACAATTTTTCGTTCGACTATCTTAGCCCCGGCTTCTTCATATTCATTATTCCCCACAAAAGCGGCCGAGCCGGCATCTTTTTCTACAAGTAACTCTGCTTTAAGGCCAACCAATGCCTTAACAGATTCGGGCATTAAAACAACCCTTTTCTCAGGTTCCTGTTCTTTTAAGACTCCTATTTTCATATGTCATTGTATGTATATATCAAGAATTCCGGAATAAAAAGCACCCTTCTTCTTCCTGTTTATCATACCTCCCGTTATCCGTTTCAATTTCCCCTAAAATTCCACATCGGACAACATCAATTTTCTAATTAACCAACACCTCAACAAGAAGTTTCACCATAGTTCTAAACATTCAATAAAAATAATTGTTTAAATAAGTACTTGTCTAGCCTGAATATCTTATGAAAGATTTAATATTATTTTAACATTTTCGGGTTGGTGATGCCGCTTATAAACAACATTTTCACTATGAGCTCAAAACCTTGAAAGACAACATCCTGAATTGAAATAAACAAACAATATTCTGTGTATTCCAGTGTCAGGTTTAATTTACCTTAACTCAAAAAACATAAGAAATCAAACTTCTTGCAGTTTTTAAGGTTAACATTTATAATTTTGATGTTTGCAACTATTACTGAATAATTTCAGGTTTCTATATGAGTAAACTAGATTTTTTAGGGGCTATGGATCCCGCCCTGATTGATGATCTTTACAGACAATTTAAAAAAGATCCGGAATCTGTAGAGAAAGAGTGGTATAGTTTTTTTTCTGGCTTTGAGTTTGCCAGGAAGAATTATTCAGAGGAAGTCTCCGGGCATATTGATAAGGAGTTTAATGTCATCAATTTCATTAACGCTTTTAGAAAGCGCGGACATTTATTCACTGAAACAAACCCAGTCAGAACCAGAAGGCAATACTATCCGACACTGGAAATTGAGAATTACGGACTTGAAAAATCGGATCTTAGCACCGTATTTCAGGCAGGTAAAGAAATTGGTATCGGTCCGGCTACGCTTAAAAAAATCATTGAGCATCTTAACGAAACCTATCGTAGCAGCATTGGTTCTGAGTTCCTGTTTATACGTCACCCTGAAAAAACATACTGGCTTCAGCGTAAAATTGAAAGCACGAAAAACAAAACACTCTTTACGGTTGAAGAAAAGAAAGATATTTACAGGCACCTAAGCAAGGCTTGCGGATTTGAACAGTTCATACACAAAAAATTTGTTGGACAGAAAAGATTTTCCCTTGAAGGGACCGAACCTCTAATCCCTGCACTTAATTACATCCTTCAAAAAGGCTCTGAATCGGGGATTACTGAATTTATGATTGGGATGGCACACCGGGGCAGGTTAAATGTACTTGCAAACATCATGAAAAAACCGTACGAAAATATTTTCCAGGAATTTTTGGCCGAAGAGTTTGAAGACAGGATTGCCCTGGGAGATGTAAAATACCATTTAGGTTATAGTAACAAATACCAACTTCGTAACGGAAAAGAAATTGATATCCACCTTGCTCCAAACCCGTCCCACCTTGAAGCTGTAGGGCCAATTATTCAGGGCATTTCGAAAGCTAAAATTGACCACAAATATAATTCAGACATCTCTAAATTACTCCCTATCCTGATTCATGGTGACGCAGCCATGGCCGGACAAGGCGTTGTTTACGAAGTTGCCCAAATGATGTCTATTGACGGATATAACAATGGTGGCTCCATACATATCGTAATCAATAACCAGGTCGGGTTTACAACCAATTACCTGGAAGCTAGAAGCAGCACATATTGTACTGATGTGGCCAAAGTAACCAAATGTCCTATTTTCCATGTTAACGGCGACGATGTTGAAGCTCTTATTCATACCATAAACCTTGCCATTGAGTACAGACAAACATTTCAGACCGATGTCTTTATTGATATTTTATCATACCGGAAATACGGACACAATGAGAGTGACGAACCCCGGTATACGCAACCCACGCTTTACAAGCAGATAGCAAACCATCCTAATCCGGAACAGATATACGGAAAACAATTGATGCAGGAGGGGATTTTCACTGCAGACGAAATAAAAAATATGAAAACCGGGTTTGAAGACCTTTTGGAACAAGCCCTTGAAAATGCCAGAAAAGCCGGAAAAGTAAAGATTCAGAGGTTCATGCATAATACTTGGGAAAACTACAAGTATGCATCGGATGAAGATTTTGAAAAAAGTTCGGAACCAAGTGTTAGTAGAGAAAAGTTAATTGAGATTGGTGCAAGAATCTGTGAACTTCCGGAAGACAAAAGGTTCATCAGGAAAACAGTCAGGCTTGTAGAAGACAGAAAAAAAATGTTGAAAAACAACCATCTTGATTGGGCACTGGCAGAACTCCTCGCTTATGGTTCTCTGGTTCTGGAAGGGCGTCCGGTAAGGGTTAGCGGTCAGGATTCAATCAGGGGCACATTTGCACACAGGCATGCAGAACATGTAATTGAAGACACAGACAAAAAATACTCCCCATTAAAACATATTGATAAAACACAGGCTCCTTTTTATATTTTCAACTCCCCATTAAATGAGTATGGTGTAATGGGTTTTGAGTACGGGTATGCTCTTGGACAACCTAACGGACTAAACATTTGGGAAGCCCAGTTTGGTGATTTTCACAACGTTGCCCAGGTCATTATTGACCAGTATATTGCTTCTGCGGAAGAAAAATGGGGATTGATGAACGGACTTGTTTTATACCTGCCCCACGGATTTGAAGGGCAGGGGCCGGAACATTCCAGCGCCCGTATTGAACGTTTCCTTTCCCTGGCTGCGCGAAATAACATGCAGATTGTTATCCCTTCCACTCCGTCTAATTTTTATCATGTACTAAGAGAACATGTACATAGAAATTTCAGGGTCCCACTAATTATTTTTACCCCTAAAAGTCTTCTTCGTCACCCTAAATGCACAAGTACCCTTGATGAACTGCAAAATGACAAGTTTATTGAATTAATTGACGATAATAATGTTGACATCGAGGAAGTAAGGCGAATTGTATTTTGCAGTGGAAAGATTTACTACGATCTCCTGGCTGAAAAAGAAAAACACAATGCCCGGGACATTGCCCTGATCCGGCTGGAACAGCTTCATCCATTCCCTAAAAAGCAGGTGAAAAAAATCATTAAGAAATATAAACAGTCTATGCTAAACATATGGATCCAGGAAGAACCTTCCAATATGGGTGCATGGAGGCATGTAAAAGATGAATTCGATGACATTGAAATATTTCCTATATGCAGAAGTTCAAGTGGAAGTCCAGCTACAGGATTATTCAAAATTCATCAGGTACAACAAAAAGAGATTCTTTCCAAAGTATTTCGTGAATGTGTCTGCGAACTTAACCGGACTTATTGCGGATTGCAATGTACTGATGGCAGTCTGAGACAAAAAATTCTTAAACAATACAAGTATTTTTCTGACAAATAAAAACACATTAACTTGCTTATTTATGAACCTTAAAAATTCCTTGATACATAAAACACCATGGTAATAGAAATTAAAATACCCTCGCCCGGAGAATCAATCACTGAAGTTGAAATTGCCAACTGGCTCGTAGAAGATGGCGACTATGTGCAGAAAGATCAGGAATTAGCAGAAATTGAGTCTGACAAGGCAACCCTCCCGTTGCTTGCTGAAAAATCGGGAAAAATAAAGATTCTGGCAGAAACTGCTGTTCCGGTTGCCGTTGGAGCTGTAGTATGCACTATTGATACGGATGTAGAAATGCCTGCCGGATTCGAGACCAACACCAAAGATGTTGATATTCCACAGGAACCGGTTGTTGAAAAAACAGAGGAGAAAAAGCAGGAACAAAGTAAAGTTCCGGTTTCCGGGAACAATGCAAAGGCAACTCCCCTGGCAAAAAAGCTAATGGAAGAAAACAATCTGGATATTGAGGATATCATAAACGGACTAAAAAAAATAACCACCCGGGAAGTCGAATTCATAATAAACCCACCAACGTCTTCCACTCAAAAGCCTTCTGAAAATACAAGGCAAGAATCCAGAGAGCGCATGTCTTCTTTAAGAAGAAAAATCAGCCAGCGGCTTGTTTCCGTAAAAAATGAGACCGCAATGTTAACTACTTTTAATGAAGTGGACATGTCGGCTGTTATTGCCCTCCGTAAAAAGTACCAAAAACCATTCACTGAAAAACACGGAATAAAGCTTGGTTTCATGTCTTTCTTCACCAAAGCTGTAACCGTTGCTTTGGATAATTTCCCTAAAATTAATTCTTACATTGAGGGTGAAGAAATTGTAAGCCCGGAGTATAAAGATGTTGGAATTGCTGTTCAGACAGAAAAAGGCCTAATGGTTCCGATTGTAAGAAATGCCGAAAACCTTTCGATTGCCGAGACAGAAATTGAAATTGCAGAAATTGCAAAAAAAGCCAGGGCTTTTAAACTAACTCCGGCCGAAATGTCGGGTGGGACATTTACAATAACTAATGGCGGTATTTTTGGTTCCCTGTTGTCAACCCCGATTCTTAATCCTCCGCAATCAGGAATATTAGGAATGCACAATATTGTTGAACGGCCAGTTGCTATTGACGGTCAGGTTGTGATTCGCCCCATGATGTATATAGCGCTCTCCTATGATCACAGAATAGTGGACGGACGCGATTCCGTAAGTTTCCTGGTAAAAATTAAAGAACTTATTGAGTCTCCTTACAAATTGTTACTCAATGGAGAAAACACGAACAAAGTACTATTGGGATTGTAAATATTTCGCCTTAACTTTATTGGGTATGAAACTTTAAGGTAATGGGCGCTGCTGGCTATATTATAAACAACAGATTAGGGTATAAACCTTATATTGAAAAAGATACAGAACGTGTTTTAGATGACTTTGAAGGCGCCGTAACTTTTCATAAAACGGTTGAATATTATGAGCCTACCCCAATAAAAGAACTACCAGTTCTCTCAGAGCAAGTGGGTATTGGAAAAATACTAATTAAAGATGAGGGGGCACGTTTTGGTACAAGTGCAATAAAAATATTAGGGGCGTCTTATGCTATTGAGAAGGTTCTTTCCTCTGGAAAACCTTTTAAGGGAATTTGTACAGCCACCGATGGTAATCATGGACGGGCTATAGCTTGGGTTTCAAAAAGAAAAAAAATAGAGGCTGTTGTCTTTGTTCCGCAACATACTGTTGAAAGCAGAATTAAATATATAAAAAATGAAGGGGCCGAAGTAGTTGTTTGTAATGGAGAATATGATGCAGCAGTTAAAGAAGCTTTTGAATATTCCCGGAGAAACAATTTTGCCCTACTTCAGGATACAGCATGGAAGGGCTATGTTGAAATTCCTGCAACAATTACAGCCGGTTATTACACCCAGATGCATGAACTTTATGATCAGACCAATAACCTGAACAACCCTAAAATTGATGTTATTTTCATACAGGCCGGAGTTGGAAGCTGGCCATCAGCTATTGTACATTTTTTACGCAGGTATAAAAAAAATGAAAAGATCAAAGTTGTTTGCGTCGAGCCATACGAATCTGATGCTATTTATGAATCGATTAAACGTTCGGCACTGGCCTCAACAAGAAAATCACAACAGACCATTATGGCTGGATTAAACTGCGGGACACCTTCTTCACTGGCATTCGAAATTTTAAAAAACGGAACCGATGCATTTTCAATTATATCGGATCAATATGCTATTGACGCCATAAAGTACCTTAATGCCCCGCTTCCGGGTGACCAGTATATTGCTGCCGGAGAATCCGGAGCTGCCGGCCTTGCCGGATTACTCGCCATAATGAACTCCCACTCTATGCTCCCTCTCAGGAATTTCCTGGGTTTAAACGCAAAAAGTAATGTTCTGATATTTAATACCGAAACGGTTACGGATCCTATTCTTTTTTCCGAACTAATGAATTCCGGGAGAAAGCCCGAATAAGAAAAAACGGTGAGGTAAACAGATTTAAATAAAACGGTTTTATAGTTACAATTAAAGAATTGTTAAGAAACCTGGTGCAAACTTTATAATTTGAGTACAATTGCAGAAATACCAGTGAAAAGTAAACAATGTGCCTAAGGGGGTGCCCCCCTCAACTCTGAGTGTTAATACTCAATTTGCAAAGATTTAACAGTAATTGAATAGTTATTAAGCAACAAATAGTGGATTTATAACGTATTTTTACCGAAAATAATCGTATAGTGAAATGCGGCTCTGGATAAAGAAAAAAGTTTTAGTTCCTGTAAGTGATGCTTTAAAAAACGGGGTTTCCCAAAAACGTCTTGCTCTATCAATGACTTTGGGGATAACCCTCGGCTTAATCCCATTCTATGGTGTTTCAACGCTTCTGGTAACTGCTGTTGCTCTTTCTTTAAGGCTGGATTTTATTGTTATGCAGGCTGTTCATTATGCTGTATACCCAATTCAGATAGCCTTGTTTATTCCTTTTTTTAAAGCAGGAAACTACTTTCTTCCGTTCAATTCTATTGATTTCACCCTAAAAGAATATGTTGCTCAGTTTAAAAATGATTTCTGGCTTGCTTTAAACGAACTCTGGAAAGTTAACCTTTCAGCCATTATTGTATGGCTGGTAATATCTATTCCACTGTCGTATATTTTATACAGGGTTTTCATTTATTTCATCAGGCGTTACGCCCCTGCACCCGTTCAGAAGCCTCTCTGTACAACCTAATAACCTTTTCTTCTTCCCGCTGCCAGCACAAATCCCGGGCAGCCAGTTCAATATTTTGCCTAAGCTGGTCCTGTTTTCCACTATTGATTGCCAAATACTGTATTTTCTCTGCCAGTTTTTCAGGGGTCCGTTCTTCCAGCACCTCTCCTATCCCGTATTGCTCCACTAGCGCCTTCATTTCCGGTAACGACGACACCACAACTGGTATCCGGGCCTGAACATAGTCAAAGATTTTATTCGGTAAAGCGTACCTGTAATTCAACCCTAAGTCTTCCTCCAAAGAAATCCCGATATGGGCTTGGGAAGTATACTGCCAAAGCTGCTCCAGGTTGACCCTGCCGGTAAATGTTACTTTTTCCGAAACATCCAGTGTTACGGCCATCTTCTTCAACTCTTCCAATACATCCCCCCCACCAATTATCCACAGTCTTACACCCTTCAGGTGCCGAAGCGCTTCAAGCATTAGCTCCAACCCCCTTCCTTTGTTCACTGCCCCCTGGTAGATAACGACAACCTCATTTTCAACAGGCTTATATTCCTTATCATGCCTAAACATTCCGACGTTTCTGATTAACCCGAAATCTTTATTATAGTTATTTCGAAAATAATTTTGAATTGGCTTTGACACCGTATAACCAAATTTAATTCCGGGGAGCAACAACCGCTCTTTTAAATGCCAGACTTTCCTTATAAAAGGTCGATCAACCAACTCTGGTACTTCGGTGAATAACTCGTGACTATCAAACACCAATACTTTTTTTCTTATCTTCCCGGCAAGCCGGCAAGCCAAAAGTGTGTCCAAATCATTCGAAACGATAATATCAACAGGCACCTTTAAAAGATAAAAAAACAACCTTATGTTATAATTTGCATAAAACAAAACTGTTTTATTAAACCATAAGCGGAAACGCCTTGTTTTATATGGCCTGCGAAACAAACTCTCACTTCCTTTAAACTTTCTCCCTACAATGGTTACATGATAACCATTACTATTAAGTGTATTTGCAATTTTATGTACCCGGTTATCGGTTACAATATCGTTCGTTACCGCAAGAACAACATTTATCAATGCTATGTGATTTTTATATTAGACAATCACAAAACTATTGTTTATTTCCCAAAAACAAATTATTTCATTTTAACATCTGAAGTGATTAAGGCTAAAATCTGTATTTTATAAATGAATTATTAAGTTTAGTTTTGCTGACTTATAATATTTTTGAATTTTTCCCGAATGACAATAAAAGAAAATTTTTCGTTACAGTCTTACAACACTTTTAATATTAATGCTAAAGCAGATTATTTCATTGAAATTGATACTCCTGAGGATCTAAAAAACTTTTCTTCATCAGGACTATCTCAAATAAAAAAACGTCTCATTCTTGGCGGAGGAAGTAATATTCTGTTTACAAAAGACTTTGATGGTGTAATTTTACATTCAGAAATCACAACTACAGAGGTAGTTGAAGAAAATAACGGTGAAGTCTTTGTTAGGGTTGGAAGCGGTGTAAACTGGGATGATTTTGTTGCTTATTGCGTTAAAAGGAACTGGGGAGGGATAGAAAACCTGTCCGATATTCCTGGCAACACAGGTGCCGCCCCTGTTCAAAACATAGGAGCTTATGGTGTTGAAGCGAAAGACTGTATTGTTTATGTAGAAACCTTTGATTTAAATACTACAGAGCAAAGAAAGATCAAAAACGTTGAATGCAAATTTGATTACCGGTACAGCATTTTTAAAGAACCGGAAGCAAAAGATCTTTTTATCACCTATGTGACTTTCCGGTTAAGCAAAAGCCCCACTTTAAAAACAACCTACGGTAAAATTAAAGAAGAACTAAATAAATATAAAGAAAAGAATATTGCCAGCTTAAGAGAAGCGATTATTAACATCCGCTGTTCGAAATTACCGTCTACTGACGAGCTGGGAAGTGCCGGCAGTTTTTTTAAAAACCCGGTAATTGGTTTACAAAAACTAAATGCTATCCAATCGGATTATCCTGAAATTCCATTTTATGAACTAAACAATAAAAAATATAAAATACCCGCAGCCTGGTTAATTGAGACATCAGGGTTAAAGGGATATAAAACCAACAATGTAGGAACCTACCCCAAACAACCCCTTGTGATTGTTAACTACGGAAATGCTAATGGTTCCGAAGTTGTAAAACTTGCCCGGTTTATACAAGCCGAAGTACTTCGAATATTTGACATTAAACTTGAACCGGAAGTCTGTTTTGTTTAGTTCGTGGCACGAGTTAATCTTTTGGTGAAAAGTAAATCGGATATATCCAGGCAAAACCAAAATGTACTGATTCCATTTGAGAAAACCTGAAATTACCTTCAGGGTATTTCTTAAAAACATTGCTTAATCCCTGGCTATACCTAAACATTAACTGAAACTCACCCGCTTTGGTATTAAACCCAATGCCTCCCCCCACTAAAAAACCGTAATCAAAATTACTCTCTATAGGTTCCCCATAATAAGTTCTGTAACCTAATATGATAGTATCTGGTTCAAGCAGCTCATTCGGAATTCTTGAGGCTTCATACTCTTCTGTATACTCTTGGTGAAAAGCAACATAAGGTCCTAAATCAAAATTCACCCTCACCAGTCTCTTTCCAAAATAAACATGGGTCAGAAATGGGATTTCATAAAAAGTCATGTTTCGGGTATATTGTCCAAGCGAATCGTTCTCATCAGTCCATCCCCGTTGGGAATAGTTCAGTTCAAGCTGAAGTCCCACACTCCTCTCTGCAGTATAATTTATCACAAAACCGCCTGAGTAGCCGATAACATTGCTCTGCTTAATAGATGGAATAAAATCAACTGTAGACAGGTTCATTCCCCCATGAAACCCAAGCCCTAAAGATGGCCTGAATTCTGTTTGCCCGAACAATCCTATACATAAAAACAAGCCTGTGAGAATTGAAAGTTTTTTTGTCATTAAAAATTATTTTTTTCGTGAACATAGTATTTTTCAAGTACCCTACATATATCAGGTAAGGTTCTGCAACTTAACCTGCACCGATTGTAAAAGCCCCCTTGCCCGGACAGGATCCGCCGCTTCAGCATAAAGTCTTATTGTAGGGTATATGGTGGAAGCACGCACCAGTACCCATTCCTCATTTCCAAAATAAAACTTATATCCATCCATATCCTTTACTTCTTTTACAATATTATTGCCAAACTCTTTAAATTCCCCAAGTTTACACTTTTCGATAATTTTTGAACGAATATTTTTATTCAACTTTAAATCAACTCGCTCATAAGCAAAAGGCCCTGTTATTGACTTTATTTCTTTCACTAACTCATGTAATTCAATTCCTTTTTCGGTAATCCAACTCCATATCTTTAAACCGATCCAGACCCCGTCCCGTTCAGGCATATAGTCCCCTAAAACCATCCCGCCGGTTTCTTCTCCCCCTACCAGGATATCTTCCCGTAACATGATATCTGAAATATAACTAAAACCAATTGGTGTTCTTATTACTTCCAGTCCGTAATGGGCTGCTAACAGTTCCACTTTTCCGGTAAGAGAGAAGCCTGCAACAACCTTACCCGTAAGCCCCTCGTATTTACATAAATAATGAATAAGTATCAACATGATGTGATGCGAATCAATAAAGTTTCCCTGCTTATCGTATAGCCCCATCCTGTCACCATCTGCATCCACAGCTAAAGCACAGTCAACATCCTTATTTTTCCATATGTACTCTGACAGTTCATGAAGGTTCCGGTGTAAAGGTTCCGGAGTAATGTTATTAAACAAAGGGTTCTGCACGCAATTAAACAGCTTTACTTCCGGCATCAGCTTGGGAAAGATCTTTTGTGTACTTCCATACATCGCATCAAATGCAAAATTGTAGTTAGAATTTCTAAGTTTTTCAATATCCAGATTATCCTGTAAATGCTTCAGGTAAATCGATTCAATGTTCATATACTGAATCTTCCCCTGCTCAAGAAGGTAATTCCAGTTAAGCATTTCCAAATCAAACTCATAATCGGAAGAAATAAGGTTTTCAATGTCTTTAACGTCCTTCTCCAGCATTGGACCACCATGCCCTCCCTTAAGCTTTATACCATTGTACATGGCCGGGCTGTGACTTGCTGTAATTACAATACCACAGTCTGCCTTCAACTTCACTGCGGCAAGTGACACCATTGGGGTTGAGACAAAGCTTTCCGGAATATAGACCTGAATCCCTTTCGATGCCAGTATTTTTGCAATGGCTTCCAAAAACATCTCTCCGCCAAACCTGCAATCATAGCCAATTACTGCAGATGAAACTTTAAACTTATTTGTCATCCACCGGGCAATTGCATATCCGACCTTAGCAACATTCCCGAGGGTGAAGTCCTTCGCTATAATTCCCCACCACCCATCTATACTAAATTTTATTTTATCCATTTGTTCGGTTGGTTTTTTTGATGATATTATAATCAATTAGCCGATGATAAGATAATATTTTCAAAATATTCAGCAAAAAAATTATTTGTATATCCTTCTTTTATTCAGTTCCCGCTGATAAGCCTTTGCATTCCTATTGTGCTGATTTAAAGTCCTTGCAAAGGAATGGTACCCGGAAAAATCGGGTTTTGCACAAAAATAGAGATATCTGTGTTTTTCGTAATTTAATACAGCATCAATAGAACTAATCTCGGGCAAACATATAGGACCGGGGGGCAAGCCGGAATACTTGTATGTATTGTATGGCGAATCTATTTTCCGGTGTTTATTCAACACCCTTCTGATTGAAAAATCCCCAACAGCAAAGACCACCGTAGGATCTGCCTGTAAACGCATCCCTTTCTTTATGCGGTTTACATATACGCCAGCTATCCTCTTTTTTTCATTTTCCTGCTGTGTTTCCATATTGACTATAGATGCAAGCGAAATTACTTCCTCTGGGGCCATTCCTGCTTTTTCAGCCTTATTCATCCGGGTTTTATCCCAGAAATTTTTATACTCTTTATTCATCCTCTCCACAAACGCTTCCCGGCTTATATTCCAATACACTTCATATGTATTGGGAATAAACATGCATGGCATTGTATGTACGTTCATTCCATATTTGGCATAGATTGAAGAGTCTGTTATATATTCATGCAACGAAAGGGAGTCTAATTCGAGCTGTTCCGCTACCCTTCCCGCCAGTTGCTTCATATCCCTGATATTGTTAAAGGTCAATTGAACCGGGTCCTGTTTTCCGGAACGCAAAAGGTTAACAAGTTCATTGTTCGACATTCTGTGTTTAATGAGATAGCGTCCTGGATTAATATGGTTTGGGTAATTCTTTCTTTTAGCTGTCCATTCAAAGTTTTTTACGCTTCTCAAAATATCAGCTTCCTCCAATTGCCTGATAACCGTATCGTAATTTGCCCCGGTCTTTATGAACAGATAATGTTTCGTATCATTCTTAATTCGAACGGATGGTGCATATATGGCTTGGTATAAATCATAAAATTTTACTGAGCCGGCTATTAATAAAAGAATAAGGGATATCGATATTATTTTTATGACCCTGCTTGCATTCATACTGAGTTGTTTAATTTCATTAACAATAAAAACTTACATTACTCCAGTTTTATTACATATAATTGCCCGGCTTCGTCCCTTATCACTTTAATTTTTTCCCCTCTCTCAATAAATCCAAGTTCCGATTTCGCATCAAATATTTCTCCATCTATCATAATTCTCCCTGAAGGACGCAATACAGTATATGCTTCCCCGGTCTTTCCTATCATCTCTTTCTGATGCGTATCAATACCAATAAACCCCTGCTCCCTGGACTGGGCGGTTTCCAATGCAATTCCCTTAAACCAGCTTGAAGCTCCAATTTTATTGCTAATGTATATTGATACAGCGAAAGCTGCGACAACAGAAACAGTAACCCTGATCAACATTTTCAATACGGTTGAGAAAGCCGCTGCTCCCTGAAACTCAAATATGACGTTGTCAACTAAACTCAAAGTAAGACCTGTAAGTACTAAAAGAATACCACTTACCCCTGCCACTCCGAATCCTGGAATCACAAAAACCTCCAGACCAATAAGAATCAGTCCGGCAATGAATATTAATAATTCCCAGTGAGCCGCCAGGCCTTCAATGTATAATGGCGTAAAATACAATAACGCTGCCAGTACTGCTATCCCCAATGGAAAACCCACTCCTGGGGTTTGTAATTCAAAATAGATTCCTCCGATAATTAAGATGATTAAGATACTTTGTACCGCCGGAGAAAGCATAAAACGTATAAACTTTTCAAGTCCGGCCGGCTTATAATAGTATACCTCTGAATTGCCAAGCCCCGCTGCTTCGAGAACTTCCTCAATACTTTCTGCTATCCCCTCACTATAGTTCACCCTGATAGCTTCTGTTGCGGTTAACGTCAACACCTGTCCTGAATCACTTACTCCTTCGACTTTTATTCTGGGATCAACCATGGACTCGGCAATTCTGGGATCTCGCCGCCAGGATATTATTGTATCATTATCCTTAATAACTGTATCTTTTCCCTGGGCTTCGGCTGTTGCCCTCATTGTAGATCGCATAAATGACTGGTACTTATCGGGCACTACTTCTCCCGTTTGATTTACGACTGTTGCAGCCCCAATACTTCCGCCTTTTCTCATGTAAATACTGTCGCAGGCTATGGAAATAAGTGCCCCGGCTGAAATTGCCTGGTTATCAATAAAAGCTATTACCGGAATTGAAGAATTAACAATCCTGGTCCTTATTGAATCTGCAATATCTACCCGTCCACCGTAAGTATTGAGATGAAGAATAATATAATCTGCTTTTTTAGCCTGTGCTTCTTCAAATGCAAGCTGAGAACTCCGTAAAGCCGGTTTTGCAATTTCCTCTCTAATGCCATAAACAAGAACCTTTGTTGTATCACTTCCCCGTGCATTTCCAGAACATATTGATAACAAAATAATTACAAACAAGCCAAAATGCTTGTTTAAGGGACTATTTACTCTACTCATAATTCCATATATTTCTTAAGCGAAATTACACAAAGATGTCATATCAACAAGTTATTATTTTCAAGAGTCCCTAAAATCAATAAAGTTGTGCGCCAAAATATATGCTACAATACACCTGTTCACCGATAACTTTACCATGTTGGCTGACATAATATTTAACATCTCTGCTTTTTTTCTAACTTTGCGGTTTAAACTTTTTATACATGAACTTGGTAGATTTAACAGCAACCAGTCCGATCGACGGTAGATACAGAAGTAAAACAGATGAATTAGCCGGTTATTTTTCCGAATTCGGGTTAATCAAATATCGTATCCGGATAGAGATTGAATATTTCATTGCCTTATGTAGATACAGAATCCCACAACTGGCTGAGGTTGACAAAAATGTTTTTGATGAATTAAGGAAGATATACGTCAATTTCTCCGTTGAAAACGCAGAAGAAATTAAAAGCATTGAGAAGGAAACAAACCATGATGTAAAAGCCGTTGAGTATTTTATAAAAAGAAGGTTTGACGGACTCGGACTTGAAAAGTTTAAGGAGTTTGTACACTTTGGGTTAACTTCCCAGGACATAAATAATACATCTGTGCCTTTATCGTACAAAGAAGCTGTTAAAAATGTTTTCTCCCCTCTTTTAGAAAAAATAATAGATAAGCTTATCGGCCTGGCCGAAGAATGGAAGGAAATCCCCTTACTGGCCCGTACGCACGGACAACCAGCTTCTCCTACCCGACTGGGAAAAGAGATAAAAGTATTTATTGAGCGGCTTCAGACCCAAAACAGTCAGTTTAATCAAATTCCTTTTTCCGCAAAATTTGGAGGTGCAACCGGCAACTTTAATGCTCACAATATAGCTTACCCTGGAATTGACTGGTCTGAATTTGGAAATGCTTTTGTCAATAATGTATTGGGATTAAATCGCTTACAAACAACAACACAGATTGAACACTACGATAATCTGGCTGCATCATTTGACAATTTGGCCAGAATAAACAATATTTTAATTGATTTCTGCCGCGATATCTGGACGTATATCTCTATGGATTACTTCAAACAAAAGATTAAAGCTGGCGAAGTTGGTTCTTCTGCTATGCCTCACAAAGTTAACCCTATTGATTTTGAAAATGCAGAAGGAAACCTGGGAATTGCAAATGCCATTGCCCGGCACCTTTCTTCCAAGTTACCTATCTCACGATTACAGCGGGACTTAACGGACTCAACAGTACTGAGAAATATTGGCATGCCACTGGCACACACCCTAATCGCATACAAATCAATACTTAAAGGGCTTGATAAGCTACTTTTAAACAAAGAAAAAATAGAAAAAGATCTTGAAGATAACTGGTTGGTTGTTGCTGAAGCCATACAAACAATCCTTCGCAGGGAAGGGTACCCAAACCCCTATGAAGCACTTCGTGATTTGACCCGGACAAACAAAAAAATTGGCGACAAAGAAATTGCCGAATTTGTTGAATCATTGAATATTGACGATACTGTCAAAGAAGAGATTAAAAACATTACCCCGTTTAATTACACAGGTATTTAACCGGTTTTTCAACATTAATAATTGACATTAAGTGTTTGCTTTCGTAAAAGATGAAGATAAAAAAACCAAATAAGACACTTACTCTTAAATTATTAACCATAAAACAATTTTTACGAATATTTATTAAGCTACCAATATGCGCGATGCTTTAAAACTTTTCAGAAAGTACCTCCCACCCTATAAGGGCTACGTCATTTTCACATTTGTATTTAATCTTTTCATGGCCATTTTCAGCATATTCTCTATCGCTGGCCTGATACCCATCTTAAAAATTCTTTTTGGTGTTGACAATAAAACATATACATATATTGAGGCGGATTTTTCACTTATTCCATTTCAGGTCCCCAGAGACGCCATAATGAACAACCTGTATGCATGGTTAACAGAAAAATCAGGTACTGTAGGAGAAGTAAAGACCTTACTTATCGTTGGAATCATAGGCGTTCTAATGGTTGCCTTAAAAACAGGCTTTACTTATCTTAGCAGCTTCTGCATGACCAAAATACGGAACCATGTTGTAAAAGACATACGCAACTTTCTGATATCAAAAGTCATATCTCTACCCATAGGATATTTTACCGAAGAAAAGAAAGGTGATATCATTTCAAGGGTCACAACCGATGTCAAGGAAGTCGAAGATTCGGTGATGAACTCACTGGATATTTTGTTTAAAAACCCTCTAATCATCCTTTTTGCTATACTGGCCATGGTTTTCATGAGCTGGCAGCTTACTTTATTTGTTTTTATTGTTTTTCCTATTGCTGGGGGGATTATCGGTATTATTGGAAGATCCCTTAGAAAAGAGTCTATGAGAGGGCAAAATAAAATGGGAGAAATTCTTTCCACCATAGAAGAAACCTTGGGCGGACTAAGAATTATAAAAGCTTTTACAGCTGAAAAAAAAGTGTTAAACAAACAAGGTTCCCAAAACGAGCAATACCGCCGAATTATGGATCGGCTAACATTACGAAGAGCTTTGGCCAGTCCTATGAGTGAGTTACTTGGAACAACGCTGATTATTGGTGTTATGTACTATGGAGGGACGCTAATTTTGTCTGAAAGTGGAAATAACTCACTCGATCCAGCAGAATTTATGGCTTACCTTGGGCTGTTTTATACTATAATCAACCCAACAAAAGGGTTTGCCACGGCTTATTATAACGTACAAAAAGGGCTTGCATCTATGGACAGGATTGAAAAGATACTAAGTTCAGAATCCAACATTGTACATGCAAAAAATCCAAAATCAATCTCAGAATTTAACCGTCAAATAGAATACAGAGACGTTACGTTCAGATATCAGGAAGATAATGTTTTAAATAATATATCCATTAATATACCTAAAGGGCATACAGTTGCCCTTGTCGGTCAGTCAGGTTCAGGAAAGTCTACATTGGTCGATTTACTCCCCAGATTTTACGATGTCAATGACGGTGGAATTTATATTGACGGGACCAATATCAGGGAACTGAATATGAATCAACTCAGAAATTTACTTGGCATTGTAAATCAGGAACCTATTCTTTTTAATGATACCATTGCAAATAATATCGCCTTTGGAGTGGACAGTGCTACAAAGGAAGAAATAGAAAAAGCTGCAAGAATAGCCAATGCACACGATTTTATTATTGAAACAGAAAACGGTTATGAGACAAATATTGGGGACCGGGGCACAAGGCTTTCCGGGGGGCAACGTCAGCGTATATCCATTGCAAGGGCTATTCTCACCAACCCTCCGATAATGATTCTTGATGAAGCAACATCTGCTTTAGACACCGAATCGGAACAAATGGTGCAGGAAGCTATTACAAATTTAATGAAAGACCGTACCAGTATTGTAATCGCCCACAGATTATCTACTATCCGCAATGCAGACAATATATATGTCCTTAAAGCCGGTAAGGTAATTGAGAGTGGTAACTTCGATGAATTGTTAAAACTTAACGGCGAATTCAAAAAACTTCATGATATCCAGTTTGCTTAGAAAATATTGAAATATTAGATGTAAAATAATTAGTCTGTAAGTTAACTGGTTACCTCCCCATATTACCGACCAAATGCAATACCTGTAAAGAAAAGGGGATTATCATTTTAGAATCCGGAACGTTATCTGTACCTTTTAGAAAAAATAATCAAACCCAATATACAACTGATTATCAAACACCTGAAAACAACAAACTGATAAATCATGGAAGTTAAAGAATTATATAACAATTTAATAGAAGCGTATTCTAACGATAATTTAAACCGGATAACAAGCAAACTGATTTTGTTGTATAAAAATAGAAACTACAGCAAGATTAGGGAAATAGCGAATAAAATTTCAGAATTCATACAAATTGAAGAAGAAAAAGATGCAAAATGCTTCTCAAAATTAATAATGTTGTACCATCCTGATAAAGGAGAACAATTCAGAAAAACAATTCAAAGCCTCTATAAACAGAATGACCACGAGAATCTGAAAAAGCATTCTCATATTCTACTGATGGCGGGCATTGACAGTATAAATGTAACTGCAATTGACGAAGACATTGATTATAATCCGGAATATGTTTGGGACATCAATACAAATGAGGGGTTCAGCTACGCGGCTCCTGACGGGGAAGAGGATCCATATCATGGATTTGAAACATTTGATTACGAAAAATCATTCTACAATATAATTAAGATTAAAGAATATGGAGATGTACATATAGAGTTCCCCACATATTACCTTGAGGATTTCGAAGAATTTGAAATGGCACATAGCGGACTCGAATTTCTAGATGGAGTGGAACACTGTATTCATGTAAAAGTTCTTGATGTTTCAAACAACTCTATTTCCAGCATCGAAAATCTTTGGAACCTAAAGAATCTTGAAGAACTATATTTAGCCAATAATCAAATAGGGTATATCGATACATTAAGCAACCTGGTCCGTTTAAAAATTCTTGACGTATCAGGCAACCAAATTGATGACATTTCGCCACTCCTGGAGTTGGAATGTCTGGAGTATGTCAATCTGATAGGAAACCCGGTACCAAATAGTCAAATTGATTTACTTGAAAACAATGGAGTAATAGTAATGAAAGAAAAAGTAAAAAGTGCACAACCATTAATTTAAGTCTCAATGCAGATATTTCCCTGAACGCAACATCACGTACCCAACTCCGTTAATTAAAACTATTCATTCAATTCCTAAAAATAAAAAAAACACCCGTCATATCCCCTCTCCCTGTCTGGACTTAGGTAAAGCAATATGAAAAACAAACTACTATAGATGACTCTAAATGAGCAATTTTATTGCAAAAGCAACAACTTTTCTTTTATATTTGGAGTATTAAGTACTAAAGCCAAGCAGCCATTAAGATTTTAATTAACCTTAACTAAATAAAATGAGAAAAATTTTACTTTCAAGCATACTTGTTATGCTGTTTATTACATGTCACACACTTACCTGGGGACAGAACCTTGTTGTTAATGGTAATATGGAGAGTGATGCAGGATGGGCTATTGCTGATTTAACCAATAGCGGAATTAAAAACTATACCTTCAATTATTCAGGAGACAGTCCGACTTATGGTTCAGACGGAAAATGCCTGAGAGTTATCGGAGATGAGACCAGTGGTTTCAAAATTGCATTTACCCAACAAATTACATTCGCGAAAGGAAAGACTTACGTACTAGATGCCGGCATAAAAACTGCATCCGAAAACAAAGACTTTTATACTCAAATATATATTACAGACAAAACGCCTGTCAGTGGCACAGAATTTAACCCTTCAGATGACATTACCCTTGGGATCTCCACCTGGAAAGGGTGTGGTTCTGACCTGGACAGCCTGATGTCTGAAATATATTGTCAGGGAAAGGGAAAATATTTCACAGCTCCGGGACAAGACGGGGACACTACATTAAATTTTGTATTCAGAATAGGTACAAACGGTACTTATACCCCAAAAGAAAGTTTTGAAGTATTACTAGACGACTTATCTGTTAAACTTTTTGCCAATTCTATGTTAACCGGCACACAAGACGGTATATTAGATGAGAGCAATAAAAAAGTCACCGGAGCAACACCTCTTATAAATGTAAAAGAATTTAAAAATGGCTTATCGGTGCCACATGGAGCCAAAGTAAATATTGTTTATAAAGATTCTGTTGATGCTGCTGTAAAAAATGACACTACCCTGGACACCTCTATGATTATCAGGGTATATGGTAACGAAACAGTAGACTATGCAGTTGAATTCAGGGCACTGGGTACCGGAAAAGACATTACCTGGAGCTTCTTTGATGCTGTAATCGACAACAATGCAGGAACAATTACAAACATTCCTCCTAACTTTGCCATATCCCAATTGATGAATGGACTAAAAGTCTCAGAATATGCCATATATACTGTTGTTGGTCCGTCTGGAAAAGAGGTTGTTGACCATACAGCTATTATTTCGGACACACTTAAGGTTCTGGTTATGGCCGAAGACTCTTCGACGAAATCATTCACAATTGGACTTGGCGGCACAGACTATACTGAAACATTATCTATATCAGGAACCGACGGGGTCTACGATACCCTGAAATACAAAATAATTACTGTAGAAGACAGTACTATTGCCCATATCACCAGTCCGGCCAATACCCTGGACGGTTCAATTATGTACCTTAAAAAAGGAAATAGCTGGATATACTTTGACAGTGTAAAACCTTCTGCATTTATTGAGAAATATATTAGAAACATTGCTGTTGACAGCCAGCCGGCGAAAAAAGACATAAACGTAAGAATAGCCAGGTATAATGACGGCACAATTATTATAACACAAAGTTCTGAATATAATGCACTAACCGTCTATAAAGGAGAAAACCTTACCGGAGAATCAATGGTTTTCAAAAATACAAACCTTAATACCGATAACGCTGCCACTCCGGTTGGAGACTTCGATAATACGATACAGTCATTTACCCTTAAAAAAGGCTGGATGGCCACCTTTGCCCAAAATTCAGATGGCACAGGATATAGCCGAGTATATATTGCGGATGAACAGGACCTTACCGTAAATAAATTGCCGCAATCACTTAATGGCAATGTATCATTTATTAAGGTTTTCCCCTGGAGCTGGCCAAGAAAGAAAGGCTGGTGCGGAGGCAACACTGATTTGGGAAGAAGTTGCGATATTATAAACGGAGACTGGCTATACGCATGGAATGCCGGCGGAAAGTCCAGTGCTGATATTGATTATGTGCCTATGCGCCACAATAAAAACTGGCCTGGATGGAATGCTGTAACAATTGGAAAAAATGAAAACCATGTACTTGGTTTTAATGAACCTACGCATAAAGACCAGGCGAACATGACCTTAGAAGAAATGATAAATCAGTGGCCAAACATCTTAAAAACCGGATTAAGAGTTGGTTCTCCTGCCCCGGCAGACAATGGTATAAATCGATTATACAACTTTATTGACAGGTGTGAGGAATTAAATTACAGGGTTGACTTCATAGCCATGCACTGGTACCTTGGAAACCAAACGCCAAAACAAATGTACAACCGGTTAAAAGCAATCCATAAAAGGTGTGGAAATCGCCCTATCTGGATTACTGAATGGAACAATGGCGCAGGGTGGACAGATAAGCATGAAAAAGTTACCGAAACTATTCAGGAAAAAGAACTTCCCGGATTCTTGCATATGTTAGACACAACTCCGTTTGTTGAAAGATACTCTATCTATAACTGGGTTGGCGATGGAAGAAGAATGATCAGGAAAGATGGTTCATTAACACCGGCCGGTGAGATTTACAAAGACAATAACTCACCTATGGCATTTAATCGTGACTTTGAGTTTGTTCCAACATTTAAAAGCCTGGTTGCACCGTTTAATCTTCAGGCCAAATTAAACGGTAGAAACATTACCCTTAGCTGGTTAGACAATAATGGTACACATACAGGATATGAGGTTCAAAGAGCTGACAATGACGGTGAATGGAAAACTGTTGCCAAAACCACTACACCTGACACAAAAACATACACGGATTCCTCATTGGCAAATGGGACATACAAATACCGGATTTTAGGTTATAGCACAGACAAATCAAAAGAATCAAATATTGCCAGTGCAACTATAAATATCAATTCTGTTGAAAATTATGGACTGAATGAAAGCAACTACACGTTCAGTTTGTACCCTAACCCGGCCAAGGCTGGAGAAAAACTAAATATATCAGTTACACAGGAAGAGGGGCTGGTTAATGGAACACTAAACATATACACCATAAATAACACATTGGTCAAGTCTTTCAGTTTAACCGGTTCCGATAGTGAAGAAATAAATATCGACCTTAATCCCGGAATTTATTTTGTTGTTTTTAGCTCCAGACAAAAAACTATAAGTAAAAAACTAATCGTTACAGACTAATCGACAACTCATAAAACCATAATGATCCCCTGAAAAAGTTATTGAAAAACTTTTCAGGGGATTCTTTTATCCCCCCAACGTTCTTCAAAATTACGGATACAAGCTCGTACTAATTCCTCAAAACACACCACTAAAACAATCGAAGGAGCCATAAAAAACTCTCTTTTAAATTAAACGCTGTTTTCGAACCAAAATTCTGAATATAAAGACATAACCCATGTTAAAGAAAAGTGCTTAACAGTTCGCCTTTAGTTGGCACCATTATCGGGTTTATCACTCTCATCTTATCACTCGAACCGGAACAGCCATAATAAATTTACTAAACAATCTTTTTCAGACCTGTTTAAATTATCAATCTATCCCCTTACATTTCAGCTCAGAAAAAGAATTTCCACTGAGATTAACCCGAAAAATTGACCATGCTGAACTCCGCATTGCTTCCCACAGTTCCTCACACATTGACATCGCTGAACTCTTCTGCGCATCGGTCCATGGATGTCTATGAGAATGTTTCACTTAGTTCACTTCGTTTCTACATGAACGGCTTTGATCCTCAACGGAGTCTATAATGCAGGATTAATAATTTAGGTGGCGACTTTTATTCTCTACAGAGCCCGTATTCAGAATTAAACGGGCTTGCCTTTTTAACAATTACAAAAAAAGAAAGAGGGCTGATTTAATAAATCAGCCCTCTTCAATATATCTTATTTATAATTCCTTCTTACCAGTACTTGGCATATAAGAAAATCAATATGGCAATTATTATTATTGCACTAATATTAAATACCGGTCCGGTTTTAAAGGTACTTTTAGTTATTTCAATCTTTTTAGCATCATCTGCTCCTTTATTTCGAACCAAGCTAATAACAACAATAATAAGGATTGTTATTAGGCAAGTTAGTCCCATCTGATCAAGGAAAGCTAAATTAGGGAACAATCCGGCAATCGAACTTCCTTCTGCCCAACCTTTCGGGGCAACCTTAAAGTAAATGGCAACAGGCACTGATAATATTGCTCCCCAGATAGCAGCCTTATTTGTGGCCTTTTTCCAGAATAAACCAAGAAGAAATACTGCCAGAATTCCCGGACTAACTACACCAGTCCATTCCTGGATATATTGGAAAGCCTGATCAAGGTTCCCTAACATCGGTGCTATGATAATGGCAATTACCAGAGCTACTGATGCAGATATTCTTCCTACATTAACAGTTTGTTTATTTGAAGCATTCTTATTTATATAAGGAAGGTAAATATCCATTGTAAAGATTGTTGAGGTAGAGTTTAGCATTGAAGCTAATGAAGAAACAATTGCTGCGGCCAATGCGGCAAAAGCCACTCCTTTTAATCCTGTTGGCAGGAACTGCAACAACCATGGATAGGCTTTATCAGCCTGTTCCATTGAAGGTAGGTTATTTTGCCCGGCCTCTCCAAGCCCTGACAATAAGGAAGAATCGTTAACCATTACATAGGCTGCAATACCAGGCACAACTACAATAAGTGGGATGAGTAATTTTAAGAACCCGGCAAAGATAATTCCTCTTTGAGACTCCTTAAGCGATTTAGCTGCAAGTGTACGCTGAATAATATATTGATTGAATCCCCAATAATATAGGTTTGCTACCCACAATCCTCCTACTAATACCCCAATCCCGGGTAAGTTTATATATTGCGGATTAGATTTATCCAGAATCATCTGAAAATGTTTAGGGGTTTCAGCAACGATATGGTTAAAACCTTTCATTACACCTTCACCACCCGAAACATGATCTAACGCTAAGTAAGTTGTTATTAGTCCACCTAATACCAACAATACGACTTGAATTACATCGGTCCACGCAACTGCCGACAAACCACCATAAAGAGAATAGGCTGCTGCAAACAGGGCCAGCCCCATCACTCCATAAATCATGGGTATTCCAAGGATTGTTTTAAGTGCCAATGCCCCTAAATATAATACTGATGTCAGGTTAACAAAAACATACAGAACAATCCAAAATACAGCCAATATGGTTTTTAGGTTTGTACTATACCTTTTCTCTACAAACTCTGGAATTGTATAGATCTTTTGTTTAATAAAGATTGGCAAGAAATACTTTCCCACAATTATAAGTGTCAGGGCAGCCATCCACTCATAAGAAGCGATTGCCAACCCAACGGCAAATCCTGATCCAGACATTCCGATAAATTGCTCTGCAGAAATATTCGCTGCAATTAATGAGGCCCCTATAGCCCACCAAGGTAGAGATTTACTTGCCAAAAAGTAATCTTCGGCCGTTTTCTCCTTCCCTTTCGAGCGAGAAACCCAAAGACCTACCCCTACGATTACCAAGGCATATATTGCAAAAATTAGGTAATCTAAAAATTGAAAGCTTCCATTCATTTTAGTAATGTGTTAGTGTTATTTTTTCATGAATATAGTAAACAAATAAGTTTCCATCTTTCTAATCAGGCCCCTAAAATACAATTGTTTACAATTCAATGAAAAATCTTTTCTGTATTTTATATAACCTGAACGAATTAACTTGTTAGTATCCGGATATTTTCATTATGCATTTTCCGAATAATGAGTATCTGGCAATGCTCTTAATTTTTCCGCACTTTGTTCTGCTGTTATATCTCTTTGCGGATTAGCAAGCATCTCATAACCCACCATAAATTTCTTTACAGTTGCCGATCTAAGCAATGGAGGATAAAAATGCATATGTAAGTGCCACTCAGGATGCTCTTCGCCATCTGTCGGAGCCTGATGTAGGCCTGCAGAATACGGAAAAGATACTTCAAAAAGGTTATCATACCTGATTGTTAGTTTTTTATAAATATCGGCTAACGCAAGCCTCTCTTCATCACTGAGTTTCAGCAAATCAGAAACTTCACGCTTACTCACGATCATTGTTTCGTATGGCCAGACAGCCCAAAAAGGAACAAGGGCTACAAAATGCTCATTCTCAATAAGAACCCTTTCTTTTGCTTCAAGCTCCTCTTTCAGATAATCCCCTAATAAAGTCGTTCCGTTTTTATCATAGTAAGCCTTTTGCATAACCATCTCTTTTGCAGGCTCATCGGGTACTGAAACTTGCCCCCAGATCTGTCCATGCGGATGAGGGTTACTGCACCCCATTATATCTCCTTTGTTCTCAAATATCTGAACATAGTTGATATAATCAAGCCCTCCAATTTCTTTAAATTCATTACACCACAGATCTACAACCTTTTTTATGTTTTTAACGTCCATTTGTGGTATAGTTAAATCGTGCCTTGGCGAAAAGCAAATTACTTTACAAAGACCTCGTTCACTAATAGCTTTAAAAAATTCACCCTTAATGAAAGAGCCGCTTGGAATATCCGGAACTAAAGCACTAAAATCATTCTGAAAAACAAAAACATCCTCATAATCTGGATTTTTCATCCCCCCGGCCCTTTCATTTCCGGGGCACAAATAGCATTTTTCATCATACTGTGGCCTGGGTGTTGTATTTACTTTTTCCACTTTTCCCTGCCAGGGACGTTTTGTCCGGTGCGGAGATACCAAAACCCAGTCTCCGGTTAATGGATTATATCTCCTATGTGAATGTTCCGTAAATTCAAAGTTTTCCATGGTTATAATATTTTATGCAATATTTATTTTATGATGCTTGTTCCGTTTTCAATACTTACTTTATATACTTTGAGTTTTTTATTCGTCTTTTCTTTATAGATATCTGTTGCCTTTAGTATGAACTCTTCAACCTTATCTTTCTGGACCAAATTAATGGTGCAGCCACCAAATCCGCCTCCCATCATTCTCGATCCTAATACGTAACCTGATTCTCTTGCTATTTCAACCAGAACATCAAGTTCTGAGCAACTCACCTCATATTCTTCGCTCAAACCAGCATGGGTTTCATACATTAGTTTTCCGAATATCTCAACATTTCCGTCTGATAAAGCATCACATGCATCCAGCAATCTCTGATTTTCTTCTACAACATATTTACAACGCTTAAATACTATTGGATCAAACTCATCCTTGTGCTCGTTTAGAAATTCGATTTTCACATCCCTTAAGCTTTTAATACTTGCATTGTGCTTTGATAATATTTCTACTCCTGTTTCACACTCTTCCCTTCTTGTATTATATTCTGAAGAAGCCAGAGAGTGTTTAACCTGTGTATCACAAAGCAGTATATCGTAGTTCTTTAACTCTAATGGAAAGTGTTTGTATTCAAGGCTTCTGCAATCCAATTGTATTACTTTGTTTTCAGCTCCGAACATACTGGCAAACTGATCCATAATTCCACATTTAACACCAGCATATTCATGCTCTGCCATTTGTGACATTTTCACCATTTCCAAACGTTCAAAATCAAAGTTAAAGATATGATTTAATGCAAAAGCAAAACCTGTTTCCAATGCTGCTGAGGATGACAAGCCGGCCCCTAAGGGGATGTCTCCACCGAACACACAATTAATCCCATCTATTTCTTTACCCGCTTTTTGAAACTGGGCTATTACTCCGAGCAGATAATTGGCCCATTGTTTGTCACAAGTCTGAATCTGATTTGCCGGCAGTTCAATACTTTCGTTCAAATCATTAGAATAAAATTTATGTTTCCCTTCACTGTTTGGTGCTACAGCAAAGATTATTCGCTTATTTATAGCTGCTGGTAAAACATATCCATCATTATAATCCGTATGTTCTCCAATAAGATTTATTCGCCCAGGTGCACTTATTAAAACCGGCTCCGACGAAAACAATGCTTCAAACCTCTTTTTTATTTCCTCCACCATATCTTTGTTTGATAAAATATTAATTTAAATTTTCACTAGTCTTTCTGTATTAAAACTCTCAACATCTGAACGAAATTGATAGTAGTAAGCTCCTTTTTTTGACTCGGTTGTATTCTTAATGTCAAGCCGCTTCAGAAGTTTGGTCGACAAGACCTTTTTCCTGAAGTTCCCCGGATCAAAAAAACGCAGATAGATTGCCCCATAAAGGTTCCGTAACTGCAGCATGGTAAAATTTCCTGGCAGTAACTGCTTTCCAATAAGCTCGTGACTGGCTTTTGTTCTAAGTTTATCTAGTGCTTTTTTAACCATTAAATCATGGTCAAAAATTAACTCCGGTAACTTTGAAATTGATTTCCATTCTGCACCATAGTCTTTTACCAGCTTATAGTCATACATATCTTTCCTTATCAAGGCATAGAAAACAACACTGATTACCCTGCCCCCCGGATCTCTGTCGGGTCGCGAGAATACTTCTACTTGTTCCAGAAAAATATCCTGAAGACCGGTAATTTTAGACAAAACCCTTTTGGCAGCATCTTCAGCCGATTCTTCCGGATTAATCCATCCTCCGACCAAAGACCAACCTCCTATTGCCGGCTCAATATGTCTTTTGAATAGGAGCAGCTTTAGCTCTTCACTCTCATATCCAAAAATAACGCAATCGACGGCAAAAAGGTATCTTTCCTGTTGATTATAATTAGTTAGCAACATTAAAAGTATTTTTCACTTTTATAATCACAAATATAAGAGTATTTTTTACTTTTAAAAATAAAAACACAAAAAAACTGTTCCAGTTGAATTAGAACAGCGTTAATTATCTCTGTTAGTAAGGTCATTCAGTTAATCTACAATTTCAATCATTTTAAAGGGAACACGAATAATTGACTCATAGTCTTCTCCAGCCTCGAGCATATCTTCATCATCTTCTTCGTAATACCAATTAATTTGCACCTTATTATTACTTTTATGGATTGTCTCTAGTTTTTTAAATACATCCAAGATACATTTGGATGAACTCGTGTTAAAATATTCCAGATGAACATTCACAATTGTCTGACCATACGGAGCCTCCGAGTACTCTTCCAGCCAGTCTACTAAAGGTTTATAAAACTCAATTGAGTTTTCAGGGATTGAACGCCCTTTTATTTCTAATACTCCTTTTCCCGGTTCAAAATTTACTGTTGGAGTTTTTTGTGTTCCTTCTATCAACAATGCTTCCATATCAAAAATATGATGATAATTTTTTTAAACTTCAATTGTCAGATTAAAGAATGAATAATTCTCATTATAATTGAAAAACTCATAGGTCATATCCTTACCCGTCTTCCGTGCGATATCAACCAAGCCTAATCCCCCTCCTCCTTTAGCTGAAATTTTTTGATGATTCAGAATAAACTTATATAAATCCTTTAATTCATCTTTTGTCATCGAATTAATCTTATCGATTTTCTCCTGCAAAAACTTTATCTTTTTATTACTGATAAAATTTCCCGTAATCACCTTGTACTGCTCGTTATCTCTTTGAACAACCAAAACCCCAAACTTGGGTTCCAGTCCTTCTATCCCCTCGTGAGTTTCTTCGATGTGGTGATATAGGTTTTGTAGGCTTTCTACAAGCACATTATAAAGCTTTTTACGCATCTTCCCAGCTTCATTAACTTTTTCTAACTTCTCTTCTACTGCCTCTAACACTTCATTAATAAGCTCTGAAGTTATGCTTCCTTTATATGCAAGAAGAACATCGCCCTGACTTAACCTGGAATAATATTCATTGATATTAAAGCTCATAGAAGGCTCTTTATACATGCAATTTAAATGTCGGCATAACAAATATAGAAAAAATCTTTTAAGTTCTGCTTCATCCTTTTTTCTGCTTCTGCTATTTTCTATTAAAGTTAATAAAATAATAAGAATTTACTGTACCAATTCAATCAGCTAATCAGCTATGTTTTCTTAATGTTTTCAGACTCTTTTGTCTTATGGTCTTTCAATGTTCCCGTAAATATTTCATAACCTAAGAACATACAATCCAGACTACCATTGTATACTTTTTTCTTCTTCGTTGCTTTTAGGCCTATATGTTTTAATGCATCCTGATTGCTACTGATAATCCATGCCTTAAATCCTTCAAACCTCTCTTTGAGTGTATCCCCTATATCTTCATAAAACTCTTCTATCTCTTCTTTATCCATTCGCTCCCCATAAGGTGGGTTCATGATTATAGTTCCGTTTTTTACCCTTGGCTTGTATATTTCAAATGCTTTGTTGTTAAAACGGATGAAACTTGAAACATTCGCTTTAGATGCATTAAGCCGGGCTTTTTCCAGCATCGTCTCATCTATGTCGTTTGCTATTACAGTTGGTTTGAAATCATTTAGTTCAATCCCCTCCATTATTCTCCTGTATAACTTTTTGTCATAGTCAGGCCAGTTCTGAAAACAGAATTCTTTCCGAATCATTCCGGGTGGAATATTTCTGGCAATCATTGCTGCTTCAATTGCGAATGTTCCAGAACCGGTCATAGGATCAATAAACGGAGTTGTTATATCCCAATCGCTCATTTTGATCAGGGCTGCTGCCAGTACCTGATTAATTGGTGCCGCCCCTTCTGTAATACGATAACCTCTTTTATGCAGTGAAGCTCCGGAACTGTCCAGGGCCACATCAACCCGCTCTCCCGAAACATGAACGTTTATCAAAACATCCGGGTTTTTAATATCCACCAGTGGCCTTTTATGATATTTCGCCCTAAAATTATCTACAATAGCATCTTTTGCCCTCTGGGCGGCAAATAATGAATTATTAAAAATCTCCGAATTTACAACAGCATCAATTGCAAAAGTATGGTGTAAACCAAGAATATTTCCCCATTCAATTTTGCTCAGGAAGTCATAATAATCATCCTGATTATCTATTTTAAATGTGTGGATTGTTTTTAAAACGCGCAAGGCTGTGCGTAAAAAGATATTTGACTTATAAAGGACTTCCTTGTTGCCTTTATAGCTTACCATTCTACGGCCAACCACAATATCCGTTCCCCCGACCTCTTTAATTTCTTCTGCCAGAATCTCCTCCAATCCGTAGAAAGTTTTTGCTATTAGCTCAAATTCTCTTTTTTCCTGTTCTTTTTTCACCGTCACAAGTTTTACAAAAATTCAATTCGAAAGTTTAAAAGCCCACAAAGGTAAGCAGTAAAATCAATATATTAGCTACAATTCTTGAAGATATTCAAAAACATATTTTTCGGCTTTGCTATTCCGGGCTTCCCCCACTCCGGTAACTACCTTATAATTAAGATCAAAGCTATTAAGTTCGTTTTCATAATCCTTAAATAAGCGAATTCTATCTATTCCACCATTTTCTCTTACATCATCCGGCACCCATTCAATATCAGGGGCACACAGCAAATACAGTGTATTATTACGTGTCTCGGCAATTTTATCATCCAGCCATGTTGGGTAATTTCCTGAAAACTTAACAAACCATACTTTTGTAATTATCAGGTATGTATCCATGAAGATTGGTGCGGGTAGTTTCGATTCTAAAAGTTTCTCTAACTCTGCCTGTTGCTGTAGGCCGATTTTTAATATATCGTCATAGCCATATGGCCTGTCCAGGTTTCTTATATATTCTCTTGCGTATTCAGGATTATAAGCCCCCTTGAAACACTTTGCCAGAAAGATAGCAATAGTTGTCTTTCCTGTCGATTCCGGACCGGTTATAACAACACATTTTCGACCTGCAACTTCCATTGTTTTTTCCATTCAAGATATCCTACAACCGCCAGGATGGTATACAGTAAAAATAATACTGCTGTTGGATATAATCCTTTATATATATACAAACCAATTGAAACAAAATCTATGACTATCCAGATTAACCAATGTTCAATTTTTTTTCTGGCAAGCATCCACGTTGCGGTAATACTTGCTGATGTTGTTAGGGAATCTATCACAGCAATATTACTGTTGGTATAGTTTTTCAGTACATATAAAATAATAAGAAATAGAATTCCGGTTGCCCCAATCAAAAAAAAAGCCTCTTTTTTTCCTGTTTTGGAAATTTCAGGCTCTCTTTTTACTTTCGAATCATTTCCAGTCCAGTGTATCCAGCCGTAAATACTTATAACAACATAGTACAAATTTATTCCCATATCTGCATATATTCCTGATGCATAGAATACATACACATATAAAGCTGAAGTAATAAGCCCATAAAACCAGAGCTGTTTTTTGCCTTTAACACTATAAAGCAGGTATATAAAACCTGTTATTGTAGCCGTTAATTCTATACTCTTCTGAGCAATCCAAATGATAACTCCCAGGAACTTGTTTTGAAAATAAAGATCATTGTACAGCTCCATTATTAAAGAAGGTCGGCTGTGAAATTTTCCCAATCTTGAAGTACTTCCAAAGCTTTTTTATACGAATTATTTGTTGAATTATATATTTTATAGAACTCACTACTGCCATATAAATCCCTTGCAACCAGAGCCTTAATCATGATTTCCATTTGATACTTTGAAGCATTTAATTCATCTGGGCTCTTTTTCACCCCTTCCTTTTCAGCGTAGGTGACAAACTTATTTAACAGTTTTTCATCTACGTTAAAATCTTTCTCGAAATCTTCAAAGTCAGCGAACTCTCTGTTATATTTTGCCCTGCTATTGTCAACATGCTCCAGTACAAACCGGTTAAGAATTCCTTTTCTAACTATATCCCTATAGTAATCGCTATAATAACTTGTGTCAATTGGCACAAAGATATCCGGCATAATCCCCCCCCCGCCGAAAACAGTTCTGTTCTTTACCAGTGTTTTATATTTAAGGGAGTCCGGGAATGAAATACTGTCGATAGACATTAGCTCCCCGGTGTAATATCTTTCATATATTTCCCGGTGATATTTATCAACATCACCTTTAAACGGTTTCTGGATTAATCTTCCTGACGGGGTATAATATTTTGCAATCGTAATTCGCAGTGCAGATTCATCAGGTAGCATCATTTCTCTTTGAACCAATCCCTTTCCAAACGAACGGCGTCCAATAACAATTCCTTTGTCCCAATCCTGAATGGCCCCGGTAACAATTTCGCTGGCCGATGCTGAGCCTTCATCAATTAAAACAACAACCTTACCATCTTCAAAGTTACCATAATCAGTTGCTATGTATTCTCTTTTAGGGCTATTCAGTCCCTCGGTATAAACAACCAGACTTCCTCCTGAAAGAAACTCATCGGCCAATTTCACTGCCGCATCAAGGTAACCCCCACCGTTATTCGTTAAATCTAAAACAAGATTCTGAGCTTTATTACCCTTAAGCTTAAATGCAGCTTCTTTAAACTCGTCAACAGTAGTTGCCGAAAAACGGTTTATCTTTATGTAGCCCGTTTTCTCGTCAATCATATACGAAGCGTCCACACTAAAAATTGGAATCTTATCACGCGTTATTGTGAATTCCAAAAGCTCTGAGACCCCTTTTCTTAATATACTTAAATCAACCTTGGTTCCTTTCTTACCTCTTAAGAGTCTAAATACATCTTCGTTTTTTAATCCTACTCCCGCAATATTTTCATCACCTACCTTTATAATTTTATCTCCGGCCTGTATCCCTACTTTCTCTGATGGTCCTCCGGATATTGGGGAAATAACATAGAGCGTGTCTTTTAAAATATTAAACGATACCCCGATTCCTTCGAAATTACCCTGTAAAGGTTCCCGTAACTTTTTCAAATCATCTGCGGGGATATACGTGGAATGCGGATCCAGCTCGTCAAGAACATTTACGATAGCTTTCTCAACAATATCATTTGAACGAATTGAATCGACATAATAGTTTTCGAGGTAATCAAGAAATTTTGCAAACTTAAATCCTTGTTTGTAATAATTCTGACCTTTTACTTGTTGGCTAATTATTAAAAAGCCAACAAGAATACAATATGAAACATTTCTCAACTTCAAGACAGAACGGTTTTGATGAAAATTAATACTACAACTCTTCCGTGCAAATTAATTACAATTTTTCTTTTAATTTATGAAAAACAATTAAAAAACACCACTTCAGAGTAATATAAGTGTTAGAAATTTATTCTTTAATACATGAGATACACCGTCCAAATCCAGCCGGTTTAACTCAGGAAACAATACATTTAAAGATGAACTTAAGAAAGTGCTTTTATTCCAACACCTCTGCTTAGCTTCTTCTTTTATTTATTCCCACTCAATTGTGGCTGGTGGCTTTGAACTGATATCATAAACCACTCGGTTTACACCTTTTACATTATTAATAATCCGATTTGATATTGTTGCCAGAAATTCATAAGGTAAATGCGACCAATCTGCAGTCATACCATCTGTTGAGCCTACAGCCCTTAATGCCACAACACTTTCATAGGTCCTTTCGTCCCCCATTACCCCTACAGATTGTACAGGCAAAAGAATTGCTGCTGCCTGCCAGACTTCATTATACAAGTCAAACTCTTTCAGTCCATTAATATATATATCATCGACCTCCTGTAAGAGTTTTACTTTTTCTTTTGTAATCTCACCTAAAATTCGAATAGCCAATCCAGGTCCCGGAAAAGGATGTCTGTTCAAAATATTTGGATCTATTTCCAGTGCCATTCCAACTCTTCGAACCTCATCTTTAAACAACAAGTTCAGTGGTTCAACAACTTTTAAATTCATTCTGTCGGGCAAGCCTCCCACGTTATGGTGAGATTTAATTGTCGCTGATGGTCCATTAACAGAAACAGATTCGATTACATCTGGATAAATAGTTCCCTGTCCTAGCCATTTTGCATCTTTTATCTTTCCCGCTTCCTTTTCAAAAACTTCTACAAAGTTCTTTCCAATACTCTTCCTTTTTGCCTCTGGTTCCGAGACCCCCTCTAAATCGTCAAGAAAAATATCTGTTGCATCAACGCCTATAATATTCAATCCCATATGCTTGTATGAATCAAGCACCTGTTCGAACTCATTTTTCCTCAAAACCCCGTTATCAACAAAAATACATGTTAAACTTTCGCCAATTGCTTTGTGGAGCAATACTGCAGCCACAGTTGAATCGACACCTCCGGAAATTCCAAGTATTACTTTATCGTCACCCAGTTTTTGTTTTAATTCTTTCACTGTAGTGTCTATGAAAGATGCTGGCGTCCAATCCTGCTTACATCCGCAAATATTTACTACAAAATTCCTGATAAGCATAAGCCCTTCAGTACTGTGGTATACTTCCGGATGAAATTGTATTCCATAAGTCTGTTCATTCTCTATGTGATAAGCACCGACCTTTACATCCTTGGTACTTCCAATTATGTGAAAGTTCTCGGGAAGATTTACGATAGTATCTCCGTGGGACATCCATACCTGCGTATTTCTACTCAACCCTTTTAATAAAGAAGATTCTTCGTTAATAAACTCCAGGTTTGCCCGGCCATATTCCCGGTGTTTTGAGGGCATTACCTCTCCCCCAAAAGCATGGGCCATATATTGGGCCCCATAACAAATCCCCAACATAGGGATATTTCCCTTTACTTTTTTCAAATCTGCTTCCGGGTGCCCCTTATCTCTTACAGAACAAGGGCTTCCCGACAATATCACTCCCTTTATCGACTCCTCCATTACTACCTCCTTATTATAAGGTATAATTTCACAGTAAACATTAAGTTCACGAACCCTTCGTGCAATTAGCTGGGTATATTGTGACCCAAAATCCAGAATTAGTATTTTTTCCTGCACTTCTTTTCTTTTTTTCCTTATGTTATATACTTGTTTCTCTTACTTAGATAAACCACTCCAATCTGAACAGTCGAGGTGGGCAAATATACTACTTTTCCAAGTTAATTATTCTACATAAACAACTTCTAATTACTCAGCGGTATAGAATAAACGTCAAGATCTTCAACCAAGTATGATTCCGGAAAAATAGACCTGGCCTCTGTCAAAATACCCGTTAAGTCATTGTACCTGTTTGAAAAGTGCCCTAAAAGCAATTTGCCTGCCTGGGCTTTTTTTGCAATCATTGCTGCCTGAGAAGCCGTAGAATGAGCTGTTTGTTTTGCTATTTTTCTGTCAGTCTCTGCAAAGGTCGCTTCGTGATAAAGAAGATCCACGCCGGAAACCCACTTTACAATGCGCTCATAATAAGCTGTATCTGAGCAATATGCGTAAGACCTGACGGGTGGGGCCGGATTAACCAAAAACCGATTTTCTACTACCGAACCATCTTCTGCCACAAAATCTTCCCCGGCCTTAATTCGAATAATATCTTTTATACCCAGCTTATACTTCTCAATGGCCTCCTTTTTTATGTTTGGCTCCCGGGGCTTTTCTTTAAAAAGAAATCCTGAAGACGGAATTCTATGCTTTAAAGGAAATGCAAAAACCTCAACAGCTTTGTCTTCATGTATTAGATTAAGGCTTCGGTCTGTAATCGGTGAAATTAGAATGGGATATTGCAATTCTTCTGCAAATTGCCTTTTAAAAAAGTCAATAACATTATTTATGTCAGGGTGAGCATGAATTGTTAGATTATTTTTTCTTCCTAAAAGATTGTATGTTGACAGCAACCCGAACAAACCAAAAACATGATCCCCGTGTAAATGAGAAATAAAAATATGATTGATTTTACTCATTTTCACATGGGCATTTCTTATTTGCAGCTGAGTCCCTTCCCCGCAATCAATTAAAAAAAACCGCTCAAGCACATTCAGTGCCTGAGCGGTAGGATATCTTCGAGACGTGGGCAGAGCTGAGCCACTACCCAAAATCGTCAAATCGAAAGTCATTTTGTGACAGAACTTAATTACTGGTATCAACAATCAAACCTACACCCTCTTCTACTGATTTGGTAATATTCAAGACTGTATCTAATTGAGATATGGTTATCAATCTCTCAACAGCATCGTTAAGACCTGTAAGAACAAATGTTCCATTTGCATTTTTACAAAGCCGGTTAGCTACCAAAATCGCACTAAGACCTGAAGAATCGCAATATCTGCATTTACTTAAATCAAGTATAATATTCTTCTCTCCATTACCCGAGACTAATACAAGCTCAGATTTAAGAGTTGGCGCAATGTGCGTATCAAGTTTTTCTTCTAAAACTTGAATTAAAGTGTGGTTTTCTTGCTTTTCAATTTTAAATTCCATATTGAAAAGTTTTATAAAAGGTTACTTTTCTTCAGAGTCTCCTGTCTTGTCTTCATTCTTCTTTTCCATCTCCTCTTTTAAGGCTGCAAGGTCTGAAATATCGCCAAGTGTTGTTTTTTCCAAGTTGGCTTTAATCTTTCTTGTTGCCTTTTTTGTCGCTGCTGCCTGAGCCTTTTTCTCGGCTGATTCAACCGCTTTTTTCTCGTCCTCGAAAACTCTTGTATGTGAAAGTACAATTTTCTTAGCAGATTTCGAAAATTCTATCACTTTAAATTCGAGTTTTTCATCAATTTTTGCTGATACGCCATCTTCTTTAACTAAATGACGTGGAGTAACAAAACCTTCAACTCCATATTGTAAAGCTACTAAAGCCCCTTTGTCATTAAGTTCTGTTATCGTTCCTTCGTGAACAGAATCTACGGCAAAAATTGTTTCAAATACATCCCATGGGTTCTCTTCAAGCTGTTTATGTCCAAGACTTAATCTGCGGTTTTCTTTGTCTATTTCAAGAACAACAACCTCGATCTCATCTCCGATATTTGTAAATTCTGCCGGGTGCTTGATTTTTTTCGTCCATGAAAGATCTGAAATATGGATTAACCCGTCAACTCCTTCTTCAATTTCTACAAACACTCCAAAATTTGTAAAGTTTCGAACTTTAGCCGTATGTTTAGAGTTTATTGCATATTTATCTTCTATTGACTGCCATGGATCTGCTTTAAGCTGCTTAATACCCAATGACATTTTACGTTCGTCTCTGTCAAGCGTTAATATTACAGCCTCAACCTCATCACCAACATTCATGAACTCCTGGGCACTTCTTAAATGTTGTGACCAAGACATTTCCGAAACATGGATAAGGCCTTCAACTCCAGGTGCTATTTCAACAAACGCTCCATAATCGGCCATTACAACAACCTTACCTTTAACTGAATCACCTACTTTCAGGTTCTCATCAAGGGAATCCCATGGATGTGGAGTAAGCTGTTTCAAGCCAAGTGCAATACGTTTCTTATCATCATCGAAGTCAAGGATAACAACTTGTAATTTTTGGTCAAGTTGTACAATTTCTTCCGGATGATTAACACGTCCCCAAGAAAGATCGGTGATATGGATAAGCCCGTCAACACCACCAAGGTCGATAAATACACCATATGAAGTAATATTTTTAACCGTTCCTTCAAGTATCTGACCTTTCTCAAGTTTTGCGATAATATCTTTTTTCTGTTGTTCCAGTTCTGCTTCAATAAGAGCTTTGTGTGAAACAACAACATTTTTAAATTCCTGGTTGATTTTTACAACCTTGAATTCCATAGTTTTTCCTACATAAACATCGTAGTCCCTAATTGGCTTCACGTCGATTTGTGAACCTGGAAGGAAAGCTTCGATGCCAAATACGTCCACTATCATTCCTCCTTTAGTACGACATTTAATGTAACCGGTAATTATTTCATCACCTTCAAGAGCTGCATTAACTCTATCCCATGATTTAAGAGCGCGTGCTTTTTTGTGTGATAGTACAAGTTGTCCTTTTTTGTCTTCCTGATTCTCAACAAATACTTCAACTACATCACTTACTTTTAATTCTGGGTTGTAACGAAATTCATTAAGGCTTATTACACCTTCTGATTTGTAACCGATGTTAATAACAACTTCGCGTTTGTTCATCGATATTACAGTACCATCAACTACTTCGTTCTCTGCAATGGTCGAAAGTGTTTGATTGTACATCTGCTCGATATCCGAGCGTTGCGTGTTCGAATACACATCTGAAGAATCGCTATACGCATCCCAGTCAAACCCCGCATCAGACTCTAAAGTCTCATCATCATTAGCTTTGCTCTCAATTACGACCTCTTTTACCTCCGGTTCATTCTCCTGAACTTCACTGGCCGGCTCTGTCGCTTGAGGCTCCTGTTCTAGATTTTTGTTTTCTTCACTCATTTAACATTCAAATAATTAATAAGTTAGACATTATTTTGTTTAAAAAATTGAGGTGCAAAGCTATAACAATATATCTTAAAATACTAAAAATACTTTAAAAATCACCATATTTATTATTGATTTCTTTATAGTTAAGCTCAAAAAGGGATTATTAGCGGCATCAGAGCAACTTTATCTATGAAATCGTTTTATATATAAAATAGTAGGTATATTTTTGGGCTTAGTTTAACCTAAATAATCAAAATTATATGAAAATAGCGATTGTTGGTACCGGATATGTAGGCCTTGTAACAGGCACTTGTTTTGCTGAAACAGGAGTGGATGTTGTTTGTGTAGATATTGACGAAAATAAAATAGAGAAGCTGAAACAGGGAATTATTCCGATTTATGAGCCAGGCCTTGAAATCATGGTTAAAAGAAACTATGAGAAAGGGCGACTTGAATTCACCACAAATTTAAAAGACTGCATAAAAGAATGTGAAGCTGTTTTTATTGCGGTCGGAACACCTCCTGATGAAGATGGTTCTGCTGATTTAAAATATGTTATTGCGGTTTCTAGGGAAATTGGTAAACATATGGATGATTACCTAGTTGCTATAACAAAAAGTACTGTTCCAATTACGACTTCCGTTAAGGTTAAAAATGCTATTCAGGAAGAACTTGATAAAAGAAACTCTGATTTAACATTTGATGTTGCCTCTAACCCGGAGTTTCTGAAAGAAGGTTCGGCCATTGATGATTTCCTGAAACCAGATCGGATTGTTATTGGAGTTGAAAACGAAAAGGCTGAAAAAATAATGAGGCGTTTGTATAAACCTTTTGTACTTAATGGCCACCCCATCATTTTCATGGATATTCCCTCTGCCGAAATGACAAAATATGCTGCGAATTCAATGCTTGCAACAAAAATTAGCTTTATGAATGATATCGCCAATTTGTGTGAAATTGTTGGGGCAGATGTAACCAATGTGAGAAAAGGGATTGGTAGTGACCCCAGAATTGGCAATAAATTTATTTATGCCGGTGCCGGTTATGGAGGTTCATGTTTCCCTAAGGATGTAAAAGCCCTAATTAAAACAGGAAATGAAAATGGCCATAACCTGAGAATTCTTCAGTCTGTTGAAGATGTTAACAATGACCAAAAACGAGTCCTTTTTGATAAAATCAATAAGCACTTTAACAAACAACTTAAAGGCCTTAAAATCGCAATGTGGGGACTATCCTTCAAACCAAACACAGACGATATGCGCGAAGCTCCTTCTCTTGTACTTATTGATGAACTTATAAAGGCAGGGGCTTCTGTTAAAGCGTATGACCCTGTGGCTATTGAGGAAACTAAAAGGCGAATTGGAGATAAAATTGAATATTCCAACGACTTATACGAAGCCACTATTGATGCTGACGCTTTAGTTTTAGTTACCGAGTGGACTGAATTCAGAATTCCAAACTATAAAGTCCTTGATAAACTATTGAAGAGTAAAGTTATATTTGATGGCAGAAATATTTATGATCCGGAAGAAATGAAAGAAAATGGGTATAAATATTACGGCATAGGAAGAAAATTCGTTTAATTTGTGCCATAAATAAGGATCCTTTTTCTAATGAAAAAAATATTAATCACCGGAGGTGCTGGTTTTATAGGTTCTCATCTATGTGAACGACTGCTCCGAGATGGAAACGAGGTAATTTGCCTTGATAATTATTTTACCGGTTCAAAAGAAAATGTTATTCATCTCTTGAATAACCCATATTTTGAACTTGTCCGACATGATATTACATCACCATATTATATAGAAGTAGACGAGATATACAACCTTGCATGCCCGGCCTCCCCGGTCCATTATCAGTTTAACCCGATAAAAACGGTGAAAACTTCTGTGATGGGGGCCATTAATATGTTAGGCCTGGGAAAAAGAATTAAAGCAAAGGTATTACAGGCTTCAACAAGTGAGGTTTATGGTGATCCTAAAGTACACCCTCAGACTGAAAGTTATTGGGGCAATGTTAACCCTATTGGCAGACGTTCTTGTTACGATGAAGGGAAAAGGTGTGCTGAAACACTTTTTATGGACTATTATTATCAGAACAAAGTGCGAATTAAAATTGCACGTCTATTTAATACTTATGGTCCGAAAATGAACCCAAACGATGGCAGGGTAGTTTCGAACTTTATCGTTCAGGCCCTTCAGGGCGAGGACATTACTATTTATGGTGATGGTACACAAACCCGCAGCTTTCAGTATGTTGATGATTTAATTGAAGGCCTTATCAGGTTAATGGACACGCCGGAAGACTTTACCGGTCCTGTAAACATTGGGAACCCAGGGGAATTTACCATACTGGAACTGGCTGAAGAAGTAATCAGGCTTACGCAATCAACTTCTAAAATAGCTTTTAAACCTTTACCGGCTGATGACCCGACACAGAGGAAGCCTGACATTTCGCTTGCCAAAGAAAAACTAAATGGCTGGAATCCCTCTATTCCCTTAGTAGAAGGGCTTGAAAAAACTATAGCATATTTTAAAACCAAAATAAAATGATATGAAAGGAATCATCCTTGCCGGAGGAAGTGGCACACGCCTTTATCCGCTTACAGAAACTATCTCGAAACAGATATTACCGGTTTATGATAAACCTATGATATTTTATCCCCTTTCAGTTTTAATGCTATCTGGAATCAAAGAGATACTGATAATAAGTACTCCGAACGATCTTCCGCTATTTAAAAATTTATTAAAAGACGGCTCTCAATGGGGAATCAATTTATCATATGCTGAACAACCATCGCCAGACGGATTAGCCCAGGCATTCATTATTGGTGAAGATTTTATTGGAGATGACAGTGTGTGCCTAATACTTGGCGATAATATATTTTATGGCCATGGATTTGGAAAAAAACTATTACAAACTGCCAAACTAAAAGACGGAGCTACCGTATTCGGTTACTTTGTTAATGACCCGGAGCGATATGGTGTGGTTGAGTTTGATGAAAATAAAAATGCAATCAGTCTGGAAGAAAAACCGGAAAAACCAAAATCCAATTATGCTGTTACCGGTTTATACTTTTATACGAACGATGTAGTTCATAAAGCCAAATCGTTAAAACCATCTGCCCGGGGAGAACTGGAAATTACAGACTTAAATACCCTTTTTTTAAAAGAAAACCGCTTGCAGGTTGAAATACTTGGAAGGGGAATGGCCTGGCTTGATACCGGAACCCATGACAGTCTGTTACAGGCTGGCAATTATATACACACTATCGAAACAAGGCAAGGGTTAAAAGTATCCTGCATTGAAGAAATTGCTTACAAAAGAGGTTTTATTGACAAGGAACAATTAATAAAACTAGCCCAGCCACTAAAGAAAAACCAGTACGGAAAATACCTTTTACAAATCGCGGATAATACTATCCGGACTTTTGATTAATTATATGATTACTGTTGATACCCCAATTAGAGACTTATTTATTATAGATTCCCGGGTTTTCGAAGATGACCGTGGTTATTTTTTTGAAGCATACAACAAACAAAAGTTTGAAGAATTCAAAATAACTATTGATTTTGTTCAGGATAACCAGTCTAAATCGTCTTACGGTGTAATAAGAGGATTGCATTACCAGCTTAATCCGAAATCGCAGACAAAGCTGGTTAGAGTTTTAGATGGGACAATATATGACATTGCTGTAGACATAAGGAAAAATTCGCCAACTTATGGGAAATGGTTTGGAATTGAACTCTCCAGTGAAAATAAAAGACAGTTACTTATTCCCAAGGGATTTGCCCATGGCTTTTCTGTACTAAGTGACACAGCAACGGTGCTCTATAAGTGTGATGAATTCTATGCTCCTGATACAGAAGCTGGTATTATATACAACGATCCCAAACTAAATATTGACTGGAATATACCTCAGGAAAAAGCCATTCTCAGTAAGAAAGATCTTGCTCTACCAGAATTAAGCGCTGCTAATAATAATTTCCATTACTAACACCTCTTAAGCTTATTGAGGATAATCCGGGCTTCAGGGTCCAGGTTATTTTTCAATTTATACTCAAAAAAACTTGTTTTATGAAAATTTTTGTTACCGGAGCAAATGGACAACTGGGAAGTGAACTCAAAGAAGCATCCCGAGTTAAGAATGAATGGAACTTTATTTTTTCTGATATAGACAAACTTGACCTCACCGATTTTGATGCTCTTGAAACCGAAATTGCAGATAAATCACCCGATTATATAATTAATTGTGCTGCATACACAGCTGTGGACAAAGCAGAAGAAGAACAAGAAAAAGCCCTTTTAATCAATGCAGTTATTCCGGAAAAACTGGCAATATTATCCCAAAAATACGGGGCTCGGCTTATTCATATCTCAACGGATTATGTTTTTACAGGGGAGTCGCATATACCGATAAAAGAAGATGCTCTTACAGCCCCCCGCTCCATGTACGGAAAAACAAAATTAGAAGGGGAAAAGCGCGTATTGAAAAATACCAGTGCTGTCATAATCAGGACTTCATGGCTTTATTCGCGTTTTGGAAATAATTTTGTTAAAACAATGCTAAAGCTTGGCGCTGAGAAAAAAACACTCAATGTCATTTTTGACCAAATTGGAAGCCCAACCTATGCTTTTGATTTGGCAAATGCAATAATAACTATCATAGAACAAACCACCTCTCAAAACAAATGGGAAGCTGGAATTTACCATTATTCGAATCAAGGGGTATGTTCATGGTACGATTTTGCCTGTGAAATTATGCTTCAAGCCGGCCTTAATTGCCATGTGCAGCCGATTGAATCATTTGAATATCCCCTACCTGCTCCAAGGCCACATTATAGCGTCATGAACAATAAGAAAATAAAAATTACTTTTGCCATTGAAATTCCTCACTGGAAAAAAAGTTTAACAACAGCTATAAAATATTTAACAGAAACACATAACTAAATACAGATTTAGAAATGAGCAACCAAGAACTTCTCACGCAGGTTAAAGCTAAAGCAGAGCAGTGGCTCTCTGGCAATTATGATGAAGAAACCAAAAAGCATGTTAAACACTTACTCGATAATGATGAGAAAGAATTAATTGAATCATTTTATCGTGAACTTGAGTTCGGTACCGGTGGACTTAGAGGTATAATGGGTGTTGGATCGAACAGAATGAACATTTATACTGTTGGTATGGCAACCCAGGGACTTTCAAACTATATTAATTCAAATTTCAAAGATTTGGATGAAATAAAAGTAGTTGTTGCCCACGACTGTAGAAATAACAGCCGGTTATTTGCTGAAACCACTGCTAACATCTTTGCAGCAAATGGATTTAAGGTTTTACTTTTCGAAGACTTAAGGCCTACTCCGGAGTTATCTTTTGCTATCAGACATTTTGGTTGCCAAAGTGGGGTAGTTATTACAGCCTCTCATAACCCTAAAGAATACAATGGTTATAAAGCATACTGGGATGATGGAGCTCAAATCATTGCTCCCCACGATAAAAATGTTATTGAAGAGGTTCAAAAAATCACCTCTGTTGATGAGATTAAATTCTCTGGAAATGAAGAAAACATCCAGATAATTGGAAAAGAATTCGACGAGGTTTATGTCGATATGATTAAAGACCTGTCTTTAAATCCGGAAGTTATTGAAAAACAAAAGGACTTAAAGATTGTCTACACCCCAATTCATGGTACAGGAGTAGAACTAGTGCCAATGGCTTTAAAAAAACTAGGGTTTACAAACGTCATTAATGTTCCTGAACAGGATGTCGTATCTGGGGACTTCCCAACCGTGCATTCTCCAAATCCGGAAGAAACAGCTGCTTTACAAATGGCTATGGATAAAGCTGTTGAGACAGATGCAGATATTGTTATGGCAACGGATCCGGACTCTGACCGTGTTGGTGTTGCCTGCAAAGACAATACAGGAAAATTCTTTATTCTAAATGGAAACCAGACCGCGGCTCTCCTAACTTATTACCTTGTAAGCCAATGGCAGGAAAGAGGAAAATTGACCGGTAAGGAATATATTGTTAAAACTATAGTCACCAGTGAACTTCTTACCCGGGTTGCAGAAAAGTATGATGTTGAGTATTTCGACTGCCTGACCGGTTTTAAATGGATTGCCGATGTTATTAAAAGATATGAAGGTGAAAAAACCTTTATTGGTGGTGGAGAAGAAAGCTATGGTTATCTGATTGGTGATGCAGTTCGGGACAAAGATGCGATTTCTGCCTGTGCTATGGTTTCTGAACTGGCAGCCTGGGCCAAAGATCAGGGTCGCTCATTATTTGAACTTTTACTTGATATTTATAAAAATTTCGGATTTTATCTGGAGGATCTTGTCTCCGTTGTAAGAAAAGGTAAAGAAGGCGCTGAAGAAATTCAGAAGATGATGGAAAATTTCAGAACTACCCCACCATCTTCTTTAAACAATTCAAAAGTAATATGCGTAATGGATTACCTTAGTCTGGAAGCAAAAAATCCGGTAAGTGGGGAGAAGTCTGCAATTGACCTTCCAAAGTCTAATGTATTACAGTTTATTACTGAAAATGGTGCTAAAGTATCGGTAAGGCCGTCTGGAACAGAGCCTAAAATCAAATTCTATTTTAGCGTTATCGGAGAACTAAAAGATAATTCTGAATTCGATTCCGTAAAAAAATCACTTGAAGCTGATATCGAAGTAATCAAAAAAGATTTGGGAATATAAAAACCTGAAAAGTGTTGCCATATATCTTAAGTAGATTAGGGTAACACTTTTTTTACTTCTTCACTAACAATAATTTAAAATAAAACATAGTTACCTGTTATATGTTATTATTTTATGATAAAATCCAAATCCTGAAAATTCTTTATTGATTAAAACACACCTTCTTAACATGAAAAAAAATTATTTAATTATTCTGACTTTAGGTTTTATCTTCCTCTCAATCGACGTAAATGCTTTAGCTTCAGGAGACTCACTAAAATATGCAAACTGGCAAAATAAAGATCCTAAATTAGATAAGACCTGGGGTATTAGTACAGACCTGGCATACGCGGAACTGATAAAAGAAAAAGAATCTAAAACAGTTATTGTTGCTGTTATTGACAATGGAGTAGATATTAACCATGAAGATTTAAAAGACAATATCTGGGTTAATGAAGATGAAATACCTGGAAATGGTATCGATGACGATAACAATGGTTTTATTGACGACATTCATGGCTGGAACTTTCTGGGAAACGCAGAAGGTAAAAATATAGATGAAGCCCCATTTGAGGTTACCAGATTATACCGGGAATTCAAACTGAAGGTTGATAGTATACCCGATGACTCATTGAAAAAATTACCCGGATTTGACTATAAGTTATACAAAAAAGTAAAATCCTCTTATACGAAGAAAATCACTGAAACAGAACAACAAAAAGCTTATTTCGAAGGCATTACAGAGCACTATTCCCGTTTTGATTCTATTCTAAGCCTCCAATTCGGTAAAGAAAATTACACAATTAATGAGTTAAAAAAACTAAAAGTTGTAAAAAAGAGTTCTGCTGATACAGCAAAACGGTATATGACCTGGATAAAAAAACTGGGTGTTGAAAAAAAGGATATCGTTGAATATGAAGAACACTTTAAAAACCAGTTAAAATATCATTACAATCCAGAGTTTAATTCCCGGGAAATAATTGGGGGCGATGAATATTCGTTGGATTATCGTTCATACGGAAATAATGACGTGGCAGGCCCCAACCCGGATCATGGAACAATGGTTTCCGGAATAATCGCAGCTACCAGAAATAATAATATAGGCATAAACGGAGTTGCGGACAATGTAAAAATAATGGTTTTAAGGGCTGTTCCGGATGGAGATGAATGGGATAAAGATGTAGCAAATTCAATTTCTTACGCCATTGAAAATGGTGCTGAAATAATAAATATGAGTTTTGGAAAAGAATTTTCTCCACAAAAAAACTTTGTAGATGAAGCAATAAAAATTGCTGATGAAAAAAATGTACTTCTGGTTCACGCAGCAGGAAATGATAGTGAAAATAATGATCGGGTTTTTAACTACCCAAGAAATTATAACAATAACGATAAAAAATTAATAAATAATTGGTTGACCATTGGTGCTACAGCAAAAGAAAAAAGAAAAAAAGAGTTCGTTGCATCTTTCTCTAATTATGGAAAAAAATCTGTTGACATATTTGCTCCTGGCCATAAAATACTGACATGTAGCCCGGGAAATAAATACGACATTGCCAGTGGCACCAGTTTTTCTGCTCCAATGGTATCGGGAGCTGCTGCTCTTATCAAGTCATATTACCCAACATTAACAAGTGCTGAAATCAAGGAAATAATCTTAGAATCAAGTGACATAAAAGATTGTAATGTTGTGTTACCTGGCACCGGCGGAAAAAATAAAGAAATTGTAAAATTCAGCAACTTATCTTCTACCGGAGGTTTATTAAATGTCTATAAAGCTTTACAGTTAGCTGAAACCAAATCTGCTACAAAATAATATTTACCAATCAGTAAATCTCAAGACAAACTCCTCATTTTCATTTCTTATCATAAAAATGAGGAGTTTTTTTAGCTTGCTATTTATCAATTCCAATAAATTCGTCGGGGAAATTTACAAGATAAACTTTTTCTGCCCCCCTTGTAATAGCCGTATATAACCACCTCAAATATTCTCTGTCCACCATTTCTTCTTTCAAATAACCAGCGTCTATATAAACCTCTCTCCATTGCCCGCCCTGAGCTTTATGACACGTAACAGCATAGGCATACTTTACCTGAAGTGCATTAAAGAACACATTATTTTTAACACTCTCGTATTGTTTTCTTTTAGGTTTCACATCCAGATAATCCTCCAAAATATTATAATAAAGCTTCCTATTTTCGTCATTACTTAAAGATGCAGATTCAGAATGAAGGGCATCAAGCAAGAGCTTTACTTCCAGTTCAAGACCATAGTCAACCAGATTGACCGTACAGGTTGCAAACCTGAAGCCATATAGTTCTTTGTAACCATGTACTTTTATTACCTCTATAACATCGCCATTAGCAATAAAGTCAGCTTCTTTATATTCATTAAGCCAAAAATAATTATTCCTGACCACCATAAGCAGATCCCCTGCCGATATCTCTTCTTCCCGCCACAATATCTGGTTACGTATACCCTGATTATATTTGTTCGCTCTTTTATTTGAACGACAAATGACCAATGTGTCTTCTACTCCAGCGCCGGAATAAGAATCCGACAAGGCCTCAATTAACTCACTCCCATGAATTGGAATTAGGTCAGGATAATCACCGGGCCGTACCAAAGGCAAGGAAGTATCATCATTTGTGATTTTTTGCCGTAGCACCGTGGCATTAGCTAGAATACCTGAGTCTTTCGCTTGCCGCACCACATCAGTAAGTTCACAAAAATTTGTTGTTGTTGAAAACATATTTATATAACTCAGGTCAAGTGCCGGACTTATATCCAGACCAACTGGTGGTAGCTGGGCCATATCTCCAATTACTACTAATTTACACCCCCTATCATTATTAACATATTTAAATAAATCCTGCAATAAATACCCTGAACCGAAGGAACTCCCTTCCATTGCCTGATCGGAAATCATTGAGGCTTCATCCACGATAAAAACGGTACGTGTGTGCAAATTTCTATCAACCACAAATTTTCCAAAACCATCTTTTGACGATTGCTGACGATATATTTTCTTATGAATAGTATAAGCCGGAAAACCTGAATATGTTGAAAATACCTTAGCGGCACGTCCGGTTGGGGCTAACAACACCACCTTATATCCTGAGTCTTTTAAAACCTTTACATAACTACTCATAGTTGATGTTTTACCAGTTCCTGCATACCCTCTTACAATAAGCACTTCTCCTTCTCTGCCTTCCAGCAAAAAACTGGCAAGATTTTTGATTAATTCCTCTTGCGATAAAGTAGGCTCATAACCCAGATTTTCTTTGAGTTTGGAAATAATTAGATTTTTTAACATTTATTAATCTAAAAAGTATTATAAATCGTGAATCTGATTTTTTTTGCTAAATTCGCAGCTATTCAAAAGTAGTATTAAACTAAACAAAAAATACAATTTATGACCACTTATGTTATTATACTCATTGCTGTTATTATATTGGCTATCCCCAGCATAATATTGGTTAACAGATTCCCTAAAACCAGAGCTATTTTCCAGGTATTATTTACTATTCTTGTTGTTGTATTTGGTTATATGCTATTCGATAATATTAACAAACCTATCAAATTTGAGAGGGAATTAAACAAGAGAACTAAAGCAACTGTTGAAAAACTAAAAGATATTAGAACGATACAAGTTGCATTTAAAGATAAATATGGTAGCTATACTGGTGATTTTGACTCATTAATTTCTTTTGTAGAGATCGATTCATTTGAGATTGAAAGGCTTAAAATAGTTGGCACATGGGATCAGGACGAGATGACAAAAGAACAAGCCCTTAAAGCCGGAATAATAATCAAGTCATCTTCATTTGTACCTGTAAAAGACTCTATCTGGAAAAAACAAAAGTACCCGGTAAAAGAAATAAAAGATGTTCCGTTTACAGATACTGAATTTAACTTAGCCTCCGGAGAAATAATTACTGGTTCAAAAGTAAAAGTACAGGTATTCGAATGTTATGCCTCATACGTTGATTTACTAAAGGATCTAGACCAACAAGAGCTCTCAAACTATATTGATGCCAAAACCAAATTCGGTGCATTTCCGGGAATTAAAGTTGGTTCTCTGACCGAGGCCACAAATAATGCCGGAAACTGGGAGCAATAAACACTGTTTAATTTATGCCGGAAATCAATTACGTAAATCCTAAGATTAACAATATTGATAAACAAAAAATATCCATTCGGGTTAGCCTGAATGGATTTTCTTTTATTGTAAGAGCATCAGAAAATAATACTTGCCTACAGTTCAAGTGTATCAATTTTAACAACTTGATGCTCATTGATGAACTGATCAGAAAAGTTGAGCAAATCGTTACCGACGAACCTGCTTTCAATAAAAGTTATACAGAAGCAAGTTTAGTTTATTTATCCCAAAAAGCAACATTAGTTCCAGAGGAGTTCTTTAATGAAAAATATTTAAAGAAGTATTTTGAATTTTCTCAAAATCTTGATGAATTGGACGAGATACATTATAACTTCATCTCTGCCATAAAAGCTTATAATGTTTTTAGCATTCCTAACTACTTAACAGGTATCTTTTACCCATTATTACCAAATGTTCGGTTTTATCACCAGGCAACACAGTTAATCAACTTCGGATTGTCCGAAGAATCGGATCTTACAACCAGGGCTATTGTTGGGCTAAATCAAAACTACTTTGATCTGGAATTAATAGAAAATAATCAACTCTTACTTTCAAATTCATTTCAGTTCTCCAATTCAATGGACTTTATCTATTTCTTTCTTTACTCATGTACCCAGTTAAAAATAGATTTATCGTCACTAACAGTAAGTTTCATGGGGCATTCTGCAAAAGGTAAGGAAATAAAGAACGAACTCGCCAAACATGTAAAAAACATAGCCTTTCCTGTGTTTGATACCTCTGTATTATCAAGAAATATAAGAAATACAGATGCTGTAAAATATTATAACTTATTCTTACCAATTTAACTGTGCGAATAATTAGTGGAAAATATAAGGGGCGCTACATCCCTGTTCGAAAAAACTTTAAAGCAAGGCCAACAACAGATTTTGCTAAAGAAAACCTGTTTAACATACTTAATAATAACTTTGATTTTTCGGAACTGGTTGTTCTTGATCTCTTTTCAGGCACAGGAAGTATAAGTTATGAGTTTGCGTCGCGCGGGTGCAAAAAAGTTGTTTCCGTAGAAAAAGACTTTCGATCTTTTGACTTTATCAGGAAAACAGCTAAAGATTTACAATTAGATTCTATAAAAACAATAAGAGCTGACACTTTCACTTTTCTTCAAAAAAGCAAAGAGCAATTCGATATTGTGTTTGCAGACCCTCCATACGATTTGGAGAACCTTGAAGATATACCCACTGAAGTTTTCAATTCGAATGTATTAAAAGAAAACGGATGGTTAATTCTCGAGCATGGAAACAAACATCAATTCAATGATTTTCAAAATCTTACAGACAAAAGAAAATATGGCAGTGTTAACTTTAGCATCTTCTCAAAAAATAAAATTTAAAAAAAGATTAATTTTTTCTCCATATAAGTTTGCAAGTTAAAAAATAACCGCTATTTTTGCATCGCATTTAACAACAAAGTCACACGCCACAAGGGTTACAGAGCTTTTAAAATGCAAAAACCAGAAACGGTCTGGTAGTTCAGTTGGTTAGAATGCCGGCCTGTCACGCCGGAGGTCGCGGGTTCGAGTCCCGTCCAGACCGCAAAAGCCCCTCAAATGAGGGGCTTTTTTTATGTCTAAAAACAGAAAAAAGTTTAAGCTGACTGCGCTTTTTCTTTCCCTCTTTCGGTCAAGTTATTTAATGTTTCTTTCAACATAATAATGTCTTTTACCCCTTTAAGTATATAATCTTCTATCCCTCTTTCGTAACGGGCCTCAATAACCTTCTTTACATCTTCATGCATAACACCAGACATCATTATTATCTTTATCTTCGAGTTTAGCTCTTTTATCTTAGTTAACACCTGAAGCCCGTTCATACATGATGGGGACGTACCGTGAAAATCATAATCCAGAATTATGATGTCAGGCTCAAGATAGATTTTATCAAGACATTCCTCTCCGGAATAAAAACACTCAATTCTGTTATAGTCGTTTCTCTTCAAATAAATCTCTACAAACCTATTAAAAGGCTTATCATCGTCTACAATAAATATGAGCGGGTTCTTCTTCATAACATGGTTCTCTTTATTGGAAATGCCTTCGAAAATTTCCTCACATTTGTGTTTCAATTTTCTGATTTCCGATTCCAACTCCTCTATTTCTTTTCTTTTTGTATAAGTATCCAAGCGATTCATCTCCAAAATGTACACCTCATTCTTTTTTACAATAATTTTCTTCTGATAATCATAAATCATCCTAACTAATTCAACAGCGACTTTACTTCTATACATAGCACGAATATTTTACTTTGAAATAATTGAAACTGCTTAATTTTACGCACTGAAAATATTCGTGTTCATAAATTCGTCACAACAATAAACAGCTTCATCAATGAAATACCCTTATTCACCTATAAAATGATGTAGGTCACCACAAATATTCCAATAGAAATATTAAAACAAGTTGTTGTTTTGTAGAGCGAGAACCTTCCTTTGAGTTTCCTGAATACTGATATGTGATTTGTTTTTATCAGGAACCTGATAGTTATTTGAAACTAAAATAGCCTAAAATACAAATAAGCCAACTGATTACAGAAACCCGGCCGGCTTTATTTGTACCCCTTGATTTTGAATAATAATTCCTTGTATCAGATCAAAGATGTGATAAATCATATCTGACCCAACCAAAACCTTTGCCCTAAATTTAATAATGAGGATAGCAAGAAAGAATAAATAATCTTATTTGACGTAAATAAGATCCCTTTAATGTTTAAAACTTACCGTAACAAGTCCATCATCCGTAACAGTTGTTGTAAATTCCGCTTCATCCTGAACTTTTACATCCACCTCCTCTTCCTCAAAATCTTCCTGATAATCAGAAGAGTACCCCGAAACCCCTGCTCGTTTGGAGTAGCCGGACTTTGCTGAATTGGAATAATTACCATCTCCAGCTTGATGTTGCACTATCTGTTGCCTTTCTTCTTTTGGCTTTGATTCATAGACGACTAAATTTCGTCCAGCAACAATTCTACCATGCAATTCCGCTATTGCTCTTTCCGCATCGGCGGCATTATACATTTTTACAAAACCAAATCCACGGCTTCGTCCTGTTTCCCGGTCTTTAATTACCACACTTGAAACAACGGGTCCAAAAGCACTGAACAAAGTCCTCAACGCGTCTTCTTCAAGACTCGTATGAATGTTTCCTACGTATAAGTCCATGATTATTTAAATGTTCCTTGAATATTTATTTTTAATTAAAAATATATAAAAGATTGTTAAAAACTTAATATTTAAAAAATATATTTCATTTATTTCTTCTTTAAGCGCGTTTTCCCCCCATTGCATAATACTTTGACACTCTGATATTACTTAACCTTTAAACGAGTTATACAAATATTTTTTCCAGTTTATATTCTTTGTCATACAACAAGACAAAAGTACCTGTAACAAAAAACACCTGATATTAATTAATATATTCTTTACATACAAAAATGTAAGTCTTTCATTATCTCTTCATTCAATATTTATTAATAAATCACTGTTAATCAAAAACTTCACCATTTATGGTATAGCTATTGTTCATTACTTATCTCAAAATTGCTACTTAATTAAAAATACTTATGGAGATTCACTTTTACGAAAAGCCTGGCTGTATTAATAATTCCCGGCAAAAAGCCTTGCTCAAACAGAATGGACATCAAGTAAGATCTTTTGACATTCTGAACCAGGCCTGGACAGAGTTATCCCTTAGTCCTTTTCTGATTAACAGACCGGTCCCTGAATGGTTTAACGTAAATTCTCCACTTATAAAGACTGGCAAAATAGTTCCGGAACGATTAGATTACAAAAAAGCAATTGAAGAACTAATAAGAGAACCTTCATTAATTAAACGACCACTGCTCTGGTCTAATGGACGGTTTGATTGTGGGTTTGACAGCGATCTGATCGCAGAGCTTCTGAATGAGGAAAACAGAGCTTTAGGGCATAACACGAAAAGTACAGAAATGTAAGAAAACACCTCGTCAAACTACATTTTTGTAACATTCTGAATGTTGTTACAAATATTTATTTACCAGTTAACGCTTCCATTTTATAACAAAAAAAATTACGACTATGAAAATCGGAGTTCCCATATCAGATCAAAAAACCCAGCCAATAACATTATCGGAAGACTTTATAAACTCCGGTCATATTGGCATTTATGACATGAATACAAACACGATGGAAATTGCCCCCAAAACAATCGATATCAATAATGGATTATCTGATTGGTTAATAGCTAATAAGATAGAAGCTATAATTACCCCTTCTCTTTCGCCCATGGCATTAATGATTCTTAAACGACAAAGCATTGCTGTTTTTAAAGCAGAAGGCAAACTTCTTTCTTTAAACTTGGAACTTTTCCGAAACGAAAGCCTCTCCCCGCTCCTGATATCTGAAGCTCGCTTCCAGAATTCCTCCACATGTGATTCGGTATGCGGCTCCTGCAATTCTTCCTGTGATAAGTAATCAATACTAAAAAAACATACGCATGGCTATTCATGATGCAACGAAATTTCTCCGGCAAGCTGCTAACGACAAAGAACTGCGGTTAAGCCTGTATACTTTGAATAAAAATGAAATATTTTACGAATTAAGTAAAATAGGTTATTCCTTCAATTATGAAGAATTTGAAGAATCGGTAAATATGCTGCATGTGAAATGCGCAACGGAGGAACAGGCAAATCTTCTTTTAGATATTGCAAACTGGTTCAAGGCTTTGCTTATAAATGAGCATAGGTTTTAATCATAAAAAGAAATTATTAACGATAAAACAAAGAGTATGAATAACGAACTAAGACCTTTAGGTAAAATTATGGATATAGTAGGCACACTTTCGTTAGACGTGACTTATGCATATGATGATCTGGTTTTTATAGAGCACAATGCATTTATGTTACGTTTTGATAAAAATATTGCCAACAAAGTATATTTGCATTTTAATATAGACTGCCCACTTACTGATGCAAAAAAAATCGAAACATCATTAATGACCTCAGCAAAACAAGAAGGTGTTGAATTAATCCCGGACAATAATTTCAATTTGATTTCTGATAATGAACGAAAAGAGCTTAAAATTGAATTTAAAGCTGATTTTTAGCATTTATTATTTGCAAAAAAAGCATAAACAAATAAGACATCCACACCATAAAAAGACTTTAAACACCTAAAAATAAATAGGTTTTAAATAATAAACCTCCATATTCATCACAAGAAAAACTCAGTTAGCGGAATATAACAGAACGTGATATAATTCCTTATAACCTTTTATTATACCTCCTCGTATACACAAGTGTTGTAAACGAAACGTTTTCATAGATTTCGTAAATTAAAATTAGGTAATTAGGGTTATACAGGATTTGCTTTTGCTTATCCTGTATTTTTTTATCGGTATACTTCAAAACTTTATACTGCCGATTTCCTATCTTCGCAGTCAATTTTCAGAACTATGACCCGTAAAGAAATTCAGGAAGAACTTAACAAACTTACCTTGCTTTTAAAAAAAGAAAAGGAGGAAGACCTAAGGCTGTATAAATTAAAAATGCAAAATTCGTCTTTTGCAGAAAGAAGAAAAAATGGGGTATGCTGGTATCCGGTAAGAATAGAAAAATCAAGCTATAGTTCTGCTGAACGTTTAATGGTAAGAGTATCAAGAAAAGAAGAACACAGAGAACCTCACCTTTTTCAGTCAGGTAAGCTTGTCTGTTTTTTCTCAAATGCTTACGACAACAACGAAGAATCCGAAGCCGTTAACGGTGTAATCAACATGGTACGCGACCATGAAATGCTGATTACATTGAATACGGATGATCACCCTGACTGGATTTATGACGGGAAACTAGGGGTTCAGTTACTTTTTGATGAGAATGCTTACAAAGAAATGGAAAAGAGCCTTAACCTGTTAATTAAAACAACAGAGGGCCGAACTGATGAATTAAAACAAACCCTGCTCGGTAGCCACCCTCCACAATTTGAAGAAATTTCCCCCATAAACATACCGGAACTTAATAAAAATCAAAACAAAGCTTTAAACAAAGCATTATCAGCAAAAGACGTGGCCATAATTCATGGTCCCCCGGGCACAGGAAAAACCACAACTCTGATTCAAACTATTATACAAACCCTGAAAAAGGAAACACAGGTTTTGATATGTGCCCCCAGTAATGCTGCCGTTGATCTGGTAGCTGAAAAACTTGGACAGGAAAACATTGACGTAATCCGAATAGGTCACCCGGCGAGAGTAACGAATGAGATACTCAGCAAAACCATTGACGCAAAAATCGCCGGCCATAAGCAGTACAAAGAATTAAAATCTCTCCGGAAATCGTCAGAAGAATACCGAAGCCTAGGAAATAAGTACAAGAGAAATTTTGGTCCGGCTGAACGTGAACAAAGGAAATTATTACTTTCCGAAGCAAAAAAACTTAAAACCGAAGCAAATCTGTTATCGGAATTTATTAAAAGCGATATTTTAAGCAAAACAAGAGTGATTGCAACAACACTGGTAGGGGCAAACAATACCGCAATAAAAGACATGCATTTTTCGACTGTTTTTATTGATGAAGCTGCGCAGGGAATGGAACCAGCTACATGGATACCAGTTTTAAAGGCTAACCGGGTAATATTTGCAGGAGATCATTGTCAGCTCCCCCCAACCATAAAATCATTTGAGGCGGGAAAGGAGGGACTTGAAATTACTTTATTTGAAAAAGCTATAATACGCAGCAACATAAGCGTTATGCTCACAGAACAATATCGCATGCACAAACAGATTATGGACTTTCCGAGTAGGCACTTCTATAAAAACGAACTCATTGCAAATGACCATATTGCAGAACGATTAGTTTTTCCGGAAGATTTACCTGTTGAGTTTATCGATACCGCGGGATGCGGTTTTTTTGAGCAAACGAACCCCGAATCAAAAAGTTCTTTAAACCCGGAAGAAATGAACCTACTGTTTAAACATCTCGCTAGTTATATTGAAAGTGTTGAAACCCTTAAAATGTCAGATAATATTTCAGATATCGGTATTATTTCACCATACAAAGCCCAGGTTAGCCTCATGCAGGAAAATTTTAGCAACACCTCACTTTCTAATGAAACTTATTCCCGCAAAATAGCCATTAATACAATAGACTCTTTCCAGGGACAGGAACGTGACATTATATATATAAGCCTGGTCCGGTGCAATGAAAAAGGGGAAATTGGTTTTTTAAAAGACACAAGACGAATGAACGTTGCCATGACACGTGCCCGCAAAAAGCTGGTTATAATCGGCGATAGTGCCACTATTGGCAACTATCCTTTTTACAACGATTTTTTGGATTACATAAATGAAATTGGGGCATACAAAAGTGCATTTGAATACCTCTATTAATGTCCCTCTCTGATTTTCAGGTTGACAAATCCGACAATCAATGAAATTCAAACCATCATACCTCAAAATCGCATATCTCTTGTCCGGTATTGTAACCGAATAATAGCATCAAAATATGAAAGCCTCAACAATTAGCGAATTAAAAAAAGAACTTAAGCTACACCACCCGGAGGAGGTTATTGAATATTGCATCCGGTTAGCCAAACATAAAAAAGAAAACAAAGAACTCCTCACCTACCTGCTGTTTGAGGCCGGAAACGAGAATAGTTACATAGAAAGTGTTAAAGACGAAATTGACGCTCAATTCAAATCGTTGAATAAAACCAATATTTATCTGATAAAAAAAACGGTTAGAAAAGTTCTAACAACAACCACAAAGTACATTCGATATTCCGGAAATAAACAAACAGAAGTCGAACTACTGATCCATTTCTGCAAAAGACTAAGAGATAAGGGAGTTCCAATTAAAAGGAGCCGGATACTTCAGGGAATTTACGGGCGACAGATAATCAGGATCAGTAAAGCCATGAAAACGCTCCATGAAGATTTACAATTTGATTATTCAGAAGACCTGAAAGAAATAATGCCTTAACGACAGAAAAAAAAGAACACCTCCCTTTCATCTTTTTTCACAAGATATTTTTTATTACGACAATTATCGTATATATTTGTACGACAACCATCGTAGTTATTTATAATGAAAAAGAACAAAGTGACACCCACTACAGCAGAACTGGAAATCCTTAATATCCTTTGGGCAAAGGAACCTTTAACCGTAAAAGAGATACACCAGAAGCTTACAGAAAAAAAAGATATTGGCTACACAACAGCACTAAAAATTATGCAAAACATGACCAGTAAAGGCTTACTAAGACGTGAACCCAATGGAAAAAGCCATTTGTATTTTGCAATATATAAGAAAGAAGAAACCCAAAACAAGCTCCTTGATCGTTTCATTGATTCTGCGTTTGAGGGTTCGGCTTCAAGTCTTGTAATGCAGCTTCTTGGAAATAAGAGAACTTCCAAAGAAGAATTAAATGAAATCAAAGATATAATCCGACAACTAGAACAAGACGAAGGCCATGAGTAATATTCTTAGTTCATTATTCCCGGAAGAGATTATTGAATCTGTAGGATGGACATTGTTTCATTCGCTATGGCAATCTACCCTAATAGCGGTTGTACTATTTACTGTTCTACATTTTATGAAAAAGCAGGCTGCCAGAACAAGATACTTTGTTGCATACGCGGCATTACTGGCTGCATTGACCCTATCGGGCATTACTTCTTTTAAATCCTATAATCATGCCCGCGAGAAAAAAGAAATCTCCAAACTAATATTAGCCAACCCTTCCCAAATAAACCAAATAGTTAAAAACACATTAGAATCCGGATCGGGGCAAATAATACCATCATCTCCCCAAAAAAGAATTAAACTAATTAAGTTCAAGGTATTCATGCAAAGAAATTTTCCTTCAATTTTCATATTATGGTTTATTGGTGTTGTCTTTTTCCTTGTAAGAATGACCGGCGGTATTTTGTTTTTAAAGAGGCTCCGAACAAAAAGCACACCTCTTCCCGACAAAAAATGGATGGATAAAATAGAAGAAATTAAAGTCAGACTGGGTATTGACAAAAAAGTTCTCGCTTTACAATCTGCAATAACAAAAACACCTTTAGTCCTAGGACATATAAAGCCAGTAATCCTTTTACCTGTATGCATTATCACAGGGTTTTCCCAAAAAGAAATTGAGGCTGTAATTGCTCACGAACTTGCCCATATCAGACGAAACGATTATTTATTAAACCTACTTCAATCCGTAATTGAGACCCTGTTCTTTTATCATCCTGCTATCTGGTTTATAAGCAAATCCATACGGGATGAAAGAGAACATTGCTGCGATGCCCTGGCCATTGAAGTCACCGGAGATAAACTAAACTATATTAAAGCCCTGGCGGCATCAGAAGAATTGACACAGATACATAATAATCAGCTTTCTGTTGCATTCTCAACCTCACAAGGCGGAGGGCTGCTTAACCGAGTTAAACGAATCAAAAACCAAAGAAACATGAAAAACAACGTAACCGAAGGATTTTTTGCTGCTTCGCTTATTTTTATAAGCATAATCTTACTGTCATTCACTTTTGACGGACAAAACCTGAAGCACGACCTAACCAGCCTCCCGGACACGGGCAAACAGGAAAATGATCCTGTTATTTATGAAGAACCAGACGTAACAATTAAGGACAGCATAGAAGCTGAACTAGAGTTGGTTTTTGAAGAAATGGAAACTTTGCCGGAAGAAATGGAGCAGCTTATTGAAATTGCTTACACAAATGATGATGAAGATCTCTCTGCCCTCATTCTTGAAAATATCCATTCTGCAATAGAAGCTGTGGATGTAGGTTCTGTGGTAAGGGAAGCAATGATAGAGGTTGATTCTGCTTTAAAAGACCTGGACATAAACCTTATTGTTACAGAAGCCCTAAATGAAGCCAAAGCTGAAATTGAGCATGAATGCGGTGGAAACGAAAGTTCCATAGCTCTTGAAACTGTCCAAAATACTCTTGAAGCTGTAAACATAGAAGAGATTATTGACATGGCACTCTCCTGCGCAAGCATAGCTATTGAATCCGCAGATATTGCTAATTTAGCTGTTGAGGAGGCGATGGAAGAAATTAAGATTGCTATGGAAGAAGTTGAGATAAATTTAAACGAAGCAGAACTCGAAAATATTTTTGAAGAGGAAAAGAGCGAATACGTGCCTGAAAGTGATAGTAATAAAACACCATCCAGAAAGGTCATAAAGGCAGAAAAGAAAATACAAAAATTAGAAGAAAAACTTCGAAAACTGGAGGAAGAGGAATAATCTGGTGGATGAACGAACCGGAAATTCCTTAATCACATTTTCATTTTTCAAAGTCCGGAAGGTGTTAAATTATCTTTCGGATTTTTTCTTTTTATCCTCATCTGGATTCAATAATATTCCCACGTCCAAAATTATTTTATCAAAAAAATACAACCCTCAACACTTACCCGAAAAACGGTAAAACACTAAAAATAAGAACATTGAAACAAAGACAAAAAAACGTATTTAGTACAAATAATTGTAATTATCAAAAAAACCACATTTTTTATACAATTTTACATAGATAAAAACGTTACTACTTCAGCCAGAGAATGGAATTGCTAACAAAAAAACCACAAGAATTAATGAAATCCATTAAGTTAACAGCCATATTAGTAATATGTTTACTAATTACGGTAGGTGCTAAATCAAGTAATGCCCCATCATCACCGCTTGATACCATTGACATAAAAGAACAGTTTAATCATGTAATTAAGAAATCTAATCGTTACAACAACTACAGAGTTATAAAGTCAACAGAGTTACTATTGCTTAAATCAAATGTTTTCGATTCCATTGATGGCTTAAAAAATAAAAATAAACAAACACGATCTTTGCTTCTGACTGAAGAAACCAAGGTTGACTCTCTAAATACACTGCTCACAGCAAACCGTAAAGAGCTTAGTAAAACGAAAGAGGTTCAAAATAACATAAGCCTGTTGGGATTGAACTTAAAAAAAACGGTTTATAACAGCATTATGTGGTCGGTATCTGTTACCCTATTTATGCTTCTTTTTATGTTTGCATTACTGTTTAAAAGAAGTAACGTGATTACAAGAAAAAAAGTAAAAGAGTCCGAAGAACTAAAAGAAGAGATTGAACAAAACAGAAGAAAGTCAAGAGAAAGAGAAGAGAAGATTGTGCGTAAGTTGCATGATGAAATAAACCGCTACAAAAAGAAGGTATATCAACTCGAAAAAAACCTGCACTCATAAAAAATTGTATAACCGGCTCTTATTCTCAGATTCATAGTACCTAGATTAAAACAAACACATTAGCCTTAACGGCTAATGTGTTTTATTTTTTTCATAACTCTCTTTTTGCTCTTTCTTCCTTAAACAATTATATCCCCCTCCATATACTGACACACCAAAAACTCCTATCAAAGTTTCTCACACCAACTTGCCATTATTTGTAAATTTCACCGTAAACTCCCCCCGTAACATCAAACAGATAATTACCAACCAATTACCTCCTATCACTTCTTTTCTGGGAATTATTGCCCCACTAATTTCAATTCATCTCTCGTTAAAATTCCCGAAATTATAGTCCCACTCATTAAACCTTTTCTGCTTTCCGCAATCAAAGAGTTAAACAAAATAAATTTCAACATTATGAAAAGCAAAGGAATAGTTATAACGGCAATTGCATTTTTAAGCTTAATTGGAATGCAAGATGTTTACTCTCAAATGATAGTAGCTGTAAAACCCTCAAGAGCAAAAGTTGTAGTTGTAAAACCTGCCCGTCCGGACATTCAGCATGTATGGGTAGACGGGCACTGGAAATGGAGTAAAAAACGGCAAAGATATGTTTGGGTCAATGGGCAATGGGCTAAAAAGCCACGAAACAAAAGCCGGTGGATAAGCGGACACTGGAAAAAAGTTCGCGGGGGATGGACCTACTTGCCAGGACATTGGGTGTAACTCACTGGCAACAAAACCATAATCAAAGAAGTTGACTAATCGGATTAGTCAACTTTTTTGATTACAAAACCTCCCCGAAATCCCCGTCCTCTTTTCTTAAAGAAATATCTCATCCCAGGCTTGTCCACAAAGTGCAAGGGGAAGTCCATATTTACAACTAACGGTATTAAGGGGTACCCCCCTCATAAATTAGTCGCTAAAAAGAAAGCAAGAAAAAAAATGAAAAGTGTTTAGAACCTGAAAATATTAAAGTTCAAGGATGTCCTGAATGAAAATATACAATTGTTTGTTCTCGGATTTTTTAATTAAAACACCCATTACCGCCACAACATATAACGGTATTATGTAAATTAAAATCAAAAAGAACGACAATCTGTTTTGACAGCTTTCCGGACATCCTTAACCATCATAAAAAGCACCTCAATTAATGGCATAGCTTGTTAAAGTTGGCCTTACCAGTTTCTCATAGTCTTTATACGACATTTTAATCAATTCGGTGTGCGAGCCGGCATTGAAAACAATTTCATCATTATAGCTTAACCGCTCTGAAACATAGACCCTCATGCCCCAAAGGTTCCCAAATGGAGGCATTGCTCCTGTTTCACACTCCGGGAAACGATATTTGAACTCCTGCTCTCCCGCTAATTCCACATTACTGGTACCGACAATATCCTTCAGGACCCTGAAGTTAACTTTGTAAGAAGCCGGTAAAACAGCCATTGCTAATTTTCCCTCAACCCTGATAATTACAGTTTTTGCCAATACATGCCCGGAAATATGCGCAATTGCTGCTATTTCCTGCGATGTAAACGCCATTGAATGATAAATAACTGTGTATTTTACATTATGGCTATCCAGATACTCTTTTATCCTGCTGATAGGCATCATCCACCTCCTCTGTTTAAATAATTGATTTTTCCGGGTACTCCCCCTCTCACTGTAAAATTATATCTGTATAACCCTTCAAGAAAAGAAGAATTATAAAAAAGAGTGAATTGAAAAAGAACATAAAAAATGAATACCAAAAAATGGTATGTACAACTCTAAAACAGGCACCCCACAAGCTGATCGTCCTATAAAATTAATAAAAAAAACGATGCAACTCAATACCCTGATGCACTTACATTTATAAATTACACTACAAAAACATTAAACGTTGCCCTATCGGTTGGTTTTAACCTTTCGCAGAACCTGTTTTCACCTGTTCCTGTTAAATAGCCTTTGCAAGAAAACGCCAAATACCGCGTTACGCTTGCATGAAAAATGCCCATCCTAAAGCTGTCTGGACTCCGCTTTTTCAGGCTTCTCAAGCCTTGTATTTGACGCTTTCTTTTCAAACACTAAAAAAACCAGGTTTTCTTGCAGGCACTAAATATTTTGCGCAGCTCCTTTTAAATCATACTTTGGTAAAGAAAAGCTGAACGTACTTCCTTTTCCCAGCGTACTATCCACCCAAATATCACCACCATTTTTGCCTACAAATTCTTTACAAAGAATCAACCCCAGCCCTGTGCCGGATTCGCCAGAAGTTCCAGGCATACTTGATCGCTTCTTGGCTATAGCAAAAAGGTTGTCACTGACTTCCCTGGTCATCCCAACACCGGTATCCCTGACAGAAATAATAATTCTTGTCCCCTGGTCTTCCGAAGACAAAATAACCCGGTCTCCGTTTTTTACATATTTAAGGGCATTATCAATTAAGTTTCTGATGACTGTTTCTATCAGGTTTCTGTCAAAGAAAGCCTTGGTCCCCTTGGCAACCTCATCAATCATAGTAACACCTTTTGCATTCGCCCGGTGCTCTACGAATAAAACATTTGCCTCTATTAAATCCTTAACTGACTGATGCCTTGGGGTAAACTCCAGTTCATTCCTTTGTGTCTGCGCCCATATTAACAAATTATTGAGCAAATCATAGGTTTTTTTCGATGTTGCCTTAAACCTGTTTATTATTCGAATGGTATCTTTAACATCATCCTCTTCAATCATTTCTGTAAGTATCTCAAAAAATGAATTAATATTTCCTAACGGACCGCGCAGGTCGTGTGCTATTATTGAAAAGAATTTATCTTTTGTTGCATTTAATTCGGTTAGCTGGTCCCGGGCCTGCTCTATTTTTTCTTTTTGCTTTTCCAGAAGTAATTTTTTTTCTGTTATCTCCCGGGTCCTTTCGTCTACTTTTTGTTCCATAGAGTTATAAAGCCTTGCATTTTCAAGAGACACGGCTGTTTGTGTACACAGTACTTTTAGCACATTCAACCTGTTCTGGTTGAATACGTTTCTATTTAGGTTATTTTCTAAATACAGGATTCCGGAAAATTTTGACTGATGAAGAATCGGTATTGAAACTAATGACTTAACCTTGTTCCTCCTGATATAATCATCCTGGGTAAAGTCGCCATCATTTTCAGCATCATCGAGTATTACTGTATCCTTGGTTTTCTCTACATAATGTATAATTGATGTTGGCAGGCTGGAACTATTTATTTCCCTGTTTTCCACGACAACATCTATTTTGTCGTTATCTACTTTCCCTGATGCTTCTATGCTCATCTCCTTATCCTGAGATTTTAATAATAAAACCCCCCTTTCTGCCCCGGCGTGCTCCAATAATATTACAAGTGTCTTTTTAACAAGTTCAGAGTAGATTATTTCCCCTGATATTGCTTTTGATGCATCAAGAATTGTCATTAAATCAAGAGAGCTGGTATAGCTCATTGTTGTTGAGGCATCACTATTAATACTGCTTCTTCTTCCATTATCATCTATTCTCTCTTCCAGGGATATTATCTGATCGAACTTACTTCTCAAATTCATTGCTTTTGCCAATGCCCCCCACACATTATAAAGTCTGTAAGCTTTCTCCAGGTATATTTTTGAAAATTCTTTTTTCCCCTGGGACAACCAAAACAATCCGGCCAATTCGTATGCCAAAGCCTGTTCTCCCAAAAAACCATTCTTCTTTGCTAAAAGAATTGCTTCTTCATATAAATCAGCAGCTTTCAGGCTTTTTCCTTTTCTTTTTGCAACTTCGGCTTCTATTAGCAAATATTTGTTTTCGAAGTTTCCCGGATAACCTTTCATCCACTTCCTGAATTTCTTCCGGTTTTTTTCTATCCTTCTTTCTACCGCCCTCCTTTTTACTGAACTGGTTATTTTACTTACATGCTTCAAAAATATTAATGACTCATAAAAATGAAACACTACAGTTTGATATATTCCTTTCGACTCTTTTATAAACTCCCTCCCCTTTAAAGAAATTTCGTAGGCCTTTTCTGTCTCTTCAAAAAGAAAAGCCAGCAGCATCTTCTTTGTATACAAATTGGACGCTGACACTTTATCGTCCACCGCTATAAAATGCTGCAGCATTTCATCCTCGTTATAGTATTCACCAACAAGGATTTCTTTTTCTTCTCCTGCATTAATAAGGTTATCAAGTGTTTGAAGCAGGACATTAATCTGACTTAACGGAACTTTTAGTTCAAAATATGAAAGAGTTCCCTGATATCCGAGTGCTTCAACAAATAAGTCGCCTAAATTTTTCCCGCTATAAAATTTATATGTTAATGCGGCAGATATGGATGAACCTGCGTATTCAACGTCCCCTGAATCCAGTCCCAGCCGGTAAGCCTTGTACAATCCCTCAACAGCATCGGATAAAGGTTCGTTCCAGATTACCCCGGAATTGTGGATACAAATTGCCTGGGCCTGGTATTCACCTGCCTTTATGTTCTCAGTCATTTTTAATCCCAGACAACTGTTAAAATACCCTTCCTTTCGTCTTTCCAAAGAATATAATAACAAACCATATGTTACGAGTGCAACGGGAGAGTTTGGCGCTATCCCGTATTTCAGTGTATTTTCTATAAGCCTGAATACTAGTAGCGCAAACAAGTTGGGGTTTACATAATAAGAACCAGACAGTATTTTTGCCATTACATTCATTGAAGCCAGTGCCTTTTCGTCCTGCATCACCGACAGTTCCAACTGCGCCCCTTTACTTCTTTTCTTTAATTTTCTTCTGATATGAATAAAATTAATGGCTATGTGATATAAGCGGGGGTGTTTTGGAAATTTTTGCCCCAACAATTTTAACAAGGTGATGGCCCTGCTTACGGCTTCAGGTTGTCTGTGTTGTGCTATCAGTGCCAAAATTCTTATTTCAAAAAAACTAACTTTCTCTATGATGTGTTTTGTATTGTCTACAGAAGCATTGATGCACTTCTCCATTTCATCATACTTCCCGCACAATGCCAATGCTTCGGCATTTTGAACATGTATCTGATAAGCCAGGTTATAGTTCGTTTGCCAGGTTGAGTTATCTATTAACCGGGCAGCGTTACCAAAAAAATGTAAAGCATGCCCGAATGCCCCTGCCTTTTTCGATTCCTTTCCTGCCCTAAGGTTAAGTTCTGCCAGCAAAAACTGTTTTTCCTTACGGAGGTAATCCATCCCCTTATTAAGGTGCTCCAGAATGGTATAAATGATTTCTTCATTGTCCAGGTTGTTTAAATCAACACCGGCTAAAATATATTCCCCGATTTGTTTATGTATCTGATTCCTGTCCTTTTCATCTAACAAAGAATATATTTCCTGTTGAACCCTGTCGTGCGCAAATTTGTATTGCACGTCAATTTTTTCGTTATATTCGGCATACCGGTACCCCTCTGTCAGTGGGTAAATTAATGATTCTTCCGATGCTTCTTTTAAGTATTGCAGTAACTCTTTCCAAAGCAGGTTCGTAATCTTCTTAAGCAAGAAAGCATTAAACCTACTGCCAATACATGCTGCCAGTTTAAGCACAAACTGGATTTCTCCGGGCAATTCTGTTATTCGTTTAGAGATTAATCCGGCTACATTTTCTGCTACATCCGATTTAGATATGCCATGCAGGTCCAACTCCCATGTTCCTGTTCCATTATTGAAATATATTTGCTTCTTGTTATAGAAATTCTTCAGGAACTCTCTAAGAAAAAACGGGTTGCCATCTGTTTTCTTTAGGCAAATTTCGGCAAGTTTTTCAGCATTTCCATAAGTGAGAGATAAAGTATCCGTTAACAACTCAATTACCGATTCCTGGTTAAGTGCCTTGACATACATTTTTTTTATATTGACACCTGCCTGCTCCATCTTCTTCAATGAATGAACAAAAGGATAAAATGTAGCCATTTCTTTCTCTCGATATGCCCCGATAAAAAAGAAATAGGCAATTCCCTTATTCAATAAAAGGTGCTCAACCATTTCAACTGAAGCAACATCTGCCCAGTGCAAATCGTCAAGGAACAATACTAATGGTTGCTCTTGTGTGGCAAAGGTTTTTATAAAATTTAAAAATGTATTGAAGAACCTGTTTTGCGATTCTGCGGCGGGCAGTTCGCTCACTTCTGGTTGTTCTCCGACAATATATTCCAGTTCCGGAACAACATTAACCATTAACCGGGCATTTCCTTTTACATTTTCAAGGATTTTCTTTTTCCACACGAGTATTTCACTTTCCCTTTCTGTCAGGACAGATTTAACCAACTGTGTCAAAGATGGTAAGAAAGCACTGTATGGAATGTTCCGCTTTAATTGATCGAATTTGCCAAAAATAAAGTTCCCCCCATTTTTAACGACCAGACGTTGAAGTTCAAAAACTATCGATGTTTTGCCGATACCCGAAGCCCCGCTTACCAGAACGCAGGCCTGCTTTTGGTCTGTAAGTTCCCGGTAGCTGTTCATTAAATCGGCCACTTCTTCTTCTCTTCCGTAGAGTTTTTGGGGCAGAATAAATTTTTGGGAAATATCGTGATTTGCTATTGAGAAATTTCTTACATCGCCATATCTTTCCAGATCGGTCAAACAAGCCTCCAGATCTTTCTGGATGCCATATTCACTTTGATAACGATTCTCCGCTGCCTTATTCATCAGTTTCATTACGATGAACGAGAGCTGTTCCGGAATTTTTTCGTTTAACTTGTTTAAGGGTAAGGGTTCTTTGGCTAAATGACAATGGATCCATTCCCTTGGGGAATTACCTGTAAATGGTTGTTTCGTGGAAAATAATTCGTAAAGTGTTACTCCCAGAGAATAATAATCAGCCCTGTAATCTATTGTCCGGTTAAACCACCCTACTTGTTCTGGTGCAATATAGGCATAGGTCCCTGCAAAAATTGTTTCATGATTCGAATTATAGTATTCCCTTTCTAATTCAGTTGCTAATCCAAAGTCAATAATCTTTACTGTACCGGTGTACTTGTTGAATACAATATTGGAGGGGTTAATATCTCTGTGTATGATATTTTTTCCATGAATTACATTTATTGCTTTTACAATTTCTATTGCTATTTCTAATCTTTTCTTTAGTTGTTCTGTATCTACATCGGCCGCTTCATTTTCTATGTAATTGCTTAACGAGGTTCCTCCGAAATCTTCGAGTTCCATAAACAGGGAGTCACTATACTCTTCCAGCTTATAGGCTTTCACAACCCATTTCGAGTCTAGTTTTGAGCTTATATCAAACTCTTTCCTAAAATTCGCAAGCTTTTCTGAACCGATATACGCCTCTCTTAATACTTTTAGTATGACTTGAGTATTATTTTCGTTCAGGGCTCTATAAATTTCGGTACTATTACTTCTAAATACAAGCTCTGTCACCTTATATCCCTGAAAACCTTCCAATCCAGAAATCGCAAACCCTCCACTCTCTTTCAGATTTTTATTTGTTTCATGCATATGAGTTGTTTTTACCAAAATAAGGGGGCGTGTTTAATATAAATGCAACAACCAGCCACCACACCCAGAAATATGCCCCAAAAGGCACGTAACCAAAATACCCCAGAAGTGGCATCTCGAAAACATGCAGGACATCAACATATGGAACACTGTATATCCAGTAGTCAGGATTAAAGGTTTTAAATGGATTATGGCCAGCACTAAGATAGTTCCAGGATTCATGCAAAAACCCCATAATAAACTGAGCCATACAAATTAAAGCCAATGGGGTCCAGTTGCCCTTTTCTGCAATCGGTCTAAATGGTGTCCATAGTCCCATAATGTCCATTAAAAGCGAGAGTACAATTAAGGGTATAAACCATATAGCGAAAAAAAGTTCATCGGGATAAAAGCTTATTGCAAAAGACACCAATAATGAAATTATCAGGGCTGTATATTGCCCCTTTTTGGACAATACTATTTTAGGTCCATATGAATAGCGATTCTTCAACCCTTTAAAAGTAGTGAGAAAAGAATAAACTTCTATCGTCATTGGCATTAACCCTGCTGAACCAATTAAAGCATAAGCATAAAAAGAACTGATCCCTATCAGATCTGCCTTCGGATAACACCAGTTATCACTCACAAAAAAGTTCAGGTATTCAAATATTAACCAGCCGAAAATAGATGCAAGCCCTATTCCTACTAATGTCCGGGGCATATCAGAAAAAATTGAACAGCCTCTATTTCGCACATAAGTTACTCCGTCTAGCATTAATGAAAACCCCCAAAACATTGGTATTACACTAAAATTTATAAGAATTTTTGGTTCGCTGAATTTACCCCACATCACAATAGCTGTTGGAACAAAAAGAAGAACACCTATCCAGAACCACGATGGCAATCTGGCAGTTCCATTTTTTTGTTCTTCAGCTCCTTTTGGGGGCTGTTTAAAACCAAATATCCAGGGATAAATATAAAGTAAAACTCCGGCTAAAATAGCTACTGAAATAATTATAAATACAATAAGGTTAAAACCAGCCTTAGGATCTACTGTTGTTGGGGGAAAGAGAAAAAAGTCTTTTGGGATACTGCCCCCGTTTTTAATATACTCTCCTAACAACGGTATAATAACCATAGCTAACATTACAACTGTAATTGCTAACAACCTGTTACGGATTCCCTTTTTTGTTTCCATAATTTTTAATCAGTTTTTGTTTCTGTTTTGATGTCTCTTTTAACTGAGTTCAGAAAAATCCTGAGCAGTAACCTGTCATGGGTCGTATGCTTATAGTGCCCCATCCAGGTAAACAATGCCAAGAACACCCCCCGGACACCTTCACAGCGACTAAATATGTAAAAAGCATTGTTGTTTTTAAGTTGTTTCATGTAATATTCCATCCACTTCCCCTCATTCTGAAAAGCATTCCCGTCCCATCCTATAAGCCCTACTTTAGAACTAAAATAGCTACTACGTCTTTTCCTGTAATATGCACCAAGGCCACTCTCTGAATAATAATCCCGAAAAATTTCCGTCACTCTTAAGCCGTATTCTGCTTTTGTATTGTATATCTGACAAATTACATATGGATCAATATCGCCCAACATATCTGGCCCGGGTGCATATCGATTAATAATTTTTTGCATTTCTTCATCGGTCAAATCCCTTTTTTCCTGCAGCTCTTTGTACAAAAACTCTCCGGCCGAGCTGGCAATGTCCCCTAACCAGGTTACAATATCCATATTACTGTCAACTAATGGAAAAAGGCGCTTTAACCATAAAAATACATTTGGCAAAGGGGTAACAGGTGCCCGGTAATTAAACGCATCCATTCCCCCTAAAACGTGCCCCATATCACAATATAACCCGCTTGGCAATACTACCTGTTGATTATTGTTGGCAAATATTTCGGGTATTGTTCCGGCATCCGGGTTCATCCAGTCCCCTTCTTTTACAGTAACTACCCTGTGTTTGGGTTTTGGCATAAATTCTTTGGCATCTCCCTTTTCATGAGAAGGGCGCCCGGGGACCAATTTCACTTCGTACCTCCCCTGAATGTCCGCTGCCCCCCTTATTAACTGTGAATTCCAACCGTAAATGTCATAAAATATTTTTCGTAACCGGGTTATCATTATACGGGTACAATGCTGTTCCCCTTTAAAGTAATCTTCCTCGTTTTCTAATAATTCAAGAAATCTTTTAAGGCTTATTGCATTTTCCTTATTTGGGGTTGGTTTAAATTCCTCTTCAAGGGGTTGGTACAACATCTATTTTAGTTAATCTTTGTTTGGTACTGTTAATATAGCAAATATGGATTTTTTACACAAGAAAAGTTACCTCAACTGCAACAGCTTTTCTTCTGATAACGGCACTTTGATACAGTTCTCCAGATGATAAATGTTAGTTATTAAAATGAAACGTTTTCCTGAAAAAGTTGACAATTCTTATGTAAATGCATCATAAATCTGTATTTTTCAATTTTGCCTGGTATCCAAAAACAATATTTTTTTGTGTATGTAATGATAAAAATCACTCATTTACAAATTACAACATTTATTTTGATTGAGGCTTTCATGTCTCGTGATATCTTAATATTTACACACTTGAAAGCATAATTTAATCAATAACAAGTAAAACGGACGACAACTTAAATCATAACAAAAGGATCTGAACATGAAAAAGAAACCAAATATCATTTTAATTTCACTTTTAATCTTAATTTCCGGGGCCATTCTTTATTTCTCAAACCTTTACTGGCTGGATCAACATGATAAACCTTCTATTAGAGGTAACCACGTTGGATTGGCCTTTTTATGTTTCACTATTTATTGGGCTGTGGTTTTTTTAATAAACCAGATTATAAAAAGGAAAAGAAAGACGAATTAACCCTATTTCATTTTTCTGTTAAATACTCCAGAGCGAGTACCTGAGCAGAAAGCTATCTTAATGTTTTCATCGACCCAAACGGCTCAACTTTTCGAGTTAAAATTTTATTCTAACTTTACCGGCGAATGAAGAATGAAAGAAACAGTAGCATAACTTATCTGATTTTCTCACAATGGTCGAGAAAGAACTATGCCATATTTGCCAGTCTCAGGAAGGTTGTCAAAATAAGTAGTTTGTCTGTTGATATTTGTAATTCTTCTTTAAGAAAGAATATTTCTATACAAAGCACTCAGGATTTTGAAGCCCTGTATAGTGGCACAGAGAAAGAACAGGAAGAAAAATTAAGCTTGCCCGAAACTATTCTCTTGTTAATTTTCAACATGCGCTTCATCTCCCCTGTTGATATTTACAGTAGTACGCTAAAAAAATACAGAACAATAACCAATGTCCGTTATTTGCAGATTTCCTGCTGTTAACGGACATTTTATTTTGATTTATTATGATAGATATAAATGAATTAAAAAACAAAATCCTTGACGGTTACAAAATTAGTTACAACGAAGCTGTTGAACTTACTAAAGCCCCCAACAAGGAAGACCTCTATAACGCTGCCAACGAAATCAGGAAACATTTTTGCGGCTCCACAATGGATTTATGTTCCATAACAAACGCAAAGTCGGGTAAGTGTCCGCAAAACTGCAAATGGTGCAGCCAATCCTCATTTCACAAAACGAATATTGAAGAATACGAAATTGTTGACGGTGAAGCAGCTGTTAAGGAAGCTATTGAAAATGCTGCGAAGGGGGTTAAAAGGCATTCTTTGGTTACAAGTGGACGACGTGTTTACGACAAGACCCTGGACAAGTTGATACCCATCTATAAGGAAATAAAAGAAAAAAGCGATATCAGTCTCTGTGCTTCAATGGGGTTAATTAATGAACACCAACTACAAAGGCTAAAAGACGAAGTCGGTATAGAACACTACCACTGCAATCTTGAAACCGCACCTTCATTTTTTAAAGAAGTCTGTACCACACACACTATTGAAGAAAAAATAAATACGATAAGAAAAGCAAAAAAACTAGGCATTAAAATATGCTCAGGGGGTATTATTGGTATGGGCGAATCGGAAGAACAACGAGTGGAACTTGCAGTGACTTTGCGCGACCTGGATGTTCAGTCAATTCCGATAAACCTCTTAACCCCTGTTGAGGGCACTGCCCTGGAAAATGCCAAACCACTTACCGAAGAGGAAGTACTCACCTGCATTGCGGTTTTTCGCTTTGTAAACCCCAATGCCAACATTCGTTTTGCCGGGGGAAGGATGCAGATAAAGCATTTTCAGGACAAAGCCCTGAGATCTGGAATTAGTGCGGCTTTAACTGGTGATTACCTGACTACCTCGGGTTCTAATGTTGAGCAGGATATTATTGATTTTAAAAAGGCGGGCTTTACAATTGATGTATATGACAAATGCAAAACTTATTGATATAGACAGGAAACATATCTGGCACCCATATAATGCCAGCCCTCCAGCCATTGACCCTATAGTAGTGGAAAGTGCCCAGGGTGTCCACCTTCAATTAAAAAACGGAGAAAAACTAATTGATGGGATGTCAAGCTGGTGGTCTGTGATTCACGGGTATAACCATCCGGAGTTAAATGCTGCACTGAAAAACCAGGCCGATAAAATGTCTCATGTTATGTTTGGGGGACTGACTCATGAACCTGCAATAAAACTAACAGAAAAGTTGCTTGATATTGTTCCGCCCGGATTAACTAAGGTATTTTACAGCGACTCTGGTTCCGTATCGGTTGAAGTGGCAATGAAAATGGCCATGCAATACTGGTATGCCAGGGGAAATACTGAAAAGAGCGGTTTCATAACTATTCGGAGCGGCTATCATGGCGACACATGGAATGCAATGTCGGTCTGCGACCCCGTAACAGGTATGCACAATATTTTTAGCAGCAGGCTCACCCCGCAGTTTTTTGTCCCTTCCCCCCGCTCAACCTTTTCAGGCAACTTCGGTGAAGATGAATTAAATGAGGTTGAAGAAGTTTTAAAGAAAAATGCAGATAAGCTGGCTGCTTTCATCCTTGAACCTATCGTGCAAGGTGCCGGGGGAATGAAGTTCTATCACCCGGAATATCTGAAAGGCCTGCGCAATTTATGCAACGAATACAATATCCTGTTAATTGCCGACGAAATTGCTACCGGATTTGGAAGAACAGGCAAGCTTTTTGCCTGTGAACATGCAGGCATCAGCCCCGATATTTTTTGTGTTGGAAAAGCACTCACCGGAGGATACCTTTCGTTTGCTGCAACGTTCTGCACGAATGAAATAGCAGAAACCATCTCTCAAAACCACCCGGGAGTATTTATGCACGGGCCTACCTTTATGGGAAACCCGCTGGCATGTTCGGTAGCTTTGGCCAGTATAAACCTTTTACTGGATTACGACTGGCAACAAAACATCGGGCGAATAGAACAACATCTAAACTCTGCCCTTCCCCGACTAAATAAACTTGATGCCGTTGAAGATGTCCGGGTACTTGGCGCCATTGGGGTAATTGAAATGAAAGAACCGGTAAATATGGAAACCATACAAAAGGAATTCGTTACTGAAGGAATCTGGATGCGCCCATTTGGAAAGCTTGTTTACACTATGCCCCCGTATATTATTTCAAATAATGAACTGTCAAAACTAACCGGTTCTATATGTAATGTAATTCAAAAGATTTATGACAGATAAATACAGGCTGGAAATAGAAAACCTTAAAAAGAACGGAAACTACAGGCGACTTACTGAACCCCCTAATAGTAACTTACTTGATTTGTGTTCAAACGACTACCTGGGAATAAACAACAACCAGGATGTACATGGCGAATTTCTGGAAAAAATAAATATCAAACATCAGAGGTTCAGCTCAGGTTCATCCCGTTTGCTCAGTGGCAACACTGAGGAACACGCAGAATTAGAACGAGTCATTTCGGGTGCTTACAACAAGCGTCCCTGCCTTATATTTAACAGTGGCTACCACGCTAATGTTGGAATATTGCCTGCGCTCACAACTAAAAAAGACTTAATTATTGCGGATAAACTTGTGCATGCCAGTATTATTGACGGCTGTATGTTAAGCAAAGCACAGTTCATTCGCTACAGACATAAGGACTATACGCAACTGGAGAAAATATTAGAAGAAGACAGGAACAAATACGAAAATGTTTTTATTGTGAGCGAAAGCATTTTCAGCATGGATGGTGACAGAGCAGATCTAAAAAAGCTTACCACCATTAAAAAGCAACACGGTTGTTTCTTATATATTGATGAGGCACACGCAGTTGGAGCAATTGGACAAACCGGATTAGGGTGTTCAGAAGAAGAGAAAGTTATTGGTGATATTGATTTTATAATGGGTACTTTCGGGAAAGCCCTTGCTTCAATTGGGGCCTATTTAATTTGTGATGAAGTGTTTAAAGAGTACCTTATAAACCACTCCCGCACATTAATTTACACTACAGCCCTGCCTCCGGTCAACCTGGCCTGGTCGAAACATATATTCAAGAAACTGCCCGACCTGAACAATTTGCGAGAAAAGCTAAAAACCCTGTCCAATGAATTTGCTGAAATGATTGGGCAAAAAGCATCCAGCCATATTGTTCCATTTATTATTGGTGAAAACCATGAAGCAATTAGTGCTTCCGGAACCTTAAAAAAAAGCGGTTTTAACACCCTGCCCATTCGCTACCCTACAGTACCCAAAGGTACAGCCAGACTGCGTTTTTCATTGCGGGCAGACATAGACTTTAATCAACTGGAACCATTAAAAAAAACACTTCTGCTTAATGAATAAGACCTGGGTAATAAAAGACGGAAGAAAACAGTGTATACTCTACTTTAATGGCTGGGGGATGGACGTAAAGGCTGTGGAACACCTGGAATCGAATAAATACGATGTGTGCCATTTTAATAATTATGCATCAATGGAATTCCCGCCGAACGATTTTAATAATTATGATAGTATTTTTGTAATCGCCTGGTCGCTGGGGGTATGGGTAGCAGCTAATGTTGTTTCCTCCCTTGAATTAAAGATAAAAAAAAGCATTGCTATCAACGGAACGAATGCCCCAATAAGTCCCACTTGTGGAATCCCACCCGATATTTTTGACACGACCCTAAAAAACTGGAACAAAAGAAACAGGGATAAATTCAACATGCGTACACTGGGAGGAAGAAGTTTATTCCAGGAACACAAAAATAAAATGGGTTACCGTACCCCTGAAGATCAGAAAAATGAACTAACGTTTCTTAAAAAGAAAACTGAAGAATTTGCATTACCCGTTTTTTCTTTCGATTTTGCATTTGTTGGAAGAAAAGATTTAATCTTTCTCCATGAAAACCAACTTAACTACTGGACAGGTAAAGCCTCGATTCTGGAAACCGACTGGCCGCACTATCCTTTTTTATCCGTTCACTCGTGGGACGAACTAATTGAACAACAATAATGCTTACAGACAAAAAAAGGCTGGTAAAAAAAAGATTTAGCAAAAGCATTGCGACATACAACAGTGCGGCAGTTGTGCAAAAACACATTGCTTCACTCTTATGCGACATGTTATGTATTGAAAATGAATGCAAGTTGGAAAAGGTACTGGAAGTAGGGTGTGGTACTGGTTTTTTAACCAGGGAGATTTCTGAAAAACTTCAAATTGACAAGTATTACGTAAACGATTTGACCGAAGGCTTTTTTAAGGAAATATGGAGAGAACACCCAACCCAGAACCTAACTTTTCTACCGGGTGACGCTGAAGAAATAGAATTCCCCAAAGAACTTGATGCTTTAGTTTCAAGCTCTACAATTCAATGGTTCTCTAATCCCGAAGCTTTTTTTTCTAAAGTAAGCCACGCCCTGAAACCAAACGGATATTTTGCCTTTAGCACCTTCATCGAAAATAATTTCAGTGAAATAAAAGCAACAATGAATATTGGGTTAAAGTATCTGACCAAAAAGAAGATTGCCGATATGTTAAGTGTTGACTTCAACTTACTCCAAACCAAAGACTGGTTACACCACGAATACTTTTCTTCTCCTGTTGAAGTTCTCAGGCACATGAAAAACACCGGGGTAAATGGTATCTCAGATATGAAATTTAACAAAACCAGGCTTCTGGAATTTGAATCAAATTACCGGCATTCTTTTTCTGCAGAAAAAAATAAGGTTTCCCTGACATATCATCCTCTTATTATCATTGCAAAGCGAAAATAACGTGAAAGGAAAAGAATATTTCATTAGCGGAATAGACACAGATTGCGGAAAAACCTATATAACCGGTTTATTGGGATACCATATAAAGCAAAAAACCGAAAAAATAATTACATCTAAGCATATACAAACGGGATGCAAAGGAATTTCGGAAGACATCATGGAACACCGAAGGATTATGGAATCTGAACTGCTCCCTGAAGATAAAAGCGGACTTACCTGTCCTTATGTCTTTTCTTACCCTGCATCACCACATTTGGCTATGCAAATAGATGAAAAAAAAATAGATCTAAACATCATTAGAAAGTCGAACAAACAACTTCTTCAAAAGTTTGACATTGTTCTTACAGAAGGAGCCGGAGGGCTAATGGTGCCGATTACAGAAGGGTACCATGCTATAGACTACATTAAAGAGCATGCTCTTCCTCTTATATTCGTAAGTTCTTCAAAACTCGGAAGCATAAACCATACTTTATTGAGCCTTGAGGCTATCAGGTTAAAAAACATTGAACTTAGAACCTTCATCTACAACCACTTTCCCGATTCCGACAGAATTATATCGGAGGATTCATTTACACTTTTTAAAACCTATCTGAGTAAAGGTTTCCCGGAAACAAAAATCATTCATTGCAATGAACTTGAGAAAGGAGAACCGTCCAGCGTAGTTGACTTTCTGTTGTAAAAATAAATGCCGGGCAACAAGATGGTCCCGGTTTACTTAAACAGCAAATGTGCTCCTGCCCCAGACTAAACATCAATGGTGAAAACCTCAACCCACTCCATTTCATTGTCAAATTCAGGAGCATAACGATGTATTTTACCAACAATCCTGTTTTTCGAAACCTCAATCTTAATATAATTATATTCTTCAAACCGTGGTTTACCCTTCCAGTACAGTTCCGGTTCTGTTGAGCCTCCTTTAACCGGTTCATATTTTTGAGGGGCCCCGCCTGCTCCCATTACCAGGTAATTGATATTATCAACAAAATAATGTTCGGTTGTATGCGTGTGGCTGTTAAAAACAACAACATTCAACTTATTGGAATATTGTTTTAACAGGTTATGCGGGTTCTGATCTGGTGGTAACGGAGGGTGCCCTACTTTTACAAACGAAGGGTAATGATAAGTAACAAAGACATTCTTTATCTTCTTTGCCAGAGCGTCATCCAGTTGTTGTTTTAAATAGTTCATTTGAGAGCTATAGTCCGGATTTGTACTATTCCATGCTGTTTCTGGCACATACGGTCCTGTGTTCAGAAAAACGAACCTACTTCCTTTATAGTCTCTGGTATAAATGCGCTCCTCTTCCGTGAAACCATAACTTTCCAAATAAGGAAAAGCTTCCCGCATTCCGCTGATAGTCATATCATCCCAGGTTTCATGATTACCTACAACCGGGTAAAATACCCTATCTGGCAGTTTGGAATAAAAGCTTTCATTAAAATACTGCCAATATGGGCTTCCTGAAAAAGTACTGTCCGGGTAACCAAATAAAACCATATCGCCACCATGGACAACAAAATCGGATTGCCCGTTATTAATGTTACCTACAATAGAACCATATACCCATTCCATTCCCTGTTTACAGAAAACTCTGCGTCTTTCCCCCTCAATTATTGAAAAAATCTCCTCTGGAAATTTCTCCTGGTTATAGATCAATACCTGTTGTAAACTATCGTTTTTAAATAAATAAATTGAGTCGAGTTTCTGATTCGCATTAAAAAATAATTTCGGCTCATCCCAATAACGCTTAGCCATCAAATCATCAATCTTACCAACTTCTGCTTTACCGTAAGGTATACACAATTCAGTTCGCGAATCCCCCATCATAATAAAGGAAAAACCATGTTCCTTCCTGAATGAAAGCAATACCAGAAAGGCCATAGACAACAATACCAGAAGGGATAATTCTCTTTTAAGGGCAAAAACACCTTTAGTGGGTTTGTTTGGCTTATTCATAAGTTTAATGGTTAAAAGATTTATGAAATAAGTTAGTAAATAATAAGCAGATTTTACTTATCATCTATGAAATTAAGTTTGTGCAAATGACAACGCCCCTAAACCCGAATAAACAGCTTTCCCTTTTATCCTGAAGTTTCAAAGATTTTGATGGATTAAACCATTTTCGCATAAATTTTCCAACACCTAATACTCTAATCAAAAACCAATTAAACACGATTCACAAATCAGATCACCCTTATGACGTAAAAAAAAATTTGAATCCTCATTTTTTTTATTTTCCTTTGACGACACTACTTAAAACTACAACAACTATGACAATTAACCAGTACCATTACCCCCGTATTAAATCAGTCCTAATTTTTAAGGTCAACTATCCCGGAAAACAAGTTTCCTTTGATAGTCCATTTGTTTTCTCTAAATAACCCATAGTATTAAAAATAGACTGAAACCTCAAACTGTATTCTCACTACAATCCGGCACATTCAACTGTGAACTAAAAGCGAGAGCATCGGGTAACGAATAAAAAAACCAGATCCGGTTTAAAAAGAGTTTCCCTTTCCCTCTATGCCATAATATTCACATAAAGAACAGGTTAAGGTATTGAGGAATTTTAGAACAAAGTCTTACCAAGTACTTTATTTACCATAGCGTGAGAAAACAGCCCTTCTTGTTTGCCCCATGAAAAATACGTATACATCTCTAACAACATAAGAAAAATCAAACTAATCAACAGCAATACTAAACTACTATGAAAAATCTATTATCATTTTGTTTCATGTTCCTCTTTATATCTGTCTTTGGACAGGAAGGAATAAAAATCGATTTAAACCAGGAAAACATTCCTGTAAAAATTACTTCGACCAAAAGCACCTCATTTATTGTTGAGAGCCAGTTCTCTCAAGTAGACTTTCTCAACGTAAATTCAAAAAAAGATGGATTTACGGAAATATCAATCCCCGGAACATACTACTCTCATCAAATTGGGGAGCCAAAGTTACCCCAGGTAAAGAAACTTGTTGAAATTCCGCAGGAAGCAACAATCAGTATCCATATTCTTAGTACTGAAGTTGAGGAATACAGTCTTTCCGATTATGGAATATCACAGCAAGTAATTCCGGCACAACGAAGCGTTTCAAAAAGCGAAGATCCCGACAATATAGAATTCGCTTACAAGCAGAACACATACACGAAGAACAGTTTCACGGCTACGCCCCTGGTTAAAGTGGAATATGTTGGCCAGATGCGGGGTGTGCGTTTTGGAAGGCTTGTTGTATCACCTGTCCGGTACAATCCGGTTACAAATACAATAAAAGTATACAAAAACCTAAAAGTCTCTGTAAAATTCGAAGGTGCAGATATGGCAAAAACAAACCAGTTAAAAAAAGCTACGTACTCCCCCTTTTTCGAAAACACATTTGAAACAGCCTCTAATTACAGCCAACAGAACCTGAAAGACGGAATTACCCGATACCCGGTAAAATATGTAATTGTATCAGACAGGATGTTTGAATCTGCACTTGAACCATTTATTAAATGGAAAACAAAAAAAGGTTTTAAAGTCATTACTGCGTACACCGATGAAATAGGAAAAACCACAAGTGCGATAAAAAATTATCTTAAAGGCTTATACGATGCCGGAACCGCATCAGATCCAGCCCCTACATACGTTCTGTTCGTTGGGGATGTCGATCAAATCCCTTCCTTTGATACAAAAGTTGACATGGACTACCATGTTACCGATCTTTACTACTGTGAGTATACCGGAGACAAAATACCAGAAATGTATTATGGGCGGTTTTCTGCAAATAACGTAAGCGAATTGCAGCCACAAATTGATAAAACACTGGAATATGAACAGTATTTAATGCCCGACCCCGGCTTCTTAAATGAAGCCGTATTAGTTGCCGGAGCCGATAAAAATTTCGCCCCTACCCACGGAAACGGTCAAATAAACTATGGAGCCAAGTACTATTTTAATGAAGAACATAACTTTAACCTGCATAAATATCTATATCCGGAATCCGCAAACTCAGCTCAGCAAATAAGAAATGATATCGGTAAAGGTTGCAGCTTTGCTAATTACACGGCTCACTGTAGCCCGAACGGTTGGGCAGAACCATCATTCAGCATTTCTCATATATCAGGGCTTAACAACGCACATGAATATCCGTTAATGATAGCCAACTGCTGTCGCTCCAGCCGGTTCCACGAAAATAGTTTTGGTGAAGAAATCCTTCGCGCCAAAGACAAAGGTGCTGTAGGTTATATCGGCACCTCTGATTACTCTTACTGGGACGAAGACTTTTACTTTGGAGTTGGTGTCGGGAATATTACAGCTAACCCCACATACGAAGGGACAAGTCTTGGTGCATACGATTGTGCTTTTCATGAAAAAGGAGAACCGGAAAGTAAATGGTTCGTAACCAACGGACAGGTTATGATGGCCGGGAACCTTGCGGTAACAGAAGGGGGAGGCTCCCTGGTTGATTATTACTGGGAAATTTATCACCTCATGGGCGACCCTTCCTTAATGAACTATTTCTCTGTTCCGGAAGCCCTTTCGGTTAACCATGCCGAAAGCCTTCCAACAGGTTCTTCATCGCTAACTATTAATACCGAAAAACACGCCTATGTTGCCATTTCAAAAAACGGCGAGCTACTGGATGCGAAATATTCAGGAACCGGAACACAGGTAACCCTTTCTTTCGATGCTTTATATGAATCCGGAACCGCTGATATTGTTGTTACAAAACAAAACAGGGCACCTTATATCGGCACAGTTAACATTGCAGGAGATCCAGCCCCACCTAAAGCTAAGTTTTCTGCATCCCCAACAACATTGAATGCGGGTGGCACTGTAAAATTCACCGATATGTCAACAAATGCCCCAACAACTTACTCCTGGTCATTTGAAGGTGGAACCCCGGCTTCCAGCACGGAAAAAAACCCTTCCGTTGTCTATAATACCACCGGAACTTACAACGTTTCATTAACCGTCTCAAACAGTGAAGGTTCCGACACAGCAATAAAAAATGGGTACATTACCGTAGATGATACACCTTTATCTTATTGCGAATCAAAAGGTGAGAACGCCAAACACGAATGGATTGCCAAGGTTCAAATTGGTGACTACACAAATTCTTCGGGAGCATCCATGTACACTGACTTTACATCCGATTCTATTATTGTAAGTACCGGGGATACAAAGGTTATACTTACCCCGGAATTCAATAGTAAAGTATATAATGAATACTGGAAAATATGGATAGACCTGAACAGAGATGGTGACTTTAATGATAACAACGAACTTGTTTTTGATGCCGGTTCTATGAGTAGTTCTGCAGTTTCAGGCAATATGAACATTCCTGCGAATGCAAACGGAGTTACTACAAGAATGAGGGTTTCCATGAAGTTCAACGGTGAACAAACCGCATGTGAATCTTTTAGTTATGGTGAAGTTGAGGACTATACCGTAATTATTTCAGGGGAACGGGATTCGCAGGCTCCTACTGCTCCCGCTAACCTAATCGCTTCAAATATAACTACCACTGGCGCAAACCTTTCATGGGACACTTCTTCCGATAATGTTGGAGTAACAGGATATGAGGTTTACCAAAATAATTCCCTGATTGCGAATACCGAAAGCACTTCCTACAATGTTACCGGATTAAGTGAAAGTACTTCATACTCATTCTACGTAAAAGCCAAAGATGCTGCAGAGAACGTTTCCGGTGCCAGTAATACCATTAACCTTACAACTAACGGACAGCCAGTTGAATACTGTAGCTCTAAAGGGAAAAATTCAGACTATGAGTGGATTGCCAAAGTAACGATTGGAGATTACACAAACACTTCTGGTGCTGCCGGACACTCCGATTTCACTTCTGAAACAGTTTCAGTCGGCACAGGAAGTACAGCTGTTTCTTTCTCTCCTGGCTTTAGCAATTCTACTTACGACGAATCATGGAGAGTTTGGATCGATTTAAACAAAGATGGAGATTTCGATGATTCTGGTGAACTTATGTTCGCTCCCAATACCTTAAGCCCAAATGTTATTTCAGGAGAAATCATAATCCCGGCTTCTGCCAGTGGAACCACAACCAGAATGAGGATCTCAATGAAATACGACGGCGGGCAGAATGCATGTGAGACATTTGCTTACGGCGAAGTTGAAGATTACACCGTTCGTATTGGAGACGCCAAGAACAGTAAAGGTGAAACCCTTGACATTGAAGTACCTGATTCAAAATCATTTAAAATTTATCCTAATCCAACGACGGGAATGGTTAACATTGAATTAGAAGAAAACAGCAACAGGGCCAATGTAAAAGTCCTTACACCGGACAGTCGGATGGTAGATAACTTCATCATGAGTACAGATCATAAAACACTTGACATTACAAATTATAAGTCAGGTATTTACATGATAATCATTGAAAGCAGCAACAAAACAGAAATTATACGGCTTATTAAAGAATAAATAACGTTTTCATTGAGACAATAATAGGTATTATTACCTCTAACTACCTCAGGGAGGGCATTTTGCTCTCCCTTTTTTATGGAAACACTTATTGAAGTTTCATCAACTTTCCTGTTTCATCATAACCAACAACCTCTTCATCCAGTAATTCACGCAGGACTTTAATAACAACATCCCCTTCATGCTTTAATGAAGATGTTAATTTCTCAGGGTGAATAGGCTGTCGGGATATCATTTCCATGACTTCCTTTTTTATTTCTCCCTCATCTTTACCGGATAACCTATCTCCTTTACGCCTGCAATAGTCACATTGGCCACACTCTTCCGACTCTTGCTGTCCGAAATATTGCAGCAACTGTACACTTCTGCATATATCCTGCCTATAGCCATATTCCTCCATTGCAGCAATTCTCCGCTCGAAACGTTCTTTCCTGTGAAGAAAGTTCTCTGCTGAAATATAAACTGACTTATCCGGCAACCGTTCCTCAAGGAAAACCAAAAGAGATGTTTTTTTACCGGGAATATACTTAATAACGCTCATCTTACCTAGCCGGACAAAATACTGGTATACCATATCGCGTGTTATACCGGCCCTCTTTGCCAGGACTTCCTCATTAATGGAAACATAATCAGAAAACAGTCCGGTATAAGAACGTAAAACAAGTTTAATAAAACCATCAAACTTACTGTTCTTTACCTGGAACTTATATAAGTCATCCCGGTTAACAGCAAAAAAAATCCTGGATGGGTTCTGAATTTCTTCTGTAACTTCAATATATCCTTGCTGCTCCAACAACTTCAAGGCACTATAAGCCTGAACCGGCTGCAGTTTATATGCTGTAACAAACTCATGTAAATTAAAATCGAAAGCAATCCCCTTTCCTCCACCTATCGGCACCTGTAAAAAGTTAGAAACTGCATGATAAACTTTTTTTACAAAATCTATTTCAGGGAAACCGTTTTCCAGACGCTGCTTTAGTGTAGCTTTATCACGACTGCCTGATAAAAGTACAGCGAATGATTTTTTCCCATCACGGCCGGCACGGCCAGCTTCCTGAAAATATTCCTCTAATGAATCAGGGAAGTCAATGTGAACAACAAACCGTACATCCGGCTTGTCAATTCCCATACCAAAAGCATTTGTTGCAGCAATAACCCTGGTCCTGCCTTCCGTCCAGTTATCCTGCTTCATTTTTCTCATTTCGTAACTTAATCCGGCGTTATAAAAATCAGCGTTTACCCCTTCCCTTCTCAACTGTTCGGCTATTTCCCTGGTTTTTTTGCGGCTACGGGCATAAACAATACCGCTTCCCTTAATGGAGTCCACCACTTTTATCAGATCCGCCATTTTGCTTTCCGATTGGCGGACAAAATAGATAAGGTTACTTCTGGAAAAGTCTGATTTTATAACATTCTTTTCCCTAAAACTAAGTTTTAACTGGATATCATCTACAACTTCTGGTGTGGCTGTGGCTGTGAGGGCAAGAACCGGGATGTCCGGTTTAATTTCCCTTACCCTGTGAATATTAAGGTATGAAGGACGGAAATCATACCCCCACTGGGAAATACAGTGAGCTTCATCTACGGTTAGAAAACTCACTTCCATATGATTCAGCCTTCCTCTAAAATCCTCATTCCCTATCCGTTCCGGCGAAACATATAAAATTTTATACGCCCCATACATGGCGTTGTCCAGCATAATTTTCATCTCGTGCCTGCCCAGCCCGGAATGGATAGCTGCCGCTTTTATCCCCAATTGCTTTAAACGCTCTACCTGATCCGTCATCAGGGCAATAAGAGGGGTCACAACGATACAGGTACCCTCCATTGCAAGGGCCGGAACCTGAAAAGTTATCGACTTTCCACCTCCGGTAGGCATTAGCCCCAGAGTATCCTTTCCTTCTGCAATAGAAGAAACAATCTTTGACTGTACAAGGCGAAAATCCTCATACCCCCAGAACCTCTTTAATATATCCCTGTATTTCTGCAACTTAGCATCAATCATTTGTTAACAATGGTTAAATCATGTTTCCTATTGCTTTCTATTCCTTCTTTTTTTGTATTTTCGCAGCATTTATACCGAAAAAGCATCGAATTACTTATTAATTTTCAGGATTTTTGAGTATTCTGTGCCGTACAAACTACATCATTAAAAAAGACACACGGAACAAACAATTCCGGCACACAAAGATGGATATAAACGAATTAAAATAACAATTGCATGTCATTTTTATCTGATAAAATTATTTCTGAAGGCTTAACTTTTGATGATGTATTACTTGTGCCGGCATACTCTGAAGTTGTACCGAAAAATGTTAATATCAAAACCTTATTCAGCAGAAATATTATTTTGAACGCCCCTATAGTTTCTGCTGCCATGGACACGGTGACAGAAGCAAAAATGGCAATTGCAATGGCCCGGGAAGGAGGTATTGGAGTAATCCATAAAAACATGCCCATTATTGAACAGGCCAGACAGGTAAAGCAGGTAAAAAGAGCTGAAAACGGAATGATTTATGATCCCATCACAATGAATAAGGAGCAAACCGTAGGTGATGCCATGAACCTGATGAATGAATATAAAATAGGTGGTATTCCTGTTATCGACGAACGCCGTACTTTAATTGGAATTGTAACCAACAGGGATTTACGTTTTGAACCTGATATGGGTAAAGCGATATGGGACGTAATGACCAAAGAAAATATTATCACCACCCATCAGGGAATAGATCTTGACCGTGCCGCTAACATTCTTCAGCAACATAAAATTGAAAAACTGCCCGTGGTGGACAACCAGGGAAAACTAATTGGTTTAATAACCTATAAAGATATTACAAAAGCAAAAGATCGTCCGAACTCCTGCAAAGATCACAATGGCCAGCTGCGCGTTGCTGCTGCAGTCGGAACTACCTTAGACACGCTGGACAGAGCAGAAGCCCTTGTTAATGCCGGGGTTGATGCAATAATAATTGATACAGCACACGGACACTCTTCAGGAGTAGTTGAAGTGTTAAAAGAAGTTAAAAGCATGTTCCCGGATCTTGATGTTGTTGTAGGTAACATTGCTACCGCCGAAGCCGCTGAACACCTTGTAAATGCTGGTGCTGACGGTGTAAAAGTCGGTATTGGCCCAGGGTCTATCTGTACAACACGTGTTATTGCAGGTGTTGGAGTTCCGCAACTTTCGGCTATTTTTGACGTGGGAACTGCATTAAAAGGAAAAAATATTCCAATTATTGCAGACGGAGGAATAAGATATTCAGGAGATATGGTAAAAGCAATAGCAGCAGGGGCACACTGTATAATGGCTGGTTCATTGTTTGCCGGTGTTGAAGAATCTCCTGGTGAGACAATAATTTATAATGGACGTAAATATAAATCATATCGTGGTATGGGATCTGTAGAAGCAATGCAGCAAGGTTCAAGTGACAGGTATTTTCAGGATCCTGAAGCTGACATGAAAAAGCTCGTTCCGGAAGGAATTGAAGCAAGGGTCCCTTACAAAGGAACCTTAAGTGAAGTTGTATATCAAATGCTCGGAGGATTGAGAGCCGGTATGGGATATTGCGGGGCTAGAGATATTGAAGGTATCTGGAAAGCCAGGTTTGTGCGCATCACAAACTCGGGAATAAATGAAAGTCACCCTCACGACGTTGATATTACTCGTGAAGCACCTAACTATAGTCGATAATAAAAACAAACCTAATTTCGTTCTTTGCATTAAAACATTACTACTATGAAAAAGAATATTTTCATTATTTCACTTCTACTCACATGTGCCTTCTCGTTTTCTCAAACAGGCAGCAATTACCTGATGAAGATTGACGGAAAAGAAATCAGCAGTGAGGAATTTCTCAGGGTGTACAATAAGAATAACAACATCACGCCTGAAACTGAAAAAAAGTCTATTGACGAGTACCTCGATCTGTTCATCAATTACAAGTTAAAAGTAATTGAGGCTGAAAACCTTGGTTATGACACCGTAAAATCTTTCATAGATGAATTTAGCGGTTATCGCGACCAACTTGCAAAACCTTATCTTCAAAACGAAGAAATAAAGGAGTCTTTAATCAAAGAAGCTTACGAGCGTTATAAAGCCGAAGTAAGAGCTTCCCACATCCTGATTCGTTGTCCTGACAATGCATCTCCTGAAGACACGCTTAAGGCCTACGAAAAAGCAAAAGAAATAAGGGCCCGGATTGTTGGAGGTGAACCATTTAATGAAGTGGCTAAAGCAACATCTGATGATCCATCTGTGAAAGAAAACAGTGGTGACCTTGGGTATTTCTCAGCATTCAGAATGGTGTACCCTTTTGAAACAGGAGCCTATTCAACTCCGGTAGGAAAAGTCTCTCAACCGGTCCGTACCCGTTTCGGATACCACATTATTAAAGTAACCGACAAGCGCCCTAGCAAAGGTGCCGTAAAGGTTGCCCATACTATGACCAGAATTCCCAAAGGAGCCTCTGCCCCTGAAAAAAAGGCCGCAAAAGAAAAAATTGATTCTGCCTATAAAGCCCTTATGGAGGGAAAAAAATGGGAAGAGGTCGTTCAGCATTTCTCTGAAAATCCACGGACCAAGGAAAACAATGGTGAAATTGGATGGCTACAATCTGGTCAGGCTCCATTAAACTTCCTCGATGCTTGTTATGCTCTTGATATAAATGGATTTTCAAAGCCTGTTGAAACAGAAGGTGGCTACCATATTGCTTACCTACTGGAAAAAAAGCCTATTGAGACTTACGAAGAAGCCCATGAAAAGCTTGCCAGAAAAATCGACCAGGACAACAAGAGAAAAGAAACAATAAAAGAATTAATGAATTCCAAATTGGGCAACAAATACGGAATGAAAACAAACAGGCAGAATGCCAACGAATTATTGCCCCTTCTAGACAGCTCAATATATAACCGGGAATGGAAGCCAGATGTTGCCAGTGGAAAAAATAAAGTTGTTGTTTCTTTCAACGATAAAAAATACACGCAATATGACTTTGCAAAATATATTCATGAAGGAAAATATACTTCGCGGACAAATTCCTTCCAGGATATTATTTCAAGATCATTTACCGGATTTGCTGAAGATATGCTGGTTTCATACGCAATGAAAATGTTACCGAAAGAGAACCCTGAATATAAATTCCTCCTTCAGGAATATCATGATGGAATTTTACTTTTCAACCTTACCAATGAACTGGTTTGGCAAAAAGCCCAGGTTGACAGTTCTGGTCTTGAAGTTTTCTATAAAACCACTGAAAAATATTTGTGGAACGATAGAATCCGGGTAAACATTTATGAATATGAAAATAACAGCTTCACTGCTAAACTGCCTAAACTTGCTAAAAAACACACGAAGAAAAAACTTGGCAACGACTTCCTGACCAAAGCATTATGCCCTGATGATTCTATAGCCTGCATAAAATCGAATTCCAAGACATATGAAAAAGATCAGGATGCAATAACAGCTAAATTCAAATGGGAAAAAGGAAGCTATACCACAATGAATGAAGATAATATGAATTACTTTTATTATGTGGTAGAAGTGTTACCAGCTCAACCTAAAAAATTAGATGAAGCTAAAGGACTTTACATTGCTGATTACCAAAACCATCTTGAAAAACAATGGATTAACAGCCTAAGAGAAAAATATTCCATTGATATAAATTCAACGGAACTAGAAAAAATAAAGTCTGAACTTAATTGATTAACTAAAAATAAGAATGAAGTTCTTTATAAAAACTATTTTATTAATTCTTGCTTTAGCTGGGTGCAAAAAAGGCTCCCAGCAAAGCGAGGATTTTCCTGTTGCTAGGGTCATTGACAAATACCTTTACATATCGCAACTGAAAGACGCTATCCCATCCGGCCTTTCCGAAGTCGATAGTTTAACCTGGGTTAAAGAATACCTCGACAGATGGGTAAGAAAAGAACTTATTCTCAACAAAGCGGAAGAAAACCTTACTGAAGAAGAAAAAAATGTTCAAAAACAAATTGAAGATTACAGAACCTCTCTGCTAATTTTCAGATATGAACAAAACCTTATACAGCAAAAAATAGATACGACTATCGGCAAAGATGAAATAGTCTCGTATTTTACAGAAAACTCATCAAACTTTATTCTTAATGCCCCTATTGTTAAGGCCCTCTTTATTAAATTACCACGTAATGCACCCGATATAGGAAAGGTCAGGAGGTGGTATCGTTCCGAAGATCCGGAAAACATAAAGAAACTTGATGCCTACTGCTTTCAACATGCCGAAAAATACGACTATTTTGACGAAGGTTGGGTACAATTCGATTTAATCAAAAAACAAATACCAAGTATGTATTCATCAAATGAATACGTTCTGAAAAACAGAAAAAATATTGAAGTAAAAGATTCCTCATATGTTTATTTTGTCCACATATATGACTATCGCCTGGCCGGAAGCACTTCGCCTCTGGAAACTGTTGAAGGCAAAATAAGAAACATAATCCTGAACAAAAGAAAAATTCAATTCATTAATCGGTTAGAGTCTGAGATATACAATGATGCTCTAAACAGGGAAAATTTCAACATCTATTAATATGAAGAAAGTTAAACTATCATTTCTTTTTTTTCTTACCTACGTTTCCATTTCAATAAACGGCCAACCTGTTGTTGCGGATAAAATTGTTGCAGTTGTAGGAAAAAGCTCAATTTTATACTCTGAAATAGAAGAACAGTACATGCAGATGAAAGCCTACGGTCAAAAGCCTGACAGGTGCAGCCTTTTTGAGGATCTTTTAGCTCAGAAACTTCTGATAACGCAGGCCGAAATTGACAGTATTGAAGTAACGGATTCTGAAGTTGAATTAGAACTGGAACAACGTTTACTTTACTTTATAAATCAATTTGGAACTGAGCAAAAGCTGGTTGAATATTACGGAAAGTCTGTTCTTGAAATTAAAGATGATATGAGGGACGCTGTTCGTGAACAGAACCTCACCAGGAAGATGCAGGCTGAAATCGTAAAAGAAATTCTAATAACGCCTGCTGAAGTAAAAGCATACTATAAACAACTCGATTCGGACAGTATTCCAATAATAGAATCTCAGTTACAGGTTGCCCAAATTGTAATATACCCGGAATCTGATGAAGAATCAGTTTTTGAAGTAAAAGAGAAATTGATTAAACTACGGGAGAGAATTCTAAATGGAGAAAGCTTTACTACCATGGCAGTGCTATACTCCGAAGGCCCTTCAGCTTCTCAAGGAGGGGACATTGGCTGGACATCAAAATCGGATTTGGATCCGGCTTATGCTAAAGCTGCATTTGCCTTAAAAAAAGGACATGTATCTAAAATTGTTGAATCTTCGTTTGGTTATCACCTTATAGAAGTCCTGGATAAAAGTGACGATAGGATAAAAACCCGGCACATTCTAATGAAACCTAAAATTTCTATTGAAGCAAAACAGAAAGCCAAAGGTAAACTTGATACAATTACTCAAAAAATACGTTTAGACAGCATTACATTTGAGAAAGCAGCTATGTATTTTTCACAGGATGAAAACACCAGGTTAAACGGAGGGCTTAAAGTTAACCCATCCACATTAAGCACGAAGTTCAATGTAGATGAATTTTCAACCTCTGAATACTTTATTATACGAAAACTTAAAGTTGGAGATATGTCGGCACCTTTTGAATCAACCGATGAAAAAGGAAAGACCGTTATGAAAATTGTTCAGCTAAAATCAAAAACAGAACCGCACAAAGCGAATTTAAAAGATGATTTTGATTTATTAAAAAATGCAGCTACACAGGCTAAACAGGCAGAGGTTCTTAACAGTTGGATTGCTGAAAAATCAAAAAACAATTATATTAGAATAGAACCTCCATACGATAAATGTGATTTCCGCATTGCAAACTGGATAAAATAATGCTTCGGAACAAAAGATACCTTTTCTTATTTACGCTTCTGTTACCATGCTTGTTTATTACCAGAATATCTGGACAAAACGAGGATAAAATTGTTGATTACAGTGCTGACTACACTGAATTTGACAAAAAAATCGGTGATGGGGCACAGCGTTTAATTGACAATGTTGTTTTCGAGCATAGCGGCGCAAAAATGTACTGCGACAGTGCCTATATGTATTCCAAATCAAACACTTTTGATGCATACGAAGATATATTCATCAACCAGGGGGACACCATCCATCTGTTTGGCGACTTTCTTCATTATGACGGCAATACACGGCTGGCAACCATAAAAGGAAATGTCAGGCTAATAAATAAAGAAACCACCCTCACTACCGATGAGCTGGAATATGATTTAGGAAATAGTGTCGGTTTTTATACCGACTATGGGCATATTGTAAATAAGGAGAACACGCTTGAAAGTATTATCGGGTATTACTATGCCAAAGAAAAAACGTTTCACTTCAGAGATAGTGTTGTTGTTGTTAATCCCGATTATAAAATTTATTCCGACACACTGAAATATAACACTGAAACCGATATTGCTTATTTTTTCGGACCAACAGACATCATAGGCGACAGTAGTCATATTTATTGCGAATATGGTTGGTATGACACCCAGAAAGATTTATCTGAAGTAAAGCAGAATGCCTGGGCAAAAAACAAAAATCAGTTAATAAAGGGACAATATATCTACTATGACAAAAACACCGGCAATGGAATTGCAAAAAAGGATGTTGAGATTATTGACTACAAACAGGATATTATTCTTTTAGGCCATGATGCAAAATATAATGACATTACTGAATATGCCTTTTTAACAGACAGTGCACAGTTTATCCAATTCTCTGACGGAGACTCGCTTTACCTCCATGGAGATTCACTCATTACTTATCCGGACACCAATGACAATAAAGTTCTCCTGGCTTTCAATAATGTAAAGTTCTATAGGGAAAATGTACAGGGAAGGTGCGACTCGCTGGTTTACTCTTTCTCTGATTCAATAGCCCGTCTTTATGAAAAACCTGTACTATGGACAAAAAACAGTCAGATATCAGCTGAATATATTGAAATGTACACAAAAAACGAGCAGATTGAAAAAATGGAGCTATACCGTTCATCCTTCATGACCAGTCTGAAAGATACGGCTTTCTTTGACCAGATTAAGGGAAAGAACATGACTATATTTTTTACGGATAACCAGTTAGATAATATTGTGGTAAAAGGAAACGGGCAAACGGTATATTATGCAGAAGACGGACCTGATATTGTTGGGGTAAACAAGGTTGTCTGTAGTGATATGAAACTTAGTTTTGCTAATGGTGAACTGGATGATATTATGCTCTATAGGGATAATGAGGGGGTTTTATATCCTTTGGACATGGCCCCTGAGAACGAGCTTATTCTGAAAGGGTTTAACTGGCTAGATGCAGATCGGCCGAAAAACAAATTTGATATCTTCAAATAAAAAGGGATTAAACTCTAATCCCTTTTTTTAATATTCGTCTTCATTAAAAAAGAAATCATCTTTACTCGGATAGTCAGGCCAGATGTCTTCGATACTTTCATAAATCTCGCCTTCATCTTCTATCTCCTGTAAATTTTCGATAACCTCGAGCGGAGCACCAGATCGTATACCAAAATCGATCAGTTCATCTTTTGTTGCTGGCCATGGTGCATCCTCTAACTTAGACGCTAATTCAAGTGTCCAATACATAGTTTTGAGATTTAAGTTTATTCTATTTTTTTAAATTGCTGCAAATATAAAAATTTATCTTACTATTACAACTAACTAAGGCTTCCAAATTATCTCCTGTACATTGAAGTCTGTAGAAAGGGTCCTGGACAATACAAACAAATAGTCCGAAAGTCTGTTTAAATATTTCATCTCAGGATCCGGAACCTCAGCTACATCATTAAGAGAAAGAACTACACGTTCGGTCCGCCGGCAAATTGTCCTTGCCATATGACAAACTGAAACGGCTTTATGACCTCCAGGAATTAAGAACGCTTTTAAAACAGGCAGGCTTTCCTCCAGCACATCTATCTCCCTTTCCAGCTTTACGATACTTTCTTCTGAAAGTTTCGGCAACTCGTCTAAACAGCCCTCACAATCTGCAGAAAGAATAGCTGACAAAATCATTAAATCTTCCTGTATCCGGGTTAGAAACTGTTTATGTCGCTCCTTTATCTCAAAATCTCTGAGAAACCCTATTGTCGCAATTAATTCATCACACGTTCCGTATGCTTCTATTCTTATATGATTCTTAGGGACCCTCTTCCCTCCAATCAAAGCTGTTGTTCCTTTATCTCCTGTTTTTGTATAAACTTTCATTACAATTTTTTATGTTATTCATTAAAAACAGCCCTGTATATTACATGATGGCTAAACTCTTAATGGAATTCCAACCTTCCCGGGTTAACTGTTCTTATGCTTTTATAAAACACAGAAACGCGTTTTCTTCAAACATATTATTATATACAACATATTTTGATTTATGTTCAGGTCAACTCACCTATTCTGCTATTTAATGCAGGATGTGTTACTACAATAAAATTCATGAAGTATCAATTAAAAACTGAGATATACAATCTAATGAAAACCTCAAATTTCATATTTAATATACAAAACTTATCTGAAAAATGAACTATTCCTAACCCTCAATACTCTTTGTAAACAGCAAGATTCCGATCTTATCATTCTTGTTCCACGGATTAAAACCGAACGGTATAATGCCCCTGCCCCGCTTTCTCCCTGACAAGAATTATCCCCATTCGATTCAGGTCAATACTCATCTGTTCCTGTGATTTTATCCAGTTCCAGGCCTTCCTCATCCCTTTTGACCAATAGATATCATCAAACAATATGAGCCCGTTTTTCATCTTTTTTCGAATTAAAGTGTAATACACTGTTGTTGCCTCATAAGTATGGTTCCCGTCAATAAATACAAATTCCGGTGAAGAAATTGTACCAAGAAGTTCTGGTAAAATATCGTCAAACAACCCCAGTTTAAACACTATATTACTTACACCTGCTTTATTAGATAATTCCTTAGCCACCTGCAACAGGGCTTCATTGCCTTCAACAGTATAAAGAGTGCCTCCCTTCATTCCCGTGGCCATGTACAACGAACTCATGCCTATTGAGGTTCCCAGTTCAATTATTGTCTTAGGATTATAATGCTTTGCTGCCCGGTGTAATAACTGCCCGTATTTTGATGAAACAGAACTGTACCTCAGCAAATCGGATATTTTTCGCTCATTATCCAGAAACACCCGTGATTTTCCTCCAATATCTTTAACAGGAACCCTTTTCTCTTCCTTTCTTAATGCTTTTCTTACCCCTTCAATCCGACTATAATCCCCATATTTTTTTCTATCGAAAACAACATCGGTTAAAAAATCCATAACAAAAGGGGCCTGTACCCTGGACCTATTTCTGTGCCGTGCTTTTAAAAGATACATTGAGTACTCCTTTAAAAGGTATATTTTATCACTTAAGAAGCTCATGCTTCAAATATAGTATTTTCTGTTTGCCCAATATTATCGATATTTACGGCCATTATACTTTTCTCATTAATGGAAAATTTTCTCGAAACAGACATAAAATTTCTAAAGGGTGTGGGCCCTAAACGTGCCGATTTACTAAAAAAAGAACTCGGAATATTTACATTTGGGGATATGTTGTATCACTTTCCGTTTAAGTACATTGATCGTTCCCGCTTTTATAAAACCACCGAGATTTCCTTAACGAATGCTTTTGTACAAATAAAAGGTAAAATAACATCTTTCAGAACAGAGGGCACAAAATACAAAAAACGGTTAACAGCAAAATTTTCAGACGGATATGGTGAAATCGAACTCGTATGGTTTCAGGGGGCAGCCTGGGTTTTAAAGAACTACCAGATTGAAGTTGAATATGTCGTGTTTGGAAAACCCGCTTTATATAACAGGAAAATAAGTATTCCCCATCCTGAAATCGAAGCTGTAAATAAAAATGAGAATGGAATAAAATCATCCTTCTTACCACAGTATCATACTACCGAGAAACTTAAAGCCGGTTATCTGAACTCCAAGGCAATACATGGCCTGATACAAAATATTTTCTCTGCCGGGAACTTCAGTATTGAGGAAACGCTCCCCGCTTCATTCATAAAAAAACATCGGCTTACTAACCTGGCAGGTGCTTTAAAAGCCATACATTTTCCTGAAAACACAACAGAACTGCAAAATGCTGAATTCAGGATTAAATTTGAAGAGTTATTTTTTATCCAGTTAAGCATCCTAAGACTAAAATCGGGAAGAATAAAAACGTTAAAAGGGTTCATATTTTCAAAAGTTGGTGACAACTTCAATGACTTCTATACGCACAATCTCCCTTTCGAGTTAACAAATGCACAAAAACGAGTAATAAAAGAAATCAGGCACGATGTAGGCTCTGGAAAACAAATGAACCGGTTATTACAGGGAGATGTTGGAAGTGGAAAAACACTTGTAGCTTTGATGTCCATGTTGTTAGCTATTGATAACGGATACCAGGCAAGCCTGATGGCCCCTACCGAAATTTTGGCTCAACAGCATTTTAACACCCTCACTAAAATGCTTGCGGACCTGAATATAAACGTCAAACTTCTTACAGGTTCTACCAGAAAAAAAGAAAGAGAAGTTATTATGGGCGAACTCAGTAGCGGCAGGCTGGACATTCTAGTGGGCACCCATGCCCTTATTGAGGCCCCTGTTGTTTTTAGCAACCTTGGAATGGTTATTATAGACGAACAGCACAGATTTGGTGTTGCGCAACGTGCAAGGCTTTGGAAAAAAAACATTAACCCGCCCCATGTTCTTGTAATGACGGCCACGCCTATTCCGCGTACGCTGGCAATGACACTTTATGGAGATTTGGATGTTTCTGTTATAGATGAATTACCACCCGGAAGAAAACCAATTCAAACTTATCATTACCGGGAAAACAAAAGACTTGCCCTTCTCGGGTTCCTGCGAAAACAAATTGACATGGGAAGGCAAATTTACATCGTCTACCCTTTAATCAAAGGCTCTGAAACCCTTGACCTCAAAGATTTGGAAATGGGATTTGACGGTATGGTACAGGCTTTTCCTGCCCCCGACTATAACGTCATCTGTGTGCATGGCAAAATGAAGCCTGCCGAAAAAGAAGTTGCCATGGAAACGTTTAAGTCAGGAAAAGCACATATTTTAATGGCTACAACCGTTATTGAAGTTGGAGTAGATGTTCCAAATGCCACCGTTATTGTTATTGAAAGTGCCGAAAGGTTTGGCCTTTCGCAGCTTCATCAGCTTCGTGGGCGGGTAGGACGTGGGGGCGAGCAAAGCTATTGCATTTTTATGTCATCACACAAGCTCACCAACGAAGCTCGAAAACGCCTGGAAGTTATGGTTGCAACAAATGATGGTTTCGAGATTGCTGAAGCCGATCTTAAACTAAGAGGTCCCGGAGATCTTGAAGGGACCCAGCAAAGTGGGGTACCTTTCGATTTGAAAATGGCCAATATTACCAAGGATAGCAGATTATTGCAGCACGTAAGAAACATTGCCGAAGAAATACTGAATGAAGACCCTTTACTGGAAAATGAAGAAAGCCAAATATTGAGAAATCAGCTGGAAAAACTAAAAACTGCAAAAACAGACTGGAGCATTATCTCATAAACTTTCTACCCAATTAGCTTTCCGCTTGTTAAAAACTTACCGGCACAAAACAAAACCTTCAACGTATATTTCCTTAAAACGAATTGATTTACTGACATGGGAAGAGGAATTGAATAGTAAACTTTATGCTGTTTTTTTCTGTTCGAAGATGATTTCCGGAGTTTCGGAATATTTCATCGCCAAAAAAACTGTCAGCTTTATTTATAAAATATCGAAAGAATTAAATATTTATAAATAGATCGGGTTAAATTATTATCTTCCCGTAAACAACAAAAGTGATGAAAAAAATACTACTTGTCTCTGTTTTTATTTTACACACATTCATAGGTCTGTTTAGTTCTCCGGTAAACCTTCCAAATCTTTCCGGATTAAATAAAAGCGAGAAAGATTCTATAACCAGCTATTTCACGAAATTTAATCAGAGCCTTGACAAAAAACCAGAGCAAAGCATTACATACGCAAAAAAAATAGTAGTTATCGGACGGGAAAAAACCAATGATGAAATTCTGGCTTTTGGTTACCTAAACCACGGGGTTGCACTTTCCCATGTTCATGAATATGAAGAAGCAGCCATGATGTTCAGTCAGGCGTTGAATATATATGAAAACCTGAATTTAAAAATTGAACAGGCCAGGGTAAAAAACCTTAAAGCACTGGTATACAAAAACCAGGGAAAGTATGAACAAGCCGTAGAATTAATTAATGAAGCCCAAACTATTTATAGTAATGTAAATTCAAAAAGTGGTGTTGCTGAATCTATTCACTATCTGGGTGGTATTGAATGGCAACAGGCGAACTTCCAAAAAGCTTTAGAATATTACCTTAAAGCCCTGGATTTACGCAAACAATACTCCGACTGGAACGATGTTGCCAAATCAATGAACAACATAGCTTTGGTTTACAGAGACTTATCCAACTACAACAAAGCACGGGAATATTTATCTTCAGCCCTGGATATCTACAGACAAAACAAAGACAGTCTGGAAATAGGAAACTCTTTGAACTTATTGGGAAGCATATACTGGCAAAACAACAAGTACGATAAAGCGCTGGAATATTACAAAGAAGCCCATACAATAAGAATGATGTTCGGCAACCCCGAAGAAATAGCCAAATCTTCTGAAAACATAGGAAACGCGTATAAGAATATCAGAAAAACCGATAGTGCCCATAATTATTATCAAAACGCACTTCATATCTATAAAAAACTGAATTATACCGAAAGGGTTGCCGCAATGTATAACAGACTCGGGAACCTATATCTTGAAAACAATGAACACCTTAAGGCCTTTCAGTATTATAACGACGCAATTAACCTGGAAAATCAGATAGAAAATTCGCTGGTTTTTGCTACATCCTATAAAAACATTGGAAATATTTACAGCTCTGCCGGACTGTTTGAAAAAGCTCTTACAATATACAACAAGGCGATAGATCTGGAAAAAATACAAGGTGATGACCGAAAGATGGCTTATACCTACGACCTAATTGGAGGCATGTTTTTAAGAAAACCAGACTATCCAACAGCGTTAGACTATTATCAGAAAAGCCTAAGCTTAAAAAAGGCCATTGGTAATAAAAAAGACATTGCAACAACATTAAATAAAATAGGTGACGTATATTTTCACCAGAAGGACTTTGAAAATGCAGAAAAATACTACAGACAGGCATTTCGTATTGGAGATGAACTAAATGACAACTGGAGAAAAGCCGCCCAACTTAACAATATCGGAAATATTTTCATCGAAAAGAAGGATTTTTCTGCTGCGTTAAAAACATATGCCGATGCATACAGCTTAAATAAACAAATAAGCAACAAATTCGGAGAAGCCCTGTGTGCAAGAAAGTTAGGCGAATTAAAACTAAAGAAACAACAAAATGACGAAGCTGAAAAATACTTTATTCGCTCTCTCGAAATTGGAAGAGAATTAAAACATCGTGTTTTAATCAAAAATGCCCTTTTAAACTTATATGAATTAAATGAGAAGCAGAGCAGGTATCAGCCAGCCATTAGCTATCTAAAGGAATATCACAACATTAAAGACTCTCTGCAAGCTGAGAAAAATAGCCAGGAATTCTTTGAAATCCAACTAAGAAATGAAATCCAGAAACGGGAGAAAAATTTAGCCAGCATTGAACAGGAAATTGATTTTTTGAGAGAACAATTAAATGAAAGTGAAGATTTTGCCACCAAAAAAAGCAATCAGGTCTCTATCTTAATAGCCCTGTTAATTTTTATCACGGCAATTCTGTTGGCCATCCTGGGAAAAAGAACAAACCGATAAAAAACACAGAACATATTTTATGTGATGCAACAGCTCATTTTTAAGGTCAAATAAACATTCAAACAAATGTTTAATAATATTTTAAAGTTGCGGACCCGGCAGTTGTAAGCAAAAAACATATTTTTGCCCCAAATTATCTTAAAAGAATGAAGTACATTACATTAGCCGTGTTCATTGTAATTAGCTGTAATACTTTTTCCCAAACGTACGAAAGCGACTATTACTCTTCCGCAAAAGACCTGACAGGTTACGAACTAAAAACAGCCCTTCATACTATTATAAAGAATCATACAAGCCAGGGGTACGGTTCGCTGTGGGGCTTTTACTCCAATTACGAAAAAGATAAATATTACGAAAAAGACGGCTCCATAATGGACATGTATTCTGAAAACCCAAACGGTAAAGATTCTTACAATTTCATAGTTGGAACAGACCAGTGCGGAACTTATAAAGTTGAAGGCGATTGTTATAACCGGGAACACTCTTTCCCCAGAAGTTGGTTTGGAGGAAAAATTGATCCTATGAATTCCGACGTACACCACATATTCCCAACAGACGGATTTGTAAACGGTAAAAGAGGAAGCTATCCTTTTGGGGAAGTGGAAAGTGCAACCTTTACATCAAAAAACGGGAGTAAAAAAGGAGCTTGTGCAAAAGAAACGGGTTATACCGGAACTGTTTTTGAACCAATTGATGAGTTTAAAGGCGACTTTGCCCGTGCACAGTTCTATATGGCTACGCGATATGAAGATAAGGCTGCAGGCTGGGGAAACAACAGCCCTTCTTTAAACGGGACCAAAGATCAGGTTTTTGAAAAATGGGCACTAAACATCCTTATTAAATGGCACTTAAACGATCCGGTAAGCCAAAAAGAAACAGACAGAAACAATGCGGCCTTTGATTACCAGGGAAACCGCAACCCTTTTGTTGACCACCCTGAGTTCGTAGAATGCATCTGGAACAACAAATGCAACGATAAGCCCGATACAATACACACTGATACTTGTATAAAAGCATTCTTTCCTTCATCAAAAGAAAACCCGGCCTGGTATGAGGCAGCGTTCATGAATGAAGACAGTGCTGACTACACTTCTCACAGCTATCTTATTTACAGATTGGTTGGGGACACAACCATTAACCAACAAACATACTCCAAACTCATAAAACTCAACAGCCCCAATACGCTCATTCATAATTCGGAATATACTGGAGCAATACGAACTACCGAATGCGGAACTACCTATTATATTCCTAAAGACGGGAAAGAAACCGTTCTTTACAATTTCTCAAAAAACAAGGGCGATACGGTATACTCGGATTTCCTGAACGATTCCTATGGTATTAACAGATACGTTATAACTAAAGTTGATTCTGTGGAGCTAAAAGAAATCGGTTACCGAAAAAGAATGCATGTCGCTTCCAGTAACCTCTCTGCCATCTGGATTGAAGGAATTGGGAGCACATTTGGATTGCTATGGCCACTTCTGCCCGAAAGTTGCTGTAAGCAAGGAAGAATGCTTGTTTGCAATTACCAGTTCAATAAATTTGCATACAAAGCAAGCAAATGGAAAGGCGAGTGCTTTTATGAAACATCCGTCTCCGATGTTACTGAACACAGACCGGCTGATATAATTAAAATATTTCCACAACCTGCAGACAAAATCTTTCAAATAAATAATCCCAACAAAGCATTTGACTTTAGTATTATTAACCAAACCGGCCAAAAAATTGCTGATCTTGGAAATGAAACTTACTACAGTATTAATGCTGAAGCATGGGCTCCCGGAATCTACTTCCTTATTGGAAAAAGAAATAAGGATAATATATCATTTACAAGAAAAATACTCATTTATTAACGTTCTCCATAAATCACCCAAAAACGTCCAAGATAAAAGTAATCCCTATTAACAGCGGACAGTTTCCCTCTTATATTTCACCAATCAGGGTTATCCCTCATATCATAGCGTCGGTAATTCTCCAGTAAAAACTGGTGTTTATTCGCTGCTATTTAAGTGGTAACACATATGCAACCAGGTGTTTCACTGATTATCTTTGTAATGTAAGTTTTTAACAAAAGAGTTTTTCATTATAATTTGATGTAGGGTTTGGTTGGATTTAGTTAGAAAGAGGTTGTATTCATTTGAACTACAACCTCTTTTTTGTCGGTTTTTACCCAACGCAAAATAAGTATTTTTTTATTTTTTTTAAGTTAAAACCCCAACATTCAGTTTTATGGATACCATTACATTTGCAATGTACATACGAACGAGATAATATATTTTATTACAATATTTGATGTAGGGTTTGGTTGGATTTAGGTAAAAAAGGTTGTGTCATCATGATACAGCCTTTTTCTTTTTACTTAACGTATTTCGTCGGTTTTCACTCAAACATACTGTAGTAATTACCTTCTGATAAATAAGTGTTTATCCCAATGTTTTGCTATGTACAGGGTCGTAACTTTGTATAAGTGAAATAAAGAAATAAAGTTGTTTCAAAAGATTGTGATGTAAGGTTTGGTTGGATTTTAGGTGAAAGAGGTTGTATTGGCCACAATACAGCCTCTTTTTTTTGTGTGTGTTAAATGTAATTTATCTGTACTTTCTTTAAGAACCTCTCCTCCAACAAATAAGCAATTCTTTTCACCACAGTCCTTCTTATCTCAAGGTCAATCTGCATATTCGGATCCTGATGGGCAATATTAATACGGGTACCAACCAAAAATTTTATTTCGTCGCACTCCATAATCAGTTTCACAATTTGATCCGCAGGTCCCCTTCCCAGTTTGGTCGTATTGTTATATTTTATAAAAATATCTTCTACTTTCCGAAGAGTTAATATTCCTTCAGTAAACAAGTCTATTCCTTCCAGATAAGACAATGGCGGCAGATCGGGATCAATGAATTCCTGTCCGTCCTGAACCTTCAGTTTCAATTCTCTTGCTAAAATATCTCCGGTAGTGGCCCCCATTACGATTTTCTTTCCCTGAAAATCTTTAACCCTGCGAGCCAGCTTAACATCGTTTTCTTTCTCATAGGGCGGTCCTGTTGATATAAGCAGTTCTCTGGGTTCTCTTAAATAAACTACCCCGCAACTGGTGTCATCTTTGGATGAAAACCCGTCATTTCGAAAGGCCATATTTATAACGCGCGTAGCCAACTGACGAGCTGAAATATGAGGGTACCTTTTAATCATATCTATTACAAATCGTCCTACATTATCGTTTCCCCACCCAAACGGAAAACGTGGCGTTCCTAAACCTGACTGGGCCACACCATCTGAAGTAAAGATTATCCTGTCTCCTTTTTTCCCTTGAAAAGAACATACTCTTAATTTCTTACCGCAATTCTTCTCACTTTCCAGTTTTATTGTTTTTCTTTCTAGGGGAAGGATTGCCCTGTTTCTCACAACGATACTTTCCGGGTTATCATATTCCAGGATTTTAATGTTTCCTTCATAATCCAACTCAACAATGGTAAAAGTCGCATAACTCATCTTTCGCTCACTACATTCCGGAAGCGTATTCATTATGATCTCTGCTGTTTTTTCCGGTTCCTTATGCTCCTTGGAGAAATTCAGTGCCATTGTTGCGGTAAGTGTTGCCAGTACGCTGGCTTTCACCCCATGCCCCATTCCATCAGAAAGCACAAGAATAATCAAGCCTTCCTCTTTAACCTTACCTGAAAGAAATACGTCCCCACAAATGCGTTCCCCCTCATGGTTCTTTTGCTGACAATCAACCTCAATAAAAAATTTTTCTGCCATAAAAAATCGGGATTTTTTATTTTTTCCGCATGCTTTTAATGCTCTTTACCATATATTTTTATGACTGAATTGAGCATCCGTTCTATATCCGAAGCACTTTCACCAAGAAGAAAACCTATTTTTTGCACCATTTCGAGGTTTTTGTCTATTACCTCTGAAACCCGGTTAATCACCTCCGTCTTTTGAACTTCCGGAGCCCTCATATCCCTGATTATAGCTCCGGCAATTTGATTTTCCCGAATAGGAAAAATTGAAATGTTAAGGAGAGAATCTTCATACATAACATCGCGACCATCTATTGATTCGGTATTTGTTAACACATAGGAGAATAAGTTGCAGGTTTCTTCAGGAAAAAACTTATCCAAAGCCGCCCCGGCGAGCCCGGGTATCACTTCATTTATTTCCTCTGCCTCTTCTCCCATTATCGTGCAAAATGTATTGTTTGCCTTCACTATTTTCATTTGGAAATCAACAAATACAATACCTGCCCGAAGCTTTTCGAGCATTGCATCTGTTAGTTCTGATGCCTGTTGGGCCGTATCATGCTCGGTTATTACTTTTTCTTCTGTTTCTTTTAATGCCTGTCGGGTTACTGCCAGTTTCTCGTTCAAGTCTTTAAGGGTCTTACTGAAATGCTTACTGCTTTGTAATGCGAATGCAGTGCACATGTCCGGAACAACAATTCCTTTTGCCAAATCAACCGCAAAGTCATGACAGGAATTATAACCACATTGCCCACAGTCATTCTGGTTATCTTTATTTTTTCCTACAATTTTCAGTGCTTTGTTTATCTTTTCCTGCGATGGCTCCGGAATTCTCTGATCGTCAGCAACAAACTCCCTGCTATAATCCATTCCCAGGTATTTGTTTAATTCATCATACCAACCAGCCCGAAAGAAATTAGCAAGTCTTTTATTGGCATATTTTATTACTAAATGCTCTTTAAGCAAGCGGCTCCCTTTTTTCGAAATTCCCGCCCCGGCAAGCGAGTTGCCATATGTTACATGTAGGTTTCTATGTATTATTTTTGCATTTCCGGCAAATTCACCAATAGATTCTATCATCTGCTTTTTTCCTTCTACAGACGCAACATCAGATGTAAGCAAATTCTCATCGATATCTGCCGCCTGTAAAAAGCCATTGGTCATTGGATATAAGCTTCCTTTATACCCAATTGGTGTATCAAACTCAGCAAATTCTACTACATTCTCGTCAATATTCATTTCCTTAAAAAGCTTCCTAAGTTCAGGAAATGTCAGTACTACATCTACCTTACTGTCCCCGGCTGCATTCTCTGCCACATCTTTACTGGCTATGTCAGGGCCTACATACAATACTTTTATAGCTTCTCCATATTTTTTTCTTACGACTTTAGCCATTGCAATCATAGGCGAAACAAAAGGGGCCAGGTTTTTCACCAGATTAGGGTGATACTTCTCTACATAAGTAACAACCACAGGATCACATGAAGAGATATAATACCTCCCTTTAAAATTACCATAAAACACCAGGTATTTATAAGCAAGTACATCTACTCCAAAAGAGACCTCGTTAACATAATCAATGCCCAATGATTTTATCATGGCAACAAACTTCCTGTAGTCTGTTATATCATCGAACTCTGCCGAAATACTGGGCGAAACAATTGCCACTTTTTTTCCTTTTGAACCAAGTACCTTTTTTGCTTCGTTTATTGAATTCCGGTATGAAATTGCTTTCGGCCTGCAAACATCAATACAATCACCACATCCAATACAACGTTTGTTTACAATTTTTGGACTTGGTTTATCCTCTTTTGCTTCTATTGCTTTTACAGGACAAATTCTCACACAACCGTAGCAGTTTGTACATTTATCGCTCTGTATTGATATCAATGGTTCCTGTTTCATACAAAACGTTTAAAGATCTTTTAATTCTTCGTTTAATATTTGTTCTATAGTTTCAGCACGTACCCCCCTGAAAGCTTTCCCTGAAATTCTTATGTTGGGCCCCTGCAGACATTCATTACAACAATGGTCTCCGCTAAAGTTGACCTTATCTTCCAGATGGTGCTGGCGAATATACTTTTGTATTTGAGGTACCAGTTCACTGTTGCCCCTGGAAAAACAAGAACTTCCCAAACATATTTTAATTTGCCTCTTTTTTAACATAGTAGATTCATATAACCCTATAATTTAATAATTTTTATTTAAACTTTTCGTTTGTTATAAAAATAACAATATTTAAAGCTTTTTAATCTGAGATTTTCTATTTTTGTGTAATACATGCGCCAAAAACATGAAAAAATTACCAGAAAAGACCGTTGAACGCTTAAGTAAATACAGACGGGCGTTAAATAATGCCCTGGAAGAAGGCAAAACCAGGATTTATTCCCATGAACTTGCTGCTCTTCTGAATATAACCGCAGTTCAGGTCAGGCGTGACATAATGTTCATTGGCTATTCGTCATCTCAACGTAAAGGTTACGATATTAAAAACCTTATTGCTGTAATCGGGAAAATTATAGATGCGCAGGAACCACTCAATGTTGCCGTTGTTGGTTATGGGAATCTTGGTAAAGCAGTAACAACTTACTTTATAGGAAACAGGCCTAAGCTAAACCTAATCGCAGCTTTCGATATTGATCCGAAAAAAATCGGTACTGAAGTAAACAACGTAAAATGCTATTCTATTGAGAGGCTCCGGGAGATCATTTCCAGCAACGATATTACTGTTGCTATTTTAACCGTTCCCATGGGCGCGGCAAAAGATATGGCAAAAGTGCTGGTTCAGACGGGCATTAAAGGTATTTTAAACCTTACAACTGTAAACCTTCATGTTCCGGATGAAATTGTACTTGAAGAATATGATATGATCACATCTTTAGAAAAGGTTGCCTATTTCGTTAAAAATAATCCGGAATAAGAAAACAAGCTGTATATTCTATGAAACGTCTTCCAGGTTAACCTGTATTAAAACTGGTATTGGTTAAATCTCCTCTTCTTCCTGATGATGAAGTTGAACACCATACTATGTGAGTAGATTTGTCCTGAGCTCTCCTGTAAGGCTTTCTTCTTAAATTCCCTTCTTGTGCGATGGGTTTTAAATAGCCGCAAATAAAAATGAATATGGGCTTTGAATACCGCAAAAAAGAACCCGAAGGAGAACCGCCCCAAATACACCAATGCAGATATTCCATCAAGAATAAGCCGAATGGTTAGAATAGGAATTAACCGCCCGGATGATAAATTTTTTTGTAACAGAAAAAGGTTGTTCCTGTAATTCAGGTACATTTTAAATGGTGTATTAATAGGTAATGTGCCCCCCCCGACATGATAAACCAGAGAATCGGGAACACAAACTATTTTTTTCCCAAGTCGTTTAAACCTCCAGCACAGATCTATTTCCTCCATATGGGCAAAAAAAGATTCGTCGAATGTGCCTGCTTCAAAAAACATCTCAGAACGAACAAAAAAACACGCCCCTGAAGCCCAAAAGATCTCCTCAACGGAATTGTACTGCCCATTGTCTTTCTCAATATCAAAAAGAATGCGCCCCCTGCAAAACGGGAACCCGTATTTGTCGATATAACCACCGGCAGCCCCGGCATATTCAAACATATCCTTTTTATGATAAGAGTTAATTTTTGGCATTGCCGCTGCCACATCCGGGTTTGAATCCATGTAGGAGATAACCGGCTCAAGCCAGTTATTGGTAACTTCCACATCCGAATTTAACAGGACAAAATATTCTGCATCTATCTGCTTCAATGCCCTGTTGTATCCCCCGGTGTAGCCATAATTACCGTCGAGCTGGATGATATCAATATCTGAATAGTTTTTCCGGACAAAAGCAACAGAATCGTCTGATGAATTATTATCGGCTACAATTACACTAACCCCCTCTCCCTGGGAATTTTTCACCACCGAAGGAAGAAATTGTTCCAGATGTCCGCGCCCGTTCCAATTTAGTATTACTACCGCAACTTTTATCATGAAATTATTTTTTTACACCTGGCATTTCTTCTTTTTTAAATTTCCACCGTTTATGCGACCACAAATACAACTCCGGTTTTCTTTTAATTTGCCCCTCTACCAGTTGAAAATATTGTTTAGTTATTTCCAGATCGTTTGTCTCCCTGGAATTTTCGTTTATTAATTGAAAGGTTACCTCATAGTAACCTCTTTTCACCTGTTTTATATCAACAAATATGGTTGTGAGGTTAAACCTTCTGGCCAGTTTCTCCGAACCTGTGATTACCGGTGTATCCTGATTCATAAAAGTCAACCACTCTTTTGCCTCCCTGTACGGAGGCCGCTGATCCCCTATCAAATATACTATAAAATTCTCTTTATTTCTTTGCGACTCCATAATAGCCCTTAAGGTGCTGTTCATTGGAACAGTATGCCCCCCCATTCTACTTCTTAGGTAGATAAAAAACCTGTCAAAAAGCTTATTCGTTAAAGGTTTATAAACACCCAAAAGCTTATATTCAAACAAATATCCCAAATAGGCTGCCCACTCCCAGTTTCCGTAATGACTGCCAGTTGCTACAATACTTTTATTCTTTTTATACAGATCTACAAGTAACTCAGGATTTGTAACCTTGTAACGCCGGTCAATTTCTTTCGATGTCATCCTGATCATATGAATAACCTCTGCTACACTATGGCACAAATGGACATAAAACCCTTTGGTAATTTTTTCAATTTCTTTTTCAGGCTTTTCCGGAAAGGATCTCCTGAGGTTCTCGTAAACCACTTTTCTTCTGTATCCGGCAATATGGTATACAAAAAAATAAATTAACCGGGCTATTCCATAAAGAACCTTTAATGGTAAAAGTGAAAGGGTCCAAATGGGGAACAATAAAAGTTTGTCCGAAAATTTAAGCATATTAACACCTACCTGTTCATCATGCCACCAACAGCATCTTTAAATTCATTGAAAATGTTGCTGTTCGAAGCTACTATCTCTGCCCCGAACAAATAATCGTCACCTCCCCTAAAATCAGAGACTTTCCCACCTGCCTTTTGAACAATAAAGGCCCCTGCAGCAACGTCCCATGCTTTAAGGTTATACTCATAAAAGCCATCGTAACGCCCGCATGCAACATAAGCCAGGTCGGCGGCGGCAGACCCCAGTCTTCTTACGCCATGAGAGTTATGAAAAAAATAATCAAGGGTCTTCATAAAAGATTGCATCCTGTTAAATTCTGAGTACGGAAAACCGGTAGCCAGAAGGGAATCTTTCAATTCTGGTGTTTCTGAAACGGAAATTTCACTTCCATTCAAATAAGCCTTCCCTCCTTCGTAAGCATAAAAGCATTCATCTGCGGTAATTTCATAAATTACGCCCAGAACAGTCTGTTCTTCTTCCCGTAGCCCAATACTAATAGAATATGGTGGTGCCCCGTGAATAAAATTTGTTGTCCCGTCAATAGGATCTACAATCCAGGTATATTTTTCGCTGTTATTTGTTGCTGTACCTTCTTCTGCTATAAACCCCGAACCGGGAATAATTTGCCCAAGTCCCTGAACCAGGTGTTCCTCCGAAGCCTTATCAACACTTGTTACGAAATCGTTTTTCCCTTTAGTGAGAACACTATCAGAATCCATTCTGGCGCGTTCTTTTCTTATAAAGCTGCCCACTTCCTGTGCCAGTTCATTTGTTTTTCTGCAAATTAAATTGTAATCCATTGCCCTTGTGTATTATTCGGACAAAAATATAACTTTCATTTACAATGTATGTAAGAATCCTAATCTTTTAGTTTTTCTTTGTAATAGTCATAGAGCATATATTGGCTTCTTATCTCTTCTGAAGAGGGTTCTCTTTTTACATAAAAATTATCCTGCTCCTGATCGATTACCCTGGCCTTCACATTATCCTCTTGTTGAATTTCGATCACTTTTTTTATTTCCTGTTGTATTTCTTTATCATATATTGGACATGCAACTTCAATTCTTCGGTCAAGGTTACGGGCCATCCAGTCGGCCGATGAGATATAGTACAGTTCATCCCCGCTATTACAGAATATCATTATCCGTGAATGCTCAAGAAACCGGTCGACAATGCTTATTGCCTTTATATTTTCGCTTAAACCGGGAACTCCCGGCAATAAAGAGCATATTCCCCGAACAATAAGTGTAATTTTCACCCCGGCTGCATTCGCTTCATATAACTTATCAATAATATCTTTATCCACCAGGTTATTGATTTTAAGTATAATATACGCTTCCTTTCCTTCAGCGGCATTCTTCATTTCATTCTCAATTAACCGGTAAAACCGCCGTCTCATATATAAAGGAGAAACAACAAGGTGCCTGTAACTCTGGTTCCTGTATGTATGTTCAAAAAACTCAAAAATATGCTTTACCTCATTGGTTATTCTCTTATCGGCTGTAAACAAAATAAGATCTGAATAAACCGCGGCATTCCCCTCATGAAAATTCCCTGTACTGACGCATGAATAATTAACATGTTTTCTTTCTTCTTTTCTGGTAATGCATAAGAGTTTTGCATGCACTTTCAGGTTAGGTATTCCAAAATAAATGTTCGCCCCTACTTCTTCCAGCCTCCTTGACCAATATATGTTTGCTTCTTCATCAAACCGGGCCTGGAGCTCAACAACTACATTTACTTTTTTTCCATTACGGCATGCATTTATAAGCGCATTGACTACTTTTGAATTTTTGGCTACCCTGTAAATTGTTATGGAGATTTCTTCTACCAACGGGTCTATTGAAGCTTCAAGAAGTAGTGATATGAACACATTGAAGTCCTGGTAAGGAACATGCAGCATAAAATCCCGCCTTTTCATTATTGACAAAATACTTGAATTGCTTTTAACAACAGGATGCCACTGAGGGGGCATTTTTTCATATTCAAGTTCTTTCATATTCATAGCCGGAAACTTCATGAAATCTTTAAAATTATGGTACCGCCCGCCAGCTATCAGGTTGTTGTCTTCCTTTATATCAAGGCTTCCAATAATATATTCCAATAAATCTTTTGCGATACTATTATCAAATACAAAACGTACGGGTTGCCCTGTTTTTCTTCCGCTTACTCCTTTTGATATTGTTTCCAGAAGACTTTGTGAAACATCATTGTCCATATCCAGTTCAGCATCGCGGGTCAGTTTAATTGTCCATGCTTCAAACGATTCATAATCAAAAATTGAGAAAATGTCCTTCAGGGAATAGCGGATAATATCGTCTAAAAGAATAATAAACCTATGGTTACCCGATGATGGCAATTCAAGAAAACGAGAATGGTTATCAGTAGGTATTTCGATTAAAGCGTATTCATCGGTGGTATTCTTTTTCTCTCCGGATAGCTTTATTGCCAGATATATTGATTTATCTTTCAGATACGGAAACTCCTCTACGTTATTAAGCATTATTGGTGAAATAACCGGCCTGACCTTATCCCTGAAATAGTCTTTTATAAAATCCTGATGCCCTTCAGTCAGCCCCTTCTCGTTTATGATATGAATATCATGTTTCTTAAGTTCTCCAACAATGTTATGATAGGCTGTCTCGAACTGGTTTTGCAGGTTAAGTACTTTTTTTTGAATCTTAGCCATAAGTTTTTGCGGCTTAATTCCTTCGACCCGCTGTGTCCCATATTGGATATCAATCATTCGCTTTATGGTAGCGACTCTTACCTTAAAAAACTCGTCGAGATTATTCGAAAATATTCCTAAAAACCTTATTCTTTCCAGCAAAGGGACACCTTCGTCTTTAATCTCCTGCAGAACCCTGTGGTTAAACGACAACCAGCTAAGTTCCCTGTTTAGTAGTTTCTTTTTTCTTGCCATCTGAGGTTGATCATTACGTTATTATAGAAAAGCAAAAAACATTTTTACTCTTTTTTCGGGTAATCATAATAAGTGTCTATCACACAATCTGGTGATATTTCTTCCCATCCGGAAGCTTTAAACGTAACTCTAAGTAGACCGCAGGTTGGTATTTCTATAATTGAGTTACCGGAAAAAATGCCTGCCAACTCAGAAAAGTCAGGGTTATGGCCAAAGATCATTAAACTGTACACTTCCGGGGCCTGTTCTGCTACAATCTCTTTAATTACCGAAACTCCAGTCCCGTATAATCTTTGGTCTATTTTAAGCTTTGAAAAATTATATTCAAAAACACGGGTAAAAATAGTGGCTGTATGCATTGCCCTCATAGCCGGGCTTGTTATTAACAACTCCGGCTGCTTTCTTTCAATTTTTACCCTTCGGGCCATATCATGTGCATCGCGAATCCCCCTTATTTTTAAATGGCGATCTAAATCTGAAATATCTTCGTACTCCCAGCTTGATTTGGCATGACGTACGATATAAAGGACACGTTCTGTTGACATAAAAGTTTAAATTTTGTATAGAATTTTCACACATTAAAAACTCACCTACAATAAGTTACTAGCCAATTCAGCCAAATAACTTCTCTCCCCTTTTACTAAATTGATATGAGCAAAAACATCCTGGCCAATCAATTTATCGGTAAGATAAGATAATCCGTTTGATTTCATATCAAGATACGGTGTATCTATTTGTTCAATATCTCCGGTAAAAACCATTTTTGTTCCCTCTCCTGCCCGTGTTATTATCGTTTTAACTTCATGCGGAGTAAGGTTCTGGGCCTCATCAACAATAAAAAACACATTCGACAGACTCCGTCCCCGGATGTATGCCAGTGGGGTAATAATAAGCTTATCGTTATTCTGCATTTCCTCAATTTTCTGATAATCCTTACTTGTAGGGCTAAATTTGTTTTTAATAACGTCCAGGTTATCAAAAAGAGGCTGCATATAGGGACCGATTTTTTCCTTGGCATCTCCCGGCAAGAAGCCAATATCTCTGTTTGACAGGGGCACAATTGGCCTTGCAAGAAATATCTGTGAATATTTTTGCCTTTGAGAAATCGCTGCTGCCAGTGCTAGCAGTGTTTTTCCGGTTCCGGCTTTTCCGGTTATGGTTGCTAACTGAATCTCGTCGCGCAACAAAGAATCTATGGCAAATGTCTGTTCGGCATTCCTGGGTTCTATTCCATACACTTTCTGCTTCAACACCCGGGTAAAAACTTTTTGGAAAGCATCATAATGTACCAGGGCACTCGAACGGTTTCCTTTAAGAATAAAGTACTGGTTAGGCTTCAGCTCTGACCCGGTATCGATCTCTTCTTCCGGTATCCCTTCCGATTCTTCATAAACCCTTGAGATTATTGAATCCTCAATGCCTTCCAGCATATTAATCCCTTTGTAAATCTCGTCTATATTTTTTACCTTATCGCTTTCATAATCCGCCGCCATAACCCCGATTGACTTGGCTTTCATCCGCAGGTTAATATCCTTGGTAACCAACGTTACTGACTGGGTCGCGTTTTTTAAGGTCAGAAACTCTGCAATAGCGAGAATCCTGTGATCAGGGGTAGATTCTGGAAATGAATCCTGCATTTTCTGGGAATATGCTTTACCCGTTTCAATAGATAATTTCCCCAATTTTGGACCTAAAGGAACACCCCCGTTAAATAATGAATCGCCTGAGAGCTTATCCAGTTCCCTCGTAAACTCCCTTGCATGAAAGTTAATCAGGTCATTTCCTTTTTTAAACCGGTCTAACTCTTCCAACACCGGAATAGGAATAACAATGTTGTGTTCTTCAAAATTATAAATACATAAATAGTCGTGTAATAATACATTTGTGTCAAGCACAAATAATTTTTTCTTTTTCCTCGGCATAATTCAGATCCTCAATTTCAATTCAACATTCTGTGCAAGATATAAACATTATTGACTTATTATTAATTATAATATGCACAATATTTTAGTAAAAAACGCTAAACCTTTGTTTCCCTGACAGACAAAAAAACAATGAAGCCGAAATGCTTATAATTACTCATATATCGGATAAATTAATACTTTCGTATGCTAAAGCTGATTCTATATCTGATGTTGGTTGCATGGGTAAATATGCTGCAATTAAACACTGCATTCCAGTATAACCAGTAACCGTGAATAAACAAAATGAGACCTAACTCGTTGAATCAGTATGTTAGTTCTGTAAAAAATTGGACAATGAATTTATTTAATGCACTGAAAGACAGGAGGAGTATTAGGAAATATAAGGCTAAGAAAGTCGACGACAATGTAATTGAAGAAATAATTGAATCGGGAATGTATGCCCCATCGGCTGTAAATAAGCAGCCCTGGCATTTTATTGTTTTTCGTAATGCAATAACAATTGATGCTATTAACGAAGTACATCCAAATTCAACAATGCTAAAACAGGCCAGTGCGGGAATTCTTATTTGTTTCGACAAGAACCTGGAACACGATGAAGGATATGGCCCTGTAGATTGCTCTGCCGCAACACAAAACATGCTTCTGGCTTCACATGGTTTAGGACTGGGGGCTTGCTGGATCGGAATATATCCCCGACAAAAAAGAATAGACGCACTGCATAAAATTTTCTCCTTGCCGGAACATGTAACTCCCTTTGCTGTTATATCCTTGGGGTATCCTGATGAATTAAAACAAAAACCAGAACGCTTTAGAAAAGAACGGATACATTATGAGAAATGGTAGTCCTTCTGAATGATTATCACGGAAGCAAGTTCCGGAGTATAAATTAGAGAGCCTGCCCTGCAGGCACATTTAAAGGTTACCTTTAAAAGGCAACAAAATTTTAAGAGTAAATTCTGCATGACTTACAAAGAAACACTGGACTACCTATATAAATCACTACCTATGTATCAGCGAATTGGCAGTGCTGCATATAAGGCCGATCTTGAAAATGCATATGAATTAGACACACTATCGGGGCACCCGCATAGTGCATTTAAAACAATACATATTGCCGGAACAAACGGAAAAGGTTCCGTGAGCCATATGCTCAGTTCTGTTTTACAAAAAGCCGGATATAAAGTTGGGCTTTATACATCCCCACACCTGACAGATTTCAGGGAAAGGATTAAAATTAATGGACAATCGGTCAGTAAAGAATTTGTCGTTAAATATATCCAAAGAAATCAGTGTTTTTATGAAATTATTAAACCTTCGTTCTTTGAAATGACTGTATTTATGGCATTTTGTTATTTCAAGATTGAGAAAGTAGATATTGCCATTATTGAGACTGGCCTGGGAGGCCGACTGGATACTACAAATATTATTACTCCTATTGCTTCGGTAATTACAAACATTGGAATTGATCATACCCAGTTTCTTGGAGACACTATAAAAGAAATTTCAATGGAAAAGGCCGGTATAATAAAGCAGGGGGTACCCGTGGTGATTGGAGAAACCCATGCAGTAAGCAGTAAGATATTTGATGCAAAAGCTGCTTTAATGGAAGCTCCTATTACATATGCCGATTCTGATTACACCCATCACTTTTCCACCCGTACAGTTCATAACACAATTGTTCATCACTATTCAAAAGGTGATGCGACTATTAATTTCGAGACTGATTTACTTGGCAGTTATCAGTATAAAAACATCAGAACAGTAATAAAGACACTGGAAACTATTGCATCAAAGATTAAAGTGCCACCAAATGCAATTTGTGAAGGGCTTAAATCTGTTTGTTCTGAAACCGGCCTTTTGGGAAGATGGCAGGAAATTAAATACAATCCTTTAACTATTTGTGATATTGCCCACAACAAGGAAGGGCTTACTGAAATCATTAAGCAGATTACCAATACACCTTTTAGAAATTTACATATGGTTTTAGGTTTTGTGGACGATAAAAACATCAGTGAAATTCTGAACCTTCTGCCTAAAAATGCAAAATATTACTACACCAAATCGTCTGTATCCCGTTCAGCTAACCCTAAAGCAATTAATGAAACAGCCCGTGAATTAAATATTAGCGGCGATGTTTATTACGATGTTAAAACTGCTTATGAAGCAGCCCTGTTAAAAGCAGAAAAGGAAGATTTGATTTATATTGGTGGCAGCACTTTTGTTGTTGGTGATTTTCTTCAGACTTTATAAATCGTTACCTCTCAATCAAAACAATAAAAAAACATCTTGTCCTGAAATTGTTTCCTAAAGAGTAATTTCCGCTGGCTGTATATTTATAGAATAGCGGTTCAAACATTTTGCTTTTTATTTTTGTAAGAGAAAATCCTAAAACACAGTCATATCGGCCTTTAAGTATTTAAATGCTATAGAGAGGCGAAAGAAGGGTGAAATATGAAGTATTATTTTACGATTGTACTACTGTATAAAAAGCATACCGTTACGTGAAAAAGCCAAATGCAAAAAAGAAAAGACGAAAGGGAAAAGAAATATAAATCACACGAACTTTGTGAATAACAATTAGCTGTCTCAAAAGCTCTTCAATTTTCCCTGAACCTATCTCCTCTTATTCAACCACACTGGAATAACAATAACTTTTGAGACAGCCTTTATAATCTATTTCAATTTCATGCTGTATATCTTCCCTCCGGTATACATGCTTTCAGCACCACCTTCAGCTGCTTTTCCATTTGTCTTAAACACTACTCTCACTGTACCTTCCTGAACTCTTATTCCCCCACCAAGGCCTACGGCCAAATGATTAACAACCGCTCCGTCTTCTTTATAGGAATATGCCTGACAAGGAAAACCTGTTGCATAAATTTTACTAAGCGGTCCTTTTTCCGTGATGGCCACCATTTTTATAAAATAAGAGGTATCTCCCTCAAAAACAGACGGTTCAACTTTAAGCTCAAAGAAATCCTTATCATCTGCATGATCGTACTTTCCTGACAGCTCAACCCAATCTTTTCCATTTAAGCTCAGGTTCGTTTTCTCGGCCTCTTTAATAGACTCATTCTTATAGCTGTCCCCTTCTGAGAAAACATTCTCCGGTTTTACTTCCGGATTTTCCACACTTCCACATGAAAACACAAGTATTCCTGTTATCAGAAGACTTATGGCTAAAGACAACATTTTTCGCTTTTTCATCATTTTTTTAATTTTTAGTATGATTAAATAATATTATGAAATGCTCAACTCAAAAAATATAATCATCCCGGATTATCTTTGAACCCATAAAATTGTTCTATAATACATTCAAAATATATCAATCGTTATCACCCCAATCATTCCCAAAAAAACAACTAAATAGAGTCTATAAGAAAACACCACACAAAAACAACAATATTTTATTATAGAGTCAGTATATACCAAGTATACTTTTCTGCACTACTTTTTACCCTTTGCAAGGTCTCATTTAAAGTTAAAAATAAATATGTTTCAAGACAATATGGTTATAAGTTTTATTCAAGGTATTTTCTGCGAAAGAGTCCCCAAACACAATTAAATCAATGATATAAATACAAATTATCAACAAGCCCCCTCCTCAGAAAGGGCAATTAAGTTTTATCCTCCGCTACCCAAAGTTTCGTAATCTATTTATAGGTTCAATAATTGCATTCATCCTTTTAAAATTTGATAGCAAATGTGAAACCATAATATTCTAAAGATTTGCAACAGGGAAAAACAAATGCAAACTTTGATTAGTTGTTAATCTGGACCTATACTTATTATGTTCACAACTGACAAACAAGAGTTTGCAAAAAAAAGAGCTCATAAGCACAAAAAAACACAAGAATTATTTTGTCAAAATAAAAAACTCACATATATTTGCACCCGCTTTAAACAATAAAGCACACAATTTTCAGGGCGATTAGCTCAGTTGGTTCAGAGCACTTGGTTTACACCCAAGGGGTCATAAGTTCGAATCTTATATCGCCCACAATAGCAGCCGCAGTTGGTTGCTTTTTTTTATGGTTATCCGGGGAGATACCAAAGTGGCCAACTGGGGCAGACTGTAAATCTGCTGTCGTATGACTTCGGAGGTTCGAATCCTCCTCTCCCCACCATACGATAAAATTGCGGGAGTAGCTCAGTTGGTAGAGCATAACCCTTCCAAGGTTAGGGTCGCGGGTTCGAGTCTCGTCTCCCGCTCTTTTTAAAAAAGGGCGATTAGCTCAGTTGGTTCAGAGCACTTGGTTTACACCCAAGGGGTCATAAGTTCGAATCTTATATCGCCCACAATATGAGTTTTAATTGTGTTCTATATTTTTTTGCAAAACACAATCAAAACTCATTTTTGTATTGTTTATTTTCACTCCGAAACCGTTTCCGAACAATTAGAATACTATTCCATTGAACAAAAAGAATATTTTTTTACATTGCAGCGTTCTAATTATCAAAATAATAACCCCTCTTAGGTAAATATCCGGATACCTGACTACTAAGAACATATATTGTTTTTTGCCCTATCAATTAACAGTATGGTGTTTTTTGATACTTAACTTTTACACCCCTTTAACTAAAAAAACTAACTGAATGAAAAAGATTTTTTTAATTTCAATCTCGCTTGCACTTTTAACAATTAGTTGTGAAAAAGACCAGGAGCTAACTCAACTTACAGACACAGCGAAGGCTGAAGAGGCTACACTTAAAGCTGCCACTGTAAAACACAAAGGAACCGTATTGTTTTCAAAATACGGAGTAAACCTTAATAACGACTATAACGGAAGTAACAAGACGGATTGGGGAAGCTTTTGGACATACCACTCCGATCTGAATACAGCCCTCAATTATCTTGAAAATAATGTTGTAAACTTTAAAGTTTACAGAATTGGGTTTAGCAGGCCCATGGCCAACGATGACTCTGACCTTGACCAATGGGCAGATGCTCTGAAAGTAATTAAAAACCACGGCAATAAAATGATTGTATGCCTATGGGGCGAACATAATTTCTATAATGCCAGCGAAGATGCCAGGATTTGGAAAAATGTTATTGCAAAAATTGAGTCTAAAGGCTTACTTTCGTCCGTAATGGGATGGGAACTGGCAAACGAACCAACACAAGGAAACAATCTTGCTCAATACTATACCGATTTATACAATGGAGTTAATGACTGGAAAGGTAAAAAGATAATTCTTGACGGCGGAGCTTATGCAAAAGCCGTTAGTAAAAACCTTTATGATGGAACCTCCACCATTCAAAACAGACTATGGGCTGTACACTGCTACGCCAAATTTGTTGGTGGTGGCGACCCGGACCCCAGTCTTAGCACAGCACAATGGAGAGACAAGTTTATTCAGGCTTATAATGACAGGTACCAATACATTGGAGGAAACTACATTGTGACAGAAATGGGTATCAGCAATCAATATGTAAGCAATCCAAGTACCGCTAAACAAAAACGTGAAAGAGGCTTTATTGCCGCTAATGAATTGTACTTTGGAGGTTCTACCACTGTTTTCTGGTATTCAGGGTATAACAGCGGCCAGGTTGGCCTAATCTCTCCTAATAATGGAAACATCAGGGAAAACAATGTAACTGCACTTAAAAGGGTTTTTCAGAAGTAGAAATCTTATCTGGATAGTAAAGTAACACTTTCTGAAACCAGGAAAATAAAAATACAACCGGAAAATCCTTAATTTAAGGGGTGTAAGGTTTTCCGGTTGGGTTTTTGCATTTTTATTTGGTTTCTTAATCCCGCTAAACTATAAACTAAGAATTAACTATCTCCTTTTTAACAGCTTCGGTTCCAGAACTACTTTTTTCCTTTCCAGGCTTACCTGGCCACTTTCCATCTCGTTTATTAATAGGGAAACAATATTCTCTGCAATCTCTATCGTTGGCTGAGCAAGTGAAACTACCCTTGGGCTTGGATAATCAAACAGGTCAATATTATCAAAACTGGCCAATTGGATCTTATTTTTTAATTCGGGGTAATGAACATTCAGGTTCCAGATAACTTCCTGGGCCGGCAAGTTATTCGTAAATACAATTGAATCCACCTTCAACCAAAAATTGTAGTTGCTCTTTTTGCTTCAACCAAAAATTGTAGTTGCTCTTTAACGCTCTTTTTTATTTCATTCTTATTAACCGTTCTTATTAAGTCGGGAAGAACCTCCAAACCATTCGCAACGAGAGCATTTTCGTAACCTTCTATTCTCTGCTTTAAAGAAAAAACATCCGGGGTAATAGAAAGAAGCCCTATTTTGCTGCAACCACTTCCTATCAACTCATTTACAGCCTTTGACATCGACTTCTTGTTCTCAACTAACACATAATTTGCTTCAATATTTTCATCTTCCCGATCAAATAAAACAACCGGGAATTTTGACTTCAATATGCTTTTTATACTTTCAATCCGGGAAGAGGCGATAATCAAGCCATCCACCCTTCTCGACATTAATGAATTAATAAGTTCCAGCTCTTTTTCAGGATCTTCGTCTGTACTACCAATAAAGAGATGATATCCTTTCTTTAACAGCAAATCCTCTATTTTTCGGCCTATTCTTGCAAAGAACAAATTAGAGATGTCGGGGACCAGGTAACCAATTGAATTTGTTTTTCCTTTTTTTAAACTCTGCGCCACTGCACTGGGCTGATAATTTAACAGTAATGCCAAATCCCGGATCCGCTTTTGGGTCTCCTTGCTGATATTCCGCTCATCCCCTTTCCCATTTAACACAAAAGAAACGGTGGTTTTCGATACATTTAACTTCTTTGCAATATCTGTGATTGTAAACTTCTTCACTAACTAAATCGTTTTAGTAATTATCGTGTAAAATAAAATTATTCCCTCAACATTAAAAAAAAATGCACAAAATTAAGGTAAGAAAGTGTTTTCTTTATTCTTCCGGCTAAATAAAAGCAAGGCCATAAACGTTAAAATTCCATTATAGATCAATTTTTCAAATCCCATTACATAACCATTAATCAGTTCCCCGGAATAATAATTCAGTATAAAGGTGCAAACTGGTGAAATTACAGCGATAACAGGCACAGCCTTTTCCTTTACTGTTCGCCGGGTATAAAAACCAAAAGTATATAGTCCCAGTAAAGGTCCATACGTATAAGCAGCTGCATCAAATAATGCTTTTACAACACTTGAATTGTTAATAGCCTGAAAAAGGAGGATAATGACAGCCAATAGTGCAGACATCAGGATATGGACCCGAAACCGCTTCTTTTTTATTTCGGATTCTTTGGCATGGTTTATTCCGATTATATCGACAAGAAATGAGGTTGTTAATGCAGTCAGGGCAGAGTCTGCACTTGAATAAGCAGCGGCAATAAGCCCCAAGACAAAAAACACTCCAACAATAACAGGCAGATATCCCTGTGTTGCAATTAACGGAAATAAATCGTCGCTTCTTTCTGGCAATTCAATCCCTGAATTTGTTGAAAATATGAAAAGCAAAGCACCAAGCCCCATGAATATGAGGTTAACTGGAATAAAAGCCAGACTATATGTTAACATGTTTTTCTGAGCGTCTTTAAGGGTTCTGCAACTTAAGTTTTTTTGCATCATATCCTGATCCAGTCCGGTCATAACAATGGTGATAAAAATCCCGCTTAAAAAATACTTCCAGAAGTATGTTCCGGATTTCCAACTGGTGAAATCAAACATTTTACTATACTCTGAACCTGCTATTACATCCACAGCCTTTGATATATTCAACCCCATTGATTTTGATAAGAGAACAAAGGTTAACACAACAGCCAAAAGCATAAACAAAGTTTGCAACGTGTCGGTCCATACAATAGTTTTTATCCCTCCCCGGAAAGTATAAACCCATATCAGAATTAAAGTTATAAGGACCGAAAACCAGAATGGAATGCCCAAAGGTTGAAAAACAACAATCTGTAATACATTTGCAACCAGAAACAGTCTGAAAGAAGCCCCTATCAACCTTGAAACAAGAAAAAGCCCCGCTCCGGTTTTATAACTAATATTTCCGAACCGCACATTTAAATAGGTGTAAACAGAGGTCAGGTTTAATTTGTAGTAAACAGGAAGCAATACAAAAGTTATCACCAGATAACCAAACAAGTAGCCAAATACCATTTGCATATAAAGGAACTGACTGTCCCCTACCCATCCGGGTACTGAAATAAACGTCACCCCGGACAACGATGCTCCAACCATACCAATAGCCACAATATACCAGGGGGACTTTCTGTTTCCAACAAAAAACGATTGGTTATCGGCTCCTTTTGATGTTAAAAAACTAATAAACATAAGTAACCCAAAATATCCGGTTACTATTATTAATATTGTATAAGGATTCATATTTGACAATTATAAACTTACAAGGATAGTAAAAGAATAGTATTTGATAAAAAAAATTGCAGAAGGGTTATCATCAATTTAACTTTATACTTTGATTATTATTAAAGAAATGAGCCATCTAAATTATCCGTCTAAATTATTAGCTGCAGCTGTTGAGCAATTCAAAGGGCTTCCCGGTATTGGAGAAAGAACCGCTTTAAGACTGGTTTTGTTTATTCTGAAACAAAAAAAAGAAGCCGCTCTGAAATTCTCCCATGATATTAGTGAATTAATCAATCATGTTCAATTCTGTAAGGTTTGTCATAATATTTCCGATAGCAGCATATGCTCGATATGTAGTAACCCATCGCGAGACCGCTCTACTGTTTGTGTTGTTGAAAACATCAAAGACGTCATGTCAATAGAACAGACCCAGCAATTTAACGGTTTATATCATGTTTTGGGCGGAATAATATCACCGATGGAGGGTATTGGTCCTCAGGATCTCAACATAAACAGTCTTATAAGACGCGCCCGGGAAGAAAATATAGATGAAATAATCCTGGCTCTCAGTACAACAATGGAAGGTGACACAACCAACTTTTACATCTACAGGAAACTAAAGGAGACCCAGGTTAAAGTCAGCATTATTGCCCGTGGAATATCCATTGGCAATGAGCTGGAATATACAGATGAAGTAACCCTTGGCCGTTCAATTTTAAACCGCCAGCCTTTCGAAGGTACTTCAAATCAGGGTTGAACTTTTTGTTTTAGCTTCTTCTTTTTGGGTTTAGCCGCAATTGCTGCACCAATAATACCGGCTTCATTTCTTAGTCCGGCCATTTTTATTGGGGTGTTTATATCTATCTTATGCATAAACTTTTCCGGCTTCTTACTTACACCACCACCTATAATTATTAATTCAGGCCAAAAAAGTTTCTCTAATTCCTGTAAATACTTATTGAACCTTTCTCCCCACTCTGACCAATCCAGATCTTCTCTTTCCCTTACCGAATCTGCTGCATATTTTTCCCCTATTTTTCCATTATCTAAAAAAATATGCCCAAGTTCGGAATTTGCTACCAGTTTTTTTCCTGTAAAAACAACACTTCCAATACCGGTACCAATTGTCACCAGCAAAACAGTGCCTTTTACTTTATGACCGACCCCAAATTCTTTTTCTGCCAATCCAGCTGAATCTGCATCATTTAAAACCTTTACCGGAAGCCCCGTAAATTCCGAGAACAACTTTTCAGCGTCTACCCCTATCCACGAGTTGTCTATATTTGATGCTGTTTTTACTACTCCATTTTGCACCACCGCTGGAAAACCAATACCAACCGGTCCCTTCCAATCGAAATAATCAATAATTCTTTTTACTACAACAACTACATCTTCCGGTGTGGCCGGACTGGGGGTTGGTATCCTGTATCTTTCTTTGGTAAGTTTTCCCGATTTAATGTTAACAGGAGCCCCTTTTATGCCAGACCCACCAAAATCGATACCTAAAACCTCTTTATTATCCATTAATTTCAGTTCTGTTCAATTTTTTTACATACAAGGCCCAATTATTTTGATTGGCCTGAGAACCAATAATTCTCTGTTCACAAATTTAATAAAAAGCTTAGGAAGACAGAAAAAAAAAACGAAATACAGCTTTTTTGTTAAAAACTTTCAATAAACTGATGGATAATTATTTATAAATTTGGTTCTGTATATACAAATTCTATGATTACATGGATGAAATTATCCTAAAACTACTAAAAGAAAACGGGCGAGTAATTGTACCCGATTTCGGAGCCCTAATTGTAAAGCAGAAGACCCCTTTCACTGTGATTTTTAATGAATTCCTGCAATACAACGACGGAGCACTCGTTGGCGCAGTTGCAAGCAGCCTGAATATTGAAAGGGATGCCGCTTCTGCAAAAGTCAGAGATATGACGAAAGAATTACAGGAAAAATTAAAAAATAACCAGGAGGTAATGCTTAGTGGGATTGGTGTCCTTTCTAAAAGCTCCACCGGTAAAATATCATTGAGGAATTCCGGCACAAGTGCACCACCTCCCCCACCGCAAAAAACAGAACCTAAAGAAACTTCCAAAACAGTTGAGTTTGACATGGAGGAGAAACCTTTACCTAAACCTCCTGCTGAAGAAAAACCTGAAACCAGGATACCCCCCCCCATTCCTGAAAAGGCAAAAACCCCGCCATCCCCCGCCCCCAGAAATGAAGCTCCCAAGGCTACTCCAACACCCGCACCCACACCTAAACAGGCAAGTAGTACTCCTTCTCAGGAAACCAAAAAGCCAAGCACCGTCTCAAAAGAACCTTCCAAAAGCACTTCTACGGAGACTACCCCGATAACAGAGTATTATGCCGAAAGGGGCGGAAAAAAGAGATTAAACTTAATTCTCTGGATTGTTATTATCCTTATTGTAAATGGAGCTATCGTTAGTTTTTTCCTGTTTGGGGATGAAATAAGAGCTATGCTCGGAAAAGGTAATACAGAAGTTATTGCTGAAACCGAAACTCAGTCGGGGACCAACGAAGAAAATACAACAGAAGAAACAACGAATGCTGAAAGTGAAGAAACGACTTCTCCGGGAACAGAAGCAGAAACAACACCAGGTTCATCAACAAATGCTGAAGTCTCTGAACCTGTAATAGAGGAAGCAGAAGAAGAAACCCCTGCCCCCCCAGAGCCAGAGCGTCAGGTTTTTGCAGGGACAAAATATTATGTTGTTGCGGGAGTGTTTCGTGAAGAATCCAATGCGGACAACCTAGTCCTTGATTTGAAACGTAAAGGTTATAATGCAGAGAAGTTCGGCAAAATTGGAAGAATGCATGCGGTTAGCTATGATGTATTTCCTTCCAAACAAGAAGCTGACAGATTGATGATGAAAATAAAACGAGATGTTGACCCGAATGCCTGGGTTAAGATAGTTGATTAGTTTCGGCAGAACTGTTCAACTCAATTTGATTTAAGGTAAACTGAAAAACTCTTCATTTTAATAAAAATAAAGTGAAGAGTTTTTTTTCATACCATAATCGAAAAAGTTGTTACATTTTCAAATTTCATCTCTGCAAAACGCTCCAAACCCCTCTAAGAAAATCACAAACAAAGGCTCTACATAAAAGAAATGTCATTCCCTGTCCTCAAAAACAAACGTAGGATTTTTAAATTGCAAAATCCGGTTGCATGTTTTCTGAAAACCTTACTCAGCAGGTATTATCTTCATTTTGTATTTAGCGTTGTTTTCTACCGCTTCTTTAGAGAAATAGTCCGGGTGATACTCTCCGTTAACATACATTTCTGCCTGATCGCAATAAAATTCACTTGAAACAACTCCGGAATTACCTGTTGGAATAACAGAATGTGTTGAATCCCAATGCACAAGGGAATATATATGCCTGTGCGATGCCCCGTGATGAACTCCGGATGGTTCATTTACCGGGTATGAATAGGGCGCAATGGTATGATTACTCCCACTGACCGGAAATGCCCCACGGTTCAGGTGAAAGATTTTATCCAGTATCTCCACTCTGCTTAACGGGTGCTCCAGGGTAAAGGTATGGATATTTCCCCATTTCCACATTTTTATATCATCTCCATACTCTGCTTCCATATGCTTTACAGTTAGCAAGAATGCTTCCTGAACAACATCAGAGAACGTTTCTACCGGTTCGGTTTCTACATTGTCAATCCAGGGAGAGTGATTTGATTCGAGGAGGTTAAAAAGTGCCACTCTGTACAGCCTTCCTTTTCGGTAGAATTTCTCAAATAGTGCCTTTCCCATTTCATCCCGATATACAGTCTGAATAAGATAATATCTGAAGTACTCCAATACCGCGGGCTGCACCAGATTTTTATCCATACTTCCGTCCCACCCGTCAAGTAATTCCATGACCTGTATTTCATTTCCGCTCATGACGGTTTTGTCCAGCTTTTTAAAACATTTTTGTATTATCCTTTCTGCCAGTTTTGACTTTGAGTCATTCTGTATGGCTTTGAAATCACCAATGGATAGCTTTTCTTTTTCTTCCAGCATTTCCCTTATTCGTTCAATCCTGTACGGATCGGAATACCAGCTCCCAATATGATATGGATAAGAACTATCTACCGTTCTATTGTTGGCGCTGGAAACATACCCTCTTTCAGGGTTAAACTCATGAGGCAGTTCCTCAAAAGGAACAAGCCCCTTCCAGTCATATTCATCTGTCCATCCGGGCAGGATCTCAAAAACAGCATTTCTCTTTCTTATAGGCACTCCGGCACATGCATACAAACCGATATTTCCATTTTTATCGCCATACACAATATTCTGGCTTATGGCTTTAAAACCTCTGAATGCTTCTTTAAACTCGCTCCAGTTGTGCGCCCTGTTTGCCAGATAAATACTTTTCAGTTCATTACTCTTCTCATCTCCAACCCAATGTATGGTAAGCACTTTGTCTTTTACCCCTTTTGCTTCCGAAACTACCGGTCCCCGGTGATTATACCGGTATTTCAGTTCAAGAACCGTGTCTTTCTTAATTTTTATCTGCTCCTTAACAACGATGAAATCCTTCCATTCTCCATTGAAGAGATACTGATTTGAATTTTCGGGATTAATTTTTTCCTCATAATAGTCCAGGTTATCTACATAGGTATTGGTCATTCCCCACGCAATACTATCGTTATGTCCTACCACCACAAGAGGCTGCCCCGGCAACAGCAAACCAGAAACATTTAATTTGCCTTCCACAACCTGGTGCATTTGCATCCATATGCCCGGCACTGTATACATCAGGTGCATGTCATTGGCTACAATTGGCATACCGGTAGTACTTTTTTTACCGGATACTGCCCAGTTATTACTTCCCCTCAAGATATCCAGTCCCAGTTCATCAAGTTTTTCTAAATGCAACAGGCTGTTGTTGGCCAACATATCTTTGTTATGCGTTTGTTCAAACACATATGACTTTTGAATTTCCGCTTTGGGTAACAATGCTGTATACAACGTACTGTCAAGAGCTTCTTTTAACTCTTCAAGGAATAATTCCCGCCACCCTGCTTTTAGATCCCATGCCATATAATTTATGAGGTTTAGCGAGTGGTAAGCTTCCCATTTTTCCGGTTCATATCCCAGGATAAAGAACTCCAGCGGATAGTTTCCTTTATATTGCTTAATATACTGATTTACCCCGTCGGCATAAGCTTCCAAAGCAAGAAGTATGTTGTCGGGCAATTCGGTTAATATCTTCTTTGATTTTTGGGAATACCTTAATGAACGAAGCAGGATGTCGGTGTCCTCAAAACCTTTTCCGAAAACCTCTGAAAGACGGCCAGTTGTTGCCCTTCTTAGTAAATCCATTTGCCACATTCTGTCCTGGGCTGTTAAGTAGCCGGTTGCCCGGTATAAATCCTCTTCATCTTGGGCATAAATGTGCGGTGTTCCGTACTGGTCCCTTATAACACTGACTTCGTCCTTAAGTTTTTTAAGTTTCACATCCTCCCCGTAATAAGGTAATCCTTTATGCGCTTTTACTTTAGCAATTATCATTGCTGTTATCAGCGATATAATTATGAGAGAAAATAAAATTAGCATTAGTCTTTTGAGAACCTTCATGGCGAAAATTTAGTGATGTTATTTATTAAAGTAATAATAATCATTTTTCGATTCTTTATCAGGAATAAAGGGGCTTCCTAACTCAATTCTGATTATATCTTCACTCTTTTCCAGCCCTATCTTAACAAATTCATTTCCTGTTTTCCAACAGTCGGCTTTTTTTGCTTTATTTACAATGCGCCCGTCAGCTCCAATAAATTTTAGTTCAACAGGAACCGGGAACCCCCCGATGTTTTCAATGGTAACGACAAGGTTATTTCCTTGACGTTCAACCTTTTTAATTCCCAAATCTGCCCATCCATAACCGGAGAACCATGGCACAGTGAGCCAGGATAAATCTTCACCAGCAATATCATTTAACGTAAAAAGCAGGTCATAACCTGTCGGGTGTTTTCCATTCCACCGGTCAACAAACTCCCTTATTGACTTACGAAAAGTCTCTTTTCCAAGATATCTTTCCACAACAGAAAACGCTACCGCAGGACGAAAATATGCATGATGCCCGTATGAAGCTTCTCTGTTAAATGCAGACGGTATGAATAGTGGTAAATCTTTTTCTTCCCCGGCATTATAATTATAAGACTGATTTATCAGGGGTAACTGATAAACGGGGCTTTCACTGATTTCCAGTTCCGTCCCAACCGGAAGGTAGGTCGTCAGGCCTTCGTCAACCCATGCATATTTTCTTTCATTCGTACCGGTATAAAAAGGAAAGTATCCATGAAATATTTCGTGCATTGTAACAAAAGTTAAACTTGAAAGGTTACCATCGGCCTGGTTTACCATCATTGGGTACTCCATTCCACCTTCTCCATTAAAAACTGTTACATTAGGGTAAGGGTATTTTACACCTAAAGAATTAAATGTAAAGTGACTAACTGATTCCATTCCCAGTTTTGCGACCTGATCAAAGTTTCTGGCTTCAGAAGGATAAACAGCGTTAACTACCGTTCTTTCTTTACTTACAGAATCGGTTATTACAGAGCCGGCATCCCACAGATAACTGTCTGAAACCGCAAATGCAAAATCAGGAACATGCCTGGCCTGAAATTTAAATTTCAGTTTTTTTCTTTTTTTGAATGCTTTCTTACTTAAAAGATCCCCTGATGACAGAATTTGGATACTTTCATCCGAAGTAAGGCTCTCTTGATATTTTTCATATATCTCCGGACTTAGGATCGCAGCAGCATTTACCCAGCTACCGGTCGCCCACACCATATGTCCTGCCGGCACTTCTATTTCAACATTATAATCGTTAAAATCGTTATAAAATTCGTAAAGTCCTGTATAACTCCATACATCCCACCTATCAATATCATCATAAACTGCGATCTGCGGATACCATAAAGCCACAAACCAGTCCCCTTCTCCATACTTTCCAAATCTATGAGCATGAGCTGGAGGCATTTTTGTCTGCCAGTCTATATTAATTATGGTACTGTCTTTTGGTTTTATATCTTCAACAAGTGATAAAAAGAAATTAGTGCCCGAACGTGTATTAATAACTTTACTGCCGTCCCCCAACTCAACATCATTAACCTTCACTGAATTAATCACCATTCCATCTGTCAGGAATGCTTCAGGAACCGGTTCGTCTCTTTTATTCCCTTTTTTAAATACGTCCTGATACAACCTTATTACAATTTCGGAAAGACTAACATCCGAATTATTAAAATATACAATTTCTTCTTTTCCGTTAACAGTTCCTTTTTCCGGATCAAAAGAAGCCTTTATGGAATAAACTGCCCGGTTCTGGAAATACTTCTCTCCGGGAACTCCCTTGTAGCTCCTGGTTCCATTTTCATAAGCTTTTTTAACATTATAAGGTAAAGCCAGCTTTTGTGCAAAAGAAGTATTAACAATAACAAAGAGTAATGGCACATACAAAATCCGCATCACGAGTTTAATTTGAAATGAATAATTAGCGGATTATGATCGGAATAGCGAAACCCCATATCTACCCCCTGAACTTTGAGCACTTCTATGTTGGGGGACACTAAAAAATAATCTATTAATGTAACAGGGGTTTTCCCTTTTTTATAAACCGTTTTCACCCTTCTGTTTGTTGGGTATTGCCCATCGTATACAAAACTCCAGCCTTCCCGGGGATATCCTTCCTGAATATGCTGAAGGTTTACCGTATCAAACACCTCTCCTGAAAAGTTACCGATAAATCCGGGAGGGCACTGATTCCAGTCTCCCCCAATTAAAACATAGTTCCCGTTTGTTTCTTCTTCAAGTAAAAAGCTTCTTAAATAGTTTAGCTGTTCTTTTCGAAGGGAACCATCATCATACGCCGAGTTATGTGTATTAATTACAACTAGTTCTTTTCCATTATTTAACGGAAAACGTTGCTCCATAAAACACCTGTCAAGCATAAAAATCCCTTTGGGCCACCCATAATTTCCGGGAAAGGAATAGCGAATGGACTTCAACGGTATGTGCCTGGAATAGCTCAACAATCCGGACTTCACCTTCCCCATAGGCCTTAAGAAGGGCATCGGAACATATCTTACATGGTAGTTGAGGCAAAAGAATGAATAATGAGATGAAAGGACTTTATTTAGCACATTTACCTGGTTACTTTTGTAACTACGTTTCGACTTTTCATCAACTTCCTGTAGCAAAATAAAGTCGATTGAATCATTTCTTTCCAGCCAGGCTGCAATATTCCCCAGGTTATTCTGTACATTTTCCCTGGAATCGCGTACTTTTTCACCTCCATCATAAAAAAAGTCCATTTCAGCCCCCAGGCCAGCATACCCGATATTCCATATTAAAGCCGTGTAAGCTGAGGTATCTCCCAATAAAAACGTATCCTGAATAGTACTAATCGGTTCAGCCTGCTCCGGCTCATAGTTTGATATCGTCCCCACAGAAATAACCGTTGCTATATATAATACAGGCAAAAGTACCACCAGTAAAACAATTCTTTTTAATCTTTTCATGTTTAAAACTATTTCTAATTTTTAGCCACGTGCTTAACGCTAAAAACTACTAATGTACTTCCTTAACAATATTTCCTCCCCGCTTTTCAATCTCCTGCTTTATCCTGTCTTCCTTAATAAGTGACACATCAGCTTTCACCGTTACTAATAATTCTTCTTTATCAATCACCAATTCTTCTATGCCTGGTAATGAAAAAACAATTTTCCAGACCGAATCGGCAATCAAACTATCGTTCACCCCTTCCACTTTATAAGAATAAACAGTATATTGTTCTTCTTCAGAAATATTTTTTTTCTTCTCCGGCTTCGTTTTGCATGATAGTGAAATAGTCAAAACAGCTAATAAAAGGATCCTGAATGCAGCCATATTGATATAGATTTTGAGATATTATTGGGAAAGATATTGGTTAAAATCAGAAATAACAACTCCGAAGTAAAAAAATATTTATAGAATTCTCGTCCTTACCTCCCCTTTTGCTGTTTCACACTTAACAACAACTTTATTGTTGTACCTAGCCGAAAAATTACCCTATAACAAAGTATTGAATAGTGTTACCAATTACTTGCCATTATTCACCAACATATATAATTAACGGATTAAACACCCTCTCAACAATACACAAAACAGGTTAACCACTTTTTATGGCAAATTAAAGTGCAATCTTAACGTAATTGAAAGCATATTTTGTAAATTAATAATCTAAACATTAAATATTTACTTATTCAAATGGACAATAAGATATCCGTTATTATTGTTGATGACTTTGAATTATCTCGTTTAGGCCTGCGCCATATGTTAAAGTCAATTCCATTTATTGAAGAAACCAGAGAAGCAATCAACAGTAAAGAATTATTTGAACACCTGAAAAAAGATGAGGCCGATCTTATCTTAATGGACGTACACCTTGAAGATGAGAATGGAATTGAAGTAACCCAACAGGTTATTAACAAATATCCGCACACTTACATAATCGCAATAACGTCTTCACAAGACATTAAAAATTTCATTGACATGATAAATGCCGGGGCTTCTGGTTTTCTTTTAAAAAATGTAACCCAAACCGAACTTAAAAAAGCGATAAGCCATATTTTAAAAGGAGAAACATATTATTCCAAGGAGTTTATGACTGTCGCAAAACAACTACAGCCCAAACAAAGAAAAAAGTCTGCTGTTCAGCTTTCTGACCGGGAATTGGAAGTATTAAAACATATTTGCCAGGGATACTCTAACCAGGAAATTGCTGAAAAATTAGCGTTAAGTTCACATACCATTGATGCCCACCGAAAAAAACTTCTTAGCAAAATAGGGGCTAAAAACACCGCAAGTATGATTATGATTTCATTAAGGGACGGTATTATTAATATGAATAACCAATAAATGCCCCCTACTTTCTTTTATTTATAAGATAAACCCCAAAAAGGATCAACACCATAAATAATAATTGAAAAACGGTTATATTCTCACCATCTACAAACCCCCAGACTATAGCAAACACAGGAATAACATAAGTTACCGAAGATGCCATTAAGGCTGTTGTTCTCCTGATAAGACTGTTCATTAAAAGCATAGCTGCTGCCGTTCCAACTACTCCCAACGCAGCCAGGCAAGAAAAATGCAAGAGCCAGTTTTCATTTTCCATCACCGGACTAAAATCAGATGTTGAGAGGTATATTAACGCCGTAGGCCCCAACAGAAAAAATGACAGTGATGTTATCTGTGTACCTGACAAATGTGAAAGTCGTGCTTTTACTTCATTGATATTAAATGCATAACAACTTGAAGCAATTACCACAAAAAAAGCATAACTATTTACCTCTTCAATTCTATAACCGTTAGTGGACAATATGAGTCCCGAGGCCCCTAAAATCCCTAAAAATAATCCAAAAATCTGCCGCCACCCCGATTTTGCCCTATAAAACAAAATCCCAACTACTAATGTAAAAACAGGTGTAAGTGAATTAAGCATACCGGCAAGGGAGCTGTCAATTCGTGTCTGAGCCTTTGTAAAAAGAAAAGCCGGGATAAAACTTCCAAAAAAACCAGCCACTAAAAGACTTTTTACATCTTTCTTTTTTAAGTATTTCAGGTTTTTTATTGAATACGGCATTAAAACTAACGAGGCCAGCAACATTCTTATCCCTGCCGCCTGATTACTTGTAAAACTTTTTAACCCAATCTTCATTAAAATAAATGAACTTCCCCAAATAAAAGCCAACAATAACAATATTGCAAATTGAAACCAACGTTTTTCCCAGTACATAATTTTACAGTTTTAGGCACTAAACTAGTCCGAATAATTCAAATAAAATACTAATTGTTTTCCTTATGCAGGAATATACAACGATTCTTATTCAGATTACTTTCAGTATACTGTTGATTTGCAAGAACAAAAAGCATCTCATAACGATTACTGGCATTGATATTTTTCCTGTTAAATCAGTTAAACAAGAATGCAAATATTTATACTTTTGTTTTCAAAAAAGCTTTTACCTATGAATCGTATTTTGAAAATTTCGTTACTCTTATCTTTATTTTTGCACATTCAGTTTTCACAGCTTACTTTCGGGCAGGAAGCTTTGTCTCCTCACGATTTATTAAGCTTAAAAAGCTGCAGTGCGATACAGATCAGCCCGAATGGCAAACAACTCCTTTATGCCCTCAATATCCCGCGCACTCCAAACGAGGCTCCCGGAAACTCTCATTCCAGTTATCACCTGCTTAACCTAAAAGACAATACAACCATCAACCTGTTTGAAAAAGAGATGAATGTTCATTCCCCTAAAATTAGTCCAGACGGAAAATACATTGCCTTCCTTTACAGCAAGAAAAAAGATGATCCAAAACAGATCTGGGCAATGCCTCTTTCCGGGGGCAATATGATAAAAATGACAAGCTCAGAAACCGGAATCCTGACTTTTAAGTGGAACCCACTTGGAAACAGCATTGCTTACCTTGCCCCTACACCTAAATCTGACAAAGAAAAAGAACTTAAAAAAAGAGGGTACGGCTTTATCTTCTTTGAAGAAAACCTGAAAAACAACAACCTTTTTATTACAAAATTAAACTCCGGCCTGTCTGCCATAGAAAGTAAACAAATTACCGAAAGAATCAATGTATGGGATTTCGAGTTTAATAAACAGGGAACCCGGATAGCATTCAGTGCATCAGAAAAAAAACTTATTGATCATAAATATATGTTTCGTAAAATTCATGTTATTGCCCCTGAAAGCGGAACAATCGAACATAAGCTAAAAAATGTAGGGAAACTTGGAAATTATTCTTTCAGCCCTGACGGAAAGAACCTTGCGTATACCGGAGCACTTAACATAAACGATCATTCAGTCAGTCAGGCGTATGTTTATTCTTTTGAAAGTAAAAGAACACAAAATCTTACTCCCGAAGGCCTGATAGGACACATTAAATGGATAAACTGGAAAAACAACAGTGAACTCATATATCTTTCTGAGGAAGGGGTATATCCAAAGCTTAACCATGTGTCATTAAACAACAATGAAAGAAAAGTAATTCTTGACGCAAAAGAAACCGGGGTCATCTTTCAGCACCCGGTAAATCATCCCGGCTTTGAAAAACTGATTTTCAACGGTTCCACTCCCAAAAATGCTAAAGATATTTATACATTAACTAAAAAAGGGACACTAATACAATTGACCAATATAAACCCTCAGCTTGAAAAGACACAATTAGGACACTAATACAATTGACCAATATAAACCCTCAGACACAATTAGGAGAACAAGTAGTTTTCAGGTATCCTGCCCGCGATGGCATGGAAATAGAAGGAATATTAATAAAGCCGGTAGGTTATAAGGAAGACCGGAAGTATCCGCTGATAGTTTATGTACACGGCGGACCTGAAGCACACCATTCAAATGGCTGGTTAAGCAGGTATTCTACACCCGGACAGGTTATGGCCGGAAAAGGGTACATGGTTGCATACCTAAATTACAGGGCAAGTACCGGATATGGGGTAGATTTTGGAATGGAAGGTTTTATGGATCCTGCCGGAAAAGAATTTGATGATATTGCTGATGCCATTGACTTTTTGTGCAAAGAGAAAGGAGCCGACAAAGAACGGGTTGGTCTGGCCGGTGGTTCTTATGGAGGTTATGCTTCGGCTTGGTTTGCAACTTATTACACAAAATATGTAAAAGCGGTTTGTATGTTTGTAGGCATCAGTAATGTTATCAGTAAAAGGGGTACTACAGACATTCCTTACGAAGAAATGTATGTGCATAGTGGAAAACCTTTGGAGGAACAATGGCAGATGAACCTTGAAAGAAGTCCTGTGTACTGGGCACATCAAAGTAAAACGGCAACTTTAATTTATGGAGGTGCCAATGATACAAGGGTACATCCTACACAAAGCATTGAACTTTTCCGCAGGATGAAAATGAACAACCATCCGGCTGTCAGGCTGGTACAGTATCCGGGGGAAGGACATGGAAACAGAATGCAGGTCGGACGTATTGATGTTTTGATGCGACAAGCAGATTGGTTTGACTGGTATGTGAAAGGTTCAAAACCCCTGAATGGCCCTATGCCCCCACTTGACATTAGTGATAAATACGGGTTGGACTGGAACTTTTAATATAATTATGCCAACAAGCATCTAAGTTTATAGATAAAAACAAGTGACTTAAGAGACTACCGATCCTCTTGGAGCACTTGTTTTTTTAATTTCTCACCCACCGACAGGTTTCTATTCTGTTCCTTTCTTCAACACTACCCTCCCCTGGCCTTCCGGTTCAGGCAATTTAAGCCGTGTTGAAGGTTCTTCCAGGTTCACATTAGGCAACCGGTACAATTCTGAAGTTTCAATACTGATAAAACCAAACTCCTCAACGACTTTTCCCTTTATCAGATAGCAGCCCGGGCCCCGAAATGGATAGCGTGCTGCCACTTCCGGAAACTGCACAGTATCTATCCAGTGCCCCTCAAAATCAATCAATACAGCAAAACTCATATTCTTTTTCTCTCCATAAGCACCCGAACCAGCCTGAGTCCGCTTCACATGAACAAGGTTTCCTACAATTTCTACATTTTTATTTATCATGCCGGAAAGCTCTTTTACAATTGTTTTTGGCACATTAAAATCCTCAAGTAGTTCAAAAGGCGAAGAGCTGACCGGAAACCCCAGAAGTTCTATCTCGTCATAAGCATTTTCCAGTGGATGATGATATAGCTGGGGAATCCTAAATTCTTTTACCTCCCTTTCAAACAGCGTTCGTTCAGGAGCTGTTCTCTTCGATTTTGCCAAAATAAAGTGAGCATTCCATAACAGCTCTTTTTTTGACTTTCTTGCAAAACCTAAAGCCCCAACCCGGATGAGAATACTTAATTGTTCCAGGGAAACGGACGTTCGTTTTATAAAATCCTGTAAATTCCTGAAATAGCCCCCACGGTAACGAGCCGACAGAATACGCTCTATGGTATGATTTTCAAGACTTTTAACAAAATTAAACCCCAAGTAAATTATATTGTTCTTAATCAGTGCCCCCCCTTCACTTTTATTTACACAGGGCGGACGAATAGCTGCCCCGTGCATGCGCGCCTCATGTAAATAGAGCTCTGTCCGGAAAAAACCTCCACCATTGTTTAATGTTGCCACAATGTATTCCAACGGATAATAAGCTTTAATAAAAAGTGCCTGGTAACTTTCTACGGCATAAGAAGCCGAGTGCCCTTTCGAGAAAGCGTAATTGGCAAAACTCTCAATTTGACCCCACACCCGCTCAACAATCCCTATTGGGTGCCCTTTTTTCAAACAGTTCGAAAAAAACCTGTCCCTGACTTTACCAAATTCATTACGCTGTTTGAATTTCCACGACATTCCCCTGCGTAAAATATCGGCCTCTGCAAGGGTAAGGCCGGCAAATAAGTGAGCTACTTTTATAACATCTTCCTGATACACCATTACCCCATAAGTTTCTTCCAAAAGCTTATAAAGTTGCGGAGCTTCATTTTGGGCAGCAACACACCTCTCAGGATCTCGATAACGGAGAATATACTCCCGCATCATCCCACTTTTTGAAACCCCGGGCCTGATAATAGAGCTGGCAGCCACCAACCGGAGATAATCATCAGCCTCGAGTTTTGTTAACAACATACGCATTGCCGGAGACTCTACATAGAAACACCCAACCGTATTGCCCCTTTTTAACAATTGTCGTATTTTATCGTCTACCTTAAATCTTTTTATATCATGAATATCAATTTCATCCCCGGTATTTTCCCTTACAATGCTTATAGCATCTTCAATTTTACTGAGCCCCCGTTGTCCGAGGATATCAAATTTTGCAAATCCGATATCTTCAGCCTCCTGCATACTAAAATGAACAGTAGGAAATCCTTTTGGTGGCATAATAGTAGCCGAATAAGCACTTATAGGGGCTTCAGATATAAGAATACCACTGGAATGTACACTCAGGTGACTCGGAAATTTATGAATAAGCCTGCTATAACCTAATACAAGTTTGTGCATATCATCTTTAACGCCCTGAAAATTTTTTAATGCCTGAAGCTTGTCAATCTCGTGCAAAGGCAATCCAAATACTTTTCCCAACTCCCGGATCATTGATTTATATTGGAAAGTGATATAGGTTCCCACCAGAGCTGTATGCTCCCAGCCATAACGGTCGAAAAGATAGCTTGTAATATGGTTCCGGTCCCTGGATGCAAAGTCTATATCGAAATCCGGCGGGTTATTTCTGGCAGGATTAATAAAACGCTCAAAATACAGGTCGAGTTCTACCGGATCTACATCCGTAATACGCAAAAGATAAGCTACCATACTATTAGCCCCGCTTCCCCGTCCCACATAATAGCATCCATGACTACGGGCATACAAAACCATGTCCCAGTTTATAAGGAAGTAAGAACAAAAGTTCATTTGCCGTATTATCTGCAATTCTTTTTCTACCCTCTCTAATACATTTTTAGGGGCAACCCCATAACGATATTTTAGCCCCTCTCTGCATTGCTGCCGTAAAAGTTCAAAATCACTATCTGGTGAACCGGTAAAACATTTCTTGTTTTTCGATTCTTTGGGCGTAAAATGAACCCCACAGCTTTGAATTAAACGCTGTGTATTTTCAATTATCTCTGGATAACTTCCAAACAGTTTTAATACCTCCTGCTCCGAATGCATTAGCTCATCCGGCTGTGCTTCCTCACTTTTAGGCAAACGACTCAGTATGGTGTTGTTATCAACAGTCCTTAGCAGCCGGTGTATATTAAAGTCCCGTTTATGCCGAAAAGTTACCGGTTGTAAAATAACCAGCTTACCCTGTTGTTGCTTAAGCCCCCCAACAACCATCCTGTTTATTTGAGACGGACGAATACCTAAAAACTCATTTTCCCTTAAATGCTGGTATTTAACAGAACCTAATGGATAAACAATATATGCATGACTAAATGCCGGAGCTTTTTCATCAAATGGTTTTCCGGAATGCAAATGATAAGTTAAATGCTCGTTCAGTTCCTGAAAACCTTCGTTATTAATAGCAACTCCCACATACTTCTGCTGCACTCCGTTCCTAAAATCGATCCCTACAACTGGGCGGATATTTTTACCAGAACATTGCCGTATAAAATCAACACATGCAGAAGTACTGTTTATATCGGTTAATGCCAACGTTTTATATCCTTTATCTACGGCTTCCTGTATAAGCTGCTCTATACTAAGGGTGCCAAACTTATAGCTAAAATATGTATGGCAATTTAGTAACATTACATTCTACGATGAGCCGGAATTATCGGAGGTTGCCCATTAAATGGATTGCCCATCTGACCAACACCCCGGATGTCCATAGTCGCCACCCGTTGAATAGCGTTCTGCCCGTAGCGGTTACGGATTTTATCCATTGCCTGGTAAAGCTTTATCAGTTCGATATTATCTTCGAACAACCTTAACTGGTAACTTCCCGTAATTAAATAACTGTAACGCACCCCCACTAACCGGACAAGCACCCTTCGGTTATAAAGCTGATCAAATAGTTCCATCACGGTATCTATCAGCGTATGATCCAATGATGTATATGCAATTCGTTTTTGTCTGCTCCTGGTATCAAAATCGGAATACCGTATAGTGACCGTAACACAAGCCGTAAGCTTATCACCTTTTCTTAGGCTGTAGGCCAGTTTTTCAGCCATTGACATCAGAATTCCCTTAAGCTTCTGCACATCAATCGTATCCTTCTCCAGTGTCAATGATGAAGATATGGATTTTCGTTCATGGTAAGGTTCTACCGGAGAATTATCAATACCTTGTGCTTTCTTCCAAAGCAGAACCCCATTCTTTCCCATAACTCTTTCCATCAACTCCACCGGCATCTCCTGAATAGTTCTGATGTATTTAACCCCCATGCTTAGAAGCTTCTTGTAGGTCTGATCGCCCACCATTGGAATTTTTTTTATGGAAAGTGGGGCCAGAAAATTTCTTTCCGCCCCCTTAGGTATATTGATATGATTGTTCGGTTTAGCTTCGTTAGTGCCCACCTTTGCAACAGTTTTATTTGTTGACAGGCCAAAGGATATAGGCAACCGGGTTTCTTTAACTATTCTCTCACGTAACTCCTGAGCCCACTTGTAACATCCAAAGAACTTATCCATACCGCTAACATCGATATAAAATTCGTCTATAGAAGACTTTTCATATAATGGGGCCCTTTCTTTGATAATATCTGTAATTTCGTTAGAAAATTTACTATAAATAAGACTATTGCCCCGGATTACAACCGCATCAGGACAGAGCTGCCGGGCAGTGCGCATGGGCATGGCTGAATGCACACCATAAGTTCTTGCCTCGTAACTACAAGCTGCAACAACCCCTCTCCCGCTGGTCCCCCCTACCAATACGGGCTTATTATCTAATTTGGGGTTGAGCAGCCGTTCACAAGACACAAAAAATGTGTCAAGATCAATATGCATAATCGTTTTATCCACAACTAAATACCCGATATAGTTGATACAACAACCCCCTGCACAATAAAATCCCTGGAAAGCACTATCGGGGTATGTTCTTTATTGCCGGAACGGGGCAACAACACAACATTATCCGCATTGACCCGTAACTCTTTTACTGTAGCCTCATTATCGATTAAAGCCACTACAATATCGCCATCACTGGCCACACTTTGTTGCCGTATAAGCAGAAGATCTCCGTCATTGATACCTTTCTGATCCATTGAGTCACCGGCAGCCCTCAACAGGAAATACTTCCCTGGCTGTTTGGCAAGCTTAACTGACACCGAAAACAATGCCTCTATGTTTTCCTCTGCAAAAATAGGTGGACCACACGCTATAGTCCCCAACAGAGGTACTTTAACTGTTTGCTCTGAGTTTAATTCATCTGCCTCAAGCTCATATTGCATTAACTGAATACTCCCATCTGCTTTTTTACTAAGTATTTCACCCTCGATCAACTTCTCTAAAATAACAGACACCGAACGGGGAGACTTATAGTTTAATTCCCTCATTAATTCACGCACACTTGGCATACGACCACTCTTCATTAAGAAACTCCGTATAGCTTCTATAGCCGCCACCTCCTTATTTGAAAGAAATTTATCCATACACAAATATACACATTGTATACTTTTAAAACAACAAAAAACAACTAAATATCACAAAACACACACCAACAAATACATAAAATACATAAATGTCAGTTATACACCCTCTGTATTCTTTACAATTATGCTATTATTGGCTATTACCCTCTCTTTGAATGGCAATCAGAAAAATGTATTAATAAAACGGCAGAATCCATAAACCGGAACATTCTCCACGCAAGTTTATCGACAATGTAAAGTTGTTTTTTTACGAGAAATGAGAATATTGCAAATAATCAGTGAAACATGGCTTAAAACACAAAAAAAACCCCGACAAAAAAGCCAGGGTTTTGAAATATAAAGAACAAATTTAGGTACTTACTTTAGTGCGGCCTGTGCTGCAGCCAAGCGCGCAATTGGCACACGGAAAGGCGAACATGAAACGTAATTCATACCTACCTTATGGCAAAATTCTACAGACGAAGGCTCTCCTCCATGCTCTCCGCAAATACCCACTTTAAGGTTTTCGCGGAAACTTCGGCCTTTATTAACTCCCATTTCGACAAGTTGCCCGATACCTTCCTGATCGAGAACCTGGAAAGGATCGCTCTTAAGGATACCTTTCTCAAGATAAATTGGCAGAAATTTTCCGGCATCGTCACGTGAATAACCAAAGCCCATTTGAGTAAGGTCATTCGTACCAAATGAGAAGAATTCGGCAACTTCTGCAATTTGATCGGCCGTAAGGGCAGCACGTGGTATCTCAATCATGGTACCCACCAGGTAGTCTATCTTATCACCTTTTTCTTCGAATACTTTATCGGCAGTAGAACGCACAATTTCTTCCTGCATCTTAAGCTCTTTAACTGTACCAATAAGCGGAATCATTATTTCCGGAAATGTTTCAACGCCTTCAGCTTTAAGGTTCAGTGCAGCTTCCAGAATAGCCCTAGCCTGCATTTCTGTAATTTCAGGGTAAGTGTTTCCTAAACGGCATCCACGGTGACCAAGCATAGGGTTAAATTCGTGCAGATCTTCTACTTTCTTTTTGATTACTTCAACAGAAATTCCCATTTCATTGGCCATCTCCTGTTGATTCTCCTCTTCGTGAGGAACAAATTCATGTAAAGGTGGATCTAACAAACGAACAGTTACAGGAAGGCCTGCCATTGCCCTGAACACATCGGTAAAATCCTGGCGTTGTATAGGTAATAATTTATCAAGGGCAACTCTGCGGCCAGCCTCATCGTCGGCAAGAATCATCTCCCGCATGCGAACAAGGCGTTCCCCTTCAAAGAACATATGCTCGGTACGGCAAAGTCCGATACCTTCTGCCCCAAACTCGCGGGCTACTTTACAATCCCTTTCTGTTTCGGCATTGGTTCTTACCCCTAGTTTTCTGTACTTGTCGGCCAGTTCCATTGTCGCACCAAAGTCACCACTCAATTCAGGATCGATTGTGGCAATTTTACCTTCATAAACTTCTCCACTTGAACCATTAAGGGAAATCCAGTCACCTTCATTATAAGTGCTTCCATTTACTGATAATGTTCTGGCTTTACCATCAATTTTACATTCACCGGCACCAGACACACAGCATTTTCCCATTCCACGAGCAACCACAGCAGCATGAGAAGTCATACCTCCGCGAGCGGTCAGAATTCCTTTAGCAATATCCATTCCTTCCAGATCTTCAGGAGAAGTCTCAATACGGGCCAGAATTGTTACAGGAAACTTACTGGCCTCATCGGCATGAAATACCAACTGACCAGTAGCTGCTCCGGGAGAGGCTGGCAAACCTTTCGCCAGAACATTGGCTAACTTTATCGCTTCCTTATCAAAAACCGGATGCAGAAGCTCATCCAGCTTATTTGGCTCCTGACGCAAAAGTGCAGTTTTTTCATCAATCGCACCCTCACGAAGCATATCCATGGCGATTTTCACCATTGCAGCTGCTGTTCGCTTGCCATTCCGGGTTTGCAGCATCCATAACTTACCATCCTGAATGGTAAACTCAAGATCCTGCATATCTTTATAATGCTCTTCTAATCTTTGCTGGGTATCAAATAATTCTTTATATGCTGCAGGCATCGACTCTTCAAGTGACGGATATTTTGATGCCCGGACCTCTTCTGAAACCCCCGCTAGTTCAGCCCAGCGCAATGAACCATCTTTGGTTATTTGCTGAGGCGTTCTGACTCCTGCCACAACATCCTCACCCTGGGCATCTATTAAATACTCTCCGTTGAATACATTTTCTCCGGTAGCCGCATCACGGGTAAACGCAACCCCAGTTCCTGAGTTGTCCCCCATGTTTCCGAATACCATGGCCTGTACATTTACTGCAGTTCCCCATTCTTCAGGAATCTGGTTTATAGCCCGATAGTAATTTGCTCTCGGGTTCTGCCAACTATCAAACACTGCACACACAGCGCCCCATAATTGCTCCCAGGGGTCAACAGGAAAATCATGACCTGTTACCTTTTTTACTGCTGCTTTAAATTTAACAACAAGTTCCTTTAGATCTTCAACATCAAGCTCATTATCGTTTTCTACGCCCTTCGCCTCTTTTATCTCTTCCATTATTTCTTCAAATGGATCAATATCTTCTTTCGACTCTGGCTTCATGCCTAATACAACGTCGCCGTACATTTGTACAAACCGACGGTATGAATCCCATGCGAAACGTTCGTTTCCGGATTTTTTTGCTATAGCTTCCACGGCCTCTTCGTTCATACCAAGATTCAATACCGTATCCATCATTCCCGGCATTGACACCCTTGCCCCTGAACGTACCGACACAAGAAGGGGGTTCTCTTTTGAGCCAAAGCCCATCCCCATAACCTCTTCAACTCCTTTTATTGCACTTTCAACCTCGTTCTTCAAAAGTTCTATTACTTTCTCCTTTCCCAGTTGATTATATTCTGTACAGGTATCGGTAGTAATTGTAAAACCAGGAGGTACAGGAACACCAATCAGGTTCATTTCTGCAAGGTTTGCACCTTTTCCACCCAGAAGATTCCTCATATCAGCTTTACCTTCGGCCTTTTTGTCACCAAAGCTATAAACACGTTTTATGTCAGACATGTTTTAATTAGTTTTTAGGATTGAACATATATACGCTTACACTCTATGCTTTTAGCGTAAGTATAACAAATGTATCCAAAAAAAAAATTATATGATCCCGTTTATAATATTTTTATTTATTCTAAATAAAATTATATTTAACAAGAAAAATCTGTTTTTTAATTTCATTTTACTATTTTATATGGTTAAAAAACATACTTCCGGCATGATTTCTTTTTTCATTAACCCTCTCTTTTTAAAACACATAACCTTCAGCCTCTTGTTTCATCAGCCCTATAGTTGACCACAATACATTCAATATCTCCGCCTTTCAACATTTTTAAGTAACCAACCCAGCAACAGTACTGTAAGAATACCTTGCATTATTTTAAGGTAAAGTCACCCGATAATATTCTGTTATGCCCTTGGATGGTGCTCAATGATTGTTTGTCTCAAAAAGCTTTGATCCAGATGGGTATATATCTCTGTTGTTAAAATTGATTCGTGCCCTAACATTTCCTGAACGGCCCTTAAGTCAGCCCCGCCTTCTACCAAGTGGGTAGCGAAAGAGTGCCTGAACGTGTGCGGACTGATGTTCTTACTGATACCGGCAAGTTCTGCTAACTTTTTTATGATATTAAAAATCATTACACGGGAAATCTGCCCTCCCCTTCTGTTCAAAAAGAGAATGTTTTGTGCCTCTTTTTCAATGTCCAGATGGTTTCGTTGTTGCCCCTTATAGTGCTTAATGGCTTCCAATGCCGTTTTTCCTATTGGCACCAACCGTTCTTTATCGCCCTTTCCTTTTACCCTGATGAAACCTTCTTCTTCAAAAATATCAGTTAACCTTAAATTAACAAGTTCACTTACCCTTAACCCACATCCGTATAATGTTTCAATTATCGCTTTGTTTCTATGCCCCTCAGGTTTACTAAGATCGATTACCGCTACCAACTGATCCACTTCTTCTACGGAAAGGACAACCGGGAGCTTCCTTCCCAATCGGGGAGCTTCAAGTAACTCAGATGGGTTTTCTTCAACTTTTTCTGTATAAATTAAAAATCTGAAAAAGGATTTTATAGTTGAGACATGACGGGCCTGGGTGGCCTGTGACACTCCCAACTCATTCAAAAATGCTATATACCCCCGTAACTGCTCAAGTTTCAACCCGGTATAATCAAGCTCTTTGTAATTATAACCGATAAACTCGACCAATTTATGAATATCTCTCAGGTAATTCTCCAGTGTATTTTCTGAAAGGCTCTGTTCGAGCATTAAGAACTCTTTGTACTCTTCTATTAAATTATCCCACACGGATTAATAAGATTTTACAATTTTTTAATGGATCTTTCGCTGTGAAAATATACATTTGCAGCCGTTTATGAAAATAAACATTGAAAATATTGCAAGTTCCAGATTTGCTGAAATTTAATTTTTCTAATATGGATAAAAAGACCAAAATTGTTGCGACAGTATCGGACAGGCGTTGTGAAGTAGAGTTTATAAAAGAACTTTATGATGCCGGTATGAATGTGGTAAGACTAAATACTGCTCACCAGTCACAGGACGATACGCTTAGGGTAATTGAAAATGTGCGTAAAGTCTCTGACAAAATTGCTTTACTACTAGACACAAAAGGGCCTGAAATAAGGACTGCTAAAACCGACTTTGTTCTAGATGTAAAAACCGGAGATAAGATAAAAGTTATCGGCGATTCTTCAAAAGTAACTGATGAAAATTGCTTATATGTTTCTCATGACAATTTTGTTGAAGAAGTTGAAGTGGGTAACCAGATTTTAATCGATGATGGTGAAATTGAGCTTATAATCGAAGAAAAAAATGCAGATCATCTAGTCTGTGAAGTTGCCAACAGCGGTGAAATTAAAGGTAAGAAAAGTGTAAACGTCCCAAATGTAAGTTTCAGTTTACCAGCTCTCACTAAAAAAGACCGTGACTATGTTGAATTTGCAATAGAACAGGATATTGATTTTATTGCTCACTCTTTTGTACGTAATAAAGAGGATGTTCTTGAAATTCAGGAAATGCTGGATGCAAAACAGTCAAGGGTAAAAATAGTCGCCAAAATTGAAAACCAGGAAGGTGTTGATAATATTGACGAAATCCTTGACAATGTTTATGGAGTTATGGTGGCACGTGGAGACCTTGCCATTGAAATTCCTTACGAACGGATTCCTGGTATTCAGAAAAAAATTATCAACAAGTGTATTGAAGCACGTAAGCCTGTTATTGTTGCAACACAGATGCTTCACAGTATGATAAAAAGCCCACGTCCAACAAGGGCCGAGGTAACTGACATTGCAAATGCTATTTATAGCAAAACAGACTCTATAATGCTTAGTGGTGAGACTGCTTATGGCGATTATCCTGTTGAAGCAGTTAAAACAATGGCAAAAATTGCTAAAGAAGTTGAAGAAAGCAGGGGCGACTATCATAAAACGCCTATCAAAGTTTTAAGTAGTAAAACATCGGCGTACCTTGCAAAGTCTGCTGTTGAAGCTTCTATTAAACTTGATGCAAAAGTTGTTATTGCAGACACCTCATCCGGAAGAACTCTAAGGAACCTAGCAGGTTTCAGAGGGCGCAAACCGGTATATTGCCAGTGTTACGATAAAAGAGTTGTTAGAGAACTTGCCTTATCGTTTGGTATTTTCGCCAACTTCCTTGATTCTCAAGGCACAAATGAGTTTATCGTTCCCAGCCTTAACCAGCTTATGGACACAAAACATATTTCAAATGAAGATCGTGTTGTAATTATTGGAGGAAATTTTGGAGAACATCACGGAGCTTCTTTCATTGAAATTAGTTCTGTCGAAAATATTATAAAGCAGTTTAGCTAAAAAAATATTTTCCTGATTTCAGGTATAATAATTATTAAAAAAAATAATCCTGGCCCCGCTTAAACAAGTGGGGCCTTTTTTTTAACTTAGCCTGTAAAATATTTTTCATGAGATCGTTTCTTTTATTAGCCTTTATATTCTATTCTATAGTTGTTTCAGCCCGGCACCCTTTTCATCTTTCAATAACAAATATGGAATTAAATGAAAATGATTCAACCCTCAATTATTCAATCCGGCTATTCCAGGACGATTTTGTTCAATTAATTGGAACATTGGTACACGAAGAACTACACAAAGGAAGAGCTGAAGAAGAAGCCTACGCTGACACCACCCTTATCCCCACATACTTTTCAAAAGCCTTTAAACTGAACTGCGACAATGTTCTTCTTAAAGCTAACTTGCTAAAACAAGATTATCAGGAAGAGGAGGTCTGGTTGTATTATTCGGTTAAAATTGATAGCATTCCTGAAAGCATACTTATCGAAAACAAAATTTTTTCTGATTTATTCAGCGATCAGGTGAATATGTTAATCTTTTCCTATAGAAATAAGGAAAAAGGACTAACTTTTGACACAAAAAATACGAAGCAACGAATTGCTTTAAACAACATCTAAATAGAATGAAGTATCTTAAGTACATATTGCCTGTATTTTTTATTCTGTTAAGCTGGGAAAATCTATTGGGGACACATAACAGAGCAGGTGAAATCACATATCGCCATATCAGTGGGTTTACATTTGAAATTACTATTACCACATATACTTACAGCTTAAGCCAGGCCAACCGGGATTTTCTAACGGTAAATTGGGGTGATGGAACTTCTGAAGAGATTTGGTTATCCAGAGATCCTGTAATGCTTCCAAACAACTATCTTCACAATACTTACGTTGCCAGACATACTTTTCCCGGAACCGGAATTTATCAGATATTAATGGAAGATCCAAACAGAAACCTGGGCGTTAAAAATATTCCTAATTCGGTAAATACAATTTTTTCGTTAAAAACCACTATGCTCATCGGACCTTTTACCGGAACTAATTCTACCCCCATTCTGCTTAACCCTCCTATTGACAAAGCTGCTTTAAACCATATTTTTATTCATAACCCTGCCGCTTACGATCCGGATGGTGACAGTTTATCTTACGAACTTACAATATGTACAGCGGAAAATGGAAAACCAATCCAGGGATACACGCTTCCTGCTTACAGCGACACTTTAGAACTCCAACCTTTCAGTGGGGATCTGATCTGGCATACCCCTGTTGACACAGGAGTTTACAATATTGCTATGCATGTTGATGAATGGAGAGATGGTGTAAAAATCGGAAGAATTGCCCGTGACATGCAAATTAATGTATATGAAACAGACAATAACCCTCCGGTAAACTCCCCCATAAAAGACTATTGCGTCGAAGCCGGTGATACGGTGGAATTTGAATTCACCGTTACAGACGAAGATAATGACCCCATTGAAATTAGCATGACCGGCGGTCCATTTTTTGACAGTGTTGCCTCTTATGATGTTCTTGAAGTAAAACCGGGTTACCTGAAGGGAAAATTTACATGGGTAACGAACTGTGAATATGCACGAAAACAACCCTATAGCATCATCTTGAAATCTCAGGATATCACAAACAAAATCAGTCTGGTTGATATTACCAGCTTCTTTGTCAGGGTTTTACATAACGCACCCGAAAATCCGGAATTGATTCCGGGTACTGATACCATCAGGCTCCAATGGGATGTTACAAAATGTGGAAATGCTGCAGGCTACCGTATTTACAGAAAAGTAGGAGCTTACGGATTTATAGCTGATAGCTGTGAAAATGGGGTCCCTGCATACACCGGATATGAATTATTGGACATTGTTAATGGCAAAAATACAAACTTTTATACCGACGATAACCTTGGTCAGGGCTTAGTCCCGGGGTTTGACTATTGTTATATGATCACGGCCTTCTATTTTGATAAAGCAGAAAGTTTTGCTTCGGAAGAAGTCTGCACAACGCTGGTTTCGGGTACCCCCCCTATGCTTCAGGTCAGTGTTCAGAATAATAGTGAAAGTTCCGGTTCAATATTCGTTAGCTGGGCTGTTCCCCAAGGTATTGATACGATAGACGACGGTCCTTACAGGTATGATCTTTATCGTCAGGTTCCCGGAGAAAATAATTTTAGCAAGATTGCCTCAATACCAACTATAGATTTAAAAGACACTACCTACCTTGACGAAAACCTCAATACCTTAATATTCCCTTATTATTACTCTACTCACGTTTTATACCAGGACGAAGCCAATAACTGGATTGAAGTTCCGGGCAACGAGATCGCCTCTTCTTTATATCTTCAACTGAAAGGAGAAGACAATAAAATCACTGTTGAAATGCGGAAACGTTCTCCCTGGTTAAACTATGAATTCCATGTTTTCAGAAAAGGCCAAAATTCGGTTATTTTTGATTCCATTGGCAAAACCGATACCCCTGAATATATAGATCGCAATCTGAAAAATAATGTGCCCTTCACATATAAAACCCGGAGCCTGGGTGTTCGTCCGCTGTACGGAAAAGATTATTATACTGAAAATATTTCGCACATCAATACCGGTGAGGCAATTGATATTGTTCCTCCCTGCCCCCCAATACTAGACGTAGTTTCTGTTTGCGACAGTTCTTACAATAAGTTAACATGGAGTAGCCCACAGTTTCTTTGTGGCGATGATGATGTTGTTGAATACCAAATATTTTACAGGCCAACCTTAAATGGGGATTCCCGGTTAATCGCCACACAAAAACCACCCGACACAACTTTTATCCATGATGAAAACCTTGAATCATTAGCTGCTGTCTACCATGTAGTTGCCGTAGACTCCTTTAACAACATTAGTGATTTTTCTGAATTTGTGATTGATTCGTGTTTTATGTTCGGCTTACCCAATGTTTTCAGCCCTAACAACGATGGCCAAAATGACATCTATGTATCCTTTAACCTGGGTGGTTTTGTTAAGGAGGTGGATATGAAGATATTTAACCGCTACGGACAGGTTGTTTTCGAGACAAACAACCCGGATATTGAATGGGATGGCCACCATAAAGATACCAAACAACTTGTTTCTACCGGTGTTTATTATTATATATGTGATATTTTCGAGCCCAGAATAAGAGGACCTGAACATAAAACCCTAAAAGGTTTCATTCATGTTTTCTCTGGAGATAGTAACAATATAACGGAATGAATGTAAAACACTTCATAATTATATTACACCTGTTATGCCTGAGTGCATTTTCTCAGAATGAAGACTATTTTTTAGAAGGGATGGCATACCTTTCTAAAAATGATTTTCAAAAAGCTGAAAAAAGTTTCAATACCGCTATTGGTCTTAAACAGAACGAAACCAAGAGTACTTTTTATCTCGGAATTGCACAATATAACCTTCAAAAATACCCTCTTGCTATAGAGAGTTTTACTTTATCGAAAGACAAAGGAGTCCCCAATTCATTTTATTGGCTGGCAAAAGCTCATGCTGCCAGCAAAAACGCTGAATTATCTGTTTTCTATCTTAAAAAACACTTTGAGACGGACAAAACAATATTCCCGGATAAGGCATTAAAAGACGTCTCATTCAAAGCTATTCATCTGAGCGAAGAATGGCAGAATTTTACAGTAAACCTGTCCCTGCCCCCCGAGCAGGAAGCAATGAATGAAGCTGCATTTCAGATAAAAAATGGCAACTTCAAAAAGGCTCATCTTGTTCTTGATGAACTGTTAACAGAATATAAAGATGAAACAATTCATGCTTTAAAAGCAAAGGCATATGAAGCTGAAAACCTTTATGAACCTTCTATATACGAATTAAAAAAAGCACTGGAATTTTCACCTGAAAATGTTCAATACCTAACAAATATTGCAGACAATTACAGCCGGGTAAAAAAATACGATAAAGCCATAGAAAATTATCAGCTTGCATTATCCTTAGCTCCAGAGTCATTTGATATCTACCCTAAATTAGCTGAAGCCTGTTTAAGAAATAAAAAAACTACCCTCGCAAAAAAGTACCTTCAGACTTACCTAAAATATTTTAATGAAGACCAGGATGCAGTACTTTTAACGTCAACTATTTATTTTGAATTAAAAGAATATAAAACAGCTTTAAGCTATATCAACCCGTTGTTTAAAACCACCAGATATCCTAAAGCTGAGTGGTTTCTTACAAGAGGTAAAATATACTTCCAGACAGGTTCCTATAAATATTCGGCGGAAGATTTATCCATGTTACTGGATCTTGTCCCCAACAGTAAAGAAGGAAACCTGCTATTGGGATCTGTCCAACACAAGCTTGGAAACACAAAATCGGCATGCTTTTACTGGAAACGGGCACAACGCTTTGGAGCCCTTGAAGCCATAGAAATGCTACAAAAATATTGTGAATAAGTTTCCTCTGGAAACTCTTAAGATAGACGAAATAGTTTTTGAAAATGACAAGAGGCCGCCAAAGCAACCTCTTGTTGTGTTCTTATCTTTTTATAAAAGCCTTGTCAATTATTCAGAAAGCTTTTCTTCCAGACTCTCTATCCTCTCATTTTGATCTATGATGTAAAGCGTAAGCTCTTCAATTTTCTTTAGTAACATTAAGTTCATTTCTCCAACATTAATCCCTGATTCTCCTATTTCTGAAGCTGACGGTATGCCTGGTAAGTGTTTATTTTCGTTTATATACTCTTTTGTTGAGCTGATTGATGGTAAATCATAATCTTCTTTGAAAACATAATCCGGTACATCAATATTAGCCATAACATTAATCTCTTTCGCCCTTATTTCTCCATTTACGGCAAGTTTTGATTTAGGACTTGCTGTTCCGATTCCTACATTTCCCGTTTTTCCATCTATGATCATTCTTGTTGCACCGCAACATGCGGCAGAGCCTCCTAATTGAAAATACATTTTTGCCGGGTGATTTCCTTTTGAAAATTCTCCTTCCGATCTTACAGAAATTCTTCCAACCTGTACATTTTGAGTTCCATCATGACCTGAATAAATAATAGTTCCCAATAATCTACCAGAAGGAGTTGCCTTTAAAGCGCCATCTTTTCCACCCCAGTTCTGCATCATTATATGTGGATGCCCTCCGTCATGTAATCCCTGATATGTACGTACTGTAAAACTTGGATATTTTGATTTATCCTGTTTTACAAATACAATATCTTTTGCATTTACTCTTCCGTTTACATCCAGCTTACCACCAGGATTTGAGGTGCCTATACCTACATTTCCTGTTTGACCGTCAATTGTCATTCTTGTTACACCACAGCATGCATCTTTTCCTCCCAATTGAAAATTCATTTTTACCGGATGGCTTCCTTCTGAAAATACTCCGGTTGATTGAACAGATACTCTTCCCACCTGTACATTTTGCTTTCCATCATAACCAGAGTAAATTACGGTTCCCAATAACCTGCCCGACGGAGTAGGTTTTAATGCTCCATCTTTTCCACCCCAGTTCTGCATCATAACATGTGGGTGACCACCATCATGAAGCCCCTGATACGTGCGAACAGTTAAACTAGGGTACTTTGAATTTACTTGTTTTACATAAGCCCGATCATTAATGGTCTGCTGCGCAAAAATTGTTAATGCACAAAAAAGTAAAACATTGATAAATAAAAGCTTTTTCATAAAGTTTGAATTTAGATTTAGACGTTAAATTAAATATTGAATTTGTTACATTCTCTACATTAAATGGACATCTCTCAAACTCCATATAACCCAACACATCGCGCACAACAACACCTAACCTTTCACTATGATGCCCTGATGAAATTTTACTTTATGAAAATAAGAATAATTGCCAAATCACAAAATCATTTAACGGCTTTTTTGTATTTCAAAATGATTAATTTTTTCCGGGCTACTTTATCCTTCTTTTAACATGTCATTTCTTTCCGGGTTTAATTGCTTCTATTACTTTAATCATTTCAGTAAACTGTTTCTTCCCAAAACCTTCAATTTCAAAGAAATTAGCAAATTTTAAGTACGAGGGAATATCGTTATTGACCTTAATTTTTTTAAGTTCATTTCTCAGATTATCAAACTCTTGTTCACCCTCCATCTGGATGTATAAATCAGTATAGGTTCTAAAATTTTCAACTGTTGGAGTGTTAAAAATTGTAGCAAACATTGCCAGGTAATGGTTCAGGTATCCTTTCTGGTATTTGCTTTCAAGCTTTTCGGAAATTGTGTCGATAAATCTATACTTATAATCCTCCGCAACACACTCAAAAATAGTGTCCGGAAAGAATAATATGAAATGCCTTTGTCCTTTACTATTTAATGATCCATCTACCAAAACTTTGTCTTCGGGGAAATTCTTTTTCCAGTTTGAACCTGTTAGTTCATAAAACTCCCCCCATGGTAATTGGCTGTTCGAAAACCTGAATTGACCAGACATATAGCTTTCTTTGTCTATCGGTAACAACTGATAAGCGTATACTTTAAAGAATTCGAGAACCCCTTTATCCCCCTCATCGATATGTTCATACTTAAAAGGATCTAAATTAAAGGTTAAATTTAGTATTTCATCCGCCATTGATATTTCTGCGTTTGCATTAACCTGAGCTGAATTCCAGTTTTTATTTAATTTCTTATATTTCATTTCCAATATAGATTTATCTACTGTTTAAATTTATTTAACCGTGTCTGGTACGTCTGTAAATATTCCTGCTTAAGGTGTTCTGTAAGGTAAGAAGCTTCTGTAAGCTCTTCAACCCTATTTTCGCCAGCAGCTAATTCGTCAAAAATTCGGTTCACCTGTCTTTCACTAATTTCGGCATGCTGTGCCAAAATATTGAATTGTCTCCTTATTTTTCCTTTCGCCAAATTTCCCGGCAATAAGCCATCCTCCAGGGCAAAGATAGAATCATCAATGTGCATTCTGCTGTTCAACAAATCATATGCCGGACTTAACCTATAATCTCCCATAGGGGTTTCCAATATAGAGAAGTTTTTAAAATGTGCATCTCCGTTCGAAAACAGATAATTGAATAAAATCAGTTTTAAGAGTTTTGGAGCCTCAAGCTTATAAGTAAACAGGTGTCTCTTCATCAGTTCAAACAGTTCCAGATAATTTCCGGAATATTTATAATGTTCTCCATGTGTTTGAGGTGCCCTTCCTGCCAAAGATGCAAAATCATCCTGAGCACGTTTGCCCCCATCCTCCTTCACATCGAAACGTTTAGTTATATAAGCTGGTTCTCCATCTTTAAAAAATATCAATGCATTTTCTGCTGTTTCAATACCATACACCTGACGGGCAATTTGCATGGTCAGATGTTCATTTGCCGGCATTTGCCCGGCATTTTTCCCGGCATTGGGCACCGGCTTTAAAATATAGGCCCCGCGTTCCCCATCATTTATTAGCCTGAGTTTATTTTTTTCCAACAGCATTGAAAACTTCTCCTGTACACCCGATATAGAGATGCGTTTTTTGCTTTCCTGAAACTGCTCATTTGTTAACTTATTGCCAGCCGGAGAATCGTATGGTAAAATATGATTTACTTTCCGTCCTTCAAATACCCGGTTCAAACAGGTCCGGCTATATGTGTTATAACCGGCAGAAAGGGTTCCCGGACAATATTTTATCTTTGGTAGGTCCATCTGTTTATGCTAAAGTTTAACAACCCTTATTGCTCCAATAGTATCATACTTTGCTGTTGTCATGAGTAGCCCAAAATAGTCGTCCTCATCAATCTTCATGGCCTGACAAACCACCTGCTTATTGGAACCTTCGGGCAGCATATTATAAAAAAAAGGAAAAAAGTATTCTGAATGATATTCCCTATTCGACTTCGGTAATGTCAGGCTAATTGGTGGCTTGCTTTCATCTGCCACCCATTTTTCGTCATACTGAAAAGTAAAAGTTCCATTATCGTGCTGAACAAGAATTCCTGCGTCTTCCTCTTTAAATAAAATTTTAGCCTTTCTCACCGTTCACTTTTTTCTTAAGTTGTAAACATACTTCCATTCCCAGTACATCAGCCAGTTTTTGCAAAGTTCGTAACGTTGGGTTCCCCTTTCCGCTTTCGAACTGTTTAAGTGTTCTCAACCCGACTCCCGAAAGTTCTGCCAGCGTTTCCTGCGTTACCTGCAACATCTCCCTGCGCTTCTTAACAACTTTAATTATCTCATCCATGTGCATTTTACCGCTCTTTTTTAGGTAAAAATAATAAAAAACATGAAAATAAAACTAAAAGAGCACTATAAAGCACAAAAAAACTACATTTTCTTGAAGTTTTCACATTTTAAATAAAAAAGTGCATTAAAACACACCATTAATAAAACAACAATACTTAAAATCAATTGACTCTTATAATACTCATTCTAGAGAGTCAAAAATACTTACTGTGCACAGAACAATTAACTCCTCATTACTTTTCATTTGTCACGGGTAATTTTATTTCCACCAGCCACAGGTTCAGAAAAATATCCTACTTTACAAATAACGATTAGTGAACATTACACCCTTATATATTCTAACAACGGGTAACACTAAATTATTCTTTATCCAAATTAAACGAGAACTATTTACTCTGTTTATAAATAACAATAAGAAAGGCTGCCTGAATATACTCAGGCAGTCTTCTATGATAAATATTATTCCTATGTAAATGCAATACGATATAAATAACTCACGAATTAACGCGACGAATATCCGGCAAGCTCAACAAATGCATGCCCGGTTAATGAATTGTCTCCAATCTCACCATTTACACTGCACAGCCCTTCCCACAAACGCACAAACGTTTGATCATCAAACATTGGCTTTACCGTAAAACTTGCACTTATACTCGGTAGCGAAATTTTCCAGTCGATAGGATAGTCTTCATACATGCGTCCGGCCTGAATGTTAAAATCGGTTCCATAGTACAATTTATTATCTTTATCTCTGTATGTCCAGTTTCCAATAGAAGGATTGTTATCTGCATCTCTGAATTGGAAAACCATTAAAGCACTTCCGTCATTGAACCTTAGAGAAAACCAATCCCACCTGTATCCTCCCGAAGTCCAGTCTCCCCACTGATGATCAGCCCAAATACGTCCACCAGTAATTGTGTATTCAGCACGATCTATGGTAAGTTTTCCGTTTGTTGGAATAAGATTGGCCAGAGAATAATATCCCGAAGGAATACCATCCCCCATTGGTATAAATCCATTCTCTCCGTGATATAAAATATCTTTACCCGGTTTCATATCTAATTCAACAGAAATATTCGACTGATCCATTGTAGAAGCTTTCGCAGTTATATGGAGCCTCTCTTCCCCTTCCCATATGAATTGAGAGTCACCTACTTTAATAGAGGGGAGTCCTGCCGGAGTTGTTTCCATTATAGCCGGAGCCGATTCTATGCGTTTATCATGAAATTTAGAATTTTCTATATCACTAACCGCCAGCATACATGGATAACGATACCCTGTATCCTCTTTAAACTGAAATATTGTAAACATGACCCCAAACTCCTTACCTTCTTCGGTTTCTACTTTTCCACTAAAATAGTACCATTCATTCTCATTGTCATGAAAGAAATGATCTTTCGGAAGTTTGACATCAACTTCAGGATTATTATTTGACGAATCATTCTCGTCATCATCTGAGCACGACAACATTATGCCTATTAGCATAAATAGCAATAGCAAATTTTTCATTTTAGTTTACGTTTTGTGTTAAAAATTAAGTTTGTGTTATTATGTTCCTGTCTCTTTCAAGAAGCCTCAAACTGATAAGCGCATCGATTTTCTAAGTATTATAACCCAATTGAGTCCCGCCTAACACCATAACGTTTCATAAGTATGTATTATTTTATTGGTTACAAAAAAATAATTCCTGACGGCTGAGAAGCCTGTCTTCTGTTAACCGAAAACCTCATATCTCCAGTTGTTTCCAACTGTGGTGTAAGTATTTTATTTGCAAGGTTATGGGATTTTGCACAATAATATTTTCATTAATCGTTCTGTTGCTTTTTGTTCTTGTTGCTTATGTATATGTTGGATAGCCAAAATTAATATCCAAATGCTAACCGCCTTTTAAAACATATTGCTTCCCTAATCTCAATTATCATGTTCCGGTATATCAAGATATCGATAAAAATATGCCCCCTCTGCCTCCCTGCGCATCTCATATTCCAACGCATTAAGTTCTTTTAAGAATTTCTCCACTGAATATTCTTCTCTTAATTCCTGAATTGCAACCTTTGTGCTAGAAATAACTTTAATATAAGTACCAAAATCCAGACTATCGCTAAAATGATATTTTATGATATAATCAGTATTTCTTTTTATGTTACTCTTTAAATTCTCAACCAAAGTATCGTAATGGACTAACTTTCCATTAATCAAAATAAGGTCTTTTTCTCCTGAATGGGAGAGCTTTATTTGATTTTCGATTCTGTTTAATGAATTAGCATATTCAATACTGTCAAAAAACGGATGACGACGAAATGCTAATTTACTCCTAACAGAATGATTTCTAAAGTACCTGGGATCAATTTCAGAACCTTCAGGAGCAACGGCATAGGCAATTTTATGCTGACCGCACTTCATTAGCTCTTCTTTCAACTCTGTAACATATTTCATTGGAGTACCTGAATGAATGCTTAGCTTAACTGTTATTTTTGGCCTGTCGGATATATCCCTCATTTCCCTCCATTCCTCAATTTTACGACGGACATCTACCATTTCAATCTCTACTCCATCTGCCCAAACTACATATTTTGATTCTTTCAGACCACTCTTTGATTTTGCTATGTAAAGATTACCAATCAAACTCAGGTTTTCTAACCTTGTATAATACTGGGAACGTGGCACCTCCAGCCTGTACTTTACATAAACACATTTGTTTAATACCAGACCATTAAGCTCCCTATAGTTTATAAAATTTATTCTTGAAATGCTGAAAGATAAACTCACTGTTATAAAAATAGAAACCAGCAACCACCTGACACTTTTATTTTTAAACAATAACCTTGTCGAATTCCATGTATTTAGGTAAAGTACCACTACAATTAAAATAAGCATGTAATTGTATTTCGGATATAATTTATATATATAATGCCACCCTCTGAAAGAGAAGCAATAAAGGAATCCGATAAGAGTTGCCACCCGGAAAAACCACTGTATAAAAAACCAATTAAATACACGCTGATCATTCACAATTGAGTTCCGTCTTCGAAAAATCTTATCCTTCAACCTTCGTGGGGTATCTAACCAGTAACTTATGCATAAAGAATGTCCGTAAACTACAGCTAATAAAGCAAAGAAAAGATTGTAAAAGTTTACCTCTGCATCAGACAGCACCCATATATCATATTCTCCTGAAATAGAAAATAACCTGAATGTTTCTCTCATCATGTAAAGAAAGCCATAGAGTGCTATGGAAGTGAAAAGTCCGGCAACAATTCCTGCAATTAACCGGAATCTTGATATACCCAGTTCTTTCCAGCTGTGATTCAAATAATGTTTTTGTATTGTCATGATATTTTTGAGTATTCTAAATTGATTTTATACTAATCATAGTCCTCTTCAATTTAACTCAACTCCCTATTTCATAAATTAACTTAATAACTGCTTTAGCAATTAAAAACAACCACTAAAAAAGATAATTACAATCAGTCATATACTAATCAAAACAACAATACTCAAATTAATAGACCAAAACCTAATTAACCTTGATTATTTTCTGAATAATACTTCCTGTTTCTTGCTTTAAATGCATATAATAGAGTCCCTCCGGAAGGTGTTCCAGATTTATCTTTGCTTTTATCTTACCCTGATACACCAATTCCCCTATTTGATTATAGATCCAGATTGTTTTGAATTGACTATCCGGAAAGAAAATAAAGTCAGTAAATGGATTAGGCCTTACTACAATTGTTCTTTCTACAGGATTCCGTAATGTGCCACCTAATCTTTCAGTGGAAAATTCTATCGCAGTTTTGTAGTTTAAATTGGGAGTAAGCCTCCCTACTACCCATTCCTTCAACACCTCATTACCATTATAAGAACTTAAATTATCAAATGAACCAGAACTTGCATCTTTACTAAAATATACAGTATTTGTTTCTTCATATTTTAACAAGATTTCATCGTCACCATCGCTATCAAAATCCCCCACAACCCATCTTTCAAGAGCACAAGTCCCATCATAAACTATAACTGAACCAACTGTTCCTTTATCAGCATTCTCACTTCTATAAATAATATCATTACAGTCAAATTTTGTCAATAATTCATCATCTCCATCTCCGTCAAAATCGCCGGTTATCCATTGCTCAAGTTTACAATCCCCTTCATAAATACTTTTTATACCAATGGTACCTTCCCCGGCGTCCTCACTTCTATATATTACATTATTACAGTCAAATTTTATCAATAACTCATCATCCCCATTCCCGTCAAAATCGCCGGTTATCCATTGCTCAAGACTACAATCTCCGTCATAAATACTATTTACTGCAATTGCCCCCTCCTCGACATCTTCACTTTTATAAATATTATTATTACAATCAAATTTTGTTAATAACTCATCATCCCCATCCCCATCAAAATCGCCGGTTATCCATTGTTCAAGATTACAATCTCCGTCATAAATACTATTTACTGCAATTGCTCCCTCTTCAGCATCTTCACTTTTATAAATATTATTATTACAATCAAATTTTGTTAATAACTCATCATCCCCATCCCCGTCAAAATCGCCGGTTATCCATTGTTCAAGATTACAATCTCCGTCATAAATACTATTTACTGCAATAGCCCCCTTTTCAGCATCTTCACTTTTATAAATATTATTATTACAATCAAATTTTGTTAATAACTCATCATCCCCATCCCCGTCAAAATCACCCACTATCATCTTAGTAATTTCACATTCTTCATTCTTATAAATTGAGTTTGAAGCAATATTCAGGCCATTTTCACTTTTATATATTGACTTATCACCAAAAGATGATATTACTGATTGTTGAAGATTAACCTGATTTAATAAATCCAATTTTATTCTATAAATATTTCCGCCTTGTCCGTTTTTTCCATTTTCTACGCAAGCTGAAGAACCTGCGTATAAATAATTGTTATCCACCAGAACTGCATTTCGTTCCTCTGATATTGTCTGTGGAAAGCTACCAAGATATTTTGCAACGTTTATGCTCAATGTACCATCCTTCTCAATTACTTTTATATAGAACAACTGTGTGTTTCCTTTTTGTAATAACAGGTGATTATTATAACTCTCCAGATGCTGCGAAAAACCTTCAATTTCTTTTGTATAAATTTGTGCATCCTTAATTCCAACATCGGGCCGAATCTCCACTAAAAAAATCTTAGTATTAGTATTATTTGATAATAATCCACATAAATAATTTTTATTGTTTAATTTAATGAATGTAAGATCTTTAAGCAAATAATCATCAAAAACTATAATGGGTTCAATTTCCTGCACTTCATTATCAGATTCTGTAATTAAGAATTGAAATAGAATTGAGTTATCACCAGTTCCTCCAAAAAGATACTTTTCATTATTTTGTTCAAAGTATTGTAAACATTCAATCCCCTCCTCAAATCCCTCCCCATCTGGTGTTTTTACCAAACCCAATATTTTCTCCGATTTATTCGTAGGATTGTATCGCATTAGAAAACCTCTATAATATGAAAATGCATATGCGTTATACACAGATGGAGTGGTACCAAAATAAATATTTTTCCCGTCCGTTGTCATGGCCCTGATTCTTGGTGAAATATTATTCCCTTTATAAGTGTAAGAGTTAAAAAATATTTCACTTTCAGGTATTGGTTCATTTTCTTCGAATTTGAAACTTTGTAGTATCGGGCCCCAATATTTTCCCACAAAAACGTATGAATCACCATAACTACATATAGAATGAACCTCTTCATGTGTAACCCCCTGATAAATGCTACCATCTGAGAGTGCCATACTTTTAAAGCGCTTATTTGATGTAAAAAAGATATTGTTATTTATAATCGCCATCCCTTTTACTTTCTCTCCTCCCCTTGAATATTTATCTGTTAATTCATTTATTCCATCACCTCCTGAATAAGTAATATGGTATGGTTCTATCTTCCCTGGAATTTGGAAATAATGAGTAAAGTTCGTATTCCCCCCCTCGATCTTCGTTTTAAAGTTAAAGGCTTTAAACTCCTCTGAAGGGAATGCCATGGTATCCCAAATATATGTGCAGGTTCCAGACTTATTCCCAAGATATGAATATGAGTTTGATAGAACCCTGTTATTGATTGAACCATCAGACAAACACCTAATTCTTCTAAATTTAAATTGATTATTATTATAAAAAATGTAACTAACATTGTTTTTCTTTAAATCAACTTTCCACACAACCGATCCAACAATATACAACAATCCTTTAGCGTTGAATATTAATTCCCCATCCAATTGGTTATTTTCTGGCATATCCGTAACATTTCCAATTTCAACTGTTGTATTATTCAGGTTATAGTCTGTGAGTTCGATACCAATAACTCTTTTAACCGAGTTAAACTCAACAAGACAATATACCCAAGGAATATTACTTTCGTCATATTTTAAGGCGTAAGAACGAATGTTTGTTACTGGAACATCTCCAATCTCAATATGATTGAAGTTAATTTTATATGTCCTCTCTGCCTGATTTGAATATTTATGTATAATTAAATCCTTCACCTTCTCCTCATTAACGAGAGCCGCTACAATATTGTCTTTAGTAGAGTTATCTCCTTTTAAGTATTTTAGGTTTCTGCAATAAAGTTTTTCCCCTTCCTCTCCTGAACTTTCAAGGGGTAAAGATAACCCCATGGTTGATATGTTTATTTTATAAAGACTTGCATCTGGATAGGTTCCAAAATAATAGTTCCCATAGTCATCTCCAATTCCTTCCAGGGGATATTCTATATTCCTATTTAGCTCAATGATTTTAAAGTCTCTCGTATCTACTTTTAAGTCCCGAATAAGTTCCTCATCAATTTTTTGAGAAAAAAATTTGCTTTTTGAATTATATAAGTGAACGGCCCCACATAAATAAATATCATTTCCAGATTTTACTATGGACAAGTTATCCCTCATGTTAGGTCTTGGGTGTTCGCATACCGGTTGCAATAAAACCTTTTGTTCAAAATCTGCATTTTCATATTGAATATATTGCTCTGAACTACTCCAATTTAAACCTAGTTTTTGTCCTACAATTAAACCATTGGGATACGTTGCACTAAAAACATAAAGTGCACTATTAAATGCATCATAGATTTCAGTTTGCCCATTGTTTAAATTAGATGATTCTGCTTCAATACGGTTCATGATTTTCTCAACTTGGGCATAAGAATTGAAAAAGCAATAAAAAGCAGTAAAAAACAGGGTTACAATATTTCTTCTCATAAGTACAATGACATTCTATATTATTAAGAACTAATTCTTTTCAGCATAAATACTGGTAATATAAAAATAAGCTGTTAATTTAGATTTTAGATTTCTTCATCTTAATCCCCCCCTCAACTTTTGTTCTCTCTGCCAGAAAGTCAATAAATCCCTCAAATGTACCTTCTTTTTCAAATTCCTTTAATGCAATAGCATACTTTTTTGAATTTGTATTCATCACAATAACCGGACTTTTTCTCAAGGCCTGAACGATCAAAAAAGCCCCACCTGTTAATAACAGCCATGGAATAATAATATGATATGCTATAAACGCACGTGTCGCATAAAATGGAATATCTAACGGGTTAAATGCTAGCGCCGAGGTGATTCCCCAACGTAAACAGAATATTACCAATCCAATACCCATTACAAGAGAAAACCCCCAATTCCTGATTAAATGTCCTTTTTTACAATAAACGCTCTTAATCTCACTGAATTCAATATGTTTATATGTCCGATAGTTTCTTACCAAATCAATACCATGCTCGTTCATTTCTATGTAAGGGGACTTGTACATCTGCGGCCCGGTTATTATTTATCCCCACCCCCAAAATTATGGGTATACCAACTGCGGTTTATCTCTACCCCTTCTCCAAGGGCTGTTTTTATTCCCAATAAACCTTTGGCAATTTCTTCCATCTGCATAATAAGGTGCGCTGCCTGGCTATCTTCTCCCATGCTTCTCATTTTATTATTTCTACAGAATGATTCTTTTATATCTTCCCAACGGGATTTCTCTTCTTTGGTAATTACTTCATACAGTTCCTTAAATTTAAGCATATTGGCCTCTGCACCTGTCGTAAGGGTCTGCGCTTCGTTCTGGTAATGGGTAAGCATCAGGGTTTCCATTTCCTTGTCGTTCATTACAGGAAGTACTTTTTCTGCTATTTTGTTCATATCCCTGTACGATCCCTGGAGTTTAAACGGTGGTTCTGTGCGGTAGTCGTCTGCCTGTGCCGCTGAACGGATATATTCGGTGTTTACTTTTAGAATAATGTTCCGGACCATTATCAGTTTTTTTAGGACGTTGACATATTCGTTCACTTCTTCCGGCGAGTGGTTCGATTCAAACTCCAGTCCGTCTTTTTTCCCTGTTAAAGCCATTTGAATTAACGTATATAGGTCGTTCTGGCTTTTTGATGCTATCTTGCTTAGTACGGGATTTGAGGTTAATGAGTTCTCTATGTAACTTAGCTTGAATTCGTCGTCGGAATCGCCAATTATATCTCCGATGTTATATATATCGGCCCTGTTGGCAAGCATGTCGGGTATCCGGAATTTCTCCCCACTTTCGGTGTATGGGTTTCCGGCCATTACTACGCAGACTTTTTTTCCTCTAAAATCATATGTTTTGCTTTTACCCTTATAAACCCCTTCAATTTTTCGCTGGGCATCGCAAAGGGATATGAACTTCTGAAGAAATTCCGGGTTACAATGCTGAATATCATCAAGATAAATCATTACGTTGTCGCCCATTTCAAAAGCGAGATTCAGTTTCTCCAATTCTTCACGGGCTGCTGCATTCGATGCTTCCGACGGGTCTAATGAGGTTATTGAATGCCCTATGGATGGTCCGTTTATTTTCATGAAGATTATTCCCAAACGGCTCGCCAGGTATTCCATTAGTGTTGTTTTACCGTATCCCGGTGGCGAAATCAGCAATAACATTCCCATCAGGTCGGTCCTTTTCCCTTCCCCTTCTGCCCCTATCTGTTTGGCCAGGTTGTTCCCGATTAGTGGAAGGTATACTTTATCGATGAGTTTATTTCGAACAAATGACGATAGTACTCTTGGTTTAAATTCATTCAGGCGTAATTCTTCAGATGCTTCTACCTGCAACTCTTTCTTCATGGCATTATAGCTCTCGAACTTTGGCACTACCACCTGTTCGTAGTGTCTCAATTTCTGCATATAGGCATTATAGTCGAACTCATATTTATTGTCCTGTATTAATGGATGGACGCCTTTCATGTCTTCCAGTTCAAACTTCACCGTGTTATCGATATATTTTTTTCCTTCCGTTGAGCCGGCCAGCAAAATTATTCCGCACTCATTAATGTATTCCGATAAGTTTTTCTTCCCGGTTTCTGTCACAAATGCCTTTAACCAGTTTTTTATCAAGCTATAGGCCTGCTGTGGATTTTTGGAAAGAGGTTTTACGGAACTTTCAAAATTTTTACCTATCCGGTTCTTCTTTAAATAGTTCTGAAAGTCGGCAAACAGTGTCTTTGCCCCTTTGGAGAGTATGAAAGAATCTCCCCGAGACATCTCATAAAACAGGTACTCGGCTGCCTCATCGCAATCGTCTGTACGAAACAGATGTGAATTTTCAACAAAACCTGCTATCTGCCCCTTTAGTCCCTCTATCGTTTTCTTAAACTCCGATGTTTCCGGAAACACCTGTAAAACTGCCCCCGCTCCTTTCAGGTTTACATCTAACTGCTCTCTTTCTTCTTTTGCGAGCACATATTGCCAGAAATATTCAGCGCATGCCCGCGCTCCTGACGAGTATGTTAAGAAGTCGGCATGCTGATATACATTAAGGCAAGCTTTTAATACCCGCATAGCATCAGTATCGTGCAATCCTTTGCTATATCCTTCGTTATAGCGTAAACGCATAAACTTCTGAATGTATTCCAGTAAATTATTATCGGTAAATTCTGCTAATTCTTTCGGACTTGGAGTTTCCTTATCTTTTGTGTCTTTCGAATGTTTATATATCTGGTAAGCCAAATATTCAGAGCGGTATACCTGGTTTGTTTCGGATATCAGGTGTTGGGTCCAAACATCTTTTGTTTCAAGGAAGTTCTCATTTTTTACTTGCTCGAAGAAATTGGTCCCTGTAAGATGATAGAACATGTTATCATCTTTGTTAACCATGGTGAGTTCAAGTGGCTGGGTATTAACTGAGAACTTATGGTTACCAAACTTAATGATATTCGTCCCCTCTTCAAACAGGTCCCTCTGATCTTTAATCTGGCGTATTGCTTCTTCCTTAATGGTCTTCAGCTTGCTTTGCAGATCGTCGGCCTTTACACTGTCATCCAGTTCTTTCAGGTTAGCAATTACATCACGGACTTTCTCAATCATCAGGTCAGACGCAAAGTACCCGTTTATCTCGTTAACATCGCTAAATTTAGATATACGGTTCTGAATGGCTTTCAGTATCCTTTCGGCTGAGGACAAAAGTGCGCTGGAACGCCTGTTCCGGCTTTCTATAAGGTTTACTTTTTTCGACTCGAAAGCATTGTAGACCTCCTCGCGTTTTTGGGTTACTTTTCCTATAAATTCATCAAAGTCAGAGAATTTACCTTCTATTTCCTCTAACTGCACCATCAGTTTCGTCAGGTACTCTTCGGTTTTCCCGGGTGTATCACATAAATCGAGGTAGTTGACTACCCCCTGTTCTACAAGTTTGATTTGTGAATTAAATTCTGCCCTGGCTTCAACGGCATGTAAACCTTTCCTTTTCTTCTTTAGCTCGGTTTTTATCTGGTTGAAACCGGAATATATGGAGGAAATGTTATTGATTATCTGGGTTGTCTGGGTAGCATCGTCAATCTTAAGGTTGCTGACAATATCAATCAGCATCTCTAACTGACCGGAAACTTTTACAATTTGTCCGGCTATTTCATCTCCATCTTTTACCTTGGTAATTTTTCCTACTGAAGCTTTTATTTCATCAACCTTTTTGATGTAGGAATCTAACGAATCTTTGCGAAGAAGGAAGTTCACACAGTCCTGGGAAAGTCTTTGTGTTTTTTCAACAACCGTTTTCTCCAGCTCTTCAACGACCGACAAATCAATATAGCGCAGGTCTTTAAGAGAAATAATCTCTCCGCGGACATTTCTTAAATCTGCTAACAGGCCTACATACCTGTCGATATTATCGAATTTCTGCTTGGAAATATGACGGATAATTTCCGTCACTTTTTCCTGCGTAGCCTTTACCCTGTTATTTGTTTCCTTTTTAATGCTGGTTACCTTCTCATACTCGCTTATTGCTGAGTTTGCCGAAGTCCTTATTTCATTAATCGGAACAATGAGTTCATATGTTTCTTTGTTGCCCAGCCAATAATAACTGTCAATAATATCGGTCGCCCGTTTTACAAGATCCAGATAAAGATTGGCATAAGTATCTTCTTTGTTAATCAGCAACATCAGTTCATTACTTTCTGCCATTGCCTTTACAATATCTTTGTTCCCTATTTTAAACAGGAATGAATTATCATCTGCGGCAGCCTGCATATCGCTACTCATAAACGGGGTTTGCCAAACCTGCAACACGTGATGTTTTTTCTCTTCTTTATCACCTTTAAAATAGCACAACTCCCCGTTTTCGAAAATGGAAAACCCATGACATATGATCGGCGTTTCAATTTTTTGTTCTATTACGTTATAAATCAACAGAACATACTCACCACACTCTTTGCAATAAAATACATAGAGATAATCTTCTCCGTTTACAGAAGGTTGTTTAAACTCAAAGAGCAGCCTTTCGCGTTCGTAGTCAAATAGCTTGTGCTGCCCCGTCTGAAGGTAATATCCGTTTGCGAAAATCAACCCGTGATCGTCTGGTAAAAGAACGCAAGAATCCTCAAGGGAATCAATACGGAGGGCCTCCTGAATTTTCGAATTGTACACTATGTACCGATATTTCTGTTCCTGGTAGGGTAATATCTTAAGGACTACAATGTTCCCTACAATAGCATAATAAATCTCAGCATCATCAAGGTTTTGGTTTTTATGCTCTACCTCTTCTGAATAAACTCCACGCCCTGTATCCGTATTATCTTCAACTTTTATCGTTAAGTCGCCCCCTACAGTTTCTACAAATACAATATCTTCAATTGAAACATGCGGATGTTGGCCTAATATATAGTTTTCACGGCTTGCCTTTGTCCACTTGAATTCATGTTGCTCCGGAAAAACAAATTCATGTGTACTCCTGTTTCCTTTATATTCAAGTTTATTTCCATTTATCAACCATTTAAATGCCTTAATATCATCGACTTCTTTACCGGTTTGAAACACCATATACAGGTGCGCCCCTATGACCCCAAATTTTACAAACTTTGTATTTTTGTAATATTCATAAAGGTTTTCGAAATCTGAAATAAACTTCTCATCTTCAATTATTTCAAGGGATCGCCTGTCAAACTTCCGGTTTTTATAATAGAAAATACTGAAAACATCGGTGATTGAGGTTTTTGATTTTAGACCGATAGTTACATTATATCCGAAAAGCAGATTATCGCCCACAGGAACCATATCAACAGCCAGGCAGTTATTCTCTGTTGTTATCCTGTCGGTGTCAATCAAAGTGGTCTCAATAGACCCAAATACTTCTTTCCGCGATTTATTAAGCAGATCAACCCTCCGTCGAAGCTCTTCCCCCTGTTTCCTAAGCCTGTTACGGATTATTTCATACGTTCCTTCTTCTAGCTGTACTTCGGATGATTTGTTTTCCAGGTCTTTTGTTTCTTCAGACATGTTAACGGCTGTTTATGTATTACTGAAAATTTTTATTTGATACTGGTTCGATTGAAAAGGTCTGATGTTTTAACAGCCCCCCTTAGAGATAGCTGCTATACTGAACGAAGTGCAGTATCCGATTATTAAAGAGTCGGACGCTTCGCTACGCTCTGAGGACAAACCAGATTAATACTTTTTCTTTTTTAACTCTAAGCCATTGTGCCCTCCTGACGGGAAATCAACAACTAAGAGTATAATGGTAATGCTATGTGATTTTAAGTTCTCAACTACACCCGAACTGATATCATTTCATGAATACCGAAATTCGAGCCAACATAAAAAGAACTTTTGAACAAGCTTTTCCTGTATTAACCTATTCCAATTTAGTTTAATAATATCTGAGCGATACTTTATAAACGGTTTTGATTAGAACAGGGAAATGTACTTTATCAAAAATCAGAATATTAAGCAAATTCCCCTGTTTTCATCTCAATTAATTATTATTTTTTTCCAAGGTTTGAGAACTTGATGTCCGATAACCCTAAAGAATTGGCAATATTCATCAAGTTCGACAATACACTCTGATTATCCTCATTGTCATTTTCTTTCATAAGTTTGGCCAACAAAGCACTTATGCTTAGATTTTTTACGTCTTCAGAAGATACTCCGAACTGGTCGATAAAGTCAGCAAGCTTCTCTTTGAAGTTTTTCCCGTCATTAGAATCAAAGAACTGGTCTTTTATATCAGAAATGATATCGCTGTTTTTAACCATGCGGTCAACCTGTTTACCCTGGGTAATGCTTCCGATAATTTTATCGAAGAACATTGTCTCGCCACCAACAATATCAATATTCGATGCCTGAAGGGCTTCTGCAATAACCTTAGCCTGGGCATCTGCAATATCTTTCTGTATGCGGATACGTGCAAGTTCGATTTCTTTATCCTTCTCAAGGCGTAATTTGAACTCTTCGTGCTCCCTTCCGATTTCGTCAAGCTTCTTCATAGCCATTCCTTTCGCTTCAACACCTTTCGCTTCTACAAGGTAACGTTCGTCGAGAACCTTGTTCTCCACCATACCTCTTTCCTCCTCGGCTTCGGCTTTAGCTTTAATCACATCAGCCTCGGCAGAACCCGTTTTCCTGATGGCTTCAGCTTCAGCTTCCGACTTTGCATGAATACCTTTAGATTCTGCAACAGCTTTTGTTTCCAGCACCTTGGCCTCATTCATCCCCTGCTTCTCAATAGCATCGGCTTTTGCTTCAATCACTTGTGCATCTGCTACTCCAAGAGCAGCAGCTTCGGCTGCTTTTGCTTCAGCCATAATCTTTACCGCTTCTGCTTTCTTGCCTGCTGCTTCAAACTCCGCTTCGGCATCAATCAATTGCTTTTTAGCATTATGGTCTGCAGCGTTTTTAGCGGCTTCTGCTGCTTTTATTTCCTGTACAAAAGCTTCTTCTGCCAGTTCTTCTGCCTTGGTAATGGCTACTTTTTTAGAACGTTCAGCAGCGGCATATTCCTGGGTATCTTTAATTCTTTCCTGTTCAGCTACAGTTGCTTTTTCTACTTCAACGCGTTCTCGGATTACCTCCTGAATCTCCTTTTTCTCCACCTCAACTGTTTTCTCTTTTGCAATTTGGGCCAGCGTTACAACTTTTTCCCTTTCCGTGGCTTTCAGCTCTTTTTCCTGAAGAACGGCTTCTTCTTCTACGGCTTCTACCTTTTGTTTATTCTTCTCCGCAACAACAACCTGACGTTCTCTGTTTTGCTCTGCTACGGCTATTTCTTCGTCGGTTGCAATTCGGGCTTTCTCAGCAATCAGTCGTTGCTCCTGCGCTACTTTATCAATCTCTGCTTTTTGACGATCCTTTATATTCTGAATCTCCCGGTGTTGGTTCTCTTCGGTTTCAGCCAACTGCCTTTCCAGTTCCAATACAGTTTCCCTGGCTTCAACATCCTGCTTTGTAATTGTCTTTTCTTTTTCGCGTTGAATCTGGTTGGCCAATATCTTTTGTGCTGCTGTTAATTCTGTAATTTTCTTTATACCTTCCGCATCCAGAATATTATTCTCCATTAAGCTTTCCAGCGGAGTTTGTTCCAAAAAGTCAATCGCACAGTCATCTAATATATAACCGTTCAAATCGGTTCCGATAATGTTTAGAATTTCATGTTTAAACTTTTCCCGCGAATTATACAGCTCTACGAATTCAAATTGCTTACCCACTGTTTTTAACGCTTCCGAGAACTTCGAGTCAAATAACTCAATGAGAGATCCCTGAGCTGAAGCCCTTCTACATCCGATAGATTGCGCTACCTGAATAACATCTTCCCTTGTTTTGTTTACCCTGACAAAGAAGGCCACTTTAATATCTGCCCTCATGTTGTCTTTACAAATCAAACCATCACCACCCATACGCTCTATAACAATAGTTTTTAAGGTGATATCCATAATTTCTAACTTGTGAAGAACGGGGATAACAAACATACCGGTAAATGAAACCCTGGCCCCGCCCGAGCCGGTACGCACTAACGCTTGCCCCTGAACGGCTTTTCTAAATGTCTTGATTAAAATAATCAGAAAGACAAAGACAATAATTCCGCCCGCTACTAATAATACTTTTCCTAATGCTGGAAACAACATAATTTTAAATTTTATATGGTTCAACTAAATAACACTTTTTACTTGCAATAAAATCGATAATTAACCCCGACTCCCCTTTTTCCATAGCTGTGCCTTCTTTGGTAATAACGTTAATCCTAAACCTGCTCCCATTATGTTCTATTTCTGCCTGCCCGATTTTATTTTCACTTACCGGCATTATCGTCATACACATTTTGCCCTGGTACTCAAAATTATCATCGCTGTTTTTAGCCATTCGGGTATAAATGATTGCAAACGGAGTGGTTAGAATTTTTGCTACAAATAAACTAACAATCAAATTTGGTATTAAAAGAAGAAGGGAAAAAGGAACTGATTGGTTGTGAAGCACATAATTTATACTGATTGAGATTGTCCACACCGACAAAGTATAGAAACTCATTAGAATCATAAAAGGAACCCTGCCCAGGTTAAAAAAGCTAAGTACAGAATTAAGGGATATAATGGCACCCTGGGTATCAACATCAGACTCCACATCGGCATCGGTATCAACATCGGTATCTGCGTCAAGGTCTACATCGGCATCTACATCAATGTCAACATCAGCGTCTGCATCTACATCAAAATCCAGTACATTTATATCCATCGCTCCAATAACGACAAACAACCAATATATAATAATGAGAATAAATAAGATTGTCGGAAAGATATTAACTGAAGAAAATGCTGCGTCAATCAGTTCTTTCATAAAAATCAGGTTTAATTGTTTTTATTATAATTATTGTATTACAATATGTTTCGTTCTTCCCGAATACCCTGGTACCCGAACGACAACTTCGACTCTTCTTAAACTAATAACTCCGGGCCCTGCACAAACGGACAACCACGACTCCCGCACTAACCAACAACATTTTTAAATAAGTCGAAATACGTCCCGAAATAAACTAACTTTATGTAAAAAAACAACAACTATGTTATATTTATTCTTCTTTGTTCATTCCTAGTTTTTTCTTTAACGCCTCCAATGACTCTGAAGCTTGTTCTTTACTGGTATCACCAATGGCTTTGTTTATTTCGTCATCAATACTTTTCGACTCATTGGCCATTTCACCATAAGCTTCGGCCAATGCTTCTTCTTTTTCCACTTTTTCTTTCATACGTTCCAGCATGTTTACTGTCCCGGAAGAATCAAGATTAGCCATTTGTTTATTGATATTTTTTGTTGCATTACTAACTTTCACCCTGGCTTTAAGTGTTTTAAGTTCATTTTCATATGAACTAATCTGCGATTTAAGCTGCACTATGTTACCATCCAGGGTTGTAATATTTGTATCAAATTTTTCTACCTCCGTTTTCTTTAAAGCAGCCATCTTAACAGCATCTTCTTTCTTTGCAAGCGCCTCTGTTGCAAGCCTGTCTGCCTCTGATGATTCTATTTCTCCTTTTTCTGCTTTTTTCAGCAATAACACAGCTTTATTTTCATAATCTTTTGCCTGTTCGTGACTTGAATTCATGTCGTTTTTCGAACGAATGGCCAGGGCTTTTACTTCAGCCAAAGCTTTAAGGCTTTCGTCAAGTTGTTTTTTCAAATCCCGAATTCCCTGCTCTGTCATTTTTATAGGGTCTTCTAACTTATCTATTGCAGAGTGAGCCTCTGCTTGCCCTACTTTAAATATTCTTTTAAATACATTCATTTTTCTAAAGTTTTGAAAATTTAATAATTTCATTTGAATACTCGCTTAACAATAAGCTAAGTGAATTGATTGAACTGTCAAGCTCGTTCGGGTCAAGGTTTTCTATTTGTAAAGTATCCCTGAATATTACCCTATGCCCGGATTCGTCAAGGGCAAATGCCCCGTGGATAATATCCCTGTTTTTAATAAGCAGACTTTTGAACACATCCATATTATCCGATTTTAATTCAAATAAAAACTGCTCCATTATTAAAAGCGGATCGGCACACCCCAGAACAAGATTTGTTATTCCGTCCCCTTCATTTTTAATAACCAAAATACCGTCCGGTTCGTTTTCGAAAACAATATTGTAGCTTAAATCCAATAAATAATCTTTAACTTTTTTAAAACTATTTTCCATACATTTTGATTTTGTAAAGTTTAATCAGATTTTTTCAATTTATAAAAAATTACAAGTCATTTTAAACCTAGAAGCAAATTAACTATAAATACTTAGTTTTTAACATTTTTTTAGCTGGGCACCCAAAATGTTACTATATTTGTTAAACTCATTAGCAAATATAGTCAATATTTTTATTTTTGCTAATATAAATAGCGTTTTTTTATGACTAATTTTGGTAAAAACATAAAAAAGATTCGTTCTATCCAGAAATTAAGCCAAAGCAGTTTTGCTGAAATTTTTGGCTTATCGCGCGCCAGTATTGGCGCCTATGAGGAAGGACGGGCCGAGCCCAAGCTGGACATCATTGTTAAAATAGCTAATCACTTTAGCATAACCGTTGACCAACTCATAAACAATGAAATAACAGTAAATGAGCTTTATCATTTTAACATATTCGATGAAAGCATTAGCAAAAAAGCAAACATTGGAAACGAAGTACTAAAAAAAATAGAATTTATCAATATCCCCGTAATAATCACCCACGAATTACTTATTAAAAACATTATCACCAGCAGCAAAGAATCACAAAACTATATCACCCTGCCTCATCACACAAAAGAACACCTTGGAATTTTGATTAACCGGGACGGTTTTAAATATCTCCCTAAAAAAGTTGGCAATAATGATATTATTGTTGTTTATTCTGAATTTACTTTAGAAAAATCAACAAGTCTCAACAATAAACTATGGCTGATAAAAGCCAGCAAATCTCTATATCTTGGAGAACTAAAAGAATTGAACAATTCTTTTTTGTTTTTCCCTCCAGACGGTGCCCCAATTCGTTTTTCTTCTGATGAAGTTGATTTTATGCTCCCTGTGGAAACGCTTATTTCCAGAAATCCGGTTGTTCATTACAACGAATCGGAAAGGTTAAGAAAACTGGAGTTGCAGGTGAATGATTTGTATAACAGGCTATGAGTTGTGGGTTTAATGAAAGCACCTGAAAGGCGTATATCCGTATAAACTAATATAAGATGATTGTAATTCTCCGTAAGGTTGATATTATGTCTTGAAATTTAAAATACATATGAAAGAAATACTGGAATTTTTAAATAAATCGTTTGAAGATGGCTATTTGTCAAGGGCAGAAAAGAAAGCGTTAAAGGCTATAATTGAAGATAAAAATCCAACAAAACGTGAATTGGACTGGTTAAGAAGCCAGATTTTTGATATCGCAAAGTCGAAATTAAAAGGGTTCGAAAACCATAATATTCTTGACTGGCTGGAAAATGCAAACAAATTAATTCTTCCGAAGTTAAAGCAGGAATCCCGGACAAAAGTTTATTTCAGTCCTGGAACCAGTTGTCTGAAAGCTATTAACGAACAAATCCGGATTGCTTCTACATGTATTGACATTTGTGTTTTTACAATAAGCGATGACAGAATCAGAGATAGTATTCTTTATGCCCACCATAAAGGTGTAAAAATCCGGATTATTACAGACAATGATAAAAGTTTTGACAGAGGTTCAGACATTCATTCCTTTTCAGAAGCCAGAATTCCTGTTAAAGTTGACACTACCGAACACCATATGCACCATAAATTTGCTGTTATTGACCAAAAGACTTTTATTACCGGCAGCTTTAACTGGACAAAAAGCGCCTCGGATTACAACCAGGAGAATATCATTGTTTCGAATGATCCTGACGCTGTTAAAGAATACTTACAGGAATTTAACCGGCTTTGGGATAAGATGGTTGCTTTTTGATGAAGGGAAGGGGTTAAAGGCCGGGAGGATTTAGTTGTTGTTCTGCTTCTGAAACCACCTTGCTTTTCATGATGTCAACAAAATGAACGTATCTTATTCGGGCAACTGTTTACTTCGTTCTAATATCTCATCTTTTCCGGAAACCGGACGCAATATAAAAGTATACTGATACTGCCGCCGGGCAGAAATAATGTATTTCTTTAATGGTGGTTCTCCCCAACTATCGGTTCCCCCTACTCCCCGGTGCCGGTAATCCAGGCAAAGCTCAACAAGTTCACGGGGCTTTATGTCATACGTATGTTTTTTCACTGTCCCCAATATGTCACAATCAAAATCTTCAATTGTGTTATGAAGTGCATTGAATTCAAAATACTGTGGAGAGCAAACCATAACCCCACGACCTTCTTTGTTTGTTAACGCCAACCACCTGACTTCTGTTTTATGTCCATTCTCCTGCGGCCTGATATATGGAAAATATTGCTCCGCTACAGGTGATGTGAATAAATCTACCCAGGTCCCTTCATTTCTGTCACAGTAATTCTCATACGGACCTTCTCCAAACCAGGTCAGATTATTAAACTCAAAGGGCAATTGCATCCTCATTCCTATTCTTGGCATTGGATACAAATTAAACGATCCGTTATAATAGTGATTATCGATTATAACATCTCCGTTTCCTAAAACTGTATACTTTTCTTCCAGTTCTGAAGCCATTACGTTATAAAGTCGCCTTCTTATAACAACTTCAACCCGATTCTTGTCTGCCTGTTTAACATTAATGTATTTAACCCAGCTTTTTTTACCGGCATCTTTCCATTTACGCGCAAAGTAAGCAAAATCCCCTCCCATATCGTTATCAATGGGTGCCCGCCAGAAATTTGGCTCCGGTCCTGATTTTATGAACTGCTTTCCGTTGTACTTCCATGACACCAACAAACCTTCCTCCTTGTTAAATTCAACTTCAAAGTCTTTTCCAGATACAATAATTTTTGCCCCCTCTTCTTTCAGTTTCACCGAAGGAATATTATCCGTGTTTAATGGCTCAGGTGCAAAATAAACGGGAAGCTTTAGCTGTTCCCAGGCCAACGGATAGCCTTTTGGCACCAGGCCTTCCTCCTTCCTGGCCAATAAGGACACTTTCAGGAAATATTCGACACCAGGCCCCGGCTTAATTTTTGGCAACGGAAGTTTCACCTCTTTTTCGGACTGAGGTTCGATTGAAACATCCAGGTTTCCACTTGAAACAACTTTCCCGTCCGCTTTAACATCCCAGGTTAGCTCAAACTCATCAAGGTTTCTAAAAAAATACTTATTCATTATTTTCACTTTCCCCTGTGATAAGTCAACTGGCTCCACAGCAAAGTTTTGATACACTTTTTTCACCTCGTGATATGCTGGGTGCAAAGTCCTGTCCGGATCTACAATTCCGTTCAGGCAGAAATTGTAGGATGTCCTCATATCATCGTACCCAAAGTCTCCCCCGTAAGCAAAATACCCCTCTCCTGAATCTGTTTTTTGTAACAATCCCTGATCAACCCAGTCCCATATAAAACCACCTTGCAGATGCTCATAATTCTCTATCGTTTCCCAGTATTCTTTAATATTCCCGGTACTATTTCCCATTGAATGTTCATATTCGCATAATATTAATGGCCTGTTCTGTTCTTTTAATGCATATTTCGATATACTATCAATATTGGCATACATTGGGCACACAATATCCGTATGAGGCCGTTCCGCTGTTTGCTCGTATTGCACCAAACGAGAAGGATCTCGCTCTTTCATCCACGAATAAATTGCTTCAAAATTACTGCCATCGCCGGCTTCATTTCCCATTGACCAAATAATAACAGAAGGGAAGTTCTTATCCCTTTCAACCATTCTGACAGCCCTGTCTAAATGCGCCGCCTTCCATAAAGACTTATTGGCCAGCGTATTTTGCTTCTCGTACCCCATTCCGTGCGATTCAATATTCGCCTCATCCACAACATAAAGCCCATATTTATCGCATAGTTCGTACCATCTTGGATCGTTCGGATAATGACTTGTCCGTACTGCGTTGATATTACATTTCTTCATTAGCTCAATGTCTTTTATCATTGAAGCTTCAGAAATAACATGCCCGGTCACAGGATCGTGTTCGTGCCTGTTTACCCCTTTCAAATAGACTGGCTTACCATTCACCAGAAGTTGTCCGCTTTTTAGCTCTACAGTCCTAAATCCAACTTTTGACTTCAAGGCTTCAATGGTATTTCCTTTTTCATCATTCAAAACAATTTGAAGGACATATAAATTTGGTTTCTCGGCACTCCATAACTCGGGATTTGGAACTTTCAGTGTGAGGTGCTGCATATTATTTCCACTTTCCAAAAGCACTTTTTCGGAATGGGTATACACCTGTTTATCCTTAATGAGTGCTATTTTCACTTCCCCTTCCTTATTTTCTTCCGGTAAGTAATTTGCAATGTCCAATTGCAATTGTAATATGCCCAAAGAGTAGTCATTCTCTAATGCAGAACGCGCAAAAAAATCATGAACCTGTATTTTAGGCCGGGCATATAAGAACACGTCCCTATCCATACCGCTTAATCTCCAGAAATCCTGATCTTCCAAAAAAGAACCGTCACTCCAACGATAAACCTCTACAGCTACTATGTTCTCCCCTTCAACAACATAATCGGTAACATCAAATTCTGCCGGAAGCTTACACCCCTGGCTATACCCCACCTTTTTCCCATTTATCCAGATATAAAAAGCAGAGCGAACTGCACCAAACTGGATATAGATCTTCTTTCCCTGCCAGCTTTCCGGAATACTAAAAGTTTTCCGATATGAGCCCACCGGGTTCCAGTCATCCGGAATTCTTCCGGGAATCGGTAAAAAAGGGTAACGCTTAACATAAATTGGCACTCCAAAGCCCTGCATTTCCCAATTTCCGGGTACTTTTATATTCTTCCATTGACTATCATCGAAACTTACTTTATAAAAGTTAGTTGGTTTGTCCGCTGCTTTTTTCACCCAGTTGAACTTCCAGTTCCCATTTAAGGACATGTACCATTCCGATGATTCCATATTTCCCTTTAGAGCCTCGTCTAATGATGAATATGAAAAAAAGTGTGCCCGTGCAGGCAACTTGTTAATAGCAAAAACTTCCGGGTTTTTCCAGTCGGGCAATTCAGCCTGAGAAAAAGACGGATTGAAAATTGTCATGAATAAAAAAACGAGTGAAAACTTATTAAGATGCATCCTAAATTCCTTTTTTATAGACTATAGTTTATCAGGTAAAAAAAACAGCATTCCGCGTAAATATAATACTTTGGATAAACAAACACCTTCAGATTAAACAAAAAACTCAACTAACTCGCTAATATTAAAGCATATCAAAGAACCAACAAGCCAGAACTCGAGATACTATATAGTGGCTGCAAGAAAACTGTGCATTTTGAAAGTCTTTCTCAAGAAGGCTTCAAAGACAAGGCTTTATTCACAAGCTGATTTATTTTTATAGGTGTTCATGAGCTCCTTTTAGTCGGTTCGAAGTTTTGAAAATTAAGGAGTCCCGAAGCTTCGGGATGACTGTTTTCAAAACAAGAGTAACGCAGGACCTTTAGTTCACGAACATCATTGAATATTTTATTTTTGTGAGTAATGGGAGTTTTCTTGCAAAGACTATATAACACCTGTTGATATATATCACCAAATTGCCAACAAACAATAAAGAAAATTTATTTAAATTAATATGTTAAATAATAAATTATCTATTACATATCTGACACTTCGTGTAGGTCAGAAAATAATATCATGTGGTTTTGAAAAGGTGTGCGTTATTAGCCCGTTTAACAATAATTCTGGTTGTATTGTTCAATCAATTAAATACATTCATCAGATTAACTGTTTTTTACAAGTCTGTTATCAGCTTGTTCTTAATATGGCTTTTCTTTCCTCTATCAGGAATTGCTTTGCAGGAATATAAGCCCCAAATACGCAATACGCTTTTCAACCCATTAAGCTGGACACATTTCCCGGAATTTTCAAATCATAAATTTTATTGCATGACCGAAGGAAAGGACAGTGCTATATGGTTTGGAACAGCAAATGGCGTGGTTTATTATAATGGTATTAAATGGAGACATTACACAACTGCAGATGGTATTATAGAAGGCAGGATAAAAAGTCTTTTGACCGCTAAAGACGGAAGTATTTACGCCGCTTCAAATGAGGGCTTGTGCCGTTACGTTGATACCGGATGGGTAAAGATTGACCTGCCGTTTAAACCCGTCAACCCGTATACATCATTTAATATGTATGAAACAAATGACGGAGGGCTGTGGGTACCTTCAGAAGTCGGAGTACTAAAACTGATTAACGATTCGGTTCTGGTTTACAAACATGATGGTGTATACATAATAAAAGGAAAACAAATTTCCCTGCCTGATGATAAAGGCTTCCCGGAAGATAAGTGGTACGATATTGAGGATAGCCTGGTCAAATACAGATTAAACAGAGATAAGTTTGATGTTTGCGGAATTTGTGAAGACGACAATAACAACCTTTATTTTGGAGGCCTATCCAAAAGAACAGTTGCCACGGTATCGACTAAAAAGATTACGCCCATCCGGTATTTGCACAGAGATGACGAGGTTCAGCTTCAAGATACGGAATACCTCTTACGCCTTTTGCACACGAATGACAATAAATTAGTAGTAATAAGTGAGAACTCTCTTACTCCGGTAAAAATATATGACTTAAATAATGGCAACCTGAGTATACTCAATTTAAGAACCTATGGAGGCTCTCATGAGAACTCTTCGATAATACAAACAAAAGATGGTGTTGTCTGGATTGGCGGCCACAGCAAAATACACCGGTTCAAAGACGGTATATGGGAAATTGCAACCACCGGGGATATTGAAATAACATCGGATCGGGTATTTTTAAAAGAGGCTTTGGATGGAGGAATATGGGTAGGCGTTTTTGAAAACCTCATTTATAAACTCGATTACACTAACTTAAAATGGAAAATAATAGAAAACCTTAATTACCAATGCGAAACTGAAGACGGCAAACAATGGTTTATTTCCAAAAACGGAGAAGTCGTTTATTTTGAACCTGAATCAGATATTTGGCGCAGTTTTAAAAGCACCGATGGTTTAATCAACTTACCTAATGTTATATTTTATTCCAAAACCGGTATTTTATTTGCAATTGGCAGTCATGAAGGGGTAGCAGCTATCTCATATTTTTTTAATGACAAATGGACCCGTTATACATTTCCGGAATTTTCATGGAGTTTTGATTACAGGGCTGTACTGGAAGCTTCTGACGGTTACCTGTACCTTGGTTGCCCTGCTGATATTGATCGGAAGAAAGGACAAAACGGCGGGCTTTTAAAAATAAAAATCAACGAAAACGGCAATTTACATTCGGAACATTATTATTCTAATAAAATAACCGACAGAATAAGCTGTGGACTTGCTGAAACCAAAGACAAAAGAATATGGATGGCAGGAATCGGTTTGAAATCTTATTATAACGATGAAATCTTTCTTGCTAATTATCCCTCCGGATTATCAAACTCCTGGATTGATGATGTAATTAACACACCCGATGGAGGCTTATGGGTTTTACAGGGCGGGGTTGGGATCTTTTACTTCGACAATGAAAGCGGTGTTATTGGAGAAAAAGGCACCAAATGGAAAAAGTACACCGTTGAAGACGGGCTTGCCAGTAATATGGTCCCAAATTTACTGGTCTCAAAAAACAATACAGTTTGGGCTGCAACCGATAAAGGAATATCAAGATTTGATGGTAAATCATGGAATACCCATGCCCTGCCCGGTAAAATAAAAATAAACCGCGAAGAAGGTTACATGGTAAAGTCGGGCAATGGGGCCATTTGGATCAATTTAGCATCAAGAAGCTGGTACAGGAAAGGAAGGACCCCTAAACAACACCCTGATTTGCTTGCAAAAAGGTTTTACACGATACGGTATATGTACGAAACAAAAGAACCAGAAACAAGTATAGTGTTATACAGTAAAAAAGTATACTTCCCGGGCTATACAGTTATTAAATGGAAAGGTTGGGATTCGTGGCATTCAACCCCTTCTGACATGTTGCAATACAGTTACAGGCTTAATAATGGGGAATGGTCAGACTTCACAAACGAAACTCAGCACATCTTTCTTTCCCTGCCCTCGGGAAAACACACATTTGAAGTGAAAACCAGGGATTTAGATCATAACATAGACCCGTCCCCTGCAAAAGTGCAATTCTATGTTGTTCCCCCGCTTTATAAGAGGTGGTGGTTTTTACTTATTACTTTTATCCTGGTATCCCTTATCATAAGGCAAAGTGCTGTAATTGTACTAAGAAACCGGGTTCTACACCTTAAAAATGAAGAGCTAAACGAAGCCAATGAAGAACTTAAGGCCACACAAGAACAACTTGTTGATCTGGCCCACAGGGAAGGTAAAGCTGATGTAGCTTCAACAGTACTTCATAATGTTGGCAATACCTTAAACAGCATTAAGATAACTATCGATCTATTAAAAAGGAAATACGAACACTCACGGGTCCCTTCTTTAAAAAAGGTATACCAGCTGTTTCTGGACAATGCGGACAATTTAACGGATTACCTAAAAAATGACCCGAAAGGGGCGAATCTTTTGCATTATTTTGAGAAACTTTCAAATGAGCTTCTTTGTTACGAAGAGAGGAATATTGCTTCTATTAATGATCTTGAAGAAAAAATATCTTTTCTGGAAGAATTTGTAAGAATGCAGGAATCGTTCAGCGAGAATATAAACGTATTTGAAGAATTTTCTATTAAACATCTTATTGAAAACACGCTGGAATTCTTTCTACATGACTTTAAAAAGGGCAAAATAGAATTATTAAAAGAACTCGTTGATTTCCGTGTTGTTTTAGACAGATCAAAACTTTCTTTCGTTTTCCAAAGTGTTTTTAAAAATATACTTATTTCATTTTCTGAAACCCAAAGGGACAACAAGCAGGTAATTCTTAAAACTATTGCAATAAGTAATCACCATTTAAATATTGTATTTATTGACAATGGTGATGGCTTTCATCAGGAACAAATGCTGGACATATTTCAACAAAACATATCTAATGACAAGTTTGGTTTCGGGTTCCACAAGTGCTCTATTTTAATGAAGCAATTAAATTGTAATTTCAAGGTAGAAAGCAAAGGCATTGGAAAAGGCTCGAAATACACACTCACACTTCCTTACAAAGAACCGGTCAATAACAGAAAGCTTTAATCCACCAAATATTTATTTAACGTACTAAGTAACCGGATAATATCGACTGGTTTTTCCAGGTATGCATCAAATCCAAGGTGCAGGTACTTTTTTCTTTCTTCTTCCATTGCAAAAGCACTTAAGCCGATCACCGGAATTCTTTCGTTTTTACTCTTAACGAACTTTAGTAGCTCATAACCGTCTTTGTTTGGCATTTTAATATCGGAGAGGACTACATCGAATTGCTTATCCCCTTCTAAAATAACGTCAATGCCTTCCTGTCCGTCCCTGACCCAGGTAATATCTATGTTTGTGTCCCTGAGAATCTCCTGAAGTAAAATAAAGTTGCGTTCTTCATCTTCGGCTACAAGTATATATTTCCCTTTCCAGCTATAAGACGGACTTGAGCTTTCATAGTTTGTCCCTTCAGGTTTTTCCGGCTCTTCAATAGGCAGGAAGAAAGAAAACCTTGATCCTTTATCTAATTCAGAAGTAGCACTAATTTTTCCTCCCAGGAGCTCAACCAGGTTCTTCGATATCGCCAGGCCAAGCCCGGTCCCGCCAAATTCAGTCCTGGAAGATTCAACTTGTTTAAACCGGTCAAAAACGTCATTTAATTTATCCTCCGGTATTCCAACCCCGGTATCTTCAACATAGAACTCTACAACATCTTCTTCAATCTTATAACCAATTTTTACGTAACCTTCATCCGTAAATTTTAAAGCATTGTGCACCAAATTATTAAAAACCTGACGTAGGCGGACAACATCGGTCTGAATGCTATAGTCCCTTCCTTTAACATCTTTTTCTACTATTAATTCTACAGCAGTATTACTTTTATTTTTCAGGTCCATATTAAAAAAAGCTTCCAAATCATCGATCAGGGAATTTAACTCGCATACTGAAAAGTTCAGTTCCAACTGACCTGCTTCTATCTTGGCAATATCAATAATATCATTAATTAGCCTTAATAAACTTCTTCCGCTGACATTTATAGACTTTATGTACTTTTCTTTTCGATCTTCCGGAATATTTTTCTTTCGTTCGAGAAGCTCCGTAAAACCAAGTATGGTATTCAACGGGTTACGGATTTCATGGCTCATGTTAGCAAGAAAAGTCGATTTTAATTTATCTGATTGTTCGGCCCGCTCCTTTAATTCCTCCATATGCTCCAACAATTTTCGGAGCTCACTGGTCCGCCTTTCAACTTCTTCTTCCAAAATCAAAAGATAGTCTCTGTTTTTCCTTGCTATCTCCCACTTTGTAGTTAACGATAAAGCCATTTGTTTCACTGCTACTACATTAAATGGTTTTTTTAGAAAAAGCAGCCGGTCTGTTTCTCCAAATTTGTGCAAAATCTCATCCCAGGAATAATCTGAATATGCTGTACAAATAACCACTTCTGTATATGGGTGCTTCTCCCATATACGCTCTATTGCCTGAATACCATCAATGCCCGGAGGCATCCGTACATCCATAAATATCAGTGCATAAGGATAACCTTCCTCCACAGCTTTATTAACCATTTCAACTGCTTCCTCACCCTGATAGGCATCATCTATTTTAAACTTAAAGGTAACCTGTGTTCTTTTAACGTTATCATCAAAAAGTAAATCCTCAATCTGATCCAACTCTGCATTTCCGGAGTCATCAATATTTATGGTCTTTTTAAAGTCTTCATGTATTGATGGATTGTCATCTACAATTAATATTCTTTTTTGTTTATCCATAAAACTTAGATACTTGGTAATACAATTATCATGGTCATCCCTTTTGTTAAGCCTTCCGATCTCGCATATATTTCCCCGTTTATCTCCTGCACTGATAATCTACATGAATGCAGACCAAATCCGAAACCATTTCTCTTTGTTGTAAACCCATGCTCAAAGATCTTATCAATGAATTCTTTCCTGACCCCTTCCCCATTATCGGTTACTGTGCATATAACCTTATCCTGTTCTTTTTCAGCTCTCACAATAATCTCAGGGGAGTGAGACTCATTTTTGACTATTGATTCTATTGAATTCTTGAATAAATTTACAAAAACATGAATCATTTTAGAACGAACAACCCTTACTTTCAGATCTTCTGAAACAGAGTTATCAAAATTTATAAAGCATTTCGCCAGCTTTTCCTCTACTACCCTAAAAGCTACATTAATGATATCTGCTAAAAAAGTTTCTTTTTCCACGGGACCTTCAATAGCTAAGTTCTGCTGAATATCCAGTATATTTCTTATCAAGATAATCTTGGCGTGCAGTTTTTCTACTTCACTACTTAACTCATTTTGTTCTTTTTTTAACTCTTGTGATAACTGCCTTAAATATACCGGTACAAGTTTGCCTTTTTCACTTTCTTCAAGAAATGCCCCTATGTTATCCTTATTTCGGTCCAAAAGACCGGAAACCTTCTCCACTCCGTTAAATTTTGATGCTTTAATAACCGTATGCAGCCTGTTTATTGATATATTTATACTATTAATGATGTTTCCAACGTTATGTAAAATGTCTGTTGCCATTTCTGCCCTGCCCGATTGAAGCGACAATTCCGACTCTGTCTCTTTGATAAGTTCTTCATTTTTTATCTGCTCTGAAATATCCTTTCCTATCCCTAATATTCCGATTATCTCTTCACTGTTTCCAAACAGAGGGTACTTTGAAAACTCTACGGCACGTAATACTTCATTTTTATTCCCGCCATACTGTAAAAGTCCTGTTCGTACTTCCCGTGTCTCAATTATTTCATTTTCAGTCTCAAATATCTTTTGAGCTACAGATTCCGGGTAGAAATCAAAATCTGTTTTTCCATATACTTTTTCTTTTACCGGTTCCCCGAAAAACTTAACAAAACCATTGTTTACTAAAACATATTTTCCATTCTCATCTTTAACAAACAAAATATCTGGTAAGTCATACACCTGGGTAAAAAGCCTTTCTGTTGCGGTATCAATTATTTCCCTAATTTTACTATCAGCGCTGTCTTTCATTATAATCCTCTGTGTAATAACTCTCTTAAGTTAAAAAAAAAATCTTTCGGCACTAACTTTTTGAAAGCTATTTATTCGTGAAACAATAAACAAAGCTGTTTATTCGTCAGGTTGAAAATAAAAACAACGAAACCACACACCTATCAGGAACCTGATTTACAGAAACATATACCTTCAGGTTTAGATAATCCACTCCTAAGAAAAGGGACTTTCACAAATAACGCGGGCAATTCATTAATTAACATAACGAGTATATACATTTTCCTTTAAAACGTATTTCTACCTCTATGGTTCAACTAAAACCTGATAACCTCTTCTCTGTTCAATGCTACCATATGTTCCGTTATTTCATATATGCCCAATGGCCTTCCTCTCTGTAAAAAAACTTCCCTAAGCGTCAGGCTTAACCTTATTAAAGTTTTTAGGGTGACATTAACCCGTTGTCCCCAATGCACTGGCAATTGCATTTATTGAAGTCAAAAGGTTCACCAAGAGTTCTTCCTGCTCTTGCCCGTTTATATTTTTCTTGGATATATCACGCCATTTACGTAATAATTCTACCTGATTAAGGTGGAGCATTGTTAAAGCCTCTGCCCTTAACCGGGTTGAATAGAAATGGTTTACCCTTCGTTCTTTTAATGGCCTTCCCAATAATTCATCAATGGCTTTTCTTGTTTTCGACAATTCACCTAATATTATCCCCAGCATTTCTTCGCGAACCTGTTCGTCCTCCACCAGGCCAGCATATAGTTTCATTATTTCTTCGTCAGTACTGGCAAGACTTGAATCTATATTGGTAAATACGTATCGTATGTAGTCGTTTGTCTTTATCAGTTCTTTTAACCTGGTATATTTTTCAGGAAAATCTTTCTGAATTCTTTCTATCGTAGTTCCTACGCCATACCATCCGGTTATGTGGTAGCGGGACTGACTCCAACTGAATACCCAGGGTATGGCCCTTAAATCTTCAAGGCTCCGCTTTCCGGTCCTGCGGCTGGGCCTTGAACCAATTTTACTCCTCTCTATAACATCAATTGGCGTTGCTTTCTCAAAAAATGGAACAAAATTTCTATGATTCAGAAGCTTTGTATACTCTTTTTTACTTTCTATAGCCATCATTTCTACGATAGCGTCCAGATCAACACCATTTCCCGTTGTTTTTTTATGGAGTATTGTATTTCTGACCATTCCTGCCATTAATAATTCCAGATTATAAAGGGCGTTTATCTTATTCGCATATTTTTTCTCTATTGTTTCCCCTTGTTCTGTAAGCTTTACTTCTCCACACAGGGTCTCTTGCGGCAACGACTTTAAAAACCAGTGAACAGGCCCTCCACCGCGGCTAATCGTCCCTCCTTTGCCGTGAAAAAAGCGAATATTGACATCATACTTCTTTCCTATCCTGGTTAATTCCCGTTGTGCCGTATATAAGTACCATGAACTGGCAATAATCCCTCCGTCTTTATTGCTATCACTGTAGCCTATCATTATTTCCTGAACTTTGTAGTCCCAACACTTTTGTTTTTGCTGAAATTCAAGACTCTTTTGTACTACCGGGTTTTGAAGGTATTCGTCAAGTATTGCCGGACTGTTTAACAAGTCTTCTATTGTCTCAAAAAGTGGCACTACCTGTAGCTTCGAGTACAATGTTTTGTCAAAACCAGTTAACCCAGCCTCTCGCTGCAAAACATATACTGTGAGTAAATCTCCAACATTCCGGGTCATACTTACAATTAATGATCCCAATGCATTTTGATTATAATTTTCTATATGCCTTTTTATTACCTCAAAATTATCAAGCGTATTTCTCGCTTCGTCCGGAAGGCTCTCCCAACTGCGGACAAACGGACGGTTTACTTTTAGTTCTTTATTTAGAAATGCCTGTACTTCACCCGGGTTATCCTCTAATGATGCCGTGTCTATACCAGTTCCTTTTAACAATTGTATAAGCGCATTAGAGTAATATTTACTGTTTTGCCTTACGTCTAACTCTGCCAAATGAAACCCAAAGGTATTGATTAGCATTATCACCTTGTTTACGGTTGCGTATGCCAGTTTCTCCGCTCCATAATTTTTCAGCTCTGCGTTAAGCAGGTGTAAGTCATTTGTAAGTTGCTGAGAATAACGATAGCTGGAGTTTTTTTCCTTAATTTTAGGTGTATTCCACTTATTTTGGTTCAATGGTATTTTTTCGGCTATCAATAAAACAAACAGCTTAAACCCTTCCTCTTCGTTTTCATTTATTGCGTTCACTATATTATTTCCCAGTTCACTGCTTATATCCTGGTATCTTCTCCGGAAAGGTTCACTAAGGTTTTCTATCCGGACATATATACTTAAGCTTTCCGCCAGGTTACTCAGTTCTTTTTTCAGGAGCTGGAATGCATGTAAACGCAATTTTCTCAATGTCGAGCTTGTTACGTCTGCTGTTACCAAAGGGTGCCCATCCCGATCACCACCAACCCAGTTTCCAAATTTTATCTTGGGTAGCTTATCCGGATTTGAGACAATGTCCGATTCAAATCCCATATAGTTCCACACCTGTTGTAAACGACTATAAATTAACGGAATTACGTTAGGAAATACATTTACCAGATAATGAATTGCATTATCCAGTTCCGATTGCACATTGGGTTTTTCAATAAATATTTCGTTAATATGCCATACCCGGTGCAACAACTCCTTTATATCTTTTTTAATCTCATCCTTCTCGAATTGATTATACATATCGTTCTCCAACTTAACCAAAAGCAGATATATCTGCCTGTACAGTTTTAGGACCACCGGACGCTTGGCTTCAGTAGGATGTGCTGTAAGAACCGGCTGCACAACAATATCCTTCATTGTTTTCACTATTTCTTCTTCAGAAACATCCCGCTTCTTAAGGTGAGCGATATTTCTTGCCCACAGACCATTCACCGATATCAGATCCTCGTTTTCTTTTTGTCTTCTGTTTTGTACCGCCCCATTAATTTCTACCTGGTTTAATAACTGAAAACATATTGAATACATGTGAAACTGTTTCCTGGTAAAATTGGAAAACTCTTCTTTCGTATCAGAAATCCATGGTATTGACTCCGCCAGTTCAATTTCATTATTTTCCTGAAGGGTTTCCTTAAATAATTTCAGTAGAAATTCTAAATCATAATAGGTTTTCCCTAACCGTTCTTTTACAGTCTGTAAGTAACTCTGCATTTGTGTCGTTATTTGATATTTTACAATAATGGATAAAATAAGTCTACACAAAATACATTAACAGCTTATTCGAGCTATTGTTTAACCTGGCTCTTTACCTATCTGGAACCTGTCTATAAAGTCCATGTTACTCACATATTTTATATTTTTAAAAGTGTTCGTGACCTCCGGTTCTGTGTTGTCGCTCAAAACATAAACCCTCAAATACCTTAGTATTATGCGATATAAAAAAGGCTTCAATGCGTAAAGCAAAAGAAGCCCCTTGTATTTTTATGTCCCGGTATTCTTTTTATAATTTCAGAGAAACCCCCATAGTAAGAACTGCAACTCCAAATCCTAATTCTGCATAGGCTGCCACATTATCCGAAAAATAATATCTTGCTCCTGCATAAAGAGAAGCTACTGGACGTACTTTTCGGCTATCTGGAGGACTACTATTATTATTTGGGTTAAACCTCGATCTCCATGCTCCTTAACAGATAATGTTCTGAATCCCAAACATACTCCACCATAGGTATCCAACTCATTAGTAAATTCATAATGATAGCCGGCTCGCCCCATAAAAATTACAGATGTATAACTCCACTCGAAGTCAACAGTTGAATGGCCATCATACCTGTAATTCGTAATCCCGAAATATCCCCCAACACTAATTATACCAGGACCATAGTCATCTCTAAGACCGTAATCGTAAGCTACCGATACCGGAGGGATTACCGCGTAATAACCGGTACGAAAAACCCATGGGGAACCAAAACCGATCCCAAAACTCAGGTTCTGCTGCCCTACCTCATATACTGGTTGCGCAAAAACATTTAATGACATTACAATTGCTGCAAACAATAACAATATTTTTGATTTTTTCATAGTCTGATCTGTTTTTTAGTTTATTACAATAAGGATTATAAAAACCTTAATAGGTTGCATTTTAGTATTTTAATTTTACTTTTTTTGGGGAATATTTTATCGAAACTTTCATAAACTGTTTTTGTTTTCAAACAAAGATATACGAATTTAAATATTCTCCCTAAGTTCTGAAAGGAATTCCTTTATACGACTTGTGTCCTTATTTTTTATTATTTCTTTTAACACGTCCAGTTTTTTTCCAATGTTATCTATTTGCTCAAATGTATAAGGACTAAAAAGGATTTCAGAAAGTAGGTAGTCATCTTCTGATAATAATCCCTGGGCTATTTTATAATGCTTTTTGAATGTTGTTCCCGGAGCTTCCTGATGCTCCATACATGCTGCAAAAACCATGGTGGAAGCAAATGGTACTGAAAGGGAATATGCTATTGTTTTGTCATGTTCGATAAATGTGTATTCAAAAATTTTTATGTCAAACTGCTTATAAAAATGCCTGAAGAACTTCTTTCCTTCCTCATCGGACTGTTTAATTATTATGGCATTCTGGTCACTTAAATCTTTGATATTTGCAAATGTAGGTCCAAACATGGGGTGTGTAGATACAAATCTCCGGTTTGATTCCAGATAGAATTCCCGAAGCGGGGTTTTTACTGATGTAATATCTGAGAGTATACAATCTTCAGGTAAATAGGGCAGTACTTCTTTAAATACCGAAACGGTGAGGTGCAGACTTACTGCGTTAATAACCAACTGAGGTTCAAACTTCTTTATTTCGTCATAGGATGTTAACCTATGGCACTTAAAGAGGTACCTCATTTTCATTTCATCTACATCGTAAACTGCCACATCGTAATCCAGGCAAAGAGAATCGACAAACCAGGCTCCCATATGGCCGGCCCCGAGTACTAATATCTTGTCTATGTTCATTTTTTTGATTTGAGATTTGAGACTTGAAGTTCAGTTTCAATGTAGCTCTGAATATGAAACCCTTTATTCTGTTATTCTTTTTATATTCTGGTTTTGCAACATCATATCTGCCAGAACAATTGCTGTGGCAGCCTCTACAATTACCGGGGCCCTGAGGGCCACACAAAGGTCATGTCTGCCTTCAACTTTTAGCTTGTCTACCTTCCCGGTTTTAATATTAAGTGTTGCCTGTTCTTTACTGATACTTGATGTTGGTTTGATGGCGATTCTGAACACAAGCTCATTACCATTTGATATTCCTCCGTTAATTCCTCCGGCATGGTTGGTTTCTGTCTTTCCATCCAGGGAAAGGATATTATCGTTATGCCCACTCCCTTTCATTTTTGCAGCCTGAAAACCGGAACCAAATTCTATTCCCTTAACGGCAGGAATTGAAAACATCATATGTGCCAACACAGATTCCATTGAGTCAAAGAAGGGCTCTCCAAGCCCCACTGGCAACCCTTTTGCCCTGCATTCAATTATTCCACCAATAGAATCCTGTTCTTCAACTGCTCTATCAACAGCTTCTTTTATATTCGGATTACCTCCCGCTTCAACTAATTTTGCTTCAATTTTTATGGGAGAAATAAGCTTTTTTGCTACAACTCCTGCACCCACAATTCCTAGTGTCAGTCTTGCCGAGAAGTGCCCCCCTCCGCGATAGTCTTCAAATCCCCCAAATTTTTTTGAAGCCACAAAATCTGCATGCCCGGGCCTTGGTATTTCCCTGAGCTTTTCGTAATCTTTTGATCGGGTATTGGTATTTTCAAACTGAATAGCTAATGGAGCCCCTGTTGTACAGTTGTTGAAGACCCCGTTTGTCAGCTTCGGCAAATCAGCCTCTTTTCTAGGGGTAGTACCTTTTGCCCCGGCCCTTCGCCGGTCTAAATCCGGAATAAAATCGTTAAATCCGAGTGGTAACCCCGCTGGTACCCCGTCAATTATTATACCAACCCCCGATCCGTGAGATTCACCAAATATGCTAACCCTAAAGGCTCTGCCAAAACTATTCATAATATTTATTTTTTGAAATACGTTGCTGTTCCAGACTTAACAATCTTTTTCTTAAGGCTTTTTAGTCGTAATTTAATGTTTTATTAATGTGCTCAAACAACTCTTTCATCTCTGAATAAGATATCTGCCCGGGAGCTGTACTTTGCCCGTTATCTGTTGCTGCAAACGAAAAACCGGCCCCCAGCATCGGAGCAATAATCCGGGTTACTTTCCCTACTTCCCCCATTCCAAATACAACTACGGGCCTGTTAATGGAATACAATGCCATCAGACGGGCATTATCGGTAGATGAATTCACCATTGTTGCTATCTTGGCTATATCTGCCCCTGCTTCAAAAAACTGGTCGACTATTGAATAAAGTTCTCGCAAGCCCGGGGTTTCCTCGTAATTGTGATATGAAATTATCACCTTACACCTGTTTTTGTGGGCGTGGGCAATAATCTCCCGTCTTTGCTCCTCAGGTACTTCTATTTCCACATCTACAAAGTCGGCTCCCGATTCTATCGCTTTAATGAGGCTTTTTTTCTGCACCTCCAAACCTGTATTTTCTGCTCTGCAGGTCGCTATTGTCGGAGTCTGGTGCGAAAAGACCCGCTCTATTGTTTCAAGGGAGTACTCACAAAGGTCTATTCGTATTTCAGCCATTTCTGACTTACTCAGTAACTCTATACATTTTTCAGGATCCTTATCTGAAATCGCTACGCAAATCATCAATAATCTTTTCTAAGTGTGAATATGGTATTTTTTTTGTAACTGCTTTTCCGATTTTTTCGAGAAGGACAAGGTGTATCTCGTCCCCTTCTCTTTTTTTGTCTTGCTTCATAGCCGAAAATAAACGGGACACTTCAATATTTGGTGTTACCGGCAAATCATACATCGTTAATACATCTTTTATCCGGTCACTTTCTTCCACTGAAATCATTCCCATTTTCTCAGATACTTTTGCTGCCAGAACGATACCGATACTAACCGCCTCTCCATGAAGTATTCCTGTAAGTTTTTCTATAGCATGAGCAAAGGTATGTCCCAAATTCAACAATCTCCGCTCTCCCTTTTCTTTTTCATCTGCTTCAACAACTTTTGCTTTAACCTGTACTGAATCATAAACCATTTTTGTTAAAACATCTTTATCAAAACTAATGGCTGACAGGGCTTTTTGTTCACAATAGCTGAACAGTTCCGGTTCTTTGATTAAACCGGCTTTGATAATTTCAGAAAAACCTGCTTTGAACTCCTTTTTCTCAAGGGTTTCCAACATGTCTATGTCGCAAATAACAAATTCGGGCTGATTAAAGACTCCAACCATATTTTTAAACCCCCGAAAATTAACCCCGTTTTTTCCGCCTACACTGGCATCTACCTGCGACAATAATGTTGTTGAAACAAAACCGACAGGCATTCCCCTCATAAATGTCGATGCGGCAAACCCGGCCACATCGCATACAATTCCACCTCCAATAGCTATTACAAGGGTAGACCTGTCAACTTCCAGTTCAACAAACCTGTCAAATATTGTCTCAAGGGTGTTAAAGGTTTTGTTTTTTTCTCCCAACCCCATTTCAACAACCGGAATGTCCTTCGGAAACCTCTCACGATATAAGCGCAGCAGGTTTTCATCCGTAATAATCACGGCTTTTCTTCCTTTAATATACGCTGATAATTTATCAAGGCTTTCACCTATGAGTATTTTTGATTTTTTCGACTCAGCTTTTACTTCGAGTAATTTCATGCTCTATACGTATCATTAGTCAGCAGCAGGCTTTTTAAAATTGAAGCTGCAAATAAAAGAAACCTTCACTGAAAATCTTACTTTTCGTTCATTATTTTCGTCTGCCTGTTTATCGATTCCTGGTGAATTGCCCTAAGAACTTTTAGAATGAACTCTTCACTTAATCCCTTATCCATCGCCTTGCTTGTTCTTTCTTTAAGTAATTCGTCCCATCTGCCAGACTGAAGAATGGTAAGGTTATTTTCTTTTTTATACCTTCCTATTTTCTCGGCTACCTTCATTCGATCTGCCAAAATTTGCAATAGTTTGGTATCATAAGTATCAATTTCGTGACGGAGATCATCCAGGTTATGCATAATAACAGCGTTTTCAATATTCGGATTACGAAGCACAAGATTTCCAAGTAATTCCTGCAAAGCCTTCGGTGTTACCTGTTGCCCCGCATCACTTATTGCTTTTTCCGGTGTAACATGGCTTTCAACGATTAACCCTTCAAAGTTTAAATCCATTGCTTTCTGCGAAATTTCAAAGAGTAAATCCCGATTGCCGCAAATATGACTTGGGTCTGTTAGAATAGGCAATTCCGGAATACGACGTTTCAACTCAATTGGGAGCTGCCACTGAGGAATATTACGATAAAAAGTTTTATCATATGTAGAAAACCCCCTGTGTATTGCTGCCAATTTCTTTATTCCGGAACGGTTTAAACGCTCAAGCGCCCCAATCCAAAGCTCTACATCCGGGTTTATAGGATTTTTTATGAGTACGGGTATATCAACGCCCTCTAACGCATCGGCTATCTCCTGTACAGCGAAAGGATTGGCTGTTGTTCTTGCCCCAATCCAAAGAATATCGACCCCATATTTAACGGCCTCAAAAACGTGGCTTGCATTTGCCACTTCGGTTGAAGTCAGCATTCCCAGTTCCTTCTGAACCCTTTTCATCCAGGGCAAACCTTCTTTTCCAACCCCTTCAAATGTGTTTGGCCGGGTCCGTGGTTTCCATATTCCTGCCCGGAATATTTTCACCCCAATCTCTTTAAGCCCTTTGGCTGTTTCCATTACCTGCTCTTCAGTTTCTGCACTGCATGGACCAGCAATTACAAGTGGCCTTTTTGTCTCTTGGTTAAAAACCGACTTCTCTAAGTCAAGTTTGATACTCATATCTGTTTATTTTAAATTTTAATCAATCAAATAATTTATTTCCGCCATAATACTCTCCGAGAATATGTATGTCTGAGGTGAATGGTTCTATTGCAGCAAGTGCATGCTTATACCTTTCGTAGTTATTCACCTCTAAATCAACATAAAACTGATATTCCCAGTCTTTACCAATTAGTGGCATCGACTGAATTTTTGTAAGGTTTATTTCATGAAAGGAGAATATGGACAATATTTTTGACAAGCTCCCTATCTGGTGGGCCAAAGCAAAACTCAGGGATGCTTTGTTTATTTTTTCATCGTTAAAAGACGAGCCGTTTTTGTCCTGCAAAATCAGGAAGCGCGTGTAATTCTTTTTATTTGTCTCAATTTCCTCTGCAATAATTTCCAGGTTGTATTTTTCTGCTGCAAGATCGCTGGCAATAGCTGCAATGTTTTCTAATTTCTCGTCTGCAATCCTTTTTGCACTCAATGCTGTATCGAGACTATCAATAAGTTTAATGTCCGGATAATTATCAAAAAATGCCTGACACTGCAAAATAGCCATAGGATGCGAAAAAACTTCTTTTATTACAGCAAGATTTTGTCCGGGCAGGGCTACTAGATTTTGCCTGATGCGGAGATAGATTTCTCCTATTATTTTCATATTAGATTCGAGCAATAAACTATAGTTTGGCAAAATGCTTCCTGCCAAAGAGTTTTCTATAGCCGTTATTCCGTAATCTACTTTACCATCTTTTAAAGCCCGGAACAAATCCTTAAAAGTATTTCTAGGAACAACCTCTATTTCTTCATTAACGAAATATTTATTTGCGGCAATTTCATGAAAAGCCCCGTAACCTCCCTGTATCGCGATCCGGTTAATTTTGTTCCTGCTATCTTTACTGTTCATTTTGTCCTAAATAAAAAAAGTCCCGATTTTTTCGGGACTTTCTATTAATATTTTTGTAATATATAAGTTAGCCCCTTCAACGTTTGTTAAAGAAGAAATAAAAGAAAAAATAGCTAACTGTATATTTAATGTTCATGCAACTGTGTTTTGTATGCGTGCAAATATATAATCTTTTTTCATTCAAGATTCATTTTTATTCATTTTTTTATGATTAAAATCACCCTTACTCTTTTTCTGAAAATTCTAAAATTGCTCCTATAAAAGGAAACAACGTTCATAAATAAATTGTCTGGCTGCAAACACGCCAACTATGTTCCCGGGTTAATAAGATGTTAAACAGGGAATTTTCTTTTTCTTCTCCTGTCATTTTCCTGAAAAAGCTCTATATTAGAATTTTAGTGAATAAATAACCAGATGGTTATAAAATAAAACGGTTTAAATTACACTCTTATACCACACTCACCTATGGCTCAAATTATTAAAGATCCAACTATTATTAAAGCCGCCGGAAATAAACATAAAGTTATTGAAGAGTTTTTTGGCAAAGTATCAACAAAGTCGGAAAATATAAGCATTGCTAGAATGAAAAGTCCGGTTGGCTGGGAAGAGCCCGGGCAAACTCCCGATTTTGATGAATATACTGTTGTGGTAAGGGGAAACCTTCAGGTTGAAACGAAAGCAGAGACTTTTTTCCTGCAAGCCGGCCAGGCAATCCTGACCCGAAAAGGAGAGTGGGTGCGTTACAGCACACCTTTTGAAGGAGGTGCGGAATATATTGCTGTCTGTTTACCTGCTTTTTCTCCCGGTCAGGTGAACAGGGACAACGGTTAAAAAGCTTATTCGTTAAGGGGCATTACCGATACCATATCAATGAAATAATAGCTATATCCGTTTTGCTTTATTGCCTGCTGAATACTTTTTCTGTATTCAGAATAATCCATTGCGCGGTACTTTATAGTAAAGTCATCATTAAAATTCCCTATTGTCAGGTACTGCTCGCCCCCTTTCGCCCTAATGGTACCAGCCAATTTAAACCAAACTCCGGAAATTGTGTCTATTCGGGATGTATCAATGCTTACTAAGTATTTTAACGGGATTACTTTATTTCTCTTTTTTTCCGGCTTTGTTGTAAGCGCAATCCCAAGACGGTTTAGTGCATAACCAGAGTGTGGTGCAACACAATAGAAACAGCTCACGCTATAGTTATTACCGCCTAACAGGGGCTTCAACAATTTAACCTGAACATATTCCCGTTGATTATAAGGCTTCTTTTTTTCAAATGGTATTTCAGGTTTTTCTGCCAACAAAAGACCAATGTATGCATTTCCCTCTTTTGCGAATACATTCCCCATAAAATTGACCGGTACACTTACGTTAAATTTACTGCAGGAATTAAAATAGTCCGGAGTACCCTTTGTTGGTGAATACCAATTGGATATTTTCAGCTTTTCCGAATATCCTGTATAGTTTTTGGGACATTCGTTGTATTCTTCGAATCCGGGATTTGGCACAAGATTTTGTGTCCAAAGGTTTTTGTTTATCACAAAAATAAACGTAACAACAATACTAACCAGGCCTGCCGTATTCATTTAAAGTTAAAATCCGGTTTTAAGCGCTCTTTTCCACTGAATATTAATGCCTACACAGGCTATGGGCTCCCCAAAATTCTCGGGATCAATATTTTCTGCCAAAAGAGTAACCTCAAATATTGCTTTTTGAGGATGATCTATTGTAAAACCAATTGATTCAATATAGTCGTCTTCAAGGTTATCGTAAAGAATTTTCCCTGATTCAATATCTTTTATCCTGAAATGAACGGGAGCATAGCCTTTTTCTGTGCAGACAGTCACAATATAATCTTTCTTTCCATAAAAAATAATAGGCATTATATAAGTGCTATCTTTTTCCAGTAATGCACTTTTTGATTGTCCATACATCCTAAAACCTGTTGCACTCTTATCTTTGCATTTTTTTTGAGTATGAAACACCGGGCATGGTTGTCCTTTTAGGGGCTTAGGGGCAAGAGCAAAAAAAAGTAAGAATACTATAATGGTAAGTCTGGTTTTCATAGGTATTTTCTTTTATTTCAGTGTTATAAAATGTTCCCTGATCCTTAATACTTCTTTCTTTAGTTCAAGGAATTCTTCATAAGTCAATTCAAACTGTTTTTCTCCTTTAAACAGCAACTTATCATTCTCCTGCATTTCCTCCGGCTTATCCTGTACCTGTACTTTCGATGAATCGATATAGACCAGGAGCCCGGATATATCTTCCACTGTTTCCCCCAGAAAAGGTGCTGATATTATTTTACTGGCAATTTCATAGTACTCTTTAAGAATGAACTGGTAGTTCTCCAGATCAACCGACATTTCCTCAAACTGAGCCTCTTCTTTTACGGGCTCGATAAAAAGATAAAAAGATTCTATAAACCCTCCGATTGTAATATTCACCAGAACATTTTGCCTGTTTGTCGATTCGAGTATTTCTATGAGTTTGTTGTATGATTCCACCGAAAAATGGTACAATGAATCGCTGACATCAATATTCCGTTTTACCCTTCGGTACAGATCGTCGTTTACCAACCCAAATATTTTCAGTTCGTCTGCCAGCTTTTTAATATTACTCATATAATCCATGAGCAATACCCTCTCCTTAAGAACTGACAAATAAGAAAAATCTGCCATATAAACCCCCATGTTTATCATTTTGGCCCGCTGGGTTACATACTTATCAATATTTGTATGAGGATTTACCCTGTCCCGCTTAAAAGTCAACTGGATACTATCTAAATCAAATAACAGTTCGATAGGGGGCGTGATAATGTGCTCATCAGAGATATCCAAAAATAATATATCATTTACATTTTCTGGTTGTGTATCCCCTTTGTCATTTGCACTTTTACAGGTAACAGCACAAAAAACGACAAAAAATAAAATCATCCTGTTTAACAATTCTATATATCTCACGTCTTTAAATATTTAATAATTTTCTTATTTTATCCGGAACCTCGAAAACAAGTATACCTCCCCCTATTAGAATCATAAAAGATAAAACCAGGAGATTAAAAGTAATTGTGCCTACCTCTAAATTCCCGATTTTCTTCGCGGAGCTAAAAAACAAGCTCCTGCCTAATGTGTGTTGAGGCGGATTGAACACCGGTTCATATAACCTTATTATTCTATTATCGATAATTTTAAATGTACGAACAGCGTTCCGGTCTTTTACCAAATCTGTTATACTGTTATTGCAATTTTCTTCCTTTATACCCGGATATGTTAAGTTAGTATTTTTTACTATAAAATCCTTGTCCTGCATGACCTTGTTTAACTTTTGGGTGATTTTTCTTTGTAGTTGGTCAATGTATCGTAATAGTTTCCCCACTTCTTTTGTCGAAACAGTTCTCGCCCCTTTATCAGAGCTTGTGAAGAGCCCTTTTTCAAATGACGGGTACTTTTTCAGTTCCTTCAAAACTATTTCAGTGTTAGAACCACTGCCCCATTTATCTTGAGCTGCATCCTGTTCAATCATTTTTTCCAATTCCGGTAAAAGTATAAAAGCTGAGTATGTAAGGTTGCTTTCCTTTTTCTCAATTTCAAAAAGCTTTTCCTGGTATGCATTATTTTTAAACTGATTGACGATCAGGATTTCATACCCCCACCGTGTTGGCATTAAGTCTCCAATAAGGGGCACATATTCCTGACTGGTTACAGCAGGGTGTAATTTTTCATACTTCACAACAACTCCGGACAACAATATCTGTGGTACAAGAATTAAAGGTATGGCGATATAAATTGCTATTAGCGAATCAAATAACTTTGAAATAATAAGGCCAATTACATTTGACAGCAGAGATATAAAAAACAAGGCTGCCCAATATACAACCAGGTTTGACGGAATCTCCAGTATTAATGTTGAAATTAAAGCGAAAGCCCCGGTTTGCAGAAAACTAAAAAAAAGCAAAAAAAATATTTTTGATGTGTAATAGCTTAACTTGCTCAAATTCAAAAACTGTTCCCTTATAAATAATTTTTTGTCCCTGTGAACCTCTTCTGCACTTACAATTAACCCTACAAAAACAGCAACAATAACACTCATAAAATAGAACGAGGCCATGTTGTCATTCTGATTAAAAATGTATAATTTATTTCCTGCTTTATCCCAAGTGTATTGTTTACACAGGAATGATAAAACGAAGGCCAAAACAGGGGAAATAGACAACGCCATGATAAGATACTGTCTATCAGATATTTTTGTCTTTATATTTCGGATAAGAAAAGCTTTAAACTGCGTAAAAGATCCCGGAATTATTGCCGTATTAACTGGTAATGCACCCGGAGTTTCTTTTGCGACACTTCCTAATTTATATGAGCCCTTATATAGTCTGTACCACTTTTCAGGAGGAACCAGGCGTTCGTTTGTCGTATTCCCAAATTCATTGACACGTTTTTCTTCTACAATTGAAAGTATTTCTTCCTGTTCGCTCTGATATTTGCCTGAAGAAATTGTTTGTATTCTGTGAATTGTTGTCCGGAAATACTCAAGGGCATCTCCCGGGCGGCCAAAATAAACAGGATATCCCCCTTTGTCGATTATAATCATTTTATCGAACAAGTAAAAAACATCATTTGATGGCTGATGAATATTAACAAACACTAGTTTATGCCTTTGAACCTGCTGTTTTAATAAATGTATAATATTGAAAGCGTCTGTTGACGATAGCCCTGAAGTCGGTTCATCAACAAAAAGTATGGTGGGTTCCCGGATTAATTCGATCGCAATATTTATCCGCTTTCTTTGTCCCCCGCTTATGGTTTTCTTTAATACAGATCCCACTTTAATATCTTTGAACTCATACAACTGAAATATTTCCAGTACGTTTTCAACTTTTTCTCTCAATACTGCATCACTACCCCAATTTTTACTTAACCTGGCACTAAAAAACAAATTCTCAAACACAGTTAATTCATTGATTAGCAAATCGTCTTGCGGCACATAACCTATAATGCCAGAACTCAAAAGGGTTTCATTTAAGGGTGTCCCGTTTATTTTAATTTCTCCTCCGTGTAACTTAAGGTTCCCGTTTAACAGGTTCAGTAGTGTTGTTTTGCCAGAACCACTGCTTCCGATTATTCCTACCAGTTCGTTACTTTCACTCTGAAAACTAAATGGTTTTATCCCGTTATTACTGTTTTTGTATCTGAATTCTATATTAATTGCAGTATAAATTAACTTTTGCCATGGTTCGGATTTAATATAAGCTTTGTCAATCTCATTATAAAAAAGGATGTAATTGTTTTTGTCTTTTATAAATGATGAATTGGAAAAAAAGTATACCGAATTCTTTTTTAGTATATTGTTATCAACATACAATGTCTTCTCTCCCTCATATTTTAAGAGAAAAAATTCCTGTTCAAACTTCAGGACATACAACAGTCCTTCTATTTCTTTATTTATCAAACTATTAATCCTGGATGCATAGCTCAACTTCTTATTAGAAATAATTAATAAGCTGTTTTTGTCCGGCACCAAATGGTATTTGTCTAGACAAAACCCCTTGCAATTAATAAAAGTTGCTTTGTCTACTTTTAAATTGACCGATATTCTTTTAACATAATCATAATACCTTTCAAGCGTATCTTGTGGTTCCAGGTAGTTTTTCAGGTATTTAGAAAATTCGAGCAGGCTTACCAGTATGTAAATCCGTTGACGAAAAGAAAGATAGTTATATATTCCCATTGATATTTTATCTATCTCACCGAGAATTGCTTCGGGACTTTCCGTCTCTCTGTTCTGCGCTTCGGCAGTAACGGAATTATATATCTTCTCAAAATGTGTTGTGTACTTCTTTACAACATCTGAGGAGTATTGTTTTTGAAGAAAAGAAATTACCATGTTTTTTTCCACGATATAATCAGCCCCTCTCCTTGTTCTTGATAACAGAGCTAAAATATGAATCAGTGAAGACAAAATTTTCTCAGACATGTAAAACTCTCTCAGGTTATTCGGTTAGAAATGTTTTTTTTGTTTTCACTTCTTCTGCCTCCGGTTCAGGTTCGTCCTTTTTAAAGGCTAATGAAACAAAGGCCCCTCCCTCTTCGCTGTTACCGATCTCAAACTTTCCGCCAAGATATTCCATGATTAAATTTGACAGGTACAGGTTTAGCCCCATATTTCTGTTCACATGATGTTCGCCGGGATTAAAAAGTTTCAGTCTGCTATTCAGTATTTTATCCGGAAAGCCGTTCCCTTCATCCTGAATATTAATATAGCAATACTTGTCCCCATCCCGATAGTTTACATGAACCGTAGTATCATCGGGAGAATATTTTATTGCATTATCAAATATTCTTTTGAAGATTTCATGAAGCATCGTTTTATCTGTATAAATAAATGCTGCTTCCAGATTATTCCCGACATTCATTTTTAGCCCTTTTTGGCTCAATTCATTGTTCAAGGGCAACAAACTGAAGTCCAATTCTTCTTTCACATTTATCAAGCTTTTGTCAATCCGGTATTTTTTTGAATTGAGCCGGGTAATCAACAGTGCTGTATAGGAAAAATTTTCGAGTCTTTCTACTGAAAGATCCAAAATATCGATTAACTGAATTAAATCTTCATTGTCTATTCTCACCTTCAGAAGTTGAAGCGACCCTTTTATGCCGTTTAAAGGTGTCCTTATTTCATGGCTAAGCATATTAAGAAACTCTACTTTTATTGTATCTAAGACGGATAATTCCTTATTTGCCTCATCCAACTGACGTGTTCTCTCTATAACTTTTGATTCCAGATGTTCATTTATATCCGCTAATTCCTGCCTCATCTTTTTCAGTGCAATATTAGTCCCTACCCGTGCCAATAGTTCATCTGCATCAAATGGCTTTGTAATATAATCTTGTGCCCCCACCTTAAACCCCTTCAGAATGCTTTCCCTGTCTGTTTTTGCTGTAAGAAAAATGATGGGTAAATCATCGGCCTTTCTGTCTTTTCGAATTCTTCTGCAGGTTTCGAAACCATCTAATTCCGGCATCATAACGTCCAGTAACACCAAATCAAATGCCTCATTCCTTAACCATTCTATTGCCCCCATTCCATCTGTTGAGAACTCAACTTCATAATTACTCGTTCTCAAGGCACTCCCCAGTACCTGCAAATTCTTAGGGTTGTCATCTACAATAAGAACTTTACCTGATATACGAACCTTACTTTCTGTCATTATTAATTCGGTTTACATTCTAATTACTTTCTGTGCGATTTTAACTAACAATATCCTTATAATCTTTTATAAGTTTTAGTATAGTACTGATATCAAATGCGCCCACAGCTGCATTGAGACTCTTACTGTACCTGGACAATACGTTTAGTTCATACTTGGTCCCTACCCTTTGCACCTCCTCCGAAAATTCTTCTACAAGTTTAATTTTTTGTTTTTTCATTAACTGTTCCCAAAGATTGTTTGCTTTACTATTCAGCTCCTGTTTTGCTTCAGCCGAAATCCGGATACTTTTACTTTTCTTGACAGCGTTATCCGGCTGCTCCTGCTCAGAATAGGGAAGATATTCCTTTAGAATCAAATAAAGCCTGTCTAAAGAAATCGGTTTAGGTATAAATTTATCAAATAAATCGGATTCAACCTGCGCTTTACTCAAACTAAGAACCGCTGCTGAGTTTGCAATAATTCTTGTTCCTTTCAGATCCTGTTCCGATTTTATTCTTTCTGCCAGTTCAAACCCGTCCATTACCGGCATTTTAATATCTGTAATAACGAGTTCGGGCTGATGGTTTTTTGTCAGTTCATAAGCTTCTCTTCCGTCACTTGCCTCTAAAACATCAACGGAAGTACCTGAAAAAGCCCCCACAAGATACCTTCTGTTTTCCTCAATATCATCAACTATAACAACCTTACTTGGTAAAAAGTACTGCTTGTAAACTTTCTTCTCCTTTACCAGTTTACGGGCCACTTCTGCACTTGAGAATTTTACCTGGTACAAATTTATTGTAAATACGGAACCTTCTTCTTTTTTACTTTCCAGGCTGATTTTTCCGTTCATCAAGCCTATTAATTTCTGCGAAATAGCCAAACCAAGCCCCGAACCACCAAATTTCTTTGAATCCAGTCCATCCTGCTGGGTAAAAGCTTCAAACACCTTGTCTTTGTAACTGTCTTCGATTCCAATACCAGAATCCTCTACACTTATGGCTATGTTTATGGTATTTTCTTTTTTGTCTGTTTCTCCAAATGTGTCTGCAACTACTCTTACATAGCCTGAATTTGTGAATTTAAGCGAATTACTAATCAAATTTGTCAGTACCTGGCGCAACCTTAGCTCATCTAAGAATATATATGCCGGTACCTGCTTTGATATATTGGTGCTAAGATGAATATCTTTGTCTTTTGCCTTATAATAAAAAAGGTTTTCCAGTTCTTTGATTAATACTTTTACATTAAAAAAAGCATAGTTTACTTTTAATTTCCCAGCCTCAATTTTTGAAATATCCAGGATATCATTAATTATTCCCAACAGGCTCTTCCCACTGGACCTTATTGTTTTAAGATAATTCCGTTGAACTGTATCGTGTATCTGCTGAAACAATAAATCGGTAATTCCAAGTACGGCGTTCATTGGTGTCCTGATTTCATGGCTCATGTTCGCCAGAAACTCACTTTTAGTCCTGTTTGCTGATTCGGCTGCTATCTTAGCTTTTCGTAACTCTTCGTTCGCTTTCTTTTTCTCGGTTATGTCCCGGATAAAAGCGATGAAAAAATATTTACCTTCATATTCAATTTTATTGGCCACAACTTCAACCGGGAAAGCATCCCCGTTTTTCTTTTTGTGCAATGACTCAAACGTCACCTCTCCCTGACGAAGTATCTTGCTACTAAGCCGTTTCCACTTCTCAAACTCTGAGAGTTTTATATCTATGTCCGTTATTCCCAGATTTAAAAACTCTTCCTTTGTGTACCCAAGTCTTTTACAACCTGTTTTGTTTACATGTACAAAACTGCCCGTATCACTCTCCAGCCAATAAGCAGCATCAGCAGCATTATCGAAAGAGTAACTGGTAAATTTTAATAATTCTTCATTCTTTCTAATTTCCGTGATATCATACTGAACACTAACAAAATTACTTATTTCCCCTTTTTCATTTAATATTGGTGCTATAGAAGCCCTGGTCCAGTATAATTCTCCGTTTTTTTTCTTATTGGGAAAATCTCCGCTCCAGATTTTCTTTTGCTGTATGGTATTCCACATTTCTTCGTAAAAAATACCTGGCTTACCGTCATTTTTTAAAACATTCACACTCTCTCCAAGTATTTCCTCATATGTATATCCCGATGTTTCTGAAAACTTTGGATTTACATATTCTACCACCCCCTCTTTGTTTGTTATAATAACGGAACCCGGATGTTGCTCCAGCGACTGGGTTAATTTTCTTAACTCGGATTCGTTTTTCTTTCTTAAAGTAATATCCCTTAATATGCAAATAACATATAACTGCGAGTCGAAATATACTGTGCCAAGCCTTATGTCTGCAGGAAATTCGTCCCCGTTTTTTCTTTTACATGTTATTTCGATTTCAGCCCCACTTCCTTTTTCGATAGGGCTATTAATGTAATCGCATATAATTTCAAAAAAACGCTCATTTATTCTTTCCGGGAAAAGCTGCCCGATTGACTTATTTACCAGTTCAGGCCTCCGGTACCCAAAAACACTTTGCGTCTGATTATTTACTAAAATAACATTCCAATCCAAATTAAAAAGCAGAATACAGTCCGGAATATATTTTAACAGTTCCCGGAATTTCTTCTCGCTTTGACGAAACCTCTTCGTTCGCTCTGACACCTTCTTCTCAAGGCTTTGGTTTAACTTGATTATTTTTTCCTCTGCCAGTTTTATATCCGTAATATCCTGGATTGTCCCCATGGATTTTTTGGGGTGCCCCGACTTACTATAAACTGTTCTGCCATGTTCCGAAATATAGCGGATGCTTCCGTCTGAACGAATTATTCTGTAAGTTTGAACATATCTTTGTTTTGTACTGAGGCTATTATAAAAAGTCCCTACCAGTTTTTCTTTGTCATCGGGATGTACATAGGCTAAAACATGCTCAAAGTTAAGCTCTTCGTTCTTTTTTTTCACCCCATAAATTTTATACACTTCTTCCGACCAATCAATATTCAGGTCAGGGTGCTCCATATTCCAGTGCCCAATATGGGCCACTTTTTGCGCCTCTCTGAGCCGGGCTTCACTATGTCGCAATGCCCTTTCCGATTCTACTCTTTTGTTTATATCGGTTGTTATCACAAGAACCAATTTCTGTTCTTCTATCTGAATAAGGTTTCCCCTTATTTCAACATAAAATTTATCGCCGTTTTTCTTTAATAGCTGAACTTCTTTTTCGGCCTTCCCCTGTTTTTGTATTTGTGTCAATAAGGCCGGCTGGGAACCATATTCTAGCAGGCTGAAGAAGAATAGCTGGTTTAACTCCGAGGCAGAATACCCTGACATACCTGAAAAAGCCGGGTTTGAAAGAATTATCTTTCCGTCTAAATCCAACAGGGCAATTCCCTGACTGGTTTGTTCTGTTATCCCTTTAAAAAGGCCTTCACTCTCTCTTAAGGATTTCTCAATTGATTTACGAAATGTAATATCAACAACGGTTCCATCAAAATACTCGATCTCCCCGGTATTATTTTTTATTGCTTTTGCACTTTCTGAGACATACAAAACGGAATTATCCTTGCGCAGCCATTCTGACTCCAAATCCAAAAGTTCCCCTTCTTTGCTAATTTCCTCAATAAATGTTTTTCTGCCCCCCTGTTTATTAAAACCGGCTTGTGATAAGTCTTTTCTTTTTAACTCATTAATATCTTTATATCCCAACATTTTTATTAATGTAGGGTTTGCTAATATAATTTGCCCGTCCGGTGTAGTTCTGTAATATCCTACTACCGAGTTCTCAAAAATAGATCTGAACCTTTCTTCACTTCGTCTTAATGCATTCTCCCATTTCTTTCTTTCGGTTATTTCCCGGAATATGTTTAAAATACACTTTTCATTCTGCAGCATAATTATTTCACCGGCAACCAAAGCATAGTGAGTCTCACCATTCAATTCGTACTGTACTTCAAAATTGCTTACTTTTCCTTGCTTTTCTAACTCACTAATATCGGGTAGCCTGGCTTTATTTTCCTGCCATAGACCAATTTCCGTTGTTGTTTTTCCCAACACTTCTTCTTTCGTTTTATTAACGATTTGTAAAAACTGGTTGTTTGCATCAAGTATTTCACCTGTTTTAAGTTTTGTTATTATTATATAATCCGGACTGGAATGAAAGATTGTGGAAAATTTTTCTTCCGATAAGCGTAATTCTTTCTCTACCAAAACCCTTTCACTAATATCCCTGGAGCCCCCAAGGAAAAAGCTAAACTCATTTTTAGTAGTATAGATTTTATTTATGGTGACTTCGAGCCAAATTGCGTGCCCGTCTTTACACTTCTGCTGCACTTGAAAAGAAAAATCATCTTTATCTCTTACCTCATTCGTCAGAAAGGTATTTAAGGTTTTATCCAGAATCCGGAAGGAGTCTGGCATAAAGGTTTCTTCCAATGAAAAATTAACCGCTTCCTCTGAGGTATAGCCGGTTAGCTTTTCAATTGCCGGACTTACATAAAGAAACTTCTTCTCTTCGCTTAAGGTCCATATAACATCGCTTGTGTTCTCTGCTAACAGTTTATACAGCCATTCTGCCTCCTCTTTACGGCGTTGTGCTTTCTTTACCGCATCAACATTCTGTCCCACTGATATTATTCCCCCAATTGTATCCCCCTCCTCATATAAGAGGGACAAACTCCACAAAAACTCGAACACTTCCCCTTTATAATGAATAACAGAACCTTCAAAACTCCTTGGTTTCTTACTCTTCAGAAGTTCAGTGTACTCTTTCCTGTAAAGTCTTTTTTGGTCATTATTTTGCAGTAAACTCTCCATTTCCTTGAAAATCACTTCTGGTTTAGCATATCCGAAGTACTTTTCTGCTTCCGGGTTCCATTCTACTACTTTTAAATCAGCCGAAAGTACAATTATTACAGTACCTGCAGTATTAATTATGTTTTGTAAATATGCCTGGTTCTTCCTGGAATAAATAGTGGTCATTCTAACTTCATTAAGAAGCACCTTCTTCTGCTCCAATTCTTTTTCCAACCGTTCTGTTTTTTCGATTAACTGCTTGTTTAGCCTATTGTTTTCCTGTTCCAGTTCATAGGATTTCAATGCGCTATCAAATACCAGTTTCAGCTCCTCTCTGTTCCAGGGCTTTTTTGCAAAATATTGAACTTTTGTTTTATTTATGGCTTCAACAACACCATCGAAATCACTGTAGCTTGAGATTAAAACTCTTGGCAATAAAGGTTTAATCAACATTACCTCCTTCAGAAACTCTATTCCGGACATTCCGGGCATTCTGAGATCAGAAACAACGATATCAACCTGCTGTTTCTTCAATATATCCAGCCCGTCCAATCCGTTTGAAGAAGTAACTATGGCATAATCCGACGAAAAAGATTTTCTAAACAAAGTTAACTTTATCTCGTCATCATCAACATACAATAATGTATATCTCTTTAACCCCATAAAACTTTACCGTGACTTATATGAATATAGTGTATTACCACACTGCTAACTTTCACATGTAAAAAGTTACAAAATATTAAGCTTCCGGCAATATAATTGACATGGTTAATTTGTTAAAACTAATTCCCCTCCCCTTAACCTTTAAACACCCGCGCCCACCTAACCTTTTAAGTAGATAAATAATGGTTTTTTATCCATTTTAATTGTTTTTCGTAAAACCCGAACCTTTTTTAAACAACTTAATTCCCCGATATTTCGGCCAATTCAAGCCACCTCATTGACTTTTCTTCAATTAACTCGATCAACTCTCCTATTCTGTTTGATTTCTCCAACAGGTCTTCGGTATCCAAAGTACCCGAATTCAATATTTCTTCCAGTTCCCCCTTTTCTTTTTCGAGATCTGCTATTTCCTGTTCCAAACCTTCATATTCAAGCTTCTCTTTATATGTTAGCTTTTGTGGTTTCGAGGCTGCCTGTTTTTTCTCTTTCTTAATGGGATCTTTCTTGACAGGAACAGCTTTCTGTTGCTTATTTTCCCATTCAAAATACTGGGAATAATTCCCGGGAAAATCTTTTATTTCTCCCGCCCCTTTAAAAACAAAAACATGATCAACTACCTCATCAAGGAAGTATCTGTCATGAGAAACAACCATAACACAACCGGCAAAATCATGCAAATAGTCCTCCAGCACCTCAAGTGTGGCGATATCCAGGTCGTTAGTCGGCTCATCCAGTATTAAAAAGTTAGGGTTTTGCATTAGAATTGTACATAAATACAGTCGTCTTTTTTCCCCTCCGCTCAACTTGTAAATATAGTCGTGCTGCCTTCCGGGAGGAAATAGAAAATGATTCAAAAACTGAGAAGCTGTAACTATTTTATCATTTCCCAGCTTAATAGTTTCTGCAATTTCTGTCAGGGCATCCAGCACTTTCATATTTTCGTCAAAATGCATCCCCTGTTGCCTGTAAAAACCAAATTTAATGGTTTCACCAGTTTCCAGCTCACCCCCATCCGGTTTTAAATTTCCGGTCAATACATCCAGAAATGTTGATTTTCCGCACCCATTGGGTCCGAGTAGGCCGATTTTTTCGAAGCGATTAAATGTGTAAGTAAAATCATTTAAATACTTCTCCTTTCCCCATGAGAAATCAAGGTTTTTGGTCACTAATACCTTACTACCTAAACGTTCTCCTGATACATTTATCCTGACCTTGTCCTCAGAAATATTTTTTGATGCCTTATCCTTTAGATTATGGTAGTTTTCCACGCGATATTTTGCCTTTGTTCCTCTTGCTTTGGGCATTCTCCGCATCCAGTCTTCCTCTTTCCTCAAAAGATTCTCCGCTTTCTCAATTTCCTTAACCTCCAACTCTATTCTTTCGGCTCTTTTTTTCAGAAAATAAGAATAATTCCCCCGGTACTTATATATCTGATGTCTGTCAAGCTCTAGAATTTCATTACAGACCCTATCAAGAAAATACCGGTCATGAGTGACCATAAAAAGGGTAATACGGCTTTTTTGTAAATGTCCTTCCAACCATGAAATTGCAGAAATATCCAAATGATTGGTTGGCTCATCAAGAATAAGTATATCCGGCTCTTCAATTAATACAGAAGCCAAAGCAACCCTTTTTTTCTGTCCGCCTGAAAGCTCCGAAATTTTTTGACCAAGATGATGAATATCCAACTGTGAAAGTAATTGTCTTATCCGGCTCTCATAATCCCATGCTTTTAAGTTATCCAGTTTTAATGCCAGGGTTTCAATGTTTTTTATATCATTCTTTTCTACTGCCGCTTCATAATCACGAATTAAATCCAGAGTTGCGTTCCCGGAATGAAACAATGCCTCCAGAATTGTCTTGTTTTCAACAAAATCCGGCTCCTGTGAAAGATATCCTACTTTTCTGTCCGGCAGAAATTTAATAAGACCGGCATCTTTTGATTCATCTCCGGCCAAAATATTCAACAAGGTCGTCTTCCCTATTCCATTTTTGGCTATCAACCCTATTTTTTCCCCTTCTTCTAACGAGAAAGAAATTCCTGAAAACAACTCCAAATCACCTATCGATTTTGACAGGTTTTCTACTTCAATTACTGCCGGCATAATTTTCAAATTTGTTGCAAAAGTATCAAACTAAATTATTATTTATATGTTTGAATAAAGTAATAGAAAAAAGAATTCAATTTAATCATGTTTTGAGTATGTGCTGTTTAGAATGTCAGAATTAACTTAGTGTCACTAAGGAAATATTTTTGTGTGGCGTAGTAAAAAACGCCGGGAACAAGGCTCGCGCAGTCAGGAAAAATGGAATCTACTTGTTGTAAATGAGTATTTTTCCGACAAGCATAGCGCAGTTAGCGGCGCTTTATTATAGCCACTAATTCGTGAGATAGCCATATTGCTCCTTATCAGTCATTCATTAAATTCATGCTCACTTCATAAAACAAATACTTTCTTACTCTCAAATGACAAAAAAAGAACTCTTTAATAAGGTTATACAATTCTTTCAGGAAACACGTCCGGTTGCAGAAACAGAACTGAACTATTCCAATCCCTATGAACTAATTGTTGCTGTAATACTATCAGCTCAATGCACAGATAAACGTGTCAACATAATCACACCGGCCCTTTTCGAAGCTTATCCGGATGCATACAAACTATCAACAGCAACACAGGAAGAAGTCTTTTCATATATCAGAAGTTGTTCGTACCCGAACAATAAAGCAAAACATCTTTGCGGAATGGCAAAAATGTTAGTTGAAGAATTTAACGCTGAAGTTCCGGGAGATCTAAACCTTCTTCAGAAATTACCCGGTGTTGGCAGAAAAACGGCTAATGTTATAGCTTCTGTAATATTCAACATGCCCGCGTTGGCAGTAGACACCCATGTCCAGAGGGTTTCAGCAAGAATTGGGCTAACAACAAATGCAAAAACACCTTTACAAACTGAACAACAATTAACTAAGTACATTCCCGAAGAGCTTATTCCTATTGCCCACCATTGGTTGATTCTCCATGGCAGATACACCTGCACGGCCAGATCCCCAAAATGTGAAGCATGTGGCTTAAAAAAAGTTTGTTCGGATTATAAAAAAAGACAAAATGCATCTATTGTTAATACTTAGTTTGTTGATTTTTCACGTTTGTTTTAACTTTGCAGAAGTTCATAAGGAAACAGGTCATTAAAGAAGCTGTAAGCAAACGAACCTCTTTCCCCACGATCCGGTCTGATGTGTTGAACAATTTGTCCAGGTAAACATAGAAACAGTTTCAAAAAATAATGTTGCCTCAGATGATAAGTTCCAGATTAAAGACCGGCAATTTCCGATATTACAGGCCCATATAACCAAACTAAGATTAATACTTAAACAAAAGAAGTGTCCAATAGAATAAGATGACATGAAAAAACTCAGATTATATCTGCACTTTTCGGCATCACTTAAACCTTTCTCAGAATGAAAAAAAGTAAACTGATACAATTTCGGAATTCATCATAAAATTACAAATGGGGCAAACTAATTAGCCCCCCCGAAAGCAGACGTTTATCAACAGACAATTTTTCTGTGATATAAGCGTTTAGCCAATTAATAGACGGAAGTCCGATTTTGTATCTTAAAAAAAAGTATTATTTTTACTATTAACAATGAAGGAAATTATCATTCCAAATTCTAAAAAATTAGCAATGCAACAAACCAGAATTTTCTCATTTGCCGGCAAGTTTTTTGTAGTGTCCCTGCTTTTAATGAGTATGATAGCTTGTCAATCAGGGCAAAAGAAGGCATCCAATGAAATTAAAATCGACGATTTTATAGCTGAAGATGAAATATTTAACGACATCGACAAAGCAAAAAAAATCTTTTATTCCCTGCCTTCTCCACTTGAAACAGCTATGCTTATCAAATCTGCGGGTGCTGAATTCGATCAGGAATTACTGAATTCTCTGGATAACGAGGAGAATTACACGACAAACAAAGCAATGGCCCTTAATTTAGGTATTTATACAACAGACCTTAGTTTCGCCAGTTTATTTGAACAGTCCCAAACGTCAATCAGCTATATGGGAGCTGCCAGAAAAATGGCTGAAGGCCTTGATATTACTGACGCTATTGACAATGAAACGATAAAGAGACTTGAAGAAAACCTTAACAATAAGGATGTTGTTATGGATATTATATCAGAGACTTTTCTAAATTCAAGTTCTTATCTTAAAGAAAATGAAAGAAAAGATGTTGCAGCCTTAGTTCTTGTTGGTGGATGGGTTGAAGGCCTTTATATTGCCTCTGAGTTAGTTGCAGATAAATCTATTGAAAACAATAAACTTGCCGACAGAATATTAGAACAAAAGTTATCATTCAATATTGTCTTAAGATTACTGGAAGATAATAAGACCAAACCAGGTGGCGAAGAAAACACTGATATAAATGAAATGATTGCCTCTCTTAATGAACTGGATGCTGCTTTTGAGAAGGTTACTGTTGAAACAACCAAACCGGATAACGCGGGAGAAGACGAATCTGGGGTTGCCCAAATTAAATCTAAAACAACTGTTAGTGTAACACCGGAAGATTTTAAAGTGCTTCAGGCATCAATTAAAAAATTAAGAAACAGCTTCATACAATAAAAAAGAATATATCATGAAAAGAGTATATATATTGTTTTTAGTAGTTTTTATTGCAACCTTAGCAACTACTAATGCTTATTCACAGTGCAAAGGGTTTGCAAAAAAGATTTGCAAGCTGGAACTTGTTCCATACATCCATGATGGAAACTTTCATGCCGCACTGCTAACAGAAGGTGAAGAAGCTGAACTTTATAAAACATTTTACAGTGGCCAGGATTACCGAATTGCGATTTGTGGCTCTGATGTACTTCCCGATATTGAATTTCAGGTGATCGACTCCTATAAAAACGTTCTTTACGATAACAGGGAACATGATATGTCGCGCATCTGGGACTTTAAACTCGAATCATCCCAGCAGTTAAAAATTGCCGTAAAAGTTCCATTATCAGGAAAAGAGAGCGAGTATCCGGCAAGTGGATGTGTTGCCATTATGTTCGGGTTTAAAGAGAACAAGTAAAAATATAAAATTAAATATCAGGCAGACCCGTACTTGTTCAGTGCGGGTTTTTTTATACTCTTTAACAATGTCCCTCCATTTTGGAACATTATTTGATAACTTAATTCATCAAATTACGTTAACTTACTTACACGAATTAAATCTGTAGAACGATGAAAAAAACAATTCTTGCAATATTTGGACTGGCACTTATTTTTACAAGTTGCGACTTACTGGAGGAAGGGACCTCCGGATTATCCGATGATGAAATTGTAAACGGACTTAAAACAGCATTAGCTGTTGGTGCTGACTCTTCATCATCCGGACTATCTGCAGTAAACGGATATCTTGGCGATCCACTCGTAAAAATACCACTACCTGAAGAAGCTGAATTTATTCGGAATTTGATTAACAATAATAATACCCTTGCGCCAATTAGTGCTACTCTTGGACTGGATGATAAATTTGAAGATGTTATTCTTGCTGTAAATAGAGCCGCTGAAGATGCTGCAAGGGATGCCGCGCCTATTTTTAAAGATGCTATTACAGACTTAAACATAAGCCAGGGCCTTGACATATTAAACGGTAAAGTGCCATCTGACGCAGTAGCAATGAAAAACTCTGATTTCGATTCAACAGCCGCAACTCAATATTTAAAAGGCCAGACTTTTAATCCCCTGACCAACCTATATGCCCCCAAAATTAATACATCCTTGGGCAAACCTCTTGTAGGAAATATTTCTCCAACAAGTATCTGGGAAGACTTTACCTCCACTTACAATAAGTTTTTAAGTTACAAAGTCAATGTTGGATTTTTATCTTATAGTGTTGAGCAGTATAGTAATGACTTTATGAAAACCCCTTTGCCTGGTGCGATTAATACAGATTTAGGGGAATTTTCTACTCAAAAAGCCCTTGACGGATTATTCTTTAAAGTAGGAGAAACAGAAAAAAATATCCGCCGGGATCCGTGGCAATGGATTTCTACTACGGTTGGAAACATCCTGACAAAGATATTCGGAAAAGATTAATACTCTTTTCTTTTCATCAAAGCGCATAAATCCTTTCGGTTTATGCGCTTTTATTTTAAGCCAGTTTTTCTTTTAAAAACTTACCTGTATATGAATTCTCAACTTTAATCATATCTTCCGGCACCCCCTCAAATACAATATTGCCCCCTTTATCTCCCCCCTCCGGGCCTAAATCTACAACCCAGTCTGCACACTTTATTATTTCCTGGTTATGTTCAATAATAACGATTGAATGTCCCTTTTCTACTAGTGCATTAAATGCCGAAAGCAATTTTCTGATATCATGAAAATGCAGTCCTGTAGTAGGTTCATCAAATATAAATAAGGTTGATGTGTTTTTATCCTGAGCCAAAAAAGAAGCCAGTTTTACCCGCTGACTTTCCCCACCACTCAAGGTACTTGACGATTGTCCCAGCTTAACATAACCTAATCCAACATCAGCCAAAGGTTTTAATTTACTTACAATTCTCTTTTCGGTACCCGTCTTCTTTTTTGAGAAAAGCTCGATAGCCTCATCCACTGTTAGTTCCAGTATATCATAAATGCTTTTCCCCTGGTATTTTACTTCCAGAACATCTTCCTTAAACCTTTTTCCACCGCAATGCTCGCATTGAAGTACAATATCTGCCATAAACTGCATTTCAACCTTAATAGTCCCCTCTCCCTGACACTCCTCGCACCTCCCCCCTTCAACATTAAAAGAAAAATGAGATGGTTTGTAACCATTAAATTTCGCATACTGCTGAGCAGCAAACAGCTTTCTGATTTCATCATAGGCTTTCAGGTATGTCACCGGATTTGACCTGCTGGACTTACCTATTGGGTTCTGATCTACGAATTCTATATGGGAAATTGTTTTTATATCGCCTGTAATATGACTGTATTTTCCGCTTTGCTCCCCATAACCATTCAGGATCTTACTTAACACCGGAAACAATATTCCTTTCACAAGGGATGATTTCCCCGAACCGCTTACTCCTGTTATGACGGTTAAAACATTTAATGGAATTTTCACATCAATACCTTTCAGATTGTTTTCATAGGCTCCGTGTACCATCAAATAATTGTTCCATTTTCTGCGTATGCTTGGTATTTCAATTTTTTCTTCCCCGGTCAGATATTTTCCGGTTAACCCTACTTTAGTACTGATTAAATCCTCATATTTACCACTAAAAATAACTTCCCCACCTAACCTTCCCGCACCTGGTCCAATATCAATTACTTCATCGGCTGCACGAATAATTTCTTCTTCATGCTCCACGACCAACACTGTATTTCCAGCCTTCTGAAGTTGCTTCAACACCTTTATAAGCCTGTGGGTATCTCTCGGATGAAGGCCGATACTTGGTTCATCCAGTACATAAAGAGAACCTACAAGACTACTTCCCAGAATAGTTGCCAGATTGATTCTTTGCGATTCCCCTCCGGACAGAGTAGACGAAAGCCTGTTCAGGGTGAGATACCCTAACCCTACATCGCATAAATAGTTAAGTCTGTTTTCAATCTCCACAATTAACCTTTTGGCTATTTGTTGTTCATACTCTGAAAACTTTATTTCTGAAAAAACAGCTTTTAATTTCTCTACAGGAATATCTACTAGTTCAGAAAGGGAATAACCATTTATCTTTACATAATCAGCCTCCTTCTTCAGTCTTCTTCCGTTACATTCCGGGCATGTTGTCCGTCCCCGATACCTGGAAAGCATTACCCGGTACTGTATCTTATATTTATTTTCTTCCAGCATTTGAAAGAAGTTGTCTAACCCTGCAAAATACTTATTCCCGGTCCAGAGCAGTTTCTTTTGCTCATCGCTAAGCTCAAAAATTGGTTTGTGAACAGGAAAACCGAATTTGTCTGCACTATAAATGAGTTCATTCTTCCATTCCTGCATTTTATCGCCCTTCCAGCAAACAACAGCTTCTTCATAAACCGAAAGGTTTTTATTAGGGATTACCAAATCTTCATCAATTCCGATAACTTTACCATAACCTTCACAAACCGGACATGCCCCTAATGGATTATTAAAACTAAACATATGTACCGAGGGCTCCTCAAATTCCATCCCGTCCCGTTCAAACAGGTTCGAAAACTGTTTAATATCCTTTTTCCCCCCCGCTAACTGAACAGAACAAATTCCATTACCTAAACGAAAGGCTTCCTGTATCGAATCTGAAAAACGGCTTACTGAATCTTCATCATCCTGAACTACAATACGGTCTACCACTACATAAAAATCAGTAGCCCCCACAACCTGCTTCTCCTCAACATCTTTTGTTTTGTAGACTTCCCCATCAATTTCAACCCGTCCAATACCTAAATGAATTAGATCCTGCAACAACTGACCAGCATCCAACCTCTTAAAATCACCATAAGGGGACAGAATAAACATTCTGGTTCCGTTCTCCTGGCTCAAAATAAAGTCCACAACATCTGAAACCGAGTCTTTTTTTACTTCTTCGTTCGAAATAGGGGAAAATGTTCGCCCTATCCTTGCATATAACAACTTTAGGTAATCATAAATCTCTGTAGAAGTACCAACTGTCGAACGAGGGTTTCTAGTATTGACCTTTTGTTCTATCGCAATGGCCGGAGGCAAGCCCTTTATATAGTCCACCTCTGGTTTATTCATTCTGCCCAGAAACTGCCTGGCATATGAAGACAGACTTTCTACATATCTTCTTTGCCCTTCTGCATATATAGTATCAAAGGCCAACGATGATTTACCTGAACCAGACAACCCCGTAATAACCACAAAGCTATTCCGGGTTATTCTAACATCAATATTTTTAAGGTTGTGTACCCTTGCTCGCTTTAATTCTATAAATTTTGTAACCTCTGGCATAAAAATCAAGTATAAGAATAAAAGTTTTAACAACTTTTTTATAAAAATTACATGCAAAGGTATTTGAATAAAGGAAAAAAAGTACTTAATTGCACTCAAATTAATTAATCAAAAAACGGAGGATTGCCTATAGATTGACATCTACTTTACCAAACTAACTAATTAAGGAGGTATTAGTGATGTATCAAAACTGCACTGATTTCGAGCTGGTTCAAGGCTTTTTGAATGGCAATCGGACAAATCTTGAAACTCTTATTAACAGACACAGAGAGAAAGTATATAACTATATTCTCTATAATGTAAAAGATGAACACCTTGCTGAAGACATCTTTCAGGACACCTTTATTAAAGTAATAAAATCATTACACAGAGGGAAGTATAAAGATAATGGCAGGTTTATTTCATGGGTATTAAGAATTGCCCATAATCTTATCATCGATCATTATAGGAAAGAGAAGCAACTTCAAACTGTTTCTAACGATAGTTACGAGACCGATATATTTAACTCGAATAAATTTTCTGAAAAGACGATTGAGGACAACTTGGTTAGCACACAAATTACACGTGATATCCGAAAGTTGGTTCAGCAATTGCCCCAGGATCAGAAAGAGGTTGTTATTCTTCGCCATTACTGTGAATTGAGTTTTAAAGAAATTGCTGAACATACAAATGTAAGTATCAATACAGCTCTCGGGCGTATGAGATATGCCCTTATAAATCTCAGACGTTTAATTGAAGAAAAACAGTTGAACCTGAATATGGCATAATTTTTTTTCGTATAAACAATATGCTTTCAGAATTGGCGTTTAAAATTATATACTTTTTAAATATTAATTCTGAGGTGCCTATGCGAGAAAATTCTACGCTTTTTTATTCTATTCATAATCTGGCTTCTAAGGCTCAACATGAGATTATTGGCAGTAGTATCCTGGAATCACAACAAGAACAATTTCAGGATGTTATAAAACTACTAAATATTCCTCCCAAAGCTACAGTGAAGCAAAAGGTTATAGACAATATCATGAAATTTGCCGATAGCTACAAATAGAGATATTAGTTCGTTATAATAGAATATAAAAAATCCCGGATAAAAGTATATCCGGGATTTTTTATATACACCACTAAATAATCTCAGAAATACTTAGGAATGATTTGCCCAACCGTATAAATTCAAAGAGGCAGTTCAACTAAATATTTTTGATTCAACCCGATAGCTCGGACCTTCTGAAATTATAATCTCTCTGATTTTATCCCAAAATGATATTTTCCCTTCTTTTTTCAGAAGAAAAACACTAGTTTAGAGACTTTCCAATAATGTTGTGAAACAAACAAAATAAATTTAGTATTATGAAAAAGTCTATTGTCATTTTTTTTTCAATTATGACATTAATATCCTGTAAACAGAACGCTACTAATCCAAACACTGCAGAAACTCCTGACAATCCATTTTTTACAGAATGGGACACACCATTTCAAATCCCCCCATTTGAGAAAATAAAAAATGAACATTACTTACCTGCAATTAAGGAAGGGATAAAAAAACAGGAAGAAGAAATTATGGCAATAACTTCTTCAACTGAAACTCCCACATTCGAGAACACCATTCTCCCTCTGGATAAATCAGGTGAATTCTTAAACAAGGTAACCAGTGTTTTTTATCCTTTAAATGGAGCCCATACCAGTAAGGAAATGCAGGAACTTGCACAGCAAATTTCTCCAATGCTGTCAAAACACAAAGATAATATTGCACTGAATGCGGAACTTTTTGACCGCCTAAAAACTGTTTATGAAAATAAAGAGAATTCTGGCCTTACAGCCTCTCAGCTAAGAGCTTTGGAGATCCACTACAGGAACTTTGTCAGAAGTGGGGCAAACCTGAACGATACTGCCAAAGCAAGACTTAGAGAGTTGAACGAACAAATTACAAGCCTAACCCTTAAATTTGGACAAAACCTTTTAGCTGAAACAAATAGCAGTTTCAAACTTGTAATTGACAATAAAGCCGATTTGGCTGGATTACCAGAGCCGGTTATAGCCGGGGCCAAAGAAGCTGCCGAAAATGACAGCCTCGAAGGAAAATGGTTATTTACCCTCCACAAACCCAGTTTGATCCCCTTCTTGAAGTATGCAGAAAACAGGGAACTCAGAGAAAAAATCTACGCAGGCTATTTCATGCGTGGAAATAACAATAATAAGTTCGATAATAAAGAGGTACTTCAACAAATAACGAACCTCCGGGCAGAAAGAGCAAATTTATTTGGTTTTAAAAACCATGCCGAGTACGTAATAGACATAAATATGGCTAAAACACCAGAAAATGTTTATGCCTTTTTACATCAACTTTGGGAGCCGGCCCTGAACATAGCAAAAAAAGAAGTCAACGAAATGCAGGCTATTATTGATGCTGAAGGTGGTAATTTCAAACTTGCTTCATGGGACTGGTGGTATTATGCAGAAAAACTCAGAAAGCAAAAGTATGACTTGGATGAATCCCAATTAAAACCATACTTCAAGCTTGAAAATGTGAGGGATGGTATGTTTGATGTTGCAAATAAACTTTATGGAATAACCCTTACGAAAATTGAAAATGCTCCAAAATATCATGAAGAAGTAGAAGCTTTTGAAGTAAAAGAAGCTAATGGAGACCATATCGGAGTTCTTTACCTGGACTATCACCCCAGAGAAAGCAAACGTGGAGGGGCTTGGTGTACAAATTTCAGGTCAGCCAAATATGATATGGAAGGAAACAAAATTAAGCCCGTTCAATCAATAGTCTGTAACTTTACAAAACCAACGGCAGAGCTTCCGTCTCTTCTTACATGGGATGAAGTTACCACTCTTTTCCATGAATTCGGACATGCCCTTCATTTCTTATTTGTTGACGGAAAATATAACGTTACCGCCGGATTATGCTCAAGGGACTATGTGGAGTTGCCATCACAGATAATGGAAAACTTTGCTGCAGAACCAGAAGTACTTAAAAAGTATGGAAAACACTATGAAACTGGTGAAACCATTCCGGATGAACTTATCGAAAAAATTCAAAATAGCAGCCATTTTAACCAAGGGTTTGCAACTGTTGAATACCTGGCGGCATCGCTTTTAGACATGGACTATCATACTTTGAGCAAAGGAGAACCTGTTAGCAACCCACTGGCTTTCGAAAAGAAATCCATGGAAAATATTGGACTAATCACTGAAATAATTCCCAGGTACCGTTCCACTTATTTTGCCCATATTTTTAGCGGTGGATATTCAGCCGGGTACTATGTATATATTTGGGCGGCAGTTTTAGATGCCGACGCGTTTAATGCTTTCAAAGAATCAGGAAACATTTACAATCAGGAACTTGCCTCGAAATTCAGAAAATATTGCCTTTCTGAGTGTGGTGAAGATGAAGGGATGGTCCAATACATGAAATTCAGAGGACAGGAACCTTCTATCGAACCTCTTCTTAAAAGGCGCGGACTTAAATAACAAGAAATATTTCTATATTTTATGTAAAGCCGGAATAAATTCCGGCTTTTTTTATATTAAGATACCATTCTACACGCATTGTTCACATGGTGCCCTTCTGCGTTTCAATCCATCCCCTTCACTTCGTTTTGACATGAACAGCCTTCCCCCTCTTCCACACAGCAATCATGTGGATTATATTTTACATTGAACTCCGGGGTAAAAACAAACCCTAAATTACATAAATGTCACAATTACCCTCAAGGACTACAAAAATGTAGGACTATCCCCATGTGTAAATCCCCTACTCCCCACAAATTCAAAAAGTTGAAATCTTTGGCGCGTTATTTATCATAGAAAGCTGAATTAAAAATCGGTTTTCCCCAAAAAGGCTATTTATGGATTGTAGGCTTAAACAGTAAAACTGATATTTTAAAATGTATATATGAGAAGAAAATTTAATTATACCATAATACTAATCGCTGTTAATATAGCATTAACTTCCTGTTGGCCTGGCAATAAGGGAACCCGGAAAACGACTAAAAACATGAGTGGGGAAAAACAGTCAATAATGATTTTCTCTGCAGCCAGTCTCACCGATGTACTTTCAGAAATCGTTGATTCTTTTGAAGTAAGAAACAATATAAAAGTAAAAACAAACCTTGCATCCAGTGGAACACTAGCCAGACAAATTGAGCAGGGTGGTTCACCTGATGTATACATATCTGCCAGTAAAAAATGGTCAAATTACATTGACAGTTTAGGTTATAACCTGAATGGCTATAAATCGGATATTGCCCAGAATGAACTAGTGCTAATTGCCCCATTGACCAGTACGTTGGAAGTACCTGTTATTGACAGTGCACTGGACTTTACATCCTTACACGGAACAAAACGGCTATCCGTAGGTGATCCATCCCATGTCCCGGCCGGCAGATATGCAAAGCAGGCCCTAAAACACTTCGGATGGTATAGGCAACTGGACAACAAAATACTTCCCGCAAAGGACGTCCGCTCTGCACTGATGGTAGTCGAGATGGAAGAAGCTGCTACAGGAATTGTATATCTGACAGATGCTTTAAAATCGGATAAAGTTAAAATTCTGAGTTCATTTCCTGTAAAATCCCACCAGCCTATTGAATATGTTGCAGGAGTATGCAACGATAACGATGCTGCCAAAGATTTTTTTGCTTATCTCAATTCCAATGAAACAAAAACGATATGGAAAAAATATGGTTTTAAGAAATAAAGTGTCTCTGCTTAAAAACCATTAATATCGAGACATACCAAGATTAATCAGGGATATTGCTATGATTGAACAATTAGGATTTAACGAAGCTGAAATACTAGCAATAAAACTGTCTATTAAAGTTGCTGTTTACTGTTCACTTATTTCATTGCCTGTTGCGTTATGGGTAGGATACAAAATGGCCAGGCATAATTTCTATGGCAAATCTTTAATAGAAAGCATCATTCACCTGCCTCTGGTAATGCCACCAGTAACCACTGGGTATTTATTACTCCTGCTACTGGGTTCTAAAAGCCTGATTGGTAAATGGCTTTTTACCACATTTGGAATAAAGCTTGCTTTTTCTTTTCAGGCTGCTGTAATTGCATCTGTTTTTGTCTCATTCCCATTAATCGTCCGCTCTGTGCGTACCGCTATGGAAATGGTTGATACCGGTCTTGAAGAAGCTTCCCGAATCCTGGGGGCGGGAAAAGTTAAGACCTTCTTTCGGATAACCGTTCCCCTGGCCCTTCCCGGAGTCGTATCAGGGACCATACTTGCCTTTGCCCGTTCATTGGGTGAGTTTGGAGCTACGATTACATTTGCCGGAAACATTGAAGGGGAAACGCAGACACTCCCATTAGCCATTTATGCCTATATGCAGGTACCTGGGAAAGAAAACGCCACCCTGCGACTGGTGATTGTTTCTATTGTTATCTCTCTCATTGCAATGACTTTATCGGAATGGTTTATAAAAAAGATGAAACATGACAAAAATTGACATTGTTCTCCCACGCAAAAATTTTAATGTGATTATTCGCGAAAGCTTTTCCAATGGCATCACAGGAATTTTTGGTCCCAGTGGTTCCGGAAAAACTTCCTTACTGCACGCAATAGCCGGCTTGGAAAAACCTGACAAAGGAGATATCTCGGTTGGCGGAAAAACTCTGTTTAGTGCAAAAAAACGTATCAACATTCCGGTAGAAAAGAGAAACATTGGTTATGTTTTCCAGGAAGGAAGGCTATTTCCTCATATGAGCATTGAAAAAAACCTGAAGTTTGGCCTTAAAAAGAACAGACAAAGCAAAGTGAACTTTAACGAAGTTGTTGAACTACTAAACCTTGGTCATCTGCTAAACAGTAAACCTTCCCGGATATCCGGGGGCGAAAGACAACGTACCGCACTGGGGCGTTCTCTGTTATCCTCTCCTGATATCCTTCTCCTTGACGAACCGTTTTCTGCTGTTGACATGAACCTAAGGAAGCAGATTTTACCGTTCATCATTCGTATCCAGCAAAAAGTACGCATCCCCATATTGGTTGTCAGTCACGATTTGCCAGATTTATTAAAACTTACAAACACCTTATTTATAATCAAAAACGGACAATGTATAGGGCATGACGAATACCACAATCTGTTAAAAAACAACGACATTTCAGAAGTATTTGGCTCCACAACCCTTGTGAATTCAATAGAGATGAACGTAATTAAAACGATGCCTGAAAACGGTTTAACCATTCTTGGCCGGAAACACAACAACAACGAAGTCTATATAAAGTGTGAAAAAAGCAATGGAAAATATATTGAGGGACAGCGGATTAAAATCTTTATTCAGGCAGACGACATTGCCTTATCAAAAGAAAAGCTAAATAATGTAACGATTCAAAACCAGGTACAAGGTGTTGTTACCGATATAATCGGGCGAGATGCGACTTTGTTATGCATTGTTGATGCAGGCTTTAAGCTGGTTGTGGAAATTACTACGGAATCACAGAAGCGCATGCATATTCTTACAGGCAGTAAAATTTGGTGTCTGTTTAAATCTGTAGCCATTGATGTTGCCGGGTAGTAGTGTTAAATAACTTCACCTTTGCGTGGCACTTACTTGAGAAAATAATGTGAGCTGTTTACATACAACTCAAAATCAATAGTATTTATCAATACCGCCAAACCCTCTTATCAGTTTATTCTCCCGTGTTTTTCCAATAAAATTACCGAGTCTTTTATCGAATACTTCAGGTCTTTTCCGGGCACTGTCTATATAGGCAATTCTTATTCGTTTGTAAGATTCAGAGAATTTTTGGTAATTGTTCCAGGCTTCATCATCCTTCCTGATAGCTGCAATAATGTCTTCCGGAAACACATACGCTTCAAAAACAATCCACTCCACTGAGTCTTTCACAGAAGGGTGTATCAGCTCTTTGCTATAGAGCCACTTTATTCTTTCTTTGTTAGCCTGAGAATAATTGCTTTTATCTCTTCTCACAGAAAAACGCTGAATGGAATGTTGCTCGTCGAGCGATTTAACATTACTGTCAATCCAACCAAAACAAAGTGCCTCTTCAACAGCCGTATTATATTCAATACGCGGTTTCCCGCTTACTTTATTTGGATAGACCAACCAGATTTCTTTCTTTTTATCAAAGTTTTCAGAAAGCCATCTCCTCCACTCTTCTCTTGATAATACGTATAGTGTTTCCGGCTTCATAAATTTTCGACAAAGATTGTTAACTGGTTTTATAACAGAAATACCTGTTCTTACACAAAATTAAACTATTCTCCGGATACTTTCCTAAAACTAGGGTGACTAAAGAGTGCTAATTGGTACAATTACCACATTTGTCTGGTTCGTTTTAAACTGTAAAAATAGCTCAATCGATAAATCAAAACAGACTTTAATTGTTAGAAATAAATATATTTATGACCTAATCGATAACTTAATTCAAAATATCATTCTTAAAAAATGATTTACACAGCTGGAATAGGCCTGGCCATCTTTATCGAGCTTTTACTGGTTAGTAAGAAAAACAAAACCGGATCAGATAAAATACTAACATTGTGGATGTTGATAATTACCATTCATTTATTTTTCTTTCACATTAATTACACGGATAAAATTTACGACTATCCTTTTTTGCTGGGAATTGATATACCCTTCCCTTATTTTCATGGTATTTTTTTATTTATGTATGTTAGTTGGGTTACCAATATGCTTCCGAAAAAAAAACTACTATTAATTCTCCATTTTATTCCCATTATTGCGGCCTACGTTTACCTGATTCACTTTTTCATACTCCCTGCTCAACTAAAAATTGATATATATAAAAATAACGGTGCCGAATATGAAGTCTTTATTGCAATAATGAGTGTTGGATTAATTCTCTCTGGTATTGCCTACGTAATATGGGCCAATGTAATATTACGAAAACATAAACGCCGAATTTTAAATCAGTTTTCTGATATCGAAAAAATAAATTTAAGATGGTTACAAATGCTAACCTGGGGGATAGGTGGCATCTGGCTACTTATTATTTTTGTAAATAAGGATGGGTATACCTTTGGTGGCGTTGTGGTTTTTGTCATTCTCATTGGCTTTTTTGGAATAAAACAGGTAGGTATCTTCACCCCGGTCCGAATAGAAACCTCCGGTGGTGCAAAAAACGAAAAATATGCAAAATCAGGATTAACCGATACTCAGTCGGAAAAGATATATAAGGACTTAAAAGATAAAATAGAGATGGAGCAAGTTTATCGTAAGAATGACATTACAATAGGCGACTTAGCTTCCTCAATAAATGTAAATGCCAATCACCTGTCGCAAGTTATAAATGAACGTGAAGGCAAAAACTTTTACGAATACATTAATAATTATCGTGTAGAAGAATTTAAGCGCCTGATTTCAGTTCCGGAGAACCAGAAATTAACCTTATTGTCGTTGGCATTTGAATGTGGTTTTAATTCGAAATCGTCTTTTAACAGGTATTTTAAAAAGGTTACCGGTAAAACACCTTCTGAATACTTCAACTCTATAAAAAACTAATAATCTGAAAATTACACACCTCAACCTGTAGGTTGACACCTGCAAAAAGTATCAACCCGTAAGCTGAAGCGCTATTTATCTTGCGGTCCATTATGTTTGTGCCAGAATATTAATTTTTATATCACAAACATGAAACAGAAACTTTTCAGATTTAGCTGTTCCGCAGTAATACTTCTATTAATTTATTCCTGCGAAACCCATGAACTTTCAACACCAGGTAATCTTGTCCCCCTTACTGTAAAAGAAGATTCATCACTTCCCTCAATTGAAGTAAATGGCACATTGCTGCACTCCGAGACTTTCGGTAATCCGAATGATCCTATGGTTATTGCTATTCACGGAGGTCCTGGCGGAGATTACAGGAGTTTACTTAATTTTCAACAACTTACCGCTGAAGGTTTTTATGTAGTTTTTTATGATCAGCGTGGATCTGGTTTGTCTAAACGCCATGATGCCAGCACATACAACACACAATTGTTCATTAACGATTTAGATGCTTTAATAAATCATTATCAATCAAATGATACGCAGAAAGTTTTTCTTGCCGGCCACTCCTGGGGGGCAATGCTTGCAACTGGTTATATAAATCAAAATCCGACTAAAATATCAGGTGCAATACTAATGGAGCCGGGTGGTTTTGTCTGGAAAGATGTTGAGGATTATATGGGACGGGTAATGAAAATTGAATTCCTTAAAGAACCATCTAATGATTTAGTGTACCTTGACCAGTTTGTTACAGGAAGAGACCATAATGTTCTTGACTATAAATATGCTTTAAGCCAAACGGCAAATACAAATATTGGGGACTCAGAAATTGAACCATTCTGGCGTTTTGGCGCAGTCTGCAATAGCTCATTACTGGAATTTGCCATGGATAATCCGATAGACTTTACAACAAACTTAAAATCATACCCTACTAAAGTATTATTCTGTTATAGTGAACTTAATAAATCGTATGGAAAGAAACACGCTGAAAAAGTTTCATCTGCCTATCCCAATGCCGAACTTTTTATGGTAAATAATTGTGGACACGGGCTTCATTACTTCGGCTGGGATTATCTTTATCCAAAGGCAATTAAATACCTGAAGGCACTAAAACAGAATAACTCTTAGATCGTATCATTTCTCATTCATACCTCATTATAATCAGATGAAAAAACTAATTTTATCAATACTTCTTGTATTACCGGCCCTCTATTGGAGCAATGCACAGAGCATTAACTGGAAAAACACAAATGAAAACTATAAAAATCTTGTATATCTGCGATTAGGATATGACTATGGAGTCACAACCCAATTAGGATACGCAAGAAATATAAAATTTATAAAACCATCCATAATTAATATTGACTATTCTTTTCCTATGGGAAGAGATTTAATTGATGACTTTAAAGTAAAATCCGGAATCAATACAAAAGTGTGGAGTAAAAGCTCAATAGCAGTTTCAGTAAAAATCCAAGGTACATACAAAAGATACAGCAGTGAGCTTATCTCTATAAACAGCTTTGGTTCTGAATTTTCAACATCTATTGGTTTTTATAAACCGGGTTGGAATGCTGTTTTGGAGTTGGGGATAGATAATACTACTGCCTCCCATTTAGAACACAAAGCTATAATTACTGATTCTTATTCTGACATAAAGAATGGTTGGTATTTAGATACTGCAGAATATTTGTTTTATGGCATTCAGGTCGGAAAAACAATTAAAGAAAAAAGTAACCTTTCTCTTCGTATTGGAGCTACTAATGCCAGGGGAAAAGATAAGGATGCATTGCTACCAATATACGCTCAGATTGAAGTATCAAGAAGATTCTAATCTAATAGAAATCTGAGTGTAACAATTTTAGTAAACCGCACAGACAGAATTGTACACAATTGGAAAATAAAATAGAAAAGATTATTTATTACATAATAATCATCGTCAGCACTTCTATCCTGATAATATCATTGATTATTCTGTAATTAAATATCAATCCGGCAAATTGTTAAATTAAAACCTGCACCTGAGTTTTTCATTAACCTCGGTACAGGTTTCTATTCAATATAAAGTACTATATCTATGACTGCAAAAGTCAAACGAGTTTGTCGAAACAATAGTTCTGTTTATCTATTAAGCTGTTATTATTCGATAATAATATCTGAGTTTTGGATTAAATTTCAAACTAAATTAGAGCTATTATGAACAAAGAAGCAAAATACAAACGTGCGATTAAAACTGTCTGCTCTTTGATGGTTTTAACCTTTATTATTAATCAAAGTGCATGCTCCCAGGAAAGAAATGCTAATGAGAAGAATAAAGAGGAAGCTGCTTTAACCAATGAACAAAAAGTTCGGGTAAAAAAGATTCTTTCAAAATACGATGCTGATAACTTGAGTTCTGATGATGCCATAGAAATAAACGAAGCATTTCGGAATGCCGGGATAAAAAATGGTTCCGGACTGCACCGGGCAATCAGCGATGCCGGCTTTGATCCTGAAGAGATGGGAAGGCTGGCCCCAAAACCCAATCGAAAAGGTAAATCAAAGGATGAACAACAAAACGAGATACCGAACAAAAGAAAGAATAAAGCTGATGGAAACAACTACTCAATAGAGCAGGCGATATCCGATCATGCCCAACTACACACCATTGCTTTTGATGCTTTGGCTTTTATGACCGGCGATATGTGCAGCGATTCATTTCTTCCTCCCGGAAAAGTCTCTGATTTTTTCGGTTTTCAATACCTCAGGGATACCGATCTGGGAGAAATGGGGCATAATACTTCTTTTGTTCCCCGAAGTGCAAACAATGTATTATATATTTTAAATGAAAACCAGGTAAACCAGTTAATTGAATTAGCCAGAAAACAGGAAAAACGAATTGGTGAATTTGCTTACAAACGATTCCCGCTAATAAAAGTATTCCGTCAATTTCAAAATAGCGAACTACCCGATGGAAAAACAATGCTCAATCCTGAAGCCGTAAAAAAGTATTCTGCTGAATTATACCAAATTGACGGCCTGTTAAGCTATCAAAGAGCAGAAGTACTTGGAAATATCATTCGATCGCTATCTGAAAAACAAAAAGTTTACCTTGACAATATGAAAGCTGGTAATTCCCAAAGCTGGCCGGAAAAGAATGATCAGTTGGATAAGAAGCGATATTCCCACGAAGTACATGTTGCTGTTATGACCTACGCCAGTGAACTATTTAGCTGGTATGCAGGCTCGGTTGATGCTGACACCTATTTTTGTCCGGAAAGACATGGAATGTACTTCGGTTCATTTTATTTAAAAGATATTCCTGCCATGGGAAATAAGGACTACACTATAAGTACAGAACTGACAGGAAATAAAGGTGAAGACTTTCTGAAGGTATTAAATGAACAACAAAAAAAACAAATCACAAGCCTGGTAGATATTCAAAGAAATTCTATGAACGAAATTGTCGACGTGCGCCGAAGGATTTCTAAAGAATTACGCAAGTTTATGAATCAGGAGAAAATTGATAAAGAACGGGTTTTAAGTTTGTCTTCAAAATATGGTGAACTGGATGGAGAGATTTCTTACTATTACGCCGTGAATTTTACCAACGTATTCAAATCATTATCAAAAACTCAGTTAAAAGAGCTTTATAAGTTGAGAAACCTGGACGAATACCCTTGTCGGGGAGCTTATCTTTATTCCAACAGTATTAAAATGCCGGAAATAGAAGATACCGAGAAATTTTTCGAGTAATTTGTTACCTCCTGTCAAGTCAACAATAAAGTGACGCGTCACTAAGAAAATGCTATTTCTTTTGTGTGGCGAAGTAAAAAATGCCGGAAACAAGGCTTGCACAGTCAGGAAAAACCGAGAATTTTCTTGACAAGCATAACACAGTTAGCTGCGTTTTCTTATGGCCACAGCCTAAACCTTTTCTTGCTTTACCTAACATTGGTTACTCAAACAAACAAAACACAACCAATTACTACTTTCCCCCGCCAACATATTGAATCAAAACATAAAAAACCCAACAACCAGAATTGAAACCCAGTTAGCAATATCTGGGATTTTATTTTGTGAGAACTGGCGAAACGTCTTTCCGATTTTTCAGAAAACAGGCCATAACATTCCCGGAAAAGAATCCCCGGAAATTTCTCCCCTCCCTTATTTTACGAAGCCATAAAAGCAATACATCAGGTTCGTCGGATCAATTAACCAGTTCGTCTTATTGATTCTTTACTGCAGGTACACTCCCCTTATCTTTATCTCACAATAAATTAACAAACAAGGCATTATGAAAAGATTAAAAATAATCCTGCTATCTGCAGTCCTTATTCAACTCACAACCGTTTCGTGCGAAGAAGAAAAAGAATCAAATGATGAAACGGGCATTCTCTCTGAAAATACGGAATTAACCCTAATTGCTGATGGTTTTGAATTTGCCGAAGGGCCTGCATGGTATAACAACAACCTGTTCTTTTCGGATATCAATGCCAATAAAATTTACAGATGGAACGAAGAAAATGGTATTGATATATATAACCAAAGCTCAGGAGGGGCAAATGGTTTGTATTTTGATAATCAGGGGACTTTATTTGCTTGCGAAGGAAAACGAAGGCAGGTCGTTTTCTATGATAAATCAGGGAAAAGTGAAGTTCTGGCCTCAGTGTACCAAGGAACCTCATTCAACGAGCCCAACGATTTATGGGTTGCCCCAAATGGGAATATTTACTTCTCTGATCCGGTGTACTCCGGAACTTTATCCCAGGATGGTGAACACGTTTACATGATCTCGGCTTCTACCCAACAAATAACCCGGGTTACAACTGATTTGACCCGTCCGAACGGAATTATTGGAGATACAGGCGGAACCATACTTTATATAACCGATCACGGAGCTGGAAAAACCTACAGGTATTCTATTGAACCCGATGGACAACTATCGAATAAAACACTTTTTGTTCCTGTTGGTGCAGACGGGCTCACTACGGACAGTAGAGGAAATGTATACCTCGCCAGCGACAACATCCTGATATACGATTCAACAGGAGAACAAATCGAATCCGTAAGCGTACCGGGTAAACTAACAAACCTGTGCTTCGGAGGTGCTTATGGAAATATACTTTTTATAACTACACATAATGCTCTCTACTCCCTTGAAATGAAAGTAACGGGAATCTAAAAACAAACAATTATAAACTTAAAAAAATATTAGCTATGAAGAAAATGAATTTAAGTTCAGCATTAAACAGACGTTTGAATAACAAAACCTGTAACAGAAACCTATTTCGATTAACCGCTGTAACACTCTTATCGGGCTCCTTGCTTATGTTCTCTTGTTCGAAAGACGATGATGATTTGAGTACAACGGATAACGACGACACCACTACAGAAGTGAAAGATACGACAAAACAGGTACGTAACGATAAATACACGATGGAGCAAACCGTTTCCGATGAAGCTCAAAGAAACACTATTGCTTTCGACGCCTTGGGCTTTATGACAGGTAATCTTGGTTCCCAGACATTTTTACCCCCAGGAAAAGTAGCCGATTACAGCGGCTTCCAATATTTACGGGACAACGATCCTACAGGACTGGGGCACAATACAAGTTTTGTAACAATTATTGCTTTTAATATACTGGATATTCTCTCCGAAAGTCAAATCGATATGTTTATAGATGCAGCCAAAGAACAGGTTGATTTGGTAAATGAATATGCTTATAAGAGGTTTCCGCTTTGTAAGGCGTTCCGACGCTTACTGGAAGACGACATTCCAACCGGAACAACAGGACTTGATATGGATGCTGTAAAAGATTGTTCAGCTAAACTTTATGAAATTGATGGTTTAATAAGTTACAACCGGGCAGAGCTGTTTGGTAAAATAGTCAGCTCCCTGACTGATGACCAAAAAGCAGAATTGGATGCTTTAAAAGACCTTAATGGTGTCGGTAACTGGCCAAATGATCTACAGGATCCTTTAAAAAGTTACCAATTAGACAGGGACGTTAATGTTGGGGTTATGACTTATGCCAGCGAAATCTACGCATGGTATGCCGGTTCTGTTGATGCTGACGTATATTTTTGTCCTGAACGCCAGGGAACATATTTTGGTTCTTTCTACTTAAAAGACTGGCCTGCAATGGGAAATCCCAACTATTCTATTGATGAGCAACTAACGGCTCAGGCAGGGCAAAACTTCTTCAATATCCTTACCGAGTCTCAATATGATTCAATTGCCGGACTGGTTAACCTGCAAAAACCTGCATTAACCCAACTGGTTGAAGAAAGACGCGAGATATCCATAGAATTGAGGAACTTCTTATCCGGAGGGACTGCTGATCAATCAGACGTATTGAGCATGTCAAAGGTTTATGGTGAATTGGATGGTGAAATCATATATTATTACGCAACGTACTTTTCCGGTGTTTACCAATCGCTTAGTAACTCTCAAAAGGACGAGCTTATAAAACTTGCCGATGGTTTAGGATACCTCGATCCAACAGGTGCATTTCTTTACTCTGCCCCTATTGAAATGCCAGAAATAGAAAATACCGATTACCTTTTTAATTAAGAAACTATTGCAGGCTTTCCCCTAAGTTTTACAACTACTTAGGGGAAAGTTCTTTTTTTGTATTGAGTTTCTCAGAAAACAGGTTTTTATCAAAAATAAGATTGAAATATGTAATTTTAACTCTCCCGCATGCATAACCGGATGACTGAAATGGATATTAGAAGAAGACTTAAAGCAAAGAAACCTCAAAAAAGAAACATAATTATTCATAGTATAGCCTGGCTCATTATTATTTTATTTGTCAGCTTCTTCTTGACCGGGAACCTTAGTGACCCTAATTCCCTAAAAAGGCACATACTGATCTGGTTTGTACATCTGTCGATTTTCTATTTAAACTACTTTCTTTTAATACCCAATATCCTTATTCGCAAAAGAAGGCTCATTTTTATTCCGTTAATCCTGATTATGTTATTTTCGGGGTACAAGATTAATTTACACATAAAACGCGGAGCCCCCCCTCCTCCCCGAAATGATCTTCCACAAAGGCCATCCGGAGAAAAGCGGGCGGAGCATCGCCCCCCTCCCCCCCCGCGGGAAGAAAATAAGCCTCCCCTTAACAGAACAGATCACGGGACCCTTTATGGTATTCTTGTTTTTTTTAGCCTGAGTACCGGTGTATGGTTTATTACCCGATGGCAAAGTAGTGAAAAAGAAAAAATGCTATTCGAACTCGCCTATCTGAAACAACAAATCAACCCTCACTTTTTATTTAATTCTTTAAACAGTATTTATGCTTTGGCAAACCGCCAATCGCCCAAAACGACAGAACTGATCCTGGACTTGGCCGACCTGCTCAGATATATGCTTTATGATTCCAACAAAGATTCAATCGGAATTAATAAGGAAATTGAATATTTAAAGAACTTTATCGAACTGGAAAAGTTACGTATAACAGATAAAACCGAAATTAAACTTAATTTCAGCATTGACGAAAACCGATATATGATTGAACCCATGTTATTATTTCCTATTGTAGAAAATGCGCTAAAATACGGAGCCAATAATTACAATGAATCCTTTATTCATATATCCATAAAACAACAGGATAAGTTTTTACTTTTCAACTGTAAAAACCGGATTGTAAATAAAAACCACAAAAACAGGGAAGATTCAGGTATTGGATTGGCGAATGTAAAACGAAGGTTAAACTTATTGTATCCGGGAAATTATACACTAAAAGTTAAAGAGCATGATGATATTTTTAATGTTGAACTCCATTTAAACTTAAAAAAATGAATTGCCTGGCAGTAGATGATCAACCATTAGCCCTTGATATTATTGAGGATTTCGTAACAAAAGTACCATATTTAAAATTGGCAGGAAAATGCAACAGCGCCATGGAAGCCTCAAAGTTTCTTCAGGAACAGGATATTGATTTAATCTTTCTCGATATACAGATGCCAATGGTTACCGGACTTGAACTTGTTAAAAATTTAAACAAACGTCCGATGATAATTTTCACTACAGCTTATCCTGATTATGCTATCGAAGGTTTTGAACTAAAGGCTACCGATTACCTTGTTAAACCTATCCGCTTCGAACGGTTTCTCGCTGCTGTAAATCATGCCTATGAACTTTTTTTATTAAAAAGTAAACACCTGGAAAAAGAAAGTCCGCCCAGTGATTACCTGTTAATTAAAGTTGAATACAGTACTGTCAAAATAAATTTTAAAGACATTTTTTATGTGAAAGGTGTAAAAGACTATGTGCAAATTGTTACCGGAAAGAAAAAGTTTTTAACCGTAAGCACCATGAAGAACATTCAGGACAAACTTCCTGAGAACAATTTCTTAAGGGTACACAAATCTTATATTATTTCTCTTTCAGCAATTGAGAAAATCGAACGTTTCCGGATATGGATCAACGAGGAGATTATTCCGGTTGGAGACACTTACAAAAAGCAGTTCGCAGAAGTGGTTAACAAATTAAGCCTGTAAATTTCTGTTGGTCGAACCAAAAAGCGGGTTGGTCTGATATATTCTTCATTTCTCTTTCCCGGAACTATTTTTAATAAAGAAAAATTAATTATTCATTAAAAGAACAGAGATATGAAAAAGTATGGAATTATCCCTCTTGCGTTAATAGTTTCGATTTTAAGTTTTTCAGCCTGCGAAAAAGATTCTGACGAGACTACAGACAACACTTCTGAATTCACCCTGTCCAGTCCGGAAATTGAATCCGATCAGCTTCTGCCGGAAAAATATACCTGCGACGGAGAAAGTTATACCTTGCCATTAGAATGGAATGGGATTCCTGAAGGAACCGAGAGTCTGGCTTTAATTATGCATCATGAAGTTTCTGAAAGCGACATTCACTGGTACTGGGTTATATATGACATATCCCCGGAGTTAAACAGTATTGTTATGAATGCTTCAAACGTTGGAACCTTAGGCAACAATAGTGTAAATGGTTTAACCGAATATGCCCCACCATGTTCAAAAGGTCCGGGACAGAAAGAATACATATACACATTATATGCTCTTTCAACTCCTGTTGAACTTGATGTTGAACCTAAAACTGTGTCCCGTGAAATACTTTTAGATGCTATGGAAGGAAAAGTTATTGAAAGCTGCGAATTAAGGGTATTTTACTCAAGGTCAGATATATCCGATAGTCCTAAATAGAGTCCGCCCATAAAGTCCATGTTACTCACGCATTTCATGTTTTTAAAAGTATTCGTGACCTTCGGTTCTTCGTTGTTGCTCAAAATATAAACCCTCATCCCGACCTTCGGGACTGCGGTTTATATTTTTTTTCACAATGCGATTTATTTTAATTGTGTTCAAGAGCTCTGCCGATGTCTCGGCATCGTTTTACACGCCTTGAACCGAACGAAGTGAGCCTCATGACTGAAAGGAATAATTTGAACTTTCTAGTCCAGCCCCCGAGTTTATAGTCAGGCTCTAAATAGTTCCTGAACAACTCACCCGCTAAAGCTTAGGCGCACTTCTGAAATCCGCCCCCCACAAAAAAAACGGTGTTTTCTGCCTGATTGAGACCTCACCCAACTCGCTGACAGTTTGCAAAAGATGGGAAAAACAGGCAGAAAACACTTTTCCGAAATTCACGTGTACTTGTAAGCATACCGTTAAATTTATGATTTCGTAAGGGATTGCGGACTTCAAACCTATCAAGTTACCGCCCAAAATTAATACGGATGATACCGCTCGAAAATCACTGAAACCCTTATGAATTACACACATTGTTATGGCCTGGAAATTTTTATTATTTATCTTCTAATTAATTAGTTATCAGTGTTATTATTATCAATTATTGCTCCGTCCGTTTTGAAAAAATCGTCAATATAAGCTTGTCCTTTTCTTTTCACCTCTGTAATCAATTCAAGAATCGAATCCGATATTTCTGTTTCATAATCAATCATGTATCCATGCTGCGTTAAAGATAATATTACTAAGTGTTTCTTATCTTTTTCGAGTCGAAAGTAACTATATCCAAATAATCATCACTGCACATTATTATGGTCTTAAACGTATCTATAGCAACAGTATCTCCAAGTTTGTTTAATTTATAAATATAGTTGTCTTCACCTTGTTTTGTCTTTACGTAATTTATAGAAAAACCTTGAGAGCAAATAGAATCAATTAATACATGTTGATTATAGCAAGGTTTTATAACTGAATCGATATCAATGTGGTAAATTTCTCTTATCATATCATAAGACAATCGTAAACTGTCAGGCGAATATGAGTCCTGATGACTTAAAAATAAAGTATCAATCTTGTCAGCACTGCAAATCAAGACCAAATCAGAATCAAGATACCACCGTGCTATATCAAGATTTGTAATAATCCTTGCAGCTTTCATATTATTAAAGGCAAGAATACTTATGAAACCGATAATCAAAAATCTATTCATGTCATTTGTCTATAAGCAGTTATCGTTTTTTTACCTTGGCGCTAACGAGTTGCAATAATCGCTGAAGTTATTAAATGCTTATATCTGTAAATACTCACAATAAAATATTACAGATATGAGAAAAAAAACAAGCCCAACTATTGGTTCAAATCCCCATGTCGTTTTTTCATCATTAAACATTGATTCCCAAAAGTTTTTCATCTTATTTCTTATTTTGCACGATATCGGTTTTGTTTGTGGCTAACTTCCAAAAAATCAAACGTTAGTCAGAAACACGTTCTGCCATGATCTCTGGTTCAACCTTTCGGGCCAAAATTGAGAAATCCCACTTATATTTTCTTGAAAGCAGAAACACAAACACACCGCAAATAAGAAGAAAACCCCATAACTCATTTTTCATGTTAACTTCCATTTGTTCAAATAAAGCAGGCGTTTGCAAAGCTGATGCTTTATGGGTAACAAAGACAGATAAAAAAACATTGTTTGCAGCATGGGCCCCCATTGCTATTTCAATACCATCATCAAATACAGATACCAGTCCAAATAATAACCCAAAACTAAAATAGTGCGCCATTGACAGCCAGAAACCAAATTCTTTCACTTCGGGGTTCATGGCGTGCATCAGGCTAAATAAAATTGCCGGCAGTAAAACAACCATCCATCTGCTTTTGGTCCAGGCCCCAACTCCCTGAGCCAGGTAGCCACGAAACAAAACCTCTTCAAAAGCTGTCTGAAATGGGATCAATAAAACAGAGATAAAAATTAGAGGAACAAAGTCCTGGAGATTAAACCTGAGAACAAACTTGTCCGGATTAACTAAATAGCTTACAATAAGATACCCCGCCATTATTATTCCCCAAACCGCAGCAGCATAGAAAAACCGGTTCCACCGAACGTTAGCTGTTCCATTTATAACTTCGGTAATCTTCCTCTTATGCAAAGGTTTTAGCAACAAAACCACAATCAACAACCCAATTATAAAGGGAAATATCATTAATGCCAGAAAAAGGTTAGGGTGTATTCCATATGCTCTAAAATCCATCATATTCTCAGGAGTCACGCTTGCCCCGCCAAGCATCTTTACTACCATAACAACTATAAGTGGTAACGCTCCAATTACATTTGCCCCAATAATACCGGCCAATACAATTAACAAATATTTCCACCATTGATTCTGTTTGTCAAAAGCTCTTTCCAAGTGTTTCATTTACCTTCCTTTATGTATGTTAAATATGCCGAAAAGTATAAAAAAACAACGTTCCTGCAAAACCCGGTTTCTTTACCAACCACACACTGCAAACCTGCACACTTCTTTTTCATGGCTAAAATCAGCCCCGGGTTTATTGATGAAGGTCAGGGTATACCTCATCCTTTTTTAGAATAATCCTTCAATTGAATTCGAAGTCAAATAAAAATGGGGCAATCCCATATATTTTACAGGAAAACCCCAAACCTATTTTTCTTATTCCGAATATTATCCTGTTATTTTACTTTCTCCATTTCTTATCCAACGTAGTAACATCCAGCACTTTTACATCAAGATAGTCAGCTAACTTTACCCCTTCAATTATGGCTTTATACTGGGAGGTTGACATCAATTGAAATGCTCTCTGCCTGTTCTCTTCAATTATTAAGTTTACTTTACAAATAAAGCTGCCGGCTTTATTTTGTTTCGAAAGTTCAGTCATACGTTTCAGCCTGTGGTGAGGCAACCTTACCCTAAGTAAGGAAACATATTTAATTTCCGGCAATTTATGCCAACGCCCAAAAGTAATCCCAAATAAATTTGTTACTTTCCTTATCCGGTTATTTTCTTTATCTATTATAAATCCTTTTGACTTAAACATTACCCCTATTGTAATTACAGTCACAACTGAAGCTATAATTAAATCAGTATTAAACCATGCAATAATATCAAGGACAACAAGTATTGCTAATGTCGTTGACAATCTTGGCCTTATTTTTAATATTTTATACGTGTTCCTTTTTTTCATTTTGATTTTAGTTTTTTGGTATTTTTCACTCTTGCTGCTAAAAAGCGCCCTAATTTCAATGACGTTCCTTAAGAACTACAAATTCCGGCCGGAAATGTAATCTGACTTATAAAAACGCCTCTTTAGAAGACTATATTCCAGACTGTATTAAAATATTTACAGGAATCCTTAGTACGAATCCATTATCCACCAAGCTCTTTACAGAATATTTCACATACCCCCATATGGACGATTCTGTTTGGGATAACTGCACCGTTAAAAATGAATGGAACAAAATGACACTCTATAAAAAGACTGGTTTGATTATCGGATTTAAGTTCGTTTCATTATCAGGATGAATTTTAAGGTCGGAAAATAGTCTTTTACGACTGAACTTTCAGAAATAATCAGTTCCAATTATGCCATACAAGCTTAAATAAGTTTTAGTTTTCATCTTATGGTTTTATAATTCTCATTGCATATAACGGAAAGGCTTTATTTTTATTATTTAATGTCTATCAATATTTTAACACTATAGCTAAATTAACTGCCAGGACAAAAAAAAACAGAGATGAAAAAATAAAGAAAAATCGCAATTCATCCTCCTAACCATAAGAATTGGTTAACCTCCAGAACATTAGTCTTAGAAGAGATAATAAAAGAAAGGCCATACCTCCGCGGCCCCTCCTTTTTGTTATTTATTGGTTTATATCATGGCGAATTGATAATTTTCATCAAATCTGAGTTAAATCCAAGCCGTTTTACCGGCTTTCTACCTACTTGGACTTACTGTAATACCCTCATTGTTAACAACAGCTATGAAGAACCGCATTTCTTCATCGGTGAAATTCCCGGTTATTGAACACATCCCGTTTTCTATTACAGTTTTTAAAACCGGTACAGCAAAAATGTTATCGTCTAATACAATTGCAACAGGCTTATTTGTATTTCTTTTGCTTCGTTTTTAAAATCAATTTGAACCTCTGGCACACCTGTACTTTCGGAACTCTTATCCGATACTTGTTTTACAGATTTTCCTGACAATAACTTACCGGAATTAACTGCACAAAGGCATTTCGTGGCAGTTTCCAAAGAATTTCCCCATCTATATTAACCTTTAACTCCTTATTAAAAAAACGAACACTACGATTGTCCGTCAAACACTCCCTGCTATTCTGAAATACAGGAAACCGGACATCTTCCAAAATGCCTGTATGCACTGACTGGGTATCCGGGAATGCATCCAGTTCAACAAAAACATTATCTTCTCCAGTACTTTCATGTTGATCTATAAAAAAAGAAATACAAAAGGAGAAGACCACCATAAGAATGATCCTTACCCAAATATCATGCACTACTCTGCTTTTATAAACCATACACCAAATGTTATGTTTTTCATAAAAGAAACATTTGCTCATTCGTTTGTTACAAATTACAGCCCTCACTTTTCACGAATTACTTTTTTTATCATTATTGAGGAATATTTTAGGTATTTTCATTTAACATATTAGCTCATTGCTGTGTTATACAATACAAAACCGAAAGAATGAAGAAAGATAAAGTGCTTGTGATATTTGCCCACCCCGCGAAGGAAAAATCGAGGGTAAACAGGTTTATGCTGCAAGGGATAAAAGATATTGACGGCATTTATACCCATGAATTATACGAAGAATACCCTGATTTCCATATTAATGTTAAGCGCGAACAACAGTTATTACTGGAACATGACATTATTGTCTGGCATCATCCTTTCTACTGGTACAGTGCTCCTGCATTATTAAAGGAATGGATGGATTTAGTCCTTGAGCATAACTTTGCTTATGGTAAAAAAGGTGTCGCACTTTCGGGAAAAAGCGTTTTATCGGTTATAACAACGGGAGGGACTAAAAACTCTTACTGTGGGAAAGGACACAATTGCTATTCGCTCCTACAGTTTTTAACCCCTTTCAAACAATCAGTAGGTCTTTGCAAAATGCAATATCTTCCCCCGTTCGTTGTGCACGGGACTCATTTATTGTCAGAAAAAGACATTCAGGTGTATGCCGAAGATTATAAGAGAACATTAATATCATTAAGAGACAGTCTTTTTGACGAAAAAGACATTTTTGCTCATGAATATCTGAATGAACTAATAAACTGACGACTGAAGTCCCGGAGAAGGACAATAAAGCTTTTTTTAAATTAAACACCATTAGATTATGCACGATCAGGATTTTTTTGTACAGGCTTTTGTTTATCTTATGGCTGCCGTGATATCAGTTCCTGTTGCCAAAAAGCTTGGACTGGGCTCCGTACTGGGCTACCTGTTAGCTGGAATTATAATTGGGCCGTTTGTTTTAGGGTTTATAGGCAAAGAAGATCAAAATGTTATGCATTTTGCTGAATTTGGTGTTGTTATGATGCTTTTCCTTATCGGGCTTGAATTAAAACCTTCCCTGCTATGGAAGATGAAACAATCAATCTTCGGACTTGGGGGCCTACAGGTTCTTGTAACTGCACTAATTATTGGTATCGCCTTTAAAATTTATGGTTTTTCTATTACACAGTCTATTGGGGTCGGACTGATTCTTGCGCTTTCATCTACAGCAATTGTATTACAAACACTCTCAGAAAAAAACATCCTGAAAACCCAGGTAGGACAATCGTCCTTTTCTGTCTTATTATTTCAGGATATCGCTGTCATTCCTATTTTGGCCATTCTTCCTTTATTGGCAAATTCAAACTTACCACACGATACGTTGCCTATAAAAGAGGCACATAACATTTCCGAGACTAATGTTACCTCTTTTTCCGGTTGGATCCAGCTTCTGCTTATCATTGGAATTGTAACAGCCATCATTCTCGTCGGAAGGTTCATTGCCAGATATATTTTCCGTTTTATTGCGACGACAGGGATTCGTGAAATATTTACGGCGGCAGCACTTCTTATGGTCATCTCTATTGCCCTTGCCATGGAACGTGTTGGCCTTTCGCCAGCCCTTGGGACCTTTCTTGCCGGTGTTGTACTTGCTGACAGTGAATACAGGCATGAGCTGGAATCGGACATCGAACCTTTCAAAGGACTATTGCTCGGACTTTTTTTTATTGCTGTTGGTGCCGGAATAGACTTTAGCTTGTTGACACAACAACCTGTTGTTATCCTTTTGCTTCTTTCCGGACTAATTCTAGTGAAATTTATTGTACTCTTTGCGCTGGGCAAACTTTTTGGCCTTCGTTCGGGGAAAGAATTATTATTAGCTTTTGTTCTGGCACAGGGAGGTGAATTTGCTTTCGTGCTCATCAGTTTTTCTCAGGGGATAAACTTATTCCCGGAAGAATGGTCCGGATTATTAATAATTACCGTTGCCCTGTCCATGGCCATCTCTCCAATACTACTAATAATTAATGAAAAAATTATAGAGCCCCTCTTCGAAAAATCGAACAATGAACCCGAAGCCGATGAAATACACGGTGAAAACAATTCGGTTATTATTGCCGGCTTTGGGCGCTTTGGATTAACGATAGGCCGACTTTTAATTGCAAATGGAATAAAGGCCACCGTTCTTGACAATGACCCAAGAAATATACAGGTATTAAGAAAATTTGGAATGAAAGTGTATTATGGAGACGCTTCCAGACCGGATTTATTAAAGTCTGCCGGTATTAAAAATGCCAAGGTCCTGATTATGGCCATCGATGACAAAGAAAAAGCACTAGAAACAACAAAGTACCTCAGGCGTACTTACCCAAAACTACAAATATTGTCCCGAGCGGTAGACCTAAAGCATCTGTATCAATATTATAACCTTAATATCAAGGATGTGAAAGTAGAAGTGTTCGACTCAGCGATAGAATTAGGGGTTTTAGCAATGCGTAAACTTGGATACTCGAATTACCAGTCATATCGTGCAGCAATGACGTTTAAAAAACATAATGAAGAAATACTTTCTGATTTGTACCTGCATTGGAAAGAAGACAAGAAAAAATATATTCGTGAAGCTCAACGGTATTCAAAACAACTTTTTGAAATGCTTGAAGCAGAAAAAGAGGCATCAATCCATGATGCAGACAGCGCCTGGGACACATCAACCCTGAGGAAAGAAATCAATGAAATTTATGCTGAGGACAAAAAAGAAGGTGAGAAGTGAGGTAACGGAGTAAAAACAAGGTAAACATTTGGGCTCATTCTTATTTTTTTTATTCATAGCAATGTTTTAATTACCTTCGCCCCTCAATTACCAGGTATCAAATTATGGCAGAAATTGGCAGATATAATACTTTAAAAATAGTAAAGCAGGTTGATTTTGGCGTTTACCTCGACGGGGGAAGTGATGGTGAAATACTGTTACCATCCAGGTACGTCCCTGAAAATTGCAATATAGACGACATGCTTGACGTGTTCATTTACCTGGATTCTGAAGACAGAACAATAGCCACTACAGAAGAACCTTTGGCAGTGGTTAACGAATTTACTTACCTTAAGGTTGTTTCAGCAACTTCAATCGGGGCATTTCTGGATTGGGGGCTACCTAAAGATCTTCTTGTTCCTTTCAGAGAACAAAAAGTTAAAATGGAAGAGGGAAAATCATATCTCGTTTATGTTTATTTGGATGAGGAAAGTAAACGACTGGCCGCTTCGGCAAAACTTGAAAAGTTTGTTGACAATCTGCCGGTCGAATATGAGGAAGGACAAGAAGTTGAGCTCATTATTGCAAATAAAACAGACTTAGGGTACCGGGCAATAATTGAAGATGCACATTGGGGCATGTTATATGCAAATGAAGTATTCACCCCACTTCAGACAGGACAAAGGGTATTCGGGTACATCAAAAAAATAAGGGAAGACGAAAAAATTGATCTCAGCCTGTACAAACAAGGGTATGAAAAAGTTGATGATTTCTCAAAGAACATCCTTGACTACCTAAAAGAAAACCAAGGTTTTACCCCTTTTAACGATAAAAGTTCTTCGGAAGAAATAAGCAACACCTTTGGGATAAGCAAAAAGACGTTCAAAAAAGTAATCGGCAACCTTTATAAACGAAAATTAATTACAATTTCCCCTGAAGGTATAAGACTGGTAGAGAAATAACACCATCATCCATCAACTTTTTTTACTGACATGTGTTACATTCAAAATAAATAGTATGTATCCTGTCTTATTGATCCTTCTGGTATTATTGGCATTTGCTTTCATGGAATTCGTTGCATGGTTTACACATAAATATGTAATGCATGGGTTCTTATGGCTTTTGCATAAAGATCATCACTCTCCGAAACGAAAGCGCCTGGAACGAAATGACTTTTTTGCTGTGATATTTGCCATCCCCAGTTTCTTACTTATTTACTTAGGGGCACTTAACTCAAATGAAATAATGAAATGTATCGGTTTTGGGATTGCTTTGTACGGATTATCATACTTCTTGTTTCATGATATATACTACCACCGCCGAATTAAACTTTTTAACAAAAAAGGAAACTGGTATTTACAAGCCATCGTAAAAGCACACGAAGATCACCATAAAGGAAAAAAAAACTACGGCTTTCTTTTCATGGTACCGGTGAAGTATATTCGCGACGAATACCATAAGTATTACGATAGAAAGAGAACAAAAACCGGGTATAAAAATTGAACGTATTTTGTAATTAATTCTTCTCAATCCCGTTCCTATACATAGAACACTCTGTAATGAGAATAACGAAAAGGAACTTTATCCTGATAACAATATTGTTTTTGTTTCTGCCCCTTTCTGTAAATTACAGGCTACTGTTATTTGGACAGAAAACCACTGGAGCAGTCGTATATCATACCCGATCCATATCCGGGAGCCTCAAAGCCTCACATCAGATTAAATCTGAAATTCTACATAGTGTAATTCAATTTCAGACTGAAGGGGCCCCTGTTGAATTCATAGGTCCCGAATACCTTAATTACCCTCTGGGAAAAGAAATAATCATTTTTTACAATAAAAAAACACCTGAAAAATTTGTAATGTTCAACTTTGCAGGACTGGTATTAAATAACAAGATGATTATTCCGGCTGTGTCATTAATTATGTGGTTTGCATTTTATTTTTCGATGAAAGAAGCTGAAGATAAAAAAACTGCCCATAAAGCACGTTTTAGAAAATTCTTAAACACGGTTGAACAAAACCCAAAACGAAAAAAGAAAATTTAAGTCCCTGCTAAATACTGACCGTTCACAACCCAAAAGTTCGGTATCCCATCTTTACGTTTCGGGCTTACTTAATCCCTTACCTCAATAACGTTTATAAAAAAAACTCCCGGACAAATGGGGGGAGCTAAGTGGCTGTTTTCTTAATTCTTGCATAAAAACAAATATCCCCCATAAAATATTAACTTAAATTTTTATTACTTTTATGTTAATTTATTATTAAAAATTAATTAAATTTGCATTCTCATTACAACCGAAACAAAACTGGTTGTCCATTTTTTAACTTTTAAAATTACCCAACAACATATGGAAGAAAATAATAATTTAAGCAGTTCAGAAAAAACCACGCCTCCAACCACAAAAGAGGATGCTAAACAACAGACATTAACCCCAGCTCCCGCTCCGGCCACCAATAACAAAGAAGAAGCTGATGCAACGGCCAGTGCCAATAAAACATCCGGCACCCGTGCCACAAAAAGCACGTCTTCGCGCAGCACTACTCAAAGAAAAACCACAACGAGAAGGAGTACTTCCCGCGCCACCACTACCACTAAGACTACTAAAGAACCGGATTCACCAACAGAACCAAGTAGTACTGCTTCCACTACAGGAAGAACAACCAAAACTACCACAACACCAACAACCAGAAGAACCAGAAGTTCTGCAAGGAAGACAACAACTACTGCAGAAAGCACAACAAACCAGACAAAACCGGCAGAAACAACAAAAACTACGGCAACCACTTCAGCCAACAAAACAGAAGAAGAACCTGTTCTAAAGCCTGCTCCAACTATAGAGGAAAAAACCCCTGCAGAAACTACACCTCCTCAGGACACTCATACTAAACCTGAGGAGAACAAGATAAAAACACCCTCTTCTGACGCTAATGCGCCTATGGAGGAAATAGTACCAAGCAGTTCTCTTACCAAAGAGAAATCTACGGTAACAAATAAAGTAAATTCAAAATCTAAAAAAAGTAAGTCTATGAGTACAGCAACAAAAAAAGCTACAAAATTAAAAAAACAAGCAAAAAAGAAGGTTCAGGAAAGCGAAAAAAGAGTAGAAAAGCTAAGCAGAAGAGTTAAAAAAGCTCGTAAGAAAAAAGACAAGAAAAAAACTCTTACATTAAAAGGAAAACTTAAAAATGCTTTGAAGAAACTGAAAAAAAGCAAAGCATCTTTTAAGAAAGCCAAGAAAAAATAGCCTTCTTATAACTTACCGGGCAGCCTGTTAACTATATTACCTGTTTCTGTTTTTATTAAAAAATCAGAGACAGGATCCCATATACGTTAGCAGGTTGCCAAACCTGATTTTTAAATCTTTTCTTCAACCTACCCCTGTCATCTACATTAAACTAATAATCAAACGGGAACACCCCTCCTGTTGACACCAGGCTATCAATTGTCACCTCCGGGTTACCTCTAAAAAAAATTTTACCACTGCTATGTATTTCGGCATGTAATTTATCCGTAACCCATACCTTATAATCTGCTACCGAAAAGTTCTTAATCCAGGCTTCTTTTGTTTGAAGTTTAGATGCATCATATATTGTATTATAATATCCCGACACATACAATACCCCTGTTTTACCTGATAGCGTAACACGCCCCCCCGAAGACATATGATTATAAACAAAGAACCGGCTATTATTCAAAATCAAATCTACCTCAGAAAGCCTTGCTTTAATAATGAGATTAAGCGGACCAGGAATTGAGTCTGTTGAAAACAAATAAGCCGATTCGGTTAAAACAACCCTGTTTAAATCGGGAAAGTGCACCTGTAAATGTGGACGTGAATATTCTTTTCTCCACATACAGGAATTAAAATCATAAATAAAAAGCGTATCTCCCTGTAAATCATAGTCAATATCATTAAGAACATTTTCTCCACCAATCGCTTCAATATAATATACAGAATCCGGGATCAACTGAACGTCAAACACTCCGTTTATATCAACGCACCGAAACGAATCCAGGTAAAACACCTCTGTCGTTTCTTTTCCTTTCTTCTGAAGGCATTTATCAAGTTCACAGGAACCAGCAAACACCGTCAGTATTATCAACTTTAGCCATATCAATTTCCTCATATTCCCCTTGTTTTAAAACGATAACCGAGCCCCCATTCAACATAATCTGCAATTGCATAATGCGCCTTCAGTGTAAAATTAAAAATGAACTGCTCTGTCAAATTATATCTTAATCCCAATCGGGTATAAAACGGAGAATACTTCAAATAGTAATAGTAAAGATAGTGCCCGAAATGTCCTACTAAATGAAAGCGCCCGTACCTTACCCTAAACCCCAGATGCAGACCGGCTTGCCGGTTATATCTATAATCGGCTTCTTCATCTCCCTGAAAGCGGCTTACAACTTCCAGCGCCTGATCATACATCAGATCAAAACCGCCCCCAACTGCATATTTAGGCGATAAGGCATAATTATAGTCCCCCACAACTGATGAAATAAGGTAAATCCGGTTATTAAGATAATCGTCCCTTTTCCCCCCGGCATTCCAAAATATTTCTGCTATATGCTTTTTATAACCAACAGGTTCCGGGCTCACTTTAATCTTTCTTTCGGGTATCACACTATAAAGCCATGCAAATGACGCCGTTACTGTATTTAGCCCCATATTCGGGCTCCGCATTTTTCCGTTCGAATAGTGAGAAAGTTCCAGTGCAGCCTTCACCTCATTTCTATCGGAAACCTTGTACCTGCAAATAAGATCTACACTCACAAATGCATTCAAACTCGAACCAATGGCCAGGTTTAAGGGGTTCTCTTCTATATTGTATTTCTTAGACATAACCCCCATCCCAAACCCTATCTGGTAGTTCAATGTTAAGCGTGAACCGGCTTTCACAAACGGCACATCAAAATAACTAAAAAATGCATGGGCACTCCCTAAAATGTCCCTGTTCCCAAAAGTTGTATAATTATACCCTACTCCATATCTCGGATACCTATATAATTTCTCCCAAGGGTGCCTTCCGTTTGATCGGGTAGAAAAAGTTAACTCAACTCCTCCAATATTCTCCCTCAGTAAATATTGAATCGCACTTGTATGCGGATATACATACCCTCTCTGCCCCTTTATTTCAACCCTGAGCCCATTCAGCAACGAATCTGTTTCCTGGGCCTTTGAAGTATTCCTAAAAAAAATAGCTAAAACAAAAAATAGTAAAAAACGAGTTATTCGATATACTCTCTTCACTTTTCTTAAGTCCTTATGTTCACAACGTTTGTTTTAGCGTGTAAAAATAATGTTATTTTTGACCTTGAAAAATTTATGTATATATGTGGGCACTTCTTCAAAAAGAAATAGCTGGTTTTTTCTGTTCATTAACCGGATATATTGTTGTAATTGTTTTTCTTGTTTTAAACGGATTATTTTTATGGGTTTTCCCAGGCGGAATAAACATACCGGATTCCGGCTATGCAAGCCTGCGCCCACTCTTTGAAATTTCTCCATGGATTTTTCTTTTTTTAATTCCGGCCATCACAATGAGGGCTTTTGCTGAAGAAAAAAAGGCAGGCACCCTTGAGTTATTATTGATACGCCCGCTTACAAGTATGCACATTATCCTGGGCAAATACCTTAGTGCTGTTTTACTTGTTATTGCTTCGTTGCTCCCAACTCTTGTTTACTATTTTTCAATCATATTCCTGAGCGATTCTGCCGACAGTGCAAGCAGCATCGATCATGGTGCAACCTGGGGGTCTTATCTTGGATTAATGTTCCTGGCATCTTCGTATGCCGCAATTGGAATTTTTTCTTCAACAATTACTGATAATATAATCGTTGCATTCTTATCCGGAGTATTCTTTTGCTTTTTAGCATATTCCGGGTTCAACTACATTGGGGACCTTTTTCCCCTCGGAGGCATTGGAAACCTTGTTCAGCAACTGGGGATTGACGCACATTACCAATCAATGAGCAGAGGTGTGATAGACAGCAGGGATCTTATTTATTTCATTTCCCTTATTGCTATTTTTCTTACAATAACCAATCTCAAACTTAATAGTAAAAGCTTGTAGGATTTAACTATGGAAAAACGACATAAGAAAAACAGAACCGGAATTATTGCAAGTACCAGTTTGATAATTCTGATCATTATTGTTACCAACCTTATTTCCTCAAAGGCTTTCTTTAGAATTGATCTGACAAGTGAAAAAAGATATACCGTTTCTGACGACACTAAAAATATCCTAAAAAATTTGAATGATGTTGTTTTTGTTCGGATCTACCTGGATGGAGAATTAAATATCCCCTTCCAGAATTTTCAAAAAAGCATAATTGAGCTTCTTGATGAATTTAAAATTTATGGGCGCAATAATTTAGAATTCGAAATTGTTGACCCTTTTGAAAACCTTGATAATAAAAGTATGCAAAATGTTCTTTACGAACTTGACTCGAAAGGGTTAAAGGCATCAAACATATACCACCGAAAAAAAGACGGTTCGAAAACAGAAAAAATTGTAATACCCGGAGCTGAAATCATATACAAGGGCGTTGAAGTTCCGGTCAACTTACTCGTTAACAATCCGGCAAAAACCAGCGAGCAAAACCTTAATAGCTCAATTGAATCGTTAGAATACAATTTTATAAGCACGATTAAAAATATCACTGCCGAAGAAATTGAAAAAATTGCTTTCATTGAAGGCCACGATGAATGGCCGGATCCCTTTGTTGCTGATATCATGAAAGAGTTGTCCAAATCTTATCAGGTAGACAGGGGGGTTATTAACGGAAAACCAGGAATCCTGGACAACTACGAAGCAGTTGTTATTGCTGGTCCGGAAAAAGAGTTCTCAGAAAAAGACAAATACGTCATTGACCAATATATCATGCAGGGAGGAAAAGTTTTGTGGTTAATCGATGCAGTTACCGTAGACTTTGACAGCCTTGCCACAGGGTATAGCATTGCCCTGCCCAATGAACTGAACCTTGATGACATGTTCTTCAAGTATGGGGTAAGAATAAATAAGAATTTAATACAGGATGCCCAAAGCAGCCGGCTTCCTGTTAATGTTGCGCTTGAAGGCGAAGCTCCCAGATTTCAGGCTGAACCCTGGATATATTATCCGTTAGTTTCACCTCGCTCCGGTAGTATTATAACCAATAACCTTAACAAAATACAGCTTAAGTTTGCCAGTCAGATAGATACCCTGGAGGCCCGTTCCGAAATAAGAAAAACACCACTGCTGACCAGCTCGAAAAACAGTAAAGCACTTGAAATACCAAGGCTAATAGAATTAAAAGAGATAAACACCCCGGTGACAAAAATTAATTTTGACGCACCCAACCAACTACTCGGCATTCTTCTCGAAGGAAAATTTGAATCTGTCTTTAAAAACAGAATGCTCTCTGATTATTTTGACACCCCGCCCCCCAATAGGTCTGACAAAAGTAAAGAAACAAAAATGGTAATCATTTCAGATGCCGACATTATACGAAATGAAGTTAAACGAACGGCCAAAGGCCCCAGCATTTTCAAATTAGGCTTCGACAGATTGACCAACCAGACTTATGGAAATAAAGATTTCCTCGTCAATGTGCTAAATTACCTTACCGATAACTCTAACTTGCTCAAACTTCGGGGAAGGGAATTCAAACTTCGTTTACTTGACAGGAAAAAAGTCACTGACGAAAGGTTAAAATGGCAATTAATCAATGTTCTATTACCTATTTTAACCATTATTACCTTTGGAATATTTTATAACTGGAACAGAAAAAGAAAATATACCAGAAATTGATGAAACCGAAAATTATTTCCATACTGGCCGGAACACTACTATCATTGCTAATTGTCTATTTACTTGCTGGCAACCGCAAATCGACCCTCAGCAAAAAAAGGACCGACTTCGCATTCTCCCGGTCTCAACTTGTAAATATGATCGTTATTGAAAAGCAAAACAAAAAATTAACGCTGGTAAGACAAAATAATCAGTGGCAATTAACAAATGGCGAAAAAGTCAACAACAAAATGGTGCATAACCTTTTCGGGGTTGTTAAACTACTAAAAATGCACGCCCCTGTTTCCAGGGAAAAATACCACTCTGTTTCTGATTCGATAATAAAACATGGAACGAGCCTCAGCTTTCTCGACGGGAAAAAAAAACTATATGAACTTCGGTATATAGAAATGAACAACCGAAACATTGCTTTAAATTCAAAAAATGCGCCTTTCTATATTACCGTACCCGGCCATAGCCGGATAGCCCTGGAAAAGATGGCATCAAACGATGCAATAAACTGGAAAGACAAGCTTCTAATTAATTTCAGTAAAGAACAAATAGCATCTGTTTTAGTTGACTTTCCTGAACAGGAAAAAAGTAGTTACTCCATAATAAACAAGAACAATGCCCCAAAACTGCTTGACACAAATAAAAAAGAAATAAGCAACACATTACAAGAAAAGTTATCGGATTACCTACATTTTTTTAAAGGTATAAGCTACGAAACATTTGACACAAATCTATACACTGCCCCGATAACCAACAGTATCTTTGGACTGGAGATAAACTTAAAAAAAGATATCAGCCTAAAAATAAACGCCTATCCTGTATACAATAAAACAAAAAAAGAAAGGGATAAAAACATATTCGCAGGTGTTATAAACCTTACGGACACTGTTATTCTTAAGTACAGTGATTTTGACCCCATTATTCTCAGTAAAGAATATTTTATAAAAAAGTAAAGTGTAAAGGTCTTTTACCTGTATATTTTTTTGTAATATTGGTAGCTGTTTTCGAAACGGCTTCAAAAATATTTTTGATAATCTAAAAAACTGATAATAAATGAAATTTGTAGTTTCAAGCGTTGATTTATTGGGTCATTTACAGAATGTAAGCAGAGTTATAAGTAGTAAAAATACGCTTCCTATTCTGGATAACGTACTTTTTAAACTGGAAGAAAACAAACTTGAATTAACTGCATCAGATCTGGAATCGACTTTTATAACCAGTATGGAGCTTGAAAATGCTTCCGATTCAGGAAGTGTTGCTATTCCTGCAAAATTATTGTTAGATACATTGAAGGAATTTCCGGATCAACCCTTAACATTCGATATAAACAGTGATGACTTTAAGATTGTTATCAGTTCGGAGAACGGACAGTATGACCTTCCAGGTCAAAATGGTGATGACTTTCCACAAATTCCTGAAATGAAAGAAGAGAATAAAGCTTTTGTTCAGGTACCGGCAGACATATTAAACCTTGGTGTAACAAACACGCTTTTTGCCACGGCTGATGATGAACTACGCCCGGTAATGAACGGAATCTTTTTTGAACTGTCGACAGAAAAACTGACTTTTGTAGCTTCTGATGCCCATAAACTGGTAAGGTACACACGTTCAGACGCTAAAAGCGACAGCGACTCCTCTTTTATTTTACCTAAAAAGCCATCTTCTTTGTTAAAAAATATCCTCCCAAAAGAAAGTGGTGAAGTTCTGGTTGAGTTTGACAACAAAAACGCTTTCTTTACTTTATCGAATTACAAGTTGGTCTGCCGCCTGGTTGAAGGAAATTACCCAAGCTACAATTCGGTAATACCAACAGACAACCCCAATAAGGTGATCATTGACCGGTTGAAAATACTAAATGCTTTAAAAAGGGTCTCTGTATTCTCTAACCAGGCCAGCAACCTGATAAAGCTCCAACTAAAAGGGAACCAAATGACTGTTTCAGCACAGGACATTGACTTCTCTATTTCAGCCTATGAACGCATTCCTTGTCAGTATGAAGGCGATGATCTTGAAATAGGGTTTAAATCTGTTTTTCTAATAGAAATCCTACAAAATATAAACTCCGCCGACGTTGTTTTAGAGCTTTCTGACCCTTCAAGAGCTGGAATTATGCTTCCTCTTGAAAAAGAAAATGATAATGAAGACGTACTTATGCTGCTTATGCCAATGATGATCAATAACTAAATAAAGAAGTTTATAGGCTTGTCCGGAAATTCTTTTTATCCTTTTTCGGTCAGCCTCTACTAATTTAATTTGTAGAATTCTTCGTCTTTGAAGGTATATTTACGATTTTTTTCAAAAACATTCCAAAGCAGTTGGCTAAGGTTGAAGTGTATCGGATGAGCTACAGGCACTTCTCTGAAAAGCAACAGCCAGGCTGCAATTTTATAACTTGATGATAGATGAAACTAAACTTAAAGAACCCTATAGTATTTTTTGATCTCGAAACAACCGGTATAAACGTTGCCTCCGATAGAATTGTTGAAATATCTTACCTGAAGGTATTTCCTAACGGGACAGAAGAAAGTAAGACTTACCGGGTTAACCCAACGGTACCCATTCCCAAACAAGCCTCAGACATTCACGGCATAAAAGATGAAGATGTAAAAGATGAGCCGGCTTTCTCCGAAATTGCGAAAAACATTGCAAAAGTACTGGAAGGCAGCGATCTGGCCGGATATAACTCAAATAAATTTGACATTCCGCTTCTAGCTGAAGAAATGTTGCGCGCCGATGTTGACATTGACCTGAAAAAGAGAAAATTTGTTGATGTTCAGGTCATTTTCTTAAAAAAAGAACCCAGAACCCTCGGTGCCGCTTATAAATTCTATTGCGATAAAGAATTAGTTGACGCCCACAGTGCCGAGGCTGACACAAAAGCAACGTACGAAATCCTTCAGTCTCAATTAGAGACGTATCCTGATTTGGTAAATGACATCGACAAATTGTCTGAATTTTCAAGCCATAATAAAAATGCTGATTTTGCCGGTCGAATTATATTTGATGAAAAAGGAGAAGAGTGTTTCAATTTTGGAAAATACAAAGGAAAAAAAGTTGTTGATGTATTTGAAAAAGATCCCGGATACTACGGCTGGATGATAAACAACGACTTTCCGCTTTATACTAAAAAAGTACTTACAAACATAAAACTCCGTAACGCTTTTAAAAACAACAAGTCTTAGCTTTATATGAAAATAATTTGTATTGGAAGAAATTATATCGAACATGCAAAAGAATTAGACAACCCCGTTCCTGAAGAGCCGGTTTTTTTCTTAAAACCAGACAGTGCTCTTCTTCTTAATAATAAACCTTTCTATATTCCCGACTTCTCGAATGAAATACACCATGAAGTCGAGGTTGTTGTAAAAATAAACCGTCTAGGAAGGCATATAGAAGAACAATTTTCCAACCGGTACTATAATGAACTTAGTCTTGGAATAGATTTCACAGCCCGGGATTTACAACGGAAATGCAAAGAAAAGGGGCATCCATGGGAAATTGCAAAATCTTTCGACTATTCTGCACCTATTGGTAAATTCATAAAAAAAGAGCAAATCAAAGACATTAATTCAATACAGTTCGAACTGCTAAAAAATGATAAAATAGTTCAAACAGGCAACACAAAAGATATGCTTTTTAATGTTGACCAGATAATTGCCTATGTATCCAGATTTATGACGTTAAAAATTGGCGATTTAATTTTCACCGGTACACCTGCCGGAGTTGGAGCTGTAGAAATAGGAGATAAATTAACCGGAAAATTTGAAAGTGAAGAAATGTTCTCTTTTGAAGTCAGGTAAATTAAACCAGCGCCTGATAACGCTCTTCCTTTTCCCTATTGTTTTTATTATTGGCCGATAAAGTAAAATAAAACTCTGATCCTTCCTTCTCTTTGGATTTTACACCAATCTCCCCTCCTAACAGTTCAATAATTCCTTTCGAAATGGCAAGCCCCAGACCTGTTCCGGATATTTTTTCCTGTTTATCAACATTTCCCTGCCTGAACCGTTCAAAAACAGCTTTCTGAATATTCTCCGGAATTCCTTCCCCACTATCCCTAACAAAGAAACGAACAATATCATTCCCCTGCGTTTCGTACCCCATCTCAATTTTTCCTTTGTGCGTAAATTTTAGTGCGTTTGAAAGAAGATTGATAAGCACTTGCTTTAGTCGTATCTCATCGGTGACTATCTTTAATTCCGGCTCACCTACCTCTATTTCGAGTTTTACATCCGCCTTATTTAAACGATTACGCTCCAATTCAATTGTCGCATATAACTCGTTCAGAAGCTTATTTAAATCAACGAGTGAATAAACAACACTCAACTGACCGGCTTCAATTTTTGAAATGTCAATAATATCACTTATCAATGTTAACAACTGCTTTGAACCAGATACGATATAACGGGCATATTTCTCTCTCTTCTCTTCAGAAAGGCTTCTGTTATTAATCATTGTTGCAAATCCTATTATTCCATTTAAAGGAGTACGGATTTCATGGCTCATATTGGCCAGAAAAGTAGATTTTAAGTTATCGCTTTCCTCTGCCTTTTGTTTGGCCTGCATTAAAGCTTCCTCATATTTCAGTCTTTCCGAAATATCCCGACAAATACCATTATACCCTTGAAGTTCATTCTGCTCATTATAAATCATTGATATCTGTAATTCATACCATTTCAGGCTTCCGTATTTACCTGAAAGCTGAATGGCAAACTTATGGGGAGTTGTCACCCTCATCCCTGTATCTTTAATGGAATCCAGTTTCTTTCTTAAGGTATTCCCAGACCATTTGGGAACCAAAATGTCGAAGCCTTTCCCTACTAGCTCAGAGTACTTATAATCTAAAGCCGGCTCAATGGAGGGGGCTATAAATGAGAAACTCAGATCTTTATCCAGGATAAAAAATAAATCGGTCAAGCTGTTTGCTATCAACCTGTATTTCTCTACAATTTCACTTACAGTAATAGAATCATCCAGCTCTTTAACACGTAATAGCGCCACGCAGACAACCTTACGGGATAGTGGGATAATTACCCTTCTCTTTGCTTTTTCCTTTGGTTCGTCATCATCATCCTCAAACATTACTTCCTGACTTTCAAGAGCTTTCAAGAGCTTTCTTTCAAAAGATGTTGTTAACACAGCTTCTTCTTTGAATGCTCCATCCCCCTTAACACCAGCTTTGTTGTTCAGAATAACCAATCTGTCATTCTCCAGAAGATACAAACTGACTGGCGAATCGTTTTCCTTTAGTAGAGAGGTAATTTCATTCCCAGGTTTACCTGTATTTTCAGAGACAACAGCCTCAACTTTCTTCTGCTTATATAGAAATAATAAGGATAGGCCACGCGTGGAGTCATACCTGCAGATCCGACTTTCATATACACTCCCTTCAACATCACGAATTACAATATTTACCTGCCGGTTATTCTCCTTGACTTCTTCAAGGGAATTATGGATCATATTCAGCGTTCCGGTCTCGAAATAACCCCCAAATCCTTTTGCTGAAACAAGATGTAAATTATTAAATGACCTATTCTGGTAAACAACATGAAAATTTGAATCGATGACAAAAACAACCCCTGGAAAAAAAGCAAATTGCTTAAATTCTTCTGCACTACAATCCGGTTTATGCTCCTGATTTATACCATCGGAATAATTCTGGAATAAATTCTTCACTCTGCTTTCTTCTTCCGGAGACAGGTTCAAACCTTCAATCCTTGATTTAAAGAATTCAATCCCGGTATCTTTTTTATTACTATTTCCCCAATGAGACATAATAAATGAAATAATGGCCTTCCTGGTTTAATCCTGTTCTGTGTAAAAAAGTTAAACTAAAAAGCATTGTTCTTGCTGATATTCATTTCCATATTAAACGACAAGTTACAGCAAATATATATATAAAAGGATACTTTTTTTTAAACAGTTTGCTTATAAGTTACCTTTTTTTTAATTTGACAGTAGATTTGTGTTCTATTCTCAAAAGCACGAAAACGGTTCCGAGTTTTTTAAAAAATAAACGAATTAAAAACTACAGCTTCATGTTACTTTCGCAGTCTTGCTCTTGTTTAAATAAATATAAAATTATGACACTCAACATACGAAAAATGCACCGATTATATTTATTGCTAATAATAATTGTATCTTTCTCTTTTTCTTCATGCAAAGAAAAAGAGACTTCCCCACCGAATATTGTCTGGCTTATTGCTGAAGATTTATCGCCAGATGTTGGTTGTTATGGGAATAATGACATCTCTACTCCCAACATTGATAAACTAACAATCAACGGAACGAAATATGAGAATGCCTTTGCTTCAGGTTCAGTGTGTTCTCCATCCCGTTCTGCATTTATAACCGGGTTATACCAGACCTCTATTGGCTCCAATTTTCACCGGACCATGAAAAGAAACATGTACCGGTTACCGGAAAGTATAAAAACCTTACCTCAATACTTCTACGATGCCGGATATTTCGTTGATTACAACGGCAAATTTGACCTTAACTTCAAATCGTCTGATGCTGCATTAAAAAACAGAAAGTTGGAAGAAAGAAACCCCGAACAGCCCGCTTTTATAATTCTGCAGACATATCATACACACAGGCCCTTCCATAAACACAAAAACACAGTAAACCCAAACAAGGTTAGTATCCCTGGCTACTACCCTGATCATTCAATTACAAGACAAGACTGGGCAAACTACCTTGAGGATGTCCTTCATTGCGACGACTGGGTTGGGGAACAAATGAAATGGCTTGAAGATAACGATCTTTTGAACAATACAATTGTCGTATTCTTTGGTGATCATGGGCGCCCACATGTCCGCGACAAGCAATTTTTATACGATGGTTCCCTAAAGGTGCCATTAGTAATAAAGTGGTTTGGGAAAAATGAAGAAACACAGGTTATTGATGATGTTGTTAGCCTTGTTGACCTGGCCCCTACCATGCTAAAAGCAGCAAACCTGGAAGTTCCTTCGCATATGCATGGAATTGATATCAGACAAGAAATAGACAGGGAATTTGTAGTTGGTGCTAGAGATAGAAACGGAGATGCTATTGATAAGATGAGGTGCTTAAGAACAAAAGATTACCTTTTCATAAAAAATTTCATGCCCGAAATTGCCTACATGCAAAAAAGTGGATATAAATTGACCAATTATCCTGTGTATACTTTAATGAAAGAAATGCATAAAGAAGGAAAACTTACGCCGGAACAAGCCCGTTTCATGAAAGAAGAAAAGCCGGTTTATGAGCTATATGATGTAAGATCCGATCCGGAACAACTTTATAATATTGCTGACCAAAACCCTGAACTGGTTGCTGAATTTGATAAAAAACTAACCGAATGGCAGAAAATAACAAATGACACTTTTCCAGATCCTGACCTGAAAAATCTACCAAAGAAAATGCGGGGAAAGCAAGAATGGCTGAATGGATGGTTCGAAAAAAATGACTTACCTGTTGGAGCGTCAGATGAAGAATTATTGGAATTCTGGACAAACCAATTATTTAAACAGGATACTGTAACACAAAAAGAAGACTAAACTGCAGTTTTGGGCTAAAATTTAGATTGAACCAAATATAAATTGCAAGAAATAAGCTTTAAACTGAAATAATTAAAAAATACAAATGCACATGAAAAGAAAAAAACTTATAAGGCCTGAATTCACCATCCTGTTTACGCTTTTCTTTGTATCAGGATTTATAAGTTGTACACCAAAAGAAGAGAAAAAACAAGAAAAAAGACCCAATGTTATTGTAATTCTATTAGACGATATGGGATATTCTGACCTTGGGTGCATGGGTTCAGAAATATCAACGCCGAATATTGACAACCTGGCCAAAGAAGGTATCCTGTATACTAATTTTTATAACACCTCAAGATGCAGCCCCTCACGCGCCAGCTTATTAACAGGTATTTACTCCCACAAAACTGGTATTGGACATCTTGACCATGATCTAAAAGCGCCTTCGTACAGAGGCTTTATCAGTGATAAATGCCTTACAATAGCCGAAGTATTAAAAGAAGACGGATATCGTACCATATTATCAGGAAAGTGGCATGTAGGAACAAAAAGGCCTCATTGGCCAATAGACAGGGGGTTTGAACGTTTTTTTGGTTTTCCGGCAGGCGGAGGTATATACTTTGCCCCTTCAACATTTATCAAGCGGGATCTCTACCTAAACGATTCGCTGATACAACCGCGGGAAGGCTTCTATTCTACCGATGACTTTACCAGTCAGGCAATAGACTTTATTGAAGAAGCTAAAAACGATAAAACCCCGTTTTTTCTTTATCTGGCGTATATTGCCCCGCATTTTCCACTTCAGGCCCACCCCGAAGACATTGAAAAATATAAAAACACTTACGCCGTAGGATACGACTCCATTAGAAATATGCGGTACAGAAAACAGAAGGAATTAGGTATAGTTTCAGAGAAACACATTTTATCACCATCTGAATTCCCCGATTGGGACGCTGTGGAAAAGAAAAATGTTGAAGCTCATAAAATGGCTGTATATGCTGCCCAAATGGATTGTTTGGACAGAAATATCGGATTGCTCAAAAAGCATTTAAAAGAAAGTAACCTGGACGATAATACCTTGATTATGTTTCTATCAGATAATGGAGGTTGTGCCCAGGAAATTGACAAATCGAAAGATGACGATCTTATCGGAACAGCGGAGTCATTCGTATCATATGGTAAAAAATGGGCGAATGTTAGCAACACCCCATATCGAAAATTTAAACGTTTTGAACATGAAGGTGGTATTCTGACCCCCCTTATTGTAAACTGGCCTGAAAAAATCAAAAACCCAAGACTTGAAAGAAACTATATTGGCCATTTAATTGATATTGTACCAACAATACTGGAAGCAACAGGTACCGAGTTCCCGCTAACTTATAATGGCAAAGACATAATCCCTCCGGACGGAAAAAGTTTTTATAACTCCTTCTTTAATGAAGCCCCCAACCCAGACCGTTTTATATATTGGGAACATGAAGGGAACAAAGGGGTAAGGACCGGAAAATGGAAACTCGTAGCAACACATAAAAGCGAATGGAGTTTGTATAATCTATCATCCGACCCTACAGAGCTTAATGACTTAATCCAAAAATACCCGGAAAAAGCCAAAATGCTGGAAGACAAATACAACCAGTGGGCTAAAGAAAATGGAGTCTTACCATGGCCTGTAAAAAGGAAAAAGAAAAATAATTAAATCATAATTTGTATATCTTCTTCATTGATAACTTCCCTAAAGAAGGTATACAAACTTTTTTCTGATATCTCATCCCGGTTGAGCACTTCCACTCCCGTAAAAAGATGCTGTTCAAACAACTGATAAAAAACGGCTATCTGTTCAACGCTGAAAGTTTCAAGATAATATATTGAACGCTCAAACCTCTCCCTGTTAAACTCAAGAAGCTCGGAATTAAAACTTATATTCTGTTCTATAAATTTTTGTCTGCGCAAAATATTAGTATGAACAGCATCTGTCAAATCTGCAGCTTCCACTCCCCTCTTCCAGTAAATTTCGAAATAACGTAATAATCCAAGTGCACCAATTGCGTCCATATCGTCGGCAACAGTTAATATCCGATAAATTCCTGGTGAAATGTTCCTTCCGGAAGCATTACTGTAAGTCTTATCATCGTGCATTACAATTGCTTCAAAAAGCTCTTCTAAATAAGTATCCGTATGAAGCGGAAATTCTTTTAGATAGTGTTCTGCGAATTCTTTGCTTATCTCCCCATGCTTTTCACTAGAGGTTTTAGATAATCCAACATCATGAAAGAAACAGGCAACAACAAGGGCCTCAATAAACAGTTCATCAAACTCAACACCATTTATTTCATATGCATTTAGTTGTTTTTTTGAGAACTCCCAGACCCTTACATGGTGTTCCAACCCGTGAGAGGGCAACCAGATATTTGAAAATACAGAACAAACCTGTTTCTTTAATTGTCCTAACCTGTTTTCCTCTACTCTTTCTATTTTTTGAAATAATCTCATAGCTTAAACCCGGATAATCTTTAACACGAACTAAAAGTGCAATAATTTTCACTATTTTCGCTGCTGATTTTTCGAAAACTTTCGCCTGGTGATTCTTCTAACTGAATTTTCGGGTGACTATTGGTCGTGAAGGGGAGATTTTAATATCCGAAATGAGAGATTTAACAACAGGAAAAGAAAGCCGGGTAATCTTTAAATTTGCTACTCCATTATTACTTGGAAACTTATTTCAGCAGACCTATAGCTTTATTGACAGTATTATTGTTGGAAAGCTTATTGGTGATGAAGCACTTGCGGCTGTTGGAGCCTCATTCCCTGTTATTTTTGCCCTGATATCTTTTAGCATCGGAATTGCCACAGGAGGAACAATCATTGTTTCACAATATTATGGTGCAAAAAACTACAACCAGGTAAAAAAAGCGATTGACACCATTTTCGTATTTATGTTCTTTGCATCTCTTGTCATTATGATATTGGGAATTACCTTCAGCCGAAAGATATTCGAATTCACCGGTTTACCAGATGATATAATACCTTATGCAACCATATATCTGAACACGTTCTTACTGGGAACCATTCTGCTATTTGGTTTCAATGGTGTTAATGCAATCTTAAGAGGGGTAGGCGATTCTAAGACTCCGGTTTACTTTTTAATATTATCCTCGCTTCTGAATATTGCCCTTGACTTTGTATTTATAAAGTTTTTTAACCTGGGAATAAAAGGTGCTGCTCTGGCAACTGTAATTTCTAATGGTTCAACATTCATTCTTGCTATTATTTACCTGAACCGTACACATAAATTATTTAAGATAAACATCCTGAGAATTACTTTCAATAAAAGCATTTTTAAACAAAGTGTCCGTATTGGAGTACCTTCAGGTTTTCAACAAACCTTTGTTGCGTTTGGAATGATTGCCCTTTACAGCATTGTAAACCAATTTGACACCGAAATTATCACGGCATATTCAATTGCCGGAAGAATAGACGGACTTGCCATGTTGCCCGCAATGTCGTTCGGACAAGCTCTGGGTACTTTTGTCGGGCAAAATATTGGAGCCAACAAAATCAGAAGGGTAAAAAGCGGGTTACAGTCAACACTTGTGATGTCGACATTAGTAAGTATATGTGTTACGATGTTTGTTATTCTGCTCCGCGTCCCATTAATTAAACTCTTTTCTGATACGGAAGAAGTTATTTCAGCCGGCTCAAAATATTTAATTATTGTAAGCAGTGCTTACATCCTGTTTAGTATCATGTTTTCTCTTAATGGAGTGCTGAGAGGAGCTGGTGACACCCTTATCCCAATGTTTATAACCCTCTTTTCATTATGGATAATCCGAATACCATTCGCCAGTATTTTATCAGGAAGAATGCTTGAAGTTTTGCAAAATTGGGGCATAAACGTAAATTTGCCTGGTATCTTAACCGGAGAGCTAAAGGAAACAGGTGTTTGGTTATCTGTACCAATTGCCTGGGGTGTTGGGGCGATATGTTCCTGGTTTTATTACCGGACTGGAAGATGGAAGAAAAAAGGAGTGGTAAAACATCAAAAAGAATGATTTTAATGTTCTTTTTCTTTTTATTAATTTAATTGCTAAATTTTTATGATGAAATCAATGACTGGTTATGGAAAGGGAATCTGTGAGCTAAAAGATAAAATAGTTACCATTGAGGCCAAAGCACTAAACAGCAAACAATTGGACATATACACCCGTACTCCGCCTGTATATCGGGAAAAAGACCTTGAAATAAGAAATATAGTTTCTCAAAAACTCAAAAGAGGTAAAATTGAGATTACCATAACCATAGAAATTACTGACGCTAAAAATACAGGCAAAATAAACTTCCCTGTAGTAAAAGAATATTTCGAGCAATTTGAAAAACTTGGAAACGAACTCAATATCGATTATAAAAACGATATCCTCCAGGTAATAATGAGACTTCCGGAAGCTTTACAGCTGGATAAAGAAGAACTGGAAAAAGAAGAATGGGAAAGCGTAGAGAATGCCCTTCTGGCAGCACTCAATTCTGTAGATGAATTCAGGCAACAGGAAGGTAATGCATTAAAAGACGACATCCTGCAAAGAGTGGAAAATATAACTCACATCCTGGAACAGCTACCCCCTTTTGAAGAAGACAGGATGAACCAGGTTCGCCAACGTATATCGGCAAGTTTGAACGAGGTAACCGAAGCGGACAAAATAGACTCCAACAGGTTTGAACAGGAACTTATATATTATCTTGAAAAACTTGATATTAATGAAGAAAAAGTGCGTTTAAAAAATCACTGTGACTTCTTTAAAGAAGTATCCACTATTAAAGAACCCATTGGAAAAAAACTTGGGTTTATTTCCCAGGAAATGGGGCGCGAAATAAACACAATAGGTTCAAAAGCAAACCATACCGAGATTCAACGTTTAGTTGTACTCATGAAAGATGAACTTGAAAAAATAAAAGAACAAAGTCTGAATATTCTATAATAATTAAAACATGGCAGGTAAACTTGTAATACTATCAGGCCCATCCGGTGCAGGAAAATCAACAATTGTAAAATATTTGCGCAGTGTTGATGATTTTAACCTTGAGTTTTCAATATCTGCAACGAGCAGGTCTAAACGTGAAGGAGAAACAGACAAAAAAGACTATTACTTTATAAGTATAGACGATTTCAAAAGCCGTATGGAAGACAACGAGTTTCTTGAATGGGAAGAGGTATATCCTGGTCAGTACTATGGCACTTATAAATCTGAAGTTGACAGAATTTCAAGAGAAGGAAAAAACGTCATCTTTGATATTGATGTTGTTGGTGGGGCAAACATGAAAAGAAAGTATAAAGATGATGCCATTTCAATTTTCATCAAGCCTCCTTCCATTGAAATACTTGAAAAAAGGTTAAATGAACGAAAAACCGAATCGGACGACAGCAAAAAGAAAAGATTACGAAAGGCTAAACTTGAAATGACCTACGCCAGACGTTTTGATCATGTTATTGTTAATGAAGATCTGGAAACGGCCCAGAAAGAAGCAGAAAAAATTATCCGGGAATTCCTGTAATAAGCAAATATGAAGATTGGTCTGTATTTTGGCTCTTTCAATCCGGTACACATCGGGCATATGGCAATTGCCAACTATTTTATTGAATTCTCCGATCTTGACAGGCTCTGGTTTGTTATTAGTCCCCATAACCCTTTAAAAGAGAAGAAAACTCTTTTAAACGAGCATGTCAGAATGGAAATGGTAGAACTGGCTATAAATAATGATCCCAGGTTTATGGCCTGCGACATAGAATTTCATATGCCCAAGCCTTCATACACAATAGATACCTTGGCCTACCTGAAAGAAAAGTACCCAAAGCATCAGTTTGTGTTAATTATGGGCTCAGACGGACTGAAAACATTTTCCAAATGGAAAAATCACGAAGAAATTATCAAAAACTATCCCAGATACGTTTATCCCAGAGATACGGAAAGCAACATACATTCCGATCAACACAAAAATATCAGGATTGTAAATGCCCCTAAAATAGAAATATCGTCAACTTTCGTAAGAAACTCAATTTCTGAGAGGAAAGATATAAGGCACTTCTTGCCCCAAAGCGTTTTCAGTTTTATTGATCAGAAAGGATATTATCTTTAAAGACAAAAGCTGATAAGCGAAAAGCAACTCCCAGAAGTCCATAATTGTCATTTATTTTTCGTAAATTTAATAGTCAACAGCATAGCATTAGTTTCTGTTGACTTTCCTATTATTATTCGGAATAATATCTCTCCTAATGATACTTACGGTAACTTTAAATCCGGCAATTGATAAGATACTAATACTTAATTACTTTGAAATCCACAAATTACACCGTCTTGAAAAAAATGAATTAAGTATGGTAACTCCCGGAGGCAAAGGTGTTAATATTGCACATAACCTGAAACGATTGGGTAATGACGTAATAGCATCGGGGTTTGCCGGCGGACACCCGGGCCATATGCTTTGCGACGCATTAAGAGACGAGGGGATATCCACGAATTTCATTTTCACTTCTGCTGAAACCCGGACAAACATTTCAATATTAGACAGAGAAAGAGAAACACTCACCGAAATAAATGACTTTGGGAAAGAATTAAAACAACTGGACATGGATTTCTTTCTCGAAAATTATGTACGTCTGTTAAACCGGGTCAACCTGGTTGTTATCGCCGGTTCCCTGCCTAAAGGAGTTCCAGTGAGCTTTCTGCGTACATTAATCAAAAAAGCCCGGGAACATGGTAAAAAGACTATTGTTCATATACCTCCGGGCTATTTAGAAGTTATTATGAAAGAATCCCCTTTTCTGCTACTTCCTGATATGAGGAGCCAACATAAACTTTTTAATCAAAAAGTAGACGGAATAAATGATTTTTTAAAAACCGGAAGACATATTTTAGCAAACTGTCCATATACCGAATATGTAATTTTTACCCACAGAATTGAAAATGTAGTGGCTATTACGAGAGAGAGGTCTTACATAATCAGGCCCAGAAACCTTAAAATAGTCAACATGCTTGGTTATGGAGATGCATACCTCTCCGGGTTCATACATGCATATATGCATAAATATTCTGAAGACAAAATGTTACAATATGCATCGGCATGTGGCTTAACCGATGTAGAAGATTTGTATAAGGAGATTGCTGACATTAGCAAAATAGATATTAACCTGGACAGAATTGAAGTTGAAGAAGTGGATTAAAACCAAATACTTTGGAAGTAATATGCCTGAAAGTGGCCCCATTACTTCGTAAATGCCCAAATAATGAGAAAAGTAAAAGAATTCATATTCAGGGATCTGTCTTCAGTAAACGAAAACTCCGATCTCCGCAGGGTAATTAAAACAATGAGACTTCACAGAATAAGTGCATTACCGGTGGTAAATGCTTTGGGGGAATATATTGGGTGCATCACTGAACAGAATATTCTTAATGCTGCCGTTCCAACATATATGAAGTCAATACACAATACCTCATTTATGGCCAACCTGGGACAGGTAACAAACCACCTTCAGTCAATACTAAATGAAAAAGCTGTCCGGTTTGTGGACGAAAAATACCCCTGGGTAACACCGGACGATTCAGTATCATACGCTGCAGACTTACTCTACAGGGCAAAAGGTTCAATTGTACCTGTTCTGGAAGGGAAACTACTGGTAGGACTTTTATCAACTATAGATATACTTTATGTCTCAATTGATGACCACTAACCCTTGCTTATGAATTTAATCCTCCTCACCAACCCGGGCCTTGCAAATACAATTTTAGCTTTAGTTGTATTTCTACTGACCCTAACCTTTATTATTACCGAAAAGCTCCCTAATGCAATAGCCGCAATGGTTGGAGGATTTCTCTTAATCGCATTTCATATTGTTTCGCAGGAAGAAGCTATAGGTTTTATCGATTTTGACACCATCGGCCTGCTATCCGGCATGATGATTACCGTTTCTGTTATGCGAAAATCAGGGTTATTCGAATACGTAGCTATAAAAGGAATTAAAATTACTGGTGGAAATCCCTGGCGGATTCTTGTTGTTCTCTCGTTGGTTACAGCTATTCTGTCTGCATTTCTTGATAATGTAACCACCGTTTTAATAATTGTCCCCCTTACTTTTGCTGTTGCCGATTCAATAGAAATTAATCCCACCCCACTTTTAATATCCGAAATATTATTTTCCAACATTGGTGGTGCTGCCACACTAATAGGGGATCCGCCCAACATTATGATTGGTGGGGCAACACATCTGGGGTTTATGGATTTTATTAATAACAACTTACCCGTTGTCCTTGTTGTTAGTGTGATTACTTTCCTATTATTAAAACTAATCTACCAGAAAAAGCTGAATTCAAAACCTGTTGACAAATCGAGAATTATGGCTTTTGATGAAAAAAAAGCTATTCATAATAAAAAGCTGTTTATTCAAAGTCTTGCAATTTTTTTTATGATAATCATTGCATTCATTACGCATCATATACATGAAATTAGCCTGGCATCAATCGCAATCGGCGGAGGGTTCATTTTAATAATGGTCACAAAGCAGGATCCTGAAGAAATATTAAAAGAGGTAGAATGGACGACCCTGTTCTTTTTTGCCGGGCTATTCGTTATTGTTGGCGGGTTGGAAAAAACCGGTGTTATCAGTCATATTGCGGACAAAATGATTTCCCTTACCAGGGGAAATTCCGGCTATGCCACACAATTAGTGCTCTGGGTTTCGGCAGTATCAACAACATTTATTAACAGCATTCCCTACACGGCCACAATGATTTCCGTGATCGAAACAATGGAAAACACAATAACCGGCGATATAAACCCTGTTTGGTGGGCACTTTCACTGGGAGCATGTTTTGGTGGCAACGGAACGCTAATTGGTGCTGCAGCAAACATTATTGTAGCCGGCTTCACACAAAAAACAAAATACCCGATTAAATTCAATGAGTATGTAAAAATTGGAATCCCATTAATGTTTGTCTCTATTGCTATTGCCTCAATTTACCTTTACGTTCGCTATTTCATAAATTAGTTTCACACCTCTCACGCACACATTCATAAATCTTTTTAAACCAATAACATAACAAACCCGTAATCTTAATTGAAAATATGATCAAATAAAACAATAAATATATCACACAATTTTTTGGTGATAAATAAGTTTTTAATAATCATATATTTATATAATATTTACAACTCAAACCACTAATCTCAACTAACGTGTTTCCGAAAAAATCATATATTATTTTCATCCTGCTTCTCTTCAGTATATCAGGATTTACCCAAAACAATAAAATTACAAAGCTTGCAAACTCTATTGTTGACTCCGTAAGTTCTGACTACGACAGGGCTAAAAGTATTTACACATGGATCTGTTCTAATATTAAGTATGATGTGGAAAAATACACAAAACTTGACCTCGAGCCCCAATCAGCAGAAGAGACCCTGAAAAAAAAGAAAGGGATTGGCCAGGACTTTGCGGAACTCATGAAATCCATGTGCCGATCAGTAAATATTGAGGCATATACGGTAAACGGATATTCAAAAGGATATAATCATTACGACGAAATGCCTTTTTTACGGGCTAATCACGTTTGGAATATTCTCCATGTGGGCTCTGAATGGATTGTTGTTGATCCTACGTGGGGCGCGGGTTACCTTATTTCCAAACCCAAACTATTAACCAAACCCCTCTACGCTCTTACAAGGAAGGCTTATACCAACAACAAATTACTTTTTGTGCAAAAAACATCAGAAAGCTTCTTTGACATTCCGGCTGATTCATTAGCGAGCACGAACTACCCTCTTGATCCTAATTGGTTCCTTTCCGGTTCAGCCGTAAGTTTTTATCAGTTTGCCGGAGATACTGGCAAAAAAAACATTTCGCTGCCGAACTACAGGGATCATATAGAAGAAATACGACGATTAAACGAAGAACATCAGTTTATTGAAGAAGGTATTTATTCAAATAAGTTAAACAGGTATAATAAGTTTGATATTGCCATGGGCTACCTATACCGGGCAAAATTCCATAATATCGATAAAACTCTGGGGGAAGATAACCTGGATCAATTTGAAAACTACAACAAAGACTTTGAGGTTATCTCCTCATCTATAACAAAGCACCGTGAAATTAATGATTCTATTTACCGTGCAAGACTAAGTAGTTTAAAAAACCTAGCATATAAGCACCGGAGATTTACCAGCAGAATAAAAGCGAAAACAAAATCGGCAAAAAAAGCGAAAAAATCCAGGCAGAAAAATTTTTCCGGCAAAAGTTCAAGTTATAACAAGAAACTTTCGTCCTTTGTTCTCGACATTGGAAGAGCAGAATTAAAAAAGCTGGTCCCGGTAAATGCACCTGAAACTGTAATAAAAGACAGCTCGACCATTAAAGAACTCATGGATAAAATTAAAGTGTTTGAACTTCAGGAACCTCAGTTTCAAAGCCGCTTAGACTCTCTCAGAGCATCTGTCGAAAACAGGTTATTACTAGACAAAAAACTGAGTGACAGTATTGTTACAAAAAACTCCCGTCTAAACAAAACAATCGTCTCATTGCAAAAAGTTGTTTTAACCGATAACGAACAGGAAATTCGTGAATATGTTGACTCTATAACTTCCATGTATTCCGACATCACCGAAATGCTTGATATTAAGAAAAATTCAAAGAAGGATGTTGAAAATAACGGAAAACAATACTACTCTACATTAAGTGAGCTTAAGAAAATGCTTAAAGACGAGTTCGCTCTTTACAAAAAGTTATATGTCGCTTCTAAACATAACAGGGTTTTTGCAGATCAAAACAACAATGCTGTTGAAAGGCTCATACAAAGCAACAAAGATGCTACCGAATTCACGTATCTTCTCACCAGCCACCACATGGGCTATCAAAACATTGACAAACAAAATCTTGATGCATTAAAAGAACAAAAGAAGAATATTACAAAGGAGTATAAGTTCTTCGTTGCATGGCACAATAAAGTTTATAATGAAGAGAAAAAAAGATTTGAGTATGAAAAAGAAATTATCCGGGAGATAAGCTCAATAGCTAAAAGGAAAAAAAAGAAGGTTGAACTAAAGCTCAACAAATATTACGCTTCAACTGAGGAAGAATAACCTACCAACCAAAACTAAACATTTCGTCCACACGCTCTAAACAACTAAAGAATTAGGGAGAGTTCCAATTTTAAGATAATTTGTCCAACACCGAAAAAACCGATTTTCTTGCAGGCACTAAATAAGAAAACCCGCTCACTAGTATGCAAACGGGTTGTCCTTTTTAATTATCTCATTTTTAGCTTACATGCAATTCATATGGTTTTACAATTTCCATTCCTCTTTTAAGAGCTTCTCCATTTGCCGGTATAAGGTGGTGATATCTTTCCGGTAGAGATTTCTCTAACCCCTCGATCACATGGTCAAAACCAATAAATTGTTTAATCTTTAGATAAGCGCCCAGCACGATCATATTAAATACTCTCAGGTTCTTCAATTTCGCGGCTTCTTCTGCTGCAAGCACCTGATAGGTACTAATATCTGTCCGCTCCGGATGCCTTGTAATTCCGTTGGTATCATACAATAGCAAACCTCCCGGCTTAACTTTCCGTTCAAATTTATCTAATGATTGCTGGTTCAGGATTATTGCTGTGTCGAATGAATTAATGATGGGTGAACTAATCCGGTCATCACTCAATATAACTGTAACATTCGCCGTTCCCCCTCTCATTTCAGGACCATAGGAGGGCATCCAGCTAACTTCCAAGTTTTGCATAATTCCGGAGTAGGCCAGAATTTTACCCATTGAAAGTACCCCTTGTCCTCCAAAACCTGCTATTATTATTTCTTCGTTCATAATTGCTGATTTTTATTTTTGAACTAACTGCCCGTCCACTTTTATGTCGCCCAATGGATAAAATGGGAACATATTCTCTACCATCCATTTATTTGCTTCCACCGGGGACATTTTCCATCCCGAGTTGCAGTTAGAGACTACTTCAACCATCGACAAGCCTTTGTTTAGCTTCTGATTTTCAAAAGCTTTCTTTATTGCTTTTTTAGTCTTACGGACACTCGCCGGATTATGTACGGCCTGTCGTGTAACATAATAAGTGCCATCTAACCGGGCAACCAGCTCACTCATTTTAATCGGGTTTCCCATACTATCCGGTTCTCTTCCGAACGGCGAGGTAGATGATTTCATACCCGGCAAAGTTGTTGGCGCCATTTGTCCGCCAGTCATTCCATAAATCCCGTTATTCACAAATATAATGGTCATATTCTCTCCACGGTTACAAGCATGAATAGTCTCCGCAGTCCCAATAGCAGCCAAGTCCCCATCACCCTGATAGGTAAAAACATATTTTTCGGGCCAGCACCGTTTCATTCCTGTTGCTACGGCTGTAGCCCTTCCATGCGGAGCCTGTGTCATGTCTACATCCATAAAATCGTAAGCCAGCACTGAACAACCTACAGAAGCTACACCAAGCGTTTCTCCCTGAATCCCCAACTCCTCGACAACTTCCATCGTAATCCGATGAATTACTCCATGCCCGCAACCAGGACAAAAAGAAAGCGTTTTATCCGTCATTGCACTGGTACGTTGGTATACCAGATTTTCTGAATTTATTATATTACATACTTCCATAATTTACTTCAATAAAAATTCTTCAAAGCCACATAAAACCTGTTCGGGAGAATGAACCATCCCACCCATTCTTCCATAATGCTCCACTTTTACTTTTCCGTTCACAGCAAGCTTTACGTCCTCAACCATCTGACCGGCATTCATTTCCACAGATAAGAATCCTTTTACCCTGTCTGCCAGTTCAGCAATTCGTTTTTTAGGGAACGGGAAAAGGGTTATAGGCCTCAATAATCCAACCTTATGCCCCATCTCTCGCGCTAATTTGACCGTTTTTTGACAAATACGCGCAGACGAACCATAAGCCACAAAAATATAGTCTGCATCGTCAGTCTCTATTTCTTCAAAACGCACTTCATTTTCCTCTATGGTCTTATATTTTTCAATAAGATGAAGGTTATGTTTCTCCATTTTATCAGACTCAAGTGCTAAAGAAGTTACCACCCTACTTGGCTCTCCGGGTTTCTTTCCGGTCAACATCCAGGGTTCGTCAAATACTTCTTTTCTTGGGATTGGTTCTGCCAGTTCCACTTTCTCCATCATCTGACCTATTACTCCGTCCGATAAGATCATGGCAGGGTTTCTGTATTTAAAAGCAAGATCGAACCCCAACTTCACAAAATCGGCCATTTCCTGCACAGAAGAAGGAGCAAGAACGATTAACCTGTAATCGCCATGGCCCCCACCTTTTGTAGACTGAAAATAATCGGCCTGAGACGGCTGGATTGTTCCAAGTCCCGGGCCTCCCCTTACCACGTTAACTATTAAACATGGCAACTCAGCTCCTGCCAAATATGATATTCCTTCCTGTTTAAGGCTTATACCCGGACTGGACGATGATGTCATTGCCATTTTCCCTGTGCTGGCTGCACCATAAACCATGCTAATGGCACCTATTTCGCTTTCAGCCTGCAATAAAACCATTCCGGTACGTTTATGCGGCTGCTGCATGGCCAGATATTCCATTACTTCCGATTGAGGTGTAATCGGGTATCCAAAATACGCGTCAGCCCCTGCCCTTATTGCTGCTTCGGCAACCGCTTCGTTGCCTTTCATCAATTTTAGTTCCCCCATAAGGAGTTATTTTTCTTTTAGATTTTTATTCGATATACTGATAATACCCCGTCCGGACATACTACTGCACAATTCGTGCAGCCTGTACATGCATCCGGGTTTTCCATATAAACATAATGGTACCCCTTGCTATTCACCTTTTCTGCTTTATTGGCAAGCACCTGTTGCGGGCAATTTACAATACAAATTTCACAACCTTTGCATCGTTCCACATCAACAACTACTGCCCCTCTCATTTTTGCCATATTTGATTTTTATATTATTCTTAATTCTAAAGGGTTGGTGGTCACTCAAACCTCATAATTTTAGATCCGGGCTGATTTCGGGAACCCAATATTATCAAAAATGAGGTAAAAAACAATGATTTTTGAACAGTTGTTACAAAGTACTGAATTGTCCCAGACGTTCCGACAAGACTCTAAACTTCTCTTTATCAACCATTGAGACGCTAATCCTGACCCCTGTTTTTTTGCTTCCCATAATTTTTAATGATACTGTTCCTAGTCCACACTTAAAAAACATGCGGCTCAACTCTTCCCAGTCAAGCCCCGGATATGTTACCGTAAAATAAAACCCGTCGGCCAAATCGACAGTCCCATCTTTATCATAAAGGATTTGGAAACCATTTTCCTCAAATATTTTCTTCATCTCATATGCTCTATAGGCATATTCCCTTACTGGCTCCAGGAAGTCGAAGTCTCCGTCATTAGCTACTTTTAACATACCAGCCAAACCATACTGTGCTGTATGGCCGGTACCTGCCGAAACTACATACACCCCATCCATCACTAAAGATGCCCCAAGTTGTTTGTTCTCACTTATTCTTAGCAGATCAGGATATTCTCTATGATACAACTTATCTGAAACAACCAATGCCCCCACTCTTTGTCCGGCAAAACTAAACGCTTTAGAGCTGGATATAAGCAATAAATAATTGTCGGTATATTTTGCAATTGTAGGCTGATAGGGTGGCTCTCCTGGCTTTCCGTAATCATTACGAAAATCCATGCCAAAATAGGCCAGATCTTCCGCTACAATTATATCATGTGCATTTGCCACCCGGGCCACAGTCCGAAGCTCCTCATCAGTAAGACAAATCCAGGCAGGATTATTAGGGTTTGAATAAACAATAAGCGAGATTCCGTTCTTTGCACAAATGTCTTCCAGTTTATCATAAAGCTTTTCGCCCCGGTAACTGTAGATATCAAAGCTAAAAGTCGGCAGGTTCATTAACTGTGCCTGCTTTTTCTGTACCGGAAAACCAGGATCAATAAAAAGGACCCCCTGTCGGCTCACCTCCCTTTTTCCGGCGACCATGAAGGTTATCATAGACCCCATTATTGAACCTGCGGTTACAATACACGATTTCTCCTCGACTTCAATATCCAGAAAATTTTTGACAAACCGGGAAACTTCATGCTTCAGCTCAGGTATACCATCAATCTGCCCATAAATTGATGACTTTCCCGTCTTCAACGCTTCCATCTCACTTGTTATCCCAACCTGTGGTGTTTCAAGTCCTGGAATTCCCATATCCATTCGTAGAAAGTTTACTCCTGTTTTCTGTTCCAGATATTTGATTATCGCGACAGTTTCTCTTATGGAAGCCCCGGAAAAGCTATCACACCCTGTTTCCCTGAGTGCCTCTTCCAATAAGTCATTCGAAAATGGTAATATTTCCATATTTATCTCTTTATTTTTCTATAATAATTCTTGCATCTACAGTTACAATTCTATTTCTGCTTGCAATAAGCGGATTAAGATCAATCTCCTTTATATCTGAAAAATACAGAAACATTTCTGAAAAAGAAACCAAAATATCGGCTAGTTTATCTTTATTAATTGCAGGCATATTTCTAAACCCTGTAAATAATTTCTGTGCTTTTAATTTCGAAATCATACCCCCGGCTTCTTCCTTGGTTAACGGGGCCAACATAGACGCCACATCCTGGACCAGTTCTATAAAAATACCTCCCACACCTACGTGAACTGAATACCCTACACCAGGGTGCATCTTTCCTCCCACATAAATCTCAGTCCCACTGAGCATTTCCTGAACCAAAACACCTGTCGCCCCTTTAATTGACTTCAGCTTCCTGAAGTTATTTTTTAATTCCTGAAAACTGTTTATGTTTAAAACCACTCCGCCAACTTCCGTTTTATGAAGAATTCCAAGAACTTTGGCAACAACCGGGTATTGTATGGTGCTTAATTGTTCCAGTTCCTCCTCTTTGTAAACCAGTTCCGAAGTTACAGTTGGAATCCCTGCCTTTTCGAGCCTTTCAAATACTTCTTTCTCTTCCAGAGGATAAGATTCCGTTTCTCCTGAATATCTTAAAGGTGGAATAAATAACCTTTCGCTATACACTTCTGGTGCATTCACGGTTTTCCCAAGTGCTTTTGCAAATACTACCTCGTCAAAGAAGGCTACATGCCCCCGGGATATAAAATTTTCCACTTCTTTTGACGCAGTATTAATGGAAGGTATCACAGGAAAAACCGGCTTGCCACACTGATTTATTGTATCGCCCAGCACCTGATAGGTTACATTAAGCTCTTCCATGCCTGTTTTTCCATATATTACAACCATCGCATCAATATAATCCAGCTTATCACAATATTCCAGGACAAATTTAAGTTGTTCGTGATTAGCGGTAGCAAGCATATCAATCGGGTTCAGGGCAGAGGAGCCGGGATATAACTTCTCAAGAATTACGGCCCGGTCATTTTCATGCAGTTCCGGAATTTCCATCCCTTCCTTGTTTAACTGATCTGTTAACATAACAGCAGGTCCCCCTGCATGGGTAATAATGGCTATTCGTTTTCCATTAAAAGCTTTTTGGGAGAGCACGGAAGTCACATTTACCATCTCTTCCCGACTATAAACACGTATAGCCCCGGCTTTCTCAATAAGCCAGCCAAAAGCCTTACTATCGCCAGCCAACGCACCGGTATGTGACAAAGCGGCCCTTGCCCCGGCTTCAGAATCACCCGGTTTTAATACAATTATCTTACATCCCTTTCTTCTTAATGATTGTATGTGTTTGAAAAATAAATCCGGTTTACGAATTTGTTCAACATATACCATTTTAGTGACCGAAGACTTCCCTTCTGTAAAAGATTCATCCCAAAATTTTAGTACATCCTCTACTCCAATATTAATTGAATTACCAACGGTAAAAATACTTTCAAACCTCAACCCATGCTTTGCTGCCACCTCAAATAAAAACACGGCCAAAGCTCCTGATGCCGAAACAAAATCAACACCTCCCGCAACAACCGGAGGTGGCGGTGAAACAAAAACAGCTTTATAGTTCTGATTCAAAACTCCAATGCAATTAGGTCCAATTATTGCCAGATTATGCTCTTTTGCCAGAGCCTTCAGTTTTTCTTCCAGTAGTTCCCCCTCTTTACCTGTTTCTGAGAAACCGGCAGATATGATTATAAAAGCCTTTGTTTCTTTATTCCGGGCGAGATATTCAACCGCTTCAACACAAGCAGAAGCCGGTATTGCCATGACAGCCATATCGCTTTGGGGAAGGTCTTGAAGAGAGTTATACGATTTTATCCCCTGAATTTCTTTTTCCTCAGGGTTTACAGGAAATACCTCACCCTTAAACCCACCTTCACGCAAATTACTTACAAGTCTTGCCCCCGGTTTTTCCAAGTTATTGGAGGCTCCTATTATTGTTATACTTCCTGGGTTTATTAAAGCTTCATTTATCATGCGATTAATGTATTAAGGCAATATTTAAAACTGATTTTCAAAAGTGCTTTTAGAACCTGAAAACTAAGTTGATCTGATGACTTCATGCAAATTAGGAAAGCTTATTAAAAAAAAAACTAACATTTATCAAACACGACAAAAATCATATTAACCCATTATTGACTTCACTGAAGGCTAAAATCCTTCATGTCAAAATGATGTGAACTAAGTATAACGTTCTCATGATTCCTATTCTTCGGGAGAATAATGTCATGAAACGAAACGCATAGGGCCCTCAGTGAAGTCAATGTGTGTGGAATTGTGGGAAGCAATGTCGTGAAGCGGAAGGGCTCACTGAAAGTAAACCCCGATTTACAAATACTCAGATTTAGGGAGTAGAAGATTCTCCAAATCTGAGTATTTGTTATGTCGTTGATCTGTTTAAAATATCCACCAAAAATTAACCCGAAACAACCTCTTATTGAGTGGGTATAATCCTATGCTTTAGAATTTCATAAATTCATCATCATTGTTATCGGGGCTTTCATCTGTAAATGATTGTGGGTTCTTTTTTTGTATTTCCAGGGAATTTTCCTGCCTGGGAGAATGAATGGTCCGTTTGGTAATTTGCTTGCTCTTACCGGCACTTTTATTATTATTTACTTTAAAAAAGGATACAAGGCCTTTCAGTGATTCCGACATACCCAGAAGCTCCTCGGCGTTTGATGCCAGCTTTTCACTGGATGAAGCATTCTGTTGGGTTATTGAGTTCAACTGTTGAATTGCCTGGTTAACCTGATTCGCTCCATTGGTTTGTTCTACACTTGCAGCAGAAATTTCCTGAACTAACCGGGCGGTACTCCGGGTTTCCGGCAGCATTTTGTTTAACAGTTCTCCGGATTGTTCTGCCAGGTCAAGACTACTTCTTGTCAGGTTAACAATATCGTCGGCCGCAACTTTACTTCTTTCCGCCAGTTTTCTTACTTCAGCGGCCACTACCGCAAACCCTTTGCCGTGCTCTCCGGCCCTTGCTGCTTCAACAGCAGCATTTAAAGCCAGTATATTCGTTTGAAATGCTATATCATTTATTATCTGTATTTTCTCGCTTATTACCCTGGTGCCCTGAATTGACTTTTGAGATGTATCATAAAAATTTTCCAAACCTTTTGATGCTCTTTCCGAAATTGTGTTCGTTTTTTGTGCATTCTCGGTATTTTGTTCGATGTTAGCTGCAATTTGTTCCATTGTTGATGATACTTCCTCAACAGATGAAGCCTGCTCGTTAGCCCCCTGAGATAAAGCCCGGGATGTATCACTCATTTCATTACTTGACGAAGAAATACTGTTGGCCCCATCTGCTATTCCTGTTACGATTTCTAACAGCTTTTTCACCATTTTTCTGGTCGCTTGTGTAAGCAGTCCGATTTCATCATTTTTTTCCCCTATATCCTTTATCTCATTTAGTTTTCCTTCAGAAATATCCTTAACAATTTCGACCACCTTTGTTAAAGGTAGCATTAATCTCCTTACAGCGACAGTTATTGTTGTTACGCTAAGAACAATAAGCACAAGCCCCAATATTATCATAACACCCATCGCTCCCGACGCTGCTTTTGTAATTACTTTCATCGGCACCGTTATTTGTACCTGCCAGGGTTCTTTCGTATGCCCCACTTTAATTGGCTGCACTATCTCCAGCGCGTTGTTTTTAACACGGGTATATGACTCCCCTGCCTTTAAACGCTTTTCCCTTTCCTGATAGTCATCGTAAACATCTTTAAGGTATTTACCCGGAATGCTATCGTTATGTGAATTTGCTGCAAACATTCCTTCAGATGAGATAATTGAAATTTCCCCCTCTCCCTCCAATAAATTTGCCTTCTTCACCAATGTTTGAAGATAGTTTATTGAAATGTCTATACCTGTGACACCATAAAATGTGTTATTGTGTATTATCGGACACATAAATGAAATCATAAAGACATCTTCTCCCTGAATAGGATAAAGCACAGGTCCGAATATCACTTCGTTCTTCTGCAACTTTGGGCTCCAGTACCACCCTGCTGTTTCCTGCTTTTCATAATCTACCAAGGGTTCAACTATATACCCACCACCAGACTTAGTCAGGTAGGAAATAAACCGCCCTGTTGTATCTGATTTGGATGAATTTACATACTGATAGTCCTCTCCATCAAATGCATCTGGTTCCCACATAACTGTAAAACCCAAAAATGAGGGATCGCTTAACAATACTTTACTTGCCATAACTTCAGCTTCTTTTCTGGAAAACCTCACAGGTTGTTCAGGATCCTTCACTGCTGCAAACATTTTTGATGCGGCCCTTGCATTATCCAGTGCCAATTCAAAAGTACCCTTTACTTTTCCGGCGTACTCCTGTCCAATTGCTTTTGCAAGTTCTGTTGCCCCATATGTTAATTCTTTTCTAAACCGCAGAGTACTAAAGATTACAATTATAGTAACCGTCGCACCTATTCCTATGGAAGTCAGTGTAGCAATTTTTGATTTAAACGATCTATATTTCATAATTCCTGATTTCTAAGTATTAATTATTGGGAGAAATATTAACTGTAAACACAAAGTAAATATTCTCGAGATGAGGGTTAAGTATTAGTGAGCCTGAAACAGGCAGAGCAAAATTATTTGTTATTTGAACCTGGCGGTGGTGTGAAAGCCCCAGGTTACAAACGGTAAATTCTGAACCATACAGACCTTCTGCAGGAGTTACACCCATAAACAAATTTAATTCATTGTCCTTCCATTTTAACGGATAAGCTGCCTCAATATAGGTTGAATAGAAATTATCCCCGCTTTCATCTCTATCGTTACCATAAAAAAAAGTAGCCAGGGTCAACTGCAAAGGAAATTCGTCAAAACCGGAAAACAATAGAGTCCCTTCAATGGCATGCATTGTAGAATCTTTATCATAATCAAAAAAACCATTCCGTGCCCCTTCTCCCATGGTGAAGTAATCCCAAACATAAACTGATACCGGTCCGACAGTATAACCCACATAAAAATCCACCTCTGAATAAAAGTCCGATAAAGAATAACTACTCCATACTCCGACATTCAGACTTCCTGAATTGTTCGTATATCCCAGGTACGGCTGTATATTGGGAGATGCACTGTAAAGCAGCCCGCGCCATACATAATGGCTAACCACATCTGCCCCAAGCGATAAATCCATCTTTGTTGTGTCCTGGGCTTGAATTGGGCTAAGAACCAGTAAAACAAAAATATTTGTCAGAAGTATAAATCGTAAATACATATTTTGACGTTTTTAAAGTTTAAAAAGCAATTTTTCACAATCATATTACCCCATATTCACCTTAAAACGAAAGAATCCGTTCTTTAACCTTTCTGAAGAACCATTTACCTGAAAATAAACTGCTAATCCACTGCCCCTCCAGCTTATGGACAGGCTCTAACTATGGTTAGCTAAAGAGTCGATGATTAAATTAAAAAATAAAAAACAAAAACGAACTATTATTACAACTTTTTTATCTATCCATTTTACAACCTCAACCTGCACACTGTCCTTAACTATCAACTACTCAGACGAACCATTTTTTCAGAATATGGCCATAAAATTTCGACAACTCTACCCGGGATACAAAACTATCATTTCCTTTATATGTTGGAGGTGGGTACTTAATTGACGGAAAAGAGTTTTTCTTTCTTGTTGGGCCAGGTATCCGAGTAAGTTTTTAAGTGTAATCAGCACTTGAATTTTATTGGGTTACCCTAGATTCATTCACTTATTTCAGCCCTCTTTTTCCTTTCTGCTGTGTTAAAGTTTTTCGCCGTAACTAATGCTATGCCCGTAAACTTTGCCTTGCATAAAGAAAAATTAGAACTAAAATATGAGTAAACGGACTTAATAATTACAATACTAGAGTCGTTGACGCCTGTCTACCAAAATTCCTGCTCAATAAAAAAGAGTCGTTTATTTACATTCTTACAAAGAAATAAACCCTAACTTAATAGGACAATGTCTAACTAAAATCTATTAAGATGATAAAAAATACTTTTTTATGCACCGTATTGAGTGTGCTTCTGTTTGCATGTTCGGGAGTAACAGAGAATGTAAAGGAAGAAAAAACTGAAACCGGAATAGCAGCAAATGCAAAAGATGGTGTTTTTTTCCATATCAGTACCGGGGTAGAAACCCCCAAAAGGGCCCTTATGGCCCTTAGCCTGGCCGCCAAATTTGCTGAATCTCATGATGTGGCTTTATTTTTTGACTTAGAGGGGGTAAACCTTATTACAAAAAATGCTAAAAATTTGGAACTGGAACATTACCTTCCATCCAAAGATGCCCTTGCAAAACTTTTAGAAAAAAATGTCCTAATAATGGCTTGTCCGATGTGTGTAAAGGCGGCAGGCCTGACCAGTGATGACTTACTTGAAGGGGTTATTATTGCTGAGAAGGAAAAATTCTTCAATTTTACTAAAGGTAGGATTATTAATCTTGACTACTAACATTGAGTGAATTGACAAAAAATCCTGAAAAATGAAATACTGATTCGTGGTATTTATTTCACTTCAAAATTATATTTCTATTTCATTGAATTAACGAACTATTGAACTTATACTGAAAGTACTTGATTTTGTGAATTATTTGATACTACAAAATCAGGTTCTTTCAGGCATGCCGCACGAACTCATTTCTAGGATTTTAACACATCTTAGTTCCATTGGTATAACTTAAAGAAGGGTATATGAATTACCTTCTTTTTTTGTCCATGAAGAATAAAACATAAGCGAATATTAGACTGAACATAGAGTATAAATTTTTTAACCTGTTTATTGATTCATTAGAATTCCCTCATCAAATTTAATGCCAAGTAAGCACAATCTTTTTTCCCAACATCGTTGTTTACAAAAAAAGGCTGCTTCAAAATCAGAAACAGCCTTTTTTTGAATATCATTTTACACTATCTTTTAATCATCCGGAACTGATAAGGCCTTCTAGTATTTACCAAGTGAATTACATACAGACCTGAAGGCAAGTCATGAGTATCCAACATATATCCAGGTATAGCTATTACACGCTGTAACCTTTTCAACGCCTTTTGTGCTTTTAAGGACAGTTAGGTTAATGGTTAATAGCCGTCATCCGTAATTTTGGGGGAGTCTTTCCTTCTACATATTCCCACGACTCGTCATTGTATATTTTCTAAAAGGGGGAACTATTTATAAATTCATTATCAGTAATAAGTAATACTTACCTTACAATAATAAGTAGCCGTTAATATAATGGATTACCCTGTTCAAATAAATATGATTAACTTATATAAAAAAATATGTATTTAATTACCGTCGTTTTTATTTCATTTTCGTTAAGCGTATTCATTCTTACGTTTTTGCCTATGCTGCCTGCCCCACCTCTTACAAGTTATGAATCTGTGATATAAGCAAATCGATCAACTATTTATGGTTTTTATTGTTTTTCAGGATGAATAGAATAATGTAATGAATATGAACATCACTCAAATTATACGAAACCGCCGTTCGATATATCCTGCAAATTTTAAACCGGGAGAAAAAATTGATGATGCTATACTTGAAGAAATCCTTGAAAATGCTGTTTGGGCCCCAACACATAAGCTAACCCAACCCTGGAGCTTTACCGTTTTTAGAAACAATGGTGTGAAAGTATTTTTTGAAAAACAGGCCGATATTTACCAGCAAATAACCCCTCTTGAAAAGATTAACAAGCAGAAATTAAAAAAGTACGAAGATAAAGCTAAACAGGTTTCGCACGTAGTAGTCATTATTGCCAAACATGATCCAGGTGAGCGGATACCGGCCATTGAGGAGATAGTTGCAACGTCATGTGTTATTCAGAACATCTACTTACAACTGAATTCATTTGGAATTGCTGGTTATTTAAGTACTGGCGACATTTGCTATACAAAGCAAATGTCCAATTTTCTAAACCTGAAAGATGAAGACAAAGTTCTTGGTTTTTTCCAATTGGGAATTCCTGTTGACGACCTAAATAAAAATGATAGAAAAAGAATCCCGGCGAAAGAAAAAACAACATGGGTTGACTAAATCAGCTTCGGGGCATCCTTATCCGGTATTGTTCTTTCGCGGTGGCCAAATCTCTCGTAAACAAGTCCGATAATCTCATTTGCACTTGTTTCTATAGGTTTGTTGTTTACATTTATTTTTGTAAACCCTCCTTTATCGAAAATAAAATTAGCATACCTAAGCTCGTCCAATACATACCTGTCTTCCACATAGTTAGGATTAGAAGACACCCCAAACTGCTGTAGGCGCTTATGCCGTTGCGAAATTAAATGACTTTTACTTATATATAATCCAAACACCCGCTTAGGGTCAACCTTGAACAGTTCTTTTGGCGGGTCAATTCCTTTAACCAGTGGGACATTGGCAACTTTCCACCCAAACATCGACATATAAACGCTCAATGGTGTTTTTCCACAACGGCTTACCCCGGTTAAGATTATCTCCGCATTTAATAAGCGTTGAGCATTCATTCCGTCATCGTGCTCAAGGGTATATTCAATAGCATCAATTCGGTCAAAGTACGGAGCATTAATCCGTCTGTAAAGCCCGGGGGTATTTTCTGATTCCAATCCCAGTTCTTTTTCAAGGTAATCGGCCAGCTTTCCCATAAAATCAATGTCTCTCACCCCTTCTTTTCGGCACTCTTCAATCAGGCAACGCCTTAAAGGTCCGTTTACCATGGTGTGCGCCAGTATACCGTTAACTTTTTTAGCTGTCTGAACCGCATCTTTTATAGCGGGTTCACTTTGTACATTGGGAATAATTTTAACCGGGATATTATTCTCTGAATACTGAATAAGCAAGGACAGTACCATAGTATGCCCTGCAATACCACGGCCTCCCGAAACAACGAATATCGGAGGTAAATTATTATTTTTTTGTTCTTCCATCTGTTTTGTTTCTTTTTAAAAGTTACATATAAATCGTCAACTAAGAATCATTAATAAAAGTTACAACTTTATAACAGCAACTAAAACTGTTTTTACCAACAATAAACTATTTCGTCTTACTTCCTCATTATCAGATATTGCATACTTTTTCAGATAAAAAAACTAATTCTTTTTTTGCTCATACTGCCGGTTTAGGGTATTCATTATCCGCCTGTTGAACCTTCTCAAACGGATATTCTCAAAATAATTGATTATTTTCAGTAAAAAATCAAAATAAAGGACAACAAAGAGGAATATTGTTACCAACCATATGATTACAATATTAAACCAGAAAGTATCAATATAGTAGGATCCAATGCGTTTCATTGGTGCATAGAAATGTGCCCTTCCCCTTTTTGAAACCGGCAGTGTATAAATAGGGTCTTTAAGTTTTATAATATTCTGTTGGTATTCAAAGAATTGTATTATCTCCTTTTCCTGTTTTACCAAAGAAGCAAGCTCCTCGTTGTAATATTTGTGCTTATAGCTGGTAAATGCTTCAATTCCACCAAATTCTTTAATCAACTGCCCAAACTTCAGGTCTTTCTCTTTAAGGCTCGCCAAATAAATACTATGATACATGTTCCTTGTATCATCCAGATAGTTTTTTACATTACTATAGGTTTGCGGTGAAAAATCCTCAATTGTCAGGTTATCAATAAATGACAATTTTTTTCGCCCCTCTTTAACACATATTTTTTTGATTTCGTTATTTAAAAGCCTTAACTCTGATTTTACTTTCCCGTAAGACTTTCTATTATCAATATTAAGGTTTACATATTCGAGTTTTTCCTGTAATTCAGGAATAAGATATGCTTTAATATACAGTGCTTCACTTTGTTTCTGTTCCTGTTCAAAAAAGTTCTTTTCGAAAGGGTTATCGCGGAACTGGGTTACAACCATTGCCTCATAGGCCCACCTTGATGTCATCATTTCCCCAACAACCGGCACGTATTTAAATGACTGTATTGTCTTGTTCAGGTTAAAAAAGTCGACGACTACCCCACTAAACAATAATTGAGGAACAAGTATTATGGGAACCAGTATGTATATTGTTACGACAGACCGAAACCCGGAAGATATGTTTAATCCAACCAGGTTTGCCCATGCTGCGGCCGTAAAAAGAATAATGAAGTACCGCCATGTCATCCCTTTTATTTCCAGCATGTAGTTCCCTATAAGGACAAAAACGAGCATTTGTATAGCCGATATCATAAACATGACACCTGTTTTGGAAAACATATAACTGGATCGGCTTAAATTTAGAAAGCGCTCTCGTTCAAGAAGGCGCCTGTCGCGAAAAATTTCTTCGGCACTAATCACCAGTCCCAGAAAAATAGCAACAATAACGGCCATAAAAATATATGCCGGAACATTGCTGTTTAACCCGAAAAGATAGGAAGTCAGTTTTCCACTGGCTTCGCGTGAGCTTCTGGTATAAAATGCGAGCAGAAATGCTAAAACCGGAGCCTCTGCCAAAGTAATAAGCATGTATTGCCTGTTTTTTAGTTTGGCCAGAATATCCCGCTTCAGGAAGAGCTTCATTTGTTCCCCGTGCGAAGGGATTTTAAAATTATTTTTAGGGATTTTTCCCGAATGCGGCCTTCTTATATTTCGGATTATCGGGTCAATTTTTTTCATGTAATGGTCATACCATTCCTGGGGGGAAGTTTTCCGCTTACGTGTTAAACGTCCGTTTACATCCACAACCCGGGCCTCAATATTCCTTAGAATCTGGTCTGAATTAATGTTGCCACAGGAAAGGCATTCACTGGCATCGGCATCAACATAATCGTTTATATGTTTAAAATACCCAATAGCATCTACAGGGTTTCCGTACCATACAACCCGCCCTCCCTGGTCTACTACCAGAAGCTTGTCGAGCAGTTTAAATATTTCCGATGATGGTTGGTGAATGTTGGCAAAAACAAGCTTTCCTTTAAATGTTTGTCTTTTAAGCAGGTTCATCACCTTTTCGGAATCAGATGATGACAATCCTGACGTTGGCTCATCAACGAATAGCACAGAAGGTTCCCTTAAAAGCTCAAGCGCAATATTCAAACGTTTTCTCTGCCCGCCGCTTAAATAGGTATTCAGCGCGTCTCCAACCTGTAAGTCCCGGGCTTCTACAAGATCAAAACTTAAAAGAGCATTCTCAATTAAGTCATCTATCTGTTCTTCCGAGTAATCGCTAAATGAAAACCGTGCCGTATAGTACAGGTTCTCCTTTACCGTCAACTCTTTAATAAGAAATTCATCCTGAGGGACATACCCAATTACGCCCTTTACTTCTTCTGCTTTTTTGTGAATATCGAACCCGTTAATTGCAATCTGTCCATGATGTGGTTTAATTATTCCTGCCAGTACTTTCAGCAAAGTCGATTTTCCACTGCCACTTCCTCCTATTATTCCAATTAACCGGCCTGACTCTTCATTCAGGTTAAATCTTTTTATTCCATTTGGGCTGTTTCCGTATGAGAATTCTATTTCGCTGGCGGTAAAAACAAACTGACTGTGCTCTGAGTCTTTTATAAACTTCCCGGCCACCCAAGTATAATAAACCCCTCCGAACCTGGGGTTTTTTATCACGGAACCTGGTGCCCAAATATATGAACGGTTATTTTTTATGTTGTGCCCATTAAGCAACAGCAATTGGTTCCCGTAATATCTTAGAATGAATGTATTGGTTGAACGTATCAGTAATACCGCAATTCGTCCCTCCAGTTTTTCAATATAAAGGTGTTTTATCTTCTTATCTTTCGGAGCAGGGCCTGAATCAACATACAGCAGTTCCTGTTTTTTATGAATTTTATCGTGTTCATTGAAAGCAAAATGTTTGGCGTCGTAGTATTCCTCAAGGGAAATATTTAATTGTCCGGCCACCTCTTCCAGAAACCGGAACTGATAAGCCGATAACTGTTCCCCGTTACTAATGAAATCCAGAAGGTAAACCATTACCAGGATTTTTTGCTCTTTCTGAAGCTCTGAATTAAGTTTTTGGCATACCCCTTCAACTGCCTGTGCATTTATCACGCTCTGTTCCTGCCTCTTATGAGCACTGGCCGATGTCAAATCGGGATGGTATTCGGTTATAAACTTGTCAAATATTCTGAGATATTTTTCAACTAACTCTACGCTAAACTGACGCTGCAGGTACTCGTATACTACATCTCGCTCAATACTTGGCTGACCTTTTTCGTTAACATAAGCCACTAAGGCAAACAGCCGCATTAAAGCCCTGAGTACTGATTCGTTCATAGCAGAAAATTATAATAAAAAGGCTGCCTTCAAAACCTGATAGTCTTTTCAGCAGCCACTTTTTTGTTTTTGATAGTATTTTTTATGAAATCAACGTCTCACGAATAGCTGCAACAGCAGTTTTAATTCCTTCCAACTGCTCCTTGTTCAGGCTTCCTTCTGTTGAATCGTAAAGTTTCTTTAACTTTTTAAGTGCCCCCTGAATTGTCTGGATGTACTGATCATCGGCAAAATTACTGTTCAGCTTTATTAACTCTTCAAGAGGTTTGGCCTGCGCATAGATAATTTTCACCATTTCTACGTTATCGAATGTATTTTCAGAAATATGTGTTGCAACATATAAACCTTCTATATAAAAACCATTCGCCATCAAGGCAGCCAGTCCTGGTTCGCTTTCTTTGTAAAGAAACTCATACACATCATAAAATAATTCCGAAGTAATTCTAACCAATGAATCAGCGTTTTGTGCTTTCTTTCTTGTTTCTTCACTGGTAAGTTTTAAATAATCAACTTTGATTCCCAAATCATCAATTAGTTTCTTAATTGTTTTGGAGTAAGAATCCACATCATCTTTTTTGGAATAAACAGTTGCATACGAAAGGTCTGCCGCATACACGCCAAGGTTTACTGCCTTAACATTGCTCTGGTAGTAATTTCCAACTGACTCAACTTTATTTAAAACATTGCCAACATACGAAGCTCCAATTTCCTGAAGCATCTGATAAACTCCCATTGGTTCAGGTAATGGAAAAACAACTTTTTCAACACTTTCCTTTACTTCTTCTTCGGTTATTTTTTCTCCTTTATCTGTGCTGGTTGATTTATTTGTAGTTTGTTTACATCCTGACAACAGTATAGTCGCAGAAAATGCGAATAGAAATGCTGTTTTAAAAATAGCTTTCATAGTTTTTAATTGTTTTAGTTTTAAGAATGCCAAATATAATCATTAAAAGAATTAGCCCGAATAATTCAGAGATTAATTATTAAGCAAACCCAATGTTTTAGTAATAAACAAATTGAATGAGGCAAACTAAAATTTACCAACCGTCTTCTTTCGGTTACTTCCGCAAATTTATGCCCAGACATCTCAAAACAAACATTATTATTCGCTCATTAATGAGAACATAAGTCAATTTAGCGCCAAACGTCGTTCCTTTATATAAAAAATCACATAACAATTGAAATAAAATAATACAGGTTATCTGTCTTTTTTTATTTTTGCTGTGATGAATAATGAGTTATACAGAATAGAGAAAGACCTGGTTGGCAATCTGGAAGTTCCGAAAAATGCCCTTTTTGGCATACATTCTTTAAGGGCCAGGAAAAATTTCCCCGACACCACTCCTTTTCATAACGAATGGTTCTCTGCTTTGGCCATTGTAAAACGAGCCTGTTACCTTACAGCCCGGGAGTTTTTCAACAAAGCTTCAGAACGAATCGATTCCGAAAAACTTCATGTCAGGCATATCCCTGACCAAGTTTTTAATGCCATGATTAAGGTTACTGAAGAAATGGAAGATGGATTGTTGTATAACGATTTTATTGTTCCGGCTGTTTCCGGAGGGGCCGGAACGAGCATAAACCTGAACACTAATGAAATTATTGCAAACCGGGCGCTACAACTATTGGGCATAGAACCGGGAAACTATAAAACAGTAGATCCAATTGAACATGCAAATATTTTCCAGTCAACAAACGACGTTGTCCCTACATCTTTAAAAGTAGCTGTTATTACATTACTTACCGGACTGGAAGAATCGATCAATAGCTTGAGAGAAGATATTGAAAGACTGGAACGAAACCACCAAAACGATTTAAGAAAAGGGTACACTCAAATGCAGGAAGCAGTACCAACTTCTTTCGGAAAGCTCTTCAGCACATATAGTGATGCTCTCTCCCGTGACTGGTGGCGGGTTTCCAAGTGTTTCGAACGCATAAAAGTTGTCAATCTTGGAGGAAGTGCCATTGGCTCCGGCATAACTGTCCCCCGTTTTTTTATTATGGAAGTTGTAAGGAAACTACAGGAAGTTACAGGCTTACCTGTAACGAGAGGGGAAAATATGTACGATGCCACGAACAACCTTGATTCATTTGTTGAAGTGCATGGAATTCTGAAAGCCCACGCCGTTAATCTTGAAAAAATGGTATCGGACTTGCGTTTATTGGCCTCCGATATTAACCCGCAAAAAGAACTTGACTTACCCGACAAGCAAACAGGCAGCTCCATTATGCCGGGAAAAGTTAACCCGGTTATTGCAGAATATGTTATTAGCTGTGCCCATAAAATCTACTCAAACGACAACCTTATAACATCCTTAAGTGCCCAGGGGTGCCTTGAACTAAATGCGTATTTACCAGTAATAGGCCATAGCCTGATCGAAAGCCTGAAACTTTTACAAAGCTGTAATAAAACAATAAATGAAAACCTCATTCACGGACTAAAAGTCAGGCACGAAACCGCCATAAACAACTTATGGAAAAGCCCTTCAATAACCACTGCATTGGTTCAATACACCGGCTACAACAGAGCCGCAGAAATGGCTGAATATATGAAAACCCACAACATCGATATTTTTGAGGCAAATGCGCATTTAAATATTATTGACGAACACAAACTTAAAGAGATTTTAAAACCCCAAAACCTCCTCAGAGAAGGATTTACACTAACAGACATTGAAGAGAATTACTCAAAAGCTAATAAATAAAACAATGACTGAAATTAAAAGAGGAACACCAGTAAAACATTCAGGTTACGGAGAAGGTTTAATAAACAAAGAAAACCTTACGAACTATGAAATTTTCTTTGAAAAAGCAGGTAAAGTAACCATATCCAAGGACAGTGACGATCTTGAAATTTTAGATGAGAATGGTCCTGAAGATGATGACAGACCTTCGGTATCGGTTTCCGCCATGGAAGAAGCGTTAATCCATGTTTTAGATAAATACATAGGATTACCCGAGAACATTGAACTTGGGGACAGATGGAAAAACGGCACACTGGTAATCAAACCAGAAAACCCGAACCTTCAATCAAAAGAAGTGCCCATCGAAACGTTCTTCCATAAAATAATTATGATGCGGGACAGGTTAAGGGTGTTAGAGCAAACCATCAACAGCAACGACAAACTTAACGACATGGAAAAAGCGAACATACAGCAATATATTTCCAGGATTTATGGTAGTTTTACAACCTTTAATGCTTTATTTAAAAATAAAGAGGACTACTTTTCAAGTAAATAAATCTATTGGAAACGGATGGCAAAAGGTAGGGAGAACAAACCCCATATAGGGATTTTTGGAAGAAGGAACAACGGTAAAAGTTCACTGATTAATTTACTTTCCGGTCAGAATATTGCAATAGTCTCAGATATAGCCGGGACAACTACTGATCCTGTAAAAAAGTCAGTAGAAATTCATGGTCTCGGTCCTGCCATTTTTATTGACACTGCCGGAATTGACGATTCCGGGGAACTGGGAAACCTGAGAATATCCAAAACCCTGAAAGCTATTCAAACCATTGATTTTGCTTTGCTTGTTATTACTCAAAACAACTTTAACAGTTTTGAAGAAAGCCTGGTCAGCAAATTTAATAGTTATAATATTCCCTACCTTATTGTCCACAATAAAAGCGAGGTTGATGAACTTACCACAGCAACCTCGGACAAAATAAGCCTTAAAACAGGAAAAACGGCAATCCCCTTCAGCACGTTTGAAGCCGGTAAAAATGAAATTAACCAACTGGTTGATTCTATCCGGAAAAACATGCCTGCAACAGTCTGGAAAAAGCCATCGCTTCTGGGAGACCTGTTAAGCTACGGAGACATTGTCCTCCTGATTACACCCATTGATATTGAAGCTCCTGAAGGGCGGATGATTTTACCTCAGGTACAGTCAATCAGGGATATCCTTGACAACGACTGCACTGCTATTGTTTTAAAAGAGAGAGAGGTTGATTCTTTCCTTCGAAAAACCGGAATAAAACCTAAACTTGCCATAACCGACAGCCAGGTTTTTCTAAAAGCAGACGCCTCGATTCCCAAAGACGTGCTGCTAACAAGCTTTAGTATTGTTCTGGCCCGGCAAAAAGGAGATTTCTACAACTACATAGACGGAACACCTAAAATTTCGGCACTTAAGGACAACGACCGGGTTTTATTGCTTGAATCATGCACCCATCATGTTTCGTGCGATGATATTGGCAGGGTAAAAATACCACGCTGGATAAGTAACTTTACCGGAAAACAATTGCATTACGAAACCGTGGCCGGACTTGACAATCTCCCCCGCCCTATTGAAGAATATGCTTTGGTTATCCAATGCGGCGGATGCGTTATCACGCAAAAACAACTACAAAACAGACTGAGGCCTGCCATAGAAAAAAACATCCCTGTTACCAATTACGGAATGGCAATTGCTTATGTGCAGGGAATATTTAACCGGGCAGTTGCCCCGTTTATAAGACAGGAAACTTCGGAGGATTACCTTTAAGAGTTATGGGGGCTGAGAAAACATATATTTACTATTTTTATCTTCTATCAAACTAACACACATTAAAATGGATCAGGATTTTCTTACACTTATCAAAAGACTAAAAGAAGTTAAAAACCTTGAAGAATTAAATGAGCTTAAAGAGTTAGGTGATACTTTTCTACGAAACAAAAAGCGTGAAGCAATTTTAACTTTGCTTTCTATTTCTGAGGAAATGGGAAAAGAAGAAATATTACACTCCATAAAAGACCTTACGGGTTACTTAGACACTATTACTAAACAAGGTAAGAAGTAAGTATTTTGCAGATAAAAAAATATTATTTGCCTGTCTAAATAACTTTTCAGTTAAATTTTGCAGTTCCGCTCTGCGAAAACCGACGAAAATTACTTTTCTATTCTACCTCCCACAGCCGGCGTATGTATAGAAAATTGGAAAATCTTTACATAAGAAGTTTTCTTTGTATAGAAAATGGAAAAATCTATACATAAGAAGTTATCTTTGTATAGAAAATGGAAAAATCTATACATAATGACTTCGTGGAATTTAACGGAACTACCTTTAAAAGCAGATCTGGAAACAAAAAAAGTTTTAAAGAGCCTACCTTCTGCTCACGCTGCATTAGCTGAATTAAAAGGTATTGCCTCTACCATTCCTAATCAAAATATATTAATTAACACCTTAGGCTTACAGGAAGCTAAAGACAGTTCAGCAATAGAAAACATTATAACAACTCACGATGATCTGTTCAAATCCGAACTAAACCTTGACTCTTTTAAATCATTAAATGCTAAAGAAGTGCAAAATTATATCACTGCACTAAAAAAGGGTTTCGATTTAATCTCTAGAACCAGACTTCTAACAAACAAAACTATTCTGGAGATTCAGGAAGTCCTTGAAGATAATAAAGCAGGATTCAGGAAACTTCCGGGCACGGCACTAAAAAATGTCTCAACAGGAGAAATAATATATACTCCACCTCAGGATCATCAAGAAATAGTTCGTCTAATGACAAACCTGGAAAATTATATAAACAACCCGGAATTATGCGATTATGATCCTCTTGTAAAAATGGCAATAATACATTTTCAGTTCGAGAGTATTCATCCCTTTTACGACGGTAACGGACGAACCGGAAGAATAATTAACATTCTTTTCCTTATTATGGAGAAACTTCAGGCCTTACCTATTTTGTATTTAAGCAGTTATATTATAAAACACAAATCAGAATACTACAGGTATCTGCAAAAAGTAAGAGACGAAAACCTATGGGAAGAATGGATTCTGTTTATGATTAAAGGTATTGAAGAAACATCTAAAGCCACAATTGAACTCATTCTGGAAATTAAAAAGTTAATGACTGACTACAAGCACCGGATAAGAAAAGACTATAAGTTTTACAGTCAGGATTTATTAAATAACCTATTCAAACACCCCTATACAAAAATAGAGTTCCTTGTTCAGGATTTGGGCGTATCAAGACTTACTGCTTCCAATTATTTAAATAAACTTGCAGAAGACAAAATATTGATAAAGGAAAGACTGGGAACCGGAAACTATTATATCAACGAACCATTATTCAACTTACTATCTAACAGGTAAAAAACTTTTAACATGAAAATAGCAATTATAGGAACTGGCGGAGTTGGCGGGTATTTTGGAGGGAAACTGGTCCAAGCCGGTTACAATGTTACATTTTTGGCCCGGGGAGAACACCTAAAAGCCATTAAAGAAAAAGGCTTAACAGTTAAAAGCATATCAGGCGATTTTTCAATCGAAAATGTTTCTGCAACCGATCAGATAAACAAGGTTGGTCCGGCCGATTTAATTATACTTGGTACCAAAGCGTGGCAGATAAACGAAATTAAAAGCGACTTAAAATCAATCGTACATCAAAACACATCGGTACTTCCTTTACAAAATGGTGTTCTTGCCGCTGAAGAACTGGCTGAAACAATTGACACGTCAAACATTCTCGGCGGATTATGCCGCATTATCAGTAAAATTGATGCCCCGGGAGTAATAAACCATTTCGGCATTACACCTACAATAGTTTTTGGTGAGTTTGATCGTACAAGCTCAAAAAGAACACTCGAAATAAAAGAAGCTTTTGACTCAGCAGGCATAAAATCTCTAATCTCAGACGACATTGAAGCTGAATTATGGAAAAAATTCATTTCGATTTGTGTAAGCGGATTATTGGCTGTGACAAAAACAACATATGGGGAACTCCGCGAACTAAAAGAAACAAGACAAATGATGGTTGGGTTGCTAAATGAAATTTATGTTTTATCACAGAAAATAGGAATAAAAATCACCCCTGATTTTGTTGACAAAACCGTTTCGTTTATCGACACTTTTCCTCACAGTTCCACATCCTCATTAACCCGCGATGTATGGGAAGGTAAACCTTCTGAAATAGAGTATCAGAACGGGACTGTTGTCAAGCTTGGAGAAAAGTATAAAGTTAATACGCCAATAAATAAATTCATTTATAACTGTATCTTGCCCATGGAAATAAAAGCCAGAAGAAAACGGACATAACCATACCAAAATGGGATACTACATCAATTTGGAAAAAATCAGCCTGGAAGAATACAAAAAAATCTTAAAGTCTGAAGACCTACTCCCTGGCAGAATGCTTCTAAAAGAAAATATTGACAACAATTTTGAACTTTTGGAAAAACAGGGGATAAAAAATGTTGCTGAGTTACTGGACAGTTCGAAAACCAAGAAAAAACTTCAGGAATTCTCGCTCAAAAGCAGTTTAGATGAAAACTATCTCACTATTCTTATCAGAGAAATAAAAAGCTATCATCAGCCCCCGAACAAACTTGCTGACTTCCCGGAACTTTCCGAAGAAGTAATCTCAAAATTAGAAGGACTGGCTATAAAAAACACAGCCCAACTGTTTGAAGAAGTCTTAACCCATGAGCAAAGAACAGCGTTAGCCCAACAAACAGGAGTTGATTATAAGACGATTCTGAGGTTGACTAAATTAACCGATTTATCAAGAATAAGGTGGGTGAACCACACTTTTGCATTTGTTTTGTATGAGGCGGATTACGACACTGCCAAGAAAGTAGCTGACGCAAACTACGAAAAACTATATGAAACCATAAAGCAATTAAACGAACAAAGAAAGATATACAAAGGCAGCATTGGGAAACACGACATGAAACTTTGCGTGAAAGCTGCTAAAGATTTATCCCCAGATATTAAATATTAAAAAGGGCTTTGTTTCTTTACCCGAAATGGCGAAGCTGGTAAGCCTTCTGTATTAAAAAGATTGGGTTCAACATCATCGCCCCAGGCATACCTGACAAACTTTATTTTTGGGACAGCATCCGAAGTCAGCCTTATCTTTTTTCCTGTTATTTCATACTCGGCCGGATAATAGACTTCATCCTTTCCGGCAACCTCAAAAAAAGATAAAGCCCCCTCATTTAATTTCAGTCCGTTTTCTGCATACTCAAACTCCAGAATAGCATCCCCGTTTCTAAAACTTATCCCGGAAAACAGTGGTCCGGAACAAACAATATCTTCCCTCCCGTAAGTTTTCGCCAAAGCCCAAAGGGCCAACCTGTTTCCAACCTCTTTTTTATTTCCGGGATGAATATTTCCAGGATTGCCTATATCCATCGTGACCACCATGCCAACATTATTTTCCGACATTGTTTCCAGTTGTGCCTGGCGCAGTTCTGCAACTTTATTTGCTGCACCCTGGCCATAATTATACGGAGCAATCTGCACATAAAAAAACGGAAAATCCCTTTGTCCCCAACCGGCTCTCCAGCTTTTTATCATAGCAGGAAAAAGTGTTCTATATTGCTCGGGCCTCCAAACATTTGATTCTCCCTGATACCATATTGCCCCCTTGATGTTATACGGTAACAGCGGTGCAATCATTGCATTATACAGTACAGTTGGAGCATTCTGATTTAACGGATATTTTAGTTTTGGCAAAGCGTTAAAACTTTTGTTCCCATCTTCAAACAAGTAAACTTTATTTTTAAAAACATAAGCAACAGGCATATAATTCCAGTTACCAGATAAATCGACCACCTTATTTGCCCCTTTATAAACAGCAGGACCTTCATTATCCCCCAATATTCCTCCTCTGCCCCCGGTATCTGTCACTTTCACCGAGATAACATTCTTTCCCACTTTCAAAATTTCTGAGGGAATGGCATACCGCCTTTCTTTATTCCATACTCCTGAAGTATCATGCTTACCAATCAAAACTCCATTAAAATAAGTTGCATCCATATCATCAATTGCCCCCAGATAAAGCTCAAAGCTTTCCGGATAAAGATCCGGAAGTTCAAACTCCTTCTTGAACCATACTATTCCATCAAAACCAGGTAAACCTTTTTCTTCCCATCTGCCAGGGATTTTCATTGTTTTCCAGTGTGAAAAATCGTATTCCTTTGCCGCATATACAGCGTCCCCTCCCAACTCATCATGTAAACCGGAATTCGCTAAATCCTTTTTAGGCCTTGATTTCAATCCGGTTAAAAATTCTTTATAGGTTTCTTTATTATCCTGACGTTGCTCAAACTCTTCACTAAATTCCTCGAAACCAGCCACATCTTCCAGGTACCTTGAGGGAGTCCAGGCTTCCGCCGGCGTACCCGACCAGCTTGAATGTATCAGGCCAACAGGCATCCCTGTCTCTTTAAATAACTTTACACCAAAAAAGTACGCTGTAGCAGAAAAATCCGGCGCCGATTCCGGACTACAAACCTTCCATTCCCCTTCGCAAAAATCCCCAGGACTTAATGACATTTGTTTCTCTACCGTAAACATCCGAATCTGAGGGTATTTGGCTTTTGATATCTCTTCATCCGAATTGTCAACCAAATCCTTCGGGGGCCATCCTCTCAAGGGCATTTCCATATTCGATTGTCCAGAGCATAACCACACCTCTCCGATCATTACATCCTCAATTAACCTGATTGTTTTTTTCGCCCTCACTGTTATTGTGTAAGGACCACCATATTCCGGTGTATTGACCGAAACATTCCATCGCCCATCAATATTCGTTCTAACCTTAACATTAGCACCCCAGCCTGTTTCAACGTGCATAATTACGCCTGGCTCACTCCACCCCCATATGTTTGCGTGAGCCTTCTGTTGCAACACCATACTGTCTGAGATTATTGGTGGAAGTATAATATCGGGATGTTTATCAGAACAAGCCATACATGCAAAAATTGTAAAGAGAAATAACAGTTTTCTCATGATCTATTTTTTCTATGAAATTAGTAAAACTGTGTAAAAACAACGCCATGTTGAAGTTCATAAAAAAATTCAGACCTCGTTTCACCCAGGCTATTAAATCCCCCTGGCATCAATAAATAAAACAACAACAATCAGTTTCCCACTCTCCCTCACAGCCTTACAACTACCAACAGGCAACGAATGACAAAAACATCAATTTTTGCCTGTATTTTACTTTTTCTTGATATTTTTTTCGGTTTCATTGTACAAGTTTCTCCATTTTTAAAATCAACAGCACAGAAACAGTCAGAATAAAATGGTTAGGCATACTTACCCGGTAAAAGAATACTGTCCGGTTAAACAGATTTCAGGGAGCCGCTTAAGAAACACATTTACCGTTTTCATTATTTTTAATTGGCTCTGCATTTCAAAAGTCTCTAACATACTCCCCCTCCTAACACACAAACACTCAAAACAACTCCGTCTTTATTTTGTATTCTTCATATTTACCCGGCGTAAGGATACTCACGGAATAGATGAAACCTTTACAAAAGTCAAACGTAATAAGCCAGTATAGGGTGTTTATACACTTACGTTTGTCCGTTGACTATGAACGGACGACAAAACCAGATAAACAGTTTGAATTAACGAACCACTTAAACTACCAAAATGACGAAAAAATTTACTTTATTCCTTTCAGGGATCATTATCGCATTAACCTTACATTCTCAGGACTGGGTCTATAAAGGCAAGACCTACTCTCAAAAAGAATTAAGAAACACTGAAGACTTTCACGGAGAATCGGTTTCTATTGACGGCAATTTCGCTGTTATAGGAGCACCTAGCTACCTTAGTAAAGGTGCCGCATTTGTTATGGAATATGACGGCTCGGAATGGAAAGAAATTGCAACGCTTCTGGCTTCCGATGGAGAACTCATCGACAACCTTGGTTACTGGGTAAGTATCTCAGGCAACACCATTGTTCTGGGGGCATTTAAAAATAATGTTCATGGACCACGAAGCGGAGCCGCATATGTTTATGAAAAACCAGCCGGGGGATGGAAAGATATGACCGAAACAACCAAACTTACAACGACGTCCGGAAATACTTATGACTATTTTGGATGTGCCGTGAGTATTTCTGGAGATAACATTGTTGTAGGGGCTTTAAAATATGACTTTAAAAAATCGAACTCCGGAGCTGCATTTGTTTATGAGAAACCAGCGAAAGGCTGGGGAGATATAGCAGTAATTACAGAATCGGCCATTCTTTATGCTTCCGACGCATCTGACAACCAATCCTTTGGGCGTTGTGTCAGTATAAGCGGAAATTTCATTGTTGTAGGGGCAAATAAAGATGATGAAAACGGAGAAAACAGTGGTGCCGCATATGTATATGTAAAACCTTCAGGTGGATGGGAAGGCGAAATTTCTGAAACAGAAAAACTTCTGCCAAAAGACGGAGCAGCAGATGATGAGCTGGGACGCGCAGTAGCGATTTCCGGTAACGTAATTGCTGTTGGCTCCAGGTACCATGACACAGATGGAAAAACAGACTGTGGGGCTACATATGTATTTGAAACACAAAGTGGAGACTGGACAGATGCCAAACAAACGGCCAAACTTACCGTTTCTGACCAACAGGAATACGATGAAATAGGAACCATGGTTTCCATGTATAAAGACTACATTATTGTAGGTTCTCAAAGAAGTCTCAGATATACCCCGCACTCTCCGGGAGCCGCTTATATCTATAAAAAACCTAAAAACGGGTGGACCGATACGACGGAAATTGCCAAACTTACCGGAACCGACTCTGAATTAAGAGACTTCTTTGGTTGTTCTGTAGCCATGAATGAAAACACTGTTCTTGTTGGAGCTTTGGCAAGAAATGAACCAGAATACCAGCTTTGTGGTGCTACGTATGCCTACAAAAAACCGGCAGGAGAATGGGAAAACAGTATTGAAGTTCAAAAATTACTTCCCCCACCATATGTTACAAATAAAGAAGACTATTACGGATTTTCCGGAGATATACATGGAAACTATGCTGTTGTAACTGCTTTAAACTATAATTTCAAAAAAGGTTGTGCCTACGTGTTGGAGAACAAAGGAGCCTCTTGGGAAATTATTGCTAAGTTAACACCTGATGATGCAGAAAGCTACAGCAGGTATGGATATACTGCCAGTATAACGGATGATTATATTGCTATTGGTGCTTATAACAAAAGAGCTGGACGCGGTGCTGTATATATTTATGAAAAACCTGCTGAAGGATGGACAGATATGACTGAAACCACAATATTATCTTCCCCAACACAAGTTGTTGACGATAATTTTGGGTACTCGGTTGATATCACCCAAACACATTGTATTATTGGTTGTCCCGGGTATAACTCAAACACTGGATGTACGTATATATTCAAAAAACCAGAAAGCGGATGGAGCAATTCTGCTGAATATGTTACCCTTACCTCATCCGACGGAAGTGCAAATGATTATTTTGGCCGCTCTGTCAGCATTGACGACAAATACATTGTTATCGGACAGACCAGCGCTGATTCAACGGGAGCAGCCTACGTATACGAAAAAAACGGCGAAAACTGGGCTGACATGACAGAAACCGCTAAACTGACTTCTTCAAAAGAAAAAAGAGATGACTTTTTCGGTGGCAAAGTTGATATATCAGGAGAGCAAATTATTGTTGGGGCTTTTTGTGCTGACAATTTAAAGGGTGCTGCTTATATTTTTGAAAAACCTGAAAACGGGTGGCTGGATACTACAGCGTCCATAAAACTTTCTGCAAAAGAATTAAAGCAAAAAGACTTCTTCGGAAATTCAGTAAGTATATCAGATGGTTATGCAATGGTTGGTGCCGATGGCCTGGGGTTAATAAGAAATTACATGGATATTATACCAGCATATACACCTGGTGCAGCTTATTTATTTAAAAGGCCTGAAAGCGGATGGGCTGATACGGTAGAAACCATTAAGTATGTTCCTGACACTAAAGATGCAAAAGACTATTTCGGGTGTTTCGTATCTGTTTCCGGCAGAAATGCAATGGTTGGGGCATGGGCTGATGATGATGGAGGAACTGAAAGCGGAACTGCATACATGTACAGAAACCCATATGCCCCGGTAAACATTACCAAAGAACCAGAAGATATTTCTGATGTATGTATAAATGAAAATGTTTCTTTTCTTGCTGGAGGTGAAAACATTCAGTTTTATCAGTGGCAAGTGAGCACCAACAAAGGAAAAACGTATGTAGATTTGATAAATAATGAACTAACTTATAAGGGAGTCGACACAGAAAAGCTTTCTTTTGTTGCTAGCAAAGGTTTTAATGGTAACACTTACAGGTGTATTGTCCGAAATATGGATCACTCAGATACCTCAGCAGCTGTTACCTTCGCACACGAAACAGAAGCACCCTCAATAGTTTGTGCCAATAACCAGACAAAAACGCTGAATGCCGGTGAGAATAAATATATCGTTTCCGGAACGGAATTCGATCCCGTTTCATCTGATGATAACTGCAAAGTAGCAACAGTTACAAACGACTTTAACAACAAAGCCTCACTAGAAGGTGCCGAGCTTCCGGCTGGAAAAAACAGCATTAAATGGACTGTAACTGACTCTGCAGGAAATTCTACAGTATGCAATCTTGAGGTCACTATTAAAAAGCAGGATATAAACAGTATCACAAATATTGAACAACTTGGAATAGAGTTCTATCCGAATCCGGCAAAAGATTTTCTAAAAATTGACGTACACCAGGTAGCTATCCAAAATGTTCGAATTCTGGACTTAACAGGTAAGGTACTAATTAAAGAACCTGGCATACTAGAAAACACTTCTTTCGACTTATCTACATTCAAAAGAGGGATTTACTTACTCGACATCCAGGTAAACAACAAGCACTTCATTAATAAAATCGTAAAAGAATAAATCCATATTCATTCTAAAATATTAAACCCGGACTATGTTTCTTAATGCATAGTTCGGGTTAATTATTTGGTGTATATTTTTTCTTTTTGTAAGGCAAAATTCGCAAAACATAATAGCTGCGTTTAAGGATTTAAACGCTACGGAAAGGAGAAAGAAGTACGAGGTATGAAATATTATTTTGTGATCGGACTACCAGAGCAAATGTTTATTCGGAAAATGGCACTAACATAACTGGAATATGGGTATGTTTTGCAACCTCGTCAACTACCCCTCCGAATACAATATGCCTAAAGCTTTCTAATCCATGCCTCCCTATAACAATAAGATCGGCCTGCCATTCTTCTGCAACTTCCATTATCCCTCTCCCAGGAGATTCAACCCTAACGAAATTTTCAACGGCTTCATCATGAGCATACTTTTTCTCGTAATCTGATAACATAACATTTCCGGCCTCCACATGCGAATTTTCCAATTCCGTAGGCAGTATTCCTGAATCAATTCCTCCCATAGCATAAACCGGACTAACAATATAAACCTGAGCCACCGAAGCCCTTAGCTGCCGGGCCAACTCAAAACCAACCATTGCTGCCTTTTCTGAATACCTGGATTCATCCACCGCGATTAATACTTTTTTATACATAGCCCTCTGTTTTTAAGTTCTGTAGTATAAAGTTACGGAATTATACAAGCGAAGTAAAGAGAAGGTTGCTTTAAACTTTAGATTACAGAAAACAAACAGACCTCTTATATTTATTAACACAAGAGGCTGTTTGTTAACTTTTAGCATAGTAAACCCAACTTATAAAAAGAGGATGATCAATTTACTCCTTTTATTTGATTTTTCCAAATCTAATTCAGCATCAGTAAATTAAACTGCTTTTTTTTTCGAACCTGCAACAATTTCTTATTAACTTGCAGCTTATACATACGGACTCAAAAGTTATGTTCGTTGTAATTCCGGTATCTTAACGAATGCTATCCCGACGAAAATCACCGGGCTATAAATTTAGAAGTTCTGATCTACATTTACCCATGAGGTGATTGGAAAACTAGGTGTATTCATACTGAATGTTCTTAAAAAAGAATTTCGTTCATTCCTTATTGTCCGGATTTCAGAAATTATAGTTTCTTTGTTTTAAAACAACGCTTATCCACGATCTGATGAAAAAAATAAAATGGGGAATTATTGGTCCCGGAAAGATAGCAAAGCGATTTGCCCATGATATGGCCTACTCTGAACATGGAGAATTACACGCGGTTGCCTCCCGCTCGCTCGAAAAGGCGAAAGACTTTGCCACAGAACACAACGCTCCCAAGGCATACGGAAGTTATGAAGATTTATATAATGATAGTGAAACAGACATAATATATGTTGCCACTCCCCATAACTTTCATTTTCAACATGTTTCTGACATTTTAAACGCCGGGAAGAATGTTTTATGCGAAAAGCCCCTTACAGTATCTCCTGATGAAAGTCACAGGCTAATTGAACTTGCCGGTCAAACCGGAAATTACCTGGCGGAAGGGATGTGGACTTTTTTTCTTCCTGCCATAAACCAGGCCTTTAACTGGGCAAAAGAAGGGCGGATCGGAACAATCAGGCATATAAAGGCCGATTTTGGTTTTATTGCCCCGTATAACGAAAAGAATCGCCTTTACAACCCGGAGCTTGCCGGAGGCTCTCTTCTGGATATTGGATGTTACACCATTGCAATTACCTGGCTGTTTCTAAAAAAAGATCCGGTAAACATGACAGTACTTGCCCGTAAAGCCCCAACAGGTGTTGATTCCGATCTCACCATGCTCTTTGAGTTTGATGGTGCAGAAGCTTCACTAAGCTCTTCATTTATCACAGAATTTCCAAACTATGCAACAATAGTTGGAGAAAAGGGGTTTATTTCCATCCCCTTGTTTTGGCGGGCAAAAGAATGTTATTTATACGAGAACGGGGTTGTAACCGCCTCTTTTAAAGATAATAGTAACAGCCACGGGTTCAACTTTGAAATTGATTCCGTTAGCAGGGATATTATGGAAGGCAAGAAAGAATCCGACGTTATGCCCCACGCTATAAGTCAAAAACTACAAGAACTTATGCATAAAGTTAAAAGCGCATTTTAAACACCGGATTCTATCCATCTATCTTAGTACAGAATTGCAGCCACCAAGGCCACAATTAGTCCGTACACGAGCATAGCCCGAACAGTTCGCTTTAAAATAAACCCTTCAATATTTCCTAGTGCAAGAACAGAAGCTACAGCTACAATATTATTAATACAGACCATGTTGCCCATAGCCCCACCAACAGATTGTAATGCCAGTATTGTTGTCCTTTCCAATCCGAGTTTAACAGCAATAGCATCCTGTATACCTCCAAAAGTAAGGTTCGAGATGGTGTTGGAGCCGCTAAAGAAGGAACCTGTTGCCCCTAAAAACGCGGCAAAATACTTCCAGGCATTTCCTGTTAAATCAGCCATACTCTGCCCAATAAGGTTAACCATTGAATCACCTCCCCCCATCATTGCTAAATTTACAAACACCAATGCACCTAATAATGCCAGTGTCGGGTTTCTCATTTGTTGCACGGTCTGTGAAAAAACACCCGAAACATCCTTTCTTTCCCTTTTGTAAACCAGGAATGTTAAAAGTGATATAAATAAAAAGGGGATTAATGATGGAACATACAATATGCTGTGACTCCATGAAACAGCCGTTTTGAAAATTCCTGACAAGCCAATAACCAATGACGGACTGATGCTTAACTCTCCCAATGCCCCCAAAGGCAGGTTAAAGCTCGTCTCTTTATAGGTCAACAATCCCTTTATGCCCAATTGTGGTATTCGCGTAATAACCAGGAGTAATATAGTTCCCCACAAAGGAAAAGTTGCTTTCAGGAGTTCCTTGGTAGTTATTGGTCCGGTTCCCGGCCCATTTGAAGGTATATCCTGGCCAACAAGGGAACTATCACCTACTTTTTCCTGAAGCTCAACTGTGGTTTTTGAAAGCCCGGCACCTGTTCTGGCAAGAATAACTGTAGCGATTAGCCCGATAGCACCTCCAATTAACGACGGAAACTCATAATTAAACCTGCTTATTATAATATAAGGCACCACGGTTGATATAACACTTAGCAGTATAAACAACCAGTTGTTTAGCACCGACTTTGGCTTAACAATAAAGGCCAGGGCAATAGCCGGGATTATCAATGCTGCAATACTATTTAATAAGGCCGATTTGAAACCAATTGTCATTATTTCTTCAGCCGTTAAGGATACTTCCGAAAACCCGAACCATGTTGGTGTTCCCACCGCCCCAAACGATACCGGGACACTATTCATTATTAGGGCAAGGATTGCGACACGAACAGGTGGAAACCCAAGTCCTACCAATATCGGAGCAGCAATTGCTGCGGGGGTTCCAAATCCGCTTGCCCCTTCAATAAGAAACGGAAATGCCCACCCTACAATCATAAGTTGAGCAATTTTATTACCGGAAACTCCATTCAGCCATACCCGGATTACATCAAGGGCTCCCGTACGCTCCATGGTCTTAAACAAAAAGATAGCCCCTGCAATAATCAAAATAGGTGTCCACGCAACAAGAAGCCCCTTTACTACAGTTGCATGTACAAGATTTGGATCGCTTTTAAAAATAATAAGTGTTATAAAATATGTAATTACAGCCACAGCTGGTAAGGCCCTAAAGGATGGCATACTGTTTTTCTTGGTCATTAGAAAAATCAGTAAAACAATGGGAAAATATGAAAATATAAGTTGTGACATAGACGTTGCTATTTTTATCAATATAATTTTTGAAAACAGACATAGAGGTTATTTCTAAAGCAGGAATATTCCGATTCTTCCCGGACACTCTCAATGTTCGTTTCGTATTATTTACCAATACTTTTAAGATCGGACTATTTGGGCGGAAGGACTTCATTCAATGAAGTCCCTTTCTCAAACCATTCCTTTATATTTTTAAACGTCGTTTCCGAAATATTCATTACAGCTTCTTTGGTAAAAAATGCCTGATGTGCCGTAATTAACACATTGGGAAATGTTTGTAAACGTACAAACTGATCATCCTGAATAACCTTTTCTGATAAATCCTCAAAAAACAGCTCCTCTTCCTCTTCATAAACATCAAGCCCCAGGTAACCAACTTTTCCTTTTTTCAACCCCTCAATTACTGCATTTGTATCAACAAGCGGGCCTCGACTTGTATTTACAATCATCACTCCCGGCTTCATTGCTGCAAGCGCATATTCATTAATGATATGATAGGTTTCGTGAGTTAAAGGACAGTGCAAAGACACTATATCACTTTGTTTATACAAATCATGCAATTCTACATATTTTAGTAGCCCTTTCTCTTCCAGTTTTTTATTTGGAAACTTGTCATAAGCGATAATTTTCACCCCAAAACCAGATATAGTCTGGGCAAATATCTGCCCAATTTTTCCTGTTCCAATAATTCCTACTGTCTTATCGTGCAAATCAAAACCTAGTAGCCCGTCCAGCGCAAAGTTACCGTCACGCACACGGGCATAAGCTTTATGGTACTTCCTATTTAATGTCAAAATCAACCCAAGTGTATGTTCGGCAACAGCATAGGGTGAATACGCAGGTACCCTGACAACAGCTATTCCTAATTCTTTGGCCTTTTCAACATCTACATTATTAAAACCGGCACATCGCAGGGCTACCAGTTTTACCCCTACCTCTTTTAGTTTAACTAAAACATCTGCATTTATAACATCGTTTACAAACACGCAAACGGCGTCAAAACCTGCAGCAAGCTGAGCCGTTTTCTTATATAGCCTTGACTCAAAATATGATATTTCAAGATTAAATGTCTCGTTAACATGACTGAATGAGTCCGACACCCATCCTTTTGTGCTAAAAACGGCCAATTTTATGGCTGCTTGTTTCTTTGATACTTTATTTTGTTTCTCCATACCTACACGCTTCTTTTTAATTAGACTAATTCTGAATAATATTTCAAATTGCTGATAATATTTATAATGTAACTACTATTTTCTTACCGGTTTCTTGTCTGAAAATGTTGAGAATCGCCCCAACTGCCATACCCAATAGAGTTCCCAGCAAGGGCTACACGGGCTTCAAGGCAGTTTTTGCAATCTTCGGCTGAATCGTCCGTACATGGTTTATTCTGATACAGTAAGTAATCGTCACGATATTGTCCCGGAGTAATATTAGGCATTATAACGTTGGCCCCGGCCTTAAGTGCCTTTTCCCTGCCCAGTTTATCTATTGCCTGCATAGCTGTTGCTGCGGCAATATTTATGTCAGGCATAGTCATTCTCAACAGGGCAATCATTTTCAAAGCCAGTTGAAAGCGCTCTTCCAGCGGGAAGAGTTTTTCCCGGAACTGATAAAGCGGGGTATCGCCATGTTCGATATACGGTCCCATTCCAACCATATCAATTCCAAACTCCTTCATAAAAATCAGGTCATTTGCCAAATCGTCAACCGTTTGAAACGGAAGTCCAATCATTACTCCTGTCCCTACCTGGTACCCTGATTCACGAAGAAGGTTAAGGCTCTCCAAACGTTTCTCAAACCTATGGTTTTCATCATTCGGATGGAGTTTTTTATACAATTCCGGGTTCGAAGTTTCTATGCGTAACAGATATCTGTGAGCCCCGGCCTCATTCCATATTTTATATGTTTCTTTACTTTGCTCTCCAGCAGACAAAGTAATTCTCAGCGTTCCATTTGTTTCCTGGTGAATTTTTTTAAGTAGGTTCTGAATACGTTTGGTAAAAGAGTGAGACACTAATTCTCCCGATTGTAGCACCATTGATGCAAAATCATTCTTCCAGGCAAACCTTGCCGCCTTAAGAATATCCTCATCGGTAAGGTTATATCGTTGAAAGTTTTCATTATCTTTTCTAATGCCACAATAGAAACAGTTTTTTGCACAAATATTGGAGAATTCGACAAGTCCCCTAAAGTACACTACATCCCCGACAGTTTCTCTTTTTATCGCTGCAGCTTTCTCAAACAACAGTTTTTTTTCCTCTCCACTGGCTTTTAACAAGCGAGTCAGGTCTTCTGCTACAAACGTCCCCTTATCCAATATTTCACGAATTTCCATTGTAGTTCCTCTTAAAAATACAAATCACGTTCACCTTGCTTTATTTTTTCCAGTCTTTTCTTTATTTCTGGAACATTAGTTGCCCCATTAAGTGTCTCCAGGTTTTTCTCTATCATTTTCCATCCTTTTTGTACAAGTTCCTCCCTGGCATAGTCCTCCAAATATTCTGCTAATGTCAAAATTGCATTTGGTGAACAAAACCGTTTTATAAAACCTGGAACAGAAAACTCCATAAAATGTTCTCCCGTCCTTCCTAAGCGGTAACAAGCAGTGCAAAAAGAAGGCAGATAATCATCATTTAAGAGTTCTTCTATTACTTCCCCTAGAGTCCTGTCATCATTTATTCTAAATTGCTCTTTATCAATATGTTGAGATTCCGACTGTCTGGAATAACCACCCAGTTCAATTTTTGTTCCTCCGTCAATTTGAGACACACCAAACTTCATTACTTCTTTTCGTACCATGGCGTTCTCCCGCGCAGTAAGAATTAAACCGGTATAAGGTACGGCAAGCCGAAGAATTGCTATTAAACGGGTAAATTCTTCGTCATTAACCAGATAGTTATTTTCAATATTGATTTCCGATGCTTCCTGAAGCCTTGGAAATGAGATTGTGTGAGGGCCTACACCATAACATGCTTCAAGGTGATTTGTATGCCTTACGAGAGAAAGTACCTCAAACCGCCAGTCATACAGCCCAAAAAGTGCTCCAATACCAACATCATCCAGCCCCGCTTCCTGCGCCCTGTCAAGAGAAGACAACCTATAATCATAGTCTGACTTCTTACCTCCTTTATGGTATTTCGAGTAAGTTTCTTTGTTATAGGTTTCCTGAAATACCTGGTAAGTGCCAATTCCCGCATCGCTTACGGTCTTAAAACCTTCAATATCTAGTGGGGCGGCGTTTATGTTTACCCTTCTTATCTCTCCGTTTCCTTTCTTAACATTATATACTGTTCTTGCAGTACTGGCAATATAATCGGCATCGTATTTAGGATGTTCCCCAAATACCAGGATCAAACGCTTCTGTCCGGTATCTTCCAAAGCCTCCACCTCTTTAATTAACTGAGGATTGGTTAATGTGGTTCTTTTAGCCTGTTTATTTGAAGTCCTGAACCCACAATACTGGCAATCATTTGTGCAGAGGCTCCCAACATACAATGGGGCGAAAAGGACGATCCTGTTTCCATAGACTCTTTCTTTCAACTGCCTTGCCCCTTCCTTGATTTCCTCAATCAATTCCGGATCTGTCACAGCCACAAGTGTTGCGGTTTCTGCAAGGGGCAGTCTTTTCTTCTCTAATGATTTTGCTATAATCTCCCGCACATAGGATTTATCTGTTTTCGCATTATTAATGAAATCCCATATTTCATCTGCATCAATAAAAGGTTGCATAGGTTTATCTTCTATGCGGTACTTCTCTGGTGTAAAAATCATTATACTACTTTTTTCTCATTCATACTTCGTTAGAACAGTCTTAACCTGAACCCCTTTCACCCTACCAATTTTTCCGGTAAGGGTACTGATCTGATCATTTGTTCCTTCAAGAATGAGTGATATAACACTTACACCTTTATCCCTTAGAGGGATCCCCTGGCGGGCAATGATAATAGAAGAATGCATGGACAGAATATTGTTCATTGCATCTACATGTTCTTTACTATCAACTAATATAATGGCTGCGCCAATTCTCTTTTCCATCAGTTACAATCTTTAGGATCAGACTATTAAGGTTTCTTCGAGATAGAAAAAATGACTAACTCTCAGATTTCTGTTACAAAAATAACAATAATTACTTCATAATAACGTGTCAAACACTAAAATGTTTGTTTTTTTGTTATAAAAATAACAACCGAAAGGTTAAATCAACATTAACAACTAACATACAAAACATTACGGAAAGTTTTTCAAGGAAGATTAATACTTATCCCCAAACTACCGCCTAAGTCAATTAACCGGCTTCCTTCCTGATTATCATCTGTTACAAATTTCGCAATTGATGTTGTAAACTCTCTTGCTAATTTGGAAGGGAACTATATATAAATTATTCCCGCATTAATAGCAACTAATTTGGAAGGGAAACCCAATCTACTTAATATGATTTTTATAAAAAAACGGAATATATATGCACATATCCCGTCACCCGACTTATTTTTTCGATAAAAGATAAAGACTACTCTACAATTGCCTTCCTGATCTCCAGAATATTTTCATGTAATTTTTTTATGTCTACAAGCCGCTCGTCCATCTGCTTTTTTGCTTTAGACTCCGTTTCACTAAAATCTGACGATATATTCAACTGATTAAAAAGTATTCTCAGCTCTTTTAGCCGACTGATATGATCTGAGATAAGCTCATTATCCTCATAATCTTTTAAAAGTATCAGAAGGTTATTCAGCGAATATTTTTGATCGACAATTCTTTCAATTATATCCGGATTTTTACTTTCAAGAGCCACTTTTGTTCCGATATAAAGAGCTTCGACCCATCCGCCCATTATAATGACAGAAGCTGTGGCAAATCTTTCATTTTCTTTTAGGTATTCTTCTGTTTCGTAATAAATTTCGTTCGCAATTGTAATTAAAGAATCCTTATTTGTCATATTTCGTTCAAACCTTTGTGCAGTGTTATCAAAATAATCCTGTGGGATTCCCAATTGTTCCGATAGTGCCTGCATAGATGAAAAATACCGCCCTGCTACATCAAATTGTTCAAAAGCACGGCAATAACTAAGATCTACGGCATAAACTCCCAGGTTCATCGCTTTTTTATAGCTGGTTAAATACTGCGACGTGTTATTAACTGAGTTTAAAATCCCCTTGTCAAAAACAGTTCCGGCCGTCTCAAATAAAGAGGAAAGCTCTACAGAAAGATACATATTATAAAAGATTGGTATTCCGGTACCAACCGTATCAAGTTCATTTAACCTATGCTTACTTTCAGACAAATCAATATCTTCCAGATTAACGACTCCTGTTTCCTTTACCGATTGTTTACATGAAAACATTACACACGCCAGCACCACAACACACAACAACCTCATTATCATAACTTTATATTTTAATATTCAACTATAGTTTATCAAAAGAACCTTGAAATCATAGATAAGATTTCTTCCATTATAATAGGTTTGGAGATATATTCATCAAAACCTGCTTCCAGATACTTCTCTCTGTCTCCGGACATGGCAAATGCTGTTTGCGCGATAATAGGAACATTGTTCCTGATTTTCTTAATTTCCAACATTGCATCCCGCCCATTTAGAATAGGCAACCTAACGTCCATTAGAATAAGATCTATTGCAGCGTTACTCTGAAAAACACTAACGGCTTGTCTTCCGTCCTGGGCAGTAAGCACACTTACTTTGGAAGGAAGTAATAATTCAGAAAGAAATTCCAGGCTAATCTCGTCATCTTCAACAATTAGAATTGTTTTATCTTCCCAATTGGGTATATTCATCACTGTTTATTTTTCAAGATTTTTGGGACATACCATATTAAATGCAATATACAAAGTATATGGATACCTTCAAAAAACTTTATTAACCGAAATCAAACGTAAAAAAGTTTCTGTTTAGACTTCTACTATTTCTTCAATTTTTTTTGTAAGATAACTAAAAGCTCCGGACAAATTGTTATTCGCTTCCTTTGAGACCTCTTCCATAAATTCCCACTCATAGCCTTTTATATGCATAAGATATGTCTTTGGCACCTCCCCGTAAATCTCCTGACATAAGCCAATTACAAACTCCGGTGAAACTGAGTGCATGCTAAACCTTGGGTTCAGGACTGGGCTTATTTCCTCAAACAGATAGTCGTTGATATCTTCTTTCGATGCATCCGCATATATAATTACATCATAATCATTTAACCGGTACGCATCTTCGATATTTAACTGATAGTTTGAATCCGTTTCAATTGTTTTAAGGGACTTACCCATTGCCCAGTCATCTACCATATCAGCCAAAAGTACACCCAGGCCATCATCCTGACGGCCTGGGTTACCATATCCGTAAACTAGCACCTTTTTCATCAATGACTTTTCTTCCGGTCAATTAACCTGTTATTTTGATCATACAAAGAAAGCTCAAGGGGCATCTGTCCCAACGCGTGTGTCGCGCAGCTCAGGCAGGGATCATATGCTCTTATGGCTACTTCTACTGCATTCATCATCCCCTCCGATATTTCCTCTTTGCCGGCCATTTCGCGAACAGCAACCTGATTTACGGCCATATTCATGGATTCATTATTGTTCGTTGTAGAAACAATAAGATTACACATTTCAATCTGATCCTTATCATTTACTCTGTAATGATGAAACAATGTTCCTCGCGGTGCTTCTATTAAGCCAACCCCTTCGTTTTGTTTTTTTCCTTTTACAGTTAACTCCCCCTCCATCAAATCTTCATCATTCAAAAGTTCTTTCATTTTCTCTGCCGCATGCAGAATTTCTATGAGCCTTGCCCAATGCGCATGCATCGGTTTATGACTTGGTTTTCCACCATTGTATGCTTTAAACCGCTCAAATTCTTTCTGGGCGAGTGGAGTGTCTATAAATTCCGCTGTATTCATCCTGGCAAGTGGGCCTACAGTATACCATCCCGCCTGTTTTCCAAACTCTTTCAGGTACGGAAATTTCATATAGGTCCAACTTCTTACTTCCTCGTCGATATATTTCACATAATCCTGATAATCAACATCATGTAAAATAACGCCACCTTCTTTATCAACAGCCCTCAGTACTCCGTGATACAAATCTAGTGCCCCATCTTTTCGAACAAGGCTTAAATAGCTCGATGGAAAGTCAATAAACTGATCGATTACTGCTTTGTTTGAAGTATGATACTCTCTGAAAAATTCCAACGCATCCGTTGCCCAGGAAATCATATTTTCAATATTCATTGGAGCCTTGCCATTTAAAAACCGTTCTTTGTCCCCGGCAGACAGATGTTTATTTATTCCACCAGGAATCGCCCCTGTCCCGTGAATTTTCTTCCCGGCTGTTGCTTCAATTATTTCCTGCCCGAATTTCCGCATCATTACTCCCTGAACAGCCAAATCTTTATTTGCCAGCGCTACCCCAATTACATTTCGTGTAGCAGGATCGCTGTCTATACCAAACAATAAATCGGGAGATGCAAGGTGAAAAAAGTGAAGGGAGTGAGACTGAAAAATTTGCCCGTAATGCATTAAGCGCCGCATTTTTTCTCCTGTTGGGGTCAATCTATCCCCAGTACCGGCCCCCACAATCACATCAAGGGCCTTTGCTGCTGCCAGGTGATGACTTACCGGACAAATTCCGCACAAACGCTGCACAAGCACCGGTGCCTCCCAGTAAGGCCTTCCCTGTACAAAACGTTCAAACCCTCTGAATTCAACAATATGCAGACGGGTCTGGTTAATATTCCCGTCATTGTCCATATGTATAGTGACCTTACCATGTCCTTCAACTCTGGTAACAGGTTCTATTGTAATTTTTTGTCCCATTGTTTTCTGTTTTAATCATACTTAATTAATTCATAAGGCAGTTTCATGTCATTGCCTGTAATTAACCCCACCAAAGCTTCCCAGATTAAGTCTGCCCTGGGAGGGCACCCGGGAAGGTGGTAGTCTATCTTGACCACCTCGTTACACGGATAAACCTTGTCCAGCAGTATTGGCAGTTCCGGATCGTTAGGAATAATCCGTGCTCCGTTACTCTCCTTTACTGTAACCCCATTTAAATATGCTTCCTCAAGACATTCTTTCAATGGAATTCCATTACGCATGGCCGGCAATCCCCCCATAATGGCACATTCCCCGACTGAAATCAGCATTTTACAGTTTTCCCTGAAATCCTTAAGTACATGCACATTTTCACTATTACAGCATCCACCTTCAATAAGTCCAATATCACATTTACGTGAAAACTTTTTTATATCGTCAATGGGTGATTTATCAAATTCTACCAGTTGGATCAGATCCAAGATCCGCTCATCAATATCCAGGATTGACATATGGCAGCCGAAACACCCGGCTAACGATGTTGTTGCAACTATTGGTTTGCTCATACTGTTTTTTTTAATGGTTTGAAACTTTGATGTGTTCTATATCCTGCCCTATCGGTTCTTTATCGTACTTTCGTTCTCCAATTGGTACATCAAACCCTTTTTCTCGGACCAACAGTGCTCCAACCGGACAAATATCCATAGCTTTCTGGGCTGTTTCGTCTGTTAACTCTTTTCCCAGTTTAGGATCAATTCCGATTTCAACATGGTTGCTTCTTTTCTGATAAGCAAATATTGTTCGGCCCTTTTCATCCTGAATGCCCCGAATGCAACGTTTACACAAAATACACCTGTTCTGATCTTTTATAAGTTTCGGGCTTGTGGCATCCACCTCGCGCTGGGGAAATGAAAATGGGTACCGGGGCGCCATGATTTTGTAACGATAAGCCAAGGCCTGCAGTTCACACCCTCCCCCTTTTTCGCATGAAGGACAAAAATGATTGCCTTCTACAAAAAACAATTCAATAATTTGCTTACGGAGTTCATCCAGTTCAGAGGAATGGTTCTCCACTCCCATACCTTCTGTAACCGGGGTAGTACAAGCTGTCATAAGCCGGCCATTTATCTTTACAGTGCATACCCTGCAACTTCCTTTAGGCTTTATGCCCGGATAATTGCACAGCGTTGGAATAAATATCCCGTTTTCCTTTGCGGCATCTACCAGGTATGTGCCTTTTTCTGCCATACATTCGGTTCCGTCTATTGTGAATTTTACTATTTGGTTCATGATGATAAAATTTTAGATATTGGGCACTCTGTCTGTAACTTCGCAGGCCTCTTTAACTGCTTTCGACAAATCGAAGCCTGTATCGTATTCTTTGGTAGTCTGAATCTTTTCTTCGTACAAATGCCTGAAATTTTTTAACGAAGTAAGTATTGGATTAGCTGCTGTTTGCCCCAGTCCGCAACGACTGGCTTTTAAAATCTCCCCCCACTCTTCCAAATCTTTTATATCACTTGCAACCCCACGGGCATTAAGAACCTTTTCTACTTTTTCCTTTAAAATTGCGGGAACAATTCTGCAGGTAGAACAACTCCCGCAAGACTCATCAATAAAAAACTCGGTAAAATTAAGCACCACATCGGTTAACAAATCACGAGACTTGTCAAAAATAATTAGGGAGCCCCCTGTAGCTAAATCCTCGTATCCAAGAATCCTGTCAAACTCTTCGTTAGCAATAAGGGAACCCGATGGACCACCTACCTGAACAGCCTGAATATTTTTCGGGTTTGCCCCCACCATATCCAAAATATCATTAACTGAAAACCCCCACTCCACTTCATATACTCCCGAATAACGACAGTCTCCGGATACACTTAAAAGTTTAGTCCCGGTTGACTCTGAGGTCCCGAATGAACGATACCAGTCGCCTCCTTTAAGGATTACCTTTACAACTGCACATAACGTTTCCACGTTGTTAACAACTGTTGGCTTATCCAGATAACCTTTCTCTACCGGGAATGGCGGCCTATCCCGGGGTTCCCCCCTTTTCCCTTCTGCTGATTCAATCAGGGCAGACTCTTCTCCGCATACATAAGCACCCGCACCAAATTGAATCCGTATATCAAAATTAAAACCCTCTTTGCCCAAAATGTTTTTGCCCAGGTATCTTTTTTCCCTGGCAACTTTAAGAATATCTTCCAGATAATCGTTCAGATACTTATATTCATGCCTGATATATAAAATCCCCTCATCGGCACCCACAGCATACCCGGCAACTACCATGCCCTCGAACAGTAAACGGGGAAGCTCTGTAAGTATAACACGGTCTTTAAACGTTCCCGGTTCCCCTTCATCAGCATTACAAAATATATATTTTTTCTCGCCTTTGGCATTTCTGCAAAACTCCCATTTTAATCCGGTTGGAAATCCTGCACCGCCCCTGCCTCTGATATTAGAGTTCTTAATCTCCTGAATAACCCCTTCGGGGGTCATAGTGTCTTTTATTTTCCCAATGGCTTCTCCAACCTTGTATTCTGTATCAAGAACAGGTCCGATTTTCCGAATGTTATTTGTCACAACAGATTTTACCAAATCATTCCGGTTCGCCCCATCCCCAAAAGAAGCTGAAAACATATCGCGAACATCCTTGCCCTCTTTTATGTCCCGGATTATTTCTTTAACCCTGAACGGTGTCAACTTAGTAAATACCTGATTGTTAATAATTGCCGCCGGCTCCTGGTCATTCATTCCGATGCAGGCCGTATCGTAAAGGCCGATAAGCCCGTCGGCAGTAACTTCTCCAAACTTAACACCAACTTCCTTTTCGAAAGTTTCGGCTACTTCCTGTCTGCCCATCATCATTGCAACAGCACTATCGTTTAAATAGATGGAATACTTCCCTGTAGGCTCCATACTAAAGAAATGATAAAAAGAAATTGTTTGTTCCACATCAACTTCAGACATATGAAGCTCCTGTGCTATTTGCGCAACACTGTCACGCGAAATATAACCGAACTCAGACTGAATATCAATCAGAATATCCATCAACCTGGTTTTATCCCGGTCATATTTTTCTATTACTTTTTGAGTAAAAGTTTTCATAGTGATGCCATTTTACTCTGCAGAAATGCAGAAATTTATTATTGGAAAGTGAACTTCTTTAATAATGACCACACTGGCCCTGAAAAAACATAAAATTCGGAAACACGGTTTCTATACCAACAAAACTAAAAACACCCCCTTCGCAGCAAAAAATCCGGAATTTTTGGTAAATCAGGCTAAAACGAGAATCTTTAATTCATTCATTCTTAACTAAAAATATGGTTTTACTTCATGAAAGTCAATAGCAAAATTAAATTTAGAACAATTTCAAATAAATTAATTTACTACAAACCTGACACTTACCCCAGGTCAATATGACTAAAATCATTGCGAAAGTAAAATTAAACTCCTAACATATCAGTAATAGTTCCTAGTTTACTTATATTCATATATTTTTGCCCAAATTTTAAGACAGAGGGCAAGCCTTTGAAACATTGGAATAATTGATGTAATATGACGAAATTATCTAAAAGAGGGATTAACATGCCTGCTTCCCCCATACGCAAGTTAGTGCCATATGCTGAAGCAGCTATTAAGAATGGTATTAAGATATATCATTTAAATATTGGACAACCCGATATTCAGACTCCTGAGGTTGCGCTAAATGCCATTAAAAATTATCCAGACAAAGTTATTGAGTATAGCCATTCTGCCGGAAATGAAACATATAGGGCCGCACTGGCTGGGCATTATCAAAAAAATGGTATCCGTATCGAACCAAAACACGTAATGATAACAACCGGGGGCTCCGAAGCCATCTTGTTTTTATTGTTGGCCACGCTTGATCCCGGAGATGAAGTTATTATTCCAGAACCTTTTTATACTAACTATGCATCATATGCCAGCGAAGCAAGTATAAAAATTGTCCCTATTACATCCAATATTGAAGATAACTTTGCGTTGCCCCGTATTGAAGATTTTGAGCAGGTGATTACCGAAAAGACAAAAGGGATTTTAATCTGCAACCCTAATAACCCTACAGGGTATCTGTATTCACTGCAAGAACTGGAAAAATTAAAGGCACTGGTTATAAAACACGATCTTTTCTTCTTCTCTGACGAAGTTTACAGGGAATTTGTATATGATGGGAATAAACACCATTCAATTCTTAACCTGCCGGAGATAGAAAAAAACGCCATAGTGATTGACTCGGTTTCAAAACGCTACAGCATGTGTGGGGTTAGAACAGGAGCTATTATTACAAGAAACCAGGAAGTTTATGATGCTGTTTTAAAATACGGACAAGCCCGATTAAGCCCCCCTTCCATTGGACAGGTTGCCGGCGAAGCAGCTATTGCAACCCCACAATCATATTTCGATGAAGTTTACCATGAATACATTGCCCGAAGAAACTACATTATAGATGCTTTAAATAAAATTGACGGGGTGCAGGCCCCGATGCCCGGAGGTGCTTTTTATACTGTAGTTAAACTACCTGTTCATGATGCAGAAGATTTCTGCCAGTGGCTATTGGAGAAGTTCCATTACAACAATGAAACGGTTATGCTTGCCCCTGCCAGAGGTTTTTATGCCACTGAAGGCCTGGGAAAAGACGAAGCCCGTATTGCATATGTATTGAAAAAAGAAGATCTGGAAAAAGCGGTAAAATGTATTGAAGAAGCATTAAAAGTATATCCGGGAACAAAAAAGTAAAAGTTAAGGCCTAAGTGCCGGATTTTGATTTTTCAACTCAAATTACCGAACCTGGAGCTTAATGCACAAGGTCTGGTTAATTTCTTATTAGTACGGATATGGTTTTTCGCCAAAACAAACCCAATTACGGGTGTGCTTCTGCGAAAAGCTGTACTTTTCTCCGTATATGTTAAATAAACCAGACACTTGAGAAAAACGATGGATAAAAACTAAAAATTGAATAAATTAGTAGGTCAACACCATAGTTTAATGGCCTATATTATTCAAAACACCGGCAAGGCTTGTAAAACTCATATCCTTCATATTAAAGGACTAATACAGGGGGTTGGGTTTCGCCCCTTCATTTATCGTATTGCAAGGGAATTAGACTTAAATGGTTTTGTTTATAATCAAAACGATGGCGTTATTGTCAATATTCAGGGCAATAAAGAAAAACTCAACCAGTTTAAACACAAAATAAAAACAGAAGCTCCCGCTGCATCTACAATCATTGATATTGAAGAAACCACCACCCGGAAAGAAAAATATCACTCGTTTGAGATAAAAAAATCAAAGACCGTCAACAACTCTACTACCCTTGTTAGTCCTGACATTGCCGTATGTAAGGATTGTCTCGCTGACATGGAAAAGCAGAAACACCGGACTGGCTACCCATTTATCAACTGTACAAATTGCGGGCCACGCTTTTCTATTATTGAAGACATTCCGTATGACCGCCCCTTCACCAGCATGAAAACATTTAAAATGTGCCCTGAATGTGACCATGAATACAACGATATTAAGAACAGAAGATTTCATGCCCAACCTATAGCCTGCCATAACTGCGGGCCAACCTATACACTTCACTACAACAAAGAAACCATTTCAGGCGTAGAGATCATCCTCTCCAAACTACAGGAAATAATAAATGACGGTGGTACAATAGCCATGAAGGGGCTTGGAGGTTTTCACCTTGCCTGCAATGCTTTTAACCCGGAAGCAATTAAAAAACTACGAAAGATTAAAACCAGGGACAGCAAACCTTTTGCTTTAATGTTTAAAGACATTGAAACGCTGAAGATGTACACCAACCTTTCTTTTAATGAAGAACAAACACTTACATCCTGGAGGCGTCCTATTCTTTTGGTTAGAATGAAAAAAAAACATGTATTTCCTAAAGAAATATCGACCAACCTTAACACTCTGGGAGCCTTCCTACCCTATCTGCCTCTCCATTACCAGCTTTTCAAAAAACCAGCCATAAAAGCACTGGTTATGACCAGTGGAAATATCAGCGACACCCCAATTATTATAAACAATGAAGACGCATTGTTTCAATTCAGGGGAAAAGTTGATGCTGTTCTGACACATAACCGTGACATTGTTAACCGGGTTGACGACTCCGTAGTTCAGGAAGATGTTAAAGGCATACAAATAATCAGAAGGGCGAGGGGATATACCCCTTCACCATTAATCACCAATGTAGAGGCTGAAGGCATACTTGCGACCGGTGCCGAATTATCCAATGCTTTCTGTATTGGAAAGGGAAACCAGGCCATTTTAAGTCAGTATATCGGGGACCTTAAAAACCTGGAGACGATGAATTTCTTTGAGAACTCCTTAAGTACGTTAAAAAAACTGTTCAAGTTCGAACCCCAACTGGTCGCCTGCGACCTCCACCCTGATTACCTGTCTACGAGATTTGCTGAACAACTTAAAATCCCGGTTACTTATGTTCAACACCATCATGCTCATATTGCTTCGGTAATGGCCGAACACAAACTAAATGAACCGGTAATTGGAATTAGTTATGATGGTACCGGATATGGAACCGATGGAAAAATATGGGGAAGCGAAATTATGGTGGCTGATTATTCCGGCTTTGAAAGAAAATATCACTTTGAATACATACCAGTTCCCGGTGGAGACAAAGTAGCCAAAGAACCATGGAGAAGTTCGGTTTCATATCTGCACAAAAGTTTCAAAAACAACCTGCCGGAACTCGAATTTCTGAATCATATTCCCCGGCAAAGGGTAGACCTGTTATTGCAGGCCCTGAGTGCAAATATTAATACTCCGGAGTCGTGCAGTGCCGGGCGGCTATTTGATGCAGTAGCTGGCCTAACCGGAATATGCACAACAGCCGGTTACCATGCTGAAGCCCCAATTTCACTGGAACATGCGTTAACGGAAGGAATTTCTGAATCGTACACGGTCAACCTTCAACCAATAATTTCGTGGAAACGCTGCATCCGTGAAATCGTGAATGATGTAAACAACGGAGTTCTTCCCGGGACTATTTCGGCGAAATTTCACAACACCGTTGCCCAAGTAACTGCCAATGCCGCCTTCAGCGTTTCTCAAGTAACTGGAATTAAAAAGGTTGTTTTGTCTGGCGGGACTTTCCAAAACAGGTATTTAACAAAAAAAGTTGTAGATTTATTGGAATCAATGAATCTCGAAATACTTATTTCACGAGAAATTCCTTGTAATGACGGCGGAATTGCCATTGGACAACTTGCTGTTGCAGCTTTCAAAAAGAATCACAACTAAAATATCCCATTTATACAATGCCATCAAATAACCACGAAGACTCTGCACTTAAAAAGAAAAAAACATGAACCCAAAACTTTGTTCCAAGAACTCATAACTTATAAGTCATAACTCATAACTAAATAATATGTGCCTTAGTATACCTGCAAAAATCACTAAAATTGATGGAGATATGGCAAAAGCATCTATTGGCGGCAGCGTCATTGACATTGGCCTACAACTTGTTGAAGACATAAAAGTTGGCGACTATGTCCTTGTACACACAGGTTTTGCCCTTGAAAAAATCAACGAAGACGAAGCCATTAAGCAACTGGAAATCCTGAAAGAACTATCAAACGATACGGAAGATCCTCATAGTCTTAACCCGGAAGTATAATTAAAAGTCATTACTATTATCCCCCACCATAAAGATGAAATACATCGACGAATACCGCGACAAAACCATTGCAATTAAACTCATCGAACAAATCAAGAAATGTTCCGTCCACCCCGTCAGGATTATGGAAGTTTGTGGCGGGCACACCATGGCTATCAGAAAATACGGAATACACAACCTCCTGCCTAAAAACATCCAACTGCTCTCAGGCCCCGGATGCCCCGTTTGTGTGACCGGTAAAAGCTTTATTGATAAAGCTGTTGAGTATTGTCGTCTGCCAAACTCAATAATAACTACTTACGGAGACTTAATCCGCGTACCGGGTTCTGAATCTTCGCTCGACAAGGAAAAAGCCCTTGGAGCAGACATCCGCATTGTATATTCAACACTTGATGCTATTGTCCTTGCCGAAAAAAATCCGGACAAAAATATTTTTTTCCTCGGTATTGGCTTCGAGACCACAACCCCCTCAACAGCAGTAGCCATTGTTAAAGCAAAAGAAAAAAAACTCAAAAATTTTTTTGTTTTATCTGCCCACAAGATCATGCCCCCGGCTATGGCAGCCCTTATTGAGGGAGGAACGCAAATCGACGGGTACATAGGCCCTGGCCATGTAAGTACCGTGGCAGGGTCCAAAATATATGAACCACTGATAAAAGACTACAACATTTCAGTTGTAATTGCCGGCTTCGAACCAACCGACATACTCCAAAGCATTTTGATGCTTGTAAAACAAAAAGAATCGAAAAAAAATGAAATAGCAGTCCAGTACTCAAGAGCAGTAAGTTTTGACGGAAACCTTAAAGCCCAGAAACTGGTCTCAGATATTTTTAAACCCAGAACTGATAATTGGCGAGGCTTAGGTGCAATTCCGAAAAGCGGCCTGACTTTGAGCGACTTATATTCTGATTACAACGCTGAAATAAAATTTCCATTGCAGACAGAAGAAAAACCAGAACCCAAAGCCTGTCATTGCGGGAACATATTGAAAGGGATGAACATTCCTACAGACTGCAAACTTTTCGGCAATACCTGTACCCCTGAAAACCCGGTAGGTGCATGTATGGTTTCCTCAGAAGGAACATGCGCGGCATATTACAAATATGGCGGGTAAGAAATTGAAAACAACGTTATTCCCAATTTATAGTTTGCACAGAAAAATTGAATAAGATTTCCTATCTTTCAGCAAAATCCTGATTTTTACACATATGCCCGATCAAAATATCCTAATTGGACACGGAGCCGGCGGAAGGTTAAGCCACAACCTGATAAAAAATATTTTTGTTAGACACTTCTCAAACCCCCGCTTATCTCAACTAAACGACTCTTCCATCGTTGAAACAACAAACCATACAGCATTTACCACCGACTCTTATGTTGTGGATCCTCTTTTTTTTCCTGGTGGAGACATCGGAAAACTTGCAGTAAGTGGTACGGTTAATGACCTGCTTGTTTCCGGGGCCAAGCCAGAATATCTTAGTGCTGGTTTCATAATAGAAGAAGGTTTCTGTATAGGCGACCTCGAAAAGGTTGTTATTTCTATGGCTGAAGAATCCGAAAAAGCCAACGTAAAAATAGTCACAGGCGACACAAAAGTTGTTAAGAAAGGGCAGTGCGACAAGCTGTTCATAAACACAGCCGGAATTGGAAAGGCGATACCTTCAGTTAAAAAGCTATGGAAGAAGCCTGTATTAAAGTCTGGTGACAAAGTAATCGTATCTGGATTTCTTGGTGACCATGCAATAACCATCCTGGCAGCTCGTAACAACATCAAATTTGAAAAAGAAATTACCTCTGATGTTGCCCCTCTTAATAACCTTATTCTCCCACTCTTCTTTTTATATCCAAAAGACATCCGGTTCCTCCGGGATATTACACGAGGGGGATTGGCTACAGTTTTGAATGAGATCACAGAAGGCACAAACTTTGGAATCGAACTTGAAGAAAATAAAATACCGGTAAGGGATGAAGTTAATGGTGTTTGTGAAATATTTGGCTACGACCCGGTTTATCTTGCAAATGAAGGGAAAGTTGTTCTCATTGTGAGTGCCGACAAGGCGAAGGAAGTAGAACGTAAAATGAAAACACTACCCTATGGAGCAAATAGCTGCATTATTGGTGAGATTACAAACAACGCCGGCAGAAAAGGCAAAGTTATTATGAAATCTGTAATTGGCGGTAATAGAATAGTTGATATGCTAAGCGGTGAAATGCTTCCCAGAATCTGTTAATAAATTAGAAATACCCGCCACAAATAATGCATGAATTTTCTTTAGCAACCAATATAATAGAAATAGCAGAAAATGCCGCTAAGAATGCAAACAAAGAAACAATAACAAGCATCACACTTCAAATAGGTGAAATATCGGGTGTAGAAACAGAAGCGTTATACACTGCACTTAAAAGCCTGATGCACACACCAATGTTTTCCAGAGCCAAAATTATAACCAGAATCATCCCAGGCCGGGCAAAGTGCGCAGAATGCAATTCCGAGTTCGACCTATCCGATATGTTTACCCTATGCCCCAATTGCAAAAGCTATTTCAAAGATATTGTTGCCGGAAAAGAATTTAATGTTCTGGCTATAGAAGCAGAATAGGCACCTCCTTTTATAAAAGCATTATACTTTTTAATGGCTACATGACGCTTTTTTCATTAAATTTACCTTACACCAAATCTCTCATACTATGTGTGATACTTGCGGATGCTCCGAGAATGAACAGGGATATACGATTGAACACCCTGGTCGCGAACATAATCAAGAAACTAAACATAATGATGACGGACATGGTCACGGGCATAGTCATGGGCATGGTTCCAAACCCATAAACGTGGCCACACCGGTTTTGAACAACAATAACTTACTCGCGGAAAGAAACCGGGGTTACTTTGAAGCTAAAGAAATAAAAGCCTTCAACCTTGTAAGCTCTCCGGGAAGCGGAAAAACCACGTTACTTGAATGTCTTATAAAAGAACTGAAAGATAAAAAAGGTATTTCGGTAATTGAAGGCGACCAGCAAACCCTTAACGACGCTAACCGGATAGATGCTGCCGGAGCAAAGGCTGTTCAGATAAACACAGGAAATGGCTGCCACCTTGATGCTGAAATGGTCCACAAAGCACTCAAAGAATTAAATCCGGCCAACAATTCGCTGGTATTCATTGAAAATGTTGGAAACCTCGTTTGTCCGGCTTTATTTGATCTTGGAGAAAATTCCCGGATTGTAATTACCAGTGTTACTGAAGGGGCAGACAAACCCTTGAAATACCCAAACATGTTTGAAACTTCCCAATTATGCGTTATAAACAAAACCGACCTTCTGCCTTATGTCGATTTTGATGTTGATGCCTTTAAACAAAATGCCTTACGAATAAACCACCATTTAGATTTTATCGAAGTTTCTGCCACCAAGGGTGAAAATACCGGTGAATTGATTAAGTGGATTTTAGCATAAAACCATCTTTCTATAATAAGCTTAATCGATAAAGACATTGATTGCAAAAAAAACTTCAAAACCTCAAGTGTGTTGTCATACAATTCCAACTGTAATATTATGCGCACCATAACGTTAAACTATTATATTTTTATATAAGTTTTTCACCTTAAACCCAACAAAGCCATAACCGATAAAATTTTACTAACCATTTTACACAAAAACAACCTATTATGATTCCTTCAGCGAAAACAAAACTGGTAAGATTAATTTCAATTGCTTTTCTGCTCCTGATCACTCTTGGATTACAAGCCAATCCGTTCGAAGAAAAAAGTCTTGCGATAAATTTAAACGGAAAATGGAAATTTTCTGTTGGCGATAAAAAAGAATGGTCAGAACCTGATTTTGACGACACAAAATGGTCATTGATAACAGCCCCTCGCGATTTTGAACAACAAGGTTACCTGGGATATAATGGCTATGCCTGGTATCGGAAAACTATCGAAATTTCTGACTCTGCAGCTGACGGCAAATATTTCTTCATATGTGACCATATCGATGATGTCGATCAGACATTTTTTAACGGTACACTCATTGGAGGTGAAGGTACATTTCCTCCTGAATACGAAACGGCATGGGCCAAACAACGTCTTTATGAAATCCCTTCTGAACTTATTAAGAAAGGACAAAAAAATGTAATCGCCATACGCGTATATGACAATCATGACCGGGGCGGAATAACATTTGGCAAAATAGGGATTTATATACAACCTAAAATAGACTTTTTAGTTGAACTAAACGGTAAATGGAAATACAAAGAAGAAGATAATAAAGACTTTTCCAAGAAAAACTTCAACCACAACAACTGGCCGGAAAAAACATTGCCCGAACCCCTGAAAATAACAAAGAAGGCTAAACAAGGCCACATTTGGTACAGAAAGCAATTTACCTTAAAAAAAGACAACAAAGTTGATAAATATGTTTTAATACTTGGAAAAATTGCTGACATCGACGAAGTGTTTATTAATGGAAAAATTGTGGGCTGGACTGGTCCTAAAGGCAGTGATATTGCTGTTGAGTCCTACAAAGACCGCCTACAGTTCCGTGCGTACTATATCAGTCCGGATGACTTAGAGGAAAACAACACAATTTCTATTCGGGTAAAATACATTTATGGAACCGGTGGCATATATACTGGACCATTAGGAATAATTACACAGGACACCTACATTAATGCATGGAATAATTACAAAAGTGACTGTTTCACTATTGAAGACAAAAAGGTTGTAAACAGTTGCAATAAGAAAACAATCCATCTGAACAATTATTAATTCTATCACATCTCAAAACTCGGAAGAAGTCGTTCAAAAAGTATGAAATTTGTGTTTATGCCACACTGAAGGCAGCTGAAATATATTGATTATTATTAAGTATTTCCATCACCTTCCTCTAACGGCTATCAAGAGCACTTTTTGGACGATTTCTTTTTTTACCCGCCAATAGTTTCGTGTCCCGAGACATCTCGATTGCCCAATAATCACCTGCTTTTAACCTTAAGGTTTTCACTCCAAAAATCACATTTATATTTGCCACTGACTGTTTCAAGAATCAAAAAGGTTACAGTTTTCTTTTTTTTATTACGGAAACGTTCGCGCAATAAAATTAGCTTACTACGTATACTGTGCTTTACTTTGCAGTCCGTTTTAGAGTATAATTGGTAAGTAAAAAACGTTTAGCTATTAACATATTGTTCCAAGTTACAAACATTTTATAAAAAAACGTCCTGATTCAGATAAAAACAGACAATTTATTTTAAATCAATTAATAATAGAAGATGCGACAAATCTATCTCAGAATTATTTTATCCGGATTATTTCTTATAGCCGGAATTTTTGGAGCAGGTAGTAATTACGGAAAAATTAATGCCCAAACAGGGTCTACCGGCACTCCCATTAAAGTAAGGGGGTATGTCTATGACCAGAGCGAGCCTCCGGTTCCTTTGCCCGGAGTTACAATTGTACATGTAGAAAAAGGTACAGGTACAATTACCGATCCGGATGGTTTTTTTGAAATCGACGCTAAAGAAGGAGAAACACTAAGAATCTCTTTCGTAGGTTTCAAAACACATGAGTTAAAAGTTTCCAAAGAGAAAAACCGCTATGTTGTTTCTCTTGAGGAAGAAGTAACAAAACTTAAAGAAGTTGTGGTTGTAGGCGAAACTCAAATGCAGAAACAGCACACAACAGCTTCTATTACGAGAGTTGACGTTATGGAACAGATACAGGGAAAGCCTGTGACCAACATTTCCCAGTCGTTACAGGGAGGTGTAACCGGTATTGTTGTTAATCAGGGCAGCGGTAAACCCGGTTCTGATGACGCCTCCATTAAAATTCGGGGAGCTTTTTCATTTGGACAGAATAAACCCCTTATACTGGTAGATGGGATACCCATCGATAATATTGACGATGTCAACCCGGACATGATCAGTTCAATGACAGTACTTAAAGATGCCGCAGCATCTGCTATTTATGGAGTAAGAGGGGCTGGTGGTGTTATTATCATAGAAACAAAACGTGGTATGCCCGGACAAATGCAAGCGACATATTCTACTTACACCGGTATTCAAAGGCCAACAAAACTACCCGAGTTTGTTGATGCCCCAACGTATATGAGAATGTATAATGAAGCAAGTATAAATGACGGCGGAAATGCCCTTTACAGCGATTATGATATTGCCCGCACAGAGGAAGGCATTTACAGGATTAGCTACCCGAATACCGATTGGGTAGATGAGACCATTGATATGTCTTCACTCATTACCAGTCATGCCATTAATGTAACCGGAGGAAATAACCTTGCCCGTATAGCCCTTTCCGGAAGATACTTATTTCACGATGCCATGATAGACAGGGTAAATGCCCATAAATTTAACATAAGGGTAAATACCACTGTTACTATGGCCAAAAACCTGGTTATGTACCTGGATGCGGCTGTTTCACGAAACCTAAAGAATGAGGTGTCGAACTACAGCTCTATTCTAAGTTCAATGTACCAGGCCCCTCCCACAATGCATGCTAAATACCCAATGAAGCCGGACAGCGACATACATTACTACGGAATTTATTCCGGCGACGGGGCTTACAACCCGCTAATGTACACAGAGCAAGGAGGGGATGTGAGAAAATGGCTTGACAAAAGCCTTACCAACCTAAAAATAAAATATACGATTACTGAAGGGCTGAAGCTTACCTCTCAGTTTGGGTTTAACATAATAAGTTCTCATGGACAGGAATTTAGAAAACCCTTTGCTGTATATAGCTACGAAACAGAAGAACTGTTAAAGGAATGGGACTATGAATTTTCGACTAACGTAGACAAAAAGTTCTCTACACGCGGAAAGGTAAATCTTAATTACGATAAAAAATTTGGAAAAAATAAAGTATACGGACTTCTTGGGTCATATGTAGAAAATGATGCTACCAGCGAGAAAGACCAGATTAGGGTCGCCTCATTCTATGGAAAAGTTAATTACTCATTCAACAACAAATATTTAGTTGAACTAACCGGACGTTTTGACGGCTCTTCTTTATTCGAGTCGGGAAATAAATGGGGTTTCTTCCCATCTGTGGCATTAGGATGGAATATCCATAATGAATCATTTATGGACAACCAGCAATTTATTACATACCTGAAATTAAGAGGTTCTCACGGACAGGTTGGCAACAGCAACATTTCTCCCTATAAATATCAGTTTTCGATAAATCCTAAAAATGGACTCGAAGAGGTAATCGGTAATGACAATATTAAATGGGAAGTTGTTACCATGACAAATGTCGGAATTGACATAGGTTTCTTCCAGAACCAGAACCTTGAATTAAACCTGGACGCCTATCAAAAGATAACAACTGACATGATACTCAGGACACCATTTAGCCAGGTTTCGGGAATTGAACCAAAACTTAGGCCGGAATCAAATGTGGGTGAACTAAAAAACCAGGGATTTGAAGTTTCCTTAAACATAAACCAGCCTCTGAGCGAAACGGTAAGGTTTACTTCAAGACTCGGGTTTGCATACAATGCCATAGAAATTACAAAACTTGAGAATGGGCCGTACATCTGGAGTAACAAAATAAAAGAAGAAGGTGGCTCTATTAATGACTATTATGGTTATAAAACAGACGGGTTACTTACTCAGGAAGATATTGATAACGGATATCCGATTTTCAATAATCAAAAAGCCGGTGACATAAAATATGTAGATATTAAACCCGACGGGGTCCTAAACGAAGAAGATCAGACCAACCTTGGAAGATCGTGGGCATCAATGAACTTCTTCGGAAATTTTGGACTAAAAATCAAACGCCTTGATTTTAATGTTCAACTTACCGGAATTGCAGGAAAAAAAGCCCGATTAGGAAGCCGGGTAGCATACCCGTTCTATAACGGGGGAAAACCTCAAACAGTGCATGTGGGCAGCTACTGGACTCCGGAAAACCCAAATGCAGATTACCCAAGATTATCACTTCTATCTGAAGAAAATGACAGGCCTTCTGATTACTTTATGGTTCCTGCATGGTATGTAAGGCTACGCACCGTTCAGGTTGGATACACATTTGATAAAGAAAAAATATGGAAGTTGAAAGGGTTAAGAGTTTATGCAAATGTTCAAAACCCATTGGTTTGGTCTAAAATAGAAACCCTTGACCCTGAAAGTCTTGGTGGACAAAGCACTTACCCAATAATGTCAACTTATTCATTAGGATTAAAAGCAAACTTCTAAAACTGGTGTTAAAATGAAAAAAACAGCTATATACATATTACTCATTTGTGCAGGCATCTTTAGTGCATGCGAGAGCTTCTTAACATACGACGACCCAAAGCAGGTCACCGACGACGATTGGTGGAATTCAGAACAGGATGCCAGAAATGCACTTAGTACCATATATTCATTCCGCCCTGAGGGACATAGCGGTTTTATGCGATACAGCTATGCTACCGATGAAGCATTTGCCCACGAGGAAGACGATTTCCGGGTTATGGCTAACGGTGACCTTCATGCTGAAAACGGACAGGTAGAAAAAATATGGAACAGTTCCTATAAATATATACGCAGGGCAAACAGGTTTCTTGAGCATGTTGACAATGTTAAAAACAGCGACTTAACAGAACGTTATAAATATGAAGCCAGGACACTCAGGGCCTGGATTTATCTGGAACTAACCATGTGGTTTGGTGATGTCCCCCTGGTGCTGGACGTTGTTAATCCGGGTACAGAGAACGCCAGTTTTTCAAGAGATTCTCTTGATAAGGTTATGGCTTTTGTAATATCAGAATTGAATGAATGTGCTGAAAACCTCCCATCGCAATACCCTTCAGTCGATGACTGGAGAATGACAAGCGGTGCAGCAAACTCTCTGAAGGCTTATGCCCATTTATGGATGGAACAATGGAGCAGTGCGGCAAATGCGGCAAAGAAAGTTGTAGAATCGGGAGTATACAAATTATACGACGAAACGGACAACCCATACCGGGATCTTTTTACACAAACCGGAGAACTTAATAAAGAAAGGATAATCCATAAAGGGGATGGTTGTAAAGGTTCATTCAATGCATTTGCCCCTCCGGGAGTAGGAGGAAGCTACTCAAAGCTTACCCCCCTGGCCTCACTGGTTGAAAGTTACGAAACCTTACAAGGCAAACTGCTGTCTGAAATGAGTAAAGACAGTCTGGATTATTACAGAAAAAATCCGACCTACAACAGGGACCCCCGATTGACGGCAACAGTAATTGTTCCCGGCGATGAACTAAATGGTATTGTATTCGAGCCATTCAAAGAAGGTGCTGGAAATGAAAATGCTATCGGAGCACCAAAATCATCCAGGACCGGTTTCTGGTGCAAGAAATATGTTGACGAAAGGGAAAGAAACGTTTCTGGAAAACTGGATTACATGATTCTACGTCTGGCAGATGTTATGCTTATGTATTGCGAAGCGAAAGTTGAACTTAATGATTTCCAAAACGATACCGTAATAAGCTATGTAAACCAGATAAGATCAAGAGCTGGAATGCCCGATATCGATCTGGACAAATACAACTCTCAAGAGAAAATGCGTGAACTTATCCGCAGAGAAAGAAAGGTTGAACTGGCCCTTGAAGGCCGTCGCATATTCGACATCAGAAGATGGAAAGATGGAGCCCTGCTTCAGGGAGTAGCTTATGGAGCAGCCCACCCCATTACAGGTGCACGGGTTGTTGTTGAAACAAGAAACTTTGTAACACCTACAAACTACTGGTTTCCAATTCCGGCAGAAGAAAGAAGGGTAAACAATAATATGGATCAGAACAACGGGTATTAGAATTGTGCCCGGTTTGTGCATGTCCATAAACAAAAAAAGAAACAAATGAAACAGACCACGCCTGATTTGTCACGATACTTCGGGGGAGGCACACAGAAACTATGATTAGCATGTGTTGCAAACTTACAGGCTGGTCAACAAATTTTAAACGGATGAAAAAAGAAACATTATATAGTTTAGTATTAATTATTTTTTTCACACTTACAGCTTGTGAAAAAAACGAAACAAAAGTCTGGTATTATGATGAACCACCATTACCAGCTTATATTACAACCTTATCAAGCAAGTCTTACGACAAAGGGGTAGAAGATGGAAAAATATATTTTAAACTAAGAGGTGACAAACCCATTAACTTTGAATATACAGACGGGACCAACACTTTCAGGGTTGAAAACGTTATGGAGGAAACTGTTGAAGTTAATGTCCAGCCGGAGTCAACATCGAAATACTGGCCTACATACGTTGAAAATACCCTTGGCCAGGGGGAGGTTGGACAGGATACTGTTACTGTAAGTGTATATGAAACAACCACACATGATGTTGTAATTGACGGCTACCTCTACCGCAGTAAGAATAAGTTCTTTACCGGAACCTCTTCTGAAATACTTGAGCTTAAAGAAACAGGCGACAGCTGGACCAGACAGGTTTATCTCTACTTTGATCTGAGCGGGGTTTCTATCTCTGAGAATGAAAACATTTTTCTCAGTTGTACAATTTTAGGTACCGACCCGGAAAAAGATGTTAATGGCCTCTTTAAATTAGCCGCGAAACAAGGTACTATTGACACTACAATGACATGGGATACGAAGCCGGCAGATGGTTTGTTTTCCTCTGTTAACAACTTCCCTTTTTCTTATAGCAAAAACAGTGTTAAAACACTTGATATCGATATTACAGAATACTTCATGAGTATGACCCAGCAAGGCATCAACGATTTTACCATGCATCTGGCCGACGATTCAGGAAAAATTTTGTTTAATCTGGCATCATCGTCTTATTCAGATGAACTGCTCAGGCCTCAAATAAAAATAAGAGGATTAAAATAAGGGCTGTTCTAGTAGCAGAAAAACATTATTATTTCCCGTAGCTTAAACTGCAACGGGAAATAATAATTTTCCTAACCTTTGTCTGTATAATTTATTTTGTTGTTCAGGTTATTTCTTTTTCAGGGTAAAATAAATGGTTGTTCCTATTCCAAACTCGCTTTTCACCCATATTTTCCCACCCATTTTCTCAACAAACTCTTTGCATAAAAGCAGGCCCAAACCAGTACCTTTCTCCTGATTGGTTCCCTTTGTTGTATATCCGCTATCTACTTCAAACAGCCTTTCAACGTTTTCTGGCTTTATCCCAACGCCATTATCTTTTACAAATAGCACTACTTCATCGTTTTTATGTTTATACCCCACCTTTACGGTCCCTTGCTCCAAGGTAAATTTTATGGCATTTGAAATCAGGTTTCTCAAAACAGTATTTAAAAGATTGATATCGGCCACGACAACCAGCGCTGCATTTTCTGAAACATCTTCCAGGGCAATTCTCTTTTTATCCGCACCCTCCCTCATAAATTCAATATTATGAACAATAACTTCATTTACCATGACTTCGCCGGGAATATATGTTAGCCTCCCCTGCTGCGCATATGCCCACTGCAACAAGTTATCGAGTAAGTAAGAAAGGTTTCCGGAAGCATTTTTCAGGTGTGAAATAAATTCATACTTCTTGTCTTCATCCAACATATAATAACTATCGACCAGTAACTCTGAATAGCCGGTTATCAAATGCACCGGATTTCTTAAATCGTGCGCTATAATTGAAAAAAACTTATCCTTTGTTGCATTTAAACTATTCAATTCTTCATTCTTTATTTTTAATTCATCGGCCTGTAATAGTATTATTTCGTTATGTTTTTTCATTTTTTTATTCTGCTCGGTAATAAATTTTGTTCGGCTTTTGACCTGTTTTTCCAATTGTTCGTTGTGTAGCTGAAGGTTTTTTTCCCTTACCTTTATGTATGTGGACACCAGGCTAAGCAGCAAAAAAATACACAAACCATAAAACCAAATGGTCTTCCAAAACGGAGGGGTAACAATTAGCCTTAAACTTGCCTCCTTTTCACTCCATTTCCCATCGCTATTCGTACTTTTTACCCTAAAAACATAGGTTCCGGGACTTATTTTAGTGTATGTTGTGAACCTTCTGTTTCCCACATATGCCCAATCTTTATCATACCCCTCCATAATATATGCATACTGGATTTTTTCCGGAGAAACAGAATTTAATGCAGAAAATTCAAATGCAATAACACTCTCTTTATAACTTATTTTGACCTCATCGGTATAGGTAATGTTTTTCTTCAGCAACTCTATTCCCCCTTCCCATTTCCCTACCGGCACAGACTCATTAAAAACCAGAAAATCGACAAGCACAACATTTGGCTGATAGTTCCCCTCCTTAACACCCTCAGGATGAAAATAATTAAGGCCTTTTGTACTTCCAAAGAAAAGCTCTCCTTTCCTGCTCTTGTGACAAGACCCGACGGTAATCTCCTTACTTAATAAACCATCGTTTACATCACACTTCTTATAGCCACCGGTCAAATATTCAAACCGGTAAATTCCTGAATTGGTACCCAACCACAAATTACCCTTTTCATCACTCATTATCCCTACAACCTTTAACACCGGAAGCCTTTTGCCAATAAAATACCATTCAAAACCATTCTTCCCGGCATTGAATTTATTTAATCCATATGATGTCCCAACCCATATATTACCATTTTCATCCTCTGAAATGGAATATATCGTATTACTGCTCAAAGAGCCTGAATTGCCCGTATTCCTAAATTGTCTTACATCCCTGTCTTTAGGGTTATACCTGAACAAACCACCTCCATTTGTTCCTATCCAGAGATACCCGGACATGTCAAACATAAGAGTATTTATCTGATTATATTCTAATTCTTCAGGGCTACTTCCATCGTACGAAACAAAAGCAAATTCGTCTGTCTCCACATCAACTTTAACAAGCCCTCTGTTTGTGCCCACCCACATGTTGTCATCCCTGTCTTCCACTATTGAAAAAACGGTCCAGTTACTGTGTGCGCCCAATAGTGTTCTGAAATCGTATGTTTTAATTATTTTCCTATTTATTCGATCAAACTTAATTAACTGCCAGTCTGAATTATCCGTTCCTAACCAAACCAAATCGCGTTCCGATTTATCTCCGGCAATGACCCTGACAAAACCATCTGCTAAAGCATCTTTTCTAAAATGCGAATATTGCCTGTCCTCTCTGGAAATAATATCAAGTGTAAATTCACCATATCCAGCCACCCACAACTGATTGTCCTTATCCAAGTAAACCGATTTTACGCTTTCCACTTTTAAAGCTGCCTCAGGGGTTGGATCACTTTTATAGTGAAACATTTTTTTTGAAGGTTTCCAGGTATCAACCCCCATTCCATATGTACCTAACAACATACATCCGCTTCTGCTTTTATAAATACTCAAAATAACATCCCAGCTTATACTACCTGGCTCTTCAGGAAGATGTAAGTAATGTTGTATACATTTCGGGTTTTTCTTATATATTATATTTAACCCGCGTCCCTGTGTACCTATCCATAAATTACCATCATCATCCTCTTCTATAGAAGTTATCGTGTTTAATGACAACCCTCTTTTTCCGGCTTTAATAGCATCAAATGATTTGGTTTGGGAAGTATATCTGTTTATTCCGCCTATAGCAGTCCCAAACCATAAGGTAGAATCACTGTCTTCAAAAATACAGGTAATATGATCGTCGCTTAAACTTCCAGGCTCACCTGCAAAACTATAAAAACATGTAAACTTACCGGTTTCCCGGTTAAGAGAGTATAATCCTTCCTTTGTCCCAATCCAGGTTTCCTTCCTTGTATTTCTACCTGCCCCGTGAATAGCCGTTACCCAGTTATGCCTTGTTCCCAGTGTATCCCTTGCTGGTAACTTATAGTGTTGAAATTGCTGTGTGATCGGATCCAACAGATCCAGTCCTTTTTTCGTTCCAATCCATATTTTATTATCAGAAGACAATGAAAGGGAAGTAATATGGTTATTACATAATGAATGTGAATGTTTAGAATCGTGAAAGTAGTGTTTAAAAGTGTTAGTTGCCGGATCAAAACGGTTTAGTCCGTTGTCTGTTCCAATCCATAAATAATTTGCAGAGTCTTCTATAATGGCTAAAACCTTATGATTCGAGAGACTGTTAAGATCTGTAGGGTTTGAACGATAGTGTTTTATTGTATAACCATCATACCTGTTTAGGCCGTCTTCTGTTCCAAACCAGATAAACCCTTTGCTATCCTGAAATATACAGAATATCGCATTGTTTGACAGGCCATTATTCACAGAGATGTTTTCAAATGTCCTGTTTTTAAACTTATCAGAACCAAGGACATTAATACAAAAACAAAAAAGTACTATTGTAGCTACCTGAAATCTACTAGATTCTTTCGTATTCATTCAATAATTCTATTTATTCTTTCTCCACTCCCCCCTTGGACGAAAAAAACCTTTCTTAACTAAGTTAGGCAAGGTAAAACATATGTTATCCCGAAGTTATCCTTTCACGGCTAATGTGTATGTGCAAAGTTAAATATTATTTCCAAGAACATTGTTTAACCCGTAAAAAACTGCACGGCATTAAAGTAAATATTTCCCCTGAAATTCCATTCTAATTATTCCCCAGATTAACTTTATAAAGATTTATCGGATCTTGTTTTCCTCTAAGCATCACTTCCCCCACCAACTGTTTTGAATATTTGTTGTTCCAGACAATGTTCTTCTCCAGTGCTTCTGATATCAATAAATCACTTTCATACTCTCTGCACATACCCCGAATTCTGGAAGATGTGTTAATGGTATCGCCATGGTAAGCAATGTCCCTTTTTAAATCTCCCACCTCCACGGCTGTTATCAGCCCCTGATGAACGCCCCCTTTAAACATAGGCAGAAAACCATATTTACTAATGTAATTTTCTTTCCGGGCAATAAAGCGGAATTGACAATTAAAATACAGTTCTACACAATCCATCCAGTCTAAATCTTTTGTAACCAACCAACTCAATACTACTTCGTCGCCAACATACTGATAAACTTCAACCTGATGTTTTGCTATAACATGATTAATATCTATGAAACAGTCCCTGATAAGTTCGCTATAACGGATATGCCCCAAATTTTCGGCATGCGTGGTAGATGACTCCAAATCAAGAAACATAAAAATCCTGTTTTCTTCTTTAGGATACCGGTACTTTCCAAGCATCATTGGTAAAATGATTCCGGGACCGAACTTCTTATTCATCTGGTTTATAAATCCAATAACCAAATCCATAACAAATGTGTATATCAACAAAATAAGGAAGAAATATTTCCATATACTTTGTGATTCCCACACTTCTTCATTGAGATTAAGGACCGGTGATACTGTATCCCAGGCAATGTATCGAATAATGAAGTAAATCCCCAGCATTATGAAAACATATATGGAAACATGTGCAAGTAATATCACACCTATTGATTTTGACTTTGCCCAATGTTTTTCGAGCCAAAGCGAACTACCCCCCAATACAAGTCCGTAAACAATTGCAATAATGCTTGTTATTAGAAAACCGGACAAACTAAATCCGGTAAATTCGTAAGAATGAATAATTGATATATATTTTTGGTGAAGCTTAATCAAGCAATAAAAAACCAAAAAGGCAACAAACCAAAAGTCAATTTGTATTATCAGATAACTGAGTGTTGGATATTTTCGTGAAAATTTCCTCGCCCTAAGGGTATAATTAACAACAAACCTCGGATCGTGCAAACTACTCATATCTCTTTCTTTCTGAATGCAAAGTTTTCGAATAAAAAATCAATAATAGAATTAAAATTTATACGATAAATATAACCCTGTTGTTGATCCTGAGTAGGGGACCAGGGATAATCGTTCATTTTTCTTTATTTTATGAAAATGCGGGACCAGAATTCCTGCCGCTGCCCCCACGGTAATACCTACTATGACATCGGAAGGAAAATGTTTTGCTGCTTTTACCCTGTAATACCCAACCAGTGCCGGAGGAATACTGGCTGCGGCATAAACCAGGAATTTTTTTTTCCCCAACTCAGGATGATAGTCACTGTAAACTTTGGCCATAAAAAAACTGCATGTGGCTGTTGTAGAAGTATGCCCACTGAAAAATGAATTCATATTCCTTGAATCAATTTTATATTTTAGCGGCTCTTCTGAATAATATAACAAGGGCCGGTAACGATCCACCATATTTGGTCCGGCAACCGAATACACCAATAAATTAAAGGAATGAGCTTCCCCGTAAAGTAATGCAATATCCAACCAATCTCTTCTAATCTCCTTATCCAGCATTAATGCAACTGGCAATACAGATAGAAAAGTAACCCCAAAATCTGAACGGCTCGATGCTTCAGATGTTTTTTCATAATCCAATTGCGTTGCTACCCTGTCAAACCAGTTTATATCGTCTTTATTTAATGCTTTAACTTTAACCGTGTCGAAATATTTCTCCCCCATCCGGTTGTATATAATCTGGCTATATCCGAAGTTTGCGGCCATTACCGGGAGGTCAACCCAGTAGTTAAGTTTATATACTTTTTCCGGCTTCTCGTTTTGCTCCTGAGCAATTGAGCTTATTCCCGGAACCAGCAACAACAATATTAAAACACAATTTTTCATTTGCCTTATTTTTATATTTATTATATACATAGCCTAAAATCTACAACAAAACCTTCTCATTAGTACATAAACCCAAACCGAAAGGACAACAAGCTCCCTTCTTCAGAAAATTCCTGTTGAAACCTCAGGATAAATGAATCAAATAATGAGGCCCACACCCCCACTCCATAACCATTGTGCCATTTCGATGACTCTTCATTTTCAAACCATACCCTCCCCGAATCATAAAATCCAACAAGACCTATTTCCCCACGGGAAATATAATTAGAAAAATTGAACAACCTGTACCTTAATTCAGTGTTCTGGTACAAGCTCCCATCCCCGGCAAACCTATTGCTTCGGAACCCCCTAAGCGTCCGCGGTCCTCCAATATAACTTGCCTGAAAATACTCATAATCGCCAATATTTAATGCCCCTCCAAACCTCAAAGCAAGTACTGCCCGATAGAACTTTTTTCTGCTAATATAAATATTGAATTCGGAATTCAGTTTTACATATCTGCTTTCGGAATTATCAACCCCATAATGATAACCGACTCCTGATTCCCAAAATATACCGTGGGTTGGAAATACCTCGTCATCTCTTGTATTAATCATCATCCCGGCATTTATTCCAATCAGTTGCTGATTTGATAAAATAGAAGAATCCAGCATATCTTCATTCAATAGCCTGCCAATATAACGGCCTTCTGTTTTCTCTCCCAAACGGTTTAAATAATAGGTTCCAAGAAAAACATGAACATGCTGTCCGATATTTGATTTAATAATCGGCTCTATTCTAAATATTCCACTTCGTACCCGGTTATAATTATCATTACTGTCCGGATTTTCTGTTTCGTTTCCAAATCCGTAAAAATTTTGACTATAAGTAGGTGTACTGTATCTCCCTAAAACATTTAAATCGAACCCATTAAACACCGATTTAAATTCCCCGTCATAATCAATCATAAATGCATTCTGTCCAAATGCCACCTTACCATCAATTTTCTGCTTTGCTGCAAAAGGCTCTTTTTTAAATCCATGTGTCTGAATTACAGCCCCTCCCCCGAGAAACATCCCGTCCTCTTTATTCATCCCGTAGCTTACCAGGGGAATTACTTTGTTGTACTTAAAGGCATAATAATCATAAGTATTAAAGGCAGGGGGCCGGGAGGTAAGATCCCTGCTTTCTTTTCCCAGTTCCATTTTATTTCTCTTACTATCATAAACAAGAGTTTTCCTTTTTAATCCTTTCACTTTCGAATCATCAACAACCTTATCCTTGTCTTTCCCTCCTATTATTCTTATTTTAATTCCTTTATCAGCATTCCCTGTTACAGTGAATTTATCTTCCCCCTCCAGTCCATACAGGCAAATTTCCTTTGTTTCATCGGGTTTGAATAGGCGAGAATAATAAACATTAACCTTTTCACCTCTTTTTAACTCATAAACAGTAACTTTGGTCTCCCCATTCTCTAAACGCTCAACTTCAAACTGCTCGTCCTCATTTGAACCTACAACATCAACCTTCTTTGCTATTGTTAAATAATGCCTCTCGGCTAATCCTGGTAAATTATCCCTTCTTGCCTTAAGCCTGGCAATTATTTCTTCCCCGCTTATTTCTGCAACATTTTGCGGCATTTTGTACACTGCATTCCGAATAACACTATCGGTTAACTGAGACTGCATAATTTTAGCCGTATTTATCCAATCTTCCAATGTCAGTTCATTCAAGAACCTGCGGTCCAGGTACCTTGCGTTAAAAGTCAGTCCGGCCATATCATTTACATCGTAATCCAGTCCCTGATTTTTCCAATATGCCCACCGCTGCGATGCTATCCTATAAATCAACCCTTCAGTAACAAAAAACGTTTGATCTCTGTCACGTGGTATAGCCCTGTATTTTGTTCTTTTTCCTTCATTAAATGTAGCCCACCGCCACTGATCTTCATGCCTGTCCCAATCGTTTATAAAAACGTCAATAATTCTGGATTTCAGAAAAAATGGTTGATCGACATAGTTCTTTGTATTATCTGCAACCTCCTCAAGCATTTGAAGTGAACTTACAATTTCCTCCGAGCGGCCAAAGCTCTCAACATCCGTCCTGTTTCCTGCCGGTCTTTCTTCAAAAACATATAGCCCACTTGCCAAATCTTTCCGGTATTTTCTTAATCTGGGATCATCAGGTAAATAATATATTTTCGGATTTGTATGGTAAATACCAACAGCATCGGCAATTGGAGGAACACATAATGTGGAATAAGGAATCGATGACGAAACAGCATCCATTACCAATTCTGCTGATAATCCCATATAAAAGGCATCCGGTATTCCTGTGGTTGGATCTTTTTCAATTGATCTCAAAACCCACTGCCGTCCATCCTTGTCTTCCATCCTTAAAGATTTCGTTTGCTTTCCACCCCCTCTTTTAATTATTTCCAATCCACCCTTTTCATTGTCAATATCAAACATTGGAACTGTTACGGGTTGCATCCATTCTTCACGGTAGTTATCCCCCATTAAATACCTTTTCAATTTTCCCTTGCGATATTTTACCCCTTGAGGCAAAACAGTGACAAGACTATCGGTATAATCAACTGTCTTTAGTAATTTCTTATGCTCCTTTTTATCATATACAGCCTTACTATACAACATCTTAGCATAAACCCGCCCTCCCGGATCAGCAGAGTTATCATTACCGATGCTCCAGAATTCCAGCCAAACATCTCCGTTCTCATAAAACTTCAACTTAGAGATACCTCTCTGCGAAGAAGCATAACCGGATGCAACTTTAGCGGTATAGCTTCCTGTCCCCACAGAACCACTAATTATCTGATGCACAGAACCCTCAAAAATATATTGTAAACTATGGTCATGTCCTGAAACATATATAACATCAGGATAATTTCGTAACAGTCCTTCAATCGACTCCCTGAATTCTTTATAATTTGGATGGGCCAAATCCTGTTTACCCCCTAGAAACTTTCGATAACCTGTATATAAAAAACCGGGAAGAGGAATTAATAAACCCTTATTAAGTTCGGTTAATGGAAAGAAATTTGTTTTAACCGGAAACCTTCCTCCATGATTACCAAACGAATAAAGGGGATGGTGGGCTGCCAGAATTATCTTTTTTTCCCGGTTTCTGTCTAATGCATCTTTCAGTTGTATATAAAAACCTGCTCCGTCTTCAACGTCAGCATAATTCTTTTTGTAATCATGCAACCACCACTGCGAATCAATAACTATGAGTACAATATCTTTAGAAATATTCACTTCAACCGGACCTGGCTGTCCTTTTGGCGGAAGAAATATATTTTTTTCCTTAAGATATTTCTCAACATACCGTCTTTGATTTTTCACATATTTCAGTCCTTCCGGCTCCCCATTTGCCCAATCTCTGTTTCCCGGCACAAAAACGATATTCCCTTTATAGTCTTTTAAAATCTTTAACTGCGCCCTAAGGCTTTCTTCAGCTTCCTCGCCTCTACTATTCTCTTCTCCGGTTAACCCCTTTCTGCCTGCGTTATTTCCTAAGAATACTACAGAGCTTTTTTTTCCCGCATTGCCTATATGAACACGAAGAAACTCCCTGGCTTCTTCATGCTGATATACAGAATTTCCATTACCCAACAAAACCATTGAATGCTGAAGCTTCAAAGAATCCGGCGGTAACGGTAAAGCATTTCTATTCTGAGAAAAACCGGCGGTCAATATTTTTCCTGATAATATTGCTACAAATAAGAATTTTACAATACTCTTGCAGCAACGCATATCCATTATATCATCCGCTGACATCGAACTAAGTGACATAGCGCACGCAATTAGTTTTCTGTTAATAATATTTATAAATAAGGTATGGTTGCAACCATAAAAGCAAGTACAGAAATAATTATTCCCCACATAAAAATATTATAGGCCGTGCGCAACAATTTGTACTTTCTTGCCAAAACAATTCCAAGACTGTACTGATCCTTAATCATAGAACCATATAAGCCATCAAAATCTACCATAATTTCTTTTATTGCCGATTCGTACTCATCAAGGCTCATATTATAAAAGTTACCAAAAAACAGCAGGTTTACCTTCCTGTTTTTAATATCGGCCTCGGTAAAAGTCCCGGTAGATATCTTAGGCCTGGTGGCGAGAATGGCATAAATAATTGTAATAAGACTGGTAGTAAGAAATGCAAGAGTTGGTATCAATATCCTTGGATATTCACTTAACTGACGAAATAAAAATGAAATAATTAAGGACAATATTATTGAGTTTACCGTAATTAAGATATTTGCTTTGTTATCTGCCATAGAACTTAAACTAATTTGGTTATTGGCAGTAAGACGAAACATTGATTCAACGCCACGATAAGGAGATTTAAACTTTCTTGCCGGAATGTCGGGAACAGGTTCCAGATCTTCTTTATCCTTTTCAATTAATTTTTTTTCAATTTTCTTCTGATTTTTATCTTTTAATGGCTTAAGTGCGGTCTTTCCATATTCTGTTTTATACTCATGGTCTTCCATAAACTTAAGCGTTGTCCTCAGATATTCTTTTTTACTTATTTTCTGCTCTTGAATATTATTTAGTTCTTTTCTCAACAAAAGTGTCCGCTGGAAAAAGTCTTCCAATGACAAATGATACATATCTGCATCACACAATATCTTCTCCAGAATATTATCAGGTTGTTGTGGTACTTTGGTTGCTTTTATGCAACCTGCTATCTTTTCAATCTTAGCATGCTCATACTGCTGCGAATTTAAAAATTCAGTAGCAATCTCTATACTTCTTTGTTCATGTTCCGGCGACTTATCAATATATCCTGCATCGTGAAACCATGCTGCAATCACAAGAACTTCCAAATCTTCTTCCGTAAGTCCACTCTCTGTACCGATATGTTTACTCGCACTTACGACCTCTTTAGTATGTTGAATTCCATGAAAATATAAATCTTCAACATCATTATCCAAAAATAAATCAGTAACAAACTCCCTTACTTTGCTCTCAATTTCCATCTTCAGTTTATTTGGCAAATCAAAATATTCCGGAAAGGTATTAAAAATATAATTGTAATACAATTTAAACAAAACAAGCAAAAACACCTGAATAACAATGTTTTAAAATCAAAAAAACACAGCATTAATATTCTCAGCTCTTTCTTCCGTGCGTAAGACCCTTGTTATAAAGCCCAATTTGCCTGTGTTTTGAACATTTACTTACTTAAAAACTTATCTTAGAGGCTGTCTTAATCTCCACCTGCAATGAAAAAAAGTATTCCTTTGAATACTTGATTTAGCGATATATTTTTAACGGGACATTAACCAATATGCGAATGAAAAACAAGAACCTGCTTATATATATAATTATGGGAATAGCACTTGCAACACTTATTTACTTTTTGCTTGGGGCACAACCGACAAACGAAAACAATGTCCCTCCGGATACGAAAATGGAATATCATTTTCCTTTCAGTTTAAAACAGCCCGACCAAACATTTTCACTACCTGATTATCTAAGGGAAGTCTCCGGGTTATGTTACTATGATGCAAATGAGATTTTATGTGTACAAGATGAGAGTGCAATTATTTACAAATTCAACCTCAAGAAAGGTGAGGTTACTAAAAAATACAATTACAAAAAAAATGGTGATTTTGAAGGGATTGCAGTTACAGGTAAAACCGCATGGCTCTTAGAAAGCGACGGGACCCTTTATAAAATAGACGACTTCAAAGAGAAAAACTTCAGGTTAGAAAAAATTAAAACCGCTTTATCCTCTAAAAACGATTGCGAAGGGTTGTGCTATGATCCAAAATCAAATTCTTTGTTAATAGCTTGTAAAGGCAGTCCTTCAATTGATGAAAAAGATAAAACTGACAGTTATAAAGCAATTTACAGGTTTGACTTAAAAAAAATGAAACTCATTAAAAAACCATACCTTCTAATTGATTTAAAACAGATTAAAAATATTGAAGAGGGAAGCAAATACGACAAAATCTCCCACAAGATAACTTCCTTTGTCGACGAATCCGGAGACATCCGATTCCAACCCTCCGGAATTGCTATTCACCCGATTAATAAACAACTGTTTGTAATTGCTTCTGTTGGTTCTTCATTAGTTGTTTTTGATAAGAAAAGTGCGATTGTTTGCATCAAAAAACTGAATAAAAAAACCTTCAGACAGCCGGAAGGAATCTGTTTTGACTTGAACGGAAAGCTTTTTATCGCTAATGAAGGCGATGGTGGTAAGGCTAAGTTATACAAATTCGTTCCCGAAAAGTAACATGTTTGCCTGCCGGTATTTATTGAACACGAACAGCTGTTAATTATAGTACCTTTTAAAAATGTCCTTTACCCTAAGCGGATCTATTGCTACCTGTGGCTGTTCTTTCAATTTGTTCAAAATATCAAGTATAGCAGAAGAATTAAGCCCCAACTTTATGCCCAGCTCATGACAAAAGTGTATTTCTTTGTCATCAATCTTTCCATCGGCATAAATCATTAGTAACAAACTATGAAATAGAGGTATCCTCTGAAAATCATATTTTGGTAAAACATTTACGTATTCCCCTCTGAAGACTTTTTCATAATCTGCCTGTGCTACTTTTAATCGCTTTGCAATACGAATAAAAAACTCAATTTCAACATCATCCAGACACCCATCCTTTTTTGCCATTTGAATTAGCAGACTTAATTTTCCCAACTTTTCCTGATATTTCCTGTCCATTTATTTAACGAGTTTGAATGCCCTAAACATATTAAAAATCATAACAAAATAACCATTCTTAAAGAAGAAAGTTTATCAATTTCTTTATCCAGGAAAATTTCGGCTTATGCATTATTTACTGCTTCACTTTCTATCGAAAAATATATTTTTTGATGTTGCACTAAGAGGAATTCCATAAATAATTTTAACGTCGTCACCCAATAGCCCTAATTCCTTTACTGCCATTCCCACCGTATACATTATCCGGTTATCTACTCTGAAATCCATTGCTATACTCACCGCAGAACCAATTGCAATGCCTAAGTCCCCCGAGTTAAAAGCACATGGCGTATCCGCATGCTGATTTTTCTCTTCACAATTCTCAAAGCCACACAAACTACAATATCCCAATCCCAATGACTTAATTCGCGTACCTATTAATACCATAACATCTGCCTTCAGAATATTCTCTGCATCGCGTTTAAAAGCTGGTGTTGTATCCGGACGTTCACTTATTTCCTTCATACGTTCAGCTATCCTTTCAATGGTCTCTCCCTCTGTTAAGGCTATTTCAAGAGTATCTATCCCTTTTCCTTTAGGTGCTGTTCGTGCAGCAACCATCATACGTTCGGCAATATCAACAAGAGATTTTTTTCTGTGCTTCTGTTCTGTTACAATAGTCATGCTATATGGATCCATTAGTTTTCGGTTTACAAATTATATAAAAATATATTATTCTGAAAGGTCAATTTTTCAAACAAAAAAACGTTTATACTTTCCTAAACCCTGCAAGAATTCCCGGCGAAATAGCCCCGGCAACTTCCCCTCAAAAATTTATATCGATTCTAAATAGCCCCAAAGCCCGCATGAGCGTTGTTACACAAATAACAAATTGTTTTATACCCTTTATTAATTAAGGCTTGAGATGATATTTGTTATTTTAATAACAGCAATAAAATTATCTTTGCAACAGATTATTTAATGCTGTTCAGTCCCCATGAATATAAAAGAGATTGCTGAGATAACCGAAGGAACAATTATATGTGAGTGCGAAAGCTCAAGCGCTACCGTAAATAAGGCATTCGCTTCTGATCTCATGAGTGATGTTCTTATGTTAAATACGGACTCTCTTCTGCTAATTACCGGACTGGCAAACGTGCAGACAATAAGAACAGCGGAAATGGCTGACATAAAGAGCATATTACTTGTCAGAGATAAAAAGCCAACCACAGCAATGATAGAACTGGCTAAACAAGAAGGAATGAACATCATTTCCACAAGCAAATCAATGTTTCTAACCTGCGCATTGTTATCAAGTGCCGGCCTAAACCCTGTTTACTAATGATGAATTTCGAATATGAAATAGAAGGTGGCGATTTTGGTAAAGCAGGTATGGCCTCCAGTGAGGTCAAGAAGATATTGAAACAGCTTAACCTTGATCCGGGAGTAATAAAAAGAATTGCTGTTGCTATGTACGAAGCAGAAGTCAATGTTGTTGCCCATGCATACAAGGGGAGAATGACAGTGGAGATAAACGGTGAAAAAGTATACCTGCGAATTGAAGATGAAGGACCTGGAATAGAGGATATTGAACAAGCTATGCAGGAAGGTTACTCTACGGCAACGGAAGAAGTGAGGCAAATGGGCTTCGGCGCAGGAATGGGATTGCCCAACATGAAGAGAAATGTTGATGACCTCAAGGTAAAAAGTATTGTAGGGCAAGGCACAACTGTTGAACTAACAACATTTTTACAAAAATGAACGGAGAGTTTTTTCATCATGCACTAACGATTCTGGAAGACGTATGCTATGGGTGCACGCATTGCATTCAGGTATGCCCAACCGAAGCTTTACGTGTAACCGATGGAAAAGCAAGGCTATTTGCTGACCGGTGCATAGACTGCGGAAAATGCATGCAAGCCTGTCCGGTTGATGCCATCATTATAAAACACGACGATTTTAACGATATTTTTAACTACAAAGCCCGGGTTGCTCTGGTTTCTTCTGTTTTGATCGGACAATTTCCTAGGCACTACCAAACAAGAAAAATCTACAGCGGAATACTTGAACAAGGATTTACCCATGTTTATGAAGCTGAACACGGAGCCTCAATTTTAGCCGAAGAAATTAACAGTTACGTTGAGAACAATTTACCTATAAGACCAATAATATCTTCATTCTGCCCGGCCGTAGTAAGGTTGATACAAGTCCGGTTTCCGAGCCTGGTAGAAAATATTCTGCCTCTAAAAACCCCGCTTGATCTGGCAGCTATCTCTTTCAAAAGGGAATTATTGGAGAAAGGGTACAAGGAAGAAGAAATTGGAATATTCTATGTTACACCCTGCGCGGCAAAAATTGCTGCGGTTAAAAGCCCTGTGGGAGAAAAAAACTCCCCTATAAACGGGGTGATAAACATGGACCTTATCTACAATAAGGTGTATACAGATCTAAAAAAAGTAGGGCACTCAAGTTGCATTGTCCCTGAAAAAGAGCAATTACGTGCAGACGAGATGAACTGGAGCCTGACCGGTGGTGAAGCAGACAAAATAAAAGGAAGGTGCCTGGCCATTGATGGCGTAAAAAATGCAATTGAGTTCCTTGAGGGAATTGAAAACGGGGACATTAACAATTTTGACTTCATTGAAATGCGGGCATGTGACCAAAGCTGCGCCGGCGGAATACTCACAATTGCCAACCGTTTTTTGACAGCTGAAAGACTTGAAGCCCGTATAAATAAATATGAGCAGGACAAAATTGAAGGCACCCTTGTTGACAATAAGTCTATCCATAAACACGAAAAATACCTGAAAGAACACATACACCTCGAAAGCATTGAAGCACGCTCAATGCTCAAACTGGATGATGACATTGAGTCCGCAATGAAAAAAATGAAAAAAATCCAGAAAATTGTATCATTTCTACCGGGAATTGATTGCGGCGCATGTGGAACCCCGTCCTGCAAAACACTGGCAGAAGATATTGTGCAGGGAAGAGCACATGCCTCTGACTGTATTTTCATGCAGACATCTTTAAATGTTCCCAAAGACAAACCTATCAGAGCAGAAAGAGTCTGGGGGAAAGATCGCTTAAGAAAACTTACATAATTAAATCGAACTGAATATAAAAATGAAACTAGAGCAAGTGGTTGACAAATTAGGTTTAAAAGTTCTGTGTTGCAAAGAAAAACTGGATACAGAGGTGACCGGGGGATACTGTTCAGATCTGCTTAGTGACGTAATGGGTAATTCCAGCGAAGGAAATATCTGGCTAACCATACAGGTCCATAAAAACATTGTTGCTGTTGCTGCCTTAAAAGAACTGGCTGCAATACTGCTTGTAAAAGGGCTTTCGGCTACTGAGGAAGCTATTGAGGCTGCAGAAAGTCAGGGAATACCAATCCTGCAAACAGAAGAACCAGCTTTTGAGACCGCAGGCAGACTTTACAGTCTAATCGACTAGTTATGAAATGGTTCAGAGCAGACTTACATATCCATTCAGTTCTGTCTCCATGTGGGGATCTGGATATGAGCCCTGCGCGTATTATTGAAGAAGCTGAAAAGCAAAAACTGGATATAATCGGGATTTCCGATCACAACTCAACCCTTCATGCCGAAGTCATGATTGAGTTGGGTAAAAAAAAAGGCATAACAGTTTTTCCCGGAGTAGAAGTAAACACAAGGGAAGAAATACATTGCCTCACGTTCTTTGAGAATATTGAATATACAAAACGATTTCAGGAATTTCTGGAAAACAATATGCCAGGAATAAAAAACAATGCTGAAAAATTCGGTCATCAACTGGTAGTTAATGAAAAAGAAGAAATTCTGGATGAAGTTCAGGATTTCCTAATTGCCGGGATTATGGCAAGCATCGATGAAGTTGAAAAAGAGGCACACCGTCTGAATGGGGTTTTTATCCCTGCCCATGTCGACAGGCAAATGAATGGAATATTTGCTCAGATAGGTTTTCTTCCTCCCGATTTACCCATAGATGCAATTGAAATTTCATCAAGGGTATCGCAGGAAGAAATGTTACAAAAAAAAGATGAACTAAAAAGCCATCAGCTAATTACCAATTCTGATGCCCACTACCCCAACCAGATCGGAACGGCCTATACAGATTATTATATGGAAGCCCCTACTTTCATTGAATGGGTAAAAACATTAAAAAGAGAAGGTGATAGAAAAATCAGGATAAAGTCATGAAAGAATTATCATTACATATTCTGGACATCGTACAAAATTCAATTCATGCCAATGCTTCCAAGATAGAAGTAAGCATAATTGAAAACGAACAAGAAAATCAAATCACGATATCCGTTGCCGATAATGGCTCGGGAATGAGTGAGGAACAAATTAAAAATACCCTGGACCCCTTTTTCACCACCAAAAAGAAAAAAACCGGCTTAGGTATCCCTCTTTTAAAACAACACGCAGAACTTGCTGGCGGGAAAATTGATATTCAGTCTGAATTGGGAACGGGGACAACACTGAGCGCCTGGTTTGAATACCATAATATGGATCGACAACCTATGGGAGATTTAACCCGGACAATAACCGGGCTTATTCGCTCAAACCCTGAAATAGACTTCGTTTATAAGCACAAAGTAGCCGATAAAGAATTTATTTTAAATCTGGCTGAAATAAAAAAAGAATTAGACGGAATTCCTGTAAACACCCCTTCAGTTATCAATTTTCTGGATGATATGATCACTGAAAGCATCAAGGAAATCACGACTAATTAGAAAGGATATAAATTAGTATTATTCAATACATTATATAGAAAATAAAAGAGATAAAAGATTGAAACATAATAAATTTATTCGATAAATAATAGCAACATGGGAAAAGTAAAAACACTGGAAGATTTGCGTAAGCTACGGGAAGAGCTTAAAAGCAACACTACTCTTCGTGACAGGAGTGAGAACCCTGACGAAATAGTACAAGTAAAAGTTGCCATGGCAACCTGCTGCATTGCTTCCGGTTCAAGGGAAACAATGAACTACATTGCTGACGAACTGGAAAAAAGAAATATTGAAGCCGTAGTAACACAGACCGGATGCATGGGTTACTGCTATGCAGAACCGACTGTGGAAATTAAAATGCCTGGTAAAGAAGCCATTGTATTTGGATACGTTAACGAGAAAAAAGCCGACGAAATTATCGAGAAATATATTCGTGGAGGTGAATTGGTTGAAGGTATTATCCCAATGAACTACCAAAGTATCGATGACGAAGAAAACAACAAATAAAACACTGGAGGATAAAAAATATGTCAGAATATAAAATCCACTTAATGGTTTGTGGCGGAACCGGCTGCAAAGCATCTGAAAGTGACGAAGTAATACAAAACCTTAAATCGGAAATTGCGAACCAGGGACTTGATGATTTTGCCCAGGTAGTAACAACAGGATGTTTTGGCTTCTGCGAAAAAGGCCCAATTGTAAAAATAATTCCTGATAACACCTTCTACACACAGGTTGCCCCTGCCGATTCGAAAGAAATAGTTGAGGAGCATATTGTAAAAGGACGTAAAGTAGAACGTTTACTATATTCAGATCCTGAGAGTAATGAAAAAGTTTCAGACTCAAAAGGAATGAACTTCTATAAAAAGCAGCTCCGTATTGCCTTGCGTAACTGTGGTATCATTGACCCTGAAAATATTGGAGAATATATTTCACGCGATGGTTACGAAGCTCTTGGTAAAGTCCTTACTTCAATGACCCCCGAAGAAGCAATTAAGATTGTAAAGGATTCCGGCTTACGCGGACGCGGAGGCGGAGGGTTCCCTACCGGCTTAAAGTGGGAATTAACACGCCAGGTAGAAAATGAAAAAAAATATGTGGTCTGTAACGCTGACGAAGGTGACCCGGGAGCATTTATGGACCGTTCAATCCTTGAAGGTGATCCTCACTCTGTATTGGAAGCAATGGCCATTAATGGTTTCTGTACCGGAGCAGATCAGGGATTAATTTATATACGTGCTGAATATCCGCTTGCAATTGAGAGATTAAAAATTGCTATTAAACAAGCACGCGAATATGGGCTTCTTGGAGAAGACATTCTTGGTACCGGTTTCAACTTTGACGTGGAACTAAGATACGGGGCCGGGGCATTCGTATGTGGTGAGGAAACTGCTCTTATCCACTCAATGGAAGGTGAACGTGGCGAACCAACCATGAAACCTCCGTTTCCATCGGTTGAAGGATATTTAAAGAAACCAACAAACGTAAATAACGTTGAAACTTACGCTAACATACCTGTTATTTTCAACAATGGAGCAGAATGGTTCTCTAAAATAGGTACCGAAAAATCGAAAGGAACAAAAGTTTTTGCCTTGGCCGGTAAAGTAAACAATGTTGGCCTTATTGAGGTCCCAATGGGAATTACCCTTCGTGAAGTTATCTTTGAAATCGGTGGTGGAATAAAAGGAGGTAAAGCTTTCAAAGCAGTACAAACAGGAGGACCTTCTGGAGGATGCTTAACAGAAAAGCACCTTGACACCCCTATTGATTATGATAACCTTATTGCCGCTGGTTCGATGATGGGATCCGGAGGTATGGTTGTTATGGACGAAGATGACTGTATGGTTGATGTTGCTAAATTCTTCCTTGACTTTACTGTTGAAGAATCTTGCGGTAAATGTTCCCCATGTCGGATTGGAAATAAAAGACTATACGAATTACTTGGCAAAATATGCCAGGGTAAAGGTGAAAGAGAGGATATTGACAGATTGGTGAACCTTGGAAATGTTATTAAAGACACCTCTCTTTGTGGATTAGGTCAATCATCCCCGAACCCGGTACTGGCAACAATAAACAACTTCAAAGATGAATACATTGCCCATGTGGAGGAAAAAATCTGTCCGGCCGGTGTTTGTAAAGATCTGATGACCTACTCAATTGTAGATGAAAACTGCGTGGGTTGTACTGCATGTGCCAGAGCTTGTCCTGTGGGCGCCATAACTGGCGAAAGAAAAGAAGTTCATACTATAGATCCTGCATTATGTATCAAATGTGGCGCATGTGAAGAAAGATGTAAGTTTAACGCAGTAATTGTAAAATAATTCGGAGTGAAAATGGAAACAGTAAAACTCACTATAGATAACAAACAAATTGAAGTTCCCAAAGGAACTACTATTTACAAAGCAGCAAAAGAAATTGGAATTGATATTCCGGCTCTTTGTTACATGAACCTTAAAGACTTAAATATTGAACACAAACCTGCGGGCTGCCGTATTTGTGTGGTAGAAGTTGAAGGCAGAAGAAACCTTGCCCCTTCATGTTCTACGGATGTTGCAGAAGGAATGGTGGTTAAAACCCATTCATTAAGGGTCTTAAATGCGCGCAAAACTGTAATGGAGCTTATTCTTTCAGATCACCCTAAAGATTGTCTTTCCTGTGCAAAATCAGGAAAATGTGACCTTCAGGATCTAGCTGCAAAACTTGAAATCAGAGAAATACCTAATCAGGATATCTCAGAAATGTCAAGTTACCGCAAAGACTTCTCCCCTTCACTAATTCGTGAACTCGACAAATGTATTATGTGCCGTCGTTGCGAGACAATGTGTAACGACTTCCAGTCTGTTGGAGCCCTTTCTGCCATTAACCGTGGTTTTGAGTCGGTTGTTGCCCCGGCTTTTGAAATGGATATCGAGGATTCACCTTGTACTTACTGTGGACAATGTGTAGCTGTTTGCCCAACTGGAGCCTTAACCGAGGTTGACCACACCAATCAGTTAATTGAAGATCTTTCCAATCCGAAAAAAACGGTTGTTGTTCAAACGGCACCAGCAGTGCGTGCAGCTTTAGGTGAAGAATTTGGCATTGAACCAGGAACAAGTGTTACAGGTGAAATGGTTTCTGCCCTTCGTCAACTTGGTTTCGACTATGTCTTCGATACCGATTTTGCTGCCGACCTTACAATTATGGAAGAAGGAACCGAACTACTTGACAGGTTAACAAAACACTTAAATGGAGACAAGTCGGTAAAACTTCCAATTCTAACCTCTTGTTGTCCGGGATGGGTTAATTTCTTTGAGCAGCAATTTACGGACATGCTTGATGTTCCTTCAACCGCACGTTCTCCTCAGCAAATGTTTGGAGCTATTGCCAAAACATACTTCGCTGATAAAATTGAGGTAAAAAGAGAAGATCTTATTGTTGTGTCCATTATGCCATGTCTGGCTAAAAAGTACGAGTGCCAACGTGATGAATTTAAGGTTGACGGAAATCCTGATGTAGATTACTCCATCTCTACACGTGAACTGGCTTCGCTAATCAAGAGAGCGAATATGGACCTTAAGGATATGGAAAAAGATGACTTTGACGCTCCTTTAGGCGAATCTACAGGTGCCGGAGTAATTTTCGGTGTTACCGGGGGAGTTATTGAAGCTGCTACACGTACAGCCTACGAACTTCACACGGGTAAAGAACTTAACAAGGTTGATTTTGAAGAACTTCGTGGACTGGAAGGTATCCGTGCTGCTACAGTAGACTTTAACGGATTACCAGTAAAAATAGGTATTGCACACGGTTTGGGCAATGCCAGAAAACTTCTCGAAGATGTAAGAAGCGGTAAAAGTGAATTTCATGCTATTGAAATCATGGCATGCCCGGGAGGTTGTATCGGTGGAGGTGGACAACCACTTCACCATGGAGACTCTTCTGTTATCCAGGCAAGGTTCAAGGCTATTTACGAAGAAGATGAAAGGAAAGTCCTTCGCAAATCCCATGAAAACCCGTACATCAAGAAACTTTATGAAGAATTCCTTGGTAAACCAATGAGCGAAAAAGCTCACCATTTACTTCATACACATTATGTTGACAAAAGCAAGAAAATCATCTATATGAAGTAGGGTGGTGATAATATTTAACTCAAAAAAAATTATTGGATATGTCAAGTATAAAAGTTGAATTAAGAAAAGATCAGGTTGAAAAGATCGACGAAATATGCAAATCGTTTAACAGCGATCCGGGCGAACTAATCAATGTCCTTCACAAAGTACAGGGCACTTTTGGCTATCTGCCTGCTGAAGTACAGGAAGTAGTTGCTGACAAGCTTAATATATCAGTGGCAAAAGTTTATGGTGTTGTTACTTTTTACAGTTTCTTTACCATGATTCCTAAAGGAAAACACCCTATCTCAATATGTACGGGAACCGCATGTTATGTTCGTGGTGCAGAAAAAGTTCTTGATGAGTTTAAAAAGGAACTTAAAATTGAAGTAGGAGAAACTTCTAATGACGGTAAATTTTCAATTGCCTGCCTGCGGTGTGTTGGAGCCTGTGGCCTTGCCCCGGTTGTTATGGTCGGAGAAAAAACCTATGGAAGGGTTGCCCCTGAAATGGTTAAAGGTATTATTGCTGAATATCAGGATTAGTAATTATTAATATTTTTCATAGAATCCCCTTCTTTCCTCTAAGAAGGGGATTTTTTTGATTGTTTGTCCGTTAACCATTTCCGTTTCATTTTACCAATTAATTACCCGTTTCCTAAAATTTATTCAAAAATTAAGTTGTTAATCCATTATAAAGCCTATCTTTACCACCTGCTCTTGTTAAGATTTTAAACTGAAACTGAATTGACTATTAACCAATTAAGCTTCTATATATCTGTTCAAGTGCTTTGATAAATAGTGAATAACCAGTAGTAACGTTTTTCGTAACTACACTATATTTAATTAATATTTTTTATAATGAACATTTTTATTGGAAGTCTTCATTTTGGTTTAAGTGAAGACGAATTAAGAGAAGTCTTTGAACAGTACGGTGCGGTTGATTCAGCAAAAATCATTACGGACAAGTACACCGGCAGAAGCAAAGGTTTTGGTTTTATTGAAATGCCTAACAATGATGAGGCTCAGCGCGCTATTGACGAACTAAATGGTACCGAAATTAAAGGAAGACCTGTTAACGTTAACAAAGCCAAAGAAAGAGAAAGATCAGGGTCAGGTAACAATAGAAGAAGTTTTAACAATAATCGCTACTAATCACAACTCAAATGAACGGTAAAGTAAAATGGTACGATGAAGTCAAAGGTTATGGCTTTATCTTATCCGAAGACAACAAAGATATCTTTGTTCATAGATCTGGTTTAAAAGACTCTTTTAAAGGTCTTGAAACCGACCAAGCGGTTAAATTTGAAATCCGTGACGGAGCAAAAGGCCCGGTAGCTGTTGATGTTACTATATTATAAGATTTCTGTGAGAAAATAAAATACCGGGGCATTCGTCCAATTACGCTCCGGAATTAAAGTATACTAAAGAGGATAGGGTTAAAATACTATCCTCTTTTTTATTCATAAAATGTCCGGCCCAACAGGCCTAAGCCTTATCCACAAAGCCTGCATTTAGCAAATTACCTGATTGTTTAACCGTTTTAATGCAACAAAATATTCCTTTCATAAAACAACTTCCCTTTCAACGGGCATGTTTACCGACTATATTGAAGAATTCTTACCATATCTAACATCTTCAGTATCTTTTTAACCCCAATCAAATTATATTTTTCATAATTTCGTGCTTACAATCAAAGTTAAACTTCTTCAAATCTATTGTTATGATCACGAGACAAAGAATTAAAGTACAAAATAAGGTAATGACCACAGCCTTTATCATTGCTATAGCATGTGTTTCATGCAAAGCCCCTTCAAAATCAGTAAACAGGATTGAGGCCGATTCTACCACCGATTTAAGTGGTTATTGGAACGACACGGACTCCAGGCTTGTTGCTGAAGAAATGGTTGGCGATCTGCAAAGAGGTGGATGGTATAGCGAATTCATGACTCAGAGTGGTGGAATAAAGCCAAGGGTTATCGTAGGTAATATCAGCCTGAAAAATGCTTCAGAACACATTAAAACTGAAGGTTTTGTAAAAGATATTCAGAGAGAAGTCATCAACGGGGGAAAAGTTAAGTTTGTTGCAAGTGCCCAGGAAAGGGAAGAAATCAGGGGAGAAAGACTGGATCAACAGGATCATTCTTCAGAAGAAACCGCAAAACGACTTGCTAATGAAACGGCTGCCGACTTTATGCTAAAAGGTAGCATTACTATGTTTGAAGATGCAGCTGAAGGACAGCTTGTAAAATTTTACCAAGTAGATCTTTTCTTAATTAATATTGAATCTAATGAAAATGTGTGGGTAGGTTCAAAAAAAATAAAGAAGGCTATTTCACAAAAGAAAACGAAAATGTAAAAATCTGCCTTACAAACATTTCGTTATTGAATTATTATTTTTGGCTAATTCAAACCCTGTAACAAAAGGAAAAAAATAAAATCTGTTCCAGCGTGTAGTGAATTCATGTTTAAATCATTTGAAATGCAATTAATCTTTCGGCTTTTTTCTTTTAGCCTGATACTGTCCGTACTCTTCGGTTGTTCAGCAACACATACCCTAACACAAGATGACCGCTTAATCCAGAGTGCCGGAGAAGGCAAGTATAGCCAGGTATCTGAGACATTAGAAAAACTAAAAGAAAAAGGCCGCTTCAAGGAAAAGGATATTGTTTTATATTACCTCAACCAGGGAATGCTCTTGCATTTTAAAGGTGATTATATTAAAAGTAATGAATACCTAACCCTTGCTGAAAGAAAAATTGAAGATTTGTTCACCAAAAGTATCTCGAAAACAGGCGCTTCATTTCTGCTAAATGATAATGTACTTGATTACGCTGGAGAAGATTTTGAAGATATTTACCTGAATGTCTTTAAGGCCTTAAATTATATTCACCTTGGGCAAAAGGACCATGCATTCGTAGAAGTTAACCGGGTCCAGAACAAGTTACGCCGGTTGAAAGATAAATACCTTGAATACGAGAAGCAGGTAAATGCCAACGCGAAAGAGCAAAAAAAGGGCAGCCCCCCGGAAGCCGAAGCTGGAACAATCCGTTTTCACAACTGCGCACTGGCCAGGTATGTAAGTATGCTTATGTACCTTATTGACAATGAAACCGACAATGCGGACATTGATCGACGAAAAATAAAGGAAGCTTGGAACACTCAACCTCTAATATATAATCACGAAATTCCCTCCTTTATAGAGAATCCGGATTTAGAAAAATCGAACCTGCACATTCTGGCATTCTCCGGAATAACCCCGGCAAAGAAATCTTCCACCTACTATATTACTACATTAAAGGATGCGCTAAATGTCACCTCAACAACCCCACAGCCTTTTTCAGCCTTTGTTCCCTGGCTGGGTATGGAACCAAACTACCATTTTAAGTTCAGTATTCCATATATGGAAAGGTATCATTCCGAGGTTTCAAGAATTCGCATCGAAATTGACGGACAACCCCGAAGAGAGTTGGAACTTCTTGAAAGTATGGAGAATGTAGCAATGGAGACTTTTAATATCAAGTCTCCGCTTATATACTTTAAAACGCTTGCCCGAACCGTAGTAAAAGGACTTACAGCAGCAGAAGCAAAAAAAGAAATTGACAAAAGTATGGAAGACAACCCTGATTATATCGGGGCTTTCCTTGCCAAAGCTGCAATTGACGTGGCAATGGACTTAACTGAAAGTGCCGATCTCAGAACATCAATGTTCTTTCCGGCAAAAGCAATGGTTGCCACCTTTGTTGTACCGCCTGGAATACACGATATTAGAGTTAGTTATCTGGATTCTTCCGGAAACGAAGTCTACTCTGAATTATATGAACAGATGGACATAAGAAACAATAAAATGAGTTTTATAGAAACCTACTATTTAAAATGATATGCATACCTCGAACCAGCTAAAAACAAATACGCCCATGCCAACCATTCTCTCTGTGTTTCTGATTGCAGTTTTACTTTCCCTTTCAAACTCTGTGTGTGGACAGAAAAAAGACAAACGCCCGGACTGGGTTGACAATGTTCAGAACAAATACAGCGATAACTTTTATATTGCGAGCCTTGGGGTTGGCGACACTCATGAAAGTGCAAAAAAGAAAGCTGCTGCGGGTATTGCAGAACGATTTAAAACAACAATCCGGGTTGAGCAAAACTATCTTCAACGCTACAATTCATTTACCGACTTAGAAGGAAAAACCGCAGAAGCAGGAACTGAAGAGTTGGAAAAGCAGATTGACACATATGCTGATGAAACACTCTTTAACATAGCATATGGCAACTTTTATACCGATGAAAACGGACGGATATATGTGGTTGGTTATATTGATCGGAAGAAAACAGCACCAATCTATGCCGATAAAATACGTGAAAACGACAGGCAAATAGACAATTACCTAACAAAAGGAAAGAAAAAAAACGATCCTGTAGAACGATTTGCATACATAAACGCCGCTTACATCATAAGTTTGTATAGCGAGCAACTGCGCGAACAGCTTTCAATTATTGATCAGAACTCGGTCCCACTTACTATCGTTTCTCATGCCGATGTAGTTGATGCCCGCACAAAGGCGGCAGGAAATATAAAATTCTCCATAGCCGTTTCCGGCGATGATGAAAATGAAATTTACGCCAAAATTGCTGAAATTATTTCAAAAACAGGCTTCCGGATTGTTAATGAAGAAACATCATCCAACGTTCTAAGCATTGCGTCTGATATTTCTTTTGAGAAAGTAGAACTGGAAAGAAGAAACCTGGAATTCATTGCCTGGAACCTAAAAATTGAAATGAAAGATATAAATAACAATGTCCTGCTTGCACTTAATAAAACTTCGCGAGATGGCGGAAAAAGTGTAAAAACAGCGCAGAGAATGGCTTACAGAAGCATTCATAAATATCTTGAATCTAATTTCAGCAGTGAACTTTCAGCCTTTTTTGACAAGAATGTAAAACGGGAGAAATTTTAGACAAACACTTAGGTTCTTAGGTCCATTTAGACTTTGTCCAAAGAGCCCACACAAAGCGCTTAAAGTGTGAATCAATCTGGGTATTACAGAAAAACAAAAAAGACCGCTCATCCTTAATCAGAGAGCGGTCGGTACACTAGATAAAACACCCGAAAAGGGGCGAGAATCCATTTAATTATTTCACATATTTTCTAAAGAATATATCAATTTTTTCAGATATCGGGTTCACATATTCCGGCATCCAGTAAAGCTCAAAATGGCCAGCTCCCTGAACTACATATTTTTCTTTTGGTCCATTTACCTGCTCATAAAAACTCATTGTATTATCGTAAGTATATGCTTCTGTTCCAACTGCAAGGAAGAACGGAAGCTTATTGAACAAATCAGTAGCCTCGAATGGAGAGTAACAAAGTGCCTGATCCAGAACTGCATTAGAAAGTTGGTTTTTCCAGTTGGGATGGTAACCAGGTTCACCTGGCAAATAATAGTCTCTCATACCAACCGCCACAGGTAAGGAGTTTTGTATTTCTTCTTCGGTTTCAGGAACAACTTTTTGGAAAACATCTTCTCCTGTTTCATAATAAGATTGCCTCGAATTAGAGGCTATTGGCAGCAATATTGTTCTGAAATTATCAACACCCCCTACAGCACCTATTTGACGATCTCTCATATTTAAGTAAGGGCTTATCATTGCTGTGGCATTTATTCTTGTATCTACAGCAGCAGTGCTTGCTGCATAACCAGCCCCCATGCAAATGCCCATATTAAACACATTTTTTCGATCAACTTCTTTTAAGGTACGGATAAAACTTATAGCATTTTTAGTGTCTTCAATAATTCTATAAGGAACTTCCTGACTCACTTCACCTTCGCTTTCTCCAAATCCTCTTGGATCGAACGCCAATGTTATAAATCCTTTTTCGCTTAGTTTCTGGGCATATAATCCGGCTGTTTGTTCTTTGACACCAGAAGCAGGACGGGTTATCACAATTGCTGGTCTTTTTTCTCCTTCCTGAAAGTCTGCGGGAACATAAAGTAATGCCGAAATTTCTTCTTCACCACTTAAATAGGTTACTTTATTTTCTCCCGGAACAAGGTTTAGTTGACCGAATGTTACAGCGATTCCAATTAAAGTGAAGAATGAGCTTATTATCATTCTTTTTAATATATTATTTTTCATCTGTTGTTATGTTTAATTTAGTTTGTAATTTTTTGTTCTTTAAACCAGATTATTTCTGAATAAGGAATTTTTCCATTTTAGTTTTTGAACCTGATTTAGCTTTCAGAATGTACATCCCGGTTTGTAGCTCAAATACATTTAATTTCTGCCCGTTTCTAATGTTTTTATTCAGAACAGTTCGCCCGTCAGATGCAATTACAGAAACCTCAATTAAATCGGTGCTATTATCAAACTGAATAAACAACTCTTCTTTGACTGGGTTAGGATAAATAATTAATTCGTTATTTACTACACTATTATTTATAGCATTTTCCGACGATGATGTTTTTTTAGTATTAATTTGAGCTTTAAAGAAATTGGCAACTCCTTCTGCAACTGGGCTTACGTACTCAGGCATCCAGTAAAGCTCAAAATGTCCTGCTCCGTCAACAATAATTTTGTCTTTTACACCTGGGTAGCCTTCATAAAATTCCATTGTATTATTAAATGTGTAGGCTTCAGAACCAACAGCTAGAAAATAAGGCACTTGTTTGAGCAAGTACGAATAATTAAATGCCGAAAAAGTAAGTAAATATTCTGTACTCATAGTTGAAAGCTTATTTCTCCAGTTTGGTACGTCACCTGGCCTACCTGGAAGATAATAATCCCTCATTCCAATTTGGATAGGCAATGCCATTGCCATCTCAATTATATTTGTAGGTACAGGGCTAGTGTACATGTCTTCACCTTTTTCATAGTATTTTTGCCGTGCCTTGGCTGCAGCAGGTAAAATTTTACTTCTTACCTTGTTAGGGCCACCAACCGACTCAATGTTCTGTTCTTTGGCATTTAGATAAGGAGAAATCATAGCAAAAGCAGTAACCCTGGCGTCAAATGCTGTCGCATAAGCAGCATATCCAGCCCCCATGCATATACCTACATTAAATACTTTTTCTTTATCAACCTGAGGCAATGTGCGGATAAAGCTTACAGAGTTTTTGGTATCTTCAGCAATTTTATAAGGGTTTTCTAACAGTGGGTGCCCTTCACTTTCCCCAAAACCTCTTGGATCAAAAGCAAGGGTTACAAACCCTTTTTTACTTAGCGTTTCTGCATACAGCCCTGCTGTTTGTTCCTTAACGCCACTACCAGGACGTGTTATCACAATAGCAGGTAATTGTTCCCCTTCCTTATAATCTTCCGGAAGATAGAGTAGAGCCGAAATTTTTTTCCCATTACTTTGATAAGTAACTTTGTTTTTTCCGGGTTCTAACAACTGTTGGCCTTTTGCAACTCCCGTATACCCAAATAAGAAGAGCATACAAACAATCAGTAGTTTTTTCGTTTTTACTTTCATTTTTTTGTTTATTAAGTGGTTAATAAAAGTTATTAAACACGGTCAATAAGTGATCAATCACTATTGATCGCGATGTGCAATTTAAGAAACACAGGAAATAAAAATTTGTGGAGGGCGCCAAAGTATATTCAAAATGCGCCATACAAACAAACCGTATATTTGTATGCCAAAAAATATTATCTCTTTCTTTCTGATTTACAGAAATACAGAAGAGAAAATGACTCTTAAAAAGAGTAGTGATAACCGGAAGAATTTTCAGAAAACTTCATGACAACGTTTAGAAAAGAAGAAATGGTTTCCGCTAACAAGTATTTGCTTAATCTGTCTGTTTACTCTATCTCAGATACATTTATATTATGTCTAATTCAAACATATTTGTCCCACAACCAATGTCATTATTGACATGTCCTGCGCAAAATGGTATAATTTATAGTTTGTGCCCCTAAGGTTATTTAACGGAAAAGTCAATCCTACAAAATCACCCCCAGGAATATTAATGCAAGCCCGATTGCCCTTGAAAAAAATCCTGAAATGGTTTTTTCAAAAACAAATTAAAATGCAAACATTCCTTAATAGAAGAGTAAAAGGCTATGTCGTGAAAGGAAAATTACAAAATCATTTGATTGGTATCCGGAGGGCCAATCACAATAAGGGAACGCCCGCGTTATGGCTGTCAAAAGGATACTCGAAATTGAATTACCTGATAAATACCAACGGTGACAATGGAGAAAGTAGTACTAAATTCTCCTGATATACGAAAGGAATTCTTTAAACATCAGTTTATTCGTTTAATTCCCGGTTAAATAATACTTATCTGACCGGGAATTTTATTTCATATCTTTAGAGCTTCTTTACCGGCTATTCCTTAATTTATCCATTTCAGCCTCATAAGTTTCCTTGAACTTATTATAATCGTAATCAATTTTTAACTCGTCATCACCTGATAAGGAATTATTCAAGTTGTTAAGCAAATCGTCTGAACTCATTTCCATGGCCACATAATATGTATAGTTGCCCTGTTGGTCCTGTGTTAGCTTTTCGCAAACAATTTTCGTATTATTAAGGTTTTGATCCACTACCTGACGGGAAAGGGACTCAAACCTGTCTTCTGCTATTTCCTGGTTATTCATCGTTGACGATTTCATGTAATTATCGGTAACTGATTTTACCGTAATATTAATTAAGCTTGCCAGGCGACTACGGGTATTTGTATAAGCCTTTTCCTTTGCAATTTCCAGGTTATTGCTTTTTCCTGTACCGGAAGCCCTGAAGTGTTTCTTATCTGAAGTATACTCTGCCCCGGAACAATAAAGATTTAGCTCAACTTCTTTCTTTGAAGTTCCTGTAGCCTCTTTTTTAGCCTTGCATGCACCCAGGGAAAGTGCCATTAATATACCTGCCACAATACTAAGTCTGGTCATAATTTATAATTTTAGAGTTTTAAAGTAACTCACCAAATTTATAACTAAATTCATCTTTAAACTAATAACCAGAGAAAATTCTGCATACTGAAACCCTTCTTTTTCTTCCCGTTTTTAATGGCAGACAGGACGCCCCGTTCAGACTATATTTTGCAACAAACGCCCATTCGTTTATCTAAAAACACTTTCCGGCTATTTCTGAAACAAACCCTTTATAAGGACAAAAAGCTTATAAAACAGATAAATGCAAAAGCGTAAATTCGCCCCTCATTACGAAAATCCACCACACATAACAAAATCCCGGCAAAATTGGAGCCTTTGAAAACCCCTTTGGTTTGGAACATGATTTTTTCTGTTGTTGGTTTGTATAAAAAAAGTCGAACAATGAACTATTCAACGTTACACAACCTGTTAACAACGGAATTCAGCCTTGACAAAGAATGCATTGAACTACCTGAGGGGCAAGGAGAAATAGTTATACAGGAATTCCACGCCGATAAGAAGGAAGAAACTAATGGTTCATACAGCAAAGCTATGTATGAGGCTTTTATGGGATATAACTCCCTGTCATACCGGAACCTTCATTTCAGGTACCCGGTATTTAGAACCAATAATGACAAAGCACGAAACGGAGCCATTGTCCTTCTCCATGGCTTAAATGAACGCTCATGGGACAAGTACCTGACCTGGGCTTACCGATTAGCTGAAAGGACCGGAAAGTCTGTTATTTTATTCCCCATATCACTGCACATGAACCGCTCTCCGGAAGCATGGGGGGATCCCAGGCAAATGACCCGGTTTGTTCAGGCCAGGCAAAAATTTATGCCGGATGTTAAAAACCTTAGCGTTGCCAATGTAGCATTAAGCGAACGCCTGACCTATGAACCGGAACAGTTTTTTCTGTCAGGCTACCAATCGGCCAATGATGTTTTACAACTGGCCAGAAGCATAAAAAATGGTTCAAACAAATTATTTAATGTTGGTGCTGCCATTGATTTTTTCGGCTATTCTATTGGAGCTTTCTTATCAGAGATACTTCTTCTTGCCAACCCGGATAAAATCTTTGAACATTCAAAGTGCTTCTTATTTTGCGGGGGTAGTGCTTTTTCTGAACTGAACGGGACCTCGAAATACATTCTTGACGATAAAGCATTTGAAAGGGTCCTGGAATTTTATAAAGAAGAGCTTGATGATGAATTAAAAAGAAAAGGCACGTTTGCTTACCTCATAAAAAACACCCAGCTCGGATGTGCTTTCAGGAACATGATCTCATTAAAACATTTTAGAAAAATATCAAAAAACGTAAAAAACAGGATTAAAGGACAAATTTCAGTCATCGCCCTAAAAAAAGACAAAGTAGTTCCTCTTGAGGGGGTTAGAAAAACACTAAAAAATATAAAGCTAAATGTACTGGATTTTGAATTTAACTATTCACATGAATACCCTTTTCCACTATTAAACGATGAATACAAGCAAAAAGATGTTGACAATGCCTTTGAGGAAGTCTTCTTAATGGCGGGTTCTGAATTAAAATAGTTCAAAGGGAACGATTTGAGAATGGCTAAAAATAAACAATACCCATTCTCAAATCTTATACTTCAACTTTCTCTAAAACCAAATAATACCTGATTTTTCAAGAGGATTGATTTGTTGCTTTTTATCTGAATCAAGACCGGGTTTTCCCCACCACTGTTGATACAGCCCTGCTGCTTTTTCCTGTAAAGAAAAACTATTGGTTATTGCTCCTGTTGTATCTTTTATCATTGGGTTTAATGAAGGAAAACGTTCAAATGCACTCTTATCTCCGCTCAACTCTGATATCCGGATGGATTCCACTGTCCAAAGGGCTATAATTCCAACGGTAACACTATCCAATAAAAATGAGGAAATTGGGTTAACCGGAAACTTTTTTAATATGGACTTATCATTTCGAAAAGTTAGAAGATAAGAAATATCCTCCGGTTCAAGATCCGGAAGGTACATTTCCTCATAAGTTTCACCAACAACCTGATTCATATACTCTTCTGCCAACGTCTCCTCATCCTTCTGCTCGCAGTTCGTTAAAAATAAAATACATAATACAAAAACTGCGGTAAGTTTCATTGGTTTAAATAATTGTTCTTTCATAGGAGGTGGGGCTAAAAATTTCATTACACATACAGTACATAAAACATGATGAACAAAACAAAGTAAACGTTGCGTAAATGTGTAAAAAAGGTTGATTAGTCTTTTTTAATTAGCCTCCCTCCACTGGAAACTTCCATTTTTGTTATTCCTGGTTGACCTTTGTACTCAATTACCCCTCCACTCTTTGCATTAACACTTAATGAATCGGTGACAGAAACGTTTATGTGCGAACCACCACTGCATTCAGTCTTTGCCCAACCAACTTTTAAATCAAAAGCATTAAGCCTGGTCCCTGAGGTAGCCAAAAAATCGGCACTCTTTGTTTTCCCGGTAAAGCTTACTCTTGCGCCACTGTTGGTGTGACTTTTCAAATGCCCTGTATTTATATCCATTTTTAGCTTACTGCCCGATATTGCGCTAATTCTCAAAGAGTCTTCGTTAAATGTATTCATAGTATATAGCTCCGCTCCGGATCTTAAACCAAACTTTTTTACCGATGAAACATGTAAATCAGCTATAACTTTGGATGTAGAAGGAAGACTTCTTTGCAGTTTCAGTTTTAACTTTTTATTTTCAACCTTCACTTCCAGGTATTCAGCAAAAGCAGTATCAATTTCAACTTTCAGGCTGTTGGTTCCATCCTGAAGCAGATTAACTTTTATTCCGTTGTTTACATAAACTTCTTCATAATACTCAGGGATAAACGCTTTACTTTCTATTATGCCGGAAGCCTCTAAAGCCTTTATCTGAATAAAGCTGCTAATTTTAATTATCAGGTAAGTAGTCGTCAACAAGCCGACGATCGAAGCTATTAATAGAATTTTATTTGTCGTTTTCATTTTTCCGCATTATTTAATTTCTTCATAATATTTCTCAAAGTTTGCCAAGGTGATCCCCAAAAGCTTCATTGTGCGCACAAACCTCGGTATATCTTCTTTAACAAATTCACTTCTTTTTAAGTCCAGGGTTTTAGACTTTCCATCCTCACTGATAAAATACCCAATCCCCCTTTTATTGTAAATTATTCCTTTATCCTGTAAATAATTAAATGTTCTCATTGCTGTATTCGGGTTTACTTCCATACTAACCGCTAATTCTCTTACTGAGGGTATCCTGTCCCCCCCTTTCCATCTGCCACTTAAGATGGCTTCACATATATAATCGGCTATCTGAAGGTATATAGCCTGTGATCCTCTGAATTCCATGGCTATACCTCCCGTTCTTTTAGTCTTATATAACTCAGGGAAAGAAAAAACACCGGTATAACAAAATAAAACACCCCTTTTATCAATGGTAAAACGGTATTTTCCATATATTCTTCCAGTCCCGGAACCATAACCGTATCATTAACTCTCCCTTCATGAATCAATATCATAAAAATTTCCCGAAACGCAACGGCACTAATTAATGTTTGGTAAACACTATAAATTATGAGCAAAACAAACAGGGCTAAAATGGTTTTTAGAAAGTTAAACCGCTTAAAATATACTGCACCAAAGAAAAAAACGGACTGTGTTATCAGGTATAGCAGGCTCATTTGGAAGAAATCCCCGCTAAAAATATTGTACCCCTCAAACGGCACTTCAAACCATATTAAGGCCAATAATGCTGATAAGAAATAAGACACATAAAATACAACCAGGGAGAAGATCAGATAAATAATGCTCGTATTTAACCATCCGCTAAACCATTTTTCAAAGTCAGACGCCGGTAGCGTAAGAAAGTGGATTGACTTTTCAGGGCTGTGCAGTTCAGAAAAAACACTACTTGATAAAATATAACCTGCAACGAATAAGAACACATAAAACAAAACAGCAAATACCTGTATATTAAATTCCGAACGTGCGAAAGAGCTAAGTGCCCCAATTATTGCCAGTGCCACAGCAAATGCCCCGTAACCAATCAACAGGCCCTTATAATTTAAAACATAATGTCTCCTTATGAGCTGAATAAAACGAGACAAAGAGAATATATTATTTTCCATTTGTAAACTAGTTTTTAAAATATGCATTAATTTGTTTATAATCGGAGACCACTGCATTAAAAAGCAGTTCTAAATCCAATTGGGTTTCGTTTGCTTTATCTGCTTTACGAACTACTTTAAATCCGCCAAGGGTTTCCTCTTTGTAAATTATACCTTCACCTTGTTCTATGGTATGGCATTTCTCAAAAGATAACTTTCTGCTTATATCATCATAACTATGGTTAAATACAATATTTCCTTTTTCAACAATTAATATCGTATCTATCAGACTGTCTAAATCCCTTGCCTGATGAGTGGAAATTACAATACTTCTGTCCTCGTGTAAAGATGATGCCACTATCCTTCTTAACTGGCTCTTCGACGGGATGTCCAGGCCATTTGTCGGTTCGTCAAGAAATAAGAGGCGAACATTCGTGGCCAACCCAAAAGCCAACAGAAACTTTTTCTTTTGCCCGTAAGAAAGCGTATGAAGCCTTTTATTCGGAGGCAGTTCAAATTCTTTCTTGAATATCTCATATTGTTCATTGCTGAAATTCGGGTAGAAAGGGGAATTAACAGATGTATACTCATCCATTTTTAAAGAGGGTAAACTAAATTCCTCCGGAACAACAAAAATTTCTTTCATAACAGAAGGCCGGCGCTTAAAAACAGGACTGTCCCCTGCTTTACATTCCCCGGAATGTGGCTGCAAAAGTCCGGCCATTAGTTTTATCAGGGTTGTCTTTCCCGTTCCGTTCTTTCCTAACAAACCGTAAACCTTGCCAGACTCGAACGCCAGCGACAGATCCTTAAAAAGCCTTGCCTTTTTTGTATAGCCGAAACTCAAATTCTTAAGCTGTATCATAACTAGTGTTTTGGTGTATTACTTTACTATTACACTACAAATGTAAATATAAATTCAGAATTTCCAAGCATTTATTGAAAAATATTCGACCCCAGCACTTTCATTAAAACCATAAAATACTTTGATACAGAAAATTACTACTTAGCAGCAGTATTTAAAGCAAGACAACCGAATATCATTTATTTTAAAGAGAACATTTGCCTCGTTATTTCATACAGTGCAATTGACAGTGCATTTACTACATTCATTGAGGTATTCTTACCAAACATTCTTATTGCCAAACAACTATCCGATTGCATTAAGACTTCGCCCGACACGCCAGCTTTTTCATTTCCAATAATCAGCGCCAGCTTTTCTGTCTTTTTCAGATAAAAAGAATCAAGGTATTTACTGGCATTTGTTATTTCTAAAGAGACTATGGTATACCCCTCCTTTTTCAGTTCTGTAACAACCTGAAATATTTCACAATTAGAGCTATATGAGATATTTTTTTCTGTTGAACGGGTGGTTTTTAATACTTTTTTATCTTTCGGCGTTTTTGTACTGCCACACAAATAAATATGCTTAACTCCCAATGCTTCCGATACCCTGAATATCATCCCGACATTTTCAGCCGAATTAATACTATCGCAAACAACCTTGACAGGAAAACATCTTTGGTCGTTTGAAATTTCATTATGCATTAACTGTTTCACATCCATAGCTTATTCCCTTAAATTTGCCCCACACTTAATTGTACAAATTAGTGTTAAATAAATACAAATATATATTGCCTCTAATGATAACTTTAGATAAGAATATCAAAAAAAATAAATAGTTTAACAAAAACTATACTTCTATTTGAAACAGTGATACTACTTTTGAACGTATTAAGATAAAAACATAAGAAATAACACCACAACAAGAAATATGAAATCAACCTTCACCCTTATTGCTACATTTATTTGTTTACAGTCTTTCCCGCAAATATCAATGGACGAAATAGATTTGGCGCAAATACACCATAAGAAAATAAAGAACTTCATCCTCGAACAAAAAGTCCATGACGTTAATACAATAACGGACATTGTTCCAACATGTACGGCGGATTCTAACCTGACCACTTTTAAAAAACAGGAGAAGAATTACATTATAAAAGATGAATTCTCTGCTGTTTGGGCTAAATATCTAAAAACCAGCCCGGCCAAATCCTGGGAGGGCAGCCTGGTAAAATTTGGAATGTTAATATCGAAGCCGGAAAACAAAGTTATTTACCGGGGAGGCGAATTTCAGGAAATTAAACCTGGCCAGGTCATTTTTCTGGATCTTCGGTTACTTAAAGGCATTTACCATTTAGCAATGGCATTCGAAATCATTAATATCGACCGGAATAATGGAATTATTGAATTCAGCTATATTAAAGGTAATAAATCAAGAGGAATGCAACGCCTGAAATTCATGCCTACACCTGAAGGCTACACCCAGATTATTCACAGTAGTTTTTATAAAAGTCAATCGGCTTTACGCGATAAAGTCCTTTACCCGTTTTTCCACAAAAAAGCAACGAATGAATTTCATCGTAATTTAAGAAAACAATTAAAAGAACTAGAGTATAATCAGGTATTAACAACCAGCAATTAACAGGGCTTTAGGGGAAAAAGCAAAAGACAAGTGGAGGGGAACCGCTACAGTTCCCCTTATAACATACAAATAATACTTTACGCTTTAATACATATCGAACATTTGTTAATATTCCAGAGCACTTAAAAGATCTGCCTTAATATCCTCAATATGCTCTGTACCAAGAGAAAGCCTCAACAGTCCCGGCTCTGCCCCTGAAGCTATTTGTTCTTCAAGCGATAACTGCTCGTGGGTAGTGGAACTTGGATGAATAATCAGGGTTTTGCTGTCACCAACATTAGCCAGGTGACTTATTAACTCAACACTGTTGACCAGCTTTTCTGCGGCATCTTTGCCTCCTTTTATTTTAAATGTGAGTACGCCTCCGTAGCCCCGCTTTAAATATTTTTTCGCCAATTCATGATAAGGGCTACTTTCCAATCCCGGGTAACTGACGCTCTCTACCCACTCCTGCTCTTCTAACCATTTTGCTATTTCCAAAGCATTCGAGGTAATTCTGTCTAACCGAAGCGATAGTGTTTCCAATCCCTGTATAAGTAGAAAAGCGTTAAATGGGCTCAGCGCATTTCCATAATCACGCAACCCTTCAACCCTGGCCCTAATAATAAAAGCTATATTCCCAAAGGGGCCCCCTTCTCCGAACACCTCCCAGAACTTCAACCCATGATATCCTTCAGATGGCTCAGTGAACTGTGGAAATTTACCATTCCCCCAATTGAAATTTCCTCCATCTACAATAACCCCTCCGATGCTGGTCCCATGTCCTCCGATCCATTTCGTGGCAGATTCAACAACAATATTGGCCCCATGCTTTAGAGGTTGAAACAGGTATCCGCCTGCCCCAAAAGTATTATCTACAAACAAAGGTATATCGTGTTTTTTTGCCACTTCCGCTATTGCTTCGAAATCAGGTATATTAAACCGTGGGTTTCCTATTGTTTCTATATAAATTACTTTGGTCTTTTCATCTACCAGCCTGTCAAATTCCTCCGGTGAATCACCCTGTACAAATTTCACATCAATGCCTAACCGTTTAAACTGTACCTTGAACTGGTTATAGGTCCCACCATACAAATAAGAGGTAGAAACCATATTGTCCCCAGCTTCCAAAATATTTGTAAGCGCCAGAAACTGCGCCGACTGCCCCGATGATACAGCTAAAGCTGCCACACCACCTTCTAAAGCGGCCATTCTTTTTTCAAAAACATCCGTGGTCGGATTCATTATCCGGGTATATATATTCCCGAACTCTTTTAAACCAAAAAGATTGGCTGCATGTTCCGAATCTTTAAATAAATAAGAAGAAGTCTGATAAATTGGTACAGCCCTTGACTGTGTTTCATCAACGTCGTGTCCGGCATGTAACTGAAGTGTCTCAAATCGATAGTTCTTTGACATATTTATAAATTTTAAAATAAAAAAATCAGGAATAAATCAGGAAAGTAAAATATACTAACACATTGAACAAACACAGCGCATACAACACATATAACTGCGCATGAGCTGTTTGAGAAGTATTATTTGACGTGTGATATTCATTTCGTTCAATGTTTATACATACAAATTAAAGTAATTTTTATCAAACAACCAATAAAACAAAACAGTTTTAAATACTTTTCCTATAGCTTTTATAGGTTTTGTAAAGAAACACCGGTCATTTTGCCTGCGGCGCTTATATCTTAGATATTTTGACACATCAGATTATTCAACGCGTTTTCTTTGATAAAGGGGTTACTTAATGATTGAGAATAAAAACCCCTAAAATTCAGTTAACAAATTCTAAGTTAGTCCTCCATTACTCATCCACTACCAGTTCATGATTTGCTAAATATACTGGAACTTAACCCCACCTTATTATTCTTCTCAAAATATTTCGTGGCATTATTAAAAACCTCCCTGGTCATATAACCACTGTTCTTCAACAAAAAATCCGATACAATTGTTTTATTACCCTCTGAAAGCTCCCTTAACAACCACCCCACTGCTGTTTTTGCCCATCGTTCATCCCTGGCAATTAATTTCCTGGAATTCATCAGGATAATTTCTTTATATTGTTCGTATCCTGCCAGTTTTGAAAAAGCGACCAATGAACATCGGGCTTTCCACAAGTAAGCAGCATCTGCCCAACCGGCAATCCTCCCGGCCACGTCTTCCTCTCTCCGTATTATTTTATCTAAAACCCTTACGCAAAGCCAGTCACAAACATTCCAATCAAAAATAAGCCGGGAATCAAACACCTCTTCCACAAAGTCTACAATAGCACTCCCGGACAGTTTTTCTAAAAGGTAAAGTTCTAAAAACAATACTCCTGCGAGTTTATCCTCAGCCCATTCAGATTCAAACATTTCCTTGCAGAATGAACGTTGTTCATGAACTGATCTTTTTTCAAGCCCTTCGAAGGTATACCAGTTAATGAAAAGCTTTCGGACAACAGAAAGGTTTGCGCCTCTGAACTTTATTTCATATTTCATGTATTTCTCCCACCATTCCCTTGTTTTATGAGTGGATGAACCCTTAATTGAGTCCTGAAGTCTTTCTATTTCTTTCGACATGGCTTTTTGCTTAGAACAAATCATTGTCTAAATAGTTTAGAAGGCCAATGTAACGATCACCTTAAATCACTTCAATATGAAAACGGACAGAATAGTTGTCATGAGGACGATTTACTTGGTTTTGACATGAACGGATTTAGCTTCGTCGGAGTCTACAATGCGGGTTAACACTAACAAAAATCATAATTTATTATCGCTTTCTCTGAGTTAAATCATTATTCTATTTAGAGGAAATGATTTTTTTTATTTTATTTAGATTGAATTATTAAACATACTAGAAAATGATTATAGGCTGTGTAAAAGAGATTAAAACTCATGAATACAGAGTTGGTCTTACCCCTTCGGATGCAAAGACATATATTTCAAGAGGGCATTCAGTTCTCATCCAGGAATCAGCAGGTGTTGCCGCTGGATTTGAGGATTCAGAATATGCTTCTGCAGGAGCTGAATTAGTAAGCAAACGCGAGGATATTTTCGAAAAAAGCGACATGATAGTAAAGGTCAAAGAGCCGCTTCCGGAAGAATACCCTCTTTTTAGAGAAGGACAAATTCTTTACACGTATCTGCATCTTGCAGCTGACAGAACATTAACGGAATCGTTAATGAACAAAGGAATCAAAGGGGTTGCATATGAGACCATAGAAAAGAAAGACGGTCAGTTACCGTGCCTAAGGCCAATGAGTGAAATTGCCGGCAGACTGGCCACTCAGGAAGGGGCTAAATATTTGGAGAAAACTTTTGGTGGAAGGGGAATTCTTCTTGGCGGTGTTCCTGGTGTTGCTAGAGGAAAAGTTGCCATAATTGGTGGCGGAGTTGTTGGTACAAATGCTTGTAAGATTGCTGCCGGAATAGGTGCTGATGTAACAATTCTGGATGTTAATTCAGACCGCCTTGCATATCTTGATGATATATTCGGTTCCCGTATTACAACTCTTTACAGTACCCCTGCCAATATTGAAAAGATATTGAAAGAAAGTGACATGGTTATTGGAGCTGTCCTGCTTGCTGGAGCAAAAGCCCCCACTCTTGTTAAGCGCGAGCACTTAAAAATAATGAAGAAAGGTGCCGTTTTAGTTGATGTTGCCGTGGATCAGGGAGGTTGTATCGAAACCATTAAGCCTACAACACACGATGATCCTGTTTACGTTGTTGATGATGTTGTTCACTACGGTGTAGCAAATATGCCCGGAGCAGTGGCTTTAACTTCAACACAAGCCCTTACGAGCACAACCCTTCCTTTTGGGTTAATGATTGCCGATCTGGGCCTTGAAGAAGCTTGCAGACAATCTCCTGCGATTTATAAAGGTGTTAACCTTTATAACGGACAAATAACTTACGAGGCGGTTGCTGAAGCGTTTGATATGGAATATAAAGAATTAAGTACAATTTTATAATAAAACAACCCGGAAGTAACCTCTTCCGGGTTTTTTTTATCCCTGTTAACAAAAAGAACAACCATTTCCAGTGGTTTTCCCCTTAAAAACAATGTTAGTAATGACCTGAAAGTGTAGCCGAACCCTTTTCAAGTTTTTGGTTATGTGGGTTTTTAATATTCTTAACCATTTCTTAAAGGGTTGTTATAGTTCCTGTTATGTTTCGTTCATCTATATTTGCACTAAAGCGATACAAAAATCTCAATGAAGTCAATAAAAAACAGAATATTAGCTGGCAGCCTATCAATCGTTATCACAACCATATCCTCCCTAATTTTAATCAACTATATTTACCTAAAAAACAGAGACTTAATAACGAACCTTGCTTACAATATTGAATATATTCACAACGATTTACTGAAACTCATTATAATCAAGAATGATTTTCTGCATTCTGAACTCTCCAGTCAAAATGCTTATTCATCCGGGAAAAGTATTTATTTAGAAAAATACAAAAATCTTTCTTCCAGTTTAAATTCAAGAATAACAAGCCTTGCAAAAGAAAAAAGAACGAAAAGCTTTTATTTTGACAATGAATTACTTGCAATAAGAAAATCTTTAAAAAAGCATGAAAAATTTCTTGAAAGCATTCGGATCAAAGCCACCGAACAGTTTCTGTTAACTCAAAATATTTCTCAAATACCTGGGTTCATACATTCACTGGACGTATATAATCAATTAAATAGTGAAGATGAAAAAATTGAAAGCCTGATAACGGGAATTAACAATAATGTTCAGCTTAAAAAGAAGAAGTTGTTAAGAAAGTATTATTATTCGTATTTGCTTTTGACTATTGGAACCATTTTACTCAGCCTGATTCTAAACTTAATTTTCTCATCTTCAGTTTCGAAGCCATTAAAAATTTTGTCTGATGACATACAAAAAATGGCAAAGAATAAATTCAGAATAAAAATTAACAAAAAACAAAAACTGAATAGGATTCCACTGGAGGTTGAAAGCATATATGAAGAATTTAAAAAGTTATCAACGGAATTCCAGCAACATGAAAACCAACGCAATGAAGCCCTTCACTGTTTAATGATTGAAGAACAGCGCTACAGGGAAATGGCTGAACTTTCCCCCTTATCTATTTTTGAGACTGACTTCAGTGGGCGGCTCACTTTTGTAAACCGGACCATGCTTCAGAAATTTAGCTTTCTTAACCATGAATGGAAAGACAAAACACTTTTCGAAATAGTTGAATCAAAAGAAAAAGCGCTCTACATTAAAAATCAGGCCTATTTGGAAAACTATGAATTCGAGGCAAGAAAACCAGATGGTTCAACATTCCCGGCCCTACTCTATTTTACCCAAACCAAGACAGGAAAAAATGCTGGTGGTTTTCGAGGTGTCATTGTTGATATCACTGCCCGGATGAAATACATAAACGCATTAAAACGGGAGAAAAAAAGGGCAGAAGAATCCGACCAGTTAAAGACAGCCTTCCTTGCCAACGTTAGTCACGAAATAAGGACCCCTCTCAATGGCATAATGGGATTTGCAGAACTACTGTCTTCTGAACTTGAGAATAAAGAAGAAAGCGAATTATACATAGAACAAATAAAACAAAGTAGTGAAGTTTTGTTGAACCTCATTTCAGATATACTGGACATAGCCAAAATTGAAACGGGAGAAATTCCAATAAACGTAACAAAATTCAACGTAAACAGTGTTCTTGTTGATATTTTCAAAAATTTTAATGAAGCCCCGGAAACCAGAAGCAATAACGTCCATCTCAAACTCGACGTTAAATCAGATGAAGAAATTCTTCTCTATTCAGACAGAAACAAGCTCATTCAGATATTAAATAATTTAATCAGCAATGCCATTAAATTTACAGAAAAAGGGGAAATTCTTATTTGCTATACCATTATTGACAATAACATTGAGTTTAAAGTCAAAGATTCGGGTATAGGAATACCAAAAGAAAAACAGCATGTAATTTTCGAAAGGTTCAGGCAAGCCGATGATTCAATAACCCGAAAATATGGTGGAACGGGACTGGGACTGGCCATAACAAAAAGCCTTGTTGAAATACTGGGAGGAACTATTTGCGTTAATTCAAAAATCAACGAAGGCTCCGAATTCATTTTCACTATTCCTTACTCCCCAAATGAAGATATTGGCGAAAACATTTCTTTTCATAAAGGAAAGAACAGCCAGCACGGGAAGGCATACGACTTTAAGGGCTACACTTTCCTTATCGCTGAAGATGACATGTCTAACTTCACGTATATCAAAAAAGCCCTTCGGCTTACAGGAGCTGAAATAATTCATGCCTGCGATGGGATGGAGGCTATTACCAAGTATAACGAAAATCCGTCCATCGATCTTGTTCTTATGGACTTAAATATGCCCAGAATGAACGGTAACGAAGCTACCCGGTATATCCGGGAAACCAACAAAGAAATCCCGATTATCGTCCAAACAGCATATGCATTATCCTCAGAAAAAGAAGAAGCTTTTAATGCCGGATGTAATGATTATATAACCAAACCCATTCTGAAGAACCTGCTTCTGGATAAAGTAAACTATCACCTAATTCAAAACGATAAAAATAACTTTATCGGAGAATCTATTCAGCAAAACAACCAATTATTGCCTTAGCCCCCAAAATACTTAAATGCCTCATAAACCAGGAATGCAGGCCATACTAAAGACTTAAGAAAACCAACTACCCCCATCCAGAAACTTGTTGCATGTAAGATAAAATATACAGCAGCCCCCAGAAACCCCAGACCGTAGATGGAACCAGCGGGCGCATTCTCCCGAACTTTTTCTTTCATGATTCTGTCATTTATTTCAATTAAGACAGGTAAGTTACAATATATAATTATTACTTTTTAATCCGTTCCTATTTTGCTATGATTAGTTAGTCTTTGCAAGAAAACTCCAAATTACTCATAAAACATTCAATGATGTTCGTGAACTAAAGGTTCTGCGTTACTCTTGTTTTGAAAACAGTCATCCCGAAGCTTCGGGACTCCTTGATTTTCAAAACTTCAAACCGACTAAAAGGAGCTCATGAACACCTATAAAAATAAATCAGCTTGTGAATAAAGCCTTGTCTTTGGAGTCTTCTTGAGAAAGACTTTCAAAATGAATAGTTTTCTTGCAGGTACTATGTAAAAGATCAAAGCCCCGGAAAAATGAATACTTAAAAAACACTTTTTCCAACCTTTTACTTAGCAATAAACTTGTTATTCATTCTTGTAAATTGTAATTTGTATACAAAACAAACGTTGCCCCCTAATTTAAAATCAAACAGTTGTCCTTCCTTAACTTCCACTAAAATCAACTTCTGAATTATTTTAAAATCAACTTAAACCTTAAAAAAACATGGATTTAAAACCACTAAAAAAATTACCGGAGTATCTGCAAAGCCTGTCTACTTCAGTTCTAAACGAAGTATACCCGCAGCTTAGACATGAAGTATACTGTTTCTGCTTAAATAAATATAAGCTTAAACCTGTCTCGCTTATATTTGGAATAATCCTCTCCCTTACCTCTTGTCAAAAAGAAAGCCGTTCTATTTTATCGGTTACCGATATCCATTTTACCCCGTTTACCGATTCGTTAACAGTATCTCAACTGGTTCATGCCCCTTATAAGCACTGGGATACTATTTTTTCACTCACTCAAAACAAAAAAGTTACCCGCTACGGGGAAGAAACCAACCCTGTACTTTTTGAGATGTTACGGAACTCAATGAGCGAAAAAAAAAGTGGCATTTCAGCTGTTTTGTTCACTGGTGACATTCTTGCTCATGAATTTAATGAACTGTTCTATCAGTTCACCGGAATTTCAGATAAAGCCATTCGCGATAAATTTATTTATAACACTGTGGGATATGTATCTATGAAGCTCAGGCAAACTTTTCCTGAAACGCCTATTTATTTTTCCCTCGGGAATAACGACTCTTACAATGGCGATTACGCCATAATTGACAACGGGCAGTTCCTGCAGAATACATCAGAACTGTTTTTCAAAAACTTTATTCATCCCGGAAAAGATACTACTACGTTCAATGATGAAAAGATGGATTTTCTAAAAACATATTCCAAACATGGCTATTACAATATTAGCTTCCCCGCTATTAACAATTGCAGAATAATTGGGCTCAACACAATCTTCTTCTCAACAAATTATGCCGCAGACTCATTGACCCCATCACCCGGATCGGAACAGCTTGTATGGTTTGAAAAGCAACTTTCAAATGCAGAAAAGACTTCTGAGAAAATATGGCTCCTCTTGCACATACCTCCCGGAGTTAATGTCTACAGCACGCAAAATAACAGTTCTATTTCCAATGTAAAGGTCTCTTTACAATGGAGGGAACCGTATAATGAAAAATTCATTGAATTATTTCAAAAATACCATAAAACCATTACAGCTTCATTTGCAGGACATACCCATATGGATGATTTTCGCTTGATATATACTCCGGATTCTTTAAATCGAAAACCGGTCGGCTTTATTCATATAACACCTTCTGTTTCACCCGTATTTGGCAACAACCCGGTGTTTGAAATCATAAAAGTGAACCCTGAGAATGGTTCATTAACCGATGCTGTAGCTTACTATGTTAACCTTAACGACTCTCTACCTGAATTTAAAGAAGAATACCTTTATACCTCAGCCTATAGTGTACCTCCCGACTTATTGGGACTTGATAGTTTGTACCCCGACCTGCTTACTAGCAAAAAGAAACTGGCCAATTACACCAAATATTACCCGGTCAGTTCAACAGAATCCGATATTACAAACGACTGGCAATGGTATTGGTGCGGGATAGGCAACCTGACTAAAGATGATTATTCAAGTGCGCTTAAACAGTTTCAGAAATAACAGGTTATGCAATAAACTAAGAAATTTTTAAAATATTATTGGATTGAATGCTTAGAATATCCTCCAAAGACAAATCTTAAACAGTCTAAAAGAAACCTCCACAGAAATAAACTGTGGAGGTTTCTCCATTTATAAAATTATTGTTATTTTCTACTTTCTGATTATCAGGTACTGATATTTATTCACCCTGTTATTTTCTACCTGAACAACATAAATTCCATTTGGCAATGCACCGATATTAAGATCCCCTGTTGTATTATTTACCTTACTGGAATATACCACTTCACCCTGAGAATTTATCAGTCGCATATTATAGTTTATCCCAGCCTCCAGTCTCCTGATGTTAATGAAACCTGAAGATGGATTGGGTACAATAACAAACTCTTCTTCCGGCTTATTAACCAAAGGAACCGATAAATTTCCACCACCATTTCCATACTTGAGCACAACGTACGGTTTATTATAAGTGGAAGTATTATCAAACTGAACATTTGTTGGTGAGTTAACATCTGCACTTCTTGTAACAACAAAACAGGCATACCTTGCCCCTTTAGCCTTCACTTCTTTCAGTTTTTCCGCCAAACGTTTTGACGCAGCTTCTACATATTCATCTATGTCCCTGTCTGTAACATAAAAAGTATCTACCGGCTCATAGCTGTCAGCAGGCTGAAGGGTACTCCAGGTCGGTTCTTTCTGACTATCGATATAAAACGGCCTAAAATACAGATAGAATGTTGTATCACTTTCTAATAGAGAGTTATCATGAGTGCCTCTGTAAAACAGAAGTAAGCTTGCGTCTTCCGTAGAATCAGATATTTCAGAAACATCAAAAATTAAATATGCATGCCTGCTTTTTTTCTGCTCGTTTTTTACCTTTAATAGCTTTTCTTTATAGCTTGGAGCTGAATAATTATAGTCAACTAAATTCTCCAGGACATAACCATTAAATGCCGGATAAGGAAACTCATCAACAGGCTTTAACTTATTGCTTGTGCTAGTTCCTGTATATTCCATTCCTATTGTTCTCAGAACAATATGGTAAGAATCGCTCTCAGGGTTTTTACCTGTTATTTCGAACCTGAATTTTGCCATTCCGTTATTTAGCAATACATCTTCGGCCAAAATTGCAGCCTCGGTTATTCCTTCGTTGGGCCTGTATAAATCAAATTCTTTATCTATTTCCAGTGTATCGTTTATGATAACTTTGTATGTTCCCCTACTTTTATATGTTTTATGTTCCAGGCTTATGGTGTAATACCCCTTCACATAAACCGGAACCAGAAACTCCACATATTCCCCTACTGCTTTGGTCTCCATTTTAATGATGTTACGCACCCGGTATATATCTCCAGTGATATTACTGTCACTCCTCTCCAGTTCATGAAATGATGTTTTCATAGGGTTTCTGGCCTTCCAGTCCAAAACTCCGTTAGCCAAAGTCCAATCTACATACTTATCGTATAAACTATCGGCTAGGTCCGGATATGTACCGATCAGATCGTTTAGCTCTGTCGGATCATTTTTCAGGTTATACAGCTCCCAATCTTTATAGAGGGCCTGAACCAGTTTCCAGTCTCCGGATCTTACAGCCCTGTTTCCTTCATGTTCCCAGTATAACACCCTATCATTAGCAGCTTTTGCCCCATTAAGCAAAGGTTGAAATGTTTTTCCTTCGAGTGGGACAATATTTTTTCCTTTGAACGTTTTCGGGTAATCAATATCAGCAATGTCCAGACATGTAGCCATAACATCGGTTATATGGGCCGGCTCCTTAACAATACTTCCCTTACCCGAAATCCCCTTGGGCCAGTAGGTTATAAGCGGGCTTATTATCCCCCCTTCCTGAGCATGTCTCTCATACTTTCTAAAAGGCGTATTACTCACATTTGCCCAGCTCTTTCCACAAGACACGTATGAATTCGGGGTTCCTATACCATCTCCTTTGTTATCCTTCCAAACATTTGTACTTCCATTATCTGACAAGAACATGATAACCGTGTTTGATCCGATGTTCAATTTTTCCAGTGTATCTTTTAATCTTCCAATGTTAACATCCAACCTATCGACCATTGCCGCATAAACCTGCATTCTTCTTGCCCGATCTTCCTTTTTCGTATCTGTGTAGGAATTCCAGTCGGCATAGTCTCCGGGGGATAATACTGTAGTACGCTCAACTATTCCTATTTTCTTTTGCTTTTCAAACCTTGCATTCCTCACCGCCTCATAACCTTTGGAGTATATCCCTTCGTATTTCTTTATATCCTCTTCGAATGCCTGCACCGGATAATGCGGGGCAATATACGGAAGGTAAAGAAAGAATGGTTTATTGCCGTCTACTGCCTCTTTAATAAACTTTATTGAATAGTCCGTAAAGGCATCGGTTGAATACCAGCTTGAATCTGTTATCACCTGCTTTCTTCCGTTATAATAAACCGGGCGTTCGATATTATCTGAGGGATAAAAGTAAAAATCCCCTTCTACAGGAGTTGAATATTCTTTTTGAAACCCTCGTGTGGTCGGCCAATACTTATTTTCGGAGCCCAAATCCCATTTCCCACAAATAAAAGTACTGTATCCGTTACTTCCCAACACTTCTGCCAGTGTTACTGCATTTTCACTCAAATGCCCCTGATAGGAAGGATATATTGAAATAGGTAAATCCTTATGCCCTACCCCGGCCTGGTGCGGGTATAAACCAGTTAATAAGCTTGCCCTTGACGGATAACTCCTTGAAGCATTATAAAAATTAGTGAACAGCACCCCATTGTTTGCGAGGCTATCCAAATTAGGGGTTCTTATTTCACTTCCCATACACCCTAAATCAGAATACCCCATATCATCAGCAAGAATGATAATAAAGTTTGGCTTATCCTGTGAATTAGAGTCTGTTGTGTAAAAAACTATTGCAACCAGGGCAACAATAAGTCTTAGTTTGAAAGTAGTTAGTAGTTTGTTCATTAAAGTAGTTGTTTTAAATAATCAGATGAAAAAGAACTATTTGCAACTGACATTTAAGATAAAATGTAAGTTTGTCCGGATTATGGTCAGATGACTTCTTGACTATCTGTCTAAACGAATAAACTCAACATTTATTGTGATTATTTTTACTTCGGGGTTCAATAATTAGCTTATTTCACCTAATTCTTCCCAATCTTCATTTTGTAAAACAACCCGTTTCTGCAATTATTTACCTAACCTATTTTAAACACATCCCTCCGATATGCAATAACCGTTAGATACAAAAAACCGTTACCGAAGTTTACATTCCGATAACGGTTTCCTATGATTTTTATTTATCCCTTACTTTCTGATTATCAAATATTGATAACTGCTTAACGAACCTTCCTGTACCCGGACAATATAAATCCCATTACTTAAATGGGTTACATCCACCTGTTCTGCTGTGTTTATTTGTGTTTCGTAAACTACTTTACCATTTGTATTTATAAGAGAGCATTTATAATTTTTTCCTTCCTCCAAATGATTAATTGTAAAGAGTCCTTCTGTTGGGTTCGGCATTACTACAAACTCAGGCCCTGATTTTCGGATGTTGTGTATAACGTTTGTTTGTCCGTCTTTTAGGGTCATGTAAGGTTTGTTTGTATTCGAAGTATTATGAAAATAGACATTCACCGATGATGATACATTTTCATCCCTGCCAATAATAAAACATGCATAATTTATTCCTTTGCCCTTCAGTTCTTTCATTTTTAATGCAAGTGCTTCGGAATTTACTTCCACATATGCGTTTTCGTCGGCATCTGTAACATAAAACGTATCTATTGGTACATAGTCCCCGGATTGCTGAAGGCTATTCCAGGTTGGTTCTCCCTTAACTTCCACATCAAACTCGGAATAATATAAAATAAACGTTGTATCGCTACCAAGCTGTGAGCTATTATGCGTCCCTGAAAAATATAAATGCAGATTTGCACTGTTCACTTTATCCGACACACTTGTTACATCGAAAATTAAAAACGCATGCCTGTTTTTCCCTTCATATCCCTTAACCTTCAGCATTTTTTCCGGATAATCCGGTGCTGAATACGTATTTCCTGCCAAATTTTCAACTACAAACCCGTTAAACGAGGGGTAAGGGAATTTAAGTGCCCCTGTTGATTCTGTTCCTTTGTATTCCAGGCTTATTTTTTCCATTTCTATTATATAGTCTGAACTGGCTGTATTTTTCCCGGTAACTTCAAACCTGAACTTAGCCTTTCCATTATTTAGAAAAATGTTCCTTAAGGTTAACACTCCGGAAGCCTGCGAGGGATTATAAAAATCAAGTTCATTAACAATTTCACTCGTATTGTTAATAATTACCTTACACTTTCCATGATTATTATTTTTAACAAAATCAAGTGTAATGGTATAATACCCTTTTACATAGACCGGAACCAGAAATTCTATATATTCCCCAATGGCCTTTGCTTCTGCCGTAACAATGTCTCCCTGGCTGCTGACTCCGCCGGTTACATTTTCATTAAGCCTTTCCAGTTCCGAAAAACCGGTTACCACAGGGTTCTTTACCTTCCAGTCAAGTACTCCGGCAGTCAATGTCCAATCGATATATTTACTATAAAGTGTATCCAGTGTGTCCGGATATGTTTTTTTCAGGTCATTCAATTCTGTAGGATCTTCCTTTAAGTTATACAGTTCCCATTCACTGTTATACGTCTGAACAAGCTTCCAGTCTCCGATTCTTGCAGCCCTGTTTCCTTCATGTTCCCAGAACATCACCCTTTTATCACTTGCTTTTTCTCCATTTAACAATGGCAGGAATGTTTCTCCGGCCAACGGAATGATATCATTTCCGTTAAAGGTAGCAGGATATTCAACGTTTGCAATATCAAGGCATGTTGCCATAATATCTGTTATGTGGGCAGGTTCATGACTAACCATCCCTTTATTTTTAAGCCCCTGTGGCCAATATGTAATGAGCGGTGTAATTATTCCCCCTTCATGGGTTTGTTTCTTGTATTTCCGGTATGGGGTGTTACTTACATTTGCCCATTCTGCTCCGTATGAACAGTCTGAAGTAGGCGTTCCAATTCCTCCTCCCTGTTTATCTTTCCAGGTTGATGCCCCTCCGTTATCAGATAAGAACATAACAACTGTATTGGAATCAATATCCCATTTTTTCAGAGAGTCTTTTAATCTCCCGATATTCATATCCAGACGATCGATCATTGCTGCGTAAACCTGCATCCTTCTTTCCCTGTCTGCTTTTTTATCAGCCGAAAATGAAGTCCAATCCGCGTAATCCGGAGGTGAAATTGTTACACTTTCATCAACTATCCCCAGCTTTTTCTGTTTTTCAAACCTGGCATTCCTTATTTTTTCATATCCTTCTGCATATACCCCATCATATTTGTCAATATCTTCCTCAAATGCCTGTATTGGGTAATGCGGGGCAATATATGGCAAGTACAGAAAGAATGGTTTGTCCTCATCTACAGCTTCTTTTATAAAGCGGACTGAGTAATCCGTAAAAGCATCTGTAGAATACCAGTCAGGATCATTAATCTGCTGCTCCACTCCGTTATAATAAACCGGACGATCATAACTAACCGGGGGATAAAAATAAAATCCGCCCCCTTTAGGACTTGAATATTCTTTTTGGAAACCCCTTTTCAAAGGCCAGTGTTCACTTTGAGAACCTAAGTGCCACTTTCCGCATATAAAAGTACTATACCCGTTATCCCCTAAAACCTCTGCCATTGTAACAGCATTATCGCTTAAATGCCCCTGATAAGAGGGGTAGTTTTTTTGAGCCCAATCCATATCCCCGACCCCTGCCTGGTGCTGATAAAGCCCTGTTAACAAACTTGCCCTTGACGGACAACACCTTGCGGTGTTATAAAAGTTTGTAAATAAAACACCATTATTGGCCAGACTATCCAGACTGGGTGTTTTTATTTCACTTCCCATGCACCCTAAATCGGAATATCCCATATCATCGACCAGAATGATTATAAAATTTGGCCTTTCCTGTGACTGCGCGTTTGTGATATTTAATCCAACTGAGAATACAAGCGCCATAAACGTTATACTAAACCCCTTACATAATCCCATCATTACAAAATATTTTTTTACCAGATAAGGCATAAATGTAGGTATTATCATTAAATATTTTTTAAAGGATAAGCGTTTCCTTTCGATAACGCTTTCGTTTTTTTAATGTTAGAAATGAAACCTGAATAGCCTGCCTGTAGTCCGTCTATAAAATCGCAATGTTACTCACGCATCTAATTATTTTAATTGTGTTCGTGCCCTTCGGTTCAAAACAGAACAAACTTGTTGTTGGTTTATGGTATGGTAACCCTATCTTTCAAACCAATTGGGAGCCCCAATGTGCTCAATGAATCTGTAATGGTTATTTATTTTTAGTAAACAACTCATTTAAATCTGAAATCTAATTTACATTGGTTTCCCCGTCCATCTGCATAATTAAGCGGTATTTTCTTTATGGTCGTTATTCTTTGTGCTGTAGCAATAATACAAGGGTTTATGGCGAGTATGTCGCCCTTATAATGCCCTTTATTTATCCTTATCAAAGGCAACGCTTCTTATAATGCCTGCCCCTGACCTACAGAGTTCACAAAGAGTCAACACCCTTATTACAAAAAGAGGTTTCCCAAAAACTCTCTTGTAGGTGATTCCTGGCAGAGTCGCGAACATTGGTAAGTACCAACATTCTTTCCGGAATAACCAGCGTTCAATGTGATGCAAAATCAAATCTCCCACTTTTGGGACAACCTCTTTTTAAATGTCAGTTATCTTTTTACAAACTTACCAGTTACTATTTTTCCTTCAAATACAACAGAAATGGTATATAACCCAGAACTTAACCCAGAAACATCTATTTGTTGTATTTCAGTTGCTTTAAGAAGAATTTTTCCAGTAACATCCATGATATACACCTGAGAATATGACTGCTTACCTATTGATACATTCAAAGTATTTGTCACGGGATTAGGATAACAGATTACTTCTTTAATGGAGTTTTCATTGACACCAGATATACAAACAATATTTATTGTAACCGTGGCACTATTGGTTAATTCCCCATCGCTTACTTCCACAATTAATGTATACTGAGGGGCAGTTCCGCAATCTAACAGATTGTCACCTGTTAAAGTAATTTCTCCTGTTAAAGTATCAATGGCAAATACATTCTTATCATCACCCCCTGTGATACTGTAAGTAATGGCATCACCATCTTCATCAGATACTGAGACAGTACCTGCTAAAGTTCCCTTTTCACTGCTATCTTTTATATTAAATATTGCATTTTCAATAGTGGGAGCACTATTTTGTTTGAAGAAGTAAGCCGCTCCGCTGTATATATCTTCGCCATCAGCCCAATAAGCCCCAACCACTATTTGGTTTCCAGAGATACCCGTCGAACAACCAAACCTGTCATCTTTAGTTCCATCTGAAGCCTTCAATTTGACTGTTTCAGTCATATCTGACCAGCCTTCTGCAGGCTTTTCAAATACATATGCAGAACCGCGAGAGTCGTCATCTCTATAAGCACCTACAACAATATTATCCCCCGAAATACTAACTGAAGAACCAAAAAAATCTTCAGCAGCGCCATCCGAGGCTGTCAAAACAGCAATTCTTTCCCACTTCGTTCCGTTATAATGGAATACTAATGCACAACCTTTATGCATAAATTCCTGAGCACCAACAATGGCATACTCACCATCAATTGCCACAGAACTTCCAAATCTCTCCCTGTAATAATCTGAAGTAAGGGTAGGCTTTGTTTTGTTCGTACCAAGTTTGGGCTTTACTGATAGTAATTGTTATAATGCATAACATAACAAGCAACAATGCTTTCGTAAACCTTTTTTTCATGTGATTAAATAATTATAATTCGTTAATATTAAACATTTTACGGCATACAATTCAATATTATTAGGGTGTGCCCCATATTATTGAACCTTGTTCAAATAGTTTTAAAAAAAATTCCAAATAATTGATTATATAAACACATCATTATCAGCAAGATGAAATATATTTCACACCTAATATTAATCCTTTTATATGTTTAAAGTACACATTATATTTTGGGGTAAATATCAAGAAACACCTCTAGTCCCTCAACGAGGTTAAGATTTTTTTGACAAACACCAAATTTATTTGATAAATAAGCGTTGTTTTAAACTAAAAAAACAGGGTGCCCATTGAACAATGGACACCCCCCAGAGAGAAAACTGGATTACCTATCACTTATTTTTTTACCAACCTGTAGCTATAGGCGGTATTGTTAGCTATTACCTGCATAAAGTAAATTCCCTGTGGCACAAACGACAAGTCAACTTCAAGCCGTCCATCAGTTGAGGTTACCGTGTTATCGTAAACAACAGAACCATTTAATGCACTTACTTTAACAATGGCTGTTACATCTGTTCCCCCAACACTAAGGTTTACTTTTTCATTAAAAGGATTAGGGTATGGGAGCTGTAATTCCGTTGAAACTGAAGAGACCGCATTTACCCCTTCTGCGTGTTTCAAGTCAAATGGTTTGTCTACCCATCCGTTACTGTAGTATCCTTCATCGCATTTATATAAGTCGGCTGTTTGTGAGCTTCCATTGTTGCTGAAAATAAGGTTTCCGCACTCTACATCTTCCAGCGTATATTTGAACCAACCATCTCCATCGTCATCAGTCATTTGTACCCCCGGCCATGAAGTTGTAGGACCAGAAGGTGTTAGTCCCCAGAAATACAAAGTTACTGTTGACCAGTTGGTTGAATTATTGTTGTAGTATAAGGTCAGTCCATCTTCTGCCTGAGAACCAGAACAATCGCCCGGGCAGTTATCATACCATCTTTTTGCACTGTAATCATACCAGCCATCTGTTGCCCTGAAAAGGTCGTCGGTTTGCTGACCACTTCCATTGTTGAATACAATACCGACTTCAGTACCTGAATCAATGGTATACTTGTACCAATCTGAAGAGCCTTCGCGTGTCATTGCATTACCTGGCCATGCCTGACCAATTGTAGAGTTTGAATTTTTATCATAAACATAAATGTAAACATCACTCCAATTAGAAGTATTTTTGAAATGAACCGTGAAATCAGCTGTCCCGCCATCAATTTTATATTCTTCGGTAATAAGATTGGATTCACCTGCGGCATTGAAAGCTAAGGCTTTTAGTGTTGTTGTTTTTGTAATAGTAATTGCTCCCCCGTATTTCGTTCCATTCTCTTTTGTGGGGGTATTTCCATTTGTGGTATAGTAAATCTCCCCGTTATCCGCAGTAAGCTCCACCTTTACACTCTTATAGAAATTCCCTCCTGTTGGATCTACGTTTAGTAACGGGACTTCAATCTCGACGGGACAATCTCCCGGACAATTGTTGTACCACTCTTGTTCACTATAAACATACCAGCCTTCACTTGTCCTGAACAGATCGTCTGTTTGCTGTCCGTTTCCATTATTGAATACAATACCAACCTGAACGCCCGCATCTATATTGTACTTGTACCATGGGGTATCGTCTTCCCTGCTCATTTCCTGACCTGGCCATCCTTCACCTATAGTCTTATTCGTGTTTTTATCGTAGATATAAATATTTACCGTACTCCAGTCTGATGTATTCTTGAAGTGTATATCAAATCCCTCTGTTCCGCCATCTATAATATATTCCTCTGAAATTAAATTAGATTCTCCATCATCATTAAATGCAATTGCTTTTAGTGTTGCTGTTCTGGTAAGACTAATTGTACCGGAATATTTTTTTTCTTCTTTGGTCGGATAATCTCCGTTTGTTGTATAATAAATTACACCATTGTTTGTGGCTTCCAATGTTACATCAACCTTCTTATAGAACCTTCCACCTGAAGGGTCTACTGTTAACACTGGCACTTCCGGTTCTGGAGGACAGTCACCCGGACAGCTACCGTACCATTTATTTTCACTATAAACATACCAGCCTTTTGTTTGCCTGAATAAATCATCGGTCTGCTGACCATTACCATTGTTAAATACAATTCCGGCTTCGCCATCATAATCTATCGCGTATTTGTACCATGGGGTTGTGCCCACTCTTTCCATAAGTTGGCCTGGCCATTCTTTTCCAATTGTTTTATTCTGGTTTTTGTCGAACAGGTAGATATAAACCTGACTCCAGTTTGATGTATTTTTGAAATAGACATCGTAACCTTCGCCCGGATCTCCAATAATATAACTCTCTTCTATTAGATTCGATTCACCTGCACTATTGTAAGCTCTGGCTTTTAGCGTTGTGTTTGCTGTCAGGCGTACCGCCCCCGAATATCGTGTACCTTTTTGCTGTGTTGGATCATCTCCATTGTTTGTGTAATATATTTCTCCATTGTTTGTGGCCTGCAGGCTTACATCGACATAATCTTTATATGTTCCCCCGGAAGGGCTGACTGTCAGGTAGGGCTCAACCTCTGGACAATCGCCCGTACATTCATCATACCATTTGTTTTCACTATGAACGTACCAACCTTCTGTTTGCCTGAATAAATCATCGGTCTGCTGACTATTACCATCGTTAAATACAATACCCACTTCACCATCGTAATCTACCGTGTACTTATACCATGGGGTTGTACCTACCTTTTCCATGAGCTGGCCGGGCCATTCTTTCCCTATTGTTTTATCCTGGTTTTTATCGAACAGGTAGATATAAACCTGGCTCCAGCCTGATGTATTTTTAAAATAAAGATCGTAACCTTCTTTGGGACCAAAGGTATATTTGCGCGTTACTACCCCCGATTTGTTCCCTTCAGAATCGTAAGCAATTGCTTTCACGGTAATGTCCGGGCTATCAAAGCTTCCTACTGAAAAACTGCCCTGATACTTTGTACTATTTTTATTTGGGGCGCTTCCATCCCGGGTATAGTATATACTTGTAGACGCCCCTCCGGCAGTGGTATTTGCAGACATTGAAACAGATGTGCCATTTTCGTAATGTCCCGATTCCGGACTTATGGAAAGATTAACACCTGTGCCCCCTTCAAATGGAATTCCGGCTAAAATAGTTCCAAAGCTTGTATTAAATGTTACTTTTCCATTGCTTACAGTCGCAATATCTCCGGAAAAATAATCTTTAAGTTGGGTCCCATCAGGAAAAGTCCCGTAAACACTCATGGTATAAGGGTTTCCGTTTTCCGGAATTTCCAGTGCCACCAACACTTTATCCTCAACTCCGTTTTTGTTGTAAGATCTCCGGAAAATATACGGGTTAGTACTTAATCTTTCGTGAGAACCTCCCCCTACAGACAAATGTTCCCTTCTGAAACGGCCCAGTTTGCTCCAATGGTTCAACAGGTTTTTGGTCTGCTGGTTATTTTCAATATCATTCCAGTTCATAAACGAACGATAGCCGGCATCACCATATGTCTGAGGATGAAAATACGGACGTCCTGACTCATCCCCATAAAATATCTGCACACCTCCCGGAACAAGAAGCAGGGTTGTTCCCGCATAGTACAGGTTACTCCTGTCATATGGGCCAACATCATGCGATGCAATGTAACTAAGCGTATTAAATCCGGGGTCGTTATTTAAGGTTCTGGCATAATGGGAAAATATTTCTTCCTGCGATTTGCTACCAAGGTCATTGATAAAACCAAAATTGATTATGTTGTCGAACCCATTATTAAAATAGTAGTTCTTTCCTGAATAAATGCTTTGTCCAAATACCTCTCCGGTCATCCAGAAGTCAAGGTCGTCCGGTTTTTTGCCGGCATTATTGTTTTTCCACTCCCTTAATGCTTTTATGGCTTCTTCTTTGAGTTCTTTCCAAACATCCACTTCAACATGTTTTGCCGTATCGATTCTAAATCCGTCAATTCCGAATTCCCTGATCCAGTCGGTTAGCCATTTAATAATATAATATCTTGGTGTTCTGGGGTAACCTGTTCTACGGAAAAACTCATCCAGTTCTCTTAGTTCTTTATCTTTCACCCCTACGGCATTCCACTTATTTAAAAGCCATTGTGGTAAATTTACCTGACCACTTTTCATTTCTGTTTTAATGTCTGGCAATCCTGCTAAACAACAATATATGGGATCGTGGTTACAATCATTAACGCGAACCCATGAATCTGGCCATGGGTCGTCAGCAAAGGTCGGGTAACCGGTATGGTTTAACACAATATCCATGACAACACGTATTCCGTGATCATGAGCCGCGTCAACCATGGCCCTCAAATCGTCTTCTGTCCCCATATTTTTGTCTACCTGCGACCAGTCTTTTGTCCAGTAACCATGGTACGCCCATGCGTTCTCGGAACCTATAGATCCATGCATTTGTTCGTAGGGTGCGGTAATCCAGATGGCATTTACCCCTAAGTTATCGAAGTAACCTTCGTTTATCTTTTTAGTAATTCCCTTTAAATCACCTCCCTGAAAGTCAAGCTCTCCGTTGGGACTGTTTCTTCTGCGACCATAGGAGTTATCATTACCGGTATCTCCATTGTTAAACCGATCATTAAGCATAAAATAAACCGTTGCATTATCCCAGTCAAATGGTAATGAACGGCTTTGAGCATTTACTTCAATTATTTGCCCTGCAATTAATAAAGCAAATAGTGTTAACAATAATTTCTTCATCATAAAATTTCATTTAGTTAAGATTTTTCTAAACAAACAAAAGGTGGGTTAGAGCTTTTGCCTGTTGCGCCAAATTTATGCTAACAGTTGACCTATATGGTGGCAGATTATAAATATTACCGTTTGACCAGAATGAAACAAGGTGTCTTTTTTTGAATATGACACATATATACCTCTTATTTTCTTTACATTAAACAAAAAAACACAAGCAATATTTTTTTCAGGATTTGAATCGTTATTTGTTTGTTTTTAAACTTTTTTTTAAATAAAAATAAAGATGGTTATGTTTTCAACGGAAGAAAAAAACAGAAACAGTTTCTATCCTATCATATTTTATAATAATATTAATCAACAGGTTCGTTTCTTGTTTGAAAAAGATCATTAATTACATTTATGAGATCATTTTTAGAAATTGGTTTTGGCAATATTTCATCAAAACCGGCCTGCCACATTTTTTTTAAATCACCGCTCAATGCAAAAGCTGTTTGCGCAACAACGGGAATTTCTTTGTTCATTGATTTTATATGCTTTAAGACCTGGTATCCGTCCATTTTTGGTAGTTTAATATCCATTAAGACCAATTCTATTTGCTTATTGCTGGCAAAGCTTTCTACAGCTTCAACTCCATCTGCTGCCCGAATTAGTGTAAGTCCGGAACCTCTCAGAATCCTTTCCAGATAAAAATAACTATCATCCTCATCTTCAACAATTAATAAACTTACATTTTTCCATACAGGGGAACCACTCTTATTTTTCTCTTCAACATCTTTCTTTTCGCTATATTTTGCTTCTCCAATTACCCCCGGGAATGTAAATACAAATGTTGATCCCAGTCCCATTTCGGAATGCACTTTGATATTCCCACCGAGAAATTTGCTAAGTTGTTTTGATATGGACAAACCTAATCCAACCCCACTATATAAAACAGTCTTGTCTTCTTCTACTTTACTAAATCTTTTAAAGATTATTTTCTGGTTCTTTCTTGAAATTCCAATTCCGGTATCCCTTACGTATATGTTTGCTTTTTTTTCTAATTCTATTTCTGCATATAATTCAACCATCCCTTCATGGGTATATTTAAAGGCATTGGTCAGCAGGTTTGTTATTACCTGCTTGCTGCGATGATAATCTGTTCGCATAAGGTAATCCTTTTCCAAAGGAACATAGATAAACCTAACCGTATCTTTCATAAATTTAGGGTTATCCTTATAAACCAGATATACGTCTTCCAGTAAATCATTTAGATAAAACTCCGTTGGTTCAATAGAAATTATACCCGACTGAATTTTGGACAAATCAAATATATCCTCTATAATGGATAGCAATGAGTTACTGTTCCTGTTTATTAGTTTAACAAATTCGCCTCTCTCTTCCTTCGTAAGATCATTGTCATCAAGAAGGTTTGAGAAACCAATAATGGCATTCATGGGTGTTCGTATTTCATGGCTCATATTTTCAAGGAACGACGTCTTAAGGCGATCCGACTCTTCTGCCTTTACTTTTGCTTTTTCTAACTGCAAGGTGCGTTTCTTTACTTTATCTTCAAGATTGTGTTTATGTTCCTCAAGTTGTTTGTTTTGCTGCAGGAGCATTTCTTTTTGAACTTCTACTTCCTCTTTCTTTTCTTCCAGTTCCGAATTTGCTCTTCTTAATTGGTCTGTTCTTTTTAATACCTTTAATTCAAGCTCTTCTTTTTGCTTCTCAATAAACCTTATCCGAATTAAATAAAATACGATAATACTGCCTATTAATACAAACAATACAAGAAACCTGAACATGCTTGTTTGCAAGAAAGTTGGTACAATTATAATTTTTACTGACTTGTATTCTTCATTCCAAACCCCGTCGTTATTTGAAGCCATTACCTTAAACTCATAAGTGCCCGGATCCAGATTGGTGTACGTTGCACTTCTTACTGAAGCATCTGTATAAATAAATTCTTTATCGAACCCATCAAGTTTATAGGCATACTGATTTTTATCCTGTGCTTTAAAATGAAGGGCTGAGAAATGTAAGGTGAAAACTTTGTCTTTTTTGTATGAAAGCCTTATCTCGTTGGTAAAGTCTATTGATTCCTCAAGGATTATCCTGTTATTAAATGCCCGTCCCGGCCTAATTTCCTGATTTAGTATCTCCAGTCCGGTTATTGCAACCTGAGGCGGAAAAGTATCTTTTGTTATGCTATCCGGATTAAATATATTGATCCCCCCCACACCACCTATAATTATCTCATTCAATTCTTTATCAATAGAATAGCCACCTTCTGAAAATTCATTATTCTGTAAGCCATGCTTCGAGGTAAAGGTAGCAATAGAATTATCTGACAGGTCCATTCTTGAAAGGCCATTAGATGTGGTTAGCCATAAATCCTTATTATCACCTTCCATTAAACTAAAAACCATATTACTGTGTAACCCGTCCTGCACAGTGTAATGTGTTATATCACCGGTTTCCATATCAAGTTTGTTCAAACCATTAAAAGTTGAAACCCACATTATACCGTCACTATCCTGATAAATATCGAAAACATTGTTATTTGATAACTTTTGATTGTATTCTTTCGAGATATCCAGTATCTTCTCACTATGAATATCCATAACAGCAATTCCACCAAACTCTGCACCAACCCATAAATTTTTATTTTTATCAAAATACACTTTTCGGATGTTATCCATACCCAACCGAAACTTGGAAAAGCTTTTAAATGTTTTCTTCTTTGGATCAAACTTAACAAGGCTTTCCCAATTAGCAATCCACAAATTCCCCTCTTCATCTTCCGCAATATTGTATACCCGATAATGCCTCCTGTTTCCAGGCTCAGCATCTTCATCAATTAATGAATAATTATCGAAACCGTTCATCTTGCTGTTATATCTTGATAAACCTTTATAGGTACCTACCCAAACTTCTCCTGAACTACTAACAAAAATTGCACGTACATTATCATTAAGAATAGAGCCAGCCCTTTCTTCCTCATGAACAAAAGACTGAAAATCTCCCGTTTCCCTGTTTAACCGAATTAACCCCTTCGTATAAGTACCTACCCAAATAATACCGGAGGTGTCTTTGGATATTGCCCTAACCGTAAATTTATCTATTAACGTATGATTATTTTCAAAGTGGTTTAAAAGGGTAAATGATTCATTTGAAGGGTTATATTTAAATAGTCCGTGACCTATGGTCCCTATCCAGATAACTCCTGTTCTGTCTTCATAAATTGTATTTACCACAATATTATGTAATCCGGATCTTGAAAAGTTTGTTACACTGCTATCTGTATTCACCCTTATTAACCCATACTTCTTTACCCCTAACCAGATATTACCTTTTTTATCAATAAGGCTTTTAGCTACTTCTACTTTTTCATTCAATTCTCCCTCTATTATATCCAAAGTAAGCTTAGTCACCAGGGGGGTTACCGGAAATTTGAATTCCGGGGCCCAGGGAAACATTTCCTGTTCCCTGTCAAAAGTGAAAACAATTTCATTTACATCCCTAAAAAACAACTGCCCATTATCGCCTTCTCCGATAAAAACGATATCATTATGCGGCAGACTGGACGAATCTCCGGGTATATTTTCATACAGCTTAAATGCTTCTGTTTTTGGATCAAACTTATTGACCCCTGTATTTTTCCCAAGAATCCATATGTATCCCTGGTTGTCTTCAAAAATTCGCCCTGCCCTGTTAAAAGAAATACTTAAAGAGTCATCCGGATCGTTTTTGTAAACTCTGAATTTATACCCATCGTACCTGTTTAGGCCATCCTGTGTACCAATCCATAAAAAACCGTTTTTATCCTGAATTATTGAATGAATTATATTATTGGACAGTCCATCGTCCGTATTAAGGTTTTCGAACCTGTAAACCGGATATTGTGAATTTAACGGCAACAATATTATCATTAAAATAACAGCCGTGCTCCATATATGTATTCTTCTCCTTAAATTCACAACTCCCCCTTTCTTCTATTTACGTGCTCAAATGTCCTTATTCTATATGTTGAATAATCGTTTCCATTTCTTCAAAATCCGTTAACAGGACTGGTTCCCACAAATTGTTCTTTGGTCGGCTTTTCTAAGTTACAAAATGTCGCAATTTATTAAAAATAAGAGAACTAAATTCTCCTGTTAAATAAAATAACATAAAATAATAAACCATTCAACGGTGCCTTATCTAAAAAGATAAAACTTTAACTGTATTTATATGAAAAATATTCACTGGGCGTCTGGTTGGTTACTTTCTTAAAAGCCCTGTTAAATGATGATTTTGAATTGAACCCCATTTTATGGGCATAAAATAAAAAAGTTTTATCTGATTCTTTTGAATTACTGATTTCTTCAATAATTGCATTTATTCTATAACGGTTTACAAAATCGGTATATGACATATTAAAATTCTCGTTTATTAATTTTGATACGTAATAAGTATTGGTTCCTAGTTGCATAGCTATCTCATTGAGTGTTAAATGTGGATTTGTATATATTGCCTTTTTCTCCATTAAGTTTAATAGCCGCCCCTTAAGTTCCGAAAAATACTTTTCTGTACTGGTTTCTTTACTCGTTTTACTTTTCTTGTACGTGGTTACCAATTCGTTATCTTTTAAAAACAACACCTGCGCATAGATTAATAAGCCTCCTGAACTTATCCAGATCATATTTTCAACCCAGTCTCCAACAAGCTTTATATCAACTGTCATAAACAAGGACAATAAAGACATTACCAGTAAAGCAAAGTTTATATAATTTATTAATTGTACTGCCCTGAACAGCCTCCTTACAAACAAAGAAACCCTTACCCTGGCATTGTTTATTATTTGGTTCGACTTATACAGATAATACAAATTCAACGCTAGTGCATAGAAATAAAGGCTAAAAAAGTATATGTCTATTTCGTTGCTTACGGCCATTTCCCTGAAACTTTCCCTTGGGATAGTCCAAAAATAAACCAGCAACAAAACAGGTAAAAAAGGAAAAATATTCTCCAGTTGAAGGAGCGAAGTTTTTTTCAGGTATTTTTGCTTTGCCCAAAAATATATGGATGGAACAAAAAAAGCGATTAAAACAGACGGCACCAAACGCCCTTGAGGTATAATGTTAAAAGTTGCACTTCCATTATAAAGAAACCGCATAATAAACGCACATTCCAGTATTATCAATAAAAATAACATTCCCTTCCCCGCCTTTCTCAGGTACACAAAATAAATAGCCATAATTCCCTGAATAAATAGAACCAGGAAAATAATCTTCCATCCAATTCGCCCTTTGGCCATATCTTCCCATGAATTAATATTTACCTTAATGACATTTGAATCGACTGAACCGGTCTGGTACTCCCTGTTCGACATAGCCCCTCCATCCCACCTACCTTCTACGGTTTTCCAAGAACCTCGTGTAAACTTATACTCAAAACTTTCCAATCCGGCCTGTATAGTGGTGGTATACGTTCCATCGGCGCCTTTCTTTAATTCGTATTCTGGATCTTTATTGTTCCACCCGTTAAAGGTACCACAAACATATATTTTCGAGCCTATTGGGGTATTCTGAGGTATTGATAATACTTTTATTGTAATTGAAGGGAAATATTCTTCATGTAAATCCTGCCACGATTGAACATAATATTCATACTCAAATATACTGTCGGAATATGCAAATTTATGGTTTGGAAGATATCCGCCCACATCATTTCCTTCAACTGACTCCCAGTCCCCCCGGTTAATTTTGAATTCAAAATCTTCTTGTTCCTCAAGGTTTACGGCTAATCTGTAGGTACCATCGGGCAACTTTCTAAAGCGGTAATTTTCATCTGCCAATTTCCATTCATTAAATGTACCTGTTAAATACAATGTATCTGTTTGTGGTGTATATTCAGGAAGCTGGGCCAGTATAATCACTATCTGCTCCTGCGCCCCTAAACAATTGACCACAAACAACATAGCAGATAAAAAAAAACACTCCCTTAAACCATTGAAAATCATAAGGAATAGATTTATGCCCAAATATTATGAAAAAAACTGAATACTCTCATATTTTTCACATATTTTGAATTAAACAAATATATTTTTCGATATTCTTTATCTTTTGAAAAAACACAAACTTTCAGAAGCTTCATAGAACTTCTGAGCCATATAACCCGGAGCGCCCAACGATTAACCTCATAAAGGTATAAAAAAAACGTACATCACCATACAAAAGTGTTAATAAACAGTAGATACTAAACACACCGTACTCCCTATTGAATTACCTTATTTCCAGAAAGCATAAAAGTGATTTACCGGACCATGCCCTTCACCTGTTTTATAACAAGCTCCCTTAACAATTGCATTATTGATGTATTCTTTTGCCTTTTTGGCAGCTTCATTCAGTCCATATCCCCTGGCAAGAAATGTGGCTAATGCCGATGAAAGTGTACATCCGGTCCCATGCGTATTCCGGGTTTCAACCCTCTCCGATTTAAGATGGGTTATTTCTCTCGTTGAAATATTATAAAATATGTCTGTTAAATCGTTATCGGGTAAATGCCCGGCCTTTAACAGTACTGACACATTAAAAATTTCAGCCAACTCCCTGGAATATTCCGGCAAATCATCTTTCGATTTAACTTTTCTTCCAAGCAGAATTTCAGCTTCGGGAATATTAGGGGTTATCACCGTTACCTCCGGAATCAGTAATCGCTTCAGGGTAAAAACGGCCTCATTCTGCAACAAAGTATTCCCTGAAGTTGATACCATAACCGGATCGAGCACTATATTTTCCACGTCAAACTCTTTTATGGCCTCATACACAACTTTAATTGTTTCGGTATTGTGAAGCATGCCAATTTTCACACAATCCGTTCCAATATCTTCGAGAACAGCTTTTATCTGCTGCTTTACTATTTCTGGCGGAACAGCAAAAACTTCCTTTACCCCTATTGTATTTTGCACAGTGATTGCTGTAATTGCTGTGCTTGCATACCCCCCACAGGCTGATATTGCTTTAATGTCTGCTTGTATTCCTGCCCCTCCTCCCGAATCACTACCTGCTACTGACAACACTTTTCGGTATTCTTTCATTTACTTTTTATTCTCAGTTATTATAACAAACATATAATAATATCCGCAAATTTTTATTGCACAAAAAAGAATCATTCTTTATATTCAGAGAAAGTCATTCAAACTATACTAAAAGAAAAAAGGATATGGAATTGGTTATAAAATGAGTGACATGGGAGAAAAAGTAGATTACTACATGGGATATGGAATTGGTTATAAAATGAGTGACAAGTCAACTATCTCTGACGATCCTGACGACACCAACATTGATTGGCCGACTTTTTTCCCTGTGGCCTTCAGGGTTTCAACCGGGGTTAGGGTTTTTATTACAGATTACCTGGGACTACACGCTGACGTTGGTATTGGTGGTGGCTCCTTCTTTAACGGAGGGCTTACCTTTAAGCTTTAAAAACCAATTCAAATATTTAATTAAAAGAGACTGCTCCCAGAGCTATGTCTCTTTTTTCGTTCGTTAATAAACATGGTTTAAAAACTTAAACCAACTTTACCTCCAATCCACATCTGAACCTGTGTTTTATCCGAAGCTCTTTCAAAAAAAGGGTTAACGGCAATATCTGTTATAAACTCACCTTCACTGTTTTTTACTGATGACACATGGACATTAACCGAAGGGCCCGCAGATAACGTCATGTGCTTTGCCAGTTTATAATTCAGTATTGTCTCAAATTTATTCAATAAATTAAGTTCTTCCTCCCCCATTTCCTCTTCGAAGGTTCTATTTGCTGTTAGTTCAAAATCCAGTGAGAATTTCTTCTTAAGTTTCTTGCGGGCTCCAAAACCAAACCCTAAACTCCATGGATATAATTTTGTTGGGCCGGTCCCAAAGCTGAAGATATTATAGAATTTATGTGTACCCGTTTTGTAAGCTATATTAACAGGAAAAACCCCGTTTGCAGACAACTGTACTGATCGGTAACCTTTTTTTACATGGCTAAAAAAACCCAAAGACACCCCGGAAGATGTATCACATATATTTATTAAGCCGAACTGTAACCCTTTAACAGTGTCGGCAATATTTATAAGACCTGAAAGCTGCGCCCCTTTGACATCATCTGCAATATTTACTGAACCAGAAAGCTGCACCCCGTTAACATCCTTGCTCTTGTTCATAAACCCGGAAAACTGACCTGTTCTGACATCACCGTTTGCCATATTAAAGAAACCCGCTAACTGGAAACCGTCAACATCATCTCCGAAATTCATAAATCCGGACATTTGCCCTAATTTCACATTACCATCTGCAACATTAAGGAAACCGGCTAACTGGAAACCATCAACATTATCACACACATTCATAAATCCGGATACCTGTCCAAGTTTTACATCCTTCCTGGAAATATTCAAAAAACCGGTTAACTGAAGTCCATCAACATGTTCTGTTGTTAAATTATTGAAGCCGGAAATTTGCACCCCATTCATCCTTCCTTTTAAAATATTGCTGAAACCGGCAACCTGAACACCATTTACAGTATCCAGCACAAGATTATTAAAACCTGCTATTTGTACTCCATTTAATGTACCTGTTGTCTTATTTAAGAAGCCGGCTATCTGCACCCCTCTTGAGTAATCACCGGTAATATTGCCAAAACCACTAATTTGTGCCCCGTTTACATGCCTTTTGGTAATATTTAACACAGCACCTATCTCAAAACCATTAACAGCTCCTGAAAACCCTGCCAAAACATTAAAGGAGAAATTATTGGACATTGTCCCACTTACTTTGGCATTTGAGCCTAAATAGGGCAGAAAAGACACCTGGGCCAGTCTCTTTTCCTGTATTTTAATATTTTCAGCATTTACAATTGCCTCTCTGGATACAAAGCGGTTCACTAGTTCCAGTTCGCTAAAGCTACTCGGTTGAACAATTGCATTTTTTGAGTACACTTTTTCCATCTTTATCTTCACAGGAACAAGAGACAGACTAACTTCCTTATCTGAAACCGCATTAAAAAAAACAGTCGTGTCAAAATAACCTCTTCTGCTATAATTTACTGCCCAGACCTGCCCGCTTGAAACAAACCTTAAAGAATATGAACCATCATTTCCTGTAATCGTAGAATTCATATTCCCGACATTATATACGGATACATTTTCAATTCTCTGTTTGGTTTCCAAATCTGTAATTATACCGGAAAGTGTAAAATACGCCATCTCCTTTTTCCCGGAGGCCACTTCCACCTTTCTAAGTAAAATTATATGGTGCCCCGAAATTTTATACCTGATATTTTTTCCTAATAATGCATCCAGTGCTTTTGAAACGGTGATTTTTTGCTCATTAATCGACACCCTTTTGTTTCTGTCGATTATTTTTGCATTGTATGAGAAGTTTACACCTGCTTTTTCGCTTATTTCGCCCAATGCCTCCGCCAGTGTAATTTCTGAAAATGAAAGAGAAACCCTCCGGTTCAGATAGTTTGCCTGCCCCATAACCTTCCCACCAACCGTAAATAAAACAACTAGCAAGAATACACTCCTGAACAAAACTTTATGTTTATTCACAGCCATGTCCGTCAATTAAATAAGAATTACTTCCTTCTTTTGTAACATTTAGCTCAAATGAATTGGCTATTATCTCCATAATATAGTCAATTTCGTGGTCTTCAAATGTTGCCGACAGAACACAGTTTTCAAGTTCGTGGTTCGCCACCCTGAGTTTAACCTTATACTGTTCCTGAAGTATGTTAAAGACATCTGCCAGCACCATCTCGTTAAAGATCAGTTTATTTGTTTTCCAGAATAGCTTATTCATATCAACCGCGCCGGCCATCTTAATCTCCATGGTGCTTCTATCAATAATACCAGCCATTCCGGCTTCCAGTATAACCCTATCTGCACCTGTTTTTTTATCCGTCTTTGCTTCGAGCAACACCCTTCCGGTCTCCACAAAAACCTCAATTTGTTCGGAGCCCGGATATGCCTTAACATTAAAGCTTGTGCCAAGAACTGTTATTTCGGCAATATCTGTGTGAACAACAAATGGTTGCTCTTTGTTTTCTGCTATATCAAAAAATGCTTCCCCTTCCAGGGCTACTTCCCTTTTTTTACCAGAAAACTTCTCCGGATAAGTTAATTTCGAGTTGACATTTAAATCAATTGCTGATTCATCCGGTAATACCTGCTTCTTCACTTCTTCATTACTTACCAGTATCAACTCCTGCTGCTCCTGTTTATTTATTATTTTATATGTGCCATAACCGCCCAACACAATAATAAAGATTGCCGCGATACGGGCTATAACCTTAAAAAGATGCGTTCCTGTTTTTGCTTTCTCTGCAAGAGGTATTGTTTTCTGTTCTGGTGCCTGAATTTTCGAAAGCACCTTGTTCCAGGCCAAATCAGCATCTACCGCTACAGGCTGTGGAGTAATCTTCCCTGTTTCAATCCAGATTTTCTCCAGTTCGTTTAGTTTCTGCCTGTTTTTATCTGACAAAGCCAACCAATCCTCAACCTCTTGCTTCTGCTGAGCATTTGCCTCCTTCGTCAGGTATAGCATGAGAAGGTCATAATTGATATGTTCCGCGCTACTGTTCATTTTTCTTTCTATGCCTGCTGCAACAATTAATCTTTATATCTACCCCCATCCATTCCCGTTTATTAATTTAATAAGATAAATTACAGTTACTGTGATGTACCCGGAAAGCTTTTCCTTCAGAAACTTTATCGCCTTTCCCATCTGATTCTCTACTGTTTTCCCGGAAATATCCAGTTTCTCTGCAATCTCTTTGTACTTTAATCCGTCGTACCGGCTCATGACAAATACCCTGCGCCTTTCTACCGGCAATAATTCTATAGCTTCTCTTATTTTTTCCTCCAGTTCGGAAGCATGAATTTCATCATCAAGAAAGTGTTGCCTGTTTTTAAGTTCCTGCTCGTTATAAACTTTATACTCTTCACGAATATTTATATGCTTTATCAGGTTAAGACAGGAATTCCGTACTGCCCTGAAAAGGTATGATTGGACATTAGTGGTTATTTCAAGAGTTTCTCTGTTTTCCCAAAGTTTTACAAAGACATCCTGAACAATCTCTTCTGCAGCTTCCAGTTCCTCAAGGTATTTATTGGCATAGGAACATAAATTGCCATAATGAGTACGAAAAAGTTCCTCATAGGCCTTAAGATCCGTAATCCTGACCGTATTTTTATTCTCCTGCTCCAATGGCGTAAATATAGAGATTTTGAAGTCATATTCTACAAGTTTTTGTTGTGCATTTTCTTTGTTTACAGGCACTTTTCATCCAGGCTATAATATCATTGACCTTATACTACAGACAACCAAAATACTAACAAATACAGTAAACTTAACCAGCTCACTCAGTATTAAAATCAGAAGTATTATGACTTTAAAGCAGATCATTTTTATTTTCGTTTTATCTTTTGACTCTTTAAACGGGAATGCCTCCTTCTGCCTAAAAGGAATCAGGAGTACTCCCGGAACAGTCTCTTATACTTAATCAGAACTTTATGGTATAAACAATATTGGGTAAAAACGGTAACTGCTTTCCCGTTTCTATTTCTTCTCTTCGTCCATTATAATATGTTCTTGTAACAGCCTGATTATTTGTTAAATTAGTAACATCAAGTTTAAATTCATGGGTTGTTTTCCTTTTATCTACCCGGTAAGACAATCCCAGATTAATAAAAAACACATCATCTCCCTTTAATGAGAATATCTGGTCTTCATGATACTTCGTGTAACCAACTTCCTGCGAGGCTTCAAAATCTATTGGAGTATAGTGATTTGCGCCTAACAGGCTCATTTTTGTATTTATCCCTATGGTTTTATTTTTCTTTCCGCTTCCAACCTTAAACTCTTTGCCCAGGACCAAATTGCACGCATAGTTAGCGTCATACCTCGTATTTCGTTCAACTCCGTCCATTGCTTTATATTTCGACTTATATAATGAGGTTGTAAGCAGATAATAGAAATTATTATTAAAGAACCTTTCAAGGGTGAGTTCTGCTCCATAATTTTTTCCGGTACCTTCATTAACAAGTTCCCGTGTTGAGAAACTACCTGACAGGTTTATAATAGAAAAAGTACTAGTTGGGTCATTTTCTACCGGGACATCATATAGGTATTGGTAATAAACTTCCGCCTTAAAATGAAGATTTTCCCCTAACAGGTTACCGTATCCCAAAACGAAGTGTAAAGCTTTTGTTAGCTCCAGGTTTTCATTCGGTGTAAACAATGCGTTCTCTTCATCGGTGGAGGCCATATAAGTTGAAATGTTTTCTACTTTGCTATGTTTTCCAATCCCCAGTGAAATATTTTGCTTGGGCGTAAACTGCCACTTCACCCCCAGACGGGGTTCCAGAGAAATATTATTGTTTAACATCAAATGAGAAAAGTGCAAACCGGCCACTACCGTCAAATCTTTATACATTCTGTATTTCCAACTTGTAAAAGCTTGCATTAAAAATGTGTTTCCACTTGAATTTACCCGGGTTGTAAACCCACCTGTGTTTAGCACATCCTGTTCTTCTTTCATGTCATAATTTAACCGTGACAATATTGCCCCGCTTTGGATCCTTAACCTGGAATCAATTTTTCTGTTCAAGGTTGATGAAAGTCTTACAGCATTTTCTCGAAACCTGCTTCGAAACCCGGTAAATGTTTCCCCATCGTCTGTGAAACCATCTTCGGTTAACCTGCTTTCGGAAGTTGAAGCAGAAAGCGAACTTTTTATATATGTTTTTTTATTCATTGTATAGGTATGGTTTACTCCTAAAACCCCAAGATTGGCATCCATATATCCTGTTCCGTATACAACACCGTCTTCTTCATCATCTGCTGTAATATTGCTTATGCCCCCTAGTCCGAATATGGAAAACCGGCCTCTCTTTTCTGTTGGTAAATTAACTTTAAAGGACACATCCTGATATTTGGGAATGCCCCCAAAGTCTACCAGCCCTGCATTATCAAGCAATGCCAATGACGAGTACCTGTAATTTGCCAGGTAGGAACCTTCATAACCACTCTTAAAAGGACCTTCGGCGGCTAACTCAACCCCTAGCACTCCGGCAGAGAAAGTGTATTCCCTTTTCTCGTTATTCCCTTTTCTGAACCTGACATCAAATACCCCGGACAAAGCATTTCCATACTCCGGGGCAAATGCTCCGGAAAAAAAATCTGAATTCGAAAGCATTGCCGGATTTAGGGTGTTCACCGGACCTCCGGTACTTCCGTTTTCCGCAAAATGGTTAGGGTTTGGGATATCCACCCCCTCCAATCGCCAAAGTATGCCTTTAGGAGAATTACCACGTACAACAATGTCATTGTTACCTTCGACATCACCGGTAACTCCGGCATAAGAAGAAACCATTCTTGCAGGATCGTTTAATGAACCTGCATAACGATTTGTCTCTTCCACGGAGAACGCTTTTGAACTAACGGTTGCCATGCTGTTTAATACCTCAGATTTATTTTTTCTTGCCGTTACAACGGCTTCTTCAAGAGCTACAACAGACTCCGGCAGATCAATATCCAGCACTGTTTCCTTGGCCGAAGATATTAACAGGTTGGATACCGTTTTTTCTTCATACCCCATGCTGGAGACACGAAGGTTAATCCGTCCCACAGGCACGTTTTCTATTCTGAATTTACCTTCAACATCAGTAACAGCCCCTAAAATCGGGCTTGAACCTAAAACATAAACATTTGCCCCTATAAGCGGAGTTTTTGAGTCTACGTCATAAATTACCCCCCGAACAGTTTGGGTCAATCCCTGTGCTTTTAGTGTTAAAAGAAAGGATACGTTTAGGCATACGATTAGTAATGCAACTCTTTTGGTTATTAACTTCATTTCTCTATTTATTTATGGTTCTAAGATTTTTTAAAATGGTTTCTAGGGTTTATTATTACTCTGTTTTGGTTTATAACTTCATCCTTAAGCCCAGGTTAAACCCCGGGTACATTTGAACATTGACCCCATTATGATTTTTATTGTAAGAATGCCAGGGTATCAGCACAGAACCTTCAACCGTTCCTTCGTTGCTTTTTAAATCGGATACAGCAATATTCCATGCCGCACCACCAAACAATGCCAGTTTTTCACTTAATCCATACGAAGCGTTTATGTTCAGTCGGTTAAGCATATTTAGTTCTTCCTGTTCCCAGGTTTCTTTTTCGTAAATTTGGTATCCGACAGCCTCTACTGACAGATCTGTTTTTTCTGACAAGGGCCACATAGTTCCAAGGCCATAACCTGTTGCCCATGCATTCTTCTGGTTCAATGCCCCGCCAACAGAAAGAATATTGTAGAATTTGTTTACCCCTGTTTTAAAGCTTACAATCCCGTGTAACGTTTCATTCCCTCCTACTTCAAGAGCTTTATACCCATTCTTAACAAAGCTCAGAAAACCAAACGGGATGCCTTCTTCTACTTCACCTGAGACATTCACAAACCCAATCTGAACCCCTTTCAACTGTTTTGAAATATTCAGGAAGCCTATTTGCCCCCCCGTAGTTTTTTCCTGAACGATATTAAGAAAGCCTGCTATCTGAATTCCTTTAAGGTTTCCTTTCGCAATATTTGTAAAGCCTGCAATCTGCGGTACCCCGGCATCTCCTCTTGTCACATTTAAAAAACCTGCTACCTGCCCCTTCTCAGAGTTGCCATTTGCGTAATTTGAAAAACCACTTAACTGAAAGGCATTTACTTCCTTAGCAACAATATTTGTAAAACCGGCTATTTGAACACCGCTTACATCACTTCTGTTCAGGTTAATAAAACCTGCTACTTGTGCCCCCGAAGCACTGCCATTTACTATATTGGAAAATCCGGCTATTTGTATTCCCTGCATACTGCCTTTCAGCACATTGGAGAATCCGCCAACTTCAAGCCCCTTTACCCCTCCGGAGTATCCGGCTATTATATTAAGCGAAAAAATATTGGTAATCCGGGGGGCTTCCATCCCGTTTGTTCCCATTGGAGTAATCAGGGTAATCTGTGCCGGACGTGTTGTTTCACTTTCCTGAGCATGAACACTTATAGCCAGACTTAGTACGAAGAATGATTTAAACACCTTCATCATACAATTCATTTCGAGTAATTTTTTCAGTTTCTTCATCTGCGTAAATTTTATTTCGTTTTATTATTCGTTACTTTTTGTAATTGCGCGATGAAGACAACTCATTTTAATTTTACCCCTATCGGACCTTTATTTTTTTTCTCATTTAATTTAAAAACCGGTATAATTTAGAATAAGATAGAACGTTAATCCGTAAAATTTAACATTTGATTGGTGAGTAACAGTGCGGGTTATGGCCCGGTTACTTCATTTATTTTAATACTTTTCTCAACGATGCATTAATGTATAGATAAATCTGCTTCAGTAACAAGTGGCTATAAGAAAACGCCGGTAACTGCATTATGCTTGTCAAGAAAATACTCCTTTTCTTTCCTGACTATGCAAGCATGTTACCAGCGCTTTTTACTACGGCGCAAAAAAACAGCGTTTTCTTAGCCGCACTAACTAACCTGAAAATTTTCCGGTATATTTTCTCTTTTCCGAAAACGGCCTTGATCTTCTTATCCTTATTGCAGGTATAGTGAAATAAAAAGTAGTTCCTTCTCCCTGCTTCGATTCAAACCATATCTCCCCCCCCAGTAACTCTACTAAGCCCTTTGATATGGCAAGCCCTAAACCTGTACCACCATACTCACGGTTTACACCTATATCAGCCTGTATGAATTTATTAAAAACCACTTCCCCGTGTTCTTCGGAAATTCCTATTCCGGTATCTTTCACATAGAAAAGCAGCTTTTCGCTCTGTCTTTTTGCTCCAAATTCCACTAATCCTGTATGGGTGTATTTCAAAGAATTATCTATCAGGCTTACCAATATCTTTTTAAGAAATATTTCATCGGTTTCTACACATAGTTCCTCTTCAACACACTTTCTGTTTAAAACCAGTTCAATATCTTTAGTCTCATGGGGGGGCTGGATATTTTGGTAATGTTCACGTATTTGTTCTAGCACTTCAGATACATTAATTCTTGTTTTTTTTATACGTATTTGTTTAGACTCTATCCTTGCCATGTTGATTATATTATCAATCAGGCTAACCAGACCATCACAGGAACTACGAATATAGTCGAGATAAATAGTTTGCTCAGGCTCATTACCTCCCGGAGATGTTAAAAGCTCAGAAAACCCTATTATTGCATTCATCGGAGTTCTTAGTTCATGACTAATATTATTCAGAAATGCTGTGTTAAGTTCTTCCGCATAACCCGTCTTACGTCTTTGCTCTTTATAATTATTAAAAACAGTGGAGATAAAAGTAATTGTAACGAATGCACAAATGCAAAATATTATACCGATATGCATTAGGCGCTCAAATTCATTGTCATAAGTCTTAATCAGAAAAGGAAACTTATATTCTACGTATACAAGAAGAAACAAATTTGTAAAAATTACAAATATTCCAATAATCTTATCTTTGTTTTGTAAAATTGAGCCCCCCCATATTACCAAAATCAAATTAACAAGTAAAGAAGCCCCTTTTGAACCATAAAAATTAAACCATATAAAATTGGTAATCAGCAGTATATTCAAAACGATTAACCAAGTTGTAAAACGTGGGAATTTTTTGCTTTTGGTAAGAAAGAAGCAAAGCAGGAAAATTCCGACATATATGCTGTACTCCAGCACAACCATAACATTTCCAAAGAGCATCACAGCGGAATAACCCAGCAGTAATCCAATAGATCCCAAAAAATTTAGTACAACTGTGTACCTTTGCTCAAGGGTATATTCCTCTTCATTATCAAACAGAATTCTTTTTATTTTTTCTCCTGTTTTCTTAAACACCTGTGATTTCATGAAACTACATTCTATTTTAGTTTGTCAGATTTGTCAGGTTAGCCCACATGTAGAATAAAGCCAGCTCAAGCATAACTTAATACCCTATATACCAAGCTACCACGTACTTTATCTTTCTTTAAATCAGGGAAAGTTTCTCTTTTGGTAATATACCTTTAGCCATCTAAAATCAGAAACTGCTACACATTAAAAACGGATTGCTGCTATAGCAACATACTCACTCAGAGAAACCAATTTTTCACCCCAATATTAATCATTTATTTTCATTTTTGCTTTGTTTTGGTCACGACCTTTACTAAAAACAAACAAAAAAACTCTTTTAATTCTTCTACTTAAAACCACAGGCTATTCTTTTAACGTTTTTCTTATAATTCACCCAATCTTTTCCAACGGTTTTCAAAGCTCTTTTTACATTATTTCCTCTCCCGGCCGTTCTATTAAAATAACATTTCACCAATAAGGACCCTACATTATCCCGCACCAAAAGGACATTCAGGCAAGTTCCTCGAAATAAACACATTAAAACATTCCCGGGGAACAAATTATAAATACTTAACAATAGAAATAGAATTATAACGTTATTTTGTAAATACTTATGTATTTTTATAGAATATCTTGTTTCCCTATTTATCAAAAAAAGGCTTTTAACAATACACTTGTTAATACCTTGAATGTTTTACTTTCTTTAAAACGCTTTTTTATGATGAATTTCATTTAATGTCACAAAAGCAGGTTTAAAAGCATATTTTAAGATAAGTTTTGGTTAAAAATTTAGAAAAACTTGTGCTGTGCCACAATATTATTTTCTGTACCATAATTTTTATTCAACCTATCTTTTATTGTGCTTTTCATCTGAAACTATACTGCTGTAGGGAAAGTCCTGAATTTTATTAAGACCGGCGAGGGCTGAGAGGTCTACCTGTTATTCATGCATATCAATATATGTGTATATTTTGGTGTGGCATATGGTTTAACAACACGTCTTAACCTCCCATTCTTATGAGAGCTAGATATTCTTTGCAGCACAAAACTTCACTAATTAAATTATAACTTTTATGAAAAAATTATTGTCGGCCACTCTTTGTAGTGTGGCTTTGCTAACCAGTTGTTCTTTAGAGAAGGACTCTGATTTCGCGACCCGTGCTGTTTCGAATGATTCAAAATCGGATTTTAAGCTTTCAGCCCAGCAAACCGTTCCCTATGTAGGCCCAAATTTTATTGATGGTTCCAGCGGGGATAAAATGTACAGATCCGGAATGGTAATGAGAACCCAGGACTGGGTTTACGACAGCGACCCTTTGGCTGAGTTTAAGAAAAAGAGAGGGTTTGTTGATCCGGCTGCCCATCCGGGGATACTTTCAAACCCTTACCGTGAAGACGGAACAACATTAAACAGGGGGTATTATATACCTTCTAATTTTACCGGCCATATTCCTGTTTACACAGAAGGTAATAACTGGCCCTTTATTGGTCCTCATCAGCCACACTCAAACTATCAGGATTTTGAAACAGACTGTGGGCTTTATTTTCAAAATGGCCAGTTAGTTGAAAAGGATGAACCTTATGTAGTCGCTGGTGAAAAAGGCGCTACAGTTGTTAATAAGACTCAGTATGGTGTTTTAATTTCCAGCGGGTGTTTTCCTGGAAATGAACAACCAGGCCAGGTAATGACCATTATTAATCCGGGTGAGGAAAAACCACTTCCTATTCCTCCAAAAGATTGGTTCTACTATGGAGTTGAAGGAGATACAAAAGCTCCTGAACTGTATATATCTGTTGCCGGTTTAGATCCTATGGATGTTCCGGGATGGCATACATCTACTTTACAGCCTATTGATTTTGGTACTACCGGTTTTGCTTACCAGTTTAGTACAAAATATACCAGGCCTTCCGGACAATCTTCTTATTACATTATGCCCGGTTTTAACAAAAATGAAGGGTACGATCCTGCTTTAGCCGGAGATCCTGGTTACGGAGTAGCTCTTTATCAGAAAGATCCTGGTCAAAGTCAAAGGCTTATTGCTGTTACTGATTTATACATAACTTCTGGAACAAGCGCTCAACAAGATTTATGGGCTGCTCAGGGAATTAACACCTTTACCGATGCAAATGGCGGATTATCTGCCGGTCCAAGTGCCCGTGAGGGAACAGATTTTGTTTATGAATTCATTTCTCACGAAGCTGCTCAGCAATTGCTTAGCGGTAAAAGTGGTGTTTTGCATCAAACTTTTTAATCTGATTTTCAATAAAGCATAATAAACAAACGAAAATCTTTTCCGCTAATCAGCTTATTTGGTTTACAACTTTCCTCAAAGCTGAAATGAAAGAGGTGGTGCTTTTGCACCACCTCTGTTCTTATCGCCTGCCCTATCAAACAGTTTTAATTTTGAACCTTCGTTAGTTGCCGTCTATTTTTTTCAAATCAGCCCTGCCGCTGTTGCACTGGCTATATTATTTAGCAACGATTCTATTAATTTCGATACTTTCTCTAAGGATTTTGCCGTTTCCGAAAGCTCGCTGGCCGATTGTTTTATCTTATTAGTCAGTTCTTTCAAGTCATCTGAATCTGAAGATAATGCCTCTTCCAATTCGTTTGTTTTCTTTCTGATTAGTGTTCTCTCAATACTTCTCAGCCTAACCGAAGCTGATTCCAGTCCTGATTTTTCCGAAGAAGTCAGGCCTTCTTTGGACCTTGCTTCTTCCACACTTTCAAAAGCTTCCTGTACCTTTTCCAGTGTGTTTTCTTTTTCGGTGTTAATTTTTTCTTCGTTCATAACTAATGCATTAAGTTGTAAATATGGTGTTGTATATTTTGTCTCATTTTTTTATTTCTACAAGGTTCGATTTGCAAAGCTTAGCCATAGCTACGTTTAAGAATCGGAAAGCAGTAGAAATGGAAAAAGGTTTAAAATTAAGCACCGTTATTTATGAATTGATGCACTACGAATGTCAGATTTTAGTATCAATACTATCTATCGTCTTTTTACAATTTTCTATTTCCTGATACAAGCGCTGAAGCTCCTCTATGGTTTCCTTGAGTTTCTTCCTTTTTTCTATCTCCTGAAGAAGTTTCTTATGGGCTTTTCTTAGGTTCTTTGTAGCCCTTATCGTCTGTTCCTGTAATTCTTTTACACCAACAATACTGTTCTTCAACTCCAGGTAATCCCTTTCATTATCAATAGAGGCCCGGGGTGTCTGCTGCAAAAAACTCAAATAATTTCGCCTGAGTTCTTTTTCCTCATTTTCAATAAGTTCATTTATATTCTTTGACTCAAGAAACTCAAGTAAATTATCTGCCATTGCTGATACAAGGGAGTCTGCAATGCTCACAAAGTTTTTTATTTCTTTTGCCTGCTTTATTCTAATATGTTGCTTCCCCCCTAATACAATGATACCTCCAATTGCCCCACCAATTCCTGTTGGGGCTTTTGTAATCCCGTCAATTGAATTATGAAGGGCGATCAACGAATCTATTCCAACGCCAAAGTTTTTAGCCTGCTCTTCCAGGTCTTTTTCAAACTTATCTGATGACAACAACTGTAGTGACTGCGCATATTTATCAATTATCTTAAAGGTTACATCCATCTTCGCTGACAGTTCCAAATCATATTGCCTCTGTTCATGAACATCATCCAGTTCCTGAATGTGAAGTTTTGGATCCGAAAGGGTATTAGCATAATATATGCCCCGGTTCGCCCTAATCTCAGCTAATTCAACCATTATTTTGCTGGGATAGGCCGAAAATTCGGTAGTGGTTTTGGCAAACTGGTTTACAGACTCAATTTGAGTCTTGGTTAAAGAAGCACAACTTTGAAATATTAAGGGGCTGCACAAAGCCCAACAAACAATTCTTCTCATTTTTTTGATATTTTGATGTAAAGTTCTCTATTCCAAAAAAAAGTTACCACTCTATATCATCAACTGAAGAAAGAGCTTTCTTCTCCTTCATACACTCTGTCTGCGAACCAGGCCCGGCAGTATGCAAGATATTGTCAAACGTAAACCCGCACCTTTTTTCTATTTCATCCAGGGATACTTCATACACTTTAAACTCATCTGCACCAAGCACCTCTATCCTGTCTATACTTTGTGTTAAAAGAAAACCTTTTGCCCTTACTTCCCCTTCTGCTTCGTAGATAATTACTTTATAAAATTCGTGTGGTATTTTAACCCCTCTGTAATCCCTGTCCGATTCCTGAAACACGGGGCCTCCAACAACGCTTATCCTCAAATCCCTTACATCTACTTCATTAAACACAGAATCCTCCAGTTTTCCCCAGATCCCCCCTTTTGAGCTTTGATTAAAATCACACATCTGAGGTGCTATGTTCGTGTAATAAAAAGAGTCACGACTTGCTTTTTTAGCCTCCTCAATTGTTCCCCAGATTAGGTCTCCTCTTCTTGCAATATGTCCGCGATCTAAGTCATTTTGTTTATACAGTTCATTTCCGACCTGGTACTCAAGCGGTATCCTGGAGTCGAAGCCGTAATTCATTCCGGAACGACTGACCCTTTTAACCTTCCCCCCGTCAATATTCCATGCAACCCAAATAGCCAATCTTCTCTTTTTGTGCAATGCCAGTGAAAAATGGGTGTAGTCAATTTTTACGGAATTTTTCGTGGCAAAAGCAATGCTGTCGTCCTTTAGTTTAGGGACACTTATTTTTATCGAAAGAAAGTTTTCATTAAACCCTTGATTGTCACAAGTAACAATTCTTTCTGTATCTGAAAGCCTTATCCCTAATTTCCGAAATACGGGCTTTGGGTAACAGGCCAATGCATGCTCATAAACATCGCGACTGGTTTCTCCGGCAAAATGCAGGCCTGCCATCTTGCCTGTTGCCTTTCCGTCCTCTGCTATCATCCATACCGATCCGGAATCGCCCCCGCTACTTATTTCACCGTCTTCCGGCGGATATTCATCATCCACGGCTATTTCAAAGCACTCGATCTCCTTATAGCCAACGCCTTTTCCGTAGTAGAGCTTTATCAAAACATTAATGCGGACTATTACCCCGAAAGTAACCCCTGTTGTGCGGCCACTTTTTACAACTTTATCCAGTAATTCCGGATCCCCCAGTTCACATATCTTTGTTCCCAGTCCATAAATTTCTTCTGTAAATCCCCGCCCCTCTATTGTGGCTATAGCGCAATCCCCTTCTTTTCCTACATAAGAACGAATTAACCTTCCGGCATGGTTCATTTCTTCTTTGTCGTTGTCCCGCCCTCCCGGCTGGACAATACTGTCGCCAATTTCCCCTTCTTTTCCATGCAATACATGCCAATTACTCAATAAATAAGGTGCCCCGTCCTGTTCATCGTAAACAATTGCCCCCAGGGTCCCTGCGCTGCATTTTGCATTACTTACGCTCACTCCTGAGGCCAAAGGATCCATTCGGTTTTTCCTTACATTCACCGAAGTTTCCTTAGCCAGGCCGTACTTGGGCTTATAGTGTTTTTGTATGACATCTGTCGGGATTTTCACCCCGTCTATTTCTATTGTTTTTTGTATCTCTCTGGAATTCAGGCTTTCTATTTTCTCCTGACTTTCAACTTTTGATGCTACGCTAAACTGAAATGCCAGCTCGTTTGTTCGTTTTCCATCTTTTATCTTGAACCCTATTCCTATTGAGGTTATATTCTCGTCTTTCAGGAAATTAGAACCTTTGTCCCTGATATATTCCTGCATTTTTCGCACTAAGTCTTTATCAACCATAGCCTTATCTTGTGATTTTACAGAACTACCCGTTAAATACTTTTTGTATTAATATTTTGGCAGCTTTTATTTTTCTGATGCCAGAACTTGTTCTGCAATCTTATTTGCCAGCTTGTTTCTGCTCGAAATTCCTATCATTTTTCCATTGGAATCGACAACCGGAAGGTTTTGTTCCCCGTCTTTAAGCCACCCCTGGTTTGATGCATTGAACTTCCGAAAGGCCTGAAGTAAAGAGTCCCCTTTTTTCACGGTCTCTGTAATTACGTCATTGAATTCTTCAAGAACCCGCTCTTCTTCAATGCTTTTGACAAGCAATTTAATCCGTTCCTGAATCTTCTCTTTTGGCATATTACTTTTTCCTTCTTTAAATTTTGCTGCTGACAACAGGCATACAAACTTTCCGTCTGTCCCAATTATTTCAATGTATTTTACATTTTCCAGTGTCTGAAGGTACTGTCTAATAGCATGTAGGCTATAATAATTCTTTTTGCCATAAACCAACTGTAGCCTTGCCAGTTTTGACTTCTCCTCTTCTGAAAGCCCTTCCAGCACATGAGGGCTTTCCTTTTCTATTTGCGGGGAAGGTGTGCTCTCCACTGTTTCTATCTTATCTATCTCTACTTTTTCCGCCAGGTTTGTTTCCAGCTCAACACCAAAACCTTTGAAACTCTTTATAGCCCCCGACAGGAATAAACCGAGAATCAGCGGTATTCCCGACACTAACAGCCACTTAACTTCTAAATTGAGTATATTGGAATTTTTTGATTGTAAATACGATAGTATTAACACCAAAGCCAGTGAAATAAGGCTTGTTACAACAATTATGTTCGGTTTCTTTTTCATTTGCTCAATTTTGTGATCCGGCTTGCATGCCCTTATTTAAAAAAGCTCACAGCATCTGGCATTTTTGCTTCTGCTTCTCTCTTTCTCTTATATTTAAATTGGATACGGTAAATAATTTTGCTTCTTTCATTATCTATTAAATGAAACTATTATTTGTGTACTAAAATAAACTTTCGGATAACGTAAAACAAATATACTACCTCTAAAATAGTTTTAAATTACCTGATGCTGCACAAATGAACATCTCCCTATATTTTCATTAACTGCTTACTGTTGCTTCCACCAGGATGTGGTTTCTATGTTATTCTCTATCAAAAGGTTCTCTCCTATTTTTGGTGTAAGAATATTTATATCAGTCTTTTTAGATGCCCGGAGCAGCCTTTCTACAGGCTCTGTCCACTCATGCAGGCCAAGTTCAAACTTCCCCCAGTGAATAGGCATTAAATAATTGCCTCCTTTTAAATCTTCAAAGGCTTTTAATGATTCTTCCGGCATCATATGAATATACGGCCATGCTTCATCATATTGTCCGCACTCCATAAATGCTATATCAAATGGTCCGTATTTGCGGCCTATTTCTTTATAGTGTTTACCATAACCGGAATCACCATTATAAAAAACCCTTTTTCCATTGATATCTAAAACCCATGAACACCACAAAGTTGAGTTCTGGTCAAATCCCCTTCTTCCGGAAAAATGCCTCGAAGGTACACAATGCAGTTCTATAATGTCATTATACTCAAAAGTTTCCCACCAGTCTTTTTCAATAATTTTTGAAGAAGCTACGCCCCATCTCAACAAATGTACTTTGCAACCAAGTGGTACTACAAATTTTTCTGTTTTCTCTTTTAATGCTTTTATTGTCTTGTAATCGAGATGATCGTAATGGTCGTGCGAAATTACAACTACATTAACTTCCGGAATATCACCGACGGAATAATTGTTCGTATAGTTAAACTGTTTTGTTCCGACAAAAGAAACCGGAGAAGGACGTTTGCTAAACACAGGATCGGTAATAACTTTAAAACCATTTATATTTAAAAGTACGGTTGAGTGCCCTAACCAGGTAACACAGAATCCGGTATCTTTTCCCGAATTGTAGGTTGAATCGAACTTCTCCGTTATTAACTTTTTAGCAGGAGATCTTGTATCATCCTTTTTAAAAAACTCTTTTGCTATGGCTATCATGGAAGTATTCTCTGCCTGAACCGGGGTATTCTCACTATTAATAAATTTCCCATTATTGTAATTTGGCGAAGCCTGTAATTTAACCTCATATTCACCTCTGATTCTCCCGCCTAATTGTGGTGTACTAAAAAACCACAACATCAAAACTAACAGTAAGCCTGCAAAAACGTACAATGCGATCATCCTCTTCCTCATCCTTTTTTAAGTTTCACTTTACATCCTGAATACAAAACCATGTAAAGAAAGTCAAAACATATTTGTTTCTCAAATAGTTTATTGACCTAAACAAACAAATCATCGGCGAAAAGCAAAAATATACCGGTTACATAATTCCCCACAACGCACAGCCATAAAAAGCCCCATCCGACAAATAAACTTATATTTAAGTTGATTAACTTATAATTAAGTTGTATATTTGTATTGCTGATCAACTTTCTCAGGTATTAATTAAAGAATTTTGAAACTGATTAAGTATAAAAAATGCCAAGAAGAGAATTACCTGAGATTAATGCCGGCTCAATGGCCGATATTGCGTTTTTATTATTAATATTTTTCCTTGTGACAACAACCATGGACACTGACATTGGAATTATAAAGAAATTGTCCCCCATGTTGCCTAAAGAGCAAAAGCCCCCTGAAATTAAGGAGAGGAATATCTTTGTAGTACTTGTCAATAAACAAAATGTAATTAGCGTCGAGGGTAAAGTTGTTCACGCCAATGAACTAAAGCAATTAACCCGGGAGTTTATCCTAAACCCCGAAAACAAAGATAATTTACCTGAAAAAAAGCTTAAAAACATTAAGTATATCGGTGAAACTGAAGTCTCAAAAGGTGTAATTTCATTAAAAACGCACCGGGGCACTGAATATAAAACATTTATAACTGTGATGAACGAGCTGATGGCAGCCCTGAATAAAGTAAAAAATGAAGAGAGTTTGAAGTATTTTGGCAGGAAATATGCAGATCTGTCTAAAGAAAGAAGAAAATTAATAGATGAGGCTGTTCCTGTTGTAATATCGGAAGCTGAACCAAATAAGGTTGGCAGTAATTAATAATGACTGCCGATTTAACTACTCTAATAATAAGATTTAAAAGATGATTACTCTTACGAAAGCTGAAGAAAAAATAATGAAAATTCTATGGGAGATAGGAAAAGGGTTTATTAAGGATATCAGACAAGAATTTCCGGACCCAAAACCTCCATATAATTCTGTTTCAACCATAGTAAGGGTAATGGTAAAAAAAGAAATCGTTGGTTACAAAGCATATGGCACATCTCACGAGTATTACCCGCTGATAAAACAGGAGGAATACAGAAAAAACCAACTCGGAAGCATAATAAAAAACTACTACAACAATTCCTTTAAACAGGTTGTAAGCTTTTTCTCGGAAAGCAAAAACTTAAAAACAGAAGAAATTGATGAACTGATACAAATGCTGGAGGATATAAAACAAAAGAAACAAAATGGCTGAATTTATTTTGTACTTGTTAAAATCGGGCATATGCCTTACTATATTATATGTCGGATATGTTTTGTTTTTTAATAAAGAAACATATTTCAACTTTAACAGGGGCTACCTTTTAATGGCCCTTATTTTTTCACTGGTTTCTCCTTTATTAAATATTGATATTAAAAAAAAGCAAACGGGACGTCTTTACCATTCAATAGAAACACTGGTTGATTTTACCGATCAATATGAAAGTGCCCTTCGGGTTACACCCTTGGCACCAACACAAGAACCTGCTGAAGTCAAATTAACACAAAGTCCGACAAGGAATAACAATAAGCCTCTGAATGCAAATATAGCATTGGTTTACAAAATCATCTTTTACGCATACCTTTTTGGGGCATTTTTCTTTTCTGTCCGGTTTCTGTATTTACTGGCCTGGCTCGGCCTACTAATAAGAAAAAATGATGTGGTTGAATTTGAAGGCTACAAACTTGTTCAGACAAAAAAAGATATGCCAACATTTTCATTCATGAAATACATTTTCATCAACCGTAATAAATTCTCTGAATATGAATTAAAACAAATTTTAGAACACGAAAAGGCACATATAAATCAGTGGCATTCTATCGACTTACTTCTTATGCACCTGGTTATAATTTTACAATGGTTTAACCCTGTTATATGGAAGATTAAATCGGCCTTTAAAACAACGCATGAATACATTGCAGACAAAAAGGTTGTCGAGAGTGGCTATGAAATTCTTGACTACCAGTCCTTACTACTGAGACAGTTGGTCAGCACCCACTCGGTGGAGTTGGTAAATAATTTTAGTTTATTACCTGTAAAAAAAAGAATTGCAATGATGAACAGAAATTCCTCTGTAAAAAAAGCAAACATTAAAAGACTGCTTTTTGCCCCTCTTTTACTTTGTGTACCTGTTTTGTTTTCTGATTTTTCATTAAACTATCAACTTTCAAAACAACCTACCAGAAAGTTTCCCATAAAAATTGACTTACCGGAGGCTGCCTTGTATAAAAAGGTATATCACAACGAATTATCATTCCCAATTTACTTAAACAGCGACAGTATTCTTGTGGGAAACCGAATTGGGGAATTGGGAAAACTGGAACCCCTTCTGGAAAAAGAGAAACTGCTACGGGATAAATCGCAACAGAACAAAATAACTGTTCGTCTGGTGGTTGATAAAGATGTTGAAATGGCAAGGGTTACATCTGTAAAACAGGAGCTCAGAAAATTGAACCTTTTAAAGATTGCCTATGTAATTTCTCCTGTTAACAAAGAAAATGCAGTGGAAGAAAATTGGTCTTATGCCCGGTTGAGGAAATTACCCCCAATGGATGGTATTGAAATAATTAAAATTGTCCCTTAAAAAACGGTGACCGTAAAAAAACACCCCTAAATCTCAATGTCTTGTATATTTTTCGCATGGTACCTATTAAATAATAAGTGTTATTAAATTAAATTTAATTTCTTCAATTTAATTAAACGACTTACTTTTACCATTTGAAAAAATCAAACGGGGTTAATATGTATAAAAACTACCACTCAAAGTCAAAAATAGTAGCCACTATTGGACCGGCATGTAATAATAAGGAAACTTTAAGAAAAATGATCTATGAAGGCATTGATGTATGCCGGTTAAATTTTTCCCACGGGAAACATGAAGATCATAAAAAAGTAATACAAATTATTAAAGAACTTAATGATGAGCTAGGTACAAATGTTGCCTTGCTAGCCGACCTTCAGGGCCCTAAACTGCGAATTGGCGAAGTTGAGAACAATGGCGTCGAACTTGAAAACGGCAGCCAGTTGATTTTTACTTCAAAAGAATGTTTGGGCACTGCAGAAAAGGTGTATATGAGTTATCAGCCACTACCCGTTGATGTTATGCCGGGAGAAATAATTCTTGTTGATGACGGTAAAATAAAACTTGAGGTCGTTGACACCAACCGCACGGATGAAGTAACTACAAAAGTTATAAGCGGAGGTACCCTGTCTTCGAGGAAAGGGGTAAACCTTCCGAATACAAATATCTCGTTACCCAGCCTGACTGAAAAAGATATTGAAGATGCTGATTTTGTCCTTGACTTCGACATCGACTGGATAGCCCTTTCTTTTGTGCGCAGCTCTAAAGATATTATTGAATTGCGCGAGATAATAAATAAAAAAGAAAAGCACACAGGGATTATCTCAAAAATAGAAAAGCCTGAAGCCCTTATGGATCTGGACAATATTATTGAGATGACAGACGGGGTTATGGTTGCCCGTGGGGATCTTGGTGTTGAAACACCATTTGAGCAGGTTCCTGTTATTCAGAAAAAAATTGTTCAAAAATGTGTGAATAATGCCAAGCCTGTTATTATTGCCACCCAAATGATGGAGAGCATGATTACGAACTTCAGGCCGACACGCGCAGAGGCCACCGATTGTGCTAATGCTGTAATCGAAGGTGCCGATGCCCTTATGTTAAGCGGCGAAACTTCTGTAGGAAAATATCCAATCGAGGTTATCAAGAGCATGCAGCAATTAATATCTGCCACTGAAGACAAAGGTTTTGAGTTTGAATATGACAATAAACCCGATGCCAAAGACAGTAAAAACCTTGACAAAGCTGTTTGTTACAATGCTTGCAAAATGGCCAATTTGACAAATGCCAAAGGGGTTGTTATTTTTACATACACCGGTTCTTCGGTATTTCAGGTTGCCAGCATGAGACCAGACGCCAATATTTTTGCTTTCACACCTAACCCAATGGTTATGAGCAAACTTTCGTTGGTTAGGGGTACTCAGTCATTCTATTTAAAAGAAGATCCATTGATTAACGATGCTATTTCAAACGCCAATTCTATCCTGAAGAAAGAAGGCCTTGCAAAAGAAGGTGATGTGATGGTATACGTTGGCGGAATCCCTATGCTGGACAGAGGTCCTGTTAACATGATGAAAATCGCCACTGTAAAATAACAGCAAAAAAATAAGGAATATTTGAGGGCTTCTTTGTTACACAGAGAAGCCCTTTCTCTTTTGTTAAAACCTATTCTTGTTTTTCTCTCTCATCATCGATTTACACATTTTACCAAAATCTTTAGCTTTTCTTCTTTTCTCTGCAATGGTTGACTGAAAGTGCTCTTTTTCCCTCTTCAGTTTTTGGTAATTCTGTAACGTTTTTATGTCCAAATCTCCATTATCAACAGCTTCCAAAACGGCACAACCGTCCTCTTTGGTATGAGTGCAATCCGAGTATTTACATTCAGCAGCCAGGGCAACAATCTGATCAAAAGTTTCCTCCAGCCCCACTGTAGTATCAGCTGTTGCCAACTCCCTCATTCCGGGGGTATCAATTATTATTCCCCCATTATCAAGAATTAGTAATTCCCTGTGAGTTGTTGTGTGCCGCCCCTTTCCGGTACTTAAACTTATTTCTTTTGTCTCTAAACCATTATTCCCCGTAAGATTATTTACTATGGTTGTTTTACCTACCCCCGATGACCCCAGGAAACAATAAGCTTTTCGTTTTTCAATACATTCAGCAAACTCCCCGAACCCTTTCTTTGTTTCATTACTGATAAAATAAACCGGTATTTTTATATTTCTTTTATTCAACTGGTTTTCTACCGCATGCAAATCGCCTTCCGAAACCAGATCTGTTTTAGTTAAAACCAGCACGGGCTCCACCTTTCCATCATACGCCACTGACAGATATCTTTCCAACCGATTAACATTAAAATCCTGCGTAACCGCCTGTACAATAAAAGCTACATCAATATTTGCTGCAATTATCTGTCTTTCTGCTGTTTTTCCAACAGCCTGGCGCGTTAACATTGTTTTACGCGGAAAAACATGATTAATTATGGCATCACCTTCATTAAATGGCGTATAAGTAACAAAGTCCCCTACAGCCGGAAAATCTTCTCTCGTCGACGCTGAATACCTCAAATTGCCAAGTATTTCCGCCTCATACTCCTTTTCCCCATTGTGAATCGTATACCGTTCTTTAAATTCGCATGTTACACGTGCTGTATTTTGTTCTGAGAACTCCGGTCCACCAGCCGATGCCCCTAAAAAATCCGTTGAAAAACCTAAATCGTAAATAGTCATGTTGCCAAGTTAAAAATGCACCTGTTCTTATTTAGTCTGTCTACAAAGTCCAGACTCCCGAGTTTATAGACAGGCTCTATTTTCTGCCATGCGCAAATTAGTATAATAATAAGACAATTTACAACTTTAAATACCCCTTTTCAACTTTTACACCGGTTTTGCATAGATGAAGCGTCGGTTTTCCACACACACATTTAAGTATAAACAAGCACCTGTTTTCGTAGAAACCCTTACTACTTTCGCCTGATAAAATCCGTATAATCAAACAGAAATAAGATGAACAAGTGGTTTTTCATAACATTTTTAATTAAGAGTTTGGTTGGTTTTTTGGTTGGAGAGGCTGTATTTTAAATGCAGCCTCTTTTTTTATTCTATTTTTTTTAATCAGCCCGGAAAGCGTCGGTTTACACCTAATATCAAATAAGTGGTAATACAGCCAGATTTTAGTAAAAACACCTATCACTTTGAGCCTGTAAAATCCGTATAATCAAACAGAAATAAGATTAATAAGTGGTTTTTCATAACATTTTTAATTAAGAGTTTGGTTGGATTTTGGTTGGAGAGGCTGTATTTTATGCAGCCTCTTTTTTATTCCCGGCTTTCCGGTTAAATACCCATCGTCAACACCGGTTTACACCTACCCTAAATGAGTGATAACACAACCGGATTTTAGTGAAAACACCCATCACTTTACATATATAAAACCCGTATAATCAAGCAGAAAAGGTTTTAAAAGTGGTTTTTTCATTACAATTTTGATTTAGAGTTTGATTTAGAGTTTGATTAGATTTTTGGTTGGAGAGGCTGTATTGGTAGTGCAGCCTCTTTTTTTATCCCTAATTTTATTTTCCTTTTTAAAGACCTTCCCTTAATGTCGGTTTACACCTACCTTAAATGAGTGATAACTCAACCGGATTTTAGTAAAAACACCTATCACTTTACATATATAAAACCCGTATAATCAAGCAGAAAAGGTTTTAAAAGTGGTTTTTTCATTACAATTTTGATTTAGAGTTTGATTAGATTTTTGGTTGGAGAGGCTGTATTGGTAGTGCAGCCTCTTTTTTATTCCCACCTTTTCAAATTACCCTGGTAAATGTCGGTTTACACCCAGCATTAAATAAGTGACAATACAGCCGGATTTTAGTAAAACCACCCATCACTTTACATATATAAAACCCGTATAATCAAACAGAAATAAGATTAATAAGTGGTTTTTCATAACATTTTTAATTAAGAGTTTGGTTGGATTTTGGTTGGAGAGGCTGTATTTTTAATGCAGCCTCTTTTTTTATCCCTAATTTTATTTTCCTTTTTAAAGACCTTCCCTTAATGTCGGTTTACACCTACCTTAAATGAGTGATAACTCAACCGGATTTTAGTAAAAACACCTATCACTTTACATATATAAAACCCGTATAATCAAACAGAAAAAGGTTTTAAAAGTGGTTTTTTCATTACGATTTTGATTTAGAGTTTGATTAGATTTTTGGTTGGAGAGGCTGTATTTTTAATGCAGCCTCTTTTTTGTTATTTAATGTCTATAAAATGCAATAAAATCTTCGTTTACGATTAGTCTAGTTCAAAACAACATATGCAAGTCTAATATACACGTTCGTTAAAATGATGACTGATCAATTCTGCCATAGTAGAGTAGAGCCTGATAGTCTACTCAAATTATTTGTTTTAAAAGTAACAATAATAAGTAAACTATCAGCGCCCCCTTCATCAAACCGTACGTGAAGTTTTCCCTCATACGGCTTACCGATAGAGTTCTTCATTGAGCTTTCGCAAGAGTTTTCAAGCGCGCATACTTTTCTAAATCAAACAGTCTTTTGCTTTGTACCAAAGTACTATAAGGTCGCTGGCGGAGCGACTTGTGCGCTTTACGCCCTTTGCTTTTGAGCCATTTGAACAGCTTGTAATCCTAATGTTTGATGATAACCTTAATGGTCTCCCAAATATGGGGCACTTTACTGACTGAGAAATAATTCAACCACCCTATGAGCAACGAATTGAGTTTATAGAGCATGGCACCGATACACCAATTCCTCCGCTTTGTCATCAGCTCACGGATATTGGCGAAGAGTTTGCCCCTTCGCTCATGAGTGGTTGCACCACTCATGTTTATAACTATAAAATTAATATTTTCCTCGCATTTTGTTGTTTTTGAAAAACAATAGCAGATACAATCTGCCGGTTTGTTGCCTTATTAAACCAAAATGCCTCACTTTATAAGTATGGCTCTTTGTTGTTTCGTTATTCGTGAAGGCTACAAGCCCTCACGAGCGGGGGCGTCTCCCAGACCGCACTGGGTTTGATACCTAATTATTATGCTTAGGCTTTATTCCTTTTTTAATGCAAGTTCAATTACAAAATTCAAACAATATTTCACTATGTCAGATTTGTAATCCACTACTGTTTCTCTTTCTTCATCTGGAATCCAAAATTCAGTAGCTCCTGTTTCTCCTTTAACAATTTTAGAAACGTAAGGCATATGTTGCTTAAAATATGTGTATTCCTTTAAGTCAACCGATAGACTTAGAACTGTTTTAATATTTTGAATTTCTTCCTGTAGTCTATTTATGTCATTTGCAATCTCATCCAAGTTATCCCTTAAACAATTGTCTGGTTCAGCCCCACCAATCTGTGCCATATATTTAATCAAATAATCTACATCATGATGTGGATCTAAAGCATTCCCCCCATATTTCCCTTCTACTTTTGTTAGACTATGCTCTAATTCATAAAAAGCTTTTCCTATTGACCACATTGCTCTTTGTAATTCATCCGCTTGAATTTTATTTTGAGCATCAAATAAAAAACTTTTAATCCTATCATCTGATATTAATTCGATAAGACTTATGTCATTAAATGAAATTTCAAATATCAGTTTGGTAAAATCTTGTAGAAAAATTTCAGTTTCAGTATAAAGATTAGGAATTTGTCTATGGTCCGTGAAAATCGTTGCGTGTTTTAACTGATTCCTTAAGTCATTGATTCTTTTGATAAAGGCTTTATTAATCTGAGTCTTTTCTTCCTCCTTAAGCACTTTATTAATTTCTTCGGAATATGTATCAAGAATATTTTGTGAAGATGTTTTAGCTCTTCCTGTCTTTAGCTCAAAACATAGCTGTAGGAAGCATTCAACACAATCATGAATCGTAAGTATTGCTGATGAAGATAGAGGTCGTTCAATATCTTTTTGCTGCTTCGCTTGTGATAATAAATATTTGACAAATGCCAGCCTTTCTATTTTATCTCTTGAAATGTCCATGTCTTTTTAGCTTAAGCAGTAGAGTAGAGCCTGATAGTCTACTCAAATTATTTGTTTTAAAAGTAACAATAATAAGTAAACTATCAGCGCCCCCTTCATCAAACCGTACGTGAAGTTTTCCCTCATACGGCTTACCGATAGAGTTCTTCATTGAGCTTTCGCAAGGGTTTTCAAGCGCGCATACTTTTCTAAATCAAACAGTCTTTTGCTTTGTACCAAAGTACTGTAAGGTCGCTGGCGGAGCGACTTGTGCGCTTTACGTCCTTTGCTTTTGAGCCATTTAAACAGTTTATAATCCAAGTGTTTGATTATAACCTTAATGGTTTCCCATATGTGGGTAACTTTACTAACTGAGAAATAATTCAACCACCCTATGAGCAACGAATTGAGTTTATAGAGCAGGGCACCGATACACCAATTCCTCCGCTTTGCCATCAGCTCACGGATATTGGCGAAGAGTTTGCCCCTTCGCTCATGAGTGGTTGCACCACTCATGTTTATAACTATAAAATTAATATTTTCCTCGCATTTTGTTGTTTTTGAAAAACAATAGCAGATACAATCTGCCGGTTTGTTGCCTTATTAAACCAAAATGCCTCACTTTATAAGTATGGCTCTTTGTTGTTTCGTTATTCGTGAAGGCTACAAGCCCTCACGAGCGGGGGTGCTATTGAATGCCCCTGATGTAGGTGAAAAAGCAAAACTCTCTGTCCGTGATGTCATGATACAGACGATGGGCATAGACCCGTTCCTCTGCAAAAGCTGTAAATCCGGAACAATGGTGGTGTTTGAAACTATCCCTAAAAGCAGGGGGCAACCTACCGGAAATAAAGTACCGGCCTGACATGAACGATAATGAAACCTGTACCTGCCTAAAGGCGGACTGGGAAGGGTATGCCTGTATAAACAGGGGGTATGCCGAAATGATAGATTTCCATGAACAACACATAAAAAACCGGGTGAAAAAAGGAAAAAATCAATGTATAAAATGTCCGAATATAGAAAAACACTAACCTCCTGTTCTGTAGAAACTATATTCTCACCAAAACCTGGAACTTTGAAATTACACAGGAAAAATTAGCCCCCTGATTAAGGGGTTTGGCTCAACACAGGCACAAACCCAGTGGGGTCTCCCAGACCGCACTGGGTTTGATACCTAATTATTAGCTACAGTTATTCCTTTGAGGAAACTGTAATAATACTATTTTCAGATGTGCCATTTGTTATCAACTGATATGTAATTCTAAATTCATTTGACTCAAATTTATATATACTATCAGCTTCATTTGTATCACTTTTTATAAGTTCGAAATTTTCATAGGTGGTTAGCAATTTCGAGTATAATTTTTCATTTTCTTCATACCTAAGCTCTCCCCAGCCCCAACTTACACCTATGGAAGTTTTTAAGCTATTATTAATCCATACATGATATCCAGTTTGGTCAGATGCTCGTGAATGATAAAACCAATTTGGGCTTTTTTTAGTTAAATATGTTTCTATTGTATCAATAGATTTTAATTTATTAATTGTAATTAAATCATTAATCTCAAGTGGATGCTCAATTTGCTTAATACTATCGCCATTTTTAGTTATGAAGTCAATTATTTCTATTTCTTTGGGATTTTTTGACGAGTATTTCAATAAAACATAATCTCCCTTATAACTCTTAAATATATCTATCGAAACAATTGAAGTCGTATGAATTTGAATATTTTCCTTAGTTAGAAACGATACTTTTATTTCAAAGCTTGCTTTATCAGAATTAGGAACTGGCTCAATGCTAACTACTACACCTTTCGCTATAACATCATAATTGCTGTTTTTTTCACCATTATTAATTAAATCCATATTGTTTGTTTGAATATCCTTTAAATCTTTATTGTCTGAATCCGAAGTTGAATTATTGCATGATATATTCAGAATAATCAGAAAGTAAAAAAGTAATTTGTTCATAGTCATTTTTTATAAATCTATTTACTAAGGTTAAACTACCAAAGTCGCACTTAATTGTAGCTAACGGATGGCGGTATAAATCGTTGCGCATTTCGAAGCACAAACTTATCAGACCGCTAAGCCGTTGATTATATGTTATTTCGTTCAGATATAGCACTATCCGCGCAATGTTTTATGACCGCGTGTTGTGTGCTGCCATTCATTTCCAATCATCTGTGTTTCTGTACTTTCCTAATCCGACAGTATCGAATCTATCTTTGAAAAGCTTGTTTTTTATCCCAAACTCCTTTAAAATCTTATTAATTGTGTCCTTTGAGAATGTTTCGTGAAAAATCCTTTTACCGTTCTTCCACATTATTCCACTTTGTCCGCCTTCTCCACCGAAATATTCAGCCTCCACATAGGAGAGCATCCTATCTCCAATTACTTTTAGAATCTCATTTTCGATATCAGTAGTTAATAATTCAAATTTCTCAATTCCATTATTAGTTCTAAAGTCATTTACTTCATCAAATAATTCACCTGTCAATGGGATTAGATACAATTTGTCAAACAAATGAATCAGCTTGGCATTTTGATAATCAAAAACACTTAAAACATCTTTCTCGCCTATAAATCCGTGCAAACTGTAACCCATTTTACTTTTCCTTTATTATGAATTCCTCTCTAAAAATCCAACGCTGTTTCAAGACCTTTGTATCAATGTCTTTTCTTGAGTTTGTCTTATATATTACAAATCCGTTTTTAAGTCTATCAGTAAATAAGAGATGATTAGCTGTAAAATCAACCCATATGTAACTCATATGTTTTTTGTCTTTAGACCGAATCTCTCGTAGCGTTATACCTTTTTCGTTTTCCTCATGTATAATAGGTTTATCAATAGGTTCATAATCCGAATTTTCGCAAAAACCAATAATTAATGAATCTTCGACTATGTCAACTGAAATCAGGTAATTTAATTCTTGTAGCTTATCTCTTACCTGGTTTTCAACATAGGTAATCTTTTTATGTTGAAACTCTTTTCCCTTAAATTGGAGTATCCATTCAGCTATAAATTCAATATCTTCTATTTTAAAATCAGCTCTGTACATTCTTATTGCTCGGTCTATTTGGTTGCACACAACGGCCTCGTATAAGAATAGTAGCCGAATTAATAGCACTTCACCATCCGAATACTGCGAGCCGAAGCTTTTGTTTTGGTTATAAATTTAAGTTTTATTATTAGCCAAAGCAAAAGCTTTGGCGGTGTTTATTAAATGCTCAAAACCTTCGCAAACCACTGTCCCGGCTATTATTTTTATACAATGTTGAACCAAACCTAAAGGTAGCTAAAAGTCTGCATTTCAAACATACCCGTTATAAGTAAAAACCATTATACAATGAAAAAACAAACTAAAGAAACAGAAAACAGGTTTTCTAAATCCTTTGAAGGCAAACAAATCCTCAAGAAATTTACCCAGCGCCTTGTTGTTGCAAACCGTTCGGGCCAAACGGTCAAAAGTTACATGCGGGCCATTGAGTTTCTAATGGACTTTCACGATGGTGCCCCTTCCGGTCTCGAAATTGATCAGGTGATTGATTACCTGCATTACCTGAAAGAGGAAAAAGAATTGAAATGGCGCACCCTGAAAATTTATGTTGCCGGGTTGCGGTGGTATTACCAGGAAATACAGCTAGACGAAGAACTGGCCGCTCAAATCCCCTACCCTAAAGAAGAAAAAACGCTCCCTAAAATTTTAAGCCGCGAAGAACTGGCCTTGTTGTTTGAAGGTTGCCAAAACGATAAACACAGGGTAATGTTCCGGCTGATGTATTCCTCTGGTTTAAGGCGCAGCGAACTAAGGATGCTAAAGCCCGAAGATATCGACACAAAGGACGGCAAACGGAGAATACGTATCAACAAAGGCAAGGGCAATAAAGACAGGTACACGGTATTATCTGAAAAAGTCCTCCCCGAACTAAGGGCATATTTTACGAGCTGCCGGCCCAGGGAATACCTTTTTAACGGGAGGCACAAAGGCCAGCCCATGAGCAATGAAGGGTTGAGGCATGCTTTAAATGCAGCAATAAAAAAATCGGGGTTAAGAAAAGATATCAACCTGCATATTTTCCGGCATTGCTTTGCCAGCCATTCCCTGGAGGAAGGCATGGACATTAAAACCCTCCAGTACCTGATGGGGCACAGTTCGGTGCAGACTACCATGGTTTACCTGCACATTAGTGAGGCCCCTTTAAACGGGGGGTTTAGCCCCCTGGACAAGTGGGAAGAAAAATGATTGCCCCATCACACTCAGTCGCTGAAGTGTTCAATGCTTTTGGTGACGGGTACCTAAGCAGGCACCCCCTTTCTTTTGAACAACAAAAAGTGATGGCCTGTATCCGTAATTGCCAGACAGCAGCATTGGGAGGGCACTGGCAGTCCTGTCAAAATTGTGGGTGTATTGAGCGGCACTACAACTCCTGTGGGAACAGGCACTGCCCTTCATGCCAGGGCGTAAATAAAGAACGGTGGGTACTGGAACGTTCTTACGATTTGCTCCCGGTCAAATATTTTCATGTGGTCTTTACCGTTCCTTCTGAACTACGGGATTTGTTTTATCAAAACCAGAAACCCCTTTACAACCTCTTGCTCCGGTCTGCCTGGGAAACTCTCAAAGAATTTGCAGAAGACAAGCGCCAACAAATGCAGGCCGCCATTGGAGCCGTTTCCATACTCCACACCTGGACCCAGAAGCTGGTTTACCACCCACACATCCATTGTATTGTCCCTAATGGCGGTATCAGCAAGGACAACAAATGGAAAAAAAGTAAAGGAAACGGTGAATTCTTGTTTTATGTCCCCACCCTGGCATTAAAATTCCGGGGAAAATTCCTTGACAACCTTTACAAACTCTTTTATCCGGGGAGTTGAAACTCGAAGGTAAGTTGCAGGCCATAAAGCCCAAGGCTAAGTTTTATGGTTTTAAAGACAAGCTTTATCAAAAGAAATGGGTAATTAACTGTAAAGAACCTTTTAAAGGCCCGGAAACTGTTTTGGAGTACCTGGGACGGTATACGCACAAAATAGCCATTGGCAATTACCGGATAGTAAATATAGACAAAGAGAAAAAAGAAGTTACCTTCTCTTTCCTAGACCGTAACGACAACAACAAGAAAAAACAGTTGGTACTGCCGGCAGATAAGTTTATTGGCCGCTTCCTGCAACATGTCCTCCCTAAAGGGTTTGTCCGCATCAGGCACCATGGTATGCTGGCCTGCAGGGTAAAAAAACAAAACCTAAAAATTATCCGGGGGCTATTAAATGCTGACGATGTTGGCGATAAACCAAAACTTTCTGTCCGTGAAGTCATGATACTGGCCATGGGCATAGACCCGTTCCTCTGCAAAAGCTGTAAATCCGGAACAATGGTGGTGTTTGAGACTATTCCTAAAAACAGGGGGCAACCTACCGGAAATAAAGTACCGGCCTGACATGAACGATAATGAAACCTGTACCTGCCTAAAGGCGGACTGGGAAGGGTATGCCTGTATAAACAGGGGTTATGCCGAAATGATAGATTTCCATGAACAACACATAAAAAACCGGGTGAAAAAAGGAAAAAATCAATGTATAAAATGTCCGAATATAGAAAAACACTAACCTCCTGTTCTGTAGAAACTATATTCTCACCAAAACCTGGAACTTTGAAATTACACAGGAAAAATTAGCCCCCTGATTAAGGGGTTTGGCTCAACACAGGCACAAACCCAGTGGGGTCTCCCAGACCGCACTGGGTTTGATACCTAATTATTGGGCATAGTAATTTTCTAAATTTTCTATTATAGTTTCTTTCAAATAGTTATCCTTATAAATAATTCTCTTAAATGCATCATTATCATAACATCGAATTATATACGGTAAATAATCAATACTTTTTGAAAATAACATAATTGGTATTTGCTTTGCAATGCAAAATCCTAATTCTACGAGTATACTTGAAACATTATTATTAGGAATGAATGATTGCAATAAACAAATCCGAAGCTTCAATCTTATCAAATACTACTTTTACATTCTCTTGGATATTATACTCAAGTTCAGTTAATGGAGAGTAAAATTTCAATGCAAAAAATTCATTTGATATACAATTTATCAGGTTAATGAAATTTTTATAATCAGTTTCAATTTTATCAGTAGAATTTGACGTGAAGATTTGATTTATATAAATCTGTTTACATGTAGAAATCATTTTTCAGTCTTACTTTTAAGAAATTGGCATATAATTTCTGCTCTTTGTTCATAATGCCCTTTTCGTAACTTTATTATTGTTTCTTTGTCTGTAATACGCTCTGCAATTCCAGAAAATTTTTCTTTATTATCTCCACTAAAAAAATAACTCTCGAACATTTCTGGTCGGGAGTTTGTATCTGGGAATTTGTATCTCGCAAATCCTGGAGCATCTGTCCCTTCATTTCGATTATTACTGTAATATGAAAAATCTAACCTACGGTTATTAAATTTACTTAAAGCAGACTGAAAATCACCCACCTTTTCACATTTTCCGTTTCCCATATTATAATTATCTCCTGAAATCTCAATCCCATGAGAATTGATTTTTATAGATATAATTCCACCTCCGACAATTAAGCCATCCATATTTTTCACATAATCAAACCATATTCCTCCGATATAATTTGAACCCAATATTAATCTTTTTAATAATATGTTTCTTTTTACAAACTCACGGAGAGTATAAGTTAGAGTAATAAAAATCAATAATGCTATCGAAAAAGTTATTAGAATAACCAAGGTCTTTTGTCCCGAAATATTATTCTCTAAATATTCTTTAATGTAAACAGCACCGATAGATGCTATAAGAGAATTTAAATAATCAATCCATTTAATTATCTTTTTGTATAGATCCATTTAAATTTATTTATTAAGATGTATGTTTCTGTTGTGTGTTATTATGCCCAACATATTAGTATTCTATCAAACGTTTTTATACAAAGAATCATAGTTGCAGGCTTTCTTTGCAAGATATGAAAATGAAGTTAAGAATTGAAAAAAATGTTTGATAGAATATCGTTGGACAATGCCGTCCGCCGCTATGGGCATTCTATTTGGCACTATCCTTTCCGCGAACAAATTGTCCCCCGTTTTTATTTGCCTCTGCACAAATATATGTCAGCTTAAAATTGTTTTCTGTCATTTCACCTTGTTTTTCTTATGTGACAAGACATACCTTACCCATTACGCCCGTGGCGTTTAATGAAGGTGATATGTCAAAGAACCTGTTTTAAATATTTTAGGAAGGGGCCCTAATTCTGTAAGCCATTCTCCCTTTTCTGCATTTAGGGCAAATAAAGGGATCGGACTGTTTTATTGCTTCTACAACCTCCATAGCGTTCAACCCTTCCAGGACAGGTATATACGTTTCCTTTCCTATCAAAGCCAGGCATTGTTCTTTCTTTGTTTTTGAATTTACCGGGGCCAAAATTCAGATATACCTGATCTTATAAAAATTCCTGGGCAGGACATGTTGCAGGAACCTTCTGATAAACTCGTTGGTTTGGAGCGTCATTACTTTTTTTCTGCCCCGGTCTTTATTGTCTTTATACCTAAAAGACACATTGCTTTCTGATATTGAAACCAACCGGCTGTTGGCTATGGCCACCCGGTGGGTGTACCGCCCCAGGTACTTTAGCACACTGTTTACCCCCCTGAACGCTTTTTCCAAATGCACGTTCCAGTCTTTTTTGTACAATTTGTCTTTTAGTTCCGAAAAAACCGGGATTGTATGGGGCAAGTTTATTGTCCCTTCTTCGACGGCCCCTCTAATAGTTTTACCATTGTCCCCCTAAATATCCGCGACAATACTTTCGCCGGAAGGAAAAACTTTTTCCTTGAACTTTTCCATTCCATGCCATCTTCCGACAGTCCCCCGGCCGGGACAAGCATATGGATGTGGGGATGGAACAACAATGTTTGCGTCCATGTATGCAATACGGCCAGGGCCCCTGACCGGGCGCCCAGAAAATCAGGGTTGGATGTTGCCTGTAACAAAGCCCCTGAGCTGGCTTTGAACAATAAGGAACAACATACTTCCTTATTGTAAAACACAAGGCCGCGCAACTCTTCCGGAAGGGTGAACACCACGTGGAAATATTTACATGGCAATAGGTTATGGGCCAGTTTGTCTGCCCACTGTTCCTGTTTTACAAACTGGCACTTGGGGCAATGCCTGTTACGGCATGGGTTATACGCTTGTTGGTTGAAGCCGCATGACGTGCAGCGTTTTACATGTCCCCCGAGCTTTTTGGTCCTACATGAGATTATACTTTCTACTGCTTTTTCTTGCTCAAAACTTAGCCTGTTAGCTTCCCTGTAGCTTTTTATTCCCATTTGTAAGATAGCCCCCAGCTCAACCTCTTGTCTGGTATTCATGGAACCCATCTCAATCCAATGGGTTGGGCAGTGACGTACAATCTATATTGGCCACTGACAGGTATATCGATGTTGTCCTAAGTGATGTATGCCCCATAAATTGTTGGATAACTTTCAAGTTTACACCTTTCTCCAACATGTGTGTTGCATAACAATGCCGCAAAGTGTGAACAGATATACTCTTGCTTATCCCTGCTTTCTTTGCATACCTCTTGACAATTTTCATCAAACTGGTTGCTGAGTAACGCCCTTCAGGGCCATAACCTTCAAACAAATAACACCGGGGGCGGTAATGTTTATAATACCCCCGTAATAATTTCAATAATTCCGGATGTAATACAACCTGTCTATCCTTTTTGCCCTTACCTTGTCTTATATTGATTACCATACGGGATGAATCAACATCCTTTAATTTTAGCCCCAAGAGTTCTGCCCTGCGTATCCCTGTTGAATACATAAGTTTGAGTATAGCCCTGTGTTTAATATTTATGGGTGAGTTGACCAACAACTTAACTTCCTGCCGGGATAAAACTTCAGGTAACTTTTTCTCTCTTCTGGGACGTTTTATGCGGCAAACCTCCCATTGTTTACCCAATAAATGGACCCAAACTATCCTCCACCCACTTAATGTTTGATTGATTGTTGAAACAGAAATTTCATCTTTACGGATACGGGTGTAAAGGTAGTTTTTTAAATCCTCTATTAAGATCTCATTGATTTCCTTTGTAGTGGACTGCAAAAATCGTTGTACCAGGCTGCAATATGTCTTAATGGTGCGTGGACTGTAATTGCGTATGGCCATTTCCTGGAGCATTTGTTGCTCAACATTTTTTTTTCATCGATAAATTATTAGTTTCACCTGCAAAGTACGAAATTACAGACAATTGCCGCCAAAGGCGGTTTTGTTCAACATCCGAATAAACGCAATTGCGTTTATTTACACTATGTTTTTATTTATTCAAAAATAAGGAATCTAATGGGTTTATGATCTTTGAAATCATATTATTTGCTACGTGGGTATAAATCTCCGTTGTCTTGCTAGAACTGTGCCCCAATAATACCTGAATGTTCCTGAGGTTAACCCCATCCTCTAAAAGGTGCGTTGCAAAGCTATGCCTCAGGGTGTGGGGTGTCACACGCTTTTTTATACCTGCTTTTTTGGCTGCTTCCCGTACTATATTTGCAACACTCGTTTCGCTATATTTTTTGCCTTTATCTCCCTCTACCAAATAGATAATTGGTCTATAAGCTTTATAATAAAGGCGCAAATTTTCTAACGCTCGTGGCTATAAGAAAACGCCGCTAACTGTATTTTTTACTACGCCACACCTAAACATCAACGTTTTCTTAGAAGGACAATTTATACTTTTACAGGTGCAAGATTATACAAATAAGACGTTTTTGTTACTGACTGCGGGCTTATCCAGTCTGCCAGATTGTTCTGTAAGCGCAAAAAGATTTCATATGCCCTCAATGTCATTTTCCTTGTGTAATTTTCCTTCTCATCCTCATACTTAAAACTGAATTCTGCCAACAAAGGCCCTTCTTCCCTTACCTCATTATTGTACCAAAGTATTAAAGCACATTCAGCGTATCTTCTGGGGTGATTCCGAATTAAAAATTCGGCTCCGGTTATCAACTTTTCTCTTGCAGTGAAATTGCCAACCAAAATAACCCTTTCCTGTTTGTTAAATGGTTTCACTTGCTCTTTAAAATGCGGATATAACCTTGAAATATCACCTAGCGTATGCAGATTAACATTACTTTTTATTTGCTGTTTTGTTGAATGGCTATAAAGTTTCACATAAGGTGGTTTTATATCTTCTTCAAATTTCTGCTTTCCGGCCTTCTTTTTTGTTGCAGAAAGATCCCGATCCTGAGCGATATATCTGTCAGGATGACGAAATTTAAGGGTTACTTCCCTATCTCCTGTTGACAGTTCTTTTCTGGCACGGCACACAAAATGACTTTTACGCAACAACAGAGCTTGTGTATCACAAAATTGTATGGTCCGATTTTTAATTCGGTGAAAAGAGCCTTCACTGCGTATGGAAACAGGCATTATACGTTCTGAAAAATCTTGCCAGAACGCTCCGGCCTTATTTATTAATTCCACTTCATTGCCTGTGAACCTTCCAGGCAAAAGCATTATTTTATATTCCCTTGATTTTATCTTTTGCTTTTTCATACCAAACAAAAAATTAAAGAATATGAATAATAAAACTAGAAGTTATGAATTAATTTTCAGTTCAACACCTAAAACCAAGAAATAACTATCAGATAATATGATATTCCTGTATTTGAAGTAATACTGAATAAAGCAGGGGAACATATTCTTTACTTTTCGAAATCCAAAAAAACCAGATTGAAAAAATTTAAAAATGCACTCCTAAAATCCTTAATGGTGAAGGGCTGCATGGCCGTATAAATCCATCAAAACACTTCTAAACATGGTTAAGTGCTGTAGAAAGGATGGTTCCGCTTAAGGAAATTGCACGGTTTAAAATTTTGCATATATTTTTTCATATAAACAGACTACTTATTTTCTCGGAACATTTAACACATAAAAAGCTTATCCCTGCTTTAACAAAACAAGTGACTCCTTTATTTTATTGTTGAACATTGTCCCCTGCAACATTTCCATATTGAATGTTATTTTCAGTTCTTCTATGAAATTAGAAATAAAGATGGTATTTTTCCTACTATAGTATGAACCTATTGATATGGTCAGGTGTTTCTTATAGGTTGATACAACAACCTGTAATAAACACGGATGGTTTATGCCCCCTAACATATGTGCCCGCACAGGAAAAATGTTATCAAAGCCCACTTTTGTTTCTTCAATTATTCCGGTATTACTTAAACTTGGCGCTGCATTTGTTTTACCTTCTTTTATCTTGTCAAATTCTTTATGAAATATGCCTTTGAGTTTTTTCAAAGGAACCGTTTTAAACAGAACAGCCATTATGGGAAAGTCGGCAAGACTGTATTTCTTCTGCCTCTTAATAGCCGTAATCTTTGATATTTCTTTCAATAGCCCCACAAAACTATCCTGCGTATTATCAATATCAATGTTATGAATAGCCGAAAAATTCGATAAAACATCATAGTTACCCTTGTTTAAATAAGGCCTTAAATCGGAGCTGTAGCTTAGTCGGTTGGTTTTATTTGAATTCTTTGAGACTCTTTTTAACGTATAGTACATTACCGTTAAAAGAACATCATTTATTGTTGCGGAATATTTCTTACCAAACTCTTTTATTTCCGAGAACCCGTCCGGATTAATTGTATATGATTTAAAACCAGGATTTCCCAAATCACCTAAATCCATCTCTCGTTTGAAAGTCGGGGCAACTTTTTTATTTGACAGTGCTCGTTTAAAAACAGAGAGTTTTTCTTTGGGGCCTAACTTTTTCGACAATCCTTTTAAACTGCGGGAAGGGGCATAATTTTTCCGGTACACCTCCTTGTTTTGTGATAAGTAACTGTAGTTTTCTGCCAATTGATATACGAAATCCTTTACTCCGGCAGCATCTGTAATTGCATGGTTACAATTTAGTATTAAGACATCCGTCTTCGAGCGAATGAAGGTTATCGTTAACTGAGGCTCGGCAAACGCATTAATTTGCTTTAAAGCTGCTACTTGAATAAATGGTTCCGGATTCTGACATGTATAAAATGAATACAGTTTATCCATATCAATTTCAGAGAACCTCCACAAAGCCTTTTTTTTACTTTCGATATAATTTGCAGAAGCAATTGGATTGTTTTCAAAAGTAATTTTAACAGCGTTTTTCAAAACTTTCTCATCAAGAAAACTGTCAAAATGTAAAATTAACCTTATCTGATGATCCGCAATATGTTTGCAAAAGACCTGCATTTGATCCCACATTGGCACATCGATTTCTTTTATCATATTACTGTCTCTTTGGTACAGAGACAAATTTTATTCTTTTCAACCTAAAACCTATTCACCTATGTTAACTTCTGCTGTTTTGGTGCAGATTATTTCGAATACGGCTTAATGACTGGGGCGCAACGCCCAGGAAAGATGCCAAATGCTTAAGTGGGATTCTTTGTATAAATTCTGCCGGAAAGCGTTCATACAATAACTGGTAATTTTTTTCGGCTGTGTAAACCTTGGATTCCAGCAACCACCGCTCCATTAACTCCTGTATTTCATTATACAGCTTTTTTATAAAAATATTCCAGGACCTAATTTCTTCCAGGTTTTCATATTGTTCAAAAGTGACTCTCCAGAGTACGGTTTCTTCCAGTGCCTGAATACTTTCGTTTGCCGGTTTCTGGGCCCTGAAACTTATATTTGAAGTAAAACAATAAGGTGCTTCTGCAAATGTTATTGTAACATCCTCTCCATTGACATTACTAAAAAAACGTATTAAACCACGCTCATAAAAATAGAAATAACGGCAAACTTCGCCTTCCTGAAGTATTATTTCATTCCGGACATATTTCCGCAGACGAAAGGCCTGACTTATTATTTTCCATTCATTTTCCGGAACGGGTGTGTATTTTTCTATAAACTTTCTAAACTCCTCCATTTTTCCAATTTGCCATTGCTTTGAAGTACAAATTATAGCAGGACAGGACTCGACACTGTCAACCTGTTAATATGTAACCATTGGATATAACATAAAAACGGGAACTTAAGATTGCTGAACCAATAGTTATGTTCACATTTTTTAAGAACACAAGTTAAAACAAATTTTCTGTATGCCGGATGATTTCTATATTGAATATTCTACGATAATTCCTTAACACGAGATAAGCGACCTTTCATTAAAGCGTAAGTAACCCGTTCGTCGCGTAGCATGCGTAAAATATTACAGGCAAATGATACGGATCAGTCTAAAAGAGCACTTCCCTAACTCATTTTTTTCAACCGGTTTCCAGGACTCAGGCTAGGAATCAACCTTCTCTTAATTGTTTTTAACTTGTAAATTCATATGTTCGTAAGTGTTATGCTGATTTTGGTATAGCGTTAATATTTTAATAACTGGAAAACAAGTTTCTTATATACAATTTTGCCGGGAGTTTTAGTTCTCCGTTATCCTTTTGCCCTAAATCCGATTTCCGCCATTCTGGTTTTATTTAAGTTTACTTTTAACCTGTGCGCTCTTTATCGTACAGTTTGTTCCGGTTTGTAAATCGTTTATTTTCCTGAGTATAAAAACAAAACCACCGCTCTCCAAAAAGGTTATTAAGTTAAGCCTAAAAGCGGCTCCGCCATTGCGAACCTTGGTAAGCAACCCTCCAATAATTAGCAGGTTGCTTCAGTCATACTTCCTACACAATGACGCAAAAGACGCTTAACTTTATAGCATATCAGGAACGGTAGGGAGTAAACCCGTCAATCAAAGATTAACTTGATAAACTCAACTTCGTCTAAAATATAAATCAGATGTTCATAATCAGCGGCATTTAGCCTTAACCTGCCTTTTACCTCAAAATAGCTGTCTGTTTTTAGTCGCTTAAAACGCCTGATTTCATCTTCTTTGGGATTAAGTTCAATAATGCTCTCAATGCCTGCTCCTGCACAAAAAAAACACATTTTTGAAGGATTATATGATAAAACAAAAATATCACCGGTTATATCTAAGGGCAGAAAAAAACCCTGAAGGGTAACTACCTCTCCCTCCAGGGCCTTTATTTTTTTCCCAAACCTGGGTTTTGGCAATAAAGCATCATATTTTAAAGAATAAGCATACCTGACCTTTACATCGTTTAAAATGATATCCCATAAATTATTCTTTTGATCGCCTTGCGAATAAACTGCCGGGACAAAAAACAGCAAAACAAATACAAATCTGATCTTTTTCATCGGTTGAGCAGGTAATGAATTTTAATTTTATAGATTCTAATCGCAGGAATTAACCCGGCAACAATTGCAACTACTATGCAATACAACAATAACATCAAATTTTTCTGTATGAGGGCGGGGATAAATATAGTGCCCGAATTGTTCCAGGGCATTATTTGCCAGATAATACCTGACAAAACCATTCCGGCTACCCAGCCAAAAACTGACAAAAGTGCCCCCTGCAGAAGGACCAGCATAAAAATCCTGGGCCTTGAAACCCCAGTGGCCCGAAGCAAAACAATTTCCCTGATGCTTTGATTTATCGTATTTAAAAGATAAATAAAAATATTAATACCGGAAATTATGATTATAATCCATGCCAGAACTTCAAGCACTGTTATTCCATATCCCAATAAAGAGAGCAAACGGTTAAATTCCAGCACAGGTGAGGCTGCCTGCAGGGAGGTGTTTTCATTAATCATTCTGGGAAGTGTTGCCGCTGCCATGGGGCTTCGATAAAAAACCAGCAAAGATGTAATCTCCTTTTCAGGATCATGTTCTTTCTCCGTCAATATACCTTTATGTTTATTATAAATAAATCGTTCTTCGCTTGTAAGTTCCTCATTATGTTCTATTTTATGCAGTATTTCCTCAACCTCCCCTTCATTACCTCTATGCTCATGTTCATTTTCATTGTGAAAGTTACCTCCTGCCTCCTGTTCATGATGGTGGTCATGATGATGGCCATGGGATTCTTCGCTATGGCCGGATTCTTTATGAGAATGCACCTGCCAAACGCTTTCAACGGGGGTGAGAACAAGATTATCAATTACTGAACCTGTCCGTTTTAAAACCCCGGTAACTGTATATTTAAATTCATCATGACTATGGCCTTCACGCATAAAACCATGTACCCCGATAAAACTATTATTGACCTTTAACCCTGTTTTTTCTGCAACATTTGCCCCCACAACAGCATCCAATGGTTTTGCAAACATGTTTCCCTGTAACATTTGCCCCTGGTACAGGCCAACATAATTGGTATTCGTTCCCACAATACGAAAGCCTTTATAATTATCACCAAGGGCAATGGGGATTGTTTTTTTTACCAGTGGATTTTTTTCTATTTGATGAATCTCTTCCAACGGAATATTTCCTGTGGGGACATCGGCATGCAATACTGATGAAAGAATTAATTGCACCGGGCTCCCTTTTGCCCCTACAACCAGGTCAATACCTGCCAGATTTTGCTTATAATTATTCTGAAGATACCATTCTGATTTTATAACCAATGAAATTATTGCCACCCCTATTGTAAAAAGAACTACGTTTAACAGGGTAGAAACAGGTTTATGAAGGTACCTTGCCAGTACCATTTTAATTAAAGTAACCATATACAGAACATTTTAAAGCGTTATACAATTTCTGAATCCGGGTTTTAGCCGTCCATCGTGCGTTGCAACAACAAGTGAAAGGTTATGTGAACCGCATACTTGTTTCATTAATTCAATGAACCTCATACAATTTTCATCGTCCAGGCTTGAAGTTGGTTCATCGGCCAACAAAACCACGGGTTTATTCACAAGGGCGCGGGCAATAGAAAAACGCTGTAATTCGCCACGGCTCAACTGTCCAGGCTTTTTACCGGACAACCCGGAAACATCCAGTTCGTTGAGTAATTTTTCAATAAATACTTTATCTGGTTTTAATCCGCAAAGCATACTTATGTAGTACAGGTTATTAAGGACGCTCAAAGATTCAATAAAGTAATTTTCCTGAAAAATAATGCCGATTTTTTCACCCCTGAACTTATCCATTTCATGCGCCTTCAACGTCCCCGTTGATGTATTGTTGATACAAACAAAACCACTTAAAGGTGCCAGTAAACCAGACAAAAGATGGAGCAGGGTAGTTTTTCCCGACCCGGATTTTCCCAAAACCAACAGGTTTTCTCCTTTTGATAACTGAATATCAGGAAATGAGTGTTCCTGTTCTGATGAGGAATAACGAAATGTCAGCTTTTCAGTTTCAACTATATTCATATTGCGATTTTTTTTTCATTGTTCATGAATATGATGTTCGTGATTACACCCGGCACTATGGTTGTGACTATGTTTTTGTGATATGAAGAACATCATTGTAAGGCCGGCAACAATAGCCAGAAACTGTACCAGGTTTCTTCCGGATGCCCTCTCCCGGTGCAACTGTGGTATAAGATCAGAACCAGCCAGGTAAATAAAACCTCCTGCGGCCAGTGGTAAAATATAGCTGGTAATATTTTCAAAATTATGCCCCAGCCAAGAGGTAAACAATACACCAAGTATGGCTGTTATTGCTGACAGAAAATTAAAGACGAGGGCTTTTTTTCTTGAAAAACCCGCATATATAAGAATGCCGAAATCACTAATTTCCTGCGGCACCTCGTGTATGATAACCGATAGTGTGGTTACTAACCCGATTTCTGGTGAGCTTGCCCACGCCGATGCAATTAGCACCCCGTCAACGAAGTTGTGCAGGGCATCGGTTACCAGACTGATATAGCCCAAAGAGGATTCTTCATGCAACTTATGCATATCATGCTTGTGCTTCCAATGAATGAACTTCTCAAGGACAAACATGGTCAATATTCCGACAACAACCATAAGCCCTGGATTAAAGGACTCCGGAAAAAGATGGTAAGATTCGGGTATCAAAACAAAGAAGGCGCTGCCGAATAAACTTCCCACGGCAAAACTGACCAATATAAAAACTATTTTCTGCAGCCTGTCTATTTTAAAAGCGAAGAACAGTATGCCCGAAAAAGCAATCAGGCTTATTACTGTTGCGCTTATCAAGGCATATAATGTGTGCGATCCCATAATCATCTGTTTTTAAGTATATACATCTCGTTTTTTCATCTTTAAATAGGGTCCGTCTATAAAGTCGCAATGTTACTCACGCATATTATAATATTAAATGTATTCGTGTCCTCTGGTTTTAGTTTAAACTTGTCATTGTTCCGTAATATGATAAGTCTTTTTTTTAATTTACCTGGTTCCCGATGTGCTCGGAACCACAACTGACAGCACAGATAACTTTCCGGGACGTTGCCGTCGGGTTAAATTAAGTCAGCCTTTCAGGCTGATAACCTTAGTTTATGGACAGGCTCTAAGTAGATGCGGTAAGAAAATACCGCCACGCAAAAGAACAACGTTTTCCTTGCTGCATTAATTACTATTTTTTACTGATTATTTGATAATATATTTAACTGATATCCAACAATGTGCAAACAACAACCGGTTATTATGGTTACCGGAATACGCTTTTTTTCCATTATTATCAATTACAGTTACTACAGTACCCTTTAATAAGAAGCTCTGTTTCGGTTACATTATACTTCTCCGGCAGGTTTAAATAATCCCACTGTACCTGAGGAAGGCAGAATACCTGTTTACAGCTTAAACAGTAAAAATGCGCATGTTGATGTCCCTCATCCTGATTTTGGCTCAACGCATATTTAGTAAGCGTATTGTCTATTACAATTTTATGGATAATCCCTTTAGCAATGAGGGTTTTAAAAGTTCTGTAAAACGTTGTCCGGTCGAAATTACCTTTTACGCTTAATTTTATCTCATCCTCCGATAAAGGGGTAGCCGAAGATGCAAGGACGTGAATTATCTTTTCGCGGCACGAGGTTCTGACCAAATCGTTTTTCTGTAATATTTCCCGTATTTGTTTCATATTTGCAACATTATTTTAAATGCAACATTGTTGCAAACATAGCGTGTAATTCCGAAATATTTTCAATATTATTTAAAAAAAATGAAAATAATTTATAATTGCATTTCTGTTTTCCACAGTCTTTCAAATTAAGCCTGTCCAACAACTTCATCAGGTTAGGCCCAGACTGCGTTGATAAAGCCAAGGCACGTTCTTCTGATACGGTATTTCTAAAAACAATTTCCCTGGTTAATGTATATTGTACATTGTAGTTCGCTTATTTTTTATCATGGTATAATTCAATCGCTTTCAAATAATTTTGAGCACCAACCAGTGTTTGATCATAGATAAATCCATCTAATTCAGGATGATGCTTTTTAACCCAGGCAACTAATGTATCTCTTCTGTTGCTCCATTTTAACGTGTCGAAGTGAATTAACGCTGTATTGTTTATTTTAATGATATGGTTATTATCCAAATCAAATATTGCGGTATAAACAGTTGCTGTATCGTGCAAATATTTAATCCGGTCACATGTTTTCGAAAGAATTACCTCAATTGAATTATCTGGTATCTTTTTTGAATTAATAATATTATATTCCGGAGAGAAAACAGAATCCCATTGAAAATGTATTTTATATTCTTCGCTACTTTGTGTTATTACAAAATCTCCTTCCATAGTCAATAAACTATCTGAAATATATGATTCTATCTGTTTGAAACTCGATTCATTTAATCCATTAATATAACCAACGACTACCTCTTCAGGCTTCAAATTATCAGATGAAGATTTGCAACTAAGCAGAATCTGACATGCAACTACAAATAAAAAAATCAACGTTTTTCTCATATAATTATGTATTTTAACTTGGTTTTCCGCTAAATGCACAGTCCCCCTTCATATTTCCAGGCCATTTTTCTTTAAATATAACTGATATTCCTAAAAATCCTACACGATAAACTGCGGGAAGCTGTTCTGACACCCCTTTTTATTAACACAGGGTTAAAATAGGCGGTAATTACGCAATAAATAAGGAGTATTATCCCCCTCGCATTTAGTATTAATACGGATATCTAATCCATACCCTGTTCTTACCTTTGTAATGTAGGGTTTGGTTGGATTTTAGGTAAGAGAGGTTGTACCATCTAATGTGCAGCCTCTTTTTTATTTCTCCATGTTAATAAATGCTACTTAAAATTGTAATATTGGATAAGCCGCTTATTGTTATCCAAATCCAGCTCCCCCGGTGTTAAACCTGTAAACTGCCTCACCTCCCGTATAAAATGCGATTGGTCATAGTAATAAATACTGTTTGGGCCACTGCTTTTCACATCTCTCAGAACTTTTCTAAAACGCACAATCCTGGAATAATCTTTAATGCCAATACCAATCATTCCGGTAACTTTCCGGTGAAGTTGTCTTGTACTCAACCCAATTGTTTCTGATAATTTGCCTACGGTTATATTCCCAATGGAGGTGTCCACTAAATCAAAACATTTTTTTAACCGTCTGTCTGTTTTTGTCGTTTGAACAAGCTCTAAAAATTGCCTGTTTAAATAGTTTACGGGAAATCCGGGAAAACCAAATAAAACATCAAGCAAAACCTGTTCATTCAGGTTAAAATCTTCTAATACAACCACCTGCGAACCATCAAGTGTTTCCTTTACATCCAACTTTAGCAAGCTTCCAATGGATAAAGGTTTAAACCGGATACCAATAACTTCTGTATTCTCTGAGTAGTTTACCGAAACTCTTTTACTCCATATTCCTGTCAGTTTTGAGCTCACAATCCTGTTACCCTTAATCACGATCAGTAAATCAAAATATCCATCGGGTAAAATATCAAATGGTATTGTTGTTTCTGTCTGAACCCTAAAATACCAATAGGATTTTATATAATCGGTTAATCTTAAATCCGCTTTAAATTCCAGATAAACTATTTCGTGAGCTCTTGTCATAATTTCGCCCCTTAACTACCTGATTTTCTACAGAACGCCGTTCTATTTTCCTGCAAGATAGAAAAAAAAGAATATGAATTGCCGGAAAAAACTTTATCGCATAATAAGCTAAAATACAAGACTGGGTGAAAAGAAAAGCTATTCGAATAGTTATTGAAATTAAATAATATTTTTGTGTTTATTTCGAAATGGTGATAAAAGTATTCTAACATCAGGCAGAATACCTTACAACAGGAATAGTTTATTTTAATGAACTGCAATTCCGTTTACTGCACATAAATACACATATGGAAGAAATATACTTATTTACTGACGGTAGTGTAAACACAAAATCCAAAGTTGGTTTTGGAGCATATCTGGCGGTCTTCAATTTGGAGTTACCTCCGGAAACACTAAAACCACATGTAAGAATTAAGCGGTTCAGCGACACTTCGTCAACAAAACTGGAGTTACAAACATTGTTGTGGGCACTTCTTGAAATCCGTCCAAAAGAAAATTCCATAGTTATTTACACCGACTCTCAAAATATTGTCAATTTACCAGAGAGGAGAAAGAAACTTGAACAAAGAAATTATTTTTCAAAAAACAATAAGCGCATTGGCAACTTTGAACTTTACCAGGAGTTTTATCATTTACTGGATGAACTGAACTTTAAGCTGGTAAAACTAAAAGGACACACTCCTTCTGCCCGAAAAGGTGACATCCTTAAATTGTTCTCTTTAGTAGACAAAGCATCCAGAAATGCTGTCAGAAAAGAAGTTTATAACCCCGAAGCCCATCTTCTCAAATAGAGAAGATGGGCCCTCTTTAAAACTTATATTGTTCAGCTTAGTTATTTCCTAGCAGAACTGTTATCCCAAATTTAAATGCCAGGGTTCCCACAACTGTTCTGAAATTATATTCATTGTCCTCCGTCTCTTTTATTGTCAATGAGTTATATCCTACCATAAAATCCATGTTAACCTTCTTGCCCAATGGAGCAGCAATACCAGCACCTGCCCCTAAACCTGTAAGACCGGACTTGTCTTCCTCACTGTGCCCTCCTGAAGTATATTCCCCCTTAATACTTCCCAACGCTGCACTTCCTTCAATAAAAGGCTTAACCCCCTCTAAAGGAATATAAAATCTCAAAAACGGACCAACACTTAATAATGTTTGACTAAACTCACCACCATTTCCATTATCCTGGTTGGAATAAGAAAAACTCATATCCAATCCGAATGCCACGTTATTAACAGCAAAATAACCTACTCTAGGTAACAGGGTAATGCTTCTTGATTTATCTGGCTCCGGCTCTTCAAACCCATCCAGATCACTTTTATACTTGGTTGTTGAAAAACCAATGGTCATTAAGTCTGACCCCGTCCCAGCTAAACTTAAACTTGATGATACTCCCAGTAACACATTCCCCTGCCCCGTCTGGGCTTTTAGAATAGAAATATTGACGAACAAACAAACGGATAAAAATAAAATGACTTTTTTCATAATGATTTCTTTTAATTGTTTCTACTTAATTGTACTTCTTTTGCTCTAAGATTTATTAAAAACTATCAGTAGTTTAAATGACCGTTCTCTTATCCTAACTATTACTACTTAAAGAAACTTGCATTCCATCACCTTCTGATAAATTGATTTTCCAATTTTGGACACAAAAAAAGCATTTTATTCTTACATTCCAAAAGAGAAAAAAGAAAATTTTCTTTCTTCACAAATTCAATAATTGCCATAGAAAAAAAATGGGTTCAATGATTTTATTGTACAATTTCTTTCCGCTTTTTCAATTGGTTTGGAACATGCCCCATAGATAAAAAAAATACTTCCGCCAATTATTTTATTTTTTCCCGTAATTACCCCCCACTTTTTCCAACACCACTAACATCTTAATAACAAAACACATAACAACCAAAAACTCTTAAATATTATTTTTATATAATTTTTTTATTACTTTTTTTAAGCCGTTGTGCAACCTTTTTATGTTTTTCTTAGTCTTCTAAGTAATCAAAGGAATTTACAACAATAAGAATTTGCCCTGATAGACAGCCAGGGCTTTTCTTTTTTATACTCCCCGATAGCAATAATCACCAGTTTTAGGAACAATAAACCCGCACTTCTCCAATTGTTCATTTGCCCATATACGGAATTGGGTTGTGTAACCAACCGAAATAGTTGTAATGCATCACACTCCCTTTGTTATTTCGCCAAAAATATTTTCTCTGTTTGCGGAGTAAAGGGTTATAAAATATTAGCCTGCATTTGAATAATGCATAAGTTTTAAGCCAAATGCTTCTTCTATTATTAAATTGTTTCTTATAAGGTGTTGGCTGAGGCGTATTGCAATACGTCTGTACTTTCGATATTCCCGAAAAATTTGAACCCTCGTTATGAAAGAAAAAATCTCCTTGCTCTTTATTTTTTTTTATCCTTCATCTGAAGATATAATTGAAAATGAAGCGCCAGACAGATCATCAGAATCTGCTACATTATAGAACTGGCTGGCACTTCGGAGCAAAACCGGCCAGGCGTTGCCCCGACCGTTTACCCTTACTGAAACATTTTCGTTTTCATACATTACCAGATAATATCCATCTCATTGAGAAGGTATCCTGCCCCGGCAAACTTATCTATTACAAATAATACATACCTTATGTCAACCGATATGTTTCTGCATATTCTCTCATCAAAGTTGAAATCGCTCATGGTACCTTCCCAGGTGCGGTCAAAGTTTATTCCGATTAAACGTCCTTCAGCATCCATTACCGGGCTACCGGAATTCCCTCCCGACGTATGGTTTGATGCGATAAAGCATACCGGTAACTTTCCGTCCTTTTCTGCATACTTACCATAATCTTTATTCTCATATAATTTCTTTAGCTTTTCATCTACAGCATAATCCTCATGACCTGAATTTTCCTTCTGAACGATACCACTTAAGTAGGTCTGATGATGATAGTGTACTGCATCTGCCGGAGAATAAGCTTCTACTTTTCCATAGGACATACGCATGGTTAAATTGGCATCGGGATAGACTAACCGTTTCTTATCAATCGATTTTATTAATAAAATGTATTCCTTATTAAGGTTGTCCAGTTGATTCCTGTAATATTCATAACTATCAATTATTTGCTCTCTATAGATATCATAAAGTTCATTATAAAGAATAAAAAACGGGTCTTTCTCAAAGGCTTTATACTTACCTTTTTTTGCTTTGTTTACTGCGTCAACAAACCGTTGGGGATCTGTATATACCGATTTTTCGTAAACTTTATCGATAAACTCATCAAGAGATTCTTTATCGGTATATCCGGCAATCGTTTTCGGATGAAACTCTTCGTTTAGATTATTTTTATAATTCCATAAGAGAAACTTTGTAAGCTTTCTGTCAATATCAACGTTATAATTTTTAAAATAACCTTCACCTATAGCCAATGCTTTATCCAGGCTTTCTGAATCTTTCTTAATCAGTGCTTCTGTTATTGCCTTTGTATGTAAATCAAAAGGCTCAACGGTCACTGCCGATTCCAAAAACAGATCGCCTGCCAGGAGGTACCGCTCAAACCCGCTATAGGCATCTTCAAACAGTTTATATAAATTACTTAGTTCATTCTTTCTGGAACCTGCATTTGCCATCAGCCACTTTTCATATTCTTTACGTTTCTCTATTACATTAAAACGTTCAAATCCGTAAAGTATACCTTTCCATTTTTTCCAGGAGTTGCTAATTCTTTTTTGCTTAGTTGCATACTGAATGTACAACTTTTCATCCTTAGAGCGGGCTTTATCAATTATTTCCAACCTTCCTGTCCTGGTTCTTATCCGGGCAGGATATACTTTATCACCCAGCAACTCCAGTTCTCCCGAAAATAAATATTCGTATGTTTTTCCAGGGTAGCCCAGTACCATTGTAAAATCACCGGGTTTTATTCCCTGCGCATTAATGGTAAGAAATTTTTTGGGAATTAATGGCACATTATCTTTCGAATAAGGGGCGGGTTTTCCGTTTGCCCCGGTATAGATACGAAACACTGAGAAATCCCCGGTATGGCGCGGCCAGACCCAATTGTCCGGATCACCACCAAAATTTCCGATACTAATTGGAGGGGCCCCTACCAGGCGAACATCCATATATTCATTATACAGAAACAAGTAGTATTTGTTTCCGGAATAAAAACTTTCAATTGATGCACTGTAATTCGTTGTGTCTTCAATAGCCCTTTCCAGCTCCTCAATTCTTTTCGCGATATGAGGTTTTTGTTTATGATAAGCAAGTGATTTATCGATATCACTCAGGACCGGATCGGTAAACTCTTCAATTTTCACTAAAAATTTGACTGACAATCCCGGGTTTGGTAACTCTTCCTCATAGCTCTTTGCCCAAAAACCATCTCTCAGATAGTTATTTTCAAGCGTACTATGACGCTGAATATTTGAAAAACCACAATGGTGATTTGTTAGGAGTAACCCTTTGTCTGAAATTACCTCTCCCGTACAACCACCCCCAAAAATTACCACGGCATCTTTCAGGCTGGCCTTGTTAACACTGTAAATATCTTCTGCTGTTAATTTAAACCCATTTGCTTTCAGATCTTCATAATTCAACTGTTCTATTAGCAAAGGAACCCACATTCCCTCTTTTGCAAAAGAACTTATACTTAAAAGCAATGCCAATACTATACTCCAGTTTTTTCTTCTCATTTGTTTTGATAATTTTACTTCAACACATTTCTCTATGATATAAACACCTATTCAATTAAAATTGTGCTTCTTTTTCAATAAATTTTTTCAACTCTGTGTATAAAACCTGTACAGGCAAACCCATAACATTATAAAATGAGCCTTCTATTTTTTCAATTCCCGAATAACCAATCCATTCTTGAATACCGTAGGAGCCAGCCTTATCAAAAGGTTGATACTTTTTTAAATAGTACTCAATTTCTTCAGGTGTCAGATTTCTGAACCATACTTTTGACAAAGAACTAAACTTCATCAGGTTATTTTTACTACGTATGCACACACCAGTAATTACTTCGTGTTGATTTCCGGATAATTCTTCAATAATTTCAAAAGCATTCTCATAATCCCTGGGCTTACCTATTTCCCTGTTATTGTGCCAAACAATTGTGTCTGCTGTTATTACAATAGCTTTATCAACAAGCAAATCTGTATATGCATTGGATTTGTGCTCCGCCAGAAAAACAGGTATCTCGCATTTGTTCAAACCTTCAGGGACAGACTCATCAATCCCTTTTTTTACCTTTATTTCAAAAGTAATATCTAATCCTTCAAGAAGCATCTTCCTTCTTGGCGACTGAGAGGCCAAAATTACTTTGTGCCCCTTTAACTGCTCGTGTAAAACCATGATTTATAATACTCTAAAAAATCCAGATTGCTGCTATTACGGTATAAATTATCCCTGAAAGCATAATTATTTTTAACAAAAGGCTTAAACGGCTGTAATGCTTCTTTTCCCGGGCTTCTATTAACCAGTACGAGAATAAAAGCAGTGGAACGGCCACTACCGCTACTCCATAAATAATTGTTAGCAAACTCCACCTGAGCTTATATACAACCAAACCCAAAAGTACTAAGGTAATAAGCACCACCCCAATTACAATACGCTTAGCCACATCAGTCCCCCATACAATTGGTATAGTTTGGCGCCCAAAAGCAAAATCCCCCTCAAAATCCTCTATATCTTTTACAATTTCACGCACCAGTGTTAATTGAAAAGCAAAAACTGCATATCCGATAACCCAGGCTACCAATAGATCGGTATCTGTTGGCCCTGAAAGAAAGGAATTATAATATTTTTTCAACAGTAATGGCAATTCAAACAATAACACAATTAAAGGAACAGACGCTACAAGAATTGCTACAATTACATTTCCAAGCAGTACCTGACGTTTATATGTAGTTGAATAAAACCACAGAATTCCGCTTACCACAACAAAAACAATACTAAAGCGCAAGTGACCGATTGAATAGGACACATAGCTCCCGATAATAATTCCTGCCCCGGTTAACACACCATGCCAGAACATACCTGCCCGCCTGTCAAGAATCCGTCCCAGAATTACTCTTCCCGGCCTGTTAATCAAATCTGCTTTCCGATCAAAATAATCGTTTATTACATAACCGGCCGCAGCAATAGAAACAGTGGCCAGCACTAACAGGAAAAACAGTTTTTCTGATATCTGGGGCTCAAAACCATCATTTTTTAGCAGCGGAACGATTACCAGATATCTCAGGATGTACATCGTTGCTGCAATTATCAGAAGGTTCGGCGTTCTTATTAACTTAAAAAATGCTTTTATATATTTTACACTCCTTACCATGAAAAAGCATCATCGTTTAACCATTTACCATGTAATCTAAGCACCTGCTCAACTACGTCGCGCACACAGCCCGTCCCTCCTTTTTTATCTGAAATATATTCTGAGATATGCTGTATTTCGTCGCAGGCATCGGCAGGACATGTTGCAATCCCGACCTGTTCCATTACCGGATAATCCGGAACATCGTCTCCCATGTAAAGTATTTCCTGATGCTCAAGCTGATATTTATAACGAAAATCTTCGTAATCGTCCCATTTATTATAAGATTTTAAATAAATATCTGTTACTCCAAGATTAATGAACCTTTTACGTACTTCTTCCGAAGAACCTCCTGTTATTATTCCAACAGGATAGCCCATTTTAACACAATGCTGAATGGCATAACCATCCTTAATATTCATTGCCCGTACAAATTCATTTCCAGGCATCAGGTATACCTGGCCATCTGTAAAAACTCCATCTACATCAAAAGCAAAAGCCTTTATATTATTTAGTTTCTCTTTAAAATTACTCATTTGTTTTTTTATAATACTTCATTATTTTCTCACTAAACATCGCATATAAATCCAACAAATCCTTATTATCCCTCAACATACTCTTATGTTCGTTAATGACTTCAGTCCCACCCCTCACTGCAGGTCCTGTTTGTAATAATGAAGGATGTGCCGATTTCATTTTTTTACCGGTTTGCAAAATCAAAGGCATCAACAGCGCCGGATCAAGCCCGCAATTTTCCAAATAATTGTATGAACAGGTAAATAAGAAGTTTGTGAAATTATTCGCCATTACCCCAGAAAGGTGCAGCTTTTTTCGTTGTTCCGAATTAACTCTTATTACTTTTTCCGATAATTCATTCCCCAGCGTTTCTAAAAGTTCATATACCACGTTACTCCCGGCTTCAATGCAAACCGGAAAGTCAACATCTCCTGGCATTATGTCTTTAGTAAAAGTCTGAAAGGGATAAAACACCCCCGCCAGGCTTTCTTTTACGGCCAAATCTGACATAGGAACACTTCCTGCTGTATGGGCAACAGGTTTGTTTAATGAAACCAACTCTTTCGAAACACTGTTAATCTGATTATCCGTTACACAAATCAACACTAAATCTGTTACTTTAGGGATGTCACCTATTTTTTCCGAATAAAACGTATCCAGCGTATTTGCCAACTGCCTGGCATTCTCTTTGGAACGACTAACAACACAGTTAACCAGAATATTCTTCTTCTTTAACGCATGGGCTATGTTCCATGCAATATTCCCACTACCTATTATTGAAACCCCATCTCTGAAAATCATCAAAATGTGCTTATACCCCGTTTAATTTTAAGATGTGAAATTAGTTATTTTTTTAAGACTACTGAAGATAAAACGCGTTGGTAAAACATCTTTTAACAACATGGCCAATACCTGCCCTGTCCATAAACTAAGGTTCTCAGCCTGAAAGGCTGATTTAATTTAATACAGGGGCTTTGCCCCCGGAGAGTTGCCTGTGCTGTTAGTCGTATCCCGAGTTCATCGGGATTATGTTAATTTGAAAAACAGGGTTACCATACCACGAAATAACAACAAGCCCGCTTCGGACCGAAGGACACGAACACAATTAAAATAATTAGATGCGTGAGTAACATTGCGACTTTATAGACAGGCTCTTTAGTGGCGATAATAAAACGCCGCCAACCGCATTATGTTTGTCAGGAAAACCCTCATCCCGAAGCAGTCGAAACTCCGTTTTTCCTGATTACGAAAGCCTTGTTCCCGACGTTTCTACAACACCCCACAAAAAAATAGCGCTTTATTTGTCCCGCTATTTAAGCACTTCAAATTCCCATTGCCCACTAACGAAATTACCTGAATAATCAGGGACCCTGTTCATAATTAATTCAATCAAGTTTTTTTCGTGTTTTTTTATGGATGGGCATTCTTGTAATAAAAAACCACTGGTTCTGGCATAAATATTTGGGGTTTATAATATTCTAACTGATAATAAACCTTTGATACCGCACTTAATGGTATTCTCTGACCAGACTCATTGACTAAAGGATGGTTTAATAGCCCATTTGATACTTTCACCCCATTATTTTTTATGTTTTCAATGCAATTATTTAGCGTATCGAACGAAATTTCATACCTGCGAACAGCCATCGTATCTATCTGGATGTCTAATGTAGGTAATTCAATCGGCATCCCAATAATTTTAACACTGTCTACTAATCCGGACTCCATAAAATCGTTCGTAAGAGAATCGTATGTTTCCTGCGGATTAAAAAATTCAGTATAAATAATTAAATCAACACTTCTTAATTTACTTTTGCTAACGCAAGAACTAACCAATACTATCAACAGTGTATACCAAATAAATCTGCCCATAACCTAAAATTGTGTTTTCAAATTGCACTCCATTGAGATAGGTAAAGATATGAAAGTGCCCCATATCCGGAAACCGTCCCTTTTCGACAATAAACATTTAGTGACATTACCCTGTTCTTTTGCTATGTTAAATATGTCTGCATTGTTTTTTTAAGTTCTCAAAACATAGCATGTTGTAAATCCATTTCCATAAGTTTACCTGACATTGTCCCGCTGTCTTGTTATTGGGTACCAATCATTTCTTTTCACATCTGTTTTTTCATCTGTACCAACCAACTTCAAACTAAAATTCAACGCTTTAAAACAATACCTTATCGTGCTTATATACAAAAAAAAGACTGTCCAAAAAGTGGTTTACGCATTATAATAACAAACGCACAACAATTCTAACAATTACCTTGGCAGTTCTTTACCAGTGCCCCGTTCCCTGAAATAATGGTTTTACTTTTTGGACAGTCCCTTATATTCTATTGCCCGGACAAACCTTATCCTATAGCGCAGCCTCTTCTGCCTCTTCCAGTTCCAGCTCTTCTATACCGGCTTCAATAACTTCGCCAACTTCTTCATCCAACTTTTCCTGCAAATAAGACTTAAACTGACTGTTTTCATAAGGTAGTTCGTCCAGAAAACCGGCTATTTTTGCTGCCACTATTTTTCCGTTTTTGTCTTTTATTGACTTGTGGGCCAGAGTGGCTACAGCAACATCTTCAACTTTTGTTGTTACCCTTTTACTTTTAACCCAGCCCTTTTTTCTCTTTTTTTCACCTACAACTTCCAACCAGTCATCCTTTTCACCAACAATAGCCACAAAATCCATTATTTCCAGTTCTTTACTTGTCTTTGTTACTAGGTCGGGACGACTATATAAAGGAGTTTTCTTAACAATAGCCCCGGGTTTGGCGTTTAACAATACACCATAGCCGTAAGCCCATGCCTGTGAGCCGTCAGATAACTCAACAAGGTGGTATTCGTTCTTGTTTTTATCGGTTGAATCTACCTGACTTTTTCCCAGGTAAGTCACTTTTTCTCCCAGGTTTAACCTTGAAAGCCACTTGCCTTCTTTGTGTGGTTCTTTTCTTACTGACACACCATCAGTTACACAAACAGCTTCAGCCTTTTCAACGATAGCTTCTTCTTTTGGCTCTTCAACGGACTGCTCCTTTGCCGGCTCTTTTCCTTTACATGAAACAAGCACTAATGCTATAACCAGAAAGTAATTAAGAATTTTCATAGGTTTCTGTTTTATTATTTTAGTTTAACTCTAAATTAGATTTTTCATATCCATCAGACAAACCTGATGCACCTTTTTCCTAAAACCTGTAGGATTCTACGGATGAATACCCGGTTTTATTTAGAGCATAAATATAAGAAGTCTGAGTTGAATTATGAAAATTAATCCTTGGAGCTGTTACTTTTATATGACTCCCGGAAAATTACAGGAGTGCCCTTTCCTGTTCAAAACCTCATAAAAATGGAAAGGGCACATTCATCCAAGAGACTGGCATCCCCTTCTGAAAATTTTTCCTGTATTTCACTTAATGGTTTCTGGTTTCTAAATACTATAGACATGCTTCTTTCTTCATAGTTGCACGCCCTCTGAAAAATTTATTTATAAAACCAGAAACACAACTGCCCCCACCTACACACAACTCTTATTTGACCGCTGCATGAAAAGTGCCTGTTCAGAAACCGCCCGAACGTTTATAAAGCTGGATTGTTCTGTTGTTCTGATGATATTTCCTTTAGCTTAACAAAAGAGGTATATAATTTATGCTGAATTATAGGATCTCGTATGAATCTCGGGATTTTTGACTTTGATAAGGATATTACAGAAAATCTCACGGCAATATTTCTGTTTTCCCGGGCTTTTAGTTCCATTCTTCCGAAGTAATGTTTTTGCCTGTTCACATTCTTTAATGGAGGAATATAATCCGGCAAGGCATGCATTGTAATGGTTACCCGATGATTCTCTTTCCTCATTATATTTTTTATTACCAAATCCTGCTGTAAAAACGGAGGTGGAACAGCATATACAATATGAGTTATCCAAACCGAATCGCCACTTTCCAATAGATTTAGCTCACGAACCCCATCGTTCCACGCTCTGAGTTGAGCTGGACATTTCAGGTTACGGCATACATAATCCATGTCCGAAGACACGACAAAACTTAACAACAACTCCCTTGTTTTTAGTGCATCTCCAAACTCCAGCCACCGGCTACTTAAAGTTACCCCTTCACCTTGTCTTTCAATTTTCCATTTTCCACACCATGCCTTATCCGACAACTGCTCCGGGGCTTGCACCACTCCCTGCGCATTCATTTGGGCGACAACACTTTCAACAGCAAGCCCATTTAAACACAACACCATAGCAAGGCCAGCCATTCTCCTGCTAATATTTTTTCTCTTCTTCATTTTTTTATTGCTTAAATCTGTAAGACTGGAATATCAATTCATTGTAAACTCTACTTTAGTCGTTTGTGAATGTTATTGATCTAAAATAGCCAACTGCATCTTTAATGGCCGAATCAACAGGTTGATAGTCCAACCCCAGTTCCAGCGTTGATTTTTTATTGGAATAATAGTTATTGACACAAAGGATTTTCATATTGTTCTTACTCAAGCTGGTTTTTATCCTCAGGCTCCGCAACAGTTCCCCAATTAGCCCGATACCCGTTAAAATGCTTTTTGGTAAACGAATTAATATTGCCTTTTGCCCTACAATTGCGTTTACTTTCTTGAAAAACACTTTATAAGACAGGTTCTCATTTGCTATAATATACTTTTCCCCATTCCGTCCCTTCTTAAAACTTTTAATTATTCCATCTGCTACATCTTCTGCATGAACAAAGTTTTTCCCCCCGGGAGGATAAAAAATTATTTTCCTGCCTAATCCCATTAGGATAATTCTTCCTGAACTGGGCTTTGTATCAAAAGCTCCAAGCATAAAAGCCGGATTTATAATTATTGTTTCCATCTTATCGGTATGCTGCAACAAACGGGTTTCTGCCACTTTTTTACTCATGGCATACAGAGAAGCAGAAAAAGGCTGCCGGATAGCATCTTTTTCAACCCCGGGGGTTTCGAGCGTTCCATATCCCAGAGTATTGGCCGTACTTACAAAAACAAACTTTCTTACCTTGCACCTGACTGCTGTATGAAACAACAGGACCGTTGCATTACAGTTCACCTCCTGGTAATCATTGAAATGTATTAAATTCTGCTGGGTAACCGCTGCAATATGAACAACATAGTCAACATCACTTAGCACGTTGGTAAAATCGTCAAACAAACTACCTTCAATAATCTGCAGGTTTGGATTATGATTTCCCTTATACCTGGCCTTGTCGCGAACAAGCCCTTTTACATAAAACCCTCTTTTTAATAAAAGGTGGACCAGGTTTGTTCCCAGTAAGCCGTTAACTCCCGTTACAAATACTTTTTTCATAACTTATTTCTCTTTTTACAATTCTTGTCATTAATGGTAGTTTTATCCATACAGGAAGTAGAACAGACATAAGCCAGGCAAACGGATTGAGTATGATTACTGTATCTCTTTTTAATAACCTTCTAACAGAATAGCTTGCAACTTTATCTGGTTTAAGCAATGTCAACTTCCCTAAAACTCCCTGTTTTTCAATTCTTTCGGTAATCTCTTCACTGGTAGCCATTGCCCCCGGATTAACAACACTTACAAAAACATTCGTCCCCTTCAGTTCAGCCTGTAAACCCCTTGAAAAAGAATGAACAAATGACTTTGATGCCGGATATATCGTTTTATAGCCAACCGGAGAAAAAGCTGCGATGCTCGATACATTTAGCACATAGGATTTTTGCTGGTTTTTCAGGTTAGGTAGTAGCTGGTGTGTGAGTATTGACGTAGCTTTTATATTAACCTGTATAATTGAATCAATGTATTCAACCGGGGCATCTTCAAATCGTTTAGTGCCGCCAATACCTGCATTGTTAATCAGGATGTTGATACTGAAATTTTCATTCAGCCAGTTTGCCAACGACCTGATATTATCGCTTGAAGAAAAATCTGTTTCGTAATAGCTGGTTTTCACCTTATATTTTTGTTTTATTTCTTCTGACAGCTTTGAGAGGTTTTGTTGGGGTAAACTTACCAATACAACATTAAATTGTCTTTTTGCCAGCTCAACGGAAAACGCTTTTCCCAAACCCTGACTTGCCCCGGTGACAACTGCAAATGGCCTTTCTTCATTTTCTTTCATTACGGTTCGTTTTATCATATTTCATGACAAATATAGAGGTGGCTTTAACAGTTTTTATTCTGAAAGATAATTACGAACCAAACATTTGAACGACTAATAATCAGAACCTTAACAAGAAAAAAAGTTCAAAACTATAAATCAGAACACTTTTTCTTAAATGCTGATGGTGTTTGACCGGTAATTTTTTTAAAAGTTGTATTAAAGGCTGTTTTAGAATTAAAACCTGATTCAAAAGCAACTCCAACCATAGAAAGTTTTTTTGAGCCTTTGTCCGCCAATAATTTCTTTGCCTTCTCAACCCTGTACCCATTAATAAAACCATAAAAATTTTCGTTAAACCCATTGTTGATTACATAGGATAACTGGTGTGATGTAATCTTGAGCTGTTTGGCCAGGTTCACCAGGCTCAAATCGCTGTTCAGGTAGGGTTCTTCTTTTAACATTAGTACATTTAATTGCAATTTTATCTCTACCAGCCGCTCGTCTGATATTATTTTACGCCTGACTGCATTTTGACTTGCTTTCTCACTAAATACGATCACATCTTTTCGCTCCTGCTCATCTACCGGAAAAATTTCCTTTTGTTTTAATGAGTGATAGGCTGTAAAAAGCACTACCAGGTAAATTACTCCATTCATAAATAAATTCAGGGGCGCATCATAGTACACTAAATTAAAAATGGTAACAATTAACATTAAACACAGCAATACCACGGCTATATATTCCAGCCAGTTGAGGTTTATCCCTAAAGTATTGGAAGTAAACTGTTGAATTCGTTTTTGGTGCTTTCTAATAAGTAAAAATGAAATTACCGTATAAAAAAAAGTATGGATTAACACAAAAAGGATTAATATCCAGCCATAGTTATTCGAATTGATTGTCTGAAATATCTGCAGAAAGAGGTAGATAAGCGGTGTTATTAAATATGTTAAACCTGATCTGCCAAATTTATAATTTGGATTTGTAAAATACCGTACACTCGTAAAAAACAGTATGGGGGTAAAGAACTGGACAAAACCCGGTATAAGCATGCTACTTAGCTCAATATCCAGGTTAAACGACAGATAAACAACCTCATCCCCCCAGAAGGAGGCCCAGTCGAGTAAAAATATCCCAAACCATGCGTTCGCTTTTTTATTGACCTTCAACGGGTTTACGATAAGTAAAAAAGATAATAACAAGAGAGAACCAAAAATTAGTATACCAACAACCTTTGTAATCATCATTATAAATTATTTGAAATGAATTGAATACTGAATATTCATGCGTTGCCCCACTTACTATCCTCGAAACATTTTTTTAATTATGCAATATAAATCTAGTTTATCATAATCCGAGAAAAATTGAGAAGTTATTCTTTCGTTGGGAATCTTGTTGTATCTTTCAGTTAACCTTAACTTGTATTTTTCTTCAGAATATGAGAATAAGTCCTGCAAATCACAATTAATAATGAAAAATTATATTATAGAAAAAACAGCGATAGACAGTTCAACCGTTCTTAACCTGCGGCTTGCCCCAGGGGGTGGAGCTGCAATCAGCATTATAAACCCTCATTAATTTATTTTTATCATACGATAAAACACCAAATCTAAAACAATGGAAAGCAATAAACATAAATTTGTTATTTACCAGGTTTTTACCCGCTTATTCGGCAACAAAAACACGACATATAAGCCCTGGGGCACTATTGAAGAAAACGGAGTGGGAAAATTTAATGATTTTAGCGACAAGGCCCTTGCCGAAATAAAGAAGCTTGGAGTGACACATATCTGGTATACGGGGGTCCTTCACCATGCTGTAATAAACGATTACACAAAATACGGAATATCAAACGATCATCCGGATGTCGTAAAAGGCCGTGCCGGTTCCCCATATGCAGTAAAAGATTATTATAATGTAAACCCCGATCTGGCTGTTGATCCGATCAAAAGACTTAAGGAATTTGAGGCGCTGGTAGAGCGTACCCATAAAAATGGGATGAAAGTTATTATTGATATTGTTCCTAACCACGTGGCCAGGAACTATCATTCCGTTTCGTTGCCTGAAGGAATTGAAGATTTTGGGGCCTCCGATGATAAAAATGTGGAATACAGCAGGAATAACAACTTTTACTATATTCCGGGCGAACACTTCAGATGCCCTGAATGGTTGCATGGCTACCGGCCCCTTGGTGGAAATGCCCACCCCATGTTTGCCCATGGCTTTGAGGAATTCCCCGCCAAATGGACAGGAAACGGATCCAGTAGTACACAACCCGGATTCTATGACTGGTACGAAACTGTAAAAATTAACTACGGGGTCCGCCCGGACGGACATAAAGAGTTCTATTCCCTTCCGGAAGGTTTCAACCATAAAGACTTCACAGAACATTACAATTTCTGGAAGGATAAAGACGTGCCCGACTCATGGGTGAAATTCAAAGATATAGCCCTATACTGGCTTGACAAAGGTGTTGACGGTTTCCGTTACGATATGGCGGAAATGGTTCCGGTGGAGTTCTGGAGCTACCTGAATTCATCAATAAAAATGAAAAATCCAGAAGCCTGCCTGATAGCTGAGGTCTATCAACCTCACCTGTACCGCGACTATATTTTTAACGGAAAAATGGATTATTTGTACGATAAGGTAGAACTCTACGATACACTTAAAGCTATTATTCAAGGACATGGAAGCACGGACAGTATTATGCATATCCAGAATAACCTGGCTGACATAGAACACCACATGTTGCATTTTCTTGAAAACCATGACGAACAAAGAATTACCTGTCCGGAATTTGCCGGAAATGCCTCAAAAGGCAAACCCATGATGGTACTTTCTGCCACAATCAGCTCTTCACCCACAATGCTCTATTTTGCGCAGGAACTTGGAGAACCTGCAAGTGAAACCGCCGGATTTGGCTCCGCAAGCCGGACAACTATTTTCGATTATTGGGCAGTTCCGTCCTTACAGCGATGGATGAACGATGGTAAATTTGACGGGGGAAAATCTACCGAAGAAGAAAAAGAGTTACGTGCATTTTATGCCCGGCTTCTGAACTTTACAATTCAAAGCGACGCTATGCTAAGTGAGTATAAGGAAATTCATGAATATAATAAGCACAACACCTCTTTTTACAACGACAAGATGTTTGCTTTTGTGCGCTGGAGCGCAAATGAAAAACTTACTATTATCTGTAACTTCAGTGAATACCCGAACAGTATTGATCTAAAAATCCCGGAAGATACTATTAAGACATGGAAATTGGATAATGGCAAATACGAACTAATGGATAAACTTTCAGGCCGGAAGTATTACCTGGTAGTTGAAAATTTCGGCAAAGTTTTTCTTAAAATTCAGCCTTTGGAATCATTCATACTCGCACTTTGACATAGCCGTTCTGCAATATACCATATCAAAAAACTATAAATTAACGTGAATAGCCCCCCCTTAAAATTAGAAAAAACATTGCCCCAAGCCTTTCTTCACAGGGCAATAAAAAAAATGAAAAATAAATGAACGGTTGGTTTTTTTAATTAAAATAATAGAATATTTTTGGATAAAACTTACATCCATACGTTATGCATTTATCGAAAGATGATATAGCCGCCTATCTTCTTGGCGAACTTGAAAATACAGATTACAACCTGATAAAGGAAACCTACGTGAATGATATTGCGTTCAGGAATGAGTACCATGAAATTCTTATTTCCGTTAAAGCTTTCAATTACATGGAAAATGAAACACCAATTCATGAGAAACAACAAATTGAGAGCGAAACGACTACAAACTCCGGTTTATTCGAATTAATTGGCATTCACAAGAATATTAACAATACCCTGAAAAACCTGTTAATGGAGGATGCCCTGGAAAAAGCCTACAAAGAGTATCAGGCTGCAGAATCAGGTATACAGGAAAGAAAATATAAAAAAAACACTTTTTTGCCTGACTTCAGAAAGAAAACAACCCGATGGGCAACCGCTGCTGCTATTGCCCTGCTGGTTGCCGGAAGTGCCTCCGTTCTTATCGAAAATGATGAAATGCCTGTCAATGAAAAAATCTATCAGAAATATTATTCCCCATATACAGATGCCGACGCATTTTCCGCGAACAAAGATGACTTCTATAATGCTATACAAAAATACCGTGACAGAAAATTTACTGAATCTTTTACTATATGGCAGAATATGCCTAATGAAATTAGCATCATAAATGAAAAACACTTCTACCAGGGGCTTCTTTACATGGAAATGGAGGAACCCGAAAGTGCCACTAAAGAATTCGAGAACGTGCTGTCAAGTGATTATTCAACATTAAAGTCTGAAGCATATTGGTACTTATCTTTGTGCTACTTAAAGTCCAACCGGTTAGAAGAGTCAAAAAAGATGCTTTCCATTACCGTTAAAAACGAATTTTATAACAGTAAAAAAGCTAAACGCTTATTACAAACAATTGATTAGAAACACAATACCAAACAATTAAAATTTAGGGCATTAAATACCACACAAAAACAATACATACTTAAAGAACATCATATAAAAACTCATTGTTCAGTCCAGCCTGCCCTAAGAATAAAGGACTAGAACAGCATTTCTAATTAAGTTTTAATTCTTAATTGCAATAAAAAACCCTTCATAGCCCCCAATTGAATCAGGAACTCACTTCATGAAATAAGCCCGAGTCGTCAGAAACAGCGTTCTTATAAATAAATTCCCCATTAATTTCTCCTGTTCGCTTCATTCTGGGCAAGACTTGTTTTACAAAGTCCGTATTTTTCTTCTTTTCCAGTAAAATATAAAAACGCCAAACGAAACAACCAGCAAAGCCATTACAAGCAAATAACGCCCAAAATTTTTACCTGGTTTGGCTTTCAACTCATAAGGATTTCCATAAAGAACGGTTGTTGCCCAATATCTGGGATGAGCTTTTGTGGGAGAATCTACATGTAACGCCTCAATCTTTGCTTTTTGCAAAGCAACATCTTTTCTGCTCCCCTTTTTCAGTTTTTCATAAAATATCCTGAACATTTTCTGCATAGTAAAATACTCTCCAAGCCAAAGATTCATTATAATTGCTGATGTTCCGGTGTACCCAAAGCTTCTTCCAAAACTTAAAATCCCTTCTCCGGGCACAGCTTTCCCAAATCCGGTATTACATGCGGCAAGAACGGTAAGTTCGGCATTAGAACGAAAGTTATAAATTTCATATGCATACAATTCCCCATCGTTAATACTGTCTTTCTTATTGATAAGCTCAATTTTAGAATAAAGCGGATTTTCCTGGTTATCCAAACCATGGGCGTAAATATGAAAAACCGAAGCCCGTTCAAAAAATCTCCTGAAATTACTTTCGCTTGCATTTATTCCTGAAACAGACTTACCCTTCATCATTTCGGCTAATAACTTTGTTTCACGAATTGCAGAGCCATAATCCTCCGGCTCCCCTTTCTTTCTCTCAAGAAACGGAGTTGTTCTAAACTCTTCAGGTGAATATGTATAATCGGGTGCCATAGCAACAAAATCAAACGAACGCTCAATTTCCTTCCCTATATTGTTTTGCATCAGCGAAAACGAAAAATTATAACTTACCGGATAATCAAGGATAAGATATTTATCTTTCCTGTAATCAATAGAATTACTTAATCCGGTAGTATCTGTAATTAACGATTCAAATGCAATAAACTGCAACCGTCCATCGGGAACAATTATCAAGCTTTTACCTTTCTGGCCTGCAAGCAATTCCCCCAAAAGCACTTTATAAAGTTTATTTGAAATCTGCCGGTAATGTTTATCAATAGCTGCCTTTCTGTGCATGATATCAATATAATGGTCCAGCTCGCTAAAAAACATACTATCCAAAACCTTATTCTTGACAATAAAGGTGTCTTTGGTGATAAGAAAAACAAAAAGTAAAGAATCTGTCACTGTATATTCAATAGCACAGTCATCTTCCCGAAGCAAATGTTGTAATTCTTTCCGGCTTATTACCTCTTTTGAATACTTTATCTGGTGATATCGTGGATATGTATTCCTTAGTTCATTTTGTACAGAATCTCTTTTTATAGAAAGTGAAAATACATTTTCGTTCCACTGGTGTATTTTTCCGGTATCCGGATATTCACTATTTTCTTCCTCCCAGATCTTTTTTCTCAAATTACCCATCTTTATACGAAGCTCCTTATCGGTTTCGATTAATGAAGCCGGAATCCCTAAATGCATTTTTGCCTCCAGTTCCACCGTCATATCTCTTAGGGTAGCATACTTCCCCCGTTCTGAATACTCAAAGGCTTTATCTGCAAATTCCATCTTCCCGGTCAGATAATACAATTCATTCGAAACTTCAATAATTGAATGTATAGTCTCATTTTCTTTTTCGGTAAGAATTAGCTTTGAGCTTTCAAACAGGTATCCGGTACGCAATTTCTCAATATAAAAGGCTGCCAGCTCAAGGGTTTTAAGTGAGGCTAACAGATTTTTGGTTAATTCACCTTCACTCCGAATTGTTCTAAGCAAACTTCCTTTTGATTTTAGTAATTCAATAAGCTCTAAATCAGGATAAATATCTTCGGTTGGATTAGTAAAAACATCTTCGCTATTAAATGAACGTATTTTTGCCACAAGAGCCATTTGTAAAAAAAGCAATGCTTTTTCATTGTCACCTTTTGCTGCATGATAACGGGAAAACCCATCATAGCAGTCTGCTGTATAGGCATGCTTTACACCAACCGTTTCCAAAAGTATGTTATAAGCCTTTCTTAGTATTTCATAACCGGCATCTAAGTCTTCCGTTAAAATAAGAAATTCTGCATAGTTAATCAGACTCATGGCTGTCTTATAATGACCTTTACCATAAACCTTTTGATAGTTAGTAATTGAACGCTTATGATATTCAGAGGCCAGGTTATTGTTTGAAAGGTATTGATATGTCATTGCACATCCGTAATATGAGTCCCCCAAATCTCTGTGCCCGATTTCTTCTCCTGCTTTTATCGCTCCCAGATAATACCGGAGTGCCAGATCAGGTTGACTAAGTTTGTTATACACTAAGGCCAGGTTATGGTTAATATAAACCAGAAGCTCCATACCTTCCCCCTCTCCATTAGCTCGTTCCAGAGCCATCTCATAATAATGGATAGCATTTGAAAAATCTCCAATAGAAGAATAAGCAACCCCAACATTTACAAAACAATAAGGAAGTATTGATTGATTCTTTGCTGCCTGTATTGCTTTTTTGTAGTAACCAATAGCTTTCGAAAATTCTCCATTACGCCTGTAGAGAACCCCCATTTTATTATACAGCTTGGCATTTTCAATGTAACTTACAGACTCTTCATCCTTTATCTCTTCTTCAATTTCCAACAATAAATTTATTGCTTGATTATTTTCTCCAAACTCAATAAATTCCTTAGCACTATCATATAGTGCCATAATAAAAACAGAGTCCTTTGGGTTACTTCCTCTTAAGTTAAAACAATTCGTGCTTGCAATTAAAACAAATAAAATGTTAATTGCTAATCTATTAAATTGTGCTTTGCGTAAAACCATACCAGACTGCATTCTATCGTGCGGTAAAAATAATTCTAAATATTCATTAAAATTTATTTATTATGAAAACAAAAGCGAACATTAACACTTTCCACCACACTCAACCTATTGAGAAAAACCAATTGTCCCCTGATGAATTAAGAAGCGTTCGGGGAGGGGGTGAAACTTACAAAGAATACATTGGTGACTAAACCAGACGAACAAGGGAAAATGCACAGACAATCTGTCTACCCAAAAACAATGAACAATAACATTCAATTTAAATTTTTTTATCATGAAAACTAAAGAAAACATTAACACATACCCTAACAATCAACCTATTGAAAAAAAACAATTGTCCCCTAATGAATTAAGAAGTGTTCGGGGAGGGGGTGAAACTTACAAAGAATACATTGGTGACTAAACCATACAAACAAGGGGAAAATGCACAGACAATCTGTCTACCCAAAAACAATGAACAATAACATTCAATTTAAATTTTTTTATCATGAAAACTAAAGAAAACATTAACACATACCCTAACAATCAACCTATTGAGAAAAAACAATTGTCCCCTAATGAATTAAGAAGTGTTCGGGGAGGGGGTGAAACTTACAAAGAATACATTGGTGACTAAACCAGACGAACAAGGGAAAATGCACAGACAATCTGTCTACCCAAAAACAATGAACAATAACATTCAATTTAAATTTTTTTATCATGAAAACTAAAGAAAACATTAACACATACCCTAACACCCAACCTATTGAGAAAACACAATTGTCCCCTGATGAATTAAGAAGCATTCGGGGAGGGGGTGAAACTTACAAAGAATACATTGGTGACTAAACCAGACAAACAAGGGGAAAATGCACAGACAATCTGTCTACCCAAAAACAATGAACAATAACATTCAATTTAAATTTTTTTATCATGAAAACTGAAGAAAACATTAACACATACCGTAACGCTCAACCTATTGAAAAAAAACAATTGTCCCCTAATGAATTAAGAAGTGTTCGGGGAGGGGGTGAAACTTACAAAGAATACATTGGTGACTAAACCAGACAAACAAGGGGGAAAATGCACAGACAATCTGTCTACCCAAAAACAATGAACAATAACATTCAATTTAAATTTTTTTATCATGAAAACTAAAGAAAACATTAACACATACCCTAACAATCAACCTATTGAAAAAAAACAATTGTCCCCTGATGAATTAAGAAGCATTCGGGGAGGGGGTGAAACTTACAAAGAATACATTGGTGACTAAAGCAAACATTCCAATAATCGCAACTCACTATTGAAAAAATATAAGAGGTTGTGATGAAAGTCCAAACAAATTTACTTTAAAAAAACTCCAATTATAATTTGGGAGTCAAGTAATAGCCCAGAAATAAATCCCGGTACTTAAAAATACCGGGATTTCTGTATGCGTAACTATTTCAATTTCCCTATTAAACTACCAGGTCACTACAATATGCCTGGTATCATTTTTACCAATAGTCACCGTGTGAGATGACTTAAGTTCGCTTCCATCAAAACGTACAGACCTATCCGAACAGTTAAACGTGAAAGTTGTACTGATATTTGCATTACCAAAACGCCCTGCACTACTTACAAACAAATGAACCGTATTTCCTTCCCCTCTATATCCGGCAGCTACAGCCCAATTCCCCCTTACTTCTTTGTAACAGATACGGTTTTCAAACTGCGCATGGGTAAAATCGGCTTCCATTTCCGATACAGGGTACCACCACAGCCCCCCTTTAGAACCATACTCAGCTGCCACAATCATTTCGGCTACAGTATGCGCCTCAGAATTAAAGAATGGTTTTCCCTGCTGGTTCACTTTTTTGATGAAACTGATATAATTATTCATGTTCCCTCCAAGCACGTGCGTCGCTCCCCAGTCAGCATTTCCGTTCATAACTTTCCACCACTTGTTGGCGTTCGCACAATTCAACGTTGAAGGTCCAACCTGCGGAATGGAACCCAATACGGCATCTTTCTGCATCTTTGCCATAATAGTATTCATATTCGACTTATCTCCGTACTTTTTCCAATCCGGTTCATTGTTCACTTCAATGTAAGCAATACTTGTGGAATAACCTTTTGCTGCGAATTGCTCCAATAAATAGCTTCTAACTGCCTTAAACAGTGCCACCCATTTTGTTGGGCGAATATTTCCGTTATTAACGAACGATGAATGAACCTTGCCTTTCTTTCCCGAAGAACACAAAGCAATTGTAGCATTTGGATTAACCGAAAGTATTTTTACGGCCTCCTTAATCTCATTATCAAGATGTTGTTTTGCTTCCGTTGACAAAGTATTATCGTTATTAAGGGGCCATTTCTGAAAGCCTCCGACACGAATCGCGTCTATCTGGTTCCCCAATTTGTCGATTGATGTTTGTGCCCTATGGGTACCGACTACCCAATAGTTCATTGCAGTGTTGACCCCTGCGCCAGAAGTACTAAAATTAACAGAAGCTGAAGCGGCTTTAAGTTCCGGAGAACTTCCAGCTTCCTCACGGGAAATTTCCAGCTCTTCCTTGCTACAAGAAATAGTGGCCAGAAGCAAAAGGGAAATATATATTCCCTTACGTTTAAAATTCAATTTTTTCATTTTTCAATACGTTAAGGTTAGTATTACGTAATGTATAATCAGTAGAATTATTCAGTACTACGCACGAATAACGAACCAACAACCACATTACTTTTTAAGTGTAAAAAAAACAGCTCAAAAGTAGAATTATTCTTTCCTTCGAACAAGGAGTAGCGTCTCAATAATGAGGGGATAAATGTTCTTTCATTACTAATAAATCATAAGCACTGAGAGTTCTGACATACAGAGAAAAAGCAATTCTTATTTACAAGTATAATGAGTAGCTTAAACCGAATATTACAAATAAACGATAAGAAGATTAACCACACATGCTATATGTTTTCTATTATTAAATCAGGAATCATGTAAACTATATTTTACGAGAGACCTTTATTGAATTAACACCTGTAAACCTTTGTTTCCCAAGTTAAAAAACACTTTCAGATCTTCTGAATTTTCATCCCAGCATTTCACCACTTTCATTTTTTTACCATTAACCATTACCTTTTTCGGCTTTTTCTTTAAACCATGAACAATAAGTTCCACGTTCCTGCTATCCGGTTTTCCCAAATAACTGAACCCTGTCGGGTTCATTATTATTTCCAAACCATTCTCAGTCTCATATCTCGACTCAAAGTTTATTCGTTCAAACTCATTGTTCTTAAATGCATCTTTTGTTTTCCCGTCATCTTCGTACATATAGCCATTCGAATTCTTTACTGATTCATCATGATAATAGTGCACCAATAAATTCCGGGAAGAATATTCTTCCATATTCTCAAACACAGGTACCATTGGAATAAACGAACCAGCTTTAACAAATACCGGTATATTCCGCATTCCCAGCCTGGCTACAACATTTTGTCCTCCATCGTATATTTCTCCTGTCCAGTAATCTACCCACCTGTTTCCGTCCGGCAAATAAATTTCCTGCTCAGTTGCCCCTTTATCAACAACTGGTGATACAAGGAAATTATCCCCCCATAAATAGTCATTTTTTTCATCAAGTAACCCGGCTTTATCATCAAAGTAAAACAATGGGCGCATCATGGGAATTCCCAACATTGCATTTTCATGGACCAATGTATAATTGTAAGGCATTAAAGCGTACCTTAATTTAATATATTTACGGACAATACTTTTCGTCCCCTCATCCCAGAAAACAGGCTCCGGGGGTACTTCTTCCTGTGCATGTGTCCGGTATACGGGTTGAAAAACACCGTATTGTAACCAACGAATATATAATTCTGCATCTTTATAATTCCCTGCAAAGCCCCCCAAATCAGAATGCATATAAGCTAACCCCTGCATGCCCATCTGAAGTGATATTTCAACCTGAGATTTTAAACCTCCCCAGCTCCGGTTTACATCTCCGGACCAGGGAATTAGTCCATAGCGTTGAGAACCTACAAATCCGGAACGCATTAAGATCACGGGCCTTTTCTTTGGAAAATCTACAGAAAAACCATCATAAACAACTCTTGCCCACTCATGCCCATAAATATTATGAACATGGTCACCCCTTCCATTAACGTGAAGAATATCATCCGGATGAACTTCGGGTTCTCCTAAATCGCCCCACCATCCTTCAATGCCAAGAATGGTATTCTTTTTATATATTTCCCAGAACCATTCTTTGGCTTCGGGTTTAAAAATGTCAATTAATGAAGTAGTCCCAAAAAAGAAATCATATATATAAGGGGCACCGGATGAGTCGGTTGCCAGTATTTCCTTTTGTTTTGCCTCTTCAAACTTACCAGATTGTTGCAGAATAAACGGTTCTGTGATTAGAACTGTTTTTACTCCTTTTGCTTTTAAATCAGAAATCATCTTTCCCGGTTCCGGAAAAGAATCCAAATCCCATTCCAAATTCCCCATATGCCCCTTTAGATCCGGACCAAACCAATATAAATCCAATACTATTGCATCCAGGGGAATATCATCCTCAATATATTTATCAGCAACATCAATTACTTCCTGCTGGGAATGGTACCCCATCCTGGAGGTTATATTTCCCATTGCCCACCTTGGAACCATTGGTTGCCGTCCCGTTAATTCCGTAAAGTTTACCACAAGCTCTTCCCATTGATCAGCAGCAACGACAAGATAACTCATACGCCCACCAACAGCTTCAAATGTCAGTACATCCTTTTCTGTTGCTCCTAAATCGGCAAAACCGCTTGCCCCATTATCAAAAACCAGCATATATTTTTTTGAAGATATGACCACAGGCATTGAGTAATACATTAAATCGGCATGGGTTTCATACCCATAACTTGCCCTGTTATATAATTTCAGGCGGTTCCCTCTCCTGTTCATCCCCAAAACACGCGAACCTCCTCCCATAAGCTTCTCATCTGATGCCAGTTTAAATCTAAAACCTTCCAGGGTATCGTTATTGAAATACCCTCTCTCTTCTGCAAGTATATTGCGGCCTTTGTAAGAATAAGCGATTCCAAATGGTTTTTTCACAATACTTACATCGAAGCCTCCTGCTGAATATTTTATGGTATCACCTGTTCCAGAATAAGTGGAAGCTATTTCTTCTGGTTCAATAGCAATGGAGTAAGATGGAGGATTCCCGGCTTCTTCCCTGACAAACTCAACTTCCAGGGCTGATGTGGTATATGGCCTAATATTAACAACTCCATTTGTTGTATTAATCCTGACCCCATTTTCTGTTTGTTCGGCCGATATAAATAAATTTCCCGATTGAGCTAAAACATGAACTGCAGTCAGTAAGCTCATTAAAGACACAACAATTATCCGCTTCATTGCTAGAAGTTCCCCTCTCATTTTTAAATATTCTGATTTTTCGTATAAACCTTATTGGAAATAACCTTTCCTCTAATCAAAAATGAAAAATATGATAAATAAAGCCTTTAGACAAAAGCTTCAAATAAAAAGTCCGGCTAATTCAATGCAAACGTTTTCTATTTGCCCTAATTTGGGGCGAGATTAACAACCTTTAAAAATTCACTAAAAAACAAAAGAGGCCGCTCTAAAATAAAGCAGCCCCTTTTTTCTGAAGTTATAATAGCTCGCAACTATTCTTGTTTGAATCTCCCCAAATCGTTAATATTTGAGAAACGTATCATTTCTGCATTTGCTTTATTTTCTGCCCTGGCTACCTTCAGGAATACTTCCAGTGACCTCCAGTATTTACTGTCACGGTTAGTATCCAGAACTAAAAGGTATCCCATTACAATATTCCCCGCCATTTCTACCATTCTGCGGGCATGAAAATCAACAAATTCGTTGTCATTCAAAGATGTTACTTTTAAAACAGCCTCCTCATATTCCTCTGTCATTTGGATAAGCACCCGACGATATGTATGCAGTTCGGGTTTAATTTCAGCCGCTTCGTATTCTCTTATTTGTTTAAGGTAACCACCGGTAGTTACCCCTCTAATTGCCGCTACGACCTGAAGCTGGGTTGTTCCTTCATATATCGATGTTATTCGGGCATCGCGGTATATACGTTCAATCGGATAATCTTTCATAAACCCTGAACCTCCGTGAATCTGCAGCGAATCGTAAGCAATACTGTTACATACCTCTGAGGCAAGTCCTTTTACCAGCGGGGTATAAATATCAGCCAGTTTTTGATACTGCTTCATTTCTGTTCTTTCTTCTTTTTCAAGCGTTCTATCTTCTGCTATATGCGCGTATGCTTTGTAAATATCGACAAAACGTGCCGTTTCATATAGTAAAGAGCGGGTTGCATCTAATTTTGCTTTCATTTTGGAGAGCATTTCGTATACTGCCGGAAACTTTATAATAGGTTTTCCAAACTGCTGACGCTCCTTTGCATAAATTAACCCTTCTCTGTAAGCCGCTTCTGCCACTCCCACCGACTGGGCCGCAATACCCAAACGGGCCCCGTTCATTAGCGCCATCACATACTTAATAAGCCCTAACTTCCGCTGGCCTACCAATTCTGCCGGGGCATTTCTGAATACAAGCTCACAAGTTGGGGAACCAATAATTCCAAGCTTGTGTTCAATACGGCGAACTGTTACCCCGCCGTGTGCCCGGTCATAAATAAACATTGAAAGCCCCCTTCCATCGGAAGTACCTTCTTCACTTCTTGCAAGTACCAGCGAAATATGCCCGTCTCCATTCGTAATAAAACGCTTTACACCGTTAAGGTACCACTTTCCGTCTTCCTCATTATACGTTGCCTTGAGCTGGACCGCCTGAAGATCTGATCCTGCATCCGGCTCTGTTAAATCCATGGCCATTGTCTCACCTGCAGAAACACGGGTAAGATATTTCATCTTTTGCTCTTCATCTGCAAATTCATGAATGGTTTCCGCACAATCCTGCAGCCCCCATACATTCACAAAACTGGCATCTGCCCGCGACACGATGTCCGCAGCCATGGTATAAGGAATAACAGGAAAGTTCAACCCACTGTATTGCCTGGGCAAGGTTATCCCCATTAATCCGGCTTTTACCAATGCATCAAGATTCTCCGCCGTTCCTTTTGCATACTCCACTGCCCCATCTACTAATTGCGGGCCTTCGGCATCAACGCTCTCGGCATTTGGAGCAATTGTATTCGCACAAATGTCACCAACAATCTCTAAAACTTTATCGTAACTATCCATTGCATCCTCAAAATCAACAGGAGCATAGTCGTACTTATCCTTATCTGCAAAATTCCTTTCTTTAAGAGCCACAATCTTCTTCATCAAAGGATGAGTAAGATGGAATTTCAATTCGGGGTTATCTGTATAGAAATTATCCATTGTTTTCAACTTTAAATATTAGAAAAATCGTGATTACTTGCTGTTCTCCTTATAGAACTTAATCATTCTAGGAATTACGGATTCCATATCACCGGTAATCACATAGTCCGCAATACTGTTAATAGGTGCATTGGGATCATTATTTACAGAGATTATCATTGATGATTCCTGCATGCCTGCAATATGTTGTATTTGCCCTGAGATTCCGCAGGCGATATAAAGTTTCGGACGAACCGTTACACCGGTTTGCCCGATCTGCCGATCGTGTTCTGCGAACCCTGCATCAACTGCCGCCCGCGAGGCTCCAACTTCAGCCCCGATTATGTTTGCCAGTTCATATAGCATATCAAAATTTTCTTTTGAACCTACCCCATAACCTCCGCCAACAATAATCGATGAGTTTTTAATATTTACTTTTGAACTCTCAATATGACGTTCAATAACCTTTACAACAAAATCATCTTCAGAAAGATATTTTTTTACATCCAGATTTACAACCTCTCCCGTATGTCCTTCAGAATACACTTCTTTTTTCATTACTCCTTCACGCACCGTTGCCATTTGAGGACGGTTATCCGGATTAATGATGGTTGCTACGATATTTCCCCCAAAAGCAGGGCGGATCTGGTAAAGAAGGCCTTCATACTTCTTTGCAGCCCGTTTATCCTCATGATCTCCAATCTCCAAAGATGTACAGTCTGCCGTAAGCCCGCTAATTAATGCCGAAGAGACCCTCGGTCCCAAGTCTCTTCCAAATGTTGTTGCCCCAAGCAATGCAATCTGGGGTTTTTCTTCTTTAAACAACTCCACACAGATTGAGTTATATGGTAAAGTTGTGTACACTTCAAGTTTAGGATCATCTGCAATCCATACTTTGTCTGCTCCAAATGGGAATAGCTGCTTTTCAACTCCTTTAAGGTTATGGCCAATTACAAGAACCTCCAGGCTACATTTTAATTCGTTCGCCAGGTTTCTTCCTTTAGTCATAAGTTCAAGGCTTACGTCTGCAACCTTGCCTTCATCCATCTCGCAGATAACAAATATATTGTTCACGATTATTACTTTTTTGTTCTACAATATGTTACTAAAAATTGATTAACCAAGCGTGTGGTTGCCAATTAGTTCTTTCATTAATTCGTCTATTCCTTCATCGTCCGCTTCAACTACTTTTGCTTCTTTTGCCTGGAATACTACGTTTTCTATTTTTTTCACCTTTGTTGGTGAACCAGCCAGCCCTAGTTGAGCTACATCGGTTTCAATGTCGTTTACACTCCATTCTGCAATATCCAGATACGGTCTTTCACTTACCAAATCTATATAATCTTCCGAAGCCTCCTGCCGCTCAGTATCTGTTCTTGAGTGCTTATATTTCATCACCGCTTTTGCATTTCGGGGACGGCATTCTTTGGCTGAAGCATTGACCGTTACAACACACGGCAAAGGGCATTCTACGGTCTCAACTCCTCGTTCCAAACGTCGCTTCACCACAATCGATTTCGATTTCAACTCAAGTACCTCTTCAGCATAAGTAATCTGGGGAATGCCCAATTTTTCCGCCACCTGAGGCCCCACCTGGGCTGTATCTCCATCAATTGCCTGACGTCCGGCTATAATTACATCATAATTTTTTATTTTCTTTATAGCACATGATAAAGCGTATGATGTTGCTAATGTATCGGCACCGGCAAAAGCTCTGTCAGTTAATAAATAACCGTTATCAGCTCCTCGGTAAAGTCCTTCCCGGATAACTTCTGCAGCGCGTCCCGGGCCCATTGTCAACAATGTTACTGTTGAACCGGGGAATTTATCTTTAAGTGTTAAAGCCTGTTCCAGAGCATTCAGATCCTCAGGATTAAAAATAGCCGGCAAGGCTGCCCTGTTCACTGTACCATCAGCTTTCATGGCATCTTTCCCAACATTCCGGGTATCAGGCACCTGCTTGGCCAAAACAATGATTTTTAAACCATTCATAACAATTATTTTACATTGATTTAATTTTTCGGATAGACAAATATAAAAGAATTTAAGAATTGTAATAGTCCATTGGCTTATATAGAAACATTATAAAATAGGGAAAAGAAACGCATTAAAGTCTTTTAAAAGAAGCCCACCACCATTGCAGTCTTAGACTTATAATATTCTGATTTCAAGTAGGATAAGTTTTAAAAATTTCTATCGGTAGTACTACAGATTTTATTTTCTGTTTTTTTGATAAAATTTGGCTCAGGTTTTTTGATAGTATAGTTATTGATTTTAATAAAACAACCATCCAGACAGGTCACATCCGAGTTTTGAAAAATGAGAGAATTGCATGTCCTTTATTTTTTTGCATATAGAAAACAGCAAATTGAAAAATGATTATAAATAGGCTTATGTTTGACAACCTTTTGTTGACCTGTCTAACAAGATCTGTTATTTGAGCTAAACTGACAAAATATTTTTTTCTAATGAATAGTTGGAATAATAAAAAAGCCCGGCAAATTGCCGGGCTTCTTTATATGTACTTCTACATTAATATTATGCTTCTGCCGTTGGACCTCCAAACCCCATTGGCATATTAGGAACTCCTCCTGGCTCGATGTTTTTTATAGGTCCGTTAACCGCTTCATATTTCGCTATATTGTCCTGCAATGCGGATAAAAGTCGCTTTGCATGTTCCGGAGTTAAAATTATCCTGGATTTCACCTCCGCCTTTGGCACTCCAGGCATGATCCTAACAAAATCCACAACAAATTCAGAAGCAGAGTGTGTAATAACAGCAAGGTTCGAGTATGTACCTTGCGCTACTTCCTCTTTAAGTTCAATGTTAATCTGACCTTTATTCTTCTCGTCCATTTGATATAAGATTTATGGTCTATTCCTCCTCCAGATTTAACCTTCTGTATTCTTCTTCGGGAGCAACAGATATGTTTCTGTATTTGCGCACCCCGGTACCCGCAGGTATCAGGTGTCCAACAATCACATTTTCCTTCAGTCCTTCCAATAGATCGATTTTTCCAAAAATGGCTGCTTCATTAAGCACCTTAGTTGTCTCCTGGAATGATGCTGCCGACATGAAACTTTTTGTTTGCAGTGCAGCCTTGGTAATTCCCTGAAGAATCTGACTGGAAGTAGCCGGAATTGCATCGCGGGCCTCAACCAGTTTCATATCTTTACGTTTAAGTATTGAGTTTTCATCTCTCAACTTACGTGCTGTGATTATTTGCCCTGGGCGCAGGTTTTGCGAATCGCCTTCATCAACAACCACTTTCTTTCCAAATATCCAGTCATTCTCGTCCATAAATTCCCATTTATCAACAATTTGTTTTTCAAGGAATTTAGTATCTCCCGGATCTTTGATATCAACTTTACGCATCATCTGACGAACAATAATTTCAAAATGCTTATCGTTGATTTTCACACCCTGCATCCGATATACCTCCTGAACCTCATTCACAATATACTCCTGTACCTTTGTAGGCCCTTTTATATTCAGAATGTCAACTGGAGTTATAGCTCCGTCTGAAAGTGGGATTCCTGCCCGTACATAATCGTTTTCCTGTACCAGAATCTGTTTTGAGAGTGGCACAAGATATTTTTTAACCTGACCGGTCTTTGAAGTAATTATAATCTCACGGTTACCCCTCTTTATTTTACCAAAAGAAACTTCACCGTCGATTTCAGATACAACCGCAGGATTTGAAGGATTACGCGCCTCAAACAATTCCGTTACCCTTGGAAGACCCCCGGTGATATCACCAGACTTACCAACCGCACGCGGGATTTTAACAAGAATCTCACCTGTTTTGACAGAATCCCCTTCATTTACCGAAATGTGAGCCCCTACAGGTAAGTTATATGTTTTAAGAAGTTCTCCTTCATCTGAAAGAATCTTAATGATAGGGTTCTTAGTTTTATCTCTGGTTTCAATGATAACCTTTTCTCTAAACCCAGTTTGCTCATCACTTTCTTCTTTAAAGGTAACCCCTTCGATCACATTATCAAAAGTAACATTACCAGCAAGTTCAGAAATTATCACCGCATTATACGGATCCCAGTCACAAATAAGGTCACCTTTTTTAACTTCTGATCCATTCTTTACATAAAGTAATGCCCCATATGGTATCGTATTCGTCATCAAGGCAATTCCGGTATTCTTATCAACAAGGCGTAATTCAGCCAAACGTCCAATCACAACGTCCACCTTTTTGCCTGATTCCTCATCTGTTTTCTCAACAATACGAAGCTCCTCTATTTCTGCAATACCATCATACTTAGCAACAACACTGGATTCAGCGGCAATATTAGAAGCAGTACCCCCAACGTGGAAAGTACGCAGTGTTAACTGTGTACCCGGTTCTCCAATAGACTGGGCTGCAATCACACCTACCGATTCTCCTTTCTGAACCATACGTCCCGTTGAAAGGTTTCGTCCGTAACACTTGGCGCAAACCCCTTTCTTCGACTCACACGTTAAAACAGAGCGAATTTCAATTTGCTCTAAAGGTGAATCTTCAATTACCCTGGCAATCTCTTCATTAATTTCAGTACCGGTATTTACAATTAACTCTCCGGTTAATGGATGATATACATCATGAACAGCTGTACGCCCCAGAATTCGTTCGTACAAAGTTTCTACAACTTCCTCATTATTTTTGATTGCCGTTGCAACAAGGCCTCTAAGGGTTCCGCAATCTTCCTCGTTAACAATCACATCCTGTGACACGTCAACAAGCCTTCTGGTCAGGTATCCTGCATCCGCCGTTTTCAGTGCCGTATCCGCCAAACCTTTACGCGCACCGTGAGTAGAAATAAAGTACTCTAAAACAGATAGCCCTTCTTTAAAGTTTGAAAGAATCGGGTTTTCAATAATTTCGGAACCCGTCGAACCTGATTTCTGCGGTTTTGCCATCAGTCCCCTCATACCAGATAACTGACGAATCTGCTCTTTTGACCCCCTTGCTCCTGAGTCAAGCATCATATAAACTGCATTAAACCCTTGCCTGTCATTTATCAACTGATTCATCAGTGTTTGTGTCAGCTTGGCATTAGTATGGGTCCAGATATCAATTATCTGATTGTACCTTTCATTATTGGTAATGAATCCCATGTTATAGTTATTCAATACCTCATCAACCTGCTCATAACCTTCCGATACCAGAATTTCTTTCTCTTTTGGCACAATAACGTCAAACAGGTTAAAGGACAGTCCACCTTTGAATGCCATATAATAACCCATCGACTTGATATCATCAAGGAATTGTGCTGTTCTTGCTATTCCGGTCACTTTTAGTACTTTACTAATAATTTCCCTTAGAGACTTTTTAGTTAGTACTTCGTTTATAAATCCGACCTCATTTGGAACATTCCGATTAAACAGGACCCTTCCTACTGTAGTTTCAATAATCTTATCGACCAACTCCCCATTCTCAAGGTCTTTTGTTCTAACCTTAATAATAGCGTGAAGGTCTATTTTCTTCTCATTATGCGCTATGATAACTTCTTCTGGTGAATAGAACGTCATTCCCTCACCATGCACTTTTTCATCTGGTGTTGTTTTACGCGATTTGGTTATATAGTAAAGTCCTAACACCATATCCTGCGACGGTACACTAATAGGTGCCCCATTTGCAGGGTTTAATATATTATGGGATGCCAGCATAAGCAATTGAGCCTCCAGAACAGCCTCATTACTTAATGGCAGGTGAACTGCCATCTGGTCTCCATCAAAATCCGCATTAAATGCCGTACAAACAAGAGGGTGCAACTGTATCGCCTTACCTTCAATAAGTTTTGGCTGAAATGCCTGAATACCTAAACGGTGAAGGGTCGGAGCCCTGTTTAAAAGAACCGGATGCCCTTTTAATACATTTTCCAGAATATCCCATACCACCGGATCTTTTCTGTCCACAATCTTTTTGGCAGACTTCACGGTCTTCACAATCCCCCTCTCAATAAGCTTGCGTATAATAAAAGGTTTGTAAAGCTCAGCAGCCATATCCTTAGGGATACCACATTCATGAAGTTTCAGTTCAGGACCAACAACAATCACAGAACGGGCCGAGTAATCAACCCTTTTACCAAGAAGGTTCTGCCTAAACCTACCCTGCTTTCCTTTCAAACTATCTGAAAGTGATTTTAAAGGACGATTAGCATCGGTTTTTACAGCATTAGACTTTCTTGAATTATCGAACAAAGAATCGACAGCTTCCTGAAGCATACGTTTTTCGTTTCGCAAAATCACCTCAGGTGCTTTAATTTCAATAAGTCTTTTTAACCTGTTATTTCGTATAATAACACGTCGATATAAATCATTTAAATCTGATGTTGCGAAACGGCCTCCATCAAGAGGTACTAACGGACGCAACTCAGGAGGTATAACAGGTACTACTTTCACAATCATCCATTCCGGACGATTTATGCCTTTGGAAGCACGAAAAGCTTCAACGACCTGCAACCTTTTAAGTGCTTCATTTTTTCTCTGTTGAGAAGTTTCTGTATTTGCTTTGTGACGAAGTTGGTATGACAATTCATCTAATTCCAACCTTTCCAGCAGCCTGTAAAGAGCTTCAGCTCCCATATCGGCAATAAACTTATCCGGATCCTCATCATCCAGAAACTGATTTTCCTTTGGAAGCGTATCAAGAATGTCAAGATACTCCTCTTCCGTTAAGAAGTCAAGATATTTTATACCATCTGCAGCTTTCACTCCCGGATTAATAACTACATACCTTTCATAGTAAATTATCGTATCCAGTTTTTTAGATGGTAATCCTAATAAATAACCTATTTTATTTGGTAATGATTTAAAATACCAGATATGCGCTACAGGAACAACAAGGCTTATATGCCCCATTCTTTCCCTACGTACTTTCTTTTCTGTTACCTCAACACCACATCGATCACAAACAATACCTTTATATCTGATACGTTTATATTTACCGCAATGACATTCATAATCCTTTACCGGACCAAAAATTCGCTCACAAAATAAGCCATCTCGTTCGGGTTTATACGTACGGTAGTTTATTGTCTCGGGCTTTAAAACCTCTCCACTGGAATTTTCCAATATTTCCTCTGGAGAAGCAAGACCAATAGCGATTTTATTAAAACCACTCTTTTGTTTTGTGTCTTTTCTAAATGACATATGCCGAATAATTTCTGACGTTAAACTTTAATTACCTGTTAAATTAGATTCATGCTTAAACCAAGACCTCTCAGTTCATGAAGCAATACATTGAGTGATTCCGGTATACCAGGAGTAGGCATTGGTTCCCCTTTAACTATCGCTTCATAGGTTTTAGCACGTCCCATCACATCATCAGATTTAACAGTAAGTATCTCCTGTAGAATATGAGCAGCACCAAATGCTTCAAGAGCCCAAACTTCCATTTCTCCAAAACGCTGTCCTCCAAACTGAGCTTTACCACCTAAAGGCTGTTGAGTTATTAAAGAATATGGCCCAATTGAACGAGCATGCATCTTATCATCTACCATATGGCCCAGTTTCAGCATGTATATCACACCTACAGTCGCTGGTTGATCAAACCTCTCTCCTGTACCACCATCAATAAGATAAGTCCTTCCATATTGAGGGATACCAGCCTTATCGGTCAACTCTCCTATTTGATCTAATGAAGCACCGTCAAATATTGGTGTAGCAAATTTTACACCCAGTTCTTTTCCTGCCCATCCAAGAACAGTTTCATAAATTTGCCCAAGGTTCATACGGGAAGGTACACCCAGCGGGTTAAGCACAATATCAACAGGTGTTCCATCGTCAAGGAAAGGCATGTCCTCCTGACGGACAATTTTTGCTACAATACCTTTATTACCATGACGCCCCGCCATTTTATCACCTACTTTTAATTTACGTTTTTGGGCAATATATACCTTTGCCAACTGAACAATACCTGCTGGCAGCTCGTCCCCTATCGTAACATTATATTTCTTCCGTTTATAAATAGCATCCTGCTCCTTGAACTTCAATATATAATTGTTAATCAATTGATTAACCATCTCATTCTTAGACTTATCTGTGGTCCATTTGGTAGGATTCACATTCATATAGTCCATATCCTGAAGTACACGTAAAGAAAACTTAGCCCCCTTAGGTATAACATCCATGCTCAGATAATCTTTCACCCCCTGAGATGTTTTACCATTAGTCAACGCAAAAAGTTTATCAACTAGTTTTGCTTTTAGTTCTGCACAACTGCGCTCAAACTCCTCTTCAATTTTATCAAGAATAGGTTTTGTTGCAGCCTTAAGTTTTCTGTCCTTGATAGAACGAGAAAATAATTTCTTATTAATTACAGTTCCAAATAATGATGGTGATGCCTTTAATGAAGCATCTTTTACATCGCCCGCTTTATCTCCGAAAATGGCCCTAAGAAGCTTTTCTTCAGGTGAAGGATCAGACTCTCCTTTCGGGGTAATTTTTCCAATAAGAATATCTCCGGGTTGAATGTTCGCTCCAATTCGGATTAAACCATTCTCGTCCAAATTCTTTGTAGCGTCTTCACTAACATTCGGAATATCAGAAGTTAGCTCTTCAAGTCCCCTTTTCGTATCCCTAACTTCCAACATATACTCATCTATATGAATAGAGGTGAAAATATCTTCTCTAACAACCCTTTCTGAGATAACAATCGCATCCTCAAAGTTGTATCCCTTCCAGGGCATAAAAGCTACCATAAGATTACGTCCAAGAGCGAGTTCTCCTTTTTCTGTAGCATACCCCTCGGTTAAAACCATTCCTTTGATAACCCTCTGACCTTTCCTTACAATAGGCCTAAGGTTAATACAAGTTCCCTGGTTTGTTTTTCTGTATTTCGGAAGTTTATATCTTTTAGCCTCTCCGTCGAAGCTAACAAATCTCTCATTTTCTGTTAAATCGTAGCTAATCACAATTTCGTTTGAGTCTACATACTCCACAACTCCATCACCCTCAGCAACAACAAGCAACCGTCCGTGCTGTACAACTTTTTGTTCAATCCCGGTACCAACTATCGGCGATTCAGGATTCACTAGCGGTACAGCCTGACGCATCATGTTTGAACCCATCAAAGCCCTGTTAGCATCATCGTGCTCAAGGAATGGAATCAATGATGCGGCTATAGATGCAATCTGGTTTGGAGCAACATCCATCAACTGTACTTCATCTGGTGAAACTACAGGATAATCTGCCTCCAAACGACATTTTACTCTTGAACGGGTAAAATTCCCTTCTCCATCTAATGGTGCATTAGCCTGAGCTATTATGGTATTTTCTTCCTCCTCCGCACTAAGGTACTCTATACCTTCAAGAGATAAATCAACCTTACCTTCTCCAACTTTTCGGTATGGTGTTTCAATGAAACCTAAATCATTAATCTTTGCATAAACACAAAGCGATGAGATAAGTCCGATGTTCGGACCTTCAGGAGTTTCGATTGGACAAAGACGTCCATAATGTGTGTAATGCACATCCCTTACCTCAAATCCAGCCCGCTCCCTGGACAAACCTCCAGGTCCCAATGCTGACATCCTTCTTTTGTGTGTCATCTCTGCCAACGGATTTGTTTGATCCATAAACTGAGACAACTGATTGGTTCCGAAGAACGAATTTATAACTGAGGATAATGTTTTTGAATTTATAAGATCAATTGGTGTAAATACCTCATTGTCCCTAACATTCATTCTCTCACGAATTGTTCTTGCCATACGGGCAAGACCTACCCCAAACTGATTATATAGTTGTTCACCTACTGTACGTACCCTTCTGTTACTAAGGTGGTCAATATCATCGACATCCGTCTTTGAGTTAATAAGTTCAATAAGATACTTAATAATCTCAATGATATCCTCCTTAGTTAGGACCTTCGTATCAATAGCTGTTTCTAAACCTAATTTCTTGTTTATACGATATCTACCGACCTCACCAAGATCATATCTTTTATCTGAGAAAAATAATTTATCGATTACATCCCTTGCTGTAGCCTCATCTGGTGGCTCAGAGTTCCTTAATTGACGATAGATATGCAGAACCGCTTCTTTTTCCGAGTTACACGGATCTTTTTGCAGTGTATTGTAAATAATTTCAAAATCTGCCTGATTCAGGTTCTCCTTATGCAGAAGAATTGTTTTTGCTCCCGAATCTATAATTTCATCAACATGTTCTTTCTCCAGAACTGTTTCACGATCAATAATTACTTCGTTTCTTTCTATAGAAACAACTTCGCCAGTATCTTCATCAACAAAATCTTCTACCCACGATTTAAGAACACGAGCGGCAAGTCGGCGCCCAATAAGTTTTTTAAGTGCTGTTCTAGAAACTTTTATTTCATCAGCAAGATCAAAAATTTCTAAAACATCTTTATCACTCTCGTAACCAATTGCTCTAAGCAATGTTGTTACCGGCAATTTCTTTTTCCGATCGATATAAGCATACATGACATTATTAATATCTGTTGCAAATTCGATCCAGGATCCTTTGAATGGAATTATTCTTGCGGAATACAACTTCGTTCCGTTCGCATGAAGGCTCTGCCCGAAGAAAACCCCAGGAGAACGATGCAATTGCGAAACCACAACCCTTTCTGCCCCATTTATTACAAACATCCCTCGATCCGTCATATAAGGGATTGTTCCCAGGTAAACATCCTGAATAACTGTATCAAAGTCTTCATGTTCAGGATCTGTACAGTATAATTTCAATTTCGCTTTAAGGGGAACACTATATGTTAATCCTCTTTCTATACACTCATCAATTGAATAACGTGGAGGATCAATGAAGTAATCAATAAACTCCAGTACAAAATTGTTACGGGTATCTGTTATTGGAAAGTTTTCGGCAAAAACGCCATATAGCCCTTCGGCCTTTCTATTTTCCGGGGTCGTATCCAATTGGAAAAATTCCCGGAATGATTTCAACTGTACTTCAAGAAAATCGGGGTATTCAAGTTGATTTTTTATCGAAGCGAAAGAAATCCTTTCTTTAGTTGATTGTATAGCTGACATTATATTCGGAATAAATTATTGAACTCAAATTACGTAAATGACAAAAAGGCTTAACCCCTGGTTCCCGAGGTTATTTCGGGAACCGGATTAAACCTAAAAGAGCTATATGTGTATCTTAATGTACTATTTAAGTTCAACTTCAGCTCCTGCTTCTTCAAGTTGTTTTTTAAGTGCTTCAGCTTCGTCTTTACTAACACCTTCTTTAATTGGAGCTGGTGCTGAATCAACAATGCCTTTAGCCTCTTTAAGACCAAGACCGGTAAGTTCTTTAACAAGTTTAACAATTTGAAGTTTAGCTCCGCCTGGTGCTTTAAGAATAACATCAAATTCTGTTTTCTCCTCTGCACCACCTGCTTCGCCACCTGCTGCTGGACCTGCCACTGCAACAGCTGCTGCTGCTGGCTCAATACCGTATTCTTCTTTTAAGATGTCAGCTAACTCATTTACTTCTTTAACAGTAAGATTAACAAGTTGCTCTGCAAATGCTTTTAAATCTGCCATTTTTACTAAGATTTATAATATTCTAAAGTAACTATTCTTTTTCTTGTAATGTTTTAATAATACCAGCCAAAGTTGAACCTCCGGACTGTAGAGCAGAAAGAACATTCTTCGCAGGTGATTGAAGTAAACCAACAATATCACCAATAAGTTCTTCCTTAGATTTAATACTAGCAAGCGCATCAAGTTGTTCATCACCGAGATAAACACATTCTTCAACATAAGCACCCTTTAATATTGGTTTTTCCCATTCTTTTCTAAACTCTTTAATTAGTTTAGCGGGAGCATTTCCAGTATCCGTCAACATAATTGAGGTATTCGTTTTCAATGCCGGATAAATATCCTCATATTCTCCCTCAATTTTTTCAAGTGCCTTTTTAAGTAATGTATTTTTTACAACAATTAACTTGATGTCCTTCTCGAAACATTTTCTTCTTAATGTACTAGATTGCTCTGCATTTAAAGCCTCTATGTTAGTTACATAAAAATGTTTTGATTCAGATAATTCTTGAGCCAGGTTATCTATTAATTGATTTTTTTCGTCCCGTGTCATAATTCTACCATTTAAGATTATTCATCTACTGCTTTTGAATCAACCCGAACACCAGGACTCATTGTACTTGATAAGTATATACTTTGAATATAAGTACCTTTAGCAGCCGTAGGTTTTAACTTTAATAATGTTTGAACAAACTCACGGGCATTTTCTGCTATTTTATCGGCAGAAAATGAAACCTTCCCAACTGAAGTGTGAACTATACCATATTTATCAACCTTGAAATCAATTTTACCTGCCTTTACTTCATTGACAGCTTTACCGATTTCCATTGTTACAGTTCCACTTTTAGGGTTTGGCATCAATCCACGAGGACCCAAAACACGTCCAAGTTTACCAACTTTTCCCATGACAGAAGGCATAGTGATAATTACATCAACATCAGTCCATCCCTTCTCAATTTTTTCAACATATTCATCCAAACCTACATAGTCGGCGCCGGCCTCTTTAGCCTCTGTTTCCTTATCAGGTGTACACAACACAAGCACCCGAGTCTCCTTCCCGGTACCGTGAGGCAGAGTAACTACTCCACGAACCATTTGGTTAGCTTTACGGGGATCAACGCCAAGACGGACATCGATATCCACGGACGCATCAAACTTTGTAAAGGTTATGTCTTTAACAATTTTTGCTGCATCAGCAATGTTGTATTGCTTACCAGGCTCAATTTTCTCTAATGCAATTTTTTGATTTTTCGTAAGTCTAGCCATTGTGTATCCGACTTATTAAGTTATTAAGCAGGAAATTCTCCTTTTACGGTTATTCCCATACTTCTCGCAGTTCCTGCTACCATTTTCATTGCTGAAGAAACTGTAAATGCATTTAAATCAGGCATTTTATCTTCAGCTATTGTCTTCACCTGATCCCATGATATTGAAGCTACCTTAACTCTGTTTGGTTCTGACGAACCTTTTTTAATCTTAGCCGCTTCAAGTAGTTGCACTGCTACCGGTGGTGTTTTAACTATAAAATCAAATGATTTGTCTGAATATACAGTTATTACAACCGGTAAAAGTTTTCCTGCTTTTTCTTGAGTTCTGGCGTTAAACTGTTTACAAAACTCCATTATATTAACGCCTTTAGCACCCAAAGCAGGTCCTACAGGGGGTGAAGGATTTGCAGCACCTCCACGAATCTGTAATTTAATTAATCCAGCAACTTCTTTTGCCATTTTAGTGCTATTTCCGATTTATATAAATTAATTACCGACTGGCCGCTCAGGAAGCATTATAGGATATCACAACCAATCTTTTGCAATTACTCTTTTTCGACTTGCATAAAGCTTAATTCCAATGGTGTTTTTCTACCGAAAATCTTTACCATAACCTTAAGCTTTTTCTTCTCTTCATTTACCTCTTCAATAATACCGGTGAAACTGTTAAATGGCCCATCAATAACCTTAACCGATTCTCCGACATAATAAGGGGTATTAATTTCTTCTTCACTGGCTTCTAATTCGTCAACCTTACCCAAAATCCTGTTCACCTCAGACATTCGTAGCGGTGTTGGTTCTTCTTCACCTTGTTGACCCAGAAAACCAATTACGTTGGTAATATTTTTAAGAATATGTGGGATTTCGCCTACAAGGGCAGCTTCTATAAGTACGTAACCGGGGAAGTAGCTACGCTCTTTACTAATTTTTTTACCATTACGAATTTGGTAAACTTTTTCTGTTGGTATTAAAACTTGTGATACATATTCTTCTAAATTCAAACGAGCAATTTCACTTTCAATATACTCTTTTGCTTTTTTCTCCTTACCTCCTATTGCCCGGAGAACATACCATTTCTTTTCAATCGATTCCATTATCCCCCTCTTACGTAATTATCTTAAAAGAACAATTTATAAATATTTTCCATTGAAAATTTGAAAAATATATCCATCCCGGCTATAACAAGTGCAAATATAATTGAGGCTACCATAACAAGAATAGCACTTTCCTGCAATTCTTCCCATGTAGGCCACGTTACTTTATTCATTAACTCGTTATATGTATCTTTAAGGTATGCTACTATTTTCATTTTAGAATACGTATTTGCACGGGAGGAGCGACTCGAACGCCCGACACCTGGTTTTGGAGACCAGTGCTCTACCAACTGAGCTACACCCGTGTCAGAAAAAAGGTAAGTCTAAAGACTTACCTTTATGTTAATGAATAATAATTTACTCAACAATTTCGGTAACCTGACCGGCACCTACTGTACGTCCCCCTTCACGAATTGCGAAACGAAGACCTTTATCCATAGCAACAGGAGTAATCAACTCTACGGTAATAGTTACATTATCACCAGGCATTACCATCTCTGTTCCTTCTGGTAGGTGAATTTCTCCAGTTACATCTAATGTTCTAAGATAGAACTGAGGACGGTATTTGTTGTGGAATGGTGTATGACGACCACCTTCCTCTTTTTTCAACACGTAAATCTCAGCTTTGAACTTAGTATGTGGAGTAATTGTACCTGGCTTAGCAAGTACCATACCTCTTTTAATCTCTTTCTTATCTACACCACGAAGTAGAAGACCTACATTATCTCCAGCTTCACCTGTATCAAGAATTTTACGGAACATCTCAACTCCGGTACATACAGTCTTACGTCCCTGAGCTCCTAATCCGATCATTTCCAAATCTTCACCTGTGTTTACAACACCAGTTTCAATACGACCAGTGGCAACTGTACCACGACCAGTAATTGAGAACACATCTTCAACAGGCATTAGGAATGGCTTCTCAACATCACGTGGAGGGATTGGAATCCACTCATCAACAGCAGCCATTAATTCCATTACTTTATCTACCCATTGCTTTTCTCCATTCAATGCACCTAAAGCTGAACCTTGAATTACAGGGGTATTATCACCATCAAACTCATAGAAGTCTAACAATTCGCGAAGCTCCATTTCTACTAGTTCAAGAAGCTCTGCGTCGTCAACCATGTCTACTTTATTAAGGAACACAACAATTCTTGGAACGTTTACCTGACGAGCCAACAGAATGTGTTCGCGAGTTTGAGGCATAGGTCCGTCAGTACCAGCACAAACCAATATAGCTCCGTCCATCTGTGCAGCACCCGTTACCATATTCTTTACGTAGTCAGCGTGACCAGGACAGTCAACGTGAGCATAGTGACGGTTTGCAGTTTGATATTCAACGTGAGCTGTATTAATTGTAATACCACGTTCTTTTTCTTCCGGAGCGTTATCGATAGAATCGAAATCGCGAACCTCAGAAAGACCAGCTTCAGCAAGTACTTTTGTGATAGCTGCAGTTAATGTTGTTTTACCGTGGTCAACGTGGCCAATAGTACCAATGTTAACGTGCGGTTTGGACCTTTCAAATTTTTCTTTAGCCATAGTTAACTAAATATTAAATATTAACCTTTTTATTTATTCTTATTTGAGCCAATGATGGGATTTGAACCCATGACCTCTTCCTTACCAAGGAAACGCTCTACCCCTGAGCTACATCGGCCAATGAGCGGGAGACGAGACTCGAACCCGCGACCCTAACCTTGGAAGGGTTATGCTCTACCAACTGAGCTACTCCCGCTTATTTTGTTGACCGTTTTAGTGATCTTCAATAATCAAAGACCGATTCGGATAAACCGATGTTTTCATATGAATGCTGAGTATGTTATCATACCTAATCACACTCAGGAGCTTGTGGGGAGAGGAGGATTCGAACCTCCGAAGTCATACGACAGCAGATTTACAGTCTGCCCCAGTTGGCCACTTTGGTATCTCCCCAACTCTATATCAATTCTTCACCATTCTTATTGTTAAAAAGAGCCGATGGAGGGACTCGAACCCACGACCTGCTGATTACAAATCAGCTGCTCTAGCCAGCTGAGCTACATCGGCAATCTTTTAGAGAACACCGATTCCGGTGTAATTACCTCCCGAAATCGGTTTGCAAATGTATAAAACTTTTATTTACGACAAAACTTTTTTTTGATTTTTTTTTTGATTTCTAAAATCAAGCCCCGCGCCTTTTTTCCTTTGCTTTGGTAATCTGCTTTTTAAGTGCATTAACAGCATTATCCGTAGATTCTTCAAAAGATTTGCTTTGTTTTTTCACGAAAAGCTCATTCCCTGGAATATCTAGTTTAATTTCTGCCACCTTATTTTCCAAATCCTGTGTATTTTCGAGTTTAAGAAATACCTCTGCTCCGATGATATCATCGTAAAACTGTCCCAGTTTTCGAACCTTTGTTTCCACAAATGTTTCTAACTTACTTGTAGGCGAAAACTTTACTGAATTAATTTTTACTATCATAGTTTTACCCTCCTGTTTTTTTAAGCTCTTGGATGAGCCTGTTTGTATACGAATTTCAATTTCTCATAAGTATTATGCGTGTATACCTCTGTGGCAGCTAAACTTGCATGCCCAAGTAATTCTTTCACTGCATTTAAATCTGCTCCATTATTGAGCATATGCGTTGCAAAAGTATGACGCAACTTATGAGGATTTGTTTTCTCTGAAGTGGTTACCTGCCTTAAATACTTCAGTACTGTACGCTGAATAAATCTTGGATACGCAACATTCCCTTTGTTCGTGGGAAAAAGTACTTGATGGCCGGAACCAAATTCTTGCTTTAAAAGTGTCACATAACTTTCCAATTCATTTGCCATTGATTTAGAAATGGGTACATTCCGCTGCTTATTTCTTTTTCCAGTAACGCTTATCTGCCTCAAACTAAAATCGATGCCAGATATTGTCAAATTGATAAGTTCTGATAATCTTATTCCTGTTAAATAAAAAGTTTTAAGTATTAATTGATCGCGAACTCCAAAAAGATCTTCCGAAAAAACAATAGAATCAAATAGGTTATCTGTTTCTTTTGTGTTAAAAAATTCTGGAAGCGGATTTTGGTGTTTTGGAATGATAATTTTATCTGTCGGATTTACAACTATAATCCCCTCTTTAAGAAGAAATTTATAAAAAGCCTTTAAAGAAGAAACTTTCCTTTTATACGATCGTGGTGAAATATTTTTTGCTAATTCTAATACCCAATAACGAATATTTTTACCGTCAACATCAAGCAATTCTTTATCCAAGGTTATTCCTTGAAATTCTATGAAAGAATTAAGATCGTCTTTATATGCCCGAATTGTATGAGCGGAAAATCTTTTCTCAAATGTAATATGTTTAATAAACTTGTCTACCAACCTCATACTCAGGGAGAATTAGTCCAATTACAGTTGGCACCTAGTATATATCAGACTATATCCCTGGTATAAAATTAATCTTCCTTCTGCTGCAATTGCTGAACGTAAATTGCCTTTTTTACCTCTTCACGCCTTTCTACCGAGGGTTTTTTATAAGCCTGACGATTACGGAGTTCTCTAATCACTCCTGTTTTTTCAAACTTCCTCTTAAATTTTTTAAGAGCCCTTTCAATATTTTCTCCTTCTTTAACAGGTACAATAATCATTATTATAATATTAGTTTAATGAAACGAGGCGCAAATTTACTACTTAAAATTTAATACGCAATACTATAAAGACAAAAAAAGTCAGATATATACTAGATCGTGCCGTTTATTCTATTTATTTGTAACGATAAATTTACAAAAAAAATTAACCCTTTAAACCAAATCTTTAAAATAAATTACAGTTTTTTAGTTTAAACTCAAATAAATATATATTCTTAAATATTCCTCCTCCGTTAACAAATAGTTTTCTTTTATCTGTTCAATACGTTTAAAAGGTCCCATTAATTCTTTGTATTTTGTTATTGCACGCGCCTGATAATTGGTTAAGTATGGATGTCTACTAAGTTCTTTTTCTGTTGCCTGATTAATATTTATTCGTATAATTCGGGAAGTATCAATTATTATCTGTTCTTTTATCCTATCATAAGTTTCTCTTTCTAAACCATATACCTCCTGTAATTGCTTTCTATCTGTATAACCTCCCAGCATATCACGGTACTTGATTATTCTTTTACTAAGGTATTTTCCTATTCCAGGCAACTTCATAAGCACCAGAGAGTCGCCTTTATTAATATCAATTTTAATATTACGGTCAACATTTTTTCTTACAGCCAGCTTTCTCTGTAACTCTGTTGTGTCAATTCTACAATATTCATCAATCAATTCCTTAGTTTTTTCATTCATCCCATAAATCTTGTACATATCTTCTTTCGAACTAAATATTCCTCCGGCATCCCTGTAATTAATAATATTGCGTGAAATATACTTTGAAAATCCGGTATTAAACAATTCGTTATAAGACGCTTTGTTGGGATCAAACGGGTGAGGGACCGCTTTTTTGTCCCCTGCTTCTTTAAGAAAGCCTTCGTTGCTTTTTTCTTTTCTTTTCCTGAACCTGTTCTTCGATTCCTCTTGTTTTTTGGTTTTTACTTCTAATTCCAGATACCCCACACTTACCAAAGCTGATTTTTTCTCCTTCCTCATAAACGGCATAGTCCATTTAGCGACCAATGCCAACATCATTAATCCTAAAAGAACATATATCCCCCTCTTTTCACCTTTTGTAAATCTGAAATATGGTTCTATTTTTTCCCATAGTTTCATATTAATATTGCTATATATCGTTAATTAACTTAATTACACCAAAATCAACTCACAAACGAAAGTAAATCAGAATTTTGTTTTAATAAAAGTAAACAAATCCATTCCTATATAATTAGAAACCTGATCATAAATGCCATAAACTGATACAAAAAAAATTGCAACCGGGGCTACATAACGTAGTGAGAACATTAACAAATTTAAATATTTTACTTTAATTTTCCCTCCATTTGAAACTTCATCTAATGTTTTGTTCCGTCCCAAATACCAACCAATAAATAAAGAAATTAATAAACCACCAAAAGGTAAGAACACATTTGAAGCAAAGAAATCTAGTGTGTCAAAAAAGTTCAGTCCCATAAAAACCGGTGAACTTAATTTCCCCATTGATAACGAACAAAAAACTCCGACGACAGAAATAGTAGACCCGGCTACCAGTGTAGCCATTTTACGACCAATTTTCATTTCTTCAGAGAGGAAAGTAACCACCACTTCAAGTATTGAGATTGAAGAGGTTAATGCTGCGACAGCCAGCAAAACAAAGAACAGCACTGAAAAGACAGTTCCTCCGGGCATCTGTTGAAACACATTTGGCAGTGTTATAAATACTAAACCGGGCCCGGAACCGGGTTCTATTCCAAATGCAAACACCGCAGGCATTATAGCCATTGCTGCAAGAAGTGCAATAATTGTATCTGCCGCTGTTACCTGGAAAGCAGTAACTCCCAGATTATTTTGTTTTCTTATATAAGAACCATAGGTGATTAAAGTTCCCATACCTAAACTAAGAGAGAAAAATGCATGTCCCAATGCATTTAATACCCCCTCCCAAGTTAATTTTTCAAAATCAGGTTTAAATAAAAATGCTATACCTTTTCCTGCTCCCGGAAGCGTCACCGAACGTACAACTAATATTATTAATATTACTATTAGAATAGGCATAAGAATTTTTGAGAACCGTTCAATACCATCCTTTATCCCTAATAAAACTATTAATGCTGTTAGAACCATGAAAAGTAATTGCCAAAAAACAGGTTTTACTGGTAGTTGTATAAAATCGGTAAACATGCCCTCAAATTCTTCGGGAGTTTTATTGGTAAGATTTCCTAAGACTGCCTCGGTTGTATAATGCAAAGACCACCCTGCAACTACCCCATAAAAAGATAATATCAGGTAGGCTGCAATAACTCCAAAAAAGCCTGTCACATACCAAGGTGTCTTTGGGGCTAACGCTTTAAAAGAGCCAAATGCATTTCGTTTCGCTCTTCTCCCAATTAATAATTCGGACAACATTACCGGTAATCCAATAATCAAAATAAATCCCAGATATACAAATAGGAAGGCTCCTCCTCCATATTCCCCTGTGATATAAGGAAACTTCCATATGTTTCCTAATCCAACAGCAGAACCCGCTGCTGCCAGTAAAATACCTATACGGGAAAAACTAGCCCTTTTCTGATTATCTGAATTTACCATTTAAAACACCTTTCTTTTTTTCATTGTAAATAGAGTCTGTCTATAAACTAAGGTCTTCGGTCTAAAAGACGGGCTTAATTCAACCCGATGGCAATGCCCCGGGAAGTTTGTCAGTGCTATCAACCGTTGCCCCAAGCACATCGGGAACCAAGTAAATTTAAAAAAAGGCACCCCGACGTATTTCGGATCACGGAACAATGACAAGTTTAAACTTAAAAATTGCCATTTTATAGACAGACTCCAAATAGTCAAAAATAAAAAAACAGGTCGAACATCTCCAGCTCAACCTGTCTAAATTATTCGTTACTAACTTTTATTTTGTTAGCAATCGCGTATCTTATTTACAGTTCAAATCTTCGAATGCCTCCAATAAACGGGCTATCATAGATTTTTCACCTGCACGAACCCATACACGTGGATCATATTTTTTCTTATTTGGCTTATCGTCTCCTTCAGGGTTACCGATTTGCCCTTGTAAATACCCCCGGTTTGCCGCTTCATATTCACGAACACCGTTCCAGTAAGCCCATTGAGTATCGGTATCGATATTCATTTTTATTGCTCCATATGAAAGTGCCTCACGAATTTCTTCACGTGTTGATCCTGATCCTCCATGGAAAACAAAGTTCACTGGTTTCTCTCCTGTATTAAACTTCTCCTGAATATATTTTTGCGAGTTATCCAGAATTTTTGGAGTAAGTTTAACATTACCAGGCTTATAAACACCATGAACATTTCCAAATGATGCTGCGATTGTAAAGTTAGGGCTTACTTTACTCAACTCCTCATAAGCGTATGCAACCTCTTCTGGCTGAGTATACAACAATGCGTTGTCCACATCGGTATTATCAACACCATCTTCTTCTCCACCAGTAACACCAAGTTCTATTTCTAGAGTCATATCTATTTTGCTCATACGCTCCAGATATTTCTTGCACGTCTCAATGTTCTCTTCAATTGGTTCTTCGGATAAGTCAATCATATGAGAACTGAATAAAGGCTTTCCATTTTCCTTATAAAACTTCTCTCCTGCATCAAGTAACCCGTCTATCCAGGGAAGAAGTTTTTTTGCTGCATGATCGGTATGGATAACAACCGGCACTCCATAAAGAGGAGCCAATTTATGAACAGCCTCAGCACCAATAACCGCTCCGGCAATCGCTGCCGCATGATTCTCGTTAGGGGCACCTTTACCTGCGTTAAAAACAGCACCTCCATTAGAAAATTGAATAATAATTGGATATCCTTTTTCTTTGGCTGTTTCTAAAACTGCGTTAATAGAGCTTGAACCAACTACATTAACTGCAGGTAAAGCGAACTGCTCTTTCTTTGCTATCTCAAAAAGCAACTGTAGTTGTTCCCCTGTTACAACACCAGGTTTGATTTGTTTTAAATCCATATTATATTTATTAAGTTATTAGTACAAAACAATGACTTTTGTTTATCATTTTGCCGCAAATTTAAAAATAAATAGTTATTATCAGCTACCTTAATTGAAATCACACCTATAATCCGTTTTTAAAAATTGGTATGTTGCCTCAATTCTTTCAAAGATTATTTTCAAAACGGGTAGCCTATTCCAAACTGAAATGTTAGGTTCCAGAACCTCACTTCCGGATCCGGGTTACTTATCGTCCAGCGGCTTCCTGTTTTGTAATAAGGCTCATCCCCATCATATCGTAAATCTGTATTGGGTTGAATTGAGGGATCCCTAAGTTTGAACCCAAAATCAAACCGCAATAATATAAATGAGAAATCAAACCGGGTTCCAAACCCAGTTCCTATGGCAATTTGCTCCCAAAATCTATTAAAATAAAAGACCCTAATGTTTTCAATATTATTTTCAACAGATAGCCAGGTTTTTCTTTGGGGATCTAACAACCAAACATTTCCCACATCAAGAAAGAAGGCACCTTCCAGTTTCCAGAATAATTTAAACCTGTATTCAAGGTTCGCTTCTAATTTTATATCTCCCAACTGATTTCTAATGCTATCCGCAGGGTACGCTCCCGGACCAAGCGAACGTTCGGACCATGCCCTGATTCCATAAGGGCCACCGGCCCAATACATTTTCTCAAATGGCATTGTTGCGGAGTTGCCATATGGTATTCCAATCCCTGCAAACAACCTAAAAACAACCTTGTTCCTTGGTGTTATAACATGGTACTGCCTATAATCTATATCTGCTTTTGCATATTGAAAGTAAGGAACATTAAAAAATAGTGAATCTTCTCCCCAGGAACTAATTCGATTAGAGGTATAAACCCCTATTCCTGCCGATTCTATATTCGATTTTAAGTAAATAAAATTTCTTCGCCCTTCTTTTGTCTGGTTGCTAAATTCAAAACTATATCTGACTCCAAGTATAGCATGATCAATAAAACTATTTTCCAGCCGGGTTTCTTTTATATGGTCAACAAAATAAGCACTGTCTATTTGGGTAGGCAATGAAACCAAATAAAAGTCTATCGGATAAATACTATGTTTGTTGTAGGCATTCCCTTTCCAGTTATAACCAAAAGAAGCATTTGCAATTGTTCTCCTGTAATATGGTTGTCGCTGATTATTATAAGATATCTGAATTGATGTCCTTGGATTATACTTCCTCTGGAACTCGGGAGCCGAAAATGGCAATAAAAACTTTGGTGTTTCAAATTTCGAAGTAATCCCAAATTCCCGCATAGGCTTAGATGTCCCCTCCATTCTGTTTCTTAATGATTCCAGTGCCCCGGAAACACCTACCTGGAGTTGCTCCCCCCCTCTAAAAATATTATAATTATTATAGGTAATGTTTCCCCGAATCCCCGGATCGTTATCAGAGCTAGTCGCAACAAGCTCAAATGCATACGATTGTCGTTTCCGCATTGCTAACTCAATATTACAACCAATTTCGCCATACTCTTCGTCTTTCGAGTCCCCATCTACATAGCTAATATTAATAAATTGGAACAAGCCTAAACTGGAATAATTAGAGTACGTCCTTTCTGTATTTTTTAAACTGTATAAGCTACCTGGAATACTTCTGTTTGCATCCGCTAATGTCGATGCCCTAAGCATTGGGGGACCATAATAATAGACCTGATGGTTATTGTATGACGCGGTATCCATGTCCCCTATTTCCTCCTTCTTATCCAGGTTCGGATAAATATTAACTTCACTTATTTTATACTTCTTATGCGGCCTGGCTTTTGTAACCGGATCAATATTGCCCGACACATTTTGTTTTATATTTACGGTCAAATCAACTTGATTTGCTTTATTTACTTTGGCCACCTCATAAAAAATATACTCCCTGGAAAATTTAAAATACCCCTGATTTTTTAAGAGAGCTTCTATCCTTAACCTTTCGGCCTGAAGTTTGGGCTTATCAAGAGGATCTCCTGCTTTTATAAGGGCAGAGTTTGTATCGTTAAAAATGTATTCTTTTATAGAGGGGTCTTCCAAATTATACTTTACAGAATTTATTATGGTTGGTTCACCGAGCTCAACCTGATATACTAAGTCTATCTTCCGTCCTTTTTTTCTATGAACCTGCTCTGTTACTTTTGCTGAATTATACCCTTTGTCGGAGACATATTTAGAGAAATTCTTACTGTTTTGCTGTATTAATAATGAGTCATAAATGACAGGTGGCTCTCCAATTTTTCGCAGCCATGCATGCGGAAACACCTCCTTCTCCGGGTTCGCTAGGTTATACAAAAACAAATGAAAACGGACACCCAGAACTCTTTTATTTGGAGATATCCGTTGATATTTTGTCAACACTGATTTATCAACCGCCCCATTATCCATAACAATTCGTGAACGGTTATACAGGTATTCTTCATCACTTAACCGTTTTGCTGGCGAGCATGAAAAAAAGAAAAAAATACCTAAAATAGTAAGTATTGTTACCGCTTTATCCGTTTTATTTAATTTTTTTTTTCTCAAAAAGATGAAACTTAAAGTGATATATTAACTTATTTTGTCCTGAATACAAAAACATTCAGGTAAATGTTTTTATAACATCGAATGCAAATATAATTCCTTAACGAATTATCAATTATAAAACTTTTAAAGAAATTAAATAATCAGCAGTGATAACAAGTAATAAATTAAAATTTCTAAAGTCTCTCCAGCAAAAAAAACATCGTGACAAAGAAAATAAATTCATTATTGAAGGCTACAAAATGGTCGAAGAAGTTCTCAGGTATCATAAAGATGATATAATAGAGTTATTTGCTACCAGCGATTTCCTTAATATACATCCGGAAATATCACACCATAATTTTACAATTTTAACAACTGCTGAAGCAAAAAAGATTTCATCATTAAAAACTCCCCCTTCGATTTTAGCTTTGGTAAAAATGTTTTTACCGGAAAAACCAGACCTGAGCTCCGAAAATGATTTAATTCTCTGTCTTGATGCTATCCGGGATCCCGGGAACCTTGGTACGATCATCCGTTTGGCTGACTGGTTTGGCATTAAAAACATTGTTTGTTCAACTGATTCTGTTGACTGTTATAACCCAAAAGTTATCCAGGCTACAATGGGGGCTGTATTCAGAACCAGGATTTTTTATACAAAACTAAGTCCTTTTTTGACTGAAGGACGGTTAAGTGGTTATGAAATAGCTGGTGCAACGCTGGATGGAAAGGATATTTATAAAAGTTCTTTAAAACAAAAGACAATGTTAGTAATGGGGAACGAGTCTAACGGAATAAGCCCGAATGTAAAAACGGCCCTTACCCAACAAATTTATATCCCTGCCTTTAGCAATCATCAGAGAACAGAGTCCTTAAATGTCTCAATAGCAACCTCTGTAATCTTAAGCGAATTCCGGAGAACTCTTTTTTACTCAAAATGAAATGAGATTATAAACATGCTTGAACGCAGTTTATCAAACATATTGGTATATCGGATGAAATCATCTTCTGGCGATTTACCCGAAGGAGTTGTGCTCCTGAAAATATCGGTCATCCCCTGGCTGTACTTTAACTCGATCGCGAACTTAAAATATGTAAGGTAGAAATCGAATCCCCCTCCTATTTCTGTATAGAAATCAAACGGAGTAATCATGAATAGTTGCTCCTTTTTATCGTATTCCTTCTTTACAGCCAAGTCGTACCTAAAATTAACTCCCCCTAAAAGATAGGGCCTGAAATTATTTAGTCGCTTCGCCTTATATTTTAAACTGAAAGGCACTTCTAAAAATGAGGACTCCATTTGATAAGCTTTTCCCTCATTCATATAACCATTTGTGTCATCAAGAAAGAAAAGTTGCCTTTCACCAAAAGAAATCCCGGGAAGGCAACGAAGATCAAAATACTTCCCCAGCCTAAGGTTTGCAATAGCCTGAATATTAATTCCCGGTTTTACCTCTTTTATTCCTACATAAAAATTACTATCATGGGCAGATTGGGATTGCTGAACCTGCAGGTTCATATAGTTCATTCCTAACGAAAAACCAAAGTGGAGCGGTTTATCATCATGCGTTGGATCATTCTTAACCCTTGGCTTCTGACTAAAAGCAATTGCACTTACGCAAAGCAATAAAATTTTAACAATGTATCTTGTTCGTGACATTAAATCTCTTTTTATGAAAAACGCACACGCTCCAAAAATAGTATTTTTAATCCATCCACTTTTAAGCGATACCACATTAATTAATCAAAATTTATGCCGGACGACATCTTTACTGCTGTACTTAAGCTCTATTCCTTCTCCCGGATTGGTTGAACGCCTAAAATTCTGATTAAACTGAGATATTATCTGAACTCCCTATATCCTTCGGTTCATTTTTATATTTTTGACAAAAATTTTTTTACCATGTACACATACGATTATCTATTCAATTTTACAACTGAAGTATTTACTAAAATTGGCTGTGAGCGTCTTGATGCGGAAAAAGCAGCGAAGGTATTTTTAGCTGCTGAACTGCGTGGCCTTCCATCGCACGGCATGATTAGAATTAAAGATTATTTTCAGTTATGGGAAGCAAAACGAATAAATACACGCCCTAATATTCGGATTGTACATGAGTCACCGAGTACCGCTGTGGTTGATGGAGATGGTGCTATTGGCATGATTGCTGCAACAAGGTCCATGGAAATAGCGATGGAAAAAGCAGAAAAAAGTGGAACCGGCTGGGTTTCAACCCGAGGCTCCAACCATTATGGAATTGCCGGATACTATGCAATGATGGCGTTGGAGAGAGATATGATTGGTATGTCAATGACAAATGCCAACCCTCTTGTTGCCCCGACCGGCTCGGTAAGCAGAATGCTTGGCACAAACCCCATAGCTGTGGCAATACCAGCAGGCAAAAATAAACCATATGTCGCCGACTTTGCTACAACCCCAATTGCCCGTGGAAAATTAGCTGTTGCTGAAAAAAAGGGAGAAAAGACACTCCTGGGATATGTACAGGACAAAAACGGAACACCCAGTGACGACCCTGCCATATTAAAAGAAGGGGGTTCTATGCTAACGCTAGGTGGCGATTACGAACACGGCAGCCATAAAGGTTTTTGCATGAGCACCATCGTTGATATTTTCTCCTGCGTTTTCTCTGGTGCTAATTTTGGACCTTTCTGCCCCCCCTCCGTAGCTTACCTTCCGGTTTTAGAAGAAAAAGTTGGCGAAGGGACCGGACACTTCTTTGGAGCAATGAGAATAGACGCCTGGCAACCTGCTGAAACGTTCAAATCTCAAATGGATAAATGGATAGAAACATTTAAAGGTGCCCAACCGGCAAAAGGTGTTGAAAGGGTCTACATTCCCGGAGAAATTGAATTCGAAAAAGAAGAAAGAATCAAACAGGAAGGAGTAAATATTATTCCTGCTATAGCTGATGATTTAGAGGAAATCGCACAGAAACTTGGTGTTGAATTTGAAAAAAAATAATATTGAAAAATTGGGAGCCCCATTTTTCTGTGGCTCCCAACCTTTTCTATTCAATATCGTTATTCATGAACCCCTGTTTCTGCAAAACCTCCAAAAAGCTTTTTGAAAAAGCTACATTATCCTTTTTTGTATACCTGTTGTCGGTAAATATTTGAGCAAGGGTTTCTTTTTCGTTTTCTTTCAAAAGCTGCTTCGTAAATTCAAGTTCTTCTTTTTCTCTATAAACAGAATCAATATCAGAAGATGTATAATCTTTGTAAGTCTCGTTATGAATAACCCCTTCAAGCGGCAATCTATCCGTTAATGGTGGATTTTCGTCAGGGTACCCCAATACAATAGTTGTTACCGGAACAACATGTTCGGGCAAATTTAAAATTTCAATAATCTTTGAGGTCATATATGTGGTCGTACCCAGGTAACAAATCCCAAGCCCAAAAGACTCCGCTGCAAGTGCTACGTTTTGGGAAACCAATAAAGCATCAATTGTTGCTGTATAAAAAGACAAAAAATTATCATATCCGGGGCTGGCATTCCTTTGCAGGCACCATTTGTTAAACCGGTTAAAATCGGCACAAAATGTAACCACAACCGGAGCCTCTTTGACCATATTTTGCTTAAAATGCGCCTCCCACAACTGTTCCTTTATCTTGTCATCTGTAGTAACAACCATACTGTAAACCTGCATATTTCCAGTAGTAGATGCCCTTGTTCCGGCTTTCAATATTTCTTCTAAACTATTTTGAGGAATTTTATCATTCTTAAAATTTCGTATGGATCTATGTTCAAGAATTGTGTTGATCATTATGTGTTTTTTTCTGTATTTGTAAAAGTCAAATATACATATATGGATTTTGCTGTACACCATTTTTTTTGTTACTTTTATCAAGTATTTTGGGAACTTCTAAACTATTTTTATTAATCTTGCGTAAAAGAAAGCTGTATATTCACTTATAAATTTCTATTGAGATGAAACGTTTTTTGATTGCCTTAGCAGTGTTGGTTGTAGTTGGAATGCTTAGTGTTTCTTGCAACAATTATGTGTGCCCGGCTTATGCTCAAGACACCCCTCAAACAGAACAAAACCCTGATACTGAAGTTTAATACAATATTTTTTTTCGGTTTCACGTTTTAAACTGGAAAAAGAATTATTATGAAAATAAAAACAATTATTTACGCAATTCTCATTGCGATAGGTTTTCTCGCTACAGCTTGTTCTAATCACACATGTCCGGCCTATGCTCAGGATAATGATGTTGAGCAAACTGAAAAAGCCGGTTAATCCTGTATTAAAAATCTTTCTCAGGCAGTGTTCTTTGGTGTTTTGTATTATTTTTGTTACAGAACATGAAGAAATACATTAAAATAATAATAGCGTTACTCTTCAATGCTACTTTGGTATTTGGTCAGGGAGAGATTGATGAGCAGGAAAAAATATTCTACCGAAACGAGCGCACATTCGGGTTATTGTTAAACACGAACGGTTTTGGTGTTAATTACAGGTATGCCAGAAGGGTTGATGCATTTCGTAAAACTTTATATGAATTTGAACTAAATTACCTTAAGCACCCTAAAGAGATCAGGGCTACCATACAGACTACCAACAAAAACATTATATTCGGAAAATTAAACAGCACCTACACATTTAAAGGGGGATTTGGATACCAAAAAGAAATGTTTAGAAAGCATGATCTAGGAGGTATTTCCATAAGATATTTTACCACTTTTGGTCCCTCTATCGGAATATTAAAACCTGTATATTACGAGTATTACGATAACACCAGGCAAGAATATTATTTTGACAAATTCTTAAAACACGGCAATTTTATCGGGCGGGCCCCTTTTACCATGGGGTTTAACGAGCTTTCCATTATTCCCGGAGCCTATGGAAAATTTGGGTTCTCATTTGAATACAGCAAAGTTGACGAGATCTTTCACGCCCTTGAACTTGGAATTGGATTTGATGCCTATGTTAAACCATTAAAAATAATGGACACCTCTGCCGAGAAAATACTCTTTATTTTACCCGACAACCAATTTATTTTGACTTTGTTTATCAGTTACCGGTTTGGTAAGGTCATAGACACACAATTCAGCCAACGCCCCAGAAGGAAGGACAAACTTCCTACAGAATAAACCTCCCATACCCTTAACTGAAAGGGGGTACAGCTTTCTATTGTTATTTTTTTCACACATTTAATACTAACCTAACCTACTCTGGTTGTTCAATTATAATTTATTTCTTAAATTCGCACTTCATTTTTCAATTATTAGGAATTATTAATATTTTATAAATTTTTATAACCATGGGAAAAATAAAAATCGGTATTAACGGCTTTGGTCGAATTGGAAGATTTGTATTCCGTATAGCAATGGCTGACGAGAACGTTGAAGTTGTTGGTATTAATGACCTTATCGATGTTGATTACATGGCATATATGCTTAAATATGATTCAACTCATGGCCAGTATAAAGGTTCTGTAGAAGTTAAAGATGGTAACCTGATAGTAGACGGACAATCTATCCGCGTTTCTTCAGAGAAGAACCCAGCAGATCTTAAATGGAGTGATGTTGAAGCTGAATACGTTGTTGAATCTACTGGTCTTTTCCTTACAAAAGAAAAAGCTCAGGGACACCTTGACGCTGGCGCAAAAAAAGTTATTATGTCTGCTCCTTCAAAAGACGATACTCCTATGTTTGTAATGGGTGTTAATAACGCTTCTTACACAAACGACATGAACTTTGTTTCTAACGCTTCTTGTACTACTAACTGTCTTGCTCCTGTTGCTAAAGTACTTAACGACAAGTTTGGTATCGAGGAAGGCCTTATGACAACAGTACACGCTACAACAGCTACTCAAAAAACTGTTGACGGTCCTTCTATGAAAGACTGGAGAGGTGGACGTGGAGCCAGCCAGAACATTATTCCTTCTTCTACTGGTGCTGCTAAAGCTGTAGGAAAAGTTATTCCTGAATTAAACGGAAAACTTACAGGTATGGCTTTCCGTGTTCCTACTCCTGATGTTTCAGTTGTTGACTTAACTGTTCGCCTTGCTAAGGGAACTACTTACGAAGAAGTATGTGCTGCTATGAAAGAAGCTTCTGAGGGAGAACTAGCAGGAGTTCTTGGTTATACTGAAGATCCTGTTGTTTCCAATGATTTCATTGGTGATATCCGCACTTCAATTTTTGATGCAAAAGCTGGTATCCAGTTATCTCCAACTTTCGTAAAAGTTATTTCATGGTACGATAACGAAATGGGCTATTCTGCAAAAGTTGTTGAGCTAATCAAGTACATGGATTCAGTAAAGTAATTTTACTGACCTAAATATTACAAAAAAAGCTGTTCGGTTTGAACGGCTTTTTTTGCGCTTAAAAATCTCTATCTAATTATCTTGTATCGCTCTTATTCCAGGTTGTAGGTTTCGCCACTTTCATCAACCCCACTAATTTGAATTGTAGCACGTCTATCTATTATTCCTATATATCTGCGACATTCAATAGTGAGCAGGAAATACCCTCCCATATCTTTTTCCTTTACCGACAAGCAATCTGTAACACTAAGATTATTATAGTTGATTGACTTACTCATTGACCTAACCTTATTTTTGAAGACCTTTACATAAACCGCACCCCTAAATTGTCGAAATTGATTCTATTTTTTTTCTAACACGAAATAAGGCTTCTTATAATTATATTTATTTTGCCTTACAAAAATGAATTAACAGACTTTTCATATTTAGAGTTCTAATATGCATTTAAAATTTGTAATCTACGAACAAGCCTAATCTTGGTGTAGGAAGAAAAATAATCCCCCTATCTGGCTCTGTAATTTCCCTATAGTTACCATTTTCAAAATGTAAATGACACCTGAATAAGCAGCCGAACTGGAAGCTCACACCGAAATTTGATAGAATTGGCAGTCTATATCCTAACGAAACATTAGCCCCAATATACTTTTGCTTGGTATAACTTTTATAATCCCACGGGTAAAACGCCTCTTCATTGTATTCATAATCAAAAGGAGTTAAACTCTCATGATAAAAGATAGACTGATACCAGTACCATCTTCTTAATTCTAACGTTTCTTTATCTTTAATTATGTAAATCTTATTTTCTACTCCTAACTCCCAACCTTTTAGATCCCATAAACCTCTGAATACCCCTCCGTTTATCCCTGTTTGCAGCCTGTTTGCATATCCCCTGCTAAATCCAATACTTATTGGACTCCCAATTGTATTACCTGCGTTGACAAACCAATGATTGTTTAATGTTTCTCTTTTCTGAGCTGATATTTCGGACATATTAATGAAACATAATAACGTGATTACTAGAATATTTTTCATCGTGATTTCTTTCTTTTTCCTTTCCAAATAATTTGATTGCAATTGCCCTTTAACAGCACAAGTTACAAATTCGTGCTAGCTGTGATTTCTTGGTTTTCGATATCTTGCCTACCCTATTCATGAAATTACACTGACTAAATATACTCTTTAAGATTAAAAGGGAAGGGCAATAATGACTGATAATGTTCCCCCAAGCCTTCGATAGCTTCATCATCTTCTTCGTAGTACCAGTTCACCTCTACTTTAGTACCTTCCTGATATTTCTTTTTAAATACCCTGAATAACCCAAGAATATACTTTGATGAGCCACTGTTAACATAATCCAGGTTTATACTAAAACATGTCATTGCTACCGGGTTCTCAAAATACTCCAGCAACCATTCGAGAATCGGATCGTAAAAGTCTCCAGGATTCTCCGGTATTGTTCTTCCTTCCAGCCTAAACATTCCTGTATCCGGGTCGAGATCTACTTCCGGCGTATTTTGGGTCCGTTTTATATATAATCTTTCCATACAAATTCAAAAGCTCCTTAAATATAAATTTAAAAATTTAATTTTTTATTAAACTTTCAAAGATATACTGCTGAAATTTCGATTTACCATAGTATAAAGCTGACTTCTTTTTGAAAGATGTACAATTTTAAACGAACATTCTTACCTTATTAGTGTTTAGGGTGTTAAAGGGTGGAATCTATTTCTACGAGAACTGTTTCCTGATTTAATCATGAAAGGGTTACCTTAATTATTCGTAAATTGCGACCCATTGAAAAAAAATTAAAATATAAAAAGTATGATTTTCGACATAGAAATGATCAAAAAGGTTTATGATGAATTTTCTGCTAAGGTGGAACATGCAAAAACAGTTACAGGCAAGCCTCTTTCTCTTGCCGAAAAAATATTGTATGCGCATGCTGACAATAAACCCCTTGATGAATTTCGCAGAGGTGCCGACTATGTCAATTTCAAACCAGACCGCGTGGCCATGCAGGATGCTACAGCACAAATGGCCCTTTTACAGTTCATGCAGGCTGGAAAAAACAGAGCGGCAGTTCCTTCCACTGTTCATTGCGACCACCTTATTCAGGCCAAAGAAGGGGCTTTGAAAGACTTGCCTGTTGCCCGGGAAACAAATAAAGAAGTGTACGATTTCTTAAGCTCGGTATCTAACAAATATGGTATTGGTTTCTGGAAACCCGGGGCAGGGATTATTCACCAGGTTGTACTTGAAAACTATGCTTTTCCCGGAGGAATGATGATAGGGACTGACTCTCATACTGTAAATGCCGGGGGACTTGGAATGATTGCTATTGGTGTTGGAGGGGCTGACGCTGTTGATGTAATGGTAGGAATGCCCTGGGAACTAAAATTCCCAAAACTAATTGGAGTAAAACTGACTGGTAAACTAAACGGTTGGACTTCAGCTAAAGATGTCATCCTAAAAGTAGCAGGAATTTTGACTGTTAAGGGGGGCACCGGGTGTATTGTCGAGTATTTTGGCGAAGGGGCAGAAAGCCTATCGTGTACCGGAAAAGGGACAATATGCAATATGGGGGCAGAAATAGGTGCAACTACATCCACCTTTGGATATGACGAAGCTATGGAAAAATACCTCCGTGCAACCAACAGGAATGAGGTTGCAGACTTAGCCAATGAAATAAGAAATCACCTAACCGGAGACCCGGAGGTTTATGAACAACCTGAAAAATATTTCGACCAGGTTATAGAAATTAACTTGTCAGAACTTGAACCTCATTTAAATGGACCTTTCTCTCCTGATATTGCCACACCTATCAGCAAAATGAAGGAAACTGCACACCAAAACGGATGGCCGACAAAAATTGAAGCCGGTCTGATTGGTTCATGTACAAACTCATCATATGAAGATATTTCAAGAGCAGCTTCTATTGCTAAAGATGCGGTAGCCAAAAACCTTCAGTCCAAGTCAGAGTTCTCCATAACCCCTGGCTCCGAACAAGTAAGGTTTACGATAGAAAGAGACGGTTTTATCGACATGTTCGAGAAAATGGGCGGACAGGTATTTGCCAATGCCTGTGGTCCATGTATCGGTCAATGGGCAAGAAGCGGGGCTGAAAAAGAAGAGGTTAACACAATTGTGCATTCTTTTAACAGAAACTTTGCCAAGCGCGCCGATGGAAACCCAAACACACATGCTTTTGTTGCCTCACCGGAACTTGTTACTGCACTGGCCATCGCCGGAGATTTAACTTTCAACCCATTAACGGATACACTAGTTAACGAAAAAGGTGAAAATGTTAAACTAAATACGCCATCGGGAGATGAACTCCCCAACAAAGGCTTTGATGTTAATGACCCTGGTTATCAATCTCCCGCAAAAGACGGCAGTAAAATTGATGTTATTGTAAACACAGACTCTGAACGCCTACAGTTACTTACTCCTTTTGAGCCCTGGAATGGCAATGATTATTCAGGTTTAAAACTTCTTATTAAAGCAAAAGGTAAATGTACAACAGATCATATTTCAATGGCTGGCCCATGGCTAAGGTACCGAGGACATCTTGATAACATCTCTAATAATTTACTGATTGGTGCGATTAATTACTTTAACGGTAAAGCTAACTCGGTCAAAAACCAACTCTCCGAAGAATATCAGGAAGTTCCATCTACTGCCAGGGCATATAAAAATGCCAGTATCGGCTCAATTATTATCGGTGATGAAAACTATGGTGAAGGATCGTCCAGGGAACATGCTGCAATGGAACCAAGGCACCTTGGTGTAAAAGCAGTGCTGGTAAAATCGTTTGCCAGGATTCATGAAACTAACCTAAAAAAGCAGGGCATGCTTGCCTTAACTTTTGTTGACAAGGATGACTACGAAAAAGTTCAGGAAGGGGATTCAATAGACATTATCGGGTTAAGTGATTTTTCTCCAAACAACAAGCTCAAAGTTGTTCTTCATCACCAAGATGGCAGTCTGGATGAGTTCGAAGTAAACCACACCTACAATGAAAATCAAATAGACTGGTTTAAAGCGGGCTCTGCCCTCAACCTCATAAAGAAACAAAACGAACAATAAATACCACCATATTTATTATCAGGCTGCCGGTTAAATTATGCCGGCAGCTTTTTTTATTCATCGCCCTGCATAACTATATTTGTTCCACACAAATAAAAATTAAATTAACCTTCTAAAGCATTGAGTTTACCTTTACTTGTAATAATCGGAGGTCCCACCGGAATAGGAAAAACGGCAACAGGGATATCTATTGCCAAGGAATTAACAACAGAAATCATTTCTGCTGATTCAAGGCAGGTTTATAAAGAACTTTCCATTGGGACTGCAGTGCCTACACATGATGAATTACGAGAAGTGAAACACCACTTTATTCATACACGCTCGGTAGATGACCGCTATAATGCAAGTATGTATGAATATGAAGTTCTTGCTTGTCTCAACCAACTCTTTGAAACAAAAGATATCGTTGTCATGGTTGGGGGTTCCGGACTTTATATTAATGCTGTTATATATGGTATTGATGACTTACCGACAATTCCTCAGGACGTCCGTAAGAGGTATTGGGACATATATAATTCAGAAGGGCTCGGTGAATTACAGAGAATGGTTGCTACAATCGATCCTGAATATTATTCTAAAGTTGATCAAAACAATTATAAGAGACTGCTTAAAGCCCTTGAGGTTTATGAGATAACGAAAAAACCTTATAGCAGCTTTTTGTTGAATGAACCTAAAACAAGGCCTTTCAAAACACTAATGATTAATCTTGATATCGACAGGGAAGAGTTATATTCCAGAATAAATAACAGGGTTGACAAGATGGTTTCTGACGGATTAGTGGAAGAGGCGTCAAGAATGATTAAAAAGAAACATCTTACCCCTCTGAAAACTGTCGGCTACAAAGAACTCTTTGAATATTTTGATGGAAATCTTTCCCTTGAAGAAGCTATAACACATGTAAAAAACCATACGAGGGCTTATGCAAGAAAACAGCTTACCTGGTTCAGAAGGTACAAAGATGCTCAATGGTTTAACCCGGGACAAATAACAGAAATGTTACGTTTAATAAAATTAACTGCATAATTACCGGATCTGAAACACAGAATTCCGGTTCTTCGTACCCCTAAGAATCCGGATGAAGAATACTTTCCAGGGTTTTACTAAACTCCAGTAATGACTTTACTGCATAAATCTCAGAACCTTCTTGTTTTTCAGCAACCATAATCGAAATCATATTTGCCCGCTGCCCAAATTCCATATCGCATGAGGAATCTCCCACCATTATGCTTTTTGAAAAATCGATTTCCGGAAACTCCTCTTTAGCTTTTAAGGCCATTCCAATTTCCGGTTTTCTCATAGCACTTCCCTCCTCTTTTAATTGTGGGGCATGATATATTGCATCAATTCTGCCTTCTTTTTGATTAACTTCCTTAAGAAAAAAATCATGAATTTGAGTTAAATCACCTTCAGACATTATTCCTTTCCCAACTCCTTGTTGATTCGTAACAACAACAATCTTCCCAAAGATATCCGAAAGGTTGGCAAGTGCCTCCAAAGTTCCGGGGATAAATTCAAATTCACTTATTGTTTTAACATAATCATTATCTCTTTTTCTATTTATAACTCCATCCCTGTCCAGAAATAAAGTCCATGTACTGTCAATATTAAGAAAATGACCGATTTCGTAACGGGCTTTCATAAAATCCTCCGGTATACCTATATCAAGAAAATAACCTTCAGAGATATACCCAAACAAATTTAACTGGTTGATTTTTGCTTCAAAAACATCTTTTTCAATCGAAAACTTTTCCGGAAGTTCCAACCCGTTAAACGTTTTCACATTAAAAATATAGAGTCCCCCATTAATTAATCCCTGGTCAACTGGCTGTTTTTCAAAAAACCGCTCTATCCTGTTATTTTCAGTCAACTCAACCTTCCCGTATCGTTCAAATTTATTCATTGGTTTAAGGGCCAAGGTAATATCAGCCTTGTTCTTCTGATGAAAACTGAGTTGCTCCTGAATATTAGATATAAAAAGAGAGTCTCCGTTTGCAACAATTACCAGCTCTCCTTTCACATACTTCATTGCATTTTTTATTGCGCCCCCAGTCCCCAACAATGTTTCTTCCACCGCATAAATCATTTCACAACCTTTATATCTATCGGAAAAATGACTTTTTATATGGTCTGATTTATATCCGACAGAAAGGATAAACCTCGAAACTCCTTCTGATATTAAACGATCTAACTGATATTCCAAAAAGGGTTTATTATTAAGAAGGGCCATTGACTTAGGCACTTCATTTACTACCGATCTTAACCGGGTACCCAGGCCACCCGCTAAAATGATTGCTTCCATGATTATTATTTGGGGAAAAGTTCTTGTTCAACAAGTTGACAAATGGTATGTCCGATTAACATATGGCACTCCTGTATTCTTGGCGTATCTTTAGATGGAATTTCAAAAAGAAAATCGCTCCAGTTTTTCATTTCTCCGCCACCTAGTCCTGTTAGGCTAACTGTTACCATTCCTAGTTCTTTGCCCTGTTTTAGGGCATTAACTACATTTTTTGAATTCCCTGAGGTTGATATGCCTATTAGTATATCCCCCTTTTTACCCATAGCCCTTACCAACCTGGAATATATTTCGTCGTATGAATAATCGTTTGCAACTGCCGTAAGATAAGAGGTATTAACATGAAGCGCCTCTGCGAAAACCGGTGGACGATCATAGTAAAACCTGCCTGACAATTCAGCCGCCAGGTGTTGGGCATCTGCTGCACTACCACCATTTCCGCAAAAAAGCACTTTTCCTTCTTCTTTGTATCGTTTCACTATTAGGCCTGTCAACTCACCTACCCTTTCAATCATCTCGCTGTCTGCCAGGAGTTCTTCTTTTAGCTTTATAGAGCTTTTGAGATTGTCTTGTACTACTGCACGCTTGTCCATGTTTCTAATCCTTTTGTTTGAAAACTATATTTTTGCCAAACAACGCCCTTCTCAGAAAGGGCTTCTATTACATCGTATTTACTGCTCCCGGGGCAATAAAACATCATAAACCCGCCACCTCCTGCTCCTGAAATTTTTCCTCCCGAAGCTCCTGACTGAATGGCGGTTTCATATATATCATCAATTAATTGATTTGAAATTCCGTTTGCTAATTGCTTTTTGTTTTTCCAACCAAGCTTAAGTACGTCCCCGATTTTAAACAGTTCTCCCCGTAATACCACTTCCTTCATTCTGTAAGCTTGTTCTTTTAATAAGTGTGTTGCCGCAAGAACCTGCTCCTCCTCTCTTTCAAAATTAGCTTTTTGTGTATCAATAATCTTTGATGACTCCCGACGTGTTTGTAGATAAAACAGTAATAAATGAAATTCCAACTCCCTTAATACATCCTGCTTGATCCTAAGTGGGTTTACAACCACTCTGCTGTTATCAAAAAACTCCATATAGTTTACCCCTCCAAAAGTTGCCGCATATTGATCCTGTTTTCCTCCGGCCATATTTAAGTCTTCCCGTTCAATGCTCACTGCCAGTTGTGCAATATCATACTCTCCTAATGGCAATTTTAACCACTCCACAAATGCCCCTATGTAAGCAACTACCAGTGTTGATGAAGTCCCAAGACCGGATCCCGTAGGTGCATCCATGGTTGCGATTAATTCACAAGGCAGCGGCCTTTTGGCAAAATCTTTTACGATTCGGTTATAAACACCTATCTGAAGTTTTAACCCGGGAACTTCTTCTAGTTTTTCCTTTGCTTCAAACTCTATTTTTTCTCCGGTATGTTGTAATCGAAATATTACCTTATTGTCATTTCTTGGTAAAAGCACTACTGTTGCGTAAAGGTCTATCGTAGCATTCAGGATAGCCCCTCCGTAAGTATCTGAATATGGTGACACATCTGTTCCTCCTCCCGCTAATCCAATTCTAAGTGGTGCTTTACTAATGTACTTCATACTTTATTTTATTCGTTTTTGTTTATTTTATTTAGCAGTGACATAATATTCCGGGTTAAAATTCCCCAACCGTATTTCTTTTTTTCTTCAATAATGTTAGCAACCATTTCTTCCTGGTTAGCTTCCTTAAAGAATTTCATCATTGCGTTTGATATTTCTGCCGGGCTGGTTGAGCTTACATAACCAACTTTTCCATGCGGGCACATATCTTCCAGGCCTCCTACATTTGTTACAACCATGGGTTTGTTAAAATGATATGCTATTTGAGTTACCCCGCTCTGGGTTGCCGATTTATATGGTTGAACTACCAGATCGCAGGCATTGAAAAACAATTCCACTTCAGAATCGGGTATAAATTTATCTACCTGGACAATCTCATCCTCAAGCGAATATTTCTTAATCAAAGAAACATAATCCTCTTTATCTGAATAATATTCCCCTGCTACTATCAGTCGGATATTATTTTCCCGGAACCACTTTTGGGCAAATGCCTCAATAAGAAGATCCAGTCCTTTATATTTCCTGACTAATCCAAAAAATAAAACATAACGAAAGTTTTCGTCCAGTCCCAATTTTGCGATAGCCTCTTCCCTGGGCATTATTTTTCCGAAATTATCGAAAACCGGATGAGGGGAAAGTGTTTTTGGCTTCGTTTTGTCAAACAAACTTATGTCTGTCAAAACGTTCTGGGACATTGCTACAAATCCGTCAAGAGGTTTTACAAAATACCGTGTAAATGCTTTATCTCCAAACCTGGATTCATGAGGGATTATATTATCGATAATTGTGATTACCCTGGAGTAATTATTTTTCTTAATATTCCGTAATATCTTTCCAAAGCAAGGTCCCATAAAAGGAAGCCAAAATTTTATTAAAACCAGATCGGGTTTCTCTCTTTTAATTCTGTTCCCTACCAAAACCCAGTTCAATGGATTTATTGAATTTATACAACGGACAATTTTCAGATGTTCCGGTTCTTTCTCATCGGAATATTGTGTTTTCCCGGGAAAAAGAAAACCGGGATACTGCAGGGTGAAAGTATACATGGTAACCTCATGCCCCTCGTTTTGAAGTTCAAGTGCTAATCTTTCGTTATAGGCTGATAATCCACCCCGATAAGGATATGCTGTTCCTATTATTGTTATTTTCATTCTACCTCGGATTGATAAAATCAAGAATACTTACAAAACTTTTATAAAATAATACTTCTTTTAACTCTTATTCTACAATCACACATAAATTTTGTATGCTCTTTTTTCATTTTTTTACTCCGTCCAATACATTATTCTTCTTCATTGTTACAATAATAGTAATTTGAAATGTAATCGCACAGTTTTTATTTTCAAAACAAAGTTTTATTCAAAAAAAACAGAAACTGCTTCTTTTGATTTGTTCTTACGTCCGGATTACTATTTTGATTATCAAAGAGCTCAAAACACTTTTTAAATCCAAGAGAGTAATGGAAGGGATGAAGGAATAATTGGAATTTCAGAAAGCACTGTTGAATGCTGCTAGTGTCATGTCAATCTTCGATTGACGGATAGGGGTACTCCCTATCGTCCAATGTAATTAGTGTCAGCCCGAAAACTAACTAAATTTTCGATTCTTATCAGAAATTACCAATTTGGGAACTATTTTATTTTTAGTTGGATGTATTTCAGTTGTCAAAAATAATTTTTCTTTAGCAAGAAATTCATTTTTCAAGCTTCAATTGCCATTTTGTTATAAAAATGACACACACCCCTCCCGTGTTGTGGGTTTATGTAATTGATATTCAACGCTTTACTAAGAGGCTTGTTTTGGGTGCAAACCTAATTCTTTCTCTCTTTCCCGCGAAATTAGCTGCTCACCGATCCTCTTCAAATTATAGGCACAAACAGCCAGTCCAATATACCTTTTAAAATGCATATAGCCCTTGTCGGGACAACGGTCGAGCCCCCTGTGTTCCAGCTCATTTATGTTTGATTCTACTGCACTATGTTTGTTTCTGAGCCTGATAAATCTTGGTTCATGTTCCTGCTTATATTCCGCTTTATTACACTTTCCTTTTTTAGGAAGCACAAGGTTTTCAACGGGTCCAGATAATAATTCTTTGTTTTCTTTACTGAAAAATCCTTTATCAAAGCTCCAGCTTTTCACCCTTCTGGCAGAAAGAACCCGTTGTGCCAAATCTGGTACAATTTCAGAATCGGATACGTTTTCCATAATTTCGTAATCGACAATTAGGTTATACTGGTCAGTTGTGATGGCAACTCTTTTACCCAACTCAACGTTCGGTCGCATTTTCCCCTTGGTTACCCATTCCGTGTACTGTTCAAATATTGAAAACATCTTTTCTTCATGTGGTATCGTTTCTCCTTTTATAATGCGCCTTTCAAGCAAATCAATATGTTTGTCCAATAGTTCCATAAATTTTTCAAGTTCCATTAAAATTATACTATCAGCAATGTCAGTTTGAGGAAAGTTCTCTTTCTCCAACGCCAGTTTGGAATACAATGCTTTAGCTTTAGTGAGGTAATTCAGTGCTGCACCTTTGACCCGGCCTGCCTTACCCTTTCCTGCTGAAGAGCATGCCCTGCCAAGTGCACGCATTTTATTTTTTAAACCACTCCGCCAGTTTTTCATTTTACGCCAACCGGCCAGGTTGTGTTTTTGCTGAAACTTGGTGGCCATATCCAGACACTTACGGGCACTGTCCCACAAAAGGTTGTAATCGGTTGGGAAATGAACATTGCTCTCAACCACAAAACTATCAGTCTTTAAGCAAAATGCTGCCGTCCTTTTTTTTTTAAAAGTATCGTATGCAAACTCAACAATGATATTGTTGAGTTCTTTTACTGTTTCATCATCCAACAATCCTACGTTATCAAGAATAGTTTGATATTTAAACTCATAAGCCTCAAAACCAAATTCTTTTTCTACCCCCATGATTTGCCGAATCAGACTGTGATGATTTGCCAGATCATGAAGTTCATCGTAACTAATATTTTTGCAATTTCTTACTTGCGACAAAACAAAAATTTGCCATAAACCCATCCCCGGCCTTCCTGTATTGTTATTGGGGGCAAATATCTTTTTTTCAAGTAGTTGAAATACTTTCTCATTCCACTTATGGCAGGTGTAGATTTCTTTTAATGCTGCACAGAGCCCTGGTAAAGCCCCAGCCCTTTTTCTTGTTGGAATAACTGTTTCACCAATTGGTAAACTTCCTAAAGTTAATTGTTGCTCGAATCTCTTTCTCATATTCGAAAAATTTTAATCCCTAGCTCCGAAATACTCGAATCTAAAATCATTAACACCTTGAATATCTGTAAAATAAATGAAATACACAAAGAAAAACCCAGTGAGATTCAAGTAAATTATCAACAGTATAGCCTTGGTTTATAGGGGATTGCAACCTTTCGTGCAGGCACTAATTAAGTTAAGCCTAAAAGCTGCTCCGTCATTGATATTGAGAGACGAAAGAGAAGCAACCGATGCCATTTTAATGGTAGGGCTCACCGAAGGTAATTCGTACACGTCACATTATTGTTGACATGACTCTAGCTTATTTTTACATTAAATGATTTATGAATAACTCCAGCTCTCGAACTTAAATTAGAATTACTAATACCAATTCATGCTGAATTTGCGACACGCAACCATAGTGCACTATACTTTCACATAAAAAATTTTACAAATAAAAAAGGCTACCTGAAATCAAGTAGCCTTTGTATGTTAATTATATTTAATATTCTCTAAAGCTCTTCCAGAGCCATTCCTGTTCCGTAATAAATATTTATTACCCTTTCTCCTCCTGGTCTGGCTGAATAGTGATAATAAGTTGAACTTCCGTCACCATCTTCACCATTTTGATCCCGGAACCCTAAACCTCTATAGTCATTAACATTTTGAACATATCCACTTCCTATTTGTATCTGCTCTATATCAGTAACTTGTCCATTTGTATTAACCTCTGCACGATACTCTGCTCCTGTTCCATAACCAGCTAAAGAACTAACTGTAACAGTTGGAGGATTTGCGTAATCGTATCCTAATCCTGATTCATCAAGACTAATATTATCATTCATTGTACTATCGGTTTCATCAATACGATTGTACCAAAAATCGTAATCAACCATAGCCTGAACTGAATTTTCAGCAACAACCTCAAAACTTGGAGCTTCATCTATATTATATTCAATAGCTAAAACATCGCCACCGATGGCATATATACTTCCTTCGCTAATCATAGCACTCCCCATACTCAAATCTTTAATTAATTTAGCTCCATTGTTGAAGTAAGTCATACGAACATCCGGGATTGTATAGTAACCTGAACCATTATTTGAAATCCTAATTTTATAATCAAAGTCTCCCGGAAAATAAATCTCGGCTCCACTACCACCACCTACATTAAGATTAATGGTAGGCTTACTTGTATATTTAGCCAAACGACCTGAAGTTGCCCCATTGTTATCGAAACTGACAACTTGAACTAAACCGCCATTTTTCTCAAATCTTAACCATAAGCGTGCTGTATCCTTTTTCGCGTCATCTGGATTTAGGAATACCCATACAGTGGTATCATTGTTTTCTATGTTTGGAAAATATCCACTACCTTGTTTTAATATTTTCACATTGCTAAGGTTTCTTCCAATAATTTCATAGAAATAACCTGTATTTGTATCAACTTCTGTTGTAAATGCAAGACCTGTTCCCTGACTTACCGGCGCAGCTATATTCATTACAGGGCTTGGTACATGATAAATATATGACTCACTATAACTATCAGGCTCCCACTTTGTCTGCCGGTCAACAACAGCTCTTGAACCATCGTTCTTAATTAAAGCGAGTTTTTGCGTTGCATTTATTTCAGGAAAGTAAATATTCAAACGATCATTTCCTGTGCCATTCACCGGAACTTTAACAGAATACTCTCCGTTAGCATCTGTTGTTCCGACATAATTTTCCTGAATTCCAGCTGGTATATAGGAATTTTGTACAATAACTTCTGTTCCTTCCGGCACAGTTTCTCTGGTTCTGTTCGTCAAATCAGATTCTATTGTTAGTTTTCCCTTAACTGTAAACATTTTCTCATCTGATAAAGAGTAAAGCCTTACACTTTTGTTCACAATAGATTGTCTATAATCACCTGGTAATGTACTTACTGATGTAAAAATGGTTGTATACCCATCTTTTGTTACGTACACATTCATATTGCCACCTATTTGGATATCTTCAAAAACAGCGGTTCCGGTAGAGTCTGTCGTCTTTTGCACGGTTTCGCCCTTATATACAATTTTTACGTTAGCGCTACCCAAAGGCACATCATTATTAGTTGCATCTGTTACTGCAACAATAAAACCAATTTCCTGAAGTGCTTCTAGTGCATCCTCTTCTGTAAATTTGTCCTTATCGCAAGAGGAGAATACTAGTGCTCCTGCAAATAGAAAAAAAGCGAGTTTTTTTAATTGATTTTTCATATTGAATTAAGTTTAATTAAACAATCTTTTTAAAATATTTTTTATTGAATTTATTAGGCATTTATAATCCTATACCAATAGTAACATACCAGGTATGACACTGCAGATCCCCTTTAATTTGAGGGATCCCTCTGTAACTATATGATTTATAGACTGGATTAATCCCATACCTGTAACGGGCATCAATTAAGAGATTAAGGCCACCTAAGGGAACCTCAAAGCCCAGCCCCGCTGTTCCTGCGTAATTCAGGGTACTGATATTATCTGAAATATCACTCTCTCCGGTATACGTGTGCATTGCTCCAACGTCTGTAAAAACGGTTGTTTCATTATTTATACTGGTAAAATAGTTTATACCTATAGTTGGACCAACATTTAAGCTCACATTCACATCTCCCAATGGATAAGAATACTTAAAAAGCACTGGTATATCAACCGTATGTATGGTAATACTGTTATTATGTACTTTTGAAGCATACCATGTATCCTTACCAATATCGCCCGGAATTTCAAATTCAATAAGCTTACCTCCCTGTTGCAGGTAATTTACTTCCCCTTGAACAGCCATATTATCGTCAAAGTAAAAACTGGCAAATCCTCCTACAATAATACCTTGTTTAATGTCGGTGTGTGGCTGCTGATCCGTAAAACTACTGATGGTTGTACCAACTTTAGCCCCGAAATGCAGTTCCCCGCTACCTCCGGAAGATGCGGTTTCATCCTGCCCAAATATGCAGGCAGAATAGAACAATCCGGCACATAAAAGCACTACAAGCCGTTTATGAAACGGTTTCATAAAGATTCGTCTTTTCATAATTGTGTTTATTTAATTACAACTTCTTTTTATATACTTATATTGATTTAAATTTGTCGTAGACTTACTATTCTTTTATTTATCCGTGTGATCCTACAACTAAGCAACCTTGCCTTAATCTACTCCCTCGTGGCTTACACTAATAAAGTTAAACAATATTAATTAACCGTAAGGCATTGACTTTTACGTTTTTTATCCTTATATTATAAGAACAAGACGTTCATAAAATTTTCCGCAAAAATTTGGGTTTACTACTCAATTTACAACACCAAAAGACAAACTGAGCCTACGCTCGCTCTCACGAAAACTGCCACCAATTAACAAAAACTCTCGTTTGATGCTTAATTTTATTTCTATACTCATATTTAACTTATATTAAACTGGCTGTAAATCCTACGCCCCTAACAGTACAGTCCTAACCAACTCTGTTTCTACAACATACAAAAAACAACTCTAACAACACATAAATAATCCCAACAACAAAACAACCAAGTTCAGGTTAATAATACAACTAAAACGGTTTAACAATCATTTTCACAAATACGATTCAACTTTTATTATTAAATACAAAAAAAGCATAACTATTAATAAAACAATTAACTATTTTACTTACTATTCATTAAAAACGTCAAACAAAAATAGCGAAACAAAGTAAAAATCCAAGAAAAGTACATATAACTTAAGAATAAATTCAATTAGTAGTTACTTTTTTAATATATAAAAAAACACACCTTTCGAGAATACTCGAACACAAACAAAAACATGAACACTCACAATCAGTCATATAACAAAAATAATTCACCTTATCTTGCTTAATTTTCTTTATCTAAAATGCTTCCCGGCATGTTTAAATTTACGTTAACAAACGCTAATTTTCACCTCCATTAGGTTATTTTTTGCTAATTCAAATTGCTGCTTCTGTTAGGGATTAATACTATCCCCTCGAATGCGTTATATGATTTAAATACTGTAAGACTACCCCATCGCGGGAATAAAACATAAATCCGACTACTTTTTTCACCTCGTAAAAACCTCCAGGTAAGCCCCGAAGTGTTCCTTCCCCTCAAAACCTGTTAAGGGCAACACTCCGTTCAACACCTTTCCAGAAACGTAACTTAATGGATTCTTTTTTTGTTTATTTCGTATTAGCTTTGAAAATTCTCCAGGTTTCCCTCCAAATTGCTGAAATATGCCGTAACTGTTTCCTGCTAACATCTTTTCTAATTTAAAAGCCAAAAGCCCCATATTATATCTGAGATTAATCTCAATGCAAGGGTGAATTTTCAAGTGGGAATCATCTGCAAAAACCAATCCGTCAATACCTAAATAGCCTTCATAAATATCTGTCAATGCAGAAGCCTCAAGAACTTTCTTTAAAACTGTTACTGTTTTAGCCACTTTATCTTCAAGATAACCCATATACCCACGTAACACACCCGGAACATAATGCTTCAGGTAATTCCCTTTATATTTCCCATCGATGGAAGTATCAAATATGGAATATCCCAGATAAAGCACCTTCTTATTTCTTATTTCAAAATGGTTGGCAAAATCCAGCTTCTTATCAAGAAATTTTTCGACCATTAAGAACCCTTGTTGTTTTAAACCTCCAAGCAGCCATTTTTCGATTGAAGGATGAATCCCTTCCCTATCAATTAACTGCACCCCTCTTCCGGATGCACTCCAAGGCATTTTTACAACGCTCTGTAGGTTTTTTTTATGTGCTTTTCTTATTTCTTCAAGCCCCATACATTTTTCCGGCAATGCACTTCTATCTGGTAGAGAATCTTCCGCACTGTTTTCTAACGTTTTTTGAAATACGTTTAAAGCAAACTCCCTACTGTAAAAATATTTTAGTTCCGGATTCCATTCTTTAAAAGGGCCGTCTTGAAATGCTTTGCTACAATACGGGATTATTCCCCGGAATTTATGATGAACTGAACGGCTCCAACCCCATGGTTTTACCTTTGAGGGGTACATGCCCTTTTCTTCTATTTCACCAACTAATCTTTCAAAAGAGAGAAGTTCTGGAAAATCAAAGTCCAGGTTCTCAAAATTCTGAAAGAACTCTTTCGCAGGCTTTTTCTCTGTAATTACAACGTCATATTTCCGAGCAAAATATGCCGGTAAAATAGATAAATCCGCTTCAAACTTCCGTAATAGCTGATTCGGCTGCCAGGAGACGGTTCCGTTTGCTACGGCCATTTCACAGGTAGGGTTAAAGAAATAAATATCACCTTGGGAGGTCACACCATAACATATTTGCGGTTCCTTTTCTTTTAAACATGAACGCTTTACCTCACGACAACTCCTCTTCGATAAGGTACCTGTTTCTGTCAGACCCGCTTCTGGCCACTAGTTCTCCCAGAAAACCGGCCAAGAATAGTTGTGTCCCCAAAATCATTGCCGTAAGTGCTAAATAGAAGATCGGACGTTCAGAAAGTAACCTTGCCCCAATATTTTTTTGAAGAGCCAGTAACTTCTCTACACCCAGAAAAATCGAGATACCAAAACCAAACAGGAACATTATTGTCCCCCACACACCAAACAGGTGCATTGGGCGTTTTCCGAATTTCGAAATAAACATTACCGACATTAAATCAAGCGGACCACGAATAAATCGCTCCAAACCAAACTTCGTAGTTCCGTATTTTCTTTCCTGATGCTGCACAACCTTTTCCCCTATTTTTCTAAATCCGGCCCATTTCGCCAATACCGGTATATACCGGTGCATATCGCCATATACTTCGATGCTCTTGACAACATTTCTTCGGTAAGCTTTAATACCACAGTTAAAATCATGAAGTTTTATCTTACTCATTCTTCTTGCTGTCCAGTTAAAAAACTTACTCGGCAAATTTTTAGAAAACAGCGGATCGTACCTCTTTTTCTTCCATCCCGATACCAGATCAAATCCTTCCTCATGAATCATTTTTACAAAACCAGGGATCTCATCCGGACTATCCTGAAGATCTGCATCCATTGTCATGACAACATCTCCCTGAGCAATCCCGAAACCTACATGCAAAGCAGGTGATTTACCATAATTCCTTTGAAATTTTATTCCCTTAATGTTGGAGTTTAAACTTCTGGCTTTTTTTATTTCTTCCCACGAAGAGTCTGTACTTCCATCATCAATTAAAATTATTTCGTATGAATATTGGTTTTCATTCATCACTTTTTCAATCCACGTTACTAACTCAGGTAAAGATTCTTCTTCATTAAACAGTGGAACAACAATTGATATATCCATTTGAAACTAAATTAATTGTATTTTAGGCCCATGCCTCTTTTTTTATTTTAACGCTAAAAATAAGGATAAAATTAATCCTCCCGTTTGTATTCACAATAAATATATACAAATACCCACACAGAAGGTGCCTAAAATTGATCTTAAGAAATTTTAAATAATGCGACAAAAAGTTGCCATTCAACTTACTGATCTATACTCATTAATTTCCCATCACCCTTTTAAATTTCATCCCCCCGTTATTTAACATTTTATATTCCACTGAAAAACAACAAAATAAAGACATACAACACATTATATTTTAAAGCTTTTCGGTCTATTTTAACTTTTCTTTTGCAATATTAAGAAAAGTTTATACTTTTGCGGCTGGGTAAGTCTTATACGGCCAGCTCCTGTTGAACTCCCCCAGGACCGGAAGGTAGCAAGGGTAGACGGTTGTAGCGGCGCGATATAAGTAGCTTACCCTTTTTTTCTTTAAGAAAGAGCCTCAATTACATCCTTTGGCGCCTGAACCAATTCCACAAGAACCCCTTCGCTACACAATGGAAACTCCTCATTTCCTTTCGGATGAATAAAACAAATATCATGGCCGCTAGCCCCGGGACGAATTCCTCCTGGTGTAAACCTTACTCCTTGCTCTGTAAGCCATTCCACACATTTTGGCAGATCATCAATCCATAAACCAACATGGTTCAACTTTGGCTGATCAACCCTGGGTTTTTTTTCAAAATCAAGTGGTTGCATTATATCAACCTCTACAGCGGAAGCACCCTTCCCCATTTTTAAAACATCCTCATCCACATTTTCTTTCTCACTCTGAAAAGTCTTTACCACTTCAAGGCCCAGAATATCAACCCAGAATTTTGCTAATTTAGACTTATCTTCACCACCAATGGCAATTTGTTGTATACCTAATACTTTAAATGGTCTCATATTATTTATGTTTAATTTATTTGTAAAGACCTACGAAAGTAAAAAAAAGGAACCTGTAATTAAAAATTTTTAGTGAACTACAACCGTTTTTAATAATCCGAATATAAAGATGAAGACACAATAAATATATAAGCTACAAAAACGTTCTTAGATAGTATGTCCCTCTGCATTAATTATTCACATTAAACTCTATAAGATTGTTTAAAATTTGCCCCGTAGGTGTTTTAAACATTTCAACGAATAAAATTTAATAGCCTCCAATAACAAACAACTTTTTAAGTGTATTAAATTTCTGTAAATTCTGGAAAAAAAAAGGTTTTTATCTACATTTGCCTGCATGAAAAAAGTAATAAAGTTTATATTAAATACCATTCCACGTCCGTTGCTGATTCGCTTAAGCTTCCTTTTTGTTAAAGCAAGCCGTATTATCTACAAAGGAAATAACGTTGAATGTCCAATCTGCAAGGGAAAGTATAGAAAGTTCCTTCCTTACGGCTATAGCAAAGTAAGAAGCGGGGCCCTTTGTCCGGGATGTTTATCACTTGAGAGACACAGACTAATGTGGTTGTACCTGAACGAGAAAACCACCTTTTTTAAAGACACATTCAAAGTTCTGCATTTCGCTCCGGAACAATGCTTCAAAAAACGCTTTCAAAAACTTAACAACCTATCTTATTCAACAGCAGATCTTTTATCCCCCATAGCTGATATTAAATGCGATGTACAAGACATTCCAATAGAAGACAACCAGTATGATATTGTAATTTGCAATCATGTACTGGAGCACGTTGAAGACGACAAAAAAGCGATGAGTGAAATATACAGGATACTAAAACCCGGAGGTTTTGCAATTCTTCAGGTTCCGGCCGATCTTTCGAGGACGAGTACTTTCGAGGACAATTCCATAACCGACAAAAAAAGACGAACAGAGATTTTCGGGCAATATGATCATGTAAGAGTTTATGGAACAGATTATCCGGACAGGTTACGTTCCGTTGGGTTTGTCATTGATGAAGAAAATTATCCGGACACCCTAACTCAGGAAGTAAAAGAAAAATACAGTATCAACCTTAAAGATTTTATGTTTTCCTGTAAAAAAATCACCTAAAACACACCTTTACGAAATTTATTTGCCAAATCGGACGAATAATGCATCAATTCAAAACAGAAATTACTTCAACCATATTGTTATATTTTTAAATTATACTATATTTGTTCATCAAACAAGACAACATGAGAAATATCATTACTGTCATTCTTCCTATTCTTGTACTCTTAGTCGGAAAACTCTGAGGCAAGAATGGTATAGACAGTAAGCTTAACAATATTACAAGCCATTCTAAAAACAGAATGGCTTTTTTGATTTTATAACAACACTAAAAACTGGTCGATATGCCAAAAAAACTCAGAAGTGCAACTACAACAGAAGGTCGGAGAATGGCTGGAGCCAGAAGCCTTTGGAGAGCTTCCGGAATGAAAGAGGAACAAATGGGAAAACCTATTATTGCTGTCGTCAACTCTTTCACGCAATTTGTTCCGGGACACACACACCTGCATGAAATAGGACAAACAGTTAAAAACATCATTGAGGAGCAAGGTTGCTTTGCTGCAGAATTCAATACTATTGCTATTGATGATGGTATTGCAATGGGGCACGATGGCATGCTATACTCCCTCCCTTCGCGGGATCTTATCGCTGACAGTGTTGAATATATGGTCAATGCCCATAAAGCTGATGCCATGATATGTATAAGCAATTGCGATAAAATAACACCGGGCATGCTTATGGCCGCAATGAGACTCAACATTCCAACAATATTTGTTTCCGGGGGCCCAATGGAGGCAGGAAAAGTTGGAAATAAAAAATATGATTTAGTTGATGCCATGGTTTTGGCCGCTGATGACAAAGTGCCAGATAGTGAAATTTCTGTCGTTGAGCAGGAAGCCTGCCCCACATGTGGCTCTTGCTCCGGAATGTTTACGGCAAACTCTATGAACTGCCTTAACGAAGCTATTGGCCTGGCTTTACCCGGAAACGGAACTATTGTAGCAACGCATAAAAACCGGACGAAGTTATTTGAAAAGGCAGCGAAAAGAATCGTTGAAATTACACAAAAATATTACTTCGAGGATGATGACACAGTTCTTCCAAGATCAATTGCAACCAGGAGTGCGTTTATGAATGCCATGTCACTGGATATTGCTATGGGGGGCTCTACCAATACAATTTTGCACATTCTGGCCATTGCAAATGAAGCGGGCGTAGACTTCAAAATGCAAGACATCAACGAACTATCAAAAAAAATCCCCGTTCTATGCAAAGTTTCCCCCAATTCGCCAGTATATCATATCGAAGATGTGAACAGAGCCGGAGGGATCCTGGGAATTTTGGGAGAACTTGCAAAAGGTGAACTTTTAAACCTGGACGTATACAGAGTTGACGGGTATACCCTTGGACAAGCGGTAGATAAATACTCCGTAACCAATAACAACATTGATAAAGGCGCAGAAGAGATTTACAGTAGTGCTCCTGCAGGAATCAAAAACCTTAAGCTCGGAAGTCAGGGTGTTACATTTAAAGAGCTGGATACAGACAGGGAAAAAGGATGCATCAGAAGTATTGGAAACTGTTACAATACAGATGGGGGCCTTGCCATACTTTTTGGAAATATTGCCAGTCGTGGCTGCGTTGTTAAAACTGCAGGAGTAGACGAATCAATATTTTTATTTAAAGGTCCGGCAAAAGTCTTTGAGTCTCAAGATGACGCTATTGAAGGAATTCTAAACAATAAAGTTGAAGCAGGGGATGTTGTTGTTATCCGTTACGAAGGTCCGAAAGGTGGTCCCGGCATGCAGGAAATGCTCTACCCAACCTCATATATTAAATCCAAAGGACTGGGAAAAGAATGTGCCTTAATAACCGATGGACGGTTTTCCGGAGGAACTTCAGGGCTTTCCATCGGCCATGTCTCTCCGGAAGCAGCTGCAGGAGGTGAAATAAGCATGATCGAAGACGGAGATATAATAGAAATTAATATTCCGGAACGTTCAATAAATGTCCTTATATCCAACGAAGAACTTGATAAAAGAAGAAAAGAGCAGGAAAGCAGGGGGGAAAAAGCATTTACGCCTAAAAACAGGGAGCGGAAAATTTCCAAAGCCCTTAAGGCTTACGCAACCATGGTTACCTCTGCTGATACAGGAGCAATTCGAGAAATATAGACAATGGCTCCCTTACTAAAGACTATATTATTAAGAACTTAAAAAAACAAGATATGAAACTAACAGGTTCCCAGGCAGTATTACAATCCCTTATAGAAGAAGGCGCTGAATATATATTCGGATATCCCGGTGGAGCTATCATGCCAGTATACGATGCCATGATGGGATATGAGGAAGAAATAAAACACATACTCACCCGGCACGAACAGGGTGCCATACATGCGGCACAAGGCTATGCACGTGTATCTGGAAAGGTTGGTGTATGCATGGCTACATCCGGTCCCGGAGCAACTAACCTGATTACTGGCATTGCAGATGCCCAAATAGACTCTACTCCCCTGGTATGTATTACCGGCCAGGTTGCTTCCCCTCTTCTTGGAACCGATGCCTTCCAGGAAACAGATGTAGTTGGAATATCCATGCCTATTACAAAATGGAATTATTTAATAACCAAACCGGAAGAAATTCCGTGGGCTATTGCCCGGGCATTCTACATCGCCAGTTCGGGCAGGCCCGGACCCGTGCTCCTGGACATAGCGAAAGATGCCCAGTTTGGCGAATTTGATTTTAAGTATAAACCATGCTCACACGTCAGAAGCTATGTTCCAAAACCCAATGTTGAAAAAGAACAAATTCAACAGGCTGCAGAAGTCATTAACCAGGCTAAAAAACCACTGGTTTTATTTGGGCAGGGCATTATTTTAGGTGAAGCTGTCTCTGAATTTCAAGATTTTATTGAAAAATCTGGAATTCCTGCTGCATGGACCATCATGGGCGTATCTGCTTTACCAACCGAACACCCTCTGAACATGGGAATGCTGGGCATGCATGGAAACTATGCCCCAAATGTCATGAGCAATAAGTGCGATACAATAATAGCCATTGGTATGCGATTTGACGACAGGGTGACGGGGAACCTGAACTTTTATTTAAAACAAGCCAAAGTAATTCACCTGGAAATTGACCCTGCTGAAGTCGATAAAAATGTAAAAGCAGAAGTTGCCGTATTAGGAGATGTAAAAGATACACTTCCTTTACTCACCGAACTGGTCGAGAAAAAAGACTACACGGCCTGGGTTAATGAGTTTAAAGAACTGGACAAAATTGAAGAGGAGAAGGTCATAAAAAAAGATCTTTATCCCGAAAAAGAAGGTATGACACCTGGCGAGGTATTTCGGAGAATAAATGAAAAAACCAATGGAGAAGCTGTTTTTGTTACTGATGTGGGACAACACCAAATGTTTGCATCAAGATACTGCAAAATAAAAAATGAACGTAGCTTTATTACTTCCGGCGGACTGGGAACTATGGGGTTTGGACTACCAGCAGCCTTCGGTGCTAAAATGGGAGCACCTGAAAAACAAGTATTCTGCATTGTTGGTGACGGCGGGCTTCAAATGACTATACAGGAAATGGGAACCATAACCCAGACGGAAGCTGCCGTTAAAATTGTACTGCTTAACAACAAGTACCTTGGGATGGTCCGACAATGGCAGGAATTATTTTTTGACAGGCGATACTCTCAAACTTATATGTGCAACCCGGATTTCATAAAGATAGCCGAAGGCTATGGAATAAAAGGCAAAAAAGTACTCGCCCGACCAGAACTGGATGAAGCCATAAAGGAAATGATTGAGCATGACGGGGCATACATTCTGGAAGTTTCTATTGAAAAAGAAGACAACGTATTCCCGATGGTCCCAACCGGAGCTTCTGTTTCTGATGTTATGCTTGAACCCAGTAAAAAGTAACCCAAAAATTTAGAAAAAAATGATAACAACATATACAATAACAGCATTTTCGGAGAACCATATTGGTTTATTGAACCGAATTACCATTATTTTCACCCGACGTAATGTAAATATCCACAGCCTCACCGTTTCTCAATCTGCCATTGAAGGAATACATAAATTTAGTATTGTTGTTAATGAAACCAGAGAGAAGGTTGAAAAGGTTGTTTGTCAAATTGAAAAACTTGTAGAGGTATTAAAGGCATTTTATCACCCAAATGAAGAAATAGTGTATCAGGAAATTGCCCTTTACAAGGTACCTACTGAAGCTTTACTGGCCAGCAATAAACTGGAAAGCATTATTCGTAAACATAATGCCCGGATTCTTGAAGTAATGCCAGAATATTCTGTAGTTGAAAAAACAGGCCACTGCGAAGAAACTCAGGAACTATTTGAAACCCTTACTGAGTTTGGAGTTAAGCAGTTTACCCGTTCCGGACGCGTTGCTGTAACCCGGTTAAGCGAAGAATTGTTTTCAAATTATCTTAAAGAAATTGACGAAAAAGAACTAAGACTGGTTTCCGGTATTCATAATAATGCTGAATAAAAGCATAAAAAAGGCAGGCCGGTTGACCTGCCTTTTTTTTGACAACCCGGTTGGTTAAATGTTTCACAAAATAAAAACCGGATAGATAAATGTTCGCTTTTTTCGCATTATACGATAACACTCATCACAAAAAAATGCTTCCCCTGAAACAGTTGTTTTGACATCCTTGCTTTGACAAGGTTATTTCAAAACAAGTAAGACAACGTTGAGAAATAAAAAAGGGACATACCGAAGCATATCCCTTTTTCAAAAAGTCTAACTCTTACTTCGTTTCAAGAACTTAAATGATCGCCTGCATAGCAGTCATTGCTTCACGAAGCTCTGCTCCACAGATCTCTATTTCATGGTAACGAATTTCATCGTTAATTTCGATCAGCTCAAAATTATCAACATGAGTGTCTTTAAGAGAAGCATTAAAATTTTCTCCAACAACATTCGTCTCAACTTTGCTCATAAAATCAGCAAGAAGCGGTTTACAGGCATGGTCAAACAAGTAGCATCCATACTCTGCTGTATCAGAGATAACCCTGTTCATTTCAAACAGTTTCTTTCTGGCAATGGTATTTGCTATTAGAGGAGTCTCATGCAAAGACTCATAATAAGCCGACTCTGGCTTCATTCCCGATTCCGTCATCACCTCAAATGCAAGTTCAACCCCTGCTTTTACAAATGCAACCATTAAGGTTCCTTTGTCAAAATATTCCTGTTCAGAAATTTCAGTATCTGTCGCCGGAGTTTTTTCGAAAGCTGTTTCACCTGTTGCTGCTCTCCATTCAAGCAGGTTTTTATCTCCGTTGGCCCAGTCCTCCATCATTGTTTTAGAAAACTCTCCGGACAAGATATCATCCTGGTGTTTCTCGAATAACGGACGCATTATTGCTTTAAGCTCTTCAGCTAATTTAAATGCCTCAACTTTGGCCGGATTGGTAAGCCTGTCCATCATATGGGTTATACCCCCCAGCTTTAATGCTTCGGTGATTACTTCCCAACCGTACTGTACAAGCTTTGATGCATAACCAGGTTCAATGCCTTTTTCTACCATTTTATTAAAACAAAGGATCGAGCCTGTCTGAAGGAGCCCACAAAGAATTGTTTGTTCCCCCATCAGATCTGATTTCACCTCGGCAACAAATGAAGAATGAAGAACTCCGGCTTTGTGCCCTCCTGTTCCAACACAATATGCTTTTGCTATTTCCAATCCGTCTCCATTCGGATCGTTTTCACGGTGAACAGCAATCAAAGTAGGAACTCCAAATCCGCGCAAAAATTCCGCTCTTACCTCTGAAGCTGGCGATTTAGGGGCAACCATAACAACAGTAAGATCCTCGCGTATTTTCATACCTTCCTCAACGATATTAAATCCATGTGAGTATGACAAGCAAGCCCCTTCCTTCATAAGTGGCATTATATGATTGATTACCGGCGTATGGTATTTATCCGGGGTGAGGTTTAATACCAAATCCCCCTTCGGCACCATTTCTTCAATGGCACCTACGTCAAACTTATCGTTTACCGCATTTTGGTAAGAAATTTGATTTTCATCAATTTCTACTTTTCTTAAAGCATATGACACATCAAGGCCACTATCTCTAAGGTTTTGTCCCTGAGCCAATCCCTGGGCACCACAACCAACGATTACTATTTTTTTACCTTTTAGTTTTTCTACTCCATCAGCAAATTCCGAACTTTCCATAAATTCGCATTTGCCTAGTTCCTGAACCTGAAGACGAAAAGGAAGTGAACTAAAATAATTTGCCATTTTCAATGATTATTTAATTAATAAACAAATATTATTATTATCAAAAGCTATAAAAACAACTTATAACCCCATGATACAAAGGAACAAATTTTACCTTATCACACCCTATAACAATTACACCTATTTTAGGTATTTTTCATATATTCCTTTCTAAACTGCAATGGGGTCGTCCCTGTCATTTTTTTAAAATATTTTGTAAAATATGATTGATCCGGAAAACTCAGGATATCAGAAATTTCTGTCACATTCATATTTGTATGAACCAAAAGCCGTTTTATCTCTGCCGTTATTTTATCCTGAAGGAGTTCTACCGATGTTTTTCCGGTTATCTGTTTAACCATCTGTGTTAAGTGATTAGGGGTCACTGCCAAAAGCTCTGCATAATCGTTTACACGCAGGTTAAGCTGGTAATTCTCTTCAAGTAGCTTTAAAAAATTTTTCACCAGAATATGCCCTTTGCCCTTCAGAATGGTCCTTAGTTCCTGTGGGTACAACTGGTCACATATAAGAAGAATCAGATCAAGAATAGACCGAACAACCTCTTCTGTTGACTCTTTCTCTCGTTCAACCTCTTTACAAGCTTTTCTAAACAAACTGTGAAGAAACTTTTGATCTTCCTCTTTACTTAGAGCGAGTGGCGGATTAACCTTTTCTGTCGAAAAAAAGAAGGGGTACTCCAGTAACCGGTTTTTATTCTTCTGGTTCAGCAAATAAAACTCAGATGTAAATAAAAATATGTAGCCTTTGATATCCTGAGAAAGTTCCAGCTTATGCGCCTGGCCAGGAGAAAGAAAAAACACGCAAGGAGGAGCAATATCATATTTATTACTGTCTATAATATGAAGCCCTGAGCCGTTTGAAAGGTATAGCACCTCATAGAAATCGTGCCGGTGAGGGTATGAAACCTCAAAATGTCTGTTCGCATCAAAAACTTCAACCTGGTACAAATGACTCCTTTTAGCAGAAGTGTTAAACTTATCAAGACTATAAACCGGTAATAATTTATTTTTGCTCTCCATTATCGGGGTAAAAGTTATTTCAATCTAAACACAAGATAATTGATATCCTCTTTAAAATAATAGAAAAAAACAATTAGTTATGTATTCTGCCCTGACATTTTCAGCATCAAAAATAGACTTTATTAAGTTTACCTGATAGTTTTTATATCTTTAAAACCATGAACGATCAGGAAAACGATAAAAAAAGATTATTAATTAGTTTTATTTTTCCAGCTGTTTTTGTTGTTATTATATGGATAATTAAACTAATAGAAACAACAACAGGGAGCAATTTCACTCACTTGGGGGTATACCCTTTACATGGGAAAGGCCTGATAGGAATATTAACAGGTCCATTGATCCATGGTGACTGGTTGCACTTAATAAACAATTCAGTACCCCTTCTTTTTCTTGGCTGGGGCCTGTTTTATTTTTATCGTGACATTGCCTTTAAAGTTTTCTTCTTGATTTATTTTATTTCCCAGTTTTGGTTGTGGTTTTTTCATGTAAGGCCAGCCTGGCATATTGGAGCAAGCGGATTAATCTATGGACTGGCTGCTTTTCTGTTTGTTAGTGGTATAATTAGAAGAAACAGACACTTACTGGCAATTTCCCTGTTGGTAATTTTTCTTTATGGCAGCCTTATTTGGGGGATATTCCCCATCGAAAAGCATATTTCATGGGAAGGGCACCTTATGGGACTGGTTGCTGGCACAATACTTGCCTTCTATTACAAAGAGCATGGACCTCCTTTACCCCAAAGTATATTTGATGAAGATGATGAAAATGATGAAGATGATATGACAGATGAAAATTATGAAACAGGAGAAAGCGATTTTCCGTACAAACCTGGAGAATCTAAAGAAGAAAATCATAATAGCTGAAAAAGCACGTAAATAAATATAAAAAAATAATAAATTAGTAACTATTATTAAAAAGTAACCATTTATATAAATGAAGACAATTTTAACATACCTAATACTTTCTGTTTGTTTTGTTTCTTTTTCCTTTTCTCAAACACTTGAAGAGAAAGATCGTGAAATGTTTAGCAAGCACAATGTCAAAGCCAGAATAAAATGGGACTATAACTTTAAAGATAATAAACCATCTTTTAAAGGGAAGATGACAGCCAAGAGTTTTTATGATAAAAACGGACGGGTTCTAAAATCTTTTGCTTTTAATCTAAAAGGGGACACTGTAAACTTTGACAGCTATGAATATGACAATAGAGGAAACAGGACACTTTATGAAAGAAAAAGTCTGCACGGGGCTTACAAAAAAGAGTCCGAATATAACCAGGTAAATAAGCTGATTGAAGAAGAAGGGTATGACGGAGGAGCTACCTTTCAAACCATTTTTAATTACAATAACCGAAACCAGGTTGTAGACATTACTTACTTAATTACTGATGAAGTTGATGAGAAAAGAATATATACGTATAATGGCAACAAGGCCACGGTTAAAATTCTAAAGCTTGGCAAACACCTGACCGGAACAATGGAACTGCTGTTTAACGACAAACAATTGGTTCTTGAAGAAAAGCTTGTGAGCCTTGAGGGGAAAGTCATTGAAAAAAAGGCTTTAAAATATAATAGCAACGGCGATGTTCTATCTGAAGAAAAATATAAAAACGGGAACCTTTTCTATAAAATCATTTATGATTATGATGCAAAAGGTGATCTGTTAAGTATTTCCGAGGAAACTACTACAAAAAAAAGGTTTATAAAAAAGAAATTTGCCTACGATGAATCTGGCCGTATAATTGAATATCAATGGAAACGAAGACCTGACGACAAATACAACATTAAGAGGTTTAAATATAGTGACGAAGGTGTTTGCATTGAAGAGCACACTTTCTACCCAAGAACGGATTATAAACTATTCACCAAATACGAATACGAGTATTTTTAAAACGAATTACAACAATGCTTATCAGAATCCACCCGGATAATCCATCCCCCAGGTTAATCACCCAGGCAGTGGATATCTTAAAAAAAGGTGGCATTATAATTTACCCGACGGATACTGTTTATGGGATTGGGTGTGACATTTTCAACCAAAAAGCGGTTGAGCGTATCGCCAGAATAAAAGGAGTAAAGGTTGAAAAGGCCGATTTCTCCTTTATCTGCCATGATTTAAGTCATATTTCAGATTATACCAGACACTTTGAAAATCATACGTTCAAATTAATGAAAAAGTATCTGCCCGGTCCATTTACTTTTATTTTACCAGCAAACTCAAAAATACCAAAGCTTTTTAAGAACAAGAAGAAAACTGTTGGAATCAGGGTCCCCGCTAATAATATCCCGATTGAAATTGTAAAAGAGTTGGGAAACCCTATCCTGACAACATCCCTGCATGATCTCGACCATATTATTGGTTACACAACAGATCCGGAATTAATTGAAGAGAACTTCGGTCACATGGTTGATGCTGTTATAGATGGCGGGTTTGGGAACAATACTCCATCAACCATTTTAGACTGCTCTGACAATAATGTTGAAATTTTAAGACAAGGGCTTGGTATTTTTGAAGAATAGTTTATTATTTCTTCCAGAAAGCCGGGGTAAATAATACTAAAACAGTAAATAATTCAAGGCGCCCAATCAACATTAGAAAAGACAGGAACCATTTACCGAAATCCGAGAAAAAAGCATAGTTATCTGCAGGTCCAACATTACCAACACCCGGCCCAATATTTCCCAAAGTAGCAGCAACAGCTCCTATTGAGGTTTGCAAATCATGCCCTAAAAACGATATAATGGCAATTCCCATTGCTGCAATTATGATATAAACCGATATAAAAGCCAACACGTTTGTAATCACCTGCTGACTTACAGCTTGCTTGTTAAATCTTACCGGAATAATTGCGTTTGGATGGATCAACCTTTTCAGTTCCAAAAATCCGTTTTTTAACATTAACACCACTCTGACAATCTTCACGCTTCCCCCTGTTGATCCGGCCGACCCCCCAAAAAACATAAGCAACAATAACAACACCCAGGCTGAAGGTACCCAGTTCAGGTAATCGACTGTTGCAAAGCCGGTAGTTGTAATAATTGAGGCAACCTGAAAAAGCGAGTCTCTGAAGAGCTTTTCAAGAGAGTCATTTCCGGGCTGAACCCTTAAAATAATGGTTATTAGAATGGTCACTCCGGCGATAAATGAAAGATACCACCGTAACTCTTCATTTGCCCATATAGGCTTAAACTTAAAATGCATCCCCAGGTAGGCTAGAGAAAAGTTTATTCCCGCAATTATCATAAAAACCGATATGACATAATGTGTGTATGCTGTTTGGTAATACCCTACACTTGCACCTTTTGTAGAATACCCTCCTGTAGCCATAGTTGTAAACGAATGGTTCACTGCCTCAAATAAATCCATCTCCCCCAGCCATAAGAGTATTACTTCCATAAGTGTTATCAGACAGTAAACCCCCCACAGTCGCTTTGCCGTTTCTTTCACACGCGGATGCAGTTTATCGGGTGTTGGACCAGGAACTTCTGCCACAAAAAGCTGCATTCCCCCAATGCCCAGTACAGGCAAAATAACAAGAGACAAAACAATTATCCCCATTCCACCTAACCATTGGATCATGCTCCTCCAGAATAAAAGCCCATTAGAAAGGCCCTCAATTTGATCGCCGCTTAATATAGATGCACCTGTGGTTGTAAAACCAGACATTGTTTCAAAGAAAGAATCGGTATAACTCCCGATAGCCCCTGAAGTGTAAAAAGGAAGTGCTCCAAATAAAGAAAAAACTATCCACCCCAGCGTTACAATCAAATATCCTTCCCGTTTACCTACCGATTTATTACAGGTTCGAAACCCAGCCCACAGTATGAAACCGACAAAAGATGTTATAAAAGAAGAGACAAAAATATATAACCAGTCTGCATTGCCATATAAAAGCGAAACAGGTGCAGCCAGCAACATACATATACCTTCTATAATCAATAATACTCCAAGGATAAATCCAACGACCTTAAAGTTTATCATCTGTTCTCTAATTAAAATATTTTCCTACTTTACTAATAGCTGACGGCAAAGCAAATACAACAACCTTATCTCCAGGTTTTATGAGTGTATATCCGTTTGCGATAAAACTACTTTCACCTCTGATGACACCTCCTATTATAGAATCTTTTGGGAAACCTATTTGATTCAATGCCTTTTGTGTAATTTTAGCCCCTTCTCTGACCTCAAACTCCATTACTTCAGCTTCTGTACCCGTTAAGCACCTTACAGCAGTTACAGACTCACTTGTGGTAAACCGGAATATCCGGCTGGCTGTAATGAGCTTTTTATTTATAATCGTATCTATCCCCATATTCTCTGCCAGAGCGATGTAATCAATATTTTCAACTTCAGCAATTGTCTTTTTTACCCCCAGTTTTTTAGCAAGCATACAGGAAAGGATGTTGATTTCCGAATCTCCGGTTACAGCAATAAAAGCATCCATTTTGTCCAAGCCTTCCTCCATCAATAAATTATAATCCCGGCCATCTCCATTAATAACCAGGGTATTTGAAAGCATATTTGAAAGTTTGTAACTCTTTTCCCTGTCTCTCTCTATCAATTTTATATGATGATGTGCCCCAAGATCCCTGGCAGTAATAGCTGCAATCCGGCTCCCACCTAACAGCATAATATCTCTTACTTCATACTGTTTCTTTCCTGTTGAGGCAAGAAAGGAATCAATTTCTTTCTGACTTGAAATGAGATAAACAAGATCGCCGGACTCAAACATAAAGCCTCCATTCGGTATAAATGTCTGCCCCTCTCTGGTTACTGCCACAGCCCGGTAATCCGGATTTTCCTCTTCATTCATTATCTGGTTTAAAGTGCGTCCAATAATCGGGGCGCCTGCCTCCAGCTTAATTGCAAACAAGGTCAGTTTTCCGCCTGAAAAATCAGCAATGTCCGTACTTCCGGTTTGGTGAAGCAAGCCTTCTATTTCACGGGCCGCAATTTTCTCCGGGTAAATCATATAATCTACTCCCATCTCTGTGAAATGGGTTCGGTACTTCGCATACAGATATTCCTGGTTATCAATACGGGCTATCGTTTTTTTTGCCCCGAGACGCTTGGCTATTATTGAAGCCGTAATGTTTATTTCCTCTGTTTTTGCCACAGCAATAAACAAGTCACACTTTTTTATATTCGTATCCAGCAAGTCTGGAATAGATGTAGCGGATCCTGTCCGGGTCATTACATCCAGATTAGCTCCTACCTGTCTCAACTTATCTTCATCAGGATCAAGAAGAATGATGTCATGGTTTTCCTGACTAAGCATCTTTGCCAAATGAGCACCTACTGCTCCCGCACCAGCAACAACAATTTTCATTAGAACATTTTTTCAACCAACAAAGTAAATATCTTTATTATGAATAATCTAATGTTTTAGCAAACATTTTTTTTCGATTAAAGTTACCCCTTTCGTTTAAAAAATCAACTAAACCACAACATAACAACCAATTACAACACACATTAGACGTGTTATAAATTACTTAAAATCATGAACGACTTTTTTAAATCTGTGCATCTTTATATATAAAGAATGCTCCATCGTTGAGTGATTGGTGTCGTAAGGGATTGCGAACTTCAAACCTATCAATTTACCACCCAAAACTAATGCAGGTGATACCGCTAGAAAACCTCTGAAACCCTTATGCATTATACACATTTATGGGTGTTCGTGCTATTTTTTCTTCCTATTTAGTTCACTATATTTTGTCTTAAGAAATCTATCTTCCTTTGTATAAATCGCCCTTCTATAATCAACTATACTAAAATCTAAAAGATTCCGTTCTTCCATAATCTCAACCATATCTCTATTTAATGTCAAAATGTACTGGAATTCTTCTGGATGATTCTCCGACTGTTTGTATAAATAGTTTAAACTTTTCTCTAAGGAATCATTATCGACATTAAATAAATTGTCGTGCACTAAAAATTGGGGATGTCTTACTCTTGTTCTTTTATCTAATAATAAAGCTAAATCATAAATAAAAACTTTCATCCGATTTGTACTCCAACTACCATCATCGTTGATTCTAAAATCAAAGTTTAAAAATTCTTTAGCTTTTGCAGAATTAACTGTATTAATTTCAAAATGAGCATTTCTACTACCCATTGTTTTTTCATGAATACCTAAAATTGTCTCTTCAAAATCTTTAATATCAGATGCGCAATCAGTTATCAGCCCATCGTATTCAACAATTTTGTTGTCTTTTTTAAGCTTTAATGACTTCTTTTCTTTATCAGCTTTGTCATACCTACCTACAATTGCTCTAAGGTTATTCAGTTCTTGGTTTTTTTTGTTAAAAACGTTAATTGATGTCTTTAAATCTTTTAATAATTCTCCATTGTCTAGTAGAGATATTTTTTCTGAGTAATCATCGTCGAGTTTCTGAATCTGAGAATTTAATTTTAATAATTCAGCCTTTAACTCTTCTAATTTGTTATTTACAAGCGTATTCCGGAATGAATCAATCCTTGTTTTAAACTCCTTTACTTCTTTTAAGGACTTTTCTACCATAGTACCTAAGCCATCTTTAAACTGGTTAAATAATATGGTTATTTCATTTTCACTGATGTTCTCTGGTTCAGGCAAATTATTAATTTGCTTAATCTCATATTTAATGGCTTTTTGCCTAGTTCTTAATTTGGAAAGTTTTGTTTCTAATTTAATAATGTCATTTTGAACGCTCTCAAAAGAATCATTGGTCTTTAATTGCTCGATAGATGCGTTAATCTTTGATACCTCACTCTCTAATTCATTTAGTCTAGCTTTAGCTTCACCTACTTTTTCATAATCTGCAACAATTAGCTTCTTAGTTTCAGACACATAAGTTGTCTTTTTTGCCAATTCATCAATTGTCTTTTTAATTTCGATGTATAAATCAATACTTAAATCAAGATAAAATAAATGTGGCTTATAATCATTCGGAATTCTTTTAGATGTATCGAAACATTGGATTATGTCTTTAAATTCAGAACGTTCATCTCGAATAATAGGATTTAATAAATTACGAAAACTTATTCTTGTCGATTGTGTTGGAAAACTTTTAAAATATAAATCTCCAAGGTACTCTGATGCCTTGTCAATGGATTCATTAGATATTACTTCTGTTCCGTTTTTAAAAACACTAACTAAATCTGGTGTTTTTATGGCTCTTGTTATTGTTATTGCATCTTTATTTATAAAAAAATCTAAGTGAATTATTGTATCATTATCAATGGCTATATCTGGAATTAAAGTTACTCGGCTATCAGATGATTTCTTTAAAAGACAAAAATCTAAGAACTCAATTGACATAGTTTTCCCAACCCCGTTGGTTTTATTGTTGCCTTCTGACTTTTCTCCAAGAATTATATTTAGACCAGACTCAAAATTTATTGGGTCAAAGGATTGTGGAATACTATATAGCTTCTTAAGTCTTATCATTTTTTTGTATAAACATAAGGTTCTTTAAAATCAACAACGCCAGCTGAATATAAAAATGATAATCCAAATATCATTTGCCGATAATGAACAATATTAAACTTTTTTAATTCTTCTGAAATCTCAAAAATCGAAATCTTTTTCAGATTCCTTTTTTGAAACATTTTTAATATCACTGAAGCAACATATACGGAAGATGATTTTATATTTTCGTCTTTTGATATTAACATACTTTAGTCAGCTTTAGTTGAAAAAATATTACAGCCTATTAATTCATCCAACAAATAGTATCTAACAGCACCAACATCTGATTTTATTCCATTTGAATTCAATTTCCCTTCAAAATAATCAGTTAATTTATCTAGTGCTTCTAATGGATTTTCGTTTGTTTCTCGTAAATATCGATTGCTGATATATTTTAGAAAGTTACTTATCTTTCTTGCCCTTACACCATCAAGGCCAAAAGCTTTTTTAGCCTCAATTATTGTATTGCAATAAATTGAAAACAAACCTGTAAACTCTTCTCGAAAATCATTAGCAAAATCCTTGAATCTATTATTGATTTTTTGGTCAGGGTCACAGATATAATTGCCATCAAAATCTTTATAATTGGCATCATCACTCAAGAATTCAAGCAATGACATTATTGTTTCCACCTCATTCGACTCTGTTTTTGGTCTAGGTAGTAAAATTTCATCATCTAAGAATTTGCTTACTTTAACTAAATTTCCCTTATCATCTTTAATTAATTCAATCAATCTATTGATATCAATAACATCCTTCTCATGATTGAATTTATACCTGCTGCCAAAAGTAAAATCTGTTCTGTAATCCTTTACACTTTTTGAAATAAGCAATACCTCCAATGTGTATTCTTTAAACTCTGGATGTTCAGCATTCTCAAAAAAACCAACTATAGTTTCCGTTATCTTTTCATTATCATTTCTTGATGTAACTTGAATGGCTTTTTTATTTGCGTTATCAATTAAGTCAATGTAGGCAGAGTTTCGGTTGTCAATGTTAGCATTCTTAAAAGAATACCCTATTAAATTAAAAAGGTCTTTAAAGAAGTCTTCTGCAACAATATGAATATTGGTAAGATTTAATGAACCAGCAATCTCAACTCTAGACTTTAGGTATGAGAAGCGTTCTTGAATATTTTCTATATGTTTAAGTCTTACATCCATATTTCATTGCAAAAATACATTTTCTTTTAACCAATTTCGAAATAACTTATCACAAAGGTACTTGGTTTCTCTGCATGACACCCAACTACGTACGAGAATGAATTTCCCGGTTAAATGCACCGGATAATTTCACATTATAAATCTGTATATTATAACTTGCAGCATATTTTTCCCATTTTTTCGCTAACCAGCCTTTAACACTACTATCAACTATAATCCAGCCTACATTTAATCGTTTAGCGGGAATTACCGAATTTTGCCCTACAATCAGGTAATCAATATATCTTCTTTTTTCAAGGTTTAGTTCCGGCACCTGTCCTTCATAAAACATAAGTACTTCATCGTTTAAACTGATTAATGGGACTACTGGTTTCCTTCCCTCCAGATTTTGATTTTCCTCCAAACCCAAAGACTGTAACGAAAAAGCACTTATACTTTTCGATACCCCTTTCTTCAACCAATGATTCTTCACTGCAAAATCCAGGTTTTTCGGTTGTTCTTTTTTATTATATAACAGCCAATTTTCTTCTTCCGTATAAATTCCAAGAACCGTTTCCCCCGGAACATTGTATACGGTAAACCCCTCTTTTTCCGGTTTAGATGCAATAAGATAATTAACTGACATTAGAAAAAGAATCAGGAGCGAAACGGGAACAAAAAGATTATTTCTGTTTTTCAGCCAAATTGTGATGCTAATAAGCAAAAAATAGACACAAACCATTATAAACATGCTGATATAGATATTTTCCAGTAATGCACCGGGAATACTGTCTACCAGTTTTACCCATTTATTTGTTAGCAAAGCAAGGTAATTTATCCCCCACCCTATTCCGCTTTTTATCAATGGGACCCAACTCAATGCGAGAAACACGATGCTACCCAAAAGCAATAAAAATACCAATGGTATGATTAGTACGTTTGTTATCCAGAAATACACCGGAAACTGATGAAAATAAAATATGGTTAATGGAGCTGTTGTTATTTGCGCCGCAAGACTAACTGAAATCAATTTATAAATACTATCTACCACTGGATTGGATATTTCGAACCAACTATATATAATTGGCTGAAAATATACAATGCCCCCCACAGCAAGAAAAGATAACTGAAAACCAACGTCAAACAACTGAAGAGGATTTATTACCAACATTATTAATGCAGCTCCTGACAAAACATTAAAAAAAGAAATATCCCGGTTTAATGAACTGCCAATATTAATTAATGTAAACATTAGTGCAGCTCTTGTAACGGAAGCCGATAATCCTGTGATAAATGCATATGACCAGATTACCAATACAATAATAACCATTTTAATAATCCTGGTCCTCTGCCCGTTATCCATAAATTTTAACAAAAAACCAAGTATCATATAAATTATACCGACATGTAAACCCGAAACAGCTAAAACATGGATTGCTCCGGAATTTGTAAATGCCTTCCGCATACCTTCCGTAATAAAATCTTTTTCCCCAACTGTTAGAGCCACTACCAATGCCTTGGACTCCTTAAAAAAGTCGTATTCATTTATTATACCTACTGCTCTGCTTTTTATAGTTCCGGCCAACCTGCGGACAGGCATTTCCCCACTGTTTCCCAGATTAACCAATAAAGTATCCGGCACATAAGCCTGATAATAAAATCCTTTTCGGGCCAGGTAGCCTTTAAAATCAAACTCTTCGGGATTTCGATAATTCTCTATATTATTAAGGTATGCTCTAAACACTATCCTATCCCCAACTTTATAATTTTTAAACTTAACCGAGTCTGGCGATGTGTACAACCGGACTCCAAACATATTGTTACCTGCCAGCTTCTTCCGACCATCGGAGTCAATCAACACGCTAAGCTGAACCGATTTTTCTTTAAAAACCACTTCCTCGAACAAAACACCTGTGAAAAGTACATTATCTCTATTTCTTTCTTTGACAAACATTTTCTCCTGCGTCATAAAAAGAGCAACAAAAAATATGAGTAGCTTTATGGTAAAACCAGATAAAAATTTTTTCTTAACGGTTAAAAGTGAGAGTTGTATTAGAACGATAAAGGCAATCAGTAATTTTAATATCAACAAGGTTGTTTCCGTTAGAATATTATTAAACTGATAACCAATAATAATCCCCAAAATGTAAGGGATTAAGACTCTTAACAAAGGAACTTTCCTTAAATACAATTTTTCTTTAATTTTCATAACTTTAGTATCGAATGTATAAAAAAATTTCATATTGATAAACATTCTTAAAAATTACTTGTTTGACTTATAAATTTTAATGACATGATGGACCTTAAAACACACTACCTTGGCATCGAACTTAAAAATCCCATTATTTTGGGGGCCAGTAACCTTGTAAACAATGTTGATAATATAAAATTAGCAGAAGAAAAAGGAGCAGCAGCGATTGTCTATAAGTCCCTTTTTGAGGAGCAGATTCAACTGGAAAGAGCTCAGTTAGATGAACAACTGGAAGAATATGCCGATCGCAATGCAGAAATGATTAATCTGTTTCCGGAAGTTAAACACGCTGGTCCGGAAGAACATCTTTTTAATGTTGCCCGGATGAAACAAAGTGTTGATATCCCAGTATTTGCAAGTCTTAATGCCATTCTAAAAGACTCTTGGATTGATTACGCCCAGCAACTTGAGAAAACAGGAATTGACGGACTTGAAATCAACTTCTTCTATGTTCCAAAAGAGAAAACCCATGTTGGCTCAGATGTTATTAATGAACAAGTAAGTATTCTGGAAGCTATCAAAAAAAGTGTTAAGATTCCTGTCAGTGTTAAACTTAGTCCGTTTTATGCTAACCCGCTTGAAGTAATTAACAAACTAGAAGAAGTTGGAGCCGACGGTTTTGTCCTATTCAACCGTATGTTCCAGCCGGAAATTGATATTGAGAATGAAAATCATTTTGCCCCTTATGACTTAAGCAACCAGAGCGACAATCGTCTTGCTTTAAGATTTGCCGGGCTACTCCATGGTAATTTAAATGCCAGTGTATGTAGCAACACGGGAATATATACTGGCGCTGATGTTGTTAAAATGATTCTTGCTGGAGCTGACGCTGTTCAGGTTGTTAGTACGGTTTATAAAAACAAAATAGATTATATATCTGTTATGCTTGAAGATATTTCAGCGTGGATGAACAAAAAGGGCTACTCTTCTCTTTCAGATTTTCGCGGCAAACTATCACAAAAGTCTATCAACGATCCTTTTGTTTATAAGCGTGCCCAATATATTGACCTCTTATTAAAATCTGATGAGGTGATTAAAAAATATCCTGTTCTTTAGCAGAATAAAAAAAACAAAAAGCGGGGAAAATTTCCCCGCTTTTTTATTTTCTGCTAATTTATTTTTATCAGTAAACAAATTCCTCTTCTTCTTCTCCTCCGCCAACTGTTCCAACAATTCTAAACTCTGTTCTACGGTTCTTTTCCCTTCCTTCCGGATTATCGTCTCCATTCGGCAAAAAGTTAGGTGCTACCGGTTTCAATGCCCCGTACCCTTTCGCTACCAGACGCTCTGTCGGGATCCCTTTGCTAATTAGGTATTCAACAACATTATTTGCCCTTGACTGAGAAAGTTCCAGATTATATTTTTTATCCCCGATACTATCGGTATGTGCCCCAATCTCTACTATAAATTCCGGAGCTTCTTTTAACAAAACAAGTAATGTCGTATCCAGAACGCTTTTAGCCTGTTCCCCAAGTTCTGCACTATTGAATTCATAATAAATATCGGCCAGCACAATAGGCTTGTCAGTCAACACATTTACCCATGTTGGCGGCAACTCAATTGTATCTGAAAAGTTAAAAAATTCTGTCGAAAGGAAACTTTTTTCATCAAAATATTGAAACCCTTCCATTTTAAATTCATACTCATTATTAGGCTGAAGCGTAAAATAAAACCTTCCATCTTTTCCGGTTGTATACCGATCCATAAATACCCATTCCTTATCACCCTTATCCAACATATAAACAGCTATTTTTGCTCCTGCAAGTGGTTCTACACTTTTATCCGGGTTCATAAAATCAAAGCCGCTTAAATCCCTCTTACGTCCAAAACGATCTTTTTCAAAAGGATATATAGTGCCTGTGGCAGTTATTCTTACATAATTATTCCAGCTATAATAAAAGATATCGTCACAACAAGTCTCTGCAACCAGCGTATCCGGGCGGTTAGAAACAAAGAAGCCGTCCCCGCCTATTTTACTTACAGTAAAGTATAAATCATCATAGCTTGAATTAACCGGATAGCCTAAATTGCTTACCCGCTTCCAACCGGATCGTTCTCCAAACGCAGTAAAAACATCAAGCCCTCCAATACCCGGCAAACCGGTTGAACTAAAGTATAGCATCCTTGTTGGAAGATCGTAAAACGGGGTCATCTCATCTCCGGGTGTATTTATTCGACTGCCAAGGTTTCTGGGTTTACTGTAAGCATTACGTTCATGATTCCATATGGTATACCATATATCTTTCCCCCCTTTACCTCCATCTCTTTCTGAAACAAAGTAAATAATCTCCCTGTCACTTTTTGCGGTCCGTCCCAAGGCCGGTTGTGTTGTAGAGAAATTTGGGTCATTAATGAGAGGGGGAAGTTTAATCGGCTCTGACCATTTATTGTTCTCATCAAGATTACTTCTGAAAATCGCACAAATCACTTTTCCCTGCCAGTTTTTTGCACACCGGGTAAAATAAAACCTTTTACCATCCCTTGATATAACACCATTTCCTGTTTCAACTCCCGGAATATTTATTGGTTCAGTAAATAATTCTCCACCAATCCAGTCCATCCCCTCTTTATGGGCTACATAAAACTGCCTTACAGGGATAGCTGTATCCGCATTTTCATCTGTAAAATACACCATCGAATCAATCCTTAATGAGCCATATATAAATGAGTTATCATTTATTGGAATTGGTGACAATTCAATATGCGGACTATTTACTGTATTATTCAGGTTCTCAACATTTAAATCCAGCGGGTTCTTTAAAAACAACTTTGCCGTATCGCATCCGGCTATTTCGTTTCTGGTTAATTTACTATAGTCCCGGTAATCCTTTTCTCCACGGTAATCTCTCCTAAATTGTTTAAACTGCACAATTGCCTCATCATAATTACCCGTTGATTTTAACATCTGTGCGTAATAGAACCTGGCCAATTTATACTTTTTACCGGCCTTATTCGCCACAGATTCAAATAAATCGCGGGCTGTAAGGTAATTGCGAACCCGCAAATGCAATTTTGCCAATTCATAATTCAATTGATTGTTGCCTGGTTTTAACTCACGATACTTTTCATAATAGAAAATCGCGGTCAATACATCTCCGGCCCTTTCCGCATTTTTTCCAAAACGCTTTAATTGATAAGGGGTTAACTCTTCAACATTCGTAATCTGCCCCTGCAAAACTAGCGACAGGGAGACGAAAAGCAACGCTGTTATAAAATACTTAATACCTCTCACAGGGAATTGAATAACTATTTAATACTGTACTTATACTTTTATATATAAATGAGATTTCAAAAGATCCCATCGTTTCTGACTGACTGAGTTCCGAAAATCCAAGGTCATAACTGAAAGCAATGTCAAGCCGGCCTACAGTAGTTCCAAGCTGCGCCATAAATGCGTCAACGCTCTCCAACACTCCATTTCGAACATAAACTCCACCAAAAACACGTTTTACGCTGGAGCGGTTTCCCAATAAATTATAACCACCTTCAGCTCCGAACACCGTCATTGAACTCGTTTTTTGACTCGTAAAATATGCTTTCGGTGTTATATAAATCTCATCTGTTAATTTTGTTTTTGCGGTGGCATAAACCCCTAGCCTTAAAGGAACATTTTCACTTCCGGAAGTGTAAGTCTTTTTAGGAAAATTAATATGCATCAGGTTAAAGCCTACCTCAGGTTCAAAAATATGTATATTTCTTTTCCATGCCCCCCCCAGATTAACATCAGGATACAGGCTGTTTCCTATTTCATCTGGTTCATTATTGGGCAAATTAAATTCACCTTCTGAATGATTCCACAATCCCCAGCCATTGCCGACAGAGCTAAACACCATACCAACCTGAAGACCTGCATTAAAATAGTTATTGGCATACTCTAACCCATATCCAGCAGAAACATACAACTTGTTTGTTGTAAGACCGATTATTCCTGAGGCATCGTTAACAAATAAGAGCCCAACCCCTATCTTTTGTCCCATCAGATAAACAGGCTTATCCCCGCTAATTGTTGCTGTTTGATAAGGATCCGAGGTTCCCAGCCACTGATTCCTGAAATTTCCTGCTACCCGCCAGTCTCCAATAAAATTACCGGTATTTGCCGGATTAAGAAAAATCGGATTGTAATCAAACTGGGTAAAGTGATTATCTTGTCCGTACAAAGAACCAAGAACCAGCATTCCTACTATGAATGTCAGCACTTTATACTTCCCCTTACAACCCATCCTACATTTGAGGTAAAGTTTCGTCATAAGCTTTGTGATCTAAAATCATCGAAAAAATAAGCATTATTTATGTTAAAACGAAACATTATTATTGACAATTAACTATTTAAGTGAATAATTTTATTTTTATATTACATTTAAAATGATAATTTTAGCTTGAATAATAATGGCTTCGAAACGGCTGCTCGTCCAAAAATACGCCTTATGACAAGATTCTACTTTATAAAAAGACTTTCATTCTTAATGACTGATAACAAACCTATTAAGAAGCAAAAACAACTTACGGCCTTCTTCTTTACGATTTGCACTACACTCCTTTTCAACCCATTAGCTTTTTCCCAAAAAGCTGACTTTTCTGTTGATATCTCCACTGGGTGTACCCCTTTGGATGTAAAATTTACAAACTTAAGTGACAGTGCCGGGCAAACTGATATCATTTATAGCTGGGACTTTGGCGACGGGGTTACGTCAACTAAGGTAAACCCTACACATACTTTTAATAAATCGGGTGTCTTTACGGTAAAATTAATACTGGAAAACCCTGTTGCCGGATTTTCTGATACTGCAAAAACCGAGATAGATGTCTCCAAACTTATTAATGCCATATTTTTAACCCCCCAACCTCCCGGTTCTGTGTGTGTTAATCAATTAGTGGAATTCAACGTTTCTGCTGCTAAGAAAGACAGTGTTTTCTGGGATTTTGGAGATGGAACTACCAGTAAAGACATGATGTCTTTTCCCAAGACACATACTTACAGCCAAAAAGGTACGGTTACTGTAAAGTACATTGTTTATAATGGTGAATGCAGTGATACAACCACAACTGAAATTAAAATAGAAGGCCCCGTTGCAGAGTTTTCTGTCACTCCCGACAGTGCCTGTAAAGGAGATGACATTAACTTTAAGATTACAAATTTAGAAGATGTAACTTCATTTGAGTGGGATGTTGATGAGGGGGGATACACCACTACAGATACAAATTTCACTTACCAGTATACCACAAACCGGGATAAAACTGTTAAACTTAAATTAACCGGAACAACGGCGACATGTGAACTTAGTAAAACCGTCCATATATTTCCGGTAACAGCCAGAATAGAATATGCAACGGCCATCTGCGCGATTAACCCGATTTCCTTCATTGACAAATCCTCCGGTACCGGACTGTCTTATTTCTGGGATTTTGGAGACGACAGTACATCAACAAAAAAAAGCCTTCTGCATGCTTTTGAATCTCCGGGAACTTATACTATTACACACTCCATAACCAATAATATAGGATGTACAGACACAATACGCGACACTATTTTTGCCCCTGCACCACCGGATATTCAGTTAGGTCAGGACTGGTATATTTGTGAAGGGGATTCTGTGCAACTGGAGGCTTCCGGAGGCGACTCTATCTCATGGTCTCCAAGTGCTGGTTTAAATGATCCTACCAGTTACACCCCTAAGGCTTCACCTAAATTTACAACCCCTTACCGCGTTGAAGTAATAGACAGAGCTACAAAATGTAAATCTTCCGGTGAAATTACCGTAGAAGTTCAGGCAGTACCAGACTGGCCTGCCCCGTCCCCTTTGGACACAACAGTTATTATTGGAGACACGGTTATTATTTCTGTCGATTCCTCGGGTGATTATAAATATTATTGGTCTCCCGATTACCAGGTTTTATCCTGTGACAGTTGTACAAAATTTATTATACTCCCACTCAAAAATACAGAATACGTGCTTGAACTCAAGGACGACAGAGAGTGTTACAGTAAAGAATATTCTGTTAACATTGGCATTAGAGAAGAATATAGGATCGGGGTACCGAAAGCATTTACTCCAAATGACGACGGCGTTAACGATATTATTTATGTAAAAGGATGGGGAATAAAAAGCCTTGTTGAATTCAGAATCTACAACAGGTGGGGAAAAGAAGTATTCTTTTCAGACAACCTCCTTTCCGGATGGGATGGAACGGTTGACGGAAAACCAGCACCTATTGATACATATGCTTATTTTATTAAAGCCGAAATGTGGATTAATGAGACAGAAACTGAAACAGTAACAAAAAACGGAACATTTACGATTATAAAATAATTAACCCTCCAGTCGGTCCTTTGAACGGTAATCCTATTTCAGGACATGACAACAAAAAATAAGAAAGGCACCTGCTTCAGGTGTCTTTTTTATTTACGAATACTGTCCAATCTTTTATTATCCCTACCACTACAGCCAACCCATGGACATATTCCTGTAACCATTTGGATATCTGCTAAATTGTCGTACTTTTACCTTCACTTTTCACACATAAAGCAACTATGGTTTTATTCTATTTGTAATAAACCCCGTTTCTGAAATTACCATGAAAAGTAAGATCATGAAAACGAATCCCAACTTACCAATACACCGACAATTAATTATATGTTTAATATTGCTCTTGTCTTTTGAACAGGTTTTTCCTGTTGACATCAAGGGAAAAGACAGTAAACTTGAGGATCTTTTAGAAAAAGCAGCCAACATTCAGAGCATAAATCTGGATGCCGCAGACAGCTTAGTTACCCTCGTTCTTGAACAGGCAAAAATAAAGGAAGATCTCCCGGCTAAAGCCCGGGCTTTTAAGATTTTTGCAGATGGAAAACGCTTAAGAAATCATAATGTTCAGGCAATTCTCCATTACAATAATGCTCTTAAGATATATTCCAGACTAAAAAACTCTTTTGAAATCCATGAAATCTATAAATGGCTTGGATTGTGCTATGCCCACGAGTCTGAATATGAAAAGGGGTTTGAACTACTCTGGTCTGCCTTCAATTATGCAGACTCACTGAACCTAACGGACTCAAAAGCCCAGATTTCCCTGAACACTGCCCGGCTATATAAAAGTAAAGGTGATTTCAAGCACTCACTAAAGGAATGCATGAAGGCTAAACAACTTGCTGGTTTTGTAACCGATCATGAACTCGCCTGGAAAATTGACAACTTTACAGGATTCATTCTTTTCCAAAACAATAAGCACAAACAAGCATTAGAGCTATTAAACCAATCACTTTCAAAGAAGAACGACTTCAAGAACAACACCACAGAAATTTACAGGCTTTATCACTACATTGCAAGTATATACATATTCCTGAAGGAGTATGACAAGGCTTTAAGAAACCTGTATGCTTCAGAAAATGTCTGTAAAGATATGGCTAATAAAGAACTCGGGAATTACTTTTCCGGGCTGGCCCATTTATATATAGGCAGTATTTATGATAAATACAAAGAGTATGATTCTTCCCGTTATCACCTTCTCAATGCACTAAACAACGTTGAGTTCTCCAAAGACCTTCATGCCAAAGGGCACACTTACTGTTTTTTAGGAAACCTGTATTTCAATGAAAAGAAATATGATTCTGCACTGGTCTATTATAACACCAGTATTGAGATACATATGAACAACAAAGAAATCGACAGGTTAAACTGGGCTTTACTGGGTAAAGCCAAAACTTACTTCCATACCGAAAATAAGGAAGAGGCAAAAAAAATATTCATCAATTTACTAAACGACAAATCATTAAACCTTGAACTCAAAGAGCAGGCTTCTGAATATCTTAGTATTCTTTTTGAACAAAAAAATGACTATAAAAGTGCCTATCAATATCAAAACATAAATAAGCTGGCAAATGAAGAATTAATAAATGAGGAAAAAATAAAGGAAATAACCAGACTGGAAATTGAACATGAATTTCTTAATAAACGACAGGAGCTTGAATATGAACGAGAACAGGAACGCTCGCTGTATGAGGCAAAACTAAAGCAAAACAAATTAACGACCTACCTTATTGGTGGAGGTTTTGTTGCAACCTTGATTGTTTCATTCCTGTTGTTCAGAAATTTTAATCAAAAGAAAAAAGCAAATGAAGAAAAAGAAGTGCTTTTAAAAGAAATACACCACAGAGTGAAAAACAACCTGCAGGTTATTTCAAGTATATTAAACCTGCAAAGCAATTACTTATCTGATCCCCATATAAAAGTAGCTTTGAATGAAAGTCAGGGCAGAGTTAAATCCATGGCCCTGATTCACCAAATGTTATATCAGCAGGAGAAGTTTAACCAAATTAATATTGGTGATTACCTTTTTGATCTCTGTAAAACAATTTCAAGCACTCACTGTATTGTAAATAAAAAGGTTATGCTTAAAAAGCAATTTGATCCTATCTGGTTTGATATCGACACTGCGGTTCCCCTTGGGTTAATTGCTAATGAATTAATTACCAACGCCTACAAGTATGCTTTTTCAAAACAATCAGAGGGAACAATAACCCTGGAAGTCAGAAAAATCAGTACTAACAACTATTTTCTTAAAGTAAGTGATGATGGTATCGGACTGCCAGAGTCATTCACATCCTCCCATAAAAGCAGGACTTTAGGGCTAGATATGGTAAAAATTCTTTCGAAGCAATTAAAAGGTGAATTGATAATAGAGAGCAACGAGGGGACGACATTTACCTGTAACTTTTCAAAATCAAATAAGAAAAACTCAAAACATACTAATCGAATAAAAAATGGACACTCAAAATAAAATAAAAATACTCATTATTGAAGATGAACTATTAATTGCAGAAGATATGCGCCTTCAATTAGAAGAATTAGGATACGAAGTTGTGGGCATTGCATCTGAATATCAAGAAGCTATCGCGCTTTTTAATCAGGAAATGCCGGACATTATCCTCATTGACGTTGTAATTGAAGGTGAAAAAGATGGAATTGAGCTGGCTTCCGAACTAAAAAAACTGCAACACGTCCCTATAATATTCATTACTTCCCATGCCGACAAACCAACAGTTGAGAGGGCAAAAAGCACCAAGCCGGATGGCTACCTTGTTAAACCTTTTGACTCAAAAGATTTGTATGCAGCTATAGAAATTGCATTTTTTAATCATGTAAATCAGGATAATAAAACAGAAGTACACGAAGAAAACCAGTCGTTTACTTTGAAGAACTATATTTTTATAAAAAAAGACTATCTACTCGTAAAAATTCGCTTTGATGAGCTTCGCTATATTAAAGCTGAAGGCAACTATGTTGAGATTTTCTGTAAAAACAAAAAGTTCTTAACCCGGTCAACCCTTAAAGATTTCTTATCAAAGCTCCCAAAAGACAAGTTTATTCAGGTACATAAATCATACGCGGTAAACATCGAACTGATTGATGCGTTTGAGTATAATAACCTTGTTATTGGTAATGAAAAAATTCCGTTAAGCAGGAATATGGCCACGGAGATAAAAAAAAGGCTTCAAATAGATATTTAACTCCGTTAAAGACCAGAGCCACTCACAGAACAAGTGCTCTCCGGAAATATTTAGAAATCTTCAAACATAGGCACAATATATATTTGTGCATTGTTTTGTTGACGAGTATCACATTTTATCACGATAAGAAAGTGAGACACCACAACTTATCAGAGGTATATCCCTTTTTCTTGACATCGTTCTTCTGTTAGCTTAATTTTATTGAGAATTCAAAGTGAATACTCAATTGAAATACTTTATCATATTTTTTTATAGAAATAAAATGTTGTCATAATGAGAGAAATTTCAATGAAATTAAATTCCAAATTGATATTCGTCCCAAATGAAACAGAGCATGTCTGATTTGGTGTTACTCACGAACAGTAATTAACTTTTCATTAGTCTTCGTGATAACACTGCGTTAAGATGAGACACACACGAACCATGATTAAAATGTGCAACGAATTTCTAGGCAGGTCACCAACTTTAAACAGATAAAAAAAATAGTTTACACTAAATCTAACCAACACTCTCGTTGTTTGTAATAACGTCAGTAGCCTGAGAGGAAGTTTTTTTAACTTCCTCTCATTTTTTATAATTGAATGATTTCTTCCATGCTTGTCTGGGCACCAACCGCGGTTATTGCTGCCATGTCCACAATCTGACGAACAGAACTTTCCATTTGAAGAATATGAATCGGTTTTTTTATTCCAATCAAAATCGGACCAATTATTTCTGCTCCTGCCAGTTCATCCATCATTTTATATGCAATATTTCCAGAGTCAAGATTCGGAAAAATAATTGTATTTACATCATGGCATGCCAATTTACTAAACGGAAACTTTGTCATTCTCAAATCTTTATTAAAGGCATAATTAGCCTGAATCTCTCCATCAACAATTAAATCCGGGTAATCACGGTGCAAAATCTCAACAGCTTCCCTCACCCGCCGGGGTGTCCCTTCTTTAATTGCGCCGAAGTTTGAATAAGAAACCATGGCTATTTTAGGCTCAACATTAAATTTCCTTACTTCATTGGCTATCAACAAAGTGGTATCAGCTATTGTACGCCCTATCGGCTGAATGTTTACTGTGGTATCAGCAAAGAAAAATGGTCCTTTCTTAGTTTGCACTATATACATCCCGGCGATGTGCTTCAAACTATTGTTAGCCCCAACAATTTGCAGGGCAGGACGTATTGTATCGGAATACTTCGTCGAAAAGCCGGCAAGAAACCCATCTACTTCACTCATTTCTACCATCATAACGCCGAAGTAATTGGGGTCTTTCAGTTTCTGCAATGCATCTTCATACGTCACCCCTTTTCTTTGACGCTTTTCATATAACCGTCCGGCATATTTTTTTCGCCGTTCTCTTTCCTTTCCTTCACTAAAATCAATAATCTCAAGACCATCAATATTTAACTGAAATTCATCTGCTATTTTCTTAATTTTCTCTTTACGTCCCAACAAAACAGGTTCCGCAATGCCCTCACCTCGTATTACCTGTATGGCTTTCAACACTTTATAATTATCTGCATCGGCAAACAAAATTCTTTTAGTTTCCAGCTTTGCTTTTACATGGACATCTTTTATCAGCTTATTATAAATGCCCATTCTTTTCATTAATTCAATCTCATATGCTTCCCAATCCGTAATGTTCTGCCGGGCAACACCTGAATCTATTGCTGCTTTGGCTACCGCAATGGCAACCACTGTAATCAATCTGTGATCTACTGGTTTAGGTATAATATATTCCCGTCCAAATACCAGGTTTTTACTTTTATAGGCCTGATTAACATTTTCAGGCACCTCTTTTTTTGCAAGTTCAGCCAAAGCTTTGGCTGCTGCCATTTTCATCTCTTCATTTATTGATTTAGCCCTAACATCCAAAGCCCCTCGAAAAATATAAGGAAAACCCAACACATTATTTATCTGATTGGGATAATCGGAACGGCCTGTTGCAAAGATTATATCTGTTCTTGCATCCATTGCGTTTTCAAATGAAATCTCCGGGTTCGGATTTGCCATTGCGAACACTATCGGATCTTTCGCCATGCTTTGCACCATTTCCTTACTTAGAATATCCGCCTTTGAAAGTCCCAGGAAAACATCTGCACCTTTCATTGCATCTTCTAATGTTCTTGCTGAAGTTTTAACCGCAAACTCTTGCTTATATTTATTCAAATCACCCCTCTCGGAATGAATCACCCCTTTGCTATCCAGCATCAGGACGTTCTCCCTTTTGACCCCAAAACTGATATAAAGCTTAGCACAGGATATTCCAGACGCCCCTGCACCATTTACAACGACTCGTATATCTTCAATATTCTTCCCGTTCAGTTCAAGGGCATTTATCAACCCTGCTGCCGATATAATGGCCGTTCCATGCTGATCATCATGAAAAACAGGAATATCCAATTCTGCCTTTAACCGTTCTTCAATCTCGAAGCATTCCGGAGCTTTGATATCTTCAAGATTAATTCCTCCAAATGTTGGAGCAATGGCTTTTGCCACGTCAACAAATCCATCTACTGTTTTCTTCTCTATCTCTATATCAAATACATCTACATCAGCAAAAACTTTAAAGAGTAAGCCTTTTCCTTCCATAACCGGTTTTCCGGCAAGAGGACCGATATCACCTAATCCAAGTACAGCTGTACCGTTAGACATTACTGCCACCAAATTGTTTTTTGCAGTATACTTATATGCATCTTCAGGACACTTTTCAATTTCCCGACATGGTTCGGCAACCCCGGGTGAATATGCCAATGACAAATCGTATTGAGTACTGTAGGGTTTTGTTGGAACAACCTCTATTTTTCCGGCTCTTCCCTCTGCATGATACTTAAGGGCATCTTCTCTGTTTATTGACGTCATATATGTTCTTTTTTTGAATAGTTAACAAACAAGCTATGCAAACTATCTGATAAATTAAAATATTAAGACTGACAGAACAATGAAGTAACTCATATAATTGAATTATATCGACTCCTAAAATATATTAGCCCCATAATTTATTTATCCGCTAAAAGAAGATTCAGCATCTGGTTTCCGCAAACATTTTCAATAGCAATGGCAAATCGGTTGATGACTTTAATGTATCAGATAAAATTTACTCAACCGGTAGATACAGCCAACGCCTATGTTAGGTTGGGGCATTATTATGAAGCTATAAAAACCACCTGGTCGGAAGGAAATACAAAACTATCTATAGACCCAAGTACGGATCTGAACTATAATGATGATTATTATATAGAGCTAAATATAGAAAATTTAGATAACGCTCAAAGTTTTAATGATTATCTATATTCTGACACCGAACTAAAAAAATAAAAGCAACCCACCATCCAAAAAGTGACTCTATTCGTCAGTTAAAATGGAAACCTTAGTGCATTTACTGAATTTTTCACTTTTTGGATGGTATCTTATTTTATAATTTTTGTTTTATAAGCAGCCTTTGCTTTTCCTTTTACAATATTGCTTAGCTTTCCCTTTAACAGTTTTTTCTTTAACGGAGACACCAGGTCAACAAACAGCACACCTTCCAAATGGTCGTACTCATGCTGTATAATCCGGGCTTTAACACCATGATATGTTTCTTTATGGTGCTGGAAATTCTCATCATAATATTCAATTGTGACATTCCCTTGTCGAAACACCTCTTCTCTAATTTCAGGAAGGCTCAGGCACCCCTCAACAAAGCCCCATCGTTCACCGCTTTCATCTATTATCTGAGGATTAATAAAAACCTTTTTAAAGGTTTCCAAAGACGGGTCATCCTCTGCCATAGGGCTGGCATCAACTACAAACAGACGTATTGGCTTTCCTATCTGCGGAGCTGCCAAACCAACACCGTCTGATTCTACCATCGTCTCAAACATATCACTAATCAGCTTATCCAGGCCTTCATAGTCTTTATCAATGTCCACGGATACCTTCCGCAACACTGGGGAACCATATACAACTATCGGGTATACCATTCTATTAATTCTTTAGAAGTTATTTTCTTTCATCTCCAGGTAAGACTGCAAAATTATTGTAGCACTAACTTTATCTATCAATGCTTTATCACGACGCTGCTGTTTCTTTAGCCCTCCATCAATCATAGCCTGAAAAGCCATTTTCGATGTAAAACGCTCATCTACCAAGTGCAGGTCCATACCAGGAAAATTCTTCTTAAACCGCGTTATAAATTCATTTACAAAACCAACAGATTCAGACGGTTGGTTGTTCAATTGCTTGGGGTATCCAATAACAACTTCATCTACCTTTTCCTTTTGAAAATAACTTTTCAAAAACTCTATTACCGAATGAGAAGGAAGAGTGTCTAGTCCATTTGCTATTATTTGCATTGGATCTGTAACAGCTATTCCCGTACGTTTTCGACCATAATCTATTGCCAGAATTCTTCCCACGAATTGAAATTTGCTGCAAAGATAGGAAAATAGTATTAATCCCCTTCATTCTTATTTGTTTCTATGTTTATAAAGCTGCTTTGGAATAGTTCCGGTTCCTTTTCTTTAGTATCCTATAGCTCCACATATACCACGGTAAAAAAATGATTTTGAATTCGTCTTGTTCCCTTCTCCTGATAAAGCAATACGAACAATACAACATCTCAAAAATGAATGTTAAAAGCAATAAAAAAGGCTGTCCCCTTAATGGAAACAGCCTTTAACAGTGAATTATTTAATATTATTCGTCTCCGAATACCATTTCTGCTTTACGCTTGTAGCTGTCGTAACGCCACTTTGCATTTTCTTCCGCAGCTGAGAACAATTTTGCAGCTTCAGCAGGGAATGACTTAACCAGTGAAGTATAACGAACCTCACTCTTAAGGAAATCCTGGAATTTAGAGTAATCCGGCACCTTTGAATCTAAAAGGAATGGATTTTTACCTTCCAGTTCCAATGCTGGATTATAGCGATATAAATGCCAGTAACCAGCTTCTACCGCTTTTTTCTCCTGTTCAATTGATTTACCCATACCACCTTTTAAACCATGGTTAATACATGGAGAATAAGTAATGATCAGTGACGGTCCGGGATAAGCTTCGGCTTCCTTAAGTGCTTTCATATACTGGTTCATGTTAGCACCCATTGCAACCTGGGCAACATAAACATAGCCATAAGTCATAGCCATTGCACCAAGGTCTTTTTTACGAATTTGTTTACCGGCAGCAGCAAATTTAGCAACTGCACCAACCGGGGTTGACTTAGAAGCCTGTCCTCCGGTATTCGAGTAAACTTCAGTATCCATAACCAACACGTTTACATCTTCGCCAGAAGCAAGTACATGATCCAAACCACCATAACCGATATCGTAAGCCCAGCCATCTCCACCAAAAATCCACTGAGATTTCTTTACAAGATATTGTTCCAGATCCATGATTTGTTTTGCAACCGGGGCACTTTCCCCTTTAAGGGCTTCTACAACATTTGCAGAAACTTCTTTTGTCTTATCTGAGTCTTCCTTTGCTTCAATCCATGCATTAAATGCATCAATTGCTCCAGCTGAAAGAGATTTCTCCTCAATGGCCCCTTTCATCAACAGCTCGATACGATCTCTAAGCTTGTTAACTCCGATAGCCATACCGAAACCAAATTCCGCGTTATCCTCAAATAATGAGTTCGCCCATGCCGGTCCTTTACCTTCTGCGTTTGCGCAGTATGGAGTAGATGGAGCTGAACCACCGTAAATTGAACTACAACCAGTAGCATTGGCTACCATCATACGGTCACCATAAAGTTGAGTAATTAACTTAATGTAAGCAGTTTCTCCACAGCCTGCACAAGCTCCAGAGTACTCAAATAATGGTTGTGCAAACTGGCTGTTTTTAAGCGAGGCTTTTGCATCTACTTTATTTGTTTTATAAGAAACATTCTTAGAAATATATTCCCAGTTTTCATTCTCAACCATTTGCTCACCAAGTGGCTTCATTATAAGAGATTTCTCTTTAGAAGGGCACACTTCGGCACAAACACCACAACCCGTACAATCTAATGGACTAAGTTGAATTCTGTATTTAAATTCTTCAAGTCCTTTTCCTTTTGCATCAATCAATACAGCATCGTTTGGCATACCCGCGGCTTCATTTCCATCAAACAATATCGGACGGATACAAGCATGAGGGCAAACATAAGCACACTGGTTACACTGGATACAGTTTTCTGATTGCCATTCCGGAACATTTACTGCAATACCACGCTTTTCAAATTGAGTTGTTCCAGCAGGGAAAGTTCCATCCTCTCTATCAACAAATGCACTTACAGGAAGATCGTCTCCTTTTAATGAATTGATAGGTTCAACAACATTTCTCACGAAATCCGGTACATCTGTACGGTTATCCTCAACTACTTCTGCTTCCAGACCAGACCATTCAGGTAACACTTCAACTTTCTCTACATCACCTCCTTTATCTACTGCGGTATGGTTCATATTAACAATTTCCTCCCCTTTCTTAGAGAAAGCTTTGGTAATTGCATTCTTCATTTCTGTAACAGCTGTTTCGTAAGGAATTACATTACCAATTTTGAAGAATGCAGACTGCATAATAAAATTGATACGGTTTCCTAAACCAATTTCACGGGCAACCTTAGTTGCATTTATAATATAAAAATTGATTTCCTTCTCAGCAAGAACTTTTTTTACTGAATTTGGAAGCTGAACAACTGTTTCTTCCGCACTCCAAATACTGTTTAAAAGGAAAGTCCCTCCCTTTTTAATACCCTTTAACATATCATATTTGCCCAGGTAAGAAGGTACATGACATGCTACAAAATCAGGTGTGTTTACAAGATATGAAGACAAGATTGGCGAATCCCCAAATCGTAAATGGGAAGTTGTTACCCCACCTGACTTTTTCGAGTCATAAGCAAAATATGCCTGAGCATATTTATCTGTGGTGTCACCAATAATTTTAATTGAATTTTTGTTTGCACCAACTGTTCCATCGGCACCAATTCCGTAAAACTTACCTTCAAAGGTACCTTCCGGAGATATACTGATTTCTTCTTTTAATGGTAAAGATGTGAAAGTAACGTCATCTACAATACCAAGAGTGAAATGATTCTTAGGTTCAGCCTGCTCAAGGTTTTCATAAACTGAAACGATTTGAGCCGGAGTTGTATCTTTTGAACTAAGTCCATAACGACCTGCTATGATCTGAGGGGTATTCTCTCTTCCATAGAATACTTCGCAAACATCAAGATAAAGAGGTTCTCCGTTTGCTCCCGGTTCTTTTGTCCTGTCAAGCACTGCAATGCGCTTCACAGAATCGGGAAGAACATTCAGTAAATATTTTGCTGAAAACGGGCGATAAAGATGAACTGAAATTAAACCAACTTTTTTACCCTGTTTCTCAAGATAATCAATTGTTTCCTCAATAGTAGAGGTTACAGAACCCATTGCTACAATAATATTCTCTGCATCGGGAGCTCCATAGTAAGTAAACGGATGGTATTCTCTACCCGTTATTTTCGACAGCTCCTGCATGTACTCTTCAACCATATCAGGGACTGCATCATAGAATTTATTTGCCGCCTCACGTGACTGGAAGTATATATCAGGGTTCTGAGCAGTACCCCTTGTCACCGGGTGTTCCGGATTTAAAGCCCTGTCCCTGAATTCCTGCAGAGCATCCCAGTCCATCAATTCAGACATTTGCTCTGTGGTTGGAGCCTCTACTTTTTGTATTTCATGTGAAGTACGGAAACCGTCAAAGAAATGAAGAAATGGTATCCTTGATTTTATTGAGGTTAGGTGAGCTACAGCCCCTATATCCATAATTTCCTGCACACTACCGGAAGCCAACATAGCAAATCCGGTATGACGTGTACTCATTACGTCACTGTGATCTCCAAAAATTGATAACGCCTGGGCAGCCAAACTACGAGCCGAAACATGAAACACTCCGGGCAATAATTCCCCGGCAATTTTATACATGTTGGGTATCATAAGTAACAGACCCTGCGATGCCGTGTATGTAGATGTAAGAGCCCCTGACTGCAAGGAACCGTGAACAGCCCCGGCTGCCCCCCCCTCTGATTGCATTTCAGTTACTTCAACAACCTCACCAAAAATGTTTTTTCTACCCTGAGCCGACCACTCATCAATGTATTCGGCCATGGTTGAAGACGGTGTAATCGGGTAAATAGCCGACACTTCACTGAACATATATGCTATATGCGAAGCAGCGTAATTCCCGTCACAAGTTACAAAGTTTTTATCTTTAGCCATACTAATACGCTTATTATTAATACTTTATCTAATAGCTTTTTTTGAAAACTCAAAATTAATACAAAATCCTGTTTTTTAAGTATAGTTTTAACGCTTCAGCCCTAATTCATTTTAATTACAAATAAGATTTATGTGGTATTAAAAAAGCGGGATAACCCGCTTTTATATATTTAGTCTCCGTTCATTGTTAGGAGAAACTCTTCATTTGTCTGTGTTTTACGCATTCTGTCGCGCATAAACTCCATGGCTTCGACTGAATTCATATCTGTCAGATATTTTCTCATAATCCATATACGGCTCAAAGAGTCTTTATCAATTAACAGATCTTCTCTTCGGGTACTTGAGGCTGTGATATCAACTGCCGGATAAACTCTACGGTTAGAAAGCTTACGGTCGAGTTGAAGTTCCATATTACCCGTTCCTTTAAACTCTTCAAATATTACCTCATCCATTTTCGAACCGGTTTCGGTAAGGGCTGTTGCTATTATTGTTAAAGACCCTCCGTTTTCAATATTTCTGGCTGCACCAAAAAACCGCTTGGGTTTATGTAAAGCATTAGCATCCACACCTCCGGAGAGCACCTTACCCGATGCCGGGGCGACCGTATTATATGCTCTCGCTAAACGAGTTATAGAATCCAACAATATAACCACATCATGGCCACACTCTACCATTCTTTTTGCTTTCTCCAATACAATATTTGAAACCCTGACATGTCGATCTGCTGGTTCATCAAACGTTGAAGAAATTACTTCACCGTTGACGTTCCGGGCCATGTCTGTTACTTCTTCCGGGCGTTCGTCAATTAACAAAATCATTAAATACACCTCCGGATGATTCGCTGCTATGGCATTGGCTATATCCTGCAAAAGAATTGTTTTACCTGTCTTAGGCTGGGCCACAATCAGGCCCCTTTGCCCTTTTCCTATCGGTGCAAACATATCAACGACACGAACAGACATATTACTGGTCGGGTTATTCCCCAATAAGTTAAATTTTTCATCCGGAAAAAGAGGGGTCAGGTAGTCGAATGGAACCCTGTCCCGAATAAATGACGGGTCTCTTCCGTTTATTTCTTCAACTTTTATTAATGGGAAGTATTTTTCACCTTCTTTTGGCGGCCTGATAGTCCCTTTTACAGTATCCCCTGTTTTTAGCCCAAAAAGCTTTATTTGTGATTGAGAAACGTAAATGTCATCTGGAGAGTTAAGGAAATTATAGTCAGCAGAACGTAAAAAACCATAGCCATCGGGCATTATTTCCAATACACCAGAATTACTGATAACCCCGTCAAAGTCCAAACCAGAATCTGACTTCTTATCATCGGCAAATCGTATTTTAATCTCACTTTCTGTTGTTATAGATCTCTCTGGCCTTTTAAAGTCTCCACCGCGACGTGGCTCTTCCGATCTCCGTGGCTTATTCTGACCTGAATTTAAGTTATTATCACTTTTTTCTTCACGTAATTTCACTTCTATCCTTTTAATGCTTTCGAGGGAGCGGTCTCCAACCGACTGGTTATCTTTCTGTTTATTAACAGAGGCTTCTATTTCAGCAACGGCTTCATCGACTTTACTCGCCTCCTCATTTTGAGATTTCTTTTCAACCCGCTCTACCCTTTCTACTCTTTTTCTTCTTGTTCTGGGTTTCTTTTCATTAGAATCGTCCTGAGCCTTTGGTTCTACTTCATTTGGCTCTATATTTTCAATTGCTTGCTTTTCAACCTGATTTTCTTTCGGTTCTTTCTTTATCGCCTTCTTAGGCTCGGTGGCAGAAATTGCTTGCTGATCTAATATTTTATAGATGAGATCTTGCTTTCGGAGGGTGTCCACCCTCTTTATTTTAAGATCTTTTGCGATCTGGCGCAAGTCTGCAACCAGCATCTTGTTTAATTCAAGTATGTCGTACATAGAAAAATAGGAAATATTTACTTTTTAAATCATTAATATAGAATTAAATATTGGGAATACAATTCCGGAACAGATTGCGTTTAAGGATTTGACCCAGTTGGAATTTCAGTGCAATAATAAAGAATAAACTTTCATTTACCAAAATAAAGTATAAAATATTTTCATCATAAACTCTTAAAAAGAAATTTTATTATTTTTATAAATCATATTTAAATATTTCGGCAATAAAATTTGGCTATAGACGAAACAATGAGACAAACCCCGGAGTATAATAGATTATATCTAAACCAAACAAGTTTAACAACTTCACCTGTATGAGACAACTAAAAATCATCAAACAAGTAACAAATCGCGATACTCCTTCGCTTGACAAGTATTTACATGAAATTGGAAAAGAAGAACTTATTACGGCTGAAGAAGAAGTTGAACTTGCCGGAAAAATAAAAAAAGGGGACAGTGAGGCTCTAGATAAATTAATCAAAGCCAATCTGAGATTTGTGGTTTCTGTCTCAAAACAATATCAAAACCAAGGACTTAGCCTCCCAGACCTTATCAACGAAGGTAATTTAGGGTTAATAAAAGCCGCTCAAAGATTTGATGAAACCAGAGGCTTTAAGTTTATTTCCTATGCAGTATGGTGGATAAGACAATCTATTTTGCAAGCCCTTGCTGAACAGGCAAGAATTGTAAGGTTACCTTTAAACAAAATTGGTTCTATAAATAAAATAAACCGTACATTTTCTGAACTGGAACAAAAATTCGAACGTGAGCCGTCCGTGCAGGAAATTGCACATGCGCTGGAAATGGCCCCCGATGAAGTAAAAGAGTCCCTAAAAAGCTCAGGAAGACATGTTTCAATGGATGCCCCTATTACCACGGAAGAGGAAGGATCGATGTACGATGTTATGTCAAACGCAGATACCCCTAGTCCGGATAAAGGGCTTATTAACGATTCGCTAAGAAAAGAGATTGAACGAGCTTTGTCAACGTTGACCCATAGAGAAGCAAACATTGTCAGGCTATATTTCGGGCTAAACGGAAAACATGCCCATACTCTTGAAGAAATTGGAGAAGAGTTCAACCTGACAAGAGAACGCGTCCGTCAAATTAAAGAAAAAGCTATCAAACGGCTAAAAAACGCAACACGCTGCAAGAACCTTAAAGCTTATTTAGGCTGATCTATTTTACACACCCGATGTGAAAACATCCGTTTAAGTTTATTTTTATCTCTGTTTTTTAATTGGGGATTAATTGTATTTTTGCCCCAAATAAATCAAAAAATGGAACGAATAATCTCGCCATCTATTCTGGCTGCAAATTTTAATAATTTACAATCTGAAATAGAAATCATTAATCAAAGTAATGCCCAATGGTTGCATTGCGATATTATGGATGGTGTATTTGTTCCAAACATTTCTTTTGGAATTCCGGTTATTGAACATGTCAGTAAAATATCAACAAAACTTATTGATGCACATTTGATGGTTGTGGAACCCGAGAAACACATCAACAATTACATTAAAGCAGGGGCAAATAACGTAACGGTTCACTACGAAGCTTGCAAACATCTTCACCGGATCATTTATCAAATTAAAAATCAGGGTGCAACTGCTGGTGTCTCATTAACCCCCCACACCCCGATAGAACTTTTGGAAGATATAATTAATGACATAGACCTTGTCCTGATTATGAGTGTTAACCCTGGGTTTGGAGGGCAAAAATTTATCCCCAACAGCATCTCCAAAATATCAAGACTACAAGAGTTAATAACAAGAAAAAATGCCCATGCTGTTATTCAGGTTGATGGAGGGGTCACACTGGAGAACGCAAAAAAACTGTTCGACTGCGGAGCGTCAAATCTTGTAACTGGAACAACCGTATTTAAAGCTGATGATCCGAAAAAGATGATTGATCGTTTACTGGCTGTTTAACGAAAGGAATAATTTTTCACTCCGTATTTATTGATTATCTCCATATCTGTTTTCAATATTTATTGACGAAATGATTCATCAATCTAATTAGAGTCCGTCTATAAAGTCCATGTTACTCACGCATTTTATAATATTAAATGTGTTCGTGACCTTCGGGAATGCAGTTTAGTTTTTTTTCACCCTGTAATTTATTTTAATGGTGTTCAAGAGCTCTGCCGATGTCTCGGCATCGGTTCACACGCCTTGCACCGAACGGAGTGAGCCTCATAACTGAAAGGAATAATTTGAACTTTCTAGTCCAGACTCCTGAGTTTATAGACAGGCTCTAATTAAAGTATCTAAAAAAAACAGTGACCTTCAATATTTGTAAAGAATTATTGTAACTTTGTGCGTTAAATCTTATCGGGGCTGATTTTGGTTTTGACAGCGAGGTAAACTGGTAAGTAAGCATGTCGGGCTACGCACTTTATCCCGTAAAAATTCAGTGCACCTTTTTAAACGGCGAAGAAAATTACGCTCTTGCTGCTTAATCGAATAACAGTAGATTCAAGCTTAATTCTGGTATAAGATACTGGAACAAGACATTCCGCAGAGAGGTTTTGCCTGATTCCTTTCAGTATATGGAGTGCTAATAATTTTGGGCTAGTACAAGCAAAGCTTCGTGGTTTGTATGAAAATTAAGAAGCTAAGTCTTAGTTCGGGTGTTTGTCTCCAGACTAAGATCGAAAATTAATGGCAAACTAAACATGTAGAAAGCTTATGAGTTACTTGTTTGGACCCGGGTTCGACTCCCGGCAGCTCCACCCAAACGGGGATTTTATCAGATTTGGTAGAATCCCCATTTTTATTTCCACTGCAATCCTTTGATATTCCTGCAATTAGAGAGAAAAAAGAATTCACCCTTTTGGTTCGAACTTCGTCTTTTTCCCGGTTATAGTAAATTCCTTCGGGAAGCCTTTCTTATGCCCCTCACCTTTTAATTCAATAAAATATCTCCGCCTTTTTGAAATACTTCATCATACTTTCGCTGTAACGCCCGGTCTGTAAACCTTTCACCTACTGACGACAAATTAATATATATGAATACATTTTTCCCTTACATGAAACCCTCCAGACATTTTAGAAACAATCTGTTGAAATAAATAAGCTCCCCCTGCCTGCTTCTCTGATGGTATTTTTTGAAACATCTAATGACTTCTAAAATTTAATTGACCTTGTTTCTGAGTACTATCTTCATCAAACCATTTGCTCCATTCGTCATTATTTTATTGACTTTAAAGCAAAGTTAGAATAGCTTTATTCCTGAATCCAGTTTATAAAAATTCAGAAGGAAATCGCAACAGAAAATCACACAGTCACAGGGTTCATTTGATTTAGCATCAGTATTAAGTAGAGATTTAAGATAAAATTGGGTTGAAAAAGTCCTTCTTAAAAAGGATGCATTTTTTAACACCATGTAACGAATACCTGATGGAGTTTACTGGTTGTAAGGAAGTATTTTCCTAACAGGCAAACACAGTTAGCGGTGCTTTCTTATAGCCACTATTTAAATATTAAACACCGAAAGTGGGTGTTGATCGTTCTTTTATTGAGTTCCGCACACCGTAACCAACCCTTAAAACCCCACATCACGGAACAATAATAAATGTTAATGATATTTTAAGGCACCCACTTTTTTTTCGCATTAGTTAATGACAATAACTTTTGTGCCGCTTAAATAAAGGCAAAATGAACCAGTATTCATACAATAAAAAAATTACTTAAAACAGCATATAACTCCAAGTTTTAAACCCACCCACGGGATCTGCCAGACCAGTTACACAACTTATAGAGCAGACGAGCCCCGACATTAGCATCCCATTCACTATATCCCCCAACCTCACACAAATCGAAACCTATTATCTTTCTTCCACTTTTCACCAGTTCTTTTATCAGGTAAACAGATTCGGAAAACTCCAGGCCTCCGGGAACGGGAGTTCCTGTACCCGGACATAAATGAGGGTTTAACCCATCAATATCGAAGCTAATATATACTTCTTCAGGCAGTCCGGATATAATATTTTGACACTGCCCATGCCAGTTTTCCCCTCTGAATATCCCCTGCTTTAAATCATCGTCATAAAAAACCTCTACCCCGTTTGAACTTGCAAACTTAACTTCTTCCTCACAATAGTCCCGAATTGCCACTTGCACCAAGTGACTGATATGCCCCTCATTAACTACATTTCTAAATACTGAAGCATGTGAATATCGAAACCCTTCATAAGCTTCACGCAAATCCATATGAGCATCTATTTGCAGAATACCAAAAGAACCATATTCTTCGCCAAGGGCTTTCATCAATCCCTGAGAAGTGCTATGCTCCCCTCCAAGTACAGCAGGTAGCTTGCCCTGTTTAATCAACTTTTTCGACTCCTGATGGACAAAATTATTTAGTTCTTCTGATGCCTGGTTAATCTCAGACAGACTGTCCCCCATTTCTTGTGAATACTTAAGCTCCCCACCCCGTTCCAAAAAACTGATGTAACGTTTTGCTTTTGGGCGCATTTCCTGGTTAATCTTTAACCATTTTTTATCCGAAGGGCGAAGATAAATACCCAACTTCCAGGCATCATCAATTTCCGGGTCAAATAAATCCAATTGCAAGGAAGCTTTTAGTATATTCTCTGGAGCATTAGAGGTTCCCTCTGAATAAGATGTTGTAACATCCCATGGAACCGGGAGGATTACTACCCGTGCCTCCTCTTCTGAAAACGGAAGTCCAATAAAATGTCCGTTGTTCAAAGCAATGCTGTTGGGATTAAAATTCACTTTGCCCATACCACAAATATAAGTTCCATTTGAATGAAGTCCTGAAGATCAATGTCATTTTTTAACGCAAAAAAGGAGTTATTTTTGCCCGGTAAACTTAAATTAAATTTTAAATAATTCGTTAAACAATGTCGAAAGTATTGATTATTGGAGCAGGTGGAGTGGGCAGTGTTGTTACTCAAAAATGCGCTGCTGTTCCTGAAGTCTTTTCTGAAATAATGCTAGCCAGCAGAACAAAATCGAAATGTGATGCTATTGTTTCTTTAATTAAAGATCGCGAAATTCAAACCGCACAGGTAGATGCTGATAATGTACCTGAATTAGTCGCCCTTATCAATCAGTTTAAACCAAGTTTAGTAATAAATGTAGCCCTTCCTTATCAGGACTTAACCATTATGGACGCCTGCCTGGAAACCGGGGTCAGCTATCTGGATACAGCCAATTATGAACCTAAAGATGAAGCTAAGTTTGAATACAGTTGGCAATGGGCTTACCAGGATCGGTTTAAAGAAAAAGGACTTACGGCTATTCTCGGGTGCGGATTTGATCCGGGCGTAACCAGTATTTATACTGCTCATGCAGCAAAACATCATTTTGACGAAATTCATTACTTGGACATTGTTGACTGTAATGCCGGAGATCATGGCAAAGCCTTTGCCACCAACTTTAATCCGGAAATCAACATTCGTGAAGTAACCCAGAACGGACGGTATTGGGAAAATGGAAAGTGGGTAGAAACAAAGCCTCATGAAATAAAAAAAGCTTTAAACTATCCAAATATTGGTTCCAGAAATTCCTATGTTATTTACCACGAAGAACTGGAATCGCTTGTTAAAAATTTCCCAACCCTAAAACGGGCCCGTTTCTGGATGACTTTTGGTGATGAGTATTTAACCCACCTGAGGGTCATTCAAAATATCGGCATGGCCAGTATTGAACCTTTACTATATAAGGGGGTGGAAATTGTTCCCCTACAGTTTCTGAAGGAAGTTTTGCCCAATCCGGGTGACTTAGGTGAAAACTATACCGGAGAAACTTCCATTGGCTGCCGTATCCGTGGAATAAAAGACGGCGAAGAAAAAACATATTACATATGGAATAATTGCAGCCATCAGATTGCTTTCGATGAAACCTCAGCTCAAGGTGTTTCTTACACAACCGGAGTCCCTGCCATGCTAGGGGCCATGATGTACCTGACGGAAAAATGGAAAAAACCGGGAGTGTTTAATGTCGAAGAATTTGATCCGGATCCGTTCATGGAGTTAATTGGCAGATACGGGTTGCCGTGGCAGGAAGAAATTAATGGTAATATTGAGTTGTAAAGTACAATGGACTATAATAATATACCTTCACCTGCTTTTGTCCTGGATGAAAAACTTCTGGAGAAAAACCTGGAACTCATTTACCGGGTTAAGCAACAGGCAGGCGTCGAAATAATATTAGCTTTCAAAGGGTTCGCTATGTGGAATGCTTTTCCGTTGATAAAAAAGTATATTAAAGGGGCTTCGGCAAGTTCGCTTTTCGAAGCCCGCCTCTGTTATGAAGAGTTAGGGGATCTTGCGCATACATACGCCCCTGCTTATACCCCAAAAGAATTTGAGAAGATAACGCTTTATAGCAGCCATATTGTGTTTAACTCACTTTCCCAGTTTCAAAAATATTACCCACTCACAAAAAAAGCCGACCATTTGGTTTCCTGTGGTTTACGTGTAAATCCCGAATACAGTGACGTTAAAACAGATTTATACAATCCCAGTTCCCCAAAATCACGATTAGGTGTTTTACGGGAATTCTTTCCGGATAAATTACCTGAGGGGGTTGAAGGGTTTCACTTTCATGTTTTATGCGAGTCAGATTCATATAGTCTGGAGAAAACCCTACAGGCCTTAGAAAACAAGTTTGGAAAATTCCTGCACCAGTTAAAGTGGATTAATATGGGGGGCGGCCACTTAATAACCAGAGAAGGATATAACATAAACCACCTGATTGATACATTAAAGGCATTCAGAAAAAAATATAATCTCCAGATAATTCTTGAACCCGGAAGTGCCTTTGCATGGGAAACCGGAGTTTTGATCTCGGAGGTATTGGACATTGTTGAAAGCAGAGGTGTCAAAACAGCCATTCTGGACATTTCGTTTTCTGCCCACATGCCGGACACTCTGGAAATGCCTTATCGTCCGCATATTGTTGGGGCCAAAGAACCCGAGGAAAACAGCATTCATTTATATCGTTTAGGTGGAATAAGTTGTCTGGCAGGTGATTTTATGGAGGTGTATGATTTTGGCAAACCGTTGGAAATCGGCGATAAAATTGTTTTTGAAGATATGATACATTACACCATGGTTAAAACAACAATGTTTAATGGTGTAAAGCATCCGGATATCGCAATATGGACAAAGGACAACGCCCTTAGATTGGTTCGGGGTTTTGGCTATGAAGATTACAAAGGAAGGTTGTCGTAGATTAAAAAAAACCTTACACCAAACCCAGACACCTGTACCCCCCTATCCTTCATACACATCAATTCATAAACAGACAAAAAAATACATACACAAATAACGTTATTTCAACACTGCTTCATGCAAAGGACACAACCTTTTAAAAACGGCAACTTCAGAAAATCAGACTAAAGCTTCTTAATCGTCTTAATCAGGGCTAAAGCCCAAACCGACTATCAATCTTCTCAAATAGAATGAATTAATATTTGTGTTTTAATTATTTATCACTTAACTTTTACAGAATATTTACTACACATATCCGGAAATGAGACCCCCTGATTTTACTAATAAAATAGGCATTGAACTATATGAAAAATTATACCTGAATATAGTTATCTGCCACCCCAATGGAAAAATCATAAATATCAGCAAATCTGCATCCAGTTTTTTTGGGTATTCCAACGAAGAACTGTCAGAAAAAACTTTCCTCGACTTCATCCACCCTGACGATAGAAATTCAATAGAGAATGTACTTGGAAAGGTAATAAATGGAAATTATCCATGCTATAAAACTGAAAACAGGTGTATAAAAAAAGATCATTCCGTTATTTGGTGCGATATGAACATTAAGACAATAAGAGATGATACCCATAAGGTAAAAAACTTTGTTGCGGTAATAGAAAATATAACCGATTGTATTACGATTGAAAATATTTTCAATAAAAAAGATCACCTGTATTCCCTTCTATTTCATCAGGCCCCTCTTCTCTTGGCCTTAAGTTCCATTGAAACCGGCAATTACATAGAAGTCAACCAGGAATTCACTGAAAAAACCGGGTATACTAAAGATGAAATAATCGGGAAAACATCTGGCGATCTGGGCATTATATCCGATGAAGACAGAAAGCACCTGATTAGCCACATTAAAACACAGGGAGAAATCAGAAGTACAGAAGCTAAATTATTCAAAAAAGACGGAAGCTACATTTACTGTCTGTATAGTGGATGCCAGACAAATATAGCTGGCAAGAAATACCTCTTATCCATTGCACAGGACGTAACTCAAAGGAAATATGCCGAAACAGAACTTAAGAAAAACACCGATTTTTTCGAGCAACTTTACTTGCAATCGGCAACAAGCACACAATTACTTGATGCTGAAGGATGGTGCATACGGATCAACCCGAAATTATCTGAACTATTTGATGTTCAGCCTGAGGATATTGAAGGAAAAAAATATAACATCTTTCAGGATAAAGAAATAATCGGGACCGGGGGTATCCATAAACTCAAAAAAGTATTTGAGGAAAAAGAGGCTGCTACCTGGGAAGTAAAACTTGATGGAAAATATGCTTCTGAAACAGCCGGAGCAAAGCTATCAGAAACCGGAGCAAAATGGTTCCATAACAAGGCATATCCTATCCTAAATGATGAAGGGGAGTTGGAGAGTGTTATTATTCAGCATGAAGATATTACTAAAAGAAAACAAGCTGAAAGAGATTTAATTAATGCCCGCTTTTTTAGTGAGAACCTTATTCAGACCGCAAATGTTATTGTGGTAGCCCTGGATATTAAAGGAAACCTCGTTATTTTTAATTCTACAGCAGAACAAATTACCGGATATAAAAGAGAAGAAATCGAAGGTCAAAACTGGTTCGAAACCCTTGTTCCAAAGAACAAATACCCTAAAGTATGGAGAATGTTTAACCGATTATTGAACAGCAAATTGCCCCGTCATTTTGAAAATCCAATATTGACAAAACATGGAGAAGAGAAGATAATCAGATGGAGTAACAATGAAATTGTTCAGGACGGTAAAGTTGTTGGCACGATTTCCTTTGGAATTGATACAACAGAACAAAAAAGGTATGAAACAGAATTAAAGCTTGCGAAAGAAAAGGCCGAAGAAAGTGACCGGTTAAAAACAGAGTTCCTGAATAATATGTCGCACGAAATAAGAACCCCAATGAATGGGATTGTTGGTTTTTCTAACAGGCTAACGGATGAAGACCTTACCGGCGAAGAAAGAAAATATTACGTAAGCATAATAAATAATTGCACGCATCAACTGCTAAGAATAATTGATGATATATTAGAGATATCCCGACTGGAAACCAAGCAGGTAAGAATTAATGAATCGGAAATATGCCTGAATAAATTACTACTGAGACTGTTCGCCATTTTTGATATTAAAGCAAAAGAAAACCGAATACCCCTCTACTTAGAAAAAGGGCTCAACGACAGGGCGAGCACTATTTTTACAGATGAAGTAAAACTAAGCAAGATATTAAACAATTTATTGGAAAACGCCCTTAAATATACTGACAAGGGGTATATTTCATTCGGATATAAAAAAGTTGAAGGTACTATTGAAATATTCGTCAGGGATACAGGTATTGGAATAAAAAAAGAGCACCAGAGGAAAATTTTTGAGCGGTTTTCGCGGATTGAAGAAGCATTCTCCACTAAGACTTCAGGTCTTGGACTTGGCCTTTCAATTGCAAAAGAAAACGCAGAAATAATTGACGGAAAAATAAGCCTGAATTCACAAGTAGGTGAAGGTTCTGTCTTCACTGTTACAATTCCATACAGACCCGTTTTTGAAGATAAAATAAACGATAAGGTTCCAGATGAAAATAATCCGACTTTAGAAAATACTTCATTCCTCATACTTGTCGTAGAAGATGATGAGATCAACTATCTTTATTTAGAAATCACCCTACTTTCTTTAATGAAAAACATCCAGATATTTCATGCCAAAAATGGGAAAGAAGCCATTGAGGTATGCAAACAAAGAGATTTTGACCTCATTTTTATGGATATAAAACTACCTGACATAAACGGGTATAATGTTACAGAGGAAATTTTAAAAATAAAACCCGGCACCCCTGTTATTGCCCAAACGGCCTATTCAACAAGAGAAGACCAGAATAAAGCAATGGCTGCCGGATTTGCAGAATACTTATCAAAACCCATTGACGAGGAATTATTAGAAGAATACCTTTTCAGGTATTCCCCTAAAAAAGGGTAAATTGGCTTAGTCTTCTTCCTTCATTATCTCAAAGCCCGAAGAAGTGCTTAACCGATTTTGCCGCACTCTTAAGTGATTTAAAAGCAGAATTTGCAAAATTATCTACTTCTTTCGAAGCATATCCGGCCCCTTTCATTACTGTTTTTAAACTATCTTCCCCAAGATTAAAAGTTGACTTTAGCAGTTTTCCGGCATCGCCCGTGCTCAAGTGGTATGCATTTTTCAACACATCCGCTACATAGTCCGACCCCATATTCATTCCTTTCAGTATATCAGCTGCTGCCTCTGAAGACTGATGGTAAACATTCCTCAGTACCCCTCCAACCTGAGATGGATTGAACTTCACATGGTGCAATATACCAGCCATATTTTTTGCAGAAATATGAAAAGCGCTTTTCATGGCCATTGATACCTGATTAGCTGTTTTATGGATACTCTTTAAAGTATGTGCCACACCATTATGGTCAAGCTTGTAAACGTCTTTTAGTGCAGCACTTACACTGCTTAAACCAGCCCTGACACCTCCGAGCAATACAGCACATTCTTTTGCCGGCTGTTTATAAACATTTTTGAGCACACGGGCAATAACTTTATCGCCTTTTTTAATAAACTTAAGAGTAGAAGCCATGTCTTTCGCTGACTGTTTGAATACCCCCTTCATTGCCTTACTGATTTCTCCTGCACCAACACCCACTGCATTCATAACCTGGGCAACCTGTCGTGCCGTTTTCTTATATCCCGACTTCAGCGCGTGTCCAATGGCTTCACCATCTTTCCTGAGTGCCTTAAGTGTTCTGGCAGCATCGTGTGCCGATTGTTTGTATACCGAACTTAGTATTTTTCCTGCTACTTCGATATGAACCCCCAGATGATCTAGCTGCTTTATTGCCTGCTGCGCTGTTTGTTTAAATGAGCCCTTCAGGCCCCGGGCTATGTCTTCTGCTTCCATACCAATTGCCTGCATGGTTTTTGCCGCTTCTTCAGGTGATTGCTTAAATGCGTGTTTCATGGCATTGGCCACATCTTCCGGCGTTGTATGCTCCAAATCATTAACCAGCTTAGCCACTTCTTTCTCACCTGATTTAAAGGAGTTTTTCAGTGTGTCTGCTATTTGTTCAGCATCAGCGCCCATATCCCCCATAAACTCACTCATTTCTTTTGCGGTTGTTCCATAAACACTGGCAAATGCATTTCCGATTTCTTCAAAATCATGTCCTGCATCATGAAGTAGCGCCATCGCCTCTTTATCAACCATTTTAAAACCGTCTTTCAGCACCCTGGCCATCTGCTCTGCGCCTTTTTCCAGGGCTACCAGGCCATTTTTAACTGCATCTGCCCATTGTTCGGCTGTTTCAAACATTTCTTTGAAAATATCTTTAAGCTCATCCAACACCCATTCCCCTGCTTTTTTAATATCAGCATTACCAGCCTCCAGCTTTTTTGAGAAATGGTGAGTACTTCCATCAAAATCGAAATGCGCGTCTACATTTATGTAAGCCTCTTTTCCATCATATCCCATATCAATACTTCCACCAACACTCATATCCAACTCTATTTTTCCAAAGTCAACATCAATAATACCATCAAAGAGTCTCATCTCTCCCAGGTTTAAGTCCCCTTTCACATCAAGTGAAATGCTTACCCCAACGCTAATTCCCTCGTGAGAGCCTATTGAACCGTGAATATCAAAACCTGATTGTATACTTCCGGACAGTACCTTGCCAGGAATTGTTAGTTCCAGAGATTCGTTTATGTCAAATTTGAAGCCCTCTTTAGTGGCCTTGATATATGCTTCGGCTTTCACACCAAGCAGACTGATATGTCCTGAAAAATAAAGGTGAGGAGGCCGAAGTTCCGGATTTTTCTGTTCGGGTTGTGTAAATGTAGAGAATGAAAAAACCGGACCGGTTTTACCGCTTACATCGCTTAACTTAAAAAATTCCGGTTTGTATATAACCAATGGTTTGTTAATATTGGATTCGGCCTCAATTCCTTTATTTTTCCTGGTTTCGATCTGCGTTGTCCATTTCATCCCTAATATCGAGACAGCTCCGTCAAGGAAAAAACCCGGAGGATAGACCAGTTTTCCCATCTGTGCCCCTTCTGGAGATATGTATAGCTGAGCTTCCAGAGAAACCAACAGGTTTTCTCCTTCCTTCTTAACCTGATAATGACGCATATTATTCATTTTATCCGTTAAACTCCAGCTTTTTCCTTTTTCATTCATTACCACTAACAATGAACCTTGCGTTGAAGGAATGGATACTTTACCATATTGTTGGAATGCTGCAGAGATATCTGTCAAATCCATATGGTCAAAGGATTCCGATTTAGAGGCTGGTATTTTGAATGATTCTGTGCCGGTAAGAGAGATGGTGCTAAGGACCCCCTCCAATGCCTGTGGAATATCTTCTGACTTAGTCACTCCTTCAGCCTTTTCAACTTCTTTAACAAAAAAGTCGACAATATTGTAAAGGGTTAGGTCGCTAATTGCCCCTGCCATAAGGCTTTTTGCAGGATCGGTTGAATCAAACAACAGGGCAATTGAACTGTCGAAGTCTGACGTATCTATTGTTGCAGCTATTCCTACACTAGGTATGCCTTCCCAGTCAAAACCAAATGCGATTGCCAGGTTGCTCAACTGTACCCCTTCAAAAGCTACTGTTCCTTCCATACTTCCTGCAAAGAACACCCCGTTAAGCAGTAACGACATGGCTACATCGAACCGACAGGGTTTTCCGGCTATCTGAGTTTCCAGTGTTCCTTCCAGGTACATCTCAGGTTCCCCCTGCATCAAGGCAAATCCAAACTGACAACTTAAAGGATGTCCCCCGGCAATTTTTGTATTGTACTTCACATAAAGCCGGGAGTTTTCTGTAGGTATTTCACTAACCTGTAGTGTCACATCAAATCTAGGATCGAGCCCTAAAATATTTTTTATGAGTTTCTGGGCTTTATCACCTGTATCTAAAGTCCATGATGCGTGAATGTTCAGACCGGCAACTACGCCACCTGCCCCTTTAGGCATAGGGATTGAGGATGATGAAAGCGATGGGTTATTAAAACTGGCCAGTTCCGGAAAAAGAAATGAAGGGGAGTCAAATGTTGAAACAACCAACAAAAAATTATTAAGTGTTAGTGAATCAAACAAGGGTTTTAAAGGCTTTAAGCCAGGTAAGTCTATCGGATGCCCCTGGGTAATATCTACCCCAAATGCTGCTCCCCATTGTCCGTTTGTTTCCTGCACCTGTAAAGCTAAAGATCCAAAACCTTCCAGCTCTGTTGCTAATTGAAGCATGTAATTACTGCTTTGCTTTTGCAATAACAAAGAGCTGTTGTGAAGTTCCAAATCAAAACTGTCCGGTACCGCCAGCGCATTTACCCCAAGTGTCCCGAGTATTTTTTTAAGGCCGGCCTCTTTGAGCTGCGTACGGATAGTAATATCTCCCGGAGTATCATAATTTAAATATAAAGTTGCTATATCATCAAAACTTAAAGTTCCCCCAACCGAACCCGACATTCCGCTACCCTCTGCGCACTGCGCTGTCATATATACGTCGTAAACATCAAAGGTATGGCCCCCTATAGGTATTGACCAGGTGTTGGGTTTATCTGCAAGTTCCATTGCAAAGGAATAAGACTTTCCACCAGTAACCCCGAACCGCAGAATATTTACCGTAAGGTTCCCTGGTGGTTCCAGGTCAGGAAAATATTTTTTGAGTATGCTCTTTAAAGGGACTGTCTGCTTGTCATGCATTTCGGCAAAAACCTCAAACCCCTCTGCTGTTGAAGCAAAAACATCAAAAGGTACATCTTCGATTTCCAGACTTCCATATATTTTAACATCCACTTTCTTCTCCAGAGCTATATAATCTGTTCCGGAACTTGTCCCTTTACTTGTAGCAAACGGATTTGCAATATCAAATTCGCATACAATGCTATCTATCTCAAAATGGTCTTTCCAAACTACCCAGTTAAGCTCCGGCATTCCAATGGTAAAGGTTACATACGAAACATGGATATCCTTCAAATCTTCATAATTTATCTCAAAAGTGGCACTGGTAAGGGAAAGTTCCCCTAATTTGCCCCCCATTTCCTGAAGCTGGTTTGGAAGATGGCTCAATGGGCTTTCCCCTCCGCTTATACCTGTCAGGTGGCTTAGGTTGTTCAGCGAAAGGCCTTCAAACTGACTAATCAGTAAAAATCGTTTGTCACCTATCTCCTGGGGTACAATAATATCCATTTCTATTCCCGCACCGGGCAAGGTTATACTACCTGTATATGCAAACATCGGGATAAACTGAGGGTTTGTTTGTTGCATTTCCCATTCTCCATTAACCGGATTATAGAAGTATATTTTGTCTGCCTTAAAATCCAGCTTCCCCTTAACTGCGGTGTATTGCATATCCAGATCGGCCATAAGTAAAATACCCGGCACGCCATACTCAAAATCATCTTTCACTGTCCAGGGGTATTGAAACTGTTTTTTTGAACCGGAATATTTAGTTTCTGTCTGTTTTGGCGATTCCCCATTCCTGGGACGCCTTATTGTACCGTATACGGTAAGCTCGTTATTCGACTGAAAAACATGTTCGATGATCCCTAATAAACCATCGGGGCGTAATTTGCTGATGAAATTGATCCCCCAATCCAGTGGTTTATTTGAATCACTGTCTGTATGGGCAAATGAAGTAACAATAAAGAAAGAATTATAGAAGTACAATAAATCCAGTTGATGAACATATGATTTTGTCACTGCTCCGGTTTCCCGGTCGAAGTACATAGGTTCATTGCCATTTTCGACCTTAGGCATATCAGGAAAGCTTTTTGAGAACTTCCAGTCATTAACACCTGGTGCAGCACCCAGCAAGGCATATTTTAGCAGTATTTGAACATCTCCATGGTTGTCTATTGAAAATGTTACTGAAGTTTTCAGGTCCGGTACACCAAGAAAATCAGATATACCTTCAATTACTATTTGACCAGCATTTTCATCATCCTTTGAAATTGTGGCCGAATTTATTACAACAGGCTGGTTATTATAGCAATATTCGAATAATGCAGCCAGGTTTTCAGTAAGGCTATTATTTGAAATTTCTATTTGCCCGTCGGATATATTATTGTTCTCGATACCGAGTTTTTGTTTAAGGGTTGAGTAATTCATCATAAAACAGTTAGATGGTTATTAAAGTTGTCGTGGAGATGATATAAGTAACCTTTGTGGCTGGTTTTGCCAAACGGCACTGCTGGCCTTTTCCGGTTTTTTTATTTTACAACTCTGTGGCAGGCCATAAGCTGTTAATGGAATAGCATTTGCGTTAGAGACAGACATGTATGTGCCCGGAACAGCTGTATTTGGCATTGAAACAAACCAGGTCCCGGGAGGCATCGGGTTGTATGACCAATGACTATAACCCGTAATGTTCTGCATTTGTGCTGAGTTATTCGCACTATAGTCGAAACCATCATTTCTCATAATGTACCCCCTTCCGGCCTTATGGGCAACTGTTGAGGTTCCCATTATCCCCATACCTCCCGACGGAAGAAACTGAAGCTGAACGGGGTTATTATTCACCATTAAATTTTTTAATATTCCATACCTTACCGCATTCCCATTAATGAGTATAAGCTGTTGGGAAAAAGCATGTCTATAAGAAAATACAGCATGCTCCAGGCAGATTTCCAGTCCACACCGAACTCCTTTAAAAGTAAAAATGTGCTTTTTTTGATATTCAAGAGTAGTAAACTTTTTGAACATCTCCGGGGCCGATTTTTTAACGTCATCAACGGGCCCTGCTCCATGCCTTCCTGTTGGAATACCGTCAATAGCAGAAGCCATTACTTTTTCTACTTCTTCTTTGCTGTATTTATCCTCGGCCTGTTTATAAATACATAAACAAGTGTTATAATATGCTATTTCAACCTTTCCACCCTTATTATCAGCCCATAGGTTCATTGAACGTTTATACATTATCGTTCCACAAATAATAACCCAATCATTGAAATCATTGTTTGCCGTAATTGTTTTAGTAAGAACATCACTTATAGCCCTGTACTCATCTAGGCTGTATGATTTTTCCTCTTTGTCCGGACGAAAATAAAACTCCGGGGCCATAAATACTTTCAATGTATTATTGTGATCAGCCCCTCCATAACTCAAAGCCCCATGATTAACCACCCGCTCCCTGGCAAGCTGCAGGACTTTAATAAAGCGCAGGATCCTGTTTTTGGAATCGCTACTTAATTTACTGACCTGGCCGCTCAGTTCAGGCGGGTTTGTGATATCATACTTATCTGCAGGTATCCGATAAATGGCCTTGTCATCACGATTTGGACCTACTTTTGTTACCGTGGGCACTTCATATCCAATGTACCGAACTCTTGTGTAAGGAGGCATATTATTTATATTTTAAGGTTTATATTTCAGTTCGAATTGCTATAAAAAAAATTTAAACAGCTCATTGAACTTCCGATAGTGTTTCTATTTGTTTTAGAACCCTTGTTTTAAGGCAGGTTTTGCTTTCTTAACTAAACTTCAGTTTTTTTTTATTTTAAAAGCAAAAATTTGAACAATTGTTAGAAATACCCACGCCTGATATATAGAACCATTTATTCTGAATAAAAAGAGAACAAACATCCACAAAAACAATTATTTAACTAAAAAAACATTCAAAAAATCCTTAGAATTAAATTGTTTTTAAGATATTTGGGTAACGCCTGTTTTATAAACAAACAAACCTCAAATTGGTTTATTCAAAAAGACATTCACTAAGTGAATATGAATATCCAGTTCCACATTAGCTATTTCAAATCAATTTTTTAATGTATGAAAAAACTAACCCTAATCACCCTGAGCAAGAAATATTATATCCTGATTGCTACAGCAACCGTTCTATATTCGCTCCTGGTTTTCAGCGGAATATTGGTTAAACCTGCACTCAACTTTCTTTCCGGTATTTCTAACAAAATGCTGATAAGCGTTGGAATAGCTGTAGAATTAAAAAGCATTGCAACGAGCATAAGTGATTATAACATACCGCTTTTACAAAATACGGCAAATGAAATTTCGGATATTTTTGACACGACCATTCAGTATCTCATGATATCCAATATTCTTATCAGCGTACAAGTGGTAATAACCGTTCTTGGAAAATCTCTAATATTCAAAATTATACCTTTACTCCTCCTGACTGGTGTTTTTATTAAACAATACAGCCAAATGTCGGTAAAACTCTTAATAATTGCCCTTATGATAACCCCCGGTTTATCAGTTTACGTTAACAGTGTTCATTTAATTTCAAAAAGCTTACAGCTTGACTTGGGAATTTCTTTACACAACGACCTGACATCTTTAAAAGAAAGATATGACAACAAAATATCTGCTTTGGAAAAAAAAGAAAAAGAAAAGAAGGAAACACAAACTGAAAAAGCAGAAGAAAAAGGGAAAAGTGAGATTGGTGTTGTTACCAAAATTAGCGACACAGTAATTGATGACCTTGAGCATATAGGACTTAGGGCCAAAGAAGGTTTTAGCATTGTACTCAACACACTTAAAGACGGCAAGAAACAAATACTTCAAATGGCCATTAACCTGATTAGCAACCTCATTGTTTTGTTTGTACTTCTGCCATTACTCTACTTTTATCTTATCAACTTTGTACTGAAGAAATTCTTCCACTTTTCAATGTTAAAACAAATAGATGCCATTGAAGATGAAAACTTTAATGAACTGGAAGAAGAAATAGAAGAAAAAATGGAGTAAAAACATCATAAACGGACCAACAAAGGATTACATTCTTTTATTTACAAAAAAACTTTAACCCAATGAATATTAAAAATTTCAAAATTGTATCATTTCTGATATTTCTTGCTTTATTATCCTGTGGCAGACAAAACGGAAAAGATAAAAAAGTTGAAACAAATACACCCCTTTCAGATACAGCCCTTAACGATACTGTTCCAATACTAGGTATAGACGTTTCTCATTATCAGGGAGATGTCAACTGGAACGAAATAAAAGAGGCCGGAATATCCTTCATGTACACTAAAGCCAGCCAGGGAACAGAGTTCAAGGATTCCAGGTTTAAAGAAAACTGGGATGGGGCAAAAAAGGCTGGCATCTACCGGGGGGCTTATCACTTTTATGTTTCCGGAGAAGATCCGATAAAGCAAGCTGAAAACTTCCTCCAACAAATAGGGCAATTTGAAAAAAGCGAAATACCTCCGGTTTTGGATCTTGAAGAACTTAGCATAAAGAACTCCCCTGATATTCAAATTTTCCAGAAAAATGTACTGAAGTGGTTGAAAACCATAAAAGATTCATTAAATGTTAAACCAATTATATATACCGATCCATCATTTGGAGACAAATACCTAAATAACAAGAAGTTTTCCGACTACAAACTTTGGATAGCAGAATATGGAGTAAAAGAACCCAGACTGCCCAAAGCCTGGGAAGGAAAAGACTGGACAATATGGCAACGGACATCAAGGGGCAGCATTGAAGGTGCTGTTGGAAATGTGGATCACGATTTGTTTAATGGCTTTAAGAAAGAATTTGAAAAGGACTTCTTAAAAAAATAAAAAGAAGGGGACATTAAATCCTTCCTGATGTCATTTTGTTCTAATGTTAGCCGTGCAACGCTTACTTGCACTAACTATTCATGCTGATTTGCTTTTGCACCAATGAACATTTCTTCAAAAAAAACATTTTACTGTTAATTAGTTTATATTGAAACTAAATAATTTTGCGGAGCAAAAGCTATTAGAGTTGAAAAGATACCGATAAAATTTTCTAAACTTTTCCGCAAATTCAATTTCTATCGGTATAAAACATATTTTTTAAGCAAATAACGATATGAAAATTATTTCCTGGAATGTAAATGGATTGCGTGCAGTTGCAAAAAAAGGTTTTTTCAAAATTGTAGAACAAATGGGCACAGATATATTATGCCTGCAGGAAACAAAAGCCCAGGACGATCAGGTTGCTGAGGTACTTACCCCGCTAGATGGTTATCACTTTTATTCAAATTCTGCTGAAAAAAAAGGCTATTCCGGTACGGCTATAATTTCTAAAACAAAACCAATAAATGTATCGAATGATATAGGCATTGAAGATCACGATATGGAAGGACGGGTGATGTGCCTTGAATATGAATCTTTTTATCTGGTAAATGTATATGTTCCTAACTCGGGAAATGAATTAAAACGGCTCGACTATCGACAGGAGTGGGATTTAGCTTTTTTCAATTACTTGAAAGATTTGGAGAAAACGAAACCGGTTATTGTTTGCGGAGATTTTAACGTTGCCCACAAAGAGATTGATCTTGCCCGTCCGAAGCCAAATTACAACAAGTCCGCCGGGTTTATGCAGGAAGAGATTGACGGAATGGATCGGTTCACGCAAGGGGGGTTTATTGACACATTCAGGCATTTACACCCTGAAGAAAGGGATAAATACTCGTGGTGGAGTTACCGGGCAGGTGCCAGGGCAAAGAATGTAGGGTGGAGAATTGACTACTTTTTAGTGAGTGAGTCTTACATGTCTTCCGTGAAAAGTGCATCCATCCTGAACGAAATAATGGGATCCGATCATTGTCCGGTAAGTATTGAATTAAATTAAAATGAATATTAGGATCGCCCTCCATGTTGAAATCCAGGTCTCCGGGCTTGAATCCAGCATGGAAGACGACCTCAATAAATTCTAAGTTCTGATACCATGTGTTTCCGGGAAATCTAATCCGGGCTAACTTTACTAGTGCACCCACAACTGAACGTTTAGCTAACTGATTATTAACCACACTAAAAAGCAAGCGGCACATATGGGGCAAGGTGCTTTGCACTAACACCAGGTTAGTATTATTACCGATCCTGATTGGATATTATGAACTGAATTAAGCTCTTAATAACAGTTTAGAATTTTTCATGAACCTTTTCTTTGCATCTCACGGTTCAAATCGTACTCACATACTGCTTTATCCTTGTTTGTTTCTTCTATTAAATATCTTAACAACTCGACATCATTGATTATTTTTTCCCAACATACAACGGAAATTTTAGCTTTAGCTATTAAGAGGTTATCAATAATCCTATCCGGCATATGTGGATAACGCTTTTCGTACTCTGCTCTGTCATCAATTGCTATCCAGGTTTTATTCTCAGGATATAACAGTTCTTTTTCTTTTGAGTGGGTTGCCGTATAATACTTACAATTTGTTGTTGGTAAATTAATAACCAGGACTCCCGATTGTGTGTTATTACCACCACCATACATACTTGAATATAGCTCCCAGTCAATATTCTCCATTGTTTTTGTTTCCGTACCGGCCAATAAAATTGTGACCGTAGAATCGCACAGGTATTCATCACGAATGATCGTTCTTATTTCTTCATCCGGTAAGCCTGCATCAACATTTTCTGTGCTATTTGAACTGTCAGTAAAAATTCCGTGCTGTCTGTTTAGTTCCAATAACTGATTCCTGTATTGCTCATCATTTTCTTTGTGATAACTAATAAAAACTTTGTGTTTGGTTGTGTTCATAATTGTATATTTAAATATTAAAACTAGTAACGCGTCACTTTTGGCAAAGAGAATTGTTTTCCTTTGTTTTTGCCTCTCCCCAAATAGTATTTCACGTCATACGAGGAGGTTCAGCTAAGGAACCCCATCCGTTGAGCAAAGATTAACATGACACTATCGCAATTGCATTAAATAACTTTCCAGACCTGAGCAGGCCTTTGCTTTCTGTAATAAAAAAACATTTCCTCATTTTTTACACCATATTAAATTTCGCATCAGGCTTTAAGTCCGGATTACTTCCTGTGAACTCTCCCACCTGAACGGTAGCTATTGGTTTTCTATGGTTCCACAAGCTCAAAATAAGGCACAAATGCCAGTTAGTAACTATCCGATTTTTGAATGCTGACATAACACTAAACTAAAGTCTTACGTATCCTGAATAAATAGAGCAGTTTTATATAATCAGCCATCCGTACCAGCCCAGTCTTTATATTTTTTTGATGGCTAACAAACAATTGTAACATTATAAAAACCATAATTATTAACTTAAAAATAAATAACATACCAATCACCCACTTAGTGACACGAATTAACGACTTCGCTTTTTTAACCCGGAAATTGGCTACACCGGGGCATTACATCACTTTTTCGTGTATGCAACCAATAAAACACTAACAAACAAGTTGAAACTTCAGGGCACACCATACATCATACGACACCCCTCCAGAAAATCAAACTGCCTTCTCCAATCTGTCAAATGTTTGTAAAAGTGAACCAACTTCAACGAATACTCCCCACAAACCAATAACGCCCTCAACGTATAACTAAATATACTTTCTTTGTAAAACGAAATCCTTTACCATTTTTTTACAGTATCAAAAATACCCTATAGGTTCATGTAAGTCAATAAATCTTTGGTAAATCACACTTTTCGTTTGACGAACGGACAAGCAGTGTACTTACTATAACTATCGGAAATCAATATCCTGATTCCGATCTTTGTAACCGTTTGTCTTTTATCTAAAAGAGCAGAATTTCTGATTAAAGGGGGAATGCAAACTCATCCATGTTAACCTTTTCTCTATACTAACATGTAGGAAATATAAACTCCGGCATTGCTGAAATTTTTAAATTACTACTGGTAATAATTTAATAGGCCTTCCAGTTTCTCTGCTGAATCTTTTAACCCTCCTTCTCTGTTTCTTATAATCCAGAGTTCTTTATGCTTTTCAATTAAAGGCTTTAATTCTGTATATAATTCCTTTTTTTTACTGTCTGGTATGTTTTCCGTTGCATAGCCTTTGGCCTTCAACCTTTCAATTCCCAGATGGATTCCATGCATAGCTATGTTTGCCGCCAGTTCCAGTTCTTGTTTAACTATTGCAGAATTATTATTTTGAGGAGATGCCCCGTCAAGAACCTCCAATGCTTTCCGTATTTCTGTTTCCGCTTTCTCCAGGCCGTCAATATTCAAGTGTTTTGTCTGATACTGCCCCTTCATTGTCCACATATACCTGCGCAACATAAGATGAAAGGCGTTAGCATTCCCGGCAGGGATATCTGTTTTTAAATATGCATTACCAAGCATCAGCAATGCTTTTGCTGTGTTTCCGGTCTTATCTTTAAAAACATAATGATTTATTTGAAACTCCAGGTTCTTGAGCGCAGCATCGTCATAATTCCAACTATACGCTGCCCCAATTATTATAGACGGGTAACTTACCGAAAGTGGTTGCCAATGGCCATAATCGCCCCAATCTGTAGTTAGAAAACCTTTAGCTCCGTTTTTATATCCTTCCGTTGCTGCATTTTTAAGGTTTTTGAAGGCATTATAGTTTCTGCCGACCAGGGAACGCCAGGTTGATGTTCCCGGACAAACATAAAAATCAAGACCGGATTTTTTAAAACCTTTCAGATTTTTCTCAAAAGGGTAAGTGGCACTATACCCCCAAACCATAGCCGTCATATTTTTTGGCAATTCTGCTATTAACTCCGGATGATTTAATATGATATCTCCCCAAAACTGGGCAAGCTTTCCGTGCTTGTTTACTTCACTATTTAACCGGGTAAGATAATCAAGATAAACCTTCCCTACTCCATGTTTATCACACTCTTCCTTCGATCTGCCCTTACCCAGTTCCATGGTTTCATCGCAATTTATATTAAAAAACTCACTATTAAAATTAGGAAGCAGTTCTCCATATAGTTCCTGCATAAGTTCAAATGACTTTGGATTAGTAGGATCGAGGCTTTTTCTTTTACTCATGCCCCAAACTGTTTTGCATTCGTCAGGACATTCTGCCAGATGTAAATATTCATCGTGCTTTAGCCAGTTTTCCATATGCCCAAACGAATTTTGATTCGGCACCAAATCAATAAAGCGTTCATGACAATAACTATCCAACTGTTTAACTTCCTCCGGAGTTAACGCCCCTGCATTTTCCCATACTACTTTATGGTTTTTATAGGCGAAGGTGTGTTCTGTGTAAAGTTGCAATTCATTAATTTTTAACATCGCCAGCATATCTATCACTTGAAATAGTGTTTGCATTGTCGGCACTTTGTCTCTGCTTATATCCAGCATATAACCCCGTCTTTCAAAATTAGGCCAGTCCTCTATTTGCAGAGAAGGTAACGGCTTTTTCTCGGTAATTGAATAACTAAGTAACTGCAATAAAGTCTGCTTACCATAAAACAGAGCTGCCTGACTTTGTCCAAGAATTGAAATTGTTTGGGGAGTAATATTCAGAAAATAGGCCTGCGATTTGTCTATTGTTGTATCAACTGTAAAAATAATGGTTGTTTTCTTGATAAAAGAATGCCAGACTTCCAGTTTCCCTTCAACGTTTACCCGCTCTACACTTTTTACCAGCCCTTCTATTTTTTTAGACTCATCAACTGTATAACACTCATTTTCTGCTTGTCCCTTCTCTAATATTAGTTGTGGTACCTGGAGCAGATATTTTTCAAATCCGACAGTATACCCATTTAAAGAAATCATCGTAATTAACAGAAAGGTTGTAATTAGTTTCATATGTTTTTAAAGTTTTCATTGGCAAATATGGAACTTCGCATAACTGAATAATCATTGTCGTGTTTGTCTTAAAAATTATTCAGTCATACTTGTTGCATAATTCACAAATAATTATCTCTCTATAAGCAAGCTTGTTACAGAAACAAAGACCTCACTTTTGGCCTTCAGCAAAGAACTACTATTTCATTCTTCACCTTAGCCATTCAGAGTAAGTTCATTAGCCTTCTAATTTAAGAGAATAAACAGTTCCTGGTATTTTTTTTTCTTAACAATATTAAAGCCTGTAACTTTCAACCTAAGTGATTTTTTTTAGTATACTTCAAGCTTCCCCCGGATGCTTTATGTAAAATTACTATTCAAAGAATCCCATTTTAAATTCTATTAAAAAATAAAACCACTGTAAACATCTGATGGTTATAACTTCTAAAGAAACTTTCGGATTTTGAAATTTCATGTTACAAACAATGTGTGGCATACAAACTCTTTGTCATTGATGGGACACTGGCATCCCGATGTATCCTGTGACTTGCCTAAAAGTTTTCGGGTTTATTAATTTGTTTTCATCAAGTATTGCACAAACAATAAATTAGCTAAGAAAATTGCTCAGGACCCAGTTTTTTAAAATTTAAAATCAGACAACATAAAAATAAACTTTGACAAACGGATCATGTACTGGTAAGATACTTGTTAATTTGCATAACATTGCATCCTATAACAACCGGAGAATTACTTGTAGTTTCTCCATGTACAGACATTCCGCCCTCATTAAAGACAACCTGATTATCCATATTCGAATCGTAAAACGGCCATAATCCGTTAAATATATTTTGAATGATCCGTTCTTGCTCGTCCGATGAAAAATCGGCATCGGATTTCATGCTAAACATTATTTTATCTACAACAAAAACAGAAAAAGAAACCTGTCTCATGCTCCCTTGCTCACCAAATAATTTTTGCCAGTCGGGATTTGGATTTGACGGCCATGGTATTTGTCCGTTTTTAGCTACATAAGCCTGATGAAGAACGCCAGAGTTATACCATTCCCCCGGGCTAAATTTAAGTAATGTCCATTTATTAAATGTTATTTGCGAAGAAATATGGCTATTACCAAATTTTTTATTTAGTATTGAATCTTTGGAACTGTCTGTCCACAATCCGAAATAGCATTGATCTGTACCGTTAGTCCATGCATTATCAACATTTTTATCGGATGTTTTGGAGTCAAGGCTTACGGTGATTGTTCCGGACTCATTTAGAGCTGTTTGTAGTTCGCTAAAAGTATCCGAAAAATCTACATGTTTTGGGTTTTGCCCCAAATAAGGTCTAATCTGTGCCTTAGCTCCCTCGATGTTTACCATTGCACTTAAGTCGGCTATTCCGACAGACATTTTATCAGGACAATGAAACATTGCCCATTTTTGAAAGATTACGGGCTGTTCATTCGGTGGTGGTGGTGGATTTATTCCTTTTAAATATTCCATCCACTTTTTATAATTATCCGTTCCAATATCTTTTTCAAACTTACTTTGAGGAAAGGTCAACTGACCGATCAAAGAAGCGTATTGGTTGAAAAAAGATACTGCCTGATAAGCAAGGTTATTCCATGTAAGAGAAAAAGGAGGAATCAAATTTTGAATATTCCATAATCCCAAATCATCACTAACGTAAGAACCTGGCAGTATCAGTTGAAAATAATTATTTGTTAGCCCGGCTCCCGTTACAATCTGGTTATATAATTGATTTTGTAAATGAAGCATATTATCGCCCATAATAGCCTGATTTATGATTTAACCCGAACATCGCCTGCTCCAACGTAAAACTATATCTGCCAACAGAAGCTCATCTTGCATATGATATCCGGAATATATATTTAAATTATGCAGTGTCAAACAGGAATTATATTCCGGCTCCGCCCGAAAAAAAATAATTTCAACATCAATTTCAAGCGAAGCCGGCAACATTAAAAAAAATTTCAGACAAACAGGCTGCCTGTTCGTTTTTTAGTAAGACGGAGCCATTTCCAACGAGCGGATTTGCATGTTGGCAGCCTCTGATGAATGACCAAGGTATTCTCCTGCAGGTAATACATTAATTCCTATTATGGTTGGAATTACATTATCGGTTTTAATTCTCACAGTCATATGACCTTCCTGGTTAAAAGAACAACTTGTTGAAGAACTAGATCCCCCTCCGGAACAATAGAATGGCCAAATTCCGGCATGACTGTTATTATGCACCTCTGTTTGTTCTGAAGTTGAATAAGAAGCATCGGATTGTATCATAATGTCCATACCTGCAACTACAATTATGTTAGCTGCAAACCTTTGCATATTACCGTTTTCGCCAAAGGTATTATCCCATTTTATAGATGAATTGGGATTCCATGGATTTCCGGTTCTGTTTGCGTACGCTAATCCCATTGCTCCTGAATTGTACCAGTCTCCCGGAGAAGCAGAAAAATTTAACACATGCAACATAGAAGCTTCTACAGCAACGCGGCTACTTGCAAATTTAGTGCTTATTTCAGACGAGGAACTACTACCACCCCACAGGCCAAGGAAACCGGTATTACCTCCTTTTGTCCAGCTCTTACTTACATCCGAATTTGCTGTTTTACTGTCAAAATCAAAAGTTTGCTGTGGAGCCGCGTCAAGCTGGGCAACCAAATCCTTATATCCTAAATTCCAGTCAGGAGATTTTGGCAAACCAGTTGGATCTGTATAAGATAGCAACAGTGCATTCTGTGCAGTCAGAATCGGATCCAATAACATTTGTGCATATGCACTGGCTCCAGCATTTGCAACGCCAGGCGCATACAGCATTGCCCAGTTTCTGAACAGAGTCGGATAACTTGTTGGAGCCGGAGGAACGGCTAATTTTCTCACATATGCAACCCACTGATCATAGGTTGGCTGACCTATAACCTGTTCAGGGTTTACACTGGATGAAGGAACCAAAGCACTCATTAATGCCCTGTAATCACTATAGAACTGGTTACCTCCCGAGGCCGCATATTGTTGTGTTAAAGAGAATGGAGGAATATTATTAAAATAACCCCAGGTAACTTTATCTCCGCTTTGTTCAATAATCGGAGGGTTAGGCTGAATAACCTGAAAAGAATCAGAACTTAAACCCAGACCGGATACCAGACCGTTGTACCAGCCGTCTTGAAGTGTTTCAAAAACATTATCTGCCATAATAGTAAGTTTAGATAAATTAATAGTGGAAACTGTTTACTTGTAAATTTAATGCGGTGGAATGAAATAATTCTGCCATAAACAGCTACAATCCTGTCAATATTACCTATAATCTTGCCATTGTCCACGAAAGATATTTCACAGATATTCTATTGGCCTTTTACTAAACCACTCTGCATACTTACATGAAAAATAATCAGGGCTTTTATAACCAACAGCAAAAGAAATCTCTGCCACTGTCGCATATTGCCCCCTTTCAAGTAGCTGCCTGGCTACATTCATGCGTATTTTAGTAATTAATACATTAGGAGTAATCCCCAGAATTTCTTTCAACTTCCTGTAAAGCTGACGTTCACTTAATCCGGAACAGGATGCCAAATCTGAAATTCTAAGATCCGAATCAGAAATATTTATTATAATGTATTCATGAAGTGTTAAAATTAAATCTTTCTGATGTTGTGGCAATTGATCTATATGAGAATAAAAATAAGTTTCCATATATTGAATTATCCTCTTTCCATTATATTAACTACCCTTTACTGTATATAAATTTAATAAAATGTAACCTCTTTTACAATCTATTCATAAAATCATATAGACAGATTCTGTAATCCACATTATTCATCATACTTCATGAAGATGAATTGGGTTAATGAACGCGCTGAAGGCAACGCAAATGTGGGTTACCCAGACATTAACCAAGCCCATCCAGGCTTACGGACCCAACGAAGTTAATTTTGGGAAACAAAATTGGATATGAAACTTAGCGGTTATCTGGGACAGGGAACATTCATGAGAATATTCCGGTTTAATGCTGTTTTAATGTCCCGAATAGTTGGTGGCAACCGGATTATTCAACTCTGACTTTGAAAAAAACAGGCTATAAAAACAGAAACTAAACAGCCACTGCTCCACAGCCCTTAAGAGATTACCGCCTTACCTGTAACAAGACCAAAACTTACCAGTTATCCTCTTTTCTTTCGAGAACCTTTATCGACAGAATTTTAATTGTCTGCCATCCGGCTTTATCAACCAACGCCATGGATAAGTGGTAATCGCCCTCATCTTTACCTGCTGGTATTTCAATTTCATAATCGGTCATATACTCTGTTTCCCCATCCGGAATGGTATAGTTTTTCAGGTAAGATACCGGATCAACTGCATCTTTTTTTTGCCATAGGTCACACTCTTCTATTTCTGTTGAATGCCCATGGTGATCAAAATTATGGTGGATGTCCACACTAAAGCTGCCAAGCTCGTTATTGTCGGTTAACTTTACTTTTAAATTAAACTTGTCCCCTAAAAAAACCGTGTCACAAATTTGAGGAAATGCCCCGGAAAAAGACAATTCAATTGCTGGCTTTACTTCGTCTTTATCTGTGCTCTCTTCGCAGGAAGATAATACCAGGAGTAAAAAGACGATAGAAAATATACTTATTTTACTTGCATTCATACTCAATTAAAAAAATATTTATAGAATTCGAAAAAAAGGAAGGGTACCCGCCCCTCCCTTATTTGTATTAATGATTATGATCACCGTGTCCATGATCCCCATCTTCTTCTGCCACAACCACCTCTTTTTCAATCGACTCTGAATTACCTGCTTTATCAACAAGGGTAAGGTGAAAGTGATAATCGCCCAATTCGGCATTCTCTGGTACAACAATCTTATGATGATGGACCGTTGAGTTTTTTAATCCTGAAATTTCATTGAATGTTGAATCAAATTCCCAGTGAATATGTTCCCGGGTGCTTTTATGCTCATGATCCCCTTCTTCAGGATGTATCTCAATTTTATAATAATCTAAAGCTTCGTTGTCTTCTGCTTCAAATTCAAGGTGGATTCCCTCTCCAACATGAAGAGTATCATCATGTCCTACTTCCAGTCCGGAAATAACAGGTTTTTCCTCATCCGTTGCGTTATCATCATCACATGAGCTAAACCAAGGAAGTATAGCGATTGAAGCTATTACGACAAAAGTGATGTTTTTCATTTTAATGTTCATTGTTTCAAATTTTAGTTATTTATTACTTATACCTTTTAACTGATAATTAAAAGGCACGTTAATGTTCAGAATGATATTTCGTCCCGGCTCAGGCATATCTATCATCCGATAGTAGCTTGAGTGGTCGTAATACTTTGTATTAAACAGATTTTGTATTTGAAAATTAAGTTGGATTTCTGTATTTCTCAGAGCCAGACCAGTAGTCATTGACAATGTAAACACATTATATCCAGGCGTTTCTTTTTCCGGAGGCACAATATCCTTCTGAGAAAGTCCGAGTTTGTAATCCAATGAAAGTCTTCCTGCTTTAAACGCTCCTTTGTCCCAAATTTTATACGATGCTTTAAATGTAAAAACCGTCGGTGGCGAAAATGGCAGTGTAAACCCCTCCTTCTCACCGGAAAGCTGCACAGAATAAATATACTCGGCAATGATTCCCAGTTCTAATCTTTTTAACACATCGTAATGAGAATGAAATTCCCCTCCCCAACGAAAAACTTCCGACTGGGTATAAAAAAAAGGCTGAAGGGTGGCTCCTTCTATTTCGCTTCCCTCCTGATGGTACGATGGGTTCAGAAAGATATAACCAGGAAAATAACTTACAAACGGACTTATTCCGGCGGCAAATTTCTTTAAGTTGTATTCAAGTCCCATATCAATCTGATATGATTCTTCTGCTGTTAAATCAGGACTCCCAAATTCATACCTAAACATATGCCTGTTAAACCCATTTGCAGCCAACTCCTGAGCCAATGGAACCCGAAAACTCTTCCCTACATTAAACTTAAGAACCATAAGCCTTGAAACATAGTTATACCCTGCCGACCAGGATACACTAGAATAGTCCTTATCCAGCTCTTTGGCCCGTCGGGTAAATGGATAATACCAATCTGAATGTTGTTCTGAATCCAGTTTATTGTAATCATACCGTATCCCGACATTCAGGGTCGATTTTTCTGACGCCAGCCACTTTCCATACATAAAAGCTCCCTGACTGTACTGTTTAAATGTGGGAACAAGAAACCCTCTTCCATTAATTTTGTTATTCTGGTGCTGAAAGGTAACTCCGGCCTGCCAACTGAACCTTTCGCCGGATTTCCAACTCAACCTCAGGTTAGCTGACAGGATATTTTTATCAAACTCCTTCTCCAAATCTGAAGGAAAGTTTAGGGAATCTGGAAATGTATTGGGTTGTCCGTAATGAGGTGAATAATTGAGCCATTCCTGCCTGAAATTATTCTGATACCCCAGTTCTGTTTCCACGACGTACCCATTCATCCGAAATACATTCAAGGCAAGTAGTTTAACATGCGTCACATTCTGACGTGGATATAAAATGTCCCTGTTTGCCCTGTCATGCAGCTCCATGTCTGCATTAAGAGGCTTCAGTCCGCTGGCATTGGCAAAAAAGCCACTTTTGGTATTTAACCGGCTTATCATTAACCGACTTGTAACCTTCTCTCCTACATAACCAACTGTTCCATGAAAGTTAAACTCGTTTCCTGCCGTGTTACGTACCTTCCCATTATCCAGCAAAACTTTCCAGTCATACAAATGAATGTGTTCCGAAGGCACATAAAAATCGCCATAATCAAGAACTGTAAAACGGGTGGTAAGAAACAGCCTCTCCTTTCGGGTATACAATTTAACAGAGCTACCAACAAACTGGTTATTTGATTTTGCGGTAACATCAACCGTACCTCCAATACTGTTTTTTTCGGGAATATGTAGCTGCGTAACTTTAACCAGGCCGCCAATGGCATCGGAACCGTATTTTAATGATGCCGGTCCTTTTATCACCTCAACACGTTCAGTAGCATACTGATCGATTTCAAGGCCATGATCTACCCCCCATTGCTGCCCTTCATGCTTTACTCCGTTTTCCACAACCACCACCCGGTTAAAACCTAAACCTCTTATTACCGGCTTAGATTGTCCAGAGCCTATATCCATACTGCTTACTCCAGGTAAACGCTCAAGCGAATTCATCAGGCTTCCCCCCAGGTTTTGCTTTAAAAAATCATCGCCTACAACCTCAATATTCAGCGATTCTTCCTTTTTACGCTGCTCTGCATAATTGTCAGTTACAACAACCTCTTGTAACGTTTTCATCTCTGCCTGTAATACAACACGTATAGCAACATTCGGACAAACGCTTATGGTATCTGAGTATTTCTGATAGCCAAGGTAAGACACCTGAACCATTCTTTTCCCTTTGGGAACACCCGGCAAAATAAAATTGCCCTGCAAATCGGTTGTTGTTCCAATTTCCATTCCTACTACAAGTACAGATGCCCCAGGCAATGGAGCAGCATTCTCGTCAACCACCACTCCTGATAACTGACAAATGTTTTGCCCCCAGGAAAGTGTTGGCATAACAAACAACCCCACAAGCAACACAATAAAGGCTCTCATTTTTTTATGACTGTGTTTGTGATAAATTAGCTTTATAAATGACTACCGGAACAGTTTAAGTGGTAAAAGACGGAGGGGCCCGCAAGGAAGGAGGAACTTTCGAAGTTCTGGAATAATCGGATACTGCAAAATATTGTTTCAGCACCGTGCCATGGCAAACTGTACTTTTTTTCCGATAAATTAAAGGGGTATGCTGTAAGAAAAACTCGTAATCACATACCGGGCAGTCTTCATCTCCTCCATATTTCTCAAAAAAATATACAGCATTTGATACCTGATTATATTCTTTTTCTGAATGTTCCCTCTCTTCCAGATGATGAAATGAATGGAAGTAAAGAAAAACAACAGGAAAAGTAAAAACTCCCAGAAAGAAAAGTGCAATATATCTGTGAAAAAAGCTCAATTTCATCCATTTTTTGCTCTGCAAATATTGCAAGAGACCCTTATTATCTGTTCCGTTTCGTTTACAAAAAAATCTTCCTGAAACTCTGGTAAATTAACCGGAACCATATCCAGACCTTCTACATTTTCAAATTCCTCGCAATAAAAATGAGTATGCCCCGATTTTGAAGTTTCAAAATTGCCCGATACATTTTCCACCGGCTGCTTATCCACAAGAACTCCATACATTACGTTCTTATCCAAAAGTGCTTTAAAGGAGCGATAGGAGGCTACACCTTCATAATCCCCTTCAGGCTGTTCCCGTATTTCTGTCTTATAAAGAGCCATACCCGATTTCTAAATAGTTTTTAATATCGCTTCCTACAATGTGTTCGTTTAGGGTTGTGTTCCTTTAACACCTCATTTAAATCCACAAAACAACAATGCAACAATGCTGCAAATATAAAACAAAAACGAAAAATGCAACAACGTTGCGTTTAAATAACATTATTTGTTTAAAAGTGTTCTAACTGAATTTCAGAATGCTTTTGTGTTAAAATTTTGCGTATGTTTATTCGCAATTCAACGAACGGAAAGTGAATAAAGGTGAAGTACCAACGAAGAAGCAAAAAAGAATTGCCAGATACGCCAAGGCTATGGGACACCCAATAAGAATGTATGTTTTGGAACTGCTTTCTCAGCAGAGTTGCTGTTACAGCGGAGACTTAACAAATGAGCTCCCCATAGTAAAATCAACACTCTCACAACACCTTAAGGAGTTAAAAGATGCCGGGTTAATTCAGGGAGAAATTGAAGCCCCTAAAATAAAATATTGCATAAACGAGGAAAACTGGGCAGAAGCTCAGGCTCTATTTAAAGAATTTCTAAGGCTTTAGTTAATTTTATTACCGGCATTCACTATCTCAAAAATATAGCACTATAAAATTATCCGTGATATGGATTATAAAAACATAAAACCCGACTGTATGGAAATAAAGGTTTTGGGGGCAGACTGCAAAAAATGCAAAACCCTTGAAAAGATAACCCGACAAGCAGTGGAGGAGCTTGGGCTCACTGCCAATATAACTAAAGTGGAAGATATTGTTGAGATAATGCAGGCTGGCATCATGAATATCCCGGCTTTAGTTATAAATGGTAAAGTTGTATTAAAAGGTACGGTCCCTTCTTTTTCAGACATAAAACAATTATTAACTAAATACTAGTCAAACGATGAAAAGACTTATCAGTACTTTAAGCTTTATTTTTGCCATTGGCCTGGCAGCCACTATGGCACAATGTTGTAAAGACCACTCCCCCGCCTGTAAAAGAACGCACCACGAAGCAACTGCACAACAGTCCGCCGGTGTGAATGCATATTACTTTCATGCAACACGGAGGTGTGCAACATGTCAGGCTGTAGAATCAGTAACCAAAGGGGCGCTGGAAGAGTACTATGGCGACAAAGTTCCTTTTCATTCTGTTAACAGGGAAAAAGAAAGAAACAACCCGATGATTGAGAAATACAAAATAAGCGGACAAACTTTATTGATTATTAAAGGTGATAAAGTCATTAACTTAACAACCGATGCATTCATGAACGCACGAAAAAATCCAAAAAAGTATAAAGCAAAATTAAAATCCACTATAGATCCATTGATTTAGTCATGGATTTATTACAAACTTTTTTTGAATCATCACAAATTCCTTTGTTGTCAGCATTTTTATTGGGACTTATGACGGCAATAAGTCCCTGCCCTTTAGCTACCAACATTACAGCAATTGGGTATATTGGTAAAGATATTGAAAGCCAACAAAAAGTGTTTATAAATGGATTGGTTTATACCTTGGGGAGAGCAGTTTCTTACACCTCTATTGGGCTAATCTTCTTTTTCGGGGCAAGCCAATTTCAAATTGCTGGTATTCTGCAGGAATGGGGAGAAAAAATTTTGGGCCCGATCCTAATATTAATCGGATTATTTATGTTAGGGATCTTAAAATTAAAAATACCCGGAATAAACCATCTTACTGAAAAAATGGAGAATAAATCGAATAATGGATTTTGGGGTGTCTTGATTTTAGGGATTGTTTTTGCACTTGCATTTTGCCCGTACAGTGGTGTCCTTTACTTCGGAATACTTATTCCGATGACCATAAGCAGTGCCAGCGGGCTGTTTTTGCCTGTTTCTTTTGCCGTTGCAACCGGTATTCCAGTCATTATATTCGCTTGGCTCATAGCCTTTAGCGTGGGATCAATAGGTAACTTCTACAATAAAATAAAAACATTTGAGACCTGGTTCAGAAGAGTTACCGCTGTCCTTTTCATCGGTGTAGGCCTGTATCAAAGCATTATTATTTTCTTAACATAGAATAAGATAAACGTAATAAAAAAACAAATTGGCTTCTTCGAAAAACACCTAATCCTTTGGGTTATCCTGTGTATAGGTCCTGGAATAGCCATCGGTCATTTCCTCGGAGAAGATATTCAGGTGTTAAGCAATATGGAAATATTTAAAGTCAACATTCCTGTTGCCACCTCATTTAGTTAATGATCTATCCAATGATGATGCAGCGGGTGTGGTAAGTACTAAATTCATTCACTTATTTCAGCCCTCTTTTTCCTTTCTGCTGTGTTAAAGTTTTTCGCCGTAGCTAAGGCTATGCCTGTAAACTTTGTCTTGCATAAAGAAAAATTAGAACTAAAATATGAGGAAACAAACTCTATCTGCAATCACAATTCTTTCAGCGCTTGACAAGCTTAACTGTTCTCACCTGATTATTTACAGCAACCTGTACAATATAGGTACCAGCAGGGACTTCAGCCCCATTACTATCAAAACCATCCCATTTAAAATAACCATTCTGCCCTTCCATCTCAGCCAAATACAGGATTGGCCTGCCAAATATGTCGGTAATAAGCCCTCTTTCTATCCGGTTAAAATTGTTCCATTCTATAATTACTTCTGAATCAAACGGGTTTGGAAATACCTTAAGCTTTAGTGGCTTATTTCTGAATTCCTCATACATATCAGCATTTCTGGCACTTGTTGTATACCCAGAGCCAATTTTAAGATAACTGGCAATTCCCCCAAGAATTGCATAAGCCGTTTTATCATAAAAACCGGCTGAACCACAATTCATATCTTCATAGGTCAGGGCCATAACTCCCTCTCCGTAATTATTCCACCACCAGCTCTCAGGATATCTGTCAGGAGTACTGTTTTGCCAACTTACAAAATAATTATACGACTCAATTCCTTCTGTAAAATATTCTTTTATCGCTCCAATAAATTCCTGCTCCTTTTGTGCAAAAGCATCCGATGTCCCATTGGCGTGATGATAAACGAAATATCGCTTACACGCAATTGCTGAATGCATATTCAAAGCAACCTGTACCGGATTGTCCTTAGTCATTAATTCTGCAAACCGATTTCGTAAATTTACAACCTCTATTTCCGGAGACGGACTACCCCAGTTACTTTCAATATCTATATTATTTGCATTTTCTCTCGGCTTTTCCAACTCAACTCCATCCGGATTATACATCGGAAGAATATTAAAGATACATTTTTCTCTTAGGTCTTTCCCTATTTTCGAGTCATTAACCAACAGTTTTACTATCTCATTTGTAACATAAGTCGACTGTACTTCATTTGGATGTGTTCTGGCATGTATATAAATACGTTTTTTTTGATTAACATCTGTTCTAAAATCAGAAATCGTTAGTTCCTGCAACTCCCTTCCCTGCGTACTTTTCCCAATTGAGGCAATATTAATAAATTCGTTTGCCCCCCACAATTTTAAGTCTTCCTGAAGATTGCTATACCCGTAGCCCCAATTGTCTCCTAACATATTTTCGACTGACTTCAATATAACCGGATTTCCACACTTATCGTATTCATCGTCAACATTAAGTTGCCCTAATGCCAAATTCAAATTAATTACAACACCCGCAACTACAGTATAGATTGTTCTTTTCATTTCTTAATCTGTTTCAATTATAATCCAACAAAATTTCCTTGTAAAACAAAATATTACAATCAGAACATATAAAGGATTCGTTCTATGATTCTTTTCTGCAAACCTAACCATAAACTAGACAACTTCACACAACATTCCTCTATAAAAAATTATGTCAATCAATGTCCAGTGACGGTTAATAAAAAAAAACTTAAACCGTTGCTTTTTTATACAGAAAGGCCGTAAATTAACGATGTATTAATTTGTGTTTTACGCATGTTAGCGCAGATCTGGTGTTATGTTAATAAATAAAAAAACATTAATACCCGAATTCCCGTAACACTAAACAGAATTAATATAAAACCGCATAAACTAACAATTTAACATCAACTAACATGAACAAGATTTTTTTTATACCCATATTGTTTTTAAGCATTGTTATGCACGGCCAACCGTCTGATGCCATCATAGCAATGAACAACCATGAAGCTCCATCAAACCACTCAGATTCAACAAGGAAGTTATTCAGCAACTCCGAATCTCCCGACTTCTCTTTTATTGTCAACTCAAACATTAAAGAAAATACACTCGAAATAAAAACCAACTATTCATGCGAATACAAAATTCGCTTTATTGATTATTACGGGCGCTCTGTCAAGGTGTATAAAAGTGTTCTTTCCAATAAAACGATCAATATTGCCGACCTTAAGGAAAGTATTTTAATCATGAACATTATGGATGAACGCAACAACCTTCTTACCAGCCAGGTACTTAATCTAAAACGACATAAACATTAATTCGGGATCTCCCTCCTACTATCAAGGGTAAAAATATTTTATCTCCTCTAACTTTGCTTAAACAAAGCAAGGAAGGATTAAGATTATCCCCTAAAGTTTCTTATACAAAAGTTTTTTCATCCGTTTATTCAGACCGTAGGCCCTAAAGTCCTATAAACTTTTTCCATGCTTTGTATTATAGCACCAACACCTCGTTCTTCTTTCCTGTTATTTCACCTGTTCCCCAACAAACACAAGTCAAATGCCATTAAGTTAAGAAAAAGGCTTCTATTACGTTAAGCCTGACCGTCAGGTAGTTTTTATATATTCAGCTCAACGACTATAAGGAATTTGTACTTCAATGCCCACAGGTAAACTATCAATCGTGAAGTAATTTTATTTTCGCCAAAAAGAAGGACTAAAAAGTATAATAACAGTAAAAATCTCCAATCGTCCAATAATCATTATAAATGATAAAAACATTTTTGCCAGTTGCGGGAAATGAGAAAAATTGTCTGCTGGTCCAACCGAACCAATGCCAGGTCCAATGCCGGCCAAACAGGTTGCTACCGAACTGGATGCTGTTTTACCATCAATTCCCATCATTACGAGCAACAGGCTCCCAAGAATAAAAAAAAGAAAGTATAACGATATGAATGTCAACATCGAACTATTCTGCTCTTTTTTAATTATTTGTCCGTTTAACCTTATCTGCAATACCGCTTTTGGGTACACCATTTGTTTAAAATACTTTTTAACATTCTGCAAAAGAAGCATGTACCTTGCCATTTTGACGCCTCCTGCTGTAGATCCGGTACTTCCTCCCAAAAACATTGCAAAAAAGATCAGTATCCAGGCATATCGTGGCCAGTTTAAATAGTCTGTGGTTGCAAACCCGGTAGTAGTCACTATCGAAATTACCTGAAAGAAAGCTTCACGAAAGCATACCGCCAGAGGTTTCTTCATTTTAAAAAACAAAAAGGCTGTTATTATTAGTCCCAGTATCAGCACCACTTTTAGATAGAATTTTACTTCATCATTCTCCTTTATTTTTCGAAAATCCCTTTTCAACAAATAATAATGTATAATAAAATTGGTTCCTGACAGCAACATAAACCCCATAATAACATACTGAATATAAGGGGAATACCCTGCCACGCTGGTGTTTTTAGGGGAGAACCCCCCTGTGGCAATTGTTCCAAATGCATGACTGGCACTTTCAAAAAGGTTCATTTTTCCGGCATACAAAAAAATAATTTCTAGTACCGTTAATATCAGGTAAATAAACAATATTCGAAACCCTACCGACTTTATTTTAGGCTTAATTTTATCCTGAAGTGAGGATTCTAATGTAAAAAGGTTATACCCTCCCACCTGAAGGGTTGGCATTATTACAATCACAAGAACGATTATTCCTATTCCTCCAATCCAATGCGTTAAGCTACGCCAGAAAAGTATTGATTTGGGCAAAGCTTCAATATTCTCCAAAATAGAAGACCCTGTAGTTGTAAAACCCGATACAGACTCAAACAATGCATCCACAAATGATGGTATAGAACCGGACAATACATATGGAAGACACCCCAGAACACTTAATAGGACCCAAGATATTGTTACTGTCAGGTGAGCTTCTCTTTTTTCCACCATTAAGTTTTCACGTTTTCTTCCTGACAGAACCTGAAAAATGCCAGCAATAAACGCAGTAATCGCTGCCGAGATCCAAAAAGGCTTCGCCGGCTCTGAAAAAAAACATGAAACGGTTCCGGACAGCAACAATGCTGCCTCCAGCACAAAAAGATTCCTGCTCAATACTTTTGCGGCAACCTTATAATCAACTACTCTTTTCATTACTGTGAAATAATGATTCCCCCTACAACTCTAATCATCTGTAAAAGGGGAGTGCTTACAGCAAACTCTCAAACACTCCCCTTATGTCATTATATTTTATCTATGTCTTTCTTCCTACCAATATTTAGCCAAGAATTAGTTTAGATAAAAGAATGAGAATGATTAAGCCGGTAACAATTACCCATACTCCGTTTTTTTCTATAAAATTTTTCATACGTTTAAATTTTTTGTTATTTACATAATGTTCCAATCCCAACTATTTAGAGTCTGTCTATAAAATCGCAATGTTACTCACACATCTAATTATTTTAATTGTGTCCAAGAGCTTTGCCGATGTTTCGGCATCAGTTCACATGCCTTAAACCGATCAAAGAGAGCTTCATGACTGAAAGGAATAATTTGAACTTTCTAGTCCGGGCCCCCAGTTTATGGACAGACTCTATTATCAGAACTGCATATTTTTTACAAATGGACATAAAGCCCTATTTATCTTAACTTTAGAGATACCACAAAACAATTATAATTTACTTCTGTAGCTCACCGGGGTTCTCCATTCCTTTTATCCGGAACATAAACCACCAGCCGTTAGTCTTTGAATAAATAATTATTGGAAGTCATCCTCTTGGAACACCCTTATACATCTTATAGTTAGACCAAAAGAGACAACAAAAACCCTTTGAGCAAATACGCATAAAACTCTTTCAACCTTCTTTACTACAAAAAAGATCGACTGCCACATATTACACTCAGAAAAAGAATATCTAAAAAGGAGGGGAATTATCGGTTTCGAATAAAACCTCAGAAAGAAGAATAAACTGATTAAAAGATAATTCAGCGTTAAGAACAGGTAATTTAAAGTTTAACCTGAAACAACTTTTAGTTTTAAAGAACAATTCATATTCAAAGTCATTCTCATCAATATTAATTTCGCCCAGATTTTCCTCAAAAAGACTAACTTTTGAAGTCCGTTCTTTAAAATCCTGTTTATGAGCCTCAAGAATTTTACCAATAACAATGCCTTGCCCCACAGAGCTACCTCCTGTAATAGCTATAAGGCAGAAAGAAATTATTAATACCCGTATGTTTTTTAATTTGCTCATAATCACGAGGCACAAAAGTAATTTATTTTATTAACATTGTTTATCTCTTTTTACCTGTTTTATCCCCAAACCATTTAAGAGATAAACTTTGTTATTTTTTGTGTCCCCCTTTCAGTCCGAGAACTTTAATTTACGGACAAGATCTTAATAAACAAGTCAAAAAAAGAGGATAAACCTGAATGATTTATCCTCTTCCTTATTTGCAAAAAGCACTTATTTATCAGTAACAACTAAGGTCCCTGCTCCATGATAGGAATGGTATTCTCCATTATACATGGCATCGGCCCCAACCGGACCAACATTAAAGGTCCCCTTAGAGACTGCCCTTACCAGGTAATAAAAATGCTTCGTGTATTTTGACACTGTGGTGAAATAAATAATCCTGTCATCGCGAATGTCCATATATTCCGGATAGTTTCTATCGTTTGGATAATCCATGCCTGGAGGCAACGTAGTCAGCCTGGGGTTTTCTATTTCAAATCCGGCTGGTAATAAATCGGTAATAGCGACATTCTCCACATGTTTATCTGTTAATCCGGTAATATTGACCTCAACCAGTATCAAATCAGTCTGATTTACCGTATTTCCAGTTATCTTCCGGCCGTATCTGTCGTAATAATTTCTTCTTACCCTGATAAACTCATCCACCTCCTCATAGGTGCCGTCAGCGGAAATCCCTTCAATTTCGAAGAAGTAATACACTCTGCCCGTGCCCGAACATTCTATACTAACATCTTTACCTTTAAGTTTATCTGTTGACAATGTAACTGTATTATTATCAAACTCTGCTATTTTCTTGCCATTTGCCAACACGGAACCTTTTATATCACTTTCTTCTGCCCGTTTAGCTATTTTGCCCAGTGCCAGAAAACTAAAAGTTCTCTCCTGAGTATTCAGGTAACGGTGTGTTTTAAGGTACTCGGAAACATGTTTCGACATAATCCCAATCTGCCTGTTCTCTGGATCAGCTTCAAGCAGAACATTCAACGCTATTGCCTCATCCCGAATATATGAATAAAAACTTCCTCCAAAAGTCCTTTCCGATTTTTCACCTTCAAAAGCGGGGGGAAGAATTTCTTTGTATTTTACCTTATCTCCTGTAAGTGCGTAAGCAGCGGCAAGCATATATTTACTATCGAGGCTTAACTGATGCGTCCTGTTTCTGTAATAATTCAGTAGCGAGGTCGGCTTTTCTCCTGCCAGGCTAAGTATGTACAAAGAATATGCGACCTCTTTGGGGGCAATTTCCTTTTTCTTATTATAATTATAGTAATAAGTGAACAGCTTTTTCTCCTTAAGCTTTGATTTTAAATACTTAAGTAACTTCTTAAGAAAATCCTCATCGACATCATAGCCGGCCTTTTGTGCTTCAATGGCGAAATGGGCTGCATAAGCACTTCCCCACCATGTTTCGGAACCCCTGCCCGGCCAATAGGTAAGTCCCCCATTGTGAAGTTGCATCAGTTTTATTCTGTCCAGTGCCAACTGTACATTTTTAATCGCATCCTGATTTTTCATTTTATTTTCATCGGAATCGATTAAGCCTGCAAGGGTTGGAAAATATAATTGCGGGAACGCTTTCGACACTGTTTGTTCAACACATCCATGCGGATACCGCACAAGATAATCAAGATCCCGGGTAAATTCAACCAGTGGATTTTTACTAATTATCAGCTTGCAATCAACACTGGACTCTATAAAATCTGTTGGCTTATTGCTTATTGTCTTCTTTTTACCAGCAGCGATACTACCTGATTCATATCTCTTCTGAAGCGGAGAGGCCGGGCGCACCGTGATATCCGTCCTGTTAGTAAATGTTTCACTCATTGCCCCGGTTGTTACAACTATTGCCCCTTGTCCGATTTCATAGTTTGCTTCTACTTCAAACTCGACTTTCCCCTCTCTGTTTGGCTCTATCGTTAGCGATTTTGACTTCTCCCCCACTATTTTCAATGGCCCTTCAACAGTAATGGTTGTTTTACTTTTGGCCGATTTTTCTGTTGTATTTGTCATCACAACCGGAACATCAATTTTATCTCCGGGACTAAGGAAACGCGGCAGGCCAACGCTTAATACCAAAGGATCGGCAACTTTCATGTTTGTATGTGAAGCTCCAAAATCATTGGATCCATAACTCACTGCCATTATCCGCAAATCGCCGGAGAACTGGGGTATATCAACTTCATATTCTGCCTCACCACTGTTATTGGTTTCAATAATTCCACTCCAGAATGAAACCAGTTTTACGCGCTCATTCTTAAACGGATTTATACGTTTGTCCATATCCATTCCATCGCCACCGGTCTTGCTTCTCAGCATCCCAACTTCAGGAAACATATATGGATAAACATCGCTGGTAGAAACTTCAAGGGCCCTTTTCTGATAATAATATCCATATGGATCCGGAGTAGCATATTTTGCCACCTGTAGTATCCCCTCATCTACCACTGCAATTGTAACTGCACTATTTGGACGTGCCTTTACTTTTATTTTTTGCTTGGTATTTGAGCGCGATTTCTCCACTGCTGTTATCTGGACCGGAATTTTATATTCAGGGTTATCAACCTTTATCGGAACAAACCCGTGTGCCACGGTTAATGGCATATCTGACTTCTCGTGTGGTTTGAAAAGCGTGGCAGTTATATATACATTCGGAAGGTATTCCTCTGTAATATCCAGTTCAAATGATGCTGCCCGATTATCCGTTTCAACATAAAAGTGTTTCAGCACTTTATCTGACTCTACTGTTACCAGGACTTTGCCGGAAAACGGGGTTTTGAGAATCACATTTGCTTTTTCCCCAACATTGTAGTTTTCTTTGTCCGGCTCAATATCTATCTGCCCTTCTTTATCAACTTCGAAGGAGCTAAAACTTGTCCGCCCCCATCCATAGGCATAAAAATGGCTGTTGACGTATGCATTTGTCCCCTTTTTTCTGATTTTCAATTCATATCGGCCTGACTCTTCAGGTACAAAGTTAAATTTGGTATCTTTTCCATTTAAAGTCAATGTTTTATTCACCAACACCTTCTCCACTTTTTCCGATCGGTAACGAAAATATTTACCTGATTTTGAAAGTACAGTTTTATATTCATGTTTAATAAGTTCTATCTGTGCCTGCACCCCGTTAAGGGCTTTTCCTTCCTTATCAACTGCTATTAAACCAAACAGGACGGGATGCCCTGTTTTATTGTAGTAACTATTACGTTTTATGCCATAAAATGCATCCTGGGTATAAATCTTAACTGAATTAAGATTATTTACCGGGCGGCCGGTTTCATCAAACACTGTAGTAAAAATATCTGTTTTGAGAATCCCCATATTTTTCCACCCATAAGAAATATCAAAGTTTTCCTGCAATTTTCCCGCTTCATCTGTTTCCCCTTCTCTGTACTTATTGTCGAAATAAGTATCGGCTCCATTAATGTAATAATTATATTCCCGGTTTTGTTTGGGGTAAAAATTCAGCCTTTTGGTTGAAACTTCAACCTGGTAATTCCTTCCTGCAGCCGGAGGTCCAAAGAAGTTTTCAGCAACAGCGTCAACCTGTATTTCTTCGCCGGGCTTATATTCTTTTTTATCGGTTTCAACCTTTACCTTTATCCTGTCCGGCATAAATTCTTCCACTTTCATTACAGAAGAACCTATCAGTATATTATTTGAGGTAAAAATGTTTAAAGTGTAAGCACCTGTAGTTGCACTGGCAGGAAGCGGGACCGTAGTTTCAAAAGAGCCGTATTTGTTCAGTGTTTTCCGTATCGACTTGAAACTCTTTCCGGTTGGGGTCACTATCTTAAGAATTACCGGCAGTTCTCCGGGTACCTGCCAGTCGTAATCCCGGATAATTGCGGTAATATTGGCATTTTCTCCGGGACGATAAAGGTTTCTGTCTCCGTAAATGAATGCTTCCAGTCCCGATGCGTTCTGATATTTCCCCCCAACTTCAAAACGCGATGTATTTACCCGTGTTTGCCGGAGAGGAATGATATTAAAATCGCTTCCAAGTTTGGCTGTTACCAGTTTTGTTTTAAACCCGGGGGCCAGCAGTTCTTCATATTCATAAGTTACAGCTCCATCTGCCCCGGTCTTCGCCGTATGCACCACCTGGTTGTTTCTGCCAATAAATGAAATTGACACTCCGTCCATAGGCTTAGCTGTTTTTATTGAGTTCGCAAAAACGCTTATGCTGTTTTTCCCGTTTTTCACAATAAGCCCTATATCGGAAACCGATAGTAGCTTGGCCGCCTTCAGGTAATAGTCTTCGGCCGATTTGATTTCTACATGATAAACCCCAGGATAGTCACCAAACTTATCTTCAAAATTCAGGTTTAATATCCTGCTTAGCCCATAACGCTGAAGTTCGTTTGTTTCGTACTCCTGTGTTAAAACCACATCACCTAAACTTCCTATGTCTTCCGAGCAATCATTGTAGTAATAATCTTCATAATAGTATTCATCGTAATTGGTATGGCTGGAACTTCCAAAACTATGTCTTTTAAGATAACGGGTTATGTTGTTTTCATAAAGTTTGGTTATCTGTACCTTTACTTTTGGAACATTGAATATGGTCACCTCAATATTTCCGGAACCTTTTCCGGAGACATAAAATTCGTCTCTGTCATTAAAGCGGATTGTCGGCTCTACTTTTCCAAAAGAAACGGGCTGAGAAAACTTTCTTTTCAACTCGCCCCCTAAAGCTCCGGTTAACCCTTTTTCAATCGTCACATCATATTTGGCCTCCAGGCTAAATTCCGAACTGCGGATGATAAATGAATTTGAAAGCACCTCTATTTTATATTTTGCTTTAGGCTCCATTTTCAGGTAGTTTTGCACCTCACTCTCATTTACCTTTTGGGTGGTGTAAACAGTTACTGTTCCCTCAATGCCATCGTGATTAGCAACAATTTCACTTATTTCAAGCTTAAATGGTGAGGGGATTTCGATTTTTTCAACATATTTTTCTGTTGTTTTCTCTGTACCCCCATACGCTGTGAGCCCTTCCGCAATGGTAAGTTTTGCATCCAGGGTTTTATCGTCTTTGCCAAGGCCATTAACGACTAACGATATTTTAGAGGCAGCCTCTGTTGTTTGAATATCATAGTCCATTTCAGTTCCGTCAATCTCTACATGTAATAAACTTTCTAACAACTCGGGGGCAACAGGCTGATTAAAACTCACATCAAATTTTATCACTGGAGCAGATACTTCTTCTTCAACTACTTCCCAATAGGCATAGGTTGATTCCAGTTCAACCATCGGGGTTGAAAAATTAAGTACCCTATCCCCTTCAAAAGAGAGCCCTTTGGCTTCTTTAAAAACCTTATTGGTAATTTTACAGGAATACCGCGTAGAAGGGGCAAACCCGTTTCTTGGGATAAAAACCAGTGTATTGGTTTCCTGCCATTTAAATATCCCTTCAACTTCAGGGGTTATTTCCAGAAGTGGTTCTTCTATCCAGGCCCCTACAAGTGAGTCAGGGACCAGCTCCTGATTAAACGTAATGCTCAGGTTAGATCTTAACGATATTTCATCACCAAAACTTCTTTCTATAACTTTAACTTTGTCCTCTTTCTTACACGAAAAAGCCAGTAAGATTAACAAAACAACCGGATAAAGATTCTTCATTTACTTTCTTATTTAATTTATTGTCTGACACTTAAATACTCTTTTCTTAATTTCCCCGATACGCAGCCTTCCTAAATTTCCTGAATGATTGATCCCAACTGTTTCTAAAATATGCTCCCTTTTTTAGGAATTGGCTTATAAGCAGAGTTTTCTTAGTTTTACTGCTTTATTACGGATAAAACTAATAAAATCTTTTTACTCAACTTGACGTTAAAGCATGAAATTCGTTAACTTTTCTGTTACTGAAGATATAACCCCCGGAATTATTAGGTTTTCATCAAGGTTATTTGGCTCCATCATTATTCTTTTTTTCATACTAAACAGTTTTTTCCCGGTTAAGATCCGAAATGATTATTCAACAATAATTCTGGACAGCGACAGCACTTTAATCCATGCTTTTCTAAACAGCGGGGATAAATGGCGCATGTATACAGAGCTAAATGAAATAACCCCGGAATTAAAAAAAGCTATTGTTTATAAGGAAGACCGGTTTTTCTACTACCACTTCGGGGTGAACCCTGTGTCTGTAGTACGGGCCTTATTCAACAACCTGAGATACAAAAAAAGGACTTCCGGCGCCTCAACAATAACCATGCAGGTTGTCCGGTTGCTAACCCCAAAAAAGCGCACATATTTTAATAAATTCATTGAAATGTTCAGGGCTTTTCAGTTAGAATGGAAGTATTCAAAAGATGAAATCCTACAGCTTTACCTGAACCTGGTTCCTTACGGTGGAAACATTGAGGGCGTAAAATCGGCTTCGGTAATATATTTTGACAAAATGCCCAATCATTTAAGCATTGCAGAAATAGCCACCCTTTCGATAATCCCTAACCGGCCCGTATCGTTAAGACTGGGCTTCAATAACGATAAGATTGTTACAGAACGGAACAAATGGCTTGACAGGTATGCTTCGGCCAATTTATTTGATGCCAAAATTATTGAGGGCGCTAAAGAAGAGCCGTTACATGCCAGCCGCCGGGAAATTGTAAAATATGCGCCCCATTTTTCGTATCGTATTAAAGCTGAAAACAGGAACAAAAGCATTATTTATGCTACAATTGATCTTGAAATACAGAAGAAGTGCGAAGCTATTGTTAAAACATACAGCAACAGGATGTACTTCAAAAACATTCGCAACGCTACGGTTCTGGTGGTGGACAACGCCGAACAAAAAGTCATCGCTTACCTTGGCTCTTCAGATTTCTATAACGCTGAAGATGGCGGGCAGGTTGATGGAACCCGTGCCGTAAGATCCCCGGGAAGCACCTTAAAGCCACTGTTATATGGAATTGCATTCGACAAAGGGACAATAACCCCTAAGACAATTATTTCGGACATCCCTGTAAGTTTTAACGGGTATGAACCCGAGAATTACGACGAAAAATTCCATGGCAACATTAGTATTGAAAATGCCCTTGCTACCAGTCTGAATGTCCCTGCCGTAAAAGTTCTGGAAATGCTAAAAGTGAATGAACTGACCAATACTTTAATAAAAGCTGGCTTCCATCAGATAAAAAAAGACAGGGACCACCTGGGGCTGTCAACAGTTCTTGGCGGGTGCGGGGTTACCCTGGAAGAGCTTTCCGGGTTGTACTGTGCAATGGCTAATTCCGGAAGTTATAGGCCTTTAAACTATACGTTTCCCATAAAAGATAAAACTGAAACAAGAATTATTTCAGAGGCAGCCAGCTTTATGCTTACGGAAATTCTCACAATGTCTAAACGGCCAGATCTGCCTGTTAGCTGGGAGAACGACCCGCATACTCCTAAAATTGCTTGGAAAACCGGCACATCATATGGCCGTAAAGATGCCTGGAGTATTGGCTACAATAACCGTTATACTATTGGCGTATGGCTGGGAAATTTCTCCGGCGAAGGTGTGCCTGACCTAAACGGGGCTAATATCGCCAGTCCGTTATTGTTCCAGTTGTTTAATGCCCTGGACTATAACACCAATGCAAACTGGTTTGAAATGCCTGAAGAACTGGACGTACGCTATGTTTGTTCCCAAACCGGCAAACTCCCCAACACATTTTGTGACGATTTAGTTTTAGATTATTTTGTTCCGGGAAAATCTTCGACCGAAAAATGCGATCATTTAAAGGAAGTTTTTGTGAACGCAGACTCTACGGTTTCTTACTGCACAAGTTGCTTACCCGAAGCCGGATACGTTTCTGCCCTTTACCCTAACCTTGAACCCGGAATTATAAGTTATTTTGAACGGAACCAGATTGAATACCTGAAAATACCGGAACATAATCCTGACTGCGAGCGCCTTTTTGCCGGGCAAAAACCGATAATTACCTCCCCTGTTAATGAAAACGAATATTTTGTAAATGTTGAAGACAGCATGCAGGTGATGTTAAGCTGCCATGCCGCAAATGATGTAAAGCTGGTTTTCTGGTATATTAATGATAAGTTTTACAAGTCGGTGCCAGTAAATGAGAATGTATTTTTTGTGCCAAATGAAGGTAAAGTAAAAATAAGCTGCTCCGATGACAAAGGGCGTAATGCTGAAATACACATCAAAGTAAAGCATGTTGACTTTTGATATACCCCCTGGGAAACACCCCTTAAAATATTGATCAACAAGCAAAAACTTCAAAAAAAAAATGAATCCATAATAAATTAAGGTGCCCCCTTCGATTTAAGGATTTAGTTCAACACGAAGCACATATTACGGTTTAGGCCATAAAACGCTACTTAATTGCTGCGCGTTTGTTATTCAACGTCAATAACTTTGCTTAAACCCTTTTATAATTAACCATAGGGCTAAAAATATTTCATTAAGAATAATTGGGGCTAAAATAATATCCAATATTCTTGAACTATAGCCGAACAAACTTAAAACTGTAGTTGCTAATAATAACCCCGTAGCAATCATCCCCCATATAGAAATAAACTTTGGAATTAGCTGTGTGCAATAAAACAGAATATACAAAAAGCCAGCACCCAGAATAAAAAAGTAAATGTGAACATTCCCGTATATAAATTGACGTAAAGGTTCTAAAGATGGAATTAAAATAAATACCCCTCCAATTATCATTAAAACACCTTCAATAATTCTAGATATTATATACCCAAGGTTCAAAACCTTATATTTCGTTAAATCGAACAGGGGAAACATTAACAATGAAATCCCCACTACTGCTAAGCCACTGATAATATCGGTAATCGCACCTGCTATCTTATGACCTGTAATTGTATATGTAAGCATACTATATGCAAGTAGAATTAATATTCCAACAATTACCGCTCTTTGTTTTTTTGAAATAAAATAACCCATAAGAAATATTTTATATATGTTTTTACTAGTAGTAGTGCGATCACAAAATAACATTTCATATTTCACACTTCTTTTTCCTTTTTGTAGCGTTTAAATTCTTAACCGTAGCTGTGGCTATGCTTTGCAAACCGTGCCTTGTAGAAATACAAAAAATGAGATAAAATATACAACACGATATTTATAACTTAATGCACTAGTTTAATAATCTTCTTGACCGTTGATGCAGGAGCTTTGGGGAATGCTGATTTTACCAGCCACATTGGAACTTTTACCGGAGGTGACGAATTTCCTTCAATTGTAATACGCACCCGACCTTTTCCTAAATCCTTAAATGTATACTCAATATTGAAAAACTGCATCCGATTTACATCTCCCATTTCATATTCCGTTGGCACTGCACTTAGTTTAAAAATGGCAGTCTTTTCTTTTTTATCTTCAATAAAAACTAAGGTTTTATAATTTGGCTTTTTTTGTCCCCTGTAAACAACTTGTGTTTTGAAACGTCTTTCAATAACTGTATGCATCTTTCAAAATCAATGCATACTTCCGTTGTAGTACTATCCTTTATCAGTAATGAGCTGTTCCCATTTGAATCAATTACTTCTGATAAGCAATACTTCACTGTAAACAACTTGTGTTTTGAAACGTCTTTCAATAACTGTATGCCTTTCAAAATCAATGCATACTTCCGTTGTAGTACTATCCTTTATCAGTAATGAGCTGTTCCCATTTGAATCAATTACTTCTGATAAGCAATACTTCACTGTAATTCTTCCCTTATCTAAAGTTTCTGTTTTACAATTTTCTTCTTGTACCAAAGCGCTTAAAAAAAGGCACGCCAGACAGGTTAATAAGTTATGCACCATAGTTATTATGCGTTTATTTTTCAGGATTAAGGTAAAAGACAATACTGCCATTAATGCTAATATTGAAGAACTCATATTCTGCATCATGTGTTTTTACCCAATACACATGTGGCCCTAATCGTACCCCCCACCTTTTTGCAACAAACCATTCCTTATCCAAACTCAGGTTAGCCCCAATTCCTTTACCTCTAACTTCTCCGTCTGTTGTCCACCATTTTTCTTCATAACTAACCTTACTATATGCTATCAAAGTAGATATTTTTACCCCCATTGCTATTCGGCAGGAAAAACCCACTCCAAATCCATCGGTATTTATGTATTGATACCCCTCTGTTTCTATTTTATTCAAACTGCCTAGTTCACCAATATGTAAACCAAAGTTTTCGGTGATACCCCAACCTACAGTATGGTTCTTAGTTACAATAGATAGCCCTAATTTATTTATCCCTGAATATTCAGTTGTGAAACCAGTACCAAGACTTAATTTCACATGAAGCCCTTTTTGTGCTTTTGCAATAAATGTTGATAGTATAATCATAAAAAATAATACCCCCTGTTTACTTACAGTTCCTTTCTTGTCAGAGCTGCAGCGTGATATTGTCTTAGACTTATGTCTTCTTTGCAGTTTCATATTGTAACATTTTTTGGATTTTAGAATGCGTACCCTACAGAAAACTCCCCATAAAAGGGAGCGTCTAGCAATGTATTATTTTCATCCTTAAACTTTGAGAAAACTGAGTTTACCGAAGTGTTAGATGGTGAAATATTTTCTTTACTAAATGAATATCCGTATCCGGCCGCAACAACAACATTAACCCCAATCTTTGAAACCCAACGATACCCTCCATTAAGACCTAAATTTACACCTGGAACGTTAAAATTATAATCTGTCCCTTCTGCCGCCCCTGCCCCCTCCACATATCGATATCTGGCATAAGGACCTACAAAAAAATTCTTAAGGCCAGGTGAAAAATGCCAGCGATAATCAAACACTACTGCCCACGCTGTCCCTTTTGTATCTGCACCTTCTAATTTTGGAGCGTACTCAGCCCTTGCTGCCAACCCATGACGCTTTTTATACAAATATTCGTAATTAAATACATACATATTCATTACTGGAATTGCTACGGCACAAACATTAATTGCTTGTTTGGGCCCATCCTGCGCATTCAATACTTTCGATAATGCCAGAATTACAATAATTGCAGTAAATACTTTTTTCATCATACCTCTTCTTTGTTACATTAATTATTATTAATTCACTCTTTTCGGTTGAATTATGAAACAAAAAAACATATAAGAGGAGAATTATGCGCTCATGCGTATAGGCGTAGGAACACCCATAGTACAAACCGATAGGCACAGACATCCAATGTATTAGTAATGTGCATTTTATTTACCGTAGTATTAGAGGATAAAAAGCCGTATAAATTGAGTCCTTATTAGAAATAATTACATCTTTTTTAGGTATTCTGAAGGTGTTATACCTTCATGCTTTTTAAAAATAGAATTGAAACTACTCTTAGAATTAAAGCCACATTCATAAGCCAATGCCAGTATGGTAAAGTTTTTAGAAGAAGGGGCTTTCATTTTTTGTTTTACCAATTCTACACGATAGCTATTTACAAAGTCAAAGAAATTTTTCCCCAGGGTTTCATTAATAACCTGAGAGAGGTGATTTGTTGATATTTGCAATTTATCAGCGACATCTTTTAAGGAGAGCTTACCATTTAAATATGGTTTTTCATTTTGCATATACTGCAATAATTCTTCTAAATATTTAGCTGAGTCTTCCTTTTTAAGTCCAGACTTTTTATAGCTTTCTCTTTTAGAATTAGCAACATTCGATTCCTCCGGCTTTTCTGTTTTTTGCAACGGTGCCGAGTATATAACCTGCTGTTTAATGCCAAAATAGCCGAGCAGGAATACAAAAGCAACAAATGCAAACTGCCCTTGAATATCCAGTATCATATGCTCCTCTGGTTGCATTGCCGGTGTTGAATAAATGTAAGTAATAAGACCTGAAAAAATAACCCATAAGAACACCAAAAGGATGGCGAGTATTCTTAACCAGTTTAGATTAATGTTTTCTTCAAATGAAAATAATTTCCTAATAGAAACTTTGTGCCTTTTTAAAAGCCTTAAAGTAGCTGTAAGGTAAATTGTCACAAACAATAATGTTATCCCAAATACAATATTCAGATATAAATCAGGCTCTAAATGGGTTACAAGTTTAACTTTTTCATTATATGGCAGTTGGGCCAAAGGTATAATACTACAATAAACAATAGCTGTAGGAATAAGATGAAGCAACCACTTGCGTTTAAAAACATTCTCTTTATTAATTAAAGATTCAGCATAAACATACATTAAGGTATAATATATAACGAGTATTCCTGAAGGAATATGCCCATATTCAATATAAAAAGCATGTCCTGACAAATACGAATAATAGGTAAAGGCAAAGTGACAAGCAAAAAGTAAAAGCCATAAAATTAATACCTTGTCTGAAACAGATTTGCTTTTTTTAGAAAACACTAAAACGGCAAAGAAAACAGCTTGAATTGCCCCAACTAAGATTATAACTTCCATAATAATAAAAATAATACAATAAATTTATTGAGTAGGAATTCTTTTCGTGAAGTACTTCATTGTTTTGCTCTGCCTTTTATATTATTATTCCTATAGTAAGGAGTAGATGCTTTTGCCAATCATGAGCAAGGTAAGATTAAACCTCATATTTTCAATCTTTTATACCTCATTCAAATTTATTCTTTTTTATAACATTTCTTTTATCCATTTTACCTTAGCATCAGGACTTAACCAGCTCTTTAGAAATAGATAAATTTTGGCTCCCTATTTCAGGGGTACTGATGTGGGATATGACGCACAAGGTTAAGTATATTGGCAGTAAAATTCAGCCGTGCGCCTGCCTTGTGCATTTTATTGCCACCATACATTATTGCTAACCGTTTTTTTGTGCTATTACTGTCTGCATTCGATTTATTGTTTTGTTCAATTTAATCTCCATTCCGTTCTCTTCAAGCCTTTGTATGACTACACCCGGATCCAAGCGTACTTTTTCATAACTACTTACCTTTTGAGACCATCCTTCACCTGATCTTTCATAGAGCAAATCTGTCACTTTTACTTTCTCCGTTCCGTATTCAAGTATGCACGTCAAAATTCTTTCGCTTGAGCTTTTCACAGGAATAAATCTTTGTTTATCATCAAGTTCTTTAGAATAATCTCTGAATGATAAGATTAGGTACCCTTCATTTTCCAGGATACGGCTTACGTCTTTTATTAATTTTTCTATCTGGTTTTTGCTTTCAAGATGTGTAATTGTATCTCCGCAACAAGCAATCAATTCTGGTCTTAGATAATCAAACTTAGAGACTTTCGTTATGTCTTCTACTTCAATATTTATTCCCTTAGCATTAGGGTTCGATTTTAATTCATTAAGTAACTGTCTATTAAAATCTATTGCGGTTACTTTATAGCCTAAATCTTTTAAAGCAATACTTTGAATTCCATTTCCAGCCCCTAAGTCTATGGCCACTTTTGTTGTTCCGGGCTTAATGCCGTTGGATTTTAATAAGTTTTGGAATTCGATAGACTTTGATTGAACATCTCCTATCATCCATGAATAGAAATCAGCTAAATGTTTTTCGTAATGTTCTTTTGCTTGCATCCGATTAAATTTAATTTTTCTTTATAAAAAAGACCTGTCATTAATGTATTATTATTTTTTTACTCCTCATTTACAGGAATATACTGATTTAAATAACCTAAACCTTAATTGAAATTAGAAGTGACTGGAATATCAATTCCTTTATAAAGCCTATTTTGCCCCAAATAATAACTGTTAGCATACTAGTGTCATGTCAATTCTCGATTGACGGATGGGATTACTCCCTCCCGTCCGTGAGACCGCTAACGCTAAGTTCCTTCGTTGTGCCTCCCCGGAATGACTTCAACGCAATATTGAGGGACGAAAGAGAAGCAACCGATCCCATTTTAATGGCAGAGCTCACCGAAGGTAATCCGTACACGTCATATTATTGTTGACTTGACACCAGTTTTCTTATTTTTTAATTATAGAGAGGACTGCCGCTATAAGCATTAGTATTCCTGCAGTTATAAATGTTATGTTCATTCCTTTTGAAATATCATTCATTTCAGCAATTTCGAAATTGCTTGTGCCTACAGCATAAGCAAATAAAGCTCCCATAACAGAGGCTCCCGTGATTAAACCTAAATTGCGGGAAAGATTTAGTATTCCTGATATAACACCACGTTGATTGTCATCAGCCCCCATCATTACTGAGGTGTTGTTTGATGCCTGAAATAATTGATAACCTGGCGTTAAAATTGCAATTGCAATTACATAGCCAACAACACCATATTGGTTTGGTAATATAGACAAAGCAAAAGAACCTAAGGTCATTATTACCAATCCTGTCGTAATAATTTTTGTAGCTCCAAACCGATCAACAATTCTGCCTGATGGTATACCGGAAAGAATAGAAATAATTGGGCCTACAGAAAGTAAAAATCCAACAACTATTTCGCCAAGGCCCAATCCTAAGGAGAGATAAAATGGCCCAATTACTAATGTGGCCATCATTACATTAGAAACAAAAGAGTTAATAATTAAACTAATATTTAAGTTCCTGTCTTTAAATAGCGCTAGCTGAACTAAAGGAGATTGAACTTTTGTTTGAGAGTAGACGAATACACAAGTGCCAATAGCAGCAAACAGCAATAATATCAGGGTCCGTTTATTTGGGAACTCATTGTTAGTTGTCATAGCCAATGTATAGCATACTAGTGTAAGTGTTAAAAAAAATGTACCTGTCCAATCAATTTTTTTTATGTTGAATTGTACATCGATCTTATGAGTTGGCATGTATTTTTTTATTAAAGCCAGATTTACAATTCCTAATGGGATCAGGATCAAAAAAACAGCCCTCCAACCGAAAGTTTGAATTAAAACTCCTCCAAGTGTAGGCCCTGATGCCGTGCCAATTGCAGACATAGTACCTAATAATCCCATGGCACTTCCAATTTTTTTCTTCGAAACAGATTCTTTTATATAGGCTAAACTTAAGGCAATTAATATGGTAGCCCCAAGCCCCTGAAAGCCTCTTGCTAAAATGAGGACCCAAAATGCAGGAGCAACACCGCAGATTAGTGAAGCCGATGTATATAAAACAATACCAATCATTAAGATACGTCTAAGGCCATAAACATCCCCTATTTTTCCTATACTCACAATTGTTACTGTAATAGTTAACAAATATGAAATAACTATCCATTGAGCTGATTGAAAAGTAGTATCAAATGCTTCTGTTAAGGTTGGTAAAGCCACATTAGCGATACTTATACCCAAAGATCCCATCAGGGTGGATAAGGAAAGACCAGCAAGAGCCCATTTATTTGTTTGACGATTCATTTTGAATGCAAATTTCTGGTGGAAGCAAAAACAGGGATTAATGATTTGTTGTTTTCAAAATCAACTGAATGTGCCCTCTGGTTACATTAGAACAAGGGCATATTTGATGTACTTTTTCTTCCGGAGATTTTACTTCTTCCAAAGAAACTTTTGGGATAGTAACTTGTAATTCCAAAGCCAATTGACAGCCTCTACTTTCCAGTTGGCCAATGCTTACTTTTGTATTAACCGAAGTAGCACCAGTAGTTATTTTAACCTTTTGAACGGCTAAATTTAAAGCACTATTTTCGCTCTTCACATAGCCATTTCTTCCTCCAGTAGCCTTAACATCCGTAGTGTAAATTGTCTTCATTGTTACTTATTTAAAATTACCTTTCAAAGGTATTTTAGTACGCTAATAAGTAAGTAAGACAGAAGTAAAGTAAGATAGGACTTATTTAAAGTTTTCTCGATAAGCTTTGGGAGAATACCCTGTGTGCTTTTTAAAGAACCTAATAAAGTATGAAACATCTTCGTACCCTAAATGATCAGCGATATGGTTTATCTGATCCGAAGTTGCCAAAAGATATCTTTTAGATTCTAATATAATTTGCTCATTAATAAGCTTTGAAGCTGTTTTATTTAATGTTTGCTTCGTTATAGAATTTAATTGATAGCCAGACAAATTTAGCATCTCGGCATATTGAGATATTTTTTTTTGCGTTGAAATATTCGTTTCTAAAAGCTTTAAAAATTCTTCGAGACGTTCTTGAATGTACGGGTCTTTATTGTTTGTATTTTGTTTCGTTGCACTTTTTAACCTTATTAATTCTATGAACAGAATCTTCAAGTTGGATTTTATAACTTCTATATATTGTTCTGGTTTGTTTTGATATTCATTATAGATAGAGTCCAACAATACACTTAGTTTAGAAAAACTGTCCTGATTAAGTGGATAGAAATTTTCAGTACTTGCTTTCTGCAGTAAAATACCAGCTTTTTTTTCCGCCGGGTAATAGAATTCAGAATTAAATTGAATGATAAACCCAGTACTATCCTTTCTTAAATTCAATTTATGTACTTGACCAGGCCGAACAATAAAAAACGAATTATCCGAAATTTCATAGGCAGTAAAGTCGATTTCATGATTCCCACAGCCTTTTTTTAGTATGAGTATAAAGTAGAAATCATGTCTATGGAGTTTTTGAGCCATATGCTCCCCCTCGAATAAATCTTCAAGCTTTCTCATAGAGAAACCTTCCAATAAATTGGGGGCTGCACGAAAAAAATTTAAACTTTTTATCGGAATTTTTTTCATGAAGCGAATGGTTTACAACGGCCATTTGTAAACATAGTGCGGAATAAGAAGCACAAACTCATCAAATCGTCACGCCATTTATTAAATGTTATTTCGTTCAAATATACCACTATCCGCACAATGTTTTATGGCCGCATGTTATGCATAGGGCTTTGTAAGGTTCTACAATAGTTGATCTATGATTTTTTCTGTTTCATCGCGTGCTGGCCTGAAACTATTGCCTGTTCTAATTATCTGACCTTTTCTATCAATAATCGAATATGTTGGGTATCCAGTTATTTTCAAAACTTTCTCAAAATAGGCACTCTGCTCATCGTTTAAAAAATAATGTTTCCCTTTTAACTTTTTATCGGCTAGAATTGTTGTCCATTGTTTCTCGTTTGATTTTAAACATAAATAAACAAAAACAACATCTTTGTCTTTATACTCCTCCATCATTTTATTAGATTTAGGAAACTCTGAAATACAAGCACCGCACCATGTCGCCCAGCAATCAATATAAATCACTTTGTCTTTGTTGTCATTGAGAATCTTTTTCCAAATCGCTGAGGCTGATTCATCAGTCGTTCCATTTACTTCTATTTCCGAAGCTAATACCGGCTTATCCAATAATTTCTTTGTCTCCTTATAATGATTGTAAGTTGGCTCAATAAGATAATTCTGGGTAATAATCGTTTTTATCAAGTTTTCATTTTTTTCATAGAGGGCAACTTCATACTTTGACAGCCTTGTATTAACAAATTCATTTAAAGTCATTTGTTTTATTAATCCAGGCGCCGGGGAAAGCTCAATTATTTGATGGAAGATTAAGGAATCTGCATTTCTTTTTGAGATTGGATCAGCATGATTCCCGGCAATTTCCCAAACGTAATCATTTAAAAACCGGTTAATGAACCAGCGAGTATCAGAATAAATTAAGTTTTCGATTTCAATAGGTTCAATGCTAGTCACAAAATCAAAATATTTCTCTTCAATTCTCCAATCACGTGGAAGTTTGTTATATCTTTTGTGCCGGCCTGGATACTGAAGCAATTGCTCATAATAGGAATATTGAATGGCCGAATTTATCCAGTTTATTAATTCTTTATCAGGTTTATAACTATCAATAAACTTGTCCCTAAACTTTTCTCGCACAAATCGAATACTGTCCTGAAACTTTATGTAATCTTCTGAGTTAAGTATTTTTTCCTTTTCGTGGATAGATTTACTACTTGGCCTGGTCTCAAAGTAGTTTTTTAAGTATTTGGCTAATTTTGAATTAAGTTCTGCTGCGTCTCCTGTATACTTTACGGTTTCAAATATTTTTGTCCGTTGTCTCGTGTTGCCGTTAAATTCAACATAAAGACTGTCACCCGGGTGTACAATTACCCTAAAGTTTGTTTTGTAAGCAATCATAACATCTTGAGGATAGTATCTGTCAAATTTTACATGAAAATTTCCTAAGGAGTCAACTTTAGTAGGATAATTTAATTGTTTCGCCCTGCCATTGTCATTTACGTAAACGGTCAAAATGTTTTTTCCGGAGTTCTTATTAAAATTGACAATCTTACCTGCAATAATAACACCTTCCTTTTTTTGAGGTATTGCATTATTGGTGCATGAACTTAGTATTGTTAAAATTGAAATAGTAAAAAATAATATTGCTCTCATCTATCTTAAATTTTATTTAATTGCACTTCCCTGAATTCAAAACTCCAGTATACAGGAAATTATTATCATCGGCTTGCTGTATTTCTCTATAAAAACCCAATTGAGGCTTCTTTGATAAACCCTTTAATTATAAAACGCTTCATCCAAATGAAACTTCAACACAATAAAACAGGTAGTTCGAAATGAAAAATTACAGGCAAAATGCAGGTTTTCACCTTAGTTCCTTGTTAGCTGCTGGCCATAATGTTTTTGCCATATTCTTATTTAATCCAGAAAAATTCCCTACCTGATGAAGGGGGTTGGTCCAACACAGGTACAAACCCAGTGGGGCCTCCAAGACCGCACTGGGTTTGATACCTAAATTATTGTGCGGTCGTGCTCTATTTTATCTTACCAATATCCTTTTTATGAATCCAAAGGTAAGCTATATAAATATGACTATCCTGAATCTCATAAAATACAGATGTCTGTTTGCTTAAAACTGCCTTCCTCAATCTAGGAATGTATGATGAAATCGGGAACATTTTTGGACTTATTGAAATCAAATCGATTTGTCTACTTAACCTTGTCTTAAAATTCTCGACTTCTTTCTCAGTCCATTTAAATCTTAAGTAATCAATAATTTCCTCTAAGTTGCGAATAGCTTCTTCTGTCCAAAATATTTTATAGTCCATATTTGCTTTTCACTTCTTCATGAGAGATTACATTGCCTTTATCAATATCATTAAGACCTCTTTGTACACCTTCCTTTTGCTCATCGGTTAAGTCATCCCACCAATCCGAATGTTTATCCTTTGAGTCCTTAACTATCTTAAGATATTGAATTGTCTCATAGTCATCAAGTTTAGTTAGCCACTCAATCAACTCCAATTTTATTGCTTCGTGTCCCATATTAGTTTTTTATCAAAAATACAATTTTATCATCAGATAATCAATGAACCAACATTGCATTAGAAAACGCTTTAAACATCCAGGTCAGCTTATTAGTCTTTTGTTGAGCAAATAACCCAAAACTTATTGCTAAAAAAAATATTACTACTGTCTGTTTCATTATCTAGTTTTGATATTTGCACTATGTTTCTTCACTTGCTGCCAATTGAGTAGAGCAAGATACGAATAAAGGTTCGTTTCTCCACTCCCGAACCTTCGGGATACCGACCGGGTATACGGCGGTTCGTTAAACATGGCTGAAGCGTCTGTAAATGCCTGCTGTTGCCCCCCCTCTTCATTAACCGTTCATTGCAGGGTAATGGTAGTTTGAAGAACCGGGCTTTGGACTACGTGCCACCCCCCTCTTCTTGTAAACCTCCATTTGACAACTAGCCACTCTGGCAATCCAAGTTTTATAAGGTTACCGACCTGGTGCGTACCCGCTTCCAGCTTTTCCAGATACAATACCTAAGCCGGCTGCCTAATAGCCGGTCTAATCCTGTCAGACGGGTTTTACCCCACATTGCAGCCTTAGGCTTATAACTTTCTGATTTTAAGGAGGTGCATTTTTAAAATTTTCTACAGGTAGTACTACAGATTTTTTCCGATAGAATGGTACTGTTTTGTAGTTCATTCGTTCGTAAATGACATTTGCTTTTTGTATTTGTTACCAGAAAATAACAATGTGGCATTTTCGGAAGTTAGTAAGGGTATGCCTGTACAAACAGGGTTTATGCCGAAATGATAGATTTCCATGAACAATTCATAAAAAAAACAGGTGAAAAGAGTAAAAATAAAGATGGAAAATGTCTGAGTATTGAAAAATACTAATCTCCTGTTCCGTAGAAACTATATTTTCAGCAAAACCTGGAAGTTTGAAATTACACAGGAAAAATTACCCCCTTGATGAAGGGGTTTGGCCCAACACAGGCACAAACCCAGTGGGGCCTTGGAGGCCCCACTGGGTTTGATACCTAAATTATTAGCAAACGTTAATCAATCTCAATTTCAGTTTTATCCCAAACTATTTCTTCTAAATCAACTCTATTTACTTTTAAATAGATTTTCACTTCCTCATAGTACCATGTAGGATATTTTAAAAGCGCAATCATTATATATTTGTGGTGGATTTGCTTTCTAAAGCCTTTGGTCTCTTTTATAGATTCCATAATCATTTGCAATGCTACCTCAGTCTCATAATTGACTAATGCTTTATAGAAAACCCTAATCTTAGTGCCATGAACAGTTTTTTTTCTTACTAATTCTTGTTTGTGCCAATTCTCTAAATACTTAAAAAATGTTGTGTCAGGAAAATACTGCACGCATCTAAATCCCCAATATTCTGTTTCCGAACCCTTTAATAATTTTTCGATTATTGGAACATCTTGTTGCTTCCTGAATTTAGAAAGTGCTAATATCGATTGTGGGATATTTTCCTCTATCGCTATTTCTCTAATCCTGTTGTAGTTGTATTCTGTAGGGGCAATCCTGGATAATAATTCATGTTTAGCGTAAAGTCTTTTATTATCGCTATGCAATAACAAACTATCAATCTTTTTACTTTGAACGGATGATAATTTATAAACTGAATTGTCAACGCGGTTTGGCGTTACCACGTTAAGAAAGAAATCTCCAACTCCCTCTGCACCACCTATACAACCGAATTGTGTTTTAACAATTTCATTATCTTCAAGGTGGTCTACAACAATTTTATAGATTGATGTGGAATCTTTGCTTGCCAAGTCCCAAAATGCATAGCATCTTACAACACCGTTTTGATGATTTGTCAGTTTTTGAAGTTCAGAAACAGTAACTATTTCTTTTAACTTTTCAAATCTCTTATATTGGTCTGGTTTAATTGCAGCAAATCCAATAGCGGAACTCATCAATACATTCTCATATGCAATTGAATCAACAAGAATTTTAACTTTGGGGGAAACCTCCAAGTTAATGTTATCTTGTCCTTTTGCAAGATTAAAAATTGATATAAGTGTAATCAATAATATGTATCGCATCCTTTCCAAATGTTTGTTAACTGCCTACGGTATGAAACGTTGCGCATTTCAGGGCTCAAACTTATCACCATGCACAAGCCGTAGCTTTTGTTTTGGTTGTTAATTTAAACATTTATAATAGCCGAAGCAAAAGCTTCGGCGGTGTTTATTACTTGCCCGATGTAAATAGTCTTAAGCATCCGGCCCTATTTGCTATACCCTTTGTTGTATGCTGGCGTTAATTCATTTCTAACTGTTTATCAAATTGTTGGTCATGTTTTAATCTTAGTCTCAAACCGCACTAAGTTACCTACGAAGCACGAATTTATTTTGTTTTTGTGCGATGGCAGTCCTGATGCCCTGTGGGCAAATCGGGTCGGCTTTGTAAACTCTTTGACAAAGCTTTGGTTGGAGCGATGGCTTGTGGGGTTTTGGCAATGTGCTTGCAAATAGGGTTGGCTAATTCACTTTCCTATATTCAGCAGGGCTTACTCCCGTTTTACTTTTAAATAGTTTGCTAAAATGCTGTGGATATTCAAATCCTAATTCGTACGCAATTTGGCTTACTGATTCCATTGAACTAAGCAATTTTGTTTTTGCCTTATTAATTAAGAAGTTATAAATATGTTCCTGTGCGCTTTTTCCTGTTTCTTTTCTTAGCATATCGCTTAAATAGTGGGAAGACATATTTAGTTCTTCTGCACAAAATTTTACAGATGGAACTCCAAGGTTTAGTGGATTCTCAGATTCATAATAGTCTTTGAGAAGGTTTTCAAAATTTGAAACAGCATCCTTATTGATATTCGTCCGTGTGTAAAACTGCCTATCGAAATAGCGAGTGCAGTATTTTAATATCATCTCGATATTGGCTATAATTAATTCCTGACTATGACGATCAATATTATTACAATACTCTTTTTCAATCTTCTCAATTAACGTTGTGAGGCTTATTTTTTCATCACATGATAAGTGCAAGGCTTCATTGGCATCGTATGAAAAGAAAGAGTAATTATCTATTGTTTTGCCCAGTTCAGACTTCCTGATTAAATCCGGATGAAATATCAGCATCCAACCATCTTCCCTCTCAGTTTGCTCATTATCTGCATAGCTCATAGATTGTCCTGGCTTAGAGAACACCATTGTGCCTTCGTGAAAATCGTAGGAGTTCCTACCATAAGTAATTGAGCCTGTAACTCCTGTTTTCAAACTGATTTGAAACAAATCCATAACATAAGTGAAGTCTCCATAATCATAGTCGGATAACTTACTCATAGGAACAACTGACACCAATGGGTGCTTAGGTTTTTTAAGTCCAAGCGCATCATGTATTTGTGTTACTGTTTTTATTTCAACGATATTATTTTTCATAGTTCTTGTTAATTCAATGTTTTATCCGTTCGTATTTATTTTCAATGGTCGGATAGAACTCTCAATCAAAAAAATACTCATTCTATTAGTATAACAAATGATGATTTTTTAATTGTTTGTTTCAACCCTACTTTTCAAATCCTTGGCTAATCTCTCATATGCTTTTTGTACAGCTGCAGGATTCCAAAATGACACACCAATTCCACGGTAGTCTTCGTGAATAATTACTTTTGTGCCATCCTCTGTTTTTTCAAGAATGTATTTGTGATTAAATGTCAATACGCCCGGAATTCCTCCACCTTGATTTAATAGCTTGTTTTTTTCAATAGCCAGGACTTTAGACAAAATGGTATAGCTTGATTTTTCGTCTTGATGGAATTCATACCCAACTTTTGTATCCACTTGTAAATTCCCATTGACAGGAATTAAAACGGTGTTCCATTCCCGGTAAGCTGACTTGTCCATTAGGACATTCCATATCTTCTCTGAGCTTGCATTTATTACTATTTCGGCATGTACCGATTTTCTGCCAAATATGTACAGGATAAGTATAATTAATAGTGGTATGCCTGCAAAAAGAAACCACTTAGATTTTAATATTGCCATAATTACCATTTCTTTATTTTTATATGAAAATAAGACAATGAGGTCTGAAAAATGAATAATTCAATGTTATTCAAGACCAACCATTTGATTGCTGAGTGCAACTAATTTTTTAGCTGACTCCATATCTTTAGCATGAGGATTAGGCGAAGTCATTGGCCAACCACCTTTTTTACATTCTTTATCTCTGTATAAAACACTATGCTGGCTAAAATATGCCCCCGAATGATTTGGTGCATCATCGGAAAGAAGACAGTGTAGGGAAGTTTGGGCCGATTCTTCATTACTATTGGTAATTGAATTTCGGAAAGGATACAAAAATACCCACAAAATTTTCATTAAAATGCCATTACCTCCGAAATTACTTCTGGCCCAGCCTGGATGAATAGAAGCCGTGGATACACCTGTTCCTTTAAGACGCTCTGCAAGCTCCATTGCATACAAGTTTACTGCAACTTTTGCTTCGCAATAGGCATCAACACCATTGTATTTTCGTTTTTTCCAGTTGATGTCATCGAAATGGACATGGAATCTTTTCTTAGGACTGCCGGCATGGCCAACTGATGATAAAATACCTATACGTGACGGCTCACTCTTTTTAAGTATATCCAGCAATAGCTCTGTTAACAAGAAATGACCAAAGTAACTTACTCCAATTGACATTTCTAGGTTATCTTTAGTGTATTTAGCTTTGTTACCTGCAAATAATGCACCGGCATTACACATCAAACCTTCAAGGTGATCATATTTATTAAGAAAACTGTCAGCAAAATCTTTTACGGACTGTAGATCAGCAAAATCTACCTTCATTACTTTGTAGCTGCCTTTTAGCCCTTTAAATGATTTTGCTTCTTCTTCTCCGGCTTCAACCCTTCTACAAGCCATCACCACATGGGCTCCCTGTTTAACAAGTTGTCTTGAAGTTTCAAGTCCTACACCCGAGTTAGCCCCTGTTACAATGTAGGTTTTTCCGCTTAAATTTTTGGAAAGCGTTTCTTTATTGCACCAAATCACATTCTTATTTGCCACTTTTTATTTAGTTTTTAAGATTAAAACTTATTATACCACTCAATCATTTGCTCCGGATGCTCCGAATAATAGGTGTATCCATGGAATCTTTGTGTTGTACCTTCAATCCAATATAGTTTTTTATTGGTAACAGGTATTGCATCGTAAATAGCTTGAACATCTTCAGGAAAAGTAGCTTTATCTGCTTTTACCTGTGTCATAAAAGTTGGTATTTCAACAGATTTTGCATCTTCAATAGGCGATGAATCACCGGTTCTGAATCCAAATTGTTGACGATATATTTCTTCAAAAACGCGTTCACCTTTTTTACCAAGTCTCATTGTTTTGCATAGTTTTTTTACCAAAGCTTCCCCCGATATTGGTTGGATAAGCATCATTGATTTAATGCCTTTAAACTCTTCGGGTTGCTTTCGTATTGCAACCAATGTTGAATTACCACCAAGACACATACTGTGCAAGTGAATATCCATATCTTTTGTATCGTGTCTTTCTCTAACATATTTTAGTGATCCAAGAACATCTTTATACTCAAAAAGGTTTGGGTTATAGGCATTATTCTGAGCCGGAGCACTAAAACCATGATTTCTTAAATCATAAGCTAAAACATTATAACCAGCTTCGGTTAAAGCTTTATATTTTGGTAAGAAGTTTACTTCAAAACCACCTGCGCTTTTCCAACCTTTCAAATGTCCTGCATAACCATAGCGGTTACCCGGAGAAAAATGGTTGCAAATAACCACTTTATTCGATTTACTTTTGGCAGGGATATACCAACCTTCTAAAGCAACACCATCGGTTGAAGTAAATGATATATCTTCATAATCCATTCCGTACTCGTCTGGTCTTCTCAAAACTGGCGAACGGCGAACAGTCGCAACCATTGGGACTATTCTTTTCATTATCATATTTGCTATCATTGTTTTAAGCTTTTAAAATTCTGATGTTGGATTTTGAATTATCACTCATCATCCAACATCAAATGTTAAACATTATTCTTTTGGTAATAACATATTATCAAGTGTTTCAATAAATTGCTGACGTGGCATTGAATCAATCATACCTTTTAGCATTTCAGCATCAGCACCCACAATATTATGAACAGGTGTTTCTGTTGTAACACACTCATATATTTTGTCTGCTACTTCCTGTGGGTCGGCAACCTTACCACTTTGTTCCTGCATTTGTTGAACAACCGTTAAAAAATGAGCACCTATCTTTGCCGAAGTTGTTTGAATTTCCTCGTCCCCGCCTTCAAAATTATTGTCACTTGCACTAACGAAATTTGTTCCGAAAGCTCCCGGAGCAATAGCTTTAACTTTTATGCCAAATGGCTTGTATTCCATTGCCATTGATTCGGTTAAACCTTCAACTGCCCATTTTGATGCCGAATAGGTTGAAGTTAGGGTTAATCCCATATATCCAGCCATTGAAGTGATGTTAATCACACTACCGCTTTTTTGTTTACGCATGTGCGGTAATACTTCTCGACAAACACGCATTACCCCAAAAACATTGGTTTCAAACATGGCGTAAATTTGTTCTTCTGTAAATTGTTCCAGGAATGAATGTCCGCCATATCCGGCATTATTTACCAAAGCATCAATTTTGCCAAATCTTTCCAGTCCATCTTGTACGGCTTTCTTTACACTGTCATTGCTTGTAACATCCAGAGCGGTCACCAAAACATTATCAAGCTTATTTAGTTCTGTTTCTTTCTCCGGAGAGCGCATTGTAGCGATTACACCCCACCCTTCATTTTGAAATTTCTTAGCGGCTAGTTTTCCAAAACCTGAACTACAACCTGTTATTAATACTGTTTTATTACTCATAATATTCTATTTTTTAAAAGTTACACTACAAATTTAAAGCGGTGATATCCAGACTTTGTATACATATTGAAGCTTTGCGTATACATATCGAATATTTACATCTTTTTCGTCTTTATTACAAAACAAAGGTAGATGACACAAGAATTAGAAATGTATATATATCGGAGTTTTACGTATACATTTTGGGGTACAGTAGTTTTTTAGAGAGTTTGAGTGTGTGAGGTAAAAACAGCTCTTTTGTAAATTTTGGTCGTGGGTTGGCTTGTGGGGTTTGTCCCGATGTGTCGGGATGATGTGGGCAGGGTTTCAATTTGAACTAAAGTATCATAAAAGCGGCGCGAGGGGAAAACAAAATAAATCCCTGCAAATTTATACTGACCTACCTGCAATGAACCTTCTTTTTAAAGCGCATCGGATGGCGGTATAAAATCGTTGCGCATTTCGAAGCACAAACTTATCAGCCCACTAAGCCGTTTATTAAATGTTATTAGGCTCAAATATAGCACTATCCGCGCAATGTTTTATAACCGCGTGTTGTGCGTATGTGCTTTATATTATTTCATTTTTCTTGTTGCTCTTTTAATTATCCATTGAGTATGCTTATTTTCACTAGCTTTCCAATCATTAATTAATGTAATTGTTCTTTCCTTGTTAACTTTTAACCAATCTGTTAAATGGTTTGAAACTGATTTTTTCACAAACATTATTTCATCTTCCTTTAAGATACTAAGAATGTGAAAAACAGGTTTAGGGTTATCAATAAAAAGGTCAAGTTTTGGCGCCCAAGGTAATTTGGGTCGTAATCCTTCACTTGCCAGCCTTCTTAAATGAAAGTTTGAAGATTTCGCCCAGTTTTCCATTATTTTCATTGTTTGTTCGGGATACTTTCTAATAAAAGGTCTTATAGCATACTCACCAGTATTCCTTTTTGTAACTTCTTCTATGCTTTTTATTGAAATATCATAATGCTCTAAGCCAAATTCAGATACATATTTACCAATTGGCATAACCCAATAATAATTTGTAAACATGCCTGTTTGCTTTGGATTTTCTTCCCCTAGTATGGATACGAGTATGGGCAGTGCTTTTTCATAATCTTTTGGCAAATGTTTGTATAGTTGCTGTGCGATTACAGCTATTCTTTGTGTATATGTCTTTTCCTTAACTAATTGCTCAACTTCATTTATGAATAAATTAGAATTAAATTCGGGATAAACAGCTAGAATTTTAACTGCTAATAACGCTGCAAGATTTTTTCCGAAATACTCCGTTATACTGTAGTTTGTTCCCATATCAGTTATATTGAACTATATCAATTAAAAGCCCACTTGGGTCTTGGATTGTGAAATGAAGACCATTAACAGGTTCATCAACCAAAGAAATTTTAATCGGGACCTTAAGTTTTTTGATTCTATCATATTCTGCCTTCACATTATCCACTTCCATTTGAATTATTGCACCTTGTCCATTAAATTCAGGATGAAATAACGGATTAACGAAGGAAGAATTTGGAACACAGAACATCAATTCATAATGAGAATTAATTCGGTGCTGTAAAATCACGAAGCCTTCTATTTCTAGTTTTACTTCGAAATTAAAGTGCTTAGTGTAAAATCCTTTACACTCCAGCACTTTAGAAGTATATATTTCAAAGCTTAACTTCATTTTTCAGGTGCAGAATATTTCACTATATCTATTCCAATACCATTTGGGTCTTCAATTGCAAAATGTCTGTCACCCCATGGTTCATCACGTATTTCTATTTTAATTTCAACACCCTTGTTTTTCAAGTCTTTGTAAATGCTGTCCACATCGTCTACTTCAATGGTCAAATACATTCCTTGTCCATTAAATGGTTTGTGAAAAAATGGTTGTTGTGACGGGTGGAATGGTAATAAAAAGCTTATTTCTGCTTGTCTGTTTGGAGTGTGCATTAAGAGGTAAAATTCATTTTCAAATGTCACCCCGAACCCTAGTTTGTCAGTATAGAAAGCCTTGCTTTCTGCTAACTTCGCTGTGAGAATACCTGCATTAAGTTTCATTTTTTACCTTTTTTTATAATTAATAATAACACGAAAATACAAGTACTTATAAAGCTGTGATTGTAAAAAACGGACATTCTATCTACCGAAAGCTTTGGTGGGTGTTACGCCATAAAAGTTCTTGAATTCCTTTATGAAATGGGCTTGGTCGTAATACCCAAGATCAAAGAATATTTTATTGTGTCTGAGACTTTGTGTTGAAGGTTTGGCGTTAAGAATGTTTTGAAAACGTACTACCTGACTGAATGTTTTTGCTGTATCCCCTATATAATACTCAAAGTACCGTCTAAGCTGTCTTTGGCTAAGACCAATGTCTAAATCTGATTGTATATTAACTACTCCAAAATTTTCTAAAATGATATTAAGGGCATTATGAAACCTGTTATCTAGGGCTGTATTGACATTTTTGATTTGAGCAATGAAATGAGCATCAAGCTTAATTTTTATTTTTGCAAAATCGTCTCTTTTCGAAAAATTGTCTGTTATGAATATTGAAGTTTCATATAAAACAACTTCAAGCCTTTCGAAACGATTACTCAATTCCTTTGCATCCACTTTAAACAGTGTTGGGAACATTGTAGGCAAAAAACGGATACCTATGTAGTGAAAAGAATTGTCGAGAGGGAATTCTGTATATTTTTTACAAAAGCCCATTACAAAATTTTCGGAAGGATTGTCAAGTTGAAAGAATATGTCAATGCAACCGTCTGCAACAACTCTATAGGTAAATGGATATTGAAGTATGTCTTTTGTTTTTAGTTCCCAGTAGCAATAAATGATATTTGAAAGTCTGTCATCAGGTGAAATTTCCCTATAGGAAACACTCTGACCAGTCTGCTTAATTGTTGGTTGCAGAGGTCGGTAAAGTTGTCTTATGTTGAAGTCATTCTGCATGGTTTAGGGCTATCTAGCATTACGCACAACGACAAGTGTAAAATTCGCTGTATTACAACGTTTTGCAATGAATTTTACATAATGTTGTATGCTTTTCACCCTATTTTTTAGCGTAAAGTTATAAAAATGGTTGAAAAGGAACTGTTCGTTTGGCCTTCTGGCTTTTTTTGTATAAAACATGTAGTTAGCGGCTGGCATTAATTATTCTAACTCAATTAATCCTTTTGTATCAATCACTTTTGCAAAATCATTATTCAAATTGGCTAAAGCAGTCTGATGAATTATTTCCGCCAAGAATTTTTCTCCATTAATTCCAATTCTATCAAATGTTGCTGTTGCATCAGATATTAAAATAGTTTCAAATCCGTAATCTCCTGCCATTCTTGTCGATGTTGAAACACAATGATTTGTAGTCAAACCGATAATTACTACCACCTTGATTCCTTTCTTATCCAATTGTTCTTTTAAATTGGTTCCAATAAAAGCACTATGTACATTCTTTTCAATCACAACTTCACCGCTTATTGGTTTAACTTCATCTTTTATTTCAAATCCAGAACACCCTTCGCGAAAGCTTGAATTTGAATCTGTTGAATGATGAATAATATGAAAAACAGGTAAGTTTCTATTTCTCCAATGGTTTAGGATTTCAGATGCTTTTTTTTCGGCATCTTTATTATTCCTATTTCCTTTTACATACTTTTCTTCATCAAATCCTTTCTGAAAATCAATTAAGATTAATGCTGCATTTTGCTCTTTTAAACTCATCACTTTATTTTTTAGTTAATAATGGTAAAAGTACTTTGGTACAGCATAATGAAAAAGGTCAAACAATAGTCATTTTAGGACGGCTTCTTTTTAATTTCAGACGGTAAAGGTTCATTATACTTTTCGAGAACTATTCTCAATTGTTTTGAAGTTTTAAATCCACACAAATTGGCGATGTGCTCAATTTTATAATCTGAGTTGTTCAATAAACTTTTAGCTTTTTCAATTCTCAATTTTGCACGGTATTCGGCAATTGTAACACCTGTTAGTCTTTTAAAGGTTCGAGTTAAGTTCCGTGGACTAACATGTATTAATTCCGCCAAATCTTCAATTGTAGAAGGGTGTTCTATATTATGAATAATCCAATCTTGAACAGTATGAATCTTTTCATCCTGATGGCTTCTGTTTTGTAAATACACGCTTTTCTGCTCGTCTGTCGCATGTCTTCTTTTATAAACAACTAATCCTTTTGCAACCTCAGTAGCAAGCTGTTTACCATGCCTTTCTTCAATCAAAAACAAAGCTAAATCAATACCTGTTACTACTCCCGCACTTGTATAAATATTATCAGACTTAGTAAACAATGTGTTGTCTTGTATTCTTATTAGCGGAAATTCAGCTTTCATTTTTTTTATAAAATCCCAATGCGTAGTACACTCTTTATTATTTAAAAGTCCTGATTTAGCTAAAAGAAAAGCACCGCTACAAATACTGCAAATTGTTGTTTTATTTGAATTGGCAACGCTTAGCCAACTGAAAAATGATTGGTCTTCGTTACAATGAATCATTTGATGTGTACTTGCACCTGAAATGAAAATAATGTCATTTTTAGTTGGGCTAGTTTGCCTAAAGTCTTTTAATGCTGATAATTCTAAACCAGAAGAACTCTTAACCTTTGACTGATTGCTGATAAATTCAAAATGATAATCAAATCCCATAATTTTAGCTTCCTCAAACACCTGCAAAACACCGCTTAAATCAAGAATCGTAACTTGTTCAGGAATATAAAAATAAACTGTTGATATTGTTTTTTCTTGTTCCATACTATATTGCTCGGCCTGCCATTATTACCTACTACGGCTCGAATATGCGGAGTGCAGGATTTCAAAGCTCCCTCCTATCAAACCGCTACAAGGTTTAATAAAAGTTATTAGTTTAAAATATATTGCATCACCCCGCATTACGTATATTTTGTTAGCTGCTAGGCAATCAAAATATTAGTCTGGTATTAAAACTATGGTAATAATAGCGATTATCATCATTTGCTTTAATTGCATTTACATAATAGCTTAACCCTAACTTATCAAATAGGAAAAAATCTACTAAAAAACCTGTTGTAACTTTTGTATTATATAGTAACCCTAGGGTGAAAGCGTTTTTATAACTTGCCTTAATCGAGAATATTGCACACTCTTCATCATTCTGAATCGATCCATATACCTCTGGATTTAATGAAAAATTACGAGAGAGCTTATAATCAAACGAATAATTGGCAATTACCCCTTTTGAATCCACAGAGATGTCAGAGTTCTTAAAAATGAATAAATCATAATTGTGATAAGCGAATCCAAAACTATGATTTTTAATGTCATATACGCCCCCTACACTAAAAATTGGTGTAGTTTCCCAATCATTTAAATAATCAGAAATCAGGCTGTCTCCAGTTGCAGTATTAAAAACTCGAATATCACATTTATATTGGGCATACCCCATATTTACACCAAACTTAACACATGAAATCTTATTTATTAGATACTTATATCGATATGAGAAAATTACATTTCGCTTATCTAGGAAACCACCATATGTATTTGTTTGAGTTATTGAAAATCCACTCTTAATTTTTTCTACGTCAGATTCTGTTGAAATAAAAAAACCTTCAAAAGAATTATCATAACCATCAAAATTAACGCCTCCAGAAATCATAAAAATAGTGGAATCCTTAATCATTGCCGGATTGAATACTTTAGGGTTAAAGTATACATCATTATTTTTCAATAAGCCAATAGACATTTTAGCTTTCTCTAACTGTTGAGAGAAACCTCCAATGCAAACAAATAACCCTACGAATATTATTTGTAATACCTTTTTCATTCTATTGATCTTTAATATTCCAAAATCCATATTTTTCACCACCTTGTCAGATTGCAGGAACCCTGATTCACCCACCAACCGCCTTGCAGCGGTTAGTATAAGAAACGTAAGTGATTTCAAAGCTCATACCTATCTAGTTGCACTGAGCCAAATTTGCGTTTTGACACAAATTTAAAGTTTTAAAACTAACCATCAAATCGCAGATTTACTCCCTTTGGTCGTGAGCTAAAGGTTGGAGGAGCTGATTAAATGTGCAAATGTTCCGTAAACCACTGAGCCACTTATGTTTTTTATACATTGCTGCAAGTTGTTTATTCATCCAAGCTACTCATATTCATCGTGTTAATCTTATTCCGAAAATATTTATCTGTCATCATCCAATTTAAAGAATCAGGTTTGTTTTCAAAGCGTCTAAAATGGAATGTCCCATAATCTTTATTTGAACTATTTTTATAATGAATAAACACAATTGTGCCAGTTAGAATTATTTGATTATATTATTGAAAAACATTTGACGTGAATATAATCAATTTCATAGAGCAGTTTCCAAACGAAGAGAGCTGCAGGTTGCATTTCAAACAGTTACGGGAGCGAGAGGGCTTTACCTGTAAGAAGTGCGGATGTAAAAAACACTATTGGTTAAAATCCAAATATATGTGGCAATGTTCAAAATGCAATTTCAGGACTACATTAAGGAGCGGTACAATGTTTGAGAACTCAAACCTCCCCTTTAGAAAGTGGTATTTGGCAATGGCCTTTATGAGCTTTAGCAAGAAGGGCCTGTCGGCAATGGAACTGCAAAGGCAGTTGGGGCACAAAAGATACAACACGGTTTGGTCAATGATGCACCGCATCCGCCAAGCCATGGGTAAAAGAGACAGTCTTTACAGCCTTGAAGGAATGGCCGAATTTGACGAAGGGTATTTTTCAACAGAAACCAGCAAAAAAGATAAAAAGGACCTAAAGCGGGGACGGGGCAGCCAAAAGCAGTCCAATGTAGCAGTTATGGCAGAATCGACGCCCCTGGAAGATATAGAGGGTGGTAAAACAAGCAAGCACTGTCGGTATTTTAAAATGAAAGTACTGGAAGGCCATTGTTCCGACGAGATTAATGAGGTGGTTAAAGAAAGCTTTGATGAAAAAAGCATAATCTTTAGCGATAAAAGCACGAGTTATGTAGACATTGCCAATTATGTCGATGTCCATGTAAGTGAGAAATCCAGTAAAGAAACAACAGTGCGGACACTCCCTTGGGTACACATAGCAATAAGTAATGCCAAGCGTAACCTACTGGGTGTTTACCATAAAATTAAAGGCAAATACCTGCAGCTATATCTTGATGAGTTTTGCTATAAACTTAACCGGAGATACTTTGGGGACAGGCTTTTTGACAGGCTGGCTATTGCTATGGCTGATAATTACTGGTACAATAATGACTAATCATTATTTTTATTATATCCATTCAATGATTTTGAACTAGTCATTTTTATAGTCGTATCATTAACTATCACACCTTTTCTCTCAATTGCAACCCAATTATTGAAAAACTCTAAATATTGAAAATTTATCAAACTGTCATTTATTGAATATGCACCCCACCATCTGTTTTCTTTGTCATTATCCAAATAATCATATCCTGAAACAGAGTAATTAAAAATATCCTCTTCAAAGTTCTCAAATCCGGTAAAATTGCTTGTCATTTGAAAAGACTGTAATAATGTACCATTTGCATAAAGTACAATCCAGCGTATTTCAGGCTTGTGCTTTTCTCCATTTAATCTCACCGAATCAATCCTATAAAAATATCCATCAATCCTTAACCTGTCTTTATCCTGATATCTATAAGTGCCATAATCAGTAATCAAATGCTTTGGAATCGAATAGCATCCAATTAAGCTAAGAGTTAAAAGAGCGTAAAATATCTTTTTTGTCATAATTAGTGATTTAATTCCATACACGATGTTCTCTTAAATAACCTACAATCAAGTAGAGCAAGATACGAATAAAGGTTCGTATCTCCACCCCACTCCCGAACCTTCGGGATACCGACCGGGTATACGGCGGTTCGTTAAACATGGCTGAAGCGTCTGTAAATGCTCGCTGCTAACACTAACCCCCTCTTCACTAACCGTTCATTGGTAATGGTAGTTTTGAAGAACCGGGCTTTGGACTACGTGCCACCCCCCTCTTCTTGTAACCCCCCATTTAACAACTAGCCACTCTGGCAATCCAAGTTTTATAAGGTTACTGACCTGGTGCATACCCACTTCCAGATTTTCCAGATACAGTACCTAAGCCGGCTGCCCAATAGCCGGTCTAATCCTGTCAGACGGGTTTTACCCCACATTGCAGCCTTAGGCTTATAACTTTCTGATTTTAAGGAGGTGCATTTTAAAAATTTTCTACAGGTAGTACTACAGATTTTTTCCGATAGAATGGTACTGTTTTGTAGTTCATTCGTTCGTAAATGGCCTTTGCTTTTTGTGTTTGTTACCAGAAAATAACAATGTGGCATTTTCGGAAGTTAGTAAGGGTATGCCTGTACAAACAGGATTTATGCCGAAATAATAGATTTCCATAAACACCCCATAAAAAACGGAAAAAAAGAGTAAAAAATCAAGGTAAAAAATGGCTGAACATAAAAAAACACGAAAGTCCTGCCCTGCAGAAAACATATTCTCACAAAATACAGCAATATTGAAATTACACAGGAAAAATTAGCCCCCTGATGAAGGGGTTTGACACCTAATTATTGAGTGTAGTTTTTAATCTTTAATCCGATTCTTTAAATCCATCCTCTCGTGCAGAATTCTAGTAATTTCAATTCTATCTTTATCAACAATCCTATAGAATACAATGTGTCTTGTAACTCTTAATCCATATAAATCAGAGCGTATTCCTTCATAGTTTTTCCCAATTTTAGGATCTTGTGCAATATCCTGAAATATATCAATTAGCTCTTGATAATACTTGTCAGCTTGTCTCTCAGACCATTCTTCGAATGTATAATCCCAAATATCTGATAAATCTTCAACAGCTTTATTGGTTAAGTAATATCTAGACATCCAGTCTCTTTCTTGCTTTTAAGGAATCAAGATGCTTTTGAGCGTCAAAATCATGTGCAATACCACTATCAATCCCATCTTGAATGGCATGTTTTAAAGCCATTACTTTACTTTCTTCTTCCTCTAATAGTCTTAATCCTGCACGAATCACCTCACTCGCATTTTTAAATCGCCCTTTTGTAACACTATTTTTAACAAAAGCGTCGAAATATTCTCCTAGTGATATTGATGTATTTTTATTCATAGCTTATCATTTATCACAAAGTTACCAATTTTTGGTATTTCCTCCAAATTGCCCCCAACGGATGGCGATAATAAACGCAGGGCATTTCGGAGCACCTACCTATCAAGTTGCTAAACCATATATTAAATGCTATATCGTTCATATTTAGTATTTCTGCTCTATGTTTTTTATAGCGTGTTATGCGTTCGGTTTTTATTGTATTCTTCTATTATTTCAATAGCTCTTTCTAATAGTTCATCTCGCCCTTCTTTGATTCCTTCGATTGTTGGTTCAATGTATTCATCAATTTTAACTCCAGTTTGCTGCAAATCAGAACCGTCAGGATAATAGACGCCTAAACCAGTCATTGATGTTACAATGCCACATGGTAAATTGAAATGTGTTACTTTGCCATTGGCTCCTGCTGTTTTACTGCCAATGACTTTTGTGTTTTCGGCTGATTGTAAAACCCGTACATTATCTACTGCTGAACTCTGGGTGAACTCATTAACTAAAACGACAATTGGGTTAGTATAAGCATTGTGGTTTATCTTTTTATTGGGGAAATTTTCCGGATTGCTAACAAAAAAATAGCCCGGATAACTCACATTTGCATAACTACAAGTCGAAAACTTTGTAAACTTGAATGGAAGATGCTCTCTGAAGCTCAAAGAAAAATAATCGTCAGGATAACAACGAAAATCTATTATTACACCCTTAGTATTGTTCAAAACCTTTTCTATTCCTTTTTTTCTATCTTTCTCTCTGCAACTTGATGGTAATACGTAACCAATACCATTATCCAATATTTGATATCCATCCATCTCTTGCTTTGGTGCAAAGTTATCAGGAATAGCTAATCTTTCAAACTAACGCATAACGGTAAATGTAAGGCAAGGAGGGGCAATTAGAAGCACCCACTTATCAATTTAGCACTTAGCCGAAGCTTTTGTTTTGGATTTTAATTTAATCACTTTTCAAGAGCCGAAGCAAAAGCTTCGGCGGTATCAATAGGAGAGATAACGATCGCATCTTAGCCATCCGCCCTATTTGCTATACACATTATTGTGTGTAGTGCATTATCACTTGTTTTGTTCGATGGAATATATTCTTACCTGCGAATCTAAACCAATAACTAATTTATCACCCATGAAACACATTGGAATTCGATGATAATTAGCGGTAAATCCCTCTTGCAAAAAATCAACATCTGCAACTCCAATGTGATTACCTGAATTATCACATATTGCAATCTCTCTATGCCAATTATTTATTATCCAAATTTCATTACCCCTTGATGCTACTCCCTTTTCTCCACTATATCCAATATCAACGAATGGAGTAACAAATTGATTAAGAATACTCCCATTTTTAGCATCTAAGATTATCACTTTATTGCAGACATCAAGTAAAACTAGGTTTTCACCATTCCATGACAAATCTACCGTAACATCACCAGCATAATAGCTTTTATCAAATATTTCCTCTTCAATATTTATTGCCTGGATGTAAGTCTCAAGACTAAGCCATACATTTAGCCCATCCCATGCTGCCCCTTTTGAAAAATAGTTCGAATCATCAAAAACAATTGTGTCAAGTATCGCTCCCTCTGTAGGATCATATTTGACTAGTGTAAGTTTGTTATTATCATAAAAACCTCCCTGTTCTTTAAAATATAGCATCCAGAAATACTTTCCATCCCAATCTATACCAGTAAGGTCTCCTTGAGCTGCAAATGAAGACTCAAGTTGTATATTGTAATTGTGAGTAAAATCATCTGCATTGTCCCATAAACTTGTGGTAGTTTCGATAATATTACTACCAGACATCCTACCATATGAATTCATTACAAATACTCTAAAATAGTATGTTGTATTCGGAGTTATAGTTGATCCACCCCTCCAGAAATCACCTTCCTTTACATCAAGTATTGTATCATTAATATCTGTTGCAATATGAAGTAATGTGCCAGTATTTTCATCTAAAGCACTTGAATTATGTATGTAAATTTTATATTCTCTAAAATCACTTGCTGTACTTTTATTCCAGCTTAATTTTAAAGATTTTGATGTTATTTCAAATGGGGATAAAAGTTTTATTGGAATTGGCAATAATAGTTCATCCAAATTCAAATCATTCGTTAATTCAATATCTATTTCAATTTCTGAATATCCCGAACTATCTAAACTAGATGCTTTTAGTTTATATTCCCCTGCATCGACAGCATCAATATTAAATATACCTTTGTTGTCTGTTACTGCTTTAAATTCATTGTTTAGAGAAATCTCCGAATTCTTTGCAATATCACCATTATCAAATACTACCTTTCCTTGAATATTGTAGATGCCAGAATACTTTTCTTCTTGTTGGCAAGAAAGAATCACAAAAAGAGAAATTAAAAATAGGAAAAAAGCATTTTTCATATCGATTTTGGTTTTTATTGTTTATTCAAAAGATGGTAAAAAAGTGACAATCGTTGCGTGTGCATTACACACAACAACAAAATAGCATAACTTTTAAAAAAGGTAATGATATTTTCCTTTCATCGAACCGTTTTGTCGTTTATTGTTTGTTTTCGTTCAAATATAATAATTTCAAAGGACTTATTATATTCTGAATTGTATGGGTTGCTACATGGGTATATATTTCGTTTGTTTTACTGCTGCTATGGCCTAATAATACTTGTATATTCCTTGAACCTGTTCCATGCTCCAGCAAGTGTATTGCAAAACTGAGCCTTAAAATATGGGTATAGGCCATTTGGCACCTACTGCTCCATAAAGGGTTTGGCAAACCACTTCTTATAAGCCCATCAATTTCTTTGTCGGTTTTGTATTCAAAACCTATCTACTTTTCCCCTTTTATGAATAGGTGACTTAGTGCAACAAATCTTTTCATTTCACCCAAAATTGCTTTCCAAATAACAGGTTTCTTTAGAAAAGACCTGCCTTTAACAGTATAATTATACGTATAATATACTGTTCTGTTATGGAAAGAAAATGTCCAATATGCGGGGGACCCGTTTAAGGGAGGGCCGACAAAGTCTTTTGTTCAGCATATTGCAAATCGGCCAACCAATACAGGAACAACAAAAACAAAGAACTGAGCTTATTCCGGAAAATAGATGCCCAGTTAAAACTTAACAGGAGGATACGCATAAAATACAACAAGGCAGGTAAGGCCACTCCGTCCGAAAAGAAACTTTGCTTAACGAAGGTTTTGATCTGGAATACTTCACAAATTATTGGAAAAATGCCAAAGGCGACATTTACCTTTCTTATTATGAATATGGATTCCTTGCCAGGAAAGAAAATGGCAAGCAAAAGTATGTGTTGGTAAAATGGCTGGGTTACATGGAAAAGAAAGCAACAATAACCTAATAAGCAACACATTACACACAACACCTATTTTGCAACCCAACTTTTTTGAGTTTGCGTTACTTATTTGTTACTCAAAAACTATAATTCCCTGATCTTTAAAAAGTTAACAAAAAAAACGCCACTTAATTGTTAGAGCCAGTGCATTGTTATTCTTTTGTCAATAGCATCCGTTTAGTGTCAATTATCTTATTGTCTATTAATAATGTAAAAGATACATGCCTGCTTTCAACTCCGAACCATGTAGCATTATACTTCCAAATCCTTTTTGAGTAATATTAAATGATTTTAGCTCAACTCCTTGCATATCATGAATTATTAATACTGTAGATGTTGAATTTTCAGGAATTTCAAATTTAATTTCTGTATTCGAAGAAAAAGGATTAGGTACATTGTCAAATAATTTTGCATTTTCATGTAATGCATCATCTATTAATACTGATTCATCATCTATTGAGGAACTTTTCAATTTTAATTTATTATCATTTTCACAACAATTATCAATGTCACTTTTTAATTTAATTAACTCTTGTTCTTGTAAATAAATAACTCTTTGCAAAGTTTCAATCTGTGATTTCTGCTCCGTAATTGCTTGAGTAATTAATGGTATGAACGCAGTATAATTTATACTCATCATTCCATTTTCATCCTCAGTTACCAAGTCTGGGAAGATCTTTTGAACATCTTGAGCAATAAATCCAAATTCCTTATTTAATAAACTTTGGCTATTTGAATTTAAAGAATCTATAACCGAGGCACTGTCATTGGATTTTCCAGAATGTTTTGCCTTAAAGCTGTAGGATTTTGGTTTTAATTTATAAAGATTGTTAATATCACTTATATCAGATACATTTTCCTTTAGCCTTATATCCGAATTAATATACGTGCCTCTTGCAACAATATACCCACTTCCATATGCATAGAAATCATCAGAAGTACCGTTTCTTACAACATAGCATTTTGCCGATTCATTATTAGTATATGTAACAAAAGTATTACCATAACTACCTGTATTATTAGTCCAGAGTCGAACCCCACCATCGGATTCGACTTTGAGTTGAGAAAATGAATTATTTGATATTAATATAACTATATTTTTCATGATAATGTTTTTTAAAGTTTATAAATTTGGTGTTGCCATAAATACTATTTCGGTTCCAAGTGTTGTTTCAAAACCGGGTTCAAGTTCGATATACTCTTTAGCCCTTAATGTTATTCTGTCATTTGTTGGAATTGTTGTTGTGCCTGATAAAGAAATAGATCGCTTTACTGAATAATTATAGGAATTGAAATTTGAGATTTGTGTTATCCTAGTATTGATATCATCAGTATTTAATTCATAATATCGAAAATAATTTACTTCAAAATACTCAGGTAATTTAGCATCTGTTTCAGAATTTGGATCACATCTTTCACCGTTGCCCCAATATCCAGTGATTTCCTGATTTATTAATAAATACATTGGGTGAGATGGTATCCTTCCATCATTAAACCTTCTAAATATTGGATAATCGTCTAGGTAAAATATTAATTGTCCTGGTAACCATGCAACTGCATATTTATGTGCTGCTAATGATAAGTCCACTCCAGTTTCATATTTTAATCCCATTTCGGAAGTCTTTTCAATCGTGTAGGCATTTTCTCCTATCCAGTCCCAATACCCAACATTGCATATGCTAACTGTTTCACTATGACAACCTGCTGGTTCAAGAATATCAATTTCATCATACCACTCATAGCTTGTTCCATTGCCTTTTGATGCAATCATCCAAAAAGCTGTCCAGAATCCTCTTCCTTTAGGAATTGTAGCGCTAATCTCATAATAACCATAATGATGGTTATCATCTACAGATGAAATTCCTCCAGTCCAATATTTATTATTCTCTTTATCAGTTCGTAGCAACAACTAAGAGCCATTAAGTGTCACATTATCAGGTCTATAGTTTTCAACACCCCATCTTTCATGATCTACGTCAAAAATAGACCATTTAGAGTCTAAAGTAGTACTATTAAACTCATCACTTTTTGATGAATTTATTACCCAACTATTATCATTAATTGGGGTTTGTCCAAAAGCATATATTGTATAAATATTGAATAATATTGCTAATACTTTAAATTTTTTCATAATTGGTAAAATTAGTTTTTGAGTTTTAAACCTTTTATATGATATTCTGTATAGGAACCACTCCCCACGTGACCAAAAAAGGCTATACTATCAGTATTTAAGAATAGATAATAACTACGAAAATCCATACATGACGTATCGATACATCCTTCATTTATCCAAAAACCATCATTTTCATGATCAAATGACCAACTTTGGGATAGAAACAAGATCTCATTATAATGATCACTTTTTGTAATTTCAAAAATCGTATCTGAAACATTTTTCAAAGTGTCAACTATAAATGAACCTGGTCCATCATGCATATACAGAATCTCCAATAAACTACACTTATAATTACCTATGTAATTATCTCTAATATCTGGTTTACTTTCTTCTTTGCAGCACCCGATTAGCATAATAAGAGGCATTAGAATTAAAAATATTTGTTTCATTTTTATTTTATTTTTTAGTTTCTAAATCATCACTCAATTTGATATCATGGAGGTTCTCTGTTTCGCATTGGCTCTAACATATTAGTATTCTATCAGACGTTTTTATACAAAGCATCGTTGCAGGCTTCCTTTGCAAGGTATGAAAATGAAGTTAAGAATTGAAAAAATGTTTGATAGCATCCGAATAAACGCAATTGCGTTTATTCCCATTGTGTCATGAACCCAAATGTAATGAATCAACCAGATTTTTTATGTTTGAAAATGAATGATTTGCAATATACGTTTTGATTTCAGTGATCTTTATAAACGTATGCCGCAGCACTATCTGTATATTCATTAAATTTATACCGGGTTTCAGCAGATAAGTCGCAAAAACCATACAAAAACGCCCCTTAATTTCTTAGAATACAGAAACAAGCAGCTGCGTAAAGCTATAGTGATTTCTAAGAAACTTTTTTTATGAGAAAAAACATCAGAAAACCTGGAAAATGGATTTAGAGACAAAAAGGCTACTTCTAAGACCTGTTAAACCTGAAGATAAGAGTGACGTATTCGAATATCGATCTGATGCCGAAGCAAATAAATATCAGGGATGGATTCCAAAAACTATTGAAGATGTAGAAATCTTTATAAGTAAAATTGCCAAAAAGTTCAATGAACCTAAGTCCTGGTTTCAGTTTGTAATTATCGAAAAGGACAGCCAGAGAATATTAGGTGATATTGGGGTTCATTTTTTTGACAACGAAAACAAACAAGTTGAAATTGGATGTACGTTAAATAAAATCTTTCAGAATAAAGGGTTTGCCTCCGAAGCTGTAAAAGAAGTCATTGATTATTTATTTAAAGAATTGAATAAACACCGGATAATTGCATCAATTGACCCGAACAACAAAAGTTCTATCCGACTGGTTGAAAGAATTGGGTTTCGTAAGGAAGCCCATTTTATTGAGAGTTTATTTATTAACGGAGAGTGGTGCGACGATTTAATCTTTGCGCTCATCGAAAAAGACTGGCCGGGAATCAATCAAAATGATAACCGGTAAAAAGGTAGAAGCAAAGCAGCCCGTTGCCGGGCTGCTTTTTCTCTTTGTGTGTTAAACCTGCGATATACATTAGAAAATCTATTCCACATGGAAACCACTTCGAAAAAAGGCTCCCCGTTTCAATAAAACCTTGTTTTATTAGTTTCTGTTTATTGCTTCGTTCAGCATTGCCAAAGTAAACTTGGTACTGCTTTCACTTATCGCAATAATTGTGCTTTCAATGCTCATAACGAAGTTCTAATACATAATCCGGGTTAATGGACTATTTGTTGTGTTGAAGTGTTTCCCCCGATATCGGTAATTCTGACCAGATAGTTTCCTTTTGGCAAATATGAAATATCAAGGCTGGTTTCCGTGCTTTCTATTATAAGCTTACCCTGTAGGTTGTAAATTTCAACCTTGCTAAAACCCGGATAATTGATATTTAATGTATTGGGTGCCGGGTTCGGATAGATTTGTATTGTTTCCAAATTCTGCTTAATGGAACTGTTGTTTGCTTTAACAATTAGTTTTACCGGAACCGCTGTGTTCACTTGTTGGATATCGTTACTTAAAACATTTAGTTTTGCATAGTAAATGCCTTCTTTTAATTTGTGAGAAGAAATTTCAATTTCTACTGTTTTCTTTTCATTGGCTTCTATTGTTAACGATGATTGTTCAAGGCTCAACCAGTCTGTCTGGTCTGTCAACCACTTTATTCCATTTCGTAGTAACTGTGTATGACCGGCCTTACCAAACCGCATTTCCAAATCAACATCTGCAGACAGAATTATTTTTCCCTTGCCCAGCGTGGAATAGGCAATATGTGTTTTATCTGAAGAAGAACGGATCAAGCTTTTTGCATTCCCCCAGGTTTTAATGGTCGCTGCTGTTGCATCCCATGCCAATCCGGATGCTGCAAGTTTGTATTTATCAATATCGCGGGTAATTTGATGTGGGGTAATATTCGTTGTTAATTCTTCATTGACGCCCGGGTAATACAATTCCATTCCAAAATCGGACAGCCAACTATTAGTATGTGCATGTGATTCTATATTGGGGTGGCTTAATAAAAGGCCGCCCCCATTATTAATCCAGGTTTTAATATAATCGAAATCAATCAGGTTCCTGCTGTTGAAGTACCCCATAATCAACACATCTGTTGTATCAAGCATATCCGGGGTTATATAAGTTGCTTCATATGCAGTACTTCCGGTCTTAAAGCTTGTATAACAATTTGCGCCTGTGTATCGAAGCTTTTCAAAAGCGTCTTTATAAAACCGTGTGTTGACCAGTACATTTACCCCTTTTAAACTTTGAGGGTTGGTTGTGTATTTTGACCTATCGGCCGCTTCCGGGATAACCTCTTCCGGTTGAAGCTGTATTTCCAAATCACCGAATCCATTGTTGTTAGAAAACTCAACATTTAAGGACCTGGACTGCCCGGGAGCAATTCAACAATAATTGTATCGGTCAACAGGCTTAGTTCAGGAACATCCTGTACGGTAATGTACTTCGAAACTGAATCGGTACCATAGTGGTTTGAGACGTATTCGGTTATTTTCACCTTTCCGGTTTTATTAAAGCGCTGTGTTATGTACTTACCTGTTGATGAACCATAACCTTCAAATTCCCAAAAATACCTTTTTGACGAAACAGGTTTTTTGTCCCTGAATGTTACCACACTATTTATTGGCGGTGCCATATCTGACATTTCGAAATCGGCTTTTGGTTTTTTGCCCATTACCGACCTCCAGGAAATATTTATATCTGAACCTCTTAATGAATCCCCCTCAGCAACAACTTCTATAATAATCCCCCCTGTTGTTGACACATACTTTGAGCCGCTTAAATCGTCCTGATGGTACCACCAGCCTTTAAACGGAAAATCCCAATATGATACATCAATATCATAATATGCAACTATAAGGCCATCTCCAATATATGTATCATTAAAATCTACAACAATGCTGTCGGCTCCCGGCACATCTATAATAAATACACCGCGGAAATATTCCCCAACTTTAACCCCCTTGCCCTCATAACCATAAAGGTTGCCCTCCGGCTCATTTGTATAGAAGGACTTACCTACACAATACTCGTCGGTTACGGTTATTGTATCGTTTAAAAATAGCGTGTCGGAGCCATATGAATTGGAAACGATGTATTTTACACTGAATTTACCAGCAGAATTATATTGCACCGTAGGGTTAACTTCTGTTGATACCGAAGGTTCCCCTCCCTCAAATATCCATTTACGTTCCGTTACTGTGTGCTTTGAATTATCGGTAAATGTAATACGGGCCCCTGTTTTAGTCCCTGAATTTGAAATTTCAAGTCCCGCCTCGGGGGCTTCGTTGTTTTTTGTAATCATTACGGAATAATCTTCGTATTGCCCCTTAAACAGATCGTCGCACGGGTTAATATCTTTAAAATAAATGTCGGATGCTATTCGCATGCGAAGAGGTATGTTATAGGAAGTTGTTGCGGGGATTTTCACTTTATGCCCGTGCTTTTCTGCGATATCATCCGACTGCATAATACATTCGGTATTATCATCAAAAGAACCATCGTTATTCAAATCTACCCAGACTTTAACATTCTCAGGAATTTCAGGGTTCGTAAAAACAAGCAGTTCATACCTTTCCCCTTCAGTAAGTGTTGTAATCTGGGCGCAACTATTATCCGGGTTACCTTCAAAAGAACCCGCACTAACGTTTAGTATATCTCCAAATTCTACTTTATAAATACCAAACGTCCCGGGATCTGTTGTTTGTGGATTGCATACCGGCAATTGGGGCGCCCCATGTTCCCTAATGGCCATTAGGTTTTCAATCTTAACTGTATCTGTGGTGTAGCACTCCCCATCTCCCTTAATTATCAACTGAACGGTGTAATTTCCTGTACTGCTGTATTCATGCAATGGGTTTTTCTGGTTACTGGTGCCCCCGTCGCCAAAGTCCCAATGCCATTCCGTTGCATTTCTGCTTTTGTTCTTAAACTGAACGGTTGCTGGTACTGTGCAGCTATAGTTTGCACTGGTTGTAAACGATGCTATTGTAATATCGGGCAAATCGCCAACTCCTACCGCATACCAGGCATTTTTAACTGCCCTGGCCTCGTCTGAGCATTCTCCGAAAAGATCCGTTGCCGACTGGATGGAGTAAATCCGGGCTTCTTCAAATCCTGAATAGGGCGTTAAATAAACGGTCAGGTTTCTGTACGCTATTTGTGCCGCTTTTTCTATGCCAATGCCGGTTACCGAATAACTGTTCCCAAGATCGTTTATACCGCTTCCCCCTTCAACTAAAAGATAAAACCAGTAATTCTGTACGCCGCAATTAGTGTGTACCCCTCCGTGATCTTCGTCTCCATAAACCCAATACCGCCCCTTATAGGTATCGGGGTCTCTTTTTTCGTTCGGATCGGCCATATTACGGAACCCGTTGGATTGTAATGAGAAGTCGTTGCCCATTTCGTAATTTATTATTTCCGGATGACAATAACGATCGACACAAATTCCAAAAATATCGCTAAACGATTCATTAAGTGCTCCGGGTTCGTCCTGGTAGATTAACCCTGCACTGTATTGGGTTACTCCATGTGTTATCTCGTGTGCAACCACTTCAACCGATGTTAGCGGCCCATATCTTTCGCCATCGCCATCGCCATAAGACATGGCTTCGCCATTCCAATATGCATTTGCATAATTTTCACCTACGTGTACATAACTAACTAGCCGAAAACCATTGTTGTCTATAGAGTTCCTGTCAAACTTCTCCAGGTAGTAATCGTAGGTTTTTTCGGTAGCAAAATGACATTGATACGCTGCATGGTCAAAATTTGACGTGTCGTCCCAATAATTATCTTCGTCGGTGAAATATGATCTTTCATTGCTGCCATAAAAATGATTCGCATTAAACGTGACTATTCCGTTCCCCCGGCCACTCTCACTTAATCGAAAATACCCGTTAACACTATCCGTTGTAATTTCCCGGGTACCTGAATATATTGTTTCTGCAACACCCTTTCTGTCGTGATCATGAATACGGTTGATGGTCCGTATAACCATTCCTGTATTTGCATCAACAAAAACATATTGCCTTTTTAGGGGCACTACGGAATAAACATCGAATTTGTAGGTAAGAATGTAGGTGTTGTTAATTGGTAAAATCACCAGTTCCCCCTCAGGATCACCTGTGTTAATATCCGTGACGTATTTTTCTGCATTGAAATATTGCACCCCCTTTTTAAAAGCTTCTGGTTTTGTTAGTTTGGGGGTTGTGTTAATGTTCAATTCCTTTGTATAATCGCCATTTGCCGACTTTATTGTATTTTGCTTTGAATGAACGACGTATATTTTCCCCTCAACGGGTATATTGTTATAGTATTGTTGTAACCGAATATGCTGAACCCCTTCTTTATCGGCAATTTTACTTACCTCTTTAAATTCATTGTTGTCTGATAGCGAAAGTGATTGAACCAGAAACCTGCTATTTGACACAACCTTATAATGTGGTTCATCAAACTTCATGTATTTTATTTTATTTTCCTTACCGATTAAGACTTCTGTAGCTTTGGGAACTTGCTGCGCTGCCCTTTTACCTTTTAAGGCCTGACCGTAGATGTATGGTGAAATAATAATTGAAAGAACGAATAATATATGTCTCATACCGTTATAATTTAAGTTGTCGTATTTTTGGGTCCCATTCCATATGAAATACAACCAACAATCTGACAACTCCTATAACTTTTTAAAACCGTCGGCCTGACCCGGAAAATTAGCTGCGCCGAATTCCCCTTTGCCAGGGTCCTCGAAATTTTAATCGATATAACAAATACTATTGACGGGAGACCCCCCTCTTCATTCTCTACATTCCTTTCTGTAGCGTTTAAATTCTTAAACGTAGCTATGCTTTGCAAATTTTGCCTTACAAAAAGAAAAAATAAAATAGTTAAAACGTTATGTTATGAACACACCACCAGGAAGAGAAAGGAAACGATTAAAGAATTGTAAATTATCTGTCAAAGATCTTGATAATTCGATAACAGGAATATTTATCTGGTTTGAAAATAAAACGGCCCCACACTCTAAATATTTTAGAGCATGGGGTTTAAGTAGCATTCTTATCAGAAGCACTGACAAGCTCTTTAGATATACTTAAAATTATTTTTCACAATACGTTTTAAGCCCTTCTAATGCATCCTCCCAAACTTTTGAGATTTGCCTTTTCATCATACCGTTCATCATCCGGTAAATTCCGTTAAATTCATATCCCCCTTTATAGATTACCTTGGTTGTATTATCATCAATGGATTCGAGATAAAGAACTTCAACATAACTTTTTACTGCTCCCGAATTTGATTCAATCATTGTAAATCCCCAGGCTTCGTTTGGCCGATATGTAACAATTTCTTCGTAATATTTAAAACTGTTTAAGTGAGCAAGACGTTTTGCCCCTAAACCTGTTTGATTTTCATCTACAAAACTACCTGATTTTAACCCGGGAAACCATTCAATAAACTTTGGTGTATTGTCAATTACTTTCCACACCTCAGAAACAGGCTTGTTTATGGTAATTGACAGGGAAACCTGTTCCGGGGCTGTACTCACATATTCTTCACCTTTTGGCACCAACTTTTTTTTGTAATAAACGGGCTCCTTTTGTGTACTTTGTTTAATTGCTTCCGGAGTTTGTGAGAAAACAAATGTTGCTTGTACAAGCAGTGCTATTATTATTGTTAATCTTAGCATAATGAATTGGTTTTATATTATATGTAAAAATTTAGATATCAAAATAATTAAGGGCTTTGCTTTTTAAGCTAATCGTTTATTTTCATGTCTTAGCAAGAAAATAAGCATAATCAAGACTCCGATTTCACCATAAAGAAAAGAGTGAAGCACGAAATTCTGAGGGGCCCCGTCAACGAATATGCTTATAGTCCTTCCTGTAATCAACCCTATCTCATAAAAAAGCTGAACAATAAACCCCCATCTAAATTTGTTGGTTACGCCCGTGTAAATCCAAAAAAATGACAGTCCGATATAGAGCCCGCACAGCGCCCTTAGCATGTACCCCATGTCTCCGGTATAGGTTATGCCATATATTTTTTCCATGGCCACTTCAGGCACAATACCGTAAGATAAACCTATTACAATCGTTACAAGAGCAAAAAATATTAACTCAATTTTCTTAAATGTTTTCATCGTAGAATAATTTAAAATTACTTAATTGAAGAGTTTGTCATGAAACCATCCAGCAAACTGTAGCCAAATAACTTTTTCAAGAGTTTAGCTAATCTTGCCTGGCTTGCAGCATAGTAGCGTTTCGGCTTCTTATCATTAATGGCCTTAACCGCCAGCTTTGTGATTGACTCAACTTTTGCCCCACCATCAATTGCTTCTTTAAACTTTCTACGCATTGTAACCATCTGCTTTTTGTAGATTGGGTCAGAAACCTTCGGTAAAAGCTCATCCATTGTTTCGGTTGCCGGGATCAAAAACTCTGTGTTTACGTAACCAGGTTCCAGTAACGATACATCAATTTTAAAATCTTTCAGTTCCATACGTAAACCTCCAATTAGGGCATCCAGGGCATGTTTTGTGGCCGGGTACCACGACTGGCCTGGCATTGTAACATGGCCTGCTGCCGAGGAAGTAACAATTACCTGTCCCTTTTTTATTTTGCGCATATGTGGTAAAACTGCTTTCAGAACTCTTGCTGTGCCAAATACGTTTACATCAAACTGACGTTGGGCTTCTTGAATTTCAACTAACTCAGCAGGTCCCTGAGTGGCATATCCAGCATTGTTAAACAATACATCAATACGCCCTTGCTCTTTAATAACCTGTTCTACAACTACATCTATGGTTTCCTGCTTGGTTACATCCATATACAGGGCTTTGCCCCCCATATCTTCCAAGGGTTTCATACGCTCTACCCTACGTGCTGTTGCATAAACCACCATACCTTTGTTAATTAATGCTTTAGCTGTATCAAACCCTATTCCTGATGATGCTCCTGTAATTAATACTACTTTTTTGTTCATTGCTCTAAAATTTATTGTTTGCGAATATTTGAATATCTTGGTACAAAGGAATGACAGATACAGAAAATTTATTTAGCCATACAAGTCAAATAAGTTGTCAAAATACGTCATTAAGAAACAAAAAGTCCGATGCTAAATAAATAACACCGGACTTTTAAATTGTTTTCTACAATGCCTAATCCATTGCCATAGTCTTTATTTCGGATGGATTTTGTCCAAAATGGTTTTTAAAAGATTTGCTAAAATGGGCCAAATCTTCAAAGCCTACTTCTAGATAAATATCCGATGCTTTTTTGGGTGTCTGTAGTAATAATTTCAAAGCCAACTCTAATCGTTTTTGCTTTATCCACTTATGCGGTGAGGTGTTAAACTGCTTTTTAAAATCGCGGGTAAAAGTAGACAGACTTCTACCTGAAAGCATAGCAAACTGATCCAGTGACAGGTTCTGAACAAAATTATGTTCCATGAAATTAACTATATCTGCCCTTGCCGGTTCAGAAAAGTCATTAAGAATATGTATTAGTTCTGGTTTCGATTTCAATATACCATGTAATGCCTCTTTTGTTTTCACCTGAATAAAATCACGATCCAGTTGAGCCTCTCCTGAAACATATACCTCAACCGAGTTCATTAACCCTTTTAGGATTAGATTATGCTTAAGGTTCACAACAGGGACCGTACATGGCATAAAATCATCTGATAATGAGAAGCCTCTAATTACTTCTTTAACAAAAGCATCATGTAAAACAAATATGTGTTCTTTAAACCCCTTCTGGTCTTCCTTCCAAGTTTTAACAAATTTGCCATGTGTATACTTTCTGATAAACCCAAACTGATTTTGTTTAATGCTATATTTTTTATCTTCTACATAAAGGTTCAATGTGCCGCGTTCAATATAGATTAAGAAATTACCGGGATAATATATAGGATGTTCATCAGAAGAATCAGCCTCTACCAAAACTGCAATTTGAAAGCCTTCGCATTCAATTATCTTCATTCTTGAATTTTCCATAATGAAACAGTTTTATTTACCCAAAGGTACAAATGTCTCAGCAAATAACCTGTCTAAAATTGTCAATTTAGATGTCAAGACAGCACCACCTGAGCCACATGTGCATTGTGGGTTCTATTCTTCTGTTGATTATAGCCATTTTTATTTCTCGCATTATAAATGCTTTTGTTCAAACATCTTCTGCTCTGTAAACTCAAGCGAGTGGAGGCTCTGTTTTTTGCTTTGTATTTCGTTTCTTATGATTTCGCACCGTTGGTGCTTACTCAGCATCCCTGTTAGCACCGGCCATACCGGCCCGGTTTAATGATTACGCGCCTTTGGCGCTTACCGTCCACTAAGAGGAAATTACTGTTTATTTTTTTTATTGCTTTTACTATTTCAAAAAGCATGCTTATAAAGCCTGACTATACTATCTCTATGAAAATTTGTTTGAAGGAAAATGCTGATGAAATGTGACGAAAAGATAAAAAGGCATGTTGCAAACATCCGCATTGCAAACGCGGACAAGTGGGGGTTGCCCCAACAAAGGCACAAACCCAGTGGGCTCTCCCAGGCCGCAATAGGTTTCGCGCCTAATTATTTGGTGGAATTTTTATTAACTTAAAGAAATAATTATCAAGCGATTGAGTCAAAATAATATCTAATGAATCACTTGTTAAATTTCTTATCCAAAAATCATATTGATTTCTCCAATCATCTCTAATTCCGCTGTGAAATTGTCCACCAAATTCATAATCAAATTCCATTTTTAGCTGAAGACTATCAATGTCCCTAAAGTCATATAGAGTTAAGTATAAACTGTCAAATCTAATCGTAGCACTATCTTTAATATGTGTAGTTTCACTCATATAAGTAGAGTCGTACTCATAAACCCCAATCCAGTCCCCAATAAGTTTTTCTTTTGTTAATTCCGCTCTTTGCCTGCTTTTTTCTCCTTCCACAATCATGCTCAATTGAGTAGGAAATCCAAACACTTTAATTACCATTATTGTCAAGGTACATGTCAAAATGTAAATCGTCTTGATATTTGTCCGTAAAAGTCCAGTTATTATAAAAAGTCGCATTGCCAGAGTCAATGAATCATAAAATGAAATTATGGGGTCTGGAGCTGCAGCTATGGAAACAACGTATCCACCTTTAAAATAAAACAACTTAAAAATCCAAAAAGCTAATTCAATAACGACTAAGCTAAATTTAAAAACCCTCAGCTTCAATAAGAATGAAGTCAGAATTAGGAAGATTGAAATTGAAGAGAAGAGAATGTTCCTGGTATTAAAGACTAATTCCCCTCCAACAATACACCCCCATCTATCCGTATAGTCTAATTGTCCAAAAAATCCGATTACAAGTAAAGTCAGTAATGCATAATAATTGTAAGGTTCAGATATAATTCTTTTGTACCAATCTGAAATCCATCCAACTCGCTTGGCTAAAAAGAAAATAATCAATATCAATATTGTAAATAGTCTTTTCAAGAAAACTCCAAATACTGCGTTACTCTTGTTTTGAAAACATCCATCCCGAAGCTTCGGGACTCCTTAATTTTCAAAACTTCGAAAGCCTTGTCTTTGAAGCCTTCTTGAGAAAGACTTTCAAAATGCACAGTTTTCTTGCAGCCACTAAATAGAATCATGTTATGCCGTTTCTCCTAAATGCCCCCCAAAGGCAGATTGTTTGATTTTGTAAGGAATTGCGGGCTTCAACCGGAACGAAGTGGAGTTCAGCAAAGCTAACCTACAGGTCCAAATTAATGCGGGCAATAACGCTCGAAAACCTCTGAATCCCTTATGAATCGTACACCGGGTTATACGCCGGGTTTGATAAAATCTCGTTAATCGCACGAATTAACTCATCAATATCTTTTATTTTAATAGTTAATGGAGGCAATAGTCTAATTGTATTAGCCTTAAATCCAACAACGAAGCCCATATCAAAAAGTTTATCAAAAATCAGGTTGCCGTTAATTTTACCAGAAAACTCAACACCTAATAGTAACCCTCTGGCACGTACATCGATTATTGAGTTAGGGTGCTTTATTCTTAAACCGTCAAATTGAAACTTAAAGTATTCTCCTGATGTATTGCTACGTTCAATAATATTTTCATCCTCAATAATATTGATTACCTCTAAACCAATAGCACAACCAAGGGGGTCATTTATATGGGATTGCAAATATTTCATTGGGTTATTATCCAGTTGTTCAACAACATCAGGACTTATTGAAACACAACTAATTGGGTAACCATTACCAAGGCCTTTTGCTGTTACAACAATGTCAGGTGAAATATCATAATGCATGAACCCAAACCATTTACCAGTTCTGCCAAAGCCTGTTGTAACTTCGTCTACTATAATTAAACCTCCATGGCTTCTAACTTCTTTAATAATGTTATTTACAAATTCCTTGTCTGGAAAGCTAACTACATCAATGGAGGCCCCTCCGGTTTCTAACACGAAACCTGAAATCTCATTAAAATCAATATTGTCAATAGATGCAGTATTGTTACATTTAACATCAACTTTTTTGTCGTTGTCAGGAGAAATTTGTCCAAATCCATAAGCGCTTAAAAATGAATTGTCAATTTTTAAAATCTTATTTCTTTGCGTTAGGTGTTTTGAAATGGATGCTGCTAAATTTACGCTTTCTGAACCCGAACTTAGAAAAACACTTTGGCCTCCATTAAACCCTAGTTTTTCGTGCAACTTATCGGCCAATTGCTCTGAATAGGTATTTCTAAAAAAATAACCATGGTGAATGTTATTTTTAATCTGCTCCTCCATAACATTTACCAACCTTGGATTACTGTGCCCAATGTTACTGCACCATACACCAGCTTCAAAGTCAATATATTTTTTACCGTTTGAATCGTATAAATAACAATCCAGTGATTTTTCAATGATTTTATCTTTGGCTTGATAAAACGGAATTAGGTTTTCAGTCATATTATTATCTTTTGTGAATTCTCAAATGTTTTGCCTCTTGCCCCTTAACACCAGAATAGAACACTCTGGAGGCATTTATTCCCATTGTGTCATGAACCCAAATGTAACAAATCAACCGGACTTTTGATATGCGAAGTGAATCGCTATGATACTTCGTTCAGAAACCGGGCCAATATTTTTCTTACTAAATGTTTACAATCCGATGCCTTTTCTCTTGAAAGCAAAGTTGTGTGTGCCGATTTGTTTCTGTATTTTTTCAATAATTCTGTCAAATCATTTAAAAACTCTTTGGCATACACACCAGACGAATAGTTTTCATCTACAAAACCCGTAAAATCTTTCATAATTTCGCTTCGCTCCCTTAAGAAGCCATCATTCAGGCCTGATAAAATATGGCACATATTTCCTAAGGTAAAAGTCGTTCTGTTGTTTATGACCATGTTTGCGAACAAAGAAGTTTTCTTGTTCTGTAAATCATATTCATAGGTGTCTTTTACATAAGGGTTTTCTGCCCGGATGAAGTTCGTAAATGGAATAAAAAGTTTTAAAAGCAACTCACTTTCAACAGCCCGCGACATTTGAAGAATGTATGGGCTAAAATCCCCTGACGATTGATAAACCAAAGTATCGTTTAAATATTCTGCGGATAGAAGGAAACTAAAACTTTGTTTTTCAAGTTTCTTTGCATCTTTAATCATGGTGCGTACCCTGGCATCAAAGACTTTCGTGTCAGGTGGCGTAATGCCATCAAGGAATTCATATATTTTTGATTGTAAACCTTCATTATCGACAAAATCTTCGTTTGAACCTTTTAAGGCTTCTTTTATTACAGACAACACATTATTAATGTTAGAAGAAAGCAATTCTTTCATTACAATCTTCATCATTTCTTCCAATGAACCGGCCCCCTTAAGCTTATCCGGTGTCAGGTGATAGAAAGCTGCAAGTTCTCCCCCCTGCGTTTGAATATCTTCCTCTCCGGCATCATCTTTTTGAGGTAAGAAGGCTTCTTTTGGAAACGCCTTGTATGCATGTAAAACATCATGGATTTCCGATGAGTTAAACACAACTGCCCAGTGCCATTTTCCGAACCGTTTGGTTTGGTTTACCGCTTTTACCCAAAGGTTTAAAAATTCTCTTTTTACCCGGTTTTCGTCACTGTCCTGACCTTTAACCTCCAGGACCAGCTTATCTCCGTTGGTTAGTTCAATAATATAATCAGGAATGTAGTTCTTTAAAATCCCGCGATAATTGTACTTAATAAAAAAGCCTAAATGGTCATTTTTAACAAATGCCCGAACAGATTCGTGTTTGTTTATACTATTTGCATTGTTGGCTTCCCAGGTACTGTCAAAAACAGTATGGTTAACATGCGATTTTTCGTGCCATTCATTCGGTTTTGAACTATACCAGGTTGACATGTCTGCTGTTGAACGAATTGGTTTTTCTGCATCGAAAACAGGTGAAAGAATGGCTGCGTTCTGATCTTTTATTGCCACCCAAAAATGTTGAATGATGCGGGAAATATTCAAGGTCAGCAGGATATTACGCCTTACTTTATCCTGACTGAATAAATGGCTTTTTATCTGAACCCTGTCTGACCCCAGAAACTCTTCGGTGAGTTTTAGCAATTGGGAAAGAAAATCGTACTGGTTACCTTTCCAGTTTTGCTTTTCAATTCCGAAAATGTTGGTTGCCACCCTGAAAATAACGGATTGCAAACGATACCGTTCTGCAAATTCTTTTATATCAATATCGCTCATGGCAGCCGGGGTAATATCGCCGGCAATTACCCCTCCCATTTCAACCTCGGTAATGGTATCATCGGGATTGATTTCAATGGGTTTTACTTCTTTGTAGTCAATGTGGAGTGAGGATTTGTATATCGTGTCAATCCGTAAAATATTTGGAAATGATATTTCAAATTTACTTTTCTCCGGTGTTGGTTCAATCTGAAACTTAGGACGTGGTGGGCGAGGTGTTGTTGCCCCTCCTTCATGCGGAATAAATGAGAATGGTACGCCGAAAATGTTTACATATTCTGGTTCGAGCATCAAATCATCGTCAAACTCGTAGCTTACACGGCGGAGGCCACGGCCAATAACCTGCTCGCAAAGCAATTGGCTTGAAAATGCGCGTAAGCCAAGAATTTGTGTTACGTTTTTTGCATCCCACCCTTCAGATAGCATACTTACGCTAATTACATTCTGAATTTGTTCTCCGGGTTTGCCCGGTTTTCCAACGGTGTCAACTTTTTCTCTTAATTGTGTTGCCTGTTCCAGTTTCGAACCGCTTAACGAATCATCTTCATTTTCAATTTTTCCTAAAATCTGGCTGTCAATCTGAAGCGTTTTTTCAATAGCGCACAGCTCTTTTACTTCGCATTCGCCCGAATCGAAATAGTGTTTTATCCGGTCGGAGGTTACGGTTGTATTGGCTATGGACAGAAGTACCGGCGGTATTTCAATTCCTTTTACTTTTTCCCATTCTTGTTTTGTTTTTAGCCAGTCGCTGCCTAAAAGGTTGTAAGCATTTTTAACCAAATCGGGCAATGGTGTTTCTTTGGGGACCTGTTTTTGGTTTAAATCTTCTTTTACATCATCTTCTTTGTAAATATGATAAAGTCTTGATTTATATTCTGATGTATAGTTTCCATCGTCGCGGAAAACAACCCGGGGTGTTTTAACCAGCCCCGATTCTATGGCATCGTTTAATCCAAAATCGCTGATTATCCATTCAAATAGACCTACTTCGGAGGTTTTCTTTCCGGTTGGAGCAAACGGTGTGGCCGACAAATCGTGGCAACGCAATATTTTAACCTGTTTGTTCAGCTTGTCTAATCCCCCAATCCAGACTGTGTTGTCTATGTCTTCTTTTTTTACCTGTTTCACTTTACTTTCGGCCGCTGTACGCCATGCGTGATGTGCTTCGTCGTTTATTACCAGTATGTTGCCGGCTTTCGCCATGTCGCCCAGCACTTTCTTTGCATAGGCGGCATCGCTAATTTCCATTTGTTTGCGCTTATCCACACTGCGCAACTGCCCTTTATCTACCTTTGCATTAAGCTTGTCCTGCGAATCCCAGGCCATCATGTGCCAGTTGATAATTCTTACCTGCCCCTGGCGTAGTTTATCCATCATTGTGGTTGGTACAATGTTAAATTCCTGGTAATAATTATTTTCAGCGGCTGGTTGCAAAACTGCCAAACGGCTTTTTACCGTTAAACCGGGTGCTACAACCAAAATACCTTTTGAATAACAAGCATATTGCTTGTATGTTACTTTATTTAAAATGTTATATGCAATAAGCATGGCCATTACTGTGGTTTTACCCGAACCTGTGGCCATTTTATTGCACCAGCGAACAAATTCGCCCCCATCGGAAGGAATGGTTATTCCGGTTTTATAATGCTCTGGTGCTTCAATTAAAAAGATGATGATTTGAATGGCTTCTAACTGGCAAAAGAAAAACGGGAACCGGCGCTGTGTTTTATCTTCCCAGTGTTCTAACAGGTCTCTTGTAACCCCTGTTAAACCCGGGCGATTATCGGCTGTCCATTCTTTTATGCGTTTCCGTATCAGGTTGACCAATGGCAAATCAATAAATTCACCTGTCATCACTCCTTTTTTGGATTTTGGACTGGCTATGGTATACCCGGCTGGCCGTCGGCCTTCTGCCTGAAAGAATTCCTGTGTCCGGGTATCTCTGTCCCAATGTACATGGGGCTCGTTATAGGGTGAACAGAGAATTAATTTATCTATTTGTTTCATATTTCTTCAACTCTAATGTGCTCCTTTGGAGCTTTAATTTTTTTTGTATTGATCATATTATTGATTTTAACAATATGATATTCTTTATTAACCGGATTGGCACCAAGGGTGCATCATATTTGGCAAAGGGGGTAACCCTTTGTGCTGTTCGTAAACTACATAAGGGCCCAAGGGGGCGAAATATTACTAATCCCGGACATATTGTTTGTTGTATTCGACATTGTATTTTTTGAGGAATGCCCGGTTCTTATCCTGAAATGTACGTTTTTTATGATGGCCTTCTTGTTTTAAAATGTGTTTTCTCACGATTTCCTCTTCTGATGGATTTACCGGAAATCTACCATAACCGTTTTGCCAATAAAGTTTCTGGTATGTATCACCTCTGGTTTTAATCCATTTGGATGAATGGGTTTTTAATGTTTCAACCAATTTCATTAAGGTTGCTTTTTCGGAAAGCGGGCATATGATATGGATATGGTCTGTAAGGCCTCTGTTTTCAAGGGGCGGTGATTCAGGGTTTTTGCAAATTCCGCCCAGGTAAGCCTGTAGTTTTTTGGCAATTACTTTGTCTATAAAAGGATAGCGCTCTTTGGTGCTAAATGTAATGTGTACGTAGTTTTTGACCAATGACTGTGGCATAGCGGTATCTGTTTTGCCCCTTAGGGGCTTAATTTATGTTATTTGTTTCTTTCACAGGGCTGCGCCCTGTGTTTCTAATTATGCCCCTTTGGGGCTTCTTTTTCAACCATTTTGGTGACATCAACGAAATGATAAAACCAATTTTTATTCTTTAGCAACCAAAGGTGCTTTAGTCCTAAAACCCTAAAAGCCCCAAAGGGGCGTAATAATCATCATCGTGTGATGATCTTCAAACTTTCAATTCCCCTGTCGTCAATTATTTTAACGGCGATTTGTTTTCCCGGCTCAAAGGGTAAGGATTCTGTTCCGCGAAATGCTTCAATTTTTTCTTCGTCAATCTCTGCTTTCAGGTTTTTTGCCAGTTTTGCCCAGCCGTCGGTTGCCCCGGCCATAGGAAAAAATACCTGTTTGGGAAACAAGCTGCGGCCATCGTAATCGGTATCGAGCAACCACATGGCAATGTTTCTCTTTCCTCCGCTGTCGATGCTTCCGGTTTTCGGGTTGAAATAGTCAAAGCCCATGACTTCAATTTTTACTTTGCCCTTGTGGTCGCCATCGGTAATTTCGTGCAAGCGTACATCGGGCTGACCGATTAACCAGAAGCTTTGGTTACTGTTTCGTTTCTTTTTTAGGTCTTCGGTTTGCAGGTCCATATTCATTTGGGCTTTGAGCAACTTGAAGCCTACCAGTTTTTCAGGGGTTTCGTCAATATCTTTTGCCGCTTCTTCGTCAAACTGGAAAGCACAGAACAAAAGAATGTCTGGTTTTAATAATTTCGCTTCTTTCAACGCTAACTCCACTGTACGTTGTTCCAATGGTGCGTGTTCGGGGCCAAAAACAATTAAAATCTGTTCGGGTTTGTCTCCTTTTGTTTCTCCTTGTGCCTGTATATATTTTGTGCCTGCTAATGCTTCTATTCTGCTAAACTTAATCATGGCACCGCCTTTGGCGCGTACTCCGGTGCGTTGCAATTCGTCGCGCCATTGGTCTTGTCGTAAAGTTTCACCGGTTCGTGTTACCGATTTGTCGGCTTCCATTTCGTTTTCAATTGCACCTTCAAAATCTTTTACCAAGGGGGCTGGTATGCTTTCTACGGTGAAGGGGCCTGTTATTCTGGTTTTCTTCGAATCAATAAAAGGTTGGTCATATAGAGTTTCTGTTGCAGGAAGTTCGTTGTTTGCAATACTTTTCAAAGTAACATGTGGAACTGTTTTATATTTAAAGCCTGCACCAATACCTTCTTCGGGTCTCGCAAGTTGATAATAATCAAAGTTGGCAGTCATTAAACGTTGTTTGGCAAGAGTTAAGGCAACTCTACTGGTATCGCATGTAATCCATCTACGACCCCATTCCTCTGCTACATTTGCAGTAGCCCCACTCCCACAAGTAATATCCAAGACTAAATCGCCTGGGTCTGTAGTCATTAACAAGCATCTGGCAATTACTTTTGCCCCCGTTTGAACAACATATATTTTTTCATCTGTAAAATTCCCTGTTGCAGTATCAGTCCAAAGATTGTTAATGGGGATAAAAGGAAAGTCATTAGAGAGTCTTACATACCGAATACTATTTTTTGCAACATGGATTCTTCCATTTTCAGCCAAAACCTTCAATCCTTCTATTGATGTTTTCCAATGTTGCCCGGTAGGTGGTTTATATGTTTTTCCTAAATACTCAAATTCTTGTGGTGAACTTGTTGCTCCTTGTGAAACTAGGCTTGTTGGTTGGTATAACTTGACATTATCGGGAAAAGGAGTTTCTCCATCCATTTCTTTTGCGGTTATCCCACGATAAGTTCCATCTTCAAATTTTAACCATCTATATCGCCCACCCTCAAGTGATGTGTCTTTCTTTGTATATAGTTGTCTGTACTTGACTTTATTTTTATTTTTTGTATACCAAACAACGTAATCGCCGGTTCGAGCTAAGGTGTTACTTGGAAATCCGCTTGTAGAAGTAAATGCTATTAGACTTACAAAATTTTCATTTCCAAATACCTCATCACAAATCTCCCTTACATGGTGTACATTTTCATCAGAAATCTGAACAAAAACACTTCCACTTTCGTGCAATAGTTCTTTGGCAAGAAGCAACCTATCCCGCAAATAGGTCAAATAAGAATGAATACCCAATTCCCAAGTATCGCGAAATGCCTTAATCATTTCAGGTTCTTGGGTTAAATCTTCATCTTTACCGTCTTTAACATCTCGTTTGTTTACAAAGGGTTGAAAATTACTACCATATTTGATTCCATAGGGAGGGTCGAAATATAACATTTGCACTTTCCCGGCCATTCCTTCTTTTTCAAGCAGGGAGTTCATCACCAAAAGGCTGTCGCCGGCAACCAGGCGGTTTGTCCAGCCTTCTTTGTGCTTGTAAAATTCTATGGCTTCGCGCAAGGGTTTCTCTGCCTGATCAAACAAAGACATCTGTTGCGGTTGGCCTTTTTCTTTCTTTACGTTATCAATAATGGTCTTTGGGTCAATCCGCTCGTGTACATGCAAAGAAACCGTTGGTACTTCAAACGAGGTATGTTCCGTTTTCCCTGTCCATTGCAATTGCGGGTCAAGGTGCGGGTCGTACGCGTACTTTTTCTTTTTTTGTCCGTATTCGGTATCGGTTTTATCGCTTACCAGTCCAACCGGAGGGTTATTTAACCTTTCTTTATCGGCATGCTCGTACTGTTCAATGCTTTTCGCCTGGTTTGTTTTTTTTGCCATATGTTAAAACAGTCTGTTCGTTTTCAAAAGTCAGTAAAAATAAAAATTAAAGTTGTGGTTACCGAAAGAGCGTTGGTAAAAATTACTCCGTGTATGTAACTTTCCCATAAAGGTGTTTGTGAGCCCCCTGTGGCTGGTGTACTCTTGTGCAAATTTTGCTTCGTATTTCGTTCTTTATGGTTTCGCACGGTTGGTGTTTACCGTCTACTAACGGGACATTTTTTATTTTTTTTATTGCTTTTACCGTTTTAATGGTATGCTTATAAATCCAGGCGGTAAACAGCAATTAAAAGTGCAGCGTTGTTGCTCAAAATCCAACTCCTCATCCCGACCTTCGGGACTGCGGGTTGAATTGTTTGTTTGTTTGTTTGTTTGTTTTTCACGCTGTAATTTATTTCAAAGGTGTTCAAGAGCTCTGCCGATGTCTCGGCATCGGTTCACCTTTTGTTTATTTTAATGGTGTTCAAGAGCTCTGCTGATGTCTCGGCGTCGGTTCGCACGCCTTGCATTAGAACTTTCTAGTCCAGACTCCCGAGTTTAAAGACAGGCACTAATTACCCTTCCATCAAAAGTATAATCTATCGTCTGATTGAAAAAACCCAGGAAACATCTCATCATCAGTTGAGTTTATCCTTTCACCAAGATTTAAGACACTCCAACTACCCACAGAAAGCGTATCCTTGTCTTCATTTTGAAACACCTTATTTCCCTGACCTGGTAGTGCTATTTTACAGCTTAGAAAAAATAGGGTAATTATTGTTCTGTTCATATCATATTGAATAAACCGCAGTTCCGTAACAGCTTGCCCCTAAAGGTTTTGACAACGTTTATTTTGGGGCAGTGTCTTTTGTTGTTGAAATGCTTAAAAACCATGTATATAGTTCTTCCGATATACGATTCTTATAATTCTCAATTGTTATAACTTTGTTCTCAAATTCATAGGAGCATTGTGCATTATACTTTATCAATAGAGTAATTATTTCTTTTGTTTTCTTTTCATTGCTTGTTAAGGCTAAAAAAATAGCTGTTGTTCCTGTTTCATCGCTAATATTTGGATCTGCCCCATTTTCTAAAAGCAGTTTTACTATCCTCAATTTTCCATGATAACAAGCCATATGCAATGGCGACGTTTGGGTCAAATCCGGCTTTATGTAATTTACATCAGCCCCGTTGTCAATAAAGAACTTTGCCTCAGCAAATTTATCGAACTGACAGGCCCATCTTAGTGCATCAGAAGTTTTTAGATCAGCCCCAAGTTGGATAAGGTGTTGGAGCATTTTAATTCCACTTGCTAACCTCAAAGCTTCATTTGGGCCATTACCTTTCTTCACATATTCCGTTACTTTTTTATAGTTGTTTTTTCTTACAGCCTCAAAAAACGCCTCTTCTTCTAACTCTTCAACATAATAACCGTCACCATCCCCATCTTCTTCCTCTTCTACCCCTCCGGGTAAATAGCGCAGTATACACGTAGAACCGGAACCTTCACCTGAATCATAAATGGCTTCCATAAACCCTGATTTTGCTTTCTCTGATAGATATTGCAATATTGAGCAAGTAGGATCAAACATTGATGCAGGTGCTGAAGTTTCTAAATCTATTTTAATAACATTTGCTTCACAAATTACATCTTCAATTTGAATACAACTTTCACTAAAACATTCTACTTCATCTAAGCTCTTTATTATTTTTTTTATGTTCGTTAACCTAGAGAACTTAAACTGACCGATAAATTTCATCTCATATGACATATAATAGAGAATTTAATTAACATTAATGGTTTTGCTAAGCTTAGTGCAGAGCGTAAAAGAACCTTTCTTTTCCTAATTGCACATCGCCAAATTTACATTTTAAAATTTTTCTTTAAACATAACAAAATTTTCGAGATGAAAATTTGGCGCCCCCAACAACCAGCAAACTCCTAAAACATATCTGCCTCCGCAGTCGGGATAACCTTCTCAACAACTTCCGGCTTCTTTTTCTGTTATTTACCAAGTTCTTTTTTCTTTGCCTGAATCAGTTGAAAATCGTGTCATAGTTTTTGGTTGGGGTTTAGTTTTTAATTTCTTTCTTCTCCTATTGGTTCAAATATCTTTATGACAGTTATTTGAAGTCTCTTATTTTTTGTGAACCAACTTTTATTTTTTTATAAGTGCGCGTATCATTTTTCTTTTTTTTCTAAATCCATGCATTTTAATCGCCAGACTTAATAAAAAAAAGACAATTGTCAAGGTGAATTGATTACTCCGGTTTCAGGAAAATCCTCAAAGCCAAAAGAATGCAGATATTTATCAAGTTCCTCCAAATCTACAAAAGCCCTATGGGTCTTTTGGTAATAAACAACCCAAAATACCTCTGGATTGCTATATCTCACAACTTTTAAACCGGGCGTTTTTTCATCATAGTCTTGAAAGAGGTCTATGTTGTTACAATATTGTCTTATTTGATGTTCTTTGTACCAATCAGCAGCAAGCTTTAGCTCGGGGTCTAAATCTTCTCTTCGGGCATTGTCGATATTATCCAGCACCTCAAATGTAACCAAATACATGCTGTCATATATATCATAAGTAAAGGTATAAGTGTGTAGGCTTTCGCCCTCATAATCAAGAAACTCTTCCTCACTCTCGAAGTCCTTTATTTTTACAAGAAACCGGGGGTATTGGATATGGTTGATATACCAATAAAAATTATTGGGGTCTGCCAAAACGTTACATGAAAGTAAAAATTTATCTGTTTGCATTTTTTTACTCTTTAATCTATCCAGGAGATAATATCCCTTGTTAATATCTGATTTAAATGACATTAATCCACTTTGGTTCTTGATGGGGAATTCTGCCATCAGAGGGATGTATTTTCGCTTTTTTTATATTCAACTCTACTTTTTATTTTTTTATTTTCTTCATCAAACTTATATATGTAACTCTTTTCATTCTCTTTATTTTGACTAAAATATAAGTCTAAAGTATCCAAATTTGGTAATTCTAACGGGAAATAATCGCATTCAATTCCTAAACTTCTTAAGCGATTTCCTATCAAATTATAAATTGAATCTACACTATCAATATAAGCGTGAATTTGTTTTACCTGTTCCCTATATAGATAATATTTTTCGGAATTAAAAGCAGTATTTGTCATTTTTTGTAATGCTTCCCCTCTGTTTTGGGAAATATGAATAAGTATTTGATAGTTTGATAAATAATTATACAAAGTGAACTCATTATCCACGTATTGAGAATCACAATTATTTATCTCAGACAAATACTTTAGTATGACTGAATCTTGCGTTTCAAGAAATGTTGAATCAATTTTTATTAATTCAACATTATTGCTATTAATTTTTAAATCCTTCGCAACCAAGTGTTTTTTTCGTAGTTCAGATTTACACGAATAAATACCAAGTAAAAGGGGGAAACTAATTATTATTAAATTCAATTTCATTATTAAAATCTTCTGCTAATTTACTATTTGGATATTTGGAGAAACAAGATTGTGTCCATTTGACAATGCACTGGTCTTCATTCTTTGAGTATTCTTTCCACGTATCCCAACACATATCCTTTCTATGTTTGACCAAATAATGCCAACTTTTCTTTTTCTAAACTACCACAACAATGCTGCAATAAAAACATTCCATTATTAATACTGAGTTAATTTTCACAACATACTTCTAGTTATTACACGGTATATCAGCGCTCTACATCAAACACAACCTCATCCGCTCCTACATTCTGCATTAGGTTCGTTTCAATAAATCCAATTTTATTTACATATGTACCGATTTCCTGAGGTATAAATTTGGAAGAATATTTACCACTTTTTGTTTTCTGTGTTTTTGTAATAATATTTCTGCTAATTTTTGGTTCTATCTGAAAAAAATCACCTATAGGTATCATTTTGTTTGAATCTGGTCCCTTAATATAAAAAATTAGATTGACGGTATCACCAACATGATGAGCGTGAGAAACAAAATAATAGAACACTTTACGAAAATCACTTATTTTATTTCCAATGCTATCATAAGTTATGTCGAATACTAAAGTGTCATTTTTAAATAAGGAAAATCTGAGTGTGTCCTGATTTGGAAAAAAGACTGTAGAATAACCATTTCGTTTGCCTGCACTATAATGGGTAATTTCTTTTATATTTCCATCAGAATATAGTATAGTATCTTTCCCACACTTTTTATTATCCCGTTTATCTGTTGTCGTTTTTAATCTAAAATTCATGTGACTTGTAATTTGTGTTTTATGTTTAGACCAAAGTTTGCTTCTTCCGAAAGATTCATTTTCATTAGTGCTTCCTTTTTTCACACAACATATGTTAATTAGAACCAGTGTCAGAATAATTATTTCTTTTTTCAGCATATTTTAAAATATTTTTGTATTTATTTAATTGTTCTGAATTCAAGGTTTCAACAGAACCAAGAATTGGTGTTATGCAAAAAAGCTTTTCGCCACTTGGTAGTTCGAAAAAATAAATGTTTAATAAACCATATTCATCAAGAACCCGATTTCTTTCATCTTCATAACTCAACTTTTGTTTTTCTTCGGGCGTACTACCTTTTACTGTCTCAGCAATTTTTTCTTTTGTTGGGCTTTCAGCAGATGAAGGAGTACCAGGTGTCCGTTTTATGCCACCACCGTCGTTCTTACTTTCTTTACGCGCAGTCGGGATAATCTTCTCAACAACTTCCTGTTCCTTCTTAAATGTTTTATCAAGTTCCTTTTTTATGGTTGCGAAGTCCTGCCTTAAAGCATCTATATCTTTTATGGCCTGATCAAATTGTTTGTTTTTTAAGTTATCTTTTATACCAGAGAAACGAGAACTAAACTCACCCATCTTTTCTTTGTGCCCGGCAACAACACCTTTGCCAGATTGATTGGAATATTGGGAAACAAGTAAATCCATCATATCAAACAGTTCATTGAAATCAACAACAGAAATAATCTTACCTCCTGGCGCAAGTTTGGTTGCAGGGCTGTCGGTCCCATCCAGTCCACGTCCGTAACCTACAATTCCGAATTTCATAGTAGCGTCCCCCCGCATGGCTTCACTTATTTCATCCAGCTTAAGCAGAAGTTGGTACAACAATGATTTTTGTTTAGCACCGGGGGCCACATCAACCCCTTTTAATTGATTTTCCAGTTCAATTCTCATTGTGGCAAATTTATCGCTGACACTACCGGGTTGTTCCGGCTCGTTTATAATTGGAACAGGTGGAGCCTTTTCTGTTTCATTATCTTTATTTCCGGAAGGGAGTATTATTTGTTGCCCCTGCAACAATTCATCAGGTTTAATGGTTGGGTTTAGGTTTATTAGTTCATCCAGAGTTACACCTAGTCGTTTTGAAATACTGTATAGTGTATCAAATTTTTCTCCCGAATACTTTTCCCCTGCTTTTGAATAAACAGCCGTAATATAAACCTTTTTATCTCCTGCCGATTGAACCTGTCCCTGGGCATGAGGAAAATGTGACACCTTACCCTCAGCCTCTTTTTTCTGCACTCCGCCGGCTTTTCCATGAATGTCAACACTTTTTCCTTGCAATGCCTTCTTTCCCATATCGTCAGCTTCTTTTTCAAGAGCGGGGTTGTCGTTTATTGCCATTCCTTTGCCTTGTTTGGTAGGTTGTACCCTTCCGGCTTTCTGCTGTTCTACATGGGTAAGCTCATGACCGATAAGCTCCTGTCCTTTTTGTGTGCCCGGATTGTATTGTCCGGGGGCAAAGTGTACATCTTTCCCTTGTGTATAGGCCAGTGCGCCCATATCTGTTGCACTGTTGTCGTCTTTATGGATGTTTACATCGGCTAAACTTGTTCCAAACGCCCCCTCCATTTTAGTTTGCACCTCATCGGGCAGTTTGGCCTTTGTCCCGCTCTTTGTTGCTTGAGATACAACTTCATTGTTTTCTTTCTTTGCCTGTAGCTCTTTTTCTTCCTCTTTCTTCTGAGTTGTCTTTTCTTCTTCCTCTTTAAGGAACATTTGGGCAGGTGGACAGTCTCCACAAACAGCTTTTAGTTGCCCATTCATCATTTCGATAGGATCTAAACGGGATTTCTGTTGCCCGTCCTGTTTTCCAGAATCACCTGAGCTTTTTGACTGGCCAGGTTTTTGTGCTTTTTGAAACATCATGCCTTAATAGTTTATCAGTTTTATTGCATATTTTTAAATAACCTGTAGTTTACAGTTGAAGGCATTAAAGTAAGATATTTTGCCTGATTAACAAACGGTTCTGAAGTAAAATTTCAGATGCCCAAATATACTATTTAGTCTTTGCAAGAAAACTCCAAATTACTCACAAAAATAAAATATTCAATGATGTTCGTGAACTAAAGGTCCTGCGTTACGCTTGTTTTGAAAACAGTCATCCCGAAGCTTCGGGACCCCTTAATTTTCAAAATTTCGAACCGACTAAAAGGAGCTCATGAACACCTATAAAAATAAATCAGCTTGTGAATAAAGCCTTGTCTTTGAAGCCTTCTTGAGAAAGACTTTCAAAATGCACAGTTTTCTTGCAGCCACTATTTAACTTTTAGGTTATCATTGATAATTTCTTTGTTCCAGCCTTATATCATATTTTCAGGCTTTAGTTTTTACCGTACCACACGGTCTAAACCCTATCTATTTATGGAACAACAAACTTTATGACAAAATACTGTTCAGTGCCGTATGGCGCACCCTGCATAGTTTTGGTTACCCGCATTATGGTGTAAGGCCCGGGATGGTGGCCGTATTACATACATAGGGGCAGAACCTTACCCAGCACCCACACTTGCACTGCTTGGTACCGGCTGCCGGCTATGCTTTAAATGGCAAGTGGAAAAACATAGGTGTTAATGGAAAATACCTATACCCGGTACAACAGTTAAGTTGTTGTTTTAAAGATAAATTTCTTAAAAGCCCGTAGCTGGCTTTGCTTAAAGAAGACAACCTTAATGGGTTTACCAGGGCCATTGATACGGCATGGGACAAACATTGGGTGGTACATAGTGAACCATCGCGCCCAGGATGTAGTTCAACCGGGAATCATCACCGGACCGTGCCAACCACTCAGGTTCCTATTTATTGTGTTGCGTTATTATTTTAGAAGTTCTATTGCCTTTTCCAAGGCTTCATCTTTTCCGTTAATGAGGTCTTGCTTTTTATTCTGAATAATAATATCGGGTGCTAGTCCTACACCTTCGTAGCTAATATTATCTGCATCTACCCATTGTCCAATACTCAAAGAATAACCCCAACCATTTGGAAGCTCCCTATTGATTTGATTTGAAAAGGCTCCTGAAGTGGTATCCCCTACAAATTTCACTTGAGGTAATACTTTCATTGCCAGGCAAAATGTTTCTCTTGCGCTAATTGTAAATCGATGTGTTAGAACCACTATTGGTTTTAAGTATTGAAAATCGCCTTCTGGTTCAATGCTCCAGTTTTCAAATTCTGTAAAATCGTCTTCTCCTGCTCCCGATTTTACTCTGGTTCTCATATAGGGTACTGTCTTATTGGTAAAACAGCCTGCTATGTACTGCCCGGCAATATCTTCCCCTCCATAACCTCCCCGTACGTCTATCACAATGCCATTAGTTTCTTTTAGGCTATTTAGAATAGTATTCATCGGTTCGGACAAAAATTTTGGCACGTCACTGAAACCTTCTATATGGATATATCCCACATTATTTGGCAACTTTCCATAAGTAAAAAAAGGGTCTTCAAATTTGGAGCCTATCAAATATTTTGACTTAATGCCCTCTAAATAAAAATCGTTGATACTATCCATAGTACCTAAAACTCCAGATTGAAAAAAGGGATATACAAGGTCGGTTGGCACAAGCGCCACGTGATTATCATTTAATACTTTAAGCATGTCGATTAGTACATTGTACAATTGCTCGTCACTACTGGTAACATCTATTTGTGGGCGATATATTGTGTAAACAGAGTCCCAGTCGATATTTTTAACTTTAAACAATCCATATTTTGCATCAAACTCATTCCATAAGGAGTTGAAGTTTTCTACAGGATTATTTGGTACTTCCTCTTCAAGTAAAACCTTGTCGCATGAAGAAAGGGTAACAGCAAGTAATATTGATAGATATACGATTTTCATCTATTAAAATGTATAGGTAATTAATACTGCGTTTGAGTAGGCACGTAAGGGCCTATCCGGAATATTAGAATAGTTCATCCACGTGAAATAATATGCCAGCCCAATTTGATTTCTCTTCGTTAAGGTGTATTGATAGTTCAATTTTACATTTAACTGTTGAAATCTGTTCATTGCTCCCAAGGAAGAACCCGTCTTTACGTTTGCTTTAAAGTAACTGCTTTCCGGGAGGCTTGGGTCAAGTGAATAAGGTTGTCTAATTAAATATGAAAAAATCGGAGTAGAGATTTCTGCATTCATGTATGATTTTGAATTGTTAACAAACTCAAGACGATAAGCTGGCATAATGCTTAGTTGATTAAAAAACCACACATCCGCTCCCAGCGCTCCATAGAAGAAGTTGTCTTTTATAATAACACCAAGGGACATAGGGTGCTTATTGGTGTTTAGTTTCCAATAATTTGAATAATATAGACTGACATTTATAAAAGATAGCCCTGGGTTTATTTCATAAACTACAGAATCTCTAGTTCCTTGTATATTGTAAGGATCATGAATAATAGCTTCTCTTTTACCAAATCTTTTCGATTGCATATTTCCAAGAGAAGTAAAAATACCAATGTTCCATAACCGTTTGGTTTTCTCTTTCTCATATTCAAACGATATTCCCCCATTATTCGAAACGTAGATAAGCGGAGAAACATTTTTATCAAATAGCCTAAAATTCTGATACCCTAGTCCGATACTCCACTGGTTTGCGGTGGTGCTATCTTTTTTCTGTCCGTATGCTACGAATGTCACCAAAAGGATCAGTATGGTTATGCTTGTTTTTTTCATGATTATGTCTCGTTGACGGAATATTCTGTTTGTCATATGGTATTCGACACAACACAACGGCTCAAATATACGTAACGCTGTATTTCAAGGCACTGCACTATCAAACCTCTACTTTGTTTTTAAATGCTTTAAAGCTCAAATATACCAAATTACCCCACATTACGTATATTTATTGTTGAACTAAATCCGCGAACAGCGGATAGCTGAATCAAATATACATATCTTCTTTTACATGCAATGTATACCATCAGGACCATATCACGTAGCAGGTATCCAAAAACACACCTGCCAAGCCTACTAATAGCCGTTTTTGAATAAAATATGCCCCATAAGTGACTCCGTTCAAACGGAGAATAGTATGCTACACCCTAATGTGTAGAAAAACAATGCAAAACCTGACTTTAGAAGGGAAAAGCAGGTTTTGGTTGAACAAATAAGACCTAATCAAAAAATATGAATGCTATAAAATTTTAGCGATAAAACGAAGAAACCCTTATGAATTATACACATTGTTGTGCCGTCGTGCTTTATTATGTTTGAAATATCACTTCTCTCAGATATAACCATTTTGAAAGTTTCGCATACACTTCGGTTACGGAATTTCCTTTAAATTCTTTCTCGTCATCAAAAAGGTCTCTCATGAATGAATCATAAATCTCACTCTTGATTTTTAGAGTTACAGGATTTGTCTTTCTGTCATAAACGGTGATTTTACCAGAATATTCAATCCATGCTTTGGCTCTTAAATGCTTGCCATAAATTTCTTCCTTCGATTGATATAAGATCTGTGCTTTGGGCATATTGTCAATTAAAAATCAATTTTCTTATAAGCAAAACATTTAAAATCTTTATCATCCTTTTGGTCAAAACGATTCATGTTACATAGCAATTCCTGGTTTGGGTCATCATCATTTACACAAGTCAAACACAAAGAAGGTTTTTTAATCAGTTCACTATTTATCTCATATCCATCATCATCGAAGAATCCATGAATCTCGCTTGGTTTAATATTGTCAATATGTCTTTGACCTTTCCTGTTTTCTCCTTTTTTTATTGCTGAATCAATCTCGTAATCATCTGTTGGCATACTTTCTCCTGTAATACAAGTAAAACAGCTATTTCCAACAGCAGCTGAACCAATCACCCAAATATCATTTCCACATGAACACTTAATGCCATTTTTATAATCTTCCAATGCTCTTTTAAGCCTCTGCTCTAAATCCGCTTTATCTTCGGATGGGTTACTTTTCAAGTGAAGTTCCACATATTTATCAATCGATATTTTTTTAAATCCCATAATCTATTTTGCTTGCACAAACTGAGAACGAGCTTTTCCATCATTTTTTATCCCTCTCAGTCTACAATATTCTGTTAATTCATCCAAATCTACGATTATATCAACAACTTCGAATCCCTGATTGGTTAAATCTCGTTTTGCCCTTTCAAAATCCTTATGCCAATCATGCCATGTGGTATGCATACTTTCACGGTCTGCAATTACTTTGACAAATCGCTTCCAATCCTTTTTTCTATAATATGCTAATTTAATTCCTATCATGATGTTATACTATCTGACGGCATGCGGCACAATCGAGTAGAGCAAGATACGAATAAAGGTTCGTATCTCCACCCCACTCCCGAACCTTCGGGATACCGGCCGGTATACGGCGGTTCGTTAAACATGGCTGAAGCGTCTAAATACTCGCTGTTGACACAAAGCCTCTCTTCACTAACCGTTCATTGGTAATGGTAGTTTGAAGAACCGGGCTTTGGACTACGTGCCACCCCCCTCTTCTTGTAAACCCCCATTTAACAGCTAGCCTCTCTGGCAATCCAAGTTTTATCAGGTTCCTGATTCTGGTGCGTACCCGCTTCCAGCTTTTCCATACACAGTGCCTGAGCCGGCTGCCTAATAGCCGGTCTAATCCTGTCAGACGGGTTTTACCCCACATTGCAGCCTTAGGCTTATAACTTTCTGATTTTAAGGAGGTGCATTCTTGAAATTTTCTACAGGTAGTACTACAGATTTTTTCCGATAGAACGGTACTGTTTTGTCGTTCATTCGTTCGTAAATGTCCTTTGCTTCTTGTGTTTGTTTCCAGAAAATAACAATGTAGCATTTTCGGAAGTTAGTAAGGGTATGCCTGTACAAACAGGATTTATGCCGAAATGATAGATCCCCATGAACCACCCATAAAAAAACCGGGTGAAAAGAGGAAAAAATCAATGTGGAAAATGGCTGAGTATAGAAAAACACTAACCTCCTGTACCATAGAAACTATATTCTCACCAAAACCTGGAACTTTGAAATTACACAGGAAAAATTCCCTCCCTGATGAAGGGGTTTGTCCCAACACAGGCACAAACCCAGTGGGGTCTCCAAGACCGAACTGGGTTTGATACCTAATTATTGTAGAAAGTACTTTCTCTAAGCTCATTCCTTGTTTATATTAATATCATATTTTGATTCAATAAATGCTATAAATTCATTAATTGATTTTTCAATTGCTTCTAAAATATGAGTGTATCCTTCTTTAGTTAAAGTCCTATCCAAAGAAAAGTGATGGACAATTCCATGTCTATACTGGATAATTTCAGAGATTCTATTTTCAAGGTATTTTATTGAATTACCAACTTTCTTCTTTTTGTATAAAATATTTCGAACATCAATATTAAGCCATTCTTTATATGCTCTATTTAATTGGTCAAGATTTTGAAATGTATAATTACTCGCGACAACCTCTTCAATTGTTCTTCTATTTTCTGAAAGGTCAACTGCTGTCTGAAAATCAATTTTTTGCTTAAAGTTTTCGCTCTTTTTTATGGCATCATTGTCATATTTTATAAGAATTTGAAAAGCTTGAGAGAAAAAATACTCAAACATAGAAACAGCAAAAGGAACCAAGCCATTATAAATAATCCTACTTGGGTCATTAAGACTAATAAATTCAAATAGTTCATCAGGTTTGTCTAAATTTTCTGGCTCTTTAATTGATGAATTTGGTAATGAATATATTACTGCTCTTAAATTTGATTCAACATGTTCATATACCGCTTTTATTCCACGACTCATTGGTGTACTATCGTCATCCCATAAAGGCGCATATCGATTTTTGCCATAATCTCCATAGAAATCCCCGCCGAACAATTTTCTAGCGTTCCGAACAACATCATTAAGCATTTTAACATCATGACAGCTAGCACTATACAGATTTCGCACATGTAATGCCCAGTTATTTTCAGTATAACTTTTTTCGTCTTTGTCAATTGGATAAATGTCTGCAGAGACTCCATCAATAGACTTAAAATCCTCATAGTCAAACCACGAATAATTTGATGTACCTTTGGGCCAATCCCATAAATGAGCGCACTTCACAAACCCCAAATTTTCCAGGTAATCTTTAAGCTCTTTCTTTGTTGCCTTCTTTGGATATAGTGTAATATCTCTTCCCATTTAAATTTCCAATAGATTCATTTAATCTTTATGCAGTGGCTCGATTTCGTATTTTCTACAATGACAAGTGTAAAATTTGTTGTATTACAACGTTTTGCAATGAATTTTACATAATGTTGTAAGCTTTTTATATAAAATATCTAACTAAATGTTTTCATTTGTTTTTGATGAACCAGTTAAAAGTTTATGAATTTGATTAAGTTCACTCTTTGTTAAATGTCGCCATTTACCGATAGGAACATCCAAATTAATATTCATTATTCGATAACGTTCCAATTTGGAAACTTTGTTTCCCAGATGTTCACACATACGCCTGATTTGCCTGTTTAAACCTTGGGTGAGAATAATCCTAAATTGAAAATTATTTGTTTGTTCAACAAAACACTTCTTGGTAACTGTCCCCAAAATTGGGACCCCATTGCCCATTTTTTTTATGAACGATTTTGTTATTGGTCGAATTACAGTAACAAGGTATTCCTTTTCATGATTATTCCTGGCACGAAGGATTTTATTTACGATATCGCCATCGTTTGTTAACAGAATTAATCCCTGACTTTCTTTATCAAGTCTTCCAATCGGAAAAATACGTTCGGGGTAATTAATAAAGTCAATAATATTATTTTTCTCTTTTTTTGTGTCTGTTGTACAAACAATTCCTAGAGGTTTATTAAAAGCAAGGTAAACCAATTTATTATCTTTGCCTGAAATTAGTTTACCGTCTAATCGAATTTCATCCTTAGAGGATACCTTGCTTCCTATTTCTGCAACCAATCCATTTATGGTTACCCGCATTTGCTCAACAAACTTATCGGCCTCTCTACGTGAACAATACCCAATTTCGCTAAAAAACTTATTAATACGAACTGAATTCTTATGTCTCATAGACTCTAAAGATAGTGGATTGGTTTAATTCTGCTAGGATCTTGATTCGTTTAGATAGATTATGGTTCTCCATGTTCGGTGAAATTGCATACAATCGAGTAGGGCAAGATACGAAGTATTTCCGTATCCCCACCCCCTTCGCTCATGAGTGGTTGCACCACTCATGTTTATAACTATAAAATTAATATTTTCCTCGCATTTTGTTGTTTTTGAAAAACAATAGCAGATACAATCTGCCGGTTTGTTGCCTTATTAAAAGTATGGCTCTTTGTTGTTTCGTTATTCGTGAAGGCTACAAGCCCTCACGAGCGGGGTGTGGCTCAACTATTTTCACCATGCCAGTATCAATGCAAAACTTGTAGAACTCGACACATGGTTGAGGTGCAGGTTGAGGTATTGCATCTGGTCCCGAATTCTCGGGAGAAAAAGAGAAACAAAAAGATGCGCAGTCTCATACGACTTGGAAAATCACCGGATGAAGCTTATGCATGGTCGCGTACTAGTCTGGGAGGCTGGCGGGTAACCTGTAGTCCTATTCTCGGGACTACAATTACAATCGAACGCCTTAAACAACGTGGCTATATTCCCTTTATTGAGTACTATCTGAAACTCCGTAACCCGTGAACTGATGGTTGCTGAACCGCGAAGTACGAGACCCGTACGCTTCGTGGTGGGAGAGGCGCAATGGCGGTCAATTGACCGTCATCCGTCTACTCAATTATGCGGTCGGCTTTTTTTATTTCTTAACCCAAGTCAATGAATTTGAGAAATAGTGAATATAGTTTTGCATAAAAAATATGTTTAATTCTTAATTCATAAAGATATGAAAAAAGGTATTTTAAGTATAATAGTTCTATTCGTTTTCACCTTAATTACAATACGAGGAACAGCTCAGTCATTTTTAAATCAGTCAAATGGTTTACAGTCAACAAATATTCTAATTAACAATCAATTAAAACTCAACAAGAACGGACTTACTGAGAATGTTATTTTAGCTTCTAATAATCCTAAACTTGCATTACCACAATTATCATCAAAAAGTAATTTATTATCGGAGAACTACACAATTAATTGTGTAAACAATAGTTTTTCGGAAACTAATTCTCTTAAGAAAAAGTCATTAATCTATTCAAATCAAAATAGTCCAGAAGTGAAAACATCTTTTATCAATAGTGAGTGGTACAACAAAAACAGGAGAAATATTTATTCAGGTTTGTGGACGTATGCATCTTTAAATTATTTGTACTGCGATTTAGCAGCATTTATGGATGCTGATATGCATTCGCAATATCATACAGGCACAGTTGATGGTTTTGAGATGACTCCTGGTTTTATTGCTGCTTCTGCTGCAATGATGCAAATTGCACTAACAAATGTTTTTCTTCCTCAGGTAATTAAAAACGATAACACTTTACGCTGGGTTCAAATAACATCTGGAGCTTTGATGACACTTATTCAATCCGCCACACTTTTTGCAGGTGAGCCAACTCCTTATTATGCTGTATTTTCAGGATTTGAAATAGCAGCAACTGCTTATATAACTTTTAATGCCATAAGATGGAAACCGAAAAAAACCACTGAAAATTATTAATCCGTGTTCTTTTTGGCAACACGTTTTCTTATCCTGCTTAAAGATTCAGGTTTAACACCAATATAACTTGCAATATAATATTGTGGAACACGTTGTAAAATGTCAGGGTATTTATCCTCTAATGATAGATATCTCTGCTCTGGTGTTTCTGAATGATAAAATAAAATGCTTTTTTGAATTTCTGAGAATGCTGTTTCGACAATCTTTCTTGATATGGTTTCTAATTTTGGAAATTTGTCAAAAAGTTCTTGAGCTTTTTGTTCATTTCCCGTAACTAAAATGCAACCTTCCATACATATCCAGTTGTGCATCGAAATAGGATTTTCGGAAATCTCATCTACTGAAATTACCCATTCACCTTCAGTAAAAAAGCGAGTAGTTTTTTCGTCTCCATCTGATAAATTATACTGTCTGATACAACCTCGCAGCACAAAATAGCTGTTGATTGATTTTTCTCCTTCTTTTAATAAAAAGTCACCTTTTTTAAATTCTTTAATTTCGGTACTTTTTATTATTGCCTCTGTCTCCCTTTGTGAAAGCGAACCAAATTTTAAAAAATTATTTATTAACCTATCAATCATTTTCGTGTCTTTTTAGCTGCCGCAGTAGAGTAGAGCCTGATAGTCTACTCAAATTATTTGTTTTAAAAGTAACAATAATAAGTAAACTATCAGCGCCCCCTTCATCAAACCGTACGTGAAGTTTTCCCTCATACGGCTTACCGATAGAGTTCTTCATTGAGCTTTCGCAAGGGTTTTCAAGCGCGCATACTTTTCTAAATCAAACAGTCTTTTGCTTTGTACCAAAGTACTATAAGGTCGCTGGCGGAGCGACTTGTGCGCTTTACGTCCTTTGCTTTTGAGCCATTTAAACAGTTTACAACCCAAGTGTTTGATTATAACCTTAATGGTTTCCCATATGTGGGTAACTTTACTAACTGAGAAATAATTCAACCAACCCTTAAGTAACGAATTTAGCTTGTAAAGCATGGAAGATATCTTCCAATGCCGCCGTTTTGCCATTAGCTCTCGGATATTGGCAAAGAGTTCCGATCGTGATTTCATGCTTGGGCGAACATTGGTATAGTTCTTCGTGTTCCATGAAAACTTAGATCGGACAACCCTGAATTCAAATCCTAGAAAGAACAGGCCCTTCTTATGAACATGCAGAAGGGAGGTCTTTTCTTTGTTGATGGTTAACCCCATACGTGTCATTAACGATTCAATGTAGGTTAATATTTCCCTACTGTAACAGTATGTTCCCATGAGCACAAAATCATCTGCATAACGAACTATGCGAATATTGGCTTTGGCAAATTTACCATTTGGATTATTTACAATACGGTCAAAAGCATGCAGGTAAATATTCGATAACAACGGACTAATTACACCTCCTTGCGGAGTGCCTGCTTTGGTTGCAACCAGCTTCCCATTTTTTAACTGTTTGGGTGCAGTTAGCCATTGTTTAATGATATCCTGAATTCCCCTATCTGCAATACGTTCTTTTAGCAATATGAACAGCTTATCATGTGGGATGGTATCGAAATACTTCGACAAATCTGCATCGTAGATAAAGTGATAACCTTCGTAGGTGTTCTGTTTTATTTGCTTGACTGCACCATGTGCGCCACGTTTGGGCCTAAAACCATAAGAAGTGTCAATAAAGTCAGCTTCCCAAAGTGGTCCTATCAGCATCTTTACTGCCATTTGTGCCACTCTATCTTTTATTGTTGGAATGCCCAACATGCGAAACCCACCTTTCTTCCCCTTTGGTATTTCAACCTGACGGACTGCTTTACACCTGTAGGTATTGGTGCGGAGTTCCGTCTGCAATTCATTTAGAAACTTGGGTTCCCCATATTCTTCAATATTTGCAAACGACATCTCATCAACTCCTGTTCCTTCGGAATAATTCTGTTTTACCCAGCGGTAAGATTCCTCAATTACATAGTCTAAGCTCATTTTGTCACTCAAACTATATGCTTTAAATCCTTTATCTTGCTTGGCTCTAATGTATAGCTTCCTTTGGAACTCACGAACTCTTTCATCGGTACAATACACCGATGGACTTACTAATAGACTATGGTCAATATAGGTCGTCCTGTTTTCCATATAAGCCCCTCTAAAGTAAAGCCCCTTCCCTATGCTGCGTTTTGTTGTCGCCACAATCATGGGTACTATGAGCCCCTCCGACTTCTCTTGTTCCCATGCTGAACTTCGCTATACTTATATCAGCCCGTTTAAGATTGCCAATCTTTGAAACAAGAGATCCCCCACGTTCCGTAATAATCCATCTATAACCACGCCATCCCTATGACTCCGGTAGGCCGTTGCACTTCACATTGCTGTTAATCCATGCAACGTTACAGGGTTCGAAGACCGTCAAAACTCTCCCCGTCTACTGATACACTTCTCGAAGCTACCACGGGTTCACGCTTACGCATTACGGCTTGGTCATTTAAGAATGCCGGGCTTCAGCGATATCCTCACGGACAGAACTGTCGACACCTCTTCTAAATGAACAGCAAATTATTTAGGTAGGATTTGCACCTACTGGATTACCACAGCTTCGTGGCACACTAACGGCCCGGCTAAAAAGCGTTGCTGTCCCGCAGGGCAGCTATGATTTTTTAGCCATTATTATGCGTTCGGTTTTTATTAATTACCAAATAAAGTCAATATTATCAAATGTCTCACTTGGTATAAACTGCTTTTTTGTCCCAAAATAGATTTCATCTTCATGGTAGAATAATAATGCCCAATCAAGGCTTTCATCGAATACAGTCAAATCATCTGAAGCGCCGTAATAAAAACTGTCAAAGTATTTAATTAGGAGTTTCCATGGAACAATCATAGATTCCTCTGGTTGCCATGAAAGATAAACCTTTTTATCAAACGGGAATCCTCTTTGAAAGAGCCACTTTTTTATTTCTTTCTCATTTCCTTCAAAAATTTTGGCTTTATCAATAGTTGAGAAATAGTCTTTATTGAATGGAATATCTTTGTAAAGATTTGTGTTTTCAACAAAACTCCATAAAAACTTTGATGCATCTTTCTCTAAAGGAATCAATTGATTCAAGTGTTGTTTTGGAAGTTTATCATATTTTTCATCAGTAAATCTCCATTTCAATCGAAAATCGTCCATTGAAATTCCAAAATCAACAATATTTTCAAAGCTCGGTTTCATAAAATCTATTCCTCACTTAAACAATAAATATCCATATCAATTTCAGCATTTATTTCTGCCAAAATTTTTACTTGATTTTTCTCAAAAGCATATCCAGGATTGCAGCTGGTATAGTAATATTGCACGACTATCAATCGGGTTATTCTACTTTTATTGCTAATCTCTTTTATCAAATCAAGTCTTGGCTCAATAATAGTTTCAAAAAATTCACTTATTGTTTCACCAATGAAATCATTAGTCTTTGTTTTTAGTTCATAATCCCAATGATTGTACTCCCAAGTTTTTTTCACCTTCCTTTTCCCGACAAAATAATCTTCCCCTTTCCGTGCAATTGAAAGAGGAGTCAGTCCAAGTTTTTCGGTAATTTCATCAGGACTAAAATCAAAATCAATGAATCGAAGAATTACATGATTTTGGTTAATTTCCAAATCATTATCAGAATCTTGTAGTCTCTTATAATCGTCTTTATCTAGTCTTTTTATATTCATCGTTTCAATTATGCAGGATGTTTCTCAAGCTGACCGATAACGGTAAATTGTATGAGTAGTGCCGAATTTCGAAGCTCTTTCCAGTCAAACCGAGATAAACTTTGATACAAGAACTGAAGCTCAAATTAGGTACTTCACTCGGCATTACTTATACAAAATGTTAGCGGTTCGGGCTTTGTTTTCTAATTCCAAATCTCATTAGAATCTGTTAGTATAATTGGATATTTATCAGTTATTAGAATTGTCTGTTCATGCTGTGTCACATATCCTCCTCTATTTCCAACAAGTGTCCAGCCATCATTTAATTCAACTGCGATTGTCGAATTGGTTGAAATAAAAGTTTCAATAGCAACAGTTGTGTTTTTCTTAAATCTTTCTCGATTTGTCTTTACTCTATAATTTAAAATATTTTCCGGTTCTTCGTGTAAGCTTCTACCAACGCCATGACCAGCCAAATTTTTAATTACTTTAAATCCAGATTTTTTAGCTTCTGTTTCTATTAAGTATCCAATTTCAGAAATTTTCACGCCTCCTTTGATGCTCTTAATTGCTTTGTGTAAAATTTGTTTTGATGCGTCCACAAGAGGTTGATGATTGTGAATGTCCTTTCCCAGTATAAAAGAACCTCCATTGTCTGACCAAAAGCCATTGAGTTCTGCTGAAACATCAATATTAATTAAATCTCCCTCTTTTAATATTTTTTTCTCAGAAGGTATTCCATGAGCAGCTTCCTCATTTATACTTATACATGTATAGCCAGGAAATCCATAAGTCTCATAAGGTGCTGATTTGGCTCCATAACTTTTTAAAATATTTCCTCCGAATTCATCCAATTCTTTGGTTGACATACCAACCTTGGCATATTCTCTCATCTGTTTTAGAGTTGTTCCTACAATTTCACTAATTCTTTTCATTCCAATTAGTTCGGACTCTTTTGTAATTGACATATCTATATCCTTTTTTAAATCTCTGTATATTCTGTAATCGTCTCTTCGCCTGACCGCTAACGTTCAGTATAAGAAACGTAAATGATTTCGAAGCTCTTACCTATCAATTTGCACTGAGCCAAATTTGCGTTTTGACACAAATTTAGAGTTTCAAAACAAACCGTCAAATCGCAGATTTGGCGGAACTGATTAAATGTACAAATACTCCGCAAACCACTGAGCCACTTATGTTTTTTATACATTGTTGCCACCAGTTAATTTTTGTCAAGATATTCATAAATCTCTAATCCAATTGCTTCTAAAGCTTTAATCACAGCATCTTTCTCCGTATTTTTTCTCAGTTCATCTGTCGAAATCTCCTCCGATGTCTTGGTTTGAAAACTTTCTCTCGTAGTTACTGTTGTAAACGGAATCACTCCAGTTCTTGTGTCCATCAAAAAGCATTCAACTGTTGCAAACGCTTTGGCTTCATCCGCCTTAAAAGTCTTGTATTTATAGTAAATGTCGCTTTTGATATTATAAACTAAAAGTAAATCAGCTTGTAATCTAACAGCTGTTTCCCTCAAGTTCGTAATCGAAGATTGTTTGTCCGCCATAATCGAGGGCATTAAAATAATCTTTTGAGTCTTTTTTGAATCAGTCAATTTTCCCCTTAAAGTTTCAATATAGGATTGCTGAGTTTTCAAATATTCCTCATCAGTCCGATAATAGTAATAATTCGTATAGGTGCTTCTCTGCGAATGACTTGAATAGTTAAATATCGCAATCCGCGCGGAATCTCCAATTTTAATCTTACCATTTAACAATCTTTGGATATCTTCTTCTGAAATTGTCTGGTCTTTTGAGCTAAACAATGATTGCTCTATAATGTCAGGGCTTGACACACTCTGTGATGGATAAGAACTTGGCATCTGCTGAACACTTGAACAAGAAGCAAGAAATATAATCGATGAAAAAACAATGGTGGTCTTAATCAGATTTTGCATAATCATAATTTTTTTAACAGGTTATTCTATTTAGTAACAGAGTCTATATATTTTAAAAATCAATCCAAATGTTTCGTGTTTGCACTTCGCTTCTTTAATTGGTGGCAACATATTAGTATTCTATCAAACGTTTTTATACAAAGAATCATAGTTGCAGGCTTTCTTTGCAAGATATGAAAATGAAGTTAAGAATTGAAAAAATGTTTGATAGAATATCGTTGAACAATGCCGTCCGCCGCTATGGGCATTCTATTTGGCACTATCCTTTCCGCGAACAAATTGTCCCCCGTTTTTATTTTGCCTTTGCACAAATACATGTCAGCTTAAAATTGTTTTCTGTCATTTCACCTTGTTTTTTTTATGTGACAAGACATACCTTACCCATTACGCCCGTGGCGTTTAATGAAGGTGATATGTCAAAGAACCTGTTTTAAATATTTTAGGAAGGGGCCCTAATTCTGTAAGCCATTCTCCCTTTTCTGCATTTAGGGCAAATAAAGGGATCGGACTGTTTTATTGCTTCTACAACCTCCATGGCGTTCAACCCTTCCAGGACAGGTATATACGTTTCCTTTCCTATCAAAGCCAGGCATTGTTCTTTCTTTGTTTTTGAATTTACCGGGGCCAAAATTCCGATATACCTGATCTTATAAAAATTCCTGGGCAGGACATGTTGCAGGAACCTTCTGATAAACTCGTTGGTTTGGAGCGTCATTACTTTTTTTCTGCCCCGGTCTTTATTGTCTTTATACCTAAAAGACACATTGCTTTCTGATATTGAAACCAACCGGCTGTTGGCTATGGCCACCCGGTGGGTGTACCGCCCCAGGTACTTTAGCACACTGTTTACCCCCCTGAACGCTTTTTCCAAATGCACGTTCCAGTCTTTTTTGTACAATTTGTCTTTTAGTTCCGAAAAAACCGGGATTGTATGGGGCAAGTTTATTGTCCCTTCTTCGACGGCCCCCTCTAATAGTTTTACCATTGTCCCCCTAAATATCCGCGACAATACTTTCGCCGGAAGGAAAAACTTTTTCCTTGAACTTTTCCATTCCATGCCATCTTCCGACAGTCCCCCGGCCGGGACAAGCATATGGATGTGGGGATGGAACAACAATGTCTGCGTCCATGTATGCAATACGGCCAGGGCCCCTGACTGGGCTCCCAGAAAATCAGGGTTGGATGTTAGCCCCTGAGCTGGCTTTGAACAATAAGGAATAACATACTTCTTTATTGTAAAACACAAGGCCGCGCAACTCTTCCGGAAGGGTGAACACCACGTGGAAATATTTACATGGCAATAGGTTATGGGCCAGTTTGTCTGCCCACTGTTCCTGTTTTACAAACTGGCACTTGGGGCAATGCCTGTTGCGGCATGAGTTATACGCTTGTTGGTTGAAGCCGCATGATGTGCAGCGTTTTACATGTCCCCCGAGCTTTTTGGTCCTACATGAGATTATACTTTCTACTGCTTTTTCTTGCTCAAAACTTAGCCTGTTTGCTTTCCTGTAGCTTTTTATTCCCATTTGTAAGATAGCCCCCAGCTCAACCTCTTGTCTGGTATTCATGGGGCCCATCTCAATCCAATGGGTTGGGCAGTGGCGTACAATCTATATTGGCCACTGACAGGTATATCGATGTTGTCCTAAGTGATGTATGCCCCATAAATTGTTGGATAATTTTCAAGTTTACGCCTTTCTCCAACATGTGTGTTGCATAACAATGGCGCAAAGTGTGAACAGATATACTCTTGCTTATCCCTGCTTTCTTTGCATACCTCTTGACAATTTTCATCAAACTGGTTGCTGAGTAACGCCCTTCAGGGCCATAACCTTCAAACAAATAACACCGGGGGCGGTAATGTTTATAATACCCCCGTAATAATTTCAATAATTCCGGATGTAATACAACCTGTCTATCCTTTTTGCCCTTACCTTGTCTTATATTGATTACCATACGGGATGAATCAACATCCTTTAATTTTAGCCCCAAGAGTTCTGCCCTGCGTATCCCTGTTGAATACATAAGTTTGAGTATAGCCCTGTGTTTAATATTTATGGGTGGGTTGACCAACAACTTAACTTCCTGCTGGGATAAAACTTCAGGTAACTTTTTCTCTCTTCTGGGACGTTTTATGCGACAAGCCCCCCATTGTTTATCCAATAAATGGACCCAAACTATCCTCCACCCACTTAATGTTTGATTGATTGTTGAAACAGAAATTTCATCTTTACGGATACGGGTGTAAAGGTAGTTTTTTAAACCCTCTATTGTGATATCATTGATTTCCTTTGCAGTGGACTGCATAAATCGTTGTACCAGGCTGCAATATGTCTTAATGGTGCGTGGACTGTAATTGCGTATGGCCATTTCCTGGAGCATTTGTTGCCCAACATTTTTTTTTCATCGATAAATTATTAGTTTCACCTGCAAAGTACGAAATTACAGACAATTGCCGCCAAAGGCGGTTTTGTTCAACATCCGAATAAACGCAATTGCGTTTATTTACACTATGTCTTGTCTCTTGACACCCCTCACTTATTCTTTTGATCGTATGATACATATCCATACTAAGCATTTATAATTAATTAGCACACGCTTATAATCGGCTGTTTATATCCTTTTTATTTTACAAAACGTATTTGTGGTATGCAAATTATTATTTAATCAAATACCAGTCAACCCTATTCAAGTTATTTTTTGTAGCATCTGTTTGAATTTCGTTTGTCAATTAGGAAAATATTGCTTGAAACTGGTGTTCTATGGGTTTCTTTCCGGTTGTAATAATTACAAATTAGCAAATCGCTTTTATGGTCTACATTACTGGCTATTAACTCTGTGTGGCGTTTGGTGTAAAAAAAGAATTTCTAATACGCTTATTTTCTGAGCATTATCTTGTTCGGGTAACATATAAGTGACAGAAACTTGAAAAAAGAATAAACGCTGAATTGTGCGAACATAAAACACTGTTTTTCTTTACTTTGAGATGATACACTTTGTGTTTAAGTTGTTTTTATTCTGGAGTAACATGGTGCTTTGTTATGCCAAAATGATAGGTTTCCATGAACAACCCATAAAAAAACCAGGTGAAAAGAGTAAAAAATCAAGATGGAGAATGTCTGACCATAAAAAAAACGAAAGTCCTGTACCTTAGAAACTATATTCTCACCAAAACCTGGAACTTTGAAATTACACAGGAAAAATTAGCCCCCTGATGAAGGGGTTTGGCCCAACACAGGCACAAACCCAGTGGGGTCTCCAAGACCGCACTGGGTTTGATACCTAATTATTGTAACCCGTTTTTATCTGATTTTCACTAATTCTCCGTCATCAAATCCTGTCGTTATGGCTTTCGCATTTTTAATCAAAGTCGTGTTTAAAGTTCCGTCCGATTCCAATTCCGTCAATGCTTTTTTACATAAGTCAAGGATGGTTTCCCAAGATTCGTTTTGAACTTTATCTGGCAATTTTAAATATCTGTATGGTTTTGTCGGAGGTTCAATGCATGCCCAATCATCATCGTCCTCGGAATATTCAAATGCACCAACAAAGTACATCAAAAAACCTTGATCACTTTCCATTAATCCCAAATTAAATGCAATCACAGTATCTGGCGGAGTTCCGTCATTTTTTTCTATTTCATTTAACCAATTTAAAATCTCTTTTTTCATTATTCATTGGGTTTATTATTCTGTATTTCAATCAAAAAATCACAAATAGTCATAGACAAATTCACTGCTAATTTTGCATGATGCTTTTTCGTTTTAAACTTATTTGCATGTCTATCAGCTGTATTATTGCTTAATCCAGCAAGTCCATTTAATGAAGTATCAAGTCCAGAAATAATTTGAAAAATGTAATCGGGAAATTCGTCTTTTTTGATATTTATTTTTAACGCTTTCTTGGTCTTAGACCACAGGTTACCCAGATTACCATCATTTTTAATCTCAGCTCCTTCAACAGTTTCAATAATATGTATCAAAACAGCTTCAGTCAGGGAACGTGCATTTGTAATTGCTCCATTAAAGTCATTTGAGGAAATTTTTTGCAAACACTTCTTAATTTGCTCATCAACAAATTCATGACCAATCTTTGTGATGCTTTCTGGTGTAACAACACTTCCTTTTTTATCATTGATTTTATAAAACTCCCCATCCTTTTCAAGGAGATAGCCGTCATATCTTATCAAATTGTTTACTTCGCTAACAAGTGTGTCAACTAATTCAATATTCCCATTATATCTTCTTGGGTCAACAAATTCTTCTAGAATAGTTGAAAGTAAGTTTGAATCATTAGCTTCAGTAACTTTGTCAGTTGAATAAATCCATCTTGAAGGAAAACCCTGTCCATACTCATCATCAAATCCACATTCATTAAAAAATTCCACCAAATTAGGTCCTGATAGATACGGAGCTAGTCCTGAGTCTCCACAAATCAGAATTCCTAATGGTTTAAATGTCTTTTTTGATAGTTTCATATTTGAACTTAGGTTCTTTCAAATGGGTTACAACGGCCTGCGGTATGAAACGTTGCGCATTTCGAAGCACAAATCTATCAAGCCGCTACGCTGTTTATTAATTGTTATTTCGTTCAAATTTAGCACAATCCGCGCAATGTTTTATGACCGCTTGTTGTACGCTGGCCTTTCTCTAATTCTAGCACTAATGTCTCTATCAATGCGGGAAGGGCTTGCAGGCTCTTTTGGAATTTTTGGTCTGTGAGCTGGCTCGTGCGAATTTCAAATGTGCCTGTGAGCGAAGGGATGGAATCAAAGCAAATCATCTATCTCTGTTTCTTCTTCTTCAACTGTCGGAACAGCCTCATTGATTTTCTTTACCATTTCATTAATCTTTCCCATTTCTTCTTCGGAAATATCTCCCTCAAAAATAGTTTCCTCGAGCTCCTTTGAATCAATAAGTTTTTTAATCATTTCGACATAATCAAACTCAATTGTTGAAACGCCTTCCTTTATCTCAATTGATAAATTCTCATCTTCTCTTTTAAATATTAATTGCATAACGCCTAATTTTTAAAACTTTTGAAGTTATATTTCTTTACTCTCTTTTTAATTGATGGTTTACCTCCATCGGTTAAATCTGCAATATAATTCACCACACTTTTATCATCAATACTATCTTCAAGACGACCAGACCTAATTTTTATTTTGGATGAGTCATTTTCACAAACAACAACTTTTTGTGCATCTCCCATCATAGGAATAGTTGCGTTATGTGAAACAAGTATTATCTGCTTGTACTCCTTAATATTTTTTATCGCTTTAACGAGGCCTTCGTTTATGTAGGAAGTAGCTAAATTATCCTCTGGTTGGTCTATGATAATTGGAGCCATATCCTTTTTATAACCTAAGATTATATCAAGAATAATTGATGTTTTCCACCCTGGACTTAAATTATTAAAGTCCAACCCTTTGTTTGTAGTAATTTCATATTTCTTAGAATTAAAACTTAGAAACATTTCGTTTACCTTCCTTTCAAAACCATCATAACCTCTTACCAATGGTTTTTCAGAATAATTTGATTCAAATAATGTTTCAGGTTCCAAGTTATCAATATCTTCAAAACGGTATTTCGATTTTAATAACTTATTAAATACATCCTTTACCTTTTCTTTATCTAATACGAAGTCATTTTTTATAAATAGTTTGTGACCTTCTGAAATGACTTCTTGTGTCCGACAACTTGTTTTATAAGCTGAAATTCGAGCTAATACTTTTTTGAATTTACGATAATTAATTACGTAAGCTGTTATGCTCTCTAGTAACTGATTGAAGTCATTTAGTTTAGCTCTGTCTAACCTTTGAGTTTTCATAAGTTCAGAGTCAAATTCTGAATGACTACTCTTTATTACTCTTCTCACGTTTTGTTCTAATTCTGAGCTATTGCGTGCTTTAGAAATTAGCTTTTTAATAGTATCAAATGCAGATTTGTTATTAGTTACTAATGGGTTAGTGTCAAGAAAATCTTCAATACTTTCTAAATTCTCCAGATGCATTTCATATTCATCTTCTGAGAAGTCAATTAATTCTGTAATTGATTCTGAAGGAACTAAGGATTCGAAGATATTACTCTGCAATGATTTTGATACAATTAAACTTTGTAAGTGAGGTAAATGACTTAAAGTATCAGAAATACTTTCAATTTCCTTCACGGCTGATAAAAGTTCAGATAAGTCTGTCCTCAATTTTTGAAGCCCACGGTCAATGCTCAATTTTATTTCGTTATCACCTGGGAAAACATCTTTTATAATTGCTATTTTATTCAAATCACTGTCCGAATCATTTAAAACAGACATTATATAATTCTGATTCAGATAATGTGGAGTTGTCCCTGACGAATTTGATATTACCACATCTGTTACCCCAAAATCTAGATAATCGCTACCTTCGAATTGATTTGTTAATTTACGCCAAACGGAATCAACAAAAAGAGTTTTCCCACTTGAAGATTCACCAATAATTACATTTAAACCTGGACTAAGTTTAACATCTATATCTATTGATTCATTTGATAAAGCAACTGATTCAATATGGTTGTGGTAAAACTCAGGCTTCTCATTACAATATTTTAATCTAGAGTTTTCAGATAGTGCTAATCTTAATCCATCAAAAGTTGGTGCGGAAAACATCCAAGTGGGAACAAACTCACTTGCATCTGGTGATACTTTTGTTTTCGGGTAAATTGCAGGGTTATAATTATCCGTGCAAGTCATTAAGTTAACAAACTCATTAATATTCAATCGCTGAAAATACTCTTGTGTTTTTTCTAACTTACTAACACCACGAGCTGTAAATCCTTCAAATTGATTATAGTATAAACTTTTGGATAGAGCATCATCAAATTTAAAATTATCATCTTGCGGAATCGCCCCATCAAATGTAGAATGAGACTGTCCTCCGTGAGGCAATAACATAAATTCGTAACCATCAAAAGCTCTTATTACTTCTTCAATACATGGAATCCTATCATCTTTTGATGGAGTCTTCGTATCATAAAGAGTGTCAATAATACTATTTAACTTACCTAAGGTGTCTTTATTGATTTCATTTTTAAAATATGCATGACAATGATAGTATGGGCTGTCTTGGTTATATCTAATATGTAGTTCAACACCAATAATAATATTCTTAAAAATCTCTTTTGCCTTTAAGTAAATCTCAGTATTTATGAAGTTATGGTCAGTCAATGACACCAAGTGTTCCGCATTATCAGATACCTCTAGAATCTTTGATTTCAGTAATTCTAAATCATAATCCTGATTATTTTGAGTATGTATATGTAGGTCTAAATAGATTGGAGTCATTTCTTACAACGTTTTAATTCAATATATATCCTCAATGTGTGTCGGCAATAAAAGCATGTGTTTGGCAGCGACGGGATGCTTGCAGGGAAGGGCTGACAAACTCTTGCTTTGTGCGTTGGGGTTTCTTAGTATTTCGGTCTCATTTTTTTTCATCAATTTAGCACTATGTTTCTTTCTTGGTGGCTTGCGTACAACATCCGAATAAACGCAATTGCGTTTATTTACACTATGTCTTGTCTCTTGACACCCCTCACTTATTCTTTTGATCGTATGATACATATCCATACTAAGCATTTATAATTAATTAGCACACGCTTATAATCGGCTGTTTATATCCTTTTTATGTTACAAAACGTATTTGTGGTATGCAAATTAATATTTAATCAAATACCTGTCAACCCTATTCAAGTTATTTTTTGTAGCATCTGTTTGAATTTCGTTTGTCAATTAGGAAAATATTGCTTGAAACTGGTGTTCTATGGGTTTCTTTCCGGTTGTAATAATTACAAATTAGCAAATCGCTTTTATGGTCTACATTACTGGCTATTAACTCTGTGTGGCGTTTGGTGTAAAAAAAGAATTTCTAATACGCTTATTTTCTGCGCATTATCTTGTTCGGGTAACATATAAGTGACAGAAACTCGAAAAAAGAATAAACTCTGAATGGTATGAATATAAACTGCTGTATTTCTTCACTTTAAAACAATGCGCTTTGTTTAAGTATTTTTTATTCTATTGTACCTTACCATCTTGCTTCGTTATGCCGAAATGATAGATTTCCATGAACAACCCATAAAAAAACCGGGTGAAAAGAGGAAAAAATCAATGTGGAAAATGTCTAAATATAGAAAAACATTAACCTCCTGTTCTGTAGAAACTATATTCTCACCAAAACCTGGAACTTTGAAATTACACAGGAAAAATTAGCCCCCTGATGAAGGGGTTTGGCCCAACACAGGCACAAACCCAGTGGGGTCTCCCAGACCGCACTGGGTTTGACACCTAATTATTGTGCGCCGTAATTCATTGTTTATCATACTTTTCAATCAGTTCTTTTGCCTCTTTACAATCCAAATTGTCAGCTTTTTTTAAATCAATCAAACCGTTTGAAATATCTCCAAATTCACATTTACAAAATCCACGATTCAGGTATAAATAATTATTGTCAATACCCAATTTTTCGGCGTAATCAAAATCGTCAATTGCCGATTCTAATTCATTAATCTTTTGTTTGGATAAGGCTCGATTATAGTATGCCCAATGTCTGTCAGGTTCAAGTTCAATTGCCTTTGTGTTATCTAATATTGAATCTTGATATTTCTCTATATAATAGTTCGCTAATGCTCTATTATAAAAAGCATTTGGATTTTCAGCGTTTATCTCAATCGAGCGATTATAAAATTCCATTGCTTGTGTATGATTCCCTTTTTTATCTAAAAGCACTCCAAGATTACATGTATTTGATGAATCTTCTTTTAATTCTATTGATTCTCTCAAATCCTTTTCAGCTTCTTCGAGTTTATCAATATTCATATTTACGACACCTCTTTGGTCAAGATTTTGCCAGGTTTTCTCCAGTTCAACCGAACGTGACAAATATTTAATCGCTTCTGTATTTTTTCCAGTATCTACAAGTGCCAAACCTTTATGATAAAAGAATCCAGCGAAGTTTGAATATTCAGCTTCAATAGAATTGAAGTCTGCTAAGGCAAGAGAGCTTTCCTTCAAATACAAATTAGCAACACCTCTCCAATATAACTTTTCGGTCAATTGTGGCTTTACTAATCTTATTTTTTCTGTCAAATCTATGGCTTTGCTGTATTGACGATTATTAATCAATTCTCTAATCGAGTTAAGGTTTGATTGATTCGAAAAATATAATTTTTTGTATGAATAATTCATTAACTCTTTTGCTCCAACAATAAGTAAAGCAATTAGCAAAAAGTTAAATCCAATTAAATTTTTATCAGGATTTCCGAATTTGTCCGTTAAAAAATCCACAATAATTATTGCAATCAATAATCCGTATAGAATCCTGTCAAATTTTTTGTTTGTAATTATGTTTTTAATAATCCAATCCATATAGTTTCATCGTTCGGTTTTATGGGCTACAATGACAAGTATAAAATTTGTTGCATTACAACGTTTTGCAATAAATTTTACATAATATTGTATGTTTTTCACCCTATTTTTAGCATAAAGTTATAAAAATGGTTGTAAAGGAACGGTCCATTTGGCTTTCCGGCTTTTTTTCGTGATGTATGTTGGTGCTATCGTTCAAAGTCAATTTGTTTATATTTATGGTTTATCTGTTCATAATAGAAATAGGGTAAGTTAATTTCAAAAACATAATTTCAGAATAATAATTTGAATTTCTATCAAAATCAAAATAATTATCCGTATTCACTATCAGATATAAAGCACCAAATGGAGGTTTGAACCTCCAGCCAAAAAGACCATAGAAATAATATTTATCAGTACTACTGTTGTTCTGGGCAAAAATGCGTATCCAGAGGTCGTTTGTAAAATAATAATCGAGCCCTACAACGTTAAGCAATGTTGAAGCATTGGAGGTATCTGGTGAAAAAGTGAGATAATCCAATTCATAATTTACCGAAAGGTTTTTAAATACTTTAAAACTTGTATTGATTTCTGCGAGTTGAAAATCACGGGCGAAATTTCTTCCGAACCGGTATGCCAGTTCAACATGAGAGGCTTCATCGGTATTATAACCGCCGATAAGATGACAGTAGTGATTGTAATATTTTTTGTCCAGCAGTTGAAATCCATCCTGATAATATGCATCAAAACTTATTTTATTGCCCAGGTACATTCTTGAACCGTAGGTAAACCTCCAGCTGCGCAACTCACCTTTCTGGCTCCAGAACATATTGTTTTTACCTGAAAGAAAAAGGTATTTCAATCTGTTATTTAACCAGAACTTGTACTCTACATCACTGTCCACTTCCAGACGGTTATCATCGGGGACATATCCTGTCTGGTTGACATTGTCCTGAAAATTTTCCCCTAAACTTGTAAACCGCACATGGTAATGGTATACGTTATTCTCCCTGGCAAATCTTACGAACCATCCCGAGTGCGATGACAAATCACCGGGTGTACTTGCAACATACTGCCCTGTTAGTTTCCATGTTTTGCCGAGGTTCAAAACATAATCAATATTGTAAGAACGAAAGGTAGCTGTATCAGTTATTTTATCCGAATAAATAAAACCAAGTGTTGAAGATTCTAAAACATCAATTTTTAACCGTAATGCGTTGAATGTTGCACCGGGTATTTGTAACTTACTGTCCTCCTGCGTCCGCGTATGGATCCCATTGAACTGAAACCTATCAATTTTACCTGTAACCTTACCGCCATAAAGGATATCCCCTATTCTCCGTGAGTAAAATGTTTTGATACGCGTACTGAACATATCATTGCCATCCTGAAAAAACAATCGTTTTTCCGGATATTGAAGTTCCCAGGGTGTCAGGTTTATTTGCTCTTTGTCACCTTCTACTGTAGCAAAATCAGGGTTGATAGTGACATTTGACTTTAGGTTTGAACTGTATTTGTATTCTATATCACCACCAACATCTCCGTTCAAACCTTCTGTAGTTTCACCGATATTAGCATTGGCATACCTTCCGGTAGCATATGGATATAGATTTAACGTATGGTGTAGCCCTTTTTCTATTTGTATATTTTGCAATATTCCATTTTGAGACACTCTATTATTCTGTGTAACAGGAGCCCACCAGGAGATTTCATTATTTGTCCGTATCGACCTTGAGAAATTACAGCCCCAATTAGAAGCACCGGGTTTAAACTGAATGCTTTTAAAAGGTATCTTGATTTCAGCAATCCAAAAGTTATCGGCTATTGAGGCTTTGGCTTCCCATTCCGTATCCCACAAATAGTCAACCTCTTTACCGTCATCAATAATTTTAGCATCGGCAATTGTACCCAGGGCATTGACTTGAAACATCATAGCTGTTCGTTTGTCGTTGTATGTATCAAGAATTATGGAGACAATATCGTCGGTATAATTTAACTGGTCACGACGTTGGATCCTGGCAACCAACCCATCAGAACTATTGACCGAGCCCACAAAAAGGAAATATATATTTTTCTCATCCTGAGCAACCCTAATTGTTGTTGAACAGGATGCCGGTGAACCAGATAAAGGTTCAAGTTGAATAAAAGCTGAGGATGAATCTGTATGAAGCCAAAGGTTGTCGATTATACCATCAACAACTATTTTTTCATTAAACTTATTTACCGATAAAGTGGATTGACCGGTTCCATTTTGATATATAACCAATGTAAGGAAAATACTAATGTATATTTTTAAATCTATCAAGTTCTTTGGTGTTATAATCCATACAAAACAACAATCATAAGCTATCTTTTCTAATCAATCCGTTTTCTATAATTATTCTATTTATATTGTTCCAATGTACCGTGCCGGTTCTCCACAGTTGCATACAACCCGAATAAATGTATATTACATTTATTCCCACTATACCAGCCTTAAAACAACAAAGACCTATTTCATTGATTGACTGATACATATCCGCACCAAGCATTTATAATGAATTAGCAATCGCTTATAATCGACTGTTTATGTGTTCTTTATTTTACTAATAGTATCTAATATATGTGTTTTAATATTTATTTCAAAACACCTTAACCTTATTCGGGTTATTTTATTTGCAACATCTGTTTTAAATATCGTTTGTCAATCCGGAAAGGCCCCTTAAAATTGGTATAACTCCGTCTGGTCAGCGTTTGCAACAATTTTTATGTTATCTACAATTGCTTCCTTTCTTGTTTTTTGCATTATAAATGCTTTTGTTCAAACATTCGCATTGTAAACACGGAGGAGTGAGGTTTTCCGGCTTTTCCCTGAAGAACAAACCATCTCTTTTTAACATAAACGTTTCATAATGTTTAATTTTTTATTAATTTTTTCTTGGTTTTTATTACAAAAACACTATTTTTGTCAATATTAAATAGAATTGATAATATCGTTAACATTTTAATTATGAAACAAGAACATTTAAAAACCAATGTAAGCATATCCGAAATTCATCTTTCAATCTACACAAACACGACACATCTCAAAAAATCAATAATCACATAACCTAAATCCCCCACAAATAACACTATCAACCTTAACAGACCTTACACCAACGTTATCGAACATTTCTGTTATCGGTATAAAAGGTTATCCGCAGAGTTAAAAACCATACAAGAAAAAAGTCTTGTACTGGTATTAGTTATAAATTAAATTTTTCAAAAATGCCAATTAAGTTTAAAGTAATCAAGAAAGGCCAACCAGGAGTAGTTGGAGGTGGTGACAAAAAATTTTATGCATCAACCGTTTACAAAGGAGAAGTTACACTTGAAAAGTTAACAAAAAGAATCGTGAAAATATGTACAGTCAGTGGCGCTGACATACTGGCCGTTTTGTATGCCCTAGTAGATGTTATGCAAGATTCCCTTGAAGACGGACAGATAGTCCGGCTGGGGCACCTTGGAAGCCTACGCATAAGCATTAGCAGTAAAGGCGAAGAAGAAGAAGAGGATGTAAGCGCGTCGTCGATAAGAAATGCCAGGACCGTTTTTACCCCCGGAATGGAGTTAAAAACTATGCTGCAAACATTAAAGTACTCCAAAGAAGCTAAACCAAAAAACTAAATCCCTGTTCCCGGTTTTTAATTAATCCGGGATTTTTTCCAAAGAAAACAGTGTTTTTATTGAAATTATCACACGTGATTGCAATGCTTATCACGTGTGATAACGATTCTTTTCTAGTGTGATAGCGATCCTTTTCTAATGTGGGGATTAACTTTTCCACGTGTGAAAAGAAAAATTTCCTAACTACGAAATTTCAAGAACATACCGACCCGTTTTTTAATTACAAACACTTCATTTTATATTACTTAAACCGAAAATTAGGGCAAAATACTGTGAAAACCGACAAATTTTAGGTTGATTTTGCCAATATTTTAATTAAGGTTTTTAAACAAAAGCAATATAATGATTTAATTTTTTAAGCAAAACACACCAAACACTTTCAATCTACCTTCCATCTTTCACGGCAAAAGCCTTAATTTCCGATAAGAATGAAGTAAAACCAGGGTACTGTTTCCGTATTTTCAGGAAAAGTAAAACAGCTAAAAAAAACAAATTAAATAGCTACCTGACAACACTTTACACAAACCGTTCCTATTTCTCTGGCTTACGTGAGTTTTTTATATATCATTATTAAAAACAGGAGGGGCATATCGTACTTGAACTACTGTAAAAAAAGTTATTCGTAAAAACCTGAGACAAACAGTCTCTTTTATAAAACTTATTCATTATGACTATTTTAAGTAAAATCGCACAGTTTATTTCCGGTTCCGGGAGCAATATTATTGATTCCCTTACCGCCAGTATTGATGCTTTTGTAACAACAAAAGAAGAAAGGGAAAAATTAAAGCATGAACTCCTGCGCATACAAGGGGAACAGGAGAAGGACCAACATTCTTTCTTTATGCAAATGGAACAGCTAACGCAGCTAAGAGAGAAGGAAATTGAACAAACCATCAGGAAGGAGCTTGATGTTAAACAGCATATTTTAATGGCCGAGCTTAACCAGGACGACAATTATACAAAACGGGCCCGCCCCACTGTTGTTTATGTCGGGCTTGCTTTCATCCTGCTGGAACTGCTGGGGCTACGCCATATCGTTATGCACAATATTGGTATTGATGCTGCTATGGTTGAGAACAGCGACCAGATATTTAAGATGTTCCTGGGGGTATGGGGTTCCGTTATTGGTGTTTATTCCATTGGACGATCGGTGGAGAAAAGGGGTACTCGAAATGCCTGGACTTCTTTTGTTACCGGCAAGCCCCAGAATGCAAAACCTGTACCGGAAGCCAAACCGCTGGCCGCCGATCTGCTGGCCAATTCTGAATGGTAGCCCGCCTGTTCCGAAAATTCCTTTTTTGGGGGAGTGAGCAGTGGCAATAAGGTTAAACGATGGCCGACGGCAAGCTCTCCCGGATTTATATTTTTCATCATTTAAATTATAAAGTTATGAGTTATTTAAAAATTGTATTTCATTGCTCCGATTCCGCTTTTGGAAATGCCGCCCTAATAACAAAATGGCATGTTACAGGACGCGGGTGGAGCAACATTGGTTATCATTATGTTATCCTTAATGGTTGGTTGTCGTCAAAACTGTACAACCAAAAATTCGACGGGCATTTAGAAACCGGCAGGCCTCTTAACGACGATCCTTTTTGGTCTAAAACAGAAATGGGGGCACATGTTAAGGGACATAATTTTAATTCTTTAGGAATCTGTTTAATTGGCAAATCGGGCAATTTTACCAATAACCAGTTACAAGCTGCATTCACTTTGGTTTACTATCTGGAGAAACAATTTAAACAAATAGAACTATTCCAGCATAGCGATTTAGACAAGGGGAAACCCTTTTGTGCCGGGTTAAATATGGAGTTGTTAAAAGAACAGTACCAAGTGTTTAAGCAAAACCGTCCATCGTAAATATTAACGACTACAATTTTCCCATTAAAAAAAGCCACACCTTTCCGGTGTGGCTTTTTTTAGGTGCAAATGCGGGCGATTTGGTTAAATTGCCACGGATTTCACAACAGCCTGGAAGCCCGGTTTATTTAAGCCCTATGCATAAGGATGAGAAAACAGTGTTTTACTGAGACGAAGCATAGTCCCAACAGCTATAGGGACCTGGTGAGTTAAAGTGAAGAAAGGAAGATTGCATACTTAGATGTATAAACAGGATTACAAGTCCCTTTAGTTTTCACGAAGCCGGACTGACTTGTTAGATAATAATAAACAGAGTTAAAACAATTAAGATTATACCTATAGAAAATAAACTGTCCATTGAGGGGAAACCATGTAAATCTCTATCTGGCTCTCCAAAATCACAACCTCTAATGTTAACAATATATGTTTGATTAAATAGGCCAAATAATAATTGAGTTATTTTTATAAGGTAAACTTGAACGGGTAAAACTATAAGGTACTTATAAACCTCAAATTCAACTCTTTGCTTTAACAGGAAACCTATCAGGACAACCACAACTGAAACTGGGACAAAAACCAGGAACCATTTCTTATTATAAATCTTCATATTTAGAAAAAACACACCATATTCAGCTATACCAAAAACAATTAATGCTATCAAGAAATAGGCCTCATTACTGAATATTTTTACCATAAGGGCTCTCATCGTTTGTTTATTGGCACTAAGGCCTGAATATAAGGCAGCGGGCATTTCTGTACTCCAAATTATCAAACCGCTACTTGTTAAATTGTTTGTTCTACATTGTAATGTATTATTTTGTAAGGGATTGTAGGCTTCAACCGGAACTAAGTGGAGTTCAGCAAAGTTAAACCTATCAGGTTACCCACCAAAATTGATGCGGGCAATACTGCTCGAAAACTTCTGAACCCCTTATGAATTGCACATATTGTTGACACTTCGTTGTTTATTCTCTGTCTTTATAAAACTTATCCCTCAACCTATAAGTTAATTCATTTATTAACTCCAAATTAGGCCTATCAGGCAAAGACGAACGTTCAAATGCCAATTCCATCTCAGTCTGTTTCAAACCAGCCATTTTTAATAGTTCCCCATACTCAAATTTCCCTGCTTTAATATCAAGTAGAAAATCACGATTTGGTCTTTTTACATTGATCTTTTTCTCTTTTCCGATTTCAATAGCCATTTCTAAAAGCCGAAACACATGCATCATGTTTTTTGAATCATAATTTTTTCCGTGGCTTCTAGTATTTTCATATCTATCATCGTTTCTTTTATCTACCCAATCCCAGTATTCACGGTATTCCTTGCAATAGGTTGAATATCCATTTCTATTGAAATACATTAGAGCTTCTTGTTTTGAACCTTTAGGAATTGAACTTAAACAAATGTCATTTGAATCTTTTCCCCTGAGTATACCACTAAATCCTAATTGGTCGGAATAATACAATCCATAAACATCTTTCATGTGCGGAATATTTATTAGTCCGCAATATTCTTGTCGCCAACCTTTAATTTCAAGATATTTGAAAAGCGGAATTGCTCCTTGGCCATAGTTTACAAAACAGAAAGACAATACACTTTTTCTCTCTTTTGCAACAGGGTTTACTATTTTCTTTTTTAGTCCTTTTGCTTTTTTAATCTGGGATAAAGCAAACTTCCCAAATGTGTTGTTGCACAACTTAGATAAAATCAGTTCATAGTTTATTTCGTTTAAAAATGGGTGCTTATAAATTATAGCTGATTCAGGCGTATTGAGTAATTCCAGAATATTTGGATTGTTTAACGATAACAATTCCATAAAACGTCCAAACTCATAAAAAACGATATCGTTAGTTTCATTATTCACTTGAGGTGTATAGGTTAATCCGTAATACTCCTCTTTCGGTAAAATAAAAACCCCCTTAATGTCTGTATCAGAATTCGGTGTATCTAATCCGTAAGCCTTGCTGCCACTAATGCATTCCAGAATTATCAATCCTCTATCTTTTAAATCCTCAATTGTCATTATTCAAGCTAATGTGTTACGGAAAAACTCATTTAACTCACTCATTTGTCCTTTTGAAGCTGGTAAACTTTTTGATTCGTTAACAGCTCTTTCCAGACAAGTTTCCATGAAATTAATTAAACATTGTTCTCCATTGTGTAAGTATGTTTCGCTAATTGTTGACTTTAGTTCAATTAGTTCATTAATCCTATTTGTTAAATTATCGGATAAGTCTAATACGTTAATCATTTTCCTAAATTCAATTGGTGGGACCTCTTCTTTTTCAAGAATCCATAAGCAAGCTACCGATGCACGGAGAGCGTAAAAGAATCTTTTCAATTTATACTCGTCTAAGCTCATGACTTCGTCTAAGGCCTTTCTTGCCATGCTCAAATAATGATGAATCGTAGCAACTCTGGAATAGGTCTTTTGTGCAATTGAGTTAATACCAGTTAAAAAGTTTTTATCAACATGATATATAATTGGAGATTGAATTCTTTCGAGCAAAGGTGGGTTTGATTTCCACATCAAACGCAAGCTTTTTCTCAAATCCCAACCACTAATATCGATATCGTTGTTCTCATAAAAGCATTCAATTGTATCTTTCTCTTCGGTCAAGCTTAAATACCAATCTTTATTGTGTTTGTAGATTATCCGCACATCATAGTCACTATCAGGTGATGGAAATCCCCATGCTCTCGAACCAGTCTCACAGGCAAGTAAAATCTCTATCCCTTTTTCTTTCTCTAAATCAGTTAAATATCTCTTAATCTTTTCTTCCATCAATCGTCTATAATTATTTGCAGGGTGCCTCTTACAATGAGTGCCAACTATCAAATATAGTATCTCCGTGCTATGTTTTAAACATTTTATTAGCGTTTTGTACTTTACTTCGTTCCTATTTTGTTGGTATTGGCAAATTGTGTTGTCTTAGAAATGACAGTTTATCCCAATATCCTCTCTGAAAGATAATTTTTCCATTATCTATTTGAAAGAAACCACAACCTCTCAGCCCTAATGGGCCTTTCCATTCAAGTATTCCCCAATTACCATCTTCAAAAATATTTTCTACTATGCAGGTCATTTCTGCTTGATTAAATTCAGTTTCAAACATTTTGAATATTGCTTTTTTTCCAACAACAGGTTCATTTGCAACTTGGTGATTAATTGCATCAAGATGATAAAAATCCGATATTTTCTCAGCATTCCCCTCATTAAATGCTTTTACCCACTCTTCAATTAATTCTTTTGGCTTCATCTAATTTATCTACTTAATCAGTCCTCAATATTTTTTCCATTTTCCACCCTTTGGCCAGTTCATCAACTAACTTGTCTAAATATCTGACTTGTTGCGTCAATGGATTTGTAATTTCTTCGACTTTATAGCCACATATTACACCTGTAATTCGAGTAGCATTCTTATTTAATTTTGCATTTTGGAAGAGAGACTTAAATGTTGCATTATCATTTATAAGTTCTTGCAAATCATCATCATTATAACCTGTTAACCATCTAATTACTTCATTCAATTCTTCTCTAGTCCTGCCTTTCTTCTCAATTTTTGTAAGATAAAGTGGATATATTGAAGCAAATGTCATTTTTGACATTCGTTCATCTTGTTTTGTCGTATCCTTCATTTCTAAAAACCTTTATTATTTCTTTAGTACTTACTTATTGCCGCTCACCTTTGTACAAACCCTAACTATCAAATATAGTGTCTCCGCGCTATGCTTTATACACCCGTGCGTTGTTGTTCATCATTTCGATAAACTTCTCTTTCCCATGTTCGCGTATAAAGTCCTGATTTTCCAGCAAATCCTGTTCGTACTTTTTCCATCTATCTGCGAATTTCCGGTATTTGCTGCAAGGATAAGACTTGCACTCATGACAAAATTCTAATCCTTTTTTCTCGGTGCAACAAACATAAATCCCTTTACACTTTCTTGTCTTACATCCTTTTTCCGCCCCTTCGCAACGATTTTTCATTCTCGTAAAAACCGGACATCCACCGCAAAAGATTCCACATGGCGGGACAAAGCCATTATATTTTAAAGTTTTGCTATCCATTTGAAAATTCGGTTTGGCATTTTTTGCAAACTACAGAATATGAAACGCCCGTTACATTTTTATCGACAATTGTAAATAGTGGTGAACCATCATTGGGGCAACACAATCTATTTTTTATTATTTTAAGTTCACCGTTTGATTTGGTCAATTCATTTTCTGTTTGATATTTTAACCGAAACGAACCTTTGTTTCCGCATTTACATACGAAATCAAATTGAAAGTCTTGATACGTCGAATAGCACAAATAACCAACAGTCTTATTGCACTTGTCACAATACATCCAACTTCCATTATTTTTTAGGATCCGTCCGTTTTGTATTTCCTTAATTATATCACTCATTTATCCTACAAATTTTGCCCTGGCAATTCCAATTCCGGCACCAGGTATCAATGAAAAAAACAACCATTGGGCTTGTATTAGTTACCCCTGCTACATGTCCAATTATTATTGCCATCAGAAAATCATTTATTTCACCAATTGTTTAGTTGTTTCAGTCCGCCTTAATGAACGCCACCCCTTTTGCAACACGAGTCTGTTTATGACAAAAAGTGCCAGCATAACTACTAAATTAGGGCGATAAACGCTCCTTTGGGGCACTGTAATACAATTTTTATATTTCCACAACACCCTCCCCTCTATTGACTTAATCAACAGCAATTTACTTTAAGATTTTTTATAAAGCAAAAGTTTTGTGGTTGTAGATAAAATGAAGAATGAATAAGGAAGATTTACCCGCTCTTCTGAACACACCTAATTACGAACCCGAAAGGGCCGGGGGGAGACTGGGAAGGGAACACCTGAGCAAACAGGGGGTATGCCCAATTGGTATAATTTCAAGAACAACTCATAAAAAAAAGAAAAAAAACACTGTGGAAAAGTCCGGATATAGAAAAACACGAACCTTCTGCCCGACGGAAGCTACTTTTTCACCAAAACCCGGAACATTGAAATTACACAGGAAAAATTAGGGCCCTGATGAAGGAGGCTGGCCCAACAAAAAGCACAAACCCAGTGGGGCCGGCCTCACCGGGTTTGATGCCTACACTATTATTATAGCCCGTTAATATATTTCAAGTCGTATTGTATCTATTAAGTTTACAGTCTCCAATTTATATGTAATCTCCAACTCATAATTTCCTTTTGCCAAAGTTGGCCCCAGTCCAATCATATAATTTGGTAAAGAAATTCTATAATCTATATTGTTCAGGGAGTCAAGAGGGGCATTTTTAATCTCTGTGTCATTAAAGCCGGAATAATAAATACTAAATTCATCCTCATATTCCAACAAATGAGGAACTTCCACCTCACTCAACCTACTACTAGAAGTAAAATCAGTCCGTGTTATTAAATCTATTATTCTTATATTAGTTGTTATCTGTTTGGCTCCTAAATCCCCCAAAATAGCAGAGCATTCGTCTCCGTATCGTCCATAATCCGAAACCGTAAATTGCCCAATTATTTTTAGCTTTTCTTGTGCGATACTATCAATCCGGGAAACTTTATTACAACTTTCTTTGTAACCTACTAAGTCAGTTTGAATTTGTTCTGCAAAATATGCGTCCATATCTTCAATCACAAAATAATCTGGCACCTCTTTTTTGCATAAGTCACTATCCGTCTCAGAGCAACTGAAAATCAGCATAAACATTACACTAGTTATTCCAATTTCTTTAATAATGGATTTTAGATTATTAATTGTTCGTGTTTTAGGCTTCTTATTAACTACCATAATTTTTTGCTTATTAATTTAGTCAAGTACTGAACCTACTATTGGTTTATATCTCATTTCTTTAAATTCTGCAACTCATTAATAATGGGGTTTTGCCGAATGTTTGTTAAAGCGAATAAAATACAACGTTATTGTCACATGCTTTACACTGAATTAAAGCTTAGCCTTATCGGTTTTCTTTGCCTCTTATATCTTTCCCATTAAAGTAACCCAAAAATACAGTTCTGTAAAATACTTTCCAAATTCCATTACCAATCGTTTCTACTCCAGTACATCTATCCATCAAACTAACTGAGGTTAAAACCCTCCCCCCCTTTATTTCACTACTAAATCGGCCATTGTTTTTATACATAGTGGCTGCAAGAAAACTGTACATTTTGAAAGTCTTTCTCAAGAAGGCTTCAAAGACAAGGCTTTATTCACAAGCTGATTTATTTTTATAGGTGTTCATGAGCTCCTTTTAGTCGGTTCGAAGTTTTGAAAATTAAGGGGTCCCGAAGCTTCGGAATGACTGTTTTCAAAACAAGAGTAACGCAGGACCTTTAGTTCACGAACATCATTGAATATTTTATTTTTGTGAGTAATTTGGAGTTTTCTTGCAAAGACTTCATAACAATAGTATTTATACCGATTATTTAATGGGGGACCTTAATGCAAATACCGGCACCAACCGTTGGCACTACCCCTTTTGTAACACGGCTCTGTGTATGGTAAAAAGTACCAACATTACTACTAAAATCGGGTGATAAACGCTCCTTTGGATTAGTGCAATAAAGTTTTTATCTTATAGTTAATTCCCATGCCGGGTGTACACGTTTAGTATAAGTAAGTAGCCGATTGCGTGGCACTTTGCTGCCAAGTTATCCCGAACCTTCTAATTTACTACGATTACACCTATTTTAAATACACATTGCACCAAATGTTCTTAAATCTCCCCAACAGTTTTGAGAATCTCTCTTTTCAGCTTTTCACTAATCCAAACCTCTTTATCGGTCAATTATTTAGTTCCTCAATATGCCCTTCAGTTTTTGCTTTAATCAAAACTCCCATTGTACCTGTAACTTTCAGTTCTGCGTGTTTAGCATGAAACCTTCCAAGTTTTTCATCAAGAATGATTAAATCCGCATTAATTTCTGTAGCTAACACAATCGCTTCCGCTTCTCCTGCATCTAGGTCAAGAAAGTATTTAACTGCCTGATCATCTTGAATTTCAGAAATACTTATCCAGTCAATTTTGGATAAATCCTTGTAATACCCTTTAGCTTTTCCTGCTTCAACCTCATTAAATACAGCTGTCGGGATATAAATATGTGTGTACAGTTTATGAAGCAAATCAAGTCTATTTAACTTTAGAAGAGAAACAATCGGTGTTGTATTTGATACAATCTTAGGCATTTGTTACATCTTCTTTTAAATCATCTGTATCGTATCCAGCTAGTACCGGAACATTATATTTAGCAAGTAATTCAAAAAAATCAAGTCTTGACACCCCTAAAACTCTTGCAGCAACTCCTGATGAAACCCTACCAAGTTCATAAAGCTTAACCAAAGAACTAGTTTTTATCTCAGATTCAAAATCTTTTCCACTAAGTCTTAATGAATTAGCTAATGATTCAGGGTATTCTATATTTATTATTCCTTTCATAATCTGTTCTTTTATACAAAGGTAAAGAAATCACTGATGATTTGAATGTTACGTTTGTCTATTTTATGTTTGGCAACTCTTTTGTAACACGACCCTGTTTATTTACTAAATTATGGTGATAAATACTCCTTTGGGTTACTGTAATACAGTTTTTAGTTTTCATAACCCCCTCCCCCCTATCGGCTTTATCACCGGCAATTTACCTTAAGGTTTTTTATAAAGCAAAAGGTTTGTGGTAAGTTGTTGTAGATAAAATGAAGAAGAAAGATTGAAGAAGTTAGAACTGAGAAGAAGGAACCGGGGAGCTGCAATCCCCCACGAAAACTACTTTTTCACCAAAACCCGGAACATTGAAAGTACACAGGAAAAATTAGTGCCCTGATGAAGGGGTTTGGCCCAACAAAGGCACAACCCCAGAGGGAACCCCAAGGCCTCACTGGGTTTGACATTTAATTATTATAGCTCGTTAATCCAAAATACAATTTTCATAATAAAGTACCATATACAAACCTCATATTTGACAGAGAAATATTTCATCAATAATATTACCACATCAATGAGTAATTATCACTTTTTTATTATTCTTTTACATATTACTGTATTGTCTGTTGTAATTTGAATAAAATATAAGCCCGGATCCATATCAATTAAAACCATTTCTATTTCATCATTCATGCTAAATGAAGTTTCCTGAGAGATAAGAAGACTACCGTTAACAGAATAAATATTGATTAGTGCTTCACCTTTCATAAATAAGTCTGATTTTAGGTAAAACTTATTGATAAACGGATTAGGATATATAAAGACCTCCTCCTCCACTTTTAACAATTCTGATTTACTTGAATTAGTTGCAACATTGGTGAAAATTAGTTCTTTCGTAATAGTAGATCCATCATTAGATTTTACAATAATTTTTACTGTATCGCTACTAGTTAGTTCATTCAAAGTGATTATTCCTTCAGAATTTATACTTACCAAGTCTTGACTCTGCTTAAAAACATAATTTAAGATTGGATCAGTTGCGTATGCAGGAGACACAACAAGTTTATAATGAAGAGGTTGAGTATTTGACTTCAATCTATCTTTACTTAGCATTCCTTCAAAATCATCTACCGGCTCCACCTTGATTCCTGTTACAAAGTTATATGTCCAGAGTTCATCACCCAATTCATTATCTACAGCAGTGAAAAACAACCTGTTGTTAGAGATGGTAAGGTTTTGAGGATATCCAAAAGTGATTTCGTTTATACCATTTAGTGGAACCATTAAGGTATCCAGTTCTAATGTCCTTAAAAGTTCAAACCCATTTTTCTTTTGATGGCAAAAAAACAAAAGATTATTATAGACTATGAAATTACCCGGTATTCCAGTCCCATCTTCATTGAGGTTTTTAAGGACATATGTGCCATCCTGTGTGCCGTTAGTTCGCCACAAATAGCTGCTGTTTAGACTATCAACACTGTAAAAATAAACAAGGCTGTCGGTACTGGCATAACAAGCATTAAACACAGGGTTATTATTGTCGGTTATATCTTTTACTTTTCTTGTACCCTCTTCTGTGCCGTTTGTAATCCAAAGTTCATTACCTACCTGGTAGTTGCGGGCAGTAAAATATATAATAGAATCGTTCTTGTAAAAGTTAGCAGGCATAGAAGAACCGGCACCAGGCACAATATCCGCAATGCGTGACGTTGTCTCCAGAGTTCCATTACTTTTCCAAAGTTCAATACCATTTCCTCCATCTGCAGAAAAGACTAACGAACCGTTGATGGGAACAAGGTTTTGAGGGTATGAATTGAACTCTTTTATTAACCCAACCCTTCCATCATCCTGTACAAGAAAAAGTTTGTATTCGTGAGTAAAGAATATTTTGTTATTTGAATTCACAATTTCATAATTCTCACTTACCGGAATTTTACCAAAAAAGTGAATAGAACGTGTATTTCCCTCGGTACCATCACTTATAAACAAATGCATTTTGTCACCTACAGTTGCCTTAAAGTAGATAGAACTTGAATCAGTCTCAAACCGTGTATGCTTTGTAAAAGCACTTCCTGTTTGATTTATTTCTTTTACTTTTATTGTATTTGAAGAACTACCATCAGTCTTCCAAAGTTCAAAGTTATTTGTCGAATCTGTTGCTATAAAGAACAGTTCTCCATTTAGCTTTGTGAACCGGGGGTTAATAGCTTTTGAAGGATCATTGGTGGTCATAATACCATTTCCATAGGGATTTATATCTTTCAGCATAACTGTGCCCGAATCACTTCCATCGGATTTCCAAACTTCTATTCCGGCGTCACCATTATTTGCAACAAAATACAATGTGTTTTCAAAATCCATAAGAAATTGTGGATGGCTACTACCACCTGTATTAATGTCCTTAACTATATTTCGGTTTTCATGGGTTGAAGAAGTGTCAGGATTCTCAGGTTCCATATCATACCAAGCCACAAAAGAGAAAGGTGCAGAGGTGCCTGAACCAATAGTATAAACAGAGTCAGTGAAGTCGATATCAGTAGAGTTCGAAGACTTTCCTGCAAGCGCTATTGAGTTGTTGTGAATTGATTCAACCTTCACACCATAATTGAATGCTGAATTTCCGATGCCTTCAGCCCAAACATAGTTGCCATCTATATCATATTTAGCTAAAAAAATATCTGACAATCCTTTATAGGAAAGCAATTTTTCACCTATCCCTGGATCAAAATCTGGATTTCCGTAAAATTCACCTGTCATATAAATATTCCCGGAATTGTCGATTTCAAGATCAACTCCTATATCCTGATCATTTCCCCCAACGCTCTTTGCCCAGATGAGTTCACCATTATCGGCATTAAGCTTCGCTAACAATATTTCAATGGAAGTAGAATACATTATTGTGTCTTCAATTTCAATGTTTTGATCGTAATTACACATAACAACAAGCTCATTGTTATGTAGCGCAATATCGCCAGCTATATCAGCCTGAGAACCTCCAACCGAACAAGCCCAAATAGCCTTATCGTTTTCATTAAGTTTCCCTATAAAGAAATCTCTATCCCCCTTTGATGTGATAGTAAAACTGGTATCATTAATTGCGTTGATAGTTTGCCTTTCATAAAATTCACCAAATACATAAAGAGAACCTTCTGTAGGGACAACCCGGTAAACCTTCCTTATGTTAATGTCAATAATTTTCAAAAAGTCACCATTGCGAGAGTATTTAGCGATAAATGATCCGTTATAATCCGGGTAACTTACCTCTGCAGTTCCAGGATCAAAATCAACGTTTCCCTGATACAAGCCACACAAGTAAATATTTGACTCTGAATCGATAGAAATATCTTCTATAAATTGGGCATTTGTCCCCCCTGAAAAGCAATGCGCCCATTTAAGGTTCCCTGCGCTGTCATACTTAGCAAAGAATACAGACTGGGAATAATCAGGGGCAGTAAGTATATGCTCGTTTTCGGCCGGATCGAAATCAATTGAGCCTTCGAAAACACCACATGCATACACGTTATTTGAATCGTCAACTACAATTGCCTGACCGATACACTTCCCTCCTGAAGCACCAAAAAGATTCATCCATTTTAAGGAACCGGATGAATCATAGCAGTTTATAAAACTACTTTCATAGCCTATACTTGAAACGATACTATCGTTGTCTTGCTCGAATTTTGTGTTACCGAAAAAACTACCAATGGTGAAAACATCATTATTGGGTCCTTCTTTAATATCTGAAACATAAACTCCCCCATCTGAAAGAAATTCAAGTGAGTTTTGTAGATTTTGACCAGTCAGCCCCCTAATTAAAAGCAATGTAACAACTATTGCTGTAAAATAATGTAATTTCATAGAACGAAGCATTTAAGTTATATTAAATAATAACCGAGAAAATAATTAATTGTATATTCCTAATACTTTTAATCCTTCTCAAAGAAAAAAAATATTTTGTTTATTATCAAAAAACTAACCTTAAATGTCCCCAGAAAGGCTTAACCCGATAATTGAACCGTTTGTTGTTCTTTATCATTACTCCTTGTGCGTTACTTTAATTCTTTCCGGCTCGTCAACACCATTGTACCTCCACAGTGCATCTTCATTTATACCGTCATTTCCGATAAAATAAAAATATCCGTCTTCTGTAAAACTATACGGGTAGGGGTTAATTTCTATTGGTTTTCCGTTTTTACCCACATTTATAAGGGTATCGGTTTCGGGGTTATATACCTGCAGAATTCTGAAGTGATATTGTTCGTACACTATTTCTTTTTCAATAAGTAACGAACCATTTATTTCTCCTGCCAGTTCGGATACTTTAATGCCGTGCCGCTTAAACTGTTCTGTAATATCTCCATATTCCGAGGAATTTTTATAGTATAGTACTTGTTCTTCCCCGTCTTTTGATACAGCGTTCAGGTATACTGTCTGGTTAATGGAATTTAGGCCCGATGGCCTTCTTGCACACATATACCCCTGTAAACCATTGCAACCTAATATTTGGTTCGATTTTTCCATTCTCAGGTAAAAAACCTGTTTCTCTGTAGTTCTTCTGTGTTTTACAATATCAATGGTTACGAACAACCCTTTTTCTACTTCGGCAACCTCATTAATCTCCAACGTATCGGGAATACGAAATGCCCCTTCGCTCATGAGTGGTTGCACCACTCATGTTTATAACCATAAAATTAATTTTTTCCTCGCATTTTGTTGTTTTTGAAAAACAATAGCAGGTACAACCTGCCGGTTTGTTGCCTTATTAAACCAAAATGCCTCACTTTGTAAGCATGGCACTTTGTTGTTTCGTTATTCGTGAAGGCTACAAGCCCTCACGAGCGGGGGCAAAGCGGGCTTTGGTTGAACAAATAAGACCTAATCAAAAAATATGAATGCGATAAAATTTCAACAAGAAAACGAAGAAACCCTACGATAAGTACATAGTGGTGTAGTAACCTGGATGTTGTTCAACCGGGACTCATCGTTGGGCCGCGCCGACCGCTCTTAGTCCTATTTATTGTGTGCCGTAATTCTTTGTTTCTCTTATTCCATAATAGTCGTTAACAAAGTACCTTGTCAATAATGAATCATTGCTGTTGTATATTCTTTAATGAGCAACTATTAATATTTGCTTTCAAGGTATCAATGCCATTGAATACCATTATTACTGTATTTGCCACATAATACTCTTCTGATGATTGAGATGAAGTAAAAAAGATTCCGAGTTCTTGATTAAACTCATTTTTATTCGTCAATTCTATTTTTGCATCTGCAATTAAACCATCTCCATAAGTTCTAATCTTCACACTATCTCCTTGAATTGTTCCTTTGATAATAACTCCAACATCAACTCCACCTATCTCGTTTTCTTTTAAATGCCATTTCTGGCTTGTTAAAGTCAACATAGCCCCGTTGTCATTTTTGTAGCTTTCTTCACTTTTTGTGCAAGATGTTTCTTTAAATGAGTCTTCTTCTTTTTCACATGAAACAAGAACAATAAGTACAATTAATAAAAAGGTTAATTTTTTCATTTTTACTATTTTTCAATTTTTACTATCCGTTTAATTAGATGTTATGTATCTCAAAAGGTTGCGCCTGTTTATAGCACACAATCGGGTAGAGCAAAATACGAATAAAGGCACGCACCACTCGCACCACTCCCGGACCTTCGGGATACCGGCCGGTATACGGCGGTTCGTTATACATGGCCGAAGCGTCTGTAAATGCTCGCTGCTGACTCTAAACCACTCTTCACTAACCGTTCATTGGTAATGGTAGTTTGAAGAACCGGGCTTTGGATTACGTGCCCCTTCGCTCATGAGTGGTTGCACCACTCATGTTTATAACTATAAAATTAATATTTTACTCGCATTTTGTTGTTTTTGAAAAACAATAGCAGATACAACCTGCCGGTTTGTTGCCTTATTAAACCAAAATGCCTCACTTTATAAGTATGGCTCTTTGTTGTTTCGTTATTCGTGAAGGCTACAAGCCCTCACGAGCGGGGATAAAAACACCTATTAACAGTCCAACTAAAGCATTAAACAATCCAAATTTAATATGGTCTGTCATGATAATATCTCATTTTCAGTTCTTAATCCTTTAATAAATGAATCAAAAGTATCTGCTACGTGAATATCCTCTACACATTCGCAATCAATCCACCGAACTGTCGGAATATCACCTTGCCGATAATCAAGGGTAATCCACCAATGACCATCACCGGTCAATAGTACTTGTTTATCAGGCAATCCCCATTCTTTAGTCATATAGTCAGATTGCATAATATTATAAGCTGAATCCGATTCTTCGTCCAAAACAATCCCGAATAATTCAGTCAATGGCACATGATTATCCGCCCATGTTGTCTTTTTTGTCATTGGGAATACAAATCCTTTTGTGTATCCACCGTTTTGAATTTTAAGCAAATCAAGAAAAGAATCAGGTAGTTTTACCCCTAACTCGGATTCCGCTAGCTTAATCATTTCATCGGTTAAAGGCGGATTATTGTAATAATTTGAATCCCAAAATTCAGTCATGTTTATTGTCATGTAAGGGTCTCCTTAAATGTTGCTCAACGGCAAGAATATGAGGCGGCGGGCAATTCATTGCCACTTTCATATCCGCATGCCGCATGGCATGCACCGCTATTAATTTGAGTAAAAGTAAAAACTTTCATTAAACTACTTTCAGCCCGTTGACTTATATTTAATGTTGGCGGTTCGTGCTTTAATTTTCGTTTGTCAAATCTGAATCGTTAATTACAAAAATATGGCAATTATCATCTTTCACTCTACCTAATGCTTCATTATATTCCCAATTTCGGAAGTTATTTATATCCTTGGTCAACAATAAAGTATCATTAATCTTAACTGTTATAGTATCAAATTTATATAAAAAGTCTTCACCCTCACTTGATAAATGTGCCATGATTACTTCGTCTTGATATAAAAAAGCGGAATTATCAGATTCAATAAAAACATCATGTGAATCAGGCACGGCTCCAGTCCATTTAGTTATTATGAAGTTGAAAGTAATATCATAACTTGATTGATTATCAATCACGTAATTCTCGGTCGCTTCATATTCGCATGAAGTAATCAGAATCAGACTTATAAATAGTATCAGTTTATTCATAGCAATCAAAATTTATAACCGAATCCAATCCCATAAATTGGAGCGATATTTTTTAGATTTAATGTTGATAATCCGATGTTTGCATATAGAAATTTGTAATGAAAAATCAAACCTATTTCGCTTTCCAATCCTGTATCTGTCGTTTGATAAGTTTTACAATCATTACCGTTATCATTTAAGTATGAAATCCAATCACCAGAATCAAAATCATCAACCAAGTATTGATAACCGAGGTAACCATATCCTAATCCAGCAAAAATGTCAATAAACTTGTTCAATTCCCTTATGTATCCAATAGTTACTGAATAACGTTCATTTATCCAATGGTAATCATAAACCGTGTTTTTTGTGTCGGTGCGAGTAAATTTGCCGTATCTTCCATTAAAATAAAATCCATTCTTGTTTTTTATCAATCCAACAGTAATGCCTGATTTAGATTGAAATGTTCCTGAATACAATCCAAAAATCCGAATATTTTCAAAAGAAGAATCATTTGATATATCCTGAGCTTTTATACTTAAAGTCAGAAATAATATGATTGAAAGTAAAAGAAATCTATGTTTCATAATTTGTACTGCTTTTCTTGCATGACCGCGTAGAGTAGAGCCTGATAGTCTACTCAAATTATTTGTTTTAAAAGTAACAATAATAAATAAACTATCAGCGCCCCCTTCATCAAACCGTACGTGAAGTTTTCCCTCATACGGCTTACCGATAGAGTTCTTCATTGAGCTTTCGCAAGGGTTTTCAAGCGCGCATACTTTTCTAAACCAAACAGTCTTTTGCTTTGTACCAAAGTACTATAAGGTCGCTGGCGGAGCGACTTGTGCGCTTTACGTCCTTTGCTTTTGAGCCATTTAAACAGTTTATAATCCAAGTGTTTGATTATAACCTTAATGGTTTCCCATATGTGGGTAACTTTACTAACTGAGAAATAATTCAACCAACCCTTAAGTAACGAATTTAGCTTGTAAAGCATGGAAGATATCTTCCAATGCCGCCGTTTTGCCATTAGCTCTCGGATATTGGCAAAGAGTTTCGATCTTGATTTCATGCTTGGGCGAACATTGGTATAGTTCTTTGAGAAACCTGGAAACTCCTTGTTTCCCGATATCCCCGAACGACACCTTGTCAACTCCTGTACCTTTGGAATAATTCTGTTTTACCCTGCGGTAGGATTCTTCCAGCACATAGTCCAAACTCATCTTATCACTTAAACTATAAGCCTTGAAACCCTTGTCTTGCTTGGCTCTAATGTATAGCTCCCTTTGGAATTCACGAACTCTTTCATCAGTCAAAAATTTCGATGGACTTACTAATAGACTGTTGTCAATATAGGTCGTTCTGTTTTCCATATAAGCTTCTCTAAAGTAGGGCCCCTTTCCTATGTGCCGTTTTGTTGTCGTCACAATTAAAGGTACTACGGGTCCCCTTCGCTCATGAGTGGTTGCACCACTCATGTTTACAACTATAAAATTAATATTTTCCTCGCATTTTGTTGTTTTTGAAAAACAATAGCAGATACAATCTGCCGGTTTGTTGCCTTATTAAACCAAAATGCCTCACTTTATAAGTATGGCTCTTTGTTGTTTCGTTATTCGTGAAGGCTACAGGCCCTCACGAGCGGGGGGGAATGATCGGAACCAAGATATTCTTCTTCATTCAATACTGTGTCTAATGTTTCTTCAACAAACTGCATTGTTGGATTTTCCTTTAATTCCCAAAGCCAGTCACAGGCCGTGTCGTTTTCTAAGTTTTTATATCCCCATGCTCCCATAGTTAATGTTTTTAGTTGTTTTATGATTTCTCAATGTAATATCTATTGTTTCTTGTTTGGTCAAACACCCCCTTCTTTGTTAAATGTATTTATCCGTCATAGTCACCACAATCAATTTCTTCAAACATTTCTTTTTTGTCTGTAATATATTTTTCAAACCATAACCCCGGAACTTCGCCTATGGTCTCCAGGCTATATACATTTTCATCTTCAAGTCTGCCAATAACAAGGGTTAATTCCTGGCTACTTTCTTTTTTACCGGTTCCTTTTATGACTAACTTTTTATTTTTTAGCCCAATATTTTTAATATCATATTCAAAACTCTTTGCTTCATTATCTGATGGTTTTGTTGAACAGTAGGAAAAAAGATAAAGTGTTTTAGTTCCTGGCTGTATGAGTATTGTTGCTATCTCGCACTGACAAACTGCTGAAAAATCGACATAGTACTTTCTGTCCGGATCATGCCCGTCTGTGGCCAGGCCTATTAAATTAACATTAAACAGGTTTCTATACGCTTCAGGAACATTCTCTGTATTGGTTGTTTCACCTTTTAATTCATAGTTCTCTGCCGTTTTAACCCTTCTGCCGGTAAGTGGATTTTCCAGAACCGGTTCAACTGAAGATGTTTTTTTGAAAAACCCATTTGCCACAACACCATGTCCAAACCCACATGAATTAAAATGCTCAGCCCCCTCTTTTACCGCAACCCCTTTTTCTGTAAAGTCAAATGTAACCTTGCAGTCCGGATAATATTCCGATGCAGTATACACACCCCTGTTATCCGTATAATTTAGTGTATCTATAAAAGAGCCTGAGTTATAACTGGGGGCACCTTTACAGATAAAAAATGTTATGGCTATTTTTTGTTTATTGATTTTCTTCACCTGAATTTTACCGTAATAACCAAAAATATCCCCTTCTTTTTTCTCTGTTTCTCCATCGAAGGAATATGTACCTGTTGGATCTACATACGCAGAATGACTAACTGTATCAGCATCTTCAACTGCAACCGTTGAATCATTAAGCGAACCTTCTTTGGGGTGTTGCTCTGAACTTCTTTTACAGCCTGATAATACGGCTATGAATATCAGGACACTAATTTTCCTAATCAATTTATTTTTCATTTTCAATACGTTCCGTTCAATTAACAGTTTGTTATAAATTGTTCTTCCATTTTAATGCTTCCCCTTCGCTCATGAGTGGTTGCACCACTCATGTTTATAACTATAAAATTAATATTTTCCTCGCATTTTGTTGTTTTTGAAAAACAATAGCAGATACAATCTGCCGGTTTGTTGCCTTATTAAACCAAAATGCCTCACTTTATAAGTATGGCTCTTTGTTGTTTCGTTATTCGTGAAGGCTACAAGCCCTCACGAGCGGGGAATGGTTAATCGATGTATTTACACAAATACCAAGGTACAATAAAGATTACAGCTTAGATTTAGCTGATTTATTGCCACATAATTGGACAAAGTCTAAAAAAGTCCAATAATCTCTAACCAAAATCCAAATATCCTGGAGTTCTCTAATAAGTATTCATAAGGCCATAATCCATAAAACTTTTTGCACGGAATTTTAGGCTGGATCAGCGATATTTTCATGGACGGTCAAGGCTAAATGTTTACATTCAGTTGACGTTGCCGTTTATATGCGAATACCATTTTTTATTAAAAAAGATTAAAATTCGAAATGATTTGTTACATTTGAAACGATAACACAACGGGAATATATTTATATTACTTTACACGCTAATTATCTGTAATTTAATTTGCATTTTATGATATCACAAATTTCTAAATTATTTAAATCATGTTTAATCCCTATTTTCAACAATAAGTGGATTTATTATTGCCTGTAAACTATTTTCGAAGGATCAATGGTACTATTGAGTTCTGGAGAATATCAGAGGATGATTTTTAAGGAGTCAGACTGATGGATTCAGATATATTTTATGGTTGGATGTTAAGTGAGACCATTAAGATAAATGGTTATTATTTCAACAGGAATGGTGAATAAAGAGCAATGTAATGGTTGGGATAATGCTATTCAAAGCTTTAAGCGTCTGCAAAAAATGTATTGGTCGGCTACTATATAAAGGAATTTCAATGTCAATACTTTTTCAAAACGTTGGTTTACATGTAGTAACGTACTATGGATAAATAAAAAAGATAAAAACTTAAATACAGATCAATTATTAATTAACTTTTAATTTGTTAAAAATGAGAAACTTAAAATTTATTGCAATTACATTATTTTCATTGATTTTAACGGTAAAATCATATTCACAGGGAAATATCTCGATTCATGTCGGATCATCTCTTCCTGTTTCGGATTTTGCTTCAGATGATTCTGAAAAAGAAGATGCCGCAGGAGCTGCGGTTGGACTAAACGTTGGTGTAAAATATATCTACCCCATAACGCAAAACGGTTTAGGAATATTTGGAGGAATTGACTTTAATTACAATGGATTAAAAAAGAGTGTTAAAGATGATTTTGAAGAACCGTTTGAAGAGATGGGGATTAACGATCTTGATATTAAATATAATAAATACTTAAATATTCCAATAACCGCAGGACTGGATTATACTTATCAGCCGAATGATAATTTTGGTGTATTCGCAAACGTTGGCTTAGCATATAACTTACTACAAGTAACGGATATGGAAATAAAAACCAATGGAGCAACGCTTACAATGGAAACGGATTTAGCTACAAGTGTTGGTTTTAAAATCGGAGCAGGAGTACTTATTAATGAACAAATATCCGTTGCTATCGACTATTGGGGATTAGGAGAATATGATACTAAAACTACAATCAAGTCAGACGATGGATCAGATGATATTGAGGGAAAGTTGAAAGTTGATTTATTGACCTTAACGGTAGGGTTCAGGTTTTAAACATTCAAGCTAATATAACAATTACAAGTATCAAATCCGGCAGGAGTTTACCCCCTGCCGGGTTTATTCTTTTGTTAGGTAAAGTATAAATTAAGCCATCGATTATTCCTGTTTTATTGCATTACTCATGATTTTGGTAAATATCAGGTTTCAGCCGAACGTCATTTTCGAGTTTCTTTGTATTACAAAATATAAATAAAAGAGTTTACCATACTACATCAAAAACCCCTTCGCTCATGAGTGGTTGCACCACTCATGTTTATAACTATAAAATTAATATTTTCCTCGCATTTTGTTGTTTTTGAAAAACAATAGCAGATACAATCTGCCGGTTTGTTGCCTTTTTAAACCAAAATGCCTCACTTTATAAGTATGGCTCTTTGTTGTTTCGTTATTCGTGAAGGCTACAAGCCCTCACGAGCGGGGGCCTCCAAGACCGCACTGGGGTTGACACCTAATTATTAGGCAAAGTACTTCTTTACTTTTTAGAAATTATTTCTCCACTCTTAATAAATGGATTTATAAACGGTTTTCCATTCATCACGTTAATTGCATTAAAAATCGAGACCAATCCACCAGCAAACAATCCTCCAATAAATGGTGTCAATTGATTTGAATGCCAATAAATCCATAAACCTCCTAAGCAAATTCCCAAAACACATAATTGCATGCTAAGAACAGCACGGTAATGATTTGTCATATCTTGCTTTTTATTTTTCCTCTGTCTCCAGAGAATCAACGTTGGAAAGAATAGAGGTATCAATCCACTTAAATGCAAAAGTCCTAACCAATTGTTGATATTTACAACCTGAATTTCCTTATTATCATCCGTCTCATCAACAAACAAGCTAAAATCAACATCTAATGCTTTTGCAATCATCTGAAGTGTATAAGCTCGTGGATCCACCTCTCCATTCTCAATCCGCTGTATAGTTCTTGCGCTAACCTCAGTTCTGTCAGCCAGTTCTTCTTGGGTCAAACCTTTTTTTATCCTTAATTCTTTTATTAGTTTTCCTGTTTCCATTTTCTCTCGATTTTGATTTTGAATCAAATGTCTGACTGATTAAGGTAACTTTCCAACTACAAAAACACGACATTTACACGACATACAAAACAAATCTTCTTATAATCAATGCTTTGACCAAAGGCAAAGCATCAAATACTTTTTTATAATTATCACTCAATATTCTTCCTTTTATAAATCATACTCTTGTTTCAGAACTAAACCACAATCGCTGCACTGGTTGTTACGGCGTATTTTGCCTGACGTTTAATATAATAATAGTGCCGAGTTAAAAGCTCATCACTATCCTAGTGCTACAAGCCGAAGCTTTTTTTGGTTATAAATTTAACTTTTATTGCTAGCCGAAACAAAAGTTTCGGCGGTGTTTATTAAAAGCTTAAACCTTCGCAAACCACTGTTACGGCTATTATTTTTATACATCCTAAGTTTGCAATTTCTTATTTTTATAATAAAATAAAAAGAACGGAAGAGTGGGATAAGATTAATTTATACATAAAGCAAAAGCTAGTCAACAATGAAAATCACCACTCATGTTTATAACTATAAAATTAATATTTTCCTCGCATTTTGTTGTTTTTGAAAAACAATAGCAGATACAATCCGCCGGTTTGTTGCCTTATTAAACCAAAATGCCTCACTTTATAAGTATGGCTCTTTGTTGTTTCGTTATTCGTGAAGGCTACAAGCCCTCACGAGCGGGGGCCTCCAAGACCACACTGGGTTTGATACTTAATTATTATGCCTTGTTATTCATTATTCCATAACCACAAATTTATTGAAGTATGCTTCTCTTTTGGGATTATTGAGTTTGTAGATGTACACATCTGAAAATTTATTGCTCCAATTATTTCTAATTTCTTCCATATTATAACCAACATATTGCTCCAAGTCATGTTTAGATATATTTGTTTTGTAAACTTTATCGTTAAATGGGATTGTCAGTTTAACTCTATTTACAAAATCTAATTTCATCATAATCCGAGCAGGACTTCCTACCATTGTCTTTTGAATCTTTTTACCAGATTCCCAATAGTCATCATGTATTTGTTCCTTGTATTCTATAATTGCAACATCCCCTTGAAGTTTTACGCTGGAAATCTGAGATGCTCTGTCTAAAGAGTTTGTAACACTTTTTAATCTTGCACCAGGAGTATTCCTGACAATATCTAATCTGAATGATTTGGCTTCCTGTATTTTATCAATGTTTTCCTTTTTTATAAAAGTCTTGAAATTAAAAATCAAATTATTTCCGACTTCTGATGTTAGCAATTTTTTGAAATCAATCCCTTTAACATTATAGTACTTTATAACTTCAAAATCAGTATTTATAGAAAGAGGGGCAATAATATCACCGTCCGCGTTAATAAAGTGAAAGTTAAAATCAAATTCTTCATTTTCGCTTGCTGCTTTGTAATTATAATCACTAGTAATTTTCAATTCAATCGGCATTTCAAAACTTGGCAGCCTAAGGTCATCACTTGGTTTTTTGAGAACATATTCATATTTTTTGTCTACAAGCTTAAAATACCCTGAAAAAACTCCTTTAATTTCAGTCGTTTGGGGTGATAAATTTGTTTCTATGTTATCGTTTCCTCCTTTATCAGAACTCTGATTACAAGAAAAGAGAACAATTAAACTTAATCCTACTAATAATTTTGCTGTTTTCATATCACTTTATTTCTGTTTGTTAATAAGGCACAATCAAGTAGAGCAAGATACGAATAAAGGTTCGTTTCTCCACTCCCGAACCTTCGGGATACCGACCGGGTATACGGCGGTTCGTTAAACATGGCTGAAGCGTCTGTAAATGCCTGCTGTCGGTACGAAGCCTTTCTTCATTAACCGTTCATTGGTAATGGTAGTTTGAAGAACCGGGCTTTGGATTACGTGCCCCTTCGCTCATGAGTGGTTGCTCCACTCATGTTTATAACTATAAAATTAATATTTTCCTCGCATTTTGTTGTTTTTGAAAAACAATAGCAGATACAATCTGCCGGTTTGTTGCCTTATTAAACCAAAATGCCCCACTTTATAGATATGGCTCTTTGTTGTTTCGTTATTCGTGAAGGCTACAAGCCCTCACGAGCGGGTGGGATCTCCCAGACTACACTGGGTTTGATACTTAATTATTGGCAATAGTAATTTCCTAATCATAGTAAATGTTGCCTTCTTCTGTCAATTTAATATTTAGTCTGATTGTATCAATATCTTTAGGTTTTATCACCGTTGTGTCATCGTCAAAGCTAATATAAGGGTATTCGAGTCCAAAACAATATAAATGATTATCACTTTTCATTTGAACGGTCTCAAAATTATTCCCCAATTCCCAAATGTCAAGTTCATTGCCTTCTAAATCAAACTTTCTTAACTCAAACTGGTCTGGGCACTCATTGCATCCCATGTATCTAATGTAGATTAGAAACCTAAAATCTATTGAATGATTAAAAACCTGCCTATCAGCTCGTACTATTCCATTGTAATACCGAAAGTTGTCAAATACGGTTAATCCATATTTATGAGCAACAACTCTAGGGATTAAATCCTCCTCGCCATTGTTTATTTTTGCCAGGTAATAATTAAATAACGCTTCCTGAGATATCTCCTCGTTTTCTTTCTCACGCTTTTGAATTAGCTTGATGTTTTCCCGTTCAATTTCGGATAATAAATGGTCAACATTTTCATAGAATTCCATATACCAGCTCGAATTATCAAAATATTCCCTTAAATCCATACTTTTAAAACTGTATCCATAGCGAGCAAATATTTCATTTCTCATCAACCTAAGTTCTGACGGAGGAATCATCTCAAGATCTGCACTTTTTAATATGTCAGATGATGCAAATGCATATAATCCAGCTACTCTATTCTCCTCAATATAAGAAGCTGTATCTATACTCTTAATAACCTTCTCTATAGTTTTCGGATTTAGGTTGAGTGAAATTGAATCATTTTCAGTCTCTTTAATATCATTTTGTTTATTATGCCTACAACCTGAAATAATAATCAGTGTAAAAATCAATATTGTTATTTTCATTGCAGTGCCTCTCATTATTGTTGACAATACCTAATATAAAAAGAGTTGCCGACTTAAGTAGTGGCTATAAGAAAACTCCGATGACTGCATTATGCCCTTTTTGGAAACGATCATTTGCATCAGCAAACTCCTTGATTTTCAAAATGCCCAGGCCTTGTTATCGAATCTTTCTTATGAGCCACTTCTATACATCAAGTGTTTTCTTAGCAGCACTAATTAAAGTCCGTCTATAAAATCCAATTGCTACGTTGCTGCTCAAAATCCAATTCCTCATCCCGACCTTCGGGACTGCGGGTTGAATTGTTTTTTTTGTTTGTTTGTTTTTCACGCTTTAATTTATTTTAAAGGAGTTCAAGAGCTCTCTTCGTTCGGTTCACGCTGTAATTTATTTTAATGGTGTTCAAGAGCTCTGCCGATGTCTCGGCATCGGTTTTTACGCGCCTTGCATTTGAACTTTCTAGTCCAGACTCTTTAGTTTATGGACAGGCACTAATAGCAATCAGCAATCAATTTGCAAGGAGGCGTTGCTTTTGTTTTTAGTAGCTAATTTACATTTTATAGCTAATCGAAGCAAAAGCTTTGCCAGGTTTATTTCTATGCACAATGAATGCCACTTTAACCCAAAATATGCATTAGAACGATGAAATCTCTTCAAAACAAGACACTTTGTTGCATTCCTTCAACTCAACAGAACGATGCTATGCCTGGTTTCAGTAACCCCAAGTTTTATAGTACTTTCATCGCTCATAGGGAGGTTATAATACATCATTCGGGTTTATGCCGAATTGATAGATTTCCATGAACAACCCATAAAAAAACCAAGTGAAAAGAGCAAAAAATCAAGGTGGAAAATGTCTGAATATAGAAAAATACTAACCTCCTGTCCATAGAAACTATATTCGCACCAAAACCCGGAACTTTTAAATTACACAGGAAAAATCACCCCCTGATGAAGGGGGTTGGCCCAACACAGGCACAACCCCAGTGGGGCCTCCAAGACCACACTGGGGTTGATACCTTATTATTAGCAATTGTTTTTATATACTAGTTTATTATATTAGAAGTAATATCCAATCTCGTTGGTTCTATTAAATCTCCTATTGAATCCTGATTAACAAATTCTGTAAAAAACACTGCTGTAGTTTTATACTCCCCTACTGGTAAATTACCATTTACTTTCACGTTAATATCAGCACTTTCGCCGGGCTCTAAACCATTTGTAGCAAAGTCCATATTTGCAGTGATAAAATTTACTGTTGAACTAGGCACTTTACCTTCATAAGTTGTTGCTGAACCAAACTCTAATTTATGATTTCCTACATTTTTCCAAGTGGTAATACCTGCGAAATATTCAGAAGAACCTGGTGTAATTAGATTTGGGGTAGTAATGTGTGTATTTTCAATTTCTACAGGATTTTTAACATCTACAAATACATTTACCCATTTTATTCTATTACTTGCATTATCTCTTAATACAATAATAAAACTTTTTGGATAGGCAAAATCAAAACTGGTTTCTGTGGTTGGATATGGCGTATTTACATCCACAATAGGAATGGAGGTTTCTTGTGTGTAAAAGACTTCTTCGGCATCAAATGTAGCGGTTGGTGTTAGGTCTGAAAAATCCGTTCCAGCAGGCACAAATAAATAAATATCTTGTCTGTTTAGATCTTCAACACGTCTTTCAATCGTAATATCATCAGATAATTGCGGATTTTTACTTGCTTCAAACCTAAAATCATTGACTGTTAGAGTAGACGGCTTTGATATTACTTCTTGTTCAATTTTTATAGTATAATGCAACAATTCCTCCGATTCATCCAACACATTCACAATGGTGTGTACGTGACTTTCTGTTTCGTAATTCAGTTCGGTATTGTTACCAGGTATAATATCAAATTTGCTTAGGTTCAATTCGCCCGATGTAATGGAAGAAGCAATTTCGTTTAACGAAACTGTGTTTGGAACTACAATATCAACCTTACCAAATGCTGTTTCTTCATTATTAACAATGGTTGGTTGTGTAATATTTATAGAGACAGGCGTGATTCCAAATAAAGGAAAATCGAATAATCTGGCATCTTCTATGTTGACTGTTTCTGGATTAGATTGTGGATTGCTGCTATCATCACTACATCCGATAAACATGGTTGTAAATAAAATAAAGATTGAAATTGTTGTAATTCTACTTTGCATCATTTTTTTATGTATTGTTTAATTAAGTCCAATGACAAGTGTAAAAATTGTTGCACTACAACGTTTTGCAATGAATTTCACATAATGTTGTATACTTTTCACCCTATTTTTAGCGCAAAGTTATAAAAATGGTTGAAAAGGAACTGTTCATTTGGCTTTCTGATTTTAAGGAGGTGAATTTTTGAAATTTTCTACAGGTAGTACTACAATTTTTTCCGATAGAACGGTTCTGTTTTGTAGTTCATTCGTTCGTAAATGGCCTTTGCTTTTTGTGTTTGTTACCAGAAAATAACAATGTGGCATTTTCGGAAGTTAGTACGGGTATGCCTGTACAAACAGGGTTTATGCCGAAATAATAGATTTCCATGAACAACTCATAAAAACCAGGTGAAAAGAGGATAAAATCAAGGTGGAAAATGTCTGAATATAGAAAAATACTTAGCCCTGTGCTGTAAAAATATATTCTCACCAAAACCCGGAACTTTTAAATTACACAGAAAAAATTACCTCCCTGATGAAGGGGTTTGGCCCAACACAAGCACAACCACACTGGGACCTCCAAGGCCGCACTGGGTTTGACACCTAATTTGTGCTTAGTTTTTACACTCCCGAATCACATTCTTTATCTGATGTTTAACAGCACTCAATAATCCTCTCAAATCCTTTTTAATGTTATCATGACGAACTGACGCTTCTGCACTTACTAACTCCAATTTCACCTTTTTATCAGTTCTATTTTTCTCATAAAAGATTGCGTTTGCATAAAAATAATCAGTACCGATAGAGTCAAGCTCCAAGTGAACTTTAAATCTGTAATCTAAATAGAGAGTGTCATTTTGTAAAAAAACCTTATCAAAATATGAAAGACTATTAAATATATCTTGGTATTTATATGCATTATCAAGGAAACATTGATAATCCTCAAGAGGTACATTTATCTTATAGCTATAATCCTCAACTCTTATGTTGACTAGCTTATCCTGCTCTGCTACCATGGGATGAATCATTGAGGTAGCTGAAAATACAATCAATGCAGGAATCAATTGAATTGGTTTTAACCTTACAAATCTGTAGGTAGATTGATTGTAGAATAAGAGACTCAAAGGCAAAACTAACAAAGCTATCAAATCAGAATAATCAATAATCCTTTGAAAAGTGATTGGTGAGAGGTTGTTAACACTCCAAATTAATGAATTACTCAATGGTGATTTCCAAAATACAAATCCTAAAGCAATGACAGATAGCACAAATATCTTTCGATTTGGAAAAATCACTATCCAAAATAATCCAAATAAGAACAAACCAACGAAATCAGATAATTTGCCCGTAATCCAATTAGAAAACGCGTATTTAAAGTAGTGGTCATTTAGAAATAACACTATCAATCCAATTACAAAAATTGGAGACACCAACAAATCATATTTCCTACTTAGTTTCGCCATGGCTGAAAATTAAGCACAATGTTGAGTATAAGAATAGTAGCCGATTGCGTGGTACTTTCCTGTTAAGTTACAAGAAAGCTGATGCGGGCTACACCCCTTGAATTTACTACTGTCTCGGCTATTATTTTTATACATTGTAACGCTTCGTTATTAATTAAACTTATAATCTGAAAGTTTAATTACTTCAATTAATTCGCCATTTTCATAGAATTCTGACATTACATGACCAATCCCCCTAGAATAATAAATATTACTATAGTTATCAGGTTGTCCCGTCTGATATCCAATACAGTCAAAACTACCTTTATCCGTCTGAACCTTTAAATTGGTTCCGATGCATTTTATTTCTAATTGATAATAAAAAGGAGTAATCTTTATAGTATCCTCAAGATAGGTCATAGTGAATCTTATTCCGGTTGAATTCCATGTTTCTCCAATTGAAACAGGGAATTTAGCAATCAATGAACTATAAGTCAACAAATAGTCACCTTCGTAATCAATTATCATGTTTGCTCCACCTGCGTATTCGATGTGAAAGTCTGCATATTCACCAAACATGTAAAATCCTTCTTTAGTATTATTTACAAAGGAAGTATTAAGACTGTAACCATCTGTGGAAATCTCTCGATAAACTTCTTTTTCGTCTCCTTCAATATCTAAGGTTAAAATGGAATCAATCTCAACGGAATTACTACCTATCAAAATCTCTTCACCGCTTTGAACCTGATATGAATTATACTCCCATTTATTTCCAATATCAAGAGGGACTAATTTCATATCCTCAGAATCATTTTCCTTTTCACATGATACTATCGCAATTGCAATCAAAATCAATATTGTAAGCTTTATTCCATATTTCATTATCTGCCTATTTAATCAATTAGTTAATGTTGGCTGTTTAGGTGTCAACGTTTTACAATATGAAACGGTTGGGTTTTCGGGCTGCGCTCCTATCCACCGTTGGAAAAAATTGAAGCGAGAACCAAACCCTCGCAAACCACTGAACCCCAAATATTTTATATTGTGTGTTGTAAACTGGGCATTATTCCTTAATTATTTTTTGAGTAACAATCCTATCTCCTTTCTTATCATAAATTGACAGCATATATACGCCGATTGTTAAGTTTGAAATATTTATTGTTTGAATATCTTTTTTAATTTTCCCATTGTCCTGAACTTGCCCTGAAAGATTGTAAATTCTATATTCAAGTCTTTTATTTTTAAAATCAGATATGTTTATGTTTATCAATGTTTTTGATGGATTTGGATAAACCTGTATATTGCGTGATGACTTTAATTGTTGTATACTACTTACACTTTCTACCTCAGGGCAATCAATTGAAGAAAAAACTAATTGACCTGAATTATCTAAAGTCCCTCTCCAGCAATTACCATCAGGCGATTTCATAATTATTCCTTTTTCAATATCACTGATGTAAATATCACCGTCAGCCACCTGAAGCCTAGCTGCTGGAATTGTTGTGCCTAATCCTAGGTTACCAACAGAATCAATCCTGGCTTTTTCTTCTAGTGTTCCTGTTCCTTTTATATAAAATCTGTGTGTTCCGTCCGCTGAATTTGCAATATAATTTATTCCCTTTGAAGCGTTGGAAATGTTTAAAAATCCACCAAAATCATATGGAGACGAGGCCGTATAGTTAATGCCGTAACTTTGGATTACTGAGTGACCACCTGTTTCGCCTGACTCTAAAATTATTCCAGTATAGGCAGTGTTGCTTTCAGAAGTATTTTTAAGCTTTATAAAGTTTCTTTCGATTCCAGAACTTATATTTGATTCTATCTCCAGCAAATGATTATTTGATTCTGAACCAATACCAATATTTCCCAAATTATAATACAATCCATTCACGTTCTTATCCCATAAATTATCAGTACTAGTTGATGATAGAGATATCCAATCACTTCCATTATAGCCTTCAAAATCGCTACCAGTCCACCTTATTGTTCCTGAATAAGCTGAATCAGTATTACCAATTCTTAATCCGCCGTTAATATCTAATTTTAATTTGGGGTCTTGTACTGCTATTCCTAAATTTCCGGCAGAATCAATACGGAGCCTTTCAATTCCTCCACCTGCTGTCTCATCAAATCCGGTGTAGAATTTTATAATACCTTGTTTACGTGCATGGAACATAATTCCATTATTACTATTTCCAATATTTAAGAATCCTGCAAAATCATATGCTGGAGATGCGGTATATTGTGTTGAATAATCCTGAATGACTGAAGAACCAACATCCGATCCAGTTTGTAAAATCATTCCGGTATATGCCATTGAACTATTGATATTATTATGAAGTTTTATAAAATTCCTTTCTATACCAGAACTTTCATTTCCTTCAATTTGAAATAAAAAACCAGGATCATTTATACCTATTCCAATATATCCATTCTTTTGATAAATGTTTTCAGAAATTGTATCTATTTGGCTATAACCACTAATCCAAATAGTTAAGCCACAAATTAGAAGTAAAAGTGTTTTTTTCATCATTAATTATTTTAAATTATGTAATGTACTTTCTGTTTGTTAAAGCACATCCTTTACAAAAGTTAAAGGTTAGGGTTTACACCATATTTTGAAACACTAACATATCAAACCGCTATAATTTTCAATAAATGTTACCATGCTCAAATTTAGCACTATCCGCCAAATGACCTATATTTATTATTGTGTTTAGTACCTCCATCAGTTCACACACATTTTTATCGAAAAGTCCTTAACCCTATCCCAATCTGTGTACTCAATTGGTTTATCAGATTTTGTCGGTCCTTTTGTAATTTTCATTATCAGCTTAATCATTAAGCTATCAAAAAATGAATATGATTTATAGTCCAATCGTCCAGCAAAAACATCAATTATTTTAGGATTCCAATCCACTCTTTCAAAGTACCTTACAATATAAGGGTTACTATTATAAGTATTCTTATCACTTTTTCTTGCGACTAAATTCACTGAAAAAAATGCTGTCTCAATCTGTTCTAAATCGTTTTTGTGTTTCTGAATAAACTCGGTTACTTTTTTATTGTGTTTCCCGTATCTTATACTTGCTCCAATAATCAGTTTTGAATAACCCGAAATTGTTTCGTTAAATGATGATATTTCATTTATATCTACTTTAAATCCAAATTCTTCAAGATGTTCAGCAATTCGTTGACATATTTTAAGAGTCTGTCCGTCTGTTGTTGAATATATTATGCCTATCCTTTTATTCATTTCTAATCAATCATTTCTATTTGTTGGGTACAGTAATTCCTATTTCTTCTTAAATCTAATCTCACCGTATCCGCCAGTATTTATATAATTCTCTTTATCTTGACCTTTTAAACCTTGCTTATCAGCAGCATTATTCAAACCTTGATATCTTCTTGCATCACGACCTATTTGTTTACTCATTTCAGGGCTTATAAAGTTTTTATTAAATCCATGTGAAATCGAGTCTATAAGAAACAGGTTACCCTTTTCATGAATTGTATCAGGTTTTGATTGACTTGTATAAAATGCATAAAGCTTATCGATATTCAAGCGATATTCACTGATTTTCCCAGAGTCAATTTTAGTTATCGCTGAATCAGTAGAATGATATGAAATCAAATAATAATTATTGCTATCATTTGAATATAAAAGTCCAAATAAATAATTGGTATCAACTACTTCGGTGAATAATAAATAGTCAATCTTCTCCTGATAACTTACTGTATCTCCAATCAACGGGTGAAGAGATATCAAATTACCCTGACTAAAAGCAAATGTCATACTTAATATACATAGTTTTAGAATTAAAATCCATTTCATATCACAATATTTTAAGTCTTTTCATGATGTTATGAGTCATTCTGTTATTGTACCCAACAACAAAATATCATAACCTTAAAAAAAGGTAATGATATTTTCCTTTCATCGAACCGTTTTGTTGTTTATTGTTTGTTTTCGTCCAAATATAAGAATTCCAATGGACTTTTAATATTCTGAATTGTATGGGGTGCAACATGGGTATATATCTCGGCCGTTTTACTGCTGCCATGGCCTAACAAAACTTGTATATTCCTTAAATCTGTTCCCAACTCCGACTCGCGCGCTTTTGTAAAACGTGCGCTTGATATGGTCCCCGAAAAAAAGAGACCGGGATTTGTAATCCCTTTATTAGAAGTACGGTGCATTAGCAGGAGATGTCCGTCCTACGAAACAGAGAGACAGCAAACTACTTAGTGGATTACGAATCCACCGCCCAAAGCTTTCAGGTTACAAATCTGAAAGAGCTGCGAGTGACATTCATCAGTTTATTATAAATCCTAATTTTAAATCTCCAATTAATCCAAATCTAATATCTTCCTCAACTATAGTAGAACCGCACCCTATACCAATATTCCAATATCCTTTTTTCCCAAGTGTTCTTTGAAAACCAAGTAAAGGTCCGAATTGCACATACCAATCTTCATTTTCCAATTCAATGCCTCCTTGTAGTCTAAATGCTCCATATGCTCCAGAGTGATAATCAGTCCTTTTACCTTTTTCTTGCCGTGTTTGCAAATTTGTATAAATCCGAGGCTCAATAGCTAAATAGGGTATGAGTTTAAATTCTGAATCCCAATTACCGTTAATTTCAGTCACCTGATATGAAAAACCTGCTCCAATATCAATAAGTAATGTTGCATTTTCAGTCAGATAATTTTCGACACCTAATCCTAACGGCAATAAATGCAAGCGCACAATTGTTTTTTCTAAATTCACCAAAGAATCATTTTGAGTCTGGGATTTAAGAGAAGTTGATAAAAGAAGTAATATGAACGTTATCAGATATATTGTATTTCTCATTATTTAAAAGTTATAGTGTAGAACTGCTTCAATTGTATTTCCTTGTGAAAATCTTGAGTTTATCTTGATTAAATCAATTGACATTATAAACCCAAACCTGTCAGAAAGATTAAAACCAATATTTGGTGAAATATATGCTGATATATCTTTTGATTTATAAATATCGGTCGATACCCCAACTATGAACTTATTGTTTATTTTAAATTGATTGTTAATTATGAAATATTTACTATCTGAAAAATTCTTTAAATCATAAATAAGTAAGCTGTTACTAAAAACATGTTTTTGAGCAATAAGAAAATCATAGTTCAAAACTAAATTCATACTTGGATTTATTCTATACGTGCTTGTATCATCCAATAAATACATTTCACCTGAAGGCTCATTTATATGTTTATTTGATAATCCTAATTGAAATCCATCTAAACTAATCCAAAATCCCAAATCCAAATTATATAAATAAACGGATTCATCTACCTTCTCATAAGATTCATCCCAAAAATAATCACCCAAAACAAGCATTATTCTTTTAATCTTGTTTCTGAATACAGATATATTAGTCCCAACAGACACCTTAATTTTATCTGTAATGTCGTACTTGAAGCTATAGATAATTCCAAAATTTAAATCTGATGAAATGGCCATTTTGCTATAGGTTGCATGTATTCCAAAGCCAGAATAAATTTTTGAAATTGGAATATTTAATGCAACTCTACCTGTAGAATAATTAAAATCAAAAACCTGATTATTATATTCCGATGTATAAAAGGTAGCCTGCTTAGTATCCAATATCCCAACATATGCAGGGTTTAGCATCGAAAAGTCATTGTTGAATAAATTTGAGTACCTATCCTGACTACTTGCTCCAATTGTTATTAAGCATATTGCCAGTATTAGAAATTGTTTTTTAATCATTTTGTTTTGTTTAAGTATTCTACGGTTATCCAATTCTCAATCGCTGCCTTATTTTTAAACAATCAAGTAGAGCAAGATACGAATAAAGGTTCGTATCTGCCAGTCTAATCCTGTCAGGCGGGTTTTACCCCACATTGCAGCCTTAGGCTTATAACTTTCTGATTTTAAGGAGGTGCATTTTTGAAATTTTCTACAGGTAGTACTACAGTTTTTTTCCGATAGAACAGTTCTGTTTTGTAGTTCATTCGTTCGTAAATGGCCTTTGCTTTTGTATTTGTTACCAGAAAATAACAATGTGGCATTTTCGGAAGTTAGTACGGGTATGCCTGTACAAACAGGGTTTATGCCAAAATGATAGGTTTCCATGAACAACACATGAAAAAACCAAGTGAAAAGAGTAAAAAATCAAGGTGGAAAATGTCTGAATATAGAAAAATACTTAGCCCTGTGCTGTAAAAATATATTCTCACCAAAACCTGGAACGTTTAAATTACACAGGAAAAATTAGCCCCCTGATGAAGGGGGTTGGTTCTACACAGGCACAAACCCAGTGGGGCCCTCCCAGACCGCACTGGGTTTGATACCTAATTATTGTGTGTTGTTAATTATAATTCTCAAATAGATCATTTTCTGGATAATTTTTCATTTTGCTTATCAGAACAGGAAAAGTTGTAAAAATACCCTTGTAGAATAAACCTATTGATTCCATTTTTTCATCATCGTTTTCTCCAGTATTGGGAAGTGTATTACAAGTTACAGCAAAACAAACATTATTGTCTGTTTTAAACCATAAAGCAAAAGTCCCCCAGGTTAAAGCTCCACTGTGTCTCCACATCCCATTTCCAACTTTCATTCCCATTGCATATTTACTTTTAATACCACTGGGAGGAGTTGTCATAATATTTACTGTTTCTATTTTTAATAAATCCTCAGGTTTATTTAGTCGATCAAATGCCAAAATTATCCTTATCAAATCAATAGGTCTGGAAACCCAACCTCCTTCAGGTAAGGTTGGTTCCATATTAAACGAATACGACATTGGACAAATCTGTGTTGTGTCAAATACAGAAGTAGAAGTTTCTCCTTTATAATCGTAATAAACGACTTCGTTGGGCAATTTTTCCTTTAATGTTGATTTCGCACGAAATGTGGCCGTTACTCCAATTGGTTTTAAAATCTCTGATTGAATGTATTCTTCATAACTTTTTCCAGAAATTTTTTCAATAATTTCTCCTAAAAACAAATAGTTGAAATTTGAATATTTAAATTTTGTTGAAGGGGTAAAATCAAGATTTTGTAAAAGTATATATTTAATATTCTCTTCTTTTCCTGCTGGTATTGGTAAATTTAAAGCATAAGAAGCATAGTTTTCTCCTATTATATCCAAATCAATCCAGCCCGCAGTATGTTGAAGTAGGTTTAATACGGTAATTGACAGAATCTGATTGTCAACAATTTTACTATACAACGAATCATTTAAGATACCTTCATCGCCAAATACTTTCTCGTTTAGGTCTAATTTATTTTCATCAACGAGCTTCATTATTCCCAATGCAGTTATTGTTTTAGAACAACTTGCTATTCGAAATAAACTATTTGGGGTTACAGTTTCTTTTTTTAAAGTATCTGCATATCCAAATCCTTTTGCATAAACCAATCGACCATCTTTGGCAATGGCTATAGAAATTCCCGGGATTTCCCATTTATTCTGGAAACTAATTACAGCTGAATCAATTAATTTGTCGCTAAAATCAAATTCTTGCGAGTATGAATTAAACCCGATTAAAATTAAAATAAAGCTAATTATGAGATTTCTCATTATTGAATTAATTTGTCAGTTTTAAATAACACATAATCGCGTAGAGCAAGATACGAAGTATTTCCGTATCTCCACCACCGCACACCACCGCACATACCGGCCGGTATACGGCGGTTCGTTAAACATGGCTGAAGCGTCTGTAAATGCTTGCTGTCGGTACGAAGCCTTTCTTCATTAACCGTTCATTGGTAATGGTAGTTTGAAGAACCGGGCTTTGGACTACGTGCCACCCCTTCGCTCATGAGTGGTTGCACCACTCATGTTTATAACTATAAAATTAATATTTTACTCGTATTTTGTTGTTTTTGAAAAACAATAGCAGATACAATCTGCCGGTTTGTTGCCTTATTAAACCAAAATGCCTCACTTTATAAGTATGGCTCTTTGTTGTTTCGTTATTCGTGAAGGCTACAAGCCCTCACGAGCGAGGCTTCAAACCTATCAATTTACTACCCAAAATTGATGCGAGAGACAACATTCGAAAACCTCTAAAACCCTTATGAATTATACACATTGGGCTTTCGTGCGGAGCTCCTAAAATTGAACATTTAGCCTTCTTAGCATCTCAATCGTATCAACAAATGCTACACCTAATGTATTGCAAGGTTCTGGAATCTTTATTTTCTTCTTACTATCTGGTTGACTTTTTTCATGGGTTGTAATTACAATATCATTTTCTAACGCATAAGCGATAATCCAGGCATCAGCTTCATCTGCATCCAAAAACTCCTCCATTGCCTTTTGAATATAATGATCACTCATAGATACTGCCCAATTAACAACCTGAGTATAGGCTTCAATTGTGCCAGAGGAGTCTTTAAAAAAGTCATGAGGTAGGTTTTCTATGCACCATGCCTTAAGTTCATCATCGTTCTGATAAATTTCACTTTTAACTTTATCAATACTAACGATACTGCCATTATCAGCTAATTCTTTGACCTTTTCCCAAAATGTTACTGCAATGTCCAGTGGGTAATTAGCTCTATGAGCCTGTATAAAAAAGTTACTATCAACAATGAAAACACTCATATAACCTATAAGTGTTTAGTTAAAAACTTATGATACGTATCTCCCTTAAGTCCTGTCAGTTTAAAAGCATCTCTATATAGCAGATTGTTCGTTTTTACTGCATGATTTACATGAGCTGCAAAGGATAAACTAATTCTTTTTTTTGCAGTTGCATAAAAGTCGCCTCCACCACTTTGGTTTTCTTTCTTGTATATTATCTGGCTGATATAATCATTATAGAATGCAAAAAAGTCAGACTTTTTGATTTTACCTAAATCTAAGGCTCTTCTTGCTACAACAATAGGACTAACTTTAAAATACTTTGCTATAGACTTAATGTCTGGCTTTTCACTCCAATGAGCAGTAAATGTATGTTCTGGAACTAAGAACTCAGCAGCAACCTTATCACATAATAGTTCTGTCGGTTCATTTGCAGGCTGTAATTGCCTAAAATCAAATCCTGCACTTTCACCAGTCCAAATGTGGGCTAATTCATGTATTATTGTGAACATCTGGGCAGCTTTGCCATCGGCAGCATTAATAAACATAAATGGACACATGTTATCTGCCAGCACGAATCCTCTGCACTCATCTACTGTAATAGGGCGGCTGGTATTATTTTCAACTACACTATTGAATGTAATATAAATTCTATGCTCCTCAATAACTTCAGTTAGATGATTTAAAGCTTTTTCCCAAGTTTGAAATTTTTGAGCCCAATTTTCTTCCAATCCCAAAGTTTTTCGAATATCATTTACTATTTCGGAAACAGTAGATTTATTATTGAAGCGACCTACAAATCCTAATGGTTCAAATCCACTATCAGATAAATACTCTTTAAGCCATTCTTGACGTCTCTGAATTAAAAGTATTGTATCATAGACATTGAGGCTTACTTTAGTGCTATCGCCTTTTTGTGTCCGGAAGAATGGAATTGGCAGTTCTTCTTTAGGCGGTTTTGGCAAAAACAAATATCCAAAAGGGATGTGAACACGATGAGAGAATTTCTCTAATTGCTTTACAGTTGGCTTTTTCTTCTTGTCAATCCAATCTTGAATCCTTGGAGAATGAGTGATAAATTCATGCAAATCATATCCTGCTCGGGAAATTGCCCAAGTAATCATGTCTACATTTATATTTAACCCTGTATTCATAGATTACAAATCTACAAATAACTAATTGATTCCGAAACTAACATTTATGCACAACTCTCTCAAAGCATGAAGCCCAACGTTGACCTGGATGAAGCATAAGGGAGGAAAAACCAACTTAACTTCCCAAATCACCACAGAGCCAAATTTTTGTTGCGAAATTTACCTTAAACATAACAAAATTTCCGGGACGAAAATTTGGCGGAGCAACTTAGCCCCGCACCCCCCAAAAACAAACACTGACCCTTATGCTTTTTGTTATGGGCATGTGCTTTCTTAAAGCATCTACTTTTCAACTTTCCCTTTACCTATCAATTTCCAAATTTTGATTTCTTTAATAATTGATTCAGGGAAAGTGTTATATATAATTTCAGCACTTTTGAAACTTGTAATATAAAAATCAATGCTCATAGAAATAATCATTCTCACAACATTTAGACTTATCTCAATATTGTCAATGTTGCTTTTACTATTTTTATTAAGTGAACTTTGACTTAATTGCAGAATACTTAAATATTCAGAATGCGCATAACTTGAAAAATAAGAATACAACGAACTGAATATTTCATTTCCAATTTCACATTTTTCAATTAACCCATGCCAACTTGAAATTCGAGGTAAACCAAATTTTTGTAGCTTTCTTAATTGAGGTTTTTCAAGTTGTTTATATTCTGGCATTGACTGAATTTCTGCAAATATCTTGTCAATGAGTTTTTTTTCTGATTCTTTTTTCTGAATAATTTTATCATTTGTTGAATCACCTAGATTCTGTCTACTAAGTAACCCTGATACTTCCCATAATTTATATCGAAACATTTTTTCTTCTTCGGCCAAGTTATTATTATAAATATAGCATAGGGTAATGTAATTTTCAATTAGGGCTCTTGTCAAAACAAATATTGAAGGACAATCAATTAATTCAGCTTTATGATTTCTTTTAAAATGAGCATACTCAAACCCATTCGTAAGACTTAATATTGAATGTGATGTAAATATTATTTTACCTACCAAGGTTTGTGCATGATATCTCCATGGTGTTGTTTTTACCTTTGCATCAGCAACTGATTCAACTAATTCTGAAAGTGCTAAAATGATATTCTTAGTAGAAGATTTACTTTCTTCAAATGTCCTACTTTCAAATTTCTCAAATTCTAACAGAGTTCTTAATATTTGTTCTCTAGTCATTAAATGATATTTTTAACTACGAAATTGCTTGCCTTGCCCACAACAACAAAATAGCATAACTTTTAAAAAAAGTAATGATATTTCTTCTATACATTTCAACGTAGAATTTTGTTAATATCTATGTTTATCTGATACATAAGCTCACCAGGCTTTTGTAATAAATTGGCAAACGCCCATAATCGGCTGTTGATGTCTTTTGCGTTTTACTAAACGTACCTAATGTATATACTTTTTTATTTCCTTCAAAACCGTCCACCCCTTATTTGCGTTATTTTTTTGCAACTCTTGTTTAATTTTAGTTTATAAGGCCGGAAAGTTTTGCTTCGAACCTGCTTTTTGAAATGCTTCAGTCTGAAGTTCCGGTTTTTTGTTCCACTCAGCGGCCACTTATGGCTTATTGGCTAAAAGAATTAAACTCGCTTCACACAAAACTCTTTTTACTCCAATTGCATCAAGTGGGCACCCCGCTTACATTGCCGAGGTCAATCTTCCAACAACAATAACGCTTAATTAAAAACGAATGGTAAATGAAAAAGATTTGGGGGTGTTTTGTCTGTTCCTTTTCAAATGGTATAATTGCGCCTTTTCGTAGAAACATTACCCTGTTTTTTTACACCCATGAATTTAGTCTTTTGTTTCTTTTCTCAACCAGCCAAGGACTTTGGCATCCCCTACTATCCACTGTCCGTTAATTTTTTTTATAGAAATATGCTCTCTCGTTCTTCCTCTTGGTCCGGGGTTTTGTTGAGTTATCTCGATCTGTTTTTCTGTTACCTTAGAGACTATGGCTACATGACCATAACGGTTAACCATGGTACCATCAAACACCATAAGGTCGTTTACTTTTGGTTTTTCCCTGCCCCGATTTTTATATTGGTACAATCCGCGTTGCTTATTGTATTCGCCATCGTCCAGGTTTTTATTGAAAAAGCTTTTTGCATGTCCGTAACTATCGGGCATTTTATGATTTAGGTGCTTGTAGTAGTATCGCTTTACGAATTCTACACATTGATATTTGAGCCCCAGGTTATACCCGTCGTCAGTCAGGTTTCGTCCATCAATATTGCCTACCCCTCCATTATAGTATACTTTAACGTGATTAAGGCTGTCAATTACCTCTCCTGCCCCGTACTTTGGGTTCAGGTCTGCTTTTGTCAATACACGAAAGGCAACGATTACGGTTACCATTAGAATTAACGGATAAACTAAGTATTTGATTCGTTTCGTTATCATTTCTGGTTCTTTATTGTGCCCAATTTTGCACAGCCATCCTTAACCGTACGGCCTTTCAGCTACCCTTTATTCCTGTTTAATGTTTAACTGCCCGTTTGAGCTTATCTCATAAACAGAAACTTCGTTTATTATTGGCCGTTCTTCATCTGGCTCCTTTCCCGATCTGTTGACAAAGGCCTACATTGCCAGTAAATACTCCCGAAATGAAAGGTTACCGTCTTCTGCTTTTCATGTTTTGGCTTGAATTCCTTTGTGAATTATAAAAAAAGGAATGATGGTACCTGAGTTTTATTATGGTGTCCATATCATAACAATATTGAATTACCTCCATCATTCCTAACCTCTATCTTAACTATGAAATATTCTTATCTTCCACGGCCCAGTGCCACATTTTTTTTCCATCTTTTACATAGACTATCTGAGAGCAATCAAGATTTTCAAATTTTCCGTTAGTATCCATAATTATCATTATAAATACACCATCGAAGTGTTTGTACAAGCCCGTTAAACTATAATCTTTTCTGTATAATTCGCCACTTTCATCCAACAACGGGTAAAAACCACTCGTAGTGTTAGACTCGTACCTTATAACTCCAACCTCGGTATGATTAACAATCTCAGCAACCTTAGAAATGTTTTCTGCAGAAAGCTCTCCGTTCACTGAATATGCTAAAACACGATAAACATAATCTTCGTGTTTTACATTTCTTATTACCATAGCTTTAGCTACACCTTTTTCTTGCGCCTCTGTGTAGGTTTTATATCCTTTCTTCCAGTTTTTTATAAAAAGGAAGCCTCCAGGCATGGCTTTTTTAAAAAATTCCTGCTCGTTTAGTTTTGATTTTAACTCTGTTGTATTCATTTTTATATTTATTGGGGTTTTAATTTCTTACCCGAAACAGGCTCCTCATTTTATGACGGTTACTCACCCTACTTTTAACCACCTGATTAAACCGGGCACTTGCTTCTCTGACAAAAAATGTATTCTAATACCATATTCTTATTTCTTAATTATTTTTGGTTGAATAAAATGGATGTATGAAAATTATGTGTTAATTCCATGCAATTCTTCCACCCTCCCTTTCAAGGACTTCATATATCTGATCCTCGTCTTCAGTGAGGGACACTATGATATTCTTTAACTGTTCTGCCCTTTGGACATTCTCATGCTTCAGCATGAAGTCTGCGACATAAGAACCTGGTTCGGAACCGCTTTCTACTTCACTTAAAACAAATGGGTAGTTCTTTGACAAATAATAGGTCAGAAAGGCATCCCAATTGTACCCGTTCATATATGCGTTTTCGTTTATTGTATTCATTTTCTCACCTATTTTCTTAATTGAATGCTCTTCAATCATAAAACAGAGCGAAATCTTTTTTGAATCTTTGTTTGTTGTAATTTTTATATAACGTGACATTTTATAGTATGTATTTGTTTTTCGTGGTTTATGGTTTTATGGAAATCCGAAACAGTGAGTTTTCCAAAAGCCGCCTTTCCTGAACCTACCTGCAATAAATCAATGAAATGGTTCTATATCCAAAACCCCTGCGTTCCTGCTGGTCAACATATTAATCCGTTTTTTCTGAATTAATTAAACACATGCTTTACCCAGGGACTTTCCGGACTTGTTTTTAGGAATTCAAATATCTCCCTCATAGGATCTTCTATAATGCTGTCTATATTCCATACATTACGGCCAAACAGGTAACTTTCGCCATATTCTTCCCACGAGGTATAATATTTTCTTGATTCGGCATCTGCAAAGCTGATATATCCCCAGGCTTCTTCTTCACTAACATAACCGCATTCAGAGCACCAACAGGCAAGATTGACCAGTCTTCCAAGATCCCATGATGCTATTGTTTCCGGATAATTCTGATAATACCCCTGGTTCTTTTTATTTGTTCTCAGGGCCTGTTTCATATTGTAATAAAAAGAAATGGCTTTTCCTGTTATTTCTTCAGCTTCCGCTTCACTTTCCGCATGGAATTTTCCCGGCATGGTTTCTATTATTTTGTATACCATTTCATACCAGGGATAACTCTCCATCATATCTTTTATCGTGCTATATATTTTCCGGTGCCCTTCGGTTTCGAGCCATTCCAAAACAGACAAAGCCGAATCCCTGTCATTCACATTCCACTGTTGTGCAAATGCTTCCTGCTGTTCCATCAGGTTTGTATTTCCGCTTAGAATGGTATCAACGTATTCATTTCTTGCAACTTTCATAACAGCCCCTAATGCCAGGGCCCTTTTTTGTTCCTGCGTTGTATTATTTTCCGGGGAACATATTATTGACCAATCTGCACCCTCCCCTTCATCAACACAATCAATCAGATTATCTACGGCCTGCCCCATTAACTCTTGTATATTGGGCATTTGAACGTTTTCCATTCCGGGTATATTGGCATACACAGCCTTCATCTGCTCATGTGCCTTTTCCATTGCCTCATGGATGTTCGGGTTTGTTTCACAGCTTGCCTTCTGCAGGTTTTGATGCATTACTTCCCTTAACACATCTGGTTCGTTGCCCTCCCCGGTCAATGGTGCCCCTAACTGAATCAGTTCCTCATCAGGAAAACCATTCATTACAAAATCTACTGAAAATGGCAAGGTAGGGTTTAAACTTTCAAAACCCGGTTTTTCCTCTACTGAGTTTATTATTGGCCTCAGACAGTTCAGTACATTCTCATGAAAACTTTCTTCGCTCAAACCTGGTATACCATTAAAATCCTTCTTCCATTCATCAATTTCCGTATCAGCAACAACAATGTACCCATCCGCATCCTGATCATAAACCGAAGCCGGATTATCAATCATTAAAAGGGCCGCTGCTGTTACATAATCCACTTTAACCAACAAACTGTTCATTACCTGCAACTGCTGTTCCTGAACTTTATTTATTCCCTCGACTATAAACGAAGCTATTTGAGCTTCAACTTTCTTCCAGTTTATCATATCCTTTTTTTACCTAAAATTTACCCCCAAAAATTGCAGTTTAAGAAAAACCTCTACTGCTTTAAATCGGGTTTAAACACCTGTTTGCAATATTTGATTACAAATAAAAACTGAATTTGATTCTTACCGAAGGTTAAATCTACAAACTATGGTTTTGAATCCATTTTCGTTGTAGTTTGATCTTTTTTCGTTTTAAACCTAACATAAATTACCTTAAGGAACACTAAGGCATTTTCTTATTGAAAATACCTCAGTATATCATCCTTTCTTCGTATTGCCACTGGCAAAGAAGTTCCGTCTTTCAACCGGATATACCCTTCTTTCAGGTATTCTTTTATAAATATTTTGTTCACCAGGTATGATTTGTGTATGCGCAGAAACATATTATCAGGAAGCAGCTTTTCATACTCCTTTAATCCGCGGGAAACGACTACTTTTTCTCCCTGATCAAGATAAAATGTTGTGTACCCCGATTCTGAATTACAATATATTATTTCACCGAAATTTACAATCCGCAGACTTTCATTAAATCTAAGTGTTATAAATTCACGCTTTCCTGCCAGTTCATTTTGTAAAATATCTATCCTGGTGTTGACCTTTTCGTCTGCTTCTGATGAACTTTCCAGGATTCGCTTAATTGTTTCATCCAGCTCTTCTGTATCCACTGGCTTTAATATATAATCGAATGCCCCACACTTTATAGCCTTTATGGCGTATTGTTCGTACGAGGTAATAAACACAACGTTAAAGTTTATTTCTCCGATTTTTTGCAGCAGATTAAAACCAGAACCATCAGACAGGTGAATATCTAAAAACACGACATCGGGATTACATGAACTTATCAGAACTTCTGCTTCCGCAACACTTCCACAGTTACCAACAATCATCAGTCCCTGATATTCTTCCAGGGTTTGCACCAAAAATTTTCTTATTAAAGGTTCGTCGTCTACAACAATGGCTCTAAGCATAAATTTTTGTTTTAAAAGGAATTATCATTTTAACATTTAGCCCGTTTTCTTTTCCGGTTTTTGTCTTATCGGTTATTTCCAAATCAGATTTGGCTTTAAATTTTTTACCTAAAAGATGAAGCCTTCGTCTGGTTATTTCAACGGACAATGACTTTTTCTTCTTTGGCATATCTTTTTCTTCCGATTTAGAACGTAATCCATTGCCGTTATCATCGATTTCGCAAACCAGGCTATTGTCCCTGCGTTTTAAGGTTATCTCAATCCGCCCCCCGGATTCTACCCCTCTAAGCCCATGCTCTATTGAGTTCTCAACAAATGGCTGAATGAGCATTGGGGGTATTAATAATCCATCGTCACCAAAATTATCATACAAATTTATCTGGTATGTAAATTTTCTGTCAAAACGCATTATCTGTAAATCAAGGTAATGCCTGATTGCTTCAACTTCTTCTTGCACGGGAACATAAGGTGTTATTGAATTATCGAGCGACAAACGCAGCAATTTTGAAAACTTTGTCAGGTATTTATTTGCCTGTTTTGTTTCATTGGCCGAGATAAAATATTGGATAGCCGCAAATGTGTTTAATATAAAATGTGGGTTCATCTGAGAGCGCAATAATCGTTGCTCCAGTACAGATTGCTCCTGTTTTTCTTTTGAAATTTTTTGTTTATGGTACAGAAACGCTGTTGTTACTATGGTTATTATGAGGAGAACTAAAATTATAATAATCGTTGTTTGTTGTTGTTTTGACTTTCTCTCAAACTCCATCTCTTTCTGAAGTTCTTTTATTTTTTGTTCTTTTTCCTGGTTTTTATATTTAGCTTCCAAAGCAGTTATACTTTTCTCCAGCTCACTCTTAAACTCACTTTCGCGGTATTGCATATATGTTTTGTACTGTATAAGGGCTTCCATAAAGTCTCCCTGTTTAACGTACAAATCTGTTAATGACTGATAATTTTTTTTTAAAGTTATTTTTCTTTTTCCGTCTCTTTCCTTTTGTGTTACCGAGTTAATTGATTTATGATAATATTTTAATGCGGAATCCGGCTTATTTAATTTCTGATAAGCGTCGGCATAATTACTGAAATTATTGGAAGGTGAAAGCCCAAGACTGTCATTTAACTGCTCTGCCAGCTGGTAATACTTTATCGCTTCGTGATAATTTCCCCGTTTGCCCCACATATTTCCCTTTGTTGTATACGCAAAAGATAACCATTCATGCTCATTGTTTTTCAAATAATAAGAAATTGATTTATCTAATAATACTTCTGCCGAATCCAACTTAAATTCTGACCACAAAATCGTTGACAACTTAAAGTTAATAAGGGCAATCTGTAAAGAATCTGAGTATTTTTCAGCATTTTCCATAGCCATTAGAAGGTACTTTTTTGCTTCCTGACTCCCCTGGTTCAGGTAGAAATGCACTCTCGCCAGTTCTTCATATATTTTCGTCAACTTTTGAGGGTGTTGTTCTTTTGCCAGTTCAAGGCTTTCTTTTCCATATACCAGGGCCTTTTCTAACTTCATTTGGTTTGAGTAAATATTAGCAATATATCCTTTAGCTTCTATCTGAACCCCAGCTAAATCATACAATTCAGCCAAGCTATCACAAACAAGAAAATCTCTTAGAGCAATTTCCATATTCTTCTCTTTATGGTTAGCATAACCTTTGAGGTAATAATGTTTAACCAGCAAACTATCGTCCAATGCCTTTAAATTTTCCGGGCTTTGGTTGCTCAACAATATCAACAAACTGTCATATAGCTTTGCCTGAAACAGTGAATCTGCTCGCTGATAAATTATTTCAACATTTTCATTTTCGGGTGTACTGTTTTGCTGGCACGACATTGCTATTACAAGCAAAACACTTAACAAAAAGTATTTGCTCTTTTGTTTAAATAGTAATAGCTTTAATTCAACTGCTTTTAACATTCGCTTTAATCTTTTACATTATATTTTAATACGTATTAATTTCTTTAGAAGTTGAGTAAAATTATCCGTAGCTCACTTATTCTTTTAGGAACAGACCTGAAATTTTGACTTAAAAGGAATTACCATGTGTATTTTCAAGCCACTTTCGGTTCCGTTTTTCTTCTTATCTGTTATTTCTAAACCAGATTCTGCTTTTAATTTTTTTCCCAGTAGATAAAGTCTTTGCCGGGTTATTTCAACGGACAATGATTTTCTTCCCTTTACAATACCGTTCTCTCCGGATTGGTGCGCTAATCCCTTGCCATTATCATCTATCTCGCAAACCAGACTATTGCTCCTTCGTTTTATGGTTATTTCAATTCTCCCTCCGGTTTCTACCCCCCTAAGTCCATGTTCTATGGCATTTTCAACAAATGGCTGTATAAGCATAGGCGCTATTAATAGTTCATCGTCTTCAAAGTTATCGTACAGGCTTACCTGGTAAGTAAATTTCCTGTCGAAACGCATTATCTGCAAATCCAAATAATGCCCGACCGCTTCAACTTCCTCCTGCACAGGCACGTAAGGGATTATTGAATTATCAAGTGACAAACGCAGTAACTTTGAAAACTTTGCCAGGTATTTGCTTGCCTGTTCTGTTTCTTTTGCCGATATAAAATATTGAATGGCTGCAAATGTATTTAATATAAAATGGGGATTCATCTGAGAACGCAACAGCCGCTGTTCCAACACTGTTTGCTCCTGTTTTTCTTTTGATATTTTTTGCTTATGATAAAGAAAGGCCGAAATGATTATTGTAATGATTAAAAGGATCAAGACGATAATAATAGTAAACTGCTGTCGCTTTGATTTTCTCTCGAACTCCATTTCTTTTTGCAGTTCTTTTATTTTTTGTTCTTTTTCCTGTGTTTGGTATTTTACTTCCAAACCAGCCACACTATTTTCCAATTTCTTTTTAAAATCACTTTCCCTGTACTGCATATAAAGTTCATATTGCTCAAGGGCTTCCTGATGCAGGCCTTGTTCGGAATATATTTTTGCAAGGTTATCGTATACCCATTTTAAATGGCGCGATTTTTCCCCTTCTTTTTCTTTTTCTGTTATCTCTTCAATTGTTCTTTTATAATAATGTATCGCTGAATCAGGTTTATTCCAAAACTGATATGCAATGCCATAATGTATGAGGTTTGTTGCTGCTGAAAAGCCCAAACTATCAATTATTTGCTGTGCCTGATCAAGGCACTCGATGGCTTTAGGGTATTCTTCGCGCCAATACCAGGTTGTAGCCAAAGCTGTATAGGCATCAAACAACATACTATACTTCTTATTTCTACTCAGGTAACCGATCGCATCTACTAAACAAGCTTCAGCAGAATCGTTCATATCCCTTTCGATTAAAACTGACCCCAGCCGGTAATTAAGATCTGCAATGGTAGATGAATCGGCATAACTTCCGGCACTTTTTTTTGCTTTCAATAAATACTCTAATGCTTTATCGCTCGCCTGATCCAGATAAAAGTGTACCCTTGACATTGAAATGTATGCTTCATAAAGCAATTCCGGACAATGTCGAATTGCTATATCAACACTTTCTTTCCCTTTTTCTAAGGCTAACTCCATTTGCATATTATGGGCATAAAATCCGGACAATGCTGTTTTAACATTTACCTGTTGGCAGTACCCTCCTGCTTCTCCGGAGATACTGTCGGCAATTTGCAACGCTGCTATTGACTCACGAATTTTACTCACACGATAATAAGCTCTGCCAAGCAACTGGTAATGATTTATCAATAGACTGTCAGCAAGGGGACTGCCTGTGTTCAGGTTATAGTTTTCCAGTAAACCTATGACACTATCATAATGAAAGGCATCATAAACAGAATCTACATATTGATAGAAAGCAATATCGTTATTTTGAGAGATTGTTTCTACTTTCTGGTTTTTTTGTTGACATGATAAGCTCATCAGGAAAAGTATACTTACCAGCAAATATTTAGCTATTGCCATCATTGTTCGGTTCATAATAAAAAAGAATTTCAGGTCTTAAACCAAATGGGTTTGTCTATAACCAATATGAGTTATGCACTTATATTTAAAGTGAAGATACGCCAATAATACTCTTAAGTTGTGTTTTTTTTTCAGGCAGATGATTTTTTTTGAAAAGGTATAGTAATTCTCACGCTTAAACCAGTAATGTTTCCGTATTCATTCCTGTTCTTTATTTCCAGATTCGAATGAGTTTTTAGCTTCCTGCCCAGTAGTTTAAGTCGCTTTTGGGTAATCTCAACCGACAATGAGTTCTTTTTCGTTGGCATGTTTACCCCCCCTTTACCTGAATATACATCCTTACCATTATCTTCTATTTCACAGAACAAATGATTTTTTTTTCGATTAAGTGTTATTTGAATTTGCCCTGCTGTTTCTATTCCATGAAACCCATATTCTATCGTATTTTCAACAAAGGGTTGAATTAACATTGGTGGAATATAAATATTATCATCTTCAAATCCCTCATAAACACTTATTGTGTATAAAAACTCCCGGTCGAATCGAACAAGTTGCAGTTCCATGTAATGTTTCAGGGCTTCAACCTCCTCCTGAACGGGAACAAAAGGGATTATTGAGTTATCAAGTGACAAACGTAGCACCTTGGAAAACCGAATAAGATGTTTATTTGCCTGTTTTATTTTATTCTCTGAGATTAAACGCTGAATAGTTGTAAAAGTGTTAAGTATAAAGTGAGGGTTTATCTGGGACCTTAAAAGTTGTTGTTCCAAAACAGACTGTTCCTGTTTTTGATTTGATATTTTTTGTTTATGATAAAGGATCCAGAACAGAATAACAGCCAATAAAAGAAATATCAAAGCAATAATTATTACGTACTGCTGGTGCTTTGATTTTATTTCAAATTCCATTTCCTGTTGTAAATGTTCTATTTTTCTTTCTTTTTCTTTTATTACATATTTTGTTTCCAAATCAGCAAGGTTCCTCTCCAGGTTTTCTTCATACTCTCTTTCCATACATTTAATGTACGACTTGTACAGCACCAAAGCTTCCGAATAAACACCTTTTTCCTCGTTCAATTCCGCCAGTTCATTATAAGCATTTTTTAGAACACTATAGCTTTTCCCATCGCCCATTTCCACCTTAACGGCCTCTATAGTCTTATTAAAATACGACATGGCCATTTGTGGTTTATTCCAGTAATGGTAAGCTATTGCTCTGTTGTAGTAGTTATTTGCCTGAGGTAAACCGAGACTATCATTTATATTTTGAGCCAGCTTATAATATTTAATTGCTTCTGTATAATTTCCTCTTTGCCTCCATATATTGCCAATAATTGTACAGGCAAATGAAAAATCTATATTTTCTTTACTTTTTTGTTGATTATCAATCGCCTCTTTTAAATACACTTCTACAGAATCTAATTCCTGCTGTGCAAAAATATATTCTCTATTTTGCTGATACTTGACCGCGTCATCCAGGTATCTTTCTGCGGAGTCTAGTTCTTGCCTGGCAAAGAAAATGGTTGAAACCTTAAAGCTTGTTCTGGCCAGACGTGATGAATCACTAAATTCCCAAGCTTCATCCCTTGCCAATCTTAAATATTCTATTGCTTTGGTGCTTTTCGGTTGTAAATAAAAGTGCACCCTGGCTAATTCTTCATATATGCCTCCAAGGCTTTTTTTATCATTAACTTTTGCTAATTCCAAACTTTCCAGACCATATTGAAGAGCTGTTTCAAATTTCATAATATCCGTATAAGCAGTCAAAAGATATTCCTTTGCTTTAATTTCCTGCCTGGTTCTTCCATATTGCCGAGCTAAGCTGTCTGATATATGGAAAGATGCGATTGCTTCTTCCATATTTCGTTTTCGCAGGTGAGCCCACCCCCGAAGTTGAAAATGCGCTATCGAAAGACTATCAGATGGTTTTAATGTTTCTAATCTATTGTTACTTAATAAGCCCAGAACGCTATCAAACAAAGACTCTTCCAGAAGAGAGGCTGCCTGAGCATAAAATCTATCACAATTATTTTCGCCCTCTTTCTGTATATTTCCTTCTTTCTTTCGACATGACGCAAAACACAATATAAATAATATTAAAAATAAGGCTCTAAAAACTCTGTTCATATCTGTCTTAATCTGTTGTTCCGTTTTTTTAATAAACCCTTTGGATTAACTTCCCCATAGTTTGATTTACCTGCTTCTTTTTTAGTACGTTCTTTCAACACAAGGGTTTTATATAACAAAGAGAATTGACAGAAGGACACTTTTCTTTCATGGACACCAATATTATTGAGATGTAAACCAGAAAGTTAGTTTCAAAATAGTTTACTGTAAATGGATGGCACAGAGAATATCTAAAAAGCGTTTTTTCTTCATCCTTATTCACTACAAAAAAATGCACCTGAACAAGCACCCCGTTCTTTTATAAAGAATTGAGAACACTTCCCCGGTGCATTACGAATAATGTAAAGCAACGATGCTTCCTAAAAAAATTGGCCCCGCTGCACTTTAGCGAATGATAATCCTATAAGGACTTCAACTTCAAACCAAAGTAAATTGTTCTTGGCATAGCCGGACCATATATGTAATTGCTATCACGATCTCTGTAATTGTCAAAATCATCCTGATATTTGTTGGTGAAGTTCTTCACTCCCCCGAAAACCTCAAGTCCGGAATCAATTGATTTCAATTTAAACGTATAGCCAATTTTACAACTAAGTTCTGTGAACGCCCCTGATGTCCGATATTCGTTGGCTTGCAATTCCTCGTCGGGAGAAAATTTAGCATGCAACATTGAACCGGTATATACGCTGCTTATGGAGGCACTGATATTCCCCGTTGGATTAAACGTAAAAATTAGATATCCATACTCTTCAGGAGTACGTAAAAACTCCCTTTTTGCCGGAAGCCCTTCAATATTTTCTACTGCCTCATCATGGAGACTGGTCTGTAGGGTAAAACCGGCTTCAACCTGTGCTTTTTTATTATAGTTGCCCCTTAACTCAAAAGTTGCCCCCTGAACTGTCGCCCCTGGCCCATTTCTCTTCTCAAACTGTTCGCCAAGTTCATCTTCCCCAACCGGTTGCTGATAAAATGCATCCGATAGTTTTGTATAAAATGCCTCCAATGTAAACCCAACAATATACCTTTCAGCTGGTAAATCAAAGTTTACCGAACCACTAAAGCTATTTGAACGCTCCTCCTTTAAATCCGGGTCCAGTGAAATACGGGAGATACCCCCTCCTGCAAATGCTATATGCATGTCGGCATCGAATGCTTGCGGAGCCCTAAAGCCTGTTCCCCATGTTAAACGGAACTGTGTATACTGTTTTAACCGGTAAAGAAACGACACCCTTGGACTAAAAATTATATGGTCAACAAGGTTATGTTTGTCTCCACGTAGGCCCAACAGGAAAGTAAATGCATTATTTATCTTCCAGTCGCTTTGAATAAACCCGGCAACATTACCGGTTTCCTGGTTCGTTCCATAATTATATTGTGGTATTGAATCAAGAACATCATCGAAAATATATTCAGCCCCCGCCGTCAGGACATTTACACCGCCCAAGAAATTGTTCAGCCTGTGATTAAACTGGATCCCTCCCTGAAATGTTGTATTCTCTGTGTAACCATAAGGTGGGGCACTTACGTGTTCATTTTTTGCCTCCTCGTATAGCTTATCTATTTCGGCCTCTGTTAAAGTATCATGCTCAAAATCACCCAGATTAGGAAACAGACCTGTATAATGATCCCTGTCTGTATATTGTCCTGACAGATAAGAAATAAACGAACTATTATCATCGTTAAAGTTAATCTGATAATCAAGCCCCCCCATAAATATGTTATGCACCCTTTCTTCAGATTGTTGAGCCAAATGCGCCTGTCCGTCAACCATTTCACCTCCGTACCTGTATTCGTATAAACTGGTAAAGTTCAACTCAATTTTTTGGTTGGGGGTCGGGCGTAAGAAAAGATTTGCCCCAAACGAGTTATTCCTTAATTCGGGGAGTTCAGAATAGTTATCCCGTTCAACTGTTTTACTTCCATCTGCATTAAGGGTTAAACCCGGGTGATCGTATGCTTCTCTGTACCGTCGGTTTACAAAAATAACTGCTCCGGCATTTCTCTTCCTTGTCACCATATTAACGTTACCACTCAACACATTGTCCATGGCTTCTCCGTTGATACTGTTTGTGGTTAAGCTTACATCATAACTATTATTTGCAGGTATCCTGGTAATTACATTTACCGTTCCTCCAACAGCACTGGAGCCATACAAAGCGGATCCTCCGCCACGAACAACTTCAATGCGCTCTACCATATTTGCGGGAATCTGTTCCATTCCATACAAGCCAACCAGAGGGCTAAAAATTGGCCTCCCGTTTATGAGTATTTGTGAATACCCACCTCCCAGGCCATTCATACGCAATTGGGTATAGTTACATGTCTGGCAATCTGTTTCCACCCTTAATCCCGGCTGAAATTTTAAGCCTTCCGATATGTTACAGGCCTGAATTGCATTTATCGCACTTTTGTCCAAAACATTTACAATTACGGGAGTTTCTGTCTGGCGTTTGAATGTTTTTGTCCCCGTAATCACAACTTCATCAAGAGACATTACCTCTTGCTTCAATTCAAAGTTTACCTCTGATGTTTTCCCGGCCTTAATCTCGATCTCCGTTTTTGAAATAGTATGCCCCAAGGCCTTGGCTACCAACTTATACTTCCCTTCTGGTAAGTTAACCAGCATATAATGTCCGGTTTCATCTGTTGTTGTCCCTATAGTTGTGCCCTCAAGGTAAACATTCGCAAAAGGAATATGCTCTCCCCCCGACTGTACATCCCCGAAAATATTGGCATCTGTTTTTTGCGTTTTTCCAGGGGACAGAAAAGTGAACGATAAGAATAAAAGTAATATTTTGTTTTTCATCTCTTTAGTTTTTAATTGAAACATGCTTTATGCTATATCATAAGCCGTTTTTTCTGTTTTTATAAGTTTGTAACAGACCGGATCGGCCGGTTGCTGTTTTGTATTAATTCTGCTCTTTTACATAAATAATATTGGCAAACTCCCGGTTAAGAAGTAGTTTATTTTTATTTATCACAACTTCTGTCATTTGCTGTTTCTCATACTGTTTTTCAACTTTAATATTTGCCCCAAGGGAAATACGATTTGCCGTACAAAAATCAAAAAACACTTCTTCTGAACTGAACAACCGGCTAACTATGTAACAACATCCCGGCCGGGCTTTTGACAGAGTCACATTATCACTGCTAAAGCTAATATCACTATTGAATGCAGGAATAGGATCGCCATGTGGGTCTGTAGAAGGGTTTCCCAGGAAATTGTCTATTTTTTCTGCCAGAAAATCAGAAGTGAAGTGTTCCAGCATCTCTGCTTCTCGATGTATTTCATGTAGTGACAGGTTGAGGGTTTTATACAGAAATGATTCCCACAACCGGTGTTTTCGAATTACATTCAATGCCATCTTTTTCCCTGCCAATGTCAGGGACAACTGTTTATACCGGGTATAGTCCACCAGATTTTTAGCTGCCAGTTTTCTTGCCATATCAGTTGCTGCAGCACTGGTAATGTTCAGCAACTTTGCCACTGTTCCCGGTTTTGTATCTGCGCCGGAAATTTGCTGCTGTATAAATATGGTCTTGACAAAGTTTTCTGTTGATACTGACATTGCAAATACATTTTTAAGCTTACTTAAAAAATTAAACAAGCAAACTTTAAAAATGTTTAACAGCCACTTTACCTTTCTGTCTGGTTATCCAGCGTAGCCCTTTCGCAAAAACCTGATTCATGCATGGGCTTTCCTTTGATTGGGATGAATTTATAAATAGTCTTTGCAAGAAAACTCCAAATTACTCACAAAAATAAAATATTCAATGATGTTCGTGAACTAAAGGTCCTGCGTTACTCTTGTTTTGAAAACAGTCATTCCGAAGCTTCGGGACTCCTTAATTTTCAAAACTTCGAACCGACTAAAAGGAGTTCATGAATACCTATAAAAATAAATCAGCTTGTGAATAAAGCCTTGTCTTTGAAGCCTTCTTGAGAAAGACTTTCAAAATGCACCGTTTTCTTGCAGCCACTAAATAGTAATTGTCAGAATTTCCCCCAACGCCAACTTAAATAATAAGTCAGGAAATACCCACAATTAAGTAAGGAATATTCTTTCTTTCAAACATAAATGTAACTTCCGGCTCAAAAACCAGTTATTTATTGCAAGAACACCCTCAAACTAAATAATCTTTGATGAATGCGGCTTCCGTGTTTTTCAACCATTATATTTTCACATAATCCAGCATTATTATAACTTTGGCACCTTTTCTGTAGAATTTCATCAAAGAATACAAACCTGTATGATGGAAGCTACGTTGTTCAATAAATAATTTCAGATGTTGTTGCGCCTATGATGTTGAGAAAAACAATCTATTTCACTATTTCAGTAGGTTTGTTCCTTTCAGGCAAACCATGTTATGCAGAAAACAAAACATTATCAGATTCCGGGGCATTTGCCCCTCCTGCTGCACATAAACTCTTCTCCCCAATAGTTTCTCTACAGACATGGGGAACCTATTCGGTAAATATGGAGCAAAATAATGAGCCCGCACCGGATCAACAGGATATTCATTTCAGACGATTTCGACTCGGCGCCAAAGGACAACTAAACGACTGGCTAAAGTATTCTTTTCAGGTACACTACGACCGTCTTGGCGAGAACAAACTATCAGCCACTAAAGGCTCTTCGAAAAACATGTTCCAAATATGGAACGCTTATATATCGGCCCGTCTTCTCCCGTCCAGTGAATTACTGTACCTGCATACCGGGTATTACTGGGCTGCCATTAGCAGGGAATACAATACAAGCCCCTGGGCCGTGAGCTCTTTCGACAAAACCTATTCCGTTAGATACCTGCGCGATTTTACTACAGGAAAAGGCAATGGCATTGAAACCGGCATTGGACTGGGCGGACTTAAGAACTACCCGGGGAAATTTGGCATAAGCTACAGGCTCTCGGCCTACCAGCCTAAAAAATTTGTATCTGCAAACTATTCCAATCTGCTTTATTCCGGCAGGGTAATGTTTTCCTTTGGTGATCCGGAACAGAAAAAGTACAAGTACATGCTTACAGGAAACAACTGGGGAAAAAGGCAAGGTGTTACGGTTGGGTTGGGCGGCGCATACAAAGGAAAAACCGACAACGAACAGCCGGGGGAAGATTCGGTATTTTTTGACCGTTCTGTTGCTTTTGGCTCCGATTTATTAATAGACTACTATGGGTTCCGGTTCGACACCGAATACTTCCTCATGAAACGTGCAGCCAGTGGCTATAATGACTTTAACGGAACGGAGTGGCATGCCCGTATATCGTATACCTTCAACTGGAACAGGTTTTTAATAGAACCTGCTTTTTTAATTTCGAAATATTCAGGAGAAGAAAACGGTTCTGAGCTTTATCGTTATACGGGCAATGATACCACACAGGACTTTGGAATAAACTGGTACATCAATAAATCAAAAATAAAGGCCAGCCTTCACTATATTATTCAGGATGACGAAGTTTCATCAAATGATGGCGACTATGTTGGTGCAGCTCTTCAAATAAAAATATAAATAGCCCTTATGTTTGTAATTAGCAAATCTTAAGGACCAACCAGGGCCTGTCCATAAACTGGGGAGCCTGGACTAGAAAGTTCAAATTATTCCTTCTGCCATGAGGCTCACTTCGTTCGGTTCAAGGCGTGTTAAAACTGATGCCGAGACATTGGCAGAGCTCTTGAACACCATTAAAATAAATTACAGGGTGAACCGAACGGAGTGAGCTCTTGAACACCTTTGAAATAAATTACAGCGTGAAAAAAAATATAAACCGCATTCCCGAGAGTCGGGATGAGGATTTATATTTTGAGCGGCAACGCAGAACCGAAGGTCACGAACACTTTTAAAAATATGAAATGCATGAGTAACATGGACTTTATAGACAGACTCTAACTTAAGGGTTAATACGTCTTTTTATATTCATCGTTTCAATTTTGCAGGATGTTTCTCTAGCTGACCGCCATTTAAAAATATGAAATGCATGAGTAACATGGACATAACTTAAGGGTTAATACGCCTTCCATCTTCTAAAAAAACTATTGCCGGCAGTTTCTTCTGCTCATTAAAATAATCGTACCCACTCTTTAAATCCGTCCATAAATTCACTTTATCTTTACCCGCTGATCTCCGGTTCACCAGTTGTTTGTATTTCGTATCGGTTAACCTGGCCGGAAAAATAGATACCGGTATCCTTTTTTGTCCGTTATTTCTGGCTTCAACACAGAAAACATAAAGTTCTTTTATTTTATCGTCGGTAATTGGCAAACAACCGATCGTAACACAGTCTCCATGAATAAAGATATCCCCTCCAAGGTTACCTTTAACCCCCAGTAGCCGGTCTGATTTATTCGGGTAATTTATCCCCATAGACAAATAAAAATTACTGTACGGGTTAAACCGGTTAATATGATAATACCCTTCAGGGACCTGCAAATCTCCCTGCTTACGCTTCGGACCAAGCACACCTGACATCATGCAGACATCATATTCCTTAATTAATTTAAAGGTACTTTCATTACTATTTTTTCCCCACAGCTCCAGTTTCTTTTCTGCTTTAAATGCTCTGATATAAATTTGCAAATTGCCAATCCCTATGGCCTTTTCATTCAACTTTTTTAAAACATATTCCTCTTTATCGGAATAGGCCTTTCTTACCCTGGTGTATCTCAACTGCTCTTCCTTAAACCCACTTAAAGAAAAGGAGGTGAACAGAATAATCAATAACAATAAAAATACTTCTCTCATGCTAAAAAAACTCATAATAAACTTTTTCCCATCAAACCATTCTGTTTGCACGTAGAAATTACAACCTGTTGGTCAATTACTGCAAAAACAACCTGTTAAAAAACATGGTTTTAAGGAATAGAGCAAAGATAAAATTTTGAATTTATGATTAAAATCTTTATTTTAGTAAACCGATTTAGTAAACCCTTTTAGTTTAATGTCGTATAAGATAAGAGCAACAAAAAAAAGAAGAGAACGAAAACTATATAAGTAAATAATTATCAAATTAATAGAAATGAAAAATTCTTTAAAATCACTTCCCATTTTTTTCGCATTCCTATGCATGGGATTTGGCGACGTGGTTGGCCCACTTACGAGTCAATTACAAAATGAATACGAGTTAACCAACTTTGCTGCCGGGTTGGTAACATTTATGGGATTTATAATGTTTGGATTACTTTCTGTTCTTCTTGGTATTTACCAGGACAGAAAAGGGAAAAAACACGTCCTCCTGCTGGGGCTGGTAGCCGCACTACTTGGATTGGTCTTACCAATAGTAGGAAACTATTCATCCTTTGTATTAATTCTTGGAGCACTATTATTACTGGGAACAGGAGCAACCATGTTACAAGTTGCAGGAAATCCGATTATGAGAGATGTATCTCCGGAAGGAAAATACTCAAGAAACCTGTCGTTTGGTCAATTCGTTAAAGCAATAGGATCATTATCAGGCGCATTAATACCTCTAATGGCTGCAAAATTCTGGGGACTGGACTGGAAATTACTTTTCCCGATATACGCTGTATTAATTCTTTTAACCCTAATTTATCTGGGAGTAACTAAAGTAGATGAAAAGAAGGATAAAGGAACATCCCCTGCATCATTAAAATCATGCTTAAACCTTCTAAAAAACCCATATATCGCTACAATGGTTGTGGGAATTTTCCTTTATGTAGGTGCTGAAGTTAGTATGAGTGCAAAACTTCCCAACTTTCTTGAAGACAAATTCGACTTTGACATAAAAACCCTGGGGCTTTGGGGCACTCTGTTTTTCTTTCTTGCTCTGATGACCGGAAGGTTCCTGGGAGGAATAATCCTAAACTGGGCTTCACCAAAAGCTTTTCTTATCACCTCATCGGTTACTGCACTGCTTGGTATCGCCGGTCTTTTTATATCAGCTAACGAAGTACTGGGATTTGTTTCAATTGCAATTATAGGCCTTGGTTTTGCCAATATCTTCCCTTTGATTTTTTCCATCACCGTAGATGCAATGCCAGAACGCAGTAATGAAATTTCCGGCCTAATGGTTACAGCCATAATCGGTGGAGCTTTTGTTCCTCTGGCCTTTGGAGTAGTTGCCGATGCTTTCTCTCTAATGACCGGATTTATTGTTCCCGGCATCTGTATAGCATACATCGGTATTATTGCAATAGCAAACAAAAAAAGAAATTAAAAAAACATGGATTTCATTAACGACGACAGAATTATCCTTTTACTGGATGCCGGAGGGACAAACTTTGTTTTTACGGCCTTTCAAAACGGCAGAGAAATATTGTCCCCTATAACCAAACCATCCAATGGCCATGACTTGGACTTATGTTTACATACGCTAATAACCGGATTTGAAGAGGTAATAAAGCATCTTTCGGGAGCTCCTGTTGCTATCAGTTTTGCATTTCCCGGCCCGGCTGATTATCCAAACGGAATTATTGGAGACCTGGCCAACCTTCCAGCCTTTCGGGGCGGAGTTGCTCTTGGACCAATACTTGAAGCCCATTTTGGCATTCCGGTATTTATTAATAACGATGGCGACTTATTTGCCTATGGAGAAGCTTTAGCCGGCATATTACCCGAAATAAACCAGGAGCTGGAAAAGGCGGGCAATCCCAAACGCTATAAAAATTTGATTGGCATTACCCTTGGAACCGGTTTTGGCGCTGGAATTGTATTAAACAACCAGTTACTTATTGGTGATAATTCCGCCGGCTCCGAAGTGTGGATCTTCAGCAACCGTATAAATCCGGAGATAAATGCAGAAGAAGGTGTTAGCACACGTGCGATACAGAACTGGTACAGTAAAAAATCCGGCACCTCCAATAACAACTTCATGCCTAAAGACATCTATGACATTGCTATGGGCAACAAAGAAGGTGATGCGCAAGCAGCCAGGTATTCATTCAACATGATGGGGATGTTTCTTGGGGACGTCCTGGCAAACCTTTTAACCCTTATCGACGGCATAGCCGTAATTGGCGGTGGGATGGCTGCGGCAAAAGAACTATACATGCCCGCTGTTATAAATGAAATGAAGGGGTACTTTAACATCCCTGGCTCTGACCCTCTCCAGCGAATTGTTCAGAAGGTCTATAATTATGAGAATGAAGCAGATCGCAAATCGTTTCTACAAAACTCCTCGAAAGAAATTATTGTTCCAAACAGCAACAGGTCGGTCACCTATGATTCCCATGCAAAGCTGGCCATTGCCACCAGCAATATCGGAGCAAGTAAAGCTATTGCCTTAGGGGCGTACACTTTTGCCCTGCAACAATTAAGGTAATTCAAACTGCATTTCAAGATTCGCAAACACTTTTACATTTGCGCATTCTTTATTTGGATATGGTTAATTAAACTTGAAAGGAAAACCTTCAGAGAAACTGAAGCGGTTTTCCTTTCTTTTTTATAATCTATTCTGAATTTTTACATCAAAAGTCGTAAAAACCTGATAACCTTCATTATCCGTAACATACAAATGAAAATGGTAGTCCCCTTGATCAAAGCGGAGCGAATCATTTATTTTAATCATCTCCTTAAAGGTATACTCCTTTTCATTCTCCGGTAATGAAAAAATCCAACTTTCAAAGTAAGGACGAACAGCTTCCTTAACTGCATCCATATTGCAACTTTGATGCCCACCGTGATTATGGTGCCCAAAATTGTTATGGACATCCATACTTAAATTGCCCAGTCCTGTGTTGTCCGTAATTCGAATCTGAAATTCGTAAACTTCTCCAAATCTAAGTGTATCACATGGCCGGGGCGACAATATCTCAACCCTGGGACGTTCTTCAACCGTATCTTTTTTTTCAATGCATGAAGAAAGCTGAAGAACAAACACTATCCCCATCAATACAATAAGCTTACGTAACATATCTTTTGATTTGCTCCGGATTATTTGTTCTCCAACCCGGTTTCTATTCTACAATATTAATGTGTGTTTCCAGCTCCTCGGTATCCGAAGAATTCCCCTCTTCGTCAACAACGATTATCACTACATGATAACTGCCTGTATTCGCTGTATCAGGGACAACAACGTGTTTATGTACGTGGGCATTAAGCAGTCCCTTAAACTTTGCATCATCTTTAAATGAAGCATCTATTATTTTGTATTCATCTTCAATCTTGCCCGATGTAGGGTGATCATGAATCTCAATATGATAATAGTCCAATTTTGCCCCGCTACGGGTTTTAGCTTCAAAATCGACACTAATAGTAGACCCGCGCGCAATCGTATTCGTTCCGTCATCATGATTTCCGGCTTCCACATTGGTTATTTCCGGTAGCGGATTACCATCATCATTATCATCATCGTCATCGCAGGAAATAAATGTCAGGCTTACTAATAAGAAAGCGCCAAACAACAGTTTAATTTTTCGTTTCATACGTTTCAAGTTTAGGACCAGCGCTAAAAAATTACAGGACACATTTCGGTACTTATCCATATGCCTCAGCGAACGCTTTGACAACACGCGACACATATCCTCATATTCAATAGTGCTAATCTGTTACACATTTATTGTTAAATATTAATTATTATTCATTTTCATTCATGTTTCCCGGCACGATCCGGGAACTATCATCAAATTACCCGGCCATCATTAATCGCTGCACTAAAAAGGTACTTCCAGGTATAGCTGAATATCCCTTCCCGGTTCAGGAATACGTAATCTACGGTAAAAGCTCAGGTGATTATAGTATCGCGTATTTAACAGGTTTCGGACCTTCATTATGATATTCACCCCATTTTTCAGCCAATTGATTTTGGTCTTTACAAGCAGGTCGAAGCGTGTATAAGAAGGTGTGGGAAGCTCATTTAAAACAACATAATCCTGTGCGGCAGTCCAAACCACATCAATCCCTGCCCGGTTTTCCGTAAAATACTTTCTGTCTTTCGGGGTACAGTGCACACCTGTCATCAAAGAAAGAGGGGGCGTAGAGGGTATAGCCTCCCTAAGATCCAGGTTAGCAGCATACACGTATTCCAGTGCCGTATTTAAATGTATGAACTCGCCCACATCAAAACCGGCATTTAATTCCCCGCCACATAATACAGCCGCATTCTGCCTGTATAAATATAACTGCCCGGTATATGTGCCCTTAACAAAATCCGGAGTGGGCTGCAAATAGATATAATTCGAGAAGTAATTCACAAAAGGACTTATGCCTATTTCTGCATTTACCCACTTTTTCTCAAACCCCAAATCGAACTGCCATGCGAGTTCCGGGTCTAAACTGTCTGCCCCTGATTCGTATCGTGCTTCGTGCCTGTGGAAGCCTCCGGCTCCCAATTCATAAGCCGATGGAAACCTGAAACTTCTTCCGACATTCAACTTAATAAGGGTACGTGAACCGGGGGCAAAATTTACCCCACCTGAAAATGCAAGTACCGGGTAACGTTTCTCAAACCTGCTGTTAAAAACGGCTTTTCCGATCTTCGGATCCGGATTTACTGATTCTTCCATTTTATAATATCCGTATTCACCTCTTATTCCCGAAACCAGTGTCCATTCCGAAGTAAATTCATAGAGCCCCGTAAGAAATGCCCCTCCCATAAACCGCTTATACGCTGGCAAAAGATGACTGTATCCGTCAACAGTTTGTTGCTGATACTGACCACTTACTCCTGTTGTTATTTTATACCCGTCCGGGTTATTTATCGTGTAGGTTACATTACCACTCATTGTCATCAGGTTAAACTGCAGATCCAGATGGTCTTTCTCCCGATACTTCCTCAGATCGGCACTGCGGTCTCCGGTAATATCGGTCAAATAATTAAATTCCCCTGAAATATTACGCTGATATCCCATCGCTATTTCCAGTTTATTTTTATCAAAATAGATATTCGAAAAATGGTAAAGTGAAAAATTATTGACTTCCTGGTGAGGGAACTTAATATCAAAACGTTTGGCTGTATGTCTGTCCCGGATTGAATCGTTAGCCGCAGTTAACCAGTCAAAAAAACCCGTTTTTGCCCTGTAATACGTGAATTCAACACTACTCTTTCCCCATGTCCTGACTATTCCGACAGTCAAACCTGCCGCCTGTTCATTGCCGGCTGTATTAAACACTCTGTCACCCAACTCATATTTATGAGAAAATTCTTCAAACTCCATCCCCCCGGGTGCCGGAAAAAGAAAAGAGTCGGTTAACGGAACTTTAAAATCACGAAAAAAATTCTGTGTTAAATCTACATGCATAAACACATCTCCTTTTCTGACCGATATTTCTCCCGAGGTTCCGACAAATTCATTATTTGTCTTCAACGTAGACGCAATATTACCTGTTACTCCCTGCTGTATTGGAACATGCTCCGACAAGATATTAATAACCCCACCTATTGCATCGGAACCAAACCGGAGCGATGCCGGACCTTTAAGGACCTCCACGTGCTTTACGGCGTTCTGGTCAACGGCAAGGCCATGATGACTGCTCCACTGCTGTCCTTCCTGCTTGATTCCGTTTTTTGCAAAACACACACGGTAGTACCCCATTCCCCTTATCATAGGCTTTGAAAGCCCCGAGCCAATATCCATCGAATTTACTCCAGGTATTTTTCCAAGTGTTTGCATCAGACTCCCTGCCTGATTTTCCTTCATAAACTCTTCTGTAATTAAATTCACCGATATGCTCTGGCTTTTCAATATTCCACTGCGTGCATTGCCAGATACAAACACTTTATCAATCACTTTCGGTTCCGGTTTCAGTCTTATCCTGATAATTTTGTTATCTTCTAAAACAGATACGACCGTATCAAGAGGTTCATATCCAAGAAAAGATACCTGTAACGAAAAAGTCCGGTCCGAGAGCACTTCTGCCTCAAACTCTCCTTTTGAATCGGTTATCCGGGAGACTTCACCTTCATTAAAAACAACACTCGCCCCAATAAGAAAGCTGTCATTCATATCAGTAACAACCCCTTTTATCACCATGCTTTGTGACTTGGCTAGCTCCAAAGTCCCAAAAGCGAGAAAAAGCAGATAAAAGGAACAAACACCCATTATTCTACCCAAAATTCGTGTCACCCCTCCCCGACTTTTTGTAAACATTGATATTAAAAAATTAATCTGCCCTTGTCATTGTGAGTTTTCCATGTTGTATCCCTTTTACCGCAATCAACTTATCTGCCAGTTCTGTTAGCACAGAAGCTTTGCCCTTTACGGCTATAATTTCCATACAGTTATCATGGTCCAAATGAAAGTGTTGAGACGACAAAATGGCTTCATGGTAATGGTGCTGAATATCCGTCAGAATGTTTAGCAGATCTTTCCTGTGGTGATTAAAAACCAGGGTAATTGAACCCGCAACCAGATTATCACACTGCCATTTTTTTATGACTATATTGCTGCTGATTAATTGCCTGAGCGCTTGCGAACGATTTGTAAAATGATTGTCTCTGGCATACTCATCCAAAGCGTCCAACAAATCTTTCTCTAGCGAAACCCCAAAACGCACAACAGACATAGTATTACTTTTTATTTATTTCGTGTTACCGCGATAAAATTATCAATATTTTATAAAACGACAATACCAATCCAATTAAAATAACACACTGTATACAAATCTATAAAGATCGCCCAACCCGAATTTTACATATAAAAAGTTAGTGTTAACTTTATTAAATAAATAATATCAATTATTCTATTTCTGAATTATTGTCAGAGAACTATGATGAATTACAAGGAAAAAAGTGATACCGCCCTTCATCTTAAAAGCATAGCCATTGAATCTTCATTAAGTGCTATTGTCCTGGAAAGTTCAACAGATATTATACTGTCTTTTAGTCAAAGTTATGACATCCTAACACTAAACAAGAATGGACAAAGACAGTTGTTTGATTTAACCAATATTAATTTTATCATTGGCTGCAACCTGCTTTCCTTTATTCCTGTTAACTTAAAGAAAAAATGGCAAAAGCGCCTAAGCAAAGCTCTTTCCGGAGAAAGTTTTATTTTGGAGGACGTGTTGAACCCCAGCCACAAGGAACGTCTGTTTGAATTTTCGTTTTATCCCATATGGGAAAGTGAAAAGGTTACCGGAGCATCAATTATTGCCCGCAACATATCTGAACGCAAACATAAAGATACAACCAATGCAGCAAGACTTCACCTTATCCGCTTTGGAATTAACCATAGTATCAAAGATTTCCTGGAAGAATTAATAAGTACAGCTAAACTGGTAACCAATAGTCAAAAAGGTTATTTTTTCGTGTCAAACCCCGACCTTAACAGAAACGAACCTTTTAGACATTTCCTCCATTCAAATCCAAGTACCCCTCTCTCGGTTCAGGAAAGCAACAAAAAAATCCTGAACGACTGCATAAAAAGAAAAAGGCCTACGATAAAAGATCGCATATCACTTTACAGGCGTAAAAAGATTAAAAATGACCATCTTTTAAGAGAAATGGGGGTTCCGGTCATTAGAGGAAAAGAAATTGTAGCCATTCTCTGGGTTGCCAACAAAACTTATGAATACTCTCAGTATGACATACATGCTATTCAACAAATTGCCGATTTAGCTTGGGATACCATTACCAGGAAGAATGCCGAAGAAATGATTTTGCAGGAGAAAAAAAGGGCAAATAACATTCTGGAAGGTACAAATGCCGGCACCTGGGAATGGGATATAGAAAGTGGAAAAGGAATCATCAACCAAAGGTGGGCTGAAATAACCGGGTATACCAAAAAAGAACTGGAACCACTTAGTTTTTATGCATGGAGAACCAGCATACACCCTGATGACGCCAAAATGGTTGAAAATGTTTTTTTAAAACACCTGAATAACGATATAGAATATTACGATGTTGAATTCAGACAGAAACATAAAAATGGAAGCTGGATCTGGGTTAACTCAAGAGGAAAAGTAACAGAATGGAGCAAGGATGGAACCCCCTCAAAAATGACGGGCACACAAACGGACATTTCTGAGAGAAAAAAAGCTGAAGAGGAATTACGGGAAAGTGAAATGCGGTTTAAACAATTAGCAAATTTTACTTTCGAGGGAATTATAATACACGAGGACGAAGTTATACAGAATGTTAATACCGCTTTACAAAAAATATCTGGATACAGGGAAGATGAGTTAATTGGCATTAACTTCATTGAAAAACTTTTCCCTAAACATCAACAGAAGATTATTCTTCAAAACATGAAATCTGGCAGGGTAAATAAGCAGGAAATAGAATTAATTCGTAAAGATTTCCACAAAATACCGGTAGAAATTTCCAGTAAGGAAATATCTTCTTTTGAAAAGAAAAGAAAAGTTGTTTCCATAAGGGATATTTCTGAACAAAAAGAGATACAACAAAAGCTATTAAATACAATAATACAAACCGAAGAAAAGGAACGTAAGAGAATTGCCCAGGAATTACATGATGGCCTTGGCCCCGTACTCTCTATGGTAAAACTTTACACACAGACTTACCTCAATTCAAACAATGAAAAATTAAAAGAAAAAATTAAGGGTCAACTGTTGTCGGGAATAAATGATTCCCTTGAGCAGGTATCCTCAATTTCAAACAACCTCAGTCCGCATGTATTAAACGATTTTGGGCTGGAGACCGCTATCTGGAAATTTATTGACAAAGCATTAAAAATATCAAACTTAACGTTCTCTTTTCAATATGATTTCCAGGGAAACCTTAAAAAAGACATAGAAATCACTTTGTACAGAGTAACAATAGAACTCATTAACAATACAATCAAACATGCTAATGCCACCAAAATTGGCTTATCAATTTATTCAAAAACAAAAGATTCCATTTATCTTACATACACAGACAATGGAAATGGGTTCGATTTTGAAAAATTTAAACAACTTAATGGAGGAATGGGTTTATTCAATATAGTTAACAGAATTAAATCGTTAAATGGTTCTTTTAAATTTGAGCGCCTTGAAAAAGGAATCCAATATGAAATAGCTATTCCGAACAACCAATAAGAATTATTTATAAATTTAGTGGGTCAAAAGGAAACAGACCAGAACTGTTAAGCAACTACAAAACTAACTTAACTAAACTAATTAATGGAAAAAAACTTAACGACCAACAACTTGTCCATAGCCATTGTTGATGACCATGAAATATTCCGATCGGGCCTGAAGTTAATTCTCTCCGAAAAAAACAACTGGAATATCGTAATTGAAGCTGTTGACGGTGCTGATTTTATGGAACAACTAAGCGTTATTGTTCCGGATATTGTACTGTTAGACATACAGATGCCCAAACTGGACGGGTACAATACGACAAAAAAAGCACTGCTTGATTATCCGGAACTAAAAATCATCGCCCTTTCCCTGTTTAACGAAGAAGAATACTATTACAAAATGATTGAAGCCGGCGTAAAAGGCTTTTTATTAAAAAACTCCAGTATTAAAGAACTATACAGGGCTATTGAAGAGGTCGCTATCGGAAATAATTATTTTGCACAGGAACTACTAAGGAAAATAGTTCTTAAATTAAACAGTGCAAATGAAGACGACAAACTAAAGCTCTCAGACAAAGAAAAGGAAATACTGAATTTAATCTGTAACGGATTCACAAACAAGGAGATATCCGAAAAACTTTTTCTAAGCATTAAAAGTATTGAAAAATACAGGACCGGGCTTCTTCACAAAACAGAGACCCGGAATACGGCCCAACTGGTAATGCACACGATTACAAACAAACTTATTTAATTCTTCCAACCATTTATTTTTCATATAAACGTCAATAAAATTAGGGTTAACCCTAAGGGTAAAAAAGAAAAAACACTACCAAAAAGTAGTAAAATAAAAAAAAGACGGGGCAATTACCCATTATAAAAGTTACTTTGCTATTGTAACTTTGAGAGAAGTACTTGCATTTGATATGAAATTATTCCTGGTGGACGACAATACCATTTTCCGTAAAAATCTAAAGCTTTACCTCGAAGAGCATCTGAATTTTGAAGTAGTAGGAGAAGCCGACGATGGCGAAAATTTTATGAAAAAAGTGAACAATGATGCAGATATTATACTTATGGATATCAATATGCCCCATATGAATGGACTGGATGCCACAAAACTAAGCACCTGGAAAAAACGGGGGCTTCTCATAATCGCCGTTTCTCAATACAAAGACAGTGTGGACTTACAGCAATTGATAGGAGCTGGCTTCAAAGGGTTTGTTAGTAAAACAAACCTGTTTCATGAGCTAAAAAAAGCAATAAATACGGTTCACAATGGAGGATATTTCTTCCCGGAAGAGATAAAACTGCATTTTTAACCGATATTCTGAAATTCAAAAGCAAAATCGACTAAAATGAAATGGAAAAATTTAAACCTTGGCAAGAAGTTCTTCTTTTCTTTTGGTTTAATTACCGTAATTTTAATGGCATGCGCTTTATGGGCGATTCAAGGCATTAACGGTATATTGAATAATGCTGAAGAAGTAATTAAAGGTAACGCTTTACGAACGGATCTTGAACATAAATATGTTCAGCATTTGCATTGGATAAACAATGTTAATGCCCTAATAACTGATGATAATATCACAGAGTTGAACGTTCAGACCGATCCGTATAAATGTGATTTCGGAAAGTGGTATTATGGTGAAGGAAGAAAAGAGGCTGAAAGGCTTGCCCCACAACTTGCCCCCCTGCTTGCAAAAATGGAAGAACCCCACAAGCTTCTCCATGAATCTGCAATTAAGATTCAGGATGTATTTATTCAGGCCAATTACAAAACCGGGGCTTTTCTTTGTGAAGCTAAAAGCGATCACCTGCTTTGGGTTAATACAGTTAAAAACATCCTTCTCGAAGGGAAGAAAAGAAACTCCCTGAACGTGGAGCTAGATCCAAACAATTGTGCTTTTGGCTTATGGCTTAATTCGGATGAAACCAAAGAGCTCCGCAGCAAACATTTTGACTTCAACGAACTCTGTAGAAACCTAGAGCCCCACCATGCCGCCATTCACGAGAATGCGGTTCTTGTTGAGGAACAACTTAAAAAAGGCCTGATTTCAAAGGCAAAAGATACCTTCGTGAAGTTGGTTGAACCGGAAACACATACTACGCTTGAATATCTGGATAAAATGATAAAGTGGAACCACGACCAGTTGGAAGGAATAAATAAAGCACAGCGAATTTACCATGAAGAGACTATGGCACACATAGGAAAACTGGAAGATTTATTCGACGGGACTATTGAAAAATCAAAATATTACATTTTAACTGATGAAGCAATGTTCAAAGAAGCATCAAGCACCCGGTTTGGAGTAATAATTTTCAGCATTTTAGCCTCAATAGCTGCTATAATAACGGCCTTTATTCTTACAAAAGGCATTTTAAAGCCGGTTAGGGATTCAGTTACTTTTGCAAATGCGATTTCTAAAGGGAACCTCACTGCCGCAGTGAGTGTTGAACAGGAAGACGAAATAGGGAGCATGGTTAAAGCCCTAAAAACAATGGCCGTTAAATTAAGCGAAATTGTATCTAACATAAAAAACGGTGCCGACAATATTGCCACAGCCAGCCAACAGCTAAGTAGTACTTCGCAGGAAATGTCCCAAGGATCAAATGAGCAGGCTGCTTCTGTTCAGGAAATATCAGCTACAATGGAAGAAATAGCCGCAAATATCGAACAGAATACGGCCAATGCCCAACAAACTGAAAAAATATCAGGAGAAGCTAACAGTGAGATTAGCCTGGTTACTGAAAGAGCCATAAAAACCATTGATGCCAATAAAAAGATTGCCAGTAAAATTACTATTATCAACGACATTGCGTTTCAAACAAATATCCTGGCTTTAAATGCTGCTGTAGAAGCCGCCAGGGCCGGTGAAAACGGAAAAGGTTTTGCAGTTGTTGCATCTGAGGTACGAAAACTCGCTGAAAGAAGTAAAATTGCTGCTGATGAAATTGTAAACCTTGCAGAAGAAAGCTTAGAGTTGGCTCAAAATGCCGGGGCTGTTATGGAAACTGCACTTCCTAAAATAAAAAACACAACAAACCTGATTCACGAAATATCGGCTTCCAGCACAGAACAAAACAACGGGGCCATTCAGGTAAACAACGCTATTCAACAACTTAATGGTGTAACACAGCAAAATGCAGCAGCCAGCGAAGAATTAGCAACAAACGCAGAAGAACTATCAAGCCAGGCCCTCCTACTTAAAGATATTATTGCCTTTTTCAAAACCACTGAAAATGACATCTCCTTTCTGAAAAAAACTCAGAAATTATCGGAACAAGAAACCGCAACAATTACCCCTCTGAAAAGCAATATAGAAAATGCTCCGGGCTTTGAAAAGGACGAGAGCGCTAATGATACTTTATTTGAAAGCTACTAACATGAAAAACAGTAATTACTATCTAACATTTAAAATTGGTGACGACCTTTATGGAATGGACATTCAACACATTTTCAATATTGTTGAATACAGAAATATCATAAAATATCCAGAAATGCCCCCCCGTATTCTCGGGTTACTAAAAATAAGCGACAAAACTATTCCTGTAATTGATTCCAGGTTAAAATTTGGAATACATAATTCTGAAAACACAATTGAGACAAGCATTCTCATAACAGAAATTTGGTTCGATAACCGAAAAGAATATGCCGGATTGCTGGTAGATGTAATAAAAGAAATAGTTGAAATTGAAAAAAAGGAAATTAAACACCCTTTCATGCTGGAGAAAATACCCGGAAATGAAATGATTTCCGGAATATATTTTGACTCGGAAAAATACATATCCATTCTAAGCATGGACAGGGCATTAACACAGGATGATTTCATGAACACTTTTCGAGCAAAAAGCTCAGATCCTTTAAAATCTCACCTGTAATGATTATGTATCTTCGTATTTGGTGTGATCATTCGTAAATACGCAAACCAACGACAAAAACACAACAAAACCAAATATACCATTAAAAACCAACCCATTAAACAACCACTCTTTATACTAACTCTACCTAAACTCAGAAAATAAATACATGTATTAATACCCCACCAAACCAAATCAAACATGAAAAATTTAAAAATCAGCCACAAACTAATCATCAGTTTTTCTATAATTCTGGGCTTATATGGCGGAACCAGCGCTTACAGCATTCTTCAGTTAAAGAACCTCAGCGACCTGCAAAACGAAATCAGGCTAAAAGCTTATGAAGTAGCTGTTATTACCGAGTCTTCCGGAATGGCAAACAGGCTTTATTCTGTTTTTGCCAGTACAATTATTAACCCGGATGGGGAGGAAGGCCTTAAGAAATGGTCCCTTGCAAAACAAGAAACCATAAAAGACCTGCATATAGTGGGCAATTTAACCCTTCGGGAGGAAGAAAAAACAGCACTGGAAAAAGCAAAATATAACTTTGATCAAATTTTTATAAAACATGACGAACTTATTGCTTTCTTAAAACAAAAAAAGAAAAGTAAAACGGCTTTGTCTAATTTAAACGCAGAAGCAATAAAACTAAAAGATGAAGCTTTCTCCAACTTAGAAGTTATTAAAACGGGAATGCTTGGAAAACTTGAGGTATCGCATGAAGAATATGAGAAAAAAAGTAGTTCTATTGTTTGGCTAATCATCTCTATCAGCATTACCGTTGCCATTATTTCTGCTTTATTTGTTTTTATGATGATAAACTTCATTTCCATTCCCTTACAGAAAAGTGTAACATTTGCAGACTTCATTGCACAAGGAGATCTTACGCGAACATTGCATATAAAACAAAAAGATGAAGTTGGCGTGCTGGCAGATGCACTGAATACGATGAATGAGAAAATAAAAGAAGTTGCCACATCTGTTGTATCCGGAATGTCTGCAATCACAACTTCCAGTGGCCAATTAAGCAGCACGTCCCTGCAGCTTTCCCAGGGGGCTACAGAACAAGCCGCTTCTGTTGAGGAGGTTTCATCAACAATGGAAGAAATGACATCAAATATTGAACAGAACAGTTTCAATGCAAATCAAACCGAGACCATCTCACTATCGGCACAGAAGGGCATTAAGGAGGTAAAAGACAGGGCCGGAAAGGCTGTTGACGCCAACCAGCGAATCTCCGAGAACATAACCATTATTAACGACATTGCATTCCAGACAAATATACTGGCATTAAATGCTGCCGTTGAAGCTGCCCGTGCCGGAGAACATGGAAGAGGCTTTGCTGTTGTTGCTGCTGAAGTAAGAAAACTGGCTGAAAGAAGCAAATCTGCAGCGGAGGAAATTGTTGAACTGGCCACTAACGGATTAAAATTGACAAAAGAAGCCAGTTATAACCTGGATGAGATGCTTCCTGAAATTGAAAAAACAACTAACCTTGTCCGTGAAATTGCTGCGGCGAGCAATGAACAGACCAATGGAGCTGCCCAGGTAAATACTGTTATACAACAACTAAACGGCAATACCCAACAAAGTGCCTCTGCAAGCGAAGCTCTTTCAAATAATGCTGAAGAACTCGCCAGTCAGGCAGAAACCTTAAACACTTTGTGTACTTTCTTCAAAATAGACGAGAATGATAAAAGTTGTTTTACAACCACCAGTTCCCGTCAAAGCAAGACCGCTGGTTCTACATCCCCAACCTTTTCAAAAAACACCACCATAGAACAATATCACACACCTTACGAACTGACAGTTAACGAAAACCAGAGCGACAGTAACTTTGAGTCTTACTAAAATTTTAAAAGCGATGTATTTGAAATTATCAAAAATACATCGCTTTTAATCGTATTGTTTTCGCGAAATTAATTTCAGCTATACGGTCCCCTGTTCTTATTTTGTTATTATTACCTTCTGGGTCATAAGGTTTCCTTCACCATCTTTTATTCGAAGAAAATATGTACCCTGACTAAGCCCTGCCAGATGAACATTCTCTTCATAGCCCTCAAAATTCCCCAACAGAACAGCGCGCCCCATCAAATCAAATAATGTATAACTAACCTGTTCATAATCCTCCAACTGAATTATCAGGTAATGGGTTGCCGGATTCGGGTATATCGCTGCAAACCTTTTATTGTGGTGTTTCAAGCCAAGAAGCCCTTCTCTGTTTATTCCAAACCATAACCAAGACCATCTTGAATATCCTTCCAGTGCATTTTCTCCAACATCTACTTTTAAATAATGTCTACCCTGTATTTCATAGGGCGGAACACCTATTTCTTTATCATTTTCGTCCAGTTCAATTTCAAAACCTATAAAGGTTGAGTCCAAAGGAAAAAGGCTAGTATCTGCTATTCCTTCAAGATCGATGGAAAGCTTTGCCCAGTTATATACCGAATCTTTCCACTGAACAATCTCTGTATTAAACTCTTCAAAAGAATTTATCAGCTTTCCTCCGGGCAACTGCCCCTCCACTGTATTTCGCGCAGTATCCCACACAAAGCGCAACCAGGCAATTGAATCTACGGCCCCGGGACCAATTATGCTATCAACCCTCTTTGCAGAATTACTTAAATAAAAATATATTGCAACAGCATCCCTGTTCACCAAAGAGTCGGCTACATCTTCGTCAACGCTCCCATCAATATTATATCCGTTTACCAGTTCATCGTCAAAATGGCGAAACAGAAAATAAAGCTTGGAACCAAACCAGGCCGTTTTTATCTTAAGTTCAAGATCTGATTCATGTAAATCGCTATAGTGGGGAAAAGATTCTTTTTCAATATACACAGAATCGGCAAAACGGGCAGTATCTTTCCCACTCCACACCCCATCAATCGATTTATCTAAAGGCAGCTCTTCATGAAAATTTTTTGCTGACACAATATTAGGTTGCGCTATACCACTTAAACTTATAAGACCTAACAAAAAAATTACTCCATATTTCTTCATCGTAAAATTATTTTTTGAAAAGTTTGTCAAAGTAATAACTTTTCATGCACTTAAAAAAATAATTACTAAAGTGCAGCTCCTAAATCTTCACTTTTTTCTGAACGGGCATCTTTTTAAGAATACAAATTCAAATCTTTATATTAAAAAGGGTACCCCACACTGAAATAGTAACGGACTTGCCTATCCTGATTATTATCCCCCACAAAAAACCGAACGGGACCAATAGGTGAGTTATATTTAAGCCCCGCCCCAATACCTTTATAATAATCATCAATACCGGCATCCTTAAGGTAAGAAAGCATATTTCCCGCTTTGGCATTGGTAAAACCAACTACTGAGTTTGCTGACAAATACAGGCCTGCAAATAGTTTTAGATCAAAATTTAAATGAACGTTTGCATAATTCCGGGTTATAATTTCAGCGAAACTAAACCCAACAAATGGCCGGTACCTTAAACGCTGATCAGCATACATCCCTCCCGGAAAAAAATACCCAATGGTCCCGGTATTGTCTGAATTTAACCCGACAGCACCCCCTACATTGATAGTCAAAATTTTAAACAAAGTATAATACAGACCGAAATCACTGTATAAGGTAGCGTAACTTTTCTGATCGATATTGATAAAACCTTCGTCCAGAAACAACGTGTCAGCATCTATTGAGTTTACTGTTTCCTTCGGATCTAAAGAATATTTTCCAACCACGTTAAATATTATTCCTCTTGAAGGAAAATATAAATCATCGGTTGTATTTGTCCGGTAGAAAGAACTTATGACAGTTCCTTTAGTTTTATACATATCAAAAGCCGCTTCCGGCACAAGGGTTTTTAAGTCGATATTTGGTGTTGTTTTATCGGTTTGATACATTCCCAGGACTCCAATTTCGTTATTTAAACCAAGCGAATACTTTAACCCTACACCAAAAACAGACAGCACACGCCTGTAATTCCCCATTTCAACCCCTTTTTCATAATAGGGTAATTTATCCCTGTAAAGGTTCATAAAATATGAATTCCGAATACGTTGCTTTTTTCCGAGTAATCTGGTAAACTGGACCATCATTCCGGGGTTTTCAGCAATATTAAGCGTTATCTGGGTATGCGAAGAATTGATAATATAATTCCTTAATGTAAGGTTTGAAATTAACCCTACACCCCTGTTATTGTCATAGAATGGACTAAACCCAAGAAATGCCCGCGTTTTTTCCTTTGATTCAATAACCAGGGTATATGTACTGTCCGGATGTTTCTTCAAAGAATATGTTACTTTAACAAATTGTTGTGTCCCGTACACTTTTTCAATGGCTTTTTCAATATCTTCCTGCGTAGCCACCTGTCCTTTTTCTAAACCCGACTGGCCAATCACATAACTTTTGACCAAAAAGCGTAACCCTTTCACTTCAATATCCCTGAGATAGATCCCTCCCGGGTTATATTTTTTTCTAACCGTTTTTCTCTTAAGGTTGAGACTATCTGCCAAAGCTTTTAGTTCGGGCAGATGTTTAAGTGCGGCTTCTTTGCCTAACATTTCTATTTGCTTTGCCTTGGCAAAATCCTGTGTTCCCAACCCCATTAAATTCGGGGTGATTAGTACATCAACATTTCTTGTCTGTTCTTTCGAGTCGACGATTCCGGCCAGAGTAACTGCTCTTGAAAGAACATCCGACATAGAGAACAAATCCTCCTGCGTCACTGTCCCCCCAAAACCAACATAAACCCCTATAACAATATCAGCCCCCATTTTTCTGACTTCTTCTACCGGAAAATTTCTGGTAACACCTCCGTCAACAAGTAAAAGAGTATCCATAATTTCAGGCGTAAACACACTGGGTATTGCCATACTTGCCCGGATGGATTTGATTAAATCCCCTGATTTATGCTCAATTGTTTTCCCGCTTATGAGGTCTACCGAAATGCACCTAAAAGGGACAGGCAGGCTATCGAAATTTTCATGGTTTGTATTTGGCCACATTAATTCGGAAAACAATGCTTCAAGACGCTGCCCCTCTATCAACCCCGATGGAAGTTTTATATGGTAATTGCGAATTGGAAACCTGAATAAATAGCGGTTCGACCCATATTTTTCTTCCATTACAATTTTATTCAAAGAAATTCTGTCGGACAATAACTTCTCCCAGTTGACACTGTCATTAATCGCCGAAATCTCATTGGCGGTATAACCCATGGCGTATAAAGCCCCGATAATACTCCCCATGCTGGTCCCCGAAATATAGTCAGGCCTTATTCCGGCTTCTTCAAGTACCTTTAAAACACCGATATGGGCAAGTCCTTTTGCCCCTCCACCGCTAAGAACCAGCCCAATTTTTGGTCCCGTTATGGTGTCAGTATATTGTGCGTCACATCTGCCAGCAGTGCAAAATAACGCAAAAAGAAATAGTGTAAATATCTCGTTTGAAATTACCCCTTTAACTTGCATGTATAGTTCGTTTTCGCTTTTAACAAATTACCACATACAAAAGTATTACAAACAAGAAATTTAACGGTAGTTTATTTAAACTTTTATACCTAAAAAAAACGCGCGCCTTTTTTCTGAATTCAAGACCACCTGATTTTTCAGAGTCTGTCTATAAAGTCCAGCCCCCTTAGTTTGCGGACAGACTCTATTTAGGGCTATTTCAAAGAAATACAGACAGATTAGGCCATCATCGCATTAATCTATCTCCAGCAACATCCACTTGTTTTCGGTAACCCCTTCCAGGACATTCTGCACACACAAATTCCAACTTATAAAACCAACAAATTTCCCGTTCCCGTCAACATGATCTGCTGCCGGGGCCAGGGGCTCACCTGTATCAGCATGGTAGTTTTCGTGCATGCTGTCCCACTCCTTTATGTCGTTTAAAAGAAGCCCCCCGAGTGTTTCGGCCAGCCAGGCTACTTCGTTATCGAACCCATAGTGCTTAAGTCCGATATGATACAGATAGTTTGCAATAGGCCAAACCGGCCCCTGCCAATTAGAGAAGGGCACGATTACGTTTTTATTGTTATAATCGGGATCTTGTTTCGATAATGACCGGAAACCATATTTAGCTTTCATATGATTGGGGTTAATCAGGTATCGGCGGATCATTTCCTCTCCTTTCTCCTGAGGTGCAGTTTTTTGTATGAGGGGAATAAAGCTCGAATAGCTTACCCTCCTGTAAAATGAACCCGTTTCACGATCGATGGTATAATAGATTTTATCTTCTTCGCTCCAAAGATGCTCGTTTATTGCTGCTTTTAGTTTTTCGGCTTTTCCTCGAAGCATCGCCGCATCTTCCTCCCTACCAAGCTTTGCGGCAATTTTAGCCTGTGCAAGAATCTCTCTTAACTGAAAAGTACTGGCATCGGGTGCGAGAAATGACCGATGATCTTCTTTCCAGAAATAATTCATTGCCGGGTTATTATCTGCCCCACTCTGCATGGCATTATCCCAAAAGTAAAGGTTATAAACTGAATCCAGTTGTGTCCTGTCCCTATACTCCAATACTTTCATTAATGCATCGTAATGTTCTTCTACCCAGGTATAGTCCTCCATCTTTTCCGATGCAAAATATACACCTTGCGAAAGAAAAGGTTTCATGGCAAATTTCCCAAAAACAGGGCGTGGCCCTTTTGTTGTTGCACACCCTGAAACGTAACCGTCTTCATCAATTCCCTCAATAAGATTAAGGGCCCAATATTTCAAATATTCCGGTTTTCCGATGCTCACCAGGTGGTTGCCCATAAAAAAACCATCCCAATCCCACATTTGCTTGTAAAATCCTGCCGGTATCAGGTACGGGTATTTCAGGTACCCTTCGGCTGGTTGAATGACCTGTGGTTCGAGCCTTCTGAACTCTTTTGTGAGTTCGCTTTGTAATGTTTTCAATTTCTGGATGTCTGTTGTATTATTCGTCCCTTTTTCTGTTGAGCAACGAAGTACCATTCCGGCAACAATTAAGAGGCTGATTGCTATTCTGTTCATTTGTTTTATCTTAAAATTCTCTATTTCGATTGTAAGCTCCCGTTAAAACTATAAGTTTTTCCCTTTTCTGTCAGGAAATCAATTTTATTTTCACCATACCTTAGTGCACAATGTTCTCCAGATTTAGACAGCACAGTGATCCTTTGCAGTTTACCCTCATTCCAGCCGACAGTTACTTCGAACCCTCCCCGGGCACATATTCCTTTCACAGAACCACTTTCCCAGGCATCGGGAAGAGCCGGTAATACCCTGATTTCTTTTTCGGTCGACTGAAGCAGCATTTCAATGACACCTGCAGCTCCTCCGAAATTACCATCAATCTGGAATGGAGGATGGGCATCAAATAAATTCGGATAGGTTCCTCCACCCCCACCATAATTGGTTTTCAGACCAGATGGTTCAACATATTTTAACAACTGACGGTACATTTTATAAGCATGCTCCCCATCCATTAACCGGGCCCACAGATTTATCCTCCATCCCTGCGACCATCCGGTTGACTTTTCCCCCTTTATTTCAAGAGAAGTCCGACATGCCTTAGCAAGTTCGGGCGTTATTAACGGGGATATGTGATTTCCGGGATATAGCCCAAATAAATGAGATTGATGCCGGTGTTTCGGATCGGCATCTTCCCAGTCGTGATACCACTCCTGAAGATTTCCTTTTTTACCTACCTGATAAGGATAGAGTTGTTCCAAAGCATCCTGTAGCTCTTTCCTGAAGGCAACATCAACATCCAGAACTTCTGAAGCCCGGATTACCTGCATAAAGCATTCCCGAATCATTGACATATCTGAGGCAGAACCATACAGCGTAGCCCCTTTATAGCCATCCGGGGTTTTATAAATATTTTCAGGCGATGTTGATGGCGATGTTACCAGGTACCCGTTTTTATCTTTAATCATCCATCCCAGGCAAAATTCCGCAGCCCCTTTCATCAGTGGGTAAGCTTCATTCTTTAGAAATTCAATATCCCTGTTATATAAATAGTGATCCCACAGGTGTGTCACGGCCCATGTCCCACTCATATTCCAGCAGGCCCATACCGGATGGCCTTTCCCAAAATCGCCTACAGGGTTACTCATCGCCCAGATATCAGAATTATGACATGCAGCCCATCCTTTATCAACCCCATAAAATGTTTTTGCTGTAACTGCGCCGGTTTGAGAGAGATTATGAATAAATGTCAAAAATGGTTTATGCATTTCTGACAGGTTTGCATTCTCTGCCAGCCAGTAATTTTCTTCTACATTGATGTTCATTGTATAGTTACTGCTCCACGGAGGACGCAGGTACGGGTTCCAGATTCCCTGTAGATTAGCAGGTACGCCCACTGTTCTTGAAGAGGAAATCAGCAAATACCGTCCATACTGAAAATACAGAATCTCCAGGTTTTTATCTTCTTTGCCTTTGGTATATCTTTTTAAGCGCTCATCGGTTGGCAAATCTGGTGCCGAAGTTTCCCCCAGATCCAGTTCCACCCGATTGAAAAAATTTTGATAATCTTTTATATGCGTTGCTTTTAAATCTTCATACTCCTTAAAAAAGGTATTCTTCATTTGATTCTTTGCAATCATTTTATTGTCCCGCCCTTCTTTTGCCGGATCTTTATCAAAACCATTAAAACTGGTTGACACAGAAACATAAACAAGTGCTTCTGTTGCATTATTAACAGACAAGGTACTATCAGTAAAAATTAATTCACCATCAGTATTTTTAACCTTAAAATATGTTGAAAAGCGTGTTCCCCGTTTCTGATCAAATGCTATAGCATTAGGCATATTTCCCCGATAATTTGGCTCGGCGTGATAAGGGGCATATCCATCTACATGGAGGGTTTCGTCCTGTGTACCTGTTTCATATTTTAGCAGACTGTTAAACCTTATTTTAAATTTTAACGCTGCTTTTTTATCACTGGTAATTTTTATCACCATTATTTTATCAGGATGAGAAATAAAATATTCCCTTGTGTACTGAACCCCGTTCACTTTATAACGAACTTTTGACAAAGCTTTACTAATGTCCAGTTCCCGGTAATAATTTTCAGGCTCACCTTCATGTTCAAAATCAAGGTACATTGTTCCCAGGGGAGCAAATGACTCCGAGAATTTCCCCTGTATATTCCTATTCAGTTTATCAGCTTCCTTGTAATTTTCATTCGCCAAAGCCTCCCTGATGGATGGAATATACTTATGTGCTTCGGGGTTCATATTTGGGTCAACAGGCTCTCCTGCCCAAAGTGTGGCATCGTTAAGATAAATCTGGTCTGATTCAACACCTCCGAAGACGGATGCCCCTACTTTCCCATTTCCCAGCACAAGGCTTTCTTCGAAATATTTCGCAGGTCTGTCGTACCACAAAATAGTTTTAGACTGACTTATAGCTGTATTACTTATAAATTGGAAAATACAGACTATGTATAAAAATTTAACCTGTTGCATTTTTTTTTATTTATTTTTAAAACCCACGATCACTATTTTATTTGTAGCTCTCTGTCAAATTCATACACCATTCCCTTTCGGGTATTGAACTGAGAGACTTTATCCTTAAACCGAAGCGTACAATCCCTGCCTGCTTTCGATAATAAAACACACTTGGTTATTTCACCCTTTTCCCACTCGAATGAAACTTCAAAACCACCCCTGGCACATAATCCCCTAAACGAACCGGTCTCCCAATCTTTAGGAATTGCAGGCAACAAAACAATTTCATTGCCATTAGATTGAATGAGCATCTCTACAATACCGGCTGCACCACTAAAATTTCCATCAATTTGCAAGGGGGGTGCAGCACTAAACAAGTTGGCGTAAGTACCCCCGGAACCTGAGTAATCCGGTTTTGGACCTGTTGGTTTTACATATTTAAGTAAGCTCCGAAGAACCTTATAAGCATTTTCTCCATCATGCAACCTCGACCATAAGCAGATTCTCCATCCATACGACCACCCCATACCTTTAGGTCCCCTCATCTCCAGTGTTTTTCTACATGCATTGGCCAGAACGCTATCCTTTGCGGTTATATGATGCCCGGGAAACAACCCAAACAAATGTGTTTGATGACGGTGTTCTTTATCTACATCTTCCCAATCATGAAACCATTCCTGCAATTGCCCCTTCGAGCCAATTTTATAAGTTTGCAAACGTAATAGGGATGCTTGAAGAGAACTCTTAAAATCCTCGTCAAGCTGCAAAACACTACATGCCTCTATGGTTAACTCAAACAGCTCCCTAATCATGGCTATATCTGCCGTCGAACCATAAAGGGCTGAGCCTTTATATCCATCCGGCGTATAAAAGCGATTTTCAGGGGACGTGCCCGGAGATGTCATCAAATAACCATTTTCACCTTCGACCAGCCACTCTAAACAAAATTGGGCAGCGCCCTTTATCGTTGGATAAACTTTTTCCAAATATTCTTTGTCCTGGCTAAAAGCATAATGCTCCCATAAATGCGTACTCAACCAAGCCCCGCCCATAAACCAGGCCGCCCAACAGGGATGCCCTTTTCCAAAGTCTCCTACAGGATTACTTATAGCCCAGATATCCGAATTATGGCATGCTGTCCAACCATTTACGCCAAGAAAAGTTTTAGCGGTAACCTCTCCCGTTTTCGACACATTGTTAATCCACGAAAGCAAAGGATGATGAAACTCTGAAAGGTTAGCATTTTCTGCCAGCCAGTAATTGGTTTCCACATTAATATTCACGGTATAATTGCTGCTCCAGGGTGGGCGCATGTATGGATTCCAGATTCCCTGGAGGTTCATTGGAACGCCTTCGGTCCTTGAGCCTGACATCAACAAATACCGGCCATACTGAAAGTATAAAACCTCCAGGTTTTTATCTTCTTCCCCCCTGGTATAGCGGACCAACCTTTCGTCGGTAGGGATATTGGGCGCAGTTGTCTCTCCGAAACTCAGGCTAACCCTGTTCATATAAGATTGATGGTTGTTGACATGCGCGCCCTTTATATCATCAAACGATTTCTTATCGGCATTTACAAGCTGATTTTCTGCTATTGCTTTATTGTCTTTCCCTTCTTTTACCGGGTCTTTATCGAAACCGTTAAAACTTGTGGCAACAGATACTAACAGTACAGCTTCACTTGCATCCTGAACAGAAATAATACTATCGGAAAAAGAAACCTTGCCGTCTGTTTCTTTGATTTTGAAATAAGTAGAAAACCTAATCCCGCGGTTTTCATCAAACAGGACCGCATCTGGCATATCTCCACGGTAATCAGGCTCTGCATGGTATGGTGCATATCCATCAGCCTTCAGAATATCCCCATCGACGGAGAAACTATATTTCAGCAAACTTTGAAACTTAAGCTTAAAATTTAGTGCTTTGCGTTTATCTGCTTTCAATTTTATAACCATGACCTTATCGGGATAGGAAATAAAATATTCACGTTCGAATTTCACCCCTTTAACCTCATATTTTGTCAGTGAGGTTGCTTTACTAATATCCAACTCCCGGTAGTAATTTGAAACCGGTCCTCCATGATCAAAGTCCAGGTACACCGTTCCCAAGGGTGCAAATGATTCAGAGAACTTACCCTGAACATTCCGAATCAACTTATCTGCCTGCTCATAATCTTCGTTTTCCAATGCCTCCCTGACTTTTGGTATAAACTTATGAGCACCTGGGTTCATATTTGGATTAACTGGTTCGCCAGCCCAAAGGGTAGCATCGTTGAGGTAAATCTGATCGGATTGAACTCCTCCAAAAACGGATGCCCCTACTTTTCCATTTCCTAACACAAGGCTTTCTTCAAAATGTTTCGCAGGTTTATTGTACCAAAGAATATGATCCGATTGTGCAAACACACTGCTGCCGAAAATTTGACATACAAAAAGAAATGCGAGAATATTTAGATATCTCATGTACTTATTGTTTTTAGAATTATAAGCTATTTTACGATGAGCGCAAAGCCCCCTTCTTTATTCATTTTTATTTTAAAGAGCTTATTGTCGCCCCCCAGCTTACCTGTTGTAATTTTATAATCTTCTGCAAAACGATCTGAATTAATCCCGTCTTTCATTAAAGTAAATTCGTATTCCTTATCAGCAAGAAAGGATAAATCAAGTGTAAATTCCCGGGCTGTTCCGTCGGTTAACCCGGCCAGATACCATGCCCCCCCTTTTCTCCTGGCTATTACGATATACTCTCCCACACTGGCTTTCAAGACCTTTGTTTCATCCCAGGTATTAGGAATTTGTGTCAGAAAATCAGTAGTTTCCTGCTCGCGTTCATAGTTTGACGGGCTATCTGCAAACATCTGAACTCCACTCTCATAAACCACAAACAATGCAACCTGGTGACAGCGTGTCCCCTGACTGGAAGGCCGGTTAAAATTCCACTTGAATTCTTCTGAATGGAAATTGCGCATAGCCCCTGGTGTGTAATCCATTGGCCCGCAAACCATACGAATAAAAGGGATTGTAATATTAAATTCCGGAGTATTTTGCTTTGACCATTTGCTTTCTTCCAAACCTCCGACCCCCTCATAGGAAACAATGTTTGGATAAGAGCGGCGAAGCCCTGTTGGTTTGAATGCTCCATGGAAGTCGATTAACAATTGGCGTTTGTATGTTTCCTTTGCTGCTTTTTGGTAAAAATTCACCATCCACTGGTCGGCCCGATCCATAAAATCGACCTTAACTCCGGCAGCACCCCATTTTTTAAACTCGTCTAACACTTCCCAATGAGCGTTCAATGCCCTCCAGGTTGCCCATAATATAATTCCTACCCCTTTTTCTTTGCCATAATTAATCAGATATTGTAAGTCTAAATCGGGATTGGGCCTGGTAAGATCTGTTGTTGATATGGACCATCCTTCGTCAAGAATAATATATTCAAGTCCGTTTTTTGCAGCAAAATCAATGTAATACTTCCAGGTTGCTGTATTCAGTCCTGATTCAAAATCAACCCCATAAAGGTTCGATGCATTCCACCAGTCCCAGGCAACACGTCCGGGTTTCACCCACGAAACATCACCTTCGTGGGTATCCCTGGAAAGTATATACACTAAATCGGATTCAACCAGCTGCCGGTCTTCTTCGGTAAGAAAAAATACCCGCCAGGGGAAACTTCTTCTGCCATTCGTTTTAGCTATGTATTCCGCACTTTTTTTGATACGGCTTCTGCGGTCCCCATAAAGTTCAACTTCTAATGGATAAGGTGGAAATACAGCTTTTAACTGATTCCTTTTTTCCCCTTTTTGAAAGAACATATGGGGGTAATCGTAATGATCGGCTTCCGTAATCAGCGTTTTTCTTCCTGCATCATCCCCCAAAAGTAATGGCAAATAAGTGTACATTGTATCAGGGAATGAAGAGACCTTAACCCTTGTATAGGATTTCTGATAACTACTCTGAAAAGTTTTTTGCAATGAAGACCAGGTGTCTAAGTTTTCATTGAATGTTATATCCAGAACCTCATTTACTTCAACGTCTTTTTCAATGTCAGTAATATACCTGTATGCAATCCCTTCATTGTAAGCCCGAAGTTCTATGCGCCCTTTGTTCTTATAATTTAATGTCAGCCCGTTATATCGGTTCATCATATTGCTGTTTTTGTAGGATACCGTGGACTGAATGGCTTCCTCTACTTTTGAATATTTACTTTTTGGCTTGCTGCCGGTAAAGTAGCTTTTTCCATTAAACTGTAAATCACATGAAGCCTCTTCAATAAAAACGTCTCCATTAACCGACACCTTAAAACCGAATGGGGTATCAACCTGAATTTGAACCTTTATTTTTTTATCCGGCGATTCCAGCACTATTTGGGCGTACGAATTAAGGGTGAAATAAGACAAAAAAAGGACGAGAGTTAATTGCTTCATATTTTTATATTTTAATCAAATATCATCAAACCTGCAGGTTCCATTTCCAACAAATTTATTCATTTCCCTGATTAAATCGCACGATCCTATTCATTGATAGCGTTTTCCTTACCCATAGTGCTCAAAAAAAGGCGCGTGCTCTTCACGTTCAACAACTGCGATATTGATTCTGGTTTCACCTCCGGTACATTTAGCTGTAAATTTTTCAAAATGACCTTTTAGTGATTTAACAATCCCTTTGTGCGCAGATGCACAAAGGGATTGCCGTGAATAATGCGGTTTAATAAACGAACTTAATAATCACTGCACCCGCATTAAAAACACTTTACTTCAGATCCATTATTTTAAGTTTTAGCCTGTCCGTATAGTCATCCATCAACAGTTTTACGGTTACATTATTTACTTCAGTGCCTGAGAAAGTAATTGAGCTGCCTTCAGCAGCACTTAGCTCCCCCTCCCCATTCTCCAAACTCCAGGCGACAGGTTTATCGGCTTCCTGTACACTTCCATCGCCATAAATAATCTCAGCAGAAAGGGGAATGGTTTCATTCTGATAAAGCTCAACCTTTGATGCTTTAATCCTTATTCTGGCAATATTACTATCTCCATACCCTTTGTTTTCATCATCCTCACAAGAACTTATGATAAGAATGGCGATTAGAACAAAATATTTAAAAAATCTTTTCATGCGTTTAAAGTTTAATGTATTCCGGAAAACAACTTGACTTGGTCAATCCGGAAATTAAAATATAATTCTTAGTTTACCAGGAGCAATTGATATGCTTGGAAAGTGTTGTGTCAAGTATCAAGTTTCGGGCAAGGATTACCTTCGATGGCCCCTGCCATTAAAACGGCACCGCTTACACCCCCCTCAAGATCGCAACAACCTCATTACTAATAATTTTTAGAAGTAAACTTAATATTAGCATCCTCTCGAACGATAGGGAGTAATCCTTCCCGACTTTTATGTGTTGACATAACACAGGAAGCAACAATCTATTTTCTATACCCGAAGTTCTGCTCCAAATTAGGGTTTAGGTTCCTTTCTTTCGAACTAAACGGCCAAAGCATAAAGTGATCTTCCCAGCGGATTGAGCCCCCTACCGGATCGGTTAAAGATAGTATTGTTTCTTTAAGCAGGTCCCAACGCTTTAGATCAAAATACCGGTGTCCTTCGAATGCAAGTTCTATGCTCCGTTCGTACCTTATTAATTTAAACTTCTCTGGATCTGACATTGTGGTAACATCAACATTTCCCATACCAACCCTTTTTCGGATCAATTCAATTGTTTGCTCATAAATACTTTGATCAAACTGATTTAACCTGAACTTTGCCTCGGCATACATCAACAAAACATCGGCATACCTAAGATGAATAATACTTTGTTCACTGGTTTCAAGGTTACGGATTGAGTTCACATCAGTAATATCTTCATCAAAGAACTTTTTAATATAATATCCGGTCTGTGTCTGTTCAAAAGGTACCGGCACCCCCTCTTTGTCAAGCCAAATGTCGTCGGGCATCCGCACGGTAAGATAAAGGCGGGGATCCCTGTTTTTGTAAGCGGAGCTATCCAGTAGCGACTCACCTGCTTCCAGTCCGTCGGCCATCAGGTAACTATCAACAAACTCCTGTCGGGGAGTACCTCCGGCAGAATTCACCAACCACCGGGTAAGGCTATGTGCCACTTCGGGGTATTGAAATTCGGAAGCATAAATTATTTCAGTGCTGGAAGTTTGTCCTTTTTTTATAAAGAGGTCAAAATAATCGGGGTCCAGACGAAACTTGCCGGATTTGATTACGGCTTCTGCTACATCAGCAGCTTCTTCCCAGCGATTATTATGTAAGAGGATTTTAGCTTTTAATGCCTGGGCCGCCCCTTTGGTAATATACCCCTTATAAGATTCTTCCGGAAGCACTTTTATTGCCAGTTCCAGCTCTCCCAGGATATATTCGACAATTTCACTTTTTTCTGATTGCTTTATTTTATACTCGTCTATGGTTTCCATCCGGTGCTTGTAAAGCGGCACCCCTCCATAACATTCAGTGAGATAAAAATAGTAGAATGCCTTAAAAAACCTTGCATCGGCCAGGTACCGTTCTTTAGGTAATTTTTCAAATAAAGTGCTGTCCATTTCCTCAACATTTGCAATGTGATCATTCGCTACAGCAATTATTGAGTATGCCCCACCATAAAAGTTACTCACCAGCCCTCCGGTTTCGGGAGTAATTACGCCACGATATATGGATGTTGCTGCCCCCCAGTTATGTTGTGCGTATAATTGATCGGTAATACAGTCCCACTGGTATTTCTCGTCTGTAAAAGCATCTATTCTCCTGGCATAAATTCCAATTCTTGATTCCTGCGCCGCTTTCTCGGATATGAAATATCCCTGTGTTAACGGCTCATCGTTTGGTTTCTTGTCGAGATAATCTTCACAAGCACTAAATACTATCAACGACAATAGAATTATAAGATATTTATTCATCTGTTAATAATTTTATTCATTCACATTTTATTTAAGTTATATAAGAACTTCTCCGGTTTCTTTCAGAAAGTTAGCCTGGCCCCAAGAGCGTATGTCTTTAGCTGCGGAAATGTGTTCACTGTATAGTTATCCGAGGTCCTTTCCGGATCATATTCAAAGTCTGATATTGTAATCAGGTTGTCTCCGGATATATATACCCGTAGCTTTTGGACACCAATCTTTGAACAAATTATTGAGGGTATTGTATAGCCTACCTGAATGTTTTTCAGTCTTAAATATGAGGCATCATGTAAATAAAAGTCGCTCACCAAACCTGTAACAGGCAGATATTCATAATTCGACAGGTTATATATTGCGGGCATTGAATGTGTTGAACCTTCTCCATCCCAGGCATCTCTCCATTTTTCTGAAACAGGGCCACCCTGCATAAATGGTTCATAACCTATCCATCTTGCCAGGTTCTTCTTTCCGGCTACTCCCTGCCAGAACATTGAAAGATCAATTCCTTTCCACTCCATATTCAGGGCAAAAGAATACGAAAATTTGGGGTGGTACCCTTTGAAAAATACCCGGTCGCCCGTCTCTCCTTCCACCGAAATTTCCCCATCCCTGTTTGCATCCCTGAAGATTAAATCTCCGGGTTGCGTCTGCTTTCTATATGCTTCGTATATCGGTAAATTATCAACCTGCTGCTGGTTCTGGTACACACCAATCCAGTCGAGCATATAATATTCATTTACAGGGTGCCCTTCTACATTACTTCGTCCATAAAATGTATTCCCCCAACTGTTATCCTTTAAGCGCGTAATTTTATTCTCATATTTATCAAAAATGAAACTCACATTATAATTAAAATCACCAATCCGGTATATATGGCGCAACACCAGCTCTATCCCGGTGTTTTCCATATTCTTATAGTTTTCCTGGGGTGCTTTTTTACCAACACTTGCCGGAATTTGGGCAACATCGTGCCCTCCTTCGGTTACTTTTTTATAAATATCGGCTTCTATCCCGAACAGACCGTTCATCATTGAATAATCCAGTCCTATGTTCCTACTTATTACTTTTTCCCATACTAAATCCGGATTAGGCAACTTATTGTTAGATACTCCCGGCTCTAATACCCCATTTAACGGATAATATGTAGGTGAAAACACTTCCTGGTAAGGATAATCTTTTAGAACACTTTGATTTCCCAGTTGTCCGTACGAAAACCTAAACTTCAGGTTATCCACCCATGACACGGCATTCATAAAATCCTCCTCAGACACTCGCCATCCCACAGACATGCTCGGGAAGAAATCCCATCGGTTATCTTCAGCTATTTTTGATGTCCCGTCGTATCGAATGTTACCTTCAAATAAATATCGCCCATCAAAATTATAGCTCAACCTGCCAAACAACGACTGCAAAGCCCACGAAGATGTATTTCCAAACACCTCTTGTCCTTTAGGACTTCCCGCATTAATATCTGATGTTCGCGTGTCTATATATTCCGGGCGTCGAATAAAGTTACTTTCATAATTCATCTCATGCTGTTCATACCCGGCTATAATGGTTAATTCATGTTCTTCTAACAACGTTCGGTTGTAGGTAAGAACCGAGTTTAAAAATATGTTGGAACTCCTGTAATTATGATTATAGACACCAGGATCGTTTTGCTCAAACACCCCGTAAAATTGATTTGTTGAAAACACATAACCACTTGACTCTGTATACATGTGTTTTTTCTCCGTCCTGTCATACCGCCAGGCTGCTGTTGTTATCCAAGAAAACCCCTCGAACGGGTGAACATTGATATAAGCCTGGGGTGCTATTTCGTATTTATCGTATGTGGTATAACCCGGATTATTAACAATCATTTCCGGATTTCGGTTACGCCAAATTTCTGGTATATCCCTGGCTGTATAATGTCCTGTCCCATCACTTGTATAAGGGCCCATGGTGGGTGGCATGGTATAGATATACAGCATCATTTCATTAATACTTTCAACCGTTGGTTCTTCAATATCCCTATACGCTATTCCTGACTTCACTCCCATGGATATGTTCTTATTCATGTCGAAATCAAGGTTCAACCTTGTTGTATATTTCTTCATTCCATATTTATCGACAATACCATCCTGCTCAATATATCCCAGGTTAAGGAAAAAAGCATTTTTCTCTCCCCCTCCTCGCGCCGAGAGCTGGTAATCCTGCCTTAGTCCCTCGTTAAACATATGTTCCATCCAGTTAAAGTTCGGATAACGAAGATCTCCCGGCGCTGCATCTCTGTATGCATCAATCATTTCCTGCGGATATCTTGCAGTGACCCCTGTATGTTCGGCCCCTTTATTCCACAACTCCATATATTCAACTGAATTGTAGATAAAATCTGGAAGCCTGGTTGCAAACTGTAATCCTGCATTAACAGAAGCTTCAATTATCATATCATTGTTCTTTCCACTTTTGGTTGTTACCAGAATTACCCCGTTTGCTGCCCTTGAACCGTAAATTGCAGCCGAAGCGGCATCTTTCAGTACAGTTATTTTATCAATATCGTTCGGGTTAAGGGCCGCCATACTCCCTTCTATTCCGTCAATAAGAACGTAAGGTTCAGAATTATCGAAACTCCCTATTCCCCTCATGTTAATGCTTAATCCTTCATCACCTGGCTGTCCTGAATTTTGCACAATGTTTAAACCGGCCACCCGCCCTTGCAGCAAAGCAGTTCCATGACTTACCGGCCTTGTTATCAAATCTTTTGATTTAATTGTTGTAGTTGCTCCGGTTAAATTTGCCTTCTTCTGGATTCCATATCCAATTACAACAATTTCATCCATTCCAATGATATCAGGAATCAACAGAATATCTATCCTGGTTTCCGGACCTACAACAACCTCTTCGGGCAAGTAACCAATAAATGAAAATTCCAGAATTGACTCTGACGTCGTAATATTTATCTCAAATTCACCGTTTACATCTGTAATTACACCATTAAGTGTTCCTTTTTCAACAATGTTTACTCCAATTAAAGGTACTCCTTCTGGGTTTTTAACCTTACCACTTATCTTCACCTGTGACAATGCTGAATAACAGGTAAAAAACGTAAACAACAAGGTTAGTTGTACTGTTTTTTTCATATGCGTGTTGTTTATTTATTTTGATTCACTCACTCTCTTTCCCCATGCTCTGAAAATGATTCTATTGGAATACAGAAACACTCTTATATTCCTTACAATCACTTAAAACATGCATTGTTAGCACCAAATTCTAAAGAAATACTGAATTGAGTTTTCCCGATAGAAACCCCTTACAATATCTTAGTTAAAGTAGACTTTATCAGCCAGAAAAGTTACGTTTCTTATAATTATAAATACCATTTATACGTCATACTAAAAACACCTGACGTTTATGTTAAAAAAAATAATTATCGTCCGAAGGATAATAAAACTCGCCAAACAGTAATTTTCATCCATATTAATGACTGGCAATTTAAATTACCAAACCACTGAAAATCAACCTTTAGGTATTTGATACGTTTAATTCCAACCGAAAATAATTTACAAAGCCCGGGGTAAGTATCTTCAAATTTAGAAAAAATTTTGAAAACATCGTTCTCCAGTTTAAAGAGAATTTACTCTTCCCATACTAACACAATTGATCATTCTTTGGGAATATTCCTGAATCTGTTTCTCCACGAATAAGGCAGCTTGTCAGTAACCCCTCCGACAATAAAAACCAATAAACCCCTACAAAACAACATGTTAACAAAAGCCTCATATTTAACATTATGCCTCCTAAAAAAGCATTTTTTTGAAACACATGTTCTTCCCTTTTTATAGGACTCGAACTGACTTCGCCTGGTGGTACCGGTTCGAGTGGAGTTGAAAACTAAACCTTTTAGAAGCCTGTTCTAACAGGTCTTTCTTGGTCATTACACCTTGTAGTATTTAAAAAATTTGGGGGTCTCGGAATGAATACCCCCCGTACAGTATATTTAATCAACCCTTCCGTTCTCCGTGCATGGAAAGCGGCTCGCCCATATCATCTGGACTACAGTATGCACCAGACGGTCAATTGTTTTTTTTAACTTTTCCCCTAAAATGTTTCTGACTTCTCACGCTCATGTGTATTATGTTCTGGCAAAAAAACCGTAATAGACCCGTTTAATTTTTCGCAAGTTTACAACGCTCTTCTTTTTTTATTTTTTCTTGTTGTGCGACAGAATTCGCAAAACATAGCCATAGCTGTGTCTAAAAATTTAAAAGCAATAGAAAGAAAAAAAGAAGTGCGAAATATGAAATGTTACTTTACAATCGTATTACATACTATAAAAAAAGCATTGTCCGCAGGACAAGCCTGCGAACTCTGCTTTCAAACCTTCGACTATGAATACAAATCAAATGCCCTAAAGGCACCTGCCATTTAAAAACCTGTTACAAACCTCTAATATTGTTTTTTTCTTGTAACCCCTTGCTGTTTATGACCTATAGCGTTCTCAAAGAAACACTTCGTAAAGCCCGCCTATAAAGAGTCACCTTTCAAAATAGCCCTGTTGCTGTTTTTCGGTATGGTAAAACTATTTTTCAAATCAATTGGGTACCCTGATGTGCTCAGCATTGGCTTTCCCGGGTCGTTACTACCGACTTGAACTGAGCTGTCCTTTCAATTCGAAGCTCTTAATTTATGGACAGGCTTATAGTTTAGCTCCCCAACCACTCCTTAAATTCAGAAGCTTTTAGACGACTAATAGTTACCGGATTTTTAAAAGGGGTAACCAACCTTACCATCAATTTCCCGCCAAAATGGTTCTCAAATTTCCTCACGGCTTCACTATTCAGAATAACACTACGGTTTGCCCTGAAAAACAGCTCTGGGTCAAGTTGTTCCTCCAGCCTTTCCATTGTTAAATCCAGAATATGCTCTTTTGCATCAAATGTTACTGCATATGAAACCCTGTTTTCTGTATAAAAATAAGCAACATCCTGTGCCTGAATTTTGAAATAAGCAGTTGTCCCGGAAATCAGGAACCTCTTTCTGTATTTTTTCTCACCTTGCTTTATCGCATTTAAAACCTCCCGCACATCAACCGGGTCAACTTCTTCACCTTGAGCCTTGCTCATTTTCTCGAACTTATTTATTGCCTGAAGCAACTTATCTCTTTTTATGGGCTTTAGTAAATAATCAATACTATTAACTTTAAACGCCTGAATTGCATATTCATCATAAGCAGTGGTAAAAATTACCATGCTTTCAACCTTGCTCTGTTCAAAAATTGAAAAACAAATTCCATCATTAAGCTGAATATCTAAAAATATCAGGTCAGGAGAAGGGTTATCATTTAACCAGGCCACCGTGCTACTTACACTTTCAAATGTTTCCAGTACATCCCAATCTGGCCTTAGCTCTTCCAGCATCCCCTTCAAAAGCCGGCTACTGTGTAATTCATCTTCTACAATTATTATTTTCATGACTTGAAATTTTAATTTATAATAAGGGTATTCTTACCCGAAATTCCATATCACTTTGATCGATTTCTATTTCTTGTTCGGTTATCATTTCATACCTCTTCATTAGGTTTTTTAAACCTGTATGGGTAGAATAAGAAGCACTTTTCTTTTGCAGTTTATTTGCAACAATAAGTTCATGCCCGTTCGCAACAATTCGTAATGTTAATGGCTGCGCCTTACTTGTTATGTTATGTTTTATTGCGTTTTCCACCAGCAACTGCAGGGTTAAGGGTGCAATATCGTAGCCAAGCGTCTCTTTCTCTACATCAATATGTACTTGTATCCCTTCTCCCAGCCTTTCTTTATGTAGCCCCAGATATGAATTAATAAACTCAAGCTCTTCTTTAAATTTAATCAACTTTCTTTCCTTGCTTTGTAACACATATCGATAAACATCGGTAAAATCTTCAGTAAACTTTACAGCAGTATCTTTATCGTAAATTATGAGTGATTTCAGCACACTTAAATTATTAAACAAGAAGTGTGGGTTAAGCTGATCCTGTAATGAATTATAATCCATTTTCAGTTTTTCCTGTTTCATTTCGTTTATTTGTCTTTGAGCCTGCACCCATTTTTCGGTAAGGCGCAGAGACATAAGCGTGGTCATAATCATAGACATAAAAAGCATCCCGATAGCTAATCCAAAAAATAAGATTGCTCTGGGGACATCTTCATATTTAGGTGTAGTGGCTGTCATTACCAGGTAAATACCGACAAATACAACCACGCCGACAAATACCTGGATTACAATTCTCTTTTTGATTCTATCCGGAACGGGATAATAGCGCTCCAGCACTACATCTGTAAACACCTGTGCCTCTGAGAGAATATTAAAATAAAATATAATCCTTAGGTAATCCCACAAAGTGACATTTTCCTTAACAGGCAGATCTGCTCCGGCATAAACAATAAGTTGAAAAGCAATTATAGCAACCACACTGGCAAAAACAATCCTGAACAGAACCGTCTCATAAGAGTAAGTAGGTAAGCTGATTGGGTTTCTTTTCCTGTGAGTTCGTATATACATTATACTTTTCTTTCTTTTATTGTTAAGATAATAAAAAGTTATAACCGTCGAGGAGCTATTCCAACGGCATTAGTCTTCCTGTAACCCTGGACCAAGTTGTTTCCAGCACTTTATAATTTGCCTTTGCTTCTATTAGCTGTGCTTTTGCGCTTTGCCAGTCAGCCTGTGCGTTCAGCAAATCTGTTGTTGTGTTTATCCCAACATCGAAACTTGCTTTTGTTTCTGCCAGGCTTTCCTCAGCCTCAGCCATGTTCTCCCGGGCAATCAACAAAGCTTCGAATGCCTCTTCCACCTGAACTTTTACCCGCTGCACTTCCAGACTTATCAGATCGTTAGTATTGCTCAGGTTCATTTCAGCCTGTTTTATTTTATAATTAGCGGCATCTTGCCTGTGTTTTCCCTGCCCCCATTTAAATAGCGGAACCGAAACCTGAACAGCCACCATCGGACTAAATGTTAAATCCTCTGCAAAATCATCAATATACGATCCGGTGTATTGAACGCCAACACCAACTTGTGGGAGATATTCAGCCCGAACCATTTTTTTCTCGTAATCTGACATTTCCAACTGTTTCTCACGCAGTTTTATTTCATTTCTGTTTTCTCTTGCTAACTTGCCCCCCTGCGACAAATCAATTAATTCGGGAGTAAATGAAGAATCATATTCTATCAAAATCTCTGCTCTTAAATCTTTTCCCAAAATCTGGTTGAGGTACATTTTTGAAACTTTCAGCCCGTTTTTTGCTCTTAAAAGCTGCAACTCAGCTTCGTTTTTTTGCACCCCCACCCTTAGTTTTTCACTCGCCGGGGTCAACCCTAGTTTATGCATCTCAGTCATTTGCTCTTCCAGTTCTGTTAACATCTCTACATACCTCTCTGCTATTTTCAGGTTTGCCTCAATCATGGCTACATTCCAGAATGCTTTATCAGTTTGTTCAATTATTTCTGAATATTTCAATTCGTAACCATAACCAGACATCTCAACGCCTAAATCGGCCTGTTTATTAGTATATCTGATTCTTCCCCCGGTATAAACCGGCTGCTCCAAAGAAAGCCCCCCGTATACTAATGAAACATCTCCAAGTTCCAGGTTTAGCCCGGGCGACCACACATTACTAAGTCCATTAAACTGTCCGTTTTGGGCTGCTTCCGGACTTTCAGCTGTTGGCAGAAACCCTCCGGGCGTATTAATATCATCTACATCAAAGAGGTGCATAAAATTCCCTTCTGCACTAAGAGACGGAAGATAAGCTGTTCTGGCTGCTTTTTGCATTGAAACAGCTTCTTGCTGTTGATATTTTGAATTTTTAAGTTCTTTGTTGTACTCAATAGCCTGCTGCCGGCACTGCTCTATTGTTAATAAACTGTCCTGGGCTTTTATCCCAAGCCCAATTAAAATCATCAGTATAGTTATTCCTGCTTTTTTCATTTTTCATTTTTTAGAAGCAGGGCAGCCGAAACCACCCCGCTTTTCAATCAACCAAACACCTAAAATTTTAATTGATTATAAAAATCCTATCTTCAGTGCACTGCTTCTTAACGAAACGGTATAACACACTATGTTATCTATTTTATTCAACTCAATTCCCATTATTTAAATTTCTCGCTTTCTGTATCGGGGCAATGTCGACCTTGAAAAATACGGCATACATTACCGGAACAACGAGCAAGGTTATGATGGTCCCAAACAACAATCCGAATATTATTGTTATTGCCAATGATTGAAACATTACATCGGTAAGCAATGGTACCATACCCAATATTGTTGTTGCCGAAGCCAGAACTACCGGACGCAACCTCGACTGAGCCGATAATATTATGGAGCGTAACCGTGTTCTTCCGGCTTTTATGTTATGGTTTATTTCATCCAGCAGCACAATTGTATTTTTTATCATCATCCCTATGAGTCCGAGAGCTCCAATCATTCCAAGAAATGTAAATGTCGCCCCTGTTACATTAAATCCTACAACTATACCCATAAATGCAAATGGGAATATGGTAAATACGATTAATGCCTGTTTAATATCATTAAAAAGAGCTATTACAATGATCATCATTAAGCCTAAAGCCAACGGTAAGTTTCCAAAAAGGTTTGCCTGTGACTCACTACTTCGTTTTGTCGAACCAAACCACTCAAGGGAATACCCTGTAGGCAACTCAATTGCTTCTATTTTGGGCACTAACTCCTCTACCAGGTCGGTTGTTAACACCCCCTGGATCGGATCACATTGTGCCCGGATAGCACGCTGTCCGTTGCATCTAAAGATTTCGTCGTTTTCCCACTTCACTTTCACATCGTTGGTTACCTGTCCAAGCGGAATACTCTGACGAGCCTGTAATCCCCATACCGGAATGCTTGATAACTTATCGATGTCTTCACCTATTGTATTTTCATGTTTTAGCATTACTGGTAAATTCTTATTTCCTTCAGCCATGACCCCTACCGGTAAACCATTTGTGGCCACCGCTATAGCATTGGACACGTCACTTCGCGAAATCGAAACCTCCCGGGCCTGGTCTACCGTGTATTCCGGATAAAGTACCTTAACCATGTTTTTCCAATTATCGGTTACCGCTGTTGCCTCGGGAATGGCTCGCAGTGAATCTTTTGCCTGCTCTGCAAGTTTTCTAAGAACAGCCGGGTCGGGGCCTGAAAACTGTGCTTCTATCTCATATTCAGTAAAAATTGGACCATATACCCTTTTCCTGACATCTGCCTGCGGATAATTTTCATTCAGGTACTTTATTATTTTTTCTCCAACCACAATAGATGCATCAAAGTCCTCTACATCAACAATTAATTCACCATAATTTGATCCACCTATTGCCACCGGACGTATTAGTGTATACCTGGCCGGTGTACCCCCGGCTGCTGCAGTTACATTTATGACATCCTCCCAACGAACCAACTCTTTTGATATTTCTTCCAAATCGCTCTCTATTGCACTCAAATCAGTCCCCTTGGGCATTTTATATTCTACAACGAACTGATTATAATCGAGCAACGGCATAAACTTAAAATTTACGAAGCGAAATGAATACAGAGATAGTACAAGTAATACTATACTGAATGAAAGAAAGAGTAGTTTATGCGACAGTGCCCACTCCACGATTCTCTTAAAGAAACTGTAGAACGGCGTATTATATGGGTTGTTTTCTTCTCCTTTTTTAACACCTGGCAATTTCTTCTGAAAAAACACTGAAGCCATATAGGGTGTTTGTACCATAGCAAATATCCAACTTAGAAACAGGGAAACAGCCAACACGGTGAAAAGAGTTCCCAGGTACTCTCCGGCAGTGTCGGGAGAAAGAGCCAGTGGCATAAAAGCCAAAATAGCAATAATGGTGGCTCCCAGTAGTGGCAAAGCTGTTTGTTTCACGATAGATGACATGGCCTTTTTTATCTTTTTCCCTTTTTTAAGGCCTGTGATAATTCCATCTGCAATCACAATTGAGTTGTCAACCAGCATACCCATTGCAACAATAATGGCTGCAAGTGAAATCCGCTGTAATTGCACATCTAACATAAGCATTACTATAAAAGTAGCCAGTATGGTGAATACCAACCCACTGGCAATTAACAAACCGGAACGCATTCCCATTGCTATCAGCAGAACTACTATTACAATTAAAACTGACTCTACAAGATTAAGAATAAAGCCCTTTATAGAATAGGCCACCCTCTCGGGTTGCGAAAACACATTATTAATTTCTATTCCGGCAGGCAGTTTTTTCTCCAGTTCAGCAAGTTTCTTCTCGTACCTTTCTCCAACCTCCATCACATTCAATCCACTTTCCATTGAAACAGCAAGGCTAATTGCCCGCTTTCCGTTGTACATCAGAGCCTGCCTCTTTGGCTCATAGAATGAGCGTTTTACATCTGCAATATCTCCAAGCCTAAAACTTCCACTACCCTGAACCTGTACAAGTATATTTTCTATTTCTTCAATGGATGAGTATTTTGAACCTACTGTTAATCGCACCCTGTCTGCACCGGAAATAAAACTACCCGGATTTACAACTTGTCCATGATCATACATTGCCTGCACTATCATCACCGGGTTGATACTCATGCTCGCTAGTTTTTCTGATGAGAAAAGGATTTCCACTGATTCTGTCTGTGTACCGAACAGCTCTATCCTCTTAATACCCTCAACAGTAAGCAATTCCCGACGTATCAGATCAACATAATCATGAAACTCTGTATAGGTGTACCCATCTGCTGTAACGGCTGAAAAAATTCCGTACACATCTCCAAAATCATCAGCAACAATCGGATCTTGTGCCCCCTGGGGCAATTCTGACTTTGCATCACTAATTTTACGCCTCAGATGATCCCATACCTGTGGTATTTTTCCTGAATTTACAGAAGACTCTATATCTACTGTTACTTCAGAGTAACCCGGCATTGACCTCGAAGTAATTTCATCAACATTCTCTAGTTTCTGAATAGCTTTCTCAATTACATCTGTTACTTCAAGTTCAACTTCATATGCCGTAGCTCCGGGATAAAGGGTTACAACAACCGCCGTTTTTATGGCTATTTCTGCATCTTCAAGTTTTCCCAGACGGTTATATGCCAGAATTCCTCCCAGAATGACCCCCACTAACAAGGTATTTATAAGGGCCTTTTGCGATAATAAGCGGTTCAACATTACAGCAACCCTCCTACATTTGTTTTGGAAGGTTTCTGAACCGGATGAACTTTCTGGTTTTCAAATAATGAATTAACTCCTGCTGTGATAATAAGCTCACCTCTTTCGAGTCCGGAATTCACTTCAATTACCCCTCCTGATTTTATATTTCCGACAGTGACTTTTCTTCTCGTTATTATTCCCAGTGAATCATCATATACCCAGACATATGTGCTGTTATCTTTATTAAACACAGCTCCCACAGGAATATTCAACGCTCCTCCTTCCCTTTCACAGTACATGGTTATCTCTGCTGACATCCCCGGGGCTATATTCATTGACTTTTCATTCTTAAATATAAATTTCAGGTCGTATAACCCCCCTCCACTTGCCTTTTCTGCCAGACTTAATATGGAGACCGGAACTTTTGAAACATTTGCATTCTTTACTGCCAGATAATTCTCTTCACAATTTTTAATATCATTTAACTGATTTTCAGGAACAGAAACCAGAACTTCCAACCGGGACAAGTCTATTATTGAAACAATTGGCTGACCGGGACCAACCGTCTGATAGTTTTCCACAAACTTTTCATGCACATAGCCAGAATAAGGCGCCCTCAGCTCTGTATCTTTCAACTGGTTCACTGCATTTTCATAACCAGCCTTCGCCATTAAATATCCGGCCTCTATTTTTTCAAATGAATTTGCGGGAACTTTGTTTTTCTCATGCAGTTCCTTATAGCGCTCATACTCTCCCTTTGCCTGAATATAACTAGCTTCTGCTGTTTGTTTATTCAACTTGTAGTCCCTTTTATCAATTACTGCTATTAAATCTCCTTCTTTCATATAGTCGCCAGATTTAACTTTAAGGGTCATCAATGGCCCCCCTACTCTGAAAGACAATGCTGTAAGACTTTTTTCCTGAATTTTCCCGTTAAATACTAACTTCTCTCTTTGCTGGTTGTTTGCGACCTTTTCAACCTTCACAAATTTTGTTGTACTGGTTTGCAATTCTTTATTTTTCCCGCATCCTGTAATTAAAAATAATGCTGCCAGTAATAAGGAATAAATTGCTTTCTTTGATGTCATTTTTAATCCGCTTTTATATTTTATTTGTACTTCAAAATTACCTCCTATATGCAATCCCGGTTAAATTTTGTGCGCGAAGTGTTGTTTTCTTTACCTGAAGTGCCCCACACATAACACACTCATAATCAAACCCAGACACCCCTTCAAATCGAATAAAAGCATACTGTCTCAACAAGCATCTTTAAAATAACACCAACTGGTCGTTATACTGAGATTCGGTTAAACCAATAAAAAAATATCTATAAAAAAGAAAGTCCCGAAACACTGAACTTTTCAGCTCAATTTCCGGGACTTTACAACACTTACAAAGACTCAACTATAACTTCAGAGTAAACCTATTATTTAAGCACAATCTTTTTACTCCATAAGAATTCTGAATTATCAATCTGCAGGAAATAAACCCCGTCTTCGAACACCTCTCTTATGGTCATTACACCTTCTTCAGCAGGGAGTTTTTTTACATAAACAGCTTTCCCGTTTATATCCAGTAAGCATACAGTTAACTCCTCTCCTGTCCTTACACCTTCCATCATAAACCTAATCTCGTCGTTACTAACCGGATTTGTTAAAAGCGTAATTTTACTATCCGTTCCTTTTCTTGTTACTCCGGACACATCTCCGACCAAAACTTTCAGGGTATCGGTTATTTCATCATTAACCTTAGAGGTGACAATTACATTTACCATACCTGACACGTTATTCACAATGAGTTGCCCTAACTTATTTACAGAACATTCTAATCCCGAAGTCACAGATTCTGCTTTAATATCAAATGATTTGTCAAATGCGTTTGATGGTGTTACGGTTACAGCTAACTGTATAGTATCTTCCGGATTAATTTGGGTAATATTATTATAAGTTGCCAAATCAATCCCTTTAATATCAACATTCGTCGGCTGTGCAAAATTAAAAAACTCTGCCGCAGCACTTTGAGTTAACATTACGTAGTCAATTCTGGCAACAATTTCCGGGTATTGCCCAGAAACATCGGTTGTTTCACTTAAATCGGTATTCAGATTATACAGCTCAATTGGCGAATCCACGTCCTTCTGCATATTCTTTCGTACTCCCTTCCATTTGCCTATCCTAACAGATTGCTTGGTACCTCCTTGCTTTTTTTCATGAAATTCATGATAGATAAAATCATGTTTTTCCTGATTAGTCTTCTGCAATAGTGTTGGCAAATAAGATATGCCATCTGTATTTTCAGGAATTGGCTGCCCCGTTAACTCACAGCACGTTGCAAACAAATCAGTAAAGCAGGCCACATGATCTGTTTCAGTTCCCGCCTCAACCGTCCCCGGCCACCAGGCGACAAATGGTATTCTTATTCCACCTTCATATAAATCCCTTTTCTTTCCTCTCAACGCCCCATTTGCATCGAAAAAATCCAATGTCCCACCAGCTCCATGAGGCCCATTATCGCTGGTAAAAACAACAAGTGTATTTTCTTCTATTCCCAGTTGTCTTAAGGTATCCAGAATGCGGGCCACATCACCGTCCATTCTTGAGATCATAGCTGCCTGGGTCTGCTGCTTTTGTGTCCAACCTTCTAAACCTTCATATTCTTTCTTTTCCGGAACCTGAAAATTTGTATGCGGGATCGTATAGGGGATATAAAGAAAAAATGCCTCTCCTTTATGATCGTGAATGAATGCCAGCGCTTCTTCAGTCATTTCATCATGACTGTATTCCCCGTTATTTAACCATACCGTATCTGTATTCCTCCACAAATAATCAGGATAGTAATTATGCGCCTGAACCTGTCCGAGGTAACCAAAGAAATGATCAAACCCCTGCTTGTTCGGGTGCCCCTCGGTTCCCGGGCCTCCAAGCCCCCATTTTCCAATACAACTTGTTACATAACCGGCATTCTTAAACATTTCTGCAATTGTGTGAGTTTCTGCTGGAATGGGCAACTGATATTTTCCAATAGCCTTGTTGCCCCTGACAAAAGTATGTCCTAAATGTTGCCCTGTCATCAGAACACTCCTGGATGGTGCACAGACTGTTGCCCCTGCATAATGCTGGGTAAACCTCATTCCTTCCGATGCCATTTTATCGATTCCCGGGGTATTTATTTTCTCCTGACCATAACATCCCAGATCCCCATAGCCCAGATCATCTGCCATTATGTAAATTACATTGGTCTTTTGAACTTGTGCATGTACTAAAAACAAAATTGAAAAACTAAACAAGAAGGTGATTGCTAAAAGGCTTTTTTTCATTTGATTTTTATTAAATATGTGAGTTTGGTTTAAAAACATAAAACCAGAATTTGTAGTTAGTTGCTATTATTGATTAAGCAGGCTTCTTGTTTGTGGCTATCTTCAAAAGTAAATGTTTGTTTCCGTACTAAACCAGATTTTTCAGTCATTTAATCTTAAAAAACAATCATTTTACAATTACTAAAGAAAAATATGTCCGGATAAACGCTACGTTTTAGTATTGAATTCCAGTCCAATTATGATATATATGACACTCTAAATAAAAAAACATAAATCTCACCTAACAACCCATAAAACCACACACTTGTTATTCTAAACATACGCCCGCCTGGAACAAACACTCCACCAATTGTTGAAAAACCGTCTTAAATAAACATTTTTTGATCCGATGGGTTATATAAAGAAAATTTAACATCCTTTCCATGGTTGAAAAAAAAAGGCAACTCTCAGATTGGGTTAACCAATACACAGACTCCCTTTACTCATGGGCCCTAATTAAAGTAGGCAAGTCCCACCTAGCAGAAGATCTTGTTCAGGAAACTTTTCTAGCTGCATATAAATCGTTCGATAAATTCCAGCAAAAAAGTCACCCAAAAACCTGGCTTCTTTCCATTCTTAAAAACAAAATAGCCGATCACTACAGAAAGCAATTTAAGTTACCAACTGTTAACGAGTCTGACATGGGAAACGATGGCTCTTCTAAAATACTTGACCGTATTTTTAATGAGGATGGAGAATGGAGGAAAGAAACGCGCCCGGAGAAATGGGAAGAAGGCAGTGCTGAACTTTTGGACAATTATGAATTTCTGGCCATTCTAAAGAAATGTATGGAACTTCTCAACAGAAAAGGATATCTTGCCCTTCAATATAAATTCCTTGAAGAAAAAGACGGAAAAAGCATTTGTCAGGAACTCGGTATTACCCCGTCTAATTTCTGGCAGATCTTACACCGCTCTAAACTTCAGGTAAGAGGGTGTATTGAAAAGAAATGGTTTAACGGTTAATCTATCGAAGGGTGAAAAAATTAATGCATACTTTAATGCTTTCTTGTGAGAAAGCAACAGAATTAATAGAAAAGAAAAAATTGTTCAAGCTTAGCCGAATAGAAAAAATCCAACTTTTTATGCACACTAGCGTATGTAAATACTGTGCCAGGTATGAGAAGCAAAGTACCCTGCTCGATGATTTCTTTAAAGCCCAGATTGAACATGAACCAAAAATTGCTGAAAAGGAACTGAATATTGATCTTTCTGCATTAAAAAGAAAAATTAACGAAAAAATTAAGGAATAACCTCTATTTTACTTCACCATCCTAATCCGGAATTCTTAACCCCCTCCTTTTCTGATTTATTTTACTCTGCCACAACTAAATAACGAGCCAACACCCCTCTCTCCTTTTCTTCTTTTATAAAGTAAACGGGACGACAAAACACCTCCACTTTTTCTACAAACCGGATAAAAAATGAAATGATCCGACATACCATTTCCCCCTGGTAACTGTTTTACTTTTTAATGGCGCTGGTAAAATTAGTCTGGACTACTTTTTTTAAGAAACAGCCCTATATTTAACAAACGTTAAATTAAATTCATTCTCCCGGCTGTACTCTTTAAAATTATTCATCGCACCTTGCATTTTTTGACCTAGCCAAATTCCTTTATTTCATTTTCAAAATTTCGGATCAATATGGAAATGGAAGCTAAAAACTTACTTGAAAAAGGGTATAATAGTTCTCTGTCGGTGTTCGTTCCTTTTGCTCAAAATATTTTCCCTGACGGTAAACTTGCATTTCAGCTCATGTCTCCATTTGGAGGAGGAGTTTCCAGTACCAGCAACTTATGTGGGGCCGTTACCGGTGCTATTGCTGCAATTGGTTTAAACTTTGGGCACTCCAACAACGACGACATTGAAATATAGCAAAGATGCAGTAAGGCAACTCAAGAATTTATAACAGAATTCGTAAACCTACTCGGAAGCATTAAATGCACCCCCTTATTAGGCCACAACCTGATCAGCCCTGGAGAAAGAGAAAAAGCAACCGAGGAAGGTGCTTTTAGATCCAGATGCCCGAAATATGTTGAAACTGCAACTAAAATTGCCCAAAACATAATAAACGAATGCAAATAATAAAAACCTCCTTTCTTTTCTTAAATTACACACAGATAGTTAATAAGAACAGCCCTTTGTAAAAAACAAGGCAATACCAACACAAAAAAAGAGGCTCCAGCGCAACCTTTGAAGAGAAATAACGTCTTTATACAAGAAAATCAGAAAATAAAATCATGAAGGAAAATACAAATGAAATAGATCTTATAGATCTTTTCATGAAGGGATATGTATTTATAAAAAATAGGATTAAAGTTATTTCATTCTTTGTTTTTGCAGGTGCAATCGGAGGTTTAGTTTATTTCCAGATTCAGTCAGAGAAATACGAGGAGACGTTAATTGGATACTCTCCGATCATATCCAATAAAATACTAGAAGAATCAGTAAAAGATTTGGCCAAACCAGGGCATAAAGAACACATATATGCTTCTCCTGCCGATTCCTCAATAAAACAAACAGTAAAATGCATAAAAAAAATTGAGAGTAGCTCTATTGGTGAAAACACCAACATGCTCAAATTAACATTTACAACGAGCAAACCCACCTCAAAAGAAGAACTCACTAAACTAATCAACAACACCTTACTTACTAACGAACATACTCTGGCTAAACTTGATTTAAAAAAACAAAGGCTGCTAAGCATTATTGATTTTCTGGACTCCCAGATAAAAGTTAAGAGTGAAAGCGAAGAAAAAGGAGAAAACGGCATTTACATAAACAATTCGGAAACACCAACAACGCTATACAAAGAAAAAAAACTACTGGAAGAAGAACTGGCTTTCTTACAACCTATTGTGATTACAAAGGCCTACGACATTGTAAAACCTGCAAAAACACCTTTAGTTACCTGTCTTATTGCTGGAGGTTTTTTAAGTTTTATTGTTATATGTGCATATTTCATCCTTAAAAGTATAAACCATTACTCGCAAAAACACTTCCACAATAAATCCAAGCTGATTGTATATGACAAAACAGCATAAGACGGACCATTTTATAATATTTTTTTTAGTGAGAATGAATTAGCGCCTTCTTTTTATCTACCTTTGCCGCCAAATATATAGTGGATTTTGTGGATGAAGCCGGAATTGTTGTTACCTGCAGGAAATGTTGAAGCTTTTTATGCCGCCCTTGAAGGGGGCGCTGATGCGATTTATTTAGGGCTGAATGATTTTAATGCCAGGAAACGGGCAAAAAATTTCACATTACAACAGTTGCCTATACTAACACAGATAGCCCATAAGCAAAACACAAAATTATTTGTAACCCTTAATACGGTTATCAAAAACGAAGAATTGCCCCTAATGTATTCAACCCTGCACCAACTGTCCCAATCAGACATTGACGCGGTTATCATTCAGGATTGGGGGGTATTTCACTTAATTAAAAAGTTTTTTCCAAAACTAGAAGTTCATGCCAGCACCCAAATGGCCTTCCATAATTCCATTGGCGTTAATTTTGGACAAAAAGCAGGCCTTCACAGAATTATCCTGGCTCGCGAACTCACCAAAAATGAACTCATAAATATTCGAAAAAAAACAAAAGCCGAACTGGAATTGTTTGTACATGGAGCCCTGTGCTACTCTTTTTCCGGATTATGTTTATTCAGCAGTTATCTGGGGGGAATGAGCGCAAACCGCGGCGCATGCAAACAACCCTGTAGAAGGTTATTTAACGACAATAACGACAGACATTATATATTCAGCTTAAAGGACAACGAACTCATTGAACATATACCTGAATTGTGCAAACTCGGTATCAACTCATTAAAAGTTGAAGGACGGATGAAATCAGCCGATTATGTGTATACAATTTCACGAGCTTACCGAATGGTTATCGACAACCCCACCTCCCTCAGCCAGGCAAAGGCTTTACTAAAACATGATATAGGAAGAGAAAAAACCTCTTATTTTATGGGCGGAAATGTTGCCGATGCAATAACAGAAATGCCCAACACAGGACTTTTTACCGGAAAGATCATCCAAAAATCTGACCAGGGCTTTGAATTCTCAACCACCATCCCTCCTGATGATATCAGCAGGATAAGGGTATGTTCACCTGATGGGAACAAGCAAACAAATCTTAAAATTAAAGACTACACGGTAAAGAACAACAACATTGTTGTACTTGAACCAAACAATGAAATCAGCGAAGGAGAACTTGTATATGTAATTGGGTTTAGAAATAAAAAATTCCCTTCAAAACTGACTTCTGGAAATGTTCCCCGAATGAAGCAACCCAATCCGAATGATGCCAGAAACAAAACAAGCCATTTACTTAAACCAGAAAGAATCCATAAAATTCAGCTTTATTTAAGAATAGATTCATTAGCCTGGTTAAGAAAAATTCGCCTGGAAGACATTGATTTTCTTATTTTAAACCTGCCATTCAAAGAATGGGACGACATTCCACTTCACTCTAGGTTCCTTGCTGCAAACAAGGAAAAACTAATTTTTGAATTTCCAAAGTTTATCAGTGAGGAAAACGGTGAAAAATACAGAAAGCTTACCCATCAGTTATTTAAGCAAGGAATAAACAAATTCATGGTCAGTCATATTTCTCAAACAACCGTAGCCCCGCAGAAATCGATTTTACTGGCCAATGAAAATGTGTATACTTTTAACGATGCTGCTATTGCCCAATTAAAGAAATTCGGCATAACCAGGCACATTTATCCTTTAGAAAATGATTTAAAAAATATTTCTTCCGGAAAAGACCGAAGTGGAATAGTGCCCCTGCATTTTTCACCACAATTGTTTTATTCCAGAATGCCTGTAAAAACTCAAAGTAAAGAAGGCGGGTTCACTGACGACACCAACGTTGGATTTAAAATTGCAAAACGGGAAGGCATGACTGTTACATTGCCGGAAAAACCCGTTTCCATTTTACAGAACAAGCATGAGTTAGTTCAAAAAGGTTTTAAACAGTTCCTTGTTGATGTAAGCTTTACGTCCCCTTCTCAAAATATATTCAAAACATTGATTAAAAGGTATTATAAAGCAGAACAGGTTCAGCCGTCAACATCATTTAATTTCAAAAAAGGGTTAACCTGACATCTTATCTTTCAGAAATATTAACAACAAGGCCTAATTCTAACAGTTTTGGTCAACTCTATTATGTCAGGTAAAACGGAAATAGAATCTCGGCAGGCAAAGCCTTTTTTAAAATGGGCCGGGGGTAAAGGACAACTTTTAGGGCACTTCAGCGATCTCTATCCGAAAGAACTAAAATCAGGAAAGATTAAAAATTACTATGAACCTTTCCTGGGTGGGGGTGCTGTCTTCTTTGACATTATTCAGAAATTTAAAATTGAAAAAGCCTGGTTATACGACATTAACCCAGAGCTTATCCTGACCTACAAGGTCATACAAAAAGATGTTGACACACTGCTTGACTTCTTGTCTACCTATGAACATAATTACATACCTCTTGATAAAACTGACAGAAAAGCATTTTATTACGACATAAGAGAAACATTTAACAGCGACCGGTTTGACATCAACTACAAAAAATATTCAGAAAGCTGGTGTTCAAGGGCTGCCCAGATAATCTTTCTCAACAAAACCTGCTACAACGGATTATTCAGGTTCAACAATTCAGGAGGATTTAATACCCCCGCCGGAGATTATAAAAACCCCAGAATCTGCGACACCCAAAATCTTAAAGCTGTATCAAAAGTACTTCAGGGAGTGGTTATAAAATGTGCTGATTATGAAAACGTTCTTGAAGATATAAAAGATAATTCTTTTGTCTATTTTGATCCCCCGTACCGTCCGATAAGCCGTACATCCAGCTTCACTTCTTATAGCAAGCATGATTTTTTGGATGAACACCAAAAACACCTTGCTCTAGTTTTTTCTGAATTAAACGAAAGAAATCAACTTGTAATGCTGAGCAATTCAGATCCAAAGAATGCCGACATAAACGACAACTTCTTTGACCATATTTATTCTAAATTCACGATTCAGCGAATTCCAGCCCGTCGAAATATAAATTCAAAAGCTTCTGGCAGGGGCGCCTTAAATGAAATTGTTGTAACAAATTATTAGGTATTCCGGCCGCCCCCGGAAATAGTTTTAAATTTGGCTTTGTCCTTGGCTGGCTTCTGGAACAGGAAAACAGAAGGTCCTTTTAAATATCACAAAAGCATCCAGACACCCGATGTAGTCGCCCAGAATAAATATGCTCCATATATTACATTGATCCCGGTAAAAAATATATTATAAACAACGCGTTTTTTCCTAACCTGTTTGCGAAGAATTACACCGGCATTTGGAATTATGGCCGACGACAGGAAAAATAAAAAATGAATATTAAACAGCGTATCATACTGCTCTACCCCTTCTTCCAAAACTCTGTCCCCAAATAAAAGTAAATAAGTAAACAACAGAAAAACAGCAAAAAACACTAAATAACTAATTTTCAAAGAAAGCGTGGACAAGTATCTTTTATAATGTTTTCTGAAAGGCTTCAAAATGATAGCTGCAGTCATGTACATCCCCGTATACCCCAAAGCAAAAAATATATTTATAGCACTTAATTCCAAAACTAAACCTTTCTGTTTAAATTATAATTTACAAAAATAAACACCTAAAAACAAACGATTTACAAGCCATTTTTATCCGTTAAGACAAAATACAGAAAAACATAATAACTTGCAATTAATATTTTTAACGCATAACAGACATCTCGAAAAAGAATCTTTCAGAAAAATTTGCCCCCTTAATTCTAACGCAAACACAACACAGTCTGCTCCTTATATTGACATTTATGAGCTACCATAACATTTTTTTCACCTCTTCACCAGCTTAACCACATTCTCCACATGATGGGTATGCGGAAACATATCAACAGGCTGGATTGCTTTTACTTCATATTTCTCTGAAAGCAGCTCCAAATCCCTGGCCTGAGTAGAAGGGTTACAACTTACATAAACAATTCGTTCAGGTGAAGCCGCCAGGATCGTTTCCACAACATCTGCATGCATTCCTGCTCTTGGCGGATCTGTAATTATAACATCGGGGGTTCCATGCTGCTCAATAAACGCATTGTTCAGAACATCCTTCATATCCCCCGAAAAAAACTCTGTATTATTAATCCCGTTCAATTCTGAATTTATCCTGGCATCTTTAACCGCATCTTCAACATATTCTACCCCAACAACTTTTTTACAGCTTCGGGCTACAAAGTTTGCTATTGTTCCCGTACCTGTATATAGATCATATAGGGTTTCCGATTCCTTTAGTCCGGCAAATTCGCGTGTGATTTTATATAGTTCCAAGGCCTGCTTTGAATTGGTTTGAAAGAACGATTTTGGCCCTATTTTAAACCTCAGCCCCTCCATTTCTTCGACAATATGGTCCCGGCCTTCGAAAAGTTTAATTTCCAAATCTCCGATAGTATCGTTAAGTTTCTCATTAACAACATACATCAATGAGGTAATTTGAGGAAAATTATCTTTAATAAAGTACATCAGGGCATCAATCTTATTTAAATCATGTTCTCCAAATACCACAATAACCATTCGTTCGTCTATATTGGAGTTTCTCACAATCAGGTTCCGTAAAAAACCTTCGTTTGCCCTCTGGTGATAAAAAGTAAAACCCTCTTCCGCTACAAATTTTCTGACAGCTAACCTTAATTTATCTGAAAATTCTTCCTGCAGGTAACAATGGTTCAAGTCGATTACCCTGTCAAACATCCCGGGAACATGAAAGCCCAGAGCATTTCGATCTGTTATTTCTTCTCCATTCGCCACTTCCTCATCACTCAACCAGCGCGTAGCAGAAAACGTATATTCCAGTTTATTCCTGTAGAATTTTTTTAGTTCTGATGCTTTTATTGGCAAAACATCATCTACTTCAATTTTACCGATGCGGGTAAGGTTATCGACCACCTGTTTCTGCTTGTAATAAAGTTGCTTCTCGTAAGGAAGGTTCTGCCATTTGCACCCCCCACATGTCCCAAAATGCTCACAAAAAGGTTCTGTCCGGTCTTCCGAGTATTTATGGACCCGAACAGCATAACCTTCCATGTATTTTTTTCGTTTCCTGTTGACCTGCACATCGGCAACATCTCCCGGTATCAGCCATGGAACAAAAACAACCATGTTGTTATACTTTCCTATTGCCTTCCCTTCGGCTGCAACATCAACTATCTCAAGGTTTTCAATTAGAGGTAATTTCCTTCTTCCCACTTTCATAAAATTTAAGCGCACAAAGATATAAAAGAAAATCTGATCTTTACATGGTATTTCTATTTGAGAAATTAAGAAGCATTTCCCTTTTAGTCTCTCATTAACTATTTTATTTCCTTATTTTTGCGCGTTAAAAGACAAATTCATGGTTTCTGTTGAAAATATATCGCTACAATTTGGCGGACAACGCATATTTGAAAATATTTCACTCCTGATAAAGCCTAAAGACCGCATAGGGCTTGTTGGAAAAAACGGGGCTGGAAAATCAACCCTGTTAAAACTTATTGTTAAGCAACAACTTCCCGACGAAGGTGAAGTAATTGTTCCAAGCGATGTTTCTGTAGGCTACCTGCCTCAACAACTAAAATACACAAACACCAGAAACGTACTGGATGAAGCTTTAACAGCCTTCAGTGAGGTTAACAAACTGGAAAAAGACATTCAGCACCTAAACCAGCAACTTGCCGAAAGAACCGATTACGAAAGCGAGAGCTACATGGAGCTCGTCGAAATTCTTACAGAAAAAAATGACCGGCTAAGTATTATGAGTGGCAGCAATAAAGAAGCTGTGACCGAACAAACATTAAAAGGGCTTGGTTTTGAACGTTCCGATTTCAGCAGGCAGACGAAAGAGTTCAGCGGTGGATGGAGAATGCGTATTGAACTGGCCAAAATACTTCTTCGCTCACCCGACATTTTCCTTCTTGATGAGCCGACGAACCACCTTGACATTGAATCGATACAGTGGCTTGAAAACTTTCTTGCAAACTATCACGGCTCGGTAATTCTTATTTCTCACGACCGTACATTTCTTGATAATGTAACAAACAGAACAGTTGAAATCAGCCTGGGTAAACTTCACGACTACAACACCTCTTATTCAAAGTATGTAGAACTAAGAAAAGAACGAAAAGAACAACAACTGGCAGCTTACAGAAATCAGCAGAAACAAATTGAAGAAACTAAAGATTTCATAGAAAGGTTTCGGTATAAGGCTACGAAAGCTGTACAGGTTCAGTCACGAATAAAACAATTGGAAAAACTCGACATCATTGAAGTTGACGAAGAAGATCTGGCTGCTGTTAATATAAAGTTCCCCCCTGCGCCCCGTTCCGGAAAAGTAGTGTTTGAATCCGAAAACCTTACAAAAGCATACGGCGATCTGGTAGTATTAAACGATATTGACTTCAGGATTGAACGTGGCGAAAAAGTTGCTTTTGTTGGCAAAAACGGAGAAGGTAAATCCACATTCTCAAGAATAATTATCAATGAGTTGGAAGCGAATGGGAAATATGGTTTAGGACATAACGTAAAACTCGGGTATTTTGCTCAAAACCAGGATGAATTACTGAATGAAAACAAAACCGCATTCGAAACAATTGATGATGTTGCCGTTGGAGACGTAAGGACTAAAATCAGGGATATTTTAGGAGCTTTTCTTTTTAGTGGAGAAGATGTAGATAAAAAAGTAAAAGTATTGTCCGGAGGGGAAAAGTCAAGGTTATCCATGGCAAAACTTCTTTTGGAGCCTTACAACCTGCTCGTTCTCGATGAGCCCACGAACCACCTCGACATGCGGTCAAAAGATATTCTCAAACAAGCCCTGATTGGATATGACGGCACACTAATTGTGGTTTCTCACGACCGTGAGTTTTTGGATGGTTTAACAGATATGATATACGAATTTAAAAATAAAAAAGTTAAAGAGTTCCGCGGAGGAATATTCGATTTTCTAAAGAAGAATCAAATCGCCTCCCTCGATGATTTGGGCAATCATGCAATAACCACAAAAGAGGAAAAGCAAGAAACAGGAAATATTAGTCAAAACAAGCTCAGCTACCTGGAGAGAAAAGAACTGGATAAAAAAATAAGGAAAGTAGAAAAACAAATTTCAGATATCGAAAGCAGGATAGAAGAAATGGAATTACGACAGGTCGAAATCGAAGATATCCTGGCTAAGGGAAGCTCTGAACAAACCATATACAATGAATATGAAGAAAACAAAAAAAAATTAAGCCATTTGCTTTCTGAATGGGAAACACAGAATTCCGAGCTGGAAGCATTGCAAAAAGAAAGATCTTAATTATATGAATAAGCGTTGGACAAAACATATCCCCAACAATCTTTAAAAAGAAATAACTAATTTTGATTGTAAATAACAAACAGCTTAAGGAACAACCATGAATGAATTCAGAGACAAATACAAAAAAAACAAGCAACTTCCCGATGCTTGTAAAATAATCTCATTTGTATCTGATTTCCCAGGAAAAGTCTAGTCCCGCAAACAATAAGTATATGAAAACCCTTAACGACATATTACTCACAAGAATAAAGCCCGCAAAAACAATTATTCTTTTACTCTTACTTCTTTCCTGTAAAGGTTCTTATTACTCGTCAACCCCAAAATGGAACTTGTCAGCAATATACAATCCTACCAGAAGTTCAATACACCCTAGCTATAAAGTATATCACAGCACAACAAACTCATCTGTTGTTTTTCTTAAAGTGTTCACAAACGAATTGCAATATCAGCCCCTCGGAACCGGCGGCAAACTAATCTGCGATTTCAGTCTTGAGTATACATTATTTGAAAGTTCTGAAGAAAAAAGCATAACCGACAGCGGAACATATAATTACAAACTCAACAAAGAATCTTTAAGTAAATCCTTCATTACCCAGGTTCCTGTAAAAGCTGATACAGGAAAATCATACAGCCTTAAATTGATAATGCGCGACAATCATCGCAAAACATTTAACCTTACGTTTATTGATGTAGAAAAAAGGCCTGGTTTTGGACAACAGTTCTTTAACATATCGAATTTTGAAGGTTCTCCGTTATTCAGAAATATAATAATAGGAAACGGACTATTCCGTGTTCAACACCCGGCACCATCTTCCGATAAGTTGTACGTCTCTTATTATAAAAATAAAACACCTCTGCCCAAACCGACATTCGCTGTTGCCGGGGATGACGTTCTGTATAATAAAAGAGATTCTCTGTTTATTATTAACTACAATCCGGAACAGCCGATAACTTTATCTTATGAAGGTTTATATTTTATTCAGTTCGACACAGCCCAAGCTGAAGGAGTTTCTATTGCCCGGTTTTCTGAAGGGTTCCCTAAAGTCACAGAACCGAAAGAGCTGATAAAACCCCTTGCATATATTACCACATCGGGAGAATACGACAAGCTTTTAACCAGGACCAACAGCAAACTTGCGGCAGATGAATTCTGGATAAAATCAGGGGGCAGTACAAACAGAGGACGGGAAATGATACGGATATATTACAACAGGGTCTATTTTGCAAACTACTACTTCACAAGCACTGTGCCGGGCTGGAAAACGGACCGGGGAATGATATATACTGTTTACGGACCTCCACACAACATAAAAAAAACAACAGAAAGTGAAACCTGGCTCTACTACAGAAAAGGCAGCGGCGAATCTATTTCTTTTACATTTAAATATAGCCCGGGAAAATTCCACCTAAGTCAGTACAGGCTTGAACGTTCCGAGGGCCATAACTGGCACTGGAGAGAAGCCGTTTATGCCTGGAAAAACGGTAAAATATTCCTGCTAGATTAAGTACAGCAATAAAAAAACAGTATAAATTTATTACTTAACAACTAAAATATACCAGTGAAAAAACAAAAAGAAAACGAAATAATAATAGGGCTCAGGCCAGTTATTGAAGCAATCAAATCAGGAAAAAACTTTGTCAAAATACTGTTTAAGCGAGGCCTAAAAAGCGACATTTTCCACGAATGCTCCTCTCTTTCAAATGAATATAATATTCCAACACAACAGGTCCCAATAGAGAAACTAAACCGAATAACCAGGGCAAACCATCAGGGAGTTATAGCAATTGTTTCCCCTGTACCTTACCACGACATCTCTAACCTCTTGCCCGGTATTTACGAGTCTGGGAAAGATCCTTTTTTATTAATCCTTGATGGAATCACTGACATCAGAAACTTTGGAGCAATTACAAGAAGTGCTGAAGCTGCTGGAATAGATGCAATTATTGTTGGTGCAAAAAAAGCCGCCATGATAAATTCTGACGCCATTAAGACTTCCGCAGGCGCCCTTAGCCGGATCCCCATATGCAGGGAGGATGATTTGCAAAAAACCGTTCACTTTCTCAAGGAATCAGGAATTATGCTGGTCGGGGCTTCGGAAAAAGCCAGTAACCTATACTACAACATACAGTATGACAGACCATTGGCAATTATCATGGGAGCAGAAGATACAGGAATATCCTTACCTGTTCGGAAAGAAATTGACAACCTTGTTAAAATACCAATGCAGGGTGAAATATCTTCATTAAATGTTAGTGTCGCATGTGGAATTCTTCTTTTTGAAGCCTTAAAGCAAAAATCAGGGCTGTCCGTCATATAAAACAGCACACTCCTAATTCTCAGAGTATAATACATCAAGAAATTAACCAATATTGAGGATCTTTAGAAAAAAGTTTCTTAATTTGCATGTGTATGATATAAGAACTAACCGTTCGACTATTAAAACTGTATTGAGTGCAAAATCAAATTTAAGAATTCTGTAATATTTATGAGTCATGGCAGATAAAACCTATTGGGATGAAGAATGGAGGCCCGTGTATTTTGAAGGCATAAGTAAGGAGGATAAATACGAGTTATCCAATTATGGCCGAATTAGAAAATGGGAGAAAAAGGTAGATGACTGGGCTGTACAAAAGCCCTCTAATGTAAATGGATACGCTTACTTCTCTTTTAAAACAGATGAAGCTATCACCCAACGAAAAAGGGTAACAAAAAGCTTACACCGCCTAGTTGCTGAAGAGTTTCTTGAGCAACCATCTGAAGAGCACAATAACGTTATCCATCTGGATTTTAACAAGTGGAACAACCACATCAACAACCTGCGTTGGGCAACCCGTCCGGAAATGTTTGCCCATAGCCGGAAAAGTCCTAGAACAGCAGCAGCTATTGAACGTCGTAAGGGGGAAATAACGAATTCAAAGCTGACTGAGACTGAAGTTATGAGGTTAAAAAAGAAACTAAAAAGAGGAAAGACTCCTTTATATAAAATTGCAAAGGAGTTTGGAATCACTCATACTCAGTTAAATAGAATACGAAGGGGAGAGAACTGGGCACACATTAAAATTGAGTAGTAAGAAAATATTTTATTAATATTTATTTCTGGCCTTTGGTAAACAAACCAAAGGCTTTTTTATTATTGCACCATCTAGTTAATTAGTGGCTGCAAGAAAACTGTACATTTTGAAAGTCTTTCTCAAGAAGGCTTCAAAGACAAGGCTTTATTCACAAGCTGATTTATTTTTATAGGTGTTCATGGGCTCCTTTTAGTCGGTTCGAAGTTTTGAAAATTAAGGAGTCCCGAAGCTTCGGGATGACTGTTTTCAAAACAAGAGTAACGCAGGACCTTTAGTTCACGAACATCATTGAATATTTTATTTTTGTGAGTAATTTGGTGTTTTCTTGCAAAGACTAATTATGTTCCTCAAAAAAGTTCAGAAAGCAAATAAAAAAATTCTGTCTTATTTATCTTTGCAAAATGAAAAAGAAAAAAGACTCTGCTTTAAGTGTTGCTGAAGGAGTAGAACAGCCATCAACTATTAATGATAAAGCTTTTAACAAATTAAAAACACGAAAACGTAAAGAATATTCGGTTGAAACATTAACTGAAGGTATCCTCAAAGGGGACAGGACCCTTTTGGGAAAAGCAATAACCTTTATTGAAAGTAATTTAGCTGAACATTCAGAAAAAGCTCAGAAAGTAATTAATAACTGCCTCCCCTACTCCGGAAAATCAATTCGAATTGGGATAACCGGAGTTCCCGGAGCCGGGAAAAGCACATTTATAGAGTCGTTTGGTAAATTTTTGACCGGAAACAAACATAAAGTGGCCGTGTTGGCTATCGACCCCAGCAGCAAACGCACCAAAGGCAGTATTTTAGGCGACAAAACCCGCATGGAAAGCCTCTCTGGCGATCCTAACGCCTTTATCCGTCCTTCCCCTTCAGCAGGTTCGCTGGGCGGAGTTGCAAGAAAAACAAGGGAAACAATATTCCTGTGTGAAGCAGCAGGCTTCGATGTAATTATTATAGAAACAGTAGGGGTTGGACAGTCTGAAACTTCTGTTCATTCCATGGTAGACTTCTTTCTTTTACTCATGCTGGCCGGTGCGGGAGATGAACTACAAGGAATAAAGCGGGGAATAATGGAAATGGCAGACCTAATTGCCATAACAAAAGCTGATGGACAAAACCTTAACAAAGCCAAGTTGGCCAGAGGTGAATATGCTAATGCCATTCACCTTTTCCCCCCCACCGAATCAGGATGGACCCCGGAAGCTGTTACTTGTTCCTCCATTACAAATACAGGAATTGACTCTATCTGGGAAAAAATTTCAAAATACAGAGAAGCTACCTTGAAAAACCAATACTTTTTTAACAGAAGAAAACAACAAACTCAGTACTGGATGTTTGAAACGATTGAAGAACAATTGAAAACAAATTTCCACAATCATCCATCTGTAAAAGGTGAAGTTGAAAATGCCAAGAAGAAAGTTCTGAACAAAGAATGGAGTTCTTTTTCTGCTGCCGAAAAACTTCTGGCAAGCTACTTCTCGGCGTTAAAAAATGACAAATAAAAATGATGGCTGTTTAGGGTGTTAAACCGAATATTAAACCCTACGGTTAAAAAAACATTATCGCGGATTACTCACCCAACAAACAAGAAACTTGATTTATCTTATTAATTTACTTCACATTACAAGAACAATTCAAACAATCAGATTAGCTCGGTTTTAGGTTAAGTTTGCCCCCCTTTGCTGCCCCTACCACTCAACACCAATCCAATTCTTGTCCGTTCTTTCTTAAGCAGCTTAACAGCCTGAACCGGTCTCAAAACAAACAGAAATAGAAAAACAAATAATAGTCCGCGTTTAAATTGGCGAGCAACCATTTTTCATTTAATTTGTTAAAATATTATTGTTTTGACAATTCAGACCTGTACGATAGGTTTTAGTATTAAAATTACGTAATTAAAAAAAATAAAACATGGATTTCGATTTAATTGTTGTTGGAAGCGGTCCTGGTGGATATGTTGCTGCAATACGTTCTGCCCAGCTTGGACTTAAAACTGCTGTTGTAGAAAAAGCAGAACTTGGTGGAGTGTGTTTAAATTGGGGATGTATTCCAACAAAATCTTTATTAAAAAGTGCCCAGGTATTTAGTTATCTTAACCATGCAGAAGAGTATGGAATTACAATTGAAGGAAATGCGAAAGCTGATTTTTCGAAAATGGTTGCGCGCAGCAGGGAAGTCGCAGGAAACATGAGTAAAGGCATACAGTTTCTTCTTAAAAAGAATAAAGTTGAACATATACAGGGGACTGGTAAGCTAGTGACCAAAGGTTCTGTTGAAGTAACCAATAATTCGGGAGAAAAAAAACAATATAAAGCCAAACATATAATTCTTGCCACAGGGGCCCGCTCAAGAGAGCTTCCCAACCTGCCAATTGATGGTGAAAAAGTAATTGGGTACCGAAAGGCCATGACCCTTGATAAACAACCCGAAAGTATGATTGTTGTCGGATCCGGTGCTATTGGAAGTGAATTTGCACATTTCTATCAGTCAATCGGCACCAAAGTTACCCTCGTTGAATTTATGCCTACAGTTGTGCCTTTGGAAGATGAAGAGGTCTCTAAAGCCTTGGAACGTTCTTTTAAGAAATCCAAAATGAAGGTTATGACAAACTCTACCGTAGAGTCTGTAGACACCTCTGGAGATAAATGTAAGGTTACCATAAAAACAAAAAAAGGTGAAGAAGTACACGAGGTGGACATTGTTCTTTCTGCTGTTGGTATCACACCGAACCTTGAAAATATTGGATTGGAAGAATTAGAAATCCAGCAGGAAAACGGAAAAATAAAGGTTGACGAATATTACAGAACCAATGTAGATGGTATATATGCCATTGGCGACATTGTTCATGGACAAGCTCTGGCTCATGTTGCATCGGCCGAAGGAATAACCTGTGTAGAAAAAATTGCAGGAAAGAACCCTGAACCAATAGATTACAACAACATTCCCGGTTGTACCTACACAACACCGGAAATTGCTTCAGTCGGCTATACCGAGAAAAAAGCCAAAGAAGCCGGGTATGACATAAAAATCGGAAAATTTCCATATTCAGCTTCAGGCAAAGCTTCTGCTGCAGGAAATAAAGACGGCTTTATCAAACTGATTTTTGACACAAAGTACGGAGAACTACTCGGTGCACATATGATCGGGTTAAATGTTACTGAAATGATTGGCGAGCTGGTTGTTGCCCGTAAACTGGAAACTACCGGACACGAAATAATAAAATCGGTGCACCCACACCCTACAATGTCCGAAGCTATAATGGAAGCCGCTGCTGCTGCATACGACGAAGTTATACATATATAAAAAAACAGAGGCTGAAACCTCTGTTTCAGCCTCTGCCTCTACCGTATTAGCTCTAGTACGAAAACTGATACTTTCTCTTCAATTTTTTCTGAAATTCAGAAATTTGCTCTTCTAACTTCAAGTTCTCATCTTTAAGAAGAGTAGTGTCCTTACCATCTGATTCAAGTTCTCTGATGAACCGACGATTTAGAATAATTTTCTTTTGACATTCGTAAATGCCAGAAACTAATCCCTTAATGTTGTATTTCACATCTAGCATTATGGTAAATTATTTGGATTATATATGGTTAAACTGGGAATTCAAAAGTAGAAAAAAAAAACGTCTGTTCACATTTTTTCAACATGATGTTAATTATAGAAAAAAGGTGATTTAAATCACCTCCCCCAACTTGCAATGCAAACACAGCCCCCTCTCAGCAGTAACTTCCTGTCCATCCCTTATTAATTAGTGGCACAATTAAGTATTCCCTGTCCCTGATTTATCCGCTTATATTTTCCAGATTTTAAGAAACGGCTTAAAATTTGTCCCTGGCTCTGATATTTAGAGAGTTATCCTAATTTTATACAAATAGTGATGGCCGTTTAAGAAAAATTCAAAAAACAACGAAGCCTTTCTGAAAGAAAAGTATGGAATAAAAAACTGTCGGATAAAATTTAAACAGCCCCTAAGATGAAAGAAAAAAAAGAAAAGTAACTATTTGACATCTTAAAACGTCTTAACACAAACGCAACCAAAACTTTTAGTTGTAAATTTGATTTAACGTATAAAAAACTCACTTATTAAAATGAACAGAATAAAGATTATAGTCGGAGTTTGTATGTTGCTAACTGTCCAATACATGCAGGCACAAAAAGTTTACACGAACTCCGCCGGAGAGGTTATCTTTTCAGCAGGACAGTTAAGTTTAAACGAAAACTGGGTTACAGCAAATTCAACTTCCGAAACGAGTCCGGAGATTTCAAAGCACCCAGTACGTTTCTCTATGTTTTTACACTTCAGTGAATTCGTCCATATGGATTTAGGGAATAACATTGGGCTTTTCTCCGGTATTGGAATAAGAAACATTGGTATGATATCCGACGAGGTTTTACCTAAAGAATACGGCTCCGGTGAGTTCCTTGACATTAAGGTGATCAGAAGAGTTTATGCCCTAAACATTCCTTTGGCTATTAAACTCGGCTCTTTTAAAGACCATTTCTATTTTTATGGAGGTGGAGAAATAAACTGGAATTTTCATTACAAAGAAAAATATTGGACTTCCCATTCCCGTAGCGGTTCAAAAAGCAAATACAGTGTCTGGTGGCCGAGTCAGGTTGAAACTATCCAGCCTTGTGTTTTTGCCGGAATTCAATTTCCGAAAGGAATTAACGTAAAAGCAACATATTATCCGAGCGACTTCCTGAACCATGATTATTCCAGAAACTCTGTTAACAATGGTACCGACAAAGTCGTTTCAGACCTTTCAAAATATAAAGAGAGCCAACTTTTTTCTATTTCTCTAACCTGGCACTTTAACAAATCCAACCCCATTAAAGATTCTGACGATTCTGATGAGGTTGAGGAAGTTGCATACTACTAAATAAAAAAGAATTTACAATTTGTAAGTCCGAAGCAAATAATGCTATCGGACTTTCTTTTTTATAAAGTAAACCATTATCTCTAATGGCTTTTTCCACTCTCCTTCACCCCATAACCTTTTTTTCTCTCTTCAAACACAATAAATGCCTTAAATTTGAAGTAAATTAAGTAGTTAAAACAGTCCCCTTTCTAATGAAAAATCTAAAAAAACTTTGCTTATTTATCGGAACCTGTTTCATTGTTTCGCAACTTCCAGGACAGCATCTAACTGCGTTTACTGACTATAGAGAGCATTTTCACATCTTTGATCATGGCAAAAGTAAGCAGGTTGACCACCTGAAACCTCAGAGTTTCAAAATAGGAGGACCGTATGTTTTATATATTTCGAGTCAAGGACATTTAAATATGTACTTCAATGGCGAAGTTAGTACCTTGGAAAAAGTCACCCCCTCCAGTTATTTAGCAACTGATTATCTTGCTGCCTATAATTTTTTCAGCAAACTCAAAGTGGTTTATCAGGGCGAAAGCATAGAACTTAGTAATAGATGTACAGATTTCGTTGTTGCGGACAGCCTGATTGTATTTTATGATAAAAACAAAGAAGCGCTCAATGTATTTTACAACGGTGATATTATGGAAGTTGAATCCGGGTTAATAGACGGTTTCCCACTTCAGTCCTGGACTAGTTCCGACAACATATTTGCATACATTACAAAAAGAAATATGGACTTCAAAATTTGGCATCAGGGAGAATTAAAGACAATCCTAAGGAATGTTGAAAAAACAAAATTTGAGGCCGGACGCGATATAGTTGCTTATACAGATCTACTCGAACAAAACTTCAAAGCATTTTACAAAGGCAATATCTATACGCTTTCCGACTTCATTCCACAATCATTTCGAACCGGAGACGGTTTTGTTGCCTATATTGATGACACAGGCGAGTTTAAAGTCTTCTCAGAAGGAAAAATCAATACAATTAGTCCTTCGCCCCCTGAATCCTATATTGCAAAAGACAATATCCTTGCCTTTGTTGAGGACAACATATTTAAAGCCTGGAACAACGGAAATACAGTAGAAATAGAACCATACAAACCAAGGACCTTTGATTTAGACTGGAATACAATTGCATATCTGGATAATAGCGGCAGAATGTTCGCTTATGCAAATGGAGAAAGAAAATACATATCAAATGAACTTATTTCTTCATTTCAGGTTTATCGCGACCTTATACATATTGAGGTGAAGAATAACCGGAGTATTATTTATTACAAAGGCAAACTCTACAATGACAAAAATATCCCCAGATAATTTCATCCAGCACTAAAAAACAACTTAAAAACCTAACCATTAGGTTTATGCGCCCATTTTATATATTTTAGGCAAAAGCTGAAAGTTTTTATAAATACAACTTTATGGAAGAAAAACGCCTTTGTCCCGAATGCGGTGAGCCTATTTACGGAAGAAGCGACAAAAAATTTTGTTCAGATCAATGTAGAAATTCTTATAACAATAAGAATGTTGGTTACAGCAACAGTTATATCAGACAAGTTAACTCAATACTTAGAAAGAACAGGCAAATACTGAAGGAACTTAACCCTACAGGAAAGACAAAAGTACATTTAAACCAACTTCAAAAGAGGGGCTTCAATTTTAAGTACCATACGAACCTTTATATTACAAAAACCGGCAACACTTATCATTTTTGTTATGAACATGGTTATTTAAAGCTTGAAAATGATTTCTTTGCTCTGGTTACCCGTGAAGATTGAACCTGTTCTTCCATTTAAAAAACTCGTTATATTTTTTAACGCATGAGAAAATCAGACATCTCTCATAAATGTTCTAAAATCATATCGCACTTATGGGAATGAATCGTATTTTTGTCATTCAATTTCAAAAAACCTTATGGCACACAAAAAAAGAATTGGTGTACTTGGCGGTGGTAGTTGGGCAACTGCAATTGTAAAACTATTGCTTAACAATTGTGAGCATATTAACTGGTATCTAAGGAAAAAAGACAATATTGAGAAAGTAATCGCCCACAAACACAACCCCCATTACTTAAGCTCTGTTAAAATTGAGACTGAGAAAATATCTTTTTATGATAATATTTCTGATGCAATAACAAACTCTGACATTCTCATTGTGGCAATTCCAGCTCCATTTATTGAAGAAGCTTTCGTTAAATATCATGGCGATTATACCCAAAAACTTGTTTTTTCTGCAGTAAAAGGAATAATCCCCAATCATAATTTAACAGTTACTGAGTTCTTTAATACAAATTACAACGTTCCATTTAGTAAACTGGGAATTATATCCGGTCCGTGCCATGCAGAAGAAGTAGCACTTGAAAAGCTGTCATATCTTACCATTTCTTCCAAAAACAAAAAAGATGCTGAGTACATAGCCAACCATATTGCAAGTCATTATGTATATGCCAAAACCAGCTCTGACATATACGGTACAGAATACGCAGCTGTATTAAAAAACATAGTGGCAATTGCAGCTGGTATTTGTCACGGCCTTGGTTATGGCGATAACTTTCAGGCAGTTCTTGTCTCAAATGCGTTTCAGGAAATTAAGCGTTTCCTGGACCTCACCTACAAAAGTAAACGAAAAATAAACAGCTCGCCTTACCTAGGTGACCTGCTTGTTACAACCTACTCTCAATTTAGCCGGAACAGGACATTTGGCAATATGATTGGCAAAGGGTATTCTGTAAAAACCGCCCAACTTGAAATGAATATGGTGGCCGAAGGTGTTAATGCTGTAGGTTGTATTAAACAGATAAACGACAAAAATAATATCCCCATGCCTATTGTTGACGCTGTTTACAACATACTGGTCAACAAAGTATCTCCGGCTTTGGAGATTACTTTGCTTACAAAAAAACTTAAATAACACTAATCATTCATAAATATGGATTTTATCAAACTTGATATTGAAAAAGTTTTTGGCTCAATAGACAAAGAGTCAATAATGGGGCTTAAAGAAAAAGCCGAAGCTGCAAACAAAGCACTTGAAGATAAAACAGGAAAAGGAAACGATTTTCTTGGTTGGGTAAACCTTCCTTCTTCAATCACTGATGCCCAGTTGGATGATATAGAGAGCACGGCAAAAAAAATCCAAGCCGAAACAGATGTAATTGTGGTTATTGGAATTGGTGGTTCTTATCTTGGTTCAAAAGCAGTAGCAGAAGCGATGACAGATACTTTTGCCAACCTTAAAGGAGATAATAATGCCCCTGCGATTCTATTTGCCGGACAAAATATAGGAGAAGATTACCTCTCCGAACTCATACAACTGCTTGATAAAAAAAGATATGGCATTGTGGTTATTTCAAAGTCAGGAACAACTACAGAACCTGCAATAGCTTTCCGGATACTTAAAAATCATCTTGAAAATAAAGTTGGTGCAGAAAAAGCCAAAGAACTTATCGTAGCAGTGACAGATGAAAAAAAAGGGGCCCTACGTACCCTTACAAACCAAAACGGGTATAAAAGCTATGTAATACCTGATGATGTTGGGGGACGTTACTCTGTCCTTACCCCTGTGGGACTTGTACCTCTTGCCATTGGCGGTTTCGACGTACGCGCCCTTGTTCAGGGGGCCCGCGATATGGAAAAGGCATGCAGTTCTTCCGTTGAGTTTGAGAATAACCCAGCCGCTCAATATGCAGCAACAAGAATTTCCCTTTACAACGCCGGAAAAAAGATTGAAATACTGGCTAATTATGAAAATAAACTTCATTACTTGGCTGAATGGTGGAAACAACTATATGGAGAAAGTGATGGTAAAGACGGACTTGGAATTTATCCTGCAAGTGTTGACTTAACAGCAGATTTGCACTCTATGGGGCAGTACATTCAGGAAGGGGAACGCACTTTAATGGAAACTGTTATTTCGATAGCTAAAACGAAATACGACTTAACCATCCCATCCGACCAAAATAACCTTGATGGATTAAACTACCTGGCGGGTAAAAATATCGACTTTGTAAACAAAATGGCTGAGTTAGGAACAAAAATTGCCCACGTTGACGGCGATGTTCCAAACATTAGGATTGAACTCCCCGAATTAAATGAATATTACATTGGCCAGTTAATGTACTTCTTTGAGAAAGCCTGCGGTATCGGTGGCTATCTAATGGACATTAATCCATTTAATCAACCTGGAGTTGAAGCTTACAAGAAAAACATGTTTGCTCTGCTTGAAAAACCGGGTTTTGAAGAAGAAACTAAAAAAATAAAAGAAAGACTTTAATTAGCGTCGCTAGTTACGAAATTAACGGCCCGTCCCCTGTAAGGACGGGCTTTTTTTAACCTCCAGTTACAAATAAAATACAAAGTTCGCCCTTCACAAAATAAGTTTTAACCTGTTTAAAGTCCATAAAAACACTTCTGGTTCCGTTATCAACATAATTTCCCTCCATTTAATTCCGCTTTATTGATACAAATTTGTATCTTAACCAGGGATTGTACATTAATTCGATAGTGAATAATGCCGATAATGAAACAAATAAATTCTTGAACATATTTTATCAGCGTTAATCTCAGACATTTACCACAAAAGAGTAGCCGTAAGTGCCACAGATTAACTTTGTATACTTTTAGGTTCAAAAACCGGAAGGAATAACATACTTAGATAAAACGGAACCCGTCTGAAACCATTTTGATGGTAAGAAAATTTATCTGGATAAAAAAATATCTAAAAAGAGTTTGTTACCCTACGGTTATATTAATTTTCTGGTAAAAACCATAAATGAACTACTTAGCGCACATTTTTCTCTCAGGTATTGAGGAAACGGTATTAATAGGAAATTTTATAGGCGATTATGTGAAAGGGAAAGACTACCTGAAATACCCTGCCAGTATTCGCAAAGGAATCGTATTGCACAGAAGAATAGACTCCTTTACAGACACACACAAAATAGTTAGTCAGAGCAAAAAGTATTTTGCCCCCCAATATAAGAAATGGGCAGGCATTGTTGTAGACATTCTGTATGACCATTACCTGATTATAAACTGGGACAAATTTTGTCCGGTCCCTCTGGAACAATATAGAGAAGACATTTTTGACGTCCTTCAAAAGTATTACCCCGTTCTCCCTGAACGTGTTAAATACTTCGTGCCTTCCTTTATTCAAAACGACTGGATAGATACGTATACTACGCCCGAAGGTATTGTAAACGTGCTTTACCGCATGTCTATGCGTACCCCTTTGCCTGATGAATCACAATTTGCCGCAGAAGTCATCCGAAAATACGGCCTCCAGCTAAATAGTGAGTTCATGACTTTTTTCCCTGAACTGCTACGCTATGTCGTAAAAAATTATGAAGTCACCATTCCTTTGATTGACAACAAATTAATATCCGGCTAAATATTACTGGTAGTGTGTTCATAAAATAGCTTTTTAACTATTTTGCCTTTATTTTTTCTTTTTGTAAGGCGAAATTTGCAAAGCATAGCATAGCTGCGTTTAAGAATTTAAACGCTACAGAAAGGAAAGAGAAGAAGCATGAAATATGATATTTTATTTTGAGTTCGCACTACTAGATCAAATAGGCTTTTCGGGTAGAATCTAGGCGCAGCAATATAAATATCATCATGGTGAACGCCATGAGTGAAGAACCCCCATAACTAAGAAAAGGCAAAGGAATACCTATTACGGGAAAAATTGCAATGGTCATAGCTATGTTTACCGCAAAGTGAAAAAACAATACTGTTACGACCCCATATCCAAATATTCTGCTAAACCGCGACCGCTGCCGCTCCGATATCACGATTAATCGAATCAGCAGTCCAATAAATGCAGTTATAAATATTAATGAACCAACAAAGCCCCATTCTTCTCCAACAGTACAGAAAATAAAATCCGTACTTTGTTCCGGCACGTACTTAAGCTTGGTCTGGGGACCTTTCAAGAAACCTCTTCCTGTAAAACCACCTGAGCCAATAGCAATTTTGGACTGGTTCACATTATACTCATATCCCCACGGATCTGATTTTTTCCCAAGCATTACTTCGACCCTGGTCCGGTGGTGCTCCTGCATTAAATTATTAAATACAAAATCTATTGAATAGATAAACCCAATAAACGAAAGCAGGAAAACAATAATAATTGCCCCCCCCTGTATCTTCTGCCGAACAACAAGTACCAGCGAGATAATCATGATGAGGGCTAAGGTTCCCAATGAAATTAAATAATCTTCAACCGGAAGAATCTCAAGAAACCTGAGGCCAAATGCAAGCCCGGAACACCCAAGGGCAACAATAAGTCCAATATATAAATTTTTAAAACTTCTATTTAAGATAAAAAAGCCAACGTATGCAACGGCGGCCAGAATCGCCAGAAGCCATATTGGCGACAACAAAAAATACCCCAGAAACACCCCGGCAAGAAGAACTACAATTAATAACACCCAACCTGGCAACCCCTCTCTGTAAAGCACTAGCACCAAGGCTCCATAAACGAGGGTAGAACCAAAATCAGGTTGTAACATTATCAGGGTCAGTGGGCCCAAAATTAACCCCAGAGATATCAGAATATTTTTTATGCTATTGGATTTGACCTCGTAACCCGATAAAAACCTTGCCAGCACCAGTACTGCCGCTAACTTTGCAAATTCAGAGGGTTGTATTTTGATCCGCCCTAAACTAATCCAGGATTTTGCCCCATTAACCTCCTGACCAACAACCAAAACCAGAAGAAGAAGCAAAATAGCAAAAATATATCCCGGATAAGCGATAAAACTAAAAAACCGGCTATCGATTAAAAAAATCATTATCGCCAGAGATATGGATACCCCTATCCATAATAACTGCATCGTATACTTATTTCCAAGAGAAAGTTCAAAGCCTCTCGACTCAACATAATTAACAGAATAGATGTTCATCCAGCCGAAAACAACCAGCACTAAATAAAGAAATATGGTTAACCAATCGGTATTCCCTAATATATTTACCCGCCTACTCATCTGTTCTGTTTATTCGGATTCTTCTTGTTAACATTCGGTTTTCAACCCATTTTCTGTTTGGGGCAATTGAGTCTGTAAGGTATTTCTCAATTAGCAGGCTCGCTATTGGAGCTGCATAAGAAGCCCCCCACTTCCCGTATTCAATATAGACGGATACTGCAATTTTAGGGTTTTCCCTGGGAGCAAAAGCCATAAATACGGAGTGATCCTCTCCGTGAGGGTTTTCCGCAGTCCCTGTTTTTCCACATATTACAATTTCACCATGTTTCGCAATTGATGCCGTTCCGCCTTCATTTACAACCTTATCCATTCCTTCAATAACATAGTTAAAGTAACTTGTATCTACTGTAACAAAATGCTTTTGAAGGTACTTTCTTGAAAGGGTATCTATTCCCTCTATCCCTCTCACAACATGAGGAGTTATGAAGTAACCTTTATTAGCAATAACTGCTGCAAGATTGGCAATCTGTAAAGGGGTTGTAAGTATCTCCCCTTGACCTATGGAATTCGAAATAATCGTATGCGCCCTCCAATATCCGTTTCCATAATACCTGTCGTAATATGTAGAACGAGGGATAAAGCCCCCATCCTCTGATGGCAAATCAATACCCAGCGGTTTTCCAAACCCAAAACTGACAATATCTTTCCGCCATTGGTTGAAAGCATCCTCCACCTTTTCATACTGTGGATTGTCAACCTGTCTTTTATATGTCGATGCAAAAAATGCATTACAGGAATGCTTAATAGCTCCGACTACCTCAAGCGGTGTCGGATGAGAATGGCACTTCATGGAAACACCCCCTACATAATACCCGTGGTTACAACCAAATTTAGTATAAGTGTTAATCACGCCCTCGTTTAGGGCGCTAAGAGCGTTTACAGTTTTAAAGGTACTTCCTGGTGGATACCGCGCCATAATTGAATTGTTAAACAGAGGTTTTAGGGTATCTCTCTTTAATTTTGTATAATTATCCTGCCTGACCCTTCCGACCAATAAAGATGGATTGTAATATGGAGCCGAAACAAATGCCAGCACTTCTCCTGTTTCCGGTTCAATAGCTACAATACTCCCCTCATAGTTTTGCATAAGGCTTTCTGCATACTTCTGAAGTTCTACATCTATCGTCAGGGAAATATTCATACCTGTTTTTGCATCATAGTCATATTTGCCATCCTTATACGCTCCTTTTTCCCTGCCCCTTACGTCAATTAAACGGTAACGCCGTCCCTTTTCCCCCCTTAAAAATTCTTCATACGTGCTTTCAACCCCGCTAACACCATAATAATCTCCCATTTCATAATACTTGTCCCTGCCAATCTGGGCTGAGTCCACTTCTCCAATATATCCAAGAAGATGGGCTGCAATCTCATGTTTATACTTTCTGAGCGTTCTTTCACTAAAATAAAATCCGGGAAATTTATATTGCTTTTCTTTTAGTTTACCGAAAGTTTCAGGTGATAGTTGCTTTATAAACGGATCTCTGCGCTTTCTGGGATTTACCCGCATTAGATTAATTACATCCCGTACTGTCTGAATTTCAACCCCAAGGATCTCACATAGTTCAGTTGTGTCAAATGACTGAAGTTCGTTATATGCAATTTTCAAGTCATACGAGGGCTGGTTATGTGCGATTAATTCTCCATTACGATCATAAATAAGCCCTCTTGCGGGGTAAACTGTTTCAACCCGCCTGCTATTGGTTTCTGCAGAGAGGCGGTATGTAGGATCAATTACCTGTAGGTACAAAAGTCGGATTACAAAAATAACCCCAATAAAAATTATTAATGCCCCAATAATGTATTTCCTAACCGCAAACTGATCCATCCTTACTTTCTAAATACAAAATATTGACTAATACAAATAATTGACAATGAAAGAAATGTGCTTAGAACTATCCTTACCAACACATGAAATAAATCCTGAACTTTAAATAATTCCGTCAGGAATAAAACCGTATGGTGAGCAAAAACAAGTATAAGTGCATATTGTAAAAACCACCACATACCATAATAATGTACCCTTGGAAACGATCCTGCTTCGTACCCATCACGTGGTGAAACGAGTGACAGTGCCAATGGTCTCATATAGGCCATGAAAGTTGTCGCCGCCGTATGCATACCTAATGTCTCTGAAAATACATCTACAGAAAAACCAAGAAGAAATCCCAGCAATAATATTGCCCATCCGGGAGTTTCAAAGGGTAAAAGAATGATGAACAATATATAGATATATGGATTAAGGTAGCCTCCTAACTCTATATTGTTAAAAATCAGCACCTGAATCAAAACAACAAGAGCAAACCTTAATATATTTCTAGGCAGAACTTTAATCATTTACAACAGCTTCTTCCAGAGCACGTTGCTCCTCTTTTAATAAATTCTCAACAATCATTACCTGAGTCAGGTTGCTAAAATTTGTTGAAAGGTTTATCAGAATATCATAATTCACCCCTTCAACAATCTCGTATTCCACTATAGTTCCTATTAAAACACCTGGTGGAAAAAAAGTTGAATGGCCACTGGTTTCCACTGTATCTCCTGCATTTATCCGGGCATGCAAAGGTATATTTTTCAAAATCACCTCTTCTGCGTTTAATCCGGGCCAGTCAATATGGCCAAAATAATTACTGTTTTTAATCCGGGCATTTGGATGAGAATCTCTGTTTAGTACAGGCAAAACCGAACAAAAATGATTGGTAACAGTTTTCACAACTCCAACTATACCATTCGGCCCAATAACAGCCATATCTTCTTTAATGTTGTGGATTTTCCCTTTGTTCAGCGTAATAAAATTGTACTGTTTATTTACAGAATTATTCACGACCCGGGCCGGAACAAACCTATACTGCTGCATCCAGACCGAATCCACAAAAGAATCATCTCCAAGGAAATACATCGACCCCTTCAATTGATTATATAACCTCGCATTCTCCTGAACCAGTTCTTTATTCTGCTCCTCTAAGGAAAGATACCTGGAATAGTTATCAAATTTCTCGGCTATACCGCCAACAACTACATGTTTAATTTTATACAGTTTAGCTTCATGATAACTGTTAAACCTTACAAGTATTGCTACCGCTACAACTTCGAGGAACAAAAAGAGTAGTGTAAAATGGTGTTTTATAAGAAATTGTAAAAGGTTCCTCATTTTCTGAATTCCTTATTATCTTATCAGGAAAGAAAATCTTTCAACGTTTTTAAGGGCTATTCCGGTCCCTCTTGCCACCGCATGCAGTGGATCTTCGGCAACATGGAAAGGTATATTAATCTTATCAGACAAACGCTTATCCAACCCCCGTAGTAACGCTCCACCTCCCGCAAGGTATATCCCCTTACTTACAATATCGGCATACAATTCAGGCGGAGTTTGTTCCAATACTGAAATAATTGCTGATTCTACTTTAGATAGCGATTTATCTAAACAGTGAGAAATCTCCTGATAAGATACAGGTACCTCAATAGGCATAGCTGTCATTAAGTTTGGGCCACGAACATTAAAGTCTGCCGGTGGATCTTCCAAATCTGGTAAAGCCGACCCCACATTTATCTTAATTTCCTCAGCGGTTCTTTCTCCTATTTTTATATTGTGCTGATGCCTCATATAAGCCTGAATATCAGTCGTAAACCCATCTCCCGCAATACGAATTGACTGGTTACAGACAATACCACCTAGTGCAATAACAGCAATCTCTGTGGTACCCCCTCCAATATCTACGACCATACTTCCTTCCGGCGCTTCCACATCAATACCGATCCCTAACGATGCAGCCATTGGCTCGTATATCATATAAACGTCGCGACCTCCTGCATGCTCGGACGAGTCACGCACAGCCCTGATTTCCACCTCCGTACTCCCCGATGGTATACACACGACCATTCTAAGTGTAGGTGTAAAAAACTTTTGCCGTGGATTAATCATTTTTATCATACCACGAATCATCTGCTCTGCCGCGTTAAAATCTGCTATTACGCCATCCCGCAAAGGACGTATTGTTTTAATATTCTCATGTGTTTTCCCGTGCATTTGACGGGCCTTGTGCCCAATAGCAATTAATTTGCCGGAAGAACCTTCCAAAGCTACAATAGATGGTTCATCAACTACAATTTTATCGTTATGGATGATTATCGTGTTGGCTGTTCCTAGGTCAATAGCCAGTTCTTGCGTTAAGAATGAGAATAAACCCATAGTTAGTTCTTATTAGTGTTTAAAATGTCTTACTCCTGTTAATACCATCGCCATATTTTTCGAATCACAAAACTCAATTGATTCTTTATCCCTTATAGAGCCCCCTGGCTGAACCACTGCTGTTACTCCTGCTTCAAACGCTATCTCCACACAATCGGGAAACGGAAAAAATGCATCTGAAGCCATTACAGCCCCGTTTAGGTCAAATCCGAAACTCTTTGCCTTCTCAATAGCTTGTTTTAAAGCATCTACCCTTGATGTTTGCCCAACACCACTTGCACACAACTGGTTTCCTTTCGCAAGGATTATTGTGTTTGACTTAGTGTGCTTTACAAGTTTGTTTGCAAATTCCAGATCCGTATATTCTGCATCTTTTGGTTCACGCTTCGTAACGGCCTTCATGCTATCACGGCCCTCCATCGACATATCCCTGTCCTGTTCCAAGACTCCGTTCAGCATAGTCCTGAATTGCTTCTCCGGCAACCTGCATTCCTTCCTGACCAATATAATACGGTTCTTTTTGCCCTGAAGAACCGCCATTGCCTGCTCGTCGTATGCCGGTGCTATAACAACCTCACAAAACAACTGATTTACCTCTTCTGCCGTTTCTGTATCAATTTTTCTGTTTGTTATCAGAATTCCTCCAAAAGCCGAAACCGGATCTCCTGCAAGAGCATCCTTATATGCATCAACAAGTTTTTCCCTTGAAGCCAACCCGCAGGCATTATTATGCTTCAAAATTGCAAATGTTGTTTCTTCATATTCATCAATAAGATATACCGCAGCCTCTATATCAAGCAGGTTATTGTAAGAAATCTCTTTTCCATGAACTTGTTCAAACAATTCATTAAAATTGCCGTAAAACACACCTTTTTGGTGAGGGTTTTCCCCATACCTGAGCGCTTTTGCCCCAGAAATACTTTGTTTAAATACCTGCTTATTAGAATCTTTATTGAAATAATTAAAAATGGCCGTATCGTAATGTGATGAAACCTGAAATGCCTCTAATGCCAGGTCTTTTCTTTGTTCCAAGGTTGTTTTTCCCCCTGCATTTAGAATATCAAGAAGGTAAGAGTACTGCCCCTGAGAAGGTACGATAACAACATCGTTAAAATTTTTGGCTGCAGCCCTGATTAATGAAATCCCCCCAATATCAATCTTCTCAATAATGTCCTGCTCTTCTGCTCCTGAATCAACCGTTTTCTCGAAAGGATATAAATCCACAATAACCAAATCAATCTCCGGAATATCATATTGAGAAAGCTGCTCTTTATCCGAAACATCATCCCGACGATTTAAAATCCCGCCAAATACCTTTGGGTGCAAGGTTTTCACCCGTCCGCCCAGAATAGATGGATATGTTGTTAAATCCTCTACGGCATCAACCTTAATACCAAGGCCTTCAATAAACTTTTGTGTCCCTCCGGTTGAAATGATCCTTATTCCCAATTCATCCAGCTTTTTGCAAATCTCATCAAGGTTATCTTTGTGATAAACCGAAATTAAAGCTGATTTTATTTCTTTCTCGTTACTCATCGATATCTTATAGTATTTTATTTTTCCCTTTTAATTTAGTGAATCTCTGGCGAAAAAAAAATCTCAACATTCCACCTCCATGCGTAAAATTCAAAGTCTGGAATTAGATATGACATTTTCACCCTGCTTTTAAACTGCGTCACCAGTATAAACGCGAAAGATATAACATTTTTATCTACCCACATACTACTTAAACGCATAAGTATTCAACATTTATAAACAAATTTTTCATTGACCTGCATTACACTAAAGCTCGTGCAATTAATTGTCCTATTGCCATATAAATTACTATTCCGAAAATATCGTTCATCGTTGTTATAAATGGCCCTGTTGCCAAGGCCGGATCAACTTTAAACCGGTTAAGGAGCATGGGTATAAAAGCTCCGAATATTGAGGCAAACATCATAACAGTAAACAATGAAAGGCTTACCATTATAGTAAGCTCATAACCACTATTTGTAAAATAGTTATAAGCAAATATGATAACGGAAAATATAGATGCATTGATAAATGCCACACTTACCTCTTTTAATAGCCTCTTCCAGGTAGAGTCAAGACTAAATGACTTATTTGCAAGCCCCTGCACAACAATTGACGATGACTGCACACCTACATTCCCTCCCATGGCTGCAATCAATGGAATAAAAAATGCTATGTTCGGATTATGCAGAAGTTGACCTTCAAACTGCCTCATTACAGTTGCTCCAAGTAACCCGCCAGCCAGACCAATAAATAACCATGGAATGCGGGCCCTTGTCAAAAGAAAAATATTATCCGAAGGCTCAACATCTTCCGTTATACCAGATATCATCTGATAATCTTTTTCTGCTTCCTCTTTAATTACATCTACGACATCATCTATCGTAATCCTACCTAACAACCTCCCTATCAAATCAATAACAGGCAACGCAACCAAATCATACTTTTCCATTATTTTAGCAACCTCTTCAGATGGGGTTTCCGCATTTACTGAAATCAGACTGTCATTGTATATATCTTTAATTTTCACATTCGGACTAACCAACAACATTCTTTTCAGAGAAACTGTTCCTTTTAAAAGGCCATCTTCATCAACAACATAAACATAATAGATCTCGTCAACCTCTATCGCCTGCTTTCTCATTTCATGCATACAGGTCTCCAAATCCCAGTTTATGTCGACCTTTATAAGCTCCTTTGCCATCAATCCACCCGCAGAATCCTCCGGATAGCTTAACAGATCAACAATGTCCCCTGCCTGTCCCGTATCATCAATATTCTGAAGTACCTCATTTTTTTTATCATCAGACAATTCATTAATAAGATCTGCAGCATCATCGGAATCCATCTTGTCGATAAACTGCCTGGCAATAACATCTCCCGGCAACGCTTCCAAAAACCTTTCCCGCACATCTTCTTCCAGCTCAATTAAAATATCCGCGGCCTTCTCCCCATCCAATAAAACATAAAGGTATTTGGCTTCTTCTAATGATAACTCATCAAATATTTCAGCAATATCCACCGGATGCAGGTTTTCAATCAACTTGAAAGCTTCAGCGCTGGTATCTTCCTCTATTGCTTTCTTAATACTGTCGAGGAATTCACGGGTTAATTCAAAATTTGCTGCCATTGTAATTTTTATTCTTATTTTTTTATAAGTACTTCAATTTGCTTTGTCAAATCAACAAATTCTTCAACACTGAGCTGTTCCGGCCGTTTTCTAAAAATTTCCTGTGCAAAGTCAATTTCAGAACAAATATTTTTTAGAGAGTTCCGCAAGGTTTTTCTTCTTTGGTTAAATGATTGCTTAACTATCCTGAAAAACAACCCTTCATCGCATCCCAACACTGAACGTTCGTTCCTTCTTAGTTTTATGACTGCAGATTTGACTTTTGGCGCCGGACTAAAGCAATGTTCATGAACTGTAAACAAATAGTCAATATCATAATAGGCCTGTAACAAAACACTCAAAATCCCATAGGTTTTATTTCCGTGTTTCGCAGCTATTCGTTCGGCAACCTCTTTCTGGATCATACAAACCACTTCCTGTACTTCACTTTTTAAGTCTAGTACCTTAAAAAAAATCTGACTGGAAATGTTATATGGAAAATTCCCTATAATTGCCATTGGAGCCCGAAAATTACTTAAATCAAGTTTTAAAAAATCCCCCTCAATTAAAAAACCTTCCCGTTCGAACTCTCTGTTTAAGTACCCGACAGATTCGCTATCCACCTCAATTGCATAAAAAGGTATCGGCAATCTAATAAGATCGCGCGTAAGCACCCCCATTCCGGGACCAACTTCTATAACCGTTTCAATCCCAGTAACTGAGAGTGCATCAACTATTTTCTTTGCAATATTATTGTCTGTAAGAAAATGTTGGCCCAGATATTTTTTTGCTCTAACCTGCTGCATCATAGATTTTAAAGAAGCTGCAAAGGTATTGTTTTCAAATACTATTGAAAAGCTTATTATCAAAAAAGATCATTAAGAATAAGAAATAGCTATTTTTGAAATTTATATTTTTAAACATAGATTGATGATCCAGAATTTTGATGAAATAATTGCCCGCGAAAAGACTAATTGTTACAAATATGATTTAAGAGAAAAATTTTTCAATGCTGAAGACGTATTTCCAATGTGGGTTGCTGATACAGATTTCAAAGCCCCGGATTTCATTATCGAAGCTATGCAAAAAAGGCTTAGCCACGGAATTTTCGGTTATACGTTTCTGGACGATGATTATTACAGAGCAATTACACAGTGGTTAAAAAAACAACACGGATGGAATGTAGAAAAAGATTGGATTAAATATTCGCCCGGTGTGGTACCTTCACTGTTTGCTTGTGTTTTAGCCTTCACTCAACCCGATGATAAAGTTATTGTTCAAACCCCGGTTTACTTCCCCTTCTACTCAGCTGTGAAAGAAACCGGAAGAACACTTGTCCGAAACCCTTTAGTTTTAAAGGACGGAAGGTACTATATGGATCTTGAAGATTTGAAGAGCAAAATAGATGACAAGACAAAAATGATCATCCTTTGCAGCCCACATAACCCTACCGGAAATGTATGGAAACCCGAAGAACTTATTGATTTGTGCAATATCTGCCTGGAAAAAAACATCCTTATTATTTCCGATGAAATACATGCTGACATTGTTTTTGATGGATTTAAACACACCCCAACGGCTTCATTATCTGATGATATTGCAAGAAACACAATGACTTTAATGGCTCCGAGTAAAACTTTTAATATAGCAGGCCTTAATTCTTCTTATGTTGTTTCTTCAAACTCTGAACTGGTTGAAAAGTTTGCAAAACAAATTGAAGCTTTACACATTGGGCCAAACATTTTTGCGATAGAAGCCACAAAAGCGGCGTATTTTAACGGGGAATTATGGCTAAAGGAATTAATTGGGTATTTTAAGGCCAACACAAACACAGTCAAAGAGTTCCTTAAACAGGAATTGGATAAGGTATCGTTTATTGAACCAGAAGGGACATACCTCCTATGGCTTGATTTCAGAAAGTTTGGGCTTAAACGGGAAGAAATCAACAAAATACTTATCGAAGGTGCAAAACTGGGGTTAAGTGATGGCTTTATGTTTGGAGAAGAAGGTGATGGCTTTCAGAGAATGAATATTGGCTGCCCAAATTCAATGATAAAAAAAGCTTTATCGCAACTACTGGAATGTTTTAGAAACCTCTAATCTGCCCGGGTAATTGAATATATTGATTATTAAAACTCAGCTTGTTCTTTTATAAGTTTTTTTGCTATATTAGGAACATGAAATAAACCAGTTGGAAGAGAATGATTAGATTAAAAATTGCGGCAAAGATTATCGTTGGATTTGGAGTAATGGTCGCAGCTGTTATACTTTATGCTTTGATGACCAGCAATGCTCTTACGCGTAGTAGACAAGTAACAAATGAAATTAGTACTATTTACAACCCTTCTGTTGATCTAATCGGTGAGCTGGAATCAAAAATATCTGATTCCAGGATGCTTATTAAATCATGGGTACACATAGACAAAATTGCCGACACTCCGGACAAAATTAAATTGCAACGCTTGCACGACGTTGAATTTGACAGGTTAATGGATTCCCTAAATATCCTTAGCAAAGAATGGCAGAATGACACACACAGGGTTCTGCTTGCTGACATAGAAAGATCTGTAAGGGATACTTTATTCCCCCGGCACAAATACATCATGGAACAGCTTAACACTTTTATAAGCTATGAAGACCCTTTTATTGTGTTTGAGGTAACTCCAATGGTTGAAGAAAAAGGGGAAGTTATGGAGGCTACAGCAAAAATCCTCGGAAAAATCAATCTCCTTTTTAAGAAACAAGAAAAAGTAATCACGGGTAAAATAGCAGAAAGTGATGCCACTTTTGACCAGTTCAAACGGTTTATTTTTATCATGCTGATTATCCAGATTCTTGTTGCAATTGGTATTAGCACAGTAACCATCTTATCGTTGGCAAGGCCAATCAACCGGACAAAAAATGTTCTTCAGAAAATCAGTATGGGAATACTTCCAGATGTGAAATATCAGGAAGGAAACGATGAGATAAGTCAAATGTCCAGGGCATTACATGCAGTTGTCCGCTCGCTTGGAGATGTGTCTAACTTTGCCATTGAAATTGGAAAAGGAAACTTTAGTTCTGAATTTAAACCTTTAAGTGACGAAGATGTATTAAGCCAGTCTTTGCTTGAAATGCGCTCTGAACTCCAAAAGGCCAAAGAGGAAGAGGAAATCAGGGCAGAAGAAAACCGCCAGAGGACCTGGGCCTCTCAGGGTGTGGCTATTTTTAGTGACATTTTACGCAAGCACAGTGACAATGTTGAAGAGCTGACCTTTGAGATTATAAGTAATATGGTTCAGTACACCGAATCAAATCAGGGTGGAATTTTTATTGTAAACGATAACGACAAGGATAATATCTTCCTCGAAATGACAGCTTGCTATGCTTACGACAGGCAGAAATTTCTCAAACGCAAAATTGAGGTTGGAGAAGGGCTGGTAGGAAGGTGTTACCAGGAACAGGAAAAAATATTCCTGACAGACATTCCTGAAGATTATATTAAGATATCATCAGGGTTAGGAGAAGAAAGCCCTAACTGCTTACTGCTTGTTCCCCTGGCCTATAATGACAATATATTTGGCATAATGGAAATCGCGTCCTTTAATACGTACCGAGAGTATGAGATTGAATTTATAGAAAGGGTTGGAGAAAGTATAGCTGCAACTATTTCGTCGGTTAAAGCCAATATTCAGACGCAGGTCTTATTAGAACAATCGCAACAACAAGCCGAAGAAATGTCAGCACAGGAGGAAGAAATGCGCCAGAATATGGAAGAGCTAAGGGCTACGCAAGAACAATCGTCCAGACGTGAACAAGAACTGGTAAGAGAACTGGAAGCTCTTAAAAGGCAGCAACATGAAACGGCCTCGGAGTAGTAAAACATGAATAAAAAAAGAAAAATTCAATAACAAATTTCCAGAAGAGAGGGAAGAAAAACAGTAGATTATTATCCAATGCCTAATATTGATGTCAGCCTAAGAATGCTGTCCCGCTCCCAGGTTTGAAAATCTACTCCCTGACTTCTGGAAATTTCCCATGCCTCATTTAACCAATGCGATATCAGTTTATCTTTCCCGGGTTCTATGGGCTTGTATTTACGCAAGTCAATGTCGTTACAGAATGAAAAAATTAAACCTGTAAGTTTTTCCAGTAAAATCTCCGAAAAGATTATATCATAACAATCCATTTTAGGATAGTTTATTAACTGCTCAAAAGCATCCCAAATCGTCTGAATATTATCAGCACCTTCGTTAATGCCTATTCTTTTCAACATGAAAATAATAGCCTTTGTTCTTGCTGCATCTGACGGATGAGACTTGGAATACTGGTATACCTGGGCTTTGCTGTGGCTTATGGTCGTTAATTTCATATTTGTCCATGCAAAGGCAGTCCCTGTTAAATACGTCGCGATTAAATCGCATACAAACTCCTCAAACCAGGAATCCAGCCAATATATTCTTGTCTCACTCAAAATTTCAACATCCCCGTTTCTTCTGTCATTTTTCGCTAAATCTATTTCTGCCTGATAGTGCTGCTCAATTTCCCTATGAAACTTTCCTATTAACGTTTCATAATATTGTCCCACAATAAGGTGTCCTATCTCATGGTACAAATCAGGAAGGTTAATCAGATTTTCTTCTTCCCAAAACGGAACAGCAATAATATTTTCATAAGGTACGGCCCAGTAATAGTTATCTGAATTACTTATTGTAGAAACAAGCGGAGGGCTCGATAACAGGTTAGCGTCATCATACACCTTTTCTACCAGCTTCTTAAAAAAATGTTCCCCTATTCCATAATTATTGATTGGCTGTACACGGAATAGCTCTATATAGCCCAAATCCTGATTAAATTTACTATAACTAGACAGGTTGTTTGCCAACAAAAAATCAATCTCCAGATCGCCGGCATCAATCACACCTCTGACCCTAAACTCCAGGTCGTGCAAAACCTCTAAAGTTTCCTGAACAAAATCATCACGAATATCCGGATGGTGCTCCATCCATTTAATTCTGTTTATCATTTTTTTTACTCTGGATAATAGATCTGCATATATAGCCCTGGTAAATTGGATCATCCTGAAATATTCCTCATTTTTCTAAACAAATGTGATCTTTCATTATCAAGAATACCTATTAATGTATCAAGAAGTTTAAATTGAAACTTTGACAATACTTCATTCTTTTTAAGTTTATTCAACAACACAACAATGTCATTCTTTAAATGAATGTTCCCACAAATTTGTTCTTTAAAAGCTTTATTCTCCGATAACATTGTTATGTCGGAATCTGAAGCGCCATTCTCAATCAACTGAATCATAGAACCTAAAAACTTCACTAACCTATCTTTAGACTTCACATATATTTCTTCAGGTAGGTTAAGCTGGGGATATTTCATCCCAGAGTCTTTCTCTTGCTTGAGAGTATACTTCTTTATCGCTATTGATGCTTTATTTATATCATCTGTTAATCGTGATATTCTGTTATACCTTTTGGACAAATAACCCAATTCACTCATAAAAATATCCTAATTTCGTTTCGAATTACTTAAACTTATTTAAATAACATATAATCTTTGTTAAGTGAAAAAGACTACTTTTCTTACACTTAAAACGTAAAACACTTAAAACTATTTCACTAAACTTTTTTATTCTTTTAAAAGCACTTCTAACCTGTCAATATACTTATTGAGAGCCGAAGTGTTTCGATATAAGTTATTTGCTCTCCCCCCGGCATATCCACTTTCATATTTCAATTGCTCTTCCGGTGCCCCTCTCCTAAATGAGGGTTGAATACCTGACAACTGAAATTTTGCGTTATTAACTTCCTGCATCAATATATCAAAAGTTCTTCGTATTGCCACTTCCCCCTCTTGAAACCCTATATGTAATTTCCTAAACAGCTTTTTCAAACTATGAATTGGAATACTATTGGGAAAAATATTATCAGCAATAATATTTTCAATGATATCTTCTGCTAGCCCTGTTTCTTCCGAAAGGTCTCCGACTGTAATTTCATGCTTTTCTGACTGCCCCCTCACTAGCTTCCCCAATGAACCATCTTTAAGCGACCTGTGCAATGTGCGAAAAAGTTCTTTTTGAGATTTTTGAGGCATTTCAACTTTTTGTTCAGAAGAAAAAACCAGTTGAGCTTCGTACTCTAAATTATCAATATTTTTACCCTGCTTGTTTTCCTTAAGTGCAAGGGTTTTCAAAACCTTGTTTAAACGGCTGTAGTAAATATCCTTCTCCATGATTTTAATTGTTTATGAAAGAACCAAACAGTTTTAGCAACTTTTGTTTGGCCCTTAGATGTTTAACCTTTAAATTTTTGCTCCCAAGCCCCATAAAACCTGCTATCTCCTCATAATTAAAGCCCTGAGCCCTTAATAACAGTAATTGTTTATCCAAATCACCCATCTGATCCAAAGCCTTTTCCAAAGCTATTATTGAAGGGTTAACCGACTTTTCATTGTTTAATAATTCATCAATGGACTTATCGTCCATCAATCGAATACCATCAATAATTGTTTCCCATTCCGAATCGCAAATATTCAATTCCCCGTTTAAACTTTCGATACTTAAAAATTCCTTTTCGGTTGTTCTGCTTCCTAGTTTTCTCAAGTATTGTAACAGTTCATTTTTGAAAATTTTAAATATCCAGTTCTGGAAATGCCTGTCACTTTTAAATTCATACCGGTCAACCACTTCAACAATTTTGAGAAGTGTTTTATAAACCAGTTCCCAAGACTCATCCTCTGTTAAATTCCAGTTAATAATTGCATAACCATAAAGCTTGGCTCCATATTTAGTATAAAGGCATTCGATGCCCGATTGCTCCTTTTGCTTTATGGATGCTAATATTTTTAAATAATCCACTTATTGTCCCCCTTTAAATTTTATATATGCTTTTTGGTTACACTAAACTTATTTTCCAACATTGTTCGGATTATCGGCCAATGATTTTATTATGTTGATATCCCTGCCCTGTCTGAAAACTTAATCCGGGACAACAAAACCTTTCAGTGCAGACATATCAATCCCTAACTTTTTAGTTTTAAGTTTTTTACACCAAATAAAAAACTATCACCCAGCCTGTTCGAAACAATTGTTCAAGTAAACCCTAATTATATTTATATATATGATTTTAGGTTACAATATGCAAAAACGCACTAAACCTGCACCTTTTTAAACTTTATGCCCCAACCTACAATCAACTATTTTTTCAAAAAACAGAGCAAACAAACCTTACCTTCTCTTTTAAATCTCTATTTCAAAAGAAATTATGCCTGACCATTTTTCAGCTCTTCATACCTAAAACATGAAATTACATGGTCGTTCACCATACCTGTTGCCTGCATATGAGCATAAACAACCGTTGAGCCCACAAATTTAAACCCTCTTTTTTTCAGGTCTTTACTAATTTTATCGGACAACTCTGTATTTGCCGGTATTTCGTCCAGTGTTTTAAAACAGTTCTGAACAGGCTTTCCGTTTACAAAGCCCCAAATATATTTACTAAAACTTCCGAACTCTTGTTGTACCCTAAGAAATGCCTGAGCATTAGTAACAGTGGCCCTTACTTTTAGCTTATTCCTGATTATTCCTGCATCATTCAGCAATTCCGTAATTTTTTCCTCACCGTACCCAGCTATCTTTTTGTAATCAAACCTGTCAAATGCCTTTCTAAAGTTTTCCCGCTTTCGTAAAATGGTAATCCAGCTTAATCCGGCCTGAAAAGTTTCCAGTACGAGAAATTCAAATAAACGCTCATCATCAAAAACAGGAACACCCCATTCTTTGTCATGATATTCAATATAAAGAGGATCATTTCCTGCCCACTCACATCTTTTCATAACTCTTGTTAATTTCTTTTCATTAAAACAACAACCTTTTGATTAATAAACACCTCTTTGCTTTATATGTTAACTAAACATTTCGAAACTACAATATACTTTGTATCCGGCCCCCTTGATCACATTCCTTAAACTCTTCTCATGTACCGAATTCTTCACCGAATTTAATAAACATAGATAAATGCATTGTGGATTAATTTTGAATATCTCTCGAAGTACCTTGTTTATCTCCGACTCTTCGACTGGTTTTTCCGAATGTCCCGCTGTATTTATTTTCCCTTTTAGTTCAAACACAACACACTTATCCCCAATGTCCGTTTTTTTTAACGTTTCCCCCATTCCTTCACTACAGACAAGAGTATTTTTTTCTTTCAATATCTTTTTCCCGGGTAGAATTAACACATCCTCTTCTAAATTTGAAATTGCAGTGCCATTGAACACTTTTTTAATGCTGTTATATCCAACCTCATCAGAAGACGCCAAATTATATACTAACACTTCAGCCCCTTCTGTTTCCGGACCATTTGCACTTATTACAATCATAATCAATAATATGAAAATTACTCCTCCTAACCAAAACTCCTGCCTTTAATTTCCTCCGAAAATATTCTTCCCCATTTCATTATAACCCTTCTTAATAAAGTTCTAAATTAATTGACTTCAACAGTGGATTTTTGTAACTTATAAATTGGGACAAGTATGATTGGCACTTGTTTGACACATGTAATCGTACACCATTTTATTTCACAATTATAAAAGGGTGAAAAGTTCCCGAATATCTAAAGTGAATTATTGAATTAAACACTACCAATATGAAGAATAAAGTTTTATTTCCAATACTAATCCTGTTTGGATTATTATTTTTCACAAGTTGTTCCAAACAAATACAAGTTGGCTTTTTAATGGATGACTCACAAACAGGAAGATGGAAGAAAGATAAAGCCTTATTTATAGAACATGTTGAATCTTTAGGCGGAAAAGTTCTTTTTCGTGCTTCGGAAGGTAATGCCGGTGGGCAACTCGAAATGGCTAAAGAACTTTTGAAAGAAGGTATTGACATACTGGTTTTAGTTCCCACTGACAAACACGAGGCAGCAGAAATTGTACTTGAAGCGCACAGGAACAATATTCGTGTAATCTCTTACGATAGAATGGTAAGAAACTGTCATGTAGATTTTTATATTTCATTTGACCATGTTAATGTTGGAGAATTACAGGTCCAGTACATAACCACAGCATGTCCTTCCGGGAAGTATGCTATTCTGGGGGGCCCTAAAACTGATGACAACGCCATGTTACTTCGTTTGGGGCAATTAAGTGTTCTCCAGCCATTTGTTGACAAAGGCGACATTGAAATTGTTTATGACAATTTGGCTGAAGTATGGAAACCCGTGGAGGGGTATAAAATGATGGAGGAGTGCTTAAGAAAACACAGAGATATTGATGCCGTGATTGCTGCTAACGACAAATTAGCAGGAGGAGCAGTTGAAGCCATTAAAAATGGTAACATTGACAAAAAAGTTTACATTGCCGGGATGGACGCTGACTTAGAGGCATGTCAACGAGTCTTTGCCGGCACACAAACAATGACTATTTATAAACCAATAGAAGCTATTGCCACTAAAGCCGCAGAAATAGCAATGGAAGTTGCGGAAAACAATAAAATTCCATCGGTTAACCTTTCTGTAAATAATGGGACTAAACAAGTTCCTGCACTGCTACTTCCGGCAATGGTTGTTAACAAAAACACACTGGATCTTACGGTTATTGCTGATGGTTACCTGGAAGAGCATAACATTAAACAGGAGCGTAAAAAAGGTTCAAGAAAACAATCAGTTAAGCGAGAAAAAGCCAACAAACAATAATCCGGGCTGCCTTTAAAACCTTGCCACCAAAGGCATCCGGCGCCCAAAACCAAAAGCCTTTGACGAAACTCTCAAGATAGGGGGTGTTTGAAACCTTTTGTACTCATTGACATTTACCATTCTAATGGTTCTATCAACAATTTGTGGTTCAATTCCAGAGTTTTTAATCTCTTCCGGAGACATTCTTAACTCAATATATTTATACAAGACCTCATCAAGAATGTTATAATCTGGAAGTGAGTCCGAATCCTGCTGATCTGGCCTAAGTTCTGCAGAGGGAGGCTTAACAATGGTATTCTCCGGTATTATTTCCTCTTCCTTATTTATAAACCAGGCCATCTTGTAGACATCCGTTTTATATACATCCCCTAACACGGACAAACCTCCAGCCATATCTCCATACAAAGTACCATAACCAACAGCAGCCTCGCTCTTATTTGAAGTATTCAATAATATATTCCCAAATTTATTTGAAATTGCCATCAAAAGCACCCCTCTGGCCCTTGCCTGAATGTTTTCCTCAGTAATATCCTGAGGCAAGTTGTCAAAAATACTGGATAAGCTTTTATCAAACTCGTCCACAACATTCTGTATCGGGACTATGTCGTAATGTATTTTCAGGTTTTGGGCTAAAATCTCGGCATCGGAAACAGAGTGCCCGGACGAATACCTTGAAGGCAGTAATAAAACACGGACATTTTCATTACCCAAAGCCTTCACTGCCAACGCTAAAGTAACAGCCGAATCAATTCCTCCGGACAAACCAAGCACAGCCCGCTTAAATCCCATTTTACTAAAATAGTCCCGAATACCTAAGACAATCGCATCGTGGATCCTTTCTATTCTTTCCGGAGTTTCGGCAACGTCTTGGCTTTTATTTGCCCCGGTCACATCATTTATATCGAAAGTAGAAATATCTTCTTCAAAGAAAGGCTGTCGGTATAGCACATTTCCATTCTTATCCAAAACACGCGAACCTCCATCAAAAATAATCTCGGTCTGTGCCCCCACCTGATTTACATAAAATACAGGCAATTGATATTTTGAAGCATTTTGTGATAGAATATCACTCTTAATATCGTCATGATTATAGGCAAATGGAGATGCTGCAATATTCACAATAAAGTCCGGTTCCTTTTTAGCCAGCTCTTCAAGTGGATTTATATTGTATAGTTTGTCTTTTCCAAATCCGGCCAACAAAGGTTGTTTGTACCAAAGATCTTCACAAATGGTCAGTGCTATTTTATATCCTTCATGCTCTACCGTTTCAAATTCAGTTGCCGGCTCAAAATATCGGTACTCATCAAAAACATCATATGTAGGCAAAAGAGCTTTTCGTATGACCTTTTTCACTGCCCCGTCGGCACAGTACAACGCTGCATTATATAAATTTTTACCTTTTTGGTTTTCATTGATCACCGGAGCCCCTATTATTGCCGCAATACCTTTGCACGCTTCCGCTATCACAGAAACGGATTTTTCTGTTCGCTGAATAAAATATTTGTGCTCAAGCAAATCCAATGGTGGGTATCCGCAAACGGCCAATTCACTAAAAACAATTAAAGAAGAGCCTTTTAACTTTGCTTCATTTATTGACCGGACTATTTTTTCGGTATTTTTTTCAAAATCCCCGATAATATAATTTAACTGCGCCAGCGTAATCTTCATAAACAATCTAAAATGAAATTCCTACCTGAAATGATAACACCCTTGAATTTATTGTATTCTTGGTATCGGTTAAATCCAGAAAACCATTATGATAGATAATACCAAATGTTAAAGCTGTATCTTCTCCTATAGCATACTCAACTCCTCCTCCAAAATGATAGGCCAAATTATACAGTTTTATTTCATCCTTTATTGAATCATCATTTAAACCACCATTGTTTAAAGTAGAAGCTTTGGCCTTTACATTAAACTGATTTGTAAACCCTACATTAACAAAAAATGTTGTATACCCTATCTGGTTGCTTTTCAGTTTAAGCCCGACTGGTACAGAAATATACTGAAGTTTGTAATCAATTTCCGTTCCGGCAGGAAGGGTTTCCTCCTCACTATAAACCTTAATTACTTTTTCTTCATCAAACAAAAGCTTTCCTCCTTGTGTCCCTATGGCCAGGCCTGTAGAAAATGCATAATTCTTTGCAAAGTAGTTATCTAGGGTAAGCCCTCCGTTAATCCCGAATTTAACCCCCTGGGATTCAACTCCCCTGGCATCCGGAGACAACCATGTAATACGGGGATCTATGAATACACCAAATTTCACCTGTGAAAATGAAACAAGTGAATAAAATAATAAACCTGTAAAAAGAAGTATTTTTTTCATCCGTCTAATTTTTTAATTTTCAATAGCCCCCGTTCCTCTGGGAGAACTTACCTTTTATTAAATAAATAATTATTTAATCATGAACCTTTCATATGGCTGAAAAATGCATACCCCAACTATTCGAAAAAATAAAAATTAGCCCAAACACCCCGTTCCCCTCTTCGATATCCATTTGATGGAATCTCTCAATTTCAAATAAGTTACTGGCTGCGTCACATTCATTTTCAAATCTTAATTCTTCTGCAAACCCATTCTGACGTTAACAAAAACTGAACCAAACAGGCAACTGCTTTTTTTATATGTACAAAATTACGTTTCTGAGAGAAAAATTGAAAACAAGAAAAAATTTATTTAAACAAGTGAACCACTTTTTTCGTTTCAAAAAAGTTATCGTTAAAATATGTACTTATGTCTTTGCTGACATACCAATTTTCAAAAGGCTCCAGTTCCTCGGTTAAATCACCCCCTTTTAAATAAATAATCCCATTAGGCACAGGGTGAAAAGATGTTTTCGATATATTATTCCTCACCCACCCATAAAATTTTGGCAACTGAGCTACCGCACGGCTTACAATAAAATCGAACTTCTGTTCGATCTGTTCTGCCCTGGCCACTTTAACTTTACAGTTGCTTAAATTCGTTTTTTCCACAACATCATTAACAACCTTTATTTTCTTTTGTATTGAATCTACTAAAAGAAACTCTGATTCAGGAAACATAATTGCCAGAGGTATTCCCGGAAACCCACCCCCTGTTCCGACATCCATTATTTTTGCCCCAGGCCTGAAAGATACATATCTGGCAATTGCAAGACTATGCAAAACATGCCTTACATAAAGCTGTTCGATATCTTTTCTGGAAATAAGATTTATTCTCTCATTCCAGTAGGTATACAGTTCATACAATTTTTCATACTGAGCTATCTGCTGAGCTGAAATCTCAGGAAAATAATTTAAGATTTCTTGCATTACATATGGTGAGTTGTATGCTTCAGGATGTTAAACAACAATTCTCTTGCCCTGAACAATTGCGCTTTTACAGTTCCAATAGGTAACTCCAGTTCTTCAGATATTTCGTCATAAGAATATTCTTTGAAATACCTTAGTTCAATTAATTTCCTGTAGCGAGGCTTCAACCTTGAGACAATTGAACGCATCAACTTTAGTTTCTGATCCTTTATTAAGGACTCTTCCGGGTCAAGAACCGGGGCCATAATATCTGTGGGAGCCTTATCCTCTTCCTCATCGGCCTGATCCAGAGAAACAGTGTTAGCTTTCTTCTTTCGAATAAAGTCTATGCAGTTATTTGTTGCTATTTTAAACAACCAGGTACTAAATGCATAATTTGGTGTATACTGGTCTATATTTTTAAAAGCCTTACCAAAAGCCTCTATCGTTAAATCTTCAGCATCGCTTGAGTTGTTCACCATCTTTAGCAACATAAAATAAATTGCATCCCGATACCTGTCCATCAGTTCAGTATAGGCTTTTTGATCCCCTTTCGTTGCTTTTTGAACCAGCAAAAAGTCTCTTTGCGCCTTTTCAGAAAGATTGTTATTTGCTACCATCGAATATGCTTTCTTCTGATTGAGAGTGTAACGTAAGTTACAAAAATAAAAAACAATGAATATACATCAAATATAATATAAGTCATCCAAATATTCTTCTCTCCAAACGTCCTTCCAGCTCTAAAATAAATAAAAAATTGTAATAATGTTCTTACTCCGGCAATAGAAACAACAGGAATAAGGTAAATGTTTAGAGATAGAAGTATTATTAGCAGCGAATAAAACCAAGCCCTACTAATCGACTCTATTCCAAGAACAAACACGTGTCCTTCTTTATAACTCCCACTGGTTGACAGGTGCCTCATTTTCTGCACAAAAAAATCTTTCCAACTTTTTTTCGGCCCGGAACGAGTAAAAGATTCTTTGTTAATAACTATAGTTGTATTGCTTTTATTTGCCACTTCATTAATAAACAAATCATCGTCTCCCGAAAGTATTCCATAATGATTGGCAAATCCTTTATTCTTAAAAAACAGGCTTTTTTTATAAGCAAGGTTTCGGCCAACCCCCATATAAGGCCTCTTTGCAATGGCAAATCCCAGATAAGTGAGTGCTATTGTTAATGTATCGTAACGAATATAATTATTAAGCAGTGTTTTTTCCCTGTTATACCCTCCATAACCCAAAACTATATCTTTGTTGCTAAAGGCCTGACTGACCGTTTTAAGCCAGTTTTTTGTTTCGGGCTTGCAATCGGCATCTGTAAATACCAGATTTTCATATTTTGCCGATTTTATCCCAATCGTAAGAGCCAGTTTTTTTCCATGTGAAAATTTCCTGTCCAGAGGAATAGTAGTAATTCTCAGGTTCTTATATTCCCCAAGAAATTTCCCCAGCACCTCATCTGTGTCATCTGTAGAACAATCATTTACAACAATCACCTCATAATCAGAATAATCCTGGGTTAATACATATTTCAGGTTTTGTTCAAGGTTCAAGGCTTCATTTCTGGCACAAATGATTACCGATAATGGCTCACTACTGGTTTTCGAATAAGGTTTCTCTTTATAAAAAAGTACCGGAACATAATACCGAAGGTAAAAATAGAATTGAATAAGGGCAAACAGGCAAAATACACAAAACAGCCCTAGTTCAATGTAATTAATATAATTTGTCCAGTTTAGCACTTAAAAATATTTAAAATAAAAAAGACAAAGGTATTCGGGCTCTTTAAGATTTGCAAGCCCTTATTACCAATAATTATACACAAATGAACATAAAGATAAGAATTCACCCGCAATTTTCAGACGATTCTGCATTTATCTAAACTTCCTTATCTTTGCCGCGAAATTTTATTTAAATGAAATTTGAAATATTAAAAAAAGATCTGAACACCAGGGCCAGAACAGGAGAAATCACAACTGAGCATGGTAAAATAGAAACCCCCATATTCATGCCTGTAGGGACTGCGGGTACTGTAAAAGGAGTGCACCAAAGGGAGCTAAGCAACGATATTAATGCGCAGATTATTCTTGGCAACACGTACCATTTATACCTACGCCCAGGAATTGACTTAATTAACAAAGCTGGCGGTTTACATAAGTTTATTAACTGGGAAAGGCCAATACTCACCGATAGTGGGGGCTACCAGGTCTTTTCTTTGGCCGATAACAGAAAACTAAAAGAAGACGGAGCTCATTTCCAATCCCATATTGATGGTTCAAAACACTTGTTCACCCCGGAAAATATTGTTGAGATCCAAAGAAAAATTGGAGCAGATATCATTATGGCTTTCGATGAATGCACCCCCTACCCTTGCGATTACAAATATGCAAAACAATCAATGGAGCTGACTCATCGATGGTTGAAAAGGGGGATCGATCACTTCAAAAAAACAGAACCGCTATATGGATACGAACAGTTTTATTTTCCAATTGTACAGGGGAGCGTCTATAATGATCTAAGAAGAGTATCTGCAGAAACAATAGCAGCACATGACATGCCCGGAAATGCAATAGGTGGATTATCGGTAGGGGAACCGATTGAAGACATGTATGCAATGCTGGAAGAAGTAACAAACATTTTGCCTGTTGAAAAGCCCAGATATCTTATGGGAGTTGGTACACCAGTGAACCTTCTGGAAGGAATTGCCATGGGGGTGGACATGTTCGACTGCGTTATGCCCACCCGCAATGGCAGAAACGGAATGCTGTTTACTTCTGAAGGAATTATTAACATAAAAAATAAAAAATGGGAAAATGACTTATCTCCTGTCGATTCTCATGGCACATCATTTGTTGACACACAATATTCTAAAGCATATTTGCGTCATTTAATAATTTCAGGTGAATTATTAGGTGCACAGATTGCGAGCATTCATAATTTAAGTTTTTATCTTCGTCTTATGAATCAGGCCAGAGAAAAAATTAAAGATGCCACTTTTGCTCACTGGAAACAAGAAATGGTAAAAAAGCTTTCAAACAGATTATGAGAATTCCCGGATTTTTAAAAATTGACCTCTACATTATAAGGAAGTTCCTCGGAACTTTTTTCTTTGCTATCACAATGCTGATGTTCATCACCGTGGTTTTTGACTTATCAGAAAAACTGGATGAATTCATGGAGAACAAAGCTCCGGTGAATGCAATCATTTTCGATTATTTTCTAAACTTCATACCATATTTTGCAGCCCTGATAGCCCCTCTTTTTACGTTTATTGCAGTTATCTTTTTCACCTCAAAAATGGCCTATAACACAGAAATTATTGCCATTTTGAGCAGTGGGGTCAGCTTTAAAAGGTTATTAATTCCATATATGATTGCTGCATCCGTAATTGTTGCGCTAAACATTTACTTAAATCAGGATGTGATACCGCACTCAAACAAAGTCCGGTTTGCCTTTGAAGAAAAGTACTATCACAGTGGCACGAAGCAATTCAACGAACGCAACGTTCACAAACAAATAGAGCCCGGGGTGTATGTTTATCTGGAAAGCTACAGTACCACGAGTGATTATGGAACTCACTTTTCAATAGAAAAGTTCGAAGATGGACAATTGGTTTCAAAATTAATATCCAGAAGTATCAAGTGGGATACAACAAAAAACAAATGGACCATAAGAACCTATATGATAAGGGATTATAGTAACGGAGAGGAACAGACTATAACCAAAGGGAGCGTTATTGACACAACCCTCAACATGTATCCTGATGAGTTTAAGCGCAGGGAAAACGCTGTTGAAGCAATGGATGCCGGAGAGCTTAATGATTTTATTGACGACCAGGAATTACAGGGGGCATCTAATGTAAACACCCTGCTTGTTGAAAAGCACCGTAGAATTGCCAGTCCTTTTTCAACTTTTATTTTAACTTTAATCGGAGTTTCTGTATCTTCAAGAAAAGTAAGAGGAGGAATAGGCATGCACATTGCCATAGGGCTTTTGCTTAGTACTTCATATATTCTTTTCATGAAGTTTAGTTCGGAATTTGCCATTAGCGGCTCCCTATCCCCATTACTGGCAGTATGGATTCCCAACTTTCTTTATACAATAATATCTTATTTTCTGTACAGAATAGCACCGAAATAGAGAAAACTGCTCTTTCTCGCCACAAAAACACTAACCACCAACAAATTAAATAAACAAAGCAACAAAACATTTCCTACTTTTGGCTCAATTTAGTAATGTTGCACTCTAAAATTGACAGCTAATAAAGGAATAATAATTTATTAATTTAATTATTTACTTATGCCACTTAAAAAGAAAATCCAAGAACTAAAGAAGAAGCGGGAAGAAGTTCAGATGGGCGGTGGTGAGAAGGCGATCGAGAAGCAACTTTCAATGGGAAAGTTGACTGCCCGGGAGCGGATCATTGCACTTGTTGATGACAACTCATTCTACGAATATGATTTATTTGTGGAGCACGAAGCCCGTGATTTTAACATGGATAAAAAAGTGCTGCATGGCGATGGGGTTATTATTGGTACTGGCTCCATAAACAAAGAGCCCATCTGTATATTTGCACAGGATTTTACGGTTGCCGGAGGCTCTTTAGGGCTTATGCATGCCCGTAAAATAACGAAAATAATGGATCATGCCCTTAAGATGCGCACACCATTAGTAGGTATTAATGATTCTGGTGGTGCACGTATCCAGGAGGGGGTAAACTCCCTGGCCGGATATGGTGAAATTTTCTTCCGGAACACTCTATCTTCCGGAGTAATCCCTCAAATTTCGGTTATACTGGGACCATGCGCCGGAGGGGCAGTATACTCTCCTGCACTCACCGATTTTGTATTTGTAGTAGACAAAATTTCGAAAATGTTTATCACCGGACCTGAAGTTATAAAAACTGTTCTGGGGGAAGAAATCTCCATGGAAGATTTAGGCGGTGCTAAAGTCCACAGCGAAACCACAGGAAATGCTCACTTTTTTGCTGAAAGTGAACAGGAATGCTTCATGCAAATCCAAAAACTACTTTCATTTATTCCCTGGAGCAACGATAAAAAAGCTCCCAAGCTGGAGCCAAAACCTCCTAAGCCCGAATTCAGTATCGAAAAAATAGTTCCCGGCGATCCCCGTCAACCTTATGACATACGGGATGTTGTAAGAGCTATTGCTGACGACTCAGATTTTCTTGAGGTGCAGGAACATTGGGCCAGAAACATGGTTATCGGTTTTGGCAGGATAAATGGTGAAACTTGCGGTTTTGTCTGCAACCAGCCAATGGTACTGGCCGGTGTACTTGATGTTGACTCTTCAGATAAAGCCGCTCGCTTTATTCGCTATTGTGATGCCTTTAATATTCCAATTGTCACCCTTGTTGACCTTCCGGGCTATCTTCCGGGAATTGACCAGGAACACGCTGGGGTAATACGCCACGGAGCAAAGATACTTTATGCATACAGTGAAGCTACTGTGCCAAAACTAACAGTAATTATCCGAAAAGCATATGGTGGAGGGTATATCGCGATGGGATCCCGTCATTTACGCAGTGACTTTGTATTTGCATGGCCCGGAGCTGAGATTGCTGTAATGGGACCCGAAGGTGCTGCAAACATTATTTTCCGAAAAGAAATAATGAATGCTGACAATCCGGAGGAAATGAGAGAGCAAAAAGTAGCGGAGTATAAAGAAAAGTTTGCAAACCCTTACGTTGCTGCAGCTAAGGGGTATGTTGATACTGTGATTGAACCGGGAGAAACCCGCTCCCTTCTTATACATGCTATTGATGTGGCAAAAAGAAAATCTGTTAGCGGTCCCGCCAAAAAGCACGGTGTACCTCCATTTTAACCAGAGCAAATATGGAAAACGATTCTACAAATAAAACAACATCATCTGAAAAAGATGACTTTATCAGCATTGATTCCAACATGGACAATGTTAAATTTCACTCATTGGTCGTTCAGGGTACTGAGTACCAAACCCTGTTAACTTCGAAGTATATCAATCGAAAAAAATGGGAACTTCCAAATGAAAAATGTATCTTATCCTATATACCGGGTACTATAAAAGAGGTATATATAAAAGCTGGTGATAAAGTAGAACAGGATCAGCCACTTCTCATTCTGGAAGCTATGAAAATGGAAAATACCATCTTTGCACCTTTTACAGGAAACATAAAAGAGGTCTGCATAAAAGAAGGGGACCGAATCCCCAAAGGTGTGATCATGATTGAATTCGAATAATATATTAAGCTGTCTGAAAAGCCTTGAATATCCAAATCCGGAGTTATGATTCTCTAATATTCTGTTTTTATTTTTTCATAAATTAAGACAGAGCCGGTTTTGAGAGTTTTAGGGAACTTTTTGGACAGCTTGTTTTATTTCTCATAATACACAAAAAAATCTTTAAATATTTCCTGCAGGTTCTCCGGTATGTGTTTAAACAGCCCAAACACCGTTGAACCACTTCCCGACATAGAGGCGTATACGGCACCTATGTCCAGCAACTGTTTTTTCACTTGCTCAATTTCAGGATATTTCCTAAAAACGCCTTTCTCAAAATCATTTGTAATGGTTCCCTGCCATTCTGATACCGGACGCTCCAAAAGGTTTTCCAGGTCACATTCCGGTTGTGAAGGATTAACCGACGAATAAGCATCCGCCGTGCTTACGTGTACACCTGGATTTACAAGTACAATCCTGAATTCTTCCACCAATAACTGTACAGGCTTCAAAATATCCCCTCTTCCTGTTCCTATGGCCGGGCTGTTCAATAAAAAGAACGGGCAGTCGCTCCCTAAATGTCCGGCCAGGCTTGCCAATTCCAAATCTGAAACATCTATTCCAAAAAACTTAACGAGTTCTTTTAGCATAAATGCCCCATCAGCCGATCCTCCCCCCAAACCAGCACCAATTGGTATTATCTTATGTAAATGAATACTTACCTTTGGTATTTTAAACTTCTGGTTTAATAATTCCCATGCCTTAAGGCAGATATTGTCCTTGTTATCACCAGGTATGGGCACACCACTTGTAGTAAAAGACAATGTACTACTTTCAACAAACTCCAGTATATCTACCAAATTTACCGGATAAAAACAGGTCTCAATATTATGAAAACTATCCGGTCGTTTTGATACGATTCGAAGCCCTATGTTTATCTTGGCATTCGGGTATACAATCATTAAAGCACAATTTGCCGGTAAAAGTATATTTTTAGATTGTAATTCCTACATTATTGATGATTCCATTTTAAGTTTTGCCAGACTCTTTTCTAATACATTAAGGACTGAAATATTTTCTTCCGGGGTTCCAATTGTCATTCTTACGGCATTTCCCAAAATCGGATGATTTGGCATTTCCAGGAGCTTAACCCCCTCTTTTTCCAACTGTTTGCTAAAACCCTTGAATAATTCCAGAGCACGAAACCTAATCAGAAGAAAATTCCCGCTTGAGGGGGATATATCGAATTTGTCGTTTTTTTGTTTAATCTCCCACAACAATCTAAAAATCCGGTTACGCTCTTCAACGGTCTCTTCAATATTTTTCTGTTTAGCCTCCAATGCCTGTTTATCGGACAAAACCGACTTAACATAACATATTGCCTGATAATTCAACACAAAAGGAATAATCAGTTTACGTATATTAAATGCGAAACTCTCATTTGCAATGAGGTAACCAACCCTCAACCCGGCAGAAGAAAATGTTTTTGAAAATGAACGAAGCAGCAACAGATTAGGATAACTATCGGTAAGGGGAATAAAATCCCCTTCACAAAATTCGTTATAAACCTCATCGACCAAAAACATGGTTTCCGGGTTTTCTTTTAACAAATCAACAAGCATGTCCCGGGGTATTTCATTACCAACAGGATTATTGGGGGAAGCTAATAAAACCAGGGAGTAAGGTCTAAGTTTAGGCAATAGTTCCGGAGCATACTCAAGGTTTTTATTGAGCATCCATTGTTCGTATTTTATTCCATAAGAATTACAATGATACTCATAAAGCGAAAACGATGGCGAAGCCAAAACTATTTGCCGTCCATTAATTGCAAAATAGTTCAACACAGAAGTAATAATATTAGCAGAACCACCTCCCGGAACAACCTGCTCCTTTTTTACTCCATTGTACGTAGCTATTAACTCCTCCAATTCCGGATAGTATGGAGGAGGATAGTTCTTCCATGAAATTCCGCCCAGTTCATCCAAAACTTCCTGTTTAATACGGTCAGGCATTTCAAATGTTGACTCATTACGGTCCAACCTTATTTTATAACTCCTTGCTACAGGTTTTAAACGCTTCCCTGTACTTAAAAGTTCTTCGCTAAAAAAACCTTTTAATTGTTCTTCCAGTTTAATATCAGACATATTAGTTTCTTAGATTTGATTCAGCATAAACTATAGCCAAAACAGTTTCTGTTTTATATGTAAAGCCCAGAAAACCATCTTCAATAAAATCAAGTTTAATACCACTATTTATTGTTGGCAGTTCATCAAAAAAATTATTACGGACAACAAAACCGCAATTATTCAGTTTCTCAATCCAACGAAAAGCAGGTTCATGCTTCTCATACCTGTCTTCGTTGTTCTTCCCCATTATATCTTCAATCTCCCGACCAAAAAAGAGCTTCAGGCCATTCTTGGTTTTAGAGTCTATTTTTAGGTTATCGATAACCTGAAAAATATGGTAAAAGTGCTGATAACAATTCTGGAACCTCCTGTTAAAATCTGGTTCAAAATGATCAATATTTGGTTCGATTAAAACTATCCCCAGCGGATTCAGGTTTCTTAATCTCCTGATTACATCCAGCCGCTCTTCCAGTGTTTGGATGTGATGCAATGTTAATGATGAATTAATCATCAAGTCGCCCTGAAAGCGCCCTACCAAATCACTAATCATCCTTGCATCAACCTCCTGAACAAACATATTGACCGGCACGAAATTAAGCTCAAAAGAGACCTCTTCTTGCATTCCCCTGATTATTTCCACCGCTGTATCAAGGGCATCTTTAAATGGTTCAATTCCTATAACCGTAACTTTTTTAATGGGTTTTGTTTCATCCAGCCGACGAAGTAATTTCTGCATCTGAATCCCTTGCCCCACTCCAACATCCAGAATTACCACCTCTTCACTGTTTTTTAACTTATTATATATCAAGTCGTTTGCAAACTGATGCCCCCATTTTACGAAAGGAAACTCCTTAATTAAAACGTTAAACAACTCTATCTGTGTTATTTCGAAATTCTTCAGGTAAATATGTTCATCAATACCCGAAGGGCCTATCAAATACCTCAAAGCCCTTATAATTAGTGTCGAAAGAAATTTTTCCGAATTATTTCCTATATCTTCCAGGCAATGATCAAGAAGCATCTCCACTTCTATTCTTGCCTGTTCTGTAAATTTATCAGGATAATATTTCATAATATAATCCAGCGCATCATGGATTTTTGGTGATGGAAAAGTACGCATAGTGAAACAATTAATTTTATTTTAGTGAAATTGAATGGAATAGTAGAATAAAGGTATACGTAAAAATCTAAATTTTTCATAACAGTTCTAACCTGAACTTTGTCTCCTGCAAACATGACTAAAATTTATGGGAATACAGATTATCCGAAAATCAGAATTGTTGAATTTTATGTACAATAAAAAGAGATCCTGTTTTAATGCACTGTATAACAAAAACAAACTCAACAATAGTACCATAGCTGATAAATTAGTTCAGTCCGACCATTAACCTATCCGTAAAAAACAGCAAAAATAGTATCTTTGCTGCCTTTTCCGGATTTGCTGACACAACAGCAAAACGGACCTGATATTAAAAAAACCACCCTATAACCTCTTTTTAACAATATATTTTCAACGCTCTTATTTCTGATCTAACCAGACATGTGCTTCCGGAACGCTTTTAAAATACTGTATATTATCACTGCTTTCCTGATCTGCAAACCTTTTTAATGATAACTGAGTAAAAATATTCTCGGGAATAACAAAAGCCATTGCTTTTAGTCCATTTTCAAACATATCCGGCATAATTCCACCGGCATATTCGGTGTCTTCAGGTTTCACAACACCTTGATTTAAGGTATCAGAGATTATCGTCTTCACCGGGTTCTTTTTCACAAATGCTTTGGTGGCATCTATAGCCGCCCTGAAATCCGCAGATGGAATAAATCCGGTCCAAGCTTGAGTCAACCTTTGTTTAGCCTGGTCATACTCTATTGTCACATTTAAATGTTGATGTACTATCATATTGCAAAACTTTTAAGGGAATTTTATATTTAAATATAACTGTTTTACTGCAAGTTACCAAGAAACACATATAACGTTTTTAATAGATAAATATACACAGTTAGTAATCAAATACTTAACGAAAATCATGTATACAAAAAATTCAACACTCTTCTTATATATAAGCTGAATATTAAGTATTTCTATGTTTTTTTCTTAGAATCGCCTGTTTCTTTTTATATTTGCCTGACAAAAAAAAGAGTATGATTAGTCAGGAATTAGCTAACATTGAAGCTATTGCCATCCATAAGGTTGGAAACAAAGGTACCGGAGAAGGTGTAAAATTTTCAAAGTCACTGATAAAGACCGACGATACCATAAATCAGTTATTGTTATCATACTTTTTCACTCCATTTAAGAGCAACGAGTATTACAATTTATATCATGATGCAGATCTTCAACTCAACGAAGTTTACAATTATGTTTCCGGAGTTTTTGAAGATCCGGACAGCTTATATGAACAATCGGTTAACATAGCCAAACACCTCTATAACCAGTCTATTCATCCAAAAATCAACGAAGGTGAATTATATGTTGTTTATTTACAGGATTGCATCGTTGACGGGGAAACTGTAGATGCTGTTGGAATATTTAAATCCGAAACTCGTGAGACCTATTTAAAAGTGTTCCCGAAAGGAGATGGGTTTGAAATTAATACTGACGATGGTATTAATATAAACAAACTTGATAAGGGCTGTTTAATTTTTAATACCGAACCGGAAGCCGGGTACCTTGTTGCTGTAGCAGAAAATCTAAAAAAAGGGAGTGAAGCCAGGTACTGGAAAGATGATTTCCTTAAACTTACTGAGCGCACTGATGAATACTTTAAAACAAAAAGCGCCATTGAACTATGTAAAGATTTCATTACCGAAAAGCTCCCTGATGAATTTCAGGTATCCAGAGTTGACCAGGCAGACTTACTAAATAAATCGGCTCAATTCTTTAAGGAGAAAGAGAGTTTTGGAATGGGTGAGTTTGCTGAAGAAGTTATTCAACAACCAGAAGTGGCCGAATCATTCCGGAATTTCAAATCAGAATACGAGACAAAAAAGGAAATTCCCTTCGACGAGGATTTTGAAATTTCAAAAAACGCAGTTAAAAAACAAGCCAGTGTTTTTAAGAGCGTCATTAAACTTGACAAAAACTTCCATATATATGTGCACGGAAAAAGAGAGTTTATCGTTCGCGGAGTTGATGAAGAAAGCGGCATGAATTATTATCAGTTATTTTTCCACGAAGAATCGTAACTTCCGGTAAAAGATAATAAAATGAAAATTCTGACTATTGGAGACATACACGGGTGTATCAATCAGTTTAAGGCCCTGCTTGATAAAACAGGCGTAACCAAAAAGGATAAACTTATTTTGTTAGGTGATTATATTGACCGCGGCCCTGACTCTAAAGGAGTACTGGACATGATATTGGAACTTATAAATACAGGTTACCAGGTTACCCCTCTATTGGGAAATCATGAAAAAATGATGCTCGATGCCGAAAAAAGTGAGGAAGCTATGGCTATCTGGATTAGAAACGGAGGTGGAGAAACCCTTTACAGTTTTAATTGTAAATCCATTCTTGAAATCCCCCCCGTTTATCTTAACTTATTGAAAAAAATGCCTTTCTACCACGGACATGAAGATTTCCTGTTCGTACACGCAGGTTTTAATGAACGGTCAGAAACCCCTTTTCTTGACAAGGACTCCTTACTCTGGATTCGGAAAGAAGAATACACAAGTAGTCATTTTAAAAACAAAACCATTGTTCACGGGCACACACCTTCCCCCCTGACGTACCTAAAAAAGCAACTGGAACAAAAACCTAATGTCATTAACCTGGACACTGGTTGTGTATACAAAAACCGATATGGCCTGGGGAATTTATCCGCACTTTGTCTTAACAACATGGAACTCTTTTGGATTAAAAACAAGTAACATACAGCTCCTTCAGAACCAATTACATCTCCCACGACGCAAAAAAACCCAACCGACTACATACCAGCGGATTAAAAAATTATCAACATTTTATGGACAGTCACAATGTAAGAATGTGAAAAAGAATGACTCAAGAAATTCGATATTCCCCTTTAATCGGTTGTACCTTTGAGCCCCATTAAAACTAAGGCTTTTTTTACAATCTTCAGACTTTCAGAAACATGGCTCAAAAAAGACAAACAAAACCAGGCACCACATCTCCTATTGCCCTCGAAATAGGAAAACTTCCCCCACAGGCAGCTGAACTTGAAGAAGCTGTACTTGGCGGTATCATGCTGGAAAAAGATGCAGTAATTGAAATTATTGATATTTTAAGAGCCGAGAGTTTCTATAAGGAAGAACACCAAAAAATATATTCAGCCATTCTGGATCTTTTTGGAAACGACAAAGCCATCGACATTCTAACGGTATCAGAAAAACTGCGCCAGACTAAAGAACTTGAAGCCATTGGCGGACCTGCATATTTGACCCAGTTAACAGGAAGAGTGGCTTCAGCTGCCCACATTGAATTCCACGCCAGAATCATCCAGCAAAAATTTATCCAGCGCGAACTTATACGGGTTTCATCTGAAATTCAAAACCGGGCATTTGACGAGAGCATCGATGTTAATGATCTTCTGGACTTTAGTGAGGGGGAACTTTTTAACGTGGCCCAGGGAAACATTAAAAAGGAGGCCGCCAAAATGAACACCCTGATTCGCGAAGCGATTGACAATATCGAAAAAGCCGGGAAGCAGGAAGGTGGATTAGTTGGTGTCCCTGCCGGCTACACTCAACTGGACAGGATGACAAACGGATGGCAACCTGCCAACCTAATTATTTTAGCTGCCCGCCCGGCAATGGGAAAAACAGCATTTGTACTATCTATGGCCAGAAACATGGCTGTAGATCATAATAAAGGTGTTGCAATATTCAGCCTTGAAATGGCAGCCCTGGAACTTGTAAACAGACTTATTTCTTCCGAATCAGAACTACCGTCCGGGAAAATAAGGACAGGGCAATTATCTGACGAAGAATGGCAAAAACTTGAATACAGGGCCCGCAGGCTCGAAGAAGCTCCGATTTTTATTGATGACACCCCGGCTATTTCCATTTTTGAACTTAGGGCAAAATGCCGGCGACTGAAAAGACAGCATGATATCGACATTGTTGTAATCGACTACCTTCAGTTAATGACCGGGCCCCCGGAATCCAAAGGAAACAGGGAACAGGAGGTCAGTAATATCTCGAGGGGTTTAAAGGGAATTGCTAAAGAACTAAATATTCCAATTATCTGTCTTTCCCAGCTTAACCGTTCTGTTGAATCAAGACCGGATAAACGCCCTCAATTATCCGACTTAAGGGAATCCGGAGCAATTGAGCAGGACGCCGACATCGTTTCTTTTATACACCGACCTGAGTATTATGGCTTTACCGAAGACGAGAATCAAATGTCCCTACGTGGAATTGCCGAGATAATTCTTGCCAAGCACAGGGCTGGTTCTGTTGGCGATGTCAGGCTACGCTTTCAGGCTGAGTTCACAAAGTTTGTTGAACTTGAAGAAAACATTGCCGGAAGCATTGATGATGATGCACCAGGCGAGCAGCCCCTTGTCCAAACATTTGGCTCCAAGATGAATGAAGGGGGGAATTTTAATACTGACAACAATAACTTGGGGAATGATGACTTATTAGATAATCGTGGTGGTTTCTCAGAAGAAGTCCCGTTTTAGTTTTAACAAAAGCAACCTACTAAAGTTCAGGCTGTAAGGGCTCATCAAGCTCCACTGAAAAATCATCGGTCCGTTCTATATTGCTTTTGTTCAAAGCCCGATCCCGAATATAAAACTCATACATCAGCGTATCATAAGGTGGTTCAATTGTATAGTCGATATTAACCCGGATAAATCCCTTTACCGTTTTATTTTGTCCAACACGGTTAAGTTTCTCGTCATACGGAATATGAAAATTTAATTTCGGATTATTCGGGTTATCGCTTAAATCAATCCTAAAATACTCCCCTTTAATTTTTTCATAAGGCAAAACAAACATTCCGTACCTCTGAGAATCAGGAAGTGTGGTATCTCCATTTATTTCATCATATACCCCAAAATCTGCATCTCCATCAATAAAAGAAAATTCGAGGATCATTCTGGTAATCGGGTTACCTAAAGAATCAAATCCCCGTAAAAACTCTATGGACTGATATTCTATAGAAGGAATTGGCGATACTTCTTCAAACTCAACACATGATGAGATAAAGAACACAAGTGCAACAAACATTACAATCTGATATTTCACTTTTACCGCCATACCCAGAGATAAGATGTAAAGCCCCCTAAAAGGTTGCTATTTTTTCCGCATATAAATACGAATTGGAACTCCTGTAAAGTTAAAACTTTCTCTCAATTTATTCTCCAAATATCTTTTATAAGGATCTTTCACATACTGGGGAAGGTTACAAAAGAAAGCGAAAGCAGGGGAATAAGTTGGGAGTTGAGAAACATATTTAATCCTGATGTACTTTCCCTTTATTGCCGGGGGCGGATTATCTTCAATAGCCTTCAACATGATCTCATTCAGTTCTGCTGTTGGAATTCGCTGCGAACGGTTTCGATAGACCTGTATTGCTTCTTCCAGCACCTTATGGATTCTTTGCTTTGTTAAAGCAGAGGTAAAAACCAAAGGTATATCTTTAAACGGGGCTATTTTTTCTTTAACAACTTTCGCATAATCACGCGCTGTGTTTGTTTCCTTTTCCACCTTGTCCCACTTGTTTACTAAAATCACGATACCCTTATTGTTTCTTTTGGCAATATCCAGAATGGCCAAATCCTGCGACTCTACTCCAAGTGTAGCATCTATCAGCAACAAACAAACATCAGCCCCTTCTATAGCCCTAATTGAGCGGATAACTGAATAAAACTCCAGATCTTCGTGAACTTTACCTTTTTTCCGGATACCCGCCGTATCTACAAGATAAAAATCGTGGTTGAATTTATTATACCGGGTATAAATAGAATCCCGGGTAGTACCGGAAATTGGCGTTACAATATGGCGTTCTTCCCCAATCAGGGCATTAAGCAGAGAAGATTTCCCTACATTGGGCCTTCCAATTATGGCATATTTGGGAATATCTTCGATTTCAACAGTCCCGTCCCCCTCAAACGAACCAACCACAGCGTCCAGCAAATCACCCGTTCCGCTGCCATTTATTGAAGAGATACAATGAATATCCCCCAATCCGAATTTATAGAACTCCTGGGCATCATACTGCCGCTGTGCATTATCAACTTTGTTAACTACTAAAAATACGTTCTTCTTAACTTTTCGAAGAATCCCGGCAATTTCATCGTCCAAATCGGTCACTCCGTTCAGAACATCGACCACAAAAAGTATTGTATCCGCTTCATCTATTGCGATATGAACCTGCTTTCTGATTTCATCTTCAAAAATATCATCAGAGTTTTTAACGTAACCTCCGGTATCAACCACAGAAAAGTCGACACCGTTCCAGACGACCATTCCATAATGCCTATCCCGTGTAACTCCCGCTACTTCATCCACAATGGCATCCCTCGATTCCGTCAGACGGTTGAACAGGGTAGATTTCCCTACATTCGGACGCCCGACTATTGCAACTATATTTCCCACAAGCTTAATATTTTCCGCAAAGATAAGAATCTTATCGTAATGGAATTCCTTCCAACGTAATTACTGTGGTTCAATCTGCAATACCCCGGCACAATTGAGTTAACATTAGCCCTCAAAGTCTACACAGGCCCTTTCCTTTTTAAATGTCTTAGAATACTCCACCACTTCAACATGGTCCGGATGAACCTGATAAGCATTTAAACCTTCTATTGATTCAAAGCTTGTATCCAGCATTAAGTCATAGTTTGCAGCAGCAGCTTCTTTTGAATTGAGATGAACTGAAATTCCTTTTAATTCGGGAATTTTACCTTCGAGATTGAGCAATTTCTCTGCAAAAGAATCTATGTAGCTTTGTTTTTCAGTCGTTGAGTAGCTGTTGTCCAGCTTCCACATTACAATATGTCTGATCATGAATTTAGTTTTAGTTATTAGTATTTTAATTATTAGCACCCGGCCTCTAGTCCAGATAATTATATTTATTCATACCCAAATTTTCTTAACATGCTGTCGTTATCACGCCATTCTTTCCTGACTTTAACGAATAACTCAAGAAATATCTTCTTATCAAAAAACTTTTCTAAATCTAACCGGGCTTCCATTCCTACCTTCTTCAACATCTCCCCCTTATGTCCGATAATAATCCCTTTTTGGGTATCGCGCATCACATAAATTACCGCTCCTATTTTAATTATTTTCTCTTCGTCTTTAAAAGACTCAACTACAATCTCAACGGAGTATGGCACTTCTTTCTGATAGTGCAACAATATCTTTTCCCTTATTATTTCTTCTACAAAAAAGCGTTCATTTTTATCGGTCAGTTCATCTTTAGGATAATACGCCGGACCTTCCGGTAAAAGAGACAGAATCCGATCAAACACCGAACCCAGGTTAAATTTTTCAAGAGCCGAGATAGGAAACACCTCTGCATTCGGCAACGATTCATTCCACTGCAAAACCACCTTCTCCAGTTCTTCCTGGTTCGACAAATCAACTTTATTCACGAGCAGAAGCACAGGTATTTCTGTCTTTTTCACCTTTTCCAGATATTTTTCATGCTTATCCACAGACTCTTTCACATCCGTTACATAAAGGATAACATCGGCATCCAAAAAAGCGGTATTGACAAACTTTAGCATTGATTCCTGCAACTTGTATTTCGGGGCCAGTATTCCAGGCGTATCAGAATAAACAATCTGAAAATCATCCCCGTTTACTATTCCCATTATTCTGTGCCTCGTGGTTTGTGCCTTAGATGTTATAATTGACAGCTTCTCCCCCACCAAAGCATTCATCAAAGTTGATTTCCCAACATTTGGATTACCAATAATATTTACAAATCCTGATTTATGTTTTTCTTCCGGCATTCTAATTATTACAAAAATTTACAGCACGAAGATACCTGAAAAGTTGTTAGTTATTTGATTTAGTTTACAGAAAAAAACATTACATCCATTTTTTCGCAAGTTTTTTCGCTTTTATGTGTCTTAAATAAAAAATAACTTAGTTAAAACCGGAATATTTTATTTCTGAACCTTGTAAAAAAATGAGCAACAACCTTTTCATTGAACAGTTACAGCTCGGAGAAAAACATGCTCTCGATTTATTTGTCAGGGAGAATCAGGATGCGATTTATCGTACATGCCTGGCTTATGTTCAGAATGAGTTTGATGCTGCAGATATAACCCAAAATGTTTTTATAAAAGCACTTGAGAAAATTAATCAATATAAAGGGGAAGCTAAAATTTCCACGTGGTTAATCCGCATAGCCATCAACCTATCCATCAACTACCTGAGAGACAACAAAAAACGCCTTCTACAATCTGACATTGCTGAAATTGATATCGAAGAAAACCCGGACAACAAATTTACCCGGGCAGAAACAAGAAAAGCTGTCCGGAAAGCGATTTTTAAGCTTCCTGAAAAACAAAGAAAGGTTTTCATACTGAATTTTTATCTTGAACTTTCTTATAAAGAAATATCCGAAATAACAGACTATAGTATCTCATCCATTGAATCGCTTTTATTTCGGGCAAGAAAAAAACTTAAAGCCCTTCTGCAAAATTTTTATAAAGAATTAGTTTAAAAGCACAAGTTTCGAAAAAAAACGGTGTCATATAATTGAAGAAACAAAAAACAATGAACTGTAAAGAATTTAAAATATGGCTTGATAATACTTCCGAAGAAGAAATCATTTCGAAATCACAGGAACACGCTATCCATCTGATTAATTGCCCGGAATGTCAGGCCAGATACGAGGGGGTAATAAACGCATTTAAGTTTATGGATTCTCAACGACGGTTAAAGCTCTCAGAGATGCATACCCGGCAAATTATCGGCCAACTGTCAAAACAAAGAGACAATGGGAACAAATCAGCCACAACCATTCAATTAATAAGCAGAATTGCTGCTGTATTGGTAATCTCCGCGGGGATACTGACCGGCATACTGACCGGAAAATTGTTTTATAACCCTGAAAGTGAATATACGGATTCCTGGAATTCTGAATTTACACTATTATCCGAGAATTCAGACTACGATACGTTCATTTTTGATTAAAAACGTGCAATATGAAAAAACAGTGGACAATCATATTAATACTTTTTTTACTTGCTGCTAACGCCGGTTTACTTGCAACATTAATTATCAGCAACAAAACCATGGATGAAAAGGAAAAATATACTGAAAAAAACTTTCACAGAAGAAATAAACACGAACCCGGAAGGTTTGAACAGCACCTTAGCAATGAGCTTGGACTGAATAAAGAACAAATAACTGAGATAAAAAGGTTTAGCAAAGAGTTTCGTAGGGAAAAATACAACAACAACATTAAGATGGACAGGCTAAAAAAGCGGTATTTTGAAAATATGTCCACAGCACACCCGGACACGGAAGCTCTAAAAGTACTGGCCGACAGCATGGGGAAAGTACAGTCCAATCTGTTATTACTGGATCTCAGGCACTACCGTAACATTCGCTCTGTGTGCAATACTGAACAGGTAAAAAAACTGGACAGTATCGGACAAAAGAGATTCTATATTAGAAAGCATAACAACGAGAACTTCGGATCAAAACAAAAAAGGCGCCATAAACGATCTGGTTTTCACACCAATAATGACAATTAAAATTTAATAATCATGAAAACAATAAAAGGTAAACTTAGGATTACAATTTCGGCTGTATTGGTCACACTCATGTCTTCTCTGGCAATGGCTCAATCCCCTGGCTTAAAGCAAGGTCAAAAATGCAAAATGCTTCCCGGTTTAACAGAAGAACAAAAAGAGAAAATTTCCGATATGAGGAGTGAGCATATGAAGAATATGGTTCAGTTAAGGGCTGATGCTAAAGTACTAAAAGCAGAGCTGGACCAATTAACAATTGCCAACAAGCCAAACATGGATAAAATAAATGCGAAAATAGACGAGTTATCAACAAAAAAAGCTGAAATAGCTAAAGCAAAATACAAACATCTCCAGAATGTCAGAAGCCAGTTAACAGATGAACAACGTACTGTTTTTGATGTTCGTTCGGCAAATAAAAGGTTCAGAAGAGGGAATGGACACAAACAAGGACACAGACAACACCTTGCTTATGGGCAGAACAGGGCAAACAGTCCTATTCGAGGTCAGAGAAAATCCGGTAACGGGTCACAAAAGTAGTTCAGATATAAATAGTTTTGATTTTCAAGTAAGGGATAAACCGGGCAGGTTACTGTTCGGTTTTTTTATTTCACTACAATAAAATGTAACGGCAAAGCCTCTTCCATTATGCTTCCGACATAAACAAAGAAGAATTTGTTTTTTTAACAAACACCTCTAAAAAACACTTACATTAAATAATCCCTACTTATTCTTTAATTTAACCTTATCTAAACTTCTTTTTAACACCCTCCTTTTTTAGTGTAAATTACTGACCGCCATAAAAATTCAGGCTATTTAGACAGAATCTAAATATTAAACTTCACTAAACATTGCGCAAAAAAAATAAACTATCCTTAGTTTCGATTTAACCTACTCTCATTTTCTCTCGCCTTATTTTTGCCTAGAGTATTAATCATAAAACCAAAAATTGCATGAAACGAATTTTACTTCAATTCTTTGTAATAATCTCAGTATTGGGATTAAAAGCTCAGGATGGATTGCGTTTTAAACCAGAAATCGATGTAGATTTTAAAGACATTGACGAGATACAGGTACCTGAATCTCCCATTAAAACCCAAGTTCTTTTTTCAGAAGAGAAAGACACTGTAACCTATGTTGATAACTACGGTAAACCTGCTGGATTTGAGAATGCCCGTGGCGGACACGACTTCATTGGAATAACCCCTGATGGTGACGACTACTGGATTTCCGTGAATCATGAAACCAGAAATATCAATCCTAAATTAGGAAACGGAGGAGGAATGACTTCATTTAAAGTTTCAAGAGCTACCGATGGAACTTTTGAGGTTAAAGAATCCACTTTAGGTGATGGCAGAAAAGGTTATTTCCACAGCGTTGACTTTGTAAATACTGTTGGTGAAACTTGGACTAACTGTGGTGGTATTATTGCCCCTGACGGACGTATTTGGACCGCAGAAGAATATCCTTTAATGGAAAGCTGGGGACAAGGCAACAAATACTTAGGCTTTACCAAAGACACTGGTGACGTTACAATTGGAGAAGGATATTTACTTCCTTTTGTTAATGACTCATCTCAATTATTCTCTGGAGAAAAAATAAAAAGATTTGAGAACCAGGGATGGATGGTAGAGATTGATCCTAAAACTGCTAAAGCCATCAGAAAGCAATACAACTGGGGACGTATGTCATTTGAAGCAGGAGCAATTGCTGATGACATGAAAACAGTATACTTAGCAGAAGATGAGCGTCCTGGTCTTTTCACCAAATTTGTTGCTGACAAAGCTGGTGATTTTACAAAAGGTAAACTTTACGTTTACAAACAAGACAACGCCGGGAGCAACTGGCTCGAAGTTCCAGATGACAAAATTAACGACATGGTTAACTTTAAAGACTGGGCCTGGTCAAGTGGAGCTACTTTCTTCATCCGTTTAGAGTGGGTTACTATTATCAATGATAAGGTATATATTGCTGAAACAGGTTATGATAATGTCGCAAAAAAATCTTCATGGCAAAATGCAATAAAAGCAGGAAGTATTGATCAGGTTGCATATCACCATGTTGAAAGAGCAAAAACTCAAAAACATGTTGACAGTGATGGAAATGAATCAACAGGAGTAAAAACTCAATTCGTTGATAACGACACTACTCACTATTATGATTACTATGGACGTATTTTAGAATATGATCCGGCAACTGATACAGTAAAACCTTACCTTGAAGGAGGTCCTCACTTCGGAACTAAAACATCTCAGAAGATTGCCAACTACCCTGCAAAGCATCTTTCTAACCCTGATGGTATAGGGAAAATAACTATCGGAGGCACTGATTACCTAATCATCAATGAAGATTTAAACGGTTCAAGCTACAACCGTATACCTTCTGATGGTAACAAGCTTTGCGAAATGTTCTTATTAGATATGGATAATATTAACAATCCAACAGTTGACGATCTTATAAGAATCTACGTTGGGCCTAATGGTTCTGAGCTAACAGGAGGAAATGGAACTTCTGACGGAAAAACAATTTTAGTTAACATCCAGCACCCGAATGGAGCAAATGATGCTCCATATAATAATGCTTCAACTATTGCATTAACAGGCTGGGATCAGCTTGCTAAGATTGCTGATGCAAACTTTAACATAGACTTTAGCAAAGGTGCAAAAGCTCAGGCTACTCCTGTTGCGGGAGTTTTCGAGCAGGTAATTTTCTCCGGAGATGTTGATACGGTAGCATACGTTGACACATATGGTAAATTTGCCGGATTCACTCCAGCACGCCAGGGCCATGACTTCGTTGGTATTACTAAAGATGGAGACGATTACTGGTTATCTGTTAACCATGAAACCAGAAACTCTAACCTTATGCTTGGTGATGGTGGTGGAATGACTACTTTCAAAGTAACCAGAGGAAATAAAGATTCTTTAAAAGTTGTTGCTACCAAAATTGCTGACACCACTTGTTATTTCCATTCTGTAGACTTTGTTAATACAGTTGGTGAAACCTGGACAAACTGTGGTGGTATTATTGCTCCTGACGGACGTATATGGACTGCAGAAGAATATCCACGAATGGGTAGCTGGGGACAAGGCAACAAAGACGTAATGAGCTTCCTTTCAGACACTGGTGATGTAATCATTGGTGAAGGTATCATGGTTCCATTCCGTAATGATGCCTCTCAAATGTTCAAAGGAGAGAAACTAAAAAGATTCGAAAGCCAGGGCTGGATGGTAGAAATTGATCCTAAAACAGGAAAAGCAATACGTAAACAATATAACTGGGGTAGAATGTCATTTGAAGCAGGGGCTATTATGCCTGACATGAAAACCGTTTATCTGGCAGAGGATGAACGCCCTGGTTTATTCACAAAGTTTGTTGCTGACAAAAAAGGTGACTTCACTAAAGGTAAGCTTTATGTTTATAACCAAAATGGAAAATCCAGCAAATGGATGGAAGTTCCTGGCGACCTTGAAACTCTTAAAAACATGAAAGACTGGGCCTGGAAAAACGGAGCTACTTACTTCATCCGTCTTGAATGGGTAACCGAAATTAATGGTAAAGTTTACATTGCAGAAACTGGTTATGATAATGTTTGTAAAAAGTCAACCTGGAATAAAGCAATAAGCGACGGAAGTGTTACTCAAGTTGCAAAACACCACCAGGACAGAGCTAAAGCTCAATCAACTTCACTTGACACTGTTGGAAACAGCGATGCTCCATATTACGATTACTATGGCCGTATACTTGAGTATGACCCTGCAACTGAAGAAATCAAACCTTATCTTGAAGGTGGCCCTGACTATGCTGAGAAAACATCTCAGAATATTGCCGACTATCCTTCAAAACATTTATCAAACCCTGACGGTATTGGTAAAATCAAAATCAACAATAAACATTACATGATCATCAATGAAGATCTAAATGGCTCTTCTTATAACAGACTTCCTGCTGATGGTAAAGGTTGGACTTGTGAAATGTATCTTCTTGATATGACAATTGCTAATCCTACTGTTGCTGATCTTACCAGAATTATGGTTGGCCCTGACGGAGCTGAGCTTACCGGAGGTAACGGAACTCCTGACGGTAAAACAATACTTGTTAACATTCAACATCCCAGCTCAGACAACACTGCTCCTTACAATAAAGCTGTAACTGTTGCACTTAGTGGCTTTGACCATGTTTCAAGTATCAAAGAAAACACCAATGACAATGCAGGCTTCTTTAATGTTTATCCTAACCCTGCTACTCGTTACTTAAACTTCAACAATGTATACTCTGTTGCTATTTACAACGCAAGCGGAAAACTGGTTAAAACAAAAGAAAACTCTACAGGTATTAATATTTCTGACTTAGAACATGGAATTTACTTCATTCAGAATTCAGAAGGTGTTGTTAAAAAATTAATTATTGAATAATTAATTAAACGATATATTTAAAATTAAGCCGGGCTAAGTAGCCCGGCTTTCTTAGAATTATATAAGACTAAAATGATAAAAAAAGTATTATTCTATTTACTTACAATCTTTATTGCTCCGGAATTATTTGCCCAGAATAATCCCACAAAAATTCCGGAAGACGCAAAAAACCATGTAAATATTTATAAAGGAGATAAATCTGTTATCGGGTACGGAGCAAAAATTTATAAAAAACACTGCTGGCTTTGTCACGGAACAAATGGGATTGGTAATGGTCCGGGTGCTACCGAAATTGAAACTAAACCTGCAAATTTTAATTCGCCACAGGTTACAGAACGAACAGACGGGGAGTTATTCTGGTGGATCTCTAACGGCGGGAATGACATGCAACCTTTTAAAGATGCTCTTTCAGAAGAAGAAATCTGGAAAGTTGTAAACTATATTAGAAAAATTCAAAACAAAATTTAATGTTCACGACATTCAAACAATTATCACTGTTCATTATCCTTTTATCGTCTTTTTCCTACATTCATTCTCAGGAATCAGATGCAGGCAAAAAGTATGTTACTAAAACCTTTAATGCTACTAAACTTATAAATCTTCAGACTACTCAGGGTGCATCTCCAAAAAGTTTTACATTTAACATCCAGCACAGGTTTGGAAAAACACACTTTCGGGATGACTTTCTAAAAAATTTTATGGGGATCGATTTATCCTCAAACATCCGGTTTGGGTTCAACATACCCGTTACCTCCAAAATATATATTGGTGTTGGGCGCACCAAATACGGAAAAAACTATGATGCTTCGCTTAACTACAACCTGGTGCAGCAAACGAAGGATAACAGCCAGCCTGTTGCTGTTTCCGTTTATGGAAATATAAGTTACATGAGTGATGACTTCCCGGAAATTGAGAACAACTGGAGCTTTGAAGACGGTTCGGAGTTTAAATATAAAGAATCGCACCGAATAGCCTACTATACTCAACTGTCTGTTTCAAGAAAAATGAACGATTGGCTTTCACTTCTGGTCTCCCCGGTGTACGTACATAATAACCTCAGTGACGAAGAGTATAAAAATGACTATTTTATTTTCCCTGTTGCCGGAAAAATAAAAACCGGTTTTAGTTCCGGGATTATATTTGAATACTCCTTCATTATGGATAAACCTGAATCACAAAACCAAATCTCTTCCCTTGGATTTGAAATAGGAACCGCATCACATACATTTCAAATCACAGCAAGTACCACACGAATGTTAACAGGTCAAAATATCTACACAACAACTTCTGAAAGTACTTTTGATGATGGATACTTTTTTTTAGGGTTTAATATTTTCAGAACATTTTATATAAAAAAATAGTGAGCATGTTCAAAACTACATTAAGGATACTCCCGGCTTTTATTTGCTTTTATTTAGTATTTTCTGCTTCATGTACACAAGACAAACTGCTAAAAAATGAATTCTGTCCTTGTGACACTACTCTGCTTCAGGACTGTTGGTGTGATGAAGAACAACCTGCAACCTGTACTTGTGACACTACTCCTTATATAGACTGTTTCTGTGACAGTTCCGACATACTATGCGAAAACAACCTTTTTCCTTATGATGAACCTGCATGTGAATGCGACAGCCTTGATCCTAAATGTCCGTGTGACACTACTCCTTTTCGTGACTGTGATTGCGATTATTACCACCCGGACTATAAATGCGGATGCAACATAACAGAATTTACAGACAAGGGCTGTGCTTGCGACACTTTAGATCCTGAATGTGAATGTGATATTAGTGCTTTTAACGATAAAGAATGCCCTTGCGATGTGATTGATCCAGCTTGTGAGTGCGACACATCTGAATTCAACGAACCTGACTGTCCGTGTGATGAAAGTGACCCGGTTAAAGTCGACAATAAGGTAAGTTACTCAAAAGACATTCAGCCCATCTGGAACAAATACTGTATGGAATGTCACTACACTGGTTCTGAAACGCCCGATCTAACTGAAGGAATTTCCTACAATAAAGTGGTTCCCGCTTACATTTATGAAGCAAACCTTAAGCTAAGCACCATATACACACAAGTTAATTCTGGGGCTATGCCAGATGGTAAAGACCGGATACCCCAAAAGGACATCGACAAAATCCTGCAGTGGCTCGAGGAAGGTTACCCTGACAATTAGGGCATTATGAATAACATTCCATTCTCAAAAAAAATAAAGATCCGCCCTGGCAAAGGAAGTAAATGTGACAACACAGATGCTTTCTTCCTTAATCTAAACCTGCTGCTTTTTTTTAGTGTATCCCTCCTATCCTGTTCTCTAATTGCCAATGAGAAGACATCGGGCACACGTTCTTCTGATGAACGAATAAAAACCGGCAAAAAACTCTACACATCCCCGGATACTGCCCTAAAAGCAAAAGCCTGCATTTCATGTCATGCCCTCACACAACCCGATACGTTTAACTGGAACCCAACATTACAGGAAATTGAGCCTTTTATGCGCACTGCCAGTTCCGAAGAACTTCAGGAGTTGATTCTTTATCCTTACCAGACCAACAAATTAATGGATGTCCATAGCAATTACGATTTCTCTGACGAAGAATTAAAAGCAATCCGGGCATTTATTCTTAATTACAAAAACAAAAAACAGAAAAACCCGGTAGATATTTCCTCAAAACAACTTGTTCTTCTGTCTTCTGTAATCATATTCCTTTTAGTTTTATTCGACTACCTGAAAACCAGAAAAATAAAACATTCCTTCATCCACCTGCTCTTACTTATTTCCTGTAGCATTGTGTTTATGAACGTTTTAATAAAAAGCACACAAAAAATTAAACTACAGGAAGGGTACAAGCCAACTCAACCCATAAAATTTTCACATAAACAACACTCAGAAGTCAATAATATCGATTGCAGGTATTGCCATTCAGAAGCATACAATTCCAAAACAGGAGGAATTCCGTCTGTGCAAACCTGTCACACCTGCCACCTGGTAACACGGGAAGGCAGTATGTCCGGAGGTTTTGAACTGAGAAAACTAATTGCAGCCTGGGAGCAAAAAAAAACTATTGAATGGGTGAAAGTAAACAACCTGCCCGACCATGTAAGGTTTCATCACGGAATACATGTTACACAGGGAGGAATAAGCTGCGAAACCTGTCATGGAGATGTAAAACAGATGGATATTGTGTTCCAGCCAAAAGGGTTTACAATGAACTTTTGCCTGGATTGTCATAAAAGTTCAAACATTGAATTTCCTGTAGGAAGTAAAGACAGTGTCCCTTTCCATAAATCCGGCGGATGGGACTGTATAACATGTCATAAATAGAAATGCACAGAAAAAAAGACATAAAAAAAACAACTCCGAAAAAAACCTCGCGACGGGACTTTTTAAAGTTAAGCGCAATGGCTGCAGGCTCTATGTCATTGCTTAATGCCTGTCGGCAACCTGTTGAAAAAATAATTCCTTACCTCATTCAACCAGAAGAACTTTCCCCCGGAGAAAGTCTTTATTATGCCACTCATTACTATGACGGTGTAGATTTTGGAAACCTACTTGTAAAAACCCGTGAAGGCCGCCCAATAAAAATTGAGGGAAACCCCCATTGCCCTTTTGCCAAAGGAGGAACCACTGCGAGATTACAAGCATTGTTGCCGGGGCTTTACAATCCGGACAGAATAAAAACCCCGGCTATAAACAAGCAGGATACGCCATTTAAAGATCTTGATAATTTTGTTTCCCGGGAACTCCAAAAACTTAACACAAGCAATAAACCAGTGGCGCTGGTAACACCGACAATTATAAGCCGCACGGCAAAACTTGTAATTAACAGTTTCGTAAAAAAATTTCCGAACACTGAACATATTGAGTATGATATTTTCTCATACGATGCTATCCGAAATGCATACGAAACACTTTACGGACACCCGATAATCCCGGACTATCAAATTAATAAAAGCGAGCTAATTATAAGCCTGGGTGCTGACTTCCTGGGAACATGGCTTCATCCGCTTAAATTCAATGAACAGTACTCCCGTGCCAGAGACAACGGTACTATTCATTATCAGTTTGAACACATTTTTTCTTTTACCGGAAGCAATGCACACAAGCGTTGGCATAAAACACCATCAGAGCAATCTGCCTTCCTGGTTAACCTCTATAATTACATTGCTGAAAAGACAGGAAAATCACTTATAAAAGGCACAGACAAAAGGGTTAAAAAAGAAGACGAAAAGCTAATCGAACTAATTTATGCTAAGCAAAACAAGGCCCTTGTTCTCTGTGGATCGGAAAACTATCAGGAACAGCTGATAACGGCCCAGATAAATTTCATGCTTGGAAACTGGGAGAAAACAATTATTCCTAATGACTTCAGGCTGTTCAAGGGCTCTGAAACGGGCAAGCGTTCGTTTGTCGACCAGGTAAAAGCCGGATACTATGGAGGGATTATAAGTTATTGCTCAGATTTCATTTACGATAATTGTTACGATAAGGACTTGAAAGAAGCATTTGCCACCATCGAATTTACAGTAGACCTTTCCAGTCAACCAAATGAAACAAACAGTATTGCACGGATTTCCTGTCCGGACCATCATTATTTTGAATCATGGAAAGACGCAGAGTGCTATAGCAACACTGTTAGTTTCGGACAACCTTTGATCAAGCCCCTGTTTAATACCAGACAGTTTGAAGACAGCCTCTTAAAATGGTCTAATCAGACAAAAAGCTACAAAGAATTCATTGAAGAATACTGGAGAGAAATGCTTGGCATTGCCCCTACTGATTTAAACGGCTGGAGCAAAATTCTACAAAAAGGCGTTATTAAGCTTCTCCATTCAATGGAACCAATTGCCTTACCCCGTCTTCCTGAAAATTTCAGTATCGAAAATAAAACGGCCGACAGGCGGATCGGTGAGACGCTGTATATTATCCCGTCAATGCAAATTCTGCTGCCTGAACATGCCAATAACCCCTGGCTTCAGGAACTACCGGATCCTCTCACAAAAACCTGCTGGGAAAATTATGCATTGGTCTCCGAATTATTTGCCAATAAGCACAGACTTGAACATGGAGACATTGTTCTTATAAACAATTCTCTTGAAATTCCTGTCTTTATTCTTCCCGGCCAGCCTGATTTTGCTGTTAGTATATATTATGGGTACGGACAAAACCATGCTGGTAAAATTGCAAAAGGTTCTGGCACAAACCCTTTAATCCTTGCTTCCCCCCAGGCAACAAACCGTCTGGAAATAAAAATAGAAAGCCTTTCACAAACAGGGAAAAAAGTAAACATTGCAACCACCCAGCAATATCATCATATGAACGGCGAATACATCAAAAGAGTTTTGCCGCATGAAATAGCAGAAACAAGCCATTCTCAATCGTTCTACCCTGATTATGAATACAAAACCCATAAATGGGGAATGGTAATTGACCTTGACAAATGCACCGGGTGCAATACCTGTATAACAGCCTGTCAATCTGAAAATAACATTCCGGTAGTCGGAAAACAAGAAGTTACCCGGGGACGAAACATGCACTGGATACGAATCGACAGGTATTTTGAGGGAAGCGGAGAAAAAACCGAAGTACTGCGACAGCCGGTAATGTGCCAACATTGCAACAATGCCCCTTGTGAAAATGTCTGCCCGGTTTCTGCGACAACGCACAGTAGTGAAGGAGTAAACCAGATGATATATAACCGCTGTATCGGAACCCGTTATTGTAGCAATAACTGCCCGTATAAAGTCAGGGCCTTTAACTGGTTCGATTATAACGGAGCTGATTCCATACGCGGGAACACCCACGATAATGCACAGCAAACCCACGAGTTGTACCGGCTGCTCCTTAATCCTGATGTTGTTGTCAGAACAAAAGGGGTAATTGAAAAATGTTCTTTTTGCTACCAAAGAATTGCTGAAGAAAAAATAAAATCAAAAATGAAAGGAGAACACATTTCAGATGGGAAAGTAAAAACAGCCTGCGGCCGGGCATGCCCTTCAAAGGCTATTACCTTTGGCGACTTAAATGATCCTGCCAGTGCAATAAGCCAATCGATAAACGATACAAGACAATACTCCCTTTTGGGAGAGCTTAACACCAAACCTTCAGTCAGGTACCTGGCAAAGAAAAAACGAACAGATCTGATTTAAACCAATGCCTCGCTACAAAAGATACATCAAAGCTATTGACCATTCAATTGAACAGGCCCTGAACAGAAAGCCTCAGGCATATTGGTATTTTGCCTTAACGCTGAGCTTACTTGCGTTTGGCATTGGAATTATTGCCCTGTTCCATACTATTGTTGAAGGAATTGGCACCTGGGGCACAAACCGAAATGTTGGCTGGGGAATTTCCATTGTTAACTTTATCTGGTGGATTGGCATTGGTCATGCGGGAACATTTATTTCTGCTATTTTACTTCTTTTCAGGAAAGAATGGCGAAATGCAATAAGCCGTATTGCAGAAACCATGACAATACTTGCCATTTGTTGCGCCGGTTTTTTTCCACTGGTGCATATGGGCAGGGTATTTTACGCCTTTTACACTTTCCCTTACCCTAATACACGAAACTTATGGGTAAATTTTAATTCTCCTTTATTATGGGATGTTTTTGCCATTACCACATATTTTATTGTTTCACTAATATTCTGGTATGTAAGTATGGTCCCCGACCTCTCATACTATGCAAAAAGGGTCCGTAACCGATTTAAGAAAAAACTCTTTAAAAGATTGAGCTGGTTTTGGAATGGCTCTGTTTCTCAAAGAACCTGGTTTAATAAAACGATGTTCTATATGGCCGGGCTTTCAACAGCTTTAGTCATCTCTGTTCATTCCATTGTCAGTATGGATTTTGCAACGTCCATTATTCCGGGATGGCACACCACCATTTTCCCTCCGTACTTTGTTGCAGGGGCCTTGTTATCCGGATTTGCCATGGTATTGTGCATTGTTATTGTTGCCCGAAAAACAATGAAGCTTGAAAAAATAATTACTACTGAACACATCGCAAATATGACGAATATTGTGTTCTACCTGGGCATATTTATGGGGCTTGTTTATATGCTGGAACTGATGTCAATGTGGTTTTCCGGAAACCCTTATGAGTTAGCCCTGCTTAAGCAAAGGTTAACAGGCGAAAGTTCAGTTCTTTTCTGGCTCATGGTCATGTTTAATGTAGGGATACCTGTTTTATTTTGTTTGAGGGCAATCAGAGCCAACCTTATTTTAACATTTACTTTTTCCATTCTTATTAACCTGGGAATGTGGATAGAGCGATATAACATTGTTGTTACAAGCCTTACAAAAAGTTACTTATCCTCAACATGGACAACATACTTCCCAACATTAACCGAAATAGGGTTATTTGTCGGCTCGGTTGGGTTCTTTTTTACCGGTTTCCTGCTTCTTATCCGTTTTCTGCCTGCTGCAGCATTCTCTGAAATAAAGAAAAATTACACCACAAAAGATATAAAAAGCAACTACGATGAAAATGTTTCGTTTAGAATACCCGAAAGAAAGCCATGAAGAGTTATCAGAGATTTTTGAAGGGATCGGTGAACTTAAAGAGTCCGTATCGATTCTGCAAATCTATTCTGTTGACATGAAGGACAACAAGCACGAATTAAAATATCCGGTTGGGATGCTGGCATTAGCCGGGGGCACACTAGGGACAATTGCCGGTTTCTGGTTTCAGTATTCCCTTTCAGTAAACAGTTACCCGCTAAATTACGGGGGAAAACCTTACTTCAGCATTCTTTCTTTCATACCTGTAATATTTGAATGCGCTATTCTCGGTTCTGTATTAAGCCTTTTCGCCGGACTTTTGATTCAAAGCAGAAAAAATAAGCGGAACACGAACACTTCACAAGGTGTACTAATTTACGAAGCTACGCAGAAAAGCCAGCTAATTATAGAAAAACAGCTAAACTCCAGTGAAATAAGTGGATTCAGCATTAAAGAAATATAAAATAATTGCCAGCTTCTTTTTAGTTGCAGCACTGGCTGGCACAAATTGCGGAGGGGATAAAAACGAGCAATCCCCCGGAAAAACCTATATCCCTGACATGGTTTACTCTCCGTCACCCCAAGAGTACACCCCTGTTTTAAAAGACAGTTTTCCAATAAGTCCCCCGAACGGGACCGTTCCAGTGGAATACATTCCATATCCACTTAAAAAAAACGATTCTGACAGAGCACTTGCCTCTAAACACCTCACTTATCCTGATATAAAAACGCTCTCTGACGGAAAAGATCTTTACACCATCTATTGCAGCAACTGCCACAGCACAACTGGTGACGGAAAAGGAAAACTGTTCCTGGAAGAAAAATACACTTACCCTCCGGCCAGCTTACTTTCAGAAAAAATGCACCTAGCAAAAGCTTCCGACATATTTCATGTCATTACAGTTGGAAAAGGTTTAATGGTTGGACAAGCCTCCAACATTGAACCACAGGAGCGCTGGCAAATTGCCAACTATATTAAAACAGTATTACAGAAAAATGACTGAACATATGCCCGGTATAGTAATAAGCATGTTACCACACATAACAACAGGTGTTACCACAAGTGGAACACAATTCTGGTTGACATTTCTTGTTGTTAATTACTTTTTTCTCTCATTGTTTACCGGAATTATAATTTTTTACTGCCTGCAAATCATAACAAAGTCAAAATGGTCTTCACCCTATTTACACATAACCGTAAAACTTTTAAAAGGGTTCCCGCTTGTTCTAATTCTGTTCCTGGTTTATTTTATCGGGATTGCTTTTGGGGCTAACCAGCTTTTGCCATCATTTCCAACGAACAGTCCCGGATTGTCGTTCTATTTTAACAAATGGTTTTTGATACTGCGCATAGTTATCTTTTTCTCTACATGGCTGATACTCTTCAACAAACTTAAACGAAGCTTTGAAAGTAACGACGAGAAAAAAATTCATTTTACCGCCAGGGCAACATTGATTGTGGTTGCATTTTCATTCACACTTTTCACCCTAGACAGTATTACTATGCTTCAAAATGGCACGCACTCTTCAATTTTTGCCTTAAAAAACCTGGTAAGTGCCTTCCATTCCGGAACGGCCATCACTTTATTATTCCTACTTTTATCCTCAAAGCACGGACACGCAAACCAATTCCCCCAGGAGCACCTGAGCGATTCTGCCAAATACCTGTTCATGCTGTCAATCTTGTTTGGGTATTTCTGGTATATGCCGTACATGTTAACATGGTATGGAAATGTAACAGAGGAAATGGAGTATTTCGCACTACGAACAGCTTTCCCCAATAACATACTCTTTTATGCTGAAATCATTTTAAGTTCGGCACTACCTTTCATTCTCCTGCTTACAAACAAGCTTAGAAAAAGCAAAATGATTGTTCATATTTCCATTATTTCTGTTCTTTTCGGAAACTTTACTGGCATCTTTTTACATGTCATGGCCGGGCAAACTTCTACACTATCCGCAAACTTCATTCTAACATCGGGAGTTATGCTTTTAATAAGCCTGGCTTTTTATTTCTTATTCCGAAAAAGCCTGTTTATTAAAGAACTTCCATAGATTTAACCTTATTTATTCACCATCCGCCACAAGCTGAATAGTTCGTTCATGACAAATTCCTTTAACCGACTTATGTAATAAATCTCTGAAATCTCTAACTTTGTTTTAACCGATAAAAAAAGCATACCTGTGAATATTAGGATCTTTTATACTTTTCTTTTGTTTGTGTGTTTAGCTTTCAGCTGTAACCGTAATGAAATAAAAATAGCAAACAAACCTATACTGACAACCAAGGACGCTCAGCATGTTTCATACACCCTTCCGGAACCCGACACAAAAAGTGATGTTTCTTTGGAAGAAACCCTTGCTAAAAGGCGTTCCCGGAGACACTACCAGAACAGGGCTGTTTCTGCAACTCAACTTTCACAGATTTTATGGGCTGCTTATGGAATTACCCAACCGAGAACTGATTACGATTTTATGAGAGGTGGATTACGCACAGCCCCCTCTTCCGGGGCTGTTTACCCCCTTAACATCTATGCTGTTATTGGAAATGTCAAGGATATTAAACCAGGAGTTTACAAATACATTCCCCGGGAAAACAAAATAGTCCTGACTATCAATAAAGATATCAGGGAAAACCTGAGCCGGGCTGCTTTAAACCAAAAGTTTATTAAAGATGCCCCGGCCTGCATCTTTTACAGTGCCACTTTCAGCAAAACAGTACAAAAATATGGTAAAAGAGGGCGGGAAAGATATGTCTGCATGGATCTGGGGCATTCTGCCCAAAATATTTACCTGCAGGCAACTGCTCTTGGATTAGGGACGTGTGCGGTTGGGGCTTTTAACGATGCTGAAGTAAAAAAAACCATGCAGCTACCCGAAGAGGAGGAACCTTTATATATTATGCCTTTTGGGTATTATTATGATAAAAAGGAGCTTTAATTAATGGTTATAAGATTTGCCTTTCCAGGTATTAAAACAAGAAGCCTACTAAAACAGATGTTTAGAAGGCTTCATATATTACTTATTTTTTCAAAAACCGCTCAAAAACACTATCGTTCACTCTAATAAAGTAAACTCCGCCAGTAAGTTTACTAACATTTACTTTGTTCTCTGAAAACGACACATTTTGTTTCTGCCCAATCACATTGTAAACCTCAACCGAACGTACTACTTCTATTCCGCTTATTTTTAAAGAATTTCCACTTACCGGATTAGGATATATGGACACCCCTTCAGCTATTGTTCCGTAGGTATTGCTCGGTGTTGAACCTTTGAGAACGGTAAATTTTTGCTCCACATAAGAAGCTGACAAAAATTTAGTGTTCCCCTCTTGTTTAGCCCTTATTATAACCTTACCTGCACCTGTCACTAAAACTGAATCCCCCTCCAGTTCTGCAGGCCCTGAGATCACCTCAAACTCAACCGCCAATTCAGAGGTAGAAGTTGCCTGTAATTTAAATTTGTCGTCTCCAACTTTTTTATCTTCAATCTGCACAAAAGTTATTTCCTGCTCCTGAGGCTCCACGGTGTAGCCCGATGAATCTACAATCAGTTCAACCGTAGCAAGGGAGTAAGCCGGTAATATCACTTTCGTTTCTTTCACTGGTTTTGTAAAAAGTTGTTCTTTTATTTGCTCAATCTGGTGCTCTTCATCTGTATACCATACTTTCACCCCTTTAAGCCCATACTTTTTTTCTCCCTGTAAAGCATCCAGCATTATTTCATATGGGCCTTTATTCAAATTTGTAATATGGGCATAAATTTTATTATCCTCTTTGTGCCTGAAAGCTGTAAGTCTTGTTTTTGAAATATCCGCCGTTTTATAGCTCAACCTGTGGGAATATGCCGGCTGCATAGAATTAAGCTGCCTAAAAGCATAATATTGAGGATAAGGAAGAGGTTCCCCGCCCCATGCTATTCTAATTAACCCACCATTATGAAACTCCTGTGGGTAGTTATCCTGAAAATACCACCAGGTCTCTACACCGGAATTCACTGCTGTGAAAAAAAGTACTGCCGTTGAAAGCACCGCCTTATGCTGCTTGGATAAGTCATCTTCGATATCGCCAAGCCCACCACCCCTGTTTGTATGTTGCTCTGACTGAATGAAACGACGCCCATCCAGCCTCTTTTTTATTTGCTGAAAAGCATCCCAATTGGTCCCATTTGCATATTGATGTGTTGAAACAATATCTACGTTGTCCCATCCTGTTTTATTATTTTCTTTCCAGTGATCAATGAACCCTGAACACTTCTTGGGATCAAGGGTACTTGGTGCCATAATTTGCGGGCATGGAATCTTGTCTGGGTTTAATAGGGTATCTGCCATCATTTTTCTGTAAATGGGCACCGATTTTTCCAGAATCCGCCCCACACCTTCCTTATTGCTCAAACCATAGCCATAGAGATATTTCTTATTGAAGTCAGGTTCGTTTACTACGTTAACAACGGTCATTTTAACCCCCAGTTTATGCAATGCCATTGTCATCTCATAATACCATCGGGCCATTTCTTCATACACGGTATCGTTATCAATATCCAATATCCATTTTTCTTTTCCTCCGATAACCTTCTTCACGCACATCGACTGACAAGTTCCTTTTGCATAACCGTTAAAAACCGCCGAAAACTCAACATCCGGATTGTATGCCTTTGCTTTATGATAATAAGCTGCAACCTTCTTCAGGCTTTCCTCTTTATCCGATGGCCAGTCATGAAAGTAGTCCTGAATATATTTTGTATTACAATCCTTATACATAAGCTGCATAAACTTATCCTGGTTTGTATCGGACATACTGTTATAATGTCCAAAGTAAAGGCCTATACTTACACCTCCGGCTTCGTAAACATTGTTGTAACCTTCCGCATTAAAAGATATTCTTTGCGCATAGGAAATGTAAAAACAAAAAAGCAATAAAAGCATGGTAATGATTTTCTTCATATTATATAGTTTTAGGTTGTATAAAAAATACTGTTAGTTAGGATCTTATCTGTTCATTACAAATATTACCATAATAGGCGACAATTATTCTCACTTTTTCACCAAATACTGCCACAAACATTTCACAAAAGGCTGAAAAAAAATAGCCCCGGGAGCATTGCCCCCTCACTCTTCCCGAAAACAAAAACTTCTGATTAGATTAACAGACAATTCTTTTTTCTCTTAACGGATATTAATATTTTTACATTACTTACATACCCCCTAACCTATATATTCAATGAAAGGAAAAGTTACACCAAACCTGAATGAGCTTCTTGAGAAAGACAAAGAAGAACTGGAACGGATAAAACTTGCCCTTGAAGTTCACAACTACAATAAGAATATAGAGTTCGAAAAAAGGAAGTACAGAACAGAGACTATACGAATTATTGCCATTGCAATTATCAGTTCGGTAATTACATTAACATCGACATACCTTTTTAAGATATTTGATGAAAAAAGTGAAGAAAAAAAGGCTTCACGAAGCGAACTTTCCAAATTAAAAATAAAATATCTCGAAACTTCTGATCCCGTTTTAAGAAACAAATATGCCTGCGAAATTGCTTCTCTGTATAACCCACAGGACGACAATTATGTTAACAAAAAAAAGAAAGAATTTGAGACAATATGCAACAAAATAAACCAAACCCAGGAAGTTATCCAAAAAGAAAAAGAAATCATTACGCAGGCCAATAACATAGACAGTAACATTAAGAACAAATTATCAAGAGCCGACAAGGTTATATTTGAACTTGAAGAGAAGAAAAAGCAGGAAGGCTCACTTGATACCAATGAAACCAGGTTACTTGAGAATGCAACCAAAGAAATTGAGACACTGGCCGATTCGGATGAACCTTTAGCGCAAGCTATCCAGTCAACAAACACCATTTCCGAGACCAAAATATCACAAATAAAAACGGTTACACTCGAAGATGAAAAGTATAAAAACAGGAAAATACTTAACACATCAGAGGTAAAGTGGGCGAAAGAAGGGTATTTCCTCAGTTTTCAAGACAGCATAAGAATCCGGATACAATACCTTGACAGCGAAAAAGGCATTCAGGTTGAAATTTGCAATACTACGGCCCCGGAGCCCTGTAAGTTGCCTGTTGCGACCAAGCAATGGGTAAAAACGGATCAACCCTACATATTCACCTTAAAATCGAAACACTACATGCTTTCACTAAAAGCAATTGACAGGGCCGGTAAAAACCCGTTTACATTAGCAGCTTTTATTACACTGTCGGAATTGGAAAATTCATTTTCGGAATAAACGACAGGAACAGATAATTTAAAACACTTAAAAATGATATTAGCATCAGCACAAACCCAGCCTAATCCCAGGGATATCAGGCAAAATCTCGATCAGCACTATCAGCTGGTTGAAAGAGCAGCCAAAGAAGGGGCAGAACTCATTGTATTCCCCGAAATGTCGTTAACAGGATATGAAAGAGAAAAAGCCGCAGACTTAAGTTTCTCCCTCATCGATCCCCGTTTGGATAAATTAAGAAGCCTGGCCGACAAACACCGTATTATAATCATAGCCGGCGCCCCCGTAAAAATTAACGAAAAACTACACATTGGTTCACTGATAATTAAACCAAACAGTGCCACATCTCTTTACACAAAACAGCATCTGCACAACGGAGAAGAACAGTTTTTTTCCCCTTCGGCAGAATACAACCCCTTAATTAACCTGCAGAATGAAAAAATTTCTTTCGCTATCTGTGCTGATATTGACCACTCAATTCACCCCAAAAAGGCTAAGAAAGTGTTAAGTTCAATATACATCCCCAGTATCTTCTTTTCGAAATCCGGCATATCAGACGCCCACTCAAAACTGAGCAATTATGCAAAAAAACATTCATTGAGCATTTTAATGTCAAACTTCAGCGGTACTTCCAATGGAGTTCAATCAGGAGGACGAAGCGCTTTCTGGAATGCTCAGGGAGACCTTGTTGAACAATTGGATGAAAATGCGGATGGATTGCTGGTAGTAAAAAAAGAAAATGATAGCTGGCTGGGCTCTATCATGACAAATTAAGTAATTCTGTCAACAGAATACCTTACCCAACAAAACAGTGAAACTGTAAATGTTTACTCACTCATAGAAAAATTAAACTTTTCTAACAATGAGGCTCCTAATTTTATGCTGTATTTTTGCGACAATATTGCTCACTTCCTGCGCCGGCAATAAACCATAAGAAAAAGAGCTACTATGGAAGATGGAAAAAACTCCCTCACAAATACGAAAACGCCCCAAAACAGCGATGATTTTACTGAACAATATGCCGCCTGAATGGAAAAGTATATCGACTTACTGGTAGTTGTTCTTGTTTTTTCATGGCAGGGGTTTCCAAAATAAAGAATCCTTTTTCTTATACAGATTTGGCTGTGTCTCAAATAAACCAGTCCTGCGAAGGGTGCCCACCTTGTAGGGCTGGTTTATTTGAGATAATAAGTTGCTTCCATTTCCGTGCTCTTGCTTGTGAATAGAGATTAAAAAAGTATATAATTACCCCCGCCTTTTAGAACATACGTTTTTTTTCAAAAGTGCTCTTTAATAAAATTTAACAGCAAATAACGCCTAGTACTTGCCCGAGACACCATTTACGCAAAAACCTACACACCAACACCTTAAAGGTTTCAAATTACACTTTAAAACCTAAAGTTGACCAATTTAAAGCCCGGACTTTCTTTAGATTATTTCCTTTTTAAAACCTTTGTGCCCGTATTTTAAAACAAGACAGAAAAAAATTACTCTTAGGCAAATTAGCCAGTGGACACTGCTCGGTATTCTTATACTTTTTTGGTTGAAAGTACTTATTATCAAAGATTCCTTTTTTGATTTTGAGCATGCTGTCCTTTTGGTGGTTTACAAGCCATAACGAACTTTTTTGTTGGTGGCGCACTAGCTTGTTCAATGAAAGGGATGCAGGTAGTTATGGGAGGGGCACTGGTTTTAGGGACTATTGTATCTTCAAAATTATTTTGTGGTTACGCTTGCCCTGTTGGGACAGTATCGGAAAACTTAGGCAAACTGGGTAATAAGTTTAGGCTACCACAAATCAAGCTAGGGGGACTTGCTGACATATGTCTGCGTTCATTGAAATATATCATATTGGGTATTACATTTTATTTTACCCTAGAAAGCAACGAACTGTTCTGTAAAAAATTTGATCCGTTTTTTATTTTCAAACAGCATGTTGGATTAACTCCAAGTGCCTATTTGGAATCAGTATGGAAACATGGTTAATTCAAAAAAGAAAATGATGATTTGAGAAAAAGAGAATAAAAAAGGTGAATGTAATTCAGCATGAGTTCACTATACACAACGCACTAAAAATTTGTTCTTTAACACGTAGAAGTTCCAAAATATCCTTCCGGATGACCTTTCCCATTAATCCCATTGGATTAGCGAGAATAATTTCTAACAATTACAGATTTAAGAAGTTAACAAATTTCACATAACATTTTGATTATTTATTTTCTTTACATTTCTTTACGCCACAAACCAACTAACTAACTACCAATGAACCACATACCAAACACCCAACACACCTGCCGTCCGGCATTGGAAATGAACCATTCGAAAGCTTTCCTGACAAGAAAAATTAAAGCTTAAAATACCAGCTTCGTATTTAATTCAGAATAATTATATATTCTGACAGGTAAAACCTGTCAGGATTACTGCCCTTAACTACTAACAAACTATTAACTATTAAAATGAAACTATCTAACTATTTAAACAAATTTGCAACACTATTCGTTGCTTCTTGTTTTGTTTTGTCCCTTAGTGCTCAGGATAAAACAAAGAAACAAAGAGACCATAGCACTATTGTGAAAGAAATTAACAAAAAAATTAGTGCACAAAACCTAACATTCTCCGTAAACGAAAAAGCAATTACGGATGTACCTGTCGGATACATAAACGGAGCTTTGGATGCTTCCGAGCCCAAGGGGGGATCAAGCCCCGACAGCACCTTTCCTTAAAGCTGAGCTTCCTGCTTATTTCAGTTGGAAAGACAAAGGGAAAGTTACTCCGGTAAGAAACCAGGGAAGTTGTGGTTCCTGCTGGACCTTCGGAACATTTGGTTCATATGAATCCAGCATCATGATAAAACTCGGCAAAACAGTAGACCTGGCCGAGCAATGGCTAGTTGACTGCGACACCCGTGCTTACGGATGTCGTGGCGGATGGTGTGCTTTCGATTTTATAAAAAACAACGGCGGGGCCGTACTTGAAAGCTGTTATCCTTATGCTGCACGGGATCAAAGGTGCAAAGGCGGATGTGCTAAATATTACCCCATTGAAAAATATTATAGCGTAAACAATAATGTAGAGGCAATCAAAAATGCTATTTATAACTACGGAGCAGTTTACACCTCCGTATATGCCAGCAACAGGGAATTTAACTACTATTCCGGAGGGACCTATAACTACAACGCCAACTACACACCAAATCACGCTGTTGTTTTAGTTGGGTGGGACGACAACCGTCAGGCCTGGTTAATGAAAAACTCATGGGGGACCCGCTGGGGAGAAGGCGGATACATGTGGATCAGGTATGGGTGCAACAACATAGGCAGAAGTACAAAAGTTGCCCTGCCCAAAGGAGGATCCGACGGACCGGACAATCCGGGTGATGATGACGACGATCCTAACAATGGTTCAACATGGACAACCATTAACTTTGAAAATTTTGAGTCCGGATGGGGCAACTACACCGATGGCGGATACGACTGTGGAAGATATTGTGGCGGAAACTATGCTTTTGACGGTTCATGTGCGGCCAACATTGATGATGACAATGGCGTTGCTTCTTCATTCTATACGACCAACGGATATGACCTGAACAGCCCGGACTATAAAGTTGTGGAAGTAGAATTCTACTTTGCTGCTATAAGTATGGAGAACGGAGAAGATTTCTTTGTTGATTTTTATAATGGTTCATCATGGCACAGAGCTGCTGCTCTTGCGCAAGGCAGAGACTTCAGGAATAACAGGTTCTACAAATACACATTAACACTTAACGAGTCTGATTATGGATTTGGCAGCAACTGTAGCTTCAGGTTCATGTGCGATGCCAGTTCTGATTACGATGATATGTATATCGACAATATCACAATCCGGGCATCAAAATCTGTTGCTGTAAGCACACCTAAAAATAGTGAACCTCAAAACCCGGTTCTGGAAGAAATCGGTGGCATCGAAGGCGTTTCTTCCGGACTTAGCTTTTCTGAAGCTGGCTTGATTGCTTATCCGAACCCGTCAGAGGGTGTCGTTAATATCGCATTCGAGCTCGAAGAAGATGAAATGCTAAACATTGCCATTTACGATGTAAAAGGAGCCCTGATCCGCACACTGGTCAATGAAGAATTTGCTGCCGGAAAAACACTAATTGAGTGGGACGGTAAAACCTCTATGGGAACAGACGTAGCAAAGGGACTGTATTTATGCAAGGTAGCAGGAAACAATCTTTCAGAGACAATAAAAATTCAGATAAAATAATAACAACCTAAGTAGTTAAGGGCATTCAAAGGGGCAATTCATGCAATTGTCCCTTTTTTTAACAGAAAAAATAACGTTACACCCCAACTATACTTATAAAGTAAAGCTATTCATGCCGGAACGGATGTCCCGGACAACCCGAATAAAGTATGCGGGGTTCTGCATAGCCAATCTTCCGGGCTAAAGCTAAACGGGCAGTACATCACCCTTTATTGTGCCCTCCATTTTTTTCATTCATGCCTAACCCGCCATTCTGCTTCTGCAATGCATAAAGTTTAATATACTTCAAAAATTTGGCATGCGCAGAATTCTTACAGACCACATATCCATAATACCCATCAAGAAACCCCAGCTTAATAATGTAGTCTCTGAAAAATTTCCATTTCGGATAAATAAATATTTTAAACAGCGTTGTTCTTTTACCTTTTTCAAAACTTTGCAGGGCCCCTATTTCGGTAAACTTATTTATTTGTTCAACATGCTGTTTAATAGCATGAAATGAGTAATGGTACAAATCACCCTTTAGTTCCCGAATTTCCGGTCCCTCAACAAATTCTAATGCTTCATGAATTTCGCCAACCCATTTAGCAGCCCCTTTTTTCCAAAGTCTGATTTTTCTATCCGGATACCAGCCACAATGCTTTATCCATTTTCCACAATAATTTGTTATCCTGTTTAATGAATAAGCAAGAGAGGGCGATTCGGTTTTCTTAAATTCAATAAGGGCCTTCTCTAATTCCGGAGAAAGGGCCTCGTCGGCATCAACAGACAAAATATATTCCGATTTAGCCAGGCTGTTTGCATAATTCTTTGTCCCTGAATACCCCTCCCACTCTCTTTCCCAGTAAGAGACGCTATAACGCTGACAAATTTCTTTTGTCCGATCGGTTGAATATGAATCCAATACAATTATTTCATCCGCCACATTCTTCAATGATTCCAGACAACGGCCAATATTTTTTTCTTCATTAAGTGTTATTATTACTACTGAAATTGTATTCATCATAAAATGCATTCTTTATTCTTTGACATACACCCGTTTAACCCTGTCCGAAACACTGGTTAATATTTCGTAAGGAATGGTTCCTATTTTTTCCGCCAGTGCTGTAATCGGGTTTCCTGCCCCAAAAATTACAACCTCATCCCCCTCTTCACAATCAATACCGGTTATATCCAGCATCGACATATCCATACAGATATTTCCGATAAAAGGTGCCTTTCTGTTTCGTATCAACACCTCACCGACGCCATTTCCAAACCTGCGGTTCAATCCATCGGCATATCCAACAGGAATAATGGCTATTGTTTTATCTTTATCTACTTTACCCATTCTACTGTAACCAACCGAGGCTCCCCCAAGAACTTCTTTTATCTGGGTAATATGTGTTTTCAAAGCACTTACAGGCAATAATTCTTTTTGTGTCGAAACCCCATGCACCCCAATTCCAAGCCTGACCATTTCAAAATGGGCTTCGGGGAACCTTTCTATTCCGGCAGAGTTCAACACATGACGCATTGGCTTTATTTTCAACCCGTCGCATATCTGCTGGTACATGTTAAGAAACAGCTCTATTTGCCCGTTTGAAAATCCATCGTATTCAGGCATATCACTTGCTGCCAAATGCGAAAAAACCCCTTTGACGGCAACGGAACGCGTGTTGCTCAAAACGGAAACAAGCCCTTCGATATCCTTTTCCATAAAACCCAGCCGGTGCATTCCTGTATCCAACTTAATATGAACCGGATATTCCGTAACCTGTAACCTTTCTGCCGACTGTATAAAACTGTCCAACGATGAAAAACTATATATTTCCGGCTCCAATTCATATTCAACAACCCTTACAAAGTCTTCTTTATATGGCGACATGACCATTATTGGCAATGTAATTCCTGACTGTCTTAACTGAACACCCTCATCGGTAAAAGCAACCCCCAGATAATCAACCTGCTCATACTGCAATAAATTGGCAATTTCATAACTCCCGCTCCCATATGCCAAAGCCTTTACCATTACCATTATGCCAGTATTTTGCTGTAGCAACGAGCGAAAATAATTCAGATTACCAGTCAGGTTATCCAGGTTTATTTCCAGAACTGTAGTATGGTTTTTCTCTGAAAGAACAGCAACAATATTTTCGAATTTAAATAAGCGGGCAGCTTTTAAAAGTATAGCTTCATTATTAAACATCAAAACTTTACCTGAACTCAGAAACTCCTGTGTATTGCTGAAGAATATCCCATTGGTAAAATCAAAATAATGGGCAAACCTGCGAATTGACTCCCCTATTCCAATAAATGTATTAATTCCGGTTTGCTTTACGAGTTCAGCCACCCTTTTGTACAAAACATCATCTTCCAGGCCAGCTTGCAGGATATCCGATAAAATCAGGCTTTTATTTTTAAACGGTTGCTGACGCAAATAATCCAGCGCTATGCTTAACGAGTTAATATCTGAATTGTAAGAGTCATTAATAAGCACACAATTATTTGCCCCTTTTACCTGTTCCAGTCTCATTGCTACAGGTTGGAGTTTCTCCATTGATTCATCTATTTCTTTCGCATTCCATCCGTTGTTTATCAAATAATTTACAACATGGATACTGTTCTCTATCGATGCATTGTCAGTAAATGGTATTTTGAACCTGTAATTATGATTGCCATACTTCACCCTTACAAGCGTTCCCCCCAACTGCTGGCTTATTTTTCGAACCTTCATTTTTGCACTGTCTCTGGAAAAAGACCAGTCGCACAATTCCGTTTCAGGATATTTTTCACTCACCTGCCTATGAATATCCTCATAATCACTACAATAAAAAATACGCCCACATTTTCTGAACAAGGTTATTTTTTCCTGTACTTTTTGAGGTATAGATTGAAAGCTCTGTTGATGGGCCTCCCCTATATTTGTGATTAGTCCATCTGTTGGCTGGATAATACATTCTAGTTTCTGCATTTCTCCCGGCCGGGATATCCCCGCCTCAAAAACAGCCACTTCAGCATCCTGATTCATTAGCCAGACCGAAAGTGGAACCCCTAGTTGTGAATTATAACTCCTGGGACTTCTTACAACACGATATTTTCTGTCAAGACATTGAGCCAGCCACTCTTTCACAATGGTCTTCCCATTACTTCCTGTAATAGCAACAACAGGCAAATCGTATTTTCCCCTGTGATATTCGGCTATTCTCTGCAAAGCTGTGAGGGAATCTTCAACTCTCAGAAACCCAGCTTCAGGATAACCGGAAGCAACTACAGGTTCAGAAATAAGAAAGCTTCGCACCCCCTTATCATACATTTCTTTTATGTAGACATGCCCGTTATGCCTTTCTCCGGTTATAGCTATAAACAAGGTTTCAGAGAAATCTGTATTTTTCCGGCTATCGGTGTGCAGCCTGACAAAAGAGTTTTCCCCCTTCCCTTCTATCCTTCCGTCAACCAGTCCTGCAACTTCCTTAAGCCGGTAAGATATCATCAATTATTTCTTTAGATTCGTATAGCATTTCCGGCACAATGGCTCATAAATATCTGTTTCTCCAAGCAATACCCTCTTATCATCCTTGGTTTTCCTATGTGTGTATTGAGCCAGGTTCCCACATTTCACACAAATAGCATGCACTTTCGTTATATATTCGGCAACCGACAAAAGTTGAGGCATTGGGCCAAACGGCCGCCCCAGATAATCCATATCCAACCCGGCAACAATCACCCGTACCCCTCTATTTGCCAATTCATTGCAAACATCTGAAAGCCCTTTATCAAAAAACTGGGCCTCATCAATTCCAACAACTTCAACTCCTGAGGTCAGCATTAATATACTCACAGACGTGTCAACCGGAGTTGAAGGAATAGCATTTTCATCATGGGAAACAACTTCTTCTTCCGAATAACGGGTATCAACTTTCGGTTTAAAAATCTCAACTTTTTGGTTAGCGAACCTGGCCCTTTTTAGCCGCCGGATTAATTCCTCTGTTTTCCCGGAAAACATTGAACCCGCTATTACTTCTATCCAACCACTTCTGTGCTCGGGGTTTATTGTGTTTTCTGTAAACATTGTTACTGTATCTGAGTTCGTAAACTTAATTATTCCAAATTAAAGATGAAGTAAATAAAATTCGCTTTATTTCTTATCCGGAAGCAATCATTTGTCATTCTTTAATAACTTCCTGACCTTTTAAAACAAATATTTTACGAATTTTGTAGTTATCTATAATACACAAAAATATAAAATTACACCGGGGTTTTTATTTAAACAGCAAACTATTGAGATATGCAATACAAAAACACCATTGAAGCAGTATATATTCACTTAGACGAGATCCAGCAATTAGTTGCAAAATTTGGTGCAGAAGGTGAAGGGCGTACCATCGACATTGACTTGACTTTAGACAAATTAAGAGATGTATACGATCTGGTACTCTCTCTTCGTTCAGAGTCAGGTACAAAAACAACCCCCATCCGGGAAGAAATATCAGAGCAACCGGAAACCATAAGTGTTCCTGCATCGCCCGGGGTTAATGCTATAACAAAAACAGACGTTTCAGAAGACAATTTTTTTGAACCACCGCTTAACTCAACTAAAGACGAGAAAGAGATGGAAGAAGAACAACACGATTCTGAAATTGAAGAAATACCAGAAAAAAAAGAAGAAACTCAGGCAGAAAAACATTCCCGTGTTCGTTCCGCAGTAGAAAAAAGATACCTGGGAGAAAGTTTACAACAGGAAAAAACAATCATTAACGAGGAATTGTCCCAGAACAAAAGTACCACAGACATATCTGCCAGGTTAAAAACCAAACCAATAACCAGCATTACTGCGGCAATTGGGTTAAATGAAAAATTCGAATTAATCCATAATTTATTCAATGACAATAAGGTTAAATACGAACATACGATGGTGATTCTGAATTCGGCCACGAATTTTAATGATGCTTATGATTATCTTTCAGCAAATTTTGACTGGGATATGAACGATCCTCTTGTCCAGCGTATTTTGGAACTTATCCGTCGAAAATTAATTGTGCGAAAGAATGAACAATAAACTATACGTAGTACCGACCCCTATAGGCAACCTTGAAGACATTACATTAAGGGCTATACGAATACTGAAAGAGGTGGATCTTATTCTTGCCGAAGACACCCGGACCTCAGGAAAACTCCTGAAACATTTTGAAATCTCCACAAGAACGGAATCGCTTCATAAATTCAACGAACACAAAAAGGTAGAAGGTTACGCAGAAATGATTTTATCCGGCTCTGCCATTGCCCTAATATCCGATGCTGGCACTCCGGGCATTTCCGACCCTGGCTACCTGTTAGTAAAGGCATGCGTAGATTTAAAAGTTAAGGTTGAGAGCTTACCTGGGGCCACCGCTTTTGTCCCTGCTCTTGTAAATTCAGGGCTGCCTTCAGAAAGATTCATATTTGAAGGGTTTCTTCCTCAAAAAAAGGGCAGAAAAAAACGTCTGGAAAATTTACAAAACGAAGAACGCACCATTATTTTCTATGAATCACCTTACAGACTGGTCAAAACCCTGGAACAACTTTCGGAACACTTCTCTGCCGAACACCTGGTTTGTGTTTCAAGGGAAATTTCAAAAATATATGAAGAAAATATAAGAGGCCCCCTTTCGGAGGTAACAGAATATTATAAAAGCCACCCACCTAAAGGCGAGATTGTTATCGTTTTTAGCCCAAGAAAAAGCAAGCCCGAAAAAGAACAGTAATGTTGCCACCCCATACCATTTGTTAACAACAGTTAAAAACGTCCATTTTCGCACAGATCCCGTCTCATATTCGTTCACACCAGCCTGGTTTCAACGCAAAAAACCAACCATAAAACACTAAATACCAACAAAATAAGATTTATGGCACAAATAATGGTTTATGAGTGGCAAATTATATAATCATGAGAACGCTAAAGAAATTTTCTATCGGATTGTTTGCAACATCATTGTTGCTGTTTGCTGCGGTTGGTATTAATAATGCTCAGACAAAAGGAGAAGTTATAAAAGAAACCAACAAATCTATGGTTCTGCGTATAGAAAGCAATAACGCACTTGCCAAGCCCTCTAAAATTCTTTTTGTTTACGAAACGGATCTTATAACACACGAATCTTCATCATTAGCAAAAGAATATAAACCTGTCTCCCTCAAAAGTGGGGCAAGGCATTATAGTGCCGGTTCCGGCTCATCACTTGCCTCTGCACTGGAACTAGAAACGGAAGAAGAAATGGAAATCGAAGATTGGATGCTTCGCCCTTTTAACTCACCCCCGGCCTATCTGATACCTGAAAAAGAAGAAGAGATGGCTATTGAACCGTGGATGACAGACTTAAGCTTATGGAAAATAAATTCGAGGCCCTAGAAACCATAAGTGAGCAACAAACATATCCCGAATTTATTTACTCTATATTTTCTACCCGCTATGCGGGTATTTTAATTTTTAGGACTCTCCATCTCCATCCTCAATTGACCTTTGCATAAGATTGTCCGGCATCTGCTTCTTAGCCTTCACTCCTAATGCCTTTAACTTTTCGACCCTTCCAATAAGGTTACCTTTCCCTTCAGAAAGATTTTTCATGGTTTCTTTATAAAAACCGGAAGCTTCATCCATTTTTTTCCCAAGTTTAATAAGCCTTTCGCTTAACATAACAAACGAATCGTACAAACCTCCCCCCTGGCGTGCTATTTCCAGTACATTTCTACTTTGATACTCTTGCTTCCAAAGACTTTCAATCATTTTAAGGATAGCCACCAAATTTGTCGGACTGATTAAAAGAATCCGGCGTTCGTAAGCGTACGCCCACAATGACAAATCTGCCTGAACAGCCAGTAAATATGCCGGCTCTATTGGCAAAAACATTACCACAAAATCCAGGGATTTTATCCCGGCCAATTCCTCATATTTTTTTGATGATAGCTCGTTAATGTGATTTTTTATTGAAGTAATATGAGCCTTTAGCTGTACAGACTTTTCTTCTTCGCTCTCTGTTGCCACATACCTCTCATAAGCTGTTAAAGATACTTTTGAATCAACAACAATGCTCCTTTCACCAGGATAATGCACGACTACATCAGGCTGAAACCTTTTACCTGTTTCCCGGGTAAACGACTCCTGAACAGTGTACTCATAACCTTTTCGCAACCCTGTGCTTTCCAGAATATTTTCCAGAATCACCTCTCCCCAGTTCCCTTGCGTCTTTGATTCTCCCTTTAAAGCTTTAGTCAGCGAATTTGCCTCTTTGCTTATCTGCTGGTTTAGTTCTGCCAGCCTTTTCACCTCCTCCTTAAGCGAAAATCGCTGTTGAGCCTCTTTATCATAGGTCTCCTGAACTTTATTTTCAAATTCTTTTATTTTCTCATTCAGGGGCTTTAAAATTTCCCCCAGGTTCTCTTTATTCTGCTCAGTAAATTTTTTAGTTTTTTCTTCTAAAATCTCATTTGCAAGGTTTTTAAACTCAAGATTAAATTTCTCTCTTAAGGCACTTAATTCTTCTTTTTGCTCCTTTAACCTTTCTTCCTGCCCTTCTAATTCTTTACTCTTTGCCGAAAGCTCTGTATTCAATGACATTACTTCCGTGTTCCTTGCTAACAAATCAAACCTTAGCCTCTCATTTTCAGAATTGTATATTTTAGACTTCTGATCCAGGGCAGCTAATTTCGCACTATCTTTGTTTCTTAAAAATGCCCAGGAAATCAGAGCTCCTATGATAATTCCAAGAATAAGGTAAGCTATTTCCATGCAAAAGATTTTAATTACCTGAACTAAAATACGAAGAAAAAAAAAGTCCGCTATAGCGGACTTTTTTTTCTATGCTGTTAAATTCTATTCAGCGCTAATTGCCTCTACAGGACAAACATCAGCACATGCACCACAATCAATACATGCATCCGGATCTATCTTATAAATATCTCCCTCTGAGATAGCCTCAGATGGACATTCACTTATGCAGGTACCACATGCAGTACAATCATCACTAATTACGTAAGCCATAATTCAAAAAATGTTAAATGTGTTACTAATCAGGAGGCAAATTTAAATTTATTATTTTCTTATCGAACAAAAAAAATAACTTTTTTTACTCCCCCTTGTATCCATTATTTGAGAAATCCCGAAGCAATATACGCCATTGTTCCAATACTTGTTTTTAATGCACCTTCATCCACATTAAATGTTGGAGAATGCAAAGGGGAAGTACAGATACCTTCTGCATCCATGATTCCTAGACGATAAAAAGTAGATGGCATTTGTTGCGAGAAATATGCAAAATCTTCTGCTGTCATTCGGAGCTCAAGTTCTTCAACATTTTCCTTTCCCAGAAATTCTGCTGCCATCATTTGTGCTTTTCGGGTTGTTTCTTCGTGATTAACCAGGCTTGGGTATCCGGATTTAATTTCTACTTCACACGTTGCCCCCATACTTTCGGCAACGGTTTCCGCAATCTTTCTTATCTTCTCATGGGCCTGCTTCCTCCATCGCTCGTCCATTGTCCTGAAAGTCCCTTCCACAGAAACCTCTGAAGGGATGATGTTTGTGGCACCAGGTGCTATAACTTTTCCAAAAGACAATACCGAAGGTATGGCAGCATATGCATTCCTGCTCACTACTTGCTGAAGTGCCACGATTATATGCGAAGTAGCCAGCACGGTATCCGTTAACTGGTGCGGCATTGCAGCATGGCCTCCGTCTCCTTTGACCTTCAGGTAGATTTCATCGGTGGAAGCCATATACATTCCGGGTTTAAACCCTACTTTACCTGCATCCAACCCCGGCATTACATGTTGACCAATAATAAGCTCCGGTTTAGGATCCAACAGGGCCCCTTCTTCCATCATCAGTTTAGCTCCACCGGGAAGTTTCTCTTCCGCTGGCTGAAAAACCAATAAGATGGTGCCCTCAAACTCTTCCTTAAGTTCGTTTAATATTTTAGCCGCCCCCAATAACGAAGCTGTATGTACATCATGCCCGCAAGCATGCATTACGCCATCATTTTTTGATCTGTATTCAACATCGTTTGCTTCAGCAACAGGAAGCGCATCCATATCAGCCCTTAATGCAATTACTTTTTTTTCCGGATTAGCACATAAAATCTTACCCACAATACCCGTTTTCACATAGCCATCCTTATAAGGGATCCCCATTAAGTCAAGCTGCTCTTTAACATAGGCCGAAGTTTTGAACTCTTCAAACGAAAGTTCCGGATTTGCATGGATATGCCTGCGCATTTGCAAGACTTCATCATAATACTCTTCCGCTAGTGCCTGAATTTTCTTTTTCACGTTATTTTGAAATTTTGAATCATTATTCTTGTTTCTACTGTTTTACAGAAACATTATTTTCTCTAAAAGGACAATCCGAACTTAATTTACTGGCGCTATTTAGAAGCGTTACTTTCCAAACACCATTTTTATGCCGGCTACTAACATTAGCACCCCGAATGCTTTTTTAAGGGTTTTAGCTGGTAAATTTACCGATGCCAGCGAACCAAGATAACTCCCGATAAAAAAAGTTATGACTAAAACAATGGCTACCTTGTAATTAATGTACCCTTTTTTATGATAGTTCGATGCAGCCATTATAAAGCCTAAAGGAACAGAAAGCACTGCAAGACTTGTCCCCTGTGCTTCATGCTGGCTCATTTTAAGTATAAAAACCAGAGCCGGAACAATAACTATTCCTCCTCCCACACCAAAACCTCCGGCTATAAAGCCGGCTAGTATTCCGGTTATAACCAATAAAACCAGATTATTGTAATCCATAAAATTAAAAATCTAAAGCCAATGAAAAATAAAACACACGAGGCAATACCTGCATATTTTCTATTCCCCATGCCCAGTCTAACCGGATAAAATATCCGAGTAACTGAGAACGGACACCAAAACCATATCCAGCGACAAACGGCTCGCGTTCCGCATCAATTTCTATTTCCACGGACCCACGGCGCACATAGTCCCTGTCGTATCCGTTCTTCTTTGACCAGGGAGAAAACCCGGACCAGGCAGAACCTACGTCAAAAAATCCGATTACCTGTAAATTTTCCAGAAATGCATTACTCAAAGGATAGTTAGCAATGTACCTTATGATAGGCCACCTGATTTCCGAATTGATCAATGCAAAGTTAGAACCATTTCTTATGTTCTGGGAAAACCCCCTCATATTTGTAGCAACAGTTTGAAAAGCATAACTTTGCCCCGGAGTTATCCGAATTTCGTTTAAAGGAATAAAAGTTGGGTTTCTTGATGAAAAGTTAGTCCAGTTATCTACTCCTCCCAAATAATAAATCAGCCTGGCACTTCCTAATGAACCACTTGCTGCAAACCTGTTTGCCCATATAAGGTTTCTGTGTATTACAGTATAGCTTCGAAAATCTGCCCCAATAACAAAAAGGTTATCATAGCTGGTATTCATTTTCTGGTATGCTTCAGCAAAAATTTTAAACCTTGAACCAGCCCGTAGGTTTAACCCTAAAGATCGTGTATTATCAAAAACATATTCCCCTTTAGTACTTAACCAGAGTTTCTCCGTATTCCCCCTTTGCAGCTGACGAACACTTGACTGGGGCGAGCCCAAAGGTAAATATACCTGTTTGTCATTTCTTACCCCAAAGGTAGCTGCAACACTTGTAACCTGGCTAAACGGATACCTTAAAACTGTATACAATTGGTGTGTAATATTCCTGATATTCTCCGGTTCCTCCCCGGTAGTATTATTAACAAAAGTTTGTCTGTGAAAAACAACCTGTTTGTTAAGTCTCCTTTTTAGTGTTTCAAAACTTATCAGATATTCACTACTTTCAAAGTCGAGCGGAATCCTTATTCCTGCGGTAATTTTATAATCACTGAATAAATCATGCGTCCCAATCTTAAACAGAAGGTTTGTACCCGGGTTAAAATACACTGCGCCCCCTGTAAATGGCTGATAAGATTCGCTTAAAAAGCTAAAATCTATTTGCGACGTAAAAAAGTTTTGATAAAATGCCAGTTGGTATATTTTTGCGCGGGGCTTCTCTTTCCTCTTCCCATCAACAACCTCAATATTAATATCTTGCTCCCTAAACTGTTCATTAAGCATTTTTATACGCTCAATTTCAAAAATATAATTGTTTACATCTATTTTATCTATATCAACAGAAATAGTGTCCATCTCGTAAATAATTTCATTACTCAGGAGACTGTCCAAAGGGATCGTTAAAATTTTTCTTTTGTTAAGGCTGTCCTGAAGCATCAGGCTACTCGTTTTCTGTTTTCGAAAAGGAGTAATAAAAACGTCTTCCTCTTCAAATTCTTTTTCGTCAAAATTCCGGGCATACATATAATACCGGCCATTCTTAAACACTATTTCCCCCAGCCTTTTTGATTTCGGGCTAAAATTATGCTCCTGTATGTTGCGCGCATAGTTTGTGCTCGGACTTGTCAATGCAAAATACCTGTAATGAACAGCTGTATCTACATAGGCTATAGTGCTGTCAAATTTTGACACATACCTGTTTATAATTCCGTTTTTATCGCTTAAACTTATAAATTTATTTACCCCTACTTCATAAGGTTGATTTTTGTTAATGTACTTTATATCAGACAACCTGTTGAGTTTATCGGCTTTACCAGCATAATTATAAATGAACAAATCCCGGGTTAGCCCCCCAGTTTCCTTATTGTTCTCACTTGACAGAGAGTCAGTTTCGCGGTTCGAAGCAAAAATAACCTTTGTCCCGTCATGGGTAAATCTTGGTGAAAAATCATCGGCAATGTCATTTGTAACCTGAAAATTAGATCCCGCTGCAATATTTTGAATAAAAATATCCGACTTACCATCTTTCACTGCCGAAAGCACAAGAAGGCTTCCGTCGGGCGAAAAGGAATAACTAAGTACTTTTTCAAAATACAGAACATTCCGACGGGTCAGTTCTTTTTCCGCCAAAGTATAGTAATACATCTTCAGCCCCCCTTCTTCTTCTGTAATAAAAGTCAGGATAGGGCCAGAGGGGTGCCAGGCCAGGACCGGATATGAATAATCTGTTATTTGTTCTAATTTATGCTCCTTTCTTAGCAATTTTTTATGCTTATCATTCTCCGCATCATATAACCATATTTTATACCTCCCCATATGGTTTGTTGTATAGGCCATATAGTTTCCTGAGGGGCTGAGACGAATATTCTGGTATACCCTTTTTTTTCTTGGCCTCTTTCGGATAGGCTCATCATCAGGCAAGGAGGTTTGCTGTTCCTGACTTTCATAAATACTTAAATTATATGCATACCAATTTCTAGAGAGTTCCTTCAACGGAGAGCCAACAACATAAAAGAAGCCGGAATTAGCATTCTTATTTATTTTTGTCAGGTATAAAATACTGGGAATAATGCTTTCACCATAGCTTTCTGTTATGTACTTCCAAAAAGAATGTCCGGCATATTTAGCATCATCTCCGACCAAACGATTAAATTTCTTATATTTTCCACTTAACACCCCGTCTTTAACCTTATTCTCTACTTCAAACCCCCATCCTTTCGACAAATAAGCAATTAATCCATCCATATACCATTCCGGAAGGTTTATTAATGTTGAATTAGCAGCATTATCGCGAAACTGTGAACCATACACCATTTCATTTATAAGCACCTTACAGATTGCGGCGGTAATTTGTTGTTCAAACTTTTTATAATCCCCTTCAAAATAAAGAAATACCTTATTTTTATCTATTTGTATTGTCCCCCCGATATTTGTTTCCGCTTTACCCGTGACCAGTCCAATATTACTTTGCCTGAAATCCGACAACTTATTGTAAACAATAAAAATTATTCGTCCGTCAAGTGTATAATCAAAGAAACCCTCAAGGCGGGTAATTTCTTCTCTGGCAAATTCCGACGTGTATTTGGCTAACTGGGCACCATGTTCATTAAAGTAAGTATCAAACCGCTCAAACCTGTAATATGTCCAGTAAAAATCACTGTACTGCACCCGGTTTTTTCCAAACTGCATCTGATGACCGTTATAAAACTGTGCATTAACAGACAAACCTGCAATAGATAAAATTGTGACAAATAATAATTTGAGACTAACTCTCATGATAATGCTAAAAAGTGTTTTTAATTTTATAAAATTAGATGATTTAGATTAATATCATTAAATATTGTGGAACTTTTTCAAGTTGAACAAGTATACTCCGATATATAAAAAATTAAAACAAAACTTATCTTCATTGCCTATGTTTTGTCGTTTTTTCTTCATACTGGTTACGCTGTTTATTTTTAACTTCTCCATAGGACAAGACAGCTCCTCTGAAATAATATTTTCGCATTCTAAACATGACTTCGGTTATACATATGAAGCAGACGGCCCTGTAACAGTTTCTTTCAGTTTTAAAAACATTGGCCATTCTTATTTAACAATAAACCGCATTATTGCCCCTGGCTTCAAGGTTATTAGCTGGACCAGGGACTCAATAGCTCCAAATAAAAGTGGAGAAATAAAAATAAAGATGAACCCTTTTAACCAAGCCGGGTACTTTAACAAAAGTATCCGTGTTTTTTCAAATGCACACAACTCCCCGTCTGAGTTAAAGGTAAAAGGCAAAATTCTCCACGGAACATATTCAAAGAGCTTTAAACACAAGATAGGTGGACTGGCATTTAAGCAATCTCAATTAAATTTCGGATATATCTATAACGGCCAGCAGGCAGTTCGGTTCATTCCCGTAATGAACAAATCTCAACATACCGTTCGGGTTGCTTTCGAGGAAGTGCCTCCTCATTTAATAATAAACACTAAATTCGACAGTCTCGCCTCCGGACAAAACTCTTTCATCGAGATTAAATACAACACCAATGACATTGACGACTGGGATTTTGTTATAAACCGTATAAAACTTCTGGTTCGAGACCAGAAAAAAACTGAAATGGGCTTACTGTCTGTGACGGCTAATATCCGCGAAGATTTCTCCGGGCTTTCCAATGAAGAGAAGACTTACAAACCTAGAGTTTCTATCCCTGTAAAAATTTTTAATTTCGATACCATTTCGGATAAACAAACAACATTTTACGACTTCTTAATCAGAAATAACGGAGAACGGCCTTTAGATATACGAGCTGTAAAACCAACCTGTGGGTGCACAGCCGTTATGCCCGTAAAAAACTCAATTGCTCCGGGTGACTCTACCTATATTAAAGTATCTTTTGAACCCAATGGATATATTGGCCACAATAAAAAAGGCGTTACCGTAATCACCAACGACCCAGACAATTACAAGCAATTTATATGGGTAACCGGCTTTGTAGAAAAGCATTAACAAAGGTCTCCCCCTATCTTACCGGGGAACTAAATATTACAATTTTAAATGATATGCCTGAACAACCGCTCTCATTTCCTTAGGCTGAAATATAGTTACACAAGGGTAAAACCATGATAATAAGCTATTTCAACCTGTAGTGCAAGCTAACCTCTAAATTATTTTTAAAGCAATTCCATCGGTTAAATAACAAACATTGCTTGTTATTCAAAAAAACTGGTTAACTTTGAATTCAATTTTAACACAGGGGTGCCTCTTTGGCTGAGATTATACCCATAGAACCTGGACAGGTAATGCTGTCAAGGGAACCATTTCCCCGGTTTATCTCCCCTGTCTAACAGTTTCTAACATGAATATTTTCTTTAATAGTAAAGCTATTGAGACAGAAAACGATGCTTTATTAATCACTGTCTTACAAGCAAATGACATAGCCTCAAAAAAAGGAATTGCCGTAGCTGTTAACAACACGGTAGTTAAGCGTGAGGATTGGAAATCCTGCATTCTGAGCGAAAACGACAAAGTGATTGTGATATCTGCAACCAAAGGCGGGTAGTAAAACTCCCCAAATTCTGTAAGTAAATAACCAATGTAATTATCAAAAAAAGCACAAAGTGAAAAAAAGCATCACGACAAACAATTTTCCCAATTCAAAAAAAATATATGTAAAGGGAAAAACTCATAATATAAATGTTGCCATGCGGGAAATACACCTTTCCAACACAAAAGACAAAGAAGGCAATATCATTGAAAATCCGCCGGTTACTGTTTATGACACTTCTGGTCCCTTTACTGACGACAATATAGACGTAAACATCGAAGCCGGTCTGCCCAAACTCAGAAATGAATGGATTGAAGCCCGCAATGACACTGATATTTTGCAGGAACTCTCTTCCGAGTACGGGCAACTAAGGCAAAATGCCCCCGAATTAAAGCATTTACGCTTTGAGCATGTTAACACAAACCCTTTACGCGCTAAAAGCGGGAAACATGTTTCGCAATATTACTATGCCAAACAGGGTATTATCACCCCGGAAATGGAGTACGTTGCCATACGCGAAAACCAGCGGATTGATGAAATTAAAGAAAAGCTTCCAAAAGATAAAGATTGTTACCTTTCTGCTCAAATGCCGGAAGAATGCATAAGCCCTGAATTTGTAAGAAATGAAATAGCTGCAGGCAGGGCTGTACTTCCAGCAAATATTAACCATCCGGAGTCTGAACCAATGATTATTGGCAGAAACTTTCTGGTTAAGATTAACGCCAACATTGGAAACTCGCCCCTAACTTCAGATATTGAAGAAGAAGTTGAAAAGGCAGTATGGGCATTTCGTTGGGGAGCAGACACTATAATGGATCTTTCCACCGGGAAAAACATACATGAAACAAGAGAATGGATTATTCGCAACAGCCCGGTCCCGGTCGGAACTGTCCCGCTATATCAGGCCCTGGAAAAAGTAAACGGAAACATAGAGGAACTTTCATGGGAAATATACAAAGACACCCTAATTGAGCAATGTGAACAGGGAGTTGATTATTTTACCATCCATGCAGGGCTATTATGGAAACATATCCCGAAAACCATACACAGAACAACAGGAATTGTTTCCCGGGGAGGCTCAATAATGGCTAAATGGATCCTTCTACACCATAAAGAAAATTTTCTTTACACGCATTTTGAAGAAATTTGTGAAATACTTGCACAATACGATGTTGCGGTTTCTCTTGGCGACGGATTAAGGCCGGGCTCCCTTGCCGATGCTAACGACAAGGCTCAGTTTGGTGAGTTGGAAGCACTCGGAGAACTTACACTGATTGCGCGTAAACACTATGTGCAGGTAATAATTGAAGGCCCGGGCCATGTGCCCATGCATAAAATAAAAGAAAACATGGATCTTCAGTTAAAGCACTGCCATGACGCCCCTTTCTACACCCTGGGCCCCTTGGTCACCGATATAGCCCCCGGATACGATCATATTACCTCGGCCATTGGAGGAACAATGATTGCAAGCTACGGCGCCGCAATGCTTTGCTATGTAACCCAGAAAGAACACCTTGGACTACCAAACAAAGATGATGTAAAAGAAGGGGTAATAACCTTTAAACTTGCCGCCCACGCAGCCGATCTTGCCAAAGGCTTTCCCGGCGCCCAATACCGCGACAACGCACTTAGTAAAGCCCGTTTTGAATTCCGTTGGAAAGACCAGTTTTCCTTATCCCTTGACAGCGAAAAAGCAATGAAGTTCCACGATGAAACATTGCCGGACGAAGGATATAAATCAACCCACTTCTGTTCAATGTGTGGAGAAAACTTCTGTTCAATGCGCCACTCAATGGATGTTCATGAGCTGGCCGCTAAGGCAGAAAAGAAGAAAGAAGAATTTATGGAACAAGGAAGCGATATTTATTCTTAAAAACGGTTTTTGCTTAACATGAAACTCATACTCATTTCATATCCGGATTTTTTTCTTGGTGAAAGTGACATTGTCTGCTCGTTGATGAGAAAATATAATTTTGATTTTCACCTTCGAAAGCCAATTGCTACTGCAATTGAATATGAGTTATTTGTTAAAAGTATCCCTAAAGAGTTTCATAACAGAATTATTTTGCACAAGGCTCACGAACTTCAGGAGAAATACCATATAAAAGGGCTTCACTTTCCCGGGCATAGTAGACACGAAGGCATGAAAATTCATTCCAACGGGACAAAGAGCACTTCCTGCCATTCACTTACTGAAGTTGTGAAAGCGGAGTGTTTTTTTGACTATGTTTTTCTCAGCCCTGTATTCCCCAGCATCTCAAAAAAAGGGTATCAGGGAAACTTAAACATGAAGGAAGTCTCCGATTACCTGAAGAAAGAAAGAAAAACAAAAGTTTATGCACTAGGTGGCATTGACCACACAAAACCTGGAATCCTGAAACAAAACCATTTTGACGGAATAGCCGTGCTTGGTGCTGTGTGGACAGAAACCCCTGAAGCAAAAACAACAATTGAAAACAATTTTCACAAAATTTATAATTGCCTGCAGAAAGAATATGTTCTGTAAGACTTGACGGTTAAAATGACACCCATAACCGGACACTAACAGATTTTAGGTAACAGATGAAAGATATTGCAGATATACATTACATCACCCGTGACTCGCAGGATATCAGTCATGCACAACAAGCAAGGCTCATGTTTAAAAACGGGATAAGATGGGTACAGATTAGAATGAAAAACAGCCCTTTGGAAGAAATCCGGACGCAGGTTCTGAAAGCATTGACATTTGCAAAAGAATATGGCGGTTCTGTAATACTAAACGACCATGTTGAGCTTGCCAAAGAAACCGGAGTTCAAGGCATTCATCTTGGCCTTAAAGACACCTCCATATCCGAGGCCAGGACTTATCTCGGACCTGATTTTATTATCGGAGGCACAGCGAACTCGATTGGGGACATCAAACTACAGGCTTCAAGAGGGGCAGACTATATTGGACTTGGGCCATTCAGGTTTACAACAACAAAGAAAAACCTTAGTCCTGTAATTGGACTGAATGGTTATTACGAAATTGCTAATGAACTATCTGTCCTGAACATTAAAACTCCTGTTATTGCCGTGGGGGGAATTACAATGGAAGACATCCCGGAAATTAAAAAAGCCGGAATATACGGAGTAGCTATATCCGCTGCTTTACTTGAACATTACAAGAAACAAGAATTAACAAAAGAATAAGCTCATGGAAGATTTAATATTGGGGGGCAAAACATTCAAATCAAGACTATTTGTTGGTACTGGAAAATTTGGTTCAAATGAACAAATGCAGGAGGCAGTAAGAGCTTCAGGCTCAGAATTGGTAACTGTTGCCTTAAAACGCGTAGACATTGGCGATCCTGATGATGATATGATTAAACACCTGGATTTGCCCGGAGTAAACCTGCTCCCAAACACTTCCGGAGTAAGAACAGCAAAAGAAGCTGTTTTTGCGGCCCAACTTGCACGGGAAGCACTTGGCACCGAGTGGTTAAAACTAGAGATTCATCCTGACCCAAAATACCTGTTACCAGATGGCGAAGAGACGTTATCTGCGGCTAAAGAACTCGTTAAAATGGGGTTTAAAGTTCTTCCATATGTACAAGCCGACCCTGTATTATGCAAAAAGCTTGAAGATGCAGGAACTTCGGCAGTTATGCCCCTTGGTTCTCCAATTGGTTCAAATAAAGGGTTAAGAACGGTGGATTTCCTAAAAATAATAATAGAACAAAGCAGCATCCCTGTTGTAGTTGATGCTGGCATAGGGGCGCCTTCTCATGCCGCTGAAGCAATGGAAATTGGCGCAGATGCTGTTCTTGTAAACACAGCTATTGCAGTATCTGCCAATCCTGCACAAATGGCAAATGCATTTAAACTTGCTGTTGAAGCAGGAAGAATAGCCTATGAAGCCCGCCTTGCAGAAACAAGCCAGCAAGCACATGCCAGTAGTCCTTTAACCTCATTTCTGGAGGAATTAGATTAAATAACCTTAATTTAGCAAATGAGCTTTTACAACGAATTAAATAAATATAATTGGAAAGAGGTTTTTGAACAGATATACTCAAAAACCAATTCCGATGTTGAGGCAGCCTTATCTAAAAATGAGCTATCATTATCAGACTTTCAGTCCCTGATTTCCCCTGCTGCATCCAGGTATCTTGAAGAAATTGCCGCAAAGAGTATGCAAATTACTCAAAAACGGTTCGGGAAGACCATCCAACTCTACATTCCGTTATATTTATCGAACACCTGCTCCAACACCTGTGTATACTGTGGTTTTAGTGCGAAAAACAATATCCGTAGAAAGACGCTTAGCCTGAAAGAAGCTGTTGAAGAAGCGGAACTAATTAAAAACCTGGGCTTTGAACACATTTTACTTGTAACCGGAGAAGACAATTATAAGTGTGGGGTTTCTTACCTTTCTGAAATGGTGAACGAAATCAGGAATATGTTCTCCCAGGTTTCCATTGAAGTACAACCCCTTGAATCTGAAGAATACAAACAACTAATTCAAAGCGGATTAAATTCTGTGTACATATATCAGGAAACCTATAATGAAAAAAAATACAAAACATATCACCCAACGGGAAAAAAATCAAATTTTCAATACAGGCTGGAAACCCCCGACCGTTTAGGTTCTGCCGGAGTACATAAAATAGGCCTGGGCTGCCTTCTGGGGCTTGAAGACTGGCGTGTTGATTCCTTTTTCACAGCGCTCCATTTGAGTTATCTCGAAAGAAAATACTGGCAAACAAAGTATTCAATTTCATTCCCAAGACTTCGCCCTCACACGGGCAGGTTTGAACCGAACCACGCTGTTAACCAAAAAGAGCTTTTTCAACTTATCTGTGCTTACCGGCTTTTTAATGAGCAGGTTGAACTATCCCTCTCAACCAGGGAAAGCCCTGCATTCAGGGACAATATGCTTCGATTTGGAGTAACTACATACAGCGCCGGATCAAAAACAAATCCTGGCGGATATACTGATGAACACCAATCGTTGGAACAGTTTTCTGTCCATGATGACAGAAGCCCTTCCCAAATAGCGGAAATGGTAAAAAGCAAAGGATTTGAAGTTGTATGGAAAGATTGGGATCACTTCATGCAGAGATAATGAAATAAACGAGCACGCTCAATGAACATAAAATCAAAAGAAAGATATCATCGCCACCTTATACTTCCTCAAGTTGGAGAAAAAGGACAGCAAAAACTTTCAGGTGCAAAAGTCCTCGTAGTTGGCTCGGGAGGTTTAGGCTGCCCGGTTCTGTTATACCTGGTTGCCGCCGGAATTGGCAGAATAGGTATAGTTGACAAAGATGTTGTCAGCCTTTCGAACCTGCAGCGGCAGGTGTTATTTAATGAAGGACAACTGGGAAAATCAAAAGTTGAAAAGTCAAAAGAACTTTTACAAAAACTTAATTCAGATATTGCCCTTGAAACTTTTCCCGTAATGCTTGACGGTTCAAATGCTCATAGCATAATTGAGAATTACGATATAGTCGTTGGGGCTACGGATAACTTTGCATCCCGGATTTGCATTGACAAGGTAACAAAAGAACTTGAAAAACCTTTTGTACACGGCTCAATAGAAGAATTTCAGGGACAGGTATCTGTTTTTAATTATAATGGAGGGCCCTCCTATTCCGACCTTTTTCCCGACAGGCCGGAGGAAAGCTCTCTCCCGATAGGTGTTATGGGTGCCCTGCCTGGAATTATCGGAAGTATAATGGCATGCGAAGTCATTAAGATTATTCTTCACCAGGGAAACATCCTATCCGGAAAACTTTTGGTTTACGATGTTCTCGAAGCCGAGTTTAAAAAACTTGAATTTGCATAAAACAAATCCGGCACTAGCTTTCCGCATGTACCGGATAATTCCAACAAAATGCCCTAACAATTAACCTTTAAAATATTTAATCTATCTTCATAATTAGTGCCCTGAAAGATCGATTCTTCAAAGTTTGTACGTTGGGATAATAAACATACAAAAACGTCCCATTCAATATATAAGAAATTTCATCGTTAGTATTGGCGTCGTACCCCAGGCCTGCCCAGGAAGTACCATTAGAGTTAATTTCCACACTAAGAACGCGTGTATTATCTTCGTTATACCCGACAGGAAGCCGTAACGCTGCGTAAGAATTGGCTGAATGAGTAATACCCTTTACCTCGCGCAACTCGGAAAAAACCACCCCTTGTGCGCCAAGCTTTGTGTCCCCACTAACATCAAGCTTTGCTTTTGGTATCGAGGTGCCAACTCCTATATTTCCATCAGCTTTAATGAGCAAACGTAACTTGTTATCCGTTCCGAAAGACAAATTGCTGCTCTCATAATTCCAAACATATGCACTTCCCAAAATGCTTGCCCCGGTTAAAAAACCATCATTAGTTTCAGTTCCGGTAGCATTGTTTTGCAGAACAAGGTAAGCATCACGCGTTTTACCATTAACCGTAACAGGTTTATGCGGAGAGTTTGTCCCGACACCTATATACCCGTTATTGTAGTAAATATTATTTCCTTTTTTCGCCCAAATCTCAGTTGTATCCTTATCCCAGCCTGCAAAAGCAGGTTCATTTCCTGTCAAAGGAACACTATCTGCAACCTTTGCCTGCAAAGCATAAGGAACACTTAACAACTGCGAAGTTCCCATTTCAGAATAGTTCACACCTCCGTCAATATCCAGCTCAGTCTTAATAAAATAAGAATCTGCCCCCCAGTCAATCGCTGCAAAATCGGATACATTTTCTGAACCGACTGTTAAGGTTACCAATCCGAAATTATTGGTTTCAGGAGTAAACTCTTCTACACAAACTACCGTTCCGGATGCGCTTCCCCGTAAGATGCTAATCCGCATTCCAATTTTTGTGTCGGAAATAATTTGACCAGAAGAATTCCTAACAACGGCCTGATATGAAAAACTTTGTGGAGCCTGTGCAAATACACTTATGGACAGAACAGTACAAATGAGAATTAAATATATCTTTTTCATGATTTTATTTTTTAATGATTTTAAAGGTTTTAATGTGTTTATTGTCTCTGATAACTTTTAGAAAATAAGTTGCAGCATTTAAGGCTTCGGTCTGAACAGTAAGGTTATTAACTGTTATTTCTCTTTCGTGCAGTACTCTTCCATTAGCATCAAGCAACTGATAAGACAGGCTGTTAACCGGCACTCCCTCAATTTTTAACTCAATGTTATCAATAGTAGGGTTTGGAAATACTTTTATCAGGCATTCCGGAGCGGAAACATCATAAATACGAGTAACAGTTAAAGTGTTTTGATGAAATCCCTGCGTAATTACAGCTTCCTGTTTTACATAAGAACTAACTACAACCTCCCCAACAGACCAGCTAAACTGTGCCCCGGCTTCATTACCATGACCACCTGATGAAGAAACTAACTCCTGTGCATGTAAGGACACTCCATGAAATGGAATAAGAAGTAGAAAAAATAAATGTTTCATAAGAGTTTGATTTTGGTTAATTAGAGCAATACAAATTAAAAGGTGTCTGAGTTTATTAAGAAAATTATGTGTTGAAAGGAGGCTTTTCAGACATGTAAGGATTGATAACGGTGATCACACCATGTAAGGGTTAACAGGATTCACCACCTTGACGACACTCCCTCTAAAAAAAGCACCTAATCACTAACAACTTGCAAGCCAAAACATAAGTATTATCCCAACGAAGCAATAAGGTGTAAAAAAGTTTAAACAGACAAAACAATGTAACCTGCACCAGAATTTTACAATTAGGGCTTGGGTCTTTTAAAACCGCAATTGGAGCGAAGTAAAACCCAAATCCCGCTTCTTACGTTACTACAAATATCAACAAATCATGGATTAACTTATTTACCCTCTGAGCCAGTTACCGAAGAATTCATGTTTCCGGTTAAAACCACTTCACGGTATTTCCACCTAACAAATCGTACACAACGTCATTAACTTTTAGAAAGAAATTAGTCCCTGCTGCTAATATAAACCCTCCACTTCTCCACAACTTCTGTCATATCGGAGGGTAATGGTGACTCAAAGTACATTTCTTCCCCCGTATGCGGATGTATAAAACCTAACGACCGCGCATGAAGGGCATGACGAGGCATGATTGAAAAACAATTATGAACAAACTGTTTATATTTAGTAAAAGTTGTCCCCTTTAAAATCCTGTCCCCTCCATATCTATCATCATTCAAAATAGGATGGCCAATATATTCCATATGTACCCGGATTTGGTGCGTCCTGCCGGTTTCCAACCTGCACTCAACCAGTGATACATACCCTAGCTCCTCAAGCACCTTGTAGTGAGTGACCGCATGTTTCCCATCTTCCCCTTCAGGAAAAACAAACATCTTCATCCGGTCTTTCGGGCTTCTGCCAATATTTCCTGTAATTGTTCCTTCTTCATCATTGAAGCTCCCCCAGACAATGGCCTGATAGCGTCGTTTCGTTGTGCGCTCATAAAATTGCTTTGCAAGATGGTTCAATGCCAATTCAGTTTTTGCCACAACAAGCAACCCGGATGTGTTTTTATCGATCCGGTGTACCAGTCCGGGCCGCATTTCCCCTTTTTGGAAAAGCGGGATATCCTTTAAATGATACAAAAGACCATTTACCAGTGTACCTTCATAATTTCCATGCCCGGGGTGAACAACCAACCCGGCCTCTTTATCAACTACAATAAGGTAATCGTCTTCATAAACAATATTGAGTGGTATTTCCTGCGGGATAAGTTGAAATTCATAAGGCGGATGTGGAAAAACAACAGAAATCACATCTAAAGGCTTTACCTTATAGTTTGGTTTAACCGCTTTCTCATTCACCAGAATATTTCCTGCCTGTGCTGCATTCTGAATTTTAGATCTGGAAACATTCTCCAGCTTATGAAACAGAAATTTATCAATTCTCAGTGCCCCTTGTCCCTTATCTGCAACAATTCTATGGTGCTCATACAACTCGGAACTCTCCCCTAACTCCTCAATTTGTTCTTCTGATGCCAACTTATTCGTTTTTTAATACTTTGTGTATACTATATTCTGATGTTTTAACATTTCGGATCTTTACAAGGTACAGACCGCTCGGATAACTACTAAAATCAACGTTCTGTTCCGGGATCAACTCATTAACAACACATTTCCCTAATACATTAAATACAGAAACGCGATAATTTGCAATATCCCCAGTGCCTGCTAATGGTTCTATTGTTAGCTTATCTTTAACCGGATTTGGATAAACGCGAAACATTTCCTTCACTGGATCTGACTTATGTTCCTCTGTGCCTACATAAACATAATTTCCAAAAACCGGGCGCATCATCAGTGCCCCCGCAGGAATTGATGACGAAGTTTTTCTCCACTGGGTCCCATCATTTGTATATATCTGCGATCGGCTATTTGAATTTATGTCATAACCAATCCCCAACATTCCAATATTCTTTTGTATGAACCCTATATATATTGTCCCCCTAACAATGAGTTCCTGTATAAGTTTAACCCGCATAAATTCGTTTATCCCCAGGTTTGTGTCGGGTGTCAAAACAGGGCCGTCCAACTCCCCTTTTTCTGTTATCGGAGGATATAATAATTCCCCGGGTTCATCTCCATTCTGTTCCCACACACATATCTGAAACTCAACATCTGAACTTGCATTATTCCGGGTCTTTATAAAATGAAAATCAATTGCAGTTAGTGTATCCTCCGGATTCGCCTCGTTGATGGCTAAAGGGAACTTATAGGCCAACCGCATATTCACACCTCCGTTCCCGGGAAGTCCAAAACCATATTCTGCCGTACCGTCATCATAAGCGTAATAATCCTTATACACTTCTATCTTTTTTACAGTATCATTCCACCTGTACTGTTCCGGTCGAATATCCAAATAACTCATATACTCAAACAGTCCGTATGACTGATTACCATTGTGGTTATATGCTGAGGTAAAGTCATCAGTATATTTCACAAATTCATCGAACTGCTCATTTTCAAACTCTTCCGAAAGATTTAGCAAAACCCGCTGTCCTTTGTAAATATTATACGTTGCATGAGTTCGCTTTACCGTAACCGAATTTTCTGCGCCCAATATATCCCGAAAGCTTGTTCTAACAACAATATCAGATGTTGGCCTTCTGTCTCCCTGAGAAAATGTAAGGTGTTTATATGGTAAAGCGTGATACAATGAATGCGTTGGCATTAGTGGATAAACAAAGGCCGCGTCATTAATTACCTTCATGGCATCTTCTGTATCCGCCTTTTTTAACTGAATATAATCAATATGCCACAAATCGGAATTAGCAACCCCGCTTTCATCATTTCCATCAACTTCTCTATTATCGGTCGTTGTCCAGTTCGTAAAACGGAACTTAAATGCCGTTCCTCTAAATAATGTATCCACAGGAATTATTACCTGTTGAAAAGTATTGGATTTGACCTCCACAGTATCCCAAATCCGGTACCATTTTGAACTGTCTGAATTAAAAAATTCCAATTTAAGGGTATCCTTTTCATTTGGGGCATCCCCCTTTCCTCCTCCCTGAAAAAAGAATGAGAAGTACACTTTTTCTTCTTCAGGTCCCCAATCCAGCGAAATATCTGTTGAAATAAGCGTATCTGAAGGATAATGCCCGTTATCAGTCGAATAAAGATCCCCATTCTCGTTAACACCGTCAAGAGTGGCCACCCCGATACTGACACAGGAATCTGGATATGTCTGGTTAACAAAAACGGTTTTACCTTCTGACCATAAATCCGGATTCGGAAACACCGAGGTATGGTAATAAGAAAAATCCTCAAAGAAAAAGTGATCCGCATCGGGTAACGGAGGTGTTATTAACGTTGAATTATTTGCGGATTTAAACCCATGTTTTTCTTCATTTTGCTTTTTAAGCGCATGGTTATAACCAACCGGGATTAATTGCTGGGCATTTAACTGAAAGGTAATACTAATTACTACTATTATCGGGAGTATCGTTCTCATCTTCATCATTAAGTTCTGGCCATATAATTCCTTCTGTGTCTTCATCTTGTCTATTGTATTGTGGAAGCTTTGTAGAGTCCATTGTAGTCCAGACTGAAACGGTGGAACCTAAAGGTACCAGTACTGAGGGGTCACTTACGGGACGCTGCCTGAAAATTCTTGCAGAAACGGTGTCAGTTTCTTCATTTACGGTGCCATCTGGCACAACCGCCCCAATACTGAACATTTCGTTGGATATTCTTGCAATTGCTTCATCAACGGTTAATCCAATAAGATTCGGCACCTTTGATTTTTCATTTCCAAGCCCTTTTCCTAAAACAAGTTCAACGCTTGTTCCTTTTGGTATAGAATCCCCGGCTTCAATCACCCGCCCCTTAACACGCTGTTCTAAAACAACATTTTTCGAAATGTCATACTTGTAGGACAGCTTTCCTAAAACCAGGCCGTTGGAAACAATCCGCGCTTTACCTTCCCTTAAAGTGCCTCCAACTAAATCAGGCATAGGAATCCGTTCCGGACCAGAAGCATTTATGGTAAGAAAAATTTTCCTGTTCTTTTTTACTAAAAAACCAGACACCGGATGCTGCTCAAGAATCACTCCGGGTTCCTTTGTTGCAACATATAGCGAATCAAAAATTTCATACCGGAGCTTTTTCTTTTCAATCAATGGAACAGCTTCCTGCAAGGGTAAATCGGTAAAATCAGGGACTGCATACGACCTACCATGACCTGTATATACACGTATACTCAGAAATGTAACAATCAGGACCATGCATACAATTCCTAATGCAATCAAAAAATTTCGCAAAAATGCGCGACTTACCAGATAATTCATCAATGCCATCATTAAGAGGAAAGTTTTCGAATACTATAACGAACGAACAAAGATAAAATTATCTTTCATAAACCTGAACTTTTGTCCTTCGTAGATATTTAAGATTAAAGCTCTCTTTTTAAGAGGTAGGCACATAAAAGAAAAGGAAGGCTGATATTGCCTTCCTATAATATTTTGTAGAAAGTAAAATATTTACTTCCTCCTTATCTCATCAGAAACGGTAAGCCTTTTTCTGCCTTTGGCTCTTCTTCTCGATAACACTTTTCTGCCATTGGCCGACGACATTCTTTCTCGAAAGCCGTGCTTATTTCTTCTTTTCCTTACTGAAGGTTGAAATGTCCTTTTCATTTTTCTGTCTTTTTATTTTAAGCCCTCTTTTTTGGAATTGCAAAAGTAGATGTTTTTAACAGAACTATCAAATTTATTTAAAAAAAATATTCAAAATCAATCATTTTTTCATCCTTTCCCTAATAACAGCTAAAACCATATTTTTTCTTGTTGTCCTTAATTTCAAATAATATTTTTTTAATTTGACGTTATATTTGCATTAGAAATACATTTTAAAAATATGAGATTCTGTTTCCAGTATGCCAGACTTTGCACTTTAGTCTTATTCTTCATCCTCTCCGGATGCAACAATGAGCGTTTTTCCAACATACAATCTAAGGATATTGAAGTTGATATGGTTCGCTTTGAGAAAAGCTTGTTTAACCTGGACATTTATAACATCTCTGATTCCATTGAAACTCTACGTAAAAAATACCCGGAGTTTTTACCCCTGTTTAGTCATAAAATAATAAATATTGGAGATCCCTCCATGGAATATTTTGAAGAAAGGCTCCTTTCCTTCATAACAGACCAGGCTGTTTACAACATATACAAAAGAGTATCAAGTGTTTATCCGGATTTTAAGTCACAAAAACAGAAAATTGAAGAAGCCATGGGTAGATGGTCTTCCATTTTCCCGGAAAAAAATATTCCTGAGATATATACGTACATTTCAGGCTTCAACCAGTCAATAGTAACAACAGAAAACATTTTAGGTATTAGCATTGAAAAATATTTAGGGACAAACGAAGCCTTATACTCCCAGGTTTACCCACCAATTCCATCCTACATACGTTATGGCATGACGCCTGAAAAACTACCGTCTGATGTTATGAGAGCATGGATAACTACCGAATTGAGTTATTCTCCGCAACAAGACAACCTTATTTCACAAATGATTTTCAATGGACAGGTTATGTATGCAACCCAAAAACTTCTCCCCGAAATTCATGATACAATATTGTGGGGGTTTACTCCGGAACAAATGAAATTCTGCCTCAGTAACGAAAAACAAATGTGGACATATCTCGTTGAACAAAAACTCCTGTTTAACACGGATAACTTTAGAATTAACCAGTTTACAGGAGACGCACCATTCACCAAGGACTTTTCGCAAGATTCTCCCGGAAAGGCTGCGATATGGATCGGATACAGAATTGTTGAACAATATGCAAACCGAAATAAAAACCTTAGTTTAAAAGAGATCATTACAGAAGAAAACTACCACCAACTCCTGAACCATTCAAAATACAGGCCTTAATCACTAAAGAAAACCTTCGGACCCTTTCTCATTAAGTGCCACGAAACCGACAATCATCAGGGCAACTACACTTAACACATTAACTATGACTGAAGCCACTGCTTCTACCTGATAATATCCTGCAAAAAAACCAGGCCCATGCAGTTGGGCTACCCAAACATTAGCTAATGTAAGAACTCCATAGCTTGCCAGAAATAAGACCGGCAAAAGAATAAAACTGGTTATCGATAGTCCCCTGGGGAATTTTACTATTTTCCCATCTCTGACATTTATATATACAAGAACCAGAAGCACAACAAATATCCCTAACTCTAAAAACTTCATTATAATTTTAGCAACAATAACCGCATTAACTTCCGGTTCCAGACTCACAACCAGAATATGCACACATAAGCTAATTATTCTAAAAATCGCAAAATAATTAAGGTATAATGAAATTCCAAGTATTATCCATTTCATAAGTTCTTTAACCGGAATTGTAATGTTTTTAATCATAACGTTTTATTTTTTACGTAAAATAAACAGAATAAATTTGAAGAAAAAAAGAATTTCAGAATTTGAAAAAGTACAAGCACGTCTTTTTTGACTTAGACAGAACGATTTGGGATTTTGAGAAAAACTCAGGAGCTACGATAAAAGAAATATTGAATACGTTTAACCTGGCAGACAAAATTCCAGACGAAAGTGAATTTGTGAAAAGATACCATATATACAATGAGCACCTCTGGTCACTTTACAGAGAAAACAAGATAACCAAACCTGTTCTCAGAACAGAACGTTTCAGGTTGTTAATTAACGACTATAATATCAGCTCCGGCACATTAGTTGATGAGATCAGTAAATATTATATAGAGAACACCCCCCGAAAGCCATTTTTAATTGATGGTGCAAAATCCATTCTGGAATACCTGAACCCCAAATATCAAATGCATATCATTTCAAATGGGTTCACCAAATCACAATTCCTTAAACTAAAAAGTGCCGACATTGCCCCTTTTTTCCGCAACCTGTATACATCCGAAATGGTGGGTGTTGCTAAACCAGACAGAAAAATATTTGAGTACGCCATAAAATCATCCAATGCCCGTAAATCAGAAAGTATTTTTATTGGCGACGATATTCTCGCAGACATAAACGGAGCCAGACAGTTCGGCATCGACCAAGTATGGTTTAACCCGGCACCTAAAAAACTGCCATCAACTAAAGCAACATTTGAAATCAGCCACCTTTCTGAATTAAAAAATATTCTTTAGCGCTCTATTTGGGCTGATAATCTGTTGTTAACACCTTAAATTCAGTTCTACGATTCAAGAAGTGAGCAACTTCCTGTAAATCCTCATCCTCAATTGTATTTATAAAGGACTCAACCAAAACCTGTTCTTCCGGTAAAATTGGATAAGATTCGTGATCGCGCTTATCAACTTTTTTGGGTTGGGACTCTCCATATCCTTTTGCCACCAACCGGTCTGAAGCAATATCTTTGGTTATAAGATAATCAACAACAGATTGGGCCCTTTTCTGCGACAATTCCATATTAAAGTCATCATTACCACGAGAGTCTGTATGAGAACTTAGTTCAATTGTAATATTGGGGTTATCATTTAAAGTTTCTACCAGCTTATCTAAAGAAACCATAGACTCCGGCCTTAAGTCAGCACTGGCAAAGTCGAAAAATATATTATCAATTCGAATTGGTTCGTCAATAGGTGGCAACAGAATTTCGGCAGTAAAATCAACACTTGCCTCCTGCCCTTTAGTAGTTTCCCGCTCTTTTCCCTGTAAAAAGCCTTCCTTTCTAGCCAGGAAAACGTAGTCCGTATTAGGTTTCAGCATAAACTTAAACGAACCATCTTCGCCAGTGGTTGCATCCAGTGTAATACCATCACTACCTATTGATTTCACACTTGCCCCAGCCAATGGTTCATCCGTCTTTTCATTTTTAACAATTCCAGCAATAGAAAATTTTAATGGTGGCAATACAAATGAATAAATATCATCCTCCCCCCTCTTCCTTGATGAAGTTAGAAAACCGGCCTCCCTGTTTGCTTCGAAACAAATACCGAAGTCATCTGACGATGAGTTAACCGGATATCGCATGTTTTCTATTTCCCACTTTCCTCCATCTTTTACTGCTTTATAAATATCAAGCCCTCCCATTCCAACATGGCCATTTGAAGAAAAATATAATGCTCCATCAGGATGCACATAAGGAAATGCTTCTTCATCCATTGTATTAATTGGTTCTCCAAGATTAACAGGATCCCCAAAATGATCGTTCACAGAAGAACGTGTTACTTTCCATATATCTTTACTCGGAGTGCCATCGCTACGTGGCGTGCTCCCTTCCATATCTGAAACAAAATACAGGGTAAGTTCATCTCCTGATATTGCCGGGTGCGCTATCACAATACTGTCATTTGCAATATCCAGCGACTGCACTTTATCCCATTCCCCATTTCTATATTGTGCCGTATAAATCGCACACCCCATGCTTTTTTTATCTTTAACAAGGCACCTTGTAAAGTAAATCCGGGTAAAATCTGCATTTAACACTGCGGTCCCCTCTTCATGTTCCGAACTAATTATTTCCGGTAATGGTACAGGGGTACTCCATACACCTTTCCGGTCCAATGTTGTTTCAAATATATCAGAAAACCCCTGCCCTGTTGCCCCATGTTCTAACTTTCCGGTAGTTTCTTCCCGCGAAGAAGTAAAATACATTACCCGGTAATCTTCCCGGGCAAACGCCGGGCTGTAATCGTTTTGTTTTGAATTTACAAATCTGAGTTCCTCTACAATGTACCCGTTCGGGTACTCGGTCCATTCCAGGGCAAGATTACATGAAGTTATTCCATCATCAGCCCGTTTATCATTTGGCACCAACTCTTTATATATCTGAAACTGTTCTTTAGCCTCTTCGTACATTCCCTGCATTTTTAATGCATTGGCATAATGAAGGTACATTAACGGCTTTTCAAACTTCTTTTTGATTGCCTTGCTATACCATAAGGCGGCTTTTCTTGGTTGATTTGTCAAACGGTAACATTCAGCAATATCATATATTATCCCGTTTTTTGCCTCCTTATCTGTAATTTTATCGTATGCTTCCTTAAAAATATCTATGGCTTTAAAATACTCTCCGGCATTATAGGTTTCATAGGCTTTTATATATGTTTTATTTTGTGCAACTGCTGTTAATGAAGCACATAGCACGAATAAGGTAAGCGTAATTATTTTGTAAACTTTCATCCGTTTATAAATTTATTTTTCAATCGTTGGAGAAACTCCAAATTAATTTTCAACATGTCGTCCGAAACGATTCCGGAACGAACTGTATGCATAGTCTATAATATATAAAATTACTTCGTGAGCTATCTCTGTTCTGTTTGTTTCATCAGGTTATTATTTACTCCCACACATTTTTAATAAAACAATGGTGCAAAAAATAATTAACGCTTTTAAATCTTACACCAATTATCTTTCTCATACCTGTTTTATAAGGTTACCCCCTTAATACCGCGTAAATTTAAACGTTTTTACTTAAATTTCGACGAATGTTATTAACCATTCCTATTTCAGTTAACTAAAAATATGACAAAATATTATCTGCCACCTTGCCTGATTAATATCTAATATAGCTCTTACCTCAGGGAAAGGTAAATTTATTTCTTACTTCCATCGATTTTTTTTAACTTATAGTGAATTTCGGACGATAATTACCGGTTTATCTTTGGCACCCCTTTCTGAATAAAAACACATTTTCACCCCATACCCCCACACGAAACAGCACCCTGTTTTAACAAACTGTTACTTTTTCGAAATCAATCCCCTGTTTTTTTACACTTTTCCACCATTTTATTTTATTTTATGACAAATATCAATATCTTTGCCTAAGAATTCGGAATTATATAATCAATAAAGGATAAAACAACAATAGATGAAATCGAAATTAGAGTACATATGGCTGGACGGTTACAAACCAACCCAGACCATGAGAAGCAAGACACTTGTTGTGTCTGATTTCAGCGGCAAATTAGAAGATGCTCCTGTGTGGTCTTTTGATGGATCTTCTACAGAGCAGGCTGAAGGAAACAGTTCAGACTGCCTTTTAAAGCCTGTATTTATTTGTAACGATCCGCAAAGAAACAACGGATACCTTGTTATGACTGAAGTTCTAAATCATGACGGAACTCCACATGAAAGTAACGGTAGAGCGACTATTGATGATGATGATGATGATTTCTGGTTTGGATTTGAACAAGAATATGTTCTTTGGGACTTAGATCACCATACACCTCTTGGGTTTCCGGCCCCCGGGTACTTCCCTCCCCCACAAGGTCCTTTCTACTGCTCTGTTGGTGCAGAATATGCAATTGGGCGCAACATGGTGGAAGAACATTTAGATGCATGTATTGAAGCCGACCTTAATATTGAAGGTATTAATGCTGAGGTAATGAAAGGTCAGTGGGAATATCAGATTTTCGCTAAAGGAGCAAAAGAAGCTGGCGATCAAATCTGGATTGGACGCTACCTGGCTGAACGTGTTGGCGAAAAATATGGTGTACGCATAAACCTACACCCAAAACCGGTAAAAGGTGACTGGAACGGTTCTGGTATGCACGCCAACTTCTCAAATGGTTTAATGAGAACCTGCGGTGACGAAAAAGTATTTACTGCTATTTGCGAAGAATTTAGCAAATATATCCCTGAGCACATTGCTGTTTATGGTGCCGACAATGAGCAACGCTTAACCGGACATCATGAAACCCAGTCAATTGACAAATTCAGCTACGGAGTTTCAGACCGTGGTGCTTCTATCCGTATTCCAGTCAGCACTGTAGAAGGTGGATGGAAAGGCCGTTTGGAAGACCGTCGTCCGGCATCTAACGCAGATCCATACAAAGTAGCTGCCCGTATTATCAAGACGGTAAAAAGCGCTAAAGTATAATATTAGATTATAAAACATACATAGGTTAAAAAGCTTCCTGATTTCTCAGGAAGCTTTTTTATTTCTACCCGAAGCACAATTCTGTAAGCCCACCAGGATTAAGCCATATTATTAAATTCCATCAAAAAGAAAACCCCGGACAGACAACCCGGGGCAATAAAAAAATCCTTTCTCCGGTTATTTAGCGTGTAAATAACAATTCGGTATATTTTGGCAGTGGCCACATTTCATTATCCACTATCCTTTCCAGTTTATCAATATGATATCTAATCTCTTCAAGATAAGGATATATTTTCACTGAATACTGATAAGCAACTTCTCTGGTACCACTCAACTGATTGGCTTTTTTTCTTTCCTCCGTCATTTCATTCACTTTAGCCTTTATTATTGAGGTATGTTGAGAGATTTGTTTAATTAACTCTAACCGCCCACTGGCTATCGTTTTAAATTCTTCACCAAAAACATCTTTTAACCCCTGAACATTATGCACAAGCCGTGTCTGATATTCAATAGCAGTAGGCACAACCTGATTGATTGCCACCTGCCCTAAAACCCTTGATTCAATTTGTATCTTTTTGCTGTAGTTCTCATATCTAACTTCTGTTCTGGCCTCAAGCTCTTTCTCTGTAAATATTTTATTTGAGACAAACAGTTGTTTAGATGCTTCAGAAAGGTAAGCATCATAAGCCTCGATTACATTTGTGACATTTGTTAACCCTCGCTTAGCAGCCTCTTTCTCCCACTCTTCGCTATAACTATTCCCCTCGAACCGTACATTCTTTGACTTTATAATAAACTCACGGATTACCTGAAAGATTGCCTCATCTTTCTTGACACCTTTATCAATTAATTTATCCACATCAATTTTAAATTCTTTCATCTCCTGGGCAACGGCAGTATTTAGCACTGTCATAGGAGCTGCCGGGTTTGCGGAAGAACCCACAGCTCTGAATTCAAACCGGTTCCCTGTAAATGCAAACGGAGATGTTCTGTTCCGATCTGTATTGTCGAGAAGAATTTCCGGTATCTTTCCTACATCCAGTTTTAATTCCGTTTTTTCATCGGGCGTCATTTTTTTCGAAGTCACCCTTTTTTCCAGTTCATCTAGCATCCCAGTGAGTTTCTGCCCAACAAATGCAGACATAATCATCGGAGGGGCTTCATTTGCCCCAAGCCGGTGCGAATTTCCCGCAGAAACAATAGAAGCCCTGAGCAAATCCTGATGCTTATAAACCGCATTCAAGGTACAAACCAGAAAACTCAGGAACTGCATATTCGTTTTGGGTTTTGCTCCCGGAGACAATAAATTTACGTTCGTATTGGTCATCAATGACCAGTTATTGTGTTTCCCGTTTCCATTAACTCCTTTGAATGGCTTCTCATGAAAAATAACCCGGAATTTATGGTGCCGCGCTATTTTCTTCATAATATCCATAATAAGCATGTTATGATCAACTGCCAGGTTACACTCCTCATAAATTGGCGCAACTTCATATTGATTAGGGGCTACTTCATTGTGACGGGTTTTAATTGGGATCCCAAGCTTATAACCTTCGATTTCCAATTCCCTCATAAAAGCACTCACCCTCTCGGGTATTGAACTAAAATACTGATCATCAAGCTGCTGATCTTTTGCTGACTGGTGCCCAACCAGGGTTCTCTCGCAAGCCACTAAATCGGGACGGGCATTAAACAGCGCCTCATCTACCAGGAAATACTCCTGCTCCCACCCCAAAGTCGCCCAGACTTTCGTCACATTTTTATCAAAATACTGACAAATTTCAGTAGCAGCATGATCTATTGCCGCCAGTGCTTTTAACAACGGGGTTTTATGATCCAAAGCTTCCCCGGTGTACGACACAAATATAGTTGGAATACAAAGGGTCCTGTCCAGAATAAACGCCGGCGACGAAGGATCCCATGCCGTATACCCCCGTGCTTCAAACGTGTTACGAATACCCCCACTTGGAAAACTTGACGCGTCCGGTTCCTGCTGGGCCAGAAGTGTTCCCGAAAAAGCTTCTATCACCCCTCCACTGTCCGCAAACTGAACAAACGCATCATGTTTTTCTGCCGTCCCATCGTTTAGGGGACTAAACCAGTGGGTATAGTATGTAGCCCCCATATCTAAAGCCCAGGCCTTCATTCCTACAGCAACCTGCTCTGCCAATCGCCGATCAATTTTCTCTCCTTTTTCAACACAATCCATCACACCTGCGTAAGCATCCTGAGAAAGGTACTCTTGCATGGTTCTATTATCAAAAACGTAAGTTGAAAAATAATCCGATGTTTTTTTTGTCGGATATTCAATTTTAACAGGTTGCCTGTTCTGGGCCTCCTGAAGAGCAAAAAAACGAATCTTGGCCATAAAATTTCATGTTATATTATGATGCAAATATAAAAAAATAAAGAGGGGGCTCCATTATTTGCCCCCTCCTCTTACATTTTTATTGTTATTTTTCCTTTCTACGTCATTTTTCCTGGCTATAAAAATGATAATACCAGGGAATTGTTTCTATCCCCTTAAAAAAGTTTTCCAAAGGATAGTTTTCATTAGGGGCATGAATTGCATCTGATTCAAGGCCAAACCCCATAAGGACAGCCTTAATGTCCAGCACCTCTTCAAATACGGAAATTACTGGAATGCTACCACCACTGCGAATTGGTAGCGGTTGCTTCCCAAAAGTTTTTTCGATGGCTTTATTTGCAGCTGCAAGTTCTTTACTCTCAAATGGCAATACGTATGGCGTTCCCCCATGAAGGTATTTCACTTCAATTTTAAAGCCTTCCGGAATAAGGGACTCTAAATAAGGCTTTAGTTGCCCAACCACTTCCTCCGGTTTCTGATCCGGAACTAATCGCATACTTATTTTCGCATATGCTTTTGAAGGAAGAACGGTTTTTGCCCCTTCTTCAATATGCCCTCCCCATATTCCATTAACATCGCAGGTAGGACGTACCCCAAGTTGCTCAACAACAGAATATCCTTTTTCTCCAAAACCTGCCTTAAGGCCTATTCCGTTAAAGAACCTTTCTTCGTCAAACGGAACATTGTTGAGGACTTTACGCTCTTCTTCAGAGACGACCTGAACTGAATCGTAAAATCCGGGTATTGTGATTACTCCGTTTTCATCAATCAGCTTATCAATTATGCTACACAATGCATTGCACGGGTTTTTAACAGCCCCGCCAAACAGTCCTGAATGTAAATCCCTGTTCTGCCCGGTCAACTCAACATCAAAATAGGCCAAGCCTCTAAGCCCTGTTGTTATTGTTGGTGTTTCCAATGAGAGCATGGACGTATCAGAAACCAGTATTACATCTGCTTTTAGGAGCTCTTTATATTCTTTGCAGAAATCACCCAGCGACTCGGAGCCTACTTCTTCCTCCCCTTCAATAATAAACTTGACATTACATGGTAGCAGTCCCTCTGAAACCATATACTCGAATGCTTTTACATGCATAAATAACTGCCCCTTATCATCATCAGCACCCCGCGCATATATTTTTCCATCACGGACTTCTGGTTCAAAGGGAGGGGACTCCCACAACTCCAGAGGCTCTACAGGCTGGACATCATAGTGACCGTAAACCAAAACCGTAGGTTTCGAAGGGTCAATTAGTTTTTCTCCGTATACAATAGGCCAGCCATTGGTTTTAAACACCTCGGCTTTATCTGCCCCTGACTTTATCAATGACTCCTTAACAAACGCTGCCGCATCAGTCATATTCTTCACATTATCTTTTTGCGAACTGACTGATGGAATTCTTATAAAATCGAACAACTCGGATAAAATCCGCTCTCTGTTCTCCTGTATAAACTTGTTAATACTTTCCATTTCTGATTACTTTTAATTCTCGTAAAATGCCCAAAGCCTAGCTTTCCGGTTTTCGCCCGACTTTGAACCTGATTTGTTTCGTTCTGTGAAAATAATACAGGTCCGTAAATAAAAAAGAAACATACATCAGGTTTAACTTTTAAACCTTTTCGCTATTATTTTCTGATTATGTATTGTTTTTTTGACTCTCCAAAACTTCGGCAGCCAATTCTAATTCCTGGTACCACTCCTCTCCAAACCTATTGATTAGGGCCTCTCTCACAAATTCATAAACCCGGCTCCCTTTCTTTTCCCCAAGTTTTTTCGCTGGCCTGCATATATCCCACTCATCATAGTTCACTGCTATGAACTGCTTATATTCTTTTATCCTTACCGGATATAAATGACAAGATATGGGCTTACGAAAACGTGTCTTGCCATCAAAATAAGCCTTTTCTATAGCACATTGAGCCAACCCGTTTTCAAAAATCGCATAAGCACATTCTTTCTCTTTGATCAAAGGGGTAACCTGATCGTTTTCAACATCTATTATCCAGTGCCCCTGCCTTTCAACCTCCTCAATTCCTTCTTTTCTCATATAGCCCTTGAAGTTATCGTACTCGTCTTCGATAAGGTTTATTTCCTCTCCGGTTAACGGAGCCCCCGAATCTCCTTCAACACAACAAGCCCCCCTGCACACAGCTACATCGCAACAGAACCTTCTCTCTATCACGTTAAGGCTCACCAATGTATCCTGAATCTGCAACATAAATTCCTCCCGTTTTTTCACAACTCCTGTTTTCAAAATTAATAATCCCAGCAAACCATTACATCCAGAGTTAATGCCTAATAATTTTTGAAGACTCAAAGATAATCAAACAAACTAACTGAATAATACAATTATATATATCCAGCAAAAAAAACGGTTACCCCCACTATTTTCGAACAAACACTGCAACAATCACATAAAACACTAACAATCAGAAACATAAAAAGAATTTGTATTTATAATAGATATAAAATAAAATTATTTTGTTTAATGTTTTTTATCTTTTTGTTTAACTATTTTTTTTTTGACATGTTACATTTCTAAATCAAAAAATAATCGTCATGAAAAATTTTACTACTTTTTTAATCTGGGTTCTTTTTGCTCAGATTATTTTGGCACAAACAACCCGTGTGCAGGTAATCCACAACTCCGCAGACGCAGTTGCAGATACTGTTGATGTCTATCTCAACAATGCAATACTTATCGACAATTTTGCTTTCAGAAACGCCTCCTCTTTTATTAATGCCCCTGCCGGCAGTGAAATCTCAATTGATATCGCACCAAAAAATAGCTCCTCCGCATCGGAAAGCATTCACAACTTTAAAGCTACACTTTCCGCAGACAAAACTTACATTTTAGTTGCCAGTGGTATTGTAAGCAATTCAGGCTACAATCCTACTAAACCCTTCGCAATAGATGTTTTCGAAATGGGAAAAGAATCGGCATCAACAGGAACAAACACCGACCTGCTGGTCTACCATGGTTCTACAGATGCACCTACGGTGGATGTTTATGAAGCCACAGGAAATACCAACCTTGTTGACAACATTGCATATAAAGGCTTTGCTTCAGACTATCTGGAACTGGCGACAAGCGACTATTACCTGCAAGTTCGGAACGAAGCCGGGAACTCAAACATTTTTGCTTACAATGCCCCTCTTAAAACCCTTGCACTGGACGGTGGTGCGGCAGTTGTCGTTGCTTCCGGCTTTGTTGATCCTTCAAACAACAGTGACGGACCTGGCTTTGGGCTCTTCGTTGCCCTTCCTGGTGGCGGAGAGATGGTGGCACTTCCAAAAACCACTGCACGCGTCCAGGTTATCCATAACTCAGCCGATGCCGCTGCTGATTCTGTAGATGTTTACCTTAACGATGAAATTCTTATTGACAACTTCGCTTTCAGGAACGCCTCAGGATTCATCGATGCACCGGCAAACACCGAAATAAGCATTGACATTGCACCAAAATCAAGCAGTTCGTCGGATGAAAGCATTTATAACCTGGCTACGACCCTGGACCCGGAAAAAGCCTACACCCTTGTTGCTTCCGGTATTGTAAGCACAACAGGGTACGCCCCGCTTAAAGCCTTTGCCATTGATGTTTTCGACATGTCAAGAGAAAAGGCGGGAGATGCAGCAAACACCGACCTGCTGGTCTATCATGGTTCTACAGATGCACCTACGGTGGATGTTTATGAAGCCACAGGAAATGCCAACCTTGTTGACAACATTGCATACAAAGGCTTTGATTCAGACTATCTGGAACTGGCGACAAGCGACTATTACCTGCAAGTTCGGAACGAAGCCGGGAACTCAAACATTTTTGCTTACAATGCCCCTCTTAAAACCCTGGCACTGGACGGTGGTGCGGCAGTTGTCGTTGCTTCCGGCTTTGTTGATCCTTCAAACAACAGCGACGGACCTGGCTTTGGGCTCTTCGTTGCCCTTCCTGGTGGCGGAGAGATGGTGGCACTTCCAAAAACCACTGCACGCGTCCAGGTTATCCATAACTCAGCCGATGCCGCAGCTGATTCTGTAGATGTTTACCTTAACGATGAAATTCTTATTGACAACTTCGCTTTCAGGAACGCCTCAGGATTCATCGATGCACCGGCAAACACCGAAATAAGCATTGACATTGCACCAAAATCAAGCAGTTCGTCGGATGAAAGCATTTATAACCTGGCTACGACCCTGGACCCGGAAAAAGCCTACACCCTTGTTGCTTCCGGTATTGTAAGCACAACAGGGTACGCCCCGCTTAAAGCCTTTGCCATTGATGTTTTCGACATGTCAAGAGAAAAGGCGGGAGATGCAGCAAACACCGACCTACTGGTCTATCATGGTTCTACAGATGCACCTACGGTGGATGTTTATGAAGCCACAGGAAATGCCAACCTTGTTGACAACATTGCATACAAAGGCTTTGATTCAGACTATCTGGAACTGGCGACAAGCGACTATTACCTGCAAGTTCGGAACGAAGCCGGGAACTCAAACATTTTTGCTTACAATGCCCCTCTTAAAACCCTGGCACTGGACGGTGGTGCGGCAGTTGTCGTTGCTTCCGGCTTTGTTGATCCTTCAAACAACAGTGACGGACCTGGCTTTGGGCTGTTCGTTGCCCTTCCTGGTGGCGGAGAGATGGTGGCACTTCCAAAAACCACTGCACGCGTCCAGGTTATCCACAACTCAGCCGATGCCGCTGCTGATTCTGTAGATGTTTACCTTAACGATGAAATTCTTATTGACAACTTCGCTTTCAGGAACGCCTCAGGATTCATCGATGCACCGGCAAACACCGAAATAAGCATTGACATTGCACCAAAATCAAGCAGTTCGTCGGATGAAAGCATTTATAACCTGGCTACGACCCTGGACCCGGAAAAAGCCTACACCCTTGTTGCTTCCGGTATTGTAAGCACAACAGGGTACGCCCCGCTTAAAGCCTTTGCCATTGATGTTTTCGACATGTCAAGAGAAAAGGCGGGAGATGCAGCAAACACCGACCTACTGGTCTATCATGGTTCTACAGATGCACCTACGGTGGATGTTTATGAAGCCACAGGAAATGCCAACCTTGTTGACAACATTGCATACAAAGGCTTTGATTCAGACTATCTGGAACTGGCGACAAGCGACTATTACCTGCAAGTTCGGAACGAAGCCGGGAACTCAAACATTTTTGCTTACAATGCCCCTCTTAAAACCCTTGCACTGGACGGTGGTGCGGCAGTTGTCGTTGCTTCCGGCTTTGTTGATCCTTCAAACAACAGCGACGGACCTGGCTTTGGGCTCTTCGTTGCCCTTCCTGGTGGCGGAGAGATGGTGGCACTTCCAAAAACCACTGCACGCGTCCAGGTTATCCACAACTCAGCCGATGCCGCAGCTGATTCTGTAGATGTTTACCTTAACGATGAAATTCTTATTGACAACTTCGCTTTCAGGAACGCCTCAGGATTCATCGATGCACCGGCAAACACCGAAATAAGCATTGACATTGCACCAAAATCAAGCAGTTCGTCGGATGAAAGCATTTATAACCTGGCTACGACCCTGGACCCGGAAAAAGCCTACACCCTTGTTGCTTCCGGTATTGTAAGCGCAACAGGGTACGCCCCGCTTAAAGCCTTTGCCATTGATGTTTTCGACATGTCAAGAGAAAAGGCGGGAGATGCAGCAAACACTGACCTGCTGGTCTATCATGGTTCTACAGATGCACCTACGGTGGATGTTTATGAAGCTTCCGGTCCCTCCGAACTCATCGACAACCTTGAATATTCAAAGTTTGCAGACTACCTTGAACTATCAACAGCAGATTATATAATTGAGGTAAGAGATGAAACAGGAACTTCTTCTGTAAATAAATACGAAGCCCCGCTTAACACTCTTGATTTAAAAGGAGAAGCTATCGCCGTTGTTGCCTCTGGGTTTCTTGATCCCTCAAGCAACAGCAATGGGGCTTCTTTCGGTCTTTGGGTAGCCCTTCAGAAAGGCGGAGAAATGATTGAACTTCCTGTAAACAACGCTTCTTCTTCTGACAGTAAGATAAATGATATTTCGAGTGGTAAGTTTTTCCCGAACCCCACCTATGGCAGCGCAATAATTGAATTAAACAAAAGACTTGAGAATGCTTATATTGAAATAATGTCACTTACAGGCACTATTATTTACGGGGAGACAATAAATGTTTATGGCTCAACAATAAACATCAGCCTGGACTCCCTAAAACCTGGTTCATATTTTATAAAGATTACGAGTGACGATTATTCAGAAACAATTCGTTTCCAAAAACTGTAATCTTCCGGGCTGAATTCCCAGAGAGGTCATCTATTTCAGGTGGCCTCTTTTTATTTATAGTTTTTTTTAGTAATCCTTTTAGGGGAAAAGTTTGCGGTCCCTGTTTTGTCTTTATACCTGTAGACCAACTCCAACTGTTCATACTTCCTGCTTTCTTCCCTCCTGTTATCCGGACTTTTAATTGATCGGGATGAATACAAATATAACGTATCACCTTTTGAAAATTCCTTTATAAACTTATTACGACTACTCTTTAGTTTGATAGAAAGCGTGTCCCCTTTCGAAATCATATGATTAAACTCCAGTTTTTTAGAAGACTTTTTAGCGACAAGCCTTATTTCATAATTCACCCCCCTTCCAGATTCCTTTCTGCCTGAAACAAAATATTGAGACGCAGAATCCAGTATACTAAATGGCTGTCCACAGAATGTAAATAAACAAATGAAAGCTGTCAGAATATCTCTTTGCATAGTAGGTTTTTATCTGCAAATAAAAGAAAGATGCCCGAACAATCCGATAAACTTTGTCAATAAAAAAAGAACTGCTCTCTCTACAAGAAAGCAGCCCTGAAATCTATTTCTGCTTCCGGCTAATTTATAACAATACCTTTAACAAACATATCCTCTCCCGTTACTTTTACGACATATTGCCCACTGGGTAAACCTGCAATATTAATCCGGGCAGGCTGTCCGCCCCTTACCTTCTGAACCCTAACTATTTGCCCAAAAATATTTATCAACTCAAACACCCCATCTTCTTCCGGTTCAACCGTGAAAAAATCAGATGCAGGGTTTGGATATATCCGAACATGCTCTCCTGATAATGTTAACATGGAAGAAGCTTCATCAATTGAAACTTCGACCGAACCTTCCACTTTAGAACCATCGCTCAAAGTAACTGACACCCCAACTACAACAATTCCAGATTTATCCGGAGTAAGCAACCCGGTTTCACTTATTGTCGCAGAACCGGTGCTGTCTTTAACTTTCCACACTGGATCTTTATATATGGCTTCTGTTGGCAAAACACTGAAGTCCATTTGTACGGTCTGTGTTAATAGAACAGATCTGGCATTATTTTCACCAGACACACTAACCACCACAGGTTCAACTTCAAACGCCCTGATTACCGTGTTCGATGCCATATATTCGTCATTCCCTGGCTGAACGGCTGCGATTACTACTTTCCCGCCCCCCGTCAATGTCAGTGTTTTTCCTTCCACAGAAGCCGAACCAGAAAGCACTTTCAATTCAACCGGCAGACCTGATGTTGATGCCGCTGTTAAATCAAATGGAACATCCCCCTGAATTTTATTGGTCAATGCTTCAAATGTAACTACCTGTTCTTTTAACTTCACATCATAACCATCCGGGTCAATTACAATTTTAAACGAATTCACGCTATGAGGCGTTGCTGTGAAAGCAAATGTATTGTGACTGCTCTCATATTCTTCAGAAATTGTTTGCACACCCTCCCGGTATTCATCATTAACCCAGCCATAAACTGCTTTTATCCCCAAAGTATCAACCCCATTTGATGACAAGGTGATATTAAATGGTTCGTTGTTCCCCCACACATTTGTTGCATGCACATAAACCGTATCTTCCCCTTTCTTTCGGAAAGTAACTACCCGCATATTATCCAGCCCATTAGTCATTCTTGACACCCTGTGCGAAGAGTCAGGCTGTGTTGAACTAATTTGTTTAAACCCGTCATAAACCAATGATTTTTCAACGATACCAGACTTAGTAGTCCTTATAAGAGCCGCCCTGTTTCCACTGCTATTATTTAGCTGGAAGATAAAGAACGAATTACCCCCGGCGTTAATAACATCGCTCATTCGCATCGCGATAGAAACGTCACAGACATGATCAGGCTCTTCCCCCTGAACAAACTGCCGTGCAAGGTCGTCTATAGCACTCACTCCTGTTCCTTCGTCATCCTGGATTTTACCCGTTTGCTCATTATTATAAAACGGTTTGCCTTCCGCCGCGTCGAAAACAGCCTTGTAATTTTCATAAGTCCCTTTTTGATATCCATGGGTACTTACAATATCCAAATTGTCCCAGGCATTTCTTCGCTTATTTTTAAATTCTTCGATAAACTTCAGTGCAGTCTTTACACTCCAGCTACTTGGGCCTACAATTAATGGCCTTTTCAGATTATCCGGGTTTTTATCCGGATCTGCAAGAATTTCTTCGAGTTTATCTACAGCTATGTCAAACAAATCAACTTCATCACTGCTTAGGCCTTCTTCATTAATAAGGTCTAACTCTTCAACAGCCACCCCTCTGTCGTGAAGCCCCTGTAGTACCTGAAAGTAATAGTTGGCAATACTGTCCATGATTCCTTCGATATTTGGATTATGCTCCCCCTTTTTATTTTTATCTGTCGCCCCTCCCTTTTCAAGGTGGTCTGGTAAATTATTGGCACAGATCTGCACTTTCACATTAGGGTTAAACCTTTTAGCGTAACGAACAAAGGTTGCAATATTATCATATCTTTCCGGCTCTGCATAAGGATAGTCCCCAACATAATATTTTACGAAATTCAGGTGGATATCTTCAGCTAACATTCTCATGGCCTTCATCCGGCTTTCTTCTGGCATGCTCAAAAAATTACCAAGATAAAGTCCAAACGAACCTCCACTACCAATATACTGCTGCTTATAATCATTAATATTAACAAAAACAGAGTTATCGCCAACCACCATATCCTTATAATTAAACATTACTTCGCCGGGAGACAAGGCCTCATCAAATATTTTAACATCATCAATATAACCGCATACCCCAAAAAACCTTAATGTATCCATGTCTTTACTTCTGTATCGGGGCTCCATTGTTCCATCGGTAAGTTTAGCCCCCAGAATTAACTGCACGTTCTTCATCGAGACAAATGCCTCTGCATGTGGCCTTCTGTTTAATTCTATTCCATTCGCATAAAGGGCAACCTCCGAAGCATTAGAAGTTAAAGTTATGTTTGTCCATAACCTGTTTTTATCTTTATCCTCAAAGCCAACACTATCCTTTCCATTTGAATATAGCCGTAGTTTTTCCGAATTTTGGGCATCAACCAGGTGTACCAAGGTATCTTTTCCGTCAATTGTTCCTTTAAGATCTACGAGTCCGGCATAAGAAATTACACCATCGTCAGGCTCTTCTCCGTTCCCGCTGCCTACATCAACCCATTTAATCCAAAATGAAATTGAATAAGAGTTTTTGTTGATTAGGCTTTCATCAAAAGACAAGTAACCGGAATTGGCCATTTGCAGCGACTGGCTTCCATTTTTCTTATCTAAACTAACCGGCTCCGTTTTAAGAAAGTCCAACAAAGCATTTTGGCCATTTGTAGTGTCAACACTTGTAGCCCCGTCAACAGCAACCACTCCTGCTGGCAGTTCTACCCCCTCAAAATCAAGTTTCAACACTGGTATTTGAGCTGTAAGCATAATAGTTCCCGCTAAAAATAAAATTGTAAAAATCTTCCTCATTTCCTATTTTTTTAGTTAAAGTTTTACTCTCCATTGTGACTGTGATAAAATCATCTCGCCAAAACTCTTCATGTATCATAAAACTATATATTTAAAGTGTTCCAACGTATTATTAATCATTCAACTATTCTTAATTACCATTCACACGTAACTTTTATCCGGAAAAAACCTTCGGACACATTTTAACACCCCGGTCCTTATAATAACAATCCCCCTACTTTCCCAAAACGCATACGACTAAACAAAACAGTTTTACATATTTATTTAGAATACACGCCACTTTTAAAATTAAATCACTATATTTTAACCGATTAAAAGAAACCCCACATGCATTTCCATATCAAAACAGGCTATATTAGTTTGCTTATATTAATTTCTATTCAGACTGTATCTTTTGCCAGCGACGAAGACACGACAAAAAAATCTCTGTTTGAGATGTCTATCGAAGAACTCGTTGAACAAAACGTTACAATAGCGACCAAGTCGGCACAAAAACTCATCCAAACCCCTTCAGTTGTTTCTATAGTCACAGCTGAAGAAATAAAAACAATGGGATATCGTGAATTGGAGGAAGTACTGCAATCATTGCCCGGTTTTGAGGTTTCGCAATCCCGCTCAGGGGTCAAATCAATAGGGGTAAGAGGAGTAATTGACATTCGACAGGGCGGAAGACTTTTGGTTCTGCTGGATGGCTTACCTTATAATGACATTATGTATGGCAGCTCAGTTTTTTTTGGCAAATCGTTTAATCTTGAAGCTGTAGACAGAATTGAAATCATCAGAGGACCAGGGTCTGCATTGTATGGAAGAAATGCATTTAGCGGAGTGGTAAACATTATATCTAAAAAGAATAACGTAAACAATGACTTTAGTGCCGGTGGCTCGTATGGCAGTTTTAACACACAAGAAGCATATGCATCTTACGGAAGCTATAATAAGAAATTCAATTCCCGGATTGATGGTAAAATTTATAAAACAGATGGAACCGGTGCTAAATTTGATAATGGAGAGGGCGGAAAAAGTCTTTGGAACATAGGCCAGGACAATATATATCTTAATGCTAATGCAGAGTTTGGAAACTTCAAACTCTATGGCTCATATTCCAGAAGAACAGACGGCAGTTCTCCGGGAAGCTTTTCTCTCACAAACGGAGAAAGCACTTTCAAAATAGGCACATATAGCCTTTCTTACGAAAAAGATCTACTTTCAAACCTGGATCTTAACCTTAAATTTTACGGCAGAAATGAGCACCGGATCCAGGATCTTGAATTAATACATCCCCGTACCACAACCCTTTTTCCCATGCAGGACACCATGATACCCGTCAACGCAATCTGGAAAGAAGGAGCTTACGCCAAACCTGTTTTTGACGCATACAAATATGGAGCAGAATTAGAACTCAATATCAGGGTGCTTAAAACAAACAGCCTTTTAGTTGGAATACAGGGTGACATACATGGAATTAAAAATGCAACAGTACGTTCAAACTATAATTTGGAAACAACAGCCCCGCTCACCTACCTTGAAGGGGAATTGCTACAGTACTACACAAAACACAACATGCCTGTCTACGGGCCCGGATGGATAAAAAACGAGGGCCACGATTATCAGAATGCTGCATTTTACATACAAGATGTTCATTACATCTTAGAAAACCTTAGCATTACACTTGGAGGAAGACTTGATTTTGACAGTGAAGCCGGGCAAATCTTCAACCCCCGTATTGCATTCGTCTGGGAAACCAGCCAAAAGTTATTGATAAAAGCTCTCTATGGACAAGCCTATCGTGCACCAACAACCAACGAACAATACAAAATAATGGGACTGGACAAAGGCAATGAAAAACTCAAGTACGAAGAAATAAAAACAAGCGAATTGGCCTTTTCCTACAGGCACAACAAATTTTACTCACAGCTTTCACTCTTTTACAACAAGCTCGACCATTTAATCGTCCAGCAAAAGGTTAATGATACCAGCAATGTTATCTCTTACTTCAATAACGGCCGGAATAAATCATACGGTGTTGAATTTGAAGCACGATACCTCCTGACCAACTCTGTTTATGGCTTCTTTAACTACAGCTATGTTTACTCAGAAGATATCAGAAATATTTTTGAAAGGACAGAAACATTCACCCACCCTAACATAAGCAATAACAAGTTCAACCTTGGACTGAATTCCAAAATCTACAAAAAACTCAGCTGGACACTTCACCTAAGGTACCAGGGAACAGTTGAAAAGTTTAAGCAAGCGAACAGCAACAAAGAATTAGTTGACGTTTCCCAGGATAAAGTCGGAGATTACTTTATCTTAAACTCTAAAGTTATTTACACCAATTTAATTAAAGGACTTGATATTTCAGTTGCCGGATACAACCTCCTTAACACCTCATATTATTCTCAAGACGATAGAAACCAATACCAACCCCTCCAACCTAAAATACATTTTCTACTTCAGGCAAGTTATAATTTCAATTTATAACAAAAAACGACCCATTCATCAAAGAATGATATCCTTTAATCATTAAATCACGTACACAACCACTTAACAAACATTTTATTTTTTTTAACGTACTATAAAGGGTAGGAGCTAACGCCCGAATAATAAAATTTAACCATGACTACAACTTATTCGGAAATAACAGATCCTAAATATATACAGGATTGTGTTGAAATACAAAAAAAACTGTTTAAAATTGCTGATGCGGACACTTTCCCTGCTGCATTCTTTAGCATGTTAATCAGAAAAGAACACCCACTAGGACTTGTTGTTGGCTGTTTTAGGGAAGATGAAAATGGCCAGGCCCTGATCGGGTTAACAATTGCCGTTGCTGATAAACGCAACGACTCTGCATACATTCCTTTTTTGGGGCTTTTGCCCGAATACAGAAACGGACGGTATGGATACAACCTGCTCCTGCAACTAAGAGAAGTTGCATTAAAGCATGGATACAAAACCATGTATGGTATTTTTGAACCTTTAGATTCAAACCTGGGTAAACTGTACACAACAGTTGGTATGAGAATTCGCCAGTATATTCTGGAACCCTTTAAGACTGAATCTGGAACAAAAGCCTCTCCTGACAAAGTTCTTTTTCACTGGGATATCGATTCGGATTATGTGACAAAGAAAATAAACCGGGAAATATCCAATAGTTTTCAGGAAATCATTGAAAATGTACCTATTGCAAAGCAGGCCGAATCCACAAAACCAAAATATCTGCTTGAAATCCCCGCTACAATCGACACCCTAAAGCAAGGTCCTTTTGAAATGGAGAATGAGTGGAGAACAAAGACCCGCACTTTTTTAAGTAGTTACCTGAACAACAAAGGGTACCAGATAACTGACTGCATAAAAGGACGTTTACAAAAAGAGAGAAAAGCATTTTATATCTTGGAAAAAATTTAAAAGCACAATGCTTCAAGACATTTACAATCAAACCCCAGCTATTATTCTGGCCCATGAACATGTCGGCAAAGTTCTGGGTAAAACTATTCACGGCATTTTAATGCACAGCAAACTATTCAACGTCATATCCCTCATTGACAGGAACACTGCGGGGATGGATACTTCCAAAATATGTCAGGGAGTCTCAAAAAAAATTCCAATTTTTGCAACCTTAAAAGAAGCCCTGAATTTAAATCCCAGGGTGGCGATACTTTCCAGGGAGCCAAACGAAGAAGATATTGAGGATATCCTGACAATGATCCGACATAAAATCGACATCCTTAACCCTACATTTGAATTTTTAAACGAGAACGCTTTATTAAAGAATGAGGCTGCTAATCACAATGTAAGATTAACCGATCTTAGAAATTACGATTATGTCAAACGATGGGCAGACGGAAGCATCCTTGACATAAAATCGAAAGTAGTATTTGTTTCCGGCACAGACTGTGGGCTTGGAAAAAGGACTGCAGCCTACGAATTGACCGAAGAAGCAAAGAAAAGGGGGATAAAAGCAGCATTTGCAGCCACGGGTCAAACAGGAATAATGTTAGGATGCGAAGATGGCATTATTTTTGATGCCGTTCCCACAAATTATTCAGCCGGTGCCGTGGAAAAACTAATATGTGATTTAGACAAAAAAGGATACGATCTTATATTTCTCGAAGGACAAGCCTCTCTGATGCATTTCGGAGGCTCTACCAGCATAACCCTGCTCCATGCCGGAAACCCTCATGCAATATTGCTTGTCCATGATCCCGAACGAGAATATCACGCGGAATTTGGCAAATCCCCAATAATGAAAATGTGTTCATTGACCAGGGAAATTGAGATTATAGAAAACTTATATCTACCTGGAGGAAACCATTTTAAGGTCGTGGGAATTCCCACAATTGGAAAAGAACGAATAAAAAAAATAAAGGAAATTTCTGATTTACCTACAGCAGATGTTCGCCAAACAGGAGGCCCTGCAATTTTATTAGATGCTGTACTAAACCACTTAAAAAAGCATTACAAATGGGCTCCCGTTCCTAACAGTGCATAATTTACGCACTCCTTTTTCAAATAAAAAAATCATCTAAAAAAAGACAAAATCACTTTGTGTGATTCATCTCAGTGTACTACGAACTTTAACCGTACATCATATAGAATGCGCAGGTAGGCAAGCCTTATTTTAAACACATAAAAATTTCACAATGCTCACTAAAATATACAAGCACTTTAATCAACTAACACGTCAGTCCCTTTTGGATCATGTAAATGGATATGTAGACAAATCCCAATCGGTAGATCATGAGATTAACAGATTAAGGGGAAAATATGGAATACGGGACATCTACAGGTTTGATCTTGGCGAAAACGCAGACGGTTTTTCGCCCAAAGTAAATGACTTTCTTGAAAATGTTTATCAGAACAAAAAACTATTTAACAGACTAAATGAGTATCCTGAAATTACACATAGGCAACTGAGGCATGAAATAGCCCTTAAGCATGGTGTTACTAGAGAGCAGATAGTTTTAAGCACCGGACTTGATTCAATCCTTGATTTAATTACACGTGTATTTTTTGAATATCGCGATACCTATTTAATGCCTGTTCCTGATTTCTTCCTATTCGAGTTTTATTCGGAGCGCATGGGGGCCATGCCATTATTCCTCCCTTTAGATGAAACAAACAATTTTGGGTGGTCTGACAAAACAATTGAACAGTTCGCAAGCCTGATACAGCGTTTTAAACCAAAAATTGTCTGGTTATCAAACCCAAGCAATCCCTCCGGTCAGGTTATCCCTTCGGAAAAAATACATGAAATAATTAAGATCGCTCATGACAACAATGTGTTCGTTGTTGTCGATGAAGCTTATGGTGAATTTATAAAAGGTGAACACAACTCAACAATAAAATTTGTTAAGCAATTTGAGAACCTTATGGTTTTGAGAACATTCTCTAAGGCATACGGACTTGCCGGAATCAGGCTCGGATATTTAATCAGTTCTTCTAAGGATATAATAAGAGCGCTTCTCATGCACCGCCAGCACTTCCCGGTAACACAACTGGCACTCAACATAGCCTTGGTGGCACTTAAGGATCAGTCTTTTATAAAAGAGACTATTTTAAGGACTGAACTCAGAAAAAATAAATTATTTAAAAACCTCTCCACACTTCACACATTCAAGTTCATTCCCACTTCCACTAATATTTTCATGTTAAAAAACAGGTACCTTTCAGATGACGAACTAAGTTCAATGCTTAAACACCGAGGCATTTTCACCTCTATACTGAAAATTACTGGGGTCGAAAATCAGAACTACATGCGGGTAACTTTACGCACAGAGAAAGACAATCATTACTTTTATACCATTTGTTATGAAATAGAACAGGAAATTCTTCAAACAAAACACACCAACAACTATTTACTAGTATAACAGCCTTATTCTAAAAAAAACATTGCTAACCAGAAAAAAATCATTATTTTGAGCATTATACATTATTAAATAATGCCATTAAAGTCTCTTTGTTATACTAAAATCTTTCTTTCTATTTGTGTGTTATTCTTTACAGGGCACCTTAATTCTATTGCACAGGACATTACGGATGCTGAAGTTAAGGCTGCATTATTGTATAACTTTATTAAACACATATCATATTCTGACACAACTAAAACGGATAGAATAACAGTTGGAATCTACGGCGAAGATGTTGCTATGACTAATGAACTTAGCAACCTGCACAACAAAAAAGTAAGAGGGAAAAGGATAAACCTGGTAAAACTCACTCGAATTACCACACCTCCTCCTGTTAATTTCCTTTTCGTTTTTAATGAAAACAATTATGACCTAACCCGCATATATCGTCTTATTAAAGAAAAACAAGTTCTCCTGATTTCAGACAGGTACGATGAAAAGCGCGAAGTCATGATAAACTTCATACATGAGGAAAACAACAAAATTCAATTTGAAATTAATTCAAAAAACTCTACAGAAGCAGGGTTTACAATTTCCCCTAAACTTTTATTAATTGGAGGAACTGAATTAGACATAAGAAAACTATATAAAGAAACGGAGGAATCCCTGATCAGTGAGAGGGAAAGAGCTGAAGAAATTGAAGATGAACTTGTTTCTAAACTGGAAGAAATTAATTCTCTAACACAAAGGCTCAAGTCGCTGTATAAAATGATCGATTCATACCAGGCATTAATAGTTACGCAACTTGACAGCATTGAAACCCAGAGAACAAACCTTAAGACATTAAATAATGATTATGCGAATATTTCTGTTGAAGCAAATCTAAAATCACATATTCTTGATTCTACCAACAGTATACTTTTCAACAAAAACAGAGAAATAAAAAAATTAGATTTTGAGCTTGAAAAAAAACAACAAAAACTGGAGGTTGCCTCATTAAAAATCGACACCCTTCAAAAAGAATATGAAGGCCAAAAAGAAAAGATTGAAGGCCAAAACCTTTTACTGAAGGAACAGGCACTAAGAATAAGGTTCCAAAAATTTGCCATTTTTACTTTTATTTCTTTTATGGCTTTATTAATGATATTCTTTATCTTTATTTACAGAAGCTATAAAGCAAAGTACAGGCAAAATATTGAACTGGAGGTGCAAAAGAACAGGGCAGAAGAAGCTTTAAAGAAACTACAGGAAGCTCAGGCCCAACTTGTTACAGCAGAAAAGATGGCTTCTCTCGGACAATTAACTTCCGGGGTAGCCCATGAAATAAACAACCCTATCAACTATATCAGCTCCAGTATTGAAGGATTAAGGTATATTTTATCTGATGTAAAAGAGCTAATTCTGGAATACGATATGATACTTGATAAATACAACGATCCTTCATACAAGACAATTAAAGAGAAACTTGACTATGAGGACATGATTCCGGGATTCGATGAACTTACTTCAAACATTAAAATGGGAGTAGACAGGACCAAAGAAATTGTAAATAGTTTAAGGACATTTGCCAGAAGTGATGACGACTCCTTTTCTTTCCTGGACATTTCTGATAGTATTAATTCGGTACTGATTTTATTAAATAAAGAACTGAAGGGACGGATTAACATAGAAAAGGATTATCAGGTCTCCGAAAAAATAGAATGTTTACCGGGTAAAGTCAACCAGGCTTTTATGAATATTTTGGTAAACGCGATACAGGCCATCCCGGAAAAGGGAACTATATCTATTCGTACTGAAACAACAGCACTGAAAAACAAAGAAATGGCAAAAATTATATTTCGGGATACCGGCACCGGAATGCCTCCGGAAACCTGCAAAAAGATATTTGAGCCATTTTTCACCACGAAAGACGTTGGACAGGGGACAGGTCTCGGAATGTCTATAACTTATGGAATTGTCCAGCGACATAAAGGACATATAGAAATTGACAGCGCTCCAGGCATGGGAACATCAATAATAATTTATTTGCCATTAAAGCAAACTTGATGTAAGTTTAACGTTTAATTAGATGAACCACAATTAAGTTTTCAATGAAAGTGAATCCAGATAACATTTTATACATTGATGATGAACGCGAAAATCTAACAGGATTCAGATACGTTTTCAAAAGATACTTTAATGTTCATACTGCTTCTTCTGCTAAGGAGGGGCTCAAAATATTGAAACAGGTTCCGGTAAAAGTTTTAATCTCAGACCAAAGAATGCCGGAAACAACAGGTGTTGAGCTATTGGAAGAAGTAGCAACAAATTATCCTGAAATTTACAGAATTATACTTACCGGATATACGGAAGTTGCAGACATTATTAACGCCATTAACAAAGGAAAAGTTTTCCAATTCATACGAAAGCCCTGGGATAAAGATGAAGTTAAAGTCATTATTGACAATGCTATTAAGCTATACGATTTAAACTCAAAAAACAAACAGCTCATTGTATCCCTGGAAGCATCAAACACACAACTGGAAGAAATAAACTCCAACCTTGAAGATAAAGTTCGTGAAAGAACAAAAAAAATAGAACAACAAAACGTTGAACTTGAAAAACACCGGAACAACCTTGAAGAACTTGTAAAACAAAGAACCCGGGAACTTGAACGTGCAAAAGAAAAAGCAGAAGAGAGCGACCGGTTGAAAACTTCTTTTCTGGCAAATGTCTCTCACGAAATAAGAACTCCAATGAATGCTATTATGGGGTTCTCGGAATTGCTTATAGCTGAAGACCATGAACCTACAGAAAAAAAAGAGTTCAAAGAGCAAATCATATTAAACTCTAAGTCTTTATTAAGGCTAATAGACGATATAATAGACATTGCTAAAATAGAAGCTAACCAGGTTTCTTTAGACTACAAAGGCTACAACCTGCACAAAATACTGGATGAACTGCAAACAGTTTACTCCAAACTAAAAGACGAACAAAATAAAAAAGATGTAGAACTTGAGTTGGAAATAAATAATGGTGAAGACATCTTTATTATGACGGATAAAATCAGGTTGCAACAGATATTATCCAACCTGATTGGAAATGCATTAAAATTTACAGAGAAGGGGGGCATTTCATTTGGGTACAAATTGATAAATGACGACCAGCAGCAACCGTTCCTTCGCTTTTACGTAACTGACACGGGAATTGGAATACCTAACGAAGCTCACACATACATATTTGACCGCTTCCGAAAAGCCGATCTGAATGACGACAAACTATTCAGGGGCACCGGCCTTGGGCTGTTTATCAGCAAATCGCTCGTAGAAAAATTCGAAGGCCGTATATGGCTTGAGTCCGTTCCTAAGCAAGGTTCCAAGTTCTTTTTCGAAATTCCGTATATTCCTGCAGGAAATGAAGACATAGTAGAGTCAAACAATGACCGGGAACTTACTTTTGACAGTTTTGATTTCGACGGAAAATTAATTCTGGTTGCAGAAGATGAAGATGCCAGCTATACCTTTATTGAGAAGGTAATGAAGTATACAAATGCGAAACTAATCAGAACACGTAACGGACAAGAAACCCTGGATGTCCTGAAAACCAACCAGCAGCCCATTAGCTTAATTTTAATGGACATTCAAATGCCCGTCATGTCTGGATTCCAGGCCATACAACATATTAAAGAGAACAACTACCGCATACCAATTATTGCTCAAACGGCGTATGCCCTGTCAAACCAAAAAAAGGAGATACTAAAAACAGGCTGCGATGCTTTTCTCTCTAAGCCCATTAAATCTTTTGAACTTTTAAATACAATAAAGCAGTATATTCAATAACAATTACAAATTACAGGGCAGGAAAGCCGGAGGCCTCCCCTCCTATTATCAGTAAAACCAACAAGGAAAAACACCCGCATATGAATAAGTTTTTCCAGGCCTATATTATAAGTGACTGGAGCGCCAAAAACGGATTAAGTCCGAAAAGTGAATCGAAAGACGCGATCTGGATAGCACAAAAAACCGGAAATAAAAAAGCTGCTTCCAGATATTGCCGCTCAAGACATGAGGCTAAAGAATATTTAGAAGAGCTACTTAACGGACACCTAAAAAGAGGAAATAAAGTCTTTGCCGGATTCGATTTTTCTTTTGGTTACCCCTCAGGCTTCGCCAACCTTCTTGGTAATTCAGACGCAAACAAATGGGAATATATATGGAAAATTATATCGGAAGAAGTTAAAGATAATAAGAAGAACGAAAACAACCGTTTTAATGCCGCTAACCGCATCAATAGAAAAATAGAAAATATTAAAGGCGGACCTTTCTGGGGGCATCCCCACCAACACAGCTATTCGCACCTTGAGCCTCTGAGCCCTTACAAAGGAAAAACTCCCGCTCTCCTTCCGTTGAAAGAAAAGCGCTTATGTGAAGAGGAATTGCCTGGCACTCAGTCTACCTGGAAACTATTTGGGAATGGGAGTGTGGGAGGACAGGCACTACTGGGAATTTCGTTATTAAATGAGTTTAGAACAAACCATGTCTTTTCATCGAAAATATCGGTTTGGCCGTTTAATTCTGGTTTTAATCTTCCAGAGAAAGAAATTGTTTTTGCCGAAATATGGCCAGGTTCGCTGAAGCTCAATAAAGACAGCAATAAAATCAAAGACGAAGTCCAGGTTACCAGTTTTGCTGAAGCTTTGCACGAAATAGACGGGACACCTGATTTTATGAAATATTTCCAAGTTCCCATTTTAACCAGCGAACAACAAAAAACATGCATTGAAGAAGAAGGCTGGGTATTTGGTGTTGGGACAAAAGAACTAAAAGAACGGTTTTACTCAAAAATTCAGCAAAAAAGTTCTCAAATAATAAACTCCCACTAACAACAACCTACTTCTTTACTATTCCGATTTTATCTTCTATTGACTTTATCTTTCCTTTCAACCTGTTGTCTTTACCTTTACGAATATCAAACTTTAAAGACGAATAAATCCGGCCGCAATCGGGAGACAACTGCTGATACGCCTTTTCCACAATATCCAGGGCTTCTCTCATTGTTTGGGTTTCAATAATTGTTCCCATCGGCGTAAGCTGATAAAGTACACCACTTTCATCAATAACCTTTATAATCCTGCTTACATACGGACTAACACTCTCCTCCTTATCAGTAGGAAACATGGCAAATTCTAATAAAACAGACATATTCATATATTTAAAAAGACATATTACAAACTAATAAAAATTTCCACAATTTCCCAATCAAACACGGAACTATCCTCCATCACAACAGATATCCGAATAACAATGATTGCAACAACAAAGTAAACACTTTCTAAAACCAGGCATTTACCAGCAGACACATATTACCGGCAACAAGCAGCAAACTTTCCTCAACCAATAAACCTTTGACAACCAACAACAAAAAAGGCGAAACAATTCTTAAAGGAAGAATTTGAACTCCAGCAAAAAAGTTATAATTTTAACACGTTAAAAGTTAACAAAATCCCTGTTAAGTATGCTCACAGCTTCTATCATTGACGATGAAATTGATTCCATTGAAGCACTTAGCTCCTTAATTGATTTATATAATATTGACTTAAAGATTGTTGGCACCGGAAGTTCTGTTGAAGAAGGAATATCCACAATAAACCAAAATAAACCAGAAATAATATTTACAGACGTAAGGCTTGGTAACGAACTTTGCTTTTCTATTTTTGAGAGTTTACCAGAACAGAACGCACAAGTCATATTTATTTCCGGACATGATCAGTATGCTGTAAAAGCTTTTAAATATTCGGCTGTAGATTTTTTATTAAAACCAATAGATCCGGATGAACTCATCCTTGCCGTAAAGAAAGCCGAGAGCAATATCCGGGCCAATAAATCATCATTTGATCACCTTAAAGCTCTTTTAGACAACTACAAAGCGCCTCGCCCCTTTATGCTCTCTGTCCCTACCTCAGATGGTTTGGAGTTTGTAAATATTGACGACATAATAGACATTAAGGCTGAAGGTAGTTACTCAATCCTATCGTTTATAGGAAAAATAAATATGATGGTCTCGAAAAACATTGGCGAATTCCAGGAACAATTGCCACAAAATGAGTTTTGCCGCGTTCACAATTCATTCATTATAAATCTGAAACACGTAAAAAAACTAAGAAAGAAAGGAGGATTATCTGCCGAAATGCCCGAAGGGAAAAGCATTCCCATTGCCCGAAACCGAAAAGACACGTTTATGCAAAAAATAAACAGTTTTGTAATACATAAATAATATAATGAGCATGGCCAAATATATTTTACCTAATACTAACATCAGTCATGAGGAAATTTAATCCTATTTGGTCCATTTTCCTACTTTTAAGCCTTTCTTCCCTCAACTCATACGCATTCCAGACAGATACGACCATTTCATCCAACAACACACAATCAAACATTATAAATGATTTAAACATATTAAATACAAAAGCCCGTAGTTTGATTCGGTCAAACCCTGATTCCTGCATTATTATTGCTCAGGAGGTATTTAAAAAGTCTACTTTACTGGATTTAGAAAAAGTCATGGCTGCATCACTGAACACCATGGGCATAGCATATCATTATCTTGGAAAACTTGATACGGCTTTACTACTTAACAGTCAGGCCCTGGGTGTTTTTGGAACACTAAAAGATTCTGTAAACTATTCGAATGTTCTAATCAACATAGGGAATATCTATTTTGAACAGGGAGATTATACTACAGCAAATAAAAAATACGAAAAAGCCTATAAAATATTTCTACGCAAAAAAGACCTGAAAGGACAGGCAAAGGCTCTTAACAACTTAGGAAACACTTATAATTACCAAGGAAACTATAAAGCCGCCCTGGAAAATTATTTCAGTGCGTTGGAAATAGAAAATGAAAAAAGAAACCCGAAAGGAGAAGCCATATGTCAGAACAACATTGGAATTTTATTTCACAAACTCAATAAAGACACGGAAGCTTTACGTTATTTCACCAATGCCTTACAATTATACGATTCACTTGGGAAGGATTTAAACAAAGCTGTTGTAATGAACCAGATTGCTTCTTCATATCTGGCTTTAAATTTGAACGACTCCGCTTTATTCACTTACGAAAGAGCCCTGAAAATATCCAAAAACATTAGCCACCCTGCCCTGACGGCTGTAATTGAAAACAACCTTGGAGAACTTTTATTTTCCAAAAAGGAATACCTTAAAGCTGTCCCTCATTTTAAAAACGCCTTCTCATTAAACCAAATGTTAAATGACAAAGAGGGTATGGCTCTTAACCTGATAGGGCTGGGAAAAATTCTTAATCAGCAAAAAGACTACAATAGTGCCATAGAAAAATTGCACCGGGCATATGAAACAGGAAGAGAGATTAACTCACTGGAAATCATAAAATTTTCTGCTCAGGAATTAAGTATTGCTTATGAGGCAAAAGGAAATTTAAATCAGGCCCTTTCCCTTTTCAAAGTATTCAAAACAATGCAGGACAGCTCATTAAACCAATCAAACATCGAAAAGATAACCACAATGCAAATGCAATACAATTTCGATCTGGAGCAAAAAAACAGAGAGTTCCTTCAGTTACAAAAAGATCTCCAGCATAGGGAAGAATTGAAAGAAATGAGACTAAGGCAACTTAAAATTGCATCACTTTCTATTGGTATTATCCTGATTTTATTAATTCTGTTTTTACTTTATAACTTCCGCCAGAAAAACAGGGTCAACAAACTAAAAATTGAGATAAACAGAAACATACAAAGGCTTCTGGGGCAACAAATGAACCCTCATTTTATTTTTAACACGTTAAAATCCATTCAAAATTTCATACTAAAAAACGACACCAAACAGTCTAATCTATATTTAACCCGATTTTCAAAACTAATCAGGAAGATATTGGAGAATTCCCAATCTGAGTTCATCTCTTTAAAAGATGAAATGGAAGCGCTTGAATTATATATTCAGCTGGAGCAACTCAGACTTAACAATAATTTCGGGTATGAAATAATAATGGACAACAACATAGACTCTTTGAACCTAAAAATACCGTCACTCCTTTTCCAGCCCTTTGCAGAAAATGCTATATGGCATGGCATTTCACCCAAAAATGGTTTTGGTAAAATAACAGTTGAAATTAAATTGAAAGGTGGGTTTATTCAATGCTGTATACAGGACAATGGCGTTGGCCGAAAAAAACAATCTCCCGTAGAGAACAAAATGCACAAGTCATTAGGCTCATCTATCACCACAAAAAGGATCGAACTGTTAAACAACCTGTACAAGACTCATATTTCACCTGAAATTTCAGATCTCAGGGATGCTGACGGAAAACCTGCCGGCACATCTGTTAAGTTTTCACTTCCCGGCATTCAATAGTCTGTTTCGTTTTTTTAATGCTTAAGGTTTTTATACCAACTATAAATTCATTTGCACCAACTATCAACTCTCTATTGTTTATACGTGCGCCTTGTAACTATATTCATCATGGTTTAGGCTCAAGCTTCACGAAACACAACGCTCCCAGATACCTATAAAACGAATACAATAAATATGCTCAGTTAAACAATTTAAAAACATTAAAATGAAAAAAAACAACTTGACCCGTAAAATCAGAGTTATTGTGTTATTGGCTATATGGCTGGCAACATTTGATAATTCTATCGGACAAAAGAATGGCTTCAGCATCAATATTGCAGAACCGACATCAGCCCTGTTCACTCTTGACGATGGAGAGAGTATTATAAACTCTCAGTTCAAGCTTTCGAAATTCCCGGTCGGCCACCCGGATATTATTGCCATGAGTGCCCTGATGATTATTCCAAACGGCACAGAAGCTGAGGTTAATGTCAATGCCGGAAACTATAAAGTTTATTCGGAAAATTATGTAAAACCTGTTCCTCCCCCAATTATGGAAGGGGACGACGAAGAAACTCCAAATGAAAATGAATACAAGAATAACACAATTTACAATTCTTCTCAAATGCACCCTGGTAAGTTTTATGAAATAAAAAAGCTGGGCAAAGTAAGGGGGTTAGAGCTTGCCATACTGTATGTATACCCTTTTCAGTATGATCCTCAAAAAGAAATAACTTATTTATACAACGACATAAATCTGGACATCACTTACAAAGGGGACATTGAAAAATTACCGGCTAATCTTTTGTCTGAATACAAATTAAAACCTTTTAAGCACGACCCGATTGAAACTAAAGTAATAAACTATGACCAGATAATGAATTTAGCTTTGCAGGAACCGAACAACCTAAAATCTGCCACAACATATGAACCGGGATGCGAATTTCTGATCATCACAAACGATTTACTGGCTCCTGCTGCTGAAAGGCTAAAGACAATCCGGGAGTCAGAGGGAATAAAAACCCACATAAAAGCTTTTTCAGGCGAAATTACACCGGAAGATATTGACACGTACATCGAAAAATGTTATGCAAAAATGGAGCCAGTACCCAGGTACGTCATGTTACTGGGTGATGTTGACATACTGCCTGCATCGGATGAATTGCCGGGGAAGACAACCGATCTTCCTTATTTTGACATTGAAGACGAGGCTCCAAGATTACCTGATTTTTCTTCAGGAAGAATGCCGGTAAGCACTCTGGAAGATGCGAATAATTGGTTAGATAAGATTATAACATATGAAAGTATTTCTCCCAATGATTTATTTTTTGACGATGCTGCACTGGTAAGCTTTTTTAAACCGATAGAACCAAATTGCGGGGTTGAACGTTGCCGTTACATAAAAACATCGGAAGAACTAGGTACCCTTTTTACTTTTAAAAAATTCAATTTCGACCGGCTGTATTACTCAGATCAAAACAAAATAAGCCATTACACATACCTTCAGGCATTCATGATGAGTAATGACCAAATCAAAGCCCCAATTCCTAAAAATATTTGCCTGCCAAATGAAAATGGTTTTGTGTGGAATAAAAAAAACAGCGCTGTTATCAACAGTATAAACGATTATAAATTCCTGGTAATACACAGAGGCCATGGAAGTACATCCGCCTGGGGGGGCAAAAACTTTCTTCAGTTCGAAGCATCCGATATAGATAAACTGACTAATAAGGAGTTTCCTTCTGTTGTCTGGTCACTAAACTGTCTTACCGGTAAATTCGACGGAGATGAAGACTGCATTTCCGAAAAACTGGTAAAACACAAAAACGGAGGGGCCGTTGGAGTAATAGCAGCAACAGAAGAAACAGAGACCATATACAACGACTACCTTGCTCATGGTCTGGCAAAAGCTGTCTGGAAGGAGTTTGACGAACTACTAAGTGGCCAGGAAATTACACAAACAGGTTATGGCTCTTTACGAATGGGCGATATATTGCGTAGTGGCCTTTTGGATATGATAAATATCAACAATCATGAAACCCAAATCAGTCCCAATGTAATAAATCATTTATGTTCTTATCATTTACTTGGAGATCCTACCATGGAGCTCTACCTGCCATTCACCTCCTGCACCCCCTCATTGAATATCGAAGAACATATCGTAGATTCCGGTCAGCATTTTGGGCGGGGCAAAGCAAAAGAAATTATTGTAAAAAGCGGATTTAAAGTTAATAAAGGCGGGACAGTCCAGTTATCTGCAGGAGACAGGATAGTCTTCAACAAAGGTGTGAGATTTGAAAAAGGCAGTAAACTACAAGCCTATCTCGATATTTGCAACGAACCTGAACCTGAATTAAAAAACAGTAATAATCAGCGTCAGTTTATTGAAAAAGAATACCTTAATAGTGAAGAAAATAAACCAAGAGTCCCCGGATTAAAAATATATCCCAACCCGGCAAATAAGGTCATATACATTGAATGCACCCCTGAACATAACGAAGCTACAATCCTGATTTACAACTACTCCGGAAAATTAATCACAAATCTCCAATCGACAAGCCAAAAGCAGCCTGTCAACATAAGCAACTACCAACCAGGAATATACTTCATAAAAACACTCACAAAAGAGTCTGTTTCGACTGGTTCATTTGTGGTTTATTAAGAATTACCTGTCATGACCTAAAATTGTCCAACTATTAATTAAGAACCGGCAACAATCAACTGCATATTTTTTTTGATAGAAGGACAAAATACTTTTACATCGTAATCAATTATTTAATCAAACAAAAAAAGAGAAAAAATGAAAAATTCAATCAAATTCTTAACCGCACTTTTCTTTATTGGAGCCTCATCAATTGTTGTTTCTACAAAAGTTTCAGCCCAGCAGTGGAATGGCTCTAGCTCTGTTAATGGAAACATTTACAGAAATGGGAATGTCGGAATTGGAGCTACTACTCCAGTCGCTAAACTTGATATTTTCAGGAAAGGAACAATCGGCGGAAAATTTGCCCCTAGTAACGCTTCCTTGAAATTATCAGATGGAAATACAATCATGATTGCCGACAATAATGAAATCTACACAAATTATAATCTGCTATTGGGATCTTCATACAACGAGGATTTTGAAATCAGGAATGTAGATAAAAATGGCTTTGAGACACAAATGATAATTAAAGGCAACGGGAATGTTGGGTTTGGGAATACTGCTCCAGAAGCTAAACTTGATATTTTCAGGAAAGGAACAATCGGCGGAAAATTCGCCCCTAGTAACGCTTCCTTGAAACTATCAGATGGAAACACTACTATGATTGCCGACAATAATGAAATCTACACTAATGCTAATCTACTACTGGGATCTTCATACAAACAAGATATTGAATTCAGGAATGTAGATAAAAATGGCTTTGAGACACAAATGATAATTAAAAGCAACGGGAATGTTGGCATAGGAATTACCAACCCTAACGAAAAATTAGTTGTTGACGGAACCATTAAAGCGGAAGAACTTATTGTAGAAAATGTTGCTGCTGATTACGTTTTTAGTGAGGGATTTAACCTACGCCCTTTAGAAGAAGTAGAATCGTTTATTAAAGAAAACGGACATTTACCCGATGTTGCCCCTGCTTCAGAAACCGTTAAAGGAATTAAAGTAAGTGAGTTCAACACTGTACTTCTTCAGAAAATAGAAGAGCTTACGCTTTACATGATTGAACTTAAGAAGGAAAACGAAGAATTAAAAGCTTCAATTTCTCAATAATCCTAAACCTGAAAAACAACAACAATGAAATTAAAGAAAATAGCACCTTTCCTCTTGCTTCTCTTCCTGACATTACCACTATTTGCCGACCATGTTACTCCTGAGCGGGCAAAAAAAGTAGCAGGCAACCTCTACTTTGAGAGAACGAGCATTGAAGGGAACGCAACAATAAATAGCATTAACGACATAAACATAAAATCAATTGTTGCAGACAACTTTAGCAGTTCAAAAGTAAACTATTATGTTGCTAATATCGAAAACGGAGGATTTGTAATCATAGCAGGTGATGACGCAGTAACTCCAATTTTAGGTTATGCTTTTGGGAACAATTTCGATGCAAATAGTTTGCCACCTCAATTGAGTGCCCTATTGGATGAGTACAAGAAGGAGATGAAAGACCTTTTTAATTCTCCACAGATAACGATCAACCCCAATATTGCTAAGGAATGGGTTAAATATGAAAATCCCATAAATATTAATGCTACATCTGTTGAAGCCGCCGCTCCTTTGTTAACCTGCAATTGGGATCAGGGCTGCAATTACAACATGTATTGCCCGCATGATGCCAACGGGCCTTGTGACAATGCTCTTGTAGGTTGTGTGGCCGTAGCAATGGGACAAGTTATGCACTATCACAGATATCCGGCAAAAGGAATAGGCAGCCATAGCTATACACACCCCAGATATGGTAAACTTTCAGCGGTTTTTGGCAGCACAACTTACCTGTGGGGCAGCATGCAAAACAATAACAGCACAAATGCTTCTTCCACCCTTCTCCATCACTGCGGGGTTTCAATCGATATGAATTATGGACCGGAAAGTTCCGGAATTCCATACGATGCACTTCACAAAGTTGAAAGCGCTTTTAAACATTACTTTGGGTATAATTATGCTTGTGATATTCTATACAAAAAGAATTATTCAAACAGCACCTGGGACAATATGATAAGGTCCGAAATAAACAATAGACGCCCATTGTTCTATGTTGGAACCGGTTCTGGTGGCCATGCTTTTAATATTGATGGTTATCAGGGAACCAATCACTACCATGTGAACTGGGGCTGGGGAGGTTCACACAATGGCTATTTCTATCTTAGCAATCTAACTCCTGGAGGTTATAATTTTTCAAATAACCAGGCTGCAACATTTTATCTTTACCCTGAGAACCAATGTTCAAAAAACTTAACCATCTCTGAAAACATCACCAATGGAACCCATGATTTTCGGGTAAGTAACAGCATTACATCTTTTAAGACTATTTCTGGCCAGGCAAACGTTCACTTTGGTGCCAATAAACAGATCAAATTAACAAATGGATTTAAAGTTGCCAATGGCTGTAAATTCAGGGCAGATCTTAAAGGATGCACCAGTCTTAAAGCCACAGAAAAAGAAACATTTGTCTCTACCGGAGAAGTTAAAATCGAAGAACCTAAAAAAGCCTTGTTGTTATATCCTAATCCCGCCAACAACCATGTTATTATTGACGTGAAGGATACTGAGGGCAAAAAATACATCACTTTACTCTCTCTGGATGGTTCTCTTGTTTTTGATTTTGTTTCTGAGGAAAACAACCTTAACCTTGACCTGAGCCAATACAAAAAAGGAATATACTTTATCAAAATTCTCTACGGGAACGAAGCTTACACCGAAAGACTGATTATCAAATAACAGTACACAGTCCATAGTCCCCTCAGAGGATGTTCAGAGGATGTTCAGAGGGGCACTATTAATAGCTGTTGACTATTTATTTTCAGAGTAAACAGTCTGCTGTTTTTAATTCAAAATTCAAACAAGCGTATGCCGAAAAGCTATAAAAGAGTAGGCAATTATTTAAAATCTAAATCAAATGCTAAAAAAAACTATTTCAATCATTTTCGGATTAATGGTATTAATCCAGGTTAAAGCCCAGATTCTGGGAGACAAAGTTGAAGGCACGCTTAAGAGTGGGACTATGTATGGAATGCAATCACACATAGACGTTAGTACCCCTAGCTACGAAACACTTAAGGGTAAAGTATATTCAGAAATCGGATTTGCATCAGCAAGAAAATCAACGGGTAATGCATGGGGATTAAAAGGAGAAGTTTCAGGATTAAGTAAATTATACCGCAATAGTAATTCTGGGTTAGCTTGTGCTTATGGTGGAATTTTTCATGCTGCATTAAACAACCTGTCTTCAACGGCAAATGGTGGAGCTAAATGCATGGTAGCTGGTGTAAAAGGAGCTGTTTCAGGATCTATAGCATCCACTTCAGGTCCAACGATAATTTCTGCAGTTGTTGGTGAGGACTATATTAAGTCCGGTAAAACTTATGCCGGTTATTTTGATGGAAGAGTGGGTGTTAATGGCTCCTTAATGGCCGAAGAGATTATTGTTGAAGATATTGGGGCAGACTACGTTTTTAGCAAAGGCTATAACTTACGCCCAATTGAAGATGTAGAGGAGTTTATAAATAAAAATGGCCACTTGCCTGATGTTGCTCCAGCATCAGAAACCGTTAAAGGTGTTGATGTTGCTGAATTTAACACTCTGCTTTTACAAAAAATTGAAGAGCTTACCCTTTACATGATTGAACTTAAGAAAGAGAATGTTGAACTCAGGTCTTTAATCAATAAAAATTAACCTTAAAACCTCAGGTTATGAGAGCGATTAAAACATACAAACCTCTACTGGCACTGCTGTTAACAATTCTTGTGCTCTTCCCTTTAAAGGCCGGACATGTATCTTCAGGCAGAGCAAAAAAAGTGGCCAGAAACGCTTACCTGGAAAGGGTGAGACTTCAGGAGGATCAAGTCAGTATCAGCTCCAGTGACATTAAAATAAAATCAGTCATTGCCGACAGCTACGATGGTTCGAAAGTAAACTTTTATATTGCCAATGTTCAGGACGGTGGTTTCATCCTGATTTCAGGTGATGATGCTGTAACCCCAATACTGGGATATTCATTTGCTAATAACTTTGACCCCGACAACTTACCCCCTCAACTTGTTGGTTTGCTGGAAGACTACCGGTCAGAAATGAAAGATCTTTTTAGTAGTCCGAACCTGTCCGGAGCGGCTTCTGTGGCCGATGAATGGGCAAAATATGAAAGCCCGGACATCCAAGCCGGTACTGAGTTAAGGTCGGTTGCCCCATTACTTACAAGCACTTGGGGACAGGGCTGCTCATTCAACTCCCTATGCCCTGCTGACGCTGCAGGTCAATGTGGCCACACCCTGGTTGGCTGCGTTGCCGTGGCTATGGCACAGGTTATGCATTATTACAAATTCCCACCTAAGGGGGTGGGGCGTCGCAGTTATCACTGCAACAAATACGGTAACATTTCAGCTGATTTTGGCAACACTATGTATGAGTGGGGCTCTATGGCCAACTATTCGGGCAACAATGCTTCCGGAACGTTGCTACATCATTGCGGAGTATCGGTTAGTATGCAATATGGAACAAAAAGTTCAAGTGCTTACACCTCGCACGCTGACGATGCTTTGAAAAAATATTTCAGATTTAGTGAGAATACCTTCTACCTAAGTAGATTCAATATACCCAACGAGCTTTGGAACAAGTTTATCAGAGAACAAATCAATGACGGGCATCCCTTAATATATCGCGGGAGAGGCACCGGAGGGCATTCATTTAATGTGGATGGCTACCAAGGGAGCAATCACTTCCATATTAACTGGGGCTGGAGTGGTTATCACAATGGGTATTTCTATTTGAATGATTTAACACCCGGAAAACATAATTTTAATGAACACCAGGGAGCTATATTTAACGGTGTTCCTAGTGGCTGCCGCAATCACGTCAATATTATTGTGCCAATATCTGCATCCAAAGCAAAGTTTAAGGCGTTCATGACAATTACTGCCTCAAACCATATTAAAGATAATGCAGACGTTTTGTACGGAGCTGGTGAAAGGGTAACACTAACCAAAGGCTTTAGAGTAGACGCCGGTTGCCGTTTCAAAGCTGATAATTCATACTGCATTATTTCAAAAAGTACAGAACAGGACAATTATGAAGCCATTGGTAAAACTTTCTCTGACACGGAGTACTTGCCTAAAAAGGACAAATCCATTACTGTATTCCCTAACCCAGCAAACAAGAGCGTATTTATAGACTTTTTTGGCTTAGAGTGTAAAAAACAAATAACTATACTGTCTTTGACTGGCTCTGCCATTTCTGAATTCACATCAAAAGACAATAAGATAAGCTTAGATATTAGTCAATACCCGAAAGGAATATATTTTATCAAAATTCTTTATGAAAATAAAGTTTACTCCGAAAGGCTTATTATAAGGTAATAGTTGACTTAACCCCATTCATTTTAAGCGGGCTGCACATGTGGTCCGCTATTTTTTTACACTAGGTTTATTCTCTAATACCCTGTTCAACTTACCCGATACCAGCCCCTCCGGATCTATTTCACTCCCCTTAAACCCAAATTCCAGGAGCCTTGGTTCTATCTCAAAAAATTTTTCTGACAGTACTTTTATTTGATTCGAGGGAACTTCTATCCGTGCTGAATTATTAATATACCGAACCCTTACTTCCATGAACCCAAAATCGTTCAATAAATTTTCAGCCTTTTCAACCATACTCAATTTCTCTTCTGTAATATTTTCCCCGTACGGCAACCTGCTACTTAAGCACGGACTGGCTGGTTTGTCCCAAACGGTTAAACCGTATTTGTTAGCTAACCGGCGAATATCATCTTTTTCAAAACCACAATCGGCCAAGGGACTATAAACCATAAAATCATCGGCTGCTTTTAAGCCCGGTCTGTAATCCAACCAATCACTTTTATTATTTCCATTCACAAGCAGATAATCCGGATAATGTTCATCCCTGAACTGTTTCATCTCCCGGTATAGCTCCGACTTGCAAAAAAAACAACGATTTACAGGGTTCCCTCTGTAATCCGGGTTATCTATCTCGTTAGGCTCAACCTCTACCAGTTTAATATCATTTTCCCTACAAAAATCTTTGGCTAGTTCCAAATCCCTCTTCTTAAGACTTGAAGAAACTCCAATTAGTGATATAGCATTCTCTTTTCCCAAGAAACGCCTTGCAGCATAGGCAACAAGACAACTATCTACTCCTCCTGACAAGGCCACGAGCACCCTCGCTTTATGCTGAAACCATTCTGTGAGTTTCTTCTCCTTATGAAAACTTTTTTCTGACATATCTCCAAATAAAATTCTCTTGAATTAATAACCTTAAATGTCACTTAAAGTTTACAATAAACAAAAAAAACACCTTAACAGCCACAGGCAAAGAATAACCTTTAGGTTATATTAAAACAAGTACTGAACGGTAGCCCCAGCCCTGTAATAGCTTTGTTCGATAATTGTATCTTTTGTGCCCCAACCTGAATTCGGGTGCAATGTTGAGGTTATCAGACACTTTTATATTCATCCCGACCCCGAGATTTGCGCCAACATATCGTCCTTTTTCAATACGTTCTGCTGCAATAAACCCGGCACTGCTATATGTCCTCGCAGGAACCGTCTCCTTCCAGTATGTCAGAGACACACCTCCCAGCCCATAAAAATTAACACTTTTACCTAATTCATAAAAATTGTAATGGACATCAAAATCGAACACATTCCATCTCACAAAATCAGCTTCGAAAATATAAGTAAAAGCTGTGGCAACGCCCCATTCATCCATGACCTCCACTGCCCCATTCAACACAATACCTAAGTTTTCCATCCGGGAAGCATAACAAAAGCCCCCTCCGGCGCGTAAATCCCTAAAATCAATAGATTGCGAAAATCCAAAATACGAAAGACTCAACAAAATGAAAGTGAGAGTAAACTTATTCATTGATATAAAATTTTCGACCCACCTGAAAATATACTACTTATCTTAGCCCCGTCAGGCACACTTCTCTATTTCAATTATTAATGCACATGAGAAGACTTTGTAATTATTTCAAAGATGGTCTGTTTGTTGGCTATTCCTGAAATTCGCATCTAAAGTAAAAATATTTTTCAAAAAGAAAACACCTTTTCGAACAAATCATTTCTGTGATATATTTTACCTGACTAAAAGAAAATAGAAGACAAGAATCTTGACATAAAAAAAGCCTTCCCATTTTTTGGAAAGGCTTGTGGTACCACCTGGGGTCGAACCAGGGACACCAGGATTTTCAGTCCTGTGCTCTACCAACTGAGCTATGGTACCCTGCTGTGATTGAGCGGGTGCAAATGTAAACAAAAAATAATTACCTCCAAACCCAACGGCTATTTTTTTCAAAAAAAATTTTAATCGCATGCAATGGAGCTCCCAATCAACTTTTTGCTCAACAGGCCATTAATACAGCCTATAAATCTCAAATGATTTTATACTTTTGTAGCCACCAAATTTGAGGGGATGGAATTTCAAACACATAGTCTGGAAAACGGAATACGATTAATACACAAACAGGTTGATTCTCCTGTTGCCCACTGCGGCCTTACGATAAACACGGGCTCGCGCGACGAGAGCGATATCGAGCATGGTGTTACCCACTTAATTGAACACCTGATCTTTAAAGGCACAAAAAAAAGAAAAGCATATCATATTTTAAGCAGAATGGAAGATGTAGGCGGAGAACTAAATGCATACACAACCAAAGAAGAGACCTGCATATACACTACCTTCTTCAACAACTATTACACTAGAGCATTCGAGTTAATACGCGACATAGCTTTTAATTCAATCTTCCCCCCTAAAGAGGTAGAAAAAGAAAAGGAGGTGGTAATTGATGAAATAAATTCCTATAAAGATTCCCCATTTGAGCTGATTTTCGATGATTTTGAAGAACAGGTTTTCCTTGGGCATCCGATTGCCCGCAATATTCTCGGCACCAAGCTAAGCCTGTACAATTTAAAACTTAGTTCCATTCTTCAGTTTTACCAGACTAAATACGCCACCGACCAAATGGTAATATCATCGGTTGGAAAACACAGTTTTAAGTTTATTAAAAAATATTTTGAGCAATACTTCAACGACATACCGACACGTATAAACAATGAAAAGCGCCAGCTTTTTCTTCCTGAAAACTATAAAACATCTAATAAAACACTGAAAAAAGAAACCCATCAGGCTCATTGCATAATAGGAGCATCAGCCTACCACCACAACGACCCTAAAAGGCTCCCGCTGCATTTATTAAACAATTACCTCGGAGGGCCTGGGCTAAATTCAAAACTCAACATGGTGCTTAGGGAAAAAAGAGGCTATGCATATAATGTTGAATCCAACTACACAACCTATTCAGATACGGGAATTATAAGCATCTATTTTGGGACAGACCATAAAGATTTGAACAAAAGCATTGGCATAACACAGAACGAATTATTGAAACTATGTACCAAACAGCTTGGAACGACCCAACTTTCCCGGGCTAAAAAGCAACTCAAAGGACAAATAGCCATATCGGCAGAAAACAATGAAAACCAAATGCTGTCCATAGGAAAAAGTCTGTTGGTATACAACAGGGTCGATTCCCTGGAAACCATTTGCAATAAGATAGATGCAATAACTTCGGTTGAAATCATGGAAGTTGCCAACGAAATATTACACCCGGACAACTTATCTGTTCTTTCATATATCTAATCAGGAAATTACTTTAAAGTGCAAACAAATCACTTTTGAAATTCGTTTACAGCAAAACAGAAAATTTAAACATCCATGCTGAAAAAAGAAATTGAGCAATATATTACATCGCACACAACAAAAGAAGACGACATACTTTTTGAATTAAACCGCGAAACACATATCAAAGCAATTAACCCAAGAATGCTTTCCGGGCACCCGCAGGGAAAACTACTTGAACTAATAAGCAAAGTGATTGCGCCTGAAAACATCCTTGAAATTGGCACATACACTGGCTATTCCGGCATTTGTCTGGCCAGGGGACTAAAAGAGGGAGGTATGTTACATACCATTGAACGAAATGACGAATTAGCATCTATACAGGATAAATATTTCCAAAAATCAGGCTTAAAAAAGTGTATAAAAAGACATACCGGCGATGCAATGGAGATCATTCCTAGGCTGAACATTCTTTTCGACCTGGTGTTTATTGATGCAGATAAAAAAAACTATCCGGACTTTTTTAATCTTGTGATTAACAAAATAAAAAAGGGAGGTGTGATTTTAGCGGACAATGTTCTCTGGGATGGGAAAGTTGTTGATGACACATCTAACGATCCAGATACTTTTGCAATAAAAGAGTTCAACAAAAAGGTGGCTAATGACAAAAGAGTTGAAGCAACAATACTCCCTCTAAGAGACGGTATATCAATCATTAGGAAGCTTTAGAAAAAAAATTAAAAAATTTTGTTTAATTTTGCTGTCAAACTTTTTAACAAAAAAGATTAAAACTATAAACAAAATTATTTGTTAAGTTAAAAAAGACAGTTTCTCTCATGCAAATGGGTACATATTCAATAAAGGACTTAGAAAGATTATCAGGCATAAAAGCCCATACGATTCGTATATGGGAAAAACGCTACGGACTGGTTGAACCATCAAGAACTTCAACCAACATACGTACCTATTGCGACTCAGAGCTAAAAAAACTCCTCAACATATCCATCCTAAACAGAAATGGGCTTAAAATATCCAAGATAGCCCAGTTGACCAATAGCGAAATATCAAGCCTGGTCAACAAACTCACTGAAGATCCTCATGATGCTGACAGTCAACTAGAAAGCCTTTACATAGCAATGATTGATCTTGATGAGAACCTTTTCGAAAAAATTCTTTCAAGATCCATTATCCAAATGGGGTTTGAACAAATGGTCATTCAGCTCCTGTTCCCCTTCTTTAAAAGAATTGGAATAATGTGGCAAACAGGAACAATTACGCCTGCTCAGGAACATTTCATTTCCAACCTTGTAAGACAAAAGCTTATCGTTGCAATTGACAGTATTGTCTCTAATGAAGCCCCAAATTCAAAAACCTTCATTTTATACCTTCCGGAAAACGAACTTCATGAACTTGGATTATTGTTCATGAACTATATTATCAGAAAAAGAGGGCAAAAGGTTATTTACCTGGGAGCAATGCTTCCTTTGGAAAGCCTTATAGCTATTGAGAAACTAAAACCTTCTGACTATATTGTCACCTCAATTGTTGCTTCAATGGAAGCCCCGGACATAAACAACTATATAAAAAACTTAGGCAAGGAGATGTCTGGCAAAACAATTTTTGTTACAGGTAAACAATCAGAACTTATACATTCCCCTTCGGCACCATCTAACATAAAGATCGTCCCTAACATAAGGGAGTTCATTGAAGAAATAGACCTGATAGCAGCCCTCAATTAAAACACCAACTAAACTGTTTAACCTTTCCTTTTCGAAAATTAAACACTCCCCCTCAATTATTCTTATTTAGAAAACACCTACACCCTTGCAACTTTACCGTTGGTTATCAATCAGTTAAAAACACCCCCATTTTTAACCAACTTAAATTTGTTTAACTTTTTAAACAAAAAACTTGACGCGTGTTTAATTTTTAACTAGTTTTGTTAAACAAATTAATTGATAAAACTAAAAGCTATGAAAGCAATAGAGTTCAATTACCAGCTGACAGACTTAAGCGAAAACCTTGAAAGATTTGCCTTAAGTTTGACTTCTAATAAAGAAGATGCAAAAGATTTACTTCAGGAAACATTTGCTAAAGCAATTTCATATAGGGACAAATTCGCGGACAACACAAATTTAAAAGCATGGACCTTCACCATCATGAAGAACACGTTTATAAATAACTATAGAAGAGCGAGCAAAGCAAATACGACTTTCGACAACACAGAAGATCTTTACTACTTAAACCTGAACAAAGAAAGCAGAGGGGAATCTCCAGATTCGCAATATGCGACCAAAGAAATTACCAAAGCAATTACCGAGCTTGAAGATGAGTTTAGAATTCCCTTTCTGATGCATACACAAGGTTATAAATATAAAGAGATTGCCGATGAATTGGAGTTAAAGATTGGCACAGTAAAAAGTCGCATTTTCTTTACCAGGAAAAAGCTAATGGAAAAGCTAAAAGACTATCAGTATTAACTAAAGGAAGAAACTATGAGCGCTCAAAATAGTTCACATGCTTATAATTTTAAGTCAAACCATATTAAAAAATCGGATTACCTTAAAATAATTGATGGAAAAGACAGCATTCTGAATGAAATTGGATTAAAACTCGATCCGTCTGTATTGGATGCAGACTCAAAAATTGAACTGATTTCATCGCACTTTGAAGAGATAATGCGCGTCCTTGGCCTTGACTTAAACGACGATAGCCTCAAAGACACCCCGCGACGTGTTGCAAAAATGTATGTTAAAGAAGTGTTTAGCGGACTTGACCCGAAAAACAAACCCGAGGTCACCTTATTCGACAACAAATATAGTTACGACGAAATGCTTCTTGAAAAGAACATAAAAGTCCATTCTTTTTGCGAACATCATTTTGTCCCAATAATCGGAAAAGCACACGTTGCTTATATTTCAAGCGGAAAAGTAATCGGGTTGTCCAAGATCAACCGCATTGTTGACTTCTTTTGCCGAAGGCCCCAGGTTCAGGAAAGGCTTACCGTTCAGATAGCTGAAGAACTAAAAAAAATTCTTCAGACAGAAGACGTTGCTGTTGCAATAACCGCCAACCATATGTGTGTAATTTTGCGTGGAATTAAAGACCACGACAGTTCTACATACACCAGCAGCTTTCACGGAAAATTTAAAGAAAAAGAGTACCGAAGAGAATTTCTGCAACAAATAGAAAAATAATAAAACACTCAAATACTCCTTAAAAAGCCATTTTTTTCTAAAAAAGAAATGGCTTTTTGTTTTACTTCATCCCCTTTTACTGTCTTATTTACCTTCAGCCTAGAAGTCAAAAAAATAGCCGGAAACTAAACAAGCAGACTAAAAGATAGCAATTACTCGTTAACTTTTTATATTTTTGCAACACAAAATTAAGATACAGAATGAGTAAAGCTGACAGGTACAGCCAACGCGGTGTTTCAACCCAGAAAGAAGATGTTCACAATGCAATAGCAGATTTTGACAAGGGTATTTTTCCGAACGCATTTTGCAAAGTTCTTCCTGACTATCTAACCAACGACGAGAATTATTGTACAATAATGCATGCCGACGGAGCAGGCACAAAGTCATCTCTCGCATACATGTACTGGAAAGAAACAGGAGACTATACCGTATGGAAAGGAATTGCTCATGATGCTGTCATAATGAATATTGACGACCTGCTATGCGTAGGAGCTACAGATAATATACTTTTATCGTCAACCATAGGAAGGAATAAACTCAAAATTCCTGGAGAAGTAATAATGCATATTCTCAAAGGCTACGACGAACTCATTGCAAACCTTAGAGATTATGGAGTAAACATTCACTTAACCGGAGGAGAGACGGCAGACGTAGGCGATCTGGTAAGAACAATTATTGTTGATTCAACAGTCACTTGTCGCATGCGTCGTGAAGAGGTTATCGAAAACCATATTCAACCCGGAGATGTTATCATAGGGCTTGCATCGTTTGGCCAGGCTTCTTACGAACAGGAATATAACGGCGGAATTGGGAGCAATGGGCTAACATCGGCCCGACACGACCTATTCTCTAACCATCTTGCAAAAAAATACCCGGAAAGTTATGACGATCTGATTCCTCATCCTCTTGTATACACAGGCAATATGGAATTAACAGACATGGTTCCCGAAGTTAACCTCCATGCAGGAAAACTCCTGTTATCTCCAACAAGAACATATGCGCCCGTGGTAAAAAAGGTATTAGATGAATTGCGCCCGCATATAAACGGAATGATACATTGTTCCGGCGGGGCCCAGACCAAAGTAATGAAATTTGTTGAAGAACTGCATATAATAAAAGACAACTTCTTCCCAACCCCGCCCCTTTTCAGACTTATCCAGAGAGAGTCCGATACCGAATGGGACGAAATGTATGAAGTGTTCAACATGGGGCACCGCTATGAATTCTATATTCCGGAACAGCATGCACAAACAATTATCGACATTTCAAAATCGTTTAATGTAGATGCACAAATAATTGGCCGCGTAGAGAAATCTGAAACAAAAAGATTAACAATAAAAAGCGAACACGGAGTGTTTGAGTATTAATTAGGAGAACGTGTGATGAGTGATAATTTTATCCTTGACAAATTAAAGGGTGTACAACAACGCTTCAATGAAGTTGGCGAACTAATAACGCAACCGGATATTATTTCCGACATGAAGCGTTATGTAAAACTAAACAAAGAATATAAAGACCTGGAACCTGTTGTTGAGGCCTATAAAAAATATGCCAACTTACTGAGTAATATCAAAGAAGCAAAAGATATTCTTAGCAACGAGAAAGATGATGAAATGCGGGATATGGCCAAGATGGAACTTGAAGAATTATCCGGTCAGGTAAGCCCGCTTGAAGAAGAAATAAAAATCCTGCTCCTCCCGGCAGATCCAGAAGATACCAAAAGTGCAGTTATGGAGATACGAGCCGGAACCGGTGGCGACGAAGCCAGTATTTTTGCCGGAGATCTTTACCGCATGTACACTAAGTTTTGTGAAGATAAAGGATGGAAGGTTGAAGTTACAGGTACAACAGAAGGTACCGTTGGTGGCTTTAAGGAAATCATCATGAACATTAATGGCGAAGGCGTTTATGGAATCCTGAAATATGAATCCGGTGTTCACCGTGTTCAACGTGTCCCTCAAACAGAAACACAGGGCAGGGTGCACACATCCGCGTCCTCTGTGGCTGTATTACCGGAGGCAGATGAATTCGATATAGAACTAAGAAACGAAGACATTAAGCGGGACGAATATTGTTCTTCAGGCCCTGGCGGACAGTCTGTAAACACGACATACTCTGCCATCCGTTTAACCCATATACCTTCAGGTATTGTTGTGACCTGTCAGGATCAGAAATCAAAATTAAAGAACCTTGACAAGGCTATGAAAGAACTTCGTACCAGATTATACAACCTGGAGTACCAAAAACGAATGGATGAACTTGCAGCTAAACGAAAAACTATGGTATCTACCGGTGACAGGTCTGCAAAAATCCGCACATACAACTATCCGCAGGGAAGGGTTACCGACCACAGAATAAACCTGACACTGTACAACCTTCAGTCTATAATTAACGGAGACATAGGAGAAATTATTGACAAACTCCAAATGGAAGAAAACGCCGAAAGATTGAGAGAAAGCGGGTTAAACTAAAAGTGTATAAAAAAAGCAGAGTTTGTTAAGAAATGAGGTTAGAACAACTTATTGAACAGATAAAACAAAAGAAAAGCTTCCTGTGCGTTGGGCTTGACAGTGATATTAACAAAATACCCGGACACCTTGGAACGAAAGAACGTCCGGTCTTTGAGTTCAACAAAGCCATTGTTGATGCCACTGCAAAATATACCATATCATACAAACCCAACCTGGCATTCTATGAATCAAGGGGACTGGAAGGCTGGAAAGATCTGGAGCTTACCGTTCAATATATAAAAACAAACTATCCTGACATTTTCCTTATTGCAGATGCAAAAAGAGGAGACATTGGGAACACATCAAAGATGTACGCAGAAGCATTCTTTAAAAACATGGACTTCGACTCTGTTACTGTTGCTCCTTATATGGGAGGAGATTCTGTAAAACCATTTCTTGAGTTTGAAGACAAATTCGTTATTCTGCTTGCATTGACCTCAAACCCAAGCGCTACAGATTTTCAGTATTTTTCCGACAAAGAAAAGAAGCCCCTTTTTTCTGAAGTACTTGAAAAGGCAAATAGTTGGGGGACACCGAAAAACACCATGTTTGTTATTGGGGCAACAAAAGCTTCTATGTTAGTAAACGTGCGTCAGATTGCTCCGGAAAACTTTTTACTGGTACCGGGTGTTGGTGCACAAGGAGGGTCTCTTCGGGAGGTCGCAAAATACGGCATGACCCAAAACTGCGGCTTGATTGTAAATGCATCACGCTCAATAATATTCGCCGGCAATGATGAAAACTACGCTAAGGATGCTGCCAGCGAAGCTAAAAAGCTTCAGGAAGAAATGGAAAGTCTCCTGTCTGAACATAAAGTGATATAGCTCTAAGCGTGCCCCAGGAAACCTTCTTTCACAACGGGGAAGTATAAATATAATTCTCCTGAATCTACAAGAATGACAATTACTGTTTGTAAAATATACTCCAACACATAAAATCCTGACTGATTGTTCCTTCTTATTTTTCGACAAGCTCCCGGAATAATCTGCTTTTACCGGTTGAAAGTTACTAAATCGGCAATACCTTCATACTTTTTTTAATAAATTGCATAAGATTTAGCTATATTAGCAATTCACACAAAATGCAAATCTTTAGATTCATCATAGGGTTATTACTGTGTACGCTCTTGTCTAAAAATAGCCTTTTATCACAGGATATCGAAGTTATTAATAGTAATAACGGCTTATCTTCTGATGAAGTAAACTTTATTTTTCAGGATAGTAGAGGTTTTCTCTGGTTTTTAACCCAAAATGGAATTGACCTGTTTGATGGGCATTCAATTAGCTCATTTAACATAAAGTATCTGCAAAACGAAGGTGTAAATCATTCACTTTTTCTGATGGCCGATGAAGACCCTCATGGAAACATTTGGTTTTGTAGTGAAAAAGATGGAGCGATTATTTTTGACACAAAAACCAATGAAGTCCAGTTTATCGATCTCTCGGAGATTGCTTCAAACAAAGTATTGTCCGTACTGTGCGACAGCAGGGAGCGGGTATGGCTGGGCACCACCAACGGGCTGGTCGTTTTCGACTTAAAAACACATGCCAAAACCGTCTATAAAAACAGCACCAACGAGGGTAGTATCCCCGACAATTATATCCAGTATATTTATGAAGACAACCAACAAAATATATGGATTGGAACCTGGGGACAGGGACTTTGTCTGTTTCGGGAAAAAACTCAAACATTTAAATCGTTTAAAATATTTAACCCCGGCAAAAAAATTCCTGAGCGCGAATCCAATCAGATATACACAATCTATGAAGACCATTTAGGAAACCTGTGGGTTGGGGCATGGCAGGCTGGTTTATTTGTTTTAAAATACGATGCGGCAAACGATAAACTTGCCATTATTTCCCGAATAACAAGCAATCCTGGCAGCAACAATTCAATTATCGGAAACATTATTTACAGCATTAATCAGGATCAAAACAAAAATATTTGGTTAGGTACCCCCTATGGGATCAATATCATTCGCAATTTTTATTCGGACAGCACTATATTTGATGAAATGGTTGCAAATGAGCAAAACCCGACCTCAATTACTTACAATGAAGTTACACACATTTTTCGGGACAAGTCCGGAATAATATGGGCGGCAACAAAAGGCGGCGGAATAAATAAAATTGATCTGACAAAAGAAAAATTTCAGCATTATACGATACCGGTCACAAACGATCAACTTAGCTCTCAAACAATAAAGTGCTTTCATACCAGTAAAAACGACGAATTATATATTGGCATAAAAAGCCGCGGGTTTGGAATTTATAATTTCAAAAACAACACCTTTACTTCTCACACAGAACTGCCTTTATTTAAGGATCTTTCTATTGATTTAAATACAGTGGAATGTTTTCATAAAGATCTTCTGGGCAATTTATGGATGGGAACAAGGTATTCAGGTCTTCTGCGACAAGATTCCCTGAAGAAAAAAATCACTGTCTATAACAATTTGACCACCCAGGCATTCTGGTCAAAGAGCGTTAGCTGTATAGTTTCGGATACATTAAACCAGGTTTGGGTTGGAACACCCAACGGCCTTTACCTTTTTACCCCGAAAGGCGCCGGGTATTCGATTGCGTCTTTATCCGGTAAACTGAATTCTGCTACAGGAAAAAGAGAAGTTCATGTCAACAGTCTTTATATTGATGACGAGAATATATTGTGGGTTGGAACAATGGCCAATGGTCTCTTGAAGTCTGAAGGAAGAATAACTAATAAAGAATTCTCTTTTAAGAAAGTCGCTCTAAACACAAAATCAGGCAGAGTAAAAAGCAATAATATTCAAACTGTTTTTCAGGACTCAAAAAAAAGGCTCTGGATTGGAACGAACGGAGCCGGACTTTACCGGTTCGACAATCAATCCGGGAATTTTATTCATTTCGAAAAAAATGAGGGGTTCTATGCCAACATTGTTAATAATATTATAGAAGACAATGACCGAAACCTATGGTTAAATACCAACAAAGGGCTTTCTTTTTTCAGGCAGAAAGCAGACTCTGGCTATAAGGTCATTAACTATAATGTTAAAGATGGCTTACAAGGAAATTTATTCAACAAAAACGCCAGCCTTAAAGATAAAAAAGGCATACTCTATTTTGGAGGCCATTATGGATTTAACCGAATAGACCCCAAAAAAATTAGAGTGAATAACTTCACTCCCCCTGTTGCCATTACACGGGTAAAAATTCTGGACAAAGATTTCACCATTAATCCGGAACACCAGGAGCTCATTCTGTCGCACAAAGAGAATTACTTCTCCATTAGCTTTTCTGCCCTGTCATTTTCAAATCCTGAAAAGAACAGGTATGCATATCAACTGAGCGGATTTGACAATGCGTGGAGACATACTGAAGCAAATAACAGGACGGCCAATTATACAAATTTAAAGCCCGGAAAATACTTATTTAAAGTAAAAGCTTCAAACAGTAATGATGTATGGAACAGAAAACCGGCAACTCTTTCCATCTTAGTAAAACCTGCTCCGTACAAAACATGGTGGGCCTACTCAATTTATATCATTCTTGCAACTATTGTCCTGGCAATATCTTTAAGGTTCCTACTGGAAAGAATAAAAATGAGACAAGCTTTAAAGATGGAGCAATTTAAACGAATTGAATCTGAAAATGTAAACCAGTTCAAGCTCCGCTTTTTCACAAATATATCCCATGAACTTTTAACTCCGTTGTCTATCCTTACCTGCCTGATTAATAATACTTCCGAAAATATTCCTAATCAGGACATCCCGGTAATCAGAAGAAACATCAGAAAGCTCATACATTTAATCAGGCAACTGCTCGAATTCAGAAAAGTAGAAACCGGAAGCCTTAAAGTAAAGATTAGAAATGGAAATGTTATTGAGTTTCTAAAAATACTTGCCGGCAACTTTGAACCCCTGGCAAAAAAGAAACAAATTAATTATACTATCGAACTGGAAGAAAAACTTGAAGGCTGGTTTGACTCGGATGTTTTGGACAAAATATTTCACAATGTCCTTTCAAATGCATTTAAATATACAGGGGAATCAGGAACAGTAAACTTTCTGGCAAAACAAAGAAATGAGGAAAAAACAACATTTCTGGACGTTGTTATTTCTGATAACGGAAAAGGTATTCCTGAAAAGGACATTCCACACATTTTTGACCGTTTTTATCGTTTAGATTCTGAATATAAAGGTGAACCTGGTACGGGGATTGGCCTTTCCCTGACAAAAAACCTGGTTGAAGCCCACCTTGGCTCAATATCCATTGAAAGTAAAGTTGGGGCGGGAACCATCCTTTCAATAAGTATCCCTCTTTCAAAATCAAGTTACCCTAAAGAAAGCATAAAGGAAGAGCCCACAGAAGAATACTATATTGAGCCACTTGATATTGAGAATATTGAAAGCCCCGAAACTGATTCGGGCACCCTCAAAGAATGGGAAATCGACACCAGTAAAGAATATAAAATACTGGTTATTGAAGACAACAACGATTTCCGGCAGATTTTGAAAAATTACCTGGAAAAGACGTTTATTGTAAAAACAGCCAGCGATGGCAGACAAGCCCTGGAACTTGTACAAAAAGAAGATTTTGAACTCATTGTTTCTGATGTAATGATGCCTGAAATTAATGGAATAGAGTTCTGCCAAAAGATGAAAGCATCGTTAGATACCAGTCATATCCCAATAATTATGTTAACAGCAAAAACCACAGAAGAAGATCAAATCGATGGTTATGAGATTGGTGCTGACTCCTACATGACAAAACCCGTCAACCCTGAACTACTTTTAGCCAGGATTAACTCAATAATTAAATCCAGGAAGCAATTAAGGGACATGTACAAAGATTCGATGGAAATCCTGCCCGAAAAAAAATTACTCAGTGTTGACGAAGAATTTTTAATGAAAGCAAAGCAATTTGTATTAAAAAATGTCGGGAATACTAATTTTTCGATAAAAGACCTTTACGAGCACCTGGGAGTAAGCAACTCAACATTAAACAGAAAGCTAAATTCCCTTACCGGCATGAAACCCAATGCATTTGTAAGGAAAATCCGTTTAAAAACAGCTGCCCAGATACTTAAAGACCCATCAGTTTCGGTTTCAGAAGCCATGTATAAAACAGGTTTTAACGATTTAAGTTACTTTGGCAGTTGCTTTAAAAAAGAATTCGGGGTATCCCCTTCCGACTATTCAAGTGCAAATCTGAATAAATAAGGGCCCTTTTACAAAATAAATCCCTTAGCTTTGCAGACTAAAAAATAAATTTCATGTGGCTAACGTTGGCAATCCTTTCCAGTGTTCTACTGGGCTTTTATGACATCCTGAAAAAGGCATCTTTAAAAAACAATGCATTTATCCCTGTTCTTTTTGTCGCCACCAGCACAGGGGCTGTAATATTCGGAACTTTGGTCCTTTTCTCCAGAACCGGAATTTTAGCGGAAGACACTATGTTCTTTGTTCCCCCAATAAGTTTGCGCGAACATCTTTTTTTCTTTTTAAAATCTGTTATTGTTGGTTCATCATGGTTTTTGTCCTATATGGCTTTAGCACACCTGCCAATAACAATAGTAATCCCCATTCGGGCAACAGGTCCATTCTGGGTACTCATCGGGGCCATGCTCATTTTTGAAGAAAGGTTTACAAACATACAATGGGCCGGCATTGTTGTTGTTTTATTCTTTTTCTATATGTTCTCACTTGCCGGAAGAAAAGAGGGGATCAGTTTTATCAGAAACAAATGGATATACGCGATAATAGCCGCCACTATAATTGGCGCAGCATCTGGCTTATTTGACAAATACCTGCTTCGTCACTACCACCGGATGGCAGTTCAGGCCTGGTTTTCCATTTATATGGTGCCGGTCATGTTTCCTTTTCTTATGCTTTTATGGTACCCGAAACGTAAAACCAAAGCCAGGTTCCAATGGAAATATACCATTCCGGCAATCGGCATTGTCCTGTCAATGGCCGACTTTCTTTATTTCTATGCCCTTAGCGACACCGAAGCCCTTATAGGCATAGTTTCCCTGCTTAGAAGAGGCAGTGTAATAATTGCCTTCAGTTTGGGAGCATTAATTTTTAAAGAAGGTAACATTAAAAGAAAAGCCCTTGCCCTTATCGGAATAAGCATTGGCATCGTCCTGCTGGTAATTGGCTCTTAAACTTTTTTCCTATCTTTCATAGAAAAAGCTATTTGCCAGTTCCGTTTCTATATCCTAAATTTGAAATAAAGCAAACAAAAGTTGAAACATTTTTCTTCCTAAAGTGTTTTAACACTACAACTTGTTTGCAGGGCAAGTGCCTTTAATTCACAAAACTACACACAATGAAAACAATTTCATGTTTACTAACAATTGCTGCAATCGTATTTTTTCATCCCAATATTAAAGCTCAACCAACATTTAAATACGGTTTCGGTGGAGGGATTAACTTTTCCCATATAACTGAGACCAACAGTTTTCCATTATTCGAAAGCATTTCCGGAGATGAGTATTCTTCTACATATGCTTCAGTATTTTCTAATATCGGGAACCAGTATTTCTTCCATGGAGTACTCCATTTCAGCCAACTCGTTCTTGCCCTGAAACCAGGCACCTACACCAGTAAATTTTCAAAGACCGATGAAATTCCTTTTAATACAGAAACAGTTACTCAAACCTCTGACTACCTGTTAAGGTACATCAACATACCTTTAGAAATAAAATATTTGTTCGGACAAGGCTCCCTGGCCCCTTTTATTGGAGGCAGCATATCTTATGGCCATCTTTTAAGGCAGGGAGGTACCGGAAACCACTCTTTTATAAAGCCTAAGTTTGTTACCGGACCAATTCTCGGAACATATTATGCTTTTGAAAACTTTGATTTAGTCCTCACCCTTGGGTACGATTATGGCATACACAATATAACAGACAAAGCAAACAGATACGATACCTCTTCACTTACGCCTTACTCTCAAAGCGATATTAAATTAAACAGTTTATACGCTACAATATCTGTCCTATTTAGTATTGACAAACAACAAATGTCAAAAGGAGGGCTGGACTGCCCTACCCCGGGAAAAACCAGGGCGCCGAAAAAAAGAAAAAACACCCACAAACGAAAATAAATCCCACTAATGAAATATTTTTATGTTACTTTCTTAGTTACCTTTCTGACAGTTTCCTGTGAAATAAACCAGAAAGACATTAAACCAACCGATGAGTTTGTAAAAATCTACAACAGCCCGGATGAAGAAACTTTATATTATGCACTAAGCGTTTTACAGGTACCGGATGGCTTTTTAATTCTTTGCGGAGAAAAAAAACAAGGCCTCTTCAACCTGTATCCTACTGCCACTTTACTAAAAATCAATGAACTTGGCGAAGTTCTCTGGAGCCAGGAAACGGATTGGTTGGCCCCGGCCCCAAAACTGGTAAATATTTCCGGAAAAACCGGTTTTGTTGCCATGAATAGTGACAACGATGCCCATTTTATTGAAATAAGTAGCGAATCGGGGGAAATTACCAGTACAACCGACCTGGACCTGACCATGCCTTTAGCTGCAAACATAACTGAGAATAACAAGCTTGTTGTGCTCGGCTACAATTATAGCACATGGAACTCCACTGTATCCTTATTCAACTCTGAGTTACAAGAATTGGGAAAAGAAAACTTATCGGTCGGAGAAGATTATGTAAGCAGTATTGATGAACACCTGAGAAAAACAGGTTATGAATATCCTTTTTTTATTGGAGAATGGAATGACGGTAGCCAAAAAGGATTCTTTGTAAACTGCCTTTATAATTATACACTGGGCATAAAATTTTTTAACGGAGATGGGCTAAATACCGGAGGATGGATAATTGTCCATCAGGTGAAATATGCTCCAAGTTCATTGCTACATAAGGAAGGCAATAGCTATGCCCTTACCAGGTATTACAACAACAAAAACTTCATTAACCCAACTATTGAGGTAAATACCAGTGGGATACAAAACTTTAACGACTCAATTCAAAACCCATTAAACGAACTTCCCCAAAATGCGAAAATTGTTTCAAAAATGATTCAGTTTGGAGAAAATAAATACATGTGCTTTGCCAGTGCTACATACAAGAACACTCTGATTATTAACCAGTATAAACTTGATGAGGGTGAACCTATTCTGGAAAAGAGAATCGATTTTTCTGACAGAATTGAAGTAGTTGACATTATACAGGATAAAAACGATGAAGGTGTACTCGTTCTGGGCAGAACATATATTACCGGAAGATATTTAAGGCCTGTACTGGTAAAAATCCCCAAAAGGCATTTTAAAACTGATTAAAGAGCACTCATAAAAAAACCCGGATTGTGTATCCGGGTTTTTATACGAAAAAATATTCTTATCTGCACAAGGCCACCACTTAGGCTTACTTTTTTATCAGTGTTGAACTGTACACCTCTTTGCCGGAACGCACCTGCACAACATAATTTCCCTGCTTTAGCCCTGACGCATTTATATCTACACCATTCATACCATAGACTCCCTTTCGGGCTGTCTCATAAACCCTTTTCCCTTCTGTATTAAATATAGAAACGCTAAACTCCCCTTGCTTTTTCAGAAAAAACTCAAGTTTGCAACCCTTAACCACAGGATTTGGAACAATCTTTAACCTGCCTCCATTTTTTTGATAAGGCGTAGTATCTACACCCGTAGTTTTTATTAATGGAAGCTTCTCCCCAATCCAGGAATCAAAGCCGGTTGCTTTCATTGCAGCATCATCTGCACCAAACCAATCCTGAACTACGGAGGTATAAATCTGTCGGTAATCAATATTATATTTTAAATTGCCGCCGGGCAGGTCCTCCTCAGCAAGACTGGGGTTTTGACCATAAACCCCGGCATTAAGTCCGGTTCCAAACAACAACACGGGGGTAGACGTACCATGATCTGTTCCCAGGCTGTCATTTGAATATGCCCGCCGACCAAATTCTGTAAATGTCATAGACAAAACCTTATGGTCTACCCCTAAATCCTTCATATCGTCGTAAAAAGCCTTCACGCCCTCAGAAAGATGATACATCAAGGCCGCATGTAAACCTAACCATGGATTATCTTTTACCACCTGATCGCCATGTGTATCAAACCCACCTATACGACATAGGAATATTCGGGTCTTTATGCCCCCCGCCAGTAAGCGTGCAATTGTTTTTAGCTGTGGGGCAAGCGGATTATTTATGTACTCAGGCGGAGCATATCTCTCATATGCATCGGGATAAGTTTTAGAATTTGAACCAGCATTATAAACGTCTCTGATACGTTCAGAATACTGATTATTTTTTTTCTCAAACTCCATGATGTATTTAATTTCCTCTCCGGCATAACTATCCGGAAACTTCACCGGAGGCTCAACACCAACACTATTAATCAAGTTATAAAAACCATTTGGACTATTGAAAGCCAGACCAATAGGGATCCCTTCTTTTCGGTGATAGGCCAACGACTGAGTCCCGCTCAGTTCAATCCCCAGCGGATCCGGGTAAGTTGAACTAGGATAAGAATCCGGATAACCTGGATATGTGTGATCAAGAAACCTTCCCATCCAACCGGAACTATAAAGCCGCTCATTTTCTCCGTCTGCACCCATAAAAACCAGGTCACGGCCTTCAAAATGAGAAAGGTTCATGCTTGGGTAACCGACATTCTGAATAACTGCCACCTTACCTTCATCATACATTTCTTTAATGGCAAGCATTTCTGGATGCACTCCTACACGACTAAGTTCTGCAAGATTCGGGTCTAATTCCCTGTAAGCATAATCGCCGGATTGGGGAATTGCCAAATTCGCCCTAATCTCATAATACCGATCATACTGAGAAACAGGAATCAGCGTATTAAGGGCATCATTACCTCCGTGCAATTGAATAAATACAAGAACACTATCAGTATTATTGGCCAAAGCTGCCAGCTCAAACAAACTTTTACCGGAAAGGGCCTTCACCGGAACACCTCCCAGCATCACAGCCCCTGCACCACTAAAAGATATGTTTCTGATAAATTTTCTTCTGTTCATTTTGTGGGGATTTTGTTAACCTGTTAACACAGGAATTTTGATAATGAGAACTAAAAAACATAATAAATAAGCCAAAGTGAAGCAACAGGTTTTAAAACACCTGTGTGGGTTACTTCTTAATGAAGTTGATATTCCGGCGTTTGCATAATAGAAGAAACCAATATTTCAAACCTCTTCTTTACGGTGTCCGCACTTCCGCCTCCCTTATATGCATTCCACTCGGCCTCCCAGGTAGTTGACGAAAACGTATCCAGAAAAACAGTGTTCAAAAAGTAGTCCTCCCTGTCAGAATCAAGCTCTACCGCAAGCAAATAAGATGTAAAAACCGTCACCACTTCAGAAGCATCTCCCGGATTTGAAATATTCCCGGAATTCTCAACCCAGTCCAGAACATCTATTTTGAATGAAGCATCTGTTGAATAACCGTTACGCTGCATCAGCCTTTCTCCAACCTGATAACGATATGCTAACTCTGAAGGCATAATCCAGTTTCGCCCATAGGCCGGTTTCTGATGATATGGAGGGTAGCCTGCAACTTCGAAAGGCTCATAGTAATTTAACCCCTGTTCTGTAAAACGGGGCAATATTCCTTTTGAGAAATCATTATAAAAAGCCTGTGTTGCTGAATCCCTGTCTGGTGTTGCCGTTTCAAAAAACCGAAGTGTCCCCAGAACCAAATCGACCGGAGACTTTATTAAGCTACCTACAATATTATCTGAGGTCTCTGAATTATTGGTATCATAAAAAAACTGACTTGAAAACAACTCCTTCAGCACAGTATGAACCTCATAGTTATTGTTCATCAGCGTTTGTGCAAGCGGAGTTATAATATTGGTTTCAGCATCGTCTGAAATAAAATGATAAACAAAAAAACGATATATCTTCCTGGTAATTGCTTTGGCAGTATCCTCTTTAGCAAAAATCATATCAATCATTTCCCCTAACTCGGTCCCTGCCCCATCTACCGTTGCAGCTCCTGTAATCGACTGGTTGTCAAAACATGCACTAAATTTTTTTGTCGTACTATCATGATGATTTGTTTGATCCCCTGTAGCATCCAGCACACCGGAAGGCCAACCATGCTCTGCATCATCCACCTTAAAGTCTTTATCGAAAACCCAACCGGTCAAAACCTTTGTTGCTTCTTTAACATCTGTTTCCGTAAAAGTTGTATAATCCCCCTCTGCAACCTGCTCGCCTCTTCCTATGCTATACAACTCAAACATTTCACGTGCAAAATTTTCATTCGGACTGTTTTTCTTGTTTGTTGCACCGTCCAGGTATTTCAACATTGAATTATCTACGCATATTTTCTTAAACAGCTCTTTAAAACTTCCTAATGCATAATACCTGAAAACACAATTCTGATAGTAAATTGCCTCACTGGAGCGTATTCGGGTCCAACGGGCCGGAAGATGTGTGTGATAAAACCATGCTATACGCTCCTTAATAGCCGTTCCTGACTGTAGCATTACATCTGTGTGCCATGCCTTAAAGAACTCATGAAGCGTATCCTGCTCACTGTTGGTCCCCTCTGCAGCTTTTCGCTGATCCGGTAAAACCCACGAACTTCCGGTTGCAGTATCTTTTGGGGGTGTAGGATCTGCTGCAGAACCATCAAATAATAAATTCATGGCTGCTGAGGCTGTCAAATCAGAAAAATCTTTGATTTGTTTAATGGATGGGCCGAAAGTAGCTCGACGCAACAAGTGTGCTGCATTCTTCTCACCAAGCTTCCCGGCAAATGCTGTTAGTGACATAAAATTTGGTTTAGTAGTCTACTATATATAAACGGTTTAAAAGCATATTTGTTCGTTAAACAATTGCTTTATTTTTATTTATTTTAACTTTCTTTAAGCTAAAATTACAATTGAATTGCCATCTAACTATTATGAAAGAAGACTTTCTTCACTATTTATGGAAACAGGAACTTTTTGAAAAAAAATTAAAATCCGTTTATGACGACTCAGTCGAAATAATTTCTACAGGAATTCACAATACCGATTCCGGGCCTGATTTTTTAAATGCAAGAATAAAAATAAACAACACCCTATGGGCCGGAAATGTAGAAATACATACAGTATCTGATAATTGGGAGAAACACAAACACCATAAAGACCCTGCTTATAATAATGTTATACTGCATGTGGTCGGAAGCTATATTAAACCTGCTATAAGACAAAACGGTGGACAGATCCCAACCATTGTCCTCAACTACGATAACGATATGTTCGACAGGTACCAACAAATGGTTGACAACGAACAAAAAATAGCCTGTGAAGATAACATAAGCTCCGTTGATGAAGCAACCATAAAAATGTGGTTGGAATCCTTATGCATTGAAAGACTTGAGGAAAAAACAGAATACATTAAAAATGTATTAAACAGGACCAACAACAACTGGGAGGAAACGTTTTATAATATGCTTGCAAAAAATTTCGGGTTCAAAACAAATTCCCTGCCTTTCGAAATGCTGGCCAAATCTATTCCCCTGAAAGTAATTTCTAAATACAGCAACAACATAAATCAACTTGAAGCCCTGCTTTTCGGACAGGCTGGCTTCCTAAACAACACCATAGAAAACGATTACCACTCATCTTTAAAGAAAGAATATATTTTTCTAAAAAAAGCCCATAAACTAGCCCCTTTGGATATTCATCTCTGGAAGTTTTTGAGGCTCCGTCCTTCAAACTTTCCAACAATAAGAATCGCTCAGTTCGCTGATCTTGTTTTTAAATCAAAACACTTATTTTCAAAAACCCTGGAGATAAAAGATATATCCGAACTATTTAAACTATACAGTTGCAGTACAAGTAAATTCTGGACTGAACATTACAATTTTAACAAGCCCGGCAAAAAGAAAGAAAAGCCGATTGGGAAAACAGCATTATGCGGGTTATTCATAAATACGGTTATCCCATTCCTGTTTATTTACGGAAAAAACAGGGGCAAACCCGAACTTATGGAAAAAGCAATTAACCTGCTTAATGAAATACCCTCAGAATCAAATTCAATAATAAATCTTTGGAACAAAATGGGGGTTAAATGCGTAAATTCTGCCCAAAGTCAGGCTATAATTCAGCTAACAAATAAATACTGTATTAACAGGAATTGCTTATATTGCCAAATAGGAAACGCAATAATCAGAAATGAAACTAAATGAAGCGGGATAGCTTTAAAGATGCATATTTAGCTCTCGGTTTATTAATAACTGTGATGACTATTGGAGTTATTGGCTATATGCTAATAGAAGGCTTCACATTTAATGATGCCTTTTTTATGACAATAATTACAATAGCCACTGTAGGGTTCAGAGAAGTACATCCTCTTAGCACTGTAGGAATGTACTTCACTGTATTTCTAATCATAACAAGTTTTGGTATTTTTGCATATGCAGTTTCCACATTAACTCGATACGTCATTGGAGGTGCACTTGGCCATTATTATAAAAACAGAAAAGTGAGAAATAAAATACAGCAACTTAAGGAGCATGTAATTATATGTGGATTTGGAAGAAATGGCAGACAAGCGGTTTCAGAGCTTTTAGATCATAATGTTCCCCTGATAGTTATTGAAAGCAATGAAGTTACCATGGATGAGGTCCTTGAGAACCCGGAACTTCTATATATTCATGGCGATGCCACACAGGATGAAATTCTCGCAGCCGCTCAGATAGAAAAGGCCAGGGCATTAATTACCACGCTACCCATTGATGCGGATAACCTCTTTGTTGTGCTCACTGCAAGAGAAATGAACCCGAATATGACAATAATAAGCCGGGCCTCAAATGAAAATTCATATGTCAAGCTTAAAAGAGCCGGGGCAACGAACATTATTCAACCAGATCGTATCGGTGGACAAAGAATGGCAAAACTCGTTGCCCAACCCGATGTTGTTGAATTTCTTGATTATATCATGCTTCAAAGTTCAGAAAATGTTGCCCTGGAAGAAGTAAACTGCAGCAGGCTAAACTCCTGCTTTGAAGGACGTTCAATTCGGGAACTTGATATTCGAAACGAGTCCGGGGCCAACATAATAGGGCTCAAACGAGCCGATAATTCTTTTATAATAAACCCATTACCCGAAATACAGCTATCATCGCGAGACAAACTATTTGTCCTGGGAACCCAGCTCCAGGTAGAACGATTAAAGCGAATAATGCTGGAAGGAGATGAATAAAAAAATAAAATAATTTTAATTCAGCCCCTCATTTTTCTAATAATCAAATTGTTTCTTCAAAAAAAATATCTATTTTTGCATGCCCGTAAAAAATGCGGGTACAATAAATATAAACAATAAGATATGTATTTATCAGCTGAAAAGAAAACCGAAATTTTCGGTAAACACGGGAAGTCTAATAAGGACACTGGCAGCCCGGAAAGCCAGATTGCTCTATTTTCCTACCGTATCAGCCACTTAACAGAACATTTGAAGACAAACAGGAAAGATTACAGCACACAACGTTCTCTCCTGAAACTGGTTGGTAAGCGTAGAAGATTACTTGATTATCTTAAGAAAAAAGATATTGAAAGATACAGAGCAATTCTGAAAGAACTAAATTTAAGAAAATAAGAAAAAGGGGCAATTGAAATTCAATTGCCTTTTTTCTTAGCAAAAAAAGAGGGTAATAAAAAAATAAATAACTTTAACCCTTTACAATAAAATAAATTAATTGAAACACATATGTATAATTCGTTTGTAAAAACTATAGATCTTGGAGATGGCAGAATAATAGAAATAGAAACCGGAAAATTAGCCAAACAAGCTGACGGATCTGTTGTTCTTAAAATGGGCAATACAATGCTTTTAGCAACAGTAACGTGCGCAAAAGAAGCAAAAGAAGATGTTGACTTCATGCCCCTTCAGGTAGAATATAAAGAAAAATATGCAGCCGCCGGGCGCTTTCCCGGAGGGTTCCTAAAACGTGAAACCCGCCCCGGGGATTATGAAATATTAGTATCAAGATTAGTTGACAGGGCCTTAAGGCCATTATTTCCTGACGATTTTCATGCAGAAACATTCGTTGAGGTGTCCTTGATCTCTGCAGATAAAGAAACAATGCCTGATGCATTGGCCGGATTGGCAGCATCTGCGGCTATTGCTGTTTCAGACATTCCTTTTAACGGTCCAATTTCTGAAGTCAGGGTTGCCCGAATTGAAGGCAAACTGGTAATAAACCCAGGTTTTACCGAACTTGAATCGGCAGACATTGATATTATGGTCGCAGCCACCTACGAGAATATCATGATGGTGGAAGGTGAAATGGACGAGGTCTCTGAAGCCGATATGCTTGAAGCTATAAAATTTGCACACGAAGCAATAAAAGCACAGTGTAAAGCGCAAATTGAATTAATGGAAGAAGTTGGCAAAACAGAAAAACGGGAATATTGCCACGAAGTGCATGACGAAGAACTTGAGAAGTTAATCTGGGAAAAAACTTATGACAAAGTTTATGAAACCGTCAAAACAACTCCGGGCAAACATGATCGTCATGACAAGCTTGATGCTATCAAAGAAGAATTTGTAACAGAATATACAGAATCTTTACCTGAAGATGCAGAAATCAACGAATCCCTGATTAACAAATATTATCATGATGTTGAAAAGAAAGCTGTCCGTTCTCTTATTCTTGACGAGAAAATCAGGGTCGATGGAAGAAAAACAGACGAAATTCGCCCAATCTGGTCTGAAGTAGACTACCTTCCGGCCACTCATGGTTCCGCTATTTTTACCCGTGGAGAAACCCAATCATTAACTACGGTAACTTTAGGCACCAAATTAGACGAAAAAGTAATTGACGAAGTCTTAATTAAAGGCACTGACAAATTTGTACTCCATTATAACTTCCCTCCTTTTTCTACCGGCGACGCACGTCCTGCCAGAGGATTAAGCCGAAGAGAAGTAGGGCACGGCAACCTGGCTTTCCGTGCATTAAAAAGAATGATTCCTGACGAGTCCGGATATGCCATACGGGTTGTATCTGACATACTGGAATCGAATGGCTCATCCTCAATGGCCACTGCCTGCGCCGGAACCCTTGCCCTTATGGATGCTGGAATTAAAATTAAAAAGCCGGTATCGGGTATTGCAATGGGACTTATAACAGATACTGAAAACGGAAAATATGCTGTCCTTTCTGATATTCTGGGTGACGAAGACCACCTTGGGGACATGGACTTTAAAGTTACCGGAACAGAACACGGCATAACAGCCACCCAAATGGATATAAAAGTAGACGGGCTCTCATACGAGGTACTATCGGAAGCTCTTGAACAAGCCCGAAAAGGACGTCTTCATATCCTAGGCAAAATGCTAGAAACTATTTCAGGTCCAAGAGAAGATTACAAACCTCATGTACCCCGTATTGAAAAACTAATCATTCCTAAAGAAATGATTGGAGCCTTAATTGGTCCCGGAGGAAAAGTTATTCAAGACATTCAAAATCAGTCAGGGGCTACTGTTGTAATTGAAGAAGTTGAAAACGTTGGCGGCGTTGTTGATGTATTCGCAGACAACAAAGAAATCATCAATAAGGCAATGAAGCTTATAAAAGGCATTGTTGCTGTTCCCGAAATTGGAACGATATATGATGGAAAAGTAAAATCAATTGTCAGCTTCGGAGCGTTTGTTGAAATTCTTCCTAATAAAGACGGACTTCTCCACATCAGTGAAATTGACTGGAAGAGAATTGAAAAAGTAGAAGATGTACTTAAAGAAGGGGATGAAATACAGGTAAAACTTATTGACATTGATGAAAAGTCCGGGAAGCTAAAACTATCAAGAAAAGTATTACTTCCTAAACCTGAAAGAAAAGAAAAACCCCGACGGGAAAGGGAAAATCAATAAAATAAGAAAATATCCTGTCTGTTCCCTACGTTTCTTTTAATAAATATCCATGTTCCCAAGTAAACAACTTACCGGGAATATGGGTTAATTTATTGTGTGGGACATGGAAGAAGTCCGTGTTTCCGCCAATATTTTACTTAAAAGATAGTTACGCCTTGAATAAAAAAGAATGGTATATAGAAATATTTAACAAACTTGAAATTGCAAAAGAGCAGGTGGAACCCGGCGATTTTCATTTTTATAATTTATCGCATCTTCCTCTGGTTGCCAAATACACAGAACTGAATTCAAGCGAATGTAAAACGTGTTTAGAAAACAAAAACATTATAACATCTATAGTAGACAACCTTCCTGATTTACTAAACTCAAATCTAAAAACAAGAAAAGAGTTTGAAATGGCTAAGAACAAAGTAGAACAACATCTAAAAAGGAAACATCATATGAGGTTTCCGGGATACTATAAATCGTTGTGCGCCTTTTGGGGAGTTATCGTTGCATTCATTGTAAGTTCTTGTATCAATTACCTTTACCATAAAGAACTGCTCAATAGCATCTCACTTATCTTTATTGCGGGAGGTTTATTAATCGGAATGCTTATTGGAAAAGTATTAGACAAAAAGCTTTTTCTCAAAAATTTGCAACTATAGATGACTTGTTTTCGTATACGTTTTTTTTAAAAATCATAAAGCTCTGAAATCTAAGAATAATCAATGTTTTTATTATCTTTTCAGATGGAATGATTTTTTTTTATTGAAAACATTATTATGTTTGTAAGTAACTATCAACCAAGTAAACAGCAAAACTAAGTTGTAAATCAAATAATTATTCTGAATTATGAAAAATTTAAAACTAAACCTTCTACTAATTGCAGTGACAGCTTTTGCACTCAGCAATTGTGGAGGCTTAAGCAAAATGGTTGACAATGCCAACTCCGTTTCATACGACGTTAAGCCGAGTCCGCTTGAAACGCATGGTGGCGAAGTTGAAGTAACCATCAACACTACTTTTCCCGAAAAATTTTTTAATAAAAAAGCTGTTGTTACTGCTACACCTGTTTTAAAATATGAGGGTGGTGAAACTGAATTTGAGCCAACAACACTTCAAGGAGAAAAAGTTGAAGCGAATAACAAAGTAATTCCATTTGATGGAGGAAGTTATTCTTATTCTGGAAAAATCCCTTATGGTGCAGACATGCTAAAGTCTGAACTTTTAATTAAAATGTCAGCTCAAATTGGAGATAAAGATCCAGTAGAAGTGCCAGGAGTACCAGTTGCTACAGGAGTTGTTGCAACACCAACACTTGTTCAGATGAAGCCACAGGCCATTCCAATGAGTGATGAATTTCAAAGAATTGTTCCTGAAACTTATAACTCTGAAATTCTTTACGTTATCAATAAATATAACGTAAGAAGTTCGGAAACGAAAAAAGATGAGATGAAACAATTCTCCGATAAAGTTAAATCGGCCAGTGAAAATGACCGTGCTGAAATTAAAGGTGCAAAGATTTCTGCTTACGCATCTCCTGACGGTGAGCTTGACCTTAATGAGAAACTTTCAGGCAACAGAGGTAAATCTGCCGAAAAATACTTAAGAAAAACACTTAAGAAACTTAAAGTTGGCAATGCAGACACAGAGGAGTTTCTTCAGGTAGCAACAACTGCAGAAGACTGGGACGGATTCAAAAAAGAAATGGAACAGTCAAACATCGAAGACAAAGAACTTATTCTTCGTGTACTTTCGATGTATTCAGATCCTGCTGTAAGGGAAAAAGAAATAAAAAATATTGCACAGGCTTTTGAAGAAGTAAAAGTTGATGTCCTTCCTAAATTACGTCGTTCTCAAATGTATATCAATGTAGATATGGTCGGTTATTCAGATCAGGAAATTGACTCTATCGTAAGAGTTGACATTGATACTTTAAACATAGAAGAACTTCTATATGCAGCTACTTTAACCGATGAAAAAGAAGCAAAACTAAGAATTTATCAGGCTGCTGCTGACAAATACCCTGATTCCTTCAGAGCCAAGAACAATGTTGGCTATGTTCAGCTAGAGCTTGGAAACCTTGCTGAAGCTAAAGCTGCTTTCGAAGCTTCTCAAGCAATTAAAGAGACCAGCATTACAAAAAACAACATCGGATGTATTGCTTTAGCTGAAGGAGACATTGCCAAAGCTGAAGAACTTTTCTCTGCAGCATCTGGTGCCGGAGACGCAGTAAACTATAACTTGGGCATCATTAAAATTACACAAGGGGAATATTCTGCTGCTGTTAATTACTTCGGAAGCAATGCCTCATTTAACGCAGCACTTGCTCAACTTTGTAACGGAGAAACCGATAAGTCTATCTCTACTCTAAATGAGCTTGGAGACGTAGAAGACAAATGGGTTTACTACCTAAAAGCTGTAGCGGGAGCACGTAAAGGTGATGAAGCAATTGTTATCGAAGGCCTACGCACAGCAATTGAGAAAGACAGTGACAATGAAATTAAAGCCTATGCTTTAAAAGATGTCGAGTTCAGAAACTACATTGCAACTGAAGGGTTCTCTGCTCTTGTAAACTAAGCAACTAGAGATATTATATAACATAAAAAGCGGACTTTTCAGTCCGCTTTTTTTATAAATGCTTTTTCGCAAGTTCCCATAAAACAACGCCTGCACAAACCGAAATATTTAATGAATGCTTTGTTCCAAACTGGGGAATCTCCAGAACTTCATCGCACACATTAACAACTGCCTGCTGGACACCACGTACTTCGTGACCAAAAACAACAGCAATTTTTTCGTCTTTTTCAAACACCCTTTCTCCAAGTACAGAACTACTTTCCGCCTGCTCAACAGCAAGTACTTTATATCCGATTTTTTTTACAACCTCTATTGCCCGCAACGTTTCTTCATAGTACTCCCAATCAACCGATTCCGTTGCCCCCAAAGCCGTTTTATGAATATCTTTATGCGGAGGGGTTGCTGTAATACCGCACAGAAATATTTTTTCAATAAGAAATGCATCTGATGTTCTAAAAACAGAACCAATATTATTCATGCTCCTTACATTGTCCAGAATTACAATTATTGGATTTTTATTGACCTTCTTAAAGTCCTCCACACTTAACCTGCCCAACTCTTCATTTAATAATTTCCGCATCTCTCCTTAATTATAGATTTTATTTATTCGCGAAATAAAGAAAAATTAAATATTTTCGTAATATACCCAATTAAAACAATGATATGAATATTCATGAATATCAGGGAAAAGAAATCATAAAATCTTTTGGAGTCAAAGTTCCCTCTGGCTATGTTGCCTATACACCGCAGGAAGCTGTGGAAGCCGCAAAAAAAATACAAACAGCAACCAGTTCCGACACCTGGGCAGTAAAAGCACAGATACATGCAGGTGGGCGCGGCAAAGGCGGCGGAGTAAAAATCGCAAAATCTCTTGATGAAGTCGAGTCCTATTCTAAGGAAATCATCGGGATGAACCTGGTTACCCACCAAACGGGCCCTGAGGGCAAAAAAGTAAGTAAAGTACTGATAGAACAAGGCATATATTACCCTGGGGATAGTCCTGTTGCCGAGTTTTACATGAGCGTTTTGCTAAACAGGGCAACCGGAAAGAATATTATCATGTACTCAACTGAAGGGGGTATGGACATTGAGGCTGTTGCCGAAAAAACCCCGCACCTGATTTTTAAAGAGGAGATTGACCCCAAAGCAGGGCTTCAGGGCTTCCAGACTAGAAGAATTGCTTTCAACCTGGGTTTATCAGGAAAAGCTTTCAAAGAAATGCTGAAATTTGTCCCTGCTCTTTATAAAGCCTATGAATCCAGCGACGCTTCCCTTTTCGAAATAAATCCGGTATTCAAAACCTCTGACGATCAAATTATGGCTGCTGATGCCAAGGTAAACCTTGATGAAAATGCCCTTTTTCGCCATAAAGATTACGAAGAACTAAGAGACGTAACAGAAGAAGACCCGGCAGAAATTGAAGCCTCAAAATATAACCTGAACTTCATAAAACTTGATGGAAATGTAGGCTGCATGGTAAATGGTGCCGGCCTTGCCATGGCAACAATGGACATCATTAAACTTTCTGGAGGAGATCCTGCAAATTTCCTTGATGTTGGTGGTGCCGCAAATGCAGTAACGGTTGAAGCTGGTTTCAGAATTATACTTAAAGACCCAAATGTAAAAGCCATCCTCATCAATATTTTTGGGGGCATTGTGCGGTGCGACCGGGTTGCGGAAGGAGTAATAGAAGCTTATAATGCTATTGGAGACATTTCTGTTCCGGTTATCGTTCGCCTTCAAGGCACCAATGCAGAACTGGCTAAAGAGCTTATTGATAAATCAGGATTAAAGGTACTTTCTGCAATAACTTTACAGGAAGCTGCAGATAAAGTCAAAGAAGTTTTCAATTAGAATATAATATGGGATAACAGGCGGCTGTCTATTATCCCTTTTATTCTTTTATTATCTTCTTAGTAATGGCATTGTCATACAACGAGGGCCTCCGCCCCCCCTTGCCAGTTCTGCACCCTCTATAGTTACAAGGCATTTTTTATATTGCTCCAGAGAAACTCTCCCCTCTATAACATCAGTAGCCGAAATTACTTCGTAACCGTGCTTATTTAAAGCTTCAGCAGTATATATATTCCTGGCATAGCCTATTATTTTTCCCGGCTCAAAAGCAAAAAAATTGGCGCCACTATGCCATTGCTCCCTTTCCTGGTGCAAAGGCTCTCCCCCCCCACAAAATATCGGGGCATAATCAAAACCGCAAAGCTTTAATCCTTCGGTTAGATTTTTAACATATCTTATTTTTTTCACTTCTCCACCATCTACCTCTATCAAAACAGATCGAAATTGGCCTTTTTCCAGAATTACTGGTTTGTATACCATACACTCATTCTCTGACAGCAATGTGAACACCATATCCAAGTGAATAAATGATTCAGGTTCATGAGGCAATTCCTGCACCAAAACGTACTTCAAATCCTGTTTCTCAGACACCTTTTTTATTAATTTATCTACTGCTTTCGGTGTTGTCCTCGCACCAATCCCAATCATCAACACATTTGAAGAAACTACATGAACATCCCCGCCTTCAATTGTTAGCTCTCTGTCATTTCTGTCATTAACAAATACTACTTCAGATTCCTCATCCAATGAATACTTGTACAACAGTTCTAACAAAACGGCTTCCGGCTTACGTACCTCTCTTGCCATAGAACTTATATAAACCGTTTTATTTATTGCAAACGATGCATCGCGCATAAAAAACATATTATGCAATGGATTTACTGCAAATCGGTTATAACTCAGAAAATTTGTAAGGGAAACCTGCGGTAAGGGTATACCCTCTATTATTTTTTTTGTTATTTCTTCTTCTGATAAAAAGGTCAATTCACTAGCCAGTCCGTTTATCCCTGAAAAACTTTCAAGCTTATTTATGATCTCCTGTTTAGCTTCCGGCTTCTTCAGTATCTCAGTTAATAAATATTTTGCCTCAACGACATTAGTAACTTTCTCCAACACACCCTTGAACTGGGAATACTCATCCCGGGCAATTGGTAAATTCAGTATATCACTATACAGGGCTCTTTCTGCTGTTGCCGGGGTCATATTCTCTACTTCCGCCCCGGGTTCATGAATAACCAGGGATTCTAACTTCGCACACTCTGAATTATTACAGGCTTTTATCATACATTTTTTATTACAAATGTAACTTTTATTAAATTAACTCAACATGAAGAAAGTCAAGCAACTAAAATCTAATGAGATACCCATCTTATTTTCCTGTGAGTTCCATCACAATATGGCATATTTAATGACTGTCCGCATCTACAGAAAGAAGTTATTTTCATCTTCTTCATTTCCTTGCCATCAGCGCCAATGGTTGTAAAATCTCCTTTAACAACCAAAGGTCCGTCAGGCATTACCCTTATTTCGGCTCCACTTTTCCCTTTATTTTCAGTTTTTTCCTTCTCCATATCTTTTTGGATGTTCTCTTTTTTTTCTTTTGGATCTTTGTTCCACTTATAAGTCAACGCATTCGTTGGGCATAAATCAACAATGCGTATTATTTCCTCCGTACTTGCCCCGCTCATATCTACCCAGGGTCTTTTTCCCGGATTAAAAACTGAGCGTAATTCACGAAAACAGGTAGTTGCATGAATACATTCCTTGGGTTTCCAGTAAACGGTAATATCGTCATTTGAGTATTCTCTGTTATTATCGTCCATTTAAACTTGTTTTAATTCATTAAAATAATCATTCATTACTAAAACATATAATTCTTAATTTCGTTAAAATATTTTGGTATGAATATTGAATATTGGCTACTTAAAGATAAATATGAAAAGAATATTATTCATATTAATTGCAAGTTTCTCCTTTGTATGTACTAATGGGCAAGACACCATAGCAACCGCCGGGGAAAATGTATTATACGGAATAGTTGTTGATGGCGACACATTACTCGTTTCAACGATAGAAGAAATATATATCCTGCCAATGCATGAGTTTGACAATAAAAGGGACTTGCGCAAATACAGAAGACTGGTAAGGAATGTGAAAAAAGTTTACCCTTACGCTAAGCTTGCCGGAAAAAAATACAGCGAAGTTGTTGCTGAACTGGAAAAAATGGACTCTGAAAAAGAGAAAAAAGATTATATGAAAAAAGTCGAAGAAGAGGTAAAAGATGAGTTTGAAGGCGACCTTAAAAAGCTGACGATATCTCAAGGACGAATTCTTATAAAATTAATTGACAGAGAAGTAGGTGAAACATCCTACGATTTGTTAAAGGAATTCCGCGGCGCATTTACTGCATTCTTTTGGCAAACTCTGGCAAAAATATTCGGGCATAACTTAAAAACTTCTTTTGATGCTGATGGTGAAGACAAGCTACTAAATGAGATAGTTATGCTAATAGAAAATGGACAACTCTAACAAAGAGGCAAATAACAAAAGGCTTTTTATTGGAATAAGACCTCATATCCCTTCCCAACTAACAGAGACACTAAAAACTATTCGAAAGCATATCTCCGGTAAATATATCAAATGGGTTCCTGACGAAAATTTACATTTCACTTTGAAGTTTTTAGGCAACACACCTGATTTTTATATCAATTCAATTGAAAACATCATCAATAGTTCAACTTCCAACATTCATCCTTTTAACATAAACTATAAATCTACAGGCATTTTTGGAGAGCCGCACCCAAAAGTTTTATGGATTGGACTTGACAACTCCCCAGACTTTAATGCTCTTTATAATCAACTGGACATTAACCTCCAACAACTTGGCTTTCAAAAAGAGCAAAGAGGGTTCTCCCCTCACTTAACAATTGGCCGGTTCAGGCCCCCTATAAATTATACATCCATTGACCCCATTCTTTCCAGTTATAAAAACAAACCTTTAGGATTTTCATCGGTCGACCAGATAATTTTGTTTGAGAGCATCCTGTCCCCTCATGGTTCAACATACCATGTTCTCCGATCCGTAAAACTACAATAATGAGTTTTAAACCCCTTCCCTGCGAAGAACTGTAAGTATGGTATAAATCATTATCTTAAAATCTACATAGAGTGACATGTTATCAAGATAAATCAAGTCATACTTCATCCGACGAATCATTTCGTCAGTATTTTTTGCATAACCGTATTTAACCTGTCCCCAAGATGTTATACCAGGACGTACTTTAAGCAACTGAAGGTACTGAGGGGCCCTTTCGACTATTCTGTCGATATAATGTTTTCTTTCAGGCCGGGGACCTACCAATGACATGTCCCCTTTCAGAACATTATAGAAATTGGGAATTTCGTCAAACCTGTGCTTTCGCATAAACCTTCCAAACCGGGTTACCCTGTTATCATTTTCAGAAGATAATTCTGGTCCGTTTTTCTCTGCCCCTGTATACATTGAGCGAAATTTAAAAATTGTAAATGGTTTTCCTCCTTTCCCAACCCTTTCCTGAGTATAAAAGATTGGACCTTTTGACGACAACCTCACCCCTATTGTCAAGAACAATGTTAACGGTAAAGTAACAACAAGGGCCAATACTGAAAGTACAATATCCAGAAAATGCTTTATATTTTCCTGCCAGGGAGGGATAAACTGATGGGACAATTCAATTAATGGAGTTCCCATAATGGCACTCATTCTTACTTTTCCGGTAAATATTTCGTACATTCCCGGTATTGCTTTTACAATAACATTACTGTCAATCAACAAATCGAGTATTTTCTCAATTTTGTGGTGTTCACTATATTCTACCGCAATAATTACTTCGTCAACTTTTTCCTTCTCAATGACCACAGGCAATTCCTCCACACTACCTAAAGAAGTCATATAATTGGAAAGACTATTGTTTTTCCCGTTTACATTAATGAAACCAATGAATATGTTCCCGGAACTCATGGGCTGCTCTTCTATTTCTTTGTAAATACCTATCGCTTTATCGTTTCCTCCAATAATTATCGTGCTAAACCCTATTTCCCCCCTGTGGATACGTTTGGTTACGGCTGTTGTAATGATTAACCTTGGTATATACGTTAAAGTAAAATGTAAAGAAAAAATTACAACAAACGACCGATAGTAGTTAATATGGGCCCCCACAAAATCATCCAATAATAAACCAAAAAACAATACAACAACACCCAAAAATGTCACCCTCAGAGTATACCATATTTCTGCCAGTCTTGACTTTCGGATCACTTCTCTGTAGTAGCCTGTAGAAAAATAAAGGAACAACCAACACATTGGAATAATAATAATGCCTAAATAGAATTTAACCCCAAACTCCAAAGGAACTTCATGCCCAAAGGTTTCCGGTTCAAGCCTTACCTTTCGGTAAATATAGAATAAACCCCACGCAAGAGCTGCTGAAAGAAAATCAAAAACTATATACTTGATTAGTTGTTTCCTCTGATCCATATAATCCCCTCAATGACTAACATGACAACAAATATAAAATAATGTTATAGTTCATAAAAACTCTCCAGATAGCTAAATGTTAAAAATAAGTATACTGTAGTTTATAAACATTGATAAAAATTAGAAATTCTGAACAATTGCACTTTTCAAAAAATGTTGTTTACAAGAATTTAAAGTAAAACGAAAAGTCGTGAGAAATAAAAGGAGTTATGTGTTACCTTTGCAGAAAACTTCAAACTGGTTCATTCTTTATTAATGGAAGATAGCTTTTTACACAAAGGATTAAGAAAAAAATTAGTTGACGAGCTCAGAAACAAAGGTATAAATGATCAAAAGGTTCTTGATGCAATAAATAAAGTCCCCCGCCATCTTTTTATGGATAGCAGTTTTGTTCATTTTGCATATAAAGACAAAGCTTTCCCAATTGCTTCGAAACAAACTATCTCCCAACCCTATACGGTTGCATTCCAGACACAGCTTTTACAAATCAGAAAAGGTGATAAAGTGCTGGAAATTGGAACAGGCTCAGGCTATCAGTCTGCTGTGTTAATTGAATTAGGAGCAAAAGTATTTACTATCGAAAGGCACAAAAACCTGGCAATGGGAGCACAGAACCTACTGCCCGGACTTGGATACCGCCCTCACTTTTTTTATGGAGATGGCTTTGAAGGGCTACCTACTTATGCCCCTTTTGACAAAGTAATTGTCACTGCCGGCGCACCAGAGCTCCCATTAAAATTGGTTGAACAACTTAAATCAGGGGGAAAAATGGTAATTCCCATTGGAAGCAATGAAAACCAGGTGATGAAATTAATTGAAAAACAACCCGACAACTCCTTACAAGAGATTGAACATGGTTCATTCATGTTTGTTCCAATGCTAAAAGGAAAAGTTTAAACAATTCGATCATATGATTAATATAAAGACATTTACTTTCAATAGTTTTCAGGTAAACACCTACCTGCTCTTCGATGAAACAAACTCCGCTATAATCATTGATCCCGCATGTAATGGTGACAATGAATTTAATATGCTTTCAGGCTTCATTTCCGAAAACAACCTGAAACTTGAAAAAATCATTAATACCCACGGACATATTGACCATATTGTGGGTGTTAAAAAAGTATCTGACGAATTTGAGGTCCCCTTCTTTATTCATAAAGATGATAATTTTTTACTGGAAATGGCCCCTCAAATGGGCGCGCTGTTCGGGTTTGATGTTGATGATGTAAAAAAACCTGACGGATTCATTAATGAAGGAGAAAAAATAACCTTTGGAAGTTCTGCTCTTATTCCAATCCACGTTCCAGGGCATTCTCCGGGAAGCATTGTTTATTACTGTGAAGAAAATGCCTTTGCCATTGTTGGTGATGTACTTTTTGCAGGTTCTATCGGCCGTACCGATTTACCGGGAGGAAATTACGAGCTATTAATCTCGGGAATCAGTAGCAAACTAATGAGTTTGCCGCCCGACACCAAAGTTTATAGTGGCCACGGTACTGAGACCAGTATAAAACAGGAACATGACACAAATCCTTTCCTGGCTTAACCGAAATCAAAAAATTTGCACAAAAATTAATTAACATGGCAACTGAGAATTTTATACACCGTCATTTAGGCCCTCGGGAATGGGATGTTGAAGAGATGCTAAAAACTGTTGGAGTTTCGTCTCTGGATGAGTTAATGGATAAAACTGTACCTGAAAGCATTCGGCTTAAATCCACTCTCGACCTGCCTTCCGGAGTAAACGAATACGAATATTTCAAAAGCATAAAAAAACTGGCTTCAAAAAATAAAGTTTTTAAATCGTACATAGGCACTGGTTATTACCACACTGTTTTTCCTGCTGCAATTCAAAGAAATATTCTGGAAAACCCCAGTTGGTATACTTCATATACTCCTTATCAGGCTGAAATTTCGCAAGGAAGGCTTGAAGCCCTACTGAATTTCCAGACAACCATTACAGAACTCACAGGGCTAAACATTGCGAATGCATCTCTGCTTGATGAGGCTACCGCCGTTGCCGAAGCAATAACCATGCTTTTTAATGCCCGTCCACGAAAAATGGCAAAAGATGGCCATAATGCTTTTTTCGTAGATAAAAACATATTCCCCCAAACACTGGCTGTAATAGAGACCAGGGCAGAACCACTGGGAATAGAAATAATAACCGATGATCTTAACAACTTCTCAAACAACAAAAAATATTTTGGCGCATTTATTCAATACCCGGCCGGAGATGGAAAGTTAATTGACTATAGCGCCTTCATTGAAAAGGCGCATAGCATCAATGTTAAAATAGTTATGGCGGCTGATTTACTAAGCCTTGTCTTATTAAAATCTCCCGGTGAACTCGGTGCTGATGTGGCTGTTGGGTCTTCTCAAAGATTTGGTGTCCCTATGGGATATGGGGGACCTCACGCTGCTTTTTTTGCCACAAAAGAAGAATTTAAACGATTTATGCCCGGAAGAATCATTGGCGTCTCAAAAGACACTTCCGGCAAAAGGGGATTAAGAATGGCCTTACAAACCCGTGAGCAACATATAAAAAGGGAGCGTGCTACTTCCAATATATGTACTGCCCAGGCATTATTGGCAACTCTTGCCGGGATGTATGCCATCTACCATGGACCGGAAGGGCTGAGCCGTATTGCAAACCACGCCCATCAATCTGCCGGAGCATTAAATGACAAACTTCTGGAATTAGGTTTCGAAAACGTCAACAAAAATTACTTCGATACCTTAAGGGTACAGCTTCCCAAAGGTGTATCCCGAAAAGACATTGAATTTCAGGCCCTGGAAAGAAAAATCAACTTACGGTATTATGAAAACGGAGATATCGGAATCAGTGTTGATGAAACAACCAGTTTAACAGACTTAAATCTTTTGATTGAAGCCTTTGCTGCAACCCAGAAAAAAAAGTTTACGAAAATACAGGAGTTAGAAGAAAAAGAATGGTTTGATGGCACTTTTTCCCGCAAGGATGAATTCATGAAGCAACCTATATTTAATTCATACCGCTCGGAAACTGAATTAATGAGGTACATCAAAAAGCTTGAACACCGGGATATTTCTTTAACAAATTCTATGATTTCCTTAGGTTCCTGCACCATGAAACTGAACGCCGCAAATGAAATGTTAGCTTTGAGTTGGCCTGAGTTTGGTGAGATACATCCTTTTGCCCCCCTTGATCAGACTGAGGGGTACCAACAACTTTTTCATGAACTGGGAAAGACCCTTTTAAAAATAACCGGTTTTGAAGCCATATCTTTCCAGCCCAACAGTGGAGCTGCCGGGGAGTATGCCGGGCTTGCAGTAATAAAAAGGTTTCATGAATCCCGAAACGAAGGGCACAGGCATGTGGTACTTATCCCATCGTCTGCCCATGGTACCAATCCGGCCAGTGCAGTAATGGCCGGGTTCAAAGTCGTTATTGTCAGTTGCGACGAACACGGCAATATTTGTATTGAGGATCTTAAAGAAAAAGCCGAAAGTCACAAAGAAGATCTTGCTGCATTCATGGTAACATACCCTTCAACTCATGGTGTATTTGAACCAGACATAAAAGAAATGCTGGACATTGTACATTTAAATGGAGGACAAGTGTATATGGACGGTGCAAACATGAATGCCCAGGTAGGTTTGACCAGCCCCGCAGAAATTGGGGCCGACGTATGCCACCTTAATCTACACAAGACTTTCGCAATACCTCATGGTGGTGGTGGCCCCGGAATGGGACCTATTTGCGTTGCAAGCCACCTTGTAGAATTTCTTCCTTCCCATCCAATGACAGAAACCGGAGGAATACATGGTGTTAAAGCCATTTCTGCGGCCCCTTATGGCAGTGCCAGTATTCTCACTATTTCTCATGCTTATTGTAACATGCTCGGTTCTGACGGCTTAACCCTCTCAACGAAAATTGCCATTCTTAATGCTAATTACCTTGCAGCAAAGCTCAAGGATTATTACCAAATATTATTCACTGGAAGTACTGGATACGTAGCCCATGAAATGATACTGGATTGCAGGCCTTTTAAGCAGAAATGCGGCATTACAGAAACAGACATAGCTAAACGCCTCATTGATTATGGTTTTCACGCCCCAACACTTTCATTTCCTGTTCATGGGACACTGATGGTAGAACCAACCGAAAGTGAGTCGAAAAAAGAACTGGACAGGTTTATTGAAACGATGATCTCAATATACAATGAGATTTTGGAAGTCGAAAAAGATTGTAATCCGGACAATCCCCTCGTAAATGCCCCTCATACACTTAGTGAAGTTACAGCCGAGGAGTGGAATCATCCATACAGTCGTTCGAAAGCTGCATTTCCGATGGAATGGATTCGGGAGAATAAGTTTTGGCCTTATGTTTCAAGAATTGATGACGCATTTGGTGATCGAAACTTAGTTTGTACGTGTCCTCCTGCAGATTATTTCGAGGAGTAACATAAACCTAAGCGTTTATATTATATCTTTAACGCCACTTTATCCTAAGAAATTTCGCGGTGATTTATGCCCGTTTTCAAAAAAACTAAGGATAAAGTGAAAAAATTTTACATATTTAAGGTTACAAATCATCTTCTTAAGGAATAAACAATTGAAAGGCGATAAGTTTTATACTAACGAAGAGTTAATTAAAGGAGTTTATAACAAAGACTCCCAGGTACTTGAACATATCATTCATAAAGCTTATCCCACAGTAAAACGAATGGTTCTTTCTAATAGTGGCAATAAGCTGGATGCTGACGAAGTATTCCAAGAAGCTTTGATCGTTTTGTTCCGAAAAATCAGAGAAGGTGATTTTACCTTAAAAAGCTCTGTAACCACATATTTGTTTTCTGTAGCAAAACATAAATGGTTACATGAATTACGAAGGTTAAAACCAACTGAAGACATTTCTTTTGCTTATGAAGTTGAGGATGAACTTGAAGCTGACACAAACTATCTGATTTTTAAGAATGAAAGATTAAAATTATTCAGAGAAAAATTTGATGAACTGAGTAAGGATTGTAAAAAGGTTCTTAGAATGTTTTTAATGAAAGTGCCACTTGCCGAGATTACAAAAATTATGGGGTACAGCTCTGAGCAAGTAGCCAGAAATCGAAGGTTTAAATGTAAAGAAGCATTAGTTAAAAGCATTCAACAAACCGATAAATTTAAAGAGTTAAGCTATGAAAACAATCCGTAGCATTGAAAGTTATCTGGAAGGAAAGCTTTCTGAAGATGAGAAGAAGACATTTGAGGCGAAACTGGAAAAGGATAAAGAATTTCAATCCCTGGTTTTCTTGCACGAAGAAATTAATGAGGCTATTTTTGATCAGGAAATAGTTGATTTCAGGGAACAAATAAGTGAACTGTTGCCGGAAAAGACCTCGCATAAATCTAAAGTAATCCCCTTTATCACTGGAATAGCCGCATCTGTTATTATTGCTCTCTCAATAATATCCATAACGATGCAGCCTGATTATGAAAAAGCTTACCAGACTTACTATCAACCATATGAAACTGATATAAATGTTCGTTCTGCAAATAATAAAACTGAGGGGTTGAATTTTGCACTACTTCTATATGAAAAAGGAGAATTTGAAGCTTCATTTGAGATTTTGGAAAACTACAACAAGTCCGTTTTTGACAATGACAATGCAAGGTTTTATTATGGACTATGTGCCCTAGAGTTAGGTAAAGTTAATATCGCTGAAGAAAGTTTCCTGCAAGCCATAGAATCACAAAACATAGGCATACAACTACATGCAAAATGGTATCTGATTTTAACTTATCTGAAAGCCGAACAACCGGACAAAGCAAAACCGTACGTAATAGAATTATCTGAAAACAAGAATTTTTACTCAGAAAAAGTTGGCAAAATAAAGAAAAAGTATTATTAATTCATCAACACATAAAAGCTATTAGCCTTAATTTTCAGCACGTTCATCAACAAATAGCTCGTTAAGCACCTGAATATGTTAAACTTGTATATAGCGGAAGCCGAAAAGCAAACAGAGTAGGCACATTAAAACCCCCCAAGTTATGAATTATCTAAAAACAACACTTTGCCCCGATGACGGAAACGACCAAACGGATCCTCCTGAGGAAGGCGTAGAACAGATGACCTCTCCAGAAATCAAGTAAAAATTTATAAAAATAGGGATTATTTCCCTATTTTTTTATATATCTCCATTGCTAAAAAACCAAACCCAAATACTAAGTTCTCCTGTTACTACTATATAACACAAGCAGGATTATGAATAATACCAGAGCTATATAAACAAAGTACTTTACATTTCCTTTATCCACCTCACTACTAATCGGATCGCCCACTAGAACATAACCTGACCAATAATAAGGATGATGCATTAAAGGATCTGTTGTTTCCAGATAATCAATCTTTGCCTTCTGAAGAGCAATATCAACGGAATTTCCTTCACTTAGATATTTATAAAATTTATTCATTAAAGCACTGCTTGATTTGTCTGCTATCGCCCACTGTGTAACTATAATATTATTTATTCCGCAATAAAAGAATATTCTGGCCAGACTCATTACTCCCTCCGTCTTTTGCAACCTTCCATAACCAGAGTTACAACCGCTTAACACCATTAGTTTGGTTTTAAACATAAAACCAAATAAATTATGGATGAACAAAGGCTCAACCCCCTTCATCCCTGTTGAATTAAACAACAGTTTGCTAAACATTGGATCTTTACGGCTCAATTCTGTATGTAAGGCTAAATGGACAATCTCATAATCAGGTGCTTCTGCCAAGAATTTTTTCTTGGAGGCTTCCTTTGCCAGAATGCTTCTCCCCTCAAAATATTCAAATATTTGTTCTACCTCCTTTTCTGCACCTTTCAATTCAGCCCACTCTCCGTCGGAAACTGAATAATCCGGAGCAAACCCTATGCATTTACTACTATTCGTAATAGCCTCTCTTTTTTGCGACAGTTGTATACTTGAGTATAATACAGAAACGGGGTTGGTGCTGACCAGATAATTTAACCCACCATAACCGTTACCCCCATCTCCGGTAGTATCTGTAACTAAAGTTTCAAAAGGAATAAAGTTTAATTCGGCATGAGGAATTATTAATAACCTTTTTCCTTTAATATACTCCTCGAAAGGTTGAAGCAGGCTATTGTATAAAGTATGGGATAAATGCACAAATGAACCCAACTCTTCCTCATAATTTTCGGGAGTTTTCTTTCTCTTTCTTTCCAACATTGTCCGATATATAAGGATATTCTCCTCAAAATCATCGCTTACCGATATCTCTTTAAAAACACTTTCTTCTTTGCTAAAGAAAAAAGCGAATAATCTTCCCTCTTCAATATAGTAATTTATTAGTACCTGCCCTTCTTCTAAATAATTTACAATCTCTTCCCGTGTATTTTCCTCTTTGCTGTACTTTTCTGAATAAAATGTAGGATAATCCTCGTTAAACGCATTCAACAACGAATCATATTTTTCTGTTAAATACATTAACCTTTCCAAGAGCTTCTCCCGGGAATTATCATTATTAAAGCCTATATCAGCCAACGCTTCCCTAAGAGTTGATATTTCTCCCCGCAGTCTCCCTTCCTGTTTCACCAAATGGTCAGGTATATCTGCATTCCGAACTGCTTTTGACTCTTGGAGATTCTGCTGAAAAATAATGGCTTTTGCATTTTCCACATAACTGTAAAGTGAATCTAATAAGGTGGAATCACTTGTAGCAGAAAAGAGATCGTGCCCTGAAATAAATGCATTTGCATAATAAAGTTTCATATAGTTAATATCCCTTAACCTAGAACTTCTTGTACTAAGGTTGCGCATTGATTTGCGTTTTAACCTGACCACATTATGAAAACCTTTATAAGACTTCTCCAAATATTCTATATTTGTAGAGTCTGACTGCCAGATTCGGTACTCTGCATAGTGCTTACTTGTTAGCATTTGGTGATAATAAGACCATAACTCCAGATCCTGCTCTTTATACTTTCTGGCAAAATTATTAGCCAATCTTATTTGAGCACTATAGTCCTCAACACGAATAAAATACGCCATGCACCATTTTACAGCAGCCAATTCCTGGGTAATATGATTATCTCTTTCAAGAAGGCTAACCGCTTCATGAACATAATCGCCCGCCTCTATTAATTTTCCTATTCGGGAATAGTAAAATATCATTGAATTAACTGAAAGCAACAAATGAGTGTTTGTAACATTTTCATTATGCGCAATATCATAAGCTTTTCTATAAAATTCATAAGCTTTGTCCGTTTCGCCACTTAACACATATGTATGCCCTATTTTAACATAAGTCCTAAAAATCCTGACGATATCATCTTCCTTCAGAGCCTTTGTCAAAAGTGTGTTATATACATTAAGTGCTTCTTCGTATCTTTCCAATATATAAAAAGATTTCCCTACTTTATCATAAACATCGCCGGAAACGAACCCATTATTATGAGAAAATAAATACAGACCTTCATCAATTGCTTTCTGGAACTCTCGCAGTAAATTATACTCAAACAATGCACCAGTCTTAGCCAAATCATCTGTATAAAGAGCATATGCCTTTACTTTAACAGCTTTTTTGTAATACCCTATTGCTTTCTGATGCTCCTTTTCATGAGTTAACAAGCCTGCCAATAGATAATATGCTCTTTTTTGTTCCCAGTCAGAATATGGTAAAGTTGTATTATTGAAGAAAGCTAAATATTTATCAGCCCCGAGTCCTTTGCCCCTAATCGAATCATCCAACAACTCAGTTTCTGCCTTAAGGAGCAGATATAAAATTGAATCTTTGGAATTAATTGGAAAAAACTCATTTAATGTCTCCAATAATATATTTAACGCTAATGAATCACGCTCTTGCACAATATAACTAAACCCCAACTTATATTTGCAATACCTGCTTTCATATTCAAGCTCATGCTCTTCCGATACCTTTAGACCTCGATTAAAATAAGTTCTTGCCTCATCGTATTTTTTATCAAACAAGAGCGTATCACCTTTGGCCAAAAGATTATTGATCTGTACATATTTCCCTTCGGGTTTTGCAGAAATATTCAGACAGAAGAAAGTCGTGATTATTATTAAGATGCGTGTATGAGACACCTTGTTGAATTTATAATAACAAGTGTTTTTGATTACAGGCAAATTAATCATAGATAAAGTCGTCGGTTTTATAATTTACAATCAGGTTATTACATCATCCAGTATTTCGTCGAGAAGGTTTTTTAGGTTTAGGTTTGCGACTTTTAACATTTTAGGAATTATACTCTCTTTGCTCATTCCCGGAATAGTATTTATTTCAAGTGGATATAATTGATTATTTTGAATAATATAATCAACACGGGCGAACCATTTACAATTGAAAATATCATAAATTTTCAACGACATTTCCTTACACCTAACCGCTATTTCCTCGCTTATACGAGCTGGGATTATTTCCTCAGCCAGCCCATTGGTGTATTTGGCGTCATAATCAAAAAAACCCGTTTTGCTCACCACTTCGCAAATAGGAAACGTATAAGCATTTTTTGATGTCCGTAGCACTCCACATGTTATTTCTGTTCCCTCTAGCATTTTTTCAACTAAAACTTCTTCATCTTCAGTCAAAGCTTTATTCACTGCATCAAAAAGCTGATCATGAGTATTTACTTTGCTTACCCCAAAGCTGGAACCTGCACTGTTCGGTTTAACAAAACAAGGGTATCCAAGCTTGGGCCCCACATCGTCTAAATCATACCCTAATCGTTTACTTAACAATATGGATTCTGCGGACCGGATATCATAACTTTTAAGAAACTGTTTTGTAAAATGCTTACTGAAAGTTGCAGCAGATGTTAATGCTCCCGATGATGCATAAGGTATGTTCAACATATCGAAATACCCTTGCAGCTTTCCGTCTTCCCCTGGTTCTCCGTGAATCATTATCAAAGCGCAATCAAAATGATTTTTTGAATTATTGGTTGTAAAAGAAAAATCATTTTTATCGACAGCAACCCTTTCATTTTCACTCATCACCACCTGCCAGGCCGCCCCATCAATTTCAACCAGATAAGCATCATACTGCAATGTATTAATGTTCTGAAATATGGTATCAGCACTCTTTATTGAAATGACTTTCTCTGATGAGTTTCCTCCCGTTATTATAGCTAATCTGCGCTTCATAATTAATTTAAAATAATACTACAAAGTAATATTATTTTAAATTACAAAATGCAAGCTAAAAAAAATTTTTATAACAATGTTAGCAGCAACGCCTTAAAGGAATCAACAATTAGCCTGTTACTTACGAACAAATAATGGCAACACAAACCAGTTATAGATATAGCAGCCCACACACAGGTTTAACACACATTCTAATGTTGCAAGAAATGATACCGTCAGGGCTAAACTTTTTGCCCCAATATGAAGGTCCAGTAAATGGAGCAAAATAATAAGCACAGCAATAGCCCCTCCTAACCGTGCAGCAAATATTTTGGGAGCCTTATCTATGAATGGAGATTGCAAGCTCAGTGCTTTTGAGGTTTGCTTTGCCACTTGGTTTATTACACTAAACTTTGAGCGATTAAATCCACGAAGAAGAAAATCAAAAGCGAGGAAAACTACTAAAAGTAAATTCCCTGAAACTAAATATAAAATAAATATCAGAAGAACATAAAATGCTGTAACCCGGGGTAAATGCTCCGGTATTCTTTCATTCGATATAGGACACACTATATTTTTCATAATATCTTCTCTTTTACACCAAAGAAACAATTTTTCACAGCATATCGCACAAGAACCCCAATTATTAACAAATTTTTAACCTTAAATCCTATTCTTTTTGTCGGTTTTATGAGTTAAAAAGAGGCTTCCCTGCTATAAAGCAAGAGAAGCCTTTTCCTATTAATATTAATAGTTAAATATTTGTTCCAAGGTTAACTCTTCAAAATCACCAAGTCCCTTTAACATATTCATATCAAGGTTTTTCTTATTTCCTAGTATTAGGAATGCATAATTCTTGTCTTTAACATGTTCATTGAAAAATATTTCCATCTCTTCTATTGTTGTATTCTTCACATTACTGTATACATTTTTTCGATTGTCTTCATTTAACCCTAAATCTTTGTGCCATTTATAGTGCCAAAACAGTTCGGTATTAACCTTCCGGTCTGACTCCAGTTTTTTCAAAACTGCTTCCCTGGCCCCATTAAATTGAATTTCCGCTTTTGGCATATTATTCATCAATTCAAGCATAGCATCACTTGCTTCTTTCAGTTTATCGGACTGTGTACTCATAAATGCATAAACATAATGGGATTGATCCGTCCGGTTCGGAATGCTATATTGCGAAAATGCTGAATAGGCCAATCCTTTTGCCTCTCTTATTTCCTGGAAAACTATACTGGACAAGCCACTTCCAAAATACTCATTAAATACAGTTGCCTGTGGAATTAACGCCCGTTCGAACCTTGTATCTTTTGAAACCATCATAATCATGGTTTGCACCATATCATAATCTACAAAATAAACTTTCCGTTTTGAATATTCCCTTTCCTCAATATCAATCGGTTTTGGAAACTCCTTCATTTCAGCCGGCACTAAATGCTTGTCCTGTATAACTTGTTTGACATCTTCCTTAGATTGCTGACCGCAATACACAAATCGGTGCGGATACGAACTGAAGCTTTTTATCAGGTCTGTATAAATTATTGGATCCGACTGTTTCAGTTCACTTTCTGACTGAATATTTGTAAAGGTACTTTTTACCCCGTATTTTCCATAGTTGAAAAGTCCGCCCCACAAAATATTTGATTTGCTAAGTTTTGAATCGGCTCTTTTTTTCAAAAGACCCGCTACATATTCATTATATATTGCAGCATCAGGCTTAACCGATGTCAAAACATGCTCCAAAAGTCCTACAGCATCCGGGAAAGACTCTTCAAGTCCATAGAGCTCAAATAAAGCATTATCTTTCCTTGCCTTTGAACGAATCCTTATTCCATGCTTATAGAACTCCTTTTTTAGTTCTTCCGGAGAATATTTATCGGTACCAAGATAATTAAGCAAATCTATTGTCACTGGCAATTCCTTAACATGGTCACGCCCCATATCTACCATAAAGTATAATCTGAATAAATCAGGGACCGTTCCTTTTATATAGTTTAATTCAACTCCCTTGAGGATTTCTTCTTTTTCTATATCCTTTTCAAAATTGACATACATCGGCTCAAGTCTCTCCTGTTCAATTTTATTGAAATTTTTGTAAAATTCCGAAGATTTATCCCGGTTTAAAGGAACCTTTGTAATTTGCGGTTTTTCAACCTTTACGGCTACCGTATCCGTTCCATTTCTTTTATATACAACGACATAATTTTCCGTATAATTATCTTTCGCAAATTGCACCAGCTGCTCTTTTGTTATTTTTTCAAGCTCATTAATGTACCTTAACTCCTCGTCCCAGTTTAAGCCTAATGTAAATGCATGTACGTAATTGTTAGCTCGTTTATTTCCTTCCTGCTCCAGTACCCGCTGTAACCTCATATCATTAATTGCAGCTTCTACAAGCCAGTCTTCAAACTCCCCATTTTTAATTTTTTCTATTTCTGCAATAATCAACCCCTTAACTTCCTCCATTGCCTGGCCTTCACGAGGTTTTCCATAAAATGCATGCACTCCATAGTCTTTCATAAACTGGGTATAACTACCTGCATCCAGGACCTTTTGCTTTTGCACTAGATTTAGCCTTATCAGACCCGCAACTTCATTCGATAGCAAATGATTTATTACTTCTACGTATTTTCTATCCTCTGAATGTATTCCGTTAAAACGATACCCCAAACGTAAATGTTCTATGTCCGGCCCCACAACACTTACTTCTGTTATTCCCGATATTGACTGTTCTTTGGGCAACTCCTTATTAGGAACATCTCCAGGCTTCAACTTACCAAATGTTTCATTCAATAATTTAATTGTCTTCCCAAATTCCAGGTCTCCACACATACAGACGGCCATATTATTAGGCACATAATACCTGCCCCAATAATTATGTATATTAACCATTGATGGGTTTTTAAGATGTTCTGCTTTCCCCAGAGTAGTTTGCTGCCCGTAGGGATGGAGAGGAAAAAGTTTTTCGTACAACTTGTAATATGATTTTCTGTAATCGTTGTCCTGACTCATATTAAATTCTTCGTAAACTGTTTCCAGTTCCGTATGGAACAACCTCAACACCAACCTACTAAACCTCTCAGACTCAAGTCGGGCCCACTTCTCCAGTTCATTAGAAGGGATATCATTTTTATATACTGTTTCCTCAAATGAGGTCCACGCATTTGTCTCCTTTGCCCCAAGAGAACTGACCATTTTGTCATATTCACTAGGTATCGCGTACTGCCCTGCTATTTGTGAAACGCTATCTATTCTGGCATAAATCGCTTTCTTTTTTTCCGGGTCTGCTTCTGCCTTATGCTGCTCATAGAGATCCGATATTACTGATAATTCTTTACTTTCAGCCTCCCAATTTATTGTCCCTATCTCATCAGAACCTTTAAACATCATATGTTCAAGATAATGAGCCAAACCGGTTGTCTCTGCCGGATCATAAGTTGAACCTGCCCTCACCGCTATAAACGTTTGTATACGGGGCTTATCCTCATTTTGACTCAAATACACCTTCAACCCATTTTCCAACGTATAAATCCGGGTAGCCAAAGGATCATTCGTTACATACTCATAAGTAAAGCCATTGGGGTCGGTCGCCTGCTTTAGTACATACCCAGCCTCCTGCTGACAACTATACAATGTTGCCAATAATAAAAATGACAAATAAAATTCGTAAGTCTTCATAAAAAAGTTTTTTAAAGTAATTTATTCCCTTCACCGAATATTTAAATATATATTGCCAATAAATGCTATAAATCCTTGAATCTATTATCAAAGTAAGTAAAAATAATAGTAATCAGCAAAAAGCTTTCTTTCTGATTTGAATAGTTTACGCTTTCCAATCGCCACTCTCGCAGCCCGGTACTGAAATTATATTTCCGATAACACTTTTGAGAATGAGGATGATACTTTTTCTGCCATTTCATTTAAGCCCCTATCTCCGATAAGGGACATTATTGCCTCTGGCCTCAACACCAGGATCCGAACTCCTTCTTTCTCTTGTTTTAATACAACTTTACATGGAAGTAAAATGCCTATATAATCCTCCACCTTATATGCTTCATAGGCGAATTTGGGGCTACATACCCCAAGAATTATATATGGTTCTGTATTTACATTTAGCTTTTCAGAGAACTTCTCATGCAATTTTATTTCTGACAAAATTCCAAAACCAGCCTCTTTAAATTTCAACTCCACCCGCTCTCTTACCTCAGCAAGTGTCCTGCTAATTTTTTTTTCGAAATATAGTTCTTTTGACTCCATAGGTTAGAAGTATTAAACCAGAAATGAAACAGCCGCACCTCTACTTTTGTTCATCAAACGAAAGTTAACCAATAAAGCATAAATATGATTCTAATAGAAAAGTAAATCTATCTGGTAATACTTGAAATGTATGAAAAGGAAATGTTTCCGGATCTGGCTAACATGGAAAAAATGTAAGCCTCAACCAATCACATGCCGACTCAGAGGTATGAAAAACCCGATAGTGATATTTTGCCAGACCCGCATAATACTCTATTAGCTGTCCAAATGCCGTTTCTTTTGGACTTGAATAGACAGCTGCAATCCTTGTATCACTGAACCTTTGGACAAACTTGTTCAATTCAAAGGCAATAATGGGAACCTCTGTTGCCTTAAAATTAAATTTTGCACTTGTAAAATCCAATAATACACAGGACCCTTCGGACAATTGACCAGATTCTCCGAGATTCCTGTAAGAACTAAGCATTTCAAAAAGTCCTATTTCCCCAAAAAAGTTCACAAATAATATTTCTTCCTCTGCGTTAAACTGGATCTTTGTCATTTCAATTCATATTAGCACTTGCAAGGTAAGAATTTTACAATCACAAGATTACTCATATTTTATATACAATAACCTTGAGTTGATAAATGGCAAAATTTAATCAATTAACGATAAAATACATTTGACTAAGGTTATTTCTAAATAACTGAGCGACGCTTTACAAACAAAACAACAAGCTCTTCACTACAAGATCTTTAACAAAAAATTTACTATTTTATAAAATAGTTATAAATAACAACACAACATCAACACATAACGCATATTTATATATAACAAGGCATATTGCCCTTCCTTTAATTTGAAATTACAGCTTCAAGTTAAATATTTGTATTTGCACTATCGTTTTTCTCTGACGGCAAGGCAATTTGCTTGTGTTCTTTTAATTTCCTAAAGTATTCAATAAAACAACATCCGGATGTATAGAACACCGGATGCTTTTAAGCGTAAAATGACAATTTTTATATTATTCTCCACCTTTCACCGGAGAAATCGTAAATCCATAAGAATATTCTTTTTCCATTAATCTGTATTTGTCATGGGGACGCGCTCCCCAACTATTATCTCCTCCTACTCCAATCTGCTTATAATCAACATCTATTGCTGTCAGTTCTCCCGGTTTCACATCATAGGTATGCCGCCTCTTTACTTTCACCCCTTTTTTCTCTCTTCCATCTGTTCTTTCAGGAGATTCAAAATCTTCCAGTAAGTTGTGATGTGCTGAAACTTCCAGTAATTGTTCTCCGGTAAATTTAAGGCCAACCCCTTCATTATTTGTTAGTTTAACCCATCTGACGTCTGTTTTGTTTCCATTTTCCTGTGGTCGAATATATTCCCAGTACTGTTCAGCCACCTTACCGGAGTAAACATCTACAAAAGCACTGGTTTTCCTGTCTGAATACGATTCATGTGGGCCCCGGCCGTACCACGCTATGTTTTCAAATTCTCTTGGCATAATAAGTGTCATACCCATTCTTGGTATTTCCGGCAATTTTTTATCTGCCATTTTAAAGTTATTTTTTACTTCAATTTCACCTTCGCCGTTCACCACATATCTGGATGTATAATTACCAATTACAGAATCTGCGCTCATTAGGTCAAACTCCAGTGTCATAATCGCTTGATTTTCACTGCTTTTCACTTTAGCCTGTTTTACAACCCTGTTTTTACCGGCATTCTTCCAGACAAAAGCCCGTTTATGTAATTTGTTTCCAAAATCATTGTCAATAGGGGCCCGCCAAAACTCTGGTACGAGACCGGATTGAAGCATCTGTTTTCCGTTTGCCATATACGAATCCATGATCCCTTTCTCCAAATCAAACTTAACCTCAAAACCTTCTCCTTTTACTACCAATGCCTCTTTCGTCTCTACGGAAGATATTTTAGACAAGCCTGCTAATTCTTTCTTTTCCGCTCTGTAAACCGGGAGAAGAAATTGTTCTTTCGCCAATTCAGTTCCAGCATCTACAAGCCCACCGGTCTTTTTTAAAGAGGCCTTCACGTTCAGAAAATATTCAGTATTCGATTCTGGTTCGAATTCAATGTCCAGGTCATAATCTTTTGATTGATCAGGTGTCAGTTTTACATCTTTGATACTTCCTGACTTTACAACTTTACCATTTCCTTTTACTTCCCACTCAAAATCAAATAAGTCAAGATTAATAAATGCATATTTATTTTCAATGGAAACTATTCCCTTTTCCAGGTTAACAGGTTTAAACTTAATATACTGGTATACTTTCTTTACTTCAAGAAGATGTGGTTTCACCCCTCTATCCGGGTTAACCAGCCCGTTAAGACAAAAATTGCCATCACTGGGAACTGTATCCGGGCCAAAATCTCCCCCGTAAGCCCAATATTCTTCTCCTGCTCCATTCTTTGTTAACAGCCCCTGATCTACCCAATCCCAGATAAATCCACCCTGCATGATATCGTAAGATTCTATTAAATCCCAGTAGTCTTTTAAATTACCAACACTATTCCCCATAGCATGGGCGTATTCACATTGAATTAAAGGTTTTTCCCCTCTTTCCTCTGCGTACCTTTCCATTCCCCCAATCTTCATATACATTGGGCACATTATATCTGTATTTTTTCCTCCATGTGCCTGTTCATACTGAACCGGACGGGTAGTATCCACCGATTTCAGGTAATCGTACGTTGCATAAAAATTAACGCCATTGCCTGCTTCATTTCCTAACGACCAAATAATGACGGACGGTTGGTTTTTATCTCTTTCAAACATATTTTTGGTCCTGAAAAGATGCGCATCCTTCCAAGCCGGGTCTTTTGCCAGAGACTTTTCTTTATATCCCATTCCATGAGATTCGATATTTGCCTCATCAACTAAATATAAGCCATATTGGTTACATAACTCATACCACCTTTCCGGTTGTGGATAATGAGAAGTACGGACAGCATTTATGTTATGGCTTTTCATAACTTTAATGTCTTTCAGCATTGTCTCCTCATCAACAACATGTCCATGCACGTCATGATGCTCGTGTAAATTCACCCCCTTGATATAAACATACTGTCCATTTACCAATAGCTGGGCGTCCTTAATCTCAACGCGCCTGAAACCTACATCCTGCCTCAGCACCTCTCGGGTTTCCCCATTTTTATTTTTCAAGGAAATTAACAGATCATACAAATCAGGTGTTTCTGCAGTCCACTTTTTCACATCTGGAAATTGTTCGAAAAGCGATACTTTTCCATTTTTCACCGGAGCAGACATTGACTTAACAACATTATCCCCGTCTTTTAGGGTAACTTCCACATTCAGGCCTGCATCAGCATTCATAATTTCAGCTTCAAACTGAAAAGTTCCTGTTGAATAGTCATCTTCAAGTCCTGCTGTTACTCTGAAATCTCTTATATGTTGCGAATTACGCCCCATTAAAAATACATCCCTGGTTATTCCGGCTAACCGCCAAAAATCCTGGTCTTCCAAATAACTCCCGTCGCACCACTTATATACTTCAACAGCCAGGGTATTTTCACCGGGTTTAAGATAATCGGTTATTTTAAATTCAACGGGTGTTTTTGAATCCTCGCTATAACCGACTGAAGTTTCATTTACCCATACATAAAAAGCTGAACTAACTGCTCCAAAATGCAGGAAAACCTCTTTTTTATCCCAGTCTTCGGGAATTATGAATGTTCTCTTATAGGAACCTACCGGATTATAGTGCTTTTGAATGTTAGGTGGAGTCTTTGCATGAGGGTACTTTACATTTGTATAAATCGGGTATTCGTATCCCTGGCACTCCCAGTTTGAAGGGACCGGTATTCTTTTCCACTGCCTTGTATCGAAATCATCTTTAAAGAAATAATGAGGCCTTTCTGAAGGGTTTTGGGAAAGATGGAAAAGCCAGTCTCCATTTAAAGATTTGATAAGTGAAGATGCCCACTTATCATCCCTGTTAACCTCTTCCATTGAGGCAAAAGGTATAAAGTAAGCCCTTGGCTTTTCTTTATTAATTTCATTAACAGCCGGGTTCTCCCAATCGGCCGGCGATTTTTCTTCATATGCCATTCCTTCATAAGACTTATATGATTTACATCCTATACATCCGAGAAAAGTTAGCAATACAACTGCTGTTCTTAATTTAATCATCTTCTATTATATTTATTGGCTAGTTCCCCTTATCTGCTGCCCTCATTTGTTAATATCTTCTGAAGCTCTTTTTCCAGTTTTTTTACAACCTTCTTATTCTTTGTTGCAAGATTATTACTCTCATACGGATCCTCCTCTAAGTTATACAATTGAGGTTCTTTGGCCAGACCTGATTCAAGATTTTTATTATTAGAAATCCATTTATCATTCCGAAGGCTTTTTGCCGGCTGTATATACTTCCATTTTCCATTTCTAAGTGAATAAGAATACGCCTCTTCGAGAAGGTATTCGCGACCTACAGGCTCCTCTCCCATAAAAGTTTTCAACGCATTATAGCTATCAGGTGCCTCTCCCGGGCTTAAATCATGGCCAATCAGGGCAGCTACAGATGCATAAAGATCGACGTGGCCTACCAGGGCTTCGCTCGTTTGCCCGGGTTTAATCCTATCCGGCCAGCATACAATTGTAGGGACCCTTGTTCCCGCTTCAAAACTACTATATTTCCCTCCTCTGAAAGGGCCTGCCGCTTTATGATCACCAATTAACTCCAAAGCCTGATCATCATAACCATCGGAAAGTACAGGTCCATTATCTGATGAAAATAAAATAAGTGTATTATCTAAGATCCCCTTTTCTTCAAGATATTGAACGAGTTGTCCGGTTATATAGTCCATTTGAACAATGGCATCACCTCTCACCCCCATATCGGTACTTCCTTCAAAACGGTGATCCGGCAAACGGGGGACATGAATATCGTGAAAGGCAAAATAGAGAAAGAAAGGTTCTTTTTCGTTTTCATCAATAAATAACCTCGCCTTCCTTAGCATCTGGTATGGAACCGTTTCGTCCCTCCACCTGGCTGAGTTACCCCCTGACATATATCCAATTCGACTAACTCCGTTTATGATTGTTTTTCCATGTTGGTTATCAGCCCCATACTTCAACAATTCCGGATTTTCAATCCCGGTAGGGTCTGTTCCAACTTTTCCTTTATAACTTACAGCAATAGGGTCATTCTTATCCAAATCTACTACGTACTGATTTTCTACCATTACACATGGCACACGATCCCCTGTTGCCGGGATCAGATAACTATAATCAAATCCGATTTCAGCCGGCCCGGGAGTTATTCTTTCGTTCCAGTTCACCTTTCCATTTCCTAATCCTAAATGCCACTTACCGATAACCGCTGTTTTATATCCTTTTTTTTGCAACATAGCCGGAAGTGTTTTTGTGCCTGGCTGAATTAAAGCCGGAGCATCTCCTTCCAGGATTCCGGCATTCATCCTAAACGCATAACTTCCTGTTAGCAATGAGTACCTTGAAGGTGTACAAGTTGCAGCCGAGCAATGTCCGTCAGTAAATTTAACCCCCTTTTCTGCCAATTTATCTACATTCGGGGTTTTCACTTTTGTGGCGCCATAGCAGGATAAATCCCCATACCCCAAATCATCTACATAAATAACTACAATGTTTGGTTTTTCCTGAGCCCCCGAGTTCCGCACTCCCAGAAACATGCATAATATCAAGCCTAAATAGATAAATCCTTTTTTCATCTGTTTTAATTTTGATTTTTCTTTTTTCATTATTGTTCTCCCTGTACTTTGGAACGGGTTCTATTCATTTCCCGGCATTATATTCTAGTAATACCTGTGCAAGATTATATTGCATTCAATAAAATCACCGCCTAAACAAGTCATTTTCATTTTTACAGCGCCCCAAAAATACACACTAACCTTTTTTAATATTACGACTAATTTGTCATTTTATAGAAATGCAAGGTTAGCAATAATTTTTGACCTCATATTTACACAAGCCTCTAATCCGGTTGAATGTATTCCGCAGAATTTGTCTTCTGACGAACAAACACTTCATTCCGGCTTTTGGTAATTTCGCAAACGGACTATTAACTTACGACGATTGATTACTCTCGGATTATAAAATAATGTCCGGTTGGCTGAAAAGATTTTACTTTTCTCCCTATGCCTTACATTAGAACATTTTCTTCTTTACTGGAATTAAAGGCAAAGGCTACCCGAAAAGCCTCCCAAACATCATTAAAAAAAAACTGTGGAATCAGGAAATGTTCTGATTTTAATAACCAGAACATTTCAACAGCATTTCCTGTGACACGAAAGCTTATTTCATTCCTTTTTGAAAAGCCTTCGCTTCACGGTATATTACCACCCGTCGTTTTGCTTTAAATGGTCAGAGTTCAGGAACTCTTGTGCCGGAATTGGGAATAAATACATTCTAGGCTCAAAAACCCGGTTTTCAACTTCTTTCACATTAAAGCTAAGAGTTTCATCAGCGTTTTTAATAATTTCTACTCCATGAATAGGAACACCCAATGTTTCCTCGGCTATTTTCCAACGCTTTACGTCCCAGTACCGGTGTTCTTCAAAAGCCAGTTCAACCCTTCTCTCATTTCGCACCTTCTCTCTAAAAGTCTCTTTCGTTGGCACATCTGCGGTTGTCAAAAGAGGCTGTCCAGCTCTCTCTCTGACTTCATTTAATGCTTCAAGTGCTGTTTTGGCGTACCCCCGGTTATCATCCGGCCCTGCGATTTCATTCAGGGCTTCTGCATAATTCAGCAGTACTTCTGCATATCTCATGTAAAACCAAATATGCTTCGAGGTATTTCCATTTAAAAGATCCAATTCTGTATCGACATATTTATTTAAATAATAGCCGGTTCTGGTTCCATGCGTATGCTTCTGGTTTGGCCCATCTTTACCTCCGTTAAAACATTCGACCGTTCTTCCCTGAACAGAGTCTCCGTTATACACAATGGTTGCATAAAACCGCTCGTCCCTTTCAATATAGATGGTTGTATCCACCCCGTCGATATTTGTATCTTTTTCGAACCCTGAATATATACCGGCTACATGTTCCGGATTATTCCAGTCAAACTTTGTACCGTCTTTCCATTCATATGCATCAACTAAGCCCTGTGTAGGGTTTGTATACCCCCTACCGGAGTAAAATCCTACAGGTACGTTGTCCCGTTCGAAACTACTGGAAGAAATTTCTCTTTTATCAAAAATAACCTCTTTATTTTGAATGTGCGTTGGGCTGCCCGGTGTAAACAATTCGCTATAACTAACACCATTTAAGGAGTATCCCATTGAAAATATTTCTGCGGCAGCAGCTACGCAGCTATCGTAATAGCTATCATTTTTATTTCCTTCATTATTGAGCGGACTGGCCGCATAAAGAAAAGTTCTGGCCTTTAAAGCATATGCCGCAGCTTTCGAAGCCCTCCCCAAATCTACACCACTTCTCTTATCGGGCAAAAAGGAAGCTGCTTCGTTACATACCTCTGCAATATAATCCACACATTCTTCATATGTATTTCTAGGGCGATCAATTTCATCTTCCAGGAAAAGTACATCTTTTATGATAGGTACACCACCGTACCTTTTTATTAATTCTGCATAGAAGAATGCTTTTAAAAACCGGGCTTCGCCCCTGAAAACATCCAATTCTTCCAAGAATGATTCCTGATTTTCCCCGGAATATGTGTAAAATGTTGTGGTATCAGCATTTGTTATAAAGAAGTTTGCCTGTCGAATTCCTTCATAGTTCTTGCCCCACGCCCCCATCGGATTATTAAACTCATTCCAGGTGCCATCATTAAAAATTCGTACAGCATTAGACATTTCCGAACTCTCGGCATTATCCGTTATTGCTGCCTGCATACTCCCTAACACCGAATTATAGCCGGATGGCAACCTTTCATATACTGAGCTAAGACTTCTTCTCACATAGTCTATTTCGGACCAGACTATTTCATCGGTGTATGCTTTTTCCTCATCGTACTCTAATCGTTCACAAGAAGGGAAGATGAGTAAAGCACAGGCAAAACATAGTGCCAGTATTGTATTTTTTTGTTTTCTCATTGAATGCTAAGTTTAAAAATTAACGTTTAATCCCAGAATATAAGACCTTAATTGTGGGTAACCGTCTACGACCTCCGGATCTATTCCCTCAATCATTGAATCAAACACCATCAGATTATGGCCTCTTAGAAATATCCGAATTCCTGACATCTTCACTTTCTGTGCTATGGTTTCCGGCAAATTATACCCCAACTCTGCGGTCCTCAACCTTAGGAAAGAAGCATCAACTTTATATAGAGTACTATTCCTGTTATTGTTTCCGTTATATTGGGTTGTCAACCTCGGTAACGATGCTGAAGGATTATCTTTTGTCCAATGATTTTCTGCAGCGTATTTCGAAATATTGTCATATCCTCCCGCTAATGGCCTGTACATATAATGCCAGCCCATCATATCTTCTTTTGCAGCTTGTCCGTCGAATGCCAGTTGAAGGTAAACCCCTTTAAAGTCTGCCCCGATATTAAAACCATAAGTAATTTCCGGAAAAGATGTTTTTCCAATAGGGGTATAGTCATAATTATCAATTACACCGTCCGGAGCACCATTCGGACCGCTAACATCTTTATACCTTACATCTCCGGGCTGAACCACACCAAAAGTATTCACCGGGCCACCAGAAATGTTCTCTTCCGTATAGAAACCGTCTGCAATCAGTCCAAATATCTGGTTCATTGATTCTCCAATAAAAGAATTTACGGCATTCTTTTGTTCGTATCTCTTTGTTATCTCGTTTCTGGAAAACCCTCCTCTCAGGCCTAGCGTTATATTAAGATCACTTGCGATTTCCCGGTTATATGAAACAGCTAACTCCAATCCACTATTTTTTACCTCCCCATAGTTTATTCTTGGCACAGTAATACCAATCATTTCTGAAACAACCGGATCCATTGAATTCAATATATCAGAACGCTGTTCCCTGAACAGATCCAGCCTGACCCCTAAACTATTTAACACAATCATATCAAAACCAACATTCGCGTGAAAGGACTTTTCCCAACTGGCATCTGAATTTGGAATATCGAGAGGCTCCAATCCATTATACCCATTTTTCCCGGTTCCATATATAATGTTGCTATTGCCTGTATAGTTATAGAGATACATGAAGCGGCGATAACCGGCTAAAAGACTATTTCCGGTAACACCTGCTGAAGCTCTTAATTTCAGGAAATTTATTACCGAAGAATTCTCAAGAAAACGCTCTTCTGAAGCAATCCAGCTTAAGCCTAAGGCCGGAAAAAAGCCATACTGTTTATCTGGATGATAAGCGTTATTTCCATTATAAGCAGCGACCAGTTCAGCAATATACCGGTTTTTAAAACTATACTTTACTCTTGCAGACACCCCCTGAAACCTTTCCGGTTCGGCATTTTTCCCGAACACCAATTGTTGTTGATCAAACAGTAGCATTGTATTTATTTCGTGGTTACCCACTGTTTTATCATAAGTCAGGTAAGCCCTAAAAGTATTTGTCCTGTTCTGATTAAGGTCACGGCCTAAATACCCAAGAGGTTTCGGAATACCGTATTGCTGATAATAGGTACTATCCGGAGATTCAATTCTCTGGTAAACAGCATATGAAGCAGTATACTTCTCGGTTCCGGAAAAACTGTTGATAAAGGACGCTTCTGCTTTTGCTTTCAAACCTTTCAGCAAAAAATCCAGTTTAAGATCATAGGCTACATTGAAGCTGACATAGCGGGTATGTCTCTGCTTATATCCCCTTGCTTCCATGTCTGCAATTGGATGATTACGGTAAAAATTATCCCCTCCGTAACTTCCGTCCGGATTGTACATAACATACCTATTGGAAGGGGTAAAATAGGCATTTCGAAGTATATCGTACACACCATTTTGCGGGTCGGAACGATTCTCAATGCGGCCGCCAATTCCAATATCCAAATGAGATATTTTATTTATTTTAATATTGGCGTTACCCCGGAAGTTAATCCTTTCAAAACTTGTATTTGTGCTATAATTATCATTCGCATCGCCATGCTCCAAAAGCCCCCCGGCCGACATGTACCCAATCATAGAATAGTACTTCACCTGATCTGAACCTCCAGTAAATTCCATATTTGCACTATTGTACATCGCCTGATCTTTCAACATCTCATCTACCCAGTTAATGTCCGGATAATTATATGGATCGTTTCCTGCCTGATAGCCTGCTAATTGTTCATCGGTGTATCTCGGGTCAAGTCCATCATTTTGAGAAGCCTCATTTACCAGTGTTGCATACTCATATGAATTTACAAACTCAGGCAGTGTTGTAGGCATAAAAAACCCTGACTCTAAATTTACATTAAAGTGTGATTTTCCATTAATCCCTTTTTTTGTTTCTACCAGTATCACGCCATTTGCACCTCTCATTCCATACATGGCGGTTGCAACAGCGTCTTTTAAAACCGTTATGCTCTCTATTTCCGTTGGGCTTAGATATGCAAAATCACCTTCAAACCCATCGATAAGAATTAGTGGAGAGTTATCGTTAAAGGTACTTTTACCCCGTATATAGAAATCGAGTGCGTTACTTCCCGGCTCACCGGACCCCTGAAACGTAGTAATCCCGGGCAGCTGCCCCAGAACAACATGGTGTGTATTGGTAAAACTGTTTGCCCCAATTTTATCTGAAGAAAGGACTTCATATGCCCCTGTGGCTGTTTTTATCGATTGCTTATCATAAGCAACATTCACCACCTCATCAAACAATACATCCTTTATTGAAATTACAAGATAGTCTTCATTTCCACGAACGATCCGTTTCACCTCCTGTTGGTTGAAGCTAAAAACCAGTGTATCAATCTCCGATGCAGAAAGTAAAAATGTTCCATCTACATTCGTAATAGCAACATTTTCGGTATTTGCATTTTTTACCACAACCCCGGGAACCGGCTGCCTGTTGCTGTTTTTAACAATACCCGACACGTCTTTAACCTGGGCTTTAACTGTCGAATTCCAAATGCATGACAGTAAAAGTACCCCTAAAATTAGTTTTATATATTTAGATGCCTTCATAATATCTTTTAATTTTTAGTAACCTGGATTTTGAGTTAGTCCCAGCCCTCTTTGTATTTCATAATCCGGGAAAGGGTATAAGTAGTGTTTATCGTACCAGGTAGGCTGGAAGGTACCTTCGCATTCCGTTTTCACCCATCCAATACCATTATCGTCCCTTTTCACACCATATTTCGTTGCGCCAAGCGTTTTATCCGCAATAAGCCTGCGTCTTACGTCCCAAAACCGAAGTTCTTCAAATGCGAACTCCACGGCCCTTTCTTTTAATATCGCCTCTCTCATTTCGCTTTGTCCCAATCCACTAATATCCGGTAAACCAGCTCTTTCCCGGGTTTTGTTCAAATAAATTTCTATATCGCCATTTCCCGGGCTATGTTCATTCAAAGCCTCGGCATAATTCAAATACAACTCTGGCAAGCGCATATACATGGACGGGCAGTCAAATCTCAACTCGGGGTTTGTTTCGTGTTCTTCGTGAAAGAATTTACGAAGAAAATATCCGGTGCCCCAACGTTCTATGTAATCAATATCATCATTTACCTTGTATGTTCTTTTTACCACTCCGCCAAAAAAGGCACTATCATGAATTACTGTTGCATGAAACCTGGGCTCTAGTTTTTCCCAGGGATTTCTTTGCGAATAATCCGGTGTACTGCCATCTACTGTCTCATAGAGATCTACCAGATTTTGTGTTGGTATGTTCAGGCCTCCGTCTTTTGTGGTACTCACCCCCTGCTTGGGAGGCAGGCCCCGACCGTAAAGATTATTTCCTTTCGCCCTTCCGGTATACCCGCTTGATCTCCGCGAAAACTGAACAACCTCTGTATTTCCAAAAAGATCTCTGGTTGCCAATGTATAATCTTCCTGGGGGTTTCCGGTCATCACTAAACGATAGCCCTGGCTTTCGCAGTAGTCTATTGCTTCTTTTGTTATTCTGGCAGCTTTCTCCCACCGGGCAGGATCTTCACTGCCCATACATATCAGGTTGTTATTTTCTCCATTATCAATATAAGGGCTTGAGGTATTAAATATTGGACTGGCTACCCACATCCAAAGCCTGGATCGCAGAAAGTAAGCCGAGGATTTTGTTAACCTTCCGTATTCGGCATTGCTCCATGAATCGGGCAACCCCTCAATAGCATCAACAATTAAAGCGTCTACATTATCTACCAGTTCACTCAATGGCGGACGGGTCAGATTCAATGTTTCCTCCCCCGTTATTGAATGATCCACCCAAGGCACACTGCCATACCTTCTGATAAGTTCTAAATAACTAATAGCGACCAGCAGGTTGGCTTCAGCTTTCCTGGTTTTGATGAATTCTTCCGTGGCCCCTGGTACACCATCTACATTTTCGATAAACAGAAATGCCCGTCTCATCCAAAAGTAAGGTTCCTCATAAATATGTTCCAAAAACCGGGTTCCGGCCTTGGCTGTTGAATTTTTACCCACATTAAAAGGACTAACAGCGCCACCATAGATTAACTTTGTCCCTCCTGCCCACGGGGAACCCGTAGAGCCTAAATCAGTAAGTGTTGCTAATAAACAGGAGTGCACATTATTCGCCTTTTCGTACCCCCCGCTTGTTGCATCAAACGAATAGTTGAACATGTAAGGTATCGCTTTGTAAGCCCCAAAAAGGGCTCTCTCTGCATTGTTTACATTACTGTAAATGGTATCAAGATTGATGCTTGATTCAATCGGTTCCTGAAAGAAATCTTCACAAGAACTAAAAGCATTCAGAATAATACCGAACAGCACTAAAATTTTGCCATGTTTATATATCTTTTTCATATCTGCTTCTTTTTTCAATTAAAATGTGACATTTACTCCCAGGTTGACCACCCTGTTCGGAGGTATGGGGGCATTATTACCAGACTTTGCTTCCGGATCGATTATCTCAAGTGGGGTCCAGGTATAAAGGTTATTCCCATTTGCATATACCCTGACTTTGGATATTCCTATTTCCTTTAACCGTCGATGCTTAATGACATATGCTATTTCAATATTTTTCAAACGGATATATGAAGCATCTTCAAACCAAAAGCTTGAATTTTGCCCGTTGTGATCTGACAAGGCGGTAGTTGCCGTCATTCTGGGATACCTGATTTCTTCACCTGCCGCAGCCCTTTCCGGGGTCCACCGGTCCATTACATAGGCGGCACCGCTACCTGTCCCACTGAAGAAAGGCATCCTTAAACGCTGATCAACGTTATAGGTAATGTCCGATACTCCCTGAAAAAACACATCAAGACTAAGGTTCTTCCACTCAAAACCTCCTCCAAAGCCAAAGGTGGTCTTGGGAACCGTAACATTATCAAAATATTTCATATCTTCCTGGTTGGTCACTCCGTCTTCATTCAAATCTTTATACTTTAAATCTCCTGCCTGCAATCCATGAGAAGCCGTATTGAACCCGGAAGTTGGCACATCCGGGGTACCAACACCACCGTTCGATGCAAGAAAATCGATATCTTCCTGCGTATAGAACCCTACGCATTCCATTGCCAGTATCTGCTTTCTATTTCCCCCTGCTTCTTTCTGCCATTCGTATCGTTGGTTGGGTTGATCCACAAAGAGAAGCTTATTGTCGGCAAAGTTGTAGTTTGCCCTAAAGTGATAATTCCACTCTCCAATTTTAGCCCTCCATGTTGCCTGCAATTCGTAACCAAATTTCTCAAATTCTCTAATATTAACTATAGGAAGTTCTGCTGCAATTATTGTTGAAACATTGCGCCTTTGCATTAAACCTCCATCCATTTGCGAATGGAAAAAATCCGCCTCAAGTTTTAACCTGCTGTCGAACCAGCGCGTCTCCACTGCCATATTTCGCTGCGTATTTGTCCTCCCAGGTCCCTTTACGGTTGCCAACTTTATCTTCAGAGGCGCTCCCTAGTCCGGAAGGGTCATAACCAAAAGGATACCCTCCACCATAACTCAATGTATAATTATCGTAATAGTAAAACCTCTCTCGAGTTAAATCGTTTCCTGTTATCCCATACGAAACCCGAAACTTAAGAAACGACAGCACATTATTTTTCGGAAAGAAGCTTTCGTTTGAGGCTACCCAACCGGCCGACACAGCCGGGAACCACCCCCAGCGGTATTCTTCATGAAAGTTTTCGGAAGCACTGCCCCCGCCGTTTCCTTCCACAATGTACTTATCTTTATAATTATACGTTAAGCGCCCGGCTAATTCCAGTAACCTAATTGGCACATATTTCGGAGCCACATTTAGCTTACCGATCTTTTCCTGAAGCAGGCTCTTTGAATTTGCGGTGAAAACTGCCACAGCAGAAAGATTATGGTTTCCGAAACTTCTTTTATAATTTAATACGGAACGAATGTTTGCAACACGTATTTTTGTCCCCACACCACGGGAATTCCCCAACGGTGTAAATTTATTCCCATCGTCAGCGATTCTTGTGAACTCTAATTCGTTTGTATCTGTATTACGATTTACCAGGTACATTGGCTCCTGCTTTGAGCTCGACTGATTATTGGTGTACGCATGGTCATAAGAACCCAGAATCTTTAAGCTTAATCCGGAAGTGATAAAATCAAGTTTCTGGTCTAATGTTAAGGTCAACTGCACACTATTTGTAAAGTTATTCTGATACCCCCGGTCGTAATATGAACTCAAAGGAGAAGGATCCTTAAAAATATCATTGGTACTGATGACTTTACCTTCATGAAGCGTTGTAGCATTCGGCGGAGTCCTAAACATATTATATGTTAGCGTTTTAAAGTCTACTGGAGGTTTGTGGGTGTTTTGGAACTGCCCCCCGATATTAATTCCAAGTATTGTTGTCCTTGACACATCAATGTCTATGTTTGAACGAATATTGTATCTTCTGAAATAAGACCGGTCATCGTAGCCTACGTCAAAATCCCTGTAAAGATCCCGCTCATGAACATAGCCAATGGTCGTAAAATATCTCATCTTATCATGCCCGCCACTAATATTCGCACTAATTTTCCTGCGGCTCCCGGTTTTGTTTGTCATATAATCAAACCATTCGTGACTGGGATAAAGAATTGGATCGGAACCTGTCCGGTATTTTTCCAGTTCTTCTTCTGAATAATGTTGAAATTCCCCATTTTCAGGGTTATCATTAAATTCACCTTCATTTCTTAAAAGGGCGTATTCGTAACTATCCAGCATATCCACAGTTTTTCCGGGAAATAATATCCCGTATTCCGACTTAACGGATATTTTTGCTTTTCCTTCTTTTCCCCGTTTTGTCGTTATTATGATTACACCACTTCCACCTTTAAGCCCATACACGGCCGTTGCTGATGCATCTTTAAGAATGGATATATTTTCAATCTCATCGGAATCCAGATCTTCAAAGTCCCGTTCAACACCGTCAACCAATATCAACGGGGGAACTTCGGATCCCCTAATAATAATCTCAGACGACTGGCTCCCAGCCGCCCCGCTGTTTTGCGTAATAACCAGCCCCGGCAAACGCCCGGCTAATGCAGTAGCCACACTTGTTGACGGCGAGGCCTGCAATTCTTCGCTTTTAATCATGGATACCGCACCGGTAACACTAACCTTTCTCTGGGTTCCGTAGCCCACAACAACAACCTCGTCAATATCATTAATATCCGGGACCAATGCCATATCGAGCTTACTTGTACTTTCATCTACTGTTACTTCTTCTGTTAAGTAACCCAGAAAGCTAATCATCAATACTTCTCCCTGATTGACATTAATGGAATATTTTCCATCCAAATCAGTTATTGTCCCTATTGTTGTCCCTTTTATCTGTATTGACACTCCCGGGAGAGGAACTCCCGATTCATCACTGATAGAACCACTAATTGCCCTTTCCTGGGAAAAGGCCCCGGGCACAACCACACAAAGTATTGCTACGAAGAGAATAATCCGCCGCATACAATAACTTCTTGCTTTCTTAAAGTTTTTCATAAATAAGGGTTTTACATTTAATTACTACGCTACAAATATGACTAAGAACTTTGCAAAAAAATCTTAAATAAAAACCATTTATTATGGCAAGACAGTGCATTTACAGACTACTTGTACCAACTTATCAGAGGATTATCAAAAAAGGGAGTATAAATATTTCGTCATTTAGTATAAGAATTCTTTAAACAACTATTTATCAAAATATTACACACAACACCCAATGGGTATAAACTAAAATTTATCACTTATTTACACCGGAACAGTGTATGGGTTTTTTGCTAAAACGCATCAAAAAGCGATGAAAAAAATACATTATTTACATTAAAAAAAACACCTTCTTCTGTTAAATAATCTTAAACATTTAACCGCTTGTTTTTTTATTCCCCCCGGCCTTTTTTCTGAAAATCCCGGGGAGTTAATCCGAATTGCTTTTTAAAGCAAACCCCGAAATAACTTAGGTCGTTAAACCCAACCTTAAATGCCACATCGGAGATATTTAACTTTTCATCAGCTTCCAGCATTTGAGCGGCCCGGCTTAACCGTATGTTTCTTATATATTCATTTGGGGTAATGCCCAGAATACCCTTAATTTTGCGATATAACATGGAGTGGCTTAAGCCCATTTCCTGCTGTAGCACTTTTACTGAAAACTCCTGATCTTCCATGTGTTTTTCTACCATGTTCTTTGCTTTCTCCAGAAACTGTTCGTCCAGGGTCGTTATCCTGAATTCTGTTGGCTCGAATACATCCCCTTTTTTCAGTACTTTAAATGTTTCTTCTTTCTTTTTCAGCAACTTATTAATCCTTGCCAATAACACTTTAATTGTCAACGGCTTTGTTAAAACAGAATCAACTCCGGACTCATACCCGAGAAACCGTGTACTCTCTTCATGACTTGCAGTTATAAGCACAAAAGGTATATGGCTTGTGTTTACCTCATTTTTTAATTGTTCGCATAATTCTGCCCCGTTCATTTCAGGCATCATAAAGTCTGAAAGTACCAGGTCGACCTCCTGCTCCTGTGCTACACGGAGCCCCTCGGTTCCCGAGGATGCTGAAAGAACACTATAATAATCAGACACGCTGGATTTTAACAACGTTAAAAAATCGATATCATCGTCTATTATAAGAATTGTCTTGTCTGGCCGGACTTCAATATTCAACTCACTGCTCTGCGACTTTTTCTTGTAACTTACTACTTTATCTGCATCAATTATTCTTTTTGTTTCTGTATTTTCCAGGTTGCTATAAAACTCTTTAGAGATTGGCAGGCTTACTTTAAAGGTTGTTCCCTTACCCAGCTTACTTTTTACGGAAACATCCCCTCTATGCAGGGTAACCAGGTTCTTAACCAATGCAAGGCCTATTCCCAGCCCTTCTATTTTGGGGTCAATTTCGTTTATTCTGTAAAATCGGTCAAAAATGTGTTCAAGCCTTTCTTTTGGAATTCCGTACCCCGAATCAGTGACAGAAAATTCTAAATAAGTAACCTGCTCTTTTTCTGTAACATCAACCAATAATTTCACACCACCTCCAACTCCATTGTATTTAAATGCATTGGATAGCAGATTATTTAAAATTATATCTAATTTTTCCAGGTCAATACATCCCCAAAGGTGTGCCGGGACTTTCGCTTTAAAGTCTACCTCTCTGTGTTCTGCTATAAGTTTATAATTTGCTATAATATCGGAAATAAGTTCAGGGATATCGCACTCTTTCACCGTCAACTTCATATTTCCCGTCTCGACTTTTCTGAATTGCAACACCTTATTTATATGACTTCTTAACTGCCCTACATTTCTTTCAAAAATATTTTTTACATCAATATCCTTATCATTTGTGTATTTATCCCACTGATCTGTCACTATTTTTAGAATAGACAGAGGGGTCAATAGTTCGTGTGACAAATTGGTAAAGAACTGGAGTTTAAACTGGTTAAGCTTTTCTGATTTTATCCTCTCCAGCTTTTCTATTTCAAGTTTATTTTTTGTCTTCAGGTTATTAAACCTTAACCTGATGATAAAGACAACCAAACTTACAAAGATTACCGAGTAAATCGTTATGGCCCACCAGGTTTTAAAAGGAGCCTGCTTAATTTTAAAGCTTACTTCCCGGGGTTCATTATTCCATACCCCCATGTAATTTGTGCCCTTTACCATGAATGTATACTTACCGGGATGTAAATTACTATAAGAGACTAATTTATTTTTAACTGAAGTGTAAACCCAGTCTTTATCTACTCCGGACAATTTGTAGGCGTAACGATTTTTCTCAGGGTAACGATAATCTAAGGCTGCAAATGCTACCTGAATATGATTCTGGGTATGTTTAAATGTATTTATGGCTTTCCCTAACTTGTAGGTATTTAAGTTCTCTTCGGTGTTGATGACTCCGGTGATTTTCAATTGCGGCACATATTTATCCGCCTCAACAGACTCCGGGTTAAATATATTGAAGCCTTTGCTTCCCCCTACAATGAATTTTCCTTTTCCTGTTTCATAAAATGCCCCTTTTGCGAATACATTACTTTGCAAACCATTTTTTTCTGTATAAAATTCGGCCTGATATTCTCCTTCTCTGTTTGAGTTAAAGCACAACACACCATGATTTGTTGTTGCCCAAATCCGTCCCCTTGCATCCTCATTTATGCCAAAGAAGATTATATTGTTCAACAAATTTGCTGACACCGGAGAATGAAAGGATTCTGTTTCCAGGGACCAATACTTTAGACCGTCACCTCCTGTCCCAATCCACATCTTCCCCCTGCTATCATTGAACAGACATATTATATGATTTGATTTAATTCCATATTCTTCTTTTTCTGCCCCATAATGTTTAAAATCAATTTCCACCTCATCTTTTACCGGATTACGCGAACAAAACAGCCCCTTATCGAAGGAAGAAACCCAAAGGATATCATTCTGATCAACAACAACATCCGAAATATTTTTTGATATCTGCTGTTTATCTTCTTCTTTATTTGATGTGATAAGTTCCTGCTTGAAATCTCTTATTTTGCCGCTTTCTCCAAGCGTTATCCTAAAGATTCCGCTATCTGTTGCTGCCCATATCCGCCCCCTTTTATCTTCAAAGAAAGAAAATACTTCGCGGACCGAGGGGTGCCCTCTCTTTCTACTTCTGGCATTTAATCGAACATACTTTTTCGTCTTGGGGTTATATCTGATAATCCCGCGATACCGCGTCCCAATCCAGAGATTAGAGTGCTCATCCCAGAAAAAACATTTAACCGTATTTAATTCCAGCCTTTTTAACACTGCATAGTCCGGAACATCTTCGTATGAGACAAAAGCATTGCTTTGCTCATCAAACAAAGTAAACACATCTCCCTGCACCCCCAATAGAATGCGCCCGTCAAAGTCTTCGGTAAACGAATGAATTGTTAAAATATTATTTTTAACGGAAAAGTTTGAGGGCACCTGTGTTTCAAATGTCTTCTTAATCATGTTCACTTTATTGACACCGCCCCATGCAGTGGCCAACCACATGGTGCCAACCTTGTCCCTAATAATGGAACGGACTTCATTATTCGATAAAGAGAATGGATTTTCCTCTTTATTAATAATCGTTTCTACTGAAACGTCCTCCGATAATGGATTAGCTATTATATTTAAGCCGTTTGGCGTCCCAATCCAAATATTCTGTCCGGAGTCTTCTGTAATTGAATATACTATGTCATGTGAAATACCACAATTGTTTCTGGTGAACTTTTTTACTATGACCGGAGTATCAGAGCCCGAGACATCCAGAACATAAACACCCCCGCCCCAGGTTCCTGCATAAAAATAGCCTGTTTCGGCCTTATATAATGCATATAATTGATTATTTTTTTTAGGATCATTAAAGTCATTAAAAATCGGAAAGTCAACAAACTCATCCGTCTGATAATCATATCGAATCAACCCCCTGTTCCATGAAGCAACCCATATCTGCCCCTGCTCCATCAGTATATCTGTTACCAACGTAAAATCTTTAATTGATGCAACAAGTGAACGATTATGGATCAAGGAACCTTTATCAATATAGTAACGAAACAACCCCGTTTCTCCTCCAAACCATAACACATTGTTATTATCGCACATTATTGTTGTTACATAATTTGATACGTTAAATTTATTCAGCTTTTTTTGCACGTCAATCCTGACCAGCTCCCCCTTTTCCTTCAAATATCCATATATTCCATCAGAAGTAGCAAACCATAAATTTCCTGAGGTATCTTCCGCCACATCATTAAAAATCCTGCTTGCTGAATAATTGCCTGTTATTGCCATTAAATTTTCCGCCTCATAACCATCATATCTTACTACCCCGGTATTTGTTCCAATCCACAGATAGTCTTCACTGTCAAAAAAACAAAAATTGCAATTCTCCGAAGGCAAACCATCCTCCACACCTATTTTAACAAACTTATATTCCGAATGCTGAGAATAAGAATTCAGACGTATAACAAAAGTCAATAGCACTATTATACTTATCATCTGACTTTTATTATCGTTATCAAAATGAAAAACCATAAACAATATATATTTTATGTTAACGCAAAAGTAGTAATAAATGTATAGTAACCTAAATCGTAAAATTGAATCCCTTAACCTAAGTTATTCAAAAAACAGCCCTTATTAAACCCTTGTAATGAATAAAAAGCGACTATTTCAGGAGAGACAATATTGCAGATAGCAGTTCAAACCGTGAAAATGATTTGGATATCACCCTGCAATATTTATCATTAACCATACTTTCTGAATCTCCATATACAGAGCTCATAAGTATCACCGGTACATTGTTGTAACTGTTCCTTATAGCACGGACCATGCTTTTACTGGTTGGGTACCCTATGTACATATCTGCCAGTATGATGTCTACATTATTAATCTGTTTATCCAGTAAATTAAACAGTTCGTTATCCGATTCTACCCTTACAAGGTTTGAAATATCTTTATCAATTTTGCTCTTGATGAAGTTGAAACTATAATCATTGTCCTCTGCAATAACCACGACCTTATCCTTAAGCGTATTGCTAACGAAAGTTTCATCCATCTGCTCGTTAAATACGTTATAGTTGCTCACATCAATAGAAGGAAAAGAAAACCTGAACTCTGAGCCAACCCCCTCCTTGGAGTTAAACCAAAGTTTCCCCCCCATATGTTGAATCAGGAGCCGGACAATATTAAGACCTACACCTGTGCCTTTATGCAAACTCAAAAACAGGTTCTCTCCATGGGTAAACAAGTCAAATATTTTGTTCTGCTCTTTCGGAGATATTCCAACACCCGGGTCTTTGACACTAAAGTCAATGGTTTCCATATTTATTTTAAAAGTAATAACAACTATACCCTCTTCGGAAAATTTAATTGCATTAGAGACAAGTTCATCAAAAACCCGGGAGAGCCATTTCATGTCGCAGAGCAGCCTTGCATCTTTATATTCTGCCGGAATTTCTGCTTTAATACAAACCTTTTTTTCTGGTTCTTTTATTAAATTACGATTATGCTTACCCTCAATCTCTTTCAATAAGCCACTGATTGAAATATCCTGTCTGGCTATGTCAATGTTCCCCGATTCAATAGAAGAATATTCAATAATGTCGTTAAAAAGATTAATCAGGGTATTTGCCCCTTCACAAACCGTATCAATATACAACACATCTTTTTCTGAAAGGGCCGGGTTATTTTTCAACAGGTTGGAGAAACCAAATATGGCATTTAACGGTGTATTTACCTCATGGCTAATATTCTTTAAAAATGCATTTTTAAGCTTATCTCCTGAGCTGGCCCTTTCCTGCGCTTCTTTAAGCTCCTTCTCAAGTTTTTTCTTATTGGTTATATCGGTTTTTATTGTTGCAAACCTTATAATATTACCTTTTTTATCCCTAATCGGAAATATTTTTGTTTGCTCCCAATGTAGCTCCCCATTTTTCTTCTTATTAATCATTTCGTTTTCCCAGGTATGCCCTTTTGTAATTGATTCCCAAAGATCTTTGTACACTGTAGGGTGCATTTTGCCAGATTTCAGGATATTCGAGTGCTTACCTTTGACCTCGTCAATAGAATAACCTGTTAGTTTAACAAAAGACTCGTTAACATATAAGATGTACCCTTTCAAATCAGTCATTACAATTGAATCCGGGCTCTGGCCTAATGTCTGGAGCATTATCTGTATATCATCAGACTTCAGTTTCTCTGCTGTTATATCGGATATCATAAGGGCTGTTGTTAAGGTTTGGCCAACTACAAATATAAACCTGACCATAATGTACTTCGATCGGCCTTTTTCTGTATTTATCCAGAAACTGTACTCACTTTCTTCTTTATTTTCAAATACTTCTTCCAGCTTTTGCCTAACAACCTCAACCTCTTCCAACACAGCATATTTCAACAACGAAAAATCCTGCGAAACAGGTTTGTCCAATTCCAAAAGTTCATAAAAATAGCTATTGCAAAATGTTATTTCATCATCTTCCATTACCAAAACACCACTGCTCATGTTCTCTGTTATTTTCCTGAACCTTATTTCACTCTCGTTAAATTTGCTTTCTTGTGTAAATATTTCTTTAACATGAGAAACCGACCGGCGTAGCATTATTATGTACAATAACGCAAGAATGACAATCAATACCCCCATCAACTTTATTATAAAATCGGTAATTTGTCTAATATGCTCATTGATTTCAGTAATATAAAACCCCGTTCCAAGCACCCATCCCCAAGGTTCAAAATACTTTACATAAGACATTTTTTCTTCTACCCGTTCCTTATTGTCTTTCCACTGCCAGTAATACCGGCTATATCCCTCGCCCTTTTCCCGCGCCAGCTCTGACAATTCAGCCATAGTATCCATAAAACCAGGATTGATTGCATACATTGAAGCAGAATCCTTAAAATATGGATGCGAAAGCATTGTGTTGGTATCACTTATTAGCCAGAAATAATCCTTGAAATCTTCCCCGTACCTTGATAAAAATATATTTTGAATCAGGATTTGCTGCGCTTCTTCCCTTGAAATATCCCCATTGAGAACTTTTTGGTGATACCCTTCGATTTGCTTATATTTAGTAAACACCAGGTCTTTTAAATGCTCCTTATGCTGTTTCAACAAGGAACTCCTGACATATTCTACCATTACCGTATCCCCGGAGAACATAAGTATTACCGAGATTATTACGGGTAGAATCATCTGTGGAACGATTTTTCTTAATACGTCCTTTTTATAAAACATTTTTCTCAACCTTAACTTCCATATGAAGTTAGTATAAATAACCTATACATACACAGAAAAAACTCACTTTCAAGTTTTAGAAGCAAAAATGCCCCTCAACGCAAACACAATTGCAGCCCCCCTGTTAATTATTATTGAGCGCCTACAAACCTTAAAACACTAATATTTTTTTGCGAATTAAACCATATAATAAGTAGGGTTTATTGAAAAAGGAGGGGCGGTTGTTTTCGAAACCGCCCCTCCTTAAATATAACTGTATGTACTATCGCTTAATAAGACTAAAAGCTTGTGTAGTATTATCTTTGTTCCAGATTTTAACCAGATATGCCCCCGGTTCCAGATTTTCCGGGAAATATAACCGGATTGGTGAATTATCTGTCCGTATAGATTTTTCCAAAACAAGCCTACCGTTTTGACTATAAACAGATATTTTTTCAATCTTCAATTCTCCTGATTCCACGTCAACATAATCGACAAATGGATTTGGATATAATTTCACATTGCTTTTCTTTTTTTCTGAAATACCAGAGCTTCCCTGTTGCCGCAAAGAAACAAATGAAGATGGGAGGAATTCTTTTTCCTTATTAAAGCCAACTATTCTGTAATAATAATCTTTCCCCTTCATGATATTTTCATCAAGAAATGAGACCGTGTTTGCATCCAGCGTACTGATTGTAACAAACTCTCCGTTTTCCATACGCTGCACGTAATAACCGGACTCGGAATCGCTGATGTCAATCCAGGACAGATATACACTTTCATCCTCATTTAGTGATGCAGTCAGGTTATTTGTTGTTCGTAACACTTTATTTTTATCTGTTCTTTTAAACGACAACACCCCGTAGCCAAATGTGCTAAATTTAACCTCTCCTTTTTCCGGACTACAATGAACAGCTGTAAAATCGACATTCGGAACTGCCTCGTCATTTAGTTCGTACCAGTAGTCGTCTTCTACTGAATATACCCATGCCCCACTACCTGCACATGCGGCAAAAATAAACTTCTCATCTTCTGAAACAGCAAAGTCTCTAATTCTGTATACATCCAGTCCTTTGTTATGGTTCTTAAATGTTTTACCTCCATCGTTTGAAATAAGGAACACTTTCCCAACACCCGCATACCAAACCTTATTCGGATTATACTTTGAAGCCCTTATTACATGCTGATTTCGGGTATAATTATACTTCTGGTCATTCGCCTTTGGCATTGCCCCGCCATATGATTCTGTTTCCACGAACGTTTTTCCTCCATCTTTCGAATAATAGAACTTTCCGCTTTTAACAGATGCAAACCACAAATTACGATCCGCAGGCGAATAGTTAAACCCCGTCAATCCGGAACCGGATACCTCCTTAAAATCATAGGGATGATCCGTTTTACTAATCTTTCCTGCATCTGCGTCGTAATGAAAAAACCTTAAGTTTGGACCAGATGCCACAACAACAGCATCTTCGGTTGAATCGGGAGAAGCAACCAGTACCCCGGCCCACCATCTTCCGGTCCAGCTTAATTTTTTCTTCCCACCGGAATTACCCGTCCCGAAATTATAATGGTGCCCCATTGAACCATAGTAATACCAGTACCAAACGGATTTCTCGTTATTTGCCAGCGCCACTCTTAAAACATCTGTACTTCCAAGCTCCTTGGTTCCGGGATTGCTCTCGTCAAAAAAGCCCCTGCAACCTCTGTCCTGCAAGGCTGTAAAAACAGTGTTGTACTTATCGCTAAACGCTGCATCGTAACACATTTGTATAGAGGAATTATGATTTAACTGAGAATACGCTTCTATACTATCCGGATAATCAGACACAAAGCAGCCAAAATCTTTTCCAACAAAATGAAAGTATGTACCATTTTTCTTTTTGTACATTTCAGCATGCTGTAAATCCCAACCCAATTTGTGCTTAAACCCCTTCCAGGTTGCCCCGTAGTCTTCAGACATTTTTATATCGACAAAACCTTTAAACAATATATTGGGCTTATCCGGGTGCATTGTTTTAGGTACCTGATCATTCTTCTCGTACGTCAACTTCCAATTGCTCCCTTCATCATCTGAATAATAAATATTTGTTTTAGGTGCTATAACATAAAAATGAAACTTCTCCCCCGAATATGTACCCAAAACCTTCTTTAGTCCGCCAGAAAATGTATGAGTTGTAGTTTTGAGTTCTGTTAATTGCTCTGCATCTTTCGCATACTTATAAATTGTAATCGTCGAAGTATTCACGTCACGTGCAAAAACGAAAAAATCTTCGGAATAATATGGATGACAAACCTGAATATCATACTTCGCGGGATCAAACTTTTTCTGTAAACCTGAAAATGTAATCCCATAATCTGAAGAGACAAATACTTTGATTAAATTATCTGCTCCCTTCCCCACTACAATCACTTTCTTTCCTGAAGTGTGCTTTACCACAGCCCCCTGTCCGGTAGCTTCTTTTAAGTTGGTCCCTTGTGATTCATTCCAGGTTCTTCCTTCATCATCGGAATATCGAATGGCCTTTCCGGACGAATGTATCAACCTGAATGTCCCGTCTTCAAGATTAACCCCTTTCAAAAAATTCTTAAACTTTTCTTTATGGTTCAGCAGCACCCAGTTAATTTCAGGCTCCCTGTCTATACGCCACAGATGCCCCGCATAAGAAACCGCATAGATATTATCATGTTCAGGATCATAAGCCGAACCTACAACACGGTACCCTTTACCCTGGCCAGATGTTACACTGAATTTTTTATACTCCCAGTTTCCTGTAAGCATTCCGTTGGCATATACACTTGCCTCTTCTGTCGACTTTAAACGGTTTTCTGCTCTTTTGGCTTTAAACCGTGCCCGGTGCCTTTCATTTACAACTCGCTCTTCAGGGCTTATTGTCTCGTGCGGGCGCTCTTCAAAGTCAAAGCCTTCTTCTTTTTCGCCTGATTTTAACTTAAAGGTCAGAAAAAGAGTTATCATTAATAATATCGATCCAATTAATGTTATTAGCTGTTTTCTTTTCATTTTTAATTCATTTAGTCAGGTATAACAATTTTTAAACAACAAGAACTACATTAGCTATCTGGCGATTCCACCTTACAAGAATTCACCTAGAAACAAATAAAACCGGAGCAGCTAAATATACTCAGCCTGAAAAGCTGCCTTAATTCAATCCGGGGCTTTGCCCCCGGAAAGTTTGTCTGTGCTGTCAGCCGTGATCCCGATGTGCTCGGGATCAAGTAAATTTGAAAAAAAGACTTATCATACCACAGAACAATGACAAGTTTAAACTAAAGCCAAAGGGCACGAACACAATTGAAATAATTAGATGCTTGAGAACATTGCGACTTTATAGACAGGTTCTAAATAGAATCCGTCTATAAAGTCCAGCCCCCCAGTTTATGGACAGGCACCAAATATTATCTTTTTCTCCAGTCTTATCATGTTATATTATTTACTTTTTTATCTATTCTTTAACAAACTTGACTGTTTCTGCACCATCAACGGTTAAAAAATAGAAACCTTTTTCCAATCCTCCAATATTCAGGTCGCTATAAGTCCTTACACTTAAAACCTTTTTTCCCTGCACAGTAAAGACCTCTACAAGCTGTTCGCTTTCCAGCCCCATTACATTCACCATATCATCCTGAACCGGATTTGGATATATCCAAACTTTAGCTCCCCCATCGGATACATCCATAGCATATTCTGCAACAGAATTATGTGGCTCCGGATCAGACGGTTCTTCAACATAGTTTTTGTAATAATTAATTTTATCCGGATTATATGCCATTGGAGCAATATTGTCCCGATACTCTTCCCCGGCTAGGGTCAGTCCTCCGTTTCCGAACATGGCCCTGGTTTTCCCTACCCAATTATATATGGCATATCTTTCCACGAATGGTGTTTTATCCAGTTTATCTACAAAACTCCTTATTTTCCTCTGTTGTTCTTCATAGGTTGGCTCACATTTAGTCCAGTTAGCCCCGTTATTCCATTCTGTAATCCAAACCGGCTTACCCGTTCTTTTATTTACTGCTTTACAAAAATTGTAAAAGCTGTTTGCTGAGCCACATCCCCTGTAATAATGAATAGCAACAAAATCGACCCGATAGCCTTTCTTCTTGGCCTTATCCATAAATTTATAAAGCCAGTTTAGCCCTCCGTCGGATGGAGCCGGAGAACCTAAACGTAGGCCCGACTCAAGCAAATAGGGCCACAATTCCAATGCCTTGTCAACTCCCATATTTGCCTGATCCGGTCTGTCCGGTTCGTTGAAACCTAAAACATGAGTCGAATTTTCTTTGTAGTTGATATTTTCATACTGATTCCACTTTTTATTGTGCCTCATTGGTACGTACTCCATATCCAGATTTGAGGTTGCTTTGTTGTTCCAGTCGTACCTCCAGGCACATTCCAGTTTCGATGGCTGGTTTGTTCCTCCGCCACACCACCCTTTTTTATGTGGCCACCTCCATGGAATTACGCGAACAAAAGAGACTTTTCCATTCAAAACTTCTGGAACATCAAGTACCAGGTCTTTATCATTTGCAATTTTCACCCTGCTTATTCCTCTTCCTGTAGGTTCCTCAGCAAATGTTGCCATATAACCTTTTTTAAGAACAAATGACGCTACATTGTTATCGAAACCGCCTAAATCTTCAGCCCTGTAGTAATGATATAATCCAAAAGTCCTGGATGCCCCTTTTTGTCCTGCTTGTTTAAATACTTTGAGCGCCCTGTAATCCGTTCCATGTGGTATTACAACACAGCCATCTTTGAATTGGACTAACCGGACATTCTGATTTAAGACTGCCGGTTTATCGTTTATTAATATATTCCGAAGCAGGCTATCGTTAACTACTGATGGTTTTATATAATACAGGTACAGCCACGCATCTTCAGAATTCAAAATAACAGTGCTTTCTTTTAGGCCTTCTTCGCTTCGTCTTCATAAAGGTTCAAACTTGACTTACCTTTTAAAAGAATTACTTTTTCCTGAAAATAATGCTCATGTCTCTCTCCATCGACCAGTTCCTCCAGCACAAGTTCCTTATTCGCCTCATTCCCTATTGACAAACCATACTCTCTAACATCTCCGTTTTCGGCCACAACCTTAACCTTCATCGATTCATTAAGTTGTTCATAGGATGAAACGGTGTCCCCTGATGCTTTCACAACTGAGAATGATGCTTTTGGAGAAACAGATATAACTGAACTTAACTGAAACTTTAATGCCCCCACAGGTAAATTTATGATTTTTAAGTTCTCTGAATCCAGGTTACCAAAGCCCGTTGACAATATTTCATTGCCCAGCTCATAAGTATGAGGTGCTAATGTGATAGAGTAATATGAAGTATCTAAGGAACCGTCAACCCTAACAACCATTTTATCGTTCAGATAAGTTTTGTCGGTCTTTGTTACAGCCCCTCCATCAATACTGTCCAATACACTGAAACCAATACCATCAAAAGTTCTCAGTTTATATTTGAACTCAATAACCAACAATGAAGGATCGACGTCTTGGATTGTTTGATTTTTATTGTCAAGGGTTCCTGTCTTAGCGCTTTTCAGCCAATGATCGGCAAAGACCAAATCATACTCCTGCATGGAACCGTCCTCAGCAACCACTGCAAGCAACATTCCTTTCGACATACTTTTGGCCCCCGTAGAACTTTTATGACTTGCTTTATCGAATATCTTTGCTTCTGCATTTTCACTTAGTTCAAGCGACGTCAAAAATTCTCCTACTCCAATAGCCCCTATTTCTATATCATATATTCGTTTATTCTCTTTATCCAGTATTCCAAAACCGGTAGACATGACTTCTTTTTCATGTCCTAAACCCGAAGTGTCAAGTTCAGTCAGGGATACATTGTCTATCCATGTTGTATTCTTTTTGGTTTCATTATAAAATCCAATTCTGAAATCAGATGTGTCGCGTGGCCGGAGCATTACTGTAAAAGAATAGTTTGTCCATACCGTATCCGAAATCTTTATGTAATTACTATGTTTCCACTGGCCATCCTTAAACTGCGATGACATTATGCTGACTCCTTTGAGTTTGCTGTTTTTTGCCACACAGCTAACCTTATAGGTTTTACCTGATTCAATTTCGGCTCCTTGGTTTAAGCCTTTGTTATGCCCTAGCTGAGCTGTATAATTTCCGTTATAAACCGAATCTGCCTGAACGGAGAATCCGCCTCCCCAGCCACTTTTGTCCCCGGTTTCAAAATCACCATTAACCAGCAGGTTCTCTTGTGCCTTTAAGACAAAAAAGATCGTTAATGCAAATAATAAACATAAAATTTTTTTCATAGTTTTTGATTTTCATTTAGTTTGGGTTAAGCGTTATTAGTAGCTTATCTTATTACAGTCACTCCAATTTGAAGGTCAGCCAAATTGCTGTTGACTAATTGTATTCTTCTCGCAGGGGCAATTGTCGGCATCTATCATAATTGCTTCCCCACGAAATAAATGCCCTGAAAGCTCCGGTTTATATCCTAAGTGAACTTACCTGGCGTAAGAGCCTATGCAAAAGACTTGTTGAATGGATATAAAAGGTGCCCCCTATAAGATATGTTTGAAAATGTACGGGCTATTGACCCCATAAACCAGGTACCTGCGTTGAATAAATACTATTTTATTTAAGATGCTCAGCACCTTTTTATGCTGAGCTCCAACTATTGCCCCAGTGTCTGAGCTATAGGTGACCCTAAAAGAAAACTGTCCGGAGAAACTAAGATACATTTAATATTTCCCCGAACAGTTTCAAATATAATTTCTTGTTTGACAGAACCCTGTTCCAGTTAAAAATCAACAAAGGGTCCCATTCTGAAGGTATTCCCCTCTAGTAAACAACTTTTTGCACAAAGGCACTTCCTTTTTGATTGTATACCTTTAAAATGTATGTTCCCTTACTTAGGGCTTCAATATTCATTTTGCTTTCATTCGACACTTTGACCAATGAACCGCTAACATCAAATAACTCTGCATAGGCATAATCATCCAGCTCAATATTCAATGTTCCATTTGAAGGAATAGGGTAAACTGAAATTTCACTTCCGGCAACAACTGCTCCGGTAGAAGAACTTCCGCCGGTTTTGATTCCGTTATCGAAGATACTTTTTACATCGTCTGCACCTAAAGAATCGCTAAAGAAAGCAATCTGATCGATTTTACCGTAAAAATGTTTCTTGTAATTATAAGCATGTTTACCAATGGCAACTATACTGTCAGTAATATTAACTTTTTTCTGCTTCTCAACAAAGTCAACTGATACAACCAACGAGCCATCAACATACATCTTTAAAACACTATCCTCTTTTGTTCCATCAATACAAAAGGTTACAGCAAGATGGTGCCAATTGCCCAATTGAGGTTCTGGCACTACTGCTTTCGTTGCAAAATTACCAAAGTAAGCTCTAAACTCTCCTTTACCTGTTACATAATTAGCAATGTTTGCACTATTCGTATTCCCCTCAAATGAAACACCATTTTTCCCTAAACCCTGCGCAATCACCGGATTATAGCCTAAGTCCGCCAATGCGTTATCAAGAAATATCCAGGCTGAAAAAGCACAAGAACCTTTTGACGGGTCAAAAATACCTTCCGGAGTCAAAAGAGCTAAAGTATCATTACCGTCATAATCAGCTTTAAACTCAACAGCCTTTCCATATTTTCCTGTTGCATAAGTTGCTGTACCACCTTCCTCTGTCAGATCATTTTTATTATCAGTAGCATCGGTAAGATCATCCTCAAAATTGTACAAAGCAACCATGTTTTTCATGTAATCCTGAGCAAAAACTCCAACACTTAAAAAAAGGGCAAAAACAAAAAGTAGATTTTTCTTCATAATAATTTCTTTTAATTTAATTAATGATTTTTCAATTGCCTTACCTTCACAAGATCCTTAATTTTGGTGGCCATTTTTCTAAATCTTTGGCTTTAAAAATCATAGCGCACCAACATCAACAACCTCTTTTACCGGTAACAACTTTAATTTTGAATTCGTTACAATATCATTATCACGAAGCAAAAACATTCTTAATGATTTGTCTTTGATTCTTACAATCAGAATTCCAGCAATATCACCACGAATTCTTCTATAATATTTCTTGCAAAAAATATTGCTTAATTTAAACTCATCTTCACAAAAACCTGAAAAACAAGCATCTAAAAAAACCATTCTAAAACGCAAAGAGTTGAAAAAAACTACAGATTTGACCTTTTCAGAAATGGACCAATCCTTTAATAGCCAGATTCCGGCCCCATATTATTTGTCTATTCGAAATAAATATTACTCCAAAATACAGATCCGTATTTTTAGATCTTTATTCAGCTAAAAGAAGGTATCAATTCTCCGAAAATTTTGATTACGTCAAAAAGGAAAGCCAAAAAAAAACCTCTTGACGGCATAGAACCGACAAGAGGTTAAATAATTGTACCCGGGGCGGGACTTGAACCCGCACGGACATTACTGTCCATTGGATTTTAAGTCCAACGTGTCTACCAATTCCACCACCCGGGCCCATTGGACTTTTAAATATTTTCTTGTACTTCAATCCGAAAAAGAAAAGCACAAAAAAAGAGCGGAAAGCTTATCCAAGCAGATAACCACTCTTTATTAATATTTTATTTATAAGAACAATTTGAGCGAAAAACGGGACTCGAACCCGCGACCCCGACCTTGGCAAGGTCGTGCTCTACCAACTGAGCTATTTTCGCTTTTTTCACAAACAGCTTCCTATGAATTACACAAACCATCCCCCTTTTGTGTTATATTCCCGAACTATCGGAAAGCCATTTTGCTTATACCCTTTCCAGCAATATGTGTTGCTGTTTTTAAAGGTGCTGCAAATTTATATCTCTTTTTCTTTTCTGCAAAAAAAAAATGCCTTTTTTACAAAAAAAATTATAATTCGACCTACAAGCCTGTCAGTTTCTTTATTTCATTCAGTTTGTTAAGAGCTTCAACCGGAGTGAGATTATTGATATCTGTATTTTTAATTTCATCTCTTATTTGCTTTAAAACCGGATCGTCCAGTTGAAAAAAACTCATTTGATACCCTTCTCTCTGACCGGCAATGTTCTCAACCGGTTTATGTAAATTAGTCTTACCTTTATTGGTATCCTCCATTTGAGCAAGAATATCAGTTGCCCTTTTAACAACACTTTTGGGCATTCCTGCCATGCGTGCAACATGAATACCAAAACTGTGTTCTACCCCTCCGCGTTTGAGCTTACGAAGAAAAATCACTTTATCCTCCAGCTCTTTAACAGTGACATTAAAATTCTTAATCCGGTCAAATGAGGCCTCCATTTCATTCAGTTCGTGATAATGGGTCGCAAATAAAGTTTTAGCCTTTGCATTTTTATGTTCATGAAGGTATTCTACCATTGCCCACGCAATAGAAATACCATCATATGTACTGGTCCCACGCCCTATTTCATCAAGAAGGACAAGACTGCGCGGCGACACATTATTTAATATACTGGCTGTTTCAAGCATTTCGACCATGAATGTCGACTCTCCCAGGGAAATATTATCCGAAGCCCCCACACGGGTAAATATTTTATCCACGTAGCCTATTTCAGCACTTTCAGCCGGGACAAAGCAACCAATCTGGGCCATCAGTACAATAAGTGCTGTTTGCCTTAGCAATGCTGACTTACCCGACATGTTTGGCCCTGTTATTATAATAACCTGCTGTGTCTTATTATCAAGAAAAACATCATTCTCAATATATTTTTCATCCATTGGTAACTGTTGCTCTATTACCGGATGCCTTCCTTTTTTTATATTAATTATTTCGGAGTCATTAATAGCTGGCCGAAAATATTTATTATCATGGGCACATCTGGCAAAACTCAACAGGCAATCTAATTTTGCAATAGATGATGCATTAAGTTGTATTGCTTCAATATAATCGGTAAGACTTAAAACCAGCTCATTAAACAATTTCCCTTCAATTGCCAGTATTTTTTCTTCAGCGCCCAGTATTTTCGCTTCATACTCCTTCAGTTCCTCAGTAATATACCTTTCAGCGCTCACAAGGGTCTGCTTACGGATCCATTCAGGGGGCACCTTGTCTTTATGGGTATTTCTGACCTCAATGTAATAACCAAAAACATTGTTGTACCCAACCTTCAACGATGGAATACCGGTCCTCTCAATCTCCCTTTGCTGCATCTGAACGATAAAATCCTTTCCGGAATGCTGGATGGCCCTTAACTCATCCAGTTCTTCCGACACTCCATGCGCAATAACATTACCTTTATTCAGCAATGCCGGCGGATCGGGTTGAACCTCTTTTTCGATTCTATCCCGAATAGTTCCGCACAGGTTAAGTTGTTCTCCGATTTTAACCAATGCCGGTTCTCCAGAACTAACACACAATTCTTTTACTGGCCTTAGCGCAAATAAAGCCATTTTGAGCTGGATTATCTCCCGCGGGTTCACCCTGTTCACAGCCACCTTTGAGACCAGGCGCTCAAGATCGCCCATTTGAGCAACATTTTCTGCAATTTCATCTTTAAAACCCGGATCTTTTAAAAAAAACTCTACCACATCCAGGCGTTCATTAATAGGTGAAATATCTTTTAAGGGAAGGGCGACCCAACGCTTTAACATTCGGCTCCCCATAGGAGAAATTGTTTTATCAAGAACGTCTGTCAGTGTTTTTGCCCCTTCGTGCAGGGAGCCAAAAAGCTCCAGGTTTCTGATTGTAAATTTATCAAGCCACACATACCTTTCCTCTTCTATCCGGGAAAGGCTTAATACATGGGACACATGCTTATGCTGGGTAATGTCAAGGTAATGGAGGATAGCACCGGAAGCTATAATCCCAAGTCGCAGCCCCTGCACTCCAAAGCCCTTTAAACTTGTTGTTTCAAAATGCTTCTGAAGCCGTTCATTGGCCGTATCCTCATTAAAAATCCAATCATCAAGTTTAAATGTGTAATATTTTGAACCAAACAATTCTTCAAACCGTTTACCGGTACCACTTTCGTATAAAACCTCCTTGGGAGAAAAGTTCCCCAGTAATTTATCGATATATTCAAACGATCCTTCGGCAGTAAGAAATTCTCCTGTTGAAATATCAAGAAATGCGATTCCCGCAGCTTTTTTATCCAGGTGTACACATGCCAAAAAATTGTTTTCTCGGTGCTCCAATACATTATCGTTTAATGAAACTCCGGGAGTTACCAGTTCTGTAATACCCCTTTTTACAATTTTCTTTGTCATTTTGGGATCCTCAAGCTGCTCACAAATTGCCACTCGCTGCCCTGCCCTTACCAGTTTTGGCAAATAATTATCCAGCGCATGATGAGGAAAACCCGCCAGCTCAACAAAAGAAGCGGCCCCATTCGCCCTCTTTGTCAAGGTTATACCCAATATCTCCGCAGAACGGATAGCATCTTCTCCGAATGTTTCATAGAAATCGCCTACTCTAAATAACAATACTGCATCGGGATGTTTTTCTTTGATACTATAATATTGCTTCATTAATGGCGTTTCTACAGCCTTGGTTGCTTTACTCACAATAATGATTTTTTATTGCCGCAAAATTAGGTCAAGCACCTTGTTAGGCAAAATATCTTTAAAAAAGTTTATTAATAGTAATTAACAATCGCCCGAACCACACAATAAAGCATTGACAACCAACACCATACAACAACAAACAACAAACAAAAATTATTTCCCCTAACTCTTTCGTTATATTATTTTTTTTCATATTTTTGTTATTGCCATTAAAATTGTATTATTTATTATGATCTCAAAATTCAAGAACGCCCAATTGGTGTTCATTGACGGAGATAGGCCTGCACGTATAAAAAGGTCTATCGAAGCGGAGGGACGGTTTATTTACGAGATGCGAGAAACCGGAGAAATGATTCCAGAAAGCAGACTTAGTTTATTAAAAAATTAGTTTTTAGTATAAAAGCTAACTGCAAACGTATTATTTGTTTTAGGACGAATGGGGGAGTGTATTTCCTCATTCGAACCTAAATGAATCCTGGAAGTGTTTTATAATAGTCTTTTGTTAACCGAATAAACTCTTCTGAGTATCGGTGACGGGTTTCTGTTTCAATTACTATCCGATCCAACATCTGTTTTTCAGGAAATTCTCTCGACAATACAAAAAGAAGTCTGACCGGAGGTTTTAACGGTGTGGATAAAATTTTTGTCTCTGCTTCTATCCATAGATTGTTTTCTGCCACTACTGTAACCAATTCTTCCCTTAAAGTATAGGGCAATACTAAACCGATTTTTCCTTTTGGACTCAAAAGCCCCACACATCCCTTAACAAATTCAGAAAGCCTTAATTTATTATTATGGCGTGCTGTTGCCCTGTTTTTGTCCGGAGACTCGGGGCCTGAAATAAAATATGGCGGATTAGAAACTATCAAATCAAATTTATTCTTGCAGAGCATACAGTATTCCTGAAAGGAAATATTATGCACACAAACCCTATCGGACCATGGGCTATCCTCCACATTTTGCCCGGCCTGCCCTGCTGCATCTCCATCAATTTCAACTGCCTCTATTTCTGCCTCCGATTTTTGGGCCAACATGAGGGCTATTAATCCACTTCCCGTCCCGACATCCAAAATCCTTCGTGCCCCTTCCGGCTTAACCCATGCCCCCAGCAATACCCCGTCTGTACCTACCTTCATTGCACATCTGTCCTGCCTTATTGTAAACCTCTTAAACTCAAAATATGAATTAGACATACTCCTGCATTTAGCTGACAAATGTAAAAGTAATTTTTTTTCAGTGTTTTTTGGGGGGCTCTTATTTCAGGCTTGTCATATCAACAGAACATTCATTAAAAGAAAGAATCATGAAGACAATATTCCATACGTTAATTATCTCCTTTTTATTTGTTAATACCATAACTGCCCAATACAGGATTAGCGGAGTAATCACCGATGAATCGGGCTCTCCATTACCTGGCGTAACTATAATTGAGAAAACAACCACAAACGGAACAATATCAGACCTTGACGGCAAATTCGAACTCACAGTAAACGACTCTTCATCAATCATATCGCTTTCATATTTAGGTTACCTTAGTGAAGAAATTCCGGGAATTCACCTAAACACAAACCACATATCCCTCCAACCTGATATGAACACGTTAGAAGAAGTTGTTACTTCTGGATACAGCTCTCAGAAGACAGTCTCCCTTACAGGCAATATATGTCCAGTTAGCACCAGAAGACGCATTAAAAAAAAGAAGAATGCAGTAAGCCATAGAACACCTTCAGGAAACACATATATTCCGTATCAAAAGGCCTCAAACATTATGAACAACGAATCTTATGTGCATAAAGAAGAAAACAACTTTAAATCCACTGCAGGCTCCCCGCTCTCTACGTTCTCTGTAGATGTAGACCGGGCTTCTTATAGCAACGTCAGAAGGTTTCTGAACAATGGACAAAAACCACCCAAAGATGCAATAAGAATTGAAGAAATGATAAATTACTTTAGTTATGACTATCCCCAGCCCCACAACGAACACCCCATAGCGATATATAATGAAGTGTCGCCCTGCCCCTGGAATAACCAGCATTTGCTTATGCAGATTGGGATGCAGGCAAAAGAACTCAGTAAAGAAGAACTTCCATTCTCAAACTTCGTTTTTCTTATTGATGTTTCCGGGTCTATGAATTCCATAAACAAACTTCAACTGGTAAAACAGTCGTTGAAGATGCTCGTTGAAAAACTAAGAGAAGAAGACAAAGTGGCCATTGTTGTTTATGCCGGAGCGGCAGGATTAGTGCTTCCTTCAACCAAAGGGAAAAACAAAGAAAAGATACTCAAAGCTATTGACCAATTGAATGCCGGGGGCTCCACTGCCGGTGGACAAGGTATCCAACTGGCATATTCTGTGGCAGAAAAACACTTCTTAAAAAATGGAAACAACAGAGTTATTCTTGCTACAGATGGAGACTTTAATGTTGGAGCCTCTTCTGACAAAGAAATGGAAAACCTCATTATTGAGAAACGAAAATCGGGAATCTATCTAACATGTCTTGGTTACGGAATGGGCAATTATAAAGATTCGAAACTTGAAATATTGGCAAATAAGGGAAATGGCAACTATGCCTACATTGACAATATACTTGAAGCAGAAAAAACATTAATTGAAGAATTCGGGGGTACGTTATTCACTATTGCCAAAGACGTAAAAATCCAGATCGAATTCAACCCTGCCTCTGTAAAAGCCTACAGGCTTGTTGGATATGAAAACAGGTTATTGGATGCCGAAGATTTTAAGGATGACACTAAAGATGCCGGGGAAGTTGGTGCGGGCCATTCAGTAACGGCATTATATGAAATTATACCTGCCGGAAGCGAAAGTAAATATCTAAAAGATATTGATCGACTAAGATATAAAACAACAGACGAGACTGTTTCACAGGAGCTTGCAAACATTAAAATCAGATATAAAAAACCAAGTATAAAGACAAGCATTCCTTTTGAAGAGGTCGTGAAAAAATCTTCTGTCACTCAAACACCTTCGGAAAACTTCAGGTTTGCCTCATCTGTTGCAATGTTCGGCATGCTTCTTTCCGGGTCAAAATTCATTGAAGAGGCAGATTACAACAACGTACTGGAGCTAGCTGAAAAATCCAGGGCCTTCGACAATGATGGGTACAGAGCAGAGTTTATACGTTTAGTAAAATCATCCCGAAACTTTTAAAGACTCAACGTTAATGGCAATTCCACACTTCCCCTGTTTATAATAAACAGGGGAAAACTTTTTCATAAAATCTTTTCTATCCCGGCCCCGAATAAGGCAAAGTCATATTTTACCGGATCCTGAGCGTCAAACTTCTTAAGGTTCTCTGTAGCCTCAATCACACTTTTCCAATCATTTTGTTTCCGGCTTATTAAGTTTAATTCCCTTGCTGTTCGCCCGGTATGCACATCCAAGGGCAAATACAATACAGATGCCGGTATATCCCAAAGGCCAAAATCCACCCCCCTTTTATCTTTTCTAATCATCCAACGGAGGAACATATTCAGCCGCTTTGCAGACGAACCTTTGGATATATTTGCCAAATGCTTCATTGAGCGTTTTTCGTGGGGCACTGAATCAAAAATCTCATACAAACGGATTAACCCCTGCTCCAAAGCTCCTGTTTCTGCATAAGAACGGGAAAAGAGATGCTCAAGCCCCTGCTCATTTTTGTATATGTGCCGTAACGCCAGAACAAAAAAAACGGCATCAACGGATTGAAACGTTCTATAATAAAACGTCTTTAACCTCGTCAGTTCCAAAGAAGACGCTTCCCTTACAAAGGCTGCCGGGGAGTTATCCATCAGCCCCATTAAACTTTCTGCTTTCAGCATTATCTGGCTTCTTTGCCCCCACGCCAGAATTGCACTAAAAAAACCTGATATCTCAACATCCTCCTTATTTTTAAATTGATGGGGAATGCATATCGGATCTTTCTCAATAAATTCAATCCTGTTAAATTTATCGTGAAGCTCTTCAAGCAGATTTTTTTTGTCTTCAAATTGCATTTAAATAATCGCCGTATATACAATAAAACGTTAAATACTTGTTCTAAATTCTATCCGAGACGCGAAAATAACACTTACATGCGCACTATTGCCAATATTTTATGGATTTTTCTGGGCAAAGGCATCTTGTTTTCTTCTGATGTACCTGATTGGTGGACTTCTTTTATACCTTAACTATTATTGGTATTCCATTCGCCAGACAGCATATCAAATTTTTGTGTTTAGCAGTAGTGTCAAGTCAACACTAAAGTGACGCCTACGGATTACCTTCGGTGAGCCCTGCCATTAAAATGGCACCGGTTGCTTCTCTTTCGTCCCTCCATGACGTCATTCCGGGGAGGCACGACGAAGGAACTTAGCGTTAGCAGTCTCACGGACGATAGGGAGTAATCCTATCCGTCAATCAAAGATTGACATGACAGTAGTTCCCTTTGAACATATTGCAAAACAAGCTATTTACCTAAGCTATTTTTGATTTCTTACATTCCCGCTCAGCAAAATAAACCGGCAATTCAATTGCTACTGTCGTTCCTTTCTTCAGTTCGCTTATGATATCCAGGCTACCTTTACTTTTTTCTACAAATTCTTTACACAACTTTAAACCAATACCTGTTCCTTTTTCCTGCATTAACCCAATTGTCGTGTATGACTTTTTCTCATCAAAAATATTTTTCACCATAGAACTTTCTATCCCTACACCATTGTCTTCCACTTTCAGCAAAACTTTTCCCGAATGCTCTAATGAAGAGATATTGATTCGTCCTCCCTCTGGTGTAAACTTAATGGCATTGGAAAATACATTCCGCAATATAGTATTTAAATGATTCATGTCAATATACACCATAACGTCAACTAACTCTAGTTTCAACTCAATTTTCTTATGCTTTAACATGGTATGAAAAAGCTGTATGTTTTCGTCAATCTGGCTATTAAGTTTTACCGGGGCCGGATTATTTGGAATAATATCCAATCTGGAACGCGTCCAGTGTAATAGGTTGTCCATTAATAAAAAAGTGTTTTTTGCTGATTCGTCCATAGCGCTCAACGACTCAACAACCTCTACCCTTCTCATGCTTTCGAAATTTTTCGACAACGTTTCTGTAATATTTTTAAACCACCACAGGGGATTTCTGATTTCATGCGCTATAATTGAGAAAAACCTGTCTTTTTCCCTGTTCACACGTGTAAGTTCGTAATTTAACTCCTCTAGTTTTTTGTTGTCTTTTCGTTTTTTCGAATAACGATTAAAAAGGACAGTGGCAACTATCGAAACCAAAAGAAACCCTATTACAGACAAAAGGATCAGAAGATTTTTCTGCCTGATTTTAAGGGTTTTCAGCTTATTTTCACTAATCAGCAGTTTATTTTCTTTTTCTTTAGCTTCGGTTTCATATTCCACCCGCATATGGGCGATCTGCCTGCCTGCACTTTCTTTTAAAAGTTGTTCACTAACCAAATAATATTGTTTTCCTGCTTCATTCGCCTTTCTATAATCTTTAAGGTTTTCATAGCATGTCTGAAGCCCTTTATAACTATCCCTCACTACTTCTTTTATATTACTGGACTTTGCCATTGAAAGGCTCCTGTTATAATAATCTGTTGCCTTATAATACTTTCCCGACTGCTGGTACAGATTCGCCACAGATAATAAAGAGCGCATTATACCTTTCTCATAGTTTACCTGTTGCGAAATTTTTAAGGCCTTTGTAAAATAGTTTTCTGCATCCTTAACATGCCCTTTCACTCTGCATATTTTCCCTAACTGACTATAAACCTTTATGAGGCCTTTTTTATAATTTACATATTCAAGGCGGACCAGTGCTTCGTTGCAGTAATATGCAGCACTATCTATTTTCTGCATATCAAAAAAGACCTTGCTTATATTTAAATAAGATTTCCCAATACCTTCTGAATAGTTTATTGATTTTCTATGGCTTAGTGCTTTATAATGAAATTTGAGTGCCTTATCATATTCGTCCAGTTTAAGGTACAAGTTCCCAAGATGATTACAGGTTGTTGCAAACACCTCATAATCTACTACCTTATTCTCCTGTAAAGTATAAGATTTAAGACAATACTTCAGGCTCCTTGAGATTTCACCATAATCTGAAAAATGCCTCCCAATATTATTATAAAGTGCCGCTATTCTTAAAGTATCTTTTGTCTCCACTGCTATGCGCAGTGCCTTTTCATAATAATTATATGATGTTTTAAAATCCCCTCTTGTATGATAATATTTCCCAATATAATTTAAAGCTTCTGCTTCTATTTTGCTATATCCATGTCGTTTACTAGCGGACAGGGCTTCTATGAAGTATTTTAATGCCTTGTCATATTGCCCCCAATTATAATATATTATCCCAATATCCACTTTAAGTTTCTCCGCCTGCTCATGCCGCCCCTCTGTTTCGGAAAAATAATTCAGGCATTGCATAAGGTTCAAAGCCTGCTCGACATCCCCTCTAAGCGAAAGGCTTTTTGCCTGTTTATAAACCGTATTGTAAAACAATGTTTTTCTTTCAGTTCGGATCTCTCCATCAATATTTACAATAGAACTTGAATCCAACAAATGCTGACAATCACCAATCTGAACATTTTCCAGTATCGTATCCGGGGAACTACTGCCCCTGCCCTTGACACATAAAAAAACCAGAAGAAAAAAACAAAACAGCCTCAATTTCATTATTAATTTATTATTCCCTTTTGAATAGCATACCTTATAAGTTCCGAATTACTCTTAACACTGAGTTTTTTCATGATATTATTCCGATGGTTTCCTACCGTATTCTTACTTACTGAAAGACTTTGGGCAATCTCACTTTTCTTTACTCCCTGAACCAACAAATGCAAAACCTGGTATTCTCTGTCTGTTAGCTGTTCACATTCACTCTGCCGGCCATTTTTCTTCCTGGAATTATAATCATCAATAATCTCTGACTGCTGGTTCGTTTTATAAATCTGTCCGTGAGCTACTTTCCTCAGAATACGCACTATCTGCTCCGGTCGGGTTTCTTTATTAATATAAGCTGATGCCCCATTACTAAACATCCTGCCTGCAAAGGAAACATCCGGGTTCATGGTAAAAATAACAACCGGCAAGCCGGGTTTTTCATTCTTTATTTCTTTTAGAACATCAAGTGCATCCTTTCCGGGCATAGAAATATCCAATATCACAATATCATATTCATTAACCCGCATTTTCTCCAGCAATTCATCCCCGTTTCTAACCTGATCCGCAAGTCGCAAATCCATTGTTTGCTTAAGAATTAACTCAAGTCCTGTACAAACAACCGCATGGTCGTCAGCAATTATAATCCTATACATACCCCCCCTGAAATTGATTGTAGTAAATTAGAGCAGAAATTAATAATCACACACTCCCACAAATTAATTCTTTGTTAAGATTAGATTAAACACGCGTAAACCCACTCCATAAACCTCTCTTTCTCAGCAGATAAAAAAACACAAAAAAAAGACTAGTCATTTTAACTATAGGCTGCGTAGGCCCGATTTAATTTCTTTGGACAAAAATAAATTTTGGACACACAAATAATAAATCTAAAAAACATGAAAAAAGCTTTACTTTCTGTATTATTCTTTCTGACTGTCAGCATGGCAGGCCTGGTTTATGGTCAAGGAAAAGTTGATGTTAAAATTGTTGCCACTGGTGGTATTGCAACGGACACAAACTTTGTTGAAGATGACCAAGGTAACATTATTGACACTCTTGTATTTGAATTCCCTACCTCATCGGATGATGCTGAGCAGGAAAATGATGAGATTGATGCCCTTTTTGATGATGACCTTGATGCCGGATGGGAAGGTCAGGAAGGAGATGAAAATACATTAACCCTTGGATTAAGGTTCCAGAATATTACAATCCCTAAAGATGCAAAGATTGATTCGGCCTTTATTCTTATGTATTCTCATGAAGCGAAACTTGAAGATGACGTTGCAAAAATTACGATTTATGCAGATGCTACCGATAACGCCATTACTTTTTCCGAAGACAGCCTTATAACCGACCGAGAAGCAACAACAGCCAAAGTGAAATGGACGGTTGAAGAAGAATGGAAATTATGGGAAGCTTACAGCACTCCTGACTTAGCCTCAGTTGTGCAGGAAATTGTCAACCGTAGTGGATGGGTTTCCGGTAACGCAATTGCTTTCGTTCTTGCCGGTGAAAACCAAGGTGCCAGCGATGTTGAAAATGCCAGGGAGATGGAATCTTTCGAAAACATTGCAGACCCTGAAGATGAGGATGAAAACGGCAATCCAGGTGACGGCAAAAACCATCCCGAAAGAGTTCCTCGTCTTGTTGTGTATTACGATGGCTATTCTTCATCGGTAAATGCTGTTACCAATGCTCAACTGGGTGTTTTTCCTACAACGGTTGAAAATGGCGAAATCAAGGTACAATTTGACGCTGCTGCCGCGAACAACATCTCTATTATCAACAATCTGGGACAGGTTGTTTACAGTCAGGAAGAAACTGTGTACAGCGGTGCTTACATAAATGTTGACCATTTGTCTGGAGGGATTTATTTTATAAAACTTAGCTCCGGAAATAAAACATTTGTTGGCCGTTTCATAAAAAAATAATCCTTTAATTTTAATCCGGAAAGCTGGTGGAACAACGTTCCACGGCTTTCTTCTTTTGGTTTTTTATATTCTATTTACAATTTTACATGAAGATTAAAGAAAAAGTAAGCCTTATAATTTCCTTCATCCTTCTATTATCAGCCCCCCTCCTCGGACAACCAAAAACAGGGTTGCGGGGAAAGGTAACCGATAAAGAGACCGGAGAAGTACTAACAGGAGCCACGGTTCAAATTACAGGTTCCAATAGCAATTTCGCGACCATTACCAACGTGAATGGATACTTTGTAATACCGAACAACCTGAAAAAGGGAGAAAAAATTAAGGTTTCATTTATTGGATATAAGCCTGAAGAAATATCAGTAAAAGCCGGGGTTAATAAAATCTCGGTTAAATTATCCCCAATTTCAGAACAAATTGAAGAGGTCAAGGTTACGGTAGAGGCTGAGGGAAAGACCAAGGCCATGCTGGAGCAAAAAAATTCTGTAAATATTAAAAATGTTATTTCCAAAGACCAGATTGAACAATTCCCGGATATGAATGCAGCAGAAACATTGCAACGTATCCCTGGAATAACCCTCCAAAGAGACAAAGGAGAAGGAAAGTTTGTTCAGTTAAGAGGTACCCCGCCCGAATATACCAACTTTAATATAAACGGAGAACAAATACCCTCTCCGGAAGGAGGAGTAAGGTATGTAGGGCTGGATGTTGTATCTTCTGACCAGATTGAATTTATAGAAGTATCAAAAGTATTAACGCCCGACATGGACGCAGATGCCATTGGTGGTAGTGTTAATATCATTACCAAATCGGCAAAAAGTAAAACTCCCGTAATTGGAGCTTCTGTCTCAGGAGGATATTCTGATTTAAGAAAGTCCGATAATTACCAGGGGCAGTTCTCATTTGCCCAGAAAACAAACAAGCTTGGATTTACTGTTAATGCCAATTACTACCTAAACAACTATGGTGCCGACAACATGGAATTTCAATATATGAGAGGCCCGTTTTTCAATACAAATGCGCAGGATGACGGAATAAACAATTACCATTTACACTACGACGAATTCCAGCTAAGGCATTATGACATTACAAGAAAAAGAACCGGACTTAGCAGTACACTGGATTATTCTTTTAATGACCATTCTAAAATATATGTCCGGGGCATGTTCAATCACTTTTCTGATTATGAAGTAAGGCGCCGGGTTACATACACCCTTGACGATCCGGTGACAGAAACTTATTATTTATATGGGGGAATAGAACGGGATTTAAAAGAAAGGACAAAAAACCAAAGTATAAGCACGATTAACATAGGAGGCCAGCATAAATACCGTTTCTTAGAAATTGATTATGAGGGGGCTTATTCCATTGCCAATGAAGACGTTCCGGATCGCTTAGAAATTGCATTCGACAATCCGGGACAAGCTATCCGTATGAAATTTGACCTTAGCGATCCGGACTGGCCGAAAATTAATTTTCCTGATTCGAACAATGCTTCCAATGCTGATAATTATAAGGAATATGAGTTCGATGAAATGAGACGGGAAGAATCAATTGTAACGGACGATAATATAACAGGAAAAATAAACATAAAAATTCCTTACTCAACTGCTTACGGAAATGGTTTTTTTAAGTTTGGAGGTAAAACAAGGCACAAAACAAAAGAGCGCGACTACAGGACACAGATCTATTCGCAATATAAATTTGAAGATGTCCCGGGACACACCGGAACAGGACCTGAGTTTCTATTACCGGAACTGACCGATGATTTCTCCGACAACAACCTCTTAAATCATGGATATACGATAGATCACATACCTGCTCCATCGAAAGTACGCGATTTCTATGAATTTTATCCGCAACATTTCTATCTAAACAAGACCGACTCAAAGGAAAACACATTTACCGAAGATTACCTGGCCCATGAAGAGATATATGCTGCTTATGCTATGTTTCGCCACCAATATAACAGAATAACCTTTATCGGCGGAGTTCGATACGAATACACCTATTTAGATTACGAAGGAAAACAGTCACAACAAGACAGAAGGGGGAACTTCAAAAGCCTGTCTGATTCAACAGCAAGTAGCGAACACATTTTTCTTCTTCCCCAGTTACAGGTTAAATACGAGCTAAACAGAAACAGTAATATAAAATTTGCGGTAACCAAGACGTTTTCCCGCCCAAATTTTGAAGACCTGATTCCTTATAAGAACGAAGAAAGAAGAAAAACCAAACTTGGTAATGGCGACCTGAGGTTTCCTCAGGCCCTTAATTTTGATTTACTCGCAGAAACATATGGAAAGCAGGGAAGCGTTCTCTCCGGAGGGCTGTTTTATAAAAACATTGTAGATTACGTCTATTATCATATGGGATACGTCCGAAAAGGGGATCCCCGTTACGGAAACTTTCCGAGGCTAAGAATAGAGGTCCCGATGAATGGGCGAAGAGCTAATGTTTACGGAGCAGAAATTATGACACAGTTCAAACTTTCCTTTCTGCCCTGGATTCTAAAGGATTTCGGATTATACATCAACTATTCTTATACCCACTCAGATGCATATATCGGTAAAAGGGAAATGGACAACGAACATTCCGATGTCCCAATTCTTAGTCCGTCCTATATAAAGAACCTGGATACTATTCCGGGAGAAGAAAGAATTAGTCTGCCCGGACAGGCGGAACATTCAGGCAATTTTGCCATTTTCTACGATTCGAAGAAATTCTATTGTAAACTTTCCGCGACTTATTCAGACGGTTATATTCTTAAGCTGGGCAAAGACAGCGGTATGGATGAGCACTACGCCCCTTCCCCGCAACTGGATTTCACCACAAATTATGCAATAAATGATAATCTGAAAGTATTTGCTGATGCAAAAAACCTTATCAACACCCCTTTGAAATATCACCTTAGCTCTTCTGACAGAATATTGAAACAGGAGTTTTACTCCTGGTGGTTTAGGGTGGGATTAAGGCTTAAGATCAAATAATTCTTTCATCTAACTTAAATTAATAAACAAATATGAGACTCAACAAAACGATAGTTAAAACACACATTTTCTTACTCAGCTTAATTATTGGGTTTACTGCATGTAAAAATGAACAAACTGAAAACAGTTCTGAGCACTCGCAGCAATCCGATTCTATTGCATATGCCCTGATTGAAACATCGCCCGTATCCTCCAGGCCCGGAGAAGATGCCGCAGATGATCCGGCCATTTGGTACAATGCTGAAAAACCGGAAGAAAGTTTAATTATTGGAACAAATAAAAAAGCAGGTTTACTGGTATATAATTTACAGGGTGAAGAATTATTTTTCACCCCCGTGGGAAAGGTGAACAATGTTGACTTAAGGTACAGCTTTGAACTAAACAATGGAGAAAAAGCTGATATTGTGGGAGCTACAAACCGAACGGACAACAGCCTGACATTAATGAAAATTGAGCATGATTCTGTAAAGCTTAGTAATATTGCTGCTAGAAAGATTTTCTCTACTGTTGGCGAGGTCTATGGATTTACTTTTTATCGTAGCCCGGTTTCTGGAAAATATTATGCTTTTGTTGGAGGAAAAGAAGGGGAAACCGAACAATATGAACTTTTCCCTACTGAAGACAATAAGATTGATGCCAAGCTCGTACGTACTTTTAATTTTGGTTCACAAACGGAAGGGATGGTTGCCGACGACGAATTGGGATACTTATATGTAGGAGAAGAGAATTGCTGCATATGGAAAATTAATGCCGAACCCAATGCTGACCAAAAAAAACAAAAGGTATTCATGAGCGATACCATGAACAGCAAAATATCATTTGACATTGAAGGATTAACAATTTATTATGCTTCTAATAATAAAGGTTACCTGGTAGCCTCTATCCAGGGAAATTATTCCTACGCCATTTTTGAAAGAGGTATTGACAACAAATATTTGGGCAGCTTTTTCATTAAAGACACTAACGATGTGGACGGTGCTGAAGAAACGGATGGACTGGACGTGCTTAATCTTGCACTTAATGAGAATTTCCCAAATGGAATGCTTGTTGTTCAGGACGGTTTTAACTACGACAATGATTCCTTAAAAAATCAAAACTTTAAACTGATCCCCTGGGAGAATATTGCAAACTTAATGCGACCTGCATTAATTACAGACAATGAATTCAACGTCCATCTCAAATAAACAATGAACCGGAAAGCTTACCTCACAAGTTTTCCGTCTTTCATCGTTATCATTCTGTCAGACATATGAGCTAACTCATTATCATGCGTTACAATAATAAAAGTCTGATTAAATTTTTTCCGAAGCTCAAAAAACAACTGATGCAATTCTTCTTTATTATGGGTATCAAGATTACCAGAAGGTTCATCAGCAAGAATAACAGCAGGATCGTTTATTAATGCACGGGCAACAGCTACACGCTGTTGCTCTCCCCCACTTAGTTCATTGGGTTTATGGTGGGCCCGGTTCTTTAAGTTTAAAAATTCTAATAACTCCAATGCTTTTTTTTCTGCTTTTTCCTTAGGCATTTTTGCAATATATGCCGGGATACAGATATTCTCCAGCGCATTAAACTCTGGCAGTAAATGATGAAACTGAAACACAAAGCCTATTTGCTTGTTTCGAAAAGAAGCGATTTCTTTTTCTCTTAACCGGCTTACTTCAACATCACCATAAAACACCTTTCCCTGATCCGGAGCCATAAGGGTTCCCAGAATTTGCAAAAGTGTTGTCTTTCCGGCACCACTTGTTCCCACTACAGTCACAATCTCGCCTTTTTTTATTTCAACATCTATTCCTTTGAGAACTTCTAGATCTCCAAACGACTTATGTATGTTTGTTACTTTAATCATTGCTTAAATAAGAAATATAAATACACACCATAAATTGCAAAAAGAGCAAATCCTTTTAAACGGGTTAACCTACCACCCTTAAAAGGCAAAATAAACAAGAAGAGAAATCCGAAAGCACCCAGCATCCAATAAATGTCCACCTGAAGAAATTTAGCGTCAATATGCATAGGGGAGACTATAGATGCCACTCCGAACACTGCAAGTATATTAAAAATATTAGAGCCAATTATATTACCAATGGAAATATCCATTTCCCGCTTAAAAGCAGCAATGGCTGATGTTGCCAATTCCGGAAGGCTGGTTCCAAAAGCAATTATTGTTATAGAGATTACACGTTCGCTCACTCCCATTGAGGAGGCTATTTTAGATGCATTTTCAACCAACAGGTGAGAACCCAGCGCAAGCCCTCCTGCCGACAAAAGCACAAATAATACGGCCAGCCAAAGCTTCATTTGCTCACCTGATGATACATTTTCCTCTGCCTCTTTACTATTTTTTGACTTAAATATTAAAAAAAGTGAGTAAGCAATGAGCAAAAGAATAAAAATTATCCCTTCAAGCCGTGATAAATACAAATCAAGAATTAAAATAACCAGGAGTATGCTGACAACAAGCATAAAAGGGGCATCTATTTTTACAGAATCGGCTTTAACAGGAATAGGAAAAATAATTGCGGTTATCGCTAAAACCAAAGCAATATTAGCAATATTAGATCCAATAACATTACCCAAAGCTACATCAGGGTGCCCTGTATAAGAAGCAAGGGTACTCACGAACATTTCCGGGGCTGAAGTCCCAAAAGACACAACTGTAACCCCAATCACCAGTTTTGATACTTTGAAATAACCGGCCATGGCAACACTTCCACGCACCAGATACTTTCCACTGAAAAGCAATAAAAAGAACCCCAAAAACAGAAAAACATATTCCATCATAACGAAAAGCTATCAGGGCTTTAATGAGTCTTTCATATCGTCAATATCATCCTTTATACCTTTTGTTTCATCGTTGATTTCGCGCTTAATATCCTCCGTAGCTTTCCTGAATTCATTCATTCCTTTTCCAAGCATCCTTGCGAACTCAGGAATTCTTTTAGAACCAAATAGCAATAGAATTACTAAAAGGATAATCATGATTTCAGGTCCGCCTATAAAACACAAAATTCCCATTTCAAACAATGTTTACTCAAAGATAACAAAAAAGCCCTGTCTGTCATTTGACAGAGAGGGCCTTTTCATTCCTGAAAATATTTTTAGCTTCGTTTTTTCCCTTTCAGAACCCTTCTTGTTTCAGCCTTCATCACAGTGTCATACACAAGTGGTGTAGCTATAAACAATGATGAGTATGTACCAACAATTACACCAATCATTAAGGCAAATGTAAACCCTCTGATTGCTTCTCCTCCAAGAACAAATATTGTAAGAAGAACGATAAAGGTACTTATCGATGTATTAAATGTACGGCTCAATGTACTATTTAATGCCATATTCATAATTTCTCTTCGCTCTCGCTTAGGATATAAGGTTAAATATTCCCTGATACGGTCATAAACAACCACTGTATCATTTATTGAGTAACCCACAACAGTAAGGATTGCTGCTATAAATGCCTGATCTATCTCAAGAGAGAATGGTAAAAACCCATGTAATAAAGAGAATAAACCTAGCACGATAATACTATCATGAAGCAAGGCTACCACCGCTCCCATACCAAACTGCCAGTTACGGAACCGTAAAAAGATGTATATGAACATAAAGAGCAATGCCCCTATAAACACCCACATCGAATCTCTTTTAATATCATCAGCAATAGTCGCCCCTACCTTCTGGGAACCCATAAGAACTTTATCAAGGAATACCTGATAATCAACGCTTCCGATAACAGGTCCTAATGCTTTATATATTTGCTTCTGGATTTCTTCATCTACTTCCTGGCCTTCATCATCAATTCTATACATTGTAGTAACACGAACCTGATCGTCTGAACCATACTGGATAACACTTGGTTCTTCTCCAAACTCCTGAGCCAAAGCCTGTGCCACCACCTGATTATCTGCCGGTTGCTCAAACTTCAGGATATAGTTACGCCCTCCTTTAAAATCAACACCCAAGTCCAGGCCTCTTAAGCCCATTATAGAAACCAGGCTTAATGCTACAAGTAATCCTGAACCTACATAAGGCATTTTTCTCATATCAAGAAATTTAATCGCCGTATTCTTAAATGCACCTTCAGTAAACTTATTTGAGAATGAAAAATCATTTTTCTTTTTAAGCCAGCCTTCAATTACAAGGCGTGTTATAAATATTGCTGTAAATAATGAAGTACAAATACCAATTACCAGCGTAGTCGCAAAACCTTTAATTGGCCCTTTACCAAATACAAGCAGTATAACCGCTGTTACAAGGGTTGTTACGTTCGCATCAATAATGGCTGAATATGCGTGTTTATAACCATCTTTAATGGCAAGCTTTATTCCCTTTCCAGCCCCCAGTTCTTCTCGGATACGCTCATAAATAAGCACATTGGCATCAACAGACATACCTATGGTTAACACAATACCAGCAATACCGGGTAAAGTAAGTGCCGCCCCGAGAGATGCAAGTACTCCTATTATAAAGAACATATTCACAACAAGGGCAATATCAGCAACAACCCCTCCATTTTTACTATAATACAATATCATGTAAACCAGAATAACAATAAAGGCTATCATGAATGAATTCAAACCTGAACTTACAGCTTCTTCTCCCAATGAAGGACCTACTACTGTTTCCTGAATTATTCTTGCCGGAGCCGGAAGTTTTCCCGATTTCAAAAGGTTTGCCAAATCATCAGCTTCCTGAATTGAAAAGTTTCCTGTAATTTGAGAACTTCCTCCGGTTATTTCACTTTGTACAGTTGGAGCTGAGTATACTTTGCCGTCCATAACAATAGCAACACTCCGCCCTATATTTTCTCCTGTCAGACGGGCCCAGTCCCTTGCTCCGTCAGCGTTCATTGTCATTGAAACATGAGCAGAACCGCTATTCTCGTCAAATTGCTGGCGCGCCGAGGTTACAACTTCACCATCAAGAGCCGGTCTTCCTTCCCGCGATGTTTTAATTGCATAGAGTTCAAAATAATTCGTTGGCTCCTTATTTTCATTTTCTCTGGCTTTAGCTGCCCACATTAGTTTAACATCCCGTGGAAAAATGTTTTTCGCCATAGCCAAAGCTAAATACTCATTAACCTTTGCAGTATCTTTAAAATGCACCATTCCGACTACTGGCCCCGGATACGGCTGATTGTCCTGCATACTAATCATAGGGCTCATAACCTTAAATAAAGGAAAGTTATCCTCCTGATCAACCAAGCCCGTATCTGTTTCGCTGGTTTCCTGTACCAAAGACATCAGGCTGGTGTCAGATTCAACTGAATCATCCTTTATACTTTCAGCACCTTCACCCTCCATTTCTGAAACAGCAGGTTCTTCCATTGTTTTTTCTTCTTCCACACCAGTCTCTAAAACCTTCTGGGCATCCAGGTAATCTTTTACTGCCTGATTCGCATCCAAAATAGCCTGTTGCAACTCCGCATTCTCATATGTTTCCCAAAACTCAAGATTAGCAGTGTTTTGTAATAGCTTTCTTACACGCTCCCTATCTTTAACACCAGGGAGGTCAACAAGTATTCTTCCTGCTGTTTCAAGTTTCTGAATATTTGGTTGTGCTACTCCAAACTGGTCAATACGGGTCCGTATAATGTTAAATGCGTTATCTATCGATCCTTCGGTTTCACCCTTTAATACTTTAATAACCTCTTCGTTTGAAGCACCAAACGGAATGCGTGAAGCCAATTCTTTTGTCCGGAATAATCCGTCCATATTAGCACCGGGAGCAACTTCTTCATATGCTTTCTTAAATAAATCAATAAAATCTTCTGCACTTTTAGTTTGCATTTCCCTCGCTCGTACTATTGCTTTATTGAGTGTTGTATCAGCCGGGTTAGCTGAAAGGTTACGAATTACATCTGTTACAGAAATCTCCAGTATGATGTTCATACCCCCTTTTAAGTCAAGACCAAAGTTCAACTCACGTTCTATGCAATCCCGATAAGTAAACATATTGAAGAAATATATCTTCTCATTTGAAACAGAATCAAGATAATATTGTTTCTTTATAGCATCCGTTTCCCCTGTTGATGGATTTAATGCATATTCGTGTGCCTCAGTCCTTACAGAAACAGCTTTCCAAGTAAAACTTAGCTGATAAATACATACAACCGCCAGCGCAATAGCCAATGTCCATATGGCTCCTTTGTTTCGCATTTCTTATTCAGTTTTAATTATTTTCGTGTATATACCCTATTTTAGTGGTGGCGCAAATATAAAAGATTTTTTTAGAAGAAAAAATTGTATATAGGGTTGACTCTCCTAAATCATTGATTTTATTTCATCTATTATTCTGAAAGCCAACTCGTCTGCACTTTCTTTTGTCTTACTTTCCGAATATATTCGAATTATCGGCTCTGTATTCGATTTTCGTAAATGAACCCATTCGCTTTCAAAAATAATTTTCACCCCATCTTCTAAATTCATGTTCTCTTTTGAATATTTCTCTTTTATTTTATTCAGTAGTGCATCCACATCTGTTCCGGCCTGAAGTTCAATTTTATTTTTTGAGATAACATATTCGGGATACGACGCCCGTAATTCCGAACATTTTTTTCCCGATTTCGCCAGGTGTGTCAAAAACAGTGCGATCCCGACCAAAGCATCACGCCCGTAATGAAGTTCCGGATAAATCACGCCTCCGTTACCTTCCCCTCCAATTAAAGCTCCGGTTGCTTTCATCTTTTCAACTACATTAACTTCCCCTACTGCAGCCGATGAATAATCACCTCCGTAAGACAGTGTTACATCTCTTAGTGCCTGTGTTGATGACAAGTTCGATACAGTATTTCCAGGCTTTAACCCTAAAATATAATCGGCAATGGCAACCAATGTATACTCTTCGCCAAACATTGTTCCGTCTTCATTAATAATAGCAAGCCGGTCTACATCAGGATCTACGACAAACCCCACATCCACTCCTTCATTTTGGATCTTCTCTGAAATTTCTGTAAGATTTTCAGGTAGTGGTTCCGGATTATGAGGAAATATCCCATCCGGAGTACAGTTCAGTTCCAATACCTCTTTTACTCCTAATTCTTTAAGCAGTTTCGGAATAATTACACCTCCAACCGAATTCACACAATCAATTGCTATCCTGAACCCCGCTTTAGTAATTGCATCTGTATCCACTAGCTCCAAGTCCAGAATCTGACGGATATGGTTATCTCCAGAGTTATGATATGTACTTGCCTTTCCCAATTTATCATAGGAAACAAAGTCAAATTCACTGGCTTCTATTAAGTCCAGCAATTTCAAACCAGCTTCGGCTGAAATAAACTCTCCTTTTCCATTAAGTAACTTCAAAGCATTCCATTGCGCCGGATTATGACTTGCTGTTAATATAATTCCCCCGTCTGCTTTAAGATTAACGACTGCCATTTCAGTTGTCGGTGTAGAGGCCATTCCCAGATCCACAACATCCACTCCCATACTAAGCAAAGTTCCTGACACAAGATGGGCAACCATCGGACCTGAAACCCTTGAGTCCCTGCCCAGTATAATTTTAACCTTTTCTTTCCCTGACTCTGCTTTGACCCAGGTTGCAAAAGCCGATGTAAAATTTAAGATATCAACCGGGGTCAGATTTTCTCCAGGCTCCCCTCCAATTGTACCCCTTATACCAGAAATTGATTTTATTAGTGTCATCTATTTAATGCTTTTATTCTGAATGATTTTTAAATTTGCGGCTCAAAGATAAGTATTTTAGCACATTTTATATCTTGGACAATTATTAATTAAAGACACATCCAACGAAGAAAAACGGATACACCTTTTAATTAATCTGTTTAAAGTAAATCGAGACAAAATTAGTAGCATGAAAAGCAGGAGACTTAGAAATTCGGAAGCACATTCAGGCGGGGAAGCCAATAAAAAAGAAAATTCTGGTTCAGGAATAAGACTGAATAAATTTATTGCCGCAGCCGGAGTTTGTTCAAGAAGAGAAGCTGATAAGCTTATTGAAATGGGTAAAATATCTGTGAATGGAAATGTTATAACCGAACTGGGGGCAAAAGTCTCCACAGATGATCAAGTAACTTATAACGGAAAGTTGCTAAAACCTGAAAACAATGTCTATGTCCTTCTTAACAAGCCTAAAGACTTTGTCACAACATTATCCGATCCCCATGCTAAGCGCACCGTAATGGAGCTTGTCAAAAATTCCGGAGAGGAGAGGATTTTTCCTGTCGGACGCCTTGACAGGAACACTACAGGAATACTTCTCCTGACAAATGACGGGGAGTTAGCCGATAAACTAACCCATCCTAGTTACAACAAAATGAAAATTTACCATGTGTTTCTCGACAAAGAACTTTCAAAAAATCATTTTAATGAAATTCTTAACGGATTTGAGCTTGAAGATGGTTTTATAAAAGCCGATGCATTAAACTATGTCGATGAATCTGAAAAAAATCATGTTGGCATTGAAATTCATAGCGGAAGAAACAGAATTGTGAGAAGAATTTTTGCCCACTTAGGATATAAAGTGGCAAGACTGGATCGGGTTTACTTTGCAGGCCTCACAAAAAAGGGTTTACAAAGAGGGCACTGGCGGCATTTGACCCCAGCGGAAATCAGTATGCTAAAAAAAGGGAGCTATAAATAATGATTATAACAATACTGAAACAGAAAAAAGAAAATCATAGTTTTATCCCCATAAACAAAACATCGTCAACCTGCTCATAATCTTCTTTCCAAAGGTTAAATGTACTTTTAACGTACTCATATTGTTCTTCCATGGGTTTCTTGTGAATATCTTTCAGAAGATTTTTCAACCTGACCATTTTAAATTTCTTCCCTAATGGCCCCCCAAATTGATCCGGATATCCATCTGAGAACATGTAAATCAAATCGCCGGTATTAAGCTGGACTTCATGATTTTCAAACTCCTTTTCATCCTTACCATCGTACTGTCCCCCAATTGAATTACGACTTCCTTTTATATAAATTTGTTCTGAATTTCTGTAAACTATCATTGGCCGCATTGCTGAAGCATAACGAAGGAAGTTTGTATTGGTATTGATTTCACAGACCATAATATCCATCCCATCATTTGATTTCACCCCATCGGAATTCTGATGCAAAGTACTGGTAAGCTGGCTGTCAAGTGATTTTAGAATATCTGCCGGAGAGTTTGCTTTCTGTGAAATACAAATATCCTTTATCAGGGTAGTTCCTATCATAGACATAAAAGCCCCCGGAACCCCATGACCTGTAGAATCGGCACATACAATAACAAACCGCCCCTCGGCTACCTTATCAAACCAGTAAAAGTCCCCGGAAACAATATCCCTAGGTTGATAAAAAATGAAAGAACCGGAAAAGCTTTGTTGCAATTTCTTAATCGGGGGGAGAATGCTGGTCTGGATACGTTGGGCATAATTTATACTATCAGTGATATCCCTGTTTTTAATTTCTATTTCTTCTTTTTGTTCAACAACCTCTCTCGTCCTTTCGTCCAACCTTTTTTCCAAATATTCCTGAATTTCCTTTTGCCGCCGTTCCCGCAACTTGATAATTGTAACAACGAGCAATATTGCCAGAACAATCATTGATACTATAAACCACCACATTTTCCAGATTGGAGGCTTAATTTTCAGGGTGAACCCGGTCAATTTCTTCTCAAAATTCATATCCGCTCCATAGGCGCGCACATAGAATTTATATTCACCGTCTTCAATTCTTGAATAGCTAGCGCTTCTTAAATCAGAAATATCAGACCAATCCGGATCATACCCCTCCAATTTATACTGATACTGTACAGCATCTGGATCATTATAATTAAGCCCCACAAACTCAACTTTTAACTTATAAGTAGAATAGGGCAAAACAATAGGTTTTGATATATCATACTCTACATCGGATATTAAAACTCTGAGAATATTTGTCTTGGGAGGCACTGACTTTTTTCCCCCTTTCCTTACATCGTATTGTATTAGACCATCTGTTGTTCCAAAGTACAATTTTCCATTGTTGCTTACCGATACGGCATTGGGGTTACAATCACCCTCTATTCCAATATCTATATCAAAGGTTTTAATCGAGTAGTCGTAAATGTTTATTCGGCTAAGCCCTAATCTATGCCCAACCCAAACGTAATTACTATCGGCTGTTGAGATACTATAACAGTAGTTAGACTTAAGGTTATCGTTTACCGTAATATTTATTACCGTATCAGCCAACAGAAGAAATATTCCCTGGCCAAACGTACTTACCCATAAATCCCGGTTTACATCCTGCGTAATTGAATTAAACTCTAATTCATACTGCCCCACTGTGAAATATTCTTCAACTTCACCTCTATGGTTAATTTCATAAATTCCGTTACTCCTTGTTGCAAATAAAAGTTTATTGTCACTATCTAAAAAAAGGTGTTCTATATCGTTATGTGGCAGCCCTTCTTCGGTGTTGTACTGATACTTTTTATCTGATGTTAAATCAAAATTAAAAATTCCGTCTTTAGTTGCGGCATAGAGTGAGCTATTATCCGCCCTTAAAAAATTGATTGTATTTCCAAGTGAGTTTCCAGTTTTATAAAAAAGGGAAATACGGCCTGTTTTAGTATCCAGTTGATAAATTCCATTAGCCTTTGTTCCAATCCAGGTAATTCCATCCTGATAATACAGGGAAGTTATATTGTCGTCAGGTAATCCAGAGCTCTTATCATAAAATTTATTTTCAGACTGATCTGCAAGGTTCACCTGCAGAATTCCCTTTTCTCCACCAAGCCATAGAATAGAATCTTTGTTTGTCACAGCCAACACATTATTGTCCATCAACTTACCCGGGAAAGTCAAAAATGAAAATGCCTTTTCTGCTAAAAGAGCCACTCCCAACTTATACGTTCCGACCCAAATATTACCTTCTCTATCCTCAAAAAGAGTTTTGGTAAAATCAGTTGAAAATCCAGAGTCTTTCTTATATACCGATAAGGTTTCAAAAGTACCATCCGGGGTAAACTCTGATAACTTGAGTATTCCGGAGTAATAAGTACAAACCCACAAGGTATTATCCTCTGTCAACAATACATCCTGAATATTTTGATTTGCCAGTTCTGTATTTTCCCCAACCCTAATTAAATTTAATGTATCTGCCTCTAACTTTAATAAGAACAAACCTTCATCTTCTGTCCCTACCAGAAAAATATCCTTCCATGGTGTTTTTTTAACAACCTGAATATTGACATACTCTAACTCGCTTGGTTTCTTTAGGTTTTCAGTATTAAATTTATCTTGTGCCAAAGAAATAACTTCCAGTCCATCCATTGTTCCTAGCACCAACTTTCCAGATGCAAAAGCTGAAGATGATATATATTTTTTCAGAAAAACGTCTGAAGCAAGCCGTATTTTTCCTTCCGGGTTAATCAGGTACCCCCCGTTTCGCTGGGTAGTTACAAAGATATCCCCCCAGGGTGCCTGGGATATTGATGTAATGCTATATGCCGATTCTATTGGAAGCGAATATGCAGTAGGTTTTTTCCCATTCCATGAAAGAAGGAGCCCGTTATTAAATCCAAACCATAACACATCTGTAGAATCTTTAAAACTTGTATTTACTACATCATTTGAAAGAGAATCCAGCGTTGTAAATGCCTCAAAACTAAAACCATCAAACCGGCACAATCCTTCCCCGGTTCCAAACCAGATAAACCCATCCTTATCCTGATTTATCGTATAAATAAACGGATGACAAATACCTTCACTTATATCAAAACTCTTAAACCTTTCAAACTGCCCAAATACGCTAAGTTGTAATATACTAATAAACAGGAGTAATTTTGTTCTTAATCTGAATTTGCCATATGACATTTTAATACATAAAAGCATTGTCTTTATTTACGTTTTACTGCAATGTTGTACTTATATTTGGGAACTCCTCCGAGCGGTATTACATAGAAAGGCAGAAGTTCGTTATATTGATTTCTCACGTTTATTACAACATTATTATTTCTTACCGGGGGCGTTCGTCTCTTTATAAACTGAATATCCAGTGATGTGTTTTTTTCTTCATCAAATATCTTAAATTCATCCTCGACCCATTCGTCATCATTGGAGACTTTACTTAGCTGTCCTCTTCTCGCTATAGACACAGTGCGTATAAAACCATCCCCATCCCAGTCAAAATTAGATAATTTCACTGTTACTGTTCTGTCGTCTACGTAAGGATAAATATGAGAAACCTGAACAGGGTCATCATGCATCCTGAACGAATATTCAAAAGCGAAAGCATTCCCTCCTTCAACTGGTTTATTACTATTGTGACTTGTACTTAAGAAATACCGGTACAAATTTCCATCATCCCCGTCAATACCTTCAGCAACAATTTTAATGACATACCCTCCGAATTTCGATACATATTCGCCCTCTGTAGGGTTAAACGGACCAAAAGTATACCAATTATTATCATATCTTGGATTCACCCCAAACACCTTTGAAGCTAAAAGATTACCACTTTTATAGTCTCCTTTTGGATCTGTATCCTGAGCATCTTTATTTGAATAGCAGTCTCTCCCTCCAAATATCTCATATCTTGTTTTGGTATCCCAATCACCGTTTTGCTCGTCTACTTCTCCTCCGGAATCCGCATCAAACACCCGGATAAAAACAGGTTCTTTAAAGGATTCAGGAATCAGGAAAAAGAAAACCTGCGAAAAATCATCATCACCCCACGACGGTTTTGCATTTTTACCAAAAGTCATAAGATAAGGTATATTCTCATCTCCGGCAGGAACCGGCTGAGAATAGCAAAATTTAACCATGAGGCTTATAATGATTAGTTTTATTAACTTCTTCATTTGCCAATTAAATTATACAAAAATTTTCAAACCAGATCAGAATAATTCATCAAGTTTTAGAAAATAAGCATTATTTAAAAATTGTACGCAAAACAAAAAACAATGTTATGCTTTAATTTTCCTGCGATTTGACGATTATTATCTGTCGTTGAGAACATCCCCTTTTTGAATCATCTTCTTCAGAACCATCTGTTATTCCCAATCGAATATAGAATGTTCCCTCCTTTGTATATGTATGCTCTGCTTCCGGGCCATTTGCAATATTCCCATCGCCAAAATCCCAAAAATATTCTTTCGGATTAAAACTTCTGATATTCGACTTCTCACTACTGAACTTTATTGTTTGATCTACAAAAGCCGTATCAGGGCTACTTACAAAAGGTTGTTCAAGCGACTCTACCTTTAATTCATAAGAGGCTTCACTAAAATAAATATCCCCGGTAAGGGTATCAATTACATTTAAAGATACAAAATATGTCCCTTCTTCACTAAAACAATGCTCTGCTGTTATATTTCTGTCCTTATGGCCATCACCAAAATCCCACTCATATTTCAAACTAGTTGTATCCAAATCCATACTTCCTGTTTCATAAAACTCATAACAAAAACTTTCTTCCGTTTGTGCAGGACATTCTTTAAATGCTGGAAACGAAGATGTAAACATATAAATATCGTCTGTCCCCCCCCGGTTTGAAACAAAGTACCCGGTATCCGTTTCCGGAGAAAGCACATATCCAAAATCGTCTTTTCTGGATGTGTTAAAAGGACGAGGTAGTCTTACTGGTTTTATCCACTCACCATCAATAACTTCTGTATAAAATATTTCAAGGTCAGACTGCTCATGATGCCCTCTGGACGAAAAGTATAACCTCCCATTTCGATGATAAAAAGGAAAAACTTCATTTTCGGAAGTATTTATTGCTTCGCCCAGGTTTTTGGGTTTTCTCCACCTCCCATTCACCCATTCTGAGACATAAATATCATATCCCCCCAAACCTCCAGGCATATCTGAACAAAAAAACAATTTATTTCCATCTTCACTCAAACTAGGAAAAGCAATATTGTTTCTTTCCTTATTATATGCAAACTGCCTTGTTATCGTCCAGTTATCACCTGTTTCTGTTGCCTGAAATATCCCGTTTTTTATAGAATCTCTTTTCTGGAGTTGGGACAATCTTAAATTCGCGTGCCTCGACTGTGTTAAATACAGCACTTTGTAGTCGTTTGAAAAACTTACAGACGACTCATTTAAATAACTTTTAATATTTTTTGCGAATGGTATAGGAGAAGTCCATTTTTTTCCTTTTCTCCTGGAATAATATAAATTATATGGGACCGTGTTATCTTCTGTTCTGACTGAAATCATATCAGTCGGCTTGTTTGAGCTAAATACAATACCACCTTTGTAAATTGCCGGCGACATTTCATTATATAATGGACTATTAAAATCTAATCTGACAACTTTATAATTATTCTGTGCCGACAGAACGAGTGAAAAGAAAACAAATATAACAAAACACAATCTCTTCATTGACAAGTTGTTAAAAATCACGTGGGTTTCCAGCTTTTACTTCATACCCCAGATACAATAAAAGACCTACTTCGTGCGAACCTTTTGAATATGCTCCAATTAACCCAATATTATAATCGTAAGAGTACATTATTGACATCTGACTATTAAGCTGATAACCAGCATTAAATAGAATTGCCTCATTAGCCCTGTAGCCAACACCTCCGGTAAACATATTTTTATAGGTCGAATTTAACACAAAAGTGTAAGACGGCTTTAGTAAAGGTGAATAAACAAGCATTCCCGCTGGCTCGAATACAAATCCTTCGTTTAATGCAACTTTTCCTCCGGCTGACAGAATATAACTGAACTCCTGCATATCAAATTCCATATCGGAATTGCCATCACTACCGGACAAATAACTCAAAAGTTCCGGTATTGCCACACCGACAAAATAGTTCCTTGAATAGTATGAAGCCCCAAAACCAAAGTTAGGCCTTAACTCACTCTTATTCTCTTCAAATGCCGGATCTGCATCCGCCCGTAACGATATCTCTTCCACACTTTTGCTTTGCATTCCCCCTTTAACCCCCAGAGCCATATTAGCATCCCCCATTCTGATTCTATGTCCGTAATTAAAGAAGAGTTCCGTACTATTTGTTGCTCCTACCTTTTCATGCCTTGCCTGCACGCCAATGGCCACAGATTTCTTTTTTAACGGACTATGAACCTCAAAATTTTGATAACTTACAGCTCCATTAAACCCTACCCAGTTTGTTCGATGCATTAGGCTGGCAACTGCAGTTCCCTTTACACCTACGTAAGATGGGTTTATATAAATCATGTTCCTATAAAACTGAGAAGGCTGATTAACTGACTGTGCCTTAAGTGCAATAGCTACAACTAATGATATAATAAAAAGTTGGTATTTCATTTAGCGTCTAAGTTCAATGTAACCTGTTCTTGCTTTTCGACCTTTCTCCTCAAGAATAAAAAAATAAGTATCTGCAGGCATTTGTTCTCCATTCTCATTTGTGCCATCCCACTCTACCCTTTTTCTGTCTTCTACCTTCTTTACCTGCTTTCCATTTCTATCCATAATGGTGAATACGACCTCACTTTCTTCCGACAAATCAATGGAATAATTATCATTTATTCCATCCCCATTGGGTGAAAAACCGCCATACACTTTCAGTTCTCTTACGGTAAAAAGAAGACTATCGCTCAAGTCCTTACACGCCTCATTCTTAACCGTCCAGATAAGCCAGTAGTCTCCTACCCCGTCTACTTCCACCCTTGCATCTGGCATGGTATCATAATAGAAAGTCGCTTCTCCCTCGTTAAATTCCGATGATGTCCATAAACCATTTCCAAAATCTGCCCTGGCTTCAAGGGGTGCTTCAAACTCATAATCCTTTTCAATATCTTCCCCCGCATCAACATAATCAGGTGTTGGTTGTCTATAAAATGTTATATTAAGGGTATCCCGATCGATACATTTTTCCCCGTTTGTTTCTGTCCATGAGAAACTTTTCGCTACGTACCCGACTGATCCTGAAAGTTCCTCTTCAACAGCGATAGAAGTATTCGGATCAGATACGTCATCAAACTGAATATTATCCGCATTCCAAATCCCTTCCCCAACGGATGGTAGGGCATTCAGCCTTGTTTCAAGTCCACAAATTTCAAAATCATCCCCTGCATTGGCATTCGGATTTGCATATACTACAGTTTTGATCAATCCTGTTGAGCCTGAAAGATTTGCCCTGCATTTATATTTATCAATAATTCTCAACGCTTTAAGGTTCACCGCTTTATTCGGACTGTTTTTATCCAAGCCCATTGAATCCAGTTTAAATGTAATTTGCCCGGCTCCTTCTTCTTCAATTTCCGTTTCTTTCAGAAAAATGCCTGCACTGGAATCTCCTACCTCAAGAATAAATGGATGCTCTCCTGAAATATTGTAGCCAATAGCAATTTCACCTCCATCACAAAGTGTAGCGGTATCATTTTCTATAATGTCTCCTCTGGGCAATTCCCGAATAAATATGTAAACCGGAACAGTTGTATCTTTACACTGTGCGGTTTCACCAGAATGCACTATTCGCCTGAAATATACCGAATCTTTTAACTTAGGGGAGATATAATTTGCTTCCCTGAAACTTGAAGTATCGCTATCCGGGGCATCCTGCCAGTTAATATTGTCCGATGAACTTTGCCAATAATAATCATATGCCCCGTTCCCTCCCTGAGGAACTGCCCCCAGAACTGTTTTTGAAATATTGAAGCAGGCATATTGTTCCGAAGGCCCTTCTATATTGTTATTTGTAATTTTTGGATAAACCGTAATTTTTATTTCAGAGCTTGTATCGGCACAAATCTGAGACCTTACTTGCCTCTTATAATATGTTGTTCCCGTCAGCTCACCAGGAATGTAAGATATATCCTTATTATTTCCAGCTTTAGTTGAAGCCTCCTGCCAAATCCCATCTTCCGGCATTTCCAGCCACAAGTAGCTATATGTTCCGGTCCCTCCGGTTGCACTTACCTCATTAAATGGTAATGGTTGGGAGTTCTGACAAATATTTTCATCTGCTGACTGTAAATTATTTATTATCTCAGGTATAACTGCTATTGAGATAATGTTACTCGTATCAATACAGGCATCATAATTTCCAGAAACAACTATTCTTCTGTACCGAACTGAATCACTAAGTTTCGGTGGTTCAAAATCATTCGATACTTTTCCCGGAATAGTATTCCAACCAGAAGCCCCATCTTGCTGCCAGATAATATCATAAACACCTTCTTCTCCTCCGGTTAACACTCCCCCTTCAATCGCCTCAGGATCATCTCCATAGCAATATCGAACAGAATCGGTAGTTATTACATTTCCTCCAATGCCACTCAAAACTTCTATTTTCCGGGGCATTGCTGTATCCACGCAGGCACTATCACTCCCGGAAACTACAATTCGCCTGTAATATGTCGTTTCGGACAATTTGCTTACCTGTAAAAATGATTTGTTTTCCCCTATTATGAGAGAATATTGCCCCCCGTCTTTCCTCTGAACCCAGGCATACCGGTAATCTCCAGGCAGTCCTCCCATTGGTGCTCTTGCCTTTATTTCCCCTCCATTAAGGTTTTCGCAAATGGTTGTATCCGGGGTAATAAATGCATTATTCTGTATCGGCTCATGAATAGTTATTGAATCCATCGCACTTGTGTCAAAACAAATTTTAGCCGAAACCACCATTCTTCTATAATAAGTTGTTTCTTCCAAACCTCCTTCTGTTGGATTAGCCACGTCTTTCCAATCTGTCCTATCTGCCCAAGGTTCGGATTCTGTCCTGGTTTGCCAGGAATATGAAAAAGTTCCGTTCCCTCCTACAATGTTTTTCGACTTTAAAGTGCCGGGTGAATTTCCAAAACAAAAAGTATCCGTCAGTAATAAGTCATTTTGTTCAATAGGATCCCAGGCAAATATCTTTACTGAAAATGCAGTGTCATCTTGCGAATCGCCGTTTGTTACGACACGGGTAAAATATTTTGTTCCTGAAAAAGCGTCCGGCTGATAATCTTTCGTATTTACATTTAAATCTGTCCAGTTACCCCCCGTAGTCGACCTGGACAACCATTTAAACGTAAAGGGACCTTTCCCTTTGGGTATAGTACCATAAATCTTTTGCGGAGCATTGCCACAAATTGTGTCATCACCGGAAATTGCGTTAAAAGAAAAACCATTAAGAACGGGTTCAAAATTAACAATAGTAGTTCCTGAACTTCCGCCCACTCCTCTATTCTCACATGCACTTAGACCTCGATTACCCTTGGAAACATCAACATTGACATTTAAAAAGCTCGTTAAACCAGAATGTATAAAAACTCCGCCAGCTCCACCGCCTCCGGATCCGCCACTTTGTGTCGTACAATCTCCCCCCGTATCTCCTCCCTTTCCGCCCCTTAGGCTTATATTTACATCAGAGGTAACCACTGCTGCATCAAGGACAACGGTTCCACCGGCTCCGCCACCGCCCGCTCCCGCAGTGGCAGTATTCAACACATCCATCCCGTTTGAAGAAATTGACTTTGAGTTTCCGGTAAGTGTATCTGTTAGTATGATAATAATTCCACCGCCATTCCCTCCTGCTGTTGCTGTATATGAACCATTCTGAGTTGAAGAACCTCCACCACCCCCCATGGTAATTGCCCATAATTCATGATATCCAATCAACACTGTATCATAGTCCCTGTAAAAAAAATCATCTTTTAATGCTGAACCACCAAGTCCTTTAAGAGTTGGTTTAGAAATACACAAAGTATCCTGAGCCCCGCCGCGCCCACCGCTAGCATGACTGCTACCGCCACCGCCACCGCCAAAATACCCTATTCCACCGCCACCTCCATTAAAGGCATGACCAGGACCGACATTATACGGGAAATTATGGGTTAAAATACCCTCTCCTTTCAGTCCCCCTTTATTAAGGCTCCCTGTTTTAAAATAAAATGTATCCTGCGCATATTTAGGCCTGCACCCGGCAGTAGTTTCAATAGGAGAAGCTCCTCTAAACCCTTTACCTGAGGCATCAATATCTGCATTTAATTCCAGCTTACTAGTGGCTACAATAGCGACTACCCCACCTTTTTTTCCATCCCAGGACAGGGCTGTAACCGGATTATTTACAACAAGTGTTTCAGTTTCATAAATTTTCACAACCTGAACTACTTCTTTGTCATCATATTTTCTTTTAAAGTTGGCCGTAAAAACAATTTTTTTTGTCAAATTATCCACAGACTTCACCGCCATAAACTCAAACCGCCCGGTAGCTCTATAAGTTGTATCATGACCTTCTTCTGTAATCCAGGCAACATCACTTGTATCGAACCTACTCCCCTTCATTTGGATAATGACAACCTTGTCTCCCGGGTTTAAAGAGCTTAAGTCCTCTCCTGCATCACACTTCAGGCTGTCCGTATAATTTACCAATGACGACACGGCATAATACTCATTCAAGACATCCTGAGAATAAAGAAATGTAGGAAATAATAGGATTAATATCAGTACTTTGTGGTTCAAAATTGAAATCGTTTACGAATAACACCGTCAAATATAGAAAATTAATAGCTTATCTTATAAAAATCAGTGAAATAACTCTGCTTTTTTTAAAAACTAAAAAACTTTTTAGTTAAAATGGTTATTCTTCTTATTTGATAAGCCCGCCCTTATCTTCTGTCTGCAATATTTTCATGTGTTTTGATTAACTGCCTGTCAAGGGAATTCTTATGATAAATAATGTCCCCTCTCCCAGTTTAGTTTTAAAGCTTATGTTACCCCCCATTTGCTCTAGTATATTCTGAACAATTGCCAGCCCCAGCCCCATACCGCTTGTCTTCGTTGTAAAGTTTGGCTGAAATAATTTGCCTTTTATTTCTTCCGGAATCCCTTTTCCATTATCTTCGATTTCAACAAGGGCATTACCATCTTCCATTTTTAATGACACTTTTATCTGCCCCTTTTTACTTTCAGGTATCGCCTGGATTCCATTTTTTATTATATTGATAAAAACGCGGTTAAGTTGCTCCGGATCCGCTTTTACGTATAACTCCTTTTTCTCCGCATGTAACTCCAGGTGCACTTTTTCATTTCCTCTAAAAAGTTTAACCGTTTTTTCGAGTATTGAATAAACATCCACTCTTTCAATCTGAGCCAGCGGCATTTTAGCAAAGTTTGAAAACTCGCTGGCTATTTTGGATAAATTATCTATCTGCTCAATAAGCGTTTGTGTTACACGTAAAAGATACGATTCAAAGTTTTCCTTTTTATCGTTCCAGGCCCTTTGAAGTTGCTGCACACTCAAACGCATCGGGGTTAACGGATTTTTTATTTCATGTGCCACCTGCTTGGCCATCTCTCGCCAAGCTGACTCTCTCTCAGACTTTGCCAGCAATTCGATATTTTTTTCCAGTTCCATTGCCATTTTGTTATATTCCTCAACGAGCTTTCCTATTTCATCATCCCTGGTATAATTTATCTGTTCGTGCTTCCCCCTTAAAGTCAGGTTTCTGAATTTTGCCTGTAACATCTCCAATGGTTTTGTAATCTGGTTGGATATAAACACGGTCATTAAAATTGTCAATAATATCAGTAATACGTAAATATTTATTATAGCAACAGTTAGTGTTGTAATATCTTCCTGTAATTCTTTCTGCTTGGTGAAATATGGTAAGTTCAAATAAGCAAGTAATTTTCCATCTCGATTTACAAATGGGACATAAGCTGAAAGGTATGATAATTTATTAATCTTTTCTTTGTGGACATACTTAGCTAATTTTTCGGTATGCATTTTATAATACGCCAGTGGTTCCATTTTTCGGTTCTGTAGTCCGATTTGAAATATTTCAGGCCTGGAAGTCGCTAACAAATTCCCTTCCGGACTATATAAATTTATATCGCTATAAAAAACATCTGAAAATTTGATTAACAATAGATCCAGGTTATCGTACTTTTCTGAATGCCAACCAGGTGTCAACTCATTTTCAAAAGCTAACTTATGTTCTAGTTCCACATAAACAGACTGAATTTTTTCTTTAATAATCCGGAATTGAGTTTGATTATACTTCCTGATATTAAACCATGTAGTACTTCCTGCAATAAGAAGTAACGATGTTATAAGGATTAATATGATAGAAAATTGAATTCGGTTCCTCAAACTACCTTTAAGGCTTAAATGCCTGTAGCGGGAAACCATAAAAAGTATAAAAACCAATGCTAAGAGATAGTAAAAAACAAATACATAAGAAAAAGTTACAATAATATCAATCGGACGCCTGGCTACTTCACTAATCACTATCAAATTGCCGTTATCCGCTTTATAAACTAGATGAGTGTAGCCATTATACTTAATCGTATAATATTTCTCCATGCCATTCTTACGAAAAACAAACGAACTTAGACTATAACTATAGTCCCCGTTTTGAGAAATAAGGTTTCCTTTATGGTATTTCGCATATGAAAACGGATCGAAATACTCTTTTTCCCTCACTCTTTTATCCAGCAGTAACTCGGGATATCCCAAAGGCTGAGAAGTTAAACTTAGCTTTGAATCAAGCTCAAGAAACAAGGACACTTCTCTTGTAACCGGATCTGCGAACCTGACCCACCCAATATAACTAATAAGCCCTGTATAGTTCTCCAGATAATAGAATGATGCCCCCGGAACTTTTATTCCATAATTATCGATGTAATCCTGAAAATATTCATAACAATGAAACCACTGATCTTCGGGCACTTTAAACAAAACGCTATCTCTTGGACCACAAATTGTTATTATCAAATTATATTTCTTTAAATATCCATCGAAATAGTTTTCTGTTAAATAACGATGTACATCTTTCCCGTCAAATTCATCGGACAACAAATAAGTTGAAACCGTAGTATCCTTTGGTAATTTTTCTGACAAACTTTCAAATAAATACTCCGCAACCTGATCATGTTCATTTGCCAAGTCACCTGCAAATGAACGTTTTAAAGCTTCTTCTTTTTTTGTCGAATAATGAAAAGTAAACAATAAGACATAAATAGAAAAAACCGACAATATCAAAACCAATAAAGAAAATATTGCTTTCCCCTGAAACTTCTCTTTTGCTAATCCAACAATAACATACAATATAAAAACAAACGATAGCGTATATAAGTCGGCTGTTATCTTTAAAGGAAAGCTAGAAACATAGTAAACCAGAAGCAAAGTTCCAAAATGAATAAAAAACCTATACAGAGATATATTTTCAAAATTCCTAAAAACCCATAAAATAAGAAGAAAGTATGCAAAGTAGTTTGTTGCAAAAACTATGTAAACCAATATTGTTGCTGAAGAAATCTGGCTTATGTTATCAACAACAACAGAAATACTGGAATCGGTTATTATACTGATAGAAGTTTTTTGAACATACAACAGTACAAGCAAAAGTACTATATTGAGAATACCAATCCATGCATTTTGATTACTGATATTACTAAAAGCCTGTTTGGGAATCCTTACAAATTTAAACAGCAGGTATGCTAAAAAAAGAAATAAAAAAGTGTTTAGAATCAAGTCTCCAAATGTAGGGGCAAATCCCGTTGCATAAATAAATGGATCAAAAAAGAAATATTTATCATTAAGAATTCCTGTTACCGTTAACAGCCACCTTACCAAAAGCAGGGCACCAACTATTCCTGCAAGATAAGGACCTCTTTTTTTTATACCTCTGTTTAAATAAAGCCGAATAAAAATAAAGAAAACTATAATTCCTAATAAGAGAAAAATAGTGGCAATAAGACCAAAAAAAGTATTGGTAGTTTCGTCTGTTGTATCAAACTCTACCGAAAAAACATGTTTTTCCTTGTCATTATAAATTGGATATCCCCATACTTCATCGCTACTTAGTCTAATAGTTGCAGGGAACCTGCTAAAATCTGAATTAATCCCATTGTTCAGAAATCTGTTTTCGTAAGGATAGTTATTGGAAAGCTTTATCAACCCGGCTAACTGAAACTCTCCTGCATGCTCCAAAATTACATAGTAATAGCTATTTTCCAGTCTGATTACTGTTTCACTCTGAACCGTATCAAAATCTACCCGACTGTAAGCCACATCCTTATCCGACCAAAATTTAAGTTTATCATTTTCATACAACAACAATGATATTCCCCGGCTCCCAATATCTTTAATTGAGACAATTGCTTGCTGAAAGTTTGTCAAAGGAAGGTTTTTCAAATATTCGTGTGTTTTCCCGATTTTCCTGTCGAACATATATTGTACCTTTCTCCCCTGAAGTGAAGTACTTTTTAATATGCCTGGAGCATTTGCGGATAATACAGCTAATAACAGCAGTGTTAACGATATAAAAAGGTTCCGGTTTATTTTCATCATATTAAACATTACACGTTATGGTAAGGGTGTCCGTGTATTATTGTAAAAGCCCGATACAGTTGCTCTGTAAATAGCAACCGGATTAACTGATGGGTTGTTGTCATCGAAGATAAAGAAAGTTTTTCATTACATCTGTCATATACTTCTTTTGAAAAACCATAGGCTCCACCTGTTACAAATAGCAAATGTCCTATTCCCCTGTTCATTTTCTTCTGCATAAACTCTGAAAACCCGACTGAATTGAACTGCTTACCACCTTCATCCAACAAAATAATATAATCGGCTGGCATGCTTTTTTTTAATATAAGTTCCCCCTCAAGCTTTTTTACTTGTTCCGGCTTTAATTTACCAATGTTTTTAGGAGCTTGAATAAATTCAAACTTAAAACCAACAAAACGGTTTATTCTTACAATATAATCATCAATCAGTTCATTTAAACACTTGCTTTCGGTCTTTCCAACATTTAATAGTGTTATCTTCATCTAATTTTTATATAAAAGAATTCTTCTTTAAAGGAATCTTGCACAAAAATTATTCCCCGACACAGATAATAATTTAATTAACAGCAACATTAATCATTTTAACCTTATTCTTAATAAAAAAAACTATTCTGTTTCCTGACTTTCTGAATTATCTCTATTTTTACTTGTCAATTTGGCTCGTTTTTTGAACGCACCAGACAAAAATACAATCATATGGACACGAAAAAAAAATATTCCTTACTGATTGGGCTGATATTAACGATTAACATACTAGCCAACAACTTAAACCTACCCAGTGAGGTTATTACAGGAATGAGTTCGGGTAAAGCTGAACTTATTTCAAAATACTTCTCTAATACTGTTGAATTAACGATTAATAGTAAAGAGGATATCTACAGTAAAACACAGGCGCAAATTATTTTGAAGGACTTTTTCAAAAAAAACATCCCCCAGAGTTTTAGCATTTTGCATGAAGGCGGAAAAGGAGAATCGAGATATGCCATTGGCAGCTTAAAAACATCTCGGGGTAAATACAGAGTAACAATATTACTAAAGGCCAGCGACAGCAAGCCTTTAATTCATCAGCTAAGGATAGAAAGAGATGACGTTTAATACTTCAACTGAAGAACTTATTGAACTGGCACTTAAGGAAGATATTGGGGACGGAGATCATACTTCTTTATCTACAATTCCCTCAAACACTAGTGGGAAAGCTCAACTTCTTGTAAAACAAAAGGGTATTCTTTTTGGGAATGAAATAGCCAAAATGATATTCCTGAAATTAGATCCTCTGAGCAATTTTAATTTAATTTTGCCGGATAGTTCTAAAATACAGCCAGGTGACATTGCATTCACTGTAGAAGGAAAAGTACATGCTTTATTGCAGGCAGAAAGGGTTGTTTTAAACCTCATGCAAAGATTAAGTGGTGTGGCATCGCAAACAAACGAATTTGTTCAAAAGCTTGAAGGGTTAAAAACTAAAGTACTTGATACTCGTAAAACAACACCAGGAATGCGCTACCTCGAAAAAATGGCTGTTAAGGCTGGAGGGGGAGTTAACCATAGGTATGGTTTATACGATTTAATTTTAATTAAAGATAATCACATTGACTTTGCCGGAGGAATTGAAAAAGCAATCCTCGGAGCCAAAGAATATATAAAAAAAAGCCATAAAGACCTAAAGATTGAAGTAGAAGCCAGAAGTCTGCAAGATATCAGAGAAGTACTTGAAATTGGCGGAATTCAAAGAATAATGTTAGATAACTTTTCGGTTGAACAAACAAAAGAAGCTGTTAACATAATAAATGGCAGGTTTGAAACAGAATCATCAGGGGGCATTACCTTAGAAACCATAAGAGAGTATGCAGAATGTGGTGTTGATTTTGTTTCCGTTGGAGCATTAACGCATCAAATTAAAAGTTTGGATTTGAGCCTTAAAGCCATAGATTATTAGAATGACAGGAGAAAATAACGAACAACAACAATACAGATATTTCAACAAAGAAATTCAGAGGTTATCAGATAAATTAAAACAGATATCTTTTCCCGGATTTGAAAAAGTCCCAATCTATGATGTTTTTTGGTTTTTTATCAAAGGTTTAAGGAAAGGTGCACTTAACATCAGGGCTACTGCAATTGCATTCAATTTTTTGCTGGCACTGGGACCTGCTTTAGTTTTCTTTCTCACCATACTCCCTTATCTTCCAATCAATAATTTTCAGGGAACCCTCGAAACCTTTCTTTTTGACATGATCCCTGCAAATTCTTACATTGCCATAGAACCCCTGCTGGACGAAATCTTCCATAGAAGAGGCGGACTTCCAATTTTTGGGTTACTTACAAGTCTCTTCTTTGCCCAAAAGGGTATACACGGAATAATTGAATCCTTCAATGCAACATACCATTCTCTGGAAACCCGTTCCTGGTACCGTCAAAGAATTGTTTCTGTTGGATTGGTTTTTGTATTTTACGGACTGGTTACAATTGCCTGTTCAATATTTGTAACTGGTAAAGGACTAGTCAATTCAATCCCCAAAGACTCCATGAGAGGCTTTGACCCCGTTCTTTTATTAGCGGGAAAATGGTTCCTGATATTAACAATCACCTTTCTTTGTATTTCAACACTATACTATTTCGGTCCCAGTCGGAGAACTAAATGGAAATTTTTTTCAGCCGGTTCAACATTGGCTACTATTCTTACCATCGCAGCATCATTAGGCTTTACCTATTTTATGGATCATTTTGCTCAACTCAATAAGTTTTTTGGTTCGATTGGTGCCATTATAGCCCTTATGTTATGGATGAACTTTAACGCCCTTACCCTTCTGATTGGCTTTGAACTCAATGCCTCCATAAACAATGCTCAACTAAAAGGCACATCCTCTCTACCAATCTGACAGAACTTTCCCATATCCACTTTTGCCCCACCCGAACAAATAAAACTGTTTAAATGTTCTCTTTACAAAGAGAGAATAAAATGGGTGATTTTTCCGAAAACAGAAGAAACTATGACTCTACAGGCCTTGAAATCGAAAAACTAAACGAGGATCCGTTCATTGAGTTTGACAAATGGTTTAAACAAGCCCTGGAAATTGAAAAATTCGAGCCCAATGCGATGGCACTGGCTACTGCATCTTATGATGGCAAACCGTCTGTAAGATATGTTTTATTAAAAAAATATGATCAAAGGGGCTTTGTATTTTACACAAACTACAACAGCAAAAAAAGCAAACATATCCACTTAAACCCTCATGGCTCATTTGTGTTTTATTGGCCTATCCTTCAGCAACAAATAAGAGTAGAAGGAACCATTGAAAAACTTTCCGATAAAGAATCTGATTTATATTTTGACAGCAGGCCCTATGGCAGTAAAATTGGGGCGTGGGCTTCTCCGCAAAGCGACCCGATCCCCTCAAGAGATTACCTAGAAGAACTTAAAAATGAGTTTCAAAAAGAATATTCGAAAAAAAAGATCGTACGTCCTGAATACTGGGGTGGCTATCGGATAATACCGAATATAATCGAATTTTGGCAGGGGAGGGAAGACAGGCTGCATGATCGTTTTGAATATAGCCTTTTCGATAAAAAAGGCTGGAAAATCCAGAGGTTGGCCCCCTAACCAGTCTCTATTCATGCCAAAATGCCTTGAATAAGTATGTAATGAGCCATCGAAAATCTTCCAAAGCAGACTGTTGAAAAATTCTCGATGACTTCTCTTCTGGTTAACTTAATTTCTTTAGTTGTTCTTTTATTGCTTTTATTTTAACTAGTGCATCGGCTTGTTTTTGCTTTTCTTTTTCAACTACGGATTCCGGTGCATTATTCACAAACCTTTCATTTCCAAGTTTTTTATCAACCGACTTTAAAAATCCTTCCTGATATTTAAGTTCCTCTTCCAATTTGGACTTTTCTGCCTCGTGATCAATCAGGTCTCCCAAGGGAACAGCATACTCAGTAGTTTTAACCCTGAATGTTGCAGCTGAATCATCCGTATTAACAACAAATTCTTCTTTACTAATATTGGCAAGTTTATTAATTACCGGCACAAATGTCTTAGGATAGTTTTCTTCATCGGCTTTTATCTGAAGAGAAACCAAATCTTTTAAAGCAATATTTTTCTCCTGTCTAATATTTCTTACTGCAGAAATAATCTCTTTCGCTTCCTCAAAATTCTGTAATAATTTTTCATCAACATTAGCGGCAACAGGCATTTTTGCAACCATAACACTATCCATTTGTTCTCTTTTTTCGATTAACTGATAAATTTCCTCAGAAATAAAAGGTACAAAAGGATGAAGAAGCCTTACTACCTTATCAAAAAACTCAATAGTTGCATCATACGTTGTTGCATCCAGCGGACTTTTATAAGCTGGTTTTACAGCCTCAAGATACCAGCCTGAGAATTCATCCCTTACAAGCGTATATACTTCCATCAAGGCGTCGCTTATTCTAAATTTACTAAAATGGTCTTCAATAATAGTCAAAGACTGGCCCAGCTTCATGTCAAACCACTCAACTGCAGCTTTTGCAGCAGCACTTTGCTCAACTGAATTTTCAACTTCCCAACCTTTAACCAACCTGAATGCATTCCATATTTTATTACAAAAGTTACGTCCTTGTTCAGTTAAACTTTCATCAAAAAGAATGTCATTTCCGGCAGGAGAACATAATAGCATTCCAACACGAACCCCATCGGCTCCATATTTCTTAATTAAATCAAGAGGATCCGGAGAATTCCCTAGTGACTTAGACATCTTCCTCCGCAACTTATCTCTAACCATACCGGTGAAATAAACATTCTCAAATGGCTTTTCCCCTTTAAACTCATAGCCGGCAATAATCATTCTGGCAACCCAAAAGAAAATAATATCCGGTGCTGTAACCAGATCGCTTGTTGGATAATAATACTCCTGTTCTTCTTCACTAAACACCGAAAATGGCCATAACCACGAAGAAGCCCAGGTATCAAGGACGTCTTCGTCTTGTTTAAGTTCCGACACTGTTAAGTCTCTGTTTCCTGTTTTCTCTTTAGCCAACTCCAATGCAGTTTCTATGTTTTCAGCTACCACATGTTCTCCATTGGGCAAATAATAAACCGGGATTCTGTGCCCCCACCACAACTGCCGGCTAATACACCAGTCCTTAATGTTTTCCATCCAGTGCCTGTAGAGGTTTTTAAATTTTGGTGGATGAAATTTAACCGTATCATTTTGTACATTCTCCAAAGCTGGCTTTGAAAGCCCCTCCATTTTCAAAAACCATTGTGCCGAAAGCTTTGGTTCAATAACAACATTAGTACGCTCAGAAAATCCAACCTTGTTGGTATAATCCTCAACCTTCACCAAATTACCCTGCTTTTCTAATTCCGGAATTATTTTTTCCCTTGCGTCGAAACGTTCTTCCCCAACTAAATATTTAGCCTTTTCATTAAGAGTTCCATCATCATTAAATATATCAATTGATTCGAGCTTATGCCGCAAACCAATCTCATAGTCATTAATATCGTGGGCGGGAGTTATTTTCAAACATCCGGTACCAAACTCTACGTCAACATAATCGTCTTCAATTACAGGTACAGAGCGATTAACAAGAGGTACAATCACTCTTTTCCCTTTTAAATGAGTAAATCTCCCATCCTTCGGGTTAATACAAACAGCTGTATCTCCAAGTATTGTCTCCGGTCTTGTCGTTGCAATTGTGACCCACTCACCATCAGAACCTTCAACTTTATATCGCAAATAATATAATTTAGACTGTTCTTCTTTATAGATTACTTCTTCATCAGAAACGGCTGTTTTTGCTGCGGGATCCCAATTCACCATACGGACCCCTCTATAAATCAACCCTTTATCATAAAGCTCCACAAATGACTTTATTACAGCTTTGCTTCTTTGTTCATCCATTGTAAATGATGTGCGCTCCCAATCACAACTAGCCCCAAGCTTTTTAAGCTGTTCCAGTATAATGCCACCATGCTTCTCTTTCCACTCCCAGGCATGCTTAAGAAACTCATCCCGTGTTAAAGATGCTTTATCTATTCCTTCCTCTTTTAATTTAGCAACTACTTTTGCTTCTGTCGCTATAGATGCATGATCTGTACCAGGAACCCAACATGCATTTTTCCCCTGCATTCTGGCCCTGCGCACCAATATATCTTGTATGGTATTATTTAGCATATGCCCCATATGCAATACTCCTGTCACATTAGGAGGCGGAATTACAATTGTATATGGCTCTCTGTTATCGGGTTTTGATTTAAAAAAATCATTTTTAACCCATGATTCATACCATTTGTCTTCTACGTTCTGCGGATTATATTTACTTTCCATTTCCATGAAGTTGCTTTTTATTATTCCTAAACCATGAAAACAATCAGCTCTCTGCAACCCAATAATTTACAAACACCTGGCCAACCGTTAACAATTCATTAAGAATTATTATTTGTTTATTAGTCACATTTTTTTGAAAATTGCGTAAAAATAACAATAAATTAGGTCTGACAACGTATTGGCATTAAAATTGATTTGTTTTACTTCGTCAATATCTACTATCAGACAAATACGGAGATAAAATAAAAATCATCCGTACTTAACCAGACTAATTAAACCAATTTGTAATTGATAAAATAAAGTAATTATGAAAAAGCTATTTTCTATTGCAGTGCTAGCTATTATAACATTCTCTATTAGCTGCTCTCAAACAAGCCAGACCGAAAACTCAGTTGATATTGATGCTCAGGGACCTGGTATTCAATTTAAAGTAAAAGCGCATGATTTTGGAACAATTAACAGAGGAGGAGACGGAACCTTCGAATTCGTATTTTCAAACAATGGTACTGAGCCACTTATTCTTAGCAATGTAAAAACCAGTTGTGGGTGCACAACTCCAAACTGGCCAAAAGAACCAATTCCAGCAGGAAGAGAATCAAGAATAAAGGTTAAGTATGATACGAAACGAATGGGAGCTTTTCAAAAGTCGATAACCGTTTATTCGAATGCCACTGAAACGCCTATTGTTCTCAGAATTAAAGGAACGGTAGTTGATCCTGCGGCTACGAATAACTAACAAAAACATAAAAGATTTTGAAAAGCATTTCTTGCATTTAACGGGAAGTGCTTTTCTTTTTATACAAAAGATATTTTTCTCTGATTTTTTTAAACTGTATTAATCCGTCCTGCCAAGACTCCCTTATTTCTCTATTATTTTTTCCGGCTAAAATGTCTTTTCTCAACTTATCGGTTCCTGCCAGAAGATCAAAATAATTAGTAAAGAACCCCTCCCCAAGACCTAATTCATTGTAAGAATCCAATAGGTACTCTAACCAGATATTCTTTTGCAGCCTTACTGACTCAACAGAAACAGGTCTTAAATCCGTACCGCAACATTTTTCCCCTTTATGTTTTGGATTGATACTGACTCCGGGAATACTTACAGGAGTGAAAGAAAAGTCACAATTCTGAAAATCGGGGTGACCATATACCTGAAAAGGGAAGTCAGTTCCTCTTCCAACTGAAACCACAGTTCCCTCAAAAAGGCATAAAGAGGGATATAAATAAACCGAAAACATATTAGGAAGGTTTGGTGATGGTTTTACCGGAAACTCATAATACGAATCTCTTGCAAAATTAATGTTCCGAACAACTTTCAGGTCACACTGCCCAACCTCTCCTAACCAACCTTCTCCGTTGATCATTAAAGCATATTCCCCTATTGTCATTCCATATACAACCGGAACCTTATGCATTCCAACAAAAGACTCAAAACCATCTGCTAATAAGGGCCCGTCTACATAAGAACAATGAGGATTGGGGCGATCCAGAACAATGAGTGGGATTTTATTCTCTGCGCATGCCTGCATTACATAATGTAAGGTTGAAATGTAAGTGTAAAACCGAACTCCAACATCCTGCAAATCAAAAACCATTATATCAATCCCATCCAGGTCTTTTGACTGTGGCTTTTTATTTTTCCCATAAAGTGATACAATTTCAATGGAGGTTAATTCCTGTCCCTCCTTTTCTATTAAGTTACCAGCCTCATATTTACCGGAAAATCCATGTTCTGGACTAAAAATTGTTTTAATACCTATGTTAAAATCTGCATTGATCAACGTATCAACCAAATGTACATCATCTACTAATGAAGCATAATTCGCCACTACTCCAACAGTTTTGTCTTTTAGGAAAGGAATATAATTTTCAAAGCTGTATGAACCAGGCAGTACCTTATTATCAATTACCTCACCAGAAATACATGATAAAAAGGGAATAAAGCAAATCGACAGAAAATATTTTAATTTCATAAGTCCGATTGTTTAAGAATCAAATAAAACTTTGGTTCTAAAATTAGTACTTTTGGTTAATTTTCATGAAAACAAAGATGAATACAGAACTATTTATTGCCAAAAGATTTATAAAAAGTCAAAGAGGAAACAGAAAATATACAATGCCTATTATAAGGCTATCTGTAGTGGCTATAGCGTTAAGCCTGGCAGTAATGATAATTTCTGTAGCTGTAGTTACCGGTTTTAAGCAAGAAATAAGAAACAGGGTAATTGGCTTCGGCGGACATATTCAAATTGTGAACTATGATGCAAATAATTCTTGGGAGAGCTCTGCAATAAGTAAAGAACAAGAGTTTTTACCTGCCCTGAAAAAACTACCTGGTATAAAGAGTATTCAGGTCTTTGCCACAAAACCGGCACTCATTAAAACGAAACAGGAAAACCTGGGCGTCATAATAAAAGGTATTGGAAGCGACTTTGACACTAATTTCTTTAGTCAAAACCTGAAAGAGGGGAAAATCATTAATGTTTTCAATAAGGAAAAAACAAACGAAGTTTTAGTTTCAGAGAAGATAGCCAAAACACTTCGACTTAAGGTTAACAGCAAATTTATAGCCTTCTTTCTTGATGAAAGAACACCCGATCGTCCAATAAACAAACGAGTTTTTACGGTGAGTGGAATATATGAAACAAGTTTAGAACAATTTGACGAACAAATTATTCTGGCTGACATCAGGCATATTCAAAAACTATCTGATTGGGAAGACGATCAAATAGGAGGATTCGAAATTCTCATTAACAATTATGGCGCTTTAGACTATATGACAGAAATAGTACGAGGAAAAGTTGAATACAGGTACACAGAAGACGGAAATCAACTCCGTGTAAAAAATATAACAGAATCTTACCCACAGATTTTCGACTGGCTGGCATTATTAAACATGAATGTTCGTGTTATTTTAATTATTATGGTTTTTGTCGCAGCTATCAATATGATATCGGGTTTGATTATTCTTATTCTGGACAGAACCCCGTCAATAGGCTTATTAAAAGCTATTGGGACCAACAATGCCTCCATGAGAAAAATCTTTTTATACCAATCGCTATTTCTTATTATAAAGGGAATATTATGGGGCAATATTTTTGCCCTGACCCTAATGTTTCTTCAAGAAAAATATCACTTAATCAGATTGAACCAAAGTTCTTATTTTATTGATTATGCCCCTGTAAATTTCAACATTTTTCATATTTTCATGATTAATCTTGGCGCACTAATTACTATTTTCCTGTTTATGATACTTCCGGTTTTAATTGTGAGTCGCATTCAACCTGTAAAAACATTAAGGTACAGTTAATGAATAATTTGATTCATAAAATCGAAAACAGGCTAAAACTTCCCCTGCCAGGAATTAAAGCTCAATATAAGCTGGCCCCCGAATATAAAACTACTCCTAAATCAAAGCTTGAATTTGACCAGGCTCAAGATTATGCAGAAGCAGGTGTGCTAATTCTCCTTTACCCACAAAAAAATGGAGAGCTGTTCTCTGTTTTAATGAAACGACCTAAATATAATGGACCACATAGTGCACAAATAAGTTTACCCGGGGGAAAAAAAGAAATATTCGACTCTAACCTGGAAGCCACCGCACTCAGAGAAAGCAAAGAGGAAATTGGGATCAACCCAAAAGAAATAAAAATACTTGGAAAATTGTCCAAGCTCTTCATTCCTGTAAGTAATTACCTAGTATCCCCATATGTTGGCTACTCTAACAGAGTGCAAAAATTCAAGATAGACCCACATGAAGTTGATTACTTAATTGAGTATCCTTTGAAAACGCTAAATACAATCGAAGTTAGTTATACAAAAAAAAGCCATGCCCAACAGTTACATACTATTCCTTATCTTGATATTCAAAATGAGTTTGTATGGGGAGCCACATCAATGATGCTCAGTGAGTTTATAGAAATATTAAACGGTAATTAATTTTATTTACCCCCTCTTTAGTCTACAAAATTCTTGTAATGTTCAAACCTTTCGAAAACTTCGCTTACATATTTAAAGGTCTCTACACCCCGACAATATCCATATTTCACAACCGGATCTGAATAATATTTACTGTTAGACTTTTTTAATAAAAACAGCGCTACATTATCATCCCAGACACGCGGATTGCAATTATGCTTTTCTGCCAAACGACGGGCATCCATTACATGTCCCGGTCCCACATTATAAGCTGCCAAAACAAACTTTTGTCTTTCCTTGTTATCCTCAATATCCTTAAACAAATTATCCAACCACTGAATAAACATTATACCAGCTCTGATATGTTGTTTTGGAGAAGAGTTCGAGCCTACACCAAATCGTTTGGCGGTATTTGGCATTAACTGCATTAGTCCCATTGCGCCAGCCCATGATTTTGCTTCCGGATTAAAACGCGATTCCTGATATACCATAGATGCTATTAGCCGCCAATCCCATTCAATTGACCGACTAAACTCTTTTATATATTCATCGTAAGGAGAGATTTCTCCCGAAGAAGCGACAAAGTAATCACTTCCCTTAATTGACGATATTCTACTATTTTTAAAATACTTTTTGTAAATTGTTGCATATCGTCTTGTCTTTTTAAAGTCTAATAACCATGTATCTATTACTTCCTTTAGCTCATGGTCTCCTTTTTTTACTGCCCAGGCAATATTCTGGGGAAAACTAACAGGCAAAGATATATCAATGTCCTCATAATACGTCATATTTACCAAAGCGACATTCTCATCACAAACAGTATAATCAATATCTCCAATGGCAACCATTTCTATCAGTTTCTCAACCCCTTCATCAGTTTCTACAACATTAATGCTGTCTCCGATTTCTTCTGAAAGATTATAAAGGCGCTTTGCATATGTACTTCTGGCCTGCACATAAATTGTTTTACCTCCTAACTCTAACTGATTCCTAATTAAGCTATCGCTATAGTCTTTTTTACTTAACCTCTTCCAATTATCCGGTTTTTTTTGGACTAGCACCTGACGGGTTTGTGCATGCGGAACAACAAAATCAAGAAATTGCTTTCGATCCTTTGTCACTGTAAGATTAACGGCTATAAGGTCAACTTCTCCATTGTTTAATATATCGAATTTTTCCTGCATCTTATTATTGGCTAACACCTCCAACTTAACCCCGAGATAATCCGACAATTCCTGAAGAAGCTCAAATTGATACCCCATGGGCTGTCCCCTGTATATAAAATAACTTGTAGAATTATAATCTGTTACTACTTTAAGAACACCATCCTTAACTATTTGCTCCAATCTGGTTGGCTCCTCCTTTAAGACTTTGGGACTATTAGCATTTTTGCACTGAAGGACAAGTAAAGATAGAATAAATAATAGATACCTAATCTGAGTCTGCATAACTTACTTTTTAAGGGTATAACAAGTTTTAACGTGTATTAGTTGTAG